>NZ_LOHG01000001.1:0-96887 GCF_022790535.1 Pseudomonas maioricensis
AAAACCCCCGATCGCTAACGCGATCGGGGGTTTTGTCTTTCTGGGGAGAATCAGATGTTTTGGCGGCCTGTAACAGCTGAGGTAGCCACGACAGGAGGCAGTATCAAGCAGGCTTATTCGATGACTGCACAGAAATGAGAGCTAGCTACTAACTCTGATTTTTGCTTTACGTGCGGGCAATGGTTGAGCGTTAGCCTGGCTTTGCAAATACTGAGTAACGGCTTTCACACCTCGGCTAAGGTGCAACTGCAGAGCCTGTACGGTTTCCTCTACCTTCCGCTCCTCAGCCAGTTTAAGCAACTCCCAATGGTCGTCCTGAGCGAGTTTGCCCAAACCCATCGCTGCCAGATTAAAGCGCAGGAAACGCTCCTCTTCGCTTAACCCTTGTTCCACTGCCGCCATTAACCGCCTGTTAGAAACCTTGGCATAGAGCGCCATGTGGAACATACGGTTGAGCCTGCCGATTTCGGCGTATTCTGTTTCAACTTCAAGCTTTTCGATGCAGAGCCGCGCTTCGGCAATATCGCTGGCATCAAGGAGGGGGATGGACAAGCGTATTGCCTCTGATTCAAGAAGGATGCGTAGTGCGTAGGCATCAACAGCATCTTCGCCAATCAATGGAGCTACCACGCCCCCTTTGTGCCGCTCAACCCGAAGCAATGACTGAGCTTCAAGCTGCCGAAGAGCCTCGCGCACAGGCATACGGCTTACGCCGAACAGAGTGGCGAGTTCTTGCTGACGCAAAGCGGTACCGGCTGGCAATCGACCATCCAGGATTGCGCTGCGTAGTTTTTCCTCGATCACTGCTCTGGCTAAATGCGCAGGCGGCTGCTCGTCGCCTATGATCGCGCGCAAGAGGCTTTCTCTAGCGGAGTTGGGCATCGCTACTTTTCTTCATGGGTGAAATTATTGGATCCAATTGACACTAGGTGGTGCTCGATAGGTTGTCAAACCTGCTGGCCTGGAGATCAGCGATCTGTAGCCGTGGCTGACATACGCTTGCGCGCACTCATAAAGCATAGTGCGCCGCCAGCAGTCGTCAGTCCGGCCAGAACATAAAACATTGTGGTGGGTGGTGTATTGATCAACAGGTAGCCGCAAATCACCGGGCTCAAAGCACCGCCGAAGGCGGCCAGGTTCTGCGCACCATAGTAACTGCCCCGCAAGGCCTCTGGAGCGATTGTATCGACGAACAAATATTCGGTGGGGTATATGATCATTTCCCCGAGGGTAAAAATGAACATTGCGATGCACCACGTCAGCATATTGTAAGAAAAACTGAAGCTGATCAGGCCCAACACGAACAATCCTATTCCCACACAAATCCATCCGGCCAGTTGCTCGCGCTTGAGTAAGCGGCCTACTTGATATTGCATGAGGATGACCGTCACCGCGTTGCAGGCCAGCACGGCGGACAGGATGTGCAGCGCGTCCTCCTGTACATGAGTGACTAGCAGGAACTGCGATAGATACAGCGTAAAACGGCCATGAACGATCGTGCTGAGCAAACTCCCACAAGTGAACAGGATCAGCGTGCGGTCGCTTTTCAAGATACGCAGAGTGTCGAGGAAACTCTGAGGTTTCGTGCTCTCGGTAGGTTTAACCGGAGCGATCCCGACCATCAGAAACACGCTTCCCAGCGCAATTGCACCTGCAATCAGAAACGGTGCGAGCGGTAGATATCCTGCGATGATCACGCCCAGCATTGGCCCGGTGGCATAGCCGATATTGGTCAGCGTGTAGCGCAGCGAAAAGACTTTGGCACGCATACCGATGGGCAGGTTTTCGCTGATGATCGCTTTGGAGCCGATTAGAAATAACGCTGATGCTGCCTCGGTAATTACCAATGTCAGGGTCGTCAGGTAGACGTTGTGGGCAAAGGTCAGCAAGGTGAAGCCGATGGCACTGGAAAGCATCGCCATAATCAACAGCCTGCGCTTGTCCAGGCGGTCGATGATGTAGCCCCCATACAGCCCAAGTAGCGTGGCGAGAAACACAGCTATGCCCATCAGCAAGCCGACATCTTGCTGGTCCAGCCCTAGTCGATTGCTCAAGAACAGCGTCAGCAAGGGGCTGGTGATAGCGCGGCTGACAACAATGGTCAGCGAGCAGATCAGCAGCCGACGGATGACGAGGGAATACATGACCACGCGTGGATAACGTCCGCAAAGGATGATTGGGCGTGGCGCGTACCGCCACCCAGGACAACTGATCAGGATGGCAGGATTATCCTGCTCTCTTCAGTCAATCGGGTTGTACGGCAAGCTTATATACAAAGTGGGCTGGCGTCAGCGATTGTGCTGACCGCGATAAGGCGTACTGGCGGGAGATGACTCCGCTGCAAACACGGGAGAGTCTGTTGGAGCTGCCGAAGGCTGCGAAGCATTCATACTCGAATACCGAGATCGCAGCCTTCGGCAGCTCCCACAGAGGATGAATGCAGTCCAGAAAACGCGTGCGTTGAGATGAGTCACCACGTGCGAGAAAGCGCAATAAAGCACTTTCTCGCCAGTGATCAGAAGTCCACCGTAGCTGATACCTTGAGCGTCCTTGGCGTACCCTGGGTCAGATAATTATTGGCGGTCGACGCCGAAGCCCAATACGCTTTGTTCGCCACGTTTTCGACATTGGCGCGCAGGGTGATGTCACGTTCGTCCATGGTGAATGTGTAGCGAGCACCCAGATCTACTCGCGTCCACGCCGGGATGCTCAATGTGTTGGTGCTGTTGACGTACTGACCGCCAGTACGCAGCAGGCGCGCATTGAGCGCTGCCCCGCGAATGCCTGGCACGTCCCAGTCGCCTCCCAAATTGAATTGAAAGCGCGGAACGCCAGCCGCACGATTCCCATCCGTGGCACCCCCGGCGGTTTTAGTCTGCTCAGTGTCCATCCAGGTCGCGCCGGCCAGCAGGCGCAAACCATCGAGCGGCTCGCCGAAGACGTTCAGTTCAACACCTTTATTTACCTGCTGGCCATCTACGCTCAAGGAGTTTAGATAGGTTGTGTTATTGGGTTGCTCAATCCGATATACACCCAAGGTCGCGCCGTAAGAGTCCCAGTCCAGCTTGACTCCCGCCTCTGTCTGCTTGCTGCGCTTGGGCGGGAACACTTTGCCCGGGTTGGTTGCGTCCGTTAGTGGCGCAGTTGGTCCTTGTGCAAGGCCTTCAATACGGTTCGCGTAGAAGGAAACGTGTTCCCACGGCTTGAGTACCAAGCCATAGACTGGCGTCGTGATGGATTTGTCGTAAGGCGTTCCGCGCGCCCCAGTCGCAGTGTTCCACGAGTCAACTTCAATGGTCTGGCGACGCAAGCCCAGCGTCAGCAGAATGCGGTCATCGACGAAGCCCAGCGTGTCCGAAAGCGCCACGCTTTTCATACGGTTTTTGCCGACGATACGCGGGTCGTGAAGGTCGCTGCCAAAGTACGTTGCCGGTGGCGTCGGGCGCGGGGCCTGCACCGGGTCATAAAGGTTGCCGGGAAAACGACTGGCGACATACAGCGCCTCATAAGCCGAGCGCTGTTCACCCCATACACCGGACAGGCCGAAGTTCATCTGATGAGTGACAGGGCCGGTATTGAAGTGCCCGTTAAGCCCGGCCATTGCGCTCTTGTTGTCTTCGTCATGGGGCGGATAGAGGAAGCCACCCCGGGCGGTACCCGACTTGTCGCTGACATACAGCGACGAATACACACCGTTTTCGCGCGTGTGCTTGGCGCCCACACCGGCATACACCGTCCAGTTGTCATTCAGGTCGTACTCGCCGTTGAGCATGCCGTAGGTATCTTCGAGCTGCGACCAGGTCCAGTCCTGCGAGTAGTTATGACTGGCCGAAGGTGCCTTTGGGACCGAAGTACCGGTGGGATAAACCACCGCTCGACCCTGGTTGATGCGCTCTTTCTGATAACCAAGATCCGCCGAAAGGCGTAGCCGGTCACCGCGATAATCCAGCGCTACGGCAATCAGCGACGAGCGCTGTGATTCATCATCAATGCCCGTGTCGCCTCCATGCTGGGCCAGGTTAACCCTCACGCCGAATTGATTGTCTTCGCCAAAACGCTGGCCCAGGTCCAGATGCCCGCCGACCTGGCTTTTTCCGGTGTAGTCCAGGGTGACACTGCGGGTAGGTGTGTCCATCGCCCGCTTGGGCACCAGGTTCACGCTACCGCCGATACCGCTGCCCGAGGGGGAGACGCCATTGATGAATGCATTGGGGCCTTTGAACAGCTCGACGCGCTCCAGCGACTGAGTGGTAATGATTTGCCGGGGCAGAATGCCGTACATACCGTTGAACGAGATGTCATCGGTTTGCAAGGGCAGGCCACGAATAGTGAAGACCTGAGAGAAGTTACCGAAGCCTGCCGATTGGCGCACCGATGCGTCATTGAGTAAGACGTCGCCGACGGTTTTAGCTTGCTGATCAGCGATCGTTTGCGCCGTATAGCTCACGACGCTGAAAGGCACGTCCTTGATCTCGCGGTTGCCCAGTACACCCAGCCGGGCGCTACGGGCGACTTGGCCACCTGCGTAAGTTTCGCTCTGACTGATCGATTGCCCGTCTACCGTGGTCGCGCCCAGCTCTACAGCCTCGCCGGCTTCAATCCGAGGGGCCACGGTGTATCCGTTGCTGCCAGTGCTCAGCAACGTGTAGCCAGTTCCCGCCAGCAACTGCTCAAAGCCTGTTTGTACGGTGTAACTGCCCTTCAGCCCGTTACTTTGACGATTGTTGAGCAACGTCGCATCGAATGACAGTGGTACGCCGGACAACGCCGCAAACTGCGCGAGCACATGCCCCAGCGGACCCGGGGCGATAGCATAGTCTTGCGCAGTGGTGTTGGTGGTCGCATCAGCCGCCAGAGTGCTATGCATTGGCAGGGCTGCCGTCAGGGCGATGGCGACGCTCAATGCCTTGAGGCGCGAACGGGATGGGCGATTGTGGAGCGAATGCTGAAGCAACCTGGCTGTCATGCGGCATACCTGTCGGCGCAGAGAAAATGTGGGCGTTATCTGCACACCGAACGACACGGGAAAAGGTATCAGTGAAAGTGAAATTATTTTTGCGAGCTAGGCGCGAGGCTCAACCGTGACCCAGTAACGGGTCATGTTGCTGACGGTGATCGGGAGCGTGTCATTCAGCAAGCGTAGGCTGGCGTCGGTATCACGCAGTGAAAATGCGCCAGAGACGCGCAGCTCGGCAACGGCGGTATGGCAGCGCAACATGCCCGGCCGATAGCGTCCCAACTCCGCCAGCAAATCAGCCAGTCGCATATCCTTGGCCACCAGCATGCCGTTTTCCCACGTCAGTGCACTGGCATCCACACTGCTGACGGGTGTCAGCGAGTTATCACTGAACGCACCTTGCTCGCCAGCCTGAAGCACAAGGCTCTGCACGGAGCTGAATGGACGCATCTCCACCGCGCCCTCCAGAACGGCTACACGACTCCACTGTTCATCCAGGCGGACGCTGAATCGTGTGCCCAACGCACGGGCGCTGCCGTGTGGTGTTTTGACGATAAAAGGACGATAGCGGGTCGCAGGGTCTTTCGCGGTGGTAATCAACATTTCACCCTTGATCAACTCGACGCGGCGCTCGTCATCGCTGAAAGCGATGTTCACCGAACTGGCCGTGTTGAGCACCAGATGAGTTCCATCAGGCAGGGTGATTTTGCGCTGCTCGCCAATCGCTGTGTGCTGATCGGCTGTCCATTGCTGCCAGGGCAGACGCTGGTAGGCCAGCCACGCGCTTGGGCCCGCGAGTAACAGCAGGCCAAGACGGGTCAGGGCCTGACGACGTCCTATCCCTTTATTGCGGCCAATCTGCTGCAGTGTCTGCGTAGCAATCGAGCCGGGTACCGAGCGGAAGTCACCGAGGATAGCTTCTGCCCGCTGCCAGGCCTGGGCATGCTGGGCACTGCGGCCACGCCAGCTCTGAATGGCGCGATGGTCTTCATCCGTTGCTGACCCGGAGTGCAGCTGCACCAACCAGTCTGCGGCTTCGCCAAGAATCTGAGGATCAATGGGCTGGTTCATCAGGCCACGCTCAGGCAGGCAAGAAATGCATCGCGCATGTAGCGTTTGACACTGATAAGGGACACGCCCAATTCTTCGGCAATTTGCGCGTAGGTCAGGCCATCGAGCTGGGACATGAGGAATGCCTGGCGAGTTTTGTCCGGCAGCTCTCTGAGCATGGCTTCGATGCGATAGAGCGTCTCAAGAATCAGCAAACGGGTTTCAGGCGAGGGGACTTCCGGCTCAGGTAAATGAGCGATCGTCTCAAGATAGGCGCGCTCGACGTCCTGGCGTCGCCAGCGATCAATTACCAGCCCCTTGGCGATGTGAGTCAGTAGCGCTCGCGGTTCACTCCCCATAGTGCGAGCCTGTCGGGTGAGCAGGCGCAGGAACGTGTCGTGTGCCAGATCCGCAGCATCGCTGGCGTTACCCAGCTTGCGGACAAGCCAACCCTGCAACCAACCGTGGTGATCGCAGTAGAGGTTGTGGATTTCCAGATTGAGTGATCGATCGGCGGACGACATAGATAACCACTGGAGCGCGTCCGGCATCCTTGCCAGATGTAATTAAGAATTGATCGCAATTCTATCCGCGTTCAGCCAGAGGTGGCAATTTTTGAAAGCGGGAGCGAGCGCAGTACCTATCAACAAGCCTCGCTCCGCTAATGACTCAGCTGCAGCGCCGCAACCCTTAGGACTAGCCTTTCATTGCTGGCAATCCCCAGTTTGGCAGCGGGAAGTCGGCCAGCGATTTCAGAATCAGATCCGCGTGCTCATACTGCTCCAGCGGCATGTGCGAGTCGGGCACCGCAACGGCGTACATGCCAGCAGCCTTGGCGGCCGTAACGCCGAAGGGCGAGTCTTCGAACACCAGGCAGTCGGCTGGCGCAACACCCAGACGGCTGGCGGCGACCAGGAAAATATCCGGCGCAGGTTTGGCCGCACCGACTTCCGGATCATCCGCAGTCACCACGGTTTCGAACAGTTCGAACCAGCTGCGGTGCATCTCGGTCTTGGCGTGGAAGTAATGGATCGATGAACTGGTGCCGACGGCGATGGGAATATTGTTATCCGCCAGATGCCGTACCAAGGCTTCAGCGCCATGCATTGCGGGGGCTTTCGGGAAGCGCTCATCCAGCATGGGGGCGCGGATTTCGAGGAACTCATCCACTGAGAGTGGCAGTTCCAGCGCCTGAATCACGTAACTTGCGAAGTCCTGCGCGCCGCGGCCGATAGTGTGCTGTTTGACACCCCAGTCAAATGTGCGGCCATACCGGCTGGCGATCAAATGGGTCACTTCGGTATAAACCCCTTCGGTGTCCAGCAACAAGCCGTCCATGTCGAAAATCACGGCCTTGATTGGGCCTCGCTCGCTTCGCTGTTCAGTCATCGTCTCGGATCCTGTTATTCCAAACCGGCCCCCAGCCTAACGTCTGGAGCAAGACTATTGCTACCCCACACCTGAATGCAGGCAGTTTGCAACCAAACCGCCGGAACGCTGCCCAACAGCCTTAGAAAAGGAGCATTCGTACACACAAAACAGCAACAGTACTGGGTCATGAGAAGATGGCGATGATAACCTCTCGCGACTTTTCGCCCATGCATCGTGCTGTTTTGGTCGGCCTGGAATCAGGCTGCCGAAAACCCGCGAAGGGTTCAGGGAAGACTTTTTTCAAATTACCCAGAAACGGATCTCTTCGAGTCAAACATGAATAAATCAGTAGGCATCGCAGCAGGCGTCATCGTTGTCGTGGGGGCGCTGGCCACCGCCGGAGCGTGGTACACGGGGACCCGAATCGAAGGCGTGCTGCGTGATTCGATCGATCAGAGCAATCAGGAGCTGGCTAAATCCCTCAAAGGCTCTGATAGCCGCATCACGTTGGAGATGGTGTCGATTGATCGGCATCTGTTCAGCAGCACCGCACATTATCGTGTGCTTGTTCACGATGAGAATCTGACCACCGATGGCAAGAATGCCGAGTTCCTGTTCGTCGACAACATCGAACACGGACCGCTGCCGGTTTCGCGTCTGAAAAGCTTCAAGCTCCTGCCGGTCATGGCTCAGAGCAACTTCCAGATGGAGAAGAGCCCAAGCGCCGAGAAATGGTTTGCCATGAGCAACGGTGCAAGTCCGGTCACCGGCTACGCCAGCGTCGGCTATGACCGCTCTGCCACTGGCGCTCTGTTGCTGGCGCCGCTGGAGCTGAAGGACACCGACGGGACGTTCACCTTCTCAGGTCTGCGACTGGATACCGAGGCCAGCGCTGATGCTGACAAGATCAAGCTGCTTGGCAAAATGGATAACTTCCAACTGAACGTCACCTCGCCAGAGGGTGAGGTCGCGTTGGGTGCCAAAGGCGTGACCTTGGACATGGGCGGCACCAAAGGCAAATCCGGTTTCTATCTGGGCCATAACAACCTGAAAGCCGATAGCTTCGTGGCACAGGTTGCAGGGCAGGCCCCTATCGCGCTCAAGGACGTGACCGGGACCAGTCTGGCTCAGGAAGAGGGCGGCAATCTTGCTGCGCAGATGAGCTACAACGTCGGCATGATCAATTACAACGGCAAGGACGTCGGTGCGTTGCAGTCGGCGTTCAAGATCAGCAACTTTGATGTGGCCGCTTCACAGGCACTTTACGACCTGTATCAGACCAAAATCCTGCCGCAACAACAGGCCGCCAACGCAGCGGGTGAGAAGCTGGCGCTGCAACTCAGCCCCGCAGACCAGCAATTGATCGATACGCAAATCATCAAATTGCTGGCCGCCAAGCCACACGTCGAGCTTGAAAGGCTCGCGCTCAAAACTGCCAATGGTGAAAGCCATCTGCACGTTGCCGTGGATTTGACTGACACCGGCTCGACCGAACAGCCATCGCCTGATCGCTTCCGCAACGCCATTGCTCAACTGGACGCGCGTCTGGTTTTGTCCAAGCCAATGATCAGTGACCTGGCGACTCTGCAGGCAGGTCTTGCTGGGCAGACCGACCCTGCTGCGATCGCTGAACAAGCCAAAGCTGCCGGTGACATGGCCGGTGCAATGGCCGTCATGATGCAAGTGGCAAAGGTTGATGGCGATAACATCGTCTCCAACTTGCAATACGCCAATGACATCGTTGATTTCAATGGCCAGAAAATGACCCCTGAGCAATTCATTGCCCTGATCATGAGCAAGGTCATCGGAATGCGGATGAAGTAAGAGGGCGCGGGCCTGCTCTTATAGGGGAGCCGCTAATCTGTTGGCACGAGGCTGGTCCGCGAAAAACGATAACGCGGTGCAACTGGTGCACCGCGTCGACTGATTCGCGGGCAAGCCTCGCTCCAACAAGAATGTGGAAGCAAGCCTCAAACCGGCGGCTGACGAGGAATGTCGACTGGCGTTTCGTGGACGTCGATTTCTGGTCGTACATTGCGCGAGGAAATTTCCGTACGCAGTTGCGGCAGGCTTTGTGGGTATTGCTTGGCGATGAAGGCAATCAGGCGTTCACGCATGTGACAGCGAGCGTCCCAACTGCGCGAGGAGTCTGCCGAACTCAATAGAACCCGAAGCTGCATGGCTTTGGCATTGGTGTCCGCGACTTGCAGTACGCACACTCGACCGTCCCACAGATGAGGGATGTCTTCGCAAATGCGTTGTACCTCTGCGCGCAGTTCTTCCACCGGTAATGAATAGTCCACCCAGACAAACACCGAGCCAATAAGGCTTGAGGTGGCACGTGTCCAGTTCTGGAAAGGCTTCTCGATGAAATACTGCAGCGGAACGACCATGCGTCGTTCGTCCCAGATCTTGATGACCACGTACGTGCCGCTGATCTCTTCAACGCGTCCCCATTCGCCCTCGACAATGACCACGTCGTCGAGCCGGATCGGCTGGGAAATGGCGATTTGCAGACCCGCGATCAAATTCCCCAGTACCGGTTTTGCGGCAAAACCCGCAGCCAGTCCGGCCAGACCTGCTGACGCCAACAAGCTGGTGCCGATCTTGGCGACAGGCGGGAAGCTCATCAGGATCAAGCCCGTACCAAAAAGCAAAACCAGCGCATTCAGGCAGCGCACCAGAACGCGGACCTGCGTTTGTATGCGGCGTGCATGCAGGTTATCGACGATGTCCAGCGGGTTACGGATTGCCACCGCTTCACCCACCGCCTTGACGCAACTGAGCACCAGCCAGGTAAACCCGGCAGTAACCAGCAAGCCATTGACGTGGCGCACCGTGCCGATCAGCACCAGATCATCGGGCGCTGAAGTCCAGACTGTCTGCAACGCCAGTAGTGGCATGAGCCATAGCGTCGGATTGGCCGCTCGATAAACCAGCTGTTGTGGCAGCACGAATGAACTGGCGATGCGACGCAGAACGCTCAATGCCAGCCAACGGATCAGCAAGGCCAGTAATACCGCAACACACGCGGCGATCAGAGTCTTGAGCCATGGCAGAGGCACTGCCTCCAGCCAGCTCTGGGGCAACAGATATTCCATCGACGGTACCCACAGCAAAAATGACTTTAAGCCGAGCGGACCCTCTCGGTTTTGGCCCGTCGGCCTCGATGGCGATAGCTGCCTGAAAACGTGTGAACCCTGTAACGCCGCGAATGTTCCCCGGCATTTGGCGTGGCATCTTTCATGAATTGTTGAGGGCGGGAGTCACGAGCGGCTTTCAGAGATTTTTCGTCCCCAAACAAAAAACCCGCCGAGGCGGGTTTTCTTCAAGACCATTCCAACATCCTGTCGGTAAGCCCTCCGGGCCATGGTCGATCATCCTTGATCCTGTGCGCGTCCTGCGCATCAGTTGTTGGATCCAATGTTACGCAGGAACCCACAGCATCAATAGGGCGAATTGCCGTCTCTTCGTGTAAGCCTTTGGCTATTTATGCCAGTAATTCTCATTACCGTTGAGCGGCGCTGTGGATAAGCTGCGGTTAATGTAATATTTAGCAACAAAGATCTGGCCTAGCCTTAGTCGCGAGGTAGCCGGGTGAACGATGCGCGACCTGATTAACTTGCCGAGATCACTGATGTCCATGCGTTCCCGTTTTCTGGCCTGGCTGATGTTGCCATTGCTGGCGCTGTGCAGTTCCAGCTTGCTGGCTGATACCACTGATGGCGCGGCGCAAGCCCTGCATTTACTTGATTACATCGGTGCCGATTACCCGTCGAGCGTGGCGGACGGCAAGATCGTTGATGAAGATGAATACCGGCAACAGGTGGATTCCCTGGGCGTTTTGCGAGGTCTGGTTGCTGCACTGCCTGAGCGGGCAGAGCGCGCCGAACTCGGAAGAGCTGTTTCAAGCCTTGCCGATGCCGTTGCCCAGAAGCAGGACGGGGCAGTGATTACCCGTCAGGCCCGCCAGTTGGGAGCGCGTTTGGCCGTGGCTTATGAGGTCAGTCAGGCGCCAGTGATCACACCCGATCCTGCGCGTGGCGCGCCGTTGTATGCCCAGCGTTGTTCGGTCTGTCATGGCGACGCTGGCGCCGGTGATGGCCCGGCGGGTATCGGCCTTGAGCCGCCTCCCTCGGATTTAAGCGATGTCGCTCGTCTGGATCGTCTGAGCCTTTACGACTTATACAACGCACTAGGCCTCGGGATTGCCGGGACTGATATGCCGGCCTTCGCTGACCAGCTGGATGATCGTCAGCGCTGGGATGTTGCCACTTATATCGCCAGTTTTAGCGCGCAGCCAGTGACGGCGCCCACCAAGACCTACAACCTCGCTGACCTGGCGCGGCAAACCCCATTCGAAGTCAGCGCTGCCGAGGGTGAGCAGGCTGTTGCCACTTTCCGCGCTCAACGTGCTCAGCCTCCTCAGGTTCAGCGCGGCCCTGCGCAGTTGCTCGATTACACCAGCCAGACGCTGGACAAGAGTCTGGCGGCTTATCGAACAGGCGATCACGAACAGGCTTATGACTTATCCGTTGCGGCCTATCTGGAAGGCTTCGAGCTGGTTGAAAGTTCGCTGGATAACGTCGACGCCAATGTCCGCAAAGACACTGAAAAGGCTTTGATGGCTTACCGTCAGTCTTTGCAGGACGGCTTGCCGCTTGAGCAGGCTGCGCAAAAGCTGGATTTCGCCAAAGCCAAACTTAAAGAGTCAGCAGGCTTGTTGGGCAGCGATGGACTCAGCACTTCGCTGAGCTACATTTCCGGGCTGTTGATTCTGCTGCGTGAAGGCCTTGAGGCGATTCTGGTGTTGGCGGCGATCCTCGCTTTCCTGCGTAACACGGGTCAGGAGTCAGCGGTACGCAGCGTCAATATCGGTTGGGCACTGGCCTTGCTGGCGGGGCTCGGAACCTGGGCGCTGGCGGCTTACGTGATCGACGTCAGTGGCGCTCAACGTGAACTGCTTGAGGGCGCGACGGCCTTGTTCGCCAGTGTGATGGTGTTGTGGCTGGGTGTCTGGATGCACGACCGTCGTCATGCCGCGGCTTGGCAGGATTACATCAAAAGCAGCCTGGTAGGCGGCGGTGGTCGTTTCGGTTTTGCGATTCTGGCGTTCTTTTCGGTTTATCGTGAGCTGTTCGAAGTCATCCTGTTCTACGAAACCCTGTGGTTGCAAGCTGGCCCGGCTGGGCACAACGCCGTGTTGGCTGGCGGCGCTACGGCGCTGGTATTGCTGATCGGTCTGGCGTGGATCATCCTGCGCGGCTCGGCAAAACTGCCATTGACGCTGTTCTTCGGAATTAACGCTGCGCTGTTGTGCGCACTGTCGGTGGTGTTCGCCGGGCATGGTGTCAAAGCTCTGCAGGAAGCTGGCATATTCGGGACTCGCCCCGTGCCGTTCTTCGAGTTCGACTGGCTTGGGATTCATGCCGACGCGTATTCCCTGAGCGCCCAGTTCATTGCCTTGCTGGCCATCGCGGTGCTGTACAGCCGCAGTTGGCTGGCCGAGAAGCGCAGGGCGCAGGTAGTGTGAGTTCTATCTGTAGGAGTGAGCTTGCTCGCGATAGCATTGTTCAGCAGACAAATGTGTTGGCTGACAGACCGTGATCGCGAGCAAGCTCACTCCTACAGGACTGTTTAAATTCGAACTGCGAGGTACCCCCATGCGCGTCTGGATCGATGCCGACGCCTGACCCAAGGCAGCAAAAGACCAGGTCATCAAGTTCGCCCTCAAACGTCAGTTCGAAGTGGTGCTGGTTGCCGGTCAGAGTCAGATCAAGCCCACGTACACGCTGGTCAAGCTGATCGTGGTACCGAGTGGTCCTGATGCCGCGGACGATTATCTGGTGGAGCATGCTGTGCCCGGCGAACTGGTGATTTGCAGCGATGTGCCGCTGGCCGATCGCCTGGTTAAAAAGGGCGTCGCTGCGTTGGATCCGCGTGGCAAGGAGTTCGACGCGCAGAACATGGGCGACCGTCTCGCTGTGCGTAATCTGTTCACCGACCTGCGTGATCAAGGCCAGATGGGTGGCGGGCAGCCGCCGTATGGCGACCGGGAAAAACAGGCCTTTGCCAACTCTCTTGACCGCATTCTCACGCGTCTCACCCGCTGAAAATTGCACCCTAAAACGGTGCATGCCCGCCTCAGAATGAATCACTCTGCACAGTCTTCCGCAAAAATAGCGCGTTGAAGTGTGCAGTTCGCACATCTGCCGATATCAACACTGCCTGCTTTTTTCTGCTTCGAAGCGACGTCCGGAAACGGCCTGGTTATTGCTCTGGCACCAGCCTGCCCCGACCCTTTCGATGTGGAGAAAAACGATATGAGTTCACCCAGCGAGTTTCCCTTGAGCGAAGCCCCGCGTGAAGGACGCAAAGGGCTGTTGTCGATTTCTATGGTGCTGTTCAGTTTCACGTTCTTCACCGGGACTATGTTTGCTGGTGGAAAGCTGGGTATGGCGTTCAACTTCGTCGACATGCTGTGGATCGCAGCCATTGGCAACAGTCTGTTGGCGATCTACGCGGCGGCGCTGGCCTTCATCGCGTCGCGCAGCGGCTTGAACACTGTGCTGATGGGCCGTTTTTGTTTTGGTGAGGCGGGTAGCCGACTGTCGGACGTCCTGCTTGGCTTTGCCGAACTGGGCTGGTACGCGTGGGGCACCGCGACGGTTGCCATCGTGTTGGTAAAAATGCTCGGCCTGGCGGAGGGCTTCACGTCACCACTGATGGTCTTGTTTGGTCTTGGCTTCAGCATCACGGCAATCATCGGCTACAAAGGTCTGGACGTGCTGTCGCGAGTCTCAGTGCCACTGATGTTCGTTCTGTTGGTTATCTCCATGTACATTGCCACCCGCGATGTGGGCGGTTTTCAGGGACTGGCAGCGGTTATTCCTCACGAAACCATGACGCTTTCAGCGGCTATCACCATGGTGTTCGGTACGTTCGCCAGTGGCGCGACTCAGGCCACCAACTGGACACGTTTGTCGCGCAGCGGACGCGTGGCCGTGACTGCCAGTGTCGTTGCCTTTCTGGTGGGCAACGGTTTGATGGTCGTCGCTGGCGCCTGGTGCGCGATGGTTTATCAGCAAGCCGATATCGTTGAAGTGATGATGCTGCAGGGGCTGTCGTTTGCGGCAGTGATCATGCTTTGCCTGAACCTGTGGACCATTCAGGGGCCGACTATTTACAACGTATCTGCCGCGGCCTGCCACCTGTTGCGTAGCGAGCGGCGGCGGACCATGACGTTGATCGCCGCAGCGCTCGGTATCGTGTTGGCCATCGGCGGCATGTACGAAATGCTGATTCCGTTTCTGGTCCTGCTGGGCTCGATCATCCCGCCGATAGGTGGCGTAATCATGGCTGACTTCTGGTATCGCCATCACGGTAAATACCCTGCTTTGGCCAGCGTCGTGTTGCCACGCTACAACCTGCTGGGCCTATCGGCATATGCGGTTGGCGCCGCACTGGCGTATTTCTCGCCGTGGATTGCGCCACTTGTAGGCATTGCCGCGTCGGCTATTTTCTACATCGTCCTGCTTGAAGTCACCGGCAAGCGGAGCATGGTTGTCAGCGTTCAGGAGGAGCTTTGACCCTGACCGTTGAAGAAATCCTCCAGCTACCGGGGCTGGAGGAAATGACCGTGCGCGCAGGGTCGGCGAATCTGCATCGCAGTGTGCGCTGGTCCTATGTGGCGGAGAATGAGGGTATTGCCGACTGGATCATGGGCGGCGAACTGGTGTTCGTCACCGGCATCAATTATCTGCGCGACGAAGCCAACCTGCTGCGTATGGTTCGTGAAGGCGATGCAAGTGGCATCGCCGGGTTGGTGATCCTCACCGGTGATGCTTATATCCAGCATATTCCCGAGTCTGTAATCCAGCTTGCTGAACAGTACGGCTTGCCGCTTATTGAGCAGCCGTATCTGTTGAAGATGGTCATCGTCACCCATCTGATCGGTACAGCACTGGTGCAGATGGCGCAGACCAAACGCTCGCGCCACGACATCCTCGGCCAATTGCTCAGTGGTGATTACCCGAGCCTGAGTATCGCCCGGCAGCGCGCTGCGCATTTGCGTTTGCCGCTGGAAGTGCCCCGGCATCTGGTAGCGCTGCGCTTGTCGGCGGTCAGCGTGCTGTTCGACAGCCATGAGCCGGAGGCGGCGGAGCGCCTGCTGCAACAGACCCGGCAAGCGGTGCTGGATCATCTCGACGCCTGGAATCGCGCTTTGCCAGACGCTTTGCCGGTTATTGTGCAGGGCGATCTTTTCATCCTGTTGCTGCCCAGGCTTGAAGCGATTCGTCATGAACTGGCGTTGCTTTATCGAGAGCTCGCGTCGGTGCTCGGCAAAATGGCGTTGTTTATGGGGCTGGCCAACCCGGTCGCAGACTGTGGGCAATATCGGCAGGCGCTGAACGAGGCTCGGCAGGCATTGGACGTTGCCGAGCACCTACGCCCCGCCAGTGGCCTTTGCGATTTCAGCGAGCTGGGCGTATTGCGCTTGCTGCAAGCCGTTGCTGATCGCTCGGTCATCGATAGCTTCGTCAAGCAGATCCTCGGGCCGCTGATCGAAACTCACCGCAAGCAGCCTCATAGCCTGATTGAAACCATGGACGCCCTGCTTCAGGAAAACGGCAACGGACTCAAGGCCGCTCAGCGCCTGGGCATTCATCGCAACACCATCAACCAGCGTATTCAAAGAATCGAGCAGCTCAGTGGGCAATGTCTCGATGACCCGAATTTTCGAATGAACGCTTCGGTTGCGCTGCTGGTATGGCGCATGTCCGAAGCCCAGCGACAGGAATGAACATGAACATCATCAATGCCACATTGCGTAAAACCCAAGGGCTACACACTGTCAGCTGGGAAAACGGCTGCATTACGGCTATCACCGCTCAGGCTGAAAGCCTGCATCCCGGGGCTGATGACATCGATGCTCGCAGCCAGCTAGTGATTGCGCCATTGGTAGAGCCGCATATCCATCTGGACGCAACGCTGACCGCTGGCGAACCAGAATGGAACATGAGCGGGACTTTGTTCGAAGGTATCGAGCGCTGGGCCCAGCGTAAGGAAACCATCACTCATGAAGACACCAAGCAGCGCGCGCATACCACCATTCGGATGCTGGCCGAGCATGGCATTCAGCATGTACGAACCCATATCGACGTCACCGACCCGACACTGGGCGCGCTCAAGGCGATGCTTGAGGTGCGTGAAGAGGCCCGTCACCTGATTGATCTGCAAATCGTTGCGTTTCCTCAAGAAGGCATCGAATCCTACGCAGGCGGTCGTGAGCTGATAGAGCGTGCCGTGGAGATGGGCGCCGATGTGATAGGCGGCATCCCCCATTTCGAGAACACCCGTGAGCAGGGCGTCAGTTCTATCAAGTTCCTTATGGATCTGGCTGAGCGAACCGGTTGCCTGGTGGATGTACATTGCGACGAGACTGATGACCCGAATTCGCGGTTTCTGGAGGTGCTGGCTGAAGAGGCCCGCGTGCGTGAGATGGGCAGCCGCGTGACGGCCAGCCACACCACCGCTATGGGCTCCTACGATAATGCGTACTGCTCGAAGCTGTTCCGCTTGTTGAGGCGCTCGGGGATCAATTTCGTCTCCTGCCCAACCGAGAGCATTCACTTGCAAGGGCGTTTCGATAGTTACCCCAAGCGCCGCGGCCTGACCCGAGTCGCCGAGCTGGATCGAGCCGGGATGAACGTGTGCTTTGGTCAGGACTCGATCAAGGACCCGTGGTACCCGCTGGGCAATGGCAACATCCTGCGTGTTCTGGATGCAGGCTTGCACATCTGCCACATGATGGGTTTCGAGGATCTGGCGCGCAGCCTTGATCTTGTCACTGACAACAGCGCTCGCACCCTCAACTTGGGCGAGGGCTACGGCATCGCAGTGGGCCGACCGGCGAACCTGTTGATCCTCGATGCTGAAAGTGATTACGAGGCCGTGCGCCGTCAGGCAAAGGCTCGGGTGTCGATTCGCGGCGGGAAGGTACTGATGACGCGGGTGCCGGAGCGGGTTGAGTTTAGTTAAACCGCCATACTGCGCTGTCCTGCAGGAGCTGCCGAAGGCTGCGAATCGCGGCGCATCAGGACAACCGCTTCCCAGCCTTCGGCAGCTCCTACAAGGTGGCTATTCAAGCCTATTCCTCGTGAGTCAACTCCAGCACCCGGTCCACTAGTTTGTTGATCCCGGCGGCCGCCTCGCCGATGGTTTTGGCAACCATATAAGCCGGAGTACTGACCAGTTTGCGGGCTTTATCTTCGACGATATCGGTCACTTCGCATTCCTGATGCTCACCCTTCATGCGGGTGATGGCGTCTGCGGTTTCGGCATCGTTGCCGATGGTGCAGGTCACGCCGGGGCCGTAGATTTTTGCGGCCAGCGCAGGGCTTATGCAGATAAGCCCGACTGGCTTGCCCGCTTCAGCGAATGCTTCGGCTAATGCCAGGACTTCAGCCTGTACCTTGCAGTCCGCGCCTGCGGTGGCGAAGTCAGACAGATTTTTGGCTGCGCCGAAACCACCAGGAATAATCAGTGCATCAAACTGGGTGACATCGGCCTCACGTATATCTTCGATGGCACCGCGAGCGATGCGTGCCGACTCCACCAGCACGTTGCGGGTCTCCGGCATCTCTTCGCCCGTCAGGTGATTGACCACATGATGCTGCGTGATATTGGGCGCGAAGCATTGCACCGCTGCGCCACGCTGATCAAGGCGCAGCAGCGTGAGCACGCTTTCATGAATTTCTGCGCCGTCATAGACGCCACAGCCGGACAAAATCACGGCGACTTTCTTTTGCATGATCATTCTCCCTATCGAAAGCAGCGGTCTGCCCAACGACTTTTAACCTGGTATTGGGACAAGCGTCTGGGGCGGGGATTCAATCGGATAGTCTATGCGTACGTCTTGGCACCGCGCTGTCGCGCAGCAAACATTGGACCTGTAGAAGTGACCGGGGTGGCGTTCCACATTGCTCGCGATTCGGTTTGTCAGTCTATAAATATAGAGCCTGTGCTGACGCTATCGCGAGCAAGCTCACTCCTACAGGCAAGTAGGTAGCTGTATTCTTTTGATAGAAGGAGGGGCGTTACAGGCGAGCGCAATACCGCAGTATTGCGCTCGTGGTGGACCTAGCGGTCGCCGTGTTTCTTGCTGTCAGCAGGCACTTCAACGGTGACTTCAGCCGGAACCGGGTTAGCGACACCCGCTTCAGCATCGGCTGCCGCTGCCATGGACGCTGCGGCAGCTTCTTCTCTGGCAATGCGCGCGTTCTTGAAACGACGACGCAACCAAAGGGCGAACCCAAGTACCAGCAGTGCGCCGAGTACCCACAATTCGTACTTCTTGATGTTACCCAGCATGCCTTCGAGCACTGCGCCAAAGTGATAGGCCGCATAACCCAGCGCCGCGGCCCAGACAGCTGCGCCAATGCCGTTGAGGATCAAGTAGCGCAGCGGCGGATAGCCCGAGAGGCCGATGGCCACAGGCATGACCGTACGCAGCCCGTAGACGAAGCGAAAGCTCAGGACCCAGAGATCCGGGTGCTTGCGTACGTGCGCGAGCGCTTTGTCGCCCATGAGTTGCCAGCGCGGTTTGCGCGCCAGGATTTTTCGACCGTGCTTGCGCCCCATGTAATACCAGAGCTGGTCCCCGGCGTAGCTTCCGAAGAAGGCCACGACCACGACCAGTTTGATGTCCATGTACTCACGGAACGCCAGAAATCCAGCGAGGACCAATATGGTCTCGCCTTCAAAGAAGGTGCCGATGAAGAGGGCAAAGTAGCCAAATTCGTGCAAGAAATTCTGGAGCATTGTCTGGATGCTGGCGAAATGAACGCGCAGCCTAACTCGGCCAAGGCATTCAGGAAAGTGTGGAAATGTGTCTCGACGTTAATCTTTCCTACAAGGACAATGGCAAAAGCCTCAACTGCGGCCCCGAGTCGCACGTGGCCCATGACTGTCACACATTAGTCATAATGGTCGCTTATAACTGTCACGCTTGCCCGTGTACGCGGGCTCAGGAGTCTCGCCGTGAGCTTTACCCCCGCCAACCGCCTGTTTCCTCTTACCCGCCTGCGCCGCAATCGTCGCGATGATTTCTCTCGTCGCCTGGTCCGCGAAAACGTTGTGACTGTCGATGACCTGATCCTCCCCGTATTTGTACTCGACGGTGAAAACCGTCGTGAAGAAGTCGCGTCTATGCCTGGCGTTGAGCGCTTGAGTATCGATCTGCTGCTCGAAGAAGCGCAGAAGTGGGTGGCGCTGGGCATTCCTGCCCTGGCGCTGTTCCCGGTGACCCCGGTCGAAAAGAAAACCCTGGATGGTGCCGAAGCCTGGAACCCGGACGGTATTGCCCAGCGCGCCACCCGCGCGCTGCGTGACCGCTTCCCGGAGCTGGGCGTCATCACTGATGTGGCGCTTGACCCGTTCACGACTCATGGTCAGGACGGCATTCTTGACGAAGAAGGCTATGTGCAGAACGACATCACCGTCGATGCACTGGTCAAACAGGCACTGTCCCATGCCGATGCCGGTGCTCAGGTTGTGGCACCCTCTGACATGATGGACGGTCGAATCCAGGCTATTCGTGAAGCGCTTGAACTGGCTGGCCACGTCAATGTGCGGATCATGGCCTACTCGGCCAAGTACGCCAGCGCCTACTACGGTCCATTCCGTGATGCGGTCGGGTCGGCGTTGAATCTGGGCAAGGCGAACAAGGCGTCCTATCAGATGGACCCGGCCAACAGCAACGAAGCGCTGCATGAAGTGGCTGCCGATCTGGCTGAAGGCGCGGACATGGTCATGGTCAAACCGGGCATGCCTTATCTGGACATCCTTCATCGGGTCAAGGATGAGTTCAAGGTGCCGACATTTGTTTATCAGGTCAGCGGCGAGTACGCGATGCACATGGCGGCCATCCAGAATGGCTGGCTCAGTGAAGGCGTTATTCTCGAATCGCTCACCGCTTTCAAACGCGCAGGGGCTGACGGCATCCTTACTTATTTCGCCGTCCGCGCTGCAGAACTGTTAAAAGGGCAATAGCCGTACAGGAACATTCATGAATACCGAAGGACTCACCGAAGCTGCTGTTGAAGTCAACGATCAGGAAGTTCTTACTGTGGTCGAGCCAAGCGTCGAGGTCATACCCGCTATCGTCGAGACGCCGCCGGTTCCGGCTATTGTCGTGCCAAATCTGGACGACAGCAGTCTGTACATTCACCGAGAGCTGTCGCAGCTCAAGTTCAACATTCGCGTGTTGGAACAGGCACTGGATGAGTCCTATCCATTGCTGGAGCGGCTCAAGTTCCTGCTGATCTTTTCCAGCAACCTCGATGAGTTCTTCGAAATTCGTGTCGCCGGTCTGAAAAAGCAGATCACCTTCGCCCGTGAACAAGCCGGCGCCGATGGTCTGCAACCGCATCAGGCCCTGGCCCGCATCAGTGAACTGGTGCACGGCCACGTTGATCGTCAATACGCGATCCTCAATGACATTCTGCTGCCTGAGCTTGAAAAGCATCAGGTGCGCTTCATTCGTCGTCGTCACTGGACAGCCAAGCTCAAAGCCTGGGTACGTCGTTATTTCCGTGACGAAATTGCGCCGATCATTACACCGATCGGCCTCGACCCGACTCACCCGTTCCCGCTGCTGGTGAACAAGAGCCTGAACTTCATCGTTGAGCTGGAAGGTATCGACGCCTTTGGTCGTGACTCGGGTCTGGCGATCATTCCGGCTCCGCGCTTGCTGCCTCGTGTGATCAAAGTGCCGGAAGAGATCAGTGGTCCTGGCGACAACTTTGTCTTCCTCTCGTCAATGATCCACGCCCACGCTGACGACTTGTTCCAAGGCATGAAGGTCAAGGGTTGCTATCAGTTCCGCCTGACTCGCAACGCCGACCTGGCGCTGGATTCCGAAGACGTGGAAGACCTGGCCCGCGCACTGCGTGGCGAGTTGTTCTCCCGTCGTTATGGCGATGCGGTACGTCTGGAAGTGGCCGATACCTGCCCTAAACACCTGTCGGATTACCTGCTCAAGCAGTTCAACCTGGCAGAGTCCGAGCTGTATCAGGTCAACGGCCCGGTCAACCTGACGCGACTGTTCAGCATTACCGGGCTGGACAGCCATCCGGAGCTGCAATACCAGCCGTTCACTCCGGCCATTCCGAAGCTGCTGCAAAACAGCGAGAACATTTTCAACGTGATCGGCAAGCAGGACATTCTGCTGCTGCATCCCTACGAATCCTTCACGCCAGTGGTTGATCTGCTGCGTCAGGCTGCTAAAGACCCGCACGTTCTGGCGGTTCGCCAGACGCTGTATCGCAGCGGCGCGAACTCGGAAATCGTTGATGCACTGGTCGATGCCGCCCGCAACGGCAAAGAGGTCACTGCGGTGATCGAGTTGCGTGCGCGTTTTGACGAAGAGTCCAACCTGCAACTGGCCAGCCGTCTACAGGCCGCGGGCGCAGTCGTGATCTACGGTGTGGTGGGCTTCAAGACTCACGCCAAGATGATGCTGATATTGCGTCGCGAAGCAGGCGAAATCGTCCGTTACGCGCACCTTGGAACCGGTAACTACCACGCAGGTAACGCCCGTCTGTACACCGACTACAGTTTGCTAACTTCCGATGATGCCTTGTGCGAAGACGTCGGCAAGCTGTTCAGTCAGTTGATCGGCATGGGTAAAACCCTGCGCATGAAGAAGCTGCTGCATGCACCGTTCACTCTGAAGAAGGGCATGCTGGACATGATTGCCCGGGAAACACAGTTCGCTGTGGACGGTAAGCCGGCGCATATCATCGCCAAATTCAACTCGCTGACCGATCCGAAAATCATCAGGGCGCTGTACAAGGCCAGTCAGTCAGGTGTGCGCATTGATCTGGTCGTACGCGGTATGTGCTGCCTGCGTCCGGGTATCCCGGGGGTATCGCACAATATTCACGTGCGCTCGATCATCGGTCGCTTCCTGGAGCATACGCGGGTCTTCTACTTCCTCAACGGCGGTGACGAGCAGATGTTCCTGTCCAGCGCCGACTGGATGGAGCGCAACCTCGACAAGCGCGTCGAGACTTGCTTCCCGGTAGAGGGTAAAAAGCTGATCCTGCGGGTGAAGAAAGAACTAGAGCTTTATCTGACCGACAACACCCACAGCTGGCTCTTGCAGCCAGATGGCACTTACGTGCGCAGCACGCCGACCGGCAATCAGAATGCGCGCAACGTTCAGGCGACCCTGCTGGAGCGCCTGAGCAACCCGGTCCTCAGCGTACGCTGAGGACGATACCGACCCGGGTCAGCCACTCCGCTTCCAGCGCGAAGTCGGCCTGGGTCAGTTGGTTGTTTTCCAGCCAACCTTTGGGGAATACCACATCAAGATTGTTGCCGTTGGCGGTGAGAACCGGCTGCGGCATTTCTTGCGTGCCGCGAATGTGATGAAACAGGATCGCAAAGCGCAGCAGCACGCACAGACGAATCAGTTTCTCGCCTTCCGCGCCGAAGTCGGCGAACTTGTCCTTGGGGATATTGCGACGGTGGCCGCGTACCAGCAGCGCAAGCATTTGCTGATCTTCCCGTGAGAAACCGGAGAGGTCGGAGTGCTCGATCAGGTAAGCGCCATGCTTGTGGTAGTGATAGTGAGCGATGTCCAGACCCACCTCATGAACCTTGGCTGCCCAACTCAGCAGTTCCCGATAGCTGTCGTCTTCCAGGTCCCACGCGTGAGCGACCTGCTCAAGCGCGTGTAGCGCTTTGCGTTCCACACGTGCGGCTTGTTCAAGGTCTACGTGATAACGCTCCATCAGCGAGCTCAGAGTGCGCTCACGGACGTCTTCATGATGATGGCGACCCATCAGGTCGTATAGCACACCCTCGCGCAGCGCACCTTCACAGTGATCCATACGCTGCAGCTCCAGCGCGTCGAAGATCGCTTCAAGAATGGCCAGGCCTGCCGGGAAGATCGAGCGGCGATCCGGCTTGATGCCGTCGAAGTCGATCTTGTCGACATCCCCCAGTTTGAACAGCTTGCGCTTGAGCCAGGCCAGGCCATCGGCGTTCACTTCACCTGAACCGTGGCCGTTGGCCTTGAGCGCCAGACCGATCGCACGAATAGTGCCCGACGAGCCGATGGCTTCATCCCACTTCAGGCGATGCAGAGCGTGTTCGATACTCATGATCTCCAGGCGCGCGGCAGTGTAAGCCTGTGCATAGCGCGCCGGGGTGATCTTGCCATCCTTGAAATAGCGCTGAGTAAAGCTGACGCAGCCCATCTGCAGGCTTTCGCGCAGCAGCGGTTCAAAACGCTGGCCAATAATGAATTCAGTACTGCCACCGCCGATATCCGCTACCAGTCGTTTGCCGGGAGTATCAGCCAGTGTGTGCGACACACCTAGGTAAATCAGGCGGGCTTCTTCACGACCTGAAATCACTTCCACCGGGTGGCCCAGAATTTCCTCGGCGCGAACGATGAATTCATTACGGTTGCGTGCTTCACGCAGGGCATTGGTACCCACGATGCGCACCGCACCAAGCGGCAGGCCGTTGATCAACTGTGCGAAGCGCTTCAGGCAATCGAGGCCGCGCTGCATGGATTCTTCGTTGAGTTGCCGCTCTTCGTTAATGCCGGCTGCCAGCTGAACCTTCTCTCCCAGGCGCTCCAGGATGCGGATATCACCTGAGTTGGCTTGGGCCACCACCATGTGGAAGCTGTTCGAGCCAAGGTCAATGGCGGCGATCAGGGAAAGATTCTTGGCTTTGGATTGCGGCATGATCAGAAAATCTCGGTCGATAACCGCGCCATCGTGCCACGATCCATGGCTAACGCCAACGCGAAGCTTTGAAGCTGGCGCTTGGCCTGCTATATCCA
Source organism: Pseudomonas maioricensis (assembly GCF_022790535.1). Lineage (GTDB taxonomy): Bacteria > Pseudomonadota > Gammaproteobacteria > Pseudomonadales > Pseudomonadaceae > Aquipseudomonas > Aquipseudomonas maioricensis. The sequence continues at coordinate 24,243 of NZ_LOHG01000001.1, forward strand.
TGGTCTGGATCAATTAATTGGCAGGCCTGACGCATACCTGTGGGAGCCGGGCTTGCCCGCGATAAGAGCACCATCATATTCGGATATGTGGTGTTCTTATCGCGGGCAAGCTCGGCTCCTACAGGCGGAGCATTAGACCGGCAAACTGGTGGTGGACTTGATCTCCGACAGCGCCACGGTTGAGTTCACCTCCTGTATGCCCGGCACCAGCGACAGCTTTTCAAAAAAGAATCGCTCATAAGCCTCGATATCCGGCGTCACGATGCGCAGCAGAAAGTCGACTGAGCCCATCAGCACGTAACATTCCAGTACTTCGGGAAAGCCGCGAATCGCCTCGGTGAATTCCGTGAAGTTCGAGCGCCCGTGAGCATTGAGCTTCACCTCGGCAAAGATCTGCGTGTTCAGGCCAATTTTCTTTCGGTCCAGCAGGGAAACCTGGCGGCGAATAACCCCTTCATCTTTAAGCCGCTGAATCCTGCGCCAGCAGGGCGATTGGGACAAACCTACCTGCTCGGCAATTTGCGCGCTGGACAGCGAAGCGTCCTCCTGCAGCAGCGCGAGGATCTTGCGATCGTACGCATCCAGCTCGATTTGCATAATTATTTCCTGATTAATCCATAGCGAGCATTAACAAGTCTTATTGAGACTAAATCAATCAATCATGGACCAGAAATTTCTTTTTCTGCATGTAAGAATTTCTTCAATCGTTCAAACCTCGACATCGCAGAGGCCAACATGCCCAATCTCGAAGCCGTCACCTCTCTGCCACACCGTCCAGACAGCTGGTCGGCCGACAATGCCCATTGCTATGCGCGCTTTGAAATTATTATCGAAGCTGAGGCCGATTCGCTGTGTCGAGTGTTGAATCTGTTTGCGATGCAGTACCTGATACCTCGTCAGGTCAACGTTTTACAGCAGGACGACGCGCTGGCCATCGATGTCGAAGTCACCCACCTGACCTGGCACCGGGCGCAGGTCATTGCGGAAAAAATGCGCAGCCTGATCAATGTCTGTTCAGTTGAGCTGGAACAAGTTGCTCAGCCACACGTCTCAACCTCAACGGTTTCCCTAGCCGTCGGTTGAGCCAGGCTGAAAGAAAACGTCACTCATGTGTACGCATATGCCGAAATAACTGACACGCTGGGGGCTACTCTTGGTTCGTTTGAACCGAATTGTCCAAAGGAATCCGCATGTCAGCTCACGCCTCATCATCACAGGACCGTTGGCTGGATCTGAATGATCTGCTGCGCGATCTGGTCGCCCAAGAGTTCATTGATCAGAACAGCGCCGAGCAAGCGTTGACGCAGCGCCGCAGCGCCGCGAACCTGCAACTGCACCCTCTGGAATTTATCGCCGCGCAACAGCTCGACGACCTCAAGCGCCCGGGGCGCAAGCTGGATCTGGAAACACTGACTGCCTGGCTTGCCGCGCAAAGCGGGCAGCCTTACCTGCGCATTGACCCGTTGAAGATCCAGGTGGCGTCGGTTACCCCGCTGATGTCTTACGCGTTTGCCCAGCGCCACAAAATTCTGGCAGTGGCGGTGGATCGTGATTCTGTAACCATCGCCAGTGCACAGCCGTATGTGCGTGCCTGGGAAGCCGACCTGACTCATGTACTGAAGCTGCCAATCAGACGTGTGGTGGCCAACCCGACTGATATTCAGCGGCTTGCAGTGGAGTTTTATCGACTGGCCAAATCCGTCAGTGGCGCTGCCGCGACGGATCAGAAAATCAGCGGCATGGGCAACTTTGAACAGCTGCTCAAACTGGGAGCCAGCGATCAGGAACCTGACGCGAACGACGCGCATATCGTCAACATCGTCGACTGGCTGTTCCAGTACGCGTTTCAGCAACGAGCCAGCGACATACATATCGAACCCCGTCGTGAGCAAGGCACGGTACGCTTCCGGATTGACGGTGTGCTGCACAATGTCTATCAGTTCCCCGCACAGGTGACGATGGCGATTGTCAGCCGTTTGAAAAGCCTGGGGCGTATGAACGTTGCCGAGAAGCGCAAGCCTCAGGACGGGCGCGTCAAAACCACCACGCCCGATGGCGGTGAGGTCGAGCTACGTTTGTCGACGCTGCCTACCGCGTTTGGGGAAAAGATGGTCATGCGGATCTTCGATCCGGAAGTGCTGCTGAAAAACTTTGATCAATTGGGTTTTTCCAACGATGACTTGCGACGTTGGGAAGGGATGACCCGCCAACCCAACGGCATCATTCTGGTTACCGGGCCCACTGGATCGGGCAAGACCACCACGCTCTACACCACGCTCAAGATGCTCGCGACCTCTGAAGTCAATTTGTGCACGATCGAAGACCCTATCGAGATGGTCGAGCCCGCTTTTAACCAGATGCAGGTTCAGCACAACATCGACCTGACTTTCGCCAGCGGTATACGCGCGTTGATGCGGCAAGACCCGGACATCATCATGATCGGCGAGATACGTGATCTGGAAACCGCCGAAATGGCTATTCAGGCGGCGCTCACCGGTCACTTGGTGCTTTCGACACTGCATACCAATGACGCGCCGAGTGCGATCAGCCGGATGCTGGAGCTTGGGGTGCCGCATTATTTGCTCAAAGCCACCATCCTCGGCGTCATGGCGCAGCGGCTGGTGCGAACCTTGTGTCCGCACTGCAAGGCTCCCGTGCAGCTCGACGAAGGCGACTGGCAGAGTTTGACCCGTCCCTGGCAAGCGCCAGTCCCTGCGGGAGCGCACCGGGCAGTAGGTTGCGTGGAGTGCCGTGATACCGGTTACCGTGGCCGTGCCGGGGTGTATGAAATCATGTTGATGTCCGATGGCGTTCAAGGCTTGATCAGCGCTGATCTTGACCTCACGGCGATGCGCCGCCAGGCGTTCAAGGAGGGCATGCGCAGCTTGCGTCTGTCCGGCGCCCAGAAAGTCTCCGCAGGGCTGACTACGCTTGAAGAAGTACTGCGCGTGACGCCGCAGAGCGAGCAGCGCTGAGGTCAACGCAGCCCCGTAGGACAGGCTTTAGCCGGAAGGACTTGGTTGCTGACGATGCAGTCTCTTCCATGTGTGAAGCCCTCGCGGCTGAAGCCGCTCCTACGAAGAGCCCGCGCTGCTCTAAAGTTCACATCCAGAACCAATATTCCATCGAATCATTGGCTTTCTGTGGCCGAAGTCTGACTAAATAGCTCCCTGATAACCGTTCGTAACCAACAGGGAAATGTTATGCAACTGGGCAGTGTGGTTTTACTTTTCGTTGCGCTGGCAATCGCCATCGTCTTCATGGGCTTCAAGGTTGTGCCGCAGGGCTACCAATGGACGGTCGAGCGCTTTGGCCGCTACACGACAACCCTCAAGCCAGGCCTGAACATCATCGTGCCGGTGATGGACCGTATCGGGCGCAAAATCAATGTCATGGAAAGCGTGCTCGACATTCCTCCGCAGGAGGTGATCACAGCTGACAACGCAACGGTGCAAATCGATGCGGTGTGCTTCTTTCAGGTGGTGAATACCGCGCAGGCGGCCTACGAGGTGAACAACCTCGAGCATGCCATTCGCAACTTGCTGCAAACCAACATCCGCACCGTACTGGGCTCCATGGAGCTGGATGCGATGCTCAGCCAGCGTGACAACATCAACGAGCGGCTGCTGCGCACGGTGGATGAAGCCACGGCGCCGTGGGGCATCAAGATCACCCGGATTGAAATCAAGGACATCAGCCCGCCAGCCGATCTGATGGCCGCCATGTCCGGTCAGATGAAAGCCGAGCGGATCAAGCGGGCGCAAATTCTCGAAGCCGAGGGCCTGAGGGCGTCGGCGATTCTGACGGCTGAAGGCAAGAAGCAGGCGCAGATTCTTGAGGCTGAAGGCGGCCGGCAGGCGGCGTTTCTGGAGTCTGAAGCGCGTGAGCGTCAAGCCGAGGCCGAAGCGCGAGCCACTCAGGTGGTGTCCGAAGCGATCGCCAGCGGCAATGTTCAAGCGGTCAATTATTTCGTCGCGCAGAAGTACATTGATGCGCTGGGCAAACTGGCTTCAGCCAATAACAGTAAAGTCATCCTGATGCCTCTGGAGGCCAGTCAGGTCATTGGCGCCGTCGGTGGCATCGGCGAAATCGTCAAGGCCACTTTTGACAGCAAGAAGGTCTGAGGCGGGCGCTATGGAATACCTGCAAAACCTGTCGTTCTGGGATTGGTTGGGGTTAGGCACCGTGCTGTTGATTCTTGAAGTGTTCGGCGCGGGCGGCTATCTGTTGTGGATGGGCGTAGCAGCTGCAGCGGTCGGGGTGCTGACGTTCATCATTCCCGGCATGCTCTGGACCCTGCAGTTCTTGCTCTTTGCAGTGACCTCGGTGCTGACCGCCGTCTATTGGTGGCGCCGCCAGCGAACGGTGAACCGGCCTTCCGATCAACCCGGTTTGAATATGCGCGGCCAGGAGTTGATCGGTCGTGTTTTTGTCGTTCAGGACGCAATTGTCGACGGTCGCGGCAAGATCAAGGTCGGCGATGGCGTATGGCTGGCCAGTGGGCCAGACTCGCCAGTGGGCACGCAGGTGCGGGTGATTGGCCAGGATGGGGCGATATTGCGGGTTGAGGCGATTTAGGTGGGGGCCGGTGCAGCACCTGTGGGAGCCGAGCTTGCTCGCGATAAGGCTGGACGTAATGCATCTGAGATAGGTGTCGTCCCTATCGCGAGCAAGCTCGGCTCCCACATGGAACTACCGCATCACTCCCGACATCCAACAGTTTCAGAACAATCACTGTTGGAGTACTTCACCATGCGTCTCAAGCTCGCTGTCGCCACGTTTGCTCTGCTCTCTCTCCCGGTCGGTTCAGCAATGGCTGACGCTGGGTTCTGGCGTGATGTTATTTCCTCTGGTGCCACTACCGGCTCCACCTACCTGACTTTCAAGGATCACAAGCTGATCGTGGCTGCTCAAGACGACGCAGGCAGCTTCGTTGCCAGCGACGGCGGCATCCGTGGTCCTTTCCTGGAAGCTGCCATCCAGCAGGTTCGCAGTGAAAACCCAGGCCTCAATGCTTCGGACATGGATCTGGCCAACGCCATCCTGGCCAAGAATCTGGTTGCTGAAAACCAGTAATTGCAGGAAAAAAAATGCCGCTCAATGAGCGGCATTTTTTATGGCGGGCTGTTTGGCTTATTCGCCGATAGCGGCCTTGTAACCTGCAGCATCCAGCAGTTTTGCCAGGTCGGCATCCGCTGCACTTGGCTTGATCTTGAAAATCCAGGCACCGTAAGAGTCGTTATTCAACGATTCCGGCGCATCGGCCAGCGCTTCGTTGACTTCGACGACTTCGCCAGCAATCGGCGAATAGATATCGGAAGCGGCTTTCACCGATTCAACGACACCTGCAGCGTCGCCAGCAGCGAAGACCTTGCCGATTTCTGGCAGCTCGACGAATACCACGTCACCCAGCGCTTCCTGAGCGTGATCGGAAATACCGACAACGATCAAGTCACCTTCTTTCTTCGCCCACTCGTGGCTTTCAGCAAAACGCAGTTCGGCGGGGATATTGCTCATTTAGTCATCCTCAAAATCGGGTCAGCGGTAAACCCGCCAGGAAAATTCAGATCAGGGCTTTGCCATGACGTACAAACGCGGGCTTCACCACGCGAACCGGGTACCATTTGCCACGAATTTCGACTTCGGCACGGTCAGCAGTGGCCATGGGCACACGTGCCAAGGCAATCGACTTGCTTAGCGTAGGAGAGAAACTACCACTGGTGATCTCTCCTTCGCCAATTTCTGCGATACGGACCACCTGATGAGCACGCAAAACGCCGCGCTCTTCGAGTACCAGTCCGACCAGTTTTGACGCTATGCCCCGTGCGCGCTCGGCTTCCAGAGCTGCTCGTCCGATGAATTTGCGCGAAGTCGGCTCCCAGGCGAGGGTCCAGGCCATATTGGCTACCAGTGGCGTGACCTGCTCGTCGATGTCCTGGCCATAAAGGTTCATCCCTGCTTCAAGGCGCAAGGTGTCTCTTGCACCCAGACCAATCGGAGAAATACCCGCGCCCACCAGATCATTGAAGAAACTAGGTGCTTGTTGCGACGGCAGAATGATTTCCAGCCCGTCTTCGCCGGTGTACCCGGTGCGGGCTATGAACCAGTCGCCATCGTCGCGACCTTCGAACGGCTTGAGCTGACGGATAAGTTCGGCGCGGGAGGCGCTGACCAGTTCGGCGATCTTGTTTCGGGCGTTGGGGCCCTGGATGGCCAACATCGACAGGTCATTACGCTTGTTCAACTGAACATCGAAGTCATTCAGATGCACGAACATCCAGGCCAGGTCTTTCTCACCCGTGGCGGCGTTGACCACCAGTCGGTAACCGCTGTCGGTGAGGTAGACGATCATGTCGTCGATGATCCCGCCATCGTTATCGAGCATTGCGCTATACAACGCCTGCCCGACATTTTTCAGCCGGTCGACGTCATTGGCGAGCAAGTACTGCAACCAGATTTTTGCCTGGCTGCCTGTTACATCAATCACATGCATGTGTGAGACGTCGAACACACCGCAGTCGCGGCGCACCTGATGGTGCTCTTCGACCTGCGATCCATAATGCAACGGCATGTCCCAACCACCAAAATCGACCATCTTCGCGCCAAGCGCGAGGTGCAGGTCAAAAAGCGGCGTGCGCTGTCCCATGGGTTTCTCCTTCCGGGCGTGGCGAAGATGCGGACAGGCAGAGTGCTCACATGCCCCCGTGAATTGGGGTGTAGAACAGATAGCAACATGTCGAACAGTCTGACAGACCACACCGATTGCGGCGCATTGTAGCCGCAAGGTTGTAGACCCGCATCTAACGAAATTGACGAGCCGAGCGTCTGATCAAGCCGATGACCGGCAACAGGCCAACCAGAACCAGCGTCAGGGCGGGCAGGGCAGCGCGGGCCCACTCGCCTTCGCTGGTCATCTCGAAGATGCGCACCGCCAGAGTGTCCCAGCCAAACGGGCGCATCAGCAGGGTGGCGGGCATCTCCTTGAGCACATCGACGAAGACCAGCAACGCTGCGCTGAGTGCGCCAGGGACCAGCAACGGTAGATACACCTTGAAAAACAATCGGGGCCCACTGACACCCAAACTACGTGCTGCTTCCGGTAGAGAAGGGCGGATGCGTGACAGGCTGTTCTCGAGCGGTCCATAGGCCACTGCAATGAAACGCACCAGATAGGCCAACAGCAACGCGGCGAGGCTTCCCAGCAGCAACGGTTTGCCCGCACCCCCGAGCCAACTGGACACAGGGATCACCAGCACGCGATCCAGATAACTGAAGGCAAGCATGATCGACACGGCCAGTACCGAGCCAGGCAGCGCATAGCCCAGGTTCGCAAGACCGACCCCGGAGTTGATCGCTGGAGTCGGGGCCAGGCGTCGGGCAAATGCCAGTACCAACGCCACGCTCACGGTTATGAGCGCTGCTATGCTACCCAGATACAAGGTGTGCAGGATCAGCCCGGTGTAGCGTTCATCCAGATCGAAGCGCCCGCGTTGCCAGACCCAGACGATGAGTTGCAACAGCGGGATCGCAAAGGCGCAGATGAATACCAGCCCACACCAACTACTGGCGGCTGCCGCCTTGATACCACGCAGGTGATAAAGCGCCTTGACCCGAGGCCGCTCGTTGGTCGCCCGGCTCGCACCTCTGGCTCGGCGTTCTCCGTACAGCACGATCATCACCGCCAGCAGCAGCAAACTGGCCAGCTGCGCTGCGCTGGAGAGGCTGAAGAAGCCGTACCAGGTTTTATAAATGGCGGTGGTGAAGGTATCGAAGTTGAACACCGAAACCGCGCCGAAATCGGCGAGGGTTTCCATCAGCGCCAGTGCCACCCCCGCACCAATGGCAGGGCGTGCCATGGGCAGTGCTACGCGCCAGAACGCTTGCCAAGGCGTTTGGCCGAGGACTCTTGCGGCTTCCATCAAACCTTTGCCCTGCGCGAGAAACGCGGTGCGGGCAAGCAGGTACACGTAGGGATAAAACACCAGCACCAGCACGATAATCACGCCGCCGGTGGAGCGTACGCGTGGCAGTCGCAGCCCGGTGCCGAACCACTCGCGCAACAGTGTTTGTACGGGGCCTGCAAAGTCCAGCAGGCCGACAAACACAAAGGCCAGCACATAGGCCGGAATTGCAAAAGGCAGCATCAAGGCCCAGTCCAGCCAGCGTCGCCCGGGGAATTCACACAGGCTGGTGAGCCACGCGAGGCTGACGCCGAGCAAGGTAACCCCAACGCCGACCCCAACGATCAGCGTCAGGGTGTTGCCTAGCAGGCGTGGCATCTGTGTTTCCCACAGGTGCGACCAGATCTGCATGTCGATGGTCTGCCACGACATCAGCAAAACGCTGAGCGGCAGCAGCACCAAAGCAGCGATGGCGAAGACCAGCGGATACCAGCGGCGTTGGGCGGGGTGGGCCAAGAGGGCTCTCTGCAGCAGAATCAGTCTGTTGGAAACGCCTGTGGGAGCAGAGCTTGCTCGCGATAAGAGCGACGCGATCTATCTGATATCGCGGTGCCCTTATCGCGAGCAAGCTCTGCTCCCACAGGAGGAATATGCGTTCAGGCGGTAATCAATTCCAGCCAACCCGATCCATCATGCGGATCGCTTCGGCCTGGCGCTTGCCTGCGACTTCGACCGGGATGGTATCAGCCTTGAACTGACCCCAGCTCGCAACTTCCTCGGAAGGCGCGACTTTCGGGTTGGCCGGAAACTCTTGATTAGTACCCGCGAAGATCGCTTGTGCTTCCGGACCAGTCATCCACTCGACCATGGCCTTGGCAGCTTCCGGGTGAGGGGCGTATTTGGTCAGGCCGATACCGGACAGATTGACGTGCACGCCACGGTCCGACTGATTCGGCCAGAACAGCTTCACTGCCAGATCAGGGTTTTCCTTGTGCAGGCGGCCGTAGTAGTAGGTGTTGACGATGCCGACATCGCATTGCCCGGCATTGATCGCTTCCAGCACGGCGATGTCGTCGGAGAATACGTCGGTGGACAGGTTGTTCACCCAGCCCTTGAGGATCTTCTCGGAGGCCTCGGCGCCGTGGGTTTCGATCAGGGTTGCGGTCAGCGACTGGTTGTAAACCTTTTTGCCGGTACGCAGGCACAGGCGACCTTCCCAGTCCTTACCTGCCAGAGCTTCGTAGGTGGTCAGCTCTTGGGGTTTAACACGATCAGTCGAATAGGCGATGGTCCGGGCGCGCAGGCTCAGGCCGGTCCAGCTATGAGTCGAGGAGCGATATTGCGCAGGAATATTGGCGTCGATCACCGGTGAGGTGAATGGCTGCAAAATGCCCATCTGTTCGGCTTGCCAGAGGTTGCCCGCATCGACGGTGAGCAGCAGATCGGCTGTGGCGTTCTCGCCCTCGGCCTTGATGCGCTGCATCAACGGTGCTTCCTTGTCGGTGATGAACTTGACCTTCACGCCGGTCTTGGCGGTGTACGCATCAAATACCGGTTTGATCAGTTCATCGATTCGTGAGGAGTAAACCACTACCTCGTCGGCAGCCTGGGCTGTGCTGCCAAGCACTGTCAGTGTCAAAGCAGCCAGAAGACGCTTGCTCGCCTGCATGGAAGGGTCTCGCAATCTCAAAAATGAGGCGAAATGGTAGTTAATCCCATTTGCCACGTCTGGATAGACGCGTAACAGAATGTTGCGAAATTGTGCCTCAGTCTTGTGGGAGCCGGGCTTGCCCGCGATGTACGATGACGCGATATGTCTGCTGCACCGAGGTGTTTGTATCGCGTGCAAGCCCGGCTCCCACAGGTCTGTTGCGGTCTACAGCCGAGCCAACTCCGGCAAGTCCCCACTCAACCCCAGAGCCTGTCGCACGAATGTCGCTTTGGCTTCAGGGACCTGATTAACCATTTTCAGACCTGTGTTGCGCAACCAGCGTAATGGCAGTTGATCTGCCTGGAACAAGCGCTCAAAGCCTTCCATAGCGGCCATCAGAGCCAGGTTGTGGGGCATGCGCCTACGCTCAAAGCGGCTCAGCACACGCACATCGGCCAGACGTTCGCCGCGCTCGCTGGCATGCAATAACACTTCGGCCAGCACTGCGGCGTCGAGGAAGCCCAGGTTTACGCCCTGGCCTGCCAGTGGGTGGATGGTGTGTGCGGCGTCGCCGATCAAGGCCAGGCCTTCAGCGACATAACGCTTGGCGTGGCGCTGGCGCAATGGCACGCACACGCGAGGGTCTGCGGCCACAACTGAACCCAGACGCCCCTCGAAGGCCTGTTCAAGCTCACGGCAGAAGGTTTCATCATCAAGGGCTGTCAGTCGTTCTGCTTCTTTTGGAGTCACCGACCAGACAATGGAGCACCAATGCTCGCCTTCACGCTGCAACGGTAAAAATGCCAGCGGACCATTATCGGTAAAACGTTGCCATGCAGTTTTGCGGTGCGAGTTGCTGGTCCGTACGCTCGTCACGATAGCGTGATGCTGGTAGTCCCACTCACGGGTTTGAGTCCCGGTCAGGCGTCGGACAGCCGAGTTGGCGCCGTCAGCGGCAATGACCAGCGGTGCCCGTAGCAGGCGACCGTCAGCCAGTGTCAGCAACCAATCGTCGCCAGAGCGTCTCATTTGCTCCAGCCGCGCGTTGGCCAGCAGGCCGATATCGCAATCATGCAGACGGTCCAGCAAGGCGTCTTGAACAACACGGTTTTCAACGATATGGCCGAGTACGTCGGCATGCACGCTGGCAGCCGAGAAATGAATCTGCCCGGTGCCGCTGCCATCCCAGACCTGCATTTCGCCGTAGGGGCTGGTGCGACGCCCGGCGATGCCTTCCCACGCGCCCAAGCGTTGCAGGATCCGCTGGCTGGCGGAAGACAACGCGCTGACCCGAGGTTCGAACATGGCCTGGGAGTCGAACGGCTTGACGCTCAGCGGGCCGCCATCGACCACGACAATGTTCAAGCCGCTGCCTTGAAGTGCAAGCGCCAGGGCGCTGCCGACCATTCCGGCTCCGACAATCAGCAGATCTGCGCGGATTTCCATGCTTTAAATCGTTCCCGCTGTAGGCGTGAGCCGGTGGTTAAGAGACTGAAGATCAAACATTGGGTCGGGTTCCCAGCCCCATTGCCTGCCGCGCAAACCAGCGCTTGGCCGGGGGCAACAAATCAAGACCGAGTAAGCCGAGGTTACGCCCTGCCGCGATCAGCGGCTGGTTGCTGCCGAACAAGCGGGTGACCTGATCTGAAAAACCGACCGTGAGTTGCTGGTCCAGACGCTGTTGTTCGCGATAGAGCTGCAACGTCGACAGGTCGCCGGGCAGCGTGCCGCTGGTCAGTAACGTCTGCGCCAACGCATGGGCATCCCGTAGCGACAGGTTGAAACCCTGCCCGGCAATCGGGTGCAGGCTGTGCGCTGCGTTACCCAGTACGACCAGATGTGAGCGGACTTGTTCTTCGGCTTCGATGAGATTCAGCGGATAGACATGCCTCGCCCCGACTTGCTGCAGCGTACCGAGGCGATAGCCGAATACAGTCTGCAGTTCGTTGAGGAAGCTGCGGTCGTCCAGTTCGAGCAAGCGCTGAGTGTCGGCCCCCGTGCGGGTCCAGACCAACGCACAGCGATTTTCCGGCAGCGGCAACAGGGCCATCGGGCCTTCATCGGTGAAACGCTCGAATGCCTGGCCGCAATGGGCTTCGCTCGGGGTGATATTGGCGATCAGTGCGCTCTGATTATAGGGGCGCTGACGAACGCCTATGCCCAACTGTTCGCGCAGACTTGAGCGGCCGCCGTCAGCCAGAACCGCCAGATCGCATTCCAGCTCGGTTTCGTCGTCAAGCAGCAGACGATAGCCATTGGGCAACGCCTGCATGTGTTTGACTTCAGCCGGAACCCTCCAGCTGACCACGTCCTTGTCCAGGCCTTGCCAGAGGCACTGGCCCAGCCAGGCGTTTTCTACCACGTAGCCGAGGGCGGGCACGCCTTCTTCCATTGCCGATAAGCGCGCAGAGCCGAACCGACCGCGATCTGACACTTGAATTTGCAGAATAGGCTCGGCGCGGCGGGCGATGGCTTGCCACAGCCCGAGACGCTCATAAATTTGTCGAGCGCCGAACGACAGCGCCGAAGAGCGAGCGTCATAGCTAGGCTGATAGGTATCGCCTGGTGCGAACTGCTCGATCAACACGATCTTCCAGCCTCGCTCTTTGGCACCGGCCTGCAACGCCATGGCGAGGCTTGCACCGACCAGGCCGCCGCCCACGATTGCCAGATTGAAACGGCTCATGCTGCGAATTCCGGTTGGTTGCGGGCGGCGGCCATCAACGCCTCGATTTCTGCGACAGACTTGGGCACGCCACCTGTAAGAATTTCACAGCCTTTTTTGGTCACCACGACGTCATCCTCGATTCGCACACCGATACCTCGCCATTTTTTCGCGACCTGTTGGTTGTCCGGCGCAATATAAATACCCGGCTCGACCGTCAGGGTCATGCCGACTTCCAGTACCCGCCATTCGCCGCCGACCTTGTAGTCACCCACGTCATGCACGTCCATCCCTAACCAGTGTCCGGCCCGGTGCATGTAAAAAGCTTTGTACGCCTCGTCGGCGATCAGTTCGTCCACATCGCCTTGTAGCAAGCCCAGCTCCACCAGGCCTTCGGTAATAACCAGAACCGTCGCCTCGTGCGCCTGGTTCCAGTGCTTGTCCGGGCCAATGGCCGCAAAGGCTGCCTCCTGAGCCTTGAGCACCAGCTCATAGATAGCTTTCTGCTCAGGGGAGAATTTGCCGCTGACCGGGAAGGTTCGTGAGATGTCACTGGCGTAGCAATCAATCTCACAGCCGGCGTCGATCATCACCAGGTCGCCATCCCTGAGCAGCGCATCGTTTTCCTGATAGTGCAGGATGCAGGCGTTTCGGCCCGAGGCAACGATGGAGCCATAAGCGGGCATCTTCGCGCCGCCTTTGCGGAACTCATAATCGAGCTCTGCCTCGATACTGAACTCATACAACCCCGGGCGGCACGCCTGCATGGCGCGCACGTGCGCACGGGCAGAAATTTGCGCAGCCTCGCGCATCACCTTTATTTCTGCCGCCGATTTATACAGGCGCATGTCGTGGAGCAAGTGATCCAGGGCAACGAATTCGTTCGGCGGCTGCGCGCCCAGATGAGCTTTGGAGCGGATGACATTGATCCATTCCATCAGGTGCCGATCAAACTCTGCGTTACTGCCCATTGCCGAGTACACCCGGTCACGGCCTTCAATCAGGCCAGGCAGGATTTCGTCGATGTCATTGATCGGGAAGGCGTCGTCGGCACCGAAGTCACGAATAGCGCCTTCCTGGCCAGCGCGCAGCCCATCCCAGAGTTCACGCTGAGGGTTACGCTCACGGCAGAACAGCACGTACTCGCCGTATTCACGGCCGGGGATCAACACCACCACTGCTTCGGGTTCGGGGAAGCCGCTCAGATACTGAAAGTCGCTGTCCTGACGATAAACATGCTCGACATCGCGATTGCGGATCGCCACGGCAGCAGCGGGCAGGATGGCGATGCTGTTGGGTTCCATCTGCGCCATCAAGGCCTTGCGTCGACGAGCGTATTCCGACTTCGGGATATGGATCATAGGCAGGCGGATTCCCTTTGAGCGCTGCGGCCATCGTCGAAGATCATGGACGATGACCGCAAAAGCGGCGATGAAGGATCAATGCAAGGAAGGCTTTGGCTCGGCAGCAACGGCTTTGTTGAACTCGGTGAACAGCAGCAACGGCGCGACGCGCAGGTATTCCATGACTTCCATGTAGTCGCTCTCGCCGTCGTCGGACTCTTCCAGCGCATCCTGTACCTGAGCGATGGCAGCGAGATCCTGCAACACTTCCATGGCCTCGGCGCTCAACGCAGTGTCTCCCGCCGTCAGACCGAAGCCGGTCAGGAAGCCCTGGCACCATTGACCAAGCGCAATGGCACGTTCGCCCAGCGGTTCGTCGTCACTTGGGAGCAGCAACACGACAGTCATGTCGTCGCTGGTCAGCTCGCCTTTGACCATCTCTTGCAAACCGATCAACGCCTGACGGACATTGTCTTCGGGCGCGGACTCGAGCAGCTCGGCCGCATCGTTCAACCAGTCCCCGGCGTCAAAGCCGGAACCGGCGCAACTGCGACCTAGCAACAGGCCATGCAGCTCGGCGGGAGACACAGGGTGACCGCTGCTGCTGAGCAGGGTGGCGAAGGCTTTGTACGGGGAATTCTGAATAGGCATGGGTAGCTAGTCGCCAATCGGCTCAGTGTCTAGAATGAAGGTCTGTATCCTAGACTATCCGGGCCACAAGATCATCTACGCGGCCTTAGGCGGCGCTTCAGAGGCCGTGGCGTAAAGCCAGCTCCTGTGCCACTCATCAGAAAGTATTCAGTGGGAAACAATGGAAGACACCGACCTGCAAGCGCTGATGGCCCGACTGGAATTACTGATCACTCGTGTCGAGCAACTAAAACGCCAAAACGGACTCCTATTAGCTCAGGAAAAGTCGTGGCGCGAGGAACGCGCGCATTTGATTGAAAAAAACGAAATCGCCCGGCAAAAGGTCGAGACAATGATTTCGCGCCTCAAGGCCCTGGAGCAAGACTCATGAGCAATGGCAACAGCGTCACCGTACAGATCCTCGACAAAGAATATTCGATCATCTGCCCTCAGGAGGAGCGCACCAATCTGGTCAGCGCCGCGCGTTACCTGGATGGCAAGATGCGTGAAATCCGCAGCAGCGGCAAAGTAATCGGTGCTGACCGGATCGCGGTGATGGCGGCGTTGAACATTACTCATGATTTGCTGCATAAGCAGGATCTGCCAGACCTGCAGGCCAGTGGCTCGACCCGCGAACAGGTCCGCGACCTGCTCGATCGCGTTGATCTGGTGCTCGCCACAGACTCCGATTTGCCTCCGGATGCGCCTCGGGGCTGAATTCTCCGGCTAGTTTCGGTATACTTGCGCCCGCTCCCTGGAGTGCTTGCCAGTCGGTCATGTCCCTGAGCCGATACGCACAACCACGGGGGTTGCACGTTGGGGTTGGTGTGCATGTCCGCTCGACGGAAAGCCTTAAAACCTCCTGCAATCTCCACCTTGAACTTTCGGGTTCAAGGGCTACACCGACAGCGGTTCGTCGGGGAGTCTCAATTTTGTTCGTTGCCGGTTTTGCCCGACAACGATATCCGCGAGGTCGTCGCTCTGGCGTCCTCGGTTCTGGTTCAACCGTTATGGATCAGTCTGCATGTCCCGTCGCTCATGACCAGTGAAGCTCCGCTGACACGCCAGCAATTGCGCCGCAAGTTACGTATGGCGCGTCGCGCCCTGAGCACCAGCCAGCAGCGTGAAGCGGCACGCGGCCTCTATCGTCAGTTAGTTCAGCACCCTCTGTTTCGTCGCGCGCGGCATATCTCGCTTTACCTCCCTATGGACGGTGAGATTGATCCGCGTCTATTACTGCGCGCGGCTCAAAAGCGCGGTAAAGCGACCTATCTTCCAGTACTCAGTGCGTGGCCCAGAACCAAAATGGTTTTCCAGCGGGTAAAGCCTGGAGAGAAATTCAAACCCAACCGCTTCCGCATTCCCGAACCGCGTATCAACCTGGCCCGACAGCGTAAAATCTGGGCGCTGGATCTGATCCTGATGCCACTGGTAGGTTTTGACGACGAGGGTGGAAGACTGGGGATGGGCGGAGGTTTTTATGACCGTAGCCTGGCCTATCGCTCCCGCAGAAAAACGTGGCTTAAACCAGCGCTGCTCGGGCTTGCTCATGAGTGTCAGAAGGTCGAGCGTCTGGCTCAGGCCAGTTGGGACGTGCCGCTGGACGGCACAGTGTCGGATCGCCGGTGGTACTTGGCGTAAAACGCGGCGTTTACGGCCCTGTAGGAGTGAGCTTGCTCGCGATTCGGTCTGCTAGCCGATGAATATCGCCTGCGTTGACGCTATCGCGAGCAAGCTCACTCCTACAGGTGTGCAGCTCAATGCCGCGAAGGATACTTCTGCTGCTGTTGGGTGATTTCAACAGGGGCATCAGTTTTGCTGGACCACAAGCTTTGCGCGTAACCGGTAGTGACGACACCCAAGCCGAACAAAATAACCAAAATCCAAAGTAAATCCGGCTTGCGTTTCATTGACTGCCCTCCTTAGGCAAATCAATACGATGTCAGCATCGGTTTTTGTATAGGCCGTGCAGCAGCGTGGAGCTTAAAATCCCGGCATTCTGCGACAACACGTGCGCACACGCAAACGTTGACGTCAGCCGACTGTCGGTTTGTCATGAAACTGTCTGACAACTTGTCCGCGACACATTTCAGGAGCAACAAAAATGGCCTACTGGCTGATGAAATCAGAGCCTGATGAGCTCTCTATCACTGACCTTAAAAGGCTTGGCGAAGCCCGCTGGGATGGCGTTCGCAATTATCAGGCGCGTAACTTTCTTCGCGCCATGGCCGTAGGCGATGAATTCTTCTTCTACCACTCCAGCTGCCCAGAGCCAGGCATTGCCGGTATCGCGCGCATCACGCAAGCGGCATATCCGGACCCGACGGCGCTGGATCCGCAAAGTCATTACTACGATGCCAAAGCCAATGCGGACAAAAATCAATGGAGCGCCGTCGACGTAGGCTTTGTCGACGCCTTCCCGAAAGTGCTAAGCCTGAGTTATCTGAAGCAGCAAAGCGCGCTGGAGCAATTACCACTGGTACAGAAGGGTACTCGTTTGTCCGTAATGCCAGTGACCGCCGAACAATGGGCGGCGATCCTGGCACTGCGTTAACGTTTACTGAACGATGAAGTTGTTGAACAGCAAGTCTTCAACGATTGGCTTGCCTTCTTCGTCATTCATCACTTGCTGAACCTGCTTGAGCGCTTCCTGGCGCAACTTCTCTTTGGCCTCGGCGCTGCTCATGGTGTCGACGGTTTGCTGAGTGAACAGCGCAACTAGCTGGTTACGAATCAGCGGATCGTTACGTTTTACTGCGGCCTGTGCTTCCGTGCCAGTCACACGCAAGGCGACATCGGCTTTGAAAACGCGCAGCTTCGGGCCGCCATCCAGTGCGTAATTGCCCACGAACGGTGGCGTCAGGGATACATAGGCAACCTTGGGCGCCTCGCCTTCTTTCGCTGCTTCTTCAGCCAGCGCCATGGTCGGCAACGTCAGGGCCAGTAACATCAAGATCCACGCTTTCACAGTCCACTCCTTTATCCGGTTTGCCGCCTAGCTTACTTGAGCTTATGCATGAGTATCAGGGCGGATCATGCTCATTGACCCGAAAATCTACATACCTGAACGTATCGGCCACAAATCCAAAAGGAATAGTCCGATGAAAGCCTTGCTGTGCAAAGCGTTCGGCCCCGCCGAAAACCTGGTCCTCGAAGACATCGCCAGCCCGCAAATCAAGAAGAACGAAATCCTGCTGGATGTGCACGCTGCCGGGGTCAACTTTCCCGACACATTGATCATCGAAGGCAAGTACCAATTCAAGCCGCCATTTCCCTTCTCCCCAGGCGGAGAAGCCGCAGGTGTTGTGGCTGAGGTTGGCGAAAAAGTTACCCATTTAAAAGTCGGCGACCGAGTGATGGCCCTCACAGGCTGGGGCAGTTTCGCCGAGCAAGTCGCCGTACCCGCATACAACGTATTACCCATGCCACCCGCGATGGATTTCAACACCGCTGCCGCGTTCAGCATGACTTACGGCACCTCCATGCACGCGCTTAAACAACGCGCCAACCTGCAACCCGGCGAAACCCTGCTGGTGCTCGGTGCATCGGGCGGCGTTGGTCTGGCCGCTGTTGAAATCGGCAAAGCCATGGGCGCCCGTGTCATCGCCGCCGCCAGCTCTGCGGAAAAACTAGCCGTTGCCAAACAGGCTGGCGCAGACGAACTGATCAACTACAGCGAAGCCAACCTCAAAGAAGAAATTAAACGCCTCACCAATGGCAATGGTGTCGACGTCATCTACGATCCCGTCGGCGGCGATCTCTTTGATCAGGCCATTCGCTCCATCGCCTGGAACGGCCGCCTGTTGGTCGTCGGCTTCGCCAGCGGCCGCATTCCCGAACTGCCCGTCAACCTCGCACTGTTGAAGGGCGCCTCAGTCATTGGTGTTTTCTGGGGATCATTTGCACAACGTCAGCCTGAAGATAATGTGGCGAACTTTCAGCAATTGTTCGGCTGGTACGCGCAGGGCAAGTTGAAGCCGTTGGTATCGAAGGTTTATCCGCTGAGTAAGGCGGGTGAGGCGATTGATTCATTGGGGGCGAGGCGGGCGGTTGGGAAGGTTGTTGTTGGGGTTCGGTGAGCATCTTGTTTCGGGAGCTTTCTCTCTATATGCGCTGAACTGCCTGGAAGCATCCGCCACTCTCATCGGTGACGGATGTCAGATCCAGATCATCATTGACGATTTACAACATCGCCCTCATTTGTGCCGGCAAGAAGTCAGCATAAAAAGCCCGTGGACGTTTCCTGCACCCTTCAATAATCGCGGGTATCGCCAAGTCGAAATCGTCGATTAGTGCCTGCCTTTCCTCTTCAGTTACGAACTCCCTGATGACGGCTCCGTTGAGCAGGTAATCCCGAGTGTCACGAAACGTTTTCGCTTCTTTGACGGAATGGCTGTGTCGAGTCCAGATCAACTCGTTGTTTAGCTGGCTGCAACGCCGTTTTTTCAGATCTATATTCGCGACCAGGTTTGTGTCATATGCCTTAGCATCGAAGTTGTAACTCACAAGTGAGCTCTCCCCGTCAGGTTTGTCAGCAGGCGGTGTCCAGGCAGCGAAGCGCCACTCTGGAATTACCTTCTTTACCGCGTCGGCGAGCCGTGAGTCGGAAGCCTTGACGACTTCCTTGAATGTCACGCTTCCATTGGCATGAATGAATATACGAACCGTGACCGAACCTCCCTCTTTGTCCTTGAACATCGTTGCGGGATATTTGGGGGAGGGCAGGTATATGGGTTTTGGGTAGGACGTGGCTGCTTGTGAAACAGGAATGAGCAGGGTGTCGCCTGCCGAGGCTGCAGTGGAAAACCAGCCAATCAAAATGAATAAAAATAACCTCACGACTTACCTCTAGCGGTGATGGACCCAGGTTGGCCCAGCAGGCTGCGATGGTAGGCGGCCGCCGTGGGGGAGCAGAACCCGGTGACTTCCGAGACGGCTGTAGGAGTGATCCTAAATAAGGTGCATCCGGTTATACCTTCGCGACATGTTCATAAAACAACACGCACTACTCCACATTTCCTGCAAATTCTCGGACGAGAAACAGTGCTTTTTTCTGTAATGAAAATGTAATATTCGCTTTCGCGCAGAAAAACAAAAATGGAGTGTCCCGATGTTTGCTTTCTTCCGTCCCGCCGCACATCAGGCACCCCTGCCTGAAGAAAAGGTCGACAGTACCTATCGACGTCTGCGGTGGCAGATATTCGCGGGTATTTTCATCGGCTATGCCGGTTACTACCTGCTTCGTAAAAACTTCTCGCTGGCAATGCCTTACCTGATCGACGAGGGTTACACCCGTGGACAGCTGGGTGTGGCGATGTCTGCGATTGCTATTGCGTACGGTTTGTCCAAGTTCCTGATGGGCATCATTTCCGACCGTTCCAACCCAAGGTACTTCCTGCCATTTGGTCTGCTGGTTTCAGCGGGCGTCATGTTCGTGTTCGGTTTCGCGCCCTGGGCTACGTCCAGTGTGACGATCATGTTCATCCTGTTGTTCATCAACGGTTGGGCGCAGGGCATGGGCTGGCCGCCAAGCGGGCGGACCATGGTGCACTGGTGGTCGCAGAAAGAGCGCGGTGGCGTGGTATCGGTGTGGAACGTTGCGCACAACGTGGGTGGTGGTCTGATTGGCCCGCTGTTCCTGTTGGGTATGGGCTGGACCAACGACTGGCATGCTGCGTTTTACGTACCGGCAGCAGTTGCTTTGCTGGTGGCGGTGTTTGCGTTTGCAACCATGCGGGACACCCCGCAATCGGTGGGTTTGCCGCCAATCGAGGTCTACAAGAACGATTATCCTGAGGGCTACGATTCCAGCCACGAAGAAGAGTTTTCCGCCAAGGAAATCTTCGTCAAGTACGTGCTGCGCAACAAGATGCTCTGGTACATCGCTCTGGCGAACGTGTTCGTTTATCTGCTGCGTTACGGCGTGCTGGACTGGGCACCCACTTACCTGAAAGAAGCCAAGCACTTCACCGTCGACAAGACGTCGTGGGCTTACTTCCTCTATGAGTGGGCGGGTATTCCAGGCACGCTGCTGTGCGGCTGGATGTCGGACAAGATCTTCAAAGGTAACCGTGGCCTGACAGGCGTAGTGTTCATGGTCCTGGTGACCGTCGCGACGCTGGTTTACTGGCTGAACCCGCCGGGCAACCCGACTGTTGACATGATCGCGCTGGTTTCCATCGGCTTCCTGATCTACGGCCCGGTCATGCTGATCGGCCTGCAGGCGCTGGAACTGGTACCGAAAAAGGCTGCGGGTACGGCGGCGGGCTTCACCGGCCTGTTCGGCTATCTGGGTGGCTCGGTTGCGGCCAGCGCCGCCATGGGCTACACCGTTGACCACTTCGGTTGGGATGGTGGTTTTGTCCTGCTGATCGGTGCATGCGTGCTGTCTATCGTCTTCTTGCTGCCGACGTTGTGGCACAAGCAGATTGAGAGCACTAGTCGCTAAGGCGGTGACGGGGCATTCGTTGATTTATGCGTTTGCCCTGGCCTGGCAGAATCGTGCCGAGCATGGATCTGTAGGAGTGAGCTTGCTCGCGATTCGGTCTTCTGGCCGACGAATTTTGTCGGTTGAACTGCCCCTATCGCGAGCAAGCTCACTCCTACAGTAAAAAGTATTTCAATCCGTGAGTCCGTCTGCGTCGCTGCCTCCCGGCCTCTTCCCGGATAAATCCGGTCCCACGGTTTAAGCCCCCTGCTCCTCAACCCAACACCGCTTCAACCGCGCCTCCAGATTCAGATCCGGCATGGCGTGGCTGCGCAGTGCGTTGGCGGTCTGTTCGACGTAGTCGCGTGTTGTGCCGTAGCGGCCGCTGGCGCTGGCCAGCACTTGGCTGAGAACGCTGTCCGGCAGGTTGCCTGCGTAACTTGGCAAGTGTCGCTCCAGCACGAATCCGAGCGCTTGAACCCGTCGGCCGTCAGCAAGGCGGCAACTGAGCCAATGCGGACGGTAGGAAGGGAAGGGCATTTCTCGCTGCCACAAGGCAAGCAGCGATTCTTCAAGATTTTCCTCCGGCAAGCGGTAGGCAAAGCCGCTGCAAGAGCCGCCGCGATCAAGGCCAAACACCAGTCCGGGCATTTCCGGGGTACCACGATGTTCGTGAGACCACAGGTACAAACCGCGGTGGTAGCCATGAATACGGCCGCGCTGGCGCTCGACAGCGGTGCATTCGGGCCGCCAGATTAATGACCCGTAAGCGAACAGCCATACGGGCCCACCTTCATGGCGTTGCATCGTGTTTTTCATCGAGAGCATCAGTTGCTCGCGGGTCAGTTGTGGACCCAGATCGATGACAGGCGGATACGTCAGCCCCAGACCGTCGTGTACGGCCGCTGACAAGCTATTGATTTGATTCTCCATTCGGGCTCCCCTGGCCGTTACGCTGCCAGTTGTAGCGGATCTTGTGTGGTGAGCGCAGTGACGGGGCGGACGACGTGGCCTGGCCAGTGTCCGCCAGGTTTCGTTTCTAAGCGCTGGCAAGCCGTTTCACTGCTGAAACGATTCGATATCTTTAATGCAATTAGCAATCCATGCAAGTTACCTGTCGGCGGATCCCCCGGACTTCCCGATAAGCGACACAACGGGTCCATGTTTAATTCAAGGACCATTCCTACATAACGGCAGGACTATTCAACTATTGAGCCCTTGATGTGCGCTGTATAACGCCGAGCCTAGGAATGTATTAAGCGAAAGCTCGGAGTCTGAAAGTGGGATCAATCATCAAGCTGGCACTTTGTCTGGCACTTTGTCTGGCGCTGTGGGCCTTCGCCGCTCAGGTTAAGGCCGATAAGCCTCAGCAGGGCTTTTGGGTCATACAGACCAGTGTCTATACCCGGCATTTTTCTCCCGCGCCGGAGCACAACAACCATCAGAATCTGATTGGTCTGGAGCGCAACGAGGCTTCAGGACTTGTTTATGGTGCGGCCACGTTCCGTAATTCGTTCGCCCAACGCTCTGTTTATGGCTATATGGGGAAACGCTTCGACAGCAGTCGGTATCCGGTCTATGTGAAGGTGACGGGTGGGTTGCTGCACGGCTATCGGGGTGAGTACCGCGACAAGATTCCGTTGAATCGCTACGGTATAGCCCCGGTGGTTATCCCTGGGATAGGGGTTCATCTAGGGCCGGTCAACGCGGAGGTCATCCTGTTAGGAGCCTCCGCTGCGATGCTCAATGTGGGGTTTCGTTTCTAACGTCGTGGTGAATCAGGGCCGTGGCGCGTAGGCGAATACGTCGGCACGCATTTGATGTGCATCCATCCCGGCGCTGACCAGTGCGTCGAGGGTGCCGTAAATCATCGCGGGTGATCCGCTTGCATAGACATGGACTGCCGACAGGTCGTCGATGTCTTCGCAAACGGCTTCATGCAGCAGGCCGCAACGTCCTTCCCAGCCACACAGGTCGCTGACTACTTTGTGCAGGAACAGGTTGGGCAGCCTTTTCCACTCTTCCCAATGTTTGATTTCGTAGAAATCGTCCGGGCGGCGCGCGCCCCAGTACAGGTGCACCGGGTGGCTAAAGCCTTTGGCGCGGCAGTGTTCGATCAGGCTGTGCATCTGAGCCATGCCGGTACCGGCTGCGATCAGTACCAGCGGGCCATCGGGCAGGTCGGCCAGATGAGTGTCGCCGAACGGCAGCTCAATCCTGGCCATCTGATTGCGTTGGAGTTGCTCGATCAGGCTTTGTGCGCTGGCTTCGCGGACCAGTACGTGCATTTCCAGGTCGCGACCGCTGTGGGGTGCGGAAGCCAGCGAGAACGCCGATTTCTCGCCGCTGTCCTTGTGGATCATCAAGTACTGACCAGCGTGATAGCGCGGTGGCTTGCCAGCCGGAGCACGCAAGCCGACTCGCCAGACATCGCCGCCCACCTCCACGCATTCGCTCAACTGACAGGCAAGCGTACGCACGGGTAGTTCACCCAGGGCGAGCACACCGTCCCACAGCACTTCGCAGTCTTCCAGCGGTTCTGCGAGACAGGTATAGATCTCGCCGTGGGTCAGCTCGTCGTCGGCTTGCTTCACCCGCCCTTGCACCAACAGGGCAGAGCACACGTGGCAATTGCCGTTGCGACAGCTTTGCGGGCACTC
Source organism: Pseudomonas maioricensis (assembly GCF_022790535.1). Lineage (GTDB taxonomy): Bacteria > Pseudomonadota > Gammaproteobacteria > Pseudomonadales > Pseudomonadaceae > Aquipseudomonas > Aquipseudomonas maioricensis. Next base: position 47,520 of record NZ_LOHG01000001.1, read on the forward strand.
ATAACCCAGCCGTTGAGCCGCATCGAGGATCCGCTCGCCGGGTAAGGTTTCCAGCACCGCACCCGAAGGCTGCAAAGTTACGCGCATCAATCTATTCCCAACTGATTCCAGATTTCGTCGACCCGACGTGTGACAGCTTCGTCCTTGACGATAACCCGACCCCACTCACGCGTGGTCTCGCCCGGCCATTTGTGCGTTGCATCCAGTCCCATTTTCGAACCCAGCCCGGAGACCGGTGAGGCGAAATCGAGATAATCGATCGGCGTATTTTCGATCATTACCGTATCGCGCTTGGGGTCCATGCGCGTGGTAATGGCCCAGATCACGTCGTTCCAGTCCCTGGCATTGATGTCGTCGTCAGTGACGATAACGAACTTGGTGTACATGAACTGTCGCAAAAACGACCATACACCGAGCATCACGCGCTTGGCGTGGCCGGGGTACTGCTTCTTCATGGTCACCACGGCCATCCGGTACGAGCAGCCTTCAGGCGGCAGGTAGAAGTCGGTGATTTCCGGGAACTGCTTTTGGAGGATCGGTACGAACACTTCGTTCAACGCGACGCCGAGAATCGCAGGCTCATCAGGTGGGCGGCCTGTGTAAGTGCTGTGATAAATCGGCTTGATGCGATGGGTGATTCGCTCGACGGTGAATACCGGGAAGCTGTCGACTTCGTTGTAATAACCGGTGTGATCGCCATACGGGCCTTCATCGGCCATCTCGCCAGGATGAATCACGCCTTCCAGAACGATTTCCGCGCTGGCCGGCACTTGCAGGTTATTGCCTCGGCACTTGATCAGCTCGGTACGATTGCCGCGCAGCAGACCTGCGAACGCGTACTCGGAGAGGCTGTCTGGTACCGGCGTCACTGCGCCGAGAATGGTTGCCGGGTCCGCGCCCAAGGCGACGGATACCGGGAACGGCTCGCCTGGGTGCTTGATGCACCATTCTTTGAAGTCCAGCGCGCCGCCACGATGGCTCAACCAGCGCATGATGACCTTGTTGCGGCCAATGACTTGCTGGCGATAGATGCCCAGGTTCTGTCGTTCTTTATTAGGGCCGCGGGTCACGGTCAGGCCCCAGGTGATCAGCGGGCCAACGTCGCCAGGCCAGCACGTCTGCACCGGTAGCATGCCCAGATCCACGTCATCACCTTCGATGACGATCTCCTGGCAAGGCGCATCTTTGACGACCTTGGGCGCCATCGAGATGACTTTCTTGAAAATCGGCAGCTTGGACCAGGCGTCTTTCAAGCCTTTAGGTGGCTCGGGCTCTTTGAGGAAGGCCAGCAGCTTGCCAATCTCCCGCAGCTCGCTGACTTCTTCGGCACCCATGCCCATGGCCACTCGTTCCGGTGTGCCGAACAGGTTGCCCAGCACCGGAATATCAAAGCCCACCGGCTTTTCGAACAGCAGAGCCGGACCCTTGGCGCGCAAGGTCCGATCACAGATTTCGGTCATTTCCAGTACTGGGGAAATGGGCATCTGAATGCGTTTCAACTCTCCGCGCTGCTCAAGCTGCTGCACGAAATCCCGTAGATCCTTGAATTTCATTAACCCGGCCACCGATAAAATAGGTTCGTATCGTACCTGCTCTTAGAGTTCGTGGCAGCTTTGAAGTGCTGAGGTGGGTATGTCTCCTGTGGGAGCGGTGCTTGCCCGCGATAAGGCTGGACTCGATTTCAGGTAAAAACCGCGGCGCTCTCATCGCGGGCAAGCCTCGCTCCCACAGGGATTTCGCGCTATTTCAGAATAAAAAAATGGCGCCGGTGAGGGCGCCATTTTTTGTGCTGCGGTTCTGCCTGTTACTTGCGTTTCATCGACAGGAAGAACTCGTCGTTGGTCTTGGTCTGCTTCAGCTTGTCGATCAGGAACTCGATAGCAGCGACTTCGTCCATCGGGTGCAGCAGTTTGCGCAGGATCCACATGCGTTGCAGCTCGTCATCGGCGGTCAGCAACTCTTCGCGGCGGGTGCCGGAACGGTTGATGTTGATAGCCGGGAACACACGTTTCTCAGCGATCTTGCGATCCAGAGGCAGCTCCATGTTGCCGGTGCCTTTGAATTCCTCGTAGATCACTTCGTCCATCTTCGAGCCGGTTTCAACCAGCGCGGTGGCGATAATGGTCAGCGAGCCGCCTTCTTCGATGTTCCGCGCTGCGCCGAAGAAACGTTTCGGTTTCTCCAGGGCGTGGGCATCGACACCACCGGTCAGTACCTTGCCGGAGCTAGGAATCACGGTGTTGTAGGCGCGAGCCAGACGGGTGATGGAGTCGAGCAGGATCACTACGTCTTTTTTGTGCTCGACCAGGCGCTTAGCCTTCTCGATCACCATTTCAGCAACCTGCACGTGACGGGTTGGCGGCTCATCGAACGTCGAGGCAACCACTTCGCCGCGCACGGTGCGCTGCATTTCGGTTACTTCTTCCGGGCGCTCGTCGATCAGCAAAACGATCAGATGCACTTCCGGGTTGTTACGCGTGATGTTCGACGCGATGTTCTGCAGCATGATGGTCTTGCCCGCTTTTGGCGGAGCAACGATCAGGCCGCGCTGGCCTTTACCGATCGGTGCGCACAAGTCGATCACACGGCCGGTCAGGTCTTCAGTGGAACCGTTACCGGCTTCCATCTTCATGCGCACGTTCGGGAACAACGGCGTCAGGTTTTCGAAGAGGATCTTGTTCTTCGCGTTTTCCGGACGGTCGTAGTTGATCGTGTCGACCTTGAGCAGTGCGAAGTAACGTTCGCCTTCTTTCGGTGGCCGGATCTTGCCGACAATAGTGTCGCCGGTGCGCAGGTTGAAGCGGCGGATCTGGCTCGGCGAGACATAGATATCGTCTGGGCCGGCAAGATAGGAAGCGTCTGCAGAGCGCAGGAAACCGAAGCCGTCCTGGAGGATCTCCAGCACGCCATCACCGGAAATTTCCTCGCCGCTTTTGGCGTGCTTTTTCAGCAGGGAGAAAATCACATCCTGCTTGCGCGAACGGGCCATATTTTCTATGCCCATCTGTTCGGCCATTTCGAGCAGATCGGTAATCGGCTTTTGCTTGAGTTCAGTCAGATTCATAGGGGAATGACGTAATCATGTAGGGAGGGGAAAAATTAAGCTGTTGGGCTTAATGAGGCCGCGCCGCAGAGAAGGCGACAGGATCGCGTACTAAATCGAAAGGAGAGCGTCGGCGACGGCTAGCAGGGGGCAACGGAGAAGCCGTTGCGGGGCCGAATGTACCACTTGATTTTCAGGCCGTCTAGTACGACGGCCGAAAAAAAGCCCCGCAATTTGCAGGGCTTTGGCGCATCAGATGTTGGCGTCCAGGAACGCTGCCAACTGAGACTTCGACAGCGCACCAACCTTGGTGGCCTCGACGTTGCCGTTTTTGAACAGCATCAGAGTCGGGATACCACGCACGCCATGCTTGGCTGGAGTTTCCTGGTTCTCGTCGATGTTCAGTTTGGCGATGGTCAGTTTGCCTTTGTAGGTTTCGGCAATTTCGTCCAGAACCGGGGCAATCATTTTGCACGGGCCACACCACTCAGCCCAGTAATCAACTAGTACAGCACCGTCAGCCTTGAGGACGTCGGCTTCAAAGCTGGCGTCGCTGACATGCTTGATAAGGTCGCTACTCATGGAGTTCTCCGAGTTAGTAGGCTAAAAAACGTGGCCCATCATAGCGGGCCTTGCCCCGTTCAGGAAGTCGGCTTTGATTGAGTCTGGCTATAGACGTCCATGAGTCTGGTTATAGCGGGAGGGTTTCTGGTCCGCCATGGCGCCGCGCCGTCTCGCGGCGCACACGGACCTGTAGGAGCGAGCTTGCTCGCAATAGCGTCAGGTCAGGCGATAAATTAGTCGACTGGTAGACCGAATCGCGAGCAAGCTCACTCCTACAGGGGCCGTGTTTGCGACGGATTAATGCTCTAGCTCGCTGGCGAAACAAACACAATCCCGGTCCGAAGCGCCGCATTGCGAATGTGCTCGTGCATGGCTTTTTGCGCAGGGCCTGATGCGTGGCGGGCGAGGGCGCGGAGGATCTTGCGGTGCTCCTGCCAGGTTTCCATGGCCCTTGAGGGGCGGATGAAGGGCATTTTCTGGCTCTCCAGAAAAATATCGGCCCCTGCTGTGATGATGCCGAGCATCGCCTGATTACCGCTGGCGATCAGGATGTGCCGATGGAACTCGAAATCCAGTCGTGACGCTGATTCGAAATCCCCGGCGCGCAGTTCAAGGCGCATGGCTTCGACGTTGTCCTCCAGCACATCACGTTCGTCGGCGGTCAAGGTTACGGCAGCCAGCCCTGAAGCAAAGCCTTCCAGCGCATAACGCAGTTGAAAGGTGTCAGCCGGTGAAACCTGTGCGTCGAAAGGCCAGGAAAAACCGCTTGTGCGCTTTTCTGGTTCAGAAGTCGCCTGAACGAACACGCCTTTGCCTGGCTGCACGCTGACCACGCCAAGTGCGCTCAGCGACGACAACGCTTCACGCAAGGACGCACGACTGACCCCAAGCAATGCCGCGAGATCACGCTGTGACGGCAGGCTGTCACCCGGCATATAGCCTTGCTCGGCAATCAGTTTACGGATCGCCCTCAGGGCAGATTCGGGTACGGCTAGTGGGCTATGGGATATCACTGTTCAGGCCAGTCAGTCCGCTAAAAGTCCCTTTTATAACCATCTGTGCAATCCGGCAAGCGACGCCCAAGCCTAGGGCGGCCGGGCCTCAAGGCGCGCCAAAGCAGGGCGTCGAATGATCTGACTGGTCAGACCAGTAAGACCGAAATACCGCGCAAAGCCTTGGTTTATGGCTGTGCATGATGGGATGGCATGGGCTGTGCACTGAGGTTGCGTACAAACACCTGTCGTCCACCACGGAGTCTTCCTATGACCAAGCGTTACAGCGCTCTGCTTACTGCCCTGTTTGCCAGCCTCATGCTCAGCCAGGCACCTGCCCACGCCGATGGTCTGGACGACGTCGTGAAGCGCGGCACTTTGAAAGTTGCTGTTCCGCAGGACTTCCCGCCGTTCGGCTCGGTGGGCCCGGACATGAAGCCTCGTGGCCTGGACATCGACACCGCGAAGCTGATTGCTGACCAGCTCAAGGTCAAACTGGAACTGACTCCGGTCAACAGCACCAACCGTATTCCGTACCTGACCACCGGCAAGGTGGACCTGGTGATCTCCAGCCTTGGCAAAAACCCTGACCGCGAAAAAGTCATCGACTTCTCCAAGGCCTACGCGCCTTTCTACCTGGCCGTATTCGGTCCACCTGAAGCGTCGATCAAAGGTCTGGACGATCTGAAAGGCAAAACCATCAGCGTGACCCGCGGTGCCATCGAAGACATCGAGCTGACTGCTGTTGCGCCGAAAGAAGCGACCATCAAGCGCTTTGAAGACAACAACTCCACCATCGCTGCGTATCTGGCCGGCCAGACCGACCTCATCGCTAGCGGTAACGTGGTGATGGTTGCGATCAGCGAGAAGAACCCGAAGCGCATTCCTGAGCTGAAAGTGAAACTCAAGGATTCCCCGGTCTACGTCGGCGTGAACAAAGGTGAGGCGACGTTGCTGGCCAAGGTCAACGAAATCATCGAAGCGGGCAAGAAAGACGGTTCGCTTGAAAAGAACTCCCAGACCTGGCTCAAACAGCCTCTGCCCGCTGACCTCTGATAACCGTTTGTTGATTTCGGAGGCTGCCAATGGCTTACAACTTTGACTTCGTACCGGTCATGCAGAATGCCGATCTGCTACTGCGCGGGGCGTTGTTCACCCTGGAGTTGACCGCCATTGGCACTGTGCTCGGGGTTGGACTGGGTATCATCGGCGCCATCGTGCGGGCCTGGAAAATTCAGCCGTTCTCGGCGATTTTCGGGGTTTATGTCGAGCTGATACGCAACACCCCGTTCCTCGTGCAGTTGTTCTTCATCTTCTTCGGGCTACCGTCTCTGGGGGTGCAGATTTCCGAATGGCAGGCGGCAATTCTGGCCATGGTGATCAACCTGGGCGCTTACTCGACGGAAATCATCCGTGCAGGTATTCAGGCGATCCCCAAAGGTCAGCTTGAGGCGGCTGCCGCACTGGCGATGACGCGAATGGAGGCGTTCCGATACGTGGTTCTGATTCCGGCGCTGGGCAAGGTCTGGCCCGCGCTGAGCAGCCAGATCATCATCGTGATGCTCGGTTCGGCGGTCTGTTCACAGATCGCAACCGAAGAGTTGAGCTTCTTCGCCAACTTCATTCAGTCGCGTAACTTCCGCGCCTTTGAGACGTATATCGTCACCACGCTGATTTACCTCTTTATGGCGCTAATGGTTCGCCAGTTGCTGGCCTGGATCGGTCGTCGCTACATTTCGAGGAAAGGCTGATGGATTTCACCCTTTGGGATGTTGTGCGCAATTTGCTCACCGGCCTGCAATGGACGCTGGCGCTGTCACTGGTAGCGTTCGTGGGTGGCGGCGTGATTGGCTTGCTGGTCATGTGCATGCGCATTGCCAAACTCAATGCGCCAAGAGTGATTGCCAAGGTTTACATCGAACTGTTCCAGGGTACACCGCTGCTGATGCAGTTGTTTCTGGTGTTTTTCGGTGTGGCGTTGCTGGGCTTTGATATTTCCCCATGGGCCGCGGCTGCACTGGCCCTCACGCTGTTTACCAGCGCGTACCTGGCCGAGATCTGGCGTGGTTGCGTCGAGTCGATTGCCAATGGTCAGTGGGAAGCATCTGCCAGTCTGGCGATGACGCCACTGGAGCAACTGCGTTACGTGATTCTTCCCCAGGCGCTGCGCATTGCCGTTGCGCCTACGGTCGGGTTTTCGGTGCAAGTCGTCAAAGGCACCGCAGTGACCTCGATCATTGGTTTTACCGAATTGACCAAAACCGGCGGCATGCTCGCCAACGCTACGTTCCAGCCCTTCATGGTGTATGGCTTCGTCGCTCTGGGCTACTTCATGCTCTGCTATCCCCTGTCGCTCAGTGCCCGCTACCTGGAAAGGAGACTGCATGCCTCTGCTTAGAATATCCGCGCTGCATAAATATTACGGCGACCATCACGTCCTCAAAGGCATCGACCTCTCCGTTGAAGAAGGTCAGGTCGTGGCGATTATCGGCCGTAGCGGCTCGGGTAAGAGTACGTTGTTGCGTACGTTGAACGGGTTGGAGTCGATCAACGACGGTGTTATCGAAGTCGATGGCGAATATCTGGATGCAGCCCGCGCAGACCTGCGCTCGTTGCGGCAGAAAGTCGGCATGGTCTTCCAGCAGTTCAACCTGTTCCCGCATCTGAGTGTTGGCGAAAACGTGATGCTGGCACCGCAGGTGGTGAAAAAGGTTTCGAAAGCTGAAGCCAGGAAGATTGCCAAAGAGATGCTTGAGCGTGTCGGGCTGGGTGAGAAGTTTGATGCCTTCCCTGATCGCCTGTCAGGTGGTCAGCAGCAGCGCGTGGCGATTGCCCGTGCTCTGGCGATGTCGCCCAAAGTATTGCTCTGCGATGAAATTACTTCGGCTCTGGACCCGGAGCTGGTCAACGAAGTGTTGAGCGTGGTGCGCCAGTTGGCGAAAGACGGCATGACGCTGATCATGGTGACCCACGAAATGCGCTTCGCCCGGGAAGTGGGAGATAAATTGGTGTTCATGCACCAGGGCAAGGTGCACGAAGTGGGCGATCCTAAGATTCTGTTCGCTAACCCGCGAACGCCAGAACTGGCTAATTTTATCGGGTCGGTGGAACACGGGGCGTAAAGCTTGGACGTATGCCCCTGTTGGAGCCGGGCTTGCCCGCGAATCAGGCGACGCGGTTATGCAGGCATACCAGCGTCATCGTTCTTCGCGGGCAAGCCCGGCTCCAACAGGTTTTCGTGTTCCTGACTATGGCTTACAAACGCAGCAACGTCTTCCACGCACGGCTCTGGAACACGACGATGGTCTGCTGCACGCGAGCATCCAGCACTTCATCGCTGATCGGCTGTTCAGCCAAATGCACCAGCTTGTTCAGCTCGCCGTACAGACGATCCAGCTCCGGCAGATCCAGTGCACCACGTGCATGGTGCAGCCAGGCCTGAATGCGCTCGATACGCGGCAGTTGTTCAGCGAGATCTTCCGGCTGCTGCTGATAACGACCCAACTGCAATGCCGTGGCTTCATCGGCCAGAAAACGCGGCAACCAGCTGTCCAGTTGCGCAGCGCCTTGGCGATTGCCACGGTTATTGCGTTCCACCGTCCAGCTACGTGCCAGCAACCAACGCGACGTGGTCAGCGAGAACAGGCCCCAACGCGGGTCTTGCAGCTCTTCAAGGAACTGCTCGTGAGCGGCGCCACGCACATCTTCATCTTCCTGGCCTGCTTGAACCAGCGGACGCCAGTCTTCCAGCAAGGCATCCAGCGAGGAACGCAGTTCGCTACTGGTGCTGCGCGGTGCTGCCTGACCGAGGCTGCCCGTCAGCGCGCGCAACTCCGCGAGCAACGCAACCCAGTCCTGAAGCAAGCGCCAGTGGCCATTGAAACGGTATTGCTCGGCCAGACGCTGGCTGCTGCCTAACAAGTGCAAGGCCAGTGCGGCGTAAGCGTCATCCAGCGGCATTTCGGCCTGGAATTGCGGAGCAGGCAGCGTCAGCGAGTAGCTGTTGGCGTCCAGCAGACGATAGCCGCGCTCGGCTTTGCTGATGTCGCACGGCATCAGTGGCAGGGTCACGGCCAGTTCAGCGGCCAGCTCCAGGAGTGCAGCCGGGTCGCCTTCGCGCAATTCCAGCTCCAGCTCGCAGATTTCTTCCTTCTGCTTGCCCGCGACCACGTGGCCCAGATCGAGTGCTGCTTCGATCACAACCTTGGTTTTGCCACGGCCCCAGGCGATTTCTGCCCGCTCACGAACGAAGTCAGTGGTGAACAGTGGCTTGATGGTTTTCTTGTCCAGATCAGCCAACTGCTCAGGCCAGCATTCGCCGTCGAGCTTCTTCAGGTCCAGCTTGGCCTTGGGCAGGTCCCAGTTGAACTCGTTACGCTCGGAGAACCCGGCAACGCTTTGGCCCCGAGTTTTCATGGTCTGGATGATTTGATCGCCATCACGACGTACGCGCAGCGCTACTTTGGCGTTGGCCAGATCGCGCTCCGGGGTATCGAAATATTGATTGGAAAGCTCCACGCTCTCCCAGCCGCTCTTGTTGCGCTTCTTCAGCAGCGGGTGATCGCGCAGTGCAGCGAGGGTTTCGCGGCTGACGCGGAGTTTGATTTCTGTTTCTTTCTGCATGGCCGGGAATCCAGACGCTTTTACTGATAACGGGGTGCAGCCGGTTGTTGCGTGGCTACTTAGGGTGGGCAGTGTACAGGACATGTGTCTTGAACAGGCTGGATCAAATCCCGTTGGCTGGGATGCCATACCTGAGGGAGCGGTGCTTGCCCGCGATAGAGACGCCTCGATTTACCTGCATAACCGCGTAATCGTTCATCGCAGGCAAGCACCGCTCCCTCAGGTTCTGCGTTTCTCCGCCGCTGTGAGATGTCTGGCAAACCGCCCTTAACGGTTTATTCCCACCACCCGATAGCCCTATGATGGTCGGCACGCTCTCCCGTTAAAGGAATCGCACATGCCCTTGCCGTCCATGAAAGACCAATTCGCCGCGTTGATTGCCGCGCCTTCGGTGAGCTGCACCCAGCCGTCACTGGATCAGTCCAACCGCGTAGTGATCGATCTGTTGGCGGGTTGGCTGGGCGACCTGGGGTTTGCGTGCGATATCCAGCAGGTTTCGCCGGGCAAGTTCAATTTGCTGGCCAGTTTTGGCAGTGGCCCTGGCGGGTTGGTCCTCGCAGGGCACAGCGATACGGTGCCGTTCGACGAGGCGCTGTGGAAAACCGATCCGCTGAAGCTGACCGAAGTCGATAATCGTTGGGTCGGGCTGGGCAGTTGTGACATGAAAGGCTTCTTCGCGTTGATTATAGAAGCTGTTCGGCCGCTGCTGGATAAGCCTTTCAAGCAGCCGTTGTTGATTCTCGCCACCTGTGATGAAGAAAGCTCCATGGCGGGCGCTCGTGCGCTGGCTGAGGCGGGACGGCCGCTGGGGCGTGCGGCTGTGATCGGTGAGCCGACGGGCCTCAAGCCTATTCGTCTGCACAAGGGTGTGATGATGGAGCGCATCGATATTCTCGGGCGCAGCGGTCATTCTTCTGACCCAAGCCTGGGGCACAGCGCGCTGGAAGCGATGCACGATGCGATCAGCGAGCTCAAGGGGCTGCGCACGCAATGGCAGCTCGAATACCGCAATCCACAGTTCAGTGTGCCAACGCCAACCCTGAATTTCGGTTGCATCCATGGCGGCGATAACCCCAACCGGATTTGCGGCCAGTGCTCCCTTGAGTTCGACTTGCGGCCGTTGCCCGGCATGGACCCAAGCGTGCTGCGCGCCGCAATCCGTCAGAAGCTTGAACCGCTTGCCGAGCTGCATCAGGTCAAAATTGACTACGCGCCGTTGTTCCCCGAAGCCCCACCTTTCGAGCAGGCAGCCGATGCGGAACTGGTGCGAGTTGCCGAACGTCTTACAGGACACCGGGCTGAAGCTGTAGCATTCGGCACCGAAGCTGCTTACTTTCAACGTCTGGGCTGTGAAACTCTTGTGCTGGGACCCGGTGATATCGCTTGCGCGCATCAGCCGGGCGAGTATCTGGAAATGTCACGTTTGCAGCCTACAGTGCGTCTGTTAAGCCAGTTGATTGAACATTATTGCCTGAACCCGCAATGAGCCGGGTCATGCCAGAGATAGAAATAAGGAGAGTGCGCGTGCAGCCATGCTTGTTCCGACGATAACCACCACACGGTTGTGAGTGTTTCTGTCTTTCGTCCTTTTATCAGCAGGCTCTTCAGGTTATGCACGAATACGTCAATTGGCTTCGCCACGCGTCTCCCTATATCAATGCCCACCGTGAACGCACCTTCGTCGTGATGTTGCCCGGTGACGGCGTTGAGCATCCGAACTTCGGCAATATCGTTCACGACCTCGTGCTCTTGCACAGCCTCGGAGTACGCTTGGTATTGGTCCATGGCTCGCGGCCGCAAATCGAAAGCCGTCTGGCTGCACGCGGCCTGACGCCTCAGTTCCACCGTAATTTGCGCGTCACCGATGCTGCAACACTCGATTGTGTGATCGATGCTGTCGGCCATTTGCGCCTCGACATCGAAGCGCGCCTGTCCATGGACATGGCGGCTTCGCCAATGCAGGGGTCACGCCTGCGGGTGACCAGCGGCAATCTGGTCACTGCCCGGCCCATTGGCGTATGGGAAGGCGTGGATTACCAGCACACCGGCGAAGTACGTCGGATCGACCGCAAAGGTATCAATCGTCTTTTGGACGAGCGCCATATCGTTTTGCTGTCGCCCATCGGTTATTCGCCAACCGGCGAGATTTTTAACATTGCTTGCGAAGACGTTGCTACCCGCACCGCTATCGATCTGGGTGCCGACAAGTTGCTGCTATTCGGTGAAGAGCGCGGCTTGATGGACGAGCACGGACGATTGGTGCGCGAGCTTCGTCCGCAGCAAGTGCCTGCGCATATCCTGCGGCTGGGCAGCAACTACAACTATCAGGCGGAATTGCTGGATGCTGCGGCTGAAGCTTGCCGCGGTGGTGTGGGTCGTAGCCATATCGTCAGCTATGTCGAAGACGGCGCGCTGCTCACCGAGCTGTTCACCCGCGACGGTGGCGGCACGCTGGTTGCGCAGGAGCAATTCGAACTGGTCCGTGAAGCCGCCATTGAAGACGTCGGCGGTTTGATGGATCTGATTACGCCGCTGGAAGAGCAGGGCATTCTGGTGCGCCGTTCCCGCGAAGTACTGGAGCGTGAGATTGAGCAGTTCAGTGTGGTTGAGCGCGAAGGGCTGATCATCGCCTGTGCGGCGCTGTATCCAATTGCTGACTCGCAAGCCGGAGAGTTGGCCTGCCTGGCGGTCAACCCTGAATACCGCCATGGCGGCCGGGGCGACGAGTTGCTTGAGCGCATCGAAACCCGTGCTCGCGAACAGGGTTTGAAGACCTTGTTCGTCCTTACCACACGTACCGCGCACTGGTTCCGCGAGCGCGGCTTCGAGCCAAGCAGCGTTGATCGTCTGCCTAGCGCCCGGGCGTCGTTATATAACTACCAACGTAATTCGAAGATTTTCGAGAAGGCGTTGTAAAAGCTGGATTCTCGGCAAACACCGATTTTGTAGGAGTGAGCTTGCTCGCGATGGCGTCAGGTCAGACGATAATTTATCGAAAGATAAATCCAATCGCGAGCAAGCTCACTCCTACAGATCATTGTTTGGTTTGCCGCGAATCTCAGGGGATAGTGCTTCTACCTCAGTTACTAATCCGCAAAATACTCGCCTGATACGCGCCGACGAAGGTGTCGAAATCCACCTGCTCTTCGGTTTGCTCCAGCTCTGCCTGTTCCGCAATCGAAGTGCTGGCCAGCGCTTCGAAGTGCGCCTGCTCTTCAGCGCTGAGCGGGTTGCTGCGGAAGTAGTCGGCATGCGCGTGGCTTTGACGCAGTGAGAAGGCAGTAAAGCCTTCGTTGTGCTGCTTCATGCTGGCCAACACTTTCGCCGAAGGTGTCAGTGACGCGTCATCGATCCTGGCTTGTTGCGCCTCGATGGACTTGATGTGCTCGTCGGTACCCTGTGCCTGATCGAGCAGTTGCGCGATTGGCTTGATCTTCTCCAGCAGCTCGGAGCCCCAGGCTTTCAGGTCAATAGTGCTGTCATTGCGATTGAGCTTGAGCCCTGGTCGACGGCCTTCCTTGACCACGGTCAGGAAGTTAGAGGCCGCATTGGCGCATTCGTTATTGGCCAGTTGCGGGCTTTCCTGCAGAGCGCAGTACAGCACGAAGGCGTCGACGAAACGGGCTTGCTGCAGATCGATGCCTGTTGGCAGGAACGGGTTGATGTCCAGGCAGCGAACTTCAACGTATTGCACGCCACGCGCCATCAAAGCCTGAATCGGGCGCTCACCCGAATAGGTCACGCGTTTGGGGCGGATATTGGAGTAGTACTCGTTTTCGATCTGCAAAACGTTGGTGTTGAGCTGGACCCAATCGCCTTCAGCGTCATGCGTGCCGACTTCGACATAGGGTGCGTACGGCGTGGCGACCGCTTTGCGCAGGCTGTCCGTGTAGCTGATCAGATCGTTATAGCAAGGCGTCAAGTCCGCCTGGGCGTTGCTTTGATAACCCAGATCGCTCATGCGCAGGCTGGTTGCGTACGGCAGATAGAGGGTCTCGGCGTCGAACTGCTCCAGCTTGTGGGCGCGGCCTCGCAGGAAGCCTGCGTCCAGCGCAGGTGATGCGCCAAACAGGTACATCAACAGCCAGCTGTAGCGTCGGAAATTACGGATCAGGCCGATATAGGCGTGCGATTGATAGTCGCGGGCATCACCTTCGAAATGCTCGGTTTGCTTGAGCAGTGGCCAGACACTTTCCGGTAGCGAAAAGTTGTAATGGATACCCGCAATGCATTGCATGGTCTTGCCGTAACGCAGGGCCAGCCCTTTGCGATAAACGTATTTGAGTTTGCCGATATTCGACGTGCCGTAGTAGGCAATCGGGATATCTTTTTCGTCCGGCAACGGACACGGCATCGACGGGCTCCAAAGGAGCTCGCTACCCAGCTTGCTGTAGGCAAAGCGGTGGATTTTATCCAGGCTGTCCAGAGTTTCGACCGGGTTGGCCAATGCAGGAGTGATGAACTCCAGCAGTGACTCGGAATAGTCTGTAGTGATCTGGCCATTGGTCAGTGCCGCGCCCAAGGCTTGCGGGTGCGGCGTCTGCGCCAACTGGGCGTCGCCGGTTACGCGCAGGCATTCGCGCTCAATACCGTGCAGGCACTGCTCCAGCAGGGAGAGGTTAGTGCGCTCGCTAAGCAAAGCCAGGCGGCGGTTGAGAAGTTCGCTCAAGTTGGATTCCTTCACGCGTCAGTCGCCCCAATATGGGGGTGGATATGACGGTGTACAAGGGTAGGGCACTGGCGTTGTCGCCTAGTTTCAGGATCTGCACGAAAACGCCGTCCGGCGGCGACGGATTAATCCCGGCGCCACATTCATAGCGCCGAAATTACCTTAAATTGACCTGTCTGTACTAGACGACAGCGAACGTGCCTTGTGCCTTGGCGACAAGTTTCTCGCCCTGAAGCACTTCAGCCTCAACCACCAGCGTGCGACGGCCTGCGTGCAGCACTTTGGCGATGCATAACACTTCGCCCTCAGACACTCCACGCATATAGTTGATCTTGCATTCGATGGTCACACTGCGCTGGTCGAAACCATGGGAGCTGGAACAGGCCAGCCCCATCGCAATGTCGACGAGGCTGAAAATCGCCCCGCCGTGCATCACGTTGCCACGATTGCGCAGATGATCCTCCAGCGGCAGTGCAACTTCGGCAACGCCCACCTCCAGGCTGCGCAGCTGGCAGCCGATCGCCCGGAAATACGCGCTTTCGGTATAGCCCGCCGGAATGTCCATCAGCGTTTCTTCAGCTGTTTGGCGTTGGCGAACAATGACGCCATGGCGTTGTTGGCCGGTGCTGCAGCTACGGTTTCCTTGCGGGGCGCGCTGCTTTGCTGCTGACGTGGGGCCGAGCCTGGGCGAGCACCGCGAGCGCCATCGACTTTCTCTCCCGGGGTGTCGCTCATGCGCATCGACAAGCCGACGCGTTTGCGCGGGATGTCGACTTCCATGACCTTCACTTTAACTACATCGCCCGCTTTCACCGCTTCACGCGGGTCCTTGATGAACTTCTCGGACAGCGCCGAGATGTGCACCAGACCGTCCTGATGCACGCCGATGTCGACGAAGGCACCGAAGTTGGTCACGTTGGTCACCACACCTTCGAGGATCATGCCTGGTTGCAAGTCTTTGAGGTCTTCGACGCCGTCCTGGAACTCGGCAGTCTTGAACTCTGGGCGCGGGTCGCGGCCTGGCTTCTCAAGCTCTTGCAGAATGTCAGTCACGGTCGGCAAACCGAAGGTTTCGTCGGTGTACTTTTTCGGGTCCAGACGCTTGAGGAAGCTGGCGTCGCCGATAAGTGAGCGGATATCGCGGTCGGTTTCAGACGCGATGCGCTTCACCAACGGATAGGCTTCCGGGTGAACGGCCGACGAATCCAGCGGGTTATCGCCGTTCATGACACGAAGGAAGCCTGCAGCCTGTTCGAATGTCTTTTCGCCCAAACGTGGGACTTTTTTCAGCGCCGCACGGGATTTGAATGCGCCGTTCTCATCGCGGTGCGCCACGATATTTTGCGCCAATGTGGTGTTGAGGCCGGAAATCCGTGCCAACAACGCCACCGATGCCGTGTTCACGTCCACGCCCACGGCGTTTACGCAGTCTTCGACGACAGCATCCAGACCGCGCGCCAGCTTGAGCTGGGACACGTCGTGCTGGTACTGACCGACACCGATGGATTTCGGGTCAATCTTTACCAGTTCGGCCAGCGGGTCTTGCAGGCGACGGGCGATAGACACCGCACCACGGATCGACACGTCCAGGTCCGGGAATTCTTTGGCCGCGAGTTCGGAAGCCGAGTAAACCGATGCACCCGCTTCGGAGACCATAACCTTGGTCATTTTCAGGCCTGGATATTTTTTGATCAGTTCGGCGGCCAGCTTGTCGGTTTCGCGGCTGGCGGTACCGTTGCCGATGGCGATCAGGTCTACCGCGTGCTTGGCGCAAAGAGCGGCCAGCACAGCGATGGTTTGATCCCACTGGTTTTTCGGAACGTGCGGGTAAACCGTGGCGTAATCCAGCAGTTTGCCGGTCGAGTCGACCACCGCGACTTTGCAACCGGTGCGCAGGCCCGGGTCCAGCCCCAGCGTGGCGCGAGGGCCAGCCGGTGCTGCGAGCAGCAGGTCATGCAGGTTATGGGCGAAAACGTTGATTGCTTCGGTTTCTGCGCCATCGCGCAGCTCACCCAGCAAGTCGGTTTCCAGATGGCTGTAGAGCTTGACCTTCCAGGTCCAGCGCACCACTTCGGCCAGCCACTTGTCAGCCGGACGGTTCTGGTTTTGCAGGCCGAAACGCTCACCGATCATCAATTCGCACGGGTGCATGGTGCCGGGCAGTTCTTCACCCACTTTCAAGGCCGAACTGAGGAAGCCTTCGTTGCGACCACGGAAAATAGCCAGGGCGCGGTGCGACGGCATGCTTTTCAGCGGCTCGTCGTGTTCGAAGTAATCGCGGAACTTGGCGCCTTCTTCTTCCTTGCCCGCCACCACGCGAGCGCTGATCACGGCTTCCTGCTTGAGGAAGCTGCGCAGTTTGTCCAGCAGGCTGGCGTCTTCGGCGAAGCGCTCCATGAGGATGTACTTGGCACCTTCCAGCGCAGCTTTGACGTCTGCAACGCCCTTTTCGGCGTCCACGAAGCGCGCTGCTTCGGTTTCAGGGCTCAATGTCGGGTCGTTGAACAGGCCGTCGGCCAGTTCGCCAAGGCCCGCTTCAAGAGCAATCTGGCCTTTGGTGCGGCGCTTTTGCTTATAAGGCAGGTACAAGTCTTCAAGGCGGGTCTTGGTGTCGGCAAGCTTGATGTCGCGGGCGAGCTCGGGAGTCAGTTTGCCTTGCTCTTCAATGCTGGCAAGGATGCTGATGCGACGCTCGTCGAGTTCGCGCAGGTAGCGCAGGCGCTCTTCAAGATGACGTAATTGAGTGTCATCGAGGCTGCCGGTCACTTCCTTGCGGTAACGGGAAATGAAGGGAACGGTAGAACCTTCATCCAGTAGAGCGACGGCCGCTGCGACCTGTTGTGGGCGTACGCCAAGTTCTTCGGCGATGCGGCTGTTGATGCTGTCCATGAGACCACCTGGAGTTGTGAGCAAAATACCTGATTACAAAGTGGCCGCGAGCTGCGCTGACCGACTTTCGCAAGAATACTGTCGAACTGCCATGTTCAGGCGTTGCCTGACTTTGAGGGCGGCGCATTATACCCAGCGCAGCCCGATTAGGGGACGAGCCGACAAAAGCGCTGTTTTTGCTCAGCGTAAGCAAGGCTTGAGTGGCAGCCCCGGTAAAATCTGCTAACAATGCACACGGTGCGTATCACAGCAGCTACGCCATAATGCGCCCCGAGATCAAAGGAGCATCTGAATGAGCAGCACTGCACAAACTGCCGAAGGCGAAAAAATCCTTATTGTTGATGACGATCCGGGTTTGAGCAGCCTGTTAGAACGTTTTTTCACCAGCAAGGGTTATCGTGCCCGTGCTGTGGCCAACGTTGAGCAAATGGATCGCTTGCTGGCCCGCGAAGTTTTCAATCTTGTGGTGCTTGACCTGATGCTGCCGGGCGAAGACGGGCTCTCAGCCTGCCGTCGTTTGCGCGCCGCTAACAATCAAGTACCCATCATCATGCTGACTGCCAAGGGCGATGAGCTGAGCCGGATCAAAGGCCTTGAGCTGGGGGCTGATGATTACCTGGCGAAGCCCTTCAACCCTGATGAGCTGATGGCGCGTGTCAAAGCTGTATTGCGTCGTCAGGCCGCTCCTGTACCGGGCGCACCGGGCAGCGAAGACGAGTCGGTCACCTTTGGTGATTACGAGTTGTCGCTGGCGACTCGCGAACTCAAGCGCGGTGATGAAGTACACATGCTCACCACGGGCGAGTTTGCGGTACTCAAGGCGCTGGTAATGCACGCTCGTGAACCGCTGACCCGCGACAAGCTGATGAATCTGGCCCGTGGCCGCGAATGGGATGCGCTGGAGCGCTCTATCGACGTGCAGATTTCCCGTCTGCGTCGCCTGATCGAGCCGGATCCTTCCAAGCCGCGTTATATCCAGACGGTCTGGGGTGTTGGTTATGTATTCGTTCCGGACGGCGCGGGTACTCGATAATCGAGCGCTTTTAGGAGCACATCCTGCCGCGTTGATGACCCGTCACGTCGATAGTCCCGAACAGGGCTATCGACGTTTTGGTTTTCGTTGATACGGCGTCGGTTGTCGTTCGTGTTTCGCAAACCTGCGAGCCTGGCTCGCTCCTGCAAAGTGTATAGCTGCAAATATGAAAACCCCGCTCTGGTTCCCGCAAAGCTTTTTCTCTCGCACCTTATGGCTGGTGCTTATCGTCGTGCTGTTCTCGAAAGCGCTGACCCTTGTCTATCTGTTGATGAACGAGGATGTGCTGGTGGACAGGCAATACAGCCATGGTGTTGCGTTGACACTTCGCGCTTATTGGGCGGCCAACGAGAACGACCGTGAAGCGATTGCCGACGCGGCAGGTCTGATCCGCGTGGTCGGTGGCGGCGTTCCTGAAGGTGAGCAGCACTGGCCGTATAGCGAAATCTATCAGCGTCAGATGCAGGCGGAACTGGGCGACGACACTGAAGTTCGCCTGCGTGTGCATGCGCCGCCGGCGTTGTGGGTTCGGGCACCAAGCCTGGGTGATGGCTGGTTGAAAGTACCGTTGTACCCGCACCCATTGCGTGGCCAGAAAATCTGGAGCGTGCTGGGCTGGTTCCTTGCGATTGGTTTGTTATCCACAGCCTCGGCGTGGATCTTCGTCCGGCAACTCAATCAGCCTCTCAAACGCCTGGTTTTCGCTGCGAGACAATTAGGGCAGGGGCGCAGTGTGCGCCTGCCGGTCAGTGATACCCCCAGCGAAATGACCGAGGTTTACCGCGCTTTCAACCAGATGGCCGAGGATGTCGAACAGGCCGGGCAGGAACGGGAACTGATGCTCGCGGGTGTTTCCCATGACTTGCGTACGCCTTTGACCCGCTTGCGGCTGTCGCTGGAGTTGATGAAGGACGAAAACGAACTGACTGAAGGCATGGTCCGAGACATCGAAGACATGGATGCCATTCTTGATCAGTTCATGGCGTTTATTCGCGATGGCCGCGATGAAGAGATTGAAGAGGTCGACCTTAGCGAGTTGGTGCGTGACGTCGTCGCCCCATTCAACAATCCCGAGAATCCTGAAGAGCAGATTCGTCTGTGCCTTGAGCCCATTCCGCCGTTCCCTTTACGGCGCGTTTCAATGAAGCGGTTGCTCACCAACCTGATCGGCAACGCCATGCACCACGCAGGCAATGGCATCGAGGTGGCGGCTTATGTGTCCGGCGATACCAGCGCGCCTTATGTGGTGCTAAGTGTCCTGGACCGCGGCACCGGGATTGATCCGTCGGAGCTTGAGGTAATTTTCAACCCGTTCATTCGCGGTGATCGTGCCCGAAGTGGCAAAGGGACTGGGCTGGGATTGGCCATCGTCAAACGAATCGCGGCAATGCACGGCGGCAACGTCGAATTGCGTAATCGTTCGGGCGGCGGACTGGAAGCGCGAGTGCGCTTGCCGCTGGGGTTGATGTTGCCGAGAGGTGCGGTTTAAGAGCCCCCGCAACTATTGAACCGGGATTTTGCTTTGTGTGGGAGCGGTGCTTGCCCGCGATAAGGTTTCGGTGATCTGACTGGAAACCGCGGCGCCTACATCGCGGGCAAGCACCGCTCCCACAGGGTAGGGTTTAGCCTTTACCCTTGGTCCGCGTCATGTGCGGGCCGCTGTTCTTCTCCAGATACTCGATGATCATCCCGGCGACGTCCTTGCTGGTGGTCACTTCAATACCCTCCAGCCCCGGCGAAGAATTGACCTCCATCACCAGCGGCCCGTGATTGGAGCGCAGAATGTCGACACCGGCGACGCTCAGACCCATAACCTTGGCTGCGCGAATGGCGGTCATGCGTTCTTCGGGAGTGATCTTGATCAAGCTGGCGCTGCCGCCACGGTGCAGGTTGGAGCGAAACTCGCCGGGCTTGGCCTGACGCTTCATCGAGGCAATGACCTTGTCACCGACCACGAAGCAGCGGATATCCGCGCCGCCCGCTTCCTTGATGTATTCCTGAACCATGATGTCCTGCTTGAGGCCCATGAACGCCTCAATCACTGACTCTGCCGCAGTTGCCGTTTCGCACAGCACCACGCCGATACCCTGAGTGCCTTCCAGCACCTTGATGACCAGCGGTGCGCCATTGACCATCTGGATCAGGTCAGGGATATCGTCCGGAGAGTGAGCAAAGCCTGTCACCGGCAAACCGATCCCGCGACGCGAGAGCAGCTGCAGAGAACGCAGTTTATCCCGCGAACGAGCGATGGCCACCGACTCGTTGAGTGGAAAAACGCCCATCATTTCAAACTGACGCAGTACCGCGCAGCCATAAAAAGTCACCGAGGCGCCAATACGCGGGATGACCGCATCAAAGCCCTCCAGCGGCTTGCCGCGATAGTGAATTTGCGGCTTGTGGCTGGCGATATTCATGTAGGCACGCAGGGTGTCGATCACCACCATCTCATGGCCACGTTCAATACCAGCTTCGACCAGACGACGGGTTGAATACAGACGCGGGTTACGCGAAAGCACAGCGATCTTCATGCAGCACCTGTGGCAGAGGTAGTCGAGACCGGGAAAACCGGTTTGTCCTGAACATAAGTAATGCCTGGATTAACGACCAGTTGTCCGTCGATCAAAGCGTTGGAGCCGAGCAGCAAGCGATAGCGCATTGCTTTACGGCAGGCCAGCGTGAATTCCACTGGCCAGACACGATCACCCAAAGCCAGGGTGGTGCGAATGACATAGCGGACCTGCGCGTGACCGTTGGAGCTTTTAATGGTTTTCATGGCGACCAGCAGCGCTTCGCAACGGCGATGGCGCAACTGGACCACAGTGCCCAGATGGGCATTGAAACGAACCCACTTCTGGCCGTCGCGTTCGAAAGGCTCGATCTCGGTGGCGTGCAGGCTTGAGGTGCTCGCGCCGGTATCGATTTTCGCCCGCAGGCCTGCTACCCCAAGATCGGGCAGCGCCACCCACTCGCGCAGGCCGATGACTGTCAGATGATCAAATGTTTTCAATGGGTTTCCGTACTTCTCATGCTTTCTGCCAGGCCCCGGAATCAACCTGGGCCAATGCTTTGAATGCAGGTTTGGCGAACCAGTAACCTTGCATCAGATAAATCCCGCAGTCCGCGAGGAAGTCACGCTCTTCGGCGCATTCGATGCCTTCGGCAATGACTGTAACCCCCAACTCTGCACACATTGTGACAACCCCACGAACGATAGCCTGACGCGGCCGGTCGCGGTGAATATCTCTGATTAATTGCATGTCGAGTTTTATCAGGTCCGGCTGAAAATCGGCCAGTAGCGTCAGCCCCGAGTATCCGGCGCCAAAGTCGTCAATGGCGGTCATGAAGCCGAATTGGCGGTATTCACGCAGAATATTGGTTAAATGGCGATTGTTATCAACGTGCTCGCTTTCGATTGTCTCGAAGATCAGCCGATCCAGTGGAAAATTGTGCTGGCGAGCCGCCTCAAGCGTGCTCCGGATACACAACTCGGGTCGATAAACCGCATTGGGCAGGAAGTTGATCGAAAGGCGTTCAGTCATGTTCAGCGCAGCCGCTCCCGCAATGGCGTGGGTGCGGCATAGCTGATCGAATCGATAGCGGTTTTTGTCCGTGACCTGGCTCAACACCGACAACGCACCCTCGCCATTGATGCCGCGCACCAGTGCCTCATGAGCAAAAATCGTGTTTTCTCGCAGGTCCACGATTGGCTGGTAGGCGAAAGCAAATGAAAAGTCGAGATCGGGGCTGTTTTTGCAGCCGTCGCATCCGCGTGCAGGTGAGGTCAATGACGTTGGGAATTCGGTCATTTCGCACTCCATGAGTAAAGGGTTTCGGGGATGCCAACGCTGCTGATTGTCGCAATCGCGTACTGCACGCCACGTGTGACGTAGTACAGTCTGACTACGACCTGATTGAGGAATTCATATGGCTCAAAAGTCAGACGAAGACGATAAAGTCCGTTTGGATAAATGGCTATGGGCGGCGCGTTTCTACAAAACGCGTGCCTTGGCAAAAACGGCAATTGAAAGCGGTAAGGTGCACTGCAGAGGCGAGCGTTGCAAGCCAGGTAAAGAGCCACGTATTGGTGATCAATTTCAGATTCGTACTGGCTTTGACGAGCGTACGGTCGTGGTTGAAGCGCTGTCCATTGTTCGCCGTGGTGCTCCCGAAGCGCACGCGCTTTATAGCGAGACCCCCGAGAGCGTTACCAAACGCGAAAATGAAGCCGCGCAACGCAAGGCCGGGAATCTGGGGGTTACCACAGACGGCAAGCCAACCAAGAAACAGCGGCGGCAGCTGTTCGACTTCCGTGGCGCGGCGCGCGATTGAGGGTGCTTGCATCTGTAGGAGTGAACTTGTTGGCGAGGCGTTTTTTCTGACACACCGCCTCGCCAACAAGTTGGCTCCTACAGAACGGCTGGATCGCCTTGCCGCACCACACTCATCCTGTTCACCAGCGGCAACTTTCCGGCCAGCCTGAAAACAGGTGCGGTCGCCTTCAGCCACAGATTACTCGCCACTGCAGCAAACGGCGTGTAATAGCCCCAGCCTAATGCGAGCAGCGCAATCAGCACGCCGCCAATGTAATCGTCCTGGCCCCAATGAGCGCCCGCGACCAGGCGCGGCATCATGAACAGCAGCGCCAGGCTCCAGATCACTACGCGCTGGACAAGTGTGCGGCTGAACACCGACATGAACAGTGCCCAGATCAACAGCACTGAAGCATGGTCGCCAGGAAAACTTTGGCTGGAGCGATCCTTGAGCTCCCAGGCTTTTTCCAGATGAGGGAACATTTCACTCAAGCGAATTGCCCCGTCAAGCACCATCGACGGGCTGTCGTGTTGCAGGCTCGAATGATCCAGCCATTTGGAGAAGAGCGTACGAATGATCAGCAGCAACAGCAGGATCGAGACAAACCCGAACAGTGCCGCGCGCACCTGGATGGCTTCGAACACCCAGTCACCTTTGATCAGCAGGCACAGCAGGATCACGCCGACCACTGCATCAAATGGCCGCATACTGGCAACTGTCCAGATGTCCCGCCACACTACGCTCTGCTCCAGGGGTTGATTGAGCAGGTGAAATAAACCCTCATCAAACTGGTTAAACAGGGCATGGCCGGTTGGCCACATCCAGATTCCGAGCAGCCCAAGGGCGACTAAATTGCACAGCACGAGTCGGCTGATGTTCCACTTCGCTTGGAAGAGTGTGGGATAGCCCATAAAATGGCCCTCATCTACATGGCAAGACGCACCCCTAGGGCGCTAAACCGCGCTTTATAGCGGCTTGTCATCACTTTGTCATCAATTCAGATACCTTCCCAATGACTGATATCGACTACACCCAGCGCTTCATTTTCGACGAGAGCGACGTTCGCGGTGAGCTGGTCGCGCTTGAACGCAGCTATGCAGAAGTGCTGGCCAAGCACCCGTATCCGGAGCCTGTCGCGCAACTTCTGGGCGAACTGCTGGCGGCGGCAGCTCTGCTGGTCGGCACGTTGAAATTCGACGGTTTGTTGATTCTTCAGGCACGTTCCAGTGGTGCGGTGCCATTGCTGATGGTCGAGTGCTCCAGCGAGCGCGAGCTGCGCGGCATTGCCCGTTACGATGAGTCGCTGATCACCCCCGGCGCCGGTCTGCAGGACCTGATGCCTGACGGCTCACTGGCCATGACCATTGATCCGCGCCAGGGCAAGCGCTATCAGGGCATTGTTGCTCTGGATGGTGTCGACCTTTCCGAAAGCCTGTCGAGCTACTTTGTGATGTCCGAGCAACTGGGCACACGCTTCTGGCTAAAGGCTGACGGGCATCGCGCACGTGGTTTGCTGCTGCAGCAACTGCCCGTGGCACATCAACCCGATCCCGAAGAGCGCGATGCTACCTGGGAGCACGTCACCACGCTGGCCAGCACCCTGACCGCCGAAGAATTGCTGAGTCTGGACAACCAGACCGTCCTGCATCGTCTGTTTCACGAAGACCCTGTGAGAATGTTTGACGTTCAGCCGCTATGCTTCCGTTGCAGTTGCTCTCGGGAACGTTCAGCCAATGCGCTGGTCAGTCTTGGACTGGAAGATGCGCAGCAACTGGTTATCGAGCATAACGGTACGGTCGAGATCGACTGTCAATTCTGCAACCAACGCTATCTTTTCGATGCCACTGATATCGCCCAGCTGTTCGCTGGCGGTGGCGTTGATTCGCCATCTGATACGCGTCACTAATTACGCACGGATAACGCCTCACTACATGCTGTGGGCAGCGGTGAGGCAGTTCTGACGGGAGGCCTACCAATCTTGGGCTTTTCTGGCATAATCCGGCCCACTTTTCCGCTGTAGTAGTGGTTGTTTTTTTACTACAAAACCGTTTGGAGCACTCGGCCACTGGCCGACGGGGACCCTCATGACTCAAACCAATAACGCTGTGTACACCGATCTGAGCATCGACGACCTGGTCAAGCAAGCGCTTGCCCGCGGCGAAGGCGAACTTTCCGACACTGGCGCTCTGGTTGTGAGAACAGGCCATCGTACTGGCCGTTCGCCGGTCGATCGTTTCATCGTTGAAGAGCCTACTACTCAGGATGCAATCGCCTGGGGCCCGATCAACCGCAAGTTCCCGGCTGACAAATTCGACGCACTGTGGGATCGCGTTGAAGCGTTCAACAACGCGCAAGAGCATTTCGTTTCACACGTACATGTAGGTGCTGCAGAAGACCACTACCTGGCTGTGAAAATGACCACTCAGACTGCCTGGCAGAACATGTTTGGCCGTTGCCTCTTCATTAATCCGGCCCAGTACAACCCGGCTGGCCGCGAGGAGTGGCAGGTTCTCAACGTTGCCAACTTCGAATGCGTTCCAGAGCGTGACGGCACCAACTCCGACGGTTGCGTGATCCTCAACTTCGCGCAAAAGAAAGTTCTGATCGCTGGCATGCGTTACGCCGGTGAAATGAAGAAAGCCATGTTCTCCGTGCAGAACTTCCTGCTGCCAGCCGCTGACGTGCTGCCAATGCACTGTGCTGCCAACATCGGCGAAGAGGGTGATGTAACCCTGTTCTTCGGTCTGTCCGGTACCGGTAAAACTACTCTGTCCGCTGATGAAAGCCGTTACCTCATTGGTGACGACGAGCACGGCTGGGGTGAAGGCGTAGTGTTCAACATCGAAGGCGGTTGCTATGCCAAGTGCATCGACCTGTCCGAGAAGAACGAGCCTGTCATCTGGAAAGCGATCAAGCACGGCGCTGTGCTGGAAAACGTCGTGATCGACGAGACCACTAAGCACGCCGACTATGCCGACGTCAGCCTGACTCAGAACAGCCGCGCCGCTTACCCGTTGGAGCACGTTGCCAAGCGTTCCGAGAAAAACCTCGGTGGCGAGCCAAACGCTGTGATCTTCCTGACTTGCGACCTGACCGGCGTGCTGCCGCCAGTGTCGATCCTCAGCGAAGAGCAAGCGGCTTACCACTTCCTGTCGGGTTACACCGCACTGGTTGGCTCCACTGAAATGGGGTCGGGCAGCGGCATCAAGTCGACCTTCTCCACCTGCTTCGGCGCACCGTTCTTCCCGCGTCCGGCTGGCGAATACGCAGAGCTGCTGATCAAGCGCATCCGCGGTTTCGGCTCCAAGGTCTATCTGGTTAACACCGGCTGGACTGGCGGCGGCTACGGCGTTGGCAAGCGCTTCAACATCCCGACCACTCGTGGTGTGATTGCAGCTATTCAGAGCGGCGCACTGATCGGCGCAGCCACCGAGCACCTGGACACCATCAACCTCGACGTGCCACTGGCCGTACCGGGCGTTGAAACCGAGCTGCTCAACCCACGCAACACCTGGGCTGACAAAGCTGCTTACGATGAGGCTGCCAAAGCACTGGCCGGTCTGTTCATCGAGAACTTCAAGAAGTTCGAAGTAAGCGACGCAATCAAGGCAGCGGGTCCGCAGTTGTAATTCGGACTGGTTGAATAAAAACCGCCCCATTGGGGCGGTTTTTTTAGTTGAAAAGTAGCCGTATTTAATCAGCCCGGTTTCAATTTGACTCAATGAATATGGCTGTAGGCATCATTACCTTTGGCCAGTGAAGCGGATAAGCCTGCCTGAGGTGCGAACGTTTTACCGGTTAATGAGGAAAAATTAGCTCCTTTATCGCCATGACTGACATAACGCTCATCCTTACTGGACTCTGTCAGTACGGTATATGAAATCTTGCGCATCGCTATGAATTTGGATTCATGCATAACAATACTTTGATGCAGGCGACTGATTTCAGCTGCAGACAAGTTCAGCTTTTTGCCGAGAAGCGTGCCCCAGCGTGTCAGGCATACTTCTGCATAGTGTCTGACCAGATTGCCAGCTTCTGTTAAAGAACCCGGTCCGTCGGAGCCTTTGAGGGAGGCATTGCCGACCAAAGTTGCATGTCGACCAGCCATTGGATAAATACTGACCTTGGTTGCTGGATCAGTCTTCGGGATAACGCAGGCGAAGCCTTTTGATCTTTCATCCCGAGCGAAAAAACCGACGTATTCTTTGACGTTTTTCCCTAAGCTGACCTTTTCGAGCTGAAAGTTCCCAGTGCCCGGCACTGGATCCACCGCGAAAATGTTGACCGGAATATTACGCAGAGCCGGATCGCCCGCCATGGCGTTCGCCAGCATGTGGCAACTGACACCACCACGGCTCCAACCTACCAGATTGACCTGAGACGGGATGAGCCCGCCCTTGCGGAAGGTTTTGATGATTTTTTCTTGCAGGTCTTGCTGACTAATTTTGCGGGTGCCGTAATCATAGTGCCGCCACAGCCATGACCCTTCTGTTTCAACATCCTGAATCGGTACGCCCGATGCTTTCAACTTGTTGTATTCAGCCTCTGTCAGCTTGGTTCGTTTCCAGTCTGCCTTGCCTTTGATAAGGTTTACTGCATGTTGAACATTTTCATACCAGCCTTTACCAAACGCCGTGCCCGTCCATCCGTAACCTTTAGGTTCAGTGAACAGCTCATCTGCTTGTAAATTGCCACTGCCGGGGCCATCAATAACAATCCAGTCAGCGAACTCTCTGCTGGTCATGTTAGCGGCCAGAGTCGAGACTAATTCTCCGCTCCAGTAGTTGTCATTCAGGGTGTCGTATTTGGTAGAGCCTGTGCCGCAAAAGAATATCGTAACTACACTCATGAGAAACCTCCGTGTTTGATGAGTATGGAGCAGATTAGAAGAGTATTTCTACTGGTGCTCAAGTGCGTTGTTACTTAATGTTGTTGGCTGTCCGGTTTAACTGGATATCGCTGCTGGCAGATGGGCCTCATCAAACAAATCAAAACAATTTTATTTGTAATGACGCTTGTAGGCGCTGCCGCAGGCTGCGAAAGCATTCTTTCTGATACATCGCTATCGCAGCCTGCGGCAGCGCCTACAGGGTTGTATTTCATTCAGCTTTGTACTACCCCGCCTCAAACGTCCTGTTCGCCTCGCAATAGCGTTCCTGAGTCTGCTTGCTTTGTTCATCCCGGTCTCTGGCGGCGCGTTTGGTCCATTCCAGGCAGGATTCCTTGAAGAACACGACGGCAGCGCGGCGGCATTCGCGCTTTTCGACGCTGCCTTTGCTGAAGTTCATGCACACACTGCTGTTGTCGACGCGGTTATTGAGCACTCGAAAATCCGCGTGATAACGACTGCGACTGTCCACGGCGCGAAAGCTGACACTTGCGACGCTGTAGGCTCTTGTTGACCGTTCAGAATGAGGGCGGGAGAGGTCTGATTTGAAGTCCGCCATGTAGCTGGATGACACCATACCTTTGGCTGGCTCGCGCTCGGTAGGCCGTGGCACTTGGCCGAAGCGACAATTGAGGACATTTTCGTCGATCACGTTGCCATTTTTCATGCATTCATCAAGCGGCTGGGCACTTGGGGGTGGTAGTTCTCGTCTGACCACGTTAGGGCCAAGATACGGCTCGGCTGCCGAAGCTGGAACGGACTGTGGCGGGGTTTCGATCAAGGCTTGCGCAGGTTCAGGCGCGACGGCAGCCTGCTCGATTATTGGTCGAGGTGCGGCTGGAAGCGGTGTTGCCCGAGGAAAAAGCAGATAGGCACCTAATCCTGCTATGGCCAACGGAATAACCAGCGACGAGTAGCCGCGACCCTTCGTGCGGTTTACAGGTCTGCGTTTACCCGGATGGGCGCCCAATACGATATCGACCTTGCCGGGCGTAAGGCGCTCTATGTGGGTAAGCCCATCGTCGCGTGGTGGGTCGCGGGAGTCCATTCCTGTTCCTTTCGCCATGATGAAGACACTGCGTGATGGGCAAGAGGTTAAACCGGGTAAATAGCCTTTTGCTAGTAGCCCTTGCCTGTATCCTTATTCATTTTTGTAATGCTTTGGTTGTTTTCTGACCAGGCTGACCGCGCTAAGGTCTCGCACCTTGGTCGAGGTCAACGGAGTGGCAGCTTATGTACAAGCGTCTTGAGCAGGTTTTCGGGTATTCAGAGTTTCGTCCGGGGCAGGAGGCGGCCATCAGTGCGGTATTGGCAGGCCGCTCTGCAGCGGCGATTTTCCCGACGGGGTCGGGTAAGTCACTGTGTTACCAACTGCCCGCGCTGATGCTTCCGCACCTGACATTAGTGGTATCGCCGTTGCTGGCGCTGATTCAGGATCAGTTGGCGTTTTTACAGCACCACGGTATTTCGGCAGCCAGTATCGATTCAGCGCAGAGCCGTGATGAGGTTGCGCAGGTCATGGCTCGGGCGCGCTCAGGTGAGCTGAAGATCCTGATGATTTCCGTGGAGCGGTTGAAGAATGAGCGCTTTCGCCACTTTATCTCGCAAGTGCCGATTTCCTTGTTGGTAGTAGACGAAGCGCACTGTATCTCTGAATGGGGCCATAACTTTCGGCCTGACTATCTCAAGCTTCCGGACTACCAGCGCGAATTCAATATCCCTCAGGCGTTGCTGCTCACTGCCACCGCCACGCCGCAGGTCATTGACGACATGCAGGCCAAGTTCGCCATCGAGCCGCAGGACGTGGTAACTACAGGGTTCTATCGCTCCAACCTGAATCTGTGGGTCGAACCTGTGACAGGGTGGGACAAGCGACGGCGACTGGTGGAGTGGCTGGGCGCCAAGCCCGATCAACCGACGATCGTCTATGTCACGCTGCAGAAAACCGCCGAGTACACCGCTGTGCACCTGGCGCAGAACGGTATTGCGGCCAGTGCTTATCACGCCGGGTTGCCCCACGATCAGCGCGAGTCTATCCAACGACAGTTCATGGATGGCGAACTCAATTGCATCGTGGCAACCATTGCCTTCGGCATGGGCATCGACAAGAGCGATATCCGCAACGTGGTGCATTTCGATCTGCCCAAATCCATTGAGAACTACAGCCAGGAAATCGGCCGCGCCGGGCGTGACGGCGCTCCCTCTGATTGCCTTGTGTTGGCCAATCGCGACAGCCTCAATGTGCTGGAAAACTTCGTCTACGGCGATACGCCGGAGTTGTTCGGCATTCGTTATGTCCTTGAAGATTTACTGGATGCTGGCCCGCAAGGGCAGTGGGAGTTTTTGCTTGGACCGCTGGCGGAGCAGGCCAATATTCGCCAACTACCGCTGAAAACCTTGTTGGTGCAACTGGAGCTGCGCGGCATTATCGCGCCACGCTATGCGTATTTTGCGGAATACCGCTTCAAGTTCCTGATCGAGCCGGAGGCGCTGGTGCAGCGTTTCGAAGGGGAGCGTCGGCAGTTTGTAGACGCTTTGGTTGCGACGTCCACGCGGGCGCGAACCTGGGCGACGGTGGATTTCGATGCGATGTATCAGCAGTACCAGGCTGAGCGTGGGCGGGTGGTGACGGCGCTGGACTACTTTCAGGAGAAAGGCTGGATCGAGCTGGAAAGCAAGCAGATGACTGAGGTCTACAGCCTGCTCGTCACCGATTTTGATGTTCAGGCGCTTAGTGTCGAGCTGCATGAGTATTTCAGCGAGCATGAGACCTCGGAGGTTAAGCGGATCCATGCGATGCTTGAACTGTTCGCCAGTGAGCAATGTTTAAGCAGTCGGCTGGCGGATTACTTCGGTGATCACAAGGCGCCACGCCGCTGTGGACATTGTTCGGTATGTGCCGGGCAGGTTGCGCGGCTGCCGGAGCCTCCTGCGTTGGCACCGCTGGAAGCGCAGAGCTTCGAGCAGTTGTGCGGTGCGTTCATCCTCAAACATCAGGAGTACAGAGACCACGTTCCGAGTGCCGATTGCGTGACTCGATTCCTGTGTGGCATCAGCGTGCCGTTGTTTACCAAACTCAAGGCGCGAGGGATACCTGGATTTGGTCAGTTGGAGGATTATCCGTATGCGGCGGTGAGGGATTGGGTGCGGGTTAATATCCACTCTGAATAGTTGTAGGAGCTGCCGAAGGCTGCGAGCGCTGTGTGTCAGACCAATATCTTCACAGCCTTCGGCAGCTCCTACAGATGCCAACTTACGACAAGAGAGCTCTATGACCAACACAACCCCGCAACGCACTGAATACCGCCACTTCCAGGCCATCACCACGCGTTGGCACGACAACGATATCTACGGCCATGTGAACAACGTGACCTACTACAGCTTTTTCGACAGCGCAGTGAATACCTACCTGATCGAGCGCGGCGGGCTGGATATTCATGACGGTTCGGTTGTGGGGTTCGTGGTGAGTTCTTCGTGTGATTACTTCGCGTCCATTGCCTATCCCGACCTGATTGAGGTCGGCTTGCGGGTTGCGAAGCTGGGCAACAGCTCGGTGCAGTACGAGCTTGCGGTGTTCAGGGCAGGCGAAGATGAGGCCTGTGCGGCGGGGCGTTTCGTTCATGTGTTTGTCGACAGGGCGTCGAATCTGCCGGTATCCATCCCTGAAACGCTACGCGAGGCGCTGCAGGTTTTAGCGGTGTGAAAACAACACTGGCCGCTTCATGGGCGGCCAGTGTGCTTGTCAGGTCAATACGTCACTCAACGATGACGGTAGTGGTGTTTGTTCTTGCGATGGCCATGAGCGTGTCCGCGCGGACCACGGTCACCGCGATAGCGACGGTTATCACGATCATCGGCACGGCTTTCGTTGCCCATGTAGTTACCCAGCGCGCCACCAGCACCGCCGCCTGCGGCTGCTCCGACCAGGCTGCCTGTGTTACCGCCAACGCTGCGACCAATGACGTTACCGCCCGCAGCGCCCAGACCGCCGCCGATGGCTGCTTCTGTACGATTGCGACGGTCGGCACCGACGGCAGCGCCACCTGCGCCACCCAGGCCTGCGCCGATCGCTGCGCCTGTGCTGCCGCCAAGCTGTTGGCCGACAACCGAACCGAGTACCCCACCCAATGCACCGCCCACGCCCGACTCAACCGTACCGCCTGCTGAGGCGAGACCACTGGCCAGAGTGAGTGACAACAACAGAATCGAGGAATACTTCATGCAATGAACCTCAAAGGGATGACGGCGCCGATCCTGAGGTTCTGCGGGGGTTGTGGCAACGCAAATCCGACGAGTAACACGACTGGTACACAAATAGCTAAGTTACTGTTTTTACTAAGGAACTTAACTCTGTTTTGATAGTCTGAGTTTACTTGATCAAGGCCCGTTTTTCGCGAAACGGGCCTTTTTTGTT
The DNA here is from genome assembly GCF_022790535.1 of Pseudomonas maioricensis. GTDB lineage: Bacteria > Pseudomonadota > Gammaproteobacteria > Pseudomonadales > Pseudomonadaceae > Aquipseudomonas > Aquipseudomonas maioricensis. The sequence goes on from NZ_LOHG01000001.1 coordinate 78,946, forward strand.
CATGGGTTTGGGCTCTGTAGGAGCTGCCGCAGGCTGCGATTGCATCATCACTGACACAACGGATTCGCAGCCTTCGGCAGCTCCCACAGAGGTAGTGTGTTCCTCTGGGATCAGGCTAGACCCTAATCAAACAATCCGTGCCGAATCAGCCGAACGCTCCAGTTTGATCGCCACGAACTTCGAGGTTGGCGTGCTGCTGCCATCGCCGACGCTTTCCAGCGGTACCAGCGGGTTGACCTCTGGGTAGTAAGCCGCAGCTTGTCCTGCTGGGATGTCGAAAGCCAGCAAGGTGAAGTTCTTCACGCGACGCTCGCGGCCATCACCCCAGATCGAAATCAGATCGACCTTTTGCCCTGGCTGGTAGCCCAGACGGACGATATCGGCCTCGTTGACGAACACCACGTCACGCTGACCTTTCACGCCGCGATAACGGTCGTCCAGGCCATAAATAGTGGTGTTGTACTGATCGTGGGAGCGCATGGATTGCATGATCAGATCCGGCTCCTGACCCGTGGAGCGCACGCTGGCGTGTATCAGATCAAGCGGCAGCATGTTGGGCTTGAAGTTGGCGCGTTCGCTCGCGGTGTTCCAGCGACGGGCACCTGCGGCGTTGCCCAAGTAGAAGCCACCTGGATGTTCAAGGCGCTGATTGAAGTCTTTGAAGCCAGGAATGGTGTCGGCGATCAGCTCACGGATGCGGTTGTAATCTTCCACCAGCCACAGCCAGTCAACCGGCTGCTTGCCCAGAGTCGCGTTGGCGATGCCAGCGAGAATCGCAGGCTCTGAACGCATGTGGCGAGACGACGGTTGCAGCTGGCCATTGGAGGCGTGAACCATGCTGAAGGAGTCTTCCACGGTCACCGCTTGCGGGCCGTTTGCCTGGATATCGATGTCGGTACGACCGAAGCACGGCAGGATCAGCGCTTCTTTACCGTGGCTCAGGTGGCTGCGGTTCAGTTTGGTGCTGATCTGCACGGTCAGGTCGCAGTTGCTGAGGGCGGCAACGGTGCGGGCACTGTCCGGCGTAGCCTGGGCGAAGTTACCACCCAGTGCGATGAAGACTTTGGCGCGGCCTTCGGCCATGGCGTGGATGGCTTCCACCACGTTATGACCGTTTTCACGTGGGACTTTGAACTGGAAGCGACGCTCCAGCGCATCAAGGAAGAACGCCGGTGGGCGTTCGTTGATGCCCATGGTGCGGTCGCCCTGCACGTTACTGTGACCGCGCACAGGGCACAGGCCTGCACCCGGACGGCCGATATTGCCACGCAGCAGCATCAGGTTAGCGATTTCCTGAATCGTCGCGACCGAATGGCGGTGCTGGGTGATGCCCATCGCCCAGCACATGATGACGTTCTTGCCCTTGAGGTACATGCGCGCGGATTTTTCGATATCCACCAGCGTCAGGCCAGACTGCTCGACGATCTTTTCCCATGGGGTGTCGTCGATAGTCGCCAGGTAGTCGAGCACGCCTTGGGTGTGTTCGTTCAGGAACGCGTGGTCGAATACCGACGGCTCGTTGGCCGCTTGTGCATCGCGCTCCCATTGCAGCAGGAACTTGGCCATGCCGCGCAGCAGCGCCATGTCGCCACCCAGTGCCGGGCGGAAGTAGGCCGTGTTGGTCGGACGGTCACCGTTGGTGAGCATCTCGATCGGATGTTGTGGATGCTGGAAGCGCTCCAGACCGCGCTCTTTCAACGGGTTGACGCACACCACCTGAGCACCGCGCTGAACGGCTTCACGCAGCGGTTCGAGCATGCGCGGGTGGTTGGTGCCTGGGTTCTGACCCCAGACGAAAATCGCATCGGCGTGCTCGAAGTCGTCGAAGGTCACGGTACCCTTGCCGACGCCGACACTCTGCGACAGCGCAACGCCGCTGGCCTCGTGGCACATGTTCGAGCAGTCAGGGAAGTTGTTGGTGCCGTACGCACGAACGAACAGCTGGTACAGATAAGCGGCTTCGTTACTGGCCCGTCCCGAGGTATAAAACTCGGCCATGTTCGGGTTTGGCAGCGCTTTAAGGTGTTTGGCGATCAGGGCGAACGAATCGTCCCAGCTGATCGGCTTGTAGCGATCGGTTTCAGCGTCATACACCATCGGCTCGGTCAGACGGCCCTGATATTCCAGCCAATAGTCACTTTGTTCACGCAGGGCGCTGACGCTGTAGCGGGCGAAAAATGAAGGGTCTACGCGACGCTTGGTCGCTTCCCAGTTCACGGCTTTGGCGCCGTTTTCGCAGAATTTGACCATGCCGCTTTCCGGCGAATCACCCCATGCACAGCCCGGGCAGTCAAAGCCGCCGTTCTGGTTGGTTTTGAGCATCATGCGCAGGTTTTTCAGTGCGTTGTCGCTGGTCAACCAGGCATGAGTCACGCTGATCAGTGCGCCCCATCCGCCAGCGGCACCTTTATAGGGCTTGTAGCGCGGGGTAGGTTTGAGGTCGGCTTCTTTATGCAGGCTCATGCTTGATTCTCCATCACGGGACTGTAAACCCGCGGCGCACTGTGTTGCGGCAGGTGAATTAGGTTCAGGTTATGACGACGTGCCCATTGCAAGGCCAGGCCGGTAGGCGAGGACAAGCTGACCAGCGTCTGGATACCCGCGCGCAGCACTTTCTGGATCAGCTCCAGACTGCAACGGCTGGTGACGATGGCGAGGCCGCCGATTATTGGAATTTCCTGACGCACAAGGGCGCCGATCAGCTTATCCAGGGCGTTGTGTCGACCGATGTCTTCCCGGCCCAACAGCAATTTCCCCTGGTTATCCATGAAGACCGCTGCGTGTACTGCACCGCAGTGACGACCCAGCGGCTGGAATTCACCAATCCGCTGACGCAAGCCTTCAAGCCACTCGATGGGCGGCAAAGGCGCCCCCGGTAAAACGTCCAGTTCAGGCAGTGCCTGTTCAACGGCTTCGACGCCGCACAAACCGCAGCCACTGGTGCCCGCCATCTGCCGACGTTGTTGCTTCAGATCCCAGAACGCACGGCTGGCGATCTCGACTTCTGCCTGTTGAGCAGAACCGCAGCCGCTGAGCTTGATGTCGTAGATCTCATCCGGTGAGGCAATGATGCCGCTGCCCAGACTGAAACCAACGACAAAGTCCTCCAGGTCAGTCGGCGAGACCAACATGACTGCCTGGCTGATGCCGTTATAGGCAATGGCCAAGGCTACTTCTTCGGCTAGATCGGCAGGCGCCAATACATCGCGTTCGAGGTTGGAGTAGCTGTAGGACTGGCTTGCGGCGGGCGCGGGCGATTGTTCTGCGGGCGCCGTACTGACCGTTCGCTTGGCGTGCATGGGAACGTACCGGCAGAGTGACATCTCACAAGACTAGGCCTCTTGTCGGATATCGTCTAATCGCTAGTTCCAATGCGCTGATAGATGACGTCGATCAATGTTTTCCGTTGAGTTTCTGGTAGAGCGCAAAACACGCTTCAGCCAGCACTGACCGGGGCGCACCCCGCCGCATGATCATGCCCAGGCGCGCCATTGTGCGGGCATCGTCAATGGGTTGCAGGCGCAGGTCCTCGGTCAGGTTTTCCAGTTCACCCTCCAGCGGCATGATCGCGCAGCAGAAACCGCCGTGAACGGCCTGAAGTAACTGATGAACGGCATCGGTCTGTAGCAGCGGATTGAACTGCAGACCACGGCTGTGGAAGTTGTGATCGATGGACTGGCGGAAGTGCATACCGCTGGTCAGCAAACCCAGCGGCAGCGCTATCAGGTCTGCCCATGTCAGCGGCCGATCGCCAAAGGTGAAGTGGCGATGATCATAAAGCAGCCCCATGCGGGTTTCTGCCAGGGTCAGGGAATCGAAACGTTCGCTGTCCAGATGTTCCATATAGGAAACGCCCAGATCAATGCGGTTGCTCGCCAGTTGCTCGAGTATCTGTTCGGAGCTCAGCGCTGACAGTTCGAAACGCAGGTTAGGGTGGCTTTCGTGCAACAGCCTCAATAATGGCAGCGGGTCAAAGCTCGACAACGGTACTACGCCCATGCGCAGGGTGCCGACGAGATTGCCCCGGCAGGCGGCTGCTTCTGCCTGCAAGCCGTCATAAGCGGCCAACACCGTGCGTGCCCACGCCAGAACGCGTTCGCCCGGGGCAGTAAAACCCTCAAAGCGCTGCCCGCGAACGACCAGTGGCAGCTCAAGTTCTTCTTCCAGATTGCGCAAACGCATCGACAGGGTCGGTTGGGTGATATTGCAACGTGCGGCGGCCTGGCCAAAATGCCTCGTTTCATCGAGGGCGATCAGGAATTTGAGTTGTTTGATGTCCATATTCGCTCCGTTGGGCACAGCAAGCGCGTGATTCTAGCCTGTTGATGTGTCGGATGGGCGGTCGGCTGCCGGTCGGACGTTGGTTCCTGGGGGCTCGTTACGACTAACCTTGTCTGTTGGGTCCGACAATAACAATCAAGGAGAACCACACATGAGCATTTTCAGTTTCCTGAAAGAGGCCGGGGAAAAGATCCTCGACGCAATTACGCCTGGCGATGCGAATGCCTCAGGCGAGGCGCTCAAGAAGCACATTTCAGATGTCGGCTTAGGCAACCCTAATGTCCATACCACCGTGGAAGGCAGCAAGGTTACGGTCACCGGCGAGGTTGCCAGTCAGGAAGAGAGGGAAAAAATCCTGCTGACAGTGGGCAATATCAAGGGTGTGGAAACGGTCGATGACCAGATGACCATCACTGCAGGTAACGCGGCGGCTACTCAGGCGAAATTCGTTACCGTCGAAAAAGGCGACACCCTGAGCGCCATATCCAAACGGGTCTACGGTGACCCGAATAAGTATCAGAAGATCTTCGAGGCCAATAAACCGATGCTCAAGGATGTGGACAAGATCTATCCGGGGCAGCAGTTGCGAATTCCTGAATAGTTGATGTTGTGCGTTTGAACGCTTTCGCGGGCAAGCCTTGCTCCAACAGATATCGGTGATCCCTGTTGGAGCGAGGCTTGCCCGCGAAGGCGTATGGAGTGGCAATGACTACAACCCCTCAATCAACTCCCGATAATCCTTCACAGCTGCAAACTCTTCGGTGTCTTTCGGCCCTTTCTGGCTGTTCGGTTCGCTGACCGCAAGCAAATGGCCGATGCCGAAGGTGCGGGCGCTGCGCAGGATCGGCAGGGTGTCGTCGATAAACAGACTGCGCGCCGGGTCGAAGGCGATGTCGGCCTGAAGTGCGTCCCAGAAGTGCGGACTTTCCTTGGGGAAGCCGTAGTCGTGGGAACTGATCAGGCGTTCAAAGTAAGGCGCCAGCTCGATGCGCTCCATTTTCAACGACAGCGAATCGCGATGGGCGTTGGTAATCATGATCACGCGCTTGCCTGCCTGCTTGATCGCGGCGAGGAATGTTTCGGCGTCAGGGCGCAGGGCAATCAGGTCGGCGGTTTCCAGCTTGAGGTCGCGTACTGACAACTTCAGCTCGGCGCTCCAGTAGTCCAGGCAGTACCAATTAAGTGTGCCGGCATTTTTTTCAAACAGCGGCTTCATCTCCAGCAACGCCATCGCCAGGCTGACGCCATGCAGCTCGGCATAGCGCTGCGGCAAATGCTGCAGCCAGAAATGCTCGTCGTAATGAAGGTCGAGCAGGGTCCCGTCCATATCAAGCAGAACGGTATCGATGTCGCGCCAGGGCATGGAAGGCATTCAAGTCTCGCAAGGTATAGATGGGTGACGTCAGCATATCCGAGACAGACAATCGGAAAAGCCACGGTATAGTAACCCGTCCACGCAAAGGAGCCTGTCATGCGCCAGAAACCCACCGTACTTGCTCGCGAAATCGTCGCCAGTAGCCGTCTGTTCCGTGTTGAGGAGTTGCAACTGCGCTTCGCCAACGGCGTTGAGCGTACCTATGAGCGATTGGTGGGGCGTGGCAATGGCTATGGCGCGGTAATGATCGTTGCAATGCTCGATGCTGATCATGCGCTCTTGATCGAGGAGTACTGCGGAGGCACAGATGAGTACGAGCTGTCTTTGCCCAAAGGGCTTATCGAGCCTGGCGAAGACGTGCTAGCTGCCGCCAATCGTGAACTCAAGGAAGAGGCGGGTTATGGCGCTCGGCAGTTGGAGCACCTGACCGAGCTTTCCCTGTCGCCTGGCTACATGAGCCAGAAAATCCAGGTGGTACTGGCCTCCGATCTTTACGAAGAGCGTCTGGAAGGCGATGAACCGGAGCCGATGCGTGTGGATAAAGTGAATCTGCGCGAGCTGTCGAGCCTGATCGAGCACCCGCAATTCAGTGAAGGCCGTGCTCTTGCTGCGCTCTACCTGGCGCGGGATTTGTTGACCCAACGTGGACTGTTTTTGCCATGACCGATGTTTTCAACGACCTGCCGCACCCGCTCCTGGAACCTGTAATCAAGCTTGCCCGTCTCGCCGGGGAAGTCATCTTGCCGCACTGGCGCGCCAATGTGACGGTCACCTCAAAGGCGGATGATTCGCCTGTCACTGCGGCGGACATCGCTGCCCACCAGTTACTCGCTGAAGGCTTGCTGGCGCTGGCGCCGGATATTCATGTGTTGTCCGAAGAAGATGCCGATATCCCGCTGAGCGAACGCGCGAAGTGGGAGCGCTGGTGGCTCGTTGATCCGCTGGACGGTACCAAGGAGTTTATTTCCGGCAGTGAAGAGTTCACCGTAAACGTCGCCCTCATAGAGCATGGCCGTGTCGTGTTTGGTGTGGTTTCGATGCCGACCAATAACCGCTGCTACTTTGGAGGCGCTGGATTGGGCGCGTGGCGCAGTGATGACGATGATCACCTCACACCAATCAGCGTGCGTCAGGAGCCGGGCGCTGGTCATGACTTCACCGTAGTCGCCAGCCGCCGTCACACCAGCCCTGAGCAAGAGCGCCTGCTGGCCGGTTTGTCTGCTGCGGTCGGACATCTGCATTTGACCAATATCGGTAGCTCGTTGAAGTTCTGCCTGTTGGCCGAAGGCGCTGCCGATTGCTATCCCCGGCTGGCACCGACATCGCAGTGGGATACCGCTGCCGCGCAAGGCGTGCTGGAAGGTGCAGGCGGAGAAGTGCTCGAATTGTCGGGTGAGCCTTTTAGCTATCCGCCCCGTGAGTCGCTGCTTAATCCGTTCTTTTTGGCACTGCCTGCGGGTGCTGCCTGGCGTTCCGACTTGCTGGAATTAGCGCGCTCCTGATTGCACATCCAACCTGTGTAGGCAATTGCAGCGGTGCCGCGTAGCAAACACAGATCTGTAGGAGCGCACGAGCACCGCGAGGCCGCGATAGCGATGTACCAGACAGGACGCCATCGCTGCCTCGCGGTGCTCGTGAGCTCCTACAGAAAAGCATTCCAATTCAGGCAGTTGCATTTTGTTTGATAGGAGATCTCCCGTCGTCCAGACACCGCGCTGTCGCGCAGCAAACACGGGCACTGTAGGAGTGAGCTTGCTCGCGATTCGATTTCATGGTTGACGAATTTATCGCATGAACTGACGCCATCGCGAGCAAGCTCACTCCTACAGAAAAAGCATTTAGATTCAGTTGGTTACGTGTTGTTTGATGAGGGCTTCGCTACCGATGCAACACGAACTGCCCGACAAAACGCACCGCCTCCTGATCACTTCCTTGCGCACAGATCCGCGTTGGTAACGTCAATCGCGCCCGGCCGCGACGTTGATAAGTCGTGACGAACTTTTCCCAGACGGCTTCATCCGGCGCATCGCATATCGCCACCGCGTCTTCGCGAACCGGCAGGGGATAACTGATTTGCCCGTCCTGAATCACGATGTGCCCATCTTCGATTCCGGCCTCTTTCAGGCGCACGTGCAACCAGCCCCAACCCGCCAAAACGGCGCCGCAGTAAAGGCTCCCGCCGAACAAAGTGCTTTTATGATTGATGTTCGGGCCGAGTGGTAAATGCAGCCGCAGTTGGTGATCCTGCCAACTCAAGACTTTCACCCCCATCGCCAGGGTGAGCGGGATGTCGTGATGCAGCACCTGTTCCAGTGCAGCGGCCTCTAGTGACATCTGGTTATCCTCAGGCTTCATTCTTGCTCATCCGCGCCGCCGCCGAAGCTCAGGCCGTGTTTGCGCAGTTTGTCGTGCAGGGTTTTACGCGGCAGACCGAGCGCCTCCGCGAGGCTACGCACGGAGCTGTGCGGTCGCGTTAATTCAGCGGCGATCAAGGCGCGCTCGAAGCTTTCGACCTGTTCGCTGAGACCTCCGGTGATCGTTGGCACCACCGGCACTTCGTTACCTTCCAGAGCAAGCTCCAGGCCCAGAGCAAACCGCTCCGCAGCGTTTTGCAGCTCACGGACATTGCCCGGCCAGGTGTGGCGCAGCAACAGGGCGCGCTGCGCGGGCTGCAGTTCATGTTTGGGGAGTCCGTGGCGCATGCTCGCCGCGTCTGCATAGTGCTGAAACAGCATCAGCGCATCTTCGCCGCGCTCACGTAACGGCGGAATGCGCAGCGGTGCCACATTGAGTCGGTAATACAAGTCGGCCCGGAAACGACCTTGATCAGCGGCCTGACGCAAATCCTCTTTGGTAGCCGCTATCACACGGATATCCAGCGGAATTTGTTGATTGCCGCCCAGTCGCTCGACCATGCGCTCTTGCAACAGACGCAGCAGTTTTACCTGCACGTCCATACTCATGCTTTCGATTTCATCCAGGAACAGCGTGCCGCCATTGGCGAATTCGAACTTGCCGATACGGCGTTTCTGCGCCCCGGTAAACGCGCCAGGTTCGTGCCCGAACAGTTCGCTTTCGACCACAGACTCGGCCAGCGCGCCGGCATTGATCGCGACAAACGGCCCGGTGCGGCGGTTTGACAAATCGTGCAGCGCCCGCGCCACGACCTCCTTGCCCGCGCCGGTTTCCCCAAGGATCAGCACGTCGGCTTTGGTTGCGGCCAAGGCTCCGATTTGCTGACGCAAGCGCAACATGGGCGCGGACTGTCCGACCAGTCGTGCGCTCAATTGCTGCCGGTCGCTCAATGCCAGCCGCAGGCTGCGGTTGTCCAGCACCAGACGGCGCAAAGCCAGCGCGCGACGCACACTGTCCAGCAACGCGTCGCTGGCAAAAGGTTTTTCCAGAAAGTCGTAAGCCCCGGCGCGCATCGCCTGCACGGCCAGCGGTACATCGCCGTGGCCGGTAATCAACAGGACCGGTAATTCCGGATCCCTGCCATGCAGGTCGCTCAACAGCTCAAGGCCATCCATCCCTGGCATACGAATGTCGCTGACTACTACGCCGGGCCAGTCACGTTCGATGCGTGCCGCGAGGCCGTTGGCTTCCGGCAGGGTCAGGACTTTCAGCCCGGCGAGATCCAGCGTCTGGCTCAAGGCTTGACGCAGGTGCGGGTCGTCGTCGATCAGCACTACCTGGATCTGGCTGTCGATGGCGGTCATGCAGATAAATCCTCTGGCGGTTGAAGGTTGACCCCGGACGCGCCATCGCGCAGGCGCAAAGTCAGTAGTGCGCCTCCGGTCGGATGATTATCGAACAGCAGTTCACCGCCCAGGGCGCGCATCAGGGTATCGCAGATCGCCAAGCCGAGCCCCAGGCCCTGTGTTCGGGTCTTGGTGGTAAAGAATGGCTCTCGGGCATGGGCCAGTGCTTCCTGCGTAAAACCCGGTCCATTGTCCCGGATGAACAGATTGACGCCATCTGGCGTTTGCTCGGCACTGATCCAGATTTTGCGCGGTGGCCCTTTTTCAGTCAGCGCGTCCAGCGCATTGGCCAGCAGGTTGCCGAGTACCTGACGCAGCCTCGTTTCACCGGCCTGCACCCACAGCGTGGCGTCGGGCAAGTCGCGAATCAGTTCGACTTCCATGGCGCGACGCCGCTTTGCCAGCAGCGCTAGAGTGTCGTCCAGCGCAGGTTGCAGGGCAACGCTTTCCGGCGCATGACGGTCGCGCCGGGCGAAGGCGCGCAGGTGGGCGATGATTGAAGCCATGCGGCCCGTCAGTTCACCGATCTGCTTGAGGTTGCCGCGCGCATCATCAGTGCGTGAATGATCCAGCAGAATTTCTGCGTTCTCCGCATAGCTGCGGATAGCGGCCAAGGGCTGGTTGAGTTCGTGGCTGATACTTGCTGACATGGTGCCCAGCGCAGACAGCTTGCCAGCTTGTACTAGTTCATCCTGGGCGCGAACCAGTTCCTGTTGCGCCTGCTCGCGCTCCAGGACTTCCTGCCTCAGACGGCTGTTCAGGCCTTCCAGGTCGCTGGTGCGTTCGACCACTCGGACTTCCAGCTCACGCCGGGCCTTGGCCTCGAAGGCGATTCGGTCCAGATAGTGCCGTCGCCGTTGAATCATGATGCCGAGCAACAACATGACGACCAACAAGGCTGCACCGCCGATGGCCACCACCGTACGTACCGGACGATCAATCAGCGCGCGCGGGGCCAGGATATTCACGCTCCAGCCGGTTTCATCAATTTGCTGGCTCTGGGTCAGCCAGGCTTTGTCGTCGAGCAGCAAGGGACGCGGATCGCGAGTCGGGTAAGGCTGGATCGCCACAATGGCCTGCTTTTCCTCCTCGCTCAGCGTACGCGTTGCACGGAAGCGCCACTCAGGTCTGGAGGTCAGCACGACCACGCCGTTGTGATCAGTGAGCAATAATTGTTCGGGGGTTTTACCCCACAGGTTTTCGGTGTGGTCCAGATCAATTTTGACCACTAGCACTCCGATCACCTTGCCGCCGTCGCGCACCGCCGAGGCAAAGAAATAGCCCCGCTTGGCAGAGGTCGTACCGAGGCCAAAAAAGCGTCCCAGATTGCCCGCCATGGCATCGCTGAAGTACGGGCGGAAGGCAAAGTTACGGCCCACAAAGCTGTCGCGTTTGTCCCAGTTGGACGCCGCAATCGTCGTGCCTTCGGCATTCATCAAGTACATGACTTCAGCGCCAGTCTGGCGAACGATGGTCTGCAGCAACTCATTGGCAGCTTGCTGTTGCACGCTGTCCTGGGAGGCTTTCAGTGCGGCGGGCAGACCCGGCAGTTGGCTAAGAATTTGCGGCAAGGTTTCGTAGCGGTGCAGCGTGCCCAGCAGGTTGGCGACGTAGAGGTCCAGGGTCTGGCGATTCTGGCTCACTAGCTCGTTACGGTAATAACGCTCGGCCAGATGCTCCAGTGGCCACAGCAGCGGCGCCAGACATAACGCTAGCAGCGCAAGACTGCGCCAGCGCGGGCGGGGTGGGAGTGTGGAATGGCTGGTCATCGTCGGAGTGCACTACGGGTCGGCTTTGGGGACACCTTAGTGACGCTATCGCGAGCAAGCTCACTCCTACAGGGTATGGTGTTGCCTCTGTAGGAGTGAGCTTGCTCGCGATGGGGCCGGTCCCGGCAAACAAATACTAACCTTGCTCGGCCAGGCACTCCAGTAATGCGCTGTGCCAGTCGGGTTGTTGCACGCCCCATTCACGCTGGAGAAGGCTGCAGTCGAGCCGCGAGTTGAGTGGGCGAGCTGCAGGTGTCGGGTAGGCGCTGGACGGAATAGGCTCCAGTGCCGCGCACTTTTTACCTTGCACAACCAATTGCTCGCCAATGGCTTGAGCAAAGCCAAACCATGACGTTTCGCCGCTGGCGGTCAGGTGATAAGTACCCCAAGGTCCAGCTTGCCCGTCCCTCCAGCGCTCGATCAATTGGCGTGTGCTTTGGGCAATGGTTCCAGCCCAGGTCGGCGCTCCGATCTGATCGGCAACCACATTCAGCGAGTCTCGCTCTTGCAGCAGGCGTTGCATGGTCAGCAGGAAATTACGCCCTGCCGTTGAGTAAACCCAGCTGGTCCGCAGGATCAGATACTGCCCGCCAACGTACTCGATAGCTTGCTCTCCCGCCCACTTGCTGGCGCCATAAACGCCTAAAGGTGCGGGCTTATCCTGCTCGGTCCAGGGTGTGGCCTTGCTACCGTCAAACACGTAGTCCGTAGAGTAGTGAATCAGCGGGATACCTAGTTCTTTTGCCTGATCGGCCAGCATGCCGGCGGCAATGGCGTTCACTGAAAGCGCGGTCTTCTGGTCAGTTTCGGCCTGATCAACCGCGGTATAAGCCGCCGCATTGATGATCAGGTCGGGCTTGAAATCCTGGATCTGATCGAAGTCTGCCATCTGATCGCTCAGGTCCAGTCGATCGCGGCCTAGAACGATCACTTCGCCAAGGTCCGCGAGGGTTTTCTGCAGAGCCAGAGAGACCTGACCGTGCTGACCGATGACGACGATTTTCAGTGGCTTGCTCATGGGAACAGGTCAGCCTCTTTGAATGTTTTACCGTTTTGATCCTTGGCTGACAGTTGCGGCGTACCGTCCAGCTGCCAGTCGATTGCCAGGTCCGGGTCATCCCAGCGAATGCAGCGCTCGGCCGCAGGTGTGTAGTAGTCAGTGGTTTTGTAGAGGAACTCGGCGTAGTCGCTGAGCACTACAAAACCATGGGCAAAGCCCGCCGGGATCCACAGTTGCCGAGCATTTTCGGCAGATAACCTGACGCCGGTCCAGTGACCAAACGTTGGCGAGCTTTTGCGGATATCGACCGCAATGTCCAAAACCTCACCCGCCGTCACTCGCACCAGTTTGCCCTGGGCATTTTCGATCTGGTAATGCAGGCCGCGCAGTACGCCCTTGGCGGAACGAGAGTGGTTATCCTGAACGAAGGTCAAGTCACGCAGCCCAGTGGCGTCAGCGAAGGCTTTGGCATTGAAGCTTTCATAGAAGAAACCGCGTTCGTCACCGAATACACGGGGCTCCAGGATCAGTACCTCTGGGATATCGCTGGGAATTACATTCACCGTTTTTCCCCCGCAAGTTTGAACAGATATTGACCGTAGCCGGTCTTGCCGAAGTATTGAGCACGTTCGAGCAACTGTTCGCGACTAATCCACTCATTCTGGTAGGCGATCTCCTCAAGGCAGGCGACTTTCAGGCCTTGGCGATGCTCGATGGTCTGCACGTATTGCGAGGCCTCCAGCAGGCTGTCATGAGTGCCGGTATCCAGCCATGCGAAACCGCGCCCAAAACGCTCGACACGCAGATCGCCACGTTGCAGATAAGCGTTGTTGACGTCAGTGATTTCCAACTCGCCACGGGGCGAAGGTTTGACGTCTTTGGCGATACGGATGACTTCGTTGTCGTAAAAATACAACCCCGTCACTGCATAGCTGGATTTGGGTGCTTTGGGTTTTTCTTCGATGGACAGCGCCTTGCCATCCTCGTCGAAATCGATGACCCCGAAACGCTCTGGATCCTTGACCCAGTAGCCGAATACTGTGGCACCACTTTCGTGAGAGGTGGCTGTCTTCAACTGCTCGCCGAAGTGCTGACCATGGAAAATGTTATCGCCCAGAATCAGACACACCGAATCGTCGCCGATGAACTCTTCGCCAATCAGGAAGGCCTGCGCCAGGCCGTCTGGCTTAGGTTGCTCAGCGTACTGCAGGCGCACACCAAACAGGCTGCCGTCGCCGAGCAGGCTGCGGTACTGCGGCAGATCCTGCGGTGTGGAAATGATCAATATGTCCTGAATGCCGGCCAGCATCAGCACCGAGATCGGGTAGTAGATCATCGGCTTGTCATAGATCGGCAACAGTTGTTTGGAGACACCCAGAGTGATCGGGTGCAGGCGCGTGCCGGAGCCTCCGGCCAGAACGATTCCTTTGGTCATGCGATCAAATCCTTGTGGTCGGTAAAGCCCAGTCGTTGGCCCTGGTAGCTGCCGTCTTGTACGCGGCGGCACCATTCCAGATTATTCAGGTACCACTGCACGGTTTTGCGTAAGCCTGATTCGAAGGTTTCTTCTGGGGTCCAGCCCAGTTCACGCTCGATCTTGCTGGCGTCGATGGCGTAGCGCTGATCGTGACCGGGGCGATCCACCACATAGGTGATCAGGTCAGCATAGTGCGCGATACCGTCCGGACGTTGCGGTGCGAGCTCTTCGAGCAGCGCGCAAATGCCGCGCACCACATCGATGTTCTTCTGTTCGTTGTGGCCACCAATGTTGTAGGTCTCGCCCACAGCACCTTCGGTGACGACTTTGTAGAGGGCACGTGCATGGTCTTCGACGAACAGCCAGTCGCGCACTTGCAGACCATTGCCATACACCGGCAGTGGTTTGCCCGCCAAAGCGTTGAGGATGACCAGCGGGATCAACTTTTCAGGGAAGTGATACGGGCCATAGTTGTTGGAGCAGTTGGTCACGACCACCGGTAATCCATACGTCCGTTGCCAGGCGCGTACCAGATGATCAGAGGCGGCCTTGCTGGCCGAGTAGGGCGAGCTTGGCGCGTAAGGTGTGGTTTCGGTAAACAGGTCATCGACGCCGTGCAGGTCGCCGTACACTTCGTCGGTGGAAATATGGTGGAAGCGGAATGCCGTTCGCTCGGCCTCAGGCAACTTCTGCCAGTAGCCACGTACGGCCTCAAGCAGGCTGTAGGTGCCGACGATGTTGGTCTGGATAAACTCGGACGGGCCATCGATGGAGCGGTCGACATGAGACTCTGCAGCCAGGTGCATGACCGCGTGTGGTTCAAAACGGGCGAGTACCTCGCTGACTTTGGTCTGATCGCAGATGTCTGCCTGAACAAACTCATAGCGGGTGTCGGTGGCGATGCTTGCCAGTGATTCAAGGTTGCCCGCGTAGGTCAGCTTGTCGAAATTGAGCACGTCATGGTCAGTGTTCTGTATCAGATGACGGATCAATGCCGAGCCAATGAAGCCCGCGCCGCCAGTAACGAGTATTCGCATAGGTTTGCCTTGTGCCTTCCAGGTCTTAAGACTGATGGAGCATAGCTTGTTGTTGTAACGCGAGCGGTGCAAGCAGGATTAACCAAGAACAGGCATATAGTTAATGAAAAGAATTGATCATGTCGGAACGGAGCGCCATTAAACCGGCAGCTGTGTGTGTCGGGGTTCACGCATATTTGGTGGTCAGCTTCCCGCGCACCTATAGTTGTCGCTCTGTGAAACCTATTCCGTTGTGTTAACCAGACTGAGGTTTGTTGCATGCCGCTCGCCACGTTGATTCGTCGTTCCAGCCTGCCTTGTCCAGAGGTCACTGCCGAGCAGGCGCTGCAGTTGCTGGAGCAGCATTACGGATTAAGCGGCACGCTGAAGGAGCTGGGTAGCCAGCAGGATCGCAACTTTCTGCTGGACACCGGAGAGCGGCGCTTCGTATTGAAGATCTGCCACGGGGCTTACTCGCCGCTGGAACTGGACGCACAGCATGCGGCGTTGTGGCATCTGGGTGCTGGTTCGTCTGTTCGGGTGCCGGGTGTGAGGCTGGCGGATACCGGCGAGCAGCTCTTGTCACTGGAGATCGGCGGACATGCCGTGCACGCCAGGCTACTGGATTTTATCGACGGTCAGGCTCTCAGCCATCTGGGCCATCTGCCGCTCGATGTTGTGGTGGGGCTGGGCGAGCTATGTGCCCGGGTTGATCGCTCCCTTGCCAGCCTTGAACACCCAGGCCTTGATCGCGTTCTGCAATGGGATCCGCGCCACGCACAGGCCTTGATCAAGCATTTGCTGCCGGTTATTGATAGTGATGACGAGCGTGCGTGTCTCGCGCAGGCTGCCGAGCAGGCGCAAAGATGTCTGGCCCCGCTGATCGCGAAGTTGCCGGTGCAGACCGTGCATCTGGATATCACTGAATACAACGTGGTATGGGCACGGAATGCTCACTTGCAATGGCAGTTGCAAGGCCTGATCGATTTTGGTGATCTGGTCAGTACGTGGCGAGTGGCCGACCTATCGGTGACCTGCGCTGCGCTATTGCATCATGCCGATGGCGACCCGCTGTATATCTTGCCGGCCATTCGCGCTTATCACGCTATCAATCCGCTGCAACTTGAAGAGCTTCAGGCCCTATGGCCATTGATCGTGGCCCGCTCGGCGGTGTTGGTGCTCAGCAGTGCACAGCAAGCCAGTGTCGAACCTGACAATGCCTATATTCAGGCCAATATCGACAGTGAGTGGGGCATCTTCGACGTTGCGACGTCGGTGCCGATGGTGTTGATGGAGGCCGCAATTCTTGCCGCGGTAAACGTCAGTGGTCCGCAGGTTTTGACCCAGGACCTCCAGCCATTATTGCCCAGCCTCGGCGGGCGTGAATTTCAACAGGTGGACCTCGGGGTTCTCAGCGAACATTTTGCAGCGGGTAACTGGACGCAGAGCGGCATCGACGAGCTTTTACTCAAGCAGGCCGCGCATGTGAGTGGTCAGTCATCCAGCCGGTTCGGTGAGTATCGGTTGTCACGCACGTTGATCGATACCGCCAGGGAGCCTGAAACCTTCGCCCTGCACGTCGAGCTGCACTTGACGAATACCACCGCGTTGCATGCACCTTTCGGCGGTACGCTGCGGCTGACCGCAGACTCGGCGCTGCTGCTGGCTGGCACCCACATGAGCCTGAGAATCTGGGGGGCAACCCTGGAGTTGACGCCGGGTGCCAGCGTTGCTGCGGGTGAGTTGATCGGTCACGCAAACGGGTCGTTGCTGTTGCAGCTGTGTTCGGTTCCAGACCTTAATCCGCCATTGTTCGCGACGCCATCCTGGGCAACAGCATGGCGAGCATTATGCCCGTCACCTGCTGTGCTGCTGGGGTTTGACTGTGATGCACCTTCGCTGCCGGATTCCGCCGAGTTGCTGGCGCGGCGTGACGCCAGTTTTGCCCGCTCGCAAAAACACTATTATCAGGCGCCACCGCAGATCGAGCGGGGCTGGCGCAATCATTTGATCGACATGCAGGGCCGCTCTTACCTGGACATGCTCAACAATGTGGCGGTACTCGGTCACGGTCATCCACGCATGGCGTTGGAAGCAGGTCGGCAATGGTCGCTCCTCAACACCAATTCCCGCTTTCATTACGCAGCGATTGCCGAGTTCTCCGAACGTCTGCTCAAACTGGCTCCGGAGGGTATGGATCGCGTCTTTCTGGTTAATAGCGGCACCGAAGCCAACGACCTGGCGATTCGTCTGGCGTGGGCCTACAGCGGCGGACGCGACATGCTCTCTGTGCTGGAGGCTTACCACGGCTGGTCAGTGGCAACCGATGCCATTTCCACGTCTATTGCCGACAACCCCCAAGCGCTGAGTACGCGACCCGACTGGGTGCATCCGGTGACCGCGCCGAATACCTACCGTGGTGAGTTCCGAGGCTCAGACAGTGCGCCGCAGTATGTGCGCAGTGTCGAGTACGTATTGCAGCAGCTGGCTGCTCAGCAGCGTCAGGTAGCGGGCTTCATCTGTGAGCCGGTGTACGGTAATGCAGGTGGTATTTCACTGCCGCCGGGTTATCTGCAGCAGGTTTACCAGAAAGTCAGAGAGCAGGGCGGAGTGTGCATCGCCGATGAAGTGCAGGTCGGTTACGGCCGCCTGGGCCATTACTTCTGGGGGTTCGAGGAGCAGGGAGTGGTACCGGACATCATTACCATGGCCAAAGGTATGGGTAACGGCCATCCGTTGGGAGCGGTCATTACCCGGCGCGAGATCGCCGAAGCGCTTGAGGCCGAAGGGTATTTCTTCTCGTCGGCAGGCGGCAGCCCGGTCAGTTGCCGAATCGGCATGGCAGTGCTGGACGTCATGGAAGAAGAAAAGCTTTGGGAAAACGCCGAGACCGTTGGCGCGCACTTCAAAGCCCGGCTGCAAGCCCTGATTGATGTCCACCCACTGGTAGGTGCGGTCCACGGCATGGGGTTTTATCTGGGCGTTGAGTTGGTGCGTGATCGCCAGAGCCTGGAGCCAGCCACAGAAGAAACGGCCTACCTGTGCGACCGTCTGCGAGACCTGGGCATCTTTATGCAGCCCACCGGCGATTACCTGAACATCCTCAAAATCAAACCGCCGATGTGCACCACCCGCCAGAGCGTGGACTTTTTTGTGGACAGCGTGTCGAAGGTGTTGGCTGAGCTGGAGTGACTGCTGACGCCCTCGCAGCTAAAGCCGCTTTCATAAAACAATAGGCAACCACTGGATTGAAATGCATTTCT
>NZ_LOHG01000001.1:96912-302045 GCF_022790535.1 Pseudomonas maioricensis
TCGGCAGCTCCTACAGGGTTCTATGCTCGATGCGCGACGGCGGCGCGCCTATAGACATAATTTGCAGATTTATATCGGTGTTGGTTTTTTAAATATAGCTGTATTTTCCATTTCTTGGCTTTTAAACCCGATTTTTATCGTCTATAAAGGCGCCAACTATCGATTGTTCGATTCGACGCCTCACTGGAGCTCTGATCACCCATGACCACTCTCAACAGCACGCCACGCGCCGACGGTTTTCATATGCCCGCCGAATGGGCTCCGCAGACCCAGACCTGGATGGTCTGGCCTGAGCGCCCTGACAACTGGCGTCTGGGTGGCAAGCCGGTCCAGACTGCCCACGTTGCTGTCGCCAAGGCCATCGCGCGCTTCGAGCCAGTGACCGTTGCGGTTTCGGCTGCGCAATACGACAACGCCCGTGCGCGCCTTGATGTGCCAAACATCCGGGTGGTGGAAATCAGCAACGATGATGCTTGGGTGCGTGACACTGGTCCTACTTTCGTGATCAACGATAAGGGCGAAGTGCGTGGCGTCGACTGGGATTTCAATGCCTGGGGCGGTTTCGATGGCGGCCTTTATTCCCCGTGGAATCTCGATTCACAACTGGCCAGCAAAGTGCTGGAAATCGAAAGGTGCCCACGCTACGAAACTCCAGGCTTTGTGCTGGAGGGCGGCTCGATCCACGTAGATGGTGAAGGCACGCTTATCACGACCGAAGAGTGTCTGCTCAACCGTAATCGTAATCCGCACCTTTCCCGTGAAGAGATTGAAGCCGTACTCAGTGCCAATCTGGCGGTGGACAAGATCATCTGGTTGCCGGACGGGCTGTTCAACGACGAAACCGACGGGCATGTCGATAACTTCTGCTGTTACGTGCACCCTGGTGAGGTGTTGCTGGCCTGGACCGATGATCCCAAAGACCCCAACTACCCAAGGTGTCACGCCGCATTGAGTATTTTGGAAAACACCCGCGACGCAAAGGGCAGGGCATTCATCGTTCACAAGATGCCAATCCCTGGGCCTTTGTTTGCTACCGAAGAAGAATGCGCGGGCGTCGATCAGGTGCACGGCAGCCAGGAACGCAACCCTTCGGTGCGTCTGGCAGGCTCCTATGTGAACTTTCTGATCGTAAACGGCGGCATCATTGCCCCCAGCTTTGACGATCCGATGGACGAAAAAGCCTTTGAAATCCTGCAGCAACTGTTTCCAGAGCATGAGGTAGTCATGGTGCCAGGCCGTGAATTGTTGCTGGGCGGTGGCAACATCCACTGTCTGACTCAGCAGCAGCCCGCGCCTCATCGGGCCTGATTTTCAGGTCGCGGTTACAATCGCGTTACACAGTTGGCTCCGTTCTTGCTGTGATCAAGCCCATCCAGGTGATGGGCTTTTTTGTGGGTGACGCTTCTGACGTGCGACCTTCCGGATAGGTCGACGGCCAGTATTGAAACGTCCACTTCTTAGCCTTTCTGTCACAAAGCGTCAGTACATTGAGCCCCTCACGACTTAAGAGGTTGTCCTATGAACGCAGGTATAGAGCACCGCGCTCGTGGTTTGTCTGCTAGTAGCGAAGCGCGCCAGATGATGGCTGACTGGTTAAGGACGACCAGTATGCGTAAACCTCAGCGCCCGGATGTAAGGCAGATGTTGCTGCAGCGTTACCCGGCAGGCCTTTTTGATGAGGCCGAACTTGAGGCACTTTTAAGCGTGCTCAAGGACTGAGTACGGCGCTTCCCAAAGTGCTGAGCCAGACAGTTCTAAGCATAGAAAGTTTCGTAAATTGACAGTTTTATGACCGGCGGCTAGGATTCGTCTCCTCCGCCTGTGGCACTGCGCCATGTACGTGCATCAGTAGTCCACTGCGATGACTTCGTGCGGACTCCCCGAATATGACATTCGGGAGTCGCAGATAACCCCAGGGTTATCACCACAGCGCGTGATCAATTCGCGGAAAAAGGACGACTAGAAATGCTTAACAAACGCATCAGTTTGCTCGCACTGGGCCTTATCAGTGCTGGCCAGGTCATGGCAGACAGCCAGGCAGATTCCAAAGGCTTTGTAGAAGACAGCCACCTGAATCTCGCACTGCGCAACGCTTATATCAATCGTGATTACAAAAACGTCGCGCCGAACTCGGATCGCGCTGAGTGGGGCCAGGCGTTCACCGCCAACTTCGCATCCGGTTTCACCCAAGGCACCATCGGCGTGGGCGTCGACGCTTTCGGTCTGTACGCTGTTCGTCTGGACGGCGGTAAAGGCCGTAGCGGCGCTGGCGGTATCGACTTCTTCAAGAAGGGCGACAGCGGTGAAGCTGCTGATGATCTCGCTCGTGCCGGCGCTGCCGTCAAAGCACGTATCTCCAATACTGTCATCAAGTACGGCGACCAAATGCCTGCTCTGCCAGTCTTGAGCTATGACAACGGTCGTCTGTTGCCAGAAAGCTTCACCGGTACTTTGGTCACTTCCAAAGAGATCGATGGCCTGGAAATCAACGTGGGTCGCTTCACTCAGGAAGCCCGCAAGTCTGCTGAAGCGCGTGACAGCGGTCGCCTGAAAAGCATCAACGTTTACGGTGCCAGCTACAAGTTCACCGATGAGTTCACTGGTGCGTTCTACGCTTCCGACAACGAAGACGTGTTCAAGAAGCAGTACGTGAACCTGAACTACGTTTTTGCTCTGGCTCCTGATCAGTCGTTGACGTTCGACTTCAACGGCTACAAGACCAAGATGGACAAAAACTTCTCGGCCGCTACTGAAGCTGGCGCCCGCGACAACAAGATCTGGAGCCTGGCGGCTACCTGGGCTGTGGGTATTCACTCCTTCACCCTGGCGCACCAGCGCAGCACCGGCGAAACCGGCTATAACTACAGCGGCTACCAGAGCGCAGGCGGTTTCGGTGATGGTGGTAACACGATCTACCTGGCGAACTCCTACTGGTCCGACTTCAACGGCAAGGACGAGCGTTCTTGGCAAGCAGCCTACGGCGTTGACCTGTCCGGTCTGGTCACTCCAGGTCTGAGCTACAAGACGGCCTATGTGCGCGGTAGCAACATTGATGACGGCACTACTCGTGGCAATGGCACCGAGCGTGAAATCTTCAGCCAGCTGACTTACGTCGTACAAAGCGGCCCGGCCAAGGACTTGTCCCTGCGTCTGCGCAACTCCTTCCTGCGTGTGTCCAACAACGCCAGCGAATACAACGTTAGCGGCAACGAAACCCGTATCTTCGTTGACTACCCGATCAACGTTTTCTGATGATCGCGTAGGGGGCGTGTCGCGTTGCTGACGCTGCACGTCCTCGAGCAACACCTCGCATCACCGTGGGACTGGCTTTAGCCGGGAGGACGTTATTGCTGAAGCTGTATGTGCAGCGAATATACAAATCTTCTCCAGGCTAAAGCCGACCCTACAGCGCCTGGATACAATTTTCCCGTCTCAGGTCCGGCTACTATGTGCTTCAACTTAGCCTGACTCGGTCACTTCCCATGGCCCTTGCTGCACCCCCCGACCTTTCTGATACCGCCGTGCCTGTTCAGCCCTTGGCGCGTACCTACCCGCGTGGACGTTATATCGAGCCTCATGAGCATGTGTGGGGGCAGGTGCTGTACGCCACCTCTGGGGTGATGTGGGTTGAAACGCCGATGGAGGCTCTGGTTGTACCGCCGCAGCGTGCCGTGTGGCTGCCGCCAGGCGTAGTGCACGGGATTCGCGTCGTCACTGACTTGGAAATGCGCAACATCTACCTGCGCCCGGCCATTGCCGACACGCTGGAAAAAACCGTTCAGGTTTTTGAAGTCGGGCGATTGCTGCGTGAGTTGATTCTTGGGCTCGTCACTCAGGTTGATGATCAGGAGACTGAGTACTACGATGCATTGGTGACTCTGGCGCTTCTGGAGTTGCAGCGTGCCAAGCGCTCGATTCTCAAAATCCCCATGCCGGACAACTCGGACCGGCGTCTGCTGAGTCTTTGTCAGGCGGTCATGAGCGAGCCTTCTCTGGACATTGCGTTTGAGCAACATGCTGAAAATGCGGGTGCAAGCGTGCGAACGCTGGCGCGCCTGTTTCAAGGCGCGCTAGGGATGGGCTTCGCAGAGTGGCGCAGGCAGGTGCAACTGGCGACTGCTGTGGCCGAAATCATTCAGGGCGTTCCTGTCGGCACGATCGCCCGCTCGCTGGGCTATTCCCCGAGCAGTTTCAGCGACATGTTCAAGCGCGAGCTGGGCGTCGCGCCTTCGCAGTATTCTGTTCTGTAGGAGCGCGCTTGCCCGCGATCGCGTCAGCACAGGGAATATATTCATCGACGGCCAGACCGAATCGCGGGCAAGCGCGCTCCTGCAAGTCCCGTTTACTGTGGGACAGCGTGGTGCCAAGTCCCCTTCGTGTATTCACCCTGGCCGATAATCAGAAGTCCTTGGCCGATAGCTTTTCTTACCCGCCCCTAAACTGCGTGCATTAGCAAATTCTGCACGGGGTTCATCATGAGTTACCTCATTTCCATCGTCATTGGCATCGGCGTCGGCCTGCTCTACGGCGCTCTCGATTTCCGTTCACCCGCACCGCCTGCCATCGCACTGGTGGGTCTGACCGGCATGCTGCTGGGTGAAAAGCTTTGGCCAATGGGCAAGCAACTTGTTGCCACCTGGCTCTCCTGATCATTCATTTCTCACTTAAAGGGAGGCTTCCATGAAAGCCCTGCAATTTTCCAGAACCGGCGACCTTGAAGCGCTGCAATACGTCGACCTGCCAATGCCTGTGCCTGCTCAGGATGAAGTCCTGATCGAGGTCAAGGCGGCAGGACTGAATCCCAGTGACGTAAAAAACGTGCTCGGTCGTTTTCCTTACACCACCTTGCCGCGCGTGCCGGGTCGGGATTTTGCGGGCGTAGTCATTGAAGGCCCCAAGGAGCTTGTGGGACAGGAGGTCTGGGGCACAGGTAAAGAGCCAGGTTTCTTTCGCGACGGTTCTCATGCGCAATTTCTGACGCTTCCTGCCCAGGGTGTCGCGCTCAAGCCCAAGGCGTTGAACTTCAGTCAGGCGGCGAGTCTGGGCGTGCCTTACACCACCGCGTGGGATGCTTTGCAGCGCAGCCTGGTCACTGCGGAGACACGTCTGCTGGTCATCGGTGCCAACGGCGCAGTGGGTAGTGCGGCGTTGGCATTGGGCAGAATTCTGGGTGCCAGAGTGCTCGGCGCAGTGCGTCGTCCGGAACATATTGCTGTGCTGCAAGAGCAAGGCTTCGAAGGCATTCTGTTGGGTAAGCCAGAGGAATTGGCTGCGCAGGTCAATGGCGTCTTCCAGAGCGGTGCCGATGTGATCTTCGACACCACCGGCTTCTGGCTTCCGGCAGCAGTGCCTGCCTTGGCCACCTTTGGTCGAATCGCGATCATTGCTGCTCCGGCGGACGGCCATGTGCAACTGCCGTCATTAGCGCTGTACCGCAAAGGCGGCTCGGTGGTGGGGATCAACTCATTGCTTTACGACTGCAAAGCCTGCGCGAAGATGCTTGATCAGTTCGGCCGCTTCTTTGACGAAGGCACGCTGGAACTGCCTACCGGGCTGGTCGAGTCGCCGCTGAGCGAAGGCGTGGCGCGATACGATGAGGTGAATCAGGGCGCGGGGGAAAAAGTGATTCTTTTGCCGTAAGGCCATCACGAAGCAAGCACAGTATCTGTAGGAGCTGCCGAAGGCTGCGAAAGCAGCGTGTCAGGATGAATGCTTCGCAGCCTGCGGCAACTCCTACAGAAATGCCATTCCCATTCAATGGTTGGCATTTTGTTTGATGGGGGCGATGTTGTTAGCGATTGAACCGCTCTACCAGTGCCCGCAATCCACGGGAGGTGTTTTCCAGTTCCGTACCCCGCGCCACTGCGGCATTGGCGTTGCTGGCTGAGGTCTCGAACGTCGCTGCGACGTTATTGATCTGCCGGGAAATATCTTCCGCCACATGAGCTTGCTCCTCAGAGGCGGTCGCCATCTGGTGGCCCATGCTGCTGATGCGTGCAATGGCCTCGCGGATGCCCTGCAAAGCGTTTTGTGCTTCGATAACCTGCGCGACACCGTTGTCTGCTTCGCTAATACCGACCTGCGCAATACTCACCGCTTCGTCTGCACCTTTCTTCAAAGACTCGATGACCGCTTGAATCTGTTGGGTCGACTCGCGAGTCTTGCCTGCCAGTGCGCGAACCTCGTCAGCTACCACGGCAAACCCACGTCCTTGTTCCCCAGCCCGAGCCGCTTCGATTGCCGCATTCAGTGCGAGCAGATTGGTTTGATCGGCAATGGCCTGAATGACGCTGGCTGCTGACATGATCTGCTGGGTTTCGTTGGCCAGATTGTCGACCGCGTTAC
Source organism: Pseudomonas maioricensis (assembly GCF_022790535.1). Lineage (GTDB taxonomy): Bacteria > Pseudomonadota > Gammaproteobacteria > Pseudomonadales > Pseudomonadaceae > Aquipseudomonas > Aquipseudomonas maioricensis. Next base: position 103,258 of record NZ_LOHG01000001.1, read on the forward strand.
TGATGCTGGTCACCGTGCCTGCCAGGCGCTGAATGGCTTCGCGGGAGGTGCCTGCAACCCTGTTGCCTTGTTCTGCCAGCTCGTTTGCGGTGGTTGCCTCTGCGGCGGTGTATTGCACATGCTTGGCCACTTCATTGATAGACGCGGCCATTTCGGTCATGGCTGCGGCGGTCAGGTCGGTTTCCGCGCGCTGCTCCAGCAAGGCATGCTCACTTTGCGTGGACAGGTGCGAGGAATGTCCGGCTGCTTCCGATACTTGTGCCGCAAGGTCGCTCAAGCGTGTCAGCGCGGTGCGCAAGCGAGCATCTTCACTGACCAATACCATTTCAAGGCGTGCGCTGGTCCCGTAGGCGTCGCTGTAAGTCAGGGCGCTCACCGGGTCTGTGAACGCGCCTGGTGCGCTGCGAATGATGCCCGACAGTTGCTGCTCGAAACGCATGTGCGCCCAGCCGCCCAGCGCCAGAAACAACACGGCGGTGGCCACGTGGGCGACGATACCGGGGAAGAAAACGTTGACGCCTACGCCCAGAACGGCAGCAATGGCTGGCACCGCCATGACACTCAGGAACGCGGTCAGGTGACGTGAGCTGGCAACAGCCTTTTTGCCGCCTCGCAGCCTGGCATAGAGCGATTCGGCCCGGCTGACCTGTTCCCGCGTTGGCTTGACCCGCACCGACTCGTAACCGATCAGCCGACCGTCTTCGAGGATGGGCGTGACGTAAGCGCTCACCCAGTAATAGTCGCCATTCTTGCAGCGGTTCTTGACGATGCCCATCCAGCTTTTACCCGCTTTCAGGTAGCTCCACATCAGCCCGAACACCGCAGCAGGCATATCAGGATGGCGCACCAGATTGTGTGGGCTGCCGATAAGCTCGGCTTGAGAGTAGCCCGCAATTTTCGCGAACTCATCGTTGCAATAAGTGATTTTGCCCTTGGTATCAGTCGCTGAAATCAGGCGTTGTTCGGCAGGGAAAGTCTGTTCGGTTTGAGTGATGTGTTTGGCCATCTTCAGCATCCGTATGAAGTAACTTCAGGCACCGGTGAAATCCATTTCTAGCAAATGGGTTTGACCTACAGGAAATTCGGGTTAAGAGTTAAAAACTGTTAAATCAACAGGTTAAAAGCTTTTTTCGGCAAGCGCTCCTGTCTGGCGTTGAATCGCCACTGTATTGAGAGCTTCCGTGATGGCTGCATGCACACTCAAATGATGTGGGGAGTATAGATAGCGTCACGCGCTTATCAAATGTCGCGCCGATGGCCCTCAACTTGCTGTCTGGTGGCCTGCTATCGGCCTGACCCGGGCGTTCTGAAGGTGCGGATCAGCGTTTTGTATGGGGGCATCCTGTGACGCTTTTTTCGGACCCCTGACTGATGGAGCCCCCGAAACTTCGGAGGCAATGAAGACGCTACAGGGCTATCTCTCTACGAATCCTGAATCATTCGAGCGCCGTAAACAGTAATGTTTACGGCGTTTTTTTGTGCGCTCGATTCCCGGTTCAAAAATGCGTGCAATCGCATTTGTTGCATTCGCTACCGCCAGCTCACTTCATTTTTTTAGTGAACCTCATCACAAAATTTTTTCCTTGTAGGAACTTTCTTCGAATGAGCTGTCTGTTTCAGCGTTGATACACTTTGTTTAACTTTGTCATCTCTTGATGGCACTTTGCTGCTATTTGCTGGCATCTAGCCGGTATCAAAGCTTCCACTTCGCGGTTGCTGCTCTTCTTCTAGTCGGCGCACTTCAAACGCCCCCGGCATATCGATGGAATGTTTATGTTTGCTGCCCCACGGACGTGGTTGCCTTCGTGCGCCCTCATGTTTGCTTTTTGCTCGCCTGTGTTTGGTGCGACTCTGCCCACCCCAGGTGATCAGGACCTGATTCGTGATCGACAGAATCGCCTGATCGAAGAGCAGCGCCGTCGTCTTGAGGAACTCAAAGAGCTGCCAGGCTCCAGTGCAGAGCCGGCTAAACCCGCCTCGCCTGACGATGCGCGCTGCTTCCCGATCAAAACCATCGAACTGCAAGGTGCCGAACGTCTGGGCGGCGTTGATCGTGATCGGTTGCTCAAACCGTACATCGACCGTTGTCTGGCCGTTGCGGATTTGAATGAACTCCTCAAGGCCATTACCGCTTACTACCTGGATCAGGGGCTGGTCACCAGCCGTGCGTACCTGCCGCAACAGGATCTGTCCAAAGGGCATCTGATTGTGCTGGTGGTGGAAGGCAAACTCGAAAGCCTGAAAGGTGCGCCGGGCAGTAACGTGTCTGATCGCGAACTGGCGATGACCTTTCCGGGCGCTACCGGTGAGGTTTTGAACCTGCGGGAAATCGAGCAGTTGGTGGACCAGCTCAACCGCTTGCCATCCAGGCAGGCGCAGATGGAACTGACGCCCGGTGAGCAAGTAGGTGGCAGTCAGGTAGTGGTGCGCAACATTCCACAAAAGCCCTGGCGGGCGAACTTGTCGCGTAACAACAACGGGCAGAAGAGCACCGGTGAACAGCAGGTCAATGCCGGGCTGGAATGGGACAGCCCGTTGGGTATCGCGGATCAGCTGGTTTTGCGCGGCGGGCACGACTTGCTCAGCGACCACAAGGCCACCTCGAAAAACGCCATGGCTTATTACAACGTGCCGTGGGGCTGGTGGAACTTCAGTTACAGCTACAGCCAGAGCGAATACCGCTCGCAGGTGAAAGCGGATGATTTCAGCTTCAAGCAAAACGGTGAAAGCCAGAATCATCAGTTTCTGGCCGAGCGCCTGATCCACCGTGACGCGGTCAGCAAAACTTCGGTCAACGCCGGGCTGGCTCATCTGCGAACCAACAACTACATCGAAGACAGCAAGCTTGAAGGCAGCAGCAACCGGATTACTGAAGCCCAATTCGGTATCAACCACGGTCGGCGTATAGGCAACTCCTTCATTAACCTTGATCTGGGCATGCAACAGGGCATCGGCGCACTGGATGCGCAACGCGAAGCTCAGCAGCGTGACCAATTCGGCAACCTGACTCCCACTCCGCGCTATCGCAAATACACCGCCACCGCGAGCTATTTGCTGCCGTTCAACTGGCTCGGTGAGTCGTTCAGTTTCAGCAGCCTGGCCACGGGGCAGCGCAGTGAAGACGTGTTGTTCAGCTCGCAGCGCATCAGCGTGGGCGGGAGCTCCTCGGTGCGCGGCTACAAGGATCAGTTCTTGACCGGTTCCAGCGGTGGCTACTGGCGTAACGAACTGCGCTGGACGCGGCCGGTGACGCTCGACTGGTTGCGCCCGGTCGTTAGTCAGTACGGCACCAGCGTCGGTTATGACCAGGGTGTGATCAGCAACGATCGATACAGCGGCGGGTTCAACGGCCGGGTATCAAGCAACTCATTACAGCTGTTTGCCCGGGGTGAACACGTCAGCGCCAGTGTGACGTTCGCCCATTCGCTGGAGCGCCCAAGTGTGCTCACCGAGCGTGAGGCACCGATCTATTTCCAGGTCGACCTGTTTCTCTAATTAATCAAGTTTGTTGCCGCGAGACTTCGAAAATGGATGTTCATCAGTTTGCACTTCTGGCCCGCCAACCTTCCGCTGAGTTGAAGCCGCGCAAGCGCTTCCTTGGCGTGTCCAGACGTGCGCTGGCAGTGCTGATGATCAACGTCGTGTTCTGGCAACCGATCTGGGCGCAGGCTGCTGGCATCGTGGTCAGTGGTGGCACCAACACCACGGTGGGCCAGGCAGGCAATGGCGTTCCCGTCGTCAATATCGCAGCGCCTAACGCTTCGGGTCTGTCGCATAACCAGTTCAAGGATTACAACGTCGGCAAGGAAGGCGTGATCCTCAATAACGCCACCAATGCCGTGCAGAGCACTCAGTTGGGTGGCTATATCAACGGCAATAGCCAGTTGGGTGGCCGAGCGGCGGGGATCATCCTCAACGAAGTCAACGGCGGTAGCGCCAGCCAGCTCAATGGTTACACAGAGGTTGCCGGTCAAGCAGCGCGTGTCATCGTCGCCAACCCTTACGGCGTAACCTGTAATGGCTGCGGCTTTATCAATACGCCGCGTGTGACCCTCAGCACCGGTAAGCCAGTCCTGGACAGCACCGGCAAGCTCGATCACTTCGCCGTCGACGGCGGCAGCATCAACATTGAAGGCGACGGGCTCAACGCCAGCAACGTTGACCAGTTCGACCTCATCACTCGCTCGGCGAAAATCAACGCCAAGATCTACGCCAAACAACTGAACGTCGTAGCAGGCGCCAACAACGTTAATGCCGACACGCTGGCCACCACTGCACGTGCGGGCAACGATGCCGACAAGCCTGCTTTGGCCATCGACTCCTCAGCGCTGGGCGGCATGTACGCCAACACAATCAAGCTGGTGGGCACGGAACAGGGTGTGGGCGTCAAACTCGCTGGCGATATGGCTGCCAGTGGCGGAGACATGCAGATCGACGCCAATGGCCATCTGACCATGGCCAAGGTTGCGACGAGTGGCGCGGTCAAGGTCAACGCCGAGAGCCTTGATGCACAGGACGCTATCTACGCCGGAACCAGCGCAGACATCAAAACCCGTGGCACGCTCAAAAACCAGAAAGTGCTGGCCGCGCGCGACAGCATCACCCTGACCAGCGATGGGCAACTGAACAACAGCGGCACGATTCAGGCCGGCATCAATCCCGATAACTCCCGCAACGCCAACGGTGACGTCACCCTCAAAGCGAAGGCGATCAACAACACCGGCAATGTCATCGCCAGCCGTAATCTCACGGCTACAGCGACGCAGGGGCTGGTCAATAATGGCGGCACTGTCGCCGCCGGCCAGACGCTGAAGGCGACTGCCGCGACGCTGGATAATCAGAACGTTGGCCAGATCCTCAGCGATGGTCGCATGGAGCTGACCGCCGACAGTCTGCTCAACACCAGCAATGGCTACGTCAGCAGCGGTGGTGCGTTGACGGTCAACGCAGGCGCGATCAACAACCGTCTGGGCGTGATCGAAGGGGCTACCACGCTCACCGTCATCGCGAACAGCCTGGACAACACCCAAGGGCAGATCCGCTCGCTGGGTCGCACAGGCAAAACCAGCTTTGCCATCGGTAGCTCGCTCAACAACAGCAACGGCAAACTGGAAACGGCTAACACTGACCTGAGCCTTGCTGCGAGCAGCTTCCAGAACCTGGGCGGCAGCGTGTTGCATGTCGGCAGCGGCGCGCTCGATCTTGACGGTCTGAACCTCAACAACGCGGGCGGCAGTCTCGTTACGCAAGGCGATCTGACCTTCAAAAATGCCGCCTGGACCAACAGCAGCGTAATTCAGGCTGGCAACCTTAACCTCGACGTCGACAATTTCGAGCAGACGGCCACGGGCCAACTGCTTGGCACTAACAGCTTTGTCGGTAAAGGCCTCAGTTGGAACACCAACGGCGTCATCGCCAGTGATGGTGGTGTCGACCTGACCCTCAACGATCAGCTCACCAACAGCGGTCGTATTACCTCCGCGACCAGCCTTGGCATCAATGCGCCGCGAGTCAGCAACCTGGGCACGCTGGCAGCCGGTCAGGTGCTGGCGGTCGGCACTGGTAGCCTGCTCAATGACCATGCGCTGATTTTCAGCGGCGGCAATATCAGCTTGCGCGTTGATCAGTTGAACAACCGCTATGCGGATATCTACGCCATGGGCAACCTGAGCGTCGACCGTGACGGTCTGGGTGGGCTGGCGAGTCTGATCAGCAATAGCTCGTCGAATATGCAAGCTGACGGCACCGTGAGCCTCGCGGCGAGCACCATCGAGAATATCCGGACCATCCTGACTGTTGAGTCCGGGATCTACAGCGCTTCTATCACGCCTACCGCGTGCATTGAGGGTGTTACCGGGGGCGACTGCCGAGGCGGCAAAGAAAACCGCGTATTTCTGATCAGCCAGCGCGATCATCTGGCGGTCACCGAAGCCAGCGCTGCTTCGAGTATCACCTCGGGCGGCAGCATGCTGCTCACCGGCGGCAGCCTGAATAACAGCAGCAGTAGCATTGCTGCGGGCGGCGACCTTACCGCTATTTTCGATCAAGTCACCAACACTGCGATTGAAACCCACGACACCCAGACCGACCGTGTATTTGCGACCGTGCGTACACGCAATCCGGGCGGTTGGAACCAAATGGCTGCGGACTTCACGCGCAAGTATTCGCAGCAAAGTCCTTCTTATGACAAAAACGCGCTGGGTGGCCTGGAAGCCGGTTTGGCACGGTTCATCGGCACCACGCAAAACGAAGTACCGAGCAAGGCAAAAACTACTCAGCTGTCGGCACCTGATCAAAGCTATTCCGCAGTGATTCAGGCGGGTGGCACCGCTAACGTGCAGGCCACAAACGGCATCGACAACAGCGTCGTGCGCGGCGGCTACACCTACGTTGGCAGCGGTGCAAAAACGGATACCAACGAGCCGGGTTACTCCACCGTCGTCGCGCTCAATCCGCAGCTGCCACCGGATCAGACCCAGCAACCGGTCAACCCGATCGACCTGCCGGGCTTCAAGTTGCCCACCAGCCAGTTCGCGTCTAACCCGCAAAAGTACCTGATCGAAAGCGACCCGGCGTTCACTAATCTGGGCCTGTTCATGAGCTCGGATTACATGCTCGCCAAACTGGGCTACAACCCCGACGAAGCCCAGCGACGTCTCGGCGACGGTTACTACGAACAGACGCTGATCCGGCAAGCGGTTATCGCTCGCACCGGCCAGCGTTTCATTGACGGTCAAACCAGCGATGCCGGTCTGTTCAAGTACCTGATGGATAACGCCATCGCCAGCAAGGACGCCCTCAACCTGTCGGTGGGTGTGAGCCTGACTGGCGAGCAAGTCGCAGCGCTGACCCACGACATCGTGTGGATGGAGCAGCACGAAGTCGCGGGCCAGAAAGTACTCGTGCCGGTGCTCTATATGGCCCAGGCCAATAACCGTCTGGCCCCCAACGGCGCGCTGATTACTGGCAATGACGTTTCCCTGATCAGCGGCCAGAACCTCAATAACAGCGGCACCCTGCGCGCCACCAATAACCTCGGCGTGCGCGCTGGCGGTGACCTGACCAACTCAGGTCTGGTCGAGGCGGGCAACCAGCTGCAACTGCGTGCCAACAACAACCTGAGCAACACTGCTGGCGGTGTGATTGCCGGGCGTAATGTCGAGCTCGTTGCCGTCAATGGCGACCTGCTCAACGAGCGCAGCGTCACCACCCACCAAAGCGACAGCGGCTATCGCGCCGAGCGCACACAGTTCGTCAACAACGCCGCGCGCATCGAAGCCGCCGACACCCTGACGATGCAAGCCAAGCGCGACGTCAACAATATCGGCAGCGTGATCAAGAGCGGTGGCGACACCACTGTTCAGGCCGGACGCGACGTCAACATCGTCGCGGCTCAGCAAGACAGCAGCGGCGCAATCGGCACGCGTTCGAACCATCAGAACATCACCCAATACGGCTCCGTTGTAGACGCCGGTCGCGACTTCCAGGTCGTTGCCGCCCGCAACATCAGCGCCGTTGCCAGCCAGATCAGCGCCCAGCGCGACCTGGCATTGGGCGCTACCGAAAACCTCAACGTTGCCTCCGCGGCCGATGAGCAGCACTCCTACAGCAAGAGCAAAAAAGTCACCGCCCAGGAGGACCATGTCAGCCAGGTGTCGAGCGTGCTTACGGCGGGTCGCGATGCGACGCTGACCGCCGGGCAGGACATGACGTTGACTGCCAGTCAGGTAAACGCGGGCAACGAAGCCTATCTCGTGGCGGGCAATAACCTTGCCTTGCAGGCGGCTGAAGATCAGGACTACAGCTTCTACAGCAAGACCAAGAAAACCTCGTCCGGGAAGAAATTCCGACTGGATGAAACCAGTAGCACTACCAATGTCGGCAGCCTGGTCAGTGCCAATGGCGACAGCACTGTCGTTGCGGGCCAAAACCTGCTTTTGGCCGGCAGTGCCGTCACCTCTGAAAAAGGCGCTACACAACTGGTCGCCGATCAGGATGTACAGATTCTAGCTGTCACTGATTCCGCCACTGAGCGGCATGAGCGCAAAGAAAGTAAAAGCAGCTGGGGCGGCTTGAAGTCCAGCAAGGTCCAGACCAAGGTTGACGAGGCGACGACCAGCGCAGCGGGCAGTATGGTTGCGGGGGAAACTGTAAGCGTATCTGCTGGACGCGATGCGACGATTACGGGTTCATCTCTGGTCAGCACCGACGACTTATTGGTCGAAGCCGCTCGCGACCTGAAAGTGGATGCAGCGCAAAACACCTTCTCGCGCACTGACATGCACAAGGAGAAGAACCGCGACCTAACCGGGATCGTCACCGGCAACAAGCTCGGTATCGATGACATCACAGGCAACCAACACCTTTCTATCAGCAGCCAGAAACACAATGGCAAGGCGGCAGAAACCACCCTCAGTGGAAGCACCATTGGTTCCAGCAATGGCAACGTGGCGTTGATTGCAGGGCGCGATCTCAGGGTTAACGCCAGTGATCTGGTCAGCATCAAGGATATGACGTTGAGTGGTTCTGACGTGACCATTACGTCAGGAACACAAACAGCCAGCCAGAGCAGTGAAGACAAGTCTCGCAGCCTCGCGGTGGGTCGCGTCATTGGTGGCATGGCTGTTGATGCAGTCAGAACCATGCGCGACTCGGTCAAGGCTGCACAGGAAAGCGACGACCCACGTCTGAAGGCGGTCAAGGTTGCCCAAGGTATGTTGGCTGCTTACCAATTGGGCAGTACGGCATCCGATCTCATGTCGGATTCGCAGGAAGTAAGGGACGATACCCTGAGTAACGGTTCGGTTATCAAGATTGGCACCGAGCTAGCCAACACACGTAGTAAAAGCACCAGCGAATACAGCAGCGAGACCGCCAGGCAGAGCACCGTCAACGTCGGCGGTAATCTGGCCGTTGCGGCTAATGGTTCGGTTGCTGGCACCGAAGGAAACATCACGGTTGTCGGCAGCACTATCAAGGCGGCCAACACCGATCTCAAGGCCAAGGGCAACATCCTGTTGCTCAGTGCGCAGAACCGTGCCGATTGGGCAAACGACAGCAGCAACAACAAAACCAGCATTGGCGCGAGCTTCAATATTGGCGCGCAAAACGGTTTCACCCTCGACCTTGGTGCCCAGAACGCTAAAGGGAAGGGGACTGGTGGCTCTGTAACGCAGGTCAACAGCACTCTGGACACCGGTTCGCTGATGCTTGAAAGCGGCAACGACACTCGCCTTATCGGTGCTCAGGTTCGTGCCGACAGGATCAAGGCCAACATTGGCGGCAATCTGGAAATTGCCTCCCTGCAAGACTCCGAAACGCAGCGCAACAAGCAAAGCAGCGGTGGTGTGGGTGCAAGTATCTGTGTACCACCATTCTGCGTAGGTACGCCGGTCACCGCATCCGCCAACGTCGCACTGAGTGGCCTTAACAGCGATTACCGTGCGGTCGCCGAGCAGTCGGGACTTTATGCAGGCCAAGGCGGCTATGACATTCAGGTGGGCAAGAATACGGTGCTGCAAGGCGCGGTCATTGCCAGCGACGCAGCGGCCAGCAGAAACCGCCTCAGTACCGATCGCCTCATCACCAGTGACATCAAAAACATCAGCGAAATCGATAGCCATGCGGTCAGCGCGAGCGTATCGACTGCAGGTAATAGTCTATCTCCGGGCATGGTGTTTGGACTGAAGCTCGACGACGCCGATAAAAGCGTCACTCGCAGCGCGGTCAGCGCTGGTGAAATTGAAGTCCGAAGCGCCCAGGGTGGCGGTGATCTGGTTGGTCTGAATCGTGATACTGCTCATGCCAATGGTGCGCTCGACAAGCCCGATCGCGAGGCAATCGAAGAGCGTATGGAGTTGGTGCGCAGCTCCGTTACGCTGGTCAAGGACCTTTCAAGCACGATAGCGGCCGCCCGAACCAAGGCAGCCAAAGATCCTAACAGCGAAGAAGCAAAGCAGGCACGCCAACAGCTCGCCGCTGCGGGTAATACCGATCCATCCGATATAGAAATCAGTGATCAGGTTCAGCGCAATTATGGGACTGGCAGTAGCTTCCAGCGGGCAGCACAAGCAGCCAGTGGTGTCGTTCAAGGCGTATTGAGTGGCAACTTCGCCGGCGCACTGGCTGGCGGTGCAGCCCCCTACCTCGCTCACAGCATCAAGGAAATGACGGCTGGAGATGACAACGCCAACCTGTTCGCGCACGTGGTGTTGGGGGCCGTGGTTGCCCAGGCTCAGGGTAATTCGGCGCTTGCCGGTGGCACCGGCGCAGGTTTGGGGGAGTTGGTTGCTCGACAACTCTACCCGGACAAGCGTAGCGATCAACTGACCGAATCCGAGCGCCAGACCGTTTCCGCGTTGTCTACCCTGGCGGGTGGTTTGGCTGGCGTGCTTACGTCCGACAGTGATGTCAGCGCTATTGCCGGGGCATTGGCAGCTAAAAATGCCGTAGAGAACAATCACCTCAGTGCTATTGAGGATGTGACGCTCCGGAGCTTGAGAAAAGAGTACGCAGAGAAGTGCGCGGGCGGCGCGAAAAGCGACTCATGTGACAGCAAGAATAAGCAAATCATCGCGCTTGAAGAGAAAGCAAAGAGCGTCCTCAAAGAGGAAACTATTTATCTCGCCGAGGATATGGGGCGCGACCGGGTATTCACCACCGTTCCGGGTGAAATAATACCGTGCGCTATTTCCGGAAATAACATGTGTGTGGTGACGGATAAAGTCATCACTACAGGCCAGAACGCAGAGTGGGAGCTCGTTCCCGCAACGGCGGCTCAGGCCGTTATTGGTCGGGAGCGGCAGGCGGCTAGCGAGGCATCGTCCAAGGCCAGCCTGGAAAAAATAGCCGCTGATTTCTTCGACAGTGGTTGTGGTGGGATCGGTCCTTCCGCGACGGGGTGTCAGGCATATATGGCCCTCAGCGGTCTGCACCCGATCACGGGTCAACCGTTGTCCACTGCTGAGCGGGTCGCGTATGGAATAGGTTCTGCGGCAGGCGTGGCTGGCGGTGTAACTGCTGGCGTATCGGTTGTTCGTGGCTTCGGCGAGAAAGCTACCGTGCAAGCGGTAGGCGATGCGGCAGAGGTAGTTGCTCCGAAGCTGCCCTATGAAGAGATGGGGCCTTTTGTTCCTCAACTCAGTCGGTATGAGGACCGGATAAAGGTAACTCCTGTCAACGGTGGCTTGTGGACCGGCGCCAGAGGCGAGTCTAACTTTATATTCGACAATCCGGAGCTTGCGAAAATATTACCTGATGGCATTGCCTACAAGAATGCTTACCCGGACTTCTCACCGATTGCCGTACAGGAAGTACGCCTCCCTGGCCTGATTTCAACAAATCGAAATCTGAATTTCCGCCAGGCGAATAAGATGTTGGCGGAGAAGCTTGACGTTAAAACGTCAGATGTCGTGCGCTTTATGAAGGAACAGAAATATACTTGGCATGAAGTTGAGGACATGCGGACACTGCAATTAGTCCCCTCCTTTATTCATACCGGGAGCGTGGGGCCGATGGGCTTTGGCGTAAAGTATGGCCATCTGGGTGGCATTGCAGAGCGGAATTTGTTGGAGGCGACAAAAAGATGAGCAAGATTTCGGATCCCGATTTTGGTGAGCTGCAGTTCGATGAAATCTGGACAGGGCAGTGTGAGGTAGCACTGTTTGGCGAGGTGCTTGAGGTCGAGCTCATCGTCCAGACGTTTGATGATGATCCGATTTCGGAAGATCAACGGGCTGCGTACCGGGAATTCGAATCAAGCAAAAAAGCTATTTGTCAGCAGGTAGAGCAAGCCGTTTTCGATTTTTATACTGCAAACGTCGAAAGCTATCGTGAATGTTTTGATAGCGAGGAAGTCGATGTAAAGGCTCCAATAATCGACTCGATTGACGGGTTGCGGGACTTGGTTACGTTGATAAACGTAAAAGTTATGTTTGCCTTCGAAGACGGCGCACGCCAGATTGGTTTTGTATTTGACGCTACGTTCGATCCAGAGCTGGGTGTTGGGGTTCTCGTCACTAATGGTCTTGTTGAAGCGGTGGAAACTCAAGATTTTTTACTGGGCTGACAGTGCCGGAACCTGATGGCGGGGCTGCTCAAAAAACCAGCCCCGATCAGATAAAGGCGGATGGGGCTTATTTTAATAACCGCGAGTCTCATTTCTATCCGGGCACTCAAAGACAGGGTACGTCTTGTTTCTCGCGGCTCCCCTCATCATTTCTGATATTCGATTAGTTCTCTGGAGCCTGAGTGCAGAGACGGTGTGCGGCTGAACCGTGACCGACGATTGGACGAGCATCTAGCGCGGTCGGCGGGTTCTCTGATTAATGTCCGGGCTCTGAAGTGGAGTCGATAAAATAGAAGTGCAAGGAGGCAATATCATGAAAATACTCACGCTGCTGTTTACGATGTTGGCATTGGCCGCTTGCCAATCCAGTGGCCGAAGCTCCGCGCCCAGCCTGTTTAAAGACGGCATTCTTCTGAAGCAGAAAAGCGTCGTTGTTGATGCCGATCACGCCAAAGTCATCATGAAACCCACCGGGTATATTTATCCGGTGCAGTTTTCTGTGCGACGTGATGGCGACCCCGATCAGCGTCCGGAGTCTCTTGGCACCGCTGCTTACACCGGTCGCGGCAAGGTGTTCGGCTGGATAGCAAAGATGAACGAGGTCACGCACAGTGCGGCGCTGAAGCACTTTCCCCAATTAGAGCTACAGGCTGATCCTGATCGCGCTATGGAAATCAGCGGCGGATACGATGTCAGTGACAACAATGTCCGAAGAATGTGTGGCCCTCTTCGTTCGGTTTTTACACCTGAAAAGCAGAAGGTTTATCTGGTTGAGTTTGTCGTTCGGGTAGATGGTTGCGAGCAGCATGTGTATGACATCACTCAGCCGGAGCAGCGGATCCCCGTCCCAACGAGTGACCAATTTGTCCGGCCAAGTTGACCGTGAAGTACCCACGGTAGTTTTCAGGCTGACACATTAACGGGTTGTCACACACGGGTGATTAGCCAAAAAACAGATCGCTACCATCTCTACGCCGCAGGCAAGGGGTAAACCGATGTTGGAACCTCGCCAGTTTACCCATGGCGCAACCACGTATGCATTGGCCAGCCCTTGGCGTCGTCTGGCCGCGCAGACGATCGACTTGATCGCGGCCGTTTTGATCGTTGCGGTATGCGCAGTACCACTTCTCTTTATCTCGCCTGCGTTCGGCGCTCTCCTGATGCCGATGGCATACGCCTATCTTCTTTTCGCCGACGCCATATGGAACGGTCAAAGCCTCGGAAAAAAGGTGATGAAAATTGTCGTGATGGACGAACAGAACCTCGTCCCGTGCGGCTACCTTCAAGCGTTTGTGCGCAACCTGATGAAGTTGCTTTTGCTGTTCCTTGACTGGATTTTCATATTCTTTGATTCGCAAAAGCGGATCGGCGATATGGCTGCTTCTACCATTGTCGTAAACCAGATACCGGTTAATGATAACGCGCCATCCAAGGCAACACCCCCAGCCAGACACGTAGACACGAACAGTGAGGTATATGAAACCTTGCATGCTGTGCCAGCCAGTGCTGATTACGCCGTGGATGCCACGGATCTTGATCCCGAGGACATACCTAAAGAACGCATTGAGAAGGTCAACGCGCTATTGAATAGCGAGGATGAAAGCGTCCGATACGAGGCCGCGAAACTGCTCGTCAATTGGGGCTTTCAACATGCCCTGCAGCATCTTGCGGTGTTTATCGATGACCTCAAGGGTGGATACATTGATCACCAGCTTCATGGTTTTGATAACACCCAAAAACATAACCTCGCTGCATTAACCCGATACTGGGCGATCCAGTCAGACGAGGGAAAGGGTGAGCAGGCGAGGAAGGATATTTATCCCCTGATCTCAAAAGTCATTGCGCTGTCCAATACCCAACCCTTTCAAATCTCCGGTATGTTCTGGCTGGTTAGCGAGCGCGGAATGACCGAATACCTGCCTGCGTTGAGAACCCATCTGGCAAGCATCATTGATCACCCGGATGACTATCACTGGAAGATTCGTGATGTGGTCACCCTCCTGCACGCGGTAGATCCGGAGTTTTTGAACGAGCTTTTGATACAGAAGAACATTGCTCTGGAGCGATACCTGATTACCGAGAATGCCAACAACCCTGACGGTCGTCCCTGATGAATATACTCAGCGCATTCAGAATCCTGGGCGTGCCTATTGGCGGCGCGTTGGGTTTCGGGTTCTTCATGCCTTTTATCAGTGGCCTGGATCTTTTCAACGTTGGCCTGCTACTCGGGTTCATCGGCTCCATGCTGTTGGGTATTCCGTTCCTGCTGATAGGTGATCGGTGTTTCCCCGGTTTCAAAGCTCGCCATGTGTTTAGCAGTGTGTTGCAGATCTTGTTCACCTACGTTCTTTACAGCGGATTCAAACCACAATTATGGATAGCTGCCATAGCGATTGGCGTGGTATTTGGTCTGCTCTATACCGCCTTTGATAGATATCTAGTGAGATACGCCGCGCGCAGCCCGGTGCCGCAAATGAGCAAGGTTTACGTGTTTGGCATTCCATTGTGTGGAGGTGCATCGTTGGCCGTTGCCGCCATGTGGGCCTTTGCCTCTCCCTCTGAAATAGTGCCTCTTGTCATCATCAGCTTTCTGGTGGGTGCCGGTATTGCCATGCTCGTCGGCTGGCCCGTTCTGTGGCTGACCGATCGCCTTCTCACTCATCGCTTGCGTTACATCGTGGGCGGGACAGTGAGTGGGTTTTTAATCTGGCTGTTCTTGGGGGCGCCCGGTTTGCTGCCTCTTCCGACCGGACAGTACATGAGTTATCTGGTGGATCAGATCGGTCCGAGAATGCTCGTTTTTGTTTGCTTTGGATGCGCATCAGGTCTGTTATTCACCGGGTATCGCGCGCTTTATATGTGGTTAGTTTCACGATACGGGACGGCAGCGCGTGAGCAGTCATCTAAATAGAAAAGCGCGCTGACTCAGGGCTGTGCCGACAGTCAAACATTTACCGTTTTGCATCGTGCAACTAGTTCCCGATTCCCCAGTCAGATCAGCGCCCGATTTCGATCATCAGAGCAGCCCCGTCCCATGCGCCTGACTTCTCGCTTCACCTCGCTCTGCTTCATCGCCTTGCTCCCACTGCTCGCCAGCCAGGCTCATGCCAGCGAGGCGCAACAATTGGTATCGGCCATCAACGACTATCGCGCTCAGCCCTCCCGCTGCGAGGGGCGTGCGGTGCGTGGGTTATCGCCACTGGAGTTGAGGCAGGACCTGACGTTGCCCATCGGGTTTGCTGGCGACATGCGCAACACCTTGAAGGCTTCCGGCTATCGAGCGGTAGCGGTGCGCAGCATTCGCCTGGTGGGTGCCCAGGATGCGAGGGGTGCCTTCGCCATGCTGCAGAGCCGTTACTGTGGCGCATTGCTGGATAACCAATACGCCGACATTGGTATCACTCAGTCAGGCCGGGACTGGCGATTGGTATTGGCCAAACCGTTGCTCGACGGTCATCTGGGTGATCAACAGTCGGCGGGCAAAACCCTGTTGGCGCAGGTCAACGCGGCGCGTGCCAAACCGCGCATGTGTGGCAGCCAACCCTACGCAGCTGCGCGGCCCCTGACATGGAATACCACCCTGGAAAACGCCGCCCTGCGGCACAGCCAGTCGATGGCCAGCGGCGGCTATTTCTCCCATCAAGACCCCAACGGCGACATTGCCAAAGACCGCGCCCGAGCGGCGGGTTACGACGGGCGACAAGTCGGCGAAAACATCGCCAGCGGCCAAGGCTCGCCCGAAAAAGCCATGCAAGGCTGGCTAGCCAGCCCCGGCCATTGCGCCAACCTCATGAACCCGATGTTCACCCAGATGGGGGCTGCTTACGGGACTAACCCGAACAGCAAAGCGGGGGTGTACTGGACCATGATGTTTGGTGCGCCTTGATGGGCTGGATCAGGTTTTCATTGGCCCTAGTTTTTGCAGGTTTCCTTCCGGGCCGGATACTGCTCGCACTTGAGTCGCACGTTCTGGCCATTTCGCGAGTTTCTCGGGGGCGGTGTTGCTGGGGATGATTGATGAGTGGCTTGTGGGGCATGAGCTAAGTAAACGCTGAAGCCCAACAGCGAACACCGCCCCTGTAGGAGCGAACTTGTTCGCGAAGCGATGTATCTGACACGCTGTGTTGAAGCTGAAAACGCTCAAGCCCCGCCCCTGTTGGAGCGAGGCTTGCCCGCGAACCGACTAACTGCACAGATCACCTACGTTACTTCGGTCGTTGCTTCTCCTCCAACCCCGCCACCGAAGCCTCAACCAGCGCTCTGGCCGCTTCAATCTGATGCACAACCGACCTCGCCAGCGGGCGAAATTCCAGCGTGCTGTTATCTGCCGTTTCATACGCCGTAGCCGCAGCGCAGGTATTCCGATGCCAGAACCAGTGCGTCTTCGATCTTGATATCTGGTTTTACGGTGAACAGGCTGAGGTTGCCCAGGTTGGTATTGCTGACAAGGTTTTGCTTGATGGGCGTAGCAGGGGGATGTGGCGTGGATCTGATCATGGTGACTCTCCCGACATAGTTGAGCCATCACTCTTTGCGACTAAACAAAGGGTGGCGGCTGTGCGCGGGTTAGTCGACCGGGAGTCAGGCAGCCCGGCGCACCCGAAGGTGCCCCTTGCACAGCCACCATAAAGCGCCATCACCCGTGTCGTGGGACACGGGCAATGAAGGTGGACCGCACTGCGACCAGACATTAGGCGGGCGACTAAACCCGATCGTTGAAATCAACGACAGGCAGGAAGGTAGTCGCCGCATCAGGCATCTACAAGCGGATGCAGAGCATATCCTGAATTTTCAGAAGGGTCCTACAGAGCTCGGGTTTTGGGGCTGAAGGTTGTTTCTGATTGTTGGGGCTGAATCATTTCCAAGCCTGCTCAAATAAGGTTTTGCTTCAATGTAATGCTCAGGTCATTACAGCGAGAGTCATATCCATGGCGTCCATCAATATCCCTGTCGACGATGACCTGAAAGCGCGTGCCTATCGTGAGCTTGAAAAACTCGGCGTCGCTCCATCAGAGCTGGAGCGCCAAGCTCTGCAGCGCGTGGCTGAGCGAGGTCAACTTCCCTTCAAACCCGCTGAGGACGATGAAGCCTTGCTCGCAACGGTACGCGAACGGCTTGCCGCTCCGCAGCGGGTAAAGGTTCCAGTGGATGACCTATAGGCCGAGTTCGATGCTCGTGCTTTAAAGGAATGGGACAAATTGGGATCTACCGTAAGGGAGCAACTCAAGAAGAAGCTCGCTACGATTTTGGTCAACCCGCGCATTGAAGCAAATCGACTGCATGCCCTACCTGACTGCTACAAGATCAAACTGCGAAGTAGTGGTTATCGATTGGTATATCAGGTGATTTACCAGGAGGTTGTGGTGTTCGTGGTAGCTGTCGACAAGAGGGAACGAGAGCAGGTTTATCGGAAAGCAGCCGAGAGGTTAAGTGGCTGAACTCCGCTAGCGGGCCGTCGTCAGGGTCATGGCTAGACCCAGCGGAAACCCTAAGGCCGTATATTTTTTCTCCTGCGACACTTGAAAAGCCAAAGCGCCGTTAACAACGTCGGCCAAAACAACGTGTTGAGAATGTCATGACCGCTTGCCTGCCAGCGCCAGTAGCCGAGGCTCGCAATATCGTCTCGCCGGTCTACCCACTCACCCGCACACGCAACGATTAAGACCGCCACCCAGCCAACGTATGGCCTGAATCGCCGGACAATAACGAGCAACGTTAAATAGACCGCCGTGCCCACATAGATGTGCAGCGCATCTTTCGACAACCCCGTTGCCGACACAATGGCGAGCTTGATGCTTTGGGCGGTTGAAGTGTCCATGGCTGATGCGACTCTTAGCGCTGTATCGAGGTTATGAATTCACCGGGGGGACGTTAGCTCCCAATCTGCGGAATAGCTCAGGATCGACGTTTGTAGCGCAAAAGCGCAAGACCGGTGACGTAGCAGTGAGCGCTATGGGGCTGTTGGAGCGAGGCTTGCCCGCGAAGAATGGTGATGCGGTTCGGGTGATCGGGTGAGGTTGTTGGTTGGCGCGGGGCATATGGCGGCACCAAGAGTTGAAATGCCAACTATATGATTTTTCTTGCCTTCTCAGCGCATGCGACAAAAACTATCTCTTTAAGTATCCTTTATCCCTTTGCTCGATCGTCGACACACTTCAGAAAATTATTAATGAGGAGCGGTTGTCCTCGGTATATAGCGGTGGCTCGCGTTTGCGTAATATAACGGCACTCTTCCTCTGAAGTATTTAGAAGAAATACAAACCCACTGGAAAGGGTGATGATAATCCATAGTCCCGGTAGTCGTTCAAACGCTACTTCATTTCCGGCTAGGGTGGTGGTATAGTGCCATCACTCGAGCTCAAGGGAATGGCCTGTGAAATATAAAGAGTATTTAAGATCTGCCAAGCGACATAATCATGCTTGTCGTGTTTTACAGGCTAAACTGGAAGCGTTCGACGAGGGCGATTTAAATAACGAGGAGTTTAAGTTTCTCGTTCTAAGTATGTATTATCTGTCTGGATATATAATAGAGTGTGCACTAAAATTCAAAATCTTTGAACTTAAACAATATGATCCAGTCCTTGAAGTGAACGAGGAGAACTGTGCTGCTGTGGGTATAAATTATAAAAAGAGAATAAAAACCCATAATTTCAGTTCGCTGCAAAATCTTCTTGATTCATTGGTGGGTGGGCTACACCATACCAGCAATAAGGGCGAGATCAATAAGTTGTTAAATGAATGGAATCCAGAGGTTCGTTACTCGCATATTGATTTGGAGTATAGCCAAATCAAAGAGTTTTATGCTCATTCAAATCAATATTTAAGGAAGATGTGAGGGCTCATTATGCTGAAGTCGATTGGTTTCATTAATAGGCTGGAGGATGACCTTCGGGAGAATGTCATTCAAAATAACATTGTTGACTTTTACATTGAGTTGCGAGTCAATCAAAACATTGAAGTATACATCGTTAGTGATATAGCTAAAGGCCTCGGCGAGCTTTATACTAAATCGGTTGCTATAGAAGAACTGAAAAATTCTAACATTGAGTGCATTTTTATAAGTGAAAGAAAGTCCCAGGAAGAAGATTATAGTCACCTGTTTTCTGGCTCGAAAACTTCCGTAGGATTACGCCGCTCGCTTGGTGCATTATTGGCTATGGACGAACATAGGCGATGCGAGAAAAGCAATGTAGTGACTTTTTTTAGCTATAAAGGTGGCGTGGGGCGTACTACGTCTCTTGCACTAACGGCAGCTTATCTATCCCGGAAAGGGAAGAAGGTTTTTGTTATTGATTGCGACTTCGAAGCACCTGGACTTATTAATTTTTTCAATACTTCGCAAGTTGATAGTTGCAAAAGCGGCCTAGTAGAATATCTAAATGATAGAGGCTTCTTGGGCGGTTGCAATATCGAAGACTATGTCTACGAGATTGAAAAAAGTTACTCCGGCATTGGTAGCATCAATCTAATGCCAGCCGGAAATATAATGGAAAGCAATGAGGATTTGATTTCCTATCTTGAGGGCTTAGCCAAAATCGACCTGCAAGGTGAAGGTTTGGTAAAGGTCTTGGCCGATCTTGTTGATGACATCAATGTTAAATACAATCCTGATGTCATACTCATTGATTCTCGGACTGGATTCAATAACACCTTTGGTGCCTTAGCTCAGCTGTCTAATTCTGTCGTTGTGCTTGCGGGCGATGATGCTCAAAACCAGCCAGGATTAGAGTATGTAACCAAGGCACTTAACGAAATGAACATCACCGCATGTTATGTTCTTTCCATTCTCAGCGCTAATTTTAGTAAGCGTTATAGTAATTTTTGCAACCAGATTCAGGGGCTATCATCTTTCGATGCTGAGGTGTTTTATTTTGATCGGCAGAATACTCTGGAACTCATCGGCACCTCGCTTGAAGAACAGGATGATCTGAACGATTTTATCAATGGTGAAAACGGTTCAACGCAGTACCAGAAATTTTTCAAATATATATATGAAGTAACTACTCCTACGGAAGAAGCCAGCCAGGACGCGAAGCCTGAAGGGCTCGGTGTCTCGGTTGCGGATGTAGTTGAGCCATTATACGACGTAGAAGCCATTGATGGGGACAGCACGGTAGATTGCGAAACTCCTATTCAAGACAAAGTCCTGAATGATATCAAAGGAAGGTTGCCTAACCTATACGCTGAAAATATTGAATACTCTGCTGAGTATATCCGGAATTTCTTTTATTTCCGGCCCTGTATGGAAGATTTACTTATTCCCGAGAAGTGTATTCTGCTAGGGGACAAGGGTACCGGTAAAACAGCATTTTACAAAGCTCTACAAATCGACAGTTTCTTTCAAATGCTTATTTCCAAGGCGCAGAAAAAGCATCTGGATTACCATGTTCTAAATATCACTAATTTTGATAATGATAACTTTGAATTTCTCGGTCTAGACGAGCTTATTAAGGATGAACTCTCGATCAAAAGATTCTGGATGTTTTATATCTGGAACTCAATTTGCTCCAAAGGTGATTACGGTGGAAGCAATAAGGATTTATTAATTGATCTTGATAATTTTGCGGCTCAAGAGAAAATCAAGGCTCTTTTAAATAATGCTGATGCCTATAGTAGGATTGAGGAAGATTTAACTCAAATAAATACCGATCTTAAGAGGCAGGATAAACGACTGATAGTAACTTTCGATCAGTTAGATAATATCGTGAAGCCCTTCCTCTGGAACGACGTCATTGCTCCTCTCGTTAAAATCGTAATGCGATTTTCATACGATTATATTCATCCTAAATTATTCCTCCGTCGTGATCTATATGATCGCCTCGGAAACCTAACGAACAAAAACTCGTTCAGTCCGCGTACTATTAATCTTGAATGGTCACAGAACGAAATATTTTCATATTTCTTGAAAATTGTTTTTAGTTACTCTAAAGATGATTTCTTTGAGTTCTTGAATCTGTCGCTTGCAAATCCTAATCTGATTAGTCAGATACGTAAAAAATTAAAAACCCGAGATCACGAACATAACCAATTGCCGCTGGATAAGCATTTGATCCAGCCAGTAATTAATGCTTTTTTTGGCGCGCCAAAACCTAAGCGAAATGGTACGTCCAGCACTGCATATGAAGACCTCTATCGTAATATTCAAAGCGCCGATAAAACAGTTAACCTTCGCCCATTCATAGACTTGATCACAAATGCTATAAGGGAGCAGGAAGAGCAGGATAGCGAGAAGAATTATCGTAAAAACTCTATTCTTGGTCTAGCGTACTGCACTAGCAGTCAAGTTCGAAAGGATGCTGTAGTTAATTATCTTGAGGACTTGTGGAATGAAAAAGGTAATGAGTTTGTGAAAATATTTTGTTCGGATTTTGCTAACAACAAAATCGATGCTCGCTATAAGCGGAACGTTCTCAATGGGGATGATTTCGATAGGCTGCTAGAGGATATAAAAAATAACAACAATGACGAGCTGGCAATTAAAAATAGTACTTTGGAAGAGTTTAAACAAACTCTTATTGCAAACAAAATCATTACTCCATATATGGTTGGAAGCAAGACTCGTTATGGCTTTGCATATCTATATACGAACTACCTGGGTATATAGTTGCGATTAAGTTAGTGTTCGGCAGAAGTCTGCTGGGCACTAAAGCTATGCTTTCCGTCGGTATTATCATTATCAAACGCGATCAGAGATTGGAAACCCACGACGTTGCTAGACGTCTAGCGAGCAGCCGGGCCGTCAGCACGTAGTAATATCTCGTAGCCTCACTGCGCGATGTGCGAGAAACCACGCCAAATGTTTCCTCTGCCAGGCCCAAGGCGTCTCTCGCTGCCAGCGATCTGCAATTTCAGCTTGGATAAGCATCGCCTGCCGCAAATGGCGTTGCCGTGTCGCGTGCGACCCGGTTAGCACGCCAGCCAAGAACATCTCCATATTGAATGGCTTGCTCATGTCCGTCCTCCAATATAGGCAGCAGCCACGTCGATCCGACTGTGTCCAAGCTCGGGAAAACCGGGGTCAGACCCCTATTCCTCGCATCGCGGAGTAGCTCAGAATCTACGTTCGCCGTGCAAAAGCGCGAGGCCAATGACGTAGCAATGAGCGCATTGTGTCTGTTGGGGCGAGGCTTGACCGCGAAGAGCGGTGATACGGTTTGTGTGACCAGCCGAGGTAGTGGGGTACACCTGCCTTTCAGCACTGATGTCTTCAGGCTACTATCGATTGGGCATGAGGTTGTATAACGCTCAAAAGGAAAGGTAGTAATGGATCTACACAACGAGTTCGGAAAAAGTAAATTCTTCCATAGTGCTCGCATTGATCGCCGCTCCGCCGATGCTCTGGTCGGCTTGGCCGCCGGTTTGACGGCTGACGGTGCGGTAACCACTGGCGAGGCCGTGTTTCTAAAGCAGTGGCTGGACACCAACTTGGTCCATCTTGATGATCCGGTGATAAATCTTCTGTACTCCCGGCTATCGAGAATGCTTCAAGACAATGTTTTGGACGCTGACGAATCCCAAGAGCTACTTAGTCTTTTGCACAGTTTCTCTGGCCTGCCGGTTGAAAAACCGAAGGGTGCTGATCTGGGTTTTGTCGCGCCTAACGATTTGCCTTTCAACGCTCCTGCGCCTGATCTGATCTGGGATGGCAAGATGTTCGTTTTTACAGGGATCATGGCTTATGGGCCTCGCAAGGATTGCCAGGCGTTGATTGAGGCGCGCGGGGCGCTGATTGGTGGAGGCGTGAGTAAGAAAGTGCATTATTTGGTCGTTGGCAGCGTCGGCAACGAGCAATGGCGTCACAGCACTTACGGCACCAAGATCATGAAGGCAGTGGAGCTTCGCGAAGCGGGAGCGCCGATAGCCATTGTCGGTGAGAGTCATTGGCAGCGCATGCTGTTTGGGTGAGGCGTCGTTGCTCTCAAGCGAATCTGATTGAATGCTGCAACGGACGTTCATGCCTGTTGTTGCTCGATTGGTCTTGAGATCGCTATCGCGAGCAAGCTCGGCTCCTACAGGGTGAGGCAGCGCTGGCTTTTTCGTTGTGTTGGATAACGCCTTCGCAGACTTCGGCAGCTCCTACAGAAAACACACGCGCACAAAAAAGGCCCACCTTTCGGTGAGCCTCTTTCGATGTAGCGTATGGTGCCGGCACCAGGAGTCGAACCCGGGACCTACTGATTACAAGTCAGTTGCTCTACCAACTGAGCTATACCGGCGTGATGGGCGCTGAGTATATAGAGTTTTTTTTGGCTGTAAACCTTAGCTCACTGATTTCGTTTAAAAATTTCTTGAGCGGTTGGCTGCGCGCAGGCATCGGGTCAAAGCGTTGAGGGAGTGAGCCTTTATCGGCGTTCTGGCGTGGGGCTGAAGGGCGATTCGTCAGGTGGGGCCGGGTTTTGTTTTGGTTTGTGCGCTGGCCTTCAGCTTGGGGTGTGGGGCGGTTGCGGTGGGGGAAAGCTTGCTAAGATGTCGCGTCGCAATGGATAGCAAGCTCAATGCCCAGAACACGTACTTATTACGACGAGCTCAATGTTGCTCGGGATGCCTCGCCAGAGGAGATCAAGCACGCCTTCCGGAAGCTGGCGCAGCAGCTGCATCCGGATCGTAATCATGCCGCCAATTCGTCCGATCTTATGGCGGTGGTCAACGCCGCTCATGATGTGTTGGCCGACCCCGCCAAGCGCGCTGCGTATGACGCCAGCCTGGTTCGTGATGCGCAGGTGGCCCGTCAAGCGGCCACTCAACGGCGTCAGGCCGGGCCGCGAAATGCGCCGCAAGCCGCCGCAAGGCCGCAGGCTCGTCCCTCCGTAAACCCTCAAGGCAAATCAACTAAACAAGCAAAGCCAGCGCGGCGCGGCGGTCGTTTGCGTTGGGTGGCGGTGTTTGTGGTCGCTTGTGGCGCGGGCGCATGGATGGGTTATGACCGGGACGCAGGCAAGGCGTCTATTCCGCCATCACCGCCGGTGGTGGACGATATGGCGATCCTTGCTGAGGCGCAGGCCAAGGCTGAGGCGGTTGCTGAAGCGGCAAGGGTTGCTGCTGCGGTGCCTGTTAATACGCCGGTGAAGATTGTCGAGCCGGGGCAGCCGGACTGTGTGCCGCCCTTGGTTGATCCTATGGGGGCGCCGTGGCCGATCGCTGCGGGTTATATCGCGGGCATGCCGATGATGCGCGACGGTGGCTGGTCGGAGATCACGGTGGATAACACTGCGGGCGAGCAGGCGGTGTACGCGAAGATTACCGATGCGACGGGCAAGCGTGATTTCCGGCACGCGTATATTCCGGCGCGCAGTCGCTTTACGTTTGGGCGCATGGACGTGGGGTATTACCAGCTCAAGTACAAGATGCTCGATACCGGGTGTGCTTATGCGTCGAGCCGGATTCGGCTGGAGGAGACGCTGGTCGGGGACCGGATCAAGTCGAGTGTTTACAAGCTGACGCTGCGCAAGCTGCAGAATCGTAATTCGCAGTTTTCGAATGTCAGGAGTGAGGAGTTTTAAGGGAGGGCTGGTGCCAGGCTTGTGTCATTTTCGGTATTGGCCTGTAAGCGAAAATCCTGTGGGAGCGAATTCATTCGCGAAGGGCCCATTACATTTGCCGCTTATGTGTCGCTTGAAATACCGATTCCCGAATAAATTCGGTCCCACCAGTACATCCTGAGCTTGAGGCCTCAACCACCCCGTGATCATTGCTTGTCCGCGATGAAGTCAATCAGGTCTCAGACACCGACTCGATCTTATCGCGGGCAAGCCCGGCTCCCACATAGGGCCAGTTGATTACATCAGCAAACGCAGTACGCTCGGCATTTGGGTCATGGCGGCGAGGTTGTTGATGACCAGCATGTCCAGCAGTTTGAGAACCATGAACGCCAGGATCGGCGAGATATCCAGGCCGCCGAGGTTTGGCAGGATACGGCGCAGCGGTGCCAGCAACGGTTCGGTGATCTGGTTGACGAGCTGTGCGCCAGGGTTGTGGCTGCCAGGGGCGACCCACGACAGGATCACGCTGATGATCAGGGCATAGAAGAAGATGTTCAGGAACAGACCGGTCACGCCGATGATTGCCCAGAGCAGCAGGTGCAGCGGATCGCCGGTTGTGCCGTAGGCCAGCAGCAAGGTCAGTGCCATCAGGATCATCTGCACAATGATCGCCAGGATCAGCGAGGACATGTCCAGGCCGAACAGGCTCGGGATGATCCGGCGCAGTGGCTTGAGCAGTGGCTGGGTGGCTTTGACCGCGAACTGGCTCAGCGGGTTGTAAAAGTCAGCGCGTACCAGTTGCAGCACGAAGCGCAACAGGATGATCAGCAGATACATACTGCCGATGGTTTGCAGCACGTAGATTGCAGCGGTGTTCAGTCCGATCATCGGTCTGCTCCTCAATGGCCTAAAAAGATTACTTGCCCAGCTGTTCGGCCATTTCTGCCGAACGGTGTGCGGCGGCGGTCAGCGCGGTGTCTACCAACGCTTCGAAGCCTCCGGCCTGGAATGATTTGATTGCGGCTTCCGTGGTGCCCGCCGGCGACGTTACGCGGCGGCGCAGCTCGGCAGCATCTACATCGCTGCCGGTGGCCATCAGCGCAGCGCCCAGCGCGGTTTGCATTGTCAGCTGCGCGGCCACGTCCTGTGGCAGGCCAAGTTTCACGCCGGCGGCGGTCATGGCTTCGATCAACAGGAAGAAATACGCCGGGCCGCTACCGGAAACGGCGGTGACTGCGTCCAGTTGCTGCTCTTCTTCAAGCCACAGCGCGAGGCCGACAGCCGACAGCAGTTGCTCGGCCTGGGCGCGTTGCGCTTCGTTGACTTGCTCGGTGGCGTACAGTCCACTGACGCCCTGACGCAGCAGCGCCGGGGTGTTGGGCATGCAGCGTACGATGGGCTGTTCGCCGAGCCAGTTTTTCATGCTCGCGCAGGTGATACCGGCCGCGATGGAGACGACTAGCTGATGAGGTTTGAGGCTCGGGCGCAGGGCTTCGCAAACGGCTTTCATGGCTTGCGGCTTGACGGCGATCAGCACCACATCCACGCCTTCCACGGCTTCGGCGTTATCAGCGAATACCTGGATGCCATGCTCGGCGCTGATCTTGCCGCGTGTTTCGGCGCCCGGGTCGCTGGCGCGGATAGAGTCGGCTTCAACGCCTTGGGCGCGAAGCCCGCCGATCAGGCTGGCGGCCATGTTACCGGCGCCGATAAAGGCGATGCGGGTTTTGCTCATGTCGGGTTCCTTGCGTCAGAGGTCATGGCTGGCCGTAATCACGGGCGCCAAAAAGGGCAGTGCCAATCCGCACCCAAGTGGCGCCTTGTGCAATGGCGGCCTCCAGGTCGTGGCTCATGCCCATGGAAAGGGTGTCCAGCGGCAGGTTCAGTTGCGCCTGCAACGAGCTGACAGCGGCGAATGCAGCGTTCTGTTCCGCGCTGTCTTCAGTGGGTTCCGGGATGGCCATCAAGCCACGCAGCTTCAAGCGAGGCAAGGCACTGATGGCTTCGGCCAGCGCAGGCAGGTCGGCGGGCGTACAGCCGGACTTGCTGGCTTCGCCACTCACGTTGACCTGAATGCAGATATTCAGCGGCGGCAGCTCAGCAGGGCGTTGCTCGGACAGGCGTTGCGCGATTTTCAGGCGATCCACTGAATGTACCCAGGCGAAGTTCTCGGCGATAGCACGAGTCTTGTTCGACTGAATGGGGCCGATGAAGTGCCAGCACAAGGGCAGGTCGGCCAATTCGAGCTGTTTGCCCAGCGCTTCCTGCAAATAGTTTTCGCCAAAATCCCGTAAACCCGCTGCGTAGGCTTCGCGCAGGGCCTGGGCCGGTTTGGTTTTGCTCACCGCCAGCAGGCCGATGGACGCGGGGTCACGCTGCGCCGATTGAGCCGCTGCGCTAATTCGCTCGCCGAGCGTTGAAATGTTCGCTGCTATCATGGACATTGATTTGCGCCAGCAGGGCTAAAGTCTGCGGCATTCTATGTGATTGAGGAGCTGTATGGATATTACCGAGCTGCTGGCTTTCAGTGCCAAGCAAGGCGCATCGGACTTGCACCTCTCGGCTGGGCTGCCGCCGATGATTCGTGTGGATGGCGATGTGCGTCGGATCAACCTGCCCGCACTGAATGCCAAGGACGTGCAGGCGCTGATCTACGACATCATGAACGACAAGCAACGGCAGGATTTTGAAGAGTATCTGGAGACGGATTTCTCGTTCGAAGTGCCGGGCGTTGCGCGCTTCCGGGTCAACGTGTTCAACCAGAATCGCGGCGCGGGAGCGGTATTCCGGACCATTCCCGCGAAGATTCTCACGCTCGAAGAGTTGGGCATGGGAGAAGTGTTTCGCAAGATTACCGACGTGCCTCGCGGGCTTGTGTTGATCACCGGGCCGACCGGTTCGGGCAAGTCGACGACCCTGGCGGCGATGATTGATTATCTGAACGTCAATCGTCATCACCACATCCTGACCATTGAAGACCCGATTGAATTCGTCCACGAGTCCAAGAAGTGTCTGGTCAACCAGCGTGAAGTGCACCGCGACACGCTGGGCTTTTCCGAAGCGTTGCGTTCGGCATTGCGCGAAGACCCGGATGTGATTCTGGTCGGGGAGATGCGTGACCTGGAAACCATTCGCCTGGCGCTGACCGCTGCAGAGACCGGGCACCTGGTGTTCGGCACGCTGCACACGACATCGGCGGCGAAAACCATCGACCGGATCGTGGATGTGTTTCCTGCTCAGGAAAAATCCATGATCCGCTCGATGCTGTCCGAGTCACTGCATGCGGTGGTGTCTCAGGCGTTGCTCAAGAAGGTCGGCGGCGGTCGGGTAGCGGCCCACGAAATCATGATGGGCACGCCAGCGATTCGTAACCTGATCCGCGAGGACAAGGTCGCGCAGATGTATTCAGCGATTCAGACCGGCGGGTCGTTGGGCATGCAGACGCTGGACATGTGCCTGAAAGACCTGCTCGCCAAAGGCGTCATCACCCGCGACGCGGCGAAGGAAAAGGCCAAGGTGCCGGATAATTTCTGAGCATACGAATATTTGTAGGAGCTGCCGAAGGCTGCGAAAGCATTGTGTCTGACACACCGCTTCGCAGCCTTCGGCAGCTCCTACAAAGACTGTCTAGATCAGCGCTGCACGACCCGCAGCGGCGCGCTCTGCTTTGGCAGTACGCGCTTGGCGACCATGTAATGGCTGTTCCAGTACGGCTTCTTCAATGTATCGACGCTGACTTTCTTGCCGCGACGCGGGGCATGAACGAAGCGGTCATTGCCCAGATAAATGGCGACGTGGTTGACCTTGCGGCTTTTGATGTTGAAGAACAGCAGGTCGCCGGGCTTCAAATCTTTGCGATCAACCTTTACGCCATGCCCTTCAGCCATGGCATTGGAAGTGCGCGGCAAATCGACTTCAGCCACGTCGTTGAATGCATATTTCACCAAACCGCTGCAGTCCAGCCCTTTACCTGGGGTGTTGCCGCCCCAACGATAAGGAGTACCGACCGCTTTCAGAGCACGGCTGACGACCGAGTTGCTCTGCTTGATGTTTGGGACGCCTGGCGTCGGCAACGTTTGCACGTTGGCAACGGCCTTGGAATTCTTTGCCGGGGCGCGGTAAATAACGGTCCGGGAGCTGTGGCCACGTGGAGAGATGACAGGCGCAGGCTCGGTGGTTTGAGTAGTCGCGATGGCTGGCGAAGAATGAGTTTTCGCGGTGTAGCCGGTGAAGCTCGCGGGTAGTTGTTGCTCACGATTGGTGGCGTGGGCGGCCAGTGGCATAAGTAGGCAGATGGTTAGCCATGACTTGAAAAAAGGACGCATTCGGCAGGGCTCTTGTGGGTTAGCGCGCAACTTTATAACAGCTTTTTGCGGCTTTCAGACCCTTGATGACAGAACGATTACGGTACGATCGTTTCAAAATCTGCGACAAACTCTCTCAAAACATGGGTGAATCCCTTGTGTTACAAGGGTTTGTTATAAGCGTCAGAGGTTCCTGCCATACGTCGGACAGATACAAAAAAGTCACATGCTTTACAGATATTTTTTTCTATTACGGCAAAAGAGGTCCTAATGAACACCTATCAACTGGATTCACAGCGTCAGGACACCCATAGCAAATTGCTCGGTTACCTGCTGTGGATTGTCGGTTTCACCGGCGCTCATCGCTTCTATTACGGCAAGCCAGTCACCGGCACGATCTGGTTCTGCACCTTGGGCTTGCTGGGCATTGGCTGGCTGATCGACTTGTTCCTGATCCCCGGCATGGATCGCGAAGCTGATTTTCGCTTCACAGCAGGCTCTACCGACTACAACGTGGCCTGGTTGCTGCTGGCATTCCTCGGCGTTTTCGGTGTGCATCGCATGTATCAGGGCAAGTGGATCACCGGGATCATCTACCTGTTCACGGGCGGGCTGTTTCTGGTGGGCGTGCTGTATGACCTGTGGACGCTGAATGATCAGATCTCGATCAAGAATGCCCAGCGCGGTTAACGCGACCTGATTGGGGTGCAGTTCGTCATCAGTGGTTCCTGTGGGAGCGGTGCTTGCCCGCGATGAACGATTACTCGGTTATGCAGGTAAACCGAGACATCTGAATCGCGGGCAAGCACCGCTCCCACAAAGGTTTGCGGTCTCCGGTAGGAGCGAACTTGTTCGCGAAGCGATTCGCCTGACACACCGCCTCGCGAACAAGTTCGCTCCTACCATGAGCATCAACCCGTGTGCGTAATCCGTCCATCCACCAGTGTGTAGCGCACTGCGCTCGGCAGGCAGTGACCGAGGAACGGGCAGTTTTCACCTTTGGACAGCCAGGTTTCTCCGGCGACGGTTGAGGCTGCAGGGTCAAACAGCACGATGTCGGCTGGCGAACCGGCGCTCAGTTGCCCAGCAGGCAGGCGCAATGCCGCTGCCGGGCCGCTGCTCAAGCGGGCGATCAGGGTTGGCAGGTCCAGCAGGCCATCCTCAACCAGCGTCATTGCCAATGGCAGCAGCAATTCGACGCTGCTGATGCCTGGCTCGGTCGCGCCAAACGGTGCCAGCTTGGCGTCACGCTCGTGGGGCTGGTGATGGCTGGAGATCGCGCTGATTACCCCGGATTTGACCGCTTCACGCAGGCCGTCGCGATCGGCGCGAGTGCGCAGTGGTGGTTGCACGTGATACAGGCTGGAGAAATCGATCAACGCTTCATCCGTCAGGATCAACTGATACAACGCCACGTCAGCCGTAACCTTCAGGCCGCGTGCCTGTGCCTGAGCGATCAGAGCTGCGCCGCGAGCGCTGGTTAACTGGCTGAAGTGCGCGCGTACACCGCTTTGCTCGACCAGCAGCAGATCGCGTGCGAGAGCCACGGTTTCAGCGGTTTCAGGAATGCCTGCCAGGCCAAGGAAACTCGCAGTCGGGCCTTCGTGAGCCAGGCCACCGTCAGCCAGATCACGGTCCTGAGAGTTGAAAATTACCGTCAGGTCGAACGTCGCCGCGTATTCCAGCGCACGGCACAGCGTGCGAGTGTTGCGAAAGCTCTCCAGACCGTTGCCGAAGGCGACGCAGCCCACATCGCGCAACGCGACCAGTTCAGCCAGTTGCTCGCCTTCCAGGCCCTTGCTGAGGGCGCCAATCGGGAACACCTTGCTGTGCCCGGCTTCGCGAGCGCGATCAAGGATCAACTCGGCGACGGCCGAAGTGTCCAGAATCGGCTTGGTGCGAGGCGGGCAGCACAGACTGGTCACGCCACCGGCTGCGGCGGCGCGGGTCTCGCTGGCAATCGTGCCTTTGCGGCTGTAACCCGGCTCGCGCAGGGCGACGTTCAGGTCAACAAGGCCGGGAGCGGCGATCAGGCCGGTGGCGTCGATGGTTTGCACAGGTTCGAAACCGGCTGGCGCCTCGCCGATTGCGAGAATCTTGCAGGCTTCCAGGTGCAGGTCGGTAATTTGGTCCAGACCGCTGTTGGGGTCGATGACGCGAGCGCCGAGGATGCTGAGCTTCACTGGGCGTTCTCCTGTTCGAATTGTCGTTGCGCGGTTTGTCCGCTCATGGCCATGGACAGCACGGCCATGCGCACGGCGATGCCGTATGTCACTTGATTGAGGATCACCGAGTGAGCGCCATCGGCCACGGCTGACTCGATTTCCACGCCCCGGTTGATCGGGCCGGGGTGCATGACGATGCAGTCCGGCTTGGCACCGGCCAGCCGCGCAGTGGTCAGGCCGAACAGGCGATAGAACTCACCCTCGCTCGGCAACAGGCCGCCCTGCATGCGTTCGCGTTGCAGGCGCAGCATGATCACCACGTCGACATCTTTCAGGCCTTCGTTCAGGTCGGTGTAGACCTTCACTCCGTATTGCTCGACGCCGACCGGCAGCAAGGTTTTCGGGCCGATCACGCGGATGTCCGGGCAGCCCAGTGCTTTGAGGGCGATCATGTTCGAGCGCGCCACCCGCGAGTGCAGGATGTCGCCGACGATGGCCACTGAAAGGTTTTCGAAGCCGCCTTTGTGCCGACGAATCGTCAGCATGTCGAGCATGCCCTGTGTCGGGTGAGCGTGACGGCCGTCGCCGCCATTGATGATCGCCACTTCCGGGCAGACATGCTCGGCGATGAAGTGCGCCGCGCCCGAATCGCCGTGCCGCACGACAAACATGTCGGCAGCCATCGCTTCCAGGTTACGCAGGGTGTCGAACAGAGTTTCGCCCTTGCTGGTCGAGGACGTGGACACGTTAAGCGTGATCACGTCCGCCGACAGCCGCTGTGCCGCCAGCTCAAAGGTCGTGCGGGTGCGCGTGGAGTTCTCGAAGAACACGTTGCACACAGTCTTGCCGCGCAGCAGCGGGACTTTCTTCACCGCCCGGGCACCGACTTCCAGAAAGGAGTCAGCGGTGTCGAGAATTTCGGTGAGCAGCTCGCGAGGCAAGCCGTCGAGGGACAGAAAATGGCGCAGCTGACCTTGATGGTTGAGCTGCAGCGGGCGCTTGGCGTCGAGGGGCGTCATCGCAAAGGACTCTTTCAAGGGCGGTTAAAGGGCGGCGGAGGCGGTGGACAGGTCTTGGATTTCGAGGGCCAGCGGCGCTGGGCCGCTCAGCTTGACGCGCTCGTTGGCGGCCAGCGACAGGGTTGCGCCGACCACGTCCGGGCTGATCGGCAACTCGCCCGCGTCCAGGTCTAGCAGGC
The DNA here is from genome assembly GCF_022790535.1 of Pseudomonas maioricensis. Classification (GTDB taxonomy): domain Bacteria; phylum Pseudomonadota; class Gammaproteobacteria; order Pseudomonadales; family Pseudomonadaceae; genus Aquipseudomonas; species Aquipseudomonas maioricensis. The sequence continues at coordinate 135,471 of NZ_LOHG01000001.1, forward strand.
ACACCAAAGTCACGCTGGCTGGGCGGCCATAGTCGAACAGCTCGTTGAGGGCCGCGCGAATAGTGCGGCCACTCATCAATACGTCATCGATCAGCACCAGGTGCTGGCCTTCGATTTCGAATGGCAGGTCAGAAGGGCGCACTTGCGGGTGCAGGCCGTTCTGGCTGAAGTCATCCCGGTAGAACGAGACGTCCAGTGTGCCCAGCGGGTCATCGCGACCGAGCGTCCTGAGCAGTTCCTGCGCGACCCAGACGCCGCCGGTGCGAATGCCGATGAAGCGAGGATCGCTGACGCCGCGCTTGTTGAGGTGCGCGTTCAGATCAGTGGCCATCTGACGAATCAGTTCGGCGGGGTTGGGCAGGGTCATGACGTTGCTCCTGAAAGTACTCGAGCCGGGTCGAGGCCAGGCTCAGGCGGAAACGAGAATTCAAGGTGTTACTGCTTGGCGTTTGTACAGGCTCAATGCGTCAGGCATTGAACAGTTCGGAGTTGGCATCAAGCCAGCCTTGCAATAACAGCATGGCGGCGATGGCATCAACCGGGTTGTCTTTATAGCTGCTGCCGCGTTGCCCGCCTCGGCTCATGCGTTCGCCCTTGGCCTCGAAGGTGGTCAGGCGTTCGTCGTGGGTGTAGACCGGCAGGTTGAAGCGGCCGTTGATCCGACGCGAAAATTTCTCTGCCTTGACGCTCATCTCGCTCGGCGTGCCGTCCATGTTCAGGGGCAGGCCGACGACGATGGCGTCAGGTTTCCACTCGCGGATCAGCGCTTCGATCTGGTTCCAGTCCGGCACGCCTTGCTGAGCCTTGAGGGTGCACAGCTCGCGGGCCTGACCGGTGATGACCTGGCCCACCGCAACACCGATCTGTTTAGTGCCGTAATCGAAACCCAGGAGTAAACGCAGTGCGGCCATCAGGCGTGGCCTGCCTGGCTGGTGAGCAAGCTCAGATTGACGCCAAGGCGCGCGGCCGCCGCATTGAGCCGCTGGTCACTGTCGACGTCGAAGAGGATGGCCGGGTCGAACGGGCAGTTCAGCCAGGCATTGGCGGCCAGTTCGGCTTCAAGCTGGCCTGCATCCCAACCGGCGTAACCGAGGGTGATCACATTTTGATCAGGGCCATAGCCGTCAGCGATGGAAAACAGCACGTCCTGCGAGGTTGAAAGCGCCAAATCCCCGAGTTCGACGGTTGCCTGGAAAATCTGCCCTCTAGGGTGCAGAACGAAGCCGCGGTCGGTTTGCACGGGGCCGCCAGTATGAATCTGGATATCCTGGCAGTGCGTGGGAGGGGGCAGTTCGGGGCGCAATTGCTCAAGAACATCTGCCAGGGTGAGGCTTTGCGGTCGATTGATGACCAGCCCCATGGCTCCATTGGCATTGTGCTCGACGATATAAGTCAGCGTCTGCGCAAAGTTCGGGTCCACCATGTGTGGCATGGCGATCAGGAATTGATGCTTGAGATAACTCGCAGATACGTTTTTCATGAGCCCTAGTGTGGCGCTGCGCGGCGGGCCTGACAACTGGCAGTTCTGACAGGCTCGCAGGTTTGTGAAAGAGCCGTCAGTTACTGGAAAGCTTGTCGCCTCGGGCAAATTTCCAGGTACGGATGATTTCGAGCCGGTCGATGTCAGCCAGATCGCCGGTGAACGGCGCAAATGGCGCCGCTAGCCGTACGATTCGCTGCGCAGCCTGATCCAGCAACGGTTGGCCGGAAGACTCCAGCACCAGTACTTCGTACAGTGAGCCGTCACGATTGATCGAAACCATCAGGCGTAAATTGCCGTAAATCTGCTTGCGGCGTGCCTCTTCCGGGTAGTTCAGGTTGCCGACGCGCTCGACTTTCTTGCGCCAGTCGTCTTTATACCAGGCGCCCTTGTCGCGCATCGTCGACGCCGCGTTGAGGCGGTGGATCTTGGGCCGCTTGGCGTAAAGCTGTTGTTCGTTGGACAGTTCGGCTTCAAGGCTGGCGATTTCGCTGCTGAGTTGCGAGCTGTCAAATTCTGGCGCGGCTTTGGGGGTTGGGTCAGGTTTGACCTCTTCACGTTTGGCCACGGTCTTTTCAGGTGTCTTGGCCTTGGTGGCGACCACGGTTTTCGTCGATTCCTGCTTTTGCACAGGCTTGGCCGCAGGCGGTGGGGTCACTTTGTTGATCTTGGTGTCCTGAAAGGGCGCAAGCTCGGTGGTCTTGGGGATTTCTGCCTTGTCCAGGGTGCCGCTGCCTTCCTGATTTTCTTGCGCCAGAAAGTCCGCCTGCTTGGGCCTGGTTTCGCTTTTGAAGGTGGCGAGGGTGATTTCCAGCGTCTGGCTGATCTGCTCCGGTTTGACGTAGGTAAAACCCACGCCAAGGATGATCGCCACGTGAATCAGCGCCGCAATCAACAGGGTAAAGCCCAGACGATCAGCCGGGCGCACGCCTGCTTGGGAAAGTTCGTATGGGAGATCGACAGCAGTCATCAGCGGGTTAGCGTCTCTTGGGGCGGAATTCTTCAGGCCGCGCATCATAACTCAAGACCGGGCGCGAACCCTGTAGGAGTGAGCTTGCTCGCGATAGCGTCATATCAGTCAATGACCTGATCGCCTGTTAAATCGAATCGCGAGCAAGCTCACTCCTACAGAAATTGCGCTCCCAAAGATTTATCTGGCCTGCAGCTTCTTCTCAATCACATCCATCAACATGCCGCCGATGTTAGTACCAAACGCATTGTCGATTTCACGGATGCAGGTCGGGCTGGTGACGTTGATTTCAGTCAGATGCTCACCGATCACATCCAGACCGACGAAGATCAGGCCTTTTTCGCGCAAGGTCGGGCCAATCTGTTCGGCGATATAACGGTCTTTATCAGTCAGTGGCCGCGCTTCGCCACGGCCACCGGCCGCCAGGTTGCCACGGGTTTCACCGGCCGCCGGAATACGTGCCAGGCAATACGGCACAGGTTCTCCGTCAACCATCAGGATGCGCTTGTCGCCGTCTTTGATGGCGGGCAGGTAACCCTGCGCCATGATCTGCTGAGTGCCATGTGCAGTCAGTGTTTCCAGAATCACCGAAAGGTTTGGATCGCCCACACGATGGCGGAAGATCGAAGCACCGCCCATGCCGTCCAGCGGCTTGAGGATCACATCGCCATGCTCGGCGGCGAACTCACGCAGGATGTCGGCACGACGGCTGACCAGGGTCGGCGGCGTCAGGTGCGGGAATTGGGTGGCAAACAGTTTTTCGTTGCAGTCACGCAGGCTCTGCGGCTTGTTGACGATCAGTACACCCGCGCGCTCGGCTTGTTCCAGCAAGTACGTGGCGTAGACAAATTCCATGTCGAACGGCGGATCCTTGCGCATCAGGATCACGTCCAGATCGTCCAGACCGCTGTCCACTTCGGTACCCAGCTCGAACCATTTGGCCGGGTCGGCGAAGACTTTCAGCGGTTTCATGCGGGCGCGTGCCTGGCCAGCATTCTGATACAGGTCCTGCTGCTCCATATAGAACAGCGACCAGCCGCGTTCCTGAGCTGCAAGCAGCATGGCCAGTGAGCTGTCCTTTTTATAGGAGATGCGCTCAATCGGGTCCATGACAATCCCTAGGCGAACGCTCATGGGCAAATATCCTCTGATCGATAACGGCCGCGTCGGCCTTGAAATAGGCGTCAGGGTGGCGCTCCGCTTGCTCCGGGTCAAGAGGCAAGCATGCGGCGCCCGGCTTTATGGATTGAGTCTGGAGAGTGTGCTAAAAAGGCTTCGCGCCTGAATTTGGCATTTGGCCCTTCAGCCCCTGAAAATCAGGAGCTGGCAGTACTATCAGGCTTCCCGTGCCGGGCAGAACACGCATAATCACGCCGCGGCGATGGAAGAGCAGACATGGAACAGCATTCATCAGCACTGAAAGTCATGGTCATCGATGATTCGAAGACGATTCGTCGCACCGCCGAAACGCTGCTCAGGAATGTCGGTTGTGAAGTCATCACGGCTGTCGACGGGTTCGATGCGCTGGCTAAAATCGCCGACAATCATCCGCGCATCATCTTTGTCGACATCATGATGCCGCGCCTGGACGGCTATCAGACCTGCGCGCTGATCAAGAACAACCGGGCGTTCAAGTCAACGCCGGTGATCATGCTCTCGTCCAAGGATGGCCTGTTCGACAAGGCCAAAGGGCGAATCGTAGGTTCCGATCAGTTTTTGACCAAACCGTTTAGCAAGGAAGAACTGCTCAGCGCGATCAAGGCGCATGTGCCGGGATTCGTTGCAGTGGAACAACAAGTATCGTGACGTCTGCCGCCCTCAAGGGCTGCGGGCATTCATCCTTATGGGGAACACCATGGCTCGAATTCTGATCGTCGATGACTCGCCGACCGAAATGTACAAATTGACCGGCATGCTGGAAAAGCACGGTCATGAAGTCCTCAAGGCCGAAAATGGCGCCGACGGTGTTGCGCTGGCGCGTCAGGAAAAACCCGATGCCGTGTTGATGGACATCGTCATGCCTGGTCTCAACGGTTTTCAGGCTACCCGCCAACTGACCAAGGATGCCGACACCAGCATGATCCCGGTGATCATGATCACCACCAAGGATCAGGAAACCGACAAGGTCTGGGGCAAGCGTCAGGGCGCCCGGGATTACCTGACCAAGCCGGTGGACGAAGAGACCCTGATGAAAACCCTGAACGCGGTACTCGCCGGCTGACCGCCGGTTCGTCATGGCTGAGTCTCAAACCGCCTTCCAGCTGTTGTTCGACATCGACCAACGCTGTCGAACACTGGCGGCGGGTCTACCGTTTCAGGAAACCCGCCAGCAGGACTGGAGCGGTATCGGTTTTCGTATGGGCGGCCGCTGCTACGTCGCGCCGATGGGCGAAGTCAGCGAAATTCTTCATGAGCCGCGTTATGCCGCGTTGCCGGGCGTGAAACCCTGGGTTCGCGGTGTGGCGAATCTGCGCGGCAAGCTGTTGCCCATCATGGACCTGTGCAGCTTTTTCGGTCATGAGCTGTCACCCCTGCGCAAAGAACGACGGGTGCTGGTTGTCGAACATCATGACGTCTTTGCCGGTTTGCTGGTCGATGAGGTTCTTGGCCTGCAGCATTTCAGTCAGATCAGCCTGATGCCACGGCAAGGGGCCGAGATGGAAGACGCCATCACACCGTTCATTCGCGGACAGTTTCTGCGCGAGCAGGCCTGGCTGGTGTTCAGCCCATGGGCGCTGGCGCAGTCACCGGGCTTTATGGACGTAGCACTGTAAGACTATTGGGCAGGTCAGCGATGCTGGCCTTTTTTGCTTGCGCGATGAATATCGCATTCGGTCCAGGTGGGACATGAGTAAGACAGGCAGATCATTGGAAGGCTTGCGCAGCCGCTCGCAAATCGTCGTGCTGTTCGTTGCGCTGATCATTTTCATCGTATTGCTGTTCGTCAATTTCGCTTACCTCAATACGCAATCGACCTACGACAAGCAATACATCGGGCACGCTGGTGAATTGCGCGTGCTCTCCCAGCGTATCGCCAAGAACGCCACCGAAGCCGCTGCTGGCAAACCCCAGGCATTCAAGTTGCTCGCCGATGCGCGTAATGACTTTGATATGCGCTGGGGTTTCCTGCGCAAGGGTGATAAAGCCACCGGCCTGCCGCCAGCGCCTCAGGGCGTGCGTGACGAGTTGCAGACGGTGCAGACCGACTGGGAGGCCCTGCGCAAAAGTACCGACGTCATTCTGGCCAACGAGCAGACCGTGCTGTCGCTGCATCAGGTGGCGGCGACGCTGGCCGAAACCATTCCGCAATTACAGGTCGAGTACGAAAAAGTCGTCGATATTCTGCTGCAAAACCGCGCCCCTGCCAGTCAGGTGGCCGTCGCACAGCGCCAGTCGTTACTGGCGGAGCGGATTCTCGGTTCGGTCAACAAGGTGCTGGCGGGTGATGACACCGCTGTGCAGGCTGCCGACGCCTTTGGCCGTGACGCCAGTCAATTTGGACGGGTGCTCAGCGGGATGCTCGACGGCAACGTGACCCTGCGCATTGCCCAGGTCGATGACCCGGACGCCCGGGCGCGTCTGGCCGAGATTGCCGAGTTGTTCCAGTTCGTTTCCGGCTCCGTAGATGAAATCCTTGAAACCTCGCCTGAGTTGTTCGAGGTCCGCGAATCTGCAGGCAATATCTTCAATAGCTCGCAAACGCTGCTCGACGAAACATCGGTGCTCGCCAACCGGCTTGAGCATCTGGCCAGTGCGCGGTCGTCCAATACCATTGGTGGTTACGTGCTGGGGCTGCTGGCCCTGATGTCAATCATTCTCATTGGTCTGGTCATGGTCCGTGAAACCAACCGCCAGCTTCGCGAAACGGCCGAGAAGAGTGAACGCAACCAGAACGCGATCATGCGTCTGCTTGATGAGATCGAAAACCTCGCGGACGGTGACCTCACGGTGGCCGCCTCTGTGACGGAAGATTTCACCGGGGCAATCGCCGACTCGATCAACTACTCCATCGACCAGTTACGCGAGCTGGTAGCGACCATCAACCTCACCGCCGAACAGGTGTTCGGTGCGGTCAAGGACACTCAGGGCACTGCAACGCAACTGGCTGCTGCATCAGAGCATCAGGCATTGCAGATTGCTGCGGCGTCCAACGCGATCAACCGCATGACGGGCTCCATCGATCTGGTATCGGCCAACGCCCACGAGTCCTGGTCGGTGGCCGAGCGGTCGGTGGCAATTGCCAATAAGGGTAACGAGGTGGTGCACAACACCATCAACGGCATGGACAACATTCGCGAGCAGATTCAGGACACGTCCAAACGGATCAAGCGCCTTGGTGAGTCCTCTCAGGAGATCGGCGACATCGTCAGCCTGATCGACGATATTGCCGATCAAACCAACATTCTGGCATTGAACGCAGCAATTCAGGCGTCCATGGCCGGGGATGCCGGACGCGGCTTTGCGGTGGTAGCCGACGAGGTGCAGCGGCTGGCCGAGCGTTCTTCCTCTGCTACCAAGCAGATTGAAACCTTGGTCCGAGCCATTCAGAACGACACCAACGAAGCGGTCATCTCCATGGAGCAGACCACCACCGAAGTGGTGCGTGGCGCACGCCTGGCACAGGACGCCGGGGTGGCGCTGGAGGAGATCGAAGGCGTTTCAAAAATCCTCGCGGCGCTGATTCAGAGCATTACCAACGCCGCTCAGCAACAGGCTGAACTGGGTCTGCAGATATCCCAGACCATGACCGTTATTCAGCAAACCACCTCGCAGACCACCTCGGGCACCGCAGCCACGGCACGTAGCATGGGCAACCTGGCGAAGATGGCCAGCGCGATGCGTCGTTCGGTTTCGGGCTTCACCTTGCCATCGTCGAAGGACCGCGGGTGATGTTCAAAAAACGTACAGCTCAGCAAGGTCATGGAACCTGGAAATACATGACCTGTAGGAGTGAGCTTGCTCGCGATTCGGTCTCCTGTTCGATGAATATATCGCCTGTGCTGACGCAATCGCGAGCAAGCTCACTCCTACAGGGTGCGCGTGGTTCAGAGACGTTGGCGCACGGTATATATGGATTCCGTTGGAGCGAGGCTTGCCCGCGAAGAAAGATAACTCGGAGCGCTTGTCTGGCCGCATTGCCTGATTCGCGGGCAAGCCTCGCTCCAACACATGTTGTTGGGTATTGGAGTCGTCATGGCTGATCGGCACGACTATGTGGCGCTGGAATGGGTGAAGGGCGAAATCGCCGAAACCCTCAAGCAGGCCCGCCACGCCCTCGAAACATTCATTGTCGATCCCGGCCAGACGGCTGCGATGGACGAGTGTCTGGATTGCGTGCACCAGGTGCATGGCAGCCTGCAAATGATCGAGTTCTACGGTGCAGCGCTGCTGGCCGAAGAAGTCGAGCAACTGGCGCTGGCATTGCAGCAGGACCGCGTTGCGGAGCGGGCCGAGGCCGAGCAATTGCTGACTCAGGCCATGACGCAGCTGCCTGCCTACCTGGACCGCATTCATTCAGCCAGACGCGACTTGCCGTTGGTGGTGCTGCCGCTGCTTAACGACTTGCGCAGCGCCCGTGGTGAAAGCCTGCTCTCGGAAACCAGTCTGTTCGCCCCGCAATTGGTCAGCGTGGCACCGCTAGACGCGCAAACCCTTGAGCAGCGCGACAGCCCCGAGTTGCCCGCGCTGCTGCGTAAATTGCGCCAGACCCTGCAAACCGCATTGGTCGGCCTGTTGCGTGAGCAGGACGTGCAGATTCAACTTGGCTACATGGGCAAAGTCTTCGCGCGCCTCGAACAGCTCTGCGATAACGCGCCACTGGGTCCGCTTTGGCAGATAGCCTCGGCGCTGGTCGAAACCATGCTCAATGGCAACTTCACCAACAGCCCGGCACTGCGCAGCCTGTTCAAGGACGCTGACAAAGAACTCAAACGGCTGCTGGAGCAGGGCATCGCGGGCATCAACCAGCCTGCCCCGGATGAGTTGCTCAAAAGCCTGCTGTTCTACATCGCCAAGTCGGACAGTCAGGCGCAGCGAATGGTTGATCTGAAGGATCAGTACGGTCTGGACGAAGCACTGCCCGACACCACGCCACCGAGTCAGCAGCGGACGAGCCTGGGCCCCGACCGCGATGCGATGCGCTCGGTGATCAGCGCATTGTGCGAAGAACTGGTACGAGTCAAGGAACGGCTGGATGTATTCGTGCGCGGTGATCGCAAGTCGGTCAGCGAGCTCAACAGCCTGTTACCGCCGCTACGGCAGATTGCCGACACGCTGGCGGTGCTGGGCTTCGGCCAACCGCGCAAAGTCATCATTGATCAGTTAGCCGTGGTGCAGGGTTTGGCTCAGGGCCAGCGTGAACCCAGCGACGCAGCCTTGATGGACGTGGCCGGTGCGCTGCTTTACGTGGAAGCGACACTGGCCGGTATGGTCGGGCCAGTAGAGCAAGCCGCTAATCGCGAAGACAGCCGCCTGCCGACCACGGACCTCACGCAGATTCATCAGTTGGTGATCCGTGAAGCACGTGTTGTGTTGCAGCAAGCCAAAGACGTGATCATCGATTACATCGACGGCGAGTGGGATCGTCAGCGTCTTGAGCCGTTATCGGCGCTGCTGGTGCAGGTGCGCGGCGCGCTGGCAATGATCCCGCTGGCCCGTGCCGCGAGTTTGCTGGCGGCCTGCAACGATTACATTCTTGAACACCTGCTGGTCGATGAAACCCGCCCGGCCTGGACCCAACTCGACAGTCTGGCTGACACCATTACCGGCATCGAGTACTACCTGGAACGCATGGGCGAAGACCATGAAGCACCGGGTGAGCAGGTGCTGGACATGGCACAGGAAAGCCTGGCGAGACTGGGCTACACCCCGGCTTCGGATACGCTGGACGTGCCGGTGCTGGACGAGGTTATCAGCCAGGACGAGATTCTGGAGCTGGAAGCCCGCAACGCATTGGTCAGCCCGACACAGACCATTGCCGATGTGCTGGCCAGCCCGGTGAGCGCAGTCAACCCGCCTGCTCTTCACACACCCGCCAGCCTGTTGCCGCCACCGGTCGATGAAGAGGCCGTGGATGACGAATTGCTGGAAGTGTTTCTTGAAGAGACCGATGAAGTCCTCGCAGCCCTGCGTGAATACTTGCCGCAGTGGATTGGCTCGCTCAACGATGCGCGCAGTAACACCACCGCGCTGACTGAAGTACGCCGCGCTTTCCATACCCTCAAAGGCAGCGGGCGGATGGTGCGGGCGTTGATCCTGGGCGAACTCGCATGGGCGGTGGAAAACCTGCTCAATCGGGTGCTGGAAAACAGCGTCAAACCTGACGTGCACGTTCAGCAGTTGCTCAACGAAGTGCTGGCGTTGTTGCCGGAAGTCATCAAGGACTTCGCCCTGGGTGCGCAGCGTCAGCGTGATGATGTCGACCGTCTGGCCGCCCGTGCTCATGCCTTGGCAAAAGGCCAAGGCCTGCTGACCTTCGACACGGCTCCCGATGACGACGAACACGACGAGCTCGACCCGCAATTACTGGAGATTTTCCGTCAGGAAGCCTTGAGTCATCTGGACAGCCTCAAGCGTTTTCTCGATGGCAGCGCCGACGACCTCGAGCCAGCCATCAGCGACGACTTACTGCGTGCGCTGCATACCCTCAAAGGCAGCGCCTCCATGGCGGGCGTGTTGCCGATCGCCGAGCTGACCAGCCCGCTCGATCAACTCGTGCGTGAGTACAGGGCGCACATGATTGCCCTTGGGCACGCCGAGCTTGAGTTGCTGCGCAGCGCCGAGCCGCTGTTTCTTCAAGGCCTGGCGCAGCTGTCGAGCACGCCGCTGGGGCCTATTCCCGGTGCGGCTCAGTTGATCGAAGCGGCGCAGGCCTTGCTGGAAGAGCGCTTGGCTGCGGCGGTAAATGCGTCGAACAACGGCTTGCGGATCAAGCGTAATCCGCAACTGATTGAAAGCTTCCTCGCTGAAGGCATGGACATTCTGCTGGACGCGGAGAACCTCTTGCAGCGTTGGCGTGAGCACCCCGGCGAGCGGCAGGAGCTCTCGGCGCTGCTGGAAGAACTGACCACGCTCGGGCACGGCGCGCACCTCGCTGATCTCCCGCAAGTGGACGAGCTCTGCGAAGCCTTGCTCGACCTTTATGGCGCAGTGGAAGAAAGCAGTCTGGCGGTCAGCGAACGGTTTTTCGACGAGGCCGAACAGGCTCATGAAGCGCTGATCTGCATGCTTGATCAGTTGGCCGCCGGACAAGACGTCGAAGCCTGCCCGGCCCGTATCCAGGCCTTGCGTGACCTGCTTGACCAGGCGCTGGACCCATCGGCGACCGGCCTGATCAAAAGCGACGGCAGCCAGACACTGAGCATCACCGAGCTGAACGCAGCCACCGAACAGTTGGCCGGTCATGCGCCGATTTACGACGACCCGCTGACTCTGGACGACGAGATCGTCGAGATATTCCTCGAAGAGGCGGTGGATATTCTCGACAGCGCCGGGCAAGCCCTGCAGCGCTGGCTGGATGACCCGGAAAATCCGATGCCGCTGTCAGCTTTGCAGCGCGACCTGCACACCCTCAAAGGTGGCGCGCGCATGGCCGAAATCGGTGCTATCGGGGATCTTGGGCATGAGCTGGAAAGTGTGTACGAAGGCCTGATTGATCGTCGCTACAACTATTCCCCGGCGCTCGCCGAGCTGCTGATCCAAAGCCATGACCAGTTGGCGTTGATGCTCGAGCAACTGCAAAAGCATCAGGTGTTGAGCGACCCGGTGGGTTTGATCGAGGCTATTCGGGATTTGCGTCTGGGCACCACCCGCGCATCAACAGCCGATCTCAACGCCAGGCCTGCGCAGCCCGAGGCCGGAGTCAATGCGCCGCCTGAGCGCGATACCGAACTACTGGAAATCTTTCTTGAAGAAGGCTTCGACCTGCTTGAAAGCTCTGGCGCGGCGCTGACGAGATGGCAGGCCGACCCCGAAAACTTGCTGGAAGTGGAAAACCTGCTGCGTGACCTGCACACCCTCAAAGGTGGCGCTCGCATGGCGGAAATCGCGCCTGTTGGCGATCTGGCCCATGAGCTGGAAACACTCTATGAAGGGCTTTCGGCGGGAACGTTAAGGCCTGACCCGATCACCATCAGCCTGCTGCAAAGTGGTCATGATCTGCTGGCCGACATGCTTGATGCCGTGCGTTCCGACAAGCCACTGCAGGGTGCTGCGCTGCTGATCGAAAGCATCCGCAAGCACGCCGCTGCTGATCACTCAGAACAGCCAATGCAGGCCCCGCCAGTACCTGAGCCGCTGGCGTTGCCTCCCGAGCCAGGCCCTGCCTCCGATGCAGAGGGCGAGCGGTCTGCCGGAGAGATGGTCAAAGTCCCCGCGCAAGAGCTGGAAACGCTGGTCAATCTGGCGGGTGAAACGTCTATCTTCCGTGGTCGCATCGAACAGCAGGTGATCGACGCCGAAGGCACTCTCGCGGAAATGGCCACGACCATTGAGCGTATGCGCGACCAACTGCGACGCCTCGACATGGAGACCCAGGGCAGTATCCTCAGCCGCGAACAGGTACAGGCCGAACGCTTGGGTTATGAGGATTTTGACCCGCTGGAAATGGATCGCCATTCCCAACTGCAGCAACTGTCCCGTGCTCTGTTCGAGTCGGCGTCCGACTTGATGGACCTCAAGGAAACGCTGGACGCCCGGGCCAGCGATGCGCAAACCCTGTTGCTGCAACAGGCGCGGGTCAATACCGAGCTTCAGGAAGGCCTGATGCGCACGCGCATGGTGCCGTTCGAACGTATGGTGCCGCGCCTCAAGCGCATCGTGCGTCAGGTGTCCGCCGAGTTGCACAAGAAGGTCCGGTTTGAGGTCGGCAATACCGAAGGTGAAATGGATCGCAGCGTGCTTGAGCGCATGGTCGCCCCGTTGGAGCACATGCTGCGCAATGCCATCGATCATGGCCTTGAAAGCACCGAAGAGCGTCTTGCCCAAGGCAAGCCCGAGTACGGCACGATCATCCTGGATCTGAAACACGAAGGCGGCGATATCGTCTTCGAGATGAGCGACGACGGTGCCGGTGTTGATCTGGATGCGGTGCGGAAAAAGGCGATCAAGCGCGGCATGATTCCGGCCCATGCGCAGCCGGGTGACCACGAAACGTTGCAGTTCATTCTTGAGCCAGGATTTTCCACGGCAGAAACCGTCACGCAGATTTCCGGGCGTGGCGTTGGTATGGACGTGGTGCATGCCGAGGTCAAACAACTGGGCGGCAGCATGCTCATCGAGTCTGTGCCAGGGCAGGGCGCGCTGTTCCGGATTCGTCTGCCGTTTTCTGTTTCGGTCAATCGTGCCTTGATGGTGCAGTGTGGCGAAGAGCAGTACGCTGTGCCGCTCAATACCGTTGAGGGCATTGTGCGAGTGATGCCCGCCGAGCTGGAAAGCTGCTACCAGTCGACGCCACCGCGATACCAATACGGCGAGCGGGTTTATGAGCTGCGTTACCTGGGCGAGCTGCTCAACAACAGCCTGCCGCCTTCACTGATAGGTCAGACCCAACCGCTACCCGTGTTGCTGGTGCATGTTCAGGATCAATGGGTAGCGGTGCAGGTGGATGCGTTGGCAGGCTCGCGGGAAATCGTCGTCAAGAGCCTCGGTCCGCAGTTCGCCCGTGTGCAGGGTGTTTCCGGCGCGACCATTCTGGGCGACGGCCGAGTGGTGTTGATTCTGGATCTGCTGGCCCACATCCGCCGCTTGCACAGCCGCTTGCAGGCAGAACAGGCGGCGGGGCGCAGTGTCCCTGCATGGCGTGACATCGAACAGGGCCGACCGCTGCTGGTCTTGGTGGTGGACGATTCGGTCACCGTGCGAAAGGTCACCAGTCGTCTGTTGGAGCGTCACGGCATGAACGTGCTAACGGCCAAAGATGGCGTCGACGCCATGGCGTTGCTCAAGGATCGTGTGCCGGATGTCATGTTGCTGGACATTGAAATGCCGCGTATGGACGGCTTCGAAGTCCTCAGTCATGTTCGCGCCGATGAGCAGCTCAAGGAGTTGCCAATCATCATGATCACCTCCCGTTCCGGGCAGAAGCACCGCGACCGTGCCATGGGGCTGGGCGTCAACGAATACCTGAGTAAGCCGTATCAGGAATCAGCGCTGCTCGAAAGTATCGCCTACTGGAGTCAGGTCAATGCCTAACGCCGCCAGTGCTACACAACTGACCGGGTTGATCCTGCCTCTGAGCGATCGCAACCTGCTGGTGCCCAACGTCGCCGTGGCTGAGCTGATCGACTACCAGGATTGCAGCGCGCCCAGCGACGCGCCGGACTGGTACCTGGGGTCCATCAACTGGCGCCAGCGCACCTTGCCGCTGCTCAGCTTCGAAGCCGCATGCGGCGGCCGAACCCTTGTGGGTGGCCGGGCACGTATTGTCGTGCTCAACGCATTGGGTGATCGTGATGAATTGAAATTCATCGCGCTACTGACGCAGGGTATTCCGCGCTCCTGCAAGGTTGATAACCAGCTCAGCTATGTCGACGTCCCCCTCGATGCGCTTGAGCTGGCGGCTGTGCAAGTCGGCGAGACTGTCGCGAAAATCCCTGATCTGGTGGGGTTGGAGCAGTGGTTGGTGGATGCGGGGTTGGCCGAGTCGTCAGAAACGAGCCACCTGTAGGAGTGAACTTGTTCGCGATCTGGCGCGAAGCGGCAGCAACGGTCGCGCCTCAGTACATTTGCTGGAACCGAGTCGCCAGATGCACGACTGCTGCGCAGCCGTTCGCGAACAAGTTCGCTCCTACCGAAAAATGCGTACCCAGTTAGATACGTGAGCCGATTAAATCGGCTATTCGGCTCATGTGCAAAACGGCCGTCACCATGAACTTACCCTTGAACTGGATCTGGCAGCATTCTGGCTACCGGAGGGAGGGCGCAGTACGCGGTATCGGTTGGCTTTGGATTGAGGGGGTGTTGTCGAATAGTAGTTACCGCATCTCTAGGAGCTCACGAGCAACGCGAGGCAGCGATAGCGTCTTGCCTGATACACCGCCATCGCGGCCTCGCGTTGCTCGTGCGCTCCTACAGGGTTCGCGTTCACATCTCGCTTGCACGCCATTGAGCCCGGACGGTTTCGAGATCGGTGAGGCGTCCGGCTTCGGCGTCTGCAATACCCTCGTCTATCGCTTGCAACTCATCCATGGCCTTTGCCAGATATTGTTCCAGTGCACGCTGAATATGGTGTTGGCGATCGTGGCCCGTAGCCAGAACCAGTGCGTCAAGTCGGGTAAGCAATTCGTCTTCGACAGTGATAAGCAATGTGACCGATGCCATAGCGGGCTCCCTATGGGGTGATGAGTTAGGTGTTTGTTACCCGCCGAGATATTGAGCCACAACTTCCCCGCTCTACAGCCAGACATCGCCCTTTCCCTTGAGTGACATTTCCGAGAAAATCCTGGCCTATTGCGTCCTGTGATTGGGGTCTCTAACCTCCTGCCGTCGCTGCAAAATCAGCGATCAGGTTTGGTAGACCTAGAGTTACAGGCGCAAGGCGCCACCTTCTGCGAGGCGCTTTTTTACGGCCTGTGTTTATGGTGGCCGTGCGCATGGTGTCTTCGGACGCGCCGGGTTCCTGTAACCGGTTCTACCAACTTGCGTACGGCTGCCACCCATCGTTTGGTAGCGAATGGGTGGCTCCTAAATTCATACAGGAATTAAATCAAATGCCCGAAACATCACCCCACATACCCTTCCTCGCCAATCACGCCCTGACCCAGGAGCAATCCCTGACTCACGCCTCAGAGTTACTGCGCTGCGCCATGGCCACTGCTTACGAATGCGGCGACAGCCTTACCGGTTCAAAACGCGACCTGGCGTTTTCCGTTGTGCATCTGGTTGAAATGGCCAAAGCGATGGTTGAGCGGTCGCTTCGATAATTACTGCGAAGCTACTTTCTTCTGTGGGAGCTGAGCTTGCTCGCGATGAACGATGACACGGTTGGCCTGATGAACCGCAGCGCCTAAATCGTCGGAATGCCGCCCAGACCAAGCCCGGCTCCCACAGAAGGAAGTAGCTTCGCACTACAGGTTTTGGGCGAGCATTAGCCGCCATCAACTGCATCATTACTCCAACCGTAACGATCCCACGCTCTGCTTGATTGATACCCCGCACCCTTAGCTCCTAAGGTGGCCCACGACAGCGAAATCGTGGAGTGGACATGACAACAATAACGACCCCCGACGCGCGCTGGTCGCGTCGTCGCAGTGAAAAACAGCGGCGGCTCGAGCAGGTGCGGCATCTTGCCGATGGTGTGGTGTTGCCGACCGACAACATCGTCGCAGCGCTGGAAGCCTTGATGGTGCCCGGTGATCGCGTGGTGCTTGAGGGCAACAACCAGAAGCAGGCGGACTTTCTTTCCCGTGCCCTGGCCAAAGTCGACCCGGCCAAGCTGCACGACCTGCACATGATCATGCCCAGTGTCGGACGCTCGGAGCATCTGGATCTGTTCGAACGCGGCATCGCCCGCAAGCTCGATTTCTCTTTTGCCGGCACGCAAAGCCTGCGCATCAGCCAACTGCTGGAAGACGGTCTGCTGGAAATCGGCGCGATTCATACCTACATCGAGCTGTACTCGCGGCTTGTCGTCGATCTGATTCCCAATGTTGTGCTTTCCGCCGGTTTCATGGCCGACCGGGCGGGCAATATCTACACCGGGCCAAGCACCGAAGACACCCCCGCATTGATCGAACCTGCGGCCTTCAGCGACGGCATCGTGATCGTCCAGGTTAACCAGTTGGTGGACGACGTCAGTGACCTGCCTCGCGTTGATATTCCGGCATCGTGGGTCGACTTCGTTGTGGTCGCCGACAAGCCGTTTTACATCGAGCCGCTGTTCACCCGCGACCCACGCCATATCAAACCGGTGCACGTGTTGATGGCGATGATGGCGATTCGCGGCATCTACGAAAAACATAACGTGCAGTCGCTTAACCACGGCATCGGTTTCAACACCGCCGCCATCGAATTGATCCTGCCGACCTACGGCGAATCCCTCGGCCTGAAGGGCAAGATCTGCCGCAACTGGACGCTCAATCCGCACCCGACGTTGATCCCCGCTATCGAAAGCGGCTGGGTCGAGAGCGTGCATTGCTTTGGCACCGAACTGGGCATGGAAAACTACATTGCGGCCCGGCCGGATGTGTTCTTCACAGGGCGCGACGGCTCGCTGCGCTCCAACCGGATGGTCTGCCAACTGGCCGGGCAATACGCGGTGGATCTGTTCATCGGCGCGACGTTACAGGTCGATGGCGATGGTCACTCATCAACCGTCACCCGTGGTCGCCTTGCCGGTTTTGGCGGTGCGCCAAACATGGGCCATGACCCTCACGGGCGTCGCCATCCAACCCCCGCCTGGCTGGACATGCGTCAACAGAGCGGCGACGGCCCGGATGCTTATCTGGAGCGCGGTAAAAAGCTCGTCGTGCAGATGGTCGAGACGTTCCAGGAGGGTGGCAAACCGACTTTCGTGGAAACACTTGATGCGGTCGAAGTGGCGAAGAAAAGCGGCATGCCCCTCGCACCGATCATGATCTACGGCGATGACGTCACCCATTTGCTCACCGAAGAAGGCATCGCCTATCTCTACAAGGCGCGCAGCCTGGAAGAGCGTCAGGCGATGATTGCTGCGGTGGCAGGCGTGACCGTGATTGGCATGCGCCATAACCCCAAAGACACCGCGCGCATGCGCCGTGAAGGCTTGATTGCGCTGCCGGAAGACCTGGGGATCCGCCGCACCGACGCCAGCCGCGAATTGCTTGCCGCCAAAAGCATTGGTGATCTGGTTCAGTGGTCAGGCGGCTTGTACAACCCACCTGCCAAATTCAGGAGTTGGTAATGAGCGCACTCGCACACAAAACCAAATCCGACAGCCTGCTGTTTGCCGAACAACTGGCCGACCTCGCCGTTGAAGCGCTGATCGATGAAGCGGACCTGTCACCTAAACCTGCACTGGTGGATCGGCGCGGCAGTGGCGCGCACAGCGATCTGCATCTGGGCCTGATGCACGCTTCGGCGTTGTCGCTGTGGCCGATGTTCAAAGACATGGCCGAAGCCGCCGAACAGTTCGCAGAAATCGGCCAACCGCTGCGCGAGGCTTTGGGCCGCATTGGTCGTGAAGGGGAAGCGGCGATGCTGCGCACCACCAACGGTGTGAACACCCACCGTGGCGCGATCTGGGCCTTGGGCCTGTTGGTCACCGCTGCCGCGCTTGAACCGAATAACTGCAGCGCAGCGCAGTTGACCTTGCGTGCCGCAAAGCTGGCTTTGATCGAAGACCGCAACGTGGTCGCGCAACTTAGCCACGGCGCACAAGTGGCCCAGCGTTATGGCGCCATGGGTGCGAAAGAACAGGCGCAGTTGGGCTTCCCGGCCGTGATGCAAAAAGGCCTGCCGCAACTGCGCCGCAGTCGCGCCAACGCCAGTGGCGAGCAGAACGCACGACTCGATGCCTTGCTGGCGATCATGACTACCCTGGCGGACACCTGCGTGCTGTATCGCTCTGGCCTTGAAGGTTTGCACGCCATGCAGCACGGCGCACAACGGGTGCTGGATGCGGGCGGCAGCGCGAGCCTCGCCGGTCGCCGTTGTTTGCATGCGCTGGATCAGCAGTTGTTGCAGCTCAATGCATCCCCCGGTGGCGCTGCCGACTTGCTCGCCGCATGCCTGTTCATCGATAGCCTTGAGCCTGTGCTCGGCTTTGAATCGAGGAGTGTCTGACCATGGAAACCCTGTCTTTTGAATTCCCTGCCGGGCAGCCGCCACTAGGCCGTGCGCTGGTAGGGTGTGTCGGTTCCGGCGATCTGGAAGTACTGCTTGAACCCGGTGTGCCCGGCAAATTGTCGATCAACGTGGTCACTTCGGTGAACGGTGCGTCTGCCCGCTGGCAGCATTTGTTCGAGCGCATGTTCGACGGCCAGATGCCACCTGCACTGGCCATCGATATTCACGACTTCGGCGCTACACCAGGCGTAGTCCGTTTGCGTCTGGAGCAAGGCTTCGAGGAGATCGGCCATGACTGATACCGCCCGTTTGCTCCAGCAACACAGCTTCGTCGAATTAGGTGCTCGGCAACGGGCAAAAGCGCTGCTCGACGAAGGCAGTTTTCGTGAGTTGATCGACCCGTTTGACCGCGTCATGTCGCCTTGGCTGATCAAGCAAGGCATCGTCGCTCAGGCGGACGATGGGGTTATTGTCGCCAAAGGTACGGTCGGTGGTTTACCCGTGGTTATCGCCGCCATCGAAGGTGCGTTTCAGGGCGGCAGCATGGGCGAAGTGGGCGGCGCAAAAATGGCTGGTGCACTGGAACTGGCCGCTGAAGACAACCGCAACGGCATTCCCACTGCTGCGATTCTGCTGTTGGAAACCGGCGGTGTGCGCTTGCAGGAAGCCAACCTTGGGCTGGCGGCGATTGCCGAGATTCATGCCGCAATTGTCGACCTGCGTCAGTACCAGCCGGTGATCGGCGTGGTGGCGGGCAGCGTCGGATGCTTTGGCGGCATGTCCATCGCAGCGGGCTTGTGCAGTTATCTGCTGGTAACCCAAGAGGCGCGACTCGGATTGAACGGCCCGCAAGTGATCGAGCAAGAAGCGGGCATCGAAGAATATGACTCCCGTGATCGGCCTTTCATCTGGAGCCTGACCGGTGGCGAGCAGCGTTACGCCAGCCATCTGGTGGACGGTTTTGCCGCTGACGACGTGCAGGCGATTCGTGAGCAAGTGACTGGCTGGATCAGCCTCGGTGTTCCGGCTCAGGAGCGCAGCAGCCAGTACGAAACCTTTCTGCATCGTCTGGCGCGTCTCGACACCGCTTCGCAAATCGATCCGCAAACCGTGCGCGATCTCTATACAGAGCCGCAATCTAAAGGAGCCAAGCCATGAGCGCTTCCCAACGAGGTTTGAACTGGTTCAAAGCGCTCAGCGCCAACGCGGCCGAAGTGGTGGGTTTGCCTCATTCAATCAAGGCTGCCGATGGAATATTGGGCGATCAGCCGGTGCGTTTTCTGGCGGTGGTCGCCGATGCTGACAACCGTTTCCCCCGTGCGCGCAGTGGCGAGGTCGGCTTATTGGAAGGTTGGGGCCTGGCCAAGGCCGTGGATTCTGCCATCGAACTGGATCGCGACAATGAACATAAGCGAGCACTAATCGCTATCGTCGATGTGCCGAGTCAGGCCTATGGGCGGCGCGAAGAAGCGCTGGGAATTCATCAAGCCCTGGCCGGTGCGGTAGACAGTTATGCTCGTGCGCGGCTGGCAGGTCACCCCGTGATTGCGTTGCTCGTCGGCAAGGCCATGTCTGGTGCATTCCTGGCTCACGGCTATCAGGCCAATCGATTGATTGCCCTGCGTGATCCAGGCGTCATGGTGCATGCCATGGGCAAAGAGTCAGCAGCGCGGGTGACCTTGCGCAGCGTCGACGAACTGGAAAAACTCGCTTCCAGCATCCCGCCCATGGCGTACGACATCGAAAACTACGCCAGCCTTGGCTTGCTCTGGGAAACCTTGTCGGTCAGCCAGATCGAACAGCCCTCCGGCGCAGATATCAGCCACGTTCAGCATGTGCTGAACAGTGCGATCAAAGACGTGAAGGCCTCTGGGAATGACCTGAGCAGCCGACTTGGCGCGAGCAATCGCCAAGCCTCGTCGAAAGTGCGCGAGCTGCTGCGGGCGCAGTGGTAAATGAACGCTGATCTGGCAGTGCTGCCCCATGATCTTTTGTGGGGGATGCCTGTGTCTGCCTTGCCTGCCGATGCGCCGGGCTGGGTGCTTGAGGCCGTACGCCTTGAGCATCCGGTGGTGGTGCGTCGTTCATTGGCGCCGCGAGCGCTTGTCGCGGTGGGTATTCGTGGTCCGCGTCGTGAACAACGGTTTGCAGCACTGATGCCACGAGATGCTATTGAGCGTTGTGTTCGTCCTGAGCAGTTGACGCATGTTCAAGGAGCGCACGATTGGCCTGCGCTGCAAGCACTGGATCAGATTGGCCCGTTGATGGATTTGCTGGCGCTGCCTTGGGGTGTGAGCGGCAGCGCTGGTTTTGAATTGGCCTGCGGCGTGGCGGCACTGCATCAGAACAGTGATCTGGATTTGATTGTGCGCACTCCTCGCTTTGTCAGCCGTGACTGGGCCGCTGAGTTGGTGAAGGTTCTGGACCGTTCCGTGTGCCGCATCGATGTGCAATTGCAGACACCCTTTGGCGCGCTGGCATTACGCGAGTGGGCGGGGACTTCGCGTCAGGTGTTGCTCAAGAGCGAACTCGGTGCCTGGTTGGTCACTCAACCCTGGCAGCCGAGCGAGGCCTGCGCATGAGCAGCTTTTGGGTGTTCCCCGGCCAGGGCGCGCAGCAGCCGGGCATGTTGCATCAGTTGCCGGATGAGCTGTTGATACGTGATTGCCTGAGCGAAGCCAGCGACGCGTTGGACGAAGACGTATTGCTGCTGGATTCTGAGCAAGCGCTGCAATCCACTCGCGCCGTTCAGCTGTGTTTATTAATTGCCGGGGTCGCCAGTGCGCGTCTTTTACACAACCAAGGCTGTGCGCCGGACACCGTTGCGGGACTGTCCATCGGTGCCTATCCGGCCGCAGTCATTGCCGGTTCGTTGGCATTTGCTGACGCCGTGCGGCTGGTGGCGTTGCGCGGTGAACTGATGCAGAACGCCTATCCCCAAGGCTATGGCATGACGGCGATTATCGGCCTGGATCAGCCCGCAGTTGAGGCGCTGGTGGCTGATGTTCACGGTCCTGAAAGTCCGGTGTATCTGGCCAACATCAACGCTGATAACCAGTTTGTCATCGCCGGAAGTATCGAAGCGATGGCTGACGTTGCGCATTTGGCGAAAGCCAGTGGAGCAGCTACGGTCAAGCGTCTGGCGGTAAGCGTGCCGTCTCATTGCGCGCTGCTTGAGCAACCTGCGCAGGCCTTGGCTGAGGCTTTCGCCAACGTGACGGTCAAAGCTCCTGTGGTTCGCTATCTGAGCGGTAGCACGGCACGACCAATGTTGACTGCGGACAAGCTGCGTGACGATCTGGCCTTCAACATGTGCCGCATCATCGACTGGCGCAGTACGGTGCAAACCGCTTACGAGCGCGGCGCACGTCTGCAGATTGAATTCCCGCCGGGCACGGTGTTGACCGGGCTGGCGCGCAAGGTATTTGAACAAGGAACGGCAGTCGCGTTTCAAGGCGCTCGCCTGGACAGTCTGGTCGCGCTGTCGCGTGAGGAGGGCAGCCGCCACCTATAGAGCGCACGCAAGTGGACCGTTTCGAAGAACAAAAACAACAACTTCGTAAGGCAAACTGAGGAATAACAATAATGATTATCTACGGTGTAGCGTTTCTGGCGTTTTGTACTCTGACCGGTGTGTTTATCGGTGAGCTGCTAGGCAAGTTGATAGGCGTGCCAGCCAACGTCGGCGGGGTGGGCATTGCCATGCTGCTGCTGATCGGGCTGGGCAGCTATCTCAGTAAACGTGGGCTTTTCGACACTACTTCTGCCAAGGGCGTCGAATTCTGGAGCGCGGTTTACATTCCTATCGTGGTCGCCATGGCCGCGCAGCAAAACGTCTACGGCGCGCTCAAGGGCGGGCCAATGGCAATTATCGCCGGCACCCTCGCAGTGGTGATCGCGTTCGCACTGGTACCGGTCTTGACCCGCATGGGCAATAAAGATCCGGAAAATCAGGCCGTCACTCCGACCAAAACTGCAGGGTGAATGCCATGTACGACGCGATGATAAAAACCATCACCGGTTACGGTCTGGTCAGCGGTTTTGCCATTGTCGGCATCACCATGTGGGTTGCTTACTGGATTTCCAATACCTTCACAAAAGGACGCCTGCACGGCTCGGCAATCGCCATTTTGCTGGGGCTGGTGCTGTCCTATGTCGGTGGTGCCTTCACCGGCGGTAGCAAGGGCATTGTCGATATTCCGCTGTTGGCGGGCATTGGCTTGCTGGGCGGGGCGATGCTGCGAGATTTCGCCATCGTTGCCACCGCTTTCGGAGTCAGTGTCGAGGAGTTGAAGCGTGCCGGATATGTCGGGGTGTTTTCGCTATTCGTCGGGGTCGGGACGTCGTTCATAGCGGGTGTCGGCGTGGCGATGGCCTTCGGTTACACCGACGCGGTCAGCCTGACGACCATCGGCGCTGGCGCGGTGACCTATATCGTTGGACCGGTCACTGGTGCTGCCATCGGCGCAAGCTCGGAAGTCATGGCGCTGTCGATTGCTGCAGGCTTGATCAAGGCAATTCTGGTGATGGTCATGACGCCGTTTGTGGCGCCTCTAATCGGCCTGAACAATCCGCGTAGCGCGGTTATTTTCGGAGGTTTGATGGGGACTTCCAGTGGCGTTGCAGGTGGGTTGGCAGCGACTGATCCGAAACTGGTGCCTTACGGATGCCTGACCGCGGCGTTTTACACAGCGCTGGGTTGCCTGCTCGGGCCTTCGTTGCTGTACCTCATCATGCGCGGGCTTGTTGGCTGATTACCGTTCCCACTTTGTCCCTTGTGGTAGCTGAGCTTGCTCGCGATGAACGATGACGCGGTTCACTGTAGATCGCGTCCAGCCTTATCGCGAGCAAGCTCTGCTCCCACAGGAAATTGCATTCATGCGGGTCCTATGCGGATGTCAGTCGATTGGCATACATCCTACCCTCGGCAATCAACGCCAACAGATTCGGATCGCGCTCCTTTGATTTCAGAAACACCATGCCGATGTGCTGCTGCATGCGATAGCGCTCTTGCAGCGGGATCAGCTTCACCCGGTTCTCGTAAACCGCTGCAATACGCCCCGGCAACAGCGCATACCCTACGCCAGAGCTGACCATGCTCAGCAAGGTGAAGATGTCGTTCACCTGCATCGCCACTTTCGGTTCGAACCCTGCCTGCTGGAATACACGTATGCCATCGCGATGCGTGGCGAAACCTTGGGTCAGGGTGATGAACGTCGCTTCGCGCAGGTCGCTCAGGTCTACCTCGCTATGCTGTGAAAACGGCGAGTCGGCGGGGGCGGCGAGAAAGATGTCGTCGGAAAACAGCGGCAGATGCTCGCAGTCCGGGTCATTGACGCTTTCATCCAGTGACACCAGAATCGCGTCCACTTCCATGTTCTTCAGCTTGTAGAACAGGTCAATGTTGGAGCCCATGATCAGGTCGATATTGAGTTCGCTGCGGCGAATTTTCAGCCCCATGATCAATTGCGGCACGGTCTTCACTGTCAGCGAATACAGCGAGCCCAGCTTGAAGCGTGCTGCTGAAAACCCGGCGGCCTGACGTGTCAGCTCAACCGTGGCAAGCACGTCCTGAATCAGCTTCTGAGCACGTTCCTCCAGCACGTAGGCACTTTCAAGCGGAGTCAGGTTGCGCCCTTCATGCTTGAACAGCGGGCAACGCAATGCGCTTTCCAGCGAGTGAATAGCGCGGTGCACGCTGACGTTACTGGTGTTCAGGTCAGCGGCCGCCTTGGTCAGGTTGCCGGTGCGCATGAAGGCCAGGAATATTTCCAGCTTCTTGAGGGTCAACTCATCGTCGATTTGCATGTCGTGAGGCTTCTTGTTTGAGTGCCCCGATTGTGCACATTTCGACAGCCAGCGGTTGTAATAAAAAACTGTTTGGCTAACGCACTGCTTGCGCTTTACGTCCTTAAGCTAGAGCCTTGCGCTGCGGTTCAGAATGATGAGGTAGTGTGCGGATGTATTACGGAGAAAAATTTAACGCCTGGTCGCATCTGGTCGGTGCGGTGCTGGCTTTGGTCGGCGCGGTCTGGTTGCTGGCGATTGCCAGTTTGCAGGGCGATATCTGGAAGATCGTCAGCGTCGCGATCTACGGCGTAACGCTAGTGGCGCTGTACAGCGCATCGACCGTGTACCACAGCGTACGCGGGCGAGCGAAAGTGATCATGCAGAAGGTTGATCATTTCTCGATCTATTTGTTGATTGCAGGCAGCTATACGCCGTTCTGTCTGGTGACCTTGCGCGGCCCATGGGGCTGGACGTTATTCGGCGTGGTCTGGGGCCTGGCAGTGATCGGCATCCTGCAGGAAATCAAACCCCGTTCCGAAGCGCGGATCATGTCTATCGTGATCTACGCCGTGATGGGCTGGATTGTGCTGGTGGCCGTCAATCCTCTGATCGCCGCACTGGGCACTGCGGGCTTTACCTGGCTGGCCGCGGGTGGCGCGCTCTACACCATCGGCATCATCTTCTTCGCCTACGACACCCGCTTTCGCCACTGGCACGGCATCTGGCATTTGTTCGTGATGGCCGGGAGCCTGCTGCACTTCGTGGCGATTTGTTTTTATGTGTTGTGAGTAGCGGGTGCGCCGGCGCTGTATCGAGGCAAGCATAGGGTCCTGTAGGAGTGAGCTTGCTCGCGATAGCGTCAGGTCAGGCGATGACTTATCGACAGAAAAATCGAAATCGCGAGCAAGCTCACTCCTACATAGAGTTGTGTCCGCCTTCGGAAGTCTCCTGAACTGGTGATCCGTAACCCGACGCTATTCAGGTGTCTGGACGACCAGGTCGACATCAATGGGAGTGACGCCCGAGCCGTCAGAGTTTTTGAAGAATGTTCTGCTCGAGAATGAATAGACCTGACCTTTCACGGATACCAAGATTTTCTTGTCCTGCCCGACGATGCTGACGTTTGGATCTTTAGTGACAAGAAACGGGTGCTCTTCTATGAGAACCCGTTTGATGTCTTCATCGTCGACAAGTGCGTTATGCGCGTAAAAGCGATAGCTAAACCCCACCGTGGCACCGCCGCGATTGTCTCTGACCCCATAGATGAAGCCGCCATTTGCCAGTGAGTATTTGAGTACAACCTGATCCAATTCTGGGTTGCCAGGTTGATTGAGCCAAGTCCAGCCTGTATGTAGCAGGCAAGCAGCAAGAGTCATGTAGGCGATACATCGGATCATCAATCTAGAAGCCTCTGGAGCGAGCATAAGCTATTCCTTGTTTGATCCAGAATTGGTCATTGGGATCATCTCCGTATGGTGCATCTCGCCACCAGACACCGAATTGTGGTCTAGAGGTTCCCGAAGCAGTCTGTGCCATTCCTGCCGCCCGCAACAGCCGCGAAGATGGTATACCGGCTGCCGTGCCTGCGGCTCCGTAGTTGAAATTTCCAAGTGCCTCATAGCGCGCAGATCGCTGTTTGTAATCCCAAGGACCTCTATTGCGGACCTGCTTATAAAACCAGGAGTAGAGAAACGCCGAGCCGTCCTGTAAGGAGTGTCTTTTGCGGCGGGCTACGTGCATGTTCTCAAGAATTGATACGTTTTCGGGCGCTTCCGGAATTTGCATTATTGTCCCCTCATGGCAAGAGGCGAAACGTATTACCAGAGCTCAGGGTAAATTCGGGGCGCGGAGCGTTCGAGAGCGTTCCTACAAAAGCATCGGATATTTCTGTAATCACATCATCGGCCTGCCCCGCATCAGTGCACACCACGCAACCCTTCAGCTGATTTTCACCCAAGCCTCCCCGTAGCGCACCGCACCGTCTGGCCGCACCAAATCGGCAGGCTTTTGCACTGCATTGAAGCATTTAATTCATTATTTAAAAATGTTGAATTATTTGATTCTTGCTCCTAGTCTGTTCCTCGACCCGCCTGCTGGCGACTTCTTGAAACGACTGAGTTCGGGAGCAATTGATGAACGTGAAAGTACTCTTGAGTATGGCGGTGGCCACTGCGTTTTCGGCCTCTACCTGGGCGGCGGACTGGACGGTGGGTGCCAACGTGGGCAACGTGCCCTGGGAGTTTCAGGACGCCAAAGGCGAGATCGTCGGCTTTGAAGTCGATGTGGTCAAAGAAGTCGCCAAGCGGGCCGGGAAGACGGTCGAGTTTGTGAATATTCCTTTCAACGGCCTGTTCAGTGCCGTGCAGTCCAAGCGTGCAGACATCGCCATTTCGTCGATCACGATTACCCCCAAACGTCTTGAGTCAGTAGGTTTTGCTCAGCCGTACTACGATAGCGATCAGTCACTGTCGGTGCTGACCAAATCGGGCATTGATGGCCTCAAAGGCATGCAGGGCAAAGTGGTCGGCGTAGACACCGGCTCGACTGGCGACATGTGGGTGACGGCGCATCAGGCCGAGTACAAATTTGGCGATGTGTCCCGTTACGAAGGGCTTTCCCCGGCGATGCTCGACCTGGCTTCCGGGCGTATGGACGGCTACGTCAGCGATATTCCGGCGGTGCTCTATTACATCAAAGACAAGCCGCAATATCGGGTGGTCGCACGCATCCCTACCGGCGAGAAGTACTCGTTGATGCACGCTAAAGGCTGGGCGTCGGCGACTCAGGTCAACGACATCATCACCGCCATGAAAAAAGAAGGCGTGATCGCCGATCTGCACAAGAAGTGGTTTGGTGCAGACGCTGATCCAGAGTCCAGCACCGTCAAGGTTGTCGACGTTCTCAAATAAGCGCGGCAAATAACCACTGACTGTTCAAACCCGGCGCCCGGCGCTGTCACCAAGGAGTCCTGATGGAGCTGGTCCAGACTTTCTTCAACTGGGGTGTGTTTGTCGACGCACTGCCGCAGATGCTGCGGGGCCTCGGGGTGACGGTGTTGCTTGGCGTAGTCAGCATCATTCTTGGTCTGGTGGGCGGCTTGCTGCTGGCCATGCTACGTCTGTACGGCTATGCACCGATTCGGTTGCTGGCGCGGATTTACATCGATGTGATGCGCTCGATCCCGCTGTTGGTGTTTCTGGTGCTGATTTATTACGCGCTGCCGTTTGTGGGGATTCGTCTTTCTTCGTTCGCCGCAGCGGTGGCAGCGTTATCGCTGGTGTCCTGTGCATATTCGGCCGAGATATTTCGCTCCGGCATCGAAGCCATTCCGCGTGGTCAGTTCGAAGCGGCGGCGTCGCAGGGCATGAGCTTCTTCAACACGATGCGCGATGTAATCCTGCCGCAGGCCATGCGCATTGTTTTGCCGCCCATGACCAGTAACTGCATCAACGTCATGAAGGACACTGCACTGGCTTCTGTCGTTGCGATGCCTGATCTGCTCAAACAAGCCACGCAGGCACAAGCCCTTGCAGCCAACCCGACACCGCTGGTGGGCGCTGCAATCATGTACTTGTTGTTGTTACTGCCTCTGGTGCAACTGGTCAGTTGGGTCGAACGGCGCAACGGCGCGGGGAGGAAGAGCTGATGAGCGCAGTCATCCAGATCGAAGGCGTTGCCAAGTTCTATGGCAGATTTCAGGCCCTGGCGGATATCAACCTGTCAGTGGAGCAGGGCGAAGTGGTGGTGATTCTCGGGCCGTCAGGCTCAGGAAAGTCCACGCTGATCCGCTGCATCAATCTGCTGGAGGAGTACCAGGAAGGCGAGATCCGGGTAGCTGATCAGCGGGTCGAAACCGGGCCGAAACTGGCAGGTATCCGCTGCGAAGTCGGCATGGTCTTCCAGAATTTCAATCTCTACCCGCACATGACGGTGCTGGCCAATGTGGCGCTGGCACCGGTACGGGTGCGCGGTTTATCGCGCCGTGATGCGCAGGATCGAGCGCGGGTATTGCTGGAAAAGGTCGGCATGAGCGCACACGCCGACAAATACCCCGGCCAGCTTTCCGGTGGTCAACAACAACGCGTGGCCATTGCCCGAACCATGGCCATGGAGCCACGGGTGATCCTGTTTGATGAGCCGACTTCGGCGCTGGACCCGGAAATGGTCGGTGAGGTGCTCGACGTCATGCAGAACCTGGCGCGCTCAGGCGTGACCATGGTCGTGGTCACCCATGAAATGGGCTTCGCCCGTAAAGTCGCCGACCGTGTGATTTTCATGGAGAGCGGCCGGATCATCGAACAGAACAAGCCCGAAGCTTTTTTCACAGCGCCTCAAGAGCCGCGAACTCAGGCCTTTCTGCAGGCCATCCTGCACCACTGATTCCTTTTGGAGACTGCCCAATTGAACGCCCTCGATATCGATTATGTGCGCCGCCAGTTCCCCATGCTGGCCGATGGTTTTGCGTATCTGGACAACGCCGGTGGTTCGGCGGTGCTCGGGCGCGTGGCTGACCGAGTCCGCGACTACCTGATTCACAGCAGCGTGCAATTGGGCGCTTCCTACAACGGATCGGCTTCAGCCGGGGCGCTGGTGCTGCAAGCCCGGGAGTCCGTGGCGCAACTGATCAACGCCTATCACCCCGAAGAATGCGTGATGGGCGGTTCGACCACGCACTTGCTGCAAATCCTCTGCCGCGCCATTGCGCCCTCGATTAACAGCGGCGATGAGATCATCGTCACCCACAGCGATCACGAGGCGAATATCGGCCCGTGGCAGCGGCTGTGCGACGAGCGTGGTGCGACGTTGCGAGTGTGGTCAGTTGATCCGCAAACCCTGGAACTGGAGCTCGACGATCTGGATGCACTGCTTGGCTCGCGCACCCGCTATGTGGCCATGACCCATGCGTCGAACATTCTGGGTAGCGTCAATCCGGTGGCCGAAGTCGCCCGTCGTGTGCACGCCGTGGGCGGCAAGCTGTGCGTCGATGCCGTGGCGTATGCGCCCCATCGTCTGGTGGATGTGCAGGCCAGTGGTGCCGATTATTACGTGTTCAGTTTTTACAAGGTTTTCGGCCCGCACTTCGCGGTGCTTTGGGGGCATCGTGATGCGCTACTTGAGCTGCCAAGCCTTAATCACTTTTTCATCGGCCAGGACGTGATCCCTTACAAGCTGCAACCGGGCAACCTCAACTACGAGCTGTCGTACGGCTGCATGGGCATCAACGAATACCTGCTGGACATCGGCCAGCGTCTGGGAGCGACCGGTAGCCCGCGCGAGGTCATGCAGGCAGCGTTCGACGCCTTCGAAGTGCAGGAAGACTTGCTGGCCGAAACCCTGTTGGCATTTCTCCGTGAAACCGAGGGCGTGCGTATTATCGGCAAACCGCGTGTCACCTCAGGCGACCGGGTGCCGACCATCAGTTTTGTGGTGGAGGGCGTGCAATCGGAAGCCATCGTGCGGCGCATTGATGAACACGGGATCGGGATTCGCTTCGGTGACTTCTACGCGCGACACTTGATCGAACAGTTGGGCCTTGCCCGGTTCGGCGGTGTGGTACGCGTCTCGATTGCGCACTACAACACGGTCGACGAAATGCAGCGTCTGGTCCGGCATCTGGCCGAGGCGATCAACGATTTGCGTCCATCCTGATTTTTACGAGCGACCTTCCATGTCAGCAGTGCCTCAAACCCTTGCCGAGTTACGTGCGGCTATCGTCGAGCAGCAGGATCGCTTGACCGCGCGCATGCGTGATGCGGCGTGTTACCTCACCGAGCATCCGCATGACGTGGCGCTCAACACAGTCGCTGCGCTGGCGGAGCGCTCGGGGATTGCTTCATCGGCGTTCATTCGTCTGGCCAAGGCGCTGGGGTTCAATGGCTTCAGCGACTTGCAGCGATTGTTCAAGGCACCGTTGCAGCAAGCGGGTTCATCGAGCTTTAGCGAACGGATTCGTCACTATCAGGGCGAAGAACTACTCGAAGATCCGACCGATATCGGTGCCATCCTGACTGCGTTTAGCCGGGCCAATATCGTGTCTCTTGAACACCTGGCCGAAGGGCAGCAGGTCGAAGCGCTGGAGCAGGCGATTACGCTGCTGCAACGGGCGCGCACCACGTTCGTGGTGGGCATGCGCCGGTCGTTCCCGATGGCCAGTTACCTGAGCTATGCGCTGAGTCGCGTCGGTCGCCGCGCCGTGCACATCAGTGGCCTCGGCGGTTCGTTGCGCGAGCAAGTGGGTGCGCTGCACAGCGATGACATTCTGGTCGCCGTGAGCTTCCCGCCTTATGCCCAGGAAACCATCGAAGCCTGCCAGCAGGCAGTCGCGACAGGTACACCCATTGTGGCGATTACCGACAGCCTGCTCAGCCCGATCGGCCAGCACGCGGCGGTGATCATTGAAGTCAACGATGCGGAATTACTGGGCTTTCGCTCTCTGACGGCGGCGTTCTGCGTGGCCCAGACCCTGGCGATGGGCCTGGCGTTTCGCGACGGTCAGTCCGTCAGCGGCCCCGATCATGATGCGCTGAAAAACATCGACTGCTGAGCCCGGGCTTTGCGGTCTGTTCGAACCCAACCATCTGCGCCTGTGCAGGAGATTGCTCATATGGCTTTACCCCTTCGCGATCTGGTCGGCTACGGCCAAAACCGTCCTCAAGGCACCTGGCCTAATGGTGCGCGGTTGGCAATCAGTCTGGTCATCAATTATGAAGAAGGCTCCGAGCGTTCGCTGGCAATGGGCGATACCGATCAGGAAAGCATGACTGAATGGGGCAGCTACCAATTCCCTGATGGCGTGCGCAACCTCGCCATGGAGTCGATGTATGAATACGGCTCGCGGGTCGGTATATGGCGGATTCTGGAGATCCTCGAAAAAGCTGGTGTGCCGTCGACTTTTCACGCCTGCGCCGTTGCGTTCGAACAGAACCCCGATGTCGCTAAAGCGGCCGTCGCGTTGGGTCATGAAGTCTGCAGTCACGGCTATCGATGGGAAGAGGTTTTCCGCCTGACCGAAGAGGAGGAGCGCGAGCACATTCGCCTTGCCGTGGAATCGTTCGAGCGCACCTGCGGCAAGCGTCCGGTCGGCTGGTATTGCCGCTATGGCGCAAGCGTACGGACCCGGCGTCTGGTGGCCGAGGAGGGCGGTTTTCTCTACGACTCCGATGCCTATAACGACGACGTGCCGTACTACGTCGACGTTGAAGGCAAACAGCATCTGGTGGTGCCGTACACCAGCGACGTTAATGACTTCCGCTACTGGAACTCGCCCGGCCTGTCTCAGGCGTCGGACTTTTTCGAGTACATGAAGGAAAGCTTCGAAGTGCTTTACGAAGAGTCAGCCGATGGCTTGCGCATGATGTCGGTGGGTTTGCACCCGCGCATGGTTGGTCGTCCGGGCCGCGTGCGGGCGATCAAGCGTTTCATCGAATATGCCCAGGCCCACGAAGGCGTCTGGTTCGCGACCCGCGAGCAGATTGCCAAGGCATGGATGAGCCGTAGCTAAACCCACCTTGAGGAGCGCCGCGCCATGCAGGCTTTTGATTTAGTCATTCGCAACGCCAAAGTCATCACGGCGGCGGACAGTTTTGTCAGTGATATTGGCGTTCGCGACGGGCTGATCGTCGCGCTGGGTCTGGGCCTGGAAGGTGCTGCCCGGGAGATCGATGCAGCCGGTCGCTCGGTGACGCCCGGCGGTATCGACAGTCATGTGCATCTGGATCAGCCCACCGGTGACGGCTCGGTGATGGCGGACGATTTCGAAAGCGGGACGCGCTCCGCGGCCTGCGGCGGTACGACGACGGTGATCCCGTTTGCCTGCCAGCAGAAAGGGCAGAGTCTGCGTGCCGCTGTCGATGATTATCACCGGCGAGCGGATGGCAAGGCGCTGATCGATTACGCTTTCCACTTGATCGTGACGGACCCCACCGAGGACGTGTTGCGCCGAGAGCTGCCCGACCTGATCGCCGAAGGCTACACCTCGTTCAAGATCTACATGACGTACGATGCGCTGAAGCTGGACGACCGGCAGATCCTGGAGACATTGTCTGTCGCACGGGCAGAAGGCGCGATGGTCATGCTGCATGCTGAAAACAGCGATTGTATTGCCTGGCTGACCGAGCGTCTTTTGGCAGCGGGGTTAAGCGCACCGCGCTATCACGCGACCTCACGGCCCATGCTGGTAGAGCGCGAAGCGACTCACCGCGCTATAGCACTGGCCGAACTGGTGGATGTGCCAATCCTGATCGTTCATGTATCGGGTCGAGAAGCCATCGAGCAGATTCGCTGGGCACAGGATCATGGCTTGAAGGTGTATGGCGAAACCTGTCCGCAGTATCTGTTTTTGACCGCTGACTCGCTGGGCTGCGATGACAGTTTTCAAGGCGCCAAATGCATTTGCAGCCCACCACCAAGGGACGCCGCAAACCAGCAAGTTATTTGGGATGGCCTGCAGAACGGCTCGTTTGAGGTGTTCTCCTCGGACCATGCGCCGTTTCGTTACGAAGGTCCGGACGGCAAACGCGCTCACGGCGAGCATGCGCCATTTTCGGAAGTGGCCAATGGCATCCCTGGCATTGAAACGCGCATGGCATTGCTTTGGTCGGAAGGCGTCTGCACCGGGCGCATTACTGCGCAGGAATTTGTCGCGCTGACTTCGACCAATGCCGCACGGCTGTATGGCTTGTATCCGCGCAAAGGCAGCATTGCGATTGGCGCTGATGCGGATCTGGTGATCTGGGATGAAGGGCTGGATTTCGAGTTGCACAACGACCGCTTGCACCACCGTGTGGATTACACGCCGTACGCAGGTATGCGCTTGACGGCCTGGCCTGCGCTGACTCTTTCACGGGGCGAAGTAGTGTGGGATGGCGCAGCATTGGGTCAACCGGGACGCGGACAGTTCTTGCCTTGCGCAAGACCGGAACCGGCCAAGACCCGGCGCAGGAAGACCGAGTTGCCGGTTTGATTTATCGACGGCTATAGGCATCGCCCCGTTGTCCTTGGCACCACGCCGTCGTGATGCCAACACGGACCTGTAGGAGTGACCGGGGTGGCGATCCACATTGCTCGCGATAGCGTAAGCTCAGGCGATATATTCATCGACTGACAGACCGCTATCGCGAGCAATGTGGGTCGCCACCCCGGTCCCCCCTACAGGGAGAGCATGTCTCGGAAGTTAGAAATCCCCCCACAACTGCTGCGCCACGCTGAGTGCCACGACAGGTGCGGTTTCGGTGCGCAGCACTCGTGGGCCGAGGCGGGCGGCGTGGAAACCAGCGTCTTGGGCTTGATCGACTTCGGCGTCGTTCAAACCGCCTTCCGGACCGATCAGGAAGGCGAGGGTGGTGGGTTTGCTGTGGCTGGTCAGCGGCTCTGCAACCGGGTGCAATACCAGCTTCAGGTCTGCGTCACTGCGCTTTAGCCATTCAGCCAAAGGCATCGGCGGGTGAATCACCGGCACCACCGAGCGACCGCATTGCTCGCAGGCGCTGATCGCGATCTGCTGCCAATGGGCCTGACGTTTCTCGGCGCGTTCGTCCTTGAGACGCACTTCACAGC
This sequence comes from Pseudomonas maioricensis, assembly GCF_022790535.1. Classification (GTDB taxonomy): domain Bacteria; phylum Pseudomonadota; class Gammaproteobacteria; order Pseudomonadales; family Pseudomonadaceae; genus Aquipseudomonas; species Aquipseudomonas maioricensis. The sequence continues at coordinate 169,028 of NZ_LOHG01000001.1, forward strand.
GCTCACTGACAATCGGGGTGATCTCCGTGACGCCCAGTTCGGTAGCTTTCTGAATCGCCCAGTCCATGCGCTCGCCACGGGACAGGCCTTGGCCGAGATGGATGCGCAGAGGTGATTCGGTCTGGCCGGGGAAGGTTTCGTCGAGCTGAACGCGTACGCGTTTCTTGCCGACTTCCAGCAAGGTGCCGCGATACTCCTGGCCTGAGCCATCGAACACTTGCAACGCATCGCCTTCGGCCATGCGCAGCACGCGACCGATGTAATGCGCCTGGGCTTCAGGCAGTTCATGTTCACCGAGGCTCAGGGTGGTGTCGATGAAGAAGCGGGACAATCTCATGGTGGGTCTCTGAAATTTTGGTAAATCGCAGACCCTTTGTGGGAGCGAGGCTTGCCCGCGATAAGGGCGACGCGGATATCAGGTCCGTTGCGTCCAGCCTTATCGCGGGCAAGCCTCGCTCCCACAAGGGCGCGCGTTTCATCTAATGCTTGCTACTAACCCGGATCACGAAAATCCGGGTGGAAATTCTTTCTCACGGCAACGCTGATGCTTTTACGCGTGGCGATGTCGATGCCTTCAGTCGCGACTTCGGCGAGGAAGTCGATCTGCTCCGGCGTGATCACATAGGGCGGCAGGAAGTAAACCACGCTGCCCAGCGGACGCAATAGCGCTCCGCGCTCCAGTGCATGCTGGAACACCTGCAAACCACGGCGCTCCTGCCACGGGTAGGCCGTTTTGGTGGCCTTGTCCTGAACCATCTCGATGGCCAGCGCCATGCCGGTCTGACGCACTTCCGCCACATGCGGGTGATCGACCAGATGCGCGGTGGCGGTCGCCATGCGCTGGGCCAGGGCCTTGTTGTTTTCGATGACGTTGTCTTGCTCGAAAATATCCAGCGTCGCCAATGCCGCCGCGCACGCCAGCGGGTTACCGGTGTAGCTGTGGGAATGCAGGAAGGCACGCAGCGTCGGATAGTCGTCGTAAAACGCGTCGTACACGTCGTCGGTGGTCAGCACGGCCGCCAGTGGCAGATATCCACCGGTCAGGGCTTTGGACAGACACAGGAAGTCCGGACGAATACCGGCCTGCTCGCAGGCAAACATGGTTCCGGTACGACCGAAACCTACGGCAATTTCGTCGTGGATCAAATGCACACCGTAGCGATCGCAAGCCTCGCGCAGCAGCTTGAGGTACACCGGGTGATACATGCGCATGCCGCCTGCGCCCTGAATCAACGGCTCGACGATGACGGCTGCCACGGTGGCGTGGTTTTCCGCCAGGGTCTGTTCCATAGCCGCGAACATATTGCGCGAATGCTCTTCCCATCCCATTCCTTCGGGGCGGTGGTAGCAATCCGGGCTTGGCACTTTGATGGTATCCATCAGCAGCGCTTTATAGGTTTCGGTGAACAACGGCACGTCGCCCACTGACATCGCGGCCATGGTTTCGCCGTGATAGCTGTTGGTCAGGGTGACGAAGCGCTTCTTGTCCGGCTGACCGCGGTTGAGCCAATAGTGAAAGCTCATCTTCAGCGCGACTTCGATGCACGACGAACCATTGTCGGCATAGAAACAGCGGGTCAGACCTTCAGGCGTGAGTTTGACCAGTCGCTCGGACAGCTCAATCACTGGCTGGTGGCTGAAACCGGCAAGGATCACATGTTCCAGTTGGTCGACCTGATCTTTGATGCGTTGATTGATGCGTGGGTTGGCGTGGCCAAACACATTGACCCACCAGGAGCTGACGGCGTCCAGATAGCGTTTGCCTTCGAAGTCTTCCAGCCACACACCTTCGCCACGCTTGATGGGGATCAGCGGCAGGCTTTCGTGGTCTTTCATTTGGGTGCAGGGGTGCCACAAAACCTTGAGGTCACGCTGCATCCACTGATCATTCAGGCCCATTGGTTTTCTCCGGGTAACGACTCGCATGGTGCGAGGACGAGCAATCGCGCAAGCCTATGCAATGACCGGCTACGGGACAACCTTTAGTGTGATAAACCGAGCCACCTGTAGGAGCGCACGAGCACCGCGAGGCCGCGATAGCGATCTGCCTGGTGCACCGCCATCGCGGCCTCGCGGTGCTCGTGCGCTCCTACAAGAATGGGCACCATTTCATTACTGGTAGCCCTGATGCGGCTGGCGTATCCTTCGCGCCTCTGTGACGTATCGAGCGTCATATCCCGAAACCTCCCCTGCTTTTTTCGGAGTCTGCTGAATGCTTTCTGGTTGGCTGCGCGCCTGTGCGCTCGTTTTAGTTGGGCTGGTCAGCGTTTCGGCGCTCGCTAATGAAAAACCAAAGACCGCTATCGTGGTTGGCGGTGGGCTTGCGGGTCTAACGGCTGCTTATGAGCTGCAAGCCAAAGGCTGGCAGGTCACCTTGCTGGAGGCCAAGCCAAGCCTGGGCGGCCGTTCTGGCCTGGCCACCAGCGAATGGATCGGCAACACCAAGGCTCAGCCAGCACTGAACCAGTATCTGGAACGCTTCAAGCTGGCTACCGTGCCCGCTCCGGAGTTCGTTCGCACGCCTGGCTACCTGATTGATGGTGTGTATTTCAGCAAGGCTGATCTGGCGCTCAAGCAACCGGCGACCGCCGAGGCGATCAAGCGCTACGAAGAAACCCTCGACAACCTCGCACGCTCCATCGATAACCCGGAAAGCCCGGCCTCCAACAGCACGCTGTTCGCGCTGGATCAGATCAACGTGGCTAACTGGCTGGATCGTCTGACCCTGCCTGCCACCGCTCGCCAGTTGATCAATCAGGAAATTCGTACGCGTTACGACGAGCCTTCGCGCTTGTCGCTGCTGTATTTCGCACAACAGTCCCGTGTCTATCGTAATGTCGACGACCGTGATCGTCGTGCTGCGCGTCTGCCGGGTGGTAGCGCGGTGTTGGCAGAGGCGTTTGCCAAACAGATCAAAACGATCAAGACCAACTCACCGGTTTCCGCCATCGTTCAGGATAAGGACGGCGTAACGGTCAAGGCAGGTGCAGTCGGTTACAGCGCTGATTACGTGGTGCTGGCCGTGCCGCTCCGCGCATTGAGCAAGATCCAGATGACGCCTGCGCTGGATGCCCAGCACATGGCAGCCATCAAGAGCACCAACTACGGTTGGCGCGACCAGATCATGCTCAAGTTCAAGACGCCTGTTTGGGAAAGCAAGGCGCGCATGTCTGGTGAAATCTTCAGTAATACCGGTCTGGGCATGCTGTGGATCGAGCCTGCAACCAAGGGTGGCGCCAATGTGGTGATCAACCTGTCCGGCGATAACGCGCGGATCATGCAAGCGTTCGGTGACAAGCAGTTGGTGGATCAGGTACTGATTCGCCTGCACACGTTCTATCCACAGGCTCGCGGCGCTTACACCGGCTACGAGATCCGTCGTTACAGTGTTGACCCGTCCACTGGCGGTTCCTATCTGGCCTTTGGGCCAGGTCAGATCAGCAAGTTCTGGCGTGTGTGGGAAAAGCCGATTCAGCGTGTAGCCTTTGCCGGTGAGCACACTGACGCACTTTACCCAGGCACTGTTGAAGGCGCTCTGCGTACCGGTCAACGTGCTGCCAGCCAGGTTCAGGATCTGGCTGCTGGCAAGTCGTTCGAGCCAGTTAAAATCGCCCCTGCGCCAGCACCTGCTGCGGCGAAGAAGGACGAAGGCGGTTTCTTCAGCAACCTGTTTGGTGGTTCGTCCGACAAGGCCGAAGCCAAGAAGCCGGAGCCAGTCAAAGCAGCTGACGAAACCAAGGCTAAAGAGAAGCCAGGTTTCTTCGCGTGCTTGTTTGGCTGCCCTGAAGAGCCTGTCGCCAAGCCGGTCGAGAAAGCTCCAGAGCCTGCGCCTGCACCCGCACCAGAGCCTGTAGCTCCAGTGGTTGCGCCTGTCGTTGCGCCGGTCAAGGCAGAACCTGCCAAAGCCGAGCCTGCGAAAAAAGCGCCGGTGAAGAAGACCGAGCCTGCGAAGAAAGCACCGGTTAAAGAGGCTACGAAAAAAGCACCGGCCAAAACACCCGCCCAGATCGAGGCTGACAAAAAAGCCGCTGCCGCCAAGGCGAAGGCCAAAGCAGCCGCTGAAGCTAAAAACTGATCGGACTGAAGTAGCAAAGAAAAGGGCTTGATCGATGAGATCGCGCCCTTTTTTTATTTGGCAACCTCACGCCCCGGATCAGTTAGAACGGGGCATTAGCTCGCATCAATCATGGGCTTGAAACACATACCTTGTAGGAGTGAACTTGTTCGCGATCTGGCGCGAAGCGGCAGCAACGACCGCGACTCGGTGCATTTGCTGGAATCGAGTCGCCAGATTTACGACAGCTGCGCAGCCGTTCGCGAACAAGTTCACTCCTACGGGGCGGCGTTTGCGGTAGGAGGCAACGTCTATAAAAAATGAAACCGCTTACTTGGCGCCGCTCGTTACGAAGCTCTTGTTCCCTTCAACACGGCGGTCTTCTTTGAGCACCCACTGCGGCTCGCTCTTGCACTTGTATTTCACGCCTTTACGCCGCGTCATGGCGCTCACCGTCGTCATGCATTCCTCTCTGGATGCGTAGGCGTCTCCCGGCCTTCGCTCCTCCACACAGCCTTCCATACCACTGCACATCGTCATCACGACAAAATACACAGTCATCATCGGGTGTTGCTCCATTTATCAGTACGACCTAAACGTCCTGCGCCGGTGCTCGTTACTGTCTGAAGACTGGTAGCAGTGATTGATTGGGCTCGCGCAAGAGAAGTACAGGCTCATCCCTTGTAGGCCTGGGAGGATGCTGAGGCTTATTTGAGGCTCTAACAATGGCCTAGGGCCTCCACCTGTCGGAATAATGTCACTGGCTCATATTTCGTTGAGGGGTGTCATTTTTTCTGACAGAAATTACGACATTATTTTGACTTTTTGTGCTTTTATGCGATTGCTTAGCGCGAAGGGACGCATGCAAGGCGTGAGTGAGACCGCAGAGAGATAAGGTCATATTGCCGCTCATCGTGGCTGATCAGCCGATGGTCATCACAAGGTTTTGTTACGGCGCGATTCTGGGGGATGCTGAGTTGGAGAGACTCGAAAATAGCGTTTCTTAAACTATCGTGAGCAGTTGGCAGCGCTTGTCGCTGACGAAATGGAATATGAGAAAAACGTAACAATCGTATTTTTCGATACTTCAAAGCAAAATTTTGCGCTTTCATTCGATAGATAAAAAGCTAGTCTGGCATCAATTCCTACAGGGTAATGGCAATGCAGTTACGCAACTCATCCTCTCGCTATGGTCTGGTCAGCATGGTGCTGCACTGGGGCGTCGCTGTTGCAGTGTTTGGTTTGTTCGCGCTAGGGCTGTGGATGGTTGGTCTGGATTATTACGACACATGGCGTAAAGCCGGACCCGATCTGCACAAGAGCATCGGCATCACGCTGTTCGCCTTCATGCTGTTGCGCATCGTCTGGCGATTGCTCAGCCCGCCGCCGCCGTCTCTGGCCAGCTATGGCAAGTGGACACGGATCGGCGCCCACGTCGGGCACATGTTTTTGTATGTCGGTCTGTTTGCTGTGATGTTCGCCGGTTACCTCATTTCCACCGCCGACGGCGTGGGGATCCCGGTATTTGGTCTATTTGAAATACCTGCGTTGGTCAGCGGCCTGCCTGAACAGGCGGAAACCGCAGGCTGGATTCACCTCTACCTGGCCTGGGTGCTGGTGGTCTTCGCGGGGCTACACGGTCTTGCTGCACTGAAACACCATTTCATTGATCGCGATGTGACCCTCAAGCGTATGCTGGGTCGCGCTTAATTGTTCAACCAAAACGGGAATAAAAGCATGTTGAAGAAGACTCTCGCCGCTCTGGCTCTTGGTACCGCACTGTTGTCCGCCGGTCAGGCGATGGCCGCTGATTACGTCATCGACAAAGAAGGTCAGCACGCTTTCGTTGACTTCAAGATCAGCCACTTGGGCTACAGCTTCATTCACGGTACTTTCAAAGACTGGAGCGGTAAGTTCAGTTTTGATGCTGCCAAGCCTGAAGCCAGCAAAATCGATGTTGAGCTGAAAACTGCCAGCCTGTTCACCAACCACGCTGAGCGCGACAAGCACATCCTGAGCAAAGACTTCCTGGACGCGGGCAAATTCCCGGAAGCCAAGTTCGTCTCCACCGCTGTTAAGTCCACTGGCGAGAAAACTGCTGACGTGACGGGCGACCTGACCCTGCACGGCGTGACCAAGCCAATCGTGATCAAGGCGACTTTCAACGGCGAAGGCAAGGATCCATGGGGCGGCTACCGTGCCGGCTTCAACGGTACTTCGACGCTTAACCTGAACGACTTCGGCATCAAAGGCCCAGGTCCTACCTCGCAGACTCTGAACCTGGAAATCAGCTTCGAAGGCGTTCAAGCCAAGTAAGCGTTCCGGTTAATCAAAAACGCCGACCTCAGGGTCGGCGTTTTTGTGTGTGAACGTCTTTAGGGCACAGCGCTGTTTAATGGCAAACACACAATCCTGTGGGAGCGGTGCTTGCCCGCGATAATGCTGGACGCGATTCACTTTAGATCGCGTCCAGCGCTTATCGCGGGCAAGCACCGCTCCCACAGGGATATGCACTTGTCGCGCAAACCATGCGCAAAAAAAACGCCCCGAACCAGTCGGGGCGTTTTTTTGTTCCAGCCTTTCTTAACCTTCGCGGTTGCGGGTCAGCAAGGCAGGTTTTTCACCGCGTGGGCGGCTTGGCAGTTGATCGAGTTGTTCAGCGGACGGGAAGCGATCGCTTTTCGACTCTTTGTGCATGATCTTCGGTTGTGGCTGGCTCTGACTGTCGCGAGGACCGCGAACTGCCGGTTCCTGGCGGGCCGAATCATCGCGTGCCGGGCGGCGATTGCGCGGGTTCTCGTCACGGCGAGCCTGACCATCGCGCGGAGCGCCGTTACGTGGACCATTACGCTTGGCAGGCGGTGTGCCTGTGGATGCACCGCCGCCGCTGCGCGGGCCGCTTGGGCGAGGGCCGCGTGCAGCAGGTGCCGCGCCGCCAGGTGCAGCGCCAGTAGCCGGAGCGCCCGGACGACGACCGCGGCCTTGATTCTTGTTCTGGTACGGGCTGACGTAATCAGCGCGGTTGCCGAAGTTATCCACTTCGTCATCCAGAAACTCATCCGGAGCACGATCTGCGGCCGGGCGAGGGGCCGCTGCCGCACGTGGCGTCGAAGAGCGCTGTTCGCGGGCTGGCGAACCGTCACGAGGCTTTTGCTGCTCGCGCGGCTTGCGGGCAGGGCGTTCGCCAGCAGCAGCTGCCGGTTTTTCTTTACCCTTGTCCTTGCCTTTGTCTTTACGACCACCGCCACCGCCGTTCGGGCCATCGCCACGCGGACCGCGCGGATTGCGTGGGTTACGCACATCCGGACGTTCGCGAACTTCAGGCTTTTCAGCTTCAACGGCAGACATATCGAAGCCCATCAGGTCGCCATCGGCGATCTTTTGTTTGGTCATGCGCTCGATACTTTTCAGCAGCTTTTCTTCGTCCGGCGCAACCAGCGAAATAGCCTCGCCGGTACGGCCCGCACGACCGGTACGGCCGATGCGGTGCACATAGTCTTCGTCGACGTTTGGCAGCTCGAAGTTGACGACATGTGGCAGTTGGTCGATATCCAGGCCGCGTGCGGCGATATCGGTCGCAACCATGATGCGCACATCGCCAGCCTTGAAGTCAGCCAGTGCTTTGGTGCGGGCGTTCTGGCTCTTGTTGCCGTGGATCGCCACAGCGCTAAGGCCGTGTTTGTCCAGGTACTCTGCCAGGCGGTTTGCACCGTGTTTGGTACGAGTGAATACCAGCACTTGTTCCCATGCGCCCTGAGTAATCAGGTGCGCTAGCAACGAACGCTTGTGGTTGGCTGGCAGGCGGAATACACGCTGTTCGATGCGCTCTACCGTGGTGTTCGGCGGGGTGACCTCGATGCGTTCCGGGTTGTGCAGCAGTTTGCCCGCCAACGCCGTGATGTCGTTGGAGAACGTGGCCGAGAACAGCAGGTTCTGACGTTTGGCTGGCAGACGTGCGAGGACTTTCTTCACGTCATGCACGAAGCCCATGTCGAGCATCCGGTCGGCTTCATCGAGCACGAGGATTTCAACGTGGGACAGATCGACGCTGCCTTGACCAGCCAGATCGAGCAGGCGACCAGGGCAGGCAACCAGAACGTCTACGCCACGGGCCATGGCTTGAACCTGTGGGTTCATGCCAACGCCGCCGAAGATGCAGGCGCTGACGAACTTCAGGTCACGGGCATACAGCTTGAAGCTGTCATGCACCTGGGCGGCGAGTTCACGAGTCGGGGTCAGGACCAATACGCGCGGTTGGCGCGGGCCATGACGCTGGCATTTGTCCGGATGACCGTTGGGAAACAACCGCTCCAGGATCGGAAGGGCGAAACCACCGGTTTTACCAGTACCTGTCTGGGCGGCAACCATCAGGTCGCGACCTTGCAACACGGCGGGAATGGCCCGCTGTTGCACCGGAGTAGGCTGGGTATAGCCCGCTGCCTCGATGGCGCGAACTAGAGCCTCGGAGAGACCGAGGGAAGCAAAGGACATGAGTAATCCTGTTTTTAGTTAGAGCTTATGCTCAAAGGGAAGTCTTGCCTGGCGCGAATCGCGTTCAGGCTTCGTCGAAACTGCCTGAGCGTCGACCATGCTGTTCGATGAACAGGGTGATCGCGGCTCGGTGTTTTCGTTCAAGCTCTGGAGAACGCAGTCCCGTCCGGTCCTGCTGGGCCTTCAGGGCATCTCGTGACGCTGCGCGATAAAAAAGATGCGCTAATGGCGTGATCGAGGAGCCTGAAACAAGACCGAGCATCCGGGCGTAAGCCTGGCGGGAAGGCCGGAGTATAACAGAGCAAACGCCGAGCGCCCCTTTCCTGCTGCTCAACGGTGTCATTAGTTGATGTCAGATTGGAGTGCGCACGAGATCAGCGTGTTTCACGTTGCATCAAATGCTCATGAACGGCTTTTCGGCGTTGCCCGAGCATGGCGCGAAGTACCCAATGATTCAACCATTCTTCCAGTTGACGGGCATCAAATAGCTGGTTTTGGCGTTGTTCGGCGTTTTCCCGGGCCTTGTCCCACCATACGGTGCAGCACGCCAGATCAAACTCGTTGCTGTGGGCGTAGCAGCCGTAGAGAATTTCGCGGGTGAACTGGCGCTGCTGTTCCGGGGCAAGCAGCGTCGCCATCTTGTAAAGCTGCCGCTGCCAGATGGGTGGACGCGGCACCTCAGCGCTGACGCGCGACGTATCGTCCAGAGCGTCTTCACTGGCAGGGTTTTCTGCATGTTTTAGCAACCAGGCGTTGATCTTGGCCCGAAACAGTTGCTTGCGGCTCCAGTAGTGGTGGATGAGATCCGGGCACTGGGCGATCTGCATACTCTTGTACGCAGCCATGGCCAGGCAGAATTCCTCCAGGCTGTATGAGTTTCGGGCCAGTGGAAACAGTTCGTCCATCAGTGCGATGGACCTGTCGAGCACATGCGCATCCTCTCTCATCAGGCCGATCACGCCGGAATTGAGCATCGGCATTTCATCGTCCGCCAGACCTCTGGCCAGAAGAATCGACGAAAGCGATTTATACAGTTTCGAATCCGGGTTCGTACCATAGCGCTTGTTGATCGCGTTACACAGCAACGTGCCCGGCTTCACCCGATCAAAGAGCGCGAGTGGCGAGGTATTGAAGATGGTGTCGGTATCGATCAGTAATGCACGTTCTGACTCTTCCAGCACCAGGCGCAGGACCACATGTTTGGTGCGGAAATGATAACCGTGCGGCGCGCTCCAGGCTTCGCGGGTTTCTGGATCCAGCGCGCGAATGCGTACCGGCAAATCCTGATAGGGCAGCGGGTCGTCAGTGAAGACCTGGATATCAAGAGCTTGTTCTGACCGACGCATGCAGGCCAAGGCACTGGCGATACTGAATACCGCCTCCTGGTGATAGGTTCGAGCACCGAACACCAGATAGATGAGCTGCGGTGTCGAAGTGACTTTGTCGGCTGGAGAAGTCAACTACATGCATCCAGTTAATCGTAGGCCCTGAAGGTGAGGGCCTACTCCGTAAGAAGGATGCGTATCTTAGCGCGGCAGCTTCAGGTTGTTCCAGATAGCCAGGCTCGGCTCTGCCTGATTCAGGGTGTAGAAGTGCAGCCCTGGCGCTCCACCTGCCAGCAGGCGCTCACACATTTCAGTGATGACCTGTTCGCCAAACGCCTGAATGCTCTGCACATCGTCGCCGTAGGCTTCCAGTTGCTTGCGAATCCAGCGCGGGATTTCCGCACCGCAGGCATCGGAAAAGCGCGCGAGCTTGCTGTAGTTGGTGATCGGCATGATACCGGGCACGATTGGCAGGCTTACGCCCTTCTTCTGCACGCGCTCCAGGAAGTAGAAGTAGCTGTCGGCGTTGAAGAAATACTGGGTGATTGCGCTGTCGGCACCGGCCTTGGCCTTGTGCACGAAGTTCTTCACGTCATCGTCAAAGTTGCGCGCCTGAGGGTGCATCTCAGGGTAGGCAGCCACTTCGATGTGAAAGTGCCCGCCGGTCTCTTCACGAATGAAGGACACCAGGTCGCTGGCATAACGCAGCTCACCACTGGCAACACCCATACCTGATGGCAGGTCGCCGCGCAGGGCGACGATACGCTTGATGCCGGCCTCTTTGTATTGGTTCAGCAGGCCGCGCAGGTCGTCCTTGCTGTCGCCAACGCAGGACAGGTGCGGTGCTGACGGCACTTGTATTTCATTTTGTAACTGCAGCACGGTATTGATCGTACCGTCGCGTGTAGATCCGCCCGCACCGTAAGTGCAGGAGAAGAAAGCGGGGTTGTAGCCAGCTATCTGACGAGCAACGTTCAGAAGCTTTTCATGGCCAGCTTCGGTCTTCGTCGGGAAGAATTCGAAGCTGAAGCTGCGGTCTTGGGACATGGTCAATAACCTTGGGAATTCGAAAACCTGACACTTCACCCTGTAGGAGTGAGCTTGCTCGCGATAGCGTCAGGTCAGTCGATGGACGTATCTACTGATCTGACGCTATCGCGAGCAAGCTCACTCCTACAGAGACGCGGTGGTATCGACGTGAGTGGGCGCTCGCATTCTGTGACCGCTTCGCGGTCATTCGCGGGCAAGCCTCGCTCCCACAAGGAAGCGAGGCCCACTCGATCAATCAGTAACGGTAAGCGTGCGGCTTGAACGGACCTTCAACAGCCACGCCAATGTAGTCGGCCTGGGTCTTGGTCAGTTTGGTCACAACGCCACCGAAGCCGCGAACCATTTCCAGGGCTACTTCTTCGTCGAGTTTCTTCGGCAGTACTTCAACGGTCAAACGCTCGGCTTTTTGAGCCGGGGACAGATCGGCGTACTTCTGGCCGAACAGGAAGATCTGCGCCAGAACCTGGTTGGCGAACGAACCGTCCATGATGCGGCTTGGGTGACCAGTGGCGTTGCCCAGGTTAACCAGACGGCCTTCGGCCAGCAGGATCAGGTAGTCATCGTTCTGGGCATCGAATGCGCCAGGGCCGGTACGGTGAATCTTGTGTACCTGTGGCTTCACTTCTTCCCATGCCCAGTTCTTGCGCATGAAAGCGGTGTCGATTTCGTTGTCGAAGTGACCGATGTTGCAGACCACAGCGCGTTTTTTCAGCGCTTTGAGCATGTTCGAGTCGCAAACGTTGACGTTACCAGTGGTGGTCACGATCAGGTCGATCTTGCCCAGCAGTGCTTTGTCGATGCTGGCTTCGGTGCCGTCGTTTTCACCGTCGATGAACGGCGAAACCAGCTCGAAACCGTCCATGCAGGCTTGCATGGCGCAGATCGGGTCAACTTCGGTCACTTTAACGATCATGCCTTCCTGACGCAGGGATTGAGCCGAACCCTTGCCCACGTCGCCATAACCGATAACCAGCGCTTGCTTGCCCGACAACAGGTGGTCAGTACCACGCTTGATGGCGTCGTTCAGGCTGTGACGGCAGCCGTACTTGTTGTCGTTCTTGCTCTTGGTCACCGAGTCGTTGACGTTGATGGCCGGGATTTTCAGCTCGCCTTTGGCCAGCATGTCCAGCAGGCGGTGAACGCCGGTGGTGGTCTCTTCGGTCACGCCGTGAACGCGGTCCAGGATGGCCGGGTATTTCTTGTGCAGCAGCTCGGTCAGGTCGCCGCCGTCGTCGAGGATCATGTTGGCATCCCAAGGCGCGCCATCCTTCAGGATGGTTTGCTCAAGGCACCACTCGTATTCTTCTTCGGTCTCGCCTTTCCAGGCGAAAACAGGGATACCGGCAGCAGCAATGGCAGCTGCGGCCTGGTCTTGAGTGGAGAAAATGTTGCAGGACGACCAGCGAACTTCGGCACCCAGGGCAACCAGGGTTTCGATCAGTACGGCGGTCTGAATGGTCATGTGGATGCAGCCGAGAATCTTCGCGCCCTTGAGCGGTTGCTCGCCGGCGTATTTGCGGCGCAGGCCCATCAGAGCAGGCATTTCGGATTCAGCGATGATGGTTTCGCGACGGCCCCAGGCAGCCAGGGACATGTCGGCTACTTTGTAGTCGGAAAAATCTGCGGGCGTAAGTACAGCACTCATTAGAGAGTCTCCATTCGTAGTGTGCGAATGGGCGCCGTTGTGCGTTTAAGGTTCGACGGGACAACCCGATCGAACAACGCCCCATCCGAGCCTGACAGGAAAACCTGCTGCAGCGCCCCTCGGACAGGTGGCGGGAACGGTATCAAGTGAAGATGACCGTTTTGAAACGGTGGGGATTATAGCCAAGCTGGCTCATCTTCCCAAGGTTTTCTATCGGCGGCTGCCGAGGCAACTCCAGTCCAGCGGCTGAAAAAATACCGGGGACCGGATGGACGGTGCCACTACTCTATGAATTCGATAGGAAGCGATGACTGTGCTGATACCCGCTGTGTCTGCCATGATTACCCGCATCAATCGGCAGACGTCAGGAGCAAGCATGAATTTCCACACTCGCAAGTGGGTGAAACCTGAGGATCTCAATCCTAATGGCACTTTGTTCGGTGGCAGCCTGTTGCGCTGGATCGATGAGGAAGCGGCGATTTACGCCATCGTGCAGTTAGGCAATCAGCGCGTGGTGACCAAGTACATTTCCGAGATCAACTTTGTCAGCGCCTCACGCCAGGGCGACATCATCGAACTGGGTATCACCGCCACTGAGTTCGGCCGTACCTCGATTACCCTGACATGCAAGGTGCGCAACAAGATCACCCGCAAGAGCATCCTGACGGTCGAGAAGATGGTGTTCGTCAACCTCGGCGAAGACGGCCTGCCCGCACCGCACGGCAAGACCGAAATCACCTATGTGAAAGATCAGTTCAAGGAAGAGTCGGTAGACGGCTGACTGCCTGCGAACCACATCCGGTAGGGGCGAACTTGTTCGCGAGACGATGTTCCTGTTTTCACAGGGCCGATGCCTCGCCAACAAGTTGGCTCCTACCTGAGACCGTTTTGCTAAGGTCGCGTTGTAGCCTTCATGAACTCACCCAAGAAGAGACGGCTGACTTCCTGCGACCCGAGACCGGTAGGAGCGAACTTGTTCGCGAGACGATATTCCTGTTTTCACAGTTCCTGCGCCTCGCCAACAAGTTGGCTCCTACATAAGACCGTTTTGCTAAGGGCGTGCAGTCGCCTTCATGAACTCACCCAGCGGTTCTGCATAGAAGCGCGCCATGTTGGTCGTGCCGTGCCCGCGGGTTTCTGCGCTGGCAGGGATCAACACCAGCCGCGCGTTTTTCAACTGAGCGAGTGATTTCTGCATAGTCCCGGTCTCAGGTGGATTGCGCTCGTCGTCGGCACTGTTGATTGCCAGCACCGGCGCTTTGATTGCTGAAAGATGCGGCGCCACATCGTAGTCCGCCGACGACTGCCATTGGTAAATGAAGTCGTTCGCGTCGCCCGGCAGCGGTGCCGCCAATCGTTCATCAACCAGTTTGTCTGCCTGTGCCCGTGTAGGCGCCAAGGCCTGATAAGCAAGGGTGCCACCGCTGGTACCGAAGCCAAACATCACATTAGCCAGACGCAACGAAGGTGGCTGGCTGGTGTAATTCCCCTCGTTCCAGGCCGGGTCCTGCTTGATGGATTCGATCAACATTCGCCGCATGATCCAGTTGCGGGCCGACATCGCAGTAGGTTGCGAAGCCATCGGTACCAGAGCGTCCATCATGTCCGGCCATTTCTGACCCCACATCCAGGTCTGCATGCCGCCCATGGAATTACCCATGACCAGCCGCAAATGCTTGATGCCCATCCCTTCAGTCAACAGACGATGTTGCGCCACGACCATATCGTCGTAGTTATAGGCAGGGAATTTCATGCGCAAACCGTCAGACGGTTTGCTCGACTTGCCGACGCCGATGCCATCGGGCGCGATGATGTAGTACTTGCTGGCGTCCAGAGGTTGCCCGGGACCAAACAGCTCACCGCCGAAGTCCTTGCCCAGCATGTCGCTGGCAGGGCGGTTGGTGCCATGCAGGTACAGCACGGCCGGGTTCTTCGGATCGCCGACGGTGATGTAACTCATCCGCAGGTTGTCCAGTTTTTCCCCGGTGTGGAAGGTGAAGCTGGGTGCTGTCCATACACCTTCCACTGATGCTGGAACGCTTGCCGCGAAGGCTATTCCCGTTTGCGCCACGATCAGCAGCGCAGCGCACAGGCCACCTTTGAATCCTCGCATGTTCAGTTCCTCTTTTTGTTTTTATGAGGTGTAGCTGTTGCCAGGGCTGACTGTACTCAGCGCTTGAGGCTCTGCCAATCGCGCAGCCATTGCAGGCCGGTGCTGGTGTCGCCTTTGGGCCGATATTCGCAGCCAATCCAGCCGGTGTAACCCAGACGATCGATTTCTTCGAACAGCCAGTTGTAGTTCAGCTCGCCCAGATTCGGCTCGTGACGATCCGGCACACCAGCGATCTGGATATGGCCAACGCCCGCGAAATCACGACGCAGCTTCGAGATCACGTCGCCTTCAACGATCTGGCAATGATAGAAGTCGAACTGCACCTTGAGGTTGGCAGCGCCCACTTCTTTGCAGATGGCCTGGGCCTGATCCTGACGATTGAGGAAGAACCCAGGCATGTCACGGGTATTGATCGGCTCGATGAGCACGGTGATTCCCGCCTTGGCGGCTTGTTCAGCGGCGTAGGCGAGGTTTTCCAGGTACACCGCCTGATGGCGCGACCGCAGCTCTTCGCTGGGCAGCAAACCTGCCATGACGTGAATCCGGTCGTTGCCCAGCACGTTCGCGTATTCCAGTGCGCGGGCGATGCCGGTACGAAACTCTTCTTCACGTCCTGGCAACGAAGCAATGCCACGTTCGCCTGCTGCCCAGTCACCCGGCGGTGCGTTGAACAGCGCTTGCACCAGTCCGTTGTCACTCAGGCGCTGCTTGAGTTCCTGAGTGCTGTAGTCATACGGAAACAGGTACTCGACGGCGCCGAAACCATCGGCAGCCGCTGCACTGAAGCGCTCGAGAAAGTCATGTTGCGGGTAGAGCATGCTGAGATTGGCAGCGAAACGAGGCATGTGAACTCCAGTCTTGTTAGATCAGACGAATGGCCAGATCACCAGGGTCGCGAGGAAGCCCAGGGTGCCAAGGATAGTAACCAGCACGGTCCAGGTACGCAGGCCGTCGGCGACATTAAGGCCAGCCAGTTTGGTGAACATCCAGTAACCGGCATCGTTGATGTGCGACATTGCCAGACCGCCACCGCCCATGGCCAGACACAGCAGTGCCAGGTGGTTTGGTGTCAGGTTCAGGGTTGCGATCAGCGGGCTGAGAATACCGGCAGTGGTCACCAGTGCCACGGTGGTGGAACCTTGTACGGCACGCAACAGCAGGGTCAGCAGGAAGCCCAGCGCCAGAACCGGCAGGCCGGTAGTGCGAAGTGCTTCGGAGACGACAGCGCCGATACCGGTATCAACCAGCACTTTGCCGAACACGCCACCGGCACCGGCGATCAGGATAACCATGGCCACGCCCGGCAGTGCCGAGCCGATCACGTCAGACACCTGAGTGCGGCTCCAGCCACGGCGAGTACCCAGCAACCAGGCACACAGCAGAGTGTCGATCAGCAGCGCAACCAGCGGCGCGCCCAATACAGTCAGCACACTGCGCAGCGTCGAGTCGACAGGCAGCATGGTGGTGGCCAACGTACCGAGCAGAATCAGTACGATCGGCAGCAGGATCAGGCCGATGATCAAGCCGAAGCCAGGCGCCGGAGCGGGCGGCAGCGATGCGGCAAGACTGCTGGCGCTTTCTTCCATGCCTGGCTTGTTCGAGTGCGTCGCTTCGCTGCTGGTGTTGGAGTAGTCGCCGTTATGCCAGGCTTGCAGGTCGGCGTTGGTCATATGCGGGCCGTAGACTTCGGCACGAATATCATCCGTCATCGGGTAGAACTTGCGGGTCATGCGGCCAGCGATGAAGTAACCGATCAGGCTCAGGACTGCGACCATCGGGATACCAAACATCAGTACGCGACCCAGGTCGGCACCCAATTGACCGGCAGCGGCCACAGCACCCGGATGCGGTGGCAGGAAGGCGTGCACCGCCAGCAACGCCGCACACATTGGCAAGGCGAACAGCAACAGCGGTTTACGTGCCGCACGGGCGACGCCGTAGGCCAGCGGCATGAGAATGATCACGCCCACTTCGAAGAACACCGGAATACCGACGATGAAACCGGCAACGGTCAGTGCCAGCGGCGTGCGCCGGTTGCCGAAGCGTTTGATCAGGGTTTTGGCCAATGCCTCGGCACCACCGGACAGCTCGATGATGCGCCCGATCATCGCGCCCAGGGCAATGATGATCGCAATGTGACCGAGGGTTTTGCCCATGCCGCCTTCGATGGTGGCAACCAGATCAGCCGGCTTCACACCCGCGACCAGCGCAACAATGATGCTCACCAGCATCAACGCCACGAACGGCTGGAATTTGTATTTGAGGACCAGGAACAGCAGCAGCGCGATGCCCGCGCCAGCGATCAACATCAGCATTAGTGGCGTCATACTTTAAAGTCCCATTGTTATTGTTTTCCGGCGGGGCCGGGTCTTGTCGAAGGCCGTTCGAACGGCCCTCAATCAAATGCCTTGAACTACCACTTGGCCCCAAACACCTCGCGCAACTCGTCCAGAGCAGCCTGGTCGAGTGGCGCGGGTTTTGGGTTGCTCATCAACCAGAGTCGAGCGGTCTCTTCCAGTTCTTCAAGGGCGTAGGCGGCCTTGGCAACCGAGCTTTCCCAGATAACCGGACCGAGCCGTTCGAGCATCACGCCGCGCACACTGTTGGCCAGTTGCGCGACACGCTGGGCGACTTTCGGCGAGCCGGGACGCTCATAACCAATGAGCGGAATTTGCCCGACTTTCATCACCTGATAAGGCGTCAGTGGCGGCAGGATGTTGTCCTCCTGCCAGACGCCCGCCAGGGTCAACGCAACCAGATGCGTGGAGTGGGTATGCACCACGCCGCCAACACCCGGATTGCGGTCGTAGACTTCGCGATGCAGCGCGAGGGTCTTCGAAGGTTTGCTACCCGACACCCATTCACCGGCCAGATTGACCTTGGCAATTTCGGTCGGATCAAGGCGACCCAGGCACGCGTCAGTTGGTGTGATCAGCCAGCCGTCATCCAGCCGTGCGCTGATGTTCCCGGCGCTGCCGACGGTGTAGCCACGGCCATATAACAGCCTGCCGATGTCGCAGATTTCTTCGCGAAGCCTGTTTTCCGTACGTTGGTTTTCCGCACTCATACAGCCTCCCCCGCCAATTGCTTGAGGGCCTTGCTGAAGAAGTCGCGACCACCGAAGTTGCCGGATTTCAACGCCAGGGCCAGGGACTGGTTGCCGCTGCTGACGGTTGCGGGGACACCCGGATCAATCTGCGCGCCGATTTTGAGCAGTTGCACGCCCAATGCCTGAACAACAGCACCGGACGTTTCACCGCCCGCTACGACAAAGCGGCGCACGCCAGCATTAAGCAGGCCTTTGGCGATCTGTCCCAGTGCGTCTTCAACCAGAGCTCCCGCACGTTCAACGCCCAGTTTTTCCTGCACGGCTTTGACTTCGTTTGGCGAGCTGGTGGCGTAGATCAATACGGTTTCACCAGCTTTGCGAGCGAACTCCAGCGCCTGTTCAACCACCGGACGGCCTGCCGCCAGTTCCAGAGGGTTGATACGCAGGGCAGGGCGATTGGCTTCCAGCCAGGCCGCGACCTGACCATTGGTGGCGACCGAAGCGCTACCTGCCAACACCACTTCACCACCGGCAACAGGGTCAAGTTTGGCGGCGTCGATGTCGCGCAATTTGCCAGCCTTGCGGAAGTTGCCCGGCAAGCCCAACGCCAGACCCGAACCACCGGTTAGCAGGGGCAGGTCAGCACAAGCCTCGCCCAAGGTATAGAGATCGGCATCGGACAGAGCATCGGCAATAGCCATGCTCACACCTTCGGCGCGCAATTCGGCAATCTTGCTGCGCACCCCTTCAACGCCTTTGGCGATGCTGTCGTAGCGCAGCAGGCCGACTTTCTGTTTCGTTTGCGATTGCAGCACACGTACCAGATTGGCGTCGGTCATCGGCGTCAGCGGGTGATGCTGCATGCCGGATTCGCTGAGCAACTGGTCCTGAACGAACAGGTGACCACGGAAGATTGTGCGGCCGTTTTCCGGGAACGCCGGGCACGCCAGCGTGAAGTCGCTGCCGAGCTTTTTCAGCAATGCTTCGCTGACCTGGCCGATGTTGCCCGCAGCCGTGGAGTCGAACGTCGAGCAGTATTTGAAGAAGATCTGCTCGCAGCCACGCTCGCGCAGCCATTCCAGTGCAGCGAGGGATTCTTCGACAGCTTCGGCGGCAGGCGTGGTGCGGGATTTCAAAGCAATGACGATTGCGTCAGCGTCCAGATCGGCCGCCATTTCAGCGGTCGGAATGCCGATGCTTTGCACGGTACGCATGCCACCACGCACCAGCATGTTGGCCAGGTCGGTGGCGCCGGTGAAATCGTCGGCGATGCAGCCCAGCAACGGGCGCACAGGAGAATTACTCATCGGTCGCCCCTTAAGCTTGTTCTGGCTTGGCTTTCGGCAATTCGATGCCCGGGAAAATCTTGATCACGGCGGAGTCATCCTCACGACCGTAACCGGCGCTGGAAGCCTGCATGAACATCTGGTGTGCAGTGGCCGACAGCGGCAGCGGGAATTTGCTGGTGCGAGCGGTATCCAGTACCAGGCCCAGATCCTTGACGAAGATATCCACAGCCGACAGCGGCGTGTAATCAGCTTTGAGGATGTGCGGCACACGGTTTTCGAACATCCACGAGTTACCGGCACTGTTGGTGATCACTTCGTAAAGCGCGTCGGCGTCGACGCCTTCACGCAGGCCCAGGGCCATGGCTTCAGCACTGGCGGCGATGTGCACACCGGCCAGTAACTGGTTGATGATTTTGACTTTTGAACCGAGGCCGTGGACGTCGCCCAGGCGATAAACCTTGCCCGCCATGCCGTCGAGAATGGCCTGAGCCTTGGCGTAGGATTCAGCCGGGCCGGAGGTCATCATGGTCATCTGACCTGCGGCTGCTTTAGCGGCGCCGCCGGAGATCGGTGCATCAAGGTACAGCAGGCCTTTATCGACCAGACGTTGACCCAGCTCGACGGCAAAGGTCGGCGCGACGGTGGCGCAGCCGATGACCAGGCTGCCAGGGCGCAGTGCTGCGATGGCGCCGTTCTCACCAAACAATACGGTTTCGGTCTGCTCAGCGTTGACCACGACAGTGATGATCACATCACAGGCGGCTGCCATGGCAGCAGGGGATGCACAAGCAACGCCGCCTTCGGTGGCGAACTGCTCGGTCACGGCGCTGCGGACATCACACGCATGCACATTGAAACCACTGCGCAGCAACGAGCGGGCAATGCCCAAACCCATCGCACCCAAGCCAATAACGCCGACATTCTTGTTAGTCATGCTGTTTTCCTCGGATGGTTGCCGATGCTCGTCACTGCCAGCAATCGGTCGGAATTGTTCTGATCTGTGAATCCGATAGTGAATCAGTGAGCAGATAATGTGAAGTATTATTTCTTGTTCACATGGATTCACATTGGTTGAGCATTCACGACTTGTAGGAGCTGCCGAAGGCTGCGAAAGCGATTTCACATGGAAAACCGCTTCGCAGCCTTCGGCAGCTCCTACAGGATAAGGTGGGGCTCTTACTTACTGCTTTTGATCTGAACGAGCTGGCCATCAATGAACCGCAGGGTGCGGTACATGCCGTTCTCTGGCCCATAGACCCAGGTTTCAACGGTGACGGCGCCGTGTTTCAGCTGGCCATTGGCAGCCATTGCGGGCGGGATAATCTGGCGATCGGCGGGCGGGCCGCATTTGCGCAGCACTTCAACAGCCAGGTCGCCTTCATTGATCAACGTGCTATTGCAGCGCATCGATGCGTGGGCGTTTGCGCTCAGCAGGGCCAGGGCGACCAGCAGTGCGCGAATTGCCATGGTCAGCGTTGGCCCGCTACGGGCGCCAGCAGCAACTCGACCCGATGCTTGCGAATGCCATCGGCGGCGGCTTCAGCCAGGGCGGCATCGCTAATGATGATGTCGAACTGTTCCAGCGCGGCAATCTTGTACATGCCGAAGGTGCCGTACTTGGAACTGGTAGCTACCAGCACGGTTTGCGAGGCCGACTGCATGGCGGCTTGCTTGACCTCGACCTTCAACGCGGAAGGCGTGGTCGTGCCGCGTTGCAAATCCCAGGAACTGGTGGACATGAAAGCGATGTCAGTCGCGAGTTGGCGCAAGGTCGCGGCAGCAAGACCGCCGACACACGAACGGTTAGGGTGGTCGAGCAAACCGCCGGTATGGATCACATCGACATGCGTGGCGTCCGCCAGCGCGTTGACGATGCCGAAGTCGTTGGTGACCACGGTCATGCCTGACAACGCCGCAATGTGCGGGACTATTTCCAGGGTGCTGGTGCCTGCATCCAGGTAGATGGTCATGTCGTCGTGCAGAAGACCGGCAGCCAATCGCGCCATGCCTTGCTTCTGCGGCAGCTCGACCACGGCTTTGGATTGATGGCTGGGCTCGCTGTGCAATTGACTGGCGATGCGTACGCCACCGGTCACCGAGTAGGCGCGACCTTCCTGTTCCAAAAGGGCGATGTCACGTCGGATGGTCATGTGCGAGCAATCGAACATCTCCACCAACTGGTGCACGCTAAGCACCTGATGCTTGCGCAACTGACGCAGCATTAACTCCCGACGTTGATCGGGAATCATCGGTGTGCCGCCAACGACGGCGATCTCCTCTTTGCTGGACATGCGTGCTCCTGAGCCCCGGTAAAACCGCCAGTACGGGCTGGCGGTCGTGGCATCTTAGCCAATCGAGGCACGCATGACAGCAGTCGCGACTCAGTGACCGGTATTTTGCCCGGTCGGCTGATCGCGAGTAACCGCCTTCACCAGCTTGCCAATGCTCAACCCCTGCAACAGGATCGACGACAGCACCACGATGTAAGTGATGCTCAGCAGCAAGTCGCGTTCCGGCCCCAACGGCAAGGCCAGCGCCAGTGCCACCGAAACACCGCCACGCAGACCGCCCCAGGTCAGAATGCGGATTGTGCCTTGAGGCACTGTACGCCAGCGGCGCAGTAGCAGGATGGCCGGTGCCACGGTCACAAAACGCGACAGCAGGATCGCCACCGCCAGCAAGCCCGCCGCGAGCATGTGCGACCAGGAAAACGGCAACAGCAGCAACTCCATGCCGATCAGCGCGAAGAGCAGGGCGTTGAGCATGTCATCGAGCAATTCCCAAATTTTGCCAATCGCATTTTTTTGTCAGTTGTACCTTTTGCCTGTAGAATGGGCATCTTAGCCAGCAGAGCACGGATTTTGTAAGTGACAATCGTCAAAAAAGGGTCGCCCATCGAAAACTATCCCTTCCGAGCTCTGGCGCCTGATGTGGTGGAGTTGTTTCAGCGTTGCGCGGAGCGTAGGAAGGTGCCGTCGGCGACGACATTGAAGCTTCTCGAATGCTTTTGTGACATCACCAACCAGACCTTATCTTTCCTGAAGCTTTCATCGTCAGCGCTGACCGACATCGTTGCGGGTTTTCAAGGGGCGCTGTTCGAACAGGATTTGGTTGGTACGTCTGATGTGACGCGCGGGAAGGTTTCCGTTTATCTGCAAGACATTCTGCTCGAAGCACGTAATTATGTCCCTTCCATGCCGCCGACAGAATGTGGAAGCGGACTAAGAAAAAAATATAATGCGAAGTGGAAGAAAATCCTTCCTAGGGTTGATCAGAGTAAAGTCAAATACTGGATGGGTTGGCCTGTAGAAAACCGTAAAGGCACCACGTTGTATTGTCACTTTGCCAATATGTATAACAGTCATGGTTATGATTTCACACATGGTCTGTATGAGCAGCTGCGGCTCCATATTTCAGGGTATGGTACAACACAGTTAACTTTGCCTAATAAGATGGCTGGCTTTCTGAGTGAGAATAGCGATTCCTGGCCTGCGTGCACGTTTAACGATTCGACAATGATTTACAATTTCTTCTGGGATTTCAGAAAGAATTTTTTCATGAGTGGCGAGGCCTTGGGGCTGGATATCGACGCACAAATGAAAACCTGGAATAAATATATTGGGTTCGTCGAGAAGATCTTCATTCTTCCAGGCTTATGGGCTAAGCCTTTGGGCGGGAAGCTGCCTTTGTCTCCTGCGAAGCGAATTGATGGTCAGTCGACTAACATTAGAACGAATGATGATGGTGCTGAGGTGAAGGTAAAGCTCGTGATGGAAATACCATTACATTTGACTGAATCTGAAGCTATTGAAATTTTATTTGTTTCTATATCTAAGAGGCTGGAAATTATTGAGCGGTGGGCCAAAGCGCAGGTGGCAGATTTATATAGTCGGGTTCTCCGTCGAAAACAGCTTGCTGCGCAGGGAGAGCTGGTAGACACAACTAAGCGCAAGAAGGGACATCTGCTAATAATCCCCAATATTTGCTGTATTTTCGAGACTTATGGTTACGGAGAGCCTTACAGTCATTACGCCTCTTTATCAGTGGATACAAAAGATTCTCAGACACCCGCTTCTGATTTGGCAAGATATATTGGGATGCCGATGGCGGGGAGTCTCATGCCATTTAAGCTCCTGCTTATTCTAAGGCATCCGATAGTTACATCAGAGTTTTTGGGTGATTTCGATTTATGGAATAAACTGGGGCATAGGTCTGGATATGTATTGGATGGGACGGTATATAAGCTGGTGGGGTACAAAGATCGTAAGGGGGCAGGAAGGTCTGAGCAAAAAATCACGCTGACCCCAGAAACTAAAGCTTTGGTCGACCAAGTTATTGAGATCACTGCTCCCCTTCGCGAGTATCTGAAGTCAGAGGGTGATCCTGCATGGAGAAAGCTGTTTATTACATGCGGTAACGCATTCTCCCCGCCCACCAAAAGCACCCTAACCCCGTGGTCGAGGTCATCACTCAAACCTGGTACATATTTGAGAGATAACCTTGTAGCTCAGTTTCGCCCTCATACTGACATGCCTGAAGATGACCTCGTTAGGTTTTTGGAGATGGTGAGTGCGTCTTCAGTACGCGCATCCAGAGTAACCGAGATATTCATTGAGACGCACAGCGCTCAAACTACCTCTCAGGCTTTAGGCCATGAGAGCTACGATCCTAATCTCATGGATCATTACCTCCCCAAAGTGATTATCGATTTCCTGCATGAGAGGCGGATGCGAGTATTCAATAAAGTCATAATTTGCCATAGTCTACAGGATAGCCCGTTTTTATTTCGGGCCAGCAGTTTTCCAAGCGTGGCTGAATTAGATACTTTTCTAGTGAATCATGCTTTTGGAGATATCCCGGCATATCTTCAAGATCCAGAGGGCCGTCATGAAAAGCTTGAGAACGACGGGACTGTATATGCGTTAGTGTCTGCCGATATTTTAAGCGTGCTGCTCTCGATAAAGCTGGCGGTTGAACAGGCGCCATCCAATCAAAAAATTAATGCGAAGGCAGTCTACTGGGCGAATTACGCAGGCTTTCTTGAGGGAGAGATTAGTAAGCATCGAGATGTCACTTATCGGAGCGATCTACACAAGGCATCACTAACAGCAAGCGCAGGATCAATGGAGAGGTTCGTTTATGAATGCTCCATCTAAACTTGGGTTCCTGAACGAGCCTCGCTTGGCACCGGCGGAAGCTTTCCGCAAAGCTTCCTGGCTAGCCAATGATTTTAATGCCCCCGTCTGGAGCGTGAATTTCAATGGTGATCCCTTCCTGCTCAATTGGAAGGTCGCCCTTGACAACAATTCATACCTGACTGATGACGAAAACCTAGATCTACTTAACGGCCTCAAATACTCCCTAATCGGCGCCACGCGAAATAGCCTGGTTGAAATGGCTAATTCCCAAAGTGTTGAGACATTAAGAAGGAAGTTTCACGCAGCCGTAGGTGTTATTGACTATCTGCTAATTCACGCACGTGCGCTTAAACTTTCAAGTGCAGGGTTAGCAGGTTTGTCTGAAGGCGATATGAAATGGATACTTAATAAGCTATCTTCAGAATCCTCGGTGGCCGAAGCGCTGTATGATTGGTCGGGGAAATTGTGTGAATATGCTCTAGCCCTGTTGAATGAAATTCCAGGTGCGACGATAGCTTCCATATTGGAAGAGAATCCGTCGATGTCAGAGATAAGTTCTACTCAGCTCGAGTCTAACGAGCTTGATGTTGCGGTTGATAATATTCCGCGTATTCGGGCCGCTTTATACTATAAAGGCCACTACGACGGACATAGAGGGTCTGGCTATACGGTAAACTCCGTACGTGTCTCAAACGAGATTTACAAAAATACGATCCGTGGCAGCATGGCCAAACCGAGGCATGAAATCCTCAGTTTCTATCCGCTTGGAGAATCCTATAAACGTGAGATGGAGGGGGTTAGGGTTACTTCTAGTTCGGGTAGTCTTATGGCTGAATCCCAGTACAGGCTGTTTTACAATTTCTTATACGGAATGGGGCTGCTTAGAGAACTTGGTATGCCGGGGCCTAGTGAGCGAGTCTTGGATCGAATCAAAGGTTACACGCCCGAGTTAGCCAAGCCTGGTCGTTTTGTGACAGTGCCGTCCGGCACTATTTTTAAGTTATTCAAAGGTGCTGTCGAGTTTCATTACGACCTAGGCCCTCTCGTAGTTGAGGGATTTTGCAGGTTAGCTCGATACTGTGATGAACATGACAAGTCGCTTACAAGCCTAACAGATGAACAGGTTGTTTCAATTGTTGGCAGTGATTTGGAGCGTCACGGCATAACGAAGCTGGGGCTTGGTTGCAGAAATACAAGTGATGTTGATAGTAGTGGTCTTGAAAATCGCAAAGGAGCGAAAGAGGACTATTTTGAGCGGCTAAGATCCAATGTAGGCTTGCTTGAACTTGTCTATGTTTATATTGGTGTTATTCAGTTCGTTGCTGGATTGCTTATGGCGCGGCGAATCGACGAGCTTTTGCAGATCCCCTCAGCACAAGCATTCGACTCCACGAGCACCTGGCTGATGTTTAGGAGAGAAAAGAGCACAACAAATACGTATGGTCTCCGTAAGTATGATGCTAGGCCTATAGATCCACTTGCGGTACAGATGCTTGCGCAATTAGTGCGGCTCCAAGAGGGGTTGATTGATGCGGGTTTCTCGGCTGAAGCTCCTACTATTTTCTCTGTTCCTTCTCTCCATGGAAGAAAGGTACTATATTCTGCCACGAAAACAAGCATGAATACCTGCTTCGACTTCCTTTGTGACTACTTCGAGAGTGAAGTTAATGAGGTTGGTCTCCGGTATTATATCAGGCAACACCAGTTGCGCCGCGTGGCGGCTTTATTGTTTTTTCACGCGTATGGGAAAGGCCACATAGATACACTGCGTTGGATTCTCGGGCATAACGATATTGAGCACGCATGGAGGTACATCACCGATGCTACAGATGGCGCATCCCTCCGTGGGGCGGAGGCTCAAATCATTGCTGAGAAATTCTTTACTGGTGATGTGCATAACTATAAATCATTACGTGCGTTGATGAAGGAGCATTTTGGAACGGATGATCTTCGCCTTGTAGATCAAGAATCCTTTGCAGAACATCTGGATTACTTGATGAGTAAAGGTGTTGTCAAATTCGAGCCTGTATTTGTTCTCGGAACTAATGGCAAAGAAATGCAGGTTCTTGTCCACGTAAAGGGTGCATAGTCATGGGTAAGCCTAGATCAGAAATTCAAGTTCATAATGAATCAATTAAGGCGCGGCAGGTTCTGTTAGAAGACGTACTTGCCAATATACAAAAATACATCTCAAATGAGGTTGTCACTGCTGCTCTAAAAAATCAGGGGGCTTTGGCTTCCCTTTCTTACAAATTCGACTTGTCTGGAAAGCATTACACTATTGACTCTACAAGTCTGAACACCCTCAAGAAGAAGTCTGATGAATTGCTTGGTCATCACGGTTTTGCAGGGCTAGAGCGTCTTAGGGGCGTGGCTAAGGATGCAATTGCTGCTTATGGCGGAAGCGACAACAAGCCCACCAAGAAGACCAAACACGGGCTGGAGCAGATTAATAGCGAGTTGGAACGCACAGTGGTTGCACTGCGCCGCTCTAATTTTAGACTGCTCCAAGGGCTTTCCACCGCTATCTCGGGAATCAAAGAAACCAGGGATGGTTCTAGTGAGGATGTTCGGAATAAAAGCGCTAGCGAGGCTGTAAATGCACTGTTGGCAATAGTCTCGCTAAATGAGTCTCCTTTTGACGTGATTCCGTATCACGAGAATATCCAGTCTTTGCGGGTGGTGCGGGGTGAATGATTTCCCTGAGCGTAAACTTTATTCAGTGGTTCCTGAGCTTGAGTTGTTTGACCACAACGCACTAGGGAAGCTCGTGACTAGGGATGCGAGCAACCTGACATTCATCAATTGGCCAAACGGGTCGCCCTGTTTTAGCGCGAATCTATACATGCTTTCCCTTACGGTTCGCCCCAATAGGATGAAGCGTAAGGGATTATCCCGTGCGGGCAGAAAAGGTGGGACGATTGGCGAATACGCGCAGAAAATCAGCCAGTTAGTGAGATTCTGTTATGCTTCAAATATTGATTTCATAGATCTATCAGATAACGATTTTACGCGCTTTATTCATCATTTAGGTACGGAAGTAGATCCCAAGAATCTTCGTGAGAAAAAGAAAGCCACACTCACAGTGGTAGATGTTGGGACTGTATGTTTAGACCTCCTCAAGTATATTGGAGGACTTTATGAGCAACCCAATTTTGTCGCGGTTGGAGGGCGAATAAAGATTACTGAAAACGTTACGGTTAAGAAAGATAAGCGTGGTCGTGATTATGCTGTGCACAGCGTGTGGCATCACGCGTTTCCACCTGGCGGTAGGAGGCATGAGCGGAATGCGATACCGGCTGTTCATATAGACCAGCTCAGGAAAGCTGTTGATGAAATGGGAGGCTCACGTTTCATCAAGATTCGGCGGCACGCATTTATCTCTACATTGGAAAACTCTGGGGCTAGGCTATCGGAGGTGGCGGGTCTTAAAGTCGTAGATGTCTTAGCGGCGTATAAAATGAAACATCCAATGCTAAGGTTCATCACGCTGAAGGGTGACGACAATGAGGAGAGGGAAGTACCCGTAAATAAGATGTTTCTCAATGAGCTGGTATCATACATTGAGTTTCAAAGGGATAAAATTGTAAGAAATAAATTCTCCAGTCTTAAGGATCATGGTTTCGTCTTTGTGTCGTCATCAACCGGAACTCCGCTTTCAGAAACCTCGCTTGGTAACGAGATTGGTTCAGTGCGCAGGTTTGCTGGCATCGAGGAGCAGGCCTGCTCACACATGTTTCGTCACTCGTTTATAACGAATTTAGTCATGGAGTTCGTACAACGGGATAGATATAGGCGTGCCGGAGATTTTGAAGTCAGGTTGCTTTCTGATGAGAGCTATCTTGATGAAGTTAAGATGTATACCGGTCAAAAATCAATTGCGACCATCATGGGCTATGTGCATGCAGCATTCAAGCAGATTGAGGGATATAGCACTACAGTTAGCAATGTTTTCCTAATGCGAGCCATGGAGCAGTTCGACAAATATTCTCGTAACCTCAGGGCCCAGCTCGGCTCTACCCTTACAATTCAAGAGTATAACGTAGAGATGCAGAAACTTGAGGCTTTGAGAGATGATGATTTTGCACGTGAGCTTGCGAGAGAGAAAACGGTGAAGGGAATCGCTCCAATTCTACCTGGTCACGAATGATTCGGTGAATCCTTAGACGGGTCTATCATTCACACAGCAGTGTTGAGATACCATCATTCATTACCAATGGATTCAGCCCCCAGGCTTTATGTCAGGAGAACGTTTTGCTGCTGCTTTCACGCCTCTGGAACCTTATCAGCCCTGACCGCCGCCCCGAGTGGGAGAAAGCGCGGGAACGCGAGTTCATCCTGGCGGCGAACTCCTTGAAGACCCTCTCTGTTACTGACCGGGGTGGCATGTCCATCGATCCAGAAGAGCTCCGTGAACAAATTGTCTCCGCACGCGAGCAGTTGAAGCACCTTGTGCACGACCCAGGAACGCATAGCGGGCCTTGCCAAGAAGTTGCAGCGGTAGAGGTGGCCCAAGAGGCTGATCCGTCTGCTGAGGAGCTGCAGGACTGTATTGAGGTGGTGGCTTGGCGTCGGCTTTCTGGTGGCGCTGCTATGCGCTACGTTTGCCTTCAGTCCACACACACTGGTAGGTACGCTGTCGCGACAGCCAGCATGATCTCAGGAGCCTCGGAGAGCCTCCCTACGTGGATCGACGGCAACACCAGCGGGCAGGTTGCTTGCGCCTTGCAAGGTGGTGAGTTTCATTGGTGCGTGACTATTAACGAGGCGATGGACGCTTGGGATGCAGAGCTCTGAAGGTCGTGCAGGTTTACTGGCACCAAGGGCCCCAAGATGGAGGATTTTCCATGATATCGATGGATGTGCTGAGCTCGTCCTGCATGCGTTCAAAGACTCTGTCGAGCGCTGGATGTGCTTGGGACTCCCTTAGTGCTGTTATCAGTTGCAGCAGTTCCCGGCCCTGAGCCAAAGGCATTTGAACGTCGCAATATACGGTGTTGTCATCATCCGTTAATCCCATCGAAAAATCCTCGTAGCATGGTCTCGGCTTCTGGCTTATCCGGCCTAGCGTTGGGGCGTGCCCCTTAGGGGATGGTCTGTCGTGAACCGAGTCTGCGTCTCGGCCCTTCGGGCTTCCATCCCTCACGCCTGCGCGCTCCGCTTGCCATGACTACTCAGCCGTCTGCTCACCTACTTTCGGTTTGACCGGTCACACTGAGCTACATCCAAAGCCCAAAGGACTCAGCTGACAATCAGTAACCATTTAGAATCAAAGCCCAACAGGAGAAGTTGTGCGCCTAAAGACTGCGTTGCTGGCTAGGTTTCCTTAGGGCATCAAGTCAATGCAAAATCGGACGACGGCCACGGCTATAGGAGTGTTTCATGGAGCATGATGACGAGAATGAAGATCGTCAGGCCTTGGTCGATCAAGGCTCACTTGGCGCAGAACCATCAGAAACATATCAAGAGAGAGTGAAGAGCTTAGACAACGTTGTGCGGGAGTGCATGCACATCTCCCAAGACTATGCCGGGATCGAATCCCCCTCTGGTAAGCATTTCTATGCGTCAGTCCTATTCACGGCGCTTTGCACAAGAGCTGTTTCACTCCTGACCCTGGTGCCTCACACCCCTTGGGCATCAAAGCTGATTGAGCACTGGGACTACGCTTCGGTCGCTGGAATTACCAGAACGATTCTGGAGCTCCGATTAGCGTTCCACTACCTATGTGCTGAAGCGTGCAGCCAAGATGAATGGGATTGCCGCTGGAACATTTTCAATCTACATGACTGCACTTCTCGTCGCCGGATGTTCGAGGCGACAGAGGGTGGAGCTGAGCAGGTCGAGGGTTTCACAGCTCAAGCGGAAGAATTGCGTGATCGGCTTCGCGCCAATCCTTTCTTCCAGTCCCTGCCAGCTAAGAGTCAAAAGAATCTCCTCCATGGGCAAACAGCATACTTAATGCCTCTTGAGGAGATCGCAGAGCGAGTGGGTGTCGACAAGCAAACATTCCGCTGGCTCTACGTTTTGCTGTCCAGCCATGTCCATGGCCTTCCAATGTCGTTCTACCGCATAGGTGAAGGTGCTGAGGAACGAGGTCGTGGCCTACCTAGCCCAACCGAAGAAAGCTACACGTGCCTTTTCCTATCTTTTTCCATGAGCCTCTTGGTGGGCGCTCGAGATGAACTGCATGAGCTCTTCAGAGGCTTGCTCCCCGAGAAGCCTAGGGAGAGTGCCACCGCTCCCGTTGTCGACATTGAAGAATCAGCAGAGAAGCTTAAGGTAGGCGAAACCATTGTTCTCCCTGACCAGGGAGCAATACGAATAGAGGTCACTCGTGAGTCCGAAACGGCTCTCTCTATCATCTTCGTTGACATCGACTCTGGAGAGAAGGTGCTTCGACGCCGAGAGTCTGAGGACGAAGGACAGAATCTGGAGTGGTTCGACCCATTTTTCTGGAGACTAACAATTAACGGCAAGCCCGCTACCAGTGCTGCGTTCGACAAACTGGAGAAATCACCTTTCGCCTTTCGCATTGACTTCGAGGCACGAGAGATCCTATTCAAGAGCTGAGCAAACGGTCACGCACAGCCCTGTCTAAGAACGCCCTGCAACTTGAGTTCGAACTGCTCGCACCTCCACTACCGGCCCCTCACAAGGGCTACATACCTCCGCCCAAGGGATGGATGGCTTGGGCAGCTTGAGGTTACCGGTCTTCGAGATGATCCTCAGCTGTGCGTGCTTCAGGTGATAGTCTTCCCAGGCTATACGCAGGTTTGTGGTAACCGTCCGGGCAAGTCATCTAGCGTAGCTGGCTCTATTGTTTTACGAGATTGCGCAACGATGAAGCTCAGCCCTCAATGTCGATCAGGGACTGCCGGGCATCATCACCCCAGTCAGACCCGATCAAAGCACTTTCTCGTGCTATCAACAATTGAAACGCTTGAGATTCCTTTCAAGCGTTGCTGGATAACTTAAACTTGCCGACTACGCTGCGAAGTTCATTAGCGAGCAATGAAAGCTCGTCAGCCGTTACGGCGTTGTCCTCTACGCCTTCCATGACGATTAAGCTGCTGTTTCGAATGCCGATGACGTTGCGATTGATATCCTCTGAGACCGAATGTTGCTGCACCGCCGCACTTGCAATCTGAGTGTTCATGCCCACAATTCCGTCTACTGCTTCATTGATCTGGTTCAGGCTGCCAGACGCTTGGCTCGCTGCCTGAATGCATTCCCTAGCTCGGGT
The DNA here is from genome assembly GCF_022790535.1 of Pseudomonas maioricensis. Lineage (GTDB taxonomy): Bacteria > Pseudomonadota > Gammaproteobacteria > Pseudomonadales > Pseudomonadaceae > Aquipseudomonas > Aquipseudomonas maioricensis. The sequence continues at coordinate 200,425 of NZ_LOHG01000001.1, forward strand.
TTGCCCAGCTTTCATCTGTTGAACAGCGGCATCAGTAGCGCCTTGCAACTGTTGGATGATCCGTCGAATTTCTTCTGTGGAGTTTTGTGTGCGCGAGGCCAGAGTCCGCACTTCGTCAGCCACGACCGCGAAACCACGGCCTTGCTCGCCAGCTCGCGCCGCCTCGATGGCCGCGTTGAGGGCCAGCAGGTTAGTCTGATCCGCGATGGTACTGATGACCTCGATGACACCACCGATTTCTTTGCTGTGTGTCGCTAACGCTTCGACTTTGCTTGCACTGAGCTCCACTTCGTTGGCCAACGCCTCAATAGCGGCACTTGTTTCAATCATAACTTTCAAGCCGTCGTTAGACGCACTGCTTGCAGATTCAGCGGCACGTGCTGCGCCCTCGGTATTCTGGGCCACGTCGGCAACGCTCGCGGTCATTTCGTTGATGGCAGTAGCAACCTGCTCGGTTTCAGCCTGTTGTGAGTTCATTGAGGCTTTGGCTTGGCCTATGGAGATCTCTAGTCGCTTTGCCGCATCTGAGACTGAATGCGAGCTACGCTCCACCTGGCTCAGTGAGCCAGAGAAGGCAGTTACCATGCGGTTAAGTCCCTCGCCTACATCACCGATTTCATCGTGGCTGTTGATTCGGACGCGCGCGCTCAGATCGCCTTGAGCAATACGTGCCGTCACAGCTAGGAGCTCATCAACCCCAATCCGCAGAGCCTTGTAGATGCCGACGAACGCATAGAGCAGCAGTATCGCAATGGCGATAAATAGCTCAGTGCCGAAAGTACGCTCATTACTCAGTGTATTCAGACGCTCATCAATTCGAATTCGCAGCGATTCCTGCATCTGATCCTGAGCTTTGTAAAACTGAGCAACGACGGCGTTTCCACGCTCGCCCAAGGTGTTGGCATTCACGTTTGAGCGCTTGCTCGGATCAAGGTAGTCCACCAGGTCTTTACGCAGATTTTCCAGGTCGGTAATGGCTGTTGTTACAGACGGCTGAACTACACCAGATAATTTCGGCTCTTCTCGGCGAAGCAGGGAAAGGCTCTGCTGCAACTCTTGACGCATTAGCAGCTCCTGTTTCAACAAAGTCTGGGCAAAAATACGAGTGGTGTCGTCCAGAGGACGGTCAGCGCTAAAACCGCTGGCCAGACCGCGAATCTGTCCGACCAGATTTATTTGCCGAGGCAGACGTATAGAGCTTAGATCGATGAGGTACAACGAACCTGCATCTTCGTCCAAAATCATGCCGGAAGTGGCCGTAATGTAGTAAACGAAATTCATTAGGTCGGTTAACTGGTCGTTCCACGCGGAAAAGATCACCAAAGGTGCTTCGCCTGCTTTGGCGCGTTCAACCAGCTGCACACTAGCGGTACGCAACGTCTGAACTCGGTCTGTCGTTGCCAGTTGGGTGCTAAATTTTGCGTCCTGCGCAGCAAGAGTCGCATAGGCATCGTTAAGCTTTTCAGCATTGCGTGCTGCATTGGCTACTGCGTTGGTGTCACCGCTGAGCATGCCGTGTGTCAGCGCCCTCTGAATCATGGTTAGACGCAGGATAGGGGTGACGTCCAACAAGTATTGTTGACCCACCTGTTCATGCTTGATGCCCGTGATGCTCGTGTTCAGTGAAAGCATCGCCCGGGTGCCTAGCAGGAGCAGAGGAATCAGGACAATAAATCCCAAAATTGCGAATTTCATGGGGAATCGAACACGGTTGGTAACGAACAGGGCAGGCGCTAATAAATTCATCGGGTTCTCGATCACTCAAGGTCTGTGAGTGCTTTCTTAGGCGTTAAAAAGTGCCCATCTCTCATTTATGGTTATGAGGTAATGAAAGCATTCCAAGAGATCTTCCTCAAAAGCCGCTTACTCTCCTTTGTTACAGGATCGAATTGCCGCGCTTCTCTTGGTACGAAAACTATCGGCTGAACCGGGCGAAGCTGTAGGGAGGAATGCATGGATAACCAGCATAAAGGCTAAGTAGACCGGTAATGGCACCAGTTGGAGGTGCGTCCGGGCATCCCGTCTTGCGCAACTAAACCGGTCGCCACCTATGCGGTAGTAGCTCCGCAATCTCACTTGCCCGCTGCGTCGGCAGGCGCGTGAGGACGTCCTTCAAATAAGCATACGGATCATGGCCGTTGAGTCGCGCCGATTGGATCAAACTCATGATCGCCGCTGCACGTTTACCGCTGCGTAACGATCCCGCGAACAGCCAGTTCGAACGCCCAAGAGCCCACGGCCGGATTTGATTCTCGCACCAGTTATTATCGATGGGCACGGCACCGTCATCGAGATAGCGCGTCAGCGCTATCCAGCGTTTGAGACTGTAATCCAGCGCCTTGGCGATGGCCGAACCCTCAGGCACAAGCTGTCTTTGGGCGATCATCCAGGTATGAAGTGCGTCGGCGATTGGCGCTGCTTTTTCCTGCCGTATTCGCTGCCGATCACCCGGCTCCAGCTCTCGGACTTCTCGTTCAGCTTCGTACAAGGCCGCGATGTAGTTCAGCGCTTTTTCGGCGACCTGGCTCTTGTTGGTCACGTGCAAGTCGAAGAACTTCCGGCGGGCATGGGCCATGCAGCCGATCTCCGTAACGCCCAGTTCAAAGCCTGCCTTGTAGCCGGCAAAGTCATCGCAGACCAGCTTGCCGTTCCAACTGCCCAAGAAGGCTCGGGCATGTTCGCCAGCGCGGCTCGGGCTGAAGTCGTAAACGACCGCCGCCAGGTTGGAGAACTGACTGGTGGCATAGGCCCAGACGTAAGCGCGATGAGTTTTTTTCGCACCAGGCGTCAGCATTTGTACCGGCGTCTCGTCGGCGTGAACGACGTCGTGCGTCAGCACGGCTTCGCGCAGCGCATCAACCAGCGGCTGTAATTGCACGCCGCAGTTGCCCACCCACTGCGCCAAGGTCGAACGGGCGATGGGCAGCCCGGCGCGGCCGAAGATTTTCTCTTGGCGATACAGCGGCAGATGGTCGGCAAACTTGGCCACCATGATGTGGGCCAGCAGGCCTGCGGTCGGGACGCCTTTGTCGATGACGTGCGCCGGTACCGGCGCCTGGATCAGTGTTTCGCACTGTTCGCAGGCCCACTTTCCACGGATGTGGCGTTCGACTGTGAACACGCCGGGCGTGTAGTCGAGCTTTTCGCTGGCGTCTTCGCCGATGCGCTTGAGTGCGCAGCCGCACTGGCAGTGGCTGTTGTCCGGTTCGTGATGGATCAGTGTGCGAGGAAACTGCGGTGGCAGCGGTGCGCGCTTGGGTTGCTGGCGCACTTTGGCTTCGACAGGTGCCGGTTGCAGCGCCTCAAACTCGGCTTCGATAGCGGCGATATCCGTATCGATCAAGTCGTCGAGCAGGCTGGCTTGATCCGGGCTCAACTGCTCGCTGCGCTTGGCAAACTTGAAGCGTTTGAGCAGCGCGATCTCGTGGGCCAGCTTCTCGTTGACCGATTTGTGATGAGTGATTTGCTTGTCCATCGTCTCGACGCGCTGGATCAACTGCGCCGCCAAGGCACGCAGTTCTTCAGGGTTTAATTGATCGAGATTCGGATGCGAAGTCATGCCGCCGATTTTGCCAGAGAGGGCTAGTGGCGGCGATAGACTGATGGGCCAATTGCGCTGGCAAGCAGGCCATGGCAGGCGAATTAGAGCACCGTGATGGCTGCTCCGGAACCGACGCGTTGCCAAGGCAAGCCGAGCACCAAGGCTTGAAGTTGCTCTGCATCCAACTCGACTTCAGAGCCGTGCCGCACGCCCGGCCAAAAAAAACGTCCTTGATTCAAGCGCCGGGCAGCAAGCCAAATCCCCAAGCCATCATGCACCAGCACTTTCATGCGATTGGCACGACGGTTGGCAAACAGATAAGCACAGTGCGGCTTCGCCGCACCGAACACCGCCACGACCCGCGCCAGCGCAGTTTCAGTGCCTGCGCGCATGTCCATGGGCTCGGTGGCAAGCCAGATGGAGTCGATGCGGATCATCGCAGCAGGTCTCGCAGGAAAGCAGAACACGCCGCTGCATTTTCTGCCGGCCAACTCACCACGACTACGCCTTTTGAATGCGGCACTTCGATTCGGATCGTGGCAGGAAGGGCCTGATGCATCGGCACCGGCGGCGATGTCTTGACCGGGATGAAGGCGGTTTGAAGTGTCAGGTTTTTCTGTGCATGCACCCGAATCCATTTATGGACGAGGTTTGCATTGAGGTTGTGGGTCAAGGCGACATTGGCAATTGAAGTGTCAGGTTGGGCGCACTCAGCAATGACCTGGGCCTTGAAGGACTTGGAATAGGAACGGCGTTCTTGTGGCATGGGCGTCCGCTTAAAAAGGCTAAAAATGGTGTCCACCTATATTTGGGTGGACACCATCGCCTCAAGCGACGGTGTCAGGAAGGTGTGTTGCCCGGACGGTTACGTACGAGAGACGATTTAGGGAGAAGCAACTCAAGGCTTTTCCTCCAACCTTCAGCGGCGCAGGAGACGGTCTAGTACCAGCAGGGCTACTGCACCAATTGCAAGTGCAGCAACCGGCTTCTCTTTGACGAACGTAGACACACTGTCCAGTGCATCGCCATAGGTTTGAGTCATCCGGCCAGCAGCTTGGCGTCCCGCACCTTCGGCTTCAATCTTCGAATCACCCAGTAGTTTTCCCACTGCGCTTTGAGGTTTGCCGGCAACCTTCTCTACAACGCCCTCAACCTGTTCGCTTTTCATGATTTCAATACCTTCGTGAGTGAGCAGCTCAGATTCAGCTGAGCTAGCGGCCATGTGCACAGCTTTAGGGGGATGAGCTTCAGAATAAGTTCAAAGTTGGTAAGGCTCAGGAACGAACCCATCTAGTAGATAGGACATTTGCGACTCTGCTATCTTGACCGTCGACCGCTACTTGCATGAGGGTGCATGGGATGAATTATTTGGCTCATCTACACCTTGGGGGGCAATCGTCTGACGAGCTCCTGGGGAGCCTGTACGGGGACTTTGTTAAAGGCCCACTCGCAGGGCGCTTTTCTCCTAAAACTGAGACTGCGATTCAGCTGCATCGCACGATTGATGCCTTCACTGATGCCCACGGGTTGGTCAAGCGAGCGCTGTCACGATTTCCCAACGAGAAAAGACGCTACGCTGGGATCGCTCTCGACATGTTCTTTGACCACTGCCTCGCGCGTGATTGGGAGCAATACTCTAACGTCCCGCTGGATGATTTCGCGCAGCAGATCTATGGGATTTTGGAGGCAGAGCCTAACCTTCCTCCGTCACTGGCGCAGGTCGTGCCTTTGATGATCTCGGAGGATTGGCTGTGCGCCTATAGAGACTTTGAAATGATTGGATATGGCCTGGGCATAATCTCGATGCGCCTTTCCAGACCAGAGGTGCTTGATGGATTGTTCGAACATCTCGAAGGCAATTATGAGCTGCTGAGCGCAGATTTCAGTGAGTTTTACCCAGCACTCCAAGATTTTGCGCGTGTGCCTGCTGACGCAGACCCAATGTGTTGAGGTTGTGGCGCACTGGCCAACTCGACTCAAGGGTGAAGCCTAGTAAGGCAAACGCTGTCTTATGATGAGTGACTAATTTATGATGCCCAGATGACAAATTCGGATTCGGCATCATGAGTACACGTTCAGACCTTTTGACTAGCGCCGAAGTTCTGCTGCGCACTAAAGGCTACGCGGCCTTCAGCTATGCCGACCTTGCGGACGACATCGGCATCAAGAAGGCGAGTATTCACCATCACTTCCCCACCAAGGAAGGCTTGGCGATTGCCATCGTCGAGAGCTACCTGTTCCGGTTTAAAAAGCAGCTGGAGGCTATCAATGATAAACACGTCAGTGTCGTCGACCGGCTGAATGCGTTCGCCTTGATGTTCGCACAAAGCAGTCTAAACGGGATGCTTCCACTCTGTGGAGCCTTGGCCGCAGAGCTTCTGGCCCTGCCTGAAAGTCTCAAAGAAATGACGAAGGATTTCTTTGAGATCCATCTCACTTGGCTTCAGGCAAATATTAAGCAGGGTCAAGATCGAGGAGAGCTTAAAGCCGACCTGGATGTAATCAGAGTTTCAAGGTACATATTGAATACTTTGGAAGGTGCGAGCTTTGTTTCTTGGGCGATGAGCGATGATTACGAGAAATCTTCGGGATTTGATTTGATTTTATCGACCCTTCGTCACTGAAAACTCTAGCAAGCACATTTATCGACTCCACCGCTGCATTCCCTTTTCAGGGGGCATCTTTCATCGCTGTATCTTTAGTACATCTTTCAATAGCTTCTCGATTTGGTCGCCTGCCAAGAGCAGGCGGCCTTGAGTCATTTGATTCAGGGCCGCGAGCCGATCTATGCTTGTATCAATTAGTGCAAACTAAAATCCACCGGATAGATCACTCGGTATTATCTGGTGTGCGGTAGATTTGCATCCAATGACGGGAAGGTTGGCTTGTAGGCGGCGCTTTTTCGTGATCGCGAATTGTACAGTACCGTCCATGCTTAGCGACGACCGCGCTCTTGGCTGCGTTCAAAGTGACTTCTTGAAACGAACCTCCATCTCGCCCCAACACGTGCCCTGGTGCATAAACAGCCATAAAACCTCCCTGATTTTTATCTATGTGGTGACGGCCTTATGCCATCAATTCGTACGATTACACAAATTTCACCCGATGCATAGAGGTGTGGAAGATCGTTTCATGGCGTCGCTTTCGAAGTGACTCTGTTGGTCACGACACTCACTGTGTTGCCATCAATATTCCCAATTCCTCTATGCAGCCTAAATTTACAAAACTATTGGTGTCGTCATCTCTATTGCAAGCAAACCTACTACTTGGTAGGCTTATTTCTCTTCCGGTCTAATCGTCCGGCTTATCTGAAGAGGAACGTCCACATGAGCAGCAACCTGAATGGTATCGATGTCGCCGCACTCCAGAATTTCGCCGAAGGCGTTGCTGGTGATGCGACCAAGCGCCACGCAAGCTTCAACGTTAAAACCGCTTGGAAGGGTCAGACCCGTTCTGTAGCCAAAGTCAGCCGTTACAGCTTGGCCGGTGAGACCTATTCCCGCGATTTTGAAATTGCAGCCGATGAGCCGAATGAATTGCTGGGCGAGAACACCGCGCCCAACCCTCAGGAGTTGCTGATGGCTGCTCTAAACGCCTGCATGTCGGTCGGCTATGCCGCCAATGCCGCAATGATGGGCATCAAGATTCACAGCCTGGAAATTGAGACCGACGGCACTCTCGACCTGCGTGGCTTCCTGGGGATCGACGAAAGCGTTAACCCAGGCTACGACGAGGTGAGTGTCGTGATTCGCCTGCACACAGATGCTTCGCGTGAGCGTGTAGAGGAGCTGCACAACGTGGTGCTCAAGACTTCGGTCAACTACGCAAACTTCTCTAAAGCCATCCGCATGCTCCCTAAGCTCGAAGTCATCGAAGGCTAGCCGTCCTGGCTACAGGTCAGCACGGCACCTTGCCGCTGGCGACCTCTCACTTATCTGATACCGGAGTCTGTAATGAACGATTTTTTTAAAGGCAAAAAACTGTTGGTCGTCGGCGGCACGAGCGGCATGGGCTTGGAAACAGCGCGTCAGTTTTTGAAAGCGGGTGGCAGCGTGGTTCTCACCGGCAGCAAACAGGATAAAGCCGATGCTGTGCGTGCCGAGCTGAGTCCGCTGGGGAACGTATCAGTGATCGTTGCCGACCTCATGACCGAGGAAGGGATGAATCATGTACGCAACGAAATCAATGCCAATCACAGTGACATCGGCTTCATGGTGAACTCTGCAGGCATATTCATTCCGAAGCCTTTCATCGAGCACGATGAGGCGGATTACGACATGTACCTGGATTTGAACCGCGCCACATTCTTTATCACGCAGGCAGTAGTCAAAAATATGCTTGCTGCCAAGCGCGAAGGCTCCATTGTCAACGTCGGTTCGATTGGCGCACAGGCCGCGCTGGCCGGCTCTCCAGCAACTGCGTATTCGATGGCTAAGGCGGGTCTGCACGCAGTCACCCGTAACCTTGCAATTGAATTGGCTCACTCAGGTATCCGAGTCAATGCCGTTTCGCCTGGCATCGTTCACACCTCGATCTATGAAGGCTTCATGGACAAGGACGCGATCCCGGAAGCGATGAAGTCACTGAACAATTTCCACCCACTGGGTCGAGTGGGTGTTCCCGAAGACGTCGCCAATACCATCCTGTTCTTGCTGTCCGATAAAACTTCCTGGGTGACCGGTGCTATCTGGGACGTTGATGCAGGGGTGATGGCGGTACGTGCCTAAACACCGATGCAAGCGCTGCGTGTAGCGCCTCTCATTGGGGCGCTTCCCAGCACGCTGCTCCGGTTATAAGGCTGCTGGCTGCAGGAGTTCAAATGTCCATCACGACAAAAGCCGCGCTGCTGAGCTACGCGGAAACCCAGATGCGTTCAAAGGGTTACTCAGCGTTCAGTTACGCGGATCTCGCAGCGAAAGTCGGCATTAGAAAAGCCAGCATTCACCATCACTTTCCTACTAAGGAGTGCTTGGGCGCGGAGCTGATCAACGACTACATCGCTCGGTTCAACGAGACGTTGGTGTCAATCGAGATTAGGCATCGCGATCCACTGCAGCGCTTACAGGATTTTTCCCGACTTTTCGTGATCAGCGCGAATGAGGGGCTGCTGCCGTTATGCGGCGCCTTGGCGGCGGAAATGGCTGCATTGCCTTTGTCGCTTCAAGGGCTCACCAGGGACTTCTTTAATTCGCAACTCGCCTGGCTCCAAAGCACCCTTGGTGACGCAGTCCGGCAGCACAACTGGTCACTGGGAACAACTGCTGAGAACTTCGCCTTCATGCTGCTGAGTATGTTGGAGGGCGCAAGCCTCATTGATTGGACGCTCGGTCGATCAATCGACCCTTTGGCAGGTTTTAACCATTTGCTTGAAATGGCGGCAATTCAGTCTTCATTTCTTCGTGCAGGATAAATTATGCAAACCCCTTCGAAAAAATTCGTTGTCGATATCTGGTCTGATTATGTGTGTCCTTGGTGCTGGATTGCCAAGCGTCGTTTTGAAAAAGCGCTCGAAAACTTCCCGCAGAAAGACGATGTACAGGTCAACGTTCGGGCCTATCGACTGGCTGCAAATCACGCCCCTGAACCGATGGTCGCAGCACTGAAACGTAAGCTCGGCAACCCAGATTCCGCAGCAGCGATGATGAACACTGTGAGTAAATATGGCCAGGCCGACGGGCTGGATTACCGCTTCGACACTATGATGTTCGGCGATACTGCTGATGCTCATGTCTTGGTGAAAGCGGTTGAAGACGGGACAGTGAAAAAGCGCCTTGTGGAAGCGCTGTACGAACAAAGCACCAGCCACGGTAAGTCACTTTTTGATCGCGCCAGCTTGGCGGTGATTGCGAAAGATGCAGGTGTGTCGGATGCGGCAATTCAATTGGCGTGGTCATCTGTAGAACTGCGCGTAGAGATGGAAGCGGATGAGCATTTTGCCGCCCAGTTGGGTTCTGGCGTGCCTCTCTTCGTCTTCAACAATGAATTCTCTGTTTCCGGTGCACAACCTGAAGCTGCTTTTCTTGAAGCGCTCAATCAAATGGTAGAAAGCGCGAAAGTCGTCGATAGCCCATTGATGGGCCAAGTCTGCGGCATCGATGGCTGCAAAGTTTGATCGGCAACGGAACGTGGCACTCACAAGGTGCCCCCCTTTTCCTTAACACAACACGTGAGACCCAAATGAGCCGTATCGTTGAGTTGAGCGCTCCCCAATTTGCCCGCTTTGTTGCCAAAGGCAGCAGTGTCGTACTGTTCTCAGCATCTTGGTGCAAACCTTGTAAAGAGATGAAGCCAGTCTTCGTGGACTTGGAAGCAAAGCTCCATGCTCTGGCAGTGTTTGGAAAAATTGATATTGCGGTATCGCCGACGATTGCGCAGATGTATGGCATTCGCACTGTGCCGTCCTTGGCAGTGTTCCACGAAGGCCGATTGTTGAAAGTCTTCGCCGGGTCTAAATCAGTTTCAGCCTTGAAAAAAGCAATCGTCACTGAGTTGGAGGACGCTAGCTAAACAAGCATCCTCCTCAACCGGTAAGTCAGTCAGCTATCTGGCTCGCTGCGTGGAAGGCTCACCTTTCCTGGGCCTACGTCAATTGGATGAGCGCGATCTTCATTGAATATTTCCGTTAGTAAAGCGTTGGCTCGTTTGTAAGCGTCGTACTTGAATTCGGTATCGTCCTCGGGCTGAGCGGCCATCTCTTCTAGCATTTCCAAGTTCAGGCGACGGAATTGATCCGCACGCTCACGAGCTTCGTAGCGTCCTATCCCGAGTTGCTCCAAAGCCCTGCGCCCCAGGGACAATGCGCTTTCAAATGTCTCTCGCTCGACTTCTTCCACTCCCATCTGACGTAGGGTAATGATGTGCCCCATATCTCGAGCGCGTACCACCAGTTTTAGGGATGGAAAATGCTCCTGGGCCAACTTGGTCAGTGCCAGGTTATCGTCCTGATTATCGATGGCGTTGATCAGCACCACGGCTTGAGCAGCGCCCGCTGCGTGCAGTAAGTCGAGGCGGGTGGCATCCCCGTAGAACACCTTCACCCCGAACTTTCGCAGTGTCTCGATGTGGTCGGGATCATGATCCAATACCACGACTTCAAAACCACAAGACATCAGCAGTCGCCCAGCGATCTGCCCGAATCGACCGAAGCCAGCAATGATGACCCGAGGGTTGCTCTGATCAATGGTGTCAGCTTCATTGCTGCCCTGTTTGCTCGACGACTCCAGGTGATTGAGCAAAAGGATCAACAAAGGCGTCACACACATCGACAACGCCACCGCTAGCGTTAGACTCTTACCCCAAGGGTCGACCAAGATGCCGGCGACGGTCGCTGCGCCAAATACTACAAAGGCAAACTCACTTCCCTGTCCAAGGAACACCGCCTGCCATGAGCGCTGATCACTTGGGACATTCAGGAAGCGCCCCAGGAGCTTGATCACGAGCAGCTTGATCAGGATAAAGCCCAAGGTCAGAGTGATGACTTTCAGCGGCGAATCGATCAGCGTTCCGAAGTCAATCGACATGCCTACGCTGATGAAGAACAGACCCAGCAATAGTCCTTTGAAGGGTTCAATATCGCTTTCCAGAGCGTGGCGATATTCCGAGCTGGCCAAGAGAACACCGGCCAGGAAGGCGCCCATGGCCATGGATAAGCCGGCCTCTTCCAACAAGAGACCGAACCCGAACACCAGGAACAGTGCGACGGCACTGAAGATTTCCCTCAAGCCGGAGCGCGCTACAAAGCGAAGGGCAGGGCGAGATACGTATTGGCCCAGGAGAACCACTGCGACAATCGCCCCGACGATTTTTGCGATGGACAGGGCCAACTCTGCACCTGAGGGCGTACCACCATTTGCGGCCAGCAGTGGGATCATGGCCACTAGGGGAATCGCCGCGATGTCCTGCAAAAGCAACACGGCAAAACTGCTGCGACCCACTGCGGTGGAGTTCATGTTTCGCTCGGTCATGGCCTGCATCGCGATAGCAGTCGAGGACAGGCTTAACGTCAGCCCTACCAGCAGCGCAGCCGTCCAGTTCAAGCCAAGTGCAGCGCAAAATATTGCGATGGCCGCACCGCATGCCAGCATCTGCAAAGCGCCACCGCCGAACACCATGCGGCGCATGGCCCAAAGGCGTTTGGGGTCGAGTTCGAGGCCAATGATGAACAGCATCAACACCACGCCGATTTCAGCAAAGTGCAGGATGGACTCGACATCGGTCACAAGCTTCAAACCCCATGGGCCGATAAGGCAGCCGGCTATTAGGTAGCCTAGAACCGGGCCAAGCCCTAACCGAACGGCGATTGGGACTATCAAGGCAGCTGAGCCCAGGTAGATCAGCATTTCAATCAGACTGTGAGTGTCCATTCAATCTTCCTTCCATGACGTCAGGCGTTCGCCATAAATATGGATCTGCTTGAGCAGTGCGGTTTGATCTGCTCTGTAAGCGCCATGGACTGCAACTGGGCTTAGCCAATGCATCCCGCAGTAACTCGCCGTTGCCTGAAGGGGCTGAGACAGTACGGCAAAACCTGGGTAGTCGCCGCCTTCAAAATGATCATGCTCTCCACCGGTAGTCACGGCCCACAGCAGTTTTTTGTTTTTCAAAGCAGTGCCACCCGCGCCGTAGGCCCAGCCCTGAGTGAAGACCTTATCGATCCACAGCTTCAAGAGAGGTGGGTAGCTATACCAGTACAGAGGGTGTTGCAGAACCAGAAGATCTGCCTGTTCCACCGCCCTCTGCTCAGCTTCAACGTCGATATTGAAATCGGGGTAGAGGTCGTACAGCGAACGGATTGCGACATCGGGATTGTTGGCTGCCAGCTTGAGCATCAACATGTTGACGTTGGATTTATCAGGGTAAGGATGGGCGTAAATGATCAAAATCACGGAGTAGTCCCCACAAACCTGGCGTTCTTTAAGAACGGAAAAGCTCCCTGTTCGTTGAGCATAACCGCACTCAACGAACAGGGAGCTAATGACCTGAAGGTGAAGCCTTACTGGCCGGCTTGCAGCTTCAATACTTCCTGCGCAGTCACAGGTTTGCCAGCAATACCCCAGTCTCCGCTCTTAACCTCTTCGAAGATGACCCAGGTGAGGGCACGCATGTTTTCTCCCTCTACCGATACCATGGCGTCAGTCACTTTGCGGATGACCTCGGCTTTTTGCTCGTCGGTAAAAACGCCTTCAATACCTTTGATAGTCACGAGTGGCATGGTGTTCTCCTAAATGTTTGGGATGGGATATCAAGCGTTGGCCGCTGCGTATTCCGGATAATCGGTGTAACCCTTATCAATCGAATCGCTTACACCGTAGTAGGTCGCGCGATCACCTTCGGCCAATGGCCAATCGTTCTGCATACGCTCTACCAGATCAGGGTTGGCAATGTAGGCGGTGCCAAAGGCAATCAGATCTAGCTCGCCTTTGGCCAGCTCAGACTCTGCGATCTCCTTGGTGAAGCCGCCCGCAGCCATCAAGGTGCCCTTGTACGCTTCACGGAATGCTGCGCCGAAACCAGGTGGTGTTTGTGCGGCAAGGATGGTCGGTTGGTAGTTCAGATGAACAAATGCCAGCTCTCGCTCGTTGAGGGCAGCCGCCATACTCATCCAAGTTTCTTCTTCGCCTTCGTACACACCGAAGTCATAGAGGCGACCAAACGGAGAGAAGCGCACACCGATCTTCGACCCACCGATTTCAGCAGCAATCGCATCAATCGTTTCCAGCAGGAAACGCTGACGGTTCGCGATAGAGCCGCCGTACTGATCAGTACGAGTGTTCAGAGCGCTGCTCAGGAATTGGTCGAATAGGAAGCCGTTGGCTGCCATGATTTCGATACCGTCAAAGCCGGCGTCCATGGCCATCCGCGCGGACTTCACGAAGTCAGCGATGACGCGTTTCACTTCTTCAGTTTCCAGCGCACGTGGAGCGCTGGGCTGTACCGGGCCAGCTTTGCCAGGTTCGATCCAGGCATACACCGTAGTGTCCACCGCAGGCACTGTGCCCGAGGAGACCGGCACTATGCCGTGAACCGATACATGGGACATGCGACCAACGTGCCAGAGCTGAGCAAAAATTTTCCCACCCTTGGCATGCACCGCGTCAGTCACTTTGCGCCAGCCTGGTAAGTGCACATCCTCATAAATGCCAGGGGTGTACAGATAGCCGCGAGCCTCATCGGAAATAGGCAGGCCTTCGGTGATCAGCAAACCGGCAGAAGCACGTTGCGCGTAGTAAAGCGCGTTGGATTCATTCGGAATGTTGTTCAAGGTTCGGGTGCGAGTCATGGGGGCCATGACAACGCGGTTTTTCAAAGGAGTACCGGCCAGATCGTAAGGAGTGAACAGCTTATTCATGATTTATCTCGACGTCGTTGAAGGGAGAAATTCGGCGTTTGATTTAGGACTTGTCGAACGCGTCGAGTACGTGGGTGCTGTAAACCATCGCAGCACCAGCATTCATGTTGATCGCCACACCCAAGGCTTCAGCTACCTCTTCACTGGTTATGCCGAGCTTCTTGGCTTCAGCAGCATGGAAGGCAATGCAGCCATCGCAGCGTGTCGTCACGGCCACTGCAAGGGAGATGAGCTCGCGAGTCTTGGCGTCCAGATGGTTGGTTTTCCCACCGGCGGCGCCGAGAGCGGCCATGCCTTTCATCGTTTCTGGCGACAGGCCGTTGAGCTCTACCAAACGAGTATTGATGTCTTTGCGGGTTTGCTTCCAATCTTGCATGGGATTCTCACAGGGATGGCGTTGGTTGCATGATTTAAGATCTTCAATAAAGCTACCATCCAGTTGGTAGGCTTTCAACGGCTCTGTGATGATTTTTAATATCAACGCAATCGAATAAACACTGTTTTGTTGATTTTTTGGAAGAGAATGCGAGTGGAAAATGCTGCTCAGCTTGCTAGAAGCTAATCTGTTAGGTTAGCCAGCAACCCACTCATGGGATTCCAAGGGAGCTCCCGGAGGTCTGAGAAAGCCTTGGAAATTGCTCGACAGCATTGTCGGTCTATGCAGAGTCTTCTTTGTCACAAGCTCGGCAGGTATGTGGGAAAGCCCTGCACCCAAGACTTTCCTATTCTGGGGAGGCGGCTGTCAGATACCTTAGCCGGTGGTTAGGTGGCAGGTGACTGTCGGTCTTTTGACGCCTGATGCTGTCCCCCCGGTCTTGTACCGAAGGCAGGGTAGACTCTCTAAATAGAAGCTCAACGACCTGCTCAGCGTCCGGCGCATTTGAGGTATAAGAAGCTGGTAGGTGAAGCCATCTGGCTGGTACTGATAGGTTCGTTGCAAATGGTTAGGTTGCGGCTTATGAACCCGCAACCAGTCTGGCTCTATAACTCAGGTCGTTTTCCCTCATTTTTGACTTTTTCAGCTCAGGGCTAGACATGCACACCATAAGGAAAGTGGTCATTCAGAATTTCAAAAAATTCAAATCTCTCACGCTCGATTTCGAAGCAGGAAAGAATGTGTTGATTGGCAACAATGAGGCAGGGAAAAGCAGCATTTTGCTCGCTCTAGACCTCGCGCTCGGCGGGAGCCGCAACCGCATTGAAGCTCTGGGTGCAGAAGCACTGCTCAACAAGGATTCGGTGAACACCTTCCTTGCTGGGGAGAAGAGCCTAGAGAAACTACCTGAGCTGATAGTCGACGTTTTCCTAGAGGAAGGTGACGACGAAAGACTCTACGGAACCAACAATGCCCACCAGCGCCAGACTGACGGCGTGCGCATGATACTTGCGGTGATGGCTGAGTATGGCGAAGCGGTGCAAGCCATCTTGGCTGATGATCAACCGAACTTCCCATTCGAATATTACGCAGTGCGGTTTGAAACGTTCGCCGGCAGGCCCTATGCAGCATTCAACCGCCCGATTAAGCACATGATGCTAGACGGTTCACGTATTGATGGCGATCACGCGTCTCGTGAATACACCCGAGCCGTGTACGCTTTCAACGCACCCGCAGAAGACCGGTACAAGCTTGAAAACCTGTATCGCCAGGGCAAGCAGGCGTTTACAGGACAACACCTCGCAGCGCTCAACGCTGACCTACCCGCGTATCAGTTTGACGTACGGAGTGGAGTCCGGTCGAACCTGGAAACTGACCTAATCATCACGGAAGATAATATTCCGCTTGAGAACCATGGCAAAGGAAGGCAGTGCTTCATCAAGACCGAATTTGCGCTGAGCAAGCATAAGCAAGGCGGCTTGGACGTAATGCTCTTGGAGGAGCCTGAGAACCACCTCAGCCATTCCTCCATGAAAGCACTTGTCGCCAAGCTAGCGGAGAACGAGAGCACCCAGCTTTTCATTGCAACCCACAGCAGCCATATCTGCTCAAGGCTTGATCTTCGGCATGCCCTTTTGATCGGCCCGAATGCAGCTGCTGGCTCACTTAAAGCCCTATCACCTGACACCGCAGAATTCTTCATGAAGGCCCCGGACAACAACGTCCTGGAGTTCGCGCTCTCGAAGAAGGTGATATTGGTTGAAGGTGATGCTGAATTCATCCTGGTAGAAGAGTTCTATAAGCAATGTACAAATGGGCGTCTACCGCATGTCGATGACGTTCACATAATCTCTATTGGGGGCACCAGCTTCAAAAGGTACATGGAGCTCGCTAACCTGCTCGGAATTCGAGTCGCAGCCATACGAGACAATGACAAGGATTATCAGAAAAACTGCGTAGAAAACTACGTCGACTTCGCTTCGGATAATGCCAAAGTCTTTGCCGACAAAGACAATGCCCGTTCAACCTTCGAAATAGGGTTGCACAACGACAACGAGGAAACCTGCAAGACCGTCTTCGGCCCAGGACGAAAAACCCTCTCCCCCTTGGAATATATGCTGGCAAACAAGGCAGAAGCCGCGTTTGAGCTGCTCAAGGGAAAGCCAGGCGAGCTCACCGTTCCTGCCTACATCGCGGAGGCAATCCAATGGATAAACGAGTGATGTTCGCCGTGGCAGGGTCAGGGAAGACCACCCTGCTAGTGAAGCGTCTGAGCCTAGAAAAGCGCGCACTGATAATCACCTACACGGAGAACAACTATCGCCATTTGCGCGATAGCATCATCAAACGGTTTGGCCATGTCCCAAAAAACATCAACCTGCTGAGTTATTTCACGTTCCTTTATAGCTTCTGCTATCGCCCTCTGCTGCAAGTGCATATGCAGACGCGGGGAATCAGCTTTCGAGCTCCGCACGCCCGTACGTTAAAGCTCAAACGGGACAATATGGCGTATTACGCCACTACAAGCGGCAGCGTTTACCACAATCGCCTCGCAAAGCTCCTAGAGACCGTTAATGCAATTCCTGACGTGATGGCGCGAATGGAGCGCTTTTACGATGAGTTTTATGTCGACGAAGTTCAAGACCTAGCAGGTCATGATTTCAACCTGCTAATGGCATTAGCGAAAGCCAAGGTTGAAATGCTATTTGTAGGTGACTTCTACCAGCATACGTTCGACACCAGTCGTGATGGAAACGTGAACAGCTCGCTACACGCCGACATTGGGAAATACGAAAAGCTTTTTCAAAAGGCGGGTGTGACTGTCGACAAGGAAACACTGAGCCGAAGCTGGAGGTGTGGTGTCACCGTATGTGATTTTATTCGAACACATCTGCAGATTGATATGCAGTCACAGCATACCTACGAAACCGAAATCATTCCTCTGGCCAATCAAGTGGATGCTAACGCCGTACACGCCGATGGCAACGTGGTGAAGCTGTTCTATCAGGAGCATTACAAGTACGGGTGCCTGTCTAACAACTGGGGCGCCAGTAAGGGTTTGGATCACTACAACGATGTGTGCGTAGTGCTGGGTACTACTCACTGGAAGATCTACCAGACATCCTCGCTTGCCGCGCTCCCTCCACAGACAAAAAACAAACTCTATGTTGCCTTCTCACGGACTCGCGGAAGGCTGTACCTAGCGCCCGAAAAACTTTTCAAACCATTTAAAACGGACTAGGTCGTAGCCATGGGTGGTGATGTCTGGCGTAAGACCTTGTCCAGAAAGTATGCTCAGTATGAAGGGGAACCGCTGGGCATGACTCCTAGCGTGATCAGTCGAAAGACTGGCCCTGCTCCATCTCCCCAATCCAGCTGTATGTGCCGTTTAGCCAAACGAAGACGCTGTTGAGCACCTCGCGCAAGTGCCGGATGTTGATATGCGTAACGTCTGGGAGATGGTCTTTACCACTGTTGGTCGTCGCATACCGAAACGCCATCGAGTCTGGGTCGACGCTGTCCAACTGGCGAATGAACTCGTGAACAGCAGTAGCGTTGACGTCAGAGCGCTCTAGACCCAAGTCCTTGAGCAGATGACGCAACTCCGACCACAGAGGCATCAACGGATGCTTGTCGTAGTTCTTGGGCTCTTTGCCTGTCAGAGCGCGAGCACACTTTAGCATCAGCTTGAACTGCAGCTCCAAGGAATGGCGGTACAGAAAAAGCAAAGGATAAATGCCGCTGTCCAATGGTACCTGACGATTCGCCATCGCCTCCACAAGACCGTCGGCGGCATCTTTGTATGCAAAAGCATAGAGGTCGGCACGAAAGTGAGACCAGTTCAGCATCGCGTTGTACTGCCAATCCTCACCCTGGATAAACAGCTGCTGGCCGGAGAAGTCTGCCGGCCACTGGATGGCCTCAAGCTCCGGTTCGAGCATCGGTAGCGATTCCTCATCCATATCGTCTCCTCACGTTGGCCAGTTCATGGTGTAGAACTTTACGAATCTGGGTGGACTATCGGCAACCAGTAGGTGGTTTTCTGGCTTGGGCTACTGTGCGAGAAAGCGTGATCCAAGGCTGAGGTCACATTGTCCTTTTTGGTGGATACTGACATCGAAAAATGGCTCTGATCCATGCTGGGCAGGGTTTGGTGTCTAATTGAACCTCAACCGCCAACGTACCACAGCCGGTTAACTGTGCTCTTGGGCAGTTCTAATTGCCGGCAAACCTCCGCTTGAGAAAGGCCTGCCGCCTTGAGATCGCGCACCGCTTTGAGTCTTTCTGCGGCAGCTGTTCTTTGGGGTGTTGTGAGTTTTTGAGGTTCGGCAGGTAGCTTTTCATCTAGAACTCCAAGCTGCATGAGTTCTTTCATTGTGTCATCCAAAACTGAGCGCGCGGTCTTGCCCTCATCGGCAGCGGCCACGAGCGTGAGAAAGGACAGTGGCATTAAGCCTAGCGCTTTAGCGATGTCGGCACTGAGGTCGACGCTTACTGACGTTGTCGATGCCTCCAGCCGGCTTATGTGACCTTGGTCAGTCTGATGCTGGAGGTCTGCTTGCGATAAGCCACGTCGAACCCTCAGCCACTGTAGTGTTGCCGCGTATGCCTTCCGCAAAGACATCCAGCGCACCTCTCCACAAAAGGAGACGGTATGCCCCGTTTGATGAGTTCCACACAAATGTATATAGTCATTGCGATGGAACTACCGGTGCGCCACCTTTGCGATTCTGTACGTGCGCAGAGCCCTATTTTCTTTGTCGCCAAGAGGATCATCAATTTATGACTAATTCTTCTGAGCACGAGCTGCTACCGGAAGGGGAAATCTCCTCTGCTGGCACGTCGCTGTCTCATGCAGAAGTGGAAGTATTGGTCGCGGGGCGCTTCGGTCGTAAGCCTTTTTGCACCGTCGAGGACTGGGTCATCTTTCACGTCGACGAGTCCCCAGAATCGCTCGCGAAAGTACGAGCTACTGGTCTGGAGCCGATGTTCATGTATGCCCATTGCGTCATTCATGACGGTCATGGCCGGTTTCCGCCAGGGGGCTGGGTGCGCTCGACCCTGTGTAAATCGTTCGACGGTGTTTGCCTGTTCGAGACGCGAAACACGGTGTACGTGCTTTTGGGACAAGGACGCGAGATGACTGCCTCGCTGAAGACAATATTTGGCTTATGTTAATCGCAGGCGCACTTCGCGGGCCTGCTCAACACGAGATACAAGATGTTCAGGATTAGCATGCAAGACCAGGCCGGCCCGGTGGGAATGTTCGGGGACGGTCTCGCTCATTTTCACGCGGTGTCGCGATCCCTAGTCACTCATTGGTATCACGTGAGCCTGAAGCGTCGACACGAAGGTCGCCTCGTAGCCTACGAGGAGATGTTGAGCGACGAGCCCCGTCTGGTTGAGCTGCTGGTCTCTCAGAACGAGAACTTGCTCGTGCAGGAAGTCCAAGTCGTCACACCAGGGTGGATGAACAAGGGGTCTAGCTGGAGGATGGAGAAGCTGACCTCGCTCGCCATGGGACTCAATCAAGCTGAAGTGCCAATCTGCGTCTTGAAGGTCGAGAGCGGTGATGTGTACGTCAATACTCATCAGCGTGATTTTGATGTTGAGTCTCTGACTGGCTTGAAGGAGCTATACCGGAGGACGGCTCCAGAGAGCACCGTAACCTGTGTATCGAGAGGCTCGTAACCATGGAAGAGATCAACACGGTCGCAGTCGATTTGCACGTGAAACGCTACTCGGACTTCGACCTTCTTCGCATCGCCAAAGCAGTGAATCAAGACTACAACGGGCTGGTCACTGCCTACCTGGTGAATGTCCATATTCATGCGTGCAGTGCTGTTGGTGTGGTGTTCGGTCACATTTGCCCTGGGCCGTACCAACGATTAGCAGATGGTCGGCTGATTCGGACATCCGACATTCAGTCCGTAACGAAGGAAGGCAGGTTTTGGGTTATCAACACGGTCAACTCCAAGTACGTGATTGCGACGTTTAGGCGTGACGTCGGGCGCCGCAGCTTGCGTGAGTTCATGCGCATAGCGGGCGACCGGTACTTTCCAACGCCTCGTCACCTCCAGTAGTCGTGGCACTGTTGTTCGGGCTTGCCCCGCTTCGGGGGGCGGCTGTCGTGAACCAAGCTCCGCTACGGCGGATCTTGGCCCTAGCGGGCTTCCATCCTCAAGCCTGCGGCCATCCATGACCTGCGCGCTCCGCTTGCCGTCTGTGCAGCGAGCCTGATGCCTTGCTTTCTGGCCCCTGACGAACTTGGGACACTATGAATCAGAACACTGAAGCTCTGCCCGAGATCGACATTGAGGAGTTTCGGGGGCGCTACCCTCATCTGTTCTCCGACCCGACAGTTGACGAGATTTATTGCGATCCTGGCTGGAAGAATATCCTGATTGCCCTCTGCGACACACTTCATAACTACCTGAATCGAAATCCTGAGATCACCCCCGTCACCGTCGCCCAGATCAAATCTAAATTCGGCGAATTACACTTTTTCTATGAAGGTGGGGACTCATACTGCAGGGGCGCAGTAGACGTAGCAATTCAACTTTCGACGAAAACCTGCTCATACTGCGGAGCGCCTGGAAAGCAGGTCGGCGGTGCATGGGTAAGCACACTGTGCTCGCGTCATGACGGCAGCGGTGGTTCGAAGACTACCGGCTGACAGGCTTGCATCCCAATCATCTATAAGTGCCTTAGGGTTGCCCCTTCGCACCTTGTAACCTGCTCGTCAATTTGGGGCCGTAGGCCCCGGCTCGGTTTTGCCAACAAAAACCGAGTATTTGAGTTTACTTTTTGTGGTTTGTAGGAGATTTGGTGTGATCAGAGATCAAGAAAGTCCAGCGAATCAGCAAGAGGTAAATTCCTTCTAGCCCGTCCAGGCTCCACCGGGCTTTCCTCGGCTCACGGATGCAAACATGCCGGCAATGATCCTGGCGTCGAGCAAGGCGTGGTGAGGCAGCTCTTCACCCTCGCTAGTCGGAGTAAGTGTCGTCGCGTCAGTGGGGAAATTACGAACGATTCTGGGCCATCGTCCGCCGTCATAGACCAGATCGCAAAAAAGCTCCCAGTCGAACTGGGGAGCATCCGTGACGATCTCGATCTCCTTTTTGAACGGTGTCAGAAACCTGAGCAGCGACTTCCTGGCTTCAACAATGGGCAGCGCATAGCTCCCACCCCACAGCTGCGGAAGCACGATTTCCTTCACGAAATCACTGCAGTCTTCTTCTTGCCAACCTTCGAGCAATTCCACGTAGAATTCGCGCCCATCCTCAGCCACCAATGCGAGTGAAATCAGCTTCGCAGCCGCCGAGAGCTTGGTAAACTCGCAATCAAGAAAGAGCCTCATGTTGCCGGAACTCCGTTATGACTAGGCCTCGCCTTGATATGGTGCAGGAAGGTCAGCTGTGGGAAATGGCTCTCAAGCATTTTGGCTCAGACGGGCTCCTCAAGGTAGTCATAGAAATGTGGAGTCACGCTGCGCCTCCGCCCAAGCCAGTCGTGGAATACCTGTCCACCAAACAGGTGAGCCTAGAAGTCCTGAATATACTGACAATTGCCCAGGAGCGAGTGGGTGCGTTCGTTGCGGATCGGACACCGGTTCCAGACACCGTAATGTTGTACTCCCGGCACGCCAGTGACCTGGCGGACGGGCTCATTACGCGACTGCCGAAGGGGCTACTTTCCCGAGCCTGGAGGGGTTTTTGTCTTGAAATTGACCTGGGCATTTGAAATCTCCTCCTGCTCCACAGCCATCCTGGCGTAAGCCTTCCCGAACAACTTGTTGAGTTATTGCTGTTCTATAGAGACGATTTATGAAAGCTGATTTAACTGAAGAAGAAATGCGCCGCGCCTTATTCGGTACAGCTAAGCCTGAAGAGGTTCTTGCATCTCCAGCACCGGAACCTGTGACAGAAGTCGTCTTCACGAAGCCGATTGCTGAGTCTGCAGCCAAGAAGAAACCGGCGAAACCGTTCACGCCTAAGCTCAGGGTTACGCTTCGAGTTGGAAACGAATTTGAGGGGAAGATGCACGAGCTTATCCATGAGGCCGACACGCTGAGTTCGTTGCTTGCTGAGCAAGAAGCTGTGAAGGCTGCTAGGAAGAAATACAAATACGTGGAAGTGGAATCCGTTAAGTCGATGTAAAGGACACAGCTGTGAGGATTGCCTATCTGTTAATGATCGCTGAGCAGCATCGGGGGATATTTGATTGTTGATCGAAGCGTCGATGCGGCCAGTGGAGATGTGGCTATCGCAACGCTTGGCGATACTTGAACTGCAACCGGCACGACGAACCGTGCCGGTTTTCTATCACCGCAGGCTCATTTCCTTATAGAAACAATTGTGGCTTTGCCACCCTCTAGACGAAAGGTAAACGAGACACGGTCTCCGGCTGCCAGCCCTTTCAACTGATCCTCTGTCGCGGAAAACGCCATAGTCATCGGTGGCCATTGCACTGATGGAACAGCGCCATGGGCAATGGTCACGGTATGCGTCGTAGGATCGATAGCCTTGATCGTTCCGTCGGAGGTGGCTACTGGAGCCTGCTTTGTTTCTTGCTTCATTTCCACACCCTCCATTTTCATGCCCGGCATGTCCTCTGCTAGGGCAGAAAAGGACAGCGTAAGTACGGTGCTAGCAGCTGCAATCAGGGTCAGTTTCATACGACTTTTCCTTGAGGGAGGTTGGGTTCATCTTGGAGGTGACGGCGACGCATCAGGCGATACGCCGCCGGAATGACTAACAGGGACAGCAAGGGTGCCGTGACCATGCCGCCGACCATGGGTGCGGCAATGCGGCTCATGACTTCGCTGCCGGTGCCGCTGCCCAGCAGGATGGGTAACAGACCGGCAATGATCACGGCCACGGTCATGGCCTTGGGTCGAACGCGCTGCACAGCGCCTTCACGAATCGCCGCCACCAGCCCGCGCTCAGTGCTGTCGCCGAGGTCTTCACGCTCGGCCCAGGCGTTTTTCAGGTAGAGCAGCATAATCACACCGAACTCGGCAGAAACCCCGGCCAAGGCGATAAAGCCGACTCCGGTGGCGACCGACAGATTAAATCCCAGCAGATAGAGGAACCATGCTCCGCCCGTTAGTGCGAACGGCAGAGTGGCCATGATCAGTAAGGCCTCATCGAAGCGGGCGAAAGTCAGGTAGAGCAGCACGAAGATGATCAACAGGGTGGCAGGCACTACCAGTTTGAGGCGTGCGTTGGCCCTTTCGAGAAACTCGAACTGTCCTGAGTAGCTCAGGCTCATACCGGGCTGCAACTTGACCTGCTCATTGACGATCCGGCGTAGATCGGCGACCACCGAGGCAATGTCTCGTCCGCGCACATCGATATACACCCAACCTGAAGGCCGTGCGTTCTCGCTCTTGAGCATCGGCGGCCCGTCGCTGACCTTGATCTTCGCCACTGTGCCAAGGGTGATCAGGCTCCCTAGCGGGGTGTAGATCGGCAACTGCTCTAGAGCGCCGAGCGAATCCCGCCACTCCCGTGGGTAACGGACGTTTATCGGGAAGCGTGCAAGCCCTTCAATGGTCTCCCCGACGTTTTCACCGCCGATGGCACCAGCCACAATGGACTGCACATCAGCGATATTCAGTCCGTAACGGGCGGCGGCCTTGCGGTCGATATCTACATCGATATATCGGCCACCGGTCAGTCGTTCGGCCAGAGCCGAACTCACACCGGGCACGCCCTTGGCCACTCGCTCGATGGCCTGAGTCGCAGCATCGATCTCCGTCAGGTTGGTGCCGGCAATTTTCACTCCGATTGGACTCTTGATCCCAGTGGCCAGCATGTCGATACGGTTGCGAATCGGTGGTATCCAGATATTGGTCAGCCCAGGGACGCGTACCACTCGATCCAGTTCTTCCACCAGTTTTTCCTGGGTCATGCCCGGACGCCATTGCTCGTGCGGCTTGAATTGGATCGTGGTTTCGAACATCTCGAGCGGTGCCGGGTCTGTGGCAGTTTCGGCACGCCCCGCTTTACCGAAGACGTGTTCGACCTCTGGAACGGTCTTGATCAGGCGGTCGGTCTGTTGCAGCAGTTGCGCCGCTTTTTGCGCCGACAGTCCCGGCAGAGCCGAAGGCATATAGAGCAGGTCGCCCTCGTCCAACGGGGGGAGAAACTCACCACCCAAGCGAGACATTGGCCATAGCGCACTGACAAAAACCAATAGCGCCACCAGCAGCGTGATCTTTGGTCGACGCAAGACTGCGTCCAGAGCTGGCTGATAGATCCGAATCAACCACCGGTTCAACGGGTTCTGTTGTTCACTGGGGATTCGCCCTCGAATCCAGTAACCCATCAGCACTGGCACCAAGGTCACTGACAATCCCGCCGCTGCGGCCATGGCGTAGGTCTTGGTGAAAGCCAGTGGGCCGAACAAACGCCCTTCCTGAGCTTCTAGGGTGAACACCGGAATGAACGACAGGGTGATAATCAACAAACAGAAGAACAGCGCCGGGCCGACCTCTGCCGCCGCTTCGGTCATCACGTGCCAATGACGCTCCCCATTCAGTTCTTCCCCTGGATTCGCCACATTCCACGCCTCAACCTTCTTGTGCGCGTTCTCGATCATTACCACGGCAGCATCCACCATGGCGCCGATGGCAATGGCAATCCCACCCAAGGACATGATGTTGGCGTTGATGCCTTGGTAGCGCATGACGATGAAGGCAATCAAAACTCCCACCGGCAGGGAGATGATCGCCACCAGCGACGAGCGTAAGTGCCAGAGGAAAATCCCACAAACCAACGCGACAACGATGAATTCTTCGATGAGCTTGTGGCTGAGATTTTCCACAGCGCGGTCGATCAGCTTACTGCGGTCGTAGGTGGTGACGATTTCCACCCCAGACGGCAAACTCTTTTTCAGCTCGTCGAGTTTGGTCTTGACCGCAGCAATGGTCTCGCGAGCATTCTTGCCGCTGCGCAAAATCACCACGCCGCCGACGGTCTCGCCCTCACCGTCGAGTTCGGTGATGCCACGCCGCATTTCCGGCCCCAGCTGGATCGTGGCGACATCGCCAAGGGTCACCGGCACACCGCCCGAGCCCAGCTTCAGTGGGATCGCCCGAAAGTCATTGAGTGTCTTTAAGTAGCCGGAAGCACGCACGATGAACTCGGTCTCTGCCATTTCCAGCACCGCACCACCGGTTTCCTGATTGGCCTTGCCGATAGCATCGGTCACCTCAGACTGAGTGATGCCGAGGCTGGCCAGTTTGAGCGGATCAAGCTGCACCTGGTATTGCTTAACCATGCCTCCCACGGTGGCCACTTCCGCAACGTTCGGTAGGGTCTTGAGTTCAAACTTGAGGAACCAGTCCTGAAGAGCGCGAAGTTGTGCCAAATCGTGCCCGCCACTGCGATCCACCAGTGCGTACTGATAGATCCAACCCACCCCCGTCGCATCCGGCCCCAACGCCGGTTTGGCGCTGGCCGGCAAGCGGCTTTGTATCTGACTCAGGTACTCCAACACCCGCGAGCGAGCCCAATACAAGTCAGTGCCGTCTTCGAACAGCACGTAGACAAAACTATCGCCAAAGAAGGAATAACCACGCACGGTCTTGGCCCCCGGCACCGAGAGCATGGTGGTGGCCAACGGATAGGTGACCTGGTTCTCGACGATCTGCGGCGCTTGTCCTGAATAAGGGGTGCGGATAATCACCTGTACATCGGAGAGGTCTGGCAACGCGTCAATGGGCGTGCTTTGCACCGACCAGATACCCCAAGCGGTGACAAACAGTGTCGCGAGTAGCACTAGGAATCGGTTGGCTACTGACCAACGAATCAGGGCAGCAATCATGGCTGGCCCCCCGATTTATTCAGGCGTTCAACACGCAAGCCATCATCGGTCTGGCTCACCGCGACCCGAACCTTGTCACCAGCCTTGAGGCCCTGCATCAGCGCCGGACTAGCGAGAGGGAAAGTCATCGTCATGCCAGGCATACCCAGCGTCTTGAAAGGGCCGTGGGCGAGCGTGACTTCTTTGTCGTTGATCTCAACGATTTGACCATCAGCCTCATGAAAACTGGAGGCTGTTTCACTGGGTGGCGACTCTTCCTCCGTGCGAGCAGCAATGCCTTTAAGACTGGCCTCCGAGTCGAGCAGGAACTGGCCAGATGTAACCACCTTCTGGCCTGCTTCCAGACCTTTCACTATCGCCGTTTTGCCATCGCTTTCCTGCCCAAGGAGCACCTCCACGGGACGGTAGCGGCCAGCGTCTTCGGCGAGCATCACCAGCGCTCGTCGGCCAGTGCGAATCACCGCCTCACTCGGCACCCACAATACACTCTGCTCGGTCGAACGATTCAGGCGTACTTGCGCCGTCAAACCCGGCCTGAGACGCCCATCCGGATTGGGTAACTCAACACGTATCCGAAGTGTGCGGCTGTCCGGATTGGTCTCAGGCAAAATCGCGCTGACCTTGCCATTGAGCATTTCCCCAGGAAAGGCTGGTAGACGCGCTTCGACTGCCTGCCCCACGGTAATAGCTCCGGCGTCCGATTCTGGAACGGCTACAGCTAGCCAGACCGTGTCCAAACCATTAACGCGAGCCAGGGTCTCGCCAGTCGTCACGGTCATACCCGCTCGCACATTCAGCTCTTGCAGAACGCCGCTGATGGGGGTGGTTAGCTTCAGGGTCGGCTGGACTTTCCCACTGCGCTCTACCTGGGATATCAATGCAGCCGGCATCCCTGTGAGTCGCAGCCGCTGACGGGCCGCCGCTAGCAACTCAGCATCTGCGCTGCGCTTGAGAGCAAGAAACTCTGTCTGAGCCGCCGCCCACTCTGGAACCAAGATATCCGCCAACGCCGCGTTGGCTTTGAGTACATCGCCGGGAGCATTTGCATAGACCCGCTCCACAAAGCCAGTGGTGCGGGGCTGAATCACAGCGACATCACGCTCGTTGAATCCCAATACTCCTGTGACGTCGAGACTGGAGTTAAAGATTCCACGGGTGACTGTCGCAAAACGCAGACCGAGATTTTGAGTCAGACTCGGATCGATACTGACGGTCGCACGATCTCCTGCGCCACCGGCGTACTGAGGAACCAGTTGCATGTCCATAAAAGGGGATTTACCCGGCTTATCGAATTTTTGCTGCGGGTACATGGGGTCGTACCAATACAGAGCCTCGCGTTCCTCCGATGAGTTGGGACTCTGCTCCGGGCTAGCACCAATTACTCCGCTCATGCGTTGATGTGCGAACCAGTAACCACCGGCAATACCCAATGCCAGCGAGACGCCTACCAGCAATGCCCCGTTCCATTTTTTTAGGATCATTGGCTGGGCTCCCCATAGGCGAAGTACAGACGCGCACTGATCAGCGCTCGCTGCTCTTCTACGTCGATCTGTTTGAGGCGGGCTTCGATGAGTTCACGTCGGGCGGCAACCACCGCGTTTAAATCGCCCTTGCCTGCACGGTAACTGGCCATGCTGAGTTCGACCTTTTCCTTGGCCAGCGGCACCAGGCTTTCCTGATTTCTGCGTACGGCACGATTCAGACGCTCATAGTCAGCCAGTTCATTTTCCAGCTGCTGTGTATGCTCGCGTGACAGCGCTTCGCGCTCGGCCTCCAATTGGTTAAGCTCAGCCTGCTTGGCCGCAATCCTGGGGTTTTGGCGAGAGTCGGGAAATAGCGGTAAATCCCAGGAAAGTTGAACGCTAACCATGTCGCCGAACTGACGGTCACGATGCTGATAATCAAGTTCCCAACTCCAGTCCGACTGCTTTTCCGCTTCGGCTTCACGAACTTTGGCTTGCGCTTCGCGGGTCATCGGCGCAAACGCGGCCAACTCGGGGTGGTGTTGCAGCTTATGAGAGTAACTTGAGGTGTCGACGGGCCATTCAGGCAAGCTGCCCACAGGCTTGTCGTTGGCGGCGGAGCCAATCCAGCGTTTGAGTGCCGCACGAGCCTGCGCTCTCTGGAGAAACAGATCGTCCTGCTGCTCCGCCAGTTGAGCTGCTTCCTGCTTGGGTGTCACCGCATCGGCTGGTTGAGCACGGCCACCGGCAATTTGAGCCCGGACGGTATCGCTCAGCAGGCGGTTTTCTTTGTAGAAGTCCTGGAACAACACATCTTTGCGCTCAACCGAGTAGCTGCTGATCCAGGCCAACGCCGTGGACTGGCGCACCTTCAGACGTTCGACTCGACGCTCCGCAGAGGCACGATCAATAGCTGCATCGGCGACTTCGATACGCGCTTTGCGCTTGTCGCTATTGGGCATCTCCTGCCTGACCCCGACCATCTGCATGGTCATGAAGTCCTGGTCGATACTCCAACGATCCGGGCCGCCGATGGGGTAGTTCTGCACGCCCACCAAGAGCTTGGGATCAGGTAATTCACCAGCAGGGATGGCCGTACTGCTGGCGGCCTGAATTTTCGCGTCTTGTGCGGTCAGCGACGGCGCATTGTTTTCTGCCAGCCGCAACGCTTCATCGAGCGTCAATGCGGCAGCGAAACTCGGCAACGCCAGCACGCTTGCCGCTAGGCCGGCCACGAGAGACCAGCCTGTGCAATTGCACTTGGAGTTCATGTTTACGATTCCTGTAATCATCCACTGCACGCGTCAAAAGACATGCGCGCAGCTAGTCCATCCCGCTAATGCAGAATGAGGCTCAATGTCGGACAGGAATTAAACGCGAGGGGGTCGCCATACTCCGGACGGGGTATGTACAGGCAATGAATCGCTAGAAAAGGAAAGGACTACAGGATCAAACAGTGTGACAGGGGGCTTAAAGACCGAAACTTCCAACATACCGCCTGTTTTGCATTCTTGGCCCGGCTTACAAGGCTTTCCGTGCTCAGAAGGGCTTTTCATGTCGTTGCAGCAGTCCATCTTCATGTCGTCCATCATCGCCATGCCCATGGTCTTCATGGGGCAAGGTTCTGTGAGTGCCTGAACGCCCGCCATTCCGGACAAGGGAAGCGTCAAGCTGATCAGAAGAAGCATGCAAAGCCGCAAATAGCGTTTCATAGAGGCGGAGTGTAGTCGGTGCAAATGGGACTTACAATTGGACAGCTAAAAGTGAAGTTTCGACCTGGTAGCTCTGATTTCGGAGCGTCCCCAGCCTTTCACCCATGCGCAACAGGCCAAGCAGGCAGGCTTATCGTAAAAGTCGTTCGCCCTGCAGCGGAAACACACCCAACGGTGCCGCCATGAGCATCTACTAACGACTTTACAATTGCCAAACCCAGCCCTGCATTGTTTGTAGAGCTCTCCCTTCGCGCAGGGTCAACCCTATAAAACCGGTCAAACAGCCGAGGTAGATGTTCAGCGGCGATTTCTTCGCCAGGATTTTGCACTGATAAACTGATCATGCTGCCGTACGACTCGATTTTTACAGAAATGGTGCCACCAGAGGGCGTGTACCGGATCGCATTCGATAGCAAATTGGAAACCATCCTGTCCAGCATAGTCCTGTCACCACGCACCTCACCGTGTCCAATGACCTGTAGCTTCAAACCGGTGTCATCTGCCAGCAGTTGGTAATACTCCAAGAGCTTCTCCACCACTGACCGAATTTCGACTTTTTCTTTCGCGGGTAGAACCAGGCCGTTATCAGACTTTGCTAAAAAGAGCATGCCATCGATGATGCTTGAAAGTCGGTTGAGATCTTCCAGATTGGAGTAAAGATTCTCCTCATATATTTCTGGCGCACGCTTTTTTGTGAGAATCACTTCAGTATGTGTTCGCAGATTACTAATTGGCGTACGTAGCTCATGGGCGATATCGGCTGAGAAATTAGATAATCGAGAAAACGATTCTTCTAGCCGAGCAAGCATGGCATTGAACGAAGTGACGAGTAGCTCAAGCTCACGGGGCACAAAATCCATCGGAATTCGCTCTTTCAGCGATCCAGCTGACATCGAAGCGGCAACCTGCGTCACCCGTGCGACGGGTTTTAACCCGCTACGCGCAACCAACCAACCCAAGCCGGCGCTGACCAACGCACTGATCGCCAAACCTATCACCAACCACCAACGTAAAGTCTCCACGAAATGCATGTGGCTTGTGATATCCATACTCAGCCAGGCCGTCAGTGGCTCTGATTCATTCACCAAATGAACTTGGGCTTTCATCCCTCGGTACAGATGGCCTCCGTCTGTCCACTCCCACATATCATCATCAGGGGCATCAGGAGGAATAGAAGGATGCTGAGCTGCGTTAGAGGTTGCAAAGATCGTTTTTCCCCCCTGCATGACAATCGAGGCTGAGAGTTCCTGGTGCGCCCCCAACAACGCTTGTAACTGAAGCAATACATCCGAACGGTCAGCTGAGCCAGCTTCACCGTCCATGATTTGACGAATTGATTCGAGCTTTTCTGTCATAGCTTGCCGGTCGAGTGCCTTGAAGTGATGCCGGCTGAAACCGTCGAAGGTAAAGCCTGCTACCACGAGCACTGCGACTACAGCGCACACAAACATCAGGCTTAGACGAAGCGTTAGAGACGGGCGCTTCATTCTGCGTCCGGGGCATCAAGCATGTAGCCCATGCCTCGCGAGGTCTGAATCAGCTTTGTATCGAAATCATCATCAATCTTGGCCCTAAGCCTGCGAATGGCGACCTCAATCACGTTGGTATCGCTGTCGAAATTCATATCCCAGACCTGGGATGCGATGAGCGACTTTGAGAGAACCTCCCCTCTGCGGCGCATCAGCAGTTCCAGCAAAGCAAACTCCTTGGCTGTCAGGTCAATGCGTTGACCTGAGCGCGAGGCCCGACGTTTGAGCAAGTCGACTTCAAGATCGCCGATTTTGATAGACGTCAGATTGGGAGCACCGGCCCCCCGACGCAGAAGGCTTCTGACGCGAGCGAGTAGCTCAGAAAACGCGAACGGCTTAACTAAATAATCATCTGCACCAAGCTCTAAGCCTCTAACGCGGTCATCGACTCCGTCCCTGGCTGTAAGGAATAACACGGGAACCAAGCTTCCAGCTGCACGAACACTTTGGATGACCTCCCATCCGTCAATCCCAGGCATCATCACGTCCAGAATCAGAAGGTCGTAGCTCTCGTTCAGCGCCTGATGCAATGCCTCCGTGCCTGTCACCACCCGGTCGACATTAAAACCCGCCTCCAAAAGTCCTTGCTGGAGATACATTCCAGTTTTGGGTTCGTCTTCTGCTACCAGGATTTTCATGGTGGAACTCCAGCTGGGCGTACCTCAAGTGTGCTACGAAACCGACAACGATGCGCAAGCTGACGCAAATGTAATCGCTCTGACAGGTGGCAGAAAGCGCCTAGGCACCATGGCATGGAAGGGCGTAAGCAGCTAGACGGCAGCTTACGAAAATGTAATCGGCAATGATCAGTTGTTGCGCTTAACCTACCTTGGAACGGTGCGGATGCGAGGTAATGAGTCCGGACAAGGAATACATAGCAACCGCGCTACGAAATGTTAGAGAGGTGCATAAAAATGATGAAGCGTAAGTTATTCCTCGCTACTGGGCTGATGCTCATGGGCGTTGCACAAGCTGCGGAGCAGCTCAGTATCGATGTCCACCGTGACGCGAATTGCGGATGCTGTAAGGAGTGGGTCAAGCACTTGGAATCGAATGGATTCAAGGTGACTGACCATGTGGAAAGCGATATGAGCGCTATCAAGAAAGGGCTGGGTGTGCCGCAGGGATTAGCTTCCTGTCACACGGGAGTTATTGGTGGAAAATTCGTAGAAGGCCATGTTCCGGCGGATGAAATTAAGAAGTTGAATGACCGTTCCGACCTTGCAGGGATTGCAGTGCCAGGCATGCCAGCAGGTTCGCCTGGTATGGACTATGGTCAGAAACATCAACCTTACCAAGTCTTGGGCCTCACCAAGGGTGGTGCGCAAGAGGTGGTCGCTGACTACCCGAAATGATCGTCACGCAGATCTGAGCGACCAGCGTTGCTCAGATCTGCGCGGGCATTACCCTTGAGCCATCTCGATTGAAGGGCTTAGCGTTCCTAGCCAAGCCACCAAGCAAACAATGACAACTGCACAGGTCGATTCAAGCAGCACGCTCTTCTTCAAAGCAGTGACTGCGTCAGAATAATTACCCCCGCTCACAGAGCGTTCCAGTGAGGGGCTGAGGTAGAAACGATTGAGGGTCGCGAGTCCGAGCATGCCAGCGAACAATATGATTTTCGCTAGGAGGAGAATGCCATAGGTACTGGTCACTACATCTGTAATGGTCGGCCCGACAATGAAAAGATAATTAGCGACTCCTGTGAGTATGATCGTAGCCACAATGAACCCGCCCGCTGTTTCGAATCCTTTGAGCGCCCGAGTCAAAACCCGTACGAGTTGGTCAGGATTACCTCCCCTCATGCTCAGCATCAGAGCAAAGGCGGCCAAGGCTCCAATCCAAGCGCCAGCAGCCAGTAAATGGAGAATATCCGCTGCGAAATGCCAGAACCGTCTAGCCCCTTCATCCATCGCCCCGTGACCTGTCCATGGAAGCGTAGCTAAGGCAATACTGCCCGCTAGGGTAGCAATCCAAAGACTAGCAGATGGCAATCGAGTGCTTTGGCTTACAGCGATTATCACCACTGCAAGCGAGACCATACGTGCCATCCAGCTGTAACCGACCTCGGTTTCAGACAGCATCATTTCCAGGTGAGGGAACAGCTCCGCCCAATCGGACGCACCGCTCATGTTTTTCGTCATGACCAAGAACGTGGCCATAGACAGAAGAATGCCTATAACGGCAGCCCCACTCAGCAGCGACCCGAAATGCAACACCGTTCCCGATACGCGCTCTTTCCCGCGAAAGCTGTACAGCCCGAACACTGCGAGCCCGAACAGGAGCATCAAATCCAGATAAAGCGCGAGGCGCAGCGCCACATTCAAAGGGTCGCTCATGCTTATTTCACTTTGAAAGTTACGGCACCGGTAATTGGATGAGTGTCGGACGATACTGCCCGCCATTCTACTTTGTAGGTGCCCGTTGTCAGGGGGGATGAAGGCGTGATTACCATGGTCTTCGGATCATTTCCGCCTGCTACGCTGGCTTTGACACCCATAGGTGAATTCGGCATGCCTGGCATATCAGTCATGATCAGCTTGGCGCCGGAGAACTGGGTAACCAGGTTTTCGGAAAAATGCAGTTCGATTTTGGAAGGGGCCGCACCGGATTCGCCTTCTGACGGAGTCGAAGACAACAGCTTCGGGTGAGCTTGAGCGACCGAGCTCAGCAAAATACCGGATGAAAGAGCGACAGCCACTACGCAGGATTTCAAGAACGACATGCAAGGCTCCTCACAGCGCATAGCTGTTGTAATGAGGTTGAGTAATTATTTTTTTGGTGCCATTAACTCTGGTTTAGAACCAGACCCGAACGCCTAGCACCAGGCGTGCTTCGTTATTGTCTTCGCCTTCCTCGCTGGCGTAGTCAGCCGTTGTTCCATAACTACGATTCCAGGTTACGCCCACGTAAGGAGCGAATTGTGGACGGATCTCGTACCGGAGCCGCAGACCAATCTCACTTTCTGATAACCCGGAGCCAATGCCACGCTGGGGATCGTTTTTCCCGTAAAAATTGAATTCTGCAGTCGGTTGCAAAATGAGCTTATTGGTCAAAAGGATGTCGTAGTCTCCTTCTAGCCGCGCCGCAGTCTGGCCACCTTCGCCCAGATAAGCAGTAGCCTGGGCTTCGAAGTTGTAGAGCGCCAAGCCCTGGATGCCGAAAGCCGCCCACGTTTGTGGATCACCTGGTTTGAAGTCTTGGCGAACCCCACCGACCAGATCCCACCAGGGACTAATAGAGTGACCCCACAGCGCTTGCACCTCGGCCTCCTCAGTTTTGCCATTGGTGCGCTCACCCTCAGAACGCAGCCATAGACGGTCAACGTCTCCGCCTATCCAACCTTGAGCTTCCCAGTTCAACGCGCTCCCTTCATCAGCATCCTGCCATTCCAATTTTTCGAAAATGAAATACGAGTTAAGAGCGGTGTCATGAACCTCGTGACCACCAGGCGCGTTGTAAACTGCGGCTCTCTCCGCATCTGTAATTGGCGGTATGGGGGTTCGGCTTTCACTACGAGCCTGCTGCTTGGAGGGCTGCATACCCTGCATCTGGCTATGATCCATGCCCTGCATTTGGGAATGATCCATGCCCTTCATCTGGCTGTGATCCATGCCCTGCATTTGCGAATGATCCATGCCTTTCATCTGCCTGTGATCCATGCCCTGCATTTGGGAATGATCCGTGCTCTTCATCTGGCTGTGATCCATACCCTGCATCTGGGAATGATCCATGCCCGTCATCTGGCTGTGATCCATGCTCTGCATTTGCCCGTCGTCTGCAGGCTGAGTGGTGTCAGCGGCTGCCGGCAGAACAAAGCCAAGGCTGAGAGCGACCGTAGCTACAACCGAGTGAATGCGAGTGCCACAAAAATAGTTGCTCATAGTCGACCCCTTATTCCTCTACTCGCACTTCTCGGAACATACCCATTTCCATGTGGTACAGAAGATGGCAATGATAGGCCCAGCGACCGAGTGCATCGGCGGTGACTCTGTAGCTGCGCTTCGATCCTGGCGGCATGTCGATGGTGTGTTTACGAACAAGGAATTGGCCATTCTCGTCTTCAAGGTCGCTCCACATCCCATGCAAATGGATGGGGTGCGTCATCATGGTGTCATTAACAAGCACGATCCGAACTCGCTCGCCATACTTCAGTTTCACTGGCTCGGCATCAGAAAACTTCACCCCGTTGAATGACCAAGAGAACTTTTCCATATGCCCGGTCAGATGCAGTTCGATAGTTCGGCTTGGCTCACGGCCATCAGGATCTTCAAACGTGCTCCTGAGATCGGAATATGTCAGCACCTTGCGACCGTTCTCCCGAAGGCCCATACCGGGGTCGTCAAGCTTCGGTGAGGTCGACATCGCTTGCATGTCTACGAGAGGGTTGTTGGCTTCTGTCTTGGGGTGCGACTGCATCTCGCCCATCCCACCCATGCCTCCCATAGACATTTTGCTGTGATCCATATCGGCCATGCCTTCCATGCCGGACATATCCTGCTTAGCGCCATGGTTCATCGATGTCATGGAGCCGCCGTCCATCCCCGACATGCCATCCATCGAACTGTCACCCATGCTGGCCATTTTGCTGTGATCCATTCCAGCCATATCGCCCATTCCGCCCATCGAGCCATGATCCATACCCGCCATGCCCATGTCGGCCATGGTGACGAGAGGACGAGGATCGAGCTCGGGTACAGGTGCGACTAAGCCTGATCGAACAGCCAAAGTACCTCGGGCATATCCCGACCGATCCATTGACTGTGCGAACAACGTGTAGGCTTCTTGGGTGGGCTCGACTATTACATCGAACGTCTCAGCTGTGGCTATTCGGAACTCATCCACACTCACAGGTTTTACATACTGGCCATCGGCGGCCACCACAGTCATCTTCAGCCCAGGAATACGAACGTCGAAGTAGCTCATTGCCGAGCCATTGATGAATCTCAACCTGAGCTTTTCGCCGGGTTTAAAAGTGCCTGTCCAGTTGGAATTCGGGGCGTGGCCGTTCATCAAATAGGTATAGGTCGCGCCACTGACGTCTGCAATGTCAGTGGGGTTCATCTTCATTTCAGCCCACATCTTGCGATCAGCAACGGTGGCTGACCAACCTTTGTCAGCCACGTCATTTATAAAGTCGCTAACCGTTCGCTTGTGGGTGTTGTAGTAGTCAGCCTGTTTCTTCAGCGTTTTCATCAACGAGGCCGGATCTTCATCCGTCCAATCGGTAAGCATCACCACGTAGTCACGGTCATACACAAACGGCTCGGGATCTTTCGCTTCAATTACTAACGGGCCATATACACCGACCTGTTCTTGAAAGCCGGAATGACTGTGATACCAGTATGTTCCGTTCTGCTTGACCTTGAACTGATAGACGTAAGTTCCGTCGGGCTCAATTCCGTGAAAGCTAAGGCCGGGTACACCATCCATATTGGCGGGAAGAATGATCCCGTGCCAGTGAATGGAAGTCATATCCTTCAGGCGGTTTTTGACGCGCAAAGTAACAGTGTCACCCTCACGCCAGCGCAGGAGGGGCCCCGGAAGCCCTCCATTGATCGTCAGCGCTGTACGGCGATTGCCTGTAATGTTTACCGGTGTTTCGCCAATAAACAGGTCGAACTCCGTTCCTGACAGGACGTTCGCTTCCCCGAGGCCAGGCGCAGCCCATACAGGGTTGCGCCAGAGGCCTAAGCCCGCAAGAATTCCGCCTGCGGTGAGGCCTTTTACGAAGGTGCGCCGAGAGGTGTTGGAGTGCATACCGATTCGTGTCCCATCAGTCGGACGGAGGCGCGCATTAATGCGCACATTCCGAGGATTCAATCTCTTGATCGCTTGGGCGATTTCCTACATCGAAGATGCCACAAGCCAGCAAATGAGGTAATTACATTTCCGTAAGCTGGGAGACTCAGCATTGATGGTTTGGCTTTTCAGCCACAGGTTTGTCCTGCGCAACGTCCTCCTTCGGCTGTGTTCTCGAACGCGGGGTGAGCGTGGACATCGCCGTCTCGCGGGCTCGCTCCATGCGCTCAGCTGCACGGTCGCCCCCGCCCTCAGCAAACGCCAGCGACGATATAGCCAAACTGAATGTAAGAATCAGAACTTTGGTTGCTTTCATGGCGCATCTCCTCAACAGAATTAGCTCTCAGGTAGTCCAGAGAGATTGAGCATCGGCTCAGTGAGGATGATGGGGGCTTGCACCTGTCAGCAGGCTTAGTCTGCGATTACAAATTTGACAGCGGCGTTAGCCGGGACTGATCAACATAACGGGAGCGCCAAAGGTGGCTTAGATCGCCGACGATCTACTCCAGCCTTCCACCTGCTCCACGCAATGCCCGCGCCTGCATGGAAAGCTGAATCTCCAGACCTATGACAGAGAGTGCCGGCTTGATGAGGCAAGCTGAATAGCGAAGGTTCGCCTACCTTACAAAACTGTAATTTTTTTCTCGAAACCCAACCAATCTGCCTGGGTCGGACGGAGTGTACCTTCAAGAAAGGTGCATCAACTGAATCGACCGTCGACCTCGGAGAATTAGTTATGAACAGTAGCTATGAAGATTGCATTTCAGAATGCCTGCGCTGCGCATTGGCCTGTGAAACTTGCGCGTCAGCCTGTCTGGAAGAGCAGGACGTTAAGATGATGGCGAACTGCATAAAGCTCGATAGGGATTGCGCCGATATCTGTAGGCTGGCAGCGACCCTAATGACACGGGGAAGCCCCTTCGCGAATGAGCTTTGTATGCTTTGTGCAAAAATTTGTCGGGCATGCGGTCAGGAGTGCGGCACTCATGAAGCAGAACATTGCCAGAGCTGCTCAAAAGCGTGTTTAGCTTGCGCACAAGCATGCGAATCAATGGCTGCCTGAGCTTCCCTTCGACCAAAGGTGTCATCACCCTAGTGGCGAACCATTGAATGGTGGGTTGGCCACTAGGGTGAAAAACCCGACACGGCGTTTTTTGGGATAACTACCTATAGAAATAATTGCGTGCCCCCAATGCCGCTAAGAGGGAGCGTGGGGAAATCGAAAATTTGTTCCGAAAAAGGTACTGTTACCGCTTTGGATCATGGATGACCGATATGGCTTTGAAAATCCGTACGGCGAAGGTAGCAGATGCTGTAACCATCCAGCGCATTTACGCCCCCATCGTTTCAACAACGGCCATCTCGTTCGAAGAGATTCCGCCAAGTGCTGAGGGAATCGCTCAGCGAATAGCGACAACGCTTCAGACATATCCCTACTTGGTGGCCGAAGAAGGTGGGGAGATCAAGGGCTATGCCTACGCAAGCCAGCATCGCGCTCGTCCGGCCTACCGATGGGCTGTCGACGTGACGGTGTATATAGCCGAGTCGGCTCGCCGGCAGGGCGTTGGCCGTGAACTCTATGAAACCTTGCTTCCGATTCTCGAACAGCAGAGGTTTCGCGCAGCTTACGCCGGAATTGCGCAGCCCAATGAAGGAAGTGTCGGTCTGCACGAGTCGCTAGGATTCGTACTCGTTGGGACGTATCCAGAGGTGGGCTTCAAGCTTGGAAAATGGCACGACGTCGGTTACTGGAGGCTTGGGCTGTGCCAGGTAACTCCTCCACTCGAGCCTATTCTCTTTCCCGAGCTTGAAGTCGTATCACAGTAGGCGTATTCGATTTGCGTCGCGAGCCATCAGGCTTCGCTTGCGAGATAGCTTTGCACTTGCTTGACTACATCTCGAGCGGTGCGGGTTACTCCGATCAATGTCGCAGAGGCGAGCCCCGTCCAATCGCCGTAACCCACCAGCCACAGATTGGGTGAAACAACACTCCGGTTTTCGTTCACAGCTACTTTGCCATCCTGGACTACAATGCCCAGGCTGTTCAGGTGGTCGAGCGCTGGAGAAAACCCAGTGCACCAGATGACGACATCCACCGCTGTTTCGTCTCCTGATGACCAAACAACGCCTGTTGAAGTGAAGTGCGTGAATGGCCGTACTGCGCTCAATACACCGCGTTCACGAGCGCCCTTCACCGATGGCACCATTACGATGTCGCCCAGCCCCCCAGCGGGCTTTTCAGGTTCCACGCCATCCTGTTGCGCCTTCAATCGAGCAGTAGCTCGTTCGAACAGGACGCGCCCATCAACCTCATCAGGTAGAAACTTTGGGGCCTCTTGAGTTACCCAGGTTGCCTGAGCCACTTTAGAAACCTCGGAGTAAATCTGGGCTCCCGAGTTGCCACCACCCACGACAAGGACGGTTTTCCCCTCAAATTCATTGGGCCCAACGTAATGAGCGGAATGAAGCTGCCGCCCTGAGAACAACTCCTGTCCGGCATAGCTCGGGGTAAATGGGCGGCTCCAGGTGCCTGTTGCACTGATAACCGCCTTGGCATCCCAGTTTCTATCCCCGGAGACAACCCGTAATCCTTCTTCGATTTTTTCGACACGGGTCACCCTGGTGGATCGGATGATGGAGAAGTCATATCGACGCTCGTACAGAGTCAGATAGTCGATAACATCATCCCGGTGAGGCGTTTCTTCTGATACGGCAGGCATCGGCCAGCCCGCAATCGAGCTCCATGCCGATGGAGAGAAGAGTCGCAGCGAGTCCCAGCCATGCCGCCAGGCTCCTCCTGGTGCCGACTCCGCATCGAGCAGCACGTAAGACAAGCCTGACCGCTTCAAAAAATAGGCGACTGTCAGCGCGGACTGGCCACCACCAGTGACTACAACATCAAGTTTCGGATTCTGACTCACCAGCATCCTCCAGACTCATTGGCGACAATTCGCCGGTGTCGTTTCAGACTCTGCGACCTTGCTCATCAATGACGACTTGTCCGTCTTCTTTGATGAAGCTGCCACGCTGCTCTTGCGGTAACAGGTCGAGGACTGCCTCTGAAGGACGACACAAGCGTGTCCCCAAGGGCGTCACGACGATGGGGCGATTGATCAGAATGGGGTGAGCCATCATGGCATCGATGAGCTGATCATCAGTAAGTGAGGTATCACCGAGTCCCTGCTCCTCGTAGGGAGTGCCTGTGATACGAAGCAGGGCCCGCACCTCGATACCCATATCTTTGATCAGCCTGACAAGCGTGGTGCGGTCAGGTGGGGTCTGTAGGTACTCGATAACCGTCGGCTCGTCTCCGCTGTTGCGGATCAGCTCCAAGGTATTGCGAGAGGTTCCACATTGCGGGTTGTGATAAATCGTTATCTGACTCATACCGTTTCCTCGCGGTGGTATCAAATGGAGCGCTGGTTGACGCGTTTGGAAAGCTCTTCGGCGGACTCTTTACGCTCGGAGTACCGATCAACCAAATAATCCTGGCGATCCCGCAACAGCAGGGTGAACTTCATCAGCTCTTCCATCACGTCCACGAGACGGTCGTAGTACGAGGACGGTTTCATACGACCTGCCTCGTCAAACTCGGTGAACGCCTTTGCTACCGAAGATTGGTTTGGGATGGTGAACATCCGCATCCATCGACCCAGTACGCGCAGCTGATTAACCACGTTGAAAGATTGCGAGCCACCGCAGACCTGCATCACTGCAAGGGTCTTTCCTTGCGTAGGTCGTACAGCACCTATCGCCAGCGGAACCCAGTCAATTTGGGCTTTGAATACTGCGCTCATGGAGCCGTGACGCTCAGGGGAGCACCACACCTGTCCCTCAGACCATTGCATCAGCTCGCGCAGCTCAGCGACCTTGGGATGTGTATCGGGAGCGTCATCCGGAAGCGGCAAACCCGAGGGGTCGAAGATTTTGGTTTCGGCGCCAAACTCCTCCAGCAAACGGGCTGCTTCCTGAGTCACCATACGGCTGAAAGAGCGCTCTCGCGTCGATCCGTACAAAAGCAGAATTCGAGGCTTATGGAGTGACGGTGTACGCGGCTCCAGTTGCTCCAACGACGGAATGTCGATCAAGTCGGTGTGTACGTTTGGCAATGTGTCTTGCATATAAACTCCTACCACGGCGCCGGCTAGGCCACCGCCTCGGTTGATCTTTAAAGCGAACCGATGCGGTTCAGTTCAGCTTTCAACTGGTCAGGGCTCATGGTCTTGAGCGGCAGCGCAAGAAACGCACTCACGCGTTCGTGAATTTTGGCCAGTGTGGTTTCGAACGCTGCGCTAATGTCTGCTTCCGACCCGGTGGCTTCGGACGGATCAGCCAGCCCCCAATGCGCCTTTAAGGCTGGGCCGAAGAAGATGGGACATGCTTCTCCTGCAGCCCGATCACAGACGGTAATCACGATGTCGGGAGGCGAGCCCTCGAAAGCATCCGAAGCCTTGCTGCGCAAGCCCGCAGTGGAGATACCCGCCGCCTCCAGCGTTTGCAATGCCCGTTGATTCACCCGGCCACTGGGAAAGCTTCCTGAGCTGACGGCTTCTACACCCTTGGGCGCCAAGTGGTTGAAAAGCGCCTCGGACAGAATGCTGCGGCAGCTGTTGTGGGTGCACATGAACAAGACTTTCATCAGACGATTCCTTGATTCAGAAACTGAGGCGCAGTGCCAGGGCGGACAATGTGGCGACGAGGATGGGCACGGTCAGCACGATCCCGGTCTTGAAGTAGTAACCCCAGCTGATCGTTATGTTTTTCCGGGCTAGCACGTGCAGCCACAACAGAGTGGCCAAGCTCCCAATTGGAGTGATCTTCGGGCCCAAATCGCAGCCGATGATGTTGGCGTAAACCATCGCTTGCTGGACTACACCATCGACTTCAGCGGCATGAATGGATAAGGCGCCTACCAGAACGGTGGGCATGTTGTTCATGATCGAAGACAGCAACGCTGTTAGCAGCCCTGTACCAAGGGACGCGCCCCAAACGCCATAACCGGCGAACACGTTCAGGATCTGCGCAATGTGGTCGGTCAGGCCGGCGTTCTTCAGGCCATAAACAACCAGGTACATCCCCAAAGAAAAGATCACTACCTGCCATGGCGCCTCTTTGAGCACCTTGCTTGTATTGATGGCGTGACCACGAGCCGCGATGACGTAAAGAATGAATGCACAGACCGCTGCAATGGCGCTGATTGGCACCCCCAGTGGCTCAATGACGAAGAAGCCGATCAGGAGTAGTGCCAACACCCTCCAGCCGGCTACAAAAGTGGCCCGGTCGTGGATTGCTTCGTCCGGATTGTCCAGTTGGTTGAGGTCATAGGTCTTTGGTAATTCTTTGCGGAAAAACCACAGCAGCATGGCTAACGTCGCCGCCACGCTGACGATGTTTACCGGCACCATGATCGATGCATATTCGTTGAAGCCGATATCGAAGTAGTCGGCAGAAACGATGTTGACAAGGTTGGAAACCACCAGCGGTAAGCTCGCCGTATCGGCGATAAAACCGGCTGCCATGACGAATGCCAAAGTAGCCGCAGGAGAAAAACGCAACGCCAGCAACATAGCGATCACAATGGGTGTGAGGATCAATGCTGCTCCGTCATTGGCGAACAGTGCCGACACCGCTGCGCCCAGCAGGACGATAAATGCGAACAGCTTGCGGGTGCTCCCGCCTCCCCATCGGGCCACATGCAGCGCAGCCCACTTGAAAAAGCCTGCCTCATCAAGCAGCAGACTAATGATGATGACCGCGATGAAAGTCCCAGTGGCATTCCAGACAATGCGCCAAACCTCTGGTATGTCGGCAAGGGTAACGACACCTGCCAGCAACGCCACGATGGCACCGAACATCGCACTCCATCCAACCCCAAGCCCCTTGGGTTGCCAGATGACAAGGACGATGGTGGCGATAAAGATCAATACGGCAATCAGCATTTCATTAATCCGGTTGGGCGTGAATCAGCTACACACGGCTTGGTTGATCGGACGGTCGTTCATGCCGCAGAGGCGCTTAGCCTCGGTTTCCAGCCATTGCTGATTGGCGTCTACCACTTCCTTCAAAACTGCCGTCACCCACGCGGGCAAGTCAGGATTCAGTCGGTAATACACCCATTGGCCTTGGCGACGATCCAACAGCAAACCGGCGGAGCGCAGCAGCGCCAAATGACGAGAAATCTTCGGCTGACTCAGGTCAAGTGCTGCCGTCAGCTCGCATACACACAGCTCACCTTCACTCACGACAAGCAGCGAAATTTTTGCTCGGGTGTCATCCGCCAGGCACTTGAATAAGGTGGTGGGGTTCATGGGTTCTGTCATAGATCCTCCAGGTGTTTGGTCTTGACCAAAACGAAGAGCTTGATGCGCTCGTGGATGTCGTGGAGCGTGTGGTGAAATGCGCCGGGATCGTCGCTAGCTAATGCATACGAAAAATCGAATATATGCTTTGTCGAATATTCGGTAAAGCGAATATGATGATTGCTGCTTCGGCTTGAGCCGTGACAGGCCATACCAACCGGCACAGAAGGAGACGAAGGGATGGGTAAGGAGATGGTGATCCAGGCAACGGAAATAGCCGAAGGACAACGGCAGCGTTTTCGCGACGCGCTGAAGTCCGCTGACCTTCCAGCAGATGATATTGATCTTCCAGGCCGAACCTTTTTTGAGTTCAGACAGGACAGTGAGACGGTCGCATGGGGAGGATTCGAAACGCATGGTGCGGACGGGTTGCTGCGTTCCCTGGTCGTAGTCTCGACACACAGATCGAAGGGGGTCGGTGTCACGGTGCTTCGGGTCATTGAAGCGAAAGCCGCCGAGCAGGGAATCGCTCGACTTCATTTGCTGACAACAACTGCGCCAGGCTTTTTTGAGCAGCAGGGCTATGCAGTAAATCAACGAGGCTCTGCGCCACCTCTTATTTCTCAGACGGAGCAGTTCATGGGGCTTTGCCCTGGCTCGGCTTGCTACATGTGCAAGGCGTTATCTGGAGCGGCAAGAAGGTAGTCGTTGAGATAAAGATGTACGTTGTGGTCAAAGCGTAAGCGGAGCGCGCAGGCCCACGACGGGCCAAAGGCTTGAGGATGGAAGCCCGTAGGGCCGAAACCAGGCATAGCCGGGTTCGGTTTACGACAGCCGTACCCCGAAGGGGGCAAGCTCAAAGCAGAAGTGATATGGATCACCGCCAACTACGATGCAGGATGGTTGCCGAACGTCTCGCGAAGCAGGCTCTGCATCACCACCGAAGCAGGGCCTTCAAGAAAGTGCTCTTGGCTGCTGACATCGAAGCGCACAGGATTAATGTGGACAACAGTCGCCCCGTGGCCCAAAGCACGTAGCGGAAGCTCAGCAGCTGGGTAAACAATCCCGGAAGTACCAATCGAGAGGAAGACATCACATTCCTCAGCAGCTGCGAGCCCTGCGCTCCATGCATCCCCAGGCAGCATTTCACCAAACCACACAACGCCTGGCCGAACATACCCGTTACATGCGGTGCATCGCGGCGGCTCAATCCGACGTCCATCCTCAGGCAGTGCGTCAGACGTGAGAGGCAAGGTATGCGCTTGCCCACAGTCAATGCAGCGGGGCGCATGCAGGCTGCCATGCAGGTGAATCACATCTCGGCTGCCAGCGCGCTCATGAAGGTCATCAACGTTCTGGGTGACCACGGTCAGACTAGGGACATGCTTGGCAAGCTCAGCGATAGCGAGATGAGCACCGTTTGGCTGCGCCTGGAGAACCTTGTGCCGACGCCATTCGTACCATCCCCAACACAATGATGGATCGGCTCTGAATGCTTCGCTGGTGGCGAGCTGTGCAGGATCAAACCGCTCCCACAGCCCTGTGAGTGCGTCTCGGAATGTCGGGATGCCACTCTCCGCCGATGCACCTGCCCCGGTAAAGACCACGACGTGCTGAGTGTCCCTCAACTGCTTAGCCAGGGTACTGATGGTCATGAGCATTCCTTGGGCCGGATACTGTTGAGGTGCCAACACTTTGGGCATTGGATTG
Organism: Pseudomonas maioricensis; assembly: GCF_022790535.1. GTDB lineage: Bacteria > Pseudomonadota > Gammaproteobacteria > Pseudomonadales > Pseudomonadaceae > Aquipseudomonas > Aquipseudomonas maioricensis. The sequence continues at coordinate 245,037 of NZ_LOHG01000001.1, forward strand.
GTGGCTGCTGTTGTCGGCCAAAAACCAAGGGATCCTACGCCAATTCTCTTTCAGCCATGCGATCCAGAAGCGCTTGAGGATGAATGCGGTAAGTGCCTACACCAACCCGCTGCGTGAAGTGGTCATAGGTTGGGCTGCTAACGCCAGTGGTCATCTCCGAATTGGATAGGAAGACGCCTGTGTAGGTTTCAGCTACGTCGCTGAAAAGCTGGATAACAGCTTGCCTCGTGACAATCAGACCTTTGCCAAGATGACCGTCGATTACAGCAACCAGCACATTGGTGCGCAGACTCATGTCGTGTTCCTTTTGTCAGGGAGAACTGGCAGGGGGTCGCTAGCTATTTTTGCTGGCTAATGGCTATTCTCTCATCATTTCTACAGCAAGGAACGCGCATGAAGCTTAATCCACTCCACCTCAAGATCGCTGGTTTGCTTGAAGGCAGGCTTTTTCGAATCCCAGAGTACCAGCGCGCCTACTCTTGGACATCTCGCCAGCGTAAAGACTTATTCGGCGACATCGAGGAGGCATTTCGATCTGGTCGGGAGCATTTCATGGCTACTTTGGTCGCCTTGGCCAAGGAGAAAGAAACCCGCCTTCTCGGCGTTGACGAGTTCAAGACTGTCGAGCTGGTTGATGGCCAACAACGTGTAACGACTCTCATCATCCTTATGAAGGCGATTGAGAAGGCTCTAGACAACGACGATGCTACGCAAGCCAAGGTGCGACGGGAGTTGGGTGAGCTCCTTGTAAAGGGAGACGACCATTCTCTGATTCTGCTTCAGACAAACCATGACGCGAGTCAGGTTTTCACCAACTACGTCCGCAAGGGAGTGGTGGAGGAAGGCTCAGCCAAAACTGCTGCAGATCAGAACCTGGTTGAAGCTGCCCGTGACTGCGAACTCTTTGTGAGCAAATGGTTGGCTCGTGGAGATACGATCTTTGAGCTGTTGGTGACCATCAGGAACAAGCTAACGATCATTTACCATGAGATTTCTGACGAGGCTACGGTATACCGAGTCTTCGAGGTTCTTAACAGCCGTGGGCTGGATGTGAAATGGATCGACAAGCTTAAAAGCCAGCTAATGGCACTCATTTTCGAGCACGTTGAGGGTGGCACTCGCGACGAGGCAGTGTCTGAAATGCAAGACGTCTGGAGGGGCATTTATCGCTCGCTGGAAAACAGCACACGAATAGGAGACGAAGCTCTCCGCTTCGCAGGAGCATGGGCGTGTGACGCACGACCGAATCGGATTCCCAGTGAAGCAGACTCGACCGCATTACTAACCTTGAACGCGGGCACGCAGTTAAAAACGATTGCAGAGGTTGGTCATGAGCTCGAAGGGGTCGTGCAAGCAAACCTGCGCCTTTTCCGGGATCCGCGCCTTCGCGCTGTTACGCGCATTGTACACGCTCGATTTGTTGCGGCAGCGATACTGCTGCGGAAGTTCGACAAGAAGACAGAGCAGGAACTACTCGGTAAATGGGAGCGAGCTACTTTCAGGATCTACGAGCTGGCGAGCCGGGACAGCCGGCACAAAGTTGGGGAGTATATTCGTCTTGGCTATGAAATCTACCGGAACAACCTGAGCAAGGATCTAATCCTCAGTGGGTTGGAAAAAATCTCCAAGGGTTATTCGATTGACCAAGTTTTGGAGAATATTGAGTGGCTGAGCAGCTACGATGGCTGGCAAAATCAGCTGCGCTATGTTCTGAACCGTTATGACGAACACTTGGCCAAGCTCGCAGGGCAGAAGCTAAATGAGAGCCAATGGGGAAAGATCTGGGAGCAGGATGCCGCTAGCTCAATAGAACATATCGCACCGCAGAGCAGTGGCGTCGACTGGATGCACCATCTCGGGAATCTGACGATGCTGCCACCTGGAACAAACTCTTCGCTAAAAGCTAGGCCTCCCGTTGAGAAAATAGACGTCTATCGAAGCTGCGGCCTGATTGCCACGATCCATGTCGGCCAACAGATTCATGAAGCTGGTTCTTGGACAGAAGACATGGCTTTAGCTCGAGCAAAAAGCATCGAAGATTTTATCAGGCTTGAATGGGCGGACTGAGCGATAAGTGGGTGGTGACTGTAGTTTGACGACGCCCCAAAAAAGGCCGATCACTATTTTGCTCAAGGCGTGCATCCTGGAAACTTCTGGCCACACTGGCATAGCGCCTCAGCGTAGCTGGAGAATGGCGATAGGCTACTGCCCTCCCTCAGCGCAGTTATGGCGGAAATACCCAGCCTGTATGCCCGGATCTACCCATGAGCTTGGACGTACATAGAGGGATGAATGCCTTCAGAGAAACCTCGGTCTTTTCGCTTTTTACCCGGTGGGGAGTGTCGGCCTCCGATGGTAGGAGCACGTAATGATCCCGATCTGGCACATTAAGCCTATTTTTCACGCTCAATGTGCCGATTCGGGATCACTGCGTAGCGCTTGCAGGGCCGAGACGGCGGGATGGTCGCCATTCCTAAGGGGGCACGGTCTTCAGATGCGAGATGGGCGAATGGTTCGAATCAAACCAAGCGGCCACGGTTTGCAAGATCGATGGACGAGTGGTCGCAATGCCTAAAGGTGGGCACGGCCTTCAAGGGAGATATGGTCGTATTGTTGCGATTCCGAAATGCAAGCAAGGGGCCGAAAGCGATGAAGTCCGCATTCAGGTGAAAGGTTAAGCGCCCAAATTACAACTGTTGGGCTGAACTATTACCATCCAGTTTTGATGCAGCATTATGATATTGTTGCTTTATTTAGAAGCTACCATAAATTATAGATAGAAGGTTTTTTATGCAATTCCACATCGAGACAAGGTAAGAGTTAAAATATTTGTCCACAACATCAGGCGCTGCAAGTGAAAGGAAGTAATGAACAATGGATGCGTACAGGAAAAAGCACACAGTCCAAGCAAACCAGTAAACGGTGCGTCCAGCGGATATAGGCTTCTCAACCAATCGATGCCAGTCATCAGCAGACATGAAGCTATAGAGTTTTTTACGCCATCCTTCGCGGCTGCTATCCCCAAGGCTGTTGAACCTCAAATTTGATAGAGTGTTTATCAGGATACTAAATATCAGAAGCGCGGAAACGCCTAAATAGAGAACTGTCATGGCTGTAGTCTCGACACCTGTTTTTACCATCGGAGTTCTGAGGGCTAATACAATACCAGCCACAGCAAAGTCTCTCCAGAGCGCAGATATTAGATCTCTTGTAGCAGTCTGGGTCTTGTTTACCTCCTCTTGCAAGCCCTTGCGCAGATCCCCCAAACTCTTTACCGCCTCCTTGCTCTGATCTTGAAGGTGAAAGGCAAATGCTTCCTTTGCACCAGACAGGCTGTTTCTCAGAAGAGGTTTCAAACCTGAGGGCCATGTCGCATCGTTGTTCCAGTTAATGGCGATGTGATTGTTAAATAGCTGGAATTTTGTTTCAGATTCCCGAGGCGTAGAGTAAATCCACTGGCAGGTCTCATGCATCGTTATGAAATCGACGTCTGTCCAGTTGATGGGCTCCTCTACGGTTATCGGTAGAGAGCGACCCCCTCGGAAAACAACATGCGTTCCGCCATCTTCCCTTCGGATTTCGGTAGGCAAGCAAAATGCGAGCTTTTCTACTGCGACATTTTTCCAAGTCTTGAAGGTTTCGCTTTCCGCTACTGGCTCCGTTAGCAGCAACCAGGGTTCGAGCGATGAGGGCGCGTAAGCTTGGGTAAGATCTCGGACTGTTTTCCAAGGCTTTTCAGGGCAATGGGTAGTGGTTGGTAGATCCTTATGGCCACCCATCTCTGTTACTGAAAAGCTATAGGTGGAAAAATCGATGACCTCGCCCGCTACCCAAATGCACATTTTTTTTTGCAGTTGCTGCGGTGAGGATAGGCCTGCTCGTAGCCAGTTTTCAAAGCCCTTTAGCGTTAGAAAGTAGCACCAGTGACGTTCTACCGGTTTTTCGAGAATAATCGTCAATCTATCGTTTTCTATGTCCGCATACTGGAAGGTACTAACCTCAATGCTGTCCGAAACTTCCCCAAATAGCTCTATCAGCCCCAGTCCCGCAGTTTTAATGCGAGAGGCAAAGTCTTTTAGCTCGCGGACAAAGTCAATAGAAACATTACTTACTTCGTCGATTCGGAACGTGCCTGCGGTTTCAACCTGAGCAGACCCACCTGACAACGAAAGCCGTTCAAAGAAATTATGAAGCTCTAGGGCTAAATTTTTCATGATTCACGTAGGCGACTTGTTCGGATGGTAATGACGGTTTCATCTGCCCCATTGTCAATAGTTAAACTACCTTTTGCGCGTGCGGGCATATTGATCGTTATACCTTCGCTTGTTACGTATTTTTTTGCTTCATTGGTTGGTAGTTCATCGTTGTCATAAGCAAAGACCTCGCCTGTCAGGTTGAGAGCTTCTAAATCTTTGTTGAAGGTTTCTCGAATTTCATCTCCCCCATTAATGCCAAAGAAGTCGGTGAAAAATTCCTCGACTTCAAATTCCTTGCGCTTCTTCGCTATTTCAATAACTTTTTCAGAAACTTTGGAAGTAATGGTAGGCGGCAGATCGCCTAGATGCGTTCTGACAGTCTTTTTTATAGCCTTGACAAAGTCTGCTGTCATTTCCTTGGAGTTTCGCAGGCGCTCCACACCTAGAAACTCTTTAAAGAAATCACTGATCCCAGATCGGCTCATCTTGTCGATGATTACTACTTCTGAATCATGTGAATCCAAATCTATCAGGGCAGATTTTTGAAGCGCTTTTGGTGATTCAGTAAAGTTGTTGGTCACAGCCTGAAGTATAGCTTTAGCACCCTGTGTTTCAAATGTTACTACTTTTTCAGAGTCGTATTTAATGAGTGAGTAAAATTTCTTGTTCCCTGTAATCAAACCAATGACAATCAATACCCCTGATTTCATCCGTCTATCACCAAGTCGGTGAAATTGGCGGGCTAGACTCTTAGACACGTCCACAAAATCAGACTCGCCTTTTTCCCACCCTTTCAGTTTTGCTTTTACTTGGGATATTTCAGCGAAAGAAAACTTATTACCTTTAAGAGTTTCTTTGATTCGTTCAATAAAGAACGGCTCGAATGTCCCAAGGGGAGTGTCGTCAAAAAGTATGGGGTCGTCGGCCCGGTGATGTACCACGTGAAATATAAAATTCACGATTTTCAGGGCGTCTATTTCTTTATCGGTAAGAGTGGCCAAGGTAATCCCTCATCCTTGCTAGTGGCGACGTGATATCAATCATCGATATAAGCACCTTTCTAGCATTATGCCTAGCGCCTTCCATAGCCTTTGCGATGAAACACTACTGTATGAATATACATACACCGAGGGCATTTGCCAGCACCTAGCTTCAATAAGGATTACCTATCCGATGGAAGGCCAGTTGGAGTGCGTCAGGCGTCTTGGCTTGGGCTGTAACCCTGACCTAGGTATTTTGGGAGTCGAAGTTGGCTGCAGGCGCGGCGATTAGCTTAGTCAGCAGCTTGGCAGGGATAGAGGGGGGCTTCCCAGCTTTAAGTGGCGTTGTACACTCCCTCTCGATGTGACAAGAATGGTTGCTTTTCTGGCCCCTTTGGGAAAACCCAGAAACCGTCCATGTAGCGACGGGTCATGTCGTTCATCGCCAGATTGCGGCCCAGGTTACCGATGATCAGACCCGCGACAACCATCGCAATCGGGCCTGATACGTGCAGCTCGGTGGACATTGCCGAACCGCCGATGACCAGCGCGAGGGTCAACATCACTTCGATCTGGTACTGCTCGATGCTCTTGATCATGAGGTACACGGCATAGCCGATCAGCCCGCCGAACAGAACGCCGCCGACGGCTTCATGCACGAACAGCATGGCGGTCTCGCCGACGGTCGGGGTTTCACCCAATTGCGCGATACCCAGCAACACGGTGAACACCACAACGGCCGTGCCGTCGTTGAACAACGACTCACCCACGATGGTGGTTTTCAGCGGCTTGGACGCATTGGCGGTACGCAATACACCCAGCACCGCGATAGGGTCCGTCGGGGAAATAAGTGCACCAAACAACAGGCAGTACAGGAAGCTGACGTGCCAGCCGAACAAGCCAAAGATCCAGTAGGCCAGCGCGCCGATCACGGTGGTGGCGATCAGAACACCGAAGGTCGCCAGCAAGCCGATGGGCCAGCGGTAGCTTCTCAGGTCAGACAGGTTGACGTGCAGCGCGCCTGCAAACAGCAGGAACGACAGCATCCAGTTCATCAGCAAATCGCCGAAATCGATCTGGCCGATCAATTGCTGGACGCGCTCTTCGAGACCGGGAAAGCCGAGGAAACTCAGGCCTTGCAGGATCAGCGAAAACATCAATGCGGTGACCATGACGCCGATGGTGGGCGGCAGGCCGATGAAACGAAAGTTCACATAAGTGAGCAGCGAGGTGAGGCAGATAAAAGCAGCAACGAGTTCAAGCATCGGTCTTCCTGTTATTGCGATTCAAAGCGTGCCCGACGGCGATTCACGTTTAAGCGGGCAAGGGTTTGATGGGCCGCCGGGGCAAGCGGACACATATTTTTCCATATCCATGGGAAGTGGCATTGACCACAGCAGGCCGACAGCGTTGCAAAGGTGTGCCGGATAGTGGCGCATCGGCTATCATCGCTGCTCGTTAATGGGAATCATCCGCAAATGCGGCGCTGTATTTTGCTTTTGTAGGAGCTGCCGAAGGCTGCGATAGCGGTATGTCAGATTTATCCCTATCGCAGCCTTCGGCAGCTCCTACAAGAGCCCGGTGCCCCAGCAGTATCAGGAACGAAATGAGCTCTGATCCAAACGCCAATCCTTCGCCGCCGCGCATCCTTGTGGTGGACGATCACCGCAAGATCCGCGATCCGCTGGCGGTGTATCTACGTCGCCATGCGTTTGATGTGCGTACGGCTGAAGACGCGGCCGGGATGTGGCAGTTGCTCAAGCAACAGGCTTTCGACGTGGTGGTGCTGGATGTGATGCTGCCGGACGGCGATGGCTTTGAGCTGTGTGGCATGTTGCATCGTCGGGAAAATATTCCGGTCATTCTGTTGACCGCTCGCGATGCATCGGCTGACCGCGTGAAAGGCCTGGATCTGGGCGCGGATGATTACCTGACCAAACCTTTCGAACCCCGCGAGTTAGTCGCGCGGATCAACAGCGTGTTACGTCGCCGTGGTGCCCAAGGGGCTAGCCATCAGGTATCAAGTACTTCGTCGGCACAGCGTTACGAATTCGCCGGTTTGAGCTTCATCACGGCGACGGAATTGTTGTTGCGCGCTGATGGGTCACAGATCCAGCTAAGCACCGCAGAAAGCAGACTGCTGACCGTATTCCTGAAGCATCCCAATCAGACCCTGGATCGCCAGCGTCTACTGGATTTGACGGCGCGTCCCGGCAGCGATGTTTATGACCGCGCCATTGACCGCCAGATCAGCCGCTTGCGTCGCAAGCTGGTGGATGATCCGTTACAACCGCAATTACTTCGCACCGTCTGGGGCGGCGGTTACATGCTGGCGGCCGATGTCTGCGTGCACTCCCTGTGACGTGGTTGAGCCGATGCTGGCCCCGACGCATGACTCATCAACTGGGTCTGTTGTTACTGCTTGCTCTGCTGGCGTCCAATGCGATTGCCATGTTGTTTCTGCAGCGTACTGGGGCACTGATTCACCCGCTGTCCCGCACTCTGACGCTGGAACGATTGACGACGGCTTATCACGTGGCCCACGAGCTGTCGGCCGCTGATGCTTCGCGAGTTCTGGCAACCATGGAAACGCAAGATGCGCGTTTCTGGATCGCGCAACAGCCTGATGTCACCCCCTTTGATATGCACAAAGAAGAGCGGCGCCTGGCGCAAGAGTTACGTGCACGGCTGGAATTGACGCCGCAGGATGCGGTGAACATTCAGTTGGAACGCGTCACCGGCGGACCTGCCCGGGAAGCGGTGTTTTTTCGAGCTGGCTGGGCGCCTTTGCGATTGCGTACCAGCATCGTTTTGCCCGATGGGCAGACGCTCAATGCCTTGCAGCATCCAGCGGGTGCTTATGAGTGGAGTCGTTTGCTGGCTTACACCTTGCCGGTCACGACGATTCCTGTGCTGCTGATCGTGATCTTTTTCATGCGCAGAGTGGTTCAGCCGGTCAAGACGCTGGCTGAAGCGACCGAGCGAGTCAGCCGAGGTGAGTGGATCGCGCCGTTGCCACTGTGCGGTCCGCAAGAGGCTCGGGATCTGACCATCGCATTTAATGTGATGCAGGAACGGATCGCCCGTCATGTGGAAGGTCGCACCCGAATGCTGGCAGCCGTGAGCCATGACCTGAACACGCCGATCACTGAACTGCGTCTGCAAGTTGAATTGATCGAAGACGGTCCGCTGCGCGATGACATGCTGGAAAGCCTTGATGAGCTACGCGCGATGGTGCGCGAGACGCTGGATTTCGTGCGCGGCGATGCCGTTCAGGAGCCAACGGTCAGGGTCTCGTTGAACGAAATGCTCGACGATCTGGCGCGACGTTACCGGACCATGGAGCAGCCGGTGACGTGGCAGGACGGCGAGCCGATTAGTTGCCATTGCCGCCCGTTGGCGCTGAAGCGTGCGCTGACCAATTTGATTGATAACGCCCTGAGGCATGCGGGTGACGCGCAGATCAGTCTGGGGCGTGAAGATGACGGGATGATCCGGCTGGAAATACTTGATCATGGTTCGGGTATTGAACCTGCGTGGTTGACGCAGGTGTTCGAGCCGTTTGTGCAGTTGGGCCGTGGAGGCGCGGATATCAGTCAGGGTGGCGGGCTAGGTCTGGGATTGGCGATCGCCCGCGCCTGTATTCAGGCTCACGGCGGAGAGCTCATCCTGGAAAACCGCCCGCCTGCGGGTTTGTGTGCGGTGGTGCGATTGCCTGCTGCGGGGTGAGCGCTCTGGACAGTATCAACGCTCTTGCCTTGGAATGAGGTCTTGTGGGAGCTGGGCTTGCCCGCGATAAGGCTGGAATCGGTTCGCCTTAGATCGCGTCCAGCCTTATCGCGGGCAAGCCCAGCTCCCACAAGAAGTCTCATTCACTTCATGCAGTGAGGTGCGTTCTTAAAACCTCACAGTCGTCGACGCCCACAGTGTGCGGCCGTAATTGACGGTGCCGTAGGTTTCGTCGTCCAGGCGTCTGTCGGTCAGGTTGTACAGTGCGGCGTTGAACGAGACGTTCTTGGTCAGCTCGTACGAGCCGCCGAAGTCTGTTGTGGTATAGCCCGGCGCCGACTCGTCAGTGATGGTGTTGCCGTACTCTTCGCCGTAGTAATTGATCGCTGCCCAGAGCTGGGTCTTGTCGGACAGCTTCCAGTCAGTACGGATGTTGGCTTTCTGCTTGGGAGTCAGCGCCAGAGGAGCACCGGCGTTGGGCCCGGTTTTTTGCTCTGAGTCGGTATAGGTGTAGTTGGCTTTCAAGGCCAGGTCGGTGTTGATATCCCAGCGACCGTTCAGCTCCACGCCTTTGATCACAGCCTGGTCGACGTTGACGCGATCCATGATGATGAAACCGTTCCACCTTTCGGTGGTAGTGACCGTAGACAGTTTGTCCTTGAAGTCGTTGTAGAACACGGTTGCGCCAGCCGAGAGGTCATTGCGGTTGGACCACATGGCTGACAGCTCGTAGTTGGTGCTCGATTCGGGCTTGAGGTCAGGGTTGCCGAACATCACGAAGCGGTTACGACGCAGGTAGGCATAGTCCTCGATCACTGCACGCAGTTCCGGAGCCTTGAAGCCGCGAGCAACGCCGCCTTTGATGGTCCAGTCGTCGGTGGCATGCCACACGCCGTAAACACGAGGGCTGAAATGCACGCCGTATTCTTCGTGATGGTCCATGCGCAGACCGGTGGTTAACGAGAAGCTATCAGTCATTGCCCACTCGTTCTCGGCGAAAAGTGCTTTTTGCACAACCGAGAACTCGTAGTCCACCTTGTCGCCCAAACCCTGGTTCCAGTCAGTGACCGTGGTTTCGTTCCATTGCAGGCCGGTGGTGGTGATGTTGTGTTCGGTCGGGATAACCAGCTTGGCGTCAAACACCGAGTTTTTCACCGTAGGCTTGCGGCCCAGTACGTCAGCCTGTGCTGCGTCAGCCTTACCTTCGCGACTGGATTCCTCCTGTGCGAACGAGATGTCGGAAGTGGCCCAGTCCCAGCGACCCTGGTGAGAGATCGACCAGTGATCACGGTTATTTTCCTGCTCGCGAGTTGCCCAGTTAGGACTCAGGCCGTCGCCGTTTTTCAGGCGGGTTGCGCCAGCTTCCAGCAGGATGTCGTGGTCGATGGTCGGGGTGAAAGCCAGGCGTGCGGTCAGGTCCTTATGGTCAGCCTTGCTGAAACCATTGGTTTCTTCGACGTTGTCATCAGCCTGGCGATCCAGATAGCGCCCCCAGACTTGCAGCCCCAGCGTGTCTTGAATCAGCGGGCCATTGAGGTAGAACTGGGTTTGTCGTGCATTGCCTTGATCGCTGTGCTGGCGCGCCGAATAGTCGTAGGTGACCGAGCCACCCCATTCGGTGGAAACCTTACGGGTGATGACGTTGATCACGCCGCCAATGGCGTCGGAGCCATACAGCGAGGACATCGGGCCACGTACCACTTCAATACGCTCAATGGCTTCGGCGGGCGGGATGAAGCTCTGCTCATAGCCCGAGTTGCCGTTGACCCTTGATTCTCGAGCACTCTGACGTTTGCCATCGACCAGAATCAAGGTGTAATCAGCAGGCATGCCGCGAATCGAAATATCGGTTTCGTTCGCGCCGCCATTGACCGTCACGCCTTCAACGTCGCGCAGCGCGTCCGTCAAATCGCGGAACGAACGCTTGCGCAGTTCGTCACCGGTGATGATTGTCACGGAAGCCGGTGCATCCTCTACGCTCTGCTCATAACCGGCAGCGGTGACGGTTACGTCTTCCAGAATGGTCACCGGAGCGGCTGTGGTTTCTTGAGCCTGAGCGCAGGCGCTTTGGGCGATGAGGCACGCCAGCGCGAGCTTCGTCATGGCGACAGTGGGCCGCAAACGAAAAACAGAATGCATGGAACTTCCTTACGAATCGGGTTAAACGTTAATCGTAAGGATTCTCATTGGCGAAGGTTGGACAAGGTGTGACAGGGGCTGTTGAGTTTGGAGTGGCTTCTATTGAACAAGTGCAACCCGCTGAATTGAAATGCGTCCCTGTAGGAGCTGCCGAAGGCTGCGAAGCATTTATCCTGACGCACCGCCATCGCAGCCTTCGGCAGCTCCTACAGGGGCCTGCGGGAACGGCAATCTGAATCTGAAACAGGGAGAGTGTTTTTGCTGGCTACGGCGTTGGTGTTGATCGCGGCAGTACTGCACGCGACGTGGAATACCCTGATCAAATTCAGCGGTGAGCGTTTGTTGGTCATCGCCAGCATGGATTTTGTGGCGTTGCTGTTCGCGGTGCTCGCAGTGAGTTTTGTCGAGCCGCCGCCTGCTGCCATCTGGCCATGGATGATCGCCTCGGCGTTGTTCGAGTTGCTATACCGGTATTTGCTGATTCAAGCCTACAGAGTCGGCGACCTCGGACTGGTCTATCCGTTGATGCGTGGGCTGTCGCCGTTGGTGGTGCTGGCCCTGACTTTAATATTTGTCGGCGAAGAACTCAGCACTCAGCAAATCCTCGGTATTCTGCTGATCCCTTGCGGCATGATCTGCCTGCTCTGGCAGGGCGGTGGTGGAGATCGGCTGCCGTGGTCGCTGCTTCCGGTGGTCGCATTGATTGGCGTGTGTATCGGCTGCTACACCTGGATCGACGGGCAAGCGCTGCAGATGGGTGTGCACCCTCTGGACTATCTGATCTGGCTGACGCTGATCAGCGCATGGCCTTTTCCGATGCTGGCTCTCACTTACAAGCGTGCACCGTTCAGCCTCTTCTGGCGGGAGCAATGGCGCTTGGCTTTAAGCGTCGGCCTATGTGTCCTGCTCAGCTACGCTCTGGTGTTGTGGGCGATGCAGTTGGGGTCGGTGGCGGAGGCTGCAGCCTTGCGCGAGGTCAGTGTGATTCTGGTGGTGCTGTTTGGTATGCGGTATCTGAAAGAACCTTTTGGTCGGCCCCGGCTCTTAGCTTGTGGCCTGGTCTTGCTCGGCATGCTGGTAATGAAAATCAAACTATAAGGATTCTGTTATGACGGTTGCATTCTGGTGCGTGTTGGTCGCGATTATTCTGCCGATCGTTTGTGCAGGCATCGCCAAGTATTCCAGTGGCAAGTTCAACGGTAAGCACAACCACAACCCGCGTAATTTTCTGAATAACCTCGAAGGCCTTCCAGCCCGTGCCAATGCGGCGCAGCTCAACAGCTTCGAGATCCTGCCGGGCTTTGCCGCCGCCGTGATCATTGCCCACATCGCCGGTAACGCGCAGTTGGTGACCATCGACGTGGTTGCTGTGTTGTTCATTACCAGCCGCTTGCTCTACATCATTTTCTATCTGGCTGATCTTGCTATCTTGCGTTCGCTGGCCTGGATGGTCGGGCTGGGGCTGATCGTGGGGCTGTTCATTGCGTCCGCCACGCCTTTGCCAGCCTGACTGCAGTGATCCAGCGCTTTGTCTTTATCGGGCGGCCGAGGATACTGGCCGCCGTTTCTGCCGACCCTGCTGGATACAACGTTGAAAAAACTGTGCGCTGTGCTGTTGGCCTGCCTGAGCCTGAGCGCCTGTGGCGGGCTGGACCCCAATTCGCCGGTGGCGCAACGCAAGGCGATCTTCAAGGACATGCTCAAGACCAGCGAAGACCTGGGCGGCATGTTGCGCGGTCGTATCGCTTTCGATGGTCAGCGCTTCAGCGAAGGTGCGGTCAAGCTCGACAGCCTGTCTCATCAGCCCTGGAAACATTTCCCGCAAGTCAAAGAGGCGGATCACACCAGCGCCACGGATGCCGTCTGGCAAAAGCAGGCGCGCTTTCAGGAGCTAGCACGGTCATTGGAATCGGCGACGGCTGAATTGGTGATCGTCAGCAATGAGCGCCCCTTTAAATCCAGCTCCCTGACACCCGCCATGAACAAGGTTCAGGCGGAGTGTGAGGCGTGTCATAAAGAGTTTCGTAATCATTAAGGTGATACGAGGCTTGCGCCTTCATGTGGGGATTGGTCTGGACCACCCGGTGTATCTGATGCACCGCGGCGCCTGAATCGTCGGAATGCCGCCCAGACCAAGCACCGCTCCCGCAGGGTGTCCACGCACTCGGTGGGACCGAATTAATTCGGGAAGAGGTCAGTACAGCAGACACATTTGTATTGTCAGGAATACCGCCTTCCTGGCTAAAGCCGGTCCCACGTCAGTTCATCCTGTGGGAGCCGGGCTTGCCCGCGATAAGGACACCGCGGATATCTGATCCATCGCATAAAGCCATCGCGGGCAAGCCCTGCTCCCACAGGTTCTGCATCAATCCGCTGTTTAATCCTGCGGCTGCAGGTCTTCCAATTCTGTCTGGGCGTCCTGCAGTTCCTTGCGAGACTCAGCCAGCTTGTCTTTGCGCTTGTTGATTTTGTCCGGATCGCCCTTGGTCATGGCTTTGCTCAGATCGGACTCACGCTTTTTGACCTCGCGCTTGGCTTCCAGCACCTTCTGCTCATGTTCTTTAAGCAGCGATGCCTCGGTGCAGTTGGCGTTGGTTTCGCTCAGGGCCTTTTCAAGGCCTGCTTGCTGGGGCTTGTTGCCATTGGCTTTCGCATCTTCGATTTTTCTGCTGATTTCCTGACTTTTTGCCAGGCATCCGCCTTCTTCAGGGGCTGACTCGGCAGCCAGGAGCGGGGTGGCGAGCATTGCGCAGCACGTCAGCAGGATCAGCGGTGAAAAAACCTTCATATGAACTCCTTTTGAAAACTATAACGTCCGGGCTTGATGATAAAACGCCCGGCACTTTAAAAACCTGAAATACCCTTGGCTCGTAATTGCTCGCTCAAGGCCTGAACCTCTGGATGCTGGAAGAAGGCAACCAACTGTTCGGCACGGCCAGGACCTATGCCGGGTTCCGTTTGCCACTGTTGCGTCGTACGCTTTTCCAGTTCGCTCCACTGTTTACCCAGTTGAGCTTCCCCGGTAGGCGGCAGGCCGATAGCCTTTAGCCACACAGCAAACGGTCTGGAGCGGGCCTCGTGCAAACTGTCGATCAGTTTAGCGCCGCTGCGCTCGCCTAGCCCGGAAATGTTAGCAAGCTGGTCTTTATCCAGGGTCATCCAGTCGAGCAATCCATTGATTTTCCCGGCATTGATCAGGTTATCCCAAGTCCCAGGGCCCACTCCGGCCAGCGCCAGACCTTTCTTGCTGCTGAGCCAGACGAGCCGCGCGCGAAACTGACTTTCGCATTCAGGGGCGTGCTGCCAGCAACTGAGGGCGTGAAAGTTTTCTGCCTGGGGAATCTGCAGTTCGTCACGCTCGACGTTACGTGAAACGACGCCGTCCAGTCGGGGAATGGTCAGGCCCGCGAGGCTTACGGCCACTTGATCTCCCGGTCTGATATCCAGCGCCTGCCATCGCTGCAGTGAGCCGACGCTGATGCGACTGATCGTTCTGTCATCCAGGCGCACAGGCTCAAGCTCGAGAACCGGTGTGATCTTGCCGCTACGGCCAATGTTGAAGTTGATCTTGCGTACTTCTGCCAGCGCCTGGGCAAAGGGGTACTTCCAGGCCGCGATCCAGTAGGGCGCTTTCGCCTGCCAGCGCTGTGCCGGTGGACGCTCGCCCTGGCGAATGATGATGCCGTCAGTGGCAAAAGGCAGCGGGTGGCGATACCAATGCTCACGCCAGCGTTGAGCCTGGGTAAAGCCTTCCAGAGGTTGACTGTAGTGAGCGCTGTCGTCGAAACCCAGAGCGCTCAACCCCGCCATACGTTCGCGCATTGAGGTCGGTCCGTCAGGCCAGTCCCAGACGAAAAGACCGATCCGCTCTGCGTCAGCAACGTTCAGTTCGTTGCGGGCAAGCATCCCGGCGACTTTGCCGCGTGCATTTACGCTCCCGGCCTGGGCTTGTATATGATTTTCCAGGCGCAGATACAGCTCACCTTGCAGTATCAGCGTTTCCTGCCAAGGCAGGTGCGCGGGTATGGCTGCGATGGTTTTGGCGTGCCCGGTCCAGTCTTGCCCCTCGATGCCATCGCCACGGCTGATGGCCTGAACCAGATTGCCCTGCTGATACACCAGCGTCACGGCGATACCATCAACCTTGGGTTGAACCCATAGGTCTTTGCGACCTTTAAGCCATTTTTTTACGGCTGTTTCATCACTCAGTTTGTTGACGCCGGTGTGCGGTACAGGATGACGCATCGGGCCTTTGGCCGTTCTCAGTGGGTGGACGGTTTCACCAGGTGGTGAGGTGAAGCATGCGCGCCAGAATTGAAGTCGTTGCCGGGACTGGTCGTACAGCTCATCGGCAATCAGTGACACGCCCTGCCGGTGGTAGCTGTCATCCCAGGCAGAGATTTGTGCTTGTAGGGCCGTGATCGAATTTTTTGCCTTGGCGGGCGTCCAGTCTGGGCATTGATTAGCCTGTGCGGTCAGGCTGATGAGTGAGAGCATGATTACGGCCAGTAAGCGCATCGAAGCATCCTTGCTTGGTGAGATGCCACAGAGGCTAGCGACCGGCGCGCCGGGTGTCTGGTTGTGCTGGTTACTGAATCATTCAGCCAGTACAGATGCCGGTCTTTTGCTCCATGACTGTGCCTTTCAAGGCTGGCAACGTTGCCTGCAATATTGCGACTCCCTTGTCCAAGTGCTGATGGGTGACTCATGGATATCTCGACTCTGGCGGTTTTCGTGCCGGCCTGCTTTGCGCTGAACATGGCGCCCGGCCCCAACAACCTGCTTTCGATCAGTAACGCGACCCGCTACGGCTTTGCCAGGGCCTGCATCGGTGGGCTGGGACGTTTGCTGGCCTTCGCGATCATGATTGCGCTGGCGGCAGTGGGGCTGACTGCGGTGCTGCACACCTCAGAGTGGTTGTTTCATGTGATCAAGATCGTTGGCGCGGCTTATCTGTTTTATCTCGCGATGCAATTGTGGCGTGCCAGCCCTGAGGAAGAGGGCGAAGTGATCGGCTCAGGTAAAGGCATGTTCAGCCTGGCGCGGCAGGAGTTTCTGGTGGCCATCGGTAATCCGAAGGCGATTCTGTTGTTTACCGCTTTTCTGCCGCAGTTCGTAGATCAGGCTGGGTCTGTGACGGAGCAGTTCGCAGTACTCGGGGTTTTTTTCCTGGCGCTGGAATGCCTTGCGATTGCGATCTACGCCTGGATGGGCCTTCACGCTCGCCGATTGTTTGCACGCCCCAGTGGCAAACGATTGTTCAATCGGGTGTGTGCGGGATTGCTGGCCAGTGCGGCTTCGGTGTTGTTGGTGGCAAGAAGGGCTTAGAAACTGGAAAGGGATTTCCTGTAGGAGCTGCCGAAGGCTGCGAATGCATTCCTTCTGACACACCGCCATCGCAGCCTTCGGCAGCTCCTACAGGTCTCGGATTTGCCTGGCGAAAACCAAAAAGCCCCTGACGACCACGGTCGCCAAGGGCTTTTTGTTACGCCTGAAACTTAAGGCGTATTACAGACCGGCAGCGGCGCGCAGGGCGTCGGCACGGTCAGTTTTTTCCCAGGTGAACGTGGTGAACGTGTCGTTACCGACGGTCTTGGTTTGCGGCGTGCGACCGAAGTGGCCGTAGGCTGCGGTTTCCTGATACATCGGGTGCAGCAGGTCCAGCATGGTGGTGATTGCGTATGGACGCAGGTCGAAAATGTCGCGGACCAGTTTGATGATCTTGTCATCGCTGATCTTGCCGGTGCCGAAGGTGTTCAACGAGATCGAAGTCGGTTGTGCGACGCCGATAGCGTAGGAAACCTGAATCTCGCAGCGCTCGGCCAGGCCAGCAGCAACGATGTTCTTGGCAACATAACGGCCAGCGTAAGCAGCCGAACGGTCAACCTTGGATGGATCCTTGCCGGAGAACGCGCCACCGCCGTGACGAGCCATGCCGCCGTAGCTGTCGACGATGATCTTGCGACCGGTCAGACCGCAGTCACCCACCGGGCCGCCAATGATGAACTGGCCAGTCGGGTTGATGTGGAACTGAGTGTCCTTGTGCAGCAGCTCAGCTGGCAGCACGTGCTTGACGATCAGTTCCATCACGCCTTCGCGCAGATCGTTGTAGGAAACTTCAGGGTTGTGCTGGGTCGACAGAACGACAGCGTCGATGCCCACAACCTTGCCGTTTTCATAGCTGCAAGTCACTTGCGACTTGGCATCCGGGCGCAGCCAAGGCAGCAGGCCGGATTTGCGGGCTTCGGCCTGACGCTTCACCAACTGGTGCGAGAACGCGATTGGCGCAGGCATCAGTTCAGCAGTTTCGTTGCTGGCGTAGCCGAACATCAGGCCCTGGTCGCCAGCGCCCTGATCTTCAGGCTTGGCACGGTCAACACCCTGGTTGATGTCAGGGGACTGCTTGCCGATGATGTTCATCACGCCACAGGTAGCACCGTCGAAGCCGACGTCGGAGCTTGTGTAGCCGATGTCGCTGATCACGTCACGAACGATTTGTTCGAGGTCAACCCAGGCGCTGGTGGTCACTTCGCCAGCAACAATGGCAACACCGGTCTTGACCAGGGTTTCAACGGCTACGCGAGCGTGTTTGTCCTGAGCAATGATTGCATCCAGAACCGCATCGGAAATCTGGTCGGCGATTTTGTCTGGGTGCCCTTCGGACACGGACTCGGAGGTGAAAAGGGAGTATTCGCTCATCTCTACGGGTTTCCTGAATTTTACCGATGGTGAGTGTTGCCAGCCGGTCGCTGAAAATGGCGGACCTGTATCTGGAAACCATTACGTAAGCCTACATAGAGGCTTTCCCCGGGAACTAGCCCCGCAGCGATGGCCCAACGGGCCAGATCTTCCTGTTCAAACCCTAACCAGAGATCGCCACAGGCCTCCTTGGCCCAGCTCTGATCGTGGCTACACAAGTCTGTCACTAACAGGCTACCGCCCGGTTGCAACAGACTTGCCAGTTGTTTGAGTGCCTCTGCCGGTGCGGCGAAATGGTGCAGCACCATGTTCAGTACAACGCAATCGGCGCTGACATCGACGGCATCCAGTACATCGGCGAGCTTTAGCTCAACATTAGTCAATGCCTGTGCAGCGCAAAGCTGACGGGCTATTTCCAGCATCGCCGGGCTATTGTCCAAGGCCGTTACGTGCTGGAAGCGACGTGCCAGATCCGGCAGAAAACCGCCATCTCCCGGCCCGACTTCCAATGCTGTTGCTTGCGAACCGAAGTTCAATTTGTCGAGCAGCGACAGCAGGCTGTCCCGGTACTGGGCAAGCCCGGCGATCAAGTCCTGCTGGGCGCGAAATTTCTCTGCCGTACGGGCGAAAAAATCCTGACTGGCATTGGCCCGCTGGCGATGTACCAGTCCGATACGGGACTGCACATCGTGAGGCAGAGCCAGCATGTCGACTTCATCAAGCATGGCCGCGTGCAATCTGCCGCCCGGTTGTCCGGTATGGGGCAGGGCGCGTCGGTAAAAAATAGCATTGCCTTCGCGTCGCGTTGCAACCAGATCGGCCTGGGCCAGCACTTTGAGGTGGTGGCTCATGCCGGACTGACCAATCGCAAAGATCTGCGCCAGTTCCAGCACGCCGAATGAATCATTGGCCAGCGCACGCAATACATTCAGCCGCAACGGATCGCCGCCAGCCTTGCACAAGGCAGAGAGGTCGTCGCAGTCGTCGTGGCGAATTGCAGGTACGCGCAGGTTCATAGGGCTGGCAGTCTAGTTAGCGACCCGTCTCCCCGCAAGGGCAATATCAAAAAGTTTTGATATTGCTTGATGGGCGGTGGATTCAGAGCCGTCTGGAGCCGCTTTTATGAGGTGGCAGAGCGACATGGATGAATAAATAACGAAGCGCGAGCAGGAAAAACAACCACAAGCCGCTATCTTTCATTGCTCCCAGGCAGTGCCTGAGGGAAAATGCTCGCCTTTTTCAGATCCATTCTTTTCCCAGTTCCCAGGAGATCAGCGATGCCCAGCCGTCGTGAGCGTGCCAACGCCATTCGTGCACTCAGCATGGATGCCGTGCAAAAAGCCAACAGCGGCCATCCCGGTGCCCCTATGGGCATGGCGGATATCGCCGAAGTACTTTGGCGCGACTATCTGAAGCACAACCCGAGCAACCCGAATTTCGCCGACCGTGACCGTTTCATCATGTCCAATGGTCACGGCTCGATGCTGGTCTACTCGTTGCTGCACCTGACCGGTTATGACCTGTCCATCGACGACCTGAAGAATTTCCGTCAGTTGCACAGCCGCACGCCGGGCCACCCTGAGTTCGGCTACACGCCGGGCGTTGAAACCACAACAGGTCCGCTGGGCCAGGGTTTCGCCAACGCGGTAGGTTTCGCAGTCGCTGAAAAGACTCTGGCTGCCCAATTCAACCGTCCAGGCCACAACATCGTTGATCACCACACTTACGTGTTCATGGGTGATGGCTGCATGATGGAAGGCATTTCCCACGAAGTGGGCTCGTTGGCCGGCACGCTGGGTCTGAACAAGCTGATCGCTTTCTACGACGACAACGGCATCTCCATCGATGGCGAAGTTGAAGGCTGGTTCACCGATGACACGCCAAAGCGCTTTGAATCTTACGGCTGGCTGGTCATCCGCAACGTTGACGGCCACGACTCGGAAGAGATCAAAACTGCCATCGACACCGCTCGCAAGAGCGACAAGCCGACACTGATCTGCTGCAAGACCACCATTGGTTTCGGCTCGCCAAACAAGCAAGGCAAGGAAGAGTCCCACGGTGCGCCGCTGGGTGCTGAAGAAATCGCCTTGACCCGTGCCGCCCTGAAATGGACCCACGGTCCGTTCGATATCCCGGCTGATATCTATGCCGAGTGGAGCTGCAAAGAGAAAGGCCTGGCGAGCGAAGCCGAATGGGATCAGCGTTTCGCTGCCTACTCTGCCGAATTCCCGGAGCTGGCCAACGAACTGATCCGTCGCATGAGCGGTGAGCTGCCAGCTGACTTTGCTGAAAAGTCCGCTGCCTACGTCGCTGAAGTCAACGCCAAGGGCGAGACCATCGCCAGCCGTAAGGCCAGCCAGAATGCACTGGGCGCTTTCGGTCCGTTGCTGCCTGAGTTCCTCGGCGGTTCGGCTGACCTGGCCGGCTCCAACCTGACCATCTGGAAAGGTTGCAAGAGCATTACCGGCGAAGACGCCAACGGTAACTACCTGCATTACGGCGTGCGTGAGTTCGGCATGGGCGCAATGATGAACGGTATCGCCCTGCACGGCGGCTTCGTGCCTTACGGCGCGACCTTCCTGATCTTCATGGAATACGCCCGCAACGCAGTGCGTATGTCCTCCTTGATGAAGAAGCGCGTGCTGTATGTGTTCACCCACGACTCCATCGGTCTGGGCGAAGACGGCCCGACGCACCAGCCGATCGAGCAACTGACCAGCCTGCGCACTACGCCGAATCTGGACACCTGGCGTCCTGCGGATGCTGTGGAATCGGCGGTGGCCTGGAAGTACTCCATCGAGCGCAACGACGGTCCTTCGGCGCTGATCTTCTCCCGTCAGAACCTGACTCACCAGGCTCGCGACGAAGCCCAGCTGGCGGACATCGCTCGCGGTGGTTACGTGCTGCGTGACTGCGTTGGCGAACCAGAATTGATTCTGATCGCTACCGGTTCGGAAGTGGGTCTGGCCGTTCAGGCATTCGACAAACTCAGCGCTCAAGGCCGCAACGTGCGTGTGGTTTCCATGCCATGCACCAGCGTCTTCGATGCTCAGGATCCGGGCTACAAGCAAGCCGTTCTGCCACTGCAGGTCAGCGCTCGTATCGCCATCGAAGCTGCTCATGCGGACTTCTGGTACAAGTACGTCGGCCTGGAAGGTCGCGTTATCGGCATGACTACTTTCGGCGAGTCGGCCCCTGCGCCAGCCTTGTTCGAAGAGTTCGGCTTCACCCTGGAAAACATCCTGGGTCAGGCTGAAGAGCTGCTGGAAGACTGATAGCGATTTATCTGCTGAAGCGGACCCTTGTGGGAGCAGGGCTTGCCCGCGATAAGGTCAGCTCGGTCTCAAGCACCGTGTTGACCTTATCGCGGGCAAGCCCTGCTCCCACAGAGTTCGCTTGGCAGTTTGCCCAACGAGAACCCCATGCCTCAGCACCGCCCTTTCAAAGTTGCACTCAACGGCTACGGCCGTATCGGTCGTTGCGTCGTGCGCGCACTTTGCGAGCGAGGGGCCAAGGCCGGTTTCGAAGTGGTTGCTATCAACGATCTGGCCGACATGGCCAGTCTCGAATACCTCACGCGCTTTGACTCCACACACGGTCGGTTCCCCGGCGAAGTGCGGGTCGAAGGGCAATACCTGCACATCAATGATCACAAGATCAAAGTGCTGCGCAGCGAGACGCCGGAAGGCGTTGACTGGGCGGCGCTGGAAGTTGATCTGGTGCTCGAATGTTCAGGTGTCTACAACACCCGTGAAGATGGTCAGCGCTTCGTTGACGCTGGCGCACCGCGGGTACTGTTTTCCCAGCCGATGGCAAGCGAAGCCGACGTCGACGCCACCATCGTGTTCGGCGTTAACCAACAAAAGCTGACCGGCACTGAGCTGCTGGTCTCTGCTGCGTCCTGCACCACCAACTGCAGCGTACCGTTGCTGCGCTTGCTGGATCAGGCCGTAGGGCTGGAGTACATCACCATCACCACGATCCATTCGGCGATGAATGATCAGCCTGTCATAGACGCCTATCATCATGAAGATCTGCGCCGTACGCGCTCGGCTTTCCAGTCGATCATTCCGGTGTCCACTGGTCTGGCGCGCGGTATTGAGCGGCTGCTTCCGGAACTTGCGGGCCGAATTCAGGCCAAAGCTGTTCGCGTGCCAACGGTAAACGTGTCCTGCCTCGATATCACCTTGCAAACAGCGCGGGATACCGACGCAGCAGAGATCAACCGCTTGCTTCGCGAGGCTGCTACCAGCGGCCCGCTGAAAGGGCTGCTGGCTTACACCGAGTTGCCGCACGCCAGTTGTGATTTCAACCATGACCCTCATTCGGCCATCGTTGATGCGAGTCAGACCCGGGTTTCCGGCCCGCGGCTCGTGAACTTGCTGGCCTGGTTCGATAACGAATGGGGTTTTGCCAATCGAATGCTTGACGTTGCTGAGCACTTTTTGCACGTCGCAGACCCACAACAGTAAAAACAGGGATTCACTCATGACCGTGTTGAAGATGACCGAGCTCGACCTGCAAGGTAAGCGTGTATTGATCCGCGAAGACCTCAACGTCCCTATCAAGGACGGCAAAGTCAGCAGTGATGCACGTATCCTGGCGTCGCTACCTACCATCAAGCTGGCGCTGGAAAAGGGCGCGGCCGTGATGGTCTGCTCTCATCTGGGTCGTCCAACCGAGGGCGAGTTCTCTGCCGAGAATAGCCTCAAACCCGTTGCTGACTACCTGAGCAAGGCCCTGGGCCGTGAAGTGCCACTGGTTGCCGATTATCTGGACGGTGTTGACGTCAAGTCTGGCGACATCGTGCTGTTTGAAAACGTGCGCTTCAACAAGGGCGAGAAAAAGAACGCTGACGAACTGGCGCAGAAATATGCTGCCCTGTGTGACGTCTTCGTCATGGACGCTTTCGGTACTGCGCACCGCGCTGAAGGTTCGACCCATGGCGTGGCCAAGTTCGCCAAAGTCGCTGCGGCAGGCCCGTTGCTGGCTGCTGAGCTGGACGCACTGGGCAAAGCCCTTGGCGCTCCGGCCCAGCCAATGGCCGCCATTGTTGCTGGCTCCAAGGTGTCTACCAAACTCGACGTGCTCAACAGCCTGAGCGCCATCTGCAACCAGTTGATCGTTGGTGGCGGTATTGCCAATACGTTCCTGGCTGCGGCAGGCCACAAGGTTGGCAAGTCGCTGTACGAACCGGATCTGCTGGATACCGCTCGCGAAATCGCAGCCAAGGTCAGCGTGCCATTGCCGGTTGATGTGGTTGTGGCCAAGGAGTTCGCTGAAAGCGCAGCCGCGACGGTCAAACTGATCGCCGATGTTGCCGATGACGACATGATTCTGGATATCGGCCCGCAAACTGCAGCGCATTTCGCCGAATTGTTGAAATCTTCCAAGACTATTCTGTGGAATGGTCCGGTTGGCGTGTTTGAATTCGATCAGTTTGGCGAAGGTACCAAAACCCTGGCTAAAGCCATTGCCGAAAGCTCGGCGTTCTCCATCGCAGGCGGTGGCGACACGTTGGCGGCAATCGATAAATATGGCGTAGCGGATCAAATCTCCTACATTTCTACCGGTGGCGGCGCATTCCTGGAGTTCGTCGAAGGCAAAGTATTGCCCGCCGTGGAAATTCTGGAACAACGCGCCAAGGCCTGAGGATCAGGCTTTGCAAAAGGGAAATGAAATGCTCAGGCCGCTACCGCTGCTCATCATCGCTGTACTGCTCGCTGGCTGCGCCACTGAGCCGGAAGCCGTAGAGGTTGTGCGTGAGCCTGCGCTGGTTCAACTGAGCTGTTATCAAGCGAACTGGCAGGCAGAGACCGTACCGGTGATCTACAAGCGCGGCGGTGAAGCTGTCTTGGACAAGTATGAATTCATGCCCAATCTCGGCCCGGTGGCCTGTCGTTAAGATGCGATCACGGAGATGAGTTTGGCAACATCTTGAGCCAGTGGTGGTCATTAAAGGGTGGATAACTTTTCTGAATAAGGAACTTCGCCATGAAAATCGCCGCCCTGGCCTTGATGAGTTGTGTGATATTCGCCGGTTGTAGCAGCCCTGGCACTCGTGCCAAGACGTGTGAAGTGCTCAGCCCGGCGTCCGTAAACGTGCCCACAACCCAGAATACTCAACGGGTTGAAGCGCAGGCTACGGGTGAGCCGGCCGATGATCGGAATCAGGAACAGAACTGCCCCTGAAGATTGAAGCGACTGGCATTTGCCTTGCTTCTCAGGGCAGGCCAGGAGACGTAATGAAAGGCTTGATTGCCCTTGCGACACTTGCAGTGCTTGGTGGTTGCGCCAGCATGAAGGCCCCGCAAACAGGTAATACCTGGACCAGTTGGGTTTGCGACAGCAAAGCCGAGGTCCACTGGCGTTACGTTGACCAGGCCAAGGCCGAAGTTGATGTGCGCCTGAATGAAAGCGATCAGGTTTTCCGGCTGACCGCCGAGCCTGGCTCGCCATCGCTTTATAGCAATGGTGTACTGGCTTTCCAGAACAAGGGCGACGAAGGCCTGGTGTACTGGGACGCTACCAACGATTTGATCGGGCGCGGTTGCAAGAAGCGTTGAACAAGCTGCACCGATGATCCAGCGCATGGCCTCAGGGCTAATGCGTAGAACTTGAATAGCAGCCGCCGCTACGGCAGGTTTGCACGATAACGACCCTACCGGGAGAGAGACAGACAATGGCACTTATCAGCATGCGCCAGATGTTGGACCACGCAGCCGAATTCGGTTATGGCGTCCCAGCTTTCAACGTGAACAACCTGGAACAAATGCGCGCCATTATGGAAGCGGCCGACAAGACCGATTCCCCGGTGATCGTTCAGGCCTCGGCCGGCGCCCGTAAATACGCTGGCGCGCCGTTCCTGCGTCACCTGATCCTGGCGGCAGTGGAAGAATTCCCGCATATCCCGGTGGTCATGCACCAGGACCACGGTACCAGCCCTGATATCTGCCAGCGTTCGATCCAGTTGGGCTTCAGCTCGGTCATGATGGACGGCTCGCTGGGTGTCGACGGCAAAACGCCAACCACCTACGAGTACAACGTTGAAGTGACCCGTCGCGTGGTTGCTTTTGCCCACGCATGTGGCGTTTCAGTTGAAGGTGAGCTGGGTGTTCTGGGTTCGCTGGAAACCGGTATGGCTGGCGAAGAAGACGGCGTTGGCGCTGAAGGCATGCTCGATCACAGCCAGATGCTGACCGATCCGGAAGAAGCCGCTGACTTCGTCAAGAAAACCCAGGTTGATGCACTGGCTATCGCCATCGGCACCAGCCACGGCGCTTACAAGTTCACCAAGCCGCCTACCGGTGACATCCTGGCGATCGATCGCATCAAGGAAATCCACAAGCGCATCCCGAACACTCACCTTGTGATGCACGGTTCGTCTTCGGTTCCGCAAGAATGGTTGAAAATCATCAATCAGTACGGCGGCGAAATCAAAGAAACCTACGGCGTACCGGTTGAAGAAATCGTCGAAGGCATCAAGCACGGCGTGCGCAAGGTCAACATCGACACCGACCTGCGTCTGGCGTCCACCGGTGCCATCCGTGAGTTCATGGCCAAGAACCCGGGCGAGTTCGACCCGCGTAAATACCTGGCCAAGACCGTAACTGCCATGCGTGACGTGTGTATCGCTCGTTATGAAGCGTTCGGCACTGCAGGCAACGCGTCGAAGATCAAACCTGTATCTCTGGATGCGATGTTCGAGCGTTACGCTCGCGGCGAACTGGATGCCAAAATCAACTGAGTCATGGTTGATTGAGCATTGAAAAAGCCCGCAGCGATGCGGGCTTTTTTGTGGGCGCTGTGGTGCTTGGGGACATGCCTGGGGACAACCGCTTGGAGCGAATTTATTCGCGAAGAGGCCGTCTGCTTCGGCAGCATCATTGGCTGACACACCGCCGTCGCGAATGATTTCGCTCCCACAGGATTTGTAGATGTCGCTTGGGTTCAGCTTTTTCCCGGCAATCCAATGACGCGCCCTATGTAGTGCGGCGTAGGTAAGTCTTTTTGGCTCGCAGCGATTGCTGACAGCTTGCCTAGAACAGCCTCACTGAACGGCGCAGACCTTGGACCGGCTGCCAGATCTACGTGGAGCAGCATCTGCTCGCTTGCAGAAAGCGGGTCATCGATGCCTGCCTTGTGAAGGCTGTGATAGAGGTGCACGCGCTTGTTGTCATGACCGACTATCTGCGTGCGCACTTCTACCTGCTCATCCAGCTTCACTTCATTCAGATAGTTGATGTGGCATTCAAGTGTGAACAGCGAATGACCGCTGGCATCCCGGTTGTCGCTGGTGAGGCCGATCAGGTCCATGAAGGCATCGGTGGCGTAGCTGAAAATCAGTAGATAAAACGCATCGCGCAGATGGCCGTTGTAGTCGACCCAGTCGGCGAGGATGGGGGTTTTGTAGGTGATGAGTTTTGGCATTTTTCGCCCCAATTTAAAGGCTCGCAGGTTTTTGTGGGAGCGAGGCTTGCCCGCGATAAAAGCAACTCGGTATGACAGGTGTACGGCGTCGCTCCAAACGCGAGCAAGCTCTGCTCCCACAGAGGGGCAGCAAACTCAATCGCTAAACGCGATCCCGTGCTTTTCTTTGGTGGCGCGCACTGCCTCCAGTACCGCCAGCAAACAGTCATCGCGATAACGCTCCAGCGCAGCGATGCTGTGGTTCCCGAGCTGATCGCGGGTGCCATCGACCACATCGTCGATCAGCTTGTCAGTCAGTTCCGGTGCCGGGAGATAAGTCCATGGCAGCTTCAGCGCAGGTCCGAACTGGTTCATGAAGTGCCGCATTCCGGCGTCGCCACCGGCCAGCGTATAAGTCAGGAAGGTGCCCATGAATGACCAGCGCAGCCCGGCACCAAAGCGGATCGCATCATCGATTTCCCCAGTGGTTGCGACGCCATCGTTGACCAGATGCAGCGCCTCGCGCCACAACGCCTCAAGCAGGCGGTCTGCGATGAATCCAGGGACTTCCTTGCGTACGTGCAGGGGGCGCATGCCCAAAGACTCGTAGACGCTAATCGCCGCCTGAATGGCCTCGGGTGCGGTGTGCTTGCCGCCCACTACTTCTACCAATGGCAGGAGATACACAGGGTTGAACGGGTGCCCGACCACGCAGCGCTCAGGATGGGTCGCGCTTTCGTAGAACTCGCTTGGCAATAGTCCGGATGTACTGGAGCCGATCAGCGCGTCCGGCTTGGCGGCGGCGCTGATCTTTGCGTGAAGCTCGAGTTTCAGGTCTAGCCGTTCAGGAGCGCTTTCCTGGATGAAGTCAGCATCCCGCACGCATTCTTCGATGGTCGTAACGAAGCGCAGACGATCCTGAGCTGCGCCAGACTTCAGGCCTTGTTGCTCCAGCGCAGGCCAGGCATTGGCGACCCGCTGGCGCAACGCGGTCTCCGCACCCGGCGCCGGATCCCAAGCGACAACGTCCAGCCCGTGGGCGAGCGCACGGGTAACCCAGCCGCTGCCGATGACACCGCTGCCCAGTGCTGCGAAGGTTTTGATGTGGGTGATGAAGGTCATATCGAGTCCTGGCTTTCAAGGAGGATTTATAGGAGCTGCCGAAGGCTGCGATTGGCCTGAGATCACAGCGACCGGTTCCCGATCGATCGCAGCCTGCGGCAGCTCCTACAGGTAGTTTTCAGCCGCGCTTGGTCAGGCGCATTTTCACGCGTCCTTCCGCCGGGGTTAGCACCCGGGCACCCAGCCGGGTGAGGATTTCACTGGCGCGCTCGACCAATGCTCCATTGCTGGCCAGCACACCGCGATCCAGCCAGATGTTGTCCTCCAGGCCGACCCGCACATTCCCGCCGAGCAACACGGCTTGCGCGGCCATAGGCATTTGCATGCGACCGATGCCGAAGCCGGCCCACACCGCATCGGCAGGCAGGTTATCGACCATGGCCTTCATCGTGGTGGTATCTGCCGGTGCGCCCCAGGGGATACCTAGGCATAGCTGGAACAACGGGTTGTCCAGCAAGCCTTCCTTGATCATCTGCTTGGCGAACCATAGGTGCCCGGTGTCGAAAATCTCCAGCTCCGCCTTCACGCCCAAGTCCTGAATACGTTTGGCGCCTGCGCGCAGTTGCGCCGGGGTCGAGACATAAATCGTGTCGCCATCGCCGAAGTTGAGCGTGCCGCAATCCAGTGTGCAGATTTCCGGCAGCAACTCTTCGACGTGAGCAAGGCGGGTCAGCGGACCGACCAGGTCGGTATTGGGGCCGAACTCCATCGGGCGCTCGCCCGGGCCGATCTCAAGATCGCCACCCATGCCAGCGGTCAGGTTGACGATGATGTCGATGTCCGCCTCGCGAATACGCTCCATCACTTCGCGATACAGCGCTACATCGCGGCTGAACTTGCCGGTCTGCGGATCTCTAACGTGACAGTGCACGACAGTCGCGCCAGCTTTGGCTGCCTCAACGGCGGCGTCGGCGATCTGTTTGGGCGTGATGGGGACCAGATGGCTTTTCCCGGTCGTGTCGCCCGCGCCGGTCAATGCGCAGGTGATGATGACGTCGTGGTTCATGAGGCAGGGTTCCTTACAGGCTTGCTTCGCTTTTGATAATGCAAAGCTACGCAGCCATGGCCTCGTGAAAACGCACAGCGGCGACCAGCACTTGCACGGTAGCGACATGGTCTATTGCTGTGTTCGCGGAACCGGCGTATTTCAAAAGAGCCATAGCCTGCGGTGATGCGGGGAGAGCAACTGAATGAGCTCCTCAAGATTTTCTGTTCACCGCATGATCGTCTGGTCTCAGCGATACAGCCTGTTTTACTCACTCCTTACTCAACAGAAGCGAATGCATGACTCAAGACTTCTATTTCCTGCTCATGCCCGGCTTCTCCGTGATGGGATTCGTATCGGCGGTAGAACCGCTGCGCGTGGCTAACCGGTTTGGTGGTGAGCTGTATCGCTGGCATGTGTTGAGTGTTGATGGCGGTGCGGTCATTGGCAGCAATGGCATGTCGGTCAACGCCGACGCCGCGCTGGAGCCGCTGAAGAAAGGGGCAACGCTCTGGGTAGTGGCGGGGTTCGAGCCTTTGAGAACTTGCACGCCGAAAATAGAGCATTGGCTGCGGCGGTTGGACAGTGAGGGTGTGACGCTGGGCGCTATCGACTCAGGCAGCTTTGTTCTGGCTCAGGCTGGTTTGCTGGATAACCACCGGCTGACCATGCATTGGGAAGCCATTGATGCTTTCAAAGAAACCTGGCCCGGGCTGCAGGTGACGCAGGAGCTATTCGAGATTGATCGACGCCGCATCACCTCTGCCGGTGGGACTGCCTCCATCGACATGATGCTCGACCTGATCGCTCAAGAGCACGGGCCTGAGCTGGCAATCAAGGTGTCCGAGCAATTTGTGCTGAGCCGCATCCGCCCGCGCAAAGACCACCAACGCATGCAGATCGCCACGCGCTTCGGCATCAGCAACAGGAAGCTGGTGCAGGTGATCGGTGAAATGGAACAGCACACGGAGCCGCCCTTGAGCACCCTGGAATTGGCCGAAGGCATTCAGGTGACACGCCGCCAGCTGGAACGGCTGTTTCGCCTGCACCTCAACGACACACCAAGTAATTTCTACCTCGGTTTGCGTCTGGACAAGGCTCGCCAACTGCTACGTCAGAGCGACATGAGCGTGCTGGAAGTGAGCATCGCCTGCGGGTTTGAATCGCCTTCGTATTTCACACGCAGTTATCGCTCGCGGTTCAGCCGATGTCCGCGGGAGGACCGCCGCGCGTAATAGGCGCTGCCTGCAATACCTTAGAACCGGAGCTGTGGGAGCAGAGCTTGCTCGCGATAAGCACACTGCGGTTTGCAGTCATAGCGCATTATCGTTCTTCGCGGGCAAGCCTCGCGCACATCAAACAACATGCAAATTACTGGATTGAAATGCACTGTCTGTAGGAGCCGCAAGGCTGCGAAGCATTTATCCCGACAGACCGAGATCGCAGCCTGCGGCAGCTCCACAGGTGTGTGATCCGGTATTGGCCGGTCCCGGACTCTGCGCAGCTCCCCTGCGTACTTTTATTAAACCGACGATACTTCTGTCGTACCAGTTATTCCGCCTTCACTCGAAGGAGGCGCGGTCACGATGGATTTCAGGTCAATCTTGCTCGTAAGTAACTTGTCGATATCCGGTTTCGGGCGCTTGAGTTCCGGGTTGTTTGCAGTGGCACGTTCGATCTGTTCGCCGCAGGCCAGCAGGTGAGCGTCTGCACGGAATGCGCCCACCACTTGCAGACCAAACGGCATGCCCACATGGTCAACGCCGCAAGGCAGCGACAGCGCAGGATTGGTTGCCAGCGTGACGACATAGGTCAGGGCCAGCCAGCGGTAGTAATTCTCCAGTTGTTTGCCATTGATGCTTTTCAGGTAAAGGTCGTTCCATGGGAAAGGGGAGACCGGCGTCGTCGGCGACAGGATCAGGTCGTAGTCTTCGAACAGCGCCTGGAAGCGGCGATAGATACGGGTTTGTTCAGTGGCGGCCCAGGCGCAGTCCTCCAGAGTCATGCGCATGCCCATTTCGTAATTGGCACGTGGGTTTTCGCCCAGAGAGTTCGGGTCACGCAGATAGGCGTCACGCGTCCCGGCGACGAAGCTCTCGGCGCGTAATACGTCAAAGCAGCGATCTGTTTCGCCCAACTGCATGGGGACTTCGTCGCAACTGCGGAAGAGCGGGCGTAGCGCGGCGATTTTGCTACGGAACACTTGGCGAATATCGTCATCGACATCGCAGCAACCGAAGTCTTCTGTGTAGCCAACCCGCAAGGTGCCGAGATCCACGTCAGGCAGGGCGCTGAACAAGGTTTTGTCGACTTCATAACTCAAGGGTTCGCTGACGTGAAACCCGGCCGTGGCTTGCAGTTGCAGCAGGGTATCGGCCACCGTGCGCCCCATGGGGCCGACGACCGAGATGGGCGTCCAGCCCAACAGGCGTCGTTCGCTGGGTACCAGGCCGGGAGACGGGCGTAAGCCCACAACGCCGCATTTCGCGGCCGGGATGCGTAATGAACCACCCGTGTCGGAGCCGCTGCACAAGGGCAGCATG
Source organism: Pseudomonas maioricensis (assembly GCF_022790535.1). Taxonomy (GTDB): domain Bacteria; phylum Pseudomonadota; class Gammaproteobacteria; order Pseudomonadales; family Pseudomonadaceae; genus Aquipseudomonas; species Aquipseudomonas maioricensis. The sequence continues at coordinate 275,839 of NZ_LOHG01000001.1, forward strand.
TCAGTGGCCAGCGCCGCCGCCGAGCCACCGGAAGAACCGCCTGCGTTCAGAGCGGGGTTGAACGGGTTACCCGTTGCGCCCCAGACGTCATTACGCGTGTTGGCACCTGCGCCCATTTCCGGCACGTTGGTCTTACCGGTGACAATGGCTCCGGCCGCGCGCAGTCTCGCAACCAGCGTGTTGTCTTTGGCCGGGACGTTATTGCGATAGAGCGGTGATCCGTAGGTGGTCAGCAGCCCTGCGGTGGCTTCCAGATCCTTGATGCCGATGGGCAAGCCATGCAGCAAACCCAAGGGTTGACCCGAAAGCACCGCCTGCTCCGCATCACGAGCCTGTTGCCGGGCTTGATCAAAGCATGTGGCGGTGACCGCATTGACGTAAGGGTTGACCCGCTCGATGCGCTCGATGCACGCGTCCATCAATTCCACAGGGGAAATCTGTTTGCTGCCGATCAGGCGGCGCAACTCAACGGCGGTTTTTTCCACAAGCTCATCGGGACGGGGCATTCGAGATACCTGGCAACAGTGATTGTTGCCTCGAATCTAGAGCAGTCCGAGGCTTGCCACAATTTCAAGTTTTCGAATGTTTTATTGCTGTTTTGGCATGGGTTGTTGGTTCGGCGCGAGACTGCTGTGGGAGCTGGCGAAGGCTGCGAAAGCATTTCTTCTGGTGCACCGAGATCGCAGCCTTCGGCAGCTCCTACAAAACCCTGCACTGAATACGGATCACGAAGCCTTTTGGTCCCGAACCATCAGCAACCGCGACGCTTCGTTATAGTCCGCCTGGAACGCAGGGCTGCCGATCCATTCGATGGCCGTGTCTTCGTCCTCGTCAAAGAACATCGCACGGTAGGTGATCAACAGGCCCATCATGAAGTCGGTGGCTTGCTCTTCGTCCTCTTCGGCAATGACCAATGCCAGCACGGGGTACTGCAGGAATACGGCGCACATTGCCAGCTGGCTGATGGCCTGAGCGGCTTTCATGGTCTGGAACAGGTCGTCGAAGTCGGCCGGGTCGAAACCGTTTTCCACGATGTCCTTGAAGTCGAAGGTGCTCAGATCGAGTTCGACATCATCGAAGGGCTGGTCAACCAGCGGCGAAGCGAAGACCGGGTGCACCACTTTTTTGCCGGGCTTTTGCGAGCGATTTTGCTTGGCCTTGGCTTTCGCCCGTTGAGCGCGTTTTTGCTGCTTGTCTGGCGAAGCCACCGATGAATATCCTGATCTTGAAGTTGAGTTACCGAGACGAGCCTTGCGCTGCCCGCATCACAAATAGCGCGTCCACTTTACTGCGACAGTCGTTCCAGTGGAACCCGTGCAGTTACTGGTACACGCTGGCTGCCCCCCCGCAGGTATCTGTCCGGGCATATAGGTATCTGGCAGATTGCTCAGGTCGATCAGCGTTGAGCCTCCCCAGGCATTTGCGGGCGTAGCCCCTTGAGCAGCAGCTGTGACATAGCCGTGCACGGTGCTGCTTCCCTCGGTAAGGAACACATCTCCAGCCACGATACTGCCGTAAACCACGCTTGAGGAGCCTAGCGTGATCGCACCTCCGGAAAATACGCCATTGGTGAAACTGCCATCCAGATAACCAACGTTACCCAAGGCGTTGGATATCAGCTTGGCGCCAGCCGTGTCGCAGAAGTTGGTCGGGTACATGCCTGCGAAGTCGTTCGTTGAGTCCTTCAGAAACTTGTTGGTGCAGACGACTTTGTAGCCTGCGTAGTTCAGCGCATACAGAACGTGAGCACCACTGGTGGTGATATTGCCGGTAGCCACCACCGTGTTGTAGTACTCACCGTTGCTCATTTGCAGGTTGCCCTTGAACCACAGCGCACCGGGCGCCAGGTTCTTGCCCGAAACAGTCCATGTGCCGTTGGCGTAAGTGATACATCCGTTGTAAGTCGACTGGCCCTGGCACAGGGTGCGGGTGGTTGAGTCAGGAGCGGCGGGCGATGTGCAGTTGTTCGAGCTGTCGACGTTCTTGCACAGGAAGTCGTTGTAGCCCCTGTTGTTCTGTTGGGGGTAATTGCCTAGATAGTAAATTCCGTTGGTCAGCCCGTTGATGTTCTGGACCGTGACCTGCCTTTTGCCATTCACATATTCGAACACATAGTTCGAGGCGTCCTTGAAGTCATAGGCATCAACCTTGACGGTGTCCTCGACCTTTGCAGTAAGTGGCGTAAACAGCGTCACGGTTACATCAGTCGGGGCAACCACTGCGGTTGTATTCGGGCAATTACTGACGCTTTTGGCTTTGATGGTGCCTTGAGGAAACCAGTAAGGGCTTGGGCACGTAACATTGGCTTTGCTATTGATGCGGTTGATGCTTGGCCAGCTGGTAACGGTAACGTCGCCAACCGCATTAGCCTCAGTTGTTGTGCCGTTGCTTATCGCGATGGTTTTGCCCGCATTCAGCGTCCCTAGCGTTCCGCCCGTCGAGGTGATGATTTTACCGAGTGCGTTTGCGGAACCTACCGAACCGTTGGTAATTGATATATCGCCATTGGTATAAAGCGTTCCTTGGGAGCCGCCACTGGCTAAAGTGATGTTGCCCAGGGCTGAGCCTTTTTGGGTGCTGGCCGAACCATTGAGTGTAAGCGTTCCATTGGCGAACAACTCGTCAACCTGAATGCCGCCACCGATGACTATATCGCCGCTGGCCTGCAAGGACTGTAAGCCCGTGACGGAGCCGCTCAGGTTGGCATCGCCCTTTACCGAGACCTTCGCGTTGGGATTGCCTTTGAAGGTGATCGATCCGGTCAGGTTAAGCGGCTTACCTATCTTGATGATGTCGCTCTGTGTGGTCACGCCTGCGGCCGACGCGAATTTCACGTTATAGAAAACCTGCAGCGTCGCGGTTGCACCCGCTGCACCGTTATTACCTGCTGCTGATGAAATATTGAAGCCGATGATGCCGGTCGCTTTGACGTAAGGCTCTGAAACGCTAATCGTCAGCCCGTTGATATTGCTCGCCAGGTTACCGGTAAGCGCAATCAGGCGATCTTCAGGCTGTGTCTGGCTGGCGATGTCCAGCAAGTAGAGGCGCACCAGCTCCACACCTTCCCAGGCTCTGGACTCGGCCGGAACCGCCGCATGGCTGGCCATCTGCTGGTCTTGAGCGCTGCGGATGCCATACACCATACCCATGGCTGTTACGGTCATCGCCATGCCGGTGAGTAGCATGACAAGCGTGGTCGCCATGCCCCGTTGGCGTGCTCTGGACTTGAGGCCAGCCTTGGAAATCATGAGGCGCTCGGCTTTTCAAGGTTGGGCAGGCACGTGGTGCTTTTGCTTTTGACGTAAGCAGGCTGTGGTTCGCTGCTGTTGATGTCTATCGTGCTCGTGCTGGCGGTCATCATGACTTGCAGACGGTTGACGGTTGCGTCGGCGGTTTTCCCAAAGGGCCAGCAGGGTGCGTAGAACACCGAGAAAAATGCTGCGGGTTGATTCGTTTCAATCAGCGCAATACTGGTCCATGTCGTAGTGCCCCACTGCGATACCAGCGAGCAGTTAGTGCCGCCTTGCAGGCGCAGAAGGCTTCCTGTTTCCTTGCCGCTATCTTTCTTCATCAGCAATCCGGAGCAGACCGCGCTGCCGGTTGCGGTGGGCTTGTAGGTCCAGACCATGGCATTGCCCGTTGCGGGAGCCGTCGACGTGGCGGCATTAAACGCACGGGGTGTTCCTGTCAGCGTGCCGTTGCTCAGATTTGCGTCGTTAAGCAAGATGATCTGCACAGGGTTGGCATCAACACGAAAACCCGCATTCAACAATTCACGCTGCGCCGTCAGTACGGCTGCGGCAATCTGGCCGTCTTGCCGGGAGTCCTGGATGGACTGCACGGACACGCCGATCAGGTTTTTGTACAGCGAGAGCAGCGCCAGAATGCTGATCATCGACAGGCTTACGCCCACCAGCAGGCTGACCAGGTTAAAACCGCGCTGGGTATGTTTCATGTCTCGTCGCCGACGCGAATCACGCCACCGAACAGCGCGCTGTCAGAGGTGCGGGTCGTGAGTACCACGGTGCCTAGCGAAGCACCGCCCGTGACTGTGCGCCCGCCGATGGTTACGGCTGATGCGGCGGTGCAGGCGACATCCAGATTGATGGCGTTGGTTTGTGTCGGCAGCGTAATGGTAGCCAGCGAAGCGTTGGTGCACAGCGCTTTGCCATTGAGTGCGAGCAGATTGCGCATCTGGCTGACGGCGACGTTTTGCAGCTTCATGTCGCGCTGAGTGTTGGTCGCTCGCGATGACGCGTAGCTGATGCCCAAACCTATGATCGACATGAGGACAATGCCGATTAGTGATTCCATGAGTATGTCGCCGCGTTCCTTGCGCCCGTTACCGCTAAATGATCGGGACATTGAAGGTGCTCTCGCTGCCTGCCGTAACGTCGATGCTGGCGGTGGTGCAGGCATTACCGCCCGCGACCGGCAAGCCGCGACTATTGAAGGCCACGCAGGAAACATCCGAGCCGCCCACCTTGACCCCGACGGAGGAGGGCAGTTGTGCGGTCCAGAGCGGTGTTGCGCTGGAGGTGCAGTCCACGCTGGTGGCCATTTTGAATAGCTTCAGCGTCTGGCCTGAGCGGCACAGGGCGGCGGCGGCCACATCATCACGGGCGCCTTCCGGGTTACGCAGTGCGGTGGCCTTGGCGCGGCTGATGCCCTGCTTCAGTACCCCTGCAGCCTCGCGCTGCTTGGCGCTATCGCTCCACGCTTTGGTGAAGGGCGCGCCAATGGCCAGCAAGATGCCGAAAATAGCGATTGTGATCATCAGCTCGATCAGCGTGAAACCCTTTGCGCGCATCACAGCCACGCGCCGTTGTAAGGGCTGCAACTGGCGACCGCACGGACATTGTCTTGAGTCAGGGTGATACTGCAGCCATTGACTTTGCCGCTGTTGCCCAGGGCTTCCAGCTTGTAGGTGGAGTTGGTCGACGTCACGATCTTGTAGGTGAACGAATCGGACTGGCTTGGCTGCCAGGCGGCCGACGTGCAGCCAGTGCTGCCTGTGGTCGCCACACACTTTGTGTCCGCGGTGGTGCTGGACGTCGTGGTCCCGTAAACCAGTTGGCGCTGGAAACGGTTTTCCATGACCAGGCTCAATGCAGCCAGATCAGCCTGAGCCGATTTGATTTTGCTCTTGGTGACGTAGCTGTCGTAGGCGGGGAATGCGATGCCAGCCAGGATGCCGACAATGGCTACGGTGATGAGCAATTCGATCAGCGTAAAACCAGAAGACTTGCTCGCGCCTGAAGCACGCATATGGAAACCGCCAAGGGGAACTAAAGTATTAATGCGATATTACTATGCCATACCACCTGCCGTGAACTGGCGTGGATCAATGGCTGGACGGATCCGATGACCGGTCGTCGGTATCTGAGGCACCTATATTGAGCGAGGGGTGGCAGGAGTTGTGAGTTGTGCATGAAAACTTGAGTGCTTGGCGTCCCATCGTAAGAGCATCAGTGCTGGGACTCTGGTGAGAAACCCCTTTTCTCGAGGTCGGTAAAAAGTACGGCCTTTACGAGCGACGAAACGATTCCGCACTCCGTAGCCGCTAATGCTCTGTCAATCCTGTCGTCAATTATCACCAATAAGTCCTGACCACTGGAGTATGGGCTGCTGAGGACATCGCCAGCCTTGCGCATCACGCTGCCTGTAGCGTTGGCGTTAGGGTTGATTGCATCGACCAGCAAATTATCGAGCTGAAAATCGAAATGATGATCGCGCTGGGACAAGCCTCGAACTTTTGGGTTAAGCGTCAGCTTTGCGTTCGGCTTCCACTGGCGCAGCAGCATCGCGACTTCGTCAACGAAGGTATTGGTGTCGACCGGTGCGCAGAGCGATTCCCGCTCATAGTTAATGACAGAAAGAATGCCCTCTAGGTAGCGAGCTATAAGCCTTGAGGCGTCATCCTTCGGGCCGGACGCCTTGATTTCTCCGTCATCACTGATACCCATCCCAAAAAGCTCAAGCCGGTTACGAATCGACGCCCAGCGACGCTTGTCGCCGACGGCAAGGCCAACGCCCATCAGGTGCGCAAGAGTGTCGCCATTGTCACTAAGCACCAATGCATTACCGTGCTCAATTACGTAGAAGGCAACCGGTTCACCATCGGAGAATGAGAATGACGTGTCGACTTCGAGCACAGATCCGTGATGCCGTCCCTGAACCGACCTGCATTCAAAACCCAGATTATTCATCAGCCAGTTACATTCCTTCCCCTCAAATGAAAGTTCGCCTGCATACGATTTGCGCAGCCTGATTAGCTCAATGTCATCCATTTCGTTGATGCTCTGGACCGATATCGATAGTTGGATGCAGCCTGATCCTCGCTGGATAAATTGGGCGACGATGCATCTGGCCAGCAAGAATACGGAGCACGACCGGGTTTTGCTGTCAGTCCATTCCGTTTCTGGTGTGTGGCTTTTCCACGATAGTGCACAAACTGCTTAAATGTCTGATGGCGTGCGAAGTGGCAAGGGGGGCAGGAGGGAAGGAGTCCCAACCCACCGGAGTCAGTTGTCTACTTCCTCATTCTGGACATCGGAATGGGCATTGCGTACTGCCACTTCAACCTCGATCCCGGTAAAGAAAGTATTCAGTGATACGTTGGGCTACTGTTACTCGCGAAAAATTCACTGACGCAAATCTTCAAGGATTGAAATGAAAGTCACATCGCTTGTGTTGTTCGCCTTTGTTTTGCTCTGCGGTTGCACCACGCCGCTAACCTCCGACATGTCTAGCCCGTCGATTGCCGAAACCAAAACGGTTATGTTCGGCGGCAAGACGTTCGTCCTGAAATTCCAGAAACCGGGCTTGTGGGAGTATTTCCCGCCAGAGGAAAGCATGGATGCCTGGACTGAAATGGTGGACTTTACCGTCGTCCCTCGTGAGATGAACCGCTTCACACCCCTCGACCTCGGAAAGCGCGCCATCCAGCTTCATCAGCAGGAAAACCCGAACATGCCGGCAGTCCTGCTGACCGACAATAGAACCGGGATCGATTACGCGATGATGTTTTATCCCAAATCATTGCGTAAAGACGGGCAATTCTCGGAGATCAGCTATTTCAAGTATTACAGGGACGGCGCTACCGGCCAGACCATCATCTTTCACTTCGCCAGGAATATTCCCAAACCGGGCAACCCCTCTGCCAGCGCAGCAGAGATGGGCCAGGAGATACCGCCGCTGATGGAAGCATTCCCGCTTTACCGGCCGTAATGCCACTGAGCGGGCAGCACGAATCGATTCGAAGGCGGTGATCGCCCGCAAAGCGTCTGAAAGGTTTTGGATTTGAAGGGTGTTGCAGGAGGAGCGATATGGAGGCGACTCCTCCAGCCACACCCGGCACACAACGTCCCCGCTGTTCCGGGGCTGACCAGGTTCACGGGTAATCGTTGGGGGCGAGGGGGGCAATGGGGCCACACTTTGTACGCTATCGGAGCGCAGCTTGGAGGTCCAGAAACTAAAAAACCCTGAGACCTTGCGGAATCAGGGGTTCCGGTATTAATGGTGCCGAAGACCGAATCGAACTGTGCCCTGCGTGTACTGGCCGCGTGGGGTTCTTCCTATTTTGCTTTCCGGTCTGCCCCCAAAAGAAACTTTGACTTCAGTTCAGATGCTAAAACGTTTTTCTTACCAGATGTTTAGGGTTTCTTGACTCAATTTCTAAGGTTGTTGCGACTCCAGTGGCAACTGAGGTCCTAGTCCTCGATCAACTGTCTCTGGTATATCAATCTTGACTCGCAAGCTTCCTGCGCCGGTCAGGGCTTCCGTCAGCCCTTTATGCAGGTTGATTTGCGAGGCAACTATCTGAGGATCAACAGCAATCCCAGTCACGTTCATGCTTATGGGCTGTTCGCCGCCAAGCACCTTTATAGCGAGTCGACGAACCTGAAGCTGCTCACTCTCCATGTCTGTATGTCCACGAGGGATGTATGCACCGTTCCTCAGTAGAACTCTGTCGTACCTCAAGTCCAGGTCGGTAGCCATGGCCGAAAGCAGCAAAACGAGCATCTCTGTTTGCTTTTCCATCCAGCGGTCGTAGTTGTGCTCGTTCAGATCGGTCGTAAGATGCGCTAGGTAGTCTCTCCATGAATCGAGCACATCCGTTTCGGACTTAATTCGCTGTCGCTTGCTCCCGCCGTTGAAGACCAAGTCAATCATGTTTAAAGCTTCAACATGGCTCGGTGATAAGCGCGATGCCCTTGTGGCCATCAAGGTGCTAAAAATCCTCATTTTATGATCCTTGAGGGAGTTTCTGCGCTCGAGAAACTTTTGTACCTGCACTGCGAAGATGGGGCCTAAGAAGGTTGCAACGATCGTACTGGCCCCCAAGATCAATGCTGTTTCCATTCCGGTTGCTCCCTTGCTAAAAATCCAGTTTGGCACCAATAGGCTGTCTTATCCATAAAACGACAATTCATGGGGCGGCAAAATCTGAGCTAGGATCACTGCTCACCTAGCACGGAGCGAAATACATGTCATTCGAAAGTATGATGCTGGACACGCTGGAGCTGCTGAAGCAGGATGGAAGCCGAGTAACTGGGATTAAGGGCAGTGTCCAAAAAGGGAAAATTATTACGTTTGATAGCTCAGTCCTTATTGACCCAAAGGATCTGCTGTTGAGGCGGGCCACTAATGGTGCTGAAGAAACTTACGAGGTGCTTGACCCGGTTTTTCATGAGGCATTCCATGGAATTCCTGCGAGCTATCAGATTGAAGTTAAAAAGCTTGGTGTGCCCGAGGCTAAGCAGCAGGTGCATAGCATTGTTTATAACGTTTCGGGGGCTGGAGCTAGGGTCAACCATCAATCCATCGACAATTCGATCAACACTATTACCCTCGACTCGCAGATACAGGGAAATCTCAACACAATCCGGGAAGAGATTGAAAGGTCAGAGCTGCTCAAAACTCAAAAAGAGTCGGCTTTCGATGTCGTAGAAGAGCTGCAGCGTCAGTTTGAGTCAGGGAAACCACGAAAGACCGTTATTTCTGCCTTGCTGGGGGCGCTCCCGAGCATTGCAACAATCACTAAGGCGGTCGGTGCCATTGCAGCAGCTATCTGAAATTGGTAAGCGGCGGGCTTGGCATCGGCGCTGGCCAGGCTCATCAGCCTCAAAGGATTGGGGCGCTAGTATTTTTAGCGCCCTCTAAAATAAATTGGAGACAGAGATCTACCAGCACTGCGTGGTGGTGTGATGGCGAGAGCCTTCGAATACCCGAGAAAAACCGAACTTATACTTTGATGTATTTGAGAAATGGAGTGCCTGATGCCTTGCCACTCATATTTGTTCGCTCTAGGGTTCCTCGGTGGGCCCGGAGGCATGAGAGAGTCAACGGGACACCCTTTGCTCTGTAGATCAACTTCCTTTGCCGAGAAATGGAGCCCAAGTCCCAGTTTCTTCCCGTGAATTTACCGAGGCAATTGGCTACTATGAGTCCTTGCAGGCGACTTCAGTCCTGCTACCGAGCAAGGACGCAACAATGAGCTTACTCCACCTCCATTTCGACGGTCACATCACCCAAAACCATACGGTGAGCTTAAGGACTCTTGGAAGAAGCCTTCATCACCTTCAGGGCGCAGTGAATCGTGCGCACTTGGACGTCAAATATGGGGAAGTTTGGAAAAATGCCCGCCTCAGGGCTGAGGACTATGCGGAAACAGAGCTATGGTCAAGGCCTCCTCAAGAGGGCGGATTCATCATTGAGTTCGTGGAGAATAGTCCTCGAATAAAGAAGACTCTGGCGAGAATCATCAGTGCAATTACCCCGCCAATGGAGGCGGCTCGTCTGGGCGCATTAGCTAATGCAAGTTCATTGGCCGAGCAGTCAGCTATACGGGAAATGCAGGTAGACAAAGGCATAGTTGAGCCTCAAAGCTATGAGAAATTTCTACCTGATGCCTCCCAACATCCTTACGGTGATCGCGCAATCAATAAAGAGGTAGATCAGCTGATCAGCGTTGTACGGAATGCAAACGCTGGACAAAGCACAATTGAGCTGATAGTTGACGCTGGCCAACCTAAAGCTTTTAAATTTAACAAGGCGACTAGCCAAAACTTCCATGCCATAGTGTCTCAGCGCCACCTTGGCGAGCCTTTGTTGTTCTCTGTGAAGGTAACAGAGCTTGATGCAATAAATAAAACAGCAAAAGTTTTTAATGTCGTAACTGAACGCATGATCAAACTCCAGTATAGGAGCGACATCGAGTTTAATATGATAAAGGGATACCTTGGTGTAAATGCACCAATGAATTTCGTCGGTAGCCCGGTTTATGAAGGCGGGGCGTATGATACTAAAGGTGGTGATGTGTTTTTTATCAGGCTCGCCTAATGGATAAGCTTCTTGAGTATTGCAAAAAACGATACGATGAAGAACTTGGATTCAAGTTCAGTTTATCCAATATCTATAGCTGGATTTTTTTCGTCCTATGCATCAACATAGGCTCTGCTGACCCAAGCCCCGACATCTATCGTGGCCTGAAAGATATGAAGGTGAAATCACTAATTGACATGACCGAAGGTGTCATACCATCCCTAGCGATAGCTGACCTTCTTGCCTCAGTGGCTTTTGTAATTTCACTAGCATGGCTATCAAGAAAACTATCAGAAGGACTTTTCTTTTTATTTACTTTGAAGTCGGACTTTCAGCTCCTCATTATTGATATTACGATAATCTATCACGGCTTTAAGTATGACGAAGCAAAGAGGAAAGCTTTTGGGCTGGATGCGAAAGCCGAAATAGATCGAAATCAGAAGAAAGCCAGGAGGATCCGCTCACTTGGGGAGGTATTCCTAGCGATGTCGCTAGGGATTCTTTTTGCCCTAAGTTTTACATGGACGAATATTTTAATATCTTTGGCTAGCGCTATCGCATTTCTAATCGCTACTTGGCGCTCGTTCAGCTTCTTCATCTCTTCAATTTTGCCGTACTACGTAGCTATCAAGTATTCTAACGGCGAGCTACTTCAGATCAAAGAAGCCTATTTGAAAAACTTATCTACTGATCAACTATAAATTCCAACTCTTACCTTTGGTTCGGGTCCGGGGCTGATCACGGCGCTGCCAGCGGTAATAACCATCCGAGTCTCCATTAATCAAGAGATCGTTTTTGTACGCGCTGTATTGCAAGTTAACCGCTTGAGCGTACTGGCGACAATTTCCGCCACACCGCTCAGCTCCTACAGTCGCGTCGGGTGTTGCCAGCAACCATGCCTTGCGCCCTAAATCGTCCACTTCTTCACCCAGGGCAAGGTATATCCCGACGAACCCGATAAACGAGTCAGCCGTGGTGCTTAATAAGGCGGAGATCCCCGGCGCCAGCAGCGAGGCCGCCAGAGAAGTCACCTGCAGCCACCACCAGCGCGATTCCCACGACCGTTTGCAATCCTCCACTGCTCTTGCTGCCTTCAACGATAGGCGCGATCCGAATTGTCCCGCTGACAGTTGGATTGCTGATCTCATCCATACCGATATTGCGATCACCGTAGTACATGGCGAAGACGATCCCTTTTGACTGGGCCTCGTTCATGTGCTGCGTAAAGCCTTTATGAAGCACGCCAAGTGCCCGACTACTTCAGTTATGTCGCTACCGAACAGATTGTGTTCTTTGCCGAGGCGCTTATTCCGTCACTATCACCGCGGGCAAGTTGTCGCTCGATCCAATCCTTGTTGTATCCGCGGCCGTTCAGTTCGGTGGACAGCAGGTGGCGGAAGCCGTGGCCGGTCTGCCGGTTCTCGTAACCCATGAGGTGTAGTGCTTTGTTAATCGTGTTTTCGCTCATCGGGCGTTCAGAGTTTTGCTGGCCAGCAAACGCCAGTGCGTACTCGCCGGTGAATGGCTTTAACTCCTGCAGGATCTTCACCGCCTGGCTTGGCAGCGGAACGACGTGAGGGCGGCGAGCCTTCATGCGAGACGACCGAACCGGCCATGCCCCAGCTCTGACCCAAAACTCTGGGCTGGCAAGGTAGGTTTGGAAAATCGCGGACAACAAAAAGCCCGCACGAGGCGGGCTTCTTGTGTGCTTTCAGGTGTGCTTGGCATCACCTGAAAACGAAAGGTGGTGCCAGAGACGGAATCGAACCTTGCTATTTTGATTAGCATTTACTAATGGTTTTTGGAGTTTGGTTTTTGTCTACTCACAAATCTACTTTCTTTTCTAGATGCTGCCGTATTCTCAACTCATCTGAACCGCAGACTACGAGCGAATATCATCCTCTCTGGGGTAAGAGTGGACTTCATGGATCGACGCCTATCGGCAGGATATTGCTCGTCGCTTCCCTGGCAGGGCTGAACCCATGACTGGAAGGTGTAGGCGGGGGGCTCTTTTGGGTGACGTATGGGCACTGTGTTTCACGGGATAAAACAAGAAGGTATCGCCAAGGAACGTCTGTTATTAAGGCAGTAAGTTCGGAGCTTCGCCTGCACGTCTTCTACGCATAGACGATTGAGCTTGGATTACAACGTCCGAGAACGGTCTATCTGCTCTGTTTGCTACCGCTAATCCAAAGCCAAAAAAATATGGCTCTTCCTCTCTACTTAGCGACTTCAAGGCCTTCTCTCTATGGGCATGTATCTGAGCGCCTACGGCGTCTTTGTAGTACTCGTCCAGCCGCAGCACTTCATCCATAATCAGCCGAAAGACTACCTCTCCGAACCCAAAGGCTTCCTTGCTAGTGGGGAAATATCCTTTATGGATTACCGAGTTGCGCAGCTTTGACAGAGATTGGGGAAGCATTGCAGGTGGCTTGCCGTCCTTCAAGGTTCTCAATCCTATGTACATCCCAAGCTGACGTTCAGACTGGGCTGCGACTGACTTCCACATTACTTCTAGCTCATTGATGTCAACCTTATCGGACGTCAGTTGCACACGAATGGAAAATTCGTATAGCCGCTCCAATGCGGCGGCAAAGCTGCTTACTGACTCCCGTAAATAACAGTCAACTAGAGCTTCTAAACCGCTTTCGAAAAGCAGCTCAAAAGGAAGATTATCGAGGATCGCCACAAGTTCATGTCCTTCCGGACAGGCTGCTCGGTAAAGATTATGTTCTTGGACGAGTACCGTTCTGCTTCGTAGCAGTATGCCCTCTGGGCTAAAGTCGCCCTCCGTAACTTGGGCGGCGAAAGCGCATTTGGAGCAAGGGATCATGATTTCCAATTTTCTCTCCTTCGCTGCTGCCTTATTCAATGCCGAATGTTGAATGGCCTCAACACCTATTAAAATCAGCTGCCAAGCTCCCGCCCAACGAGGGTTACAGTCTTTTTTCGGTCAACAGCGTCTATTTCTAAAGTGCCGCATACAAACTATTTGCTCACGTATTGAGCGCCGCGTAGTTCTCAGATCGCAGCGCCCAGTGCAGCGTCGAGCTCCTCACTAAAACGCTCCAGATGACCTCGAAGTACATGATCCTGTCCATCGAAGCATTGTTTCAGAATATGCAGATAGTCATTATGTTCCCTGAAGCCATAGGGTTCGATTAGGTGCACGCGCATTATCCTGGCCAATGGCTCCAGGTGTGCATTCTTTCCCAGGTCCCCTAGTGTGGTGAGTGCCACACCAAGCAATTCCTCTTTGAGTCGGCGGGGCACACGCGGCGACATCAATATGGCCCGGATAACACGACCGATGGCTTCTGCGGCTTCGAAGGAAATGTGGACGTGATTGCCCTCGCGTTGGTTGGGAAGCAGCACGTCGCCAGGCTTAGTCAGAACATCTGCATCCCTCACCCACACCGTGGTAGCGTCAACGACCTCGTACAGCAGGTAGCCGAGTGGCGTCGGGAACTCGTGGTTTTCGTCTTCGGGCCGAACGTCGCGAGCGCGGTCTACTAGGCGGCTAGCGAAATGAGGCATGTAGTGGAGCCATAAATGGTCGGCAACACGCTGGTGCAGGCCCTCTAATACCATGATCCTGAAGAACCAGATGCCTGCATAAACGGGGTCGTGGTGCTTCCCAACATCCTGGAATGTAAGCAGGCGGCCATTGAGTTTCTTTTCGAGAGCTTCATCCGCATCAATCCGTGCGAGTACAGCCTCGCCGACAGACCGGTAAACCCCGAGACGGGCTGCCACATCAACATCGGCACAGTAGAACCGCAAGAGGCGATTCTCATCAGGCAGCGCCAGGCGGTGCCCGCCCCCACCAAAGTTGTCATTGTTTTTGAGTTCGCTGAAGAGGACGCTTGCCTCATTGGCCAATAGTGCGTTGAAGAACTCGTCTTGGAAGCCCCCCACAAATCGCGTTGCCCGCTCCATGACCTCCATGCAGAGGTATGGTCGAGCGATGGCTATGTGTCCGGCCAGGCGGCGGGATGACAGTAGCCGCTTCACGACGATAGCAGCACGGCGCTGCACCCGCTGCGAAGGGCCAACCAGGTCGGCAAGCCATTCTCGAAAACTGAACCATCTGCTGAATAGCCAGTTCACCGGAGCCCCTTCTCTTAGTGAGATGGCCCCGTCGTCTCGGAAGACAATTTGGAAGTCGGGACGTGGAGGTCGAAGGGCGTTAGCTAGGCGACTTCGAACGCTCTTCGATGTCGCCAGATTCAGCGCCGATGCGAGATGACGATGTGTTAAGTCGGCGAGCTCCTCAAGCTTTCCCGCGTGCAAAAGTGCCGTGGTCAGTTCGTCGAACATTCCGAGGTTTCGCCGAGTAAGCCTCGTTTTACGCGACCGCCAATATACAAACCCGGCGAGGAGCAAGAATAGTAGGTACTGGGTGGCGCTCTTGTCGAAGCCCCACAACCAGGGACCAAAACTAGGAAACCCAAGCGTGGTAAGCACGGGTTGAAAGAAGAATCCATGGATGATGAGCAATACGGACCAAATCACCAGCCAATCGAACCAGTTCAGGCTCAGTCGAAAGCTGAGCCTGGCAGTGCTTGGCACAATCGCCCAAACCGCAGCAATCAAGCCCAACATGGTAAGTAGTGCGCCGGTGTCGATGCCCGCAGGGTTCATGGTGTGATCCAGCTTTGGGAGTAGCTAAAAGGGCCAGCGACTTTGCTGAAGGTTAGACTTGTTTATGGCGACCATGCGGAGCTGAGCGCAAAGAAAAGCGGTGCTCGATACAAGCGCCGCTCCTTGTAGTGGAGGGCTGATGACAACAACCCCCGCAAGTGAGCTAACGTGTCCCTGATAACTATTCAGGGCATTGGCTCGATTTCATTCTAGGACACGATGCCGCGTCAGACTCAATAGTCGTAACCACTGTGGCGCTGGCTGTCTAATTATATAAAGCAAAAAACCCGCACTAGGCGGGTTTCTTGGGTGCTTTCAGGTGTGCTTGGCATCACCTGAAAACTAAAGGTGGTGCCCAGAGACGGAATCGAACCGCCGACACGGGGATTTTCAATCCCCTGCTCTACCGACTGAGCTATCTGGGCAACGGGGCGCATTAGACGTGTTTTTCAGGGGGTCGTCAAGCATGTTTTCAAAAAAATCTGAATTATTACCGTCGCTTACGACCCGCACTGCTTGAAACGCTTTATTTCTCGGGTGGAACGTAGCCTTCGGCTTGCGCGTATTCTTCGCCGGACAGGAACTTGTCCATCTGGGTCTGGAGGAATTTGCGATCTTCGGCATTCATCATGTTCAGACGCTTTTCGTTGATCAGCAGGGTCTGGTGTTTCTGCCAGTCGGCCCAGGCTTTCTGTGAAACGTGATTGAAGATGTCTTCACCTTTGGCGCCAGGGTAAGGGGCGCGCTCCAGGCCTGGAAGTTCTTCTTTGTACTTGCGGCACATTACGGTGCGGGTCATGACGACTCTCCTGCATTCAATACGTCGGCTGCGCGTTTCAGCAGCTTCTTCACCGGGGCAGCAAGGCCCAGGCGCGGCGGGGTGGCGAGGTTATACCAGAGCCAGTCGGCCTCGGCCACGTGATGAGCAGACTCCTCGACCCTGACAAGCCAGGGCTCGATGTTCAGTTGAAAGTGACTGAAGGTATGGATCAGCCCCGGCAGTTCCTGATGTTGGCCCAGCTCCAGCGAGTGTTGCACTGCCAGATGCTGAAGGTCCTCGAAGTCGTCCAGCTCCGGCAAGCTCCACAAGCCGCCCCACAGGCCGGTAGACGGACGGCGATAAAGCAGAATCGCGCCGTCACGGTTGGCAAGCATTGGCATGAGTGTGCGCTTTTGCGGGACTTCCTTGCGCGGCTTGGGAATGGGGTAGCGGGTTTCCAGACCCAGCAGATGCGCTTCGCAGCCTGACTCCAGCGGGCATAGCAGGCAGCTTGGTTTACTGCGAGTGCATAGCGTGGCGCCCAGATCCATCATTGCCTGGGTGTAGTTGTTCACCCGGGCATGTGGCGTGAAGCGCTCTGCGGTGGCCCACAACTGTTTTGCGACCTTCGGCTCGCCCGGGTAACCCTCCTGCGCCGTAAAACGCGCCAGAACGCGTTTGACGTTGCCGTCGAGGATCGGCGCTCGCAAACCCATGCTCAAACTGGCGATGGCCCCGGCAGTCGACAGGCCGATGCCGGGAAGCAAGATCAGTTTTTCTACATCGCGGGGGAATTCACCGTCGTGATCGGCAACCACGATTTTTGCGGTTTTCTGCAGGTTGCGCGCCCGGGTGTAGTAACCCAGGCCGGTCCACAGATGCAGCACTTCGTCTTCAGGCGCTTCGGCCAATGCCTGCACGGTGGGTAGGGCGTCCATGAAGCGGTCGAAATAATTCAGTACGGTGCTGACCTGCGTTTGCTGCAGCATGATTTCCGACACCCACACCCGGTATGGCGTGATGCCTTGCTGCCAAGGCAGATTGTGTCGCCCGTGGCGGTCGTACCAATCAAGCACAGCGCTGGAGAATTGCTCGGGTTGCATTGCTGATCCGATAAGTGAAATGGATGCATAAAGCGACTGTAGGAGTGAGCTTGCTCGCGATTGCGTTGGGACAGTTGATTATTCATCGCCTGACAGCATCGAATCGCGAGCAAGCTCACTCCTACAGGAGGTTTCGCTCTTAACGTTTGAAAAGGCCGCGCAGGGCGTCTTTAAGTTCAGGGCTGACTTTATCGCCGAGCTTCTCTTCGATCTTCTCGCCGAGCTTGTCGCCCGCCATTTTCGCGGCGACCTGGCCGAGGCCTTCCTTGTCCAGACGGCAAGCCTTGGCGCCCAGCTCCAGTGGGCCGCGGCACTGTACAGGCCACTCGATACCGACATAGCGCGGGTTGACCTCGCAGGCCGGGTCGGGCATCTCGGTTTTGTCGCCTTCGATGATGACGCCGACGTGGTAGTTCATGCCCAGCACGCGCAGGTCCACATCACCATTACCGTTGACGGTCAGGCCGGGTATTTGCACCTTGAGGTCGGGGTTGCTGGCGACACCATTGCGGAAAGTCAGATTGCCGTTGAGTTGGCGGAAAGGTGTGTCTTTGCCGCGAGGTTCACCGCTGAGCGTCTTGCGGTTAAGAATCGAGATGCCCTGACAAAGCTGCTGTTCAAGGTTCGCATTGACCAGCACGCCATTGTTGAGCATGAAGCTGGCGGTGCCGTTCAGGCTGTCGATCAGCGCTTTTTCGCTGTTGCCCTTGCCGGTCAGATCGCTGTTGAGGGTCAGCAGGCCTTTTACGGGTGGAGTTTGATCCTGACTTTGCAGGAAGCGCTCGACCGGCACCTTGTTGATGCGCGTCTGGACGCTCATCAGAGGAACGTCCGGGCGCACATCAAGATTGCCTTTGACGTCGAAGTTGCCGTTGTAAAGATCACCACGCAGGCTGTCGACTTTGACCACGCCATTCAGGGCCTGGGTTTTCAGCACGGCGTTCTGGATCTGCAGTTTCTCGACGGTCAACGCGCCGAAGCTGACGTCTGCATCGACATCAAGTTTGCGCATGCGCTCCAGTGGCAGGAGTTTTTCGGTGCTCCAGGCGGCCTTGGTCGGTTGTTCCGGCAGAGGCGTGGTGCCTGCGCCTGCCACTGCGGCTGCTTCACTGTTTTGCACTTCAGATTTGCGTGCTGCACTCGCGCCTTTTTTCTCTTCGCTTTCGGCTGGGCGATAGCGGTCGGCGTTGAAGGTGTCAGCCTTGAGTTGCAGGCGCAGCGCCTGCTTGGCGAAGTCTTCCACGGCAACGCGGCCGGTGAAGGTGCTGTCGTCGACTTTCAGGTTGAGCTCATCAAAAGCAGCGCTGTTCGGCGTGGCGTTGATGCGCGTGATCATCTCGACTTTGCTCAGGCTGCCTTCGCCCATCGCCGGGATTGGCTGGCCGATGCTATCGAGGAAGGTTCGCAGATCAAACTGGGCCACGGAGAGTGCGCCAGTGATCTGTGGCGTCTGATCCAGGTCCCGGGCGCGGAAGTCGCCGAGAGCACGTAACTGGTTCGCAGACAGCTTCATGTTGGTCCATTCGGCGACATTCGCGGCCAGATCGACCAGTAATTGCCCTTGAGCAGCGAAGGTCACGGTCTTGCCCTGGAGTGGCTCACCCGAAGCTTCACCGGACAAGCGCATGTCACCAAACTGGTAACGCTTGAGTGCGCGGTCCAGGCGCAGCTGGCCGACCAGTTCGGTCTTGGCACGCATGACTGGCTGGGTTGTGCCCAGAAATGCTGTCAGCTTGATCGGGATGTCAGCGCCTTCATGAACGGCGCCGGTGCTGAGCTGGATGCTCTCAGCCGTGAACGACTGGCCTTTGCGCGCATCGACGTAATCTACCCGCGCGTTGTTTACGGTCAGGCTATCGATATCAAGTTTGATCGGCTGGGAAGGCTTGTCTGGTTTGGGCGCTGGAGTCTGTTCGCCATCGGCGGGTGCGGGTGCGGGTGTGGCAGCCACGTCCGACGCAGCAGGCTTGCCAATGTCTTCCCAGTTGCCATGACCGTTTTCATCGCGGCTCAGGCTGAGGTTGAGGCCTTCGACCCGGACGTCACTCATCTGTACTTCGCGACGCAGCAGCGGCAGTACGCGAACGGACAACCCCAGCATTTGCAGATCGGCAAAAGGCTTGGTCGGGTTGTTCAAGGTCGCAACGCTGGCTTCGTGAAGTTCGAGGCCGAGCCACGGGAAGAGGCTCCAGCCGATGTCCCCGTTAAGTGTCAGTTCAACGTGCGCCTTGTCGCGCGCCAGTTGGCGAATCTCGTCTTTATAGTCGTTGGGATCAAACAGATGGGTCAGGGCGAAGCCGAGAGCCACGATGATCAGCAACAGCCCGAGAACAAAAAGTCCCAGGATTTTGCCGAACGCTTTCATGGGCGAGTCCTTGTAGTCGAACGTTCAAAATTTGCCCGCGAGTATAACCTCCTCACGCAGGTGCAGGGTTTTGGATGCCTCAAGCCTGGCCTCGTTCAGCATTTTGGGCTTGAAAGAGTACTAGTGGCACCTGAAGACTGGCCGCCAGAGCCTGGACTTCGGGAGGTTCGGCGGTTGCCAGCAAGCGTAGCTCGCAACCCGCCTGACGGGCTGATTTCTGCACTTCGCTGATCAGTTGCCCGGCGAAGCCTCTGCGACGAGTCGGGTTGCGTACGCACAAGTGCGATAGCTCCCAGACCTTCTCGAGGCGTTGCACAAGAGCACAACCTAACAGTCGATCGTTTAGCCGGGCGGTAACGAAGGTGCCCTGTTCAAGGCCATTTTCGATCAGTTGCACCGCATCAGTAAAAGGCGGGAATAGCCAGGCGGGTGCATCACGGTAG
Organism: Pseudomonas maioricensis; assembly: GCF_022790535.1. Classification (GTDB taxonomy): domain Bacteria; phylum Pseudomonadota; class Gammaproteobacteria; order Pseudomonadales; family Pseudomonadaceae; genus Aquipseudomonas; species Aquipseudomonas maioricensis. The sequence goes on from NZ_LOHG01000001.1 coordinate 295,480, forward strand.
ATCTTCTGTAAATCCACCTGGTCCTGATAAGTAGCCGACTGAAGAAACTCAACGACGATAGGCATGAAATGTCCTCTGGCGACGGGCGGCATGGACAATTGTGCCCTAAACACGCGAGTCGTAGCGCTGACGTCAAAAAAAGTGATGTCAAAACGCCTTTTTTTAATTGACAGATGATAATCTCCCGCCGTTCGCTAATCCGGTGCGTCGATTTGTCACGTATTCGGGAACTCTGCCGATAAAACGGTCGTTGCCTACGCGCACGGAGGCTGTGGGTGGAACGTAGACACCTTGTGAGCTTCTTTTTCTGGGGATAAAACAATGAGTACAAGCACTGCGTTGGGCGGTTCACCCGCACAGCCTGCGTTCTTGTCCAAAGAACGCATCATCGCCAAGCCAGGTTTCAACCGCTGGCTGGTACCACCGGCAGCATTGGCTATTCACCTGTGCATCGGCATGGCGTATGGCTTCTCCGTGTTCTGGCTGCCGTTGTCCAAGGCAGTTGGCATCAAGGCTCCAGTAGCCTGTGCACCTGACATGAGCTTCTTCGCACAGATTTTCTCGTCTGCCTGCGACTGGCCCATCTCCATGCTGGGCTGGATCTACACCCTGTTCTTCATCTTCCTGGGTTGCTCGGCTGCCATCTGGGGTGGCTGGCTGGAGCACGCAGGCCCGCGCAAGGCTGGTGTGGTATCGGCTCTGTGCTGGTGCGGCGGTCTGCTGATATCTGCGTTGGGGATTTATACCCACCAGATATGGCTGATGTGGGTCGGCTCCGGTGTGATCGGCGGTATCGGTCTCGGGCTGGGCTATATCTCGCCGGTTTCGACCCTGATCAAGTGGTTCCCGGACAAGCGCGGCATGGCTACCGGCATGGCGATCATGGGCTTCGGTGGCGGCGCGATGGTTGGTGCTCCGCTGGCTGCAGCGCTGATGAACCATTTCGCTTCGCCTGAAGGCGTGGGCGTCTGGCAGAGCTTCGTGGTAATGGCGGTGATCTACTTCATCTTCATGATCGGCGGCGCACTGTCTTACCGCGTTCCGCCAACTGGCTGGAAACCGGAAGGCTGGACTGCTCCGGTCAAGAAAGCCAACAACGCGATGATCACCAACCGTCACGTACACGTGAACGTGGCCTGGAAAACACCGCAATTCCGCCTGGTATGGCTGGTGCTGTGCCTGAACGTATCGGCAGGTATCGGTATTCTGGGCATGGCTTCGCCGCTGCTGCAGGAAGTGTTCGCCGGTAAGCTGTTGGGCCTCGACCTGGCGTTCAACCAGCTTGACGCTGTTCAGTTGGGCCAGATCGCCGCCATCGCTGCGGGCTTCACCGGTCTGTTGAGTCTGTTCAACATCGGTGGTCGCTTCTTCTGGGCTTCGTTCTCGGATTACCTGGGTCGCAAAAACACCTACTTCGTGTTCTTCGCCTTGGGCTTCCTGCTCTACGCGCTGGTACCAAGTCTGAGCCACATGGGCAGCGTCGCGCTGTTCGTAGCGGCCTTCTGCGTAATCCTGTCGATGTACGGCGGTGGTTTCGCAACAGTTCCGGCTTACCTGGCTGACCTGTTCGGCACCCAAATGGTTGGCGCGATCCACGGTCGTCTGCTGACTGCCTGGGCTGCTGCGGGCATCCTCGGTCCGGTACTGGTCAACTACTTGCGTGAATATCAGCTGAGCCACGGCGTTGCCCGTGCCGACGCTTACGATATGACCCTGTACATCCTGGCTGGCCTGCTGGTGCTGGGCTTCATCTGCAACCTGCTGGTTCGTCCGGTGGCCGACAAGTACTTCATGACTGATGAAGAACTGGCCGTGGAGCAATCCTACGGTATGGACAAAGGCGCGGATCACACCACTGTTCTTGAGTGGAAAGCAGATCCGGGCAGCAAGCCACTGGCTATCGCAGCCTGGCTGGCAGTAGGCATCCCACTGGCGTGGGGCGTCTGGATCACTCTGCAGAAGACTGCGGTGTTGTTCCACTAAGTAGCTGTAAACCGTCAGGAGCTAACTTGTTAGCGAGGCGGTGGGCTGCGTAATCAGCCTGTCGCCTCTCTGTAGGAGTGAGCTTGCTCGCGATAGCGTCATTCCAGGCGCCATCTGTTTCGCCTCAAAGGGCGCTATCGCGAGCAAGCTCACTCCTACAGTTCCTTGAATTATTTGCACCAAAACGCAGCATCCCTCCGTAATTCGTCGTCTTCTCCCTTTCCCTTCTTCTGTTTGCTTCATGCCAGCCGGTTCTGGGCCTATAATGCTCGCCTTTTTCGCCCAATGATTTTGCGGAGCTGGTGATGGCCGAACGTAAGGCGTACGTCGAGCGTAATACTCTGGAAACCCAGATCAACGCTTCGATCAACCTGGATGGCACCGGAAAGGCCCGATTCGATATCGGCGTGCCTTTTCTTGAGCACATGCTCGACCAGATTGCCCGTCACGGGCTGATCGATCTGGATATCAACTGTAAAGGCGACCTTGAGATCGACGATCACCATACGGTGGAAGATGTCGGTATCACTTTAGGTCAAGCCTTCAACAAGGCTATTGGCGACAAGAAAGGCATCCGTCGCTACGGTCATGCCTACGTGCCGCTGGATGAAGCGCTGTCACGCGTGGTTATCGACTTCTCGGGTCGTCCGGGCCTGCAAATGCATGTGCCGTACACCCGCGCTGTTGTTGGCGGTTTTGACGTGGACTTGTTCCAGGAGTTTTTCCAGGGCTTCGTCAACCACGCCAATGTGACCCTGCACATCGACAACCTGCGTGGCACCAACACTCACCACCAGATCGAAACCGTCTTCAAGGCATTCGGTCGCGCACTGCGCATGGCGGTTGAGCTGGACGAGCGTATGGCCGGGCAAATGCCTTCGACCAAGGGTGTGCTCTGATGCAGACAGTCGCGGTCATCGATTACGGCATGGGCAACCTGCACTCGGTTGCCAAGGCGCTTGAGCACGTTGGCGCTGGCCGGGTGCACATCACCAGCGACGCCAACGTGATTCGTGAAGCCGACCGCGTGGTGTTTCCCGGTGTAGGCGCGATTCGCGACTGCATGGCTGAGATCCGTCGCCTGGGTTTCGACTCGCTGGTGCGTGAAGTCAGCCAGGATCGCCCATTTCTCGGTATTTGCGTCGGCATGCAGGCGTTGCTCGACAGCAGTGAAGAGAATGGCGGCGTGGATTGCATCGGCATGTTCCCCGGCCAGGTGAAGTTCTTCGGCAAGGATCTGCATGAAGATGGCGCGCATTTGAAGGTGCCGCACATGGGCTGGAACGAAGTTGCGCAAGCGGTGGATCACCCGCTGTGGCACAGCATTCCGGACATGGCGCGTTTCTATTTCGTGCACAGCTTCTACATTGACGCGGCTAATCAACGTCAGGTTGTGGGGCGCGGTCACTACGGCGTCGACTTCGCCGCTGCGCTGGCTGACGGTTCGCGCTTTGCCGTGCAGTTTCACCCGGAGAAGAGCCATACCCATGGCCTGCAGTTGCTGCAGAACTTCGCCGCGTGGGACGGTCGTTGGTAATCGTTATGGCCAAAGGTAAAAACAAGCCGCCGATCCTGACGCTCAGCCCCGAGCACGAGCAGCAGGCTATCGACAAGCTCAAGCGTTTGTTCTCTCAACGCTTCGAACTGGACCTGGGTTCGTTCGAAGTCGCCGAGGTGCTTGAGTTCTTTACCAGCGAGATTGCCCCGCATTATTACAACCGAGCGATTTTCGATGTTCAGCAGCACCTCAAAGAGAGGTTCGAGAGCATCGAAAGCGATTTGTGGGCGCTCGAGAAGAATTGAATAGAAGCAGCTTCAAGCGACAAGCTTCAAGCCGCACGAATTGGTGGGTACGCACACTTGCAGCTTATGGCTTGCAGCTTGCGGCTCTTTTGACGAAGGAAAAAGCATGCTGATCATCCCTGCTATCGATCTCAAAGACGGTGCCTGTGTGCGTCTGCGCCAGGGCCGGATGGAAGATTCCACCGTATTTTCCGATGACCCGGTTGCCATGGCTGCCAAGTGGGTCGAGGGCGGTTGCCGTCGTCTGCATCTGGTTGATCTGAACGGCGCGTTCGAAGGTCAGCCGGTCAACGGCGACGTGGTCACTGCCATTGCCAAGCGTTATCCGACCCTGCCGATTCAGATCGGTGGTGGTATTCGCTCGCTGGAGACCATCGAGCACTACGTGAAAGCGGGCGTGAGCTACGTGATCATCGGCACCAAGGCCGTCAAAGAGCCCGAGTTTGTTGCTGAGGCGTGCCGTGCGTTCCCTGGCAAAGTGATCGTCGGCCTTGATGCCAAAGACGGTTTTGTGGCCACCGACGGTTGGGCCGAAGTCAGCACTGTGCAGGTCATTGATCTGGCCAAGCGCTTCGAAGCTGACGGTGTCTCTGCCATCGTTTATACCGACATCGCCAAAGACGGCATGATGCAGGGCTGCAATATTCCGTTCACGGCTGCGCTGGCTGCTGCTACGCGGATCCCGGTCATTGCTTCCGGTGGTATCCATAACCTGGGCGATATCCGTGCGTTGCTGGATGCCAAGGCTCCAGGAATCATCGGCGCAATCACCGGCCGGGCGATTTACGAAGGCACGCTGGATGTGGCTGAAGCTCAGGCGCTGTGTGACAGCTACCAGCGCTAAGCAGTTTCGGTAGGAGCGAACTTGTTCGCGAGAGGTCGGGGCATTCAGCATCTATGGAGCCTGTCTAAACGCCTCGCGAACAAGTTCGCTCCTACCGGGATCCCGGCAGGATAGAAATCGGAGATAACCCAATGGCCCTGGCCAAACGCATCATCCCTTGCCTGGACGTCGACAACGGTCGTGTGGTCAAGGGCGTCAAGTTCGAGAACATCCGTGACGCTGGCGATCCGGTTGAAATTGCGCGTCTGTACGATGAGCAGGGCGCTGACGAAATCACCTTTCTGGACATTACCGCCAGTGTTGATGGCCGCGATACCACGCTGCATACCGTCGAGCGCATGGCCAGCCAGGTGTTTATCCCGCTGACCGTGGGCGGTGGCGTGCGTACCGTGCAGGACATCCGCAACCTGCTTAACGCGGGTGCCGACAAGGTATCGATCAACACGGCTGCGGTGTTCAACCCTGAGTTTGTTGCCGAAGCTGCTCAGCATTTTGGTTCGCAGTGCATCGTGGTCGCCATCGACGCCAAGAAGGTCTCGCTACCGGGTGAAACCCCGCGTTGGGAAATCTTCACCCATGGTGGTCGCAAGCCAACGGGGCTGGATGCTGTGTTGTGGGCGAAGAAGATGGAAGACCTTGGTGCCGGTGAGATCCTGCTGACCAGCATGGATCAGGACGGTATGAAGAACGGCTTCGATCTGGGTGTGACCCGTGCAATCAGTGACGCGCTGGGGATTCCGGTGATTGCATCAGGCGGCGTCGGCAACCTTCAGCATCTGGCTGACGGCGTAATCGAAGGTCACGCCAGCGCGGTATTGGCGGCGAGTATTTTCCACTTCGGCGAATACACCGTACCGGAGGCGAAGGCCTACATGGCTGCGCGCGGGATTGTGGTTCGTTAAGATTCGCGTCCTTACTCTGTAGGAGCTGTCGAGCCCCGCGAGGCTGCGATGGCGGTGTACCTGATGTAGCGCTATCGCAGCCTCGCGGGCTCGACAGCTCCTACGGTTCAAGTTTCTTCAAGCTTTAATTGGCGGGCTGTTGGCAATGCGCCATGTCTGCTGGACAAGCGCTTTTGAGCGCTGCACTCTGTCTGCCGTCAGCGTATGGAGAGCGCCAATGTTCAAATCTCGTTTTATTGCCATTACGGCCTTTAGCGCTTTGCTCATTAGTGCCACCGAGGCTGCAATGGCCGACGATGCCATCGAGGCGCCGGGACGCAACTCCATTGTGCTGATGACCGAAAATCTGCCGCCCTACAACATGGCAATCGACGGCAAGAATTTCGCTCAGGAAAGTAACATTGAAGGCATCGCCGCCGAAGTGGTGCGTGAGACCTTCAAGCGCGCCGGGATTGGTTACAGCATGACATTGCGCTTTCCCTGGGAGCGGATCTACAAGCTTGCTCTGGAAAAGCCTGGCTACGCAGTGTTTTCCACCGCGCGTTTGCCCGAGCGGGAAAACCTCTTCAAATGGGTTGGGCCAGTAGGTTCCTATGACTGGATCATGCTGGCCAAGGCCGACAGTCCAATCAAGCTGACCAGCCTGGAGCAGGCCAAGGCTTACCGTATCGGTGCCTACAAAGGTGACGCCATCGGTGAACGGTTGCTGGCCCAAGGGCTGAACCCGATCCTGCTACTGCGCGATCAGGACAACGCAAAAAAACTGGTCAACGGGCAGATCGACCTGTGGGCGGCGGGCGATCCCACCGGACCTTATCTGGCCAGAATTGAAGGCGTGACCGGTCTCAAAACCGTGTTGCGTTTCCATCACGCTGATCTGTATCTGGCTTTGAACAAGGCCACACCGGATGAGGTGGTGAACAAGCTGCAGACGTCGCTCGACCAACTACGTGCGGAAGGCGCTGTGGATAAGATCCTGTCCCGGTACCGGTAATACCGCATTTTGAATGCGGGAGCGCGGTCAATTGTAGGAG
>NZ_LOHG01000001.1:302070-333083 GCF_022790535.1 Pseudomonas maioricensis
CCGAGCTTGCTCGCGATGAACGATGGCACGGTTTTCAGTCCCGCCACCGCAAGGCCGCGATGAGGTTCTGCCTGAAACATCGCCTCGCGAACAAGTTCGCATCCTACCGTTGATGCCGGTCGTTAGCGATAAATCCCGTTCTTGCCGTGGCCGGCCATCGCCTGATTACCCCGCACGCTGATCATCTGTCGCAGGTCGATCCATTCGATGCCTTGGGCTTTCAGGCGTGGAAGCTCGCGCTCAAGCACGTCGAGCGTCACCGGATAAGGATGACCAATCATCACCGCCGAGCCCTGTTTGCGGGCGAGCTCAATGGCAATATTCAGTTGCCGGGTGATGGCTTGCGGCGTGCGCTCATCATCGAGAAAGACATCGCGGGATACGCTGGCCAACCCGATCTTTTGCGCCTCGGCGGCGGCAACGGTTTTCGCGCTCGTGCGGCTGTCGACGAACAAAAGATGACGGCGCTGCAGTTCGGCCATCAACCACCCCATGGCTACAGGCTCGGCGGTCATGCGGCTGCCCATGTGGTTATTGATCCCAGCGGCGTACGGGACTTTCAGGAGAGCGGCGTTTAGCCTGCTTTCCAGTTCGGCAAGGGGGAGCTCTGGATGCCAGGCATACGGGCCAGTGGCAGGGTCCATAGGCATGTGCAGTATGACGATCTTGCCAGCACGATGGCCCTGACGGGCGAACTCGGTGGCGTGAGGGGTATCCGGCATGATCGCCAGCGTGACAGGACCGGGCAGGGCAAGTACGCGCTGATCCCGGGCCGGATTCTGGCCCAGGTCATCGATGATCAATGTCAGAAACGCCGTATGAGGTTTGCCGACCTGCGCGGCTGGCGCTGCGTAAGCAACGCCAGTCAGGACGCATAGGGTGGCCAGCAGCCAACCCGACAGGAATACACGCATGGCCTTAGTTGCCGCGCGTGATACTCAGGCCCTTGAGCAGGCTCAGAGCCTGGCTAAGCTGGAAGTCATCATCCTGCGGACGGGCCTTGGCTGCGCCGCCTTTGACCGTCGGCTTGTCCGCACCGCCGTTGCCGTTGCCCAGGTGACCGAGCAGATCGGCTTCTTTGTAGGCTTCGCCGTCAGCTTCGTTGGTGACTTTAGCGCGACGTACCACGATGTCAGGGTTGATGCCCTGCGCCTGAATCGAACGACCGTTAGGCGTGTAATACAGCGCCGTGGTGATCTTCAAGGCGCGGTCGTTGTTCAGCGGCAATACGGTTTGCACCGAGCCTTTACCGAAGCTGTCAGTACCCATGAGGATGCCGCGCTTCTGGTCTTGCAAGGCGCCCGCGACGATTTCCGACGCCGAGGCACTGCCGCCGTTGATCAGTACGACCAAAGGTACGCCTTCGCTGGCATCCGCCGGGTCAGCCGAGAAGCGCAGCTCGGAGTTGGCAATACGGCCCTTGGTGTAAACGATCAGGCCCTTGGTGAGGAAGTGGTCAGCCACTTCAACAGCCGATTGCAGGACGCCGCCAGGGTTATTACGCAGATCGAGAATCAACCCGCTCATTTTCTTGCCGTTGTCTTTGCGGAATTTAGCCAGAGCCTTGCCGACTTCATCACCGGTCTTCACCTGGAACTGGGTAATGCGGATATAGCCGTAGCCATTTTCCAGCATCTGCGCTTTGACGCTCTTGACCTGAATGGTCGCGCGCGCCAGCGTCACGTCGAACGGGTTACCACCGTCGCGGACCAGCGTCAGGGTAATCTTCTCGCCGATCTTGCCGCGCATCTTGTCGACCGCTTCCTGCATGGTCTGACCCTGCGTCGGTGCGCCGTTGATCTTGACGATCAAGTCACCCGCTTCGATGCCAGCCTTGGAGGCTGGCGTGTCGTCAATCGGGGAGACGACTTTTACGAAGCCGTCTTCAACACCGACTTCGATGCCCAGCCCGCCAAACTCACCACTGGTGCTTTCCTGCAGCTCCTGAAAGTCTTCAGGGCCCAGGTAAGCCGAGTGCGGATCGAGGTTGCTGAGCATGCCTTTGATGGCGTTTTCCAGCAGGGTCTTGTCGTCAACCGGCTCGACATAAGCGGCTTTGACCCGATCCATGACCTCGGCAAAAGTGCGCAGCTCATCGAGCGGCAGCGGCGCCTTGGCGGTAGTCGCCGCAGGCGGAATAGCGGCTGGCGCTGCTTTGACTTCCGCAGCCTGCGCCAGTGGAGCGCCGATGACGACGGCAATAGCGAGGGCCAGCGAGGTGAGGCGGGACAGATACGGCATGTCTAACGAACTCCTGAAGGTGGAACCGACTTATCCTTGAGTGCGGCACCATTGGGCCGGATCACTAGGGCGACCCTGCTGACGAATAGCGAAATACAACGCCGGTGTGTCCTGTCCACCACTGTTGCCTACAGTGGAGATAGCTTCACCGGCTTTAACAATGTCCCCGGCTGCCTTGAGCAAAGTCTGGTTGTGCCCATACAGACTCAAGTAACCGTTGCCATGGTCGAGAATGACCAGAAGCCCGGCGCCGCGCAACCAGTCTGCGAAGACCACCCGACCGCCGTGTACAGCATGTACCTGACTACCAGCCGATGCGCTGATCATGACGCCGTCCCACGTGGAGCGAGCGTCATCACCACGAGCTTCACCGTAGCGTGCCAGTAATCGACCATCAACTGGCCATGGAAGTTTGCCTTTGGCCGCAGAGAATGCGCCGCCGTATGAAGCGCCAGCGCTGGAAACCATGGCACCGGGTGCTTTTGCAGGGCGTCGTGGTGCGTCATCGCTGTCGGTTCTGCTGCTGTTTTTACTACCGCTGCTGGCTTGTGCCTGAGCTTCACGCTGACGTTTTTCTTCAGCCTCGCGCTCCGCAACCAATGCTTTCTGTCGGGCTTCTTCGGCTTCACGGGCCTGCCGCGCCAACGTTTCTTCAATGGTTTTCAGGACTTTGCCAAGTTCAGCCTGTTCCTGTTGTCGCGCCTGGAGCTTTTGATCCCGTGACTTGTAGTCCTGATTGAGCTTGGCAAGCGCCTGCTGGCGCTCCTGGCGAACCTTGTCCAGCTCTTCGTGCTGAGTTTCCAGCGTGCTCTTCTGCACCAGCAGTTGTGCCTGTTGCAGGTCGATATCTTTTTCGACGCCTGCCAACTGGCGCAGTGTTTCGTTGAAGGTGCGCAACTGAGTCAGGCGAGCCTGGCTCATGTAATCGTAGTAGGTCAGCGTCCGGGCGAATTTTTCAGGATGCTGTTGATTGAGCAGCAGCTTCAGGTATTCCTGCCGGCCGCTTTGATAAGCAGCGCGGGCCTGAATGGCGATCAGGCGTTGCTGTTCAACGCGTGCGCTCTGGAGTTTGCTTTTTTCCTGGTTGAGCCGATTGAGCTCGGCTTCGGTCTTTTTTAGTTCCTTTTGCAGGACCTCGACCTGCTTCTCCAGCTTACCCATGTCGGTTTCGGTACCGCGCAGGTCCTTTTGGACTCCGGCTTTCTCTTTCTGTAAATCGCCCAGGGCTTTTTGCAGCTCGGCGACATCCTGACGCGCAGCGTCAATCTGTTTCTGGGTGAGCGCCCGCTGATCGTCGGCAAACGCCGGATTGAGCAGGCAGATCAAAGCAAGGGTGATCAAGGCGCGAAGCATGAGGGTGGGCGATACCGAGGAATTGTGAAAAAAAGTGTCAGGCTTAGTATGCCCGGCACACGCTGCAAAAAAAACGCCTCGCTTGAGGCCATTCATAGAAAAAACCGGCATGTGGCTAAGCGACATGCCGGTATGGAGCCTTTTACGCGTCAATCAGGATCGAGTGGCCGGTCATCTCTTCCGGCTTTTCCAGACCCATGAGTTTCAGCATGGTGGGCGCTACATCAGCCAGAACCCCGCCTTCGCGGACTTTCAGATTACGCTTGCCTATATAAACGAAAGGCACCGGCTCGGAAGTGTGCGCGGTGTGTGCCTGACCTGTGTGGTCGTCGGTCATTTGCTCGACGTTGCCATGGTCAGCAGTCAGCAAGGCTTCGCCGCCGACCTTTTCCAGCGCGGCAGTGATACGGCCGACACACACGTCCAGGCATTCGACGGCTTTAATGGCCGCTTCCATGATGCCGCTATGGCCAACCATGTCGCCGTTGGCGTAGTTGACGACGATGACGTCATAACGTTGATGCTCGATGGCATCGACGATTTTATCGGTGACTTCCGGCGCGCTCATTTCTGGCTGCAGGTCATAGGTCGCAACTTTCGGCGAGGGAATCAGGATGCGCTCTTCGCCCGGAAACTCTTCTTCGCGGCCGCCCGAGAAGAAGAATGTCACGTGAGCGTATTTCTCGGTTTCAGCGATGCGCAGCTGCGTCTTGCCGTTGGCGGCGAGATATTCACCCAGCACGTTCTTCAGGCTGCCTGCGGCAAACGCCGAAGGTGCAGGAATGCTGGCTGCGTATTGGGTCAACATCACATAGTTGACCTTCGGCTGACGGGAGCGCTCGAAGTCCTTGAAGTCGTCTTCGACGAATACACGGGTGATTTCCCGGGCACGGTCGGCGCGGAAGTTCATGAACACCACTGCGTCGCCGTCTTCAACGGTGACCTTGTCACCAATGCTGGTGGCTTTAACGAACTCATCGTTTTCGCCGCGTTCGTAAGCTGCTTCCAGGCCCGCCACGCTGCTGGCGGCGTTGAATTCCGAGGTGCTGTCGACAATCAGGTTATAGGCCGCTGCTACACGGTCCCAACGGTTGTCGCGGTCCATGGCGAAGTAACGGCCTATGATGCTGGCAATGCGACCTTTGCCCAGACGGGTAAAGGTGGAGTCCAGCAGTTCGAGTGACTTCTGGGCGCTACGTGGTGGTGTGTCGCGACCGTCGAGGAAGGCGTGCAAGTAGATTTTTTCTGCGCCGCGCTGGGCGGCCAGTTCTGCCATGGCAACCAGATGGTCCTGATGGCTATGAACGCCACCGTCCGACAGCAGGCCAAGGATATGCACGGCCTTGCCTGCGCCGACGGCTTTATCCACCGCGCTGCAAATAGTCGGGTTCTCAAAGAACTCGCCATCACGAATGGCTTTGGTGACCCGGGTGAAATCCTGATAAACCACGCGTCCGGCGCCCAGGTTCATGTGGCCGACTTCGGAGTTGCCCATTTGACCGTCCGGCAGGCCGACGTCCATCCCGGAACCCGATATCAGGCCGTTGGGCATAGACTTGTACAGGCGGTCCATGACCGGCATTTTGGCTGCCAGGATGGCGTTGCCCTCATGGCTCTCGCTGTGTCCGAAGCCGTCCAGAATGATCAGGACCAAAGGTTTTGGCGTGGTAGTCATAGAACCCACTCGTGGCTAAAAAAGTAAGTTGGAAAACAGACCGGCATTTTAGGGGCTGTTGATCTTCAATTGCGAGCCGCGATGCCGGAGTTATCGGTTCTGGCGCGATGTCGTCTGAACTTGATTGACCTCATTGTCTGACGGACTTTGGCCGACCTTGGCTGCTGTGTATACTGGCCGACATTTTAACGCCCTGGAACCTACTGATGCTTCAGCACCTGCTTGCTTTTGCTACCAACCACTATTTGATCACTGGCGCTTTCATCATCCTGCTGGGGATGCTGATCGCCTACGAATTGAGCAAGGGCGGTCGCAGCCTGAGCACGGGCGAACTGACTGCGCTGGTCAACAAGGATCAGGCCGTGGTCATCGACATTCGCTCCACCAAGGATTACGCGGCAGGCCACATCGTGGGTGCCCTGAACTTCCCGAATGACAAAGTCCTGACCCGCACCAGCGAGCTGGAAAAGCACAAGGCCAAAACCCTGATCATCGTCGACGCCATGGGCCAGCAGGCTGGTTCGGTCGCACGTGAGCTGCTTAAATCCGGCTTCACGGCTGCCAAGCTGTCCGGCGGCGTATCCACCTGGCGTGCAGACAATCTGCCATTGGTGAAGTGAAATGGCTGAAGTCATCGTCTATTCCAGCGATTATTGCCCTTACTGCACTCGCGCCAAGCAATTGTTGCAGAACAAGCATGTGTCTTTCGAAGAGATCAGAGTCGATGGCAAGCCGCAAGTTCGCGCCGAAATGGTGAAAAAGTCCGGTCGCACCTCTGTTCCGCAGATATGGATCGGCTCGACCCATGTGGGCGGCTGCGATGACCTTTTCGCCCTGGAGCGCTCCGGCAAGCTCGATGAGCTGCTCTAAGCCAGACTCCAACCCCCTTCCAGAACTTAAACGTTAAAAGGACCCGAGATGACCGATCAACCGACCAACGGCACCGCTACCAACGAAGAAGACGCACCGCAATTTTCGCTGCAGCGTATTTACGTTCGTGACCTGTCGTTCGAAGCGCCAAAAAGCCCTGCGATCTTCCGTCAGGAATGGACGCCGACTGTCAGCCTCGACCTGAACACTCGTCAGAAGCCGCTGGAAGGTGATTTCTACGAAGTGGTTCTGACCTTGTCGGTTACCGTTAACAACGGTGACGAAGTTGCTTTCATCGTTGAAGTCCAGCAGGCCGGTATCTTCCTGATCAAAGGCCTGGACCAGGGTTCGATGAGCCATACGCTGGGTGCTTTCTGCCCGAACATTTTGTTCCCGTATGCTCGCGAAACCATCGACAGCCTGGTAGTCCGTGGTTCGTTCCCGGCGCTGATGCTGTCCCCGGTGAACTTCGACGCCCTGTACGCGCAAGAACTGCAACGCATGCAGGCTGCTGGCGAAACACCTACTGTTCAGTAAGTGGTTTAGCTGGACTAAAAAAGCGCCTTTTGAGGCGCTTTTTTGTGGGTGTTGGGTGACTAGGTTTCAATGGGGCGCTTTGTGTCCTTGCACAGCGTTGTAAGCCAGTGATCTGTGGAGCTGCCGAAGGCTGCGATTGCGGCATGCCAGGATAAACGCTTCGCAGCCTTCGGCAGCTCCTACAAAAGCTATGCGTCGTCAGGCAAACCCCAACTGCCGCCATCCTTCATACACTGCCACGGCAACGGTGTTGGACAGGTTCAGGCTGCGGCAACCCTCGCGCATCGGCAGGCGCAGGCGTTGATCGGAGGGCAGGGCGTCCAGGACTTCAGCAGGAAGACCACGGCTCTCAGGGCCGAACAGGAAGGCATCGCCCTCCTGAAAGCTGGCATCGTGGAAGGGGCGTGAGCCTTTTGTGGTAAAAGCAAACAACCGCGGATGGCCGATACTTTCCAGGCAACTGGCAAGGTCGGGATGGGTCTGCAACGTGGCGAACTCGTGATAATCGAGCCCGGCACGGCGCAGGCGTTTGTCGTCCAGTTCGAAGCCCAAAGGCTCGATCAAATGCAGGGTGCTGCCCGTATTGGCGCATAGCCTGATGACATTGCCGGTATTCGGCGGAATTTCTGGTTGAAAAAGGATGACGTGAAACATGCACGGCTCCGAGCTGAAGAATGGCGAGCATTCTACCCTTGAAGAGGATCCGCGGCCGAAGCTATGGCCAAAGGTTTTGGGTTCGCTGGCAATTGTCGGGCTTATGATCGGCTTGATGATCGGCCGCCTGACCGAGCCTGCTCCGCTCGAACTTTTACAAATCGAAGAGCGGCCTACCGGCCTCGCTTTGTGGTTCAACCGTGATCCGAAGGTTTTGCCTGAGCACGTGGATGGCACATTTGCCCTGAGGTTTACGGCAAAGGGTCAGCCATGGCGTGGGCAACTGAAGATCAACGGGAAGGATGTGCGCTGGAGGCTGGAGCGAGACAAGAGGGATTTGCTGCTGACTCTGCTAGCGGCCCGCCCGCTTCACGGTGACTTGCACGGTGAGAAGCTGGACGGGCGCTGGAGACTGGAGGTCAGTCTCCGAGAGGAATAAAAGAGGGGAATCCCCGGCCTGCCTGTACCAAGGTCCCCAAAACTGGTGATACGTAACCTATTGCAGACGGCGTGCCAGTTTTTGAAATTTCTTGTTTTAAAAAGTCTTCTCGTTGTGTTCCCCACCTCGAAAGCCCCAATCTGCGGGCTTTCTGGCTGTTTCATAAATTTATCGCCATCACGTTCAGCGCCCATTCAGCCCCCCTGAGATTTCCCGCAGGACGATTTGCTGCGTGTTAATCGCGCGTCGTTATGGTGCAAAAAATTCTGATGATGCACGGTTTAACGACTTTTCCTGATGGTTCGTGGCGACAACGTTTTTCGAGTTTTGTTCGCCTCCTTCCCAAGTGTGCTCTTGGAATCAGCCCAGAAATCGTCCGACAGAAGGTCTTGAAACGACCGTTTCAAAGTTTTTTCGAGATAAATTTCAGGCGCATAGAGGTAAGTGATGACAACTGTAACAATTGCCACTATACCCTGTGCGCCTCAATGATTTCGGGGGCTTGAGTGTTCATTGAGAGTCTTCAGTTGTGCTGATTCCCGGGAGCAGGTGGCCTGCTTTGTGCTGTCCGAGGTACCAGTCAGAATGATCTGACGAATGGCAGTGAAATATTATTTAGGAATTAGTGAAACAGCTCGATACACTCAAGGACGGAAGGATCCGACAAGGTGCTGGACATATAACCGACAGGTCTTAAAAGCTTAGTAATAATTCTTTTTCGATTTGTTGATTGTTCACTACCCTGCGACCACCGATTCATCGGTGGGTCATTGGTCTTGAGGCGTCGGTTAACCATTGGCTTCGGTCGGGTTTGGCGCTAACCGTAAATTTTTGGGTCAGAGCGCCCCACGGGCCTCGGCACCAGAAATTATAAAAAATTAAGATTCACGAGGAGCGATTCATGAAGAAGTCCACTCTGGCCCTGGCTGTAGCCTTCGGCGTTTTGGCTCAGCAGGCTAGTGCAGCAGGTTTTCTGGAAGACAGCAAAGCGACTCTTAGCTCGCGTACCCTTTATTTTGACGGTGACGCACGCGAAGGCACTGACTCTGCAACCAACCGTACCCGTAACAAAGAAACTGCAACCGGTCTGAAGTTTGACTACCTGTCGGGTTTCACCGAGGGCACTGTTGGTTTCGGTCTGGACGTACAAGCCCTGGTTGGTGTTCACCTTGATGGCGGTAAGGGTCACCACGCAGCAGCTGGTGGTATCACTCCTACCGAAAGCGATGGTTCTGCTGTAGATAATTGGTCTCGTCTGGGCGGCAACGCCAAGGCTCGCTTCTCCAAAACAGAACTGCGTTTGGGTAACGCTTTGGCACCTAACCTGCCAATCCTCGTTTCCAACGACGGTCGTTTGCTGCCTGCCGCCTACCAGGGCGGTGTTGTGACTTCTAAAGAAATCAACAACCTCACACTGACTGGCGGTCAACTGACTCAGTCTATCGGTCGCGCATCGAGCAACTGGACTGACCTGTCCGTTGGTGGCGCAACTGAAGCCAGCAACCAGTTCCGTTTCGCTGGTGGTGACTGGAAAGTTACCAAAGACCTGACCCTTCAGTACTACTACGCCAACCTGCAAGACTTCTACAAACAGCACTTCCTGGGTCTGGTACACGTATTCCCGATCTCTGAAGATCAGTCGTTCAAAACTGACCTGCGTTACTTCGATAGCAGCTCCGACGGCAAAAATGGCGACGTAGGCTACCGTTTCAACAACAACAACGGTTATGCCAAGAACACTGGCGAAGTTGATAACCAGACCTGGTCTGCAATGTTCACCTACTCGCTGGGCGGCCACGCAATCATGGTTGGTCACCAACAGGTGAGCGACGATGGCGGTATGGTTTTCCTGAACCAAGGCAGTGTTACTCGTAACGGCGGCACAGCCCGTCCAGAAGGTAACGGCGGTTCCAGCGTTTACCTGTTCACTGACGCGATGATCAACAACTTCACCCGTGCCGGTGAAAACTCTACCTTCGGTCAGTACTCTTATGACTTCGCTCGTGTTGGTATTCCTGGTCTGAAGACTGCGATCGCTTACATTCACGCTGAAGACATTCGCGGCAACACGCTGGCTACCCGCGATCGCGAGTTCTCGGAGTGGGAACGCGACATCCGTGTTGACTACGTGGTTCAGAGCGGTCCGTTGAAAGGTTTCGGCACTACCGTACGTCACGGTTCGTACCGTGGCGATGCTGCGCTGAATAACTCGACTAACCTCGATCAAACCCGTGTGATCTTCAACTACACCTACGCTTTCAAATAAGCCCGGTCAGTTGAAAAGGAACCCCGCTTCGGCGGGGTTCTTTTTGCCTAAGATTTCATATCTCCAAAAGCTATATTCAAAGCGTTATCTATTCTTTTTAATTTCTAACAAAGGAGCGCAAAGTGGCTTCAATGAATTAGCAAACATCACAACAAGGAGCTACATCCATGAGCTTGCGACTTGGCGATATCGCCCCTGATTTTGAACAGGACTCCAGCGAAGGTCGTATTCAGTTTCACGAATGGCTAGGTAATAGCTGGGGCGTGTTGTTTTCCCACCCTGCTGACTTCACCCCGGTGTGCACCACCGAACTGGGATTCACCGCCAAGCTCAAAGACGAGTTCGCCAAGCGCGGTGTAAAAGCCATTGCGCTGTCAGTGGACCCGGTTGATTCCCACATCAAGTGGATCGGCGACATCAACGAAACCCAGAACACCACCGTCAACTTCCCGATCCTGGCCGACGCTGACCGCAAAGTGTCCGAGCTGTACGACCTGATCCACCCGAACGCCAGTGAAACCCTGACCGTGCGTTCGCTGTTCGTGATCGATACGAACAAGAAGGTCCGGCTGACTATCACTTATCCTGCCAGTACCGGACGCAACTTCAACGAGATTTTGCGGGTCATCGATTCCTTGCAGCTGACCGACAACTACAAAGTCGCAACCCCCGCTAACTGGGTGGACGGTGATGAAGTAGTGATCGTGCCTTCGCTCAAGGATGAAGACGAGATCAAGCAACGCTTTCCTAAAGGCTACAGAGCCGTCAAACCATACCTGCGTCTGACGCCGCAGCCTAATCGCTGAATCACCCTTCCACGACAGATGGGGTTAGCTTGGGCCGATTCGTCGGCCCTTTTTTATATGTCTCGAATAACACTGGGTTCCCTTGTGGGAGCAGAGCTTGCTCGCGATAAGGGCGCCACAGATATCAGGTCAATCGCGTCCAGTCCTATCGCGAGCAAGCTCTGCTCCCACAAAATTCATGCAATCCCTTTATATGCATTTAAAGAATAAACAAATGAAAAAATAAGATTTATAGATATAAAAAATCACTGATATGGTCACTGCAATTCAACACAACCCTCACACCTTACTCGTCCGCCAACGGTCCAGCAGGTGCCACTGAATTAGCAAAGGAGCGCGCCATGCGCACAGCTATTTTGCGTCAAGGTTTGGTCGCTCTGTTTGCCGCAGCGGTCGCCTTCGGCGCTGTTACCCAGGCTCAGGCCGAGACCTTGCGTATCGGTTATCAAAAGTACGGCACGCTGGTGCTGCTCAAAGCCAAAGGCTCCCTTGAAAAGCGCCTCGCCGAGCAGGGCGTGCAAGTGCAATGGACCGAGTTCCCTGGTGGTCCGCAGTTGCTTGAAGGTCTGAACGTCGGCTCCATTGATTTCGGTGTGACGGGCGAAACGCCGCCGGTGTTTGCTCAGGCCGCTGGTGCTGATCTGGTGTACGTCGCCTACGAGCCGCCTGCGCCGACCAGTGAAGCGATTCTGGTGCCCAAGGATTCACCGATCACTTCCGTCAAAGAGCTCAAAGGCAAGAAAGTCGTCCTCAACAAAGGCTCCAACGTGCATTACCTGTTGGTAAAAGCCCTTGAAGATGCTGGTCTGAAATACACCGATATCCAGACTGTGTTCCTGCCGCCAGCCGATGCCCGCGCGGCATTCGAGCGTGGCAGCGTTGATGCCTGGGTTATCTGGGACCCTTACCAGTCAGCTGCCGAGCAGCAACTGCAAGCGAAAACCCTGCGCGATGGCACCGGGATTGTGGATAACCACCAGTTCTATCTGGCGACCAAGCCTTACGCGCAGAAGAATCCGAAAGTGATTCAGGCGCTGATTGAAGAAGTTCGCTCGGTCGGTGAGTGGTCCAAGGCTCACCCGGAAGAGGTGACCAAGCAGGTCGCACCGTTGCTCGGCTTGCCTGCGGATATCACGCTGACTTCGGTTAAACGTCAGGGCTACGGAGCGTTGTTCCTGACCCCGCAAGTTGTGGCCTCGCAGCAAAAAATCGCTGATACGTTTTATCAGCTCAAGTTGATTCCAAAGCCGCTGAACATCGCGGATGTGGTCTGGACGCCGCCCGCCGCTGTCGCGAAAGCGCCGTAATCAGCCGGACCCTGAGGAGACAACTCCATGAGCACTAGTGCTTCGCAACGAACAATCCAGCGCCTCGCGCCTTGGGCTCTGCCGATTCTGCTGCTGGCTATCTGGCAGCTGTCGGTCAGCGCTGGCTGGCTGTCCACCCGCATTCTGCCTGCGCCGAGCGCGGTCATTGAAGCGGGTGTCAATCTGGTTTCCAGTGGAGAAATCTGGACCCATCTGGCGATCAGTGGCTGGCGTGCCGGTCTGGGCTTCGCTATCGGTGGCGGCATCGGCCTGGCTCTGGGTTTTATCACCGGCCTGTCGAAATGGGGCGAACGCTTGCTGGACAGCTCGGTACAGATGATCCGCAACATTCCTCATCTGGCGCTGATCCCGCTGGTGATTCTGTGGTTCGGGATCGATGAAACCGCCAAGATCTTTCTGGTCGCGCTGGGCACCCTGTTCCCGATTTACCTGAACACTTACCACGGGATTCGCAACATTGATCCTGCGTTGGTCGAGATGTCCCGCAGCTACGGCCTGTCCGGCTTCGCATTGTTCTGGCATGTGATCCTGCCGGGTGCGATGCCTTCGATTCTTGTAGGTGTGCGTTTCGCGTTGGGCTTCATGTGGCTGACGTTGATCGTCGCGGAAACCATTTCTGCCAGCTCCGGTATCGGTTATCTGGCAATGAATGCCCGGGAGTTCCTGCAAACCGACGTCGTGGTGCTGGCCATCGTGCTGTACGCCATCCTGGGCAAGCTGGCCGACCTGGCCGCGCGTGGTCTGGAGCGGGTTTGCCTGCGTTGGCACCCGGCCTATCAAGTGACTAAAGGCGGTGCCGCATGAGCAGCTTGAAACAGCAACAGCCTGCGCATCTGCTGCGTGGTATTCCTCTGGCGGTGCAACAACTGAAGAAAGCGTTCGGCAGCCGTGAGGTGTTGAAGAACATCGACCTGCACATTCCGGCCGGGCAATTTGTCGCCGTGGTCGGGCGCAGCGGTTGTGGCAAAAGTACCTTGTTGCGTCTGCTGGCCGGGCTCGACAAACCTACTGCCGGGCAATTGTTGGCCGGTTCAGGTGCATTGGCTGACGCCCGTGAAGACACGCGACTCATGTTTCAGGAAGCACGTCTGTTGCCCTGGAAAAAGATCATCGACAACGTCGGTCTTGGTCTCAGTGGCGACTGGCGCGGCAAAGCGCTGGAGGCCCTCGAAGCCGTCGGCCTGGCCGAACGTGCCGAGGAGTGGCCCGCAGCGTTATCCGGTGGGCAAAAACAGCGCGTGGCGCTGGCTCGTGCACTGATCCATCAGCCGCGCCTGTTATTACTCGATGAGCCACTGGGTGCGCTGGATGCCTTGACCCGTATCGAGATGCAGCAACTGATTGAAAACCTCTGGCGTAAACATGGCTTCACCGTCTTGTTGGTGACCCATGACGTCAGTGAAGCCGTCGCGATTGCTGATCGCGTGATTCTTATCGAGGAAGGGCGTATCGGCCTGGACTTGCTGGTCGACCTGCCGCGCCCTCGCGCCAGAGGCTCGCATCGTCTGGCCAACCTGGAAGCGCAAGTGCTCGAACGAGTGCTGTCGCTGCCCGGCTCGCCCCCTGAACCTGATCCCGTTTCACCGCTGCCCACGCAATTGCGTTGGGCCAATTAACCGACCGTTAGACATCCGTCCCCATACAGGAAGATCATCATGACTATTAAAGCCATCAACGTTCGTAACCAATTCAAAGGCACCATCAAGGAAATCGTCGAAGGCGACGTATTGTCGGAAATCGACGTCCAGACTGCGTCGGGCATCGTGACTTCCGTGATCACCACCCGCTCGGTAAAAGAACTGGAACTGGTGGTGGGCAGTGAAGTGATCGCGTTTGTGAAGTCCACCGAGGTTTCCATCGCCAAGCTGTAACTGATGGGCAAAAAATAACCCCGGAAGGTGAAGGCCCTCCGGGGTTTTGCGTTGGAGGGCATGGCTGTAGGAGCTCTCCCGTCATACAGACAGCGCTGTCGCCCTGCTAAAAAGGAGTCTGTAGGAGTGAGCTTGCTCGCGATAGCGTTAGATCTGTTAAGAAGGTGTCATCTGACCTGACGCTATCGCGAGCAAGCTCACTCCTACAGAAGTCGTCTAAAACTCAGATGGTTATTGATGATAGTCCACGAGCTGCTACAGGAGATTGTGCTTGTGGATAAACGCACTGGCCTTCTCCGCGAACATCAATGGTTGATCTTCCATCAGGAAATGACCCGCATTGTCGATGAGGTGTAACGACGAGCCGGGAATGTCGCCGTGCAGTCGGTGGGCGTAACTTGATGGTTGCCATTCATCTTCGGCACCCCAAAGAATCTGCACCGGAATGCTCAGCTCGGGCAGGCGTTGTGCAAAGTCTTCGGTGTAGCGCGAGTCGTAATGCGCGACCTGATTCTTGTAAAAGCCTTGCTGGCCGATGAGACCGGTAATCGGCGCCAGGTAAGCTTCGAGTATGTCGCCTTCCATGATGCTTTTATTGAAAACAGCCATACGCAGTTGGCGGATCATGAGTTGCCGATGTTCGTCTGCGTCCATTACGGCATGTTCTGCATAGTGCGTGCGGATGTGCTGCCAGCTTGCAGATGGCCAAGAGTCATAGCTGACGATGTCGGCAATGGTCAGGGACAAGAAACGTTCAGGTGCTTCTATCGCCAACCGCAGCGCAACGCCTCCACCAATGTCATGAGCAATCATGTGTGTGCGCTCCAGGCCCCAATGGTCCAGCAGGCTTTCCAGCAATAGGCGCTGCGCTGCTACGGAGGTGTCTTGATTCTGCGGGAATTCCGAGGCGCCAAAGCCCAGCAAATCGAACAGATGCACTTTAAGTCCGGCGGCTACCAGCACGGGTACGACGTTGCGCCAGATGATTGAGTGCGCAGGTGTGCCGTGCAGCAGCACAACGGGCAGCCCTTCGCCGTGGCGGCCAGTGGCAATGCGTCGCCCGTTAATGATCACCTGTTGATTGAGCAGTGGATTGTCCATGGGTGTTGTCTCCGAAACGTTGATGACACCTTCAGCGTATCGAAGGGGTTTTCATGACGCCAATGACAACTTATGCTGCTGGAATTCGATTTTTGTCATGCTGATGTCCTGCATTCTCTGTGGGAGCCGGGCTTGCCCGCGATGAGGACACCCCGGTTTAGATGCCACACCGCATCGCCTGCATCGCGAGCAAGCTCTGCTCCCACAAAATTCCGTCTCACTCAGGTAGCCACGAACAGCTCATGAACCAACGCCTCCCCATAGACGTCCTCCGGGCTCTGCTGAGCATTGTCGAGCTGGGCAGTGTGACCCGTGCGGCTGACAGCCTGAACCTCACGCAATCGGCAGTCAGTTGGAAGATCAAGCGCCTGGAGAAACAACTGGGCCGCCTTCTGATTCGCCGCGAAGGTCAGCGCTTGGTCGCCACCAGCGACGGTGCCGAGTTGCTGGTTCATGCCCGGCGCATTCTCAACTCGCATGACGAAGCGTTGGCTCTGTTCGCGCCCTCGACCCTTGAAGGCACTGTTCGGCTGGGGGTAACCGAGCAGGCATCTCTCACCCAGCTGGCACCGATACTGGCGAAGTTCTCGCGCCAGCATGGCAATGTCGACGTTCGGGTCGTGGTTGAGCAAAGTCAGGCGCTGCGTGAGTCGTTGGCCAATGGCACGCTGGATCTGGCTTTGCATCAGGATTTCGCCCACGGACTGAGTGCGGAGGACCATTTGTTATGGGCTGAGCGCCTGAACTGGTGCGTCCCGGCTGGCTGGGAATATACCGTTGACTCCCCAGTTGCTCTTGTCACTTACGGGCCTGGCTGTTTCTACGGCAATCTGGCGCAGGATCGGCTTCAGGCGGCCGGTATTCGCTGCAAAGTGGCGGTGCAGTGTCCGTCCACAGAAGGTGTACTGTCGGCCATTTCTGCAGGCCTGGGCATAGGCGTCGTGACAGCCAGTAATGTCGACAGACGCGTCGAGGTAAGTCGTTCTTTCGAGCAGCGTATGCCACTGCCTGAAGTGGTCAACGTGTTGCGTTACAGTCAGCGCAAGCACGAGCCGGTGTTGCAGGCACTGCAGCAAATGCTGGTACAGGCGCTGACGCGGGTTAAGGAAGAGTTACCCAGCCCGGCTTGAGGATTAGTGCGTCAGGGGGCGTTGTCTTTTAGGCAGATAAGACGGCAGGTACAGCCCTACATAGGCATCAAACACGCGCATGCCTTCCTCTGCCATGCGCGGGGTGATTTCGTCATGCAGTTGCATGGACCGCGCGTAAACCCGATCGCCCAGCTCCATGGCCAGAGCGAACACGTCTACATCGTCTGGTAAGGCTGGCAGCAAGAAGTGTCGGTCGAAGACCTCCAGCATCAAGTGCCCCAGTTCGATATCGTGCTGACGATCTGCCTGAGTGATTTCAGTCAGTCCATGCTGGGCCAGAATCAGTTGGCGCGCAGCCGCGTCGGCGTTGTAGATATCCAGCATGCGTTGCTCGACTATCCGTGACAAATCACGCCAGGTTGCCAGCGAGTCATGTTCGATGGGCGCTTGCAGACTGGCGCGAAAGGCTGCGTGGATGTCTGCCGTCAGCGCTTCGAGCAGGGCAGGAACACTGGCAAAAAAGTGGTAAACGGATGACGGCGGAATCTGTGCTCGCTCGGCCACGCTATAGATCGACAGACTGGCGACACCTTCAGCCGCCAGCAGCTCGCGTGCGGCATCAAGGATCGAGCCGATCCGGGCCTGACTGGCTGCGCGGGGTTTGCGGGTGGTGACGGGGCGGGTCATGTGGCGTTCTCGTGAGCGGGGCTGCGGAGATTGTACAGCGGTGATGGATCCAATGCTTTCGCGAATGAATTCGCTCCCACAGGGATCACATCGCACACCTGTGGGAGCGAATTCATTCGCGAAGAGGCCGGTTCAGGCGCAGAAAGCTCCACACAAAAAAACGCCGCACAACCTCTCGGTTATGCGGCGTTTTTTATGCTTCATACCATCATTTAAACGGTATGCAGGTACCAGTTGTACTCGAGGTCGGAGATGGAATGTTCGAACTCTTCCAGCTCACTTTCCTTACAGGCAACGAAGATATCGATGTATTTAGGATCGATGTACTTGGCCATCACCTCACTGTCGTCCAACTCACGCAATGCATCGCGCAGGTTGTTGGGCAGGCTTTGTTCGTTCTGCTCGTAAGAATTGCCCGACACTGGTGCGTTTGGCTCGATCTTGTTGGTCAGGCCGTGATGTACGCCTGCCAGGACCGAAGCCATCAACAGGTAAGGGTTGGCATCAGCGCCCGCAACGCGGTGTTCGATACGCACAGCGTCGGCGGAACCGGTCGGCACACGCACGGCAACGGTACGATTATCCAGACCCCAGCTCGGAGAGTTGGGTACGTAGAACTGAGCACCAAACCGGCGATACGAATTGACGTTCGGGCAAAGGAACGCCATCTGTGCGGGTAGGGTCTCGAGCACACCGCCGATGGCATGACGTAACGCGGCGTTCTGCTCGGGATCCTCGCTGGTGAAGATATTCTTGCCATCGCGATCCAGGATCGAGATGTGTACGTGCAAACCGTTGCCTGCCTGGCCCGGGTAAGGCTTGGCCATGAAGGTGGTGTCCATCTCATGGTCGTAGGCGATGTTCTTGATCAGGCGCTTGAGCAGAACTGCGTAGTCGCAAGCCTTGATCGGGTCGGCAACGTGATGCAGGTTGACTTCAAACTGAGCGGGGGCGCTTTCCTTGACGATGGCGTCAGCAGGAATGCCTTGCTCTTTGGCACCTTCCAGAATGTCCTGGAGGCAGTCGACGTATTCGTCGAGGTCGTCGATCAGGTAAACCTGTGTCGAGTGCGGGCGTTTGCCGGAAATCGGGGAGCGGGGCGGTTGCGGACGGCCGTTCACGTTTTCCTGATCGATCAGGTAAAACTCCAGCTCGAAAGCGGCGCAAATCGTCAGGCCCATTTCGTCGAACTTAGTCACGACCTGGCGCAACACTTCGCGCGGGTCAGCGAAAAACGGGTCACCTTCAAGTTCGTGCATGGTCATCAGCAATTGCGCGGTAGGACGCTTCTGCCAAGGCTCATTGCACAGGGTGTCAGGGATTGGATAGCAGATTCGGTCAGCATCACCGATGTCCAGACCCAGGCCGGTACTTTCTACCGTCGAGCCATTGATATCCAGGGCAAATAAAGAGGCAGGCAGGTTAATGCCCTTCTCGTAAACCTTATGGAGGCTGGTGCGTTCAATGCGCTTGCCGCGCACTACACCATTCATATCTGCAATCAGAAGGTCAACGTACAGAACCTCAGGATGTTCCTTAAGGAACGCGTTCGCTTCATTAAGCTGAACGGCACGCGGGGGTACCGACATGATGCAACACCTTTGTTGTTAAAAATATCAATCATCGAGCATTACGGGTTTCAGTCAATCCGAAAGCCATGATGAAGTCAATAGAGCCTTCCGTTGCCCTGAAAGGGCGCAAAAAGGCCGTTTTTGCCGCAATTCAGGGCAAGTATTTAACAGCGGAAGGCTACGGATTCCGGGGCTTTCAAGTCGCCTGTTCGATTTTTACAGGGCTGTTGTGTAAAAAAACGAACAAGGCTAAGCTCGATCGCAACCCAGACCAGCAACAACAATACGGGGGTCCCATGTCACGCCTGCCCTTGATCGGCGTTACCGCCTGCACCAAGCAGATCGGTCTTCATGCTTATCATGTTTCTGGCGACAAATATGTCCGTGCGGTAGCAGTGGCTGCCAAGGGCATGCCGTTGATTCTGCCTTCACTTGGCCCCTTGCTAGACCCCGCCGACATTCTTTCCAGTCTCGATGGACTGCTGTTCACCGGTTCGCCTTCCAATGTCGAACCCTACCACTATAGTGGCCCAGCCAGTGCGCCGGGTACCGCTCATGATCCCGAACGCGACGCCACCACCTTACCGCTAATTCGGGCTGCCGTGGCAGCCGGTGTGCCGGTTTTAGGCATTTGCCGTGGTTTTCAGGAGATGAATGTAGCGTTTGGCGGCAGCCTGCATCAGCGTGTACATGAAACAGAAGGTTTCATGGATCATCGTGAACCCGAAAACGAACCTGTTGAAATTCAGTACGCGCCAAGCCACCCAATGCGCGTCCAGCCGGGCGGTGTGCTGGAGGCACTGGGGCTGGCGAGCGAAATTCGCGTCAATTCTATCCACGGGCAAGGTATCGAGCGTCTGGCGCCGGGCCTGCGCGTGGAGGCCATCGCGCCTGATGGCTTGATCGAAGCTGTCTCGGTTCAGGACAGTCCGGGCTTTACGCTGGGGGTGCAGTGGCATCCCGAGTGGCAAGTTACTGCAAACCCTGATTACCTTGTCATCTTCCAGGCGTTTGGCGATGCCTGCCGAAAACGAGCACTACAACGCGACGCCGATGCGTCAAATAACGCCTGATTCGCGATCAGGACTCTGACCACCTGAGGTATTTATGAGTACCAACCTCGACCAGCTCACAGATTGGTTGAAAGAACACAAGATCACCGAAGTCGAATGCATGATTGCCGACTTGACCGGGATCACTCGCGGCAAGATTTCCCCCACCAACAAATTCATTGCCGAGAAGGGCATGCGCTTGCCGGAGAGCGTACTGCTGCAGACAGTGACCGGTGACTACGTCGAAGACGACATTTACTACGAATTGCTGGACCCGGCGGACATCGATATGTTCTGCCGTCCGGATGCCAACGCGGTGTATGTCGTGCCGTGGGCCATCGAACCTACCGCGCAGGTGATCCACGACACCTACGATAAGCAAGGCAACCCTATTGAGCTATCGCCGCGTAACGTCTTGAAGAAAGTGCTCAAGCTTTACGCCGATCAGGGCTGGCAGCCTATTGTTGCGCCGGAGATGGAGTTTTACCTCACCAAACGCAGCGATGACCCCGACTACCCGTTGCAGCCGCCTGTCGGGCGCTCCGGGCGTCCTGAGACCGGGCGTCAATCGTTCTCCATCGAAGCTGCCAACGAGTTTGATCCGCTGTTCGAAGACGTCTATGACTGGTGCGAACTGCAAAACCTCGACCTGGATACCCTGATCCACGAAGACGGCACGGCGCAGATGGAAATCAACTTCCGTCACGGTGACGCCTTGTCGTTGGCTGACCAGATTCTGGTGTTCAAGCGCACCATGCGTGAAGCCGCGCTCAAGCACGATGTTGCCGCGACCTTCATGGCCAAGCCGATGACGGGCGAACCGGGCAGCGCCATGCATTTGCACCAGAGCATCATCGATATCAAAACCGGCAAGAACATCTTCTCCAACGAAGACGGGACCATGAGCGAGTTGTTCCTGCAGCACATCGGCGGCTTGCAGAAGCTGATCCCCGAGCTGTTGCCGCTGTTCGCGCCTAACGTCAACTCGTTCCGTCGCTTCTTGCCGGACACTTCGGCCCCGGTAAACGTCGAGTGGGGCGAAGAGAACCGTACGGTTGGCTTGCGCGTCCCGGATGCCGGTCCGCAGAACCGTCGTGTGGAGAACCGCTTGCCCGGCGCTGACGCCAACCCTTATCTGGCGATTGCCGCGAGCCTGTTGTGTGGCTTCATTGGCATGGTTGAACACATCAACCCGAGCGCTCCGGTCGTCGGCCGTGGTTACGAGCGGCGCAACCTGCGTCTGCCACTGACCATTGAAGATGCCCTGGAGCGCATGGAAAACAGCAAGACCGTCGAGAAGTACCTGGGTGAGAAATTCATCAAGGGTTACGTGGCGGTCAAACGTGCAGAGCATGAAAACTTTAAACGCGTGATCAGTTCGTGGGAGCGGGAGTTCCTGCTGTTTGCTGTTTGATGAACGGCGCTGCAGTGCTGTTGTGAATGCAGTCCTGTGGGAGCCGAGCTTGCTCGCGATAGGGCTCACGCGATTTGTCCTTGATCGCGTAAAGCCTCATCGTCGGAATGCCGCCCAGACCAAGCCCGGCTCCCACATAACAGCCGCATTTCAGTCCGGATGATTTATGCGTTTCAAGCACCACAATGGAGTGCCACATGAGTTCCAAGAACCCGCAAACCCTCGAATGGCAGGCCTTGAGTAGTGAGCATCACCTGGCCCCGTTCAGTGATTACAAGCAACTCAAGGAAGTCGGTCCACGCATCATTACCCGCTCAAGCGGTGTGTATTTGTGGGACAGCGAAGGCAACAAGATCCTCGATGGCATGTCCGGCCTGTGGTGTGTCGCCATCGGCTATGGCCGTGAAGAACTGGCCGACGCTGCCGCCAAACAGATGCGCGAACTGCCGTACTACAACCTGTTCTTCATGACGGCCCACCCGCCGGTACTGGAGTTGGCCAAAGTCATCTCCGAGATTGCGCCTGAAGGCATGAATCATGTGTTCTTCACCGGTTCCGGCTCTGAAGGCAACGACACCATGCTGCGTATGGTTCGCCACTACTGGGCGATCAAGGGCCAGCCGAACAAGAAAACCATCATCAGCCGGGTAAACGGTTATCACGGCTCGACGGTGGCGGGCGCAAGCCTGGGCGGGATGACCTACATGCACGAGCAGGGTGACTTGCCGATCCCGGGCATCGTGCACATCCCGCAGCCGTACTGGTTTGGTGAAGGCGGTGACATGACGCCTGATGAGTTCGGTATCTGGGCTGCCGAGCAACTGGAGAAGAAGATTCTCGAACTGGGCGTGGACAACGTCGGTGCGCTTATTGCCGAGCCGATCCAGGGCGCGGGTGGCGTTATCGTGCCACCCGATACTTACTGGCCGAAGATCAAAGAGATCCTCGACAAGTACGACATCCTGTTCGTGGCTGATGAAGTGATTTGTGGTTTTGGCCGCACCGGTAAGTGGTTCGGTAGTGATTTCTACGGCCTCAAGCCGGACATGATGACCATCGCCAAAGGCCTGACCTCGGGTTACATCCCCATGGGCGGTCTGATCGTGCACGACGAAGTGGTCGCGGTACTTAATGATGGCGGCGATTTCAATCACGGCTTTACTTACTCGGGTCACCCGGTGGCCGCGGCCGTGGCGCTGGAGAACATTCGCATCCTGCGCGAAGAGAAAATCGTCGAACGGGTCAATGCAGAAACGGCACCATACTTGCAGAAACGTCTGCGTGAGCTGAGCGATCATCCGCTGGTGGGTGAAGTCCGAGGTGTGGGCCTGTTGGGGGCTATTGAACTGGTCAAGGACAAGGCAACCCGTGAGCGTTACACCGGTAAGGGCGCGGGCATGATTTGTCGAACCTTCTGCTTCAATAACGGCCTGATTATGCGGGCTGTAGGCGACACCATGATCATCGCGCCACCGTTGGTGATCAGCTTTGCGGAAATTGATGAGTTGGTCGAAAAAGCTCGCAAGTGCCTGGATCTGACGTTGGCTGAGCTGCAAGGTTGAACGCGAAATCTGTAGGAGCTGCCGAAGGCTGCGAATCGCGGTATTTCAAATGTACCGCTTTCGCAGCCTTCGGCAGCTCCTACAGAGATCGGCGTTGATAAGCTTGAAACACCGGTCAGTAACTTGCCAGACTAATGGCTAGAAGCCGCTACCTAATAACACTGGAGTTGTACACATGAAGAAATTTGGCAAGACCCTCCTAGCTTTGTCCCTATTGGGCGTCGTAGCGGCCGCGCAGGCCGACGACAAAGTGCTGCACGTGTACAACTGGTCCGATTACATCGCCAAGGACACCATCGCCAAATTCGAAAAAGAGTCGGGCATCAAAGTCGTCTACGACGTGTTCGACAGCAACGAAACCCTTGAAGCCAAGTTGCTCGCAGGCAAGTCCGGTTACGACGTGGTCGTGCCGTCGAACAACTTCCTGGCCAAGCAGATCAAAGCCGGGGTGTATCAGCCACTGGACAAGTCCAAGCTGACTAACTACAAAAACCTGAATACGGACCTGCTCAAAGCCGTATCGGTCAGCGACCCCGACAACAAGCACGCCTTCCCGTACATGTGGGGTTCGATCGGTATCGGCATCAACCCGGACAAAGTCAAAGCCG
The DNA here is from genome assembly GCF_022790535.1 of Pseudomonas maioricensis. Classification (GTDB taxonomy): domain Bacteria; phylum Pseudomonadota; class Gammaproteobacteria; order Pseudomonadales; family Pseudomonadaceae; genus Aquipseudomonas; species Aquipseudomonas maioricensis. The sequence continues at coordinate 325,197 of NZ_LOHG01000001.1, forward strand.
CCCTGGGTGCCGACGCTCCGGTCAACTCCTGGGACCTGCTGTTCAAGCCTGAGAATGCAGCCAAGCTGAAGTCGTGCGGTATCAGCTTCCTCGATTCGCCAACTGAAATGCTGCCGATTGCCCTGCATTACCTGGGCTACCCGACTGACAGCCAGGACAAGAAGCAACTGGCTGAGGCCGAGGCGCTGTTCCTGAAAATCCGTCCTTCGATTGGTTACTTCCACTCGTCGAAATACATTTCCGACCTGGCCAACGGCAACATCTGCGTAGCGGTCGGTTACTCGGGCGATATCTATCAGGCCAAGTCCCGTGCTGAAGAAGCCGGTGGCAAGGTCAAGGTCAGCTACAACATTCCGAAAGAAGGTGCAGGTAGCTTCTACGACATGGTGGCAATCCCTAAAGACGCGGAAAACGTTGAAGGTGCCTACAAGTTCATGAACTTCCTGATGCAGCCGGAAATCATGGCCGAGATCACCAACGAAGTGCGTTTCCCGAACGGTAACTCGGCGGCAACGGCCCTGGTCGACAAAGACATCACCAGCGACCCGGGTGTTTACCCACCTGCTGACGTGCTGGCCAAGCTTTACGCCATCGCTGATTTGCCAGCCGCCACACAGCGGATCATGACCCGTAGCTGGACCAAGATTAAGTCGGGTAAATAATCCCGGTTGACGGAAAACCTGTGGGAGCTGCCGAAGGCTGCGATAGCGGTGTGTCAGAGACATCAATCGCAGCCTTCGGCAGCTTCTACAGGTAATTCCAAGGCACTGTCACATAAAGTTTTTTTGCGATACGCGGTCAACAACGGTAAGTTGCGCCCCCGGATTTTTCCGACCTGATCTGCTCAATTTTCCGACACGGGCTCCAGACCCCACCTCAAAAAGGATTGTTCACGTGTCTATTTCTTTATTTGCCAAATCCATGCTCGCCGCCGCCACGCTGACTGTTGCAGCCGGAGCGCACGCGGCGTCCACCGTGCATATTTATAACTGGTCCGATTACATCGGCAAAAGCACCCTCGAAGACTTCGAGAAGACCACCGGCATCAAGCCGATGTACGACGTGTTCGACTCCAACGAAACCCTGGAAGCCAAGCTGCTGGCGGGCCGAACGGGCTATGACGTGGTTGTGCCGTCGAATCACTTTCTGGGCAAGCAAATCAAGGCTGGCGCTTTCCAGAAACTCGACAAGAACCAACTGCCGAACTACAAGAATCTCGACCCGGCGCTGCTCAAGCGTCTGGAAAAAAACGATCCGGGTAACCAGTACGCCGTGCCATATCTGTGGGGCACCAACGGTATCGGTTACAACGTAGAAAAAGTAAAAGCCGCGCTGGGCGTCGATAAAATCGACTCGTGGTCGGTGCTGTTCGAACCCGAAAACATCAAGAAGCTGCAGAGCTGTGGCGTAGCCATGCTCGATTCTGCCGATGAAATGCTTCCGGCAATGCTCAATTATCTTGGGCTGAATCCCAACAGCACGAACGAGGCCGACTATAAAAAGGCCGAAGCCAAGCTCATGGAAATTCGTCCTTACGTGACCTATTTCCACTCCTCGAAATACATCACCGATCTGGCCAATGGCGACATCTGCGTTGCGGCAGGCTTCTCGGGCGACGTGTTCCAGGCCAAGGCCCGGGCTGAAGAAGCAGGCAAAGGCGTGAACATTGCCTATAGCATCCCGAAAGAGGGCGGCAACCTGTGGTTCGACATGCTGGCGATCCCTGCGGACTCGAAAAATACCAAGCAGGCTCACGCATTCATCAATTACATCCTTGAGCCCAAGGTCATCGCCGAAGTCAGCGATGAGGTCGGCTATGCCAACCCGAACCCGGCTTCCGACGAGTTCATGGACAAAGACATTCGTGCAGACGAGGCGGTCTATCCGTCCAAGGAAGTTCAGGAGCGCCTGTACGTCAATTCCGAGCTGCCGCCGAAGATTCAGCGTGTCATGACACGCAGCTGGACCCGAATCAAATCCGGTAAATAAAAGACCCCGCGCCCGGCCATGCAGGCCGGGCTGCAAACCAGTTGGGAGTTTCACCCATGGCAGTTGCCTCCGGCGCCTACAAGAAATCACTCGAAGGCGATCAGCAACCCAAGCAGGTGCTGGTCAAGATCGATCGGGTCACGAAGAAATTCGACGAGACGATTGCCGTGGACGACGTGTCCCTGCAAATCAACAAGGGCGAGATTTTTGCCTTGCTGGGTGGCTCTGGTTCCGGCAAATCAACGTTGCTGCGCATGCTGGCCGGTTTCGAACGGCCGACTGAAGGCCGGATCTACCTCGACGGCGTCGACATCACGGACATGCCGCCGTACGACCGTCCGATCAACATGATGTTTCAGTCCTACGCGCTGTTCCCGCACATGACCGTGGAACAGAACATCGCGTTCGGTCTGCAACAGGACAAGCTGCCGAAAGCTGAGATCACCGAGCGTGTGGCCGAAATGCTCAGGCTGGTGCAGATGACCCAGTACGCACGACGCAAGCCGCACCAACTGTCTGGCGGCCAACGTCAGCGGGTGGCGCTGGCTCGTTCCCTGGCGAAGAAGCCCAAGCTGTTGCTGCTCGACGAGCCGATGGGTGCGCTGGACAAGAAACTGCGTTCGCAGATGCAGCTGGAGCTGGTGGAGATCATCGAGCGGGTTGGCGTGACCTGCGTAATGGTGACGCACGACCAGGAAGAAGCCATGACCATGGCTGAACGCATCGCGATCATGCACCTGGGCTGGATTGCTCAGATCGGCAGCCCTATCGATATTTACGAAACGCCGACCAGCCGTCTGGTCTGCGAATTCATTGGTAACGTCAACCTGTTCGAAGGCGAAGTGATCGAGGACATGGAAGGTCATGCCCTGATTCGCAGCCCCGAGCTGGAGCGCAATATCTATGTCGGTCACGGCGTAACGACTTCGGTGGAAGACAAGCACATCACTTACGCGTTGCGTCCGGAGAAACTGCTGGTCACCACCGAACAGCCGTCTTTCGAATACAACTGGTCGCGCGGCAAAGTCCACGACATTGCGTATCTGGGCGGTCACTCGGTGTTCTACGTGCAACTGCCGTGCGGAAAGCTCGTGCAGTCGTTCGTGGCTAACGCTGAGCGTCAGGGCACCCGGCCAACCTGGGGCGATGAAGTGTTTGTCTGGTGGGAAGACGACAGCGGCGTGGTATTGCGCTCATGAAGATACGCAAAATCAAGCGTGCCCTGGACCGGGTTGTACCCACCGGTCGGCAACTGGTCATTGGAGCGCCGTTTCTCTGGCTGTTCCTGTTCTTTGCCTTGCCGTTTCTGATCGTCATCAAGATCAGCTTCGCTGAAGCCGACGTGGCGATTCCGCCCTACACGGAAATTTTCAGCTACGCCGAGCAGAAGTTTGAGGTCATCCTCAACTTCGCCAACTACGCGCTGCTGACAGGCGATGACCTATACATTTCGGCCTATCTCGGTTCGCTGAAAATGGCGTTCTTCAGCACCTTGCTGTGCTTGCTGATCGGCTTCCCGATGGCCTACGCCATTGCGACCGCGCGCAAGGAACTGCAAACCGTGCTGTTGCTGCTGATCATGATGCCGACCTGGACCGCGATCCTGATCCGGGTTTACGCGTGGATGGGCATCCTCAGTAACAACGGGCTGCTCAATGCATTCTTGATGTGGCTCGGCCTGATCGACGAGCCGTTGCAGATACTCAATACCAACCTCGCGGTGTATATCGGCGTTGTGTATTCGTACCTGCCGTTCATGATCCTGCCGCTGTATGCCAACCTGGTAAAACACGACTCGAGTCTGCTCGAAGCCGCGTCTGACCTGGGTTCGAGCACTTTCAACAGTTTCTGGAAAATCACCGTGCCGTTGTCTAAAAACGGGGTGATTGCCGGCTGCATGCTGGTGTTCATTCCAGTGGTCGGCGAGTTTGTTATTCCTGAACTGCTGGGCGGCCCGGAAACCCTGATGATTGGCCGCGTGCTGTGGCAAGAGTTCTTCAATAACCGCGACTGGCCAGTGGCTTCGGCGTTGGCGGTGATCATGCTGTTGATCCTGATCGTGCCGATCATTCTGTTCAACCGCAGTCAGGCCAAAGAGCTGGAGGGCAGGGCATGAGAGGCTTTCGATTCTCGAACATGATGCTGGTCCTTGGCCTGCTGTTCATCTATGCGCCGATGGTGATTCTGGTCATCTACTCGTTCAACGCCTCCAAACTGGTAACGGTCTGGGGTGGCTGGTCGGTGCACTGGTATGTCGGGCTGCTGGATAACTCGCAACTGATGGGCTCGGTGATGCGCTCCCTGGAAATCGCCACCTACACAGCGATTGCTGCGGTAGCGCTGGGCACCATGGCAGCGTTCGTGTTGACCCGTATCACGCGCTTCAAAGGCCGCACGTTTTTTGGCGGGCTGGTTACAGCGCCGCTGGTGATGCCTGAAGTGATTACCGGTCTGTCGCTGTTGCTGCTGTTTGTGGCCATGGCGCAACTGATTGGCTGGCCGCAGGAGCGCGGCATCGTCACCATCTGGATCGCTCACACCACGTTCTGCGCGGCTTATGTGGCTGTAGTGGTTTCGGCACGGTTGCGTGAGCTGGACCTGTCTATTGAAGAAGCGGCCATGGATCTTGGAGCGCGGCCATGGAAGGTGTTCTTCCTGATCACCATCCCGATGATTGCGCCATCGCTGGCGGCGGGGGCCATGATGTCTTTTGCGCTGTCGCTGGACGATCTGGTACTGGCAAGCTTCGTGTCCGGTCCTGGCTCGACGACATTGCCAATGGAAGTGTTCTCTGCCGTGCGCCTGGGCGTGAAGCCGGAAATCAACGCTGTAGCGAGCCTGATTCTGCTGGCCGTTTCGTGTGCGACCTTCCTGGTCTGGTTCTTCAGCCGCCGTGCCGAGCAACAGCGCAAGAAAGCCATCCAGCAAGCCATCGAAGAAAGCGCGGCGGATAGCTACAAACAGCCCGACCCACGCCGCGCCGCTGCGCCGGTGTGATGATCTTCAGTATGTAGGTGACCTTGTGGGAGCCGAGCTTGCTCGCGATGAGGATGAATGCGGTTCACTTTCGATCACGTCCAGCCCAATCGCGAGCAAGCTCGGCTCCCACAGATCAGCCCCCGGCATCAACCTCAAGGTGCCTTGGGCATTCTTCGCCACATCCTCTTCGCTCAGATGCTGCGGTAGGTACTCATCGTTGATGAAGGCCTGTGCCGGTTTAAAGCGTCAGGTAAATTCCGGTAGGAGCGAACTTGTTCGCGAGGCGGTATAACTGTTTTAGGCAGGATCATCGCCTCGCGAACAAGTTCGCTCCTACCGGGCCTGGGTATTAGCCACTTGGCACCAACCGCAACGTCCCCTTGGCGTTCTTCGCCACATCCTCTTCGCTCAGATGCTGCGGCACGTACTCGCCGTTGATGTAGGTCTGTGCCTGATCCGAGTAGTGTTGATCAAATAGCACACCGCTCTGTCCTACGGGGTTGATGCCGAGCGCATGGGCCGGGTCGGCGAAGTCGATCAGGCGGCGGGTTGAGGGGCCATAACCGACGGGCCAGGGTGCAGGCCCGATTCGAGACGAAAGATTGTTTGGCACCTCATGCGTGCCCGGCGCTGCGAACGGCCCGACGTTTAAAAGCTGATCCAGCGGCTTTTGCGTACCCAGCGGATGCGCGTGGGTCAGGGTGTGGGCTTTGCCCCAGCGCCATTCGTCTGCGTTGAGCCCGTATGTGGATTTAAGGTGCGAGACCGTGGCGTGCCAAGCGACCTTGACCGTCTGTGCCCGGTTTTCTTCAAACGGCGAATTACGATTGTTCCACCACGGCGAACTGGCGTCGGCGGCCACGCGGGGCAGGGCGGCATCGATCACTCTTGTTGATAGCAGCGTTTCGAAGAGACCATCGCTCAGCTCATCGTGGAAGACCTCTTCGCTCAGGTCGAAGAGGAACTGGTTAAACAGCGTGGCACCCACCGAATCAACCCCATAGTCGCCTTTCCAGTTGGCCAGCCGTTCTACCAGCGCTTTCTCTTCCGGATCGCTGATGACATCGCGGAGCACGGGAAGCAGCGGCTGTAGAACCCGGTTGGCATAATCGGTCTGCGTACCCAGTTGCAGCGCCTTGCTGTTATCCAGATCCCACTTGACCGATGCATCACTCAGTTGCCGATTCAACTGCTGACCGCGATCAGCCAGATTGTAGTAACCAGGGATCTGCATGCCGGTGGGCGAGAGGGGCTGGAAGTTGGCTGAGACGATGTAGCCGCGCGCAGGGTTTTCTTCCTGCGGGTTGGCGCTGAAGGGGTAGAAGCCCAGTTTGTCGGCTTGCTCAGTGCTGCCATCAAGAATGTAGTTAGGGTTCACGCCTTCGGGACGAATCGGCAACTGCGCCGCCGCCCACCAACCAATGTCGCCTTTGGCATTGGCCCAGACGATATTCAATCCCGGTGCCTGAATTTTCTCTGCGGCAGTGCGCATCTTATCCAGCGTATCGGCGCGGTTTACTTCGTAGAAGCCTTCCAGAATCGGATTCTCCGACTCCAGGAATGACCACCACATTGCAACCGGCGTGGTGCTCGCGGTGGCGCCCATTACGTCGTTGACGATAGGGCCGTGAGGCGACCTGCGCAGTGTCAGCGTGACCGGTGCTTCGCCTTTGACCGCGATCTGTTGTTCGGTGGTGGTCATGTCGACCCACTGTCCGTGATACCAGACTTGATTGGGGTTCTGCGGGTTGGTTTTCTCGGCGATCAGGTCCAGGTCATCGTTCTGGAACATGGTCAGGCTCCAGCCGAAGTCCATGTTGTTGCCCAGCGACGCGAAAGGGTTGAGCGCCTGATGATGGCCGTACAGCTCAAAGCCCGGCGCGGACAGGTGCGCTTCGTACCACACCGCTGGCACCGAGAAGCGGATATGCGGATCGCCCGCCAATAACGGCTTGCCGCTTTGGGTCCGGCTGCCGGCAACAGCCCATGCATTGCTGCCTTCAAACTGCGGCAGGCCTGCCTGCTCAAGCGCCTCATTGCTCAAATAAGCGAGCTGATTGAGGCTCTTCCAGTCGGCTGTCGAGAGTTTGGCTGGTTGATCAAGAACGCCTTGGGGCTGCCAGTCGAGATCAAATACTTTCAGGTAATCAGCACCCAGTTCGTCACGCACATAGGTCAGCAAAGGCTCGGTGCGAAAGGCTGCGGCAAAGCTGTAGGCCATGTAGCCGCCCACGCTCAAAGTGTCTTCGGCAGTGAACGGTCGCTTGGGGATGCCCAGCACGTCGAACTCCAGTGGTTTGGCGTGGCTGTCCTGATACTGATTAATACCGTCGAGGTAGGCTTGCAGGGCCTTCCAGGTAGGCGTGTCCTTGTCGTGGCGGGCGACGTAGTCGTCGGCGTGTTCACGAATACGCAGGCTGCGGAACAGTTTGTCCGTCGCCACCAGTTTGGGACCCAGTACTTCAGCCAGTTCACCTCGTGCCAGACGACGGACCATTTCCATCTGGAACAGTCGGTCCTGAGCCTGCACATAGCCCAGTGCGCGATACAGATCAGCTTCGTTTTCGGCGCGGATATGCGGCACGCCTCGCTCGTCATAACGCACGCTGACCGGCGCCTGAAGGTGAGCAAGGGCGATTTCGCCGTCACGCTGCGGTTGCTTGCTGTGCAGATACCAGGCACCCGCGCCGACGACGAGGGCAATGATGAATACAAGAATAGAAAGGCTGCGTTTCATCCGGCTTCTCAGCTAAGGCGACAAGACGCGATTGTAGGCATATTGGATGGCCAGACGCATCGCTTCACATTTGGGTGCAATCCTGTGGGAGCGGCCAAGTGTCCATCATCATCGCGCCAAACGGTGGACTTGTAGGAGCGCACGAGCACCGCGAGGCCGCGATAGCGGTGTATCAGACAGAT
>NZ_LOHG01000001.1:333650-350497 GCF_022790535.1 Pseudomonas maioricensis
CGCCATCGCTGCCTCGCGGTGTTCGTGAGCTCCTACAGAGCGAACTTCAATTCAGTGGTAGGCATGTAGTTTGATAGGAGCGATGCAATGTTGCGGCAGGCAGGAGGGTGCACTGCTAGTCGTTCCATCTGCAATAGCATCCGACCGCCATGGTGTGCGTCGCATTCACCGCTCGCCCTTCTATCAGCGCCTGCAGGATCGGCTCGATAAAGCTGTTGCCCGAATTACACGTCAGGCCTTCGCTGTAGGGACCGAAGTAAGCCAGCTTGCCGTCGCGATCCCAGATTGCCACGGCAGGGCTGGCGCTGATGTGTTCTGCGCCCGGCAAGTAGGCAATGGGCTTGATTGCGCTCAGCGTGGAGGGTAACTGACCCTGGCTACCGGGCTTCTGCAGCGCGTAGAAGTCCACACCACCCTGCCCAGCGAAATGCTCGATCAATTCGGCAAGGTGTTGCTGGTTTCCAACGTTGCAGGGGCAGGCTGGATCCCAGAAGTGCACCAGCCGAATTCGCCCTGGGCCCGCTACTTCAACGGGAAGGCCGAGAGCGTCTCCCGCGAAAAACACTGGCTCATTACTGAACGGTCGCAAGTAGCGACCCTGAAACCAGTCATAACCGGTCCATAAAAGCGCCGCACACATAACTGTGATGAGCCCTGCAACGAGCGTGCTACGGCGTAGGGTCTTCATTTCAGTCGCATCTGTTTGAGGACGCCTGGCTTGCCATGCTCGGGGATACAGCTGAATATCGCTGCACAGTCTATCGTCCCGCCGGAAACTCCATGTCTGCCACGTTCAACCCCGATGCACTGCGCCACAGCCTGCAACCGATGGGCGCTGCTCAGCCGCTCTCTATCGAGGGGCTGGCCTACCAGCGTTTTTACGTACTCGACAGGTTGGGGCTGGAGCGTCCACTGCGTACCTGGCTGGGCAGGATGGATGTGGGCGGCTACGAAATAGTCGGGCAAGTCTGGATACCGGATAAGCCGGTAGCGACGTTGTTCCTGATGCATGGTTTCTATGACCACATGGGCCTGTTTCGGCATTTGATCGAATGGGCGCTGAGTATGAATTTCGCGGTAATTTCCTGCGACTTGCCGGGTCACGGTCTGTCCAGCGGTTCGCGGGCCAGCATTAATGACTTCGCTGAGTATCAGGCGGTCCTGCAGCGCTTGTTTGAAGAAGCAAACGCCTTGCAATTGCCCAAGCCATGGCATCTTTGCGGACAAAGCACCGGCGGTGCAATTCTGATCGATCATCTGCTCCACCATGGTGTGGAAAGCCCCGCTCAAGGTCAGGTCATCCTGCTCGCGCCGCTGGTCAGGCCTCGTGCCTGGGGTTGGTCAAAGTTTAGCTATTACCTGCTCAACCCTTTCGTCACAGGCATCGCCCGACGCTTCAGCGAGAACTCCAACGCGCCGGCGTTTCTACCTTTTCTTCTGGCAGATCCATTGCAACCACGCCGTTTACCAACCGCCTGGGTGGGGGCGCTGGCGCGCTGGATCAAGCGTATAGAATCAGCCCCTTCAAGCCCGCGCAGCCCGATCATTATTCAGGGTGAGGCGGACATGACCGTTGACTGGCGTCATAACCTGATGGTGCTCAACGAGAAATTCACCGAGCCCCGGATACTGATGCTCAGCGAAGCCCGGCATCATCTGGCTAACGAGATACCGGAGCTGCGGGCGCAGTATTTGAACTTTGTTGAGCAGAAGATGCGTTTGGTGCTGGCGAACTAAGCGTTACTGCGCTGGAGCCAGGCTCGACGAGCTTTGCCCAACGGCCAGCCCGGCGCGAATCGCAGCCAGTGCGGCCTGATAGTAAGCCTTGCCATCGGCAGACTCGGCGAAGGTAGAGAACTCCTCCAGCTCCGGATCGGAAAGGTCGCGGTAAACGTAGAGCAGCGTGTTGTTCATGTCGGCTTCGATCTGCGCCATCAGCCGTTCGCGCTGACCATCGAGCATGCCTTGGGCCTGACCGCCGCCCAGCAAACCAGGAATCATCTGGCTCAGGCTGTCGGCGGCAACACCGGCAATCGCGAGGCTGACTTCGGCGCCAGCCTGTTTGGCGGGCAGTGCTTGCGCCAGGTGACCGATGAGCAATTGACGGGTAGCGTCGGCCTGAATCTGTGGCAGGCCTTTGGCATTTTTTGCCAATTGGTCAGGGCGGGTGGCGGTCAGTTCGGCGTTGACGATCTTGCGCCCGAGCGGTGACTGAAAGAATTGCAGCGCAGGCTTGGGGTCACGAAGACTTTCGCGCAGGCGCTTTTCTGCGCGTTGATCCATGGCTTGTGGGGCGAAGCGCTGATTGCTGTTGTTGACCAGCGCTTGAAACACCGCCGGTGGCAGGCTGTTGCGGTAGCGTTGTTGCGCGGCGTTGAGGGCGTCGTTGAAATGCGCGCGTTGTTCTGGCCAGCCCGCGACCTTGTACAACTGGTCATAGCTGTCTGCCCAGGCGGGCATCGTGCAGAACATCAACAACACAACAAACAAACGGCGCATAGGGACTCCTGTCGGCAGGCCGCTATTGTCCCGGTGGTTGCGGGGCTTTGTCGAGTTATGACTTCGCCTGCACTGTGAAATTTCATGCACTTGGCAATCTGCCGAGTGCTGGAGCTTCCCGATTCTCGGGCGGCTGGATACTATGCGCCATGCAAATCGCCTCTGATCATCCGCTGCTGCTTCGAATAGTCGACGACCTCGCCGCACGCGGTTGGTCGCAGCAGAATATTTTCCTGCCTGAAAGCCTGACGCTTGAGCTTGCCGACGAGTGTCGCACGCGCGCAGCCGAGGGCGAACTCGCGCCTGCCGCTGTCGGACGCGGGCCATTGCAAGAGATTCGCGAGGGCATTCGTGGCGATCATATCCAATGGCTGGAACCCGGTCAGTCAGAGCCTTGTGATCGTTATCTGGGTTTGATGGACAGCCTGCGTCAGGCGCTCAATCGCGGTCTGTTTCTAGGGCTGGAAGACTTCGAGAGCCACTTTGCGCTTTATCCACCCGGTGCGTTTTATCTCAAGCATGTGGACCGTTTCCGTGACGATGACCGGCGGATGGTCTCTGCCGTGGTATATCTCAACAATGCCTGGTTACCCGAGCATGGCGGGCAATTGCGCATGTTTCTCGACGAAGGCGTGGAATATGACGTACAGCCGACCGGAGGCTGCCTGGTGGTGTTCATGTCTGGCGATATTCCCCACGAAGTGATGCCTGCCGGTCGTGACCGGCTTTCCCTCACCGGCTGGTTTCGTCGGCGTGGGGATGGGGTGTTTTAAGTGCTTCTCAGTCGTGCAACAAACGCTTGACCTGTAGGAGCTGCCGAAGGCTGCGATAGCGGTCTGTCAGGATGAATGATTCGCAGCCTTCGGCAGCTCCTACAAAACGATGTTTGCATGAAATCTTTGTCATAAAGCCCGCTTCTCCAGAACGTTAAGCCAGTGCCGCGCTATGGTTACAGGCATGCCATTCAACGGCTGACTGCTGGACGGGAGAACTCATGAACACCCTTTTAACCAAAACTGCTATTGCTGGCCTGTTGCTGGGCGTTTCGCTGTTGGCCAGTGCTGCCGATGTTCCGCGCACGCCATCACCTGCCGGGGCTGAGGTCTACATCATTTCGCCTAAAGACGGCGCGACAGTGCCGGGCACATTCAAGGTCCAGTTTGGCCTCAAAGGCATGGGCGTTGCGCCTGCCGGTGTAGACATCCCGGAGACCGGCCATCATCACCTGTTGATCGACGTCAAAGACCAGCCAGACCTCAATGCGCCGCTGCCGATGACCGATAACATTCGCCATTTCGGCAAGGGTCAGACCGAAACCGAAGTTACCCTGCCGCCCGGCCCTCACACTTTGCAGTTGCTGGTGGGCGACAAGAGCCACATTCCGCTGAACCCGTCGGTTGAATCGAAGATGATCAGGGTGAATGTGCAATAGTCTGGGCTGGCAATAATCCCTCCAGGGCTTGCCTCGGTTTCAATGGCTCCGCAATTTCGCGCAGTAAACATTGGACCTGTAGGAGTGAGCTTGCTCGCGATAGCGTTTCATCTGGCGAGGCTTTGTGATTGTCAGATTGCTATCGCGAGCAAGCTCACTCCTACAGGTCACACGTTGGCACCGAAAATCACCCACAAAAAAGGAGACCCGAAGGTCTCCTTTTTTGAGCCAGAAGCGTTTAGAACAATACGCGGCTGCGGATGGTGCCTTTGATGTGCTGCAGCTTTTCCTGAGCCAGATCGGAATACTCGGCATCGACGTCGATGACCACATAACCGACCTTCTCGTTGGTCTGCAGGAACTGACCGGAGATGTTGATACCGTTTTCGGCGAAGACCTTGTTGATCTCCATCAGCACGCCCGGGATGTTCTCGTGGATGTGCAGCAGGCGGTGCTTGCCAGGGTGAGCAGGCAGGGCCACTTCAGGGAAGTTGACCGAAGACACCGACGTACCGTTATCGCTGTACTTGACCAGCTTCTCGGCCACTTCCAGACCGATGTTCGCTTGCGCTTCGGCGGTCGAACCACCGATGTGTGGAGTCAGGATCACGTTGTCCAGGCCACGCAGCGGGCTTTCGAAGATGTCGTCGTTCGAGCGAGGCTCAACCGGGAATACGTCGATAGCCGCACCGATCAGGTGCTTGTCCTTGATCGCGTCTGCCAGAGCATCGAGGTCCACGACCGTGCCGCGAGCGGCGTTGATCAGGATGCTGCCCTTTTTCATGGCGCGGATTTCTTTCTCGCCAATCATCATTTGGGTGGACGGCAATTCAGGCACGTGCAGAGACACGATGTCGGCCATGCCCAGCAGTTCGGTCAGGCTTGGTACCTGAGTGGCATTGCCCAGAGGCAGCTTGGTCAGCGGGTCGAAGAAGAACACCTGCATCCCGAGGCTTTCAGCCAGAACAGACAGCTGAGTACCGATCGAGCCGTAGCCGACGATGCCCAGTTTCTTGCCACGGATCTCGAAAGAGTTGGCTGCGCTTTTGATCCAGCCGCCACGGTGGCAGGATGCGTTCTTCTCCGGGATGCCGCGCAGCAGCAGGATGGCTTCGGCCAGCACCAGTTCGGCTACCGAGCGAGTGTTGGAGTACGGCGCGTTGAACACCGCAATACCGCGCTCGCGGGCTGCGCCCAGATCAACCTGGTTGGTACCGATGCAGAAACAGCCGACCGCGACGAGTTTCTTCGCGTGATCGAACATCTCTTCAGTCAACTGGGTGCGGGAGCGGATGCCAATGAAGTGAGCGTCGGCGATCTTTTCTTTCAGTTCGGCTTCCGGCAGAGACTTGGTGTGGTACTCGATGCTGGTATAGCCGGCTGCCTTGAGGACATCCACAGCGGATTGATGGACGCCTTCGAGAAGAAGGAACTTGATCTTGCTCTTGTCGAGGGAAGTCTTGCTCATCTGCTTTAACCTGTGTCCCGGAGAAATTTGGCAGTAAGTGAAGCGGTCGCGAATCGGGCCGTCAGCTCGATTGGCGGGGGGCGTATGCTAGCATATGCACCCCGCGAAACCCCATTCCTGGACGTGAAGCGTTCTCAGGATGACCATGAATTGTTCGAGAGTTCCGTCGATGATCCATTCTGCGCTGGTAGATGAACTGAAGACCCTGGTTGAGCCTGGAAAAGTGCTCACCGATGCCGCATCCCTTGAGGCTTACGGCAAGGACTGGACCAAGCAATTCACGCCCGCGCCCGTTGCCATCGTCTTTCCCAAGGCCATCGAGCAAGTTCAGGCCATCGTCCTGTGGGCCAATGAACACAAGGTCGCGCTGGTCCCGTCTGGCGGCCGAACCGGGCTGTCTGCGGCCGCGGTCGCGGCCAATGGCGAAGTGGTGGTTTCGTTCGATTACATGAATCAGGTGCTGGAGCTGAACGTCACCGAGCGTACGGCTCGCGTCCAGCCAGGCGTAATAACCAAGCAACTGCAGAACCTCGCGGAAGAAAACGGCCTTTATTATCCGGTGGACTTCGCATCCTCGGGTTCCAGTCAGATTGGCGGCAATATCGGCACCAATGCTGGCGGAATCAAGGTCATTCGCTACGGCATGACCCGCAACTGGGTCGCAGGTCTGAAGGTTGTCACCGGCAAGGGCGATATCCTTGAGCTGAACAAGGATTTGATCAAGACGCGACTGGCTACGATATGCGTCAGCTGTTCATCGGGGCTGAAGGCACGCTGGGCTTTGTCGTCGAAGCCACCATGCGCCTTGATCGCGCCCCCAAGAACCTGACGGCGATGGTGCTGGGCACTACCGATTTCAACTCGATCATGCCGGTGCTGCACGCCTTTCACGGCAAGCTGGACCTCACGGCATTCGAATTCTTCTCTGACAAGTCGTTTGCCCGCGTCATGGCGCGCGGCGACGTGCCTTCGCCATTCGATACGCCATGCCCGTTCTATGTGCTGCTGGAATTCGAGGCCACCACCGAAGATCTGGCCAATGAAGCATTGGCTACCTTTGAGCATTGTGTCGAACAGGGCTGGGTACTGGATGGCGTGATGAGCCAGAGCGAGCAGCAGCTGAAAAATCTGTGGAAGCTGCGCGAGTACATCTCCGAAACCATCTCCCACTTCACGCCCTACAAGAACGACATCTCGGTGACTGTTTCAAAGGTGCCGGCGTTCCTCAGTGAAATTGATGCGATCGTTGCCGAGCACTATCCCGATTTCGAGGTGCTCTGGTACGGTCATATCGGTGATGGCAACCTGCACCTGAACATCCTCAAGCCTGAGGCGCTCGACAAGGAAGAGTTCTTCGTCAAGTGCGCCAGGGTCAACAAATGGGTGTTCGAAACTGTGCAGAAATACAACGGCTCGATTTCTGCCGAGCACGGTGTAGGCATGACCAAGCGTGATTACCTGACGTATAGCCGTTCTCCGGTAGAAATCGAGTATATGAAAGCCATCAAAGCTGCATTCGATCCGAACGGCATTATGAACCCCGGAAAAATCTTCGCTGTTTAATGGGCCGTCACTTTATAGTGGCGTGACCACAACGAGACCAAGGAGCCGCCATGAGTTATCAGCATAAGTATGTCGACGGAACGAGCATCCACTTTCCCATGGGCAAGGCCGTGTGCGTGGGTCGTAACTACGCCGAGCATGCCAAGGAACTGAACAACGCGGTGCCTACCGAACCACTGCTGTTCATCAAGCCAGGCAGCGCGGTTGTTGCGCTGGAAGGTGGTTTCACCATCCCGGCTGATCGTGGCTCGGTGCACTACGAAGCGGAAATTGTCGTGCTGATCGGCAAGCCGCTGACCAAGAACCCGACCCGCGAAGAAGTGCTGGACGCGATTTCCGGTTTTGCTCCTGGTCTGGACCTGACCCTGCGCGATGTGCAAACCAAGCTGCGTGACAAGGGCTACCCATGGGAAGAAGCCAAGTCGTTCGACGGTGCTGCAGTCATTGCTCCGTTCGTGCCTGCTGAAACTTTCTCTGACCTGACCGATATCGGCATTCGTCTGACCATCAATGGCGAAGTTCGTCAGGACGGTAACAGCCGCGACATGCTTAACCCCATCGTGCCAGTGATTCAGCATATGGCCGCCTGCTTCTCGCTGCAGGCTGGTGACGTGATCATGACCGGCACTCCGGCAGGCGTTGGCCCGCTGTTGGCTGGCGATGAGCTGGTCCTGGAGCTGGTAGGACAGAAGCCCTTCGAAAGCAGCGTTCGCTGATTTTTTTCGCGGTGACCGAAACCGTCTGCGATAAGTGTCGCAGGCGGTTTTTGCGTTTTATGGGGCTTAAATAGAACAATTGGCGTTTTTTTCACAATTGATCTGGATAATCCGGCCTCCAGCAGCCTTCGCTGCGGCACTGTGCCATCGCCTGTTATTCATAATCGGGAACGCTCATGACCACCCCCTCATCGGCTGCAAAATCGTCGCGTCGTCCATTTCGCCTGCGCTGGTACGGTTTGCTGCTTCTGGTTGTTGTGATTGGCTACGGCGTTGCTTACGCAATGCACTGGGATGATCGTGGCCTGCTCTGGCTTGGGGAACGCTTCGAAAGCTCGACCGAGCGCGATGCAAGCGTCTGGCTGCCGGACTATGTCGTCGATATCGACGCCAAGGCGCTGCCTGGTATGGAGGATGATGAGGCGTCGGATGTGTCCTATAACCCGGTGACCAAAACGCTTTTTGCGGTCATGGGCAAGAATCCGTTCCTGGTCGAGTTGACCCTCAAGGGCGATATCCTGCGCAAAATTCCTATGCTGGGCTGGAGCAATCCTGAGGCGGTTGCCGTCATGGAGAATGGCTTCATGGCAATCGCGGATGAGCGTCAGCATCAGTTGAGCATCATCAAGGTCGGCCCGGAGACCAATTCGCTGAATTTTGCCGATTTCCCTAGCTACAACCTGGGTGCTTCCAAAAATCAGAACAAAGCGTTCGAGTCAGTCGCCTGGGATCCACGTCGTCAGCAACTGGTGCTGGGTGAAGAGCGTCCTGCGGCGATGTTTATCTGGGCGAGTAATGGCAGTGATGTTTTGACCGGTGACAAGCAGAAGGTTGTCAACAAGTCGCTGGATCTGCGTAATCTTTCCTCGTTGACCGTCGAGCCGCGTACCGGGCACACGCTGGCGCTGTCCGCGGATTCGCACATGCTGCTGGAGCTCGATGAAAAGGGCGAGCAGGTCAGTTTCATGACGTTGCTCGGTGGTTTCAACGGATTGAAAGACACCATACCTCGTGCCGAGGGCGTGGCGTTTGACGACGATGGCAATCTGTACATCGTCAGCGAACCGAATCTGTTTTATTCGTTTCACAAGAAGTGATGCACAGAGTCTTTTTCGGGCCTGCTCGGTATCCATGGCTATAAACATTGGACTGTAGGAGCTCACCGAGGTAACGAGGCCAGCGATAGCGGTTTGTCTGATACTCCGCCATCGCTGGCCTCGTTACCTCGGTGAGCTCCTACAGGAACAGTGCGTGATGGCTCTGCGCCATTAAGCTTCAATTCATATTCGCATGCTATTTATGCTGTCCGCCCCATCCTTGAGCCTTCTGAATGCGCCAGCTTCTCTCTTTCCGAAAAATCGTTGTTGCGGTCCTGATTCTGCTGGCGTTGCTGTTATTTTTTGCCAACCGTGAATACCGTTTCGCCGAACGTGCCTTATTCAACTGGCATCTGTTTTGGCAAGACAAGGACGCGCAGGCCATGGGGCTGGGTGATTATCGGGTGGTCATTGAGGGCCAGGTCATTGCCGGGCTGGAGGATGATGTTTCGGCCCTGAGCTACGACCCGGATCGCAAGAGTCTGTTTACCGTCACCAATTCAAATGCCGAAATGGTTGAGCTGAGCCTTGAAGGTCGGGTCTTGCGGCGTATTCCGCTAACCGGCTTCGGTGACGCTGAGGCGGTGGAATACATCAGCCCTGGCATTTATGTGATCAGCGATGAGCGCAAGCAGCGGCTGATCAAGGTCCATGTAGATAACGACACGACCTTTCTTGATGCCGCTGATGCTGAGCAACTTACGCTCGGCATAGGGGCCGGAAACAACAACGGTTATGAAGGGCTGGCATACGACACCAAAGGGCAGCGCCTGTTTGTGGCCAAGGAGCGGCGGCCTACACAGATCATCGAGGTGCGTGGCTTCCCCAATATGAACGCCGATGCGCCGAGCATGATTGAGGTGTCTTCTGATGCCAAGCGTGATGCGGGGCTGTTTGTACGGGACATTTCCAGTCTGCAGTTCGATGAACGCAGCGGGCATTTGCTGGCGTTGTCGGACGAGTCCCGACAAATCGTAGAGCTCGACACCAAGGGTCGAGCGGTGGGCAATGTCTCGTTAAGCCAAGGCTCCATGGGGCTTCGCAAAACCGTGCCCCAGGCTGAGGGCATCGCCATGGATGACGAAGGTAACCTGTATCTGGTGAGCGAGCCGAATCTGTTTTATGTGTTCAAAAAGCCCTGAGGCTTTTATGCCGGTTCTGTAGGAGTGAGCTTGCTCGCGATGGCGTACTCCCTGGCATTACTTATTTGAATAAAGGACCGCAATCGCGAGCAAGCTCGCTCCTACAGTCCTCCATTCACTGCGGCGCAGGCAATCAACGCGTCAGCGTTTTAACCCCTTCACTCGTGCCCAGTAGCAGCAAATCCGCAGGACGCGCCGCGAACAGGCCATTGGTCACAACGCCAACGATTGCGTTGATCTGGCTTTCCAGTTCGGCAGGATTAGTGATGTTCATGTTGTGTACATCAAGAATGATGTTGTCGTTGTCAGTCAACACGCCTTCACGGTAAACCGGGTCGCCGCCCAGTTTTACCAGTTGGCGGGCAACGTGACTGCGCGCCATCGGGATCACTTCAACAGGCAGCGGGAACGCGCCCAGCACGGGTACAAGCTTGCTGGCGTCGGCGATGCAGATAAAAGTCTTGGCCACGGCCGCAACGATTTTCTCGCGGGTCAAAGCTGCGCCGCCGCCCTTGATCAGGTTCAGGTGCTCATCGCTTTCGTCGGCGCCATCGATATAGAACTCCAGATCGCTGACGGTATTGAGCTCGTAAACCGGAATGCCGTGGCCCTTGAGACGTGCGGCAGTGGCTTCGGAGCTGGCAACTGCGCCGTCGAATGCGCCTTTATGCTGGGCCAGTGCATCAATGAAACAGTTGGCAGTGGAGCCGGTCCCTACGCCGACGATGCTTTTGTCGTCCAGTTTCGGAAGGATGAAATCCACGGCGGCCTGCGCCACGGCTTGTTTGAGTTGATCCTGGTTCATGCGGGCTCCACGGGTGCCGGGTTTTAATTTTCTGTAGGAGCTGCCGAAGGCTGCGATGGCGAGCTGTCAGGGGATCTCATTCGCAGCCTTCGGCAGCTCCTACAGAAAACGTAGTGTTCGAAGGGCGCGCATTATAGCGACATGCCAGCGCCAAAGCCCCGTGATTCGTGTGGTCGTGCATCGGAGTGCGGGTTAGACTTCCTGTCCTTGCCCTTTTGCCAGTGATGTCGCCGTGATGCTTGAACAGTACGTCAAAAAAATCCTCACCTCCCGCGTCTATGACGTGGCCGTGGAAACCCCGTTGCAGGGCGCTCGTCAGTTGTCCGAACGGCTGGGCAATCAGGTGCTGCTCAAGCGCGAAGACTTGCAACCGGTGTTCTCGTTCAAGATTCGTGGCGCGTACAACAAGCTGGCGCAGCTCAGCCCGGAAGAGCTGGCGCGGGGCGTCGTCACTGCCTCAGCAGGCAACCACGCGCAAGGTCTGGCCCTGGCGGCGAAAACCCTGGGCGTCGAAGCCACTATCGTGATGCCGAAGACTACGCCGGAAATCAAGGTGGAAGGCGTGCGCTCCCGAGGCGGCAAAGTGGTGCTGCACGGGGATTCATTCCCTGAAGCGCTGGCCCATTCGCTGAAGCTGGTGGATGAAATGGGCTTCGTTTACATCCATCCCTATGACGATCCAGACACGATTGCCGGGCAAGGCACCGTGGCGATGGAGATTCTTCGCCAGCATCAGGGCCCGCTGGACGCGATTTTTGTCCCGGTGGGCGGCGGTGGTTTGATCGCCGGTATCGCGGCCTACGTGAAGTACCTGCGCCCGGACATCAAGGTCATCGGTGTCGAGCCGGATGATTCAAATTGCCTGCAACAAGCCATGGCCTACGGCGAGCGCGTCGTGCTGCAACAGGTCGGTCTGTTTGCCGACGGCGTGGCTGTGGCGCAAATTGGTGAGTACACCTTCGACATCTGCAGGCATTACGTCGACGAAGTGATTACGGTCAGCACCGATGAAATCTGTGCGGCGATCAAGGACATTTACGACGACACTCGTTCGATCACCGAGCCAGCAGGGGCTTTGGCTGTGGCCGGGATCAAAAAGTATGTCGAGCAGGAAGAAGTCAGCGGCCAGACATTTGTCGCCATCGACTCAGGTGCCAACGTCAACTTCGACCGCTTGCGTCACGTTGCCGAGCGTGCCGAGCTGGGTGAGGGCCGCGAAGCGATCATCGCCGTGACCATCCCGGAGCAGCCGGGCAGCTTCAAGGCGTTCTGCGAAGCGATTGGCAAGCGCCAGATCACCGAATTCAACTACCGTTATCACACCGACCGCGAAGCGCACATTTTCGTCGGTGTGCAGACGCATCCGGACACTGATCCACGTAAAGGTCTGATCGCCAGCCTTACCGAGCAGGGTTTCCCGGTGATTGACCTGACCGACAACGAACTGGCCAAGCTGCACATTCGGCACATGGTCGGCGGGCATGCCGAGCGGGTCAGCGACGAAGTGGTGTTTCGCTTCGAATTCCCGGAACGCCCGGGCGCGCTGTTCAACTTCCTAAACAAGCTGGGCGGGCAGTGGACGATTTCGATGTTCCACTACCGCAACCATGGCGCGGCGGATGGTCGGGTCGTGGCGGGGCTGGTGGTGCCTGAAGATGAACGGCACCTGGTCCCGGCGGCGCTGGCCGAGATTGGCTATCCGTATTGGGATGAAAGCAAGAACCCGGCTTATAAACTATTTCTGGGCTAGGACTGACACGCGCAGGTCTATCCCTGTGGGAGCGAATTCATTCGCGAAGAGGCCGGTACAGTCGAAGCATCTTCATCGTCTAAACCAATGCCTTCGCGAATGAATTCGCTCCCACAGGGAATCTGCGTTAAACCAACGCCTCAACTGGAACCAACAGAAAATGGATCACCTCACCGCCCTGAAAACCCTGCACATCTCGGCGACGGTGCTATTTCTGCTCAGTGCCCTTGGTTTGACTATCTGGCTGATCAAGGGCCGCAGGGCAGGGTTTACCACCAACCACACCCGCCTGTTGCTTCGGCCGCGCCTGTTTGCGTGGATGCTGATGGGGCTCTGCCTGCTGACCATGCCGATTAGCGGCTGGTGGCTGGCGCACCTTGTTGGCTGGCCGCTGGGACAAATCTGGGTGCTGGGAAGTAGTGTGCTCTACACGTTGGGCGCGTTGAGCTGGCTGTGGCTGGTGGTGCGCCTGAACAAGCTGCGAATTGATCCTGCCAGAGGTGGTTTGAAGTTCACCCTGGCGTTGGCGATTTTTGCGGCCGTCTGTTTCATCGCCATTGCCGGGTTGATGGGGGCCAAGCCGGTTTGACAGGCGACTTCTTTGGAATGCCATCCTTTGTGGGAGCAGGGCTTGCCCGCGATAAGGCTGACTCGGTTCACTTAAGATCGCGTCCACCCTTATCGCGGGCAAGCCCTGCTCCCACAGGGAAGTGCATCCCATAGAGACCATTGCAAAGCCACAAATCATCCGCGCAGCGTAATCACCGGCCAGCCGCGTTTTTCAGCTTCGGCGCGCAATTTCGGGTCCGGGTCCACGGCCACCGGGTTGGCAACCTTTTCCAGCAGCGGCAGGTCGTTGAGCGAGTCGCTGTAAAAGTAGCTGTCTTCCAGGCCGAGCTGGTTCTCATCCAGCCAGCGGTTCAGCCTCGTCACTTTACCTTCGCGGAAACAAGGCACATCGGTGGTGCGGCCGGTGTAGCGACCGTCGACGATCTCACATTCAGTGGCCAGCAGCGTTTCGATACCCAGTTTTGCCACGATAGGTGCGGTAACGAAGCGATTGGTCGCGGTGATGACGACCAGCTTGTCGCCTGCTTCGCGATGCTTGGCAATCAGCTCCAGCGCCTTGGGCAGCATGATCGGCTCAATGCAATCACGCATGAAATCGCGATGCCACTCGTCTAGCTGGGCCATTTCGGTACGGCCGAGGATTTCCAGTGTGAAATTCAGATACGCCGTCAGGTCCAGGGTGCCAGCCAGGTAATCCTGATAGAACTCGTCATTACGAGTTTTGTAAGTTGCGGCGTCAAGAATGCCGCGTTCGCACAGGTAGTCACCCCAAGCGTGGTCGCTGTCGCCACCCAGAAGTGTGTTGTCGAGGTCGAATAAAGCCAGGCGCATGTGGTTACTCGCTGAAATTGCTGAAAAAAGAGCACCAGAATACGAGGTTTTCACAACTCTTCACATAACCTGCTAAGCCTCGTTGCTGCTTTGATCGGCTTTGTGGAACAATGCGGTGACATGCGTTTGCGAGGTTGTTGCCGTGATCGACCCCGATGGTTTCCGTCCTAATGTCGGGATAATTCTGACAAACGACTCCGGCCAGGTCCTATGGGCTCGGCGAATCAACCAAGATGCCTGGCAGTTTCCACAGGGTGGTATCAACCCTCAGGAGACGCCGGAAGACGCGCTTTATCGTGAATTGAACGAAGAAGTCGGGCTTGAACCTGAGGATGTGCAGATTCTTGCCTGTACTCGGGGTTGGTTGCGCTATCGTTTGCCGCAACGACTGGTCAGGACGCACAGCCAACCGCTGTGTATCGGCCAGAAGCAAAAATGGTTTCTCCTGCGCCTGGTCTCCAACGAGCAGCGGGTGCGGATGGATTTGACCGGGAAACCGGAGTTCGATGGCTGGCGCTGGGTCAGCTATTGGTATCCGCTGGGTCAGGTGGTGACATTCAAGCGCGAGGTGTATCGACGCGCACTCAAAGAGCTTGCCCCGCGCCTTTTATCGCGCGACTGACACGGAGTTCGACCCCGAGCCATGCTCAATACGCTGCGCAAGATCGTCCAGGAAGTTAACTCCGCCAAGGATCTCAAGGCGGCGTTGGGGATTATTGTGTTACGCGTCAAAGAGGCCATGGGCAGCCAAGTCTGCTCGGTCTATTTGCTCGATCCCGAAAGTAATCGCTTCGTGCTGATGGCCACCGAGGGCTTGAACAAGCGCTCCATTGGCAAAGTCAGCATGGCGCCGAACGAAGGTCTGGTTGGCCTCGTCGGTACCCGTGAAGAGCCGTTGAACCTCGAAAACGCAGCTGATCACCCGCGTTATCGCTACTTTGCTGAAACGGGCGAAGAGCGCTATGCGTCGTTTTTGGGCGCGCCGATCATTCACCATCGTCGTGTGGTGGGTGTACTGGTTATCCAGCAAAAGGAGCGTCGTCAGTTCGATGAAGGTGAAGAAGCCTTCCTCGTGACCATGAGCGCGCAGCTCGCCGGGGTTATCGCCCACGCTGAAGCCACTGGCTCAATCCGTGGTCTGGGTCGTCAGGGCAAAGGTATTCAGGAAGCCAAATTCGTAGGCGTAGCCGGTTCACCCGGTGCTGCGGTGGGCTTTGCGGTGGTCATGCTGCCGCCCGCCGATCTTGAAGTGGTGCCTGACAAGACGGTCACAGACATCGCGGCTGAGCTGGCGTTGTTCCAGACGGCTCTGGAAGGCGTGCGCAGCGACATGCGCGCACTGTCTGCCAAGCTCGCAAACCAGCTGCGCCCCGAAGAGAGAGCGCTGTTTGACGTCTATCTGATGATGCTCGACGACGCCTCGCTGGGCAGCGAAGTGACCAATGTCATCAAGGCCGGTCAGTGGGCTCAGGGCGCATTGCGCTCGGTGGTCAACGAGCACGTCAAACGTTTCGAATTGATGGACGACGCCTATCTGCGCGAGCGTGCCTCTGACGTTAAAGACCTCGGCCGTCGCTTGCTCGCGTACTTGCAAGAGGCGCGGCAACAGACGCTGGTGTATCCGGACAATACGATCCTTGTCAGTGAAGAACTGACGGCCGCCATGCTGGGCGAAGTTCCGGAAGGCAAGCTGGCGGGTCTCATTTCGGTGTTGGGTTCGGGTAACTCCCACGTCGCGATTCTGGCCCGGGCCATGGGTATTCCCACGGTCATGGGCGTGGTTGACCTGCCCTATTCCAAGGTTGACGGCATCGAGCTGATTGTCGACGGCTACCACGGCGAAGTCTTCACCAACCCAAGCGATGCCATGCGCAAGCAGTTCGCCAAGGTCGTTGAAGAAGAGCGCCAGCTGTCTCAAGGGCTGGACGCGCTGCGCGAGCTGCCTTGCGTAACACTGGACGGCCATCGCATGCCGCTGTGGGTCAACACCGGCTTACTGGCTGACGTGGCTCGCGCCCAACAGCGCGGCGCGGAAGGTGTGGGTCTGTATCGCACCGAAGTACCGTTCATGATTCAGCAACGCTTCCCGAGCGAGAAAGAACAACTGGCGATTTATCGCGAGCAACTGGCGGCTTTCCACCCGCTACCGGTCACCATGCGCAGCCTTGATATCGGCGGTGACAAGGCGCTGTCCTACTTCCCGATCAAGGAAGAAAACCCGTTTCTGGGCTGGCGCGGTATTCGTGTCACCCTCGACCACCCGGAAATCTTCCTGGTGCAGACCCGCGCCATGCTCAAGGCCAGTGAAGGCTTGAACAACCTGCGGATTCTGCTGCCGATGATTTCCAGCACCCACGAGGTGGAAGAAGCGCTGCACCTTATCCACCGGGCCTGGGGCGAAGTTCGCGACGAGGGCACCGATGTGCCGATGCCTCCTGTTGGCGTAATGATCGAAGTCCCCGCTGCTGTTTATCAGACCCGTGATCTGGCGCGTCAGGTGGACTTCCTGTCGGTGGGCTCCAACGACTTGACTCAATATCTGCTGGCCGTGGATCGAAATAACCCACGGGTTGCTGATCTTTACGATTATTTGCACCCGGCGGTACTGCAAGCCCTGCAGAACGTAGTGCGTGATGCTCATGCTGAAGGCAAGCCAGTTAGTATCTGTGGCGAAATGGCCGGTGATCCTGCTGCTGCGGTGCTGTTGATGGCGATGGGTTTCGACAGCCTGTCGATGAACGCCACTAACTTGCCGAAAGTGAAGTGGATGCTGCGTCAGATCCATCTGAGCAAGGCCAAGGAATTGCTCGCGCAACTGATGACCAACGACAACCCGCAAGTGATCAGCAGCTCCCTGCAACTGGCGCTGAAAAACCTGGGGCTGTCGCGGATGATCAATCCGGGGTCTGTGAAAGGGCATTAATCCTTGGCGTGAAATGCTTTCTCCCTGTGGGAGCGGTGCTTGCCCGCGATG
>NZ_LOHG01000001.1:351401-437041 GCF_022790535.1 Pseudomonas maioricensis
AAAACTGTGTTCGACGAAATGTTGGCTGCCGTCAGCATTGATGATCAGTACAGTGCTGGCGCGGGTGCCGTAATTGGGGCTGGCGATGAACAGGCTCGACAGCAGGCTCTCGGTGGCCAGGCTCACACCGGTGTCCGGTAAGTCTGCGGTCGGTGCAATGGTCGGGTCGCTCAGCAGGGCCATGAGCGCCAGTGGGTTCGGATCATTCAGTTGAGTGCTCAAAGCAGCCTTGGCCTTCTCGACTTTTGGCCACGGCGTATCCAGCGCCGCGTTTGAAAGCCCGTAAACCCCCTCATTGAGCCGACGCGGCTCAGGGTTGGAGCCATTGAGGTAGTACAGCTGCTCGCGATTGCCCACCAGCAGATTGAATCCCCCGTATTCATCCGACTTGTTGGCTACCTCGGCAAGATAATCTTCGACCGGAATATCGCTGGTCAAAAATTGAGCAACCAGTTCGCCGCGCGAGCGATGCCCCAGTGGCAAGTCAGGGTTGCGAATATTGGTCAGTGCCGCGAAACGCCCGCCTGCGGTGACGCCAAGCCAGGTTCCACCCGCTTCAAGGTCACGGCCAGCATAGACTTGCGGTGCATCGGCCCACTGCGCGAGAGGTTGAGTCGGGCGCGCGTAGAACTCGTCACGATTGGCGGCAACGATCAGCGGCTGTGCGTGAGAAGGGCGCCAGGCGAAAACGATCAGACACATGCAGTACTCCTTTTTCAGTCACTCTACCCACACAAGAGGCTTGCATCCATCGCACGCCGCTAGAGCGCCGGGCGTTGCTCCGGTAACATGCCGGTCTCTTTTCGTCATGCCCGGCCAAATAGCTGTTCAGCGCGGGTTTATGTTCCCTGCTTTAGTGTGTCTGGTTAAGTGCTCGCAAGAGCGTTCCCATTTAAGGAGTTGCAATGCTGCCTTACCCGCAGATTGACCCGGTGGCGGTGGCCATCGGCCCGCTGCAAATACACTGGTACGGTTTGATGTACCTGGTCGGTATCGGCGGCGCGTGGCTGCTGGCATCGCGGCGCTTGAACAGCTTTGATCCGACCTGGACCAAAGAAAAGCTCTCCGACATGATTTTCTGGCTGGCCATGGGCGTTATCGTCGGTGGGCGGCTGGGTTACGTGTTGTTCTACGATCTGCCTGCGTACATCGCCAATCCATTGTTGATCTTCGAAGTCTGGAAGGGCGGCATGGCGTTCCACGGCGGTTTCGTCGGAGTGATGATCGCTGCGTGGTGGTTCGGCCGCCGCAATGGCAAGTCGTTCTTCGAACTTATGGATTTCGTCGCGCCAATGGTGCCGATTGGTCTGGGTGCGGGCCGTATCGGCAATTTCATCAATGCCGAGCTGTGGGGCAAACCGACCGATTTGCCATGGGCAATGGTCTTCCCTCCGTTCAGCGATCCGGCGCAATTGCCGCGTCATCCTTCGCAGCTGTATCAGTTCGCCCTCGAAGGTGTCGCGCTGTTCATCATCCTCTGGCTGTTTTCTCGCAAGCCCCGTCCGACGATGGCTATTTCCGGCATGTTCGCCCTGTTCTACGGGCTGTTCCGGTTCATTGTCGAGTTCGTGCGCATGCCCGACGCGCAATTGGGTTACCTGGCGTGGGGTTGGGTCACCATGGGGCAGATTCTCAGCCTGCCGATGATCATCGCGGGTGCTGTACTGATCTGGCTGGCCTACAACCGCGCTCCCGCTGGCAAAAACGCGGCGGTTTAACACCGAAACGCCGGGCGAGCCTGCCCGGCGGATTCACCGAAGCAGGTAATTTATGAAGCAATATCTGGATCTAGTTGCCCACGTCATCAAGAACGGCACGTTGCAGGCCAACCGCACCGGTGTGAAAACCATCAGTTTTCCCGGCGCCATGCTGCGTTATGACCTCAAGGAAGGCTTCCCGGCGATTACTACCCGGCGCATGGCTTTCAAGTCGGCAATTGGCGAGATGGTCGGCTTCCTGCGCGGAGTGAACAATGCCGCTGAGTTTCGCGAACTGGGCTGCAAAGTCTGGGATCAGAACGCCAACGAAAACGCCCAATGGCTGGACAACCCGTTCCGCAAGGGCGAAGACGATCTGGGCGAAATCTACGGCGTGCAATGGCGCAAGTGGCCTGCTTACAAGCGTATCGACCTGAGCAATCCGAAAGCCATCGAACTGGCGATCAGTCAGGGCTATCAGCAGATCGCCCAATCCGAGGAAGACGGTCAGGCTTACGTCGTCCTGTACAAGGCTATCGACCAGATTCGCCAGTGCGTCGATACCATCATCAAGGATCCGGGCAGCCGTCGTATTCTGTTCCACGGCTGGAACTGCGCACAGCTGGACGAAATGGCTTTGCCGCCGTGCCACCTGCTGTACCAGTTCCACCCGAATCAAGAAACCAAAGAAATTTCCCTGACGCTGTACATCCGCTCCAACGATCTGGGGCTCGGCACGCCGTTCAACCTGACCGAGGGGGCTGCGCTGCTGAGCCTGATCGGCCGTCTGACGGGCTACACGCCACGCTGGTTCACGTATTTCATCGGCGATGCCCACGTCTACGAAAACCATCTGGACATGCTCAACGAACAGCTCACGCGCGAGCCGTATCCGATGCCCAAACTGGTCATTTCCGATCGCGTGCCGGAGTTTGCCAAGACCGGTGTGTATCAGCCGGAATGGCTGGAGCAGATCGAGCCGTCAGACTTCTCGCTGGAAGGGTACGAGCATCACCCGGCGATGACTGCGCCGATGGCGGTTTAGAACATTGCTTTGATGCTTTTATGTGGGAGCGGTGCTTGCCCGCGATTCAGGCGCCTCGGTGTATCAGACATACCGAGTAATCTGCATCGCGGGCAAGCACCGCTCCCACAGGGAATGCGCGCGGCCTCGCGATCGCTTTAATGCCCATGACTCCTGCCCACATGGGAGTGCTCCACATCTGCGGTCACCACGCTGCCGCTGACTTCCAGTCGATCCAGAATCCCGCAATGATCCGGAGCACCGTCGCTGCAGCGTTGGCGCAAGTCCAGTAGCTGTGTCTGCAAGGCTTGCAGACTGGCAATGCGGTCATTGACGTGCTGGATGTGCTCATCAATCAGCGCATTCACACTTACGCACTGGTCTTGAGGGCTGTCGCGCAAGTTGAGCAGGCTGCGGATCTCCTCAAGAGTCATGTCCAGGCTGCGGCAATTGCGGATGAAGGTCAGCCGCTCCACGTGTGCCTGGGTGTACAGCCGATAATTGCCATCGCTACGCGCAGGTGCCGGAAGCAGGCCCTCGCGCTCGTAATAACGGATGGTTTCAACCTGCGCATCAGTCAGTTTTGCCAGCTCGCCGATCTTCATCGTCATCGTTCCTGTTTTCAGTGCTTGACCCTATAGTGGCTACAGGGTGTTCACTTGGCAACAAGCACGATAAAGGACCGGACCATGAGCCAGTTGACCCCTGTTCCAGGCAAGCACGAACACACCGAGCACGACCATTCACAACACGATCATCAGGCCAAAAGCCATGATCATGCCGCTCACGCGCACAGCTGCTGTTCGTCGAAGGCCGCGCCTGCGGTGGTTTCATTCACCGATGCGCCTGCATCCGGCGCACAACTGAGCACTTTCCGTATCGAGCAGATGGATTGCCCTACGGAGCAGACGCTCATCCAGAACAAGCTGGGCAAACTGGCGGGCGTGCAGAAGCTTGAATTCAATCTGATCAACCGTCTGCTGGGCGTCTGGCATGAACTGCCGTCCACTGATCCCATTCGGGACGCCATTGCCTCACTGGGCATGCAGGCCGAGCCGGTTGAAGAGGGCGCGGAGGCAACACCTGCTCCAGTCGTGAAAAAAGCCTGGTGGCCGCTGGCGCTGTCCGGCGTCACCGCGCTAGCCGCTGAAGTTATCCATTTCGGCTCTTTCGCGTCGGATTGGGTTGTGGCTGTCGTGGCGCTGGTTTCCATCCTCAGCGGCGGGCTGGGCACCTATAAAAAGGGCTGGATCGCACTCAAGAACCTCAACCTGAACATCAATGCGTTGATGAGCATCGCCGTGACCGGTGCGGTGTTGATTGGGCAATGGCCTGAAGCCGCGATGGTGATGTTCCTGTTCACTGTCGCGGAGCTGATTGAAGCCAAATCCCTGGACCGCGCGCGCAACGCTATCAGCGGGCTGATGCAGCTCACGCCAGAGTTGGCAACGGTGAGGCAGGCGGATGGACAGTGGCTGGAAGTGGAAGCCAAAAACATCGAACTTGGTGCTATCGTCCGGGTTAAGCCGGGTGAGCGGGTCGCATTGGATGGTGAGGTAGTGTCTGGCAACTCTACGATCGATCAGGCACCAATCACTGGTGAAAGCCTGCCGATAGAGAAGACGGTTGGCGACAAAGTCTTCGCCGGTACCATCAACCAGTCCGGTTCGCTGGAGTACCGCGTCACTGCGGCGGCGAACAACTCGACGCTGGCGCGGATCATTCATGCAGTGGAGGCGGCGCAAGGCTCTCGGGCGCCGACCCAGCGTTTTGTCGACAGCTTTTCGCGCATCTATACCCCGGCGGTGTTCATCTTCGCCCTCGGCGTGGCAATCATTCCGCCGCTGTTCATGGGCGCGGCGTGGTTCGACTGGATCTATCGTGCGCTGGTCTTGCTGGTTGTGGCTTGCCCTTGTGCGCTGGTGATCTCCACGCCGGTGACCATTGTCAGTGGTCTGGCAGCGGCTGCGCGCAGAGGCATCCTGATCAAAGGCGGTGTGTACCTGGAAATGGGCCACAAGCTTGATTACCTGGCCTTGGACAAGACCGGCACGATCACCCACGGCAAGCCGGTGCAGACTGATTTCGTATTGCTTGAGTTAACTGCTGCTGATCGGGTTCCGGGTGTGGCCGCCAGCTTGGCAGGGCGTTCTGATCACCCGGTTTCGCAAGCGATTGCCAAGGCGGCCGAGAGTAACGTCAGCGCCCACGAAGTCACTGCGTTCGAAGCGCTGGGTGGGCGCGGTGTGCGTGGCGAGATCAACGGTGAGCTCTATCACTTGGGTAACCACCGTCTGGTTGAAGAGTTGGGTCTGTGTTCGCCACAGCTTGAAGCGCAACTGGATGCGCTGGAGCAGCAGGGCAAAAGCGTGGTGCTGTTGCTGGATAAGTCAGGCCCGCTGGCGCTGTTCGCAGTGGCCGATACCGTCAAGGAAAGCAGTCGCGAAGCTATCCAGCAACTGCATGAACTGGGCGTTAAGACCCTGATGCTGACTGGCGACAACCCGCACACCGCCAAGGCGATTGCTGCACAGGTCGGTATTGATTCGGCTCAGGGCAACCTGATGCCAAGCGACAAACTGGAGGCTATTGAGGCGTTATACGCCAAAGGGCATCGGGTCGGTATGGTTGGCGACGGCATCAACGACGCCCCTGCGCTGGCGCGTTCCGAGATTGGTTTCGCCATGGCGGCAGCCGGTACGGACACTGCCATTGAGACAGCGGATGTCGCCTTGATGGACGACGATCTACGCAAGATCCCGGCATTTATTCAGCTGTCGCGCCGGACGTCGGCGGTCTTGAAGCAGAACATCTTTCTCGCCTTGTTCATCAAAGCGATCTTCCTGGCGATGACCTTTGCCGGCATGGCCACGATGTGGATGGCGGTGTTCGCTGACATGGGAGTGAGTTTGCTGGTGGTGTTCAACGGGTTGCGGTTGTTGAAGAAGTAACCGTAGTCAATGCGGTCCTTTGTGGGAGCCGGGCTTGCCCGCGATAAGGCTGTAGGTGATCCAAGGCGAATCGGGTTCATCCTTATCGCGGGCAAGCCCGGCTCCCACAGGGACAGTGCAGGCTTAGCAACCGTATTTAATTTTCCCCCACTTAATCATCTCTTCAACCAGTTGCCTCAACACCACCCGCGTCGGCTCAGCCAGATCCGGGCGGTAGTGGAACGGTACGAATTCGTCCATGTACGTCGCCTGTACCAGCTCCAGTTGCACAGCGTTGATGTTGTTGGCTGGGTCGCCGTAGTTGCGGGTGATGTGGCCGCCTTTGAAGCGGCCGTTCAGTACGTGACTGTAATCTCCGGCTTTAGCGCAGGTGGCTTCCAGGCGTTTGGCTAACTCCTGATCGCAGCTGGCGCCGTTGAAGGTGCCGAGATTGAAGTCCGGCAAACGGCCTTCAAACAGGTGTGGGATATGTCCGCGAATCGAGTGGGCATCGAACAATAGCGCGTAGCCGAATTCGTCTCTCAAGCGTGCCAGCTCATGCTCAAGCGTCTGGTGGTACGGCGTCCAGATCTGCTCCAGATAACTCGCCCGCTCTTCAGCGCTTGGTGTCAGACCGTCCTTGAACAGCGGCACACCGTCGAACAGGATCGACGGAAACAACCCGGTTGTGGCACCGGCGTACAGCGGTTTGTCATCTGAAGGACGATTCAGGTCGATCACAAAGCGCGAATACTCGGCGGCCAAGGTGCTGGCACCCAGCTCTGCGGCGAAATCGTAGAGCTGCGGGATGTGCCAGTCGGTGTCCGGCAAGCTCAGGGCCTCATCCACCAGACCGGCCTCGACCGCAGGCGTCAGGCGCAACCCGGCGTGGGGCATGCTGATCAGCAGCGGCACACGACCGCGAGAAAACTTCAGAACGTTGTCCATGAATCTCTCCTGTTCAAAATATGAATCGAATCCTGTAGATGCTCACGAGCACCGCGAGGCAGCGATTGCGTTGTGTCAGGCAAACCGCAATCGCTGCCTCGCGGTGCTCGTGAGCTCCTACGGGTTCAGCGATTCAATACCGTGACGGACGATGCGTTTGTCCAGATCGCCACCCAGCCAGTAAGCCAGATCAGCAGGGCGCTCGATGTTCCAGGCGACGAAGTCGGCGACTTTGCCGGCCTCCAGCGAGCCATGGGTTTCGCCCATGCCAAGGGCTTTCGCGGCATTGATCGTGACCCCGGCCAGGGCTTCTTCGGGAGTCATGCGGAACAGCGTGCACGCCATGTTCAGCATCAGGCGCAGCGACAGCGCAGGCGATGTGCCGGGGTTGAGGTCGGTGGCAATCGCGATATTGACCCCATGTTTGCGCAGCGCTTCCATCGGCGGCAATTGCGTCTCACGCAGAAAGTAATAAGCCCCCGGCAGAAGCACCGCCACGGTTCCAGCCGCGCCCATGGCGATGGCATCTGCCTCGGTCATGAACTCCAGATGATCCGCCGACAACGCCTTGTAACGCGCCGCCAGACTTGAACCTGCCAATGGCGAAAGCTGCTCGGCATGCAGTTTCACCGGCAAGCCCAATTGCCCGGCAGTGATAAAGACTTGCTCGACTTGAGCGGGGGAAAACGCCAGGTACTCACAAAACGCATCCACCGCATCGACCAAACCTTCCTCGGCCAGTGCGGGCAGCATTTCGCTGCAGATGTGATTGATGTAGTCGTCGGCCCGGTCGGCGTATTCCGGTGGCAGCGCGTGGGCAGCCAGACAGGTGCTGCGCACCGTCACCGGCAACGTATTGCCCAGTCTGCGGATGACCCGCAGCAGTTTGCGCTCGCTGGCCAGGTCAAGGCCGTAGCCGGATTTCATTTCAACCGTGGTGACGCCATCCTTGAGCAAATGCCGCAGGCGGCGCTCCGCGCTGGCGTACAACTCGTCTTCGCTGGCTGCGCGAGTGGCGCGCACGGTACTGGCAATGCCACCACCGGCAGCGGCGATTTCGGCATAACTCACGCCCTGCAGACGCTGCTCGAATTCGCCGCTGCGGTTACCGCCGAACACCGTGTGAGTGTGGCAGTCGATCAGGCCCGGCGTGACCCACGCGCCGTTCAAGTCGATAACACTGTCGTAGGGTATGTCGGCCAGATCAGCTTGAGGCCCGATCCAGTCGATCAACGCTCCAGAAGTCACGATGGCGGCATCCTCGATGATCGAGTACTTGCCGTGAGCCATGCTCGCTACGTGACAATGTTTCCAGAGCGTTTTCATGTCCAGTCTCCGAGGTTACCGATGGGTGGGAGGCGAATGTTCAGGGCGTTTGACCCATATGAAGTAGGCCGCGATCAACAGCACAACCCAGCCTGCGCCAACGATCAGCGCGATACGGTTG
The DNA here is from genome assembly GCF_022790535.1 of Pseudomonas maioricensis. Lineage (GTDB taxonomy): Bacteria > Pseudomonadota > Gammaproteobacteria > Pseudomonadales > Pseudomonadaceae > Aquipseudomonas > Aquipseudomonas maioricensis. Next base: position 359,448 of record NZ_LOHG01000001.1, read on the forward strand.
TCCGGGAAGTAACCCAGCACGCCGAAGATAAACAGCATGAAAGTGATGGCTGCGGCGGGAGCATAGGGCCAGAGCGGCACCGGGAATTGAAGCTGTTCGGCTTCTTCACGGCTCATCTTGCGGCGCATGGCGACCTGGGTCAGCAGGATCATCAGCCAGACCCAGACGGTGGCGAAGGTCGCAATCGAGGCGATGACCAGGAACACGTTTTCCGGGATCAGGTAATTGAGCAGTACACCGATGAGCAGCGCGACACCCATCACCAGCACCGTCATCCATGGCACGCCCTGTTTAGACAGTCTCGAGAACGCCGCCGGTGCCTGACCCTGTTGCGCCAGGCCGTACATGATGCGGCCTGCACCAAACACGTCGCTGTTGATCGCCGACACTGCAGCGGAAATCACCACTACGTTAAGCAGCGCAGCCGCCCATGGCAGGCCCAGGCTGGAGAAAATCTGCACGAACGGGCTGTTCGCCTTGGTGATCTGCGACCACGGGAACAGCGACATCAGCACGAACAAGGTCAGTACGTAGAACAGAAGAATACGCAGCGGCACCGAGTTAATGGCTTGCGGGATGGTGCGCTGCGGATCCTTGGCTTCGCCTGCGGTGATGCCGATGATCTCTATGCCGCCAAACGCGAACATCACCACTGCAAAGCAGGCGATCAAACCACCGATGCCGTTGGGCATGAAGCCGCCATGGCTCCACAGGTTGCTGATGCTGGATACCGTCTCGCCGCTGCCCGACAGGTTTACGCCGAACAGCAAAAGCCCGAGCCCGGCGACGATCATCGCGACAATGGCGCCGACTTTGAGCAGCGACAGCCAGAACTCGGTTTCGCCGAAGACTTTGACGTTGCACAGGTTGAGCGCGCCAATCAGGAACACGATGCCCAGCACCCAGATCCAGCGAGGGACTTCCGGGAACCAGAAGCCCATATAAATCCCGAACGCGGTGACGTCAGCGATGCAGACGATGATCATTTCAAAGGCGTAGGTCCAGCCGAGCACGAAGCCCGCCATGGGGCCCAGATAGGTGCTGGCGTATTCGCCGAACGAGCCGGAGACCGGGTTGTGCACGGCCATTTCGCCCAGGGCGCGCATGACCATGAACACCGCTGCGCCGCCGATCAGGTAGGCCAGCAAAACGGCCGGGCCGGCCATCTGGATCGCCGAGGCCGAGCCGTAGAACAGGCCGGTGCCAATGGCTGATCCCAGCGCCATGAAGCGAATGTGTCGAGCTGAAAGCCCGCGTTTCAAACCTTGCTGTGACGTCATTTCAATCCAATCCGGTTTCTTTCCAGCGAACTGCCAGGTACTCAGGCGCGCAAGGATACCCGCTGGGTGCCGTCGGCCGAATCATTGGCCTGCCAGGTGTCGCCTGGCTGACATCCGGTGTCATGGATGTCTATACGTTTGCATATGGCATGGACCAAGCCGGTCCCTCGTCATGCGCAGAACCTGTGGGAGCGGCCGGGGTGGCGCTCCACCTTGCTCGCGATAAACGATAACGCGGTGTGTCGTCTGACTGCGTCTCATGTATCGCGAGCAAGCTCTGCTCCCACAGGGGAACGCGATCTCATGTGTGCGGTGCTTGCCCGCGATAAACGATAACGCGGTGTATCGTCGAGCTGCGTCTCATGTATCGCGAGCAAGCTCTGCTCCCACAGGGGAACGCATTCCTTTGTGGGAGCTGGGCTTGCCCGCGATATAGGCGACTCAATCTAAAGTCATACCGCGTCCAGTCTTATCGTCGGAATGCCGCCCAGACCAGGCTCAGCTCCCACATGAGTGGTGTGCTCCATAAGATTGGATTCGCCTCGCGAGACATCGACTGTTGCCGACCGGCACTGGCGAAACACTCTTTCCAGCAGCGCCTCACTCCTGAGCACCTTGGCGCTGCTGGCGATGTCCGGGGCCAGCCAGCGGTCTTCGTCGTAAGGCGGGACTGCTTCGCGCAGCACACGCCATGCGGCGTCGGTACCGACGCCAAAGCGCTGGATCTTCAAAAACTCGAAAGCCTGGGCCGCAAGCAGATACTCAATGGCAAGGATCTGCGTGGTGTTTTCCAGCACCTTGTGCAGTTTCAGTGCGGCATTGGTGCCCATGCTCAAGTGGTCTTCCTGCAAACCCGAGGTGACAAAGTTGTCAGTCACTGCCGGTTGCGCCAGTTGGCGGTTTTCTGCGCACAACGACGCCGCGACGTACTGCACAATCATCATCCCCGAGTTAACCCCCGGCTGGCTGACCAGAAACGCCGGCAAGTTACTGATGGTCGGGTTGATCAGGCGATCCAGACGTCGCTCGGCAATCGAGCCCAGTTCAGCGACAGCAATTGCCAGCAAGTCTGCCGCCATGGCGACGGACTGACCGTGCGGGTTGGCTTGCGACACCACGCGATACGATTCAGGTGTGCCGAGCACCAGCGGGTTGTCCGTCGCCGAGTTCAGCTCGATTTCAATCTGCCGGGTCGCGTGCACCAACTGGTCGCGGGTCGCGCCATGCACTTGCGGGATTGAGCGAACACTCAGCGCGTCCTGAGTCCGGATGCCACGGCTGTTGACCACCACCTCACTGCCATCCAGCAAGCCACGCAGGTTGCTGCCGACGATTTGCATGCCCGGATGCGGCTTGAGGGCGATGATTTCCGCGTCGAAGGCATTGATCTGGCCGCCGAGTGCTTCAAAACTCATGGCGCCGATAACATCCGCCCATTGCGTCAGGCGCTGTGCGTCGGCAATCGCCAGACAGCTCAGGCCGGTCATGCACGGCGTACCGTTGACCAGGCACAATCCGTCTTTCGCACCGAGTATGACCGGGCTCAAACCCTCGGCATCCAGCGCTTGCTGCGCAGGCATGATATGGCCGCGATAGCTGACGTTGCCCACGCCCAGCAAGGCAATCCCGATATGCGCCATGTGGGTCAGATAGCCCACCGAACCTTGGGACGGAACATACGGGGTGATGTTGCGGTTGAGCAGGTTCAGCAGCGCCTCTACGACTTGCCGGTGCAGCCCGGATTTGCCCTGGCTGTAATTGATGATTGCTGCGCAGATGATCGACCGGGTTTGCTCGTCTGACAGCGCAACACCGACACCACACGCGTGGCTCAGCAGCGTATTGCGCGACAACTGGCTCAGTTGTTCGCCTTGCAGTGAAATATTGCACAGCGCGCCCAGCCCGGTGTTCACGCCATAAGCACGCTCGCCGCTGGCGACGATGCGTTCGACGATTGCCTGAGCGTTGTCGATCCGTGCCCAGGCGCTGGCCGAGAGCGCCAGTTGCGCGCCCCGACGAGCGACTGCAACCACGTCCTGCCAACGGACCGTACCTTCACCAATCACCACTTGTTCGACGGGCGACATCTGCACGCTTCCTTACACAGTCACTGCGCGCCGCTGCACGAAACGATCAACGTATTCGTCGGCGGGGGAGTAGAGGATTTCTTTCGGAGTGCCCACCTGAATCAACTGTCCGTCCTTGAGAATCGCGATGCGATTACCGATGCGCACGGCTTCATCAAGATCGTGGGTGATGAACACGATGGTTTTCTTCAAATTGCTTTGCAGCTCCAGCAACTGGTCCTGCATTTCCGCGCGAATCAACGGATCCAGGGCGCTGAATGCTTCGTCCATCAGAATGATGTCAGTGTCTGCCGCCAATGCGCGGGCCAGCCCCACCCGTTGACGCATGCCGCCGGAAAGCTGATGCGGGTATTTGTTTTCGTAGCCCTGCAGGCCCACGGTACTGATCCAGTGCCGGGCGCGTTCGATGCAGTACTCTTTGCTCTCACCACGTACTTTCAGGCCGTAGGCAACGTTGTCCTGCACGGTCTTGTGCGGCAACAGGCCGAAACTCTGGAACACCATGCTGATTTTCTTGCGACGAAATTGGCGCAGCGCTTCCATGTCGTACTGCAGGATGTCTTCGCCATCGACCAGAATCTCGCCGCTTGTAGGATCGATCAGCCGGTTGAAGTGGCGCACCAGCGTAGACTTGCCCGAGCCGGACAGGCCCATGATCACGAAAATCTCACCGCTGCCAATGGACAGCGACAAGTCATTCACGCCGACCACGCAGCCGGTTTTTGCCAGGACTTCATCCTTGCTGTTGTTCTGCTTCACCATTTCCAGCGCGTCCTTGGGACGGTTGCCGAAAATCTTGAAGACGTTGCGGACCACGATTTTATTGGGCTGGTCGAGCGTCATTTGTTTGCCTCATGCCGTGGTCGGCCGTATGCCTGGGTGATGCGGTCGATGACCACTGCGAGAATCACAATCGCCAGTCCGGCTTCCAGTCCGCGTCCGACGTTGAGGGTCTGAATACCCACCAATACGTCTTCGCCAAGACCGCGGGCGCCGATCATCGAGGCGATAACCACCATCGACAGGGCCATCATCGTGGTCTGGTTGATCCCGGCCATGATGCTCGGCAGCGCCAGCGGCAGTTGCACGCCGAACAATTGCTGCCAGCGATTGGCGCCGAACGCATTGATCGCTTCCATGACTTCGCCGTCCACTTGGCGAATGCCCAGATCGGTAAGGCGAATCAGCGGCGGCGCGGCGTAGATCACTGTGGCGAAAATCGCCGGGACCTTGCCCAGGCCGAACAGCATCAATACCGGGATCAGGTAAACGAAGCTGGGCATGGTCTGCATGATGTCCAGCAACGGCATCAGCACCGAGCGCAGGCGGTTGCTGCGTGCCGAAAGAATGCCCAACGGGATGCCGATGATCACCGAAATCAACGTGGCGACCAGCATCAGCGCCAGGGTCTGCATCAGCTTGTCCCACAGCCCCACGGCACCGACCAGAAACAGCAGGCCGACGATGACGGCAGTGGTCGTAATCTTGCGCGTGGCGTGCCAGGCAATGCCGCCGACAATCGCCAACATCAACCACCATGGCGCCATGCGCAGCAGGCCTTCCAGATTGACGATGGCCCACAGCAGCGTGTCGGAAATCTGCCGGAACACATCGCCGTAATTGGTCACCAGCGCATCAACCCAGTCGTTGACCAGATTGGCGATGGAGAATGTGAAGCTTTCGGGGAACATAAAAGGGTTCTCGATCTAAATTGGAGATGCTTGATCGGGTACCGGGTCCTGTAGGAGTGAGCTTGCTCGCGATTCGGTGTGCCAGTCTCAAACTATTTGACTGGACTGACGCTATCGCGAGCAAGCTCACTCCTACAGGGGGGAGGGGCGCCCGGATTAGTTATCTACAACGAAGCATCCACCTTTTTCGCCGCTTCTTCACTCACCCAGGCATGCCAGACTTCAGGGTGTTCCTTGAGGAAGATCTTCGCCAGCTTCGGCGATTCGATACGGTCCTTGGTCATGCGAGCCAGGTTCTGGTTGAGCAGATCGATCGGGATGTTGACCTTTTCCATGACCGACACCAACTCAGGCGCCTGTTCGTGGAAGGCTTTCGACAAGCCGACCTTGATCTCGATGGTCTTGTTCACGCCATCCTTCTCTTCCAGACGCACCATGTCTACTTGACCCATCAAAGGCGTTGGCGACCAGTAGTAAGTCAGGATCGGCTCGCCACGTTTGTAGCTGGACAAAATCGCCGCATCGAGCGCCGGGCCGGTGCCTGGGCGGAAGTTGGTGTACTTGTCTTCCAGGCCATAGCTCTTGAGCATTTCGCTGTTTTCCAGCTCGCAGGTCCAGCCAGCCGGGCAGTTGTAGAAACGGCCTTTGCCGGGTTCTTCAGCGTCTTTGAACAACGTCGAGTATTTGGCCAGATCGCTGATGGATTTCAGGTCGGGGGCCTTGGCTTCCAGCTTGCGCTTGGCGTCGCCTTCGATCACATAGCGCGGCACGTACCAACCTTCGACTGCGCCTTTGACCGGGCTGCCGACACCGACTACTTTTCCGGCCTTCTCAGCCTTGTTCCACACTTCGCTGCGACCGACCCACTCTTCGGCAAACACCTGAATATCGTTGGTGCTCAGGGCGTTTTCCATGGTGATGGAGTTGCCCGGTAGGCTGTCGACTTCACAGCCATAACCCTTGTTCAGGACTACCTGCAGCACGTCGGTGAGCAGCATGGCGCTTTCCCAGTTCAGACCGGCGAACTTCACCGGCTTGCCGGATTCACACCAACCCGCTGCCTGACTCGCGCCAGCGCCGGTGAGCAAACCCAGTGAAATCAACGTGGATAGCAGTGCCTTCTTGGTTTTCATTGTGTGACGCTCCTCGCGAATGGATGTGGGCAGTTTCCAGATCAAAAGGCCAGAAGCCTGATTGCAGGACACTTGACGGTCCTTTGGGGTGGTCAGTTCCTTCTGCGCTGTTGGAGATCCTTTGTGGGAGCGGGTGGGCGGCATTCCGACTTGCCCGCGATAAACGATGACGCGGTATGCCGTCTAGCTGCGTCTCATGTATCGTCGGAATGCCGCCCAGACCAAGCTCTGCTCCCACAAGTACAGTGTTCCCTCTGGATCTCCGCTAGCCTTAACTCCCCACCATCGGCAGGTTCAAGCCCTTCTCATTCGCGCAATCAATCGCGATCTGATAGCCCGCATCCGCATGGCGCATCACGCCGGTTGCCGGGTCGTTGTGCAGGACGCGGGCGATGCGTTCCGCTGCTTCGTCTGTACCGTCGCATACGATCACCATGCCCGAATGCTGCGAGAAGCCCATACCGACGCCGCCGCCGTGGTGCAGCGAAACCCAGGTCGCGCCGCTGGCGGTATTGAGCAGGGCGTTGAGCAGTGGCCAGTCGGAGACGGCATCGGAGCCATCCTGCATGGATTCGGTTTCACGGTTCGGGCTGGATACCGAGCCGGAGTCCAGGTGATCGCGGCCAATCACAACCGGTGCCGACAACTCACCGCTGCGGACCATTTCATTGAACGCCAGGCCGAGTTTGGCGCGCTGGCCCAGGCCAACCCAGCAGATACGTGCTGGCAGGCCCTGGAAGGCTATGCGCTCGCGGGCCATGTTCAGCCAGTTGTGCAAGTGCGCGTCGTCGGGGATCAGTTCTTTGACCTTGGCGTCGGTCTTGTAGATATCTTCCGGATCGCCCGACAGCGCGGCCCAGCGGAAAGGCCCTACGCCACGGCAGAACAACGGACGGATGTAGGCCGGGACGAAACCCGGGAAGTCGAAAGCGTTTGCTACGCCTTCTTCCTTGGCCATCTGCCGGATGTTGTTGCCGTAGTCGAACGTCGGAATGCCCATTTTCTGGAACGCCAGCATCGCCTCGACGTGTTCAGCCATGGATTGCTTGGCGGCTTTGACCACTGCTGCCGGTTCGGTCAAAGAGCGGGCGCGGTACTCGTCCCAGGTCCAGCCTTTAGGCAGGTAACCGTTGAGAGGGTCGTGGGCGCTAGTCTGGTCGGTCACCATGTCCGGGCGTACGCCGCGACGGACCATTTCCGGCAGGATTTCTGCGGCGTTGCCGCACAGCGCGATGGAGATTGCTTTGCCTTCAGCGGTGTATTTGGCAATGCGCGCCAGGGCGTCGTCGAGATCAACGGCCTGTTCATCGACGTAACGCGTTTTGAGGCGGAAATCGATGCGGCTCTGCTGGCATTCGATATTCAAGGAGCTGGCACCGGCCATGCCTGCGGCCAGAGGTTGTGCGCCACCCATGCCGCCCAGACCTGCCGTCAGTACCCACTTGCCTTTGAGGCTGCCGTTGTAATGCTGGCGACCGGCTTCGACGAAGGTTTCGTAAGTGCCTTGAACGATGCCTTGGCTGCCGATGTAGATCCAGCTGCCTGCAGTCATCTGGCCGTACATGGCCAGGCCCTTGGCATCCAGTTCGTTGAAGTGCTCCCAACTCGCCCAGTGCGGCACCAGGTTGGAGTTGGCGATCAGCACGCGAGGGGCGTTGCTGTGAGTCTTGAACACGCCGACCGGTTTGCCGGACTGGACCAGCAGGGTTTCGTCATCATTCAGATTGGTCAGGCTTTCAACGATCTTGTCGTAGCATTCCCAATTACGTGCTGCGCGACCGATACCGCCATAAACCACCAGCTCTTTAGGGTTTTCGGCCACTTCCGGGTCAAGGTTGTTCATCAGCATGCGCAACGGCGCTTCGGTCATCCAGCTTTTGGCGGTGAGCTTAGTGCCCCGGGCAGCGCGAACTTCAACGTCACGGTAGCGGGTCCAGTGTTGGTTATTCTCGGTCACGAAAGAAGTCCTCAGCGATCAGTTCAATGCACTTGGCTTTACTTGTATGTACAAGCATATGCAATTGAAATACCAACATTGGAAATCCATCGTAATGCCACGGACACCACGAACCTGTAGGAGTGAGCTTGCTCGCGATAGCGTCGTGTCAGTCGATGTATTTGCGGCTGATCTGACGTCATCGCGAGCAAGCTCACTCCTACAGAAAAAGTTTTAAATTCAGAAGGTTATATTGATTTTTAATAGGTGGCTGGGCGAGTTAAGCAGGCGGGTTCGACGAGGAGCGGGGACAGGAACTCAAAAGATAGGCGGCCATGGGGCGGCGGATGCACGCGAACAGTGAGCCGTCCAAAGTCGTTACGACTCGCTTCGTCTTGGGGCGCTCGGTAACAAATTGGTGCGCGGTTTGGGTCAGATCACCTTAACCGCACGACCGATGAACTGGATCGGCCCGGTAGGTTTACCGATCGGTGAGCCGGTGGCCTGTTCCAGCGTCAGCTCGAACAGCTGGTTAGGCTGCAGCGGCGGCAGTTTATCCAGTGGCACTTTCAGGGTCTGCCCTGGCTTCACCAGCCCGAGCGATACCGGGCCTTGCCAGTCATCACCCTTGGTCCAGAACTCCAGCGCCTTGTCGGCGGGCACTTCGGTAACGCTCAGGGGGATGAGCTGGATGTCTTGTGAATTACTGGTCTGAATCACCCAGCCCGGTGCTTTGTCCTGCGGCGCGACCAGTACCACCAGATAAGACGGCGATGGAGTTGTGCGTGATTGGGTGAGCAAGGTCATGCCCAACACCAGTGACGCCGCCAGCCCGGCACCGGCCAGACCACGCCAGATCGACAGGTTGTTCCACCAGCTCTGTACGTCGCGTTTTGTGGTTTTCTGCGGCGCAAGCAGGTCATCCAGACTGCGCTCAATGCGCGCCCACAGATGGGTTGGCGGGTTTTGCGGTTCCACCATGTCCGTCAGTGGCAGCAGGCGCTCTTCCCACGCATCGACAGCAGCCCGCAGGGCTGGCTCGTTGGGCAGTCGACGCTCTACTTCAGTTCGTTGCTGTGCAGACAAAGTGCCCAGCACATATTCGCCCGCTAACTCATTCAGCGGTTTTTGGGGTTCAGTGCCCGAGCTGTTGCTCATCCGATGCACTCCCGTAATGCATTCAGGCTGCGCTTTATCCAGGTTTTGACAGTGCCCAGCGGCGCGCCGATTTTTTGCGCAATCTCTTGATGTGAATAGCCGTCCACGTAAGCGTGGAACACGCAATTGCGACGTACCGGTTCAAGCTGCTCCAGACAGAATTCGATCCGCCCTGGGTTCACCCGCCAGTCAAAACTGTCCACCGTTTCATTCCAGCCTTCCAGCGTCGCCTGTGCTTCGCCATGTTCGTCTTCATCTTCGCTCTGCACCTCACGGGCATTGTTGCGAAGGGCGTTCAACGCCAGATTTCGGGTGATGCTGAATATCCAGCCACGGGCAGAACCTCGGGTCTTGTCGAAGCTCGCTGCGCCAGTCCAGACCTTGATGAAGGCGTCGTGCACGATGTCCTGCGCCAACGCGCTGTCGCGTACCAAACGTTGCGCAACACCGAGCAAACGAGCGCTTTCCTGAGCATACAGACGCTCAAGCGCTTGCCGCTCGCCTCGTGCGCAGGCATCCAGTGCAGCTTCGTAATCGAACAGGGATTCGTGGGAGGACAATTCAATACGCCGTTTACAGAGTACTTCTACCCCGATTTGAATCGGAGCACCCGCGCAGGAGCATAGCCCAGTTCCCGCGCGGGACCCACAGACTTACTTGGCGGACCAGAAAATATAGTCGGCCTGGTATTTAACGATTTCTTTCGCGCCTTTGTTGCTCTCGGCACAGGCTTTGGCTGGCGCTACGCCGCCTTTGAGCGCGGTACGCTGAATGTAAGCAACGCCGGTCATCGCGCCCTTGCCGTCAGCCGGGTTGGCTTTGACCAACTGATACGGCAGGTTGCCTGCGCTGGACGGGGCCACGGCGAGCTGAGTACCGGTCACTTTCGAACCGTCTTTGGCTTCCCAGGTGGCTGGCGGGCCGTAGTAAGTGCCGACTTGCTTGCCGCTACGATCATTGAGCACAGCTTTAGGGCCCACGAATGCCCACTCCATGCCTTCGGCCGCGTTGGCTTTGGCGCGGCACTCGTAAGTGATCTCGCCGACACCGGTGGTTTCCATGCTGACTTTGAAGCCATCAGGAACCCGCACGGTTTCCGGCAGGTTGCTTTGAGCGAAGGCAGAGGGCGCGAGGCAAGTGAAAGCCATTGCAGCACCAGTCAGGCAGAGCAAGCGTTTTGCGTTCATGCAGACATCTCCAGTTTTGGGTTCATCGCTTAACAGCCAAACCGGCTGCTTATCTGTACTACCCGCCAGAAACCCATCTGGATGCAGCGATTTGAAAATAAATATTCAACCCTTGCTGATTCGACTGCGCAACAGGATGACGCCTGCGATTGCGGCAAGCCCCGAGCCCATCAATACGCCGACTTTCACTTCGTCGATCAGGTGCGCAGAGCCGGGGAAAGCAAGGTTACCGATGAACAGACTCATGGTGAAACCGATGCCGCAGAGGATCGCCACGCCATACAACTGCACCCAGTTGCTGCCTTCCGGCAACGAGGCCAGGCCGGAGCGGATAGCCAGTACTGCGGCGAGGAATACGCCGATCTGTTTGCCAAAGAACAAGCCCAGCGCGACACCCAGCGGCACAGGATCAATCAGGTTCTGCAGAGAGATTCCCGATAACGACACTCCAGCGTTGGCAAAACCGAACACCGGCACGATGGCGAACGCGACCCAGTAATGCAGCTTCTCTTCAAGGAACAGCAGCGGCGAGCGGGACTCTTCTTCAGGCTTGCCCAAGGGAATGCATAGCGCCAGGGCGACACCGGCCAACGTCGCGTGAACGCCCGATTGCAGGACGAAAAACCACAGTGCGGCGCCCAGTAACAAATACGGCAGCAGGCGACGCACGCGCAGGCGATTCATCACAATCAATACCGCCAGCGTTGCGAAAGATGCCAACAGCATCGGCATGTTCAGGCCGGTGCTGTAGAAGAAGGCAATGATGGTGACTGCGCCCAGATCGTCGAGAATCGCCAGCGCGGCGAGAAAGACTTTCAGCGAGGTCGGCACGCGTTTACCCAGCAGCGAGAGCACGCCCAGCGCGAAGGCAATGTCGGTAGCAGCGGGGATCGCCCAGCCGCTCATGGTTTCCTGGTTGCCCCAGTTGACTGCGATGTAGATCAGCGCAGGCACCAGCATGCCGCCGGCCGCTGCAAAGCCGGGCAGGGCGCGTTGACCCCAAGTGGCCAGGCCGCCCGCGAGGACTTCACGTTTGATTTCCAGGCCGACCATCAGGAAGAAGATCGCCATCAGGCCGTCGTTGATCCATAGCTCAACGGAAAGCCCCAGCCAGACGCTGTGCAGCGCCGCGAAATAGCCAGCGGACAGTCCCGAGTTGGCGACGATCAAAGCCGCCAGTGCGGCGCCCATCAACACGATGCCACCGGCTGATTCGGAGGCCAGGAAGCTGGCAAGAATGGCGATGGCTCTTGGGGTTTCTTTTTTGTTGTTATAGGCAGTCATTGGCGGGCGTGAAGTCCTTGGTCTTTTTGATTCGTCCCAAATCCTGTAGGAGTGACCGGGGTGGCGCTCCATCTTGCTCGCGATTGGGTTATGCCAGTCACCATTGAATCGCCTGACATATTGCAATCGCGAGCAAGCTCACTCCTACAGGGGAAAAGTGTAGCGTTCAGATTTTGGTCAGTTCAATCAAACAGCAGCGGCTGGCACGCGGCGCATACAGCACCACTTCCAGCAGCGCGCCGGATTCATTATTCAATTGCAGGCAGTCATGCTTTTCCAGCAATTGCGGTGGATGCTCGGCCATGTTCGCAGCCATCTGCTCTGCCGCGCTGAACAGCAGCAGGGTACACGCTGAACTGAACAGCCGCTGAGGTTTGAGCACGTCGACCCACTGCAGGCTGACGCGGTAACGGTCCGGCGAGTAGATCAGGTTGAAATCCCGAATCGCACCTTCGATCAATGTGCAGCTGACCTGGCTGTCGCCGCTGAATGCGAAGGGATCACCCGGCAACAGTGGCTCGGTCGTTTTGCCGTCGATATCCAGCGTCATGCCCACGCCTTGCAGCACGGTGATGATGCGCTGATAGCCGGAGAACAGGGAAAAGCCACCGGACTGCTCGATATCCGCAATCGACAGGCGCCAGCCAAAGCCTTCCAGGTCCTGACCTGCGTCGCGGGCAATTTCTTCGGTGCTGCCGCTGCCGTTTTTCCATGGCATGCGTGGATAGTTGGCGGCGCGCAAAACGGTCAGTTGGCTCATTTGCTGAAACGTCCTTCCAGGCGATGACGGGAACCGGGGTGGATGAGGCGCGCAGCGGTGACTGGCTGTCGACCGGACCACGTGCGGCGGCGGATCAACAGGCAAGGCTCGCCAGCGCTGATTTGCAACAGTTTGCATTCATCGGGCTCAGCCAGGATCGCCTCGACCACATGCTCACCTTCGGTCAGCGGCGCTACTTGTGAAAGATAGGCATACGGAGTTTGCACAGTGAAATCTTGGCTCAGGTAGTCCGGCGCGACCAGTGCATTGACGTAACGGTCTTCGATTTGTACCGGTAGATCGTTTTCCAGATGCACGATCAACGAGTGAAAGACCCGCTGGCCTTCGCGCATATCCAGCGCCAAAGCTCGTTCGGAGCCAGCAGCTTCTTCTTTCAGCAGGATGACCTTGCAGGTATGACGATGACCACGAGCCGCGATTTCATCCGCGATGTTGTGGACTTCAAACAATGCCGACTGACTCTTGGGCTCGGCGACGAAAGTGCCGACGCCTTGCATGCGCACCAGCAGGCCTTCTGCAGTCATCTCACGCAGCGCGCGGTTGATGGTCATACGGCTGAAGCCCAGTTGGGTCACCAACTCGCTTTCCGACGGCACGCGGTGGTGCGGCGGCCAGTTACCGCACTGAATCTGTTGAGCAATCATCTGCTTGACGCGGGCGTACAGCGGGGCCGGACTGTCGCCCATCTGGGCAGCCAATGGAGAAGTGGCGGGCGGAGTCGGCACTTGGGGCAATCCTTTTTCGAAGGTAATTCAGGTGCGGGTCGGCGCTGATCTTGCAGCGCCCGGATATTTATAACGTGTGTTCACGCTAACCATTAACCTGTTCGGCGGCAAGCTTGCCGGAGTTTACCGAGCGTGCAAACGTCTGTATATGTATATACAAATCACTTTCCACGGGATTCAGAGCCATGTCCGCCTTCTTTGCCGAGCGTGCGTTGTTGCCCAGCGGCTGGGCCAATAATGTTCGCATTGAGGTCAGCGCCGCTGGCGTGATCACTCATATCGACACGGAGGCCGAGGCTTCAGGCGCTGAGTTGCTTAAAGGGCCGTTGCTGCCTGGCATGCCGAATCTGCATTCCCATGCTTTCCAGCGGGCAATGGCCGGACTGGCGGAGGTGGCGGGCAATCCGAATGACAGCTTCTGGACTTGGCGCGATTTGATGTACCGCCTGGTCGGACAGATCACTCCGCAGCAATTGGGCGTCATTGCCCGTCAGTTGTACATCGAAATGCTCAAGGGCGGTTTTACGTCGGTTGCCGAATTTCATTACGTCCATCAGGACACCACCGGCAAGCCATACGCGGACCCTGCAGAACTGGCGCGGCAAATCAGTCAGGCGGCAAGCGCTGTCGGGATCGGCCTGACGCTGTTACCGGTGCTCTACAGCCACTCCGGTTTTGGCGGGCAAGCGCCCAACGAAGGTCAGCGGCGGTTTATCCACAGCACCGACAGCTACCTTGATCTGCAAGCCCGTCTGCAACCTGTATTGCGCGAGCAGCCCGCACAGCAACTGGGATTGTGTTTTCACTCACTGCGTGCGGTAACGCCAGAGCAGATCAGCGCTGTGCTGGCCGCTAGCGATCAGCAATGTCCGGTACATATCCACATCGCCGAACAGCAAAAGGAAGTCGATGACTGCCTGAACTGGAGTGGCCGTCGGCCAGTGCAATGGCTGTGCGAAAACGCCCCGGTAGATGAGCGCTGGTGTCTGGTGCACGCCACCCATGTGCAGCCTGATGAAGTGGCTCTCATGGCGAAAAGCGGCGCAGTCGCCGGATTGTGCCTGACCACTGAGGCGAATCTGGGCGACGGGATTTTTCCGGCCGTGGACTACATTGCTCAAGGCGGGCGCTGGGGGATTGGTTCTGACAGCCATGTGTCGTTGAGTGTGGTCGAGGAGTTGCGCTGGCTGGAGTACGGTCAGCGCTTGCGAGACCAGCGCCGCAACCGTCTGTATCGCAGTGATCAGCCGATGGTCGGCAGGACGCTGTTTGATGCAGCGTTGGCCGGTGGCGTTCAGGCATTGGGCCAGCCGGTTGGTCGACTGGAAGTGGGGCTTCGCGCCGACTGGCTGGTGCTGGATGGCAATGACCCCTACATCGCTACGGCATCGGGTGATGCGATTCTCAACCGGTGGTTGTTTGCGGGCAGTGATCGGCAGATTCGCGACGTGATGGTCAACGGTAAATGGGTCGTGCGCGAAGGGCATCACGCCGGGGAAGAGCAGAGCAATCGGGAGTTTGCGCAGGTGCTGCGGGACTTGCTGGGGTAGCAATATCCAGCAAAACGCATTCCTTTGAATTGAAATGCATTCCCTGTAGGAGTTAACTTGTTGGCGAAGCGGCTTGAGCGGCGCGTCAGATATGAAGCCTCGCGAACAAGTTCACTCCTACAGGTCAGTTTGATTCATCACCGCGCGTGTCTTACTTGCCGATTTTTGAATCCTCAACCCGCCAGACCAGCTTGGTGGTGTCATAACCCTGTTGTTGAGCCTGGCTGAGCAAGTGCTCTTTCACGTCCTTCGATATCGTCGGCGTGCGCGACAGTAGCCACAGGTATTTGCGATCCGGGTTGCCTACAACAGCAGTCTTGTAGCCGTCGCCGATGTAGAGCACCCAGTAGTCACCTTTGGCGACGCCAGGGATCAAGCGGGAAAACCAGTTATCGAACTCCACCCACAACTTGTCGGTTTTACCCGGCACTTGCGGTGTGGCTGTACCTGTTGCTTCCTGCCATTCGCCTTCGATCGTCCGGCAGCGGTTGGTTACGCCAACGTTGCCATCGTCCTTGAGCGAGTAGTGAGCCTCGGATTGCGCGCAATTGCGCTGGAAGAACATCGGCAAACGAGCGATTTCATACCAAGTGCCCTGATATTGCTTGAGGTCAACAGCGCCTACGGTTCTGGGCTCAAGGTTTTCTGCGGAGTGCGCAAAACCGATTGCGAGAAAGCTGGCCATTACGACCAGACCAAAACGCACAAGTAATTTGATCATTTCTTATTTCAAACCTTGACCCGAGAAAAGTACAACCTTGTCAGCAGCGTACTGCACGCTGATAAAACTCTTTTGATCGCCCCACGTGCAACTGGACATGCCCAGCGCGCCGGAGCATTCAGTCGGGCTACCCAGCAATTGCTCAACTTCAGCCTTGGGCATACCAGCGGACAGCTTCGAGTAATTTTCCTGATTAACCTTGCTACATGCGGTCAGCAATACGAGAAACGACAGCAACGCTAGAGAGC
The DNA here is from genome assembly GCF_022790535.1 of Pseudomonas maioricensis. Lineage (GTDB taxonomy): Bacteria > Pseudomonadota > Gammaproteobacteria > Pseudomonadales > Pseudomonadaceae > Aquipseudomonas > Aquipseudomonas maioricensis. The sequence continues at coordinate 375,229 of NZ_LOHG01000001.1, forward strand.
GCAGAGACATGGATGAAGCTCCTGAACGGAAAGGGTAACGCCGCAGCAAACGGTCGAGTGGGCACGGATGCTGGCGTAATACCGTGAGCTTAGAAGAGAAAATGGCGATCTGGTTCCGTTGAGGAATAAATCCAGTACATAGATCCCTTGTGGTAAACCCTCAGTGTCACTGTCACTGCGCTGGCCCGCAGCAAACGGTTGACCTGTAGGAGTGAGCTTGCTCGCGATGCGGTACATCCGTAAATGAATTATCGTCTGACTTGACGCTATCGCGAGCAAGCTCACTCCTACAGGGGCAACTTATTTGCTGGGCAGGAAGAAATTGGGCTTGGCGAATTCAGCTCCGTGGCTGACGTCTTTGCGCTGCTGGACGGTTGTGACAATATTTTCGAGCTTGTTGAGCCTTAAAACCGTGACCCAGGCTGTTTCAGGAAATCGATTTCTTCGGGTGTTGAAACACGACCGAGGATTTCGTTGCGATGCGGAAAGCGGCCAAAGCGGGCGATCACCTTGTGGTGGCGTTTGGCATAGTCGAGGCTGCTGTTGAGATAGTCGCGATCTGTGGCAGGTAGCAGGGGGAGGAGTTCGGTGAAGCGAGCGACGGCTTCATTTTGCGCGTCGATGTTTTCGCAGTGTTCCAGCACCAGATAGATGAAGGTGCGTTGCAGCGGATCAAGATGCTGATCGCGGCCGAGCTTCAGGCCGTGTGTCGCAAGTGCCTGCGCACGCAGGTCACCGGCATAGGCTTTGGGAGTGTCGCGATAAATCATTCGCGGCAGTTGGTCGAGCAGCAGTATCAGAGCCAGCCAACCAGCAGGGCTTTCAGCCCACTCTTTAAGCCCGCCTGCCAGGGCGGATTCGACCAGATCACCAAAACGCGTCTGCGCTTCGGTGTCCTGAGCGTTGTCCTTGCCAAACCACAACTTGCCCTTGGCTTTCGCCGCTTCGGAGGGCGACCCGGCAGAGCCGAACCACCATTCCAGCAGCGGGAGCCAAGGGGCAGTCATGAGATTCAGGCCTTGTGGTACGAGGTTGCGCGCTCAACTTCTTCTTTCGAGCCCAGGAACACCGCAACACGCTGGTGCAGGCCGTCCGGTTGAATGTCGAGGATGCGCTGATGACCGTCAGTAGACGCGCCGCCAGCTTGCTCAACCAGGAACGACATCGGGTTGGCTTCATACATCAGGCGCAGTTTGCCCGGCTTGGAAGGCTCACGGCTGTCACGTGGGTACATGAACAAACCGCCGCGGGTCAGGATGCGGTGCACGTCGCCAACCATCGCGGCAACCCAACGCATGTTGTAGTTCTTTTTCAGTGGGCCGTCTTCGCCCGCCAGCAATTCGTCAACGTAGCGTTGTACCGGCGCTTCCCAGTGACGCTGGTTGGACATGTTGATCGCGAATTCCTGAGTAGAAGTCGGGATCTTGATGTCTTCGTGGGTCAGTACGAAACTGCCCATTTCGCGGTCCAGCGTGAAGCCCTTGACGCCATCGCCCAACGTCAGTACCAGCATGGTTTGCGGGCCGTAGATCGCATAACCAGCGGCGACTTGCTGAGTACCTGGCTGCAGGAAGGCCTTTTCATTCAAAGGCTCGTTCTGGCTCAGGTATTCGTTCGGGCAACGCAGTACGGAGAAAATAGTGCCGACCGGGGCGTTGATGTCGATGTTCGACGAGCCATCCAGCGGGTCGAAAACCAGCAGGTAGGCACCTTTAGGGTATTTGCCCGGGATCTGGTAAGCGTTGTCCATTTCCTCGGACGCCATGCCCGCCAGGTGACCGCCCCACTCGTTGGCTTCGAGCAGGATTTCGTTGGAGATCACGTCGAGCTTCTTCTGCACTTCGCCCTGAACGTTTTCAGTGCCCATGCTGCCGAGCACACCGCCCAGCGCGCCTTTGGAAACGGCGTGGCTGATTTCCTTGCACGCTCGCGCCACCACTTCGATCAGGAAGCGCAGATCGGCAGGAGTGTTGTTGCTGCGGGTCTGCTCAATCAAATAGCGACTCAGGGTAACGCGGGACATGGATAGCTCCGAATAGGGGGAATAAAAAACCCGCGCAGTTTAGCGCGAGTCGAGACGTAATACTGCCCATAAGACTGGGTTATCACCCATTGAGTTCACGCGTGGGCAAAGCGTAGCCGGAAAATGCTGAAACGGTGGCTGAAACGAGGTGGTCGCAGAGTGAAGCCCGGCTCCCACATTGGCCGTATTGCCAAAGTGGGAGCAGTTTGCGCTTACTCCATCAATCCAGCGCGTTCCAGATGTCCCCCGCGTATTCCCGGATCGTCCGGTCTGACGAGAACCAACCCATCCGCGCCGTATTGAGCACCGCAGAGCGCCACCACTCTTTCGAGTCGTGCCAATGGGCTTCAACTTTGGACTGCGCATCCCAGTAAGAATCAAAGTCAGCGCAGACCAGAAAGCGGTCGTAGGCCAGCAGTTGATCGATCAGGCCGGCATAGCGGTTAGGGTCATCCGGCGAAAATACGCCGCCACGAATCGCTTGCAGGACATCGTTGAGCCGACCCGATGCCGCGGCCTCAGCGTAAGCGCTGAAGTCGCCCACTTGCTTGTGGGCTTCGACTTCCTGAGCGGTCATGCCGAAGATGAACATGTGCTCCAGACCCACCTGCTCACTCATTTCCACGTTGGCACCGTCCAGCGTGCCGATGGTCAGCGCACCGTTGAGGCCGAATTTCATGTTGCTGGTGCCCGATGCTTCCAGGCCCGCAGTAGAAATCTGCTCCGACAAGTCGGCTGCCGGAATGATGCTTTCCGCCAGGCTGACGTTGTAGTTAGGCAGAAATACAACTTTGAGCAAGCCGCGTACGGTAGGGTCGCTGTTGACCGTGCGAGCGATATCATTCGTCAGCTTGATGATCAGCTTGGCTGAGTGATAACTGGCTGCGGCCTTGCCTGCGAAGATTTTTACGCGTGGCACCCAATCGGTGCCCGGTTGAGCGCGAATGGCCTGGTACAACGCAACGGTGTGAAACAGGTTCAACAATTGACGTTTGTATTCGTGAATCCGTTTGACCTGTACGTCGAACATCGCTGCCGGATTGACTACGATCCCCAGACGCTCCTTGATGATCGCCGCCAGCGCACGCTTGCTGTGCAGGCGCTGATCCGCAAATTGCTTACGGAAAGAGCTCTTGTCAGCGAACGGCTCCAGTTCGATCAGGCGCGTTTCTGCGCTGTCCAGCACGTCGTCGCCCAGCGACTCGGTGAGCATCTGCGTGAGCTTGGGGTTGGACTGGAACAGCCAGCGGCGGAAGGTAATGCCGTTGGTTTTGTTGTTGATCCGGTCTGGATACAGCTTGTGCAGTTCGGCAAAAACCGTCTTGCGCATCAATTGGGTGTGCAGCGCCGATACGCCGTTGATGCTGTGGGAGCCGAGGAACGCCAGGTTGCCCATGCGCACGCGACGACCATTTTCTTCCTCGATCAGGGACACGGCACGCAGCACGTCGAAATCGTGAATGCCTTTGGCGCGCAGGGTGTCGATGTGCTGAGCGTTGATGATGTAGATGATCTGCATGTGGCGCGGCAACATCCGCTCCATCAGGCCGACCGACCAGGTTTCCAGCGCCTCGGGGAGCAAGGTGTGGTTGGTGTAGGCGAGGGTGCCCACCGTGATTTTCCACGCGGCGTCCCACGCGATGCCGTGGTTGTCGATCAACTGACGCATCAGTTCGGCGACGGCGATGGACGGGTGCGTGTCGTTCATCTGGATGGCCGCGTGTTCCGGCAGATCCATCAACGTGGCATGCATGTTCAGATGGCGACGCAGCAAATCCTGCAGCGATGCCGAGACGAAGAAATATTCCTGACGCAGACGTAATTCCTGACCGGCCTCGGTGGCATCGTTCGGGTAAAGCACGCGAGAGATACTTTCTGCGCGCACCACCTCGGCCACTGCACCAAAGTGGTCACCGGCGTTAAAGCGCTCCAGGTGCAAATCGCCTACTGCGCGGGCACGCCACAGACGCAGGGTGTTCACGCTTTTACCGCGCCATCCCACCACGGGCGTGTCGTACGCAATGGCGCGGACGGTTTCAGATGGACGCCAGACCTGGCGCTGTTCACCGTCCTCGTTGATGAGGGTGTCGACACTGCCGCCGAAACCGATCGGGTACACGACTTCTGGCCGCTCGAATTCCCATGGGTTACCGAAGTCCAGCCAGTTTTCGGTTTGTTCCTGCTGCCAGCCATCAACGATGGCCTGACGGAACAAGCCGTGCTCGTAACGAATACCGTAACCATGGCCAGCGATGCCGAGCGTCGACATGCTTTCCATGAAGCAGGCTGCCAGACGACCAAGACCGCCGTTACCCAGCGCCGCGTCGGGCTCCAGCAGCTTGATGCGTTCGATATCGACGCCCAGTTCAGTCATTGCCTCTCGGGCCACTTCCAACAGGCCGAGGTTGCTCAGGCTGTCGTACAGCAAACGGCCGATAAGAAATTCCAGCGACAGGTAATACACCCGTTTCTGGACCTTGCGATAAATCTGCCGGGTGTGGTCCATCCAATGCTCGACCATGTGGTCGCGAGCAGCGAGGGCTACGGCTTCGAACCAGTCATGCTCAAACGCATGGTCAGGGTCCTTACCCACCGCATAGGTGAGTTTGGCGAGAACAGCGGCGCGAAATGCGGCCACTTCAGCGTCACGAACAAGTGGTTCCTGAGACATCGATACGACCTCAAGTAGTCAGACGAATGAAGGATGGGATTTCTTTGACTGTAGGGCGTGTCTGCAAATTTTTCCTGCAAATTCCTGAATTAACCACGACACGTCCGTCGGTTCGACAGGCTCATGTCGCTCTGGTTCGCCCTTTTGGGCAATTGGCAAACCGCTTGCATTGATCGTTCCACTCTCGAGACGAGCTGTGAGCGACAGCATGAACATTCCTCGTTTCGGGTTTATGATGGCCAGCGGCAAAATAATAGAAGACCCCGAATCGCACTCACGGAGCACCTATGCAGACCTTGTATCCGCAGATCAAACCCTACGCCCGGCACGATCTGGCTGTGGAGGCGCCGCATGTTCTATATGTCGATGAAAGCGGATCACCGGAAGGTCTGCCGGTGGTATTCATTCATGGCGGCCCCGGCGCGGGTTGCGATGCGCAAAGCCGTCGTTATTTCGATCCCAATCTGTACCGCATCATTACGTTCGACCAACGCGGCTGCGGTCGCTCGACGCCGCATGCGAGCCTTGAGAACAACACCACCTGGGATCTGGTCGCTGACCTTGAGCGGATTCGTGAGCATCTGGGCATCGATAAATGGGTGCTGTTTGGTGGTTCGTGGGGTTCGACCTTGTCTCTGGCCTATGCCCAGACTCATCCGGATCGTGTCCATGCGTTGATCCTGCGCGGTATCTTTCTGGCACGTCCGCAAGAGATCGAATGGTTCTATCAGGCCGGTGCAAGCCGCATGTTCCCGGATTACTGGCAGGATTATGTGGCCCCGATTCCGCTGGATGAGCGCGGTGATCTGCTGAGCGCGTTCCATAAGCGCCTGACCGGCAACGACCAGATTGCCCAGATGCATGCCGCCAAAGCCTGGTCTACCTGGGAAGGCCGTGCAGCAACGCTGCGGCCCAATCCGCAAGTGGTTGATCGCTTCTCCGAGCCGCAACGTGCACTGTCCATCGCGCGCATTGAGTGCCACTACTTCACCAATAATTCTTTCCTGGAAGAGAATCAGCTGATTCGCGACATGCCCAAGATTGCTCATTTACCGGGCATCATCGTGCACGGTCGTTATGATGTCATCTGCCCGCTGGACAATGCCTGGGAGCTGCACCAGGCCTGGCCAAACAGCGAACTGCAGGTGATCCGCGATGCGGGGCATGCTGCTTCGGAGCCGGGGATCACCGATGCACTGGTCCGGGCTGCCGCACAGGTTGCCGCCCGTTTGCTGGATTTGCCGCCTGAAGAGGCTTGATGAAATAGTGGTCGCTGCATTTCCCTTGTGGGAGCGGTGCTTGGTCTGGGCGGCATTCCGACGATGCATGAGACGCGTCAGGTCAACACACCGCGATATCGCGGGCAAGCACCGCTCCCACAAGAAATCCCGGCAAGATTCAATATGGAATTCGATACATGAAAGGCTTGCTACAACGCGTCAGCAGCGCACGTGTCGAAGTCGACGGGCAAATCGTCGGTTCTATCGACCAAGGTCTGATGGTGCTGGTGGGCGTCGAGCCTCAAGACACTCAGGCCAGTGCCGACAAGCTGCTACATAAGCTGCTTAACTACCGGGTGTTCAGCGATGCTGACGGCAAGATGAATCTATCCTTGCGCGATGTCGCAGGTGGTTTGTTGTTGGTTTCGCAGTTCACCCTGGCAGCCGATACCAAAAGTGGCATGCGGCCGAGCTTCTCCAAAGCAGCACCGCCGGCCTTGGGTGCAGAGTTGTTCGACTATTTACTGAAGCAGGCAAAAAGCTCGCATGCCGTGGTCGAATCGGGCCAATTTGGTGCAGACATGCAAGTTCATTTGGTGAATGATGGCCCGGTGACTTTTTTGCTGGAAGGCTAAACGACCGGTTTGGCGTACTTCCCCCGGATTTATTAGGCTGTATAGCAATAAATACTTCATCGGACATGGTGCGTTGTGGCGCGCGCTACTAGATAATCGCGCCGTCCGGGTATCCGCATTTGTGGCACCGTTTGGCAAGGTCAGAAGCTGGTCCGACACCGTTTGGGGAATCATTAGGTTCTTTCGGAGTCGGAACAATGCTCGCCAACCCGGCAATTGATAGCTGGCCGTTGGTTTCTTCATCTGTTTTCGGCGAGGGTTGCTCGTGATTGTTAGTCCCTGTAATGCGGTAAAGACACCTGGCAAGCGGTTGCGTAGCGCGCTATTGGCAAGTTCAGCCCTGATCTCACTGTTCAGTGCCACTCAACTGTGGGCGTTTAGTCTTGATGACGTCGCGAGCAGAGCCAAAGAGCTGGCCGATAAGAAGTACGAAGCCCCGCGCAGCAATCTGCCTGCCGAGTTCCGTGACATGAAGTTCGCGGACTATCAGAAAATCCGTTTCCGTGAAGACCGTGCCGAATGGGCTGGCGACAGAACGCCGTTCAAAGTCTCGTTCTATCACCAGGGTATGCACTTCGACACCCCGGTCAAAATCAACGAAGTCACTGCGACTACCGTTGAAGAGATCAAGTACGACGCCAGTCGCTTCGACTTCAGCGATCTGAAGTTTGATCCCAAGTCGACCGAGAAACTCGGTTATGCCGGTTTCCGCGTGTTGTACCCGATCAATAAAGACGACAAGCAAGACGAAATCATGACCATGCTGGGCGCGAGTTACTTCCGCGTTATCGGTAAGGGTCAGGTCTACGGCCTGTCGGCCCGTGGCATGGCAATCGATACCGCATTGCCTTCCGGGGAAGAGTTTCCACGTTTCACCGAGTTCTGGATCGAGAAGCCAGGCACCGATGACAATCATCTGGTGATCTTCGCGTTGCTCGACTCCCCGCGCGCAACCGGTGCGTACAAGCTGACCCTGCGTCCTGGCACCAACACGCTGGTTGACGTCCAGTCGCGCATGTACCTGCGTGACAAGGTCAGCAAGCTCGGTGTTGCACCGCTGACCAGTATGTATCTGTTCGGTGCCAACCAGCCTTCGCGTGTGCAGAACTACCGTCGCGAGCTGCATGACTCCAATGGTCTGTCGATCCAGGCAGCCAACGGCCAATGGCTGTGGCGTCCGCTGACCAACCCTAAACACCTCGCCGTCAGCAGCTTCTCGGTAGAGAACCCGCGCGGTTTCGGTCTGCTGCAACGTGGTCGTGACTTCAGCAGCTATGAAGATCTGGACGATCGCTACGACAAGCGTCCAAGCGCGTGGATCGAGCCTAAAGGCGATTGGGGCAAGGGTACCGTTGATCTGGTGGAAATCCCGACTGCCGATGAAACCAACGACAACATCGTTGCGTTCTGGAAGCCGGAGACCCTGCCTGCGCCGGGCGAGCCAGTTGATTTCAACTACCGCATCCACTGGACCATGGACGAGAAAGCCATTCACTCGCCTGATCTGGGTTGGGTCAAGCAGACCTTGCGTTCCGCTGGTGACATTCGTCAGTCCAACCTGATTCGTCAGCTGGACGGCAGCGTTGCGTTCCAGGTCGACTTCGTGGGTCCTATCCTCGCTTCGATGCCTGAAGACAAGACCATCCGCAGCCAGGTCACCACCGACACCAATACCGAGCTGGTTGAAAACAACCTGCGCTACAACCCGGTGACCAAAGGCTATCGCCTGACGCTGCGGGTCAAGGTCAAAGACGCTAACAAGCCGATCGAGATGCAGGCCTACCTGCTGCGTGAAATCCCGGCTGAGCCAGGCAAGGAACCTGCGGTACTGGTTGCTGCCAAAGCGCATATCGGTGACGAGAAAAAAGCAGCGCCTAAAGAGGCTCCGAAGAAAGAAGCCCCGGCAGACGCCGCGAAAGATCCGAAAGCCGATGTGGCCAAGGCTGACGCAGCAAAACCTGCCGATGCCAAAGCGGACGCCGCCAAACCGGCTGATGCAGCCAAGCCAGCTGATGCAAAAGCAGACGTAGCCAAGGCTGACGCCGCGAAAGCCGACGCTGCGAAAGATAAAGACGGCAAAGAGACCCAGCAGCCAGAAGCCGAGGCTGCGCCCACCATTCCGGAACCGGCCAAGACGCTGCAAGTCATGACCGAGACCTGGAGCTACCAGTTGCCAGCCGATGAGTAATTCCGTACCGGTGCCAGTATCGCTCAGCGAGTACCTGGCGCACCTTCCGATGAGTGATGAGCAGCGAGCCGAACTGGCTGGCTGCACCTCGTTCGCCGAATTGCACGAGCGTTTGTCTGCTCAACCAGTCAACGACCCTGCCGAAGCCGCACAGGCCTCGGTGGGGCGCCGACTGACGCTGACCACTGCCGAGGCTTTGGAAGAGGCCGAGATGCTCGTCCTCGATGCGAACGGCCGGGTGTGCCTGAAGGCTACGCCGCCGATCAATCGCACCAAGGTTGTGCCCGAGCCATGGCGGACCAATATCCTGGTTCGCATGTGGCGTCGTCTGACGGGCCGCAGTAACCCGGTCGAGCCTAAAGTTGAACGCGATTTGCCCAAGGCGCGCTGGCGCACCGTGGGTTCTATTCGTCGTTACATCCTGTTGATCCTCATGCTCGGCCAGACCATCGTGGCTGGCTGGTACATGAAAGGCATTCTGCCGTATCAGGGCTGGTCGCTGGTTTCGCTGGACGAAATCACTCACCAGACCTTCGTGCAGACCATGTGGCAGGTTCTGCCCTATGCCTTGCAGACCAGCATTCTGTTGCTGTTCGGTATTCTGTTCTGCTGGGTCTCGGCAGGTTTCTGGACCGCCTTGATGGGCTTCCTGGAATTGCTCACCGGCCGTGACAAATACCGGATCTCCGGTGCCAGTGCAGGTAATGAGCCGATTGAAAAGGGCGCTCGTACCGCGTTGGTCATGCCGATCTGTAACGAAGACGTACCCCGCGTATTCGCTGGCTTGCGAGCGACTTTCGAGTCGGTTGCGGCTACCGGTGACCTTGATCGTTTCGACTTCTTCGTGCTCAGTGACAGTAACGAGACCGACATTTGCGTGGCCGAGCAGCAGGCCTGGCTGGATGTCTGTCGCGAAACCAAAGGCTTCGGCAAGATCTTCTATCGCCGTCGCCGCCGTCGCGTAAAACGTAAAAGCGGCAACCTTGACGACTTCTGCCGTCGCTGGGGCGGTGATTACCGTTATATGGTCGTGCTCGATGCTGACAGCGTCATGAGCGGCGAATGCCTGACCAGTCTGGTGCGCTTGATGGAAGCCACGCCAGACGCCGGTATCATCCAGACCGCGCCACGCGCTTCGGGCATGGACACTCTTTATGCGCGCATGCAGCAATTTGCGACTCGCGTATACGGTCCGTTGTTCACCGCGGGTCTGCACTTCTGGCAGTTGGGCGAATCCCACTACTGGGGCCACAACGCGATCATCCGCATGAAGCCGTTTATCGAGCACTGCGCCCTCGCGCCGTTGCCTGGTAAAGGGGCTTTCGCTGGTGCGATCCTGTCTCACGACTTCGTTGAAGCGGCTTTGATGCGTCGTGCTGGCTGGGGCGTGTGGATTGCCTACGATTTGCCGGGCAGCTACGAAGAGCTTCCTCCAAACCTGCTCGACGAACTCAAACGTGACCGTCGCTGGTGCCACGGCAACCTGATGAACTTCAGGCTGTTCCTGGTAAAAGGCATGCACCCGGTTCACCGTGCGGTGTTCCTGACGGGCGTAATGTCGTACTTGTCGGCGCCGTTATGGTTCTTCTTCCTGGTGTTGTCCACGGCCCTGCTGGCGGTGAACACATTGATGGAGCCGACCTACTTCCTTGAACCGCGTCAGCTGTATCCGCTGTGGCCACAATGGCACCCGGAAAAAGCCGTTGCGCTGTTCTCGACGACCATCGTGCTGCTGTTCCTGCCTAAACTGCTCAGCATCATTCTGATCTGGGCCAAAGGCGCAGTCGGCTACGGCGGCAAGATCAAAGTCACCCTGTCGATGCTGATGGAAATGCTGTTCTCGGTGCTGCTGGCCCCGGTGCGCATGCTGTTCCACACCCGCTTCGTACTGGCTGCGTTCCTGGGCTGGGCTGCGACCTGGAACTCGCCACAACGTGACGACGACTCCACGCCATGGCTTGAAGCGGTCAAGCGTCATGGTCCGCAAACCCTGTTGGGTGCTTGCTGGGCGCTGCTGGTCGCCTGGTTGAACCCAAGCTTCCTGTGGTGGCTGGCGCCAATCGTCGGTTCGCTGATGCTGTCGATTCCGGTGTCGGTGATTTCCAGCCGTACCGGTCTGGGTCTCAAGGCTCGCGACGAGAAGTTCTTCCTGATTCCGGAGGAGCACACGCCGCCGCAAGAGTTGGTGTCCACTGATCTGTACACCCACGAGAACCGTTGGCACGCACTGAAGCAAGGCTTCATCCGCGCCGTGGTTGATCCGCAGCAGAACGCGCTGGCTTGCGCCCTGGCGACCTCGCGTCACCGGATCGCCGAGCCTATCGAGTTCGTACGGATGGAGCGTGTTCGCCACGCACTGGCAGTCGGGCCTGAGAAACTCAGTAACCATGACCGCTTGATGTTGCTGAGTGACCCGGTTGCGTTGGGCCGCTTGCATGAACAAGTCTGGAGCGAGAACCACCCTGAGTGGCTGGCTGCATGGCGAGAGTCTGTCGCGGCTGATCCGCATGCACCGTTGCTGCCTTTGCAGCCGGTTGTACGCGAGCCAGCGCCAGCGTTGGTTCACGCCTGATTCAAGGCTGCTAAACAAAAAACGGCGCCCCGCAAGGGCGCCGTTTTTTATTGGGCTGGAAAAATTTCTCTCTGGGAGCTGCTGCGTCTCTGTAGGAGTGAGCTTGCTCGCGATTACGTCAGCACAGGCAATATATTCACCGACTGATAGACCGAAATCGCGAGCAAGCTCACTCCTACAGTTCTCATGTTTGCTGCGCGACAGCGTGGTGTCAGGGACACCGGGCGACTCCTACAGGAGGTCACGTCATACCTTGGTGATCAACAATCCGGCTTGTCCGCCGTATAACGTCGGGCCGGGTTCACTGCGGCGTTAAACTCACGCAAGGCCTTGGCACCGATCAGCAGCGGGTAATTGAAGTGGCTACGGTCTACCAGGTTCACTTCCACAGTGCGTTTGACACTGCCCAGGCACAACTCCAGATCGACCACGGGGCGCTTTGTTGGATCGAGATCTTCGTCCTCATCGTCACCCTCGGCACGGCTCTTGATTTTGCTGATCCGCGCAACCTTGTGTTCGTACACCTTATTGCTGGCACCTTTGGTGGCGAGACGGAAACGTACCCAGTCGTCACCATCGCGGGTAAACAGCTCGATGTCCTTGGCCGACAGCGATGCGGTCAGCGCTCCGGTATCCATCTTGGCTTTGAAGGTTTCACCGATTTCCGCGACCTTGATGTTTTCGTAACGGCCATACAGCGTCGGCTCGGCAGCCATTACAGGCAATGCCAGCAGGGACAATAGCGCCAGGGTTGATTTCACTGGGTAGGTACCTTTTTTGGGTTACGCGGTTCTGTAGGAGCTGCCGAAGGCTGCGAATTGGTCCATGAGGCAAATATTTTCGCAGCCTTCGGCAGCTCCTACAGGTCATTCGTTCGCGATTTTAGACATCGCGATCACACATCGTTCGCAGGTCAGAGCTTACCCGTAACCTCGTGAAACATTTGTCCACGACCAGCGGATTTGGCGCGAGCGCTGTTGCTCTTTATCATGGCGGCCCTTGTAGTCCTCCAGAGATCCGTATGCGTCGCCTGCTCACTGGCTGTTTTGTCACCCTGCTGCTGTTGCTTAACACGCTGGTCATGATCGGTCCGTTACTGATCTTCGGCCTGCTCAAGCTGACGTTCAGTGGTCAGATGCGCGACAGTTGTTCGCGAGCCGTCGTGTGGTTTGCCGAAACCTGGGCTGAAGTCGACAAGCTGATCTTCTCTTTGTGCATTCCAACCCAGTGGGAAATCCGTGGCGACGAAGGCCTGCGCAGCGACACTTCTTATCTGGTCATCAGCAACCACCAGTCATGGGTAGACATTCCGGCGCTGATCCAGGCGTTGAACCGCCGCACACCGTTTTTCAAATTCTTCTTGAAGAAAGAGCTGATCTGGGTGCCGCTGCTGGGCCTGGCCTGGTGGGCACTGGATTACCCGTTCATGAAGCGCTACACCAAGGCGTTCCTGGCGAAGAACCCTGAGCTCAAGGGCCATGATCTTGAGATCACCCGTCAGGCGTGTGAGTTGTATAAAAATCAGCCAGTGACCGTGGTCAACTATCTGGAAGGGACGCGCTTCACGGCAGCCAAACATGCAGAACAAAGCTCGCCTTACTCACACCTGCTGAAGCCGAAGGCGGGCGGGGTGGCGTTTGTGCTGGCGGCTATGGGCGAAAAGCTGGATGCGATTCTGGACGTGACAGTCGTCTATCCCGGCGATCGCATCCCGGGGTTCTGGAACCTGCTGTGCGGTGATGTGCCGCGAGTGATCATCGACATTCAGACTCGTGAGCTTGATCCCGCGCTATGGCAGGGCGACTACGAAAATGATCCGCTGTTTCGCGAGAAGGTACAGGGCTGGGTTAATCAGTTGTGGCAGGAAAAGAACGCACGCATCGCCACTTTGCGCGGCGATGCGTCCCAAGGTTGAAGGATCAGCGCTGAATCAGCTGCCTGCGCCCCATACGCTGCTCAGGCTTTGCAGCGCCGAACCGCCGGCACCTTGTTGACCCAGGTATTGCAGAATCAATGGCACAAACTGGCTGACCATTGAGCTGTCCATGCCCAAAGCACTGAATGCCTTGTTCACATCACCCATGCTTTGCACGTTGCCCAGAGCGCTGTTCAGCACCGAGCTTTCAGCGCTGTTGCCTGAGTTACCCAGGATATTGCCCAAGCCGTTGAGGCTGCCCAGACTGCTCAAGGCACTGGTGCCAGCGAGTTGATCAAGGCCTGGTACTGACTTGCTCAACTGGCTGTAATCGTTGCCGGCGAGCTTGTTCTTCGCCAGACCCAACAATGCCCCAGTACCGCCGACGGCCTGTTCGGGGGTGACGTCCAGATTCGTGCCCAGCAGATTAAGCAGGCCTGCTGCCTCAGGTGCGGCAGTTGCTTTCTGGTTATTGCCGGTGGCATTGGAAACGGCGTTGGCCGCGTCATTCAGATTAAAGGCGTAGACCGGGGCAGCCGTAACGGCCATCAAGGTTGCCAGTGCTACACCGCGTGAAATCTTCATTGCAACAAACCCCTCAAACGAAAAATCCGGCAGCAGCCGGTAGAAACACGTGTTTGACCTTGGGCGGGTTGGCAATGTTCCTTGCGTTTGTCTGGTGAGTTAAAGCAAACCTGCGCCGCCCTCATCGCGGGCAAGCCTCGCTCCCACAGTTGATCGCATTTTCCTGTGGGAGCGAGGCTTGCCCGCGATGGGCGCGACGCAGTTTCAGAGCGATAAAGTGCGACTTACGCCGCGCTGAACAGCTTATGCGGATCGATCACAAACTTCTTCGGCACGCCTGCATCGAATTCGCCATAACCACGTGGCGCATCGTCGAGGCTGATGACTTCAACGCCAACGATGTCAGCGATTTTGATGCGATCCCACATGATGGCCTGCATCAGTTGACGGTTGTACTTCATGACGGGGGTCTGACCCGTGTGGAAGCTATGGGATTTGGCCCAGCCCAGACCGAAGCGAATGCTCAGGCTGCCCATTTTCGCTGCAGCGTCGACGGCACCCGGATCTTCCGTAACGTAAAGCCCGGGAATACCGATCTTGCCTGCTACACGTACCACGCCCATTAGCGAGTTGAGGACGGTTGCCGGTGCCTCATGCTGAACACCCGCATGACCATGGCCACGCGCTTCGAAGCCTACCGCATCAACGGCGCAGTCCACTTCAGGCTCACCCAACAGTGCGGCGATCTGCTCGTGCAGCGGGGTATCGAGGGAGAGGTCGGCAATTTCAAAGCCCTGAGCCTTGGCATGAACCAGGCGAGCAGGGTTTACGTCACCAATGATGACAACTGCCGCGCCCAGCAGACGAGCTGATGCCGCAGCGGCCAGACCGACCGGGCCAGCGCCGGCGATGTACACGGTACTGCCCGGACCTACACCGGCTGTGACTGCTCCGTGATAACCGGTGGGCAGAATGTCCGAGAGGCAGGTCAGGTCGCGGATTTTTTCCATCGCCCGGTCGCGGTCAGGCAGCTTGAGCAGGTTGAAGTCGGCATACGGCACCAGCACGTATTCCGCCTGGCCACCGGTCCAGTCGCCCATGTCGACGTAACCGTAGGCACCGCCCGGGCGAGCCGGATTGACGGTCAGGCAAACGCCGGTGTGTTGCTCCTTGCAGGAGCGGCACAGACCGCACGCTACGTTGAAGGGTACCGACACCAGATCGCCGATTTTCAGGTTCTCGACGCCAGTGCCTTTTTCGATCACTTCGCCGGTGATTTCATGGCCCAGTACCAGGCCGGTTTGTGCAGTGGTACGGCCGCGAACCATGTGTTGGTCCGAGCCACAGATATTGGTGGAAACCACGCGCAGAATGACGCCGTGTTCGATCTTGCGCCCACGCGGATCCTGCATTTTGGGATAGTCGATTTTCTGTACTTCGACCTTGCCAGCGCCGAGATACACCACACCACGATTGTCAGCCATTCTTTCACCTCGATTTTGTTGTTATGTCGCGGAGAAATGCGCTGCTTTTGTTGGGTACTGCAGCAACGCACTGATTGCTCTGGGGTGTTTGCTTGGATTGATGTCGTTCATGCCGCCGCCATCGCGAGCAAGCTCACTCCTACAGTTGTTCGCGTCTACCTGTAGGAGTGAGCTTGCTCGCGATACCGCGAAGCGGTGCTTTTAAAGAACCACCGTCCTGTTGGCGTTAAGAAACACACGCCGCTCAATGTGATAACCCACTGCCCTTGCCAACGTCAGGCCTTCGATGTCGCGACCTTTGGCGATCAGGTCTTCGGGGTAGTGACTGTGGTCCACCACCTCCACACCCTGGGCAATGATCGGACCTTCGTCCAGATCGTTGTTGATGTAATGCGCGGTGGCACCCACCAGTTTCACGCCTTTGTTGTAAGCCTGATGGTAAGGCTTGGCGCCTTTGAATCCGGGCAGCAGCGAGTGGTGAATGTTGATCGCCTTGCCGTCCAGCTTGCGGCACAGGTCCGGCGACAGCACCTGCATGTAGCGGGCAAGAATCACCAACTCGGCGCCGGAATCCTCGATCACCTGCCAGACTTTGCTTTCCTGAGCGGGCTTGTCGTTAGGGTCCAAGGGGAAATGGTAGTACGGAATCTCATGCCAGCGCGCCAGCGGTTCCAGATCCGGATGGTTAGACACCACGGCAACCACGTCCATGGACAGTTGGTTGATGCGCTGACGATAGAGCAGGTCGTTCAGGCAGTGATCAGCTTTGGAGACCATGATCACGACTTTTGGCCGGTAGTTCGGCGCAGTCAGCTCGAAGATCATGCCAAAGGCTTCGCCGCGTTCGCTCAGCCCTGCGCGGAAGCCCTGTTCGTCAAAACCGTCTGGCTGACGGAATTCCACACGAATGAAGAAGCGGCCGGAGAGCCGGTCGTCGAACGAGTGGTGCTCAGTGACGTAGCAGCCCTGCTCGAACAAATAGCGGGTCACCGCGTCCACCGTGCCCAGCACGCTGGGGCAGTCGGCGGTCAGAATCCATGTGTCGGGGGCGCGGCTCATTCGATAACTCCTGGGTGTTTTGACATCTGTAGGAGTGAGCTTGTTCGCGATAAAGCCGGAACGGCTTTCAGAAATGGTGCCGTCACCTTTTTACGACTGCTCCGCAGCCGATCGCGAGCAAGCTCACTCCTACAGGGGATGTGTTGCATCACGCCTGGATGCTCAGGCCGTACTCGGCGCTCGCATCCTGCAACCACATCCACCAGTAATCGGAGAAGCTACGGCGGATCAGCAGTTCCCAGGTTTCTTCGCCAGTACGGCGGATGACCAGTTGAGACTTGGCGAACACGGTGCCGACGGCTTTACCCACCGGGAAGTTGTCCGGATGTACGTCGTAGCTGGTGGACTTCATCAGCACTTCGCGGACTTTCGGGCCGCTCAGTTCGAGGATGGACTGACCGCCGCTGACATTGACGATAGCAATGTGCAGACCGGTCAGTTCAGCGCGTAGTTTTTGCTCCACGGCGAATTCTTCACCGGTCGGTACGATCAGCAGCCATTCATCAGGCCCGAGCCACTGAATCGAGCTTTCTCCGCTGATAACCAGCGCCAGTGCGCCAGGCAATTCCATACCCAGAGCTTTGTGCACACCTGCGGCAAAAGCAGGATCGTGAGCATCGCCACGAATGGTCAGATGACCGAGTAACTTTTTCTCGCGCAGGATCACGCCCGGATTGGCGCGCCCTTTGCCGACCAGGCTATTGAGGTCGGCGTGGAACAACGGTGACTCGGCTTTTTGGCCGGTCGTTGGCCGCTGCTGGTAAACGTTGGCTGTGGTCATAGAGCACCTGTTTTGAATTCTGTTTTGAACCTGGCCCCTGTAGGAGTGAGCTTGCTCGCGATAAAGTCGGAACGACTTTCAGATAATGGCGCATTCACCATTTCTACGACTGCTTCGCAGCCGATCGCGACCAAGCTCACTCCTACAGGGGGAGCACCAGCCTTAAACGTTCTGCTGCTCACCCTTCGGATCGAAGAACACCGAGGAGACAATTTCGGCCTCAATCACGCTGCCATCGGCCTGCGGTGAGAACACGCGCTCGCCCATGCGCTGCAAGCCGCCTTTAACCACGCCCATGGCAAACGAATAGCCCAGGGAGTTGGCCGCGTAGCTGGAGGTCACGTGCCCCACCATGGTCATCGGGATCGACTGTTTAGGGTCGAACACCAGTTGCGCACCTTCCGGCAGCCATTTTGTTGGATCAACCGGCTTGAGGCCCACCAGTTGCTTGCGTTGTTCACGCACGCAGTCTTCACGGTTCATGCCGCGTTGGCCGATCCACGAAAACGGTTTGGTGCGGCCTACACACCAGCCCATGTTCAGGTCGTCCGGGGTCATCGAGCCGTCAGTGTCCTGACCGACGATGATGAAACCCTTCTCGGCCCGCAGCACGTGCATGGTTTCGGTGCCGTATGGCGTCAGGTTGTACTGCTTGCCAGCTTCGATGATCTTTTCCAGCACACCCATGGCGTAGTCAGCCTGGATGTTGACCTCGTAAGACAGCTCACCGGTAAACGAAATACGGAACACTCGCGCTGGAACACCGCCGACCAGACCTTCTTTCCAGGTCATGAACGGGAAGGCCTCGCGGTCCAGATCGATGTCGGTCACTTCGCTGAGCAGCTTGCGGCTGTTCGGGCCAGACAGGGTCAGGGTCGCGTAGTGGTCGGTCACGGAGGTGAAGTACACCTTCAGGTCAGGCCATTCAGTCTGCTGGTAGATTTCCAGCCATTGCAGCACGCGCGCCGCGCCGCCCGTGGTGGTGGTCATGATGAAATGGTTTTCGGCGACGCAGGCAGTAACCCCATCGTCGAAGACCATGCCGTCTTCTTTACACATCAGGCCGTAGCGCGCCTTGCCGACATCGAGCTTGGTCCAGGCGTTGGTGTAGATGCGGTTGAGGAACTCACGGGCATCTGGGCCTTGAATGTCGATCTTGCCGAGTGTCGAGGCGTCCAGCAGGCCAACGCTTTCACGCACGGCCTTGCATTCACGGGCCACGGCAGCATGGATGTCTTCACCGGCTTTCGGGAAGTACCACGGACGTTTCCACTGGCCGACGTCTTCGAATTCGGCACCGTTTTTCACGTGCCAGGCGTGCAGGGCGGTGAAACGTACTGGCTCGAAGATATGCCCACAGTGACGACCGGCTACTGCGCCGAAGGTCACGGGTGTGTAGTTCGGGCGGAACATGGTGGTGCCCATTTCCGGGATGGAAACGTTCAGCGAACGGGCAGCGATGGCCAGGCCATTGACGTTGCCCAGCTTGCCTTGATCGGTACCGAAACCCAGAGCGGTGTAGCGTTTGACGTGTTCTACCGACTCGAAGCCTTCGCGGGTCGCCAGTTCGATAGCCGCCGCGGTGACATCGTTCTGCAGGTCGACGAATTGCTTCGGCGCACGGGCAGTAGGCTTGTCGTGAGGCACCTGGAACAGCGCGAGCGTTGGTTCTTCAGAGCGGCTCAGGGCTTTCGGCAGAACGCCCTCGACCACTTTGAAACCGGCTTCACTGGCTGCGCGCACGCCGCCTTCGAAGCCATCGGCCAATGCGTCGCCCAATGCGTAGACGCCATTTACGCCGCCGACGCACACGCGCTTTTGCGGTGCTTCGCCCGGCACAAAACCGAGGATGTCTTCACGCCAGACCGGCTTGCCGCCCAAGTGTGACGCCAGGTGAACGATAGGGCTGTAGCCACCGGAACTGGCAATCAGGTCGCAGTCCAGCCACTCGCCGGGGCTGGTGACGCGATGGGCTTTAACGTCGATAGCAGCGACGCGAGCGGCTGTAACGTGCTTGCTGCCGCGTGCTTCGATCACGGCGCTGCCGGTCAGAATCCGAATGCCTTTGGCGCGGGCCTCTTCTACCAGTGCGCCACGTGGGTTGTGACGTGCATCGGCAATCGCTACCACTTGCAGGCTGGCGTCGAGCCAGTCCAGCGCGACGCGGTAGGCGTGATCGTTGTTGGTGGACAGCACCAGTTTTTTGCCCGGCGCTACGCCATAACGACGTACATACGTGGAAACCGCACCGGCCAGCATGTTGCCCGGCACATCGTTGTTGCCGTAAACCAGTGGGCGTTCGTGAGTACCGGTGGCCAGCACAACACGCTTGGCGCGAACCCGATGCATACGCTGACGGACCTGGCCGATAGGTGCGCGGTCGCCGAGATGATCGGTCAGGCGCTCATGAATGGTCAGGAAGTTATGGTCGTGATAACCGTTGACCGTGGCGCGAGGCAGCAGCACTACGCTGTTCTTCAGGCTTTTCAGCTCGGCGATTACCGTCGCGACCCATTCAGCAGCGGGCTTGCCATCCAGGCTTTCGCGGCTGTCCAGCAGACTGCCGCCGAACTCTTCCTGCTCATCGGCCAGAATCACCCGGGCACCGCTGCGAGCGGCTGCCAGAGCAGCAGCCAGACCTGCTGGGCCACCACCAACGATCAGCACGTCGCAGTGCTGGTTCATGGCGTCGTAAGTGTCCGGATCGTTTTCAGTTGGTGAACGACCGAGGCCGGCAGCCTTGCGGATGTACTTTTCGTACGTCATCCAGAACGACTGCGGGTACATAAAGGTTTTGTAGTAGAAGCCCGGCGGCATCAGCTTGCCGCCTACTTTGCCGAGAATCCCCATCACGTCATTGTTGACGCTCGGCCAGCCGTTGGTGCTGGTCGCGACGAGGCCCGAATACAACGCCTGTTGCGTGGCGCGCACGTTCGGGATCTGGGTCGCTTCGGTAGCGCCAATCTGCAGTACCGCGTTCGGCTCTTCAGATCCTGCCGCGAAGATGCCGCGAGGGCGGGAATACTTGAAGCTGCGGCCAATGACATCAACTCCGTTGGCCAGCAGGGCTGCGGCGAGCGTGTCGCCTTCAAAGCCCTGATAGGTCTGACCGTTGAAGTTGAAGTTGAGGACTTTGCTGCGGTCGATGCGGCCGCCGTTGGGCAGTCGGTTGGTCTGGCTCATACCTGGTCTCCCTCGCCGCTGGCTGTCTTCTCAAACGCAGGGTTTGTGAACTGCGGTTTAGCGCCAATCGGGTAGGTTTCGAGAATCTCGTAAGTCACGGTGTCGCGGGTCGCGTTGAAGTACTGACGGCAACCGGCGGCGTGGATCCATAGTTCGTGATGCAGCCCGCGAGGGTTATCGCGGAAGAACATGTAATCGCCCCATTGCTCGTCGGTGCAGGACGCCGGGTCCAGTGGACGCGGAATGTGTGCCTGGCCAGACGCGTGGAATTCCTCTTCGGAGCGCAGTTCGCCACAGTGAGGACAGAAGATGTGCAGCATGGGTGAATCTCCTGTTAGTGAGCGACAGCGGCAGCGCCGTGTTCGTCAATGAGTGCGCCGTTGTGGAAACGGTCGATGGAAAACGGTTTGGCCAGCGGATGCATTTCGCCTTTGGCCAGACTTGCTGCAAACACGTTGCCCGAGCCCGGCGTGGCCTTGAAGCCGCCAGTGCCCCAGCCGCAGTTGAAGAACATGTTCGGGACCGGAGTTTTAGAAATGATCGGGCAGGCGTCCGGCGTGGTGTCGACGATGCCGCCCCACTGACGGTTCATGCGCACGCGGGACAACACCGGGAACATCTCGACGATGGCCTGAATCGTGTGTTCGATCACCGGGTAGGAACCACGCTGACCGTAGCCGACCCAGCCGTCGATACCTGCACCGATCACCAGGTCGCCCTTGTCGGACTGGCTGATGTAACCGTGTACGGCGTTGGACATGATCACGCTGTCGATAATCGGCTTGATCGGTTCGGACACCAGCGCTTGTAGCGGGTGAGATTCAATCGGCAGACGGAAGCCAGCCAGTTTCGCCATGTGCCCGGAGTTACCGGCCGTGACTACACCGACGCGCTTGGCGCCGATGAAACCTTTATTGGTTTCCACGCCGATGCATACGCCGTTTTCCTTGCGGAAACCGGTCACTTCGGTTTGTTGGATCAGGTCAACGCCCAAGGCGTCAGCGGCACGGGCGAACCCCCAGGCCACGGCGTCGTGACGGGCTACGCCGCCGCGACGCTGCACGGTGGCGCCGATGATCGGGTAACGGGTGTTTTTCGAGCAATCCAGATACGGGATTTCGTCCGCCACCTGTTTGCCGTTGAGCAGTTCGCCGTCTACGCCGTTGAGGCGGTTGGCGCTGACCCGGCGCTCGGAGTCACGCATGTCCTGCAGCGTGTGGCACAAGTTGTAAACGCCACGCTGGGAGAACATCACGTTGTAGTTCAGGTCTTGAGACAGGCCTTCCCACAGTTTCATCGCGTGTTCGTAAAGATGCGCTGATTCGTCCCACAAATAGTTGGAGCGCACGATGGTCGTGTTACGCGCCGTGTTACCACCGCCCAGCCAGCCCTTTTCGACCACGGCCACGTTAGTGATGCCGTGCTCTTTGGCCAGGTAGTAAGCCGTCGCCAGTCCGTGCCCGCCGCCGCCGACAATAACCACGTCGTAGACTTTTTTCGGGGTTGGCGTGCGCCACATGCGCTGCCAGTTTTCGTGGTGGCTGAGGGAGTGTTTGAAGAGGCCGAAGCCTGAGTAATGCTGCATGAATAACTACTCCTGACTCAGCTATAAACCGGGAAATCGGAACACAGGGCTGCAACCTGACTGGCGACATTGGCTTCGACGTCGGCATCACCGAGGTTGTCGAGAATGTCGCAGATCCAGCCAGCCAGCGTGATGCATTGGGTGACTTTGAAGCCGCGGGTGGTGACGGCGGGTGTGCCGATACGCAGGCCCGAAGTCACGAATGGGGATTGCGGGTCGTTCGGTACGGAGTTCTTGTTGACGGTGATGTGCGCACGGCCCAGAGCGGCGTCGGCGTCTTTGCCGGTCAGACCCTGACGGATCAGGCTGACCAGGAACAGGTGGTTGTCAGTACCGCCGGAGACCACGTCATAGCCACGGTCGATGAACACTTGCGCCATGGCTTGGGCGTTATCGATCACTTGCTGTTGATACGCCTTGAACTCCGGCTCCATTGCTTCCTTGAAGCACACAGCCTTGGCGGCGATCACGTGCATCAACGGGCCGCCCTGACCACCGGGGAATACTGCCGAGTTGAGTTTCTTCTCGATCTCTTCGTTGGCCTTGGCGAGGATCAGGCCACCGCGTGGGCCGCGCAGGGTTTTGTGAGTCGTAGTGGTCACGACGTCTGCGTACGGCAGTGGGTTCGGGTACAGACCGGCAGCGACCAGTCCTGCAACGTGGGCCATGTCGACAAACAGGTAAGCGCCGACCTTGTCAGCGATTGCCCGGAAGCGCGGGAAGTCGAGGGTTTTCGAATAGGCCGAGAAACCGGCGATGATCATTTTTGGCTTGGATTCGACGGCGATGCGCTCGACTTCGTCGTAATCGATCAGGCCGGTATTGGTGTCGATGCCGTACTGCACCGCGTTGTAGAGCTTGCCGGAGAAGCTGACTTTGGCGCCGTGGGTCAAGTGACCACCGTGGGCCAGGCTCATGCCGAGAACGGTATCGCCAGCTTGCAGCAATGCCAGATAAACCGCGGCGTTGGCCGAACTGCCGGAGTGCGGCTGCACGTTGGCGTAGTCAGCGCCGAACAGTTGCTTGGCGCGCTCGATGGCGAGCACTTCAACTTTATCCACATGCTCACAACCGCCGTAGTAGCGCTTGCCCGGATACCCTTCGGCGTATTTGTTGGTCAGGCCGCTGCCTTGAGCTTCCATCACGCGCTGGCTGGTGTAGTTCTCCGAGGCGATCAGCTCGATGTGATCTTCCTGACGCTGCTCTTCGGCATTCATCGCGGCCAGCAGTGCATCGTCATAGCCTTGGATTTGGTCATTCTTGCTGAACATCGCGGTTCTCCCAGCGGCGGCGTCGCGCCTGACTTATCGGTAGAGCCGCAGCATCTAAGCAGGGCCCTTTGACAGCGATACTAGGGCCGGACCAAAGACGCCAAATGCCTGCGCACGCCACACAAAGGTGCGTTTACGACATGCCGCCAGGAAAGGTCGCAATCCCTTGTAGGAGCTGCCGAAGGCTGCGAACGCATTTCCATAGGCCAATGTCTTCGCAGCCTTCGGCAGCTCCTACACAAATACGGCACAAACAAAAATCCCCCGGGGATGCCGGGGGATTTTATGCCGCTAATGTCGCAATCAGACCACTGCTTTTGCGGGCAACTGCCCATCCGCCCGGAACATGCCGCGAATACCACGCACGGCCTGGCGTATCCGGTCCTGATTCTCGATCAGCGCGAATCGCACATGATCGTCGCCGTACTCACCAAAACCGACACCCGGTGAAACACAGACCTTGGCTTCGGCGAGCAGCTTCTTGGCGAATTCCAGCGAACCAAGGTGGGCGTAGGCGGGCGGAATTTTGGCCCAGACGTACATAGACGCTTTTGGATTCTCGACCATCCAGCCCAGTTCATGCAGGCCTTTGACCAGCACGTTACGACGCTGGCGATACTGCTCGGCAATATCGAGCACGCATTGCTGATCGCCTTCCAGTGCAGCAATGGCCGCAACCTGCAGCGGGGTGAACGTGCCGTAGTCGTGGTAGCTCTTGATCCGCGCCAGAGCGTTGACCAACTCCGGGTTGCCGACCATGAAGCCGATCCTCCAGCCCGCCATGTTGTAGCTTTTGGACAGGGTGAAAAACTCGACCGCGATGTCTTTGGCGCCCGGCACCTGCATGATCGACGGAGCTTTCCAGCCGTCGTAGACGATGTCGGCGTAGGCCAGATCGTGAACCACGAGAACGTCGTACTGTTTGGCTAGCGCAACCACGCGTTCGAAGAAGTCCAGCTCCACGCACTGCGCTGTCGGGTTGGACGGGAAACCGAGGATCATCATTTTCGGTTTCGGGATCGAGCCACGGATGGCTTTTTCCAGCTCGGCGAAGAAGTCCACACCTGGGATCAGTGGGACCGAACGCACTTGAGCGCCAGCAATCACGGCACCGTAGATGTGAATCGGATAGCTCGGGTTTGGCACCAGCACCGTGTCGCCTTGATCGAGGGTGGCGAGCATCAAGTGCGCCAGACCTTCCTTCGAACCAATGGTTACGATGGCCTCTTCTTCCGGGTCGATATCGACGTCGTAGCGTTTTTTGTACCAGTTGGAAATCGCCCGACGCAGACGCGGGATGCCACGCGAAGTCGAGTAGCCGTGAGTGTCTTCACGCTGGGCAACGGTAACGAGTTTTTCGACGATGTGCGGTGGAGTTGGCCCGTCGGGGTTGCCCATGCTCAAGTCGATGATGTCTTCACCACGGCGGCGAGCGGCCATTTTCAGCTCGGCGGTGATATTAAAGACGTACGGGGGGAGTCGATCGATCCGCGCAAAGCGGCGCGGCGAAGGTAGGTCTGCCATGGAGGCCTCAGATACGTAAGCGCCCGGAACCGTCCGAGCGACGTTGGCCACTGCGGTGGCCTGGGCGAAAGATAATCGAGCGCTGACAGCTTGTCCAGCCAGGCCGCACCGCCTGTCAGGAATAAGGGAAAACCTGTTACTTCTTACAGTTGGCAGGTGAGCAGAACAGGTTCTGAATAGCTTCGTCGACGGTAGTGTTTTTTAAGTTGGCCATGAGATTTTTAACATTAATTGGAGAAACGAAATGGCTTCTATATCCGAAGTGAAAGTCCAGGATGTTGACGGCGCGGAGGTCCCCGGACTGCCGCAGTTCGATTTCTACGACGCGCTACCCTTGATGAATCCGGGAGATAGGTTGATGTATTCCAACCCTCTGAGATTTTACGAGATTGTATATAAGCTGTTTGAAGTTATGCAGGATGGCAAGTTGAGGCTGACTATTGCGATCCAGCCGACTGGGAACTAAGAGACCCTACAGCGACCTGTCTTGGGGTCAGCGCTACGATGTTGGGAGCTGACCTTCAGGTTGCGTGAGTTTTTTCTGTGCTCATTGCTGTTTTAAGATGTGTAGACATAACGCTAGGAAAATAGACTTAGTTTTAGGCCCAACAACACCAGAAAATGCACCGGATAAATCGCGTAGGCCCAACGCCGCATCGGTTTGACTGGGAAGCTCAAACGACGGCGCAGCAGGGCCAGCCCGAGCATGGGCGCGATCAGGCAGGCAACTAGCGAGCCAATCGAGATCGGATCGCCCCACGCTGCGCCCGCGAACATTTGCGGCCAGGCGTTGCCCGCCACGCAGATAGCGCCCGGCACCAGCGCGAGCCAAAGAGGGCGACGCAGCACCAAAAGCAGCGTCAGCGGCAATAGCGTGCCAAAGAATCCGAACATCAAATATTTGTGGAATAAAGCGGCGATCAGCAGCGAACCAAGCGCCATAACTCGGGTAACCGGCAATCGGTGTCGCCAGCCCTGGGCGATCAGCAGGCCGAGAACCAGCGTCGGCAAGACATTCAGCGTGTGAACGTCATCCGCCATGTACAGCCGATAGGGGAGCTCGGCCAGTACAGCGAACAAGAGCATCCAGCCCAGATAACGCCACTGCACTTTGGGGTCAGGAAACAGCGCGGACTTGCGCCCCAGATTTGCCGCGATCGCCAGGCAAAACCAAGGGAAGGCGAACCGTCCAGGCACGTACAGCACATCTATCGACCAACCGACATAGCGCAAATGGTCAAGTACCATGGCCAGCATCGCCAGCCACTTGAGCAGGTCCAGCGCCTTGTCGCGTCCGGGCAGGTAAGGCGGGTTCGATAGATCCATATCTCTCCGGGAATAGGGGGGGGCGTTGGAGCGAGGCTTGTCCGCGAATCAGGCACCTCGATACAGCAGATACACCGCATTATCGTTCTTCGCGGGCAGGCCTCGCTCCAACGGTTTTGCTGCGATGCGATCTTCGCTACAGTGCGCAGCATAATCAATGACAAGGATTCGGCCATGACCGATAAAAGCCAGCAGTTTGCCAGTGATAACTATTCGGGCATCTGTCCTGAAGCCTGGGCTGCGATGGAACAGGCTAACCACGGCCACCAGCGCGCTTACGGCGATGACGAATGGACCGCGCGCGCCTCTGATCAATTCCGTAAATTATTTGAAACCGATTGCGAAGTATTTTTTGCCTTCAACGGTACGGCCGCCAACTCCCTGGCGCTGTCGTCGCTGTGCCAGAGCTATCACAGCGTTATCTGTTCGGAAACGGCCCACGTCGAAACTGACGAGTGCGGCGCTCCGGAGTTCTTCTCCAACGGCTCCAAACTGCTCACTGCACGCAGCGAACAGGGCAAGCTGACGCCGCAATCAATCCGCGAAGTGGCGCTCAAGCGTCAGGATATTCACTACCCCAAACCTCGTGTCGTGACCCTCACTCAGGCTACGGAAGTGGGCAGTGTTTACCAGCCGGACGAGCTCAAGGCGATCAGTGCGACCTGCAAGGAGCTCAACCTCAACCTGCACATGGACGGCGCGCGTTTCTCCAATGCCTGTGCGTTTCTGGAGTGTTCACCGGCCGAGCTGACCTGGAAGTCCGGTGTCGACGTGCTGTGCTTTGGCGGCACCAAGAACGGTATGGCGGTCGGTGAGGCCATCCTGTTCTTCAACCACAAGCTGGCTGAAGATTTTGACTACCGCTGCAAGCAGGCCGGGCAACTGGCGTCGAAAATGCGCTTCCTTTCTGCGCCGTGGGTCGGCCTGCTGGAAGGCGATGCGTGGCTCAAGCATGCTCGTCACGCCAACCATTGCGCGCAACTGCTGGCGTCGCTGGTTCAGGACATCCCGGGCGTTGAACTGATGTTCCCGGTGCAGGCCAATGGTGTGTTCCTGCAATTGTCAGAACCTGCCATCGCAGCACTGACGGCTAAAGGCTGGCGCTTCTATACCTTCATCGGCAACGGCGGTGCACGCTTCATGTGCTCGTGGGACACCGAGGAAGAGCGCGTGCGCGAGCTGGCGGCGGATATCCGCTTGGTGATGGGGGCTTAACGCAAGAACTCAGTTGGAATGAAACCTGTGGGAGCTGAGCTTGCTCGCGATAAGGCTGGATCCGGTTCACCTTAGATCGCGTTGCCCTTATCGCGAGCAAGCTTGGCTCCCACATGGAGCCCGCATTTCAAATTTGAATCAGGGTTTAGCCCTGCGCGATCGTTCTGGAAATCGCATCCACCGTTGCATCGACCTGCTCCCGGCAGCGGTCTAGTTCCAGTTGGTGCTGCTGTTTCATGTCGATTTGCTGCGAGCACAGGTTCAAGGCCGCCAGTACCAGCAAACGGTCGCCGATCAGGGTCGGGTATTTGCGTTTGGTATCGGCCAGCGATGCGCGGAGCAATGCGGTGGCTTGCTGCAAGGTTTGCTCTTCACCGGCAGGCGCTTTGATCGAATAGTCGTTGCCGAGAATCGAAACGACTGTTACCCCGTTTCTGTCAGTGCTCATGCGCTGACCGCGCTTGCGCTGGTCGCACGGTCAACAAGGGCTTGAATGCGCGCTGCAGTGGCGCCTTGTTTCTCTTCCTGCTCCATCAGGCTCAGTTGCAGACTGTCGTTGTCATCCCTGGCTTGGGCCAGCTCTGTGCTGAGCTGAGTGTTCGTGTTCTGCAACTGCTGGTTCTGTTGCACCAGGTCAGTGACAAGTTGTTCCAACTGGCTAAGGGATGCTTCCAACATTTTGATTTCTCAAGCAAATTTCAACGGGCGCACACCTTAAAGAAAAGTCACTGCGCATACCAGTTAAGCCACTTAAATAACGGCGTTTTGGCGCGCTGGCGTCCTCCCTGAAGGCAAGTGCATAAACAGGCCCTGTTGACTGTGATTTACCGATCTGGTTCCTGCTGCTCGTCAGTCCGTGCCGAACGAAGAAATATGCGGGCTTCGAAATTGTCGAGTTTTCAGGGCTAGCCCCCGTAAACGTTGCCTTTCAATGACTTACATGGCCCTCTGCCGCATTTTAAAAAGACTGCGACTTTCTGCCGCGTCTTCATTGATACAGCTCACCTCAAGACTTTGGCTTGCCGACCGATAGGCATGTAATCGCAAGCGCTTCAAATCTCCTATCCACAAGGAAAGCTCCTCCTCTTCTGGAAACAAACATGTCATTACGAACAATGAATATCGCGCCACGCGCGTTCCTCGGATTTGCCTTGATTGGCACCCTTATGCTGATTCTTGGTGTATTTGCGCTGATGCAAATGAGCAAGATCCGCACCGCAGGCGATCAGGTTGCGCAAAACAGCGTACCCAGTATTCAGAGCCTGAACGGCCTGACCGTGGCGGGTATTCGCATGCGGGTTTTATCCTACCGTCTGCTGACCAATCGCGAGCCTGACGTACAGGACAAGACCATCGAGCTGTTCGCTGTCCGTAACAAGCAGATCAGCGACGCTCAGGTCGTCTATGAAAAGTTGATCGAGTCCCCGGAAGAGAAAGCAGCCTACGGCGAGTTCGTGCAGTTGCTGGCTCAATATCGCCAGATTGAGGCGCGCGTCATCAGCTTGAGCCGTGCAGGTAAAGTTGAGGAGATGGCCAAACTGCTCAACGGAGAATCCGCTGCCAACTCTGACCAGATGAACGTTGTTCTGGCCAGGCTTGCAGACCTCAATACCAAGCAATTGACCACGACTAACCAAGCGGCAGCCGATGAGTACTCATCGGCGTTCAATCTTGTCGTGGGTCTACTGATTATCGCTACAATCCTGACCATGCTGTTCGCCTGGTTGCTGACCAAGAGCATTACGTTGCCGATCAGCTCTGCGCTTGAAGCGGCAGAGACCATCGCCGAGGGCAATCTGACTCGCCCGATCAAAGTCGATGGCACAGACGAAGCCGGTCGTTTGCTGGCTGCCATGCAGAAAATGCAGGAAAAGCTGCGAGACACATTGTCCCGTATTTCCGGTTCCGCCACTCAGTTGGCTTCTGCTGCTGAAGAGCTGAACGCGGTCACCGACGAGAGCGCTCGTGGGCTCTCGAAACAGAACAACGAAATTGAACAAGCGGCCACTGCTGTCAACGAGATGACCAGCGCCGTGGAAGAAGTGGCGCGTAACGCGGTCAGTACTTCCGAAGCCTCGAAAAACGCCACTGCGTCGGCGGGCGATGGTCGTGATCTGGTTCAGGAAACAGTGAATGCAATCGAGCGCATGAGCGGTGATGTGCAAAGCACTGCGGACCTGATCGGTAATCTGGCTGAGGAGTCCCGTGACATCGGCAAAGTGCTTGATGTGATTCGCGGTCTCGCCGACCAGACCAACCTGCTGGCCCTCAACGCCGCCATTGAAGCTGCGCGTGCAGGTGAAGCCGGGCGTGGTTTTGCGGTAGTGGCTGATGAAGTGCGTGCACTGGCGCATCGCACTCAGCAGTCGACCAGCGAAATCGAGCGCATGATCGGCAGCATTCAAGGTGGCACCGAACAAGCGGTCAGCTCAATGCGCAACAGTACCGAGCGGGCCGAGTCGACCCTGAATATCGCCAAAGGCGCAGGCTTGGCGCTGGACACCATCAATACCGCCGTCGTGGAAATCAACGAGCGCAACCTGGTAATTGCCAGTGCCGCAGAAGAGCAGGCTCAAGTCGCGCGTGAAGTGGACCGCAACCTGGTCAACATCCGCGACCTGTCGGCCCAGTCTTCCGACGGCGCTGCGCAAACCAGCGCTGCAAGTGGTGAGCTGACGCGTCTGGCGGTTGACCTGAACAGCATGGTTTCACGGTTTAGTTTGTAAGGACTGCACCGCTCTCCTGACGTAATCAGATTCAATGTGGGAGCGGTGCTTGCCCGCGATAGGGTTTCGGTGATCTACAGATAAAATTGCAGTGCCCTTATCGCGGGCAAGCACCGCTCCCACAGGGTCTGTATTTTCCCTAAGAATCAATACTCGATCCGCACATCCCCCTTCGGAATGCTGCAGCACGACAGGATGTAGCCTTCGGCTTCGTCTTCTTCGGTGATCCCGCCGTTGTGCTCCATGTCCACTTCGCCGCTCAGTTTCATTACCTTGCAGGTCCCGCAGATGCCCATGCCACAGGCTTTGGGGATCATCAGGCCGAGCTTGGCGGCGGCGGCGTGGACGGTTTCGCCCGGTGCCACACGAATGCTCTTGCCGGTGTCGGTGAATTCCACCTGATGCAGATCCGAGGCATCGACTTCAGGCGCTTCAGCGGCGATTTCGGCTTGTTCCACAGCATCGGCACGCGCTTCGGGAGGTGTCGCGCCGAACGATTCCTCATGGTATTGCGCCATGTTGAAGCCGTTGGCTTCCAGCAGGCGTTTGACGGCCGTCATGTACGGTGTAGGGCCGCAGCAGAACACCTCGCGTTCCATGAAGTCCGGCACCATCAACTCAAGCATCTTCTGGTTCAGATACCCGCGATAACCGGCCCATGGCTCACCCAGACCATGCTTCTCGCAGATCAGGTGCAGGCTGAAGTTATCAATCCGCGACGCCATGTGTTCCAGCTCACGGTGATAAATGATGTCTTTTGGCGAGCGGGCGCTGTGTACGAACACCATGTCGACGTTGGCGTTGGTGTCGTAGAACCAGCGCGCCATGGACATCACCGGCGTGATGCCGACGCCGCCACTCAGGTAGAGGATTTTCGGGTTCGGGTAGTCAATGGCGTTGAAAAGCCCGACCGGACCGTGCACCGCCAACTCCTGACCTTCATGCAGGGTGTCATGCAGGTAGTTGGACACCTTGCCACCGGGTACGCGCTTGATCGTCACCGAAAAGCTGTAAGGCACCGAAGGCGAACTGGAAATGGTGTAAGAGCGCATCACCGGCACGCCTTCGATTTCAAGCTCCAGGGTCACGAACTGCCCTGGCTTGAAGAAGAACATGATCGGCTGGTCCGCCATGAAGCAGAACGTGCGTACATCCCAGGTTTCCTGGATCACCTTGACCACGCGCACCAGGTGACGGCCGTTGGCCCATGTCTGGGTATTTACCGGGCTCAGGAAGCTTTGGGACATGCTCAATCTCCACGGCCGACTACCGGCCTCATGATGCGAATTCTGCGTAAGGCGCAGGACACCCACTTACCTGCCAGCGACATCGGCGTACTTATCGCGACCAGCCCCTGACTACCTGTGTTAGCGCGTCGGAAACGGATTCGGCCATGTCGCCCATGGATAAGGTCAAGTCTGCGCCGAACTCCACACTCGTCACTAAATGTTTGTCAAAAAGCATGAGCGCCAAAACAACCGTCGCCTTGCGTGCCAACCGCCACAAAGAACCGTATTAGCCACATTCGCCGACCATAAACCGTATGGTCATGAGGACTTCAAAAGATGGACGTCACCGCAACCTTGAGCTTGGGCGATCCGCTGGAACCGGCACGTAAGGCCACTGCCGAAATGCTGCAGAACCGCGAGCGCACTTATTCGCTGCCGCAGCCTTTCTACAGTGATGAGCGGTTGTTTGAAATCGACATGCAGGAGATCTTCCACAAAGAGTGGTTGATCGCAGGCATGACCGCCGAAATTCCGGCCAAGGGTAATTACCTGACGCTGCAGATCGGCAAGAACCCAGTAGTGGTGGTGCGCGGTCCGGATGGCGCGATCAATGCCTTCTTCAACGTTTGCCGCCATCGTGGATCGCGTCTGTGCACCAAGGAAAAAGGCAAGGTCGCCAAACTGGTGTGCCCTTACCACCAGTGGACCTACGAGCTTGATGGTCGTCTGTTGTATGCGGGCAGCGAAATGGGCGATGACTTCGACATGAAGAACTTCAGCCTCAAGCCTATCAATGTGAAAACCGCGGGCGGTTATATCTTCATCAGCCTCGCGGAAAATCCGCCGGCCATCGACGAGTTCCTGCAGACCCTCAAGCACTACATGGAACCGTACGACATGGAGAACACCAAGGTGGCGGTGCAAACCACCTTGATGGAAAAGGCCAACTGGAAACTTGTGCTGGAAAATAACCGCGAGTGCTACCACTGCAGCGGCTCACATCCAGAACTTCTCAATACGTTGCTGGAATGGGATGACGTCACCGACCCGCGTGCCACCCAGTCTTTCAAGGATCACGTCGCCGAATCGGCTGCGGCTTGGGAGGCTGAAAAGATCCCGTTCGCTCACGCCGCTTTTGGCTTACGCAACCGTATCGTGCGCATGCCGCTGCTCAAAGGCACCGTATCCATGACCATGGACGGCAAACAGGGCTGCAAGAAACTCATGGGCCGGATCACAAATCCGGACCTGGGCTCAATGCGCATCCTGCACTTGCCGCACTCCTGGAACCACTGCATGGGCGATCACATCATCGTATTCACGGTGTGGCCGATCAGTGCTCAGGAAACCATGGTTACCACCAAATGGCTGGTACACAAGGATGCCGTTGAAGGTGTGGACTACGACGTGGCTCGCTTGCGCGAAGTCTGGGACGCGACCAACGATCAGGACCGCCGTCTGGCTGAAGAAAACCAGCGCGGGATCAACTCCGACGCCTACCAGCCAGGTCCTTACTCCAAGACCTATGAGTTCGGTGTGGTCAACTTCATCGACTGGTACAGCGCCCGCATGCTGGAAAACATGGGCGCCGAGCCTGCGCCATATTTGAAAGGCGTGGCGGTTAATCACGAGTGATCCATTAGAACCCTGTAGTAGCGGCGCCGGTGTCTCTGCGAAGCAAACGAGAATCTGTAGTAGCGCGCTTGCCCGCGATTTGGTCTGCCGGTCGATGAATATATCGCCTGTGCTGACGCAATCGCGGGCAAGCGCGCTCCTACAGGGTTGTAAGTGATCAAAATTTGATCAGATCCCGGCGAGCCTAACCAGGCCGCGCATTCCCAGCTTCCGCAAACATCTTATCCACAAGGCCACCCACAGCAATTGTGGGGAAGTCGATTGCTCACCCTGTAAAAAACCAATAAAAACCGTGACTTATTCAGAATGGCAGTTTGTTGTGGATATTGATCAATAATTGATCACTTCATTGTGGGCCACGTAATATAAGGCCTGTAGCCGAACACAAACACCTTATCCACAGATGCGCCAACAGACTTTGGGGGCAACTCTGGAGATATTGCCTATGGTCTGTGGAAAACTCCTGAAGGCCGCGTCTTTCAAGGTTGACAGAAGGGGATTCCAGCTTTTTTGCAGTAATTGAGCGTTTTTTGATCGTTTGCTTGAAGGCCTCTATATACATGGCCTGTAGAGGTAAGCAAACAACTTGTCCACAGAAGCGCCAACAGACTTTGTGGGTAATTGTGGATGAGCGAGTTGCTCGGTGGATGCTTTATCCACAGTGAAAAACCAATAAAAACCGTGGGTTATGCTGGATGTTTTTTGATCGGTTGGTTGGAGGCCCCGGTTTGTATGGGGCTCAGGGTTAAGCGAACATGTTATCCACAGAGCCGCTAACAGCCTATGTGCACAAGTTTTATAGTTGGCACCACGCGACACCCTGTTGGAGCGAGGCTTGCCCCCAAAGAACGATGACACGGTAGACCTGATAAACCGGGGCGCCGGCATTCGCGGGCGGCTCTGATCAAGGCGGACGGGGCTTGACGCTCACAGGTTTGAATATCCCCGGTAGGAGCGAACTTGTTCGCGAGGAGATGGTGCAGGCTATAGATATTCATCGTCTGTAAAGATGCTCGCGAACAAGTTCGCTCCTACCGTTCTGCTCAGTGCCTTTAAAACGAATGACTCTGCTGCCGCCGACGCCATTGGCTCAGGCTCTGGTCGAGGCGGGCGGGGCTGTCGATCTGCTGGCGGCGGGCGTGGCTGAACAGGATGAGCGCCAGCTCTGCCGTTACCAATGCATCGGCGCTGGCGTGGTGGCGCTCTTCTGCATGCAGCCCGAAGAATTGCGTCCAGTCATCAAGCCCGGCCTTGCGGAAGCCAGCCTGTGGAAAAAGCATCGGTGCTATGTCCGCCACATCAAGGAAGTGATGTTCCAGTCGGTAGTCCAGGTTCTCTTTCAGGGCCCGGCTAAGCATGTGCTGATCAAAAGGCGCATGAAACGCCAGTAGAGGGCTTTCACCCACGAACTCCATGAAATCCAGCAGGGCCTGTACAGGCTCGCTACCTGCCGCAATGGCGCTGGGTGCCAGGCCGTGAATCAATACGGCGGGGCTGACTTTATGGTTGGGACACAGCAACGTTCGCTCGAACTGCTGGCTCAGGTCGATGGCGCCGTCTTCGATGACGACGGCACCAATGGATAGCACCTGATCACGGTTCAGGTTCAGGCCGCTGGTTTCCAGATCGACCACGACCCAGCGTTGCTGCCGCAGCGGGTGTTCGCTAAGGGGCGCTGCCGAAGCGAGGTTGGCCAGGCGTTGTTGATCGCGTTTTTCCAGTGTTGCTCTGGGAGGACGAGGTCGTAGCCACTGAAACAGGTTCATGCCGGATAACAGACTCATAATTGGTAACGCAGCGTCAGACTGGTTTGCAGGCGTTGTGCCTGGCGCAGTGATTCACGCAGAATCCGCCGATCCAGATGGTTGAGGGTGTCTGGGTCGATACGGTTGGACCAAGGCAGGTTTTGTCTGCTTTGCAGTTGATGCTGCTGCATGCGGGTTTGTTGAATGAAGTGATAGGCCTCTTCATAGGCTGCACCGTCCTGCGGGTCGATGACTTCGTTCTCGACCAGTTTGCGCAACCGTTCGAGCGTGTTGTTCACGCCAATGCCATTGGCCAGCGCCAGCACGCGCGCACCATCGACGAAGGGTGTCAGGCCCTGAGTCTTGAGGTCCAGGGTGTCCTTGTCGCTGCCTTTGCGGGCTAATACGAAGTCCTTGAAGCGTCCCACCGGCGGGCGCTGCCTTAACGCATTCTCCGCCAGCATGCGTTGGAACAGACGGTTGTCGGCGACCTGGTCGAGGATCTGTTGGCGCAATTGCTCGCCGCCGCTTTCTTCGCCCCACACCACGCGCAGGTCAAAATAGATGCTGGAGTTGAGCAGGTTCTCGGGAGTTGCGTCGCGAATGAACGCGGCAAAGCGCCGGGACCATTCAGCTCTGGACAGGCACAGCTGCGGGTTGCTGGCCATGATGTTGCCTTTGCACAACGTGAAGCCGCATTGCGCCAGGTTCTGGTTGATGCGCTCGGCAATCGGCAGCAACACACTGCGAATATGCTCCGCTTCAGCGGCGTCTTTGGCATCGAACAGGATGCCGTTGTCCTGATCGGTATGCAACGTCTGCTCGCGACGGCCCTCGCTGCCGAAACACAGCCAACTGAAGGGTATGCCAGGGTCGCCACGCTCTTGCAGCGTCAGCTCGATCACACGGCATACGGTGTGGTCGTTGAGCAGGGTGATGATCTGAGTGATCTGGGTCGACGAAGCGCCATGGGCCAGCATGCGGTCGACCAGTTGCACGATATCGCCGCGCAAATTGCACAGGCTGTCGATGCGTGGCGCTGTGCGAATGGTGCGCGCCAGATGAACCAGGTCGACCCGTTGCAGAGAGAACAGATCGCGTTCGGAGACCACGCCGCACAAGCGTCCGTCCCGGACCAGGCAGACATGCGCAATGTGCCGACCGGTCATGGCGATGGCTGCATCAAAAGCGCTGGCGTCAGGGCTGAGATGGAAGGGCGCCTGGATCATGCGGCTCTGGATCGGCTGGCTGAAATCCACGCTGATATCGGCGACGGCCTCGCGTAGGTCACGCAAGGTGAAGATGCCCAGTGGTGCCTGATTCTGATCGATGATCACGATGCTGCCGACTTGCTGCTCGTGCATCATCTTCACCGCCTCGCGCATCGGCGTATCCGGCGTGCACATCACCGGATGGCGCATGGCCAATTCGCCAAGCCGGGTGTTCAGTGAGTATTGAGTGCCAAGAGTCTCTACCGCGCGTTGCTGGACTTGCTGATTGACCTGATCAAGCAGGCTGCTGACACCCCGCAGGGCAAAGTCACGGAAGGTTGTGGACAAGGCAAACAGCTTGATGAACGCCTGCTTGTTCAGTTGCAGGCAGAACGTATCTTCGGCCGCCAGATGCTCGGTGCGCGTCGCCCGTTCACCCAGTAGAGCGGCCAGCGGGAAGCATTCGCCGGTGGTGATTTCAAAGGTGGTTTCCGTTCCGCCTTTTGCTGTGTGCGGGCGTTCGCCGACCACTCGTCCTTGTTTGACGATGTAGAAATGCTCTACTGGCCCATCGCCAGGCTTGATGATGCTGTCATCGGCGGCGTAAAAACGCAGTTGGCATTGTTCGACCAGATACGCGAGATGTGCGTTTTCCATGTGGTCGAATGGCGGGAATTTCTGCAGGAACTGCATGGTGCCGTGAATGTTCTGCAACACCGCTGTTTTCCCGGCCTGGGTGAATGCATCGGCTCTACTCATGACCTGCACCGCTTTGTTTTTATTGACAGCTATGGTCGACCGCTTGAGGGGTAGTGCCCATTGGACGTAAGTCTTACGGCAATAAAAAGATTTCTGACTATTCCCGTCATGGTGTAAAAAGCACCTGTACATAGTTGTACGATGCCTTGGATGGCGTCTGGGTCAATGCAAGGACGCCTGCAAAAGCACAGAGATATCTCCGGGTAAAGCCCGGTGTTTTTGTCAGTCAGTGCAAGGGAATGGGGCGGTTATGCTGGATTACGATATTTTGAGCGATGAAGAGCGCGAGGCTCTGAATGAAGTGATGCTCGCGCCGCCGTCCAGTTCGGAGCAACGGGTGCTGATCGTGGACGACGATCGGGATGCACGCGAGTTGCTGGCCGAGATTCTCAGCCTCAATGACATCAGTTGCCTGACGGCCGCTGGCGGTAACAGCGCCATGGAATTGATACGCACCCGGGACAGTATCGCCCTGTTGATAACCGACTTGCGCATGGCGCCCTGCAACGGTCTGGATCTGATTCGTCAGGTCCGCGATTCCGAGCGTGCTTCGCTGCCGATCATCATTGTTTCGGGTGACGCCAATGTGCGCGACGCCATCGACGCCATGCACCTGAGCGTGCTCGACTTCCTGCTCAAGCCCATTAACACCAAGCATCTGGTGAAACTGGTCAAGAAGGAGTTGGGGGTGGAGTGAGGGGTGCCAAGCCTCTCTGTAGGAGCTGCCGAAGGCTGCGATGCGTTTATCCTGACGCACCGCCATCGCAGCCTTCGGCAGCTCCTACAAGTCACTTGTTTGCCAGGCGACAGCGCAGTGTCAGGAATACCGAATCAATCTGGCCGCGAAAAAAATCCCGCGGCCAATCTGTTATCTACAACCCGTTCTTCGCCTTGAACTCACGACGCCGACGGTGCAAGACCGGCTCGGTATAACCGTTAGGTTGTTTAGTCCCTTCGATTACCAGTTCAACCGCCGCCTGGAACGCGATGTTGCTGTCGAAATCCGGCGTCAGCGGACGGTACACCGAATCCCCTGCATTCTGCCGGTCAACGACTGGTGCCATGCGCTTGAGACTGTCCATTACCTGCGTCTCGTTGACCACGCCGTGGCGCAGCCAGTTGGCGATGTGCTGGCTGGAGATACGCAGCGTGGCGCGGTCTTCCATCAGGCCAATATCGTTGATGTCCGGCACTTTCGAGCAGCCAACACCCTGATCAATCCAGCGCACCACGTAGCCGAGGATGCCCTGAGAATTATTGTCCAGTTCGTTCTGGATTTCTTCTGCAGTCCAGTCGGTGTTGGGCGCCAGCGGGATGGTCAGAATGTCATCCACCGAAGCGCGAGTGCGCTGGGCCAACTCAGCCTGTCGGGCGAACACGTCAACCTTGTGATAGTGCAGTGCGTGCAACGCAGCTGCCGTCGGCGACGGCACCCAGGCGGTGTTCGCGCCCGCCAGCGGGTGAGCGATTTTCTGTTCGAGCATCGCCGCCATCAGATCCGGCATGGCCCACATGCCCTTACCGATTTGCGCACGACCTTGCAGGCCGCAGCTCAGGCCGATATCGACGTTCCAGTTCTCGTAGGCACTGATCCACTTCTCGGCTTTCATCTGCGCTTTGCGCACGACCGGGCCGGCTTCCATGGAGGTGTGGATTTCATCGCCAGTGCGATCCAGGAAGCCCGTGTTGATGAACACCACGCGCTCGCTGGCGGCTTTGATGCACGCCTTGAGGTTGACCGTGGTCCGGCGTTCCTCGTCCATGATCCCGACTTTGAGCGTGTTGCGTGGCAGACGCAGAACGTCTTCGACGCGACCAAACAGTTCGTTGGTGAACGCCGCTTCTTCCGGGCCATGCATCTTAGGTTTGACGATGTACACCGAGCGCGTGCGGCTGTTGCTGCGCGTGGTATTGCCATTGAGGCTGTGGATCGCTGCGAGACTGGTCAGCAGACCGTCCAGGATACCTTCCGGGACTTCCTGGCCGTTCTTGTCGAGGATCGCGTCAATGGTCATCAAGTGACCGACGTTGCGGATGAACAGCAGCGAACGACCGTGCAGCTTCACATCGCCGCCATTGGGTGCGGTGTAGTGACGATCACCGTTCATGGTGCGGGTGAAGGTTTCACCGCCTTTGGAGACCTGTTCGGCGAGATCGCCTTTCATCAGGCCCAGCCAGTTGCGGTACACCACGACCTTGTCGTCGGCGTCCACGGCGGCGATAGAGTCTTCGCAGTCCATGATGGTGGTCAGTGCAGCTTCCATAAGCACGTCTTTGACTCCGGCCTGATCGGTCTGGCCAATCGGGCTGGAGGCGTCGATCTGAATCTCGAAATGCAGGCCGTTGTGCTTGAGCAACACGGCAGTCGGAGCAGACGCGTCACCTTGATAACCGATCAACTGCGCGTCGTCCTGCAGGCCGGTATTGCTACCGCCCTTGAGACTGATCACCAGTTTGCCGTCGATCAGTTTGTAACCGGTGGAATCAACGTGGGAGCCAGCGGCCAGTGGCGCGGCTTCGTCCAGAAAGGCGCGGGCGAACGCGATGACCTTGTCACCGCGAACCTTGTTGTAGCCTTTGCCTTTCTCAGCGCCATCGGCTTCGCTGATCGCGTCGGTGCCATACAGGGCGTCATACAGCGAGACCCAGCGGGCGTTCGAGGCGTTGAGGGCAAAGCGGGCATTCATCACCGGCACCACCAACTGTGGGCCAGCCATGCGAGCGATTTCTTCATCGACGTTTTGCGTCGTGATCTGGAAATCCGCCACTTCTGGCAGCAGATAACCGATCTGCTCAAGGAAAGCCTTGTAGGCCGAGGCGTCGTGGGCCTGTCCGGCATGGGACCGGTGCCAGGCGTCGATCTGCGCCTGCAAGTCATCACGTTTAGCGAGCAGTGCCTTGTTTTTAGGGGCCAGCTCATTGATCAACTGGTCTGCACCGATCCAGAAGCCAGCAGCATCAAGACCGGTCCCGGGAAGCGCTTCGTTATTCACGAAGTCATACAGGACTTTGGCGACCTGCAGGCCACCGACTTGAACGTGTTCAGTCATTGCACTTGCCTCACTCTGCTCAGCTTTTTACGCCCGGAGGGGGCGCTCTGTTGTTAGGGTCAACATCATGTAG
The DNA here is from genome assembly GCF_022790535.1 of Pseudomonas maioricensis. Lineage (GTDB taxonomy): Bacteria > Pseudomonadota > Gammaproteobacteria > Pseudomonadales > Pseudomonadaceae > Aquipseudomonas > Aquipseudomonas maioricensis. Next base: position 414,834 of record NZ_LOHG01000001.1, read on the forward strand.
TGCGCGAGGCGGGATACTACATGATGGTATCGCCGGGTGGAAACGAGACTGAATATGTCACTTCGCGACTGAAGTTTCATGGCCAGTCATCATCAGGATCAAGATGTTCTCAAGGATATTGCCGATTGTTCCAGATAAAAATGGAAATCGTACACAAAATGGCAGCAGTACCATGCCGGTGCGTGACAGGCAGCCTTGCCTATACTGGTTTCGTTGTCGCGGCCCATCGGGCTGGCGCGGATTCAAGACCATAAGGAGTCAGCAGTGGATCATCTCGTTATCACGGTATTTGCCCCCGACAAGCCGGGCCAGGTTGAAGCTATCGCCAAATGCATCGCTGATCACGGCGGTAACTGGCTGGAAAGTCGCATGTCCCATCTGGCAGGTCAGTTCGCCGGTATCCTGCGGCTCAGCGTGCCTGCGGACTCTCACGAAGAATTGAAAGGCGCGTTGGTTGAGTTATCCAGTCGAGGCATACGCGTGCTGTTCGCCGAAACCGCGATCGAAGTTCCTGGCGCGTGGAAACACATTGGTATGGAGCTGGTAGGCAACGACCGGCCTGGCATCGTGCGCGACATCACTCGATTGCTTTCAGAACAGGGCGTCAACGTTGAAAGGCTGGTCACTGAAGTCAAACCTGCCCCGATGAGCAGCGAGCTGTTGTTTCAAGCCGAAGCGGTGCTGGGTGTACCTGAGTTGCTGGCACTGGATGACCTGCAACGGGCATTGGAAACCCTTGCGGATGACCTGATGGTGGACCTGGTATTGCGTACGGATCTCTAGAAGCTACCGTTTTTGTAGGAGCTGCCGAAGGCTGCGATCGCGGTGTGTCATGGAAACCGCATCGCAGCCTTCGGCAGCTCCTACAGGGAAAGGTTATCCACTTTATCCATAAGCCTGCCTGTGGATAACCCTTGGAGAACCGTTTGCAGGCCATATGGCTCAAGGCCTGCAAGCTATTGATCAATAAATGATCAAGCCCTGCGCCGTGAAGTTATCCACGCGTCCATGCTGTAAATCGCAAGCCCCGCCCAGATGAACGCGAAGGTCACGAAGGTGCTTGGCGCGAGGTGTTCTTTGAAGACCAGCACTGCCAGCGCCAACACGAGGGTCGGTGCGATGTATTGCAGGAAGCCAAGGGTGGTGTAGGGCAGATGGCGCGCTGCGGCATTGAAAGCAACCAGTGGCAGGATTGTTACCGGGCCTGCGGCGGCGAGCCAGAGTGCCTCGCTGGTGGTCCAGAATTGCGCTTGTGACGTGTAGGCGGCTGGATTGAGTAGCAGCCAGCCCACGGCGATAGGCACCAGTATCCAGGTTTCCACGACAAGGCCGGGCAGGGCGGCAACCGGGGCTTTCTTGCGGACAATCCCGTATACCGCGAACGTTCCGGCAATCACTAGCGACACCCACGGCAGGCTGCCGACTTGCCAGAGTTGCTGCGCCACACCTGTGGCCGCCAGACCGACGGCGATCCATTGCAAACGTCGCAGCCGTTCGCCCAGTACCAGCATCCCCAGCAGTACGTTGACCAGCGGGTTGATGTAGTAACCCAGACTGGCTTCAACCATGCGCTCGTTATTCACCGCCCATACATACACCAGCCAGTTGATGGCGATCATCGAGCCGCTAAAAGCCAGTACCGCCAGGCGCTGGGGGTTGTCGCGCAGTTCACGCCACCAGCCGGGGTGTTTCCAGAACATCAATAACAGTGAGCCGAACAACGCCGACCACAGCACACGATGGACGATGATTTCTACCGATGGAACGTCGGCGATGGCTTTGAAGTAAAGCGGAAACAAACCCCAGATGGTGTAGGCACTGAGCCCGAGAATGTACCCGCGTTGCGGGTTGACGGCTGGCATGGTGGGTCCTGTGGCAGGTTGTGGATTCTTGTTTTCTTTCATTTGTAGGAGCTTCGACGCCGCGCTGTCGCGCAGAAAACACGGGACCTGTAGGAGCGAGCTTGCTCGCGATTCGGTCTGTCAATCGATGAAGATATCGCCTGTGCTGCCGCAATCGCGAGCAAGCTCGCTCCTACAGGCCCGTTGTTTGCAGCGAGACAGCGCAGAGTGAACATTCATTCAAAACAACTTCAGCGGCTCTTCATTCAACGCCGATAGCTGCTCGCGCAAAGCCAGGATCTGGTCACCCCAGTAACGTTCGGTGCCGAACCACGGGAAGCTGTGCGGGAATGCCGGGTCGTCCCAGCGACGGGCGAGCCAAGCGCTGTAATGCATCAGGCGCAACGCGCGCAGCGGTTCGATCAACGCCAATTCACGCGGGTTGAAATCATGGAATTCGTTGTAGCCGTCCATCAGCTCCGACAATTGCCCCAGGCATTCCTGGCGGTCGCCGGCCAGCATCATCCAGATGTCCTGAACGGCGGGGCCCATGCGGCAGTCGTCCAGGTCGACAATGTGGAACATCTCGTCGCGCGCCATCATGTTGCCGGGGTGGCAGTCGCCATGCATGCGGATGTTCTGATGTGGCGTCGCGGCGTAGGCGTCTTCAACACGCTTGAGCAGGTCTTTCGCCACGGACTCGTAAGCAGGCAGCAGGCTGCGCGGGATGCAGTCGTTCTGCAGCAGAAAATCCAGTGAGGCCTGACCGAAGTTCTGCACCGCCAGCGCTTCACGATGTTCGAAAGGTTTGGTTGCCCCTACAGCGTGGATTCGCCCGAGCAACTGGCCCAGACGATACAGCTGATCCAGGTTGCCCGGCTCTGGCGCACGACCGCCGCGACGAGGGAACAGGGTGAAGCGAAATCCCGCGTGCTCGAACAACGTCTGCCCGTTGTGCACCATCGGTGCGACGACCGGGATATCGACGTTGGCCAGCTCGAAGGTGAAGCTGTGTTCTTCAAGGATGGCTTCGTTGGTCCAGCGCTGCGGCCGGTAGAACTTGGCGATCAATGGCTGGCCGTCTTCGATGCCGACCTGATAGACGCGGTTCTCGTAGCTGTTTAGCGCAAGGATGCGGGCGTCACTGAGAAACCCGATGCTTTCAACGGCATCGAGGACCAGGTCTGGCGTAAGTGTTGCGAACGGGTGGGCCATGCTTACTCCTGCGCGCAGCAGGCTGCCGCGTCGGCCCGTGATGGTAGCGCAGACGGGCAGGGCATGGGGCTTTAGCTTCAGCGCAAAGTTGCGCGTTGCAATCAAACTGTCATCACCTGTTAGCTGTAACGAAATATTGAATCGTTAATGTCGCCGCCAATGAGATCGATCTCAAGGCGAGCGAACGTGACTGATTTGAAAGAAGTGGCACGACTGGCAGGAGTTTCGCGGGCAACTGCCGCGCGGGCTTTTGCGTCTCCCGATGTCGTGCGCCCGACTACTCGCGATCAGGTGTTCGCTGCAGCCCGGGAGTTGGGTTTTCGGCCAAACCGCTTGGGGCGTCAGTTGCGTCTGCAAACCACCAATCTGATTGGCGTGATCGTGCCCAACCTGCTTAACCCGGTCTTCGCCGAGCAGTTCCAGGCTATGGAACGTGCTGCGCGTTTGAAGGGTTACAACCTGCTGTTGGCGACCACCGATTACAGCAGTGAGCGGGAAAGCGCTGTGGTTGAAGAGTTGCTGCGTCAGCGCGTCGACGGGCTGGTGCTGACCGTGACCGATGCTGAAAGCAATCGCGTCCTGCAAAGCCTGGTCAGCGAAGACACGCCGTTCGTGCTGGCCTATCACCAACCGGGCAATCCTGATTACAGCGCCGTGTCTGTGGATAACCGCGCGGGCATGGCCCTGGCGACCCGTTACTTGCTCGATTCCGGGCATCGCAGGATTGGCATGGTGGCCGGTCCTGCGTTGCAATCGGACCGTGCCCGTCTGCGTTACGCCGGTTATTGCGACGCCATGGCAGAGCAAGGTCTGGACAGCCTGCCGGTGATTGAAATGCCTGCGCATACCCAGGCCGATTTCGCTGCTATCGAGCCTTTGCTGCGCGGCCCCAATCGGCCCAGCGCGCTGGTCTGCTCCAACGATTTGCTGGCTATCAGCCTGATCGCCGAGCTGCGTCGTAACGGCTGGAGCGTGCCCGGCCAGCTTTCCGTTATCGGCTTCGATGGCATCGCCCTCGGCGCCCAGATGCACCCGACGCTGTGCAGTGTCGTGCAACCCATCGCGGCGCTTGCCAGCACCGTGATCGATCAACTGCTGGCGCAAATCACCGGTGCCGCTCCGACTTCCCATTGCCTGCCTTGCCATATCCGGCCGGGTGAAAGTACTCAGCCCTACGAGGAGATGCTTCATGATCCGCTTCAGTAAAACCTTGGCAGCCCTGCTGCTGTGCGGTGCGGCCAGCCTGGCTCAGGCCGCTGAAACTGCCATCTGCTACAACTGCCCGCCGGAATGGGCGGACTGGGGCACGCAGCTCAAGGCGATTGCCGAGACCACCGGCGTGCAAGTGCCGCTGGACAACAAGAACTCTGGTCAGTCGCTGGCGCAACTGGTTGCCGAGAAGGCCGCACCGGTTGCTGACGTGGTGTATTACGGCGTCACTTTCGGCCTGCAGGCGCAGAAAGCTGGCGTTGTGGGCAGCTACAAACCAAAAGGCTGGGAGCAGATTCCAGCGGGCCTGAAAGACCCTGAAGGTCACTGGTTCGCAATCCACTCAGGCACTTTGGGCATCATGGTCAACGTCGATGCGCTGGGCGGTTTGCCGGTGCCGCAAAGCTGGGCTGATCTGCTCAAGCCTGAATACAAAGGCATGGTCGGTTACCTGGATCCGTCCAGCGCCTTTGTCGGTTATGTGTCTGCGGTGGCGATCAATCAGGCCATGGGCGGCACCCTGGATGATTTCAAACCAGCCATCGACTACTTCCAGAAGCTGGCGAAAAACTCGCCGATCGTGCCGAAGCAAACCGCGTATGCGCGGGTACTGTCGGGTGAGTTGCCGATCCTTGTCGATTACGACTTCAACGCCTATCGCGCTCGCTACAAAGACAAAGCCAACGTTGCCTTCGTGATCCCGAAAGAAGGCAGCATCAGCGTGCCGTACGTGATGAGCATTGTGGATAACGCACCGCATCGTGCCAACGCTGAGAAGGTGCTGGATTTCACCCTGTCCGATCAAGGTCAGTCGCTGTGGGCCAAGGCTTATCTGCGTCCGGTGCGTGACGTGAAAATGCCTGCCGATGTTGCCGCGCAATTCCTGCCGGACAGCGATTACGCCCGGGCTGGCGTTGTCGATTACGAGCACATGGCCGCCGTGCAGGAAGCATTCGCAGCGCGCTATCTGAGTGAGGTCAAGTAAGTGACCGCTTCGGTTCTGAAAGCTCAGGGCGTGAAGCCGGGCAGGCGCGCAATCTTGCGCCTGCGTCCGACGGCGGCCTGGGCGCTGGCTCCGGCGGCAACCATGCTGTTTGCCTTCTGGTTGCTGCCCTTGGCGCATCTGATTTTGCTGGGCGGCGAAAGCCGCGATGGCAGCGCCGGTTACTGGCAGGTGCTGAGCAGTGCGCAGTATCTGGGCAGTCTTGCCCAGACCTGCGTGTTGGCCATCGTGGTCACGCTGGCGGCTTTGCTGGTTGGCGGTATCAGCGGCGTGTTCCTCGCCCGGCAACGGTTTTTCGGTCGTTCGGCGCTGGTGGCTTTGCTGACTTTTCCGTTGGCATTTCCAGGCGTCGTGGTGGGCTTTCTGGTGATTCTGCTGGCCGGTCGCCAAGGCTTGTTTGCGATGCTCGGCATGGAACTGGCCGGTGAGCGCTGGATCTTTGCTTATTCGCTTACCGGGCTGTTTCTGGGCTACCTGTACTTCTCGATTCCGCGCGTGATTCTTACGGTGATGGCGGCCTGTGAAAGTCTGGATCGCAGCCTTGAAGAAGCTGCGCATTCTCTCGGCGCGGGTCATTGGCGAGTGGTCTGCGACGTGATCGTGCCGGGCCTCGCGCCAGCGTTGGTGTCCTGCGGAGCGATTTGCTTTGCGACGTCCATGGGCGCATTCGGCACCGCATTTACCCTTGGCACGCGCCTGAATGTAACGCCCGTCGCGATCTACAACGTGTTCACCAACTACGCCAATTTCGCCGTCGCTGCTGCTTTGTCAGTCGTGCTGGGCGCGTTGACCTGGGCCGTGTTGCTGCTGGCTCGGCGCCTGGTGAAAAACTCGGGGACTGTTCTGTGAAGCGCTCAACGCTGTTTGTCATGCAGTTGCTGTTCACGTTGTTGGTCTGCGCATTCATGTTGGTGCCGGTGCTGTTGTCATTGCTGGCCGGCCTGACGCGCAATTATTTCCAGGGCGTGTCGAGTGGATTGACCTTCGACTGGCTGATTCAGGTCTGGCAGGCCTATTCACCCACCGTTTGGCTGTCGATTCAATTGGCGGTTGCCTGTGCCGTGTGCGTCTGCGTGATTGGCGTACCGGCCGCGTATGCCTTGGTGCGGATGAACAATCGCTTTAGCCGCGCCTTTGAAGAGTTGATGGTATTGCCGGTGGCTATGCCCGGTCTGGCCAGCGCGCTGGCGTTGCTGCTGACCTACGGCCAGTTCGGCGGTTTCCGCAGCAGCTGGTTGTTCATTCTGGTGGGGCATGTGTTGTTCACTTTGCCGTTTCTGGTGCGCCCGGTCATGGCCGTGATGCAGCGTCAGCAACTGCCGGTACTGGAAGAGGCGGCGGCCAGTCTGGGGGCCGGACCGTTCAAGCGATTCTTCAGCGTCGTCGTGCCCAACTGTCGGGCCGGGATTCTGGCCGGGGTGTTGATGGTCGTCACCTTGTCGTTGGGTGAGTTCAACCTGACCTGGATGCTGCACACGCCGATGACCAAAACCCTGCCGGTAGGTCTCGCCGACAGCTACGCGTCTGCGCGGCTGGAAGTTGCCAGTGCCTACACCCTTATTTTTCTGTTGATGATCGTGCCGCTGTTGATTGCGTTGCAGGCCATCAGCGCCCGTCTTTCCCGTGGAGAGAGTCGATGACCGGAACCACTATTCGTTTGCAGGGCTGCCGCAAGGCGTTCGCTGACGGCACCGTCGCTGTGCATGATTTGAACCTGACTATTGAGCCCGGCGAAACCCTCGCGATTCTCGGCCCTTCGGGGTGCGGTAAGACCACCACGTTGCGCCTGATCGCCGGACTGGAAAGCACTGATGTCGGGCAGATTTTCTTCGACGATAACGACGTCACCCGTTTGCCTATCGAGAAGCGTGACGTGGGCATGGTGTTCCAGAACTACGCGTTGTTTCCCAATCTGGATGTGGCGGGGAATATCGTTTATGGCCTGAAGATCCGCGGTATGTCGCCCGCCGAGCGAAATAAGCGCTGCGCCGAATTGCTGGAGTTGGTTGGCTTGCAGGAGCATGGCAAGCGCAGCATTCATGAATTGTCCGGTGGGCAGCGTCAGCGGGTCGCCTTGGCTCGTGCGCTTGCCCCGCGTCCCCGAGTGTTGTTGCTTGATGAGCCATTGGCGGCACTGGATGCGCAATTGCGTGAGCGCTTGCGCAGCGAGCTGAATGACCTGCTGCGCGGGTTGGGGATAACTTCGGTGTTTGTGACCCATGATCAGGGCGAGGCCATGGCGCTGGGCGACCGGATTCTGGTGATGGAGAAGGGGCGTGTTGCGCAACTGGCGACGCCTCGTGAGATTTATCAACAACCTGCCAATGCCTTCGTCGCCAGTTTTGTCGGCAACCTCAATGCGTTCCCTGTGGTCGAGCGCACGGCGCAGGGTCTGAAAGTCAGTGGCGGTGAGTTGCCGTGGACGGCTTCAAATCTTCCTTCGACGGTGTACTGCCGCCCTGAGCATTTGCGTGTGATGGACGGTGAGACTCATCTGCGTGGCCGATTAGTGGGGCAGTTTTTCCAGGGCGCGCAGAGTCGCCTTCTGGTGGACGTCGGCGCGGCTCAGCCTTTGTTGGTTGATAGCGCTGACAACGTTATCCACAGCCCTGGCGCATTGATCGGCCTAGCCGTTGCGCCGCAGGTGTTGTTTACCCTGGGTGCCTGACACTGCGCGAATTTAAACCTGTACGGGACCTGTAGGAGCCGGGCTTGCCCGCGATGAAGGCACCGCGATTTATCAGGAGTTGCGTCCAACTTCATCGCGGGCAAGCCCGGCTCCTACAAAAACAGTGTGTCAGTTCAAACCTTTATGTTTTTGATGAGAGTCCATTTTGAACCACCCATTCCTCATTGCGCAGATCAGCGATCTGCACCTTAAAGCTGGTCAAAAATTGACCTATGGCGTCGTCGATACCCTGGGTGCATTGCGCCGTGCCGTGGATCACCTGAACGCCAGCGTTCCACGTCCCGACGTCGTTGTGATCAGTGGCGACCTGGTGGACTTCGGGCAGCCGGAGGAATACGCCGTGCTGCATCCGGAGCTCAAGCGCTTGCACATGCCGTTTTATCTGGTGCCGGGGAATCATGACCATCGCCAGCACTTGTTGACTGAGTTTGCCAATCAGACCTACCTGCCCCTTTCATCCGATGCGCCACTGGACTGGGTCGTGGAAGAGCATCCCGTGCGGTTGATTGGCCTGGATACCAGTATTCCCGGCTCCCATGGCGGACAGCTGACGGAGTGCCAGTTGCTCTGGCTCGATGAGTTGTTGGGGCGCCGTCCGGATGTGCCGACCGTATTGGTCCTGCATCACCCGCCGTTCATCACCGGTATCGGCCATATGGACCGCGAGCCATTCAGAAACATTGTGCAGTTTGAAACAGTGATTGCGCGCCACCCGCAGGTCGAGCGCTTGCTGTGCGGGCATTTGCATCGCCCCATGCAGCGTCGTTTTGGTGGCAGTCTGAGTTGCATCTGTCCAGGCACTTCACACCAGATCGTGCTTGATCTGCAGGAAGACGCACCGGCACATTTCAATCTGGAACCGGCGGGTTATCTGCTGCATCGCTGGCATCCACTAGAGGGGCTAGTGACTCACAATGCCGTGTTCGGCGAATACCCGGGGCCGCATCCGTTTTATGACGTGAATGGGTTGATTGATTAGTCGGCAACAAGTTAACGACTTGGAATACCACCTGTGGGAGCTGGGCTTGCCCGCGATAAGGTTTAGGTGATTTACCTGCAGAATCGAGTTGACCTTATCGCGGGCAAGCCCAGCTCCCACAGGTCCTGTATTCGTTTCTGGATTCTGCGGTGTTCGTGACACCGCAGAATCCAGAACAACATCAAGCGCCGATCACTCCACCATCATCCCGCGTGATCACCATCACCGATGAGCGCGGTTTGCCGTTTGGCAGATGCTCGGGGAAGGTTGAGCCGCCGAACTCACCAGGGTGCTGAATGCCGATGAACATGGTTTTGTAGTCCGGCGCGAAGCTGATGCCGGTGACTTCGCAACCAATCGGGCCGACCATGAAGCGACGGATCTCGCCGCTTTGCGGGTCTGCGCAGAGCATCTGGTTGTTGCCCATCCCGGCGAAGTCTCCCGCGTTGCTGGAGTCCCCGTCAGTCTGGATCCACAGACGACCGGCGCTATCAAAACTCAGGCCGTCCGGGCTGTTGAACATGTTCTGCGGGTTGATGTTGCTCGACCCACCTTGTGGCTTGCCGCTGTGAACGGTCGGGTTGCCCGCCACCACAAACAGGTCCCAGTCGAAGGCCATCGCCGAAGCGTTATCGTCATTTTCGCGCCAGCGCAGAATCTGCCCGTACTGGTTCTTCGCCCGAGGGTTAGGGCCACCGACCGGTTGCCCGTCATCGCCGCGTTTGACGTTGTTGGTCAGCGTGCAATAAACCTGACCGTCTTTAGGGCTGACGACGATCCATTCCGGACGGTCCATGCGCGTGGCTTTCACAACGCTTGCTGCAAGACGTGCGTGGATCAGCACTTCAGCCTGGTTATTAAACCCGGCAGCTGCGTCCAGGCCGTTTTTGCCGTGGGTCAGTTCGATCCATTCGCCGGTACCTTTCGGGCGATCCGGGTTGCCGTCACCATTGTCGAAACGCGCGACGTACAGCGTGCCGTGGTCCAGCAGGTTGCGGTTGGCTTTCGGGTCCTTGTGATTGATCTTGTCGCGGCTGATGAATTTGTAGATGAACTCGCCACGCTCGTCGTCGCCCATGTACACCACAGCGCGACCGCCTTTGGTTTCGGCCAACGCTGCGTTTTCATGCTTGAAGCGGCCCAGCGCAGTGCGTTTGACCGGCGTGGATTTTGGATCGAACGGATCGATTTCCACTACCCAGCCGTGACGGTTGATCTCGTTGGGGTTTTTAGCCAGGTCGAAGCGCGAATCATGCTGGTGCCAGTTGATCTCTTTACTGGCGGCGATTGCCCCGTAACGTTTGATCCCGGCATCAAACTTCTGCTCGGGATCGGTGCTGCCGAAGCAGTCCGTGAAGTTTTCTTCGCAGGTCAGGTAAGTGCCCCACGGTGTCTTGCCGTTTGCACAATTCTGGAAGGTACCCAAGGCTTTCGTGCCGGTTTTATCCGCGGCGGTCTTGAGCCAGTCGTGCCCGGCGGCCGGGCCGCTCAGGGTGATCGGGGTATTGCCGTGGATGCGACGGTTGTATTTGGAGTTCTGTACGAACTCCCACTTGCCGTTCTTTTGCTGTATCTCAATCACCGACACGCCTTCACTGGCCAGTGCTTTGCGCACTTCTTCAGCAGATTGCGGTTCTTTGCCGTGATCGAACAGGTAGCGGTAGTTGGTGTATTCGTTGTTGATGGCCATCAGCGCGCGATCTTTGCGCCCGGGCATCGGGAACAGGCTCATGCCGTCATTGTTGTCGCCGAACTGCACTTCCTGTGCTTCTGCTGTGCCTTTGCCGCTTGGATCGAACGCGGGGCCGCCAACCTGTAGCGGCTGCCCCCAACTGATCAGCACTGAAGAGGTGTAGCCCGGCGGCAAGCTGATGCTGTCGGCGGTGGCGGCAGGGATGCTGTCGAAACCGAGCAGCTTGCCTGATGCTGCACTGACACTCTTGGCCAGAGCAGTGCGGCTCAACATTCCACCGCCCAGAAACATCGCTGCGCCGCACAAGGCGCCTGCGGTGATGAAGCCACGGCGGGTGAGGCCGACCATTTGTTCAAGGTCTGTAGATTGGTTTTCTTCTAGTAGTTTCATCAACACGGCTCCCAGCAGGTGTGGCAGACACCTTAGTGAGCGCATATGACGAAATTGTGTCGCCTCGATGACGCATCAGCGCTTAAAGCGGCGTGCCCAGTAGCACAAGGGATGGCGCGAATTGGACCTGCACCGGGCTGCCGCGTTTTAGCTTGAGGGCCGCAAGCTGCGCAGGCTCTGCGAGTGCACACAGAATCTGCCCACTGGACAGGGTAATGCGCACCTCGCTTGGGCCATTAGTTGCGTCGGCAATGTCTTCTAACGTGCCGTTCAGGCAATTGTGTCCATTTGTTACGAGGCTGCCTTCGGCCATAAGCTCCAGCCAGCCGGCCTTGATCAGCGCGACGACATCTGTGCCAATCCCCAAATCCAGCCGTAGCGTGCTGTCGTGGGTAATCTGCGCATCAATGAATACATCTCCCGCCAGACGCAGGCGGACCAGATCGTTGTGACCGTGACCGGTAATGCTCTCGATGCGCCCCAATAGCTGGTTGCGAGCGCTGGTGCGCAAGGTGAGGCGACTGAGTAAATCCAGGTCGCCACTTTCCTCGGTGGCTTCCAGTACCTGGGCCTGAAGTGTCTGCAAGCGTTGGTACAGCCGCAACACGCGCTCACCTTCCACCGAAAGCTTCGCGCCCCCACCGCCCCGACCACCCACGCTACGTTCCACCAGCGGTTTTTGCGCCAGATTGTTCAGCTCATCAATGGCATCCCACGCAGCCTTGTAGCTCAACCCCGCACTTTTGGCTGCACGGGTGATCGAGCCCTGCTCGGCAATGTGCTGCAGCAGCGCAATGCGTTGCGGGCGACGGACCATGTGTTGAGTGAGCAGAGTGGGTAAGGGCATGGGGCTGCTTTTGGGTCGTGATGATGGTGGGCAGTGTAAGGCATTGGTGTTTTGTAGGAGCTGCCGGATGGCCACTGTTCGCATGTCACCTGTAGGAGCTGCCGAAGGCTGCGATGGCGGTGTGTCAGGGCGAATGCTTCGCAGCCTTCGGCAGCTCCTACAAAATGTCGTTCTCTATTGATGGTTATCAATCCCCCGGCTTAGGCGTGCGCGCCAGACAATAAACATCCACCCGACACGCCCCGGCCTTGATCAGCAGCTTCGCAATCACGTCCGCTGTAGAGCCTGTAGTCAGAACGTCGTCCACCAGCGCCACATGCTTGCCTTTGATCTTTTCTTCATCAGCCACGACAAACGCATCGCGCAGATTTCGCTTGCGGGCTTTGGCATCGAGGCCTTGTTGGGGCGGGGTTTCCTGAGTGCGCAGTATCAGCCGGTCTTCCACAGGCAGTTGCAGTTGTTCGCCCAGCCAGCCAGCGAGCATTGCAGCCTGGTTGTAACCGCGTTGGCGCAGCCGTTTTACGGCCATTGGCACGGGTAACAGGAAGTCCGGGCGGGGCAGGTTTTCCTCGAAACGGTGTTGCAGAAACTGGCCAAGCAATTGCGCCATCAAGCGTCCCATGGGCCAGTTGCCCTGATGCTTGAAGCGCGTGATCAGGCTGTCGATGGGGAACTGATACAGCCAGGGCGCTGCGACTTCATCGAAGGCGGGGGAGTGCCGGTCGCATTGCGCGCAACTCAGACCTGACATCGCCAGCGGGAGTGCGCATTGCTGGCATTGGTCGCCGAGCCAGGGCAGTTCGGTTTCACAGGCTGTGCAAATGGGATAAAGCGTGTCCGTTGATTCATCGCACAATAAACACGCTTGGTTGTTTTTTAACCAGATGTAAACCTGATGCGTAGGATGTGGTTGACAGCGCATGGCTCTTCCTTAAACATGCCGACATATCCGTGTCACGCCTGTGGACTTTCAGCCTGTGCAAGCAGAGCTGTGTCGCAGGTCGTTCACCAAAAGAACCAGGCCAGAAAAACCGAGGACCACCCGATGAGCGCCAGTACTACCGCCACTTTGCGTCATGACTGGACTTTAGCTGAGGTCAGAGCGCTGTTCGTACAGCCTTTCAATGACCTGCTGTTTCAGGCGCAGACGGTGCACCGCGCTCATTTCGACGCCAATCGCGTTCAGGTTTCGACGCTGCTGTCGATCAAGACGGGCGCCTGCCCGGAGGACTGCAAGTACTGCCCGCAATCGGGTCACTACAACACCGGTCTGGAAAAAGAAAAGCTGCTGGAAGTACAGAAGGTTCTCGAAGAAGCCGCTCGCGCCAAGGCCATCGGTTCGACCCGGTTCTGCATGGGCGCCGCCTGGAAGCACCCATCGGCCAAAGACATGCCTTACGTGCTGGAAATGGTCAAAGGCGTGAAAGCCATGGGCCTGGAAACCTGCATGACACTGGGGCGCCTGGATCAGGAGCAAACTGAAGCGCTGGCTTCAGCCGGTCTGGATTACTACAACCACAACCTGGATACCTCGCCGGACTTCTACACCAGCATCATCACCACTCGTACTTACAGCGAGCGTTTGCAGACCCTGGCTTACGTGCGTGACTCGGGGATGAAGATCTGTTCCGGCGGCATCCTGGGCATGGGTGAGTCACTGGATGACCGCGCGAATTTGCTGATCCAGCTGGCCAATCTGCCGGAGCATCCCGAGTCGGTGCCAATCAACATGCTGGTCAAGGTCGCCGGTACGCCTCTGGAAAATGCCGAGGACATTGATCCGTTTGATTTCATCCGCATGCTCGCCGTGGCGCGCATTCTGATGCCGCAGTCTCACGTGCGTCTGTCGGCAGGGCGTGAAGCCATGAACGAGCAAATGCAGGCGCTGGCGTTCTTCGCCGGTGCCAACTCGATTTTCTATGGCGACAAGCTACTGACCACCGCCAACCCGCAAGCCGACAAGGACATGCTGTTGTTCTCGAGGTTGGGCATCAAGCCGGAAGCTCGCGAAGAGCACGCTGACGAAGTGCATCAAGCCGCAATCGAGCAGGCGCTGGTCGAGCAGAAAAGCAGCGAGCAGTTTTATAACGCAGTGGTTTAGCGCGCAGATTTCTGTTGGAGCGAGGTCCTGTGGGAGCGAGGCTTGCCCGCGATTTTGGTTGACCCTATCGCGGGCAAGCCTCGCTCCCACATGGATCTCCAGACAGCTTCCCTCCTTGAGGCCCCCCATGTCTTTCGATCTGAGCACGCGTCTGGCTTCCCGGCGCGCTGATAATCTCTACCGCCAGCGCCCCTTGTTGCAAAGCCCGCAAGGACCCGAAGTGGTGGTCGACGGCAAGCCGTTGCTGGCGTTCTGTAATAACGATTACCTGGGGCTGGCCAATCATCCCGAGATTATCGCCGCCTGGCAGGCCGGTGCTGACAAGTGGGGCGTTGGCGGCGGCTCTTCGCATCTGGTGATTGGTCATAGCAGCCCGCATCACGCGCTCGAAGACGCGTTGGCCGAGCTTACCGGGCGACCACGTGCGTTGTTATTTTCCAATGGCTATATGGCCAACCTCGGAGCAGTTACTGCGCTCGTGGGGCAGGGCGATACCGTCCTCGAGGACCGGCTCAATCACGCGTCACTGCTGGATGCCGGTTTGCTCAGCGGCGCCCGCTTTTCCCGGTATCTGCACAACGATGCCCAGAGTTTGAGTTCACGTCTGGAGAAAGCCGTTGGCGATACGCTGGTGGTTACTGATGGCGTGTTCAGCATGGACGGCGACATCGCCGATTTGCCGACGCTGGCCCAAACCGCGAAAGCCAAAGGCGCCTGGCTGATGGTCGATGACGCTCATGGTTTCGGCCCATTGGGAGCCAATGGCGGGGGCATCGTCGAGCACTTCGGTCTAGGCATCAATGAGGTCCCGGTATTGATCGGCACGCTGGGCAAGGCGTTCGGCACATCCGGGGCCTTCGTGGCTGGCAGCGACGAGTTGATCGAAACCATGATTCAGTTTGCCCGCCCCTACATCTACACCACCAGTCAGCCGCCCGCGCTGGCTTGCGCAACCCTGAAAAGCCTTGAGCTGCTGCGCACCGAGCATTGGCGTCGTGAACACCTGGCGCAGCTCATCGCGCAGTTTCGCGCCGGGGCCGAGCAGATTGGCCTAACGCTGATGGACAGCTTCACGCCGATCCAGCCGATCCTTATTGGCGATGCCGGGCAGGCGCTGCGGCTTTCGGAAATGCTACGTGAGCACGGTCTTCTGGTGACCGCGATTCGTCCCCCTACCGTACCCGCAGGCAGCGCGCGATTGCGCGTGACGCTATCCGCCGCACACAGCGCCGCACAAGTGCAGCTATTGTTGAATGCATTGGCGCAGTGTTACCCGCTGCTGGGCATGAGCGAACAGGTGGAGCCAGAGCATGCGTGATCGGTTGATTCTGTTACCGGGTTGGGGCTTGGGTATCTCGCCTCTGGAGCCTTTGGCCGCTGCGTTGCGTGGCCTGGATGATCATTTGCGGGTGGAAATCGAGCCGTTGCCAGACCTGGACAGCAGCGACCCTCGCGAATGGCTCGATGAACTGGACTCGACGTTGCCTGATGACGCCTGGCTGGGTGGCTGGTCGCTGGGCGGCATGCTCGCGGCAGAGTTGGCGGCGCGTCGGGGTGAGCGTTGCTGTGGCTTGGTGACGCTGGCCAGCAACGCCAGTTTCGTGCCTCGCGGCGCCTGGCCCAATGCAATGCCTGCCGGAGATTTCGATGCGTTTCTGACCGGGTGCATTGATCATCCTGACGCGACCTTGAAGCGCTTCAGTCTGCTGTGTGCGCAAGGTGCTGAGGATCCACGTGCGATTTCACGCCTGCTCAAGGCTGGCGCGCCACATGGCCCGGTCAACTCGCTGGTGCATGGCCTGCAATTGCTGGAGCAACTCGATACCCGTAGCGCGTTGCAAACATTTCGGGGGCCGCAGTTGCACCTGTTCGCAGGACTGGATGCCTTTGTTCCGGCCGAAGCTGCGAGCGATCTGCTGGCGCTTTTACCCGACGTGGAGGTGGGGCTGATCGAGCAGGCCAGCCACGCCTTCCTGCTGGAAAATCCTCACGGTGTCGCAGCGGCGATCCACGCGTTTCTTCATGAGTCCGGTGATGACTGATCTTTCCAATCCACGGCTGCCAGGCGGTTTGCCAGATAAACGCCAGGTGGCTGCATCTTTTTCCCGTGCGGCGGGCAGTTATGACAGCGTTGCCGAGTTGCAGCGCGCGGTGGGCGGCGAACTGTTTTCACGTCTCCCCGCCGGGCCGAGTCCCGCTCGCTGGCTGGATCTTGGCAGTGGCACCGGGTACTTCAGCCGGGCGCTGGCCGAGGCATATGACGGTAGCGAAGGGGTTGCGCTGGACATTGCCGAAGGCATGTTGCGCCATGCACGGCCGCTGGGTGGCGCTGAACATTTTGTGGTTGGCGATGCAGAGCGCATGCCGCTGCGGGATGAGCATTTCGGGCTGATTTTCTCCAGCCTCGCGGTGCAGTGGTGCGCGGATTTTGCTGCGGTGCTGGGGGAAGCTCGTCGAGTGCTGCAGCCCGGTGGAGTATTCGCTTTTGCCAGTCTGTGTGTAGGCACACTTTATGAACTACGCGACAGCTGGCAGGCGGTCGACGGTATGGTTCACGTCAATCGCTTCCGGCAACTCGAGGAATACCGTCGGCTGTGCGCAGCGAGTGGTATGCGCGTGCGCTCCATTGAGGTCAGGCCTCATGTTTTGTACTACCCGGATCTGCGCAGCCTCACTCACGAGTTAAAGGCTTTGGGTGCACACAATCTGAACCCGGGACGCCCAGGCGGTTTGACCGGACGCGCACGGCTACTAGCCTTGATTGAGGCGTACGAAGGTTATCGTCAGCCACAAGGTTTACCGGCGACCTACCAGGTCGTCTACGCGGTGCTGGAAAAAACCGTCTGAGTTCTTCATGTCAAAAGGGATTGCCGAGATGAGCCGTGCGTACTTCATCGCAGGCACCGACACCGATGTCGGTAAAACCACCATCGCTGCGGGACTGCTACAGGCTGCCCGATCCAGTGGGTTGAGTACCCTTGCAGGCAAGCCGGTGGCTTCGGGCTGTGCGGTTGGCCCTGACGGGCTGCGTAACCCGGACGCTCTTGCATTGATGGCCGAGAGTTCTGTGAAGTTGGGTTATGACGAGGTCAACCCGTTTGCCTTCGAGCCCGCCATCGCGCCCCATCTGGCTGCCCGTGAGGCGGGTGTCGCCTTGACGGTGCAGGCGCTGCTCGGCCCGATGCGTTTATTGCTGGCCCGCAATGCCGATTTCACCCTGATCGAAGGCGCGGGCGGCTGGCGCGTACCCTTGGCGGATCAGGCCAATCTGTCGGATTTGGCCATCGGCCTGCAATTGCCCGTGATTCTTGTCGTCGGCGTGCGCCTCGGGTGTATCAGCCATGCGTTGCTGACTGCCGAGGCCATCGCTGCAGATGGGCTGCAATTGGCGGGGTGGGTGGCCAACATCATCGATCCGAAAACCTCACGGCTTGAAGAGAATCTGGCGACCCTTGCTGAGCGATTGCCTGCGCCGTGTCTGGGGCGCGTGCCTAAATTGAAGAAAGCAGGCGCTGACGCGGTGGCGGAGTATCTGCATCTGGAGTTGCTGGATTGATCGCTGCGTGGTTTATGCAGGAGCTGTCGAAGGCTGCGATTGCGGTCTGTCTGACCCATACCGCTTCGCGACCGTCGTAACCTCCGATGGCTCCTACAGGGAATCGGTGTGGCTAGAATGTGCGCCACTGCACAAAAATTGATCAATGTAGTGGAGGCCGAAACAGTAAACTGGCCAGGCCAGAAAGACTAAGCCTATGAAGAGGCTTTGTGCCATTAGTCTTTTTGTCGGGTGTTTCACCGGGTTTACTGCTTAAATAAGCCCGTGTTCGCTTTACGAACAGAGGATCGATTTATGCAAATCACCATGAACAACACGCTGTATCCAGGCCTTAGCGCTATGGAAGTTGGGCAGTCGCGTGTCGATCAGGCGGCTACTCAAATCGCCAGCAGCAATATTGAAGTCTCCGGCAGAAGCCAGTCTTCGGACTTCCAGCTGGAAAACCTGCGTTCGGTTGATCGCTCTCAGCGTTCAGATCTGTCCGCTAATCTGGTTGAGATGGCCTCTGGCAAAAACCAGGTTGAAGCCGGTGTAGCCGTGCAAAAAGCCAGCGACGAAATGCTCGGCACTTTGATTGATACTTACGCCTGATTGATACTTACGCCTGATTGATACCTGCGCCTGATTCATCCCTCCTTTTGTAACTCTTCTTTGCCGTGCGATCTGCGCACGGCATGCGCTGAATTCCCCGCTATCACCCGCTTCTATTTCCTCTGTTCACCCTCTGCAAGTCAGCCTCTCTCAACTAGACTCATGGCATCGACGAACGGCCAGCGCTGTGCTGTACGCCTCTGTCTGTGCGCCCTGCAAAACATCTCTAGATGAAAGGTTGCGGACGCATGCTTGACAAGGTTTGGGCGTAAACGTATGTTTCAAACACCTGTTTGACCGCTAGGCATCCGAGATTGTCCGGTGGTTGGGGAACGTTCCCGCAGCGACCGATCGGTCACACATTTCCAGGTTTCATCAGCAGAGGTTTATCGCTATGCCTGACTACAAGGCCCCCTTGCGTGATATTCGCTTCGTTCGTGACGAACTGCTCGGCTACGAAGCGCATTATCAAAGTCTGCCGGCTTGCCAGGACGCTACTCCAGATATGGTCGACGCCATTCTTGAAGAAGGCGCCAAGTTTTGTGAGCAGGTGCTGGCGCCACTGAATCGTGTGGGCGATCTGGAAGGTTGTACCTGGAGCGAGTCAGGCGTGAAAACGCCGAGCGGGTTCAAAGAGGCTTACAAGCAATTCGTCGAAGGCGGCTGGCCAAGTCTGGCCCACGACGTTGAGCACGGCGGTCAGGGCTTGCCGGAATCGCTGGGTCTGGCGGTCAGTGAAATGGTTGGCGAGGCCAACTGGTCGTGGGGCATGTATCCAGGCTTGTCTCATGGTGCGATGAACACCATTTCCGAGCACGGTACCGAAGAGCAGCAGCACCAGTATCTGACCAAGCTGGTTTCGGGCGAATGGACCGGCACCATGTGCCTGACCGAATCCCACTGCGGCACCGACCTGGGCATGTTGCGTACCAAGGCCGAACCACAGGCTGATGGCTCGTACCGGGTGACCGGCACCAAAATCTTTATCTCGGCTGGCGAACACGACATGGCCGATAACATCGTCCACATCGTATTGGCGCGCCTTCCGGACGCTCCAGCGGGTACCAAAGGCATCTCGCTGTTCATCGTGCCGAAATTCCTGCCAAACGCTGACGGCAGCGTTGGCGAGCGCAACGCCGTGACCTGTGGCTCTCTGGAGCACAAGATGGGCATCCACGGCAACGCGACCTGTGTGATGAACTTCGACGCGGCTACTGGCTTCCTGATCGGGCCGGCGAACAAAGGCCTGAACTGCATGTTCACCTTCATGAACACTGCGCGTCTGGGTACCGCGCTGCAGGGTCTGGCTCACGCCGAAATCGGCTTCCAGGGCGGCTTGAAATACGCGCGTGATCGTTTGCAGATGCGTTCCCTGACTGGCCCGAAAGCGCCGGACAAGGCTGCTGACCCGATCATCGTTCACCCCGATGTGCGGCGCATGCTGCTGACCATGAAGGCGTTCTCTGAAGGCACCCGCGCTATGGTGTACTTCACCGCCAAACAGGTGGATATCGCCAAGTACAGCGAAGACGCTGAGCACAAGAAGCAGGCTGACGCGCTGTTGGCATTCATGACGCCGATTGCCAAGGCGTTCATGACTGAAGTGGGCTTTGAGTCCGCTAACCACGGTGTGCAAATCTACGGTGGACACGGCTTCATTGCCGAGTGGGGCATGGAGCAGAACGTTCGCGACAGCCGTATTTCGATGCTGTACGAAGGCACCACCGGTATTCAGGCGCTGGACCTGCTGGGCCGTAAAGTGCTGATGACTCAAGGCGAGGCGCTCAAGGGCTTCACCAAGATCGTCCACAAGTTCTGCCAGAACAACGAAGGTGCCGAGGCTGTTCAGGAGTTCATCACTCCGCTCGCGGCTTTGAACAAGGAATGGGGCGAACTGACCATGAAAGTGGGCATGGCCGCCATGAAAGATCGTGAAGAAGTCGGTGCCGCCTCGGTGGACTACCTGATGTATTCCGGTTATGCCTGCCTGGCGTACTTCTGGGCCGACATGGCTCGTGTGGCTTCCGAAAAACTGGCTGCCGGTACCAGCGAAGAGGCGTTCTATACCGCCAAGCTGCAGACTGCGCGTTTCTACTTCCAGCGCATCCTGCCACGTACCCGTTCGCACGTTGCCGCGATGCTCTCGGGTGCCAACAACCTGATGGACATGAAGGAAGAGGATTTCGGCCTCGCTTACTAAGCTTCGCCGGTTTCACTCAAAGCCGCTTCTCATTCGGGGGAAGCGGCTTTTTTGTGGCTGCTCGTATCAGGGACGCTGTTCGCGAACAAGTTCGCTCTCATCAAAAAACTACAACTATCTGATTGGAATGCTTTTCTGTAGGAGCGCACGAGCACCGCGAGGCCGCGATGGCGTCCTGTGCCATCGCGCCCTCGCGGTGCTCGTGCGCTCCTACAGATTCAATGTTTGCTGCGCGACAGCGCTGTGTCAGTGGCATAGGGGCAGCTCCTACCGGTGATGTCATCGCCCATTCGAGTCCTGCGATAAGCAAATCCGGATGAGGCAGGGACTCTTGGTAGGAGCGAACTTGTTCGCGAGGCGATGTGTCAGGTATGGCATTTCGCTGCCGTCACGCGATCTTCACCTCCTGCCAATAAACATTTCCGGGATCCTGCCGTTAAAGAAAGTAGCCTGCTATTTAGTTCTTCTGAATGCATATCCGAGCGGATGAAGGCACAATGCCAGCTACTGAGTTCTTTACCCTGTGATGGGTAGGAGACATCCCTTTTGTTGCGTTCTTCTGCTGCACGTTTGAGTCATTTTTTGCCGTCGCTATTTTTATTGCTTGCGGGGCTGGCGGCCGCCTATGTCAAAGACTTGAACGTGTTCTTCACGTCCCTGTTCAACGTGCTGCCTACGCTGGTTCTTCTGCTAGGCGGCGCGTATTGCTGTGTCTATCGGCGTCAGCGCGAGCTGTTCCTGATGATCACCGTGTATATCGCTTACTTTCTGCTGGATACCCAGACCGATTATTTCCGCGACAATGGCGTTGTTCGTGAAGACGCGGCTGTGGTGTTCCACCTGGTGTGCCTGTTATTGCCGCTGCTTTATGGCGTTTATGCCGCCTGGGAGGAGCGAACTCATCTGGTTCAAGACCTGATAGCGCGGCTTGCGGTGTTGGTCGCCGTCGGCGCGGTTGCGCTGGGGCTTGAGCAGAGCTACCCCGCGGTATTGCTGGCTTCGCTGGCGGAAATCCGTTGGCCAGCGTTGCATGGCTCGTGGATGAGCCTGATTCAGCTGTCTTATCTGTCCTTCCTGATTGCCTTCGGCCTGTTGATTGCGCAATACGTTCGCAAGCCTCGGCCGTTGCATGCCGCGCAGTTGATCGGGTTGCTGGGGTTATTCTGGGCGCTGCCGAAAACGTTCATTTTGCCGTTCACCCTGAACATCATGTGCAGTCAGGTGATGTTGATGATTGCCGCCGGTGTTGCCCATGAGGCCTATCAAATGGCGTTCCGCGACGAGCTGACCGGCTTGCCTGGGCGTCGGGCTCTCAATGAGCGCATGCAGCGTCTGGGGCGTAATTACGTCTTGGCGATGAGCGACGTCGATCATTTCAAGAAATTTAACGATACCCACGGCCATGACGTAGGTGATCAGGTGCTGCGGCTGGTGGCCAGCAAGCTGTCGAAGATCACTAATGGCGGCGGCAAGGCTTATCGCTACGGCGGTGAGGAATTTGCCATTGTCTTTGCGGCAAAATCCATCGAGGAATGTATTCCGCATCTGGAAGCCATTCGCGAAGTGATCGCCAACTATGAAATCCAGTTACGTAATCCGGATAACCGTCCCAAAGACGATCAGCAAGGTCGTCAGCGTCGAGGTGCAGGGCCCGCGACCAGCGTGTCGGTGACCGTCAGCATTGGTGTTGCCGAGCGGCTGCCGGAGCACCGTACCCCCGAAGAAGTCCTGAAGGCCGCCGACCAGGCGTTGTACGCGGCTAAAAGCGCCGGGCGTAACTGCGTCATGTCCCACGGGCAGAGCACCAAGCGCGGTGCTGTGCGGACTGCAGCTGCTTAATTTTTTCCGCACGCGCTCATCAAACAAAATGCAAATTGATTGAAATGCATTTTCT
>NZ_LOHG01000001.1:437066-594950 GCF_022790535.1 Pseudomonas maioricensis
TCAGCAGCTCCTACAGATCCCATGCTTGCTGCGAGACAGCGCGGTGTCAGGGACAGCAGGGCGGCTCCTTCAGAAAATGGCATGAGCACAGACAGTCGTGGGTCTCTGACGGTTGCTGGATATTAGTGTGACTTAAGCATGTGATTTGGTCATATATCGACCCTATGTGTCTCTAGCGGCGTTGGAGTACACTCGTCCCATCGACACTGACTTCGCGCATTCATCGCGCGATTCCTTCATTCAGACGTACTGCTCCTGTCCCAGTGAGGTTTGCCATGGCTGACTACAAAGCGCCGTTGCGCGATATGCGTTTCGTACTTAATGAGGTCTTCGAGGTCTCGAAGCTTTGGGCGCAGTTACCGGCACTTGCTGAGACGGTTGATGCAGAGACAGTCGAAGCGATCCTGGAGGAAGCAGGCAAAGTCACCAGCAAGAGGATCGCGCCGCTGAGCCGCAATGGTGATGAACAAGGCTGCAGCTGGAACGATACTGCCGTCACCACCCCCAGTGGATTTCCACAGGCCTATCAAACCTATGCCGAAGGCGGCTGGGTAGGCGTTGGCGGTAATCCTGATTTCGGTGGCATGGGCATGCCCAAAGCGGTTTCGGCTCAAGTCGAGGAAATGCTCAACTCGGCAAGCCTGGCCTTTGGTCTGTATCCGATGCTGACTTCGGGGGCATGTGTTTCGATCAATACCCACGCCACTGAAGAACTCAAGGCGACGTACCTGCCCAATATGTACTCCGGCGCCTGGTCTGGCTCGATGTGCCTGACTGAAGCGCATGCCGGTACTGATCTGGGCATTATTCGTACGAAGGCCGAGCCTCAGGCCGATGGTTCGTACAAAGTTAGCGGTACGAAGATTTTCATCACCGGCGGCGAGCACGACCTGACCGAGAACATCATCCATCTGGTGTTGGCCAAGCTGCCGGATGCTCCTGCAGGTCCTAAAGGCATCTCGCTGTTCCTGGTGCCCAAGTTCATGGTCAATGCCGATGGCAGCCTGGGCGCGCGTAATACCGTGAGCTGCGGCTCTATCGAGCACAAGATGGGTATCCAGGCTTCAGCAACCTGCGTGATGAACTTCGATGAAGCGACGGGTTATCTGATCGGTGAGCCGAACAAAGGCCTGGCGGCGATGTTCACCATGATGAACTACGAGCGCCTTGGTGTCGGTATCCAGGGCCTGGCCTCCGGCGAGCGCTCCTATCAGAACGCTATTGAATATGCTCGTGATCGTCTGCAAAGCCGTTCACCGACGGGCGCTCAACAGCCCGAAAAAATGGCTGACCCGATCATCGTGCACCCTGATGTCCGGCGCATGTTGCTGACCATGAAGGCACTCAACGAAGGCGGCCGTGCGTTCTCCACTTACGTGGCCATGCAGCTGGATATCGCCAAATTCAGCGAAGACGAAATTGCGCAGCAGCGAGCTGATGAGCTGGTGGCGTTGTTGACGCCAGTGGCCAAGGCATTTCTGACCGACATGGGGCTGGAAACGACCGTTCACGGTCAACAGGTGTTTGGCGGCCATGGCTATATTCGTGAGTGGGGCCAGGAGCAATTGGTGCGTGATGTGCGCATCACCCAGATTTACGAAGGCACTAACGGCATTCAGGCTCTTGATCTGGTCGGTCGCAAGATCGTGGGCAGTGGTGGGGCGTATTACACGCTGTTTGCTGATGAGGTCCGTGGCTTCATCGCTGGCTCTGATGCGTCGTTGAGTGAGTTCACCAAGCCATTGGGTGCGGCACTCGACACGCTGGACGAGTTGACTCACTGGGTTCTTGATCGCGCCCGCAATAATCCTCAGGAGATCGGCGCAGCTTCAGTCGAGTACCTGCATGTATTTGGCTACACCACTTACGCTTACCTGTGGGCGATGATGGCAAAAGCCGCGCTGGGTAAGGAAGCTCAGGAAGATTTCTACGCCAGCAAGCTGGGGACTGCGCGTTTCTACTTTGCTCGCTTGTTACCGCGTATCCACTCGTTGAGCGCGTCGGTCAAGGCGGGAAGTGAGTCGCTGTTCCTGCTAGATGCGGCGCAATTTTGACGACAGAAGCTTTGTAAGCATTTGCTTACAGTGCGTGGTGCTGTTTGGCCTCTATCGCTGTAATGGATCCAAAGTTAATCTTTGTTCCATGGACGTAGCGCAGGAAGCGCAACAAATAACACGGACACGTAAGGATGCCTGCCAGGATGGTGGGGAGAAATGGATGTCAGGGAAACAGTCTGCAAAACCCCGCCTAGGCGGGGTTTTCTTATTGGGGGCGATTTAACTGCAGGCAAGCTGCGGGCTTGATCGATACCATTGAGGCACCCAGTTACGTTAGGTAATGGCTTGTTGCCAGATCAAAATGGAACCTCTTTCATCGCCCATGGGTCCATTCGCTGTGTGGCTTACGAGAGCCATTTAATCTGGAGTTAACCCATGGACATTATTCGCATCATTTTCGCAATTCTGCTGCCGCCCGTGGGCGTCTTCATGCAAGTTGGTTTCGCTGGCGCGTTTTGGTTGAACATCCTGCTGACGATCCTTGGCTACTTCCCCGGCATCATCCACGCTGTGTACATCATCGCCAGCCGTAAGTGATTCGCTGAACATGTTGGAGCGAGGCTTGCCCGCGAATCTATCGCCTCGGTGTGCCTGAAACGCCGCGTTATCTTTCTTCGCGGGCAAGCCTCGCTCCAACAGATAAACGCGCTAGCCCACCCGAAACTTCGCCACCATTCCCTGCAAATGCGTGCCCAAGCGTGCCAGCTCGACGCTGGACGCGGCTGTTTGATCGCTTGCCGCAGCCGTCTGCTCTGAAACATCCCTGACGCTGATGATATTGCGGTTGATCTGCTCGGCCACCGCGCTTTGTTCTTCGCTGGCGGTGGCGATCTGTTGGTTCATATCCTGAATGGTCGATACAGTGCGGGTGATCTGCTCCAGCGCGTTACCCGCGCGGCGGCTCAACTGCACGCTGTTGTCGGTCAGGCTGCGGCTGTTGTCCAGCGTCGTGGCCACTTGTTGAGTGCCGCTCTGCAATGCTGCGATCAAGTCTTCGATTTCCTCGGTGGACTGCTGGGTGCGTTGCGCCAGACCGCGAACTTCATCGGCAACCACGGCAAAGCCCCGTCCCGCTTCCCCGGCTCGCGCGGCCTCGATGGCGGCGTTAAGCGCCAGCAGGTTGGTTTGCTGCGAGACTGATTTAATGACATCAAGCACACCACCAATTTTGTCGCTTTCCAGCTTCAGCAGATTCATGGCCTGAGTCGATTTCTTGACCTCCTCTGCCAACTGCTCGATTTGCCCGATAGCCTGACCGACGACCTGATCACCTTCCCGGGCCTGCTGGTCGGCTTGCGCGGCTGCTTGAGAGGCATCTTGAGCACTGCGCGCCACTTCATGCACGGTAGCGGTCATTTCGTTCATGGCTGCGGCCACCTGATCGGTCTCGTCTTTCTGACTGTTGACCCCAATGCTGGTCTGTTCGGTCACGGCAGACAGTTGCTGCGCCGCATCGGTAATCTGCGCGACGCCCTGGCTGATCCCGCCGATTAACTGTCGCAAGCTCAGCGTCATGGCCTGCATGCTGCCTTGCAGTTGTCCCATTTCGTCTTTGCGCTGGACCTGCAGGTCTTTGCTCAAGTCGCCCTTGGCGATTCTTTCTGCGGCCGCCAGGGTTTCGCGCAGCGGCGCGATGATCTGTTGCGTCATGACCCACGCGGCAAGCAAACCCAGCAGCATGGCCATCGCTGCAACGCTGCTCAGTGTGGTGCGTGAGGCGCCTGCTTCTGTATCGCGTTGCTGGCTTTGCAGGGCAAGCAGTTCGGCGACACTGCTCAGCATTTTGTCACCGAGGTCTTCGAGCGTTTCCTGAGCGGCTTCCACTTTGACCTGGCTGTCCTTGAAACGAGTGAGCTGAGCACGATAGCGCTCCAGCGCCTCTTTAGCTGGTTGCAAGCCTTTCAGGCTGGCGTCGGCCTGATCCTGGCCGATCTGCTGCACCTCTTTCAATGATTCGTCGATAGCCGCGATAGCTGCTGTTTCGTAGGCCTCGTGCGCGGTGAAGGTGTAGGCCTGCACCTGAAAGCGAGCATTCTGAATCTGCTGTTTGAGTTGCGAGATGTTGGTGAACTCTTCCAGCCGTTCGCCATTGTCCTGTTCCTGGCTAACTGCTTTAAGCACTTCACTCTCAACCAGCGCAACGGCCTGCACCGCTTGTTCCGATTGTTGCTCAAGCTGGGTTCGGGACAAGTCTCGTCGTTGGTTCTCTTCACTGAGTGTCGTGAAGGTGTGCTCCATGTCGGATACGATTTTGCTTTGCCCGGTCAGTAAGTTAACGCTGGTACTGTCGTCGGTTTCTTTACGCAAGGTGGCCAGATGGCTCTCTAGCCCATTGAGCTGATTGACCACCTTGTTCGCATTTTCAGAGCTGTTTTTCTGGCGATAGATGATGCGGTCAGTCCGCAAGTCTTTGGTCATGTTGCTCAGCAGCCCGATGGAAGTCAGGGACTCCGAGCGCTCGATCATGGTGTCCAGGCCATGCCAGCCCGTCAGGGTGATAGCCATCGTGAGCATCAGTACCAGGCCGAAACCCAGCGATAACTTGAGTCTCACGCTGGCATTGCCAAGTGTGTGATTGATCCATCGAAACATCGGGAAGCTCCTGCAAATGTGCGAAACAGGTAGGCACCTGAATAGCCAGGGCCTACGTTGTCAGCGCATCGGCTGGAGAAAGAAGAGCGCGACCTGAGCAGGTCGTAGGGGGATTCTGAGTGAAGTGTGTGAATGGGGTTACACCCCATTTCCGGACACGGCGCGGTCTGTTTGTGGGAGTTGAGCTTGCTCACGATAAGGCCGGACGCGATCTAAAGTGAATCGCGTTCAGCCTTATCGCGAGCAAGCTCAACTCCCACAAGGAATCTCATTCCAATTCAGGCGTTAAACCTTGAACTTGCTCACCATCACCTGCAAATGATTACCCAGCCGCGCCAGCTCAACGCTGGACGCTGCGGTTTCTTCACTGGCAGCGGAGGTTTGTTCAGAGACGTCTCGCACGTTGAGAATGCTGCGATTGATCTCTTCGGCGGTAGCGCTTTGCTCTTCTGCGGCAGCGGCAATTTGCTGGTTCATTGCCTGTATCGCCGAGACGGTCTTGGTGATGTTTTCCAGCGAGCTACCGGCCCGGCGAGTCAGCTCGACGCTGCTGACGGTCAGTTCCCGGCTGTTATCCATGATCGTGGCCACTTGTTGGGTGCCACTCTGCAGGCCTGCAATGAGTTGCTCGATCTCTTCAGTGGACTTCTGAGTGCGCTGGGCGAGGCTGCGCACTTCGTCAGCGACCACTGCGAAACCACGTCCGGCTTCACCGGCACGCGCGGCTTCGATTGCGGCGTTGAGGGCAAGCAGGTTGGTCTGTTGTGCCACCGACTTGATCACGTCCAGCACGCTGCCAATCTTGTCGCTTTCGCGCTTGAGCTCGTTCATCGCTTCGGTAGAGTTGCCCACTTCCGAGGCCAGACGCTCGATTTGAGTAATCGCTTCGTTAACCACGCGATCACCTTCACGAGCCTGCTGATCGGCTGCGACGGCCGCTTCAGATGCTTCCTCGGCGTTACGCGCGACTTCCTGCACAGTGGCGGTCATTTCGTGCATCGCGGTGGCCACTTGATCGGTCTCGACTTTCTGGCTGTTCACCCCGGCGCTGGTTTGCTCCGTCACTGCAGATAGCTCTTCTGCCGCGCTGGCAATCTGGGTCACCCCGTCACGAATCCCGCTGATCAACTGGCGCAGGTTGACGGTCATGCGTTGAATGCTGGTTTGCAACTGACCCATCTCGTCGCTGCGATCAACGATCAGGTCATGACTCAAGTCGCCGCCGGCAACGCGTTCGACAATGTTCAGGGTCTGCAGCAATGGAACGACGATCTGACGGGTGATGATCCAGGCCGCGATTGCGCCGAACAGCAGGGCCAACACGGTGACCAGCGTCAGGGTCGATTTGGCTTTTGAACTCTCCGCTTCGCGCTTCTTGTACTGGTCACCGTTAAGTTTTGCGCTCAGGTCGAGCAGGTCCGTACCTTCTTTGGTCATCGTTGCCAGCGCTTCTTTACTGGCGGCCTGTGCGTCGCGGTATTGGTCCACCGCTGACTGATAGGCTTTCAAACCGGCTGTTGCGCCCTGCAGGCCCGACAAGTAGGTCGACGGGATGCTGCCTGCCAGCGTATTGATACCGACCAGCGCTTCATCAATGGCGGCTCTGGCGTTCTTTTCGAACTCCGGTTTACCGCTGTAGGTGTAGCCCCGGACCTGAAAGCGGGCTTGCTGGATCAGTTTGCTGACGCCGACGGCATCGTTGAACTGCACAATGCTGTCGCCCTGCAGCAAAGCTGCTTCGATTTTGTCGATTTCGGCAACAGCTCTGTCGGCGGCATCCCCCATCAAGCTCCGGCTGGCTTCACGGGCGGTGATGGCCTTGATCATTTCGTTGAATGTTTTGCGATAGTCATTGGCCGATTGTTGCTGTTCTTCCAGCCACTGCTGGCTATCGAGGCTGACGACCATGCCGCGCGCTTTCTTGATGCTGGCGTCGACTTTATCGAGGGTGGCATTCATGGCTGCAGCAGCTTCAGCATCGTACTGACGCTCATAGACCAGGCGGCGGATACGCAGCTCCATGGTTTGGTTGGCGACATCCGCGATCGCTCCTAGCTTGTCGCCACGTTCGATCAGCGCTCCGACGCTGAGCCAGCCGGTCACTGTGATCAATGCGGTCAACAGTAAAACCAGGCCGAAACCAAGCCCGAGTTTTAGACGGACGCTCATATTGCCGAGACTTTTGCCGAGCAAACCCATGCGGAACTCCTTGGGATGAACTTGTTATAGGTATTTTCCTACAACATGCATCGGCAGGGAGGAGTCGAACTGAAGGGAAGGATGCGCTCTAGATAGGCATACATTCCCCCGTAGGAGCTCACCGAGGTTACGAGGCCAGCGATGGCGGTGCGTCAGATAAACCGTTATCGCTGGCCTCGTAACCTCGGTGAGCTCCTACAGGATTTGGGCTAACTCAGAAAATTGTATTTTTTTGGTCGGAGGTCGCCCTGTGCCCCAGCCACAGCGCTTTGCTTGTTTCGTCTATCAGAACAACCGGGCCAACAACGCAGTCACCGCCGTTTCAACCCGCAGGATGCGGTCGCCGAGTTGCACCGGTTGCAGGCCTGCTTTGCTGAGCAGGTCGACTTCATAGGGAATCCAGCCGCCCTCGGGGCCAATGGCCAGGGTGACTTGCCCGGTTACAGCGCGTGGGCAGGTGGGGAAGTTGCCGGGATGTCCGACCAGACCCAACGTGCCTTGGGCCAGTTGTGGCAGGCGATCCTCGACAAACGGTTTGAAGCGCTTTTCGATAATGATCTCGGGCAACACACTGTCGCGTGCTTGTTCAAGGCCGAGAATCAGTTGCTCGCGAATAGCTTGAGGTTCAAGGAATGGCGTCTGCCAGAAGCTTTTCTCGACGCGATAACTGTTGAGCAGAATGACCTTGGGCACCCCCATGGTCGCCACTGTCTGAAACACCCGACGCAGCATTTTCGGGCGGGGCAGTGCCAATAACAGGGTTAGCGGGAGTTTGGCGGGCGGGGCGCTGTCGAGGGTAACGAGCAACTCGGCTTCATGTGCTTCGAATCGCAGCAGTTCTGCGCTGCCCAACAGGCCGTCAATACGGCCTACGCGCAAGGTGTCGCCGACTTCTGCGCGATGCACCTCTTGCATGTGCTTGAGGCGCCGGTCGCGCAGTACGACCCGGTCAGCCTCTACGAAATCAGCATCTTCGAGAAGCAGCAGATTCACGGCTGAGTCGCGGGCGGCTGGTCTTGCCTGTCGTCTTCGGGCTGGTCATCGGCATGATCACCGCGCTTGGTGATCAGCGAACTGCACAGCACCCCAACTTCGAACAACAGCCACATCGGTACCGCCAGCAGTGTCTGGGAGAAGATGTCCGGCGGGGTCAGGATCATGCCGACCACGAAGCAGCCAATGATGACGTAAGGGCGAATCTTCTTCAGGTACTTCACATCGACGATGCCGATCCAGACCAGCAGCACGACGGCTACGGGAATCTCGAACGCCACGCCAAAGGCGAAGAACAGGGTCATGACGAAGTCCAGATAGCTGGCGATGTCCGTCATCATCGAAACGCCTTCAGGCGTCACGCTGGCGAAGAAGTGGAAAATCAGCGGGAAGACCAGGTAGTAAGCGAACGCCATGCCCGAATAGAACAGGATGATGCTCGACACCAGCAATGGCACAGCAACGCGCTTTTCATGCTTGTACAGGCCCGGTGCGATGAAGCCCCAGATCTGGTGCAGGATCACCGGCATTGCCAGGAAAAGCGCCACCATCATGGTCAGCTTGAACGGCGTGATGAACGGTGACGCCACGTCGGTGGCAATCATCGTAGCGCCTTCGGGCAGGAAAACCCGAAGCGGTGCCGAAACGAAGGTGTAGATCTTCTGGGTGAAGTAAAACAGGCAGGCGAAGATCACGAAAATCGCCAGGACGCATTTCAGCAGGCGCGAACGTAGTTCTGTGAGGTGCGAGACCAGCGGCATTTGCTGGTCGTTTTCCGGAATATCGCTCATGGGGCTCGCGGTGGCAGTGACGAATCGTTGGCGGAAGATGCGTTGGGTAATGGCGCTGCTGGCGACACGTGCGCAGGTTCAGTCTCGACATGGGACGTCGGTTCAGCAGCGGGCGAAGTGCCCGCCGGAGCAGCCGGACCCAAGTCGGACGCGGGTGTCACAGACGGCGTGTTCGGGATGGTCGAAACCACCGGTTCAGCGGGCGCCTGCTCAGCTGCCGGAGCCGGATTGGCGGGTGGCTGCTGGGGTGACATGATCTTGCGCGCTTCTTCTTCCAGCGACAGGATGTGCTCGTTATGCAGTTGCCGACGGATTTCATCGGCGCCTATTTCGCGTTCAACTTCCTGTTTGATCGCATTGAAACTGCGCTTGAGCCGACCGATCCACAGGCCGGCGGTACGCGCAGCGCCCGGCAGACGCTCGGGGCCAAGCACCAACAGGGCGACGAGACCGACCAGCAGCAGTTCAGAGAAGCTGATACCAAACATTCAATACGACCTAGTCTTTGCGGATTGGCTCTTCGATTTTATGCGCTTGCGCGTCGATGGTGTGCGGCTGGTTCAGGGGCGAGCCCTGTGGCGCAGCTTGCGGCGGTTGCTGAGGTTGCACCGGCGGTTGCTCGGCAGGCTTCTCATCATCGTTCATGGCTTTACGAAAGCCCTTGATCGACTCACCGACATCGCTGCCCAGACCCTTGAGCTTCTTGGTGCCGAACACCAGTACCACGACAACCAGAATGACGATCCAGTGTTTCCAGTCAAAAATACCCATGAAGCAATCCTCGTAGAAATTTCAAGCTCGAAAAGTGAAAGTCAGTCAGCGGTGCGTGCGGCTTTTTCCGCATGCCCGGACAATCCGAAACGACGGTCCAGTTCATCGAGCACTGCCTGTGGATGCTGACCGAGTGATGCAAGCATCACCATGCTGTGGAACCAGAGGTCAGCGGTTTCGTAGATGACATCGCTGCAATCGCCGCTTACAGCGGCATCCTTGGCGGCAATGATGGTTTCGACCGACTCTTCGCCGACCTTTTCCAGAATCTTGTTCAGTCCCTTGTGATACAGGCTGGCGACGTAAGAGCTGTCGGCAGCGGCACCTTTGCGCGACTCCAGCACTTCGGCCAGGCGGGTCAAGGTATCAGTCATGTTTCAGTGTCCTGCGTGATAAATAGCTTCAGGATCTTTCAGAACCGGTTCAACGGTCTTCCAGGTGGCGTCTTCATAGACGCGGTAGAAGCAGCTTTCGCGCCCGGTATGGCATGCAATGCCGCCAATCTGCTCGACCATCAGGATGATCACATCGGCATCGCAGTCCAGACGCAGCTCGTGAAGCTTCTGCACATGTCCCGATTCTTCGCCTTTACGCCAGAGTTTGCCACGCGAACGCGACCAATAGATTGCACGATTCTCTGCGGCGGTAAGGCTGAGGGCCTCACGGTTCATCCAGGCCATCATCAGAACGCGGCCGGTCCTGTGATCCTGAGCAATGGCAGGCACCAGACCGTCGCTGTCCCACTTGATTTCGTCCAGCCAGTCTTTCATATCTACTCCGGCAGCCGGGCTTCAGGCCTCGGCGGATTCAACAGTGTGCCAGCGGCCAGCGCTGCTGGCTATCGGCGGATGACCAGATACAGGCCCGCCACCAGCATGATCCAGGCGGGCCAGGCGATCGGCGCCACCAGTGCAGTGCCTTCAGCGAACAGCGACGAGGCCATTACCGCACCGCCGCCCAGCAGCGCCGAACCCAGCAAGCGTAACGCCCAGCCATCACCGCGCTCGCGCCAGGGCGGCGGCGGATCGGCCTTGTGCGGTTGCGACATGCGCTCCAGCAGGTCGCGTGTCATGT
Source organism: Pseudomonas maioricensis (assembly GCF_022790535.1). GTDB lineage: Bacteria > Pseudomonadota > Gammaproteobacteria > Pseudomonadales > Pseudomonadaceae > Aquipseudomonas > Aquipseudomonas maioricensis. The sequence continues at coordinate 447,544 of NZ_LOHG01000001.1, forward strand.
TGGCCAGGTGAGGTATTTGCTCGACCTGAGATTGCAGATTGCCGAACAATGTTTTCGGGCTGACGCGTTCACGCATCCAGCGCTCCAGAAACGGCTGCGCGGTGCTCCACAGATCCAGATCCGGATACAACTGACGGCCCAGGCCTTCGATGTTCAACAGGGTTTTCTGCAGCAGAACGAGCTGCGGCTGGACTTCCATGTTGAAGCGTCGGGCCGTCTGGAACAGACGCATCAGCACCTGACCGAAGGAAATATCCTTGAGTGGCTTCTCGAAGATCGGCTCGCATACGGTACGAATCGCGGCTTCAAACTCGTTGAGTTTGGTTTCTGCTGGCACCCAACCCGAATCGATGTGCAACTGGGCAACGCGACGATAATCGCGTTTGAAGAAGGCAAACAGGTTACGGGCCAGATAATCCTGATCTTCCGGCGTCAGGCTGCCGACGATCCCGCAATCGATAGCGATGTATTGCGGACTCCACGGGTTGACCGTGCTGACGAAGATATTTCCGGGGTGCATGTCGGCATGGAAGAAGCTGTCGCGGAATACCTGGGTGAAAAAAATCTCCACGCCGCGTTCGGCCAGCAACTTCATGTCGGTGCGTTGATCCGCCAGGGTGGCCAGGTCGTTGACCTGAATCCCGTAGATGCGCTCCATGACCAGGACTTTCGGGCGGCACCAGTCCCAGTACACCTGAGGCACGTAAAGCAGTTCCGAGCCTTCGAAATTGCGTCGCAACTGGCTTGAATTGGCCGCCTCGCGGAGCAAGTCCAGTTCGTCGTAGATAGTCTTCTCGTAGTCGGCAACCACGTCGACCGGGTGCAGCAGACGGGCGTCAGCGGACATTCGCTCAGCGGTACGGGCCAGAATGAATAGCCAGGCCAGATCCTGGCCAATGACCGGCTTGAGGCCCGGCCGCACGACTTTGACAACGACTTCTTCGCCCGTCTTCAGGCGCGCCGCGTGGACCTGCGCCACCGAAGCCGAGGCCAGCGGTGTTACGTCGAAACGACTGAACACCTCACTGATTTTCGCACCCAGTTGTTCCTCGATCAGTTTGATCGCCACTTGTGGGTCGAACGGCGGAACGCGATCCTGCAACAGCATCAGTTCGTCGGCGATGTCCTCGGGCAGCAGGTCGCGGCGGGTAGACAGTATTTGCCCGAACTTGATGAAGATGGGACCAAGGTCCTGCAGCGCCAGACGCAGGCGCGCCCCTCTAGGCAACTCGGCGTTATTGCGCGGCAGCAAGCGCCACGGCATGACGAAACGCGTGGCTTTCATCCACCAGGGCAGCGGCAGAGCGAACAGCAAGTCATCGAGACGGTAGCGGATCACGACACGCTGGATACGAAACAAACGGCGGACGGCAAGCAGCTTCATGCGTTATCGCTGGAGTCAGAGGATTGGGCGAGACGCTCAAAGCGCGCCTCAAGGCGTTCCAGATCAAGTTTGATCCGGTCTAGTTCGGCAAAACGTGCTTCGGCTTCATGTTTCCCCACCAGCGTGCGCGACTCTTCGTTCAAATAGTCCGCAAGGCTCTGGCTGAGGTTGGTGAAGCTGTCTTTGCTCCAGCGTGCGCGGCTGCGCAGGTGATCACCCAGCAAGGTAGTGGCTACCGGGCCGAGCCAGCGGGACAGCTCGTATTCCCAGTCCAGTTCGAGATCCTGAAGGATGCCGACCAGTTCCAGTAACACGCCACTGTCACCGTCCAGTTCGACATCGGGACCATGCAGCACCGCGCTCTTGTCCTGGCTCACAGCCAGCCTCATCAGGCTGGCCGCAGGCGCGCGCAGTGTGCAATCGGCCTCGACCTCCCAGTGGGAGGCCAGCAGCAGGCCTTCATCGCTGGGCATGATGAACAGCTTCAGCGACGGGTTACGGCAATCCACCACAATCACTTTGCCCGACAGACGCTCAAGGCGTGGCAGTGCGGTGCTGTCCAGACGCAACACGCGGTTGATGCCGTGCTCGACGCTGGCGAGCAAGCCGCTAAGCAACATCAGGGTTTGATGCCGCGATGCAGTGCCACGACGCCTGCGGTCATGTTGTGGTAGGTCACACGGTCAAAACCGGCTTCGACCATCATCGACTTCAGGGTCTCCTGATTCGGGTGCATGCGGATCGACTCGGCCAGATAGCGATAGCTTTCCGAGTCATTGGTGACCAGCTTGCCCATCAGCGGCATGAACGCGAAGGAGTAAGCGTCATAAGCCTTGGACATCAGCTTGTTGGTCGGCTTGGAGAACTCCAGCACCAGCAGGCGACCGCCCGGCTTGAGTACACGCAGCATTGAGCGCAGCGCATCTTCCTTGTGAGTGACGTTACGCAGGCCGAAAGCGATGGTCACGCAGTCGAAATGGTTGTCAGGGAACGGCAGCTTTTCAGCGTCGGCCTGAACGAATTTGACGTTGCCTGCCACGCCCAGGTCCAGCAGACGGTCACGACCGACCTTGAGCATGGACGCGTTGATGTCAGCCAGCACCACTTCGCCGGTAGGGCCAACAAGGTGGGAAAACTTCCTGGTCAGGTCGCCTGTACCGCCCGCGATATCCAGCACACGGTTGCCGGTGCGAACGCCGGAGAGTTCGATTGCGAAGCGCTTCCAGAGGCGATGCATGCCGCCGGAGAGCAGGTCGTTCATCAGGTCGTACTTGGCTGCGACGGAGTGGAACACCTCCGCAACTTTCTCGGCCTTCTGGCTTTCCGGCACTTTTTTGTAGCCGAAGTGAGTAGTAGGTTCGGCATCGCTGCCTTTGCGCGGATCATTCATATCGCGTTCACCGGAATAAAGTGTTGCCATTCTAATCGCCGTGGCTGGCTTTGTCTTGACAAGGCTCACCGCCAACAGTTTCTTCATCCGGGGTGGCTGTTATAGTTGCCCCACGATTTACCTTGCGCTGGAGGAGCCCCTGGATGGCCAAAATTACTGTTGAACGCCCGCACACGCTGGGTAAGGAAAAGGCCCGCGAGAAGGCTGAGTTGCTGGTCGAGAAGCTTGCCGACAAGTACGGTATCGAGCACGAATGGAAAGGCGACGTCGTCAAACTGGAAGGCAAGGGCGCCAAAGGGACTGTTGATGTCGAGGACGCGCTGGTGCGCGTTAACCTGGAGCTGAATTTTTTCCTGTCGGCCATGAGCGGGCAGATTCAGGCAGAAGTCGAGCGGCAGCTGGATAAAGCGTTATTGGCCTGATGCGACAACATGCCGGTGGCTGGCAAATTTCTCTGTAGGAGTGAGCTTGCTCGCGATGGCGCCAGGTCCGCCGAATAAGATTTGAATGATCTATCGAATCGCGAGCAAGCTCACTCCTACAGAATTAATTTTTGCAGCGGCGTCGCGATTTCCTACACCCCTTCAACATCACCCAAACCTAGGGTGAGCATTCTAATTTTTCCGGCTAATTTCGTGTCCATGCCCCGTTGTCCCTGGGGGCGATCCTCAAATATTCGAGCGTGAGGTTCATCATGGCCAAAGTTACGTTGAAGAAAAAAGTCAAAGACGTAGAAACCAAGTCGGTCTCCGACGTCCGCCTGTATGCCCGCAAGGTCTGGCTGGCGGGGCTGGGTGCCTACTCCTGGGCGGGTCAGGAAGGCGCTGAGTACTTCAAGGAGCTGGTCAAAGTTGGCGAGCAGACCGAGAAGAAAGCCAAACAGGTGATCGACGATAAGGTTGATGCAGCCAACAGCGAGATCGATTCCGCTAAAAGCGAGCTGACATCGGTCAAGGGGCGAGTCGAGTTGCAACTCGACAAAATCGAAAGCGCATTCGATCGGCGGGTCGCCAGCGCCTTGAATCGCATAGGTATACCGTCTAAACATGATGTGGAGACACTCTCTGCTAAGCTCGATGAGCTGACGGCATTGCTTGAACGTGTCGCGCGTAAACAATAAGGAGAGCAGGATGGCTGGCAAGAAAAAAATCGAGAAAGAAGGCAGCTCCTGGATTGGCGAGGTCGAGAAGTACTCCCGCCAAATCTGGCTGGCTGGTTTAGGCGCTTACTCCAAGATCAGCAATGACGGCAGTAAGCTTTTTGAAACCCTGGTAAAAGATGGCGAAAAGGCCGAAAAACAGACCAAGGCCGAAGTCGATAAACAAGTCGATTCGGCCAAGGACTCTGCCAAGGCTGCGAAGTCTCGTGTGGGTGATGTCAAAGACCTCGCGCTGGGTAAATGGAGTGAGCTGGAAGGGGCTTTCGACAAGCGTCTGAACAGCGCCATTTCGCGTCTGGGCGTACCGAGCCGCAATGAAGTAAAGGCATTGCACAGCAAGGTTGATCTGCTGACCAAGCAAATCGAGAAGCTGACAGGTGCGTCGGTAACTCCTGTTTCAAAAGCGCCTGTTTCCAAGGCCGCGGCGTCTAAACCAGCGACCAAAACCACCGCCAAACCACTGGTTAAGGCCGCCGCGAAACCGGTTGCCAAGGCCGCCGATAAAGTTGCGACAAAAACCGCAGCGGCCAAACCGGCAGTCAAGGCAGCAGCAGCCAAACCCGTTGCTGCGGCGAACAAGGCCGCCACTAAAACAGCGACCAAAGCCAAGTCCGTAGCGGCCAGCAAACCGGCTGCGGCGAAAAAACCGGCCGCTGCCAGGAAACCTGCTGCGCCAAAGGCGGCACCGAAGGCTGCGGCTAAACCTGCACCGAAACCCGCAGCCGCACCAACCGCAACGCCAACGCCCGCGGCGACCAATACCGCAGCAGCACCGGCATCGACTACGCCGTCGACACCGGCCAGCCAGTCCTGATTCAAGGGCTGTAATGCAAAAGCCCGACCTGCGAAAGCAGGCCGGGCTTTTTTATTGGGGCTCAAATGCAATCCCTGTGGGAGCTGGGCTTGCCCGCGATAAACGATAACTCGGTGCATGCCCGTAAAAAAGGTTGACCCTATCGCGGGCAAGCCCAGCTCCCACAGGGATATGTGTTTGTTGCGCCAACGCAGAGTGTCAGAGGCAGAGCCACTGCCTGAAGAACTGTCAGTACTGCGAGAATTCATTCCTCCAGATAATGTCTCGCCAGTTGCTGCGCCGCATACCGTGAACCCGGCGTCAGATGCGGCGCGACAAGCATCATGATCTGGTAAACCACGACCCTCACTTCAGCTTCACGCCCCAGAATTCGTTGGTAGTCCAGCGAGAACAGCAAGGTCATGGTGATTTGCTCCACCAGTTGCCCCAATGCCTGGGTATCACTAATGACCTGGCCTTCCGCTTTCAGGCGTGCCAGTAACGACGCCAGCGTGCGCTTGAGGCTATTGAGCAGGTTGCGAATACCGCGAGCCAGTTTGGGCAACCGTCCTGCCAGGTTTGACAAGTCCTGAAACAGGAAGCGGTAAGCCGCCAGTCGCTCGACGATCAAATGCAGGAACAACCAGTAATCCTCGGCGGCCAGTTGTGCATCTTCGGGTGGGTTTAGCAGTGGCGAAAGCTCTGCCTGGAAACGCTCGAACAGGCCGAGCACCAAAGGCTCCTTGCCGTGGAAGTGGTAGTAAAGATTGCCAGGGCTGATACCCAGTTCGTTAGCAATTTCCAGAGTCGAGACATTGGGTTCACCCTGTTGGTTAAACAACGTCAGGGCGCATTCAAGGATTCGGTCGCGGGTTTTCATCCGGTCTTCTTGTTGGCAGATAATTTCGAATGGAAATGTGTGCACTTGTAGGAGCTGCCGAAGGCTACGAATCGGGGCCTTATGGCACACCGCTTTCGCAGCCTTCGGCAGCTCCTACAAGGGATTAGTGCCAAGCGTTTTACCGAACATGAACATAAGTCCCCGGTGCAGCCTCCATGGGCGTGTAAGTAGCGTTGCCCAACGCCATCCGGGTCTCGCGCTGAGTGCCCGACCGGGCTTGTATCCATTCCAGCCAGGCTGGCCACCAACTGCCCTCATGGTTTTTTGCGTCGTAAATCCATGCGCGTGGATCACTGCTGAGTTTGCCGCTCTCGACGTAATTGGCTTTGGGGTTACCCGGCGGGTTGAGAATACTCTGCACGTGGCCACTGTTGGCTAGCAGGAAACGACGGTCGCCACCCAGCAGAAGTGTCGAACGATAAACCGCGTCCCATGGCGTGATGTGGTCGTTGATGCCCGCGACGTTGAAGCTGTCCACGGTCACCTTCTGCAGGTCAATGGGTGTGCCACAAACTTCCAGTCCCCCTGGGTGAGTCAGCGGGTTGTGCTTGAAGAAGTCCAGCAGATCGCCGTGCAATGCGGCGGGCAGCCGGGTGCTGTCGTTGTTCCAGTACAGAATGTCGAAAGCGGGGGGTGCCTTGCCCAGCAGGTAGTTGTTGATCCAGTAACTCCAGATCAAATCATTCGGCCGCATCCAGGCGAAGATCTTCGCCATGTCCCGACCGTCCAGCACGCCTTGCTGATAGGAGCGACGCTTGGCGGCCTCTAGTGTCGTTTCGTCGATGAATAACGTCGCGGCGCTTTCGATCTGACTGTCCAGCAGGCTAACCATGTAAGTCGCGCTGGCGACTTTGCGCAGTTGCCGCTTAGCCTGCAAATGCCCTTGCAGCGCGGCGATGGTCAGTCCTCCAGCGCACGCACCAACCAGGTTTACTTCTTTGGCTCCGGTGATGGACCGGCATACAGCCATCGCTTCTTCGGTGGCTTGAACGTAGGTGGACAACCCCCATTCACGGTGCCGCACATCCGGGTTACGCCAACTGATCATGAACGTCTGCAAACCGTTCTTGAGGCAGTACTGGACGAAGCTGTTGGCTGGGCTCAGATCAAAAATATAGTACTTGTTGATTTGCGGAGGCACGATCAACAGTGGCCTGGCGTACTGTTTTTCGCTCATGGGCTTGTACTGGATCAGCTCCAGCAGTTCGTTACGAAACACCACCGAGCCTTGAGTCGCCGCCACTGTGCGGCCTACTTCGAAAGCGTCTTTGGTGGTTTGTCGGGGCAGGCCGTTGTTGTGCAGCAGGTCATCGAACATGTGACCAAGGCCTTTGACCACGCTGTTGCCGCCGCTATTGAACAGCTCTTTAACCGCCATCGGGTTTAGCAAGGTATTGGAGGGTGAGAGAGCATCGTTGAGTAGCGAGAAAATGAAGTGTGCCCGTTCGCGATCATCCTTGGACAGGTCAGTCTCATCGATCCAGTGCCTGACCTGATGCTGCCATGCCAGATAAGTCTGTAGCCCGCGACGATACAGCGGGTTCAGGCTCCAGGTCGGGTCGGCGAAGCGGGTGTCGCGGGCAGGCAGTTGATAGGGCGTCTCGCCCAGCAGCATGACACGGCCGACTTGCTTGCCCAGAGCCAGCGCGTGCCGGGCGCTGCGCAATGGATGCTGCAAGCCTTGGGCTGCAACCTTGCGCAACGTCGAAAACAAATCCTGGCCGCGCAGACCAGTAATCGCGCTTTGTGCATTGATGTAAGTCGCCGGAGTGGTCTCGGCGCCTTTGGTTGATCGTTCTCGCATGGGGGCAACACTCCTTCGTTGTGCCATCGACCGATACATCTGTGCAGACGCGCCCCTTGAGGGCGTGCGTCGTTCTGCGCCGTATAACTTCCATTCAAACGGCGCAGTCGGTGAAGCGTTGGTGCTGTGTCGGGAATCCTTGTGTGTCTGTGATGGTCAGTGTGCGCTCGGTGTCGGATGCGGATGCATCACGGCGCGCTGACGTTCCTGCTGGAGAAATTTCATGATGATGGGGGCAACTGCTTCAGCGCGGGTGATCAGGAACAAATGACCGTCATCGATTATGTGTAGCTGGGCGTTGGGGATCCGCCAAGCCAGAAGGCGCATATTTATTAACGGGATCAGTGGATCATCGTCGCCTGCCAGCACCAATGTTGGCTGATGAATCTTGTGCAGCCAGTGGATACTGGTCCAGCCCATGCCTGCAAACAGTTGCCAGTAATAGCCCAGCTTGCCGGACGAACGGACCTTCGCGGCATGGTTGGCGGCCAGATGGGGATCACGCCGGAACGCACCACCGTAGATTTCCGGTGCAATACGAATGACGTGAGACGGTTGTATGTAGCGCCGCGGGCTGGCCATCAACCAGAGCACTCGCGGTTTGCCGGGTACCATCACTGCCCCCGCTGCTGTCGCCGCCAGCACCAGCTTTTTGCAGCGCTCCGGGTAGTCGTAAGCGAACTGTTGGGCCAGCGCGCCGCCCCATGAAACGCCGATAGCGTTGACTTGGCCATAGTCCAGATAGTCGAGCATGCGTGCCGCCAGTTTAGCCAGACCGGGAAACCGGTACGGGCGACTGGGCGTCGAAGAGCCGCCGACGCCGGGCACATCGAAGGCGATGATTTCCAGCTCTGGGTCCAGCGCGTCAACGAAAGGGAACACCAACTCGAGGTTGGCGCCAATACCATTGAAAATCAGCAGTGGAGTCAGATGACTCTTGCCTGGGCGTACAGCAGTCCGGATGCTGTGGCCATCCAGATCAATGGTGCGAAAAATAAACGGTTGCGGCATGCGCGAAGCCCTGTGGGTTAAACCGCTGGAAAAGCCGTCCTGCGCTTTGACCAGATCGCCCGAGGCCGGGCGCCGATGTGGAATGTCAGTGGTTACTGTAGGAGCTGCCAAAGGCTGCGAAAGGGGCTGAAAATGCTTCGCAGCCTTCGGCAGCTCCTACAGTTTTCTGTCTGCCGCGAGATAGCTCCTACCTTTGTAACGGCCATCGGCAGCCGTTCCTGACTCCACCCGTCGCATCAGCCCCTAGCGTTCATGCACGTAGGTCCCCGGTGAAGCCTCACCAGCCGGGAAAGCCTTGCTGCCCAGAATCGCCGGGGATTTTCTGAGTTTGCCGGATCGTTCGCTTAGCCAGTTCTGCCAGTGCAGCCACCAGGAGTCGGTGTGCTTGGTGCCGTTTTCCTGCCAGACCTTCGGATCGACCGGCAACTCGCTGTTGGTCATATAGCGTGCCTTTGGATTGCCGGGCGGGTTGAGAATGCTCTGGATATGGCCACTGCTGGACAGTACAAATTCTGTCTTCCCACCGAACAGCCGTGCTGATTTGTAGCAGGAGCCCCATGGCGTGATGTGATCGTTGGTCCCGGCCAGACAAAACACATCGCTGGTGACCTGTTTAAGGTCGATAGGCGTACCGCACACTTCAAGCGCATTGGGGCGGATAAGCGGGTTGTTCTTGAACATCTCGATCAGGTCGCCGTGGAAGGCGGCGGGCAGGCGGGTGGTGTCGTTGTTCCAGAACAGGATGTCGAACACTGGCGGCTCGTTGCCGAGCAGGTAGTTGTTGACCCAGTAGTTCCAGATCAGGTCGTTGGGGCGCATCCAGGCGAACACTTTGGCCATGTCGCTGCCTTCGAGTACTCCCGCCTGATACGAGTGGCGCTTGGCCGATTCCAGCGTTTGCTCGTCGACGAACAACGCGACGTCGGTGTCCAGCGTGGTATCGAGCACGCTGACCAGCAACGTCAGGGCATTGACCTTCTGATCGCCCAGTGCGGCGTAATGGCCGAGCAGCGCAGTGCAGGTAATGCCACCTGAACAAGCGCCGAGCATGTTGACGTCTTTACTGCCGGTGATGGCGGTGACCACATCGACGGCTTCCTTGAGCGCATCGATGTACGTCGACAAGCCCCATTCGCGCTGAGCCTTGGTCGGGTTACGCCAGCTGATAATGAACGTCTGCACGTTACTGCGCAGACAAAAACGCGCCAGGCTTTTTTCCGGGCTCAGGTCGAACACGTAGAATTTGTTGATTTGCGGCGGTACTACCAGCAGCGGCCTTTCATGCACTTGCTCGGTGATTGGCTTGTACTGAATCAACTCAAGCACATCGTTGCGAAACACCACCGAGCCTTCGCTGGTGCCCAGGCTCTTGCCGACTTCGAAAGCGTCCATGTTGACCTGGCTGGGCATGCCGCCGTTGTGCACCAGATCCTTGGCCAGGTGAGACAGGCCGTCGAGAACGCTTTTGCCGCCGGTTTCGAAGAAGCGTTTGATTGCTGCTGGATTAGCGGCGGTGTTGGTGGGCGACATGGCTTCGGTCATCAGATTGATGACGAAGTGCCCGCGACTGATTTCCTGAGGGGAAAGATTGCTGTCGCCGATCCAGTCATGCAGTTCCTTGCGCCAGGCCAGATAGGTCTGCAAGTAACGGCGGTAAACCGGGTTCTGACTCCAGGCCGGGTCATTGAAACGCCGGTCTTCCGGAGCAGGCTGCAGGGCTGATTTACCCAGAAGCACGTTCTTGAGTTCGACGCTCAAGTGCGCGATGTGTTTGGCGCTATGAAAGGGTTGTTTCAACGCCTGGCGCAGGACCATGCGGGCAGTGGTCAGCAAGTCCTTGCGCCGCAGGCCAACCACCGGATTCAAACCCAGCGTGTGTTCCGAGGCTTGTTGCTGCAGGTCATCGTTGTTTCTGCTACTCATTCACGACGCTCCATTGTCCTGTGGTGAGTACCGCTTCCCTGTGAATCAGTGACACAGGCAGATGCCGGTACTACTGCTCGGGTGACCGATGATGGCTAAACCGCTTATCCCTGAAGAGGTGGCCGTCGCGGTGGACGCGTGAACAATTGCGCTCCTTGCGACGACTTCTTTGCAAACCTTTCAACTGCATTTGAGGATGCAGGGAACTTGCCAAAACCATTGGTTACGCGAGATTGCGAAAAATCGCAAGCAGCACCAATCATTGGCCGCTGCGCGGCACATTCAAGCAAAAGGAATTAGAAAGTGCGTCCTAAAACGCCGGGCGGCTCTGGGGTGCGGGTTAGAGCATCAGCCGGATGACTTGCTCGGAAGGGTCGCGGGACTTGCCAGCGTTTTTCAGCTCAAGCAGATAATCATTCCACAGGTCTTCCTGGCGTTGCGCCAGTTCGTAAAGATACTCCCATGTGAACAGTCCGCTGTCATGACCGTCGTCGAAGGTCAATTTCAGTGCGTATTGCCCGGCAGGTTCTACCTTGGTAAGCCCTACGCCGAGTTTGCCGAATTGCAGGATCGGCTTGCCATGGCCCTGAACCTCGGCCGATGGCGAATGCACCCTCAGAAACTCTGCAGGCAGGTGATATTCCTCGCTTGGCCCGTACTTGAGAGTCAGGGTTTTCGAGGCTTTGTGGAGCTGGATGGCTGTAGGAAGTTTGGGCATGTCACACCGGATGATATCTGTAGGAGTGAGCTTGCTCGCGATCGGCTGCGAAGCAGTCGTGAATTAGTGAATTCACCATTGCTAAAAAGGTCGTGCCGACCTTATCGCGAGCAAGGTGGAGCGCCACCCCGGTCACTCCTACAGTAATTTTCGTTAAAGAATATACCGCGACAGATCCTCATCCTTGGCCAGTTCGCCAAGGTGACTGTTCACGTACTCGGCATCAATGCGGATCGGCGCTGCATCCGGATCAGTCGCCAGGTCACCGGCGCTGAACGACACTTCTTCCAGCAAGCGCTCAAGCAGTGTGTGCAGACGACGCGCACCGATGTTCTCGGTCTTCTCGTTGACCTGCCAGGCAATTTCGGCGAGACGCTTGATGCCGTCTGCTTCGAACGCGATGTTCAAACCTTCAGTTTTCAGCAGCGCGCAGTATTGCTCGGTCAGGGACGCGTGCGGCTCGCTGAGAATACGTTCGAAATCCTGCGGCGACAGCGCCTTGAGTTCTACACGGATCGGCAGACGGCCTTGCAGCTCTGGCACCAGGTCACTCGGCTTGCTCAAGTGGAATGCACCGGAAGCGATGAACAGGATGTGGTCAGTCTTGACCATGCCCAGCTTGGTGTTGACCGTGCAGCCTTCGATCAGTGGCAGCAAGTCGCGTTGTACGCCTTCACGAGACACATCGGCACCGCCGACATTGCCGCGCTTGGCAACTTTGTCGATTTCGTCGATGAACACGATGCCGTGCTGTTCGACGGCTTCCAGCGCCTTGGCTTTAAGCTCTTCTTCGTTGACGAGGCGACCTGCTTCCTCCTCACGTACCAGCTTGAGTGCTTCCTTGACCTTGAGCTTGCGGCTCTTCTTCTTGCCCTTGCCCATGTTGGCAAACAGGCTTTGCAGCTGGTTGGTCATCTCTTCCATGCCCGGTGGCGCGGAAATGTCGACGCCAACGGCTTCGCTGACTTCGATCTCGATTTCCTTGTCGTCCAACTGACCTTCACGCAGGCGCTTGCGGAACAACTGACGGGTGTTGGAATCGTTGCTCGGCGCGGCTTCTTCCTGGAAACCAGTGCGGGCAGGCGGCAGCAGGGCGTCGAGGATGCGGTCTTCAGCCGCGTCTTCGGCGCGGTGGCGAACCTTGATGATTTCCTGTTCGCGCAGCAGCTTGATCGCCGCGTCGGCCAGATCACGAATGATCGACTCAACGTCGCGGCCGACATAGCCGACCTCGGTGAACTTGGTCGCTTCGACCTTGATGAACGGCGCGTTGGCCAGCTTGGCCAGACGACGGGCGATTTCGGTTTTACCGACACCAGTCGGGCCGATCATCAGGATGTTCTTGGGCGTTACTTCAACGCGCAGCTCTTCAGGCAGTTGCATCCGGCGCCAGCGATTACGCAGGGCGATGGCAACGGCGCGCTTGGCATCGTCCTGGCCGATGATATGGCGGTTCAGTTCGTGGACAATTTCACGGGGAGTCATTGACATGGTATTTGGCGGTCCTCCAGCTGATTCAGGTTCGGCATGGCCGCTGGTTGCAGCGGCCAGGGCGAGGCTTACTCAGCGAGGTCCTGCTCCTCAATGGTGATGTTGTGGTTGGTGAACACGCAGATATCGCCAGCGATATGCAATGCGGTTTCGGCAATTTCACGCGCCGACAGGTCGGTCTTTTGCAGCAGGGCGCGAGCCGCAGCTTGAGCGAAAGCGCCACCAGAACCCATGGCAATAAGGCCGTCTTCGGGCTCAACTACGTCGCCGTTACCGGTGATGATCAGCGAAGCGTCTTTATTGGCAACCGCCAGCATGGCTTCCAGGCGGCTCAGGGAACGGTCGGTTCGCCAGTCTTTGGCGAGTTCTACGGCGGCACGCACCAGATGACCTTGGTGCTTTTCAAGTTGCCCTTCAAAGCGTTCGAAAAGAGTGAACGCATCGGCCGTGGCGCCGGCGAAACCGGCAATTACTTCACCGTGGTACAGACGACGCACTTTCTTGGCGTTGCCTTTCATGACGGTGTTGCCCAGAGAAACCTGGCCGTCGCCAGCCATGACGACTTTGCCGTGGCGGCGCACTGAAACGATGGTGGTCAAGGGAGAGTCTCCACACAGCGGGGCGAAAATGCCCTGGTGAAAACTCATATGGGGGTGTAGGAAAGGATTTCAACCGTGGGGGATGAGTGGTGGTGAGGGGCGAGCATAACAACTGTAGGAGTGAGCTTGCTCGCGATGGCGTCAGTTCATGCGATAAATTCGTCGACCATGAAATCCGATCGCGAGCAAGCTCACTCCTACAGGGTCCGCGTTTGCTGCACGGCATTGCGGGGTCTGGACGACTGGGGCGCTCCTACAGGCCAGCATTTCGGCAGTGATATGTGGGAGCGAATTCATTCGCGAAGGCGTCTTGTCAGGCACCGATGACTCAAGACGTTGCGGCCTCTTCCCGAATGAATTCGGTCCCACAGGGATCCGGGTGTGAGAGTTATTTACTACGTTGCTGCAACAACAAGTTACTAAAGCCACCGCTCGCCAACTGCTTCTGGGCCACGGTCAGTTGCTCGCGGTTGCTGAACGGTCCGACCAGCACGCGGTACCAGGTTTCGTCCTTGACCGTGCCTGATTCCACGGCGGCGCTCTGGCCGAGCAGGATGATCTGCGCGCGCACCTTGTCGGCGTCTTCTTTCTTGCGGAACGAGCCCGCTTGCAGGAAGAATTGTGTCACCGCTGCCGGTTTGGCCACAGGCGGTGCCGGTGGCGGAGTCAGGCCGCTGAGCGCTGCCTGAGCGCGTGCGGTGTCGATCTTCGCGGCTTGCTCAGGCGTGACCGGCGCAACCACTGGAGGCGGGGTTTTCTCAGGCACGGCTTCGTTAGGCACGATGACTTCCGATTCCGGCAGCAGCGTGTAGAAGTCGTACTTGGGCTTGACCGGTGCTGTCGGGCTCGGCGGCGTCTTGTTCGCTTCGGCGATTTTTGCCGCCTTGGCATCAGCCCTGACTCGCTTGATGTCATCGCCGCCCGGTTCGAGCTTCATCAGAAAAACGACGAAGGCACCGACGCTGAGACCGATTGCCAGCCACAGCCATCCAGGAATCGGCTTCTTCGCGGGTGCCTGATAACGGCTGGCGCCGCGCTTGGGAGCAGGTTTCTTTTTCGCAGCAGCCAACTTACATACGCTCCAGAGTTTCCAGACCCAGCAGTTGCAGGCCTTGCTTGAGGGTGCGGCCGGTCAATGCAGCAAGGCGCAAACGGCTCTGCTGTTGTTCGGCATTATCAGCTCCCAGGATCGGGCAGTTCTCGTAGAAGCTGGAGAACAACCCGGCGAGGTCATAGATGTAAGCGCACAGAACGTGCGGCGTGCCTTTGTCGGCGACGTTGTTGAGGATTTCCCCAAACTGCGCCAGGCGTGCAGCCAGCTCTTGCTCCTGTGATGCCTCAAGGACGATCTGGCCCTTGCTGGCATCAAACGGCGTACCGAGTTTACGGAACACACCCGCAACCCGTGTGTACGCATAGAGAAGATAAGGCGCGGTATTGCCTTCGAAGCTGAGCATCTGATCGAAATTGAAGCTGTAGTCGCTGGCCCGATGCTTTGACAGGTCTGCGTACTTCACCGCGCTGATGCCAACGGCCTTGGCGATGGTGCGCAGTTCGTCTTCAGGCAGCTCGGGGTTCTTTTCCTTGACCAGTGTGTAGGCACGCTCCTTGGCTTCTTCAAGCAGGTCGATCAGTTTGACCGTGCCGCCATCGCGAGTCTTGAACGGGCGGCCGTCGGCGCCGTTCATGGTGCCGAAGCCCATGTGTTCCAGTTGCATGCCTTCGTGGACGAAACCGGCACGACGTGCCACTTCGAAGACCTGCTGGAAGTGCAGCGCCTGACGCTGATCGACGAAATACAGGGCGCGATCAGCCTTCAATACGTTGCTGCGATAACGGATCGCAGCCAGGTCGGTGGTCGCGTACAGATATCCGCCACCGGCCTTTTGCACAATCACTGGCAGCGGGGTGTCGTCGGCTGTTCTGAATTCTTCGAGGAAGACGCACTGTGCGCCGTTGCTTTCAACCAGCAGGCCGGTTGCTTTCAGATCGGCAACTACGTTGGCCAGATCATCGTTGTAAGCGCTTTCGCCCATGACGTCTGCCGGGGTCAGTTTGACGTTCAGCAGGTCGTAGACTTTCTGGCAGTGGGACAGCGAGATGTCTTTGAATTTGGTCCACAGGCTCAGGCATTCAGCGTCACCGGCCTGCAGTTTTACCACCAGCCCACGGGCGCGGTCGGCGAACTCTTCGGACTCATCAAAGCGTTTTTTCGCGGCGCGGTAGAAGTCTTCCAGGTCCGACAACTCGTCACTGGTGGCTGGCTGCTCTTGCAGATAAGCCAGCAGCATGCCGAACTGCGTACCCCAGTCGCCCACGTGGTTCTGACGGATAACAGTGTCACCGAGAAACTCCAGGACGCTGGCAACACCGTCGCCGATGATCGTCGAGCGCAGGTGACCTACGTGCATTTCCTTGGCGAGGTTTGGTGCGGACAGATCGACAACCGTGCGCTGCGCCGGACCGGCTTTGCGCACTGACAGCTGGGCGTCGGCCAGCGCGGCGTCAAGGCGTGCGGCCAGAGCCTGAGTGTTCTGGAAGAAGTTCAGGAAGCCGGGACCGGCGATTTCAACCTTGCTGATCTGCTCATCGGCAGGCAGCGCGGCGATCAGCTTTTCAGCCAGATCACGGGGCTTCATACCGGCTGGCTTGGCCAGCATCATGGCGATGTTGCTGGCGAAGTCGCCGTGGGTCTTGTCCTTGGCATTCTCCACCTGAATCACTGGCGACAGGCCTTCTGGCAAGACGCCTTCGGTGACGAGTTGGCTCAGGGCTTGTTGGATCAGCTGGCGAATGATGTCTTTCATGATGCTCTCTTTCGACCGCAAGCGCGGCAGCGCCTGGATGCGCGGGTGGAAAAACTGGGCATTATCCGTTGCCGGAGCCACCTTGCCAACCGCGTTGGATGTGCGGTCTGAAATTTCCCTGTGGGTGTTTTGCGCAGGGCATGCATTTAATACAAATCCACCGGATCCACATCCAGCGACCACCTGACCTGCCTGCCACTCGGCATTTGCTCAAGGGCCAGCAGCCAGGCGCTGAGCAGTTTGTGCAGGGGCGCGCGAGCATTGGACTGCAGCAGCAATTGGGCTCGATATCGACCGGCGCGACGTTCCATCGGCGCCGGGACCGGGCCCAGCAGTTCAATACCGCCCAGACTCATGTCGACCAGCAATTGCTCGGCTTCGGCGCAGGCCTCATCGAGAAAACCTTCGGCCTGACCGGGTTTGTGCGCTTCTGCCCGTAACAGAGCCAGGTGCGCAAAAGGCGGCAAGCCGGCCGCGCGACGTTCGCTCAGAGCTTGCTCCGCGAAGGCGAAATAACCCTGTTCAGTGAGCTGAATCAGCAGCGGATGGTCTGCCAGATGCGTCTGGATGATGACCCGGCCAGGCTCTTCAGCCCGTCCGGCACGGCCTGCGACCTGGACTATCAACTGCGCCATGCGCTCGCTGGCGCGGAAATCCCCGGAAAACAGGCCTCCATCGGCGTCCAGAATCGACACTAAGGTCACGCGCGGAAAGTGGTGCCCTTTGGCGAGCATCTGCGTACCGACCAGAATGCACGGCTGCCCACGCTGGATGGTTGCGAACAGTTGATTCATTGCGTCCTTGCGCGAGGTGCTGTCACGGTCGACCCGCAACACCGGGTAATCCGGAAACAGAATGGCCAGACGCTCTTCGGCGCGCTCGGTGCCTGCGCCAACCGGACGTAGATCCACTTTGCCGCATGACGGGCATTGGCGCGGCACGCGTTCGACATGGCCGCAATGGTGGCAGCGCAGTTCGCCGGAGCGTTGGTGGACCGTCATTCGCGCATCGCAGCGTGGGCAGCCCGACAGCCAGCCGCAGTCGTGACACAGCAGTGTCGGCGCAAAGCCGCGTCGATTGAGGAAGACCAATACTTGCTGGCCAGCTTCGAGGGTCTGGCCGATAGCTTGTTGCATCGGCCCGGAAATACCACTGTCCAGCGGCCGGCTTTTCACGTCCAGACGCATGAACTTCGGTTGTTGTGCGCCTCCAGCTCGTTGGTTGAGGCGCAGCAAGCCGTACCGTCCGGTGTAGGCGTTGTGCAGGCTTTCCAGTGATGGAGTGGCCGAGCCGAGCACGATGGGAATGTTTTCCTGGCGGGCGCGCACCAGTGCCAGGTCCCGGGCGTGATAACGCAAGCCTTCCTGCTGTTTATAGGAGCCGTCGTGCTCTTCGTCGATGATGATCAGGCCGGGGTTCTTCATCGGTGTGAACAGCGCCGAACGGGTACCGATAATGATGTCGGCCTCGCCGTCCCGCGCCGCCAGCCAGGCGTCCAGCCGGTCGCGGTCATTGACTGCTGAGTGCAGCAAGGCGATGCGTGCGTTGAAGCGTTGCTCGAAGCGCGCGAGGGTTTGTGGGCCGAGGTTGATTTCCGGGATCAGTACCAGCGCCTGTTTACCGGCTTCCAGTGTCTCGCGGATCAGCTGTAAATAGACTTCGGTCTTTCCGCTGCCGGTAACGCCTGCAAGCAGAAACGCGTGAAAGCTGTCGAACCCGGCGCGAATGGCCTCGCAGGCAGCGCGTTGTTCGGTGTTAAGCGGTAGCTCCGGCTGCGCGAGCCAGTGCTCGTGCCGTGCCGACGGTGCATGGCTACGCACCTCGACCTGAACCAGCTCTTTGGCCAGCAACAGGTTCAGGCTCTCTTTATTAAGCATCAGTTTACTGAGCAACTGATGGGCAACGCCGTGAGGATGCTGGGCCAGCGTCATCAGGGCTTCACGCTGTTTGGGCGCCCGGGCGATGCGCGGGTCGTCCACGCTGGCGTTTGGCGCGACCTGCCAGAAGCGTTCCTGGCGCGATTCCGCCGGTTCACCCTGGCGCAGCAGGACCGGCAACGCCCAGCTCAAGGTGTCGCCGAGGCTGTGTTGATAATACTGAGAGGTCCAGAGACACAGTTTGAACAGTGAAGGCGGCAGAGGTGCTTGCTCGTCCAGCAGCGCAATGGCGGGCCTGAGCTTGTCGGCAGGTACTTCGCTGTGGTCGGCGATCTCGATCAGGATGCCGATCATTTCCCGGCGGCCGAACGGCACTCGCAGGCGCATGCCTGGTTGCAAGGCGCTGCGCAGCACTCCGGCGGGGGCTCGGTAGTCGAACAGACGCCGCAGTGGCGAAGGCAAGGCAAGGCGCAGAATAGCGTCGGGCACGCGGGGTTTCCCTGTTACGGTATGTGACGGATGCGCGATCTTAGCAGACGCAAGCGGACGACCGGCTTAAAGGTTTACTTGCGCGATTTGCATTGTCTGGTAAGATTCGCGGCCTATTTACGTGCGGTATTCGACAATAGTGTTGGATGGCGGCACGCTAGCCCGAGGAAGTACCGATGAAAGCTGATATCCATCCAGTTTACGAAGCCATTGACGCTACTTGCAGCTGCGGCAATGTCATCAAAACCCGTTCGACTCTCGCCAAGCCTCTGAGCCTGGACGTTTGCAACGAGTGCCACCCGTTCTACACCGGCAAGCAGAAGACTCTTGACGTTGGCGGCCGTGTTGACAAGTTCAAGTCGCGCTTCGGTGCGTTCGGCGCTACCAAAGCTCCTGCTGCTGCAGAGTAAGGTTGGCCGATCTGGAAAATCCAATGGGTTTCTCCAGGCTGCTTAAAAAGGCGTCCCTAGCGGGCGCCTTTTTTGTGGCCACGATTTGGCTGCCCGTTGCTCAGGCTCTGTGTCCGGCGCCATCTTCGCTCCCTGTTGCGCAGGTCGAGCGGGTGGTTGATGGCGATACCCTGCGCCTGAAGGATGGCCGCAACGTACGCATGGTCGGTCTCAATACGCCCGAGACGGGCAAGAAAGGCCGCTCTGCCGAGCCGTTTGCCGAGGCTGCCCAACGTCGCTTGCAAACGCTGGTGGCCGAAAGCAACGGCAGCGTCAGTTTACTGATCGGTCAGCAGGCCAAGGATCATTACGGCCGTGTGCTTGCCAATGTCTATGATCGCAATGGCGCCAATCTCGAAGCGCAACTGTTGAGCGAAGGGCTGGGTTATCTGGTCGCCGTATCGCCTAACGTAGCGCTAGTGGATTGCCAGCAGGCTGCCGAGCGATCTGCTCGTCAGGCAGGTCTTGGTCTTTGGCGTAAATCGCCGGTGCAACCAGCCAGCCAGATCGACAAAGGCGGTTTTGCGCTGGTCTCCGGGCAGATCGTCGATGTGCAGCGTAATGGCGGCGGCATGTGGATTGAATTGCAAGGTTCGCTGGTGCTGCGTATCGCCCCTGATCTGGTCAGCCAGTTCGACTCCAAAACACTGAGCCGTCTGAAGGGCCAGCGTATCGAGGCGCGTGGCTGGGTCGTTGATCGCTCTCGTCGCGGTGGTCTCAAAGAGGGCCAGGCACGCTGGATGATGCCGATTACCCATCCGGCGATGCTTGATCTGTCAGCCCTCTGATTAGTTGCTGAACCCCCTGTAGGAGTGAGCTTGCTCGCGATAGCGGTGTGTCAGTGAAAAAAATTTTTTGGTTGAACGCTATCGCGAGCAAGCTCACTCCTACAGGGCGCGCGCGACGTGCTAGCGCTTCAACCTCCTCGCCTCTAAGCGTAAAGTCTTAGTCCTCGCCTATTGACAGTTGTGACTGGCCAGTCTTGTTAGGACTTTGCATCTTGCGTATCCTCGGCGGTCCGTCTGTCCCACAGTAAAAAAAGCGGAATGCCCACATGTCTGATTTGAAAACTGCCGCGCTTGAATATCACGCCAATCCTCGTCCGGGGAAACTGAGCGTAGAACTCACCAAGCCCACCGCAACCGCTCGCGACCTGGCCCTGGCATACAGCCCTGGTGTTGCCGAGCCTGTGCGTGAAATCGCCCGTGACCCTGAGCTGGCCTACAAGTACACCGGCAAAGGTAACCTGGTAGCAGTTATTTCCGATGGCACCGCAATCCTTGGCCTGGGTGATCTGGGTCCATTGGCTTCCAAGCCAGTGATGGAAGGCAAGGGCGTTCTGTTCAAGCGTTTCGCCGGTATCGACGTATTCGATATCGAAGTTGATTCGGAAAGCCCACAGGCTTTCATCGACACCGTAAAACGCATCTCCATCACTTTCGGCGGTATCAACCTCGAAGACATCAAGGCGCCTGAGTGCTTTGAGATCGAGAAAGCGCTGATCGAGCAATGCGACATCCCGGTTTTCCACGATGACCAGCACGGCACCGCGATCGTTACCGCAGCCGGCATGATCAACGCCCTGGAAATCGTCGGCAAGAACCTCGCTGACGCCAAAATCGTCTGCCTGGGCGCTGGTGCTGCGGCCATCTCCTGCATGAAGTTGCTGGTGAGCATGGGCGCTCGCATCGAAAACATCTTCATGATCGACCGTTCCGGCGTGATCCACTCCGGTCGTACCGATCTGAACCAGTACAAGGCTGTGTTCGCTCACGCGACTGAGAAGCGCACTCTGGCTGACGCCCTTGACGGCGCAGACGTGTTCGTTGGCTTGTCCGGCCCGAACCTGCTGAGCGCTGAAGGTCTGAAGTCGATGGCCAAGGATCCGATCGTGTTCGCTTGCTCGAACCCTGATCCAGAAATAGCTCCAGAGCTGGCTCACGCTACCCGTAGCGATGTGATCATGGCGACCGGTCGTTCCGACTACCCGAACCAGGTCAACAACGTACTGGGCTTCCCGTTCATCTTCCGTGGTGCTCTGGACGTTCGCGCCAAGCGCATCAATGAAGAAATGAAGATCGCAGCGGCCAATGCCCTGCGTGAACTGGCCAAGCTGCCAGTGCCTCAGGAAGTGTGCGATGCCTACGGTGGTATCAAGCTGGAATTCGGTCGTGAGTACATCATCCCGAAACCAATGGACTCCCGTCTGCTGGGCCTGATCGCTGATGCTGTTGCCAAGGCAGCCATCGAGAGCGGCGTTGCAACCCTGCCGTATCCAAAGCACTACCCGCTGACCAGCGTTGATGACGTTTTTAACGGCTAATCGCTGATTCAGAAACACAAAAAACCCTGCAGCGATGCAGGGTTTTTTTTGGGTAATGATTGGTCTTGATCTGGCGTTGGACCCAATCGCTGCCTCGCGTTGCTCGTGAGCTCCTACAAAATCCTGTAGGAGCTCACGAGCAACGCGAGGCAGCGATAAACGATGACGCGGTCCGTCAGAACAAATCGATCGGCGCTGACTCATCCGCTGGCAGCGGGCTGCCCGGTGCCTGGCCGCCCAGTTCATTGACGCTCGGCGGCGTGTCTTCGCTTTTGAACAGCTCGAAGAATGCGTTAGGCGTACTCGGAGTCGCTGCGCGGCCACTGATCGGGTCTACACGCAAGCTCAGGATGCCATCTGGTTCAGCCTGCTGATGCAGTGGCTTGTCCTTGAGCGCGGCGCTCATGTAGTTCATCCAGATCGGCAGGGCAACGGTACCGCCAAATTCATGACGGCCCAGGCTTTCGGGTTGGTCGAAGCCTGTCCAGACAGTGGTCACGTAATCGGCGTTGTAGCCAGTGAACCAGGCGTCCTTGGATTCGTTGGTTGTACCGGTCTTGCCTGCGATGTCCGGACGGTTCATTGCCAAGGCACGGCGACCTGTACCGCGTTTGATGACGTCCTGCAGCATGCTGTTGAGGATGTACGTGGTACGGCCATCCACAATGCGCGGTGCAATGGCTGGCGCTTGAGGATCAACCGGTGGGGCAGGCTGTGCCGGGCCCTCGGTCGACGATGTGATCAACGCTGGGCCATTCGGTACCGCTACCGTGTTGGCATGGGGCGCAGGCTGACTGTCGACCGCTGGCACGCTTGGCGGGTTGGCCTCAAACAAGGTCACACCGTCGCGGCTTTCAATGTTCTGGATCAGGTAAGAATTAACCTTGTAGCCGCCGTTGGCGAACGCTGACCAGCCTGTCACGATTTCCATCGGAGTCAGGGTTGCGGTGCCGAGCGCAAGCGAAAGGTTGCGCGGCAGGTCGCTTTTGTTGAAGCCAAAGCGCGTGATGTAGTCAATCGAAGTGTCGATACCCAACTGCTGCAGCAGGCGGATCGACACTAGGTTACGCGACTTGTACAGCGCTTCACGCAGGCGGATCGGACCAAGGAAGGTATTGGTGTCGTTCTTCGGACGCCACACCTTATCGAGATATTCGTCAACGAACACGATTGGCGCGTCGTTCACCAGGCTCGACGCGGTGTAGCCGTTGTCCAGTGCGGCGCTGTACAGGAACGGCTTGAAGCTCGAACCTGGCTGACGCTTGGCTTGCAGGGCGCGGTTGTAGTTGCTCTGCTCGAAGGCGAAGCCACCGACCAGCGCGCGAATCGCACCATTCTGCGGATCAAGGGAAACCAGTGCGCTTTGTGCGGCAGGAATCTGACTGAACTTGAGAGAGCCATTTTCCTGACGTTGCAGGCGAACCAGATCGCCGACATGCGCTACGTCAGCAGGTTGTTTTGGGTTTGCGCCCAGACTGTTGGTATTCAGATACGGACGTGCCCATTTCATGCTTGCCCAATCAACAGTCTCTTCCTTTTCACCCGTACGCGTGAGGACGCGCAGGCCGGTCTTGTCGACCTGGGTGACGATGGCAGGCTCCAGGCCACTGATAGGACGTTGCTTGGTCAGCTCTTGCACCCAGCCTTCGCGGGTCATGCCCGGGAAGCGGCTTTCAGGGCCGCGATAACCGTGGCGCTGGTCATAGTCGATCAAGCCTTCCTGAACAGCCGTGTTGGCGTGTTCCTGAAGATCGCTCGGTACGGTGGTAGTGACGCGGAAGCCTTCTGTATAGGCGTCGCTGCCGTAGCGACCAACCATTTCTGCACGGGCCATCTCGGCAATGTAAGGCGCATTAACTTCAGGCGTCGGTACGTGGTAGCTGGCATTCAGCGGTTCGTTGAGAGCCGTCTGATAGGCGTTCTGGTCGATTTTGCCCAGCTTGTACATGCGGCCCAGAATCCAGTCCCGACGCTCTTTGGCACGAGTTGGATTGGCCAGCGGATTGAAGCGCGAAGGCGCTTTAGGCAGGCCTGCAATCATCGCCATTTGCGCAAGCGTTACGTCGCGAATCGATTTGCCGTAATACACTTGGGCCGCCGCTTCGATCCCGTAGGCCCGGTTGCCCAGGTAGATCTTGTTGACGTACAGCTCAAGAATTTCATCTTTGGTCAGTTGGCGCTCAATTTGCAGTGCAAGAAGAATCTCGGTGGTTTTGCGCGAAAAACTGCGCTCACTCGTCAGAAAATAGTTCTTTGCGACCTGCATGGTGATGGTGCTGCCACCGGACTGGATATGGCCGCTTTTCACAAGTTGCGAAGCTGCGCGCATCAAGCTGCCGGGGTCGACGCCGTAGTGATTGGCGAAGTTGTCGTCTTCGGCCGAGAGCAAGGCGTTAATGAAGTTCGGCGGGATTTCGGCAAAGCGGATCGGGGTACGGCGCATTTCGCCAAACTCCGCGATCAACTTGCCATCGCTGCTGTACACGCGCAGAGGAATTTGCAGCTGAATGCTGCGCAACGCTTCAACAGACGGAAGGTTCGGACTCAGGTAAAGGAAGGCACCGCTGAGGCCGAGTAACAGCGCACAGAATACGGCAACGAGAGACCACCACAAAAACTTCAGCAGGCGTATCAAGGCTTTTAGGTTTCCAGAATAAAGAACAGAAAAAAGAATGAGTTAAGCGCGGACACTAACAAACAGACACGCCTTGAAGCTTGGTTAAACGAAAAAAACGCTGGGCATTATAAGCATTTTTCGTCTCCGAGCGTTATTTGCGCTACTGTCAAGACTGCCGACAGCGGCGTTGGACAACAAATAATCCGTAAGTGACGGAAACTCATAGGAAACAGGTTGTGTTCGAACTCTTCGGTAAGAAGGCCAACACCCTTCTAGGGATCGATATTAGCTCTACATCGGTGAAGCTCCTTGAATTGAGTCGTTCCGGCACACGTTACAAGGTCGAGTCTTACGCGGTTGAGCCGCTTCCGGCGAACGCCGTGGTCGAAAAGAATATTGCCGAGCTTGAAGGTGTCGGCAATGCGCTGTCGCGTGTATTGATCAAGGCCCGTACAGGCGTCAAATCTGTGGCGGTTGCTGTCGCCGGGTCGGCAGTGATCACCAAGACCATCGAAATGGATGCTGGCCTGTCCGACGACGACATGGAAAACCAGCTTAAAATCGAAGCCGATCAATACATTCCTTATCCGCTGGAAGAAGTCGCAATCGATTTCGAGGTTCAGGGCTATTCGGTGCGCAATCCTGAGCGGGTCGAAGTCCTGCTTGCTGCCTGCCGGAAAGAAAATGTCGAGGTGCGCGAAGCGGCTCTGGCACT
Source organism: Pseudomonas maioricensis (assembly GCF_022790535.1). GTDB lineage: Bacteria > Pseudomonadota > Gammaproteobacteria > Pseudomonadales > Pseudomonadaceae > Aquipseudomonas > Aquipseudomonas maioricensis. Next base: position 471,994 of record NZ_LOHG01000001.1, read on the forward strand.
CGCAGGCCTGAGCGCGCGGGTTGTCGATGTGGAGGCCTACGCGCTGGAGCGTGCTTTTGGATTGTTGTCGGCGCAATTGGGCAATGGTCACGATCAACTGACCGTGGCGATCGTCGACATCGGCGCAACCATGACCACGCTGAGCGTGCTGCACAAAGGTCGCATCATTTATACCCGCGAGCAGTTGTTCGGTGGGCGTCAGCTCACTGAAGAGATTCAGCGCCGTTATGGCCTGTCGGTGGAAGAGGCCGGGCTTGCGAAGAAGCAGGGCGGTCTGCCGGATGATTATGTCTCCGAAGTCTTGCAGCCGTTCAAGGACGCCGTGGTGCAACAAGTGGCCCGGTCGCTGCAGTTTTTCTTTGCTGCCGGGCAATACAATTCGGTCGACTACATCATGTTGGCCGGTGGCACGGCATCGGTTTCCGGCCTGGATCACCTGGTTCAGCAGCGCATCGGCACCCCGACCCTGGTTGCCAACCCGTTTGCCGATATGGCGTTGGGGCCCAAGGTCAATGCTGGCGCCCTGGCCAGTGACGCGCCTGCTTTGATGATCGCTTGCGGTCTGGCCCTGAGGAGCTTCGACTGATGGCCCGGATTAACCTTCTCCCCTGGCGTGAACAGCTTCGCGAAGAACGCAAGAAGCGCTTCCTCATTGCTCTGGCGGGCGTATTTGTCGCCTCGATCGGAGCGTTGTTCTTGGTCAATCAGTATTTGAGCAGCGCGATTACCCATCAGGCGGCGCGTAATGCTTTCATTCAGAACGAAGTCGTACAGCTCGACGAGCGCATCAAAGAGATCAGTGATTTGCGAGCTCGACGCAAGCAACTGCTGGAACGTATGAAGATCATCCAGGACCTGCAGGGCAACCGTCCGATCATTGGCCGGGTGTTTGACCAGATGGCGCGCACTCTTCCGGACGGGGTGTACTTCTCGAACGTGAAGATGGCTGACAACCTCATCAGTATCACCGGCGCGGCAGAGTCGAATAATCGTGTCTCGGACCTGATGCGTAATCTGGACGCCTCCGACTGGCTTGAAGCGCCAAGTCTGACCGAAGTCAAGGCAACAACCGCTGGCGCGCTGGACCAGGCCAACGTATTTCAGCTGACAGTGCGCCAGACCCAGCCGGGCATTGATGGAGTCAAGCCATGAATCTTTCTGAGTCGCTGGAAGGGCTGCGCCGGATCGACCTTGGCGACCTTGACGTCAACAACCTTGGCTCATGGCCTGCGGCGGTCAAAGTCGTGGCGGGCATGTTGTTGATGGTGCTGGTGCTTGCCCTCGGTTACTTTTTCTACATTCAGGATCTTGAGAGTCAGCTCGATGCTGCACGCGCCAATGAAGGCACGCTCAAAGAGCAGTTCACCAACAAGGCTTTCCAGGCCGCTAACCTGCAGCCTTACAAGGTGCAGATGACTGAAATGGAAAACACCTTCGGTGCTTTGCTGAGGCAGCTGCCCAGCGATACCGAGGTACCAGGCTTGCTTGAAGACATCACCCGTACAGGGTTAGGCAGCGGACTGGAGTTCGAAGAAATCAAATTGCTGCCTGAAGCTGCTCAGCAGTTTTACATCGAATTGCCGATACAGATCACCGTAGTCGGCGCCTATCACGACCTGGCAACTTTTGTCAGTGGCGTTGCGAGCTTGCCGCGGATCGTTACCCTGCACGACTTTGAGATCAAACCTGTGGACGCTTCCAATCCCTCCAGGTTGCGCATGAACATTCTTGCCAAGACCTATCGCTATAACGATGAAGGGCTCAAGAAATGAGGCTGGCGCGATTGTTGTGCGCCAGTGTGGCGTTGATCAGTCTGGCCGGTTGCAACGATGACTCGTCGTTCGCCGACCTGACGACCTTCATGGATGAGGCGCGGGCCCGGCCGACGGGCACCATCGAGCCGCTGCCCAAGTTTCGTCCTTACGAGGCGTTTACCTATAACGCGGCGAATATGCGCAGCCCGTTTCAGCCACCGATAAAGGCTGATCTGGTCAATCGCTTGAAAGGCTCTCGATTGGTAGCACCTGATGAAACCCGACCGAGGCAGTTTCTGGAGGGTTTCAATATCGAGACGTTTGAGATGGTCGGTACTATGGCCAATGACACCGGCACCTTTGCCTTGCTTAAAGGCGCTGGCGGCGTATACCGGGTGAAGGTGGGCGATTATCTGGGGCGTAATAATGGCCGGATTGTCTCAGTCGATGAATCTCGGGTTGATGTCGTAGAAATAGTTCCTGACGGAGAGGGGGCATGGTTGGAAAGGCCGCGCAGTATTTCCCTGAAAGAACGCTCATGAAACGAGCACAGCCAAGCACGCAAAACACCCTCGGGTTTGCAGGACGGAAAATGATCATGACCAGGATTCTTTCGGCTATCGGTGTATCGCTATGGATTGCGATGATTTCGCCGGTGCTCCAGGCCGCCACTCTCAAAACGCTGGATGTGGCTGCATTGCCCGGAGACAGGATCGAACTCAAACTGAGTTTCGACTCCCCTGTGCCTGCACCCAAAGGCTACACCACCGAGCAACCCGCGCGTATTGCACTGGATCTGCCCGGAGTTACCAGCCAGCTGGCGACCAAGAGCCGTGAGTTGGGCAGTGGTAACGCCCGTAGCGTGGTGGTGGTTCAGGCCCAGGATCGCACGCGGGTCATCATCAACATGACCGCGCTTGCGCCCTACAGCTCGCGGGTTGATGGCAATAACCTGTTTGTCGTGATTGGCCAGGGCGCCGCAGCGGCACAGGCCTCGCAGCCGACTACAGCTCAGGGCGCCGCACGTGTTGCCGTGCCGCCACCAGCCCCGGCGAAGCCCAAGGCCTATGCGCCCGTCGGCAAGGCAATCAGAAATGTCGATTTCCAGCGTGGCGAGCTAGGTGAAGGCAATGTGATCATTGATCTGACCGACTCCAGCGTCGCCCCTGATATTCAGGAGCAGGGCGGCAGAATTCGTGTTGATTTCGCCAAAACCCAATTGCCTGAAAAGCTGCGTGTGCGCCTGGACGTCAAGGACTTCGCCACGCCGGTGCAGTTCGTCAATGCCAGTGCTACTGGCGACAAGGCCAGTATCACCATCGAGCCTTCAGGGCCTTTCGATTATTCGGCTTACCAGACGGAAGGCAAACTGACTATCAGTGTGCGTCCGTTGACCAACGAGGATCTGGACCGTCGCAATGCTGAAAAGCTGGTCTACACCGGTGAAAAGCTGTCGCTGAACTTTCAGGACATCGATGTGCGTTCGGTGCTGCAGCTAATCGCCGACTTCACCAGCCTCAATCTGGTGGCCAGTGACACGGTGCAAGGCGGCATCACGCTGCGTCTGCAGAATGTGCCATGGGATCAGGCGCTGGACCTGGTGCTGAAAACCAAAGGTCTGGACAAGCGCAAGATCGGCAACGTGCTGTTGGTGGCGCCAGCCGACGAAATCGCGGCTCGCGAGCGTCAGGAACTGGAGTCGCTCAAGCAGATTGCCGAGTTGGCACCGCTGCGTCGTGAACTGTTGCAGGTCAACTACGCCAAGGCTGCGGATATCGCCAAGCTGTTCCAGTCGGTGACCAGCGCCGAGTCGAAAATCGATGAGCGCGGCTCGATTACCGTGGATGACCGCACCAATAACATCATTGCCTACCAGACTCAGGACCGCCTGGACGAACTGCGCCGTATCGTCTCCCAACTGGACATTCCGGTGCGTCAGGTGATGATCGAAGCGCGAATTGTCGAGGCCAACGTCGGTTACGACAAGGCACTCGGGGTCCGCTGGGCGGGCGACACCAATCGCAACAACAACCATAAATGGAGCGGCTACGGTCTGGATGACAATGGGGACGAAGCCGGTAACACGGGCGATGCGCTGACATCCAATGTGCCGTTCGTCGATCTGGGTGCAGCCAACGCAACCTCCGGCATCGGTATCGCGTTCATGACCGACAACGTTTTGCTCGACCTTGAGCTCAGCGCCATGGAGAGAACCGGTAACGGGGAGATCGTCTCGCAACCCAAGGTCGTGACCTCGGACAAGGAAACCGCGAAGATTCTGAAAGGCACCGAGATTCCTTATCAGGAATCCAGCTCCAGCGGCGCTACCACCGTTTCTTTCAAGGAGGCCTCGCTGTCGCTGGAAGTGACTCCGCAGATCACCCCGGACAACCGAATCATCATGGAGGTCAAGGTCACCAAGGATGAGCCGGATTACCTCAATACCGTGCTGGGTGTGCCGCCTATTCGCAAAAATGAAGTCAACGCCAAGGTGCTGGTCGCCGACGGCGAAACCATCGTAATTGGTGGTGTGTTCTCCAATACGCAAAGTAAAGTTGTCGATAAGGTGCCATTTCTTGGCGATGTGCCGTATGTTGGCCGCCTTTTCCGGCGCGATGTGGTCTCGGAAGCAAAATCCGAGCTGCTGGTGTTCCTCACTCCGCGTATCATGAACAACCAGGCGATTGCTGTGAGTCGTTGATTCTGTGCGAAATTTAATACTTGTAGGGCCGATGGGGGCTGGCAAAAGCACCATCGGCCGTTTGCTGGCCAAAGAGCTGCGCCTGCCGTTCAAGGATTCCGACAAGGAAATTGAACTGCGCACGGGTGCCAATATCCCGTGGATTTTCGACAAGGAAGGCGAGCCGGGCTTCCGTGACCGTGAGCAAGCGATGATCGCTGAGCTGTGTAGCGTGGACGGCATTGTCCTCGCGACCGGCGGCGGCGCAGTCATGCGCAGCGAAAACCGTCAGGCCCTGCACCAGGGAGGGCGCGTGGTTTATCTGCATGCGTCGGTAGAGCAGCAAGTCGGGCGTACTGCCCGTGACCGTAACCGTCCGTTGTTGCGCACTGCTGATCCTGCGAAGGTTTTGCGCGATCTGCTGGAGATGCGCGACCCGCTTTATCGGGAGATTGCCGATCTGGTGGTTGAAACCGATGAGCGGCCGCCACGAATGGTGGTTCTTGATATCCTTGCGCGTTTGGCGGAGCTTCCTCCCCGTTAAAGCCCAGGCAGAAATGCGCTATCCTCGGCGACCAATAAAAAACAGGACGAGGCACTGCCTTGAGCCACATTTTGCGTGAGTGCCAAAAGCGCTCACAGCGACGTATCCGGTAATCAACGTGGGGACACATGCAGACACTTAAGGTCGAGCTTGGCGAGCGCAGCTACCCGATTCACATCGGCGAAGGCTTGCTGGATCGTTTGGATTTACTCGCTCCGCATATCGTCGGGCGGCAAGTGGCGATTGTTTCCAACACCACCGTCGCACCGCTTTACCTTGAGCGACTGACCCGTACGCTGGCCGATTATAAGGTCCTGCCCGTCATTCTTCCGGACGGTGAAGCTTTCAAGAACTGGGAAACCCTGCAAACCATTTTTGATGGCCTGCTGGGTGCTCGTCATGATCGTCGTACCACCGTGATTGCTCTCGGTGGCGGTGTCATTGGTGACATGGCCGGCTTTGCTGCTGCCTGCTATCAGCGGGGGGTGAATTTTATTCAGATCCCTACTACCTTGCTGTCACAGGTCGATTCGTCGGTGGGCGGCAAGACCGGTATCAACCATCCGCTGGGCAAGAACATGGTCGGCGCTTTCTATCAGCCGAGCGTTGTGCTGATCGATACCACCAGTCTCAACACCTTGCCTGAGCGTGAGCTGTCTGCAGGTCTTGCCGAGGTCATCAAGTACGGCCTGATCAGCGATGAACCGTTCCTGACCTGGCTTGAAGAAAGCATTGACCGGTTGCGCGGGCTGGATCAAGCCGCATTGACTGTTGCTATCGAGCGCTCCTGTGCTGCCAAAGCCTTGATCGTCGGCGCTGATGAGCGAGAAACCGGCGTGCGTGCCACGCTTAACCTCGGCCACACTTTCGGGCATGCCATCGAAACTCATATGGGTTACGGCGTCTGGCTGCATGGTGAGGCGGTAGGTGCAGGCACTGCCATGGCGTTGGAAATGTCTTCCCGGTTGGGCTGGATCAGCGAACAGGAACGTGATCGCGGTATCCGCCTGCTGCAGCGTGCCGGTTTGCCGGTGGTGCCGCCGCAGGAAATGACCCCGGAGCATTTCCTTGAGCACATGGCGGTCGACAAAAAAGTCCTGGATGGTCGTATGCGTCTGGTCCTGCTTAGCCGTATGGGCGAAGCCGTGATCACCGACGAATATCCAAAAGAAGTATTACAGGCCACGCTGGCGGCGGATTACCGCGCCCTCGTGGATCAGCTCAGAGGTTAATGAAAATCCATGACGAGTAGCTTGCACGCCGACGAGGCCTTCCTCGGCCATTACCAGTTGAGTCATGACCCCTTCGCGGCGCGGGTACCTGGCTTCAAATTTTTCCCTGCCCAGCGCAAGCCGGTACTGGGGCAGCTGCATCATCTGGCGCGTTACAGCCAGCTGTTGCTGGTTGTGACCGGGCCAAACGGCAGCGGCAAGACCTTGTTGCGTCAGGCGCTGGTCGCCAGCACCAACAAGCAATCGGTTCAGAGCGTAGTGATTTCGGCGCGCGGCGCCACCGATGCGTCCGGCCTGCTGCGTCAGGTTGCTCAGGCGCTGAATGTCGCCCAGCCAGAGATGCATGCCATTCTTGCTCAGATCGTGCAGTTGGCGCTGACCGGGCAAGAAGTCTATTTGTTGGTCGATGATGCCGAACAACTGGGCGAATCTGCACTCGAAGCACTGCTCGGTCTGGCTGATGGAAGTCCTGAAGGCCGTCCGCATGTGTTTTTGTTCGGTGAAGCCTCGCTGATCGATCGACTCGATCAGCTGTGTGCAGAGGCAGAAACCGAGGGCGAGCGCTATCACGTCATCGAGCTGGCACCTTACACGGAAGACGAAACACGGGAATATCTGGAGCAGCGACTGGAAGGTGCCGGACAAGGCATCGAATTGTTCACGGCCGAGCAGATAACCGATATTCACGAGCATTCCGGTGGATGGCCTGGCGCTATCAATCAGGTTGCCCGGGACTCAATGATCGAGGCGATGATCGCCAGCCGTTCGGCGGTCAAACGCCCAAGTGTGGGATTCAAAATGCCGAAGAAATATGTAATGGCACTGGGTGCTGTGGTTGCAGTCGGGGTATTGGCAGCAGTGCTGATCCCGGGCCGTGGCGGCAATTCCGGTGCTCCAGCGACGCAACCTGCCAACTCTCAGGCGCAATTGCCTTTGGGGCAGGGCACGCCAAGCGCCCAGCAGTCCAACAATGGTGGCCCTGCTATCGAGTTCGCAGGTAACTCGCAGCCGATGCCGTTGCCACTGGTGGGCAACTCTCAGCCTGTTATGCGTGGCCCGCTTGCTGAAGCGGCTGGCGCAAGTGATGGCGACGATGATGGCGTGCCGGTCGGTTCGGTTGAGCAGCCGCCGACCGTGACCACCACCGCGCCGCCTGCCGGTGTGCCGGCCGGCGCTGCACCTTCCACGCCTCGCTCGTCTATCGCGCCGCCAGCGGCTGCTACTGCTCCGAAGCCTGCCGCACCTGCGGCGACCGCTCCGAAGCCAGCAGCGCCAGCTCAGGCTCCTGCGCAGGTCGCAACCGCCAAGTCAGCACCTGCCGCCGCTGCGAAACCTGCGGCCGGTAGCAGTTGGTACGGCAGTCAGCAACCGGGTCGTTACGTTGTGCAGATTCTGGGCACCAGCTCAGAGACCACTGCTCAGGCTTTCGTTGCAGAGCAAGGTGGCGAGTACCGTTATTTCAAGAAAACGCTTCAGGGCAAGCCGCTGTATGTGATCACTTACGGCAACTTCTCTGATCGCGCAGCTGCCCTTGCAGCTATCAAGGGATTGCCAGCGAAGGTTCAGGCTGGTAAACCTTGGCCTCGTACTGTCGCCAGTATCCAACAGGAACTCGGCGCAGCTCGCTGAAGTCGCAGCGGCCTTACCCTGGCCGCTCACCCAGCAACCTGTTTGACCTCTTGAGCGTGCTGCCACTGGCAGCGCGCCTTGTGGTGTCTGTATCACAGGCACCTTAGGTATTCAGAACGCTTCTGGTCAGAACGATAAAAAAGTCTTTCGGCTAGCACAGCATCCAGCTATAAACGTTCATAAATGCGACACGAATTTACGACTGTTCGTCGTTAAATTTGTGAGGCTTTGTGTCGCTGTGTACAATGACCTCCCTTTTGCTCCCGCTAAGCTGGCGTACGTTCAGCGCGAGAGGTAACTGGTTGAATTGAAAAGAAATTTGTCTCTTTTAGAGGCAGCCTGGTGAGAAAGTGTCTATGAAAGCAGGTCTGTACCATCCAGATGAATTCAAGGATAACTGTGGTTTCGGCCTGATTGCCCACATGCAGGGCGAGCCCAGTCATCACCTGTTGCAGACGGCTATCCAAGCCCTGACCTGCATGACCCACCGTGGTGGGATCAACGCCGACGGCAAGACCGGTGACGGTTGCGGGCTGTTGATTCAAAAACCGGACGCGTTCCTGCGCGCCGTTGCCAAGGAAACCTTTGGCAACGAGCTGCCGCGTCAATACGCCGTGGGCATGGTGTTCCTCAATCAGGACGACGCTAAAGCCGATGTCGCCCGCGAGAACATGAATCGCGAAATCCTTGCCGCTGGCCTGACCCTCGTCGGCTGGCGCCAAGTGCCTATCGACACCAGCGTGCTGGGTCGTCTGGCGCTGGAGCGTCTGCCGAAAATCGAGCAGGTGTTCATCGGCGGTGAAGGCCTGAGCGATCAGGAGTTCGCGATCAAGCTGTTCAGCGCACGCCGCCGTTCGTCGGTCGCCAACGCTGAAGACACTGATCACTACATCTGCAGCTTTTCTCACAAGACCATCATCTACAAAGGTCTGATGATGCCGCGCGACCTGACGGCATTCTTCCCGGACCTGAGCGACGAGCGTCTGCAGACCGCGATTTGCGTATTTCACCAGCGCTTCTCGACCAACACCCTGCCGAAATGGCCGCTTGCGCAGCCATTCCGCTTTCTCGCTCACAATGGCGAGATCAACACCATTACTGGCAACCGCAACTGGGCGCAGGCCCGTCGCACCAAGTTCGCCAACGAACTGATTCCGGATCTGGATGAGTTGGGCCCGCTGGTCAACCGCGTGGGTTCCGACTCCTCAAGCATGGACAACATGCTGGAACTGATGGTCACCGGCGGTATCGACCTGTTCCGTGGCGTGCGCATGATTATTCCGCCTGCGTGGCAGAACGTTGAGACCATGGACCCCGATCTGCGGGCGTTCTATGAGTACAACTCCATGCACATGGAGCCTTGGGATGGTCCGGCCGGTGTCGTGATGACCGAAGGCCGTCATGCGGTGTGCCTGCTTGACCGTAACGGTCTGCGTCCGGCGCGCTGGGTCACCACCAAGAATGGCTACATCACCCTGGCGTCGGAAATCGGCGTGTGGGACTACAAGCCGGAAGACGTGATCGCCAAGGGCCGTGTCGGCCCGGGTCAGATCTTTGCCGTGGACACTGAAACCGGCCAGATCCTCGACACCGACGCCATCGACAACCGCTTGAAGTCGCGTCACCCGTACAAGCAATGGCTGCGCAAGAACGCCCTGCGCATCCAGGCGACCATCGAAGACAATGACCACGGTTCGGCTTTCTACAATGCCGACCAGCTCAAGCAATACATGAAGATGTATCAGGTCACCTTCGAAGAGCGTGATCAGGTATTGCGTCCGCTCGGTGAGCAGGGCCAGGAAGCGGTCGGCTCCATGGGTGACGACACGCCGATGGCGATTCTGTCGCAGCGCGTGCGTTCGCCTTACGACTACTTCCGCCAGCAGTTCGCGCAGGTGACCAACCCGCCGATCGACCCGCTGCGTGAAGCCATCGTCATGTCGCTGGAAATCTGCCTCGGTGCCGAGCGCAACATTTTCCAGGAGTCGCCTGAGCACGCTTCCCGCGTGATCCTCAGCTCGCCGGTTATTTCTCCGGCCAAGTGGCGCTCGCTGATGACTCTGGAGCGTCCGGGCTTCGAGCGGCAGATCATCGACCTGAACTACGATGAGAGCATGGGCCTTGAAGCGGCTGTGCGTAACATCGCTGATCAGGCTGAAGAAGCCGTGCGTGCCGGTCGTACCCAGATCGTCCTGACCGACCGTCATATCGCTCCAGGCAAATTGCCTGCTCACGCCTCTTTGGCTGTAGGCGCTGTGCACCACCGCCTGACCGAAAAAGGCCTGCGCTGCGACAGCAACATTCTGGTTGAAACCGCGACAGCCCGTGATCCGCATCACTTCGCGGTATTGATCGGCTTCGGTGCGTCGGCGGTTTATCCGTTCCTGGCTTACGAAGTGCTGGGCGACCTGATCCGCACGGGCGAAGTACTGGGCGACCTCTACGAGGTGTTCAAGAACTACCGCAAAGGCATCACCAAGGGCCTGCTCAAGATCCTGTCGAAGATGGGGATCTCGACCATCGCGTCGTACCGTGGCGCGCAGTTGTTCGAAGCCATCGGTTTGTCCGAAGCGGTCTGCGACCTGAGCTTCCGTGGTGTGCCAAGCCGCATCAAAGGTGCGCGCTTCGTTGATATCGAAGCTGAGCAGAAATTGCTGTCCAACGAAGCCTGGAGCCCGCGCAAGCCGATCCAGCAAGGTGGCCTGCTCAAGTTCGTGTTCGGCGGCGAATACCACGCCTACAACCCGGACGTGGTCAGCATGCTGCAAGCCGCTGTGCAGCAGGGCGACTACAGCAAGTTCAAGGAATACACCTCGCTGGTGGACAAGCGTCCGGTATCGATGATTCGCGACCTGTTTCAGGTCAAGACCCTCGACACTCCGATGTCCATCGACGAAGTCGAGCCGCTGGCGGAAATCCTCAAGCGTTTCGACTCAGCCGGGATCTCCCTGGGCGCACTGTCGCCGGAAGCTCACGAAGCACTGGCCGAGGCCATGAACCGTCTGGGCGCACGCTCCAACTCCGGTGAGGGCGGTGAAGACCCTGCGCGCTACGGCACCATCCGCAGCTCGAAAATCAAACAGATCGCCACCGGCCGTTTTGGTGTGACCCCTGAGTATCTGGTCAACGCTGACGTGTTGCAGATCAAGGTCGCTCAAGGCGCCAAGCCGGGCGAGGGCGGGCAACTGCCTGGTGGTAAAGTGAATGGCCTGATCGCCAAGCTGCGTTATGCAGTGCCGGGCGTGACCCTGATTTCGCCACCGCCGCACCACGACATCTATTCCATCGAAGACTTGTCGCAGCTGATTTTCGACCTTAAACAAGTCAATCCGGATGCGCTGGTTTCGGTGAAACTGGTAGCTGAAGCGGGCGTGGGTACGATTGCTGCCGGTGTGGCCAAGGCGTATGCCGACCTGATCACTATTTCCGGGTACGACGGCGGCACCGGTGCATCGCCACTGTCGTCGATCAAATACGCGGGCGCTCCTTGGGAACTCGGCCTGGCCGAAACTCACCAGACCCTGCGCGGCAACGATTTGCGCGGCAAGGTTCGGGTACAGACCGATGGTGGTCTGAAAACCGGTCTGGACGTGATCAAGGCTGCAATCCTCGGCGCCGAAAGCTTCGGTTTCGGTACCGCGCCAATGATCGCGCTGGGCTGCAAATACCTGCGTATCTGCCACCTGAACAACTGCGCTACCGGCGTTGCGACTCAGAACGACAAGCTGCGCAAGGATCACTACATCGGCACCGTCGACATGGTGATCAACTTCTTCACCTACGTGGCTGAAGAAACCCGCGAGTGGCTGGCCAAGCTGGGCGTTCGTTCGCTGGAAGAGCTGATCGGTCGTACTGATCTGCTCGACATCCTGCCGGGCGAAACTGCCAAGCAGCAGCATCTGGACCTGACGCCATTGTTGGGCAGCGATCACATTCCGGCTGACAAACCTCAGTTCAGCCTGGTAGATCGTAACCCGCCGTTCGACAAAGGCCTGCTGGCTGAACGTATGGTTGAAATGGCCAAACCGGCCATTGAAAGCCTGAGCGGCGGTGAGTTCGAGCTGGAAATCTGCAACTGCGACCGTTCCATTGGCGCAAGGATTTCCGGCGAGATCGCCAAGTTGCACGGCAACCAGGGCATGAACAAGGCACCGATCACCTTCCGCTTCAAAGGGACGGCGGGTCAGAGCTTCGGTGTTTGGAACGCCGGTGGTTTGAACATGTATCTGGAAGGTGATGCCAACGACTACGTCGGTAAAGGCATGACTGCGGGCAAGCTGGTGATCGTTCCTCCTAAAGGCAGTCCGTTCAAGACCCAGGAAAGCGCCATCATCGGCAACACCTGTCTGTACGGCGCAACCGGCGGCAAGCTGTTCGCAGCCGGTACCGCAGGCGAGCGTTTCGCGGTGCGTAACTCCGGTGCTCACACCATCGTGGAAGGCACGGGCGACCACTGCTGCGAATACATGACCGGCGGGTTTGTCTGCGTATTGGGCAAGACCGGTTATAACTTCGGTTCCGGCATGACCGGTGGTTTCGCCTACGTGCTGGACCTGGACAACACTTTCGTTGACCGGGTTAACCACGAACTGGTTGAAATCCAGCGGATCAGCGGCGAAGCGATGGAAGCTTATCGCAGCCATCTGGAGCGTGTACTGGCCGAGTATGTCGAGGAAACAGACAGTGAGTGGGGCCGTAACGTCTGGGAAAACCTGGACGACTACCTGCGCCGCTTCTGGATGGTCAAGCCGAAGGCAGCTTCGTTGAAGTCCTTGCTCTCCAGCACCCGCGCGAATCCGCAGTAACTGCAGCTTTAAGCGGCAAGCTTCAAGCCGCAAGTTAACAGCAGTGCGTGATTTGCCTGCGAATATGATTCTGGCAGCTTCAGGTTTGTCGCCTGAAGCTGCCATGTAGAGGTTCAAGAGAATGGCCGAACGTCTAAGTAACGACTTCCAGTTCATCGATGTCGGGCGTAAAGATCCGAAGAAGAAGCTGCTGCGTCAGCGCAAGAAAGAGTTCGTGGAAATCTACGAGCCTTTCAAACCGCAACAGTCAGCCGATCAGGCTCACCGTTGCCTGGGTTGTGGTAACCCGTATTGCGAATGGAAATGCCCGGTTCACAACTTCATCCCTAACTGGCTGAAGCTGGTCGCCGAAGGCAACATCCTGGCGGCTGCCGAGCTGTCGCATCAGACCAACACCCTGCCGGAAGTCTGCGGTCGTGTGTGTCCGCAGGATCGCCTTTGCGAAGGTGCCTGCACCCTGAACGACGGCTTCGGTGCGGTGACCATTGGTTCGGTGGAGAAGTACATCACCGATACAGCGTTTGCCATGGGCTGGCGTCCGGACATGTCCAAAGTCGTGCCGACCGGCAAACGCGTCGCGATCATCGGTGCTGGTCCTGCGGGGCTAGGCTGTGCTGACGTGCTGGTGCGTGGCGGCGTGACTCCGGTGGTGTTCGACAAGAACCCGGAAATCGGCGGCTTGCTGACGTTCGGTATCCCCGAGTTCAAGCTGGAAAAAACCGTCCTGAGCCATCGTCGCGAAGTCTTCACCGGCATGGGTATCGAGTTCCGTCTCAATACCGAAGTCGGCAAGGACGTGACCATGGAGCAACTGCTCGAAGAATACGATGCCGTGTTCATGGGCATGGGCACCTACACCTACATGAAGGGTGGCTTTGCCGGTGAGGACCTGCCAGGCGTTCACGATGCACTGGATTTCCTGATCGCCAACGTCAATCGCAATCTGGGCTTCGAAAAGTCGCCGGAAGATTTCGTCGACATGAAAGGCAAGAAAATTGTCGTGCTTGGCGGCGGTGATACTGCGATGGACTGCAATCGGACTTCGATCCGCCAGGGTGCCAAGTCGGTGACCTGCGCTTATCGTCGCGACGAAGAAAACATGCCGGGTTCGCGCAAGGAAGTGAAGAACGCCAAGGAAGAAGGCGTGAAGTTCCTCTACAACCGTCAGCCGATCGCTATTGTTGGCGAAGACAAGGTTGAAGGTGTGAAGGTGGTCGAGACCCGTCTTGGCGAGCCTGATGCCCGTGGCCGTCGCAGCCCTGAGCCGATTCCGGGTTCCGAAGAGATCATCCCCGCTGATGCCGTAGTCATCGCATTCGGTTTCCGCCCAAGCCCGGCCCCGTGGTTTGAGCAGTTCACTATTCAGACCGACAGCCAGGGCCGCGTTATCGCCCCGGAACAGGCGCAGTACAAACACCAGACCAGCAACCCGAAAATCTTCGCCGGTGGCGACATGGTGCGCGGTTCTGACCTGGTGGTGACCGCAATCTTCGAAGGCCGTAATGCGGCTGAAGGGATTCTGGATTACCTGGGCGTTTGATGTAGCAGCTCGCCTCCTATCAAATAAGATGCAATTTTTTCAGAGTTGACTCAAATCCTGTAGGAGCTCACCGAGTTTACGAGGCCAGCGATAGCGGTTTATCTGACACACCGCCATCGCTGGCCTCGTAACCTCGGTGAGCTCCTACAGTCCATTGCTTGCTCCGCGACAACGTGGTGTCAGGAACGCCGGGGCGACTCCCACAGGTTCTTGATCGTCTGTAGGAGTGAGCTTGCTCGCGATAAACGATAACGCAATGGGTCTGAAGAACTGCGGGATCCAGATCGCGGGCAAGCTCCGCTCTTGCATAATCCTCGCTCCCGCTTCAAACCCGGCAACAAATCGGGATCGTTCCCCCGGGCAGAAGCCACTCCCAACCAAACCCCTGCGCTAATAGCCCTCCAGCTTCATCCTCCTCTTTTACCCCATCGGCGCCATCAGATGCTGGCTGGCCAACTGCGTTGCGGTTTATTTCCCCGAAGTATTTCTGCTCTACGGGCAGGCTAGGATCTTTGCCTGACTTAACGGGAACACTGTCGTACAGACTCCCATTTCATACATGTCGCTATAAGGAAATAGCCATGTTTCGAGATATAGCCTTACCTGCCTCTGCCACCTCTTCAGGCACCGAAGAACCGAGGGTCTTCAGGCCAAGCATTAGCGCAATCCGTGAACACGTCGCCCGCCAGGATGCTGATCGAATCCTTGATCAGTTTGCCGAGCGATTTACTGAAGATAACTATTTCCCGGAAGGTGGCGACGGTTTGCTGTTCGCCATGCTGACCTTGCTGCCTCAGTGGTCGGTGAACATGGGCATCGTCGTTGTGGATAGCGAAGGTGGCACGTTGGTCTCCTACCTCAAAGGCAACGATTGGACGGTTGTTGAGCAAACGATCACCTTCGTGCAGCGTGATGATGGTTCTTACTCTGCACCGGGCAGTGCCTTGACTTACCTCACTGAGTCGCTGTTCTGGGTGTTGTGCAGCCAGATTCCTTCAACATCCGAGATCGGTCGCTATGGCGATGATATTAGTGTCGAGAGCCGAATCGCGACGTTACGTGGGCAAATCTCAAGAGCGTCACGAATGGAGCGTGCGCTACTGTTCGAGGCATTGATGGCGGATGCACATATCTCGAAGTCCGGATCGACGGACATCAAGCTCAATCCCTACCTGCCATTTTGGACATCTTCCCCACAAGACTGGCCTCTGGCGTTGTGGTCATTGCACGAAGTGAATCCGCAGTTGCCGGTCGCACGTCTCGAAGACTTGCTGCTCAGCCTGCCACTCACCGATGATCAACAAGCTGATTTGCTGAATAACGCCACATTGCCCGAAACGTTTTTCGAGGCTTTGCAAGAGTCGCTGCACGAATGGTCGCACTACCGAGCGATTGATGGATTAAGGCATACCCGCGTCTATGACGCGCAAACCGATGATCTGGCTCGCACGCTGGCAGGGGGGCTTTTGAAAGATCGACTTGCTCGGGACCTAGTGATTACCGAGTATGAAGAAAGTCGGTATCAACCTCTCGGCCCGAACGATAATCCCGTGATACTGGTGCAAGCCGGTAAAGGTGTTTACGGTCGGGAAGACGAAGAGGGTGGAGTGATAAGGCCTGTCGAAAGGGGCACCGACAGTTTTTACCTGGCAATCCTTGCTCAGTTGCGGGCTTACGAGCTGCATGCGCTGGGGCTTGAGTCCGATCAGGACGTCAATGACTTGCGAGCGGTCATTGCTGGTCTCGCCTCTGAAGGTGACAGGGGCATGCTTTACCTTGAAGGTGTGTCAAATACGAGTGAACAGTTGCTACCAGACTGGATTCAGCAGGCGTCCTCAGAGGATATGCTTGCGTGGAAGGCTGCCATGCAGGCCTACAGTCAGGCGGTGCTTGAAGCACAAGCACCGGGGTTTATTGACGTGTCTGCCTACGGTGAACCTCGAGAGCTGCGTAACTATGTGAGGGAGAAGCTGAGTGCCCGGCTCAGCTTCGATCACGGGTTGGCGTTGAGCCCTGACGAGATATTTATCGTGACTCGCCATGTATCGACGGAATTCAGTTTTGCAGTGGATACAGAATACGGCTTTGCGGATTCCTCAGAGCCTGTTGACGTGATCCCTACAGCGCAAGCTCGTGATCTGATTGAGTTGTGCCTGGAAAATCTCTCCATTACGGACCTGAATTTTCTACTCACAGGTCAGGCCTTCGACAGCGCGCGCAGACCTATCAGTCAACTTACTCCCACTTATCTATTCAACCTGGTTCGTGACCTGAACGTAGGCGAAAGCTATTTAGAGTTTCTGAGCACCCGACTGCTCACATCACCAGAAGGCCAGTGGTGCAAGGAGCACTATGCGCTTGTTATGCAGGCTCAAATGCGTATTGATGCTCTTGAAGCGAAGATGGCTGGAGATTTTCGCGAAGGCGTCGATTGGCCCGCAGGCCATGACGATCGCGGGTACAAATGGGTACAGGCTGTTCTGGATCATCCTGTGGATGATGACGCCCGTGCGTTAGTGGACGGCCATCGTGTAGCGGTTGAAAAAATACAGATCAATAGGGTGCCACTGGATGGGCTGTTAATTATCAGGCAGGCCTCCAGTTATTTCGGCTCGCCTATTGTTGTCTACATTCCGCAGATGCCTGATGGAAGGTGCTTCTGGGCGCTCAACCGCCTTATCGACCTTCGATCGATACTGCAGGACCCTGTCAATCTCGAGCATGTGATAGATCTGGCTGCGCCCGAATATCGGGACAAAATCAGAGACATGTTAGTCAATCACTGGCACATGCTCGGTATTGAAACCACACCTTTCAGCCGGAGCTTCCTGGAAGCAAGCTATAAAACCCAAGTCAACAGGGTCGTTGCAGCGGTTAACCAACAAACCTCCACGACCAGCGAAAAAAACTGGGAAAGCGCTTGGGAAATCATCAGGTTTGTTGGCGAGACTGTCTTGGCATTCACACCCTTTAAAGTCGCCTTCCCCATTGCTGCGCTTCGCAGTCTGTATGCCATAACGCAAGGTGTGCAGAGCACCCAGAACGGCGAGCAAGAGGGCTCCCTTTATTTTGTTGAAGCCGCATTGTTTTTGCTGGATGCGCTAGGCCCTAACCCAAAGATAAAACCGTCGAAAGTTAGAAGTTCGGGCTTTTCCAGCTTGCGTTCTTCAAAAGCCCTCGCCCATTCCCCCGAGGGCCTGAAATTGCGCACTGACGGTGTTTACAGCGGTGTGTATGAAGTCAAAAAATCAGGCGTACCTACGAGTTTCTATGTGAAAGACGCCGGTAAAACCTACCCGGTTCGCTACGACCGTGATTACGCGACGTGGCGGTTGATTGATCCCCGCCGTCCGGATGCTTATTACCAGGCGCCGATCAGCTTCGAAGGCGGTGTCTGGACGCACGCAAAAGTCGGACTGTTGGGCGGCGGGCGCAAGGCTGTAAAAGCACCGACGCCTGGGCCCTCTGGTGCGAGTGGCGCACCCAAGCGCTATACCCTGGACGTAGCCGGATTCGAAAACTCCAAGCCGTTTAAAAAAGCGGATCCGCATATTCAGGACGCTTTGCGGCAGTCGGTGGAAAGAGTCACCGAAAAATACATTGAGAGAGGCGGCGGCAAATTTCATGGTTACGAGGAGAAGGGAACGGGCAGGTATATTTCCACGTTCGATTTAACCGGTATTCCGGGTGGCAAGGGCAGAGGGCCGTGGCGCTTGCAAGTGATCGAGCGCGTGGTACTTGATGAAAACGGTCAGGTGGTAAAGGTCCCGGGGCAACCGGGGGTACTTGAATTCGATAAGCTCCTGCCCAGTCATTGATTCGCTGGAGGTCCGAAGGCTATCTGCTTCAGGACCGGGCTCAGCCGAGACAGGTGTTGCTTCAGGAGTGAAGTATTCCCGGCTGAAGCCGGTTCCACGACTGCGACAAATCGACCCGATAGATAAAAGGCACGGCTCCAGCCGTGCCTTTTGCGTCCACGTCTGAGAAAATGCCCGCACTTTTTTTGCGGATGCCGACATGACTGCCTTGAAGAACGACCGTTTCCTTCGTGCCCTGCTCAAGCAACCCGTGGACGTCACCCCCGTCTGGATGATGCGTCAGGCCGGCCGCTACCTGCCGGAGTACCGTGCCAGCCGCGCCAAAGCCGGGGACTTCATGAGCCTGTGCATGAACCCGGAGTTCGCTTGCGAAGTCACCCTGCAGCCGCTTGATCGTTATCCACATCTGGACGCTGCGATCCTGTTCTCCGACATCCTGACCATTCCCGATGCCATGGGGCTGGGCTTGTACTTTGAAACGGGCGAAGGTCCGCGCTTCAAGAAAACCGTCAACACCCTGGCCGATATCGAAGCCCTGCCGATCCCTGATCCGCAAAAGGACCTCGGTTATGTGATGGATGCAGTAAGTACCATCCGCCGCGAGCTGAACGGTCGTGTGCCGCTGATCGGTTTCTCCGGGAGCCCTTGGACCCTCGCGACTTACATGGTGGAAGGCGGTTCGTCCAAAGACCATCGCAAGTCCAAAGCGATGCTCTACGAAAACCCGCAAGCCATGCACCTGCTGCTGGACAAGCTGGCTGACTCGGTTATCGCCTATCTGAACGGCCAGATTCTGGCGGGCGCACAAGCGGTGCAGGTATTCGACAGCTGGGGCGGTAGCCTTTCCGATGCGGCGTATCAGGAGTTCTCGCTGGCCTACATGCAGAAAATCGTCAACGGCCTGATCCGCGAGCACGACGGTCGCAAGGTTCCGGTGATTCTGTTTACCAAAGGCGGCGGTCTGTGGCTGGAAAGCATGGCTGAAACCGGCGCTGACGCACTGGGCCTGGACTGGACCACCAACATCGGTGACGCCCGTCGCCGCGTAGGTGACAAAGTCGCTCTGCAAGGCAACATGGACCCATCCGTGCTGTACGCAAGCCCGCAAGCCATCCGCGCCGAAGTCTCGCGAATCCTCGCCAGCTACGGCAGTGGCAACGGCCACGTCTTCAACCTCGGCCACGGCATCACCCCTGAAGTCGATCCGGCTCATGCGGGTGCTTTCATCGACGCTGTGCGCGAGCTGTCGGCGAAGTATCACGGTTGATGCACTGAGCCTGTAGGAGCTGCCGAAGGCTGCGAAAGTGGATGCCTGACACACCGCGTTCGCAGCCTTCGGCAGCTCCTACAGATAGCGCTTATATTTGTGTCTTTACCTGCAACGGCGGCAACTTCGCCAACCTCAGTGCCACACCCAGCGCAATCAACAGCAGCACACCAATAAACAAACCGATGCCGTACCACCCGCCGTAATGCCAGCACACTCCGCCCGCCGTTCCGGCCACGCTTGAACCTGCGTAGTAACTGAACAGATAAAGCGACGACGCCTGACCTTTGGCTTTGATTGCCCGTCTGCCAATCCAGCTGCTGGCGACCGAATGTGCACCGAAGAAGCCAAAGGTGAACATCAACACGCCAATGATCACCAAGGCCAATGGCTCGAACATGGTCAGCGCCATGCCGGCCAGCATCAACACGATCACCGCCCACAGCACTTGGCGGCGGCCCAGTTTGTCAGCCAGGGAGCCGATCTTCGCCGAGCTGTAGATGCCCGACAGGTAAACCACCGAAAACAGTCCGACCACTGCCTGGCTCAGGTGATAGGGCTCGGCCAGCAAGCGATAGCCAATGTAGTTGAACAGGGTCACGAAGCTGCCCATCAGCAGGAACGCTTCGAGAAACAGCAATGGCAGGCCCGCATCACGAAACTGCATGACGAAACCATCAATCAGGCTGCGCGGCTGCAACGAGCGTGCGCGGAAGTTGCGCGATTCAGGGAGGATTTTCCAGAACACCGCTGCGGCGATCAGCGCCAAAATACCCACCACCATCAACGCTATGTGCCAACTGACGTAGTCGATCAATACGCCCGTGATCACCCGGCCGCTCATGCCGCCAATCGCGTTGCCACCGATATACAGACCCATGGCCAGGCCAATGTGGTTGGGGTGAATTTCTTCACTCAGGTAAGTCATCGCCACCGCCGCCAGCCCGCTGAGAGACAGGCCCACGAACGCTCGGGTAATCAGCACGCCTTCCCAACTGGGCATAAACGCGCTGGCAAGGGTGAAGATCGCGGCGCAGAACAGCGCCAGCACCATCACAGGCTTGCGCCCGAGCCGGTCGGAAATTGGCCCGGTGATCAACAAGCCGATTGCCAGCATGCCCGTTGAGACCGACAGAATCAGGCTGCTCTGTGCCGCATTGATCGAAAACTCCCTGGACAGCACCGGCATCATCGGCTGCACGCAGTACAACAGCGCAAACGTCGCGAACCCGCCGGCGAAAAGTGCGAGCACCGTGCGCATGAATAGCGGTGTGTCTTTCTCGATGTAAACGTCACCCAGGGGGATGGCCGCTTCAATCGTTGTCGATTGGGTTTGCGGAGTAGAAGGGCTGACGGCAGTGTTCACGGTGGGCCTCAAAGAGCGTCTGGCGGGCAATGAGAAAAAAGAATATAGCTGGCTAATCATTCTTTCCAATATATTGTTCGACCTGTTTGATAGGTAAAACGACTCATTGGGAAGGCCATGGAATTACGTCATCTGCGCTACTTCATTGCGGTCGCCGAGGAGTTGCATTTCGGTCGCGCCGCGCTGGTTCTGGGGATCTCTCAACCCCCGTTGAGTCAGCAGATCCAGGCGCTGGAACAGGAACTGGGCGCGCGTCTTTTTGAACGCACCAACCGGCGTGTGGAACTGAGTGAGGCCGGGCGGCTGTTTCTGGATGAAGCCCGACTGGTGTTGGCTCAGGTCGATAAAGCTGCGGATGTCGCCCGGCGAGCGCAATTGGGGGAGCTGGGGGAGCTGAAGATCGGCTTTACGACCTCGGCACCGTTCACGTCGAGTATCCCGCAGGCAATCCTCGCGTTTCGCCAGGCTTTTCCAGCGGTGCACCTGTCGTTACAAGAAATGAACAGCAAGGAAGTGGCTGCCGGACTGGAGGACGAGTCGATTCAGGTGGGCATCATGCGCCCCTTGGCTTTACCGGATTCACTGGTCGTTCATGAACTGCTCCGCGAATCGCTTGTGGCAATCATCAACGCCGACCACCCCTTGGCGCAGAGCAGCGACCAAGGCATCCATTTATCAGAGCTGGCCAATGAGCCCTTTGTGTTCTTCCCGCGCACCTATGGCAGCGGTTTGTATGCACAGCTTGTCGATCTGGCCAGAGCCGCGGGTTTCAGCCCACTGATTACCCAAGAGGCGGGCGAGGTCATGACCATCATCGGTCTGGTCGCTGCCGGGCTTGGCGTAACCGTGTTGCCTGCTTCCTATCGACGTATGCGAATCGAGGGCGTGGTCTATCGCACGCTACTCGACCCGGACGCGACCAGCGCGGTGTGGCTGGTGCAGCGCAAGGATCAGCAATCGCCGATGGCTAAAGCGTTTGTGGAGTTGGTGACGCGCCGGACGGAGGATGAATAACTCGTTAACTAAGGGCTTTAGGGTCAAGTTCTGTTGCTAGAGGTCGAGACAGTTTAAAGACCTTTCCCTTTTTTGGTGATCCATGGCTCTTCGGCAGATACGTATATCGACACGTGCATTTCTGAGTTTTGGCGTCATCAGTGTATTGATGCTTGGGTTCGGTATTTTCTCCATGCACCAGATCACGCAGATGCGCGAGGCCGTTGTGCACACCGAGCAAGTGTCCCACGCCGGCACCCGATGGCTGGGCAGCATTCGTGATAACTCGCTGGGTATTCGGGTGCTTACGTTCCGGTTGATGATTAACCGTGATCTCGCTGTATTAGTGCCATCCACCCAACGGCTGGTATTTCTGCGCGGCGAATTGAGCAAAGCGCTGGACGGATATACCCCAATCGTTCCCGAGGTTGCTCGCACGTCCTTTTCAAAGATGCAAAGCGTCGTGGCCCAGTATCAACAGGCACTGGATCGTTATCAGGGGCTTTCCGAGAAAGGTGACATTCCGGGGATGACCGCGCTGCTCAACGGCACCATTCAGGATCTGTCGAACCAGACCGGTGATCTGTTCAATGAGCTGGTCAAGATCAACTTGGAGCAAGGCGGTCTTTACACTCAGCAGGCCGAGCAACGCTATGACACCGCCATGCAGACCACCGTGGGCGTTCTCGTGCTGGTATTTGCGCTGACCGTCGGGCTGGCCTGGTTGCTGACGCGCAGCATTGTGCAGCCACTCAACGGGGCCATCGGTGCTGCTCAGCGTATTGCCCGGGGTGACCTGACCGGAACTATCGAGGTCGACGGCAAGGACGAGGCCGCCGATCTGCAGAAATCCCTGGGTGGCATGCAGCAAGCGTTGATGGATACGCTGCGTTTGATCGGTAACTCCTCCGATCAACTGGCTACCGCCGCTGAAGAAATGACTGCGATCACTACCCAGACATCGGGTGATCTGCATAACCAGAACGACGAAATCCAGCAGGCTGCCACAGCGGTCAACGAGATGACCGTGGCTGTTGAGGAAGTGGCCCGCAATGCGGTCTCCACGGCGGATGCTTCCAGTGCGTCGACGACCACCGCACAAATGGGTCGCCAGCGCGTCGACGGGACTATTCAGGCCATCGAGCGTATGGGGCAGCGTGTAGAAGACGCTTCTTCACAGGTTCAGGAGTTGGCCGAGCATTCGCAGGACATCGGCAAAATTCTGGATGTGATTCGGGGCGTGGCCGAGCAAACCAATCTGCTGGCGCTTAACGCCGCGATTGAGGCCGCACGTGCGGGAGAGGCTGGACGAGGTTTTGCGGTCGTTGCTGATGAAGTGCGAGCTTTGGCTGGACGGACCCAGACGTCGACTCAGGAAATCGAACAGATGGTCGCTGCGATTCGGGCCGGTACGGCCAAAGTCGTCGACACGATGCAAGCCACTAACGAGCAGGCGCTCACTACTCTGGATATGGCCAAAACCGCCGGTGGAGCGCTCGATGAGATTGCCCAGGCTATCTCGCTGATTCACGAACGGAATCTGGTGATCGCAAGTGCTTCGGAGGAACAGGCTCAGGTAGCGCGGGAAATCGATCGTAATCTGGTTAACATCCGTGACCTCTCGATCCAGACATCGGAGGGGGCCGGGCAGATAGATTCGGCCAGCCAGTCTCTTTCAGGTCTGTCCCACGATCTGAAAACAATGGTTGGGCGCTTTCAGTTGTAGTCCAGACTCTCCCGTAGAGGACTGCGACGCCGCGCTGTCGCGCAGCAAACGTGGACCCTGTAGGAGTGAGCTTGCTCGCGATAACGGTAGACCTGTTGAGAAATTACTCTCTGACCTGACGCTATCGCGAGCAAGCTCACTCCTACAGAAAGGTATTACAAATCAGAAAGTTGTCGTTTGTTTAATGAGGGCTGCCGAAGGCTGTGATCGCCTTGTGTCGGGCTGAATGCTTCGCAGCCTTCGGTAGCTCCTACGGACGTGAGTCGAAGATGTGGATTAATCCACCTTGCTCAAATCACCCTTCAACGCGACGCCAGCGATGAACGCGCCCGCGTGGCACTCATAGTTCACAGGGTCTTTGCGTTCGATGCTTTTGTAGTAGCTGGTGATGTTGGTCACGGCGTTGGCGTTGGCGTTTTTCGCGGCGCCGTACATCTGCAGGATGGCCGATTGCAGTACCCACTCACAGGCTTCTGTGTCGCTCTTGTTGAAAGCGTTGGTTTTCTTATTGGTCACGGCGCCCGGGCTGACGACGGTGACCTTACCTTTGGGTGGCACGCCCGCCAGGTAGAACTTAACGCTGCCGTCGATTTTGCCAGCGGCGGTCATGTCATTGATGACTTTCTGAAACGGCAGAAACAGCGCCGTGTCACGAGCCTGGCTGACGCCTGGCAGTACGGACAGGGCAATGGCAGCAGCGGCGATCCAGGGCTTCAATTGCATAACGGTCTTTCCTTGAGAGTGAGTGAATGAATCAGGACCAGCGACGGAAAATCAACGACGTGTTGACCCCGCCAAAAGCAAAGTTGTTGTTCATGACGTATTCGTGGCTCATTTGCCGGGGTTCGCCGCGCAGGTAATCCAGATCGCCGCATTGCGGATCGACCTCATCGAGGTTCAACGTGTGGATGTAGCGGTCGCGATTGAGCATCTCGATGCAGAACCACGATTCCAGTGCGCCGCAGGCGCCCAGGGTGTGGCCGAAAAAGCTTTTCTGCGAACTGATCGGCATGCGCGAGCCGAAGAGGCTGCTGGTGGCGAGGGTTTCAGCGATGTCGCCTTGCTCGGTTGCAGTGCCGTGGCCGTTGACGTAGCCAATGGCTTCGGGGGGCAAGTTGGCATCTTCCAGCGCCAGCTCCATCGCGCGGCGCATGGTTGCCTGCTCAGGCCGGGTACTGTGTGCCCCATCAGCGTTGCTGCCGAAGCCTACCAGTTCCGCGTGAATGTGCGCGCCACGGGCCAAAGCGTGTTCCAGCTCCTCAAGCACCAGCATGCCGCCGCCCTCGCCAATTACCAGACCGTCTCGTCCGGTGTCGTAAGGGCGCGGGCTGGTGTGGGGTGCATCGTTCTTCAGGCTGGTGGCATACAGCGCGTCGAAGACCATTGCTTCGGTAGGGCAGAGCTCTTCGGCCCCGCCAGCCAGCATCAATGGCAAACGCCCGAACTTGATCGCTTCATAGGCATAACCGATGCCCTGGCTGCCGCTGGTGCAGGCGCTGGACGTCGGGATCAAGCGGCCAGTCAGGCCAAAGAAGATACTGATATTCGCTGCCGTGGTGTGCGGCATCATCCGCACGTACGAGTTGGCGTTAAGCCCCACGGCCACCGAGTTGAGCAGCATGTTGCCGAAGGCTTTTACATCTTCGGTGCTGCCCGTGGATGAGCCGCACGCAGTGCCCATGCGTCCGTCACGGATGATCGGGTCGTTGAGCAAGCCTGCGCCGATCAAGGCCTGTTCGGATGCGCCCACCGCGAAACGGGAGACACGGCCCATGCTGCGCAGTTGCTTGCGAGTCCAGTGCGACGGCACGGCGAAATCATCGATAGGGCCAGCCAGGCGCGTATTCAGCTCGGTGAAGCGATCCCACTCGTCCATGCGCCGAATGCCACTGCGGTTGGCATTGAAGTTGGCTTCGATGCTCGCCCAGTCGCTGCCTAATGAAGTAATCCCGGCCATGCCGGTAACGACGACGCGCTTCATCAGCACAGGCCTCCGTTGACTGCCAGCACCTGGCGAGTGATATACGCGGCTTCGGCGGACATCAGGAAATTCACCGCGCCCGCGACCTCTTCAGGGGTGCCCATGCGCTGCGCGGGGATCATCTTCATCAATTCATCCACAGGAACATTTTCGTCGAGCATGGCGGTGTCGATCAGCCCAGGCGCGACGCAGTTAACGGTGATCTTGCGCTTGCCCAGCTCAATGGCCAGCGCCTTGGCGGCACCGATCACACCGGCCTTCGACGCGCTGTAGTTGACCTGCCCGCGATTGCCGATCAAACCGGAAACCGAAGTGATGCATACAATTCGGCCTGCCGCACGGCGACGTATCATCGGCATCATTACCGGGTGCAGCACGTTATAGAAGCCATCGAGGTTGGTTCTGAGCACCACGTCCCAATCATCGTCGCTGAGGGCCGGAAATGCGCCGTCCCGAGTCAAGCCTGCGTTGAGTACCACGCCGTAATACGCACCATGGGTTTCCACATCGGCTTCCAGAATGGCTTTGCTGGCTTCGCGGTCAGCCACATCGAATTGCAGGATGCGCGCCTGACGACCCAATGCGACGATTTCCGCCTGGACGGCTTCGGCTTCGCTGCGCCCGTTACGGCAATGCAGAATCAGGTCGAAACCCGCTTGCGCCAGACGCAGCGCAATAGCGCGGCCAATGCCACGGCTGGAGCCGGTGACCAGTATCGAGTCAGTCATGTGTGGGCTCCTTCGGCCAGGTATTGGTCAGGGTTGGGCGGGCAATACACACTGAGGCGGGCGAAAGCTTCAATGGCCGGGCCGGTAAGACGGCATTCAAAGACCCCCATGCCGCTGTCGTCCTGCAGAGAACGCAGCGCGTGAATGGTTAATTCGCTGCCAGCGGGAAAGTGGTCGACGTTGCATTCGAACTTGCGGCTGCCGAGCAGAAAACCGAGTACCACGGGTTGATCCTGAAGGCGCGCCTGACAGCCAGCGTAAGCGGCAACGCTCTGGGCCATCAATTCAATGCCAACCCAGGCAGGCATATTGCCGTTGGCGTCATTGAGCAGACCACCGGGCGTGACGGTCAGGCGAGTGTGAATCTGTTCTTCGTCGAACGACAGGACCTCATCGATGAGGATCATGTCGCCAGCATGGGGCAGCAGTTCGGCGAGCGGCCAGGCAATCATGAGGCGTCTCCGATAATCAGGCTGATGTTGTTGCCACCGAAGGCAAAGGAGTTGCTCATCAAGTAGCGCTGGGGCGTTTGCGCCAGGCGGGTGTGTGTATCAGTCCACTGCAAGGACGGCAGCGCCGGGTCGGGCTGGCCATCCCAGGCATGAGGGGGCAGCGCATGGTCGGTGTTTTCCGATGCCAGGCTCAGCCAGCAGAACGCGACTTCCAGCGCCCCGGCTGCGCCCAGCGTGTGGCCGGTCATGGGTTTGGTCGAGGAGCACGGCACGCCGTCAGGGAAAACGGCTTTCACTGCGAGGCTTTCCATCGCGTCGTTGTGCGGCGTCGCAGTGCCATGCAGGTTCAGGTAGCCGATCTGCGCAGCTGTCAGTCCGGCATTGTCCAACGCCTGTTGCATGGCCTCACGAGCACCGCGTCCGCTGGGTTCTGGCGCCGAAATATGGTGCGCGTCACAGGTTGCACCCGCGCCCAGCAAGGCAATCGAATGCTCGCCGCTGGCTTCGCGGGTCATCAGAAACAGTACGGCGGCTTCACCGATATTGATCCCGTCACGATTGCGCGAAAACGGATTGCAGCGCTGTGGCGAAACCGCCTCCAGCGAAGAAAAGCCGTTAAGCGTGAGCTTGCACAGCGTATCGACCCCGCCGCAAAGCACTGCGTCGCACAGGCCGATATCCAGTGCACGCCGGGCACTGAGCAGCGCGCGCGCGCTCGAAGTGCAGGCCGTGGAAATCACATAAGACGGGCCGCTCAGTTGCAACCATTCCGAGAGGAACGTTGCCGCCGCGCCGAGTTCTTGCTGCTGGTAGTGGTAATCGGCGGGAAATTGCTGGTCGCTTAACCAGGCTGCAATACCGCGCCCGGCTTCGTCTATGCCCGAAGTGCTGGTGCCGAGAATCACGCCGATGCGATGGCTGCCATAGCGTTGGATGGCCTGACGGATTTGCGGCTCGATTTGCAGTGCTGCCGCCAGTAACAGCCGGTTATTGCGGCTGTTGTGGGCTGCCAGAGAGTCAGGGATGGGCGGCAACTCTGTTTTCACGGCGCCTACCGGCAAGACTCGCTCTGGTACCCAGCCGCCTTCCTCGACCATGCCGGACGTGTCCGCGGCGAACAGCCGACGCGCGACCTCTTCACGACCACTGCCTAAAGAGCAGATCAGACCCAATGCATTCAGGTAAGCGCTCACTGCACGGCCTCGCTATTCAACGGGCTGATGCCATAGTTGATTCTGTCGTTTTTGCCGACCAGGACGATTAATCGAAAGGTGTCCGCGCTGCTGTATTCCACGCCCCAGCGCTCATCAAAAATGCGCTGCGTCCCCCGGCGCTGCGCCGTGGGGTAATTGCGATTCAACTCGCTGTCTGGTGTCAGGGCAAACAACAATGCAGCGAACAACTCTCGGGCCTCGGCGTTGGGCGGCAACAGACCGTCGGCCTGCCATTGACCCTCAATCAATTGCTGACGCGCTAGCGGAATACCCAGCGGGTCCATGAGTGACCAGCGCAGGCCGTTGGCTTCCTGCTGAATCACCAGCAACCAGTCTTGACGCTGATCGGCCTGCTGACGTTGCACGTGCAGTTGCATCGGCAAATGCAGATTGGGGACCGAGACAGGCAACGGTGCTCTGCTGGCGCAAGCGGTCAGCAGCAGGATTGAGGCGATCAGCAATGCGCGAATCATGTGTTATCACCCTCCAGAGGCTTGCGCGCCACCACGTTGACCAGCGTTTCTTCACGCTGGCCGACGGGGGCTGGCTTACGCAGTTTCAGACGTTCCAGCAAACCGAAATCGCTGGAGCGGCTCCACCAAAGATACGGGTAAGAAACGTTTTGTGCACCAAACTGAAAGCCTTGGTCGCGGAGCATTTGCAGGTACTGTTCGGCGCTCTTCTGCACGTGCATTGGGTGGCGGAACAGCCAGCGGATAACCCACGTATCGATATAGGCTTCGGTGGACTCGGCGAATAGCAGATAACCACCGGGCTTGAGTACCCGGTAGAACTCGGCGAGGGCTTGCTCCTGCTCCACCAGATGGTGAAAGGTCTGATGGCAGAAGAGAATATCGACACTGGCATCTGCCAGTTTCAGCGCGGCGCAGTCACTGCCGATCAATTCGACGTCAATGCCGTGAGCACGGGCTTCTGCACGGCTCATGGTCAGGCTGTCGGGGTCAGCGTCTACGCCCAGCAGGCGTGATGGCGCAAACACGTCGCACAGCCGCTTGAATGACTTGCCCTGACCACAACCCGCATCGAGCAGTACCGGCTGGCTCGGCGGTGCGCCGTCAAACAGGCTGCGCAGGTCGTCGATTGCCACCCGCAGCACGCGGTGTTGCCAGGTGTGGCTGCGCAGGAACCACAAGCCGAAACGGGTTTCTTCGACGTATTTGTCGCTCAGGAATGGCCCGCTCATTGAGGTGTGCTCGCGCAGATTTCAGACAGCATGCGCAGGCGGCGCTTGGGTTCCGCTACAAACGGATTGCGCTCGTCCCAAGCGTAGCCAGCGAGGATTGCACAGATCATGCGGCGGATATCCCGCGTGCTTTCCGGGTAGAAGATGACATCCTGGAACGTGCCCTCGTACCAGCCTTCGACATAGGCGCGGAAGGTGTCTACGCCGCGCTTGAGCGGCGTCGCGAATTCAGTTTGCCAGTCGACCGTTTCACCTTGCAGTTGGCGATGCAGAACGCCTGCCGCCATGCTTGCCGAACGCATGGCGATGGTCACGCCTGAGGAGAACACCGGGTCAAGGAACTCTGCGGCGTTGCCCAGCAGCGCAAAGCCCGGACCATGCAGGGTTTTGACGTTGGCCGAGTAACCGCCGATGGTTCGTGCGGGGGTATCCCACACGGCGTCCTTGAGCAGTGTTTTCAGGTGTGGAGTTTCGTCGACGAACTGACGCAGGCAGGCGTCCAGGTCCGCAGGGCGGTCCTTGAAGCGTTCCGAGGCAGCGACGACGCCCATGGAACACCGGCCATTGCTGAACGGGATCGACCAGAACCAGACGTCGCGCATTTCAGGATGGATGCTGACGAGGATCTTCTCGCGGTCAAAGGACGCCGGGAAATGGTCCTCGACGTGGGTGAAGACCGCTTGGCGTACCGGGAAATTCGACGGTGCTTCCAGGTCCAGCAAGCGCGGTAACACCCGACCGTAACCGCTGGCATCCAGCACGAATTGCGCCTGCACCTGGTACTCGCTGCCGTCTTCGCGGCGCACACTCAGCACCGGACGAGGACTGTCGAAATCACCTGCGATGATTTCTTCCTGATAGCGAATTTCCACACCCTGCAAGGCAGCCTGATCGGCCAGCAACTTGTCGAACTCGCCGCGTTGTACCTGAAAGGTCGATGGTTGCCCTTCGCTGAAGGTGTCGCCAAAGTCGAATGCGCTGTACTGATCACGCCACGCAAATGCAGCGCCGTTTTTCTTCTGGAAGCCAGCGGCTTTCACCGCATCGAGCATGCCGGCTTCTTCGACGAAGTCCAGGCAGTGCGAAAGCAGGCTTTCACCGATGGAAAAACGCGGGAACTGCTGGCGCTCGATGATCAGTACGTCATGGCCTTTGCGTTTGAGCAGCGCTGCGGCGATCGCACCGGAAGGGCCT
Source organism: Pseudomonas maioricensis (assembly GCF_022790535.1). Classification (GTDB taxonomy): domain Bacteria; phylum Pseudomonadota; class Gammaproteobacteria; order Pseudomonadales; family Pseudomonadaceae; genus Aquipseudomonas; species Aquipseudomonas maioricensis. The sequence goes on from NZ_LOHG01000001.1 coordinate 502,121, forward strand.
GCGCCAATCACAACGACTGTACGACTTTCCCTATCAGTTATTGGCATACGACTTCCTTACTTGATCGACAGCGTTAACGGGTGGCAGAACCGGAGCGCGGCCCATGCCCAGCAGGGCAGGGATCAGCGTGGCGAGCAGGCTCATGAGCATCAGCGCGAAGTACAGCGTCGGGCTGATCAGTTGTTGTTGCAGGAGCATATTGAGAAAGACGATTTCGCTCAGGCCGCGAATATTCAGCAGCACGCTTTCGCGCCAGCGGCTGGCACCGGCGAAGGAGGGCGTTGCCCAGCTCAAGCCCAGCCAGTTGCCGAGCAGCTTGCTGGCAATCGGCAGGAAAATCAGCGCACCGAGCTGTACCCAGCCGAGGCTGCCCATGGCGCTGTGCACATTGATCTGCACGATGCCGAAGGTCAGGATCAGCGGGATGGCCAGCCAGGTTTGCAGGTGCATGAACCACGCGCGGTTGATCGGCAACACCCACGGTTGCTTGAGTCGCGCCATGCACAGCAGGTAACCAATACCGAAAATCAGCGCATTGAGCCGGTAATGCTCGGCCACTACCAGCAGGGCGAAAAACGTCACGCTGTAAATCATCGGCTGGCGCAGTCGCAGGGCGCGAAGCAATAAGGGCACGCACGCGCCGAGCAGCGGTATCAGCAGGCTATTGATGTTCAGGCTGCCTTGGGCGATGCCGAACAGGCTCCAGCACATCAGGTCAATAAGGATCGCGGTTTGCACCAGACGCCGGGTTGCTTCGGGCGGGTAATCAATATGACGCAGGTACAGGTACAACACCGGGATTGCGGTAATGGCGAACACCAGGCCAAGGGCCAGCGAGCTGATCCATGGTTGAGCCGGCAAAGACCACATCGCGCAGCACAACCCGGCCACGAATGGCACGGCAAAACTCGGCAAGGCGACCTTGAGGCTTTGGCGATCCATTTTCACGTCGATGACGTCGCTGAGGATATGCCCCAAAACGATGGCGAAACTCAGGCCGTACAGGGTTTTCAGCCACACCGGCGCAACCAGTTGCGCACCACTCAATTGCCAGTGGGGTTCAATCCAGAACAGCATGATCAGCGGCAAGCCGAAGGTGGCCAGCAGCAACTGACTGACGATCGGGATCAAGCCGAAATAGCGCCCCAGCCGAGTCGCTACGGCAAACATCAATAGAGCCATCAGCCAGAACAGCGCGGTCATCATCAGTGAGCCTCGCTTTCAGCGGCAGGTTGGCTGTGGCGACTGGCGGCCCACGGTGCAAGCATGAAGCTGAACGCCAGACCCAGGCTTACCGACAGACCAAAGTTGCTGATCGCTGGCGTACTGGACACAGCCAGCAAACCGAACGAGAGCCAGGTGGTGACGGCTGCCAGCAGAGTGCCGAGCAGGCTGACCGCTGCGCCGCCGATCTGTTCGCGCATCAGGATCGCGTAATCGACGCTGATCGCAGTCACCAGCAACAGACCGAACAGGCTAAACAGGGTCAGTGGCTGACCGAGCCAACCCAGGCTCGCCAGGCTGCACAGCGCCGCGAGCAAGGGCAGGGCGACGATGCGCAATGCACCGCCAAAGCCGAATGGCGCGATTAACAACAGCACGATCAGGACGCAGGACGCCAGTTTCAATTCAGCGGCGCTGATCTGGGTGGCTGCGAATACACCGTTGAGTTGCCCCAGACGATCCACCAGCCGCACACCCGGCAAGTCCTGGGCCTGCAAACGTAGCAGGGCGGCGCTGTTCAAACCCTGCAGGCTGACCATGCCTGCGACACCGTTTTTGCTGGCGCCCAGCCACAGCACCCGCCATGGCTCGCCCAGCGGACCAGCAAGTGCTGCGTCGATGTCAGTGACCGGTAACGCCTGCAATTGAGTCAGTTCAGCCTGCAGAGCACTGCCTGGAACACCGAGGTCAATCAGCGTTTGCCAGTGCTCGGGCAGCCTCCCCAGCGCGTCACGTACTGCAGCCTGGTCGGAGGGCGAAGCAATCAACTGGTTCAACGCTAGATAGCCGTTCAGCTCGTCCAGATTTACCAGTTGATCGAGGCGGTTTGTTAATGCCTTCTGACGCTCCAGCAGTTCTTGCTGATCCTTGCCTTCAACCAGAAAGAACTGGCTGGTGGGTTGATAACCCGTGATCCGCGCAATGGCCTGTGCTTCTTCGGTGAGCTGTGGCGGTGCCGATATCCATTGGCGGATGTCATTTTTGGTGTTCAGTTGCCAGAGCCCGGCGGCGCAGAACAGCATCAACAGAGCCAGCAGGATCGGCGTGCCGACCCGGCTCAGCAACGCTTCGCGCCAGCCGAGCAAACGTTCGGCCAGACTCAGTGGCCATTGAGCAGGCTGCAATTGGGTAGTGTTGAGCAGCGCGGGCAACAGGCAGACGGCGGTGAGATAAGCGCCAATCAGGCCAGCGGCAGAGAACACTGCGATTTGCGTGAGTGCCGGGAAGGGCGTCCAGGCGAGCGCAAGATAGCCGATGCAACTGGTCGCCAGACTCAGGCTCAGCCCTGGCAGGGTCAGACGCAAGGCAGGCCAGCTGCGCCAGGGTTTCAGGCTCCAGCTCTTGGACAGGTAATGCAGCGGGTAATCCACCGCCACGCCAATCAGGCTCGAACCCAGCACCAGAGTCATCACGTGCATGTGGCCAAAAAATGCGACGCAGGCCACGGCGCCGAATAGCATGCCGACCAGCACTGGCACGAACGCCAGCAACACACGCCAGCGTCGGAAAGCCAGCAGCAGCAACAGCAAAATACCCGCTGTAGCACCACCACCCACCCAGGTGATTTCACGGCTGGCCTGACGCTGACCGTCGGCTGCATACAGCAGACCGCTGGCTGCCAATAGTTGTCCGTTGGCCTGCGCCGCTTGTTGGCGTGATGCGCTGAGTAAGTCTGCTACCCGCAGCGGCAGTTGCATATCGAATGCATCGCCGTGGGTGCGTGCTCGCAGCAGCACCCAGCTCTTCCCGTCAGCGCTGGCAATCAACGCCCCGCTGCCGATGTCTGGGTGTACCGAGCCATGCTGCGGCATGCCGTTTTGTATGCGCCCGGTCAAGCCAAGCCAATCGTCCTGGCTGGGCACCAGACTGAAGCCGCTGAACGGGTCAAACAGGCTTTGCACGCGCTGTTGAATGAATGCCTCGGGATGTTCGATCAACTGTGTCCTGTCCGCTGTCGGCAGCATCGCCAGTCGGCCTTGCAGCAGTTGCGTGCGCAGCGCAGGCAGATCGGCCTGCAGGCTCCACTGGACCTTGTCGAACAGACCGCTGGCTTGCCATTGCTCGCCCAGTTGCCTGGCCAGGTTGATGGCTTGTTGTTGATCCGTGTGGCCGACCAATACCAGCATTTCGCGGTTCAGTGGTTCTTGCATGCGCTGTTCGGCGCGCTGTTCCAGCGCATCGGGGCTGCTGCCGGGGACCAGTTCCATGAGGTTGGCGGACAGCGGCGCTCCGTCACGCCACTGCCAGCCAGCGAGGGCCAGCACCGCCAGCAGGATGATCAGGAACAGGCGTGGCAACAGGCGTTCAATTCGCAAAATCAGCACGCTCCGCATCGCTCAGCGCAGGTACGCTCTGGCTATCGACCATCTTCAGTAACGTGCTGTCACCTTGGGTTTCCAGCAGCTCGATGCGCTGCACCAGTTCGCCACCCTCAATGTTGATCTGCTTGAACACCTGCTGCAGCAACAAGGAACGAGGGGTCAACGTCAGTTGCCAGGCGCTGGCGTCGCCTTTGAGCTGCAATTCGAAGTCGCGCTGCAGGCCACTGCTATCGCCCTGCAGGACGGCCAGAAACAATCGGTTCTGTTCAGCGCCCGCGCTTTTGTTCGGCAGTAATTGCCAGCCGTTGGCGGCGTCGCGTCGGGCTATGCCTGCCGCGCTGATTCGGTAGTCCTGCTTGAGGGGCGTATTCAGCAGCCACAACAGGCCAAATTCCTTGGCCAGTACAAAGCGGCCTTTGCTGATCAGCGGTGTGGGCAGGGCACGCAGGTGTTTTTCCTGGATGAAGTTGCCGCGTACCACGACCGGTTTTGCCAGTTGATCGCTGAGCTGTTGCAGGTCGAAGGCGTGGGCCAGTGGCGACAGGCAGAGCAGAGCCAGAAGGCAAACTCCCGAAATGCATTTCTGTAGGAGTGAGCTTGCTCGCGATAGCGGTGTAGCAGTCAACACATTCAGCGATTGGAAAAACCAATCGCGAGCAAGCTCACTCCTACAGAGGGACGCGTCTACCGTATTCATGGCAACACCCTCTCAACCGCATCGGTGAAGGCTTTCGGCGAAGCCAGCTGCATCTCGCGGGTTTTGATGTCTACCGCTACCTGGATCGAACTGGCACGGGTCATGCGCTCGCCGGTTTCGGCGTCGCTGATCAGGTAGTTGATCTTAAGGCGGTTCTCCCACTCAACAAGGCTGGCGCGCACGATCAGCCGTTGGCCAAAGACCGCGCCGCGCACGTAGCGCAACTGGATGTCGATCACTGGCCAGCCGTAGCCGGATTCGAGCATCTGCGTGTAGTTGTGGCCGATATGGTCCAGCAAGGTGCAGCGGGCGACTTCCAGGTACTTGATGTAATGGCCGTGCCACACGATGTTCATCGAGTCGACGTCGAAAAAGGGCACCAGGACTTCAGTGTCGACATCAATTACGCCTTTACTGCGCATGCAACCTCCAGTGGCGATCAGCGATACGTTGCAGGCATAAGCGCAGTTCGCCCTCCAGTGCACGGTCTTCAATCACGGGTGGGAAATCCACGGCCAGTTGCTCGTGCATGGCAGCCAGTGCTGGCGGCAGAGGGCGCGCATCGGCGGCTTTACTGCGCAGCCAGACACCCTGATTGGCGGCGATCAGCGTGGCGGCGGCAACCTGTTCGGTCAGCTCCAAAACGCGAATGGCGTCGCGGGCAGCGATGGTGCCCATGCTGACTTTGTCCTGGTTATGGCATTCGGTAGAGCGAGAAAACACGCTGGCTGGCATGGTGTTTTTCAGGGCTTCGGCGGTCCATGCGCTGGTACCGATCTGCACAGCCTTGAAGCCATGGTTGATCATCGCCCGGTCTGCTGGTGCGCCAGACAGATTGCTCGGCAAACCGTGGTTGTAACGTTCATCGACGAGGAGCGCGAGCTGGCGATCCAGCAGGTCGGCGACGTTGGCAACGAGGTTTTTCAGGCTGTCCATGGCGAAGGCGATATGCCCGCCATAGAAGTGGCCGCCGTGCAGTACGCGTTCGGCTTCGGCGTCAATAATCGGGTTGTCGTTGGCGCTGTTCAGTTCGATTTCGATGAACGAACGCAGCCAGTTCAGGCTGTCAGCCAGCACGCCCAACACGTGAGGGGCGCAGCGCAACGAGTAGCGATCCTGCAAACGGTGCAGCGGTGCAGTGGGGGCGTCGATGGCCAGGTCTTTGCGCAACCACGCTGCTACCTGCATCTGGCCCGGATGCGGTTTGGCGGCAAACAGTCGTTCGTCGAAGTGCTCCGGGTTGCCTTGCAGCGCAACTACGTTCATCGCGGTGATGCGCGTCGCCAGTTGCAGCAGGTAATCAGCGCGAGCGAAGGCCAGGCACGCCAGGCCAGTCATCACTGCGGTACCGTTCATCAGCGCCAGGGCTTCCTTGGGGCGCAGTACCAGCGGGTCCCAACCCAGTTCGCGATGCACATCGCTGGACAGACGGCGTTCGCCGCGGAACATCACTTCGCGCTCGCCGGACAAGGTCGCTGCGACGTAGGACAGCGGCGTAAGATCGCCACTGGCGCCCACCGAGCCTTCTTCAGGGATCAGCGGCAATACGTCTTGATCAAGAAACGCCTGCAGCCGCTCCAGCAGTTCAATACGCACCCCGGAAACGCCGTGGCACAGCGACTGCAGGCGCGCAGCCAATACTGCGCGCGTGGCTTGGGCGTCGAGCAGTTTGCCGAGTCCGCAACCGTGGAAGGTGTAGAGGTGACGCGGTAAGGCTTCCACATGCTGCAGCGGCACAGCCACCACGCAGGAATCACCGTAGCCGGTTGTCACTCCGTAGATCACGCCTTCCTTGTCCAGCAACGAGTCTAGGAACTGCGCGCCTTTGGCGATGCGTTGACGGTAGGCGCTGTCGTTTTGCAGGGCCGTAGGCACTTGGCGGTTGGCCAGGGCCAGTACGTCTTCGATCTGCAATGCGCGCTCGCCGAAGGTAACCGGCTCAGGAACTTGATTCGTCATCGGACTTCCAGAAAGGGTAGAAATTGAACCACTGTTGCGGAGCTTGCAGGCAGTAGTGGCCGAGGCGGTCGGCATAACGCTGGGCGTGTTCTGCAATCACTTGCTGCCGGTCACTGCGCCGCCATTCGATGGCGTCGGCAAACGGCTCCAGCGTCACTTGATAACCGCTGGGACGCTTGAGACAGAAAATCAGGTTGATGGGGCATTTCAACAGCCCGGCCAGCAGCCAGGGACCTTGCGGGAAAGCAGCCTTGGCACCTAGAAAGTCGACCCGCGCATTGCGTCCGCCGTGCAGCGCCACGCGGTCACCGGCGATGGCCAGCCATTCCCCGTCATCCAGGCGCTGGCTCAGTTGCAGCATCACCGAAGGGTCCAGTTCGCTGACTTGAATCAGGCGCAGATTGGTCGCACCTGCCTCGCCCAGCAGCCGGTTAAAGCGCTCGGCGTGTTTGGTATGGACCAGCACGTTCATGGTGACTTTTTCGCCCAGCTCGGCGAGTGCACGGCACACTTCGAGATTGCCCAGATGCGCACCCACCAGCATCTGACCGCGCTCACCACGTAGCTGAGTGCGCAGCAACGCGGGGTCAACGATTTCGATCTGTTCCAGGCGCAGCTTGCCATTCCAGACGTCGAGCTTGTCCAGCAGCGAGTCGGCAAACGCCATGAACTGGCCGAACACGCTTTTATGCGTTGGCATCAGCTCTGGCCGGTTGCTCCATTGGGCTAGTCGCTGCTGATATTCCCAGGCGCTTTTGCGCGCCTGGCGACCGAACAGAAAAAAGTACAGCACGATGCCGTGCAGCACCGGGCTCAGCACCCGACGACCCAGATGACGTACACCCCAGGCGGTGAGTTTCATCAGCAGGAAACTGCCGCGCTCTTCGTGCCTGGCCCAGTGCTTATCGCTCATCGCTGCGTCCCCCTGTAGGAGCTGCCGAAGGCTGCGAAGCGTTCATTGCGATACACCGCTATCGCAGCCTTCGGCAGCTCCTACAGATCCAGTGTTTGTCGCGAGACAGAGCGGGGCCATGGACGCCGGGGCAGCTCCTGCCGGATTTCTTGCAAACACACCGCTCATGGCAACCACCGCCGCCAGAGAATCAACGGGAAACGCCCCAGCATGCCGAAGAACAGCTTGGTGTGCATTTTCGAGATCAGTGCGTTGTCGTGGAACAGCCGGAAGTGCGACAGGCCGTCCTGCGGGTAATGCACCTTGGTCGGCAGCCACACCATCGGCTGATTGAGCCACGAAAGGCGGACGAGGATTTCCGAGTCGAAGTCCATGCGTTTACCCACCTGCACGGTATTGATCAGATCCAGGACGGGCGTCAGCGGGTAAACCCGGAAGCCGCACATCGAATCCTTGATCTGCAGGGACAGACTGTTGACCCACACCCAGAAGTGCGTGAGGTAACGCGCATACAAACGGCCTTTAGGCACGCTTGCATCGTACTGCGGGTAACCACAGATCAGTGCGTTGGGCTGCTGGCGGGAGGCTTCGAGAAAAAGCGCCAGATCAGCCAGGTCGTGTTGGCCATCAGCATCCACTTGCAGCGCATGGCTGAAGCCCAGGCGCTGGGCTTCGCGGAAACCCGCCATGACCGCGCCGCCCTTGCCCTGATTGACCGGCAGGGTGACGAGATAAACCTGTTCGGTTTGCGCCAGTTCGCGCAGTACCGCGGCACAAGACGGACTGCTGGCGTCGTCCACCAGAATACACGGCAAACCAGCGGCGAGCACTGCATCAACTACTGCGGGCACCGCCAGTTCATGGTCGAACACCGGGATAATTGCGCAGGGGTTATGCATGCGTAGTTACCTGTTCCCGGGTTGTCGAATGCGCTGGGGATTCTGTGGGAGCGCTCGGGTTTAAATCAAACTTATGACAGGGAATGAGTTTCCTGTAGGAGCTGACGAGCACCGCGAGGCTGCGATAAGGGTGTGTCAGGCAAGCCGCTATCGCAGCCTCGCGGTGCTCCTCAGCTCCTACAGAGTTGATGTTTGTCGCGTGACAGTGCAGCGGCAGGAAAGCGTCCGTGGTCGCTTTTAAATCAAACATCCGCCACCTCCAGCAATATCCGGCCGCTGGAACATGGCGCGTCGCTGTTGCGGAAGGCGAAGTACAGCTTGCCGCGTTCGGCGTCGAAGCGCAGGCTCAGGCTGATCTGGTCGCCAGGGCGAACCAGTTGCTGGAACTTGAGCACTTCCATGCCGGCAAACTTTGGCGGCAGATTAAGCAAACGCTGACCCAGCGCCATTGCCCAGTTCACTTGAACCACGCCCGGCAGCACCGGCACTGTCGGGAAATGTCCGCTGAAGTAAGCCAGGTCCGGCGGTACGCCCAGTTGCAGATGCCACTCGCCATCAACGTTGCGCTGCTCAAGCACTTCCGGATCTTGTCCGCGAGGCGCCATCAACAGCGCCTGAATTTCAGCCTGAGGCAATTTGCCCTGTGCGTTCAGGGGTAACTGGCGCAGCATGCGCCAGCGGCGAGGCAGGGCGATGGCTTCGCAATGTCCGCTTAAATGCTGGCGCAGGGTTTGTGTCAGATGGCGCCGCCCTTGATTGCGGAAGGCGTGCAAACCGCTGGCGCTGAGCACCAACAGAGCCCCAAGCGAGGCACGATTTTCCTGGACCACGGCTAGGCGCGCTTCAGCGACCCATTCATGACTGATCAGCGCTTGTTCCAGCAGCGGCAGGGAAATGCGCTTTTCTTCAAGCTTGACGATACGATCCAGCCGCCCGAGCAATTCAAAGCGGCCATTGTCGGCCATGCGAACGGCGTCTGCAGTTTGTTCGATGTGGCCAGCAGGCATGTAGGTCGAACTGATGCGCAAGGCTCCCTCTGCATCCTGACCTAATTCAACACCGGCGAAGGCTTGCCACAGGCTCTCGCCCTGGCGCCACGCAATCCCACCTGTTTCCGAGCTGCCAAGGATTTCAGTTGGCCACTGGCCCAGACGCTGGTGAAGGCTGACGGCTGCCTCTGTTGGCAGTGCGCCACCGGAGGAGAACACCCGGCGAACTTTGCCCAGACCTGGCCAGTCGAGGTTGTCGCCCATGCGTTTGAGCAGCGCGGGGCTTGCAACCCACGCAAAGTGCGGGAATTCGCGGCTGGCGCGTTGCAGGTCTTCGGGGAACGGCAGTTGTTTGCGCACGAAGCAACGGCCCGCGCTCAAGGGCCACAGCACGCGGAACAGTAGACCGTAGATGTGTTGAGTCGCGACGCTGCCAATGATGCATGCCGCGCCAAGGTCGGCGCCCCACAGTTGTTCCAGTGCGTCGATCTCGTTGGCCAGTTGGCGCAGGCGCTTTTCGATCAGCTTGGGTTCACCGCTTGAGCCGGATGTGCACAGGCTGAGGCGACACTCATCAAGGTCCAGCAGCGCAGGTTGCAGTGGCTCGGCATGCAACTCATGCAGTTTGCTGTCAGCGGGTTGGTCGGTCAGCCAGGCATCAACATGCCCAGACCAGCGTTCACGCGTCTGCGCCTGCAAGTCGGCGGGCAGCAGTACGCTGATACCGGCTCGCCAGGCCGCAAACAGGGCAATCGCCAGTTCGCCTGCATCTTCAAGATGCACCGCCAGGCGCTTGATGCCTTTGGCCTGCAAGCCCGCTGCGACGCTCAACGCCTGCTCGCAGAATTGGGCATGGTTCAGCGTCGGGGCCTGCGTCAGCTCGCGGGCCAATCGCGGGTCTAGCAACACACGTTCGGGTTTTATCCAGTCAACAACCATCCGGTTCATGCATTCCATTTCATGCCGCGCCTCTTACTCGGCGGCGGACTAACCATTCGCCTGCAAACAGCAGACCCATCAATCCATATGAAACAAGCCCGGTGTACAACGCCCACCAGGACAACGGAGCCCACAGCGTCAACCCCGCGGCTATAAGCCCGTTCGCCAGAAAAAAGCAGCACCACACGACCGTTACCTGACGTGTGTAGCGAATGGCCTTTTCGGGCAGATGCGGGTCGCTCAGGCGCGCCAGTCGCTCAACGATCGGCGGGCCATAGATCAGGCTCATGCCGAACAGACTCAGCATTGAGGCGCTGATCAATACCGGGTACCAACGCAGCAACTCCGGGCTGCCCAGCAGCCCCAACAACAGGCAAAAGCCAATGGCGATCAGGGCGGTGATCAGTGTTGCGGGACGCTTGCCAGCGGTGAGCGCCCGTCCCAGCCACAAGACACCCAGCAGCAGCGCAAACTGCCAGGGTGCGAAATGCTCGGTGCCGTAGTAAACCGCGAACGGGTACAGCACGCCCGCCAGCAGAAGACCCAGGCCGATCAGCCGTTTCATTCGGCGGTGTTGGCCAGACGGTAAACCGCCTCGACGACGTCATTGACGGTGCGTACTGCCTTGAACTCTTCAGCGGCGATTTTAGTGCCGGTCTTGCGTTTGATGTGGTCGATCAGGTCCACGGCGTCAATGCTGTCAATTTCCAGATCCTGATAGAGATTGGCTTGCAGAGTGACTCGCTCAGGCTCAAGTTCGAACAGCTCGACCAGCGCATCGCGCAGGATTTCGAAGATGTCTTCACGGGTTTGCATGTCAAATCCTCAGGCCGCTTGTCGTGCGCTGACAAACGCCGCAAGGCTGTCCACGCTAGTGAAATGATCACGGGTGTCTTTGGCGTCCGCGTCGATCTTGATGCCGTAACGCTTCTGGATGGCCAGGCCCAGTTCCAGGGCGTCTACGGAGTCAAGACCCAGACCTTCACCGAAGAGGATCTGGTCATTGCCGATGTCATGGGTGCTGATGTCTTCGAGGCCCAGGGCGTCGATGATCAGCTGTTTAATGTCTTGATGTAGAACGCTCATCTGAGGCGAGCTCCCTGATGAAATAGTGATGCAGGTGATCGTTGAGCTTGCGCGACGCGACAGGCGCCGGGCCAAGCGCAGCAAAGGCGTGTGGATCTATATCGGCACCGACGCGCAAACTGAAGTGCACACGACGCAAAGGGATGCGATACCAGGGTTCGGCCTTGGTCAGCGTCGTCGGGCTGACCTGAATGACGACCGGAGTGATCATTGAGGCACCTCGTAGCGCAATTGCCGCTGCGCCGCGATGGAATTCTGGTGCGCAGCCGGGCTGAGTACGCGTGCCCTCCGGGAAAACGATCAGGGTCTGGCCGCTGCGCAATGCATCGGCGGCAGTGTCCAGCATCTCGGCGCTGCCATCGTTGCTGATGTAGCCGGTCGACCGCACTGGGCCGCATGTGAAAGGGTTTTCCCAGAGGCTGTGTTTGACCACGCAGTTGGCATCGCGCACAAGCCCGATCAGAAACACCACATCAATTAATGACGGGTGGTTGGCAATGATCATCTGGCCGGGGCGTCCCAGTCGTTCTGCGCCTTCTACTTCGTAAGTCAGCACGCCGCTGCGCGCCATGCGCTGAATAAACACCCAGAACAAACGGCTGATGGTTCTTCTGGCCTGCTGGCGTTTTTTCTCGGCATTGCCTGGCAGACAGCGCAGCAGGGGGAAATACAGCAATCGCAAACATAGCCCGCCCAACCCGAACAGGGCAAAACACATCGCAGTAGCGAGCAGGCGCCAGTAATAGGCGTCCTGGCGCTTTTTCAGTGGTTGCGTTGCCAGTTCCATAACCGGTTCTTCCAAGGGTGTTGGCAGATGTTCTGTTGGGTGTTGAGTGCTCGCAGCAGATTCAAGGCATGGGGCCATTCGCTGCAGGGCACCGTTTTGTCGCTGCTGTCTTGCAAGGAAAGCTGCCAGTCCGTTCCCGGCGTCAGCAACAAGCCAACGGCATAAGGGAAGGGCACGTCATCTATCCAGTCTGAATAGGCGTGGGGCGGTTGTTCTTCAGTCACGATCAGCAATACCGCAGGTGCACCTTCGGCGAGCAGTGCGGCCGCTTCGAACGCGCCGTGCTCAAGCCCGTCGCCAGCCGCAGCCAGGGCAGTCATTTCGCTGGTTTCGCCACGCATGATCGACCACAGGCCAATGACCGCGTTGTGCACGGACAGGCTGAACTGGGTGGGGGACAGCGGTTGGCTGGCCGCTACGTCGCGCAGAATTTCGAACGTGCGCGGTGTTTCACCATGGCGTGACACGAACACCAGGGGCAAACGCTCGTGGCCCTCAGCCAGTGGCCAGCCTACGGCGAATGCCATGCGTGCAAGGCGCCCCAGACGTCGACGCTGCATGGCGGGCAGGAACGACACGTCAGGAGCTTCATCGCTGCTCTGCAAAGGCGTGGGATGCTGGCTCCACTGCTGCCAGTCGTCGACCTGAGTCAAACCCGGTGCCCAGGCGCGCCATTGTGCGATGTTAAAGGTGATCAATGGATTATCTTCCCGCCCCTGCGGGCTACTGCTTACTGCGATATTGCTGGCAATTTGCCGGGATCGTGCGTATTTCCGGGCAAACGTCGGGCATTATCCCGATGAGGATGAGGAGTAGCAATTTGTAAAAATCAAATATGCAGAAATTTGCCACTTTTCCAGCCGGATTTTGTCTAGCGGCTGGCTGTAGCACTCGCCCTTGTCACGTGCATTGCATAGACTCCAGCCATCCACTATTTCCCCTGTAGTCAATTCAGGGACCAAGGAGGTCAACTCATGCGTCGGGTGGTTTTCAATCAGAAAGGTGGCGTTGGCAAGTCCAGCATTGCCTGCAACCTGGCAGCCGTCAGTGCTAATGAAGGGTATCGGACGCTTTTGATCGATCTTGATGCTCAGGCGAACTCGACTCAGTACCTCACCGGTTTGACGGGTGACGACATCCCCATGGGTATTGCGGATTTTTTCAAACAGACGCTTTCTTCAGGTCCATTCGCCAAGAAAAACCAGGTGGATATCTACGAAACTCCGTTTGATAACCTCCATGTCGTAACGGCCACCCCGGAATTGGCGGACTTGCAGCCCAAGCTTGAGGCCAAGCACAAGATCAATAAGCTCAGGAAGCTGCTGGACGAACTGGATGAGGATTACGAGCGGATTTATCTGGATACACCTCCTGCGCTTAATTTTTACGCCGTTTCAGCGTTGATCGCCGCAGATCGAGTACTGATCCCTTTCGATTGCGACAGCTTTTCTCGTCAGGCGCTGTACGGCCTGATCAAGGAAGTGGAGGAGCTTCGCGAAGATCACAACGAAGATCTGCAAGTTGAGGGGATCATCGTTAACCAGTTCCAGCCGCGGGCCAGTCTGCCTCAGCAAATTCTCGACGAACTGATTGCAGAAGGGTTGCCAGTATTGCCGGTGTATTTGAATGCTTCGGTGAAGATGCGCGAATCACATCAGGCCAGCAAACCGCTGATCTACCTTGAGCCCCGCCACAAACTGACCCAGCAGTTCGTGGAGCTTCATCATTTGCTGGAGACCAGGGCTTAGGCAATCAAGACCTGCAGGAGCTGCCGAAGGCTGCGATCGCGGTATACCGGGCGGAACGCTTCGCAGCCTTCGGCAGCTCCTACAGAAAATGTATTCGCCTGAGACGTCAGGTTTTTCTTCTTGAGCGAAGGTCGCCAGGCTTTACTCCTTCTTTTACCGCAGCATTCATCCTGTCCGTGACAAGCCTTGCCCGTTTGGCCAGGCCTTTCGGGATATCAATTGCTGCATCCATATCTGCTGCCAGGCTTTGCTGCGTCGCGATCAACTGATGGCTGCCGGGGGCGCAGTCGCATTTAACGTGGTGGCCATGGGTCGCGACGGCGATGTATTCGTCAATGAAGGTCGGGTTGCCCTGAGCGACGTAACCGACCGTTGCGCAGGCCGGGCACCAGACGGGGTCACCCATCCGCGCAAGTCTGCGCTGGTCCATGAGTTGTGTCGCCGATGCGCTCAATACAAAACCACCGGTGGTGGTTGGATCGTCTTCCCTGACTACATAGGACATGGATCTGCTTCCGTTAAACGAGTCGGACTCAAATCCTAGGTCTGAATAACGCAGCCGGGAGGGGCAAATCGCGGTTTCGGAAATCCCCTACGGAAAAATCAGCAAGGCGTAGTCATTGCCTTGCCGTAGACCGACTCAGATACCCTGGCTTTTCAGCCACGCCAACAGTTGCTGCAACGGAAACGCACCGCTCTGACGAGCGACTTCCTGACCGTTGCGGAACAAAATCAGGCTTGGGATCGAACGAATGCCCAATTGCCCGGACAACTGCTGATTGGCTTCACTGTCCAGTTTGGCCAGTCGGCAGCGCCCGGCCAGTTCATTGGCCGCCTGCTCGAAAATCGGCGCGAAGGACTTGCACGGGCCACACCATTCGGCCCAGACATCCACCAACAGCGGCAAGTCGCCTTTGATCTGGCTGGCGTAATCGCCTTGGGTCAGATTGAACGATGTGCTCAGAAATACCTGCTGTTTGCAGCGGCCACATTTGGGATGGTCGCCCAGGCGTTCGTTAGGGATGCGATTAAGCCCGTTGCAGTGCGGGCAGGGGATCAGCATGGGGTCGGACATGATGCCTCCAAAATCTAGTGACGCGCAGATTGTACTGCTCGCTTCCCACTTGGCTGTAACTGGTTTGAGGAGATTAATGCCCCTAGGCTGGTTTCAATGATTCAGTGACGGAGCAAACCATGAAAACGCTGGGCGTTATAGGCGGAATGAGCTGGGAATCCACAGCCACCTATTACAAATGGCTCAATGAAGGCGTTCGGGATGCGCTAGGCGGCCTCCATTCGGCGCCGATCCTTCTGCATTCAGTCGAATTCTCGGGCATCGCTGCGTTGCAAAAGTCCGGTGAATGGCACGTTGCAGGCGAGCAACTGGCCCAGGTCGCACAAGGTTTGCAACGAGCTGGCGCGGGCGCGCTGCTGCTGGCCACGAACACCATGCACAAAATCGCTCCTGCCATTGAGGCTGCGGTGGACATCCCGCTGTTGCACATCGGCGATGCGGTCGGCCAGACCCTACAAGCCTCCGGCGTGTCCCGCGCCGCACTGCTGGGCACGCGCTTCACCATGCAGGAAGACTTCTATCGCAACCGCCTTGCCGAGCGCTTCGGCATTGAATGCCTGCTGCCTGACGCTCAGGCCATGGCCGAGATCGACCGGGTGATCTTTGCCGAGTTATGCCTGGGGCAATTCAATCAACCCGCTCGGGATTACTACCTGAGCGTGCTTGAGCAACTGCGCGATCAGGGCGCGGAGGCGGCAATTCTGGGCTGTACCGAAATCGGCTTGCTGCTCGACGGGGTTAAAAGCCCGTTGCCGTTGATCGACAGTACCGAGCAGCATGTGGCGATGGGGTTGCGGTGGTTGCTTGGGCTGTAGGATTGGTCTCTTCAGATAAATCGCCATACATCCAGCCAAATGCAGTTCTTGTAGGAGCTGCCGAAGGCTGCGAAAACATTCATCCTGACACATCGCCATCGCAGCCTTCGGCAGCTCCTACAGAACCGGTGTTTGCAGTGCTATTGCGCTGGTACAGCGGTCGCTGAAAAATGCGGTAGTTATATATTGTGTCGTGTAGGACAGCTCTTACAGTAAATAAAGAGTGTTCGGAAAATTAATCTTTTCTTGCCTTTGATATCCAGCAATTGCGGGCTTTCTCTCGCTGGCTATCCGTTCGAATGGTTGTGACTTTCTGTGTTTGATGATTACCTTTTTCTCAGGTTTTAATAATAGATAAAGGTAAATAACTAATGAAATTAATTAATGCGTTGGCGTTCGCGTCGCTTTCTATCGCCGCTGTTTCAGGTGTTGCACTTGCGGGGCCTGAGGCTACCGTGACGTTCAAGAATAATTCGGACCAAACTGCGATATATGATCCGGTGAGTATCAGTGCCTATACTTATGCACATGCTGACCCTAAGCCGCCGGCGCGTGTCGGTCCGCGGTCCTCAAAAGTCTTTAAGGTCAAAGGACCTACCCCTGATGTGACGCCCGTCATTTTTCAATACAAAATCGGGGGAAAGTCCTGCAGGTTTAAAACAAGCTATTTAAAACTTCCTGGCCGTAACGGTGCGCCAAGGTGGAATAAAAGTGTCGAGGAGACGGGCGGCGCACGTTGTGAAGTAAGAATTACCGCTGTTAATCAGTCAAATCACAATTGGGCTGTGGAATTCACGATGAGGTAGAAGTCCAGATTGATAGGTTGTCTGGTCGCAGGGCTGTTATTTGGTTCTTGTGGCCAGACGGCGTGTTTGTACTATCTTATCGCTTAGAGGTTAGTAATGATTAATACTGTTTCCAGTACCAATAGCGCTTGTGTCAACTCGACTAGACAGACCAGTGATACCGCATCAGTATCTCTTCAAACAAAAGAACCAATAACCCGTGATGCATCATCCGCCAATGCGACATTATCGACGCTTTCTCGGCAGCTAGCGGACAGTGCGTTACGTGCTGAACATAGAGACAAGACTATGGATCGCCGGCAGTTGGGGGCCGAAGCCAGTCGTATCTTGAACAAAATGGCTGAAAGTGACTGGCGATTGGACCGCGCCGATTACAAGATTGAGCTTCCTGACACTACCGACCCTGAGCTGTTGAAGAGGGCCCGGCAAGCCGCTGAGTTTGTCGCTCGTTATGCTCACAACCACGTGGGAGCTAAAAATCCTTTTGACGGGCTTTCCAGAGCGCAGTTGAACCTGATTGTCTATGACGATGAGGGACCGTATACGATGGACGAGAGAAGTGCAGCCTGTAGTGCAGTGTGTGAAATTGAAGGCAAATGGAATGATGCTTTATGGGGCCCGGAGCGCCTGGAGTCGGCGGCCAATAATGGGAAAACGCCAATGTTCTATACCGAAGTGCTGGCGCACTATCGGACGCTTGAGCCTATAGAAGAAGCCCAGTATCCCGATATTTACGAGAGCCGTTTAGAGCGCCAGATCAAAGAAGCCAGCGACCCAACCTCAACAGATAAAAAAAGCGACTTTGAGTTGTTATCGCTTTTTGAGTTTCTCGCCCGCTATGGATTTCCCGGGGACAAGAAAAAGCCTGGAATTCTCGACGAGGCCTTCAATGGCGAGGCCTCCATGGCTGTGAACACAAAACAGGCGCCCACCGTCAGGACGAGCAGCTTATCTCCAGGTGCTTCCCCCACTCCGGCGGCCGCTGAGCGTAGCTAGCCATACCCGGTTGTTCGTTGAACGGGTCGCTGAGGACTTTATGAAGGCGGCGGACTTCTTCGTAATCACCGTTTTCAGCGGCATCGATGGCTTGTTGCGCCAGGTAATTGCGCAGGATGTACAGCGGGTTGACCGCGTGCATGCGCGTCTGGCGTTGCTGATCGGTGCCGCTGTCTTCACGGCTGATACGCGCGACATACTGTTCGGCCCAGTTGTCGAAGCCTTTGATGTCGACGAAGTCATCGCGTAGCACCCGCAGTGCTTCGGCGGCTGGTGCGTCGCCAAGGCGACGGAAGAACAGCGTGTAATCCACACCGCTGTTCTGCATCAGTTTGAGCAATCCGCTAATCAGTTGCTCATCGCCGTCTTCGGCGCTGGTCAGGCCCAGGCGACGGCGCATCAAGTCCTGATAGTGAGCCTGATAGAGCGGCAGAAACAAGCCGATGGTCTCACGCAAGGCTTCGACGCTAATGAACGGGGTCAGCGCCTGGGCCAGTGCGCTCAGGTTCCATTGGGCAATGGGCACTTGATTACTGAAGGCGTAGCGACCTTCGTGATCAGAATGGTTGCAGATGAAGTTCTGGTCGAAATCATCGAGAAAGGCGAAAGGCCCGAAGTCGAAAGTGATGCCCAGAATCGACATATTGTCGGTGTTCATCACGCCGTGGCAGAAGCCATAAGCCTGCCACTTGGCGATCAGTTCGGCATTGCGCTCGACGATTTCCTTGAACATTGCCAGATAAGGCTCGTCCTGTTCCAGGCACTGTGGGAAATGCATCGCCAGCACATGTTCACCGAGCGCCTTCAACTGCTCCGGTTGTTTGGTGTAATAAAAGTACTCGAAGCTGCCAAAGCGCACATGGCTCTGCGCCAGGCGCAAGACCATTGCGGCGCGCTCCTGCTTTTCGCGCCATACCGGTGTGCTTGAGCCGATCACGCAACCTGCGCGGCTGCTCGGGATACCCAATGCGAACAGGGCCTCGGAGGCGAGAAACTCGCGGATCGATGAGCGCAGCACGGCGCGCCCGTCGCCCATGCGTGAGTAGGGCGTCTGTCCGGCACCTTTGAGATGCAAATCCCAGTGTTCACCCGCATCGTTATAGACCTCGCCGAGCAACAGGCCGCGGCCGTCGCCCAGGCGTGGGTTATAGGAGCCGAATTGATGACCCGAATAGACCATCGCCCGCGGATCGGCGTCGGCCCAGAGTTTGTGGCCGCTGAATATTTCGGCAAACAGCGGCAGCTCGGCTTGCGCGGGATCGAGGTCGAGCAGGGCCAGGGCTGCATCGCTGGCTACGACCAGGCGCGGCTCGGCAACGGGTTCAGGCAGAACCGTAGTGGAGAACGCATCGCCCAGGCGGGCAAAGCGATTGTCGAAGGTGAGTTCGTCGAGGGCTTTCACAGGCCTTCTCCAGCAGAATGTCCGAGTATTCTGCTGGGTTGATCCGTATGCGTCCAGCGCTCCCAGGTTTGTTGGAGCGAGGCTTGCCCTCGAAGAACGCTAATGCGATTTGTCTGGGCTGCCGAGGCGCCTGGTTCGTGGGCAAGCCTCGCTCCAACGGGTCGGCATTTGCTTTAATCCAGCCGCAGCTCCGGCGGCTCTGGCTGGTCTTTCGGCGCGGGTTTGACCGGCTCCGCAGATTCCAGCTTGAGTGGCCCGCTTGGTTTTGGCTCTTCGTCGGTAGGCACCAGTTTGTATTCCTGGCCGTGCAGGTTTTTGAGGTAAACCTCCATCTGCCGGAACGAGATGTTGATGTGCTGCTTCTTGAACTCTTTGTTGATGAAGCGGTTGATCTCGTCGAGCACCGGGTTACGGTCGCCCAGATCACGTACGTGCATGCGCAGCTCATGATCCAGCGTGCTCTCGCCGAAGTTCAGGAAGTACACGATCGGCTCAGGATCTTTCAATACCCGTGGGTTATCGCGGGCCGCTTTGATCAGCAGGGTGCGAACCAGGTCCAGATCAGAGCCATAATCCACGCCGAGCTTGAGCGTGACGCGGGTAATGGTATCGGTCAGCGACCAGTTGATCAGTTGGCCGGTAATGAACGTTTTGTTAGGGACAATGATGTCCTTGCGGTCAAAGTCGGTAATGGTCGTGGCGCGAATACGGATCTTGCTGACTGTGCCCGACAGGTTGCCGATGGTGATCGTGTCGCCTATCCGCACCGGTCGTTCGAACAGGATCATGATGCCGGAGATGAAGTTGGCGAAGATCTCCTGCATACCGAAACCCAGGCCCACCGACAGCGCTGCCACCAACCATTGCAACTTGTCCCAGCTCACGCCAAGCGCTGACAGCGTAGAAACGAAGCCGATACCGGCAATGGCGTAAGACAGCAACGTGGTGGTCGCGTAAGCGCTGCCTTGGGCAAGGCTCAAGCGCGACAGCACCAGCACTTCCAGCAAGCCGGGCAGGTTACCCGCCAGCACAAAGGTAATACCGATGATCACCAGTGCGCCGATCATGTCGCCGAGGCTGATCGGCACCATGCTCATGGTTGCACCCGTACCGCTGGTGTATTCATAAAGGGTGATGTTGTCCAGGTACGAGAACACGGTAATCAGGTCCGACCAGACCCAATACAGCGCGGCGACGAAACCGGCCAGCAGCGCCAGACGAATCAGACGCAGCGACTGTTGGTTGACCTGTTCGATATCGAGCGTCGGTTCCTCCACGACGGCGTCACCATCGCCAGCTTCTTTGGCGGCCTGACGTTTAGCCAGCGCTCGCTGATAGGCCAGACGGCGTGCGGCAACACTCAGCCCGCGCACGAAAGTCGCTTCGATCACCAGCCAGAGCATCATGAGATACAAGGTGTCGATCAACCGGTCACTGAGCTTCAGTGCGGTGTAGTAGTAGCCGAAGCAGACCGCGACAAACAACGCGATAGGCAGTGCTGTGAAAGCCAGGCCCATGGTTTTGCGGAACAGCGAGGCGTTGTGATTGCTAGGGCTGATCAACAGCAACCGGGAAAGCAGCAAGGCCATCAGCGCATAGCAAGTCAGCACCACGCCAATGCCCAGTACATCATCGGCCAGCGCTGCAGGTTGATGCTCCGCCACGGCGACTACCGCCACCAGTGCCAGCACTACCAGGCCAAGTCTGCGTATCCAGCGCTGCAGGAATTCCACTTGAGCTTTTTCCCAGCGGAAATGCAGCTGGGCTACGCCACCCGGCGCGAGAATCCGGTAAGCGGTATAGAACACCAGCCATGCCAGTGCGATTTGCAGCAAGGCTTCGCCCAGGTTGGCATTTTGCCCTCGCGCATCGATCTGCAAGGCATAACCACACAGCGCCAGTGCCAGCGCCACGGGCATCGCCAGCAGGATATTGATCAGAATCGCCAGCGGTGTCTGCAACTGGCTGTCACGCTTGAAATGGCCGATGTCGGCATGCAGTTTGTTGAGCTTGTTGTAGAGCGCTTTGCGCCTCCAGGTCAGCACGCCGATCAACAGCAGCAGCGGCAGGAACAGGAGCGGGCGCTGAGTCAGGCCATCGCTAAGCTCGCTGACGCTTGAGGCCACCGGCAAGGTTGCGACCTGTTTCTGCAGACGCGGCCAGATGCCCTGAAACCACTCGATGTCGAGTGGCTTGTTGCTGGGGATCCAGAACATCTGCTCATCCAGCGTTGAGCGCAGGCTGATCGCCGTACTGACCAACTGCTTCTGGTTGAGTTGCAAGGTGATGGATTCATTGAGTAACGCGCTGAGTTCGCGGTTAAGGCGCTCCAGCAGGTCGCTGCGGGTGACGGCAAGGTCCAGCAGGGTTTTACGCAGTTGCGGAGTAATGTCTTGCGGCGGTTGCGTGGCCAGCAGTTTTTCAACGTAGGCGACCGGGCTGCTCATCAGTTCACGTTGCTGATTGACCTCGAACTGATACAGGCGGATGTCTGCGATTTCGTCCGCCAGGCCTTTGTCGAGCTGCAAGTGCGGCAGTGACTGCTTCTGCTTGTAGAGAATCTTGGACAGCAACAGGCTGCCGCGCAGCACGTTGATCTGCTCGTCCAGGGCCTGATCGGTCTGGGTCAGATTATCCAGCTGTTGTTTGGTCTTGAGGTTTTGCTGCGTCAGTTCGTTAAGGCGGTCGGTGCCACGTAACAGGTAGTCGGACAGCTTCAGGTTGGCAGCGCTTTCGGTTGCCAGCAGGCTGCTGCTTCCAGCTTTTTGGGCCTCCAGAGACAGCTGCGTCACCGTCTGTTGCGACTGGGCGCGACGCTTGTCGTTGATCAGGTTTTGCAGCTCCTGGATTTCCTGCTCCTGGCGGCTGACCTTCTCCACCAGCAGGTCGTGCTGGCTGTTACCCAGATCCTGCAACTGGCTGTTGCCGGCCAGTTCCTGGCGACGCAACACGTTCAAGGCGTTGATTGATGCCAGTTCGGCGTTGAGCTGATTGCGCTGGTCGGCGCTGACGTTTTTACCGTTGTCTTTGCCCAGCTTGAGGATGTTGTTGATTTGCTGGATACGGTTCTGATTGTTGCTGATCTCGGCTTGAGCCCGCTCGGGACGGGTCTGGGCGGTGATCACCATGCTGCTGGCGTCGCTCAGGGCTTTTTGCAGTTCTCCTTGCTGAGTGCTGCGCTCGCTGAGCATGTTTTCCAGCTGCGGAACATCAAGGCTGCCGTAACGTTGGGCGACGGGGATGATCCTGCTGCCCTTCAGCCGCGTCAGCTCTCGCTGGTTTTCCGTGATCTGCTTCGGCGCATCGGCCAATTGTTGCTTGAGTGCTGTGAGCTTTTGATCGTAGTCCCGCTTGCTGTCGATAAAGCCAAGGGTCTGTTCCAGCACTTGCTGCAGGGCTTTTTGGTCAGCGTCCGGCAGTTTGCGCTCGGCGATCTTGTCCAGACTCTGCTGTACCGCCTCGCGTGTAGGCGGGTCGGCGGCGAGCACCGGGAAAGAAGACAGGCAAAGGCCGAGCACAATGGCAGCAAAAAAAGTACGCAGGGGCAACATAGACACCGGTCGAGCTGATCGAATAGAAGGGCAGTTTAGAGGAACAACCCAGGGCCCGGGTTGCTTCCTTCCGGGAATCTGACGCCGACTTTGAGGATCTTGTTCCCCTCCATCACCGCAACTGTCCAAATAGTTCCATTCCATTCGATCTGGTCACCGACAACCGGCTCGCCACGATTCTTCTGCACGATGAACTGGCTCAGCGGCATGTTGCCGTCCTGGCCATCCAGCTTCAAGCCATACAAAGCCGCTACAGCGCTGAGCTGGGCGTCGCCCTCCAGCACAAAGTCGCCAAAGAAACGCAGGTCGAGACCGCGCTGAGGAGCCTGGCTGAAAAGCTTGCCCAAGGCTGGAAGGTCATGTTCGTGGCCGATGACGCACAGCAAATCACCCACTTCCAGGGTTGTGCTACCCGACGGGTGGAGCAGTTGCTGGCCGCGGAACAAGGCTGCGATACGTGTGCCTTCAGGCATTTTCAGCTCGCGCAAGGCGGCGCCGATACACCATTTTTCAGCGCCGAGGCGGTAGACGAACAGCTCCCATTCACTGGTGACATGAACTTCCAGTGGCGCTCGGGAGATCGGCGCAGGCTCAGGCGGCACCGTAACTTTGAGCAGTTTGGCCATCCACGGCAGGCTGGTGCCCTGCACGAGCAGCGAGACCAGTACGATAAAGAACGCCAGGTTGAAGTACAGCTGCGCATTGGGCAGGTTAGCCATCAGCGGGAACACCGCCAGAATGATCGGTACTGCGCCACGCAAGCCGACCCACGCAATAAAGGCTTTTTCACGGCCATGGAACGCCTTGAACGGCAACAACCCGACCAGTACCGAGAGAGGTCGTGCGACGAGGATCATCCACAGCGCCAGACCCAATGCCGGGATTGCGATCGGCAGCAGGTCGTGCGGCGTGACCAGCAGACCCAGCACCAGAAACATACCGATCTGCGCCAGCCATGCCATGCCGTCAAGCATGTGCAAAATACCGTGGCGGCTGCGGATCGGACGGTTGCCCATCACCAGCCCGCACAGGTAAACCGCCAGAAAACCGCTGCCGTGGACGGCGTTGGTCAGGGCAAAGACCGCCAATCCACCGGCGATCACCAGAATTGGATACAGGCCAGCAGCCAGATTTATACGGTTGACCAACTGCAACATGACCCAGCCGCCGCCCAGACCGATGACGCCGCCGATGCCGAATTCGCGAATCAGGTGGGTCAACAGACTCCATTCCAGGCTGGTTTGGCCGTTGGCAAGCATGCCGATCAGCGTCACCGTGAGGAACACCGCCATCGGGTCGTTACTGCCGGATTCGATTTCCAGGCTCGCGGTGACCCGTTCGTTCAGTCCTTTGCCGCCCAGCAGCGAGAACACCGCGGCAGCGTCCGTGGAGCCGACAATGGCGCCGATCAGCAAGCCCTGGATCATGTTCAAATTGAACAGCCAGGCCGCGACCATGCCTGTCAGAGCCGTAGTAATCAGGACCCCAACCGTCGCCAGAGACAGCGCTGGCCATAACGCGACGCGGAAACTGGAAACACGTGTGCGAAGGCCGCCGTCGAGCAGAATAACCGCCAGCGCGAGGTTGCCTACCAGATAAGCGGTGGCGTAGTTATCAAAAATAATCCCGCCGCCGTCTACGCCCGCGACCATGCCGACCGCAAGGATGATGACCAGAATCGGGATGCCCAGGCGCGAAGAAAGCGAGCTGACCAGAATGCTTGCACCCACCAGCAACGCGCCGATCAAGAACAGGCTGTTGATGGTCGTGGCATCCAAGGGCATTACTCCAGGCAGAAAAGTGATCAAAAAAAGAAAGGGCAGATGAATCACCATGCAGTCACCGTGCCAACGGATTCTAACCTGTTGAATTGGTTGGCTGTCAAAGCATTGCTGTTGATTGGCTGAACAGGATGTTCAATAGATGGCTTGAACTGTAGGAGGGCTGCCACGTGTCCTTGGTACCGCGGGGTCGCGAAGCAAACATCGGACCCTGTAGGAGCTGCCGGAGGCTGCGATCGCGGTGCGTCAGAATAAATGCTTCACAGCCTTCGGCAGCTCCTACAGAAAAGCATTTAACTTGAGGCATACGGCATCATCGGTACGCCCCCGGGAGTGAACCCGCCTCCCGCAGATTTACGCGGTGTCCCCCTAAAACCAGGCTTCGTGCATGTTCAGGCATGTCCCGTCACGCGCTTCCAGGATCGCCAGCTCGTGATGACAACCGGGGATTTCCCAGGTCAGGAAGTAACGCGCAGCCTGAAGTTTCCCTTGGTAAAAATCCCTGTCTGCCGGGTTGCCCGTCGCCAGGCCCTGTTGTGCGTGTATCGCCTGCTCCAGCCAGCGCCAGCCAATCACGGTATGCCCGAAAACCTTGAGGTATAGCGCCGAATTGGCCAGGGTCGTGTTCACTTTCCCCAACGCCAGATCGCCCAGCAGACCGAGGGTCACGGCTTGCAGGCGTGCCACCAGTTGCTCCAGTGGCTGGCGTAGTTCAGTCAGCGCTTCATGTGTCTGGGCACGTTGACTGGTATCGGCAATCAGCCGCAGCAATTGCTTGAGGCCCGCGCCGCCATTCTGCGCCAGCTTGCGACCCAGCAGGTCCAGCGACTGAATACCGTTGGTGCCCTCGTGGATCGGGTTCAGGCGGTTGTCGCGGTAATGCTGCTCTACCGGATACTCCCGGGTGTAGCCATGCCCTCCTAGAATCTGGATCGCCAGCTCGTTGGCTTTCAGGCAGAACTCCGACGGCCAGGCTTTAACGATAGGCGTGAGCAAGTCCAGTAATTGTTGAGCCCACTGGCGAGCCTCTTCGGTTTCCCCAGTCGTGCTGTCGTCAAATAGCCGAGCGGCGTATAGCCCCAGATCGAAAGCGCCTTCGACATAGGCTTTCTGGGTCAGCAGCATGCGTTTGACGTCGGCGTGCTGGATGATGGGCACTGGCGCGCTTTCCGGGTTTTTGCTGTCTGGCAGCCGACCCTGTGGTCGCTCGCGAGCGTAGTCCAGCGAGTATAGATAGCCCGCGTAACCGAGCATGACAGCGCCCATACCGACGCCAATACGCGCCTCGTTCATCATCTGGAACATGCAGTTCAGGCCCTGATGAGGTTGACCCACCAGATAGCCGACGCACTGACCGTTATCACCGAAGTTAAGTGCTGTTGAAGTGGTGCCGCGCCAGCCCATCTTGTGGAACAGCCCGGCCAGAATCACATCGTTGCGGGGGCCGAGGCTGCCGTCATCGTTGACGAGGAACTTGGGCACGATAAACAGCGAAATACCTTTCACACCGGCAGGTGCATCCGGCAGCTTGGCGAGCACCATGTGCACGATGTTTTCCGACAATTGATGATCGCCGCCGGAGATAAAAATCTTGTTGCCCCGCAGGCGATAGCTGCCATCTTCGTGGGGTTCCGCACGGGTGCGAATATCTGAAAGGGATGAGCCAGCGTGGGGTTCGGTTAACGCCATAGTGCCGAAGAAACGGCCTTCGATCATCGGTTGCAGAAAGCGTCGTTTCTGCTCGTCACTGCCGAAGCTTTCAATCAAGTTTGCCGCGCCCATGGTCAGGAACGGATAAGCCGTAGAGCCTGCGTTAGCGGCCTGAAAATGTGCAAAACAGGCTTGGGATAACAGCGTCGGCAACTGCATGCCGCCGTCTTCAAAACTGCGTGTTGCATTCAGGAAACCTGCCTCGAGAAACGCATCAACGGCAGGTTTTACCTCGGGAATCAGAACCGCTTCGCCATTTTCATAGCGTGGCTCGTTTTCATCAGCTTTGCGGTTGTGGGGCGCGAAGTACTTCTCAGCGACGGTGCGCGCCGTGCCAATCGCGGCATCGAACGTCTCCCGATTGTGCTCGGCAAACCGTTTGCGTTGGGTCAGCGCTTCGGCATCCAGCACTTCATAAAGCTCGAACGCCAGATTGCGGGAACTGAGCAGCAACTCGGACATGACCCTGTACCTTTTTGTTGAAATAGGCTGAGTCTAGGCGCGCATATTTCGGCTGCACAGGATGATTGATTTGGGTGATGGTTGGGGAAAGCAACACGCGAGTCTGTTTGGGGCGTGCGCTGCTCATCGGCGATGCCAGCGTATCGAGAACAAGTTCGTTCTCATCAAAGAAACCAAATTAATGGATTGAAATGCATCTTCTGTAGGAGCTGCCGAAGGCTGCGAAGCATTTCTCCCTGACACACCGCGATCGCAGCCTCCGGCAGCTCCTACAGGTCCAATGTTTGCTGTGAAACAGCGTCGCGTCAGATAGGAGGCAACTTGTTGCCGAGACGGCCTGTCTGGCTGGAATTTATCGAGCTTCAACTCCCGCCAAAGAGCGATCCACTTCGGTCCGGGCCATGCCGATCAGGTGAACGACGGAGAAGGCCAGGTCGCGCTTCGGGCCGTTGAGGCTGTCGCCGGATTCGTAGGCGGTCGCTGCTGCACAACGCAGCAGGTCGGAGATGTGGAGCAGGGATTGTTCAAGTGAGATTTGCGATGTGTCTGGCGTTACTTTTGTCATGGTGAGTACCTCTTTGGGGCCACCTTTCAAACGCCGCTAAACGAATGAGGGTGGCGGCTTTGTCGCGGGTTAGCAGACCGGGTACCCACCAAAACCGGCGCGCCCGAAGGCGCCCCGCGCAAAGCCGCCATAAACGGTGTTGTTGCGCGGTGGATACGGCAGGCTGCTAAACCCGATCACTGATGAGCAGTGACCGACGCAGCCTAAAGAGACAAAAACACCCACGCAACGGGGTCAGGAGTCTCTAGGAAGTTTCACGCAGAAGAAAGGGAGAAGCCTGTCGGAAACGCCCATTTTACAGGGCGTTTCGTTAGCGAAAGTAACCGGGTTGCTGTGGGATCCAAGACATCTGATTGAAATACCATCCCTGTGGGAGCCGGGCTTGCCCGCGATAAGGGCACCGCTATCTAAACTAAACCGCTTCCAGCCTTATCGCGGGCAAGCCCGGCTCCCACAGATTCAGTGGGACCCGCTAGCCATCCGGCCTGGGTGCGCCCGTAGCGGTCAGTCAGGTCTTACGCCAGCAACCTCAGTAGCGTTGTGATCGACCCGGATGTTCCGCCAATGAGAATCTTGCCGTCAGGCTGAACCATCACGCCTTTGACGAAGCCGATCTGGTCATTGGTAAACGTGATTGATCCGGTCCCTTCGTTGCCGAACTCGATGTCCAGCAAGCCATCAGGCAGGTAGCGGGTTAGCAGGTTGCCAGTCATCACGCCGCGATTAACCACTAGGATTCTGCCGTCAGCGTGCAGTGTCATGTCTTCGCCAACTTCGCCCGGGATGCGAACGGGTTCGCCGCGATTGAATGTCGGGTCGATTCGCCCGGCGGCGGTCAAACGAATCATGTGGCTGGCCGCGCCGATCTCGGAGCCTGAGTCGTTAATCAACGCAAGGACTTTGCCATCAGGCAGGTCAATCACCCTGCGGCAAGAGTTGTAACGGGCATCCACCATCCTGACCCTGTACACACCACCCTCGGCAAAGCCTTGATCGAGTTCGCCTGTACGGGTCATGCGCAGTATATAACCGTCATTGCCTACTTCACCGGCCAGATAAAACGAGTCATCAGCACTGCGCACCATGTGCAAGGTAGATACATAACTATTGCCCGTCAGGAAAGTTGCCTTGCCATCGATGCCGAAATAAGGTTCGTCTGTTTCGTAGTTGCGGCAATAAATAACACCCCCGTTACGGTCGGAGCTGGCCAATAAGACGGCTTCACCCATACCCAGTAGTCGCGGAGTGGAGTATTGCGGACCCTCGGCCAGATCCATGACGTACATCAGTCGCCCTTCAGGGTCATATCGGAGGAGCGGAAGTTGTTGGGACGCTGAACCGGTGATGAAGAATGATCCATTGTTCAGCCTGGCGAAACCGCTGGCGCTCTGTGCGAGGACATTCGGTGGTGCGATGGTAAGGCCGTCCTGCCTGTCGCCGAAGCGGGTGTCGAAGTTACCGTTGAGGTAAAGGGAGGCAACACCCGGGATAGGCGAGTTTGGTGTCTCGCGTTCGTAGGCCCCATAGATCATCAAACGCAGGCCGGATGCATCCATGGCCAGGTTCGACAAGTCATTACGAAAGTTGCCCGGTGGGCGGACATCAAGTTTCCCATTGATACCAAAGGCAGGATCAAACTCAGTTCTTTGATTGTGTAAGATTGTCATTCTCTAATCTCTGATTGCGTTAATTATATAGTTTTCGAAAGATGAATTAATCAGTCGATAGGGGCGTTTAATCACAGAGTATTAGAGAGTGCAATGAATTTTTAATGTCGCATCGCAGCCGTATGGGTGAGGTATATAGTGCAATTATATGGGGTGGTTTAAATCTGTTTTTATAGCGAATCAATAAGTGGCTTAGTTGTCAAGATTTTAAAATCATGGCAATAAAAAAGAGAGCCGAAGCTCTCTTTTTTAAATCCCGGCCAACCATCAACCGATGGTCATCAAGCTCGCATTACCACCCGCAGCGGCAGTGTTGACGCTGAGTGCGCGCTCAATCACCAGGCGCTCCAGTGCTACGTTGGTTTCGCCATGGGACAGCCCGTTGACGCCAACGATGGCGCCCGGACGCTGGGCCACTTGCTCGCAAACAGCGCGCAGTTGATCCGAGTCGCCGTGGTGCAGAACGGCATCGATCAGCACCTCGTCTTTCGTCCAGTCGGCCACCAGCTTGATGCGCGCCTGTACTTCTTTCGGCAGGCGGGCACGCAGTGGTTTGCTCAACGCGTTGTCCGGCCAGACTGCGCTGCTACCCACGGCCAGAACGGCAGCCAGTTGAATAAGCAGGTCGCTTTCCGCTTCAGCAAGGCAGAGCACGTGTTCACGCGGCAGGATGCTGTAGCTGTTGCGCTCGCCGGTAGGGCCTGCCAGCAGGCGAGTCACGCCGCTTTGCGATTGCACGGCGAACTGGCTGCAGAGCTGATCCAGCTCGGCTTGCTGATTGCTGGTTGCCCAGGTTTTCAGAGCCTGCAACGGCTGGCTCAAGGCATCGCGCATGCGGGTGTCGGGTGCCGCCAACGCATCGCCACGCACGAACGATTGCTCGATGGCGTCGACCGGGCGGGTCGAAAGCAGGCGATACAGATACAGCGGACCACCGGCTTTCGGCCCTGTGCCCGACAGACCTTCGCCGCCGAACGGTTGCACACCTACTACAGCACCGACGATGTTGCGGTTAACGTAAACGTTGCCCGCGTTAACGTTGTCGATGACCTTGGCGATGGTCTCGTCGATGCGGGTATGCACGCCGAGCGTCAGGCCGTAACCGGAGGCGTTGATCTGACCGATCAACTGGTCCAGTTCCTTGCGCTTGTAACGGACCACGTGCAGCACCGGGCCGAAGATTTCACGCTGCAACTCGTCAAAGCTTTCGAGTTCGATCAGCGTCGGCATCACATAAGTACCGCGCTTGATTTCGTCGCTGTCGGCGATTGCAACCTGATAGACCGTGCGGCCTTTGTCGCGCATGCCTTGAATGTGTTTATCAATGCCCGCCTTGGCTTCGGCATCGATCACCGGGCCGATGTCTACAGACAAACGCTCCGGGTTGCCGAGACGGCATTCAGCCATGGCGCCCTTGAGCATTTCGATGACGCGGTCGGCGGAGTCTTCCTGCAAGCAAAGTACGCGCAGGGCAGAGCAACGTTGACCGGCGCTGTCGAAAGCTGAGGACACGACGTCGATGACCACTTGTTCTGTGAGCGCCGAGGAATCGACGATCATTGCGTTCTGGCCACCGGTTTCCGCGATCAGCGGGATCGGGCGACCTTGAGCGTCAAGGCGACCGGCAATGTTGCGTTGCAGCAGGCGAGCGACTTCAGTGGAGCCGGTGAACATGACGCCTTTGACCCGATCGTCACCGACCAGACGCGCGCCGACAGTTTCGCCGCGTCCTGGCAGCAATTGCAGGACGCCTTCCGGAATGCCGGCTTCGAGCAAAATACGAACGGCTTGAGCGGCAACCAGTGGCGTTTGTTCAGCTGGTTTGGCCAGTACCGGGTTACCTGCAGCGAGCGCAGCAGCGACCTGACCGCTAAAAATTGCCAGCGGGAAGTTCCACGGGCTGATACACACCACCGGCCCCAGTGGGCGATGAGCGTCATTGCTGAAATCGTTACGTGCCTGCACAGCGTAGTAACGCAGGAAGTCCACTGCTTCGCGGACTTCAGCGATAGCGTTGGCGAAAGTTTTGCCTGCTTCGCGAGCCAGCAGGCCCATCAAAGGCTGGATTTCAGCTTCCATCAGGTCGGCGGCACGCTCCAGAATCGCAGCGCGTTCAGCCGGTGGAGTGGCTTGCCAGATCGGGCCGGAACTCAGGGCGCAGAGCAGGGCGTTGTCGACATCTTCCAGGCTGGCTTCCTGCACTTGTCCGACCACGTCACGCAGGTCAGACGGGTTAAGCAGCGGGGTGAAAGCGCCTTCACTGGCCGGGCAACCGAGCATTGGTGCGGCCTTCCAATCGTTGTGCGCGGTGGCCAACAAGGCTGAAGACAACGAGCCGAGACGATGTTCGTTGGCCAGGTCGATACCGCTGGAGTTGGCGCGCTCGGCACCATACAGATCACGCGGCAATGGAATACGCGGGTGCGGCAGGCCGAAGCCGCCTTCCTGAGTCGCCATGCGCTCGATGCTGGCCACTGGGTCAGCCACCAGCTCCTGAATGGAGATGGACTGATCGGCAATACGGTTGACGAAGGAGGTGTTCGCACCGTTTTCCAGCAGGCGGCGCACCAGATAAGCCAGCAATGTTTCGTGGGTGCCCACCGGGGCGTACACGCGGCACGGTCGGTTCAGCTTGCCATCGGCAACCTTGCCCACGACTTGCTCGTAAAGCGGTTCGCCCATGCCGTGCAGGCACTGGAATTCGTACTGGCCGGGGTAATAGTTCTGACCGGCGATATGGTAAATGGCCGACAGCGTATGCGCGTTGTGTGTGGCGAATTGCGGATAGATGACTTCCGGCACCGACAGCAGTTTGCGTGCACAGGCAATGTAGGAAACGTCGGTGTACACCTTGCGGGTGTAGACCGGATAGCCTTCCAGCCCCTCAACTTGGGCGCGCTTGATTTCGCTGTCCCAGTAAGCGCCTTTCACCAGGCGAATCATCAGGCGGTGGCGGCTGCGTCGAGCCAGATCGATCACATAGTCGATCACATACGGGCAACGCTTCTGGTAAGCCTGGATCACGAAGCCAATACCGTTCCAGCCGGTCAGTTGCGGCTCGAAGCACAGGCGTTCAAGCAGGTCCAGCGACAGCTCGAGACGGTCGGCTTCTTCGGCGTCGATGTTCAGGCCGATGTCGTATTGCTTGGCCAGCAGGGTCAGCGACAGCAGGCGTGGATACAGCTCTTCCATCACGCGCTCGTACTGGGCGCGGCTGTAGCGGGGGTGCAATGCCGAGAGCTTGATGGAGATGCCCGGGCCTTCGTAGATTCCACGGCCGTGGGAGGCTTTGCCGATGGAGTGGATCGCCTGCTCGTACGAGGCCAGGTATTTTTGTGCGTCATGTTCGGTGAGTGCAGCTTCACCGAGCATGTCGTAGGAGTAGCGGAAGCCTTTGGCTTCGAAGCGGCTGGCGTTGGCCAATGCTTCGCCGATGGTTTCACCGGTGACGAATTGTTCGCCCATCAGGCGCATGGCCATGTCCACGCCTTTGCGGATCATGGGCTCGCCGCTTTTGCCGATGATCCGGCTCAGGGACGATGTCAGCCCGGCTTCGTTATGGGTCGAGACCAGTTTCCCGGTCAGCAGCAGACCCCAGGTTGCAGCATTCACGAACAGCGACGGGCTGTTGCCCAAGTGCGGCTGCCAGTTGCCGGTGCTGATCTTGTCGCGGATCAATGCGTCGCGGGTGCCTTTGTCCGGAATGCGCAGCAGCGCTTCGGCCAGGCACATCAGGGCTACGCCTTCCTGGGACGACAGGGAGAATTCCTGCAGCAGCCCCTGAACGATGCCAGCACGGCCGCCAGCGCTCTTCTGGTTACGCAGCTTTTCGGCGATGGTCGCGGCCAGTTTGTTGGTCGCTTCAGCCATTGGCACAGGCAGGCGCGCCTGCTCGATGAGCATCGGCACCAC
Organism: Pseudomonas maioricensis; assembly: GCF_022790535.1. Classification (GTDB taxonomy): domain Bacteria; phylum Pseudomonadota; class Gammaproteobacteria; order Pseudomonadales; family Pseudomonadaceae; genus Aquipseudomonas; species Aquipseudomonas maioricensis. Next base: position 534,425 of record NZ_LOHG01000001.1, read on the forward strand.
TTCCGGTTCCGGTCGGCGATAGGCCGCAGTAATTGCAGCGCGCAGTACTGATTGCGGGAGGATGCTTTCCGCGAACTCGAGGAAGCACTGGTGCGTCGTGTCCACTGGCAATTCGCCGTGGTCATCGCCGTCTTTGCCAGCCGTGCCATTGAGTTCGGAAAGGGTTGCACCACCTTCGAGCTTTTCCAGGTAATTGAAAATCGCCTGTTTGATGAGCCAGTGCGGAGTCCGGTCGATGGACTGAGCGGCTACTTTCAATCGCTCGCGGGTCGGGTCGTCAAGTTTGACACCCAGGGTGGTGGTCGCCATGTGCTGTCCTCATCATGCCACTGCAATGTGGCCTTGGTTGTCGGACAAGATTAGCCATGAGCAGGTCGAGGTGCAACCGGGTGCAACCCTTTTTTTACTGAATATTTTCGCGGCCTGCCAGCCGGTCCTGGTTCGATGTTCTGTGGTGCACAACTGCAGTGCCGATGTTCGGACGAAAGGAGACTCACGCTCTGGAACGGGGCAAACTTCGCAAAAAAACGAGCAGCGATGACGTTGAGGTGCAACTTTTTGGCCGTAAATGGGTTGCACCGCTGATGAGTTGTTGAATAGGATGCGTCGCGATGTCGCATGTGCGACCAAGAATTGTTCTCGCGGGACCGGCTTCGGCTGGGAGTGGGGCCAGAAAATCTGCCGCTTTCTTTCTGCGCCTTGGTTATTAATCTCCCGGTCAAAGTCGACCTCGCTAAATAAAAACAATGCCAAGGCGAAATACCAATGAGTGTCAGCAATCCCACCCTGATCACCTTCGTGATCTATATCGCAGTAATGGTGCTGATCGGCCTGATGGCTTATCGCTCAACCAACAACCTGTCGGATTATATTCTGGGCGGTCGCAGTCTGGGCAGCGTCGTTACGGCGTTGTCGGCCGGCGCTTCGGACATGAGCGGCTGGCTATTGATGGGCTTGCCCGGTGCCATTTATATGTCGGGCCTGTCTGAAAGCTGGATCGCGGTCGGTCTGATTATTGGTGCTTATCTGAACTGGCTGTTTGTCGCCGGTCGTCTGCGTGTACAGACCGAGCACAACGGTGATGCCCTGACACTGCCGGACTATTTCACCAGTCGTTTCGAAGATAAAAGCGGCTTGCTGCGGGTGATATCCGCCGTGGTCATTCTGGTGTTCTTCACTATTTATTGCGCCTCGGGCATTGTTGCCGGTGCACGCCTGTTTGAAAGCACCTTCGGTATGTCTTACGAAACCGCACTGTGGGCCGGTGCTGCAGCAACCATCGCTTATACGTTTGTAGGTGGGTTTCTCGCAGTGAGCTGGACCGATACGGTGCAGGCAACACTGATGATTTTTGCTTTGATCCTGACGCCGATCATCGTGCTGCTTGCGACCGGTGGCGTTGACGCGACATTCCTTGCCATCGAGGCCAAGGATCCAGCCAACTTCGACATGTTCCGCAACACCAGCATCATCGGCATCATTTCCCTGATGGGCTGGGGCTTGGGTTACTTCGGTCAGCCACACATTCTGGCGCGCTTCATGGCGGCAGACTCGGTGAAGTCGATTGCCAGCGCACGGCGCATTTCCATGACCTGGATGATCCTTTGTCTGGGGGGGACCGTGGCGGCGGGCTTCTTCGGGATTGCCTATTTCTCGGCGAATCCCGATGTCGCCGGGCCAGTTACCGAAAACCCTGAGCGGGTATTCATTGAGCTGGCCAAGCTGCTGTTCAACCCTTGGGTGACTGGCGTATTGCTCTCGGCGATTCTGGCTGCGGTGATGAGCACGCTGAGCTGCCAACTGCTGGTGTGCTCCAGTGCGTTGACCGAAGATTTCTATAAAGCCTTTCTGCGTAAAAGCGCTTCGCAAAAAGAGCTGGTCTGGGTCGGGCGTGCGATGGTGCTGCTGATCGCGATCATCTCCATCTTGCTGGCTGCCGATCCGAACAACCGTGTACTCGGGCTGGTGAGCTATGCCTGGGCTGGCTTCGGCGCGGCGTTTGGTCCTGTGGTGTTGATTTCAGTGCTCTGGAAAGGCATGACTCGCAACGGAGCGCTGGCGGGTGTGTTGGTCGGCGCTATTACTGTGATCGTCTGGAAGCAGCTGGGAATCTGGGGGCTGTACGAAATCATCCCGGGCTTCCTGTTCGCCAGCATCGCCATCGTTGTGTTCAGCCTGATTGGCAAAGGGCCTTCGGCTGGCATGCAATCGCGTTTTGAATTGGCCGAGAAAGAGTTCAAGGCGGCGAGCCATTGAATTGAAATGATTCTGTAGGAGCGCACGAGCAATGCGAAGCCGCGATGGCGGTGTATCAGGCAGAACGCTGTCGTTGCCTCGCGTTACTCGTGAACTCCTGCAGACTTTTGGCGCAACAGGGATGCAGCACTAAATCTTGTTGTGATCGATGTCCAGCTTATAGAAGGTGGCTTTGCCGCCTTCGCTGCTATAACCCTTGTTGTCTTGCACGTAAACCCCCGCTTTGAAGTACAGCGGCTTGTCTCGCCAGGTGGCGCTGATTGGGCTGCTCCAGTTCTTCCCTCTGGCGCTGACACTCAGGTCGCCACCCGGGCTGAGGTGGATCTTGTAATTGAACCTCTCGTTCAGCGGCACACCTTGTGCTATCGGTATGACACGGCTTTTATCATCGTCATAACGGTTGCGTACTTTGGCGACGATGTTTCCGGATTTGCTGTCTTCTTTGTACTGATACTCAACTTTGAGCATCGGCTCGGTACTTCCGTAGGCATGTATCTGGCCAATCACGATCTTGCCGGAAGAGGGCACTTGATTCACTTCCAGTGTCGCGTCGAGAAAGTTGTCGGCCTGCGGGTACATCCAGTTATGTAACGTACCGTCGGCCCAGGTCTCTCGAAGTTCGCTGCGCGGGTATTTGGCGTTGGCGGTTTTCGAACCAGTGACGGGTGACCAGAAAAAGATGTAACCCGACTCAGACCGGAAGTACTTGCCGTCATAGCCCTTCTTCAGTTGGGACGTCTCGATGGTTTTGGGGGGCGAACCCACAGGAATGCTCAGATTCCACGAAGCCATGTCTACCATGTGATGTTTTCCAATATGTCGCATTGCCAGTAAGAGGCGTCTATGTCAAGCCTTTGCGGGTTGTTGTTATACGTTCTCAATAACGTTCTGTTAACGATTAATTGTCGAACTGGTGACGTCAAAGTGCTGTCACATTGGCTGTAGGGCATGTACTGATTGGCCTGTAGGAAATGACCGTTAGTCGGGTGGATATGAACTTTAGCGAAGGCTGTCACAAAGCCACCTTCAGTTTCCCTCATACCCGACTAGAGTTATCTTGATTGGAAATCGACGCGACGGTCCCTGGATGTCGTGCTACATAAGAGAAACTGCATGGAATGCGCGCAAACCAAGCCGGGTGATGGCTGTTCTGTTTTGTTGGTTGTTGATGACTACCCAGAGAATCTGGTGACCATGCGCGCTGTTCTGCAGAGGCAGGACTGGTGCATCGTGACTGCGAGTTCCGGAATCGAAGCGTTGACTGTGCTCTTGGAGCGCGAGGTCGACCTGGTGCTGCTTGATGTGCAGATGCCGGGCATGGACGGTTTTGAGGTCGCACGCCTGATGCGCGGCAGCCAGCGAACGCGGCTGACCCCCATCATTTTCCTGACTGCCAACGAGCAGTCTCAGGACGCCGTACATCGTGGTTACGCCAGCGGCGCCATCGACTACCTGTTCAAACCCTTCGATCCCAACGTACTCAGGCCAAAAGTCCAGGCTCTTCTTGAGCAGCAGCAAAATCAGCGCGCCCTGCAACGAATCTCCCGAGAGCTGGAAGCCGCCCGGGCATTCAACGCATCTGTGCTGGATAACATCGACGAGGGAATTCTGGTCGTCAGCGAGGCCGGGCTCATCAATTTCGCTAACCCGGCTATCTGTCGGTTGCTCGGTGCCAATGCCGAGCAATTGAGAGGTACCAGCGTGATTGATTACCTGATCGAGCCGCAGGTCTCTGATTGGGCGCAGTCAGGGTTCTATCGTCACTACCGCAACGCTGAAATCTACCGTCTGCACGATGCCGTCCTGCGTACCCATGAAGGCTGCAAACTGCCAGTGGCATTGTCGTGCGCGCCTTTGCCCGTAGAGCAGAAGGCCATGGTATTCAGCATTCTGGACATGTCGGTGGTCCGCGATCTTTATCAGCAGCTCGAGCAGCAGGCCGTTACCGATGCATTGACTGGCTTGCTCAACAGACGGGGTTTTTACCAGGCGGTAGAAGGCTTGTTGTTACGCAACGAGCAAGCCGGGGGATTCCTGGTGTTGCTGTACCTCGATCTGGACGGCTTCAAGCGCGTCAACGATTCCCTGGGGCATGACGCTGGCGATCAAGTGCTGCTTTGGGTTTCCCAGCAGCTCAAGGATTGCATGCGGCCTTATGACGTGCTGGCGCGCATGGGGGGCGATGAGTTCACCGTTGTCATCGATGGTCTGGACTTTCCCGAGCAGGCTGCCAAGGTGGCGGAAAAGCTGATTGAGCGGGTATCAGTGCGCAGGCAGGTCGACGGCCTGGATGTCACGCTGGGTGCCAGTATCGGCATTGCCACCTATCCCGATTGCGGTTCCAACCTGGACGGCTTGCTGCGTGCGGCGGATATTGCCATGTACGAGGCCAAGCGGGCCGGTCGCCAGCAGTATCGGTTTTACGACCAGGAAATGAACGGCCGGGCGCGTTCGAGGTTGATGCTCGAAGACAGTGTGCGCAGCGCCATCGATGGTCATGATTTCTCCATGGTCTATCAGCCGCAGGTGTCCATCGCGGATGGCAAGTTGCGCGGTTTCGAGGCCTTATTGCGTTGGCAGCACCCGAGCGCCGGAGATGTGCCGCCGGGCGTGTTTATTCCGCTGCTGGAAGAGACCCGCTTGATTAACAAGCTGGGTGGCTGGATCTTCGAGCAAGGCGCCGAACATCGTAGCCGCTGCAATGATGTTTTTGATGCAGGGCTGGTGCTGAGCATCAGCATCAGTCCAACCCAGTTCTGCATGCCTAATCTTGCCTCTGAGTTGCGCCGCGCCATGCAGCGCTACGATCTGAAGCCGGGCCAGTTGGAGGTTGAGCTCACCGAAGCGTCACTCGTACACAATTTGTCCCACAGCCGTAATCAGATACGCCATTTGCATGACATCGGCGTGAGTGTCGCGCTTGACGATTTTGGTGTTGGCGAATGTTCGCTGACGCATCTGCGCAACCTGGATATCGATACGCTCAAGATCGATCGGCACTTCATCGCGGGCATGCTCACAACGCCGCGCGATACCGCTGTAGCGCGTAGCATTATTGACCTGTGTCGCAACCTCAACGTGCTGGTGATCGCTGAAGGGGTCGAGACCCTCGAGCAATACCAGTGGCTGGCTGACAACGGTTGCCAGCTGATTCAGGGTTATCTGGTCGGACGGCCCATGCTGGCCGACGACGCGCTGCGCTTCCCGAAGGTATTCGACTGGGAGAGCCTGAAACAGCATTGATTTATGTACACTGGCGCCTTTCGAATCAGCGTTACGGCTCATGACTGCATCGGCGATGGCTCCTCTCAAATACCTTCAGGCCTATCCTCCCGCGCTTCAGGATCAGGTGCGGCAGTTGATCGCCCGCAACAAGCTGGGTGAATATTTACAGCAACGTTACCCCGGTCGTCACGAGGTCCAGAGCGATAAAGCGCTGTATGCCTATGCGTTGGGGCTCAAGCAGGAATACCTGCGAAATGCGCCGAACATCGACAAAGTGCTGTTTGATAATCGGCTCGATCTGACTCATCGCGCATTGGGGCTGCACACCACGATCTCCCGTGTGCAGGGCGGCAAGCTCAAGGCCAAGAAAGAAATTCGCGTCGCCTCGTTGTTCAAGGAAGCACCGCCGGAGTTCCTGAAAATGATCGTGGTGCACGAACTGGCGCATTTCAAGGAATCCGATCACAACAAGGCGTTTTACCAGCTGTGCGAGCACATGCAGCCGGGGTATCACCAGTTGGAGTTTGATCTGCGGATTTACCTGACCTGGCGGAATATGCAGTAGCACCAAGGATTAATGACATTCCGGTGGGAGCGAATTCATTCGCGAAGGCGGTGTTTCAGTCGCTGAATCTCTTTGAGGTATGCCCCCTTCGCGAATAAATTCGCTCCCACAGGTCAATCACCAGCCATGCCCTCACCGTCAAGATAATAGGCCCTCACTTCAATGGAAGTCAGCAAAACCAAATCCAGTTTCTACCGTCGGCTTTACGTGGCGTATCTGATTGACAGCGAACTGGCCAGCAACGTCCCGGCATTGGTCGAGGTTACCGGCATGCCCCGCCGTACGGCGCAGGACACGATCGCCGCGCTGGCGGATCTCGATATCGAATGTGAGTTCGAGCAGCTTGATGGCGCCCGTAATCATGCCGGGCAATACCGCATTCGTAGCTGGGGCGCGATAGATAAAAGCTGGATCGCGGGCAACCTGGCACAGATCAAAGCAGTGCTGGGTTACCCCTGAGTCCGCCGTACCTGATCGCTACTCCAGGTCGCGGCGCATGCCGATGTGGGGGATTTCGTCTTCCAGATACACCTCGCCGACCGGCTCGAAGCCGTACCGGGCGTAATACCGCTGCAGATGCGCCTGGGCTGACAGATAGATCGGCTGATCGGGCCAGGTTTTCTCCGCGTTCTCCAGCGCCTGCTCCATAAGCTCGTGGCCGATGCCGCGGCTGCGGATCGAGGGCGCAGTCACTACACGGCCGATAGTCACGTCGCCGCCTTGCTGGATCGGGTCAAGCAAGCGCAGATAAGCGACCAGTTTGTCTTCCTGCCACGCCATCAGGTGGCATGTATCACCGATCAGATCCTGGCCGTCGATATCCAGATAAACGCACTTCTGCTCAACCACGAACACCTCGGCGCGCAACTGCAGGATGGCGTAAAGCTGCTCCTTGCTCAGGTCGGTGTGGTGTTTGCAGATCCAGTTGATTGGCATTTCGCTGACTCGGTGAAGAAACGTTGAGCGAATACTACCTCATCCGGTCATATACCCCATAAGCGCCTGCAAAGAAGGCCCTATGAATGTTTCGTGAAGCTGGCCGATAACCCTTTGAGGTTTTTGCGAAGCACCGCACGTAATGTCATCTATGTGTGAGTTGTGAAAAGGGTTATATGCAGCTTCAATGAGGCTACATGCCAGCATGGATACCGGGTACTCGGGGTCTCGTCTGTCATCATCCGGGCAATGCTCGTCTCAGGGAAAAAAGCATGTCGTGTGTGCTTAGAGCCATAGCTTTACTGGGATTTCTGCTGACGGCTCAGGCCAATGCGGAGGAAAAATTGCGATTGGTGGCCGATTCCTGGCCCCCGTTTACAGAAGCTTCATTACTCAACAACGGTCTGGCCACTGATCTGGTCAGTACTGCACTGCAACGTGCCGGGTACAGCACCGACTATGCGCAGGTACCTTGGGCGCGAGCGCTGCTCGGGGTCGAAGAAGGTCGTTACGATGTGCTGATCAACGCGTGGTTCAGCGATGAACGTACGCATATCGGTCAATTTTCCGAAGAGTATCTGCTCAACCGCGTGCGTTTCCTCAAGCGCAGCCGGTCCAGCGTTCAGTTTCAGGATTTGAGTCAGCTCTACGAGCGGCCGATTGCGGTCGTGCGTGGGTACAGCTATTCCACTGAATTTGATAATGACAAACTGCTGGAGAAAGTGCCTGTGAGCAATTTCTCCATGGCGCTGCGCATGGTCGCGGCGGGGCGGGTGGATCTGGCGGTAGAGGATGAATTCGTCGCCCGCTTTTACTTGGCGGCGGAGCCCAAGAACGTTCGCGACAAGCTTGAGTTCCTGTCTAAATCATTGAGCGAAAACAGCCTGCATATTCTGGTCAGCCTCAAGAATCCGGAGCATCAGGGGATTGTTGAAGATTTCAATCGGGAAATTGCCGCCATGAAAGCTGACGGCAGTTACGCGGCAATCTTCAAGCGACACGGTCTGTAGCAACAGGCTCCGGCGCCTTGATCAAGTGCGCCGCCAAGGTTCGCAGCGGCCCCAGTTGTCGGCAGATCAATGCCAGTTGGGTTTGCACCAGACGCTGACTTTCATCCAGTTCATCGGGCATTTGCTCAAGCTCAGTGGCCAGCGCCTCTTCAGCGTCGCTGTGGATCGCCACCGGCTGTTTCTCGGCAAGGCCCTGGGCGATTTCATCAATGCTGGCCGCCAGCGTCGTGCCCGCGCCATTAATCAACTGCTCGTGGACCTCTGCCGGTAGCTGCGTTTCGCGGTGCGCGCCCAGGCCTGACAGATAACTGAGCAAGGTGTGCGACAGCACCAGAAAGCGGAAACCAACGTCCGCTTCCTTACGGAAATGGCCAGGCTCCATCAGCATGTTGGCCAGCGTGGTGGATAGCGCCGCATCGGCGTTGTGAGCGTTGCGCCGCGCCAGGCGATAAGCCAGGTCGTCGCTCTTGCCCTTGGCGTATTGCTGCATGATCTGGCGCAAGTAAATGCTGTTGCAGGTGAGAGTATTGGCCAGCACCTTGTTCAAACGTCGTCCTTGCCAGTCCGGCAGGAACAGGAACACTGCAAGCCCTGCAATCAGGCTGCCCAGCAGGGTATCGAACAGACGTGGCAGGAACAGGCCGTACCCGTCGCCGACCTGATTGAAGCAGAACAACACCATGATGGTGATGGCGGCAGTCGAGAGTGTGTAGCGGGTGGTGCGATTGACGAAGAACACCACACCGGCCAGCACCGCACACATCGATTGCAGGATCGGGCTGGTGACCAGATCAAACAGAGCCCAGCCGATAGTCAGGCCGATGGCTGTGCCAATGATCCGCTGGCCCAGCTTGCGACGCGTTGCGCCGTAACTGGGCTGGCAAACGAATACCGTGGTGAGGATGATCCAGTAACCCTGGGACGGGTGAATCAAGTGCACCATCGCATAGCCGACCACCAGCGCCAGCGGCAGGCGCAAGGCGTGGCGAAACAGCAACGAGGTCGGGGTCATTTGCAGGCGCAGGCGCGCCCAGGCGTCCTTGAGGGTGCGCGGCGAGCGGTCCAGTAATGAGCTGTCAGTCGCGTCGGCCACGGCGTCCGGGTTGCTGGCATCGCTGAGCAGCCGGTCCAGGGTTTCCAGGTTATTGGCCAATGCGCGCAGGGAGCGCAGCAGGCCGCGCCACGCCGGGTTGCTCTGGATGCGCAGGTGCTCCAGCGAGGCGCGCAGGTCTTCCATGGCATAGGCAAAGCTGTCGTTGTAAACGAACGGCTGGCGCAGCTGGATCGACTCGGACAATGCCTGACAGGCCGAACCTTGCTGGCGCAGCAGGCGCTGACAACGGAACAGCACGTCGCTGTGGAAGAACGCTTCGGCCAGTGAGTTGTAGGGGTAGTGCGATGAACTGGCGCGCTCGTGGATGTCCTGCGCGATGAAGTACAGCTTCAGGTAGCGGCTGACTTTCGAGCCGGGCCGACCGTTGCCGACCCTGTGCAGAATGATTTCCTTGGTGGCGTTCAACGCCGCGACGACCCGGCCATTTTGCTGGGCTAACTCCAGACGACGTGCTTCGACGTCCAGTTGGCGAATCGGCTCGAACAGGCTCGATTTCAACTTCAGGTACTGACCCAGCTCGCGAAACAGGCGCGCCAGTGCCTGTTGCACTGGCTGGTTGGAAAACAGCATTTGCCACAACACTGACAGCAAGCCGTACCACGCCGCGCCCGCGACCAGCAGCATCGGTTCGTGCCAGAAGTCCAGTACTTCGCCGCCTCGCTGATCGACGCCGATCATGGTGTAAACGGAGAGAATCAAAGTGCCGTAGGCAATCGCGCTATAGCGCTCGCCCAGCGCGCCGAGCATGGTCAGCGCAAAACTGGCAATCGCCAGTGATATGGCAAAGATCCACGGATACGGAAACAGCAACTCCACGGCCATGGCGGCGACGCTGAAACACACCAGCGTCACCGCGAGTGCATTGAGGCGGCCTTGCCAGCTGTCATCGGTCTCGGCCAGGGCGCAGGCGATAATTCCCAGGAACAGCGGAATCAGCAAGCCCATCTCATTCTGGTACCAGCACAGCGCCATGCTGCCGGTCAGCGCAATGAAGACACGAACGCTATAACTGAACTTATCCAGCGCCCACAGACGGCGGAAGGTATGACGAAGAGATTTCGATGCCATAAAGGAGCTGTTTCACGATTGATCAATGCTGAAGTGGATATGTACAGGCCTGAGCCGCATCTGTACATCCGGTTGGCGAGATTTATTCGGTGACAGAGCTGATGCAGGACTGTGGGAGCAGAGCTTGCTCGCGATAAGGCCGGACGCGGTTCACTTTAGAACTGCGGTGCCCTTATCGCGAGCAAGCTCTGCTCCCACAAGGGTTAAACCGCATTCCGGTTTTTAAACAAACTGCGCAGCCGCATACCCTGACGCCCAGGCCCACTGGAAGTTGAAGCCGCCCAGATGACCGCTGACGTCCAGTACTTCACCGATAAAATACAGCCCCGGTGACTTCAGGGATTCCATCGTCTTTGACGAAACCTCCCGCGTATCGATACCACCCAGCGTCACTTCCGCCGTGCGATAGCCTTCCGTACCTGCCGGTACGACCTGCCACGAGGCCAGCTTTGTAGCGATGTCGGCCAGTTCGGCGTGGGTGTACTGTTTCATAGGCTTGGACACGAACCACTGCTCGGCAATCAGGTTGGCCATCTTCTTGGTGAAGATTTCCCCCAGCAGGGTTTTCAATTCGCTATTGGGCCGTTCGGCCTGTTGCTCTGCCAGCCAGCCAGCAGCGTCGTGGTCAGGCAGCAGGTTGATTTCCACCGCGTCGCCGGGATGCCAGAACGAAGAAATCTGCAAAATCGCCGGGCCACTGAGGCCGCGGTGGGTGAACAGGATGTTCTCGCGAAAGCTTGTGTCGTTGCAGCTGACCAGACAGTCCACCGACGTACCGGACAGCTCGGTGCACAACTCTTTGAGCTGATCGGTGATCGTAAACGGCACCAGCCCGGCGCGGGTTGGCAGCAAGGTATGACCGAACTGTTTGCCGACCTGATAACCAAAACCGGTCGCGCCCAGGGTCGGGATCGATAAACCACCGGTAGCGATCACCAGCGATTCACAGCTGATGCTGCCCAGCGTTGTGGTCAAGCTGTATCCGCTTTCGGTTTTTTCGATCTGCTGCACGGAAGTGTCCATGTGCAGGCTGGCACCGGCCTGCCTGCATTCGTCGAGTAGCATTTCGAGGATGTCGCTGGACTTGTTATCGCAGAACAACTGCCCGAGCTTTTTCTCGTGGTACGGCACGCCGTGTTTGCCCACCAGGCCGATGAAATCCCACTGGGTGTAACGCGCCAGCGCTGACTTGCAGAAGTGCGGATTCTGCGAGAGGAAGTTACTCGACTCGGTGTACATATTGGTGAAATTGCAACGCCCGCCACCGGACATGAGGATCTTCTTGCCGGGCTTGTTGGCGTGATCGATCAGCATCACTTTGCGGCCACGGCCAGCGGCAGTCAGCGCGCACATCAAACCTGCGGCGCCAGCGCCAATGATCACAACGTCAGTAACGGGCAAAGCGATTTCCTCGGGGTGTGGATGTTTATGTGGGAGCCGAGCTTGCTCGCGATAAGGCTGGACGCGATCTAAAGCAAACCGCGCTCAGTCTTATCGCGAGCAAGCTCGGCTCCCACATAGGATCTATTTGGTCTGGAAAATTACCTTACAAAATCCGCACGCGCAGCGACTTGCCTTTGATCTTGCCGTTGTTCAAGCGCTCAAGCGCCTGTTTGGCGACGCCGCGTTCAACTGCTACATAAGCCTGGAAATCGAAGATCGCGATCTTGCCCACCTGTGCGCCAGGAATACCGGCTTCGCCCGTCAGCGCGCCGAGAATGTCGCCTGGACGCAGCTTGTCTTTACGGCCCGAACCGATGCACAGCGTGCTCATGGTCGGGATCAGTTGCGAGCCGCCAGCGTTCTTCAGGCTGTCGAGCTGTTCCCAGCGCAACGACGCTTTCTGGATTTCTTCGATGGCGCGGGCGCGTTGGCTTTCCGATGGTGCAACGAGGCTCACCGCAATACCTTTTTCACCCGCACGACCGGTACGACCGACGCGGTGAATGTGCATCTCCGAATCACGCGCCAACTCGACGTTGATCACCATGTCCAGTGCGTCGATGTCCAGACCACGCGCTGCAACGTCAGTGGCAACCAGCACCGAAGTACTGCGGTTGGCAAACATTGCCAGCACTTGATCACGGTCGCGCTGTTCCAGATCACCATGCAGACCCACGGCGGAAATGCCTTTGGCAGTCAGGTGATCGACCACTTCCTGGCACTGCTGTTTGGTAAAGCAGAACGCTACGCAGGATTGTGGACGGAAATGCCCGAGGACTTTTACCACTGCATCGAGGCGATCTTCCGGGGAAATCTCGTAGAAAATCTGTTCGATCTGGCTGTCGGCGTGCAGGGCTTCGACCTTGACGGTCTGCGGGTCGCGCATGAACTTGGACGACAGCTGTTTGATGCCCACTGGGTAAGTAGCGGAGAACAGCAGTGTCTGACGCTTTTTCGGAGTCTGCTCGATGATGTCGGCGATGGCGTCGTAGAAGCCCATGTCCAGCATGCGGTCGGCTTCGTCGAGGATCAGCGTGTTCAAGCCATCAAGCACCAGCGAGCCTTTGCGCAAATGCTGCTGAATGCGGCCCGGGGTACCCACGATGATGTGCGCGCCGTGCTCCAGCGAGCCGATCTGCGGGCCAAACGACACGCCGCCACACAGGGTCAGGACCTTGATGTTGTCTTCCGAACGGGCCAGACGACGGATTTCTTTGGCGACCTGGTCAGCCAGTTCGCGGGTCGGGCACAACACCAGCGCCTGACAGCCGAAGTAGCGCGGGTTGATCGGGTTGAGCAGGCCGATACCGAAGGCTGCGGTCTTGCCGCTACCGGTTTTGGCCTGAGCGATGAGGTCCATTCCTTTGAGAATCACCGGCAGGCTTTGCGCCTGAATCGGCGTCATCTCGGCATAACCAAGGGACTCCAGGTTAGCCAACATGGCGGCGGACAGGGGCAAAGTATTGAAAGCGGTGTTAGTCACGGTATGGGCCTGCAAAACAAAATGTCGCGCAGTGTATCAGGTCACAGGGCCATCAGGCGCGCTCCCGCCGGGTGGTGTAGCACCCCGGATCTGTAGGAGCTGCCGAAGGCTGCGATCTCGGTGTGTCAGGAGCAATCTTTCGCAGCCTTCGGCAGCTCCTACAGAGGGTGTATTTCAAGTCGCCGCCGGCTTTGCGTCTCTGGGCGGCAGCTGCAGGAAGATCCCCGCGGCCAGCATCGCCATCACCCCCACAGTCAGGAAGGTCAGCTGGAAGGCGCCCAGCACGCTGCTCACTTCGCCGGTCGACACCTGTTCGGTAAAGCCGCCCAGCAAGGCTGCCGCACACGCCACGCCGAAGCTCAGGGACAACTGCGCCACTACCGACAGCAGGCTGTTGCCGCTGGCGGCGCTGGCGTCGTCCAGATCGATTAGGGTGACAGTGTTCATCGCGGTGAACTGTAACGAGTTCACCGCGCCCAGCAGACCCAGATGCACCAGCAGTACCCAGTACGGTGTTTGCGCATCCACCAGAGCAATACTCGACAGCAGAATACCGAGCATCAGCGTGTTGCCCGTGAGGATGATTCGATAACCCAGCCGCTCGATCAGCCAGCGCGCCACCGACTTGGCGAACATCGCTGCAGCCGCCAAAGGCAGCATGCTCATGCCCGCTTGTGACGGTGAATAACCCAGCGCCACCTGGAGCAGCAAGGGCATGAGGAAGGGCAGGGCACCGCTGCCGAGACGGGCAAACAGGTTGCCGAGAATGCCTACCGCGAAAGTACGGGTGCGGAACAGTGAAGGTGCGAACAGTGGCGACTCAACGTGCCCGGCGCGCAGCCAATAGGCTGCCAGACAACCAAAGCCTGCGAACAACAACAGCACCACGCGTAGATGCGGCAAGTGCAATTCACCGAGGCCTTCCAGGGCTATCGTGATCAACACCATCGACGCGCCAAACAGCGCGAAGCCTATGCCGTCGAATTTTGTACGGCCGCCGCCTTGCAGGTTCGGGATGAAGTGGTGCACGGCCCAGCAGCCGAGGATCCCCACCGGAATGTTGATCAGGAAGATCCAGTGCCAGCTCAGGTATTCAACCATCCAGCCACCCAGGCTCGGGCCCATCAATGGACCTAGCAGGCCGGGCAGGGTGATGAAACTCATGATCCGCACCAGCTCCGAGCGCGGGTAGGCGCGCAGCACGATCAAGCGCCCGATGGGCAGCATCAATGCGCCGCCTAAACCCTGAACAATCCGTGCGCCAACCAGCATGCCCAGTGAGTTGGAAACGGCGCACAGCAGCGAGCCAAAACTGAACAGCAGGATCGCACTGAAGAAAATCTGCTTGATGCCAAACCGGTCCGCGATCCAGCCGGAAGCGGGGATCAACAGGGCGATGGTCAGCATGTAAGCGATGACCACCGACTGCATACGCAGCGGATCTTCCGCCAGCGAGCGCGCCATGGAAGGCAGCGCCGTATTGAGAATCGTGCCGTCCAGGCTCTGCATGAAGAACGCGATAGCGACTACCCAAGGCAGCCAGCGAAGGGTTTTTTCATCCAGAAGCGGTGTGGTGGTCGGCATGTGGGTCCTTGTGGAGTTGTAGGTGGAACTGATTCCTGTGGGAGCCGGGCTTGCCCGCGATAAGGTTGAATGCGATATACCTGATATCTGCGGCGACCTTATCGCGAGCAAGCTCTGCTCCCACAGGAGAACGCGCTGTCACAAAAGCCTCATTCCACAGTGTTTTTTCAGAGGCCCTTACAACGTCAACGTCAGCTTGCTGATTAATGCACCCGGCAGCTGACTGGACGCTGTCTGGCGCTCACTATAGGTACTCGTGGACAGAATCAGTTCCCGCTCTTTGGTCAAATCTTCCAGTGCGCTGCCCAGCAGGCTGTACGCGCTGTCATCGAAACGCATGGTGCTGACCGGGGCCTGGATCTTGCCGTCTTCAACCCAGAACGTCGCGAAGCGGGTCATACCGGTCAGGCGCGCAGCAGGCTGGTCGGAGTAGTTCAAGTACCAGAGATTGCCGATGTACAGGCCGGTACCGATCTTTTCCAGAACCTGCTCCAGCTCCAGATTGCCCGCCGCCATGCTCAATGAGTTCGGCGCTTCCCAAGGCTCCGCGCCATTGGCCGTTAAACCGTACTCGGCGGCGCTGGCAGAACCCACCAATTGCTCGCGGCCTTTGCCACCCGCGATCAACGCCAGATCCCGACGTGGATAACCCTCACCGGAAAAGGCTGGCGACAGCGAACCGCTGACCTGCTCGTCGAGGCTCACCAGCGGGCTGAACTGGGCATCGCCGCTGTACAGCCGTTGCAATGGACTGGTCTTGTTCGCCAGCGACTGCGCCGAGAAACCACCCCAGCAGAGCATGCCCATGATTTCATCCATGGCGGCCGGTGCCAGATACGCACGGTATTCACCCGGTGCCAGGGTTTTCAGCGGCTTGCCGAGAAACTCCAACTGTTGGCGAGCCAGCTCGAACCGGCGCGCGAAGCCTTCGTCGCTCCAGTTGTGCCCGGCATAGTTGGCTTTGACTGCCTGACCGTTCTCGTGAAACAGACTCCAGTCGAAATTGAAGCTGTTGGCTTCATGCCAGCCAAACGCGCCCCACGAACTGGCGAAACCGCGGTATAGAGGCCCGGCGGCATAGAAGCCGACCAGATCAAGACCTTCACCAAGCTCAGCAATTTGACCGACCACATGTTCGCTGTCCGGCAACGGCAAGTCTTGAACATTTGTGTTCTGCCAGGCCTCGGTGTTGGGTTTCAGGTAAGGATCTTTCGGTAACAGCGCCACGGTTTCGCGTAATTGCTGCAGTGCTTCGCTCAAACGCTGACGATCCAGCTCGCCATCGCCGCTGAGGGTCAGTTGCAAGTCGGCGTGGCGCTCGTCGTCGATCAGTTTGAGGGTCACGCTGGCCTGCTGCACGTGGCCGACCTGACGCACCTTGGCGTGATTGAAGCGAATGAAATCCGACTCTTCCGCGTTGTAGGCGAGGGTGAAACGCTCTTGAGCGGCGATCGCACCATTGAGCGCGCGGATCAGTGCCTGAAACTGCTGTTGATGCGACATCAGGCATCCCCTCCGAATACGTCGACTTGCTTGAATACGCAGGCGGGCGAGGCATGGCCGACGCGTACCACTTGATTGGGTTCGCCTTTGCCGCAGTTAGGTGTGCCCAAAACTTTGAAGGTGCTGGCGTCGCCCACGGCGCTGAGGTTTTTCCAGAACTGCGCGGAAATCGCCCGGTAATTCGGGTTCTTCACCACGCCTTTGAGTTCGCCGTTCTCGATCAACTGGCCCCACTCGCAGCCGAACTGAAATTTGTTGCGCGCGTCGTCGATGGACCACGAACGGTTGGTGGACATCAGCACGCCGTGTTCAATGTTGCCGATCAACTGGTCGAGGGAATTATCCCCAGGCTCGATGTTGAGGTTGGCCATGCGATCAATCGGCGGACGATTCCAGTTGCACGCGCGGCTGTTGGCGACACCTGGCAAGTCGGCTCGGTATTGCGACAGCGCGCCGCCCAACGGTCTTTCCAGTACACCTTTGCGAATCAGAAACTGTTTGCTGGCGGGTGTGCCGTCATCGTCATGGCTGTAGCTCGCCAACTGCTCGGGGATGTCCGGGTCGAAGGTTACGTTGAGCAATTCGGAGCCGTATTGCAGATGGCCGAAGTCGCTGGCTTTGACGAAGCTGGTCCCCGCGTAGTTGCGCTCGTCACCCAAAATACGATCCAGCTCCAGCGGGTGGCCGATGGACTCATGGATTTGCAGGATCATCTGGTCCGGCGTCAACAGTAGATCGCGAGGGCCGTTCGGTGTGTTGGGGGCCATGATCAATTGCAGAGCCTGATCGGCGACTTTGCTTGCGGCGCCCACAAGCCCGCAATTACTGATCACTTCCGCGCCGCCTTGCTGGCCGAAGTTGTCCCGGCCCAGGCTGCGAGTCTGGCTGTCGCTGCCGTCGTAGGCGGTGACGGTCATGCCCGGATAGACAAAACGCTGCGCCCGACGAATCTGTGCGCCTGCGTTGTTCAGGTAAATCTGCTCGACGTTTTCCAGACCCAGGGTGACTTGCCAGTTCACCAGACGCTCGTCTTTCGGGACGGCGCTGGACTCACTGAGCAACAGCTGCAGGCAATCGCTTAGAGGCGGGAAGGCGTCATGCAAATGTGGCGACAGGTAGTCAGCTTGTGCGGTCGCAACCGGTTGATCGCTGAGATTGAGCAGTGCGTGAGGGGCGAGGCGTCGTGCGTGGGCTTCGGCCTGTTCCAGCGCAGCTTGCAGGCCGCGTTGCGAAATGTCCCGGGTTGCCGCGTAGGCTTCGACGCCATTGAGGCGCACGGTCAGCATCGCGCCTTCGTCGGAACTCAAATGCGGCGGTTCGGCGACATTCTTACGCACGCACAGATGCTGGCTGGTCTGACGAACATAACGCACGGAAAAGAACTGGGCACGGCTCTGCAAGGCGGTAAACCGCTGCTTGAGCTGAGCGGAAAAATCGAACATGCAGCGTCATCCTTGTTCGGGTGATGCGGGGGATTGGGCGTTGTCTGGTCCGGCGTCTTCGCGAGTGAATTCGCTCCCACAGGTGGATCGCATTTCAATGTGGGAGCGAATTCATTCGCGAAGGGCGCGACGCGGTGTAGAGCTGAAACGATGGCGTTAGATTAGGCCTGTGGCCATGTCGGGATCAAGCGCGGGCAAGGGAGAGGTTGTGGGAGCTGAGCTTGCTCGCGATAAGGTTGACGCGGTTCACACTTCAGATCGCGGCGTTCTTATCGCGGGCAAGCCCGGCTCCCACAGGTTTCATGTCATCCAGTGGGCTCGGCTACGGTGTCACCGAGTTTCATAGGGAGACTTCGAGCTCTCCCACAGGTTTTGCATTTCAGGTCTTACTGCGCAGTACGGCTCACTTCCCGCACTGGCTTGCCACGTGCTGGCTTGTCACCCGCGACGAAGTAATCAGCCGTGCTGCGTGGCAGAGGCGCGCGGCCGCGGATCTTGTCGGCGATTTTCTCGGCGATCATGATCGTTGGCGCATTCAGGTTGCCGGTGGTGATCAGCGGCATGATCGACGCATCGACCACACGCAGGCTCTGCATGCCATGCACGCGACCTTCGCCATCAACTACAGCCATTT
Organism: Pseudomonas maioricensis; assembly: GCF_022790535.1. GTDB lineage: Bacteria > Pseudomonadota > Gammaproteobacteria > Pseudomonadales > Pseudomonadaceae > Aquipseudomonas > Aquipseudomonas maioricensis. The sequence goes on from NZ_LOHG01000001.1 coordinate 552,688, forward strand.
CATCGGTGCCCATCTTGCACGAGCACGACGGGTGATAAGCCGTCTCGGCATGTTCACGAATGAACGTATCAAGGGCTTCATCCGACTGCACTTCGATGCCAGGGCTGATTTCACGGCCACGGTATTGATCGAGCGCAGGCTGCTGCATGATTTCCCGGGTCAGGCGAATGCCATCGCGGAATTCCTGCCAGTCCTGTTCGCTCGCCATGTAGTTGAACAGGATGCTCGGGTAATCGCGCGGGTTCTTCGATTTGACCTGCACACGGCCACGGCTAGGCGAACGCATCGAACCGACGTGAGCCTGGAAACCATGCTCCTGAACGCCCTTGGTGCCGTTGTAGTTAATCGCTACGGGCAGGAAGTGGTACTGAATATTCGGCCATTCAAACTCTTCGCTCGAACGAATAAAACCGCCCGCTTCGAACTGATTGCTGGCGCCGATGCCGGTGCCGAGGAACATCCACTCGGCGCCAATCGCGGGCTGGTTCCACCACAGCAGCGACGGGTACAGCGACACCGGCTTGGTGCAGGAATACTGCAGGTACATCTCCAGGTGATCCTGAAGATTCTGACCGACGCCTGGCAGATCATGAACCACAGGAATATCCAGTGCGTTCAGGACTTCAGCCGGGCCCACACCAGAGCGTTGCAGAATCTGCGGCGAGGCAATTGCGCCGCTGCAGAGCAATACTTCCTTGCGGGCTTTAGCTTCGATGCGCGCATCGCTGTCGCCGACCAGATAGCTCACGCCCACGGCTTTTTTGCCGTCGAACAGGATTCGGTCAGTCAGCGCGTGAGTGACGATGGTCAGGGTCGAGCGCTTCTTGGCTTCATCCAGATAGCCGCGAGCGGTGCTGGCGCGGCGGCCTTTAGGCGTCACAGTGCGATCCATCGGCCCAAAGCCTTCTTGCTGATAACCGTTGAGGTCATCGGTGCGCGGGTAACCGGCTTGCACACCGGCTTCGACCATGGCGTGGAACAGCGGGTTGTTGCCGGCTTTTGGCGTGGTCACGCTGACCGGACCGTCGCCGCCATGGTAGTCGTTGGCGCCGATGTCACGGGTTTCTGCCTTGCGGAAATACGGCAGGCAATCGGCGTAGGTCCAGTCTTCCAGGCCAGGGTTCTTCGCCCAGCCGTCGTAGTCCATCGCGTTACCGCGGATGTAGCACATGCCGTTGATCAGCGAAGAGCCGCCAAGGCCTTTGCCGCGACCGCATTCCATACGGCGACCGCCCATGTGTGGCTCTGGGTCGGTTTCGTAGGCCCAGTTGTAGCGACGGCCCTGGAGCGGGAATGCCAGAGCAGCGGGCATTTGTGTACGGAAATCCAGACGATAGTCCGGGCCGCCAGCTTCCAGCAGCAGAACGGTGACGCCTGCGTCTTCGGTGAGACGGGCTGCCAAGGTGTTACCGGCCGAACCTGCGCCGATGATGATGTAATCGAATTCCTGGGACATTACTGCACCCTCTTTGAAAAATGGGGAAGGTCACGCAATCCCTGTAGGAGTGAACTTGTTCGCGATAAAGTCGGAACGACTTTCCTGCGGTGGTGTGCTCACCACCTTTTGCGACTGCTGCGCAGCCGATCGCGAACAAGTTCACTCCTACAGGGTCCGGGGCGGCAGTTGAATTGCCGCCCGGTAGGGGGTTGGTTAGAACACCGAAGCGTAATCACCCAACTCAACCTGAACGGACTTGATCCGCGTGTACTGCGCCAGTGAACTGATGCCGTTTTCGCGACCAACGCCTGATTGCTTGTAGCCACCGACCGGCATTTTTGCGTCGGACTCGCCCCAGGCGTTGATCCAGCAAATGCCTGCTTCAAGCTGGTGAATCACACGATGCGCACGGTTCAGGTCTTTGGTGACGATGCCAGCAGCCAAGCCGAAATCAGTGTCGTTGGCGCGGCGAATGACTTCTTCTTCAGTGTCGTAACCGAGGATGCTCATCACCGGGCCGAAGATTTCTTCCTGGACGATTTTCATGTCGTCAGTGCAATCAGTGAAAACCGTTGGAGCGACATAAGCGCCCTTGGCCAGTTCACCTTCGGTCAGTCGCTCGCCACCGGCCAGCAGGCGTGCGCCTTGCTCTTTGCCGGATGCGATGTAGCCCAGTACGTTTTCCATGTGGGAGAAGCTGACCAGCGGGCCGAAATTGGTATTTTCGTCTTCCGGGTCGCCGACACGGATGCGCTTAACGCGCTCCAGGATTTTTGCTTCAAACGCGCTCTTCAACGCATTAGGTACGAACACGCGTGTGCCGTTGGTGCAGACCTGGCCGGAGCTGTAGAAGTTGGCCATCATCGCAACGTCGGCGGCGCGATCCAGATCGGCGTCGTCGAAGATGATCAGCGGTGATTTGCCGCCCAGCTCCATGGTCACTTCTTTCAGGGACGAACCCGAAGCGCTGGCCATGACTTTCTTGCCGGTTTGCACGCCGCCGGTAAACGAGATCTTCTCGATGCGCGGGTGTTCGGTCAGCCAACTGCCGACTTCAGCGCCTGTGCCCGGCAGTACGTTGAACACGCCATCGGGCACGCCTGCTTCGGTGTAGATTTCAGCCAGCTTCAAGGTGGTCAGCGAAGTGACTTCACTTGGCTTGAAGATCATCGCGTTACCGGCAGCCAGTGCCGGAGCGGACTTCCACAGGGCGATCTGAATCGGGTAGTTCCACGCGCCGATACCGGCAACTACACCCAGCGGCTCGCGGCGGGTGTAAACGAAGGAGGAGGTGCGCAGCGGAATCTGCTCGCCTTCGATGGCGGGTACCAGGCCTGCGTAGTATTCCAGTACGTCTGCACCGGTCACGATGTCGACGTATTTGGTTTCGGAGAAAGCTTTGCCGGTGTCCAGTGTTTCCAGTGCGGCCAGTTCATCGTTGCGTTCACGCAGGATGTCCACGGCACGGCGCAGGATGCGCGAGCGTTCCATGGCGGTCATTTCGGCCCAGATTTTCTGGCCCTTTTCGGCGCTGACTACGGCGCGTTCAACGTCTTCTTTGGAGGCACGCTGGACCTGAGCCAACAGCTCACCGTTGGCCGGGTTGATAGCGTCGAAGGTTGCATTGCTGGTGGCGTCTACATAGCCGCCGTGGATGTAAAGTTTTTGCTGTTCGAAACGGGCCATAAAGTCCTCGCAAATTCAGAGTGGCTGGCGATGACTCGCGTCAGGTTGCCTTAGCAAATTGGGCAACATGGGGGCGTAGTCGTTCGGTGCTCGCCTCATCAAATGTGAAACGTTTCAGCTCACCGCTTTCGCCAGTTGGAAGTCCATGTATTCGTAGGCGATCTGCTGCGCCTGGTCGGTGTCGAACGCATCGCCCGACAGCGCGCCGCGCAGCCATAAACCGTCGATCAGTGCCGCAAGACCGCGGGCCGCGCTACGCGCTTGCTCCGGTGCCAGTACACGGCGGAACTGACAGCACAGGTTCGAATACAGGCGGTGATCGTTGATCCGCTGCAGCCTGTGCAATGACGGGTGGTGCATGCTGGTAGCCCAGAAGGCCAGCCAGGTTTTCATCGCCGGGCCATTAACCTGACTGGCGTCGAAGTTGCCCTCGATGATCACTTGCAGATGCGCCCTGGGGCTGTCATCGGTGAGGGCCTGACGACGCTCGCGTACGGTCAGGATCAGGGCATTCATCAGGTGGCGCATGGTGGCTGCGATCAGGCCGTTCTTGTCCTGAAAGTAGTGGCTGATGATGCCGTTCGAGACACCTGCCAGACGAGCAATCAGCGCAATGCTGGCGTCGCCCATACCGACTTGATCGACCGCAGTAAGCGTGGCCTGGATCAACTGCTGGCGGCGGATGGGTTGCATACCGACCTTGGGCATTCGCTAAATCTCCTGATTCGCCTGACTGATCGCTCTGCCCAAAAAGGCTCGACCAGTCTAAAGATTTTTTATTGAACGTTCAATCAATAAAAAATGATGGGCGTGCGGAAAGCCTTGTAAATGCACATGTGTGGGGCTATGAAATTCGGTTCCCTTGTGGGAGCAGAGCTTGCTCGCGATAAACGATAACGCGGTGTGTCTTCAAGCTGCGTCTCATGCATCGCGAGCAAGCTCTGCTCCCACAAGGGGCTTACCCTAGATTCTTGCCGAGCAACGCGTGATACAACTCGCTATCCCCCAATATCCCGACCACCTGGTTGCCATCCTGCAGCACCAGCTTGTTACCCGTCTGATAACGAATCTGCAGGGCGTCGCGCATGCCGATATTGGAGTGCACCAGGGTCGGCTTGCGGTCCAGCGTGTCCATCGGTTGGCCCGGCGTCCAGTTTTGCAGGTCGAGTTGACCGGCACCCTGGCGTGCTCCTTTGATGGTGTTGCCTTCGGCCAGATCGAGCCATGAGTCTGCACCCGGGTCCAGACACACCGAACCATTCACTTTGGTGCAGTTGTCCAGTGTGCGCATCAGGCTGCGGCCGCACAGCACATTGAGCGGGTTGGTATGTGCGACGAAGGTACGCACATACTCATCGGCGGGGTTGAGCACAATCTGTTCCGGCACGCTGTACTGCACGATGCGACCGTCTTTCATGATCGCAATCCGGCTGCCCAGCTTCAGCGCTTCGTCCAGGTCGTGGCTGACGAACACGATGGTTTTATTCAGCTTGCTCTGCAGGTCCAGCAGTTCATCCTGCAAACCCTGGCGGATCAACGGGTCAAGTGCCGAGAAGGGTTCATCCATCAACAGAATGTCGGCGTCCATGGCCAATGCCCGAGCCAGACCGACGCGCTGTTGCATGCCGCCGGATAGCTCATCGGGCTTCTTGTTGCGCCACTGAGTCAGGCCGACCAGTTGGAGCTTTTCATCCACCAGCTTGCGGCGTTCTTTCTCGGGGCGGCCCTGCATTTCCAAGCCAAAGCTGATGTTCTCGCGCACGGTCAGCCAAGGCATCAGGGCGAATTTCTGGAACACCATGGCGATGCGTTTGGTACGCATCAGTTTCAGCTCGGCCGGGGTGCAATTGGCGATATTGATCTGTGAGCCTTCGTGCTCGACATAGAGCGCGCCACGGCTAACCGTGTTGAGGCCGTTGATGCAGCGCAGCAGGCTGGACTTGCCCGAACCGGACAGGCCCATCAGTACACAGATTTCGCCTTTCTCGATGTCCAGACTGGCTTTTTCGACACCGACGATCTGGCCGGTTTTCTTCAGGATCTGATCACGGGTCAAGCCTTCATCAAGCAGCTTGAGTGCTTCGCGAGGATCATTGGCAAAGATGACGTCGACGTTATCGAACTTGATAATGCTCATGCGTCAGCCCTCACTTTGGTTTCGGGTTGTTTGCAGATACGGTCGAGCATGATTGCCAGCAATACGATCGCCAGGCCTGCTTCGAAGCCTTGGGAAATGTCAGCAGTGTTCAATGCGTTAACCACGGGTTTGCCCAAGCCATCGGCGCCCACCAGTGCGGCAATCACCACCATCGACAACGACAGCATGATGCACTGGGTAATACCGGCAGCGATGCTCGGCATGGCGTAGGGCAGCTCGATTCGGGTCAGCAGTTGACGACGCGATGAGCCAAAGGCTTTACCGGCATCGAGCAATTCATGGGGAACATCACGGATACCCAGATACGTCAGCCGGATCGGCGCAGCAATGGCGAAGACCACCGTTGAAATCAGGCCGGGCACCACGCCCAGGCCGAACAGCGTCAGGGTAGGGATCAGGTAAACAAAGGTCGGTACGGTTTGCATCAAGTCCAGCACCGGGCGCATCACGGTGTAGAACATCGGTTTGTGGGCGGCAACAATGCCCAGCGGCACACCGATGATGACGCAGACGAAGGTCGCGAACAGCACTTGTGCCAGGGTCTCCAGGGTTTGATCCCAGTAGCCCAGATTGAGGATCAGCAGAAACGACGCGACGACGAACGCAGTCAGGCCCCATTTGCGCTGGATGAAATGCGCGAGCAGAGCGATCAGGCCGATCAGCACGAAGGGGTTGAACCAAGTCAGCGCAAACGTCAGGCCGTGGATCATGGTTTCAAGCGATGACGCGATTGCATCGAAAGTGCTGGCGCCGTGTTGGGTCAGCCAGTCTACGAAGGCCGCGATGTACTCGCCTAAGGGAATTTTATGATCTGTCAGCATGGTATCGATTGTCCGCTTGCGGGAGAAAAGGGGGACAACAGGCGGGCGTACCCGCCTGCTTGTCTGCTTACTTCGTCAGCTTGGCTTTTACTGCCTCCAGGCCAGGTTTGCCATCAATGGTGGTGACGCCTGCGAGCCAGGTGTCGAGCACTTGCGGGTTGGCTTTGAGCCAGGCTTTGGCGGCAGCGTCAGGCTTCTGCTTGTCGTCCAGAACCTTGCCCATCAACGTGCTTTCCATGTCGAGGGTGAACGACAGGTTTTTCAGCAGTTGGCCCACGTTGCTACATTCCTGGGCATAGCCTTTACGGGTGTTGGTGAAGATGGTGGCCTGACCGAAGTTAGGACCGAAGAAGTCATCGCCGCCCGTCAGGTATTGCATCTTGAAGCGGGTGTTCATTGGATGCGGTTCCCAGCCCAGGAACACCACATCGGACTTGCGACGCTGAGCACGATCAACCTGAGAGAGCATGCCCGCTTCGCTGGATTCGACGACTTTGAAGCCGGCGTCTTTCAGGCCGAAAGCGTTCTTGTCGATCATGCTCTGGATCAGGCGGTTGCCGTCGTTACCCGGCTCGATGCCGTAGATTTTGCCGTCCAGTTCCTTCTTGAACTTGGCGATGTCGGCGAAATCTTTCAGGCCCTTGTCATAGAGCACCTGAGGAACGGCCAGGGTGTATTTGGCGTTTTCCAGGTTGGCGCGGATGGTCTCGACAGTGCCTGCGTCACGATACGGCTTGATGTCGTTTTCCATGGTCGGCATCCAGTTGCCAAGGAACACGTCCATGTTCTTGCCGTCGGCCAGAGACTTGTAAGTGACTGGCACGGAAATCATCGTGGTTTTGGTTTTGTAGCCGAGGGATTCAAGAACGGCGCTGGTGACGGCGGTGGTGACAGTGATGTCTGTCCAGCCGACATCCGAAAAGTTGACCGTGCTGCACTGCTCAGGCTCAGCGGCCTGTGCCAGCATCGGTAAGCCCAGCGCAACAGCCAGTAGCAACGATTTAGAACCTTTCATTAGCGGACTCCCTTGGTGTTTTTTTCTCGCTATCAGCTTCGCAAGCTGACGCGGTTGGTGTTTTTTTGGCTGAAGTACAAGGCGTTTGATCAAGGCTCTTCCACTGCGCTGGCGAACGAGTCGATACGGATCATGTAACAGCAAAAATCAAACGCCTACAGGGGGCGTCGTAACCAGTACACAGGGCGTCGTATCCAGTGTTGGTGACGTCGCTTACAGGTTTTTTCCATGCCGTAAGCCTGCTTTTGCTGCGCGAACGCGGCAAAAAACGGCATAAGCCATCATTCCGCGACTCTATGAATCGCAGATGACGCAGGCGGGGATGTGCGTGTCGTTACGGGATGCCACAGGCCCTGCAAAAGCCTGATGATGCGTACATCCACGGCGGGTAACAGCAAGAGCGTAGCAGCTGCGGCAGCGCTAGCCGTTGCCCCTTAACCACTCGTCACGGTGGTTTTGGATGGTCATTTGGGTGTTATGTTCCCTGATCAAGGCTTATGAGCCGTTGCAGGAGCTGCCGAAAGCTGCGAAACAGGTGTCGGCATGCAATCCATTCGCAGCCTTCGGCAGCTCCTGCAAAGGCATACGATGGGGGTGGTTTGGAAGGTGCGCACTTATTGACCATCCCCTCGAATTACCGCCACCTTTTGGCGCGAAAGCCAGTGTATGTGGCGCAATGCTACGACCGTAGGCACTCGAATCCTGATCGTTCGTGCATTGAGTGACATCCAGATACAACGCCTGGTTTATCCCTTCACACAAGTGCTACCGAATTGCTCACCCACCCGACACAGCACGGGCCGCAACACGTGCAGACGTCGCTAATCGACAACTCGGGTCGCTGCTGACTAGACGCATCGCGACGTCGTTTTCAGGGGTTATTGAATGAGCATTCAATTTTAGGCATGGCATTTGCGTTGTCATCACAAAGCCCTGCTTCGTATGGGGCAATAACAAGAGCCTCCGCCTGAGGCCTCCCAACCGCTTTGTGTGAGGAGATACTGTGATGACTTCGTTCAACTCCGGGGCCCAACCCCAGAATCGCGCACCACAATCCATTGGCTTTCTGCTGCTGGATAACTTCACTCTGATATCTCTCGCATCAGCGGTTGAACCTCTGCGTATGGCTAATCAGCTGTCGGGCCGCGAGTTGTATCGCTGGACCACACTGAGTGCCGACGGCGGCCAGATCTGGGCCAGCGACGGTCTGCAGATCACGCCGGATGCGGCCATGCACAAGACGCCGGAATTGGACACTGTGATTGTCTGTGGCGGCGTTGGCATTCAACGCACAGTGACCCGTGAACACGTCAGCTGGCTGCAAAGCCAGGCGCGTCAGTCGCGTCGGCTTGGTGCGGTCTGCACCGGCAGTTGGGCGCTGGCCTGCGCCGGTTTGCTGGATGGCTTTGATTGCAGCGTGCACTGGGAATGTCTGGCCTCGATGCAGGAAGCTTTCCCCCGTGTCGCCATGAGCACCCGCTTGTTCACTCTGGACCGCAACCGCTTCACCAGCTCCGGTGGCACCGCGCCACTGGACATGATGCTGCACCTGATCAGCCGTGATCACGGGCGTGAACTGTCGGCCGCGATTTCGGAAATGTTCGTCTACGAACGCATTCGTAATGAACAGGATCACCAGCGAGTGCCGCTCAAGCACATGCTTGGCACCAATCAGCCGAAGCTGCAGGAAATTGTTGCACTGATGGAAGCCAACCTTGAAGAGCCGATCGACCTGGATGAACTGGCGGTTTATGTCGCTGTTTCCCGTCGTCAGTTGGAGAGGCTGTTCCAGAAATACCTGCACTGTTCGCCGTCGCGCTACTACCTCAAGTTGCGCCTGATCCGTGCCCGGCAATTGCTCAAACAAACGCCGATGTCGATCATTGAAGTTGCCTCGGTGTGCGGTTTTGTGTCTACCCCGCACTTTTCCAAGTGCTATCGCGAATACTTCGGCATCCCGCCGCGTGACGAGCGCGTAGGCTCCAATACCACCCAGCAAGTGGCGATGATGCCTATCCCGCAAGCGATGGTTCTGGCACCGCTGTCTGGACCGCTGTCGGCGTTGAGCCAGGCGCGTAATGAGTCAACGTTTGCGAGTGTGCGGCTGTAAAGCAAGTACATCATCTTAGGTCGTGGGACCGGCTTCAGTCTGGAAGAAGCCGGTTGACCGCCATCAACTCTGCGTTGTGATATACGCCTTCCTGGCTCCAGCCAGCTTCCCCATCCCTCCCTTGAAGCCTCCCTCCTTTCGCTATATCTCTGCACCGTCCCTATCGTGATTGATACTTAGACGACCTTATTGCTCGGGCGCACCATAGGCTCACCGTATGACGGTCGTAAGTTAATCAGCAGCTCAGGGAGTGAGTGGGGCAGACAGGAGGTCGTAATGAACAGAATGTGGACAGTGGGATTGTTTGCAACAAGTCTGATGGCTTGTTCGACAGGCCCTGCACCGGTGAGCGGGCCCTCACAACTTTCTCGTGCAGGTGTGGCAGATCAGGCATTGGTCGATAAGCTGAACCTGCGTTATCAGAATACGATTGAGCAGTGTACCGAGGGCACACCCGCTTATTACTGCTCGGGTGTCATGCTGCGGGTTTCAACTTACAATGCCAGTTATCCGTTCTGGACTCATAGTCCGCCTGCTGCTGCCTTAGGCTCAGTGACGTTCTCCTATATTCGTCGTGATATTGGAAGCAACGGCTCAGACCTTGGCAGTGGTTTTATCTTCAGCGATCAGGAAACATCGCTGGCCGAAAACAAAGCGCCCATAGTCCGATGCATTTATCCGTTTATGGCTGGAACACAGAATGCAGGGCGTCCTGGATCTGGCTGTGGCTTTGCAGCAACAAGCGCGCGGCAGGAAACGGACCTCAGTACGTGCGCAACATTGGCAACGCCTGCTGTTACCGCGCCGCTCTGGCTGGAAAACTTTCGCCGTTTCGGCTCTGACATTTATAAGCAGTGTTCGTTGAGTTCACTGGTCGCTAGCCAATTCAAAGCCAGCCTTGACGCGCATAACGGTGTTGACGCGGCACATACGGCCACCCGCAATGAACTACTGATTGCCACTTGGCGAGAAGATACGCCCGAGCAGTTGCCGATTGAGGCTTTTTTCTACAATGCTGCGACGGGAGGCATGTTGAACGCGCAGTCCTTGCGCCATGCCTATTATCTGAAAACATCGCAAAAGCTGCCCATTGTCAGGGTTAACTTTGCTGCTGCTGACAAAAATATATTTACCTGGAATAGCGCTGATCAAACAGATGGCTGGGACGTGGCAGATCGTTTGAATGCGCGCTATAACGCCACACTCAATGATTGCGCCGGGCGTGCAGCCTATTACTGTAACGGCGTGATTGCTCGCATGACCACTTACGGCGCGGGTTTTCATTCATGGAACCCCAATCCGAGTGGCCAAAATGATGTTTCATTCACCTACCTCAGAAAAGACCTCAAGTTTAACCATGCCCCCTATATGGGGCAGGTTGAGCAAGGGTTTATCTTCAGAGAAGCCGATGCGTATGGCCAGCAGGGGGTCTACCCGTTAGCAGTGCTATGTTCATTCCCGTATGACGGCGCCACCGCCGAGCGGGACGGGGAAGGATGCGGCCAGAATCAGTATTTCCCCTCGGTCAGCCGCCTCTGTGCCGACCAGGGCATCACCAGCCTTGCCACCTGGAAAACTCATTTCTTTTCTCAGCCATTGGCGGTCAACAGATATCGCCATCAGTGCGGTTTCAGAACCGATCCTGCAAGTTTTGCACTAAGCCTCATAGCCCGGGAAAATCCACAGGCAGAAATGAGCTGGATGGCGCATAACGAAATCCTGATTGACCGCTGGCCGCAAAATATTCCAACGCAGTTGCCCATCGAAGCGTTTATTTATATTTACGATCAAAGTCGGGCGAAACCGGGGCTTGTGGGTGCCCAATATATTCAGCGTGATTATTACGCTCAGAGCAGAAAAACAGCGCCAGTGATCAGTGTCGCGTTCCAAACCGGGGGCAATAATATCTTCAGCTATCACCCGAGTGATCAGGGGCTGTAATAGGCAGTGCGGCGGCGTAGGCACGTTGGCAGCGGGTCCTACGCCATTGATATGTCTTGGTCAGTGACCTTGCTTATAAATCGCCAACGCAGGCAGCAACTGTTGATCAATCGCCTGCCTTACCGCAGGCAGGATCGTTGCACTGCCGGTGAGCATTTGCTCAACCAATCTGCGCAAGGCGGTGGCGCGGTCCGCGGTCAGACCTCTTACTGCTTGCGCGCAGGCTTGTTCGGCCGTGATGTTTGAAGGCAATTCGCAGCCGATAGCCCTTAGCTGGCCGATCAAGTCTTCCTGGTCAATCAGGTCCGCGTGCATCATTGCGACTGCTCCTTGTTATTTGGGTCTGGACGATTCTGGTAGCGCCCGGCGGCATCGGCAAGACCCGTTTGCAAGAATGTCCGGTATGCCTATGAACAGGTCGTTTTCGGCTAACCGGCAAAAGATATCAACAGGCAGACTGGGCGTGCTTTAAAGCGCGGTACATGGTTTGGTCACCCTCTGTATCGTGAGTCTGCTCTTGGCGTTTAGCCCGGTTTGTAATGGCTTGGCCGGATTGGCGTCTTTCTGCAGGCGTAAAAAAAGGGGCCGTATGGCCCCTCCTTTATTTGCTATTACTTACCAGCTGTAACGCAAGCCAACATTCACGCCCCAAGGCTGTTCGATATTCTCACCTTTGCTGTAATCAACGTCAGCGTGTAATTGCAATACATCGGTCAACTGCGCTGCAATCCCGGCACCGACTTCACCGCGGCTGCCTGACAAATCATTGCTGAACGTCGTATTGTTGACCTTTACCCGATTGCTTTTGGCGAACTCGTGGGCGATTGCCACCTTCACGTAGGGCTGGATGAAACCACCACCGTCCAGAGGGAAGTTGCGACCGACGCTCGTTCCCGCTTTGCCCAGGAACGAATCAGCCTTGTTGCTGCTGGCATTCATGCCGTTGTCCAGCGAGTAATTCTCGCCCGAAACCCACAAGGTCGACCCTTGTACAAAGGGTTCCACGAACCAGTTATCGGCAAGCTTGATGTGTTTGCCGGCCTCAATCGACGCGCCGATGCCATGGGTGGTGTAGTCGCCGTCAGACTTGGTGCCGTCGCTCATCCGGACGTCCGACTGGTTCTTGAAACGGTTGGCCTTGATGATTGCATCAACGTAATACCCGCTGTCCGACAGCCAGGTGGTGTAGGCACCCAGATAGTAGCTGTCGACACGGCCGGTGGTACCCGCTGCGATATCCAGATCCGAACGGCTGTAACCCCCAAGTACGCCTACCAGCCACTGACCGCTGCTGCTGGGCAGCGCCAGGTCTGCACCGTAGGAAACCCCTTGCTGATTTTGTTGATAGGCTGTGCCGCCCGCGGCCGACATATTGAATTTGTTGCCGTAAGCACGCACCCATGCGCCACCTTCGGTTTTGCCATAACGCAACTCGCCCATGCGACTGCGCAGGCTGGTCAATTCGCCGTACCAGACCGTTGGTGCCGCGCTGAACAAACCAATGACCGAACGGGTGCCAGGCGTGGTGATCGGGTTGCCGGTGTCGTCTACTTTTTGAACCAGGAACCAGTCTGTTCCACGCTGCTCCAGTTCATAGGCAAACGTGCCCACGTCCACCTGGCCCCCTACTACGCCAAATGCCGCGTCGCTGCCCGCGCCGGTGTGAGCGACCTGCTGATCCTGATCACCCTTTACAGGTTCAACACCCGTGTTTTTGATCTGCAGATCGTAGTTGCCCGTTGCCACGCCGGTGACGTCTATGAAGTCGCTTTGATGGGCGGCCAGGTCGGTGTCCATGATGAACCGGCCATTACCCGAGAGGGTGCTGACGGTGAGGGTTTCGAATGTTCCGTCGTTTTCACCGAGTTTTACGCTACCTGCGTTCATGCTCAGGTTAGTCACGCCTGAACCGTTGCTGGTGGTCCAGGTTGAGTTGTCCAGGCTCAGGTTTTCAACGTTGCTCAAGTTGCCGTTGATAGATGAATTGCCGACCAGATTGAACTGCTGGACATTGCTAACGTCGCCTGTCAGGCGTGAGCCGTTATTGGCGCTGAGGTTAGTGGTATCAGACACATTCCCCGTCAGGCTCGAACCGTTGTCCAGCGTGAAATCGGTAACATCGGAAACGTTGCCGGTAATGCTGGAGTTATTGTTCAGGCTGAGGGTATCGCTGCCAGTAAGGTCGCCAGTCAGCGTTGAGCCATTGCTCATTGCCATGGTGGCAACGTTGGTAACATCGCCAATGATGCGAGCGTTGTTGTTAAGTGCGACCGTCCCGGTCGAGCCAGGGTTGATCAATATGCCGCCTTGTAGCGTGCTGTTGTCCACCAGGACGTTAGCAGACGAATCGTTGGCGACTTCAATGGCCAGGCCATTACCACCGGTCAGTACAGAACCATTGGCGATGGAAATAGTTGCATTGGTAGGTGTGCCTGGTTCGAAAGACGCAACATATATAGCGCTCTGGGACGTGCCTGTGATGCTCGATCCGTCGACGGTCAGGGAGGTGTTTCCCCCGTCAGCGCCACCCAGGATGTCTGAGCCCAGATAAACCCCATAGGCCGAGCCCGTAACAGAGCTGCCGTTCTGGACAGTAGCGGTGCCACCCTCAACAGCCAGCCCGGCGCCCCCCGAAAATGGGTCCGCGCTGCCATCACCAATGCCGTTGACTACTGTCCCGGAGAGCGAGACTGCGCTTTGATAAGTGACATAAACCGCCGCATCGGCTCCGGTGATGGAGCCTCCGGTTACCGTCGCCCTTGAAGGGCCGCCGACCGATCCACCGTCACGTTGAACAAGCAAGCCATAGCTGGCGGTGCTGGTCACATTTGTGTTGTTGAGGATTGCAGTTGCCCCGAACAAGGTGATGCCTTCAGCCGCGCCACTGGTGACAGTGCCACCGTCAATATTCAGCGTTGAACTGTCAAGTGCGGTAATTTCAAATAGTTGCGTGCCCGGTAGGACCGTCAGAGAAGAGCGCTCCCTTAGAAGCCATGATTCTACCGGTGTTCCTGGGCCAATAGTTCTGGGCTCGTCAGGTATTAATTCACCCGCCCAAGTAAGTGGGCTTATTGCCAGCATCATTGAGATGCTTACCGCCACAGGGGTTAGTTTATGTGGAGGCCTTTTGATATTCACGCTTAGTTCCTTGCGGTAATGCAGCCTTTAAGTGCTAAAGGTGCTTAAAGGTCACTAATTAGATAGATAGCGCCCTCCAATACCCATAGGAAGGATCTGTAATCCATGTGGGAAAGTTCCCACAGAGCCTGGATGTGTTTCATTTGATTAACACATGTGCCTAATAAGAGCGACACTCATGGGTTTTCTGAAAAATCCTGCGGGCAGGTATAGGCGGGAATGTGTGCCATTGCAGGTATTGACTAGTAAAAGCTAATTGTTCTAATTGTCAAGTTTGAGGGGTGTGCGCCGATATTTTTGGTGGTCTTCGCTATTTGGGAGGGGGCCGTTATTTTGAATGGCTATAAGCAGGCGATCATAATTGCCGTTCACGATCAACCAAATCGCCATTAAATATAATGCACGAGGTGGGTTGATCTAGCTTTAAAGGGCAGGATGAATGATTTTAAAATGCACTGCCAGGCAGGGATTGCCACTGCATACCTCGTCTCCCTTTTTCGGCAACAGGCTGCTCATACTACAGTGACCTCGCTGGGCCATTGACTGCATTTTGAAATCGTAGACCTTTCATTATGATTGATAAAGGATGTATCGATATGGTTAATTTAAATGTAAGTTCGGTAGCCAAGCCTGGAGCGGGGGATGCTCGCCTCCCTGATCCACAGCTCTTGACGCCCACTATCGACGGGCAATTTACCAGCAAAAAAGTGCCGGTGACGTTAGCGGACAGCGGCTTGTCAGTGAGGTTTCCTCGGTGGGTAGATCTGACCGCTGGCCATAATATATATTTAACAGTTGGTGGAAATACCACCGCCAATAGAGTACTGCCTGGATATTCTGTATCGCTAGCTGATGCGGCTGACCCTAACAAAATCTTTGTCTTGCCGTTGCCTGCTTCTTATACGGTGGCTGAAGGCAGTATTATTGTTAGCTACATGGACACTACCCGTACCGGCGTAAATCCAAGGTGGCCAACGGAAGCCCAAACCGTCATCGTCGATCGTACCGCACCTGGCGGCCAGGTTTTACCCATATTACTGAACCCGGATGCAACGCAGATTATTAGGAATCTGACCGAGAGCGTATTCGATACCAACGGAAAGTTCGAAACGCTGGTTGCGGACTACGATGGTATTGAGGTCAATGACAGGATAGTGCCGTTTATTATTCCAGAGGGCGGCGCTGCCCCGGTATTCTTCGTTGCCTCTGAAGAAATAGTTGATGACGACGAAGTTCATACCAACAAGGTTCGCTTGTTTTTTGATCGCGCAGATATCACTGCTCAGGGTGACGGTTTGCACGAGTTTGGCTATCAGGTAACGGATGAGGCAGGCAATGTCTCGGTGTTGTCGCCTTTGGCGAGAATACAGGTGTTGCTGCTGGATGTACCGTCGGGATTAATCGCGCCTGTAGTGCCTGCCTTCCGGGACAATGCGGGCGTAGGTGACGGAGTTATTAATTATGATGATGCTATGGCGGGTGTCGAAGTCGAGATTCCTACCTACGTCACGCCGAAAGAGGGGGATTCTATCGTTGTCAATTGGGGAGGGCAGCTTTCCACACCGCCCTATTCTTTGACGGCGGCTGATATCGTCAATGATCCAGTCACCACCATTAAGCTGACCGCTGCACTTGTGAAGCTTGCAAGCAGTAACCCTGCTTTGCCAGTCTTCTATACCGTGACCCGGTCAGGCTCGCCTTACCCTTCGCCTACGTTGCCAGTCAACGTTGATCTTGGTGTGCCTGGTGAGCCCGATCCGGAACGGTTGTTGAGGCCTCTCACCGTCCTCGGCGCTGATGCTCAAGTCGACGTCATTACAGAGGACGACTATGGCAAAGATGCTCGCGCAACGATTCCTGGCTTTACCAATGCGGTCCCTCCCCTGAACAGTTTTCTGTCCGGCGATGAGGTGACTGTTATCTGGGACGGTGTACCGATATTGCCCCCTTATCAGGTTCAGAGTGTTGACGTAGGTCGTAATTTACTCCTACCGATTCCAGCCAATTACATCACCGATAAAGGCGCTGGACTCAAACCCGTCACCTATTCCATTCGGCGGGAACTGCAACCTCCTTACACCCCGCCGCAATATGGGACCGGTACTGCTGGAATTACGACTGTTGAGGTGCGCTCCAGGGACGGGCTGCCTAATGATGGTCAACCGCTTACGGTACCTACTTACACAACCGTTAACCCGGATGGCATTATTGACCAGGACGCTGCAGTCAATGGCGCCCCTGTTCAGTGCCCCATTGTTTATTCCAGCGTGAGTCAGGGTGACGATATAACCCTGAAGTTCATGGGTTATGACTTTGATAACCCGACCCAGCCGATAACTCCCTCCGCGTTTGAAGTGACGACTCAAATCACAGATATCGATGAAGGGCGTGGCTATGCTGTGATCACCATTCCTCGGGAAAACTTGCGCAGGTTGTGTGTAGGTTATGGCCGAGTGACGTATGTGATCACCAATGATAAAGGTTCCACTGAATCATTGCAGGCAGAGGCCATTGTGGACCTGAGCGATGCAACCAATCCGACGTGCACGATATAAGTATTGGTACGGCTGCCTG
Source organism: Pseudomonas maioricensis (assembly GCF_022790535.1). GTDB lineage: Bacteria > Pseudomonadota > Gammaproteobacteria > Pseudomonadales > Pseudomonadaceae > Aquipseudomonas > Aquipseudomonas maioricensis. Next base: position 569,569 of record NZ_LOHG01000001.1, read on the forward strand.
GCGAGTCCCTTTTTTGAAAAGGGACTCGCCATTCACGTATCCTGGCCGGAGTCATAGCATCGCCGTTCGATTTTATGTGCTCACTGCACCGGGCCCAGGGTGGGACACACTCATTAATGGGTACTCCAATGAACCATGAGCGAAATAAAGCGATAGCCCCGTCTTTGGTAAAACCAAAAATACCCGTCGTCGAACAAACAGGTAAAGGTGGGCTCGGCGTTGCCGAGCTTAGAAAAAACCCACCTGAAGATGTCATTGTCACCGCTCCGCTGTTATCGAGTGTGGCGCTTGGGTCAACGCTGGTATTGTTTTGGGACGGTGTTAATGTTGATTCTTACATATTGAACGAGGATCAGCAGGCGACAGGTCTTATTATCTTCAATGTGCCACCGGGACAAATTCTGGATGCCGAAAATTCTGAACTTGTGTATGAGATCTTTACGCCGGTCGGGGGCAACCCTGTCACATCATTTCCCGGCTATATCCGCGTCAATACCAAGGTGCCCGGGAATCCGGCGCTCAACTCGACCGAGCCGATCAATCAGGCTTTGACACCGCCCGGTAATATCCCTACACCTATCACTGATGCCATCGCTGAAAATGGTATCAATGTCATTATTGCGCCCTGGTTGCCCGCGACTCACATGGAGGTAGGTGATGTCCTGACTTTGACCTGGGGGCAGACAAAAATCACCTTGCCGCCGTTAACGGTGGCAGATCTGAACAAACCGATTACGGTGCATGTCAGCAAGGAAGTTATCCTTGCCACGTCCAATACCTTGGGGCTGAAAGTCTTTTACGACATTCGCGATAACGTCGGTAATTGGTCGTTGATGTCCCCGGCGACCAGTGTTGATGTCGAAGCTGGCCCTAACACGCTACCCGCGCCGAGAGTTCAGGAGGCCTTGGGTGATAAAGACATAAACCTGGCCGAACTTGGCGTACAAAATGCGCATGTGGATCTACCCGTTTATTCGGGATGGACTGTTGGAGACCAAGTTAAAATCTACTGGTTCGGGACCACACAAGGCGGTGTCGAGGTCAATGAGACTGACACTTATCAGATGAAAGATACTGATGAAGGTTTTGTGGTGACCCGGGAAATACCTAATGCTGCGGTAGTCGCTATTGCTAACGGACGTGCCATTATCTATTACGAAGTCAACGGGGTCAGGCGCTCCAAACGACTGGCCATTACTGTCAGCGGTGTGGTCCAGAAACTTCCCGCGCCTGACGTCCGGGAGCAAGTGGGTGGTGTACTTGATCCCGCCAGTGTGCCGGCTGCGGGCGCCACGGTAGTCGTTAAACCTTATCCGGGGATGAGCAGCGCAGACCAGATCGTGATTTATTGGGTCGGCAAAACGGCGGGTGGCGACACCACTCACTTTACCGGTCAACAGCCCGGTAATGACCTTTCTCAGGAGGTCATATTCAGAGTGCCCAAGGTTACTCAGGTTGACCCGTTGGCAGGGGGTACTGTTGACGTTTATTACACCGTTATCAGTGGGACTGGCACTCGGGATTCGGCGACCCTTCCTTTAAGTGTCCGAGCGGTATCGCCGGGACTGGACTTGCGCAAGCCTAGAGTACCGAAGGCCTACGGCGACGGCACACGTCTTAATTTCGACTCGGCTATGTACTACGATGATTACTTGTCGGTGATCGTCAACTTTACGGGGATGGCCATTGGGCAACGCGTGCAACTGCGCTGGGCGGGGACCGTGGTCTATTTGTCCGCAAACCAGCCTGTGGAGTTTGTAGGCGATATGGAGTTTCGGATCCCTCGTATGGAGGTAGTCGATGTCATCGGTCGATCCGCCACGATGACCTACACCGTAACACTTGCCAACGGAACTGTAGCAGGGCCATCAGATGCATTAACGCTCAGCGTCGATACTCAGACGTATGACTTGATTCCCCCGGTGATTTCTGCAGATAACTCAATTGTCACACTGCGGTATACCGACATGCATGCGCCTCATACAGGCCGGATTCGTTGGGAGGGCATCGTTAAGCACGATACGGACGAACAGGATCTGGACACTCGGCCTGAGGAGTTTCGCATTCCTATCAACTGGGTCACTGAAAACCGGGGGCGTGAAGTGTTGATCAACTACACGGTGTATAGAGGGGAAGGCAGACACTTGATCTTTTCCAGGGTACTTAGAAAAACGCTTTGAGTGCTCGCGGTCGTCTAGTAACTCCAGGGACGCATCAGCGTCCCTGGAGTTATGAAATGACTCAGGGAATAGGGATAACCTGGTCACCAGCTAAGTACCTGAAGGTTGCCTGACTGGCCGGAGTTCCAGGAAGCCATAGAGAAATAATCGGCAGTGAAATCCCCGTCGCACTTTTAAAATCCCGTTGATCATTTTGTGCATCAATCAAACCTTGCGGCGTGCTATTGACGTAAAAGAATGCCTCCAGAGGTAGCACTTTCCCCAAGCCGTCCTGCCAGACTGCTAATCTGAGCTCATTCTGAGTGGCGAACGATTCAACGTTGATTAATGCCATCCCTTTTATCATTGCATCAAACGCGGCGGCGGCGCTGTCATTCAGTGCGTCCCTGACATCAAACCCACACTGGGCAGCACGCGTGCTGCCACTCGCTCTAAAGTGGTTGTACCAGGCTGCTGCCGTATAAATGCCCTGGGCCTGGCAAGCTGCGCTTCCCGGGATACCCGTATATGCGCCACACCCCTTGTTTACTCTGGCGGAGGTGCCTGCATCCAGTGGGAACGCACAGAGAATTTCCGGGGTGATTTTATTCCCGGCGTGGTAAACCGGCAGGAAGATATAACCGTTGCTATAGCCGTATGCTAACTTTTGATATTTAGAGTCTTTTCTCAAGTAGGAAAAGGAAACACCGCCAGAAGTGTGGTTGGCCGGGCTATTGTCCCAGGAATGACGACCAGCCTTATAGCTGGTGCCGCGTATCAAAACCCCATTGCAAAGAAACGCCGGTCGCGAAGGCGCGCCACAGGTGACGGCCGTATCGGCATACCGGTTGGTTAAATGACGCTGTGCATCTTCGCCAATGCCTGATATACCGACCGCTTGTAACTCGGGTGTTCGCATTGCGGTTGGCGCGTCGTTAACAGCGGTTGAAGTACAGCCCACGAGGGCCAGACTGAGGAGTAGGGAGTGTAATTTTGTCATGTTTAATACTCCAGAAATGTAGCGAGAGGACATCCCGTCGCTAACTAATTCTGGAGGTAAAGTTAAAGAATAAACACTGTAAGGAATGGCAGTTTTAATAGGATTTCGACGTTGAAAATTCTCACTGATTTCGAAGTAATCTAAGCAAGATAATTAGCCGCCTTTAGAGGCTACTTCCTCATTAAATGGGTGGGCGGGTGTTCGGATAGTGCAGGGCGCGCGCGTCTAAACCCTTGGGCAACAGGATTATGTATCAAGGGTTTGGTAAAAGCCGACAGCAGAACACCACGCCGAAATAACTGAAGCGTTGATTATTTCCAATGGGTCTTATTGCGTGCGCGGTGTTAACGCTGCCGGCCGCTAAACTTCCTATGCACTAATCAACGTGAGTGTCCCTTTAAAAAATCCGCCGTAACCCCTCCCACCATCCACCCACACGGCCAGCCCCCAATTGATCCCGCCTGGGCAACAAACACGGCATATCCCGCAACCGGATCCACGCCTCATCCTGCCAATGCACCACGTTCAATTCGCCGGTCTGCCACTCCAATACCCCAGGCGTCGGGCCGTTGTGGCTGTCCGAATTCGAGGCGTATCTCAATCGTGGCAGTACGCTGTAGGTCAGCCATTTGCGCAGCGGTAGATTGGCCGGGTTCGGGTGGTAGACGAGCAGGGCGTACACCGCAGACTCGCTGACCATCAGGGTTTCTTTCGCTTCGCCGTAGTAGCTCATCAGCACGTTGCGGCGCTGGTCGGGGGCGAGTTTTCGGGTGAAGCGTTCTTCGAGAAACAGGCCCATCATGCGGCCCAGATCCCGTGCGCAAAACCACGCCTGGCGGTCGATGAGCAGGCCGTGCAAGTGATATTTATGGCGGTTGAACACCATGGGTTCTAAAGGTGGTTCCATTGCTGTCTGTCCGTATTGGCTTTATTGAGGGACCAAAGGCGTCGGGAGCTAAGAACACCATCAAGAAGTGCCGACATATTCCCCCGAAGGGTCTTTTATTAGCCGACTCCCGACATAACAGACATGCAAAGGCATTATGCGCCCGCGATAAACGAATTTATCGCGGGCACAAAAAAACCGCTGGCTGTCGTGGCGGGTAACGCTTGATAGAGTTCTTAGGCTCACGGCGCGCATGATTGGGCAGGCGGTTTTGGGCGTAAATGCTGGCACGTGTGTGTGGATGTGACCGACGGCGTGAGCCGAGTGATTTTCACAGGCTCTGTGACGCGACAGCCCGCCAGTACCGTGGCCTCCCCAAGTGGCGAGCTTGATAGAACAAAACATGACGCCCCGGGCGCAGCTCATTGCCGAAGAGTCTAGCGATAGTCCGATTTGATCATTCCCAGGCGACAGTCATCAACGATACTGCAAGTTGCTCACCCTTCGCGCTGACATAAAGCAGTTGTCAGGAACTCTGCCATTAGCCAATGCAGGTGAACGATGCACACCTACTCCGAACACTCCACTTATATCCCGGTCGCGATAACCCGCGTGGTTGACGACCGCTGCAACTCTCTCGCGAACCCCGGTACTGCTTATCACCCCAGCCTGATGTTTTTTGGCCAGGGACCCTCGAACAGAACGGTTTTCATACTGGATCATGGTGAACTGGCATGGACCACTGTGGTGGTGGGGGTAGGCGCCTGGACCAAGACCTGTACTGCTTCGAAAGGCCTTCATCGCTTTAGCGTGTGCACCAGTGACGGCGATATATCGCCGGTCTGGGAGGTCACCGTTGAGGTACCGCGCCAAGTAAAACCGCCGGTTAGCTTCATGTCTTCGGACCGCGAGATCTATCGCATTGAATGGTGAGCCAATGGATAGCCAATCACGTTCCAGTACGTCTCTCGCGGTACCTGCTATTACAGGCATCGTGGACAGTCAGAGCAACCCCAGAGGTCGAAGTAACCTACCTTGCCCTTATCGATGAGCAGGGCGCTCTTACATTCGAGGACAAGCTGGAATGCGGATTCGACTAAGCCGCCTGGCAGGCGGTTGTCAGCCCGGATCGCCGGATCAGATCGTTGGTGCTGACTGTCAAGCCGGGTACAGACTGGCTGTATGTGGATAACTTCACCTTTGCCTGAATAGGCTCACCGGGCAGTTTGACCTGATCTGAACTCTGGCTTTTGCTAAACTGCGCAGCCTTCGAGGAGCTGCCATGAATTACCGTCACGCCTTCCATGCCGGCAACCACGCCGATGTACTCAAACACTTGATCATGACTCGCTTGTTCGCCCTGATGGCGCGCAAGGAACAGCCGTTCGCCTACATCGACAGCCACGCCGGGCTGGGCCTTTACGATCTCAAAGGTGATCAGGCCATCCGAACTGGCGAATACCTGGAAGGCATCGCGCGACTGTGGAATGCGCCGGACTTGCCTGCATTGGCGGCCGATTACATGCAGTTGCTGCATGACATGAACCCCGATGGTGAACTGCGTTACTACCCCGGCTCCCCGGAAATCGCCCGCCGTTCGACTCGCGCCAATGATCGGGTGTTGCTCAACGAGAAGCACCCGGAAGACGGCCGCTTGTTGAAAGAGAACATGAAAGGCGACCGTCGTGTGGCTGTGCATCTGGGCGAAGGCTGGCATGTGCCGCGTGCGCTACTGCCAGTCGGTGAGAAGCGGGCAGTGTTGCTGATTGATCCGCCGTTCGAACAGCTCGACGAGATGAAACGCTGCGCCGTTGCCCTGAAAGAAACCATCGGCCGTATGCGCCAGACCGTCGCTGCCATTTGGTACCCGATCAAAGACCCGCGTCTGCTCAAGCGTTTCTACCAGGACCTCGCAGAAACCGGTGCGCCGAAGCTGCTGCGTGTCGAGCTGTATGTCCACCCGCTGGACACCCCCGCCAGCCTCAATGGCTCAGGCCTGGTCATCGCCAACCCGCCTTGGGGCCTTGAAGAAGAACTACGCGAGTTGCTGCCGTATCTGGCACAGAAGCTGGGTCAAACCAAGGGTGACTGGAAGATGGATTGGTTGATTGCGGAGTGATGTGTTTAAACGGCTGCGGTAATACTGGGTAGGAGCGAACTTGTTCGCGAGGCGATGTTCCTGATTACGCAAAACAAAAGCCTCGCTAACAAATTGCCTAACCCAATCAATTCCCCGCGAGACTCGGCGGCATGCAAACACCCGTCCCGCCAATCCCGCAATAGCCTTGCGGATTCTTCGCCAGGTATTGCTGGTGGTACGCCTCGGCAAAGAACACAGTTGGGGCTTCTTCGATTTCGGTGGTGATTTCACCTAGCCCGGCTTTGGTCAGTTCAGCCTGATACACCGCTGCGCTTGCTTTGGCGGCAGCCAGTTGTTCTGGTGTAGTGCAGTAGATCACCGAGCGGTATTGCGTGCCGATGTCGTTGCCCTGGCGCATGCCTTGAGTCGGGTTGTGCAGTTCCCAGAACTGGGTCAGCAGTTCGTCGTAGCTGACTTTTTCCGGCTCGTAGACCACCAGCACGACTTCAGTGTGGCCAGTCAGACCGGAGCAGACTTCTTCGTAAGTCGGGTTAGGCGTGAAGCCACCGGCATAGCCGACGACGGTGCTGACGACGCCGTCCCGTTGCCAGAAGCGGCGTTCGGCACCCCAGAAGCAACCCAGACCGAAAATAGCGAATTCCACGTTTGCGGTGAACGGGCCCAGTAGCGGGTTGCCGTTGACGAAGTGGGTATCCGGGAGGGCCATCGGCGTTTCGCGGCCAGGCAGGGCTTGTTCAGCGGTAGGGAGTACGTTTTTGTTCACGAGAATTTCCGAGCGTAGAGCCATGAACCTTTTCCTCATGGTGGGATGCGGGCGGGCCGCGAAGGTAATCAGGGCGCGACTCCCGGTAGGAGCGAACTTGTTCGCGAGGCGATGTCAGTTTCGCCGTCTCGCCAACAAGTTGCCTCCTACCGAGGGCGGCGTGATGTCAGTTAGCAGCAAGTGTGCCCCAAACAAGCGGGCAGGGGGAAGCCTGTCAGGCAGACGGTCCGCGCGGGTAGCGGCGGAGTTTGGCGATCAGCTCTTCGCCACGGATCGGTTTGTCGAACAGATAGCCTTGGCCCACGTCGCAGCGATGGCGGCGCAGGAAGGTCAGCTGGGCGGCGGTTTCGATGCCTTCGGCGACCACTTTGAGCTTCAGGTTGTGGGCCATGGCGATCACTGCCGAGGTGATTTCCATATCGTCTTCATCATCCGGAATATCGCGGATGAAGCTACGGTCGATCTTGATCACGTCGATGGGGAATTTTTTCAGGTAGCTGAACGATGAATAGCCGGTGCCGAAGTCGTCCATGGCCAGGGAAAGGCCCATTTTCTTCAAGGAATCCAGTTGCTGGCGGGTGTCTTCAGTGGCTTCCAGCAACAGGCCTTCAGTCAGCTCCAGTTCCAGCAGCGAAGCGTCGAGCTGTTCTTCCTTGAGGATTGCAGCAATCGCGCCGACCAGTTCCGGGTCGGAGAACTGTTTGGGGGACACGTTGATCGCCACTTGCAGATTGCCGAAGCCAGCGGCAGTCAGTTGCTTGCTCATCCGGCAGGACTGGCGCGCCACCCATTTGCCGATCGGGATGATCAGGCCGGTTTCTTCCGCCACACTGATGAACTGATCAGGGCGGATCATGCCTTTCTCTGGGTGGTTCCAGCGCAGCAGCGCTTCCATGCCGATCAGGCGACCGCTGAGCAGGCACAGTTTGGGCTGATAGAAAACTTCCAGCTCGTTCTGGGTCAGGGCGCGGCGCAGGTTGTTTTCAACGAACAGTTTGTAGCTGGCCTCGGCGTTCAGGGCTTCGGTGAACACCTGGACCTGATGCTTGCCGTTGGCTTTTGCCTTGTGCAGTGCCAGACCTGCGTTTTTCATCAGGGTCTGCGGATCACGGCCATGCAGCGGCGCGCAGGCCAGGCCTACAGAGCCGGTGACGCTAATCAACTGATTGTCGACGAAGATCGGCTTGTCCAGTGTCGCCAGTACCTGGCTGGCAATACCTTGCCCGGCATCAGGTCCGGTCTGATCCAGCAATACAGCGAATTCGTTACTGGCGAAGCGCGCCAGGACGTCGCTGGGGCTCAGCGTGTTGCGCAGGCGTCGCGCGAGGCTGATCAGCAGTTTGTCGCCGGTCTGGTGGCCCAGGCTGTCGTTGATGCGCTTGAAGTTGTCGATGTCCACCAGCAACAGGCTCATGGGCGTGTCGCTGTCCCGGGTAAAACGCTCGTCCAGGGTACGAATGAATGCCGGCCGGTTGCCCAGGTTGGTCAGGTTGTCGGTATACGCCAAACGCTCGATGCGCTGTTGGGCCAGCTTGTTCTGGGTGATGTCTTCGTAGATGCCGATGTAGTGGGTCAACTCGCGGTTGTCGCCATACACCTTGGAAATCGACAGTTGGCCCCAGTAGGGTTCCAGGTTTTTACGCCGACTCTTGAATTCACCCTGCCAGCTGTTGCTGTTCGCCAGGCTGGAGTTGGCGTCCTTGAGCAAGTCGTTAAGGTTCTCAAGGGCAGGCAGTTCCGAGAGCTTGTAGCCGTGCACCTCGTCAGTGGTGTACTGGGTGATGGCTGTAAAACTCGGGTTCACGTACTCGACGACGCCATCGCAATTGACCAGCAGGAAGGCGTTGGCGCTTTGCTCCACTGCGCGCTGGAACAAATGCAGTGCGCTGGTGGCGGTGCGCCGGGTGTGGTTGTTGATGGCTTGGGCGAACTGATCGGCGAGCTCGCCGGCAAACGCAATTTCATCGGACTGCCAGGCGCGCGGTTCGCCAGTCTGCTCCAGGCACAGCACGCCCATCACCTGGCCGTCGATACGAATGCTCGCGTCGAGAATGGCGCTGATGTCACGCGGCTTGAGGCTGGAGGCCATTTCTTTGGTGCGCGGGTCCAGCTGGACGTCGTTGGCATCGATGGCGCGGCTGTTGTGCAGCGCTTCGAGGTAGCTCGGATAACGGCTCGCGTCGACAGGCTCCGGCAAGCGGTATTCGCCCGTATCGCGGCGATATTCGGAGATAGGTTCAAGCATCTGGCCATTGAGGTACCACATGCTTGCGCAGGAGATGTTGTAGATCTCGCAGGCGCTTTTGGTAATCAGTTCAGCTGCTTCCTGCAGGGCATTGTTGGTGCTGTAGCGCTGACGGGCGAGATGCAGGATCAGGTTTTGCTGTGCCCGGACACGCTCAAGGTGCTCAAACTGTTCGCGCTGGGCTTGCTGATTGAGCTCCAGAGCGATTTGCAGGCGAGAGTTCTGGGTTTCCAGATCTGGATTGCTCGACAGGTCGTCACTGATTTCCAGGCCATCGACTACCATCAGATAACCGCGTAACAAATGTCGGTTGTGCTGCTTATAGCCTTCACCAATCTCCACCACGCTGAGCGGGCCGCGAGCGGTGTGCAGGGTGTAGCGCACGCTGTAGTGCGGGGTTTCTGCGAGTTGCGATTGAATGCTGTCGTGCAGGTGATAACGGGCTTCAGGTTCCATCAGGCTCGCATAAGGCGAGCCCAACAAGGCGCAGAGTTCCACGGCAGCCAGGCCGAACTGTTTTTCACAGTTTGGATCGAGGTAGAGCAGCGCCCAATTGGCCTCATTCAGCCGCTCGAAACGCAGCATGCCGAGCCGCGAGGGCACAGGCAATTGCGTCACTACCTCGGCCGCCGTTCTACCGGCAGCATCGGGTTGGCTCTTCATGAAGAAACTCGCTTCCGGAATACTGATCGCGTGCGGGCAAGGCCCTTTCTGATTTCGCGTGTGGCAAGGTTGCATCATGCAGCACTGGCTGACAAGGGAGCGCGGTGGCTTAGTGCTATAAATGTTTGAGATGAAGACGTCACTTGTATGCGTTATTCGAATTAAGTGCTCTAGATCAATGCTTTGGCGGGAGCAGGGCAAGAACGTGGATTAGCGGCATTTCGCCGCACTTTGCCAAATCGCACACAAAAAAAGCCCCGCCAAGTGGGCGGGGTTGAGGTCGAGCGGTTTTGGCTCGGTGAAAATGGAGCAGCATTCCCGGTTCTGTAGGAGCGCACGAGCAACGCGAGGCCGCGATGGCGGTGTATCAGGCAGAACGCTATCGCTGCCTCGCGGTGCTCGTGAGCTCCTACAGGTCCTCGGCTTACAACAGGATCGTGCGGATATCGGCCAGTAAGTCGCTCAGGCGTTTGGTGAAGCGCGCTGCAGCTGCGCCGTTGATCACGCGGTGATCGTAGGACAGTGACAATGGCAGCATCAGCTTCGGCTGGAAGGCTTTGCCGTCCCAGACTGGCTGCATGGTTGCCTTGGAAACACCCAGGATCGCCACTTCAGGCGCGTTGACGATCGGCGTGAAGCCGGTGCCGCCAATGTGGCCGAGGCTGGAAATGGTGAAGCAAGCGCCCTGCATTTCGTTCGCCGAGAGCTTCTTGGTACGGGCTTTTTCAGCCAGCACAGCAGCTTCGGCAGCGAGTTGCAGCAGGCTCTTCTTGTCGACGTCCTTGATAACCGGTACCAGCAGGCCTTCAGGGGTATCAACCGCAAAACCGATGTTCACGTATTTCTTGCGGATAACCGCTTTGCCGCTTGGTGCCAGCGAGGCGTTGAAGTCCGGCAGTTCCTTGAGCAGGAAGGCGCAGGACTTGAGCAGCAGAGGCAGGATGGTCAGCTTGACGCCCGCTTTTTCGGCAACGGCTTTCTGCGCAACACGGAAAGCTTCGAGGTCGGTGATGTCGGCCTGGTCGAATTGCGTAACGTGCGGAATGTTCAACCAGCTGCGATGCAGGCCGGTCGCGCCCAGTTGCATCAGGCGGGTCATCGGCACTTCTTCGATTTCGCCGAAACGGCTGAAGTCGACTTCAGGGATTGGCTGGATGCCCGCGCCGCCGCTTGCGCCGCCCGCTGGAGCTTCCTTGGCCTTCTGCATCATGGCTTTGACGTAAACCTGCACGTCTTCTTTCAGCACGCGGCCGTGTGGGCCGGTGGCGCTGACTGCGCTCAGTTCAACGCCGAATTCACGAGCCAGTTGGCGAACCGCCGGGCCTGCGTGAACCTTGGCGCCGTCTTTGGCAGGCGCTTGCGGCGCAGCGGCTGGCGCTTCTGCTTTTGGCGCAGGAGCCGCGGCCGGTGCAGCTTCAGCCTTGGCCGGGGCCGCAGCAGGAGCAGCAGCTTGAGCCGGTGCGGCAGCAGGCGCGGCGCCCGCTACTTTCAATTTCAGGATCAGGTCGCCGGTGCCGACTTCGTCTTCGAGCTTGACGAGGATGGCTTCAACAACGCCCGCGGCTGGAGAAGGGATCTCCATGCTTGCTTTGTCGGATTCCAGGGTGATCAGCGATTGATCAGCGGCGATGGTGTCGCCAACCTTGACCATCAGCTCGATGATCTTGGCTTTGCCCGACGAACCGATGTCCGGTACGTGGATGTCTTGTACGGTTTCGGCGGCAGCAGCAGCTGGCTCGGCGGCCGGTGCAGGAGCAGCGGCTTCGGCTGGCTTTTCAGCAGCAGGTGCAGCAGCGGCCGGAGCAGCAGCTTCAGCAGGCGCAGCGGCCGCTTCGCCTTCAACTTCCAGCTCGAACAGCTCGTCGCCTTCTTTCAGGCGATCGCCCAGCTTGACCTTCATGGTCTTGATGACGCCAGCCTTGGGAGCAGGGATTTCCATGCTCGCCTTGTCCGACTCCAGCGTCAGAACGCTCTGGTCGGCTTCGATGCGATCGCCGACCTTGACCATCAATTCAATGACTTCACCTTCACCGTTGCCGATGTCGGGTACGCGAATTAGCTCACTCACAATGTCTCTCCTTCGGAGAACCTGTTCACTCTCGATTGCGCTGTGTAAGTCAGTTACAACAAAACAGCCTTCAATGCTCATTTACGTCCGTAAATTCCGCATCTTCAGCTGCTTTGTCGCTCCTCTTTCAGCGCGTTATACGATCTCGAAGCAGACTCTTAACAATCCAGTGGGTTGCGTTTTTCAGGATCGATGCCGAACTTGGTAATGGCTTCAGCCACGACTTTAGGTTCGATATCGCCACGATCAGCCAAGGCTTCCAGAGCGGCCAGCACAACGAAGTGACGGTCGACTTCGAAGAAGTTACGCAGTTTCTTGCGGCTGTCGCTGCGGCCGAAACCGTCAGTGCCCAGAACTTTGTATTCCTTGGTCGGAACCCACTGACGGATCTGGTCAGCGAACAGTTTCATGTAGTCGGTCGATGCAATCACTGGACCTTTACGGCCAGCGAGGCATTCTTCAACGTAGCTTACAGCTGGCTTCTGGCCAGGATGCAAGCGGTTGCTGCGCTCTACGGCCAGGCCGTCGCGACGCAGTTCGTTGAAGCTGGTAACGCTCCAGACATCAGCACCGATGTTGAATTCGTCACGCAGGATTTTCGCCGCTTCGCGAACTTCACGCAGGATGGTGCCCGAGCCCAGCAACTGGACGTGGTGCGCCGCTTCCTTGGTGTCTTCTTCGAGCAGGTACATGCCCTTGACGATACCTTCCTCGACACCGGCCGGCATGGCTGGCTGAGCGTAGGATTCGTTCATCACGGTCAGGTAGTAGAAAACGTCCTGCTGTTCTTCGAACATCCGGCGCATGCCGTCCTGGATGATCACTGCCAGCTCGTAACCGTAAGTCGGGTCGAAGGTGCGGCAGTTCGGGATGGTCGACGCCAGGATGTGACTGTGACCGTCTTCGTGCTGCAGACCTTCGCCGTTCAGGGTGGTACGGCCGGCGGTGCCGCCGATCAGGAAACCACGGGTGCGGCTGTCGCCAGCGGCCCATGCCAGGTCACCGATACGCTGGAAACCGAACATCGAGTAGAAGATGTAGAACGGAATCATCGGCTGGTTGTGGCTGGAGTACGAAGTACCGGCAGCGATGAAGGAGGACATGGCGCCTGCTTCGTTGATGCCTTCTTCGAGGATCTGGCCTTTCTTGTCTTCGCGATAGAACATCACTTGTTCTTTATCGACTGGCTCGTAGAGCTGGCCGACGGAAGAGTAAATGCCCAGTTGGCGGAACATGCCTTCCATACCGAAGGTACGGGCTTCGTCCGGGATGATCGGCACGATGCGCGGGCCAACTTCCTTGTCCTTGACCAGTTGCGAGAGGATCCGCACGAAGGCCATGGTGGTGGAAATTTCGCGGTCGCCGGAACCGTCCAGGATTGCCTTGAGGGTTTCCAGTGGCGGAGTCGGCAGGCTGAAGCTTTCAGCGCGACGCTGTGGCACGAAGCCGCCCAGCGCAGCACGACGCTCGCTCAGGTAACGGGCTTCGGCGCTGCCTTCTTCTGGCTTGAAGAATGGCAGGGCTTCCAGCTGGTCGTCTTTGACCGGGATGTCGAAGCGGTCACGGAAGTGACGCAGGCTGTCGACATCGACTTTCTTGGTGTTGTGCGCAGTGTTTTTCGCTTCGCCAGCACCGGTACCGTAACCTTTGATGGTCTTGGCCAGAACCACGGTCGGTTGACCTTTGTGGTTAACAGCCTGGTGGTACGCCGCGTACATTTTGTACGGGTCGTGGCCGCCACGGTTGAGCTTCCAGATTTCGTCGTCGGACAGATCAGCAACCATCGCCTTGAGTTCAGGCGAGTTGAAGAAGTGTTCACGGACGAACGCGCCGTCTTTGGCTTTGTAGTTCTGATACTCGCCGTCGATGACTTCGTCCATACGACGTTGCAGGATACCGTCGACGTCTTTGGCCAGCAGTGGGTCCCAGAAACGGCCCCAGACTACTTTGGTCACGTTCCACTGAGCACCGCGGAACACGCCTTCGAGTTCCTGGATGATCTTGCCGTTGCCGCGTACCGGGCCATCAAGGCGCTGCAGGTTGCAGTTGACGACGAAGATCAGGTTGTCGAGTTTTTCACGACCGGCCAGCGCGATGGCGCCCAGGGATTCCGGCTCGTCGGTCTCGCCGTCGCCCAGGAAGCACCAGACTTTCTGCTTGCCTTCAGGAATGTAGCCGCGATGCTCCAGGTACTTCATGAAGCGCGCCTGGTAGATCGCCTGGATTGGACCCAGACCCATGGAAACGGTCGGGAACTGCCAGAAATCTTTCATCAGCCACGGGTGTGGATAAGACGACAGGCCGTTGCCGTCGACTTCCTGACGGAAGTTGTTCATCTGTTCTTCGGTGATGCGGCCTTCCATGAACGCACGGGCGTAAACGCCTGGCGATGCGTGACCCTGGAAGTAGATCAGGTCGCCGCCGTGTTCGTCGGTCGGGGCCTGGAAGAAGTAGTTGAAGCCGATGTCATACAGCGTGGCGCTGGAGGCGAAGCTGGAGATGTGACCGCCCAGGTCTGGGTCATTCAGGTTGGTTTTAACAACCATGGCCAACGCGTTCCAGCGGATCAGCGAGCGAATGCGGCGTTCCATGAACAGGTCGCCAGGCATGCGTGCTTCGTGAGTCACCGGAATCGTGTTGCGATAAGGCGTGGTGATGGCGTACGGCAGCTGCGAACCACTACGGGTGGCCAGCTCGCCCATACGGGTCATCAGGTAGTGAGCACGGTCTTCGCCTTCTTTGTCGAGAACCGATTCCAGGGCGTCCAGCCATTCCTGGGTTTCGACGGGATCGAGGTCTTGCATGGCTTGCTCCAGGGCGGAAAGGCTTCCAGAATCGGTTGCCTGAGTGTTTGCGACTGGCCTTGTGGGCAGACGACATAAATTCTTGGATGACCGGCGGTTGATCCGGCGGCGTGTAGTTTTACTACAAATCGTCGGCTATTTCAGCCTTTCGAACTGTAGGGTCAGTAGTAAAGCTACAGGGAAGCGTGTAAATCGTTCGTCTTGTGTTGTGGAATAAAACGTTCCTGTTGGTTAAAAACAAACATAAACGGATTAAATCAGATGCTGGCTGCTACAAAACTTAATATCCCAGCAATTTATGACTTTTGTTCGACAGTCCTGTCAGTCGCTCGCAGGTTTTTTGCGCGCTACACAGCTCTTCGCACGCCGATCTAGGATAGACCATGAGCCTACCTTCGCTGGCCGATATTCCGGCCATCCTGCTGCCTTTAGTCTCTCGTGCGCAACAGACGTTTCGTACATCTCTTGCTGCTACGTCGGACGGCGCTTCGGCATCTTTCGACGCCTGGCCTGAATCTCGTCGTGCAGCGTTCGACCGGGTTTGCGCTTCCAGCGATTTTGTCACCGAGCAGGTTTGTCGTGACCCGCAGATTCTGCTGGACCTCGCTGAATCCGGCGAGCTGGAGCGCAGCTTTACTCCCGGCGAGTTGCGCGGGCAGATCGCTGCGGCGGTGGCTCAAGCCAGTAGCGAGGATGAACTGGGGCGTAATCTACGTCGGCAGCGCACGCGTCAGCAAGTACGGATTATCTGGCGAGACCTGACTCGACAGGCCGACCTTGTAGAGACCTGTCGCGACCTGTCCGACATGGCTGACGGCTGCATCGATCTGGCTTATCAGTGGTTGTATGAGCGTCATTGTCAGCAGTTCGGCACGCCCACTGGTCGGCGAAGCGGCGAAGCGCAGCAGATGGTGATTCTCGGCATGGGCAAGCTGGGGGCCGTGGAGCTGAACCTTTCGTCGGACATCGACCTGATATTCGCTTATCCGGAAGGCGGCGAGACGGTGGGGGTCAAGCGCCCGCTGGATAATCAGGAGTTCTTCATTCGTCTGGGGCAGCGCCTGATCAAGGCACTGGACCCGATCACGGTTGATGGTTTTGTGTTCCGCGTCGACATGCGCCTGCGGCCTTACGGTTCATCCGGGGCGCTGGTGCTGAGTTTCAATGCGCTTGAACAGTATTACCAGGATCAGGGCCGTGACTGGGAACGCTACGCGATGATCAAAGCCCGCGTCGTTGGTGGCGATCAGGCTGCGGGCGAGCAGTTGCTGGACATGCTTCGGCCGTTCGTCTATCGCCGCTATCTGGACTTCTCGGCCATTGAAGCGCTGCGCACCATGAAGCAGTTGATCCAGCAGGAAGTACGCCGCAAAGGCATGGCGGAAAATATCAAGCTGGGTGCAGGTGGTATTCGCGAAGTCGAGTTTATCGCCCAGGCCTTCCAACTGATTCACGGCGGCCGTGACTTGAGCCTGCAACAACGCCCGCTGCTCAAGGTGCTACGCACGCTTGAAGGGCAGGGCTATTTGCCAGCGGCGGTCATCGACGAACTGCGCCAGGGCTACGAATTCCTGCGTTATACCGAACACGCCATCCAGGCCATTGCCGACCGCCAGACGCAAATGTTGCCTGATGACGCAAAGGATCAGGCGCGCATTGCCTTCATGCTCGGCTTCGCGGACTGGCAGAGTTTCCATGAGCGCTTGATGCATTGGCGTGAGCGCGTGTCCTGGCATTTCCGCCAGGTCATCGCAGACCCGGATTCGGATCCGGACGACGAGCAGCAGGAAGAAACCGAAGTCGTAGTCGGCGTGGAATGGTTGCCGTTGTGGGAAGAGTCCCAGGACGAAGACGCCGCCTGCCGCCAGTTACTGTCAGGCGGGTTCGTGGATGCCGACAAAGCGCTGAAGAATCTCAACGATTTGCGCAACAGTTCGCAGTTGCGCTCCATGCAGCGGTTGGGGCGTGAGCGACTGGATGCGTTTATTCCGCGTTTATTGGCGCAGGCGGTTGAGCACGATAATCCCGACCTGGTGCTTGAGCGGGTGCTGCCACTGGTCGAGGCCGTCGCTCGGCGCTCGGCTTATCTGGTGTTGCTCACCGAAAACCCCGACGCGCTACGTCGGTTGCTCACCCTGTGCGCCGCGAGCCCATGGATTGCCGAGCAGATTGCCCGCTTCCCGCTGCTGCTTGATGAATTGCTCAACGAAGGCCGCTTGTTCAGCCCGCCACAGGCGCTGGAGTTGGCCGCAGAGCTGCGCGAACGTTTGACGCGCATTCCCGAGGATGACCTTGAGCAACAAATGGAGGCCTTGCGTCATTTCAAACTGGCGCACCGGCTACGAGTGGCCGCTTCGGAAATCACCGGCAGTCTGCCTTTGATGAAAGTCAGCGATTACCTGACCTGGCTGGCCGAGGCGATTCTGGAGCAGGTGCTGGCACTGGCCTGGCGACACACGGTCGCGCGTCACGGCACGCCGTCACGGCCGGATGGCAGCCTGTGTGATCCGGGCTTTGTCATTGTCGGCTACGGCAAGGTCGGCGGCATTGAGCTGGGGCATGGTTCGGACCTCGATCTGGTATTTATTCATGACGGTGATCTGCAAGCCGAAACCGATGGCGCAAAACCCATCGACAGCGCGCAGTTCTTCACCCGCCTGGGGCAGCGGATCATCCATTTACTGACCGCTCAGACCAACTCCGGTCAGTTGTATGAAGTGGACATGCGCTTGCGTCCGTCCGGGGCGTCGGGGCTATTGGTCAGTTCACTCGGTGCTTTTTCCCGCTATCAAGAAAATGAAGCATGGACGTGGGAACATCAGGCTTTGGTCCGCGCGCGGGTGCTGGTGGGCAGTCACGAAGTCGGGCATGCATTCGAAGGCGTGCGTGCAGCGGTATTAGGGCGTGAGCGGGATTTGCCGAAGCTGCAGCAGGAGGTCAGCGAGATGCGCGCCAAGATGCGCGGCAGTCTCGGCACCAAGGCTACAGCGGCCGGTACGGCGGCGAATGCCTTCCTGGCGACGGTGCCCTTCGACCTCAAGCAGGATGCCGGTGGTATCGTCGATATCGAATTTATGGTGCAATACGCGGCCTTGGCGTGGTCCCGGGAACATCCGGCACTGCTGCGTTACACCGATAACATTCGTATTCTTGAAGGGCTGGAGGAGGCCGGGTTGATACCCGCCAGCGATGCCAGCCTGTTGCGCGAGGTCTACAAGATCTACCGCTCGGCCGCTCACCGTCAGGCCTTGCAGAACCAGGCCGGTGTCGTGCCTGGGGATCAGTTTGAAACCCAGCGGCGTGAAGTGATGCGGGTCTGGGGGGAGATGGGGTTGAGCTAGGTTTTTCAGCGCCCATTACGCCCCCATCGCGGGCAAGCGCGCTCCTACAGGCGGCCCGCGTTGTGCTGTAGGAGCGCGCTTGCCCGCGATGACGTCAGTGGAAACGCTGAATGTTCTGGTAGATCTATATAAAGCTATGACAGGGAGGCGTCGGGTTGTGTGGGAACGTCACGCAAGCCGATCGGCCTCCCTGATCGTTTCTGTCGTTTTGGATGAAACATGAGAATTCTGATCGTTGGGCCTAGCTGGGTAGGCGACATGGTAATGGCGCAAACGCTGTTCCAGTGCCTGAAACAGCGCCACCCTGAATGCGTCATCGATGTTCTGGCCCCGGAATGGAGCCGCCCGATCCTTGAGCGTATGCCTGAAGTGCGCGCGGCGCTGAGCTTTCCGCTGGGCCACGGTGCGCTGGAGCTGGCCACACGTCGCCGGATCGGTAAGTCCCTCGCAGGGCAATACGATCAGGCAATTCTGCTGCCCAACTCCTTGAAGTCCGCATTGGTGCCGTTCTTTGCTGGCATCCCCAAGCGAACCGGCTGGCGTGGCGAGTTTCGTTACGGGCTGCTCAACGACGTGCGCACTCTCGACAAAGAGCGGTATCCGCTGATGATCGAGCGCTTCATGGCGCTGGCGTATGAACCCGGTGCCGAGCTGCCGCGTCCGTACCCAAAACCTGATCTACGCATTGATCTCACCACCCGCGATGCAGCGCTCGCCAAGTTTGGCCTGAGCCTGGACCGCCCGGTGCTGGCGTTGTGCCCGGGTGCCGAGTTTGGTGAATCCAAGCGCTGGCCCGCCGAACACTACGCCAAAGTGGCCGAAACCAAGATTCGTGAAGGCTGGCAAGTCTGGTTGTTCGGTTCGAAAAAGGATCATCCGGTCGGCGAAAGCATTCGTGACCGGCTGATACCGGGGCTGCGCGAAGAATCCGTCAACCTCAGCGGTGACACGTCGCTGGCTGAAGCCATCGACCTGCTGTCGTGTGCCGATGCCGTGGTGTCCAACGATTCCGGCCTGATGCACGTTGCAGCGGCACTGAACCGCCCGCTGGTGGCGGTATACGGCTCGACGTCGCCGGCTTTCACGCCACCGCTGGCTGATCAGGTCGAGGTTGTGCAACTGGGCATCGAGTGCAGCCCGTGCTTCGACCGCACCTGTCGTTTTGGTCATTACAACTGCATGCGCCTGCTGGAACCCGATTCGGTGGTACAGGCGCTGGGTAATCTGGGCGCCACTCCGGTGGAGGTTGCCTGATTGCGGGTATTGCTGATCAAAACTTCATCGCTGGGTGATGTCATTCACGCGCTGCCAGCGTTGACGGACGCGGCGCGAGCCTTGCCGGGTATCCGCTTTGACTGGGTCGTGGAGGAAGGTTTCGCTGAGATTCCGACCTGGCACCCGGCTGTTGGCGAAGTGATCCCGGTCGCCATCCGGCGCTGGCGCAAGAACCTCTGGCAGACATTCAAGACGGGAGAGTGGCGGCGCTTCAAGCAGCGTTTGCGCGGCACTCGATACGATCTGGTGATTGATGCGCAGGGTTTGCTGAAAAGCGCCTGGCTGACGCGCTATGTTGGCGCGCCTGTCGCCGGGCTGGACAAGGATTCGGCCCGCGAACCGCTTGCGAGTCGTTTTTATGACCGGGCTTATCCGGTTGCGCGTGGACAGCATGCGGTTGAGCGTTTGAGGCAGCTGTTTGCTCAGGCACTTGGTTATACAGTGCCAGCCGGCCTGGGCGATTACGGTCTGGACCGTGGACGCTTACTGGGTGCTGACGCAAATAAGCCGCCATTCGTACTATTTCTGCATGGCACCACTTGGGACACTAAACACTGGCCCGAGCTGTATTGGCGGCAGTTGGCCGAACGCATGGGCGAGCAGGGCCTGCAAGTGCGCTTGCCATGGGGTAACCCCGCAGAAAAGGCCCGTGCCGAGCGTATCGCTGAAGGTCTGGAACACGCGGTCGTTCTGCCTAAGTTGAATCTGGCCGGTGTCGCTCAGGTGCTGGCCAGCGCGCAGGCCTGTGTGGCCGTGGACACTGGCATTGGTCATCTGGCGGCTGCGCTGGATGTGCCGACGGTCTCGCTGTTTGGTCCGACCAACCCTGGTTTGACGGGCGCTTACGGTAAGTCACAGGTTCATCTGGCGGGTGATTACCCGGCCTGTGCGCCTTGCCTGCAAAAGAAATGCACCTATCAACCGACGGATGAAGACCGCCGTCAGTTCGATCTGAAACGCGAGTGGCCGATGTGCTTCACTCGTTTGAATCCCGAGCGGGTAGCGCGCCAATTGGGCACGCTGTTGCTGGCAAAGGAGCCCGGCTGATGCAACTGGCTTTCGTACTTTATAAATACTTCCCGTTCGGCGGGCTGCAACGTGACTTCATGCGTATCGCTCTGGAATGCCAGCAGCGCGGGCATCAGATTCGGGTTTACACCCTGATCTGGGAAGGCGAAGTACCGCCGGGGTTTGAAGTGCTGGTGGCGCCCGTCAAGGCGTTCTTCAATCACCGACGCAATGAAAAACTCCGCGCCTGGATGGAAGCGGACCTGGCCAAGCGCCCGGTAGACCGTCTGATCGGCTTCAACAAAATGCCGGGCCTGGACGTGTATTACGCTGCAGACGGTTGCTTCGAGGACAAGGCGCAGACGTTGCGCCATTCGCTGTATCGCCAATGGGGCCGCTATCGCCATTTTGCCGAATACGAGCGAGCGGTGTTCGCCAAAGACGCGAAAACCCAGGTGCTGATGATTTCTGAAGTCCAGCAACCGCTGTTCATCAAGTATTACGACACGCCGTTGTCGCGCTTTCATCTGTTGCCGCCGGGCATCGCTCAGGATCGTCGCGCACCGGCCGACGCGCCGCAGATTCGCGCCGCGTTCCGCGAGGAATTCGGGCTGGCTGATGATGACCTGCTGCTGGTGCAGATTGGCTCCGGATTCAAGACCAAGGGCGTGGACCGCAGCCTGAAAGCACTGGCCGCATTGCCTGCCGACCTTAAAAAACGTACCCGACTGTTTGTAATTGGTCAGGACGATCCCAAAGTATTCCAGCTGCAAAGCGCTACGCTGGGCTTGGGTGATCACGTCACCTTCATGAAGGGGCGCAGCGATATCCCGCGTTTCCTGATGGGGGCCGATGTGTTGATTCATCCGGCGTACAACGAAAACACCGGTACTGTCTTGCTCGAAGCACTGGTGGCCGGGCTGCCTGTGCTGGTCAGTGCGGTGTGCGGATATGCTCATTACATTGCCGAGGCCGACAGTGGGCTGGTGCTGGATGAGCCGTTTGAACAGGCACAACTCAACGAATACCTGGCGACCATGCTGGCCGACGATAGCGCCCGCGCTGACTGGGGTCGCAATGGTCTGGCTTTCGCCGACACAGCAGACCTGTACAGCATGCCGCAGCACGCGGCCGATGTGATTCTGGCGGAGCACCACGCATGAAGTTGTTCCTTGCTGAACCGTTCAAGACGCTTTGGGCCGGGCGCGATGCCTTTGTCGAAGTGGAGGCGCTGAGCGGTCAGGTCTATCGCGAACTCGAAGGTCGGCGCACGTTGCGTACCGAAGTCGACGGTCGCGGTTATTTCGTCAAGATTCACCGTGGCATTGGCTGGGGCGAAATCGGCAAAAACCTGCTCACCGCCAAGCTGCCCGTGCTGGGCGCGGGTATGGAATGGCAGGCCATTGCCCGCCTGAAAGAGGCTGGCGTGCCGACCATGACTGCCGTGGCCTACGGCGAGCGCGGCAGTAATCCTGCGGCACAGCATTCCTTCATCGTGACTGAAGAACTGGCCCCTACCGAAAGCCTGGAAGACGTCAGTATCAATTGGCGCAACGAGCCGCCTGAGCCTCGCCTCAAGCGCGCTTTTATTGCTGAAGTGGCACGCATGGTCGGCATGATGCATCGCGCCGGGGTCAACCATCGTGACTGTTACATCTGCCACTTCCTGCTGCACACCGAGAAACCGGTGACCGCCGATGATTTTCGTCTCTCGGTGATCGACCTGCACCGTGCCCAGACGCGCCGGGTGATTACCCCGCGCTGGCGCAACAAGGATCTGGCCGCCCTGTATTTTTCGGCTCTGGATATCGGCCTGACTCGACGCGACAAATTGCGCTTCCTCAAAGGTTATTTCCAGCAGCCGTTGCGCCAGATTCTGGCTGAAGAAGCCCGGTTGCTGCGCTGGCTGGAAGTCAAAGCCGACAAGCTCTATCAGCGTAAAGTCCGCTACGGGGACGCGCTCTGATGGCGGGTTGGAATCTGGAGCCGGCTTACGCCTCCCTGAACGAAGACTTCGGCAGCCTTGATGCGGTGTTTGCCTTGCAGGGCGAGCAACTGACCCGTGACCCGCTGTCCGAAGTGATCAAGGTTCAGCGCGAAGGCGTGAATTATTACGTCAAGCGCTACGTCGGCGCGGGCAAAGGCTTGCGTCGCTATCTGGGGAAGCCGCGGGTCAAGTCCGAGTGGCAGAATCTCAAGCGTTTCGCCAAATGGGGCATCCCTACCGCTGAAGTGGTTGCCTGGGGCCTTGAACGTCGCGGTACTGCTTATGACCGTGGTGCGTTGATTACCCGAGAGCTGCCCAATACCGAAGACCTGTCTGCTTTGGCGGGGCGTAAAGACCCGCGTCTGGCCGACCGTTCGTGGGTTGACGTTATAAGCCGTCAGGTAGCCCGCTACACTCGCGCGATGCACGACCAGAACTTCACTCATAACGACCTGAAGTGGCGCAATCTGCTGGTCGACGATAAGGCCACGGTATTCCTGATCGATTGCCCTAATGGCGCGTTCTGGTGGAGCTTCATGCTGCGGTATCGAATTACCAAGGATCTGGCGTGTCTGGATAAGTTGGGCAAATATCATCTGTCCAACACCCAGCGTCTGCGCTTCTATTTGCAGTATCGACAGCGGGCGCGGTTGAACGAGTCCGACAAGAAACGCATCCGCCATGTCATCAGTTTCTTTGAGGGCCGCGAATGACCGATTTTATTGCACCCAGCGAGCGGCCGTTGCTTGAACGGCACGGCCTGGCCGACTTCGACTCGCTTTGGGAGGTCCAGCTTGATGCTGTGGATGAGCCCAATACCGGTCGCGGTGGCTGGAGCAGCGTGTTCCGCATGGAGCTGGAAGGCTCCGGATTTTATCTCAAGCGACAAAGCAATTACCTGACTCGCACCTTGCACCATCCGTTCGGTGAGCCGTCGTTTTCCCGTGAGTTTCGTAATATCAGCCGCTATCAACAACTGGGTATCCCGGCGTTGCAGGCGGTGTTTTACGGTGAGCAACGGGTCAATGGCGAGCGCCGTGCAATCCTCATGACGCGTGCGCTGGATGGCTGGACTGATCTGGACACGCTGCTGCAGCAGTGGCCTGAACTGGAAAGTCAGCAGCAGTCAGCGATTCTGCAGGCCTGCGGTGAGTTGGCACGCACGCTTCATGCTGCCCGGCAGGTGCATGGTTGTTTCTATCCCAAGCATATTTTCATGCGGGCCAAGGCAGGCTTGTATCGCGCGCAGTTGATCGACCTGGAGAAAACCCGGCCCTTGCTGCTGGGGCAACGTGACCGGATCAAGGATCTGGAGCCGTTGCTGCGCCGAGCGCCTATGTGGAGCAGCGCGCAGGTCCGCGAGCTGTTGGCGGCTTACCTGCAATCGGGGATCGACAGCCCCAAGGTCGAAGACCTGTACGTGCTGCTCGGTAAACGCGGCAGTCACAAACGCGCTGCGCGGCGCAACGAACATGAAGAGATCCGTTGATGCGTCTGTCTGAACTCAAAGAGGCCGGACGCACGCCTGTCCTGCCGATCAATCTGGCGCTGGCCGATGCCGCTGGCCCTGCTGAATTGCAGTTGCTGACGTTGCTACGGGTGTTGCCCGGACAGCGTTACGTGGGCGCAGGGGTATGGCGCGGTCGACCGGTGTTGGCCAAGTTACTGGTCGGCCCTAAAGCCGCACGGCATTTTCAACGTGAACTGGAAGGCGTACGCGCGCTGGCAGCGCAGGGCATGACCACGCCGCTGCTGCTGGCCGACGGCTTGCAGGACGGTGAAGGCGGCTGGCTGCTTTTCGAGTTCCTTGAACAGGCCAATAGCCTGGGTGATGCCTGGCTCGCAGTGGAAGATCAGACGCCTTTGAGCGACGCACAGCAGGAGGTGCTGGGCGAAGCGTTGTCAGCCATCGCTCAGTTACACCTCAAAGGGCTGTGGCAGGAAGACCTGCATCTGGACAATCTGCTGCGCTGCAACGGCAAGTTGTATTTGATCGATGGCGCGGGGATTCGCGCTGAAGAAGCGGGCAAACCGCTGTCCCGGCAGAAAGTGCTGGAAAACCTCGGCGTGTTTTTCGCTCAGTTGCCCAAGTCACTTGAGCCTTTCACCGAAGAACTGCTGGTGCACTATTTGCTGAGCAATGGCGAGCATGGTTTGCCCATGGAAGCGTTGCAAAAGCAGATCGACAAAGTGCGTGCCTGGCGCTTGAAGGATTACCTGGAAAAGGCCGGGCGTGATTGCAGTCTGTTTGCTGTGGTGGACGAGCCTTCACAGTTGCGTGCGATTCGGCGGGAAGAAGAGGCAGCGATGCTGCCGATACTGGCCAATGCCGATGCACTGCTGGACCAGGGGCATCTTTACAAGACCGGTGGCGCGGCCAGTGTCGCCCGGGTTGAGGTCGATGGCCGTGCGCTGGTGATCAAGCGATACAACATCAAGGATCTGGCTCACTGGTTCAAGCGTTTCTGGCGTCCGAGCCGTGCCTGGCATTCATGGCGCGAAGGCAATCGGCTGATGTTCCTCGGCATTGCCACACCGAAACCGCTGGCGTTGCTGGAAACCCGTTTTTTTGGCTTGCGGAACAAGGCTTATCTGGTCACCGAGTTTTTGCCGGGGCCGGATATCATCGAGCGCTTTGCGCCGTATGTAGCCTCGGGGGATGCTCCGGAAAACGAGCTGGTGGCGCTGGATCAGCTTTTCGGACAGCTGATACGGGAACGCATCAGCCATGGTGATCTGAAAGGCCACAACGTGTTTTGGCATCAGGACCGTTGGGCGCTGATCGATCTGGATGCGATGTGCCAGCACACCTCGCAGGCCTCGTTCGCCACCGCTTTCGCTCGGGACCGCGCACGCTTCATGCGCAACTGGCCTGAAAGCAGCGCGCTGCACCAATTGCTGGAGCAGCGGTTGCCGAAGGTTTAACTCACCAGACATTGGACCTTTAGAGCACCGAGAGATCGCCATCGCTGCCTCGCGTTGCTCGTGAGCTCCTACGGAGTGCATTTCAATTCAATGGGGTCTTTCGGAGAGATTGCTCTGTGCCCTGACACAGCGCTGTCGCGGAGCAACCATTAGACCT
>NZ_LOHG01000001.1:595581-602518 GCF_022790535.1 Pseudomonas maioricensis
CACAGAAAAGCACTCCAAATCAGGCGATTACTTTCTGTTTGATGAGAGCTGAGCTTACTCGCGATTCAGGCGCTGCGGTTGGTCAGACACATCGCGTTCTCGTTCATCGCGGGCAAGCCCGGCTCCCACAAGATCATCGCGCCTTACGCAACTCGCGTCAGATTGATTTCCTCCAGCCCGACGATCAGGGCATCCATGTCTTCGTAAGGGTGCAGGTGGACCGAGGCCCAGGTAGCCCGCTCCACATACACCTGCCCTTGGGCGTTAACCTTCACCGGAGTGCGATGAATCGTATTGTCCCGTGAGCGATGGACGATGACCGGCAAACTGTTATCGCTCTCTTCGACGAAAAACATGCCAGGCCTGATCAGTCGTTCCTCGACCGGTAACGATTGTGCGGGTCTGACGGCAACGGTGGGTTTGAATGTTTCCATCTCTATCCGAAAATCGCTTTTGATGAAGCTCTGTTGGCTGTTCAAGTTATCGGTCAGCTTTTCTCCAGGATCTATCGAGATGCCTCGGGCCTGACCGGGCTTTACATCGATCACTCGCACGCCAATGCCGCCTTCCAGTTCGGCGAGGCCCGGCACGATTTTTTCGAAGGTGTTGGCATGGCTGTTACCGACCAGTGCAATCCACTTGTGGGCGCCCATGACGTCCTGATGTTTGCGCACTGTGCGCGAAGCGAAGTGGCTGAACATCTGTTGGCGGGTGGTCGGCGCCAGACTTTCAAGGTCTTTGAGGTAGTAACTGGCGGTACAGTCGAGGGCCCTGACTTCCAGACCCTGAGTTCTTGCTTTGTTGATCAGTTGCTCAAAAGTGTAAACGCCGTCGACGTCGGTGTGATGGCCTCGGTCGAGCTTTTTCAGGTCATGGAGCAGGGTTTTGCTCATGTAACCGGTGTCGACGAAACGATCCAGATCGGCCTGATGCACGTCGCTGAGCAGGTGCTCGATGTAGAGCGTTTTGACATCTTGTCTGGCCAGTAACGGCAAGTTATCGATGATCAGCTTTTTGCTGGCAATCGATGAGTGAGACTCTCCAATGACTACGCCATCGACGTGTTGATACAGGTCTTCGAGAAAGTCGCTATGGCTGATGCCTGGCGCGACCGCCGGCAGTGTTGGCCGAGGCGGCAGCTCTTTGACGATGATGGTGCGAGCATCCTTCTGTAATGCGTGACGCAGGTTGAAGAATTGGTCACTGACCAAAGCGTGTTGCTTATTGACGCTGAAATAACGCGAGTCCAGCCCGCGATTCTCGAAATGGATCAACTGATGCAGGGTGTCGCGTGTTTCGGCGGGCATTGAATAAGCGGGGTCATGCAAGGATACCTGGATGGCTGTAGGTGGACTCTCAGCCGGCCAGCGCTGCGCATCGACAGGTTGCCAGCCGCTGGCGTCATTCCATTCGAAACCAGGCTTGCCCGTGTACGGGTTCTCGCTTGCGACTCTTAATTTGCCGTGTACCTGCTGATAAAGAGCGTCATCCAGTCGGCTGGGGGGCGAGGCTGTCAGGGCTGTTGCAAGGCTCGATGTGCCTTGATCATTGATCAACGGGTTGGCCATTTCGATCCGGAAATCGGACTTGCCGAACGCAGTGCCGGTTTCTTCAATTGCCCTGCTGATAACGGTGGGTCGACCGAGGGGCACGTCATGTACGCGTACGCTGATCGCGCCTTGCAGCTCGGCGATGCCTGGGACCTGTTGATAAGTATTGGCCAGCTTCTGATCGAGTAAGGCCACCCAGCGCCGTGATGGATGAGACGTAACGTCGGCGCTGATGACCGTATGCGCGAAAAAGTTGCTCATCTTTTGTTCGGTTGCAAGGTCGCCCGCTGCTATGGCCACCGGGTTGTTGTGCAACGGGTAGCTGACCGAAGAACTGATCGGTCGAACCTCCAGGCCGTGGTGGTGCGCGGTCTTTATCAAGTGGTAGTAGTCGTATTCCTTGCTGCGGTTTTTCAGGGCGCCGCTATTAAGGTCTTCCAGCCAGAATTTCAGATCACTTGAGCCTGCTTTGCTTCTGGCCCCCAGTTTTCGGTATTTCTCCAGCTTGTACATATGCAGATCAGTAAACAGATGCTGGATGTACAAAACCTTTACGTCCTGTTCAGCCAGCGCAGCCATGTTTTCGATGAGCAGACGCTTGCTGGCGAGGGACCTTGGCGCCTCGCTGATGACCATAGCGTTGCTGTTTTCGAATATTTTCCTGATCAGCCCGGTTGCTCCGGCGTTCACGTCCAATAGCGGTAACACCGGGCGTGGTGCTGGAGTGGCTGTCGTGAAAAATGCCTGTGCATCACGATAGAGTTTTTCTCTTTGAGCAGAGAACTTCGAGCGCATCTCGGCGAACACTGCCGTGAAATACTCCTCAAGATCCAGCCCCAACATCTCCACCGAGTTGCCGGTATTACTGAGGCTGCTGAAATATGGGCGTGATTGCAGCGGCAGTTCATAGGGCACAACCGCACTGGTAATCGGATCAGCGGACGTCGCAGCTTCACTCACCAGCGGCCTGAAAGTGTCGTCCATCCCGCCACGTAGATTGAGTTGATGCACTAACTGCCATTTGCCCTGTGCGTCCAGCCGTACCGGGCGCTTCCCAAAAAAAGCGAACGGGTTCTGCGGGTCGATGATGTTCCAGTAGCGCGCACCTGCATCAAAGTGAACCTCGAAAACCTGAGTCCCGAGTTCGATGTAGTACTTGCCGTTCACCTGGCTGACGCCTTTACCGTGGCCTGATGACAGCGGGATCACGTCTTCCAGCGAGACATTCACCGGGATTACCGGCTTTATTCCGTCCGCATTTACGAGGGTGGGCTGACCGGCAGGATGGCTCAAGGGGCGCCATGTGCCGTCGAGGTCGCGTCGGGCGAACTGTTCGGTGGCCTCCGCTGCCTTGGTCTGATCACTGCCCATGCGGTACACCGACGCGTGGCCATTCGCGTTTGGCTTGCTGCGCCAGAAGGTTTCACCTTCCAGCTGCACGGGACGCAAATCCGTCGGGTTTGGTGCTCGCGCAACCTTGTTCGCTGCAGGAATGACTGACGAAGGTTTGCCGCTATGCCCGAGTTGGCGCAGCGCACCGAAGCCTTTCATGCCGGCAGACAAATCTCCTGCGGCACCCAGGCTGTTGAACAGCGAACTGAGAATGTAGGCGCTGGCGGTTTCCCGGTCGCCATTGGCGAAGGCTTGCAGGGCTTTCATGCTGTCGTGCAGGGAAAGCAGCGCGCCCACCGCAAAGCTGGCGGGCGGAAACGGTAACGTCACCACAGTGGCGACCAGTTCAAACGTGATCCAGGCCAGTCTGGCCAGCATGTCACTGCGGCCGGTGGTGGTGTCTTCGACATCGCGCAGTTGTCGTTCGAGGGGGCGATTGAAGCAGATGTCCTGAAAGTCGCTCACCGCATCACGAGGTACGACAGGCGGTTTGCTCTCACCGCCTTGTTCCATGTCGCGCAGAAAAAACGACAGTTTGCGGCGGGCATCAATCCGGCAGCGGTCTTTGTAGTAATCGATCATGCCTGCGCTGGAGAGTGAGGCTTTGAATTCGCTCAGCAGGCGGAACTCCAGGCCATCCGGTGCTTGCGGTGTATAGAGCATTGTTGCCTGAGTCGAATCAGTGGATGACAGCAGGTAACACCCCTGTACGGTTTCTACCTGAGTCAGCTCGACTTTGATGGGGGAAGCGGCGTTGTAGAGATCCTTAGCAACTTCGCCTACTGCGGAAATATCGGTGCCTATCAGCGGGTTTTCCAGACGCAGTTGCACAGTGTGCAGCGGGTATTGGCGTCGCGCCTGGCTGTCAGTCTGATGCAGATGATCCATGGATAACCTGAGCCACTGATATTGCGGTGAGCTGAGCTGACCTTTGAGATAACTGCGCAGCGCAGCCGATTTCATCTGCAGCACTGTGATTTGCAGGCTGCTGCGTCGGCGATGCTCGTAGCCGGGAGAATCCGGCGCGAGCAGGGTATCCCTCACCAGTTTGATGTAGTCGTCGCTCAGCCATTTGCCATGCACCGAACGGGCGACTTTTTGGGCGCTCAGTGGCGTCAGGTCAACATGGGACGGGCCGCTGAATGTGGCTTGGGTGTCGGCGCCACCGTTCAGGAATCCGAGGGTGTCGTCATAGCCGTTGCGCAGCATCTGGGTGTAGCTGAGCGTTTCACGTTGCGAGGTAATGATGATCTGATCGGGATCGACACTGCCTTCAGCCACTCCCAACAATTCACTGATTTTCTTGCTGGCGCGCTGATGAACATAATCCTCGAAATCCTGAGCCTTGGTCGGCGGTTTCGCGTGGAAGTTTTCTGTGGCACCGGCTATCGCATCTTCCAGGGCCAGCAGTTCCTGTCGCTCGGCGAGGCTGGCGCGCATGTACCAGTCCGGCGTTCGTTGCGCCTGATCGGCGGCGGCCACTCGCACGTGTTGACGCACGAACTGCCCAAGGGCCTGGTTGTAATGGCTGCGGGTGATGAGCTGAACATAATTGGCTGGCGGATGGGGTTTGAGGCGCAAAGCGGCAAATCGAGCTTCCAGGTTTTCACGACTGGAAACAGACACCTGTTGAAGCAGGTATTGGCTCATCTCCGGCGACGTTGTCCAACTGACCAGTTCATGGGTGAGTTGGGTCTGGTTGTCGAAGGCTTGAAAACGCTGTGCCCTCGGTGCGTCGGAGGCAAACATTACCAGTCGCTCAAGCCGCCCCTGGCTGTCGTTTTTGCGAAACACCAACAGCCCGCCAAGCGTTTCTGCGTCATCAAGCTTGATCTGCTGAACCTGTAGACCGGGCGTTGTCTGGCCTGTCGCATCGCCTTCGATCTGTTCAATGATCGCAAAGTCCTCCGCAGTTATATGCGCCTGCATCTTCGCTGCGTACGCCAGGGCGACAACCTGTTTACGCGTCAGGCTGCGCATCAGTTGCTGATGGTGTTCAGTGGCGTAGGTCGTACGCTGGTATTCGCGAAAGGCGGTGCTCAGGTTCAGGTCGTCCACCAGAGTCGCCACGTAAGCCGGGGTCATCAGTGGATGACTGGTCTGCATGTCCAGACCGTCCAGACCGTCCAGGCGAAAGGTGGTCAGGGTCTGGAACGCCGAACTTGCATCCCGATCCCCGGGATGCAATCCGTACAACGCGAACTGCAAAAGTGAGCGCCGGGTTGTATAAAGTTCGCCAGTGATTGCCAGACGACGCTGCGTCGTGACCATGACTTGCGCGGGCTCCAGCTCATACCCGAGGTCAGAAGCGATACGAGCGCGCAGTCGCATCCGGGCAAATTGTTCATGGGACGCCGCCCCACCCAAGGCGCTGAGCAGCGCGGTGCGGCACTGGTCGTAATGGGTCAGACCCTGCTGATATTGAGTGAGGTCGTTCTGGCTGGCGACTTTGACCCAATGGGGCAACGTCTTGCGCTGCTTGCGTTCCCAGTAGGCAATTTCACGTTGTGCCAGCATGGCGCCAGGACCAAACAGTCCTTGCATACCTACCGCTGCGTCCAGTCGCGCCGCCCTGTGCTCTGCCGCCTGTACATCGAGGCATGCGTGACGCACATCGTTGCGCTGCTTGTCGAGTTGGCGCTCGAAGGCTTGTGCGAAAGGGTTACCGGCAACATGTCGCAGTTGCAGGTCAACTGCGGTGAAGGGTTCCAGATAGAGATTTGGGTCCTGGGTGATTGTCTCCAGCAATTGCTGGTCGCGCTGCTGCGCATTGTTGAAAAGCGCATGACGCAATACATCGTTGTTGAGGTACTGAACAAGCGTTTCACCAAAGGCGGTCCGGCTCGCAAAACCCTCTGTACCCATGCCGGGCAGTACCAGCAAAGTCAGGCCGTTCATTGAAATGAACACCAGAGCGCCAGCAATCTCAACCGTCGTCCGGTTATTGAGTTGCACATGCAGGGTGAACACCTCCAGAGAGCGGCCAACCTGTTTGCTGACCCGGGGCAGAGGTAAGCAAGCAGCATATTGCGGGCCCAGATTGTGCTCGTGGTTTTTGATGATCACTTCGTTGCGCAGTGCCTGTTCCATGCCATCAATGAACAGGGCTTTACGGCTCTGGCCTTTGGCTCCGGGGGCTTGCCAGAAATCGCTGAGCTGTTGGAGCAGGGCGGTGACTGCGCTTTCTTTGGCCGTGTCGTCCTGCCCCCCAAGCGCTTCAAGCGTCGCGGCGCTGGCCTTGGGCAATGACTTGAGTTCCTCAGTGAACATGATGTCCAGGGCGCTGAGTCGATGCAGTGCGGCAACCGCCATTGGCAAGGTCTCTGCTGGCGTGGAAGGGAGCTGAGTGAGTTGTTGCATAAGGTTCAAAAATCCTGAATGACAGATTGATCAAAGTGCGGCCCAGAAGCTGTGCCGCTTAGAGTTCAATCAATCAGGAGTGGGGTGGGTGGGGGTGTTAGATAGTTAGTGGGGAGGGCAATCCTGGAGGTGCTGAGGAGAATATGCATTTGCAGAAACGTCCCACAGATCAAGCGCCGCAAGCCTGACTTCTTGTTACCGCGTGTTAGTGCAAAGTCCCGCCTTTTACTCAGGCCAAGGACTCGCCCATGTTCAACCCCGCCAATCGCGCCTCGTTCACGCTGGAAATTGCCGGGCTTGAGCATGACTTGCGAGTGCTCGCTTTTACTGCCAAAGAGTCCATCAGCCGTCCGTTCAGCGTGCGGATAGAGCTGGTTAGCGAGCGTGCCAATCTCAAACTGGAGGACTTGTTACACCGCCTGGCGTTTCTGAGGTTCGACGCTGATGGCAATGGTTTTCACGGACAGATCGGCGAAATTGCTCAGGGTGATTCCGGCAAGCGCTTCACCCACTATTTCATCCAGTTGGTGCCCAGCCTTAAACGACTGGAGTACCGCAGCAACCATCGGATCTTTCAGGGCAAGACGGTCCCGGAAATCATCGCGCTGGTCCTCAAGGATCACGCCATCTTCAGC
>NZ_LOHG01000002.1:0-97794 GCF_022790535.1 Pseudomonas maioricensis
CGAGAGGCCGTCAACCCCTAATTTCAGGTTTATTCCAAAACCAGCGTAATACGCCCGAATGCCTTCTTGCCCGCCTGGCAAACATGAGTCGCTCCTACCTTAAAGACGAACGAGCGATCAACAACTTCACCATCTATACGCACACCACCAGAAGCAAGCAGATCCCTGGCAACCGCAGAGTTCTTAACAAGGCCTGCCTTATTAAGGACGGCTGAGATCGGCATATCTTCAGGGGCACTTACAGAAATCTCCGGAAGATCGTCCGGCAGCTCACCATCTTTCATGCGGTTACCCGCCGAACGATGGGCATTCGCCGCAGCCTCCTCACCGTGGAAACGCGCGACAATCTCTTCAGCCAGCTTGATCTTGATGTCACGCGGGTTCGCACCCTTCTCACAATCCGCCTTAAAGCCATTGATCTCTTCCATGGACCGGAAGCTCAATAGCTCGAAGTAGCGCCACATCAATGCATCCGGAATCGAAACCAGCTTGCTATACATGATGCCGGGTGCTTCCTGGATACCTACATAGTTGCCCAGCGACTTGGACATCTTCTTCACACCATCCAACCCTTCCAGCAAAGGCATGGTGAGAATGCATTGAGCTTCCTGCCCATAGGCTCGCTGCAGCTCACGCCCCATCAGAAGATTGAATTTCTGATCAGTACCGCCCAGCTCGACATCTGAACGCAAGGCAACAGAGTCATAACCCTGCACCAGCGGATAAAGGAACTCATGGATAGCGATTGGCTGACTGCTTTTATAGCGCTTGTCGAAATCGTCCCGCTCCAGCATTCGCGCCACGGTGTACTGCGATGACAGGCGAATGAAGTCAGCTGGGCTCAGCTTGTCCATCCAGGTGGAATTGAATGCGACCTCGGTCTTGGCAGGATCGAGAATCTTGAATACCTGAGACTTGTAGGTTTCGGCGTAGTCGAGAACCTGCTCACGGGTCAACGGAGGACGCGTAGCACTCTTGCCGCTCGGATCACCGATCATGCCGGTGAAGTCGCCGATCAGGAATATGACGTGATGACCGAGCTCTTGAAATTGACGCAGCTTATTAATAAGCACGGTGTGACCCAGGTGAAGGTCAGGCGCCGTAGGATCGAACCCGGCTTTAATACGCAGTGGCTGGCCACGCTTGAGCTTGGCAACAAGCTCGGCCTCAACCAAAAGCTCATCCGCCCCACGCTTGATCAGCGCTAGCTGCTCTTCAACCGACCTCATACCCGTCCCCTATTAATAGCCATTTTCAAAAGGGGCCAACCATACAAGATCAGCGCCCAATTACAAGTTTTGCCCAGCACCACGGGACGAATCGAAAGCCGATTCATCCGCAGGGTTGCTTCGCACAGGTTTTGGTTATATTTTATACAGTTATTTCATCTTCATCATGTCATTCATCTTTTCCAATTCATCTTTTTTCAAAGTCAAATTACCTATGATAGACACGCCGCCTAAAGCGCCACCGCTTTATCCCAAGACCCATCTGCTCGCAGCCAGCGGCATTGCCGCCCTGTTAAGCTTGGCGCTCCTGGTGTTTCCCTCAAGCGAAGTTGAAGCCAAAAAAACCGTCTTGAATCTGGATATGGAAGCGCCTGCTGATCAAAGCGCACCTAACCAAGACGCTCTGGAAGCGACCGAAGCCACACAATCGGCAACAGATTCTCCGTTTGCACAGATAGACAACGGCGACGACGAGACTCAAAGCAACGCTGCTACCACCGAAAACGCTGCAGCTCCAGCAGTGGCAAGCAAAGACCCGAATCATCGCGAGGTCACCGTTGCAAAAGGTGACACCCTGTCCACTTTGTTTGAAAAAGTGGGCCTACCGGCTGCGACCGTGCACGAAGTCATGGCCAGTAATAAAGAAGCCAAGCAGTTCAGCCGATTGCAGAACGGCCAGGTTTTGCAATTTGAACTGACGCCTGAAGGCCAGCTCAAGCAGCTGCACACCAAGCTGAGTCAGCTCGAAACTATCAGCCTTTCCAAAACAGACAGCGGCTACACGTTCAATCGCGAAATCAGCAAGCCTGACGTGCGCACAGCCTATATACACGGCGTGATTACTAACTCCTTGTCGCAGTCTGCCCAGCGCGCGGGCCTGTCGCACAGCATGACCATGGATATGGCCAACATCTTTGGCTACGACATCGACTTCGCTCAAGACATCCGCAAAGGTGACGAATTCGACGTTATCTATGAGCAGAAGGTCATCAACGGAAAGACCGTAGGTACCGGCAATATCCTTTCTGCCCGTTTCACTAATCAGGGCAAGTCCTACTCCGCTATTCGCTACACGAACAAACAAGGCAACACCAATTACTACACGGCCGACGGGAACAGCATGCGCAAGGCGTTCATCCGCACGCCCGTGGACTTCGCCCGCATCAGCTCAATGTTCTCCATGGGCCGCAAGCACCCGATTCTGAACAAGATTCGCGCGCACAAGGGCGTCGATTACGCAGCACCTCGGGGCACACCTATCAAGGCTACCGGTGACGGCAAGGTGCTACTCGCTGGCCGTCGTGGCGGATACGGCAACACCGTGATCATCCAGCACGGCGAGACTTACCGCACGCTGTACGGTCACATGCAGGGCTTCGCGAAAGGTATCCAGACTGGCGGTACGGTCAAACAAGGTCAGGTCATCGGCTATATTGGTACCACTGGGCTGTCGACAGGGCCGCACTTGCACTATGAGTTCCAGGTCAATGGCGTGCACGTCGACCCGCTGGGTCGTAAATTGCCGATGGCGGACCCTATCGCCAAATCCGAAAAACAGCGGTTCATGCAACAGAGCCAGCCACTGATGGCTCGCATGGATCAGGAAAAGGCCACCATGCTGGCCTCGAGCAAACGATAAGCCATGGCCTTCTTTTATATAGGTGTGATGTCCGGCAGCAGTCTCGATGGGATCGATATTGCCCTCGTTGAGCAGGATGACCGGCCAAGATTGCTGGCAACCCACTACATCCCAATGCCGGAAGATCTGCGGGCAGAGCTGTTAGGGCTTTGCTCCAGCGGACCCGACGAGCTGGCTCGTGCAGCGATCGCTGAACAGAAGTGGGTTCGTCTGGCAGCTGAAGGCGTGCTGACGCTTTTGACTCAACAGGGCATGGTTGCTGGCCAGATTCGCGCTATTGGCAGCCATGGTCAGACCATTCGCCATGAACCCGCTCGCGGCTTTAGCATTCAGATCGGCAATCCGGCTCTGCTCGCCGAGCTGACAGAGATCACCGTAGTCAGCGACTTCCGTCGTCGCGACATTGCTGCAGGCGGCCAAGGCGCCCCACTGGTTCCTGCGTTTCACGAGGCACTGTTCGACGACAATAAAGACCGTCGTGCGGTGCTCAACATCGGTGGCTTCAGCAACCTGAGCCTGATCGAACTGGATAGCCCGGTGACCGGTTTCGATTGCGGTCCTGGCAACGTCTTGCTGGACGCATGGATTCAATCCCAGCGAGGCGAAAGCTTTGACCGTGACGGCGCCTGGGGCGCAAGCGGCAAAGTTGACCCTGCACTCCTGTCAGCATTACTCAGCGACCCGTTTTTCCTGACCAAGGGCCCGAAGAGTACGGGCCGTGAAGTGTTCAACCTAGGCTGGCTGCACCACCATCTTTTCCAACTGCCGACACTGTCAGCTGAAAACGTGCAAGCAACCCTCATGGAGTTGACTGCTCTCGCGATTACCGAGTCGTTGCAATCAGCCCAATCCGAAACCAAAGAGCTGCTCATCTGTGGCGGCGGGGCACATAACGTTGCCCTGACCAATCGCCTTGCCGAGTTGCTGCCCAATACAAAGGTCAGCAGCACAGCAGCATTCGGCGTTGATCCTGACTGGGTTGAAGCGATGGCCTTTGCCTGGCTGGCGCATTGCTGCCTGGAAGGCGTCCCCGCAAATCGCCCAACCGTGACGGGCGCACAAGGTCTGCGAGTACTGGGCGCCATCTACCCGGCCTGATTCCAGACAAACAAAAACGCCGCGCAAATGCGCGGCGTTTTTATGTGCGGAACAATCAGATGGAAAATGAAGAACCGCAACCGCAAGTAGTAGACGCGTTAGGGTTCTTGATCACAAAACGAGAACCCTCAAGGCCTTCCTGGTAATCAACTTCTGCGCCCGCAAGGTACTGGAAGCTCATTGGATCGACCACCAGGCTCACGCCTTCGCGCTCAACGATGGTGTCATCGTCGGCCACGTCTTCATCGAAAGTAAAACCGTACTGAAAACCTGAACAACCGCCGCCAGTCACAAACACACGCAGCTTCAGGCGATCGTTACCCTCTTCATCGACCAGGGTCTTCACTTTGTGCGCAGCACCATGGGTGAATTGCAAAGCCGTTGGAGTGAAGGACTCGACGCTCATGTTAAATATCTCCCGGCGATAAGCCGTCATAATGCGTAATGACCGGCATTATCCGCTTCTCCTAGAAAATTGGTCAACTATTAGAGGTGCAGCGATAAGCGGCAAGCCACAAGCCACAAGCCGCAAGAATCGCTAGGCAATCTTGCAGCTTGTAGCTTAAAACCCACAGCTGCTTCTAAGGCATCATCCCGGCATGGGACAGGCCCAGCTTCTCGTCCAGCCCAAACATGATGTTCATGTTCTGTACCGCCTGACCCGACGCACCCTTGACCAGATTGTCGATAACCGAGAGCACAACCACCAGATCACCACCTTGCGGACGATGCACGGCAATACGGCATACGTTGGCACCGCGCACACTGCGGGTTTCCGGATGGCTGCCAGCTGGCATGACATCCACGAATGGTTCGTTGGCATAACGCTTCTCGAACAGCGCCTGCAGATCGACCGATTTGTCGACGACTGTTGCGTACAGCGTGGAGTGAATACCGCGGATCATTGGCGTCAGGTGCGGGACGAAGGTCAAACCGACATCGCCGCCAGCCGCGCGACGCAGCCCTTGGGTAATTTCAGGCAAGTGACGATGGCCTTTGACCGCATAAGCCTTGAAGCTTTCGTTGGCCTCGGAATACAGCGAACCAATGCTCAAGCCACGACCCGCACCGCTGACACCGGACTTACAGTCAGCAATCAAACGCGTGTTGTCGGCAAGACCGGCTTCCAGCAACGGCAGGAAACCCAATTGAGTAGCGGTTGGGTAGCAACCCGGCACAGCAATCAGGCGAGCCTGCTTGATTTGCTCACGGTTCACTTCAGGCAAACCATAAACTGCATCCTTGAGCAACTCCGGCGCACCGTGGGGTTGGCCGTACCACTTCGCCCACTCTACCGAGTCCTGTAGACGGAAGTCCGCAGAGAGGTCGATGACCCGCGTACCCGCGTTCAGCAGTTCGCCTGCAAGCGAGTGCGCAACGCCATGGGGTGTCGCAAAGAACACGACATCACATGCACCGA
Organism: Pseudomonas maioricensis; assembly: GCF_022790535.1. Classification (GTDB taxonomy): domain Bacteria; phylum Pseudomonadota; class Gammaproteobacteria; order Pseudomonadales; family Pseudomonadaceae; genus Aquipseudomonas; species Aquipseudomonas maioricensis. Next base: position 5,387 of record NZ_LOHG01000002.1, read on the forward strand.
GGGTCGCAATGTCAGGCACGCTGAAAGCCAGGCCATCGTAATGACCGCGCAGATTAGGGTACATATCAGCAACAGGCAGCCCTGCCTCGGATCGCGAAGTAATAACGACCACTTCAGCTTGCGGATGCTGTGCCAGCAGACGCAGCAACTCGACACCGGTGTAACCCGTGCCGCCGACGATACCGACCTTGACCATAACCTGCCCTCTACGTGCCAACTGGAAAGCCGTCGATAATATGGGCCTAACGCGTCTGCGACAACCGACAACGTGACGTATGGACGCTCAAGCCACTACTATTTGCACACCGTGAACCTGGGAATAACTAAAAATGCTTTTATGGATCAAAGCTTTTCATATCGTTTCAATGGTCTGTTGGTTTGCAGCGTTGTTCTACCTGCCAAGACTTTTCGTTTACCACTCCATGAGCGAGGACACCGTCAGCCGTGAGCGCTTCTGTGTCATGGAACGCAAGCTTTACCGGGGCATCATGGGTCCGGCGATGATAGCAACGCTGATTTTCGGTATCTGGCTGGTAGCTCTGGTTCCGGGATACATGAGCCAAGGCTGGATGCATGCGAAACTCACGCTGGTCATTCTGCTGATCGGCTATCACCATGTCTGCGGCGCACAGGTCAAACGTTTCGCGCGCGGTGAGAATGGTCGCAGCCACGTGTTTTATCGCTGGTTCAACGAAATCCCTGTTTTGATCCTCCTCGCAATCGTCATTCTGGTGGTCGTCAAACCTTTCTAACTCATGAGGTGGCCGCTTGCTCTTGAGCAGGCGGCTCATATCGCTTTTGGTCCGACAAGGAAGCCAAGCATGTCCACTCCGCTGTTCAAGATTGTGTTCGAAGGGCAGTTGCGCAACGGTGTCGAGTTGCAAACTGCCAAGCTCAATCTTGCTCGATTGTTCAAAAGTGAAGTCACCGCGGTGGATAAGCTGTTCAACGGCAAACCCGTCGCACTCAAACGCGGACTGTCTCAAGCTGACGCTCAGATCTACCTGAATGCGCTCAATGATGCAGGTGTCGAGGCACGCATCGAAAATGACCACGTCATCATCCTGAATATCGAGGAGGTCGAAGAAAGCTCAACGACGCCCTACTCTGCTCAGACACCACCGGCTTCCCCATATGCGCCTCCCCGCGCGAGTGTTATCGATGCTGAGACAGAGCATTCGGACCTGAAGGTCTTCAGCTTTCAGGGGCGGATAGGTCGGGTGCGCTATCTGGCATGGATATCCGTGCTCGTCGTTACAGGCTTTATTGCTGCCGGCATATGCTCAGTGATCATGAGCGCCTCACTGGTCGGCGGCGGCCTGTTGCTGGCGATAGTCGGCGCAGCGTTCTTTTTGGTCGGCCTCCAGATAGGTGCACAAAGACTGCACGACGCAGGATGGTCGGCCTGGCTGCTGTGTCTGTACGTGGTGCCTTACATAGGTTTCGTACTGCCTCTGCTCCTGGTCCTGGCTCCGGGCAATAAAATCGCTAACCGCTATGGCCCGCCGCCGCCTCCGAATAACCGCTGGGTCATTCTGCTAGCCTGCATGTGGATATTCTTCATTGGCCTATCCATCATTTCTGCGTTAACTGGCGGGATCCACTCCCTGAAAAATGAACTGTCGGACGTCACCACTCAATATGAGCAGTCACTGCCTGATGACGATCAATAGTCTGTTGCCTATGCCCCGAACAAAACGTCGCGGCTCGCACTACGCTCAACGGAGAACCGCATGACCCGTTACGCCTTGATCACCGGGGCAACTAGCGGAATTGGCCTGGCCATGGCCGAAGCCCTGGCACGCAGAGGACGGAGCCTGCTACTGGTCGCCCGTCAGCGCGACCAGTTGGAGACGATCGCCATTGAACTGACCCAGCGCTTCGGCGTAGAGGTACTGATTCGCGCTTGCGATCTGGGCGAGCCCCTGCGCCTTTCGGGCTTTCTGCTGGAGCTGGAAGAGGAAGGTGCGCACCAGATCGACCTGCTGGTCAATTGCGCCGGGATCGGTACATCCGGCCCGTTTCTGGCTCAGGACTGGGGACTGGAGCAGGATCTGATCGACCTGAACATTCTGGCCCTCACACGCCTGTGCCATACCGTCGGCAACTTGATGGCACTGCAGGGTGGCGGGCAGATTCTAAACGTTGCGTCTGTGGCTGCGTTCAGCCCAGGCCCGTGGATGAGCGCCTATTACGCCAGTAAGGCCTACGTGCTGCACTTTTCGGAAGGGCTGCGCGAAGAGGTCAAGAAAAACGGGATCAAAGTATCAGTCCTGTGCCCTGGCCCAACGCGTACCGGTTTTTTTCGCACCGCCCTGCTTCAAGTAGGTCAACGCGGCAATCAGAAAATGATGAGTCCCGAGGAAGTGGCCCTGTATACGGTAAGGGCGCTGGCAAAGAATAAAGCTGTGATCATCCCAGGCTGGCGCAACCGGTTGATTGCGTTCAGCCCTCGACTGGTTTCGCGCTGGGCAAGTCGCACGATTGCTGGCCTGATCAATAAATCCGTCTGCCCCCGCTAACCGACAACACTGGGCGCAGGCCAATCCCCTCAGTACACTCGGTTAGGTCCATTCATCTGCACGTTCCATCCACCACAAGGAGCAACTGGCTGTGGATACTTTGTTCACCAAGATCATTAACCGCGAGATACCGGCCAAAATTATCTATGAAGATGATCAAGTGCTGGCGTTCCACGACATCGCCCCACAAGCACCGGTCCACTTTCTGGTCATTCCGAAAAAGCCTATCCGTACGCTTAACGACCTGACGGAAGAAGATAAAGGCCTCGCCGGTCACATTCTGTTCACCGCCCAGCGCCTGGCTAAAGAACTGGGTTGCGAGGATGGGTTTCGCGTGGTCATGAACTGCAACGAGCTAGGCGGGCAGACCGTCTATCACATTCACATGCACGTTCTGGGTCAGCGTCAAATGAACTGGCCACCGGGTTAATCCAGATATTCAATCACTTGCAGCAGGGCTGGAGTCCGCCAGGGCCCTAGCCAGCTGATCCAGCTCAAACCTCACGTGGCTGATTGGGGTAGACTGGCACCCATGGTTCTTCCGGAGGTGCCCATGGCTACCGAACGTCACTACTCCCCTATCGACCGTATTCTCTTGCAGGCCGACGCTGCGATGCGCACGCTTCTGCCGTCCAAGGGATACTCCCAACGCCCCTCGCCTGCCCTCGTTCAACCTGAAGTCAAGATGAGCGATGAAGAAACAAGGCACGTCGCGGGCCTGATGCGCATCAATCACACCGGCGAAGTCTGCGCCCAGGCGCTGTACCAAGGCCAGGCACTGACCGCCAAACTGCCCAACATACGCGCAGCCATGGAACATGCCGCTGAAGAAGAGATCGATCATCTGGTCTGGTGCGAGCAGCGCATTCACCAGTTGGGCAGCCATACCAGTGTGCTCAATCCCCTGTTCTATGGGCTGTCATTCGGTATCGGCGCAGCGGCGGGATTGATCAGCGATAAAGTCAGCCTGGGCTTTGTAGCGGCGACTGAGGATCAGGTCTGCAAACATCTGAATGAGCACCTGGAACAAATACCGGCCGAGGACGAGAAGTCTCGCGCAATCCTTGAACAAATGCGGGCTGACGAAGAACACCACGCACAGAGCGCACTGGATGCAGGCGGTTTCCGCTTCCCGACTCCGGTCAAATTTGGCATGAGTGTGTTGGCCAAAGTCATGACCAAGAGCACTTACCGGATCTGAAACGGTTTACCGCGGACATAAAAAAGGCGCCTTTATCAGGCGCCTTTCTTTTTATGCGTAAAAATCAGACGGCGACGTTAACGTTACGGCCGTAAAAGATTTCCAGCATCTCGTGCTTGACCTTGGAGGTCACCTGATCGCGTTGTACAGGGGACAGGTTGCTGGTCGCATCACCGAACAGGTAATTATCCAGTTCGAAGTTCTTGAGCAACATTTTGGTGTGGAACAGATTTTCCTGGTACACGTTCACGTCAGTCATCTGGTAGCTGTCGCGCGTGTCTTCAGAGAGGTAGTTCTGAATCGAATTGATCTCGTGGTCGATGAAGTGCTTCTTGCCTTCAACGTCACGGGTAAAGCCGCGCACGCGATAGTCGACCGTCACGATGTCCGATTCGAACTTGTGGATCAGGTAGTTCAGCGCTTTAAGCGGTGAAATCACCCCGCAGGTTGACACGTCAATGTCCACACGGAAGGTCGCGATGCCATCCACCGGATGAATTTCCGGATAGGTATGAACGGTGATGTGGCTCTTGTCGAGGTGCGCCAGGATAGTTTCCGGCAGTGGGCCCGGCGACTCTTCGATCTGGCTTTCGGTAGGTGTTACCGGTTGCTCGGAAATCAGAATAGTCACGCTGGCGCCTTGAGGATCGTAATCCTGGCGGGCGATGTTGAGGATGTTGGCGCCAATGATATCGACGACATCAGTCAGAATCCGCGTCAGGCGTTCTGCGTCGTACACACTGTTGATGTACTCGACGTAGGCCTGCTGGTCCTGCGGAGTTTCCGCATAGCAGATGTCATAGATGTTGAAGCTCAAGGTCTTTGTCAGGTTATTGAACCCGTGGAGCTTGAGTTTGCTTTTCACCGTTAAAAACTCTCTATATGTGTGTGGCCCAGGCCACGTGATCAAGCATGCCCGTCAGTTGAGGAACGCTCAGCTGCGTAGGACGGTTAACACCTCTTCGCGTTGGCGATTTTGGTTGTCTGTTCGGGAGCGGTCGCAAACAACCTGAGCAACCTGCACCCTGAAAAAGGGGCGCATTATGCAGACGTCAGGAGCTGTCTGCCAGAGTGTGCGCCGCTTTTATGATAATTGGGTGTCGTTAGCCCAATTCCACGATTTCGTAGTCGTGAGTAATCTCGACGCCAGCGTTGCCGAGCATGATCGATGCAGAGCAATATTTCTCGGCCGAGAGCTCAATGGCACGTTTGACCTGAGCCTCTTTCAAGCCTCGGCCCTTGACCACAAAATGCAGATGGATCTTGGTGAACACCTTCGGATCTTCGGTGGCGCGCTCGGCTTCCAGAAGCGCTTCGCAGCTTTCCACCGGCTGACGAGACTTCTTCAGAATGCTGACAACGTCGAAGTTGCTGCACCCGCCCAGGCCAATCAAGACCATTTCCATCGGGCGGACACCCAGATTGCGACCACCGCTCTCGGGTGGACCATCCATCACGACCACATGACCACTGCCGGATTCGCCGAGAAACATGGCTTCACCAGCCCATTGAATACGTGCCTTCATCGCCAGGGTCTCCACTGTAAAAAGGCGGCCAGCTTAGCACAGCGCTCGCCACGCTCTGACCGCGCGATAAATTCGATTTCACGACTAACCTGTAGGAAATTTCTGAAATGGATTCAAATAGGGGCTAAAAAGCTGGCTAAATGCAATCTGCTGCCGATAACGCTAACAATGCCCTAGGCGAAGTACTTTTTCAGGACACAAGAATGCTAGCTATTCCCCTGTCATCCAAGACCAAGCACCTGGAAAAGTTTTTGGCTCATGCTCAGCGTCGTCGCTACTCGGCGAAGTCGAACATCATCTGTGCCGGTGATCAATCCGAGTCCCTGCTCTACATTCTCAAGGGATCGGTCACGGTCTTGATTGAAGACGACGAAGGTCGGGAAATGATCGTGGCTTACCTCAACTCCGGAGATTTCTGCGGCGAGTTGGGGCTGTTCGAAAAGCCCGGACAGGAAAATCAGCGCAGCGCCTGGGTACGAGCCAAGACGGAATGCGAAATAGCTGAAATCAGCTACAGCAAATTCCGTGAAATCTCCCATCAAGAGCCGGAAATTCTTTACGCACTAGGTGGGCAGATGGCCGAACGCCTGCGTAATACAACACGCAAAGTACGCGACCTGGCCTTCCTTGATGTGACCGGTCGGGTAGCGCGAACATTGCTGGATTTGTGCAAGCAGCCTGACGCCATGACTCACCCTGACGGCATGCAGATCAAGATCACCCGCCAGGAGATCGGGCGCATTGTCGGTTGTTCAAGGGAAATGGTCGGCCGCGTGCTGAAGGCTCTGGAAGAACAGAAGCTGGTTCATGTCAAAGGCAAGACAATGGTGGTGTTTGGCACGCGTTGAGAGTTCTAACGCAGTAGCTATAGGACGACCCACTGTGGGAGCAGAGCTTGCTTGCGATAAACCATGACGCGGTATGACTCCAATGCGCAGTGTCATTATCGCGAGCAAGCTCGGCTCCCACAGCACTCGCTTATCGGGGGTTATCGATAGAGGCCAAGCCCCAAACCGGACAAGCCGATCTGGTAAGCACTCGCCAACCGCTCCAACACCCCTTCAGCCGCAAACGCCTCACGCAACGCGATATGGCTATCGGCGCGCACCCGCTGCTCAACTTCACAGATTTCGTTGAAACGGTTAACGGCGGCGACCATGTCATGTCGCTCGTTGTCGACCAGCAGCGCACCGTGGACCAATACCACCGGCCTCAACCCACCCTGACTCTGACGCCAGCGCTGAGCAGTCCCCACCATCTTGCGCCCATCAAGATTGACGTTGAAGCGTCCATCACAGAACGCGCCTTCCACTTCGCCTAACGAAGCCGCGCCACCCAATTCATTCAAGACATCCAGAATCGGCTGACACAAACGTCGGTAGGCAATTTCGATACGGTCACGATCGAGGTCGCTTTTGGGCTGAGCGTAAACCAGAGCGATATTCACCGTTGCCGAAGATTGCGGCACCGGTTCGCCCCCCGTCTCACGCAACAGGATTGGCCAACCACTGTCAGCAAGGGTTTCGCTGGCTTCGACAAAGCCGGGCAAGCGACTCATACGCCGCGGCATGACCAGCGCTCGATCATTCGGGCGCCACAGCAGCAAGGCGAAGTCGGCATCACCTGCACACACAGAGGCGAGCAGATCCAGCTCGGCTTTGAGGCCCGCTTCGACGCAGATATCAATGACTGAATCAGACATGTTGATCCTCTGTTACGACCGTCGAAGCAGCACTCAACAGCTGATCAGTCGAGGGTGGAGCCACGGGGTGGCGTGCCGCGCTCGGGGAAGAACAAGCGTTGCAACTCATCACCTGGGTGTTCAGCGCGCATGAACGCTTCGCCTACCAGGAAAGAGTACACATCGCTGATTTCCATCAGTTCCACGTCGGCACGGTTGAGAATGCCGCTTTCAGTAATGACCAATCGATCACGAGGAATGCGCGGCAGTAAATCGAGCGTGGTTTCCAGGCTCACTTCGAACGTATGCAGATTGCGGTTGTTAACGCCGACCAGTGGGGTGTCGAGGGTTTTCAATGCACGCTCCAGCTCTTCGCCGTCGTGAACCTCAACCAGCACATCCAGCCCGACGCTTTTCGCGACCGAGGCCAACTCGGCCATCTTCACGTCATCCAGTGCAGAGACAATCAGCAGCACACAATCTGCGCCCAGGGCTCGGGCTTCGATGATCTGATAAGGATCAATCATGAAGTCCTTGCGTATCACCGGCAGTTTGCACGCGGCGCGGGCTTGCTGCAGATAAGCGTCGGCCCCCTGAAAGTAATCGATATCGGTCAGCACCGAGAGGCAGGTCGCGCCACCCTTCTCGTAGCTCTTGGCGATATCAGCAGGTAAGAAGTTCTCGCGAATAACACCTTTGCTGGGAGATGCTTTTTTGATTTCGGCAATGACGGCCGGTTGCTTGCTTTTGGCTTGCTCAATCAGAGCTTTGGCAAAGCCGCGAACCGGATCAGCTTCTGCGGCGAGCTTCTCGACTTCAGCCAAACTCACTGCAGAGCGGCGAGCAGCCACTTCCTCGGCCTTGCGGGCGAGAATTTTTTCCAGAACAGTGGGCACGCTCATCCTTCATTCTCCTGCTTGAATACTGCGGTAAAGGCGCCCAACTCCTCCAGCTTCTCCCGGGCAAGGCCGGTGTGAAGCGCGTCGTGAGCCAGTTCAACACCCTCTTTGAGCGTGTAGGCATGATCAGCAGCATAGAGCGCTGCGCCCGCATTGAGCACAATCATTTCAGCCGCTTTCTGCCCGTTTTCCGTTTTGCGACGACCCAACGCATCGCGAATCAGCACCAGTGAAGCTTCAGGGCCGTCCACGCTCAAACCAAACAGGCTCTGGCTTTTCATGCCCAGGTCTTCAGGTTGCACCCAATATTCGGTGACTTCGCCGTTTTTTAGTTCAGCCACGAACGTCGGTGCAGCCAGACTGAACTCATCCAGGCCATCCTGCGAATGCACAACCAACACATGCTTGCTGCCCAGCCGAAGCAACACTTCGGCCAGCGGGCGGCACAAGGCCTGACTGAATACGCCTACTACCTGATGGCGGACACCGGCCGGATTCGTAAGCGGGCCGAGCATGTTGAACAGCGTCCGCAGGCCAAGATCGCGACGCGGGCCAGCAGCGTGTTTCATTGCGCCATGGTGAGCCTGGGCGAACATGAAACCAATGCCAACGCTGTCAATGCAGCGCGCTACTTGTACCGGGCTAAGATTGAGATATACGCCCGCAGCTTCCAGCAAGTCGGCGCTGCCGCTCTTGCCCGACACTGCGCGATTGCCGTGCTTGGCGACGGTACAACCGGCGGCGGCAACTACAAAAGAAGAAGCTGTCGACACGTTGAAAATATTTGCGCCATCACCGCCGGTACCGACGACGTCGACCACACCGTCCAGTGTTTTCAGTTCAACCTTGTCAGCCAGCTCACGCATGACCGAGACCGCACCGACGATTTCGTCGATGCTTTCGCTCTTCATGCGCATGCCCATCATGAAAGCGCCAATCTGCGCTTCCGTGCACTGCCCGGTCATGATGGCGCGCATAACGTCACTCATCTCGGCAGTGCTCAAATCCAGATTATCGACAACACGCCCCAGCGCGGTTTTGATGTCCATTGGCTTAGTCATAAACGAATCCTTAACCCTGACGGGTGCCGCCGGTTTGCTTGAGGAAGTTGGCGAACAGCTCATGACCCTGCTCGGTCAGAATCGACTCGGGGTGGAACTGAATCCCCTCGACGTTCAGTGTCTTGTGGCGCAGACCCATGATTTCGTCTACTGAGCCGTCTTCAAGCGCAGTCCACGCCGTTACTTCCAGGCAGTCCGGCAAGGTATCAAGCTTGACCACCAGCGAATGGTAGCGAGTGACGGTCAGCGGATGGTTGAGGCCTTCAAACACGCCATCATCTTCATGAACCACTGGGCTGGTCTTGCCGTGCATGACCTGACGGGCGCGCACAACGTCACCGCCGAACGCCTGACCAATTGACTGATGCCCAAGGCATACACCGAGAATCGGCAGTTTGCCCGCGAAGTGTTTGATCACTTCGAGCGAGACGCCTGCTTCATTCGGCGTGCAAGGGCCGGGCGATACGACGATACGCTCAGGCTTGAGGGCTTCGATCTCGGCGACGGTCAATTCGTCGTTGCGGATTACCTTGACGTCGGCACCCAGCTCACCGAAGTACTGCACAACGTTGTAGGTAAAGGAATCATAGTTATCGATCATCAGCAGCATTTGGCTTAAACCCATTGAATTACTGACTATTTTTTCAACCTTCAAAATCGCTGCCGATTGAGTGCCCGCTAGTGTAACGACCGGGGGTTGACCCGGAAAAGCGGCAGGGCGGAGTTTTAAAGGCGTATCAGGAGGTCCGGACAGGCCGGAAGAGAATAAGTCAGGCGCGCCAACGCCAGCGGGCGTGAGCCTTGATAACGCGCATCAAGAGTTTGCTGACGATCAACACAGGGGAGGTCTCGTTTCCACGTCCCGGCACATTAGCGTACCGGGGGATGGCGTGCAATATCACATAACCTGTGCAATACGATCAAAATCTACTTTCCGAGTCACGAAACAATCAAATCTGTAAAGCCGCGGATACACATCAACCATAACGCCAACCGCCGGGCGGTTAATGACCATTTAACCGGGCGCGCAGGGTTCAGCTAGCTACTTTTCCTTAATCATTAAAAAAACAAAAAGGAACCTGACCATGCTCAAACCCCGACGGTTTGCGGCGCTTGTCGCTTGCTTGCTGGTTTCAGCCTGCCCTGACAGCCGGGCAGCCTCTTGGCCTTATTCAACCATGGTGGTGTTCGGTGACAGCCTGGCCGATGCCGGGCAGTTTCCCGATGCGGATGGCCCAATCGGATCGACGCTACGCTTCACCAACCGCACCGGGCCAACGTATCAGGACGGCAGCGGCGAGGTTTTCGGCCTGAATTCATCGACCTTGCTAGGTCTGAAACTTAATGTTGCTCCGGCCGACCTCGCAGCCTCTACGTCGCCAGTGAACGCCGCATCAGGTTTGGCAGACGGCAACAACTGGGCGGTCGGTGGAGATCGTACCGATCAGATTTATGACGCGATTACCTCGCAGTCCAACGTCATCAATCCGGATGACGGCGCGGTTCTGCGCAGCCGACCCGGTTACCTGATCGCTAACAACTTTCAGGCAGACCCTGACGCCCTGTACTACTTGACCGGAGGCGGCAATGATTTCCTGCAGGGCCGTGTGCTGAGTCTGTCGCAGTCCCGAGAGGCCGCAGATCGCCTGGCCAACAGTGCCCAGGTCCTGCAACAAGCGGGCGCGCGATACATCATGGTCTGGCTGTTGCCCGACATCGGTCAGACGCCAGCCGTGTCCGGCACCATTCTGGCACCCGTCACTTCAATACTGAGCGGCGTCTTCAACGCCCAACTGATCAGCCGCCTGGCGCAGATCGATGCGCAGATAATTCCGCTGAATATTCCACGCTTCGTTTCGGAAACTCTGGATGATCCGGCTCGTTTTGGGCTCGCCGCGGATCAGAATCTGGTGGGAACTTGCTTCAACGGTGACAACTGCGACGAGAACAGCACCTACGGGATCAGCAGCGCTACGCCGGACCCGAGCAAATTACTGTTCAACGATGGAGTGCACCCCACCGTCACCGGCCAGCGGCTGATCGCCGACTACGCCTACTCGTTGCTGGCCGCGCCCTGGGAAATCAGCCTGTTGCCAGAAATGGCCAGCGGTACATTACGCGCGCAACAGGATGAACTGCGCGGCCAGTGGCTGGCGGATTGGGGGAACTGGCAAAGCGTCGGCGACTGGCGCGCCATTGTTGCGGCGGGAGGGCAAAAAATGGACTTTGATGCGCAAGGCAACTCAGCAGAGGCTGACGGCAACGGCTACAACATGACCCTCGGCGGCAGTTATCGACTCGCTGATCACTGGCGAGTCGGCATGGTCGGTGGCGCTTATCGGCAGACGCTGGAGGCCGGAGAGCTGGACTCGGATTACAAACTCAATAGCTATCTGGCAACTGCATTTGTTCAGTATCAAGCCAACCACTGGTGGGGTGATCTCGCGGCATCGGGTGGCTATCTGGATTACGACAATGCCGAACGCAAGTTCGCACTGGGCGTCAGCCAGGGCAACGAGAACGGCGATACCGATGGCGAAGTCTGGGGCGCCAGTGCGCGGCTAGGGTTTGATATTGCGGGTGCCAGCAGCAGTTGGCATTTGTCACCGTTTATCAGTGCCAATTACGCGCATGTGAAGGTAAACGGCTGCTCGGAGAAGGGCAGCCGCTCAACGGCGCTGACCTTTGATGACCAGACTCGCAAGTCACGGCGTCTGGGTGCTGGCTTGCAGGGCAAGTTTCAGGTCACCCCCACAACTCAGCTGTTCGCCGAAGTAGCGCATGAGCGGGAGTTTGAAACTGATCAACAGGAAGTGACCATTGCCTTGAACAGCCTGCCGTTCAATGACTTCACCCTTGAAGGCTACACGCCGCAGCGAGACCTGAACCGCGCCACTCTTGGCATCAGCCAGAAACTGACCCAAGACCTGAGCCTGCGGGCCAATTACAACTGGCGCAAGAATGATGACGTGACGCAGCAAGGGGTGAATCTGGCGGTGAGTCTGGATTTCTAGAGGTTTATTCTGTTGGAGCGAGGCTTGCCCGCGAAGAACGATGACGTGGTGTGCCAGCGCAAACGAGGTGGACCATTCGCGGGCAAGCCTCGCTCCAACATATTGGATGCTTACTGCTCCTGCTCAGCCAGCGCCACAGCGCGGAACATCGCCCGGCGTTTGTTCAGGGTTTCTTCCCATTCCAGTGCTGGCACCGAGTCAGCGACGATGCCGCCACCGGCCTGCACGTGCAGCTCGCCGTTCTTGATCACGGCGGTACGGATCGCAATCGCAGTGTCCATGTTGCCGTTCCAGGCCAGATAACCCACCGCGCCGCCGTAGACGCCACGCTTGACCGGCTCAAGCTCGTCGATGATTTCCATGGCGCGGATCTTTGGTGCACCGGACAAAGTACCTGCTGGCAGAATCGCCCGCAGAGCATCCATCGCGGTCAGCCCGCTCTTCAGTTGGCCAGTGACGTTGGACACGATGTGCATCACGTTCGAGTAACGCTCGATGACCATTTTTTCCGTGAGTCGGACAGAACCGATTTCCGAAACACGACCGGTGTCGTTACGCCCCAGATCGATCAGCATCAAGTGCTCGGCGATTTCCTTGTCATCCGACAGCAGGTCTTTTTCTAGTGCCACATCCGCTTCTTCATTGGCACCGCGAGGACGCGTACCGGCGATCGGGCGAACGGTAATCAGGTTGTCTTCAACCCGAACCAATACTTCCGGCGAACTGCCAACGACATGGAAGTCGCCAAAATTGAAGAAGTACATGTAAGGCGTCGGGTTAAAGCAGCGCAGCGCCCGGTACAGATCAATCGGCGCGGCTTTGAAATCGATGGACATCCGCTGCGACGGAACCACCTGCATGACGTCGCCCGCCAGGATGTACTCCTTGATGGTATCAACTGCCCGCTCGTAGTCGTCCTGAGTAAAGCTGGAGCGAAACACCGGATCAGCCGCTTGCGGCCGGGTCAGGTCCAGGCCACGACGCGGGGTGATCGGCTGACGCAGTTTCTCCATCAGCTCATCCAGACGCGCCAGACCGCTTTCATAAGCGTCCTGCTGTGCCGGATCGACCAGCACGATAGCGTGCATCTTGCCCGCGAGGTTATCGAACACCACGACGGCATCCGAAACCATCAGCAGGATGTCAGGCACGCCCAGCGGATCCGGATTCGGACATTTGCCGAGACGCTTCTCGACATAGCGAACACAGTCATAACCGAAGTACCCCACCAGCCCGCCGTTGAAACGTGGCAGGCCAGGAATGGTCGGTACGTTGTAACGCGCCTTGAAAGTTTCGACGAATGCGAGCGGGTCTTCGGTCTCAAGATGCTCGATCTCGACGCCGTCGTGAGTGACCCGAACATCGTGATCGTGAACGCGCAAAACGGTACGGCACGGCAAACCGATGATCGAGTAACGGCCCCATTTCTCGCCGCCCTGCACCGACTCCAGCAGATAGGAGTTCGGTTGGTCGGCAAGCTTGAGGTAGATCGACAGCGGCGTGTCAAAGTCGGCCAGGGTTTCGTAGGCCAACGGGATACGGTTGTAGCCAGCAGCAGCCAAACGCAGGAATTCTTCGCGATTCATCATCAGCCTCGTGGGTGAGGGTTAGCAGTCAGGTAAGCAAACGGTGCCGGATGTCGTGTCCAGCGGGAATCAAGTCAGGCGCGCCAACGCCAGCGGGCCAAGGCCTTGATGACTTTCATCCAGAGTTTGCGAGTGACCACCACGATGGAATCTCTAAAGGAAGGATCTTTGATTTCCGGCAACAGTATCCCAGCGTCCAGATCCAGGCAACCGGGAATCAGACGCCGCAGGTCATCAATGACCAGCGCCGGGGACTCTTCTTCAATCGGTCGACCATGGTTGTAGCCGTAGCTCATGGCGACGCAAGACACGCCAGCAGCCTTGGCGGCCTGCACATCACTGCGTGAGTCGCCGACGAACAGCGATTGTGAGGCCGGAATATTGGTCATTTTCATGACAAAAAACAGCGCCGCCGGATCAGGCTTCTTCGTTGGCATGGTGTCGCCACCAATGATCAGACGGAAAAAGCGGCCCAGCTTCATCTCATCCAGCAGAGGCGCAACAAAGCGCTCCGGCTTGTTAGTGATCAGCGCCATCTCGACGCCCATCTTCTGCAACCATTTCAGGGTTTCGCGAACACCGGGGTAGACCGCCGTGAACTCATGCTTTTCGGCATAGAACTTCATGAAGATTTCCAGCGCCTGCTCGGCCTCAGCATCATCGACACCGCTGTGGTCCAGATCATTGGCCAGAGCACGGCGTACCAGAACGGGCGCACCGTTGCCAATCCAGTTCCGGACCTGCGCCAATCCGGCCGCGGGACGGCCCAGTTCGAGCAGCATTTTGTCCACAGCAACGGCCAGATCGGGTACCGAGTCCACCAGTGTGCCGTCCAGATCAAACATGATCAGCTTGGGCAGTCGCCCTGGAAACAGTTGCTCGAAGCCGCTCATGCGCGAGACAACGCCAGTTCTGCACGCATCTTGTCGATGACTTGCTTGTAGTCCGGGGTATTGAAGATGGCGGAACCGGCGACAAAAGTGTCAGCACCGGCGACCGCGATCTCGCGGATGTTGTTGACGTTCACGCCGCCGTCGATTTCCAGACGGATGTCCAGACCCGAGGCATCAATCAAGGCACGCGCTTCACGCAGTTTGTTCAGCGTACCCGGAATGAATTTCTGACCGCCAAAGCCAGGGTTAACGCTCATGAGCAGGATCATGTCGACCTTGTCCATCACGTACTCCAGCAGGTTCAGCGGAGTCGCCGGGTTGAACACCAGGCCTGCCTTGCAACCGCCTTCCTTGATCAATTGCAGCGAACGATCAATGTGCTGCGTCGCTTCCGGGTGGAAAGTGATGTAGCTGGCACCGGCGTCGATGAAGTCGCCGATGATGCGATCCACCGGGCTGACCATCAAGTGCACATCAATCGGTGCTGTCACGCCGTATTTACGCAACGCCGCGCACACCATCGGACCGATGGTCAGGTTCGGCACGTAGTGGTTGTCCATCACATCGAAGTGAACAATGTCGGCGCCAGCGGCCAGCACAGAGTCGACTTCCTGGCCCAGGCGGGCGAAATCGGCGGAAAGAATCGATGGAGCAATAAGGAAGGGCTGCATGACGCACCTTTTTGAGCAGAATCACGGTGGCGCGCATTGTACTCCAAGACTTTCTGGAAAACTCCAACCCCTGTAAGAGCTGCCGACGGCTGCGAAGCCGGTGTGCCTGATGCACCGCTATTCGCAGCCTTCGGCAGCTCCTACAGAAGTGCATCAGCTCAGAGGACCTCAATACGCCGCGCGGTAGATTTTTTCGATATCTGCGGCCGTCAGCTTGCGCGGGTTGTTGCGCATGAGGCGGTCGATCTTGCTGGCCTCCTCCGCCATCGCCGGGATCGCGTCTTCGGGCACGCCGAAGCTGCGCATGCCTTTGGGGATGTCTACCGCTTCGCATAACTCCGCCATGGCTTGCACTGCATGGTTGGCTGCATCCTCATCGCTGAGATGCGCAACCTTCAACCCCATGGCCTCGGCGATGTCACGAAAACGCTCAACACACGCCATTTTGTTCCAGGCCATCACATACGGCAGCAACAGCGCATTACTGACACCATGGGCAATGTTGAAGCGCCCTCCCAGCGGATAAGCCAACGCATGCACCGCGCCCACTCCGGCATTACCAAACGCCATCCCGGCCATCAGGCTGGCAGTCGCCATATGTTCACGAGCGAGCAGATCAGCAGGGTTGGCGTAAGCCTTGGGCAACGCCTTGACGATCAGCTTGATAGCCCCAAGCGCCAGCGAGTCGGTGATCAACGAGCGATTGACTGACAGATAGGACTCGATGGCATGCACCAATGCGTCCACACCACTCGCGGCGGTAACGCTACGGGGGCAAGTCAGCGTCATGACCGGGCTGACCAGCGCCACGTCCGGCAGCAAGTAATCGCTGACAATGCCCTTTTTCAGTTGTGCTTGTTTATCGGAGAAGATCGCCACGTTGGTGACTTCGGATCCAGTGCCCGCCGTGGTCGGGATCGCGATAAGCGGCGGACCTTTACGCTTGACCTGATCCACGCCAAACAGGTCCGCAAGCGGCCCGTCATGGCCAACAAACGCAGCCACGCCCTTGGCGATATCAATCGCGCTGCCGCCGCCCAGACCAATTAAACCGTCATGAGCACCTCGGCGATAAGCTTCGGTGCAGTCTTCGACGATGGAGATTTCCGGTTCGGGTTTGACCTGATCGAAGGTCCCATACGCCCGCCCGCCCAATTGCGCCAGCACAAGGTCGACCGTGCCGCTCTTGACCAGAATCACATCGGTGACAATCAGAGGTTTGTTGATATTCAGTCGGTTCAGTTCGGCTGCCAATTGTTCAATGGCAGCGGCGCCGGTGACCAGCTTATTGGCGATTTTGAATGCAGCAATACTCATCAGCTCGGCCCTTTGGAATTGTTATGGCGAGGGAGGACGAGCAGAAGGATAGATCAAATGGTGATGATGGCCCTGCAGGAGTGGCCCCGGTGTTTCTGACACCACGCTGTCGCGAAGTGAACACGCCCTCTGTAGGAGCGAGCTTGCTCGCGATTCGGTCTGTCAGTCGATGTATTGTCGCCGGTGCTGACACTATCGCGAGCAAGCTCACTCCTACAGAGGGGGAGTGTGTTTATTCCACCGCAGTACGCAGCTTCTCGCTGCGGCCACGCAGCCACTCCAGCACCAGTAGCAATACCACCGAGAAGCCAATCAGCAGGGTCGCGGCAGCGGCGATGGTCGGGCTGAGGTTTTCCCGGATGCCACTGAACATCTGCCTTGGCAGAGTTGCCTGCTCTGGCCCGGCAAGGAACAGCGTCACGACCACTTCATCGAAAGAAGTGGCGAAAGCGAACAGCGCGCCCGAAATCACACCTGGAGCGATCAACGGCAACGTCACGCGACGAAATGCCGTGAGGGGTGACGCACCCAGACTGGCAGCAGCCCTGACCAGATTGTAATTAAACCCCTGCAAGGTGGCCGACACAGTAATGATCACAAATGGCACGCCGAGCACCGCGTGCACCAGGATCAACGACAGAAAACTGTTTCCCAGGCCCAATGGAGCAAAGAACAGATAGCTCGCCACGCCAATAATGACGACCGGCACCACCATCGGCGAAATCACCAGCGCCATCACCAACGCTTTGCCGGGGAAGTTGCCACGGGTCAGACCTATCGCTGCCAGGGTGCCGAATACCATCGCCAGTACCGTCGCGGCGGGTGCGATCAGCAAGCTGTTTTTCAACGCCCGCATCCACTCATTGGAATTGAAGAAATCCTGATACCAATGCAGTGAGAACCCTTGCAACGGGTAGACCAGAAAACTGCCAGAGTTGAACGACAGCGGAATGATCACCAACACCGGAAGAACCAGAAACAACAGAATCAGGCCACACAGGATACGCAGCGCGTAATACCACACACGTTCCAGCGGCGAGGAATAAGAACTCAACATGGCAATGCTCCTCAGCTCAAACGCAGGCGGCTGGCGCCGACCAGCCAGCTATAGATCAGATAAAGCACGATGGTCGCCAACAGCAGCAAACCGCCCAATGCCGTGGCCATGCCCCAGTTGATGCTGGTATTGGTGTAGAAGGCGACAAAGTAGCTGACCATCTGGTCGTTCGGGCTGCCCAGCAATGCCGGGGTGATGTAGTAACCAATCGCCAGAATGAACACCAACAGACAACCCGCGCCGATCCCGGCATAAGTCTGCGGAAAGTACACCCGCCAGAAACTGGCGAACGGGTTACAGCCCAGTGAAATCGCCGCTCGCATATAAGTCGGCGAGATGCCTTTCATGACGCTGTAAATCGGCAGAATCATGAACGGCAGCATGATGTGCACCATCGAGATGTAAACGCCCACCCGATTGAATACCAGCTCCAGCGGCTTATCGATGATGCCCATGGCCATTAACGCGCCATTGATCAGCCCGCTGGATTGCAACAACACAATCCAGGCGGCGACCCGAACCAGAATGGACGTCCAGAACGGCAGCAACACGAGAATCATCAGCAGGTTGCTTTGTCGCGCAGGAAGATTGGCCAACAGATAAGCGAGCGGATAAGCCAGGACCAGACAGATCAGGGTGATTACAAACCCCATCCAGAAGGTGCGCGCAAAAATATCCAGGTAGATCGCTTGATCAGGGGTCGCAGGTGCGACTTCACCAAGATCATCGATCCGGTGGTCAACTGCGGCCAGCAAATAATAGGGGGTGACGTTGCTGGTATTGCGACGGATCACCTGCCAATAGGCCGGATCTCCCCACCGCTCATCCAGTGCTTCGAGTGCATCTTTATAAGAGGCTGGTTCTTCTTTGAACGGCAGCGCACGGGCGGTGCTCATCAGGAGGCTGCGATAACCGGCCAGCTCCATGTTCAGACGCTTGGACAGATCACCAAGGGTTGAGTTTTTGCGGGTTTCCGCCAGGTCCATACTCAGAGCCTTGTAGACCGGCTCCGAGGGCAAGCCCTTGCCGTCCCATTTCGCGACTTCGATCACGGTAGTCGGCAAAGCATTAACCACTTCCGGGTTGCCGACGCTTTTGTATAGAAGCGCCACAATCGGTACCAGAAATACCAGCAACAGGAAGATCACCAACGGCGCGATCAAGGCCTGAGCCTTCCAGCGGTTGACCCGCTCGGCACGAGCCAGACGTTGCTTCAAGGTAGGGCTGGCGCCTTCAGTCAGGGGCACGGCGATGGCCATAGCGAACTCCGAAATCTTTGAACGAAGGGCGCATTCCCTACTGTAGGGAACGCGCCCGGATCTAACTCAACCAGATGCGCTTACTTGGCAGCCCAAGAGTTAAAGCGCTGCTCCAGTTGCTCACCGTTGTCATTCCAGAACTTCACGTCTATCTGCACCTGATCCTTGATGTTTTCTTCGGTGGTCGGCATGTTCTGCAGGGTTTCAGCGCTCAACAGTTTGACGGCGTCGGTGTTGGCCGGACCGTAAGCGATGTTTTCCGAGAAGGTCTTCTGCTGCTCAGGCTGAAGGCTGTAAGCGATGAACTTCTTCGCCGCTTCGGCATTTTTCGAACCCTTTGGAATGGCCCATGCGTCGAAGTCATACACGCCGCCGGTCCATACCACTTTGAGTTTGCTTTCTTTGGCGACCGCGGCGATGCGACCGTTGTAGGCAGAGCTCATGACCACGTCACCCGATTGCAGGAACTGCGGCGGCTGTGCGCCCGCTTCCCACCACTGAATGCTCGGCTTGAGTTTGTCGAGCATCTTGAAGGCGCGGTCCTGACCGTCTTTGCTGGCCAAGACTTTGTAGACGTCTTTTGGCGCAACACCATCAGCCATCAATGCGAACTCCAGGGTGTACTTGGCGCCTTTACGCAGGCCACGCTTGCCCGGGAATTTTTCGGTGTTCCAGAAATCGGCCCAGCCGGTCGGCGCCGAAGCCAGTTTGTCGGCGTTGTAAGCCAGCACGGTGGACCAGACGAAGAAGCCTGCACCGCAATGAGTGATCGCGCCCGACACGTATTTCGATTTGTCGCCGAACAGCGCAGGATCCAGCTCTTCGAACATGTCTTCATCGCAGCCGCGAGCCAGTTCCGGAGACTCAACTTCTACGAGATCCCAGTTAACGCTTTTGGTGTCGACCATAGCTTTAACTCTGGCCATCTCGCCGTTGTACTCGCCAGCGATGATCTTGCCGTTGCCCGCCTTTTCCCACGGGGCGTAGAAGGCTTTTTCCTGGGCTGCCTTGTTGGCACCACCAAACGAAATCACGGTCAGGTCAGTGGCGGCCATGGCTTGCGCGCCGCACATCATGCCCAGCGTAATTGCGGTGAGTTTCAAAGATTTGAGCATTTGGTTGTTTTCTCCACGAGCAGTGTTGGTATATGCGTTGTGGGCGATGAATTCGCCTCTGGCTGATGCCTTTTTATTGATAGATCAATGCACGTGCTGCAAGGGATCGAGTGCGCGAACGTGCTCGATTTGCCATCCAATTGGCACAACATCGCCAACACTCAACGCCGGATCCAGCTCGGCGATGGGTTGCTTGACGAAGAAGTCGGTTTTACCTGCCACCTCCAGGCGCACACGAACGTGGTCGCCCAAATACACAAATTCTGCGACGCGACCGGAGAAACGGTTCACGCAGCTCTCGCTGTTGCCATTCAAACTGATGCGCTCCGGGCGAATCGACAATGTCACGGCGTCGCCGACCTGGCCGACATTGACAGCCAGCGCCTCGACTTTTTCGCCACGCTCCAGCTCAACCACGCACCGCTCGCCGTTGTGGCTGAAAAGCTTGCCGTTGAGGCGGTTGTTTTCGCCGATGAAGTTGGCAACGAAAGTATTTTTCGGCTCTTCATAAAGATTGCGCGGTGGTGCGATCTGCTGGATTTCGCCTTGGTGAAAAACGGCCACGCGGTCGGACATGGTCAGCGCTTCGCCTTGGTCGTGAGTCACGTAGACCACGGTTACGCCAAGGCGCTGGTGCAAATGCTTGATTTCCATCTGCATGTGCTCACGCAGTTGCTTGTCCAGCGCGCCCAGCGGTTCATCCATCAGCACCAGTTGCGGTTCGAAGACCAGTGCGCGAGCCAATGCCACGCGCTGCTGCTGACCGCCGGACAGTTGGGCCGGATAGCGATGAGCGAACGTGCCGAGCTGAACCATGTCCAGTGCACGTTTGACCTTTTCAGTGACATCGGTCTTGCTCATGCCACGCACAGTCAGCGGGAAAGCCAGGTTCTCAGCGACGGTCATGTGCGGGAACAGCGCGTAGTTCTGGAACACCATGCCGATATCGCGCTTGTGCGGCGGCACGTTGTTGATGGCGCGACCCGCCAACAGGATTTCACCGGCCGTTGGTGTTTCGAAACCGGCCAGCATCATCAGGCTGGTGGTCTTGCCGGAGCCGGACGGGCCTAGCAAGGTCAGGAACTCGCCTTTGCGAATATCCAGGTTAAGGTCTTTGACGATAAGGGCTTCGCCGTCGTAGCTCTTCTGCACACCACGGAAGCTGACCAGAACATCATTAGCCCCAGCGCTTGATTCGACGTTGCTCATTACCCACACCTTTGTTTTGTCTGCGTGAGAGCAAGCCTAGTTTAGGCCGCAGGCCGCGCAAATCGGGGGGTAGGAGAGAATGGGGTAGGGATTGCCCTACAGAGATGGCGGGGATAGGTATGTGCAGCTTAAGTTTTTTGTTGTCTGGGATGACGCTATCGCGAGCAAGCTCACTCCTACAAGGGATCGCGGCCTCCTGTAGGAGTGAGCTTGCTCGCGATGGCTACTTTTCAGGCGACAAAGATGTCGTTTTCAGATCACAACAACTTATGCTCCATCGCATATTTCACAAGATCAGCCAGAGAATGGAGATTCATCTTTTGCATCAGCCGCGCTTTATGCGTGCTGATGGTTTTGCTGCTCAGGTTCAATTGCTGGGCGATATCGTTAACGTTCGCCCCCTGCGCCAGTCGTTCGAATACCGAGAACTCGCGCTCCGACAGCAGTGAATGCAACGGGCGGTTATCGGTCAGCCCCACTTCGAAAACCATCCGGTCTGCCAGGTCCGGGTCAATGTACCGACCGCCAGACGCCACTCTCCGAATCGCGGTCAACAACAACGCCGGGTCGCTGTCTTTGGTGGCATACCCGGCAGCACCGACCTTTAATGCCCTCGCTGCCATCTGCGCTTCATCATGCATCGACAGAACGAGGATCGCGGGTGGATTGCTCAACGCACGGATACGGGGAATCGCCTCCAGACCATTGACGCCCGGCATCGAAATGTCCAGCAGCACTACCTCACACTCCACCTGGCGCAGGGTTTCCAGCAACTGCTCGCCATTGCTGGCCTCACCCACCACGAGCAAGTCCTTGGCCAGGCCAATCAGTTGCTTGATGCCCTCACGCACAATGGTGTGATCTTCGGCTACCAGTACACGAATCACTTCTGTTGCTCCTGCCCGACTTGATACAGCGGAATGTACGCCCGCAAGGTTGTGCCCTCACCTGACTCGCTGTCCAGTTCCAATCTGCCACCGAGCATCAATACCCGTTCACGCATACCGACCAGGCCAAACGAAACAACCTTGCCCTGCGGTTGAACAAAGCCCACGCCGTCATCGGCAATGGTCAGACACATCACACCCTCATCAAGCGTAAGACTCACCTCAACGGTATGCGCCTGGGCATGACGCATGACATTGGTCAACGCCTCCTGAAGTATGCGGAACATGCCGATCGCCCGCGCATCGCTCAACGCAGGCAGATTATCCGGCACATCCACCAGGCACGGTATCTGAGTGCGCGCTTCAAAACGTTGCGCCTGCCATTCGATGGCGGAGGCGATACCGGCATCGAGGATCGGCGGGCGAAGCGCGGTGGCCACATCGCGCACCAACTGGAACAGCTGGGATATCAGACGCTTCATGCTGTTGAGCCGATCGCGCAAGCCTGGATCAAGATCGGCATAGGCCAGTTCACACATGGAGGTTTCCAATTTCAGCACCGTCAGCATTTGTCCCAGCTCGTCATGAACCTCGCGGGCGATACGCGCCTTCTCCTCCTCACGCACGCTTTCGAGGTGTGCGGACAGCTCGCGCAATTGCTCATGGTAACGACGACGTTCGGTGACGTCGGTGAGGAACACCACCAGATACTCGGACGCCTCGAAACGCAGAAAACTCAGAGAAACGTCGGCCGGCAGAATGCTGCCGTCGGAGCGCACGCAATTGGTTTCGAATGTCTGGGCGATGCCCTCGCGGGAGCGAGCACTTTTCCACAAGCCTAACCAGCGATCCATGTGCAGGGTGGGCTCGAAATCAATCAACGGCCGGTCCACCACACCGCCCGACGCATAGCCCAGCATGGCTTCTGCCGCATGGTTGGCGTAGCGCACCCGACTGTCCCAGTTGACCCAGAGAATGCCTACCGTGCTTTGATCAATGGAAAACTGGGCCAGCCTCAAGGCTTCTTCGCCCGCCTCGCGCCGGGCCAGGTCTTCGCGAGCCACTAACACCTCTCGCTCCAGCGACTGCTGCTGGCGCCGCTGCCAGATCACGATGGCGAAACTGGCCAGTAGCAATACCAGAAGCAAAAGGCAGATGTTCTGCCAGAAGCCCGGTGACTCGCTGGCTTTGACCGCGTTAAGCGGCAACCAGCGCGCATGTAACTGGTCAAGCTCTTTAGCGGGAATGGCGTGCAGGGCAACGCTGATAATTTCCGCCAACTGCGGCACATCCCGTCGGGAGGCAACACGCAGCAGTTGGGGATAACCGATATCGCCGACAATACTCAGCCCGGCAAACTCCGGCTCCCGGGACAACCGGCTGAGCTGCGCCTCATCCAGCACGGCATAGCGCGCCTGCTGGCTCAGCAACAATTGCAGCGCTTGTCGATCCAGTGGCACGCCTTGCAAATTGATGTGTGGATAAGTACTGCGCAGGTAGTCGGCAGTCACGCTGGGCATGCGAATCACCACACGCGTGCGGCTGTCGAGTTTCTCGAGATCCACGACGCCAGAACCATCGCGCTCGCCCACCACCAGTTGCGAAACCCGCATGTAGGGGTCGGAAAACAGCCAGAGGCGCAGGCCTGCCGGGGTCTGGGTCAAGCCCGGGGCGATATCCACCATACCCTGTGCCAGCGCCTCTTCGAGAGCGGCCTGATCAGGGAAGTTGCGCCATAGCAATTCGGTTTGCAGGCTTTTCGCGAGTAAATTCATCAGGTCAACGTTGGCACCGGAAAGCTGCTGCTGACGACGATCCAGCTGTGCATAAGGCGCTTGCATGACCAGGCCGACACGCAAGGGGCCACGCTGCGCAAGCCACGCTCGTTGCTCGGTCGACAGCGGTGTTGACACGGCAGGTTCCGAGTCAGCGCGGGCCGTAGTATTGAAAATCATCAAGAGCAAGGCCAGACAGCCGATAACTCCAGTGCGCCGCAGAACCATCATAAAGGCCGTTCCCATGTGTTCGATGTAGCCCCTTGAACTGATGCGCCGCTCAAGCATGAGCCTGACAAATCTTTACCAACCCATTAGGCTGCCGGGATAGTTTCTGGCCTGGAATATCCAATGTCCTACACATTTCGCGCAACGCTTCCTACGCTCTGTCTGGCGCTGATACTACCCTGCGCGTTACCTGTCCTGGCGGCTGATCCTGCCCCCGCAAAAGACCCGGCAACCGAACCCGCTGTCGAACGCGCACCATTGCTACCCCGCACCCAGGAAGACGCGCTGGCCCTGGAGGGGCGCTTGCCGGTTGCCGATCAGCAGCAATTGCAGGCTGGCGAAGACAGCTTTCTCGCACTCTGGAAACCTGCAAACACTGACGACCCAAAAGGCGCGGTCATCATTATTCCGGGAGCCGACGAATCAGCCGATTCGCCAGACACAGTAGGCCCCCTGCGTCGCAAGTTTCCAGATATCGGTTGGGCCAGCCTGAGCCTGACCATGCCCGACCAACTCGCTGATTACAGCCAGGCCAGAGAAGCAGAGGGGCCAGCCGAAGCAGGTAACGCTGAAAAGCCTAAAGATGCCGCCCCCACCGACGCCGATAAAACCGCAGCAGCAGAAAAGCAGGCCGCAGCAGAAACCGCGCGCGCTGCCGCAACCGAAGAGCAAGCCAAGGCCCAGGCTGAACGCATTATTGCTCGAATCGAAAGCGGCATCAGCTTCGCACAACAGAACAAGGCTCGCAGCATCGTCCTGCTCGGTCACGGCAACGGCGCCTATTGGGCCGCGCGGTACCTGAGCGAGCGCCCGGCACCGTTGGTGCAAAAATTCGCCATGGTCACAGCGCGGGAACCGCAAGACGCAAAACCGCTGCTCACCGAACTGATACCGGGCCTCAAGGTGAAAACCTCTGACTTTATCTATAAAGACGCGACCCAACGAGCAGCGGTTGAACGCCTGCAAGTCAGCAAGCGCACAAAAGGACCGGGTTACAGCCAGATTCCCCTGACCGCAATTCCGGGTAACTTCGCCGCCGAACAGGAACAGATGTTCCGCAGAGTTCGCGGGTGGGTTGAAGCCCAGTGATCGAGAGTTGAAATACTGCACCAGTACAGACTGTGTGGGAGCAGGGCAAGCCCTGTTCCCACGGGATGAAGCACGACGCAATAATCAAAACCCGCGCCGCGCTTTGATCACCTTGTAGGCGTTATGCAAATCCTGGGTGCGGTCCGTTGCGTCGCGCACCTGCAACTGGCTCGCGCCTGAACCGGCCACCTTGTCCGGATGGTGCCGACTGAGCAGACGGCGGTAAGCTCGCTTCACATGCGCCGGTTCGGTATCGGTCTGCACCCCCAGCAACTTCAACGCTGCCTGATAATCGCTACTGTTGTTAGCCAGCGGCTTTCGGGGAACCTCATGCTCAGCGGCTAAAGACGCCACTCTTGTTGCAGACCAGCCGAGCCACTTGCCCCACCAGACGATTAGCTCTCGCTCGCCACGTGAAGGGCTACCGTTGGCCCATGCCATGCGCCAGCAAGCACGCAACAATCCCTCAGCCGTATGGGGCTGGGGCGCGAGCCGACGCAGGTAACCGCGAAGATTATCCCCCCCATCCTTGCCCCGATTGAAGGCTGCGATAGCCCGACGCTGAGCAGAGTCCCCCATGCCCATACGTTGCATTTCAGCTCGCGCCTGCTGGATATGTTGCTCTACAACCCGCCCGTCCTTTTTCGCAAGCCGCCCCAGCAATACGAACAACAGCTCATCCTCACGCAGCGCCACGGGACCACCCATGCGCTCACGCAGATGCGCCCAGCTTTGCAGCGCCAGACGCCGATCCAATGCCTGTCCCAACAGCGCACCCAACAAGGCCCCGGGAATACTGGCAATGGCAAACCCAGCTCCGGCACCCAGCAATGTGGTCGGCCAGAGCATTCAGCGACCCGCCGCGAGCAATTGCTCAACTGCCGCCAGGCGCTCATGGGTACCTACATCAACCCAGCGCCCCGCGAAATGCTCACCTGTTACCTGTCCCTGATTCATTGCCGCACGCAATAAAGGCGCAAGCTTGAAAGCGCCGTCCTGGCAGCCCGCGAATAACCGTGGATGCAGAATGGCGATACCACTGTAGGTGAGCCGGGTGCCCGCATCGTGGTCGACGCGAACCTGCCCGTCGACCAACGAAAAGTCACCTGCGGGGTGATGCGCCGGGTTGTCGACAAGCACGAGATGAGCCAGACCGGCTAAAGGTACGCGCAGCGCTCTGAAGTCGTAATTGGTCCAGATATCACCATTGACGACGACAAAAGGTTGATCACCCAGCAGCGGCAAAGCACGAAAAATACCGCCGCCAGTCTCTAGAGGTTCACCCTCGGGAGAATACGCAATGCGTAGCCCCAGACGCTCACCGTCGCCCAGGTAGTCTTCGATCTGTTGCCCGAGCCAGGCGTGATTGATCACCACGTCATGGAACCCTGAGTCATGCAAGGCACGCAGATGGTACTCAATCAGCGGCACGCCGCCTGCACGAACCAGTGGCTTGGGTGTATGCAGGGTCAACGGGCGCATCCGTTCGCCTTTTCCTGCTGCGAGAATCATCGCTTTCATGCCAGCCTCGTCAACACAATCAATGACCTTGTTTTAGTAATGAACTTCATATCCGGAAGCGATTCAAACCGACCCGCCCGCCGGTTGCTGCAAGCTGCTCAGTAAATCGGCCAGT
The DNA here is from genome assembly GCF_022790535.1 of Pseudomonas maioricensis. GTDB lineage: Bacteria > Pseudomonadota > Gammaproteobacteria > Pseudomonadales > Pseudomonadaceae > Aquipseudomonas > Aquipseudomonas maioricensis. The sequence continues at coordinate 32,013 of NZ_LOHG01000002.1, forward strand.
TCAGCCAACTCCGGACGCCGTGCCAACACCGTCTTGATATAGGCGAAAAAGCGTGGGACATCGGCCAGGTAACGGGGTTTGCCGTCACGGTGGCAAATACGGGCGAATATTCCGATGACTTTCAAGTGGCGTTGCACCCCCATGAGATCACTGGCTCGCATAAATGTGTCGAAATCATCCTGCACGGGGATACCCAGATCACGCGCCTTATCCCAATAGTTTTTCAGCCAGCCATGCACTCGCGGCTCAGGCCAACTCAGGAAGGCGTCCTTGAACAAGCACGTCACGTCGTAAGTAACCGGGCCGTACACTGCATCCTGAAAGTCCAGCACCCCAGGATTAGGTTCGCTTTGCATCAAATTGCGAGGCATGAAGTCGCGGTGTACCAACACCTTCGGCTGTGCCAGCGCACTCTCGATCAACACATCACTGGCCCGCTGCCATTTGGCCAGTTGCTGGTGATCCATCTCTATACCCAAGTGCTTGCGCACATACCACTCAGGGAACAGCTCCAGCTCGCGACGCAGCAAAGCGACGTCGTAGCTTGGCAACGGAGCATCCATTGGCAGTTGCTGATAAGCCAGCAGCGCATCGATCGCATCGGCAAACAATGCATCGGCGTTCTGTTCGTCAATTACGTCGAGATAGGTTTTTCGCCCCAGATCGTTCAGCAGCAAAAAGCCCTGAGCAAGATCTTCCGCATAAATTTCAGGAACATTAATCCCTGACTTTCTTAACAAATGAGCGATATCTACGAACGGTTTGCAGTTTTCCTGGGGAGGTGGAGCGTCCATGACAATAAAAGTTTGCTCACCACCCTCCCAACGGAAATAACGTCGAAAACTGGCATCACTACTGGCCGCAGTCAACGTGGCCGGGGGTATCACGCCCCAACCTTGCGCAGAGAAAAGCGCTGGGAGCTGCTCATCGAGCCAAGTTTTCAGGTGTTGCAGGCGTACATCTTGATCTGGCATTGCAAGGGTCTCCGACGGCGCTAGCCGTCAAGCGGGTCATGCTTTATTATCCGACATCTTTTTCAGCCCATCGAGAGGCGTGCGGCCCCCCCGCGGGCAGATGGCGCGCAGGAAGCCCGGATTAATAAGATGGCATTGAAATCCCCCGCGTTTCGTAAAAAATTTCCGTTGCTCGTAACCGGCAGTTTGCTGGCGATGCAACCTCTTGCCACCCAGTTCGCGGTCGCAGCGGAACAGTATGACTGTTCAGTGTCTGCTGCGGGCGCCTGGAATTGTGCGCCGAAGACCAATGCGGTCGAGCTGCCTCCACGTCCAGTGCATAGCACTACGTCGGTCAGCTCCAACGGCACGGTCACCTCGGACAGTAGCTCTACCAGCGAACCAGCCGTGGCCAAGACCCAGTTGGTGACCGAAGCCAAAGGGCGCGGTCTCAAATCGCGTAGTGCTGACTACAGCCACCTGGACTGGGTTCCTCGCGAAAGCCTGACCCCGGCACAACTGGCAGAAACCGGACCATACTGTTCCGGGGCCTACGTCGAGCCGATACGTCCTGGCATGGACGACAAGACGCCAATGAAAGACGCGCCGATGTTTATCGGTGCCAAAGCGTCGCGTTATCAGCAAGAAGAACAGATTGCTTCGCTGGCCGGTGACGTCGTCATGCGCCAGGGCAGCATGCAGGTCCAGGCCCAGGAGGCCAACCTGTACCAGGCAGAAAACCGTGGTGAGTTGAACGGCGACGTTCGCATGCGCGACAACGGTGCTCTTATCGTGGGTGACCGTGCCGAGTTGCAACTCGATACCGGTGAAGCCCAGATCGACAACGCCGAGTACGTGCTGCACAAGTCGAACGTGCGCGGTAACGCGCTGTACGCCAAGCGTGCCGAGAACGCGATCATTCGCCTCAAGGACGGTACTTACACAACCTGTGAGCCAAACAGCAACGCCTGGACGCTCAAAGGCAACAACATCACGCTGAACCCGGCCACCGGTTTCGGTACCGCGACCAACGCCACCCTTCGGGTCAAAGACATACCGGTGTTCTACACCCCGTATATCTATTTCCCGATCGATGACCGTCGCCAGTCCGGTTTCCTGCCGCCATCCATTGGCACCAGCAGCGATACCGGTCTCATGCTGGTCACGCCATACTACTTCAACCTGGCACCGAACTACGATGCCACGCTCTATCCTCGTTACATGTCCAAACGCGGCATGTTGATGGAAGGCGAGTTCCGCTACCTGACCAAAACCAGTGAAGGTCAGTTCGGCGGCGCCTACCTGAATGACGATGATGATGATCGTAAGCTGCAAACGGATTACGAAGACACTCGCTGGATGATCAACTGGCAGCACAAGGGCGGGCTGGATTCGCGCTGGCTGACCCAGGTTGACTACACCGACATCAGTGACCCGTATTATTTCCAGGATCTGGAAACCAGTCAGATTGGCGTGGAGTCACACGAGTTTCTGAACCAGCAGGGTTCCCTGACCTACCGTGGAGAGACCTTCACGGCACAACTGAACGCTCAGGCTTACAAGCTGGCGACCATTTCGGATATCACCCCTTACAACCGTCTGCCTCAGATCACCTTGAGCGGTTCTCTACCATACCGCCCATCCGGCTTGCAGTTTGATTACGACGCTGAAGCCGTACGTTTTGACCGGGACCTTGAAACCGGTAATTTCGTCGACAAGGACGGAAATATCGAGCGTCGTCTGGACCAGAACGTTGCAGGTCTTGCGCGAGCCAATGGCGATCGGTTGAACCTTGCTCCAGCTGTCAGCCTGCCGATGAACTGGTCCTACGGTTACCTGACACCGAAACTGAAATACGTTTATACCCAGTACGATCTGGACCTGGACGGCAGAGGCAAGCAAACCTTGCTGGCTGGCGAAGAGTACAGCAGCAGCCAAAGCAGAAGCGTTCCGGTCTTCAGCGTGGACAGCGGCCTGTATTTTGATCGTCAAACCCAGTGGTTTGGCACGAATTACCGCCAGACCCTGGAGCCACGCCTGTTCTATCTGAATGTCCCGGAGAAAGACCAGACCGACATACCGGTTTTCGACACAGCTGAAACCACGTTCAATTACAACTCGCTGTTCCGCGATAACCGTTTTGTCGGTTCCGACCGCATCGGCGATGAGAACAAGTTGTCGTTGGGCGTGACCAATCGCTGGATTGAAGACGACGGTTTCGAGCGTCAACGCTTCAGCATCGGTCAGGCACTTTACTTCGAGGACCGTAAGGTTCAGCTTCCAGGCATCGACTGGAGAACGCGTGACGACGCGCAGGCCAACGTCTCGCCTTATGCGCTGGAGTACTTGTACCGCTTCAACCGCGACTGGCGCTTCAATTCGGACTTCAACTGGGATCCGGATAGCCACAGCACCCGTTCCGGCAGTGCCATGTTCCACTATCAGCCAGAAGACAACGTCAACAAAGTTGTCAACTTCGGCTACCGCTACCGCAATGACCTGGTCCGCTACGACCAGAGCACCGGTCGGTGGAGTGTCGGTGGTGGTGACTACGGCACACCTGGCCAACCGGGCTACGTGAAGGACTACTACAAGATCCAGCAGCACGACTTCTCGGTCATCTGGCCGATCGTGCCGCAATGGAACGCAATCAGCCGCTGGCAGTACGACTACAACCGCAATCGCACAATCGATGCGTTCGGTGGATTCGAGTATGACAACTGCTGCTGGAAACTGCGCCTGATCAGCCGTTACTGGATCGACTATGACGAGTACAGCCAGGATGCCCCTCAGAATGAGAAAGGCGACCACGGCGTATTCCTACAAATTGTGTTGAAGGGACTTGGTGGCGTTACCGGCGCCAAAGTAGAGAGCTTCCTCGACAAAGGCATCGAAGGTTATCGTGAACGTGAAGACCAAGCTTTCTGATTGTCTGCGCCCGCTGTTGCTGGGCGCATTGTTCCTGGGGACTGCAGCGAATGCCGCAGTTCAACAACTGGACAGCGTGGCAGCCATCGTCGATAACGATGTGATCATGAAGAGCCAAGTGGACCAGCGTGTCCGTGAAGTTCAACAGACCATCGCCAAGCGCGGCTCGGGCGTACCACCCGCCGAGGCACTGCAGCCGCAGGTTCTGGAACGTCTGATTCTGGAAAACCTGCAACTGCAAATGGGTGATCGCTCCGGCATTCGCATCACTGACGAAGAGCTGAACCAGGCAATCGGCACCATTGCTGAACGCAACAACATGAGCGTGGAACAATTCCGCGCCGCGTTGGCCCATGACGGTCTTTCCTACAACGATGCTCGCGAGCAGGTTCGTCGGGAAATGATCATCAGCCGGGTGCGTCAACGCCGCGTGGCCGAACGCATTCAGGTTTCGGAACAGGAAGTGAAAAACTTTCTCGCATCCGACCTTGGCAAGGCGCAGCTCTCTGAAGAGTTCCACTTGGCAAACATCCTGATCCCTACGCCTGACAGTGCATCGTCGGACCAGATCCAGGCTGCTGCCCGTAAAGCTCAGGACCTGTACAGCAAGCTCAAGCAAGGCGCCGATTTCGGTCAGGCAGCCATTGCCAACTCGGCAAGCGAAAGCGCCCTCGAAGGCGGCGACATGGGCTGGCGTAAAGCGGCTCAACTACCGCCTCCGTTCGGTGACATGCTGGGTTCGATGCCTGTTGGCGATGTAACGCCTCCAGCTCGCACCCCTGGTGGTTTCATCATCCTCAAGTTGCTGGAAAAACGTGGCGGCCAAGGCCAGGCACAGATGCGCGACGAAGTTCACGTGCGTCATATCCTGATCAAGCCAAGCGAGATCCGCAGTGAAGAAGAGACCCGCCGTCTGGCGCAGAAAATTTACGACCGTATCGAGAGCGGTGATAACTTCGCCGATCTTGCGAAAAGCTTCTCGGAAGATCCGGGTTCGGCGCTCAACGGTGGTGATTTGAACTGGGTTGATCCTAACTCGCTGGTTCCAGAGTTCCGCCAGGTCATGAACGACACGCCGCAAGGCACGTTGTCCAAACCGTTCAAGACAGCCTATGGCTGGCATGTGCTGGAAGTGCTGGGCCGTCGTGCCACGGACGCAACCAACCAGGCTCGCGACCAGCAAGCGCTGACAGTTCTGCGTAACCGCAAGTATGACGAAGAGCTGCAAACCTGGCTGCGTCAGATCCGTGACGAAGCCTACGTTGAGATCAAACTCCCTGGCGCAGCCCAGGCTGCACAGTGAAACCCAAGCGTTTCGCACTGACACCCGGCGAGCCGGCCGGCATTGGTCCTGACCTTTGCCTGCTGCTCGCCACGCAGCTCCAGCCTCACCCCCTTATTGCCATTACCAGCCGCGACCTGCTTACCGAGCGGGCCGCGCAACTGGGCGTGGTTGTTGATCTCATCAGCGTGACACCAGAAGCTTTCCCGGACACCCCGGCGCCTGCTGGCAGCCTTTACGTCTGGGATACGCCACTGCAAGAGCCAGTGGTGACCGGTCAACTGAACAAAGCCAATGGCGCATTTGTCCTGCAAACCCTCACCCGTGCCGGGCAAGGCTGCGTGGATGGCTATTTCGTCGGCATGATCACGGCCCCTGTGCACAAAGGCGTCATCAATGAAAGCGGTATCGCCTTTTCGGGCCACACCGAGTTTCTGGCTGAGCTAACCCAAACTGAACAAGTTGTGATGATGCTGGCCACGGGTGACTTGCGTGTAGCACTGGTCACCACACACCTACCGTTGCGCGATGTGGCCGACGCGATCACCCCCGAGCGCCTGGAACGTGTCACACGCATCCTGCACGCCGATCTGGTGAACAAGTTTGGCATCGCTCAACCTCGCATTCTGGTGTGCGGGCTTAACCCTCATGCGGGTGAAAGCGGGCATCTGGGCCGCGAAGAGATCGACATCATAGAACCTGCTTTGGAGCGTCTGCGCAGCGAGGGCCTGGATCTACGCGGGCCACTGCCAGCCGACACTCTGTTTACCCCCAAATATCTGAAGCACTGCGACGCAGTGCTGGCGATGTACCACGACCAGGGCTTGCCTGTACTCAAGTACAAAGGCTTCGGGGCTGCCGTCAACGTGACGCTGGGGCTGCCGATTATTCGGACCTCTGTCGACCACGGCACCGCGCTGGATCTTGCAGGCACCGGTAATGTCGACACCGGCAGCCTGCAAGTCGCCCTGGAAACCGCCTATCAGATGGCCGAGACCCATTCATGACCGAGCAATTCCAACACAAGGCGCGCAAGCGCTTCGGACAAAACTTCCTGCATGACGCAGGCGTGATCGACAAGATCCTGCGAGCCATCCACGCGCGCCCGGAAGAGCGCCTGCTCGAAATCGGGCCCGGCCAGGGAGCCTTGACCCAAGGCATACTCGGCAGCGGCGCTCAGTTGGATGTAGTCGAGCTGGACAAGGATCTGATTCCTATCCTGATGCATCAGTTTGGTAACAAACCCAACTTCAACCTGCATCAGGGCGATGCACTGAAGTTTGACTTTACCAGCCTCAACGCCCCAGACAACAGCCTGCGGGTGGTCGGCAACCTGCCTTACAACATCTCCACGCCGTTGATTTTCCATCTGCTGAACAACGCCAATCTGATCCGCGATATGCACTTCATGTTGCAGAAGGAAGTGGTTGAGCGGATGGCGGCGGTTCCTGGTGGCGGTGATTACGGTCGCCTCTCGATCATGGTCCAATACCACTGCCGGGTTGAACACCTGTTCAACGTAGGTCCAGGCGCTTTCAACCCGCCACCGAAAGTCGATTCAGCTATCGTGCGTCTGGTGCCTCATGAAACCCTGCCACATCCAGCCAAGGATCATCGCCTGCTGGAGCGCGTGGTGCGTGAGGCGTTCAACCAGCGCCGCAAGACACTGCGCAACACGCTCAAACTACTGCTCAGCAGTGATGACATTACCGCCGCTGGCGTAGATGGCAGCTTGCGCCCCGAGCAGTTGGATCTGGCTGCGTTCGTTCGTCTCGCGGACAAACTGAGCGAGAAATCAGCTCAGGCTTGAGCGTACAGGGCATGTAGATGATCGAAGACTGATTGGTCATTTATCGTTTACATGTCCTAGACTGATTCCACCGGCTTTCCGGTTCTATCCGCATTCGCTTCCAAGGCCTACCGCATGCCCGATTCCCGATACCAGGTCGACGTCAGCGTCGTCACACGTTTCCTGGCAGAGCAGTCCCAACCCGAACACAATCGCTTTGCCTTTGCCTACACGGTTACCGTCCACAACAGCGGCGAGTTGCCCGCAAAACTGCTGTCCCGGCATTGGGTGATCACCGATGGTGACGGTCACGTCGAAGAAGTTCGCGGTGAAGGAGTTGTGGGACAACAACCTCTTATCGATGCAGGGCAAAGCCACACCTACAGCAGTGGCACCGTCATGACCACTAAAGTCGGCAATATGCAGGGCACCTATCAAATGCTCGCCCAGGACGGCAAGCGCTTCGACGCAGTAATCGCGCCGTTTCGCCTGGCGGTACCCGGGTCCCTGCACTGATGCAGGTGTTTGCCGTCGGCGACCTCCAAGGCTGCCTCGAACCGCTGCAATGCCTCCTGGAACATGTGAACTTCGACCCGGCCAGAGACCAGCTCTGGCTGGTGGGCGATCTGGTGAACCGCGGTCCTCAGTCCCTTGAAACGCTGCGGTTTCTCTACAGCATCCGCGATTCGGTCACTTGCGTATTGGGCAACCATGACCTGCATCTGCTAGCCGCCTCGCGCAATATTGAACGTCTGAAGAAAGGCGACACCCTGCGCGAGATCCTTGAGGCACCGGACCGCGACAACTTGTTGCAATGGGTTCGTCGACAAAAGCTGCTGCATTACGACGCTGGCCGCAACGTTGCCATGGTCCATGCAGGCATACCACCGCAATGGTCACTGAAAAAAGCGATCAAGTGCGCCGCAGAAGTGGAAACCGCCTTGCAGGACGACGCCTTGTATCAGTCTTATCTGGAAGGCATGTACGGCAACGAACCCAGCAAGTGGGACAGCGACCTGCAGGGCGTCACGCGGCTACGGGTGATCACCAACTACTTCACACGCATGCGTTTCTGCACGAGCGAGGGCAAGCTGGACCTCAAGGGCAAGGAAGGTGTCGACACCGCCCTGCCCGGTTATCAGCCATGGTTCAAACATCCGGAGCGAAAGACCCGCGATGTGAAAATCATCTTCGGTCACTGGGCTGCGCTGGAGGGCCGCTGCGATGAACCAGACGTCTACGCGCTAGACACCGGCTGCGTATGGGGTTCGGCGATGACCATGCTCAACGTTGATACCTTTGAGCGGTATCTGTGCGATTGCGATGACCATGGCAATGCCGAATCAGGGGCGACCCGGACAATCCTGCATGACCCGGCAGGCGTGATCAGGCGTTAAACTCAGCACAATACAATGCAACTGTAGGAGCTGCCGAAGGCTGCGAAGGGTATATCTACTACGCCTTTATTCGCAGCCTTCGGCAGCTCCTACAGAATCAATCCCGGATAAATTCAAAGGAGCCAACCATGACCGAGTTCAAACGCATCCCGCCAGAACAGGCTCAAGCGCTGCGCGAGCAAGGCGCAGTGCTGGTAGATGTTCGTGATCCACAGACTTTCGCCAGCAACCACATTCCCGACTCCCAGCATCTGGATAACCACTCCATTGCCGATTTCATTCGCAATGCCGATCTGGATAAACCAGTGGTTGTGGTCTGCTACCACGGCAACTCTAGCCAGAGTGCGGCAGCCTATCTGGTGAACCAGGGTTTTTCCGACGTCTACAGCCTGGATGGCGGATTCGAGCTATGGCGCAGTACCTTTCCTGCTGAAACCGCTCAGAGCTGACAGAAAATATTTTTATTTCAGTTGATCCCGCGTCCTGCGCGGGTTCGCGTCCTAACTGACGGACGGTCAGGCAGTCTTTCTGTTCATCCCTTCTTTATCTTTCCGATTCCGAACTATCCTTAGCCTCAGGCCATCCGTAATCAGGGGAGAGCCGGTACACCGGCGCGTGGGTCATCGGTAGCTACTTTTATGGTGTTTGGGGGGTAAACGGCATCTGGATTCTCAGCTGCTGCCAACATCGACTGACGATCCGCCGCCGGCTCTACGTATCGAGCGAGGTGACGTCATGAGTATTTTTAGCCACTTCCAACAACGCTTTGAATCGACACGGCAGGAGGAGCTCTCCTTACAGGAGTATCTAGAGCTCTGTAAGCAGGATCGCAGCGCTTATGCGTCTGCGGCAGAAAGACTGTTGCTTGCTATTGGCGAGCCAGAGCTGGTTGATACCTCAACCAACTCCAGGCTCTCGAGGATCTTTTCCAACAAGGTCATCCGCCGCTACCCAGCCTTTGCCGACTTCCATGGGATGGAAGAATGCATTGATCAGATCGTCTCGTACTTCCGCCATGCCGCTCAGGGCCTGGAAGAGAAGAAACAGATCCTTTACCTGCTCGGCCCGGTTGGTGGCGGTAAGTCATCGCTGGCTGAAAAGCTCAAACAACTGATCGAAAAAGTCCCGTTTTACGCGATCAAAGGTTCGCCGGTTTTCGAGTCTCCGCTCGGTTTGTTCAATGCAACCGAAGACGGTGCAATTCTCGAAGAAGACTTCGGTATCCCGCGTCGTTATCTGAGCACCATCATGTCGCCTTGGGCGACCAAACGTCTGGCTGAGTTCGGGGGCGACATCAGCCAGTTCAAAGTGGTCAAACTCTATCCATCGATTCTTAATCAGATCGCGGTAGCCAAAACCGAGCCGGGCGACGAAAACAACCAGGACATTTCAGCACTGGTCGGTAAGGTCGATATCCGCAAACTTGAAGAGTACCCACAGAACGACGCCGACGCTTACAGCTATTCTGGCGCGCTGTGCCGGGCCAACCAGGGCCTGATGGAATTCGTCGAGATGTTCAAGGCGCCTATCAAGGTGCTGCACCCACTGCTCACCGCCACCCAGGAAGGTAACTACAACAGTACCGAAGGTCTGGGGGCGATTCCCTTTACCGGTATTTTGCTGGCCCACTCCAACGAGTCGGAATGGCACAGCTTCCGTAACAACAAGAACAACGAAGCTTTCATCGACCGGATCTATATCGTCAAAGTGCCGTATTGCCTGCGCATCAGCGACGAAATCAAGATCTACGACAAACTGTTGTTCAACAGCTCTCTGTCCAAGGCCCATTGCGCGCCCGACACCCTGAAAATGCTGGCGCAGTTCACCACTCTTTCTCGCCTGAAAGAGCCGGAAAACTCCAACATCTATTCCAAGATGCGCGTCTATGACGGCGAAAACCTCAAGGATACCGATCCAAAGGCGAAGTCGATTCAGGAATACCGCGACAGCGCGGGCGTCGATGAAGGCATGAATGGTCTTTCGACACGTTTCGCGTTCAAGATTCTGTCCAAGGTGTTCAACTTCGATCCACACGAAATCGCCGCCAACCCGGTTCACCTGCTCTACGTGCTGGAACAGCAGATCGAACAGGAGCAATTCCAGGCTGAAACCCGCGAGCGTTACCTGCGGTTCATCAAAGAGTACCTGGCGCCGCGCTACATCGAGTTCATTGGCAAGGAAATCCAGACCGCGTATCTGGAGTCCTACAGCGAATACGGGCAAAACATCTTCGACCGCTACGTGCTGTACGCAGACTTCTGGATTCAGGATCAGGAATACCGCGACCCGGAAACAGGAGAAATCCTCAACCGCGTAGCCTTGAATGAAGAACTGGAGAAGATCGAAAAACCTGCGGGCATCAGCAATCCGAAGGATTTCCGGAACGAGATCGTCAACTTCGTGCTGCGTGCCCGTGCCAACAACAATGGCAAGAACCCGACCTGGCTCAGCTACGAGAAGCTGCGCGTGGTGATCGAGAAGAAAATGTTCTCCAACACCGAGGACCTGCTTCCTGTCATCAGCTTCAACGCAAAAGCCAGCAAAGAGGATCAACAGAAACACAACGACTTCGTTACCAGAATGGTCGAGCGGGGCTACACCGACAAACAGGTACGGCTTCTTTCCGAATGGTACCTACGGGTCCGCAAGTCGCAGTAAGGCAGCTGCAAGCGTCAAGCTACAAGCTGCAAGAACGAAGCACGTGACATCTGACATCCGGGTAATCGCTTCTACTTGCAGCTTGCAGCTCACAACTTGAAGCTCCCCGGAGGGGCCTATGAGCTATGTGATCGACCGACGTCTCAATGGCAAGAACAAAAGCACGGTAAACCGCCAGCGGTTTTTACGGCGTTACCGTGATCACATCAAAAAAGCAGTCGAAGAAGCGGTCAGCCGCCGCTCCATTACCGACATGGAACACGGCGAACAAATCAGCATTCCCGGTCGCGATATAGACGAACCGGTGCTTCACCATGGTCGAGGCGGCAAACAGACCGTGGTCCATCCCGGCAATAAAGAATTCACCTCTGGCGAGCACATTGCGCGGCCGCAAGGCGGTGGCGGTGGTAAAGGGCCTGGCAAAGCCAGTAACTCCGGCGAAGGCATGGATGAGTTCGTATTTCAGATCACTCAGGAAGAGTTTCTGGAATTCATGTTCGAAGACCTCGAACTCCCCAATCTGGTCAAACGCAACCTGACCGGCACAGACACCTTCAAAACCGTACGCGCGGGCATCAGCAACGAGGGCAACCCCTCGCGCATCAATATCATCCGCACCCTGCGTTCCGCTCACGCGCGTCGCATTGCCCTGTCCGGCAGCAGCCGCGCCAAACTCAAAGAAGCGATCAGCGAGCTGGATCGCCTCAAACGTGAGGAACCGGATAACTTCGGCGATATTCAGGAGCTGGAAGTCGAAGTCGATCGCTTGAAAGCCCGCATCCGACGAGTGCCGTATCTCGACACCTTCGACCTCAAATACAACCTGCTGGTCAAACAGCCCAACCCCAGCTCCAAAGCAGTGATGTTCTGCCTCATGGACGTGTCGGGCTCCATGACTCAAGCCACCAAAGACATCGCCAAACGCTTCTTCATCCTGTTGTACCTGTTCCTCAAGCGTAACTACGACAAGATCGAAGTGGTCTTCATCCGTCACCACACCAGTGCTCGGGAAGTCGACGAGGAAGAGTTCTTCTACTCGAGAGAAACCGGCGGCACCATCGTGTCCAGCGCCTTGAAGCTGATGCAGGAAATCATGGCTGAGCGCTACCCCACTAACGAATGGAATATTTACGCCGCTCAGGCATCGGACGGCGACAACTGGAATGACGACTCTCCCATCTGCCGCGACATCCTGATCAAACAGATCATGCCGTTTGTGCAGTACTACACGTACGTGGAAATTACCCCACGTGAACATCAAGCCTTATGGTTCGAATACGAACGTATCGGTGAAGCATTCGCCGACACGTTTGCCCAGCAGCAGCTGGTCTCTGCCGGTGATATCTATCCGGTATTCCGTGAACTCTTCCAGCGCAGGTTAGTGACATGACCGCTAGAGAGCAGAAGCGCCAACCCCTCTCCACGGGTTCAGAGTGGACGTTCGAACTCATTCAGGCCTACGACCGCGAGATCAGCCGTATCGCGGAGCGCTATGCGCTGGATACTTATCCCAACCAGATTGAAGTGATCACGGCTGAACAGATGATGGACGCCTATGCGTCAGTGGGGATGCCGCTGGGCTACCACCATTGGTCCTACGGCAAACACTTCCTGAGCACCGAGAAATCCTACACTCGCGGCCAGATGGGTCTGGCGTACGAGATCGTCATCAACTCCGATCCTTGTATCGCTTACCTGATGGAAGAGAACACCATCTGCATGCAGGCACTGGTAGTGGCGCACGCTTGCTATGGGCACAACAGCTTTTTCAAAGGTAACTACCTGTTCCGCACGTGGACCGACGCCAGCTCAATCATCGATTACCTGGTGTTTGCCAAGCAGTACATCATGCAATGCGAAGAGCGCCATGGTATCGATGCGGTCGAAGACCTGCTCGACTCCTGCCACGCGCTGATGAACTATGGCGTCGACCGTTACAAGCGCCCTTACCCCATCTCTGCCGAAGAGGAACGTCGTCGCCAGAAAGACCGGGAAGAGCATCTGCAGAAACAGATCAATGACTTGTGGCGCACCATTCCGAAAAACGCCGACAAAAACAGCAAGGAAGACAACGCTCGTTTCCCGGCGGAACCGCAGGAGAACATCCTTTACTTCATCGAAAAACATGCCCCGCTGCTGGAGCCATGGCAACGAGAAGTGGTGCGCATCGTGCGCAAGATTGCCCAGTACTTTTACCCTCAGCGCCAGACTCAGGTCATGAACGAAGGCTGGGCCACGTTCTGGCATTACACCTTGATGAACGACCTGTATGACGAAGGCCTGGTCACTGACGGTTTCATGATGGAGTTTCTGACATCGCACACCAGCGTCATTTATCAACCGGGCTTCGATAGCCCCTACTACAGCGGCATCAACCCTTACACACTGGGTTTCGCCATGTACCGCGATATCCGGCGGATGTGCGAAGAACCCACGGAAGAAGATTACCGCTGGTTCCCCGAACTGGCCGGCACTGACTGGCTGACGGCGGTGAAGTTCGCCATGAGCAGCTTTAAGGACGAGAGTTTTATCCTGCAGTACCTGTCGCCCAAGGTCATTCGGGATCTGAAGCTGTTCAGCATCATGGACGACGATCAGAAAGACGACCTGCTGGTACCTGCCATTCACGATGAGCCCGGCTACCGCATCATTCGCGAAACCCTGGCAGCGCAGTACAACCTGGGTAATCGCGAACCCAATGTGCAGATTTACAGCATTGATCGCCGAGGTGATCGCTCGCTGACTCTGCGCCATCAACAACACGACCGCAAACCTCTCGGCGACTCCACTGATGAAGTCCTCAAGCATCTGCATAGGCTATGGGGCTTTGATATCCATCTGGAAACGCTACAAGGCGATCAGGTAATGAAAACTCATCACGTTCCCCCTAAAAGCGAGCATGCCGACAGTGAATATCCCAGGCTTGATCTGGCGGTAGTGCATCTTTAACAGCATGGCCTCATGAGGTAATTGTTTAGCACCCCATGACTATTGATTCGGTTTTACCTCCGCAGGAGCGGCACAAGGTTTATCCTGTCGCGCTTACGGAGGTTTTTTATGCAAATTTATAAAGTCGGTGGCGCCGTGCGCGACCGTCTGCTGGGCAAACCGGTTACCGACGTTGATTGGGTAGTGCTCGGCGCGACCACTGAAGATATGCTGATCAAAGGCTATCGCCCGGTCGGCACGGACTTCCCGGTTTTCCTTCATCCGCTGACGGGCGAGGAATACGCTTTGGCCCGTACCGAACGCAAAAGCGGACGCGGTTACGGCGGCTTCGTTTTTCACGCCAGCCCTGACGTTACCCTCGAAGATGACTTGATTCGTCGCGACCTGACGATCAACGCCATAGCCGAAGACAAGGAAGGCAATCTGACCGACCCATACGGTGGCCAGCACGACCTTGAAGCTCGGGTTTTACGCCATGTTTCACCCGCGTTCGCCGAAGATCCACTCCGTGTTCTGCGTGTTGCACGCTTCGCCGCACGATACGCACCGGATGGTTTCAGCGTCGCACCTGAGACGCTGGAGCTGATGCGCCAGCTCAGTGAGTCGGGCGAGCTGGATGCGCTGACGCCGGAGCGCAGCTGGAAGGAAATTTCCCGCGCGCTCATGGAAAAACAGCCGCAAGTATTTATCCAGGTGCTGCGCGACTGCGGCGCCCTCAAGGAGCTTCTGCCGGAAGTGGATGCGCTGTTTGGCGTGCCGCAACCCGCTGCCCACCACCCGGAAATAGACACCGGCGAGCATGTATTGAGTGTGCTGCAGCAAGCGGCCATTCACGAGCAACCACTGAGCGTACGCTGGGCGTGCCTGTTACACGACCTGGGAAAAGGCCTGACGCCTGAGGCCGACTGGCCAAAGCATATTGCCCACGAACACACTGGCCTGCGCCTGATCAAAGCTGTAAATACCCGTTTCAAAGTGCCACGCGACTGCCAGGAACTGGCACTGCTGGTTGGCCAATACCACACCCATGGCCACCGGGCTCTGGAGCTGAAGCCTTCAACCGTGCTTGATCTGCTGCAAAGCTTCGATGTGTATCGTCGGCCACAGCGCTTTGAAGACTTCATTATTGCGTGCGAAATGGACGCCCGCGGCCGACTCGGTTTTGAACAGCGCGATTACCCGCAAGCCGAGTACCTGCGCGGCGCGGCTGAAGCGGCGCGAGCGGTCTCCGTGCAACCGCTGATCGAGAAGGGTTTCAAGGGTCAGGAGTTGGGCGAGGCACTCAAAGCCGAGCGCCTGGACGCGTTGAAGGTTTACAAGGCGCAGTACAACAGCTGAGCAGCAGGACTTGAACCGGATTGAATTCGCTCCCACAGGTTTTGGTGAATCCGTTGGAGCGAGGCTTGCCCGTGATGCGTTCGATGTGACCTCTCAGGCAAGCCGCGTCATTGCTCTCTCGCGAACAAGGTGGGGCGCCCCCCCCCAATCGCTCCCGCAATTTCTCAGCCCTTGCCTAGCAAACTCTGCGGGGTCAGCTGGTTGCCCCGCCACTCAAACGCAACCGGCCACAGCTGTTGCTCAATCTGCGCGTGCGCCCAAAGCTGCTCGAAAGAAGCGCCAGCCTCAGGGTGCACACGATCCGGCGCAATCAGCGACAACGGCCATAGCACAAAGGCGTTTTTGAGGATCTCGGCGCGAGGCAGGATCAACCCGTCGAAGTTACCCACCTGATCGCCATACAACAGCACGTCGATATCCAGCGGCAAGCCTTTGCGGTCCGGTGCGTAGCGACCGTTGTCCGCCTCGATAAATTTCAGTCGGCGGTCCAGCTCCATCAACGGCAGCTCGGTAAAACCGGTCACCACCAGATTGAAGAACAGGCCACTCTTGATCCCTACCGGCTGGCTCTCGAACACCGCCGAGCAGATCATTTCACTGACAAACCCGTCCAGCGCTTCGAGCCCGGCAACCAGATGCTTTTCGCGCTCTATGTTGCTGCCCAGGCCGAGATAAACCCGTGTCAGCGACATCCGCGCTCGATCTCCACGCCCACACCCTTGGCGGCCCCAACGGCACCGGGCTTGGTCAGTTTCAGGTGCAGCCAGGGAATCTGAAACTCGCTCATCAGGACTTCAGCCAGGCGCTCAGCAAAGGTTTCCACCAACTGAAACTGCGCCTTGTCGGCAAAGTCCAGGATGCGCGTGGACACGCTCGCGTAGTCGAGCGCCTTGCTCAGGTCATCGCCTGCCGCAGCGGGCCGGTTATCCCAGGCAAAACTCAGGTCCAGGCGCAGGCACTGGCGAATGCCCCGCTCCCAGTCGTAGGCACCGATAACGGTATCGACTTCCAGACCCTCAATGAACACTCTGTCCAAGCACCACTCTCCACTGCACGACAAGGGCGCGATGCGCCGTTAGAATCAGGGCTTCCCAGCCCGGAATAGTTAGCATGTTTTGGTTACTGGCGATTTTCGCCTACCTGCTTGGCTCACTGTCCTTCGCCATACTCTTGAGCCGCCTCACTGGCAGCCCGGACCCGCGCGCCAGCGGCTCTGGCAATGCAGGCGCGACCAACATGTTGCGTCTGGCCGGCAAAAAGCTCGCGATCCTGACCCTGCTTGGCGACCTGTGCAAAGGCTTTCTGCCCGTACTGATCGCCAATCTCGCAGGGATGGCCCCGCGGGAGCAGGCCTGGATCGGGCTCTGCGCGGTACTGGGCCATCTGTTTCCGCTCTACTTTCGCTTCCGGGGCGGCAAGGGTGTTGCCACCGCCGCGGGTATGTTACTTGGGCTCTACCCCCCCGCAGCCGCTCTGGCAATCTGCGTCTGGGCACTGGTGTTCTACCTGACCCGTACCAGCTCGATCGCGGCGCTGATCGCAACGCCGATGACCCTGCCGCTGCTCGCCTGGCAAGAGCCTCGGGCATTATTGCCAATGACCCTGCTCACACTGCTGATCGTCTGGCGTCACCGAGGCAATCTACGCGACCTGTTTGCGGGGCGCGAACGGCATTTTTGAATCACACAGGTGAATCCACCTCACGTTGCAGCTTACAAACCCTGCAACTGCTCCATCGGCCAACGCGCCTGGACACTGATGCTCAAGTCCTCTTTCTGACCTGCCTGCAACCGCTGGCATCCCGCGAAAGCGATCATTGCGCCATTGTCGGTGCAGAACTCGGGACGAGCATAGAAAACATGGCCGTTTAGCTCGCCCAGCATCTTCTCCAGCGAGGTGCGCAGGGACTTGTTGGCGCTCACACCGCCCGCAATCACCAAACGCTTCATCCCGGTCTGTTTCAATGCCCGCTTGCACTTGATGGTCAGAGTCTCTACCACCGCCTGCTGGAAGGCCAGAGAGATGTCGCAACGAGTCTGCTCGCCGTCGTCCCCAGCGCTCTGGCATTGCTGCCAGGTCGTCAGCGCGGAAGTTTTCAAGCCACTGAAGCTGAAATCCAGACCGGGACGGTCAGTCATGGGACGCGGGAACACAAAACGCCCCGCGACACCTTTGATTGCACGTGCCGCAATTTCAGGCCCGCCTGGATACTGCATGCCCATCATTTTTGCGGTTTTGTCGAATGCCTCACCAGCGGCGTCATCCAGTGTCTCGCCCAACAGCTCATACAAGCCGATACCGTCGACCCTGACCAATTGCGTATGACCACCAGAAACCAACAAAGCGACGAACGGGAACTCGGGAGGCTGCGCTTCAAGCATCGGCGCCAACAGGTGGCCTTCCATATGGTGCACACCCAGTGCCGGAATGTCCCACGCAAACGCCAACGCCTGAGCGCACGACGCGCCGACCAGCAATGCGCCTACAAGGCCCGGCCCTGCTGTGTATGCGATGGCATCTATATCGGTCGCCACCGTGCCCGCATCGGCCATGACCTGACGGATCAGGGGCAGCATGCGTTTGACGTGATCACGCGAAGCAAGCTCCGGCACCACACCGCCATAAGCGCGGTGCAGGTCGATCTGACTGAACAAAGCGTCGGCCAGCAGCCCACGTTCACTGTCGTAGAGCGCGACGCCGGTTTCGTCGCAAGAGGTTTCTAATCCCAGTACTAGCATGGGTTTGCGCCTTGTAGAGGCTGAATTCGAAGGCGCGCATAATAGTCGCCACCCGCTATGCCGACCAGCGGTTTTCGATCAGAGGCTTTGCATTCCTCTCAATGAGGGGTTAACATCCGCAACCCTTAAAAACCGACGTACTTATGTGCAGTCTTTGCACGAGACGTTGACCCCGGTAATGAATGAAGGTAGCTCTGGATGCCAGCCGTCAAAGTTAAAGAGAACGAACCCTTCGACGTAGCTCTGCGTCGTTTCAAGCGCTCCTGCGAAAAAGCCGGTGTTCTGGCTGAAGTTCGTAGCCGCGAATTTTACGAGAAGCCTACTTCTGAGCGTAAGCGTAAAGCAGCAGCCGCTGTTAAGCGTCACGCCAAGAAAGTACAGCGCGAACAGCGCCGCGCCGTTCGTCTGTATTAATTTACAGACGTCTGTCGCAAGCTTCTGCAATGCCCGGCCTCAAAGCCGGGCTAGCGGCAGTTAAGGCAAAGCATAAAGCTACATTGAAGAAGAACACTGGCACGCACATGCGCACCAGCCACTTCCTCGAAGCACGTCCAGCCTGAGATTCAGGCCACGTTGATCACGTCATCATGACGAACGCATCAAGGTGAATGACGAGTATGCCTTGATGATCTTCGAAAGAAGCTCAGCCAAGGCTGCGTCGCCCTCGACACGCTGAGCATCGCGAATAGTCCGCAAAACGGTATTCGATTTGCTACAAACAGCAACACGCTTCAAAGCCGCCACTGCCTGATTTCAATTGCCTGATGTTTACAGCAGGCCACAGGTAGATTGCTGGCAGCTACCATTCCAGATGATGATAAGCAGCCGCGCTGAGACTAGGTTGTGCATGCCTCAATGGCATTACAGAAAGGTCAGCGGCAGCCGTTACATTCTGGATTCGCCACGATCTGCATGGCGGAACGCTTGATATGAGAACGATATGGCCGGGCTGATTCCCCAAGGCTTCATTGACGACCTACTGAACCGCACCGACATCGTCGATGTTGTCAGCTCACGTCTGCAACTGAAGAAAACCGGGAAGAACTTCAGTGCCTGCTGCCCGTTCCATAAAGAGAAAACTCCGTCCTTCAGCGTCAGCCCCGATAAACAGTTCTATTACTGCTTTGGCTGCGGCGCAGGTGGCAACGCCCTCGGATTCATCATGGACCATGACAATCTGGACTTCGTCCAGGCCGTCGAGGATCTGGCGAAGTCTGCGGGTATGGAAGTCCCTCGAGAGCAGGGTGTAAAAGGGCAAAAGCCACGACAGCCTGTGGATTCGCCACTCTACCCGCTGCTCACCGCTGCCGCCGAGTTTTACCGCCTGGCATTGAAAAACCATCCCACGCGCAAAGCAGCAGTGGAATACCTGAAAGGTCGCGGTCTTTCCGGCGAAATAGCCCGGGACTTCGGTCTTGGCTTTGCGCCACCCGGCTGGGACAACCTGCACAAACATCTGAGCAGCGACACGCTCCAGCAGAAAGCGATGATTGATGCAGGGCTGCTGATCGAAAACGCCGAAACCGGTAAGCGCTACGACCGCTTCCGTGATCGGGTGATGTTTCCGATCCGTGACAGCCGTGGCCGCGTCATCGCCTTTGGCGGACGAGTACTGGGCGACGACAAACCCAAGTACCTGAACTCGCCGGAAACACCGGTCTTCCATAAAGGCCAAGAGCTCTACGGTCTTTTTGAAGCGCGAAAATTCAATCGAAACCTCGATGAAATCATCGTTGTTGAAGGCTATATGGACGTCATTGCCCTTGCTCAGCAAGGCCTGCGCAATGCCGTCGCCACGCTGGGCACCGCGACCAGCGAAGAGCACTTGAAACGCCTGTTCAGGGTCGTACCCAACGTACTGTTCTGTTTCGACGGAGACCAGGCGGGTCGCAATGCAGCATGGCGCGCGCTGGAAGCAACACTCTCCAGCCTGCAGGACGGGCGCCGCGCACGATTTCTTTTTCTGCCCGAAGGCGAAGACCCGGACACCCTGGTTCGCGCCGAAGGCACTGACGCGTTCAAGGCGCGCATTCATCAGCATGCCCAGCCACTGGCCGACTACTTCTTCGAGCAGTTAACCAAAGAAGCCGACCCGCGCTCGCTGGAGGGCAAGGCCCACATGGCCACCCTCGCCGCACCGCTGATCGACAAGGTACCCGGCGCCAACTTGCGCACGCTGATGCGCCAACGATTGACACAAATAACCGGCCTGACCAACGAAAACGTCAGTCAGCTGGTGCAAAACGCACCAGCAGAAGCGCCCCCGAGCTACGACCCCGGCTTCGATTACGACGCCATGCCCGACTACGCTGACTACCAGCCACAGGGCGGATACGAAGCGCCCCAGCAAGAATGGACGCCGAAAAAATCCGGCGGTCAGGGCCAGAAAAAGTGGGAAAAGAAGCCGTGGGACAAAAAAGGTAAGCGCGGAGATGACGAACCACGTGCCCCGCGCACGCCGACGACCGTCGAACCACCAACGTTAACGGCGTTGAGAACACTTCTGCATCACCCGGAGCTGGCCGAGAAAGTCGAAGATGCCAGCCACTTTGCGGCAGAAGATCACACTTATGCGCAGCTATTGGTCGCTTTGCTTGAAGCTTTGCAAAAAAATCCGAAGCTGCGCTCGCTGCAACTGATTGCCCGCTGGCACGGCACCGAACAAGGCCGATTGCTACGAGCATTAGCGGAAAAGGAATGGTTGATCTCGGCCGATAACCTTGAACAACAGTTTTTCGACACTATAACTAGGTTATCCGCCCGCCAACGCGAGCGCAGCCTGGAGCAATTAATCAGGAAGGAACGCCAGTCAGGCCTGGACGCAGAGGAAAAACTTCTGCTGCTCAAGCTGTTAAATCGGAATGTTCCTGCACAAACCCCGACCTCAACTGGCGCGTGAGGTCATAGCTCGGGTATAATCCTCGGCTTGTTTTTTGCCCGCCAAGACCTTCAGTGGATAGGGTGTTATGTCCGGAAAAGCGCAACAGCAGTCTCGTATCAAAGAGTTGATCACCCTGGGTCGTGAGCAGAAGTATCTGACTTACGCAGAGGTCAACGACCACCTGCCTGAGGATATTTCAGATCCCGAGCAGGTGGAAGACATCATCCGCATGATTAACGACATGGGGATCCCGGTACACGAGAGTGCCCCGGATGCGGACGCCCTGATGCTGGCCGACGCCGATACCGACGAAGCAGCCGCAGAAGAAGCGGCCGCAGCGTTGGCAGCGGTTGAGACCGACATTGGTCGCACCACTGACCCTGTGCGCATGTATATGCGTGAAATGGGCACGGTCGAGCTTCTGACCCGTGAAGGCGAAATTGAAATCGCCAAACGTATCGAAGAAGGCATCCGTGAAGTGATGAGCGCAATTGCGCACTTCCCTGGCACGGTTGACCACATTCTCTCCGAGTACACCCGTGTTACGACGGAAGGCGGTCGCCTGTCTGACGTACTGAGCGGCTACATCGACCCGGATGACGGCATTGCGCCGCCAGCTGAAGTCCCGCCGCCTGCCGACCCGAAAACAGCCAAGGCTGCCGAAGGCGACGACGACGAGGAAGAGAAGGACGAATCTTCTGACGACGAAGAAGAAGTCGAAAGCGGTCCTGATCCAATCATCGCTCAGCAGCGTTTCGGTGCGGTTTCCGATCAGATGGAAATCACCCGCAAGGCTCTGAAAAAGCATGGTCGCGACAGCAAGCAGGCAATTGCCGAGCTGGTTGCGCTGGCCGAACTGTTCATGCCGATCAAACTGGTTCCTAAACAGTTTGAAGGTCTGGTCGAGCGCGTCCGTAGTGCACTTGAGCGCTTGCGTGCTCAGGAACGCGCCATCATGCAGCTGTGTGTACGTGATGCACGTATGCCGCGCGCCGATTTCCTTCGCCAGTTCCCAGGCAACGAAGTCGACGAAAGCTGGACTGACGCACTGGCTAAAGGCAAAAGCAAATACGCTGAAGCCATTGCCCGTCTGCAGCCTGATATTCAGCGTTGCCAGCAAAAGCTGACCGCGCTGCAGACCGAAACCGGTCTGACGATTGCTGAAATCAAGGACATCAACCGTCGCATGTCGATCGGCGAGGCCAAAGCCCGTCGCGCGAAGAAAGAGATGGTTGAAGCGAACTTGCGTCTGGTTATCTCGATCGCCAAGAAGTACACCAACCGTGGCCTGCAATTCCTCGATCTGATCCAGGAAGGCAACATCGGCTTGATGAAGGCGGTGGACAAGTTCGAATACCGTCGCGGTTACAAGTTCTCGACTTACGCCACTTGGTGGATCCGTCAGGCAATCACTCGTTCGATCGCCGACCAGGCACGCACCATCCGTATTCCGGTGCACATGATCGAAACGATCAACAAGCTCAACCGTATTTCCCGGCAGATGTTGCAGGAAATGGGTCGTGAACCGACTCCGGAAGAGCTGGGCGAACGCATGGAAATGCCTGAGGATAAAATCCGTAAGGTATTGAAGATCGCTAAAGAGCCGATCTCCATGGAAACCCCGATCGGTGATGACGAAGACTCCCATCTGGGCGACTTCATCGAAGACTCGACTATGCAGTCGCCAATCGATGTCGCTACGGTTGAAAGCCTGAAAGAAGCCACTCGCGAAGTTCTGTCGGGCCTTACCGCCCGCGAAGCTAAAGTTCTGCGCATGCGCTTTGGTATCGATATGAATACCGATCACACGCTGGAAGAAGTCGGCAAACAGTTCGACGTAACCCGTGAGCGTATTCGTCAAATTGAGGCGAAGGCTCTGCGCAAGTTGCGCCACCCGACAAGAAGCGAGCACTTGCGCTCGTTCCTCGACGAGTAAGCAAGACAAGCTACACACAAAACCCCCGGCCCTGCTGGGGGTTTTGCATTCTGGATCAAAAATTTTCAACTTCGAGTGACGGTTTTCTCAGTACGGCTACACTCTGTCTAATTGCTATCCGCCATCATGAGGCTGCCATGATTCGCCTGCCGGCCATTCTTTTTGTTTTCGCCGTAGGCTCCCCGGCAGCCGCCCACACAGAGGATTTCTCTGCATTTGCGCAAAAGCTGACGTTTGCTCCCCACACCCACGGTTTTAGTTCCGGATCCCTAACTGGAGCTTTGCTTGTGGGGTCTGCAGAGACAATGACCCAGTCAGAACCTGGACGCGCAAGCAGCCAATCGGCCGCACAACTTACACCCCTGGAACCAGAACCGGACTTCAAACAAAGAGCCGATAGCGCATCGTTCAGGGAGACCTTTCTGCTTTACGGCTTACCCGGTCTGTTGCTGCTCTGCACCGTTCTCATCATCGTGATTCGTGTTAATCGCCAGCTTAGCTCCGAAATAACACGGCGTATGGAACTGGAACAGCAACTGCGAAGCAGCGAGTACCACTATCGCGGCATGGTTGAAAGCCTGTCCGCTATTGCCTGGGAGGCCACTCCGGGAGATTACAGCTACAACTACGTGTCACCTCAAGCCGAGAGCTTACTGGGTTATCCGCTGCAACGATGGCGAGAGCCAGGCTTCTGGCGCAGCATCGTCCACCCTCAGGATCTGCAAAAAACAGAGGCACTGTGCAACCACGCGGCCAAGGCCGGTAACGATCACAGCGTGGACTACCGAGTCATCAGTGCTGACGGCAGAACGCTCTGGGTGCGCGACATTGTCAGCCTTATAAAGCGCGGTCGCGAACCCGTCATGCGCGGGTTGATGATCGACATCAGCGAAACCAAGCAAATCGAAGAAGCCTTACGACTCTCAGAAGGCAAGTTCGCCTCTGTTTTTGCTCAATGTCCGGACATTCTGATAATTGCCAGCTTGCTAGACGGCACACTTCTGGAAGCCAATACAGCGTTCGTCGAACAGATTGGTCTTCAGGCCAACGACGTCATTGGTAAAACCCCGACCGAACTCGGGATCTGGGGCGTTCCCGGCGTTGGCCCCGGAATGCTGGAACGACTTCAGAAAGGCAGTATTCGCAACCTTGAGATGCCGTTTCGGAGAAGAGACGGCCGCACGTTCTCCGGACTTGTCTCTGCCGAACCTTTTGATCTGGACTCCACTCCAGCCGTGGTCGTAGTCGTTCGTGATATCACCCAGCTCAAACAGGCTCAGCAACAACTTCAGCTGTCTGAAGAAAAATTCGCCAAGTCATTCCACGCATCCCCTGACGGCCTTCTGATAACCCGGCAGCGCGACGGCCTGCTTGTTGAGGTCAACGAGGGGTTCAGTCGCATGACCGGCTACGACAGCGCTGCCTCGCTTGATCAGTCCACGGTGGACCTGGGGATTTGGGCCAACCTGAACGAGCGCGGCAAACTCCTGGAGCTGCTGAACCGCGACGGTTTTGTCCGTGATTTCCGCAGCCACATCAGACGCAAAGACGGCCAGATCAGGCTGTGTGAAATCTCGTCACGTCCGCTGCTTATTGCTGGCGAAGATTGCATGCTGACCATTGCCCGAGACATTACCGAACGCCATCAAATGCAGGAAAAGCTGCAACTGGCCGCCACCGTTTTCGAAAGTACGGCCGAAGGTGTTCTGATTACCGATACCCGCCAGCGTATCAACGCTGTCAACCGCGCATTTAGCGAGATCACCGGCTACAGCGAGCAGGAATCCCTCGGGCAGACCCCTCGCCTGCTCGCTTCAGGCCTGCATGACAGCGCGTTCTATGCCGCCATGTGGTACCAGTTGACGGCAGAAGGACATTGGCAGGGAGAAATCAGCAACCGACGCAAGAACGGCGAGATTTACCCAAGCTGGCTGACGATCAGCGCGGTACGAAACAAGGAACAGTTCATTACCCACTTCGTTGCGGTGTTCGCCGACATCTCCAGCCTCAAGCATGCTCAGGCACGCCTTGACTATCAGGCTCATCACGACCCGCTCACGGGGCTTCCCAACCGAACGCTGTTCGAAAGCCGCCTGCAAGCTGCCCTTCTCCACAGCCTGGAAGCCAGTAGTCTCGGCGCGGTCCTGTTTCTGGACCTTGACCGCTTCAAACACATCAACGACAGCCTCGGCCATCCCGTCGGCGACCTGTTGCTCAAAGGGATCGCGCAACGCCTCAAGGAGAACCTGCGCGATATCGACACCGTGGCGCGCCTGGGGGGAGATGAGTTCATTATTCTGCTGCCTGGCCTGCTGCACCCTAGTGATGCAGAAGCCATCGCGACAAAAATATTGATCTGTTTTACTGCGCCGTTCCAGGCGGGCGAACATGAGTTTTTCATGAGCGCCAGCATTGGTAGCTGCCTGTTCCCCACAGATGGTCAGGATGTGGCTACCGTCGTGAAAAACGCCGATGCCGCGATGTACCGCTCCAAGGCCAAGGGCCGCAATCGCGTCGAAAGCTATACGGAAGACCTCACCTCCCAGGCCAGTGCCCGGATAGCCCTGGAGCATGAGTTGCGCAGAGCAATGGAGCGTAATGAATTCAGCCTCTGTTATCAGCCGAAAATCAGCCTGATCAGCCAACGACTGGTCGGCGCAGAAGCCTTGATTCGCTGGGCGCACCCCACTCTCGGCGAAGTGCCACCGGAGCACTTCATTCCATTGGCAGAAGAGAACGGCATGATTCTGCAGATCGGCGACTGGGTACTTGAGCAGGCCTGTCTGCAAATGCACGAATGGAACAAACGCTATGCACCTTTCGGCGCGCTGTCGGTGAATCTGGCGGGCGCACAGTTGCGGCAGCCGAATCTCTTGGCACGCATAGAGCAACTGCTCTCGGATTGCCACCTTGCTCCTGACTGCCTGCAACTGGAGATCACCGAAAACTTCATCATGAGCCAGGCAGAGGAAGCCCTGGCCGTGCTGCATAAGCTCAAGGCACTTGGTGTACAGCTAGCGATCGACGACTTCGGTACAGGCTATTCGTCCCTCAGCTACCTGAAACGTTTACCGCTGGATATCCTGAAAATCGACCAGTCATTCGTGCGCAGCCTCCCCGATGACCCGCACGACGTAGCCATCGTCCGCGCCATTATTGCGCTGGGCCGCAGCATGCAACTGACCGTCATTGCCGAAGGCGTAGAGAACAACGAACAGCAGCAATTCCTGGCCAACGAAGGATGCGAACAGATCCAGGGCTACATCGTCAGCCTCCCCCTCCCGCCCGATGAATTCAGCTCGAAATTTCTTCGTACGCCTCTTTCGGACTTTTCGGATAGCACAGCGTCGAAACCGCCGTTATAATCCGCGGCCTACTGAGGGCCTATAGCTCAGTTGGTTAGAGCAGGGGACTCATAATCCCTTGGTCCACGGTTCGAGTCCGTGTGGGCCCACCATTATTTAAAAAGCCGCGCTAATGCGCGGCTTTTTTGTCATTCCGCCGCGCACATCAGAGCGGCTCAAACTAATCGACACCTAAGCAAATCACCGTCAAGCCTATTGCTGACGGCGGCGGCATGGAACGATTGAGGATATACCTAAATAGGTATATCTTTTTTGTAAGCCAAACCTCTGAAGGGGTTCTCAGGAGCTGGGACGCTTGAGATCGTTGAAGACCACGATGGCGATACTTATCGAGCGGTTTACACTGTGAAATTCGGAAGAGCTGTCTATGCGCTGCACTGCTTTCAAAAGAAATCGAGTACAGGCATCAAGACTGCACAACACGATATTGACCTGATCAAATTACGGTTGAAAGCGGCGGAAGAACACGCGAAGGGTTTGAAAAATGATTAAGGTCGAAGAAGGTAGCGGCAACGTCTACGCTGACCTAGGCCAGGGTGACGCCAAGGAGATGCTGGTCAAGGCTCAGCTAGCGTCGAAGATCGGCGGCATAATCAAAGCTCGCCATCTGACTCAGCTCGAGGCAGCTGAAATCCTGGGCATGCCTCAGCCCAAAGTATCCGAAATGCTGCGCGGGAAGTTCAGAGGGATCAGCGAGACCAAGATGATCGACTGCCTTTCCCGACTTGGGCGTGACGTACAGATTGTGGTTAAAACAGCGCCTCGTTCACGTCACGGTGTGGGGCGTGTTGAAGTGGTGTTTGCTTGATTCGTCGCTAAGTTGCTGCAAAGCAAATAACAACGCCCCCGCTGGAGCGAGGCTTGCCCGCGAAGAACGATGACGCGCTGTACCTGACTTACCTCATCGATTGATTCGCGGGCGAGCCTCGCTCCAACAGAGCCATGGTCGACCATCTTGCTGGGAGAACATTGAGTCCCTCGCAGGTCCGCCCACAGAAATTCGTTTTCAGCTCAGCCCTGTAATCAATCCACCACAACATGCGGCAAGAACCGGCTGCTGTCCTTGGTGATCAGGCTATCGTCTTCCCGAATGCCAATCCCTGAAGCCAGGTCGCCCACGACCCATGAGCCGATGAGCGTGTAGCTGTCGCCGAAGCGTGGCAGCGGGGCGAACTGTTGCAGGATATAGGGCGCGTCGTTGTAGGGGCCGTCTTCAAAGATGACTTCGTCACCCGGCGTACGGATTTCGATGTTGGCGCCTTCGCGGGAGAAGTAGGGTTTGCGGACCCAGCCTTTCGGGACAGGTGCTCGCGGATCTTTGTCGACGAAGGTCGGCAGCAGATTTGGATGCCCTTCGTTGAATTTCCACAACAGCGGCAGAATGCCTTTGTTGGAGATGATGGACTTCCACGCAGGCTCGATGAACTGCGTGTCACATTGCGGAACCGCCTGCCCATGGGGTTCGTGGAACACGTGCTCCCAGGCATGCAGTTTGAATATACGTTCGATCCAGCGCCCCTCAAGGTCAACGAAGCGGCCCTGCGAGTTGAGGCCGATGTCTTCGATGTCGATGTGTCGGGTTTCGATGCCGACGTGTTCGGCCATCTTGCGCAGGAATTCGGTGGTGCCCCGGTCTTCTGCTGAACCGGACATCGAGGAGAAATAGAATGGCCCGCCCTCTCTGATGGCTGCGAAAGCACGAACCAGATCTTCTGCCAGCGAGTTGAACTGCGAGGCATGCGCAGGCAATAGGCCTCGGGCAATCTGCTCTTCCAGCCAGATGAGCTGGAATGCGCCGGCCTCATAGGCAGAGGTCGGCGTATCCATGTTGCCTTCAAGCAGCTTTGCAGGGTTCACGCCGTCGTAACTGAAGTCGAAGCGCCCATAAAGATGTGGGTGCCCTTCCTTCCAGGAAGTCCGGACCAGATCGAAGAACGCTGGTGGAATTTCCAGTTCAGTCAGTAACTCCTCGCTGTCCACCACCCGCTCAACGGCATCCATACACATGGCATGAAGCTCCTGAGTCGGTGCTTCGATATCCCGAGTGATCTGAGCTTCGGTGAACTGATAGTAAGCGCGTTCATCCCAGTAGCGCTCGCCGTCGATCGTGTGGAAATCGAACCCCTCACGCTCGGCGGTCGCGCGCCAGTCAGGCCGCTCTTCGATACTGATCTTTTTCATGGCTAGCGCTCCCGTTAGCCGCCGAAACCGCTGCTTTTGCCACCCCAGCCACTGCGAGCAGTTGCCTGGCTGCCAAATCCGCCACGAGAAACCGAGGACGAGACTGACGAGTTACGGCCCAGCGTGCTCTTGGTGTAAGCACCGGTTGAGCTGGTGCGCGCCTGAGTGGAATTGCCGAAAGTCTTGCCGCGCTCGATCTGACGAGAAAGCGTCGAAGACTGGTAGCCGCCGCGCGAGTCACGCTCCTGATAGACCGGCTGAGAGTTGTAGCGACCACCGCCGCCAATGTTATTGACCATGTTGCTGACCAACATGCCCATCAGGAATCCATTGACGCCCGAGCTGGCGAACCCTGAACCACCCGACTGACCGGCCTGAGCGTTGGCCGCATCGACCTGTTCTTTAGGCAACTGCCCGGATAGCTCCAGCTGGAAACCACCGAGTTTGGGGGTGAACTTGCCATCAGAGTTCTGCTGGCAGTAATCAGGCACAAAGTCTGCCTCGCACGCGGACGCACTGTCATAGGTTGGCGCGATGCGACGGTGATCTGCCAAGGCGGTCATGTAAGCGTCCGAGCAAACGTCTACGGGAACCTTTTGGTCCACGCAAGCTTGTACCGTCGGGAACGTCTGTTGCGCGGTGACATCAACGGTATCGGACTTGCCGCATGCACTGAGTGCCAGCGGCAACGTGCTGGCCAGAACCAGCTTCAAAGAACTACGTCTCATCGAATACTCCTTTCGATCAAGGGCAATCAGGTCGACGGCGTCATGCAGGCCGAATTGAGGAAGCCGACACTGATCGAAACGCTGGCCGCATAGATGGCAGCGGCCAGTTCGCCACGGGTGATGCGAGCCGAGAGGTCCTTGAGAACAAAGTTGGTGGCAGTGAACGCCAGCAATTGCACGACGGCTGCGATGACCGCCCAGATCACTACGTCCAGCACGCTGATGCTGTAAGTAATCACGTTGCTGGCAGGCAATGCGAAGCCAATCAATGCACCGCCCAGTGCTACGGCTGCGGCGACATTGCCTTCACGAATCTGCACGAACTCTTTGTGCGGGGTCAGGCGGGTGTAGGCCATCTGGAACAGACCAAACAAGCCACCGGCCACAATGATGTAGATAACGAAGCTCAGCACCGACTGAAAACTGAGGGACAAACTAAGCGCATCAAGCATTTTTACTTCCTTTTAGATGACGGTGAAGTCAGTGGACTGCAGCGTGACGCCAACCGAAGTAGTGAGAGAGACCACACCGTCTTCATCCTCCTCGACAGACAGCAGCAAAAACTCACGACGATCAATCAAACCCGTGTCGCGAGCGTACAACATGCTCAGATGCTCGATACGATAGCTGCCGTCAGGATTGGCCACTTCCTCGGTCATCGGGGTCAGTTCAGTCTGACCTTGTTCGGTGCCCCACTGACGCTCGTACTCCCAACCGTCATGCTCATACACCGGCAAACCGATTTTTGATTCAGGACCTACCAGACGTTTCAGTTCCGACTCGCTGTTGATGGTCACAACGCTGCTGTAGCCGAACAGGATAACGTCCTGAACGTCTTCCGCCGCAGGGCCGTTCATCATGACCTGCATCCAGTAGTCTTCATCTTCGAAGTAGAAGCGCACCAGGCGAATGGACTGTCCGAGGTCAACATGCCCAACAGACCAGACGACCTCTTCATTGGGGACGACCAGTTCCGAATGCCCGTCGAGCAGCAGCTTGAGCGAGTCATCAAGATCCAGCATGCGTCCGGTCGCCAGGCCAAACGGTGCGAGCAACGCTGCGCTGTTTAACGGCGTAGCGCCAGCAGGTGGCTTTGGCGGTGCCAGGCCTAAAGCTCGTTTGATCCAACTCATAATGCGTTTCCTTTCATTTTGCGCGAGCGATGTCTGGAGTTTCAGCGCTACGGATTTTCAACCAGCCCTTTTGCGTGCATCAGCCAGGCCACAACAATACCGGCAAGTGCACCCGCAATGTGTGATTCAAACGAGACGCCCGGCACGGGAATGAAGCCCAGGACCAATCCGCTGTAGCCCACCAGCGTGAACAAGGCGACGGCAAAGCTGATCAGGCTGCGCTGAAACCACGCGCGCGCCAGCAAATAAGCCCACAAGCCAAAGATCAGTCCGCTGGCACCCACATGAATCGTCGGCCTGCCCACGATCCAGACCAACAGACCGCCCAGTAGCGTTACCAGCAACAGCACGCGGACATAACGCTGCAGGCCTTCAGTCGCCACCAGCCAGCTCAGCACGATAAAGGGCAGTAGATTACTCAGGAGATGCCGAACAGAGCCGTGCAAAAACGGGGAAAAAATAATCCCTTGCAGCCCCTCCCAGGTTCGGGGGACCAGACCATGGCTCAGCAGGCTGTTTGCGGTCAGCGAGTTAATCACCTGAACTGCAATCATCACAGCGGCCAGGCCAAGAATAACGCGTAGCCCGTTTCCGACATTCATGTAGGTACCGTTAGAACCAGACAAATGCAGCCAGACAAAAAAGGGGCAAACGGATCTCCGCCTGCCCCTTTTTATACGATGTTACTGACCTGCGTTACCGCCTTGGCTCTGCGCTTTCAAGCGAGCCAGAACGTCAGCAGCACCACCGGTTTTCGCACCAATACCGGCGTCTTGCAGACGACGTTCGAGATCACCACCGTTGGCAGCATCCGCGAGTTCTTCTGCGGCTTCCAGCTTGGCATCCTGCTCGTCCTGACGCTGCTTGATGCGCGCCAGCGAACCCACTGCAGTTTCCAGACGCCCATTGGCACCGCCCGTGGCCGCTGCGGCATTGATTTGCGCTTTCTGCACGCTGTCACGCGCCTTGGCCATATCGGCTTGCTGACGCAGACCTTTGATCTGGCTTTCAGCCTTGGTGACCTGAGCCGTCAACTTGGTGACCTGAATGCCGAACTGATCAGCAGCGGCTTTTTCCTGATCGCGCAGTGCGGTCAGCTCAGAAACCTTTTCCGCACACTCCAGAGCCAGACCTTCTTCGCCCTTATTCATGGCGGCGATGGCTTTCTGTTCCCAGTTAGCGATGTTCTTGTCGTGCTCATCCACACGCTGTACGGACAGCTTGTGCTTGGCCTTGATCTGGATCAGTTGGTTGCGGGCAGCGAGCATCGAAGCATCGGCGTCGCGGATTTCCTGATCCAGAATGCGGAGTGCTTGAGCGTCGACGATTGCCTCACCGACCTCGGAGGCGCCGCCACGCATAGCGGTAACCATTTTCTTCCAAAGGCTCATTTATTTGTCTCCCGATTACTGTGAGTCAACTGTTAAAAAATCTTCGTAGGCATCGGCGGCGCGGATCACGTTATCTGCCAGGGTAAATACTTCCTGGACAATAACGGTCAGTGAAGAAGCCGCGCTCAATGCGCCAAACATGCTGTAAACGGTCTCGCCGTTCGGCATGGTTTCGATACCGATAGACGACAACGGGAAGATGTCCCGACTGCGCAATACGGTGTCGTTGAATGCAGCGACGTCTTTTACCTGGGAGGCGTAAACCAGTACGCAATCCACAAGAATCTGGTCGCCGGCGATTGCAATGATGATCGGCAGCCCGCCGAAGTTGTTCATCGTCACGCTCAAGCTTGGCTCGGCCCCTTGGACCAGCGTCAACTCGACTTCATTACTCTTTACCACGTCCAGTTCAGCGAGCGCCGAGTGCAGCGTGTCGATGGTCCAGTTGGTATTTTCGCTCATGAATTCCTCCAGTTTGATGCGGTTCCCCAAATAGGGCTGGCGTAACACTTTTTCGACATTTCTCAAGACTTCAGCGTTTTCAGGAAGCACATACAGCTCTCTTTTGACGTACCCGGCTGCCGTCAGCCGTGCACGCATTTCACGCATGTAGTCGGTTGAAGTTTTTCGAGCCATCCGAGCGCCTTCCAAGACATCACATGTGATAGCCGAGCAAGCTACGCTCAAAAATTCTAAGGCGCAACACCTCACATGTGATGAAACATTTCACTGCAACTGTGGCTTACTGACGCCATCCCGCGTCTCCTCCGGGATCGATTCCCAAACCGCGCGGTCTTTAAACGCATGACGAATTCCCGCTCTCTCCGTTTGCCTTTCTGGTTGCGTCGCGTTTTGCGTCCCCTACTGGATCCTTATCGCCGCTATCGCAACGCACGCCTGATCCATGCAGCGCGGATTGCGGTCGGGCTGCTGGTGACGATTCTGTTGACCACCGGACTCAACTTGCCTCACGGTGAATGGGCTTCGGTGACGATGCTCATCGTAATTGGTGGCCTTCAGCACCACGGCAACATCCGTAAAAAGTCGGTCGAGCGCGCCTACGGGACGTTGATTGGCGCAGGGCTCGGATTGCTGGTTGTGGTACAGCAAGGTTATCTGGAGATGCCGCTGCTGACGTACGCAATGATGTCAGTCATGTGCGGATTCTTCGCGTATCACGCGATCGGCAAGGGTGGGTACACCGCTCTGCTGTCAGCCATTACCTTATTTATCGTCGCAGGCCATGGTTACAACCCGATCAGCGACGGCTTGTGGCGCACAGTCGACATCCTTATCGGTATCGCACTGGCGCTGGCTTTCTCCTTCGCACTGCCCCTGTACGCAGTGTTCTCCTGGCGCTACAACCTGGCCAGCGGCTTGCGTGACTGCGCCAAGGTGTATAGCCGCATCATCCACGGCCAGCCAGTTACCGCTGATGAGCACTTGAAGTTAGTGGCGCGTCTCAACGGGACAATGCTGCAACTGCGCTCGCTGCTGCCATCCGTGTCCAAGGAAGTGCGAATTTCCATGGTCGAACTGGATGCCATTCAAGGGCACTTCCGGATGTGCCTGAGCACACTGGAGATCCTCGCCAACATCCGTCCGGAGGATCTGGATCAAGCGGCTGGTCCGGAATGGCGTGCACGTCTGGATACCGAGTTTCGTCAAACCCGTCGCCAGTTGATCGGCATGGCTCGTGCGCTGCAAACCGGGGCCACCGAGCGCCTGCAACGCACCTCGGAGACCAGCCTGCCGGATCTGGGTTATCCGATACCTGTGCAATTGACCGGTTACCACCTGTTGATGCTGCAACTGGCGAGCAACATCGACGGCCTGCAACAGCGGCTGGCGAAGACCTCGAGACGCTGGAAAATCTGAACAGTACAGGCAGTCACAATGCTGGCTGCTTCGCTCTGGTCACCGTTACTTTTTATTCCCTCTAAAATACTGTCATCTTATCGTCATAAATATTTACTACGCATAAGCACTCCTACTACAAATTCACATTCGTGCTTATTCCGAAAACGACTATTAACTTGCGTTCTCGCGACATAAATAACAAATATTTCTCACATTCCGACCGGCAGATGACAGATCCCCGAAACTGCGATAGCTTGCCTAAAGGCACGGTGATATCAGCCGATGACCAGAGAGGAAGTTCAAACTTCCGCACTCCAAGGGGCAATTAATAGCCCCTTTTTCTATACCTTTTTTTGCGCATTTTTTATGTGAAGGCTGCCGCCTAATAACTCTTTGAAGTACACAAAAAATGATCGAACCCGAACGGATCGTCACTCTCTCACGAGAAGTGGAAGCGTTAGCGAATCGAGGTGTCAGCGATATACAGATGATCACGCGTCAAACGCGACTGCTGGCGATCAATGCGCTGATTGAAGCGGCGCATGCGGGTAAGGCCGGGCTGGGTTTTTCAGTGGTAGCCGAGGAAGTCAAAGACATCTCGGAACGGATTTCCAAAATCGCAAGCGGCCTGACTCAGGATCTGCAAGCGTCGGTCAACGAACTGACCGATCTGGGCCGCGGTATGTGCTTCGACGTACGCGGTCAGCGGCTGGCCGATCTTTCGCTGAACATGATTGAGATCATCGACCGCAACCTGTACGAACGCACGTGTGATGTTCGCTGGTGGGCGACCGATGCCTCGCTGGTTGATGCGCTGACCACAACGACTCCGGAAACCGGCAACCACGCCAGTGAGCGCCTGGGGATCATTCTCGACAGTTACACCGTTTACCTGGACATCTGGGTCGCGGACACCAAAGGGCGCGTCATTGCCTCGGGTCGGCCGGGCACGTTTGGCAAGGTCATCGGTTCAAATGTGGCTGAAGCAGCGTGGTTCAAACAAGCGGTACGACACTCATCCGGCGATCAGTATTTCGCGGGCGAAGTAGCAGTCGAGCCACTGCTCAACGGCTCCCAGACTTGTGCGTTCAGTGCCGCTGTGCGCAGCAAGGCTGGCAAGCAGACGCCGGTGATTGGTGTCATCGGAATCTTCTTCGACTGGAAAAACCAGGCGGACTCGATCATCAACGGCGTACGTTTGAGTGACGAAGAGCGCTCGCGCAGCCGGGTGATGCTGATCGATGCAAACCACAAAATCATCGCCAGCTCCGATGCGCAAAGTCACTTGGGGCAAAACGTCGACTTGCAGGTCAAGGCTGGTCAGGCAAGCGGTTACAGCACCCTGCCGAACAACCTTATCCAGGGCTATTCAATGACACCCGGCTTCGAGACCTATCCCGGAATGGGTTGGCTGGGAGTCATTGAGCAGCAATTGCCTGCGATAGAGGGGTAGCGAGTCATCATATTTATGTAGGAGCTGCCGAAGGCTGCGATGCATTTATTCTGACACACCGCCTTCGCAGCCTTCGGCAGCTCCTACAGGGGCCACGTTTGCTGCGCGACTACACTCAATACCCCGCAGCCGCCCCATTACTGCGCGGATCAAACGCGCCCTCGAAAGAACCATTGGGCAAGCGAACCGCTGCAGCCGCATGGCCCATGGTCTCGGTAAAAGGCGCAAGTATCTCAACCTCATGCCCCCACGCTGCCAGTTGTTCGACCACCTCGGGGGCAATGCGTGATTCCAGCTTGAGCGTGTCGCTGCTGTCGCCCCAGGTTCTGCCCAGCAGCCAGCGCGGTGCCGTGACGGCCTGCTGCAGCGGCTGACCGAACACCGCATAACGACTGAACACTGCAGCCTGCGTCTGTGGCTGACCATCACCGCCCATGGTGCCGTAAACCAGCGTGCGTCCGTCAGCCAGACGGGCAGCAGCAGGGTTCAATGTGTGGAACGGCTTCTTGCCTGGCTTCAGCGCCAGCAAGTGGTGGGGATCGAGGCTGAATGAGGCTCCCCTGTTTTGCCAGTTCAAGCCGCTTTCGGGCAACACAACACCGCTGCCGAACTCGTGATAGATGCTCTGGATAAACGACACCGCCATCCCGTTGCTGTCGATGACGCCCATCCAGATCGTGTCGCCAGGTCCTTTACCTTCACCCCACGCGGCGGCGTGCAGTGGGTCGATGCGTTCGGCCAAAGCGTGCAGATAATTCGCCTCAAGACAGGCCTGCGGATCAATAGTCATGTGCTCTGGATCGGTGATGTGCTCGTCGCGCACAGCAAACGCCAGCTTGGTGGCTTCAACAAGGGTATGGATATGCTCGGCACTGTCGGCCGCGCACTGGCTAAGGCCTGCATGATCGGCGATGCCGAGGATCAGCTGCGACACTAACCCCTGACTCGGCGGCGGCATGTTGAACACGGTGCCTGCGCTGTGTTTGAGCGTTAACGCCCGTACACGCCTGGCGCGATAATCAGCCAGATCACTGCGCGTCACTGGCGCCCCCACCGATTGCAGATCTTTGGCAATAGAGTCGGCAAGAGAGCCGCGATAAAAACAGTCGAGCCCCTCTTCAGCCAATATTCGCAAAGTACCCGCAAGACGGGTCTGTTTGAACAGGCTACCCGTAGCAGGAACCTGTCCTTCCTGCAAAAATGTTTCGGCAAAGCCCGGAATACCCTGTAGCTCAGCCTTTTTGCTTGCCGTGGCGAAGTGCTGCGACGGCGTGACCGGGATGCCGGAATCAGCATAGAAAATCGCATCTGCCAACAGCCGGGACAGAGGCAGATGCCCCTCCATTTCGGCGCTGACCTGCAACGCTTCCTGCCACCCGCCGACGGTACCTGCAACTGTCAACGCAGCGCCGGGGCCGCGAACTGGAATACGCGTCATCCCGGCGTAGTGCTCCATTGTCGCCAGGCTACCAGCCGGGCCGCTGGCGTCGATGGCAATCGGTTCGCCTTCAGGCGGAACAATCAGCCAAAAGCCGTCGCCACCCAAACTGTTCATGTGCGGATACACCACCGCGATCGTAGCGGCCGCCGCGACCATCGCCTCAATGGCATTGCCACCATCGCGTAATACCGCCAGTGCCGATTGCGCAGCAAGGCTATGAGGTGCGACGGCGATGCCTCGGGCAGCGAGCGTTGTATTAAGCATTCAGACTCCTTGGGTTACAGGCTGTGCAGTGTTCTTCGCCAGCCAGTTACTGCGCATGCGTTTGAGCACGAACAAGGCCAGTGCCGCAGTAATGATGTCGAAGCTGATGGCCACGGCAAACACCGGAATCCAGCTGTCTGCATATTGGTGCAGCAGTGCCGCGACCGGACCGCCGAAGATTGAGCCAATGCCCTGCGCCATGTACAGGAAGCCGTAGTTGGTCGTGGCATTTTTACTGCCGAAGGTGTCAGTCAGCGTCGACGGGAACAGCGAGAAAATTTCCCCCCAGCCGAGAAACACTACGCCCGACAGCAGCACGAAAAGGACTGGATTATCGATGGTCAAAAACCACAATGTCATGGCGACGCTTTCAAAGAAGAACGCGAAGGCCATGGTGTTTTCCCGGCCCCAGCGATCCGAGATCCAGCCGAACAAGGGACGCGTCAGCCCGTTGCAGATCCGGTCGATCGTCAACGCCAATGGCAATGCGGCCATACCCATCACCATCACATTGGTCATGCCGAAGTCTTTGGCAAAACTGGCCATCTGCGAAGTGACCATCAGGCCCGAGGTGGACATCATGGTAAACATCGCAAACATCAGCCAGAAGATAGGCGTCTTGAGCATTTGCCGCGGAGCAATATCGGCAACGACTTTGCCTACAATCGGCACAGGCTGCTCGGCGACTTGCGCAGGCGGTTGCCGCAAGAACTGCGAAGCCAGCAAACCAACGCCCCCAAGGATCAGGCCAAAGGTCATCAGCGTCGACTCCATGCCGACATCCTTCAGGCTATTGCTGATCGGAAAAGTCGTGAGCATGGCGCCCATGCCATAGCCCGCCGCTACCGCGCCCGCCGCCAGACCGCGACGGTCAGGAAACCAGCGCACCATCAAGCCCACTATCCCGACATACACGATGCCTGTCCCGAGCCCACCCAAAAGGCCATAGCTCAAATACAGCGACGTCAGTGAAGTCGCCTGACTGGCCAGCACCCAACTCAATCCGGAAAGAACACAGCCTGTGGCGATCAACTTGCGCAGGCCAAAGCGATCGATCAACCAGCCTTGGGCCGGTGAAAAGAAGGTCTGCAGAATAATTAACAGCGAAAAAGTTATTTGCACTTGGGCCAATGAAACACCCAGCTTCTGCATTAACGGCCCGGTAAATAAAGTCCACACATACTGCGGGCTGGAAATGGCCATCATACAAACCATGCCGATAACCAGTTGATACCACCGCGAACTGAAAGCCCCGACGGCTGACTGCTCTAGCGTAAGCGTCTTGCTGACCATAACGAATCTCACTGTGCAAGTGGGTTATGTGTCTTGCTCAGCAAGTGGCATGCCAATATTATTTAAGCGAACACAACAGAAGCCACGAAACTTACCCTGCCGATCAACGTTATAAAAAACAACCGCCCACACTTTAAACTTCCGAAGCCTCAGTCGAAATAACGGCATTACAATGCTTAAAGTATAGTTGCAGGAAACTTATTAACGACCTTCACTCTACGCCTACAATCCGGAGGCCTCTAACGCTGGCAAGACACAAGACGTCGATTAACGGACACATTGGCTTTTTTTAGTGCAGTTACCGACGCATTTGGCGCGCACCAGAATGATTCTTCTGCTTCGTTTTAGCTCGCTGCTCCCATTGGCAGCCACCACAGGTAATATGCCTGCTGCCTTGAAGGAGATGCTCTTGTCCACGACGCGCCAGCCAGTTCTTGATGAAATCGACCGCCAATTGATTGCGGCCTTGCAACTCAATGCCCGTGAAAGCGTGGCGATGCTGGCCAGGCAGTTGGGCATTGCCCGTACGACCGTAACGTCCAGACTGGCCAGGCTGGAAAGCACGAAGGTCATCACCGGATACGGCGTGCGGCTGAGTCAGCGCGTGGTCGACGGCGGTTTGCAGGCGTATGTCGGCATCACCGTGCAACCGCGTTCGGGCAAGGAGGTGCTGCGCCGCCTGAGCAGCCTGGCTCAGGTTCAGCAACTCTGCGCTGTAAGTGGTGAGTTTGATTATGTGGCCTGGCTACGCACTGATTCACCCGAGCAGCTGGACCAGTTGCTGGACCTGATCGGCAGTGTTGATGGGGTCGAAAAGACCACGACTTCGATCATCCTGAGTAGCAAGATTGATCGCGGACAGCCTGTTTAGAACGACGCGCCCCTGTAGGAGCTGCCGAAGGCTGCGATGCATTTATCCTGACATTCCGCCATCGCAGCCTTCGGCAGCTCCTACAGAAATGCGTTCCAATCTAAAACGGCTTGGGCAAATATAGAAAACCGTCTAAATGATCACTAATTTCGTCATATCGCACAAAAACACTGCATAACGACGACACTTTGCGTCTTATTTACGTCTCAGCTCCTGTCTAGACTGTCTCTTTCGCGTGCCAGCCAGGTCAGTCATGAAAAACAATCGCCACCCCGCAGACGGCAAGAAGCCGATCACTATCTTCGGTCCGGACTTTCCTTTCGCTTTCGACGACTGGATCGAGCATCCCGCCGGGCTGGGCAGTATCCCCACAGAAAATCACGGCCAGGAAGTAGCGATCGTTGGCGCCGGGATCGCAGGATTGGTGGCAGCCTATGAGCTGATGAAACTGGGCCTGAAACCCGTGGTTTACGAAGCATCGAAAATGGGCGGCCGTTTGCGCTCCCAAGCCTTTGAGGGTACTGAAGGCATTATTGCGGAGCTGGGGGGCATGCGCTTTCCGGTGTCTTCCACCGCGTTCTACCACTACGTCGATAAGCTCGGTCTGGAATCAAAACCGTTTCCCAACCCCCTGACTGCCGCCTCGGGCAGTACCGTTATTGATCTCGAAGGCGTTACTTACTACGCGCAGAAACTGTCTGATTTGCCCGCGATGTTTCAGGAAGTAGCCGACGCCTGGGCTGATGCGCTGGAAGAGGGTTCCGGCTTCAAGGACATTCAGCAAGCCATCCGCGACCGCGATGTGCCGCGCCTCAAAGAACTGTGGAACACCTTGGTTCCGCTGTGGGACGACCGTACGTTCTATGACTTCGTCGCCACCTCCAAAGCATTTGCCAAACTGTCGTTCTACCATCGCGAAGTCTTCGGCCAGGTCGGTTTCGGCACCGGCGGCTGGGATTCGGATTTCCCAAATTCGATGCTGGAAATCTTCAGAGTGGTCATGACCAACTGCGACGATCATCAGCACCTGATCGTCGGCGGGGTAGAGCAAGTACCACTGGGTATCTGGCGTCACGTACCGGAGCGCTGCGCCCACTGGCCCGAAGGCACCAGCCTTGCGTCTTTGCATCATGGTGCACCGCGAACCGGAGTGAAACGTATTGCCCGCGCCGAAGATGGTCTTCTGGCCGTCACCGATAACTGGGGCGACACTCGCCACTACGCCGCCGTATTGACCACCTGCCAGAGCTGGTTGCTGACCACTCAGATCGAATGTGAAGAATCGTTGTTCTCACAGAAGATGTGGATGGCACTGGACCGTACACGCTACATGCAATCGTCGAAAACCTTCGTGATGGTCGACCGTCCGTTCTGGAAGGATAAAGACCCGGACACCGGCCGCGACCTGATGAGCATGACGCTTACGGATCGCCTGACCCGCGGCACTTATCTGTTTGATAACGGCGACGACAAGCCCGGCGTGATCTGTCTGTCCTACTCGTGGATGAGCGATGCGCTGAAGATGTTGCCGCAGCCCATCGACAAGCGGGTCAAACTGGCACTCGACGCGCTGAAAAAGATCTACCCTAAAGTCGACATCGCAGCGCGGATCATCGGCGACCCGATTACCGTTTCATGGGAAGCGGACCCGCATTTCCTCGGCGCCTTCAAGGGCGCCTTGCCGGGGCATTACCGTTATAACCAGCGCATGTATGCGCACTTCATGCAGCAGGACATGCCGGTGGAGCAGCGTGGCATGTTCATCGCCGGTGACGACGTATCCTGGACGCCCGCATGGGTTGAAGGCGCCGTACAGACCTCACTGAATGCGGTGTGGGGCATCATGACCCACTTCGGCGGCAAGACCCACGCCGAGAACCCAGGCCCCGGCGATGTATTCCACGAAATTGGCCCCATCGCCCTCGCCGACTGAACAAGAGGCTCGACCATGCGCATCGCCGTTTACCAATGCCCGCCATTGCCACTGGATATCGGCGGC
Source organism: Pseudomonas maioricensis (assembly GCF_022790535.1). Taxonomy (GTDB): domain Bacteria; phylum Pseudomonadota; class Gammaproteobacteria; order Pseudomonadales; family Pseudomonadaceae; genus Aquipseudomonas; species Aquipseudomonas maioricensis. The sequence continues at coordinate 72,841 of NZ_LOHG01000002.1, forward strand.
AACCTGCAACGTCTGGATGATCAGGCTCGGGAGGCGGCGGCCATTGGGGCAGAGCTACTGGTGTGCCCGGAGATGTTCCTCACCGGTTACAACATTGGTGCAGAGGCAGCACGCGCATTGGCGCAGCCCAGCGATGGCTTTGCGGCGGGTGATATTGCCGCGATCGCCAAGGGTTACGGTATTGCGATCCTTTACGGGTATCCAGAGTTGGGTGCTGACGACCTGATCTACAACTCGGTGCAACTGATCGACGGCCACGGCAAGACCCTCTGCAACTATCGCAAGACGCATCTTTACGGCGAACTGGACAAGGCGATGTTCAGCCCCGGCGAGGACCGCTTCCCGATTGTCGAGCTGGACGGCTGGCGATTGGGCTTTCTGATCTGTTACGACGTGGAGTTTCCGGAAAACACCCGACGCCTGGCTCTGGAAGGTGCCGAGTTGATCCTTGTGCCAACGGCCAACATGGCACCTTATGATTTTGTCGCCGAAGTGACTGTGCGTGCGCGGGCTTACGAGAATCAGTGCTACGTGGTTTACGCCAACTACTGTGGCAGCGAAGGCGACATTCATTACTGCGGACTAAGCAGCCTCTGCGCCCCGGACGGCAGCCGCATGGCCGTGGCGCAACAGGATGAAGTGCTGATCTGGGGCACGCTGGATCGACAGGTGATGGAGCAGTCGCGGTCGATCAATACCTACTTCAAGGATCGGCGGCCGGGGTTGTATCTGGGGTTGGGCGAAGGCTGACAGCAGGCCTTGTCGGAGATACAAACAGCAAATGGAAATGCACTTCCTGTAGGAGCTGCCGAAGGCTGCGAAGCATTTGTCCTGAAACACAGCCATCGCAGCCTTCGGCAGCTCCTACAGGCCGACTGTTTGCCGCGAGACCGCGCGATGCCATAAACAAGTAATTCCGCTAGCATGACCCGATCACGTCACCCGGAATACCCATGCCTGCCTCCCCCACCACCGAATACCTGACCCTCGCCAACGGCCTGAACGTCGTGCTGTGCCATGCGCCACGGCTCAAGCGCTGCGCCGCTTCGTTGCGGGTGGCGGCGGGGAGTCATGATGTATCAACGGCATGGCCGGGGCTTGCGCACTTTCTGGAACATCTGTTCTTTCTCGGCACCGAGCAGTTTGCCGGGGACGAAAAGCTCATGGCCTTCGTCCAGCGTCACGGCGGGCAAATCAATGCCAGCACCTGTGAGCGCACCACCGATTTTTTCTTCGAACTGCCAGAACCGGTCTTCGCCCAAGGCCTGGAACGCCTGTGCGACATGCTCGCTCACCCGCGGATGACCATGGCCGATCAACTCCGCGAGCGCGAAGTGCTGCATGCCGAGTTCATCGCCTGGTCGCGCGACGCAACATCGCGTCAGCAAATACAGTTGCTGGAGCACGTATCGGCCCACCACCCTCTACGCGCCTTTCATGCAGGCAATCGCTACAGTTTGCCGGTGCCGCGTCCGGCGTTTCAGCTGGCGTTGCAGGATTTTTATCAGCGGTTTTATCAGGCAGGGCAAATGATCTTGTGCCTGACGGGCCCTCAGTCGCTGGAGGAGCTAAAACGGCTGGCAACGACGTACGGCTCGGGCTTCGCCAGTGGCGTAAAGGTTGCGCAAGATCAGCCGCCGAAGCTGGTTGATGATGAACACCGGATACTTGTCAGTGCCAATCAGCAACTGCTTGTGGCCTGTGAGGATTTACCTGAGGGAGCAGACGAGGCCGCTGCATTTTTGTGTCATTGCCTGAATGGCAGCCGGGCGGAGGGCGTGGTTGATGCGTTGAAGGCGGAAGTGGTTTATCAGTTTGCTGGTCAGATTTTGATCAAGGTCGACGCAATCGCGAGCAAGCTCACTCCTACAGATGAATCACCGTTTCCTGTAGGAGTGAGCTTGCTCGCGATGGCGTCGGCACTGACACAAAACCTCAAAACCCATTGGCCAACCCTGCGCGACGACTACAACCGCCTTCAGCAACGACAACTGGATGTCAGCGGCCCACTGGAACTGGCGCACCACCACGCCCGCAACTTGCCGCAAGGCTTGTCCGGGCAAGGCTGCACAGCGCTGATCGCATTGCTTGAGCAGATTCAACCAGGCACACACACCTCAGAAATCCACTGGCAATTCCCGAAACCCAACCCGTTCCTGACCGTACCGAGTAACGGCTACGAAGGAGCGCTTTATCTGCGCTGGCATCTACCGTCCCCACAACCCACGCTGTGGCGAATGTTTGATCAGAGCTTTAAATCCCTGGCGCAGGATGCGAAGCAAGCAGGCGTCAATCTTGAGTTCAGTGCGTACGGCCATTACTGGCAACTCAAGCTCAGCGGCCTCGACGCACCGATGCCCGAAATCCTCAAGCATGCGTTACAAAAACTCAGCGCTCCAGAAGATGCAGACCTGGCGCGCTTGGGCCAACCGAGCGATGAAGCTGCCCTGATTCCAATCCGGCAGTTGCTCAAAACCCTGCCCGATTGCTATCTGAATGCCGCGCCCGCTGACGAGATCAGCGATGTTCAGACCTTCTGGTCAGCAACGCAGTGGATCAGCTTCACGTCAGGCGTTGCACAAGGAACGCTCCCTGCGCTGAACAGCGTCTTACGCAGTACGCCGGGCCAGCGAAACGAGCAGACACTGCGAGCGCCAGCGCTGGCACCGGGTAAACACTGGCAAGCCGGCGCACCGCCGTCCTCAGAAAGCGCCGTGCTGTTGTTCTGCCCCACGCCCTCTTCTTCCATCGCCGACGAAGCTGCATGGCGATTACTGGCTCATCTGGCACAAGGTCCGTTCTACCAACGCCTAAGGGTCGAGTTGCAATTGGGCTATGCGGTTTTCAGCGGCTTGCGGCAAATCGCCGGACAAACGGGAATACTCTTCGGCGTCCAGTCGCCTAATACCTCAGTGCCGCAGCTGATCGAGCACATCGAACAGTTCCTGAACGATTTACCTCAGTGGCTAAATAGCGCCGACCTTGCCGTTCAGACTGAAGCATTGATCGCGCAGCTGGACGTCAACGTCATGCAAACCCCGCAAGCAGCCGAGTTGCACTGGCAAGCGCATCTGGCTGGCCGTGACGAACAGTTCCTGTCCGCACTGCATGAAACATTACGAAACCTCGACAGGCACACTTTGTTGCAGGCCGCTGCTAGCCTTCAACAAACAGTGGGCGGCTGGCTCTGCCTGACAAACAGCCCGCAAAACCCTTGGCACGCAGCTTGATCGTTACCAAAGCTGCAAAAGCTTTGTTCACGAATCCGACAGCCAGAATTTGTTAAATTAAGTAACATAGCTTCCTAACCATCGAACGTATGCCTTCGCAGGTGTACTAACGATTTACCACCCACCGCTGCAATCACCCAGAAGGAGTCTCTTATGTGGACTAAACCTGCTTACACTGATCTGCGTATCGGTTTCGAAGTCACCATGTACTTCGCAAGCCGTTGATTACAACGCGGTGCAAAGCCTCGGTTCGCCGGGGCTTTTTTTATTGATAAGTCGTCTTTTTTCTTGAAGTTTTTCATGCCTCGCCCATGGAGCTGACATGTACATCCAGATTCTAGGTTCCGCTGCTGGCGGCGGCTTCCCACAGTGGAACTGCAATTGCGTGAACTGCGCAGGTTTCCGCGACGGTAGCCTGCGGGCCCATGCCCGGACTCAATCGTCCATCGCGCTGTCCGATGATGGCGTTAACTGGGTACTGTGCAACGCTTCTCCAGACATCCGCGCACAGCTGGCCGGTTTTGGCCCGATGCAACCAGGCCGAGCCCTGCGCGACACCGGGATCAGCGCGATCATTCTCATGGACAGCCAGATCGATCACACCACCGGCTTGCTCAGCCTGCGCGAAGGCTGCCCGCATCAAGTCTGGTGTACCGATATGGTTCACGAAGACCTGAGCACCGGCTTTCCGCTGTTCAACATGCTCAAGCACTGGAACGGCGGCCTGGTCTGGAACAGGATAGAACTCGAAGGCAGCTTTGTGATTCCTGCCTGCTCTAACCTGCGCTTCACGCCATTCCCGTTGCGCAGCGCCGCTCCGCCCTACTCGCCACACCGTTTTGATCCGCACCCTGGCGACAACATCGGCTTGATGGTTGAAGACCTCAAGACCGGCGGCAAGCTGTTCTACGCACCAGGGCTGGGCAAAGTCGATGACGCGCTGATGGAGAAAATGGTCGCTGCCGACTGCCTGCTGGTAGACGGCACGATGTGGGACGACGACGAGATGCAGCGCCGCGGCGTAGGCACGCGTACGGGCACGGAAATGGGCCATCTGGCACAAAACGGCCCCGGCGGTATGCTCGAAGTACTTGAGCGCCTGCCAAAGCAGCGCAAAGTGCTTATCCACATCAATAACACCAACCCGATCCTCGACGAAGACTCGCCCGAGCGCGCAGAGCTTGCTCGCCGCAATGTCGAAGTGGCGTTTGATGGGATGAGTATTGAGTTGTAAGAGCTGTGAACACTCACAGAGTCATGTGTTGTTACAGGAGCCGACATGAGCGAAGCAACGCCGCTGTCCCCCGCTGAATTCGAACAGGCCTTGCGGGCCAAAGGCGCGTATTACCACATCCATCACCCGTACCACGTGGCGATGTATGAAGGCCGTGCCACCCGCGAACAGATTCAGGGGTGGGTCGCCAACCGCTTCTATTACCAGGTGAACATCCCGCTCAAGGACGCAGCCATTCTGGCCAACTGCCCTGATCGCGAGATTCGTCGTGAGTGGATTCAGCGTCTGCTGGATCACGATGGAGCGCCCGGTGAAGACGGCGGCATTGAAGCCTGGCTGCGCCTGGGACAAGCCGTTGGTCTGGATCCTGATCAGCTTCGCTCGCAGGAGCTGGTCCTGCCCGGCGTGCGCTTTGCCGTGGACGCCTATGTCAATTTCGCCCGCCGCGCCAACTGGCAGGAAGCCGCCAGCAGCTCGCTGACCGAGCTGTTCGCCCCGCAGATCCACCAGTCCCGGCTGGACAGCTGGCCGCAGCATTACCCGTGGATCGATCCGGCTGGCTACGAGTATTTCCGTACCCGGCTGGGCCAGGCGCGTCGCGATGTAGAACACGGCCTGACGATTACACTGCAGCACTACACCACATACGAAGGCCAGCAGCGCATGCTGGAAATCCTGCAGTTCAAACTCGACATTTTGTGGAGCATGCTGGACGCCATGAGCATGGCCTACGAGCTGAACCGCCCGCCGTATCACAGCGTGACCGACCAGCGTGTCTGGCATAAGGGGATAGCCCTATGAGCTTCGATAGACAACAAGTCCCGAGCTGGCGTCGAGGCTATCGTTACCAGTTCGAACCCGCGCAGAACGGCCATGTGCTGCTCTACCCGGAAGGCATGATCAAACTCAATGAAAGCGCCAGTGCCATTGGCGGCCTGATCGATGGCAAACGTAGCGTGGCCGCGATTATTGATGCACTGAACGAGCAGTTCCCAGGCTTTCCCGAGCTCGGCACCGACGTCGAGCAATTCATGGAGGTCGCCCGTGGCGAACACTGGATCGAACTTGCCTGATTCGACACTGATCGACTCAGCCATCAAGATTCCGCCCAAGCCCGAGGTGGGCCTGCCGTTGTGGCTGCTCGCCGAGCTGACCTATCGCTGTCCGCTGCAATGCCCGTATTGCTCCAATCCTCTGGACTTCGCCAAACAGGGCCAGGAACTGACCACCGAACAGTGGTTCAAGGTCATGGCCGAAGCGCGGCAAATGGGTGCGGCGCAGATCGGTTTCTCAGGCGGCGAACCGCTGGTGCGTCAGGACCTGGCAGAACTGATCCGTGAAGCCCGTCGTCTGGGTTATTACACCAATCTGATTACGTCGGGCATTGGTCTCACCGAACAGAAAATCATCGACTTCAAAGAAGCCGGTCTCGACCACATCCAGATCAGCTTCCAGGCCAGTGACGAGCAAGTGAACAACATGCTCGCGGGCTCGAAAAAAGCCTTCGCGCAAAAGCTAGAGATGGCCCGTGCGGTCAAAAAGCACGGCTATCCGATGGTGCTGAACTTCGTTACCCACCGGCACAACATCGACAAGATCGATAAAATCATCGAGCTTTGTATCGCCCTCGAAGCTGATTTCGTCGAGCTGGCGACATGTCAGTTCTACGGCTGGGCACACCTGAACCGCCAGGGCTTGCTGCCCACCAAGGATCAACTGGTTCGCGCCGAGCGGGTCACCAACGAATACCGCGACAAACTGGCTGCGGAGAATCATCCGTGCAAGTTGATCTTCGTGACCCCGGACTACTACGAAGAACGTCCGAAAGCCTGCATGAACGGCTGGGGCAGCATCTTTCTGACCGTGACCCCGGACGGTACGGCGCTACCCTGCCACGGCGCGCGGCAGATGCCGGTGCAGTTCCCCAACGTGCGTGACCACACGATGCAGCACATCTGGTACGACTCATTCGGTTTCAACCGCTTCCGGGGTTACGACTGGATGCCCGAACCGTGCCGCTCATGCGACGAAAAAGAGAAGGATTTCGGCGGCTGCCGTTGTCAGGCATTCATGCTCACCGGCGATGCCGCCAATGCCGATCCGGTGTGCAGTAAATCGCCTCATCACGGGATGATTGTGCAGGCTCGAAAAGAAGCCGAATATGCTACCCAAACAATTGAGCAGCTGGCCTTTCGCAATGACAGAAACTCGCGCCTCATCGCCAAATCCTGACACATTCACAGCAGCCCAGGCGGTCGTCGCCGGAGTCGACTTCGCCGAGCTGGCAGTCAGCCCGCTGGGCTTGTTCTGGAATGAATATCGGCCTGAGGATGGCGCAAGCCGCATCTGGCGCTGGTTCGAAGACAACAAGACGTGTCTTACGCCGGAAGGCTTCAGCGTACGCAGCCGCGTTTATGAGTACGGCGGCGGGTCGTTCTGCCTGACTGAAGATGCGCTGGTGTTCGTCAACGAAAGCGATCAGCAGCTCTATCGCCAGCCACTGGTGTTTGATGAGTTCGAGGGAGAAGGTCTGCCTGAAGCCATCACCACCGGCAAAAAACGCTACGGTGATCTGGTGTTCGCCAACGGACAGATTCTGGCCGTTGAAGAAGACAAAGACATCCACCAACTGGTCAGCATTGACGTCGCCAATGGCAAGCGTCTGGTGCTGGCCAGAGGTGCGGATTTTTACGCATCGCCGACCATGACTGCGGATGGCCAGCGTCTGGCCTGGATTGAATGGCAGAAGCCGCATCAACCCTGGACCAGCACCTTATTGATGAGCAGCAAGCGTCAGGCTGCGGGAGGCTGGTCCGAACCGCGCTGCCTGGCGGGCGATCGCGAAGAAGAGTCCATCCAGCAAGCGCGTTTCGATGCCACGGGTCGGCTGTATTGCCTGAGCGACCAAGGGGGTTTCTGGCAGCCGTGCGTGGAAGGCTCGTTCGGCCTGACCCATCTCAAAGCTTCCGACGCCGACCATGCGCCCGCCCCATGGCAACTGGGCGGGCGCAGTTGGCTGCCATTGCATCATGGCGCCTACCTCGCCACCTGGTCGGAAAATGGTGCCGGCGTGCTGGGCATGCGTGACACCCACGGCACGCTGGAGGATTTCAGCGGCGAGTACAGCCGCTTCCGCAGCCTGGCGCTCGACGATCAATACGTTTATTGCATCGCGGCCTCCGCAACGAGCCCCTCGGCGGTGTTGGCGATCAGTCGTAAAGACCACAGCGTCCAGGTGCTGGCGGGTGGCGTCGCCCCACTGCCGGCTGAACAGATCAGCCGCCCACAAACTTTGCGCTACAAGAGTGGGGACGGTGAAGCGCACGGTTATTTCTATCCCGCCATGAATGCTGTCGGCACGCCGCCGCTGGTGGTGTTTGTGCACGGTGGTCCGACGTCAGCCTGCTACCCGGTGCTTGATCCTAAAATCCAGTACTGGACACAACGCGGCTTTGCCGTGGCCGACCTCAACTACCGCGGCAGCACCGGATACGGCCGTGAGTACCGTCAAAGCCTGCACCTCAATTGGGGGGTGGCGGACGTGGAAGATGCCTGCGCAGTGGTCGCGCATCTGGGTGAGCGCGGGTTGATCAATCCCGAGCAGGCATTCATTCGTGGTGGCAGTGCAGGGGGTTACACCACGTTATGTGCACTGGCCTTCAAGAAAGTATTCCGCGCGGGTGCCAGCCTTTACGGCGTCAGTGACCCACTGGCACTGGGCAAAGCCACGCACAAATTCGAAAGCGACTATCTGGATTGGCTGATCGGCGATCCAGAGGAGGACATCGACCGCTATCACGCCCGCACGCCGCTGCTGCATGCCGCCGACATTCAGGTGCCGGTGATTTTCTTCCAGGGCGAGCTTGATGCAGTGGTCGTCCCCGAACAAACCCGCGCCATGCTGATGGCCCTGAAATCCCGAGGTGTCGTGGCTGAAGGGCATTTTTACGCCGACGAACACCACGGCTTCCGCAAAGCGGTTAATCAGGCCGATGCGCTGGAAAAAGAGTGGGCGTTTTATCGCAAGGTGATTGATGGTTGAGCAACGCTGGTAAGCTGCGAACAAAGGACTTGTAGGAGCTGCCGAAGGCTGCGAAGCGTTGATCCTGACATACCGCTATCGCAGCCTTCGGCAGCTCCTACAGCAAATGCATTCCAAATCAAACCGAAGGCAGTGTCGCCTGCATTGACGGTCTCTGGCTGACTTCAAAGTACCAGTTGGCCAGACGCGGGTAGCGGCTGCGCCATGCCAGGTCCGGCTGGCGGAAGTCTATGTACCCCAGCGCAGCGGCGACGCTCATTGAAGCTACGTCGAAAGACGAACTCAGCTCGGTAATCGCTTCCTGCTCAAAATAACCGAGTGTGCGCTCGATTTTTTCCTGCTGATTATCGAGCCAGAGTTCCCAATGCTTCTCAGCCGGGCGCAATGCGGTTTCATAGCGAATCAACAACGCCGCGTCCAACAGCGCATCCGCCAGAGACGCCAGGGTCAAACGCCGCCAGCGGGCCGAACCTTCGCGTGGGATCAGCGGAATGCCGACGTGCTGATGATCGAGATAGTCGAGGATGACGCGGCTGTCATGGATGACGTTACCGTCCGCGAGGCGCAACGCCGGGATCTTGCCGGCAGGGTTATCGCTGTTCAACTCTGCAACCGGGGCGACAGGCGTCAGGATCGTGGTTTGCAGCGTCACCCTGTCCAGCTGTCCGGTTTCATGCAGTACAAGCAGCACCTTGCGGGCGAAAGGAGATGCCGGGTTGTAGTACAAAGTCATGGTTGGCGCGGACATGGAGGTTCCTCGAATAAGACAGTCCGTCAGACTAGCCAGCGCTACCGACGTCCGCAATATCTGCTTTCAGGACTTGCGAACCAGCAAGCCCCTGATGCTGAGAGCCGTCGCGCCCGCTACAGCGCGCACAACGGACTGTTCGACTCTAGGTCTCAGGTTTCGGAGGTACTTGGGGAGCGGTTTTTTTGACGTCGCTCGCAATCACTTTCGTCCACCACTGGGTACGTTGCTCAACTTGAACAGGAAGAGTGGGCGATAGCGCCTTGAGCGCCAAGTCAGTGTTGGTCAGCGGGAAGCTGCCCGTAATACGCAGATCAGCCACCTCAGGCGCGACGCCGAGATAACCGGCTCGATAGCGACCCAACTCAGCCACCAGATCGGAAAGCCGCGTGTCATCCACCACCAGCATGCCGCGCGTCCATGCATCGGCCCCAGGCTTGAGCGCCAGCATCGGCCCCAGGCCATCACGGGTCATCAGCACCTGCTGACCTTCACGCAGAATCTGCTCACGATCATCACGTTGCGCGTGAGCCGCTACCGCTGATTGCAGCACGCCCAGCAGCGTGCCCTCGTCCTCACGGCGCACGAGAAACCGGGTACCCAGTGCACGCAGGCGACCGTCGCGGGTTTCGACGATAAAGGGGCGCGGATCCTCATGGCTTCCGGTTTCTACGAAGATCTCACCGTCCTGCAGGATTACGCGCCGTTGTGTAGCGTCGAATCTCACATCAATTGCGCTGTGGGTGTTGAGCCTGATCACGGTGTTGTCCGCCAGACGCACCGTGCGCTGTTCGCCTGTTGCGGTGCGCTGATCGGCCAGCCAGTAATCGATCGGCATCAAACGGTTGCCCATGAACAGCACAAGGCCGCAGGCCAGCATCACACCGGCCAGCCCGCCGCCAAACTTGCGCATGCGCCGCAAGGCGCTGTCGTGCGATTGCAGCAATGCGGACCGCGCTGGCGCGGACGTCAGGGAAAACTGATGATCAAGCATGCCCAGTTGTGCCCAGGCACGAGAGTGCTCCTCACTGGCGCGCAGCCACCGGGAGTGTTCATCGCGCTCGTCCTGGCTGCTATTGCCGCAGTCCAGGCAAAGCTGCCAGGCGATAGCCGCCTCCAGCACCGTCGCTGAAACCGGTTTAGAGCTGAAAGCGCTCATAGCGGTTCGCCGTATAACGCCACGTAGCATTGCCGCATGCCTTGCGCCAGATACTGCCGTACGCGTGAAGGAGAAACGCCCAGCCGTTCGGCAATTTCACCGTGGCTCAAACCTTCGAGGCGGTTATAGAGAAATGCAGCACGCGCCTTGCTCGAGAGTTTGCCCAACATGCGGTCAATGGTTTTCAGGTCTTCGAGGATCAACAGTTGCTCTTCCAGAGAGGGTTGCTCAGCTTCCGGGATCAGCATCAGCTCGCTCAGGTACGCCTGTTCAAGCGCCGCCCGACGGAAGTAATCGAACAACAGCCCTTTAGCGATCGCCGCCAGGAAGGCCCGCGGCTCGCGCGGATAATCGAGCTGCTCACGTTTGAGCAACCGCACAAACGTGTCCTGGCTCAAGTCCTCAGCCCGTTGCGGGCAGGCGACATTACGCCGTAACCAGGCGACCAGCCAACTGCGGTGGTCGCGATAGAGGGCGCCAATGAGCTCGCTCTGAGGGCTTGGGGCTGACGACACGAAACGAACCTCGAATAAGGTGCATTAAATAACGAGAACTATTCGCGATTGTCTCAGAGCTGACGGGTAGTGGCAAATGGCACCCGTCGGAAGGGGATTTATAACGTTTGACGCATGCAGCCTGGGAGGCAGGAATTTGGGATCGACCTCGCCCCGCAGGAGCTACCCCGCCGTCCATGGCACCGCACTGTCTCGCGGCACACACTGGACCTGTAGGAGCTGCCGAAGGCTGCGATCGCAGTGTGTCAGGCTAAATGCTTCGCAGCCTTCGGCAGCTTCTACAGACAATGCATTCAATCCTGCATGAGCTCAGGTTTAGAGCAGGGTCAGAACTCCAGCTGCGCCGAGAACGCGACGGTGCGCGGGTCGCCCAGGTAGCTGCTGTTGAGCCAGTACTCTTTATTGGTCAGGTTGCTGACGTTCATGCGCAAGGTCAGATCATTTTCAGACAGGCGCATCCGGTAGCGGGCCCCCGCATCGAACGTCGTGAAGGAAGGCAACTGGTAGTCGTTGTTTACATCGGTGTACTGCTTGCCGGTGTAGAACGCGCCGCCCGTAAGCGCCAGCCCTGGCAGACCATTGATGTCGTACTCGGCATAGACCTTGGCCAACTGCTTGGCAACGTTGGTCGGCGCATTGCCTTCATTCGCCGCAATCTCGGTCTTTTTGACCTGTGGATCAAGGAAGGTCATGCCCCCGACCACGGTCAACTCCGGTATCACCTTACCGGTGACGCTGAACTCCACGCCGTTGTTTTCCTGCTGCCCATCAACCACGTAAACGTTGGCACCGTTGGTATAGGCGTTAGGCTTTTTGATATTGAAGAAAGCCAGTGTGAGCAGCGTCTCGCCAACCGTTGCCTTCGCGCCGATTTCATACTGTTCGCTGATTTCCGGTGCAAAAGCCTGACCGGCGTTGATCGTGCTCGAAGGCGCAACACCGCCCGACTGGAGGCCTTCGATGTAGGTGGCGTAGGTTGTCAGCCAGGGCAGTGGCTTGTAGATCAGGGAGATGTTGGGCGAAGTCTTGCTTTCGTTGTACTTGGTTTCTGTTTCCGGTGTACCAAACGCTTTCGCGTATACAAACTCGTTGGCGTAAGTCTTGATTTGCGTATTAGTGACGCCAAGAATCGTCGACCACTGCTCGTTGAAGGTGATCACATCACCGATCAGAAAGTTATTGGTCTCTGATGTATTCGCCAGGCGCTGATCGCCATGGCCGATGGAGTAGCCCGGCTTGTCGACTTGTGGAGTCTGGCTGAGCGGTATGGTGCCAACCGGCGATTGGTACTGCGGCCCCGGGAACGGAATATGGTCTTCATACTGGCGTTGGCGCGAGGTGTTGCCCTGATAGCCCATGGTCATCTTGTGCCCGATGGGGCCGGTATCGAACGCAGCATCAAGGAACAAATAGCCGGACTTCTCCTCGGTCTCGATAGGCGCGAACGCATAAAGATTCTGCGCGTAAACGCCGGGCCCGGTGACAGTCGGGCCTGTGTAGGTGTTTTCCGTCGTGTATTGCTGGGCCGAGAATGCAGTGCGCAGGGTAAACACATCGTTCAGGCGCCACTTGGCTCGCACACCGGCCTTATCGGTTTCGTCATCGGCGAAGCTCCACTTCTGGCTGTACAACTTATCGTTGCCCAGAGATGACGCGCTTGGCCGCCAGGCCTCGTTATTGAAGTACCAGTAGCTGGTGGTGCCACGCATCTCGGACTTCTTGTGCGATGCGTCGAATTGAACCAGCAAGTCATCACTGACGTTCCAGTCCAGCGCCAGGCTGATCATTTCACGTCGACGCTTCTGCATGTCAACCGCGGTTTCGCCGTCCTGAGTCAGGATGTTTACCCGGTAAGCCAACTTGCCTTCGGGGTCGATGGGTCCGCCAAAGTCGCCGTGCAGGTAATAGTTTTCGCCACCCGCATTGCCCAGCGTCACGCTGTTATAGCGCTCATAAGTCGGACGCTTGAGCACATAGTTAACCAGACCACCAGGCGAAGCCGGGCCATACAGGAAGCCGGTCAGGCCGGTAATGATTTCGAGTTGCTCATTCTCTTCGATGTAGTTGCCGCCGTCGGCACCGGTGGTAAAGCGCAAGCCATCGTTAGCGATGTTGAGATTACCCGCAGCGCTGAACCCACGCATGTTGACCGCGCTGGCGTATCCGGCATTGCGCGGTGAATAGAGCTGGGTGAACGGGTTATGTTTGAACACATCATCGAGAGACGTGGCCATCGTATTTTTCAACATCGCCTGAGAGGTGACACTCATCGAGTAAGGCGTGTCTTGAAGCCTCATCCCGCCCAGTGCACCGACGCTGGTGACATTCTCGCTGACATAGCCAGCGGCCTCGGAACCGGAAACCGCTGCACCCGCAGCATTGATGTTTACATCCGGCAACGCCAGCGTGCCTTCCTGCGCCGCCTCCAGATAATAGCCACCGTTGCCATTCTGCTGCACTTGCAGACCCGTGCCACTCAGCGCCTGACGCATTGCGCTACCGGCATCCAGATCACCTTTGACGGGCGCCGAAGTCTTGCCTGAAACCAGAGACGGATCGACGCTCAGCGCCAGCCCGGCCTGACTGGCAATAGCGTTGAGGGTGCTGGCTAACGGGGCCGCTGGCAAATCATAGGCGTGAATGGCGGAACTCTGTTCCGCCGCAATCAACTGTGCACTGGCTATCGAAGAACCAAAAGCGATAGCCATGGCCAACAAAATGGGGCGTAGAAGCGTATCTAGCGGGAGGGACATGGCGGCTACTCGTGAATGGAAGCAATTCTCAGTAACCATGTGCCGAATGAAAAGTGGAAAGTGACAGGGGGCGCTGAAAATAAATTCGAAGAGATGCCATGCCGCGACAGAGCGCTGTCGCCTGGCAACAACGGTTTTGTGAGTTCACCGAGGTTACGAGGCCAGCGATAGCGGAGTGTCAGACAAACCGTGATCGCTGGCCTCGTAACTCGGTGAGCGCCTACAAGATAGGGGTCAACTTGCGGAAGGGTTTACCGCACCACGCCTTCTTCGATCAGTAACTTGAGGATCGCCTCCGCGCCTGCCTCGGGCGTGCCACCCTTGAGCACTTGCCCACCGCCACCGCTGGCTTTGGCTGTTGCAGCTTTCATGCGGTCTGCGCCGCTTTTGGCTTTGATGACTTTCAAGCGTTTGGGCCGGGGTTTGGCCGGTTGCAGGGCCGAGCCGCCGAGCAGCTCATCATTGATGATTTCCACCTGTTCGGCTGCTAGCGTGCCGCGCTGTCCGGGGCCGTAGGCGCTTTGCCGGGGCTTGGGCGCGGCGTTATCCACAGTCGCCATAAAAGGCAGGCGCACCTTCAACCGCCGCCGCTGGCCACGGGGTAATGCCTGCAAAACAAGGGCAGAGCCGTTATCCAGCGACTCCACCTCAGCCAACCCCACGACCAACGGCCAGCCAAGGTTTTCCGCGAGCAGGAACGGCAACATGCCCGAGCCTTCGCCGGTTTCTGCCTGGCTTCCGGTGAGCACCACTTGTACCCCCGACTCACGGATGTAATCCGTCAAGGCAGGCAATGCATCGGCGTTTTCCGGCTGCTCCAGCACATGCAGCTCGTCCAGCCCCATCCCCAGATAAGCCCGCAATGCAGGCTCTTCGGCATTTCCTGCATGCAGCACATGCAAGTTATCCCCAGCCAGTTGCAAGCCCAACTCAACGGCGCGAGCATCCTGTTCGGCGCGACGTGAACGCCCCGACGTAGGGTGCGCGCCGATGGATACCAGGCTGATGACGTGCAGCGCAGCGTTATCCACAGAGGAAGCAGTTGGCTTAGGCCGCATCTTGTTTTGCTCCATTGCGATGGATTTCCACGGCTTCGATCAGCGCCTTGAGGATTGCAGCGCTGTCGCCGATCACAGAAAGATCGGCGCGCTTGATCATGTCGCAACCTGGGTCCAGATTGATCGCCACCACCTTGTCGCAGGCGCCAATGCCTTGCAGATGCTGGATTGCACCCGAAATACCCACCGCTACATAAACCCGCGCCGTGACCCAGGTGCCGCTGGCCCCGACCTGACGATCGCGAGCCATGAAGCCATCATCCACCGCAACACGGGAGGCGCCTTCAGTGGCACCCAGCGCCGCAGCGGTTTGATGGAACAAATCCCAGTCCTTGACGCCGTTGCCCCCCGAAAAGATGAACTCCGCTTCCGCCATCGGAATCATGGACGGGTCGACGGCGACAGCGCCCAGGTCTTCAATCCGGGGCAGGCTGCGCGCGACGCTTGTGGATAACTCAACCGGCAGCGCTTCATGACGGGTTTCACTGACCGGTTCAGCGCATTCCACAGCGGCCAAAATCAAGCGTGCCAAAGGCCTCACCAGATCCTGCTGCCCAGCTCCTGCCCGGCCTATGCATTGCTCATCGTTAACCTGCCAGACACGCGTGGCGGGGCGCTCGCCCAGGCTAGCGGCAAACCGGCGACCCAACTCACCACCACCGCTGCGGCTATCCGGTAATAACCAGTGTCTAGGGTTGAACTGGTTATCCACAGCTCGCAGGCCCTGAACACGTTGCTCCGGTGAATAACCGCTGAATTCGTTACCTTCGAGTGTCAGCAGGCGATCAACGCCTGCCGTCGCAAAAGCGCTCTCTTTGTGCTCGCCAAATACCACGGCGAGTACCGCGCCGTTCTGGCCAGCGAGCTGATGAGCAAGGCCCAGAAGGTCTCGGTCGTGACTGCTCAAACGCCCGCCCACCATGTCTGGCACTACAGCGATATAGAAAGCCGGTTCTGGCACTTGATGCAGCGGCAACTGCACTTCGGCTGCTGCTGAACGTTTCACCGCCCCGCCTTGCTGAGCACCGCTGCGGTCAATTCTCTTGAGCCCGTTAGGACCGATGAAACCGATGCCGTGCACGTTTTTGCGCATCACGCCATTTGGCCCCATCCAGCTGGTTTGCGCTGGCTGCATCGCGGCATGCAGTGGGTGCAAGCGGTTGCGGGCAATCCACTCGGCACGCGGATCGCGGCGAATAATGTCGCTCATCAGTGCACCTCCGCAGGTTCACGTTTTACTGGCGCAGATTTGCTGGGGATAACTTCTTCCTGCAACGCGTCGGCGACCAATTCGACGATGTCTTTGATCAGAGGTCGCGGCTCGACCACACCTTCGAGCATCGCGGTGCATTGCGGGCAGCCGACCGCCACCAGCTCCGCACCGGTTTCGCGGATGTCTTCCATGCGCATATCGGGGATACGTTGCTTGCCGGGAATATCAGTGATCGGCGCACCGCCGCCGCCACCGCAGCAACGGGAGCGGAAACCGGAGCGCTGCATTTCCTTGACCTCGATGCCCAGCGCACGCAACACCTCACGCGGGGCTTCGTATTCACCGTTGTAGCGGCCCAGATAACACGGGTCGTGATACGTCACGCTGGAGCCCTTGTGCTGGCCCAGATTCAGCGCGCCGCCTTGAATCAATTCAGCCATGTAGGTGCTGTGGTGTTGCACGAGGTAGTTGCCCTCGAACGCGCCGTACTCGTTTTTCAGCACATGGAAACTGTGCGGATCGCAGGTGACGATGCGTTTGAAGCTGTATTTGTTAAGGGTCTGAATGTTGCGTCTGGCGAGCATCTGGAAAGTCGCTTCGTCACCTAAACGCCGCGCTACGTCGCCACTGTCCCGCTCTTCAAGACCGAGCACTGCGAAGTCGACTTTGGCCGCTTTCAAGACTTTGACGAAGGCGCGCAAAGTGCGTTGGTTACGCATATCGAAAGCGCCATCGCCCACCCAGAACAGCACATCGACCGTTTGCTTGTCGGCCAGCACATTCAGGTTCAAATCCGCCGCCCAGTTCATCCGTCCGCCCGGTGCGAACCCACCCGGGTTGTCAGTGGCGATCAGGTTTTCCAGCACTTCAGCGCCTTTGTTGGGTGTAGCGCCCTTCTCGAGTGTCAGGTGACGGCGCATATCGACGATGGCGTCCACGTGCTCGATCATCATCGGGCACTCCTCAACGCATGCCCGACAGGTGGTGCAGGACCACAGGGTTTCAGCGTCTACCAGGCCGTTGACGATGGGTTGATGGGGGTTACCGCTGTGCTCGCCGATGGCTTTGCCGGGATAAGGGCTGCCGGCGAATTTGGCGTCGGTGCCGCCGGCCAGTCCGACAACCATGTCCTGAATCA
This sequence comes from Pseudomonas maioricensis, assembly GCF_022790535.1. Lineage (GTDB taxonomy): Bacteria > Pseudomonadota > Gammaproteobacteria > Pseudomonadales > Pseudomonadaceae > Aquipseudomonas > Aquipseudomonas maioricensis. Next base: position 89,931 of record NZ_LOHG01000002.1, read on the forward strand.
GCTTTTTCGGGTTCAGTGGCTGACCGGCTGCGAATGCCGGACATGCCGCTTCGCACTTGCCGCACTGCACGCAGGCGTCGAAACCCAGCAGTTGGTTCCAGGTGAAATCCTTGGGTTTTTCTACGCCGAGCGGTGCAGTTTTGTCATTGAGGTCGAGCGGCTTGAGGCCGGTTGAACGACCACCGCCGAAGCGTTCGGCGCGACGGTGCCAGGCCAGGTGCAATGCACCGGCAAAGGCGTGCTTCATCGGGCCGCCCCACGTCATGCCGAAGAACATTTCCGACACGCCCCACAGGCATCCCAGGCCCAGCAGCGCGACCAATACCCAGCCGCCAAAGTCCTGCGGCAGAATCCCCGCGACCGGCAGCGTGACCAGAAAGAAGCTGACGGAAAACGCCATGAGGCTTTTTGGCAGGCGCATCCACGGGCCTTTCGACAGCCGAGCCGGTGGGTTAAGGCGGCGCAGGAACATGAAGATCGCGCCGACAAACATTAAGGTCGACGCCAGCAGCAGGGCATAACCGAGGATGCGGCTGTGCAGGCCAAAACCATGCACCACAATCGCCAGCAATGCCGACAGCACAAAGCCCAACGCCGTTGCGACGTGAGTATTGGCGATGTATTTGTCCCGGGCCACGACATGGTGCAGATCGACCATATAGCGCTTGGGCATGGCCAACAGCCCGCCGAGCAGGTCGACGTTAGAGGCTCGGCCATTGCGCCACATATTCACCCGCCGCACAGCCCCAAGGACAGCAAGGCCCAGAGCAGCGAACAGCAGGATCGGAAGCAGTGTGTTCAGCATGTGAAGCTCCTACGGCGCTCGGTCCGACAGAGGTCATCGGTCTCCTGTAGGAGTGAGCTTGCTCGCGATCCAGTGCGCAGCGCTGGCAATGGATTCAAATTCAAACCCGACTGAAGGCCGTTCCGGCCTTATCGCGAGCAAGCTCACTCCTACAGGAGGATTCGGTGTTTCCTGTGGGAGCCGGGCTTGCCCGCGATACAGGCGCTGCGGTGTATCAGGTAAACCGCGTCATCGTTCATCGCGGGCAAGCGCGCTCCTACAGAATCACCATCAGAAATCCTTACAGAGACGCAAGCCGTCGTAGATCGCCGCGTGGGTATTACGCTGTGCCACGCAGTCACCGATACGGAACAACAGGTACCCGTCACCCGGCTCGCTCAGACACGGTTGCGGCTGAATGGCGAACAAGGCTTCGATATCGATCTGGCCCTTGTTGCGCGAGTCGGCTTTCAACGCGTAATACAACTCTTCATCAGGACGCACGCCGTTTTCGACGACCACCTGATCCACCACCCGCTCTTCTTTCGCACCGGTGTATTCGTTCTCCAGCACCGCCACCAGCTTGTCGCCTTCGCGATAGACCTTCTCCAGCATCATGTCGCCGGTCATGATCACTTCTTTCGGATACATGCTGCGGTAGTAAGTCGGGAACGAAGTACCGCCAATCGCAACGCCCGGCTTGATGTCGTCGGTGACGATTTCTACCTGGCAGCCTTTGTCGGCAAGGAAGTCAGCCGCCGACATCCCGGTGAACTCACAGATGGTGTCGTAAACCAGCACGTTCTTGCCCGGCGCGACCTTGCCGTCGAGGATGTCCCAGCTGCTGACCACCAAACCTTCAGCGGCGCCCCAATGTTCGTTCTGCTCCAGAAACGGATGACCGCCCACCGCCAGCACGACGATGTCCGGACGCAGATCCATGATGGTTGCCGGATCCGCCGCAGTACCCAGACGCAGATCGACTTTCAGACGCGCCAGCTCCAGCTGGAACCAACGGGTGATGCCTGCAATCTGGTCACGTTGCGGGGCTTTCGAGGCGGTGGTGATTTGCCCGCCGATAAACTCTTTCTTCTCGAACAAGGTCACGTTATGACCGCGCTCGGCCGAAACCCGCGCAGCTTCCATGCCCGCAGGCCCGGCACCGACGATCACCACCTTGCGATTCGGCCCGGTGGATTTTTCGATGATGTGCGGCACGCCCATGTATTCACGGGAGGTCGCGGCGTTCTGAATACACAGTACGTCGAGGCCCTGGTATTGGCGGTCGATGCAATAGTTGGCACCCACGCATTGTTTGATCTGGTCAACCTGGCCCATCTTGATCTTGGTGATCAGGTGGGGGTCAGCAATGTGCGCACGCGTCATGCCGACCATGTCGACATAACCGCCCTCAAGAATCCGCGTCGCCTGGTTCGGGTCCTTGATGTTCTGCGCGTGCAGCACAGGTGCCTTGACCACTTCTTTGATACCGGCGGCCAAATGCAGAAACGGCTCCGGTGGATAACTCATGTTCGGAATAACGTTGGCCAGCGTGTTGTGGGTATCGCAACCAGAACCGACCACGCCGATAAAGTCGATCATGCCGGTCTGGTCGTAGTACTTGGCGATCTCTTTCATGTCCTCGTGGCTGAGGCCGTCAGGGTGGAATTCGTCACCACAGATACGCAGGCCCACGCAAAAGTCAGGACCGACTTCCTTGCGCACTGCCTTGATCACTTCCAGGCCAAAACGCATGCGATTTTCGAAGCTACCGCCCCACTCGTCGGTACGCTTGTTAACCCGCGGGCTCCAGAACTGATCGATCATGTGCTGGTGCACCGCCGACAGTTCAACACCGTCCAGACCACCCGCTTTGGCCCGCGCCGCAGCGCTGGCGTAGTTGCCGATCACCCGCCAGATTTCTTCCGGTTCGATGGTTTTGCAGGTCGCACGGTGCACCGGCTCGCGGATGCCAGACGGCGACATCAGTGTTGGCCAATGATCGCCATCCCAACGAGAGCGACGGCCCATGTGGGTAATCTGGATCATGATCTTGGCGCCGTGCTTGTGCATGGCGTCAGCAAGGTTCTGAAAGTGCGGGATGATCTTGTCGGTCGCCAGATTGACCGACTTCCACCAGCCTTGCGGGCTGTCGATAGCGACGCTGGAAGAGCCACCACAGATCGCCAGGCCAATCCCGCCCTTGGCCTTTTCCTCGTAGTACTTCACGTAGCGGTCGGTGGTCATGCCGCCATCGGTGGCGTAGACCTCGGCGTGCGCAGTACTCAGTACACGATTGCGTATGGTGAGTTTGCCGATCTGGATAGGCTGAAACATCGCTTCGAAAGCCATAACAGGTTCCTCGACTTACAGCGGCTTGACGATGAACAGGCCGTCGTCATGGCCTTCTTCAGAACCGCCATACACTTGCTCGGCCACGGTGCGAATCGGGCTGCCTGCTGCGGCCAGAATCTGATCCATCGCACCGGCGAACCACCCGGTGAACATGTAATCGACCTTACGGCCGACTTTGCCGTAGACGTACACAAAGCAGGAGTGCTCAAGCTTGACGCTGGCGGTGCCCTTTTCCAGATCAATGTCCTGGATCTTGAACAGGCCCCAGCCGCGTTGCGACAGACGCTTCATGTAGTGCTCAAAAACCGCGACACCTTCCAGACCGTGGCATTCAGCTTCTTTTTCGCACCAGTGCCAGGCGGATTTGTAGCCAGCTTTGTAGAGAATTTCGGCGTAAGCATCAGCGCCCAGTACTTCTTCGATGCCCATGTGATTGTTGACGAAAAAGTGCCGTGGCACGTACAGCATCGGCAACGCATCGGAGGTCCAGACGCCAGTTTCGCTGTCGACTTCGATAGGCAGTTGCGGGGCGATTTTAGCCATGGGGTCAAACTCCAGATGTTCGGGGTACGCCCACTGCGCGAAATGGCAGTGGGGGTGATCAATTCAATTAAGGTTTTGCTCGTGATCGGGGGTGTTACTCGCCCCACACATCTTTGAGCACGTTGACCCAGTTCTCGCCCATGATCTTGCGCACCGTGCGCTCGGAATGGCCGCGCTTGAGCAGGGTCTCGGTCAGGTTCGGGAACTCGCCAACCGTGCGGATACCCAGCGGGTTGATGATCTTGCCGAAGCTGGTCAGGCGGCGGGCGTAGCCCTTGTCGTGGGTCAGATACTCGAAGAAGTCCTGACCGTGGCCCTGAGTAAAGTCGGTCCCGATACCAATCGCGTCTTCGCCGACAATGTTCATGGTGTATTCGATGGCTTCGGCGTAATCGTCGATGGTCGAATCAATGCCTTTGGCCAGGAACGGCGCGAACATGGTCACGCCGACAAAACCGCCGTGATCAGCAATGAACTTGAGTTCTTCGTCAGACTTGTTGCGCGGGTGCTCTTTAAGACCCGAAGGCAGGCAGTGGGAATAGCAGACCGGCTTTTTCGATTCGAGGATGACTTCTTCTGAAGTCTTGGAGCCGACATGGGACAGGTCGCACATGACGCCGACACGGTTCATTTCAGCGACGATTTCACGACCGAAACCGGACAATCCGCCGTCACGCTCGTAGCAGCCGGTGCCCACCAGATTCTGGGTGTTGTAGCACATCTGCACGATACCCACGCCGAGCTGTTTGAAGATCTCGACGTAGCCGATCTGGTCTTCATAAGCATGCGCATTCTGGAAGCCGAAGAGGATGCCGGTCTTGCCCAGTTCTTTCGCCTTGCGAATGTCGGCGGTAGTCCGCACCGGCATCACCAGGTCGCTGTTTTCGCGCATCAGCTTCTGGCTTTTGCAGATGCTGTCGATGGTCGCCTGAAAGCCCTCCCACACCGACACAGTGCAGTTGGCCATGGTCAGACCGCCTTTGCGCATGTCTTCGAACAGCTCACGGTTCCACTTGGCGATGATCAGCCCGTCAATAACGATGCTGTCGGCGTGTAATTCGGCTGGGCTCATCAGGCTGTCCCTTTATATAAGTGCTGATTAGGTACTGGTGCGTCGAATCGTATGCCGACGCTATTGGGGCCAGCATATGCCTGAGGGTCGAGCGAGCCGGGTGCAAAAACGACAGGGGGTTTGCCGAAAGCGTCAAGAAACGACAAAGGGCGACAGGACGCTACTGACGTGCATCTCGCCAACCTGTTCTTTAGAGCGCGCTTAGGCCAGAATCCAGCTCATCAAATGGAGTGGAGAGACTCGATGAACAAGGTTTGCCTGGCTTTGCTTCTTTTAGCGTCCGGCATCGCTGGCGCCCACGCAGCACAAAACCCGGACGTATCCCCATGCGACGGTGTAGAAGAGGACCAACAAACGCTTGAGTGCTCGAAGTACAGCCGGGACACGGCGGAAGAATTGCTGAAAGAAAATTTCCAGAACCTGTTGCAGCGGGTTAACACCCAGTTCGGCGCGAACAAGTCGCAAGCCAACGCTTTCGCCGAAAAACTCAAGGCTGCCCAGCTGGCGTGGGAAAAACTTCGCGATGCCGATTGCGCAGTGGAAGTATTCCCGGCTGCGGCTGGCAGCAAGGCTTTCAACATCGCCCAGAACGACTGCCTGGCGCGGACCAGCGACGAGCGCTCCGAGTATCTGGAATCAATCGCGCAGGAATGAACACCGCAATGAGCTATGGTGTCTGCCTTCTAACCAAGGCAGTAACTTAAAGGCTCTTTCATGATTATTTGTGGTGTGGAAATCAAAGGCAGCGAGGCTATTTTTGCATTGGCGACCCGCCAGCAAGGCGGCCTTGAGCATGTCCCCCTGGCGACCAAGAAGCTGGCACTCGAAGATGACGACGAGTCCGCCAACGTCAAAGCTTTCGCGACTCAGATCGCCAGTTTCGTGCGCGAAAACGGTATCAGCCACATCGTCATCAAGAAGCGCAGTAAAAAAGGCGAATTCGCCGGTGGCCCGACCACCTTCAAGATCGAGACAGTTTTTCAGTTACTGCGCGATTGCGAGGTCACCCTGCTGTCACCGCAAACCATCAACGCGCAAAACAAGAAACACAACTTCGACCTGCCTGCTTCGCTGAACAAATATCAGCACGAGGCTTACAAGGCAGCGTGTTCGGGACTAATGAAAAACCTGTAGACGTGCACGCATAATCTGTAGGAGTGAGCTTGCTCGCGATAAGGCCGGAAGGGCCTTAAATCGAATTCAGGTTCAAACTTTTACCAGCGCTTCGCACTGGATCGCGAGCAAGCTCACTCCTACAGGTGGAAACGCTCACAGGACAAATACAAACGGCCGCGATCATTGCTGATCGCGGCCGTTTTTGTTTGCAGCAGGTCAATCGGTCAGTTCAGTACTGCCTTGCCAGCCCGCTCGCCCTTGCGACGCCGGGAAACCAGAACACCGGCGGCAATCACCAGAATACTGAGCAAGCCCGTCGCGATGATCTCCACGCGGTGCGACTCCTGAACCAGCATGATGCCCAGCACGCCGACGATGAACACAATCACCGCCCAGGTCAGGTACGGGAACAGCCACATCCGGAACGACAGGGTCTCACCCGCTGCAATGCTCTTCTGACGCATACGCAGTTGGGAAACCGCGATCACCAGATACACCAGCAGTGCGATTGCACCGGAACTGGCGAGCAGGAATTCAAACACGGCAGCCGGAGCCACATAGTTAGCGAATACCGTCAGGAACGCAGCCGCAGTGGACAGAATGACCGCCCAGTAAGGCGTGCCGCTTTTACTGGTACGCGTCGATACCGCCGGGGCGTCGCCGCGCTTACCCAACGAGAACAGCATGCGCGAGGCGGTGTATAGCGCTGAGTTCAGGCAGCTTGTTACCGCAATCAGTACCACGATATCCACAATCAGCTTGGCGTTTGGAATGCCCATCATGTCCAGCACGGTCTGATAGGAACCCACTTCAGCCAGGCGCGGGTCGTTCCACGGTACCAGCGAGACCACGATGAAGATCGAAACCAGATAGAACAGGCAGATCCGCCAAATCACTGAATTGGTGGCCTTGGTGATCTGTTTTTCTGGATTCTTCGATTCAGCCGCAGCGATGGTGACGATTTCGGTGCCCATGAACGAGAACATGGTGGTCAGCATGGCAGCCAGCACAGCGCCCATACCGTTAGGCAAAAAGCCCTGGGTATCGAACAGATGGCTGACGCCGCTGACCTGGCTGTTGGGCAGCAGGCCGAAAATAGCCGCCACGCCCAGCACTACAAAACCGATGATCGCCAGCACTTTGATCAAGGCGAACCAGAACTCGAACTCACCGTAATTCTTCACGCTGAACAGGTTGGTTACCGTGAGCAGCAGGGTGATGACCAATGTGAACACCCAGATTGCGATGTTCGGGAACCACGCATGCAGGATCGTTGCGGCAGCGTTGGCCTCCAGCGGGATGACCAATACCCAGAACCACCAGTACAGCCAACCGATAGTGAAACCGGCCCAATGCCCGATAGCGCGATCAGCATATGTCGAAAACGACCCGGTATCCGGCGCCGCTACTGCCATTTCAGCCAACATGCGCATGACCAGTACCACCAGCGTACCGGCCGCCGCATAAGCCAGCAGAACTGCTGGACCGGCTTCGGCAATCGCATGCCCGGAACCGACAAATAGACCGGCGCCAATGACACCAGCAATGGACAGCATGGTGATGTGCCGAGGTTTGAGCCCCTGATTGAGCTCTGAAGCATTAGGGATGCTGCTCATAAAACTACCTTTGCGTGCGGAGCGACTGCCTGACCGTCTCCGTAAAAGGAAAGAAACGGGGCGTTTTTTATTCTTTACGCAAGTTCTGCGCCAGAACAGTTCAAAAACGACGTCGCTTATGGAAACGTTAGTGCTAGAGCTAACGGATTACTCTTGGGAAGAATCGTTTCAGCTGGTCAGTGACACGTTTTGTTACCGATGTGCACAGCGCCTCAGTAGAAAAACGCACCAAAAATACACAAAACGCCTAAGCACGCACTATCGGAGTGCCAGACTTAAATGTGAGGGAAAAAGAAGCACAAAGTGACAGGACGGATCAGGCAGTTGATTGCTCTCTTAATACATCCATAGCAAATATTGGACTTGTAGGAGCTCACC
>NZ_LOHG01000002.1:97819-213203 GCF_022790535.1 Pseudomonas maioricensis
GGTGAGCTCCTACAGGTTCAAGTCAACAATGCTGATCCCGCCGATACATGGCTTAACAAATGCTTCAAGCCGACAGCGACATTTTGCGGTAACTCATGTCCAACACCCGTCGTCATCACCAGCTGCCCAATAAGTCCCGCAATTGCAACGGAGCAACACCCATGCAGATGTACAAAAAATTCCTGCTGGTCGCAGCCGCCACACTGGCGTTCACTACCAGTGCCTTTGCGGTGGAGACATTAAAGTTCGGTGTCGAAGGGGCTTACCCACCGTTCAACGGTAAGGATGCCAGCGGCCAGGCGGTGGGCTTCGATGTCGAAATCGGCCATGCCCTGTGCGCAAAAATGAAAGTCGAATGCGAAGTGGTGACATCCGACTGGGAACAGATCATCCCCGCACTTAATGAAAACAAGTTCGACTTCCTGATTTCCTCAATGTCCATCACCCAGGAGCGCCGCCAACTGGTGGACTTCACCGAGCCTTACTACTCGAACAAATTGCAGTTTGTCGCGCCGAAGGGCAGCGACATCAAAACTGACAAGGCGTCGATTCGCGACTCGCTGCTGGGCAAGACCATTGGTGCACAAGCGTCCACATTGTCAGCCTCCTGGCTGCAGGAAAACCTGGGCATGGATATTACCCTGAAGCTCTATGACACTCAGGAAAGTGCCTTTGCCGACCTGGCTGCCGGGCATATCGATGCACTGCTCGCCGACAAATATGTCAGCTATGAATGGCTCAAGGGCCAGCCGGGCTCAAGCTTTGAATACAAAGGCGATGCAGTTCTGGACAACGACAAGATTGGCATTGCCGTGCGCCTGAATGATCCATTGCGCGCCAGACTCAACCTGGCCATCAAGGAAATCATTGAGGACGGTACCTACAAGAAGATCAACGACAAGTATTTCCCGTTCAGCATTTTGTGATCGAAGGCTCTGGATCAAGCCTTTGCGGTAAATTTTTCAGGCCTCGGACGTTCATACGCATAGACGGCTGATCAGCACGCTGCTATGAAGGGGGCTGGCTTTTAAACCGCCAGCCCCCTTACACGCTTGAACGCGATAGCTGACCATGGCCAACGACCCCGATTTGCACGATGAACAGCTTCGCAGTCGCTTCCGGGCACTGGACAGTTTCCTGTTTGCCTGGCAATCGCTATGGCGACCCAAGCCGTTCACTCACCTGCAGTTGCCTTGGGAGCATCAGTATCCAGAGCTGGCTGACTGGCTACGTCAGCGCTCGCTCAGTCAGGCCGAGGTTGCTCACAACCACCCCGGGCAACTGGCAGCACCTTTCCCCTTCCCGCAACTGGCGCACGAAGCAAGGGAGCTGAGTCACGTACAAGCATTGCCCGCTTCGGCACTCGCCCCCGTAGAGCCACGCATGAGTGTCGACGTGCCAGGACGCAAATGGCAGCAGATCGAAGCGTTTGCCAGTTGCCTGAGCTTCGAGCGCAAGCCTGCCCACTGGCTGGACTGGTGTTCGGGCAAAGGTCATCTGGGCCGTCGCTTGCTCGAAACCGGCCAGGCGCTAACCTGTCTGGAGCGCGACCCTGCCCTGATCAAGGCCGGAAGTGAACTCAGCAAGCGCCTGAAGCTTGAGGTCGGGCACGTCCAACAGGACGTCATGGCCGACGATGCCTGGCGCCGACTGCAAGCCCATCACACTCCGGTCGCTCTGCATGCGTGTGGAGATTTACACATTCAGTTGATGCGTCTTGCCAGTCAGGTCGGCTGCAACCAATTGGCTATCGCGCCATGTTGTTACAACCGCATCGAAGCCGAACAGTATCAGCCCGTATCCAGCGAAGGACAGGCATCAGCCTTGAGGCTATCCCGGGAAGATCTCGGCTTACCTCTGAGCGAGACCGTGACTGCCGGAGCTCGCGTTCGTCGCCAGCGAGATCAATCCATGGCTCGCCGACTGGCCTTTGATTTACTGCAAAGACGCCTGCAGAACAGCGACGCCTACCTGCCGACCCCTTCACTACCCAGTGCCTGGCTGGATAAGTCTTTTGAAGACTACTGTCGTGACCTGGCAGCACTCAAAGGCTTGCCCGACCCTGGCGTCCAGCATTGGTCCACCCTTGAAGCTGCGGGCCAGGAACGCCTGGCACAGGTGCGGAACCTGGAATTGGTTCGCAACTTGTTCCGTCGGCCTCTGGAGTTATGGCTAGTGCTTGATCAGGCGCTTTATCTGCAAGAACAGCACTACCGTGTGAGCGTCGGCACCTTCTGCGAAAGCAACATCACCCCACGCAATCTGTTGCTGATTGCAGAGCTGCATTGACGCGGATCAACTGGATAGCCTGTGGATAACTCTGTTGATGAAATATCAAAGGACGGATGATTTGCTTAGCAAGCTACTTATCCGAACGGTCAGAAGTTAACCTCAAACAAGAATAAAAATCCTTATAAAACATATAGTTAAATTCAAACAAGAACATTTCCATAAATTTCATTCCATTTGGCTATTTCCCCTCACCCATTGTGCATAAAGATTTGAGCACAAGCGGTAAAGAAGGCCGCCAGGCACAGTGCTGCAATGTCATCAGGATGCTCACTGGCATCGCCCGTTACGCCGACCGACTACTGAGGAAGGAAACGTCTGATGAAAAATCTTGAAGCCGCAAAAGAACTGCGCAAAGCCGATTTGCATACGCCCAACAGCCTGGGCGAAGAAGCACGGCGTGATCTGTCCGCTGAACTCAATACCTTGCTGGCCGATATCTTCGGCCTGTACCTGAAAACCAAAAACTTCCACTGGCACATGTCCGGCCCATACTTTCGCGACTATCACTTGTTGCTGGATGACCAGGCCGATCAAATTTTCGCCACTACCGACGCCATCGCTGAACGCGTCCGCAAACTGGGCGGCACCACCTTGCGCTCGACCGGCCACATCCAGCGTCTGCAACGTATTGCCGACAACGACGCAGACTTGGTGACCCCGGCCGACATGCTCGCGGAACTGCGCGAGGACAACATGCAGCTGGCCAACTACATGCGCGAAACCCACGCGCTGTGCGACGAACACAACGATGTCGCCACCGCCAGCCTGCTGGAAAACTGGATCGACGAGGCCGAACGTCGTATCTGGTTCCTGTTTGAGTCAGGGCGTACTGCTTAAACGTTGATCCTGGGGGAAGTTCTAGGTTGGCCTGCAAGCCGGTCAGTCGTGTGGGAGCTGAGCTTGCTCGCGATAATGACGCCGCGATCTCAAGTAAATCGCGTCCAGCCGTATCGCGGGCAAGCCCAGCTCCCACAGGGTTTTGCGCAACCCTGAGTGCCCACCGAATTCCTCTGTTGCCCCTCCCCCCCGCGGTCTTTAGACTTACGCCTCATTTAAGCGAGAGCAGGGTCGATGTCCACGGTCTTTCCCGAAGATTCTGTCGGTCTAGTCACGCCGCAAACGGCACATTTCAGCGAGCCTCTGGCACTGGCCTGTGGCCGCTCGTTGCCTGCCTACGATCTGATCTACGAAACCTATGGCGAACTCAACGCAGCGCGCAGCAACGCCGTGTTGATTTGTCATGCCCTTTCCGGTCACCACCACGCGGCAGGCTACAACAGCATCGATGACCGCAAGCCCGGTTGGTGGGACAGTTGTATCGGCCCCGGCAAGCCTATCGATACCAACCGGTTCTTCGTCGTCAGCCTGAATAACCTCGGCGGCTGCAATGGCTCAACAGGCCCGAGCAGCATCGACCCGGAAACCGGCAAGCCTTTCGGCGCCAACTTCCCGGTCCTGACCGTTGAGGACTGGGTACACAGCCAGGCGCGGCTCGCCGACTTGCTGGGCGTGCAACAGTGGGCGGCAGTCGTCGGTGGCAGCCTGGGTGGTATGCAGGCGCTGCAATGGACCATGACTTACCCGGATCGGGTGCGACACTGTCTGGCGATTGCCTCGGCCCCCAAGTTGTCAGCGCAAAACATCGCCTTCAACGAGGTTGCGCGTCAGGCCATCCTTTCGGACCCGGAATTCCACGGCGGCGACTTTCAGGAATTTGGCGTTATCCCCAAACGTGGCCTGATGCTGGCGCGGATGGTCGGGCACATCACTTACCTGTCCGATGACTCCATGGGCGAAAAATTTGGCCGCGGGCTGAAGAGCGAGAAGCTCAACTACGATTTCCACAGCGTGGAGTTTCAGGTTGAAAGCTATCTGCGTTATCAGGGCGAAGAGTTCTCCGGGCGCTTCGATGCCAACACTTACCTGTTGATGACCAAAGCGCTGGACTACTTCGACCCGGCAGGTGCTTTCAACGACAACCTGGCCGCGACGTTCGCCAATGTGACCGCAGACTTCTGCGTCATGTCGTTCACCACTGACTGGCGCTTCTCGCCTGCCCGATCGCGGGAACTGGTGGATGCCCTGATGGCAGCGAAAAAGAACGTCTGCTACATGGAGATCGATGCACCCCAGGGCCACGATGCGTTCCTGATCCCGATCCCGCGTTACCTGCAGGCTTTCTCCAGTTACATGAACCGAATTGTACTTTGAGGACGCCATGAGAGCCGATCTTGAAATCATCCAAGAATGGATCCCTGCGGGCAGTCGCGTACTCGACCTTGGTTGCGGCGACGGCGAACTGCTGGCCTGGTTGCGCGACAACAAGCAAGTGACCGGCTATGGCCTGGAAAACGACGCCGATAACATCGCCCGCTGCATCACCAAGGGCGTCAACGTTATCGAACAGGATCTGGACAAGGGCCTTGGCAACTTCGCCAGTAACAGCTTTGACGTCGTAGTCATGACCCAGGCCCTGCAAGCCGTGCACTACCCGGACAAGATTCTCGACGAAATGCTGCGCGTGGGCCGTCAGTGCATCATCACTTTCCCTAACTTCGGTCACTGGCGCTGCCGCTGGTATCTGGCGACGAAGGGCCGGATGCCGGTTTCTGACTTTCTGCCTTACACCTGGTACAACACGCCGAACATCCACTTCTGCACCTTCGAAGACTTTGAAGAGCTGTGCCGTGGGCGTCACGCGAAGGTCATTGATCGGCTCGCGGTGGATCAACAGCACCGGCACGGCTGGGCCAGCAAACAATGGCCTAACCTGTTAGGTGAGATCGGTATCTACCGGGTCAGTAGCCCAGGTTTGCAAGAACACCAGATCGCGATTTGAAGCAAACCTAAAACCGGAATCTGTAGGAGTGAGCTTGCTCGCGATTCGGTTTCACTGGCGCTAAATTACCGTCTGAACGGGCGCTATCGCGAGCAAGCTCACTCCTACAGGACCGTATTTCAATTCATAGACAGGAGAACAACCATGCGTCGCCTGGCAATCATGTTGATGTGCGCCCTTAGCCTGTCGGCGTTTGCCGCAGACTATGCCAAGCCCAACCGGCAAGAGACCTTTGGCGACGTAACGGTCTATTACAACGCGTTTGCTTCAAGCACCTTGTCACAGGAAGTGGCCGCGGCATCGGACCTGACTCGCAGTAAACAACTGAGCGTGCTCAACATCACCGTACTCAAGGCGGGCAAGCCATTACCATCGAGCGTAAACGGCACCTACAAGGACCTGACCGGACGCCCTCAGCCTCTGACCTTCAAGCAAGTCTCGGACAAAGGCTGGATCAGCTATATCGCGCAGTTTCCGGTTAAACAGGCCGAAACCTACACCTTCAACATTGATGTGAAAGCCGGGAATGAAGAAAGCCATTCCTTCAGCTTCAATCAAGACATTTACCCAGGCGAATGATGAATTTCCCTCAGCTCGTATTGGCCAGCCACAACGCTGGCAAGCTCAAAGAACTCCAGGCCATGCTCGGCGACAGCGTGCAACTGCGCTCCATCGGGGAATTCAGCAGCGTGGAACCGGAAGAAACCGGCCTGTCGTTTGTTGAGAACGCGATCCTCAAGGCACGCAACGCAGCACGGATTTCGGGCTTGCCTGCTCTGGCTGATGACTCGGGCCTGGCAGTGGACTTCCTCGGCGGCGCGCCAGGGATCTACTCCGCCCGCTACGCCGACGGCCAGGGCGATGCTGCCAACAACGCCAAACTGCTCGATGCGCTCAAGGATGTGCCTGAAGAGCAACGCGGTGCCCAGTTTGTTTGCGTGCTGGCGCTGGTTCGCCATGCGGACGATCCACTGCCCATCCTCTGCGAAGGTTTGTGGCACGGGCGCATTCTGAACGCTGCCAGCGGTGAGCACGGCTTCGGTTACGATCCACTGTTCTGGGTGCCGGAACGCGATTGTTCCAGCGCGGACCTGAACCCTGTAGAAAAGAATCAACTCAGCCATCGCGCCCGCGCTATGACGATCTTGCGCCAGCGCCTGGGCCTGGATCTGAAATGACCCAGGAAACGCCTGCAACAACGCTGTACCTCGGCGAAACCGGTTTTAGCTCGACCGGGCCGAGGGCTGCACTGCCGCAACTGCCGCCGCTGTCGCTGTACATCCACATCCCGTGGTGCGTGCGCAAATGCCCGTACTGCGACTTCAACTCGCACACCGCCAGCCCGGTGTTGCCAGAAGCCGAATACATCGATGCGCTGCTGGCCGACCTTGATCTGGATTTGCCCCATGTGCACGGTCGTGAGCTGAGCTCGATCTTCTTCGGTGGCGGCACCCCAAGTCTGTTCAGTGCTGATGCGCTGGGCCGCTTGCTCAAGGGTGTCGAGCAACGCATTCGTTTTGCCAGCGACATCGAAATAACCCTTGAAGCGAATCCCGGCACGTTCGAGCAGGTCAAGTTCAGCGCCTATCGCGGGCTGGGCATCAATCGCCTGTCCATCGGCATTCAGAGTTTTCAGGAAGCCAAACTCAAGGCGCTAGGCCGGATCCACAATGGTGACGAAGCGATTCGTGCCGCAGACATGGCGCGTCAGGCGGGCTTCGATAACTTCAACATGGACTTGATGCACGGCCTGCCGGATCAGTCGCCCGACGATGCGCTGGGTGACCTGCAACAAGCCATTGATTTGAAACCGACACACCTGTCCTGGTATCAGCTGACGCTGGAGCCCAACACGGTGTTCTGGAATCAGCCGCCGACACTGCCCGAAGACGACATCCTTTGGGACATCCAGGAGGCAGGCCAGTTGTTGCTGGCAGAGAACGGCTACGCGCAATACGAAGTGTCTGCCTACGCACAGCCCGGCAGACCGGCGCGGCATAACCTGAATTACTGGAGCTTCGGTGATTTCATCGGCATCGGTGCCGGAGCCCATGGCAAGCTCAGCCATCCGGACGGGCGCATTGTGCGCACCTGGAAAACCCGCTTGCCCAAGGATTACCTGAACCCGGGCAAGCCATTCAAGGCTGGCGAGAAGCTGCTGAGCATTGAAGAGCTGCCTTTCGAGTTCCTGATGAACGCCCTGCGCCTGACAAATGGTGTGGACGCTGCATTATTTCGCGAACGTACGGGTCTAAGCCTCGATTCGCTGGCCAGCGCGCGCCGACAAGCCGAACAACGTGGCCTGCTACAAGCTGATCCGGCCCGACTGGTTGCAACGCCGCAAGGCCAGTTGTTCCTCAACGACCTGCTGCAATACTTTCTGATCTAAGGACCCTGCATGGATTTGATACTCGACCTGCTCGCCACCATCTCCCGTTGGAGCCGCAGCAACCTATCGGAAATATCCCTCGCCTTGGTGGGCTGTTTGCTGGTGCTGTTTGGCGCGGACTTCAAGGGCTGGGTCGAACAGCGCATCAGTAGCTTTGCAGGAGCCTTGCGCATCCCGCTGATGGCGTTACTGGTGACCATCGGCAGCGGCGCAGCGCTGATTTACGCCACCCCGTGGGTGATTCGCGGACTGAGCCAGTTCAACAACTACAGCCTGGCGCCCGTGTTGTTGGTGGTGCTGGTGTTGATCGGGGTTGTTGCGGACAGGAAGTGAAGCGGGGCTGGAATACATTCCCCTGTGGGAGCGGTGCTTGCCCGCGATAAGAACACCGCAATTCTAAAGTGAACCGCGTCCAGCCTTATCGCGGGCAAGCACCGCTCCCACAAGGTTAAATCAAACTTGACCTAATCCACCTTCTCGAACTTCAAATCCCACACCCCGTGCCCCAGGCGCTCGCCGCGGCGTTCGAACTTGGTGATCGGGCGCTCGGCCGGGCGCGGCACGCACTTCCCGTCTTCAGCCAGGTTGCGATAACCCGGCGCAACATTCATCACTTCCAGCATGAATTCGGCATACGGTTCCCAATCAGTGGCCATGTGCAGAACACCGCCTACCTTCAGCTTGCTGCGCACCAGTTCAGCAAACGCAGGCTGCACGATGCGACGCTTGTGGTGACGGCTCTTGTGCCATGGATCAGGGAAAAACAGCATCAGGCGATCAAGGCTGTTATCGGCGATGCAGCGGTTGAGCACTTCGATCGCGTCGCAATCGTAGACCCGCACGTTGGTCAGGCCTTGGGTCAGCACACCATTGAGCAGTGCGCCAACGCCCGGGTTGTGAACCTCCACACCGATGAAATCCTGATCCGGAGCGGCCGCTGCCATTTCCAGCAGCGAATGGCCCATGCCGAAGCCGATTTCCAGTGTGCGCGGCGCCGAACGGCCAAACACCTGATCGTAGTCCACTGGCGCGTCGGCCAAAGGCAGCACATACAGCGGACGACCTTGGTCCAGGCCGCGCTGCTGGCCTTCAGTCATACGACCGGCGCGCATCACGAAACTTTTGATACGGCGGTGCTGGCGCTCTTCGCCTTCTTCGGCAACAGGCAGCTCTGGGTTTGGAACGTCTGGATCAGTCATCAAAAGGGTCTCATCAAACAACGCGTACTATCTGAATTAATGCTTTCCTGTAGGAGCTCACGAGCAACGCGAGGCAGCGATAGCGGAGTGTCAGGCAAACCGCTATCGCTGCCTCGCGTTGCTCGTGAGCTCCTACATAATTCCTGCTTGCTCAGCGACTACCGGATCAACCCATCCAGCGGCGAAGATGCGCTGGCATACAGTTTTCTTGGCATACGACCTGCGAGGTAAGCCATACGACCGGCAATAACGGCGTGTTTCATGGCTGCGCCCATCAGGATCGGGTCTTGAGCGTGGGCGATGGCCGAGTTCATCAACACGGCCTCACAGCCCAATTCCATGGCAATGGTCGCATCGGAAGCCGTGCCGACACCGGCATCGACCAACACCGGGACTTTGGTTTCTTCCAGGATGATCTGCAGGTTGTAAGGGTTGCAGATGCCCAGCCCGCTGCCGATCAGG
Source organism: Pseudomonas maioricensis (assembly GCF_022790535.1). GTDB lineage: Bacteria > Pseudomonadota > Gammaproteobacteria > Pseudomonadales > Pseudomonadaceae > Aquipseudomonas > Aquipseudomonas maioricensis. Next base: position 107,001 of record NZ_LOHG01000002.1, read on the forward strand.
CCAGCCAGCGGCATGATGGCGATGCAGCCGATTTCCGCCAACTGGCGCGCAATGATCGGGTCATCACTGGTGTAAACCATCACGTCGAAGCCTTCCTTGACCAGTACTTCGGCGGCCTTGAGGGTTTCGATCACGTTAGGGAACAGGGTTTTCTGATCCGCGAGGACTTCCAGCTTGACCAGATTCTTGCCGTCGAGCAGTTCACGGGCCAGGCGGCATGTGCGCACGGCCTCAATCGCGTCAAAGCAACCGGCGGTATTCGGCAGGATCGTGTAACGATCCGGCGGCAGGACATCCAGCAGGTTCGGCTCACCCGGGTTCTGGCCCAGATTTGTACGGCGTACTGCGACGGTGACGATCTCGGCACCCGACGCTTCAATGGCCAGACGGGTCTGCTCCATATCCACGTACTTGCCGGTACCCACCAGCAGGCGTGACTCGAAAGTCCGACCGGCCAGGATAAACGGCTTGTCGCTGCGAACATTGCTCATTGGAAATCCTCTTGGAAGTTGAGGTCTTGCAGTTGGATCAGAAAATGTCGAAGCCTAGCCGCCGCCAATCGCGTGGACGACTTCGACCTGATCGCCTTCGCTCAGGGCCGTGGACTCATGCTGGCTGCGTGGCACGATGTCCAGATTCAGCTCAACTGCAACGCGGCGCCCGACAAGATCAAGGCGGGTCAGCAGAGCCAGCACGGTCGCGCCGTCAGGCAATTCAAAGGGTTCACCGTTCAACTGAATGTGCATGCGCGGGAGCAGCCATCATTTTTGGGGGCGAGCATTCTAGCCCGATCAGCCGGTATGACCAAGGTAAAGCCACGCCATTCGTCTTTGGCTGCCCATGTGCGAGCAGCCACCACCGGACCTGTAGGAGCTGCCGAAGGCTGCGAATAGCGGAACGTCAGGAAAAATGCCTTCGCAGCCTTCGGCAGCTCCTACAGAACCGTGCTAATAATCAAACCCCACCCAGCCGCCACGCAGTCAAGCCCAGCAACGCCCAGCCCACCAGAAACGCCAGCCCGCCAAACGGGGTGATGATCCCCAGCTTGCTGATACCGGTCAGGGTCAACAGATACAAACTGCCCGAAAACAGCACAATTCCCAGCGCAAACGAGAACCCTGCCCAGGTCATGAGCCTGCCCGGAAGCTGAGCTGCAAGCACCGCCACGCCCAGAATCGCCAATGCGTGGATCAGTTGATAAAGCACGCCTGTATGAAAAATCGCCAGATATTCAGGACTCAGGCGGTTCTTGAGGCCATGAGCAGCAAACGCTCCCAGCGCGACGCCGGTAAAGCCAAAAAACGCGGCCAACATCAAAAAGCTACGAACCATAACTAACTCCGTTCAAAAATCGTCCAAAGGCGCACGGTCTGTATAATGGCCCGCTCAACGGGTTCGGCCAAGCCATCTCTATGCTGCGTTCATTAGTACGTCGTCTTATCAAAGCCCTGCTCCTGTTTGCTGCGGGTAGCGTGTTGCTGGTCCTGATCTTCCGTTTCGTGCCGCCGCCGGGTACTGCGTTGATGGTCGAGCGCAAGATCGAATCATGGGCTGACGGCAAGCCTATTGATCTACAGCGCACCTGGCAGCCATGGGACAAGATTTCCAATGACCTGAAGGTCGCGGTCATCGCGGGCGAAGATCAGAAATTCGCCGAGCACTGGGGCTTTGACGTCGAAGCCATTCAGGCGGCCATTGCCCACAACGAGATGGGCGGCTCGATTCGCGGTGCCAGCACGCTGAGTCAGCAAGTCTCCAAGAACCTGTTCCTGTGGTCGGGTCGCAGCTATCTGCGCAAAGGGCTTGAGGCCTGGTTTACCGGGCTGATTGAAATCCTCTGGTCCAAGCAGCGAATCCTTGAGGTGTACCTGAACAGCGTCGAGTGGGATGACGGTGTGTTCGGCGCTCAGGCGGCTGCGCAGCATCACTTCGGCGTGAATGCCAGCGCGCTTTCCATGCAGCAGGCCAGCTATCTGGCAGCGGTGCTGCCCAACCCCCGCGAATGGAGCGCCAGCCGTCCAACCAGTTATGTTGCAGGTCGCGCCAGCTGGATTCGTCGCCAGATGCAGCAGCTGGGCGGGGATGATTATCTGCTCGGCTTGAATAGCAGCAGGAAGCTATAGCAGGCGGACTCGAACCGGTAGGAGCGAATTCATTCGCGAACGGCTGCGTAGCAGTCGTAAATATGGCGACCCCGTGCCAGTACACGCACCGGGACACAGGTTTGGCTGCCGCTTCGCGCCAGTTCGCGAATAAATTCGCTCCTACCGAGGAGGTGACCCCATCCTGATCAAAACGAGGCAGCTCCTACAGGAGTTACATTCCAGTTTTGATCAGGGGCAGCATCAAAACAAACAAAAACGCCCTGACCGGTTTCCCGGTCAGGGCGTTTTTGTTTGTCGTTGAACCGTTATTACGCGGCTATCGACAACTTGAGCTTGTTCATCGCGCTCTTCTCAAGCTGACGAATACGCTCGGCGGAGACGTTGTACTTCTGCGCCAGATCGTGCAGCGTGGCCTTCTCTTCAGCCAGCCAGCGCTGATAGAGGATGTCACGGCTACGGTCGTCCAGCACCTCCAGCGCCTGATGCAGATTGGCGGTGGAGTTGTCAGTCCAGTCGGAATCTTCCAGCTGACGTGCCGGATCATAACGGTGGTCTTCCAGGTAGTTCGCTGGCGACTGGAACGCACTGTCGTCGTCGGCTTCAGCAGCCGGGTCGAACGCCATATCGTGCCCTGTCAGGCGACTTTCCATCTCGCGCACTTCACGCGGCTCAACGCCGAGGCTTTCAGCCACACGATGAACTTCTTCATTGTTCAGCCACGCCAGACGTTTCTTCTGGCCGCGCAGGTTGAAGAACAGCTTGCGCTGGGCCTTGGTGGTCGCGACTTTCACAATGCGCCAGTTGCGCAGGATGAACTCGTGAATTTCCGCCTTGATCCAGTGAACAGCGAACGAAACCAGACGCACACCCATTTCCGGGTTGAAGCGTTTAACGGCCTTCATCAGGCCAACGTTACCTTCCTGGATCAGATCTGACTGAGCCAGGCCATAACCGGAATAACTGCGTGCGATGTGCACAACAAAACGCAGGTGGGCGAGGACCATCTGCCGAGCCGCCCCCAGATCCTGCTCATAATAGAGACTCTCAGCCAGTTCACGCTCCTGCTCAGGGGTCAGCAAAGGAATGCTGTTCACCGTGTGCACATAGGCTTCCAGGTTCGCACCCGGGACTAAGGCATACGCAGGTTGCAAAGAAGTGGTCATACGAAATGTTACCTCCGTCACATGACTCGTGCAGTTCAGCACTGCTGAAATTGACCCGGGAACCGCTAAACAAGTTCCCTGTATAAAAAAGTCAATACATGAAGAAAAATTTACCGAGGCGCCAACTCTCTCAAATGGCGTGCTACTGCAATCCAAGCACCGATATACCCTAACAACACCGCTCCAAGCAAGAGTGATAGACCATCGGACGCTGGTACGCCAGCCAGAGAAAAGTCACTTCCGTACAATCCGGCCAGCCCGATAACCGCGTCATTGAGCCAGTTCAGGCCGTATGCCAGCACACCCCACGACAGGAAACCCGCACCCAGGCCATACAATGCGCCCATATAAAGGAAGGGACGACGTACATAACTGTCGGTGCCACCTACCAATTTGATGACCTCGATTTCGGTACGACGGTTCTCGATGTGCAGACGTATGGTGTTACCAATTACCAGCAACAGCGCGGCAACCAATAGCACAGTCAGACCAAAAACAAACCGATCACCCAGTTTGAGGATTGCGGCAAGACGCTCAACCCAGACCAGATCCAGTTGCGCCTGCTCGACGTTAGGCATACCTGCCAACTGAGTACGCAAGGCCTCCAGCGCAGGCTTGTCCACCTCGTCCGGCGTGACCAGCACGACGCCCGGCAGTGGGTTCTCCGGCAATTCCTTCAAGGCCTCGCCCAGCCCGGACTGCTGCTGAAATTCAGCCAGCGCCTGTTCGCGGCTGATGTACTCCGCCTCGGCAACACCCGGCATCAGGCGAATTTCGTTCCGTAATTTTTCGCCCTGGCTGGCCGTAGCATCCAGCTTCAGGTAAATCGATATCTGCGCAGCACGCTGCCATGAACCGCCCAACCGCTCGACATTGTTGAGCAGCAGCGACAAGCCCATGGGCAGGCTCAAAGCAATCGCCATCACCAGACAGGTGAAGAAACTGCCGATGGGCTGTTTGCCCAGACGACGCAAGCTGTCGATCAAACTGGAGCGGTGCGCTTCCAGCCAGGCGTTGAACAGCGTACCGAAGTCCGGACCGTCATCGTCATGGCTGTTTTTTGGCTTTTTCGGAGCAGGATCGGCGGCTTTCGGCGATACGCGCTCGGAAACCTTAGGGGAACGTGTAGCACTCATACCCCAGCCTCCCCGTCACCGATCAGACGACCGCGTTGCAGCGTGAGCATGCGGTGACGCATACGGGCAATCAGCGCCAGATCGTGACTGGCAATCAGCACGCTGGTGCCGAGGCGATTGATGTCTTCAAACACACCCATGATTTCCGCTGCGAGACGTGGATCGAGGTTACCGGTGGGTTCGTCCGCGAGTAGCAAAGCAGGGCGATGCACAATGGCGCGAGCAATGCCCACCCGTTGTTGCTGGCCGGTAGACAGGTCGCCGGGGTACAGCTCGGCCTTGTCCGACAACGCTACGCGCTCCAGAGCGGAGTCCACACGCTTGGTGACCTCCAGCTTGGACAATCCCAGAATCTGCAGAGGCAGGGCGACGTTATTGAATACCGTGCGATCAAACAGCAACTGGTGATTCTGGAACACCACGCCGATCTGCCGACGCAGGAATGGAATCTGTGCATTGCTGATCTGGCCCAGATCCTGACCTGCCAGGAGCAACTTGCCGGAAGTCGGGCGCTCCATGGCCAGCAGCAGACGCAGCAAGGTACTTTTGCCCGCGCCGGAGTGACCGGTCACAAACAGAAACTCACCACGACGCACTCGAAAGCTCAGCTCATGCAAGCCGACGTGTCCGTTCGGATAGCGTTTACCGACCTGTTCGAAACGAATCATGTGCGCTCGCGCTCCGCAAACAGGGCCTGAACAAACGGCTCGGCCTCAAAAGTACGCAGGTCATCAATGCCCTCACCCACGCCGATATAGCGGATAGGCAGGTCAAACTGTTTGGCGAGCGCAAAGATCACGCCGCCTTTAGCCGTACCGTCCAGCTTGGTCAGTGCCAGGCCGGTCAGGGACACGGCCTGGTGGAAATGCTTGGCCTGGCTGATCGCGTTCTGCCCGGTACCGGCGTCCAGCACCAACAGGACTTCGTGAGGTGCCTCCGCGTCCAGCTTGCCGATCACGCGGCGCACCTTCTTCAACTCTTCCATCAGGTTGTCTTTGGTTTGCAGACGACCGGCCGTGTCGGCAATCAACACGTCGATACCGCGCGCCTTGGCGGCCTGTACGGCGTCGAAGATCACCGAAGCGGAGTCTGCACCGGTGTGCTGAGCGATAACCGGGATCTTGTTGCGCTCGCCCCAGACCTGCAATTGCTCGACAGCAGCGGCACGGAAGGTATCACCGGCAGCGAGCATGACTTTCTTGCCTTCCAGTTGCAGCTTCTTCGCCAGCTTGCCAATCGTGGTGGTCTTGCCTGCGCCGTTGACGCCGACGACCAGAATCACGAACGGCTTGCGCGAAGCATCAATGATCAGCGGCTGTTCAACCGGCTTGAGCATTGCGGCCAGCTCGCCTTGCAACGATGTGTACAGCGCCTGAGCATCGGTGAGCTGCTTACGGGCGACCTTCTGGGTCAGGCTCTGAATGATCACGCCTGTTGCCTCGACCCCAACGTCGGCGGTCAGCAATCGGGTTTCGATTTCTTCCAGCAAGTCATCGTCGATGACTTTCTTGCCCAGAAACAGACTGGCCATGCCTTCGCCAATACTGGCGCTGGTTTTGGACAAGCCTTGTTTGAGACGTGCGAAGAAGCCCGCTTTGGTGGCTTCAGGCTGGGCAGCAACCGGTGCCGCCGGAGCTTCGATGATCGGCGCAACGGCTGCCGCAGCGGCAGGAGCCATGGCGGCAACCACAGGCGGAACCACCGGCTCAGGCTGTGGCTCGGGTTCTACCGCAACTGGCTCTGGCTCTGGCTCTGGCTCTGGCTCTGGCTCTGGCTCTGGCTCTGGAATGATGGTCGATTCCGGTTCGGCAATCGGCACATCAATACGAGGCAATTCTGGCTCTGGCTCAACCGGAGCAGCAACAGGCGCAATCGGCGGCGTAACGTGCAGCTCGTACTCATTGACCAGCGCGACAGGCTCTTCGGCGACCGGCAAGGTCAGCCATGGCTCTGCCGTGGGTTCGCCCGGCTGAACGTGCTCGACTGTCGGCTCTGCACTGAAAGTTTCCGGCGCAGGCGCCAGTGCAGCAGGTTGCTGCAGCTCAGCGGCCTCCGGAGTCGGTTCAACAACCGGCTCCGGGGCTGCCGGGGCCAAGTCTTGTGGTTGTTCGACCGTAGTTTCCTGCGGCTTCTTGCGCAGCCAACCGAACAGGCCTTTCTTCTCGCCAGCCGGGGCTGGGTTCTTCTTGTCGTCGTTGGAACCAAACATGGAGGACGGCTATCTCAAGGTAGCGACGCGCCAGAGCGGCGCCTCTGAAAAATTCTGGTATGCGAAACAGACTACATTTCAGTCTGCTTGTTCATCTGCTGGCCGAGCATAATCCGCAGTCTCCTGTAGGAGTGAGCTTGCTCGCGATAAGGCTGGAATAGCCTTCTGGCTGATTTGAATTCAAACCCTTTTGCCAGCGCTGCGCACTGGATCGCGAGCAAAGTGGAACGCCACCCCGGTCACTCCTACAGAGGCCTTTGCCGATATCCGACCCGAGCATTCCTGAATCTTTGTCATGGTCGGCAGCAGAACAGGCCGCTATCCTAACACCCCCGCGCCCGTGGACGCTAAGTTCAAACGGGCCGTCTTACAGGTTCAAATTACGAATGAATGCTCTAGCCCGCCGTGCCGCAGGCCTGCTGTTCGGCACAATTTGTCTGCCATTCGGCGCAATGGCCGCCGATCCGCAACCTACCCATGAATTCACACTCGCCAATGGCCTGAAGGTCATCGTCCGCGAAGACCATCGCGCGCCGGTTGTAGTGTCGCAAGTCTGGTACAAAGTGGGTTCCAGCTACGAGACCCCGGGCCAGACCGGCTTGTCCCATGCGCTTGAACACATGATGTTCAAAGGCAGCTCGAAAACCGGGCCGGGCGAAGCCTCGCTGATCCTGCGGGATCTGGGTGCCGAAGAGAACGCGTTCACGAGCGACGACTACACCGCTTACTACCAGGTGCTGGCCCGTGATCGTCTGGCGGTGGCTTTCGAACTGGAAGCTGACCGCATGGCCAGCCTCACACTGCCCGCCGACGAGTTCAGCCGCGAAATCGAAGTGATCAAGGAAGAACGCCGTCTGCGCACCGACGACAAGCCAACGTCGAAAGCCTTCGAACGCTTCAAGGCCATGGCTTACCCGGCCAGCGGCTATCACACGCCGACCATTGGCTGGATGGCAGACCTGGACCGCATGAAGGTCGAAGAGCTGCGTCATTGGTATCAATCCTGGTATGTGCCGAACAACGCCACACTGGTGGTGGTAGGGGACGTCAAACCGGATGAAGTCAAAGCGCTGGCTGAGCGCTTCTTCGGTCCGATTGCGCGCCGCGATGTACCGCCTTCGAAAAAGCCGCTGGAGCTTGCAGAGCCTGGTGAGCGTCGCATTACCCTGCACGTACAGACTCAATTGCCGAGTTTGATGTACGGCTTTAACGTGCCAAGTCTGGCCACCGCCGAAGACCCGCGCTCGGTCAACGCGCTGCGCCTGATCGCGGCCTTGCTGGATGGCGGCTATAGCGCACGTATCCCGACGCGCCTTGAGCGCGGCGAGGAACTGGTCTCCGGAGCAGGCTCGAATTACGACGCTTTCGCCCGCGGTGACAGCTTGTTCATGATCAGCGCCACGCCCAACACCCAGAAGAAGAAAACCCTCGCTGACGTTGAAGCCGGTATCTGGCGTTTGCTCAACGAACTGAAGACCAAGCCGCCGACCAACGAAGAACTCGAACGAGTACGTGCTCAAGTGATCGCCAGTCTGGTTTACGAGCGTGACTCGATTACCAGCCAGGCCAGCACTATCGGGGAGCTGGAAACCGTCGGCCTGTCGTGGAAGTTGATCGACGAAGAACTGGCCGCGCTGCAAAGCGTGACCCCGGCAGACATCCAGAAAGCCGCCAGCACTTACTTCACCCGTGAGCGCCTCAGCGTTGCACACGTTCTGCCTGAGGAGAAAGCAAAATGAGTGAGCGCAACGGCCCACGTAAGATGCTGTTTGGCCTGCTGTTGACCACCAGCCTCAGTGTTTTCGCTACACAATCGACGCTGGCTGAAGAAGCAGTCAGCAACGCCGCGCCTGCCCGACCTGCTCTGGAGTCTTTGAAAGAACTCGATGGCAAGGCTCCAGCGCGTCGCGCGCTGAACATTCAGACCTGGCAAACCGCCGAAGGCGCCAAGGTACTGTTTGTCGAAGCTCACGAGCTGCCGATGTTCGACATGCGTCTGACCTTCGCCGCTGGCAGCAGTCAGGATCAGAACCTGCCGGGCGTCGCCGTGCTGACCAATGCCATGCTCAACGAAGGCGTGAAAGGTAAGGACGTCACTGCTATCGCTCAGGGTTTCGAAGGCCTCGGCGCGGATTTTAGCAACGGCGCCTATCGCGACATGGCAGTGGCCTCGATCCGCAGCCTGAGCGCAACGGACAAACGCGAGCCTGCGCTGAAGCTGTTCTCCGAAGTAGTCGGCAAACCCACTTTCCCTGCCGACTCGCTGACCCGCATCAAGAACCAGCTGCTGGCCAGTTTCGAGTACAAGAAGCAGAACCCCGGTTCGCTGGCCAGCCAGGAACTGTTCAAGCGCCTGTACGGCAATCACCCTTACGGCCATCCGAGCGAAGGTACGGCTGAAACCATCAAGCCAATCACCCAGGCTCAGCTCAAGGCATTTCATGCCAAGGCTTATGCGGCCGGTAACGCGGTGATTGCGCTGGTGGGTGATTTGTCCCGGGACGAAGCCCAGGCAATTGCAGCGCAAGTTTCCTCATCGCTGCCTAAAGGCCCGGCGCTGGCCAAACTGCCAACGCCTGCTGAACCCAAAGCGGGCGAAACTCACATTGAGTTTCCCTCCAAGCAGACGCACCTGATGCTCGCGCAACTGGGCATCAAGCGTAACGACCCGGATTACGCAGCACTGTCATTGGGTAACTCGGTACTCGGCGGTGGCGGATTCGGCAGCCGACTGATGACTGAAGTCCGTGAAAAGCGCGGCCTCACTTATGGCGTTTCGTCGGGCTTCACCCCGATGCAAACCCAAGGGCCGTTCATGATTGGCCTGCAGACCCGCGCCGAACTGAGCGAGAACACCTTGAAGCTGGTGCAGGACATCGTCCGCGATTTCCTCGCTAATGGCCCGACCCAGAAGGAACTGGACGACGCCAAGCGTGAACTGGCTGGCAGCTTCCCACTGACCGCGGCCAGCAACTCGTCCATCGTCGCGCAGCTGGGTGCCATCGGCTTCTATGATTTGCCGCTGACGTTCCTCGAAGACTTCATGACCCAGTCGCAGGATGTGACCGTCGAGCAAGTCAAAGAGGTGATGAACAAGCACTTGAGCGCTGACAAGATGGTCATCGTCACCGCCGGGCCGACCGTAGCGCAAAAGCCGTTGCCGCCGCCCACCGACAAACCTGCTGAACGCCCTCTTGGGGTCCCGGAGCATTAATGGCCAATCCACGCCCGAAGGGCCATAACGGCCTGGGCCAACTGCGCATCATTGGTGGCGAATGGGGCAGTCGCAAACTGACGTTCCCTGACGCCCCGGGCCTGCGCCCGACACCCGATCGCGTTCGTGAAACGCTGTTCAACTGGCTGGCAATGGACATTGCCGGTGCCAAGGTACTGGATGTTTTCACCGGCAGCGGTGCGTTGTTTTTCGAAGCGCTGTCGCGGGGTGCGAGCAAGGGCCTGGCGCTGGACAACAGCTCAGCAGCGATCGCCAGCCTGCGCCAGAACCTGAGCATGTTGAACTGCACCACGGGTCAGGTCTCGCAAACCGACTCGTTGCGCCATCTGGAAAACCAGGCTGCCGAGCCCTTCGACGTGGTGTTTCTCGACCCGCCGTTCCACCAGAACCTGCTGGCATCGGCCTGTGCACTACTGGAGTCACACGGCTGGCTGGCAGAAAACGCGTGGATCTACACCGAAAGCGAAACCCCGCCATCGACCACCGGTTTGCCAGGCAACTGGCGTCTACACCGGGAGAAGAAAGCCGGGCAGGTTTATTACGCTCTATGGCAGCGCGGTTAACCAAAGGCTGACATCAGAACTCCTGTAGGAGCTGCCGAAGGCTGCGAAGCGGTCGACCTGAAGATCGCCTTCGCAGCCTTCGGCAGCTCCTACAGGAGACATTTGGACGCCACCTATCCCCCGCCTTTACCGCTGAGCAAAAAACGCTCTCGCGGCCCGCATCACTTGTGGCAACGTACATCGATACGCAATCTGCCGAGAGAGGACAACCGTGTTTACACGCCCTGCTAAATCCTCCTTCGCCAACTGCTTCATTCCGGCTTCGGGCCTGGGCAATCCTCATTTGCAGACCTTGTGGGGTCCGCTGTGGCGGAAAAAGACGCTAATCGAGCGCCAACGCGAACGCATCTGGCTGGCCGACGGAGACTTCCTTGATCTGGACTGGTTTGGCCCGCACGAGTTGAATACTCCTCTGGTGCTGGTCCTGCATGGACTGACCGGCTCATCGAACTCGCCTTATGTGGTTGGCCTGCAACAGGCGATCGTTCAAGAGGGATGGGCCAGCGTCGCGCTCAACTGGCGAGGCTGCTCCGGCGAGCCAAACTTGCTGTCGCGCAGCTATCACTCTGGCGCCAGCGAAGATCTGGCCTCGGTCATCGCTCACCTACGCGCCAAACGCCCACTGGCGCCGCTTTACGCAGTCGGTTATTCGCTGGGTGGCAACGTACTCCTCAAATATCTGGGTGAGTCAGGGGTGAACAGTGCCCTGCAGGGCGCAGTGGCCGTGTCTGTGCCTTTCCGGCTGGATGAATGCGCCGACCGCATCGGCATGGGCTTTTCAAAGGTCTATCAGCGGCATTTCATGCGCGAGATGGTCACCTACGTGAAGGACAAACAGCGCCACTTCAAGGACGAGGGCATCAGCGAAGGGCTTGCCGAGCTATCAGCACTGGGCTCGCTGGAGAACATGCGCACCTTCTGGGATTTCGATGGCCGGGTAACCGCGCCACTGCATGGCTTTGCCGACGCCAAGGACTACTACCGTCGCGCGTCCAGCCGCTATTACCTGGGAGAAATCCGCACCCCGACGCTGATCATCCAGGCAGCAGATGATCCTTTCGTGTTCAAGCACAGCTTGCCGGACCCCACAGAATTGTCTGCCAGCACCGAGTTCGAGCTGCAGGAAAAAGGCGGGCATGTGGGATTTGTCGACGGATCGCTGAAGAATCCCGGCTATTACCTCGAAAGACGGATTCCGTTGTGGCTGACGAACGCGCATGGGACATTCGTTTAGCAAACACATCCCCTGTAGGAGCTGCCGAAGGCTGCGAGGCATTCATTCTGATGCACCGCTATCGCAGCCTTCGGCAGCTCCTACAGGTCAAATGTTTTGCCGCGATACAGCAAGGTGCCATGGACACCGCGGCAGCTCATCTTTATTTCGTTCACGCCCCCGTAGCAACCTCACGGGCCGGATCGGTAATCCACTCACTCCACGAGCCCGCATACAGCCCACCCAACGGATACCCCGCGAGACACAACGCAAACAGGTTGTGACACGCCGTCACGCCAGACCCGCAATAAGCAACCAGATTCTCAGGCGGGCGCCCCTGAAGCTTTTCGGCAAACCGCTGCTTGAGTTGCTCAGGTGGTAAAAAGCGTCCATCAGGGCCAAGGTTTTCGTTGAACGCTGCACATTGCGCACCCGGGATATGCCCCGCGACCGGATCGATAGGCTCCACTTCTCCGCGAAAACGAGCGTCGGCGCGGGCATCAATCAGGGTCAGTTCTGGTTTTTTGAGACGCTTCTGCAATTGATCGGCGCTCAACACCAGCGAGTCATCCGGCTGGCCCTTGAAATCTCCCGGCTCTTTGCCTGGAGGATCAAGGCTTAACGGCAAACCCGCAGCATGCCAGGCTTTGAGGCCTCCATCGAGAATGAAAACGCCGTCCCGTTTGCCCAACCAGGCCAGCAACCACCAGGCCCGGGCGGCGTAGGCACCCGAACCATCGTCATAAAGCACAACATCGCTGTCGGCGTTGACGCCCCAATACTGCAAGCGTTCAACCAGTTTCTGTGGATCAGGCAGCGGATGGCGGCCGGTTTTACCCTTGCTGACCGGGCCGCTGAGATCCCGCTCCAGGTCGGCGAACGACGAGCCATCGATATGCCCGTCGGCATAACTGCGCTGGCCGTAGGAAGTATCTTCGAGAGCAAAACGACAATCGAGAATCACCAGCCCAGGCTGCTGCTGGCGAGCGGCCAGTTGCTGCGGGCTGATCAGTTGCGCGATGGGCATGACAGGCTCCTGTGGACAATTTTGAATATTCAGCATTGCTGCAATTCGTTCCGGCTGACGACGTTCAGACCCCATCCGCCAGCGCTTGATGCAACGGTACATAAAATTCTTCGCACAGCGCGTTCACTTCCTGTTGCGCCTGCGGGGTTACATAACCTGACTCAAGCATCAGTACCTGATAAACGCCACGGCGAATCGCATCTTCACTCAAATGGGTGCTGTTTTCCCGTGTAGTACAGAGGAAGCGCACCCAGGACGTGAGGATGATCCAGGTGTTGAGCGTCAGCGACTCTATCTGCACCTTGTTCATGTGCAGGATGCCAGCCTCCACGAATCCACCGTAAATGGCCATGGCCTGAATAAGACAATGCTGGGAAAAACGTCTGTAGCGGGCGGCCAGATCAGGATCGGCATCCAGTAGATGCTCCAGGTCTCGATGCAGAAAACGATAACGCCACATGCCATCGAGAATTTCCAGCAGGTAATACCGCTTGTCTTCGACACTGGGCAGACGGCCCTTGGGCGGGCGCAGGAAGGTGTTCACCAGCGCTTCGTATTCACTGAAGAGTTCGGCGATGATCGCCTGCTTATTGGGGAAATGGTAATAGAGATTGCCGGGAGACATCTCCAGATGAGCGGCAATGTGGTTGGTGCTTACACTGCGCTCGCCCTGCTGATTGAACAGTTCCAGACTGTTCTGCACGATCCGTTCACGGGTTTTGATACGCGGGGTCATGCTCAACTTGATCGCTCGAGTGTTATTGGTATCGAGCGATCTTAACGCAAGCGTGATATCCGGGCATCAACCGCCCGGACATCACTTTCCCTCAAGGGCGCTTGCCGATTTCCACTTGCTGCGCGGTCCAGGGCTTGACCTGCTCGCTCAGCGTCAGACCCAAGCCTGGTCGGGTCGGCACCAGCATACGGCCATCGCGGGTTTCCAGACGCTCATTGAACAACGGCTCCAGCCACTCGAAATGCTCAACCCAGGGTTCAGTCGGGTAAGCCGCCGCCAGATGCACGTGCAGCTCCATGGCAAAGTGCGGGGCCAGCATCAACCCTGCATGCTCCGCCATGGCCGCCACTTTCAGATAAGGCGTAATGCCGCCCACCCGGGGCGCATCCGGCATGAGGAAGTCAGCGCCGCGCAGTTTTATAAACTCGGCATGCTCGGCCACGCTGGTCAGCATTTCGCCTGTGGCGATTGGGGTGTCGAATTGCTGAGCCAGTGCGGCATGGCCTTCCGCGTCGTAACAATCGAGCGGCTCTTCGATCCAGATCAGGTTGTACTCTTCGAACTTGCGGCACATGCGCTGGGCCGTCGGTCGATCCCACTGCTGGTTGGCGTCGACCATCAACGGGAAGTTATCCCCAAGGTGCTTGCGGATGGTGCTGACGCGCTCGATATCCACAGCCCAGTCAGGCTGACCGACCTTCAGCTTGATACCGCCAATGCCCTTTTCCCGGGACAGATCGGTGTTTTTCATCAACTGATCCAGCGGCGTATGCAAGAAGCCGCCGGAGGTGTTGTAGCAACGTACAGAATCACGTTGCGCGCCGAGCAAGCGTGCCAGGGACAAGTTGGCGCGCTTGGCCTTCAAATCCCAAAGCGCCACATCGAAGGCCCCAATGGCTTGAGTCGACATGCCGCTGCGGCCCACCGATGCACCCGCCCAGCAGAGTTTGGTCCACAGCTTGGCGATGTCGCTGGGGTTCTCGCCGATGAGCGCCGGAGCAATTTCCTGAGCGTGCGCAAACTGCCCGGGCCCACCGGCGCGCTTGGAGTAACTGAAACCTAGCCCGCTGTGGCCATCAACGGTTTCGATTTCCACGAACAGCATGGCGATCTCGGTCATCGGCTTCTGCCGCCCGGTCAGTACCTTGGCATCGCTGATCGGATTGGCCAGCGGCAGGAATACCGATGAGACTTTAACCCAGGCAATCTGGTCGTGATCGGAGGACTTGATGTTTTCTTGTTGGGTTTGCATAGGGGCTTCCTGAGTTCGGCTCGCACCAGAGCTTCGTGGTTAGGCACGAGCAAATGCAGAGAGTGATGATTGCGCAATCATTCAGACTTCAAAAAAATCTCCACGTCCTGATGCGGCGGGAGAACTGAGCCGATACTACTATGATTGCGCAATCATTCAATAGCGCCATTCATCATTTCAGGTGCCAGTGACTTCAGGTGGTGGCGCGGTCGATGAGGGTGAAACCGGTATCGATGCGCAAGGGATTTTCTGCACCAGCGGGATAGCCGAAGCGCTCCAGCAGGGCCTGAGCGGCGAGTTGGCCGATACGCAAACCATCGACGTTGACCGTGGACAATGCTGGATAAACCTGTGCGGCGCTGCTCAAATCACCGAAGCCCATCACCGCCAGGTCTTCGGGTACACGCAAACCCCGGCTGGCCGCTTCAGCCAGCACACCTTGCGCAATGGTGTCCGAACTACAGATAACAATTTCGGGGCGCTCTTGCTGGTCGATCAGGCGACGCAAACCTTCCCGGCCGATTTCAAGCGTGGCTGGCGGCGCAAGCACTTCCACCGGCACATCACGAACGCCATGGCGTTCCAGCTCGGCCAACAGGCTTTTGCAGCGACGCATACCGCGGGGGTCGCTGATGGTGACTACCGAGAAACGCCGATAATTTTTCTCCAGCAGATGCCGTGCCACGGCCTCGCCCACCGTCTCATGGGAAAAGCCCACCAGCATGTCGATAGGCGCTTCACTCAAATCCCATGCTTCCACGACAGGAATGCCAGCCTGAGCCAGCCGTATCCGGCTAGCTTCAGTATGCAGGGTACCGGTTAACACAATGCCGTCAGGCCGCCGACCCAGTACCGCCTCAAGCAACCTCTCTTCCTGCTCGGCGGAATAACCGGTCAGCCCCATCATCGTCTGATAGCCCGCTTTGGTCAGGGAGTCCATCAGCGCCTGAACCGTGTCGGCAAAGATCGAGTTGGCAATTGTCGGCAGGAAGATCGCCACCAGGCGGCTTTTATTGCTGGCCAGCCCACCGGCCAACATGTTCGAAACATAGCCGGTCGCGCGCACAGCCTCGCGCACCTTGTCGCGAGTCTTCTCGCTGACCAGCTCAGGCCGGTGCAATGCCCGGGAAACCGTCATCGGCGAAACGCCCGCCACCTTGGCAACATCAATCAGAGTCAGGCTCGCGCCTTTGGGCAAGGATGCGATGGTAGATCCCGCAGGAACGCCATCTGATGGTTTCGACATGAGTGTTTCCGGACCGCTGCGCTAGACCGGCAAAGATACCGCTTCCGGGGTGACAAATGTAGCCGGGTTGTGAAGTGCTGGCTTTAACTCGCAAACGACAATGTACGCCTACAGGCATACAAACTAAATGATTATGTAAGCCTATAGACGTACATTATTTACAAACCTGTACACCTATGGGCTAACATAAAAATATATATGTACGCCTACAGGCTTACGATTTTTTCTAAAATCATCACCTACAGGCTTACGGTTACTTCTACACAGGCGCCTGATGGCTGCCAAAAAGGAGATCCTATGGACACTTCGTCACTGAACAAGCTGCGTCTGAATCAGGTAGAGCGTGCGTTGGAACCATTCATTGCTTTAAAAGGTAAAACCGTACCGCCCGGCGGCTGGCTACGGTCAATCCGGGAATCGCTTGGCCGGTCTGTACGCAGTCAGGCTGCGTGGGTAGATGTGTCACCAACAACGCTTCATAAATCCGAAAAATCAGAAGCCGAGGACCGGATCACGCTCGGTCAACTGCGAAAGTTGGCAAATGGACTGGATTGCGAGTTGGTCTATGCACTCGTGCCAAAAAAGCCACTGCACGAAATGGTCGAGGAACGTGCGCAACTGCTGGCGCGTAAAGAAGTCATGGGAGTTTCACACACCATGGCGCTTGAAGATCAACGTCCTTCTGACGCATTCGTCGAACGCAAAGTGAATGAGCGACGCCTGGAATTGCTCGCGGGCGCCTGGAGCCGACTGTGGCGCTAGAGACAAACCTGAAACCCGGGCAAACGCCCCTGGATACTGACGAAGCAGCTGGACTCAAGCCAAAACACATCATCACTCAGGGTGAGCTTGATGAATGGGAAGCTGAAAATCTGCTCAAAGCCAATCGATGGCTCAACGGGCAAAAAAAGCTTGATGTACTGAACGAACAATTTTGCCGCAACCTGCATAAAAAGATGTTCGGCGATACGTGGATGTGGGCAGGGACGTTCCGAAAAACCGAAAAGAATATTGGCTGCGAGCCCATTCAGATAGCGATCCAGCTAAACCAGCTTTTGGGGAACGTTACCTATTGGATCGAGAACGAGAGCTTTGCGCCGGACGAGATAGCCGCCCGCTTCCATCGAGAACTCGTTTGGATACACCCCTTCCCTAACGGAAACGGCCGACACGCTCGCTACATGACTGACGCGCTTGTGAGGCAGTGCGGCCGTCCGGAGTTCTCTTGGGGGAGCAAAAACCTTGTCTCGGCCAGCGAGGTTCGAAGTCGATACATCCAGTCTCTGCGCGACGCGGATGCCGGGAATTACGCTTTGCTTATTGAGTTCGTCCATAGCTGAGCCACTGCTAACTGAAAGCATAGAACCTCAGAAAACACAGAAACCAACACGGCATTTGACTTTCTAGAGCAACAACTCTAAAACCAGTGAATAACTAAAAAAGGAATTGCCCACATGCCTGCCGAACTCGCCTGGTTAACGGACCGCTCACAACCGTCCAACGAACTTGAGCGGGTGTTTGCTGAGCAACGCAAAGCCTTCGCCGCCAATCCGATGCCATCTGCTGGCCAGAGACTGCAATGGCTCGCCAGCCTGCATGATTTGCTCTGTGCCGAGCAGCAGGCGTTGATCGAAGCAATCAGCAGTGACTTCAGCCATCGCAGCGCTGATGAGACGTTGCTGGCCGAACTGATGCCCAGCCTGTTCGGCATAAAAGACGCCCGTAAAAACCTGAAAAAGTGGATGAAGCCTTCGCGACGCAAGGTAGGCATCGCCTTTCAGCCAGCATCGGCCAAGGTGGTGTATCAACCTCTGGGGGTAGTCGGCGTTATCGTGCCCTGGAACTACCCGTTGTTTCTGGCCATCGGCCCAATGATTGGAGCGTTGGCAGCGGGCAATCGGGTGATGCTCAAACTTAGCGAATCAACGCCCACTACCGGCGAACTGCTCAAGCATCTGTTCGCTCGTGTGTTCCCGGAGGACTTGGTGGCTGTGGTGTTGGGCGAAGCGGACGTTGGCATCGCATTCTCAACATTGCCGTTCGATCATCTGCTGTTCACCGGCGCCACCAGCGTTGGCAAGCATGTGATGCGCGCTGCCGCGGAAAATCTCACGCCGGTCACGCTGGAGCTTGGTGGCAAGTCCCCGGCCATCGTGTCCCATGACGTGCCACTCAAGGACGCTGCCGAGCGCATCGCCTTCGGTAAGACGCTCAATGCCGGGCAAACCTGCGTCGCGCCTGACTACGTATTGGTACCGGAAGATCGCGTCGAGGCATTCGTTGACGCTTACAAGGCTGCGGTTCTCGGGTTCTATCCCACACTGACGGACAACCCTGATTACACGGCAATCATCAATCAACGCCAGTTCGCGCGCCTCAACCACTATCTGGCCGATGCGGCTGACAAAGGCGCGAAGGTTATTCCCCTTTACGAGGCTGGTCAGGATCGACGCATGCCGTTCAGCCTGTTGCTTAACGTCAGTGACGACATGCTGGTGATGCAGGACGAGATTTTCGGCCCGCTGCTGCCCATCGTGCCCTACTCACGAATGGACCAGGCGTTCAGCTACATAAACCAGCGCCCTCGCCCGCTGGCCTTGTATTACTTCGGCTACGACAAAGCCGAACAGCAGCGCGTGCTGGAGCAGACACACTCCGGCGGTGTGTGCCTGAACGATACCCTGCTGCATGTAGCGCAGGATGACTTGCCATTCGGCGGTGTCGGCCCTTCCGGCATGGGTCACTACCATGGCCATGAGGGTTTCATGACGTTCAGCAAGGCCAAGGCCGTGCTGATCAAACAGCGCTTCAACGCTGCACGGCTGATCTATCCTCCTTATGGCAAGGCGATTCAGCGGCTGGTCTACAAGCTGTTTATCCGGTGATGACTAACCTATCTGTAGGAGCTGCCGAAGGCTGCGATCGCGGTATGTAAGAACGAATGCTTTCGCAGCCTCCGGCAGCTCCTACAGGGATCATTTCAATTCAATAACGGTTCACTCATGAACACCCAGCCCAACCTGAGCCGTCGAAATTTCCTGCAAGTCAGCCTGGGCGCCTCTGCGTTTCTGTCCACTGTCGGCCTGACGGCAAGCTTGAGTGGCTGTTCTGCGACAGCACCGGCTAACGGTTTTATGGTCCTGCGCACAAGCGATCTTCCGTTCCTAAGAGCACTGATCCCGGTGCTGATCAATGGCAGTGTGCAACCCGTTCTACTGCCGCAGGCCACCGATGACACCCTGCACTGCATCGACAAAGGTCTGAATCACCTGTCGCCTGCGATGCTCCAGTTGACCCAGCAACTGCTCGATGTGCTGACCCTGCCTTTCACCCGCGGACCGCTGACCGGCGTGTGGTCGGCTTGGGAAAAGGCCAGCAACATGCAGATTCAGCAGTTCCTTGATCGTTGGCAAAACAGCTCGCTGGACCTCCTGCGCCAAGGACATGCCGCACTGCTGCAACTCACTTTGATGGCGTGGTACAGCCACCCCGAATCCTGGGCGCATTGCGGTTACGCCGGACCACCCAGGATCTGAAACAACCACACCCGAACAACAACAAAAATCGAGGTTGTATGCCTGTACCTGATCCATTCCGCGAAGGCCTGGCCCGTGGCTGGCAAACCTACGACGGGTCTCGCCTGGACAAGGACCTGACGCTGGAGGCCGACGTCGCGATTATCGGCAGCGGTGCGGGTGGCGGGACCACGGCTGAAATCCTCAGCGGGATGGGCCTCAAAGTGTTGCTGATCGAGGAGGGCCCACTCAAAACCAGCAGCGACTTCAAGATGCTCGAAGACCAGGCTTACTCAACGCTGTATCAGGAAGGCATCGGGCGCATGAGCAAGGATGGCGCGATCACTATTTTGCAGGGCCGCGCAGTGGGCGGCACGACGTTGATCAACTGGACCTCAAGCTTCCGGACACCACCGGCCACGCTGGAGCACTGGGCCAGTGAACACGCAGTCAAAGATCACGATGCAGGGCAGATGGCTCCATGGTTCGAAAAAATGGAACAACGCCTCAGTGTCGCGCCCTGGATCATGCCGCCCAATGCCAACAACGACGTCATCCGTATAGGCTGTGAGCAACTGGGCTATAGCTGGCATGTAATACCGCGCAATGTGCTGGGCTGCTGGAATCTGGGCTACTGCGGCATGGGCTGCCCAAGTAACGCCAAGCAATCGATGCTGGTGACAACCATTCCGGCAACACTGGATAAAGGCGGCGAGCTGCTTTATCTGGCGCGTGCCGATCGGTTATTGCTTCAGGGAGACAAGATCACCGGACTGGTTTGCCTGGGCATGGATGAACGCTGTGTCTCGCCGAATGGCCGAACGATCCACGTCAAAGCCCGACATTTTGTTCTGGCGGGCGGAGGCATCAACAGCCCCGCGCTGCTGATGCGCTCCAAAGTGCCCGATCCGCATGAGCGCGCAGGCAAACGTACATTTCTGCACTTGGCGAGCTTCTCCGCAGGGCTGTTCGATAAAGTCATCAATCCGTTCTACGGCGCACCGCAGTCCATTTATTCAGATCACTTCCAGTGGGCAGATGGCATCGCAGGCCGTATGTCCTACAAGCTCGAAGTGTCACCACTGCATCCGGCGCTGGCCAGCACTTTGCTCGGCGACTTCGGTCAACAGAACGCCGAGCGCATGGCGCAATTGCCTCACACTCACATGATGCTGGCTCTCATGCGCGACGGCTTTCACCCGGACAGCGTGGGAGGCGCGGTGCAGTTGCGGGGTGATGGAAGCCCGGTGCTGGACTACCCGATTTCACCCTACACCTGGGACGGTATCCGCCGCGCGTGGCACAGCATGGCCGAGATCCAGTTTGCCGGTGGCGCGCGCTCAGTCATGCCGATGCACGCGGACGCCCGCCATGCCAAAAACTTTGCCGAAGCGCGAATGATGATCGACAGCCTGGGCCTGGAAATTTTTCGCACCCGGCTTGGCAGCGCTCATGTGATGGGCGGTTGCGCGATGGGCGAAGATCCCCGACAAGCGGTATGCGATAGCCTGGGTCGTCATCATCACCTGCAGAATCTGTCGATTCATGACGGCTCGCTGTTCCCGACCAGCATCGGTGCAAATCCGCAATTGTCGGTTTACGGGCTGACAGCCAAGTTGGCGACTGCGCTGGGTAACCGCCTGCTGAACGCAACAAAGCAATGAACTGTAGGAGCTCACCGAGGTTACGAGGCCAGCGATGGCGGTCTGCCTGATACACCGCCATAGCGGCCTCGCGGTGCTCGTAAGCTCCTACAGATAACGCATTTAAATTCAGATAGTTGCATGGCGTTTGATGACAATACGACCTTTACCTTCGGCACGCCGACTTGGCCCACCGGGAATGCTGCGCTACCATCCGACTCCCCAAAGGACTCCGACCAGGACGACGCGATGAACCGAGTGTTGTATCCAGGCACCTTCGACCCTATTACCAAGGGACACGGCGATCTGGTCGAGCGCGCATCGCGCTTGTTCGATCATGTGATCATTGCCGTTGCCGCCAGCCCCAAGAAAAATCCGCTTTTCCCCCTGGAACAGCGTGTGGAGCTGGCCCGGGAGGTCACCAAACACCTGCCAAACGTCGAAGTGGTAGGTTTTTCGACGCTGCTGGCGCACTTTGCCAAGGAACAGAACGCGAATGTGTTTCTGCGTGGTCTACGCGCCGTCTCCGATTTCGAATACGAGTTCCAACTGGCCAACATGAACCGCCAACTGGCACCGGACGTCGAAAGTCTGTTCCTCACTCCATCCGAACGGTACTCGTTCATTTCCTCTACGCTGGTTCGCGAAATCGCGGCATTAGGCGGCGATATCACCAAGTTCGTGCATCCAGCCGTCGCTGAGGCGCTGACCGAACGCTTCAAACGCTGAGCTTTTCGGTAACGCCCGGGTGCATCGAAACGACTAATGCGGCACAATTCGCCGCATTGGATTTCATATGCCCCGGCATCGACCGCGGCAGGAGTGTTTCATGTCCCTGATCATCACTGACGATTGCATCAATTGCGACGTCTGCGAACCCGAGTGCCCGAACGAGGCGATTTCTCAAGGCGAGGAGATCTACGTGATCAACCCGAGCCTGTGCACCGAATGCGTTGGCCACTACGATGAGCCGCAATGTCAGCAAGTCTGCCCTGTGGATTGCATCCCGCTGGATGAAAACCGCGTCGAAAGCAAAGACGAGTTGATGAGCAAATACCTGATCATTACCGGCAAGGCTTGATCCTTCGGCATCGCTGACAGGCTTATGCCTGCCGACCAAAGCGAGCCCGGCATGATCCCAGAACACCGTCAGCACCACTGTCTATCCAGCATTCTGTTGCTGCTCTGCGCGTTGTCCGCGCAGCTATCCATCGCAGCTGAAACACTGTCTTCGCGTCCGGAGCGGTCTGCTATTGCCAGCCCGCACCCGCAAGCGACTGCCGCTGGTCGGGAAATCATGGTGGCGGGCGGAAACGCTTTTGATGCGGCCGTGGCCGTCAGCGCTGCACTGGCTGTGGTGGAACCCTACGGCTCAGGATTGGGCGGCGGCGGTTTCTTCCTGTTACGCCAAAGCGGACCGAAGACAGGCTATGTATTTCTGGATGCCCGGGAAAAAGCCCCGCTCAACGCAACTTATGATCTCTATCGCCGTGACGGCAAAGTAGTACCTGTTCTGTCTCTGAACGGCCCGCTTGCAGCCGCCATTCCGGGTTTACCTGCTGCCCTGGTCGAACTGGCTGAGCGCTACGGCAAGCTGTCGCTGAAGATTTCCATGGCGCCAGCCATTCGCCTGGCCTATCAAGGCTTCCCGGTCGACAGGATTTATCAGCAACGCGCCACTGCTCGCCTGACGGCCCTACGAAAGGACCCTGAAAGCGCACGTCTCTTCCTGCGTGACGGTGACGTTCCAGCGGCGGGCACGATCATCCGGCAGCCGGAGCTGGCCGTGACGCTCAATCGACTGGCTGACAGCGGCCGCGACGGTTTCTATGCGGGGCTCACCGCTCAATCAATGGTCCACGGAGTAAGGGCAGCCGGGGGCATCTGGAAACCAGAGGATCTGGACCAGTATCGGATCGCGACCCGCACCCCGTTGCGCTTTCGCCTGGATGACCAGCGAGAACTGATCAGCGCGCCGCCTCCTTCTGCTGGCGGCGTGGCGCTGGCTCAAAGCCTGATGATGCTCCAGCAACTCCCATGGCAGGCGTCGGACAAGGTCCAACGCGCCCACTACGTGCTTGAGGTGCTGCGGCGCGCTTATCGCGACCGGGGTTTGCTGGGCGATCCTGACTTTGTCGCCAACCCTCTCGACCGCCTGCTGGACCGGCACTATCTGGTGCGAATGGCGCAGAGCATTGCGCCTAATGACGCGACGCCAAGCGCCAGCCTTGAGCCGGCACCGCGCTGGCGTGAAGGCGAACACACAACCCACTTTGCCATTCTGGACAGTGACGGTAATGCGGTTGCGGCGACGTTATCGGTCAACCTGCCGTTCGGCGCGGCCTTCACCGTCCCGGGCACCGGCGTAGTGCTGAACGACGAAATGGACGACTTCGCCGCCGATCCCCAAGGCAGCAATGCGTATGGCTTGGCAGGCAGCAAGGCCAACTCGATTGCTGCAGGCAAGCGGCCGCTGTCGAGCATGAGCCCAAGTTTCCTTGAAAGCCCTGATGAGTTCACCGCATTCGGTACGCCGGGCGGTAGCCGCATCCCAAGCATGGTGCTGCTCTCGATGCTGCAATACCTGGACGGTCAGCCCATTGCGAACTGGCCAGCAGTGCCGCGCTATCACCATCAGTATTTGCCGGATGTCGTTGAGCACGAGGCAGATGCATTCACTCTGGAAGAAATGAACGCGCTGCGATCTCGCGGTTATCAGTTCAAAGAAGTCCCGCGCGGCTATGGGAATCAACAAGTGCTGCGGTGGGATAAAGCAGGCAAACACGTTGAAGCCGCCAGCGACCCGAGAGGCCTTGGCGTGTCAGAAACGTTCGATCCGAAGGTCATGCAAACTGCGCCCTGAATGGGCTCAGTACGCAGAGGTTATTCCTGCTTGTTGTAGCCATCGCCGGTGCAACCCAGGCAGCGCACAAAAGCGGCTTTACCGGGGTCGACCACCAACGCCTTGCCCGTACGACCAATACCACCGCCCATTGCGGTAAACGGCAGTGCAATAACAAACAGGCCTGCACCCACAATAGTGGCGGCGATCAGCAACGGCCGCGCAACCAGCAAGTCGCCAATCATGGCGTAGGCCGGGGGATTCTGGATGCTGTAAACCGGATCACCACTGCCTTGATTCACAGTTTCATTAGCCATTGCTGGCATCACCTGCAAACCAAAAATCAAAGCCAGGCTGGCGGCGATCAGTCGAAACGGCTTCATGGCATGGTCCTTCACGTACAGCGGGTTGGGGTTGGTTAACTATAAACAGGGATGTCGGTTAAGCAAGTAGGGCAAACACAACAGCATGTTGAAGCTACCCATCTTTGTGGGAGCCGGGCTTGCCCGCGATACGAGCGACGCGATCCAGCTGATACCTGCACGCTGAACCGGCTTTAGCCCGGGAGAACATCGGGGCATTCGCTAAATATCCTTCGGAAGAAATACCGCCCGGGCAGTCCTAAAAGGCGGGATCAGCGCCTGCAGGCAAACATCGAATCGCCCACCTGCCGAGCATTTACCCGCATCACTTCTGACACTTGGGGCAATACACGCTCGCCCGCTGCCCCAGTTTGATTTCCCGCAAGGTGGTACCGCAGACCTTGCACGGCAGCTCACCCCGGCCATAGGCGAACAGTTCTTGCTGGAAGTAACCGGGCTGACCATCGCCACCTATGAAATCACGCAGGGTCGTACCGCCACGCTCGATGGCGGCGGCGAGAATGCGCTTGATCTCAACCGCCAGCTTCACGTACCGGGCACGCGAGACGGTTCCGGCTTCACGACGCGGATCAATCCCGGCCGCAAACAACGCTTCAGTGGCGTAGATATTACCGACGCCAACTACGACCGCGTTGTCCATGATGAACGGTTTCACCGCGATGGACTTACCCCGCGAGCGCTCGAACAGGCGCAAGCCATCGAACAAGTCAGTCAGTGGCTCCGGCCCAAGACGAACCAGCAGCTCATGGTTAAGCGGATCCAGACTCCACAGCATCGCGCCAAACCGGCGAGGATCGGTATAACGCAGTGCCAGGCCGGACTCTAGCTCGATATCCACGTGTTCATGCTTGAGCGCGGGCAAACCAGCCTCGACCAGCCGCAAATTGCCTGACATGCCCAAGTGGCTGATCAAGGTTCCGACCTCAGCCTGGATCAGCAAGTACTTGGCGCGTCGCTCAACGACAACGATCTTCTGGCCAGAGAGGCGCACATCGAGGTCTTCGGGAATCGGCCAGCGCAGACGTCGATCACGCACGATGACGCGGCTGACCCGCTGGCCTTCGAGGTGAGGCGCGATGCCCCGGCGGGTGGTTTCAACTTCTGGTAATTCAGGCATGGGTAACTCGGTGATGCGCGAAGCGATACAACAGCACGCGTAATCAGCGCGCTGAGAGTTCGCGAATGCTTTCTTTGAGGTTTTCGAAGTCGTAGTCCGACAGACCAACATAGTCGAGGATCAGGTGCCCGATGGCATCCCATTCGTGATCTTCATCCTCGTTGCCGAGCACTTTGTGGGACGCACAAATATGCTCGGCCATTTTCAGCACCGCCAGGAGATTTTTCAGCTGTGCATTGCGATTGGAGTCATCCTGAAAAATCGCCAGCGCGTTATGGTGATTAGCAATGGCGTTGGTCACATGTTCAGGCAAGCGCCAGGATTTGGCAGTGAAGTAACCGACAACGGCGTGATTGGTATCAAAAGCCTCGTTCTCGGTGTCGACAACGCGATTTTCCGGGCTGGCGTTGGTGTACGCCCGCTCCAACACGTCCATATAGTCAGGGAAGCGCTTGAGCATCAGCGGGATGCCGCAGTCATGAAACAGACCCAGCGCGTAGGACTCGTCGACTGTCTGCGAGCCGATACGCTTGGCCAGCGTCAAACTCGTCATCGCCACATCCTGAGTCGAATCCCAGAATCGGTTCAGGGTGACGATGGTTTCATCGCTCATTTCACCTTTGATCGACTGCGCATTGATCAGATTGATGACCGAGCGAATACCCAGCAGATTGACTGCCTTCTGAATCGAAGCAATTTTGTTGGCAAGGCCATAATGCGCCGAGTTGACGATTTTCAGCAGCGCACCGGAAAGGCCCGGGTCCTGTGAAATCAACTTCGCAATCACGTCCAGATCCGGGTCAGGCATGTACTGCTCCATCTGCAAATCCACCATGATTTGCGGCTGCGGCGGCACGCTGATGCCTTGCAAGGCCTTCTGGATCTGCTCGGACGTAAGCTCTTCGGACATAGGTAAACACTCAAGGACAGACTTGGATTCTACTCCTTCATACCTGTCGCTTTACAGTCACCGACGCATACGGCAGGCGCTTTCAGAGCGTCAATTAATCCACCGCTCAGGCAGCAGACCTCGCAAACCTTTAAAAGATATCGATATATGCAGCGATTTTCTTCGGTGAAGATTCTGTAGAAATTCATTTCAAAGGCAATAATCGCGCACCCTGTGCAACTGAGCCCTGGATCACGCAACCGCTAGCCGGTTAATTCACGCCAGCGCGCCCTTGAGCGGGGATGACGCGCTATAATCCCGCTCTTTTTTCCGGAGCGACGTCATGTCCCTGCCTAGCCTGCGCCTTAAAGCCAACGCCGACCGTCGCCTGCGCGCCGGTCACCTGTGGGTCTACAGCAACGAAATCGACGTAGCCGCGACCCCGCTGCACGGCTTTGCCGCAGGCGATCAAGCCGTACTGGAAGCTGCAGGCGGCAAGCCACTGGGTATCGTCGCGATGAGCCCGAACAACCTGATCTGCGCACGCTTGCTATCACGTGACGTCAAGCTGCCGCTGGACAAGTCGTTGCTGGTGCATCGCCTGAACGTGGCGCTGTCTCTGCGTGATCGCCTGTTTGATAAGCCGTTCTATCGCCTTGTCTATGGTGACTCTGACTTGCTGCCTGGCTTGGTTGTTGATCGGTTCGGCGACATCCTGGTGGTCCAGCTGGCTTCTGCCACTATGGAAAATCACAAGGAAGACGTGGTGGCAGCACTTGTTCAAGTGCTCAAGCCAAGCGGCATCCTGTTCAAGAATGATTCGGCTGCCCGTGATGCAGAAGGCCTGAATCGCTACGTCGAAACCGTCTTCGGGCTGGTACCGGAGTGGGTAGCGCTGGAAGAGAACGGCGTGAAGTTCGAAGCACCGGTCATGGAAGGTCAGAAAACCGGCTGGTTCTACGACCACCGCATGAACCGCGCGCGTATTGCTCCTTACGTCAAAGGCAAACGTGTTCTGGATCTCTATAGCTACATCGGCGGCTGGGGCATTCAGGCAGCGGCATTCGGCGCCACTGACGTAACCTGCGTCGATGCATCTGCATTTGCACTGGATGGCGTGGAGCGTAACGCCGCCCTGAACGGTTTTGCAGAAAAGCTCACGTGCATCGAAGGTGATGTATTCGCAGCCCTTAAAGAGCTGAAAGCGGGCGAAGAGCGCTTCGACGTCATAGTTGCCGACCCACCGGCCTTCATCAAACGCAAGAAAGACCTGAAAAACGGTGAAGCCGGGTATCGTCGTCTGAACGAGCAAGCCATGCGCCTGCTGAGCAAGGATGGCATTCTGATCAGCGCTTCATGCTCGATGCACTTGCCGGAAGATGACCTGCAAAACATTCTACTGACCAGCGCCCGCCATCTGGATCGCAACATTCAGCTGCTCGAGCGCGGCGGCCAGGGCCCGGATCACCCGGTTCACCCGGCAATCGCAGAAACACGTTACATCAAGAGCATCACGTGCCGGTTGTTGCCGAATAGTTAAGCAAGGCGAGTGTTCCTCTAGGCGACGGCTCTATGCCCCGGTACAGCGTTGTCGCGAAGCAAACATTGTACTTGTAGGAGCGCACGAGCACCGCGAGGCCGCGATAGAGGTGAATCATACAGACCGCCATCGCTGCCTCGCGGTGCTCGTAAGCTCCTACCAAAAAGCATTCCAGTCCGGTGATTGCTTGTTTGTTTGATAAAAGCCGCCGCAGGCTGTGAAATCGCCCTGTGAGACCAGCCCAGCTTTTCCAGCCTGCGGCAGCCCCTACACATCAAAACCCGGCAGCACCTTCCTACCGCAAGTCAGAATTCCGTCACTGTCACACCCCGGCAATGAACCCGAACGGTTTTTGACGGTCAGTGTGTGGGGATAAAAAAGGATGGCGTTGCTGGCGTTGAGCCCCAAAAGGCTCATGTATTCCCCTTCTCGCCCATGCCGATCATCCATCGCAGTTGCAGCGCGTTTGCCCTGCAGGTCACTGCCCCATCTTTACCGGCCCGACCATCGGCGCCTTTATCTTTCCTTTTATCGAAGATAACCATGTCTATGTCTCGTCATCTTTCAGCATTCATTTCTCGTCTTCCTCGTGTTTTCAACTACCGCACTCTAGGCGCTGGATTGCTGATTGCTGCTTGCAGTACAGCCCATGCGGCCGACACCAAAGCCAGTGATCGCTGGGTCAGTGACAGCCTCAATACCTATGTGCGCAGCGGCCCCACCGACGGTTACCGGATTGTCGGCACCCTCAAGTCAGGCCAGAAGGTTGAGCTGATCAGCACTCAAGGCGAGTACAGCCAGGTGCGCGAGGGCGGCAATTCGGTATGGATTCCGACCGCCGACCTGCAAAGCGAACCCGGCCAGGCCGAGCGGCTGCCGGAACTGGTTCAACAAGTCGCAGACCTGAGCGGCCAGCTCAAGACCATCGATGACGGCTGGAAGGTGCGCGTGCAAGGCATGCAGGAAACCCTGGATACCCGTAAAAAGCTGATCGATGAGCTGGAAGCCCGCAGTAAAGACCTCAACGAGCAGCTCAGCGCATCCCAGTCAGAGCTGCGCACTACCCAGGCCAAACTAGGCGACGAAAACAACCTCGTGCTCATGCGCTACATGGTCTACGGCGGCAGCATCGCTGGCGCAGGCCTGTTAGTTGGCCTGATCATCCCGGCCATGACCCGCGGCCGTAAGAAGAATGATGGTTGGGTTTGAATTTGCGTAACGACAACTGACGTCATCGCGAGCAAGCTCACTCCTACGGGGGAGCGCATTATCAAACCTGATTTTGCGTTGCGGCGCAGGACGTCATCGCGAGCAAGCTCACTCCTACAGGGGAGCGCATTATCAAAGGCACATGACGTCATCGCGAGCAAGCTCACTCCTACAGGCGAGCGTATTCCAACTGTAGGAGTGAGCTTGCTCGCGATGACGTACTCAAAGCCAGACAGCATCCCAAAGCGGATAATCCCCAACGCGCTTTACCAACCTTGCTCTTAACGGGTTCGCGATGATGTAGCGGGCGGCCGTCAGCAAATCCTCGTCGTAGCGCAGGGCGCGGTCATGAAATCCTCGCTGCCAAAGCTGTTCGCTACATCCCCTCATACGATTGACCGCAATCGCACTACGGGATTTTGTGCCCTGCATCAACGCTTGCAAAGTTCCAGACTGAAGCTCGACAAGCCAATGAAAATGATCCGGCATCACTACCAACGCAAGTGAATGGATCAAACCCTGTTCCTGAGCATTTCGAAACTCTTTTACAACACAGCGTCCAAGCCTCCAATCCGCGAAAACAGGCTGGCGGCCCTGAGCTACAGAGGTGAGTAAATAGATGCGACCAGGCTCCGAGTACCTTCCGGTGCGAGCTTGTTTACTACGGTGTAAATCCGGCAATCCATTGCCCCCCGCCAAAAAACAAAAGGCTAGTCGAGGGTTTCAACATCATTGCAGCTCAACTGCTGCCAGATCTTTCAAGGAGACATTCATCCATAAATCCCACCCTTAACATCCCTTATCCCCCTCACAGGTGTAGAATCGGCGCTATTCATCGCCAGTCATCCCCGGCGGGTTTATGAGCTCAGGCCGAGCGCACGGTGATCCCGTGGTGTGTCGGTTTCCTTTGCAGCAGGCGGTTACTGCCGTTTGTCCGTGAAGACATCAGAAGCTCACTCCCTCTTATTTACCTGATTAGCCGCCAGGAGTGCTCCATGCCTGATTACCGCTCGAAAACGTCCACCCACGGTCGCAACATGGCCGGCGCTCGTGCCTTGTGGCGCGCTACCGGGATGAAGGACGCGGACTTCAAAAAACCGATTATTGCCGTTGCCAACTCGTTCACCCAGTTCGTACCGGGCCACGTGCACCTCAAGGACATGGGCCAACTGGTTGCACGTGAAATCGAACGGGCCGGTGGCGTTGCCAAAGAGTTCAACACCATTGCCGTAGATGACGGCATCGCCATGGGCCACGACGGCATGCTGTATTCGCTGCCGAGCCGCGAGATCATCGCCGACTCCGTGGAATACATGGTCAACGCCCACTGTGCCGACGCCATTGTCTGCATCTCCAACTGCGACAAGATCACCCCAGGCATGTTGATGGCTGCTTTGCGCCTGAACATCCCGGTGATCTTCGTTTCCGGCGGCCCGATGGAAGCCGGTAAGACCAAGCTTGCCTCCCACGGCCTGGATCTGGTCGACGCCATGGTCATCGCGGCCGACTCGACCGCCAGCGACGAAAAAGTTGCCGAATACGAGCGCAGCGCTTGCCCGACCTGCGGTTCATGCTCCGGCATGTTCACCGCCAACTCGATGAACTGCCTGACCGAAGCACTGGGCCTGGCACTGCCGGGCAACGGTTCGACACTGGCCACTCACAGCGACCGCGAGCAGCTGTTCCTGCAAGCCGGCCGCACCATCGTCGACCTGTGCCGTCAGTACTACATCGAAAACAACGAGGCCGTGTTGCCGCGCAACATCGCCAACTTCAAGGCTTTCGAGAACGCCATGATGCTGGACATCGCCATGGGTGGCTCGACCAACACCATCCTGCACTTGCTGGCAGCCGCTCAGGAGGCCGAGATTCCCTTCGACCTGCGCGACATCGATCGTCTGTCACGCACCGTTCCACAGCTGTGCAAAGTGGCGCCGAACATCCAGAAGTACCACATGGAAGATGTGCACCGTGCTGGCGGCATCTTCAGCATCCTCGGCTCGTTGGCTCGCGGCGGCCTGCTGCACACCGACCTGCCGACTGTACACAGCCCGTCGATGGAAGAAGCCATCGCCAAATGGGACATCACCCAGACGGACGACGAAGCAGTACACACTTTCTTCCGTGCTGGCCCGGCAGGCATCCCGACCCAGACGGCATTCAGCCAGTCGACTCGTTGGGAAACCGTGGATGACGACCGCGAAAACGGCTGCATCCGCAGTTTCGAGCACGCCTATTCGAAGGAAGGCGGTCTCGCCGTGCTGTACGGCAATATCGCGCTGGACGGCTGCGTCGTGAAAACCGCAGGCGTTGACGAATCGATCCACGTATTCGAAGGCAACGCGAAGATCTTCGAAAGCCAGGACAGCGCCGTGCGCGGCATCCTTGCTGACGAAGTTCAGGCAGGCGACATCGTGATCATCCGCTACGAAGGCCCGAAAGGCGGCCCGGGCATGCAGGAAATGCTGTACCCGACGTCGTACCTGAAATCCAAAGGCCTGGGCAAAGCGTGCGCTTTGCTCACCGACGGTCGTTTCTCGGGTGGTACTTCAGGCCTGTCCATCGGTCACGCTTCCCCGGAAGCAGCCGCTGGCGGCGCGATTGGCCTGGTACGCGACGGCGACAAAGTCCTGATCGACATCCCGAATCGCTCGATCAATCTGTTGATCGACGACGCAGAGATGGCCGCGCGCCGCGCGGAGCAGGATCAGAAAGGCTGGAAGCCGGTGGAAGTGCGTCCACGTAAAGTGACCACCGCCCTGAAAGCCTACGCCCTGCTCGCCACCAGCGCCGA
This sequence comes from Pseudomonas maioricensis, assembly GCF_022790535.1. Taxonomy (GTDB): domain Bacteria; phylum Pseudomonadota; class Gammaproteobacteria; order Pseudomonadales; family Pseudomonadaceae; genus Aquipseudomonas; species Aquipseudomonas maioricensis. The sequence continues at coordinate 138,818 of NZ_LOHG01000002.1, forward strand.
CAAAGGCGCAGTGCGCGACAAGGCGTTGCTGGACAAGCTGGTACCGTAAGCTTTTTCAGTGACCACAAAAAACCCGGCAGCGATGCCGGTTTTTTGTTGTTAGGCTGCCAGGATCAACGCCCCCCCCCTGTGGGAGCGAGGCTTGCCCGCGATAAGGACGCCGCAGGTATCAGGCACATCGCGTCCAGCCTTATCGCGGGCAAGCCTCGCTCCCACAGATCCAGCGTATAACCTGGAAGTAGTTCCTACTGAATCTCATCCGGCTTGACGATCACCCAGTTCTTGTCCGCCGTCACCGGCAAACCTTCTTTGGCCTGGGCCTCGGCGTTGCTTTTGATCATGCCGTTCAATTGGGTCATGTACTTGTCTTTGCGGTTGATCCACAAATGCACGCCGCCTTTGCTGACATCCACCCCGTGGAACAGCATGTAGCCATCGCTGGTTGGCGTATCACCCGCTACCAACACCGGTTTCTTCCACTGGTCGATGTAGGTCAGGATCGCCGCCTGCTTACCTGCCATCCAGGTCGCTGGTGTCCAGAGATAAGGCGTCAGTTCCAGACCGAGGTTGGCCTTCTCGTCATACTTGCCCGCCGTGATCTGCTTGCGCGCAGTAGTCAGCTCGCCGGTCTTCTTGTCTTTGAGCAGCATGGTCACGCCGATCACGTTTTGCGGTTTGACGTTGTAGCCGTACTTGGGATCAGAGGCGACCATGCGCACCAGCTCTTCAGACGCGGCGGTCATCACGTAGACCTCAATGCCGTTTTCCATCAGCTTGTTGAACAGTTCTTTCTGGCCGGTAAAGATGCGCGGTGGCTCAACGTCGAGCTTCTTGACCACATCGCCATCGTAATAAGTCGCCGGGATCGGCTTGCCCGAAGCCATCAGCTCATCGACATAACCTTTGAGCTCTTTAAGGGTAAAGCCGGAGAACACCTGTGCAACCCACGGATAGCAAACCATGTCGTCCACTTCACACAGGCGGTAGTAATAGCTGAACAGACTTTCCTTGTGATCAGCGGTGTCTTTGAAAGGCATCAGCTTGAGGGACGGATCAAGTTTTTCACGGGTGATCAGCCCTTTGCTTTCCATGTACGGCAGCAGCGACTCTTCGAGGTCGAAGCGATAGCTGGTGTTGTCCATGTCGAAAACCGCGTAATTACCCTTGTTGGCATTGGCGGCAATCATTGCATCGAGCGCTTTTGCGGCGGGCTCAGGCCAGTGCTTCAACTCGGTGGCAGCAAACGCCTGCCCGGCCAGACCAAGGCAGAGAGCGGCGGCAAGCAATCGTGGAGCGAACTTCATCGTGGTATCCCCCTGAAAGTTAAGAGGATCGACCGTAACAAATTATGATGACTGATTGGGGATGCCAGCGACTGTGTACGTTCCGAGGGCGTCACACTGGAAGCGATTCGCGACGCAGATTTCCGATTACGACACTTTTGTGATGGATTTTGTACCGCTATCGCGAGCAAGCTCACTCCTACGGAAGAACGCGCTCCAACTGTAGGAGTGAGCTTGCTCGCGATAGCAATTTAACGGCGCTCCCAGACCTCAAAACTATACGCAGGCTTGTCATCCACCGCGGGGTTTAACACCTCGGACACCAACGCCCACTCGGCAAGATCAATCTCGGGAAACCACGCATCGCCTTCGGGACTCAACGCCACACGGGTCAGATACAAACGGTCAGCCTGGGCCAACCCTTGGGCGTAAAGCTGCGCACCGCCAATCAGCATCACCTCCGCAACGCCCTGCTCCTGCGCCCACTCTTCAGCGCGGGCAACAGCGGACTCCAGCGACGTAAACACCTCTGCGCCCTCCAGCTGCAGATCCGCCTGACGCGTAACAACCAGATTCAAACGCCCCGGAAGCGGCCGACCGAGCGAATCCCAGGTCTTGCGACCCATGATGATCGGCTTGCCTAGGGTCGTGGCTTTGAAATATTTGAAATCCCCCGGCAAGTGCCAGGGCATGGAATTGTCGACGCCAATCACTCGGTTCTCACCAAGGGCGGCAATCAGGCTGAGCGGAAGTTGATTTTTCATGGCGGCGAGAATAACAGACGCTGACACTGAATTCGTAGCGGCCAATCTGCTCGAATGCAGGGCGCAGAGGTTATGCTCTTTTTCTGACTCAATCGACGAGACGCTGTGTGACTGCTCTGACTCCCCTCGATACCCTCTGGCTGACTGAGGCCGTACGCCTGCGCGAAGAACAGGCCGGCCCGCTGGAAGACCTTGAAGCCAACCGTCGCGCCCGGGCCAACGGTGGCGATCTGACTAACCGCGTGCAAAGCCGCGCCCTGTGGTTGGCCGAACGCGATGGCATGCGCGCCGCGCTGCCACACTGGAAACAAGGCGCGCGCCTGGCGATGATCGCATTGGCTGTTTTCTCGGTGCTCAGCGGTGCCGGGCTGGCATTCGCGGCGCTGGGCGACGGCCAGACGCCGGTCAATGTGTTCTGGGCGCTCGGCAGCCTGCTCGGACTGAATCTGATTATGTTGTTCAGCTGGGCAATGAGCTTTAGTGTCGCCGGGCAAAACACCGCCAGCCTTGGACGTCTCTGGCTATGGCTCAGCGAAAAGCTCGCTCGCGATGCCCAGGCCGCACAGCTTGCCCCCGCGCTGATTGTGCTGTTGCAGCGCAAACGCCTGAATCGATGGGTGCTGGGTGCGGCGATACATGGTTTATGGCTGCTGGCACTGGTCAGCGCGCTGGTGCTGCTATTGATGCTGATGGCGACGCGACGTTATGGCTTTGTGTGGGAAACCACTATTTTAGGCAGCGACACCTTCGTCAGCCTGACTCAGACGCTCGGCATACTCCCCGCCTTGCTGGGTTTCACAGTGCCCGACGAATCCATGATTCGCGCCAGCGGCGACAGCGCACTGGTCCTGGAGTCCGGTCGTCAAGCCTGGGCCGCCTGGCTGGTGGGTGTACTTCTGGTTTACGGCATCGCGCCGCGCCTGCTTCTGACATTACTCTGTCTGTGGCGCTGGCGCAGTGGTCGGTCGACATTGACCCTGGACCTTACCCTGCCCGGCTACAGCCAACTACGCGAACGGCTGATGCCCAGCAGCGAACGGCTGGGGGTCAGCGACGCTGCGCCAGAACAACTGCATCAAATACTGCCCAACAGCGCAGCACAACACAGCGACGGCGCATTGTTGGTCGCTATCGAACTGGACGATGAACAGCCATGGCCACCGTTATTACCGGAAGGTGTCGTCGATGCAGGCATCCTCGACAGCCGTGAGTCCCGACAAAAACTGCTCGATCAACTGACCCGCTTTCCACCCGCTCGATTACTTATTGCCTGCGACCCACGTCGCTCACCGGATAGAGGCAGCCTTGCGCTGATTGCCGAACTGGCTCGCTGTGCGGGCGCAACACGGGTCTGGTTGCTATCGGCCCCTGCAGGGCAACATCTGAATGCTGAGCGAGTAAGTGACTGGCATGCAGCGCTGCAGCAACTGGATCTCGCGTGGAGCGACAGTGCGCCACTGAACTGGCTGGAGACTGGTCATGACTGACAAGGACAAGATCCGCCCGCTGAAACTGGCGGTGGTTGGCCACACCAATGTCGGCAAGACCTCGCTGCTAAGAACGCTCACTCGCGACGTAGGCTTCGGGGAAGTCTCCCATCGGCCGAGCACCACCCGCCATGTGGAAGGCGCGCGGTTGTCGGTAGATGGTCAAGCGCTACTCGAGCTATACGACACGCCTGGCCTGGAAGATGCCATCGCGCTACTGGACTTTCTCGAACGCCAGGATCGACCGGGCGAGCGGCTGGACGGCCCCGCACGGCTGGCACGCTTTCTGGAAGGCAGTGAAGCGAGACAGCGCTTTGAGCAGGAAGCCAAGGTTATGCGCCAATTGCTGGCTTCGGACGCAGGTCTGTACGTGATCGACGCCCGCGAGCCGGTGCTGGCCAAATATCGCGACGAACTGTCGATTCTAGCCAACTGCGGCAAGCCGCTTTTGCCAGTCCTGAATTTTGTCAGCAGCGCAGAGCACCGCGAACCTGCATGGCGTGAGGCACTCGCACGGCTGGGTCTGCATGCGCTGGTGCGCTTTGACAGCGTCGCGCCACCAGAAGATGGCGAGCGGCGCCTTTATGAAAGCCTTGCCCTGCTGCTGGAAAACTCGCGCGGCCAACTAGAGCGGCTGATTCTCGATCAGGAAGCTCAGCGCAAAGCGCGTCAGCAGAGCGCCAGTCGCTTGATTGCCCAGCTATTGATCGATTGTGCAGCCTGCCGACGCAGCGTTTCTACCGAGCAAGGGCAAGAGCAACAGGCAATTGATGATTTGCGTAAAGCGGTGCGTCAGCGTGAACAGCGCTGCGTGGAAGAGTTGCTCAAGCTTTACGCGTTTCGCGCTCAAGACGCCTCAGCCAGTGACCTGCCTTTGCTGGACGGGCGTTGGGGCGATGACTTGTTCAACCCAGAAACCCTCAAGCAGTTGGGTGTGCGGGTTGGCAGCGGTATTGCCGCAGGCGCAGCGGCGGGTGCCGGGGTCGACTTGCTGGTGGGCGGACTCACTATGGGCGCGGCAGCATTGGCCGGAGCGATTGCTGGTGGCGCATTACAGACTGCCCGCAGTTACGGCGGGCGGTTACTAGGCAAGATTAAAGGCCAACGCGAACTGACGGTGGACGACGCCGTGCTGCGCTTGCTCGCGCTACGTCAGCGCCATTTGCTGCTGGCCTTGGACGCACGGGGCCATGCTGCCATGGACAGCATCCAGCTAACCACGCCGCAGGACAAAACCTGGCGCGAAGGCAAGCTACCCGAAGCCCTGCATAAAGCTCGCGCTCATCCGCAATGGTCGTCGCTGAATCCGGGGGCGAAGCTTAATCAGGCTGAGCGGCAGGAGCAGATAGAGGCGCTGGCGAAAGTGTTGGCGCAAACCTGATTGGACGGATGCTTGGGGATCACGCCGCTGCCTTTGTGGGAGCTGGGCTTGGTCTGGGCGGCATTCCGACGATACAGGCGCCGCGGTGCATCAGATAAAAAAGGTTGCCTTCATCGTCGGAATGCCGCCCAGACCAAGCCCAGCTCCCACACAGGCAAAGGCGTTTGCAAATGTCCGGCAGTCGCCTTGGTAATTTTTGATTACTCGATTTCTCCGGACACCGGTATCATCGCGCGCCCGATACACCCGGAACCGTATTGCTCATGAAACCGACCTTGATCGCCGCCGCAGAAATCGACCGTATCGATACCTGGGCTAAATACTCCAGCCATATGTGCGGAGGCTGCATCTCCAGCTGCTGCACGCTGCCTGTTGAAGTGAAGATCAAGGACTTGATCCGCATCGGCATCGTCGATGATTTCGAGCGCGGTGAACCGGCGAAGAACATCGCCAAGCGCTTGCAGAAGGAAGGGATTGTCGAGCGCTACAACCAGAAGTCCGAAATCTTCACTTTGCAGCGCATGAGCAATAACGACTGCCTGTATCTGGACCGCAAGAGCCGCTTGTGCACCATTTACGATAAACGCCCAGACACCTGCCGCAACCATCCCAAGATTGGCCCACGTCCCGGTTACTGCGCTTACAAGCCCAAGGCCGTAGTGCGTCAGGACACCGGCACGCTGAAGAACAACACCAGCACGCCGTTTCCAAAGTTCTGACACCGGACTTTCGCGCGGCTAAATGGTCTCCCGTGGGAGCTGGGCTTGGTCTGGGCGGCATTCCGACGATAAGGTCGACGCAATTCCCGGATAGACCGAGGTGGCCTTATCGTCGGAATGCCGCCCAGACCAAGCCCAGCTCCCACAGATACCGTAGCGCCTGCAAAGTCAGCGATCAGCGAGCACCACACAAACAAAAACGCCCCCGACCTTGCGGTCGGGGGCGTTTTTTCAAGCCTGATTAAAAACTAATCAGTTCTTGGCTTTCTTGGCAGCGCGGGTACGCTCGCTTTCGTCCAGGATCTTCTTACGAAGACGGATGGACTTAGGAGTCACTTCGCACAGCTCGTCGTCCTGAATGAATTCCAGAGCCTGTTCAAGGGTGAACTTGACCGGTGGAACCAGAGCGATGGTCTCGTCTTTACCCGAAGCACGCATGTTGTCGAGCTTCTTGCCTTTGGTTGGGTTGATACCCAGGTCGTTGTCGCGGCTGTTCAAGCCAACGATCTGACCGCAGTAGATCTCTTGACCGTGTTCAACGAACAGCTTGCCACGAGCCTGCAGGGTTTCCAGCGAGTAGGTCAGAGCCTTACCGGTTTCAACCGATACCAGAACGCCGTTCTGACGGCCCGACACGTCGCCCGACTTCATGGTGTCGTAACGGTCGAAGATCGAGGTCAGGATGCCTGCACCGGAGGTGAGGGTCAGGAACTCGTTACGGAAACCGATCAGACCACGAGCAGGGATGTTGTACTCAAGGCGCACACGGCCCTTGCCATCCGGAACCATGTTGGTCAGATCGCCTTTGCGCAGACCCATTTGCTCCATGATGGAACCTTGGGACTCTTCTGGCAGGTCGATGGTGACGTTTTCAAACGGTTCTTGCTTCACGCCGTCAACAACACGGATGATCACTTCCGGACGACCAACACCCATTTCGAAGCCTTCGCGACGCATGGTTTCGATCAGAACCGACAAGTGCAGCTCACCACGGCCCGAGACCTTGAACTTGTCAGCGGTGTCGCCTTCTTCAACGCGCAGAGCAACGTTGTACAGCAGCTCTTTGTCCAGACGTTCCTTGATGTTACGGGACGTCACGAACTTGCCTTCTTTACCGCAGAACGGCGAGTCGTTGACCTGGAAGGTCATCGAAACGGTAGGTTCGTCAACGGTCAACGGCACCATTGCTTCCACGTTCAGCGGGTCGCACAGGGTGTCGGAGATGAACAGCGAATCCATACCGCTGATGCAGACGATGTCGCCAGCTGCTGCTTCTTCAACGTCGATACGGTGCAGACCGTGGTGACCCATCAGCTTCAGGATACGACCGTTACGGCGTTTGCCGTCGGCGCTGATCGCTACAACCGGGGTGTTCGGCTTGACGCGACCACGAGCGATACGGCCAACGCCGATAACACCCAGGAAGCTGTTGTAGTCCAGAGCGGAGATCTGCATCTGGAAAGGACCGTCACGGTCAACAGACGGCGCTGGTACGTTGTCGACGATCGACTGGTACAGCGGGGTCATGTCTTCAGCCATTTCAGCGTGGTCCAGACCGGCAATACCGTTCAGGGCCGAGGCGTAGACGACTTTGAAGTCCAGCTGTTCTTCAGTAGCACCCAGGTTGTCGAACAGGTCGAAGATCTGGTCCAGAACCCAGTCCGGACGCGCGCCTGGACGGTCAACCTTGTTGATAACCACGATTGGACGCAGGCCGGCTTCGAAAGCCTTCTTGGTCACGAAACGGGTTTGCGGCATAGGGCCGTCTTGAGCGTCAACCAGCAGCAGCACGGAGTCAACCATCGACATTACGCGCTCAACTTCACCACCGAAGTCGGCGTGGCCCGGGGTGTCCACGATGTTGATGTGGTAGCCGTTCCAGTTGATGGCGGTGTTTTTCGCCAGAATGGTAATACCGCGCTCTTTCTCCTGGTCGTTGGAGTCCATCACGCGCTCGTCGTTGAGCTCGTTACGCTCCAGAGTGCCGGATTGGCGCAAGAGTTTGTCTACCAGGGTGGTTTTACCATGGTCAACGTGAGCAATGATGGCGATGTTGCGTAGATTTTCGATCACTTGTGTATCTCGATCAGAGGATTCGGTTAGCTGAATACTGCTAGACAGCTATTTATAACGTCAGAGTCGGCCAAAGCCGTTACGGCTAGACGACTGGCGTCGGGGGGCCGGTGACGCAAGCCACAGGCAAACAGCCCCGGGCACTTAGCTCGGTCTATAAACGCGCACATTGGCATACCCCTCACTGAGCAAATGGTGAGCATGCAGGCGACTCATGACGCCTTTGTCGCAATACAACAGGTACTGGCGCGTGTTATCCAGTTCCTTGAAGCGGCTGTTCAATGCATAGAACGGCAACGCCTGTACTTCAATGCCAGGCAACACCAACGGCTGATCTTCCTGGGCATCCGGGTGACGGATGTCGACGATGACCTGCCCTGCCAGTGCCTGACTGACTTCTTCTATCTCGATGCTCCGGCTCAGATCGTCAATCACGCGATCAATCGAAACCAGTTTGGCGTTCACAAGCGCTCGCTCGAGAACTGCCATGTCGAACTGTTGCTCTTCGTACTCAACGCGGTTGCGCTTGGCGTTGGTCTTGGGGTTGATCGAAATCACCCCGCAATACTCAGGCATGTGTCTGGCGAAATCGGCAGTACCAATCTCAACCGCCTGATCGACGATGTCCTGCTTGTGGCTGGTGATCAACGGACGCAAGACCAGCTTGTCAGTCGCGGCATCAATCAACGACAGGTTCGGCAACGTCTGGCTGGCAACCTGTGAAATCGCTTCGCCGGTAACCAGCACATCGATATCAAGACGGTCAGCGATAGAGGATGCAGCGCGTAACATCATACGCTTCAAAACTACACCCATATGACTGTTATCGACTTTCTGCAGGATTTCTCCGAGAACTTCCTCGAAAGGCACGCTGACAAACAGCACGCGCTGGGAGCTGCCGTACTTCTTCCAGATGAAATGCGCGACTTCCATCACGCCCAGTTCATGGGCACGCCCGCCCAGATTGAAGAAGCAGAAATGCGCCATCAGCCCGCGACGCATGACCTGATAGGCCGCCACAGTCGAATCGAAACCGCCGGACATCAACACCAGGGTCTGTTCGAGGGCGCCTAACGGGTATCCGCCGACACTCTTGTGCTGGCTGTGAATCACAAACAACCGTTTGTCGCGAATTTCCATTCGCACCACGATTTCCGGCTTTTTCAGCTCGATACCGGCCGCGCCGCACTGTTTGCGCAACTGGCTGCCGACGTATTTCTCGACATCCATGGAGCTGAATGCATGTTTGCCCGCCCGCTTGCAGCGCACTGAAAACATCTTGCCCGGTAGCAAGTCGGCGTAGTGCGACTTGCACTTGGCGACGATGTCGTCCATGTCGCCCAGCGGGTATTCGGCCACCTGAAGGAAATTGGCGATGCCCGGCATGCAACTCAGGCGATCGGTCATGTCCTGCAGGACCTTGGCGTCGGTCAGTTTGGTCTGAACCTCGAGATTGTCCCACGCCCCATCCACCACCAGCGCCGGGTCCAGGTCGCGGAGCACGGTGCGGATGTTCTTGGCCAGCTGGCGGATGAATTGCTTACGCACCGGCGGGCTTTTGATAATGATTTCGGGGAAGACTTTTACGATTAGTTTCATGAAAACAGCGCGCGAGGTGCCAGCCGAAAAAGAGGGGGCGGGATTATAGCGGAAATTGCTCAAGGTTTAACCAGTTATCGTGCAACCAATCATCAGCGCACCAAAAAAGACCTCGGCCGCAATATCGAGCATCATTGTGGTGCGCTATTTTTTCAAATAATCGAATTTATGCCTGAAAACGCGAGCGTTTCGGGCACAAAACCCATCTCGGGGCACTGGCATGCAATTTGCTCCCTTGTGAGGCAGGTTGCCTTGGCAGAGTATCTGCGCCGGCATCACCCAAATTCTAAGGGCCCAAACCATTAAATAGGCCCGAAGCCACCCGGAGGACACCATGTCGAAGTCGGTTCAACTCATCAAAGATCATGACGTTAAGTGGATTGATCTGCGCTTCACGGACACTAAAGGTACACAGCACCACGTGACCATGCCGGCTCGCGATGCTCTGGAAGACGACTTCTTCGAAGTCGGCAAGATGTTCGACGGCTCCTCCATCTCTGGCTGGAAAGGCATCGAAGCCTCCGACATGATCCTGCTACCGGACGACGAAACTGCCGTTCTCGATCCGTTCACCGAAGACCCAACGCTGATCCTGGTTTGCGACATCATCGAACCTTCGACCATGCAAGGCTACGATCGCGACCCACGTGCAATCGCCCACCGCGCTGAGGAATACCTGAAGTCGACCGGTATCGGTGACACCGTATTCGCGGGTCCTGAGCCAGAGTTCTTCATCTTCGACGAAGTGAAGTTCAAATCCGACATTTCCGGCTCCATGTTCAAAATATACTCTGAACAAGGTTCGTGGATGTCCGACCAGGACATCGAAGGCGGCAACAAAGGCCACCGTCCTGGTATCAAAGGTGGTTACTTCCCGGTTCCGCCATTTGACCATGACCACGAAATCCGCACCGCAATGTGCAACGCTCTGGAAGAAATGGGCCAGACCGTAGAAGTTCACCACCACGAAGTGGCTACTGCAGGTCAGAACGAAATCGGCGTGAAATTCAACACGCTGGTTAAAAAGGCTGACGAAGTTCAGACCCTGAAATACGTTGTTCACAACGTTGCTGACGCTTACGGCCGCACCGCTACCTTCATGCCTAAGCCTCTGTACGGCGATAACGGTTCGGGTATGCACGTTCACATGTCCATCTCCAAAGACGGCAAGAACACCTTCGCAGGTGAAGGCTATGCCGGCCTGTCCGACACCGCTCTGTACTTCATCGGCGGCATCATCAAGCACGGTAAAGCACTGAACGGCTTCACCAACCCTGCAACCAACTCCTACAAGCGTCTGGTTCCAGGCTTCGAAGCTCCAGTAATGCTGGCGTACTCGGCTCGTAACCGTTCTGCTTCGATCCGTATTCCTTACGTCAACAGCCCTAAAGGCCGCCGTATCGAAGCACGCTTCCCGGATCCAGCTGCCAACCCGTACCTGGCTTTCGCAGCACTGCTGATGGCCGGCCTGGACGGCATCCAGAACAAGATCCACCCTGGCGATGCAGCTGACAAAAACCTGTATGACCTGCCGCCTGAAGAGGCTAAAGAGATCCCACAAGTTTGCGGCAGCCTGAAAGAAGCCCTGGAAGAGCTGGACAAAGGTCGTGCGTTCCTGACCAAAGGCGGCGTTTTCAGCGACGACTTCATCGACGCTTACATCGCTCTGAAAAGCGAAGAAGAAATCAAAGTACGCACCTTCGTACACCCACTGGAATACGAGCTGTACTACAGCTGCTAATCCAGTCGCGTCAGGCATTCTGACGCACTAAAGAGGCCTCCTTCGGGAGGCCTTTTTTATGGGCGGGATTTAATATGCGATATCTATTTGTTGCCACGCACGCCGCCAGCAGGTGCATGCTGTCGCTTCCGGACATCGTAGCGGTAGGAGCGAACTTGTTCGCGAACGGCTGCGCAGCAGTCGCAAGTCTGGCGACTCGATTCCAGCAGGTAGACCGAGTCGCGGCCCTTGCTGCCGCTTCGCGCCAGATCGCGAACAAGTTCACTCCTACAGGGAATGCATTTCAAACTCAGAAGACTGCATTTATTTATCAGGATAAAAACATGCCTCACTCGAAGCACCTGCTTTTCCTAGGCGCCACTTTGATCAGCCTGACCGCCTGCGCGGGCACACCCGTGACTTCGCCCGCACCCGCACCGCTTGCACCTTTACTGACCACGATCAGCGAACGCCTTGCCATCGCGGATCAAGTGGCACTGACCAAATGGGACAGCGGAAAACCGATACAGGACAGCCCTCGCGAAGCACAGGTCATCGCCGCAGCCGCAAAGCTCGCACCGACCTACAGCCTGGATGCACAGGAAGTCAGCCAATTCCTCGCCGCACAGATTGAAGCGAACAAGCTGGTGCAGTACGCACTGCTCGCCAAATGGCACGAAGCGGGTAAGGCGCCAGACACGCCAAGGCCGGATCTGGTCGGACAAATTCGCCCACAGCTGGATCAACTGCAAACGCGATTGCTGCGCGAATACTCAGCCTTTGCGATGTACCGTCAGGACCCACAATGTCCAAACTGGGTGATTCAACAGTCCCGACTACAAACGAAGGATCCGACTCATGACCTGGCGCTTACACGAGCAGTCGGCGAGTTATGCGTGACTGGCAAATGATCATCAACCGCTCAAGCTGATTTATGTTCTATGCTGCGCGCAACCTACCGCCACCGCAGCCAAGCCATGGAGCCTGCATGCGCCGAAGCCTCATCTGTCTGCTGCTGTTGATCGCGTTGCCCGCAGCGGCGCAGATTTACAAATACACCGACGCCAACGGTAATGCTGCGTTCAGCAATACACCGCCCGATGGCGTCAAGGCTCAGGTCGTAGAGCTGCCGCCACTCAACAGTGTCGACACTCAGAAAATGGCGACTCCCGTAACACCTGCCCAAGAATCGTCGCCTTCAGCACAGCCACAAGTGGCCTACCCGACTTTGGCGCTGACCGACTTGCCCGCCGATGAAGCACTGCGCGCCAACAATGGTACGTTCACCGTCGGGGTCGCCATCCAGCCAAGACTGCTACCAGGGCATTTGCTGCAATTACTGGTGGATGGAAATCTCTATGGCCAGCCAGGGAATGTGCCGCGCCTGCAAGTCGTCAACATTGATCGCGGCGAACACAGCTTTGCCGTAGTCGTGCTGGATAAAGGCCGCATCATCCAGCAGAGTCCTACCATCACACTGACGGTGCAGCGCGTTCATGTCGGCAAACCTTAAATCACGGACATGGGTCTGCGCGCTTTTGGGCTTACTGATCACACTGCCTGCTGCGGTGCTGGCAGACGTCTACACCTACACCGACGCGCAGGGGAATAAAGTCTTCACGGACCAGCCTCACAAGAACGCCAAGCGTGTCGAAATTCTGCCCAGCAACAGCACCAGCGGCTCGCCGCCACCGCGCATCGTGCAAAAAAGTACACCCACCAAAGCCAAGCCCCGCCCGATGTTTCGCTACGACCTGCTTCGGGTTCTTGTGCCGGAACCTGATGCAACCATACGCAGCACCGAAGGGGATCTGATTGCCACCATCACCAGCGATCCCGCGCTGCAGCCTGGTCATACCTATCAGCTTTTGCTTGATGGCAAGCCAGTCGCCCAAGCCGGGCGTAGCCCTGTTGTTCCGCTGAAGAACATCGACAGGGGCACGCATCAGATCGCTGCGCAGATTCTCGACGAAAATGGGCGAGTGCTGGAAAAGACGCCCAACCAGCCGTTCCACATGCAACGCATTTCACTGGCACAGAAGCGTCTGGCAAACCCCTGCGAAAACGCCGAGTACGGTGTGCGTCCCGAGTGCCCCCTCAAAGACAAACCCAAAGAAAAAAGCAGCATCCTGCCTTTCTTTTGATACAGCACCTCTCCCCCAAACATCAAAGCCCTATATTGGTGCAAGATATTGCAAGCACGTCGGCCGAGAACCCCATTTTGGTTCGAAAACGCTACCCTTCGATGAACCATTCAAACGCACTGTCCAAAAAAAGCCCGGTTTTGCAGTTTAAACGCTTCTTTTCGGAGCCTTGGTTTGGTTTTTGCAACTTGGCTATAACAGCACCCTATCTGCACTGGATACAAACGTATCAGTGGCGTTACCCACGCTGGAGAAGACCAACCAGCGCCTGTGATTCGAGGCTCACCTGGAATCGCAATGAGCCAAAAGAGGTCAAAGACTTTAATGACTATCAGCGACGCGCTGCACCGTTTGTTACTCGACAACCTGACCACTGCCACCATTCTGCTCAACGCTGATCTGCGCCTTGAGTACATGAACCCGGCAGCGGAAATGCTGCTGGCCATCAGCGGTCAGCGCAGCCATGGGCAATTCATCAGTGAGCTCTTCACTGAGTCTGCGGAAGCCTTGAGCTCTCTGCGCCAGGCCGTGGAACAAGCGCACCCTTTCACCAAGCGCGAAGCCATGCTCACTGCTTTGACTGGCCAGACACTGACCGTCGATTACGCCGTGACACCCATCCTCAGCCAGGGCGAAACCTTGCTGCTGCTAGAGGTCCATCCACGGGACCGCCTGCTGCGCATCACCAAGGAAGAAGCCCAGTTGTCCAAGCAGGAAACCACCAAGATGTTGGTGCGTGGCCTGGCTCACGAAATAAAGAACCCACTTGGCGGGATTCGCGGCGCAGCGCAACTGCTGGCGCGGGAGCTGCCCGAAGAAAGTTTGAAGGACTACACCAACGTCATCATTGAGGAAGCCGACCGCCTGAGAAATCTGGTGGACCGCATGCTCGGATCAAACAAGCTGCCATCGCTGGCCATGACTAACGTGCACGAAGTGCTTGAGCGTGTCTGCAGTCTGGTCGAAGCGGAAAGCCAAGGGTGCATCACTCTGGTGCGCGACTATGATCCAAGTATTCCCGATGTATTGATCGACCGTGAACAGATGATTCAGGCCGTGCTCAATATCGTGCGTAATGCGATGCAAGCCATCAGCAGCCAGAACGAGCTTCGCCTGGGCCGAATTAGCCTGCGTACTCGTGCGATGCGTCAGTTCACGATCGGCCATGTGCGTCACCGGCTGGTCAGCAAAATCGAAATCATCGACAACGGCCCGGGAATTCCGGCCGAGCTTCAGGAAACCATTTTCTACCCGATGGTCAGTGGCCGCCCCGACGGCACTGGACTCGGTCTTGCGATCACGCAGAACATCATTAGTCAGCACCAGGGGCTGATCGAGTGTGACAGCCATCCTGGCCATACCACCTTCTCGATCTTCCTGCCGCTGGAACAAGGAGCAGCTTCGACATGAGCCGTAGTGAAACTGTCTGGATCGTAGATGACGATCGTTCCATTCGTTGGGTTCTGGAAAAAGCCTTGCAGCAAGAAGGCATGACCACACAAAGCTTCGACAGCGCCGATGGCGTGATGAGCCGCCTGGCTCGTCAGCAACCGGACGTGATTATCTCTGACATCCGCATGCCGGGTGCCAGTGGCCTGGACCTGTTGGCGCGAATCCGCGAACAACACCCGCGCCTGCCGGTCATCATCATGACCGCCCATTCAGACCTCGACAGCGCCGTTGCCTCTTATCAGGGCGGCGCTTTCGAATACCTGCCAAAACCGTTCGACGTCGATGAAGCCGTTTCTCTGGTCAAGCGTGCCAACCTGCACGCTCAGGAACAGCAAGGCATGGACGTTGCGCCGACACTGACCCGCACCCCTGAAATCATTGGCGAAGCGCCAGCGATGCAGGAAGTGTTTCGTGCCATCGGTCGTCTCAGCCACTCCAATATCACCGTGTTGATCAACGGCGAGTCGGGCACCGGTAAAGAACTGGTTGCTCACGCCCTGCATCGTCACAGCCCTCGTTCGGCCTCGCCATTCATTGCACTGAACATGGCAGCCATTCCAAAAGACTTGATGGAATCTGAACTGTTCGGCCACGAAAAAGGCGCATTCACTGGCGCAGCGAACTTGCGTCGCGGGCGCTTTGAACAAGCGGACGGCGGCACCCTGTTCCTCGATGAAATCGGCGACATGCCTGCCGACACCCAAACCCGTCTGCTGCGAGTATTGGCTGACGGCGAGTTCTATCGCGTGGGCGGTCACACGCCGGTCAAAGTCGACGTGCGCATCATTGCGGCGACCCACCAGAATCTTGAAACACTGGTGCAGGCTGGCAAATTTCGGGAAGACTTGTTCCACCGTCTGAACGTGATTCGCATCCATATCCCGCGCATGTCGGATCGTCGCGAAGACATCCCGACTCTGGCTAAACACTTCCTCAGCCGTGCGGCTCAGGAGCTGGCGGTTGAACCGAAACTGCTCAAGGCGGAAACCGAGGAATACCTCAAACACCTGCCTTGGCCAGGTAACGTGCGTCAGCTCGAAAACACCTGCCGTTGGATCACCGTCATGGCTTCCGGCCGTGAAGTGCACATCAGCGACCTGCCGCCGGAGCTGCTGAGCCTGCCGCAAGATGCAGCGCCAGTGACCAACTGGGAACAGGCATTGCGCCAATGGGCCGATCAGGCACTGGCTCGCGGTCAATCCAGCCTTCTGGACAGTGCCGTGCCGACCTTCGAACGCATCATGATCGAAACCGCCCTCAAGCATACCGCTGGCCGTCGTCGCGACGCCGCTGTGTTGCTGGGCTGGGGCCGTAACACCTTGACTCGCAAGATCAAGGAGCTGGGCATGAAGATCGATGGTGGTGACGATGACGAGGGCGATGAAGGCTGATCAAGCCTTTCGTTCTCCCGAAAGCCCAGCGTTGCGCGAGCAGCTCTGGGCTTTTTGCATCCACACAACTGGATACCGACCCCGATTTGATTCTGCGGGAGCCGAGCTTGCTCGCGATTGCGAGCTCACTGGGCCCCCTCCTAACTGCATTGAAACGCATGGCCCTGTAGGAGCTGCCGAAGGCTGCGAAGCATTCATCCTGGCATACCGCATTCGCAGCCTTCGGCAGCTCCTACAGGGCCATGCGTTTGCTGTTATGGACACTGGGCGCCCTCCCACAGGTCAGCATCTGCCAAGCGAACGCCTTTGTTCAGATTTACCGAACAATCATGCCAATTCCCGCCTGTTTATCCCCCGCCCTCAACATGTGAAAGTAACGACACATTCAGAACGGAGGTGGACCATGACTCAGAATAACCCTCGCAAAGTCGCCATTGTCACCGGAGCCTCACGCGGTATCGGCGCTGAAATCGCCAAGCGTCTATCAGCCGACGGTTTTGCCGTCGCCGTCAATTACGCCAACAGCGCAACCGAAGCCGAGACGCTGGTCGCCAGCCTCATAGCCGACGGCGGTCAGGCGATCACCATCAAGGCCGACGTCGCCAGCGCAGCCGATGTGCGCACCCTGTTTGATCTGACCGAGCAACAACTGGGTAAAGTCGATGTGCTGGTGAACAACGCCGGCATCATGAAAACCATGCCCATCGTCGACACCAGCGACGAACTGTTCGAACAGACTTTCGCCATCAACACACGAGGCACCTTCAACACGCTACGTGAAGCCGGGGAGCGAATGAACGATGGCGGGCGGATCATCAACTTCTCCAGCTCGGCGCTGGCACTAAACATTCCCGGCTACGCGATCTACAACGCCACCAAAGCTGCGGTTGAATCATTCACTCATGTGTTCGCCAAGGAACTGCGCGGTCGCAGCATCACCGTCAACGCAGTAGCGCCCGGTCCAGTGGCTACCGAGCTGTTCCTGAATGGCAAAACTGAAGAACAGATCAAGAACTTCGCAAACATGCCGCCGCTGCAACGCCTGGGTCAGCCAGAAGACATCGCCAATGTCGTGTCCTTTCTGGCCGGGCCGGAATCAGGCTGGGTCAACGGGCAGATCCTGCGTGCCAACGGTGGGTTGGCGTAGATCGATGTGAGCCGAGTTGCTAACTCAAATCCCTGTGGGAGATTCTATGTTGGCCTGCAAACACAAATCCGTGGGAGCGAATTCATTCGCGAAAGGGCAGGTGTATACAGAGCCGTATATGGACTGAAAAACCGCCTTCACGAATGAAGCCAACCTATGGGCGGGACTTGCCCGGAATGAAAGGTGACGCGGTTTGACTTGCAACCTCGTCCAGACTTATCGCGAGCAAGCTCGGCTCCCACAGAATCTACGCAAACCTGTGGGACCGAGGTTAGATGGTCCCACTGACCTACCGCACCAAATGCAGGAACTGCATATGCCGTTCGTACTGGTCGAGGATGTCGTTGATGACCTGCTCTTTGGTGTAACCCACCAGGTCGTAATCCTGACTGCCCTCGCTCAGGTGCACTTCGGCGCGGTAATAGCGACGGTTGTTCAACTGCTTGGAACCCATCCCGCCACGCGCAAACGACGGCGTGAAGAAGCCCTTCATCATTACCTGATAAATGAACGGCCGCTCTTCGCCATGGCCAATTTCCAGGCTGACGCTGTCGTTAGCCGGATCAGGCTGAGTGATAACGTTCAGACCTTTCTCGGCAAACACCGCCGTAACGTCTTCGATCGCCGGGCGCACGGTTTGATCCAGGAAGCGGTACACCTCGTCTCGCGACGGATAATGCACGGCCTGGCTCAAGCGCTGACGCCAGCCGCCACGCCGCGCCCCGGATGCCGGTGCGAGCGAGTACAACTGCGCGATCTGTCGCTGGGACTCCATGAAGAACGCCTTGTGCAGGCCCCACATCATCAACAGCAGGATCAGCGAGAACGGCAACGACGTCAGCACCACCGCTGATTTCAGCGCATCGATGCTGCCAGAGAACAGCAAACCACTGGTCACCAGCGCAGTCGCCACACCCCAGAACACACGCAGCCATTTCGGGCCGTCTTCATCAGGGTTACCGCCTTTGGCCGACAGCGTTGAAAGCACGACAGTGCCCGAGTCTGCCGAAGTGACGAAGAACACGAAGCTGATGAACACCGTCACCGCAATAACGGTTTTGCTCCATGGATAGGTTTCCAGCAGCAAATAAAGCGTGCGTGACGGATCGTCAATGGCCGACTGACCCAGCGCGACCATGCCATGGTTGAGCACCTGATCAATGGCGCTGTTACCAAAAATAGACATCCACGCCAGGGTGAAGCCCAACGGAATCAGCAGCACCCCGAACACGAACTCACGGATGGTCCGGCCGCGAGAAATACGCGCAATGAACAGACCTACGAAAGGCGACCAGGCAATCCACCAGGCCCAGTAAAACACCGTCCAGCCACCCAGCCACTCGCTCGGTTCATCGTAGGCATACACATCAAAACTCTTGGTGGTTATCGCCCCGAGGTAATCACCGATGTTCTGTACCAAGGTGTTGAGCAGGTGCTGCGTCGGACCAGCAAACAACACAAACAGCAACAGCGCACAGGCCAGCAACATGTTGATGTCCGACATGACACGCACGCCCTTATCGACACCTGCGATCGCCACCAGAATCGCCGCGCCCATCATCAGCGTGATCAGCCCGACCTGAATCCATTGGGTATGCGGAATATCAAACAGGTAATCCAGCCCGGAATTCAGGTGCAAGACCCCAAACCCCATGTCGGCACCCAGGCCGAAAATAGTCGCGATGATGCCGAAGCCATCCACCGCATAACCGATAGGCCCGTTGATGCGTTTGCCGATCAGCGGATAAAGCGCCGAGCGCAACGCCAAGGGCAGGTTATGGCGATACGCAAAATACGCCAGCGCCATCCCCACAAACGCAAACACACCCCAGCCGTGCAAGCCCCAGTGCAGAAACAGCAACTGCATCGCCTGCCGCGCGGCTTCAGACGTACCCGCTTCGCCTTGTGGCGGCTGCAACAAGTGCGTCAGGGGTTCCGACACACAGAAGAAGAACAACGTGATGCTGATCCCGGCGGCGAAGAGCATGCCCGCCCAAGACAGATAACTGAATTCGGGTTCGTCGTGGTCGGCACCGAGCTTGATCTTGCCGTAACCAGACAAGGCGGTGACCACCACGAAGACCAGATAAATCGTCATCGCCAGCATGTAGTACCAGCCGACCGTATTGGCCGCCCAGTTCTGCGCTGCCAGCAACCACTGGCCAGCGGCCTCCGGGAAGGAAATGACTGACACACCGAACAGCAAAATAACCGTCGCCGCGAAATAAAACACCGGCGGATTCATGCGAACCATACCGCTGGACTGGCTAGCAGGTGCACTCATGAGCCATGCACCTCAAGGTCGTAGGAAAAGACGGCAACAAACGGATTAAGCAAAGGTAAGCCTCCTGTTATGAGCGGGCAGCGAACCACCGGTTTTAATTGAACAAGCGTTCAATTAAAACATGGAAGCCCCGCGACGGCTAATCGCGGGGCCAGTGGAGGCTGGCTCAAGGGAGGTTATGACGCCCGGTTCACGGGAATCGTTCCCGCTTGTCGGGTTAAAGAATGGGGCTTATTCCTACCTGCTAAGCCCACTGTTTCTGACGGCCACCTTCACGGATCTCATACCTACTTTCCGCAGCCACTCGAAGCAAAAAATGATCTTCGGGAAATACCCTTCAATCCTTTGAGATTCGCCCTACATAGCCATCCGTAACTTTCGTTTAGCGTCGGTTATCTCGCTGTGGCCATCAGTCACGCAGATGTCGTTAAACCAAAGAATCAGGATGATCGAAATGCGGACCGGCTATTACATTGGCTTAGGGGATAAAACCGACTGCGGGGGCGAAGTTCTCGATGCCGCCCCCGGCATCACTTGGAATGGCGTGATTCACGCTCGTGCAGGCGGTCCAGTCACCTGCGGAAAAGACGGAAAAACGTATCAAATCCTGGGGGGTATTCCACACTTCACCAGTGATGGAGTCCCCATAGCAGGCACACTGGACAGCGTCAGCGGTTGCCCATGTCGAGCGCAGCTAATCCCATCAGTAACTTCGGCTACGTACAGGGTTGAAACAAACACCCCAGCTCAATCGGAGCGTAGCTCCCCAACCCAATCTCGTAACTCAGTTCACCCGTCAGCAGCAAAAAAGCCCGCC
The DNA here is from genome assembly GCF_022790535.1 of Pseudomonas maioricensis. Classification (GTDB taxonomy): domain Bacteria; phylum Pseudomonadota; class Gammaproteobacteria; order Pseudomonadales; family Pseudomonadaceae; genus Aquipseudomonas; species Aquipseudomonas maioricensis. Next base: position 159,079 of record NZ_LOHG01000002.1, read on the forward strand.
CATTTCGCTGACGGCGGATCTTGCAGCCACCCGGATCGCATGGAGGAACTGGCCAGCTACATCGCCGACGAGATGAACCGCAATATCAATCACCCTTCTGTGCTGGAAATGAAGGAGCTGAATACTTACGACCCGGTGGCGGAAACCATAGAGTACATGGCACTGCCGTTTTATCGTCGCCTGGGGCAGCAACCCGATTTCCATGCGTTTGCCTTGGCTAAACAAGCTAGAGCATTTGCGTTATGGACTGAACGGGTTGGGCAGAATAGGCCTTGGGATCATAAGCCGATGATCAAATCAAAATTTGACGGCGCTTGGCAAAAACAAGGGGACCACGACTACTTTCACGATATTTGGTCGAATATTCACTACGGATACATTGGAATCGCAAGCGGGTTTTCGGAGAGCGTACTTTTTGATGGCGCGGGTGCGGAGCAAATAGTTTCAGACACGATTAGAAGAATTCAAGATAAGGAAAAATATCCGGGGCCTAGTAAAACGCCCGGTGTAGAGGGATTGAGAGCTTGGGATGACGCCCCCGACAGGGAGTCAATACAAATAGGAGTAAATCTTTACCGCCGCTATCCTTGTGGTGGAATCACATCAACGATAATCATGAAAAAAGTCTTTGAAATAGAGGTTGCTCGCTGGGTGAAGGGGATTCGGCCACATGAGTGCAAGTAAACCTTGGTATCGTTCAGTCTGGCGCGTCCTACTTCTCACCCTAACTACCTTGTACAGCTTCTGGTACATGGCAACACCAAGAGTAGGCGTTTACTACTCAGACAAGGCAGTGGGTCAGCTGGACTTCATTTGGGATACTCAACATAGTATTTACAAAGGAGAAATACCTCCTGGCGGAATAACCGGCGGTATAGGAGATATATTCCCAAACGATAAGTTTTTCATGGACTTCCATTGGACTGCCTCTAAAAAAAATCATTGCATAAGGATTAATCCAAAATGGCCAACGACCAGTATCTACATTGACGCGGACGGCAATATCGACATCACCGAAGGAAGCGGCACTGATATAGAACGATTGCGCAAATGCACGTGGAGTACCGATACGCTGCAATGAGCAGGGTTTTGGTAGTACCTATCGGCAACTGAGCATTAGGAATATAAAAAGTATGCCTGCAGATAGAAGACCAATGGATGTATGGCGGTGGGCTTTGCTAACATGCATTGTGCTATTGGTAATCTTGTACTACGCGCAGCCCCGTGTTTACATCCTCTATTCAAAGGACGGCAATAAAAACATAAGTTACATCTTGAATACAGAGCATAGGTTTGTGAAGGGCGACTTGCTTCCTGATAGAACCACAGGTGACGTCGGTCCTATCTTTGCTAGCGAAAAATTTTTCATGGAGTTTTACTGGTGGGGAGATAATGAGCGCCGGCATTGCATCAGCATCACACCAAAGTGGCCTACCACTGAAATCCATTTGGACCATAATGGCAATATCGACATTCGGCGAGAGAGCGAAACTGATGTAGATAGTTTGAAAGAGTGCCAGTTTGATTGGGCGAAACCATGAGTGCAGATAAACCTTGGTACCGTTCTTTCTGGCTTATGACACTTATCACACTACTAGGCCTTTTTACCTTTTGGTATGTGGCATTACCTAGGGTTCATGTTTACTACTCTGAGCAAGGGAGCAGTCAATTAGACTTCGTCTGGAACACCCAGAATCGAATTTACAGAGGTGAAATTCGCCCTGGAGGTGTAACTGCTGACGCTGGTCATATTTTCCCTGACGAAGAATTCCTGATGGTGCTTGATTGGACGGCGTCGAAAAGGAACCACTGCATAATGATTAATCCCCAATGGCCAACGACGAGCATTTATATCGGTGCAGACGGCAATATTGACATGAGTGAAGGCAGTGGCACGGACGTCGAAAGGTTGAGCAAGTGCCCGTGGGATTAGCGAGCCATCTAACCTCCAAACACTGAAAAACCGGGCTATCTAGCCCGGCCACCCCCCTAAACGCTCTGATTAGCGCACGATCCTCTTGTCTCAAGCCGTGCCAAAGAATGATCAATAACACTCCGTGCCATATCGACCAGATGCAATACCGACATCGCCAGAAGCCGGTCCGCACCACTCAGGCGATCACCGCTCTCATAGGCGGTGACGGCTGCACATTGCAGCAGGTGAGAAGCGTGATTCAAGGACTCCTCCATATTCGAAGGAGAAGCGTCTGTGAGTTGGATCATGATTGAATTCCCTGACTCTAGAAAAAATGACCGCCAGGTATCGCTACTAAACGATAAGGGTGGCAGCTGTGCGAAGGTTAGTAGACCGGGAGTCAGCACCGGCGCGCTCGAAAGCGCCCTGCGCACAGCCGCCATAAAATGGACGTAAAAAACGTCTGCTTCAAGGTTGAGTGCTGCACGACTGACTACCTGGGCTACTAAACCCAATCGCTGACATTGCAGCGACCGAGGCACCTTAGTAGCCGAACTCGTCAGCCGCAAGTGGGCGGGATTGTCTAGGAAACTTCACTCAAGAAAAAGAGAAATGTAGCGCGGGCACCGTGGGCGATTGCCTGCAAATTTGGCTAATGCCCTCGCCCGCCTCTCTCAAACAAAGCTTCCAAGCCCAATAAAACGTTTCCGAGAACCATCCTTCAACCCTTTGAGATTCGCCCTACATAGCCATCCGTAACTTTCGTTTAGCGTCGGTTATCTCGCAGTGGCCACCAGTCACGCAGATGTCGTTAAACCAAAGAATCGGGATGAATCCTATGAGCACCGCCGCACTTCAGTCGTACACCAACGAATTCACACCGGAATTGCTCCGCTCTCTGGACGTGTCGCCCTTCTCCGAGCAACAGCTGGCCGAGTTCAGCGAAGAGGCCTTGAACTGCGTTCGCGAGCAGCAGGCATATCGAAAAGCGCATCCTCCTGTCGCCATTTACCGCTTTGCAACCGAAGGCAGCCAAACCCGCGATGGCGGAGTCATTGAACAGACAAATTCATCAATGACGATAGTAGTGAATAACGGCCAACAGGTTCGGGTCGCCCACAAAGGTGATTACGCCGTGTACCCCGATGGCCGCAGAGCAAAGATCGTGACTGGGGCGGGAAACGCGAATAGCGACTTTGCATTGGTCGGCAGCGTGCTGAGTAATGGCGACAAGATCATCAACACACCACAACACATCGCCTTGTTTCTGCAACGGGACGGCGAACCGCTGGAAGTAGATTTCCTTCCGGTTGTGAAGGCCTGACTTATGGCTAGGGGTTATTTCATTCGCGAGGGCGACAAGACTTCATGCGGTGGAGTCGTACTAGCAGGAGACGGCCGCACCACCATGATGGGTTTCAATCATGCCCGGGAAGGCGATCCAGTTACATGCGGCGTAGACGGCCAAGCCTACAAAATCGTAGGCGGTATTGGATTCATCGACAGCAACGGCAGGTCTCCGGCAGGAACGCTGGACAGCACTAGTTCGTGCCCCTGCCGCTCTCAGCTCATTAACTCGCTAGGTCACTCTTACGAAAAAGCAGACAAGCCCACGGCCCGAGCACCTGCTAGAGCTTCGGCTCAACCGCAGCCCCGCGCGGACAGTCAGCCTGCATCTGCGCCTCAGATAATTGACCCCGTCCCCCCGCCTCCTACCAACCCCAAAACCTGCAATCACCCGGATCGCATGGAGGAACTGGCCGCTTATATTGCTGATGAGATGAATCGCAATATTAACCACCCCTCGGTTCTGGAAATGAAAGAACTGAATAGCTATGACGCAGGGGCAGAAACCAGAGAATACATGGCACTGCCGTTTTATAAGCGGTTGGGGACGCAACCAGACTTCCATACCTTTGCCTTGGCCAAACAAGCTAGGGCGTTTGCACTGTGGACTGAGTGGGTTGGGCAGAATAGGCCTTGGGATCACAAGCCGAAAATCAAGGAAAAGTTTGGCGACTATTGGCATAAGCAAGGCGACTACGTGTATTACTATGACATTTGGTCAAACATCCATTATGGATATATCGGGATCGCTGCAGGTTTTTCAGAAGCTGTTTTATTAGATGGAGCAGGGGCAGAGCAAATAATTTCAGATGCAGCACGAAAGCTATCAGACTGGGAAAACAAGCCAAGCCCTCATCGATCGGCGGACATTACTGGACTGAGAGCCTGGGATGATATCCCAGACAGAAAATCAATTATTATTGGAATGAATTTATTTAGATCTTATGCAAACGGTGGAGTTACAGCTAGAGCTATTATGAATGAGGTACTGGCAGGTAATCGCGCTGAATGGGGAGCAGGTATAGAGGCTCACAAGTGTGAATAGGCCTCGCCACCTCTACCTTAAACGCAGGTTCATAACAGCACTACTAATCATATATCTCGCTTGGTACGTAAGCGTGCCTCGAGTAAAGATTTATTTTTCGGAAAAAGGGAGTGGGGAGCTAAAATTCGTATTAAACACTGAACACGATATTTTCAGATGGAAAATATCTCCAGGTGACTCTACAGGTGGGCCGGCTCGTCTTTTCGCAGACGATAGCTTTTTTATGCAGTTTGACTGGAGCAATCTAGACAAAACTCGATGTGTCCTAATACAACCTAAATGGCCGACTACCAAGATATATATCGGAGCTGACGGAGAAATTGACAAAGGCCCCGACAGCGGTACTGATGTCGGCCATTTGAGTACTTGTCCAGCAAGATAGAACAAGAGGGCGAGCGAGCCGGGCTCATTTAGCCCGGCAGAATGTACCCTAGCGTCCCAGCCACTATTAAATCCAACGCTTTACCGATACAGAAGCCGCGCCCATCACCACTAATAAAACTCAAGAAGGATTTATAAAATGGTAGCTCATCCCGTTGTTACCCGTAATGGCTTTTATTCTATGGTCTACCGCATTACCCGGAGTAACCGTACATTGCCCAAAGAAGCCCAAGAAGAGTTGAGCTACATGACTGCTACAAAAATGAACTAGGTAACTCCATATGAAGTTACTGGGCAAAGCCTTAACCGCGATGATTCTAATATTTTTCATTTGGTACATGTCGGTGCCAATAGCGACGCTGCATTACCCCGAAGATGGGGTAGATGAAATTAACTACCGCTGGAATACCCACCATAGGATCTACCGAGGCGGTCTTTATCCGGGTGAAAAAGCGACTGAACCGGGAGAGCTCTTCCCCAAGGACGGTTTTTTCATGGTAGTAGAATGGTGGAAAAATCGAGTGTACTGGGGGTGCGCCAAGGTTAGCCCTAGATGGTATGGCACAGACGTACACCTAGATAAAAACGGCGATTTGGACATCCACCCGGAAGGCCCGACAGACCTGGAGCGGGTCAAGCTATGCACTGATCCACCGGCCGCTGACATTGCCTGCTACCCATGCTGAAGCACCGCTGAGCGCGGGAGTGTGAGCAAAGCTCGGTCCCGCGTTTGGGCTAGAACACTTTCAGCCCGCTACTTCTGACTCCCATCATCCTGCTGCAACAAATTCGCCTGAGTCAGGTTGCAACCCGCCGGCACACTTCGCGTCAGCCAGACGTTGCCGCCAATAGTGGAGCCTTTACCAATCGTGATGCGGCCCAGAATCGTCGCGCCAGCGTAGATAACCACGTCGTCTTCAACGATGGGGTGGCGGGCGTGGCCTTTTTGCAGTTGGCCGTCTTCGTCTGCCGGGAAGCGTTTGGCGCCCAGGGTGACGGCCTGGTAGATGCGCACTCGCTCGCCAATGATGGCGGTTTCGCCGATGACGACGCCTGTACCGTGATCGATGAAGAAGCTCGGGCCAATCTGCGCGCCGGGATGGATGTCGATACCGGTGGCGGAGTGGGCGATTTCCGAGCTGATCCGCGCCAGCAATGGCAGACCTGCGCGATACAGATGATGGGCGATGCGATGGTGGATGACGGCCAGAATACCGGGATAGCACAGCAGCACTTCGTCAACGCTGCGGGCCGCCGGGTCGCCGTGATAAGCGGCGAGCACGTCACTGTCGAGCAGCGTGCGCATCTGCGGCAAGGCACGGGCAAAGCCCTGAATCAGGTCCAGTGCCTGCTTATCCAGCGCACGAACGTCTTCAGAGCGTTGGTGTGCGACGTAGCGCAGTTCCAGTCGAGCCTGAGCCAGCAGCGCGTTAAGCGCCACGTCGAGCGTATGGCCGACGTAGAAGTCCTCGCTCTCTTCGCGAAGGTCCACCGGCCCCAGACGCATCGGGAACAGCGCCCCACACAGCGCCTCAAGAATGTCACGCATGGCAGCCCTGGAGGGCAGCTCTCGGCCGCCATGCTCGCCGCTGACGCGCTTGTTACGTGCACGCCAGTCATCACGTGCAGTGCGCAACTCACTGACGATCTGCTGTAACTGCCAGTGACTGGATCGGCCTTCGGCGGATGCCTCTGGGATATCACTCACGCTGACTTCTCCTCGGTTCAGGGTACGGCCTTATAGCGCTGGCCGCTTATGCGGCCACTCTACGGCAAAGATTTCAGCCCAAAAAATAACAATTTGAGTAGGACATCTGCTCTGAGGGCATAAGCAGCAAGAAGTTGCCCTGTAGGAAGCGTCTGCTTATAGTCCTGCGACTCTCTGTACGGCTTACTAATTCTCATGATCAAACAACAGCTCGCTCAATTTAATCGCCTGGACTTGATCGGTGCCCCAACCGCACTGGAAAAACTGGAGCGCCTGTCGGTCTGGGCGGGCCGCGACATCTATATCAAGCGCGACGACACCACGACACTGGCACTGGGCGGCAACAAGGTTCGCAAGCTGGAATACCTCGCCGCCGATGCGCTCGCGCAAGGTGCCGACACGCTGATTACAGCTGGCGCGATTCAGTCCAACCATGTGCGCCAAACTGCGGCGCTGGCCGCTCGTTTGGGTCTGGGCTGTGTGGCGCTACTGGAAAACCCGATCGCCACCGAAGACAGCAGTTATCTGCACAACGGCAATCGCCTGTTGCTGGACTTGTTCGACGCCAAGGTCGAGATGGTCGAAAACCTCGACAACGCCGACGAGCAGTTACACGCACTCGCAGCACGCCTGCGTGCCAGCGGTAAAAAACCTTATCTGGTTCCGATTGGCGGTTCCAGCCCTGTCGGGGCGCTGGGCTATGTACGTGCTGGCTTTGAGCTGGCGGAGCAAATCAAACAGACCGGTCTGGATTTCGCCGCTGTCGTTCTGGCATCAGGCAGTGCGGGCACTCACAGCGGCCTGGGCCTTGCACTGGCGGAAGCGTTGCCGCAGTTACCTGTGATCGGCGTAACGGTGTCGCGCCCTGAAGAAACTCAGCGCCCGAAAGTGCAGAGCCTTGCCGAACGCACAGCCGAGCTACTGGGTGTAGCGCTGCCCGACGCTTTTAACGTGGAGCTATGGGACGAGTATTTCGGCCCGCGCTATGGCGAGCCGAATGCCGGCACCTTGTCTGCTATTAAATTGGTCGCCAGTCAGGAAGGCCTGTTGCTGGACCCGGTCTACACCGGTAAGGCCATGGCCGGGCTACTGGATGGCATCGGTCGTGGACGCTTTGATGACGGCCCGCTGATTTTCCTGCACACCGGTGGTGCGCCTGCGCTGTTTGCTTATCCGGGTGTGTTTGCTTGAACACTGAAGCTTGACGCTGCGTCTGTAGGAGCTGCCGAAAGCTGCGATAGCGGAGTGTCAGACATTGACCTTCGCAGTCTTCGGCAGCTCCTACAAGAACGCGATTGATTATTCAAAAATCGAATATGAATCAGGTTTTTAGTTATTTTGAACCATAAGCAGCTGCTTTTATGATCGCCGCCAGCACGGATCAAAGCGCTGAAAAAGCTGGATAAACATCCGCTGCCAACGTAGCGTTCGTCAGGTCCGATTCTTGCCTGAAACCAAACAACTTAAATGGGGCTAGTCATGATTATTTCTGCCATTCGGCGCACCGTTCTACTTTCCACCCTGGGCCTGGTGCTCGGTTCTGGCTTGATGGGTCAAGCAGTTGCCGGTGAGCAACTGGATCAGATCAAAAAGGCCGGCACGATCAAAGTAGGCCTTGAAGGCACCTACCCTCCTTTCAGCTTCCAGGATGAAAGCGGCAAGCTGACCGGTTTCGAGGTCGAGTTCTCCGAAGCGCTGGCCAAAGAACTGGGCGTCAAGGTGCAACTGCAGGCAACCCCATGGGCAGGTATTCTGGCCGCTCTGGAGTCCAAGCGTCTGGACGTGGTGATCAACCAAGTCACCATCTCGGAAGAGCGCAAGAAGAAGTATGACTTCTCCGAGCCGTACACCATCTCCGGTATTCAGGCACTGGTACAGAAGAAAGACGCCGACAAATTCAAAACCGCAGCCGACCTCAAAGGCGCCAAAGTGGGCGTTGGCCTCGGCACCAACTATGAGCAATGGTTGAAAGAAAACGTACCGGCCGCCATCGTCAAAACCTACGACGATGATCCGACCAAATATCAGGACCTGCGCGTAGGCCGCATCGACGCCATTCTGGTTGACCGCCTGGCCGCGCTGGAGCTGATCGCCAAAACCAAGGACAGCCTGGCTGTTTCCGGCGAACCCTTCTCCCGTCAGGAGTCCGGCATTGCCATCCGTAAAGGCGAGCCTGAACTGGTTGCGGCCATCAACAAGGCCATCGACAAACTGCGCGCTGACGGCACCCTCGCCAAGTTGTCGCAAAAGTACTTCCAGGCTGACGTGACCAAATGATTGAAGAGGGTCTGAAGCTTGCGCTGGACTCCGCGCCCTTTCTGATAAAGGGCGCGTACTACACGATATTCCTGAGCCTGGGCGGTATGTTTTTCGGCCTGCTGCTAGGCTTCGGGCTGGCGCTCATGCGCTTGTCACCGCTGATGCTGCTACGCGGCATCGCCCGGGTTTACGTGTCGTTCTTTCGCGGCACGCCGTTGCTGGTTCAACTGTTCATGATCTATTACGGCTTGCCGGAACTGGGCATCGAACTGGATCCTTTGACCGCTGCGCTGATCGGTTTCTCGCTGAACATGGGCGCGTATGCCTGTGAAATCCTGCGCGCCGCGATAGCCTCGGTGGATCGCGGCCAATGGGAAGCAGGTGCGAGTATCGGTATGACCCGTGCGCAAATCATGCGTCGGGCCATTCTGCCTCAAGCTGCCCGCACTGCGTTGCCGCCACTGGGCAACAGCTTTATCTCGCTGGTCAAAGACACCGCCCTGGCGGCCACTATTCAGGTGCCGGAGCTGTTCCGTCAGGCACAGCTGATTACCGCCCGCACATTCGAAATTTTTACCATGTACCTGGCTGCCGCCTTGATCTACTGGATCCTGGCCACGGCGCTTTCATACCTGCAGAACCGTCTGGAAGAGAGAGTCAACCGCCATGATGTGGAGTCTTGAAGCATGATCGTGGTTGAAAAACTCACCAAGGAATTCAAGGGTCAACAAGTGCTCAAAGGCATCGACCTGAAGGTCGAGGCCGGCGAAGTCGTGGCGATCATCGGCCCTAGCGGTTCGGGTAAAACCACCCTGCTGCGCTGCCTGAATTTTCTCGAAGAGCCCACCAGCGGCAAGATCGTCGTGGGTAATATCGAAATCGACAGCAACCGCCCGCTGAGCAAGCAGCAAAACCTGATCCGTGAATTGCGCCAGCATGTCGGTTTTGTGTTCCAGAACTTCAATCTGTTCCCACACCGCACCGCGCTGGAAAACGTCATCGAAGGCCCGGTGGTGGTCAAGAAGATGCCGCTTGAGAAGGCGACAGGATTGGGTCGGCAATTGCTGGCCAAAGTGGGCCTGGCAGGGAAGGAAGATGCCTACCCGCGGCGTTTGTCCGGAGGTCAACAGCAACGCGTGGCCATTGCTCGCGCACTGGCCATGGAGCCGGAAGTCATTCTGTTCGACGAACCCACTTCAGCGCTGGACCCTGAACTGGTGGGTGAAGTGCTGACGACCATTCGCGCCCTGGCGGAAGAAAAGCGCACGATGGTTATCGTCACCCACGAAATGAACTTCGCTCGGGACGTAGCCAACCGCGTGGTGTTTATCGACAAAGGCGTAATTGTTGAACAGGGAGACGCGAAAGAGTTGTTCGAAAACCCTCGCGAAGAAAGAACAAGGCAGTTTCTGGAGCGAAGCCGCACCTGATCCTACAGAGTAATACCCAGAAACCAGCGCCCTCTGGCGCTGTTTCTATTCGCCTTACATTTGTACATCAATCAATCGATCAAACTCGCCGCTGATCCATTCGCCTCACCGCCGAAAAACCATCAAGAAAACCGAACGTAGCCCTCTCCTTCATTACCCTCAATAAGAGTGAAGGCGCGGCCTTCGCTCGCGCGGGCCTTTGTCCGCTTTGTCAGCTAGCAGGTTTTTATTCACGACAAACATAACCTTATATTTCTGCAGGTAGGACTGACCAAGCCGCGACGGTAAACAGTTCGTATAAATCACGTAGGAATAATCTTATTTATTCGCATGCCCAACATTCAACTCATTCGCGCCTTGACAGTTATGCGTAAACCACATTAGCTCAAGAACAACAGAAACGTTCAACACCCCGAAGTAGTTGCAAGAGGGATTTCCCGACACTTTGTAATGCTTCCCATAAGCCCGAACTATACGTTAACTATCTACAGGCTGACTCAGGGAAACTTCCAATGATCCGATCAATGATTTTGTTACAACTAACAATAACCCATTCAATAATGACGGGCATTCAGACATGACTCACACTATCGGCAAACCAGGCAGTCAAAAACTGTTCCCACCTTACGTCCCGCAAGCCCACAGGCACGGCGTCGGCATCCGTGCGGCCGCCCACTTGCTGGTCAACATTGATCCCTACCCGAACATGGAGGCAGGCGATCTGATCGAATTATTCTGGGGTGGCAGTTACGTGGCATCCAAAGTTCTGGACAGGTCTGACGTTGGCTACACCATGGTCCTGCGCGTACCGGAAAGCTTCCTGCAAAGCGGCACGATCAAGACCTACTACCGGCTTATGAAAATCGGTGGCATCCCCATCAACTCGCCCTGCCGCAGGCTCAGGGTGAAGCTGGACATGCCCGGTGGCCTGTTGATCAATGACAGCTGCGAGGAGAACCAAGGGCTTGCTCCGGTCTCGCTGCCGGATACTGTCATCCGCAATGGTCTGTTCACCAGCGATGTCAAAAAAGGCCTGCCACTGTCGATTGAGCCCTATCTGAATATGGCGCCCTGGGATGAAATCACCCTGCGCTGGGGCGATCTACGCATGGATCTGGAGCCGCTGGATGCAGACAACGTTGGCAAGCCCATCAAGCTACTCGTGCCCGCAACATTGATTCGCGAGGCCGGTGATGAACCGAAACTGGAGGTGACCTATTGCGTTATTGATCGAGTTGGCAATAACTCTCGATGGGCCCCGCCGCGAGAAATCAGTGTCAGCACCCTGGATAATCATATGGGGTAAAGCTGAACACTTTTCAAACCATGCCAATATGCGAAGTGACTATAATTTCGCGTATTGGCTGACGTTGTTAAATGTCAACTCGCTCACAAAGAAGGAGCTCTCAAGATTATTCCTACGAAATTTTGCATACCTGCCTACAACTGCACCTAATTAAATGATCCCGCGACTGACTAGGCTTTCTGAGTGACCTTTCACCACTCGGGACCGCTTTCATGAACGTCAGTAAACCTTTCAAAATCTGCATCCTCATTGTGCTGCTCGGAACATGCGTGACCTATGCACAAACCGCCTGAACAGCTGAGCTGTTCGTCTTCTATGCTTATTCCAAAATATTCGTATATTTAATTTTTTTGTCGCTTTAGGGTATATGCACCGGACCACCGGACATCGTGTTTTTTTCTCGCTCTCTGCAAGGGCGTTTCTGCGAGGTTTGAATGGTCGTTTCAACGTCTCACACCCCCTTGATCGAATACGGTTCGGACATCGCACCGCCGCTGCATCCTGCGCGGATATTACAGAATGACGCCCAGGCCATAGACGCCGCGCATGCGCTGGCTGCACAAGCCCGTTTAAACGCTGCAGAGCGTGATGCGCAACGTCAGCTTCCCTGGTCGCAGATCGAAGCGTTCACCCGTAGCGGACTGGGCAATATCTCCATTCCCCGCGCTTACGGCGGCCCGCAGGTCTCGTTCGTCACCATCGCTGAAGTTTTCAAAATCATCTCTGCGGCTGATCCCGCCTTGGGCCAAATCCCACAAAACCAGTTCGGCATCATTCACCTGTTGCTGGGCAGCGCTAACGAGCAACAGAAAAAGACATTGCTCAAAAGCGTGCTCGACGGCTGGCGGATCGGGAATGCCGGGCCTGAGCGGGGGACCAAAAATACCCTGGAGCTCAAGGCCCGCATCACGAATCACAAAGGACGCCTGGTCATCAACGGCCAGAAGTTTTACTCCACCGGCGCGTTGTTCGCACACTGGGTAGCAGTCAAGGCGCTGAACGATCAAGGGCAGCAAATCATGGCCTTTGTGCCACGCGGCAGCGCGGGCCTGCGCATCGTCGATGACTGGTCTGGCTTCGGCCAACGCACCACAGCCAGCGGCACGGTTCTGCTGGAAAATGTAGAGGTGCACAGCGAACTGGTTGTCGAAAACTGGCGGCTGTCGCTGACTCCCAATATTCAGGGCGCAGTCTCGCAATTGATCCAGGCAGCGATCGACGCAGGCATTGCCCGTGGCGCCATCGACGACACCATCGAGTTTGTGCGCGAACGTTCGCGCCCTTGGGTTGACGCTCAGGTAGAGCGTGCCAGCGATGATCTTTATGTGATCGCCGACATCGGCAAACTCAAGCTGGAGCTGCATGCGGCTGAAGCGCTGCTGCGTGAAGCAGCAAAAGTCCTTGATGAGGTCAACGCCGGTGCCATCGACGAATTCTCCGCTGCGCGCGCATCCATCGCAGTCGCCCGCGCCAAAGTCCTGACAACTGAAGTGTCACTGCTGGCCAGCGAGAAACTGTTCGAACTGGCAGGCAGCCGCGCCACCCTCGCTGAGTTCAACCTCGACCGGCACTGGCGCAATGCTCGCGTCCACACCCTCCATGACCCCGTGCGCTGGAAATACCACGCCATCGGCGCGTGGCACCTCAACGGCACCTTGCCTGCCCGCCATTCGTGGATTTAAACCAGACCACTGGAGTACAGCGTCATGAGTTTGCATTCCCCACTACGGGAACGTGCTGCACTCATCGAAAACGATGAGCAAGCCCTGCACATTGCCCAGGAACTGGCCACGCACTTCAAACGGGAAAGCGCGGTACGTGATCAGCAGCGTCGGCTACCCCATGCCGAACTGGATCTTTTCAGCACCTCCGGCCTGTGGGGCATCAGTGTGCCCAAGGCCTTTGGCGGCGCGGGCGTGTCGAACGTCACGCTGGCAAAAGTTATCCGCCTGATCGCCGAGGCGGATGGGTCTTTGGGGCAAATCCCGCAGAACCATTTTTATGCACTGGAAGTGCTGCGGGTGAACGGTACTGAGGATCAGCAGAAGCGCCTGTATGCCGAAGCGTTGGCCGGGTTGCGCTTCGGCAATGCGCTGGCTGAGCTGGGTACCAAAACAGCCCACGACCGCACCACTCGCCTGAGTCGCGACGGCGAAGGCTATCGCATCAACGGCCGTAAGTTTTACTCCACTGGCGCACTGTATGCGCAGCGCATTCCCACTTCAGTGATCGACGAAAATGGCGTCCAGCAGTTGGCATTCGTGCCCGCTGACAGTGAAGGCCTGACAGTGATCGATGACTGGAGCGGCTTCGGGCAGCGCACCACCGGCAGCGGTTCGGTGGTCTTTGAGAACGTCTATGTGGATGCTGCTGATGTGGTGCCCTTCCAGAGCGCTTTTGAACGGCCCACCACCGTTGGGCCATTGGCACAGATCCTTCATGCGGCTATCGACACCGGCATCGCCCGCGCGGCCTTCGAAGATGCTCTGCATTTCGTTCGTACGCGCACACGCCCGTGGATCGACTCAGGCATCGAAAAAGCCGTAGACGACCCGCTGACCCTGAGCAGCTTCGGCAAACTGAGCATTCGTCTGTATGCCGCAGAAGCGCTGCTGGATCGTGCCGGGGAGTATCTGGATATCGCCCAGGCCGACAGCAACGCCGAGAACGTCGCCGCCGCTTCAATTGCCGTCGCCGAAGCCCGCGCCATCAGCACTGAAATCTCACTCGCGGCAGGCAGCACGTTGTTCGAACTGGCGGGCAGCCAGGCCACTCTGGCCGAGCATGGCCTTGATCGGCACTGGCGCAACGCGCGCGTCCACACGCTGCACGACCCGGTGCGCTGGAAGTACCACGCCATCGGCAATTACTACCTGAACGACAAAAACCCTCCGCTGCGGGGGACGATCTGATGGCGAAGAAAAAGATCCTGCTCAATGCCTTCAACATGAACTGCATTGGCCACATCAATCATGGTTTGTGGACTCATCCACGGGATAACTCGACCCAATACAACACACTCGAATACTGGACCGAACTGGCGCAACTGCTGGAGCGTGGACTGTTCGATGGCTTGTTCATCGCCGACATCGTTGGCGTGTATGACGTCTATCAGAACTCGGTGGATGTGACGCTCAAAGAGTCCATCCAGTTGCCGGTCAATGATCCGCTACTGCTGGTATCAGCCATGGCCGCAGTCACCAAAAACCTCGGCTTCGGCCTGACCGCCAACCTGACCTACGAAGCGCCTTATCTGTTCGCCCGACGCATGTCGACGCTCGATCACCTGAGCCGGGGCCGGGTGGGCTGGAACATCGTTACCGGTTATCTGGACAGCGCTGCGCGGGCCATGGGCCTGACCGAGCAAGTCGAGCATGACCGGCGCTACGATCAGGCCGACGAATACCTGCAAGTGCTCTACAAACTCTGGGAAGGCAGTTGGGAAGACGATGCGGTCATCAACGACCGCGAGCAGCGGGTTTACGCCCAGCCGGACAAGGTTCACAAGGTCCGCCACAGAGGCGAGTTCTATCAGGTCGAGGGCTATCACCTGTGCGAACCGTCCACCCAGCGCACGCCGGTGCTATTTCAGGCGGGCAGCTCGGAGCGCGGCCTGCAGTTCGCCGGGCAGCATGCCGAGTGCGTGTTCATCAGCGGCCAGAACAAGGCCGCGACCCGGGAGCAGGTCGACAAGGTGCGTGACAGCGCCGCAGCAGCTGGCCGTAATTCTGAAGACATCAAAGTGTTCATGGGCCTGAACGTGATTGTCGGCAAGACCGAAGCCGAGGCGCGGGCCAAGCTTGCGGAGTATCGCGAATTCGCCAGCGCCGAAGCCGGTGTCGCACATTTTGCCGCTTCAACCGGCATCGACTTCTCTCAGTACGAGCTGGATGAGCCTATTCAGTACGTGAAGAGCAACGCCATTCAATCGGCGACCAAGAACCTCAAGAACAACGACTGGACCCGGCAGAAACTGCTCGATCAACACGCGTTGGGCGGACGCTACATCACCTTGGTCGGGTCGCCTGAACACGTCGCGGACGAACTGGAATCCTGGATCGCCGAAACCGGTCTGGACGGCTTCAACCTGACCCGCATCGTCACCCCGGAAAGCTACATGGATTTCATCGACCTGGTGATCCCCGAGCTGCAACGCCGCGGCTCATACAAAACCGCTTACGACACCGGCAGCCTGCGGGAAAAGTTATTTCCCGAAGGCGGCGCGCGGTTGCCAGAGCAGCATGTCGGAGCGAGCTACCGGTCCCACTGAATGGCGCGAAACCTGTGGGAGCGGTGCTTGCCCGCGATGGCCTGGAAACCCAATCGCAGGCAAGCCTCGCTCCCACAATGGAATGCGATCAAACCAACAAACAACACAACTAACCCCTGCAACACACCGGACACTCACCATGAAAAAACTCATCAGCACCCTGGCCCTGAGCCTGTTGACCCTCACCGCCCATGCCGCCGACGCGCCGTTGAAAGTCGGTACCACCGCCGCCTTCGCCATTCCGCTCGAAGCCGCTGTTCAGGAAGCCGCCAAGCAAGGCCTGAAGGTCGAGCTGGTGGAGTTCACCGACTGGATCGCGCCAAACGTCAGCCTCGCGGCGGGCGATATCGACGTGAACTACTTCCAGCACATTCCGTTTCTGACCAACGCCAAAGAAGCCGCCGGGTTTGACTTGGTGCCTTACGCGCCGGGGATCATCAATAACGTCGGCTTGTACTCCAAGAAGTACAAAAGTTTTGATGAACTGCCAACCGGCGCCACCGTGGCCATCGCCAACGACCCGATCAACAGCGGTCGCGGTCTGCAACTGCTGGCCAAGGCTGGTTTGATCACCCTCAAGCAAGGCGTGGGTTACAAAGCCACCGAAGAAGACATTGTCGATAACCCGAAAAAGATAAAGATCATTCAGGTCGAGGCTGTACAACTGGTTCGCGCCTACGACGACGCTGATCTGGTTCAGGGTTATCCGGCCTATATTCGCCTGTCAAAAACCTTCGATGCAGAATCGGCGATCCTCTTTGATGGCCTTGATCACCCGGAATACGTCATCCAGTTCGTGATCAAGCCGCAGAGCAAAGACGATCCACGCCTGGCCAAATTCATCGACATCTACCAGCACTCGCCAGTCGTGCGCGCCACTCTGGACAAGGTCAACGGCAAGCTCTACCAAGCCGGCTGGGAAGGTTGATATGAATGCATCCGTGCAACACAAACTGCCACCTGAACCGACGGGCGCAGCGCATTCGGCAGAGCAATCAGAATTGCACGCCGACCTGAACCGCGCGCACGTGCGGTTCATTAATCTGGGTAAAACCTATCAGGGTCAGCAAGGCCCCGTGGATGCGCTGCAAAACATTGATCTGGCGATTCAGAAGGGTGAAATCTTCGGCATCATCGGCCGCAGCGGTGCAGGCAAATCGTCGCTAATCCGCACCATCAACCGTCTGGAGCAACCCAGCAGCGGTCGGGTGCTAATCGAACAAACGGACATTGGTGAGTTCAACGAAGACAAGCTGGTAGAGCTGCGCCGACGCATCGGCATGATCTTCCAGCACTTCAACCTGATGTCAGCCAAGACTGTGTGGCAAAACGTCGAGCTGCCACTCAAGGTTGCGGGCGTGCCCAAGGAGCAGCGTCAGCGCAAAGTCACTGAGCTGCTGGAATTGGTCGGGCTGCAAGACAAACACAAGGCCTACCCGGCGCAATTGTCCGGCGGCCAGAAGCAGCGCGTCGGCATTGCCCGCTCACTGGTGCATGACCCGGCCATTCTGCTCTGCGACGAAGCCACTTCAGCGCTGGATCCGGAGACCACACAATCGATCCTCGGTCTGCTGCGCGAGATCAATCAGCGCCTTGGCCTGACGATCATTTTGATCACCCATGAAATGGCCGTGATTCGCGATATCTGCGACCGCGTTGTGGTGCTGGAGCAAGGTCGCGTCGTCGAGCAAGGGCCTGTCTGGCAAGTATTCGGCAACCCGCAGCATGAGGTGAGTAAAACCCTGCTCGCCCCGCTGCAACATGGTTTGCCCGACGACCTGCAAGCGCGGCTAGCTGCCGACCCGCAAACGCCGGACGCCAAAGTCGTGCTGGACCTGCACTTCACCGGCGACAGCGGTGAAGAACCCGACCTGGCTGCGTTATTTGCAGCCTTGGGTGGCCGCGTCAGTTTGCTACAAGGCGGCGTTGAACGGATTCAGGGACATGCGCTGGGCCACTTGCTGCTGTCAGTGGCAGGCTCGCCACACAACATCGACACTCTGGTGAATCAGGCGCGCAAGCAGGCGCAACACGCGGAGGTACTGGGCTATGTGGTTTGATCGTTTGCTGCAAGGCGCCATTGATACCTTCCTGATGGTCGGTGTGTCGTCTTTTATCGCTTTAGTGCTGGGCATTCCGCTGGCCGTGATTCTGGTCACCAGCGGCAAAGGCGGAATTTATGAAGCACCCGCACTCAACCAGGTACTAGGCGGCTTCGTTAACCTGTTCCGCTCGATTCCGTTTCTGATCCTGATGGTGGCGCTGATCCCCTTCACCCGGATGATCGTCGGCACCACGTATGGCGTCTGGGCTGCGGTCGTACCGCTGACCATTGCTGCCACGCCGTTCTTTGCGCGCATCGCGGAAGTCAGCTTGCGTGAGGTCGATCACGGGCTGATCGAAGCGGCGCAGGCCATGGGCTGCCGCCGCTGGCACATCATCTGGCACGTGCTGCTGCCTGAAGCACTGCCGGGCATCGTCGGTGGTTTCACCATCACGCTGGTGACCATGATCAACTCCTCGGCCATGGCCGGTGCAATTGGTGCGGGCGGGTTGGGGGACATCGCTTACCGTTATGGCTATCAGCGCTTCGATACCCAGATCATGCTGACCGTCATCGTGCTGTTGGTGATTCTGGTGGCCGTCATTCAACTGGGCGGCGATCGTCTGGCCCGAGGCCTGAACAAGCGCTAAGTGAGTTATATTTGGCGCCTCATTGCTCAGACAGACTCGCCATGAAGCTCCAAGCGCAAGACCTCGCACAGATCACCGACCAAACCCTCGGCCACTACAACCAAGTGGCCGAGGACTTCCGCGAAGGCACCCGCGACCACGACGTCAGCCAGAACATCGCCGCATTGCTGCGCCATATTGAAGGTGCAGCGCCGTGGCAGATTCTGGATTTCGGCTGCGGGCCGGGCCGTGATCTGAAAACTTTCAGCAGTATGGGTCATGTGCCGGTAGGCCTGGACGGCTCCGAGCGTTTCGCTGAAATGGCCAGGGCTGAAACGGGCTGTGAAGTGTGGCAGCAGAACTTCCTTGAGCTGGATCTGCCTGCTGAGCGCTTCGATGGCATTTTCGCCAACGCCGTGCTGTTTCACATCCCCAAGCAGGAGCTGCCCCGCGTACTGAAAGAACTCCACGCCACGCTAAAACCGGGTGGCGTCCTGTTCAGCTCCAACCCGAGAGGCGACAACCGCGAAGGCTGGAACGGCCCACGGTATGGCTCGTATCACGACCTGGAATCCTGGCGCGAACTGCTCAATGCAGCAGGGTTTGTGGAGCTGGAACACTACTACCGCCCGGCTGGTTTGCCTCGGGAACAACAGCCCTGGTTAGCGAGTGTTTGGCGTAAGGCTTAACACCGAGTCACACTTATCGCGGGCAAGCACCGCTCCCACAGGAGACCGCGTTCTCAGGTTGGAATGCAGTCTGAATGTGGGAGCAGCCTTGGTTGGCGAGTATCTGGCGCAAGGCTTAACACCGAGTCGCCCCCATCGCGGGCAAGCACCGCTCCCACAGGAGACCGCGTTCTCAGGTAGAAACGCGATTTTCTGTGGGAGCGGTGCTTGCCCGCGAATGGCGCGACTCGGCTTCAGAAAACGGTTAAATCCAAACAGCATCCCAAAGCGGATAATCTCCAACTCGCTTGGCCAACCCGGCTCTTACGGGATTCAAGATGACGTAACGAGCGACTGCTTTCAAATCCTCTTCCCGGCGGATCGCTCGATCATGAAAGCTTTGCTGCCAAATGCTGCCGGTATGCTTCAAAGCGCTGCTCACTAAAAAATTGGCACGCGACTTGGTACGTCCAACCGCATAGCTCAACGACTCACGTCTAAGCTCAAGCAGCCAGTGGAAATGATCAGGCATCACCACCCAGGCAAGTGAGTTAACAAGCCCCTCACACTCTGCTTGGTGGAGCTGCCTCACAACAATTCGACCTACTCGCCAGTCACGAAACATCGGTTGGCGGTCTTTGGTATTGCAAGTAATTAGATAGATCCGACCTTCTTCGCTGTGGCGGCCAATACGTAACCTTCGAGATTGATGAAGAGATCGCATTCCATTGCCTTTGAGCTCTAGTGGAACTCAAAAGGTAGGTCAGGCTAGTGAGGTAAAGCTCAGGATTAATTGGCTGGATGTGTCTGACTCAACACTGAGTCGCCTATATCGCGGGCAAGCACCGCTCCCACATTCAGAGTGCATTCCAGCCTGAGAATGCAACTTCCTGTGGGAGCCGGGCTTGTCTGGGCGGCATTCCGACGATTGGGTCAATGATTTACAGCTGGCTCCCCACCCTTCTCAGCCTGCTCCCGCTGCTCATCACTCGGCTCTTTAATCCGATACCACGCGACATACAACGCTGGCAGAAACAGCAGCGTCAGCAAGGTGGCGATGATGATGCCGCCGATCATGGCGTAGGCCATCGGGCCCCAGAATACTTCGCGGGCGATGGGGATCATGCCCAGGCTGGCGGCCGCTGCGGTGAGCAGAATCGGGCGACGACGATGCTGGGTGGCTTCGGCCACGGCATCCCATGGTAGGTAGCCGTCGCGTTCATAGGCATCAATCTGCGTCACCAGAATCACCGAGTTACGGATGATGATGCCGATCAGCGCCAATATCCCGAGGATCGCCACAAAGCCCATCGGCGTACCCGTGGGTATCAGCGCCAACACCACACCAATCAGGCCCAAAGGCGCGACGCTGGCGACCAAGAACATCTTCTGCACACTGTGCAGTTGAATCATCAGGAACGTCGCCATCAGGAAGATCATCAGCGGCACGACGCTGGCAATCGGGCCTTGAGCCTTGCCGCTTTCTTCGACGGTGCCGCCCGTAGCGACCTTGTAGCCAGCCGGTAAACCGGCAGCAAACTTGTCGATCTCAGGCTTGAGCTGCTTGACCAGATCCGTCGGCTGCATATCATCCGCCACCGCAGCTTTAACCGTGATAGTCGGCTTGCGGTCACGACGCCAGACCAGCGGTTGCTCCAGCTCATAACGCACCGTCGCAAACGCCAGCAGCGGAATCGACGTGCCGCCCGGTGTCACGATCTGCAGGTTCTGCAGGGTTTCCGGCGAGCCACGCTCGGCATCTTCAGCGCGCCCAACCACATCGATCAGGTAAATATCATCGCGCACCTGAGTCACCGGCGAGCCGCTGACAATGCTGTTCATCAGCTTGGCCACGTCCTCAGACGACAAGCCCAACTGCCGCGCCTTGTCCTGATTGATGTCGATACGCAGGACTTTGCCCGGCTCGTTCCAGTCGTAAATCAACTCGCCAACATGCGGATTGGCGTCCAGCAGCGTGGCCAGTTCAATGGCGTGCTGGCGGACCTTGTCGATGTTTTCGCCACTCACCCTATACTGCAGCGGACGCCCCACTGGCGGGCCCATTTCCAGCGGCTGAACAAAGCTGCCGATGCCGACAAACTCTTCGCGCAGGCGCTTGTTCAAGCGTTCACTTAACGCAGCGCGCTGCTCGAGGCTTTTGCTGACGATCACCAACTGCGCGTAGTACGGATTTTCCAGTTGCTGGTCCAGCGGCAGGTAGAAGCGCAGAGCGCCCTGGCCGATGTAAGTGCTCCAGCGCTCGATGTCCGGGTCGTCCTTGAGCGTCGCTTCAAAGCGATCCACGACCTTACGGGTTTCGTTGATCGAAGCGTTTTGCGGCAGGTTCAGGTCGACGAGAATTTCAGGCCGGTCTGAAGACGGGAAGAACTGGTTCTGCACGAACTGCATGGAGAACACCGCCGCCACAAACATCAGGATGGTGAAAATGATGGTGATCCAGCGATGACGCATCGCCCAGAACATGCTGTTGTTGAAGCCGCGGGCAATGCGCCCTTCCTTCTCTTTTTCGTCTTTCTTTTTGATGTTGGCGCTCAAGATATGCACACCAATGACCGGCGCGAACAACACCGCAACCACCCACGAGACCAGCATCGCCACAGCAATCACCGCAAACAGCGTGAAGGTGTACTCCCCCGCCGAGCTGGCATTGAGGCCGATGGGCACAAACCCGGCGACAGTCACCAGCGTACCGGTCAGCATCGGAAAGGCCGTCGAGGTGTAGGCGTAGGTGGCGGCCTGCTCCTTGGTTTCGCCCATTTCCAGGCGCGTGACCATCATCTCCACCGTAATCATCGCGTCATCCACCAGCAGGCCGAGAGCGATGATCAAAGCGCCGAGGGAAATCCGCTGCATGGTGATGCCGCTGTACTCCATGAACACAAAGACCATGGCCAGCACCAGCGGAATTGAACAGGCGACGACAAGCCCGGCGCGCACGCCAAGGCTGACAAAGCTGACGATCAATACAATCACCACCGCCTCGAACAGCGCGCTGGTAAAGCCGCCGACGGCTTTCTCCACCACTTCGGCCTGATCCGAGACGTTGTGTACGCCCACACCCACCGGCAGGTTGGCCGTCGCAGCATCCATGCGCCCGTGCAACGCTTTACCGAACTCCTGAATGTTGCCGCCCTTCTTCATCGCGATGGCCAGACCAATGGCTGGCTTGCCGTTGAAGCGGAACATCGGTTTCGGTGGATCGACATAACCACGGGTGATGTCGGCGATATCACTCAAACGATAGAAGCGATCATTGAGACGCAGGTTGACCTCAGCCAGATCTTTCTCCGATGCAAACTGCCCCGAGGTGCGCACCGAAATCCGCTCCGGTCCGGCCTCGATCACTCCGGCAGGCGTGACCGCGTTCTGCGATTGCAGGCTTTGCACCACCTGGCTTTGATCCAGGCCCAGCGCCGCGAGCTTGCGGGTAGAGAAATTCAGGTACACCACTTCGTCCTGCTGGCCGATCATTTCGACCTTGCCCAGCCCAGGCACTTCGCGGATCTCCGTGCGCACCTGCTCGACGTAATCACGCAGCTGACGCATGGAAAAACCATCCGCCGTGAACGCGTAAATCGACCCGTAAACATCACCGAATTCGTCGTTATAAAACGGCCCTTGGGTGCCCTGCGGGAATTGCGCACGGATGTCGTCGATCTTCTTGCGCACCTGATACCAGATCTCCGGAATGTCCTTCGCGGAGGTGGTGTCGTGCAGGAAAATCATGATCGTTGACTCACCCGGACGCGTGTAGCTTTTCACGTAGTCCAGGGAGTCCAGTTCTTCGAGTTTCTTCTCGATGCGGTCGGTGACTTGCTCAAGGGTTTCGTCCACCGTCGCACCCGGCCAGCGGGTTTGTACGACCATGGTTTTGATCGTGAAGGACGGATCCTCTTCACGGCCAAGATTCATGTAGGAAAACACGCCCATCAACAGCGCGACGAACATCAGGTACCAGACAAACGACTGGTGTTTGATGGCCCATTCGGACAGGTTAAAACTCCCTTTCATCGCGGGCTTTCCTCATCGACTTTAACTTTCTGGCCCGGCTTGAGGCTGTTGACCCCGGCACTCACCACCCACTCGCCGGGTTTGATCCCGTTGCTCAATACAAAACTGTCGTTGCTGCGACTGATGACGTTAACGGTACGCGGATTGACCGTCTGGCTTTGCCTGTCGATGATCCACACCTGCGCCTTGCCATCCACTTCCTGCAGCGCATTGATCGGCAACTCTGTGCGCGAAGCGATGGCCGAACTCAGGCTGACACTGATAGCGGTGCCCAGGCGGAAGGCTTCCGGCGTCTCTTTCAGGGTCAGTCGAGCACGGCGGGTGCGAGTGGTGCGCTCGGCTTGCGGCTCGATCTCACGCAGCGTTGCGGTGGTGTTGATCTGTGGATCAAGCTGGCTGGCGACCTTGAACTCGACGCCCTCAGGCAACTGATCCGCCAGCGAGCCCGGCAAATCGATCACCGCCTCTTTGACGTCCGGACGAGCCAGGGTCACGACCTCTTGCCCGGCTGTGACCACCTGACCGGCTTCGGCCTGCCAGCGCGTAACGATCGCGGCGTGATCAGAGCGCAATTCGCTGTAACCCAGTTGGTCTTGAGCCTGACTCAAGGCTGCGCGGGCTTGCTCCAGCGATGAGTTGGTGGTTTTAAGATCGGTCTGCGCGACATCCAGGTTCGCCTGGGCACCCACGCCCCGGTCAAACAACTCCTGCTGGCGTCGGGCATTGGCTTGCGCGTTGATCCACTGCGCCTGGATGCGCGCCAGATCACCCTGGCGAGCGCGCACGTTATTCTGCTGATCGGTAGGGTCCAGCGTGGCAAGTAAGGCCCCTTTAGCGACCTCACTGCCAACGTCGACGCTGCGTTGAGCAATTCGCCCGCCCACCCGGAAACCGAGCGTACTTTCATAACGCGCTTCGATGTTGCCCGCGAAACGTCCAAGGCTTTCCTCAGAAATCGCATTGGCTTCGACATGAAGCACGGGGCGCACTGGCTCCGGCGCGGGTTCTTCCTTACTGCACGCGCTCAACAGCGGTAGCAATAACAACCACGTCAAACGCTTCATGGCTGCACCTTCGCGGGCTTCTGCTGTTCACTGGCGGCGATTTCCACCTGCATGTCCGGGTGCAGCAACTGCCCACCCGCCACCACGACTTTCTCACCCGCCTTCAAACCATCGGTGATGATCACTTTGGCGGTCAGATAACGGCCGACCGTGACAGCCCTGAGGTTGGCCTTGCCCTGGTCGTCCACCACCCACACCGCTGGCTTGCCCAATTGATCGCCCAAGCCTTTGGTCAAAGCCGCCCACGGCAGTTCGACGCTGGCTTTGCCCTGTGTGGTCAATGCCCCGCTGACCACCGAGCCAAGGTCCATGCCATCGGGTAATTTCTCGAGGGCGATTTTGACTTGCACGGTGCCGGTTTCGGCTGACACGGCCGGGGTCACTTCACGGACTCTGCCGATCGTTTTGATTTGCGGGTTATCAAGCAGCGTCACCACCACCGGCTCATCACCGGACGCCTGGGCGAACAGTGACTCATAGACGTTGAACACCGCGTCACGCTCACCATCCCGGGCAAGGCCGAAAATCGGCACGGTAGCCTGGACCACTTGCCCAACTTCCGCCTGACGCTCAGTAATCACACCCGGTGCATCAGCCACCAGCGCGGTGTAGCTCAATTGCTCACGGGCATTCGCCAACTGAGCCTGCGCCGCGTTGAGCGCGCTCTGGCTACTGCGTAATGCGGCCTGCGCGGAATCGTACTCGCTGCGGCTGGTGTAACCCTTGGGCAGCAGTTTTTCCTGTCGCACAAATGCTGCTCGGGTTTGCGTCACACGGGCCTGTTCTGCGGCGACAGCGGCCACGGCGGAATCGACGTTGGTCTGCAAGTCTTTGGGATCAAGCCGGGCGAGCACTTGCCTGGCCGTGACTCGATCACCCACATCAACCGTGCGCTGAATAATCTTGCCGCCCACGCGGAATGACAGCTGAGTCTGCACCCGGGCCTGAACGTCACCGGTCAATGCGACCTGAGCGGCGTAATCAGCGGATGCGACTTCTTGCACATAGACTCTTGGCAGGTTGGCGTCAGCAGGTTTTTCCTCGCCGCAGCCGGTCAGAATCGCCAGCGACAACGTCAGGCCAAACAACGCCAATCTTGGGGGGAAAGCGGGCATGCAGACTCCTTATGCGGATGCCGTGCGCGTGCCTCGCTGTAAACAGTGGGTGGCGCCGTGACTATGCGACTCTAAGCGTAGATCAGGGTTCCTTGAGGTGCGTTATTGGTTGCAAATGCGGGGGACTGTTGGAGCGAGGCTTGCCCGCGATAAGGCCGCCGCGGTTTTCAGTCATACCGCGTTATCGTCCATCGCGGGCAAGCCCAGCTCCCACAGTAATCCAGGCAATTTCGCACAATTGCAGGTCCATCATTCACCAAGCGATCTGGTTAAACTCCCTTCTTCTCACCGGCAAGGAAGCAACCATGCTCAAAACCCTCGCGGTCGCCAATTACCGGTCGATCAACAACCTGGTCGTGCCGCTTGAGCGTCTTAATGTCATCACCGGGCCCAATGGCAGCGGCAAGTCCAATCTGTATCGCTCATTGAGGTTGCTAGGCGAAACAGCTCAGGGAGGGGTCATCAACGCGCTGGCTCGTGAAGGCGGGCTGGACTCAACGTTCTGGGCCGGGCCGGAGAAAATCAGCCGGGCCATGCTTGCGGGCGAGGTCGAGGTGCGGGGTGGGCCGCGGCAAAAAGTCAAACGCTTGCGTCTCGGTTTTGCCGGTGAGGATTTCAGCTACGCCATTTCATTGGGTCTGCCTGACAGCACTCTTACGGCGTTCGCACTGGACCCGGAGATCAAGAAGGAGTGCATCTGGGCAGGGCAGTTGTATCGACCCGCCAGCCTGTTAGTGCAACGAAGCGGCCCGATGATCCGCGCACGCGATGGCCGCGACTGGGATGTGCTGGCACAACACACACCTGCATTCGACAGCATGTTCGATCAGGTAGGCAGCATGCGCAGTTGTCCGGAGGTACTACCACTGCGCGAAACCATTCGCGGTTGGCGTTTTTACGATCACTTCCGTACCGACTCCGAAGCCCCGGCACGCAGGGCGCAACTGGGTACCTTTACGCCTGTTTTGCATCACGATGGGCGCGACCTGGCCGCAGCGTTGCAAACCATTCTGGAGATTGGCGACCCAAATGCATTACATGTTGCGATCAACGACGCCTTCCCCGGTGCCAGCCTGAAAATCAATGTTGTGCCTGGCGGGCTATTCGCGGTGGAGTTTTATCAGGAAGGTTTGTTGCGGCCGCTGTCTGCGTCCGAGCTGTCAGACGGCACATTACGTTATCTGCTGCTGATTGCCGCGCTGCTCACCCCGCGTCCGCCCACCATGATGGTGCTTAACGAACCGGAAACCAGCCTGCACCCTGATCTGCTGCCCGCGCTGGCCCGTTTGATTATCAAGGCTTCGCAAAGCTGTCAGGTTTGGGTTGTGTCCCATGCCACACGGTTGATCGCAGCACTGGAACAAAGCCCGGAATGCAATGCGATCGAGCTTGAAAAGGTACTGGGGCAAACCGGGATTGTCGGGCAAGGGATGCTGGATGCACCGGCGTGGCATTGGCCGGATTGAGATGGCGGGTCTTGCGGTCTGGATGGCGCAGAACGTGGGGGATAGGCTTGACGGATCCCTGCGGCGTTCGCATCGTCGGAATGCCGCCCAGACCAAGCTCGGCTCCTACAGAGTGCATGCGTGTCGCGGGATCCGCAGAACCTGTGGGAGCTGGGCTTGGTCTGGGCGGCATTCCGACGATAAGGCGGGATGCGATAGACCTGATATCGGCGGTGCCTGTATCGCGGGCAAGCCCGGCTCCCACAGAGATAGCGTTTCGGCCTCAGAACTGAGTTGATATGCGGGTTTCAGCGGGGTTCGACGCGTTCCAGTGAGCGGTCGAGTTCGGCTTTGGCCATGGCGATCAGGTGGACGACCGAGAAGGCCAGGTCGCGTTTGGGGCCGTTGAGGGTGTCGCCGGTTTCATAGGCGGTGGCGGCTGCGCAGCGTAGTAGGTCGCTGACGTGGAGCAGCGATTCTTCGAGGGTTGGCAGCGGTGGATCTGGTGTTAATTTTTTCATCGTTGATTCCTTGTTGAAGGAGCCACCGAATGTTCGCTGCTAAACAAATAGAAGGTGGCGGCTTTGTCGCGGGTTAGCAGACCGGTGGAATCAACAAGACCGGCGCACCCGAAGATGCCCCACGCAAAGCCGCCATAACGCGGTACTTGCGCTGTCAATTCACAAAGCAGGCTGCTAAACCCGATCACTGATGAGTCAGTGACGGACGCAGCCTAGTGTCCGAAATTGGCACGCGCAAGGGCTCAGGATTTTCTAGGAAACTTCACACAGAAGAAAGGGAAACGGCCGCAGGAAAGGGCCTTCAAAGGCGGATTTTTCGTGAGGTGAAGTTACAGATCGATAATTTCTGTAGGAGCTGCCGAAGGCTGCGAAGAGACCTCGCCAGACACATCGATTCGCAGCCTTCGGCAGCTCCTACAGGGATTAGCGCTAGCCGGGGAAAAGTACTACCGTCCGGGCATCAGCTACCCGCACCACCATGGGCTTCTTCGAAGAAGTAATCCTTCCAGCTCGCCGCTTTGTTTTTCAGCACGCCCAGTTCTTGCAGTTTTTCAGCATAAATAAAGGTGCGCTGCGGGGTGATGGTGAAGTCGATTTCCGGATCGGAAACGATCTTCTCTACAAACGGCAGCGCCAGCTTGGATTGCTCTACGCGGATGTAAGTCTGTGCAGCGGCAGGTTTGTCGGCCTTGATGATTTTTTCGGCTTCAGCCAGTGCGTCGTAGAACGCTTTGTAGGTTTTCGGATTTTCGTCGTGGAATTTCTCGGTGGTGTACAGCACGTTGAACGTCGCCTGACCGCCCAGCACGTCGTAAGAACTCAGCACTTTATGCACGTTCTTGTTTTCCAGCGCCTGATACTGGAACGGCGGGCTGGAGAAGTGCGAATTTATTTCGGAGCCGCCCGAGATCAACGCAGAGGTCGCGTCCGGGTGCGGCAGGCTCACCGAGATGTTGTCGAATTTCTTGAAGTTCTCGTTACCGAACTCTTTGGCAGTTTCGATCTGCAAGGTGCGCGACTGGAAACCCACGCCTGCAGCCGGCACGGCGATGCGGTCTTTGTCAGTGAAGTCTTTGAGGGTCTTCACGTTCGGGTTGTTGGTCAGCAGGTAGTTAGGCATCGAACCCAACGACGCGATGGCTTTGACGTTCTGCTTGCCCTTGGTGCGGTCCCAGATGGTCAGCATTGGCGGTACGCCTGCGGACACCACGTCTAGCGCGCCAGCCAACAGCGCTTCGTTCATGGCGGTTGCGCCAGAGATGCTGTTCCAGTCGACCTTGATGTCGAGGCCCTGCTCTTTACCGTGCTTTTCGATCAGTTTTTGATCACGGACCACGTCCAGGATCAGGTAACCGATACCGAATTGCTGGGCGATGCTGATCTTGCCTTCGGCTTGTGCGCCGCTGCTGAGCAGACCGATGGTTGCAGCGAGCGCAATGATGGCTGAGCGCTTGAAAGGAATTGCCATTTGAAACCTCACGAGAGTTCGAATGCTGCTTATGTCTGTGGGAGCAGAGCTTGCTCGCGATAAGGTTTCGGTGGTCTACCTGCAAACCGAGGTGCCCTTATCGCGAGCAAGCTCTGCTCCCACAAGGTTTGAGTGTTTTCAGTTAAATCAGCGCTGCATACCCCAGCGCTTGACGGTCAGGCGCTCGACGTTGGCGAACAGCAGGTTTTCCACCAGCAGGCCGATCAGGATGACGGCAGCCAAACCAGCAAAAACTTTGTCGGTGTACAGCTCGTTACGGTTCTGGAAGATGTACCAGCCCAGACCACCCTTACCGGACGATGCGCCGAAGACCAGTTCGGCCGCGATCAGGGTCCGCCAGGCAAACGCCCAGCCGATTTTCAAACCCGCCAGAATCGACGGCAGCGCCGCAGGGATCAGGATGTGCCAGACAAAGCGCAAGCCTTTGAGGCCGTAGTTGCGACCGGCCATGCGCTGGGTCTCGGAGACGCCGAGGAAACCCGCATAGGTATTGAGCGCCAACGCCCACAGCACCGAGTGCACCAATACAAAAATCAGGCTGTTCTGACCCAGACCAAACCACAGCAGCGCCAGTGGCAACAGCGCAATGGCAGGCAATGGGTTAAACATCGCAGTCAGGGTGCCGAGCAGGTCACGACCCAACTGCGTGGATACCGCCAGAGTTGTCAGTGCAAAGGCCAGGACGATGCCAATCAGGTAGCCCTGGATCAACACGGTCAGGGAAATCCACACCTTGCTGATCAACTCACCCGACAGAATGCCGTCGTAAAAAGCAGCAGCAGTCTGCAGAAAGCTGGGCAGCAACAGGTCGTTGTTCTGAATCCGCGCGGCGACTTCCCAGAGGATGGCCAGCACGATCAGGATCACGGTTTTACGGACCCAGCTCACTTGCCAGATGCGTTGCGCCAGCGGGATGTCACGGGCCAGGTCTTCCTGAGTGAAAGGCTCCAGCGTGACTTCGTATTCTTGACGGATGTTCATGGTGTGTTCTCTCTGACTCCCTGTAGGAGCTGCCGAAGGCTGCGATGCAATGTGTCAGGTACACCGCTTCGCAGCCTTCGGCAGCTCCTACAGGGGATCTGCAAATTTAATAAGCGATCCGGATGTCCTGGAAGTTCAGTTCGCGGTCGACCGCCTGTTCTTCGCCTTCATCAAACAGCAGCCGGTGAATGCGCTGGGCGGTGTGTTGGAAACCGACGCCGCCAAGGCTTTTCAGGTCGTATTGATGGCTGTTGATTTCAGCGCGAACGCGGCCCGGATGCGGCGACAGCAACAGGATGCGATTACCGACCACCAGCGCTTCTTCAATGGAGTGCGTGACGAACAGCAGGGTGAAGCGCACCTCTTCCCACAGTTCCAGCAGCTCTTCCTGCATCTTGCGACGGGTCAAAGCGTCGAGAGCAGCGAACGGTTCGTCCATGAGCAGGATTTTTGGTTGCATTGCCAAGGCGCGGGCAATCGCCACACGGGCTTTCATGCCGCCGGACAAGGTGTGCGGGTAGGCATCGGCGAACGCGCTCAAACCGACTTTCGCCAAGTAGTAATGCGCGCGTTCCAGTGCTTCCTTGCGCTTTAAAGTACGCGAGGCCAACAGCGGGAAAATCACGTTTTCGATAACGGTTTTCCAGGGCGGCAATTGGTCGAACTCCTGGAACACGACGATACGGTCCGGGCCTGGCTCATGGACTTCAGTGCCCGCCAGACGGATCTGCCCTTCGCTAGGCTTGATGAAACCCGCCACAGCCTTGAGCAAGGTGGATTTGCCGCACCCCGAAGGGCCGAGCAGCACGAAACGATCCGCCGGATCGACTTCAAAACTGACTTGATGGGTGGCCCGCACCACACGCTCGGGCGTGCGGTATTCGAGGCTTACGTTCTGGACTTGCAGCAGGGCTTCAGCAGCGGGCTGATCGACCTGTTGCGCAATCGAGTTTGCGCTAGCCGTGTGGCTTTGCAGAACAGTCATTAAAAGCTCCCGGTATTAAAACGGCGCATCGCCCTGGATGGTCGTGCGATGCAGGCGGCGACGCAGATGGTCAGGCGTCCCGCCCGCCAAGTGGATCAGCGAGCGGTTGTCCCAGAAGACCATGTCGTTGGGTGCCCACTTGTGGCGGTACACCGCCTCAGGACGAACGCTGTGCGCGTACAGTTCGTTGAGAATCTGCTGACTCTCGTCTTCCGGCAGCCCGACGATATGCGTGGTGAAGCCTTCACTGACAAACAGTGCTTTGCGACCGTTTTCAGGGTGCGTGCGCACGA
This sequence comes from Pseudomonas maioricensis, assembly GCF_022790535.1. Lineage (GTDB taxonomy): Bacteria > Pseudomonadota > Gammaproteobacteria > Pseudomonadales > Pseudomonadaceae > Aquipseudomonas > Aquipseudomonas maioricensis. The sequence continues at coordinate 190,006 of NZ_LOHG01000002.1, forward strand.
TCGGATGGCTGACCACAACCACTTGCGCCAGTTGCTCGGGGGTCAGGGTTGGCCGCCAGTTTTGCGCGTTGTGCCCGTCGCGGTAGCGCGAGGTATAGCTGTGCACGGCAGAACGGCCTTCAACGGCTTTGCGCAGATGCTCCGGCAGGGTGTCCCAGGCCTGGTGCATGTCCGCGAACAAGGTGTCTCCGCCTTCGCTTGGCAATTCCTGCGCGTAGAGCATCGAGCCCAGGCTCGGCTGTTCTTTGTAGGAAAGATCGGAGTGCCAATACTTACCCGCGTCACCCAGACCCAGCGGTTGACCGTTTTCCACAATGTTGGAAACGATGAGGATTTCCGGGTGGTTGGCCAGCAGGAACTGCTTGAGCACGTGGATCTGCAGCACGCCAAAACGACGGCTGAAATCGATCTGCTGTTGCGGGGTGATCTGTTGATCGCGGAACACCACAACGTGGTAATCCAGATGCGCGCGGTGTACGCGAGCGAAGTCGACGTCATTCAGCGGTCGGGACAGGTCGAGCCCAACGATTTCAGCGCCCACTTTCTCGGCAAAAGGACGTACCTCAAACTGTTGAGGTGCAGCTTGAACGGGTGATGACGCGAGAGAGGCTGCTGACATGGCTCGGACTCCAGAAGACTGGTGGTAATGAGCCACGACTTTATAGGTATAAGAATCTAAATTTAAATATCTTTATTGCATATGAATAGTCCGGATTGAGCTAGGGATAATTGAGACGCCGGGTTTGGCGCCAATACCTGTGGGAGCGGTGCTTGCCCGCGATAAGGCTGAACGCGGTAGACCTGATATCTGCGGTGCCTTTATCGCGGGCAAGCCTCGCTCCCACAGGGATTTGTGCCCGGCGCGATAACCCACACACAAAAACGCCGACGCTGTAGCCAGCGTCGGCGTTGGGTATTACGTATTCAACTCAGCAATCAGAACGCTGGCAGTACCGCGCCTTCGTACTTCTTGTTGATGAAGTCTTTTACTTTCTGACTGGTCAGCGCCTTGGACAGTTTCTCGATCGCGTCGGTGTGAGCGTTATCGGAACGGGTCACCAGAAAGTTCACGTAAGGCGAATCAGCGCCTTCGATGATCAGCGCGTCTTTAGTCGGGTTCAGCTTGGCTTCCAGCGCATAGTTAGTGTTGATCAGTGCCAGATCAACCTGGCCCAGTGCGCGTGGCAGTACGGCCGATTCCAGCTCGCGGAACTTGAACTTCTTCGGGTTGGTGGCGATGTCTTTCGGGGTCGCCAGCGCGTTGGTCGGATCTTTCAGCGTGATCAGGCCATTCTTCTGCAGCAGCAGCAGGGCACGACCGGCGTTGCTGCCTTCGTTAGGGATGGCGATGGTTGCGCCTTCTGGCAGATCAGCGATTTTCTTGAACTTGCTGGAGTAGCCACCGAACGGTTCAACGTGGACGCCAACACCGGTGACCAGCGTCGCGCCTTTACCTTTGTTGAAGCCATCCAGATAAGGCTTGGTCTGGAAGTAGTTGGCGTCCAGACGCTTTTCATTGAGTTGTACGTTTGGCTGCACGTAGTCGGTGAACACCTTGATTTCCAGATCCACGCCTTCTTTAGCCAGGTCAGGCTTGATCAGCTCGAGGATTTCCGCGTGAGGAACTGGCGTAGCACCGACTACCAGTTTCTCGGCTGCTTGAGCCACGCTTACCGAAAATACGGCCGCCAGAGCGGTCAACAGCAATGTCTTTTTCATGCAATGTCCTTAGAGAAAATCGAGGTCGGTCTTTACGACAGCTCTTCAATGAGTTGCCCCCGGACTGCTGGTGCGGTCGGGGGCGTGGAGCGGACATTACCGATATTTTTTATTCCAATACAATACTTTTTTATCAAGTACTTATGCTTTTTTGTAGTTGTCCGCCAGGGGGCTCCAGCCGCCGAGCGCAAATCAAAACTCGCGTAGCGCCTGCATCCGATCCTGATCAGCAGTCAGGAAGTCGCCTGGCTTGATATTGATTTGCCCCAACCCTGGGGCGCTTTGCTCCGGATCGCCGCGTAAGAATGAATCAATGGTCGAAACACTCTCACCCTGCCCACTGGTTCCTGCGGGCTTGTCACTCCCGCTGGTCAGGTCGCCAATCAAGTCGACAGCCTCGAATGAGTAGTCGGCGATTTCCAGGTAGCCGGAAAGCTTAGAGGCCATCTGAAAGCGATTCTGCATTGCGACGGTGTTCCTCGCACCTTTGCCCAGCTTTGCGGCCCCCGTAAAACTTTGCATAGCCTTGCCGTTACTGACTTTGATCGCCCCTTGCCGTGCCGCAGCCGCCGCACCGGCCCCTTTGTTGATGAAGCGCGCCGCCGTTTGACTGCCTCGCTTGGCCGCAACCTTCGCCGCAGAGGTGCCCGATAGAGAGGCCAACCCCAGGCCAAGGCCCACATATCCCAAAATGTCTCCGGCCTTGGAATCAGGAGCCGCCAAGGACACCACCTCACCTGCTATCTGGATGACGTCGGCAGTAATGCTGAGCGCCGCGAGGAATATAACCGGCCCGGTCAACGGTGCACTGGCTCCGAGGGTGACCGCTGTGAGGGCGATGGCAGCGACAGATATGACGATGCCTAACAGGGCCTTAAAAAGCTTCTTGAAAGAGAAGTGTCCAGTCGGGTCAGTCATGTTCACCGGGTCCCCCACACAATAGGCGTAAGGGTTTACGCCCCCCGAATCAAAAGGGCTCATCGTGTCGGGGCTATGAAAACGCATCAGCACCGGGTTGTAAGCTCGATAACCATTGCCCAGCAAATAGCAGCCAGTCACAGGGTCCGGTTGCTCACCGTTAAAGCCCAGCAAGCTTTGCAGCCCGCCTTCATTGGCACCGCCACCATACGGGGTGTAGACGCTGCGCTGGATCTGATTACCCGTGACTGACTGCAACACGCTGCCTTGCTGATCACAGCCCAGCAGGCTGTTGACCACCCTGTTACCCGAGTAGGTCGACTGAGCCAATACATGGCCACCCGATTCCATCAGGCTATGCCGCTGTCCGCCCTCCAGTTGCGTGGCGATCCGGCCATCCCGATAAACCCGCGTACTGGCGGGAGCGCCCGCAGGCTCTACGCCAATCAAGCGATCCAGGGCGTCATAGCGATAACTGATCAACTGATTCATGCTTGTGCCTCCGAGACCGATTCAAGGCGGCCCAATTCGTCATAGTTCAGGCGGCGATTGCGCTCATCATTGAGCTGATTACCGTCTCGGTCGTAAGAAAATTTCGCCTGTTGCGCGGCATAGTCCGGATGACTATGGCGAACTCGGCTTAACTGGGTTTTGTCGAAATTTTCGTATTCGTAAGTAGCGATGTTTTCGCCATCCGCGAACACGGTTTTCAACTGGCGGACGTTATCGAGTTCGTCGAAGATGTAGTCCTGCACAAGAATCGGTTTACCCGCCGCGTCCACCGGTAAATGCAGGCCGGTGCACTCGTAGTGTTCCAGACGACCGCGAGAGTCATAGGCAAATCGCTCATCACGCAGCACGGTGTTCCCACGCTGCAAGATGCGCCGGATGAGCTTGTCTTTATTGTCGAACTGTTGGGAGAGTTCTTCCGGCTGACTGGAGTCAACCGTGAGCACCCGACGCACCTCGCGGCCGAAGTCGTCGTATTCAAGCTGCGTGACAAGTTTGCGTTTGCTTTGGCTGTCAACCGTTTCGATTCTGCTGACGCGTCCGAAAGAGTCGTAGCCGTAGTCCGCTTTGACAGTCCCCTTTTCAACCTGGGCAATCCGACACAGCGCGTCATAGTGAGTGATCTGCTTAGTGCCCGCCGCATCTACATATTCCAATGGCAAGCCTTGAAGCGAGGTGCGATGCGTGGCATCCAGTGCGCCCTGAGTTTCGGTTATCCGGTCGTTCTGCAGTTTGCCGGACGGCAGGTAACTGCGCTGCTGCTGGTTGGCCGGGCAGGAAGCCTGAATCAATTTCGCGTGAGCATTGTCGTAGCGGAAGCTGGCGGCGAGGTTGCTGTTACCGGCGACGCTGCGCTCAGTCATCTGATTACTCAGTGACGGGTCATATTGATAGGAAATGACTTTACCGCTGGCTCTGACGTGCGTAGCCGGGTTTGGCTGAGCCCCCTCGTACGTGAATGTTTCAGTGCGTCCACCGACCGTGATGCTGGTCACTCGCAACAGGCCGTCGTAGGTACGCTCGCCCGCCAGGTATTCATTGACCCAGATGTGGGTCGCCAGGTCTTCAGTGCTACCTCGCACGAATGCTCTTTTGATCCGTGTGCCGTCGGGCAATTGAGTGATGACCAGACGATCAGCAGAGTCGTACACAAACCGTGTCGTGCGTCCATGAGGGTCGATTTGCTGAACACATCGCCCGAGGCCGTCGTAGACGTACTCCGTGGCGCCACACGAAACACCTTTGCGATCAAAGCGTTCAACCGTGTCGTTTTTTCCGAATAGATTTTTACTGATGACTGTTTTACCAGCCAGATCGATGCCCTGAGTCTGGACGAGCGTGACTGGATCGATTCGATCGTGACTGATGACCCCATCCGGGCCGATGGTCGAGACGCGATTACCCCAATCGTCATAGGTGTAACGGGTCGTCAATTGAACAGCTTTGCCGTCCAGCCAGTCAGTGCTGGTTTCTTCCGCCAATTGGCCAAGTCCATCGTAGTTGGCGCTGTAGACGGCACGCATGGGTTGACCGACAGCGTCGATGTCTTGAACCTCAACGGCAATTTTTCGATTCAAACCGTCAAGCCGTGTCAGCGTTTCAGCACCGTTGGGAGCTACCGTGCGGGTGGACACTTCGTCAGCCAACGTGTTTGCCAACTGGTAGGCGTGCGTTCTGGAAACCTGACCGGGGGTCTGCGGGGCGAGCGTCTCAGAGGTTTTGCGCCCCAAACGGTCATGGTTCGTTTCGAGGGTAACCCCCATTTGCTCGACCGTTTTTATTTCTGCTGCGGTCAGCATGTTCATCCAGACGGACTTGGTACTGCGGGTACTGTCTTTGGCGACTAGCGAGGTATGTACACCGACAGCCCCGTTCAGAAGTTCATAACGATAATTCAACACGGTATCTACACCACCTGCCGTTTCAACCCGACTCTTCAGACGGCCAAAAAACGGGCTATGGGGATCATCTTCATACCGTCGGGCGATTGCCATGAGCGGCATAGCTTGCTCACCTTGAGATACCGTCTCTTGTGCGAGGGCCAGAAAACGTCCCCGCTCGGGGCTAGCCGAAGCCAATTCGGTGTAGCGGTACCGAGTGATCAGGGTTGGGGCGGGGGCACAATCCGTTGCGGGTATCAGGGTTTTGAGCTTGAGCCAGCGTACCCTTGCGAACGTATCTGCCGGGCAACCGTCGGATGCCCCTACAGGGTAATACTCGAAAACCTCGGTAATGCCGGATGGCGACACTTTTCTGAGGATGTTGCCCATGTCATCGTAGTCAGTCAGCGTGGTTTCCGTGCGGATGACATCGGGTTTGGCAGCATCAAACCAGGACACCTCGACCTTTGCCGGCAATTGGAAATTTCCGGGTTGCCCCTCAAAGCTCACACCTGTCCTTGCGTGATATTGAGTACGGGTGCGCACGGTTTTGCCGTTTTGATTGACTGTTTCCTCAATCTGCAAATGGAAGCGGTTGTAGACCCGCTTGGTTCTGCGCGCAACACGCGCACTGGACCCGACCCCCGACATCAGGTCTTCGTTAATCTCGTACTCATAATTACCCGCCGCCCGATAAAGGTTATCGCCGTCGTTTCGCCACGGAGCGCCGGATCCGTTACCCAGATAATTACGGCTGGAGTAACTGTAATTTCTGGTTATATGGGGCTGGTTCAAGCGAGGAAAAGTGACGTGGGAAGCAACCGCCGGTAAAGTCCTGACCGGGGCTCCGGCAGGCAATCGCAACTCCATAGCCCTATACGTAATTTGCTCGACGCCCCCAGTGGGCAGTTCGAGCCTGCTGATTAACCGCAGGCCACCCACAGATTGATAAGTGAAACGCCATGACGCTGCTCTACCATTTTCGAGCGGCAGGGTGATCCGGGTAAGCTCATTACTCTGAATCTGTAGCGTAAACACCAGTTTGTCCGTGGGGCTGTCAGGCCAGAGGGAGATACTGGAGACTCTCGATGAACCGTCAAGCACATCGACGGTTAATAACGTCTGACTTTCATCTCGAATCTCACGCAGCATCCGCCGACCGCCGATGACACGGTATGAGAAACTTAAAACCCTACCTTCCGGAGAATAGAGTTTTGAAATCGTCCACTCATCCCAGTTAAGCGCCGGGTTAGACAGTACCTCTACGACGCCTGATTTGTGCTCGATAATCAATTCATCGCCGACACGACTGGTTTTTAAGTCTTGAACTTTTTTGTCAGCGATGACGAATTGGCCCGGTGCCGTATTGGCAAGATAGGTGGCGCCGTTAAACACATTCAGTTGCCGTGTGGTACGGCTATACCGGGTTAAGGGCATCGACCATCCTGAACCAAAGCCCATGTTGGCGTTGCTGAGTCCATTGAAAGAAATTGACAGCGGAAGTGAGGGACCGCTTAGTGCATTACCCAGTAAATCAGACAACGACAAATTGCAACTGTACGTGCCTGTTCTGGGGTCAACTCCAGCATTGATAAAGCTTAGAAAATTATACGCATTAGAATACACGTGAGGCACACCTTATAATTATCGTCCAGCCATTAAAATAACGAGCGGCGTGCCCAGTTAACCGGGCACGCCTAACACTCAATACAGTTCTAACCGACCGTCCACACGCTCTGGACTTACAATACGAAACCGAAGCGTATGAGAGTTGCCATACATATCGATAGCGGTGATCGTCGCATTTTTTACCTTTCCAGGAGAAAGCCAACGATCTCTAAATGTAACTATTGCAGGCTGGCCCCTGACGGGTGTTATACCGGTAACAGACGACGGAGCACCCGGCGGTTGCGGAAAGGGATATATAATCGAGTTAATCCCAGGCCCCATGTAGCCCGATACCATGCCCACGCGGGTTACGGTGGCGCTACCTGCATGATATCCAACGCCAATGGGTGAGACACTAATGCTTCTAAATTCGATGTTCACACCATTATCATTGAGCACGAGAGGGATATAATCCAGCCTCCCCCACTGCCCCAACTCCATCGTATGAACAACCTCGAACTTGTACCTGTCTACTGGGTAAGTCGTCGGCCGAAGAGGGGTAATCATCATATTACCCTCGCTATGGCCCCGCGAATCAAACTGTGTGCCATCGTCGCGCTCAACGGTAAGACTAACGGTTAACGGTACCTGGCGAACAGTACGAACATAGAGATCTACATAGTGTGTATTCCGACTTTTTACCGAGGGCGCTTCATACGCTAGCTGTTGGGAGGAAGTCGGAACATAGTCATAACCGTAGGGATTGACACGAGACCAATCCCAGCCGTGTTGCGAGCTCACCGGCCTGGGCAAGCCTGGCAATGGTTCCCGGTAATGTATCGCCGCCCCACCATGATGATTGACTAACTTAATAGAGCGTAATTCTTTCTCGGTCAAAACAACCGGATTATTATTTATGTCAACGGCTTTGATAGCGACTCGTAACTTTACAGCCTGGAGACCGTTCCAAAACAAACGCCCTCCACCTGCTACGCTGACGACCGTGAATGTTTCCAATGAAACCCATCTTTCAGTCATGTGAACTCCTTGTAAACCCTAAAAAGGGAACTTATTAAATTCATAGTTCAAATCAACGGACCCAGCGTTAGCCCTAATAACCTCAACTGGAACCCTCGTAGTAAAAGAGCAACTATCCCGCTCCTCAACACCAGACTGGTTTAAATAATTTTTAGTGTCTAGCGTACGAAATAGAAAGTAATAAACAGCGCCTACAAAATGGCACTTGCCGCAAGTTCAATGGTTAAATCTCAACAACTTACCAGGGATAAAGAGTCGCTATCTGTAGGACTATTTCCCGATCTCTGAAAGTTCTCTAGCGCCTAGTTTTCCCCCCAAAAAAAAACGCCGCATCCCTGCCAAGGATGCGGCGCTGAGGAACCGGGGGTTATGGGGTAGCGAGCGAGATCATCCAACCGGGAATCGACCGCTCCTAGCACCCGTCGCAGTGCAAAGAGTTGCTCAACCTTTGCGTCAAGGAGAAGCTTTCCTACAAGCTGCTGCACTTGCGCAAGTGGGTCGACGCTGGCAGGCAGGTTCAGGTGCTCCGGCAAAATCTCGTCACCGCTGCTGACCAGCAGCGCAAAGTGGATAACGTTCTCCAGTTCACGGGTGTTACCCGACCAGTGATGCGTTTCAAGTACCTGCTGCGCCGCATCGCTGATCAGCGGCACGGCCAGATTCAAACGCTGGCTATAGATGCCGAGAAAATATTCGGCCAACGGCAGGATGTTGCCCGGCTGCTCGCGCAAAGGCGGCAGTTCCAGATGACCTTCGCTGAGGTAGTGAAAAAGCCGCTCGTGGAATTTGCCGGCGGCCACGGCCTGGGCCAGATCGATGCTGGTGGCGGCAACCAGCCGCACGTCTACCGGGCTCGGTTGATGCGCGCCGACGCGAGTGACTTCGTGATTCTCCAGAGCGGCCAGTAACTTGATCTGGATCGGTAACGGCAAGTCGCCTATCTCATCCAGATAAAGCGTGCCGCCATTGGCTGAACCAAACCATCCCGCGCGACTGCTGGCCGCACCACTGTGGGCACCAGCGGCATAGCCAAATAGCTCGGCGTCGGCATAGGTCGGGCTGATCGCGCCGCAGTTGACCGAGACGAACAACCCCGTTCGGTCACTCCCGCGATGGATGTGTCGCGCCAGCAATTCTTTACCCGTCCCGGACTCGCCACGAATCAACACTGGCAACGCACGGGGCGCCAGCTGTTCCATTTCTTCGCGAAGCTGGCGGGAACGCGGATCGATGAATACCAACGCCTTGGCACGGATGCTCAGCGGGCTTTTTTCTGCATCGGGGAAGGTCAGCAAGGGCTGACCGAAGGATTCATTCAGGCTCATGGCAAACTCCCGCCTGAGCCCTTGCGACGGCTCAAACGTTAAAAAATAAAATGGATCGTGGAAGCAAGCGCGATACGTTTCGCGCTGCATAGGTTCATGCGCGACGCCGTGCGTGATGTTCCATTCGGCTCTGCAGGCGATACAGGTAAGCGAAGCCCTGTTCCCAGCGGCGATGCCCTGACTTGACGTTGATGTGCCCGGCCTCGCTGAGAATGCCTGTTTCGGCGCCCCAGTCGCGGGCCATCTCAAGGGCACGCTGGGTGCTGACCGCAGCATCGTTATCCGAGGTGACGATCTGGGTCGGGAATGGCAGCAGATCCTTCGGGATCGGCGCGAAGTTGCGCAACGCAGGCGAGCAGGCAGGCCGCTCGACATCAGCAGGCGCGACCAACAGAGCGCCCTGCACCTGGCGTAGCGACTCCAATGGAGCCAGCCGCGCCCAATGCGCGACGGTGATGCACCCCAGGCTGTGAGCAATCAGAATCACCGGCGTGCTGTCCGCCGAGATACTGCGTTGCAGCTCTCCGACCCAGTCTTCGCGACGCGGCTTGAGCCAATCGGCTTGTTCAACGCGAGCGCTATTGGGCAGGCTGTTTTGCCAATGGGTTTGCCAATGCTCATCGCCTGACCCTTGCCAGCCTGGCACGATCAAATAGCGGATCGATTCTTTATGCATAGGGTCGGCCTCCTGCATGGATGCATTCATTGAGCGCAGTATAAGGAGGCGACATATATCCGCTAAGGAATAAGAAGCTATCAAGCAATAGCCAAAAAGAATATATAGGATAAAAAAAGGGGTCGTCCCCTGCCTAAGGAACAACCCCGATAAAAACTGCTGTATGCGTGCCCTCCATCAGTGGGCACGGTTGAAGGTACTCAAAGTTTGTTACAGATAGGCGACGGAGGCTTATCTGTAGGAGCTGCCGCAGGCTGCGAGATAGCGGAACAGATACATCGCCATCGCAGCTTGCGGCAGCTCCTACAGATATTGGTTTGCAGAAGGAGGGATCAAGCCGTCGGCAAAAGCGGCGCACCTTCCGGATGAACGGTTTCAGCTTGCTGTGGCTGCTTCGGCAGTTCTCGGGCCACATTCCAGACCACGATGGCCGCCACGATGTCGAAAATCGCCAGCACCACGAACAGAGGGCTGTAGCCGATTTTGGTCACGAGCACGCCGAATACCAGGGTAAACGCCGCAGCACCGAGATAGCCGAACATGCCGCCCATGCCGGTCGCCGTCGCGACTTCGTTTTTGCCAAACGAGTCCGAGGTGATGGAGTAAAGCGCGCCGGACAGCGTTTGATGTGCAAAGCCCCCAATGCAGAGCAGGGCAATCGCCGTGTAAGGGCTTTCAACCAGGCCAATACACGCAGGGCCGATCATGCAGGATGCGCCGAACAACAACACCAGCTTGCGCGAGGTGAACAGCGAAACCTTGAGGTGCTTGTGGAAAAACGGGCTCAGGTAGCCACCCAGCACACAACCGATATCGGCGGCGAGGAAAGGCAGCCAGGCGAACATGGCGATTTCCTTGATGTTCATGTGCCGCTCAGTCATCAAGTACAAGGGAATCCAGGCGTTGAAGGTCTGCCAGGCCGGCTCGGACAGAATCCGCGCCGAGGCGATCGCATAAAAGTTGCGGCTGGTGATGATCTTTTTCCAGCTGCCCTTCTGCGTCGGTACGTCTTTGAAGTGCGACTCTTGGCCACTGAGGATGTAGTCGCGCTCGGTTTCACTCAAACGCTTCTGATCACGCGGGTGCTTATAAAGGACTAGCCACAGGCCGCTCCAGAAAATACCCAGCCCGCCAACGATCAGGAACGCCAGTTCCCAGCCGCTTTGCAGAATCGCCCAGACCACTAATGGCGGTGCCAGCAGCGCACCAACGGAAGAGCCGATGTTGAACCAGCCGATGGCCACCGAGCGCTCTTTGGCCGGAAACCACTCGGTGGTGGCTTTGACACCCGCAGGTAAACCCGCTGCTTCGGTAAGACCGAGCATGCCCCGGAAAATCGCCAGGCTCTGCCAGCCCGTGGCGAAAGCCGCAGCAGCACAGGCGGCCGACCAGGCGACGGCAAAAATCGCGAAGCCCATTTTGGTACCAATGGCATCGATGATGTACCCGGCAACCGGCTGCATCAGCGCGTAACACACCTGCCAGGCAACGACGATGTGCGAGTACTGCTCGGTACTGATGCTGAGCTCGCTCATTAGCGTCGGCGCAGCCACGGACAGCGTATTTCGGGCCAGGTAGTTAACGATCAGGCCGGCTGTGACCAGCCCGACCATCCACCAGCGAATTCCTTTTATTTTCATCTCTTCACCTTTGTTATTGGAGTGGCGGCGAGTCAGCGTGCGAGAAACGGTGTTATGGCGAGACGGCCGTGAGTGAGGTGCGCAGAGACACCCCTTGCGCGCATGCGCGGGGTCGTCGGGGAACGCTGGGGGAAGCGAAGTGCGGGAGCGGTTGTCCACACGGGTGCGTGCTCATCGGGCTGTTACTCTTTGTATTATTTTTATAGTTGCAAAAATCGAAATTTCGCCTAGTCGTCGTATGACTAAGCGATTTATAGACACACCTTGTAACACTGTCAATGGGATGAAGGCGGGGTTAGACCATTGGATATGGGGTTACTAAAGACTTTTAGGGGAGAGAGTTTTCTAAAATGTCATCAGACGACTAATGACTTGCGGATTCTGCTTCTGTAGGAGTGAGCTTGCTCGCGATAGCGTCAGATCAGACGATATCTTCTCAACAGATCTACCGCTATCGCGAGCAATGTGGATCGCCACGCCGGTCACTCCTACAGGTATATGTTTGCTGCGCGACAGCACGACGTCTGGACGGCGGGGGAACTCCTACAGATCACGGCTTGCTGTGCGAAGCATTCTGTCAGGGAGACGAATCAGCCTTCACCGCAAATCAAACGCCTCGACATCCAGCAATGCCAGTTGATAACCGTCATCGCCCACGGCATGAATCAGCTTGGGAAGGTAGCGCTCGTCGATTTTGGAGCGCAGGCGCTGGATGGCAACAGTGACCGGCCGCAGGTCGTTGTCGAAGATTTCTGCTGCGATGTGCCCTCGGGAGATGACTTCACCCTGACGGCGGGCAAGCAACTGCAATAAGGCAAACTCCTTTTCGCCCATGGAAATACGCTGGCCGCCACGGCTGACGCGCTGCAGTGCCATGTCTATTTCCAGATCGGCAATGTTGATACTGGCGGCATCGCCCGTCGGACCGCGACGCAGCAGTTTGCGCACGCGGGCCAGCAGCTCTTCGTAATTGAAGGGCTTCAGCAGGTAATCATCGACTCCGAGTTCCAGGCCACGCAGGCGGTCTTCGATGGCATCCGGAGCGGTCAGGAACAGCACCGGCGTTGCGCCGCGCTGACGGATCAGTTGCAACAGCTGCCAGCCGTTAAGGCCTGGCAGCATCACATCAAGAATGATCAGATCGTAGTTTTGCTCTTCTACGAAGTGGCGACCGTCCAGGCCATTGAGCGCCACATCCAGCGTAAAGCCCGACTCGGCAAAGCCTTCAGCCAGCTCGTTCGCCGTCCTGGCATCGTATTCCACTAACAGCAGCCGCATGGCTCACCTCGGTCATTAAGGCGCTAAGCATAACGACTTGGCACGCAGGGTGTTGGCCGCCTTGCGCAGTTTGATCACATCGAAGATCTCTACCTGCTCGTCACCCATGCGCAAAATCTTGCGTTGATGCAGGTCCTGCAACACGTCGAGCAACTCTGACGGTGACAGATCTGCTGTACGTTGCGCCTCTATTTCATCAAAACCGATCAGACGTCGCGCGTGACTGAGATGACCATAGCCTTCAGCAAGCATCAATAAGCGCCACGCCACCCGCGCCTTGGGAGTCAGCAATTTGATGCGATCAGGACGCAGCAGATTGATGCCCATTTTCTGGCTGAGGAGGTCAGCGAAGGGACGCCAGTGAGCCGGATTTTCCTCCAGGAGGTCGTTAAGCACCGACTGCGGAACATGCAGAAAAATGCTCTGTTCCATGGAGTACACGTCGAATCTGCGCGGCATGCCGTCGAACAATGAGACCTCGCCAAACCAATAAGGTGTGCGGACGGGCTCAAGACGTGGCACCAGGCGTTGATCAGCAGGGGCGCCAACACGAACCGAGCCTTCTACCAAGGCGTAAAGACCGCAGGGTTCATCGCCCTTTTCGAACAGAAATTTGCCCGGTGTTTTACGCGTCTGGCGGGTTGCGTCCAACAAGCTATCCTGCAAAGCGGCAGGCAGATGCCCAAACCATGAGTCGCTCATCAAACGCGAGCGCCATCCAGCTCCATTTGTCATCTATTGCTCCCTGTTATTACTGATCGCATCGCGTTAAAGACGAAACCGTAGCAGAATCGTTTATCGCTCAAAGAGGAATAATAATGAAAAACCTCACAGACCATCTCAGTCAATACGCCGCCTACCACCGCGACTCGCGGAATATTGCGACACACTTTGTAGGAATTCCGCTGATCGTCATCGCGGTGACGGTATTGCTCTCACGCCCCGGCTGGATGATCGGCGGCCTGTGGATGTCACCCGCGGCGCTGGTCGCCTTGGCATCTATCGTCTTCTACCTGCGCCTTGACCGGCCATTGGGTGTGTTGATGGGCGTATTACTGGGGCTATGCCTGTGGGCCGGAGCAAGTCTTGCGCAGCAGGCGACCATGGTCTGGCTCAGCGCCGGAGTGGGTTTGTTTGTGGCAGGCTGGATCATCCAGTTTGTCGGCCACTATTACGAAGGCCGCAAACCGGCATTCATCGATGACGTGAGCGGCCTGATCATAGGCCCGTTGTTTGTGGTGGCGGAGTTGGCGTTTTTGATGGGGATACGCAAGCCGTTGCAGCATGCGATTGAAGAAAGAGTCGGGCCGGTGCGCAAGCGGGATTTGAAGCAGGCGGTTTAAACACATCGAATATCTGTAGGAGCTGCCGAAGGCTGCGAAAGCTGTGGGTCAGACACACCGCTCTTCGCAGCCTTCGGCAGCTCCTACAGGTGCCTTAGCCCCTAGATATTCGCAACCTTCTGCCAGACCTTCGGCTTGAAGAACAGCGTTTCACCCCGCGCCAGACCGGTCAGGCTGTCATGATCTTTCACCACTTCGGCTTCGATCAGCTCGCTCTGCCCTTCGACCCTCAGAGTGATACGGGTGGTCGCGCCAAGCGGACGGATGTCACGCACTTCAGCTGCGTGATGGCCTTCCAGCTCGGAGCGTGACAGCGACACCTCATGAGGACGGAACAGCACGTGCTCTTCACCCACATGCAGGCGGTTGGAGTCGCCCAGGAAGTGGTAAACAAAATCGCTGGCCGGGTTTTCGTACACTTCGCCCGGCGAGCCGATCTGCTCGATCACACCTTTGTTCATGACCACGATGCGGTCGGCCACTTCCATGGCTTCTTCCTGGTCGTGGGTCACGAAAACCGAGGTCAGGTTGATGTCTTCGTGCAGACGGGCCAACCAGCGACGCAGCTCTTTACGCACCTTGGCATCCAGAGCACCAAACGGCTCATCCAGCAGCAGCACTTTAGGCTCTACCGCCAAGGCACGGGCCAGAGCGATACGCTGACGCTGACCACCGGATAACTGCTCCGGATAGCGATCAGCCAACCAGTCCAGCTGGACCATGTTCAGCAGTTCGTGAACCTTGACCGCGATCTGGCTTTCATTCGGGCGCTGATTCTTGGGTTTCATCCGCAGCCCGAACGCGACGTTGTCGAACACGGTCATGTGACGGAACAGCGCGTAGTGCTGGAACACGAAACCGACATTACGATCACGCACGTCATGGCCGGACACGTCTTCACCATGGAAAACGATGCTGCCGTCATCGGGTGTTTCCAGGCCGGCAATAATGCGCAGCAAGGTAGTCTTGCCGCAGCCGGACGGGCCTAGCAACGCCACCAGCTCGCCACTCTGGATGTCCAGATTGATGCTGCTCAGGGCCTTGAAGGCATTGAAGTTCTTGCTGACATTACGGACTTCGATCGACATGAATTATTCCTCCGCCGCACTTTGGCGCAGACGGTTAATGCGCGCTTCGCTCCACTGCTTGAGCAGCAGGATAAACAGCGCAAGGATCAGCAACAGGCTCGCCACGGCAAACGCTGCAACGTGGTTGTACTCGTTGTAGAGAATTTCGACGTGTAGCGGCAGGGTATTGGTGACGCCGCGGATGTGCCCGGAGACCACCGACACCGCCCCGAACTCACCCATGGCACGGGCGGTACAGAGCACCACGCCATAGATCAGGCCCCATTTGATGTTCGGCACGGTCACGTACCAGAACATTTGCCAGCCATTGGCACCCAGCAAACGCGCGGCCTCTTCTTCTTGCGTGCCCTGCTCCTGCATCAGCGGGATCAGTTCACGGGCCACGAAAGGCACAGTGACAAAGATGGTCGCCAGAATGATGCCCGGCAAGGCGAACACGATCTGGATGTCGTGATCCTGCAGCCACGGCCCGAAAAAGCCCTGAGCCCCGAACATCAGCACGTAGACCAGACCGGCAATGACCGGCGAAACCGAGAACGGCAGGTCGATCAGCGTCACCAGGATGCTTTTGCCACGGAACGAGTACTTGCTCACGCACCAGGCGGCGCTGACGCCGAACACCAGATTGAGCGGGACTGAGATCAACACAGCGATAACCGTCAGCTTGAGGGCTGACAGAGCGTCTGGTTCGAGGATCGCCGTAAAGAACGCGCCGAGGCCGTTTTTCAGTCCCTGAGACACCACGATAAACAGCGGCAAGCCCAGGAACAGCAGGAATACCAGCCAGCACAGGATGATCAGAATCCGGCGCGACACCGCGCTGCCACGGCGGGCAGCGTTGGCAGAGGCGGCGGCTGAAACAGATGAATGGGACATGTTCTGCGCCTCCTCAGGATGGGGTTTCGATACGCCGCTGCAGCAAGTTGATCAGCAGCAACAGAATGAAAGAAACCACCAGCATCATCACGCCGATCGCCGTAGCGCCTGTGTAGTCGTACTGGTCGAGCTTGACCATGATCAGCAAGGGCAGGATCTCGGTCTTCATCGGCATGTTGCCCGCGATGAAAATCACTGAACCGTACTCGCCCACACCTCGGGCAAACGCCAATGCAAAACCGGTCAACCACGCAGGCAACAGTGCAGGCACAAGGATGTGCCGGAACACTTGCAGCGGACGCGCGCCCAGGCACGCAGCAGCCTCTTCGACCTCACGCGGGATATCGGCCAGCACGGGCTGCACGGTACGCACCACGAAGGGTAACGTGACGAAGGTCAGCGCGAGGGTGATGCCCAGCGGCGTGTAAGCGATCTTGAAGCCCAGGTCCGTGGCGAACTGCCCGACCAGACCGTTAGGTGCATACAGCGCAGTCAAGGCGATACCGGCAACAGCGGTGGGCAGGGCGAACGGCAGGTCGATCATTGCATCGATGATCTTGCGACCAGGGAAGGTGTAACGCACCAGCACCCACGCCAGCAAAACACCGATCACGCCATTGATAACAGCGGCGTAGAAAGCCGTACTGAAGCTCAGCTTGAGAGCTGCCAGCACGCGCGGTGCAGTGATGATTGCCCAGAATTGATCCCAGGTCAGCTGCGCGGCGTGGATAAACATCGCCGCCAGCGGGATTAACACAATCAGACTGAGGTACACCAAGGTGTAACCCAGCGTCAGCCCGAAGCCGGGTATGACGGGGGAGATACGTCGCGACATAAAAGTCCTTGGTTAACACACGCAACCCGCAAACGAGTGCGGGTCCTATTGTTCAGCGAATACAACCGACTTGAAATGCATGTCCGGTAGGAGCGAACTTGTTCGCGAGACGGTGGGCGAGGTGTGTCAGGCTCACCGCCTCGCGAACAAGTTCGCTCCTACCGGGTCAACGCGGTGCAGTCGTGCACTTACTGCGCCTGGTAAATCTGATCGAAAATGCCGCCGTCGTTAAAGAATTTCGGTTGCGCAGTTTTCCAGCCGCCGAAGTCTTTGTCGATAGTCAGCAGATCCAGTTTAGGGAACTGTTTTTCGTACTTCGCAGCGACTTCAGCGTTACGTGGACGGTAGAAGTTTTTCGCGGCGATTTCCTGACCTTCTTTGCTGTACAGGTGCTTCAAATATTCAGTCGCGATTTCAGTATTGCCTTTCTTCTCGGCGTTTTTGTCGACAACAGCGACAGGTGGCTCAGCCAGAATCGACAGTGAAGGTACGACGATGTCGAACTTGTCCGCGCCGCCATCTTCTTTCAGTGCCAGGAACGCTTCGTTTTCCCACGCCAGCAACACATCGCCCTGACCGTTGTTGACGAACGTGATGGTCGAGCCGCGAGCACCGGTGTCCAGAATTGGCACGTGCTTGAACAGCTCTTTCACGTACTCATTGGCTTTGGCTTCGCTGCCGCCGGTTTTCAGGCCGTAGCCGTAAGCCGCCAGGAAGTTCCAGCGAGCACCGCCGGAGGTTTTCGGGTTTGGCGTGATCACCGAAACGTCTTTCTTGATCAGATCGCCCCAGTCCTTGATGCCTTTCGGGTTGCCCTTGCGCACCAGGAACACGATGGTCGAGGTATAAGGCGTGCTGGCGTCCGGCAGACGGGTCTGCCAGTTCTCCGGCAGGGTTTTGCCCAATTTGGCGATTTCGTCGATGTCACCGGCCAGAGCCAGGGTCACCACATCAGCACGCAGACCGTCGATTACCGAACGACCTTGCTTGCCCGAACCGCCGTGGGACTGTTTGATTTCAACTTTGTCGTCCGGATGGGACTTCTTCCAGAAGTTGATGAACTCAGCGTTGTATTCCTGATACAGCTCGCGCGTCGGATCATACGAGACGTTCAACAGCTCGTAATCCTTGGCAACAGCGGAACCGGCAAACACGGCACTGGCGAGTGCGGCCAGCGCATAACGGCGAATGGACATGGGTCAAGCTCCTGGAAAATCTGGTTGTGTTGTTGGCTTTTTCTAATTTTGGTTTGAAGCTTTTCTGTAGGAGCTGCCGAAGGCTGCGAACAGATCTAAAGGCCATTCGCAGCCTTCGGCAGCTCCTACAAGGATCGAGGTGAATCAGCTCGGTTTGTTACCCGGGTTCTGCAAACGAAACTTTTCCTTACGCTCGATCTGGACGACCTGCGCGTTATGCACAGTGATCTCCACCGCCCCGAAACGCAGATCGCGCAGCGCGCTCTGAATCTCGCGCAGAATCGCTGCTTCGTCCTGACCGTCAACGCTACGCAGAGATGCGCTCATGATCGTGCTCCTTGAAATAGATTGGCCTGAAGAACCTGTTCGCGAGGTTTCCACTTGTGGCGTGGAGGCAATCTTAGAGATGCACGGATATTCTTAAAAAGACTATTTAAGAATCTACATATAACCAAAATGAATTTATGAGGTATGCGCTGCTTCGGGGTGGCCAAACATAGGACCTGTAGGAGCGCACGAGCACCGCGAGGCCGCGATAGCGGTTTGCCTGACACTCCGCCATCGCTGGCCTCGTAACCTGGGTGAGCTCTACAGGATGTATTTCATTTCTGTGGTTTGTAGGGAGTTTGAAAGGAGCTGCCTCTTCGGCTGGCTAAAAACTCGGCGCATGCGCCCAATCAATCTGCTCAGCCGGCATTGGCCGCGCAAACCAATAACCTTGGCCCATTGCGCAATCGTTGGCCAGCAAGAACGCCGCCTGTTCGACCGTCTCGATGCCTTCAGCCAGTACGCGCATGCCCATGCTTTGCGCCAGGGCAATAATCACTCGCACGATGGCGATATCATCTTCATCGCCAGGCAGACCGGCGACGAAACCCTGATCAATCTTCAGCTTTTGCACCGGCATGCGCTTCAGGCGCAACAACGACGAATAACCCGTGCCAAAATCGTCGATGGCCAGGCTCAGCCCGAGATCACGCAAACGGTGCATTTGCTCGATAGCCTGATCAGGGTCTTCCATCACTGCGCTTTCGGTCACCTCCAGCTCCAGATGCGCCGGATCCAGCCCGGTATCGCGTAACACCTTGGCGACCTGCTCAACCAGATGACCACTGCCAAACAGGCGGCTGGAAATGTTGACGGCCACAAAGGAAATATCCACGCCTGCCGCCAGCCAGTCACACATCTGCTGGCAGGACGTGTTCAATACCCAGGCATCAATATCGGCAATCAGACCGCTTTGTTCGGCGATGGGGATGAACTCCCCCGGTGGCACCAGCCCACGTTCGGGGTGTTGCCATCGCACCAGCGCCTCGACGCCCAGAATACGGCTGGTGTGCAGGTTGTGAATCGGCTGATAAAAAACCCGCAGCTCATGACGCTCGATAGCGCGACGTAATTCACTGGCCAGATGCACCCGCTGCTGAGCGTGCGCGGTGAGCTCCTCGGTGTACAACGCATACGCTTCGCGCCCGTCGCTCTTGGCTTTGAACAACGCCGAGTCAGCATTGCGTAACAGCTGTGCCGGGTTGGAGGCGTCACCAGGGAACAAGCTGATACCGACACTGGCACTGATGAACAACTGCTGGTTGCCCAGTAAAAACGGCGTCTTGAAGCCATCCAGAATGCGCTGTGCATAACCGGCCACCTGCACCACTTGCTGGCAGTTTTCGATCAGCAGCGCAAACTCATCACCGCCCAGCCTCGCCAGGGTCATATCAGCATCAAACAAAGATTTGAGGCGCTCGGCCACAGCCTTGAGCACTTCGTCGCCGACGTTATGCCCCAGGCTGTCATTGATGTTCTTGAAATGATCCAGATCGATTAGCAATAGCGCGCAGCCGCGCTTGTTCGAGCGGGCATAGGTAAGTGCCTGCGTCGTGCGGTCGATGAACAGCAAGCGGTTGGGCAAATCCGTCAGGGGATCGTAATGCGCCAGCTGCAACAAATCCTGCTCTGAGCGCTTGATGGCGGTGATATCGGAAAACACTGCGACGAAGTGCTTTATCTCGCCACTGTCACCCTTCACGCTGCGGATACTTTGCCACTGGGGGTATATTTCACCGCTTTTGCGGCGGTTCCAGATTTCGCCGCTCCACTGCCCCGCACTAAGAATCGAGCGGTACATCTGTCGGTAGAACTCGGGCCCATGACGGCCGGATTTGAACTTGCTCGGGTTGACGCCCAGAACCTCGTCCAGCTGATAACCGGTGATCTCCATGAAGGCGCGGTTGACGTGGACAATCTGCCCCTGGCTATCGGTGACGACTACACCTTCAAGGGTGCTATCGAACACCGCCGCCGCCAGACGCAGACGGTCATGATCTTCGCGTTGATGGCGCAGGATAAGATCGACCCCCATGAAACGCAGTAACTGGCTGCGAACGATGAAGATGAAAACGGCACTGATCGCCACCCAGAGATAACCGCTCATCTGCTGGGCAAACGCCAATCGAGTCGGATTTTCGATCATCCCGGGCAGCCAGTGATCACACACGACAAACCAAAAAATCGACAAAACCCCATAAAACAGGGCTGTTCGCAGTGCGTCACGAGAGGAGTCGGTCATAAGAAAACTAAAAACCTTATGAAATGCGGGATTAAAGATTAGGAAACATCTGGCGACTCTTATCTCTAAGCCCGACTGGTTTTATCTGGTGGCTCAGTGATAATGCGCACTGTTGTTTTTTTATTCAAAGCGTCTTTTCGAGGGCCAAACAGCCTATGTGGTACAACGGTTTGCTCGACCTTTCAGTCTGGCAGTTAGTGGCAGTCACTCTTGCCATGACCCATGTGACGATTGTCGCCGTCACTATTTACCTTCACCGCTACTCCGCCCATCGCTCACTGGAGCTGAATGCGGGCCTCAAACACTTCTTCCGTTTCTGGCTGTGGCTGACCACTGCGCAGAACACTCGCGAATGGACCGCTATCCATCGCAAACACCATGCAAAATGCGAAACCGTCGATGACCCGCACAGCCCGGTTGTAAAAGGGCTTTCTACTGTACTGCGCAAGGGCGCAGAACTGTACCGGGCCGAGGCGGAAAATCCGGACACATTGCGCATTTACGGCAAAAACTGCCCGGAAGACTGGATCGAACGCAAAATCTATACGCCTTATCCGTTGCTGGGCGTGGCGATCATGGCGGTCATTGACCTGCTCTTGTTCGGCGCGCTGGGCATCACCGTCTGGGCGATTCAGATGATGTGGATTCCTTTCTGGGCGGCTGGCGTCGTCAATGGCCTGGGCCATGCCGTCGGTTATCGCAACTTCGAATGCCGTGATGCAGCAACCAATCTGGTGCCATGGGGCATCATCATTGGCGGCGAAGAGCTGCATAACAACCATCACACCTACCCGAACTCGGCCAAGTTGTCGGTCAAGAAGTGGGAGTTCGACATGGGCTGGGCGTGGATCAAAGTATTCAGTGCCCTGCGTCTGGCCAAAGTGCAGCGGGTTGCACCTATCGCGCACCGCGTCGAGGGCAAAGGCAGTATCGACATGGATACCGCCATGGCGATCCTCAACAACCGTTTCCAGATCATGGCCCAGTACCGCAAGCTGGTGATCGGCCCACTGGTTGCTCAGGAACTGGCTAAGGCCGACGCTTCGGTACGCCATCAATTCCATCGCGCCAAACGGCTGTTGTCCCGTGAAACCAGCCTACTGGATGACAAGCATCACTTGCGCATTCAGACCATGCTGGAGCACAGCCACGCGCTCAAAGTGATCTACGAAAAACGCCTGGCCCTGCAGCAGATCTGGGTCAAGACCAGCAGCAATGGTCACGACATGCTGGCCGCCATGAAAGACTGGATTCACGAAGCCGAAGCCAGTGGTATTCAGTCCCTGCGCGACTTCGCCGACCAGCTCAAAACCTACTCGCTGCGCCCTGCGCACGCTTGAAGCCACTGATCAGCGCGCCCGAATTCGGGCGCGCCTGATTTGAACTTCATCCCCTAAATCCACTCAGAACAACAGCCCGCGACCCCGTGCGGGGAATGTTGTGGCTGTGCGCCGCACCTTATTCTGAGATGCAGTGCCATGGACAACAAAAATCTACTGACACCCCATACTGACAATCCCGCCGCTGCCGAGACGCTACTGGCGCTGATGCACGCCCAGGCAGAAGTCGCACGCCTGAGTGAACGTGAGCAACTGTTCAGCTCGCTGCTGGTCAGCGTCAATGCTGTGCTCTGGGCCTTCGACTGGGCCACCCAACGGATGATCTACGTCAGCCCGGCTTACGAACGCATCTTCGGCCGCTCTGCAGGTTTGTTGCTGGCCGACTACGGCGAATGGCGCGACAGCATTTACCCCGATGACCTCAACTACGCTGAGCGCAGCCTCAACGAAGTTATCGAGAAAGGCGCTGTGGAAGATCGCGAATACCGAATCATCCGTGCCGACGGCGAAGTCCGCTGGATCAGCGACAAATGCTTCGTAAGTCACCAGACCGACGCCGAGCAGCGTCTCGTCGTGGTGGGCATCGCAGAAGACATCACCGAAAAGAAAGAGCTGGAAAGCGAACTGCAGCGCCTGGCGACAACCGACGTGCTGACACAAAGCAGCAACCGCCGGCATTTCTTCGAATGCGCCCAGCGCGAGTTTGAATTGGCGCGCCTGCATGGCACGCCGTTGGCATTTCTGTTGCTGGACATCGATGACTTCAAGCTGGTCAACGACACCTACGGGCACCAGGAAGGCGATTTGGTGCTGCAGAAAATCGCTGAATGCGGCCGAACGACGTTAAGACGCGGGGATTTGTTCGGCCGTATTGGCGGTGAGGAGTTTGCTGCGGTGTTCCCGGGTTGTGCGCCAGACATGGCCAAGCAAATCGCCGAGCGCCTGCAGCGAGAAATTCAGCGATTGAGTTTCCAGCGCGGCGACAAAACCTTCGGCATCACTGCCAGCCAGGGCCTGACCAACATGGGAGAGGACGACCAGAGCCTGGAAATCCTCTACGCCCGTGCTGACGCAGCGATGTATCAAGCCAAGCGTCAGGGCAAGAATCAGATCGTGTTGGTGTAGGTGATTCGCGCAGGAGCCTGTTGGAGCGAGGCTTGCCCGCGAAGAACGATTACGCGCCCTGACTGATACACCGCAGCGCCTATATCGCGGGCAAGCCCGGCTCCCACAGTAAACCTCGGTCCTGTGGGAGCGAGGCTTGCCCGCGATGAACGATTACGCGCCATGACTGACACACCGCAGCGCCTGAATCGCGGGCAAGCCCGGCTCCCACAGTAAACCTCGGTCCTGTGGGAG
>NZ_LOHG01000002.1:213228-342228 GCF_022790535.1 Pseudomonas maioricensis
CCGAGCTTGCTCGCGATGAACGATCACGCGCCCTGACTGGTAAACCGCTATCGCGGCCTCGCGGTGCTCGTGCACTCCTACAGGTCGGTGTTTGCTTCAGGCTCCACCTCCGGCGCACCGTCCAGTAAATCCGGGCCTTCGTCCGCCTCCGCTTCGGGCAGCGTTTCAACCGACAATGCTACCGGTGGCGCCAGCAGACTTGGGTCCGTCACACCCGTCAGCTTCTTGCGCAACCGCTGCAAGTCCGCGACCGTCAACTTCAACAATCTGGCAGGTTTGGTTTTGAGCAGCGTCGTAACGCTGTCTTCATCACCCAGACGCGCCATGTGTCCGGCCAGGTTCATGACCAACACTTCGCGGGTATAAACCCCGGTGTTGTACTGGTAAACCGATGACGTCAACTCACGCAGTTCAAGCGGCAGACGCCAGCGCACGCGCAATGCTGAGCCGTAAGCGGCGGAATACTGCTCCAGCGCCTTGCCTATCTGCTCGTCATCCAGCTTGCCACCGGCCAGCAACCACTCCTGCAAACTGCCCAGCACGGCAAGATCACCCAAGGACAGCAGCAGACCCGCGCAAAAGCAACGCTCCGGATCCACATCAAGCATGCCCGCCAACACCCGTGCATATTCGGCCGTGCGTTGCGACATCTCCCAGAACTCGCTGGCCTTTGTCTGTAGCGCACTGCTGCTGAGGATGGACACGCGCTTCTTGGTCAAACCGGAAACAATACTGGCACTCTGCGGAGCGCCCAAAAGCGCCAGCGCCGCGCCCAGGGTCTGCACCGGTTTGACCAGATGTTTGGCCGCCGTATTGGCCGCAGCAATCAACACCGCCGTGATATGCGGGTCTGCGCGTAGCTCTTGTTCAAGCAACGTCGCATCAACGCCGCCCCCTACCTGACTGAGTTTGAGCGCAGTGGCAACGTCCACGAACAACGGCGCACCGTCGGCAGTGTCACGGTGTTTTTCAAGGTACTTGCTCAGCGTCTGACCCGGCGCAAGCGCTGGCACTGCGCCCGGCACCGGACAGGCCAACAACACGCCTTCAAGACGCTGGCGCAGCTTTTCGGTGTCCAGCGGTTTGGTCAGGTAAGCGGTCGGCGCCAGCGGGACAGCCTCGCGGACACTGGCGGTGTCACCTCGATTGCTGATCAGGATAAAAGGCACCTGAGGCTGGCGGCGCAATGCGCGCACACCGCGCAGCAAACTCAGACCGTCGACAACGGGCAACTCTCTGGCGGCGATGATCAGATCAGGAATGTGCTTCTTCAAGAACTCAACGACCTGCTTGCCATCGCTGCAAATCTCGAGCGCAACATCGTCACGCACAGCCAGAATCAGTTCACTGAGCGTTTCACGAATCCATGGATCGGATTCAGCAATCAAAACCCGAGGTCCTGCGGGTGTATCTACAGCTGTCATCAGAACTCTCTCGTCGAACAACTCATAACCAATGAACTGAAATGTATCTGTATGAACCAACCTTACTGCATCCGTTGAACTGGAATGCATTCCCTGTAGAAGTGACCGGGGTGGCGATCCACATTGCTCGCGATAGCGCCAGTCCAGGCGACAAATTAGTCGACCAAGAGATCGAATCGCGAGCAAGCTCACTCCTACAGGTCATGTGCTTGCTTCACGACAGCGCGAAGTCAGAAACACCAATACGAAGAACTACGATCCTCTTCCACCAATGCACCCACCTTAGCCAAAGCAAACGACGGGATATAGACAAAAAGCCTCATTTACCCCTTTTAGACGCAAAAAAACCCGCCGAAGCGGGTCTTTTTTGTCTGTTTGGTCACATTTTAATCAATTGCGACCCTGGCATTTTCACGCCAGCTCAGCGAAACATTCTTCGATGATTGCCAGACCTTTATCCAGTTGCTCGTCAGGCGAGGTCAACGGCACCAGAACTCGCAGCACATTGCCGTAAGTACCGCACGACAGCAGGATCAGACCCTTGTCGCGAGCCTTGGCCACCACCTGCGCAACAGCAGCAGCGTTTGGCTTGTGGGTATCGCCGTTTTCGAACAGCTCTACCGCGATCATCGCGCCCAGCGCACGGACTTCACCGATCACCGGGTACTTGGCCTGAATAGCCTTGAGGCCAGTTACCAGACGCTCGCCAACCGCTTTGCAGCGATCCAGCAGGTGCTCTTCTTCAAAGACCTGCAACACCGCCAGCGCTGCAGCACACGCTACCGGGCTACCGGCATACGTGCCGCCCAGACCGCCTGGGGCAATGGCATCCATATATTCAGCTTTACCGCACACACCGGCCAACGGGAAACCGCCAGCGATGGATTTAGCAAACGTAGTCAGGTCAGCCGTAACGCCCATCTGTTCCATGGCGAAGAACGTACCGGTACGACCCGCGCCGGTCTGCACTTCGTCAGCGATCAACAGGATGCCGTGCTTATCACACAGCTCGCGCAGACGAGCCATGAACGCCTTCGGCGCAACGTAGAAACCACCTTCGCCCTGAACCGGCTCGATGATGATTGCCGCGATGTCTTTAGGTTCGGCGTCGTTCTTGAAGATGCGCTCGATGCTGGCGATGGAATCATCAACGCTGATGCCATGCAGTTCACACGGATACAGTGCGCGGAAGATACCGCCCGGCATCAGGCCCATGCCTGCCGAGTAAGGCACGACTTTACCGGTCAGGCCCAGGGTCATCATGGTGCGACCGTGGTAAGCGCCAGTGAACGCGATCACGCCAGCACGGCCAGTGGCAGCGCGCGCAATCTTCACAGCGTTCTCTACCGCTTCGGAACCGGTAGTGACCAGCAGGGTTTTCTTGGCGAAATCACCTGGCACCTTGGCGTTGATTTTCTCGCAAAGCTCAACGTAGGGCTCGTAGGCCAATACCTGGAAGCAGGTGTGAGTCAGCTTGGTCAGTTGCTCTTGCACGGCGGCAATGATTTTCGGGTGCAGGTGACCGGTGTTCAGTACCGCGATACCGCCCGCGAAGTCGATGAACTCACGACCTTCAACGTCAGTAACGGTGGCGTTCTTTGCCGATTCGGCGAAGATCGGGTGAATCTGGCCAACACCGCGTGGAACAGCGGCTTCGCGGCGTTGCATCAATTCTGCGTTTGTCTGGGACATGTTTCCTCATTCGCCGCTCATCGGTCGGCGTGGTTCAAGGATCAAGCGGTGGATCAACACGTGACAGCATTCGATGATCGACTGTCACGGCCTCCAGCCACCAAAAAGGTTTTGAGTGCCACTAAAAACCGCCGAGACGTCGCTCTCGCGCCCCGGCGGCTGCAAACCCCTGCGTTAGACCGACAGGCAGAGGTATTTGATTTCCAGATAATCTTCGATGCCGTACTTCGAGCCTTCACGGCCAAGACCCGAGGCCTTGATACCGCCAAACGGCGCGACTTCGTTGGAGATCAGCCCGGTGTTGATACCCACCATGCCGTACTCCAGCGCTTCAGCCACGCGGAACACGCGGCTCATGTTCTGAGCGTAGAAGTACGACGCCAGACCAAACTCAGTGTCGTTGGCCATGGCGATCACTTCAGCTTCGTCTTTGAAGCGGAACAGCGGAGCCAGCGGGCCGAAAGTCTCTTCTTTGGCTACAGCTGCATCTTTGGACACGTTGACCAGAATAGTCGGCTCGAAGAAATTGCCTTCGATGCTGTTGCCACCGAACAAGACTTTCGCGCCTTTGCTCACGGCATCAGCAATGTGCTCTTTAACCTTGGCCACAGCTTTGCCGTCGATCAACGGGCCAGTGGTGGTGCCCTCTTCCAGACCGTTACCGATCTTCAGCTTGGCCACTGCGACCTTGAGCTTTTCAGCGAACGTATCGTAAACCGCGTCCTGCACGTAGATCCGGTTGGCACACACGCAGGTCTGACCGTTGTTGCGGTACTTGGAAATGATCGCGCCCTCGACGGCCTTATCCAGGTCCGCGTCGTCGAACACAATGAACGGCGCGTTGCCGCCCAGTTCCAGCGAGACCTTCTTGATGTCCTTGGAGCATTCAGCCATCAACTGGCGACCAATCTCGGTCGAGCCGGTGAAAGACAGCTTGCGCACGATCGGGTTGCCGGTCAGCTCGCTGCCGATATCGCCAGCACTGCCAGTTACAACGCTGAACACGCCCGCCGGAATGCCTGCACGCTCAGCCAGTTCAGCCAGCGCCAGTGCGGAATACGGGGTTTGCGAAGCAGGCTTGAGCACCATGGTGCAACCGGCAGCCAGCGCCGGGCCTGCTTTACGGGTGATCATTGCAGCCGGGAAGTTCCACGGCGTAATCGCAGCGGTCACACCAATCGGCTGCTTGAGCACGATCAGGCGCTTGTCCGGCTGATGGCCCGGAATCACATCGCCATACACGCGCTTGGCTTCTTCAGCGAACCACTCAATAAAGGAAGCGGCATAACCGATCTCACCTTTGGCCTCGGCCAGCGGCTTACCTTGCTCCAGGGTCATCAGGCGAGCCAGGTCGTCCTGATTTTCGATCATCAGCTCAAACCAGCGACGCAGCTTGTTGCCACGATCCTTGGCGGTCAGCGCACGCCAGGCTGGCAACGCCTTGTCAGCAGCTTCAATCGCACGACGGGTTTCAGCAGCGCCCATCTTCGGCACGGTGCCCAGAGTTTCATCTGTTGCAGGGTTGTTAACCTTGATGGTCTGGCCATTGTCCGCATCCAGCCAGGTGCCATTGATATAGGCTTGCTGGCGGAACAACTTGGAATCTTTGAGCTGCATGTCGGCCTCCGCTTTGATATACCGAAAATGCACCGCACACCGGCGGAGCAGGTTTTTGATCGTACAAAAGGCGCCTCGAACAAGGCTGCCATCAGGAAATCATCTGCCGGCCCCCGCCACGAAAGGTCAAAAATGCAGGAAAACCGGGCAAGAGCGTTTGAAATCTCAAACGAATCCTAGGCACTGCTAGGGCAAAGGACAATAGGCCGTTCGAAAAAAAGAACGCAATTGCCAACATCCGCCGGATTTTCTGATCAGCGTTAACCAAATACCCTGAAACGTGCAAAATCAACAACAGCACTCACCAGCATGGACGCCCGCCAACCAGATGAGTATCATGGCGCCCGCATTGCACCAGTAGCTCAGCTGGATAGAGTACTGCCCTCCGAAGGCAGGGGTCATGGGTTCGAATCCCGTCTGGTGCACCATATTTGATTTCAGAGCTGGATTAGCAGATCTGAAATTACCCAAAGCCCGCCTTGTGCGGGCTTTGTTGTTTTTGGTGGCGGGATTTGCGGAATCCCCCTACATCCTCCGTCCGCTTCACATCCTTGTCGCCCCCACTCCACAACCCTAGAGTCCACGCCGTCGCTGCAAACGTAACGACCGGGCTTGGCCGCTCGACTAAACTCCAGGCGCACAAGCGCTCACCATTCGATCTCGGGGATGTATTCCGTCTGCGATGTCGAGTTATGGCAGCTGTGCGTGGGACACCTTCGGGTGTGCCGGGTGCCTGGAGTTCCGGTCGGCCAACCCGCGTACAGTTGCCACCCTGATTTGCTTGGCCGCAAACGGTGGCAGCTTCCAACTCCAGGAGCAGTCAATGAAGCAACCGCATACCTCAATCAAAACCCTCGGCACCACCACCTTCTCCACCTGCGGCCCAGCCCGTCAGCCGCTGTTTCGCATCAATCCCGACATACCTATCGAATCCGCACTGGAACACGCTTCCAGCCTATTGGCGTGTATCCATGAATTGAGCCTCGGCGCCGCGATGGATAATGCGGGCGAGAAGAGTGTCTGGGCTGTTCATTATTTGAGCGATATGGCGAAGGCGATTCTGGATGATGCGTTGTCGGCTGGCGCAGCAAAAGGTCAAATGATCTATGCTTCCGCTGGCGTCAGTCAGAGTGAGCACCACCCCAATAGGTGCCACAAACAGCACGACATTGAGGAGCGGACGATGGGCAGAACATCGAATGATGACCGTAGCGACAGCCTGAACCCAAACAACGATGCTTACCAATCGAGCATGGATAATCACTCAGACCAGCTCAACCCGAACAATGAACGTTACCAAGGGACCAGTGACGATGAAGATATGGATCAGGGAGACTGCTTCGAGCACGGCGAGTGACGGATATGTGAGCAGATAATAAGCAGTTCAGATCACAGGGTGACGTGTTGCATTTTAATGGGCAAAACAGGCCGGATTAAGAGACATTAACCAGCTCCACTTGGTGTGACACTGCCTCTGCAACCTGGCTTGAAGCCCCCCCTGAAAATAGTCGCCCCGCAGTTCATGGGTTCGAAATCCCGTCTGGTGCACCATATTTGATTTCAGAGCTAGATTGATGGCCTCATATTACCCAAAGCCCGCCTTGTAAGGGCTTTGTTGTTTTTGGTCGGAGAGTACTTCGCTGAGAACCTAGCCATATCGACAAGCACTGTGGACTGAAACCCCGCCCCACAATCCCCACCTTCATCAAGCCGCGCGTCCCCTCTGTTAGAATGCCAACCCTTTACACGCAGAGTCGCATCCCATGAGCGCAACGGTCCGTTTGACCCAATACAGCCACGGCGCCGGCTGCGGTTGCAAGATCTCGCCCCAGGTGCTGGAGGTGATCCTCGCTGGCAGCGGCGCACAAAATCTCGATCCAAAACTTTGGGTGGGTAATGCTTCGCGGGACGACGCGGCGGTCTATGCCATTGATGAAGAACGCGGAGTGGTTTCAACGACCGATTTCTTCATGCCTATTGTCGACGACCCCTACGATTTCGGGCGCATTGCCGCTACCAACGCGATCAGCGATATCTATGCCATGGGTGGCGATCCGATCATGGCGATCGCCATTCTGGGCTGGCCGGTCAACGTGCTTGCTCCGGAAATCGCTCGCGAGGTGATTCGCGGCGGCCGTGCGGTTTGTGATGCTGCGGGCATCCCGCTGGCCGGCGGACACTCCATTGACGCGCCAGAGCCGATCTTTGGCCTGGCGGTCACGGGCTTGGTCGAAAAACGCTTCATGAAACGCAACGACACCGCCACCGTGGGCTGTACGCTTTATCTGACCAAACCATTGGGGATCGGTGTACTCACCACCGCCGAGAAACAAGGCCTGCTGCGCGACGCTGACATTGGTGTGGCACGCGACCAGATGTGCACGCTCAATACCGTCGGCAGCCGTTTCGGTAAGCTCGCCGGGGTCACGGCGATGACTGACGTCACGGGTTTCGGCCTGCTAGGTCACTTGGTGGAAATGGCTGACGGCAGCCAACTGACCGCACGTATCGAGGCCAACGCCGTGCCGCGCCTGGCCAGTGTTGATTATTACCTTGAGCGAGGGTGCATACCGGGCGGCACGCTGCGCAACTTTGACAGTTACGGGGGCCGCATCGGCCAATTGACCGACTGGCAAAAACATCTGCTATGCGACCCGCAAACAAGTGGCGGCCTGCTGGTCGCGGTAACGCCTGAGGGCCAGGTGCAATTTCTGCAGACCGCCGCCGACGCGGGCCTGAGCTTGCACCCGATTGGCACACTCATCGAGCGCCAGGCCAACGCCGTCGAGGTGTTCTGATGCGCGACAACAGCGACGATTTGCGCCATATCTTTCTAAACGATATCCCGCTGATGGACGTCCGCGCGCCCGTGGAATTCACGAAGGGTGCCTTTGGTCAGTCCATTAACTTGCCACTGATGAATGATGCCGAGCGCGAGGCCGTAGGCACGGCCTATAAACAACACGGGCAGCAAGCCGCCATCGAGTTAGGGCATCGGCTGGTGTCTGGCGATACCCAGCAGGCCCGCATTGAGGGCTGGGCTCAGTTCGTTCGGAATCAACCCGAAGGCTATCTGTATTGCTTTCGCGGGGGCCTGCGGTCGCAGATCACCCAGCAGTGGCTGAAGGACATTGCCGGTATCTCTTACCCGCGAGTGCTGGGCGGTTACAAGGCGATGCGTACTTTCCTTATCGAAACCATCGAATACGCCGTTCAGGAGTGTGAACTGGTGGTAGTGGGTGGCTTGACCGGGTCCGGCAAGACTGAAGTGCTGGCGGCGTTGAGCAACGGCCTCGACCTCGAAGGCCACGCTAACCATCGGGGCTCCAGCTTCGGCAAACGTGTCAGTGGCCAGCCTGGGCAGATCGACTTTGAAAACGCTCTGGCCGTGGACATCCTGAAGAAGCGCCATCACGGTGCTGATCATCTGATACTCGAGGACGAAGGTCGCACCGTCGGCAGCCGCGCGGTGCCGCTGTCGCTGTTTCGACAGATGCAATCCGCGCCTTTGGTGTGGCTACAAGATAGCGTTGAGAGTCGGGTGGAGCGGATTCTCAAGGATTACGTGATCGACCTGTGCGCAGATTTCGTCGCCGCGTATGGACAGGACGAAGGATTCAATGCGTTTGCTGAGCGCCTGCGCCAGAGTCTGGCGAGCAATCTCAAGCGCTTGGGGGGCGAGCGCTATCAGCGCCTGGCAGCAATTATGGATGGCGCTCTGCAGACGCAGCAGACCACCGGGCAAGTGGACGCGCATCGGCAATGGATCGAGCAGTTACTCAACGAATACTACGACCCTATGTACGCTTACCAGCGCGACAGCAAGTCCAAGCGTATTGAGTTTGCCGGTGACCAAGCCGCAGTCATCGACTATTTACGGCAACGCCGCAAGGGGTGAGCCCAGCGGCGCCTGCGCCTTTTCTAGAAAATCAGCGTGCCGATGACGCCGCTGACAATGCCCACCAGCATGGTCAGCAACGCGACGGCCACCAGCACCCGACGATCAAAAGATTTACGCAGCATTAATAGCGACGGCAGGCTGACGCTTGGCAGCGTCATCAATAGCGCGACGGCGGGGGCTGTACCCAAGCCCAGACCCATCAGGGCCTGCACAATAGGGATTTCTGCCGCGGTAGGAATCACAAACAAGGTGCCCACGACAGCGAGTGGCACCAGCCATAGCCAGCTATTGGCCATTGCTCCGTCGACGTGAGGGAAGAGCCATACCCTTGCCGCTCCGAGAATCAGCACCGCCAGCACGTAGATCGGGATGGTGGTCCAGAACAACTGCCACATGGTGCGTAACCACTGCACCGGGAGGCTGCGGGTATCTGCAGTGGTGGCCACTTCAACGGCATCCACGGCTGCTTGCGGCAGCGCTTCTGGTCGCGACATGCGCTGGCCGAGTAATGCCGCACCCAGCACAAGTGCTACGCCAGCCACCAGGCGCAGGCCAGTGAACTGCCAACCGAGTACGAAGCCCATGAATATCAATGTGGCGGGGTTGAGTACCGGGTTTGCGATCCAGAACGCCAACGCCGCACCTTCCGATACATTCTGCCGCCGTAGCCCCGCCGCAACGGGGGCCGCGCAGCAGCTACACATCATGCCCGGCAGGGCGAACAGTCCTCCCCGCAGCGTAGAACCGAAGCCGGCTTTTCCGAACGCTCGCAGCAACCAGTCGCGGGGGATAAGTACCTGTACCAATGAGCCAAGGATGATCGCCAGCACGGCGGCCTTCCAGATAGCCAGGAAATACACCTGGGCGTAACTCAGTGCAGCAAGCCAGGGCGACGCCGAATGATCGTTGAGGATCGAGCCGCCAATGCTATGCGTGTCGGCAGCGACGAATGACTTGAGGTAATAAGGTGACCATTTGACGTAGTACAGGCCGATTACGGCGACCAACAGGAACAACGCCGGTTTACACCAGAATGCCCAAGAGCGGGTTGTGGAGGGATGAAGCTGGGTAATCATGATGAGATCCGTGCAGAAGCGTCCCCTATCATACGTCACAGGCCGCGTAGATGCGGGAGTGTGAAGTTTCCGGGTTCTTTTAGCCTTGTGCGCAACTGTGCGGGCTGTGTCGTTTCTCGTGGTTCGTCCCTACGCCCCGATGACTTCCCTGCCGTGTATACCTTTGACTGCGGGCCATTTCCTTTCAGTCAGCTTTTATAAGCGCTTAGTTTCTCCATCAGCGCGCCTGCAGCTTGTAGCTGTT
The DNA here is from genome assembly GCF_022790535.1 of Pseudomonas maioricensis. GTDB lineage: Bacteria > Pseudomonadota > Gammaproteobacteria > Pseudomonadales > Pseudomonadaceae > Aquipseudomonas > Aquipseudomonas maioricensis. The sequence goes on from NZ_LOHG01000002.1 coordinate 223,183, forward strand.
TTTGCTCTTCAATCGAAAGACAGGCCTGCGCCGCGTTGCAGAGCCATTCGTCACGGCGATCCCGGCTTTCCTGCAATACCAACCTTCCCTTTTCGGATAACCCGATCCAGGTACGGCGGCGATCATCCGTGTCTTGCTCGCGCGTAATCAACTCCCGGTTTTCCAGGTCTCGCAACAACGAAGCCACGTTCGACGATCGCATGTTTTCCACGTCTGCGATTTTTGAAGGCGTTGCCATTCCGTCCATGTGATCGATTGCACTGAGGACCAACATCTGGGACCAGGTTTCTGGGTGGTTTTGCGCTTCCTGACGTAGACGTTTGCTTAAACGAGTCAGCTGTCCGCGAAACAACGAAATATCCATAAGCCAATACCTACAATCAAATAGCTATGCAATCATAGCTAAAAAAGCTTTGCAGTGTTGCTACCTTCTCTCAGCCCAGAGAAATGCCAAAAAGAGGACGAATATGTCTAGCTGCCACCCAAGATTCGAAAGAATACTCATCACCAATGATGACGGTATCGATGCTCCGGGGCTCAAAATTCTGGAGCGCGTCGCTTCGCAGCTGGCGAATGAGGTTTGGGTAGTGGCGCCATTGCTCGATCAGAGCGGCACGTCGCACTCATTGAGTTTGCACGCCCCATTGCGCCTGAGCTTTCATGGCGCCAGACGCTTTGCCGTCAACGGCACGCCTGGGGACTGTGTGGCGATAGCGCTAGGACATTTGCTCAATCACGATAAACCGGACCTGATTCTGTCAGGAATCAATCGAGGCGCAAATCTGGGCGTGGAAACAGTGTTCTCGGGTACGGTCGGGGCCGCAATGACAGGAATGCTGCATGGCGTTCCGTCCATTGCATTGAGCCAGGCATTTACCGATAGAAGTGCCGTGCCTTGGGACATTGCGCTTAACCATGCGCCGCATGTCATCACGCAACTCATGGGCATGGACTGGCCCAAGGATGTCTGTCTTAACGTCAACTTCCCTGGCTGCCCATTGAGCGCCGTACTGCCGTTGAAAATCACCCGCCAAGGTTCCGGACGTTTGAGTGGTGTGTCTGTGCGCTCAGAGAATGATCCTCGTGGCCTTGAGTACCATTAGTTGAGGCTGGATAGACATGCCGAGCTTGATGCAGCAGGCAGCGAAACAGCCGAGCTGCTTGCCGGGCACATCACCGTAACGCCGCTTCAGTTTGAGCGAACTCATCGCGAAGCTGTTGAATCGTTTGAACGACTGAGTCGAAGCTAGACGCCAGACGTTACCGACAAAAAAGGCTCAGTGAAACCTGAGCCTTTTCTGTTTCTACACTTCGAGCTCGCTTACCTCCAAGCAATATCCCCATCAAAAATCAAACGTAACCCCCGCATACACCGCACGCCCATCCCCCGGCGAGTGCAGCGAGCCTTGCGCGCCGTCCGGGTCGTCCGGGTCGTACCAGACGTATTCGTAGTAGCGGTCGGTCACGAGGCGGCACTTTGTATGCGGCGGCGCCGGTGCCGACCTGGAAGGTGCGCCCCCAGTTGGCATACAGGCTGGCCTGTTTCCAGGGTGAGTACACGACGCTGATTTTCGGTTGTTTGATCAGGCCGTCGTTGATGTCGGAGTCGAGACCGGTCATGCGGTTGGTAAAGTCGCCCTCGATTTTATCCACGCGATACGCCGGGATGATTTTCAGTGATTCGAAGGGTTGGATGACGGCCTGGACGTAACCGCCATAGGTGTTGAAGTTGAATTGCTGGTCTCGGGTTCGCGCCTGACGTGTTCGGTTCGGGTTGAGACAGTCGCGAGTAGGGGGCTAATTGCCGCAGGAGTACAGCTGATTTGCAGCTTCGCCTGTTGGAGTCACCGGGTAGGAATTCACAGGGCTGGCGACTAACGATTTCGTGGCAGGTCTCGTCGACCGAGGCGCTTGAATCGCGAGCAAGCTCAGCTCCCACAGGTTAACCCTGAGACAGCGGCGAGCGTTGTGGGAGCCGGGCTTGCCCGCGATACATGAGACGCGGATAGACGACATACCGCGCAATCGTTTATCGCTGGCAGGTGGAGCGCCACCCCGCGTACACAAGTTCAACGGGGCTAATCCATCTGGAGGTGAAACCTCCGCGCTTTTTTGTTCTGATGGCGGGACTTCACGACTGTCCGGATCCCCCATGCGCATCGAACCTCTGCCGCCACTGCAAACCCTGATCGCTTTCGAGGCGGCGGTACGTCATGGCAGTTTCACTCGCGCTGCCACTGAGCTGCATTTGACGCAGAGTGCGATCAGTCGGCAGGTGCAGCAGCTTGAGGAGTTTCTGGGGCGGGCGTTGTTTCGGCGGGAGCACAAGCGCATCCACCTAACGGTGGCCGGGCAGGTGTATGCCGAGCAGGTGCATCGGGTGCTTGCCCAATGTGCTGAAGCGACGGCGCAGGTCATGACCCACAGCGGCGAGCAGGAACTGACGCTGGCGTGTTCGAGCGGTGTCGCGGCGTTATGGCTGGGGCCGTTGGTGGGGCGTTATGCCGATGAGTTTCCCAATGTCGACGTGCGCCTGCGGGTGGTCGACGGGCTGGATTCGCTGGTGCGTGCGGAGTTTGATCTGGCGGTGTATTTCCTGCGCTCGGGGTCGCCGCCGGGGCTGGACAGTCGGCTGTTGTTTGCGGAGTCGGTGGGGGCGTATTGCGCGCCGGGCTATCTGCAAGGCCGGGTGCTCAAGCCGCAAGCGCTGTTCGAACATCGCCTGTTGATGCTTGAGGATGGTCAGCGCCAGTGGCTGTCCTGGACAGACTGGTTTGCACGGCAGGGTATCGATGCTTCGGCGATTTCCAAACGTCTGACGGTCAATAACTACCCGGTGATGGTGGACCTTGCCATTGACGGACGCGGCATTGTGCTGGGCTGGAAACCGATGATTGATGGGCATGTTAAGTCCGGGGCATTAGTGCCTGCTTGTGATGTCCATGTGGGCGAGATCGGTGGTTATTATTTGCTCAATCCGTCGGGGCAGTTTCCGAGTCGTGCGGCCCGGTCGTTTGAGCAGTGGTTGACGGTTCAGAGCGGGGACTGAATTACGTTTTTCTGTAGGAGCTGCCGAGCACCGCGAGGCTGCGATAGGGATTTGTCGGACGCACCGATATCGCAGCCTCGCGGTGCTTGACAGCTCCTACAGATCCACGCCCTCTTGCATGCATCCAGCGCATGCATATCTTCCCAATGAGCGTTTTCCCGCATTCAATTTCGCGAGTTATTCTCGGGCCTACAAGGGCACAAGACCCTGACGATGTTTCACCCGATTGCTTCTCTGCCCCACTCGTGCGCGGGACCACTCCCTGCGTAATTTGCATGCAGGAGTTCAACGTGAACGCTATAAAAAACACGCCAACCCACAACCAGAAAGCACGAAAAGCCGTGATCGCGACAGTGATCGGCAACGGTCTTGAATGGTTCGACTTCACGGTCTACAGCTTCTTCTCGGTCATCATCGCCAAGGTGTTTTTCCCCACCGACAGCGAACTCACTTCTTATCTACTGGCATTGGCGACTTTCGGCGTAGGCTTTTTCATGCGTCCGGTCGGCGGCATTGTGCTGGGCGTTTATGGGGACAAGCACGGGCGTAAAGCAGCTCTTTCGCTGACCATCCTGTTGATGGCGCTGGGTACGCTGATCATTGCGATCACCCCAAGTTATGCACAGATCGGCATGATTGCGCCGGTGTTGATTGTGCTCGCACGGCTACTGCAAGGCTTCTCTGCGGGCGGTGAAATGGGCAGCGCGACGGCCTTCCTGACCGAGCACGCCCCAGACGGCAAGAAAGCGTTTTACTCCAGCTGGATTCAGGCCAGTATCGGCGTCGCCGTGCTGCTGGGTTCCACGCTGGGCGCTATCCTCTCGAACTACCTGACTCAGGCGCAGCTGGAAAGCTGGGGCTGGCGGATCCCGTTCATCATCGGCACGCTGATCGGTCCGGTCGGTTTCTACATCCGTAGCCGCATTGACGAGACGCCGGTCTACAAAGAGTCAAAAACCACCGAATCGCCACTGCGCGAAGTCTTCCGCACCTATCCACGGGAAACCCTGATCAGCTTCTCGCTGGTTGTGCTGTGGACGGTCTGCACCTACGCGATTCTGTTCTACATCCCGTCCTATTCCACCCGCGTTCTGGGGCTGCCAAGTGGCATCGGTTTCAGCGCCGGGATGATGGGCGGCGCGGTGTTGATCGTGGCGACGCCCATTGTTGGCATGCTGGCTGACAAAACCGGTCGCAGGCCTTGGCTGCTGGGTTCGGCGGCGGCGATTTTCGTTGCGGCGTATCCGATGTTCCTGTTCATCAACCAGATGCCAGGGCTGGCCTCGCTGCTGATTTTTGAAGTGGTGATGGGCCTACTGATCGCTGGTTACATCGGCTCGATTCTGGCCGCGTTCAGCGAACTGCTGCCGACTCACGTGCTGTCCACCGGCCTGTCCGTGGCCTACAACTTTGCGGTCACAATCTTCGGTGGCTTCGCCACGTTCACGATTACCTGGCTGATCGCCAATACCGGCAGCAACGTCGCGCCGGCCTTTTACATCATGTTCGCGGCCGTGGTCAGCGGTTGCGGCGCGTTTCTGTACCGCGACCGCAAGACCACCGCCAATGCCACCTTCAAGGGAGCAGCCTTGCAATGAGTACTGAAAAAACGACACGCCTGATCCTGCGCAACGGCCAGTTGCTCGACCTGAACAAAGGCGAACTGCTGGGCGGTCTGGAAGTTGTGATCGAGGGTGGGCGCATCAGCGCAGTTCGCCCACAAAATGACGCTGTCGAAGCCGACGCCCAGGTCATCGACCTGAACGGCCGTACGCTGATGCCCGGCCTGATCGACTGCCACGTTCATGTGCTGGCTTCCAACGCCAACCTGGGCATGAATGCGCTGCAACCCAACGCGATCATCATGTACCGAGCCCTGCCGATTCTTGAAGCGATGCTCAATCGCGGTTTCACCACCGTGCGTGACGCGGGCGGTGCTGACTGGGCGCTGGCTCGCTCTATAGCACTGGGTCTCGTGCCGGGGCCGCGTATTTTTGCAGCGGGTAAAGCGCTGTCGCAAACCGGTGGTCACGGTGACATGCGCGCTCGCGGCGAGCTGCTACTGAGCGAGCCGTGCTCGTGCTGCTTCCGCGCTGGCGCTATCGCCCGCGTCGTGGATGGCGTCGACAACGTGCGTCTGGCGGTGCGTGAAGAGCTGCAACAAGGCGCCAACCAGATCAAGATCATGGCCTCGGGCGGCGTATCATCCCCGACAGACCCGATTGCCAACACGCAGTACAGCGAAGCGGAAATCCGCGCCATCGTCGATGAAGCAGAAGCCGCCAATACCTATGTGATGGCCCACGCTTATACCGCCCGCGCGATTCGTCGCGCCATTGAGTGCGGCGTGCGGACTATTGAGCACGGCAATCTGGTCGACGCCGACACGGCGAAACTGATGGCTGAAAAAGGCGCGTTCGCCGTGCCGACCCAAGTCACCTACGAAATGCTCGCCAAACATGGCGCCGAAGCCGGTCTGCCGCCTGATTCCGTGGCCAAGATTGAAGACGTGCGCATGGCCGGTCGTAACGCACTGAAGCTGTTCGCAGAAGCGGGCGTGGAAATGGGTTATGGCTCAGACCTGCTGGGCGACATGCATCAGTACCAAAGCCATGAGCTGCAGATCCGCGCCGAAGTACTCGGCAACCTCGCCGCCCTGCGCAGCGCCACCACCATCGCGGCCAAAATCCTGCAACGCGAAGGTCAATTGGGCTGCATCGCCGAAGGCGCTATCGCCGACCTGCTGGTGGTCGACGGCAACCCGCTGGAATCCATCGAGTGCCTGGTGGGCCAAGGGGAAAACCTGGCGATGATCATTCAGGAAGGCGGCATCAAGAAGAACACCTTGGTGTAAACGCTGAAGTGCTTCAGAGCCCGCCTTGCGCGGGCTTTGTTGATTCTGGGATTGGCGAAAACCATGTGCAACCGCAAGCTCCGCTCCTGCAAGGGGAAACGCTAATCAAACCTGTAACTCCGAAGGAGTGTGTGTCTTGAGCCAGTCAGCAAGCGCTGCGTTCATGCGTGTCTGCCAACCCGGACCTGACGCTCTGAATTGCTCAAGTACCTCAGGTGCAAGTCGGATCGTAATACGCTCACGCACCGCGTCAGACTTTGGTCTGCCACGTTTGATGACGCGGCTACCCTGATATTCATCAGCTCGCTCGAAAAAAGCGTCTGTCAGCTCTGGCGCATCATCCGGGTCAACCCAATTGATACCGGTAGAAGTTTTTTTCTCGCTCATTGGCTTTCCTCATGGAAATGATACGGCGAGCCGCGCCGCGCGGTGTCCAGATCATGACGAGCATTTGCCCATGCAGTAAGCCAACAGTAATAAAGCGCACTTCTCCATTATCCACCCGGTCATCCTCGGCAGTGAAATAGTGCCCCGCAAATACATGCACCGCATCGGCAAAATCAACGCCACGCTCGGCCAATGTCTTGTCACGCTTGGCTGAATCGAAGGTAATTTGCATGTATTTATTGTATGCACAATAAATATATCCGCCGATTCTTACAAGGCCTCCAGTCAATGCAGGGAATTTCAGCAGATATCGAAGAATTGATCCTTGTTCACGTAAGACTCCGACCGATCTCCAAAAAAACAGCACAAACGTTCCAAAGCCCTCCCCTCCAAAGTCATACAGTCGTCGTACATCTAGCCCATACAGGCCGTGGCCTGCAGGCGAGATGCCCGACCTAGAGCCTTCGACGATTCAAAAATAGCATGGCACTTTGCCTGTTTTGGATGTTGCAAGATGTTACGGATCGTGAAACATTCCCCTCGTTTTTGTGCGACAACTTGTCGCTAGCGCTGAATTGACGCCTTCCGTGAGCGTCGTTTCCGACCAAGCGCACCACTAGCCTCCGAACCTGAAAAGCCACGGCTGCAGTTGCCTAAGGTAGACAAATACATGTCTTGTTTTATTCGAGAAAGACAGCGGATCAGGGGTGCCTGTCTGGGCCTGCTGACGCTGATGTTTTGCCTGGCGGGCTCCGCCAGTGGCGAAGAGCTGGAGGCCAATGCGTCGGCCGGCAAACGTCTGGCAATTGCGTCGGACTGCGTTGCGTGTCACACCACGCCTGGCGGCAAACCATTCGCGGGCGGCTACCCGCTCAACTCGCCAATGGGTGTGATTTATTCGACGAACATCACCCCGTCGAAAACCGCCGGTATCGGTAACTACACCCAAGAGCAATTTGCTCGAGCGGTGCGCGACGGCGTGACGCCTGATGGCACGCACCTGTACCCAGCGATGCCGTACACCTCGTATTCGAAAATCACCGACAGCGATATCGCAGCGCTCTACGACTACTTCATGCACGAGGTCCCTACCGTAGAAACGCCGTCGCCGAAAACTGAACTGGCATTCCCGTTCAACATTCGCGCATCGATGATTGGCTGGAACCTGATGTTCCACGACACCACTCGTTTCACGCCGGACGCCAGCAAGTCCGCAGAGGTGAATCGCGGTGATTACCTGGTCAACGCTCTGGCCCACTGCGATACCTGCCACACGCCACGTAACTTCCTGATGGCTGCTGACAACAGCAAACCACTGGGCGGCGGATCGCTGGGGCCTTGGTATGCGCCCAACATCAGTTCCGACAAAGTCAGCGGTATTGGCGCCTGGTCGAGCGATGAAATCGTCGCTTACCTGCGCACCGGTCACGTGGAAGGTAAAGCACAAGCGGCAGGTCCGATGGCTGAAGCGGTCGAGCACAGCCTGCAATATCTGCCGGATACAGACCTGAAGGCTATTGCTGCGTATCTGCAGCAAACCCGGCCAGTCAAATCGGGCGAAACCAAGGCACGCCATGAATTTGGCCAGGCTTCGACTGATGAGCTGACCCTGCGTGGCGGCAAGCCGGAAGACAATCCGGGCTGGCATGTTTTCAGTGGTACTTGCGCCAACTGCCACCAGGCAAACGGCCAGGGCAACAAAGAATATCCGTCGCTGTTCAACAACACGGCCACCAGCCGTGCGGACAACCTGATCGCGACCATCGTCTACGGCGTGCATCGCACCGTCGACGGTGTGGCTGTGGACATGCCGGGCTTTGGTCCAGACGCATTCTTCACTGACCGTTTGACCGACCAGCAGATCGCCGACGTCAGCAACTATGTGCTCTCGCACTATGGCAACGCGGCCGAGAAAGTCACCGCCGCCGACGTCGCCCAAACTCGCGCAGGCGGCCCAACGGCTCCGCTGGCGACACTGGCCAGGTTCACGATCCCGGCAATCACCCTCGCGGTTCTGCTGATCGGCCTCGTGGTATGGCTGATCGCACGCCGCCGCAAGGGAGCCTGAGCAATGGATAACTCAATGAATCACAAGCAAGCACCGACTCAAGCTGAATCACCGACCGGCTTCTCTCGCCGCAATCTGCTGCGCGGCTCCGTTGCACTGGGCCTGATGGGTCTGGTGGGTGGCATGCTACCGTGGCAATCGGTGCTGGCCGCCGATCAGTCGACCGCTGACTTCATCGCGCTGTCGCAGTTTCTGGTCAGCCGTCCGGTCAATCCGGTATTGGCCGGGCGCTACTACACAGCCCTGGCCAAACGCGCGCCGAACTTCGCCGGAAACGCTGCAGCTTTGAAGCAGTTGATCGTCGACAACAACCTCAAGCATGTCGATGAGTACCTGAAGCTGGCCAACCCTGACGCGTCCCTCAAGGCGACCGCCACCAGCATCATTGCAGCCTGGTACCTGGGCATTGTCGGCGAAGCAGCCGACACGGAACTCGTCGCCTTCTCCGAAGCGATGATGTACCTCCCGACCCACGGCACCCTCATCGTCCCAACATACGGCAGCGGCCCGGCTACATGGGGTCCCAAGCCAGCAGACACCAAGGATTCCAGAATATGAGCAGCGGTGATTTCGACGCCGATGTGGTGATCATCGGCTCCGGCGTGATGGGTGGCCTGATTGCCAGCGAACTGGCAAAAGCCAAAAAATCAGTGATTGTGCTGGAAGCAGGCCCTCGGGTTAATCGACGCGACATCGTCGAAACCTTCCGCAATGCGCCGATCAAACTGTCGCTGGCCAACGCCAAACTGCAAGGCGCTGGCTCGCCATACCCAAGCCTGCCGCACGCGCCGTCCACTTATGGCGACTACCTGCAGCAAGTCGGGCCGGTGAAATACAACACGTCGTACCTGCGCGTGGTGGGCGGTACCACCTGGCATTTCGGTTCGTCGCTGTGGCGCATGTTGCCCAACGACTTCCGCCTCAAGTCCCTGTACGGGCGTGGTCGCGACTGGCCGATCAGCTACGACGAGCTGGAACCTTTCTACGCTCGCGCCGAAACAGAACTGGGCGTCTCTGGCGTCGACGGTCAGGATGAAAGCGGCCAGGGCGGCGAAGCATTCCCGCCCCGCTCCATTCCCTACCCGATGGAAGGCCTCAAGCCGAGCTACATGTTCAAGCGCCTCTCGGAATTGCTGAGCAAAGGCGGCTACAACCCGATTCTGGAGCCCAACGGCCGCGCCACTCGCCCTTACGGCAAGCGTCCACCGTGTGCAGGCAACAACAACTGCAACCCGGTGTGCCCGATTGCCGCCAAGTACGACGGCTCGATGCACATCGACGAAGCCGAGAAACATGGCGCCAAGGTCATGGACAACTCGGTGGTGTACAAGATTGAGGCCGACGACAGCGGCAAGATCACCTCGATCTGGTACATGAAGCCTGACAAGTCCAAGCATCAGCTCAAGGCCAAGTACTTCGTGCTCGCGGCTTACGGCATCGAGTCACCGAAACTGTTGCTGATGTCCACGTCGGAGAAATACCCGAACGGTATCGCCAACTCGTCTGACCAGGTCGGCCGCAACCTGATGGACCACACTGGCATCAGCATGAACGTGATGACCAAGGAAGACATGTGGCCGGGTGAAGGTCCGACCCAGTTGCTGGTTTATCTGAACAGCCGCGACGGTGCCTTCCGCAAGGATTATCCGAGCTACAAGATCAAGGTGCGTAACACCGTGCCGACCTCGCAGATCACTTCAAACCTGATCGCTAAAGGCGTGCTCGGTTCCAAGCTGGACGAAGGCATTCGCCTGCAATCGGCTCGCTCGCTGAACTGGGCGGTGGACTTCGAAACCTTGCCGCTGCCGGAAAACCGCGTCACGCCAAGCAAGACCAAGTTCGACGCCATCGGCCTGCCGGTACCGGAGATCTACTACAGCGTTCCGGATTACTGGCATGCCGGTAAGGAAAAGGCGCTGGAGGACTTCAAACAGTTCGCCAAACTGCTCGATGCCGACATCCTCAGCACCGACGTGGGCTTCCAGAACCGCCAGCACATCATGGGCACAACCATCATGGGCGACGATCCGAAGGACTCGGTGGTCGACCGCGATTGCCGCACCCACGATCACCCGAACCTGTTCATCGCAGGCACCAGCGTCATGGCGTCCTCGTCCAGCGTTAACCCAACGCTGACAGGCGCGGCACTGAGCCTGCGGATCGCGGATGAACTGCTGAAAGAGGTTTAAAGCGCTGGATCGCCAACCCTCTGTAGGAGCTGCCGAAGGCTGCGATGGCGGTCTGTCTGACATACCGCTTCGCGACCGTCGTAACCTCCGATGGCTCCTACAGGGAAATCGGTGTAGCTGGTAAAAAGCGCTTTACCGTGTAGAAGCTGCCGAAGGCTGCGAAGCGTTTATCCTGACATACCGCCATCGCAGCCTTCGGCAGCTCCTACAGGGGTTAAACCCAAAACCTGTAACGCTGGCGAAACACTTTCAATCGGTTTAACCTCGCCAATCCGCAGCGCAATGGATGCGCCGTCGACATCAAGGAAGAGTGCATGGATCCCAGCGAGAGCCCGTCTCGGGACAAACTCAATCCATTTGAGCACCTGCATGCGCAGGCCGATGACGCGCCTCGGGCATATAGACGCCACCCCTCCAAGCCTTCACGACTCTATCGCCGTATCTTTGTGCCCTTGATTTTCATCGTTGCTGCTGGCTATCTGCTGATGCATTTCAGTGAACGCCTGCAGAACGTCATTCAGCAGGTCACCGCCTACCGAAATCCAGCGCCTGCGCTGCCCGCCAGCTCGAATCCTGTGCCACCGATGTACACACGCGACGCCTTGGTCGCACCGAAGCCGCTGGCCGATTGCATAAAACCCGACAACATCATCGACGAAGCAGTTGCCACCTGCCGCTACGGACAATTTCCACGCGCAACCGAAGATACAAATGCACAGGGCATGGTGAGCGCTTCCTACATGGCAAAGTACAAAAGCGACCAGCAACAGCCCCCGGCCCGAACCAAACGCGTCACCGCTTTCAACATTGAGCGCGCAACGGTCTGGCAGTGGGACGGCAAACGCACCTACGCCGCCGAGTGGGCGATCAATAGCAATCGAATCGACGGCAGCAGCGTTTGCGCCAACTATCGACGCGGCTCGATTGAACACCGCGAATGCCGCAAAGGCGCCAAAGTTTACTTCCGGGAAAAGTGCCGAGAATGGGGCAAGCGCCGGGATAAAGATGGCAGCGATGCGAGCCAGGCTATCGAGGAGCGCTTTTGCGCGGCAGGTGAAGGTTTCAACCCACTGGGTTGAGCCCTTATCAAAATGGCGTAAATGCCCTCATGCAGCCAAATGATTGCTAGCAATCTGGCCATCATCAGTTTTTTTGCCGTTTTTTTCGACATCTTTTGTAACGCCTTACGCCCCCTGAAACTGGGCGCGTCGTGCGGCACGGTGCGTCATCACGCCACAGGTGGCCCCGGCTAGAGCGGTTGCCATCATCGGTCTCAGATGGGATAAACAAAAAGCAAACGGGCTCGAAAATCTATAAAAAACGTAGATTCATGGGTCATTGAAGTCGTATAGCGGCGATCCTGCATCAGCTAAAAGTCCACACGTATTGTGTTCGCGCATTGTGCCAACAGCGTGCTGGTCACCCCTGCCTTTCAACCTCATTGAGGCCATTCATACGGCGTCACCAAACGCTGTGCTGTACCTAAAAGAAGGACCGGAAAATTGAGCGATCAATCCACTCCGAACACTGCACTCGCCAGATTCTGCGAGAAAACCGGCATCCCCTATCCCATGTTCTGGGGCTTCGTCGGCCTCTTGATTTTCATGATCGGCGATGGCGTCGAATTGGGTTATCTCTCCCCTTTCCTTAGCGAACGCGGCATGCCTGCCGATGAAATCGCCATGGTCTTTACCGTCTACGGCGTCACCGTCGGTATCTCTTCCTGGTTGGCCGGCGCGCTCTCGAACATCTGGGGTCCCAAGCGCGTGATGATTATTGGCTTGCTGATCTGGAGCGCCTTCGAGGTGCTGTTCTTGATCTACGGCCTGCAGAAGCTCAGCTACTCGATGATCCTGCTCACGTACGGCTTGCGTGGCTTCGGCTACCCGCTGTTCGCTTATGGGTTTCTGGTGTGGATTGCCGCCGCAACGCCATCGCGCAAAATGGGCATGGCCGTTGGCTGGTTCTGGGTGGCTTATGCAGCCGGGTTGCCGACCCTTGGCTCGCTGGTCGCCAGCGTCAGCATCCCGTTGATTGGTGCCATGGCCACTTTCTGGTTGTCTTTCGCCCTGGTAGTAATCGGCGGAGTCATCGGCCTGGTGGGCATGCGCGACGCACACGGTATGAAACGTCTGGCCCCCGAAGGCGAAAAACCGCTGGTGTCGATGGCCAAGAACATCACCATCATGTGGGAAATGCCCAAGGTGTCGCTGGCAGGTCTGGTGCGCGTGATCAACACGTCATCGATGTTCGGCTTCCTGGTCATCATGCCCGGGTTCTTCATGCACACCGTGGGCTTCAGCCTTGAAGAATGGCTGCGACTGCTGACCATCGTGTTCGTGTTCAACATCATTGGTAACCTGGCCTCAAGCATCATCAGTACCCGGATCGGCTATCGCAACACGATCCTGTGGCTGGGCGCGGTAGGCAGCACGATCAGTACACCGCTGTTCTTCTTCATGCCGCAGGCATTCCCGAACGACTTCCTGATTGCCTCGATATTCGGTGCTTTCTACGGCCTGACGCTGGCCTGCTTCGTACCGCTTTCGGCACTGGCGCCTGCCCTCGCCCCGCAGAACAAGGCAGCCGCACTGTCGGTATTGAGCCTTGGTGCAGGCGCATCGACCTGGGTCGGTCCTGCCGTAGTCGCCATCTTCCAGGACAGCTTCGGCCTGGCGGGCGTGGTCTGGGCATTCACCGGCCTCTATGCGCTGAGCGCAGTCATGACCGCCTTCCTGCGCGACCCTGAGCCGGTGTTCGAACCGACACTGACCAAGACCAAACGGAAAATCAAAATCAGTGCGCCGCGTCTTGATTACCGTTGGGCGCATGCGGAGCAGAAGTAGGTAAGAGTTATCGCAATCTTTGTGGGAGCCGGGCTTGCCCGCGATGCAGACGACGCGGATTTCAGGCTCACCGCGTCAGCTTCATCGCCGGCAAGCCCGGCTCCCACAAAAGCCACTCAGACACGCCGCAAGACGTAAAACTTGCTGTCCACCTTCATCACCGGAAAGCTCTCCGGCAACTCTTCTTTAGCCACCTCAGCAAAACCGTGTTTTTCGTAAAACCGGTGCGCAGCGAGAAACTTGTCGGTGGTGCCCAGGTAGATGTCTTTCACGCCGCGCTGCCAGGCCTCCTCAAGCAAGGTGCTGAGCAACTTCGCTGCAACCCCGAATTCACGCCCGCGAAAAGGCGCCGCCACGAACATTTTGCGCAGGGCTGTCTGCTGCGCGCCGATGTCTTTGAGGCCTATGGTGCCGATCACCTGCCCGTCCTGTTTAGCAACCCAGAAATCACCGTTGCCGACCTGATAGAAGTCCGGAATGGCTTGCAGGTCCGGCTGGTCTTCAGCCGTTATCACTATGCCGAACTCTTCGCGCTGGATGGGCAGGATCACGTCGACAACGCCCTGCTGATAGGCGCTCTCGAAACGATAAATCTGGATGTTGCTGGCGGTTGAAGTTGGCAAAACACAGGTCTCCTTCGAGTGGGGCGAGCGCCGAAAGCAGCAGATATTTGCATAGCTGTGCCGCTTACATAACCCTGTCATTGATGAAAAATTGCGGCGCCGGAAGAAACTTTATGTGAGGCAGTTCTCTCCGCAAGCGTAGGAATCAGCCTAAAAGCTTGTGAGCTATCAAAAAGCCATTGTCAGCACGAAAATGCCGCTTATAATCCCGCGCCCTGCGCTGCAAACGACATTCGCTCGCAACAAGGGGTCTCATTGAGCCGCCAACAGAAGGCTGCTTTTTCAAACGGATTTGCATAGCGGCTGGCTCAGTCCCTGCTATCTATTTCAGGGAATGAACGCTTCATGCCTTCTCGTGCACTGACTGCTCTTGTGCTGCTCGCTGCTCTGCAACTGGCAGGCTGCTCTGCCTTCCGTAGCTACGACACCGAACTCAAAGAAACCAACCTTCAGCTTGCCAGCGGCAACGTTGACGGTGCCTTGGGCGTGCTGGAAAAGAACAACACCAGTGCCGACAAGGATCTGCTTTATTACTTCGAGAAGGGCGAGCTGCTGCGCGCCAAGGGTGATCTTGCAGGCAGCCAGACCGCATGGCGTACCGCTGATAACGTAGTCTACCAGTGGGAAGAGTCCGTCAAGCTGGACACCGACAAGTACCTGGCCCAGTTCGGCAGCTTCCTGGTCAATGACAAAGTGCGTCGCTACGAAGGTTATGACTATGAAAAGGTCATGCTGACCACGCAGATGGCTTTGAACCTGCTGGCCAGGAATGACTTTGAAGGCGCACGCGTCGAGATCAAGAAAACTCACGAACGTGAAGCCGTGATTGCAGAACTGCGTGACAAGGAATACCTGAAGAGCGAAGAAGAGGCAGAAAGCAAAGGCGTAAAAACCGAATTCAAGGACCTGAAGGGCTACCCGGTAGCCTCCCTTGATGCACCTGAAGTTGTTGGCCTCAAGAACAGCTATCAGAGTGCGTTCAGCCATTACCTGTCCGGCTTCGTTTATGAAGCCATGGGCGAGAAAGGCCTGGCTGCGCCGGGTTACCGCAAGGCGGCAGAACTACGTCCGAACACGCCATTGCTGGATGAAGCACTGCTCAAGCTCGATAGCGAGCAGAGCAAGGACGGCTACAGCGAAGTGCTGATCGTGGTACAGAGCGGCTTTGCTCCGGCACGCGATTCGGTGCGTATTCCGCTGCCACTGCCCATCAGCGGCAATCTGGTGATCACCCCGCTGTCGTTCCCGGTGATCAAGCCGGACACAACCACCGCAGCCTTCACCCAGATCGGCCTGGACGGTCAGCAGATCAACCTGACCAAACTCAACAGCACCACTGATATGTCTCGTCGCGCACTGCGTGATGACATGCCCGGGATCATTCTGCGCACCACCGTTCGTGCGATTACTCGCGGCGTCGCGCAAAAGCAGATCAATGACGTGAACCCGCTTGCCGGTCTGGCCGTGGGTATCGCCTCAGCCATTACCGAAGGTGCAGACACCCGTACCTGGCGCACGCTGCCGGACAATACTCAGGTCGCCCGCCTGCGCCTGCCTCAAGGCATGCATAGCGTGATCCTGCCTTCCACCACCGGCGGTACCCATGTGCAGGTCAAGGTTGATCAGCGTTATCAAGTCGTCGCGCTGCGTGCCATTGGCAATCAGGTTTATACCGACGGCCTGATTGCTCAGGTAATGCCATCGACTGCACCGCAAGCCATCGCGACCACCAAACAACCCTGAACGGAGACCCACCATGCGTATCAAGATTCTCGGCGCACTCGCTATGGCCCTGCTTGTCGGCTGCGCCACCCCGCCGCCACCGGCGCCCGGCAGCGCGGCCAGCAAAGTGGTGTCGCTGGGTAACATGAAGAACATCGAAGTAGGTGCCATGCGCGTCGCCCGCGAAAACGGTTTTCTCACCGTCAATGTGCAGCTCAACAACACCAGCAGCTACAACAAGCAGATGTATTACCGCTTCGCCTGGCTGGGCAACGATGGCTTTCCCGTAGCCGATGCAGAGGCCTGGAAAAGCACGACGTTGTACGGCACCCAGACCAGCTACCTGCCCGCCATTGCACCGACGCCGAAAGCCACTGACTTTCGCCTTGAAGTGAAGACGCCTTGATCTACCCCCTATTTTGTTCAGTTGAAGAGAACTCCCGAATGCTGTTTATCCGCCTTTGTTCCATCGCCGCTGTCGCTCTGCTCGCCACCGGTTGCGCCAACAACTCACCCGCGCTGGGTAGCAAGAACATCAGCTACGGCGACACCAAAGCTGTTGAAACCATCACCAACGAATTCGGTTCCACCGATCTGCAGATGATCGCCGAGTCCATGACTCGTTCGCTGGCTCAATCCGGCATTCTGCAAGGCCGTCCGGTGGTTCAGGTTTACGACGTAAAGAACAAGACCAGCGAGTACATCGACACCCGTGAGATCACCACGTCGATCAAGACCCAACTGATGAAATCCGGTACCGCCCGCTTCGCCAGCGACAATACCGAGATGCAGAGCCAGGTTGATCAGCTCAAGCTGCAAAACCAGAGCGGCCTGTACAAGAAATCGACTGTCAGCAAAACCGGCAATATGGTCGCTGCCAAGTACCGCCTGGAAGGCTCGATCAGTTCCATCGTCAAGCGCAGTGCAGATTACAAGGACGTCTTCTATAAATTCAGCCTGCAACTGATCGATGTAGAAAGCGGGCTGGCTGAGTGGATGGACGAGAAAGAAATCCGCAAAACCACGGAGCGTTAATCAATGCGTGCATGGATGGGTATCTTCGGCCTGGTGTGCGCCTTCGGCGTTCAGGCCGCACCGAAAATCGCAGTCACCGACCTGGCTTTTCAGGAACGTGTAGAGGCTTATATCCACACTGTTTCGGCAAAGAACAACTTCCAAGCTAACTACTACAGCGCCAGCGGCTCATCCAGCTATGACGAGTACGAGGCTCGCTACAGCTATATCGAGCAGGGAGAGCTGCGCAAATTCAGCGGCGACATCAAAGGCGAGATTCTCAAGTCCGGGATGTTCCAGCTTGTGCAGGGGACGCCCTACACCGCCGGGTCCAAAGAGGACGTTTATGATGTCATCAAGCGCATCAAGAACGGCAGCTTCAAGGGCGCGGACTACGTGTTGTTCGGCACCGTTTCGGATGTCGACTTCCAGCAGGACATCGGCGAGCTGGCGAACACCAACAGCTATTCGGCGATTCTGGGTCTGACGCTGGTGGCCGACTTCAGCCTGATCAACACCCGGACTTTCGAAATCACCTCGGCGTTCACGGCCATGGGTGAGGGGCAGGACACCAAACTGGTCAACAGCCGCGACGTCAAAGTCTCTCTGAATCGTCCCCGTGTTGTGCGGGACGTGTCCCAATCAATCGGTGTGGATGTCGCCCGCCAACTGCGCGAGCAACTGCGCGGCGAAGTGGAATACACCGGGCAGCCGATGCAGCAGAACAATCTGCCAAGGGATGAAGCTCCGAAGATTTTGCGCTGAGTAAAAAAGGGGCGGCTTTTATAACCGCTCCGTCGCCCGGATTGAAATGATATTTCCCGTGGGAGCGAATTCATTCGCGACGGCGGCGGTCCTGAAAAATATCCGGGGCTGACACACCGCTTCGCGAATGAATTCGCTCCTACCGGTTTATCCGACACGTCCAGGGTTTGTTGTTTGCCCTTGCACCGCTATCATCGCGGCATCTTGCGGGGGACTTGTGAATGCTTAACGCTCTATGGCTCGGTTTTTTTCTGATTGCAGCAATCTCCGCATTCGGCCAGTGGCTGATTGGTGGTAACGCTGGCATTTTCGCGGCCATGGTCGAAAGCATCTTCGCCATGGCCAAGCTGTCGGTTGAAGTCATGGTGCTGCTGTTCGGCACACTGACGCTCTGGCTGGGCTTTCTGCGAATTGCGGAGAAAGCCGGGATCGTCGACTGGCTGGCAAAAGTCCTCGGCCCGCTGTTTCTACGTCTGATGCCCGAAGTCCCCTCTGGCCACCCCGCCCTTGGCCTGATTACGCTCAACTTCGCTGCTAACGCTCTGGGACTGGATAACGCGGCAACGCCTATCGGCCTCAAGGCCATGCGTTCCCTGCAGGAACTGAACCCCAGCCAGACCACCGCCAGTAATGCGCAAATTCTGTTTCTGGTACTCAACGCGTCTTCGCTGACCCTGCTGCCCGTCTCTATTTTCATGTATCGCGCCCAGCAAGGTGCGGTGGACCCTACGCTGGTGTTCCTGCCGATCCTGCTGGCAACCAGCGCCTCAACGATCGTCGGCCTGTTGTCGGTTGCATTCATGCAGCGTCTGCGGCTGTGGGATCCGGTCGTGCTGGCCTACCTGATCCCCGGCGCACTGCTCCTCGGCGGTTTCATGGCATTACTGGCAACCATGTCGGCGACGGCATTGGCGGGCCTCTCTTCCATCCTCGGCAACCTGACGTTGTTCGGCCTGATCATTATGTTTCTAGTGATCGGCGCGTTGCGCAAGGTGCAGGTCTATGAGGCGTTTGTCGAAGGCGCGAAGGAAGGTTTCGACGTCGCCAAAGGCCTGTTGCCCTATCTGGTAGCGATGCTCTGCGCGGTCGGCGTGCTGCGTGCTTCGGGCGCTTTGGATCTGGGCCTGGAAGGCATTCGTCACCTGGTTCAATGGCTCGGTCTCGACACCCGCTTTGTCGACGCTCTGCCCACCGCAATGGTCAAGCCATTCTCAGGTAGTGCAGCCCGGGCACTGCTGATCGAGACCATGCAGACCCAAGGCGTGGACAGCTTCGCGGCTCTGGCAGCCGCGACGATTCAAGGCAGTACCGAAACCACGTTCTACGTGCTGGCTGTCTACTTCGGTGCTGTCGGCATTCAGCGCGCCCGCCATGCTGTGGGCTGCGCGCTGCTGGCTGAACTTTGCGGCGTGATCGCGGCGATCATGGTCACCTACTGGTTCTTCGGGGCCACTGCGCAGTAATGCTCAAGGCTGCTCGGCCTCAGGCTCGGCAGCCTCTGGTTTCGCGTCCGGCTCTGCCGCCTCGGGCTGAGCCGCTTCAGGCTGAGCGGCCTCAGGTTGCTTCACCTCCGGCTCTGAACGTTGCGGGGCAGCTTGATCTTTATCGCTGCCGCTGTCATCACCACCCGGCTTGAGACGGATGATACGGCCGCCCGGTCGAGTGACTGCGGGCTGATCAGCCTCGGTGACTTCAAAGCGCAGCACACCAATCATCTGCCCGTCTTCGGTCAGCACCCTCACCTGCCATTTGCCAACAGCGTCCTGTGGGAAATTACGCTTATGGGTCCATGCCCGGTAGCCTTCCTTACGACCGCCATGGATATCCAGCGCGATGCGGTCGACCTCTTTGCCGTTGTGCCTCCACACGTGATAAATGCGCTCATCCAGACCACGCGGGGCATTGATCGAGGTGTAGGCGTACAAACCACTGCTGCGGACCTGATTGGCGCTCACTTCAGTAATGCTATCGCCGGGAGTACGGTTCTTGTTGTCGAAGTCGGTACTCACCGCTACCTCGGTAAGCCACAAAGTTGCAGGTGGCACCCAGGAACGTAGCAGCCAGCCTGCGCCGCCAATAACCAGAATGGTCACGACCACTCCGACTCCGCGCCGCCAGCTATTGACCGGGAAACTCGATATCAGGCTGGGGAATGACAGCAGCATGGCGATGCCCAGCGACAGTTTGTAACTCTCGGCCGTGGTCAGGTGCAGGATGATCGGCAACGCGGTCAGCAATGCGGCAAAAAGCGTCAGCGTGTGCAAGGCCATGAACAGCCAGCGCCGGGGTGCGAGCCATTTGTAGTACAGCGGGTCAATGATGGAAATCAGCCCTGCCGCGCCCAGCATCCCGGTAAAAATCGCCTGGGCGCTGTTCCATGTGGTGGTGATGAAGAAGAACGGCAGAACGAAGAACAGACTCTCCTGGTGGATCATCTGCGTGCCATAACGCAACAGTCCGGCAGGGATCTCGCGCTTGAAGACTTTGGTGAACAGCACCATGGCGCTGCTTTCGACCATCAACCACAGCCAGCTGAGCAGCATCACCACGGCAATCCAGGTCGCCAGGCCTTCCTGGCGATCGACGAGGATGAAGCTGGCGATACCCGAGATGAAACCACCCGCCGCAATCAGCCCTGGATAACGCTTCATCAGTTCAACGATGCGGACGATCAGGGATTTCCATTGGGGCATTTCGGCGATTCACTTGGTGGCTGGAAAAAGGGTCAGCAGGATAACAGTGCTGCCAGTGAATTCATTGTTCGGTGTTCTGATACGGCTATCTCGGGAGCTGCGCCGGCGGCACGGCGAACACAAGCCCCTGTCGGAGATTCTATGTTTCCCTGCTAACTCAATTCCCCGTGGGAGCCGAGCTTGCTCGCGATACATGAGACGCAGCTAGACGACATACCGCGTTATTGTTTATCGTCGGAATGCCGCCCAGACCAAGCTCGGCTCCCACAGAAGCAGGATTCCAACCTGAATGATCATCGGCGTTTGCGACGATAGCTGTTAACACGCCATCCAACCAGCAGCACCAGAATGCCCGCCACTGCCGTCGTCAGCCAGAACAGCCCGTCATAACTCAGCAGCGGCTGCTCAGTGCGCCAGTAGCTCTTCTGTTTGAGTAACTCACGCAGAGCACGGTTGGCGCTGTCCAGGCTAACCGCTTTATAACGCTTGGACGGATCTGCAAACCGGCCCTTTTCGTAGTCGTTGAGCGCGCCCCAGTAATAATCCGCCAGGGCACTGTTGCCCTGCACGGCCCAGGCCTGCTTGGCGATGGTCGCTTGCTTGATACGAGCGAATGCCGCCGGATCAAGGCCATCGATCTGCAGACGCTCAAGCATGACGCGGATGTCTTCCTTAGCCTGATCAACATCATCGCGCTCCAGATCGGCATTCAGGCTCATGAAGCCGCTGCCACCAAACACTTCCCGGTCGACCCACGGCCCGTAGGACAAACCATGCTTGAGTCGCAGGTCGCTGTAGAGCGCCCATTCGAGGTAGTCGCTGACCAACTCCAGCGTTTCATCGTGCTGATCGTCCAGCAACGGTTCATTGAAAATCAAATGCAGCCGCGCGGCGTCGCCCAATGCGCCGCGAATCAACGTGCTGTCTTTCTCGGCATTGTCATTGGCCTCGGCCAAGGGCGGATGCTCTATGGGGTCGAGCGCGTCCAGCTCACCAAACGTACGCTCCAGATAGCTAGGCAGCAGCCGGTCCAGGTCGCCCACCATGATCAGCGTCATGTTGTTGGGTGCATACCAGGAACTGAAAACCTCTTGAACCTGTTCCAGAGTGATGTGATCGACTTGCGGACGCTCGGCACATTTGAGGCCCATCTCCACGGCCAGCTGGCTGCTGGCTCCATGGCCCAGATCCTTGCGGTCCAGCCAGCGCTGCAAGTGCGAGTAATGGCCGCCGTCTTCACGCTCGACGATACGTTTAACCGTATCCAGATCTGCCTGATCGAAGTGAGTTTTGGTCAGCACTTCCAATAACAGATCCAGCACCTTGCGCTGGTTTTGCGCCGGGGCTTCAATCACGAACGTAGTATCGGTATTACTGGTGAAGGCGTTCCAGTCGCCCCCCAGCGCCTGCATGCGCTCTTCCAGCCCACCTTCGCCTGCATCATCAACACCGCTGAACAGCAAGTGCTCCAGCAGATGCGGCAGCTCTTTGTCTTCGCAAGAAAAGTCATCAAAGCCTATGCCGACTACTAGGCGAATCGCCACATGGCCTTTCTCATAGCCAGGTTTGAGCAGCAGTTGCAGACCGTTGGGCAACAGGTAGCCCTCAACCTGAAAACGGTCGAGAGCAGATGAAGGCAGTGCGATCAAAAACAGACAAGCGAACAGCAGGCAACGCATAAAACATTGCTTCCTTGCGGATCGGTATGTCTAACAGACTTCGATGTGCCCGGTACGTTCACATCCCGTCTTTTACGCTGACTGCTCAGGCTCGCTTTCGCTGGACAGCGCGCCGGTGTCAGCAGTTTCCAGTACCGCATAGGCACTGCTGCAGAACAGCGAGTTGAGACGTTTCATGTCGGCGATCAGCTCAAGATGCAGCGAGCTGGTTTCAAGACTCTGCACGACTTTGCGCTGTAAGCGGCTGACGTGTGCGTGGGCCAGACGTCGTTCCTGTGCCCGGAAGCGGCGTTTCTCACGCAACAACTGGCGAGCGCTTTCCGGATCGCTGCTGAGAAACACCGACAGGCCCAGCCGCAAGTTGGATAACAACTGGGACTGCAGGCCCGCCAGTTCTTCCAGCCCGACCTCGGAAAACGAGCGGCGCTGAGAGGTTTTCTGCTGCTGGATTTTGCGCAGCATGCGTTCGATCAAACCGGCAGCCAGTTCCAGGTTGATCGTCAGCTCGATAATCTCCGCCCAGCGCCGGTTGTCTTGCTCACCGAGATCTTCTCGGGGCATCTGCGCCAGATACAGTTTGATTGCGCTGTACAGCGCCTCGACGTCATCGTTAAGACGCCGCATTTCCTGGGTCATGGACGTTTGCGTACCGCGCAACACTTCCAGCATCGAGCCGAGCATGCCTTCGATCAGGTCGCCCATGCGCAGGGTTTCCCGCACGGCGTTGGCCAGTGCCAGGCTGGGTGTAGAAAGTGCTGTCAGATCCAGATGGCGCGGCTTGGCCAACCCGTTGACCTCGGGACGCTCCGGCAAGATGACCGAACACAGCCGCGCCATTGGACCGACCGTGGGCAACATGACCAGACAGCGCGCGGTGTTGTAGATCAGGTGAAAGCCGATGACCATGTCTTGCGGGCTGAAGCCCAGGCTGTCGATCCAGTGCACCAGTGGGTCGAGTACCGGAATGACCAGCAGCAGGCCAAACAACTTGTACAGCAAGCTGCCCAAGGCCACCTGGCGACCGGCAACGTTCTGCATGCTGGTACTCAGGAAGGCGAGCATGCCACTGCCGATGTTGGCGCCGATCACCAGACCGATGGCCACCGGTAAGCTGATGATCTCAGCCCCCGCCAGCGTTGCGGTCAGCAGAACTGCGGCAAGGCTTGAGTAGGAGATCATGGCGAACAACGCGCCAACCAGGGCATCCAGCAGCAAATCGCCGGTCAGCGAAGCAAACAGTACTTTCACGCCAGCGTTTTGGGTGATCGGGGCCGCAGCGGCGACGATCAGTTGCAGCGCCAGCACAATCAGCCCAAGGCCAATGGCAACGCGCCCCATCTGACCAAGACGGGTCTGCTTGCGAGACAGAAAGAACACCACGCCCAGGAAAATCAGCAGCGGCGACAGCCAGGACAAATCAAACGTCAGAACTCGCGACATCAACGCGGTACCGACATCCGCACCCAGCATGATCGCCAGAGCAGGGGTCAGCGCCATCAGGCCCTGACCGACAAATGAAGTCACCAACATGGCGGTGGCATTGCTGCTCTGCACCACCGCAGTTACCAGGATACCGGCGATGAACGCCAGCGGACGCCTGGACATGTTCTGACTGATGACCTGGCGCAACTGCGCTCCGTACACGCGCAGAATGCCGGTACGAACAATGTGAGTGCCCCAGATCAGCAAGGCCACGGCCGAAAGCAAATCGAGCAGGGTCAGCATACGGAAAGCCCCCTGAGGTGTGCCCATGCGGGCAATGAATTGAAGGTGCAGCGAATGGCGCGTGTAATGGCTTTACTAACCTTTAGTCGGCCTTTGGCTTAAATGCCAGCATTGCATCACATCAGCCCATTGAAACAAATCTGTAATAAATCAGCCATCTACATTTGCGTACAGGCCGCGCACTCCCCTGTAGGAGTGAACTTGTTCGCGATCTGGCGCGAAGCGGCAGCAACGGCAGCGACTCGGTGCATTTGCTGAAACAGAGTCGCCAGATTTACGACTGCTACGCAGCCGTTCGCGAACAAGTTCACTCCTACAGGTATAGTGGCCGGGCCATCAGCAAAAAAAAGGGGCACATCACTGCGCCCCGTTCTTTAACAACACATCGGTTTACTGCCCCGGAACGTCTTTACGCAGCTTGACCGGCTCGCTTTGCGCCTTCTTCTTGGCGTGCGCGATGCGCATCTTGATGTTGATCGCTTCAACAGCAAGGGAGAACGCCATTGCGAAGTACACGTAACCTTTAGGCACATGCACGTCGAACGCTTCGGCGATCAATACGGTACCTACAACGATCAGGAACGACAGCGCCAGCATCTTCAACGATGGGTGCTTCTCGATGAAGTCGCTGATGGTACCTGCGCACAACATCATCACCAGTACGGCAACCACAATCGCGGCAACCATGACCGGCACATGGGAAACCATGCCGACAGCAGTGATAACCGAGTCCAGCGAGAACACGATGTCGATGATCGCGATCTGGATGATGGTGTAGATGAACTTGCCACCTTTGCCACCCGGTGCGTCCGCCGATTCTTCTTCGCCTTCCAGGCCGTGGTAGATCTCTTGCGAGCTTTTCCACAGCAGGAACAGACCACCAAAGAATAGAATCAGGTCGCGGCCCGAAATGCCCTGCCCCATCACTACGAACAGATCAGCGGTCAGACGCATGACCCACGTAATCGATAGCAGCAGCAGGATGCGGGTGACCATGGCCAGCGCCAGACCGAAAATCCGGGTGCGCGCCTGCATGTGCTTGGGCATGCGGCTGACCAGGATCGAGATCATGATGATGTTGTCGATGCCCAGAACAATTTCCAGGGCAGTCAGGGTAAAGAAAGCAATCCATATTTCAGGACTGGTCAGCCATTCCATTTTGTAATCCTTTGAGCGTTTAAACTTTTGCGGCCCAGACCCGACGATAAAGACCGGGGCATGGGCCGCAAAACAAGTGAGCCGACTTTATAGACTGCTGTAGAAAGGAAAGATCCCCATCAGCAAAGCGGCAACCATTATGCACAGGCAAACCAGAACTGCCCACTTCAAGGTGAAGCGCTGGTGGTCACCAAATTCGATACCGGCCAGTGCTACCAGCAGGTAAGTCGAAGGAACCAGCGGGCTGAGCAAGTGAACCGGCTGACCGACGATGGAGGCACGGGCCATTTCCACTGGCGAAATACCGTAGTGAGCAGCCGCTTCAGTCAATACCGGCAACACGCCAAAGTAGAACGCGTCGTTGGACATGAAGAAGGTAAACGGCATGCTGACCAGTGCAGTAATGACCGCAAGGTACGGGCCCATTGCGTCCGGAATCACTGCCAACAGGCTCTTGGACATGGCATCAACCATGCCCGTGCCGGTCAGAATGCCGGTGAAGATACCTGCGGCGAAGATCAAACCTACCACTGAGAGCACGCTACCGGCGTGAGCCGCCACACGGTCTTTCTGATCCTGCATGTTCGGGTAGTTGATGATCATCGCGATACTGAAGGCGATCATGAACAGCACTGGCAACGGCAACAGGCTCATGATCAGCGAGATCATCAGCACCAGTGTCAGCGCACCGTTGAACCAGATCATCTTCGGACGACGGGCATCCGGAAACTGCGAAACACTGATTTCGCTGTGATCGGCTTCATCGCCCTGCAGATGCAGTTCGCCCAAACGAGCGCGCTCACGCTTGCCATAGAAGTAAGCAATCAGCAGAAGTGCAACCACCCCGGCGAACATAGCCGGAATCATTGGTACGAAAATATCGGATGCTTCCACATGCAACGCACTGGCTGCGCGGGCGGTCGGCCCACCCCATGGGGTCATGTTCATGATGCCGCCCGCCAGAATGATCAGGCCGGCCATGATGCGTGGGCTCATACCGATGCGGCTGTACAACGGCAGCATCGCTGCGACGCAGATCATGTAAGTCGTTGCGCCGTCACCGTCCAGAGAAACCACCAGTGCCAGCACCGCAGTACCCACCGATACTTTCATCGGATCGCCTTTGACCCACCTCAGAATCTGACGCACGGCCGGGTCGAACAAACCCGAGTCGATCATCAAGGCGAAGTACAGAATGGCGAACATCAGCATCACGCCAGTCGGCGCGAGCTTGGTGATACCGGCCAGCATCATCGGGCCGATTTCGGTGGCGAAACCGCCGAAAATGGCAAAGAGGATCGGTACCAGAATCAGAGCAATCAGCGCGGAAAGGCGCTTGCTCATGATCAGGTACATGAAAGCAATCACCATGGCAAAGCCAAGGAAGGTCAACATAGTAAATACTCCAGGCGGTACGCGATTGGCTAAGGCGAAAGGCTAATCAGCTCAAAAAGAGCGGCGCAGGGAGTGGGAGCGAAAGCGGGGAATGCAGCAGGGCACTAGAGCACATCAGGGTCACCATTTGTTGTTGTTAACTGGGCCTTTGTACGTCTTGAAACGCACATGTGGCTGACCGGTCTGTTGCCGGCGGTGGGTGGATGCTAATCGGCCAAGCTTTCATTCAGCTTTCGCTGCTGAAACCTTTGAGCGTTAGTTTTTAATGACGAATGCGAGCCTGAACGGTCAGAAGCTCATCAGCACGTCTAGAACAAGGGAAAAGGGATATGGGTCAGATCACTACCGGCGGATGCCATTGCGGCAATCTGCGTTATCAGTTTGATGCACCGCTGCAGGACATCGCTCATTGCCATTGCTCAATCTGCCGACGCACCTCCGGCGGGATTGTCATGACCTGGATTTCAGTGCCTGTAACGTCATTCGAATGGACCGAAGGCAGCCCGACGACCTACGACTCCGGCCCGACCTGTGTGCGTTATTTCTGCAATAACTGCGGTGCCCAGCTGGCATTATTCTCGCGCAACAGCCCGCAGGACATAGACGTCACCGTAGCCACTTTTGACCAACCGGAGCTTGCCCCTGCGGATCGTCATATCTGGACGGACAACCGCTTGCCGTGGCTGCACCTGGATGAGCAGTTGCCAGGGGAGGCAGAGGAGACGGTGTAGACCCATAACAAGCGCCAGTCGGTTTTTTGACAGGAGATCGCCCTGTGCCTCTGACACCGCGCTGTCTAGCGGCATACAGAGATCCATGTGGGAGCGGTGCTTGCCCGCGATAAAGGCGACGCGGCCTGAAAGATACACCGCGGTGTTCTTATCGCGGGCAAGCACCGCTCCCACAATGGTGTGGCGTTTCAGCCGTGCTCATGTGGGTTTGTTACAAGAGCTGATCAGGACGAGAACTGCGAAGCCAGTTCCCTTAGCAGTACTTCTGCCTCAAGCACCTTGCGCACCGACTCCTCTGCTTTTTCACGGGTCAGGCTCAAGCGGGCGAAGAGCTCGTCAGGAATGTCTTCCTTGGGTCCCGAACCAATGCCGTTCTGGCGCAACAGACGTACCGAGAGGTAAACCAGATTGGCGTATGCGCTGTGCTCACCGTCGTAGGTTGGGTCGTGCTGGAAGCGCAAGGCTGTGCACAACTCATCAGGCATGTCCCAGTAGCGCATCAACCATGAACCCATCTGCTCACGACTGATGCCCAGCAAATGTTGCTCGACGTAGCTGTGGTGCAAGTGCGGGTTCACTTCCAACTGGCGGCAGATCAACGAGAAATGCGGCGGGAACACATGGGCCAGCAACAGATAGCCGAAGTTGTGCAGCAACCCGGCCAGATACGTCAGGCCCGCCTCAGGACGCTGTGCCCGAGGCATTGCGCGAGTCAGCCCCTCAATAACAGCAGCGGTATAAATCGACTGCTGCCAGTAAGGCGTGGTCTGTTGCGGGTGATCCTTGGGCAGGCTGAGGGTTTTGCCCAGCGCCAGGCCCAACGCCAGATTGATCACCAGATCGAACCCGAGCACGCGCACGATGGCATCTTCAACCGAACGGATCTTGCCGGTGGACGCGTAGTAAGGCGATGCCGCCCAGCTCACAACCTGTGCCGCCAGTGCCGGATCAGTCTCGACCACGCCAGTGATGTCATCGATGGTTGCGTCAGGATCGACACGCAGCTTGATGATCTTCTGCGCGGTTTCAGCCAGCGGCGGGATTTCCAGAGTCGCTTCAAGACGCTGCTGGATGCGGCGCGCCGTGAAGGCGTGCATGGCCTGGGTAATCTCTTCGCGATCATCATCGGGACGATCGAGGTTTGGATGAATCGTGCTCAGCAACTCGCCAAAATGAGCGGCGCTGGCTTTGCTCAACATGGACTTGAAGTCTTCGCTGCTAATCTCCAGCAAAATCCCGGGCTCGCCCGAGCCGATCAACACTGACGGCTCCTGCAACAGACGATCGTCATACAGGCAAGGCGAACTGGTCAGCGCAGGCAGGCCTGGCAACACGTGCAGGCTGTGCTTGGCCAACATCTTCAGCATGCGCGCATGAGACACGGCGACCAGTTTGCGACCGGTTAGCTCGGTGATGCGGCTGAGGTCCAGTAACTGGCTCTGCGGAAACAGGATCAGAAGTGCCCCGACAGCGTCCTCGACCAGTACCGCCTGGACGATACGGGCGGCGGGCAGGTCTGGGGACTCATCCACCTCGCGGTAACTAATCGCTAATTTGCCAAGCAACTGCCGAATGACGGAGGGGGCATGAGGCGCTTCATCGACGTGGGCAACTTCTGTCATGGCGGGTATCCAAATTCTTACAGTCGCTGAAGTATAACCAGCTTGGCTGTTTCGGGTGTGATGCGATCATCAAAGCGACGACCTGCATCACACCTGACCGTATTGCTGCCCATGACGCAGCCAACGCTCCAGCAGTGGGCTGACATGCTGCGGCCACCGTTCAAGCAGGGCCTGAGCGGCATCACGCACCGCTGGAAGCAGGTCGGCGTCGCGCATCAGGTCTGCGACCTTGAATTGCAGCAGCCCGGTTTGCCGGGTACCCAGCATTTCGCCGGGACCACGCAACTCAAGATCCTTCTCGGCAATCACGAAGCCATCGTTGGTTTCACGCATGATTCCCAAACGCTGGCGACCTATTTGCGACAGCGGCGGATGGTAGAGCAGCACGCAATGGCTGACGGCACTGCCACGGCCTACGCGACCACGGAGCTGGTGCAACTGCGCCAGCCCGAGGCGCTCGGGGTTTTCGATAATCATCAGGCTGGCGTTGGGAACGTCGACGCCCACTTCAATTACCGTCGTCGCCACCAGCAATTGCAGCGCGCCCTGCTTGAACTCGGCCATGACCGCTGCCTTCTCGGCAGGCTTCATGCGGCCGTGAATCAGGCCTACCCGGAACTCACCCAGCGCGCTGGTCAATTCTTCAAAAGACGTTTCCGCCGCCTGACACGTGAGCTCTTCAGACTCCTCGATCAAGGTGCAGACCCAATACGTCTGGCGACCTTCCGCGCAGGCAGCCCGCACGCGCTCAATCACTTCAATGCGCCGGGTATCCACCACCAATACGGTATTGACCGGAGTACGTCCGGGCGGCAGTTCGTCGAGAATCGACGTATCCAGATCTGCATACGCGCTCATCGCCAACGTGCGCGGAATCGGTGTAGCCGTCATGATCAACTGGTGCGGGCACATCAGACCGCCGACCCCCTTCTTGCGTAGAGCCAGACGCTGCTGCACGCCAAAACGGTGCTGCTCGTCGATGATCACCAGTGCGAGATTCTTGAACTGCACCTCGTCCTGAAACAACGCGTGAGTGCCTACTACCATTGGCGTCCCACCCGCGATCTGCTCAAGAGAAGCGGCTCGGGCCTTGCCTTTGAGCTTGCCAGCCAGCCAGGCGGTTTCGATGCCCAGCGGTTCCAGCCAGCGCTTGAAATTAATGTAGTGCTGTTCGGCAAGAATCTCGGTCGGCGCCATCAACGCCACCTGGTAACCCGCCTCCAGTGCCTGCAGGGCGGCGAGGGCGGCCACAACGGTTTTACCGGCCCCGACATCGCCCTGAATCAAACGCAACATCGGCTCAGGCTGACTCAAATCGTAGGCAACTTCCTTACCTACACGCTGCTGCGCACCAGTAGGTGCAAAACCGAGGTTGGCAAGAAACTGCTTTGGCAGTTTTTTGGCCACTGGCAATGCCGGAGCCCTTTGCGAGCGCAGGCTTTCGCGCAAACGCTGCTGGGACAATTGATGGGTCAAGAGTTCTTCAAACGCCAACCGGTGCTGAGCCCAGTGGTGTCCCAACGCGAGTTCTTCAACATCAGCATCAGCCGGTGGGTGATGCAGGTAGCGGATCGCGTCATCCAGCGGTGCAAGCTGATAGTCCCGCGCAAGTTCTTCAGGCAACCAGTCAGGCAGGCTTTTTGGCCCCAGCATCGTCAGGGTTTGCTGACTGAGCTGGCGCAAGCGTTGCTGGGTCAGACCTTCGGTCGTGGGGTAGATCGGCGTGAGCGTTTGCTCAACAGGCGCGGGCTCGCTGCCGGTCAGCGCACGGTATTCCGGATGGTAAATTTCCAGACCTGACGCACCCGGCCGGGCCTCACCAAAACAACGGATATGAGTCCCGCGCTTGAGCGCGTCCTTCTGCGCGTTACTGAAGTGATAAAAACGCAGGCTCAGGCTTCCGGTACCGTCGTTCAGACGTACCAAGAGGCTGCGACGCTTGCCCATGACCACATCAGCGCCACTGACCGTGCCTTCGATCACTGCATCTTGCCCAGGCCGCAACTGACCTATAGGCACTACACGGGTTCGGTCCTGATAACGCAACGGCAAGTGAAACAACACGTCCTGCAGATTTTCCAGCCCGACCTTGGCAAGCTTCTCGGCCATGGCCTCGCCAACGCCCTTGAGCGCGGTGACCGAGACTTGAGACAACTCGCTCATCAGACCACTCAGCTCGCTTCGGTTTTCGGACGTGCCACAGAGCACAACCGAACAGAGTCGGCGAGGATTTCAATCGCCTTCGGCCGCGGGAAGCTGGCGCGCCAGGCAATCGCTACCGTACGGAACGGCACCGGCGGGGTCAGCGGACGAACCTCAATAACGCCAGGCGCGTAATGATGGCTGTCGACTGCCGACATCGGCAGGATAGAGATCCCCAGACCGGAAGCCACCATGTGGCGAATGGTCTCCAGAGAGCTGGACTCTACTGTCGTGTGCTTGGCACCCTCGCTGCCCTTGGTCAGGGTCGGGCACGCTTCCAGCACCTGATCGCGGAAGCAGTGGCCTTCACCGAGCAGCAACAGGCTCTTGTCATTGAGTGCCGAGGCATCAATGGTTTCTTTCTGGGTCCACGGATGATCGGCAGGCATCAGGACGTAGAACGGCTCGTCGTACAGCTGCATGGTCAGCACGTCAGCTTCGTTGAACGGCAACGCAATGATAATTGCGTCCAGCTCGCCATTACGCAGCTTGTCGCGCAGTACATGAGTGAAGTTTTCTTCAATGTACAACGGCATCTGCGGGGCAACCCGGTGCAGTTGCGGGATCAGATGCGGGAACAGGTAAGGGCCGACGGTGTAGATCGCACCGACCTTGAGCGGCGCGGTCAGCTGGTTCTTACCCGCCTGGGCCAGCTCGCGGATACCCTGAGCTTGCTCCAGGACCTTTTGCGCTTGAGCGACGATGCCTTCACCCACGGGCGTCAAACGCACAGCACTCTTGCTGCGCTCGAAAATGAGCACACCAAGTTCATCTTCCAGCTTTTTCACGCCCACCGATAAAGTCGGCTGGCTGACATGGCAGCGCTCAGCGGCATGGCCGAAGTGCTGTTCCTGAGCGAGGGTAACGATGTAGCGCAATTCTGTGAGAGTCATAACGTGCGTCCATGAAGTTGCGGCCCCAGCATAGCGGCTGCAATCGATAGACGCACGTTATCAAGTGCCTGCGTTGTATCAAAATTGCGACTTAACGCCTGTCCAGCGAGTAAACGAACGGTGCCAGGATCTCGATAGTGCCGTTGTTCAACGTTTCCGCTGGCGGTTTCGGCAACGGCTGGGCACGACGGATCATCTCCATAGTGGCCCTGTCCAGCGCCGGACTGCCCGAACTGCTGGCGATTGAGTACGAAAGGACATTACCTTCGGCATCAACCACAAAGCGCAGACGACTTACCCCTTGCATGCCCCGACGACGAGCGTCTTCAGGGTATTTCTTGAACTTCGCCAGATGCTTCAGCAGATCGCTCTGCCAGCTAGGCAGCGCAGTACTCGGCGGGGCAGGCTGACTTGGCGGCGTCGGCGCAGCCGACTTCTCGACCTTGGCCGTCGTTGGCGGCGTATCGACCTGTTTTTCGTCAGCTGGCAAATCCTGCGGCGGCTCAGGCTTTTTCACGGGCTTTGGCGGCTGCGGCTTGGGCTTTGGCTTGACCACGGGCTTAGGCACGGCGATTTCAGCCTTCTCGACTTCCGCAACCTTGGGAATGATTTCTTCCTCGGGGGCTGGAGGCTGAGGCGGCTGAACCACTTGCGGCGGAGGCGGCGGGGCCGGTTCTGGCTCAGGTGCCAGCTCAACCATCATGGCTGCCGGTGGCAGCTCGATGGCTTGGGATGCAGGCCAGCGAAGCGCGACCACAATCGCGATGGCATGCACGGCCAGCACCAACAACAGACTACCGCTATAGCGCGTCAGTTTTTGGCGCGAACTGATCATTTCTTACCAACCGTCTCGAGACCGACCAGACCGACTTTGAGGTAGCCCGCAGAGCGCAGAGCGTTCATGACTTCCATCAGATCACCGTAATCCACACCTTTATCGGCCTGGAAGAAGATCGTGGTGTCCTTCTTGCCCTTGGTCCGGGCATCGAGAACCTGACCCAGTTGCTCACGAGCAACCTTGTCGTCGCCCAGGTACACGCTCTGGTCAGCCTTGACGCTGAGGAATACAGGTTTCTCAGGCCGGGGTTGCGGCTTGGCGGTCGAGGCAGGCAGGTCGACTTTAATGTCTACCGTCGCCAGAGGCGCTGCCACCATGAAGATGATCAACAGTACCAACATGACGTCGATGAACGGCGTGACGTTGATTTCGTGGTTTTCGGCGAGATCGTCGTCGCCTTCCTTTAGATGCATGCCCAAGGTTTAGCCCACCTTGACCATGTGTGGCGACTGAGAGCGGTCGGCAGTCGGCTGGTGATCAAGATCACGGCTGACCAACAGCAGAACCTGTGCAGAAGCGTCGGAAACCTGTGCCTTGTAACCAGCGATGGAGCGGGCGAAGACGTTGTAGATCACGACCGCCGGGATCGCAGCAACCAGACCCAGTGCCGTCGCCAGGAGAGCCTCGGCGATACCGGGCGCAACTACAGCCAGGTTGGTGGTCTGGGTTTTGGCGATGCCGATGAAGCTGTTCATGATGCCCCATACCGTACCGAACAGACCCACGAACGGAGCCGTCGAACCGATAGTCGCGAGGACGCCGGTGCCCATGCTCATGTTGCGACCACAAGCGGCAACCAAACGCTCCAGACGGAAGCTCACACGCTCCTTGATACCTTCACGTTCGCGGCTGTTTACCGACAAACGCATCTCTTCCATCGCGTCATGTACCAGCAGGTTAGCCAGCGTGCCTTCTTTGGCAGCGCTTTCACTGGCTTCGGACAGGGTACGAGCCTTTTTCAGGTTGGCGATTTCAGTACGCAGGCGACGCTTGGCGCCCAGCAGTTCGAAACCCTTGGCGATCCAGATAGTCCAGGTAATGATCGATGCAATCGCGAGGCCGATCATTACGGCCTTAACGATGATGTCGGCATTCTGGTACATGCCCCAAGGCGACAGGTCATGCGACATGCCGAGGCTGTTATCCTCTGGCTCGACGATCGCCGGGCCTTCAACCGGTGCCGCGCCGTCCTGAGCAACCGGTGCAGTGGTTTCCGCCGACGGCGCAGTGGTCGTAGCCGGAGCGGTGACTGGAGCCGGTGAGGTTGCCGGACTGGCTGGAGCAGCCTGGCCAGCGAATGCAGCAGGAGCAAGCATCAGGCTCAGCAGCAGTGCTGCGACACCACGCCATGCACGCGACAGGCTGGGTAGCTGGGTTGGCGAAGCGGAGGAGGTAGTACGTGTCATGCTGGCCGGACCTGAGTAAAGAAAATGTGGGTCGCTCTGCTACGTCGCGCGTTGCGTTCGACGTCTGGAGGAGAACAAACGGGCCGGTATTATTGCAAGTAATTCTTGTTAACAAAAGTAATAGAGTAACTTTTTTCGTCCAAATGCGGCCCTCCGATCAGGTTCCAGGCCCGATCCGGCGTTCGCGCCCCGCCTTTTTATGTGGAGATTCAACATGCAAGCCCCCTCTGTTCTGATTGCTGGATGCGGCGATGTGGGAAGCCGGTTAGCCGTCCAGTTGCTCGCCTTGGGATGGCTCGCCTACGGCTTGCGGCGCAACATTTCCCGCCTGCCAGAAGGCGTGAAAGGCGTGGCTGGCGATCTTTTCCAGCCAACAATTCCAGACGACTGGCCTGACACCGCAATCGACTATCTGGTGTATTGCGCAACACCCACGGAGCGCGACGAAACTGGCTATCGCGCTGCCTATGTCGAAGGCTTGCAGCGAGTGCTCCACTGGAGCAAAGAGCGGGGGCAACAGCCCAAGCGCATCATTTTCGTGTCGAGCAGCAGCGTTTATGGCCAGCAAAACGGCGAATGGGTAGATGAAACATCAGCAACCGACGCGAGTACTTTCTCGGGCAAGATCATGCTGGAAGCCGAGCAAACCGCCCTCAATAGCGGCATACCCGCCAGCATCGTGCGCCTGACTGGGATCTATGGCCCAGGCCGAAGCGATCTATCCAACAGGGTGCGCCAGGGTTACAGCGTGGCGATCGATCCGCCGCTGTATGGCAACCGTATTCATTCCGACGATGCCGCCGGGTTGCTGGCTTATCTTCTGAACGCAGACGCGCAGGGCGCGGAGCTTGAGGATTGCTACATCGGTGTGGATGACGCACCTGCACCACTGGCGGAAGTCGTGCAGTGGATGCGCGAATATCTGGGCGTGACGCAGTGGGCGGAGAACTCCAGCCTGCGCCGCTCCGGCAGCAAACGATGCAGTAATGCCAGAGCCCGGGCGCTAGGCTGGGCACCGAGGTATCCGACTTATAAGGAAGGGTATGAGGCGTTGCTGGGGTCTGATTGAGTAAAGCCCCATGAAGGCTACCACGCTGTCGCCCAGCAAACTCGGTCTCCTGTGGGAGCGGTGCTTGCCCGCGATAACAACAACGTGATTTATCCTTCAGATCGCGTCGCCTTTATCGCGGGCAAGCACCGCTCCCACAGAGACCGCGCTAATACGTAGTACCTGTGGGACCAACGCTTGCGGAATAACATAGAGTCTCCCACATAGAAATCGCATCTATTCGGTGATTTGCAATTTGCCTGATAGAAGCCGTGCAGCCGATCAATTCAACTCAAGCAACCAGCGACGCGGGCCAGGGCGAAGCTCTGGCATCTGGTCAGCTTCCGCCGCGTTGACGGCCTGGAAAATCTCCAGCTGCTTGCCTTTGCGAGAGAAAATCCACGGGTTGCCCTGCTCGTTCTTCTCCAGCCACATGCTGTCGTACTCACCGCTCATGGCAGCGCAATCGCCAGCCAGGCACAACGCGTAGCGGTCATTTTCCGGCAAGCCCTGAATACTGCCATCCGGCTTGAACTGCACGGTATTGCCCTGGCCGTCGCCGCTGACGATGGTCCATTTGCCACCCATGTAGGCGCCATACAGCGCAGCTTCGAAGCTTGAGCCGGTCGGCGCACCTTCGGCGGCAGGGGTTTTCGGCTGTTCGAAACGCTGCTCCGGCCCCGACTCACTGGCCGCCTGGATCAGCTCGTCGCCCTTGACCTGCAGGTCTTCGACGAAGTTGTAGTAGTCGATGCGCAGTTTGCCATTGGCAGCGCTGGTGATTTTACCTTCACCCACTTCAAAACCATTGGAATACAACGCCTGACTGGTTTTGGTATCGATCTGCCATTCCAGGTTAGGGCCATTGGCAAGCAGTGCCTGGCGCAGATTGTCGCCTTTCACGGCAGCTTCAATGGCCGCTTGATTGATCCAGGTACCGTCAGGGTTGCGATCAGCGTGGCTGGCACAGCCGCTCAAAAATACGGCCGTCAGCGAGAGGGCAAGCGCAAAGCGCATAGCAGGTCCTTCCTTAATCAGCTGCGGCGGGGCGTTAACCCCGCGAGGTTTTTTAGTCGATGACGAGAATAGCGTCCATTTCGACCTGTGAGCCGCGCGGCAAGGCAGCCACGCCAATGGCTGCGCGAGCCGGGTACGGCTGCTCGAAATACTTGCCCATGATCTCGTTGACCTTGGCGAAGTTGCCCAGATCGGTCAGGAAGATGTTCAGCTTGACGATGTCCTTGAACGAACCGCCCGCAGCTTCGGCAACCGACTTCAGATTCTCAAAGACTTGGACGACCTGGGCTTCGATGCCTTCAACCAGCTCCATGGTTTTAGGATCGAGTGGAATTTGCCCGGACATGTAGACGGTATTGCCAGCTTTGATCGCCTGAGAGTAAGGGCCGATGGCCGCAGGGGCTTTGTCGCTGGTGATTACGGTCTTGGTCATGAAGAACTCCTGTTGAGTGATTAGCTACGCACGCATGCGGGTGATTCGAATGACCCCGGCCAAGGCGCGCAGTTTTCGGATGACTCGGGCCAGATGCACACGGTCATGCACGCTGACCACCAGTTGGACAACGCTGATACGACCATCGCGCTCGTCCATACTGATCTTTTCGATATTGCCGTCGGCCGCGTTGACGCTGCTGGCCAGCAGGGCGATCAGGCCGCGTTGATGCTCAAGCTCAACACGCAGCTCGACGTTGAATTCGCCGGTAACGTCCTTGGCCCAGGAAAGCTGGATGCATTTTTCCGGGTTATGGCGGATTTCGCTGATGTTGCGGCAGTTGTCCAGATGCACAACCATGCCTTTGCCAGCCGACAGGTGCCCAACGATAGGATCGCCCGGGATCGGCGTACAGCATTTGGCATAACTGAGCACCAGACCTTCAGTACCGCGAATCGCCAGCGGGCCTTCTGTGCTTGGCAACTGCTCGCCTTCGCCCAGCAGTCGACGAGCGACGACATACGCCATGCGGTTGCCCAGGCCGATATCTTCGAGGAGGTCTTCGATGACCTCGACCCGGTATTCGGCAAGTACCAGCTGCACGCGCTCGGCGGAGATTTTTTCCAGACTGCTTTCGAAGCCGTTCAATACCTTGTTGAGCAGACGCTCGCCCAGGCTGATCGACTCGGAACGACGCTGCAGTTTGAGCGCGTGACGAATATGGGTACGTGCCTTACCGGTGACGACGAAGTTCAGCCACGCCGGATTCGGACGTGCGCCCGGCGCACTGACGATTTCCACCGTCGAACCGCTCTGCAACGGTTCGGAGAGCGGCGCCAGACGACGATTGATTCGACAGGCAATGCAGCTGTTGCCCACATCAGTGTGCACGGCATAAGCAAAGTCGACCGCTGTGGAGCCTTTAGGCAGCTCCATGATTCGGCCTTTGGGCGTGAATACATAGACCTCGTCCGGGAACAGGTCGATTTTCACGCTCTCGATAAATTCCAGCGAGTTACCGGCACGCTGCTGCATTTCCAGCACGCCTTTGACCCATTGACGGGCGCGGGCATGAGTGCCCTTGGGCACTTCGTCATCCGAGGATTTGTACAGCCAGTGCGCGGCGATCCCGTTGTTGGCCATCTCTTCCATTTCCCGTGTACGGATCTGGATTTCAATGGGCACGCCATGCATGCCGAACAACGTGGTGTGCAACGACTGATAGCCGTTGGCTTTGGGGATCGCGATGTAATCCTTGAAGCGGCCGGGCAGGGGTTTGTACAGATTATGCACAGCGCCCAGCACTCGGTAGCAGGTGTCGACCTTGTCGACGATGATACGAAACGCGTAGACATCCATGATTTCATTGAAGGCGCGGCGCTTGCCGCGCATCTTCTTGTAGATGCCATACAGGTGTTTCTGCCGCCCGCTGACCTCGCCTTCGATTTCATCAACCGCCAGGCAATGGCTCAGGGACTCTTCAATCTTGTTGACCAGCTCTTTGCGATTGCCTCGGGCGCGCTTGACCGCCTGACCAATTCGCGAGGAGCGCATCGGGTACATGGCCTTGAAGCCAAGGTCTTCGAACTCAATACGGATACTGTGCATACCCAGCCGGTTGGCGATAGGTGCATAGATTTCCAGCGTTTCCTTGGCAATGCGTCGGCGTTTCTCCCCGGACAACACCTCAAGCGTGCGCATGTTGTGCAGGCGATCCGCGAGCTTAACCAGGATCACGCGGATGTCGCGAGCCATGGCCATGGCCATTTTCTGGAAGTTTTCTGCCTGGGCTTCGGCCTTGGTCTCGAAATTCATCTGGGTCAGTTTGCTGACCCCGTCGACCAATTCGGCCACCGTCTCGCCAAACTGTGCGCAGAGCGCTTCCTTGGCGATACCGGTGTCTTCAATGACGTCATGCAGCATGGCAGCCATCAGGCTTTGATGGTCCATGTGCATGTCGGCAAGGATATTCGCCACTGCAAGAGGATGCGTGACGTAAGCTTCGCCGCTGCGACGGCGTTGGCCGTCGTGGGCTTGCTCGGCGTAGAAATACGCGCGGCGGACCAGGTTTACCTGTTCCTTGCCGAGGTAGGTCGAAATGCGATCGGCGAGGGCGTCTATGCTCGGCAAGGCGCTACCCCCTGCCAATGGCTTTTACCCTGCGCCGTACTACGTCGACCCGGCATAGGCTTAGACGGCCTCGTTGGACTCGTCCTCGAATGCCGCGAACAGTGGTTCATCTTCAACGATTTCAGCTTCTGCGATTACAGCGTAATCCATCAGGCCAGCTGCGATTTCGCGCAGAGCCATAACGGTAGGCTTGTCATTTTCCCACGCCAGCTTTGGTTCTTTGCCGCCGGTTGCCAGTTGACGAGCACGCTTTGTAGAGAGCATGACCAGCTCAAAGCGGTTATCCACGTGTTCTAGGCAGTCTTCAACGGTTACGCGGGCCATGGGTATTCCTCGTAGCAAATGCGGATGCGCGATGCCCGGATGGGCGAGCGGACTCGGTAGTTTACAAGCTGCAACCCATAAGCTTCAAGCGCCAAGCCACGAGCGGTCTTATTTAGCTCGTAGCCCGGGTTGCCCAAAGGTCGATTTTCAGGCCAGCAATTGCTCAAGCAGACCGCTAAAGCGCTGCTGCTGATGAGCTTCGGTCAACAGGTTAGCCCTGAAAATGGCTTTGAGGTCTTCCAGCGCCTCAGCGAAGTCATCATTGATCACGACGTAATCGTAATCCTTGTAATGGCTCATTTCGCTGACAGCTTCACGCATCCGGCCCTCGATGATTTCGTCGCTGTCGGTGCCACGATTGGTCAGACGCTGACGCAATGCCTGCTGGGTAGGCGGCAGAATGAAGATCGAGCGGGCATCAGGCATGACCTTGCGAACCTGCTCTGCACCTTGCCAGTCAATCTCCAGAATCAGGTCATGACCTTCGTCCAGCGTCTGCTGCAAGTGGCTTTGGGAAGTGCCATACATGTTGCCGAAAACTTCCGCCTGCTCGAGAAAATCACCGTGCTCGATCATGCGCAGAAATTCGGCACGATCGACAAAGTGATAGTTCACACCGTCCACTTCGCCTGGGCGCATGGCGCGGGTTGTGTGCGAAACGGAGACGCGAATTTCCGGCTGCGAGCTCGACTGGGCGTCGACCAAAGCCTTGACCAGGCTGGTCTTGCCCGCGCCAGAAGGGGCAGAAACGATATACAGGGTGCCAGTGCTGTGTGTCATGTGGGGATTAGCCTTACTCAATATTCTGTACTTGTTCGCGCATTTGCTCGATCAACACTTTAAGGTTGACCGCAGCCTGGGTGCTACGCGGATCGAAAGCTTTGGAGCCCAAGGTGTTGGCTTCGCGGTTGAGTTCCTGCATCAGGAAGTCCAGACGGCGCCCAGCCTGACCACCTGCCTTGAGCACGCGACGCACTTCAGTGACATGCGTACTGAGGCGATCCAGTTCTTCGGCCACATCACTCTTCTGGGCCAGCAGCACCATTTCCTGCTCCAGACGCTGCGGATCAAGCTCGGCCTTCATGTCGGCGAAGCGATCCA
This sequence comes from Pseudomonas maioricensis, assembly GCF_022790535.1. Classification (GTDB taxonomy): domain Bacteria; phylum Pseudomonadota; class Gammaproteobacteria; order Pseudomonadales; family Pseudomonadaceae; genus Aquipseudomonas; species Aquipseudomonas maioricensis. The sequence continues at coordinate 263,095 of NZ_LOHG01000002.1, forward strand.
GCACCTTCTGGCGCTGGGTTGCAAGCATCTGGGGAACCAGGGTTTTCAGGGTCGCCACTTCGCTGGTAATGGAATCCAGACGATCATTAAGCAGCTTGGCCAGATCCGCGCCTTCGCGACCGCGACCGTTTTTCAGTTCGGCCAAGGCTTCGGTAAACAGCGTCAGGGCTTCTTTGTTCAAGGCCTGCGGGTCGCTGGCATCCCCCACCAGCACGCCGGGCCATGCCAGTACTTCCAGTGGATTCAGAGCAGCAGGCTGCTTGATCAGGCTGGCGACGATTTCCGCTGCCGCGACCAGTTGCCCGGCGCGCTCGCGATCAACCTGCAACGGTTTGCCCGCCGTTTCTTCAGTAAAACGCAATGTGCATTCCACCTTACCGCGGGACAAGCCCTGGCGCAGCGCTTCACGAATTGCGCTTTCGAGATCACGAAAGGACTCCGGCAGCCGCAAGTGCGGCTCCAGATAGCGATGATTGACTGAGCGTAGTTCCCAGCTCAGTGTGCCCTGAGTGCTGGCCCGTTCGACCCGGGCAAAAGCCGTCATGCTGTGGACCATGGGAAATACCTCTGAAATCCGGTGAACAGAACGTGTCGTGATCAGCGATGACTGCATGTCACGAAAATACGAGAGTCTGTAGAGGCGCAGGATTGTAGCGCAGTGCAGCGAATGCTCCCAATCAACGAATATGACAAGCGATGCATGGCTTTTACTCAAGACTGAAAAAAGCCCGGATCAGAGCCTTGCCAGGCCTTCGGATTCGCATCCTCTGGTTTTAGATGTGCCCAGCGCCGACTTGCGCCTCTATAATGCTCGGCAGTTTTCCGTCTCAGTACAGGTATCCCAGATGAAACGTCCAAGTGGTCGCGCCGCCGATCAGCTCCGCTCGATCCGCATCACCCGCAACTACACCAAACACGCCGAGGGTTCTGTACTGGTCGAGTTTGGTGACACCAAAGTGATCTGCACGGTCAGCGTCGAGAACGGTGTGCCACGCTTCCTCAAAGGCCAGGGTCAAGGCTGGCTGACTGCCGAGTACGGCATGCTGCCGCGCGCCACCGGCGAACGTAACCAGCGCGAAGCCAGCCGTGGCAAACAGGGTGGCCGCACCCTGGAAATCCAGCGTTTGATCGGTCGCTCCCTGCGCGCAGCACTGGATATGTCCAAACTGGGCGACGTGACACTGTATGTCGATTGCGACGTGATCCAGGCTGATGGCGGCACCCGCACTGCCTCTATCACAGGCGCCATGGTTGCCCTGGTTGACGCTCTGAAAGTGATCAAGAAGCGTGGCGGCCTTAAAGGCGGCGATCCACTCAAGCAAATGATCGCAGCGGTGTCGGTTGGCATGTACCAGGGTGAGCCGGTTCTCGACCTCGACTACCTTGAAGACTCCGCAGCCGAGACCGACCTCAACGTGGTCATGACCAGCTCGGGCGGCTTCATTGAAGTTCAGGGCACTGCCGAAGGCGCACCGTTCCAGCCTGAAGAGCTAAATGCCATGCTGGCACTGGCTCAAAAAGGCATGACTGAACTGTTTGAGTTGCAGACCGCCGCACTGGCAGACTGATCCAGGCAGCAAGCAGGAGACGAAGATGAGTGACAGCCAACCGCCCGTTCCAGCGCCCGGCCCGGAAGTTCGCCAATGGGCGATGTTCTGTCACTTTGGCGCGTTTCTCGGGATGATGTTCCCGTTTGGCAACATCTTGGGCCCACTGATTCTGTGGCAGCTCAAGAAGGATTCCGATCCATTTATTGACTCACAGGGCAAGGAAGCGCTGAATTTTCAGATCACCGTTTCGTTAGCCATGATCGCGTGCGTCTTTCTGATGCTAGTGCTTGTTGGCTTTGCATTGATAGGCCTCGTGGCCGCTGGCGCACTGGTCCTGACGATCATTGCTGGCATCAAAGCCAACGAAGGCGTGGCGTATCGCTATCCGTTCACGTGGCGACTGGTTAAATAAGCACCGCTCCCACAGGGGATCGCACCTAGTTCGCGAACAACAAAAAAGCCGACACGATGTCGGCTTTTTTGTGGGCGATGGACTCTAGATCGTTAGCGTCCAGTCGTAGTCCACTACCAGCGGTGCGTGTTGCGAGAAGCGCGGTTGACGCGGCAGACGCGCACTGCGCACGAAGCGACGCAGGCCCGGCGTCAGCAACTGATAGTCAAAGCGCCAGCCGAGATTGAGCATCTCTGCCTGTTCGCTATCCGGCCACCAGCTGTACTGATCACCTTCACGGCTGACTTCACGCAGGGCATCAACGTAGCCCATGGTGCCGACAATCTCGTCCATCCAGGCACGCTCGGGCGCGAGGAAGCCAGGAGATTGCTGGCTGTCACGCCAGTTCTTGATATCGAGCTTCTGCTGCGCCACGTACAACGAGCCGCAATAGATGTACTCACGACGCTTGCGTCGTTGTTTATCCAAATATTTGCCGAAATCGTCCATGAGCTTGAATTTCTGATTCAAGTCTTCATCGCCGTTCATTCCCGAAGGAAGCAGCAATGTGGCAATACTGAGCTTGTCGAAATCTGCCTGCAGGTAACGCCCGTAGCGGTCGGCTGTTTCAAAGCCAAGACCGCTGATTACCGCCTTCGGTTGCAACCGCGAGTAAAGCGCCACGCCACCTTGGGCCGGAACTTCAGCTTCGCACGCATAAAGGAAATAGCCATCCAGCTGATAAGCTGGGTCGTCCAGTTCGAAGGCGGATGCGCGGGTGTCCTGAAGGCAGATGACGTCGGCATTCTGAGCTTGCAGCCAACTGAGCAAACCGCGCTCGACTGCCGCCTGAATGCCATTTACGTTCACACTGATGATCCGCATAAATGGCCCCAAAAATCACGTGCGTGTATGATACCCGAGCTCTACCTAATTAGCTAAATCCGTGGTATTCGGGGCTTTTTTCATGCAGGCGTATCAGCGCGATTTCATTCGTTTTGCCATCGATCGTGGGGTTTTGCGGTTCGGTGAGTTCACTCTCAAGTCCGGGCGGACCAGCCCGTACTTCTTCAATGCGGGCCTGTTCAACAGTGGTTCGGCCCTTGCGCAGCTAGGTCGTTTCTACGCCGCAGCGGTGGTCGAGAGCGGCATTTCCTTCGATGTTCTGTTCGGTCCAGCCTACAAGGGGATTCCTCTGGCGGCCGCGACAGCCGTGGCGTTGGCCGAACATCATGACCGCGACCTGCCTTGGTGCTTCAACCGCAAGGAAGCCAAGGCACACGGCGAGGGCGGCAGTCTGGTTGGCGCTCCATTGACCGGTAATGTGCTGATCATCGACGACGTGATCACTGCTGGGACCGCGATCCGTGAGGTCATGCAGATCATCAAAGGCCAGGAAGCGACAGCGGCGGGCGTGCTGATTGCACTCAACCGTCAGGAGCGGGGTAACGGCGAGCTTTCGGCGATTCAGGAAGTAGAGCGAGACTTCGGGATACCGGTGGTCAGCATCGTATCGTTGAACCAAGTCCTGGAATTCCTTGCCGACGATCCACAACTCAAGCAGCATCTGCCTGCAGTGGAAGCTTACAGGGCACAGTTCGGGATCTAGGGAGATTCATGCCCGCTGACATTCGGATTGAGATATCAAGGAGAGTTGAATGACCAGGCCGGGCTTTATCTGCTTGCTGTTGGCCCTTGTTATCAGTCCGTTTGCAGCGACGCATGCCGCAGAGACCCCGCAACCTCTGCTTTATCGCTACGTCGACAGTCGCGGCGTGACCGTGCTGGATCGTCAGGGTGTACCCCCTGAATACGTTGCCAAAGGCTATGAAGTGCTCAATGCCCAAGGCCGTGTGGTGCAAGTGGTACCCCCGCCTCCAACCGCCGATGAGATCCATCAGGCTCAGGCGAAAAAAGCACAGGCGAATGCAGATGCGCAATTGCTCAACCTTTACAGCAATGTCGAGGATGTTGATCGCGCCAAAGCCCGCAAGCTGTCCGAGCTGGATGCCTTGATTGCCTTGGCGCAAGGCAACCTTAAAGGCCTCAACACACAGCAGGCCACACTGCAGGGTCAGGCTGCGGATCTGGAGCGTGCCGGTAAAACCGTGCCCCAATCACTCATCGAGCAGATGAGTGACCTTAGGGATCAGCAACACAACCTCGACCTGAACATACAGCGCTATCAACAGGCTCGTGCTCAGGCCGACACGGCATTCACCCAGGACCGCGCGCGCATTCAGCGACTGACTGCGCAATAAGCGTCAACTCAAGCCGAGGCAGCAGGTGCTGCGGCCAGTAGCCCCCCCTCTAGCGCCGGACCATATGGCTGCCCGGATACGGTATTGATGAGGTAGGTCCTGACGGAACCGCTGATAGCAGGAACCTCACGAACCGGCACATCACGAACACCGTTGCTCATCATGACTAACCGGTCGCCGAACGCCACAGGCCGCCATTTATCAGGACTTGCGGCGGACTCCAGGCCATTGATGTAAGCAAACTCTCCAGGCCTTCCCAGTGTTTGCCCGACAGCTTCGTGCAGCTTGTACGTTGATTTGAGTAGTAACGCAGCCATAGCGATAAAGGGCCCCACTCGATATAAAAATCCGTCGAATGGGTTCAAACCACGCAGGTAAGAAGTCCCTGCACCGGAGAGGAAGTTGCCGGTCGCCTTTGCCACTGCGGGGAGGCGGAAGGCAATAACAGGCGCGCCGGCGTTCAAAACCAATGACACAAAGCCTTTGGCAAATTTGAAAGCAGGCGAGGCAAGAATCAAACCGACGTCAATCGCACAAGCGATGACTGGCGTCTCATTATTTTGTACTGCGTTGAAGCAGCTAAGCCCGGGAATAAATACCGCCAACATGCGCAATGCCGGTGGATAGTTTGCGGTGACGTACTCAGAGCCCGTCTGCCGCCTATTCTCCTTGAGCCAGGACGCCTTATTAAAAAACAGGTGAGTGGCGGCAACACTGTCCCCAAAGCTTTTGAACCTGGGTGACATCAATGAGCAGGCCGAAGGTACAGGATGCACACCACTTGGTAGCCCACTATGCAGATTTACCGGGATCACACTGCTCATGACTTTGTATGCCGGGTCTGCAAACTTGTCATAAGCATTCCAATCCACAGGCAACTGCCCAGCTGGCCGACGGATTTTATCGGCCCCCCTGAGTATCAGACCGCCATCAGGCAAATGGGAGAGACCTGGGTGCCGCTCCACGATGCCCAGCATCGGGAATACTTCATAGGCAAAAGAATCACCACCGTGCCTGCAAACAATAATAAAACCAGCCCGCCCGCGCTTTAGCTCACGGTCCTGTCGAGTTTCCTTAGTAACGGGTATGCCGGTTTCTTGCTCCAGAGCATAAATATCGACTCTTCCGTGTTCAACGGCCAGCCTGTCGGCATACGGAATGTCGCCGAGCAGCATTTCGATCAGGCAGGAGTAGGCGCTCTGCACATCGCGAACATAACTATCAAATGCCTCCCGGTAGAGGGCGTCGACATCAATCCCCTTCAGCAGCTCAATCTGCCCGGCATAAAACTCCTCATAAAATTCCTTCTGAGAATTCAGACTGGATGGAATGATCGGTTCAAATTGATCTGTCCCGTTTTTCATGAATCCTGCAATGAACACATCGAGCAAATAAAACTCGCCTGAGGGTATACGGGGCGAGGGGTTGCGAAGTGAATATTCAACTGTTTTCCAGAACGTCGTCGGCCGCATGGTAAGACGCAGTAAAGCTTTAGAGTTGAACACCCCAAGCACTTCATTGAATTTCTTTAAACCAATATCCGGCCGGTCCGGCACTTTGCGCAGCAGCGTACTGACAGCAGTTGCCACCTTGTGTTGGTAAGCGTCTAGAGCTTCCATGGCGATCTGAATTTCAGAAACGGAATAGTCCGACGAGACTTTGACAGGCAAAACATTGCTGGCGATAGCCCATTGAAGCGCAGGCGCTATACGCGTCTGAAGAATAAGGTCTCTCTCGCTCTGGGTTGCCGCAGAATGACTCATCTTGAGAGGTATATTCAGCAACTGCTCGTAGCCCAGAGTCTGCGACGAACCCGGAGAGAGGGATTCAGCCAACGCAACACCATGGGCAAAGTTAACCCACACGCCATTGCCGTAGCGCAGAGCATCAGGTGTGCCCGTTACAACCAGATGAGGAGCCAAAGGCGCCAGGATGTAGGCGGCCAGGCGAGCCGCGCATCTAGTGCGCTTCCCCTGAACGTCGCGCGTCCTCCATGAAAGGACTCTTTCGAAATCACCCTGAATCGTTGATAACGGTACCCCCCAATTCTCTGGTTTGCCAAGCTCATACCCAGCAACATATCCCGGCTTTCGATTTTCCGGAGGGTCAAGCTCCAGAATCAGCGCCTTCCACACCAGCTGCCTGATAATCATCGGATCAACAGATTCGTTATCTGCCGCCCCATACCAGCCCAACACCGTATTCAGCCGACGGCCTATTGCCTGGCCTTGTGCACTGTCTAACATATCGTCCAGCAACTGCTTGACTTGCTTGTCAGACATATTCGAAGCATCAGCATCTGCCAGACGTCTCCAGGACAACAACTGCAGCAGGCTTGTCAGCTCAAATTCAACGGCAGCCACGCCACTGCCTTGAGCCTCAAGGATAGGTATTGCCTCTAGCCGGGTTGCTGCACTTTGCTCTTGCACATAAGCACGAACGGTTGTCTGGATAAGCTCCAATTGGACCGGGCTTAGCAGTGGCGTCAACGCATTCACTCCATATGCCCGCTGGGGCTGAGCCTCTTGCTGTGATGTGGTTGATGGTGAAGCAGGGTTTATAGGCGTGTTCATCTAGATGTTCTCGATATGAGGAAAGTCTCCCGACGTTCCCCGATCGCGAACAAATGGTATGCAGGTCATTTCAACGGCTAAGCAGCGGTATTTCGTAATCGTGGGTCGGGGGTTTCTTTGAACAGCCAAAGCACACCCGTCATGGAGGGGCATCGACCCAGGGCCCGGACGACAGACATAAAAAAACCCCACCGCAGACCGGCAGGGCTTTGATAGAGCGTAGCGCTTGATCAGTGACGTTTGCGGTTGCTGATCAAGGTACCCACACCGGTGTCGGTAAAGATTTCCAGCAGCACCGCATTCGGTACTCGACCGTCAATGATGTGCGAGGTGGTCACGCCGCCTTGCACCGCTTCCAGCGCGCATTTGATCTTCGGCAGCATGCCGCCGTAGATCGTGCCATCGGCGATCAGGCCGCTGACCTGCTCGGTGGTCAAACCGGTCAGCACCTGCCCTTGCTTGTCCATCAGGCCGGCAATGTTGGTCAGCAGCATCAGCTTTTCAGCCTTGAGGGCTTCAGCGACTTTGCCTGCTACCAGGTCGGCGTTGATGTTGTAGGACTCACCGTCAGCCCCCACGCCAATCGGCGCGATCACCGGGATGAAATCACCTTTTACCAGCATGTTCAGCAGGTCGGTGTTGATGCCGACCACTTCGCCAACATGGCCGATATCAATGATTTCAGGCTTGGTCATTTCCGGCGTCTGACGTGTAACGGTCAGGCGTTTGGCGCGAATAAGCTCCGCGTCTTTACCGGTCAGGCCGATGGCGCTGCCGCCATGACGGTTGATCAGGTTGACGATGTCCTTGTTGACCTGGCCGCCCAGAACCATTTCCACCACGTCCATGGTTTGCGAGTCGGTGACCCGCATACCATCGATGAAGTGACTCTCGATCGACAACCGCTTGAGCAGATCACCGATCTGAGGCCCCCCGCCGTGAACCACCACCGGGTTGATGCCAACAGCCTTCATCAACACGATGTCGCGCGCAAAGCCGGTTTTCAGCTCGTCGCTCTCCATGGCGTTACCGCCGTACTTGATCACCAGCGTTTTGCCAACAAAACGGCGAATGTATGGCAGCGCTTCGGACAATACTTTGGCGACGTTGGCGGCGGAATCACGTTCGAGGGTCATTCAAGGCTCCAGTCAAAGGAAAAAACAATCAGAACGGAAGTTGAAGGTCCGGCGCAACCTTTTTCAGTTCGGCGTGGAACACATCCTTGATGCGTTGCAGCTCGGCTTCTGTTTCGGCCTCAAAACGCAGCACCAGTACCGGTGTTGTGTTGGAAGCGCGAACCAGGCCCCAGCCTTTTGGATAGTCCACTCGCACGCCGTCAATGGTGGTCAGCTTGGCATCGCCCCACTGAGCATCTTTCTCCAGAGCTTCTATGATGCTGAACTTGGTGGTATCAGTCACTTTGATGTTGATTTCAGGGGTCGAAATGTCGTTCGGGAACGTCTCGAACAGGTCTTCAGCCGACTGCGACTCCTGGCTGAGGATCTCCAGCAGGCGCGCAGCACTGTAAATACCGTCGTCAAAACCGAACCAACGCTCTTTGAAGAAGATGTGGCCGCTCATTTCGCCCGCGAGCAGCGCGCCGCTTTTCTTCATCTCTTTCTTGATCAACGAATGACCGGTCTTCCACATTACCGGGCGGCCGCCATGCTTTTGAATCAGTGGCGTCAGGCGGCGGGTGCATTTGACGTCGAAGATGATGTCGGCGCCTGGATTGCGCTTGAGCACGTCCAGTGCGAACAACATCAACAAGCGATCCGGGTACACCACATTACCTTTGTTGGTCACAACGCCAACGCGGTCGCCGTCGCCGTCGAAGGCCAGACCCAGATCGGCGCCGGTTTCATTAACCTTGGCGATCAGGTCCTGCAGGTTTTCCAGTTTGCCCGGATCCGGGTGGTGGTTAGGGAAGTTACCGTCGACCTCTGCGAACAGCGAGATGACTTCGCAACCCAGCGCTTCAATGAGCTGTGGAGCAATAACACCAGCGGCGCCGTTACCGCAGTCCACCACGACTTTCAGCTTGCGGGCCATAACGATGTCATCTTTGATCTGCTTGAAGTAGCGATCAAGGATGTCGACCTTGGTGATGCTGCCTTTTGCAGCAGTCAGGTTGCCAGTCTTGATACGCTCATGCAGCGCCTGGATCTGCTCGTTGGCCAGAGTATCGCCCGCGATGACGATCTTGAAGCCATTGTAATCCTTGGGGTTGTGGCTGCCGGTCAGCATCACACCGGTCTTGCCAGCAAGCACGTTGGCGGCGTAGTACAAGGCGGGCGTTGGCACCAGGCCAACATCGCTGACGTGACAACCGCTGTCGTGCAGGCCTTGAATCAATTGCTGCACCAGCTCCGGACCGGAGAGGCGTCCGTCACGACCAACGCTGACGTTGGGCTCATTCTGCGCCAGGCTTTCGGAGCCAATAGCGCGACCAATCCAATAGGCTGTTTCGGCGCTAAGGGTGTCGCCCACGATGCCGCGGATGTCATAGGCGCGGAAAATATCGTCAGGAAATTTTGGTGCCACGGATGCTGGACTGCTCATAACTGGGGGGTGCTCCGATCTCAGGAAGTCCTGGTTTTCGTCGAGGATGTCGATATCGAGAATGTCGGTATCTTGAAACAGCGGATCGGTCCAGGCGCCGCCAGTGGCGGAGCGTGAACCCGATGCTGAAGCACTACGTGTCTTTGAATCGGTCTTATTGAAGCCGGGAGCCAAGCCTGACTCATCCTTCTTATCAACGATTTCCGTTACCGGTTGTTGAAGGGAAGGCGAAAAACAGGCGAGACGTCTGGCCAGCCCATTGAGGACCGGCAGGCCCAAACCGAAGGGTTTGACGGCTTTTCCGCTGGAGAGTTCTTGAAGCAGTTGATCCAGTTGTCGGACATCGGCGCAAATGTGCCGTTGTAGAGCCCTTTCGTTGAGGTAAAGCCCCAGTAAAACACCTGCCAGCGCAACCAATACAGCCAGCGTCAGCAGCACCCATGGCGGCGAAAAATCCAGCGCCGGACCGGGTGTGAACTCCAGTTTCCAGTTTGCATAACCGGTGTCCAGCCGTTGCGGTTTAGCGCCATCCGCTTCGCCTCGCTGCAGCAAAACCTGCTCGGGACCATTACCAAACTGCTGGATCAAACGTATCCGGCCCGTGGATTCGGGCAAGGCAGGCAACGCATTGAGCAAGCGCTGCGGATCGAAGGCCAGCAACAGCGTGCCGCTGACCGACGCCGCTGGGTCGGAGCGCACGGGCGCCGCGCTATAGATCATCCAGCGCTCGCCCACTGCGCGAGCCTCAGGCACTGGATGCTCACCGCTTGCAGCTTTGTTGAGCATGTCCAATGTGGAGAAGCTGACAGGCAATGCGCCTTTAGTGTCGATATCCGACATGCCTAAAGGATTGAGACGCGCGCCCAGCACACCGTCGCGAAACCGCAGCCGGTTTTGTGCTTCTTCAATCAGGGAAGGGTTACCGCTTTGCAGTGCTTGCACCAGCGCAGGATCATGGGCCGCGGCCTGCGTCTCGGCGTCAATCTGCTTCAGCGCTTGAGCCACCGACGACGCCTGGCTACTACCCCAGGCTTGTTCCAGATGCTCACGCCCCTGTGGATTGCTGGTCAGCGCGAGATAGACCAGAGCGCTGGCAATGATCAAGGCGGCGAGCGCGGGGAAAAGACCTGGCGAGAGCGCAGTCAGACTCGCTGCGGCAGGTTGGGTATCGAACACTTCATGCTGTTGGCTGCCTTGCACCTGAACGCTCCCAGGTCATTCATCCTGAAACTGGACAGTCACTTACTCGATACCGAGTAGCCATAAGACTACCGGGTATCGAGTTATCGGCTCAAAGGTCAGTGGCTACCTGAATGACCGAAACCGCCAGCACCGCGTTGGCTTTCGTCGAACTCTTCAACCAGTTCGAAGTGCGCTTGCACCACCGGCACCAGCACCAGTTGGGCAATGCGCTCGCCAATGGAAATATTGAAAGCGGTCTGCCCGCGATTCCAGCAGGAGACCATCAGCTCGCCCTGATAATCGGAGTCAATCAGACCTACCAGATTACCCAGCACAATGCCGTGTTTGTGACCCAGCCCGGAACGCGGCAGGATCAGAGCCGCTAGCCCCGGATCGCCGATATAGATCGACAACCCTGTCGGGATCAGCAAGGTCTGGCCCGGCTCTAGAACAGTGTCCTCTTTGAGCATGGCGCGCAGGTCGAGCCCGGCAGAACCGACAGTGGCGTAAGCGGGCAAAGGAAATTCGCTGCCAATGCGAGGGTCGAGGATCTTGGCTTGTAGAGCGTGCATTCGTAATTAAACCTGGTTCATTCGTTCGGCAATAAAAGTGATCAGCTGGCGGGCAATCTTGCCCTTGCTGGTCTGGGCGAAAAGCGTAGCGTGCAGTGCTCGATCAATCACGCTGCAAGCGTTCTCTTCACTATTGAAGCCGATGCTGGGGTTGGCAACATCGTTGGCGACGATCAGATCAAGGTTTTTGTCCTTGAGCTTGCGTGCAGCATAGTCGAGCAAGTGTTCGGTTTCAGCGGCAAAACCGACACTGAACGGGCGGTCTGGACGGGTTGCGATAGTGGCAAGAATGTCCGGGTTGCGGACCATCTGCAGCAACAGGCCGTCGCCCGTGGACGGGTCTTTCTTCAGTTTGTGCGGGGCAACCACTTCGGGGCGGTAATCCGCGACCGCTGCGGATGCGATGAACAAATCGCAGGGGATCGCGGCCTCACAGGCGGCCAGCATGTCACGGGCACTCACCACGTCGATACGCGATACGCGATCTGGAGTCGGCAGGTTGACCGGCCCGGTGATCAGGGTAACGCGCGCACCAGCCTCTACAGCGGCCTCAGCGAGAGCGAAACCCATTTTGCCGGAACTGTGATTGGTGATGTATCGCACCGGATCGATGTTTTCCTGGGTCGGACCGGCCGTAATCAGCACGTGCTTGCCGGTCAGAGACAGACGCTGGAAGCAATCGGCGGCGGACTGGGCCAGATCATCGGGTTCAAGCATGCGCCCGAAGCCGACATCACCACAGGCCTGACTGCCGGAAGCCGGGCCGAATATGCGGAAATCACGCTCTTCCAGCAGGCGAGTATTGGCCTGCACAGAGGCGTCGCGCCACATCGCCTGATTCATCGCCGGGGCAATAGCCACGATTGCGTCGGTAGCCAGAACAATGGTGGTCAACAGGTCGTTGGCAATGCCTTGGGCCAAACGCGCGATCAGGTCCGCAGTACCAGGTGCGACAAGAATCAGATCGGCCCATTTGGCCAGCTCGATATGCCCCATCGCAGCTTCTGCGGCCGGGTCTAGCAAATCCAGATGAACCGGATGCCCGGAAAGGGCCTGCATGGTCAGCGGAGTGATGAACTCGGCACCACCTCGGGTCATGACGACACGCACTTCAGCACCCTGGTCACGCAAGCGTCGAACCAGTTCTGCGCTCTTGTAGGCCGCGATACCGCCGCCAACGCCAAGAACAATGCGTTTCCGATACAGCCGCTGCATAGGCCTGCCTTTTAGTCGAGTGATACGCAACGGCGATGGACGTTTCCCCAGGCCGATCGCCGCGCAAAAAAGATGGGCTAAGATAGCACAGCGACCGTGCTGGAACAGCGGTCCCCACACACATGGAGGTGGTATGAGTATTCGCAACTGGCCTGCGGCCGAACGCCCGCGTGAGCGGCTGCTGGAGCTAGGTTCGGCGAGCCTGTCCGATGCAGAGCTACTGGCGATTTTCCTGCGTACCGGCGTGGCCGGAAAAAGCGCTGTAGACCTGGCCCGTCACCTGTTGAATCAATTCGGCGGGCTGCGACCGTTACTGGATGCTGACCTGACGACGTTCAGCTCACATCTGGGGCTAGGGCCCGCCAAATTCGCGCAGCTACAGGCCGTCATGGAAATGGCCCGACGGCACATGGCGGAATCCCTGAAGCGCGATTCCGCTCTGGAAAGCCCTGAACAGGTGCGTAACTACCTCAAGGCGCTGTTACGTCATGAGCCCCATGAGGTCTTCGGCTGCCTGTTTCTGGACAACAAGCACCGGGTTCAGGCTTTCGAAATCCTGTTCCACGGTTCGATCAACACCGCACACGTGCATCCCCGGCAAGTCGTCAAACGCGCCATGGTGCACAACTCTGCCAGCCTGATCCTCTGCCACAACCACCCCTCGGGCGTCACCGATGCCAGCCAGGCGGATATCGACCTGACCAAGCGGCTGCGCGATGCCTTGTGGCTGATCGACGTGAAAGTGCTGGATCACCTGATCATCGGTGATGGTGATCCGCTGTCGATGGTGGAATGCGGGTTGATGTAGGCGAGACAAAGCGGCATTCCCCCTGTAGGAGTGAGCTTGCTCGCGATAGCGGTCTTTCAATCAAATATCCCGTGACTGACAGACCGCTATCGCGAGCAGGCTCACTCCTACAGGGATGCATTTCAATTCATTGAATTGGGTGTTGTTTGTTAAGCAATTCAATCATTCAACAAACGTCACAACCCCATCCGCCAGGGATTTAACCCGGGCCAGGGACTCGACGCGATAACCCTGTGCGTCCAGCTCGGCGCGGCCGCCCTGGAAGGATTTTTCGATCACGATACCCAACCCGGCAACGGTTGCACCGGCTTGTTTGATGATCGAAATCAGCGCCTGTGACGCCTTACCGTTGGCCAGGAAGTCATCGATGATCAGCACCTTGTCACTGCTGGTCAGATGACGAGGTGAGATGGCGACGGTGCTTTCGGTCTGCTTGGTGAAGGAATACACCGTGGCCGACAGCAGATTTTCTGTGAGGGTCAACGACTGATGTTTGCGGGCGAAGATCACCGGCACACCCAGTTTCAAACCGGTCATCACCGCAGGCGCAATGCCTGAAGCCTCAATAGTGACAATCTTGGTGACGCCTGAATCTGCGAACAAGGCTGCAAACTCGTCGCCGATTTGCTGCATCAGCACCGGGTCGATCTGATGATTGAGAAACGCATCGACTTTCAATACCTGATCGGAAAGTACGATGCCTTCTGCGCGAATCTTCTGATGCAATGCTTCCACGTCGCTTCCTCGGGTGCGCGAATCTGCGCAATGAATAGTAGGAGTTATTTTTTCAACATCGCGCGGATGTCCGCCAATGCGGTATTACCCCGCACCGCCTTCACTTCGGTCGGGGTATCGTCATTGCCTTCCCAGGCCAAATCGTCAGGGGGCAGCTCATCAAGGAAACGGCTAGGCGAGCAATCAATGATCTCCCCGTACTGCTTACGCTTGGCAGCAAAGGTGAACGCCAGTGTCTGCCGCGCCCGGGTAATGCCCACGTAAGCCAGACGGCGTTCTTCCTCGATGGTATCGGCTTCGATACTGGAGCGGTGAGGGAGAATTTCTTCTTCCATGCCCATGATAAAAACGTACGGAAACTCCAGGCCCTTGGAGGCGTGAAGCGTCATCATCTGCACGCCCTCCGCGCCATCCTCTTCCTCCTGCTGACGCTCAAGCATGTCGCGCAGAACCAGCTTGCCGATAGCCTCCTCGATGGTCATTTCGCCTTCTTCGTCTTTTTCGAGGGTGTTTTTCAACGCCTCGATCAAGAACCAGACGTTGCCCATACGGTAATCGGCGGCCTTATCGCTAGAGCTGTTCTGGCGCAGCCAGTTCTCGTAATCGATGTCCATGACCATGCTGCGCAGCGCCGCGATCGGGTCGTTCTGCGCACACTGCTGGCGTACGCCATCCATCCAGCGCTTGAAGCGCTGCAAACGGTCGGTGTAACGGCTGTCCAGATGCGCGCCCAGGCCGATTTCATCGGTGGCGGCGTACATCGAAATTTTTCGCTCGGTGGCGTAGTTACCGAGTTTCTCCAGCGTCGTCGAACCGATCTCCCGCCGCGGCACGTTGATCACCCGCAGGAAGGCGTTGTCGTCATCCGGGTTAACAAGCAAGCGGAAGTAGGCCATCAGGTCTTTCACTTCCTGACGCCCGAAGAAGCTATTACCGCCGGACAAACGATACGGCACCTGGTGGTGCTGCAATTTCAGCTCGATCAGTTTGGCCTGATAGTTACCTCGGTACAGGATCGCAAAATCGCTATAAGGCCGGTCAGTACGCAAGTGCAGGCTGAGAATTTCCACGGCTACGCGCTCGGCCTCGGCATCTTCATTGCGGCAACGGATCACGCGGATCTCATCACCATGCCCCATCTCACTCCACAGCTGTTTTTCAAAGTCGTGTGGGTTGTTGGAGATGAGCACGTTGGCGCAGCGCAAAATACGGCTGGTCGAGCGGTAGTTCTGTTCAAGCATGACCACTTTCAGTGATGGGTAGTCTTCCTTGAGCAGCATCAGGTTTTCCGGACGCGCGCCGCGCCAGGCATAGATCGACTGGTCGTCGTCGCCTACCACGGTGAACTGATTGCGCATGCCGATCAGCAGCTTTACCAGCAGGTACTGGCTGGCGTTGGTGTCCTGATATTCGTCCACCAGCAGATAGCGAACCTTGTTCTGCCACTTTTCCAGAATGTCTGCGTGTTCCTGAAACAGTTTTACCGGCAACAGAATCAGGTCGTCGAAGTCCACCGCGTTATACGCCTTGAGCGTGCGCTGGTAGTGGGTGTAAACGATGGCGGCGGTCTGTTCCTTGGGGTTGCGGGCATTTTCCAGCGCCTCTGCGGGCAGGATCAGGTCGTTTTTCCAGGAGCCGATCATGTTCTTGATCTCGTCGACGCCGTCGTCGCCCGAGTATTCCTTCTGCATGATGTCGGTCATCAGGGCTTTAACGTCGGTCTCGTCGAAGATCGAAAAGCCCGGCTTGTAGCCCAGCCGCACGTGCTCCTTGCGGATGACGTTGAGGCCCAGGTTGTGAAACGTCGAGACGGTCAGGCCGCGACCTTCACCCGCGCGCAGCAACGTGCCAACACGCTCTTTCATCTCGCGGGCGGCCTTGTTGGTAAAGGTCATGGCAACGATGTATTGGGCGCGGATGCCGCAGTTCTGGATCAGGTGGGCGATCTTGCGCGTGATCACACTGGTCTTGCCGGAGCCTGCACCGGCGAGCACCAAAAGAGGGCCGCCGACGTAGTTCACGGCTTCTTGTTGCCGAGGATTGAGTCGGGACATATCAGGAAGAGGATCACTAACGAAATGGGCGGGCATTTTAGCAGGCTATGGCGATTGTGCAGCGACCGTCCGCCAATGAGTGACGTCTTATGTCGCGCGCAGCTATCTAATTTTTTTGGTTTTGTTACATTTGCGCATCCGAATGCTGAATTATCGCTCTGTTTGGCCCTCTTTCCCGGGCCTTCTGTTTGTCTCTTTTCGAGTCTAGGGAGCTAGCTTGCCTACGCCTGTCCAACCCTTGCGGTTGTTAGTGCTGGCCCACGAGCCGGAATGGCTGGTATTGCTGCGCAGTTGCCTGAAGCCTGAGCAGAATCAGGAAAATCTGTTGTCCTTCTCGCACTGGAACGACATCAGTGCCTCGTTAATCGACGATCAACCGACCGTATTGCTCACCACACCAGAATTACAGCCGCCACCAGGTCGCTGCAATCTGCCGGTGGTCATGCTGCTTGAAGAAGAACCGCTGATCCCGCCACTTGGCGCCAGTGACTGGCTGATTCGTAGCGAGTTGACGCCTGCAACGTTACGCAGTTGCCTGCGCCATGTGAATGAGCGCGCGCTGCTGGAAAACACCCTGCAGCGCCTGGCCGAGCAAGACACGCTGACCGGCATCGCCAATCGTCAGGGTTTCCAGACCCTGCTGGCGGCACGTCTGCTGGAAAACGACGGGCGCGGCCTTGCGCTAGGCCATCTCGATCTGGACAACTTCCGTCGCGCCAACGACGCACTGGGTCATCAGGCCGGCGACCGGCTGATCTTGCAGGTAGTGGCTCGACTCAAAGGGCAGCTGGAAGTCGGCGACCAGATCGCTCGCCTGGGCAGCGACGAATTTGCACTGCTGATCGACACTCGTCGCGCTCCAGGGCGCGCGGAGTGGATGGCTGAACGCATCACCGAAGCCCTGTCCGAGCCGTACTGGGTCGACGGCGAAAGCTTGCTCATCGGCTGCAGTCTGGGGATTGCTCATTCCCGTGCCGAGGCGGGTGCGGACCCGTTGATGTGGCACGCGCACATCGCCATGCAGCAGGCCAAAGGTATTCAAGGCTGCACCTTTCACGTCTTCAACGACCGGCTGAATCGCAATGCCCGTAGCCTTGCCGACCTGGAGGGCGAGTTGCGGCGGGCGTTACGGCGCGACGAGCTGGAATTGCACTACCAGCCAAGGCTCTGCATGACCAGTGGACGCATTGTCGGGCTGGAAGCACTGGTGCGCTGGCGTCACCAGGAGCGAGGTTTGCTACCGCCCAGTGAATTTGTACCGCTGGCCGAACAAAGCGGATTGATCGTGCCGCTGGGTTACTGGGTGATCTCCCGGGCGCTGCGCGACATGCAGGCGTTGCTTGAGCGAGGCCTGCCGCAGTTGCACATGGCGATAAACCTGTCATTCCGTCAGTTTCAGGACAACCAATTGCTGGCGACATTAGGCCGACTGATTACCGAGCGCGGCATTGATGCGCAATGGCTTGAGTTCGAACTGACTGAAACCGCCGTCATGCGCCGCAGCGATCTGGTCAAACAGACCATGGACGCTCTCGGACGCCTGGGTGTACGGTTTTCGCTGGACGACTTCGGCACAGGGTTTTCATCGTTCGTCCATCTCAACAACCTGCCCATTACCCTGCTGAAGATCGACAAGAGCTTCGTGGGTGAAATGGAGCAGCGCGAAGAAAACCGCAAGCTGGTCCACGCAATGATCAACCTGGCCCATAACCTGAGCCTGGAAGTGGTCGCCGAAGGTGTCGAAACATCTGAGCAACTGGCACTGCTGCGCAGCTATGGCTGCGATCAGGTTCAGGGCTACCTGATCAGCAAACCACTGCCGTTGCCGGAATTGGTCAAGTACCTGACCTTCGATCAGCAAGCGCCCGGGGCGTTGAGCGGGGTTTGAGGTTGATGCTCACATCAATCGTGGATTTGCCTATGTCCCTGACACCGCTATCGCGCAGCAAACGGGGAACTGTAGGAGTGAGCTTGCTCGCGATTTGGTCTTGATTGAAGAATATATTGCCTGAACTCACGCTATCGCGAGCAAGCTCACTCCTACAGGATCGTGTTTGTTCCGCGACAGCGGTGGTAAACAGGCAATCAAGTCTCACTTACCCCATCACCGGCACCGCCGCAGCCTCCCGGCGTAACAGCTTCGAGGTCTTTCTTTCGAAGGCCCAGGTCAGCGCAATCGCTGAGCACAGCAGCCCCAATGCCAGCCCCCACCAGACGCCCTCGGCACCGTGGTTGGTGTAAAAACCAAATATCCACGCTGCCGGTGCTGCAACCAGCCAGTAACTGGCGAGCCCGATAAGGAAGGTGGTCCGCGCATCCTTGAAGCCACGGATCGCGCCCATCGCGATGGTTTGCGCGCCGTCGAGAATTTCAAACCAGGCGGCAATCGCCAGCAGCTTGACCGTCAGCTCGACGATGTCGGCGAATTTCGGGTCATTGATATCCAGGAACAGACCGATGACCAGGTGCGGTGCCAGCCAGAACAACATCCCGAACATCAGCATCACCACAGAGCCAAAGGCTATGCCTGCGCGCCCGGCAGTTCGGGCCAACAACAGATTACCCGCGCCGTAGTGCTGACCAATGCGCATGGTGACTGCGTAGGAAATCCCCACCGGAATCATGAACGCCATCGACACTGACTGCAGAGCGATCTGATGCGCTGCCATTTGCGTGCTGCCCATGGCTCCCATGCAAAAAGCCGCGAAGGTGAACAGGCCGACTTCAACCGCGTAAGTCCCGCCGATTGGCAAGCCCAGCCGCCACAACTCTTTGAGATGGCTGCGCGAAAGCTGCCAGAAACCCTCGCGGATCGGATAGGCCGCGTAAGCAGGATGTCGACGGATATGCAGCGCAAGAATCACCGCCATCCCGTTGGTCACCACTGCCGTCACCAGACCAATGCCCATCAGGCCCAGATTCGGCAGCCCGAACACTTCATGGATAAAGGCGTAGTTGAGGACGAAGTTGGCAATCGCACCACCCAGACTGATCGCCATGACAGGGCCTGCACGCCCCAATGCACTGGTAAAGCCGCGCAAGGCCATGAACGTCAACAGACCGGGTAACGCCAGTGGCAAGGTGATCAAGAATTGACCTGCCATGTGCACGTTGGATTCGGTTTGGCCGAAATGCAGCAAGATGGGCTCAAGGTTCCACAGGATCAGCATGGCAATCAATGCCATGCCCCACGCCAGCCAGACACCGGCCTGAACCAGTTGCGCAGCGCCTTTGCTGTCTCCCGCGCCGTGCCTGATAGCCACCAGCGTGCCGACTGCGGCCATGACGCCGACGCAGAAAAACGAAATGAAGTTGTAAGTCGCAGCGCCCAAACCACCGCCCGCCAAGGCCTCCGGGCCGATATGGCCCATCATCACCGTGTCGGTGAAAACCATCAGCATGTGCGCCATCTGTGAAGCGATCAGCGGCCCGGCAAGGCGCAGGATGATCCAGAGTTCTTTGATGGCAGGTTGTTGCATGGCGCGACGCTCGATTTCAGGGGGCAGTTATGAGCCGCCCATTCTCATCAGTTACGTGCGCGGGCACAAAGGGATAAATAAGATCGTTAGCATGAGTAAAACTCATCTCTTGGTTTTTTAGCTAAGATTGGCCTTCCCCGCAGCAGGAGCGTTCTGAATGCCTCGTAGTCTTCCACCTCTTTATGCACTGCGCGCATTTGAAGCGGCTGCGCGGCACAGTTCATTTACGCGAGCAGCCGAAGAACTGTCGATCACCCAAAGTGCGGTCAGTCGGCACATTCGTACCCTGGAAGATCACTTTGCCTGCCGACTGTTTCAGCGCATCGGTCGCAATATTCAGCTCACCGAAGCCGCCCGGACCTTGCTGCCAGGCGTGCGCGACGGCTTTTCGTCTCTGGAGCGCGCCTGCAGCACGCTCTCGGTCGATGATGGGATCCTGCGCATGAAAGCGCCGCCGACCCTGACCATGCGCTGGCTGTTGGCGCGCCTCAGTCGCTTCCGTCATCTGCAGGCTGGCAATGAAGTGCAACTGACTAGCGCATGGATGGAAATCGATGTGGTGGACTTCAGTCATGAGCCTTTCGACTGCGCCGTGCTGCTCAGTCGCGGCCATCTGCCCGCCGACTGGGAGGCCATACGCCTGTTCCCCGAGTTGTTGATTCCTGTGGGCGCGCCGAATCTGGTGGACGATCAGCCTTGGAATATCGAACGCCTGGCCAGCGCCGAATTGCTGCACCCCACGCCGGACCGCAGGGACTGGCGCAGCTGGCTTGAACGCACGGGGTTATCGGAACAGGTTTCACTTAAAGGCGGGCAGGTGTTCGACACGCTGGAATTAGGTATGATCGCCGCCGCTCGCGGCTATGGGGTTTCCATGGGGGATCTACTCATGGTCGCCGAAGATGTCGCCCAGAACCGCTTGAGTCTGCCTTGGCGAACCGCTGTTTACAGCGGCGAAGACTATTATCTGGTGTGGCCAAGAACCCGACCCGGCAGCGAACGCTTGCGTCGATTGGGGGATTTTCTGCAGAGCGAAGTCAACGCCATGGAGTTGCCCGAGGTGCAAATCCTCAGGGAATAGTGGCATTGCGACACAGTTTGTAACCGAATCCTACAAAACCGGGGACCATACTCAAGTATTACGCGACAAGGCCGATGTGTAGAATTGACGCCCCCATGTACAAATTTTGTACAACCAAGGCTAACTAACTTAATTAAATTCAGCTGAACGGCTATTAGAGGTCATTGAAGACCCTCCGTTCGGCCAGGAGCCGTCATGTCCAAGCCCCGTGCCCGAATTGCTTCGCAACTCGGTATTGCTTTGGCCGTTATTCTGGCAGTTGTCATCTCAGGCAGTACTGTCTTTGCGTTGCGTTCACTGGACTCAGCCAACCTCGTCATTCGTGAAGAGCACATGGCGAGTGAGGCACGCTTGCTGGCCGACCAGCTCAACACATTTCACAGCACGCTGCGGGTCAGCACTCAGCGTTTGAGCGGGCTGTTTGAAAAGCGTTTCGCCAGCGGCCTTACCGTTCAGGCGGATCAGCCAGTCACAGTCGCCGGGGTGCAGACACCGAGCCTGATCCTTGCGGGCAGTGCGCTGAACAACAACTTCAGGGAAGTTGACGAATTCCGCCAATTGACTGAAGGCGTGGCCACAGTATTTGTGCGCAGCGGCGAAGAGTTCATCCGCATCAGCACCTCGCTGACCAAGCAGGATGGCAGCCGCGCTATCGGCACCATGCTCGACCGCAAGAACCCTGCGTACGACCGCTTGATGTCGGGCCAGAGCTACGTCGGTAAAGCCGTGCTGTTCGAGCGCTACTACATGACGCAATACACCCCCGTGAAAGACAGCTCCGGCAAAGTCATCGCGGTATTGTTCGTCGGCTTCGATTACACCGACGCGCAGAATGCCCAGTTCGAAAACCTGAAGAACTTCCGCATCGGCAAAACAGGCTCTCTGGCCCTGCTTGATGATCAGAACCGTTGGCTGGTGCCACCAGCAGGCGTACAGGCCCTTGATCAAGCCGGCAAATCAGTCGCTGAATTTGCAAAAAAGCCAGGTAAAGGCCAGTACTGGAACGACACCAGCGAAGACTTCTACAGCGTTGCGCAGCCTTTCAGCGGTGGGCCGTGGACCGTTCTGGCAAACATGCCCAAGGACGAAATCAGCGCGGTAACGTGGAATGTCGGTACGCAACTGGCAATCGGCAGCCTGTTGGCCATGTTAATTGCAGTGGGCTCCGCTATCTGGTTGCTGCGCAGCAAACTGCGCCCGCTGTCTGAACTGGTGCGTCAGGCCGAAGCACTGGGTGCCGGTGATTTGAGCGTGCGCTTGAACATCACCAGCCATGACGAAATCGGTCAACTGGCAACCAGCTTCAACAAGATGGGTGAAGCGCTGTCGACCATGGTGTCGCACATCCGCACGGCCGCCCAACAAGTCAGCAGCCGCGCGCATGAATTGTCCGGCCTCTCTGGTGGCGCTTATCGCGGCATGGAGCAGCAATCGGGTGAAATCGTCAGCATGGCGGGCGCGGTAGAAGAGTTCAGCGCCACCTCGCTGAACATTGCCGACAACATGGGCAACACCGAACGTCTGGCTCAGGAAAATGCTCAGCAGACCCGTATCGGTCGCGCCTCGATGCAAGAAGCATCGTCCTCCCTGGAGCAGATCGCCGCCTCGATCAACAGCACCGCGGCGGTCATCAACACGTTGGGGCAACGCTCTCAGGAAATCGGCAGCATCGTCGGCGTGATCACCTCGATTGCCGACCAGACAAACTTGCTGGCCCTTAACGCCGCTATTGAAGCAGCACGGGCGGGCGAACAAGGTCGTGGCTTCGCAGTGGTTGCTGACGAAGTGCGTAGCCTGGCAACGCGTACCCGGGATGCGACCAACGAAATCTCCGGGATGATCACCAGCATCCAGCAAGAGACCGGCAACGCTATCTCAACCATGCAGCAGGGCAATGCCCAGATGCAGGAAGGCCTGGCGCGCAACGCCAAAGTGGCTGCTGCGCTGGCGCAGATCGACGAGCAAAGCCGCTCGGCCGGTCAGCAATTCGCTGCGATCACCACCGCGACCCAAGAGCAAAGCAGCACTGCAACCTTACTGAGCAGCAACCTGCAAAGCATCGCCATGGCCAACAGCGAACAACGTGAAGTCGTTTCGCATCTGGCCATTACCGCAGAGGAACTGAACACCCTGGCTGCCGATTTGCGCACCGAGGTTGACCGGTTTCGTTGATTGCCAAGTGACATAAAAAAACGCCCTTCGGGGCGTTTTTTTTTGGCGGTTCAGTATTGCTGACACCGCGCTTTCGCGCCGCAGACATTGGATCTGTAGGAGCTGCCGAAGACTGCGATGGGGGTATATCTGGATAAATGCTTCGCAGCCTTCGGCAGCTCCTACAGGAAATGCATTTCAACGCGAGGGATTGCATGTTGGCCCCTACAGACCAACCGCCCCCCCAACAAACTCCGCATACCCGCTCACCACCACGTACACCGCGAAGTACGCAAAGATCAGCGCCGACGCTATGTAGGTGTACTTCATCAGCTTCTCGCCGATGAGTCGACCGCCCTGGTAGGCAACCGCACACAGCGAAATAGACCACAGCAAACCCGCCGCAAAAAAGCCTGACAGGAATAGACCTGCGCTCGCCACGTCATGCCCTTGTCGCGCAATGATCGCGCCGCCCACAGCCGCAAACCACAAAATGGCACTCGGTGAAGACATTGCCAGCATGATGCCTTTGGAGAACAACGCCAGATTGGTCTTGCCCCACTGCTCACCGCTTTGCTGCATTGTCCCGTCAGTCTTGAAAGCACTGAGCAGCATTTTCACGCTCAAGAAGCACAGCACCAGCGAGCCACCAATCCACAACACCCAGCGCACCGCTTCGAATTGCAACAGAACAGCCATGCCCATCATCGCCAGTACGGCATAGATCAGATCGCCGACGCAGGTACCCAGCCCCAACCAGACGCCCTGAGCAAAACCGCGCTGCATGGCGATATTGATCATTGCCATGTTGGCCAGGCCAATTTCCAGACACAGCGACAGGCTGAGCAGGAAGCCGTTGTTGAATTCCATGAGGGTGTATTCCTGACTTAAGTGCGCGCCACTTTAAGCAGGAGAAAGATGGCCCGCAAGATACAGTCCGCGATACCAACTGTATGGTTTAAGCCAACAACCGTCGCCACCAGGAAGCGGTCTTCCCGGCGCTCTGCCGCGAACGTTCCAGCAATATTTCCGGCATATCGCGCACGCGAATCCACGATTCGTTCTGCCAGTTCAGCAGACTCAGCGTCATGTTGGGCCAATGCATCAAACCCAGCACCGGGCGTTGCGCTGTCGGCACTTGATCACGGTCGCGCAGGGTTTGCACCACGTGATGCTCAAGCCATTCACGCAGCGGCCCGTTGTGAGCGCCGTGCTGGTAGAGCAGCAGAGCGTAGGTCCCGGATTCGCTGATCATCAGCGCTTCCTGCGTCACCCCATAGCGCTCCAGCAAAACGGTTTTACGCTGGTCGGGCGCCAGTTTGCGGGCGCGGTGCTCATCCAGAAAAATCCCCATCAGATAGCCCAGATCGCGCGCGCAGAACCAGACCTGGCCTTCGAGGCAAATGGCGTGCATGTGTTTTTTCTGGCGGATGAAGAGCATGGGGGTGTGGGGTGGGTTAGTGCATGTATTCAAAAGTGCTTCTCCTTGGTTGGAGCCGCCGTTTCTCGTCGCCAAACGATAGGGTGGCAGCTGCATGCGGGTTGGCGAACCGGTAAGGAGCGACCGGCAGACCCGAAGATCTCCCGCATACAGCAGCCATAGCAAAGCACATGCACCAATATGCACGCTTCATATGGTTAGCAGTACTGCTCCTTATCCAGATCGCCAAATCCAGTAGCTGAATATTCAGCCGGGAAGGAGGGTAATCCGGTGAAGCGCACACGGCTGTCGGCGCAAGGCACTGTTGACCTGTGGATAACTCCGCTGACGCTGTAGGAAGCCGACCCTGTGGAAAACTTATGCCTTGCCCAAAGCCTGATGTGCGACGTAAATCTCCTGTGGGACTGGCTTTAGCCGGGAAGAGGCCGGGGCAGACGCTGAATCTTTATCTGCCGAACTACCGCCTTCCCGGCTAAAGCCGGTCCCACGACATCACACTATCCAAACTCGCGGCGCCATCCTGCTGATCAACCACTCGCCGGTCGATACTGCAACGCCTCCGCCACATGACTGCGATTAATCGCATCCACCTGCTCCAGATCAGCCAGCGTTCTTGCCACTTTGAGCAACCGATGCGCCGAGCGCAGCGACAAGGTCAATCGCTCACAGGCCGTTTCAAGCCAGGCTTCGTCCTCACGGGTTAACCCGCAATGCTTGCGGAGCCCAGGCATATCCAGAAACGCGTTGGCACATCCCTGACGTCGGTTCTGGCGATCCCTTGCTTTGGCAACCACGGCCGCAGCGCTGGCAGTGGTTTCACCGCTTTGCACGGCAGGATTGAGTGCTGTGGTTTCTCGGGCGACGGTCAGGTGCAGGTCGATCCGATCCAGCAAAGGTCCCGACAGCTTGTTGCGATAACGCTGGATCTGCTCTGTCGAACAACGGCACCTCCCGGTGGGCTCGCCAAGATATCCACAAGGGCAGGGATTCATGGCGGCCACCAACTGAAACCGCGCCGGAAACCGCACCCGATCCCGCGCTCGGGAGATCACGATATGGCCCGATTCCAGCGGCTCGCGAAGCACCTCCAACACGCGCCGATCAAACTCCGGCAACTCATCCAGAAACAAAACGCCGTGATGGGCGAGGGTGATTTCACCGGGCTGCGGCCGACTGCCACCGCCGACCAGTGCCGGGCCGGATGCTGAGTGATGGGGTTGTCGAAACGGTCGCTGCGGCCAACAGGTAAGCGGGATCTGGCTGGCCACCGACTGAATGGCCGCCACCTCCAGCGCTTCGTACTCATCCAGCGGCGGCAGCAAACCCGGCAAGCGGCTGGCGAGCAGGGTTTTGCCGGTGCCGGGTGGGCCGCTAAAAAGTAGATTGTGCGCGCCAGCAGCGGCAATGATCAGCGCCCGTTTCGCAGCAGTCTGGCCTTGGACTTCGCTAAGGTCCGGGTAAGGCTTGGGCTGATGCA
The DNA here is from genome assembly GCF_022790535.1 of Pseudomonas maioricensis. Taxonomy (GTDB): domain Bacteria; phylum Pseudomonadota; class Gammaproteobacteria; order Pseudomonadales; family Pseudomonadaceae; genus Aquipseudomonas; species Aquipseudomonas maioricensis. The sequence goes on from NZ_LOHG01000002.1 coordinate 288,627, forward strand.
AAAGCCCGCTGGACTGGTACGGCGTGATGGGCGTCTGCCCGTTGAAATGCGCCACCAGCTCCAACAGATGATTGACCGCGATCACCCGCAAGCCCGACGCCAGACACGCCTCTTCGGCATTCACTGCCGGAATGATCAGCGTCCGCTGAGCAGCGCGAGCCGCCAACGCAGCTGGCAGCACACCCTGAATCGGACGAATCGCACCCGATAGGGCTAGCTCGCCAAGGCATTCGACATCCTGCAACGCCACCAATGGCACCTGACCGCTGGCAGCCAGCAAACCCAGAGCAATGGCCAGATCGAACCGGCCACCGTCCTTGGGCAGATCCGCCGGAGCGAGGTTGAGCGTGATACGCCGATCCGGAAACTTCAGCCCGGAATTAATAATCGCACTGCGCACCCGATCCTTGCTTTCGCGCACCGCGCCTTCCGGCAAACCCACCAGCGTCAGCGCAGGCAGTCCGTTGGCGAGGTGCGCTTCGACCGTCACAGCAGGTGCCTCAACGCCCACTTGGGCACGACTATGAACAATGGCCAGAGACATGATTCTTCCTTGAAAAAGCGATCCTCGCATCCTGCGACATCGGGCCGAGCTTTGAAGGAATGAATGGTTGCGGGGTGTTAATGACATTCACCAAGCGCTATGGCACTTGCAGGGCAGACGGAAGCCAGAGCCCCCCCAGAAACGAGTAGGCCCCGCAGAGCGGGGCCGTACTTAACCTGGACTCATCACCGTTTCAGAATCCCGGGAGTGGAGTGATCAGGGCAGCGAGGTGAATATATTCAACAATCATGGTTCAGTCAAACGCTAAGACGGGAGCCTCATTCAAGTTGATTTGGCGGGCGTCAGTAGCTGAAATTTCCCGCACGACGGGAGGAAACGGCTGAGTACTTGTCGCGTCTATCAGGGGATAACATGACCAACCTGCTCATCAACGTTTGCCCTGCAACCACAAGGACCTCTCCCTCAAAATGATATGGAAGACGCTGGAATCAAAGCTATCAGCGCCACGGATGTCGAGATATCTGCAGGGCCATAGAGGTGTTGAGTCTAGAGCAGCTGAAGCCTATCTGCACAACATGAGGATTGCTGAGTCGCTGGTATCTGTATTTCACGTACTTGAAGTGTCCCTGCGTAATGGGATTCAAAAAGAGATGGCTATTCATTACGGGCGGGATGATTGGTACGGAGCCTGGGCAGATTGCGGAGATGTAGCGTTGGAGAGGCTTTACCATAAGGTCAGAGAGGCTGAAGTCAACTTGACTCAGAGATATCTTGCTAAAACCCCCGATAATGTCGTTTCGGAACTCAGCTTCGGCTTTTGGACCGCGATGTTCAACAGAGCTAGCATCAACAAGCTCTCCAAACCACTAATGAAAGTGTTTTATTACTGTCCGAAAGCGGCTAAGCGGCCAGAATTGATACGTGCACGCTTAAATCATGGACGCAGTTTACGTAACAGGTGCTTTCACCATGAACCTTTGCTGTGGCAACCACTTCTTCAACTCCATCACGACGTATCAGAAGTCGTGCAGTGGATTGATCCTGCCTTGTCCAATTGGCTGAAAACTCATGACAGGTTTCCTGACACCCTATCCAATTGGCGGCAGTGGGCAACTAGCCTATAAATTCAATAAAGTGTGACGTCTACGCACCACTCACAAAAAGACGATCAGAGATGCCAACCCCAGCCCAAGCCATCAAACACTACATTCTCGCCAAAGACGGCAATCGCCCGCACTTGCTACGCCAGGCGTTCGCAAGCGACGCCACGCTGGAGATGGTTGTCCACACAGGGAGCATTTCTTTCCCGCCCAAGGTTGAGGGGCGTGACGGCATCGCGGAGGTGCTGGTCCGGCGTTTCGGGCAGAGCTATGAAAACGTCTACACCTTCTGCATGGGTGAGCCGCCAGCCGACGGAGCTAGCGAGTACCACTGCAAGTGGCTGGTGGGGATGTCGGACAAGGCCACCGGGGACCTACGTTTTGGTTGCGGGCGATATGACTGGCAGTTCGATTCCGGATTAACCACGCATCTGACTATCACCATCGAGCAGATGCTAGTCTGCCCGGCAGTGGAGCTGGAGCCGGTGATGGATTGGTTGCAACAGGTCAGTTATCCGTGGTGCCCAACCGGGCAGTTGATGTCCGCACCATCACTGGCCAGCATCGAAACCGTCCTGCAATACCTGAGGACATAAGGCACACGCGGCGGGCGTTTCATCCCTAAGCAGTTGCAAATTGTGCAGCGCTTTAACACAATGCGACTCATTATCATTTACACCGCGCTGGGATGGCGCGCCGCGATGCCCTCTCATCACGCCACATTGCGCACGCTCTACATCGATCATCACGGTTGGCTGAATACCTGGCTGCGCAGCAAGCTGGGCAATGCAGCCGATGCCGCCGATCTGGCGCAGGACACATTCGTCAGGCTGCTCAATCGTCATGAAATGCTGGAGCTGAAAGCCCCGCGGGCGTTTCTGCGCACGGTCGCCAAAGGGATCGTCATTGACCATTGGCGACGCGAAGAGTTGGAGCGCGCTTACCTGGAAGCCCTCGCACATATGCCTAGCAACGAGTCCCCTTCGCCCGAGTCTCGGGAATTGGTTTTCGAGTTGCTGGAGAGCATTGCGAAAATGCTCGATGGCTTGAAACCCAAGGTCCGTCAGGCGTTTCTGCTGGCTCAGTGTGAAGGCCTGCCTTACAAGCAGATTGCCGAACGAATGGGCGTGTCGTTGCGCTCGGTAGAACGCTATGTCGCCGACGCGCTTTATCACTGCTATCTGTTGCGGTATTCAGCGTGAGCGGTGCCTCTGTTCATGCGCGATCGCAAGAGCCTTCGCCGCAGATCGTAAAACAGGCGATTCAATGGTCAGTGCGCCTGAACAGCCAGGGACATGACCCTCGACTGCGCGAGCAATGTGAGCAGTGGCGCGTTGCGCATGCGGACCACGAATGCGCCTGGCAGCGTATCCAGGCCTTGAACGGCGAACTCAACAGCCGCTTTCAGAATCTGCCCGCGCCGGGCGCAGCACTGGAAGCACTGGAAAACAGCGCTCAGCGCCTGGGGCGCAGACAAGCGCTGAAGCTGCTGTCCGGTCTGGTCGTGGTGGGTTCCAGTGCCTGGCTGTCGCGCGAAGTCATGCCTTGGCCGCAATGGAGCGCAGATTTCGCTACCCACGTGGGTCAACGTGGACGATATCAACTGCTGGATGGCTCCAGCCTGCAACTGAACACAGACAGTGCAGTGGATCAGGACTTCAACGCCGAACGCCGCCTGATCACTCTTGATAGAGGCGAGATTCTGCTGGGATGTGGTGCCGACGTGAAAAGTCCAACTCGCAGGCCGCTGCTCGTCCAGAGCCGCCACGGGTTGTTCGAGGGTCTGCATGGACGCTTCGTCGTCAGGCAGTATCAAGACCAGACTCGCATCAGCGTACTAGAGGGCCAATCGATCATCCGCTCCCCGGTCGCATCCCCCATTACTGTCGGCGCCGGGCAACATTACCTGGTGTCGTCTCGCGAAGCGGTTCAGTTGCCCGAGCTCAACATGGATGCCGGGGCGTGGAGCGAAGGCCTGATCGTGACCCGCAACATGCGTCTCAGAGACTTGCTCACCGAGGTAGGGACCTATCGTCACGGTCATCTCGGTTGCGCTGACGACGTCGCCGACCTGCGCCTTTCTGGTGTTTTCCGACTGGAAGACACCGACAAACTGCTCTCGGTCATTACCCAGACCCTGCCTGTGCAACTGCGGTATCGCACGCGCTGGTGGGTCACGCTGCAGCGCCAGGCCTGATGTCTCGAATTTTTTTGGCGGGTTTTGCCTGCAGGTCCGGCTTAGAGGACAGCACCACCGTTCTCTTAACTGACCTTCACGGAATCGCCCATGACCCGGCCTCAAGGTAAATCGCAATCGAACCCGCAAAACGTCGCCGTTGATGCTTGCGCAACACACCTCACCACGGCTGTTCGCGCGGCATTGATTTGCCTGGCCTTGGGCGCCACTACGCTGCCTTTCGCAGTTCAGGCTCAGGACGGCGCGGCACCAGCAGGCGCCATGCGTAGCTATTCCATTGCAGCAGGGTCATTGGGCGAAGCGCTGAACCAGTTTGCCCGGCAAGCGGGTATCACATTGGCCGCCACGCCAGCGCAAACAGCCGGCAAGCAGTCGCCAGGTTTGCAAGGCAGCTATGCCCCGGATCAGGCCTTGAGCGTGTTGCTCGGTAATAACAACCTGCAAGCTGTCACTCAGGATGGCAGCAGTTATGTGCTGCGCGAAACGACGGGTGAAGCGCTGGCCTTACCCAGCACAGACATTCGAGGCTTTGCTCTGGGTAATGCTCTGGGCAGCATGGAAGGCTATAACGCTACTCATAGCCAGATCGCGACTAAAACCAGTACGTCCTTGCTGGAAACCTCGCAGTCAGTCTCGGTCGTCACCCGCCAGCAAATGGATGATCAAGGCTCACAAACCGTGTCGCAGGCCATGCGTTATACACCGGGCGTGCTGACCAACCCCTACGGTGCAACTCACCGCTACGACTACGTTGCCATGCGTGGTTTCAACGACGGGTCTGTGGATAACATTTACCTGGACGGCCTCAAGTCCATGGGCGATAGCGGCACCTACAGCACCATGCAGGTTGATCCGTACTTTCTGGAGCGGGTCGACATCCTCAAAGGCCCGTCATCGGTCCTTTACGGGCGCAGTTCGCCGGGCGGCCTGGTGGCGTTGACCAGTAAAAAACCCCTGTATGAGCCGTACCATCAGGTTCAGGCCACGGTGGGTACCCAAGGCCAGCGCGGCGTGGGGTTTGATTTCAGCGGGCCTGTGGATGAAGACAAGCGAATCGCCTATCGTCTGACCGGGCTTGTGGATAAGTCAGATACCCAGTTCGATCACGTCGAGGAGAAACGCTATGCGCTGGCTCCTACCGTCAGCATCGACTTCAGTGAGGACACATCGCTGACCCTTCAGGCCTATCTGCAACACGATCCTGAAGGCGGCTATCACGGTGGCGTGCCAGCCAGCGGCAGTTTGCATCAACGCAACGGGCAGCGTTTTTCCGAGCACTTCTTCGACGGCGAGCCGGGCGTGGATGGATACAGCCGCGACCAACAGTCCTTTGGGTACCAGTTCGAGCACCGCTTCAACGATGTCTTTACCGCCAGACAGAACTTCCGCTACCTGGACTCGAAGGTGAAGAACGATCAGATTTACGCCTACGACTGGACGACGCCCACCAGTAACGAACTGACGCGCTACTACTCCGGCGGCGACGAACGCCTGCACGCGTTTATCGTCGATAACATGCTGCAGGCGGAGTTCTTCACTGGTTCGGCCAAGCACACGACGCTATTGGGTGTTGACTACCAGCGGCGCAAAACCATGGTGGACTGGACCAGCGGTTCAGTCGCATCGCTCAATGGGTTCGACCCGGTCTATGGCAACTCAGCGATCAGCTACTTCAGCCCCACCAGTTACGAGCGCCGCCTGGAGCAAACCGGCGTTTATGCACAGGACTTGATCGAACTGGACAAGTGGCGCTTCTCTCTGGGCCTGCGTCAGGACTGGGTAGAGACCTCCGAGGAAAACCGGATAGCAGAAGTCGGGCGTCCAGAAGGTACCGAAGTCAGTGACAAGCGCACCAAACTCACCGGTCGAGCTGGCGTGTTGTATCTGTTCGATAACGGAATTGCGCCCTACCTGAGCTATTCCGAGTCGTTTAATCCGAACTCGTATGCAGACAGCGAGGGTAACCCGCTGGCGCCGACCGATGGCACCCAATGGGAAGCGGGCATCAAGTATCAACCGCCCGGAACGGACAACCTGTTCACCGCTTCGGTTTTCCGTATTGATCAGGAGAACCTTGCCTCCAAGCTCCCTCAGGAGAACTTCTACCGCCCTATTGGCGCAGTGCGCTCGCAGGGTCTGGAGCTTGAGGGGCATATGCAGCTAACCGCTAACTTCAAAGTGTTGGGCAGCTACACCCTGACTGACATTGAATACTCCAAATCAATGATCAGCACGTTGAGCACAGCCACCAACATTATCGAAAACAAAGGCAACTCACCGACACAAGCGCCCAAGCACATGGCATCGCTCTGGGGGGATTACGCGTTCAACAGCGGCGCGCTGGATGGATTGCGCCTGGGTGCTGGGGTTCGCTACGTCGGCTATAGCTGGGCAGATGCAGAGAACACCATGAAGGTGCCGTCATACACCCTGTTCGATGCCTCGGTCGGCTACGACCTGAGCAAAGTCGGGCTCAAAGGCGTGGACGTGCGCGTGAACGCAAACAACCTGACCAACGAGTCCTACGTCGCCTCCTGTGCAAGCCTGAGCTACTGCTATCTGGGCGAAGAGCGTAATGTCAGCGCCACGGTCAGCTACAACTTCTAACTGTCGTTGAGGCACGATCAGCCTGTTCACTATTCAGCGAACAGGCTCAGCCGCGAGGCAACGGCAGCGCCGTGGTGTATTTCAGCTGCTCCATGGCGAAGCTGGAGGTAATGGTCGAAAGTCCTTCAGTGCTGCTGATCAGCTTTTTATAAAAGCGGTCGTAGGCAGCCATGTCGCTGACCACCAGCCGCAGCATGTAGTCCCATTCGCCTGCCATCCGATAAAACTCCATGACCTCTTCGTACTGCATGACGGTTTGGGCAAATTGCTCAAGCCACTGGGTGTCGTGGCGCTGGGTCTTGAGCTGAACGAAAACCGACAATCCCAGCCCCAGTTTTTCTGGGTCCAGGAGCGCGACTCTGGATTTGATGTACCCGGCCTCTTCGAGCTTTTTGACTCGTTTCCAGCAGGGAGTTGTCGAGAGGTTGACGGCCTCAGCCAGATCCTTGAGCACAGTGGAAGCATCGCGCTGCAAAATGCTGAGAATGTGACGATCAAAACTGTCCATTTTTCAAACCAGTCCATATGGAGAATATTTTTCTATAGATTAGCTATCTGCGTAGAACGAAAGGAAATTAATTTTCTGAGCGATCAGTAACATTTGCCCTCGAGAATAGATGTGTTTTTGCCGAGGCGCAGAAGTGATGAATGACTGGATTCGTACCGCGATCAAAACCCTTGCCTGCGATCAGCAGCGCTCTGCGGATACGCACATGCTCAAGCTGGATGTTCCGGCGTTGAACAACATCGATATCTATATCAAAGACGAAAGCACTCACCCCAGCGGCAGCCTGAAACATCGTCTGGCGCGCTCGTTGTTTCTTCACGCGATCTGCAGCGGCAACATTTGCCAGGGCACGCATGTGGTGGAAGCATCTTCCGGCAGTACGGCGGTATCGGAGGCTTACTTCGCAAAACTGCTGGGATTGCCGTTCACGGCGGTCATGCCGCGCCATACCGCGAGCAGGAAAATTCAGCAGGTTGAGCTGCTCGGCGGGCGCTGCCACTTCGTGGAGCAATCCTGCGACATGTACCCGGAGGCGGAACGCCTGGCTCGGCTCGACAATGGTCATTACATGGATCAGTTCACCTACGCAGAACGGGCGACGGACTGGCGGGGCAATAACAACATCGCTGACAGTATTTTCGATCAACTGAGTGGCGAGGAGCACCCTATCCCGACAGCGATTGTGATGAGCGCGGGCACCGGCGGGACTTCAGCAACCATCGGCCGTTTTATTCGCTACAAAGGCCATGACACGAAGTTGATCGTCGTGGACCCGGAGAACTCGGTGTTCTACGACAGCTACCGCAGCGGTGATAAAAACCTGACCAGCCTGAAGGGCAGCCGTATCGAGGGCATTGGGCGACCCCGGGTAGAGGCTTCGTTTTTGCCGGGAGTCATTGACGACATGCTGCAGGTTCCAGATGCAGCGAGCATCGCCACCCTCGGCTGGCTGGAAAAACGTCTAGGGAAAAAGCCGGGCGGTTCCACAGGGACCAACGTCTGGGGCGCACTGACCGTAGCGCTGCAAATGCAGGAGCAAGGCTTGAAGGGGTCGGTGGTGACGCTGATGTGCGACAGCGGCGAGCGCTATCTGGACACCTATTACGACCCCGAATGGGTCGCCCGCACCATCGGTGACCTTTCGCCGTATACGAAACAGCTGGAGAGGTTGCTGATAGCTCGATGAGTTCCAGTTCGCGAGGCATGCACCGTTTCGGGGACTCGCAGTAGCAGATACACCTCGTCCCTGTGGGAGCGGATTTATCCGCGAAGGCTCCATTCCTGACGACGAAAATGCTGTGAATGGACTGGCCCTTTCGCGAATGAATTCGCTCCTACCGAGGTTACCCAGCCCCTTAACTACTCACCCACAGGCGGGTTCAGCTTCGCTTCCATCTCTGCAACTTTCGCCTCCAGTGCTTCAAGGCGGGCACGAGTGCGGGCGAGGACGGCCATCTGGCTGTCGAACTCCTCACGGCTGACCAGATCCAGTTTGCTGAAGCCGCTTTGCAGAAGGGCCTTGAACTGGGTTTCGAATTCGTTACGCGGGATCGGCGTTTCGCCATTGAACAAGCGCGAGGCGTGCCCGCTCAGGGCATCGAGAAAAGCTTTGGGCGCGAGCATGTCTACCTCCGGTTTCAGATGGGCGGCAGTGTAGCACGGAGCGTCTATAGTCATTTCTAGCGACGGCGGGCGCACGATAATGGCGCACCAGCGCGTGCACGAACGCACTTTAGTTGTGCGCCGACACGCCTCGCGGGGCGGTCCCGGTGCCTGAAACAGGGATCAAGAGCCTGTATTCAATGAAAAATCAGGAGATGGCAAGCTTTCTGCTTAGTCGCTGATGACCCATGCACTGATGCAGTCGCGTTGACGATTACAGTGCGGCAGGCGGAGCGGGGAATGTTTCGTCAAAAGCGGTTTTCTGGGGTTGGTCGGACCTCCTTCAGGCGACCGATGCGTTACAAAGCCAGGCACTGCGCTTAGACTTGAGTCGGGTTTGTTTTCCTGGGGCAAGTCCACCAATTCGGGAGAAAGTTTCATGAAGCTAGTCACTGCCATCATCAAGCCGTTCAAATTGGACGACGTGCGCGAGTCGCTGTCCGAAATCGGCGTGCAGGGCATCACCGTTACTGAAGTCAAAGGCTTCGGACGTCAGAAAGGCCACACCGAGTTGTATCGCGGTGCGGAATACGTAGTCGACTTCCTTCCCAAGGTGAAGATCGATGTTGCCATTGACGATAAGGATCTGGATCGCGTTATCGAGGCGATAACCAAAGCCGCCAACACCGGCAAGATTGGTGACGGCAAGATCTTTGTAGTGAATCTGGAACAGGCTATTCGCATCCGTACCGGCGAAACCGATACCGACGCAATCTAAGCCGCCAACCCAACGCCCCAGGAGAAAACAATATGACTCTGCGTCAATTCGCAGGGCTAGGAGCCCTGTTGTCCCTCGTAACCCCTGGCTTGGCCATGGCGGCAGACGAAGTGGCAGCCCCAGTCCTCAACTCAGGCGACACCGCCTGGATGCTGACTGCAACAGCCTTGGTGCTGTTCATGACCATTCCCGGCCTCGCGCTGTTCTACGGCGGTATGGTCCGTTCTAAAAACATTCTTTCTGTGATGATGCAGTGCTTCGCTATCACTGGTTTGATCAGCATCTTGTGGGTCGTCTACGGCTACAGCATTGCGTTCGATACCACCGGTATGGAAGAAGGCGTCGTCAACTTCAACTCGTTCTTCGGCGGCATGGGCAAAGCGTTCCTGGCAGGCGTCACGCCAGCCAGCATCACTGGCGCTGCGGCTCTGTTCCCTGAAGCGGTGTTCATCACCTTCCAGATGACCTTCGCCATCATCACCCCAGCCCTGATCGTCGGCGCTTTCGCAGAACGCATGAAGTTCTCCGCAATGCTGATCTTCATGGCTATCTGGTTCACCCTGGTCTACGCGCCAATCGCGCACATGGTCTGGGGCGGCGTCGGCGGCCTGATGTGGGACTGGGGCGTTCTGGACTTCGCAGGCGGCACCGTTGTTCACATCAACGCAGGTGTAGCCGGTCTGGTAGCGTGCCTGGTACTTGGCAAGCGTAAAGGCTTCCCTACTACTCCAATGGCACCGCACAACCTGGGTTACACCCTGGTCGGCGCAGCAATGCTCTGGATTGGCTGGTTCGGTTTCAACGCCGGTTCCGCCGCGGCTGCCAACGGCACCGCAGGCATGGCGATGCTGGTTACTCAGATCGCTACCGCCGCTGCCGCACTGAGCTGGATGTTCGCCGAGTGGCTGACCCACGGTAAGCCAAGCGCACTGGGTATCGCTTCGGGTGTTGTTGCCGGTCTGGTTGCAATCACTCCGGCCGCTGGCACTGTAGGCCCGATGGGTGCTCTGATCATCGGTCTGGCTGCAGGCGTGATCTGCTTCTTCTGCGCCACCAGCCTCAAGCGCAAGCTGGGCTACGACGACTCCCTGGATGCTTTCGGCGTTCACGGCATCGGCGGCATCGTCGGCGCAATCCTGACCGGCGTGTTCGCAGCCCCTGCTCTGGGCGGCTTCGGCACTGTGACTGACATCGCAGCTCAAGTCTGGATTCAGTTCAAAGGCGTGGCGTTCACCGTCGTTTACACAGCGATCGTGACCTTCATCATCCTCAAGGTGCTGGACGCGGTCATGGGCCTGCGTGTCACCGAAGAGGAAGAAGCTGTCGGCCTCGACCTTGCGCAACACAACGAGCGTGGCTACAACTTGTAAGCCACTGTAAAAAAATGCCCGGTTTACCGGGCATTTTTTTGTCTGGAGTTTGTCGATACATTGCCCGGCGAAAACTGCTCAACCGATACAAGAGCAGCATTACAAGGGGCATTCCTGACAGTTTGCAGAGATACCCGCCATGTCGGCGAGCAAGCGTTGATGGCTTACACAAAAGACGGATTATTGCGCGCTTTGCTTTTTCTTCCAGCGCGTTAGAATGCGCGCCGAATATGCGGAGAACTGTATGTGGCAACAAACCAGAATTACCCTGCGGGCAAGGCCACGCGGGTTTCATCTGGTAACCGATGAAATTCTTGCAGGCTTGCCCGAGCTGCGAGAGTGTCGAGTCGGGTTGCTGCATTTGTGGCTGCAGCATACCTCGGCTTCGTTGACCATCAACGAGAACGCCGACCCGGCTGTGCGTCGTGACTTCGAGCGCTTTTTCAACCGTCTGGTGCCACAAGGCACCCACGGCTTTGAACATGAAGACGAAGGCCCTGACGATCTGCCGGCGCATTTCAAGGCCAGTTTGCTAGGCTGCCAGTTGGTTTTGCCGGTCTCGGCAGGTCGATTGGCGCTGGGCACCTGGCAAGGTGTTTATCTGGGTGAGCACCGTGATGCTGGCGGTGCTCGCAACGTCCTCGCCACCCTTCAAGGTGAACAGGCCTAACCGCTGTTTTGCAGCGGATGTTGAATTTTTTCCGGCAGCATTCGAAAACGTACGCAGCTGGGCTATAACTAATCTGCTTTCGCAAGTCATGAGGTAGAACATGAGCGACGACGACAACGACGATCTGGTTGATGATCTGGAAGGTGAAGAGGACGGTGAGGAGCTTGCAGCTGCTCCCGAAGAAGATGGCGCTGAAGCCGATGACGGTGCGGAAGCTTCGGCAACCCCAACCAAAGGTAAAGCCAAGGCTGCTGTCTCGGTTGATGAACTGCCTAGCGTAGAAGCCAAAAACAAAGAGCGTGATGCTCTGGCTCGCGCCATGGAAGAGTTCCTCGCCCGTGGTGGCAAGGTGCAGGAAGTGGAGGCCAATGTGGTCGCCGATCCGCCCAAGAAGCCTGATAACAAATACGGTAGCCGCCCTATCTAAGGGTGTCTGATGCCGGATGAAAAAAGCCCGCTGTCGCTGCGGGCTTTTTTTTGGGTAAAAATTTTCCGCTGGTTCGGGCCTGACGCGGCCCTGTGGGACTGATGATGACTGTGGGAGCGGTGCTTGGTCTGGGCGGCATTCCGACGATAAGGCTGCACGCGGTTCACTTTAGATCGCGTCCAGCCTTATCGCGGGCAAGCACCGCTCCCACAGTCATCACAAGCCTCAACATCACCTACACCCAGCGACTCAACACATCCGGCAACTGCGTCAGGCTGCGGATCTCGGCATCCGGCAGTTGGTCTGCCTCCCACAGCTTACCCGCCGGGTTGTACCAGATCGCACGCATACCGGCTTGCTGGGCGCCACCGATGTCATCGCCCGGGTGATCGCCAATATGCACTGCCGCACCCGCATCGACGTTGGCACGCTTGAGCGCTTCCAGAAACGGGGCAGGGTCGGGTTTGCCGATCCCCAGGTCTTCAGCACACAGCGCGAAGGCGAAATAATCGGCCAGCCCCAGACGACGCACATCGGCATTGCCGTTGGTAATCACCCCCAGAGTGAAGGTCTTGGCAAGAATCTCCAGGGTCGGGTGGACCTCCGGGAATATCTCGACCTGATGCCTGCCATGCAGGAACACTTCAAAAGCCTGATCCGCCAGAGCCTGAGCTTCAGCTGAGGCATAACCGGCATCCTCCAGCGCATGGAACAGCACACGCCGCCGCAAGGCGCTGATGCGGTGCTTGAAGGTCGGATCAGCGTCCACAAGGCGCGCACGAATTTCCCACAAGTGCTCCACCGGGACCGGGCCAAGCTTTGGCGCGTTGGCAGCCAGCCAGTCACGCAGTATGGCTTCGGCGCTGACGATAGCCGGGGCGGTATGCCACAGGGTGTCATCAAGGTCGAAGGTGATCAGCTTAATCATGGTCAGAACCTTTACGTTTGGCCCGCGGATGGGCGCTGTCGTAGACCGACGCCAGATGCTGGAAATCCAGGTGGGTGTAAATCTGCGTGGTCTTGATGTCGGCGTGCCCAAGCAACTCCTGCACAGCGCGCAAGTCCTGGGATGACTCCAGCAGATGGCTCGCAAACGAGTGGCGCAACATGTGCGGGTGCAGGTTCTGCCCTAACTCGCGCTCGCCTACGGCTTTGACCCGTTTCTGAATCGCGCGAGGGCCGAGACGTCTGCCTTGCTGGCTGATGAATACCGCATCATCTTCAGGGTTGGCCAGGGCACGTAGCGCAATCCACGCGTGCAGCGCCTCACGGGCCTTCTTGCCTACCGGCAGGACACGGGTCTTGCTGCCTTTACCGAGCACCTGCACCAGACCTTCGCTCAGGTCCAACTGCTCCATGTTCAAGCTGGTCAGCTCGGACAGCCGCAGCCCTGAAGAATAGAACAACTCCAGAATGGCCTGATCGCGATGAGCCAGAAAGTCATCTTCAACACCGCCATCCAGCAGTTGCAGGGCGCGATCGGTATCAAGTGTCTTTGGCAAGCGACGCTCACCTTTGGGAGGCGACAGGCCGTTGGCCGGATCGTGCTCGCAGATGCCTTCACGATTAAGGTAGTGATAAAGCCCGCGCACCGCCGAGAGCAGGCGCGACAGGCTGCGCGAGGATTGGCCCTGCTGATGCTGCCGGGCGATCAGGCTGCGCAGATGCTGGATGTCCAGCGCGGCCCAACTGCTCAGCTGTTGCTTCTCGCAGTACGCCAACACCTTGTTGAGGTCACGGCGATAAGCTTCGAGCGTGTGAGGCGACACTTGGCGCTCACTGCGCAAATGAGTGCAGTAAGCGTCCAGCTGTCGCTCCATCATTAGCGAACCGAGCGTAAGGAGTGGGTGAAGCGCGGCAGTAGACGACTCAGCACATCGGCGATGTAGTTGAGGAACAGGGTGCCCACCGAACTCTTGTAATGCTGCGGATCGCGACTGCCGATGGCCAGCACGCCATGCAGGCCGAGATGGTTGAGGGTCACCACGGCGGTGGAGCCAACTTCCTTGCCTTGCTCGGCGCCGAACAGAAAGGTCAACTCGTGCTCACGCAGGGCACCACACACTGTCTTGTCGCCAATCAGGCCACCAATGGTCTTTTGCGCGTCGACACTGCTGACCCAACGGCCGACCGGCATAGCATTGTCACTGAACAGAATCAAACTGACGAAGGGCACCTGGAAGTCCTGACGCAGGCTGTCTTCTACAGCAATCACGATTTCTTCAAGGCTGGCGGCATCCATCAGCGCGAGGTTCAGGCGGCGGGTCTTGTCGAATAGCCGGTCGTTATCGCGAGCAACGTCCATCAGTTGCGACAAACGATGGCGCATCTCGATGTTGCGCTCGCGCAGCAGCTTGAGCTGACGCTCAACCAACGAGACAGTATCGCCGCGCTGATGCGGGATGCGCATCGACACCAGTAATTCGTCGTGCTCGGCAAAGAAATCGGGACGGTCGAGCAGGTAAGCGATGATCGCCTCTGCTTCAAGGTTTGGCGCTGCGCTATCGACCGGCGATTCGCTAGGCTTGTCGGTTGAAGTCTGAGGCTTGTCAGTCATCGCTTTTGCTCACTCATAGACGAACTTGGCCTTCATATACGCGGACCGCAGGACCGGTCATCAGCACCGGATGACCAGGACCAGCCCATTCGATGGACAATCGACCGCCCGGCAGATCGATCAGCAGTGGCGAATCCATCCAGCCCTGGCTGATCGCCGCGACCGCTGCCGCACACGCACCGGTGCCACAGGCCTGGGTTTCTCCGGCTCCGCGCTCCCAGACGCGCAACTGCGCACGCTGGCGATCAACGACGTAGAGAAAGCCTACGTTGACCCGCGCCGGAAAGCGCGGGTGGTGTTCAATCTTCGGACCCAGCGCATGCACCGGCGCGTTGTTGATGTCGTCCACACGCAACACCGCATGCGGGTTACCCATGGAGACCGCAGCCAGCTCAACCGTTTGCCCATCAACATCAAGGCTGTAGCTCAACGCCTGCTCACTGGCCTGGAACGGAATGTCCGCCGGGACCAGCCGTGGCGGCCCCATATCGACGCTGATCTGGCCGTCATTGCGGATTTCCAGCTCGATAATTCCGCTTTTGGTTTCTACCTTGATCAGGCGCTTGGCGGTCAGACGCTTGTCCAGCACGAAGCGGGCAAAGCAGCGCGCACCATTGCCACACTGCTCGACTTCGGAGCCATCAGAGTTGAAGATCCGATAACGGAAATCGACATCCGGATTGGTCGGTGTTTCGACCAGCAACAGCTGATCGAAGCCAACGCCGGTATGCCGATCACCCCATTGTTTGGCGTGCTTGGGCAGAATATGGGCGTGCTGACTGACCAGGTCCAAAACCATGAAGTCGTTGCCCAGGCCATGCATCTTGGTAAAACGCAGCAGCATGGGTTACTCCGGCAGCAGGCTTTCGCCAGCAAACAGCTCGGCCACGGTCTCGCGGCGGCGTACTTCGAAAGCCTGCGAGCCGTCGACCAACACTTCAGCGGTACGGCCGCGAGTGTTGTAGTTCGAGCTCATGACAAAACCATAGGCACCGGCCGAATGCACAGCCAGCAGATCACCTTCAGCCAAAGCCAGTTCGCGGCCTTTGGCCAGGAAGTCACCGGTTTCGCAGATAGGACCGACAATATCGTAAGTGCGAGGGGCGCTGTCACGCGGGCGAACGGCAGTCACGTCCATCCAGGCCTGATACAGCGCCGGGCGGATCAGGTCGTTCATCGCCGCGTCGACGATAGCGAAATCCTTGTGCTCGGTGTGCTTGAGGTACTCGACTTGAGTCAGCAGCACGCCAGCGTTGGCGACGATAAACCGGCCGGGTTCGAAAACCAGCGACAGGTCACGACCTTCCATGCGCTCACGGACCGCCGTGATGTAATCGGAAGCCAGCGGTGGCTCCTCATCGCGGTAACGCACGCCAAGACCGCCACCCAGATCGATGTGACGCAGCAGAATGCCGCAATCGCCAAGACGATCCACGAGGGCAAGCAGACGATCCAGAGCGTCAATGAACGGCTCCAGCGTGGTCAGCTGTGAACCGATGTGGCAATCGACGCCGACCACTTCCAGGTTCGGCAACTGCGCAGCGCGCACGTAGACATCTTCGGCGTCTGCGATGGCGATGCCGAACTTGTTTTCTTTGAGGCCTGTGGAGATGTACGGGTGCGTACCTGCGTCGACGTCCGGGTTGACGCGCAGCGAGACAGGCGCACGCACGCCCATTTCAGCGGCTACGATCTGCAGACGCTCAAGCTCGTCAGTGGATTCGACATTGAAGCAGTGCACGCCGACTTCCAGCGCACGGCGCATATCATCACGGGTCTTGCCGACACCGGAAAAAACAATCTTGTCGGCCTGGCCGCCAGCAGCGAGTACACGCTCCAGTTCGCCACGGGACACGATGTCAAAGCCCGAACCCATACGCGCCAGAACGTTGAGCACACCCAGGTTTGAGTTGGCTTTTACAGCAAAGCAGACCAGATGCGGCATGCCGCTCAGTGCATCTGCATAGGCGTTATATTGCGCTTCAATGTGAGCGCGGGAGTAGACGTAGGTCGGCGTGCCGAAGCGCTCGGCAATGGCAGACAACGCTACACCTTCCGCGAACAGTTCACCGTCGCGGTAGTTGAAGGCGTCCATGGAATACCCTTAAAGATGCTTGTGCGATTGCGACTTGGCTTGGTCGTCGGAAGACTTCTGGTCATCCGGCAGGTACAACGGGCCTTTCTGGCCACAGGCAGTAACGAGGCAAGCGACCGCGACAAGCGCAGCAAGCGAAGAGATCAGGCGCTTCATGGCGAAATCCTTTGTAAAAGCAGTAATTGCGCCCGAGTATACCGGCCACCCATCGGCTTGCCTACGTGGCGGTCCTCCCGTCCGGCGGGGCTTTGACGCAACGCTGCCGAATTGCAGCCAACAAAGCGGATTATTGGCGTCTGTACGGGTCGTTGGGCGGGTATGCTTTGCATTTGCCTTTAAGCGACCGTATCTTGCGTCGCTGCGCAAACAGCCGACACTTTTTGAGGTTCCCCCCATGAGTTTGACCGAAGCCCGTTTTCACGACCTGGTGGATGCCACCCAGCAAGCGCTGGAAGATATTTTCGATGAGAGTGGCCTGGACCTGGACATCGAAAACTCGGCGGGCGTGCTGACCGTCAAGTTCGAAAATGGCACTCAGTTGATCTTCAGCCGCCAGGAACCGCTGCGCCAGCTGTGGCTGGCAGCACGCTCGGGTGGTTTCCACTTCGACTATGACGAAGAAGAAAAGCGCTGGAGCTGCGACACCAGCGATGAGCTGCTGAGCGAAATGCTTGCGCGCCTTACGCTGGATCAGGCGGGCGCAGAGCTCGATTTCGACGAGATTTGATCGTGACCGCCAACACCGCATCAGTTCGCCCGCCAAAGCCGCTGTACAGCAATGTCAGCCCGGCGGTGCCTTCGCCTTGCATCAGCCTGTGTCGACTGGACGAGCAGAAAGTCTGCCTGGGTTGCTTCCGCCATGTGGAAGACATCCGTGAGTGGCGCTCGGCGGACGATAATCGTCGCCGACAGATTCGCGCGAACGCGGACCAACGCCGGGCAGTCGCTGATTCAAATCAGGCTCCCGACGCATAACAGCCCACCATGGCTGTGTCGGGTTGTGTAATGCCCGTGCTGTGTTAGTGTCCAGATATGCTTCATCGATGAAGCCTTCAAAACCCCGCCACTTCAGGCGGGGTTTTGCTTTATGCAGCGCAGAAAAGGAGCCTGCCCACATGTCGACACAACCTTCCATCATTTTGACCCGGCTGGACGTTCAGCGCCTTGAGCAGTTGATCGAGAGCCTTGAGGAAACGACCCCCGGCCTCGAAGCTCTGCAAGCCGAGCTGGACCGCGCCGAACAGGTGGTTGGCCACGAAGAAGTACCTGCTGGCGTCGTGACCATGAATTCAAAAGTGCATTGCCGCGAAGAAGTCAGCGGCAAGGACTACCACCTGAAGCTCGTCTACCCGAAAGATGCCGGCGCCGAGGGCACGGTGTCTATCCTCGCCCCGGTTGGTTCGGCGCTGCTGGGCCTGCAGGTCGGTCAACACATCGACTGGCCCGCACCGGGCGGCAAGACCCTCAAGCTGACCCTGCTGGCGGTGGAGTACCAGCCGGAGGCGGCGGGGGAGTATTTGTAGCCCTAAGACCACTGTGCAGACTTTGTGGGAGCAGAGCTTGCTCGCGATAAGACTGGACTCAATTCAGGATAGACCGCAGTGTTCTTATCGCGAGCAAGCTCGGCTCCCACAAGATTACGCTCGGTGCAGCGTCGCCAGGAAACCCGCAGCGCCCACGAACAAACCGGCAAAGGTGCGGTTCATACGGCGCTGCTGTTTTGGGGTTTTAAGCGCCCGCAGTACGCGCGAAGCCAGCCCGGTGTAACCCGCCATCACGGTCATGTCTACCGCAACCATGGTTGCCATGATCGTCAGGTACTGAGCGAGCAACGGTGCGTTGGGATCAATGAACTGCGGCAGTATCGCCAGCATGAACACCAACGCCTTGGGATTGCTGATATTGACCAGAAAACCCCGGGCGATCAGTGCCATTGGCTTGCCGATAGGGCGAATGGTCGAGTCATCGGTCAGCTCGGCGGGCAGCGCACGCCATTGCTTGATACCCAGATAGACCAGATACGCCACACCGAACCATTTGATCAGCGTGAATGCCATGTCCGAAGCGGCGAGTACGGCGCCAAGACCGGCGGCAACAATTGCAATCTGTGCAATCAGTGCCAATTGCAGGCCCAGAGCGACCCAATACCCTCGCAGGAATCCATAGCGCAAACCGCTGGACATCGATGCAATAGCGCCCGCACCCGGCGAAAGACTGATTACCCAGCACGCGGCAAAGAAAGCCAGCCATGTTTCGAAAGACATCACACACCTCGGGCGAACACCATAGCCCGCTAAGCTAGTAGTTTCTCGGGCAATTGACTAGGCTCTGCGAGTCGACAACCTCAACAAATTCAGTTTTCGGGCGTTTTATCGACGGCGATGGTCGGGAAGCCATCTGTGCCACGCCAGCGGCGTACCGACTTCTGGAAAAACTGGCTGTTGGGGACCTGAACCAGCGCACCGCCCGCTTCGGCAGGCTCGATCAACGTGGTGAACATCAGGTTGATCTCTAACACGCGGCCTTTGACGCCCGGCTTGTCGAGGGTATCAACCAGCTCGACCACATCACCGATGCGAAACGGGCCAATTGTGTAAATAAGCACAGCGCACAGCAGGTTGGACAGCACGCTCCACATGGCGAAGAACGCCACAGCGGCAACGGCGACAAAGCCCGAGAGCGCGGTCCATAGCACAGTGGCGGAAACACCGAGCTGCCCCAGCACAATGACAAACGCGCTGCCCATGATGAACCAGCGCAAGCCACCGCGCAGCGGCAGCAACAGTTCGGGCGGCAACGGATAGCGCTCGCCCAGACGGGTCAGAAAACGCCCGACCAGCCGTTGCGCCATGTAACCGGCGACCAGAATCAACAGGATCTGCAACCCCAGCCAGATCGGCTCCACCCAGTGCGGAGGAACCAGCGATCCAAAAGATTCCATCAATCCCCCAACGTATTTACGAGAGTGCTTCCAGCTCGGCCTGCATGGACTCCAGCAATTCCAGAGCTTCCATCCAGGCTTCTTCCAGCTCGGCCTCACTCACTTTGAGTTTCGCCTGCTCAGCCAAAAGATCGCGCAGTTTGTCTTTGTTGGCGGCCTCGTAATTGGCGCTGTCGGCCAACTCGGCTTCAACCCTGGCAAGCCGCTCATGCAAAGTACCGAGGTCGCGCTCAAGCTTGTCGGCCAGTTTCTTGTGCGGAGCCAGTTGCTGACGAAGCGCTGCTGCCTGCTGGCGCTGGGCTTTTTTATCAGTCTTGTCGACGTTGACCGGTGTGTTGCTGACGGGCGCATTGCGCAGCCGGTAATCAGCCAGCCAGCGAGCGTAATCTTCAAGGTCGCCATCGAACTCCTGAACACGGCCGTCAGCGACCAGCAGGAAATCATCGGTCGTACTTTTGAGCAGATGCCGATCGTGAGAAACCACCAATACCGCACCGCTGAATTCTTGAAGCGCCATGGTCAACGCCAGACGCATTTCCAGATCCAGGTGGTTAGTAGGTTCGTCGAGCAGCAACAGGTTCGGCCTGTCCCAGGCGATCAACGCAAGCGCCAGACGTGCTTTTTCCCCACCAGAGAAATTCAGTACGGGCTCATCGAGACGCGCGCCACGGAAGTCGAAACCACCCAAAAAATCGCGCAAAGCCTGCTCACGCTCAGTAGGTGCGATGCGTTGCAGGTGCAGCAACGGGCTAGCCTTGGCATCCAGCGAGTCCAACTGGTGCTGGGCAAAGTAACCCACCACCGTGTTCTCACCCCGAGCCATGCGACCGCTCAAGGGCTCAAGCTCACCCGCAAGGTTTTTGATCAGGGTCGATTTACCCGCGCCGTTCGGCCCGAGCAAGCCAATACGAGCGCCTGGAGTCAGTTGTAACTTGACCTTCTCCAGCACCGCTCTGTCGCCATAACCCAGGCGAGCGTCGGACAGGTCCAGCAGCGGGCTGGAGATCTTGCTCGACTCGCGGAAGGTGAAATCGAACGGCGAATCCACATGCGCCGCAGACAGCTCTTCCATTCGCTCCAGCGCTTTGATACGGCTCTGGGCCTGCTTGGCCTTGGTCGCCTGAGCCTTGAAGCGGGTGATGAATTTTTCCATGTGCGCGCGCTGCGCCTGCTGCTTCTCGTAGGCCTGTTGTTGTTGGGCCATACGTTCGGCGCGGGCGCGTTCGAAAGCACTGTAACCGCCACGATAAAGCGTGATCTTACGCTGCTCGACGTGAGCCACATGATCAACCACAGCATCGAGAAAATCCCGGTCGTGAGAGATCAGCAGCAGGGTGCCGGGGTAGCTTTTCAGCCAGTCCTCAAGCCACAGGATCGCATCGAGATCCAGGTGGTTGGTGGGCTCGTCGAGCAACAGCAGGTCCGAAGGGCACATCAAGGCTTGTGCCAGGTTCAGACGCATCCGCCAGCCACCCGAAAAGTCTCCGACCGGCTTTTCCATCTGTTCGTTGGTAAAGCCAAGACCGGCCAGCAGCTTGCGAGCCCGAGCGTCAGCGGTATAACCATCGGCGCTGTCGAGCTCCGAGTGCATCCGCGCCTGGGCCGCGCCGTCCTGCGCGGCCTCCGCCTCAGCCAGCAAGTGCTGCACTTCGCGCAAACGCAGGTCGCCATCCAGGACGTAGTCCACAGCGATGCGTTCAAGAGTATCGACCTCTTGACGCATGTGCGCGATACGCCAGTCGGCGGGTAGCAGACAGTCACCGGCGTCGGGGGTCAGTTCACCCCGAAGCAAAGCGAACAGGCTGGATTTACCGGCGCCATTGGCACCGATCAGGCCGGCTTTTTGACCGGCGTGCAGGGTTAGCTCGGCGTCTTCTAGCAGACGTTGCGGGCCACGCTGTAAGGTAAGGCTTTGAAGTCGAATCATAATGGCGGCGGAGTCTACCAGCTTCGTCTCAAACAGGTGCTAACTATGCCTTCTGACCTTTGGAGTTTCACCCTGGATTTCTATGCAAGACCCGGCGTAGAGCAAGCCTGCCTGAGCCTGCAAACCAGCGGCGCCAATGTTTGCCTGCTCTTGTGTGGCGTGTGGCTTACGCAACGTGGCGTGGCATGCAATGCCAAGCGGGCGAGGGAAATCGGACAGTTGGCGGCCCCGTGGCATGACGAGGTAGTGCGCCCGCTTCGCGAAATACGCACAGCGTGGCGTAACGAAGCTCAGCATGATGTGCCATTGCGCTTGCTACGTGAGCAAGTCAAAGCATTGGAACTGGAAGCGGAGAGGGAACTGCTGACGAGGCTCGAAGCACAGACCCGGAGTTGGTCAGCACAGCAAACGGCAGAGCAAGGGGATTGGTTGATTTGCCTGGCGGGCGAGGCCGCCGGGCAAAATCGCGACGCGCTGCAGATGCTGCGCGCCGCGATGAATCAGCCTTAAGAAGCGCTGGTTGGCGTGGTGCCGGTGGTTGGCGCTGGAGCAGGCGTTGCGGCTGGCGCTGGCGCAGGTGCCGGAGTGGCAGACGGAGCCGCTGGCGCAGGTGCAGTGGCTGGCTTGGCAGCTACAGGCTTCGCGGCAGGCTTGGCAGCTGCCGGTTTCGCAGCGGGTTTGGCTGCAACTGGTTTAGCCGTTGGCTTGGCTGCAGGTTTGGCGGGTGCAGCTTTAGTCGGCGCTTTCGCTACGGGCTTGGCAGCTGGCTTGCTCGCTGGTTTTGCAGCAGCAGCCGGTGCCATGGCGGCAGGTTTTGCCACTGCGGTTTTAGCCGGAGCCTTAGCCGTCGAGGCTGGCTTGGCGGCTGCAGTTTTAGCAGGCGCTTTCGCTACGGGCTTGGCGGCTGGCTTGCTCGCTGGTTTTGCAGCAGCAGCCGGTGCTTTAGCGGCAGGTTTTGCAGCTGCAGTTTTGGCCGGCGCTTTAGCCGTCGAAGCTGGCTTGGTTGCTGCAGCTTTAGCCGGCGCTTTCGCTACGGGCTTGGCGGCTGGCTTGCTCGCAGGTTTTGCCGCGGCCTTGGCTGGCGTCGCTTTTACAGGTGCCTTGGCAGCAGGTTTGGCTGCGGCAACTTTAGCGGGCGCTTTGACTGGAGCCTTGGCCGGAGCTTTCGCAGGCGCTTTTGCAGTAGCGGTTTTGGCCGCAGGTGCTTTTGCTTTTGCAGCGACAACTTTGGCAGGTGTTGATTTGGCAGGAGCTGGTTTGGCTGCACGGCTGGTCAGTGCCTTGCCGACAGCTTCCTTGACTCGGCCAACGCCTTGAGCCAGTTTCAGACTTTCTTGAGCGTCACGCTTGAGTTGCAGAATGTAGCCGCGGGTTTCGCTCTGACGTTCTTTCAGCGCGTCCAGCAATTCTTCCAGCTCAGCCACGGCAGATTTCGCTTTGCCTTGTGCCTTGGCTTTGCCAGCGGTCGCGGCGTCTTGAAGTTTGGTACGCGACTTGTGCAGTTTTTCCTGCGCCTTGCCACGTTGTTTTTCAAGCTTCGCGAGCAGTTTTTCAGCATCAGCCAGCGCTTGGGAGCAGGCGTCTTCAAGATGTTCGAGCAGGCTGCTCGACAGCTGTTGTAGCAAATGCAACGGAGTATTTACTGGCTTCTTTTTGGCCGACATGACTTACCTCCTGGCTGACTGATTTGCGGCTCATACTAGACCTCTGTCAGCAGCGCCGCTAGGGCATCTTGACAGTATGAAACGCCCGCTGTTGCATAGCGGAAAAAATGCCTGTTGCAAGCACCACCAACGCAGTGCGAAATTCATCTTCAAACACCCGTCACGTACAGGCCATTGCACTGGCATAATCGCTGACTTCCCAGGCCGGAGAGCATTCATGTCGCGCTACCTGTTCACGTCGTTGTTCCTCTTGTTGCCGGTGGTCCAGGCTGTACAAGCCGCACCGTCCAGCGAGGCACACGACCTCGCTTACAGCCTTGGCGCAAGCCTGGGCGAACGCCTGCATCAGGAAGTGCCGGATCTTGATTTGCCTGCGCTGATTGAAGGCTTGCAGCAGTCTTACGAAGGCAAGCCTCTGGCATTGAAGAAGGAACGCATCGAGCAAATTCTTCGCGAGCATGACGCTGCTGTCGCCCAGGCCGAAGCCTCCGGCGCAGTCGAACCGCTGAGCGAAGCGGCCATGGAAAGCGAACAGAAATTCATGGCGGCTGAAAAGGCCAAGCCTGGTGTAACCGAGTTGGCAGACGGCATATTGATGACCGAACTGGTCGCTGGCCACGGAGCCAAACCAAGCGCTGATGGCCGGGTGCAGGTCCGCTATGTCGGCCGCCTGCCCGATGGCACGGTCTTCGATCAAAGCACACAACCACAGTGGTTTCGTCTCGACAGCGTGATCAGTGGCTGGACTACAGCCCTGCAAAACATGCCGGTGGGTGCCAAATGGCGCTTGGTCATCCCCTCGGCAGAAGCGTACGGCGCAGAAGGCGCGGGTGACTTGATTGACCCGTTCACGCCACTGGTATTTGAAATCGAGCTGGTTGGGGTGTCGCAGTAAGACATACGCAGTGCCTGTAGGAACTCACCGAGGTTACTAGGCCAGCGATCACGGTTTGTCTGACACTACTCCATCGCTGGCCTCGTGACCTCGGTGAGCTCCTACAGATCACTTGGAAATAAAGCCTCATATCGATCCGCAGAAAAAAAGGGGTGCCCATGGGCACCCCTTTTTCATTCACGCAGAAGTCATCAGGCTTGAGTAGTCGCCGCTTCTTCCTTGTGGGAGTTGTGGAGCACCTCAATCAGGCAGTCCTCCAACTCAAAGCGTTCATGCAGCAAGCCACCCAGCGTGTTGAACTCCGCAGCAACGGCGGTGCAATCGGAGCAATCACCTCTGTCGCAACGGTCATTGAACGCAAGCGCTGACTCGGTTATCACCTTGAGTCGCGGGTAAATAGTGTCTGCCAGTTCAAGGCCGCGCTCATCGTTGAATGCCTTGGCTTCGCTGTTGAGCTGCTCGTAGATTTCGAAATGCCCGGCCGAAACATAATCGACGAGCACCTCACAGAATTTCTGCAAGCCTTCACGATCAGCAGCCAATGCTTCGGGCGTATCACCGAGGGCATCGTAGACGCGAACCAGTTCAAGGCGTTCCTGCAGCCAGCGATCAATCAGCTTATTGACCCCGCCCCAGCGTTCCTGCGCGTTCTGACAGCTTTCCAACATGATGATCTCTTCCCTTCAGGGGCATGCAGTCTGCGCAGGCCTGGTTTTGAGCTCGTCGCTGTGGACGACACAGGCTTTATGGGCGACAGATGATGCATATATCCAATAACGCTTGCGGGCCAGATTATGCCCGCATGACTAGGCCATCAAGGTACGCAGGAGAGAAAGTTCATACAAGTGTTTAATCCTCGGCCCGACTTTCGGCTGTCGAAGTGCGGAAAGTAGCCCTGAAAAGCGCATACAGCATGACCATTGCTAAACCGACGAAGGCCAGAAGGCTCCACTCCGGCAGGCTGATACCAAACAGTGACCAGGAGATTTCTGCGCAGAAAGCGGCATCGCTGTACAACCTGTCGATCCATTGATTTAACGAAAGAGCGTCCAGCAGCCATTCACCTTGAGCAATAACTTCAATGGTGTCATCGACGGTTGCTGTTTGAAGCCAGACCTGGAAGCCAGCAAGTGCGGCACCGGCGAGCATCAACAGCAAAATCACTGCGCTGTAGGCACGGCAGCCTGTCCGGCCCGGCGCATGAAGCGTGGCAATCAGCGCCAGAACGCCGCTGCCAACGAAAGCTGCCCGCTGCCACAGGCACAGTACGCAAGGTGAGAGCCCATACGCAGACTGCACATAAAAAACACAGCCGATGATCATTGCGCAGGCAATAAACACCAGAAAAAACAGGGAGCGCGTGTGAGCCAGTTGCATGGCAAATCCGTAACGTAAGACGAAGGCAGTTACGGTAGAGAAAGCGTTCAACCCTTTCAAGGCGCGGCCGTAAGGATACGTCCCTGTTTAGGTGGGCCTTTGCAGACAACGGATGACAGCCACCAGACCATCTCCTGAAGGAAATTGCCTACAGCAAACAAACATGGAGGATTGTTCCTACATAGCTGTCTGCGTGCACTAGCGCAGACAGCTATTCGGCCAGCTCTTTCAGCTTGCCAATGCCGGAAGTGGTCGCGCCAGAAGTCGCTCGTCAAGCAAGCTCAAGCCCTCCTGAAAAAGCTGATTGCTGCGCTCTGTTTCGCCCAATTGGGCCAGCAGGCGAGCAAGCTCCGCACAGGTTTCCGGATTACGTTGCAGACGCAGGCTGGTTTCCAGATAGTCCCGCGCCTTGCCCCACAAGCTGCTTTGCAGACACAGCCGACCAAGCGTCAATAGCAGGCTTGGATCATCTGGATGGTTTTTCAGCCATCCCTCTGCAACCTGCAACTGACGCGCCGGATCATCACCACGCACCAGTCCGTACAGGCGAGCGAGGTGGCTGTTGTATTCGCGCTTGATCGCAGCACGCAAAGCTTCTTCAGCCTGACCGTCAGCACCCAACCGGCGCAACTGCTCAGCGTAAGCAAGCACCAATTGCGGCTCCTGACGTTGCGCGGAGGTCAGGCCTTTCCACGCATTGTCCAGCCCGGGCAGGCCCGCCGAGCGTCCATCGTCGTCCTGCTCGCGGTACGCGGCAAGGGTAAGGTTTTCACCCCAGGCGCGTCGTTCCAGCTCGGCCAGTTCCTGAGGTGGCAGTACCTTGTCCTTGCGCAACTCAGGCATGAGTTTGATCAAGGCAGACCACTCACCACGTTGACGGTACAAGCGCTGCAGCTGACGCAGAATTTGCGCGTTATGAGGGTGACGCTCGTTCATGGCCTGCAAGGTTACCAACGCGCCATCGCTGTCACCGCGATCCTGTTGCAGCTGGGCATGACTCAGAGCAATCGCCAGCTCTGCCTGAGGCTGACGCTCCAGGGCGCGCTCCAGCAGATTGTCGCACTCGTCATAACGACCTTGCTCGTTAGCCGCACGGGCCGCACCGAGGTAGTACAGAAGCGGTTGCGGTTCAGCCTCGGCGGCACGATGCAGATGGCGTTGCGCACTGGCCCAGCGACCTTCAACCAGATCCATCTGCCCTTGCTCGATTGCAAGTTGCACACGGCGACTGCGGTTACGCCTCGACCATGGGTTGGCAACTGAACCCGAGGTCGTCACGAGACGAACCAGCAGGCGAATCACCACGAGCACCAGCCAAATAACGAACAGCAGGCCTAATGTGGCCCACAGGCTCGATTCGTAACGGAAGTTTTGATAGGCAATGAGGACGTAACCGGAATGTTCGGCAATCGCCACACCAATCGCCGCTGCAGCGGCAATTGCAATGAACAACAGCACATAGGCACGCTTCATGGACTCGTCCCCTGCCGCGTTTCAGCGGGTTGGCTATTCGCAGTTCCCGGTGCATCTGCCGAGGCATGACGCCGCTCAAGATAGGCCTGAACCGCACTCAAGCTTTGCGCAAGATCGGGCGTCATCACCGAAACCGGTTGCTTGGAGAGTTCATCCAGCCGGGCGGAGAGCATTTTGCTCTGGGAATCGTCCTGATTGAAGTTGGTACGCAATACCTCCTTCGCTTCAGCCAGGGCCTTGTCAAACACGACGGGCTGGCCGTTAAGAGCCGCCCACTGCGCCTGCTCCAGAGCGAGGCTCAGCGCCAGGCGAACCTGCGTAAGACTCTGACCGGCCAGTAAAGGGCGGATGTTCTTGTCAGCATTGAAATCGATGCGGATGTAATGGGATATCTCGTTCCACCACTGGACCAGATGGCTGTCCTGGCTATTGGCGCTCGTGAGGCCCAACAGCGACTCGCCCTTATCCTTGTATTCAGGAGCCAGCTCATTGAGTTGGGCGACCTGATCACGCAGTGCGGCAAGCTGCAAAAACAACCCGGTACGGTCGGGCTGATCAATGCTGCGCAACGACGCCAGACTTTTAGCCAATTGATCTCGTGCCGCAAACGAACCCGGATCATCTTGCTCGCGAAGAATTTCATCCGCGCCCTGCACCAATGCCTGAGCACTGTTGATGTCTTGCAACGCAGACAAGCGCAAGCTAGCCAGACGCAGCAAATGCTCAGCCTCAGCCAGACGCCAGTCCTTGCGGCTCGCACCGAGCACAGTTTCAAGCCGCTGGCTCAGGCGTTGCTGATCACCTTGCAACTGCGCAACCAGACGACGACGCTCTTCCAGCTCATTAGCAGGAGGCAGCTGCGCCAAACGCTCGGAGAGCTGCTTCTCGCTGGTCTGCAAGGTCAGGGTTTGAGCGGCGATGTCCTGCATTTGCGTGCGTTGCAGTTGGTGGCTCGCCTGAACAGCGCGCAGTTGCCATATCCCCCAACCGGCGACAGCAATGCCACCCACGCCAAATAGCAAGGCCAGCACAACCAGACCGTTACTCCGTCCAGCCGGACGTTCAGGCCGCAACGGATCGGGGGTCGGTGGTGTCAGCACAGATTCAGAATCATCTTTGGGCAAGGCTGTTTCGCTCACGTATCCATCCTTTGCATTTGGGCGTAATCGGTAAAAGACAGCAGTCGATCAATACGCCTGAAGAGCAGGTCCGGGTTGTTCCCGTAACGCCGCCAGCAAAGCCGCAGCGCTTGCGCCACGGCAATTCACAACTGTTCGGGCTCCGGCTTCGCGCGCCATTTCTGCAACGCGCGGGCTCGGCACGAATAAAGTCAAACGCGTCAGTTCAGGCCAATCATCGCCCGCTAACTGGCGCAGGTGTTCCAAACCCTGCCCACTGCTGACCACCACCGCGTTCAAGCGTTCCGCCTGGACAAGCTGAGTCAGCGTCGAAGGCGGATAATATGGCAGGTTACGTTTATACAGCGGCAGATAATCAACGCTGACACCCAGACTGCGTAAACGCTCGGCGAGCAATTCACGCCCATCTTCGCCACGCATGATTAACACGCGTGAGCCGGGTATGGCGATGGATTGTTGCAGTCGGGATAAATCAAGCAGAGCCTCGCTGTCATCACCATTTTCGGGCCAACTCACATCCAGGCCGTAGTCCTGAAGTATCTGCGCGGTACCCGCTCCCACAGTGAACCAAGGCAGGATAGGTGTCTGCGGCCACAATTGCGCGACCCACTGCAAGCCCAGACGCGCGGCGGGTTTGCTAACCACAATAACGGCGCTGTAGAGGTCCAGGTTCTGAACCAGCGACTGCTGCTCAGCGCTGGCAGGCAGAGGCTCAATTTCGAGCAATGGCAGGCTGCTGCTAAAAATCCCCGTCTCGGCCAACGTTAACGCCAGCGCGGCGGACTCCTCGGCAGGACGGGTCAGCAACAGCCGCCAATCGCTCATTCTCGTTCGGCCTCGCCATAAACGGCTTTGAGAATGCCCTCTGCGCCCTGTTCGAGCAGGGCATCGGCAACCTGAACGCCAAGCGCCTGAGCGTCTGCTTGCGGAGCACGTGCCTCAGCACGCAACAGCAAACTACCCGAAGGATCACCTACCAGACCGCGTAGCCAGATTTGCTCGCCCTCAAGTACGGCATAACAGGCGATGGGTACCTGACAGCCGCCATTGAGGTGCTTATTCAGTGAACGTTCGGCAACCACCCGGATGGCCGTTTCGTCGTGATGCAAAGGCGCAAGCAACGCGTGGATTTCAGCATCGACGCTACGGCATTCGATCCCGACTGCACCTTGACCGCCAGCAGGCAGGCTGTCGTCAACGCTGATGCTGGCAGTAATACGCTCTTCAAAACCCAGGCGAATCAAACCCGCCGCAGCGAGGATGATTGCGTCGTACTCACCGGCATCGAGCTTGGCCAGACGGGTATTGACGTTGCCGCGCAGGAAATGAATCTTCAGGTCAGGGCGACGCGCCAGTAGCTGGGCCTGACGACGCAAGCTGGAGGTACCGACGACGCTGCCCGCTGGCAGTGCCTCAAGGCTGGCGAAGTGGTTGGAGACAAAGGCGTCGCGGGGGTCTTCACGCTCGCAGATGCAAAACAGACCAAGACCCTGAGGGAAGTCCATGGGCACATCTTTCATGGAGTGAACAGCGATATCCGCGCGATTTTCCAGCAGAGCTGTTTCGAGTTCTTTGACGAAAAGTCCCTTGCCGCCAATTTTCGACAGTGGAGAGTCGAGCAATTTGTCGCCCCGACTGACCATGGGGACCAGCGTCACGAGCAACCCCGGATGAGCCTGTTCCAGACGAGCTTTGACGTATTCGGCCTGCCATAGGGCCAGCGCACTTTTGCGGGTGGCGATGCGAATTTCGCGAGAGGACATGGATCAATCCGTACATGATAGTTGCGACGGATAATAACAGTTCAGGCAAATTGGCTCAGCGCTGTGTGGTCGCAGTGATGATCCAGATCAGTGATCTATAGAACTGTAGGAGTGAGCTTGCTCGCGATCGACTGCGAAGCAGGCGCAAGACAACAAAAAACCTGCCATAGCATGAAGGTCGTTCCGACCTTATCGCGAGCAAGCTCACTCCTACAACTGCTGCATCATCTTGCGCACGCCAGCCACATGTCGGCGGCTGACGATCAGTGCGTCACCATTCAGCCCTTTGAGGAACAACTGGAAATGCCCCAGAGGCGTGCGTTGCAGCCGTTCGATACGCTCACGGGCAACCAGCGCGTTGCGGTGGATACGCACAAAGCGATCGCCGAACTCATCTTCCAGCGCCTTCAAAGGCTCATCCAGCAGGACCTCACCGCCTTCATGGCGCAACGTGACGTACTTGTGATCGGCGATGAAATAGATCACGTGATCCAACGGGATCAACTCGATGCCTTTGCGTGTCCGCGCACTGATGTGTGTACGCGGGCCGTTGCCACTTTCAGCCGCAGGACGCGTCATGGCCGCCAACTGCACGCGGTTTGGGCGCTCGGCCTTTCTCAACGCATCAATCAGGTGTTCAGGCCGCACTGGTTTGACCAGATAGCCGACTGCGCTCACCTGAAAGGCTTCAAGGGCAAACTCGTCGTGCGCAGTACAAAAGACCACAGCAGGCGGAGTTTCCCGCTCGCACAATCTGGCAGCGACTTGCAGGCCATCGAGGCCCGGCATGCGGATATCCAGCAAAACGATATCCGGCTTGTGACTTTCAATCAGCGCCAGGGCTTCTTCGCCATTGGACGCGCTGGGTTCCAAAACCCGGTAACCCTCAATTTCACTGACCATCCGGCTTAGCCGTTCGCGGGCCAGTGGTTCGTCATCAACGATCAGGACATTCATATAGCTCTGGCTTCCTGCGTGAGTCTCGCACAAGGATAGCGTAGACAGGTGAAGTGACGACCGTCACGGCGCTCCACGCTCAGACTGGCGTGCGGACCAAAAAGTGCCGTAAGACGAGCACCGATGTTTACCAGGGCCTGTTGAGTGCCGTTGGAAGTCTGCCGATTGGCAACTTCGTCATAGGGGTTGCTTACACACAATACGAACTCTCCCCTTTCATAATCCGCTTCTACCTTTACGACACCTCCTTCGACGCGAGGTGCAATCCCGTAAATCAAAGCGTTTTCAAGTAATGGCTGCAAGGTTAGCTGGGGAATCGGAAGGTCGTCTGGAATTCCACTGATCACCCAGTCCAACTGTAGACGCTCACCAAGACGATATTGCTCAATTGATAAATATCGTTTCGCCAACTCCAGCTCATCGCGCCAGGTAACAAGGCTTCCGGGTTTGGCAAGGCTTGCGCGAAAAAGGTCCGACAAATCGAGCACGGCTTGTTCGGCCTTCGCCGGGTTGGAGGCCACAAGGCTCGCGATGCTATTAAGGGTATTGAACAGAAAATGCGGACGGATGCGCGCTTGCAGCGATTCAATACGGGCGCGCAACTCGCCTTGCTGTTGCTTTCGCCACTGACTCTGCAGATAAAAATAGCGAAGCATGAGTGCCGACATGATCAGCGCAATCACTCCGTAGCGCACATAGCGCTCAACCATCACCCCGAACGTCACCCTGCCGGTCAACTGGCAGACGTCAGTGACCGCGGTGCAGAGCAGTGTGATAGCCACGACCAGCAAACAACCGAACAGGCCCGCACGCCCTGCAGGCAAGCGCGCCAGCCACGGCCGAAGCCCGCACAACAGGGCCGCCGACAGCAGCACGATCCATTGCACAAAAAGCGACATGAGCGCCAACCGCACCCAATCGAAAGTCGGGCGCATCGGTTCGACCAGCACCAGAACCAGCACTAATAATTCGGCGAGCAGAACCAGTACCAACAGCGCTTGCGGAAGGCACAACTCAGGAAGAAAGAATTCTTTGCCTGGCCCTGACGGCGAGGGGTGTTTCGGTAAGCTTTTTCGCATGACCCCAGTCTCGGCTCTGCCGGTCCGTGCGGCAAGCTGCCCGCGAATAAAAAAATGCCAACCTGTTATTATCGCGTGTGTCCGGCGAGCAGACGCGGGCATGTCATTCTTCAGCAGATCACGAGCGAATCCATGAGCACCGACAAGACCAACCAGTCCTGGGGCGGCCGCTTCAGTGAACCCGTCGACGCCTTCGTCGCGCGCTTCACGGCCTCCGTCACCTTCGACCAACGCCTTTATCGCCACGACATCATGGGCTCGGTTGCCCACGCAACGATGCTGGCCAAGGTCGGCGTCCTCACCGATGCCGAGCGCGACACCATTATTGACGGCCTGAAGACTATCCAGGCCGAGATCGAAGCGGGCAGCTTCGAGTGGCGCGTTGACCTGGAAGACGTGCACATGAACATCGAAGCGCGTCTGACCGACCGCATCGGCATCACCGGCAAAAAACTGCACACAGGGCGCAGCCGTAACGATCAGGTCGCTACCGACATACGCCTGTGGCTGCGTGATGAAATCGACCTGATCCTTTCGGAAATCACCCGTCTGCAACAAGGCCTGCTAGGTCAGGCAGAGCGTGAAGCCGAAACCATCATGCCGGGCTTCACCCACTTGCAGACCGCACAGCCGGTAACATTCGGTCACCATATGCTGGCGTGGTTTGAAATGCTCAGCCGCGATTACGAGCGCCTGGTCGACTGCCGCAAGCGTCTGAACCGCATGCCGTTGGGCAGCGCAGCGTTGGCAGGCACGACTTACCCAATCGACCGCGAGCTGACCTGCAAACTGTTGGGCTTCGATGTCGTCGGCGGCAACTCGCTGGACAGCGTTTCGGATCGTGACTTCGCCATCGAGTTCTGCTCGGCCGCCAGCATCGCGATGATGCACTTGTCGCGCTTCTCGGAAGAGCTGGTGCTGTGGACCAGCGCTCAGTTCCAGTTCATCGATCTGCCAGACCGTTTCTGCACCGGCAGTTCAATCATGCCGCAGAAGAAAAACCCTGACGTTCCAGAACTGGTCCGTGGCAAAAGCGGCCGCGTATTCGGCGCCTTGATGGGCCTGCTGACCTTGATGAAAGGCCAACCGCTGGCCTACAACAAGGACAATCAGGAAGACAAGGAACCGCTGTTCGACGCTGCCGACACACTGCGCGACTCGCTGCGAGCGTTTGCCGACATGATCCCGGCGATCAAGCCAAAGCACGCCATCATGCGTGAAGCCGCGCTGCGCGGTTTCTCCACTGCGACTGACCTTGCGGACTATCTGGTACGTCGTGGCCTGCCGTTCCGTGATTGCCACGAAATCGTCGGCCATGCGGTGAAGTACGGCGTCGAAAGCGGCAAGGACCTGGCTGAAATGAGCCTGGAAGAACTGCGCAAGTTCAGCGATCAGATCGAGCAGGACGTGTTTGCCGTGCTGACGCTTGAAGGCTCGGTCAACGCCCGCGATCACATCGGTGGCACCGCTCCGGCGCAAGTCAAAGCTGCAGTAGTTCGCGGCCAGGCGTTGCTCGCTGCGCGTTAATCACTTCTCCTGTGTGGGAGCTGAGCTTGCTCGCGATCGGAACGCCGCGGTTTGAAGTAATACCGTGTCATCGTTCATCGCGGGCAAGCCTCGCTCCCACAGGAACCGTGGCTAACCATCACATTTATGCGCTCCGACTAAAAATTCTCAAGGATGCACCCCATGACCGACACCCTCGACAACGATGAAGAAGAATTCGCCGAATCAACCCTGGTTCAAGCTATCGAAAATCAGATTGAAAGCGACAATCCTCCCGCCGCGAAAGCCACGTTCAACAAGCTGACCCTGGTTGGCTATGAGCGCGAAGAGATCCTGCAGTTGATGGCCCATGTTCTGGCGGTGGAGATCGATGCGCTGCTTGAAGAAGACCGCGCGTTCAACACCGAATGGTATGAAGCAGCGCTGCGTGCCCTGCCTGAGCTGCCCCCAGAGGCATGAGCTGACATGCGCACCGGCCAACTGACGGCCGGTGGCTAACCCTCGCTAAATCGGGCTCGGCAAAATCCACAGACCAGGTCTACACTGCAAATGCCTCGCTGCCACTAGAACGACGGGGCTACCACGCCGAGCAGGCTTTAACGGTCACCCAGAACCGACGAGCGCAGCACAGACACGTTGATTCCAGGGCCGCGCCAGTCAGTAAGGCGTCTTACTAGAAAAAGTCTGGAGCACCTATGTCGTATACCCCTGAGCTGGTTGCCGAACTGGAAATCCTCGCACTCTACAATCTGGGCAATACCCTTGAAGGACTCAAAGTCCATCACGTGGCCGCCCCGACAGCTGTAGCAGCCGCACAAAGACTCTTCGAAAAAGGCCTGACCACACAGGTTGATGGCGGTTATCTGACCAGCCTTGGGCTGGAAGCTGCCGAGCACGCACAGTCACTACTGACTATCCTCAACGTTGCCAAACAAGCTGCTTGATCACCGCGAGGGTCCGCGAGCCGAAAAAGGTTTAGCGGGCCCTTCATTTATGAAAAACTGCGCCGATAAAAAAATGGCGCCAGAATAAAAACAGACTGACGTTTCAGGCCGTCCTGCCCGCCGTCTCGCTCACCACTTCAATGCTGCCCTTTTCGAGCCCGACAGCCGGTTTGAGTTGTAATGACGCGTAACTCCGAAATCCGTCCAGACCTGGATGAAGGCATTGACCGCAAGGTGCTTTCCCAGCTCCGCAGCCGTTTCCTGACCCTGAACAACGGGCGGCTTGCGCGTGCCATGGAGGGTCTGTCGACTCGCCAGCAAACCGTACTGAATTTGCTGCCGCTGTTCTTCCACGTTAATCATCCGTTGTTGCCCGGCTATGTGTCCGGCAGCACGCCCGCAGGCGTTTCTCATTACGAACCCGCCAGCCTTGCATTGGCTGAAGCCCAGCGCCTGACCCGGTCTTTCTCGTATAAAGCGCGGCGCGGCCATGCGCGACAGCCTATTCACGGTTTGTTCCTGATGGGCAGCCTGGGCACTCTGGCGCAAGCTGAAGAAAGCGACATGGATGTCTGGGTCTGCCATGACTCTGAGCTGAGCCCCGATGAAATCGCCGAGCTGCGCAAGAAATGCCAGGCACTGGAAGCATGGGCAGACAGCCAGGGCGCTGAAGCCCACTTTTTCCTGATTGACCCGCAACGCTTCGTCGCGGGCGAGCGCGATACCCAGCTCAGCTCCGACAATTGCGGCACGACCCAACATTACTTGCTGCTGGATGAGTTCTACCGCACCGCCATTTGGCTCGCAGGCCGCACACCGATGTGGTGGCTGGTGCCGAGCTACGAAGAACAGCGCTACGCCGATTACACCCATACGTTGCTGTCGAAGCGCTTTATCCGCGAGGACGAAGTGCTCGACCTGGGTCATATGGCCGTTATCCCGCCTGGCGAGTTCCTCGGCGCCGGTTTATGGCAGTTATTCAAAGGTATCGAGTCGCCCTACAAATCGGTGCTCAAACTGCTGCTGACAGAGGTTTACGCCAGTGAGCATCCGAAGGTTCATTGCCTGAGCCTGCGCTTCAAGAAAGCGGTGTTTGCCAACCGCGTGGATCTGGATGAACTTGACCCCTACATGGTGGTGTACCGGCGCATTGAGGAGTACCTGATCGAGCGCGGCGAGCTTGAGCGGCTGGAGCTGGTACGCCGTAGCCTGTACCTCAAGGTGAATAAAAAACTGACGGGCTCGACGCGTCTGCGCAATACCGGCTGGCAACGGCAATTGCTCGAACGCCTGACTCAGGAATGGGGCTGGGACGAACGCCAATTGCTGCTGCTCGACAGTCGCAGCCAATGGAAAGTGCGCCAGGTCGCCCACGAGCGTCGTGCACTGGTCAACGAACTCAATTACAGCTATCGCTTCCTGACGCAGCTGGCTCGCCAGCAAAACGTGGCCAGCTCGGCAACCGCCAGGGACCTGAATGTACTCGGCCGCCGACTGTATGCGGCGTTTGAACGCAAGGCTGGCAAGGTTGAATTCATCAACCCGGGTATCGCGCCTGACCTGGCTGAAGACACCCTGACACTGGTGCAATCGCCTAACAAGCGCGAACCGGGCAAAGCCCAATGGGCGCTGTACAACGGCAGCCTGGGTGTCCACGAGTGGATTAACTTCTCGCCGATAAAACGCAGCCGCGAGTTGCTTGAACTGCTGACCTGGTGCCATCGCAACAACGTGATCGACAGCACCACACGGCTTGCGCTGCATCCGGGCAGCAGCGACCTGAGCGAGTTTGAGCTGTTCAATCTGCTGGGCGCGCTGCAACAGCAAATCCCGGTGCCGCTGGAGGTCGTCAGCGAAGAGCGTCTGCTGAGTCCCGCAGTACCGAGCGAGATTCTGTTGCTGGTAAACGTCGGCGTTGATCCTCTCAGGCATCACCGGGACCTGAACATCCTGATGACCACCGAGCGTACAGACTCATTGAGCTACGCCGGAGTA
Source organism: Pseudomonas maioricensis (assembly GCF_022790535.1). Classification (GTDB taxonomy): domain Bacteria; phylum Pseudomonadota; class Gammaproteobacteria; order Pseudomonadales; family Pseudomonadaceae; genus Aquipseudomonas; species Aquipseudomonas maioricensis. The sequence continues at coordinate 324,703 of NZ_LOHG01000002.1, forward strand.
CGGGAAAACCTTGTTCTGACCCTGGACCAGATCACACTTAATAGCTGGAATGAAATCCTTGTCAGCCGCTATGACGGCGTCCACGCGCTGCTCGATTGCCTCAGCGAGCTGCTGAGCAATCTACCTGAGGGGGCGATGCAGCCTGCTGTTCGAGTGCGCTGTTTCTGCCACAACCGGGCGCCCGCCATCGCCCAGCGCGTTGAAGAGCTGGTTGCGACAGCGCAATTGCTGCACGCCGCAAGCCTCAACCATCGCTATCTGATTCAGGTGCAACAGCAGTATCACGTGCTGGAAATGGTCCCGGCTCAACCGGTGACCCACGTGGTGATCAACAGCCTTTCGGGTCTGTTCGAATATTTAGGTGAAGAGCTACCGCGCTACAGCCCCTTGCACCTGGACCCACACGCACTGAGTGATCACGACCTGGCGCTGATTCTGCCCCACGGCCAGCCCGAATGTATTCAGGTGTTTTACCGGGTCAACGAGACGGAAGCGGACCTCTACGCACTTGATGAGCACAACGCGCTCTGGCATCAGCGCGTTCCTTATCACGATGAATTGAGCTTACTGGTGCCGCTGCAGCGCTTCTTCAATTCACTGGTTTATCGCCGTAGCGCCATGCTGCCTGTGGACAACTCCAGCGCACCGGGATTTCTTGAAACGCTTTACTATCAAGTGCTGCCGTCCGGGGCAGGGCGTGCCCGACGTATCGAGTCGCGCAGTGCGCCGACCGCACCGAGCAAGCCGTTTTATGACGTGCAGGCGATCGTCGAAGAAGCATCGCCCGGCCAGGTCAGCGTCACGCTGTACTGCGACAACAATGAGTTTTCCGAACTGGAGCATGGTGATCAGCTGTTCAGCGTCGTAGCCCGACAGATCCTTGAGCGACGTACGGAGCCTGAGCACTATCGCTGCTACATCACCGACCTGGACCTATCAGGGCTGCTGGACGAGGCTCGCGGACAGACCATCCTGTACCTGCGCTACAAAGCGCAGCTGGAAAAGTCGCTCAACGACGCCATGGCTCAGGCCTGAGCCAGTCACAGAAACAACAAACCCCGGCATGCCGGGGTTTGTTTGCACAATAAGAAACCTGTGAGAGCAGAGCTTGCCCGCGATTCAGGCACCGCAGCCTGTCTGTTTGACCGCGTTGCTCTTATCGCGGGCAAGCCCGGCTCCCACAACGCGAATTCATTCGCGAAGAGGCCAGTACCTCCACAGCATATAAATTGCCTGGAGTACCGCCTTCCCGAATAAATTCGGTCTTACCGGTCTTGCGTGAGCTTGAGACCACAACCCACCTGTGGCAGCAGGGCTTGCCCGCGATTCAGGCGCCGCCGCCAGCATTTATGCGTTATTCGACGGAATCGGCTCTGCACCCGGAACAGGTTCCTTGCTGCGCCAGTGCGGCAAGGAGTTCCAGTAGCGCTCGCCCTTGGCATCGTCGTACATACCTTCCCAACGGGAGATGACCAGTACGGCCAGTGCGTTGCCGATCACGTTCAGCGCAGTGCGCGCCATATCCATGATCCGGTCGACACCGGCAATGAACGCCAGGCCTTCAAGCGGAATGCCCACGCTGCCCAGCGTCGCCAACAACACCACGAAGGAAACGCCAGGTACGCCTGCAATACCTTTGGAGGTCACCATCAGGGTCAGGACCAGCATCAACTGCTGACCGATAGACAGATCAATGCCGTACAGCTGCGCAATGAACATCGCCGCGATGCTTTGGTACAAGGTCGAACCATCGAGGTTGAACGAGTAACCGGTCGGCACCACAAAGCTGCAAATAGCCTTCGGTGCGCCATAGGCTTCCATCTTGCTGATCACGCGCGGCAGCGCTGTTTCAGAACTCGCCGTCGAGTAAGCCAGGATCAGCTCATCCTTGAAGATGCGCATCAGCTTGATCACCGAGAAACCAAACAGGCGGGCGATCAACCCAAGCACCACGAAAGCGAAGAACGCGATGGCCACGTAAACCAGAATCACCAGCTTGGCCAATGGCAGCAAGGACGTGAAGCCAAAGTTGGCAACGGTCACGGCGATCAAGGCAAACACACCGATGGGGGCATAATTCATGATCATGTGAGTGACCTTGAACATGGTTTCCGAGATGCCCTGGAAAACCTTCAGGACGGGATCCCGCACTTCAGCGTCAAGGCTGGCCAGACCCAGACCGAACATCACCGAGAAGAAGATGATCGGCAACATGTCGCCACGGGCGACAGCGGCGAAAATATTAGACGGAATCAGGTTGAGAATCGTCGCGATGAATGCATGGTCATGCTGCACTTCAGCCGTGGTCGCGGTGTACTTGGAAATATCGACCGTACCCAGGGTACTCATGTCGATGCCGGCACCTGGCTGGAACACATTAGCCAGCACCAGCCCGACCAGAATGGCGATCGTCGTGACCACTTCAAAGTACAGGATAGTCTTGAGGCCGATACGGCCCAGCTTCTTGGCATCGCCAACGCCCGCAATCCCGACCACCAGGGAGGCAACCACAATCGGCACGACGATCATCTTGATCAGGCGGATAAAGATATCGCCCGCAGGCTGAAGGATATTACTGATCCACCAGGCCTTCTCTGCACTGAAATGGTTAAGTAGCGCACCCAGTGCAATCCCGAGTGTCAGACCGATGAGGATCTGCCAGGCCAGGCTCAGCTTTGCCTTCTTCATGTCGTTACCTTTTTTCAAGTGGCTCGGACATCTCTAGACCCACATGCCTGAATTCGCTGATCCACAGCAGCATCCAGTCATCGGTTACCGGTCAGAGCTGTCCCGAGTAGGTGCAGCAAGCGAGCATCCGGCTCTGTAGCTGACGAAAAAAGGCGCAACTATTCCCACGCATCGTCGCAACGTCTAATGCCGTAAACGACTACCCCATACCGAATCGGCATAATGTTTGCGACGAAAAACATGCCTGAAAACGACAGGGACGTACCGCGAATTGGCTAAAAGGTGGCTAATTCGCCCTCTAGAGACCCTCTAGAAAATTAAGCACAAGGGATCAAACAGAATATGGCGGGGGAGAAAAGAGGATAGTTCTTACATGAAATGTCGGATGTGTGGCGGCGTAACGCGAGCTGAAACGATAAAACGCAACGCAAGACAGCCGATGTATTCCCGAGGATTCGAGATCACCATCATGGACTTGCGTCGCGGTTCTTCCTGACCCGGCCCTCGTCGGGAGTACTCCCTGTACTCCTAGGTCACTCCGATCCGAACAATCAAAGCGTCCCGGCCCCCTGGTCATGCGCGATTCTTTTCAAATCGCGCATCTGAAAGAGCATCCCGAACAAGGAAGCTCTCTGTTCTTGAATACGTTGCATCAATACCATTTGGGGTCTTTGCGAAGCTGCTCTTGAAGCATGCCCTGCATACCCTCATCGGGTTCACCCAGGTATCGATAGGTTGCATGACGTGTCGGCGACTTGTCCGAAGGCAGGCCAGCCGGCACATCTACCAGCAGCGCATAGGCTTTGTCCTTGTCGAGGCTAAAAGCAACGAGCAGACGCTGGCTCTTGCAGGTTTCAGCGGTTTCGCACAAAGGACCTACAAGGTAATTCTCGCCATCCTCAGGCACAGCGGTCATCTGCTGCTCGCTGGCGCCGGACAGATTGATCACCCAGTCGGGCAATCGCTCCTCCTTTTTGATCACTGAAGTCCAAGTGGATCGGTACTCAGGGTCAGATCCCAGTAACTGATTGACCCAAGCCTGACCGTCATTGGCAGCCATCGCCATCGCGCTACCGCCCATTAACAGGGCGGCTGCGATTGAGTGCAGAGACGTGCGCATATTCAGCCTCGGCCGCGACGGCCAAAGAAGAACGAGACCACGAACATAACCAGGAATACGACGAAAAGGATCTTCGCGATACCGGTTGCGGTGCCTGCGATACCACCGAAGCCAAGTACAGCGGCGACAATGGCAATGATCAGAAACGTGATTGCCCAACTCAACATGATGACTCTCCTTATCTGCTTTTAATGGATGCTGCTATTACTGCTGTGGGTCAAAAAACCCAGGTTTGCTGGTGCTGCACTTCACTTACAGGGGCCTTGCGGTCAACAGGCGTAAGGCTCAGCGAGGTATCCCGAGCCATTGATGCGCTGGCGTTGGAATAGGACTGGCTGTAGGTGAAGGGCTGCTTGATCTGTGCAGCTTCGCGGGAGTTATCCCATTGCTGAAACTGCTGAACGGCAATCAGAGTGACCATCAGCGCAAGACTGGCGAACAGGCCCTGCTGAATGTGTTGAGGCGAAATACGCAGTTGAGTAAGACGCTGACGGTTCATCTGGTTGCTCCTGACGCCACACCGGGCGTCAAACTTGATCTTGTTGCCGGTTAGTCACGGCTTGTATGAATAGGTTATTGCAGCCTGCGTGCCAGCTTTTCAACAACAATAATATTCATATAAATCAACGACTTAAAAACACAAAACAAAATTACCTGCTAGCATCCTGCACGATCACCCGTCATGGGTCGTGCAGGATGCACGAGCTTCCCTGGCAGGCTGATCAGCCTGTTGTCCGGGTCATGACTTTCAGGGCATCCGCATTGACGCCTTTCACGCCGCGAATATTCCGCGCGATCTCGACTGCGAGTTCTTTTTCGGCGTAATTGGCGACAATACCGTTGAGGCTGACCAACCCACTTTTGGTATCGACCTTGATATTCAGGCCATCGAGGTTGCGGCTATAGATAAGGCTGGATTTGACCTTGCTGGTGATCCACACATCGCTGATGTCTTCAGCCGGACTATTGGCCTGAGGATCGGTGCGTGACGCAATGGAGTCTGCGGCACTGATACTGATCAGGTTATTCACACTGACCACGCCATCGGTGTTGGTCGCCAGGCTACCGGCGACTTCTTTGGCTTCCGGGCTCTGCGCACGACCTTTGAGGGTAACTACGCCGTCTTTAGCGTCCACATCAATGTTCAGCGCCTCCGTGACACTGCTCCATAACAGTTTGGATTTCACGGTTGCGGTCAGCGTAGCGTCTTCGAAGCGCTGCGCCATGCCGGCCTTGGCGCCAGGCTCCGCGGCGACATTGCCGTCGATTTGCAACTGATTGTCGACCTTGTCGATGCCTTTGACATCCAGCGCAATTCGCTCGGCCAGCTCACGATCAACCTGATTTTCGACCTTCCCCTTCAGTACCGCTGTTCCCTGCTCAACGCTTACGTCGATTTTGAAAGGGCTCAGGTGTTTATTGAGTGCAAATGCGGTCCAGATCGAACCTTCCTGACGTGCTTCGGCAAGCTGGCTGGGCAAATCGCCTTGGGCGGCACTGGCCATCAAAGGGTTCAGGCCCAGCACGGTGATTGTGGCTGTGGCCAGAGCGAGCTTTTTCAGCGGGTGCATGGCACTTCTCCGTCTTATCGCTATGTAAGGGTTTCGAGCAAATCACTCAACGTGAAAAGCAAAAGAAACCCGCAAGCGATGTGCCAGGCAGTTATTGAATTCAATATCCTTACAAATCAAATAGTTACATCTAATTCAGTCAGATAGCTACCATGCAGCTCGCATAATCAATCAGAATCAACCATGCAACTTGCCCGATTATTCCGACACTAACGCAAGACAATTCATTAAGGAGCGTAGGAAAAATGGAAGCAGCCACTGAGAATCAGGGCCGTATTCTGCTTGTGGATGACGAATCCGCGATCCTTCGCACGTTCCGTTATTGCCTGGAAGATGAGGGCTACAGTGTCGCCACCGCCAACAGCGCATCCCAAGCGGAAACGTTGCTGCAACGCCAGGTCTTCGACCTGTGCTTTCTGGACTTGCGGCTAGGCGAAGACAATGGACTCGATGTACTGGCGCAAATGCGCGTCCAGGCACCGTGGATGCGAGTAGTGATTGTCACTGCCCACTCAGCGGTAGATACCGCAGTCGACGCGATTCAGGCCGGTGCAGCCGATTATCTGGTCAAGCCGTGCAGCCCTGATCAGCTGCGTCTGGCGACGGCCAAGCAACTGGAAGTACGTCAGCTATCGGCGCGGCTGGAAGCGCTGGAAGGTGAAATTCGCAAACCTAAAGATGGCCTCGATTCCCACAGCCCTTCGATGATGGCGATTCTGGAAACCGCCCGCCAGGTGGCGACCACCGACGCTAACATCCTCATTCTGGGTGAGTCAGGTACCGGTAAGGGCGAGCTGGCCCGCGCCATTCATGGCTGGAGCAAGCGCAACAAGAAATCCTGCGTCACTATCAACTGTCCGTCGCTGACTGCAGAGCTGATGGAAAGCGAGCTGTTTGGTCACAGCCGTGGGGCATTTACCGGCGCGAGCGAAAGCACGCTGGGACGCGTCAACCAAGCCGACGGCGGCACGCTATTTCTCGACGAGATCGGCGATTTTCCGCTCACGTTGCAGCCAAAACTGCTACGTTTCATTCAAGATAAAGAATACGAGCGCGTCGGCGACCCTGTGACTCGACGGGCCGATGTGCGCATTCTTGCGGCGACCAACCTGAATCTGGAAGACATGGTGCGCAATGGCCGTTTCCGGGAGGATCTGCTGTATCGCCTGAACGTCATCACCCTGCACCTGCCCGCCCTGCGTGAGCGCACCGAAGATATCCTGACCCTGGCAGATAGATTCCTGGCACGCTTCGTCAAGGATTACGCCCGCCCGGCAAGGGGTTTCAGCGACGAGGCCAAAGCTGCCCTGCTGAACTATCGCTGGCCCGGCAATATTCGCGAGCTGCGTAACGTGATCGAGCGCGCGAGTATCATCTGCCCGCAGGAACGGGTCGAAATCGCCCACTTGGGTATGGCCGAGCAACCCACCAGCAACGCCCCGCGAGTCGGTGCGGCGCTGAGTCTGGACGAGCTGGAAAAAGCCCATATCGGCGCGGTGCTGGCTACCAGCGACACACTCGATCAGGCAGCCAAAACGCTAGGCATCGATGCGTCGACGCTCTATCGCAAACGCAAGCAGTACAACCTATGACTAACGCGGCATGAAACTGGCAATGAAGTTGCGAACGCGGCTGTTCTTCAGCATCTCGGCCTTGATAACGGTAGCGTTGTTAGGGCTGATGCTTGGGCTCGTCAGCGTGATGCAGATGGCGAACTCACAGGAATCGCTGATCCAGCAGAACTTCGTGACACTGGACACCGGGCTGAAGCTTCGGCAAAACCTGGGCGATCAGTTGGTCATGATGCTCAATGAAACACCTGACCCCAAGCCACTTAGCAAGCTTCAGGACCAGTTCCGGGTTCTGCTGGAGCAAGGCGTTGAGCACGACGAACGCAACAACGTCGACAACGGTTTTCACGCCGCCAGGGTGGACTATCAGAAATTTATTGATGCGTATGAAGAGTCTCGCCAGTCCTCGCGTGCGATGCGTGACAATTCGGAACTGACCGAAGCATTCAACGACCTGCGCAATAACCTGCTGATTGCCCATCGCAAGTCGCTGGATAACATCAGCCAGGTGGAAGTGCATTCCCGTGAAAGGGCGTTATGGGTTGCGGGCCTGCTCGGGCTGGTGGGGCTTGCAGTCTTGTGTATCGGATTCATCACGGCCCATGGCATCGCTCGTCGCTTCGGCGCACCTATCGAGGCACTGGCGAAGGCGGCGGATAATATTGGCAAGGGCAACTTTGAAGTAACCCTGCCGATCTCTTCTGCAGCAGAAATGAATCTGCTGACCCGACGTTTCGGGATCATGGCCGAAGCATTGCGTCAGCATCAGGCCACTAATGTGGACGAGCTTCTGGCAGGCCAACAGCGCTTGCAAGCGGTGCTGGACTGCATCGATGACGGCTTGCTGATGATTGACCGCCAAGGTCGCCTGGAGCACCTCAATCCGGTTGCCCAGCGCCAATTGGGCTGGGACGAGCCAAAGCTGGGTCAAGGGCTTGGCGAGGCGCTGCAGCGCCCCGAACTGGATGAGCAGCTCTATCTGACCCTGCGCGGTGGCACACTAGAGCGCGCGCCGGAGGATCTTGCCATCGAGGTGGACGGCGAGTCACGACTGCTGACTTACAGCCTGACGCCGGTCAGCCACAGCAAGGGCCATATTCTAGGCGCGGTGATGGTGCTCCACGATGTGACCGAGCAACGAGCCTTTGAACGGGTTCGCAGCGAATTTGTGCTACGCGCCTCTCATGAGCTGCGCACGCCAGTCACCGGCATGCACATGGCGTTCGGTCTGTTCCGCGAGCGCGCTAAATTCCCGGCGGATTCCCGGGAGTCAGACCTGCTTGATACGGTCAACGAAGAAATGCAGCGCTTGATGCAACTCATCAATGACCTGCTTAATTTTTCCCGCTATCAGAACGGCCTGCAGAAACTCACCCTTGCGCCCGTCTCAATCGAAGAGATGCTGGAGCAGGCACGACAGCGCTTCGACGCAAAAGCCCATGATCAAGACATTGTCTTGTCGATTGAAACGCAGGATCCACTGCCCCGACTGCACGCAGACCGCGCCCAGCTTGAACGCGTACTGGACAACCTGCTGGATAACGCACTGCGTCACACCCCTGAAAATGGCCTGATTCGCCTGCAAGCACGTCGCCATGGCGAGCGGGTGATCATCAGCGTGGAAGACAATGGCGAAGGCATCGCCTACGGCCAGCAAGGGCGGATATTCGAACCTTTCGTCCAGGTCGGCCGCAAGAAAGGCGGTGCCGGGCTAGGTCTCGCGCTGTGCAAGGAAATCGTGCAGCTGCACGGCGGCCGTATGGGCGTTTATTCCAGGCCAGGGCAGGGCACCCAGTTTTATATGGCGCTGCCGTTGTAGGGTTGATCGGCACCACCGCGCAGCAAACACTGGGCCTGTAGGAGCGCGCTTGCCCGCGATCGCGTCATCACTGGCGATATATTCATCGACTGACAGATGGAATCGCGGGCAAGCGCGCTCCTACAGGAAATGCACTTTACCGTTACGCCACATCCTCAGCCCGACGCCCCTGACTGCGACGTCCGCCAGTGACCAGCTCGCTGAATTTCTGAGCACTTAGCGGCCTGGCGAATAACCAGCCTTGCCCATACTTCACACCTTCGCTCATCAGTAGCCGGGCCTGAGACTCGAACTCGATACCTTCAGCAATTACCCGCAATTGAAGGGCATGGGCCATGCGAATGATGTGGGGGGCCACACCACTGCTGGCAGCGTCGTGACCAAGGGCGTCGATGAACGCCTTGTCGATCTTCAAACAATCCACCGGCAAGGTCTGCAAGTAAGCCAGGCTGCAATAGCCTGTGCCGAAATCATCGATCAGCACTGGGTGCCCCTTGTCGCGCAGGGCCTGCAGGTGGTTTCGCGCGATAACAACATCGATCAGTCCACGCTCGGTCACCTCAAAGGCAACCTGCCGGGCGGAGACTTTATGCACCGCCAACAGCTTGGCCGTCACCCGCCCGATGCGGGGCGCCATCACGTCGCAGGCTGCGAGGTTAACCGAGATGTACAGCTGCGGATTGGCACGCAACAGCGGTCCTAACTGCTCAAGCGACTGCTGCAGAACGAAATCAGTGATCTGCCGGATCTGGCCGGTATTTTCTGCCAAGGGGATGAACAGATCCGGACTGGTCAGCGTACCGTCAGGCCTGCGCCAGCGCACCAGGGCCTCGGCGCCCACACAGAGTCGCGTACCCAGATCAAAAATGGGCTGATAGAGCACTTTAAGTTCGTCGCGCCGCAACGCGCCATTCAGCTCCCCCCCTAACGACTGCTGCTGACGGACCAGCTGCAGCACCAACCCTCCAATGCACAAGGCAACCAGCAAACTGGCCGGAACCAATAACCACCAGGCTCCGGTTACCTTCTCCTGAAGGCCGGCACGCGGAGCAATCATCACAAGCTGATATTCAGGGCTTTCAGTTGGCATGCGATAGATCAACCGGGTGTCGGTGATCATCAGCTTCTCAGTGCCGGTCGCAGACCAAGGGATACTGGGCGGCCAGGACTGATCCGGCCCCAGCACCGTGACGGCCTTGGCACCATGGTTAAGCACAACCAGCAAGCTACCACCGCTAGGCAAATCCACCACGTCGGTCAGATGCCCCCGAGAGGTTGAAACTCTGAAGCCGCCCAGCCCCAGCACCAGCGATGCAAGATTGTCGTCAGGCTGGGCCGCGGTATTGAGCCAGTAATCGTAGGTGGGGCCGCGAATGTCCGGCTCCCGGAACTGAGGGAGAGCGATATCGCGTGCGCCACTGGAGCACCCCCTGATATCGCCAACAAAAGCGGCTTCATAAATGAACCGGTAACTGGAGGTGACCTGACGCAGGCGCTCCACCATCTCCGGACTGCACCGACGCAGAGGCTGGGCCTCCAACTGATCGAGCCCGGTACGCAACTGACCAAACAGTTGCTCCATACGCACCAGAAAACGCCCACCCTGAGCATTCATCTGCTCGCTTTCGTTCTGTCGCGCCTGATGCACAGCCAAGGCAAAGCTGCCCGCCAACAGCACAGCCGCACTTATCAAGGCGGCGAGCAAAGCCATCAGCCAAGGACGATAGAAGGTCAAGCGAAAGGGTGTTGCCGTGTCGCGCATCAGGTTGTTATCCGCAGGGATCCCTGTAGGTATAGCAACAAGCGCGGAAATAGCCCGTTTGATTAGGGCTACGGCAACAATTTAGTGGGATTAACGCTGACGGTTAAGCACCTTGAGAATCGCGGCGCTCTGAACGTCTGGCTGCCCGTCAAAGCGCGCAGGCCGATAATGCATCTGGAACGCCGCCAATACGTCCCGCGTCGCAACATCCAGCTCGCCGGTTTGCGGCGTCGAGTAACCCACCTTGGCGAGTTGCTGCTGGAACCAGACAATGTCTGGCACGGTGTCCAGCATCAACGCCTGCTGTTCCGCAACCAGTCGCTCATCCGGCCACACACCCAAGCCTTCTTGCGCCAGCCGCTTCCAGGGAAACAGCGGCCCCGGATCTAGCTTGCGCGCTGGAGCAATGTCACTGTGACCGATGATGTGGCGCGGGTCGATGTGGTTGCGTTTGACGATGTCCTTGAGCAGCACGATCAGCGCCTGAATCTGACCTTCAGTGTAGGGAAACCATAGCCTGCCAGTGGGCGTGTCGCGGTACCCCGGATTGACGATTTCAATGCCAATCGAGGCAGAGTTCAACCAGGTGCGCCCGTCCCATTCGCTTTCGCCCGCATGCCAGGCGCGGGCGTTCTCGTCGACCAGCTTGTAGACGGTCGGCGGGATGTCGCCAATCAGATAATGCGCACTGACCTCACCATGGGTCAGCAACTCAAGGGAGCGCTCCAGCGTCGCGGAGGTGTAGTGGACCACAACAAACTGGATACGATTGTCGTAATTCACCGAAGGGTGGCTGGTATCGAGCCGCGGCCCGCTGGTGCAGGCCGTTAACGTAATGAGCAGCAGGGCAGATAAAAACAGCTTCATGAAAACCTGAACACATGGACAGTAAAGGAGGGAGCATAACGCACTGTCGGGGAATCGTTCATTGCAATCAAGTCCTCGCTCAACCTTGCTCGACCCGGTTCCGGCCGTTTTCCTTGGCGCGGTACAGGGCCTGATCTGCGCGTTTGAGCGCAACGTCGCTTCGCTCTCCGGGACGTAGCGCGGTCACGCCGCTGGAAACGGTGATCGTTACTGGCTCGCTCTTAAAATGGAACGGGCACTGCTCAACAGCGCCCCGTAGCTGTTCCAGTAAAGCCAGACCCGCCGTCACTTGAGTGGCCGGTAGCAGAATTACAAACTCCTCCCCACCAAAGCGGGCGATGAAATCAGTGGTACGCAGCTGCTTCTTCAGTACCTTGGCAACTATTTTGAGGACCCTATCACCGGCCAGATGCCCGTACCCGTCGTTAATGCGCTTGAAGTGATCCAGATCCAGAATGCAGACCAGCAGGCTGGTTTTGTTCTTTTGCCAAACGGCCAGTTCGTGCCCGAGACGCTCTTCCCAGGCTGCCCGGTTGGGTAAACCAGTCAAAGGATCAATCAACGCCTTTTGCCGCTGCTCTTCCAGATTGGCCCTGAAACCCAGCGCTTCCTGTTCCATGGTCGCGACCCGGCTGGCCAGACTTTGCAGACGGGCCGCCACATCCTGCTCTCGTTCATCACGAGTCTTCTGATGCTGATCCATAGTCCCCAGCAGACCTTCCAGCCGGCTTTCGAGAATCTTTTTCAGGCTGGGCAAGTCAGCTGCGTCCTGAACACTGCTTTGCAATCCATCCACCTGAAGACGTAGCTCGTTGTTCAGCTCGCGCGAGGCTGTCTGCTGGTCAACGTAATCCTCGCTGGCTGCCTGGAGATTGCTCTGAAATGATTCCAGTCTCTCATTCAACTGCTTTAGATAAATCTCGAACTCATGCTGGCCGCTGTCAGTGATAGCGAGCATCAAGACTGCAAGATCGTCGAGAATAGGCAGCAATTCGTACCAGTTCAGACCATGTTCGAGACGCTGACGCATCGCCTCGGCCTGTGGGCGATGATGCTCTGGCAAGGTCAGATCGTTGAGGAGCCCCAGCAGAGTGTCCTCGATATGAGCCGCTACCGAGCTGTAGCTGGGCTCGGGAGAACTTGGCAATGCATACGCGGAATCCTCTCCATCGCCTTCTGCCTCCTCAGGCACCGCTTCTTCATCGGTGACAGCAGCTACTGGCTCCGGAACATACTCATAGGGCACCGCCGGAGTCGGCGTCAGCAGATCCTGAATCGGTAGAGCTTCGGGCGCAGGAGCGGTCTTGGGTTCGACAGGCGCTGATTCAACAGGAACAGGTACGGGTTGAGCGTCCACCTCAGCCACGGCAACTGCGACGGTTTGGACCGCCGGGGTCTGCACGTCCGGCAGCGGGGCTTGCGGTGGCGGAGCAGAAGGCGCAGGCGGCGATGCCTCCAACGGAGCCTTCACTGCGGCTACCGGCGGATTATCGGTTGCGCCTGCTGGTTGTTGAGCGTCGGCAGGCTCGTCCCACTCATCATTCTCCGCTGCGTCGGGCGCGCGATCGGCTTTGGCGTCGATCCCAGGCTCATCAACGGCCGCAGGTCCTTCAGCCTCTTTAGCGGCTGAATCGCCTGTTTCATGCCCGCCAAACAAGCGCTGCAATAATCCCGGCCGGTGCGGCTCTTCTGGCCGTTCTATCACAGTCAGTGCCTGCCCCTGCAAACCGCTAAGCTCGCCCAACAGAAGGGGCAGTTCCCGAGCCTGCGAGGCGCGCTCTTCAAGGTCCTTGGCGAAACGCTTCAGTGGCTTGCGCACGTCTTTGGGCAATTGCAGAGACTGCAACTGCGTCACCAGCGACACCAATGCACTGCTGACTTGGGCAGCGCGCTCTTCGCGGCGCTGCTCTGAGTCCAGCACGGCTTTTTCCAGCTTGGGAATCAGTGCAGCAAGGCCTGCGTCCATGTCGTCTTTACGGACGATTTCACGCATTTCCTTCATGCATTGGTCAACCGCCCGGTCCGAGCCTTCTGCCGCCAGACTGCTGCGCACCAGACCCCGGCGCAGCAAGTCGAGACGGGCGTTCCAGCGTTTTTCAAGCTTGTCTTGTTGCTCGATGCCTTTGAGGTATTTCTCTCGCCAGCGTTCGGCTTCGTCACTCATGCAGGAGGTCCGGGATGACTGAGGGCAGGCAGCGAGTCGCCACTTAATGAAGCAGGCAGGCGGATCTCTACTGCAACAGGCAGGTGATCGGAAATAGGCTGAGCCAATACCTGAACCCGCTCCAGGGTGAGTGTAGGACTGAGCAGGATATGATCAAGGCAGCGTTGCGGTCGCCAGCTTGGGAAAGTGGCTTCGACCTGTGGAGCCAGCAAACCCAGGTCGCGCAGGGGCGAGTTTTCCAGCAGATCCAGGGCGTGGGTATTCATGTCGCCCATCAGCACCTGATGGCGATAACCACCGATCAATTCACGGATGTACGCCAGTTGCCGCGTCCTGGTCCGTGCGCCAAGGGCCAGGTGCATCATCACCACGACGAGCGCATCCTCACCCTCGCCGAAACGAAGCAGAATCGCGCCGCGCCCACTTGGCCCCGGCAGCGGATGATCCTCGATAGCCCACGGCCGCAGGCGGCTCAGCACACCATTGCTGTGCTGACCAAAACGACCAAGGTTGCGATTGAGTTGCTGATACCAGTACGGGAAGGCACCCAACTGAGCAAGGTGTTCCACCTGGTTGACGTAGCCTGAGCGCAAGCTGCCGCCATCGGCCTCTTGCAAGGCAACCAGATCGAAATCACCCAGCAAGTCACCTATCTTGCGCAGGTTACCGGCTCGCCCCACGTGCGGCAGCAAATGTTGCCAGCTGCGCGTGACGTAATGGCCATAGCGGCCGGTGCTGATACCGACCTGAATGTTGAAGCTAAGCAAGCGAAGCCGACCATCAGCCGGCAGACCGCTTGCTTGCAGGTGATGTTCGTTGACCCGCGGATCATGCAGGCCAACGCTTCTTACCTCTTTCCTGCGCAGCATGGCAGGCGCTGCTTACTTGGCTGCAGCCGCTCGCTCTTTGGCGATAAGTTGATCAGCCACTTGCAGGGTTTGCTCTGGACCACCGGCAGAACCCAGATCGAAACGGTATTTACCGTTGACGATCATGGTCGGTACGCCAGTGATTTCATACTTCTTGGCCAGTTCCTTGTACTGGGCGATCTTGCCCTTCACAGCGAACGAGTCGAAAGTCTCGAGGAACTTGGTCTTGTCGACACCTTGAGTGGCGACGAAATCAGCCATGTCATTCTTGTCGGTCAGACGCTTGCCACCCTTCTGAATAGCATCAAAGACTGCTGCGTGAACCTTGTGCTCTACGCCCAGAATATCCAGGGTGATGAACAGTTGACCGTGTGCGTCCCAAGGGCCGCCGAACATGGCAGGGATGCGGACGAAATGAACGTCAGCTGGCAGCTTTTCAACCCACGGGTTGATGGTCGGCTCGAAAGCGTAGCAGTGCGGGCAGCCGTACCAGAACATTTCCACAACTTCGATTTTGCCAGGCTCGGAAACAGGAACGGCGCTGCTCAGCTCGGTGTACTGTTTACCGGCTTCGATTGGTTCGGCAGCTTGTGCCGTAACACCGAAAAGACTGGCGGCAACCAGTGCGGCGCTGAGGATCAGATTACGCATGCTTTACTCCTGAGGCTGATTTGAGTCGCCTTCAAACGACCGGACTTCGATCGGTCGGCAAGGCGCGAGTTCGCTAGTGTAACGCTGGCACGAACAAAAAAGGGTAGCCGAAGCTACCCTTTTTAAGTTGAAAAGCTGTTGGAGCCGGGCCTGCCCGCGAAGAACGGTAACGGGGTGTGTCTGGAGTTGCGCGGTGACGTTGCAGGCGATGCATGCGACGCGCCCGGAAGACATACCGCGTTATCGTTTATCGCGAGCAAGCTCGGCTCCCACAGGATCAGCGTCTGGCTCAAATCCTGGGTGCCACAGCATTAGCGTCCGCCAACCCTATTAATGCAGCCCCTGAATGTACTGCGACAGCGCCTCGATATCCTTGTTGCTCAGCTTGGCAGCAATCGAGCGCATGACCATGGTGTCGCCGTCATTGGTGCGATCACCTTCGCGGAAAGCTACCAACTGCTTCTTGATGTAATCCGCATGCTGGCCGCCCAAGTGCGGGAAACCCGCTGCCGCGTTACCGACACCGTTAGGAGAATGGCAGCCTGTACAGGCAGGCATGCCCTCATTCAGCTTCCCGCCTCGAAATAGCGCCTCACCGCGAGCAACAAGCTTCTCGTCAGCGGCCCCGACACTACCTTTCTGGCCGGCGTAATACGCAGCGATGTCGTTCAGATCCTGCTCATTGAGGTTGGCCAGCAAGCCAGTCATTTCCAGCACGACGCGTTTGCCGTCCTTGATTTCATTGAGTTGCTTGAGCAGATAGCGCTCCCCCTGGCCTGCCAGTTTGGGGAAGTTCGGCGCCAGGCTGTTACCGTCAGGACCATGACAAGCGCCACACACAGCGGTTTTGGCCTGACCGGCAGCCGCATCGCCGACTACGGTCTCAGCCGCCTGAGCCATGCCGCAGATGCCCAGGATCAACAGCAGACTCACGCAAATTTTGTTCATCAGGAAATCCAAATCGGCTAAAGGTGAATAGTTATATAGAGGTGGACTCGCTCATCCAGACGGACGAAGGTTCACGAATCCCCGCTATTGCGGTCCCTGCACAATCCACGCAACGGCATCGCTTTGAACTCCTGAACACAGGCGGCTCCAAAGCCTTCATACTCAGCAACCCTTTCAGGTTAAAAGCGGACTGCGTTCTAATGCGCTTATAGTTCTCGCTTGGCTGATGTAGCTTCCCGTGACCGGGACAAAGCACACACAAAATCTGCGGTAATTATATACTGGCCTCACTGAAACGGAAACGACACCTCTTGCCGCACCCCTTGCAGGCACCGCTCTTACCGGAAATCACATGCAACTCAAGAACCCCATTCTCGGCTTGTGCCAACAGGCAACCTTCATGCTCAGCGCTGCCAAAGTCGACCAGTGCCCGGACGACGAAGGCTTTGAAGTGGCCTTCGCAGGGCGCTCCAACGCAGGCAAGTCGAGCGCGCTGAACACCCTGACGCACGCCAGCCTGGCCCGTACATCGAAGACGCCAGGTCGTACGCAACTGCTGAACTTCTTCAAACTGGACGATGAGCGGCGCCTGGTCGACCTGCCGGGTTACGGCTACGCCAAGGTACCCATCCCGCTGAAACTGCACTGGCAGCGTCACCTTGAGGCTTATCTGGGCAGCCGGGAAAGCCTGAAAGGTCTGATTCTGATGATGGATATCCGTCACCCGATGACCGACTTCGATACCCTGATGCTGGACTGGTCGATTGCCAGCCATATGCCAATGCATATTTTGCTGACCAAGGCCGACAAGCTGACTTACGGCGCAGCCAAGAACACGCTGCTCAAGGTCCAGTCGGAAATCCGCAAGGGTTGGGGCGACGCAGTGACTATCCAGTTGTTCTCTGCGCCAAAACGCATGGGCCTGGAAGAGGCCTACACCGTGCTGGCAGGCTGGATGGAGCTGGAAGACAAGGCACCGGCCGAGTAAATCGCAGGCAAAAAAAACCCCGGACTTCATATGGGGGAGGGGAAGTTCGGGGTTCAAGTTCCAGACTTCCAGGGAGGGAAGCCGGATATCTGCCAACACTTAACACAACTAGGAGCATGACTGGCTTCTCAGCCAATCGAGTTCTCTGACCGGCATTTCGAGGCGTAAGTTCCTGGCCTGCGGAAATTCTCCGAGCGGTCCGTCTGGCACACCACGTTACCGTACTTCGTCGGAATGCCGCGCAGACCAAGCCCAGCTCCCACAGACAGCGTAATCCCTGTAGGAGCCGAGCTTGCTCGGGATGCAGGCGCCTCGGCCCGTCTGACACACCACGTTACCGTTCATCGCTGGCAAGCCCAGCTCCCACAGACAGGGTGATCCCTGTGGGAGCGAGGCTTGCCCGCGATGCAGGCGCCTCGGTCCGTCTGGCACACCGCATAACCGTTCTTCGTCGGAATGCCGCCCAGACCAAGCCCGGCTCCCACATACAGCGTAATCCCTGTGGGAG
>NZ_LOHG01000002.1:342253-589695 GCF_022790535.1 Pseudomonas maioricensis
CCGAGCTTGCTCGCGATGCAGGCGCCTCGGTCTGGCAGGCACAGCAAGCCTCGCTCCAACAGGATTTGGATCGACTCAGCGCCCCGATCAGTGCGCCTCGTCCCAGTTATCGCCCACACCGACTTCGACCAGCAGCGGCACATCCAGCTGCGCTGCGCCGCTCATGTACGGACGAATCTGCTCGCTGATCTGCTCGACCAGATCTTCGCGAACCTCCAGCACCAGTTCATCGTGCACCTGCAGGATGACCCTTGCGTCCAGCTTCGATTCTTCCAGCCAGCCATTTACCGCCACCATGGCCTTCTTGATGATGTCTGCCGCCGTGCCCTGCATCGGCGCGTTGATCGCCATGCGCTCTGCGCCTTTGCGCAAGGCCTGATTCTTGGCGTTGATGTCCGGCAGATACAGACGACGGCCGAAGATGGTTTCAACGAAGCCTTGCTCGGCTGCCTGCGTACGGGTGCGCTCCATGTAATCGAGCACACCTGGGTAGCGGGCGAAATAGCGGTCCACATAGGCCTGAGACTGCTTGCGATCAACACCGATCTGCTTGGCCAGACCAAATGCGCTCATGCCGTAGATCAGGCCGAAGTTGATTGCCTTGGCGCTGCGGCGCATGTCGGTGGTGACGTTTTCAAGCTCGACACCGAAGACTTCCGCAGCCGTTGCCCGGTGCACGTCCAGGTCATTACGGAAGGCGTGCAACAGACCTTCATCCTTGGCCAGATGGGCCATGATGCGCAGTTCGATCTGCGAGTAGTCCGCCGCCAGCAGCTTGTAGCCCTTGGGCGCGACAAACGCCTGACGGATACGCCGCCCTTCAGCGGTACGGATCGGGATGTTCTGCAGATTCGGGTCGCTTGAGGACAAACGACCTGTCACCGCTACTGCCTGGTGATAGGAGGTGTGAATGCGACCAGTACGTGGGTTGATCTGCTCTGGCAGGCGGTCAGTGTAAGTGCTCTTGAGCTTGCTCATCGAGCGGTACTGCATCAACACCTTGGGCAGCGGGAACCCTTGCTCGGCCAGTTCAGCGAGCACCGCTTCGGCAGTCGAGGCCTGCCCTTTGGCAGTTTTGCTCAGGATCGGCATGCCGAGTTTTTCATACAGGATCACGCCCAACTGCTTCGGCGAACCCAGATTGAATTCTTCACCGGCAATCTCGAACGCCTCGCGTTCAAGGGCAACCATCTTGTCGCCCAGCTCGACGCTTTGAATGCCCAGCAGCTTGGCGTCCACCAGCGCACCCTGGCGTTCGATACCAGCCAACACGGGCACCAGCGGCATTTCAATTTCGTTGAGCACCGGGGCCAGGCTTGGGATTGCAGCGAGCTTCGCCTGAAGCGCTTCGTGCAAGCGCAGCGTTATGTCAGCTTCTTGAGCAGCGTACTGCGCGGCCAGTTCCAGAGAAATCTGGTCGAACGTCAGCTGTTTCACGCCTTTGCCAGCGATGTCCTGGATATTCCCGGCGGCATGCCCCAAGTATTTCAGCGCAAGGCTTTCGCGATCGTGACGCGTCGCCGTGGAATCCAGCACATAGGATTCAAGCATGGTGTCGTACAGCAACCCCTGAACTTCAATGCCCTGACTCTGATCGCCATCAATGGCGCAGTTAGCGAGGATATTGATATCGAACTTGGCGTGCTGACCGACTTTGATTTTGCTCGGGTCTTCCAGCAGCGGCTTGAGCTGCTTGAGTACGTGATCACGGTCCAGTTGCTGCGGCACGCCCATGTAGGAGTGAGTCAGCGGGATGTAAGCGGCTTCGTGAGTCTGCACGGCAAATGACAACCCCACGAGCTGCGCACGCTGGGCGTCCAGCCCATTGCTCTGGGTCACGAACGCCACCAGCTTCGCATCGCTGAGCTTCTTCAGCCAGGTATCGAGCTGATCTTGCTCAAGGATGGTTTCGTAGCGGGACTCTGCCGGGGCCGGGGCTTCTTCGATGGCGATTTCCAGACCGACACGCTTGGCGTCGCGGTGCAGGTCTTCAATCCAGCTCTTGAATTCCAGTTCGGCATACAGCTCAAGCAACGCTTCACGATCAGGCTCGGTGCAGTGCAGTTGATCCAGTTCGATGTCCAGCGGGACGTCGATCTTGATCGTCGCCAACTCGTACGACAGGAACGCCATCGCCCGGTGCTCTTCGAGCTTGGCAGCCAGGGTTTTCGCGCCACGGATCGGCAGCGTCGCGACCATTTCGAGGTTTTCGTACAGTTCTTTCAGACCACCGCCCACGCCCACCAGCAAGCCCACGGCAGTCTTTTCGCCAACACCCGGCACGCCTGGAATGTTATCGACCTTGTCGCCCATCAGTGCCAGATAATCGATGATGTGCTCAGGGCCGACGCCGAACTTCTCTTTCACGCCTGCCACGTCCTGCACGCTGCCGGTCATGGTGTTGACCAGCGTGATGTGCCCGTCGACCAACTGCGCCATGTCCTTGTCGCCGGTGGAAATGATGACCGGTCGGTCCGCCGCCGCGCTGCTGCGCGCCAAGGTGCCAATCACGTCATCGGCTTCGACCCCGTCCACGCACAGCAGCGGGTAACCCAAGCCTTTTACGCAGGCATGCAACAGGTCGATCTGCACACGCAAATCGTCCGGCATGCTCGGGCGATTGGCCTTGTATTCGGCATACAGGTCATCACGGAACGTGCCGCCCTTGGCGTCGAACACCACCGCAAACGGGCTGTCCGGATATTGCCGACGCAGGCTTTTGAGCATATTCAACACGCCCTTCACGGCTCCGGTAGGCAAACCTTTGGACGTGGCGAGTGGCGGCAGCGCGTGAAAAGCGCGGTACAGGTAAGAAGAACCGTCCACCAGGACGAGGGGAGCTTGGCTCATGAGCAGAATCAACCTTTTCGGCGGGGTCGGCGCTAGAATGCGAGGACCATTGACGACAAAGGGACAAGGTTATCATGCGCACAACAAATCGCCTGTTGCTGGCTGGCCTGTTTGCACTCTGCCCGCTGATTGCTGTTGCTGCCGATGACGCACCGTCAGGAGACCCGGAGGTTACAATCCGCACCGAAGGGGACAAGACGATTCAGGAGTACCGCCAGAATGGCTTCCTGTATGCCGTCAAAATCACCCCAAAAGGCGGCAAGCCTTACTTCCTGGTGCGCGCCGATGGTACAGACGCCAATTTTATTCGTTCAGACCAACCGGATATGCTGATTCCGTCGTGGAAAATATTCGAGTGGTAAGGTCTCACATTCACCCTTTTTGCTGGCAGCCCTGATATGTCCGTATTTACCCCCCTGGCTCGGCCCGAGCTGGAAACATTCCTCGCCCCTTACGGGCTAGGCCATCTACGTGACTTTCAAGGCATTGCCGCTGGAAGCGAAAACACCAACTACTTCATTAGCCTGGAGCAGGGTGAGTTCGTGCTGACGCTGGTGGAGCGCGGTCCGGTTCAGGAAATGCCGTTCTTCATCGAGCTGCTGGACACCCTGCACGACGCTGATTTACCCGTACCATATGCGCTGCGCACCACGGACGGCAGCGCATTGCGCGAGCTGGCGGGTAAACCGGCGCTACTGCAGCCACGCCTGCCGGGCAAACACATCAGCGACCCGAATAATCAGCACTGCGTGCAGATCGGCGAGCTACTGGGTCATCTGCATCTGGCAACACGCGACAAAGTGTTGGAGCGCAAGACCGATCGCGGCCTGGACTGGATGCTGGCAGAAGGCGCAACGCTGATTTCTCATCTGGATGCTGCGCCGAGTGCATTGCTCAAAGCGGCGCTGGAGGAAATCGAGCGCCTGAAGCCGAAGATCATGGCATTGCCCCGGGCGAACCTGCATGCCGATCTGTTCCGCGACAACGCGCTGTTCGAAGGCACGCACCTGACCGGGCTGATTGACTTTTACAACGCCTGCTCCGGGCCAATGCTTTATGACCTGGCTATCGCGCTGAACGATTGGTGTTCGGACGAAGAGGGCAAGATCGACGCACCACGCGGTCGAGCCCTGCTGGGCGCTTACGCAGCACTGCGCCCGTTCACCGCTGCCGAGGCCGAATTGTGGCCAACCATGCTGCGCGTTGGGTGCGTGCGTTTCTGGCTGTCACGGCTGATTGCTGCGGAGTCCAACGCAGGCCAGGACGTACTGATCCATGACCCGATGGAATTCCAGAAGCGCCTGGAACAACGGCAGGAAACGCACCTGCCGCTGCCGTTTGCGTTGTAACGGGGATCTGTAGGAGCGCGCTTGCCCGCGATAAAGACGACGCGATCTGAAGGATACACCGCGGTGCTCTTATCGCGGGCAAGCACCGCTCCCACATAAAAGTCGTATTTATTCAGCGACGTGAACTCTATTTGATGAGGGTGGACCTGCTCGCGATGGTAGGCCACGCAGCCGCCGTCGGTAGGAGCGAACTTGTTCGCGAGGCGACAGACTGAGTCGCCGCTTCAAGCCTTCTCGCCAACAAGTTGCCTCCTACCAGACGAGCCACTACAAGTCAGTTACAGACTCTCCAGGCACCCCACAAGATCATCGCCCAGCTTGTTCAGCAGTTGCTCATACCCCGTCGCGTTCGCCGGGGTCTCACCGCCCAGCGCATCCAGCTCAGCCAGTTTTGCAGGCAGCCCGGCCGTCAGGGTTTCGGCAAGACGCGGACGCAATGGCGGCTCGCTGAACACGCAGGTCTTGCCCACTTCCGTCAGCCGTGCACGCATCGCCGCAACGTGCTGAGCGCCCGGCTGTACCTCGGCAGCAACGCTGAACACGCCCGCATGCTTGAGGCCGTAAGCGTCTTCGAAGTAATCAAAAGCCTCGTGAAACACGAAGTACGGCTTGCCCGCGATGCCGGCTACCCGGCTCTTGAGGCGCGCATCAAGCGCATCAAGACGCGTATTGAATGCCTTGGCATTACTCGTATACCGCACAGCGTTGGCAGGATCGGCAGCACTTAAATCACTCGCCATTTTTGCCGCAATCACCCGGGCGTTTACTGACGACAGCCACAAGTGCGCGTCCAGACTTCCAGGACGATGGTCATGATCATGCTCGTCGTGGCCGTCTTCATCGCCTTCTTCGTGAGACGCGCTGTCCGCACCGAAGTGACGCAGCTTCAGTCCCGGCAGCGATTGCACGGCCACGACCGGCAACGTCCGGCTTTTCAGGACACGTGGCAGGAAGCCTTCCATGTCCGGACCGATCCAGTAGAGCAAATCGGATTGCTGCACGCGCCGTACGTCGGATGGTCGCAAAGCATAGTGGTGAGGCGAGGCGCCCGGAGGCAAAAGCACCTCTGGTGTACCGACGCCGTCCTGCACAGCCGCCGCAATCAACTGCAGGGGCTTGATGCTGGTAAGGACCCGGACTTCGGCCTGAACCGGGGAAATTATCAGCAAACTGGCGGTTAAAACGATAAAAAGAGCAAAAAGACGATGCACGTGGGCCACTCATTGAAGGCGGGAACGGGTAACATAATAACGTCTCTAGCAAATATCGTCGCCGCCCATGCCTATTACACCGTTGGCCAGTCGCCCTCACGACCACTCCCATTGCGTGCATACCGCGCTCTCCGAAGCCGATGTGCTGTGCGCCCAGAAAGGCTTGCGCCTGACCGCTTTGCGCCGTCGCGTACTGGAACTGGTCTGGCAAAGCCATAAACCGTTGGGTGCCTATGACATCCTCGCCGTACTCAGCGAAGAAGACGGCCGCCGCGCCGCACCGCCTACTGTTTACCGGGCCCTGGATTTCCTCCTGGAAAACGGCCTGGTACACCGCATTGCTTCGCTGAACGCCTTCACTGGCTGTAACCACCCGACTCACGCGCATCAGGGCCAGTTCCTGATTTGCCGTGAATGCCACGCCGCCATCGAGCTGCAAAGCCCGACCATCAGTGACGCCGTCACAGGCGCCGCCGCCGAAGTCGGTTTCGCCGTCGAAGGCCAGACCGTGGAAATCATCGGGGTATGTTCCGGCTGCAAGGCGGCCTGATGAGCAACGCGTTGATCAAACTTGAGCGCGTCGGCGTCGCCCTTTCCGGGCAGAACGTGCTGGAAAACATTCACCTGAGCGTCAAGCCTGGGGAAATCGTCACCCTGATCGGCCCCAACGGCGCAGGTAAGACAACGCTGGTGCGCGCAGTGCTTGGCTTGCTCAAGCCGGATTCCGGCAGCGTGTGGCGCAAACCGAAGCTACGTGTTGGCTACATGCCGCAAAAGCTCCATGTTGACCCGACGCTACCGCTGTCCGTGTTGCGTTTCCTGCGTCTGGTTCCCGGTGTAGATCGTGCGGGGGCGCTGGCAGCCCTGGTTGAAGTGGGTGCAGAGAAAGTCATCGACAGTCCGCTACAAGGTATTTCCGGCGGTGAAATGCAGCGCGTTCTGCTGGCTCGCGCCCTGTTGCGCGAACCGGAACTGCTGGTCCTGGATGAGCCTGTGCAGGGCGTCGATGTAGCGGGGCAGGCTGAGCTGTATAGCTTGATCACCCGCCTGCGCGATCGCCATGGTTGCGGCGTGTTGATGGTCTCTCACGATCTGCACCTGGTGATGAGCACAACGGATCAAGTGGTATGCCTCAATCGCCACGTCTGCTGCTCCGGCCACCCGGAACAGGTCAGTCACGACCCTGCGTTTGTTGAGCTGTTCGGCAAGAACGCACAAAGCCTGGCGATTTATCACCACCATCACGACCACGCTCATGATCTGCATGGCGAAGTCGTCGAGGACGCCGCCGATTCGGTCGGCTCCACCCACACACACGTTCACGGAGACAGCTGCAAGCATGGCTGATTTTCTTCTTTACGCCTTGCTTGCTGGCCTGGCTTTGGCGTTGGTTGCCGGCCCTCTGGGCTCGTTCGTGGTCTGGCGACGCATGGCCTATTTTGGCGACACCCTTTCCCACGCGGCTTTGCTGGGTGTGGCGCTGGGGTTTCTGCTGGATGTCAGCCCGACGATTGCAGTGACAGTCGGCTGCCTGCTGTTGGCGATTCTATTGGTTACGTTGCAGCAACGTCAGCCGTTGGCGTCGGACACTCTGCTCGGGATACTCGCACCCAGCACTTTGTCCCTCGGGCTGGTGGTGCTGAGTTTCATGCATGACGTGCGCATCGACCTGATGGCTTATCTGTTCGGGGACTTGTTGGCGATCAGCGCCAATGATCTTGTCTGGATACTCGGCGGCTCGCTGGCAGTGCTAGGGTTACTGGTAGTGCTCTGGCGTCCGCTGCTGGCAATCACGGTGCATGAAGAGCTGGCAAAGGTTGAAGGTCTGCCGGTCGCGGGCCTGCGCATGGCGCTGATGCTGTTGATCGCTGTCGTGATCGCTGTAGCAATGAAAATCGTCGGGGTTTTGTTAATTACTTCGCTGCTTATCATTCCAGCAGCTGCGGCACAGCGTCACGCCCGCTCGCCGGAGCAAATGGCACTGGGTGCGAGCGTGCTGGGCGTAGTAGCTGTGTGCCTTGGGCTGTCGATGTCCTGGTTCAAGGACACCCCGGCAGGGCCATCAATTGTGGTTTCAGCAGCGGCTTTGTTTCTGCTGAGTTTTGTCCTACCCAAACGAGCGGTGTAGACTTGCTCGTTTTTTGCGCAATTAGAGAATCGCAGGAATGAAGCCGTTCGCATCCCGTTATCTGCTGCTTGCCGCATTTTCCGTCCTGTTGGCTGCCTGTCAAAGCGCGCCAACGGTAGACACGCCTGTGCCCGCGACCGAGCCAGACGGTTTCGCCCAGCTTGAGCAGAGCATTACCACCAATGAACTGGCCACCGCCGAAGATCAGTTGGCAAAGCTGCAAGCAGCAGCGCCGACAGATATTCGTCTTGAGCCGTTCCAGCGTCGCCTGGCTGAGGCCTATTTGAGCCGCAGCCAGATTGGCCTGCAAAAGGGTGACGTCAACGCCGCCGCGACGGCTCTGAGCCGCGCCCGAGCCCTGATGCCCAAGGCTCCGGCATTGACCAGTGGCGTCAATGGCGCCATCGCCCATGCCCGTAAAGCCGAGCTGGACAAAGCCGAAGCAGAATTGAAGGCAGCTGAAGCGAAGCGTGTTGCCAAGTTGATCGATCCATCGGCAGAAAGCACCACCATCGAGTTGAAGATCGGCGATATGGCGCAACTACGTCGACAACTGGATGCCATCGCAGCCGATACCGTCGCATTCAATTGCGTCGTGCTGCTGCAAGTCCCACGCACGGATGACTACCCATGGCTGGCCACATTGCTGACCAAACGGGTGAATAAGATCAATCCGGATTTCGAGCTGGAACTGCGTCGCAAGATCGAGCGCAATGAGAAGGCGACAGTGGTTCTGAAGCCAGCACAGCAATAGTCTGTAGGAGTTGTAGGAGCTGCCGAAGGCTGCGAAGGCGATGTATCAGATAAACCGGTTCGCAGCCTTCGGCAGCTCCTACAGGTAAAACAAGGCGCCATCCATGGCGCCTTTTCGTATCAAGCAGGAATCGCTTTAGCCTTCGGCTCACGATCCCATACCCGGTGCTGGGCTATCGCAGCGAAGAAAGCCTTGAATGAGCTACTATCAGACACTTCCAGCAGTCCGGCATCCTTGTCCAGATGCAACAGATCAATGATCTGCTTGGCCTCACCGCTCACAGAAATTGCCTTCAGGTGTTTGTACGCTTCGAGCACGTAGTGCAGCGCGACACCGTCGCCGCTCAATGCTTTCACCGAAGCAGCGCCCCCCGGAATGAATACCGCGTCAAACGCTACTGACGGTAAACCTTCCATGGATGCATCAACCGGCAGACTCGCACCGCTAGCCGTTTTCACTGGCGCGGAGGTCGGGCCGAGCACCTTGGCGTGGGCGCCTTCAGCTTCCAGCGCCGCTTTCATGGCCGCTACAGCCTTGTCGTCCACACCATTGGCAACCAGGATCGCTACTTTGCGCGACACGATGTCCCCGGCGAGCAGGTTCATCTGACTGAGCAGAGGCGACTCTTTGAGCGATTGCTGTTTGGCTGGCACGGTCGGTGCGGTTGGCGCAGGCAGACCCAGGTTGGCGGCAACACGGCCAGCCAGCTCCAGATCGATATTGGCCAGAATCTCATTCACCTGACGTGCACGGATGTGTTCACGATCCACTTTGCCCAACTCGAAGCTGTAAGCCGCGATGATGTGCTCTTTCTCGGCATGGCTCATGCTGTTGAAGAACAGCGTCGCTTGCGAGAAATGATCGGAGAACGACTCGCTGCGCTGACGAACCTTGTGCGCCTCGATACGCTCGGGATAGCTCTCGAAGCCGCCATCCACCGGGCCAGCAGGGGTTTCCTTCGGCCAGCCGCCATCAATCGAGTTCGGCTCGTACGAAGCACGGCCTTTGTCGATAGTCGTGCGGTGCTGAGCGTCGCGCTGACCGTTGTGATTAGGCGCCACAGGACGGTTTATCGGGATCTCGTGGAAGTTAGGCCCACCCAGACGGCTGATTTGCGTGTCGGTGTAGGAAAACAGACGACCTTGCAGCAGCGGATCATTGGAGAAGTCGATACCCGGCACGACATGACCAGGGCAGAACGCGACCTGCTCGGTTTCCGCGAAGAAGTTATCCGGGTTGCGGTTAAGCACCATCTTGCCCAGCGGCGTCACCGGCACCAGCTCTTCAGGGATAATCTTGGTCGGATCGAGAATATCGAAGTCGAACTTGTGCTCGTCTTCTTCCGCCACAATCTGCACGCCCAGTTCCCACTCAGGGTAGTCACCGGTTTCGATGGATTCCCACAGGTCGCGGCGGTGGAAGTCGGTATCTTTACCGGCCAGCTTCTGCGCTTCGTCCCACACCAGTGAGCACACGCCAAACTTGGGCTTCCAGTGAAATTTCACGAAGGTCGATTTGCCTTCAGTGTTGATCATGCGGAACGTGTGTACGCCAAAGCCTTGCATGGTGCGCAGGCTTTTAGGAATAGCACGGTCGGACATGGTCCACAGCACCATGTGAGCCGACTCAGGCACCAGCGAGACAAAGTCCCAGAACGTGTCGTGCGCCGAGCCACCGGTAGGAATTTCGTTATGCGGCTCAGGTTTCACCGCGTGAACGAAATCCGGAAATTTGATCGCATCCTGGATGAAGAACACCGGCATGTTGTTGCCGACCAGGTCGTAATTACCTTCATCGGTGTAGAACTTCACCGAGAAGCCACGCACGTCGCGGACGGTATCGCCTGAGCCACGCGGACCTTGCACGGTGGAGAAGCGCACAAACACCGGGGTTTTCTTGCCGGGATCACGCAAGAAGCCCGCCTTGGTCAGTTCGGCGTGGTCTTCGTAAGTCTGGAAATAACCATGAGCCGCCGTGCCGCGCGCGTGAACGATGCGCTCCGGGATACGCTCGTGGTCAAAGTGCGTGATTTTTTCACGCATGATGAAGTCTTCGAGCAGTGACGGGCCGCGGTCACCGGCCTTCAAGCTGTTCTGATTGTCGGAGACTTTGACACCATGGTTGGTGCGCAGCGCTTGCTGGGTAGGATCAGAGCGAAACTGCTCCAGGCTTTCCAGCTTGGCGTTGGTGTTGCCGCGATCCAGAGTGTCGGTTCCTGCTAGTTCGCTTTTAGATCCATCGGGTGCATTCGTTGGTTTCTTCGTAGCCATCAGACAAAAACTCCTCAGTAACAGGCTGCCCTTTAGCCAGGAACGGCATGGGGCTTATTAAGCAGAATTCCCTGGTAAGGGCCTCAGGGAAGTCACGGCGCTAAGAAAGTGACTGAGAAGAAAAACAGGCGTTCCGTGTTTTTTCTGAAGATCTGGCGGGTGGTAACAGATCACCGGCCCCGCACTATAGCGGAGCACACAATTGTAGGAGCTGCCGAAGGCTGCGAGACTTTTTTCCTGATGTACCGCTATCGCAGCCTTCGGCAGCTCCTACAGAAGCCCATTTCAAACCATCCATCGCCTTATTCCATTTCAGCAGGTCTGTTATGAAATAAATGCTAAATACCATCCAGCGGACAGGCTAAAATGCGCGCCCGGCCTATCCAGCCGGTGCGAATCAGCCGGTGCGCGTCCTGCCGCTGCGCTGAATTTTTAACGCGCCCCCACAAGGTTCGCTAAGTGATCGAGTTCCATAACGTCCATAAAACCTACCGGGTGGCAGGCAAGGAAATTCCGGCCCTGCACCCCACCAGCCTGCGCGTCGAAGACGGCCAGGTATTCGGCCTGATCGGCCATTCAGGGGCTGGCAAAAGTACCCTGCTGCGCCTGATCAACCGCCTGGAAACCCCGAGCGGCGGGCAGATCGTTGTCGACGAAGACGACGTCACCGCCCTTGACGCCAATGGCTTGCGGCGCTTCCGTCAGCAGGTCGGGATGATCTTCCAGCACTTCAACCTGCTGTCTTCCAAGACCGTGGCCGACAACGTCGCCATGCCGCTGACCCTGGCCGGTGATATGTCCCGCGCAGAGATCGATCAGCGCGTAGCGGAACTGCTCGCCCGGGTTGGCTTGTCCGACCACGCGAAGAAATACCCTTCGCAGCTGTCCGGTGGGCAAAAGCAGCGTGTCGGCATTGCCCGCGCCCTGGCCACCAAGCCAAAGATTCTGCTCTGCGATGAAGCGACCAGCGCCCTGGACCCGCAAACCACTGCGTCGGTCCTGCAACTGCTGGCCGAGATCAATCGTGAGCTGAAGCTGACCATCGTTCTGATCACCCATGAAATGGACGTGATCCGCCGTGTCTGCGACCACGTCGCCGTCATGGATGCCGGCGTAATCGTCGAGCAAGGCAAGGTCGCTGATGTATTCCTGCATCCACAGCACCCGACGACCAAACGCTTTGTTCAGGAACACGAGCAAATCGACGAAAACGAACAGCGCGATGACTTCGCACACGTTGAAGGCCGCATCGTCCGCCTGACCTTCCAGGGTGAGGCGACTTACGCACCGCTGCTCGGTACCGTAGCGCGGGAGACCGGCGTGGATTACAGCATCCTGGCCGGACGCATTGATCGCATCAAAGACACGCCTTACGGGCAACTGACCCTGGCTATCACTGGCGGCGACATGGACGCCGCCTTCGCTCGCTTCACCGCCGCGGATGTTCATATGGAGGTGCTGCGCTAATGGACGCTCTACTGACTTTATTCCCCAACGTCGACTGGGCGGAAATCTGGGTCGCCACGCTTGATACCCTGAACATGCTGGTCGTGTCTCTGGGCTTCACCGTGTTGCTGGGCTTGCCGCTGGGCGTAATCCTGTTCCTCACCTCACCACGCCAGTTGCTCGAAAA
Organism: Pseudomonas maioricensis; assembly: GCF_022790535.1. Lineage (GTDB taxonomy): Bacteria > Pseudomonadota > Gammaproteobacteria > Pseudomonadales > Pseudomonadaceae > Aquipseudomonas > Aquipseudomonas maioricensis. Next base: position 354,449 of record NZ_LOHG01000002.1, read on the forward strand.
CAAAGGCCTGTATTCAGTTCTGGCAGTCATCGTCAACTTGCTGCGGGCCTTGCCCTTCATCATCTTGCTGATCGTGATGATGCCGGTGACCGAGATCATCACCGGCACTACGCTGGGTATTCTCGGCACCTTGCCGCCGCTGATCGCAGGCGCAACTCCATTCTTCGCTCGCCTGGTAGAAACCGCGCTGCGTGAAGTGGATCGCGGCATTATCGAGGCGACTCAGGCGATGGGTGCCACCACCCGGCAGATCATCGTCAAGGCGCTGCTGCCTGAAGCACGCCCCGGCATCCTCGCTGCCATTACCGTTACGGCCATTGCGCTGGTGTCGTTCACCGCCATGGCGGGCGCTGTTGGCGCAGGTGGGCTGGGTGATCTGGCGATTCGCTACGGTTACCAGCGTTTCCAGAACGATGTGATGTTCGTGACGGTCGTATTGCTGCTGGTGCTGGTGCAAATCCTGCAAACCATCGGCGACAAACTGGTCGCGCACTTTTCCCACCGCTAAGTTATTGGCCGATTTCGTCGGCAAAGGCCCGTCACGATGGCGGGCCCTCAAAGGAGTTGATGTATGAAGAAGCTGTTGGCCGTATTTGCCGCCGTTGCCGCATTGTCCGCGCATGCCGATGAAACCCTCACCGTTGCGGCCAGCGCCGTGCCTCACGCCGAGCTGCTCGAGTTCGTGAAGCCGACCCTGGCCAAAGAAGGCGTAGACCTGCAGATCAAGGTCTTCAATGACTACGTGCAGCCCAATGTACAGGTTGCTCAGAAGCGTCTGGATGCCAACTTCTTCCAGCACCAGCCGTATCTGGATGAGTTCAACAAGGGCAAAGGTACTGATCTGGTCAGCGTCGCCAAGGTTCACGTAGAACCGTTCGGGGCTTACTCGGACAAGTTCAAGACCCTGGCCGACCTGCCAGACGGTGCCAACGTTGCGCTGCCTAACGATGCCACCAACGAAGGCCGCGCTTTCCTGTTGCTGGCCAAAGCGGGTCTGATCACTCTGAAAGATCCAACCAGCATCCTCGCCAAGCCGAGTGACGTGCTGCAGAACCCGAAAAACCTGAAGTTCCGCGAGCTGGAAGCTGCAACCCTGCCACGTGTGCTGACTCAGGTTGACCTGGCGCTGATCAACACCAACTACGCGTTGACTGCCAAGCTTGATCCCACCAAAGACGCGCTGATCATCGAAGGTGCCGAGTCGCCTTACGCCAACATTCTGGTAGCCCGCCCGGACAACAAGGATTCGGACGCCATCAAAAAGCTGGTCGCTGCGCTGCAAAGCCCGGAAGTAAAAGCGTTCATCGCCGAGAAGTACAAAGGCGCTGTGGTTCCGGCTTTCTAAGCTGATCCCGCTCTCCTACAGCGAATTCATCCTCGGAAGGGAATGTATTCTCTGTAGGAGCTGCCGAAGGCTGCGAAGCATTCAGTGCTGACACACCGCCATCGCAGCCTTCGGCAGCTCCTACAGTTCACTCGTTAGCCGCGTCTCACTCCCGCTCCAACAACCCCGGCAACTGCGCCAGCAGCTTCTGATTGTTGAACGGCGCCCTGATAAAACCACGCTGATGACCATCAGGCCCGAGCAACGCAAGGTTGCCGCTGTGATCTACCGTGTAACCCGGTTTGCTGGTGTCGGCGGGAATAAACGGAATGCTCACCCCGTTGGCCAGCTTTTGAATGTCCGGCACGGCTCCCGTCAAACCCACGAAATCCTTATCGAAATAGCCCAGATACTGCTTGAGCTGCTGCGGCGTGTCGCGGTTGGGATCAACGCTGACCAACACCACCCGTAATTTGCTCAATGCCTCTTCGGGCAGCTCGCTCTTGATCTGGCGTAATTGGGCAAGCGTGGTCGGGCAGATGTCCGGGCAATAGGTGTAGCCGAAAAACAGCAGCGTCCACTTGTCCTTGAATTCGTTGATCTGCACCGGCTGGCCGTCCTGATTGGTCATCGTCAAGTCCGGCAACTTGCGGCTTTGCGGCAGCAGAATGATCCCAGCATCGATCAACGCCGTCTGGTCGCCAGAGCCTTTGCCCGACAACACGCGATTGACGGTCAGGCCAAGGATCAAAGCGACGATGGCAACCAGGATGAAAACGGTTTTCTGAGTTCGAGTCATAGGGTCAACAATAGTAGTTTTGAACACGCTGATTGCAGCATGTGGTTGAGGTCACGGTACAGCACATCTCACGTTTTGTTTCCAAACACACCCTCGGCAGCTCTCATCAAACGGCGCATAACGATGTGAAATCGTAGGACCGGTTTTAGCCGGGAGGGCGTCGGTACATTCAACCCATCTGATGCGTCAGTCATACTGCCCTCGCGGCTAAAGCCACTTCTACGGATTTCACATATCCGGGAAAGACTCCGCACAGGGGCTCTTTGAACGACCCGCGCTCGCACCCGATAATTGATCATCACCAAACTCACCATCAACCCCGCACCACAGGCGCTATGGGCCATGGCGGTCATCAGCGGCAGATGAAACAGTACATTGCTGATCCCGAGGCCTATCTGCGCCGAGAGCACCGTCACCAACAGCATCGCCATGCCTGCGAGCCCTGACTTTTTCAGTTGCCAGGCCAGACTCAGCAGCGACAGCGTGACCAGCAAAGCGCCGACACGATGAGTCAGGTGAATCGCAGTACGCGCCTCACTGTCGAGCTTGCCGCCCAGATAATTGGGCCCGATGTGTTGGGTCAGATGAAAGCCATTGGTGAAGTCTGCATCAGGCCACCATTGGCCCTGACAGGTCGGCACATCGGTACAGGCCAACGCGGCATAGTTGGCACTGACCCAGCCACCCAGCGCGATCTGCACTGCAACCAGAAACAGGCCGATGGCAGCCAGACGCTGAAGCCTTGTGGGCAACGGCGACCTTACAACGAAGGCACCACTCAGACGTAGCGTCAGCAGAAACAACAGGCTCAGTGTCGCTACCCCGCCCAGCAAGTGCGCCGTCACCACTTGCGGCCAAAGCTTGAGGGTGACGGTCCACATGCCGAATGTGGCCTGTGTAAACACCACGCCTAGCAGCAACAAAGGCAGCTTCAGCGGTCGCCCCTGTTGCGATCGGCGCCGCCAGGCCTGAGCGGCTAATAGCATGATCAGTAGCGCCAGCCCTCCCGCGAAGTAGCGATGAAGCATCTCGCTCCAGCCCTTGGCGGCATGCACTGGCGCGCCGGGAAAGTGCAGCTCTGCGTGGGCCAGTTGCAGATCGTTGCCCGGCACGCTGATGAATCCATAGCAGCCTGGCCAATCCGGGCAACCAAGCCCCGCATGGGTCAGACGGGTATAAGCGCCCAATAAAACCACGAACAGCGCCAGCAGCGTGGCAAGCAGAGCAAGACGAAATCCGGGCCTGGTCATAGCGACCTCCTAGCCGATGTTCGATAGCTTCAGCAGTTGCCGCAGGTCCTTGAGCAAATCCTTACCGTTAACATCAGCGCCGTAGCGCAACACGAGATTGCCATGAGGATCGACGATCCATAATTGAGGCACTTCAATGCCGGGCGCAGCCTTTTGATACTGCGCAAGCTCCAGCGGATAGCGCTGCAGCTGTGGATATTCCCGGCTCAGTTTTGCGTCGTAATCAGCACTCAGCGGTTGTGCGCTGGCCAGCGCGTGACTGGCACGAGAGGCATCACGCCCCAGGCCGATCTGGATTTGCCGCGCCAGATACACCAGTTGCTGGCAATCGACGCCGCAGCTTGCTGGTGCGCTGACCAACAGCTGCCAACGCGACTCTTTGACCTGAATACCCAGATCAGCGCGACTTTGACCAGTGCCGATCAATTCGCCATGAAAGCTGCGATTGTCCGGCACCCAGAACTTGAACCGATACATGCTGGTGGCCAGGATCATGGGGCCGATGGCAACCAGCAGCACCAATAGCAACTGCAACCGCCCCCTGCGCCGGTTCGGCGGCGGCCGCTGTTCAGACGTGCCGACTGGATTGATGGTTATTCCCATGAGGGTCCTCCGGTCTTTTCTTGTTGTTTTTTGCCTGATGCCAACCGAGATACAGATAAAGCCCGACCAGCGCCGTCGCCATGGCGAACCACTGCACGGCGTAGCCCAGATGTTTTGCCGGACTCATCGCGACGACCGGCCAATCAACCCGGTAAGCACCCGGCCCTGACTCGATGCGCAGCTCCTGACGGAAACCCTCGCGCCCCAACTCCGCCCATAGCATGTCAGGCTGCACGGCCGTAATCAGGCGTGGCCAAGAGGCGCTGGCAGCGTCTGCGCGTAACTGGAAGGTGGCAGGCACCACGTAAACCCGGCTCAGCAAGCTGATCGTTTGCAGCGGGGTGGTGTAAAGCGGTGGCACGCGCCGGTCTGGCCACGGCAACCAGCCGCGATTCACCCAGACCCAGATACCACTGGCCTCATCCTGAAACGGCTGGATCAATTCCACACCGGCTTTCCCCTCGCGGATGCTGTTATCCAGCAGCAGGCTATGCTGCGGATCGAAATGCCCGCGCACCTGCACGCGACGATAAGCCAGGTCGGCGCTGTTCAATATCTGATCAACTGCAACAGGGGCCTCAGCCCTGCGCTCGGCATGAGTGGCAAGCATGACGCGCTTTTCTTCACCTCGACCAAGCTGCCAGAAACCGAGAGTTACCAGCACCGGTAGCAAGATCATGACCACCAACGTAGGCAACACACCGGGAGTGAAGTGCTTCATCACCTGCCCCGCCAGACGGATCGAGCCCCACCTATACTCCATTGCATCGCCGTTGCTCCTGGAGTTGTCATGCTCAAAATAGCGATTGTGCTCATGCTGTTCGCCACGGTGATCTGCCTGTTCAGTGGCCTGTTTTTTCTAGCCAGAGACGGCGGTCATTCAACCCGTCTGCTCAAAGCCCTGACCCTGCGCGAGAGCCTGGCGGTGGTGACTCTGGCGCTGATCGCGTGGGGGTTTTATAGCGGCCAGTTGGTTTGAAACGGCCCTGTTAGAGAGACCGCACTGTTACGCCGCAAAGACAGGACTTGTAGGAGCTGCCGAAGGCTGCGATCGCGGCGTGTCAGGATGAATGCTTCGCAGCCTGCGGCAGCTCCTACAGAGATGTATTCCAATTCAGTGGCTCCCACAGGTTTAATAAAACTCCAGATCTAAACCACGTAAACAAATACAAACAACCCGACCCACACCACGTCCACAAAATGCCAATACCAGCTAGCAGCTTCAAAACCGAATTGGTGCTGCACATCGAAGTGCCCACGCAGGATGCGCATCAGCATCACGAACAGGATGATCGTACCGATGGTCACGTGGGCGCCATGAAAGCCCGTGAGCATGAAAAAGGTCGCACCATAGATGCCGGAGCCCAGCGTCAGGCCCAGTTCCTTAAAGGCGTGAACGTATTCCTCAACCTGTAGCGTCAAGAAACTCAGACCCAGCAAAACCGTGATCGCCATCCATATCTTCAACGCGCCACGATGACCGCGTTTCAAGGCGTGGTGAGCAAGGGTGATGGTCACACTGGAGCTGACCAGCAGAATCGTGTTGATCAGCGGCAACTTCCACGGGTCGATGACGCCTTTGGGCGCGGGATAAAGTTTCGGGTCCGGCGTATCCAGCATAGGCCAGGTGTACTGGAAGTTCGGCCACAGCATATTCGCGATACCTTTCGAGCCTTCGCCGCCCAGCCAGGGCCCGGACCAGTAGCGGATGTAAAACAGCGCGCCGAAGAACGCGATGAAGAACATCACCTCAGAAAAGATGAACCAGCTCATGCCCCAGCGAAAAGAGCGATCCATTTGCGCGCTGTACAGCCCGGCGCGACTCTCTTTGATCACCGTGCCGAACCAGCCGAACAGCATGTACGCCACTAACAAACCGCCCACGATGAGGATCCATGGCCCATGGGAGTCCGGACGTGCGGCTTTAAGATCATTGAACCAGGTGCCAAGGCCGTACATCGTCACCAACAGCCCGACGGTGGCGATAATCGGCCATTTGCTTTGTGCCGGAACGTAGTACTGCTCGTGAGTGGCCATCAGGCTCTCCTCGCTAACCCCCGCTTTTCGCAGCGGGCGGTTTGCTGGCGGTAACGTTGAACAGGGTGTAACCCAGCGTCAGGTGTTTCACGTCCTTGGGCAGGTCGCGGTCGACAATGAAACGCACCGGCATTTCGATGCGCTCGCCCGGCTGCAGCACTTGCTGGGTGAAGCAGAAGCATTCGGTCTTATGGAAGTACACCGCCGCTGAACCCGGTGAAATGCTCGGCACCGCCTGAGCAGTCATGGGCCGGTCCGTCGGGTTCTGGGCAACAAACAACATCTCGTTGACGGCACCGGGATGCACTTCCAGTTGATCAGCCTTGGGATAGAAACCCCAGACCATGTCCACAGCATTGGTCGACAGAAACTGCACACGCACCTGCCGGCTCTCATCCACCATTTGCGACCCCTGGTAGGCATCACCCGTCTTGCCATTGATACCGAAGGCTTTGCACATCACGTCGTAAAGCGGCACCAGTGCAAAGCCGAAGGCGAACATCACAACGACGACCAGCAGGAGACGAGTTATCAGCTTTTTCTGAGAGCGAGCTTCATTCATGCCAACGCACCCTCGACTTGGAATGCGGCCCTGTGGGAGCCGGGCTTGCCCGCGATGCAGATGCCACATTTCGCAGGCTCACCGCGTTATCGTTTATCGCGGGCAAGCCCGGCTCCCACAGGGTCAGCATCAAGGCACGCATCTTCATTTCACCTCCGGCGGCGTGGTGAAGGTGTGGTAGGGCGCAGGCGAGGGGATGCTCCACTCCAGGCCTTCGGCGCCGTCCCAGGGTTTTGCCGGTGCCGGTGCACCGCCGCGAATAGTCTTGATCACGATGAACAGGAAGAAGATCTGCGTCGCGCCAAAGGTAAATGCACCTATCGATGACACCATATTGAAGTCGGCAAATTGCAGGTTGTAGTCCGGCACACGTCGCGGCATGCCCGCCAGGCCAACGAAGTGCATAGGGAAGAACGCCATATTCATGCCAACAAAGGATAGCCAGAAATGTAGCTTGCCCAGAGTTTCGTCGTACATGTGCCCCGTCCACTTGGGCAGCCAGTAGTAAGCCGAGGCGAAAATGCCAAAGATCGCACCGGGCACCAACACGTAATGGAAATGCGCGACCACGAAATAAGTGTCCTGATACTGAAAGTCGGCGGGAGCGATGGCCAGCATCAATCCGGAAAAACCACCAATGCTGAACAGAATCACAAACGCCACAGCAAATAGCATCGGTGTTTCGAACGTCAGCGAGCCTTGCCACATGGTGCTGACCCAATTGAACACCTTCACACCGGTCGGCACTGCGATGAGCATAGTCGCGTACATGAAGAACAACTCGCCCACCAATGGGATGCCCACGACAAACATGTGGTGCGCCCAAACCATGAACGACAGGAAGGCGATGCTCGCCGTTGCGTAGACCATTGAGGTGTAGCCAAACAGCGGCTTGCGGGAAAAAGCCGGAATGATTGAACTGACCGCGCCGAACGCCGGAAGGATCATGATGTAGACCTCCGGGTGGCCGAAGAACCAGAACACATGCTGGAACAGCACCGGATCGCCGCCGCCCGCAGCATTGAAGAAGCTGGTACCAAAGTGGATGTCCATCAGCATCATCGTCACGCAACCTGCCAGCACCGGCATTACTGCTATCAGCAGGAACGCGGTGATCAGCCAGGTCCACACGAACAAGGGCATTTTCATCAGGGTCATGCCCGGCGCGCGTAGATTGAGGATAGTCGCGACCACGTTGATAGCCCCCATGATCGAGCTGATACCCATCATGTGGATGGCGAAGATAAAAAACGTGACGCTTTCGGGGGCGTAGGTCGTGGACAAAGGCGCGTAGAACGTCCAGCCGAAATTGGGACCGCCACCAGGGGTGAGCAGGGTTGAAATCAATAGGCCGAATGCGGCAGGCAGCAGCCAGAAACTGAAGTTGTTCATGCGCGGCAAGGCCATGTCCGGCGCGCCGATCATCAACGGGATCATCCAGTTGGCCAGCCCGACAAAAGCGGGCATCACCGCACCAAAGACCATAATCAGGCCGTGCATGGTGGTCATCTGATTAAAAAACGCCGGCTCGACGATTTGCAGGCCCGGCTGAAACAGCTCGGCACGGATCACCATCGCAAAGGAGCCGCCCAGCAGAAACATTGTGAAGCTGAACCACAGGTACAGCGTGCCGATGTCCTTGTGGTTAGTGGTGAGCAGCCAACGCATCAGGCCTTTGGCGGGACCGTGTGCAGCGCCATGATCCGCTACACCATGCTCGTCGATGACGGTGCTCATGGTTTATCTCCAGAGATGCTGACACATCTTCTCTGTAGGAGCGCACGAGCAACGCGAGGCCGCGATGGCGGTGTGTCAGGCAGATCGCTATCGCGGCCTCGCGTTACTCGTGCGCTCCTACAGCATTTGTGTTGATTGTTCATTTCTGCGCCTCTTTCAGCGCCAGCACATCCTTGGGCGTAACCATGTCGTTGGTGTTGTTGCCCCAGGCATGGCGCTCGTAGGTGATCACCGCCGCGATATCGACTTCCGATAGCTGCTTGCCGAACGCCGCCATTGCGGTCCCGGCTTTGCCTTTGAACACGATATTGAGGTGCGCTTCTTTGGGGCCGGTGGCGATTTTCGAGCCCTTGAGCGCCGGGAACAGCGGCGGCAGGCCTTGGCCTTCAGGCTGGTGACAGGCCACGCAGGTGGTGTGATAAACCTTGTCGCCCCGCGCAACCAGTTCTTCCAGGGTCCACTCCTTGCTGGTCAGCTCTTTGAGCCTGGCGCTCTCTTCTTTGCGGCCGGCCAGCCAGGTGTCGTAATCAGCCTTGCTCCGGGCTTCAACCACAATCGGCATGAAGCCATGGTCCTTGCCGCATAACTCCGTGCATTGCCCACGGTAAATTCCAGGCTTGTCGATGCGGGTCCAGGCCTCATTGACGAAGCCTGGAATAGCGTCACGCTTGACCGCAAAGGCTGGTACCCACCAGGAATGGATGACGTCAGCACCGGTCACCAGAAAACGGATTTTCTGCCCAACCGGGACTACCAGCGGCTGGTCCACCTCCAGCAGGTAGTGCTCGCCTTTCTCATCGCGGTTGTGAATCTGCTCGGTGGTAGTCGCCAGATTGCTGAAGAATTCGACGTCCTGGCCCAGATATTTGTAATGCCACTTCCACTGATAGCCAGTGATCTGGATATCCAGATCCGACTCAGTGTTGTCGTACATTTCGATGAGGGTTTTGGTCGCAGGAATAGCCATCACCACCAGAATCAGCAAAGGCACGAGGGTCCAGATGATTTCTACGGTGGTGTGTTCGTGAAAGTGCGCAGCCACCTGGCCGGTAGAGCGCCGGTGAACGATCATGGACCAGAACATCGCGCCGAACACCACGACGCCGATCACCACACAGATCCAGAAAATGATCATGTGCAGATCAAATACCGCATGACTGACCTGTGTTGCTCCAGGCGCCATATTCGTTGTCCAGGCACCGTGTGCCTGATCGAATACCGAACACAACAGGAGCAACATCCAGACGCGTGGATGTCGCCTCATTGCGAGCTTCCCCATTGTTCTTATTTCCGTAGGTCAAGACCTGCGGTTGGGGAGTGGGCTGCCACTTCAGTTACACCGAGCCGCACAAGCGACCATCAGCCAACTTCCGTCAGAACCGAGTATAGACAGGCACCGGATGCGTGCAACGCACTGGCAAAATCCGGAAAATGGTCTACACAGATGCGCAGCCTCGACAAATAAAGAGGCAACAATGGCGCAAATGGCGTTTTTAATAGCCAATGCACATATATGTGAATTTGTTATGACAAATACGTCTTAGCCTTTCGCTTAAGCAGGCTAACGTATGGTCTCCCCCTTTCCGTACCTGGTTTTTCCGCCTTCAGGAGCGTTCATGAACACCGCCGCTTTGCGCGAGCAGATCCAACGTGCCCACCAGCACGAGGCCGAGACTGGCCAATTATTGCGTCAACTCGAAACCCAGTTACCGCACCTGCACCCAGCCATCCATTTACCGGAAGTTGATGCACGCGGCGTGCTGACGCGCTTCGTCACCGCCTACATTGATCTGGTGCCGGATTTGCTGGACGCCGCCCATCAGGTCGCGGTTGAAGCCGGCATCGAAGGGCAGGTCAAACCTGTGTTGAAAATCGCCGAGCACTTCTTTACGACGCCTCCCGCGATCATGGACGGACATGAGGGGCTCGACAGCCTGTTGGATGAGGCTTATCTGGCGCATCGGCTGGTTGAGGAAGTGAATGACCTGTACATCAAGCATTTCGCCCGCCCGCTGATCCCTTCGAACACCGTGGTGGCCAGCGTCATTGCTCACCAGTTGATTGGTGAATCGTTCGCCAACCAGCTGGATGAAGCGGTGCACCATGCGGTCGATCAGTTGCTTGATGAAGAAAGCTTCGAGCTGGAGTCAGTGGAAGCCTATCGCGACCGCCTGAACAGCCCCGACACCGAAGCCGCCTGGAAGCGCTGGCCGTGCCTGTCACGGCAGTTGGGGCTTGGTCTGGATCTGGATCGGGGCTAAGAAAGACCCCATAAATCCTGTAGGAGCTCACGAGCAACGCCAGGCAGCGATAGCGTTCTGCCTGACACACCGCCATCGCGGCCTCGCTTTGCTCGTGCGCTCCTACAGGGTCGGGTTCAGTTGATGTTCACAACCTCAAGCCTGCGACGCCGCCGATCCAATCCCGGTGGTGGTCGTCAGCCGGCCTTCCAGCCTGCGTTTCAACCCACGAGACTCGATGCTTAGACGCGAGCCCTGAGCAGCGTTGGCGCGCCCCCATTCCTCCAGCAGCTCCAGGCAGGAATGGTCGATGTAACTCAGGTTGCTCAACGGCACATAAACCGTGCTGCCCGCCGGAATAGTCTCCAGCACTTTAGTCAGCGCCGGGACTTTCAAGAAGGTGGCCGAGCCGACCATGCGCAGCTCAAACTCGCCTTCAGCTTCCATCGGCACGAGGTTGATCTTCAATCGTGCAGCTTGCAGCGCCAGCTTGACCAGGGTCAGGCCGAAACCGACCAATACACCGGTGAGCAGATCCGTGAAGATGATCGCAGCAGCGGTTGCCGCGTAAGTGAACATCGGCATCCGGCCATAACGGCCCAGGCCACGAAACGCCTTGAGGTCGACCAGCTTGCAACCGGTGTATACCAACACACCCGCCAGACTCGCCACCGGAATGCTTTGCAGCACGCTGGACAGCAGCAACACGAACGCCAGCAACCACAAGCCGTGGAACATGGCGGACATGCGTGTTTTCGCGCCCGCCTGAACGTTGGCCGAACTGCGCACGATCACACCCGTCATTGGCAATGCGCCCACCAGACCGCACAGGACGTTACCCACACCTTGAGCGCTTAGCTCTTTATCGAAGTCTGAGCGTTGACCGTCATGCATACGGTCTACTGCAGCCGCCGACAGCAAGGTTTCGGCGCTGGCAATAAAGGCCACCGCGAAGGCTGCAATCAGAATCGCTGGATCAGCAAGGTTCATCAGATCTGCAGGGCGCAGCCAGTCAATGGCTTCAGCCAGGTTATCCGGCACTTCCACACGCTTGACCTGCATCGCCAAAGCGATACTGGCAAACGTCGCCAGGCCGACACCCAGCAGGGCGCCCGGAACGAAGCGCAGCGACTGAGGACGAAACTTGTCCCACACCCACATCACCAGAATCGTACCCAGACCAAGAGCACCGGCCTGCATGCCGCTGCCCGGGCCGATAGCCTGGATCAGGGTAGAAGGGAAGGCAACGAGGTTATCCAGGCCGGAAGGTTTGGGCCCGCCATCAAACATGACGTGCGCCTGAGAGAGCACGATCAGTACACCGATACCGGCGAGCATGCCGTAGACCACCGCTGGAGCCGTCACCCGGAACCAGCAACCGAGCTTGAAACGCCCGGCAAGAATTTGCAGCACACCGGCGAGCAAGAGGATTGGGCCGAGCATGGCCATACCGTGCTCACGCACCACCTCGAAGACTAATACCGCAAGACCTGCAGCCGGGCCGCTGACTTGCAGCGGTGAACCTGCCAACCAACCCACCACCAGGCCGCCGATGATGCCGGTGATCAGTCCTTTGGCCGGTGGCATACCGGAAGCGATAGCGATCCCCATGCACAGGGGCAATGCAACCAGAAACACTACTACGGAAGCGAGCAGCTCTCTGGGCAAAACGGATTTCAATTGACCTAGGCCCATGATGACTCTCCGGTATTCTTCAGACGTGACGACGCCTCACGGCGCGCCATGAGCGCACCGTCAGGTGTCTGAACGAGGTGAAAGTCGCGTTTTTAGTAGCGAGACTTCGGCGTGGCCTTCGGCGTCGGATGGTCGCCATCCAGAGCCAGGAAGCGGCCTTGTTCGGCGTCGTAGGCTTTAATGCCACAGGTTTCGATGTCGTACACCCAGCCGTGGATGAACAACTCACCGCTAGCCATTTTCGACGCTACCGATGGGTGGGTACGCAAGTGTTGCAGCTGCGCGATGACGTTCTCTTCGGTGAGCACGTGCATCGTTTCTTTTTCGCCGGTGCAATGGCAGTTGTCTTCAACCACAGTGCGGGCCACTTCGGCATGGCGCAGCCAGGCTTTGACCGTCGGCATTTTTTCCAGCGTATGCGGGTTGAGAACAGCGCGCATGGCACCGCAATCGGAATGGCCGCAAACGATGATGTGATGAACGCCCAATGCCATGACGGCATATTCGATTGCGGTGGAGACACCGCCGTTCATAGGGCCATATGGAGGGACCACGTTACCGACGTTACGCGTCACGAACAGGTCGCCAGGCGAGCTGTTGGTGATGAGCTCCGGCACAATCCGGGAGTCGGCACAGGTAATGAACATGGCACGCGGCTGCTGGGCCGTTGCGAGTTTCTTGAACAGTTCTTCCTGTTCGGGGAAGACTTCGCTGCGAAAACGTTTGAAGCCTTCAACAATGTGAGCCAGCGCTACGTCGGAAGTTTCGGCCTCAGGCTTAACGTCTACCGACGTAGCTGAAACCTGCTTATCCATGTCACTCATGTCTAATCCTCTTTGACGGATTGATGTGGATTTATTTGCTGCAACCCTAACTACAGGCACCGCGTCCAAATCCATTTGCCCGCGCCCAACGGGGTGATGCAGATTTACAGGCTAACCGTCAAAACTTAACTGAAACTGAATGTAGCGCTCTGGATCAAGGGTTACAGCCCAACGGCACTAGTGGCGTTTGAATGGCCTGAAACCCTGATTTTGCCCTTATCCCTCGCAAACGCTACTGAAAGCCTCGACGACCTTCGGCAGATTTTGCTCGTTCAAGCCAGCCATGCAAACACGGCCACTGCTGATCAGATAAACGGCGTGTTCATTTCTCAGTCGGTCAACCTGTGCACTGCTGAAACCTGTGTAACTGAACATGCCACTTTGCGTGAGGATATAGCTGAAGTCACGTTGTGGCATTTTTTCCTTGAGAGCGGCCACCAGTTTTACCCGCATGTCGATGATGCGCACGCGCATCGCCTCGACTTCAGACAGCCATTGGTTGCGCAGCGTCACGTCGTTAAGCACGGCCGAAACCACTAGCGCACCATGTTTCGGCGGGCTGGAATAGTTACGGCGCACGGTAGCCTTGAGCTGGCCCAGGACTTTGTCGGCCATGGCCGCGTCAGGGCACACGATAGACAAGCCACCGACCCGCTCGCCATACAACGAGAAGATTTTCGAGAACGAGTTACTGACCAAAACCGTCAGCCCGGCATCAGCCATGGCCCGAATTGCATAAGCGTCTGCACTCATGCCAGCACCGAAGCCTTGATAGGCGGTGTCCAGGAAAGGAATCAGCTTGCGCGCGCCGATCAGTTCGATGAGCTGATCCCACTGCGCCGGGGTCAGGTCCGCGCCTGTCGGGTTGTGGCAGCACGGGTGCAGCAGCACAATGCTGTGCGCGGGCAACGCCTGCAGAGAGGCAAACATGCCATCGAAATTCACGCCGCCAGTAGCGGCATTGAAATACGGATAGGTATTGACCTTGAAGCCTGCGCCGCCGAACAACGCGTGGTGGTTCTCCCACGTCGGGTCACTGACCCATACTTGGGAATCCGGGTAGGCCGACTTGAGAAAGTCCGCACCGACTTTCAAGGCACCCGAGCCGCCGACCGTCTGGATCGTTGCGATACGCCCCGCCAGCAACGCCGGATGCTGATCGCCGAACAGCAATGCCTGGACGCCCTGGCGATAAGAAGCAAGGCCTTCCATAGGCAGGTAAACACACGGAGCCTGCTGGCCTTCAAGCAATTGGCGCTCAGCTTCTACAGCAGCGGCCAGACGCGGGATTCGCCCTTGCTCGTCGTAGTAGAGACCGATACTGAGATTGACTTTATCTGCGTTGGGATCTTTCTGATAAGCATCCATCAACGACAGAATCGGATCACCGGCATAGGACTCAACGTGGGCAAACATGACAGACAACTCCTGATGAAAAGGGCACGGGTATAACTCGGGTGCGACATAACGGGGTAAGCGAGCATCTGGCGAACGCTGCCAAATCTCACATAACAAGCGCGCATGCTACACAATTCACAATGATCACGCATATAAAGCTATAGCGCGCACAAATCGCGCAAAGACCGGACTAAAAACGCATCAACCGTGTACAAAGCCTTAATAATGAATCAATACAGTGCAACTCGCCCTCAGGCCGTGCCGATATTGTTTTCCTTCAAACGCTCCAGCACCACCGAAGTTTTAAGGTGCGAAATACAGTTGGTCGCAGAAATCCTCGCCATCAGTTGATTGAGACTGGCAAGGTCGGCCACGGCTGCCTTCAGGTTGTAATCCGCATCGCCGGTAGTCTTGTACGCATCGATGATTGCAGTCTCGCTGGCAATAAACCCCTGAAAGCCTTCCGAGTGTTCCGGACGATGGCTGATCAACTTGACCTCGACCATCGCCACGACCTCCAGATTCATGGCCTGTGGCGCCAGACGCGCATGGTAGCCGAGGATCAACTGCGCCTGCTCCAGACCGATCCGACGCCGCGAGCACTGCGATGCGGACAACCCGATCAGGTCACTGAGCTCTTGATTGGTCAGGCGCCCATTGGCCTGCAAGAGGGTCAGGATCTTCAAATCAAAATCGTCGATCTCGTTGACTTTCATGAGTGTGTAATCCGTCGGAATTCAAAGGCTTCGGACGCAAAGCCTAACAGTTTATGCTTGACGCTTGGCCAATGCCGGGTAGCCTGCGTCATCCTTTTGCAGCACATGAAAAATCCGACTGCTGACGTGTGGCATCTGTTTTGCAAAATGCTCCCCACAACCAGCGATTGGCGGCATATCTCCAGTCGGTATCCTTACCTGGGTCAGGACCTTTTATGAACCAACAAAAATCTGCCGCTCACCTGCATCGCGGGCTCAAGAATCGGCACATCCAGCTGATCGCTCTCGGCGGCGCTATCGGCACCGGTCTGTTCCTGGGCATTGCGCACACCATCAATATGGCCGGCCCTTCGGTGATCCTCGGTTACGCCATCGCTGGCATGATCGCGTTTTTCATCATGCGCCAGCTGGGTGAAATGGTTGTAGAAGAGCCTGTCGCAGGTACCTTCAGCCACTTTGCCAATCGTTACTGGGGTCGTTTTGCGGGTTTCATGTCCGGCTGGAACTACTGGGTACTTTACGTTCTGGTGGGCATGGCGGAACTGACCGCCGTGGGTCAGTACGTGCAGTATTGGTGGCCCGAGACGCCAACCTGGGTCTCTGCCGCAATCTTCTTTGTGGCCATTAACCTGATCAACCTGACCAGTGTGAAGGTCTTCGGCGAGATGGAGTTCTGGTTCTCCATGATCAAGATCGTCGCGATTATCAGCATGATCGTGTTTGGTGCCTGGCTGCTGGCCAGCGGCACGGGCGGACCTGATGCAAGCGTCGCCAACCTGTGGCAATACGGCGGTTTCTTCCCGAACGGTATCAGCGGACTGGTAATGGCGATGGCCTTCATCATGTTTTCGTTCGGAGGCCTGGAGCTGGTCGGCATTACGGCTGCAGAGGCCGAAAATCCTAAAACCAGCATTCCCAAGGCAACTAATCAGGTGATCTACCGCATCCTGATTTTCTATGTGGGCGCGCTGGCCATCCTGCTCTCTCTGTACCCTTGGCAGAAAGTCGTGACCGGCGGCAGCCCGTTCGTGCTGATTTTTCACGCGCTGGACAGCAATTTGGTCGCCACCCTCCTGAATGTGGTGGTGCTGACGGCTGCACTGTCGGTCTATAACAGCTGCGTTTACAGCAATAGCCGCATGCTGTTCGGTCTGGCCATGCAGGGCAATGCCCCCAAGGCCCTGCTCAAAGTGAACCGTCGCGGCGTTCCATTGCTGGCGTTGGGCGTATCGGCTACTGCTACCGGTCTGTGCGTGCTGATCAACTATGTGATGCCCGGCAAAGCCTTCGAGTTACTGATGGCGCTGGTGGTGTCCGCACTGGTGCTGAACTGGGTGATCATCAGCATCACCCACCTGAAATTCCGCAAGGCCAAGCGCGAAGCCGGTGAAGTCACCGAATACCAAAGCTGGGGCTACCCGCTGACCAACTACGTGTGTCTGGTATTCCTGCTGGGTATTCTGGCGATCATGTACTTCACGCCGGGCATTTCGTTGTCGGTATTCCTGCTCCCGGCGTGGCTGGTTGTTCTGGGAGTGGCTTACCGGATCAAGATGCGTAAGGCCAAAGCATTGGCAGCAAGGATTTGAGCTGAAATCGCATAAGTCTTGAGTTGCAATGCAGCCCTTGTGGGAGCTGAGCTTGCTCTGCTCCCACAGGGGATGGCATTCCAATCCGCTATTGCGCCAACTCTCGCTACAACAACGACATCTGCCCACCCGGTGGGCAGAATGCCTCGCAATCCAGGTTGAAGCTTTCCCGCTTGTTAAGCCCGAGGCGCTTGATCGCCATCCGATAGCGCTGGGCCAACAGATCAGCAAACGGGCCTTCGCCGCGCATTCGCACACCAAATCGGATGTCATAAACCTCACCCCCACGCACCTGCCTGACCAGGCTCATCACATGCTCCGCACGTTGCGGGTAGTGCGCCTGTAGCCATTCTTCAAACAACGGCGCGACTTCCAGCGGCAGTCGCAACATCACGTAGCTGGCACTCAAGGCCCCGGCAGCCTTGGCTTCGCTGAGCATGGCTTCCAGTTCCATGTCGTTGATCATCGGGATGATCGGCGCACACAACACTCCCACCGGCACACCTGCATCGCGTAGCACCCGAATCGCTCGCAGCCTCGCTTTGGGCGCAGCGGCACGCGGTTCAAGTATGCGTTTGAGCTCGTCGTCCAGCGTGGTCAGGCTGATGAACACGGAGATCAGGTTCTGTTTCGCCAACTCGGCGAGCAGGTCCAGATCCCGCAGGATCAGCGCCCCCTTGGTAATGATTGTTACTGGATGGCGGTAGCGCAGCAGAACTTCGAGGACAGCCCGAGTGATTTTGTACTCACGCTCTATGGGCTGATACGGATCGGTGTTGGCCCCCAAAGTGATCGGCGCGCAGCGATAACCCGGTTTCGACAACTGCTGTTCGAGTACTGCAGCAGCGTTGGTTTTAGCGATCAGTCTGGTTTCGAAATCCAGGCCCGGCGACATGTCCCAATAGGCATGACTGGGCCGTGCATAGCAGTAAATACAGCCGTGTTCACAACCGCGATACGGGTTGATCGAGCGATCGAAGGGAATGTCAGGCGAGCTGTTGCGGGTGATGATGCTTTTGGCCGTCTCGCTGGTGACTTGCGTGCCTTGGGTCAACGGCACTTCCTGATACCACCCGTCGTCCTCAGCCAATGAACGGCTGGGGGCAAAGCGATTGTGCGGGTTGCTGGCCGTGCCCCGGCCGCGAGGCGGGAAAATCAGGGACATGGGAGGTTCTCCTATAGCTGTATGTGCATACAGTACAAGATATACCACTCATATCCCTAGCTTGCCCGATAGAAGGCGTAACACCGGTAGGAGCCGTCCCGTATCCCTGGCATCGCGCTGTCTCGCAGCAAACATAGAGTCCTGTAGGAGTGAGCTTGCTCGCGATAGCAGTCGACCTGTAGAGAAATAACCCTCTGGCCTGGCGCTATCGCGAGCAAGCTCACCCCTACAGAAAAAGCGTTTAAATTCAGTTGTTTATTTTATATTTGATAAGAGCGAACTTGTTCGCGAGACGATATTTCTGCATGCACAGGAACATCGCATCGCGAACAAGTTCGCTCCTACCGGTGAGTCACTTCAATCTAAATCAACCGGCTTTTTCAGCTTCGGATTCGGGAAGAACTGCACGCCCTGCACCTTAGGGTCTACGGCCTTGACCGCGATCTTGTTGACCCGCGTACCGAGCTCCTTAGGCACCGAATTACCCTGCTCATTGAGGGTATCGCTGTAGCCACAGCCTACGCACTCACGGTGGGGAACGTCGTTTTCGCTCCACATCATGAGTTTGTCGGGCTCGCTGCACGCCGGGCAGACAGCCCCGGCGATGAAGCGCTTCTTGGTAATGATTACCGGTGTTTCGGTCATGCTGCCGCATCCTCACTCAGGCCACTGTGGCGTAAGAGTGCGTCAATCGAAGGCGCACGTCCGCGGAAGTCGACGAACAACACCATCGGCGCCTGCGAACCACCGCGAGCCAGGATCGCCTCACGGAAGGCGCGACCGGTCTCGGCATTAAGCACGCCGTCCTCTTCGAATTTGGAGAACGCATCGGCAGACAAGACTTCAGCCCACTTGTAGCTGTAGTAACCGGCGGCATAACCGCCTGCGAAGATGTGAGCAAAGCCATTCGGGAAGCGGTTGTAAGCAGGCGGACGCATCACTGCCACTTCATCACGAATGTCATCCAGAACCTGCACTACGCTGCGGCCATCGCCGTGGGTAGCGTGCAACTCGAAGTCGAACAACGAGAACTCCAGTTGACGAACCATCATCAACCCGGACTGGAAATTCTTCGCGGCAAGCATTTTTTCCAGCAGGTCCTGGGGCAGTGCTTCACCGGTCTGGTAATGGCCGGAAATCAGCGCCAGCCCTTCCGGCTCCCAGCACCAGTTCTCCATGAACTGGCTCGGCAACTCCACAGCATCCCACGCCACACCGTTGATGCCAGATACACCCGCATGCTCAACGCGGGTCAACAAGTGATGCAGCCCGTGGCCGAACTCGTGAAACAGGGTGGTCACTTCATCGTGAGTCAGCAACGCAGGCTGGCCAGGGGAGGCCGGGGTGAAATTGCAGACCAGGTTGGCCACCGGGCTCTGCAGTTGACCTTCAGCCGTACGACGACGGTCGCGGGCGCCGTCCATCCACGCACCGCCACGCTTGTTGGCGCGGGCATAAAGATCGAAGAAGAAACGCCCGACGTGCTGACCGTTTTCCTTGATCTCGAACAGACGCACGTCCGGATGCCAGGTATCGAAGCCTTTCTGCTCGGCGATTTCGATGCCGTACAGACGCTGAACAATAGCAAACAGGCCGCCCAGCACCTTGTCGATCGGGAAGTAGGCACGCAACGCTTCCTGAGAAACGCTGTAGCGCTGCTCACGCAGTTTCTCGCCATAAAAGCCGCTGTCCCAGCTTTGCAGATCCGGGCAGCCCTGTTCGGCCGCGTAAGCCCTGAGCTGTTGCAGATCCTGCGCGGCAAACGGCTTGCTGCGCTTGGCCAGATCGCGCAGGAACGTCAGTACCTGATCGCTGGACTCAGCCATCTTGGTCGCCAGGCTCAGCTCGGAGAAGCTCGCAAACCCCAACAGTCTGGCCAGCTCCTGACGCAAATCGAGGATTTGCTCCATCACCGGGCCATTGTCGTTCTTGCCAGCATTCGGGCCTTGGTCAGACGCACGGGTGCAGTAAGCCGCATAGACCTCTTCACGCAGGGCGCGGTCTTCGGCGTAGGTCATTACCGCGTAGTAGCTCGGGAATTCCAGGGTGATCAGGAAACCGTCCAGATCCTTAGCCTTGGCGGCCGCCGCCATTTGTTGCTTGGCCGACTCGGTCAGACCCGCCAGAGAGGCTTCGTCGGTGACCAGTTTGGTCCAGGCCTGAGTGGCATCGAGCAACTGGTTGGAAAACTGGCTGCCCAGCTCCGACAGCTTGCTCTGCACCTCGGCATAACGTTTTTGCTGCTCGGGCGGCAAGTCGATACCCGACAGACGGAAGTCACGCAGCGATTGTTCAAGAATGGTTTTCTGCGCCACATCAAAACCAGCCGCTTCAGGGCTGTTGGCCAGCGCTTCAAACGCCTGAAACAGCTCGCGGTTCTGGCCCATTTCAGTGGAATAGGCGCTCAGCGCTGGCAGGCACGACTCGTAGGCTTCACGCAGTTCGGCGCTGTTGCACACGGCGTTCAAGTGGCTGACCGGGCTCCAGGCTGCGCCGAGGCGGTCATTGAGTTCGTCCATCGCCAATACAAGCCCGGCCCATGTAGGCTGCGAGCCTTGCTTGACGAGGATCTCGGCAATCGCTGCGCGGTTGTCGGCAAGAATCTGTTCAATGGCAGGTTTGACATGCTCGGCACGAATCGCCGAAAAAGGTGGCAGGTCGTAGGATTGCAGAAGCGGGTTGTTCGCGCTCACGGTTTTGCACCTTGGCTGGAAGAAACACCCACGCATCTTAATTACAATCGGCGCGGTCCGCAGCTATCAGCGCCAAAGAAGGAGACTATCGTGGCGATCCGCACGTTTCAGAACCACACGCCAGCACTTGGCGACCGGGCTTTTGTCGACCATTCGGCGGTTGTGCTCGGCGATGTCGAGATCGGTGCTGACAGCTCGGTCTGGCCGCTGACCGTGATTCGCGGTGACATGCACCGCATCCGCGTTGGCGCGCGTACCAGCGTGCAGGACGGCAGTGTGTTGCACATCACCCACGCAGGCCCTTTCAACCCTGATGGCTTCCCGTTGCTGATCGGTGACGAGGTGACCATAGGCCACAAAGTGATGCTGCACGGCTGTGTCGTCGGCAATCGCATCTTGATCGGCATGGGCAGCACCATCATGGACGGCGCGGTGGTTGAAGACGAAGTGATCATTGGCGCAGGCAGTCTGGTGCCGCCGGGCAAAGTATTGGAGAGTGGTTTTCTTTATGTTGGCCGCCCGGTGAAACAGGTTCGTGCATTGACCGAGAAAGAGATCGCCTTCTTTCCGTACAGCGCCGCAAATTATGTGAAGCTCAAGGACCTGCATCTGGCTGAGGGTTACGACAAGCCCTGTTAATTCGCTGCCAACACAGGACCTGTAGGAGTGAGCTTGCTCGCGATAGCGTTCTGCCATCCAATACATATATCGCCTGTGCGAACGCCATCGCGAGCAAGCTCACTCCTACAGACGCGCATTTCACACCAGAAAAGTTGGTTTTGATCAAAAGCGATGCCCGAAATAACCCATGGGAGTTTGCATGCACTACCAAAATATCCTGTTCGACCTGGACGGCACCCTGACTGACCCTCGCCAGGGGATAACCCGTTCGATTCAATTCGCGTTGAAGCAGCTGGATATCGACGAGCCGGACCTGGCCCAACTGGAACACTTCATCGGCCCGCCGCTGTTACAGCAATTCATGCATCAATACGGCTTTGACGAAGCCAAAGCCTGGGAAGCCGTAGGCTTTTATCGCCAACGCTTCAAGGTCACCGGGCTCTACGAGAACCTGGTGTTCGACGGTGTATTCGAGCTGCTGGATGCGCTGGTTGATCAAGGCCGAAATCTGTTCATCGCGACCTCCAAACCTTGGGTGTTCGCCCATGAGATCGCCCGCCACTTCGACTTTGCCCGGCATTTCAAAGTGATTTACGGCAGCGAACTGGACGGCACCCGCACCGACAAAGTCGAACTGATCGCCCACCTGCTCGCCGAAGAAAAACTCGATCCCAAACAGACCCTGATGATTGGTGACCGCAAGCACGACCTGATCGGCGGCCTGCGCAACGGGCTGGATGTTGCTGCGGTCGGGTATGGTTTTGGTAGCCATGAGGAATTGCAGGCTGAGTCGCCGACCTACCATTTCGCAACACTGGCGGAGTTGCATAAGGCGTTTTTGAAGGGTTGATCAATCTCACAGGGAATCGCGCTCCCACATTTCAGACCGCGTTTCCAGCTTCACCGATGCAGCAAAACCAATAGAACCCCGGTCCAACCTCCATCAATAACGGCTCAATCCAATAAAAGTCCCGGAGGACCCGATGCCGCAGTCCTGCTCCATTGATCAAGCGGTCGCTCATGTCATTGCCCGGCTACCGACACATATTCACATGGGTATCCCGCTGGGTCTGGGCAAGCCAAACCGGTTCGTCAACGCGCTGTATGAGCGGATCAGGCAGATGCCCGAGCGGCAACTGACGATCTATACTGCGCTGAGTCTGGGGCGCCCGCCCACTGGCGATGGTCTTCAAGGACGCTTTCTGGAACCGTTTCTGGATCGGGTGTTTGACGACTACCCTGAGCTGGAATTCCTGACCGACCTGCACCGTGACAGCCTGCCGAGCAATATCCGGGTTCAGCAGTTTTTCATGCAGCCAGGCAGCCTGCTCAACAGCGCACCCGCTCAGCACGATTACATCAGCAGTAATTACAGCCATGCCGCACGGGACATCAACGCCAGCGGCTTGAATCTGGTCGCGCAACTGGTTGCCCGGGATGAACAGCGCCCCGGCAAGCTGAGCCTGAGCTGCAACCCCGATGTCACCCTCGACTTGTTGCCCATGATCGCCAAGCGGCGGGCGGCCGGGGAAACCATTTTGATGCTGGGCCAGGTTCACGCGGATTTGCCCTACATGCCGGGCGATTCGGAGCTGGATGCCGAGGACTTCGACTTCCTGATCGATGAAGACGAGCGCAGCACGCTGTTTTCCACGCCGAACATGCCGGTGGGTTTTCAGGACCATTTCATTGGTTTGCACGCCAGCACTCTGGTGCGTGATGGCGGCACCTTGCAGATCGGCATCGGCTCCATGGGAGATGCTTTAACCGCAGCGCTGCTGGCTCGACAGGCCGACAACGATACCTATCGCGCACTGCTCGCAGAGTTGAACCTCAGCGACTGGCAAACCCTGATCGACCGCGAAGGCGGTGTGCAGCCCTTCGTCTCCGGGCTTTACGGGTGCAGCGAGATGTTCGTCAACGGCTTGCTGGTGCTGGCCGACGCCGGGATTATTCGGCGCAAGGTCTACCCCGATGCAACACGCCAGCGTGAGGCAAACGACGGCACCCTTGACGAATCCGCCTACACGGACGGCACTATGATTCATGGCGGGTTCTTTCTCGGTCCGCAGAGCTTTTATCAGCGTTTGCGAGAGTTTTCCCTGGAGCGTCTTGGCGACTTCAACATGACCGCCATCAGCTACATCAACGAGCTGTACGGCGATGAAGAACTCAAACGCCTGCAACGCCGCGATGCGAGGTTCATCAACAGCGCGTTCACAGTTACCCTGATGGGCGCTGCGGTGGCCGACCAACTGGAGGACGGCCGGGTGGTGAGCGGTGTAGGCGGCCAATACAACTTCGTGGCCCAGGCGCACGCTCTGGAAGACGCACGCTCGATCATGATTCTGCGCAGTTGGCGCGAGTCCGGCGGCGAAACCAGCTCCAATATCGTCTGGGAATATGGTCACACCACGATTCCGCGCCATCTGCGAGACATCGTGGTCACCGAATACGGCATCGCCGACCTGCGCGGCAAAACCGATTCGGCCGTGATCGAAGCGATGCTCAACATCAGTGACTCGCGTTTTCAGCCTGGCTTGATCGAGCAGGCGCAAAGAGCGGGCAAGCTGCCCAAGGACTTCAAACTGGACCCGCGCTTCGCTCACAACACCGCTGAGCGCTTGCAGGCCATCGCTGAGCAGTATTCGCAGCTGTTTCCCGAATACCCCCTGGGTTGCGACTTCAACAGCGAGGAGCGCGATCTGCTGCGGGCGCTGCACTGGCTTGAGAGCAAGTTCAAGCTCACCGAAATCATCGAGCTGGGCAAGGCAACGCTGGATGCACCGGACCCATCCGCTTTTCCGGTGCACCTGGAACGCATGCAACTGGACCAGCCACAGGGTTTGAAGGAAGAGCTGTATCAGCGGCTGCTGTTGGCGGGGTTGCAGAATACGGCTCGGGTTGATGCGGCGCCGAGCGCCTGACACATAGCTGTACCCGTAGGAGACTCAATGCTCGCCTGCAAATGCAATTTTCTGTGGGAGCGAGGCTTGCCCGCGATAAGAGCAACTCGGTCCATCTGTCGGATCGCAGTGCCTGCATCGCGGGCAGGCACCGCTCCAACAGGTTTCTACAAAGGTCGGGCTCACAGCGTATTCAGCGGAATCTTCAGATACCGCACGCCATTGTCTTCGGGCTCGGGAAGGTGGCCCGCACGCATGTTGATCTGCACGGATGGCAAGATCAGCACCGGCATTTCCAGCGTCGCATCCCTGGCTTCACGCATCAGTACAAATTCGCTTTCATCAATCCCTTGCCGGATGTGGATATTGTTGGCGCGCTGTTCGGCAACTGTTGTCATGTACTGCAACTCGCGGCCGTCGGGCTGGTAGTCGTGACACATGAACAGGCGTGTGGAGTCGGGCAGGGCGAGGATTTTCTGGATCGACTGATACAACGTGCGCGCATCCGCACCCGGGAAGTCGCAGCGCGCCGTGCCGTAATCCGGCATGAACAGCGTATCCCCGACAAAAGCCACACTTTCACCGCCAATCTCGAACACATAGGTCATGCATGCCGGAGTGTGCCCCGGCGTGTGCATGGCCCGCGCCTCAAGGGTGCCGACGTTAAAGGTCGCGCCGTCGTTCAATAACACGTCGAACTGGCTGCCATCCCGGGCAAACCCATCCGGTGCATTGAACAGCTCGCCGAACACGTTTTGCACCGCCGTGATGTGGCTGCCAATCGCGATTTTTGCGCCCAGCTTGTCTTTGAGATAAGCCGCTGCGGACACATGATCGGCGTGGACATGGGTTTCAAGGATCCACTGCACCGAAGCGCCCAGCTCACGCACTCGAGCGATCAACTGATCGGCGGACTGCGTGCTGGTGCGTCCCGATTTGGGATCGAAGTCCAGCACGCTGTCGATCAGCGCGCAGTGCCTGGTCTGTACATCCATGACCAGATAACTGAGCGTCGATGTATGGGTGTCGAACAGGCCTTCAATGTGAAGACGGTCGGCGATGATCATGGAGTCTCCGACAGTATGTGGGTTTGCTGTAGGAGCGCGCTTGCCCGCGAAAAGGCTGGACGCGATTCTGTATAGATCGCGGTGTTCTTATCACGGGCAAGCACCGCTCCCACATGGGGGCGTATTCCAATTCGAATCCTGTGTTGCTGCTACTTAACCTGCACCTTGAAGAAGTCCTGACGACCAAATGGGCTGACCTGATAACCGCTCACATCCTTGCGGGTCAGGGCGGCGGCGGTCGGGTGCGCCAGTGGCAACCAGAGTGCCTGCTGTTGAATCTGCTGCTGAGCCTGGTGATAGAGCTTGCTGCGCGCAGCCTGATCACTGGTGGCTTTGCCTTCACTGATCAGCTTGTCCAGCGTGGCATCGCAATAACGGGCAAAGTTGGTACCGGACTTCACGGCTGCGCAGGAGAACTGCGGCGTCAGGAAGTTATCCGGGTCACCGTTATCACCGGCCCAGCCCATGAACAACAGATCATGCTCGCCAGCCTTGGCACGGCGGATCAGTTCGCCCCATTCGATGACTTTGATTTCAGCGTTGATGCCAACTTTAGCCAGGTCCGCCTGCAGCAACTGCGCACCCAGGTTCGGATTGGGGTTGAGCAGGCTGCCGGTTGGGCGAGTCCAGATAGTGGTTTTAAAGCCGTCCTTCACGCCCGCCTTTGCCAGCAGCGCTTTGGCCTTGGTCACATCTTGCTTATACCCAGGCAAATCTTTCGCGTAGCTCCAGGTATTCGGCGGATAAGGGCCGTTGGCCGCTTCGGCGGTGCCTTCAAAAACGGCCTTGAGGTAGCTGTCCTTGTCGAACGCCAGATTGACCGCTTGCCGCACTTCAGCCTTGTCGAACGGCGGGTGCTGGCTGTTGATCGCCAAAAACGCGGTCATGAACGCTTCGGTTTTTTCGACTTTCAGGTTTGGATCTTTGGCCGCTTCCTGAATATCAAGCGGCTTGGGTGAAAGGGTGATCTGGCACTCATTGCGACGAATGCGCTGCAAGCGAACGTTGGCATCAGGGGTGATGGCGTAGATCAGCTTGTCGACGCCAGGCTTGCCCGCGAAGTAATCCGCGTTGGCTTCGTAGCGCACCACGGCATCTTTCTGGAAGCGTTCGAACACGAACGGCCCGGTGCCGATCGGCTGGCTGTTGAGCTTATCCGGGGTCCCGGCCTTGAGCAGCTGCGCGGTGTACTCAGCCGAGTAGATCGAGGCAAAGCCCATGCTGAGCGTCGCGAGGAACGTGGAGTCCGGATGATCCAGGGTAAAGCGCACAGTCAGCGGATCCGGTGCGTCGATCTTCTTGATCAGCGTAGGCAACTGCATCGATTGAGCGTGGGGAAAGCCGCTCTGAGCAACCTTGTGCCACGGGTTCTGCGGGTCAAGCATGCGCTGGAAGCTGAACACCACGTCATCCGCGTTCAACTCGCGGCTCGGAGTGAAATAGGCAGTGTGGTGAAACTTCACGCCTTTGCGCAGCTTGAAGTCGTAGGTCAGACCATCAGACGAAACGGTCCAGCTCTGCGCCAGGCTGGGCACCAGCTTGCCGCTCTGGGCGTCGAAATCCACCAAACGGTTCATCAGCACATCGGCGGAGGCATTGGTGGTGGTCAGCGAGTTGTACTGCACCACATCGAAACCTTCCGGGCTGGCTTCGGTACAGACGCTCAAGGCTGTCGCGGCGTGAGCCATTGCCGGGAACAGCAGAGGAGCTAGCAAAAACGGTATCGCAGCAAGACGCATGGCTATATTCCTGTCAGAAAGGGCCCCATCTGCTGGCGCAGTCTGGTGAGTGAGTTACCCTAGACCATGCATCAGCCTAGAACAATGGTTGCAAACCGACCGACGGTAGATTTGCCACCACCCCCGTAACCACCCGACCGCTAGGCTGAACACGTTGCGTGATGTTGGGGTAAAGTGCTTTGCCTGTTGTGACGGCAAACCCTTTCTGGTATAAAGCAGCGCTCTTTTCTAGGGGCCCGGTTCCTTCACTGTAGGTGTAGCCGGTAAGACCCTTAAAGAAACGCGGCGCCTGGCGCCAAATGACTGAGAGATTAAGCGGCCAACCCATGCCGGGTTGGGCATGTGGTTTTAGAGGGCTGAGGCATGTCGAGAGTCTGTCAAGTTACCGGTAAGGGTCCGGTGACTGGGAATAACATTTCCCACGCAAACAACAAAACCCGTCGTCGTTTCCTGCCAAACCTGCAGCATCACCGCTTCTGGGTTGAAGAAGAGAAACGTTTTGTTCGTCTGCGCGTATCTGCTAAAGGCATGCGTATCATCGACAAGCGTGGCATCACTGTAGTGCTCGCTGAACTCCGTCGCGACGGCAAAATTTAAGGGAGAAGATCATGCGTGAATTGATCCGATTGATTTCTAGTGCTGGTACCGGTCACTTCTACACGACCGACAAGAACAAGCGCACCACTCCGGACAAAATCGAAATCAAAAAATTCGATCCGGTTGTTCGCAAGCACGTGATCTACAAAGAAGGCAAAATCAAGTAATTGATTTTTCTTCTTGTGAAAAAGGCCCGTATCCTCACGATACGGGCCTTTTTTATTTGTATTGGAATCTGGCACCGCAGGGCGCGATTCCTGGCTCAGCCGAAACTGAATCCCTGAACAAGATTGGCGCCATCGACATCAACCGTTACACGGTTGATGTCGAACTCTCTGGTCACGAAGTCCTTTGAACTGACAACGCGTTCACGACCCGTCAACTCACTGATGTAAGTCTTGATGGTTGGCACATAACGGCTGCCGATCAGATACTGAAGCTGCTTGATGATCTCTTCATTGGTCATGAATTTATTCCTTTATAAAAGTTGAATGTCCTCCTTGGACGTCATCAGCATCCTCCCCGCAAACTGATCATGTGCACTACATAGTTATGCCTTCTTCTCGAAAACCACATAGATTTTTCTGCAAGGCTCCAGCACTTCCCACGTGCCTTTAAAGCCTGCCGGGATCACAAAACGATCTCCCGCACGCAGGGTTTTCGACCCGCCCGCGTCATCGCGCAACACTGAGACGCCCTGAACGATTTCACAGTACTCATGCTCGGTGTAATTAACGGACCATTGGCCGACCTCACCTTCCCAGACGCCCGCATTCATTTGTCCGCAAGGGCTGTTGTAGTGGTTGTAGATTGTCTGCTCCGGGTCGCCCTTGAAGATTTTTTCAGGTGCCGGGCGGTAGCGTTCAGCTTCGGTGCTGGCTTCGCTGAAATCCACGATGCTGTCGATAGTCATTTCTTACCCTCGCGGTAAATGCGTTGCTGGTTTGACGAAGACCTCGCTCAATAGTGCCAAAGGCACGCGTCAGCATGTTGCATAAATCGAACAAGACGGCTCCATTCGGGCCTTTATGTCAAAGATATTGGAAATCGCCAGATCACTGGTTTAGGGTGGTGAGTGCCGTTGCCTGGTGGCGGTGGATTGCAGATTGTCTGTTTTTTGCACGAGTCTACCCAACAGGCACACCCTAATCGATAAAGCGGAGGACATACGCATGACCACCCTGACCCACGCTGACTGGGAAAAACGCGCGAAGGACCTGAAGATCGAAGGCCGCGCGTTTATCAATGGCGAATACTCCGACGCCGCTTCCGGTGAGACATTCGAATGCATCAGCCCCGTCGATGGTCGTCTGCTGGCCAAAGTCGCCAGTTGCGACGCCGCCGACGCACAACGCGCCGTTGAAAGTGCGCGCAAGACCTTCAACTCCGGCGTCTGGTCGCGGCTGGCGCCAGTCAAACGCAAGGCCGCCATGCTGCGCTTTGCCGCGCTGATCAACAAAAACGTGGAAGAACTGGCGCTGCTGGAAACCCTGGACATGGGTAAGCCCATCAGCGATTCGTACAGCATCGACATACCCGGCGCAGCCCAAGCTCTGAGCTGGAGCGGCGAAGCTATCGACAAGCTGTATGACGAGGTGGCCGCAACGCCCCATGACCAACTGGGCCTGGTCACTCGCGAACCGGTTGGCGTTGTCGCCGCCATCGTGCCGTGGAACTTCCCGCTGCTAATGGCAAGCTGGAAACTCGGCCCGGCGCTGTCCAGCGGTAACTCTGTCATTCTCAAGCCTTCGGAAAAGTCTCCGCTGACGGCCATTCGCATTGCACAGCTGGCGATTGAGGCAGGCATTCCGGCTGGCGTGCTCAACGTACTGCCGGGTTACGGCCACACCGTGGGCAAGGCGCTGGCTCTGCACATGGATGTCGACACGGCGGTGTTCACCGGCTCGACGAAAATTGCCAAGCAATTGCTGGTCTACTCCGGCGAATCGAATATGAAGCGCATCTGGCTGGAAGCTGGAGGCAAGAGCCCGAACATCGTCTTTGCCGATGCTCCGGATTTGCAGGCCGCTGCTGAATCTGCAGCCAGCGCCATCGCATTCAACCAGGGCGAAGTCTGCACTGCGGGTTCACGGCTGCTGGTAGAGCGTTCGATCAAGGACAAATTCCTGCCCATGGTCATTGAAGCCCTCAAGAGCTGGAAGCCGGGCAATCCGTTGGACCCGGCCACCACCGTTGGTGCACTGGTCGACACTCAACAGATGAACACCGTGCTGTCCTATATCGAGGCGGGCCACACCGGCGGTGCGAAACTGGTGGTGGGTGGCAAACGTATTCTCCAGGAAACTGGCGGCACCTACGTCGAGCCGACGATTTTCGACGGTGTGACCAATGCCATGAAGATCGCTCAGGAAGAGATCTTCGGCCCGGTTCTGTCGGTGTTGACGTTTGATACGGCCGAGGAGGCGATTCAGATTGCCAACGACACGCCGTACGGCCTCGCTGCTGCCGTCTGGACCGCCAACCTGTCCAAAGCCCACCTGACCGCCAAAGCGCTGCGTGCGGGTAGCGTGTGGGTCAATCAATACGACGGCGGTGACATGACCGCGCCGTTCGGTGGTTTCAAACAATCGGGCAATGGCCGCGACAAGTCGCTGCATGCGTTCGACAAGTACACCGAACTGAAATCGACGTGGATTAAGTTGTAGCTGCTATCGGTCCGGCAGGGTGGGTAGATTTTGTAGGAGCGGAGCTTGCTCGCGATAAGGCCGGATGCGATTTGCCTGATATCCGCGGTGCCTTTATCGCGAGCAAGCTCTGCTCCCACAAAAATTAATCCGCGCCTGAACGAAATTGTAAAAACAGCCGGGCTTCCCTTGGGATAGCCCGGCTGTTTCGTCTTGGCCTTTTGATCCACAGGAGCGTGGGATGCGTTGGGGTACTTATTTCGCGGTGCTGGCGTCGGTGCTTTCGGTCGGGCTGGCATTGGGTGTCAGCATGCCGCTGGTGTCCCTGCGACTGGAAAGCTGGGGTTACGGCTCGTTCGCCATTGGCGTAATGGCGGCGATGCCCGCTATTGGCGTGCTGCTCGGCGCCAGCCTGGCCAGCGGCCTTGCTGCACGCTTCGGCACTGCCGCACTGATGCGCCGCTGCCTGTGGGCCGGGGCGCTGTCTGTAGGCCTGCTCGCGCTGCTGCCGTACTACACGGTGTGGCTGGTATTACGGCTGATGCTCGGCGTGATCCTGACGATCGTCTTCATCCTCGGTGAAAGCTGGATCAATCAACTGGTCATCGAAAAATGGCGTGGCCGTCTCGTCGCGCTGTATGGCAGCACTTACGCGCTGTGCCAACTGGCCGGACCGCTGCTGCTTGGCGCACTGCGCACAGAGCACGACACAGGGTTTTGGGTCGGTGTAGCGCTGCTGATCATTTCGCCGTTTTTGCTGCTGGGCAGAAGCGGGGCACCGAGTGCCGATGCATGTCGCGTCACCTTCATCGACCTGTTCGCCTTTTGTCGCTCCATGCCCGCAATCGCATGGGCGGTAGCACTGTTCGCCGCCTTCGAGGCACTGATCCTGACCTTGCTGCCGATCTATTGCCTGCGCCAGGGCTTCACGCCGGAAATCGCCCTGGCAATGATCAGCACTGTGGTAGTGGGTGACGCGCTTTTGCAGTTGCCAATTGGCGCACTGGCCGACAAGGTCTCACGGCGCACGCTGTTTTCGAGCTGTGCCGTGGCGTTGATGGTTTCAAGCCTGCTGGTGCCGCTGCTGGTGAATACCGTGCTGATCTGGCCGCTGTGGGTACTGTTCGGGGCCAGCGCCGGTGGCTTGTTCACCCTGTCGCTGATTCTGATCGGAGAACGCTTCCGCGATGACGCACTGGTTCGCGCCAATGCGCACGTGGCGCAGCTGTGGGGGATCGGTTGTTTGCTGGGGCCACTGGCGGCCGGGGCAGGCAGCCAGTGGGTCAGCGGTCAGGCGCTGCCACTGTTGATGGCGGCAGGAGCATTTGGCCTGGTCGTGCTGTCGTTGCGGCGCGGGGCGTTCGGGGTTCAGCCGGTTCCAACGGCCTAGAGCATTTTCTCCAGGCCGATGACCCGGCTGAACCATGCGTTCAAGCGCCGCCAGGTATCGCCGGGCTCTTTGTACAGGGTGTGGATTTTACCGTCGTCTTCGGTGACCCACACCACCTTGCCGTCTTCCAGTTTCGCTTCATAACTCAGGGTCGGTTGCATACCTTGCAAGGCCAGTTCGCGCAGCGCTTCGGTCAGTTCCGGGCTGTCCACAAGCACGCCGACTTCGGTGTTCCACAGCACCGAGCGCGGGTCGAAGTTGAAGGAGCCGACGAACACTTTACGGCGATCGAATGTCATCGCCTTGCTGTGCAGACTGGAATCCGAACCGCCGCCAAACGTTCCGCTTTTGCTGAACAAATGAGGCCCGCTGCCACCGCTAGCACTGCCGGGATCACCCGGCTGGCGGCGCATTTCGAACAGCTTCACGCCATGCTCCAGCAACGCCTTGCGATAAGGCGCATAACCGCCGTGGACGGCTGGCACATCGGTCGCTTCAAGGGAGTTGGTCAGCAAACTGACCGAAACCCCGGCATCGGCACGCCCGGTCAGATACAGCAAACCTTCTTCACCCGGCACGAAGTAGGCGGAAACCAGTATCAGCTCCTTGTTCGCGTTGAGCAGCTCAGGTGCCAGTTGCGTGGTCAGCAGCAGATGCGGATCTGGTTCGCCCCGGGCCAGCACTTTGGTAGGTGCATCCCACAACGCCTGGTTATGCGCCCAGATCAATTCGTTGAACCAGATTCTGAGACGCGGGTTTTTCTGGTACGCCATCAGGCGGTCGTACAGCGCTTTGTGTTTGTGCTGTGATTCTACGAGCGATGCCTCAAGACGTTTGCGCGCCTTGGCCAGATCGCGAGTCGTCGGCAGGAAATACATGAACTCGGCGATGGGTTTGCTCAGTGTGCTGTTCCAGTACTGATCGAAGCTGTGCCCGAGCTGCTCGGCCACCGGACCGACGCTAAGCATGTCGATGTCGGTAAAATTCAGGTTTTCTTCGGCATCGAAGTATTCATCACCCAGATTACGCCCACCCACAATGGCCACGCTGCTGTCGGCCAGCCACAGTTTGTTGTGCATGCGCCGGTGCTGCCGCGACAGATTCAACAGCCGCCCCACACTGCGGGTCACGCCGGTCTCGCGCCCAAGACTCTGGGGGTTGAACAGTCGAATCTGAATATTGGGATGAGCGGCCAGGGTAGCGATGGAGTGATCAAGCCCGTCGCTGGTGGTGTCGTCCAGCAGGATGCGCACGCGAACACCGCGATCAGCCGCCTTGAGCAACTCATCAATCAAGGCGCGGGTGCTCAAACCGTCATGGACGATGTAGTACTGCAAATCCAGACTGGTGCGGGCATTACGAATCAGTTCGGCACGCGCCATGAACGCTTCGGTGCTGTTAGACAGCAGGCGAAAACCCGAACGACCCTCGTGAGGCTGAGCCATCGCCTGCACAGAGCGGCCAAACGCCGAATCCGTCGGTGGCAACGCCTGACTGGGCTCGTTGGGAATGTGAACGTGCGAACAGCCGCTGATCCACGACGCGACAAACAGAAAAAAGGGCAGGGCCCAAGTCTTTTTCAAAATGATCATCCGGAAATTACAGCTTGGCGATATGACCGCAAAAACCCCGGAAAAGTTACGAAACAGGCGTCGATTGCTCGGCAATCAGTTGTGAAATAGTTTCACCGACCGTGCGCACCGCGTTCTCGACCTCTGGAGACGGCTTGGCAGCGAAATTCATTCGCAGGCAATTACGGTATTTGCCAGAGGCGGAAAAAATACTGCCAACGGCAATCTGTACGCCCTTGGTCAACAGCGCACGATTCAGACGCAACGTATCGAAATCCTCGGCAAGCTCGACCCACAGCATGAAACCACCTTGTGGACGACTGACCCGCGTACCCGCCGGAAAGTAACGCATGACCCAGTCAATCATTTGCTCGCGACTGCGTTGGTACTGACTGCGCATGCGCCGCAGGTGCGGCTCGTAATGTCCACCCTCAAGAAATTCGGCAATGGCCAGTTGCGGCTGAGGCGCTGTTGAACCGGTGCCGATGTACTTCATGTGCAGGACACGTTCCAGATAACGGCCCGGCGCAACCCAACCGATGCGCAGCCCTGGCGCAAGCGTCTTGGAGAACGAGCTGCACAGCAGAACCCGGCCGTCTTCGTCGAAGGATTTGATCGTCCGCGGCCGCGGATAACTGAACGCCAGATCGCCATACACATCGTCTTCGATGATCGCCACGTCAAAGCGCTGAGCCAGGGTCAGCAAGGCACGCTTGCGATTTTCCGGCATGACATAGCCCAGCGGATTGTTGCAGTTGGGCGTCAGCTGTATGACCTTGATCGGCCATTGCTCAAGCGCCAGTTCCAGTGCTTCGAGACTGATGCCGGTCACGGGATCGGTAGGGATTTCCAGGGCTTTCATGCCCAGGCCTTTCAGCGTCTGCATGGCGCCGAAAAAGCTTGGCGAGTCCACGGC
The DNA here is from genome assembly GCF_022790535.1 of Pseudomonas maioricensis. GTDB lineage: Bacteria > Pseudomonadota > Gammaproteobacteria > Pseudomonadales > Pseudomonadaceae > Aquipseudomonas > Aquipseudomonas maioricensis. Next base: position 388,533 of record NZ_LOHG01000002.1, read on the forward strand.
GACGATATCCCCCGGATCACAGATGGCCCGAACGCTGGCCGAAAGCGCCTCGTGGCAACCGGTGGTGATCAGCAAATCGTTGGCGGTCAGGTTGCAGCCCGAATCCAGCAACAAGCGAGCAACTTGCTCGCGAAGTGTCTGGTTACCCTGAATGCTGTCGTAATACAGACCGGGCATTTGCTCATCGCGACTGATACGGCCAAGGGCGCGCATCAGCGGGCGCAACGTAGGGCTGCTGACGTCAGGCATGCCACGCCCCAGTTGCACAAGATTCGGCAGCGCCTTGACCCGCATAAGGTCCAGCACCTGATCCCACTGGGAGATATCCACAGGACGCTGCGCCGGACGACCAATGACCGGCAGTGCCGGAACAGCGCGGCTGACCGGCACAAAATACCCGGACTTGGGCTTGGGCAGGGCAAGGCCGCTGTCTTCCAGCACGCGATACGCCTGCTGCACCGTACTAAGGCTCACGCCATGTTCAACACTCAAAGCCCGCACAGAGGGCAGCCTGTCACCCGGCCGATAAAATCCGTTTTCGATACGTGTGCCCAGTAACTCGGCGAGGTTGACGTAGAGTGTCATGAGCATACTCTCGGTGTTTTAGATGGCTAGCCATACAGATTGGAGAAAAATACAGCATTCAGCGACGTTATGAAAACATCTGTATGCATATAAATAGATTTGTTTGAATCTGTCATGGTTTGTCGCGTCGATTCATCATGTGCCCACACCAGAACGAAACGAGGGTTGGGAACATGAACGGGTTGAGTGATGTGCGGTTGGCGCTTTACAGCCAGGAACTGAGCAACGGCAAAGCAGTTGTCACCAAGACAGCGAATGCACCGAAGCTCAGTCGCTGGGCGCTGTATCGCCATCGCTGGACATCACGCAGGGGGCTGCTGAATCTGACCGAAGAGCAGCTGAGTGATATCGGCCTTAGCTCCGGTCAGGCGATGCGGGAAGGGTTGAAACCGTTTTGGCGGGAGTGATCTCCAGGCTTGGTGAAACCTGTGGGAGCCGCCCAGACCAAGCCCAGCTCCCACAGGAGACCGCAGTTTCTTGTTAGACCACAGTCGTTCATCAGCCAGCTTCAGCCTCAACGCAATTCCTTCAACCGATGCCAAAGCATCCCCAGCGCCAGCAATGGTGAGCGCAGATGCTTGCCGCCGGGGAAGGTAATGTGCGGGACTTTGGCGAACAGCTCGAAACCATTGCTGTGTTGCCCGGCAATGGCTTCGCCAAGCAGCTTGCCAGCCAGATGGGTCGCGTTCAGGCCGTGTCCGGAATAGGCCTGGGCGTAGTACACGTTGGGCTGGTCCTTCAAGCGACCGATCTGCGGCAAGCGGTTGGCACCGATGCCGATCATGCCGCCCCACTGATAATCGATTTTCACTGCCGCCAACTGCGGGAACACCTTGAGCATCTTGGGCTGCATATACGCCGCGATGTCTTGCGGGTCACGCCCTGAATAGTGACAAGCCCCACCAAACAAAAGACGCCGATCCGCCGAAAGCCGGAAATAGTCCACCGTCACACGCTGATCACACACGGCCATATTCTGAGGCAGCAACTGCAAAGCCTGTTCTTCACTCAACGGCTCGGTAGCGATGATGTAGCTACCGGCGGGTAAGACTTTGCCGCTGAGCTGCGGATTCAGATCATTCAAATACGCATTGCAGCCCAGTACCAATGTCTTGGCCTGAACCAGGCCCTGCGCAGTATGCACTTTGACCTGCGGGCCATAGTCGATGCGGGTCACCGCCGAGTGCTCGAACACTTTCACACCCAACGATTGCGCCACAGCGGCTTCGCCCAGCGCAAGATTCAGCGGGTGTAAATGCCCGGATCCCATGTCGATAAGGCCACCCACGTAGCGGTCCGAACCCACTACGCTGTGCATCTCGCTAGCCTGCAGCAGTTTTAATGAATGGCGATAACCCAAATCGCGCAGCTCATCAGCATCATCGGCCAGCCCGACGAGATCCCGAGGCTTGTTGGCGAGGTCGCAATAACCCCAGGTCAGATCGCACTCGATGCCATAACGCTCAACACGTTGACGCACGATTTCGACCGCCTCAATTCCCATCAGCTTCAACTGCCGCACGCCTTCAGCACCGACCACGCCCGTGAATTGTTCAAGACCGTGGCCAACGCCGCGAATCAACTGCCCGCCATTACGCCCGCTGGCGCCCCAGCCAATTTTTCTCGCTTCCAGCAGCACCACGCTCAAGCCGCGCTCGACCAGTTCAATCGCCGTATTCAGGCCGGAAAAGCCGCCACCCACCACGCAAACGTCAGCCTGAATCTGGCCTTGCAACAGCGGATAGTCCGTCTGTGGACGGCTGCTGGCGGCGTAATAAGAAGCGGCGTGCTGGTGAGCGGCGGTCGATGGTTGAACGCGGGCGTTCATGGCGGGATCCCGTTGCTTGTGTCTGAAAAATGTCCCCGAGGATAAGCCGCAGGTTCGGCGACGGGCAAGGCACTATCCAGACGGTGCTGTCTTGAACAGCCGGACTGAGGCAAAATCACGCCCATTCACAGTGGGTAAGTTTCGATGAGCTGCAACAGTCAGAAAATTCGTGCGTTACGCCAGCAGATCCCTTCTTTCGAATGCGTCCCTGGCTGCCATGACTGCTGCGGCCCGGTGACCACGTCTCCGGAAGAAATGTCTCGCCTGCCGCGCAAGACTGTGGCCGAGCAGGATGCGGCCATGGACGAACTCAACTGCGTCCACCTTGGACCCAACGGTTGCACGGTCTACGACGAACGCCCGCTGATCTGCCGCCTGTTCGGCACCACGCCGACCCTGCCATGCCCCAATGGCCGCAGGCCTGTGGAGATGATTCATCCGCGAGTCGAGAAACAGATTCACGAGTACATAGCGTCGACGCGGCAGGTGTTGGTTTAAAAGCCGGAAGGGATTCCAATTGTGGGAGCCGGGCTTGCCCGCGATGCAGGCGCCGCAATCTTGCAGATAAAACCAGTTGCCTTCATCGCGAGCAAGCTCGGCTCCAACTGAAGATCCGCCATATTTCAGGACTGGCCTGGTCTCAATCCGCAATCGGCAGATTCAGACTCTCTTTCACCTCTTCCATCACGATATAGCTCTTGGACTCCCGTACATGGGGCAGCTTGAGCAGGATGTCGCCCAGCAATTTGCGGTACGAGGCCATTTCCGAAATACGCGCCTTGACCAGGTAATCGAAGTCGCCCGACACCAGATGACACTCCAGCACATGGGGTAATTTCAGCACGGCGCGGCGGAACTCTTCGAAGGTATCGCCCGATTTATAGTCCAGGCTGATCTCGACGAACACCAATAGGCTAGCCTTGAGATTTTGCGGGTTGAGGCGGGCGTTGTAGCCCATGATGATGCCTTCGCGCTCCAGTCGGCGGACCCGCTCTGTGCAAGGCGTGGTAGACAAGCCCACGCGCTCGCCCAGCTCGGTGAAGGAGATCCGGCCGTCAGCCTGGAGGATGCGCAGAATGCTGCGGTCGATCTTGTCCAGCTCACGTTTGGACTGATGCTGCGTACGCATGGGTAAATCCCCTCTCCCAAAGGCTTTTTTAGCGAGAAATCCCGCCAAATATAGGCGCTTATACAGTGAAAAGCACTGCCCGCAGCTGCATATACTGCACACATCCTTGCTTAAAACTTCAAAACGTCAGCGGATATCCGCGATGAGGTAAATCGACATGCGCGTTCTGGTCCTTGGTAGTGGTGTGATCGGTACGACGAGTGCCTATTATCTGGCACGGGCCGGCATGGAAGTGACTGTCGTTGACCGTCAGCCTGCAGTGGCCATGGAAACCAGCTTTGCCAACGCGGGCCAGGTTTCACCAGGTTATGCGTCACCGTGGGCTGCGCCCGGCGTGCCGCTCAAGGCTATCAAGTGGCTGCTTCAGCGCCATGCACCGCTGGCGATCAAAGCCACTGCCGATATCGACCAGTACCTTTGGATGGCGCAAATGCTGCGCAACTGCACGGCCAGTCGTTATGCCGTGAACAAAGAACGCATGGTTCGTCTGTCTGAATACAGCCGCGATTGTCTGGACGAGTTGCGTGCCGAAACCGGCATCGCCTATGAGGGCCGAACGCTGGGTACGACGCAGCTGTTCCGCACTCAGGAGCAACTGGATAACGCCGCCAAGGACATCGCGGTCCTTGAGCAATCCGGCGTGCCATTCGAGCTGCTGAACCGCGACGATATTGCCCGGGTTGAGCCGGCGTTGGCGGGCGTCACCAATATCCTTGCGGGCGCACTGCGGCTGCCCAACGACCAGACCGGCGATTGCCAGATGTTCACCACGCGCCTGGCCGAGATGGCTGTGCAGTTGGGCGTCGAGTTCCGCTACAACCAGTCCATCGAGCGCATCGATTTCGCTGGCGACCGCATCAATGGCGTGTGGATCGACGGCAAGCTGGAAACCGCCGACCGTTACGTCCTGGCACTCGGCAGCTATTCGCCGCAGTTGCTCAAGCCGCTGGGCATCAAGGCTCCGGTGTATCCGCTCAAGGGCTATTCGCTGACAGTGCCGATCACCGACCCGGCGATGGCCCCGACGTCGACCATTCTCGACGAGACTTTCAAGGTGGCGATCACCCGTTTCGACAACCGTATCCGGGTTGGCGGCATGGCCGAGATTGCCGGTTTTGATCTGTCGTTGAACCCGCGTCGACGGGAAACGCTGGAGATGATCGTCAACGATCTTTATCCTCGCGGCGGTGACTTGAGCCAGGCCAGTTTCTGGACCGGTCTGCGCCCGACCACACCCGATGGGACGCCGATTGTCGGCGCCACTCCGTTTCGCAACCTGTTCCTGAATACCGGTCACGGTACGCTGGGCTGGACCATGGCCTGCGGTTCGGGTCGTTTGCTGGCAGACCTGATTGCTCGCCATAAACCCCAGATCAGCGCCGAAGGCCTCGATATTTCTCGCTACGGCAGTTCCAAGGAGATCGCAAAGAATGTCCATCCAGCGCCAGCTCACTAATGAGCGCATGAGCCAAGTCGTCGTCCACAACGGCACTGTGTATCTTGCAGGCCAGGTCGGCGACGACATGGCTGCCGGGATCGAGCAGCAGACCCGCGAGACCCTTCACAGCGTCGAGCGATTGCTGGAGTTGGCCGGTACTGACAAAAGCCGCATCCTTTCGGTGACGATTTACCTGAAAGACATCGACGCCCACTTTGCCGGGATGAACAGCGTTTGGGACACATGGCTGCCAAAAGGCGTGGCACCTGCGCGCGCCACCGTTGAAGCCAAGCTGTGCGAACCGGAAATACTGGTTGAGCTGTCGGTTGTGGCAGCGCTTCCTTAGCAACATATTTCCCCTGTAAGAGCTGCCGAAGGCTGCGAACACTCTTGAAGTCACCTCAGCGACCAAGACCATTCGCAGCCTTCGGCAGCTCCTACAGTTCCATTCCTTTGCCGTCAGAATCCCACCATGCGTCCAGCTCGCGCTCTTATCGACCTTCAAGCCCTGCGTCATAACTACCGCCTGGCACGCGACACCACCGGCGCGAAAGCCCTCGCGGTGATCAAAGCTGACGCTTACGGCCATGGTGCAGTGCAGGTTGCCCAGGCACTTGAGGCCGAGGCCAATGGTTTCGCCGTGGCCTGCATCGAAGAAGCACTGGAGTTACGCGCTGCCGGTATTAGCGCGCCCATTCTGTTGTTGGAAGGTTTCTTCGAAGCCGATGAGCTGGACCTGATCGTCGAGCATGACTTCTGGTGCGTGGTGCATTCGCTGTGGCAACTGGAGGCTATCGAACAGGCCCGCGTGCATAAACCGCTGACCATTTGGCTAAAGATGGACTCGGGCATGCACCGCGTCGGGCTCCACCCGCAGGAGTTTCAGGCCGCCTATCAACGCCTTCAAGCCAGCGGCAAAGTGACGAAGATCGTGCTCATGAGCCACTTCGCACGTGCAGATGAACTGGACAGTTCCAGCTGCGCAGAACAGGTTGCCGTATTCGAAGCTGCCCGTCAGGGCATGACCGCCGAAATCAGCCTGCGCAATTCCCCGGCAGTCATGGGCTGGTCAGATGTACCCAGCGATTGGGTACGCCCCGGCATCATGCTCTACGGCGCGACACCGTTTGATCGACCACAAGCCATTGCCGATCAGTTGCAACCGGTCATGACGCTTGAATCAAAAATCATCTGTGTCCGCGATTTGCCAGCAGGCGAACCGGTCGGCTACGGCGCAACGTTCATCACTGAGCGCGCCTCCCGCGTTGGCGTGGTCGCCATGGGTTATGCCGACGGCTATCCACGCGAAGCGCCCACCGGTACACCGGTGCTTATCGATGGTCAGCCGAGTCAACTGCTGGGACGCGTGTCGATGGACATGCTTTGCGTCGACCTGAGCCATTTGCCACAGGCAGGTCTGGGAAGCCGGGTCGAGCTGTGGGGCAAGAATGTTCTGGCCAGCGACGTGGCGACCCGTGCGGGCACCATTCCGTATCGGATTTTCTGCAATCTGCGTCGTGTACCACGGATTTATCAAAACTAAGATAGCTCTCTGAGTAGAGAAGCTTTTTTCTGTAGGAGCTCACGAGCACCGCGAGGCCGCGATAGCGGTGTGCCTGACACTCCGCCATCGCGGCCTCGCGGTGCTCGTGCGCTCCTACAGGGGTAATGTTTGCCAGCCGGTTCTCTGGATATTCCGTAACAGGTCCAAGTGTTGTAAATACTGAACGCTATTGCCATGATGGCGCTCAACTCGACCTTGCCTGACCCATCTAGGAGGACTGCCGCATTGGACGTCGGTGAACGACTGCAATCCATTCGTAAACTCAAGGGCCTGTCCCAACGCGAGCTTGCCAAACGAGCAGGCGTGACCAACAGCACCATCTCCATGATCGAAAAAAACAGCGTAAGCCCTTCGATCAGTTCACTGCGCAAAGTGCTCGGCGGGATTCCCATGTCCATGGTGGAGTTCTTCTCCGAAGAGCTCGAGCAGCAGAACCCGACTCAAGTGGTCTACAAAGCCAGCGAGCTGATCGATATCTCGGACGGCGCAGTGACCATGAAACTGGTAGGCAAAGCTCATCCGAGCCGCGCAATCGCTTTCCTTAACGAGATCTACCCGCCCGGTGCCGATACCGGCGAGGAGATGCTGGTTCATGAGGGAGAAGAGACCGGCATTCTGGTGGAAGGCCGTCTGGAGCTGGTAGTTGGGCTGGATACTTACATTCTTGAAGCCGGCGACAGCTACTACTTCGAAAGCACCAAACCGCATCGCTTTCGTAACCCGTTCGACGTGCCGGCGCGACTAATCAGCGCAGCCACCCCGGCCAATTTCTAAGCTACAGGCCCGGTAAATACGGGCCTGCGCAAACCCTACCCTCAACGCCGAGCCGTCGGATAATAACCTTTCTGATTGAAGGGTTGTTTCGGTACCTCAGGCGAGGGGCTATACTTTCGCGGCCTGCTAAACCGTGGCAGGCGAGCGTGAATAGTCACCATGAGGGTGTAAGCGTGAACCTGACTAATAAGATTCTGGCCGTTGCCGCCGCATTAACTTTTTGGGCGTTCAACGCTCAGGCAGCGACCCATGAAGAGATCGCCAAGCGGCTGGAGCCGGTCGGCCAGGTCTGTGTCCAGGGCAAGGAGTGCGCGGGAATGGAAGTCGTCGCATCCACTGGCGGCGGAGCGGCCAAAAGCCCCGACGACATTATTGCCAAACACTGCAATGCCTGCCACGGCGCTGGGCTGTTGAACGCGCCGAAAATTGGTGACGCCGCCGCCTGGAAAGAGCGAGCCGATCATCAGGGCGGCCTTGATGGCCTGCTGGCCAAGGCAATCACAGGCCTTAACGCCATGCCGCCCAAAGGCACCTGCGGCGACTGCTCGGACGACGAGCTCAAGGGCGCGATTCAGAAGATGTCGGGGTTGAAGTAACAACCTGCATCATCCCCTGTAGGAGCTGCCGAAGGCTGCGAATAGCGGTGTTTCAGGACCAATCTTTCGCAGCCTTCGGCAGCTCCTACAGAGAATTATGTTTACTCAGACCTACCCACCAACCTCTGCAACTCAGCCCGGCGCTGCGCGATCGGCAATTCGCCCAAGCGCTCCACCTGTGCATAAAACGCCTGCCAGTCCCCGTTCACGTTTTTGAACAGCCTTGCAAAAGCTGGCACCCATTGGTCATAGAGCCCAAAGGGCAGCAATCTGGCGTTGTTCATGGGCGCGTTGATCCAGGCGTCATAACGCTTGTCGCCCGACCACTGCTGGTCACGCAGCACACGGTAGTCATTGCGCAGTCTTTCGAATTCCGCAGCCTTGCGCTCGCGCATCAGCTTAACGCTCAGCGGTTGTCGATAAAGCTTTTTCAAACGCTCCCGGGTAGCCAGCACCAAGCGGGTAAGCTCATCCCGCTGCTTTGACTGCGTTAGCCGCTGCGGATCAAGACCACGCGCAACGCGCCATTGACGGGTGCCTTCCTGCTCGACGAAGCTGGCGTAAGACTCGTTGAACTCAGTGTCGTCCTTCACATAGAAACGCTGATGAGCCAGTTCGTGAAAGATCAAGGTCGCCAGACGCTCATCGTCCCAACCCAGCATCGAACTCAGAATCGGGTCGTTGAACCAACCAAGGGTGGAATAAGCTTCAACTCCGCTGACGTATACGTCTTTCCCTTCCTGGCGCTGTAATGCCGCTGCGCCCCTCGCACCGCCAACGCTGTAGTAGCCGCGATAGGCGACACAGCCCGCGATAGGGAAGCAATGCGTAACAGGCTCCAGTGAGAACTCGTCCGTGGCGAACACATTCCAGACCACGTAGGGACGACCAAGGTCGGCATAGAGCCGGTAGCTTTTATTGTCTGGTAGATGCAGCTGGCTGCTGGCGAAAGTCCGCGCTTGTTGGGACAGAGTCAAACGCTGGCGAAGTTTCGGATCGCGGGTTTGATCCGCAATCACATCCTCGACCGGCTCACGGGCTCGCAACAACTGAAACTGGCCGCTCACTAGCTGGTCGTAATAGCTGAGGCTAGAACAGCCACCCAGCAACAAGATCGCCAAAAAAGGCCAACTGCGCCACAGGCATAAAACGTTGAGACTCCGCATGGACAGCCTTTAAAGTTGCACACATGGCGCGTTATGCCGGACAGCACCGGCCTTTCGCAACTACTATCGCCACCTTGAAGCCGAGCCGACTGACTATGCGCCCTTTACTGATGCTCCTGGCACTGACCACTCTGGCTGGCTGCGCGGGACCAATGCCAGCCGTTGACCCGGCACAGGCATGGGTCGATATGCGCACCATGACTGGCAAGCTGGTCATGGCTGACAAAGTGGACGGCAAAACCACCTACGACGGCCGCTACTTCCAGATATCACCGGGCAACCATCGACTGCAGGTTCGCTATGACTATGAAGTCCACTACGGCGGCTTTACAGCGATGGGCGACGAGTACACCGAGCTGACGTGTTATGTAGAACTGCATTACCCGAATTTCACAGCGGGGCAGCGCTACATGATCGAAGTCCGCTCGCTGGCCAACAACGTGAGCGCCGAACTGCTGGATGCCCAACGTAAAGTCCTCGCCACCGAGGACCATGTTTCGTGCATCTGACGATCAGCGGTCGTTTTTCTGATAAATGATTTTTCGCGTGCCGTTATCGCAACTCCCGATCACCATGTTCTGGTCGTGAACCTCGTCATTGGTGACGATTTCCAGCGTGTAGGAGCTGACATTGTTGGCCTGGATCTTGGCTTCGATTTCGATCTTTAGCTCCTCACAATCTTTGGGCGCAGCCATGGCACCAGAGGCCAACGAGACACCCAATACTGCCAATGCGAAACGTTTCATGCCCAACTCCTTCATACCTCGCATACGACACGCGCCAGACTGATTCTCACGCTGCGCCGTAGCCCTTCATAGACATTAGCCAGCATCCGCAAGTTCGGCACTCGTCAGTCGGGTCGAACTTCTTTGTGCGCGCTTCATCACATCCTGACGATTAACTGACTGAGTGATGTATGAACGCACCTTTCATCCAATGGGTTATCCAGTACAAGGACGCCCTGACGGTCCTTATCAGCATCGGTACGCTGATCGTCTGGGTGCTTTACGCACAATTGCTGTTGAACAATTACCGCCGCCAGCGCAGGCCTCGGATCATCATCAACCGGGGAGCCGGGAAAGGCATTGGCTCGCTATGCCTGATCAGCAATATGAGTGCCGAGCCAATCTTCATTAATCAGATTGTGCTGGTACTCAACACCAACCAAGGTGAGTTGTGTTGCGATGTCACTGACATTCGTGAGGAAAGCAAAGGCGAGATCGAACAGGATCTGATCCTGCACAACGCCACCCGCCAAGGACCGTTGGGTACCGGCGACTTCACTCACATTGGTTCCTTTGCCTCCCTTATCCAGCGTCTGGCCCTGCTTCATGCGATCCCCATGCAAGGCCACAAGCCAACACAGGACTGGGTCTTTTCCAGCCTGGAAGTGCGAGTGATCGCGTTCTACGGCTCGGATAAGCATGCCATTGGGGCGAGCCGTGGATTCACGTTAGGGACTGCCGAAGAGGGCGGCTGCCAGCTGATTGCCCAGGCGCGCGAAAGCCGTCAATACAACTCGGCCTGGCATCGTCGAAAGGTTCGTCGCAAATGGATGCTGGATGTGGAGGGGTAGGGAGAGTCGACCCTACGCCGAACACTGTAGGAGCTGCCGAAGGATGCGAAAGCGATAGTCCTGAGACTCCGCTATCGCAGCCTTCGGCAGCTCCTACAGGTCAATCATCTGTCCTGCCCCGATCAGCTAAGCAGCGTAGCGTCCAGGGTGATTTTCGCGTTCAGGACTTTCGACACCGGGCAGCCTTCTTTGGCCGCGGCGGTCAGCTTGTCGAACTGCTCTTGAGTCGCACCCGGCACTTTGGCTTTCAGCGTCAAGTGGACAGCGGTAATCGCAAAGCCGCCATCAACCTGGTCCAGGGTGACATCAGCGGTGGTATCGATGCTTTCTGCAGTCAGGTTCTCACCGCCCAGAATCATCGACAGGGCCATCGAGAAGCAGCCCGCGTGCGCTGCGCCGATCAATTCTTCAGGGTTGGTGCCTTTACCGCCTTCGAAGCGAGCCTTGAAGCCGTATGGCGCTTCACGCAATACGCCGGTCTCAGTGGAGATGCTGCCGATGCCAGTCTTAAGGTCGCCTTCCCAGTGGGCCGATGCTTTTTTGACAATGCTCATGGTGTCTCCTCATGGATAAGTGCGGTTTCGCACGGGGTTAAGGGTTCTGAGGATAGCTCGCTCTGGAAAGTTCAACGGAAGGAAGACCCGAAAATAAAGTAGCATTTTTCTACTTTAGGGATTGAATCTGAAGCATATGCCCTTATCCTCTTTAACAACCGTGGGTTTCGGTCATCAGCGTTTTCTTCATCTGACGGGTCATGTACCAAGCCTGCAAAAACACTTTCGAGGATCGTTGACGACCTATGAAACGTTTAGCTGATGTGAAGATTTCTACGCTTGATCTGGTTCCCGTACGCCACGACAAGGGCCCTGCAGAATCGCTGCGCAACTCCCTGAATCTGGCACAACACGTCGAGAAACTGGGCTACAACCGTTTCTGGGTGGCCGAACACCACAATATGGATGGCATCGCCAGTTCGGCGACCTCTGTGCTGCTTGGCTACCTGGCGGGCGGCACTTCGACGATTCGCGTGGGAGCGGGTGGTGTGATGCTGCCTAACCACGCTCCACTGGTGATTGCCGAGCAGTTCGGCACCTTGGCAAGCCTGTATCCGGGTCGCATCGATCTGGGCCTTGGCCGTGCGCCCGGCTCTGACCAGATGACCGCTCGCGCCTTGCGCCGCGAGCGCTCTGGCAGCGCCGATGATTTCCCGGAGGATGTGGCAGAGCTCATGGCCTATCTCGGCCCACGCACGCCCGATCAACGAGTCATCGCCGTTCCTGGCACCGGTACCAACGTACCGATCTGGTTGCTCGGCTCAAGCCTGTTCAGTGCTCAACTCGCCGGGCAACGCGGCTTGCCTTACGCGTTCGCTTCGCACTTTGCGCCGCGTTACATGCATGAAGCCATTCGGGTTTATCGCAATCACTTCGAACCTTCGGCGGTACTCGACAAGCCATACGTAATGCTCGGCGTGCCTCTGGTGGCGGCCGATACGGACGAGCACGCTGAATATCTGGCGACGTCGCTGTATCAACGCATTCTTTCGCTGATGCGCGGCCAGAGCCTGGTGCAGAAACCACCTGTGAAAAGCATGGAAGGCCTGTGGCTGCCTCACGAGAAGGCCGCCGTAGCTGACTTCCTTGGTTTGGCGATGGTTGGCAGCAAAGAGAAAATCCGCGCCAGGCTGGATGTCTTGCTGGAGCAGACTGATGCTGATGAACTGATCTTCACCTGCGATATGTATGAGCATGCAGACCGGTTGCGCTCATATGAAATTCTGGCTGAGGCTCGAGGTTGATTCTTGTTGGAGCGAGGCTTGCCCGCGAAGAACGATAACGCGGTTTGCCTAGGCATATGTACGGGGTAATTCGCGGGCAAGCCTCGCTCCAACGGAACTGAGCAGACACAAAAAAACCGACTTCAACGAGTCGGTTTTTTTGTATCTGCAACATGATCAGCCGCGCTGATACACGATTTCCTTGGTGCCGCCTTCACAGCTGCCGACAACGGTCTTGTCGGTCACGCTGCCTTTATCGACGACTTCAAGCGTGTAGGACGAAGCGCCTTTAGCCTGGATCTTTGCGTCAATTTCCGCCTTCAACTCTTCGCACGGCTTGCCAGCCGCCAGGGTGGTCCCGGCGATGCTCAGCAAACATACCGCCAATAGAAACTTCTTCATTGGTCAAACTCCTTCGTCAGGCCAAAACAGGTCATCAGCTCAGCAGATAACTTGAAAGAATTAACCACGCCGACGATCGTTCGCCGCACCGGGCTCTATCTGTGTAGCGGAGGATATGGCATTCAGCCAGTGCGAAAGTTCAGCAATGGTCAGCTGTTGGCAATTCGGAAGCCCACTTTCAGAGTCACTTGATAGTGCGCAACCTTGCCATCTTCAATGTGGCCACGGGTCTCAGCGACCTCAAACCATTCAAGATGCTTGATGCTTTTACTGGCTTCGGCCAACGCATTATTGATCGCGTCTTCGATAGTGGTGGTAGACGAGCCAACCAGCTCGATCTTCTTGTACGTGTGATGATCAGTCATGGCAGTTCTCCTAAAGGTCTTTACGAGCGTAGCAGTCACTTCGCTCCTTACCTCTGTGGGGAAAAGCGGCCTAAAAGTTCAGCACTTTGTGAAAACACAACTTTGCGAAAAACAAACGCACTTTCTGAAAAGCGTGTAGTCGGAAGCAACACACGCCACTCACCATTGCAGGAGAAACATCATGGCTAGCACTTCACTACGTAAAGCCTCGCTTCAAAGCATGGAAGCGGAAATCGAAAGTCTGCTGAAATCGCTGGAAAGCCTGAAATCCGATGCTTCGGACGAATCACGCAGGACTCTCAAAAATTTGAAAGCCAACGCTGAAAGCGCGCTGAGCCACTCGCGCAGCCTGCTGAGCGATGTCTACGAAGACGTCAAAGTCAAAACCCGTGAAACCAGCGTTGCTACCCGCGACTACGCGCAAGAGCATCCATGGACTACAGCCGGTGTTGCAGTCGGTGCGGTTGGCCTGTTGGCTGCCTACCTGCTGTGCAAACGCGGCAACTGATCAAACAGCTCAGGGTCGTCCCGAACGTTTCAGCTCGTTCTTTAGCCACTTGGCCAATGATTGAGCGCGCCCGTCAGCGGCACGTTTGGGAACCCACAAAGCCAGTTGCGCCGGGGTTTCAGTAAAACCCCACGGCGCAACCAGGCGACCAGCCCGCAGGTCATCTGTCACCAGCGGCTCAGGCGCAATTGCGACACCCAGGCCTGCAACGGCCGCCTCCAGCAAATAATACAGATGCTCAAAACCCTGCCCATATTGCAGCGCCTTCGGGTCGATGCCGTTTTGTTCCGCCCAACTGGGCCAGGCTTGTGGCCGCGAGGTGGTTTGCAGAAGGGTTTCGTTGAGTAACTCGTGCAGCGGAGCTTGCTGCAACTGTGCATAACGGGCGAAGTGCGGACTTAACACCGGACCAATTCGCTCACTCGCCAACTCGAACACCTGCATATCCGCAGGCCACGGCGGCTCAGCGAACACCAGCAACGCATCCAGCCCGGGGCGACGCGGATCCAGATCGCCTTCACCCGCTGACAAGTGCAATCGCAGATCCGGCAGGTCCGCATTCAATCGGCCCAGGCGTGGAATAAACCAGCGCGCCAGCAGGCTCCCGGAACAACCCAATACAAACGGGGCATCCGCATTGCCCTGGCTTAGCTCGGCACACACAACGCGCAGACGGTCAAACGCGTCGCCGCTGGCGTCTCGCAGGCGAATACCCGCATCTGTGAGTTTAAGGCCACGGCCGTCCTTGACGAACAAGGCGACGCCCAAGTGTTCTTCAAGCACTTTCAACTGCCGACTCACGGCACCGTGTGTAACGTGCAGCTGTTCAGCCGCCTGACTGACGCTGTTCAAGCGCGCAGTAGCTTCAAAGGCCCGCAATGCGTTTAACGGAGGAAGGTCCCGGCTCATGATATCTGTGAGTTTTCCTGACAGGTTGCCGAGATCTTATCGGTTTTCAGAAGGGTTGGCTCTGGTTAAAGTGTGTTCATTGCCGATCCGGCTCACTCATTCGCTTTTCGACCCTGGAGGTCACATGACCCAGACCAACTTCAGTAATGGCCCAGATGCCAATGGCCTGTTCGGTTCGTTCGGCGGCCGTTACGTTGCCGAAACCCTGATGCCCTTGGTACTCGACTTGAACCGCGAGTACGAAGCGGCGAAAGCCGACCCGGAATTCGTCGAGCAACTCGCCTATTTCCAGCGTGATTACATCGGTCGCCCCAACCCTTTGTACTTCGCCGAGCGCCTGACCGAGTTCTGCGGCGGCGCCAAAATCTACTTCAAGCGCGAAGAGCTTAATCACACCGGCGCGCACAAGATCAATAACTGTATCGGCCAGGTTCTGCTGGCCAAGCGCATGGGCAAAAAGCGCCTGATTGCTGAAACCGGCGCTGGCATGCACGGCGTGGCCACGGCCACTGTTGCAGCACGTTTTGGCCTGCCTTGCGTGATCTACATGGGCGCTACCGACATCGAGCGTCAGCAAGCCAACGTATTTCGCATGAAGTTGCTGGGCGCCGAAATCGTGCCCGTGACCTCCGGCACCGGCACCCTTAAAGACGCTATGAACGAAGCACTGCGTGACTGGGTAACCAACGTCGATGACACCTTCTACCTGATCGGCACTGTGGCTGGCCCGCACCCTTATCCAGCGATGGTCCGTGACTTCCAGTCGATTATCGGCAAGGAAACCAAGGTTCAGATGCAGGAAAAAGAAGGTCGTCTGCCAGACAGCCTGATCGCTTGCGTCGGCGGCGGTTCCAACGCCATGGGTTTGTTCCACCCGTTCCTGGATGACAGCAGCGTGGAAATCGTTGGCGTCGAAGCAGGTGGCCATGGCGTGGATACCGACAAACATGCCGCCAGCCTCAACGGTGGAGTGCCAGGTGTACTGCACGGCAACCGCACTTACTTGCTGCAGGACAACGACGGTCAGATCACTGACGCGCACTCGATTTCCGCCGGTCTGGACTACCCGGGCATTGGCCCGGAGCACGCTTACCTGCACGAAGTGAAACGCGTCGAATACGTCAGCATCACCGACGAAGAAGCGCTGGAAGCCTTCCACCACTGCTGCCTGCTCGAAGGCATCATCCCGGCGCTGGAAACCGCTCACGCCCTGGCCGAAGCCATGAAGCGTGCGACCAACCTGCGCGATGACCACCTGATGGTCGTATGCCTTTCGGGTCGTGGTGACAAAGACATGCAAACCGTCATGAATCACATGGCCGCCGCCGAACAGAATCAGGAGAAGCTGGTATGAGCCGCCTCGAACAACGTTTCGCCCAGCTGAAAACCGAAGGCCGCGCGGCACTGGTGACGTTCATCACCGCTGGCGATCCTGGCTATGACGCCTCGCTGAAAGTGCTCAAGGGCCTGCCCGCAGCCGGTGCAGACGTGATCGAACTCGGCATGCCGTTCACCGACCCGATGGCTGACGGTGTAGCCATCCAGCTGGCGACAC
This sequence comes from Pseudomonas maioricensis, assembly GCF_022790535.1. Taxonomy (GTDB): domain Bacteria; phylum Pseudomonadota; class Gammaproteobacteria; order Pseudomonadales; family Pseudomonadaceae; genus Aquipseudomonas; species Aquipseudomonas maioricensis. The sequence goes on from NZ_LOHG01000002.1 coordinate 404,705, forward strand.
TGCGCGCTCTGGACGCCGGTCAGACGCTGCTGAAAACCCTGCAGATGGTCAGCGAGTTCCGCGTCGACGATCAGACCACGCCGATCGTGCTGATGGGTTACTACAACCCGATCCATCGTTTTGGTGTTGAGAAATTCGTCGCCGCTGCCAGCGAAGCAGGCGTCGATGGTTTGATCATCGTCGACTTGCCGCCGGAGCATGACGCCGAACTGGCGACGCCTGCCCAGGCCTCGGGTATCGACTTCATCCGCCTGACCACACCGACCACCGACGATGCGCGTCTGCCGCGTGTTCTTGAGCGCAGTTCCGGCTTCGTTTACTACGTGTCGGTTGCGGGCGTGACAGGCGCTGGCTCGGCAACAACAGAACACGTCGAAGGTGCGATCGAGCGTCTGCATCGTCATACCAGCCTGCCAATCTGTGTCGGCTTCGGTATCCGTACACCGGAGCAGGCAGCCGCCATCGCTCGCCTCGCGGACGGCGTAGTGGTCGGCTCGGCACTGGTGGACAAGATCGCCAATGCCGCGTCGCCAGAGCAGGGCGTCGACGACGTGCTGAGCCTGTGTGCAGCCTTGGCCGAAGGCGTTCGTAAAGCTCGTGTGAGCTGAAGGTAAAGTTCCTGATACAGAGGAATCAAAGCGCAAACGCCTGTACTAAGTAGTCAGGCAGAGGGGTTCAAGGTTCATGCCTTGACCCCCTTTTTGCTGCATTGAATTTTTCAGGAGCAACACATGAAACTGCCAAACCGTTTGATTGCCGGGCTGGGTATCTTGATGATCAGCGCCAGTCCGCTGTTGCAAGCAGCACCGCAAGATCAGCGCGGTGGCCCTGACGATAACCGTCAAGGTCAGCAGCAAGGTCCAGGCCCACAGAGCAAAGGGGGCCACGACCAGGGCAACCAGGGCCAGGGCCGCGGCAATCAAAATCGCCCGCAACAAGCGCATCAGGAAAACCGCGGCGGCAACCGCCCACCTGAAAATTTTGACGGTGTGCGTAACACCATCCAGCAGCACCGCGATGTGATCGGCCGTGGTCAGCCGCTACCGCCGAATATTCATGTCGTCAAAGGCCGTCCTCTGCCACCAGGCTACGGTAAGCGCCTGGACGCTCGTTCGCTGCAACACCTGCCACGTTATGACGGCTACGAGTGGCGTCGTATGGGCACTGACGTGGTGTTGATCGCTGTCGGTACCGGGATTGTTTACGCGATTCTGGATGGCGTTTTGAATTAATCAAAACCTGACTGTAGGAGCTGCCGAAGGCTGCGAAACGGTACTTCTGACACACCGCCATCGCAGCCTTCGGCAGCTCCTACAGGTACAGTGTTCATCTTCACCGCTTGAACATCCCCAGATTCAAAGGCCGTACCGCGCCCATCCAGATGGCGTGCTCGGTATGATCCGCCAACTCATCGCCAGTCAGCGGATGGGTAAACACCACCAGACCATTACGATTCAGCGCCAGCCACAGCATCACATCGGCAAATTGCTGATGATCAAACGCCAACTGACAGCTCCAGTCGGTGTGCGGGCCAACCGGTCGCTCGTGAACACGGCCCATCGCCAACCCAAACTTCTCGACCGACGCCTTACACAAGGCCCGCGCTTGCTCGATGGTGTCAGCATCGAAGTAAACATGGGCGTGATAGCCCTGAATCTCTGACATGGGTGTAAGTGCTCCCTTGGCTAACATTTAATTCAATCTCTGTAGGAGTGAGCTTGCTCGCGATAACGGTAGACCTGTTGAGAAGTTACCGTCTGGGCTGACGCTATCGCGAGCACGCTCACTCCTACAGGGTCCGTGTTTGCTTCGCGACAACGTGGTGTCAGGGACACCTGGACAACTTGCCTATACCGCAATCGGCGGCAGCGGTCTGCCCGCGAGCCCATCGCCACTCTGCGCCTGTTCACTCGCCAGCCAATCCACGAACTGCTGAACGATCTGCACCCTTCGTTTGCGTTGCGGCAGAACCACGTAATAGCCATAACCGGAGACAGCAGTCGCTGCGATGGGGCGGCAGAGCAGGCCTTGATCGAGGAGCGCATCCACCAAGTGACGCCAGCCGATGGCCACGCCCTGGCCCGCAATGGCTGCCTGAATCAGCAAGGTGTAGTTGTCGAAGCGCAACTGGCCGGGAGCAGGGGCCTGAGGAATATTCAGCGCTCTGAACACGCCGCCCCAGTCAAACCAGTTAGCGCTGCCTTCACCACGCAAGTGCAGCAGCGGGAATTCGCGCAGTACATCAGTGGATAACGGCGGCTCGCGTCCGGCCAACAATTGCGGGCTGCATACCGGGAAAACCTCTTCGCTGAACAACCAGCGGCTTTCCCCCTGCTTGAAACGCCCATCACCGAACAACACCGCAACATCGATATCGGCGCGCAGCATGCTGTGGCTGCGCTCACTGGTGACCAGGCTGACGTCCACATCAGGATTGGCCTCGTGAAAGCGATGAAGACGTGGCATCAGCCAATAAGCAGCAAAAGCGAAGTCTGTAGCGACCTGCAGAACTTCATGCTGGTGCTGATGAGTGATGGTGATCAACCCCGCGTCCATCGACTGCAGGCCGGACTGCACATGGTTGAACAGAATTTCGCCGGCGTCCGTCAGCTCAATGCCACGGTAAATCCGGTCGAATAACCGTGTCGCCAGTTGCTCCTCAAGGCGCTTGATCTGCTGACTGACGGAGGGCTGAGTGGTACCCAGCTCAATCGCTGCCGCCGTGAAACTGCGCAATCGCGCCGCGGCCTCGAACGCACGCAACAGATCCAGCGACATCTCACCAAGCGATTCAAACATAAGCTGCACTTATCCTAGGCATTGCCTTGCATGGGCTTTACCGCAGCAAGCATGGGTCCCATCCTCAATCGCAGCACTTTCGCATAAATATTCACTATGGGATGCCGCGAAATACATGAAGCGCAAAAATATTCTTTTCATCATGGCCGATCAAATGGCCGCGCCGATGTTGCCGTTCTACGCCTCATCTCCCATCAAGATGCCTCATTTGAGCCGCCTCGCCGCTGAAGGCGTGGTTTTCGATGCCGCCTACTGCAACAGTCCACTTTGCGCGCCGTCGCGCTTCACGCTGGTGAGTGGTCAATTGCCCAGCAAGATCGGCGCCTATGACAACGCCGCAGAATTTCCCGCCGACATCCCGACTTACGCTCATTACCTGCGGCGCCTGGGTTACAAGACTGCGCTGTCGGGCAAGATGCACTTCTGCGGGCCTGACCAGTTGCATGGCTACGAAGAACGCCTAACCAGTGATATCTATCCAGCCGACTATGGCTGGTCCGTCAATTGGGACGCGCCAGATGTGCGTCCGACCTGGTATCACAACATGGCATCGGTGCTTCAAGCGGGCCCATGCGTGCGCACCAACCAACTGGACTTCGATGAAGAAGTGGTCTTCAAAGCCCAGCAATACCTGTTCGATCACGTGCGCAACGACGGCGATCAACCGTTCTGCCTGACGGTTTCCATGACCCACCCGCACGATCCGTACACCATCCCGAAACCATTCTGGGATCTGTACAGCGATGATGACATTCCCCTGCCGCAGTACCAGCCAGATCAGGCCGACCAGGATCCGCACTCTCAACGTCTGATGAAGGTCTATGATCTGTGGGACAAGCCACTGCCCGAGGAGAAAATCCGCGATGCACGGCGCGCGTACTTCGGCGCTTGCAGCTACATCGACAACAACGTTGGCAAGCTGATGCAGACGCTGGAAGACATCGGCTTGGCGGACGACACCATCATTGTGTTCTCCGGCGATCATGGCGACATGCTGGGCGAACGTGGGCTCTGGTACAAAATGCACTGGTTTGAAATGGCAGCGCGCGTACCGCTGCTGGTTTATGCGCCAGGCCATTACAAGGCAGGACGTGTTGGTGCCGCAGTTTCCACGGCTGATTTGCTGCCAACATTTGTCGCCATGGCAGAAGGCGAGCTGGTAGATGGCCTGCCACTGGACGGTCAATCACTGATGCCGCACCTGCTGGGCGAGGGCGGTCATGACGAAGTGTTTGGCGAGTACATGGCCGAGGGCACTAACAGCCCGTTGATGATGATTCGGCGCGGCGCGTACAAATTCATTTACTCGGAGCAGGACCCATGCCTGCTATTCGATGTCCATAACGATCCACAGGAGCTGGAAGAGCTGAGCCAGTCGGACACTCACCAGCAACTGTTTACTGAATTCCTGGCTGAAGCACGGGCCAAGTGGGATATACCGGCGATACACCACCAGGTGCTCGCCAGCCAGCGCAGAAGGCGCTTCGTCGCTGAATCGCTGGCACTCGGCAAGCTGAAGAGTTGGGATCACCAGCCGCTGGTAGACGCCAGTCAGCAGTACATGCGCAACCACATTGATCTGGACGATCTGGAGCGCAAGGCACGTTATCCACAACCTTGACCCTGCCAAAAAATCAAAAAACTAGGGGAAGTTAATGAAGACGTTATCCAAAACACTTGTGATCGGGGTTATGGCGTTGAGCAGCCTTGCAGTACAGGCGGCCGAGCAGAGTTGCAGCACAGTGAAACTGGCCGATCCGGGCTGGAGTGATATTGCCGCAACCAATGCGATTACCAGCTTTCTGCTGGACGGCATGGGCTACAAGCCGAAGGTAGACACGTTGGCGGTACCGATTGCTTACGGCGGCCTCAAGGATGGCAAGCTGGACGTCTTCCTGGGTAACTGGATGCCTGCGCAGCAGGGCTTTTACGACAAGTTCGTAGCCACAGGTGATGTTACTCAACTGGCGAAGAATCTTGACGGTACCGAGTTCACCCTGGCGGTACCGGATTATGTCTACAACGCAGGCGTGCATGATTTTGCCGACTTGAACAAATTCGCCGACAAGTTCGAGAAGAAGGTTTACGGGATCGGCTCCGGCGCCCCAGCCAATCTGTCGATTCAGGAGATCATCAAGAAGAACGAATTCGACCTGGGAGGCTGGAAGCTGGTGGAGTCCAGCGAACAGGCGATGCTGGCTGAAGTGAATCGCCGGGTGAAAAAAGACCAGTTCGTGGTGTTTCTCGGCTGGACGCCGCACCCGATGAACGTGCAGGTCAAAGGAATGCACTACCTCAAAGGCGGCGAAAAATACTTCGGCGACACCGGTACCGTGCATACCCTGACCCGCAAAGGCTACGCCGAGGCTTGCCCGAACGTAGGCAAACTGTTGACCAACCTGACGTTCACTCAGGACATGGAGAACAGCATCATGGCTGATGTCACCAATAACAAAGTCACCAATGCCGCGGCAGTCAAAACCTGGATCAAGGCCAACCCGGCCGTGCTGGATAAATGGCTCGATGGCGTGAAGACCATTGATGACAAAGATGCGCTGGCGGCGGTGAAAGCGAAGCTTTAAAAGCCTAAGCATAGGAACCTGTAGGAGCTGCCGAAGGCTGCGAAGCGATATGTCAGGAATATTGCTTTCGCAGCCTTCGGCAGCTCCTACAGGTACACAGCCTTGCACCTAACTGCCTGACACCTCACCCTTACCCCTCCGCAATCCTTCAAAGAGCGTTTCATGGGTTGGCTCAATCGCCATAAATTTCTGCCTTTCCTTGCCTGGCTACCCCGACAGACCCGTGCCACGGTAGGGCGTGATGCGGTGGTCGGTTTGAGCGGGGCGATTCTGGCACTGCCGCAGTCCATTGCTTACGCCCTGATTGCCGGGCTGCCAGCCGAATACGGTCTTTACGCTGCTATCGTGCCAGTCATGATCGCCTGTTTGTGGGGCTCCTCGTGGCACCTTATCTGCGGCCCGACGGCGGCTATTTCCGTTGTGCTCTACGCCAGCATCAGCCCGCTAGCGATCCCGGCCAGTCAGGATTACATCACCCTGATCCTGTTGCTGACGTTCATTGCCGGGCTGTTCCAGTTGTTGCTCGGTATGGTTCGCTTTGGCGCGCTGGTCAATTTCGTCTCCCATTCGGTCGTACTCGGATTTACGCTGGGTGCCGCAGTAGTCATCGCCCTGGGACAGATGCCTAACCTGATCGGTATCGATTTGCCCAGCCAGACCACGGCCCTGAAAAGCCTGGTTGCAGTGCTTGAGCATCGGGGCGAACTGGATAAAGCCTCGTTGGTTTTGGGTCTGCTGACCCTGGCACTGGGTATTGGCTTGAAGCTGCTGGTACCACGCTGGCCAACGCTACTGATCACCCTGATCGCGTCCAGCCTGTTGGTCTGGCTCTGGCCTTCGATGTTCGGCCATGTGCGCGTCGTTTCAGCCTTTGTCGGGCATCTGCCACCGTTGAGCCCGCTACCACTGGATCCGGAACTGATCCTCAAACTGCTGCCATCCGCAGTGGCGGTGGGCATGCTGGGGCTGGTCAACAGCCTGTCGATTTCCCGTTCGCTGTCCACCCGCTCTCAGCAATTGATCGACGCCAATCAGGAGGTCCGCGCTCAGGGTCTGTCGAATATGGTCGGCAGTCTGTTTTCGGGTTTTTTGTCAGCCGGTTCGTTTACCCGTTCGGCACTGAGCTTTGAAGCGGGTGCCAGGTCGCCACTGGCTGGTATATTTTCCGCCCTGTGGGTCGCGCTGTTCGCCGTCGCCGGGGCTTCGTTGATTGCGCATATTCCTATCCCGGCAATGGCCGCTTCGATTCTTTTGATCTGCTGGGGTCTGGTGGACCGACGTGGCATCAGCGCCTTGTACCGGGTCAGCCGCTCGGAGTTTCTGGTCATGGCCCTGACGTGCATCGCAACTCTGCTGCTGGAGCTGCAAACCGCTATTTACGCGGGGGTGCTGGCGTCGCTGTTCTTTTACCTCAAGCGTACCTCGCAACCGAGCGTGCAGCAGTGGCGCGACGGCGACGAAGACATCATGCGGGTCGGCGGCTCGATATTTTTCGGCGCCAGCCATTACCTGCAAACAAGACTTCAGCGCACGGAAGGCAAGCATGTGGTCATTGAGGCGCAGCACATCAACTTTATCGATTACTCAGGCGTCGAGATGCTCCATCAGGAAGCCCGACGCCTGAACAAACACGAGCGGACCCTGACGTTACGTCGGGCCAGGCCGCAGGTGATCGATGAGTTGCGCAAGCTGGAAGGGGCAGAGAAGTGCCCGATTCTATTCGAGGATTAAGCAGCGAGCTGCCGACGTAATTCCGCGAGCACTGGAGCAGAATCCGGACGCACACCGCGCCACAGCAGGAATGCCTCGGCGGCTTGCTCGACCAGCATGCCCAAGCCATCCACCGACTGCGCTGCGCCATGCTCAGCGGCCCAACGACAGAAGGCTGTAGGCTCGCTGCCGTACATCATGTCGTAGCAGAAGGTTTTACCGGGTTCGATCAGGCTTGGCAAAATCGGCGGCAGTTCTCCGCTCAGGCTTGCGGAGGTGGCGTTGATGATTACGTCCACGGACTCTTCCAGCCAATCGAAGCCGCTGGGGAACACGGGCCCAAGATCAGCAAACTGCTGGGCCAGCAGTTCGGCTTTTTCCACCGTGCGATTAGCAACGACCAGAACCGCAGGACGCTCGGCCAACAACGGCTCCAGGGCTCCCCGCACAGCGCCGCCAGCGCCGAGCAGCAAAATACGCTTACCGCCAAGGCTGAGGCCTTGATTGACCGTCAGATCGCGCACCAGGCCAGCACCGTCGGTGTTATCGCCGAGCAAAGTGCCGTCAGCCAGCTTGCTCAACGTGTTGACCGCGCCTGCACGCCGGGCGCGCTCAGTCAGGCTGTCGACCATGCGATAAGCCTGCTCTTTGAACGGCACTGTCACATTGGCGCCACGGCCTTCGTGGAAGAAAGCTTTAGCGAATGTCGTGAAGTCATCCAGCGGCGCCAGCGCCGTGCGGTAGTCCAGCTGCTGACCTGTTTGTTCGGCGAACAGGCCATGAATCAGCGGTGACTTGCTGTGGCCGATGGGGTTGCCGAAGACGGCGTAGTGGTCCATTGGGGTTCCTGTTTAATTTCAGACTCGGCCTCGGTAGGAGCGAACTTGTTCGCGAGGCGATGTATCTGGCACAACGCCTCGCGAACAAGTTCGCTCCTACCGAGACCTCGCTCACCGCTAAATAATTGTCAACCCAACGCCAACCAATCCCGATCCTGCAGGAAGTACTCGGTCAGGCGCGCTTCTTCACTGCCTGGCACCGCTTTCCAGTCGTAACCCCAGCGGACTTGCGGCGGCAGTGACATCAGGATCGATTCGGTGCGACCACCTGATTGCAGACCAAACAACGTGCCGCGGTCGTAGACCAGATTGAATTCCACATAGCGACCACGACGGAATTCCTGAAACTCACGCTGCTGCGCGGTATAAGCGTCGGCCTTTCGGCGGCGCACGATAGGCAGATAAGCGTTGATGAAGGCATCGCCGATAGCGCGGATGAAAGCAAAGCTGGTATCGAAATCCCACTGGTTCAAATCATCAAAAAACAAGCCGCCGACGCCGCGTGGCTCATTTCGATGCTTGAGGTGGAAGTAGCTGTCACACCACGCCTTGTAGCGTGGATACACGTCAGCACCAAACGGCGCGCACGCTTGCTCGGCAACCCGGTGCCAATGCACACAGTCTTCTTCGACGCCGTAATAAGGCGTCAGGTCGAAGCCGCCGCCGAACCACCAGACAGGTTCTTCACCTTCTTTTTCAGCAATGAAGAACCGCACGTTGGCGTGAGAAGTCGGCACATGCGGATTGTGCGGATGGATCACCAGCGAAACACCCAGCGCCTCGAATCCACGTCCGGCCAGCTCAGGCCGATGGGCACTCGCTGACGGCGGCAGGCTGGTGCCGAACACGTGAGAGAAGTTGACGCCGCCTTTCTCGATCACTGCGCCATTCTCTACCACACGGGTACGGCCACCACCGCCAGCAGGGCGAGTCCAGGCGTCCTCGACGAAAGTGGCATCGCCGTCTTCCTGTTCCAGGGCAGTACAGATGCGGTCTTGCAGATCGAGCAGATAGGCTTTGACGGCCTCAGTGCGGCTAGAAGACATGGCGACCTCTTAAACTGACTTCAAACGGCTGGGCACCCGGACTTCAACGGGCGCAGCGAAATTGGCGCATAGCATACCACCCGCGACCAATCGACCGCAGTTGACGAAGCGCAAACGAAGGAGTCCGATAGAGCGCTTTCACATTCCTGTTTCGATGATCATGGAGAGAACAAAATGGCAAAGCGTATCCAGTTCAGCACAACCGGCGGCCCGGAAGTTCTTGAGTATGTGGACTTCGAACCAGCCCAGCCTGGCCCGCAACAGGTACGTGTGCGCAATAAGGCCATCGGCCTGAATTTCATTGAAACCTACTTCCGTAGCGGCCTGTATCCGGTGCCGTCCTTCCCGTCGGGTCTGGGTAATGAAGGCGCGGGGATCGTTGATGCGATAGGCAGCGAAGTCAGCCGTTTCAAAGTCGGCGACCGCGTAGCCTACGGCACCGGTCCGCTTGGCAGCTACAGCGAGCTGCATACCTTGCCGGAAGCCAATCTGGTGCATCTTCCGGAAAAGATCAGTTTCGAACAAGCTGCCGCCGTCATGCTCAAGGGTTTGACCGTGCAGTATTTGCTGCGTCAGACCTACGTCGTGAAGCCGGGTGAAACGATCCTGTTCCATGCCGCAGCCGGTGGTGTGGGCTCGCTCGCCACCCAATGGGCCAAGGCGCTGGGCGCGAAGCTGATCGGCACTGTCAGTTCCGCCGAGAAAGCCGCTCACGCCAAAGCACTGGGTGCATGGGAAGTGATTGATTACAGCAAGGAAGACGTAGCCAAGCGCGTACTGGAACTGACCGACGGGCAGAAATGCCCGGTGGTCTATGACGGCGTGGGCCAGGATACCTGGACCACTTCACTCGATTGCGTTGCACCGCGTGGCCTGTTGGTCAGCTTCGGGAATGCATCGGGGCCAGTAGCAGGCGTGAACCTGGGGATTCTGGCCAGTAAAGGTTCGCTGTACGTCACGCGCCCAACCCTGGGCAGCTACGCCAACACCCCACAGAACCTGCAAAGCATGGCTGACGAACTGTTCAACATGCTCGCCAGCGGCAAGATCAAGGTGGATAACATTCAGCAATTTGCCCTCAAAGATGCGGGCAAAGCGCAGACCGAACTGTCGGGCCGCCGCACCACCGGCTCAACTATCTTGATTCCTTGATTGGAAATGCAAACACCCGAGGGAGATTCTTTGAGGGCCTGCTAGCTAAATTCCCTGTGGGAGCGAATTCATTCGCGAAAGGGCAGGTAGATCCGCCACTTATATGTCGGCTGAAACACCGCCTTCCCGAATAAATTCGGTCCCACAGGTCCATCATGAGCCCGAGATCATGTTCAACCCCTGGGACCGAATTTACCCCGCCCGAACAACCTCTGCGGTCGCTATATCGCGAATCACACTAGGATTGCGACGGCCACCCAGACTGCCACTCAGCACAGAATCAATCTGCCCTCGAAAATACTGCTCGACCCGCAGCCGGCTTCGCGCGGCGGGGCGACCAGCAGGGTTGGCTGAGGTGGAAATCAATGGCCCGACCAAAGCACAGAGTTCTCGCACTACAGAGTGATCACTGACCCTCAATGCCACGGTTTCATGGATACCGGTCACCCACTGCGGCAAGAGGTTCTGATGGGGCACAAGCCAGGTATTGGGACCGGGCCAGGTGCTGGCCATGCGATCCAGCCACAGCTCAGGAAAATCTTCGAAAAGGAAGTCAAACTGATGAATGTTGTCAGCGATCAGAATCAGCCCTTTTTCCACAGGCCGCGACTTGATCGCCAGCAGGCGGTAAACCGCTTCTTCATCCCAAGGATCACAACCCAGCCCCCATACCGCCTCGGTCGGGTAGGCAATGACCGCACCGGCGCGAATCTCTCGGGCGGCTTGCTGCACACGCCAACTGCTGACCATTTTCACTCTCCGCTAAAACATTGTCGGCAGTTTAACCTCAGGCCGCGCGCGCAAACCATCGTCCCGCCTCACAGGTAACACGGCCGTCCAGTTCCAGGTCGGTCAGCGCAGCGAGTACCTTTGGCAAGGCCCACCCGCTGGAGTGCGCCAGGGCTTCACTGGTATGGGGTGCAGCGTGCAGCAGCACCAGCAATGGATGATCAATAACGACGTCGGATGTCCGCACCGCTTCAGTTGGAGCGACGACTTGCCAGCCACGTAATGCTTCAAGAATGTGATGCACCGTCTCAACCAGCACTGCTCCATCCCTGATCAACTGATGACAGCCACGTGCACCGGGATGGTGAATCGAACCCGGGATGGCAAAGACCTCGCGGCCTTGTTCGGCAGCGAGCCGCGCGGTGATCAGAGAACCGCTGGCGACACTGGCTTCGACTACCAGCACTCCAAGGGATAAACCACTGATGATTCTGTTGCGTCGAGGAAAGTTGCTGGCGCTGGGCCCAGCATCCAGAGGGAACTCGGAAACGACGGCACTGCCTTCAGCGATCATCCGTGCTGCCAGCGACCGATGACGCTGTGGATAAAGTTTTTCGATACCCGTGCCCAACACGCCGATTGTAGAGCCTCCAACATCCAGGGCAGCCTGATGCGCTGCACCATCAATGCCCAGTGCCAAACCGCTGGTAATGACAAAACCGGCACTGGCGAGACTTTTGGAAAAAGCGGCGGCAGTGTCCATTCCCGGACGCGAAGCACGGCGGCTGCCGACCATACCCAGCTGTGGTCGGTCCAGAATAGTGAGGTTGCCCGCTACAAACAGAAGAGGGGGAGGATCAGGAATTTCCGCTAGCAATGCCGGGTAGTGAGGGTCGTCCCACATCAGCAAATGCTGGTCCGGAAGCTCTAACCATGCCAACGCTGCGCTAGCACCGTCGCGAACATCCGGATCGCGTCGGGCCTCGGCACTGGCCGCCGGCAAGCCCAGTGAGCGCCAGGCACTGGCTGGCGCACCGAGGGCAGCAGAAGCGCTGCCGAAAGCACTGATTAACTTGAAAAATCGTTTGGGGCCTACCTCGGGCAACCTATGCAGGCGCAGTCGCGCTTCCTGTTCTGCAGGCGAAGGCGCAGCTTTTTCAAACAGTGGCATGAGATCTTCCTTGATCTATGGCGCACCTTAAAAGGTGGCCAATCCTGTGGATAAGTCTGTTAACAACAATTTGATAACTGGGGTGTGGAGGACAAAAATCTGTATTAATTCTGCAACATGAGGCTAAGGGTTTCTGACCTTGTCCAACACTTCCAAGGATCGATTGGCGTTAAGAACCAGCCCGTAGCTGAGTTTTTCGTACGTGCGGAAAATCATCAGCAGCCCGGAGCGCTCGTCAGGAATTTTGACTTGTTCACCGGTGATGCGATCCCGGACAGTTTCCCCGGTCTTGTAGATCGCCAGCACGTTACCTTCTGTCAGGCCATCGCGCCTGCCACGGTCCACCGTCACAACATCCATCACACCCACCTGGTTCACGCCCCGAGGGACGTCGATAATCAGGCCGTTGATGTTGCTACGCGGCTCGCTGGGCAAGAAGCTGGAGTTGATCGGGCGTTCTTCGCTGGCAAACAGACGATCGCCCACCCGTACTTCCTGATTGGAGCGTTGCAGCATCAGCGTGGAGACATCGCCTTCGGACGCCACAATCTCACCACCGCCAATCTCATCCGCGTTGATACCCAGCACTTCCTGAGTCACCGGATCGATATAGGTTTTGCCCTGACGGAAGATGCCATACACCGAATGAGCAGGATCCACCTCGCCACGCGCATAAATACGGTCACCAATGCCGCTTAGCACACGCTCGGCATTACCGGCCACGATGTAAGGCGCTGTGTCGAACTGCTCAGGGGCATCCACAATGCGGTTGCTGAGCAAGAAGGCATTGATTGCCCCCAAAGGAATGCTTGGCACTGCTTCGACCATAGGCGTGCTGCGCACCCGGGGCGAGAGTTTGACGGTGCCGCGCGACTCACCACGATTGAGGGTTACCCGTGGCTGACCGTCGACATAACTCAACGACAAAGTATCACCGGGATAGATCAGATCAGGGTCGTGGACCTGCGGATTGGCACGCCAGATCTCCTGCCATTTCCAGGGCTCGCTGAGGAATTTTCCTGAAATGTCCCAAAGCGTGTCACCGGCAACCACTGTGTAACGCTGCGGATGGCCTTCCCTGAGTTGCACTTGCGCCTGCACAAGACCGGTCGCGGCCAACAGCAGCAGGGCGAGTAGTGATTTCCTCATGCAGTGAATCCCTTTATCATGTTGCTTCGCGTGAACATAGAGTCCTATCCGGCTCGGTGTGAAAATGGTTGCCCCGCTTGGACGTCCAAAGCCTAGCAGCCGATTTTGACTTTACCCTACAAGTGCAGCTCTTACGTATATGGCTATTCTAAACATCCTCGAGTTTCCCGATTCGCGCCTGCGCACCATCGCCAAGCCGGTGGCCGTAGTAGACGCCGACATTCGTCAGTTGGTCGATGACATGTTTGAAACCATGTATGAGGCGCCAGGTATCGGGCTGGCTGCAACCCAGGTCAACGTCCATAAGCGTGTAGTGGTCATGGACCTCAGCGAAGACCGCAGCGAGCCTCGGGTTTTCATCAACCCCGAGATCGAAATGCTGACCGATGAAATGGATCAGTATCAGGAAGGCTGCCTTTCCGTTCCGGGCTTCTATGAAAACGTAGATCGCCCGCAAAAGGTCCGTATCAAAGCGCTGGATCGTGACGGCAAGGCTTACGAAGAAATCGCTGAAGGCCTGCTTGCTGTGTGTATCCAGCATGAGTGCGATCACCTGAACGGCAAGCTGTTCGTCGATTACCTGTCCAACCTCAAGCGCGACCGGATCAAGAAAAAGCTCGAAAAACTGCACAAGCAGAACGCTTGATTCCTACCTGACTGTAGGAGCTGCCGCAGGCTGCGAACGACCGGGAACCGGTCGCCAAGGCCATTGTTGCTGAAGGTTGTTCCAACCTTATCGCAGCCTTCGGCAGCTCCTACAGTTCAAAATGCCCTTTCCCAACGAGAAGCCCATGACTGAGCCACTGCGCATCGTCTTCGCCGGCACACCAGAGTTTGCCGCTGAACACCTCAAGGCCTTGCTCGACAGCCCTCACCAGATCATCGCGGTCTACACCCAGCCTGATCGCCCGGCGGGTCGTGGACAAAAGCTGATGCCGAGCCCGGTCAAGCAACTGGCTGTGCAACACGATATTCCGGTGCTGCAACCGCCAACCCTGCGCGATGCCGCGGCTCAGGCCGAACTGGCTGCGCTTAAGCCTGATTTGCTGGTGGTGGTCGCTTACGGTCTGATCCTGCCACAAGTGGTGCTGGATATTCCGCGTCTGGGCTGCATCAACAGCCACGCATCGCTGCTGCCACGCTGGCGCGGTGCCGCGCCGATCCAGCGCGCTGTAGAGGCAGGCGATGCCGAAAGCGGTGTGACCGTGATGCGCATGGAGCTGGGCCTGGACACCGGGCCGATGCTGCTCAAAGCCGTAACCCCAATCACCCCTGAAGACACCGGTGGCACGCTGCATGATCGCCTTGCCGAACTTGGTCCGCCTGCTGTGTTGCAAGCGATTGCCGGTCTGGCCGACGGCTCGCTCGTCGGCGAAGTGCAGGATGACAGCCTCGCCACCTACGCTCACAAGCTCAACAAGGACGAAGCACGCATCGACTGGAGCCGTCCGGCTGACGAGCTGGAGCGTCTGGTTCGTGCTTTCAATCCATGGCCGATCTGCCACAGCACGCTGAACGGCGAAGCCCTGAAAGTCCTCGCCGCCAGCCTCGCTGAAGGGCAGGGCGAGCCGGGCACTATTCTGGAGGCGAGCAGGGACGGCCTGATAGTCGCCTGTGGCCAGGGCGCGCTGCGTTTGACTCGCCTGCAATTGCCAGGCGGCAAGCCACTTAATTTCACCGACCTGTTCAACAGCCGTCGCGAGAAATTCGCCATCGGCACCGTGCTGGGCCAACAGGTGGCTGCGCAATGAACCCGCGTCTGGCCGCCGCCAAGGCACTGGCCGCTGTGCTCAGCGGCAAAGCTTCGCTCAACAGTTCGCTCCCGACGCAGATGGACAAGGTTGAAGTCCGTGATCGCGGCCTGACTCAGGATCTGGCGTTTGGTACAGCCCGCTGGCAACCACGTCTTTCTGCGCTGGCGGCAAAACTGTTGCAAAAGCCTTTCAAGGCCGCTGATGCCGACGTCGAAGCGTTGCTGCTGGTGGGTTTGTATCAACTTCTGTATTCGCGGATACCGGCTCACGCGGCTATCGGCGAAACCGTGGGCTGCGCCGACAAACTGAAAAAGCCATGGGCCAAGGCGCTACTCAACGCCGTGCTGCGCCGTGCACAGCGTGAAAGCGAAGCGTTGTTGGCCGAGCTGGAACATGATCCGGTGGTGCGCACGTCGCACCCTCGCTGGCTGCAAAAAGCCTTGAAAGCCGCATGGCCGGAGCAATGGGAAGCCATCTGCGCCGCCAACAACGCGCATCCGCCGATGATTCTACGGGTCAATCGGCGGCACAACAGCCGCGATCAATACCTCGAACTGCTGGCCAAAGCCGGCATTGAAGCAGTCGGCTGTACGTTCAGTCAGGACGGTATCCTGCTGACCGAACCTTGCGATGTGCGCAGCCTGCCGGGCTTTGCCGAAGGCTGGATCAGCGTTCAGGACGAAGCCGCGCAACTGGCTGCCGATCTGCTGGAATTGGCGCCAGGCCAACGTGTACTGGACGCCTGTTGCGCACCTGGTGGCAAAACCTGTCACTTGATGGAAGTCCAGCCTGCATTGGCAGGCGTAGTGGCGGTGGATCTGGAAGCCAAGCGGCTAGTGCGGGTGCGCGAAAACCTTGAGCGCCTGGGCCTGAGCGCCGAACTGATCGCCGCCGATGCCCGGGAAACCGCGCAATGGTGGGACGGCAAGCCGTTTCAGCGCATCCTGCTCGATGCACCCTGCTCGGCAACTGGCGTGATCCGTCGTCATCCCGACATCAAGCTGACCCGACAGGCCGATGACATCCCGGCCTTGGCAACCCTGCAAGGCGAGTTGCTCGATGCCCTTTGGCCAACCCTGCAAGTCGGCGGCATTCTGCTTTACGCCACGTGCTCGACGCTGCCCATGGAGAACACCGAAGTCATCGAGGCGTTCCTCGCGCGGACATCCGGTGCACGTGAACTGGACATTGCCGGTCAGCTCGGCCAGCAACCATCGGGCCTCAAGCAGCCACACGGTCGCCAACTGCTCGCGCAGGAAGGCGGGCATGATGGGTTCTATTACGCCAAACTGATCAAGATCGCTGCTTGATTCGCGATACTCAAATTCAATGCAAACTCTTGTGGGAGCTGGGCTTGCCCGCGATGAACGATGGCGCATATTTGAAGAAAGACCGTAGCGCCTTTATCGTCGGAATGCCGCCCAGACCAAGCCCGGCTCACACAGGTTTTTACGCAATTCCATAGATTTGCTTATGCCGCTTCAAGGAGCAACTGATTGAAAATCATCATCCTCGGCGCAGGGCAGGTTGGCGGGACGCTGGCTGAACACCTCGCCAGCGAAGCCAACGACATTACCGTGGTCGACACCGATGGCGACCGGCTGCGTGATCTGGGCGATCGTCTGGATATCCGTACGGTGCAGGGCCGTGGCTCGTTCCCGACCGTACTCCGTCAGGCCGGTGCCGACGACGCTGACATGCTGGTGGCGGTCACCAACAGCGACGAAACCAACATGGTTGCCTGCCAGGTGGCCTACACGCTATTCCACACTCCGACCAAGATCGCCCGTGTTCGGGAAGCGGCTTATCTGACACGCGCAGGCCTGTTCGACAACGATGCCATCCCCGTCGACGTGCTGATCAGCCCGGAACAGGTCGTTACCAACTACATCAAGCGCCTGATCGAATACCCAGGCTCGCTGCAAGTCATCGACTTCGCAGGCGGCAAAGCACAGCTGGTGGCGGTGAAGGCCTATTACGGCGGCCCGCTGGTCGGTCAGCAACTGCGCCAGTTGCGTGAACACATGCCCAATGTCGACATGCGTGTGGCGGCCATCTTCCGACGTGACCGGCCAATCCTGCCGCAAGGCGATACTGTCATCGAAGCGGACGATGAAGTGTTCTTCATCGCCGCCAAGGCGGACATTCGAGCGGTCATGAGTGAGATGCGCCGCCTGGACGAGAACTACAAACGCATTGTCATCGCGGGCGGCGGGCATATCGGTGAGCGGCTGGCGGAAGCCATCGAAAGCCGTTATCAGGTCAAGATCATCGAGATGAACCCGGCGCGCTGCCGACACCTGTCCGAGTCGCTGAACAGCACTGTCGTGCTGCAGGGCAGCGCTTCGGATCGCGATCTGTTGCTTGAAGAGAACATCGCCAACACCGACCTCTTCCTGGCCCTGACCAACGACGACGAAGCCAACATCATGTCGTCGTTGCTGGCCAAGCGCATGGGCGCGCGCAAGGTGATGACCATCATCAACAACCCGGCCTATGTGGATTTGGTGCAGGGCGGCGAAATCGATATCGCGGTCAGCCCGCAACTGGCAACCATCGGCACCTTGCTGGCCCACGTGCGACGCGGCGATATCGTCAGCGTGCACTCACTGCGTCGCGGTGCAGCCGAGGCCATTGAGGTGGTTGCTCACGGCGATACCAAGTCCAGCAAGGTGATCGGCAAGGCCATCAAAGACATCGCTCTGCCGTCGGGCACCACGATCGGAGCCATCATTCGGGCCGACGAAGTACTCATCGCCCACGACGCCACTGTGATCGAAACCGGTGACCACGTGATCATGTTCCTTGTGGATAAAAAGTACATCCGCGATGTGGAGCGGTTGTTTCAGGTGGGGTTGAGCTTTTTTTAAGCGGGTACGTGGTTTCCTTGTAGGAGCTGCCGAAGGCTGCGAAGCGTGTTTCATGACACACCGCATTCGCAGCCTTCGGCAGCTCCTACAAAGGCCAATTCAACTCAATACCAGCGAGCCTCTCCGGCAGGGCGTTTCTTGAAGCGCTTCATGGTCCACATGTATTGGCTCGGATAGGCCCGTACATATTTCTCCACCACCTGGCTCATGGCTGCTGCCGAGGTTGCGGTGTCGGTGCTGTACATGGCTTCAGGTGCAGCCTCCAGAACCACTTTATAACCCGAGCCGTCCGGCAGGCGCATGGCATGCAGGAACACGCCGACTGCTTTACCACCGGCCAGCATGTTGGGCACAAACTTGCTAGTCAGGGCTGTAGTGGCGAAAAACGGCACGAATATGCCTGCCGATTCAGCCGGCTCAGGATCAGCAGGAATACCCACCGAGCCGCCTTTGCGCACTTCCTTGATGACGCTGAGGATGCCTTCCTTGGTGGACGCCGCAACGCGGTTACCCAGTTGCACGCGCTGTTTGCGCAGCAGGTCATCGACCGCTTTGAGTTTGGGCGGGCGATAGAAAATGATCGGTTTGCACTGGCTGCAGTAGAAGTGGTTCAACACTTCCCAGTTGCCGAGGTGACTGGTAATGCCAACGACTCCCTTGCCGGACGCCAAGGCATCCTTGAGCACGTCGAGGCCTTCCACTTCGCGCACCAGATCGATTGACTTCTGAGCAGGCCAGATCCAGGCGCAGGCGCTTTCGGTAAGGGTCTTGCCGATGTCCATCAAGCTACGACCGACGAGACGCTCGCGCTCGGCAGGGTCCATTTCCGGAAAGCATTTGGCCAGGTTGATGCGCGCTACCTCACGAGAGCGGTTCGGCAGTTTCCACATCAGCCAGCCGATACCCGCACCGGCCCACTGCACAACGCGCCAGGGCAACAAGGCAAACAGTCGCAATGCACCCACCATGAGGGCACCTTTAAACTTTTCCACAGATCACTCCCCAAAACTCAAGGCGGCCATTGTACCCATCAGCGAGCCAAAACCGCGTATCGATCACAGTCCACGGTGTGGTCCATGACCATGCCGCTCGATTGCATGTAGGCGTAACAGATGGTCGGGCCAACAAAGGTAAAGCCTGCTTTCTTCAGCGCTTTGCTCATGGCCTCGGCCTCGGGCGTGATGGCCGGGACTTCGCTGCGGTCCTTGCGATGGTTGACCTTCTGTTCACCGCCAACGAACGACCAGAGAAATTCGACAGGGTTGTCCAGCTTCAGCCAGGCCTGCGCATTGCGCCGGGCGGCATTGAGCTTGAGACGATTGCGAATGATGCCCGGCTCCTGCATCAGGACCTCGATTTCATCGTCAGTCATGGCGGCGACTCGATGCACATCAAAATCGAACATGACCTCCCGGTAACGCGCACGCTTTTTCAAAACGGTGATCCATGACAGACCGGCCTGGAACCCTTCGAGCAAAAGCAACTCGAAGAGCTTCTGCGCATCGCGCAACGGCACGCCCCACTCCTGATCGTGATAATCGATGTAAATCGGCTCTTCGTTGCACCAATAGCAGCGTGGCATAGGGCTTCCAAGGGTGGAGGTGCTGCTGAATCGGGTATACTCCCGCTCTTTAAATCGCAGCCCCAGTACAGGTGAATTTCGTGAGCCAGCCTACGCCAGCCGTGCGTACCTTCCAAGACTTGATCCTCGCCCTCCAGCAATACTGGGCCGAGCAAGGTTGTGTGGTACTTCAGCCCTACGATATGGAAGTAGGCGCCGGCACTTTCCACACTGCCACGTTTCTGCGCGCCGTAGGCCCGGAAACCTGGAACGCAGCCTACGTGCAACCAAGCCGCCGTCCTACTGACGGCCGATACGGTGAAAACCCGAACCGCCTGCAGCACTACTACCAGTTTCAGGTAGTCCTCAAGCCGAACCCGGACAACTTCCAGGAGCTGTATCTGGGCTCGCTGAAGCACGTTGGTCTGGACCCATTGGTCCATGACGTTCGTTTCGTTGAAGACAACTGGGAATCGCCGACTCTCGGCGCCTGGGGTCTGGGCTGGGAAATCTGGCTCAACGGCATGGAAGTGTCGCAGTTCACTTACTTCCAGCAGGCGGGCGGCATAGAGTGCTACCCGGTAACCGGTGAGATCACCTACGGTCTGGAACGTCTGGCGATGTACCTGCAGAACGTCGACTCCGTCTATGACCTTGTCTGGGCCGACGGTCCATTCGGCCGCGTGACTTACGGCGATGTATTCCACCAGAACGAAGTGGAGCAATCGACCTACAACTTCGAGCACGCCAACGTCGACAAGCTGTTCGAACTGTTCGACTTTTACGAGAGCGAAGCCAAGCGCCTGATCGAACTGGATCAGCCACTGCCGCTGCCAAGTTACGAAATGGTCCTGAAGGCATCCCACACCTTCAACCTGCTGGACGCCCGCCGCGCTATTTCGGTAACTGCTCGTCAGCAGTACATCCTGCGTGTTCGTACTCTGGCTCGTTCGGTTGCCCAGGCTTATCTGATGGCACGCGCCAAGCTGGGCTTCCCAATGGCTCCACCTGATTTACGTGATGAAGTGCTGGCTAAGCTGGAGGCGCAACAATGAGTGCTCAAGATTTCCTGGTTGAACTGGGCACCGAAGAGCTGCCGCCAAAAGCACTCAACACTTTGGCTGACGCCTTCCTGGCTGGTATCGAAAAAGGCCTGCAATCTGCTGGCCTGACTTACAGCGCCAAGCAGGTTTATGGCGCACCGCGTCGTCTGGCTGTATTGATCACGGGTCTCTCGACGCAACAGCCTGATCGCAGCATCAACCTTGACGGTCCTCCGCGTCAGGCGGCTTTCGATGCTGAAGGCAACCCGACTCAGGCAGCCCTGGGTTTTGCCAAGAAGTGCGGCGTAGATCTGAGCGAAATCGACCAGAGCGGTCCCAAGCTGCGCTACAGCCAGAGCATTGCTGGCAAGCCAACCGCGAGCCTGCTGCCGACCATCGTTGAAGACTCCCTGAACGACCTGCCGATTCCCAAGCGCATGCGCTGGGGCGCTCGCAAGGAAGAGTTCGTGCGTCCAACCCAGTGGCTGGTCATGCTGTTCGGCGACCAAGTCATCGACTGCACAATCCTGGCTCAGACTGCTGGCCGTGACTCCCGCGGTCATCGCTTCCACCATCCGGAAAGCGTACGCATCACTTCACCTGCCAGCTACCTGAGCGACTTGCGCAACGCGTATGTATTGGCTGACTTCAACGAACGTCGTCAACTGATCACCAAACGCGTCGACGAACTCGCAACCCAGCACGAAGGCACTGCCATTGTGCCGCCGAGCCTGCTGGACGAAGTGACTTCGCTGGTCGAGTGGCCGGTTCCACTGGTGTGCTCGTTTGAAGAGCGCTTCCTGGAAGTGCCGCAAGAAGCACTGATCACCACCATGCAGGACAACCAGAAGTATTTCTGCCTGCTGGACGCTGAGGGCAAGTTGCTGCCGCGCTTCATCACCGTGGCCAACATCGAAAGCAAAGACCCGCAGCAGATCGTACTGGGTAACGAGAAAGTGGTTCGCCCACGTCTGACTGACGCCGAGTTCTTCTTCAAGCAGGACAAGAAGCAGAAGCTGGAAACCTTCAACCAGCGTTTGCAGAACGTCGTGTTCCAGGCTCAACTGGGCAGTGTTTTCGACAAGGCTGAACGTGTATCCAAACTTGCTGCATTCATCGCCCCGCGCATCGGTGGCGATGCTCAACGCGCGGCCCGTGCCGGTCTGTTGTCCAAGTGCGACCTGGCCACCGAGATGGTCGGTGAATTCCCTGAAATGCAGGGTATCGCCGGTTATTACTACGCCAAGGCTGACGGCGAGACTGACGACGTAGCCCTGGCGCTGAACGAGCAGTACATGCCGCGCGGTGCTGGCGCTGAACTGCCAACGACATTGACCGGTTCGGCAGTGGCCATCGCTGACAAGCTGGACACACTGGTCGGCATCTTCGGCATCGGCATGCTGCCAACCGGCAGTAAAGACCCGTACGCATTGCGTCGTGCCGCGCTGGGCATACTGCGCATTCTGATCGAGAAGCAACTGGACCTGGATTTGATCGAGACTGTGAAGTTTGCAGTAAGTCAGTTCGGCGCCAAGGTCAAAGCTGCCGGTCTGTCCGAACAGGTACTGGAGTTCATCTTCGACCGCCTGCGTGCGCGTTACGAAGACGAAGGCGTCGAAGTGGCGGTTTATCTGTCGGTTCGTGCCCTGCAACCAGGCTCGGCGCTGGATTTCGATCAGCGTGTTCAAGCCGTTCAGGCGTTCCGCAAACTGCCGGAAGCGGCAGCGTTGGCCGCTGTGAACAAGCGCGTATCGAATCTGTTGAGCAAAGCTGAAGGCAATATCGCTCAGACCGTCGAGCCCAAGTACTTCGATAACGCTAACGAGTTCTCGCTGTATTCGGCGATCAAGCAAGCGGATCAGGATGTTCAGCCAATGGCTGCAGCGCGCCAGTACAGCGAAACCCTCGCGCGTCTGGCAGCCCTTCGTGAGCCGGTTGACGCGTTCTTCGAAGCCGTGATGGTTAATGCCGAGGATGCCAGCGTGCGTGCCAACCGCTACGCGCTGCTGGCGCGTCTGCGTGGCCTGTTCCTGGGTGTCGCTGACATCTCGTTGCTGGGCTGAGGAAGGGGCGTACCGTGAAGTTGCTGATCCTCGATCGGGATGGAGTTATCAATCATGACTCCGACGCTTACATTAAGTCGGTGGCGGAGTGGATTCCAATTCCCGGATCGATTGAGGCCATTGCGCAACTGAGCAAAGCGGGCTGGACGGTTGCAGTAGCAACCAACCAGTCCGGCATCGCCCGAGGTTATTACGATCTGGCCACTCTGGACGCCATGCACGCACGTTTGCGTGAGTTAGTAGCGCAGCAGGGTGGCCAGGTTGGTTTGATTGTCTATTGCCCACATGGGCCCGATGAGGGATGCGATTGCCGCAAACCGAAACCGGGCATGTTGCAAACCATCGCCCGACACTACCAGACGGAGCTGGCGGGAACATGGTTTGTGGGCGACAGCAGTAGTGACCTAAAGGCCGCACTGGCCGTCGATTCACAACCGGTTCTGGTGAAGACCGGTAAAGGTGAGAAAACACTGGCCGGTTCGCTACCCGCCAATACGTTGGTTTTTGACGATCTAGCGGCGGTTGCCGCAGAACTTATCCACAATAGCGCGCCGCAAAACAACTAGCGGTACGCTTGATGAACGGGCTTTCGCCCGCATGGTAAAAGCAACTATGTCGATCATCCAGGCAATCAGGACTTTTCTCTTTTACCTGTTGCTAGGCACCAGCTCTCTGCTGTGGTGCACGTTAAGCTTCTTTATCGCCCCGTTCCTGCCATTCAAGGCTCGCTACCGCTTCATTAATGTCTACTGGTGCCGATGCGCAATCTGGTTGACGCGCGTGTTCCTGAACATCCGCGTTGAAGTGACTGGCGCGGAAAATGTTCCTCAAACACCTTGCGTGATCATCTCCAATCACCAGAGCACGTGGGAAACGTTCTTCCTGTCACAGTACTTCTCGCCACTGAGCCAAGTGCTCAAGCGTGAGCTTCTGTATGTCCCGTTCTTTGGCTGGGCGATGGCGATGCTGCGTCCTATCGCGATTGATCGTGACAACCCCAAAGCTGCCCTCAAGCAAATTGCCAAGAAGGGCGACGAGTTGCTCAAGGACGGCGTCTGGGTGCTGATCTTTCCAGAGGGCACCCGCGTCCCGTTTGGCCAGGTAGGCAAGTTCTCGCGCGGTGGCACTGCGTTGGCAGTCAACGCAAACCTGCCTGTACTGCCTATCGCACACAACGCTGGCAAGTACTGGCCAAAGGAAGGCTGGGCGAAAAAGCCGGGCACTATTCAGGTCGTGATCGGTGAACCGATGTACGCAGAAGGCGAGGGCCCACGCGCTATCGCTGCCCTGAATGATCGCGTTCAAACCTGGAACGAAGACACTCAGAAAGCTTTGGGCTCAATTGCTGCACCGACCTCGAGCAATGAAGAAGTCCTGATTTGAGTTTTGTGGATAACCTGTGCACTGTTTTTGAATTTTTCGTAAAAATCGGCGGCAAACCCTTGGATTCACTGCTTATTTCCGATGCTCATTAAAGAGCCAAAAACGTGCATAAGTTTTTATGAGCTTCTAGAACCGACCTCTTGGGGTCGGTTTTTTTATGGCTGGAATTTATGCGAATCCTGTATGCGCATGAATAACCCTATGACTGTTTAGTGTCGCCTTCAGGTAATCCGGCTTTCAATTTTTCGTAAGCTTGGGTCATGACGTTCCAGGTTTTCGTGTCAGCAGGAATCAGATGCTCGATACGCAACAACTCCATGGTGACGTCTAGCGGCATACCGAATGTTGTAAACGTGGACATGAATTTCAATTCACCCTGCCTTGAGTTGAGTCGTGTGAATAATAGCGGGGGTGGTTCATTGGTTAGCGCTGATGAGCCGCTTGGTACTGGCAGACCTTTCAGGAGACCTGCCAGCTTGAGGTTACTCAAGCTCTCTCTTGCAGCTCTTTGCCAGGCCACCAACCTGATCTCCTCAACGTTGATTAAATGGTCGCCTAACCCGCCAGGCTGCAATAGGGTTTCGAGCAGATTAAGTCCATTAGCTGCAGCGGCATCAAGGCCTACCAGATCAAACAAAACTCCGGCGCTTACATTCGCAGCCAACACATCCCACTCACTACCCATGACAATCGCCGGGGCGGGATTGTTGGCGTGAAGTAGATGAGTAATAGCTTCGCGAACCGCCTCCATACTCGGCGAGGTGAGGGGAGTAGCCTCGTAACGGGGCGCATAACCGGCTGCGAGAAACACTCTATTGCAATGCTCTAAAGGCGCTTCGAGTGCCGTTAGCAGGTTATGCAAAGTAGAAGGGCTCGGTCTGGCCCGCCCTGTCTCAATGCAACTGAGGTGGCGCTGAGACACGCCAGAAATCAAAGCCAGATCAAGTTGGCTCAATTTGGCCTGACGGCGCAATTGCCGTAACTGCGCACCGGCATCAACTGCGGGCGTGGATCGAAGAAAAGGTAGGGGCTTCATTCATCGACTCTAACGGCGGGAGTTCAGTGAGTCCATGACCTGTGAGGTCATTGATCCTTTCAGGAAAATATCACTAACTTAGCTGGAAGGCTCATTGCTGATTACTCAAGGAAGACTAATGAACAAACCCTACCTCGCATTGGCAGCTCTGGTGGTTTTCTCGCTCTATACGGCGGGCACCATATGGCTGTCCGAGCAATCACTGGTCAGCTTTGGTATTGAGCTCCTATCCAGTCCAGACACTGCACAGGTGGTCATTGACCTCTACTTGCTCGGTTTCCTTGCTTGCGTCTGGATGTATCGGGATGCACGCGCAAGAGGTCATTCCACCGTATCTCTCCTGCCTTATTTTTTAATAACAGCGTTGTTCCTGTCGATCGGCCCATTGCTTTACATCGTGATCAATGGCTTCAGCAGAGCATCGGCAGATATGGTTGATCATGGGAAAGGATCCGACAAGGTGGGTTGAGGGGAGGGCAGACGACGAGCTCATCGGCTTGCAGGCCTAACGCTAGCGAACAAGTTCCCTCCTACAGATGGAGCATCTGAGCCCCTGGAATAGTGGCTTTGGATCAACCGGAGCTTCGACTCAGTTCTGTTCCACGTGGAACATATATCATCTGCAGGACTTTAGCAGTGCTTCTCGAAATCAGCGCTGTGGAATGTTGCTTTAAAAAAAACCCCGGCTCAATGGCCGGGGTTTTAGTTTGCTATATAACGCGGACGTTTTAGAAGTCCAAGTTAGACACTGCCAAAGCGTTGCTCTCGATGAAGTCACGGCGAGGTTCTACCGCGTCACCCATCAAGGTATTGAAGATCTGGTCTGCACCGATAGCGTCTTCAATGGTGACCTTGAGCATCCGGCGAACCGATGGGTCCATTGTGGTTTCCCACAACTGATCGGGGTTCATTTCGCCCAGACCTTTGTACCGCTGGATGGTGTGACGCTTGGTGCTTTCAGCCATCAACCAGGCCAGGGCTTCTTTGAACTCGGTGACTTGCTTCTTGCGCTCGCCACGTTGAACGTAAGCGCCTTCTTCCAGCAGCGTGCTGATCTGCAAGCCAAGAGCGGTTACGGTCTTGTAGTCGTTACTGCCGAAGAAATCACGGTTGAAGGTCACGTAGTTGGACAGGCCGTGGGAGATCAGTTCAACCTCCGGCAGCCATACATTACGTTCGCGATCTTCACGCAGGCTGGCTTTGTAAACCAGACCCGACTTCTCACCAACACGCAGACGGGCGTCAAACAGCGCTAGCCAGGCTTGCATGCCTTCGTGGTCAGACAGCTGCTCAAGAGTCACAGGAGGCAGGTAAACGAAGTGCTCGGTGAGCTCCTGAGGATACAAGCGCGATAGGCGCTTGAGGGTCTTCATCACCATGCGGAAATCGTTGACCAGACGCTCCAGCGATTCGCCGGAAATACCAGGTGCAGACTCGTTCAGGTGCAGGCTTGCGTCTTCAAGAGCAGACTGGGTCATGTACTCTTCCATGGCCTCGTCGTCTTTGATGTACTGCTCTTGCTTACCCTTCTTGACCTTGTACAGCGGCGGCTGAGCGATGTAGATATAGCCACGCTCGATCAGTTCTGGCAGCTGACGGAAGAAGAAGGTTAGCAACAGTGTACGGATGTGAGAACCGTCGACGTCAGCATCGGTCATGATGATGATGTTGTGATAACGCAGCTTGTCGATGTTGTACTCATCGCGGCCAATGCCACAGCCCAGCGCGGTGATCAACGTACCTACTTCTTGCGACGAGATCATCTTGTCGAAACGTGCTTTCTCGACGTTAAGGATCTTACCTTTGAGTGGCAGGATCGCTTGGGTTTTACGGTTACGCCCCTGCTTGGCTGAACCGCCAGCAGAGTCACCTTCCACGAGGTACAGTTCGGAAAGGGCAGGGTCTTTTTCCTGACAGTCAGCAAGCTTGCCCGGCAGGCCTGCGATATCCAGAGCGCCCTTACGACGAGTCATTTCACGAGCTTTACGAGCGGCTTCACGCGCGCGCGCAGCGTCGATCATCTTGCCTACAACAGCCTTGGCTTCGTTCGGGTTTTCCAGCAGGAAGTCAGAGAAGTATTTACCCATCTCTTGCTCTACTGCGGTTTTAACCTCGGAAGAAACCAGCTTGTCTTTGGTCTGCGAGCTGAACTTCGGATCCGGTACTTTCACCGAAATAATCGCGGTCAAACCTTCGCGCGCATCATCACCGGTGGTCGCGACCTTGTGCTTCTTGGCCAGACCTTCCTGCTCAATGTAAGCGTTAAGGTTACGCGTCAACGCCGAGCGGAAACCCACCAGGTGAGTACCGCCATCGCGTTGCGGAATGTTGTTGGTAAAGCACAACAGGTTTTCGTTGAAGCTGTCGTTCCACTGCAAAGCGATCTCGACGCCAATGCCGTCGTCGCGCTGAATGTTGAAGTGGAACACTTGGTTGACCGCAGTCTTGTTGGTGTTCAGGTATTCAACGAAAGCACGTAAACCGCCTTCATACTTGAACAGTTCTTCCTTGCCGCTGCGCTCATCTCGAAGGACGATGCCAACACCGGAGTTCAGGAAGGACAGCTCACGAATCCGCTTGGCCAGAATGTCCCAGCTAAAGTGGATGTTCTTGAAGGTTTCAGCGGAAGGCTTGAAGTGGATCTCGGTGCCAGTTGTGTCGCTGTCACCCACAATACGCATCGGCTCCTGTGGAACACCGTGAACGTATGTTTGCTCCCAGATCTTGCCGCTACGACGCACAGTCAGCAGCAGCAATTCGGACAAGGCGTTAACTACAGAAACACCCACACCATGCAGGCCGCCGGATACTTTGTAGGAGTTGTCGTCGAACTTACCGCCAGCGTGGAGCACGGTCATGATGACCTCTGCTGCCGACACGCCTTCTTCTTTGTGCACGTCTACCGGAATACCGCGACCATTGTCACGGACAGTGATGGATTCGTCCGGGTGAATGGTGATAGTGATGTCGTCGCAATGGCCGGCCAGTGCTTCGTCGATCGAGTTATCAACAACCTCAAACACCATGTGGTGTAGACCGCTGCCATCGTCAGTGTCACCGATGTACATTCCGGGACGCTTGCGTACGGCATCTAGTCCTTTCAGTACCTTGATACTGGAGGAGTCGTACGTTTGGTTTTCGCTCATGCAATCACTCCCGATGATCGTGGGTCTGGGTGATACGGCCTTGTTCCACGTGGAACAAAGCGACTGGCGTTTCCGTTTGCCAGCCGTCCCTCAATAATTCGTGGTCTACACAGGTGATAAAAACCTGGCAGCGTAAGTCTTCAAGCAAGCGGCAAAGCGCACGGCGATGCTGGTCATCCAGTTCAGACGGTAAATCGTCAACCAGGTAAATACATTGGCCACGACGAGCCTGGCTAACGAGATGCCCTTGAGCAATACGCAGTGCGCACACCACCAGTTTCTGCTGACCACGCGACAAGATATCTGCCGCATTATGCGCGCCTAATCTAAGTCGCAAATCAGCTCGCTGCGGTCCAGCTTGCGTATGGCCCATCTGTTGATCGCGATGGAGGGAAGAGGCGAGCACAGTGCTCAAGTCTTTTTCCTTATCCCATCCACGGTAGTAACTCAGGGTCAAACCTTCGAGTTCGACCAGCTCACTTAGAGTCTGCTCGAAGACGGGCTTTAACGCCTTGATGTATGACCGCCGATACTCATCAATTTCATCGCTGGCCAGGCACAGCTCCCGGTCCCATGCAGCTTGCGAAGCGCCGTCAAGTGTACCATGCCGAAGCCACGAGTTACGTTGCTTGAGGGCCTTCTGGAGGCGCTGCCAAGTGGCCATAAAACGAGGTTCCACGTGGAACACTCCCCAGTCCAGAAACTGCCGACGAATCTTCGGCGCACCTTCCAGCAATCGGAAACTGTCTGGGTTGATAAGCTGCAGGGGCAGAGTTTCAGCAAGTTGCGCAGCGCTACGAGCGTTCTGACCATCTATGCGTATTTGAAAATCCCCCTGACGATCACGGGAAACACCCAGATTGCTATGCCCACCTTCAATCAGATCGACCTGACCAAAAACCGTGCAAGCGGGTTGCTCATACTGGATAACCGGGAGCAGTCGAGCACTACGGAATGAACGCGCGAGGCCAAGCAAATGGATGGCTTCCAGCACGCTGGTTTTGCCACTGCCATTGGCGCCGTGAAGGATATTGATACGGGGAGAGGGGGAGAAGGTCACCGGGTGCAGATTGCGCACCCCGGTGACCGAGACGCGACTAAGAGACATCTAGCTTCTGCTGAACATGGTTACAGGCGCATCGGCATGACTACATAGGCAGAGTCGTCGTTATCCGATTCCTGTACCAGCGCGCTGCTGTTGGAATCAGACAGAATCAAACGAACTTGCTCGGTAGTCATCACGCCCAGCACGTCGAGCAAGTAGCTGACGTTAAAACCGATCTCCAGCGAAGCGCCGTTATAGTCGACGCTGATTTCTTCTTCCGCTTCTTCCTGCTCAGGGTTGTTCGCCTGGATTTTCAGCTGACCGCTGGCCAGTTGCAGGCGAATACCACGGTACTTCTCGTTGGACAGAATTGCCGTGCGGCTGAACGCTTCACGCAATGCCTGGCGATCGCCCAATACAAGCTTGTCGCCACCTTTGGGCAACACACGCTCGTAGTCCGGGAATTTACCGTCAACCAGCTTGGAAGTGAAAGTGAACTCACCAGTGGTTGCACGAATGTGATGCTGGCCCAGAACAATACTGACGATGCCATCCTGCTCAGTCAGCAGGCGCGCCATTTCCAGAATACCTTTGCGCGGCACGATGACCTGATGACGGTCAGCTTGTTCGATATCTGCAGTCATCGAGCACATCGCCAAACGGTGACCATCGGTAGCGACAGCGCGAAGAATGCCGGCGCTGACTTCAAGCAACATGCCGTTGAGGTAATAACGAACGTCTTGTTGCGCCATAGCAAAGCTGGTGCGCTCGATCAAACGGCGCAGTTTGCTTTGTACCAGGTTAAAGGTCAGCGAGCCTGGACCTTCTTCAACAGTAGGGAAATCATTGGCTGGCAATGTCGACAGAGTGAAGCGACTGCGACCGGCCTTGACGACCAGCTTTGCATCATCGACTTTGATGTCGATCAGCACATCGTTAGGCAGGCTTTTGCAGATATCCATCAGCTTGCGGGCAGGAACAGTGATTTCGCCTGGCTCGGCAGGTTCTTCCAGCTGAACACGGCCGACGAGCTCGACCTCAAGGTCTGTACCGGTCAACGAGAGCTGCTGCCCTTCGACAACCAGCAGCACGTTGGATAGCACCGGCAGGGTCTGGCGGCGTTCAACAACGCCGGCGACCAATTGCAGGGGTTTCAACAGGGCTTCGCGTTGAATGGTGAAATGCATGGTCTAGTCCCTTGCCTTAATAAGCTGCGCTGATGTCATCAAGTGGTCAGTGTACGCAGCAGGTTCTTGTAGTCCTCGCGAATATCCGCGTCGGATTCCTTCAATTCATTAATCTTGCGGCAGGCGTGTAGCACAGTAGTGTGGTCTCGCCCGCCAAACACATCGCCAATTTCCGGCAGACTGTGGTTAGTCAGTTCCTTCGACAATGCCATCGCCACCTGACG
The DNA here is from genome assembly GCF_022790535.1 of Pseudomonas maioricensis. GTDB lineage: Bacteria > Pseudomonadota > Gammaproteobacteria > Pseudomonadales > Pseudomonadaceae > Aquipseudomonas > Aquipseudomonas maioricensis. The sequence goes on from NZ_LOHG01000002.1 coordinate 435,194, forward strand.
CGGCCGGGCTACAGATCGGGAACGACGCTTGGACAACAGGTCGGAAATCTTGATCTTGTAATACTCGGCGACAGTGCGCTGGATGTTATCCACACTCACCAGCTTGTCCTGCAGTGCCAACAGGTCCTTCAACGACTCGCGAATCAACTCGATAGTGATATCACGACCCATGAAGTGCGAGTGAGCGATAACACGCTTGAGCGCACCTTCAAGTTCGCGAACGTTTGAGCGGATACGCTGTGCGATGAAGAACGCGGCGTCGTGAGGCAGATCAACTTTCGCCTGATCCGCTTTCTTCATCAGAATCGCGACACGGGTTTCCAGCTCAGGTGGCTCAACAGCCACTGTCAGACCCCAGCCGAATCGCGACTTCAGACGCTCTTCGAGTCCCTCAATTTCTTTCGGATAACGGTCGCTGGTCAGAATGACCTGCTGACCGCCTTCGAGCAGAGCATTGAAGGTGTGGAAAAACTCTTCCTGAGAACGCTCTTTACGCGCAAAGAACTGAATGTCATCGATCAGCAACGCGTCCACAGAACGATAAAAACGCTTGAACTCGTTGATCGCATTCAACTGCAGCGCTTTGACCATGTCTGCCACGAAACGCTCCGAATGCAGATACACGACCTTGGCGTTCGGGTTTTTCTTGAGAAGATGGTTACCCACAGCGTGCATCAAGTGAGTTTTACCCAAACCCACACCGCCATAAAGGAAGAGCGGGTTGTAGCCATGCTTGGGGTTATCCGCCACTTGCCAGGCCGCGGCACGCGCCAGTTGGTTGGACTTACCCTCGACGAAATTCTCGAAAGTAAACGTACGATTCAGGTAGCTGGTGTGTTTAAGCGCACCTTCTACCTGGACCGTACGCTGCTCGGCACGAGCAGGTGCTTGTTGAGAACTCGCACCAGCCATCGGATCGAAGCTGTCTCGAGAGGGTTCGTCGTTAACCTGTAATGATTGTACCGGGGCAGGAGTAGCCACTTGAGCAGGTGCAGGCGCCTGATTCACAGGCTGGCTGGCCGCCATTGCTTGCGAAGCCGCCGCAGCCAATGGCGCATTCGGTGCCGCACGAGGAGCGGAGCTGCGCTTGCTGCCTATTAATAAGGAAAGCGCAGGTGCCAGCCCTTGACCGTGCTCACCGAGCAGTTCAAGCAAACGGCTCAAATACTTTTCGTTGACCCAATCGAGAACGAAACGGTTTGGTGCATAGACACGCAACTCGTCGCCTTCGGCTTCAACCTGTAGCGGACGGATCCAGGTGTTGAATTGCTGGGCAGGCAGCTCATCGCGCAAAAGCTCTACGCATTGCTGCCAAAGTTCCAATGACACGGACATCCCCTAGGTTAAAAGCCGGTGAGGCAAAAACAGCCGCCATTGTACCGACCGCGGCGGTACTTATCCACATGTAGGTGGCCTGCTGGCCGGGATAAATCCGGATTTTACCTCCAATCGAGCCGACCAGTGGCATGTGCATAAGGTCTGTGGATAACCCTCCCTCAGCTCATTGCATAACCCAGGCTTAAAATCTGTGGATAAACGCCCTGTGGATAAAACGGCATTCCACACACAGGTTTTCCGACAGCGCAGCACAGGCAGAGCACGGCTTCTCGACAGTGTTGTCATTCTCTGTACACGTTGATTATAAAGGCCTGCATCTAGTTATCCACAGACGATGGCTTACGCTACTTTAATAAGCTCTATAAAGAAGCTTTAAATACTTCTCTTCTTTTATTTCTATATCTGGGTACGGAACAGAACCAGGCTTTCAGGTGAAAGTGATCAAAAAGCCGTTACATAACTAAATGAAGGAAACGTTGGTTGGAAATTGACCTAGAGGCTTGCTTTCTCTAGAATCCCCGGTCTCTTAAAACGGGGGCCATTCCGGCCCGTTGTGGACGAACCAGGTAACACGCCATGAAACGTACTTTCCAACCAAGCACTATCAAACGCGCTCGCACTCACGGCTTCCGTGCTCGCATGGCCACCAAGAACGGCCGTGCCGTCCTGTCGCGTCGCCGCGCCAAAGGTCGTGCGCGTCTGGCAGTTTGATAATCCGGCACTGGAGGTGAGTCAGGACTTCAGTCGGGAAAAGCGTTTGCTTACTCCCCGGCATTTCAAGGCAGTCTTTGACTCCCCTACCGGCAAGGTTCCGGGGAAAAATCTCCTGCTCCTTGCGCGCAACAACGACCTTGATCATCCCCGCCTGGGGCTGGTTATCGGTAAAAAGAGCGTCAAACTCTCCGTTGAGCGCAACCGTTTGAAACGCCTGATGCGCGAATCATTTCGCCACCACCAAGACAATTTGGTCGGCTGGGATATCGTGATTGTCGCGCGTAAAGGCTTGGGTGACGTAGAAAGCCCCGAACTGATTCAGCATTTTGGCAAGCTATGGAAACGCCTGGCGCGCAGTCGGCCGGTTCCAGAAGCAAAAACCGAAACTGCAGGGGTAGATAGTACCGATGCGTAAACTGGCACTCGTTCCGATCCAGTTCTATCGCTATGCCATTAGCCCGCTGATGGCCAGCCACTGTCGTTTCTACCCCAGTTGCTCCTGCTACGCGTATGAAGCCATTGAAAATCATGGCCTTCTGCGCGGTGGCTGGCTGACCTTTCGTCGATTAGGTCGCTGTCATCCGTGGAATCCCGGTGGTTATGACCCGGTTCCGCCTGTCCCTACCTCCCGTTCTTCTTCGATGGCCGAGTAATCATGGATATTAAACGCACGATCCTGATCGTCGCCCTGGCAATCGTGACCTATGTCGGGGTTCTGAAATGGAACCAAGACTACGGCCAAGCCGCCTTGCCGACTCAGAATGTTGCTGCCAGCACACCTGCACCGGGCATTCCGGACACCGCTACTGGTGCTCAAACGTCTCCAAGTGCAGATGTTCCTAGTGCTAATGGCGAAGCTGCTGCTCCTCTGGAAGCTCCGACAGTTGCCAGCAAAGACCTCATTCAGGTCAAAACCGATGTGCTTAACCTGGCAATCGATCCGGTCGGCGGCGACGTCGTTCAACTGCGACTGCCACTGTATCCGCGTCGTCAGGACCATCCTGAAGTTCCGTTCCAGTTGTTTGACAACGGTGGCGAACGTACTTTTCTGGCTCAAAGTGGCCTGACCGGTACCAATGGTCTCGATGCTCGTTCAGCAGGTCGCCCGGTTTACTCGTCCGCACAGAAGAGCTACCAACTGGCCGATGGCCAGGAAAATCTGGTTGTAGATCTGAAGTTCGCCGACAACGGTGTCAACTACATCAAGCGCTTTACGTTCAAGCGCGGCCTGTACGATCTGGTTGTCAGCTATGAAATCGATAACCAGAGCGCTCAGCCTTGGTCGGGTAACCTGTTTGCCCAGCTGAAACGTGATGGCAGCGATGATCCATCCTCCACAACTGCTACTGGTACCGCGACCTATCTGGGTGCCGCGTTGTGGACAGCCGCCGAGCCTTACAAAAAAGTGTCGATGAAAGATATCGACAAGGCTCAGCTCAAGGAAACCGTTCAAGGTGGTTGGGTTGCATGGCTGCAACACTACTTCGTAACGGCGTGGATCCCGAGCAAAGACACTGCCAACGCAGTTCAGACTCGTAAAGACAGCCAAGGCAACTACATCATCGGCTTCACCGGCCCGGCTGTAACAGTCGCACCGGGTAGCAAAGGCGAGTTGAGTGCCACGTTGTATGCGGGTCCGAAGAGCCAGGCGGTACTGAAAGAGTTATCCCCAGGTCTGGAATTGACCGTCGACTACGGGATTCTGTGGTTCATTGCCCAACCAATCTTCTGGTTGCTGCAGCACATCCACGCAATTGTGGGTAACTGGGGCTGGTCGATCATCTTCCTGACCATGCTGATCAAGGGTTTGTTCTTCCCATTGTCGGCAGCCAGCTACAAATCCATGGCTCGCATGCGCGCTGTAGCACCGAAACTCGCGATCCTGAAAGAGCAGCATGGCGACGATCGGCAGAAAATGTCGCAAGCGATGATGGAGCTGTACAAGAAAGAAAAGATCAACCCACTGGGTGGATGCTTGCCGATTCTTGTGCAAATGCCTGTATTCCTGTCGCTGTACTGGGTACTGCTTGAAAGCGTTGAGATGCGCCAAGCACCATGGATCCTGTGGATAACAGACCTGTCGATCAAAGACCCGTTCTTTATTCTGCCGATCATCATGGGCGCCACCATGTTCATCCAGCAGCGCTTGAACCCGACTCCGCCGGATCCGATGCAGGCCAAGGTGATGAAAATGATGCCAATCATCTTCACGTTTTTCTTCCTGTGGTTCCCTGCTGGTCTGGTTCTGTACTGGGTTGTGAACAACACCCTGTCGATCGCTCAACAGGCATACATCACTCGCAAGATCGAAGCGGCTACCAAAAAAGCCGAAGCTTGATCTAACCTGTGAACAAGTTTTACAAGGCGCCCCCTAGTGGGGCGTTTTGCTATCCGCTATTTGTCCTGGAGCCCCCACAATGAATGCCCCACTTGAAACCATTGCAGCAATCGCCACCGCACAGGGCCGCGGCGGGGTAGGCATTGTGCGTATTTCCGGGCCGCTCGCCAGTAAAGCTGCGTCCGCTATCACGGGCCGTATCTTGAAACCCAGGTTCGCGCATTACGGTCCCTTTGAAGATGGCGCTGGCCAGGTGATTGATGAAGGTATCGCCCTGTATTTCCCGGGACCCAATTCATTTACCGGCGAGGATGTGCTTGAACTCCAAGGGCACGGTGGACCGGTCGTGCTGGATATGTTGCTGCAACGTTGCCTTGAACTGGGCAGTCGTCTGGCCAGACCCGGAGAATTCAGTGAGCGGGCTTTTCTGAATGACAAACTGGATCTCGCTCAGGCGGAAGCTATCGCCGATCTTATTGAAGCGAGCTCCGCGCAAGCGGCGAGAAACGCGTTGCGCTCTCTTCAAGGCGCTTTTTCGCGCCGTGTGGATAACTTGACTGAAAAGTTAATCAGCCTGCGAATCTACGTGGAAGCTGCTATCGACTTCCCGGAGGAAGAAATTGATTTCCTAGCCGACGGCCATGTCCTGAGCATGCTTGATGCTGTGCGCGACGAGTTATCCACAGTTCTGCGGGAAGCAGGCCAAGGAGCTCTACTACGTGACGGGATGACGGTGGTCATTGCAGGACGGCCCAACGCAGGCAAGTCCAGCCTGTTGAACGCTCTGGCCGGTAAAGAAGCAGCCATCGTGACTGAAATTGCCGGCACGACCCGAGACATTCTGCGAGAACATATCCACATCGACGGCATGCCTCTGCATGTTGTGGACACCGCAGGACTGCGCGACACAGAAGACCAGGTAGAAAAGATTGGTGTACAGCGTGCGCTCAAAGCCATTGGGGAAGCTGATCGCGTGCTGCTTGTGGTGGATGCGACTGCGCCTGAAGCGCTCGACCCCTTTGCACTATGGCCAGAGTTTCTGGAGCATCGGCCGGATCCGTCAAAGGTGACCTTGATTCGTAACAAGGCTGATCTTAGCGGCGACGTCATTGAGCTGCAGACGAGTACGGATGGCCATGTCACCATCAGCCTGAGCGCCAAATCAGCAGGCGAAGGGCTGGATCTGCTGCGCGACCATCTCAAGTCCTGCATGGGCTATGAGCAAACCTCGGAGAGCAGCTTCAGTGCCCGCAGACGTCACCTCGAGGCGTTGCGTCATGCCAGCGACTCCCTTGAACACGGTCGGGCCCAACTGACCATGGCGGGAGCAGGGGAGTTGTTGGCTGAAGACCTGCGCCAGGCCCAACAATCTCTGGCCGAGATTACAGGCGCATTCAGCTCCGACGATTTATTGGGACGCATCTTTTCCAGTTTTTGCATCGGTAAATAGCCAAAAAAACTGGCCGTTGTGGATAACTCCGCAATGGCCAGTCTATCCACAGCCTTACCAGTTATAGCTGACCGTCCCGAGTAACGTGCGGCTGTCGCCCCAATAGCAGCGGCCCGCATCGTTGCAGCCCGACACGTATTCCTTATCGAACAGGTTTTTGGCGTTCACGTCCACGGACCAATGCTTGTCGATCTGATAACCGATATTTGCATCCACCAAGGTGACGTCGCCTGCATCAAGCTTTCCGTACAGTGCCGCTGGCGTGTAGGAGAAAGCACTATCGAAATAGCGGATACCTGCCCCCACGTGGAAACCATCAAGGTAACCGTCCAGGAACCGATACTTGGCCCACGCGGATGCCTGATTACGCGGCACGCCAGTAATCTGATGGCCTTCGATCAGTGATCCCGCGCCGTCTTTTGTGACTCTGGCATCGGTGTAGGAATAGGAAGCCGTCACGTTGAGGTTCTGGCTGATGTCACTATTGACCTCAAGCTCCACACCTTTGGAGCGACTTTCCCCTACTTGGCGATAACTTGAGGTCGTAGAGTCGAAGTAAGTGTCGTCCTTCTTGCGTAGGTCATATATCGAGGCCGTGATCGCGGTGTTCCAACCGATAGGCTCGTACTTGAAACCCACTTCGTATTGGCTACTGGTGATCGGATCGAGCGGGGCACCGCCATTGGAAATCTGCTGAACAGGTACAAAGGCAGTGGAATAGCTGACATACGGCGTGAGGCCGTTGTCGAACTGATACATCAACCCGCCTTGGTAGGTGAACTTCTTGTCGCTGGAGCTGATATCACCGTTGGGTGCCAGTTTATTGCGGAAATCACTGTCGACCCAATCCTGTCTGCCGCCGAGCAACACAATCCAGTTGTCATACTTGCTTTGGATTTGCCCGTACAAGCCGTTCATCTGTTGTTCCAGCAGGGTGTTTTGCACAGCAGTGGACGTAACCGGATCCTGTGTATAAACCGGATTGAAGATATTGATGCGACCCGCTGCGCCTGCGTTCCAGTCCTGGCTGAACGAGGTGCGGTCGAAGCTCGCACCGAACAATACGGTGTTCTCCAGCCCTCCAGCATTGAATTTGCCTTCCAGCTGATTATCCAGGGAATAGACCATCGACTTATTGAAGCGATCGTAAGCCGTAACGTTCAGCTGCGTGCCAAAACCTGCATTGTCCAGATTGCCAGGCCAGGTCTCATGACGGGTGATGCGAGACTGCATGTATCGCGAGTTCTGCCGGAATTGCCAGTCATCGTTGAAGCTGTGGCTGAATTCATAGCCGACGCTCCACATCTCGCGCTCGAAAGTATTCCAGTCAGGCACACCCAGCATGGTGTCCTTATCAAGCTTGCCATTGGGGTTGCGCAGCAGGGTGCCAGCCGCTGGCAACCCTAATTCCATATTGGTGTGGTCCTTCTGGTAATTGCTCAACAGGGTCAGGCTGTTGTAGTCATCGAAGTTCAACGTCAGCGATGGTGCGATATACATCCGATCATCAGGCACATGATCGGTTTGCGTATCTGCGTTGCGACCGAGCATCACCACCCGGCCCAGGACATTTTCGCTCTCGTCCAGCGGACCCGAGATATCCACACCCAATTGCCGGCGGTTATTTGTACCGTAGCTGAGCTGAACTTCTCCTTGGGAATTGGCGGTCGGACGCTTGCTCACCACGTTCACCAAGCCTCCCGGCGCATTCTCGCCGTACAGGATTGACGAAGGTCCGCGGAAAATCTCGACGCGCTCAAGGCCGTAAGGCTCAGTGGTGGTGTCGTAACGGTTACCTTGAACCCGCAGACCGTCGCGCATCAATCCGTATCCGTAGTCGGTGGCGTTAAAACCACGAATGAAGAACAGGTCGCCTGCCAGATTATCCCCAGCGGCGAAGGGCGGCGCGAAAATACCTGGCACATAACCCAGCGCCTCGGTAAGCGTCTGCGTCTTCTGGTCTTTCATGCGCTGCGCGGTGACCACTGACACAGAACGTGGTGTTTCGGAAAGCGGCGTACTGGTCTTGGTGCCCACGCGACTGGTTTGCGCTTTGTAGCCTTGATCCGGTAAAGGCGCTTCAAACCCTGTGGATAAAGTGCTGCTAATCGCAGTGGGTGCCAACTGCAATGAACCGTTATCCGGGATCGGCTCGAGGATGTAGCTGCCTGGGGCTTGCGCTGCGACCTGCAGTTTCGAGCCCTGCAAGAGCACTGCGAAACCCTGTTCAACGGAGTACGTGCCCTGCAGCCCTGGGCTTCGCAGGTTCGCTGTTTCTGATGGAGAGAACGAGAGAATCACATTGGCGGCTGACGCAAACTGGTTCAGTGCGCTATCCAAAGGGCCAGCCGCAATGTTGTAGCTTTGGGTGGCCACTACGGCGAAAACACTCGTAGGCAAGATTGCGCACCCAAGACCGCTGGCCAGCAGGACGCTGTAGCTCAAGTATTGCCGGGAAAGATGCCGACGGGTTTGAAGCGGAAGAAGTGGGAAGCGCATTTTGTTGTAGGCCCTGAGGTAGTGAATTCGCGTTTACCTGTAGGGCCGCGCCTGAATCAAAAAAGATAACCCCGTAATGCTTTTTATTTTTTCGAACCGCCATCAAGCGTTTCGTTTGACCGAAACCCAGTATCGACTGAAGTAGCGAACCTGAATCGGCAGAGTTGCTTGAAGATTAGCGAGTACAGCGTCTGTCGCATCGAGACGAAACGCGCCGGAGACACGCAGCTTTGCCGCGTTTTCATCACACTGCATGACACCAGAGCGATAACGCGCCAACTCATTGATGACATTGCCCAGGGGTTCGTTAAGCACAATTAGCTGCCCATCGACCCATGCTGCAGCGGTCTGTGGATAAGCGCGGTCCGGGCTGACGCTATGGCCATTAAAGTCAGCCCTTTGACCCGCGCCCAGAAGCCGGGGAATGGCATCAACAGCGGCCGGAGCGATCCTCACCTGGTCCTCCAGTACTCCCACGCGAGTCGTACTTTCCAGTTGTCGAACCGAAAAGCGTGTGCCAAGTGCCTGTACCCGGCCTTGTCGAGTCTCGACATATAAAGGCCGTATATCCCCCAGTTTTCCGGTCCGAACGAGAATTTCCCCGTCACGCAATCGGATCAGCCGTTGCTGACTGTCGAACACCACGTCTATAGCCGTATCCGTATTGAGTTCGATCTGGCTGCCATCGATCAATTCAACATGTTGACGACGACCTACCGGTGTTCGGTAGTCAGCCAATACATTCTTCAGGGACGTATGCTGCTGGATATTCCAGCCAAGATATCCGGTGCCAGCCACCGCCAGCAGCAGTTTTAGAACCTGTCGGCGTTGTTGCGGCCTGGATAGTGCGCGGCGAGTGAGGTGCGCAGGCATGTTATTCAGGCCGCGCTGCAGTTGTTCCATCTGCTGCCAGGCAACCCGGTGCGTCGGATCACTTTCCAGCCATTGCCGCCAAGCCTCCTGTGCTTGCGGCGTTGGTGGCTCGCTCTGAAACTGCACAACCCAGCTTGCCGCGGCCTCAAAGACTTTGCGGTCAGGGGGAGAACTCATGAGGTCTGCGCCATGAGCATCGAGCATTCTGTGAAAGCACGGATCATGTGCTTCTTCACTGTAGTCAGCGAAACATCCAAATCAATGGCGATCTGTTGATAAGTCAAACCTTCGATCTGAGACAGCATGAAGATTCTCTTGGTGCGTGAACCCAGATCATCCAGCGCTTTATCCACAGCCAGCAAGGTTTCAATGATCAGCGCCTTGTCTTCTTCACTGATCACAGTGTCCTGTGGACGTTCAGCCATCGCCTGCTGATACGCCAGCTCAATAGCTTTGCGCCGGTACCGATCAATGACCAACCCCCGGGCGACAGTGGCTAGATAGTCACGAGGCTCGCGAATGTGGGCCGCATTAGCAGCGCCAAGAATCCGCACAAAGGTGTCATGAGCCACATCGGCAACATCGAAGGTGTTCGACAGGCGAGCTTTGAGCCAACCGTGCAACCACGAGTGATGCTGCTCATAGATACGCTGCACAGCTGACGTATGTGAGTGAAGAGGCATAGAGGCAATGACGAGTTAATGATAATAGCTATTATTAGCTTTTGTTTCGAAAACTCACAATAGCCTCATAACTCGCACTGATCGGCAAGTCGCAGTCCACCCCCTCGCCTGAATTCGAACCGATTTGATGGACCTCAAGATCTGTAAGGTCGCTGCTCGGTGTTTTTCCAGGAATCATCAAAAAATAGCGACCTAAGCTCTGTGGATAAGGCGGCCTTAGCTCCGTTGATAAGTGGGCTTGAAAGATGCGCATAACCCCCTCTGTGGACAAGTAGCGATTTAATCCACAGGCTCAGGTCGGTTATCCCAAACCCTCCTTGCCACATGAACACAGGCTTTTGAATCTCTGTACACATTGATTTATAAGCTCTTCAGCAATCTATCCACAGAAACAGGCTTCAGTATAAATAGCATTTAAAATAAGGTTTTATAAATCTTCTTTCTTTTTAATTTCTATATCTGAGACTTTTCCACAGCTGGTTAATTTTTGTGCAACGGGTTCCTTTCGAGGGGGGTAAGTCCCTATACTTGTCAGCTATCCCAATTTCCCATCTAGAACAGGCACGAGGTGCGTGGTGGATTTCCCTTCCCGTTTTGAAGTGATCGTCATCGGTGGCGGTCATGCCGGTACCGAGGCCGCACTGGCGTCGGCACGTATGGGTGTAAAAACCCTTTTGCTGACCCACAACGTGGAAACACTGGGTCAGATGAGCTGCAACCCGGCTATTGGTGGCATCGGTAAAAGCCATCTGGTCAAGGAAATCGACGCGTTGGGCGGTGCCATGGCAATGGCAACCGACAAAGGCGGTATTCAGTTTCGTGTGCTAAACAGCCGTAAAGGACCCGCCGTGCGTGCAACTCGCGCCCAGGCTGATCGTGTCCTGTACAAGGCGGCTATTCGCGAAACCATCGAAAATCAGCCGAACCTGTGGGTATTTCAACAAGCCTGTGATGACTTGATCGTTGAGCAGGACGAAGTGCGCGGTGTAGTGACCCAAATGGGACTGCGTTTCATGGCCGATTCGGTTGTGCTGACGACCGGCACCTTTCTGGGTGGACTTATCCACATAGGGATGCAGAACTACTCCGGTGGTCGCGCAGGTGATCCGCCTTCAATCTCGCTGGCACATCGTTTACGTGAATTGCCGCTACGAGTGGGCCGCCTGAAAACAGGTACTCCTCCGCGTATCGACGGTCGTTCGGTGGACTTCTCGGTGATGACCGAGCAGCCAGGTGATACGCCGATTCCGGTGATGTCGTTCATGGGCTCCAAGGAACAGCATCCATCGCAAGTCAGTTGCTGGATCACTCACACCAACGCCCGGACTCACGAAATCATTGCGGCCAACCTTGATCGTTCGCCCATGTATTCCGGGGTTATCGAAGGTGTTGGCCCACGTTACTGCCCTTCGATCGAAGACAAGATTCATCGGTTTGCCGACAAGGAAAGCCATCAGGTCTTCATCGAGCCTGAAGGCCTGACGACGCATGAGCTTTATCCGAACGGCATTTCGACTTCGTTGCCGTTTGACGTGCAATTGCAGATTGTCCGGTCGATTCGCGGTATGGAAAATGCTCACATCGTGCGTCCTGGCTATGCCATCGAATATGATTACTTCGATCCACGCGATCTGAAGTACAGCCTCGAAACCAAGGTCATCGCGGGTCTGTTTTTCGCAGGGCAAATCAACGGCACCACCGGTTACGAAGAAGCCGGTGCTCAAGGTTTGCTCGCTGGAACCAACGCGGCATTGCGTGCGCAGGGCAAGGAAAGCTGGTGTCCACGTCGCGATGAAGCGTACATCGGCGTGCTTGTGGATGATTTGATTACTCTGGGTACCCAAGAGCCGTACCGGATGTTCACTTCCCGTGCGGAGTACCGCTTGATTCTGCGTGAAGACAACGCCGATTTGCGCCTGACCGAAAAAGGTCGCGAGCTGGGTCTCGTTGATGATGAACGTTGGGCGGCGTTCTGCACCAAACGCGAAAACATCGAATTGGAAGAGCAGCGCCTGAAGAGCACTTGGGTACGCCCGGGTACTGAGCAGGGCGATGCCATTGCCAGTCATTTCGGCACGCCGTTGACTCACGAATACAACCTGCTCAACCTGTTGACCCGACCGGAAATCGACTACGCCAGTCTTGTTTCCCTCACCGGTCATGGCAGCCCTGATCCGCAAGTCGCTGAACAGGTTGAAATCAAGGCCAAATACGCGGGTTACATTGACCGCCAGCAGGACGAAATCGCCCGGCTGCGTGCCAGCGAAGACACGAAACTGCCTGAAGACATCGATTACACGACGATCTCTGGTCTCTCGAAAGAAATTCAGAGCAAGCTGGGGATAACTCGTCCTGAGACACTGGGACAGGCGTCGCGAATTCCAGGCGTCACGCCTGCGGCAATTTCCCTGTTGATGATTCACCTGAAAAAACGCGGCGCGGGCCGTCAGTTGGAGCAAAGCGCTTGAGTTCTATGGTTACCCCGCAACACGCCGAAGAGTTATCCCGTGGCGCTCAGGAACTGGGTGTGACACTCAGTGAAAGCCAGCACTCACAACTGCTGGCGTATCTGGCTCTGCTGATCAAGTGGAACAAGGCTTACAACCTGACGGCTGTGCGTAATCCGGACGAAATGGTTTCACGGCACTTGCTCGACAGCTTGAGTGTTGTGCCTTTCGTTGAGGGTGAACGTTGGCTGGATGTGGGAAGTGGCGGGGGGATGCCTGGTATTCCCCTGGCCATCATGTTCCCGGACATGAAAGTTTCGCTTCTGGACAGCAATGGCAAGAAAACGCGCTTTCAGACTCAGGTCAAACTTGAGCTCAAGCTGGATAACGTAGAAGTTATCCACAGCCGCGCAGAGTCCTTTCATCCGGAGCTTCCGTTCACCGGGATTGTTTCCCGTGCGTTCAGCAGTCTGGAAGACTTTACTGGGTGGACTCGCCATATGGGCGATACCAATACGCGATGGCTGGCAATGAAAGGCCTGCATCCGACCGATGAACTGGTAGCATTGCCCGCAGATTTTCATGTGGATAGCGCACAAGCCTTGACCGTACCCGGTTGCCAAGGCCAACGTCATCTGCTGATACTGCGCCGCACGGCATGACTGGGAACACAAGCAAGCATGGCTAAGGTATTCGCGATTGCGAACCAAAAAGGTGGTGTGGGTAAAACCACCACCTGTATCAACCTCGCAGCATCGCTGGTAGCCACCAAGCGACGCGTACTGCTGATCGATCTGGATCCGCAAGGTAATGCCACGATGGGCAGTGGTGTGGATAAACACGCCTTGGAGCATTCGGTGTATGACCTGCTCATTGGTGAGTGCGATCTGAACCAGGCGATCCAGTTCTCCGAGCATGGCGGTTATCAATTGCTGCCTGCCAACCGCGACCTCACTGCAGCTGAAGTGAATCTTCTGGAAATGCAGATGAAGGAAAGCCGTCTGCGCAATGCGCTGGCGCCTATCCGCGAAAACTACGATTACATTTTGATTGATTGCCCGCCGTCCTTGTCGATGCTGACATTGAACGCGCTGGTTGCTGCTGATGGTGTAATTATCCCCATGCAATGTGAATACTTTGCTCTGGAAGGTCTTAGCGACCTTGTGGATAACATCAAACGCATCGGTGAATTGCTCAATCCAGCGCTGAAAATCGAGGGGTTGCTGCGCACCATGTATGACCCGCGGTTGAGCCTGATCAACGACGTGTCTGCGCAACTCAAAGAGCATTTCGGCGAACAGCTGTACGACACTGTAATTCCGCGCAACATCCGTCTGGCCGAGGCGCCGAGTTTCGGGATGCCCGTTCTGGCCTACGACAAGAGTTCGCGCGGTGCACTGGCCTACCTTGCTTTGGCAGGGGAAATGGTTCGTCGTCAACGGCGCGGTTCGCGCACAGCTCAGCCAACTTAAGGAAACCCCATGGCCGTCAAGAAAAGAGGTCTCGGACGTGGGCTGGACGCACTTCTGAGCAGTCCAACCGTCAGCTCCCTCGAAGAACAAGCCGTGAAGGCCGATCAGCGTGAACTTCAGCACATCCCGCTGGACCTGATTCAGCGCGGCAAGTATCAGCCGCGTCGCGACATGGATCCTCAGGCGCTCGAAGAGCTCGCTCAATCGATCAAGGCCCAGGGCGTAATGCAGCCGATTGTGGTGCGTCCAATTGGTGAAAACCGCTTTGAAATCATCGCAGGTGAGCGCCGTTGGCGTGCAAGCCAGCAGGCCTCCATGGAAACCATCCCGGCGATGGTGCGTGATGTGCCGGATGAAACCGCTATTGCGATGGCGCTGATCGAGAACATTCAACGCGAAGACCTCAATCCCATTGAGGAGGCGGTCGCTTTACAGCGTCTTCAACATGAGTTCCAGCTCACTCAGCAACAAGTTGCCGATGCTGTCGGCAAATCGCGGGTGAGTGTTGCCAACCTGCTGCGCCTGATCGCGCTGCCGGATGTGATCAAAACCATGCTTTCCCACGGCGACCTGGAAATGGGTCACGCTCGTGCGTTACTCGGTCTGCCGGAAGATCGGCAGGTTGAAGGGGCGCGACATGTTGTCGCACGAGGCCTGACGGTTCGCCAGACAGAAGCGCTCGTGCGTCAATGGTTGAGTGGAAAACCTGCTGCCGCCGAGCCAGTGAAGACCGATCCGGATATCAGCCGCCTTGAACAGCGTCTGGCCGAGCGGCTGGGCTCTGCGGTGCAAATTCGTCATGGGCAGAAGGGTAAAGGGCAGTTGGTGATCCGGTATAACTCACTGGATGAGCTGCAAGGGGTGCTCGCCCACATCCGCTGAAACAATTGCACTGTAGCGTGTGATCGGAAATCACTACCTGAAGGTTGAATAGGGGCTGAACCGCCCCTATACTCTGCGCGCATTTTGTCGGCACAAATTATGCCAAGTTATTGATTTTGGCGGCCGACGCACGAGGAGCAGGAGTGATGGAAACACGCATGCCAAACCGCTTGCCGTTCCATCGACTGGCGGTTTTCCCGGTACTGCTGGCTCAATTTATAGTCCTGCTGCTGGCAGCTTTGGCGCTGTGGCAGTGGCATGGAGTCGTAGCAGGATATTCAGGGCTGTGCGGAGGCCTGATAGCCTGGCTGCCCAATTTGTACTTTGCTCATAAGGCTTTCCGGTTTTCCGGGGCTAGAGCAGCGCAAGCCATTGTCCGGTCATTCTATGCCGGCGAGGCGGGCAAACTGATTTTTACGGCAGTGCTTTTTGCATTGACCTTTGCAGGTGTGAAGCCATTGGCGCCGATTGCTGTATTCGGCGTGTTCATGTTGATCCAGGTGGTCAATTGGTTCGCTCCCCTGCTGATGAGAACAAGACTTTCGAGACCTTAGGGCGTTTGAGGCACACATGGCAGAGCAAACAGCTTCGGGCTATATCCAGCACCACTTGCAGAACCTGACCTTCGGTCAGCTACCAGATGGCGGCTGGGGTTTCGCCCACACCGCGGCAGAAGCGAAGGAAATGGGCTTTTGGGCTTTCCACGTCGATACTCTCGGCTGGTCTGTTGCCCTGGGTCTGATTTTCGTCCTGATTTTCCGTATGGCGGCCAAGAAGGCGACTTCCGGTCAACCAGGCGCGCTGCAAAACTTCGTTGAAGTGCTGGTCGACTTCGTCGACGGCAGTGTGAAAGACAGCTTCCATGGTCGTAGCCCGGTGATTGCACCGCTGGCGCTGACCATTTTCGTCTGGGTGTTCCTGATGAACGCCGTCGACCTGGTTCCTGTTGACTGGATTCCTCAGTTGGCGATCCTGATCTCGGGCGATTCGCACATTCCTTTCCGCGCTGTTTCGACCACTGACCCTAACGCCACTCTGGGCATGGCTCTGTCGGTCTTCGCGCTGATCATTTTCTACAGCATCAAGGTCAAGGGCATCGGCGGTTTCATCGGCGAACTGACCCTGCACCCATTCGGCAGCAAGAACATTTTTGTTCAGGCGCTGTTGATTCCGGTGAACTTCCTGCTTGAATTCGTGACTCTGATCGCCAAACCGATCTCGTTGGCACTGCGTCTGTTCGGCAACATGTATGCGGGCGAACTGGTGTTCATCCTGATCGCCGTCATGTTCGGCAGCGGCCTGCTCTGGCTCAGCGGCCTGGGTGTGGTTCTGCAATGGGCGTGGGCTGTATTCCACATCCTGATCATCACCTTGCAGGCATTCATCTTCATGATGCTGACCATCGTGTACCTGTCGATGGCTCACGAAGATAACCATTAAGACTCGCCTGGCGCGTCTGGATGTACCTCTCGCTCCGGCGAGAGGAGGCCGCAAGCGGGTAACCGCAAGGGCTGATGTAAAACGATTTGTTTTACCGCTTTAATCTAAGAAAACCTAACCAATACGACGTAAAAGTCGGGAGGAAAGATGGAAACTGTAGTTGGTCTAACCGCTATCGCTGTTGCACTGTTGATCGGCCTGGGCGCACTGGGTACTGCAATCGGCTTCGGCCTGTTGGGCGGCAAATTCCTGGAAGGCGCTGCTCGCCAACCAGAAATGGTTCCAATGCTGCAGGTTAAAATGTTCATCGTTGCCGGTCTGCTCGACGCCGTAACCATGATCGGTGTTGGTATCGCTCTGTTCTTCACCTTTGCGAACCCCTTCGTTGGTCAACTCGCTGGCTAATCTCTCGATTCTTCGAGGTGATTGGTGTGATGGACAACGAACGAGCGAGGTGTTGGCGTGAACATTAATGCAACCCTGATTGGCCAGTCCGTTGCGTTCTTCATTTTTGTGCTGTTCTGCATGAAGTACGTTTGGCCTCCGGTCATTACGGCTTTGCACGAACGTCAGAAGAAGATCGCGGATGGACTGGACGCTGCCAGCCGAGCAGCTCGCGACCTGGAGTTGGCCCAAGAGAAAGTGGGTCATCAACTGCGCGAAGCTAAAGCTCAGGCAGCCGAAATCATTGAGCAAGCCAAGAAACGCGGTACTCAGATTGTCGACGAAGCCCGTGAACAGGCCCGTGTCGAAGCTGACCGTGTGAAGGCTCAGGCTCAGGCCGAGATCGAGCAGGAACTGAACGGTGTCAAAGACGCGCTGCGCGCCCAATTGGGTAGCCTGGCAGTTGGCGGTGCTGAGAAGATCCTGGGTGCCACAATCGATCAAAACGCGCACGCGGAGCTGGTTAACAAACTGGCTGCTGAAATTTAAGCGAGGGCGATCATGGCAGAACTGACCACGTTGGCCCGACCTTACGCTAAGGCAGCCTTCGAGCACGCCCAGGCCCACCAGCAACTGGCCAATTGGTCAGCCATGCTCGGCCTGGCTGCAGCGGTGTCGCAAGACGACACCATGCAGCGCGTACTCAAGGCCCCGCGACTGACGAGCGCAGACAAGGCCACCACTTTTATTGAAGTGTGTGGCGACAAGTTCGATGCCAAGGCACAGAATTTCATCCATGTCGTTGCTGAAAACGACCGTCTCCCGCTTCTGCCGGAGATCGCCGAACTGTTCGACCTGTATAAGGCTGAGCAGGAAAAATCGGTCGATGTGGATGTCACCAGTGCTTTTGCATTGAACCAAGAACAGCAAGACAAACTCGCCAAGGTTCTCAGTGCACGGCTCGGCCGGGAAGTGCGCCTGCACGCTGCGGAGGATGCCACCCTTATCGGTGGTGTCGTAATCCGCGCCGGCGACCTGGTTATCGATGGCTCAGTTCGCGGCAAACTCGCGCAACTAGCCGAAGCATTGAAATCTTGAGTTTGAAGGGGCAGCAGAGCAATGCAGCAACTCAATCCTTCCGAAATAAGTGAAATCATCAAGGGTCGCATCGACAAGCTCGATGTAACCTCCCAAGCCCGTAACGAAGGCACTGTCGTCAGCGTATCTGACGGCATCGTGCGGATTCACGGTCTGGCCGACGTAATGTACGGCGAGATGATCGAGTTTCCGGGCGGCGTCTACGGTATGGCGCTGAACCTTGAGCAAGACTCTGTAGGTGCTGTAGTACTGGGCGCATACACGACTCTGGCTGAAGGCATGAGCGCCAAGTGCACTGGCCGCATCCTCGAAGTTCCGGTTGGTAAGGAACTGCTGGGTCGCGTAGTCGACGCACTGGGTAACCCAGTTGACGGCAAAGGTCCGCTGAACAACACCGAGACCGATGCGGTCGAGAAAGTTGCTCCAGGCGTGATCTGGCGTAAGTCGGTAGACCAGCCTGTACAGACTGGCTACAAGGCTGTCGATGCCATGATTCCAGTCGGCCGTGGCCAGCGTGAGCTGATCATCGGTGACCGTCAGATCGGTAAAACCGCTCTGGCCATCGACGCAATCATCAACCAGAAAGACAGCGGCATCTTCTGCGTCTACGTTGCAATCGGTCAGAAACAATCGACCATCGCCAACGTTGTTCGCAAACTCGAAGAAAACGGCGCATTGGCTAACACCATCGTCGTGGCTGCAAGTGCTTCTGAATCCGCTGCGCTGCAATTCCTTGCACCGTACTCGGGTTGCACCATGGGTGAATTCTTCCGCGACCGCGGTGAAGACGCGCTGATCGTTTATGACGATCTGTCCAAGCAAGCAGTGGCTTACCGCCAGATTTCCCTGCTGCTGCGCCGTCCACCAGGCCGTGAAGCTTACCCAGGCGACGTGTTCTATCTCCACTCCCGTCTGCTGGAGCGCGCATCGCGTGTTTCCGAAGAGTACGTAGAGAAGTTCACCAACGGCGCAGTAACCGGCAAAACCGGTTCCCTGACCGCGTTGCCGATCATCGAAACTCAGGCTGGCGACGTTTCCGCGTTCGTTCCGACCAACGTGATTTCCATCACTGACGGTCAGATCTTCCTGGAATCGGCCATGTTCAACTCTGGCATCCGTCCAGCAGTTAACGCCGGTGTTTCGGTATCCCGTGTGGGTGGTGCCGCTCAGACCAAGATCATCAAGAAGCTCTCCGGTGGTATCCGTACCGCTCTGGCTCAGTACCGTGAACTGGCAGCATTCGCCCAGTTTGCTTCTGACCTGGACGAAGCGACCCGTAAGCAACTTGAGCATGGTCAGCGCGTTACCGAGCTGATGAAGCAGAAGCAATACGCACCAATGTCGATCGCTGACATGGCGCTGTCGCTGTATGCCGCTGAGCGTGGGTTCCTGACCGACATCGAAATCGCCAAGATCGGTAGCTTTGAACAAGCGCTGATTGCTTACTTCAACCGCGATCACGCCGATTTGATGGCGAAGATCAACGTGAAGGGTGACTTCAATGACGAAATCGACGCTGGCATGAAAGCCGGTATCGAGAAGTTCAAGGCCACCCAAACCTGGTAAGCCGCAGCGGGGGCCGAAAGGCTCCCGCTTGCTAACCTGATAGGTGTTACATGGCAGGCGCAAAAGAGATTCGCAGCAAGATTGCGAGCATCAAAAGCACGCAAAAGATCACCAGCGCCATGGAAAAAGTGGCGGTCAGCAAAATGCGCAAGGCTCAAATGCGCATGGCTGCTAGCCGTCCTTACGCGGAGCGCATCCGCCAGGTGATTGGTCATCTGGCCAACGCTAACCCGGAATACCGCCACCCGTTCATGGTCGAGCGCGCTGTAAAGCGTGTCGGTTATGTCGTAGTGAGCAGTGACCGCGGTCTGTGCGGTGGCTTGAATACCAACCTGTTCAAGGCTCTGGTCAAGGACATGGCGGTAAACCGTGAAAACGGCGTAGAGATCGATCTGTGCGTGGTTGGCAGCAAAGGTGCGGCATTTTTCCGCAACTTCGGCGGTAACGTCGTCGCTGCGATCAGCCACTTGGGCGAAGAGCCGTCGATCAATGATTTGATCGGCAGCGTCAAGGTGATGCTGGATGCTTACCTGGATGGCCGTATTGATCGCCTGTCCGTGGTATCCAACAAGTTCATCAACACCATGACCCAGCAACCAACGGTTGAGCAGTTGATTCCGTTGGTGGCTACCCCGGATCAGAAACTCAAGCACCACTGGGACTATCTCTACGAACCCGATGCCAAAGAGCTGCTTGACGGCTTGATGGTTCGCTACGTTGAGTCGCAGGTGTACCAGGCGGTGGTCGAGAACAACGCAGCTGAACAAGCAGCGCGGATGATCGCGATGAAGAACGCCACAGATAACGCCGGTGATTTGATCAGTGATTTGCAGCTGATCTACAACAAGGCGCGTCAGGCAGCGATCACCCAAGAGATCTCGGAAATCGTCGGCGGCGCTGCCGCGGTTTAACGGTTCAAATATTAGAGGAACCAGCTAATGAGTAGCGGACGTATCGTTCAAATCATCGGCGCCGTGATCGACGTGGAATTCCCACGCGATAGCGTACCGAGCATCTACAACGCGCTGGAAGTTAAAAGCGCGGCAGGGACCACCCTGGAAGTTCAGCAGCAGCTGGGCGACGGCGTGGTTCGTACCATTGCGATGGGCTCCACCGAGGGCTTGAAGCGTGGTCTGGAAGTTGCAGACTCTGGCAAAGCCATCTCCGTACCAGTCGGTAAAGCGACTCTGGGCCGGATCATGGACGTGCTGGGCAACCCGATCGACGAAGCTGGCCCGATCGACACCGAAGAACGCTGGGGCATTCACCGTCCTGCGCCGTCCTTCGCTGAACAGGCTGGTGGCAACGATCTGCTGGAAACAGGCATCAAGGTTATCGACCTGGTCTGCCCGTTCGCCAAAGGCGGTAAAGTAGGTCTGTTCGGTGGTGCCGGTGTAGGCAAAACCGTAAACATGATGGAACTGATCCGTAACATCGCCATCGAGCACAGCGGTTATTCCGTGTTCGCCGGTGTGGGTGAGCGTACTCGTGAGGGTAACGATTTCTACCACGAGATGAAGGACTCCAACGTTCTGGACAAAGTGGCACTGGTTTACGGTCAGATGAACGAGCCGCCGGGTAACCGTCTGCGCGTAGCACTGACTGGCCTGACCATGGCCGAGAAGTTCCGTGACGAAGGTAACGACGTTCTGCTGTTCGTCGACAACATCTACCGTTACACACTGGCCGGTACTGAAGTATCCGCACTGCTGGGCCGTATGCCTTCCGCAGTAGGTTACCAGCCGACCCTGGCTGAAGAGATGGGCACTCTGCAAGAGCGCATCACTTCCACCAAAAACGGTTCGATCACTTCCATCCAGGCCGTATACGTACCAGCGGATGACTTGACTGACCCGTCGCCAGCGACCACGTTTGCCCACTTGGACGCAACCGTCGTACTGTCCCGTGACATCGCCTCTCTGGGTATCTACCCAGCGGTAGATCCACTGGATTCGACTTCGCGCCAGTTGGACCCGAACGTTATCGGCCAGGAACACTACGACACCGCTCGCGGCGTACAGTACGTGTTGCAGCGCTACAAAGAACTGAAGGATATCATTGCGATCCTGGGTATGGACGAGCTGTCGGAGACCGACAAACAGTTGGTTAACCGTGCTCGTAAGATCCAGCGCTTCCTGTCGCAACCGTTCTTCGTGGCTGAAGTCTTCACTGGTGCATCGGGTAAATACGTTTCCCTGAAAGACACCATTGCTGGCTTCAAAGGCATCCTCAACGGTGACTACGACCACCTGCCAGAACAAGCGTTCTACATGGTCGGCGGCATCGAAGAAGCGATCGAGAAAGCCAAGAAACTGTAATCCCAGCGCCTGGCAACGGGCGCTAATCAGGTCGAGGCAAGCAAATGGCTATAACAGTCCATTGCGATATCGTCAGCGCGGAAGGAGAAATTTTCTCCGGTCTGGTCGAGATGGTGATTGCGCACGGCAACCTGGGTGATATCGGTATCGCTCCAGGCCACGCGCCGCTGATCACTGATCTGAAACCAGGTCCGATCCGCTTGATCAAGCAGGGCGGAGCAGCGGAGGTGTTTTACATCTCCGGTGGTTTCCTCGAGGTTCAACCAAACATGGTCAAGGTGCTTGCCGACACTGTGCAACGTGCTGATGACCTGGACGAAGCCTCTGCTCAGGCAGCCGTAAAGGCAGCCGAGAAGGCCCTGAACGAAAAAGGCGCAGATTTCGATTACGGATCTGCAACTGCTCGTCTGGCCGAGGCCGCAGCTCAGCTGCGCACCGTTCAGCAAATTCGCAAGAAGTTCGGCGGTTAACCCGTCGCCTTCTGCGCGATTGAGAAAAAGGGTAGCCTCGGCTACCCTTTTTCTTTTTTCAGGATCAGCCGACGCTTGTGGATAAGTGACGCGGCGCGCCTCAGTTGGAAATCCCATGTCTCTCGATATCGTTATTCTCGCGGCAGGCCAAGGCACACGCATGCGCTCCGCACTTCCTAAAGTCCTGCACCCGGTTGCTGGCGACTCTATGCTGGGACATGTTATCCACAGCGCTCGGCAACTATCGCCGCAACGTATCCATGTGGTGATTGGCCATGGCGCGGATGTCGTACGTGAGCGCCTGGCTGCAGATGACCTGAATTTCGTCATGCAGGACAAGCAACTGGGCACCGGGCACGCCGTCGCTCAGGCGTTGCCGGAACTAAGCGCCGACACCGTACTGATCCTCTATGGCGATGTACCGCTGATTGAAGTTGAAACCCTTCAGCGTTTGCTGAAACAGGTCAATGCCGAACAACTGGGCTTGTTGACCGTCAACCTCGACGATCCCACCGGCTACGGCCGTATCGTGCGCGATGAGCAGAACCGTGTATGTGCGATCGTTGAACACAAAGACGCCACCGAAGCCCAGAAAGCTATAACCGAAGGCAACACCGGCATTCTCGCGGTCCCGGGCAAGCGCCTGGCTGACTGGCTGGGACGGTTATCGAACAACAATGCTCAAGGCGAGTATTACCTGACTGATGTGATTGCCATGGCAGTCAACGACGGTCTGGTGGTTGCCACTGAGCAGCCCCACGACGCTATGGAAGTCCAAGGCGCCAATGACCGTAAGCAACTAGCTGAGCTGGAGCGTCACTACCAGCTACGCGAAGCACGCCGTTTGATGGCGCAAGGGGTGACGTTGCGCGATCCAGCCCGTTTTGATGTACGCGGTGACGTGACAGTAGGGCGCGATGTGCTGATTGACATCAATGTGATCCTTGAAGGTCGGGTCATCATCGAAGACGACGTGGCCATCGGCCCGAACTGTGTGATCAAAGACAGCACATTGCGTAAAGGCGTTGTGATCAAGGCTAACAGTCACCTCGACGGTGCCGTGATGGGCCAGGGCAGCGATGCAGGTCCATTCGCTCGCTTGCGTCCTGGCAGTGTGCTGGGCGCCAAGGCTCATGTGGGTAACTTTGTGGAATTGAAGAATGCTCATCTTGGGGAGGGTGCCAAAGCCGGGCATCTGACTTATCTGGGCGACGCTGAAATTGGTGCACGCACAAATATTGGTGCTGGCACGATCACCTGTAATTACGACGGTGCGAACAAGCATAAAACGGTGTTGGGCGAAGATGTATTCATCGGCTCGAACAACTCGTTGGTCGCGCCTGTGGATATCTCTTCGGGCGCTACTACAGCTGCAGGCTCGACCATCAATCAGGATATCCCTGCCGAACAACTCGGCGTTGCTCGTGCACGCCAGCGCAACATCGAAGGCTGGAAGCGGCCGGTGAAAATCAAGAAAGACTGAAGTTATCCACAGTCGTTCGAGATGGACGCATTTTTGTGGGAGCGAATTCATTCGCGAAAGCGAAGTGTCAGGCGCAGTTGTAGTGTCTGAAAAGCCCTTCGCGAATGAATTCGCTCCCACAGGTCCAAATCGATCCCGAATTTGTACTCTGCCCTTGACCATTTCTCTGCAATAGGTTTTGATTGCCTTCGTTATCTTACGAATCGAAACTTAAGTCAGCCATGTCGAAACGCAATACACCTCAACGACGTCACAATATCCTTGCTTTGCTTAATGTGCAGGGCGAGGTGAGCGTCGATGAGCTGGCGAAGCGCTTCGAAACTTCCGAAGTTACGGTTCGCAAGGATCTGGCCGCTCTCGAAAGCAATGGGCTGTTGCTGCGTCGCTATGGCGGCGCAATCACGTTGCCCCAGGAACTGATCGGTGAGAACTCTCAGCCTGTCTCGAAGTACAAGCAAGCCATCGCCCGGGCGGCGGTGAAGCGAATTCGAGAGCATGCGCGCATCATCGTCGACAGTGGCAGTACCACTGCAGCGCTGATTCCCGAGCTCGGTCAGCAGCCCGGCCTGGTGGTGATGACCAACTCCCTGCACGTCGCCAGTGCACTGAGCGAACTGGAACATGAGCCTGTTTTGTTGATGACCGGTGGTACCTGGGACCCGCATTCGGAATCTTTCCAGGGCCAGGTTGCTGAACAGGTGCTGCGTTCCTACGATTTTGATCAGTTGTTCATTGGTGCCGATGGCATTGATCTGTCTCGCGGTACGACCACCTTCAACGAATTACTGGGGCTGAGCCGGGTCATGGCTGAAGTGGCCCGTGAAGTAGTGGTGATGGTCGAGGCAGACAAAGTAGGTCGCAAGATACCCAATCTGGAGCTGCCCTGGAGCAGCATCCATACCCTGATTACTGATGATCGCCTGCCCGTCGAGGCACGCGAACAGATACAAGCCCGTGGCATAACCCTGATTTGTGCCGCTGTCAGCTAGGAGAGAACGTATGTGTGGAATTGTCGGCGCAGTCGCTGAACGCAACATCACCGCTATTTTGGTCGAAGGCCTCAAGCGTCTGGAATACCGTGGCTACGATAGCGCGGGCGTCGCGGTGTTCAGCAATGCAGGTGTGCTTGATCGTCGCCGTCGCTCCGGCAAGGTGAGCGAGCTGGAACAGGCGCTCGCTGGTGAGCCGTTGCTGGGCCGTCTTGGCATTGCCCACACCCGTTGGGCCACCCACGGTGCGCCCTGCGAACGTAATGCCCACCCGCATTTTTCCGGCGACGAACTGGCAGTTGTCCACAACGGCATCATCGAGAACCACGAAGTGCTGCGCGAGCGCCTCAAAGGACTCGGCTATGTATTCGTTTCCGACACCGATACCGAAGTCATCGTCCACCTGCTGCACCACAAGCTTAAAGACACACCTGACCTGACTGTCGCCCTCAAAGCTGCGGTCAAGGAACTGCACGGTGCCTATGGCCTTGCGGTCATCAGCGCCAAACAGCCTGATCGACTATTGGCTGCTCGCAGTGGCAGTCCTCTGGTGGTTGGCCTGGGCCTTGGGGAAAACTTCCTCGCGTCCGACCAAATGGCGCTGCGTCAAGTCACTGACCGCTTCATGTACCTGGAAGAAGGCGATATTGCCGAGATCCGTCGTGAGAGCGTGCAGATCTGGGCTGTGGATGGTTTGCCGGTTGAACGCGAAATCGTGCAATACCGTGAAGGCGCAGAAGCGGCTGATAAAGGCGAGTTCCGCCACTTTATGCTCAAGGAAATCCACGAGCAGCCAAAAGTTGTGCAGCGCACGCTTGAAGGCCGTCTTGGCCAGCAACAAGTACTGGTGCAGGCATTTGGTCCGCAAGCGGCCGAGTTGTTCGCCAAAGTGCGTAACGTGCAAATCGTTGCCTGCGGTACCAGCTACCACGCGGGCATGGTTGCGCGTTACTGGCTGGAAGGGTTGGCAGGCATTCCATGTCAGGTAGAAGTTGCCAGTGAGTTCCGTTATCGCAAGGTAGTGGTACAGCCGGACACGCTCTTCGTCTCCATCTCCCAGTCCGGCGAAACCGCCGACACCCTGGCCGCACTGCGTAACGCCAAGGAACTGGGTTTCCTGGCCAGCCTCGCGATCTGTAACGTCAGCATCAGCTCTCTGGTTCGCGAGTCCGACCTGACGTTGTTAACCCAGGCGGGGCCGGAGATCGGTGTGGCCTCGACCAAGGCTTTCACTACTCAGCTGGTGGCTTTGTTGCTGCTCACGCTGTCGTTGGGGCAGGTGCAAGGCACATTGGCTGAAGGCGTTGAAGCCGAGCTGGTTGAAGAACTACGTCGTCTGCCTACTCGGCTGGGCGAAGCGTTGGCGATGGATAGCACGGTCGAGAAAGTCGCCGAGTTGTTCGCCGAGAAGAATCACACGCTGTTCCTGGGCCGTGGCGCTCAGTTCCCGGTGGCCATGGAAGGTGCGCTCAAACTCAAAGAGATCTCCTACATCCACGCCGAAGCCTATCCGGCGGGTGAGCTCAAGCATGGTCCGTTGGCGTTGGTCGACAGCGACATGCCGGTGGTTACTGTCGCACCGAACAACGAGCTGCTGGAAAAGCTGAAATCCAACCTGCAGGAAGTCCGCGCCCGTGGTGGTGAACTGATTGTTTTCGCTGACGAACAGGCCGGCATGAGCAATGGCGAAGGCACCCACGTCATCGCGATGCCGCACATCGTTGACGCCTTGGCACCGATCCTCTACACCATCCCGCTGCAATTACTTTCGTACTATGTGGCGGTGTTGAAGGGCACGGATGTGGACCAGCCGCGTAACTTGGCCAAGTCGGTGACTGTCGAGTAAGTTATCCACAGCGTCGGTTTGACGATGGCTTCAGAAAGCCTGTGGAAAAGTCATAATGCGGCTGGAACATGGAGGATTTTTTCCCCCATGTTCCAACCATCGATAGCTGACCAGGGTGTTTTGCAACGCCTCACAGGAACCCGTGGGAGAGCATGATGGATTCTGAAAACACTGCATATGTGACGACGACTGAGGCACTGGAAAAGCTTTACGGGCCTACGGCAAGGCCTTCCATGGTCAAGGAAGTCGACCATATTCATCCGGTTTACAGGCCTTTCATAGAAGCCGCGCCGTTTGTCGTCCTTGCGTCCTCAGGCCCTGGCGGACTCGATGCATCTCCGCGGGGCGATCAAGGCGGATTTGTGCACATCGAAGACAGCAAGACTCTGTATTTGCCTGATCGTCGAGGTAACAACCGCATCGACACGCTCCGTAACATCGTCACTGATCCGAGGGTGGCGTTGTTGTTCATCGTACCTGGTGTTGGCGAAACTCTGCGGGTCAACGGCACCGCTCAAATCTCGATCAAACCCGACCTGTTAAGCCGCTTTGCGGTCAAGGGCCAATTGCCGAAGTCCGTTCTCCACATCACCGTGACCAGTGTCTATTTCCAGTGCAGTAGAGCCGTCATCAGAGCCGGTTTGTGGGATCCGGCACGACATGTCGAGCGCAGTTCTCTTCCCACTGCAGGGCAAATCCTGAAGGAAGTGTCAGCGGCGGAAATTGACGGTGATGCCTACGACAAGGCCTTGCCAGGTCGTATTGCTGACACCCTGTATTAACTAAGCCATCGCATTGCTCTTGGCTATACGCTGGCCTCAGCGCGCAGGCTGTACCGTCTGAAACTCCCCTCGTTCAAGATTCTGCACCTGATTGCCCATAGCATCCGTGGCGTTCAGATCGGCGCCCTTGGCGGCGAGGGAGTCGAGGATGTCCTTGCGATGGAAGAGGGCGGCGTACATTGCCGCAGTCTGGCCTGCGTTATTGCGTTGATCTGGCGCGCAGTCGGCGGCGACCAGTTGGTGGGCAATACTCAGCTCGCCTTTGAAGATAGCCCCCATCAGCGCTGTATTGCCTCTCAGGTCCTTGGCGCAAGGATCGGCCCCTGCCTCCAATAGTTGCGTCACGGTCGCTTGATGGCCGTGATAGGCCGCAAGAATCAAGGCGGTGTAACCCTTTTCATCCTGGACGTTCAGGTCGAATCTGGCGTTGATGAACTCACTCAGCATGTCCTGTCGGCCGTCACGTGCCGCCTGGAAAAACAGTGTGCGCAACTGCGCTTGAGTGTCGGCTTGTGTTTCTTCGGTCGGGGTTGCATTGGCTATGCCGGTCGTAACGCATAGCAGCAGTGCGTATAGAAACTTGCCCATTTGGAAAATCCTCCAAAGGACCTCGGCTCGCTACGCCTGATAGCTGAAGCGCAGCGAGCGAGGTATTGATCAGTCCTTCAGTGCGGCAGCGAGTTGCTTGACCTTGTCGAGATCGCCTTTGGCAACCTTGGTCACGCCTGTGCCGTACTCCGGATCAGCCTTGTAGAGGAAAGAGAGCATGATGTTTTTGCTCTCGGTGTCAGTGGTGGCCAGGGATTCACCAAAGCTCTGGATCAGATCCTGCTGGTCTTTCTTGCTGTACGAGCGATACAGGTCGCCCGCCTGCTTGAAGTTCTGCTCACGCTGGATTTTCGCTTGCTGGGTGGTGCCAGACACCGGCAACTCGCTATAGCGAGCGGCTTCAACGGCAGGCCGCGGGTTGAGGCGGCTTGGCTCGTAGTTGACGCCGGTGGTCGTGTGACCGCTATTCAGCGAACCATCTTGATTGCCGTTGTTGACCTTAACCTTTGGAGCGTTGATCGGCAGGCTCAGAACGTTGGTACCGACGCGGTAGAGCTGAGTATCGGCGTAGGAAAATACCCGACCTTGCAGCAGGCGATCTTCCGAGGGCTCGATGCCTGGCACGACGTTGGCTGGAGCCATCGCGACCTGCTCGGTTTCCTGGAAGAAGTTATCCACATTCTTGTTCAGCACCATCTGACCAATTTTGCGCTCGGGAACGTCTGGCCAGATTTTTGTCGCATCCAGTGGGTCGAAATCAAACTTGGCCAGGTCCTCAGGTTTGATCACCTGAACGTACAGGTCCCATTTTGGGAAATCACCTTTCTTGATCGCGTCTACCAAGTCGTTGGTCAGGTGGCTGTAATCCTTGGACTGGACTTCTGCGACCTGCTTGGGATCAAGGTTCTTCAAGCCTTGCAGGCTTTTCCAGTGGAACTTCACGTAGTTCACTTCGCCCTTGGCGTTCACCAGTTTGTAGGCGTGAACGCCGTTGCCGTCCATGGTGCGGTAGCTGGCTGGCGTACCTTCATTGGAGTACAGCAAGGTGAGGGTACGAGTGGCTTCCGGGACATGAGAGAAGAAATCGAAACGACGGGAATCGTCATCCAGGTTGGTGCGTGGGTCAGGTTTGAACGCGTGGACCATGTCCGGAAACTTGATTGCGTCACGGATGAAAAACGTCGGGAAGTTGTTGCCTACCAGGTCCCAGTTGCCGTCTGCGGTATAAAACTTGGTGGCGAAACCGCGCGGGTCACGCAGGGTTTCCGGCGAATGGTTGCCGTGCACCACAGAGGAGAACCGCACGAACACGGGCGTGTGTTCACCTTTGCTGAAGACCTTGGCCTTGCTCAGGTCGGAGGCGTCATCAGAGGCGACGAACTCCCCGTGCACACCGGTGCCGCGCGCGTGCACGACGCGCTCAGGGATGCGTTCGCGATCAAAGCGCTGGAGTTTTTGCAGGAGTTGTACGTCTTGCAGCAGGACCGGGCCAGTTGCGCCCGCTGTCTGGGAGTTCTGATTGTCGCCGACGGCGGCACCGTTATCACGGGTCAGGTTATCGGCGAAGGCTGCGGAGCTGGCCATCAGGCTCGCGCCGATCAGGCTCACGGCTAAGTGGGATCTAGGTAGGTACATCTCAGGTCTCTCTCTATTTTTGGTTGTTTTGAGAGCCTAAGCGTAGAGACGGGTCTTGCCATTAATGAATTGTTTTAAGCTATGTCGTTGATAAATTTAGCAATATGAACTTAATTTCGAATTGATGATCGGTCGCCATTTATCAACAGGTTGCGTCGCTGTTTTGACAACCGTCAGCAGGATGAGGAGAGAGGTAGAACCTGCGAATCCTGTCTACTTCTCCACTGCGAACAAGTGCCCGGATCGCCTTGTTTATATCCGGCAGCAGCCCCGCCAATTCCGGTTGTAACTTGATACTTATCGGGGAATCACTGAGCCGTGCGCCGCGCTGAAAAAGGTTCGGATCCAGACGTTGCTCCGCAATGAGGTAATCAAAAAGATCATCGACCATCGCGACGGCGTCGACGCGTCTGGCCAATAGCAGTTGAAGCAATGCCGGATCTTCGGAGGTTTCCAGCTGGACCAGACGTTTATCCGCGAAAGACGGGTCCATGGTCAGGTAGGTATAGCCCCTGACAGTACCAATAGTCAGGCCCCGTAACTTATCCACAGGGATCGGGACGGCGGGGCTGCCTTTGAGATAGTAAAGGTGTTCTTTGACGCGGATGTAGGGCTCGGAAAAAACAAAATGGCGAAGCTCTTCAGGGCTGTTCCATTGCGATGAGTCGGCGTAGTTCAAGTCTAGTTCGCCCTTGCCCAGCATCGCCTGCAGACGATTGACCGGGTAAGAAACGAAGTGGGCTTCTATGTTGGCCTGATGCAACACTCGCCGGGCGATATCAGTGGAGATGCCGCGCAGGTTGCCTTGCGCGTCTTCATAGCTGAACGGTCGCCATTCACTACCCCCCGCCTGATAGGTTTCTGCCTGCGCCAGCAGGCTCAACATCGCCAGGGTCATTACGAGAAGCGTCTGTCTCCAAAACATGTTCAATCCTGCCTCCCTGCAAAATGTCCTGCGCTCAACTTAACAGCCAAACGTGGCGACGGCGTGAAGATTTACGCTGGACGTAAAAAAGCCCGCGCTGAGCTGTGTCAGGCGGGCTGGTTGTCTAAGGTTGTTATCGAGCGGCTTGGGTCTTCAGCTCGGGCAAAACAAAATTCTTCACGATGTATAGCGAGCCCTTTTCACTGAGATGACCCGAGTCGATCTGCAGCAGTGAGTGATCTTGCAGCCTGACCAGGCAAGAGTTGGCCACGCACAGCCTGTCGATCAATGACACAAAATCGACAGACTCGGGATCAATCTGGCTTCGAGTCGCCCGATCAGCAGCCATGACGCTTTGGTCCAGCGCCGGGTCGCTGATGTGCGAGTCATTCACGCCCCAATGACGATTGGCGATGACGCTCGGCAGCGAAGGGCTCCATTGTGGCAGCGGCCCCAATAGCACGATGTGCTTGACCCCATAGCTCTTGAGACGTGCAGCGATTTCACTCCAGTGCGTTTTATCGTGTTGATCTTTCTGGGCGATCACTACAACGTCCGGACGCAGCTCGCGAATACTTTGCAGTGCAGTCCTGTTGGAGTAGTTACAGGTGAGGCGAGGCGCTGTGGCGCGTCCGCTGTCCTGGGTCAGGCTGGGTTTACAACCTGCAGAAGCCACCTGATAGAACGGCGTGCCGCGCGTTAGCAGCGTTCGCAAACCCAGTGATAACGCCTGAGCGTGAGAGTCGCCCCACAGGAAGACTCCGCCCTGGCCACGTTTCTCTGTGCAGGATGGATCAATGGCAGACAGACCCCGTTCAGTGAACGCAGAAAAGGCATCGCATTTGAGCCAGTAGGTTTCATAAAGATTTTTCTGCCGATTGGCGTAGTCCTGCACGAAGCGCGCTTTGTCCGAGATGCTCACCGAGCGAAGCGGGGAAACCACCCCCTCTGTAGCGTTCACTGCACCGGCAGCGACGAACACCGAGCCAATCAACGCGCTCGCGGTGGCGAATCTCCAGCGCAATCTCCTGGGTCTTGCAGCGGGTGATTTTTCGATCAGTTGATAAGACGCCAGGCCCAATGCAAACGCGCACAGAATGCCGAGCAACAGGTTGGGTGTTTCGCCCAGATAACCTGAGTAGCTCATGAATACCACTACCGGCCAGTGCCAGAGATATAGCGAGTACGACAGTGTTCCGGTCCATTGCGAGAACCGGTTGCTGGTCAGGAAGGAGTCTTGTCGAGCGGCAAGGATCACCGCCAAAGCCCCCATCACCGGCAACATGGCCAGGTAACCCGGCCAGACATCTTTCTCTGAAAGGACAAAAAAACTTGCCAGCATCAATCCCAGCCCGACGCGCTCCAGTACACGTTGATGCGCTCGTTGAAGTGTGATCGGGAAGACGCAGGCGACTGCACCCACCAGCAGTTCCCAAGCCCTTGTGGGCAGCAGATAGAACGATGGCTCTGGCCATTTGAACGAGCCGTAAACACAGAAGCCGAACCCTGCCAGGCATGCGCCGAGGATCAGCCAGCGTAGATGCTGCAAGGCGATCACTCGGCTCAACGCCAGCAACACCAGTGGATACACCATGTAGAACTGCCACTCCACCGAGAGCGACCACGTGTGCAGTAACCATTTCTCGTGTGCGCCAGGAGTGAAGTAACCGGCTTCGAACCAGTAAATGACATTCGATATAAACCCCAGGCTGGCAGCGATATGTTTGCCTAGCTCGCTGTAATCCTGCGGCAACAGATAAAACCAGCCCGCGAGCAGAAGTACAAAGCACAGCACCGCCAGCGCCGGAACAATGCGCCGGGCACGGGACTTGTAAAACGCGAGCAGGCTGAAATTGCCCGCCTCCAGACTGCGCAGGATGATCCCGGTGATCAGATAACCGGAGATCACAAAAAAGATATCCACACCCGCGAATCCGCCGGGCAACCAACCTGGATTGAAGTGGAAAAGCAGCACGGCAATCACTGCGATGGCGCGCAATCCATTGATGTCTTTTCTGAAGTCCATGGCGTTCTTCGCTGGCGTTTGCACTAAGGGAGGGGATGAAGTCAGGGGCGTTGTGGCGCGACGGTTTCGGAGTTCAGGCTGATGATTTTCGGAAAGCGGGTCAGGGTGACTGGAACCGAACACTGGCCATCCTGACAACGCCAGAATGCCTCGCCGGACATCTGGCCTTTGCCGGGGTCGGCGGTGTCAACGAACATGACCGGGCCTCTCATCGGGCGGGTGCTGATGATCTGCTCCTGCCGTGAACCGCCGACCGCCCAGGCGGCGATGACCTGTGCGTTGCCTCTGCTGAAGTGCAACTGATAGACGTTGGCAGACTGAAGACTGGCCTGAGCGTCCCAAGTGAAATGTTTGATTATCTCGGCGAGGGCCAAGACCAGGCCATAAGCGGGTTTGGGAGAAAGGTTTTCATTGAGCAACCCGAAGTTGTGCTCCTGATCGGTCCTGTCTGGCCCGTCGTTGATCAGGTCATACCACCACAGGCCTTTGATGTTGGGGACCGTGCGAGCGAATAATAGAATTCGCGCCAGATAGGCCGCCTGCGTCTGTGCGGTGTTGCCGCACGGGCCCTTGTGGCTGGGCCAGGCCATTTCCGTGATGTAGATCGGGACGATGCGACCGGCCCTTGTGCGGACATGCTGTTCATAATCGCGCAGCCACTGCACCCAGCTTTCCGGGTTGTTGCGCCCATCAGGTGCGCAGTGGGCATACGGATGAATCGAGAGCCCATCGACCAGATCCAGCACGCCAGCGTCGATCAGCCGATCAGCAAAACCGTTGTCCATGCCTTCGGGCGTTACCGAGCCTGCGAGGATTTTGGCGGGGATGCCGTTGACCTCTGCGGTGTTCTTGCGGATCAAAGGGACCGCTTCGCGGACCAGAGTGGCGTAGTCGGCACTTAGCTGTGGGTCCTTGGGTGCTTCAAGGTCCCACTCGTTCCAGATCTCGTAAAAGTCGACTTTGTTGCCCAACTGACCGGTGACGTAATCCACGTAGTTCAAATAGCCCGCTTTGACCGTTGGCGAACGGGGTTTGGCGTTGTCGTGGAATGAGGTGCTGTAGTCCAGCAGCGTCAGCCTTTCAAGTTTGAGGCTGCTGGCTGTGCTGAGGTACTCGCGCCATGGCGCAATGATGCGCCATTGATTGGGCTTTGGTTCTGCGGTTGACCAGAAGGCGTCATCCTTGACGGCGCCAAAGCCTGCCTTTGCCGCCAGTTGCAAAGCAGGTTTTGGCGAGGCATCGAAGTTCATCAGGTGTGTGCTGATACCCAGAATGAAGGCTTCTTCGGCGTTCGCCGCAGTGCAGGTCAGGCAGGCAACGCAGGCCAGTCCGATGGCAAATCCTTTGCCAGACATAGTCAGTACACCGTCGGTGCAGGCGATAAGTGAAACGCCTGCGGCCGCGGAGTTTTGCGGCTATCCATGAGTTTGTCGGACAGCGCATGACCGATCGCAAGACCCAGGAACAGGTTGGCCACCGTGACTTCAAACATGTCGGTGGTCCAACTGATCATGCAGCAACAAAAGGTGATCGCCAGCAGAGCTTTGCCCACATGGCTGTCGTCATCACTCAGCACGAAAAACAATGGAATCTGCATCACGTACAGCAGCACTCCTCCCAGCCCCAGCATCGCCCACAAATACATCGCGCTGCTGTCAGAACCGACCAACATTTCGCCGCCGGGTACCGGGAACATCGAGGCTGCGCCACCGAACATGCCAAAGCCCGCGCCGGTCAGGGTCCAGCCCTCTTTGCTGATCGCGTGAGCGACATTTGGCCAGGTATTGATCAGCCGGTCGTACAAGGTACCCAGTGCGGAACTGCTGCTACTCACGGTGCGCATGTCAAAGTCGTAAACCATGCCCAGCACTGGCAGTGTCAGCCCCGCCAACACCGTGATGGTGCAGACGATACGGGTCGTCCAGCGCATGCGGCTGATCAGCAATAGCATCAGGGTCAACGCGAATGCGGCAGCGGGGGCTTTACTGGTGGTCAGGACGATTGCGTAAAGTGCCACCGGGCTTAATAGAATCCAGAGCAGGCGAGAGCGCAGCAGTATCAACAGATACAGGCTGTAGATAGCGATCAGGATCGACAGGATGTTGGAGACCCGGGCAAAACCGGCGATCCGGTCTTCGGTCTCCGTGGTCCACGATGTGTTGGCGCTGAGTTGCGCGTCGCCGATGCTGTAGCTATAGCCTTTCCAGGGCACGGCGGTGAATTTATCCAGCGCAACGCCTATCAGGGACGCCCCCAGACACAGGCCAATCACCCAGAGAAACAAGCGGCGGCGGTGGAACAAGTGTTCGCTGCAGACCACCCCGAACAGCAAGGGGCTAATGCCGAATAGCGCAAAGGCGACGTTATTCAGGGTCGCGCCGTGCAGCATGGCGAGCAAACTTGAAACCATCAACAGCAGCATGCTCAGCCAGACCATCCGGCCTGCTTTGTAATCGCGCAGCTCCAGCGCGAACATCACCAAGCATGCGACCTTCGGCAGGTACAGCAAAGGTGCGATACCCGCCTTGTCGAAGTAGAAGCGCAGCGCGCCGGAAAAGGTCTCGATCAGGATCAGGCTGATGGCAACCCAGACCACCACCGTCGACTTGTTGAAAGACAGAATCGACGAGCGAGCGTCGCTGCCATTCGCAGAGTTCAACATCATGTTTTCTGCCTCGGGAATGCTGATTGGGAAGGCCGCTGTTCTGTAGGAGCTGCCGAAGGCTGCGATAGCGGCATGGCCGGATGACTGCTTCCCAGCCTTCGGCAGCCTCTACAGTGTTAGGGTCAATCTGGAAGCCTGCAGTTTGTTTTGACAGGAGCGACTTGTCGGGATGAGCAGAAAACCATCGTCCACGCTACCGCCCCATCGGCCAGTGGGATGGACGACGCGACAGGACTTACAGGGAGGGGTGAATCAGAAATGACAGTGGGTATATCAGCCTGAGTTCAGGGGACTGTCAATAAAATAGTCAATATTCGAACGCGATCCGACGGGAGAGCGCTGTGGTAGATCGCAAACCTATGAATTAAAAGGAATTTTAAAATTGACGTATTCAGGATGATTCAGAGGTGCCTGCAGAGCACCTCTGAATCAGGCCGGCTTATGCCGGGTATTTGCGCTTATCAGGTGCTGGCGGGAAGTATTGGTAGAGCCAGGTCTCACTCAGCGTTCGGTCCTGAGTCTTGATGTACATACGCATCTGTACCGGCTCGACCGAGTCACTGTCTGGCAGCCAATCGAAAATGATCCGGTAACCCTTGATATCCGGCAGCACGAGAATATTGAATTCCTGCAGCTTGCCATGCGACACGGTCACGATCGGCTCGATAGCGGTGCCTTCCGGCAAGCTTTCCAGGCCGCCGCCGTTGAAGTCCACCGCGAAACGGCGCGCCCAGAACTTCGGGTAATGCTCGCCCGGTGCCCAGCCTTCCGTGAAGCCGCCCATACCGGAGCGGGTCGCGTGGACCTGAGCCAGTGGCGTGCGCACAGGTGGTAGCGGCGCCCAATACAGCTTGTAGCCGTAATTGACCGACTGACCAGCCTTGATCTTGTCCTTCGGCGTCCAGAACACCACGATGTTATCCATCGTCTCGCCGGTGGTCACGATTTCCACTAGATTCACTGCGCCTTCGCCCCATGCAGTGGTCGGTTCCACCCACAGGCTTGGGCGGCGGTGATACCAGTCAACGGTGTCCTGATAGCTGGCGAATTCGTGGTCGGTCTGCACCAGGCCGAAACCTTTCGGGTCTTTGTCAGCGAAGGCGTTGAATTGCAGGCTAGGCGGATTGTTCAGCGGACGGCAGATCCATTCGCCGTTACCACGCCACATCGCCAGGCGATCCGAGTCATGGATCTGCGGGTGAATGGTGTCGCACATCCGACGTTCGTGAGTACCGCAGCTGAACATACTGGTCATCGGCGAGATGCCCATCTGATCGATGTCAGTGCGTGCGTTGATGTTCGCATCGATGTCCATGACGACCTGGCCGGACTGGCAGTCGATATCGAAACGGTAGGCGCCGGTGCAGCTCGGTGAATCCAGCAGCGCGTAAACGACAAAACGCGTGGCGTTCTTGTCCGGGGTTTCAAACCAGAACTTGGTGAAGTCCGGAAACTCTTCCTGACGCTTGGCATAGGTGTCGATGGCCAAGCCACGTGCCGACAAGCCGTATTGCTTGTTGCTGTCCACCGCGCGGAAATAACTGGCGCCGAGGAACGACACAACGTCGTTGATGGCGATTTCTGGCGCCTTGAACAGCTTGAAGCCGGCGAAGCCCAGGTCACCTTTGACCAGCGATTTGTCGATGCCGCTGGACTCGTAGTTGAACAGCTCGTGGCGGAAGTGCACTTCCCGGGACTCTTTGGTCTTCGGGTTGACGCTGTACATGCGTACCGGCGTCTTGAAGCCCATGCCGACGTGGAAGAAATGCACGTCCAGTTGGCCGTGAAGCTCGTTCCACAAGGAGTGGCCAGCGTCGTATTTGATGGCGTTGAACTGCTGAGGCGTCATGTTGGCCAGTACTGGAGGCAGCACTTGCTTGTTACTGACGTAGCCCCGACCGGCCAATTGCTTGGCATGGGCCTTCAATGCATCGAAGTCAAAATGTTCGATTTCGCCGTCGGCCGTGGCGGCCATCGCGCGTGCAGCAAAAAGTCCCGAGGCTGGCACGCTGCTATAAGCTGCCAACGCCATCGAAGCTTTCAGGAGAGTCCTGCGATTCATAAGGTGAAGCCCCTAACGAGTGCTGTGCATCCTGCACAAGAAAATTGCGCGCTACGACTCCTTGCTGAACGCCAAACTACCGACAACAGATAACAAACACAGCATCTGGTTCGAAAAAAACATAAATAATTACGATTTAGATGTGCCGCAGTTGTGTCTGGATGGCGCATTTCCTTGTAGGACTGGCTTTAGCCGGGAGGAGGCCGGTGCGTTCCCAGTGTCTATTTCGTCAGGAATATTGCCCTCCCGGCTAAAGCCGGTCCTACGTCATCAGTTCATCCTGTGGGAGCCGGGCTTGCCCGCGATGAGGGGATCGCAGATATCAGACCCATCGCATCTAGCCCATCGCGGGCAAGCCCAGCTCCCACAGGAAGGCATGCGGGTTACCCAACTACGACTGCGTCGGTAGCCCGATCACGCTCATCGCCGCCTGGCGCAGGGCTTCGGAACGGGTAGGGTGGGCGTGGCTGATCAGGCCGATGTCTTCGGACGAAGCGGCAAACTCCATAGCGACGCAAAACTCGCCGATCATTTCGCTGACGCTCGGGCCTACCAGATGCACACCCAGAATTTCATCAGTGCGCTCATCAGCAAGGACTTTGGCAAAGCCATCAGTCTCGTGATTGACCTTTGAGCGACTGTTGGCGCTAAACGGAAACTTTCCGACTTTGTAGGCGCGGCCATCAGCCTTGAGTTGCTCTTCGGTTTTGCCCACGCTGGCCAGTTCCGGACGGGTGTAGATCACGTTAGGGATCAGGTTGTAATTAACCTCACCAGCCTTACCGACGATGCGCTCCAGACATACCGTGGCTTCGTCCTCGGCCTTGTGCGCCAGCATCGGGCCGGAAGTGACGTCGCCGATCACCCAGACATTCTCGGCAGCAGTACGATGTCCTTTGTTTTCCAGCATGCCGCGCTTGTCGACAGTAAGGCCAACCGTTTCCAGCCCCAGCCCCTTGGTGTATGGCCGGCGCCCGATGGACACCAGCACGTAATCAGCCTCGATCAACTCGGCATCACCCCCGGCCGCGGGCTCCACGCTGAGATTGACGCCGTAATCCGACGTTGTAGCGGTGGTGACTTTCGAGCTCAGCTTGAAAGTAATGCCCTGACGCGACAGTGAGCGCTGCAAGGTTTTGCCCGCTTCCAGATCAGTTCCGTGGGCGACGTGGTCAAGGTATTCCACCACCGTGACTTTCGCCCCCAAACGCCGCCACACCGATCCCAGCTCCAGCCCGATAACCCCTGCGCCGATGACCACCAAATGCTTGGGCACTTCGGTCAAAGACAACGCACCGGTAGAGTCCAGAATGCGCTTGTTGTCGATGTCGACACCGGGCAGCGGTGTGGGCTCGGATCCGGTGGCGATGATGATGTCTTTGGCTTGCAGCTCGGTTTCCACGCCCTGCGCATCGGTGACGATGACTTTGCCTGGGCCTGCAATGCGACCCCAGCCCTTGATCCATTGCGCTTTGTACTTGCGAAACAGGAATTCAATGCCCTTGGTCAGGGCGGTTACGCTCTCGCCTTTCTGTTTCATCATCTGCGCAAGGTTGAGCGTGGGTGTGACTTCGATACCGAGCTTGGCGAATTCCTCACCCGTCGCCGATTCGTACAGCTCCGACGCATGCAGCAGTGCTTTTGAAGGAATGCAGCCTACGTTCAGGCAGGTACCGCCCAACGTCTCCCGGCCTTCAATGCAGGCCACGCTCAGCCCCAACTGACCGGCACGAATGGCAGCGTTATAGCCGCCGGGGCCGCCACCGATAATCACAACGTCATAGCTGCTCATAGCTTTTCCTCGGGTTGTGGATGCTGCGCTGTCATGCGAAAACTCGATCCCTGTAGGAGCTCACCGAGGTTACGAGGCCAGCGATGGCGGTGTGTCTGACACTCCGTCATCGCTGGCCTCGTAACCTCGGTGAGCTCCTACAGATAAGTGATTCCGTAAAGATGCCGTGTTCGGAAAATCTGAAGATCAAGCGCTTTAAATTATGGTTGTAATATTCAAAGTGGCGGGCGTCAAGCTTGCAAGATTAATCAAAGGTATTTCTCCGCCCATAGCGCCGTGGATATCAGCGTAGAGCGTTGTCCGAAATGTGCCGTGTGTCTGACAGAAATTTCACTATGTCTGTTATATCGTAACGCCATATTCTAAGGGCCCAGCCCGGCGCACTTGTCGGGTGCTGGCGGCAAGATTCGGTAAGTTCTGAGGCGTCGATGCGGGTTGATCTGGATGTTGAGCACGGCAGCCTGCAGGGACTGCCCAGGTTTCAAAGAGCTGCGTTGCATGCAGCGCGTTTACGACGACTGACCTGGATGGCAGGCAGCGCTGGTATTTTCGGATTGATACTGGCGCTGTTCGCTGATTTATTCGCGCCGAATTCGCTGTGGGCGGCGGTGCTGGCCAATGATGCTGCGGTGTTGCTGCTCTTGGCGGCCGCCGTGCAATCGGCTGAAAGTGTCGCGCAGTGGCGAGCGCTGGCGTTAGACGCAAAAGTACCCGGCATCGTAACGGCTGATCCGGAAGCTGAAGAGCCCGGTTGGTATGACCGGCTCATTGGGCGCATCAGCCATCTGGGTAGTACCACGTTGGCGCAAATCGGCGCGCCGACCCTGTGGCTGGCGGGATGGACCATTCTTTCGCTGGTGTGTATTCAAGCCGTTTGGGATCTGTCGCTGCCGGGTAGCGATCTCTCGAGAATGGGCAGCGTCGCCGGTGGTATTTCCCTGTTGCTCGCCTTCGGTTTACTGGTACTGGAACGTCAGCTCAACGGTGAGCAGGGCGAATGGCCGGAAGCCTTGCAACTGGCCCAGTTACTACGTGTCGCAATTGCTGTGTTACTGGTTGGCGCAGTCTGCCTGTTTTTTTCCAGCATAGAGCGTCCCTGGACTGCCCGGCTGGCGGTACTGGGCGGTTTATTGCCCGCGCTTGTGGCCCTCGAACTGCTGATTCGCGCCGCGCTGTCGCTGTTCAACTCTCGTAATCCACGTGTCGAGCCTCGGTTGGTCGCGAGCAGCTTTGTGGCCGGATTACTGCGCTGGCCGCCGCAACCTTTGCAGGCTTTACAGCACGAGTTGCACAACAGGTTTGGTATTGATTTACGGCAAATCTGGGCCTTTACCTACATGCGTCGGGCGTTTTTTCCCGTGCTGTCGGCGGTGGTCGCGCTCGGCTGGGCGCTCAGTGGCGTGCATGAAATCCCGATGCAGGGGCGCGGTATCTACGAGCGTTTCGGTAAACCGGTAGAAGTGCTCGGCCCAGGCTTGCACGCGGGTCTTCCCTGGCCATTTGGGCGGGTGTTGGCGGTGGAAAATGGTGTGGTGCACGAACTGGCCACCAGCGTTGCCGATACAGGCGGCGTCGATCCTGCTCCTGTGCTTGATTCGGCAGAGGGTCCGGCCCCCGCGAGTACTAACCGTTTGTGGGACGCCAGCCACGTCAATGAAAAGTCTCAGGTGATCGCCAGCAGTGCGGGCGACAAGCAGGGTTTTCAGATCGTCAACATGGACGTGCGTCTGGTGTATCGCATCGGCTTGACCGACGAAGCCGCCATGGCCGCCACCTACAACAGCGCTGATGTACCGATGCTGATTCGCAGCACTGCCAGCCGGGTGCTTGTGCACGATTTTGCGTCGAGAAC
Source organism: Pseudomonas maioricensis (assembly GCF_022790535.1). Classification (GTDB taxonomy): domain Bacteria; phylum Pseudomonadota; class Gammaproteobacteria; order Pseudomonadales; family Pseudomonadaceae; genus Aquipseudomonas; species Aquipseudomonas maioricensis. The sequence continues at coordinate 475,772 of NZ_LOHG01000002.1, forward strand.
GCTGGACGAACTGTTGGGTGAGCAGCGTTCTGATTTGGCACTGGATATCGGTAATGCAATACAGGCTGACTTGAATCGACTCAACAGCGGTGTGGAGATCCTTGCCACTGTGGTTGAAGCGATCCACCCGCCGGCGGGAGCAGCCAACGCCTATCACGCGGTTCAGGCGGCGCAGATCGGTGCGCAGGCGCTGATCGCTCGCGAACGAGGCGCGGCAAGCAGCACCTCCAATGTGGCGCAACTGAACGCAACCGCTGCACACGACAAAGCCGCTGCGAGTGCTCGGGAAGTCATGGCGGGGGCACAGGCAGCGCAGCTGCGTTTCAGTGCCGAGCAACAGGGCTACGCAAAAGCAGGGCAGGCGTTTCTGCTTGAACAGTACCTGACGCAACTGAGCCATGGCCTGGCCCATTCAACATTGCTGGTGCTTGATCATCGTCTGGGCGGTGCCAATAACGCACCCACCATTGACCTGCGTACTTTCACACTACCGGCAGACCCAACGGCGCCGCGTAAAGCCGTTCAGTAAGGAGTCGACCTTTGAGTCTGTTTCATAACCACGATCATGCCGGTCACGATCACAGTGGCCATGGCCATCACCACGGTCATCATCACGGGCACGCCCACGACGAGTCTTCCGGCCCGCGTGTATTTCCGTGGCGACGGGGTTTGCTCGCCGCGCTGCTGATCGCATTTGCAGTGGCAGCGGCAAGTCTGGTGCAAGTACGCTCCGGCGAGGCGACGGTGATTACCCGCTTCGGCAATCCGTCCCGGGTATTGCTCGAACCCGGTCTGAGCTGGCGCTGGCCTGCGCCATTCGAAGCGGCGATACCGGTTGATCTGCGTTTGCGGACTACTTCCAGCGGCTTGCAGGATGTTGGCACCCGCGACGGGCTGCGCATCATTGTCCAGGCCTATGTGGCCTGGCAGGTTCAGGGCGACGCAGACAACGTGCAACGTTTCATGCGTGCCGTGCAAAACCAGCCTGACGAAGCGGCGCGGCAGATTCGTACCTTCGTTGGTTCGGCGCTGGAAACCACGGCCAGCAGTTTTGACCTGGCGAGTCTGGTGAACACTGATGCCAGCAAAGTGCGTATCAGCGATTTTGAGAACCAACTGCGTCAGCAAATCGATCAGCAACTGCTGACCACTTATGGCGTGCGCGTGCTGCAAGTGGGGGTTGAGCGTTTGACTCTGCCGTCAGTGACGCTCAATGCCACGGTGGACCGGATGCGCGCCGAGCGCGAAACCATCGCCACCGAGCGCACCGCTGTGGGCAAGCGTGAGGCAGCGCAGATCCGTTCGGCCGCGGAGCGTGATGCGCGGATCGTTGAGGCGGACGCCACGGTAAAGGCCGCCGATATCGAAGCTCAATCGCGCGTCGAGGCCGCGCAAATCTATGGCCGGGCTTATGCGGGGTCACCGCAGCTCTATAACCTTCTGCGTTCACTGGACACGCTGGGGACGATTGTTACACCCGGCACCCGGTTGATTCTGCGCACCGACGCTGCGCCGTTCAGAGTGTTGGTCGATGGCCCGCCAACACTCAATGGCCCACCTGCCCCGCAGAGCAAAGCCGGGTCGCAACCATGAGTGAACCTGTCGTTTCAGGTCCGCAACGCGCACCAGTAAACAACCCATGGTTGCAGGCCAGCCGACTGGCCTTCCTGGCGTTGTACGGCGTGACGGTTCTGGCTGCCGTCGGCTGGGCAGTGTCCAATGTGCGGCAGATTGATCCGCAAAACCGTGCGGTAGTGCTGCGTCTGGGCGCATTGGAGCGGATTCAAAACGCAGGATTGCTCACAGCTTGGCCGCAACCGTTCGAGCAGGTGGTGTTGCTGCCCTCGGCGGACCGGGTGATTGAGCGTCGTGTCGAGACTTTGCTGCGCTCATTTCAAGCCGTGCAGGCTGATCGGGCGGCGAGCTTTGCGGCACCGATGAGCGATGCGTTGGCCGGGTCGGGTTATCTGTTGACCGGGGACGCAGGCGTTGTGCAACTGGACGTCACGGTCTACTACAAGGTCAGCGACCCGTATGCCTATGTTCTGCAGGGCGATCACGTGGCGCCAGCGCTGGATCGCATCGTCAATCGCAGTGCGGTGGCCCTGACGGCTGCGCGTGATCTGGACACAATTCTAGTGGCTCGACCTGAGCTTGTTTCGGCCGACAGCCAGTCTGCCGAGCGTCGCGAACGGCTGCGTGGCGACCTGGTAAGCGGCATCAATCAGCGGCTTTCAGAGCTCAGTACAACCGGTTCAGGTATTGGTATCGAAGTTACCCGGGTCGACGTTCAATCCAGCTTGCCCGGCGCTGCCATCAACGCGTTCAACTCTGTCCTGACCGCCAGCCAGCTTGCTGATCAGGCGGTGGCTAATGCGCGCAACGATGCGGAAAAGCTCATTCAGGCTGCGAACCAACAGGCAGACCGTACGTTGCAGGTAGCCCACGCTCAGGCTTCCGAGCGGCTGGCAAAAGCCCAGACCGATACGGCCACGGTGGCCAGCCTGAGTGAGTCGATGCACTCCGGGAGTGACCCCGGCCTGTTGCAACGACTCTATCGCGAGCGCGTACCGAAGATCCTTGGTCAGGCGGGTTCGGTGACTACTGTCGATCCGCGAGATGATTCCCGGCTGATCATTCAAGGAGCAGAAAAATGAGTAGCGAAGCGGTTCACGATCCCGTTGCAGGGCAAGCGTCGCAAAGCATGCTCAGCGCGCCGGAACAACGCAGCGCCGCACGGCAACTGACGCTGGCAATGCTGGCGTTAGGGTTGCTGGGATTGGGCTTGATCTGGCGCCTCATTGCGCCGGATCAGAATGGCGTTAGCCAGCTGTTACTGGGAGCGGCGTCGTTGCTGGTGGCTATTCCGGTAATCAGCGCCGGTTGGCACAGCTTGCGCTACCCGAGCCTGCACGGTGTCACCGATCAACTGATCGCGTTGGCCATGCTCGGTGCCTGGGCTACCGGAGATCTGATGACGGCGGCCTTGTTGCCCATCATCATGATCTTCGGCCATGTCCTGGAAGAACGCAGCGTGATTGGTTCTCAGGAGGCAATTCAGGCGCTGGGCCGCTTGACCCGCAGCCACGCACGGCTGATCAAAGCCGATGGCAGCGTGCAGGAAGTGGACAACTCGACGCTGGTTGCCGGGGATCAGGTGGAAGTTCGCGCAGGTGATCGGGTGCCTGCTGACGGCCGGGTGATCTCCGGCCAGGCCAGCCTGGACACCGCGCCGATCACCGGTGAGTCCGTGCCACTGGAAGCCAGACCGGGCGTTGAAGTATTTGGTGGTGCGATCAATCTCGACGGTTTGCTGCGCCTTGAAGTGACCCGTACCGGGCAGGATTCAACGCTGGGCAAGGTGATCGCGCTGATGCAAAGCGCCGAGCGCTCAAAGCCTCCGATCACTCGGTTGCTGGAGCGCTATGCCGGCAGCTACATGGTGTTGGTCTTGCTGATCGCCGCGGTGACCTGGTTCATCACTAATAACGCGCAGGCCATGCTGGCTGTGCTGGTCGCAGCGTGTCCCTGCGCCCTTGTGCTGTCGGCTCCCGCGACCGCCATTGCAGGGATCGCGGTGGCAGCCAGACACGGGATTCTGATTCGCAGTTCGGCCTTCCTGGAAGAGCTGGCCGACCTGACCTCGCTGGTGGTCGACAAAACCGGCACGCTGACCTTTGGCACGCTGCGCATTGAATCCGTGCAGTGCGTGGGTCCTGAGTTGCCGCATTTTCTGCCGTTGGCGGCAAGCCTCGGAAGCGCCAGCAGTCACCCGGTCAGCCGGGCGCTGGCCAGTCTGGTTCCACAGCATCAGTTTCTGGCGCTGAGTGACATTCGTGAGCTTCAAGGCTTGGGGGTGGTGGCGTCCAGCGAATTAGGCGTTGCGGCGTTAGGCCGTCCCGAGTTGTTCGAGCAACTGGGCATTAGCGCTGCGCCGGTCCCGATTCACGACGGCCCGATTGCCGGTCTGGCACTTGATGGTGTTTTTCTCGCCTGGCTTTTGCTGGCCGACACGCTGAAGCCCGAGGCGCAAGCGGCGCTGGCTGAGCTACGGGCGCTGGGTATGGGCAGGCAGTTATTGCTCACCGGTGACCGACACGCTGTGGCGAACAAGCTGGCTGTGGATGTCGGTATCACTGACGTGCAGTCCCAAGCGCTGCCCGAGGATAAGTTGACGCGGGTTCGTGCCGAGATCAGCAGTGGCTTTCGGCCTATGGTGGTAGGTGATGGCATCAATGACTCGCTAGCCTTGAAAGCTGGCGTGGTAGGGGTAGCGATGGGGGCCGGTGGTGCGGATATCGCTTTGGCATCGGCCGATATCGTGCTGATTGGCAGTGATCTGCGACGGCTGGGAACCTGTGTACGACTCAGTCGTCAGTGCCGAAGGACGTTGCAGGTTAATGTCATCATCGGCCTGGGCTGGACGTTGGCGATTGTCGCGCTAGCTGCCTTCGGTTGGTTGGGCGCAGCGGGAGCAATGGTGGCTGCGATCCTGCACAACCTCAGCACTCTGCTGGTACTCGGCAACGCTGGCAGACTGCTGCGGTTGCATGAGCCGCTAGGTGAATTACCTGTAGCGAAGTAGCGCTAGATATTCCTCAGGGCGAGAACCACCGATTTAGAGCGGCTCACTAAGTATAAAAAATAGCTTGAGCTTTGAAGAACTCTGTTACAAATTAATAGTCACTCAAGGAGAGCGCTTTACTTTTCAGCTCCACGGCGGGCTCGAATCAGGTGGGATACAAGGCCGTTCCCGGAAGTCGATTCATAGTTAATGGCTATAGAGCCTATAGCGGGTCAGTTCTATTGCAGAACTGATCCTCAACTACGCTTTTCAAGTTCTTGATCATTGGGGGTTTACTCAAATGCTCGCGCAACTTCCACCGGCCTTAAAGAATCTGCACCTTCCGCTGCGTCTCAAGCTTTGGGACGGCCACGAGCTTGACCTCGGTCCGACGCCGAGTGTCACCATCTTCGTCAAAGACCCCCGACTGGTTTCCGACTTCAACCACCCAAGCCTCGATTTGCTCGGCAGCGCGTTTGTAGAAGGGCGCCTGGAAATGGAGGGTTCCATCAGCGAGGTGGTGCGGGTTTGCGATGAGTTGACCCAGGCATTGGGTGACGTCGACAGCGAAGACGCTCCGGTACGCTCACCGCATGACAAGGCAACAGATGCCGCGTCGATTTCCTACCACTATGACGTTTCCAACGAGTTCTACCAGCTGTGGCTGGATCGGGAAATGGTCTATTCCTGCGCCTATTTCAAAACCGGTAATGAGAGCCTGGAACAGGCGCAGCAGGATAAATTCCACCACCTGTGCCGCAAGTTGCGACTCAAGCCTGGCGAATACTTGCTGGATGTCGGTTGTGGTTGGGGAGGACTTGCCCGCTTTGCAGCGCGTGAGTATGGCGTCAAGGTGTTTGGTATCACGTTAAGCCGTGAACAATTGAAGCTCGCCAGGGCTCGTGTGAAAGCTGAAGGCCTGGAAGACAAGGTTGAGCTGCAACTGCTCGATTACCGCGACCTGCCACAAGACGGGCGCTTTGATAAGGTCGTCAGCGTTGGCATGTTTGAGCACGTCGGGCACGCCAATCTTGCGCTCTACACTCAACGCCTGTTCGGTGCGGTGAAGGAAGGCGGTTTGGTGATGAATCATGGCATCACCGCCAAGCACACCGATGGTCGACCGGTAGGCCGTGGTGCCGGTGAGTTTATTGGCCGCTATGTATTTCCTAACGGCGAGCTACCCCACGTATCGCAAATCAGCGCGGACATCAGCGAGGCCGGGCTGGAAGTCGTGGATGTCGAAAGCTTGCGCATGCATTACGCCAAGACCCTTGACCACTGGAGCACACGGCTGGAAACCCATCTGGAGCAGGCGACTGCCATGGTGCCGGAGCAGACTTTGCGTATCTGGCGTTTGTACCTGGCTGGATGCTCTTATGCGTTCGCCCACGGCTGGATAAATCTGCATCAGATTCTGGCGGTCAAACCCCGCGCCGATGGCAGTCATGATCTGCCTTGGACTCGTGAAGATATCTATCGCTAGAAGCCTGACCGGGTCCTCGATCCGGTTTATCCCCCGAGTGAAGGGTTACAGAATCGGTGAAATGAGACGGGCTATTCTCATACCCAATTGTTGCAGGTGGTGCGTTTCGCGGCTTTCCTGGATCGAAACTTCATGGGCAAGTGCGAAGTCGTCGTTAAGCATTTGCTCTACTTCGCTGGCAAAACCGCTGTCGACGGTCAGCAGCATCAGTTCGAAATTCAGGCGGAATGAGCGGTTGTCCAGGTTGGCACTGCCGATCGCAGTAATCTCGTTATCCACCAGTACTACTTTCTGATGCATGAACCCGGGCCCGTAACGAAATACCCGAACCCCTGCGCGGACTGCCTCGAAGGCGAATAGGCTTGATGCCGCGTAGACCACGTAATGATCCGGCCGTGATGGCAGCAGCAGCCTTACGTCTACCCCGCGCAACACGGCCAGCCGCAGCGCGGCCGATACTGCCTCATCAGGTATGAAATACGGGCTGGTGATCCAGACCCGCTCTGTTGCTGCATGAATGGCTTCGACAAAGAATAGCGAACACGTTTCCTGCTTGTCTGCAGGCCCGCTAGCCAGCAACTGACAGAGCAAGCCATCTTCCGGAAAGCTGTCCGGCAAGCTCAGTGGCGGTAACTCACGTGTTGCCCAGAACCAGTCCTCCGCGAACGACTCCTGCAGGCAGGCCACGACCGGGCCGATGACTTGCACATGGGTATCGCGCCAAGGTGCCAGGGGCGGCTTCAGTCCGACATATTCGTCACCTACGTTGTGCCCACCCAGAAAGCCTTTCAGGCCGTCTACGACGACTATCTTGCGGTGGTTACGGAAGTTGATCTGGAACCTGTTGAGCCAGCCACTTCGGGTTGCGAAGGCCTTGATCTGTACGCCGCCTTTGCGCAGCTTTTCGTTGTAGCTGCCGGGCAGAGAGTGGCTGCCGATGCGGTCGTAAAGCACATACACCGCGACGCCTTCCGCGGCCTTCTCCAGGAGCAGTTCCTGCATACGCTGCCCCAGCGCGTCATCATGGATGATGAAGAACTGAATCAGGATCGTCTGTCTGGCCTCGCGTATCGCTTCGAAAATCGCGCTGAACGTCGCATCGCCGTTTATCAGCAGTTTGACTTCGTTGTTGGCCAGCGCCGGGGTAAGCCCCAGCTTGGGCATGGCACGTAATGACGCATAGGCTTCAGAGCGTCTTGCGGCCACCGCTTCTTCAATCCAGGGACGCCAGTTCAGGTCGCTGATTGCCGTGCGCATTTCCTCGTTGGCCTGACGCCGCGCTTTGATGTACGCATCGAATGAGCTACGGCCAAACACCAGATAAGGAATCAGTGTGAAATAAGGAATGAACAGTAGAGGCATCGCCCACGCAATCGACCCTTGTGCAGTGCGCACAGTGAGCAGCGCATGGATGGCGGCAATGATCCCCAACAGATGAATGAATCCGATGACATAGCCAAAGAAATACGGGCTGTGGTAATCCATTCGAAACCTTTTCCTTAGCACCATTGCTCATTAACAGACCACAGTGAGTGCTGATTGTCGCTATTTAATTCGGGGTGCAACTGGCAGCATGATCTGTCGTCTAAGCCTCATCGTCCGGCAACCCTGTGTGGTTGCTCCTGTCCCTCATGGGTTGAACAAGGATCCAGAAATGAAGAAATCCACCTTGGCATTGATGTGCTGTCTGGTCGCGCCACTGGCTCAGGCGCAGATGCTGCAACCGGGCTTGTGGGAGCTGACCTCCAGTAATATGCAAGTGGATGGGCAGGCTATGCCGGATTTGCAGATGATCCTCGGACAGCTGAAAAACTTGCCACCCGAACAGCGCGCGATGGTCGAACGCAATCTTGAGTCGCAAGGTGTGACACTGGCTGGTAAGGGTGTGCGCTTTTGTCTGACAGACGCGCAGGTCAAGGGCGATGACATCCCACTCACTGATCCGAAGTCTGGATGCACGCAACGCATTACTGAACGCAACGGTAAAAACTGGAAATTCACCTTTACCTGCCCAAAAGCGCAGGGCAACGGTCAGGCTCAGTTTTTGAGTGACCGGGAATTCACCACCCACGTCATCGGCACTTTCAACGCGACTGGCCAGCAGCAGAACGGAAGCATGGACACCCGAGCGGTCTGGCAGGGTGCCCAATGTGGTGCGGTCAAACCCCGGACCTGATATGGGGATTCCCCACGGCGCTCCAGCTACTTTGAGCCACAGCGTCGTGGGCATGCAGACTTTCAGCGTGCACCACCTTCACCGAAAACGCTTTTAGCTGCGGATTACGCTGCAATGAGCCGTGCAGACGCCGAGCGGCATCTTCGCAAAACATCAGATTTTGCCCGTTCGCCAGTGCGAACGCCTGCTCATCCGCGCGCTTCACTGCTGTTTGGACGGCAGTACCCAGTGCGGCTTCTGCTTGATCGATCAAATGCAGAAACGGAAATTCCTTAGATAATTCATTGAGTTGCACGTGCAAGTGGGCGGTGCTGCGTTGACTGTGAGGTGTCGCAACGATGCCCTCAGCGGTTCCCAACCATTCCAGAACACTCTGATAATCAAGATCAGGGCTGGCGAAATCTTCAATGAACTGCTGCTGGATCAGCTGTCGCGCTAAGGCCGCTGAGCAAGGGCACGTTGAGGAATAGGCCACGTCAATTTTTAGTTCCACGTGGAACATATCGTTTTCCAGACGCGCCAGGATACTGATTGGATAGGATTTCCATCCTGCCAATGGGCTGACTAATGCTGGGCGCTTGAGCAGATATTCAGTGTGAATATTCAGGTATGCGCGCTGTGATAATCCCTCATGACTCTCAAGGAAGCACAGAAGCACTTGCTGAACCGTGCCCAGCGTGAGGTCTTTTCCTTGCATGAGCTCAAGTGCCAGATACAGCCTCGACATGTGTATACCTCTGGCGCTGCCATCATCCAGGCTAACGCCTGCATCGACCTTGGCACTGGCGGGTTGCCCTTCAATGCATATCGGCAACGCGACGCCGCACATCCCCACCCAATCCAGCGGCTGTGTTTGACGGGATGCTTGCGCGGCAACATCCGGAAGTGAAGCAAGTTTCATGAAAAGAGGCCGTCGGTGATGTAAATCATCACGTTATACTATAACGATAGTTTCGACGATTTCTTTTTTTGGGCCGGGATGCTCTTCACATTCGAATGGGCTAATGCATGCACCGCCGACAAGTTTTGCTCAATCTTCTTCTCGCCAGCGCAGCGCTGACGTTGCCATTCGGTGCCACTGCGGCTCAGATCAGAAATGCGCGGTTGTGGCGCAGCGACGACAAACTAAGGCTGGTGCTCGATCTCAGCGGCCCGGTGGAATACAAAACCTTCACCCTTGGCGCGCCAGACAGATTGATCATCGACATCAGTGGTGCACGGCTAAGCGGAGATTTTAGTCAGCTCGCGCTGCAAGACACGCTGATCAAATCCATTCGCTCAGGGCATTACGGCCAAGGTGATGACACTCGAATCGTTCTCGACCTTACGGGGCCGGTGAAGCTCAACAGCTTTCTGCTCGGCCCTGCCGGTGATCAGGGCCACCGCCTGGTACTGGATCTGGGTACCGGAGCATCCACTCCAAAAATAGCTGCGCAACCGTCGCCACAGTCTCCTGTGACCAATGACAAGCCACACCCTAAGCGCAACATCATGGTAGTGGTCGATCCGGGTCATGGCGGCAAAGACCCCGGAGCGGTGGGAGCCAAGGGCGAGCGTGAGAAGGATGTCGTGTTGTCCATCGCTCAGCTTTTGGCCAAGCGGTTGAAACGGGAGAAGGGATTTGATGTGCGTCTGGTGCGCAATGATGACTTCTTCGTGCCGCTGCGCAAGCGCGTTGAGATTGCTCATCAACATAACGCTGACATGTTCATCTCGGTTCATGCCGATGCGGCACCACGCCTGACGGCGTCGGGTGCGTCGGTGTTTGCCTTGTCAGAAGGGGGCGCGACATCTGCCACTGCGCGCTTTATGGCTCAGCGAGAAAACGGTGCGGATCTTCTGGGCGCGACCAGCTTGCTTAACTTGAAGGACAAGGACCCGATGCTGGCCGGGGTAATTCTCGACATGTCGATGAACGCCACTATTGCTGCGAGCTTGCAGTTGGGGAACACCATTCTCGGTAGCCTGGCGAATATCACGGCGCTTCATCAAAAACGTGTCGAACAGGCCGGTTTTGCAGTGCTCAAGTCGCCGGATGTGCCTTCGATTCTGGTGGAGACCGGATTCATCTCGAATGCCAAAGACAGCCAGCGTCTTGTCACGGTACGCCACCAGCAGGCAGTGGCTGATGGTTTGTTTGAAGGGTTGCAGCGGTATTTTGAACGTAATCCACCTATCGGTTCGTACATGGCGTGGCAGCAGGAGCAGAAGCAAACCGGGCAGGTTTAGCTGCCCTTGGATGTTCCTCTGTCACCATGCTGTCTTACGGTAAACAGAGATCCGTGGGACCTGATTTATCCGGGAAGGCGGCATTCCTGGCTATAAAAATGCGGCGGATGTACTGGCCTCTTCCCGAATAAATTCGGTCCTACAGAGACAGGTTTACTGATCGCATTGTTATACTATAACATTATCAGGTGATTGATCCGGTGCCCCGCACCGCCATGCGACAAGGTCAAAACCTTGCAACCTGATGGGTATCCCAATGCCAAATCGTCTTCCTGTCACCGTCCTGTCCGGCTTTCTCGGCGCCGGTAAAAGCACGCTGCTTAACTACGTCCTGCGTAACCGCGAAGATTTGCGGGTGGCCGTTATCGTCAATGATATGAGCGAGATCAACATTGATGGCGGCGAAGTTCAGCGAGATGTCAGCCTGAACCGCGCACAGGAAAAACTCATCGAGATGAGTAATGGCTGCATCTGCTGCACGCTGCGTGAAGATTTGCTCGAAGAGGTCAGCCGTCTGGCTCAGGACGGGCGCTTTGATTATTTATTGATCGAATCCACCGGGATTTCTGAACCGCTGCCTGTAGCAGAAACATTCACGTTTCGCGATGAGGCGGGCAAAAGCCTGACTGATCTGGCGCGGCTGGACACCATGGTCACGGTGGTCGATGGCGTGAATTTCCTGCTTGATTACCAGGCTGCGGAAAGCCTCGCGACCCGTGGTGAAACGCTGGGAGAGGATGACGACCGCTCGATCACCGACTTGCTGATCGAGCAAATTGAGTTTGCCGATGTGATTTTGCTGAGCAAGATCGACTTGATCAGTTCCAGCGAGCGTGAAGAACTGATCGCCATTCTGCAGCGGCTCAATGCCCACGCTGAGATTGTGCCAATGGTGATGGGCGAGGTGCCCTTGGCAAAGATCCTGAACACTGGCCGATTCGATTTCGAGCGCGCGTCGTTGGCCCCGGGCTGGCTCAAGGAGCTGCGCGGTGAGCATGTGCCTGAAACCGAGGAATACGGCATCGCCTCTACGGCTTATCGCGCTCGTCGACCCTTCCATCCGGAGCGCTTCTTCAGCTTCATTGACCGGGAGTGGACCAACGGCAAACTGCTGCGCTCCAAAGGGTTCTTCTGGTTGGCCAGCAAGCATCAGGACGCCGGCAGTTGGTCCCAGGCCGGAGGGCTGATGCGTCACGGTTTCGCTGGCCGCTGGTGGCGGTTCGTCCCGCGTGCTCATTGGCCTCAGGATGAAGAAAACATCACCGCAATCATGGACAACTGGACTTCACAAACCGGTGACTGCCGACAGGAGCTGGTGTTCATTGGTCAGAATATCGACTTTGCGCAACTGACTGCCGAACTGGATAACTGCCTTCTTACTGATGAGGAGATGGCCTTGGGCACAGAAGGGTGGGTATCGCTGCCCGACCCCTTTGGTCCCTGGCACGAAATGGAGGCTGCGTGATGCTTGCGACAGTTTTGAAATGGCAGCCGCGAATTCGTCAGGTTCAGGGGGATACTCCTGCCGTTCTCAGCCAGGTGCTGGACGATGATGTGAATCTCGCCGTCTGGCAGCGTCAGTTACCGGCGCACATTGCCGACTTTGGTGCGCTGCTGCTCTCTCTGAATGAGCCGCTGGCCGAGGCCATTACGCTGGAGATCAGCGATGACGATGTTCAGCCTGAGCTCCAGAACTTCGCTTCTGCTTATGCTGATCTTGAAGGCTATGAAGGTTTCATCGCCGACGTGTCATGGCTGATCAGCGCTTACGCCTGCCTGTTGGGCGCCAAGCGCATAGGGGTTCGACTTCGGGTTCTGGATAAAGCCATGTGCCCGCGCTTCCACGTCGACCATGTACCGGTCCGCTTGATCACCACTTACGCAGGCATCGGCAGCCAGTGGTTGAGAGAGGGCGCCATTGATCGCAGCCAGTTGGGCAACCCTCAGGCCGAACCCCGGGACGCGCTGAAGATCAGGCAGATCAACGGTGGTGACGTGGCGCTGCTCAAGGGCGAGCGCTGGGTGGGTAACGAAGGCCAGGGCCTGGTGCATCGTTCGCCGCAGTTGCAGCGTGATGAGCGACGTTTGTTACTGACCCTGGATTGGTTGGCTTAGAAGCATCTTTGGCATGACCATGAGATCTGATTTTTGTGGGAGCAGAGCTTGCTCGCGATAAGGCTGGACTCGATTTAAAGCGAACCGTGTTCAGCCTCATCGCGAGCAAGCTCTGCTCCCACAGGTAATGTAGTTTCAGCCACTTACGGCACCAACCACTTGCCCTGACTCTGCCCCTCGCAAAACGGCTTCAGGTACGCCGCGTCGCTGGCCACGCCGTAATAGTGAATATCTTCGCGATAAGGCATATTGGCGACTTGCGCGTTGCTGCAAATGCCAAAGGCACCGGTGGGACACTGCTCTAGAAATGTCACATCGGTTTTTTGCCCTGCCAGCTGCGGTTGGCAGAAGCCGTCATGAAACAGTTTGGGCGGGATGTTGCGGTTGGCCTGGCAGACTTTCACGTCCAACCGTTCGGCCTGACTATGTACCAGACATGCCTCGGCCCATGCGTTTCCTGCACTCGCTACCAGTATCATCCCCAGAAACATCTCTATTCTGGCTTTAAACGCCTTCGTCATAAGCGACCACCATGCTGCAGAACATTCCGACCCACGTCATCGGCGGACCTTTGGGGGCAGGCAAGACCAGCCTCATCCAACATCTATTGGCGCAGAAACCAGCAGATGAGCGCTGGGCGATTCTCATCAATGAGTTCGGTCAGATCGGCCTGGATGCTGCGCTGCTGACCACGGCCGACGATGGTATCGCACTTGGCGAAGTGGCTGGCGGTTGCCTCTGTTGCGTTAACGGAGCGCCCTTTCAAATCGGCCTGGGCCGGCTGCTGCGCAAGTCCAGACCCCATCGATTATTGATCGAGCCGTCCGGCCTCGGTCATCCCGCGCAGTTGATCGAGCAGTTGCAGCAAGCGCCCTGGCTGGGTGTGCTTACGGTTCAGCCCAGCGTCATGGTATTGGATGCGGCGGCATTGGCTGCCGGGAATCCACTGCCACCTAGCCAACAATCGGCGCTGAATAGCGCCGGGTTATGGGTGCTTAACAAATCAGCGGATTTGGATACTGCGGCACGTCAGCGGATTACTGAGCGATTGCCTGTTGGCAAGATGATATGGACGGAGCAGGGCAAGTTGCTGCTGGCTGAATTGCCGGGTATGACTTCAACACCCGAGTTGCTTGTGGATAAATCAGCTGTGGATAACCTTTCTTTGCCCAAGAGTCTGGCGCAGCTTCCGGCAGTATGGGCAGATCCAGCTCAACCCATTTGTCTCAGTCAGCGTCAGCAAGAAGGGTGGAGCATTGGATGGCGTTGGCATCCCAGCCAGCGCTTTGATCTGGGCCGATTGCAAACCTGGTTGCAGGGGATGAGCTGGCTTCGCGCCAAACTGGTTATCCACAGCGAGAAAAACTGGGTTTCAGGTAATGCCGTCGCGGGGGATACCGTGCAGTGGCAAGTCAGCGAGTGGCGACGGGATTCGCGGCTGGAATTGATCTTCTCGCAGCCACAGGATGAAGCCAGCCTGCAGGCTGAACTGGCTGCTTGTCTGCTCTAGAACAACTTCTCCACAAGCCGCGCGTGATCTACTGCTTCCACTTGTTGTGTTCCTGCCGCCATTGGCTCAACTGGATGATTTCCGCACTGGGCGGTGGCGTTTTCATTTCGAACGGGTAGGGCGCCAGTTCAATCTGGGCACTGTGCGCGCCAAACATCGTAATGGTGCCAGGGTGGCGTTGTTCACCGGTCACGGTAAATTCGAAGTTGTACACGCGGGCCAGGCGTTTACGGCCCTGTGAGTCGCGGGCGAACGTCAGTTTGCGTAACGCCACGTTGCCATCCAGCAGCTCTACGTCGAGCTTCGCGCAGTGCTGTTTGACGCGCTCCAGCGCACGCTCGCGCAGACCATGAGCGTGCCACAGCCATGCAGCGCCGGTGGCCAAAAACATCAGGACGAACATGTTTCCCAAGGTCAGCATGAAAAAGCGCTCCAACAAAGTGCCACCAGCTTAACTGTGTCGGGGGATTTGCAGCCATACTGCGCGACTTAAATTTCTCACTACTGCATTTGCATCGTGTTCAGGAAACCTTGATGAAACGTACACCCCATTTGCTCGCCATTCAGTCCCATGTGGTTTTCGGCCATGCAGGCAACAGCGCTGCGGTGTTTCCGATGCAACGGATCGGGGTGAATGTCTGGCCGCTGAACACCGTGCAGTTCTCCAACCACACGCAATACGGGCAATGGGCTGGCGATGTTTTGCCTCCGCAACAGATTCCGGCGCTCATTGAGGGCATTGCTGCTATCGGTGAATTGGGCAATTGCGACGCTGTGCTCTCCGGTTATTTGGGGAGTGCTGCTCAGGGGCGGGCGATTCTGACGGGTGTGGCGCGCATCAAGGCCGCTAACCCTAACGCGTTGTACTTGTGTGATCCCGTGATGGGGCATCCTGAGAAGGGGTGCATCGTGCCTCCCGAGGTCAGCGATTTTCTTCTGCAAGAAGCCGCAGCAGTGGCAGATTTCATGTGCCCGAACCAGTTGGAGCTGGATAGTTTTTCCGGCCGTAAACCGGATTCTTTGGCTGATTGCGTCGCCATGGCTCGCGCTTTGTTGGCCCGCGGGCCCAAAGCCGTTGTGGTCAAGCATGTGGATTACCCCGGCAAGCCCGCTGACGGCTTTGAAATGCTGCTGGTGACTGCCGATGGCAACTGGCACTTGCGTCGCCCGCTACTGGCCTTTCCGCGTCAGCCAGTGGGTGTTGGCGACCTGACGTCCGGTTTATTCCTGGCTCGCGTGCTGCTTGGGGATGAGCTGGTTGCAGCTTTTGAGTTCGCCGCATCGGCGGTGCACGAAGTGCTACTGGAGACTCAGGCGTGCGGCAGCTACGAGTTGGAACTGGTCCGCGCCCAGGACCGCACGGCTCATCCTCGCGTAAGGTTTGAGGCGGTGCGGTTGTAGAGTGTGGTCAGCCCGGTTCCCTGTGGGAGCTGGGCTTGCCGGCGCTAAACGATCACGCGGTGTATCTTATATCTGCGTCTCATATATCGCGGGCAAGCCCGGCTCCCACAAGGAATAGCATTCCAATTTATAGTCTGTATTGCCTGATATACCGGGGTTGAGCCTCGCCTTAGAGCGTCTCGTCCTTGATTTCCTGATAACGCTTTTCCAGCTCCTGGCGGATCTGCCGACGCTGTTGAGCCTGAATGTAGCGGCGTTTGCCATCCGGGCTCTCTGGTTCCAGTGGCGGTACGCTGGCCGGTTTGCGCTGGTCATCCACAGCGACCATGGTGAAGAAACAACTGTTGGTGTGACGCACCGAGCGCTCGCGGATGTTTTCCGTGACGACCTTGATGCCCACTTCCATTGAAGTGTTGCCGGTGTAGTTCACCGACGCGAGGAAGGTCACCAGCTCACCGACATGAATGGGCTCGCGGAAAATCACCTGATCCACCGACAGGGTTACGACGTAACGGCCTGCGTAGCGGCTTGCACAGGCGTAGGCAACTTCATCGAGGTACTTCAGAAGGGTGCCGCCGTGTACGTTGCCAGAAAAGTTGGCCATGTCCGGGGTCATCAATACAGTCATCGACAGCTGGGCGTTTCCGGGTTCCATAGCGTACTCACGATCAAGGCGGTTCAGAAATTGCACCTTATGGCGGTGCTTACGGATTCAAGCGTTGTGTGGCAGTTATCGGGACGCTTGCTGGCTGGAAGCCGTCACGCGCTCACCCGATCTGTTTCCATATATTGCACCGGCTTTATCAATGAATGTGCAGTGTTAACCTGCGAAAGCCCGTGGATCGGGCAATTTCTTACAAATTAATCAGATTTTTGCAGTGCAGTAGCTGAATTCTCCGTCGCTTTTCGGGGATTCGGCCAGCAGCAATGCGTTTCATAAGGAGCCGGACCCATGCATGCCATCAGCTTTATTCAGGATTTGGCAGTGATCATGCTGGTGGCTGGCGTCGTGACCATCCTCTTTCATCGCCTCAAACAGCCTGTGGTGCTGGGCTACATCGTCGCCGGTTTTATCATCGGCCCGCATACACCGCCATTCGGGCTGATCCACGACGAAGACACCATCAAAACCCTCGCCGAGCTGGGGGTTATCTTCCTGATGTTTTGCCTCGGGCTGGAGTTCAGCCTGCGAAAGCTGTTCAAGGTAGGCGCTACAGCCTTTATCGCGGCGTTTCTCGAAATCACCCTGATGATATGGATCGGGTATGAGATCGGTCAGTACTTTGGCTGGAGCACCATGGATTCGCTGTTCCTTGGCGCGATCCTGGCGATTTCTTCGACGACCATCATCGTCAAGGCCCTCAACGATCTGAAAATGAAGAATCAGCCCTTCGCGCAGTTGATTTTCGGCGTGCTTATTGTTGAGGACATTCTGGGGATCGGCATTATCGCGTTGCTGTCCGGGATCGCAGTCAGCGGGTCGGTCAGTTCGGGGGAGGTGTTTTCAACTGTCGGCAAGCTCTCGCTGTTCATGATCGTGGCATTGGTCATCGGGATTTTGCTGGTCCCGCGTTTGCTGGCCTACGTGGCGAAGTTCGAAAGCAATGAAATGCTGCTGATCACCGTGCTCGGTCTGTGTTTCGGGTTCTGCCTGCTGGTGGTCAAGCTGGAATACAGCATGGTGCTGGGTGCGTTCCTGATCGGCGCGATCATGGCCGAGTCGCGCCAATTGCTGAAAATTGAGCGCCTGATCGAGCCTATTCGTGACATGTTCAGCGCTATCTTCTTCGTGGCTATTGGCTTGATGATTGATCCCGCTATCCTTGTGCAATACGCTTGGCCGATTGCGGTGATCACCGTCGCCGTTGTCCTCGGCAAGATGCTCTCCTGTGGGCTTGGCGCATTTCTCGCCGGTAACGACGGAAAGACTTCGCTGCGGGTGGGCATGGGCCTGTCACAGATTGGCGAGTTTTCTTTCATCATCGCGGCGCTGGGCATGACCTTGCAGGTCACCAGTGACTTCCTCTACCCGGTAGCGGTCGCCGTTTCAGCGATCACTACCTTGCTGACGCCTTATCTGATTCGCGGTGCTGACCCGCTCTCGAACCAGTTGGCGAACATCATGCCTCGCCGCGTAGCGCGTGTGTTTGGCATGTACGGTGAGTGGCTACGCAGCATCCAGCCGCAAGGTGAGGGTGCGCTGCTGGCGTCGATGATCCGGCGGATTCTGTTGCAGGTCGGGGTCAATCTGGCTTTGGTCGTGGCCATATTCTTCTGTGGCGGCTATTTCGCCGAGCGTATCGGCGTGTACATCAGTGACTGGGTCAGCGACGTAGGTCAGCAGAAAGCCTGGATTTGCGGGGCTGCGTTGTTGCTCTCGTTACCATTCCTGATCGCGGCTTATCGCAAGCTCAAGGCGTTGTCGATGTTGCTGGCGGAAATGGGCGTCAAGCCGGAAATGGCCGGCCGGCATACGGCGCGAGTGCGCAAGGTGATCGCAGAGGTGATTCCTCTGCTGTCTTTACTGGTGATCTTCGTGATGCTCGCGGCGCTGTCCGCGAGCATTCTGCCGACCAACGAACTGCTGATTCTGATCGCCGTGATCGCCGCCATTGTCGCGGCAGTAGCATGGCGCTGGTTCATCAGAGTACATACGCGTATGCAGATCGCGTTGCTGGAGACGCTGGGCAATAACCAGGAGTCGAATGGGCACTAGCGGCCCGGTTGAAGCCTGATAACTGGGTACTGTAGGAGTTGTCGGAGGTTACGACGGCGCCGATAGCGGTTTGCCTGACACACCGCTATTCGCAGCCTTCGGCAGCTCCTACAGATCAGGTAATGCGGCTCAGCTTTCCAGCCAGACGTCCCGCGCCCAGTGCCAGACCGATTCCCAGCTTTCTTCGGTGACCAGCTCTTCTTCGCCGGACCACAACACCACCGTGCCGTCTTCTTCAACACAGTAGTAGTCTTCACCGTCCTGACAGATCGGGATCAGCTCGCGTGGCACGCCAATATCCCAGGCAGAGGCCGCGACCTCAGGCAGATAAGTATGCGATCCGGGGTCGGTAACCGTAACCGGCTCCAGGCTGCCGTACACCACGTCGCTTACCGTCAGGAGAAATTCCTTGAAGACGAAGGGGATATTGATGAACAGCTGTTCTTCGACCTCAACGAGTTGGTCCTCGTCGGGCAGCTCCAGCGGAACCGGAACAGGTTCATTCGCTTCGCGTAATTGTTCAATGACTTCTTCCACGGCCTGGCTCCTCTGACTTGATGGCGCGGTTTATACAGTAGCTTAAAGCCTTTCTCAAAATAACTATCCCAACGGATAAACAAAAACCCCGGACAAGTCCGGGGTTCTGCTGATGCGTGAAGCTGTCTGGATCAGCCGTTCTGGCGGATACCAGCAACCAGCCAAGGCTGATTCTCGCCTTGTGGGCGTTCCATGTTCCAGCTTTCGCTGAACACTTCGCCTTGGTCAAAGCGCGAAGATTTGGAAACACCGCTGAAGGTCAGCGTAGCGATGGTCTTGTCAGCGCGATCATCCAGGCCGTCCAGTTGCACGGTCAGGTTGTCGATGTAAGTCGACTGGAACGCGTCGCCCAGATCTGCACGCTCTTTCTTCAGGAACTGCAGCATTTGCGGGGTCACGAACTCTTCGATCTTGTCCATCTCGTTCGCGTCCCAGTGCTGCTGCAGCGACTGGAAGTGGCTGCGAGCGGCTTCAAGGAAGCGCGTTTCGTTGAACCAGGCCGGAGCGTTGATCACCGGAGCGGCTGCCGATGCTGCACCCGAACCACCGAAAATCGAGTTCTGGGCAGGCTGTTGAGCGGCTTCACGCTGATAGGTCATCGGACCAGCAGCAGTAGCCATTTGCTCGCCTTGTTGCTTACGACGACGAGCCGCGATGAAGCGGAAGATCAGGAAGGCAATAACCGCCATGATCAGGATGTCGAAGATTTGCATCCCCTGGAAGCCGTCGCCCATGAACATGGAAGCGAGCAGGCCGCCGGCAGCGATACCGGCCAATGGGCCGAGCCAGCGGGAAGCACCGCTAGCAGCAGGGCGACCAGCAGCGGTTGGCGCTGCAGCTGGAGTGGTCGGAGTGGCTTGGCGCGACTGGTGACTTGGCGCCGAGCCCATGCTCTTGCCGCCACCGAAACGCGCAGCGTTGGCTTCAAAGCTCATGGTGAGCCCGATGCACAGCGCCATAGCGATGCTTAGAAAACGTTGCATAAGGGTATTCCCGTTTTGTGGATTGCACGCGCGCCATATTGCATAGGGCATATGTGTCTGGCTAGCGGCCAAGTGTTTCCGGCTTTTGCGTAATTGCCCAAGACCCTGTGTAGGTTGGTCCGTAGGGCCTTGGTTAAAGTTCTGTAGGACAGATCGCCGGACAGTGTCATCTATATGGAGGTGACCGGGGGCGGATTCAATCTGCTGCTGCATTGCTGCTGTCTGTGGGAGCTGGGCTTGCCCGCGATAAGGCTGGATACGATTCACATGAAACCGCGTTGACCTTATCGCGGGCAAGCCCAGCTCCCACAGGAAGTATTTCCATTCAGACACCGAGTCAACAGTCTAAATAGCTTCCAGCTTCGCGTAGCCCATCATCAGCCACTTGCTGCCTTCTGCGAAGTTGACCTGCACTCTTGCCTGCGCGCCTGCGCCTTCGAAGTTGAGGATCACGCCCTCACCAAATACCGCATGCTGCACACGCTGGCCGAGGCTGAAAGAGGTTTCCGGAATCCCGGTGCCGTTGAACAGGTTGCTGGTGCTGACCTTTTGCGTGCCACCGAATGGACGGCTAACGCTATTGGACAAGCGTACTTCCTGAATCAGCAGCGGCGGGATTTCACGTACGAAACGAGACACCTTGTTGTAGGTCTCGCTGCCGTACAGGCGACGAGTTTCCGCATAGGTCATTACCAGTTGCTGCATGGCGCGAGTAATGCCCACGTAGGCCAGACGCCGTTCTTCTTCGAGACGTCCAGGTTCCTCCAGGCTCATCTTGTGCGGGAACAGACCTTCTTCCATGCCCACCAGGAACACGTAAGGGAATTCCAGGCCCTTGGCGCTGTGCAAGGTCATCAACTGAATGCTGTCTTCGTGCTCCTCGGCCTGAGTATCTCCAGCCTCAAGCGAAGCGTGACCCAGGAAAGCAGCCAGTGGCGTCAGCTCCGCGTCTTCTTCGCTGTTTTCGAAGTTGCGCGCGGCGCTGACCAGTTCCTCAAGGTTTTCTACCCGGGCCTGGCCTTTTTCGCCTTTCTCTTCCTTGTGGTAATTGATCAGCCCGGACTGCTCGATGACGGTCTGTGTCATCAAGTGCAGCGGCATTTCCATAACCTTGGCGGCGAGGTTTTCGATCAGTTCGACAAAACCATTCAGCGCGCCTGCTGCACGGCCGGTCAGGCCTTTGTTAGCGATCAATTGGCGAGTGGCTTCCCACATCGATACGTCGGCATGACGAGCGTGCTGACGTATCGCTTCGACGGTTTTCTCGCCAATGCCGCGGGCCGGAACGTTGATAACCCGCTCAAGTGCTGCATCATTGCCTCGGCCTTCCAGCAAACGCAGGTAAGCCATGGCGTTCTTGATTTCCATACGTTCGAAGAAGCGTTGGCCGCCATAAATACGGTAGGGAATCCGTTCACGCAGTAATGCTTCTTCAAGCACCCGTGATTGGGCGTTGGAGCGATACAGAATGGCGATTTCGCTACGTGCCAGCCCAGTCTTGAGGGCACTTTCGATGGTTTCCACGACATAGCGGGCTTCGTCGTGTTCGTTGAAGGCTGCGTACAGATTGATCAGCTCTCCATCGCCGACATCAGTCCACAGCTCTTTGCCCATACGGCCGCTGTTATTGATGATCAGCCCGTTGGCGGCCTTGAGGATACTGGCGGTGGAGCGGTAGTTCTGTTCCAGACGTATGACTTCGGTGTCCGGGAAGTCAGAAGAATACTGGTGGATGTTTTCGATCTTCGCGCCGCGCCAGCCATAAATAGACTGGTCGTCATCGCCAACTACCATCAGGCTGTCGCCGCCCTGCGCCAGCAAGCGCAGCCAGGCGTATTGCACGGCGTTGGTGTCCTGGAATTCGTCGACCAGTACATGCCGGAAGCGTCGCTGGTAATGGGCGAGGAGGCCAGGATTGTCGCGCCACAGGTCGAGCGCGCGCAGCAGCAGCTCGGAGAAGTCGATCACCCCGGCGCGCTGACAGGCGACTTCGTAGGCTTCGTAGATCGACTTCATGGTGGTCAGGAACAGATCACCGCTGGCTTGAATATGCTTGGGACGCAGGCCTTCGTCTTTCTGGCCGTTGATAAACCACTGGGCTTGTTTGACGGGCCAGCGCTGTTCGTCCAGCCCGAGCTCGCGGATCACGCGTTTGACCAAGCGGGCCTGGTCGTCGCTGTCCAGGATCTGGAAGGTCTGCGCCAGATTGGCTTCCTGCCAGTGCGCGCGCAACAAGCGGTGCGCAAGGCCGTGAAACGTGCCGACCCACATGCCTGCCGGGTTAATACCCATCAGCTGTTCGATCCGGTGGCGCATTTCTGCTGCCGCCTTGTTGGTGAAGGTCACCGACAGGATCGAGTGCGGCGAGGCTTGCTCGACCTGGATCAACCAGGCGATGCGATGCACCAGCACACGGGTTTTGCCGGAACCAGCGCCGGCCAGAACCAACTGACGACCCACGGAGGCAGCTACGGCCTGACGTTGGGCATCGTTGAGGGAGTTAAGCAGAAGGGAGAGATCATCGCGCATCGACGCATTCTAGGGTGCCGAGCGAAACCGGGCAAACCATGCTTTGCCCGAATCGACAAAAGTGCGCTCGGCGACGATCGGCAGGCAATCATCCGTACTGACCGGATGTCCGAATTAGACGAGCACAATGAGCCAAGTGGCGAACTGCCATTTAATATGAGGGGAGACGTTTGGTCTCTGGTGGCGCTTGTGTATGCTCCCTGCACGTTCAAGGCCACACCATTATAAGAAACCGCCATGACTTCAAGTTTTAGCGCTACAGCTACCTCTCGGGTAGACCGGCGCAATATCCGCAAGCAGTACGCCAGCCAGTTGGCGGTCGAGCGCACGCGCATGCTGTATCAAGGCTCGTTGCTGCCCACACTGTTCATGTTGATCAATGGTTTGGTCTGCGCCTGGCTGTTGTGGGGGCCGGAGCGTTATCTGCTGGTGGGCGTCTGGCTCGGCTGGCTTGCCGCATTGGTAGGTTTGCGGATATTTCAGGTCGCCGCCTTTCGCTCTGCATCCGCCGAGCGCCGTGCGCTACCGATCTGGGGGCAGACATTTCTGTTGGGCACCTGTGCCAGCGGACTGACGCTGGCCAGCGCGGCACTCGTGTTGGTGCCTGTCGAGAACTTTCAGCAGCAAGCCTGGGTATTTGGCCTGATCGGCGTAGCGACGCTCTCCGCGAGTGTCGCCTACGCGGTGAGCATTACCGCATTTCTCACGTTCACCCTGGCGTGTCTCTTGCCTCCCATTATCTATTCATTCTGGGGCGGGGATGTTCCTTTGCGGGGCTGGGGATGGTTGGGGTTGATCCTGTTACTGGCCTTGAGCGTTGTCGCCTGGCAGGTTAACCGTCTGATTCATCGAGGGCTGATCAGGCGCTTTCAGAATCAGGCGCTGATCGATTTTTTGCAGCAGGCTCAGGCTCAGAGCGAGCAACTCAATACTGAGCTTGCCCGGGAAATAGAGCACCGTCGAAAAGCCGAACGTAGTCTGCTTGAAGCTCAGGCCGAGTTGGAGACTCGGGTGGTACAGCGCACTCAGGAGCTGGAGGAAGCCAATCTTGCCCTGAGTAAAAGCCCGCCCCGGCTGGCGGCGACCGTATTCGAGGCGGCCAGTGAAGGCATCGTCATCTTCGATCCGGACTACAACATTCTCGCGGTTAATCAGGCTTTCAGCCGAGTGACCGGCTATGAACAAGAGGATATGGTCGGACGTAAAGTGACCGATATCGCGAGCAGCCGCGATGCGCGACGACACTTTCAAGTCATTCATCAGGCACTTGAGCAAACCGGATGCTGGGAAGGCGAGTTGGTAGAAACCCGCAAGAATGGCGAGCTGTACCCACAGTGGCTGCATTTGAGCGTGGTGCGGGATATTGCTGGCAATATGAGCCATATCGTTGGCTTCTTTGCCGATCTGTCTGCGCGTAGGCAGTCCGAAGAGCGCATGCGCTATCTGACTCATTACGATGAGCTGACCGGGCTCGCCAATCGGTCGCTGTTCAAGGAACGCCTGCACGAAGCCAATCAACGGGTGCGGCAAGGCGGCAGGAGCCTGGCGCTGCTGCACATCAATCTGGACCGGTTCAAACTACTCAATGACAGCCTCGGTCATGAAGTTGCCGACCAGTTGCTTAAACAGGTCTCGCGTCGTCTGGGCAGTACCTTGCCGGAAGCGGACACCATTGCCAGATTGTCTGGCGATGAATTTGCGGTGCTGTTCGACTCGTACGGCAGTCTGTCCAGTCTGACCCGCGTCACCACGCGCCTGCTGGCCAAGCTGAGAACGCCCATCTCCGTAGCGGGCCATGAACTGGTTGTCAGTGCGTCAGTCGGTATCAGCCTGTTGCCGGATTCGGCGCGGGAAATTTCGGCGTTGGTCAATCAGGCCAACATCGCGATGCAGCACGCCAAGCACCTGGGCGGTAACAACTTCCAGTTCTTCACCGAAAGCCTGCAAGCCAGCACCCTTGAGCGTCTGCAACTGGAGATTCAACTGCGTCGGGCGATTGAAGGCCGACAGTTGGAGGTTTTCTACCAACCCAAGCTGTCATTGGCGACAGGACGTCTCGATGCTGCGGAGGCCCTCGTGCGCTGGCGTCACCCGGAGCGCGGCATGGTGCCGCCTGGAGACTTCATCAGCCTGGCTGAAGAGACTGGCCTGATTGTTTCCATTGGCGAGATTGTCCTGCGCGAAGCCTGCCGCCAGGCATGTGAATGGCAGCGCCAAGGGCTTGAGCCCATTCGGGTATCAGTCAATCTGTCGGTGCATCAGTTACGTCAGGGCAAACTGGTCAGCCTGGTGCGGCAAGTACTGGAGGAAACCGGACTGGCGCCTCACTGGCTGGAGCTGGAGCTGACCGAAAGCCAATTGCTCGACAATGTCGAGCACATCATCACCACTTTCCAACAGTTACGGGAATTGGGGGTGAAGCTGGCCATTGACGATTTTGGCACGGGTTACTCGTCCTTGAGCTACCTCAAACGCTTCCCCGTGGACTACGTGAAAATCGATCAGGCGTTCATTCGCGGGTTGGGCGAGGGCACCGAAGACGCCGCAATTACCCGCGCCATTATCGCCATGGCGCATAGCCTGGGTTTGAAAGTGGTCGCGGAAGGTGTGGAAACTCAGACGCAGCTGGACTTCCTGCGCAGCAATGGTTGCGATGAGGTGCAGGGGTATTTGATCAGTCGGCCGATTGAGGCAGAGGTTCTGGCTGAAGTTCTGAGGGAAAACGCGAGCCAGATCTGGCATTGATGTGGGAAAGGTCCTATTTCATTGCCTGACTTCTCCCCAAATCGTTCCTGTTTACCTGAGCGGGTTCGTTTAACTGGGCGTCCCGCAGGTCATGTAGTATAACTACAAGAAAGCTACATCCCGTCCCATGCACCTTTGCCGAGTCTGCCCCTTTGAATCTGCTGCAACACATTGCCCAGTCACGCCATCTGTTACGCAAGTCGGAGCTGAAAGTCGCCGACCACGTGCTGCTTGACCCTGCGGCTGTGATGCACAGTTCCATGGCCGATCTGGCGCATAGCGTCGGTATCAGCGAACCGACCATCGTGCGCTTCTGCCGTGCCATTGGTTGCACCGGCTTTCAGGATCTGAAGCTCAAACTGGCACAGAGCCTTGCGGCTGGAGCCAGCTTTGGCCAGTTCGCGATCCACGAGGATGATTCGGTCGCGGATTACAGCCTGAAGATTTTCGACACCACGTTGCACACCTTGATGGAAGTGCGGGAAAACCTCGATCCCCATGCCCTGCAGTTGGCTGTGACGGCCATGGCGGCGGCGAAGCGGGTCGAGTTTTACGGGTTTGGCGCTTCGGGTGCAGTCGCCGCTGATGCTCAGCATAAGTTCTTCCGGTTGTTGCTCAGTGCAGCGGCCTATTCTGATCCGCATATGCAAGCCATGTCGGCCGTTACGTTGACGCCGACCGACGTTGCGGTGTGTATTTCTCAGTCCGGGCGCTCCAAGGATCTGCTGATAACCGCGAACCTGGTGCGTGAAACCGGTGCGACGTTGATCACGTTGTGTCCAAGTCAGACGCCTTTGGCTGAGCTGTCTTCAGTCAATCTGGCTATCGATGTGCACGAAGACACTGAAATCTACACGCCACTAACCTCGCGTATTGCGCATCTGGTGGTCATTGACGTGTTGGCAATGGGTGTTGCCATGGCGCGCGGGCCTAGCCTGGTCAACCATCTCAAGAGCGTAAAGCGCAGCTTGCGCAGCCTTCGTCTTTCGCCCAAATCGATCAAATCCCACGAGGATTGATCCTCGGTATTTTCAAGCAAAAACTGCTGCCAGCGACCTTTCCGGTAGCTGGCAGCAGCCCACAACTTTGATGCTGGTGCGTGCTATCAATGAGTGATTTGCACTTCATCGATATTTACCAGCAGCGCGCCTTTGTAAAAGATGCTCACTCCGGTAATGGTTGCTCCGCTTGGTTGCGTGTAATTAACCGGGGTGTCGAACAGTGCCGATTCATCCCTCTCTACCGGGAGGGTGATGTTGTCGTTTCTGGTTTCGACCATCAGATCCAGACCTAGATGGTTGCCAGCAACGGGGGATGCACTGCGAACCAAAACCGCCTTAAGGCGGTAAGGCAGCGACACGATGCCAGATACCTTCAAGGTATTAACGCCTGGCATTTTGTCGTCTTGTGCATGCCAGTCTTTGTGTTGAATGCCCATTGTTTAGCTCCTTGCTAATAGTTGATTTGCTTCCTGCAGGGCTACTATCTCAAGAGTTTGTTGGTGGGCTGCGCTACATAAATATATCGGTTGATACGTCATGTTTCTGGTGTGGCATGTGTTGACCTTAACCATCCTGTCACGCATTCGCCGTCAGATCGTCATGCCCTCCGGGCATTCTGTACTCCCGCAACGCACTGGGAGACAGGATATGCCTCGGCACTACGATGACTCGCAACAGAGCAGCACCGTCAAAACCCGTCGTCAGCAAGAAGATCAGCGACGTATGGGATTTCGTCGGGCGATAGAAAGCTATTCCGAAGCACGTCGGCTCAATCAAGAGCTGTGTGACTTCGAGGAGAGCGTTTCAGAACGCTTCTGGCAGGCTGCTAAACCTTTGGAAGACGCCCGTCGAAACGCTCCATTAGCTGGCTGATCTGCGCCCGTTCGGTGCGAATGAACGCCAGGAAGGCGTGCGCCACCGGTGAGAGGCGTCGATCCTTGGCCTGCACCACGCACCAACTGCGATACAGCGGCAACTCCGCCACTGGCAACTCCTTGAGCATGCCGGTGGCGAGTTCCAGACTTACTGCGTGCCGTGTCAGCATGGCGATGCCCAACCCGGCGAGTACGCTTTCTCGCTGCGCTTCGTGAGCCGACATCTCTATGGTCGTGGTGAAGTGCACGCGCTTGTCTTTAAAGAACTCCTCGCAGGCCTTGCGAGTCCCCGAGCCATTTTCCCGAATCAGCAACGGATAGGGTTCCAGGTCCTTGAGGACTAACGCACGTCCATCACTCAGCGGGTGGTCAGGCGGGGCGACGGCTACAATCGGATTGTTGAGAAACGGCAGAAACTCCAGGCCCATGTCTTGCGGCACCATGGACATTACGACCAGATCATCGCGGTTATCCGACAGCCTTCTGATCACCTGAGCACGATTGACCACCGTCAGGTTGAGGACCACCTCCGGGTAGTTACGTTTGAACGCTGCAAAGAGATGTGGGATGAAGTATTTGCAGCTTGATTCGACGGCCAGCTTCAACTGCCCTTGCAATGAACCCTGCATGTCAGTGAGCTGCATATCCAGGCTTTCCAGGCGCCCGAAGATATCGCGGCTGGCCGCCTGCAGCGCTTCGGCCGCCTCCGTCAGGTACAGCTTTTTACCGACGTATTCAAAGAGCGGCTGACCTACAAGCTCTTCAAGTTGACGAATCTGCAAGCTGACGGCGGGCTGAGTCAGGGCCATTTCATCCGCCGCACGGCTGTATGAACGCAAATCACACACTTCGTTGAAAATGCGTAATTGACGCAATGTCATACGCATCAATGACTTACGCATTTTTTGAAGATCCGCTCAATCGCTGAAAGGCCAACTATAAGTCTTTACTTATACACAACCCAACTTTTACTCATTTTTGTTAATCCCTGAACGGGCATAGGGTGTTCCTGCGGCAATCAACCACACGCCCTGTTACAAACCGGTGCAGTTACAAAGCCGGTTCTACGGTCGAGGAAATACTCGTGATAACAAAAATCCTGATCGCCAACCGCGGTGAGATCGCTGTCCGGATCGTGCGTGCTTGCGCCGAGATGGGCATCCGTTCGGTGGCAATCTTTTCCGACGCCGACCGTCATGCGTTACACGTCAAGCGGGCGGACGAAGCCCATAGCATTGGCGCCGAGCCTCTTGCGGGCTATCTGAACCCGCGCAAGCTGGTCAATCTTGCGGTGGAGACCGGTTGCGATGCTTTGCATCCAGGTTACGGTTTCCTTTCGGAAAATGCCGAGCTGGCTGAGATATGCGCCGAACGTGGCATTAAATTCATTGGCCCTTCAGCTGAAGTCATCCGCCGTATGGGGGACAAGACTGAAGCGCGCCGCAGCATGATCAAGGCCGGTGTGCCGGTGACGCCGGGTACCGAAGGCAACGTTGCCGACATAACTGAGGCGCTGCTCGAAGGGGACCGCATCGGTTACCCGGTGATGCTCAAAGCCACTTCGGGTGGCGGCGGTCGGGGTATCCGCCGTTGCAACAGCCGTGAAGAATTGGAGCAAGCGTTTCCGCGAGTGATTTCCGAAGCGACCAAAGCATTTGGCTCGGCAGAGGTTTTCCTCGAAAAGTGCATCGTCAATCCCAAGCATATTGAAGCGCAGATTCTGGGCGACAGCTTCGGCAATGTCGTGCACCTGTTTGAGCGTGACTGCTCGATTCAGCGCCGCAACCAGAAACTGATCGAAATCGCTCCAAGCCCGCAGTTGACTCCGGAACAGCGTGCTTACATTGGTGATCTTTCTGTACGCGCGGCAAAGGCAGTGGGTTACGAGAACGCCGGCACCGTGGAGTTCCTGCTCGCCGAGGGCGAGGTGTACTTCATGGAGATGAACACTCGGGTGCAGGTGGAGCACACCATCACCGAGGAAATCACCGGTATCGATATCGTCCGCGAACAGATTCGGATCGCGTCCGGCCTGCCGCTTTCGGTCAAGCAGGAAGACATCATCCATCGTGGTTTCGCCCTGCAGTTCCGGATCAATGCTGAGGATCCGAAGAACAACTTCCTACCGAGCTTCGGCAAGATCACTCGTTATTACGCGCCCGGCGGTCCCGGTGTGCGTACCGATACGGCGATTTACACGGGCTATACCATCCCGCCGTATTACGACTCCATGTGCCTGAAGTTGATTGTCTGGGCGCTGACCTGGGAGGAAGCGATGGACCGTGGTTTGCGCGCACTGGATGACATGCGTCTGCAAGGGGTGAAAACCACTGCGGCGTATTACCAGGAAATTCTGCGTAACCCGGAATTCCGTAGCGGTCAATTCAATACCAGCTTCGTGGAAAGCCATCCAGAACTGACCAACTACTCGATCAAGCGCAAACCCGAAGAGCTGGCCCTGGCCATCGCTGCCGCCATCGCCGCCCACGCAGGCTTATGAATAAGCAGCGGTAAGCTCCAAGCCGCAAGCTTCAAGCAAAAGCAGATCTGCTCTTACTTGCCGCTTGTAGCTTGCAGCTTGTCGCTATGAGGAGATCCAAATGTCTAAGAAAATCTTCGTAACTGACACCATCCTGCGTGACGCCCACCAGTCGCTGCTGGCCACTCGCATGCGCACCGAAGACATGCTGCCCATCTGCGACAAGCTCGACAAAGTCGGCTACTGGTCGCTGGAGTGCTGGGGCGGCGCGACGTTTGATGCGTGTGTGCGCTTTCTGAAAGAAGACCCGTGGGAGCGCTTGCGCCAACTGCGTGCCGCGTTGCCCAACACGCGCCTGCAAATGTTGCTGCGTGGGCAGAACCTGTTGGGCTATCGCCATTACAGCGACGACGTGGTCAAAGCCTTCGTCGCCAAGGCTGCGGTCAATGGCATTGATGTGTTCCGTATCTTCGATGCCATGAACGATGTGCGTAACCTGCGCGTCGCCATTGAGGCGGTGAAAGCCGCTGGCAAACATGCTCAGGGCACCATCGCCTACACGACGAGTCCGGTGCATACCATCGACGCCTTTGTCGCTCAGGCCAACCAGATGGAGTCCATGGGCTGTGATTCGGTAGCGATCAAAGACATGGCGGGTTTGCTGACGCCCTACGCCACGGGCGAACTGGTCAAAGCGCTCAAGGCCGAACAGTCGTTGCCGGTGTTTATCCACTCTCACGATACGGCTGGCCTGGCCGCGATGTGTCAGCTCAAAGCGATCGAGAACGGCGCCGATCACATCGATACCGCCATCTCCAGCTTCGCGTGGGGCACTAGCCATCCGGGCACAGAGTCCATGGTTGCCGCGCTCAAAGGCAGCGAATTCGACACCGGTCTGAACCTGGAGCTGTTGCAGGAAATCGGGCTGTATTTCTACGCTGTCCGTAAGAAATATCATCAGTTCGAGAGCGAATTCACAGCGGTCGATACCCGTGTGCAGGTCAATCAGGTGCCGGGCGGGATGATTTCCAACCTCGCCAACCAACTCAAGGAACAGGGCGCGCTAAACCGCATGGGCGAAGTGCTGGCCGAAATTCCACGGGTGCGCAAAGACTTGGGTTACCCGCCGCTGGTGACACCGACTTCGCAAATCGTTGGTACGCAGGCGTTCTTCAATGTCCTGGCGGGTGAGCGCTACAAGACCATCACCAATGAAGTGAAGCTTTATCTGCAGGGTGGCTACGGCAAGGCGCCGGGTCAGGTGGATGAAAAGCTGCGTCGTCAGGCGATCGGCAATGAAGAGCTGATCGACGTGCGACCGGCAGATCTGCTCAAGCCGGAGATGACCAAGCTGCGTGGCGAAATTGGCGCCTTGGCCCAAAGCGAAGAAGACGTGCTGACTTATGCAATGTTTCCGGACATTGGCCGCAAGTTCCTCGAAGAGCGTGCTGCTGGCGCCCTCAAACCTGAAGAGTTGTTGCCTATCCCGGAAGCGGGTGGTGTAAGCAAAGCCAGTGGTGAGGGCGTGCCAACCGAATTCGTTATCGACGTTCACGGTGAAAGCTACCGGGTCGATATCACCGGGGTGGGCGTGAAGTCGGAAGGCAAGCGTCACTTCTATCTGTCCATCGATGGCATGCCGGAAGAAGTGGTGTTCGAGCCGCTCAATGAGTTTGTCAGCGGCGGCGCAAGCAAGCGCACTCAGGCCAGTGGTCCGGGCCACGTCAGCACCACCATGCCCGGCAACATCGTCGATGTCCTGGTCAAGGAAGGTGACATGGTCAAAGCCGGTCAGGCCGTATTGATTACCGAAGCCATGAAGATGGAAACCGAAGTCCAGGCTGCAATCGCTGGCAAGGTCGTCGCCATTCATGTGGCCAAGGGCGACCGGGTTAATCCGGGCGAGATATTGGTGGAGATCGAGGGCTGATCAGACACGGTTCAGAACCTGCCGCGGGGCTCATGTGGGAGCAGATTTATCCGCGAATACTGTAGTGAAAACGCCGCCTATGTTTCGGGTGTACCGGCCTCTTCGCGAATAAGTTCGCTCCTACAAGGCTGTATTGCCAAGCATTGAATTTCAAGATTTCCTCAGGGGGCCTTCGTGGCTCCCCTTTTTTTAATTCAAAGCTCATAACTGCATTAAATTGCACTTTTTGTCTCGGACATAAGTCAATAAATGCACTATAGTGCAGATATATGCACTTTTACTGTCTGGTAGGTGCAATAAATTGCAGGCGACCCATGTATAACCTCACCGTTCAGATTTATGGCGATGACATCTGGAAGGATGCCATGACCCTTTCGTTCGACGATCCCTCAAAAGGGTTTCTCGGTCCATGTCGCTTCGCCTACAAGTCGGACTATGTCGTGGACGCATACCCGAACTCTTTATCCCAAGGCGTAAGCGCACGCCTGCCAGTGGATTTTGAAACCTTCTCGTTGCGCGAGGCCCCGGCTTTCGTGCATGACATTGCTCCTTCGGGAGCAGCCAAGCGCTTCCTCATTACCCAGCTCGGTCGACAAAAACCGGAAGGTTTGAGTGATGACTTGTATCTGCTTGGGCGCAGCACGCCTGCTCCCATTGGCAATTTGCGTATCAAGGAGTCAGTAGCGGTTCTGGAAGAGGGCGAGGCCATGGGCTTTATGCGTTCGGATGTCGTCACCCGTGACCAGCACTTTCTCGAGTACGCCTACGAACAGGGTGCTGCCATTGGTGGGGCTACTGGTGCGGGGGGCGAAGCGCCGAAGTTGTTGATGACGCAAGGCGTCGACGGCTTGCTGTATCCCGATGCGGTGCTGGCTGATGAACAGGCTCGGGGGCACTGGTTCATCAAGCTTGCCCGTAATCAGGCTCTGAAAAACGATCAGGAAATACTGCGCAGCGAATACTTGTATTACAAAGCGCTGCAGCAGTTGGGTATCGATACCGTGGCGACAGAGGATATGGCACTGGAGGAGGCGAACAAACCGAGCCTGTGGATGAAACGCTTTGATCGTCGCATCACAGTGCAAGGTGTCGAGCGATTGGCAGTAGAGTCGATATATTCGCTGGCCGGAGTGACATTGCCAGGTAGCCGCATGGATCATCTGGAAGTCATCACACTCTTGAGCGGCCTTTGGTCGCAAGCCGGGCAGGAGGCAGAAATACCTGATCTGGTGGCGGAATACCTGCGCCGTGACTTGATTAACCAGATCCTTGGCAACTCGGATAATCATGGTCGAAATACAGCGATCATCCGCGCCAGACACGGTTACCGACTGGCACCAATTTACGATCTCGCACCTATGGTCATGGATTCCGAGGGCATCACTCGTACAACCAAATGGTCGAAATCCATCGAGCGAGCAGGTGTCGTCAATTGGCGTGCGGCCTGTGATGCATTGGCAGATATTCTTGATCCACAGCAGGCTTTCGAGCGCTTGCGTCAGGACGCCCGGCAGCTAAGAGCCCTGCCGGACATATTGCGCGACAGCGGTCTGCCGGACGTGACGTTCAACCATCCAGCCATCGCTCTGGGCAAACTCGAACAGCGGTTGACCACTTGGGGGCTGCAATGACCTTATCCATTGACGCTCGCGCGCTGCTGATCGAGAGCGTTCAGCAGGGTATCGCTGACGGAAGCCTTGAGATGGGCGAAGCGGTCAAGCGGCTGCGGGTTGAAGGCGCGAGGCTGCATCAAAGCCAGTACGCCAGGATGTGCAAAATCTCGGTACGGACGTTGATTCAGATCGAGCAGGGTGAAGGTAATCCGACCCTCAAGTCTTTGAATGCGGTGTTCCGGCCATTCGGTTTGCAGATGGGAGTGGTGAGGCGTCATCGGCAGATCAGCTAACGACCTCTCACCACTTGTCTTACGCTTTCTCTTTTATGGCTTTTTGTAGCGCTTCTGAATCGCCTCGGCCACTTGCTTGAAGCTGATGCTTTGCGACGCGATCTTCTCCATGCCGTCTTCTTTGAGGTAGCTGAACTTCACGTACAGGAGCTGGCCTTTTTGTTTCTGGACATCGTTCAAGCCAACGAGCGATTTCCTCATATCATTCAAAGTGGTCGGGCTCGCTGCGAGCACCACCCAGTCCGGCACAGGAATGACGTTGGCGAAATACTTTACTACCTCGACCAGCGTATCCCCTATCGGGAAAATTCCGCTGAAGCGCTCCTTGGCTTTGAACGGCGCGATGCCCATGTAAATGTCTGGCAGGGATTTGATCTGGCTCTCGATGCCATGTGTCTCACGGGAAAGCAAAAACTCCATGATCTGCAGTGGAGTGCCAACGATGATCAGGGATTGGGCGCCTACAACGGTGTCCGAGAACAGATAATAGTTTTTGCTACCTGCCACGGCTTTCTGCAACTCGCCACGGTCGATGATGACGCTGCCGTATTTGCCGCTGTGTAAAACAGGAGCGGGTACACGCCATGGATTAACTGGCGCTGCTTTGATGCTTATATCCTGGAGGGCCGGGATTTCGGGATTCATTTCACAACATCCTTGTTGTTTATTGCCGGTTAATGGGTGCATGCCAAGGTGGCATGCACTGAACCATAGTCTCTGCGCCGGGAAGCGCAAAAAACTTAACTTGCTGATATGTAGCGAATTGTTCGATTTTAGACTTGTGGGAGATTCTATGTGGCCTGCAAGCGTGATCTTGATCTTGTAGGACCGGCTTCAGCCGGGAGGGGGATTTCTGCCGAGGGAGGTCTAGCGAATGTCCTTACATCCTCCCGGCTAAAGCCGGTCCTACTGAATGGCGAAGATCCTGTGGGAGCGAACCTGTTCGGGAGACAGGATGTTTGAGCAACCGTCTCGCGCGCGTTCGCTCCTGCAGATCGGTGGGATGCGGCAGGCCTGTTTAAATCTTACGAAACGCTTCCAGGCCTTTTATCTGCTGGCCATCCTCGAAGTTCTCTTCAGCCAACCATCCCTCAAAGGCCTTTTGCAGTTCAGGCCATTCGCTGTCGATGATTGAATACCAGGCGGTGTTACGGTTTACGCCTTTGACCACCATGTGTTGCCGAAAGGTGCCCTCATAACTGAAGCCGAACCGGTCAGCTGCGCGCTTGGAGCGGGCGTTGTCGGCGTTGCATTTCCACTCCAGGCGACGGTAGCCCAAAGCGAAGGCTTCTTTAGCCAGCAGGTATATCGCCTCGGTTCCTTTTGGTGTGCGTTGCATCTGGCCGCCGAAGGTCACGTGACCAATTTCGATTCGGCCTTGGGCTGCGACGATCGACATCAGGCTCAGGCAACCCTCTATCACGCCGGTTACCTGATCGACGATCGCGTAGAACCACGGGTCGGTATTGGCTTCGTGACCTGCTAGCCAGGTGTCGAACACGCTGCGCTCCAGGAATGGCCCGTAAGGCAGATAATCCCAAAGTTTGGGATCCGAGTCAGGCCCCTGCAGGGCGGCCCATAAACCGTCGCCATGACGCGCGACACTGAGTTTTTCCAGACGGATAAAACGTCCTTCCAGCGTTCTGGTGTCCGGGAGTTTCGCTGGTTGCCAATCGGGTACAGGGTTCGACATGGACAAGCTTCCTAGATCATTTTTCGAAATTGAATATAGCCAGGGCGCTCAGCAATTCGCTCGTATAGCTGGATCGCGGTGGCGTTGGTTTCGTGAGTCAACCAGTGAACCTTGTCGCAATCATTGGCTTTGGCCGTGGTGTAAACGTGTTCTATCAACAGGCGCCCCACGCCAGTCCCGCGTTGTTCCGGCGTAACCAGCAGATCCTGAAGGTAACAAGCGTTGGCGATGCTCCAGTTGGAGCGATGATAGATGAAGTGGACCATGCCCACTGCTTTGCCGTCTTGCCAGGCCAAGGCCGCATTGGTGGGCTCAGCGGGATCGAGAAAACGCTGCCATGTGCTGGCGATAACGGTGTCGGGCAGCACGGTTTTGTAGAACGTCAGGTAGGCCAGCCACAGCGGCAGCCATGCCGCGTGATCCTGTTCGGTGACGGGACGAATCTGAATATCGGTCATGGCGGTCTCCTGTCGGAATAATTAACTGAATTAAATGCTTATCTGTAGGAACTCGCGGTGCTCGTGAGCCTACAAATCCTGGTTTGCGTCAAAAACAGTTTCAGCTCATCTGGCGAGCCAGTTCCTGATCTTTGGAATCCGCGCTGGCCGCCAGTCCGTCACGCACACCTGCAATGTCGGCCGCTGATCGGTTCTGGCTGAGTTTGCGTTTGCCCTCCAGGCGCTCGATAGGCAGCGAAAAGCCGACGATGGCGCCGAGCATCTTCTCGATGTAATCCGCTGGCGCGTCGGTCACCGCCCAAGGGGTGTCGCGTCCAGTTTCGTGTTTGGCAGTCAGACCGCTGACGACTTCGAGCAGGCGCTTCGGATCACTGAAGACCTGCGCGCAGCCATAGGCGTGAACGGTCACGTAATTCCAGGTAGGCACGACCTTGCCGTGCTCTGCCTTGGATGGATAAAACGAGGGGCTGACGTAAGCGTCCACGCTCGGGAAGATCACCAAGGCTTCTGCCCCCTGTTGCAGTGCGCGCCACTGAGGATTGGCCTTGGCCAGATGACCATAAAGCGTGCCTTGTGCGCCCTCATCGCTGCGCAATAGCAACGGCAAATGGCTGGCCTGCAGGCCTTGCTCGTCATGAGTAACGAGAATTGCCAGCCGCGTCTGCTCAATCAGGCTGTGCAGGCTGACGAGTTCGTTGTCTGTGAAGGCGCTTGGTGTGTACATGGAAATATCTCTTGGCCGATGCCTGAATCGTAGGCAGGCTATTGGCTTGTTGTAAGAGCCATTATTCGCCAATTTGATAGGGCCAATTCATGTCCCAGCCGCCATCCTTTCCCTACAGCCTGACGGGTATCGAGCTTGATCGTCGCAAAGGTCTGAGCCGTCAACTTTACGAAGCCATGCGCGTGCGTATTCTCGACGGGCGCTTGAGTAGCGGGACTCGTTTGCCAGCCAGCCGGGATCTGGCTCAATCCCTGGGCATTTCCCGCAATAGCGTGATGCGCGCTTACGACCAGCTGTATGCAGAAGGCTTTACCCAAGGACGAATCGGCGACGGTACTTATGTCGCGCTGTTATCCGGCTCTGCAATCCTTGGTAAAAAACTATCCACAAAAGTGTCCACAGGGTTACCAACAGGCTTATCAACAGGTTTATCCACAAAATCACCATTATCAGCCGAAAATATCGGTGTTGAAGTTATCCACAGTCCGGCTGTCGAGCGGCTTGCGCGCCATTACTTGAATCCTCCGCTGTCAGGTGCGCCTCGGGCGTTTCGCGTCGGTGTGCCCGCGTTCGATCTGTTCCCTTTTGCGACGTGGGGCAGGCTTTATTCAGCGTTTTGGCGTAAGCCTGATCTGGCTTTGCTCGGTTATGGCGAGGCCGCAGGTTATCCACTTTTGCGTGAATTGATCGCGGTCTATCTGCGCACCTCGCGAGGCTTGCAATGCGCCGTTGAGCAAATAGTAATCACCAGTGGCGCGCAGCAGGCGATAAGTCTTTGTGCACAGTTGCTGTTGGAGGAGGGCGACGGTGTTGCTATCGAAAATCCGGGATACCGTGCGGCAGGGCATGCCTTCGCGGTAGCGGGTGCGAAATTGCACGGCATTGCTGTTGATGAGGAAGGCTTGTGTTGCCACGAGCTTGAGCGACATCCCTGCAAACTTGCTTATGTAACCCCTTCGCATCAATACCCGACGGGTGTGGTCATGAGCCTCGCCCGGCGTTTGGAGTTGCTTGCCTGGGCCGAGAAAACACGAGGTTGGGTTGTCGAGGATGACTACGACGGCGAGTACCGCTACAGCGGTGCGCCCCTGGCACCGTTGGCGGCGCTGGACCGCAGTGGTCGGGTTTTATACGTCGGTACCTTCGGCAAGATTGCCTATCCCGGATTGCGCCTGGGGTATCTGGTGCTGCCTGCAGGTCTGGTTGAACCGTTCAGTCGGCGTCGTGCTGTGGATATGCGCCACTCTGAAGTCAGCACTCAGGCGGTGATGGCCGAGTTCATCGCTGCGGGGCATTTTCAGCGCCACATACGCAGGATGCGCCGTGCGGCATTGAGCCGTCGCAATACCTTGTTGAGCCATTGGCCCGACGATATCCCGGGCTGTGGGGCAATGCCCAAAGTCGTCGCCGGACTGCATGTCGCGGTGAGGGTAGACAACCTGGCGCGGGAAACTGAACTGATTGAAAAAGCCAATAGCGTCGACGTAGAAATCAGCCCTTTAAGCAGTTATTGGCTGCCGGAATCCAGCGAGCCAGTGGATAAGAGGGCAGGGCTGGTGTTGGGCTTTGCAGCGGTCCCGGAGGTGGACATCGTGGCAGCGCTGGAAAGGCTGAAACAGGTCTGGCGGGATTGACCGAGGTCAGCACATAGCCTGTGGGAGCGAATTTATTCGCGAAGAGGCCGGTACATTCACAGCGTTTGCGTCGTCTGGAATACCACCTTCCGGAATGAATCCGGTTCGACGGGCTGAACCTGTTTGCCGATAGTTCGGCAGGATCACGAAAGCTTGTGCGCGATATACTCGCCGCCATTACCCCTTTAAAACCGAGACTTCTCATGAGTACTTCTCTTGCTGCGGCACCGGCTCGCAAGCCCGGTGCGCCGCTCATTGCTACTTTTCTGTTGCTGTTCATCGCGATGTTTCTGCTGAGCAGCGTGGGTGTGCGTCAGGTGCTTCTGCTGATCGTTGGCGCGGCATTGGGTCTGACGCTTTACCACGCAGCTTTCGGCTTCACCTCTGCATGGCGCGTGTTCATTCGTGAGCGGCGTGGCGCGGGCTTGCGTGCGCAGATGATCATGCTCGCTATCGCGGTGGTGCTGTTCTTCCCGGCGCTGGGTGCAGGCACGTTGTTCGGTCAGCCCGTAAACGGGCTGGTTGCGCCAGCAGGTGTTTCGGTGGTGTTTGGTGCTTTCATCTTCGGCATCGGCATGCAACTGGGTGGCGGCTGTGCATCCGGGACCCTGTTCACTGCGGGCGGCGGTAACGCACGAATGCTGGTGACCCTGCTGTTCTTCATCCTCGGTTCGTTGATCGCGACGCATCACGTTGACTGGTGGTTTGCGCTGCCATCGTTTCCTGCAACGTCCATCGTTAAAAGCTTTGGCGTGATACCGGCGTTGGTGCTGAGCCTGGCGGTGTTCGCTGTTATTGCATTCGTCACTGTGCGTCTGGAAAAGCGTCGTCACGGCCAACTGGAATTAGCAGTGACCAGCGAACACGTGGGCTTGCGCCGGTTCCTGCACGGCCCATGGCCGCTGGTGTGGGGCGCGATTGGTCTGGCGCTGCTCAACTACGCAACCCTTGCGCTGGCAGGTCGCCCCTGGGGCATCACCTCGGCCTTTGCCTTGTGGGGCGCCAAAGTCGCGGGTTCTCTGGGTGTTGATGTGGGCAGTTGGGCGTTCTGGCAGATGCCAGCCAATGCCAAGGCTTTGGCGGCACCCGTGTGGGAAGACATTACCAGCGTGATGGACATCGGCATCATGATCGGTGCGTTACTGGCAGCTGGTCTGGCAGGAAAATTCGCGCCGAACCTGAAAATCCCGGCTCGCTCCATCGTTGCGGCGGTGATTGGTGGTTTGCTGCTGGGTTACGGTTCGCGTCTGGCATACGGCTGCAATATCGGCGCGTACTTCAGCGGTATCGCATCCGGCAGCCTGCATGGCTGGTTGTGGCTGGTGGCGGCGTACATCGGCAACGTGGCGGGTGTGAAATTCCGCCCGTTTTTCTTTCCGGGCGAGAAACCGCAGGTTGCGTTGAGCGGTTGCTAATGACCCTGTTGGAGCGACCGGGCAAGGTGTATCGCCACCTCGGTCGCTCCATAAGACTCAGTGTTTCATCTGCTCCTTCGCCAGCTTCACAATGTTCTCCACCGTAAACCCAAACTTGGCCTGCAGTTTGTCGATGGGAGCCGAGGCGCCGAAGGTATTCATCATCACCTTGGCGCCGGTTTGGCCCACATACCGATCCCAACCCAGCGGCCCTGCCTGTTCCACCGCGACCCTGGCGATGACAGAGGGCGGGAAGACGCTGTCGCGATAAGCCTGGTCCTGATCTTCAAACAACTCCCAGCTCGGCATTGAGACCACGCGAGCTGCAACGCCTTGCGCTTTCAATTGCTCGAAAGCCTCCACGACCAAACCCACTTCACTGCCCGTAGCGATCAG
This sequence comes from Pseudomonas maioricensis, assembly GCF_022790535.1. Lineage (GTDB taxonomy): Bacteria > Pseudomonadota > Gammaproteobacteria > Pseudomonadales > Pseudomonadaceae > Aquipseudomonas > Aquipseudomonas maioricensis. The sequence goes on from NZ_LOHG01000002.1 coordinate 515,274, forward strand.
AATCACCTCAGGCTCGCCGTCTTTTGCATCGGCTAGTACATACGCGCCTTTCACCAGTCCTTCTGCCGACGCGTATTGCGTGCGGTCCAGCGTGGGCAGCGGTTGGCGAGACAGCACAATGCAAGACGGGCGACTGGTTTGAGCCAAGGCGATTTTCCAGGCCTGTGCGGTTTCATTCGCGTCGCCGGGGCGCAGTGTCAGCAAGCCGGGTGTTGCGCGAAGCTGGGTCAATTGCTCGATAGGCTGGTGAGTCGGGCCGTCTTCGCCAACGCCAATGGAATCGTGGGTGAAGACGAAGATCACCGGCAACTCCATGATCGATGCCAAGCGAATCGGCGGCTTCATGTAATCGCTGAACACCAGAAACGTCGAGGTGTACGGCCGCACGTACGACAGCGCCATGCCGTTGGCAATCGAGCCCATGGCGTGTTCGCGAATACCGAAGTGCAAGTTGCGGCCGCTGTAATTTTCGGCGGAAAAACTCCCGGCCCCGTCGAACGTCAGGTTGGTTTTGGTCGAAGGTGACAAGTCAGCCGATCCGCCCAGCAACCACGGAATCTTCGCTGCAAAGGCATTGAGAACCTTGCCGCCAGAAGCGCGGGATGCGATGCCTTTTTCGTCGGCCTCGAATGCCTGCAAATCGGCCTGCCACTGATCGGGCATTTCGCCGGAACGCATGCGTCGTAGCTCATCGGCCAGATCGACTTGTTGTTCTTCAAGCGTATTGAGCGCGCTTTGCCAGGATTCATAATCGCTGGCGTTGCGCTCGATCAAGGCGTCGCGGAGCCAGGTACGTGCGTCATCAGGAACAAGGAAGCTGGAGTTTTCATCCCAGCCATAGGCCTTCTTGGTCAGCTTGATTTCATCGTCACCCAGCGGCTCACCGTGCGCCGCTGCGGTGTTGTGTTTGTTTGGCGAGCCATAGCCGATCACGCTGTCGACCACGATCAGGGTCGGCGCGTCATCGGTGCGTTTGAACACTTCGATGGCGCGTGCCAGCGCTTCGGTGTCATTGGCGTCTGCCACATGCAAAGTGTTCCAGCCATAGCCTTCAAAGCGTGTTTGCACGTCTTCGCTGAAAGCCAGCTCGGTGTGACCTTCGATGCTGATGGTGTTGTTGTCGTAGATCCAGCACAGGTTAGAAAGCTTCAGGTGTCCGGCCATGGACGCCGCCTCGGCGGTCACGCCTTCCATCATGTCGCCGTCGCCGCACAGCACGTACACGTTGTAATCGAACAGCGTGCGCTGCGGCGCATTGAAACGTTCACCCAGCCAGCGCTCGGCCATCGCCATACCGACGCTATTGGCGCAGCCCTGGCCAAGTGGACCGGTGGTGGTTTCCACGCCGGTGGTCATGCGGTATTCCGGGTGGCCCGGGGTTTTGGAGTCCATCTGGCGAAACTGTTTGATGTCCTCCAGGCTCACCGCTGGTTTACCCGATGGTTTGCCGTGCTCATCAATTTCAACCACGCCTGCGAGATGCAGCAGCGAGTAAAGCAACATGGAGGCATGACCGACCGACAGCACGAAACGGTCGCGATTTGGCCAGTCCGGATGTTCAGGGTGGTAGCGCAGAAACTGGTTCCAGACGGTGTAGCCCACAGGGGCCAGCGCCATTGGCGTGCCGGGGTGGCCGGAGTTGGCCTTCTGCACGGCATCCATGGCCAGCGTGCGAATGGTGTTGATACAGAGTTGGTCGCGTGCGGTGCGTTGTTCGCTGGAAAAAGACGAGCCCATTGAATTTACCCTCAGTGACGTGCTGCTGAACATCCAGATAAGTGTGGAGCGCAGCCAAGGGCGGTTTGTTCCTTGTAATTTGAGGCTGTCCGATGGCCATTACGGCCCAACCTTAACTGAACATTAAACGGTTCAGCTTTTGTGCGGTCGGTCGCGAACCATATACCTCAATGGCATTCGAAGCAGGTGAGCGGCGTGTATTACGCAGTAGCCCATGAGGTAATCGTTTTGAAGCAAGCCATCATCGACAAGTACCGATTTCTGATCAAAACCATTGGTTACGTGGGCTGGTCACTGTTCTGGCTGTTGCTGTGGGACATCGTGGTTACAGCCGACTTCATGCTCTTCCTGGAGCGCAAGATCAGTCTGCCCTCCATGCCGTTGACGTTGCTGGCGTCGGCCCTTGTTGTTCTCACCAGTTTCCGTAACTCCAGCGCCTATAACCGTTGGTGGGAAGCGCGCACCTTGTGGGGTGCGCTGGTTAACAACTCCCGCAGCTTCGCCCGTCAGGTCCTGACACTGGTCGAGGATGACGACGAGCTGAATCCCGTGAAAGCAGTGTTGCTGCGTCGCCATGTGGCCTTCGTGAAATGCCTGTCTGCGCATCTGAAGGGTGAATCCTGTGGCGACGAAGTACAGTCATTGATAACCCGCGAGGAATACGCACGCAGGCACGAAACCAACAACTTCCCCAACGACATACTTAATACGTCGGCTGCACTGTTGGCCAAAGAGTACAAGGCCGGCCGTCTGGACAGCATCCGTCTGGCGCGTCTCGAATCGACAATGGTGGAACTCTCTAACTGCCAGGGTGGGATGGAGCGTATCGCCAATACACCGCTGCCTTACCCTTACGTGGCGTTCCCGCGTTTGTTCATCAGCCTGTTCTGCGTGATCCTGCCCATTGGTCTGGTGGAAACGTTGGGGTGGTTTACACCGCTGGCTTCAACCGTCGTCGGCTTCATGCTGCTGGCCATCGAAAAGATCGGCACCGACCTGCAAAGCCCGTTCAAAGCCAGCGAACATGAAATCCAGATGACCAAGCTGTGCGAAAACATTGAGCGCAACCTGGACTCCATGCTTCGGGATGCGAAAGAAGAGTGCACGGTTTAGTAGGTTTTTGACGCAGAACCTGTAGGAGCTCACGAGCACCGCGAGGCAGCGATAGCAGTGCATCAGACATATCACTATCGCTGCCCCGCAGCCTACAGACCGAGTATTTTGTGGTCCTCTTCTGACCGGCGGGTAGGTATACGGAAGCCCCCTTGTCATACACGGTAGAAGCGTTTTGTAAGGGCTAAAGTGAGCGTTGACACAGTCAGTATTTATGCGATTATCGGCGCACTACTCAGCCCCGTACGCAGCGATTCAGTTCGCTGGCCGTTGGGGTGAAGAAACCGGCCTAGCGCCGGTTTTTTCGTTTCCAAGGACTGAATTTTGCGTACCGCTTGCTTTGTTGATGGCTACAACCTGTTTTATGGCCTGCTTGCAGGCACTGAATTCAAATGGCTAGATCTCCCCGTTCTTCTGTTCCACATTATTCGGGTTGAATATCCTGAAAATACGCTTCAGAACGTAAAGTTTTTCACAACCGGGGTAATGCCAACGCTGGCGAGCCGGGGAAGGCTTTCAAAGGAAGCTCAAGACACTTACCTGCGTGCATTGAAGGTTCGAGGGGTCGAGATCTTCTTTGGTCGGCATCAACTCGAACCCCGTAATGCCATGCGCTTCGTCGATAAAAATACACCGGCCTCCAGAGCAGACCAGATCGAAATCTGGAAGCTTGAAGAAAAGGAGACGGACGTAAATATTGCGATCAGCATGTATCGGCTGGCAGCTCTGCAGCGTGCGTTGTTACCTGACGAGCGAATACAGCAGATTGTTCTGGTCTCCGCAGACACTGATCTGACTCCTGCTTTACGAGCGCTGCGAGAAGACTTCCCTGAAATTCATCTTGGAGTGATTTTGCTCCACCGGGAGGGCATGCAAAGGACAATTCCAGGGTCTCTAAAACAGCATGCACACTGGATGCGTCATCGAGTTACGAAGTATGAACTCGCTTCTCACCAATTCCCCGCCCGGGTACCTACAAACAAAAAACCGGCATACAAGCCCGACTATTGGTGAATACACGCCAAGCAACCCTTCAAGAAATCCGCCTCCAAAACGCATCCGCCTCGGCATTCCTGTTACCCCGCCAGCGCACCAGAATCACTTCCAGGTGATCGGACTCCATTTCTGGATACAGGCGCACCAGCTCTTTACGTTCAATCAACGGCGCAACCATCGTGTGGGGCATGCAGGCCACGCCGTGTCCGGCGGCGGCCATCGGCTTCAGGGCTTCCGATACCGTGGCTTCGAACACCCGGCGCAGGCGGTGTGGTTGTGGGTGGCGTTTGACCTGTTTGTGTGAAAGGTCATGCAGTTGCGCACTGCGTGCATAGGTCAGCCACGGGATGGGCGCTTCGGAGTTAGCGCAGCGCGCCGCCACTTCTGGTGTGGCGACCCAGTAGAGTTCATCGTGGCCCAGCGACAGCTCTTCGAATTCGCTTTGCCGGGAGTAGGGCTCGGTCTGGGCATCGCGATAGAACAGGATGAAATCGCAGCGTCCGGACATCAGCGCCATGTAGTAATCATCGGTACTGCGGTAGCCCGTATCGATGCGGGTGAACATCGGCGTTTCGGCGGAGGAGAACTGGCTGATCCAGTCCGGAAAGAAATTGCAGCCCAGGGTATGCAGCGAGGCAAAGGTCAGGGGGCGGTCAATGATCTTCACGCTTTGCTCGCAGTCTCGCGCCAGACGTACCAGCTCCGAGGCATTGGGCAGCAGCGCCTCACCGGCAGCCGTGAGCCGGATGGGATTTTTGCTGCGATCTATCAGCGTCGCGCCCAAGCGCGTCTCGAGCAACTGGATGCGTCTGCTCAGGGCCGATTGAGATGAGCCGCGCATGCTGGCGGCGGCGGTAAACTTGCCCGTATCGGCCAGGGCCAGAAAGTCTTCGTACCAATCGATGTCCATAGTTATTCCAAAATTCGATAGCGCGACCAGCATAGTGGATCAACAGTCGCTAACGCATGCGGGTTTTGTATGGCTATTGTGCAGGTAATCGCCACCTGCCGATCCATCGTGGTTCATCCATAACTAGAAAAATCTGTCGTAGAAGGGGCAATGCTATGCAAAAACGGAATGGCCTTAAGACTTTCCTCAAGTCTTCAATGTTGCTGATCGGTCTGGTGGGTGCGGCGGCTGCGCAAGCCGGTGTACTGGAAAAGGTCAAGGCGCACGGCGCTGTGCGTTGTGGCGTTGCCAGTGACAAACCGGGTTTTTCCCTGATTGATGACAAGGGCCAATGGACCGGCATGGACGTTGACCTCTGCCGTGGCGTCGCAGCCGCTGTGTTGGGCGACGCGAGCAAGGTTGAGTACATCGCGACCACCGGCAAGAACCGTTTCACTGCACTGGCCTCCGGCGAAATCGACGTGCTGTCGCGCGCGACTTCCTGGACGGCCGACCGCGTTGCCAGCCTCGGTGTGGATTTCACCACCGTCTGGTTTTACGACGGCCAGGGCTTCATGACCCACGCCAAAGATGGCATCGAGAAGCTGACTGACCTCGACGGCGCAACCTTTTGCCTGTCACCGGGCACCACGTCGGAACAGAATCTGGACGACTATTTCAGCCAGCGCGGCCTGACTTACAAGACCGTGATCATCGAGAAGAGTCCTGAGTTGTTCGCTGCCTTCCAGAGCGGTCGTTGCAACGCGATTTCCAATGACTTGTCGGGCCTGGCCTCGCGTCGTGCGGTGATGAACAACCCGCAAGACTATGCGTTGCTGCCTGAAGTGATCTCCAAGGAGCCGTTGGGTGCTTACGTTGCCCAAGGCGATACCGTGTGGCGCAACATCGTGACCTGGACCGCCTATGCGCTGATGACTGCTGAAGAATTCGGCATCACCTCGGCCAACGTCGATGAAATGCGCGCTAAAAAAGGCGGTTCGGCAGACGTGGCTCGTTTGCTGGGTACTGAAGGCACCGTAGGCAAGGCGTTCGGCATGGATAACGACTGGGCGTTCCGCGCCATCAAGCAGGTCGGCAATTACGCTGAAATCTATGACCGTAACCTCGGCGAAAAAACCATTCTGAACTTCCCCCGTGGCCTTAACCGCTCGTGGAAAGATCAGGGGCTGCTGTACGCGCCACCTATCCGCTGATCGCGTCACTCTCCAACGGAATTATCTTCATGTGGACCCAACGCTTGCAGAACGCTCGAGTGCTGAGCGTGCTGCAGCAAGGCCTGGTTCTGGCCATTGTTGCAGCTGTGTTTTACGTGCTGGCGCACAACGCCAGTCTCAATTTGAAGGCGCTGAATATCGCCTCCGGTTTTGACTTCCTGTCACAGCGTGCCGGTTACGACATCAGCTTCAAACTGATCGACTTCACCCCCAACGACAGCTACGGCCGTGCGTATCTGGTGGGGTTGCTCAACACCTTGCTGGTCTCGGTAATGAGCGTTGTGACAGCCACCGTCGTGGGCGTGGGGTTGGGGCTGTGCAAGGTTTCCGAAAACTGGCTGATCAACCGCCTGGCGGGCGCGAGCATCGAATTTCTGCGCAACGTGCCGCTGGTGGTTCACCTGGTCTGGTGGTACGGCCTGGCCTTGGCGTTACCCGGCGTAAGGCAGGCGGTTTCGATTTTCGATGTGGCTTATCTGAGCAACAGCGGTCTGATGTTGCCATGGCCTGAGCAAGGCTCGCTGGTGGGCTGGGGCCTGGCATTGATGGCGTTGGGCGCTTTGCTCGGTTTGATCGCCTGTCGCTTTCGTGATGCCAAGGCCAAATGGCGCAGTTTTACGCCTCGACGCTGGCCGCTGCTATTGGCGGGCGCGGTGCTGTTGCCGCTGCTGGTGTATGCCCTGAGCGACGCACACTGGCACTGGGAAGTCCCGGTTGCCAAAGGCTTCGGCTTCAACGGTGGCGTAGCGCTGGTGCCGGAACTGCTTGCCTTGTGGTTGGCGTTGTCCTTCTACAGCGCCAGTTACATTGCCGAAATCGTTCGTGGCGCCATTCAGTCGGTACAGCGCGGCCAATACGAGGCCGCCAAGGCACTGGGCTTCGAATACGGGCCGACCATGCGTCAGTTGATCGTGCCGCAAGCGATCTATCCGATGATCCCGCAGGTCACCAACACCTATCTGAACATCGTCAAGAACTCCTCCCTGGGCGTGGTCATCGGCTTCATGGAAATGGTCTCGTCGACCGGCGGAACCACGTTGAACCAGACCGGCCAGGCCATTGAGTGCATCGCTCTGGTCATGGGCACGTACTGCGTGATGAGCCTGCTGATTTCCATTGCGATGAACATCTACAACCATCGCATCGGTCAGCGAGGCCATTGAGGATGAACATGATCAATCAAGCATCCCCTGCGCGCCTGCCGCCGACTAAACCATTGCCGGTACGAGTCCGGGAGTGGACGCGCGAGCATCTGTTCCCGAGCGTCGGCCATGGCCTGCTCACCGTTGCCGTACTGGCGCTGCTGTTGTGGTGTATTCCGGCAGCGCTGAACTGGCTAGTGTTCGATGCCACGTTCGTCGGCACTGCACGCACCGACTGCAATCCGCACGGCGCGTGCTGGCTGCCGATCACCCAGCGCTGGAACCTGTTCGTGTATGGCTTCTATCCAGAAGCCGAACGCTGGCGGGTCAACCTGGCCCTGTTTTTAGCGGTGTTCGCCTTTGTGCTGCTGTTTTTCAAGCGTCTGGATCGCCGCCTGCTGATTGGTTATCTGGCGCTGCTGCCGGTGGTCATGTGGTGGCTGCTCAAAGGTGGCGCAGGCTTGCCGGAGATTTCTTCGACCAAGTTTGCCGGGATGATGGTCACTGTATTTCTCGGCACGGTGGGCATGATCTTCGCGCTGCCGATTGGCATCTTGCTGGCCCTTGGTCGGCGCTCGAAGAAGCCCGTGATTCGCATCCTGAGCGTGATGTACATCGAGCTGGTGCGCTCTGTGCCGGTCATCTCGCTGCTGTTCATGGCCTCGCTGATGATCCAGCTGTTCCTGCCGCCGGGTTCTGCGTTCGACATCCTGCTGCGTGTGCAACTGGTGCTGATCCTGTTTACCGCTGCATACATGGCCGAGACCCTGCGTGGTGGTTTGCAGAACCTGCCGAAGGGCCAATACGAAGCAGCTCAGGCGCTGGGTTTCGGCTACTGGAAAACCATGGGCCAGATTGTCCTGCCACAAGTCCTGAGACAGTCGATTGCGCCGCTGCTGACGCAATTTATCGGCCTGTTCAAGGAAACCACGCTGGTCATGATCGTCGGCGTGCTGGACATCGTCGGTATCGCCATGAGCACCGCCGCAGCGCCGGAATGGGTGGGCTATGGCCACGAGATCTACATTTTCCTGGCGATCTACTTCTTCGTCGTCTGCTTCGCACTGTCGCGCTATGCCCGGCACCTTGAAAAGAAACTGGAACAGAACCGCTCATGACTGATCATCGCGAGGCTGACGCAGCCCCTATCGTGCGTATCGAGCAACTGAACAAATGGTATGGCCAATCCCACGTTCTGCGGGACATCTCGTTGTCGGTCAAACCGGGCGAGAAAGTGGTGATTTGCGGTCCTTCGGGGTCCGGCAAATCCACGTTGATTCGTTGCATCAATCAACTGGAGCAGCACCAGCAGGGCACCATCGAAGTGCTCGGCGAAGTGCTGGATGGCAACGTGAAACGCCTGGAGCGCATTCGTCGACAAGTCGGCATGTGCTTCCAGCATTTCAACCTGTTCCCGCACCTCACGGTGCTGAAGAACTGCACTTTGCCGCAGACTTCCAACCTCGGCGTGCCGGAGAAGGAGGCCATTGAGCGTGCTCTGGCCCTGCTCGACAAAGTGCGCATGCGCGATCACGCCAACAAGTTTCCATCGCAGTTGTCCGGCGGCCAGCAGCAGCGCATCGCGATTGCTCGTGCGTTGTGCATGCAGCCCAAGGTCATGTTGTTCGATGAGCCGACCTCGGCGCTGGACCCGGAGATGATTGCCGAAGTTCTGGAAGTCATGACCGGTCTGGCTCAGGAAGGCATGACGATGATTTGCGTCACTCACGAAATGGGCTTCGCCCGTAAAGTCGCTGACCGTGTCGTGTTCATGGATCAGGGTGAAATCGTCGAGCAGGCGACCCCGGATCGTTTCTTCTCTGCGCCGGAATCCGAGCGCACCCGTCGTTTCCTCAATCAGATCCTCGACCATGGAGTCCATGCGTGATGGCCAACCCTATTGCTATAGCTCTGCACGGTGGGGCGGGCGTACTGACTCCAGGCTTGCTGACGCCGGAAGACGAAACCGCCATTCATGAGGCCTTGCTGCGTGCACTCAAAGCGGGTTTGACGTTGCTTGAACAGGACGGTAGCAGCCTGGATGCAGTGCAGGCAGCGGTTATCGAACTGGAAGAGTGCCCGTGGTTCAACGCCGGTAAAGGTGCCGTATTCACCCACACCGGTGATCACGAACTGGACGCTGCAATCATGCATGGCGCTAACCGCGAGGCAGGTGCCGTGGCGGGGATTCATTTTGTGCGTAACCCGATTCTGGCGGCCCGCGCCGTGCTGGAGCACAGCGAACATGTTTTGCTGGCGGGCGTCGGTGCTGATGCGTTTCTGGAAACACAGAATCTGGAGCGTGTCGCCAACGACTGGTACGACACCGACCTGCGTCGCCGTCAGTGGCAAACCCAGCTTCAACAGCCCAACAGCGTTTCGTTGGAGCCGGGCGGCGTCGACAAGAAGTTCGGCACCGTGGGCGCGGTGGCCCTGGACCGTCATGGTCATGTGGCAGCGGCGACGTCTACTGGCGGGATCACCAACAAGCGTTTCGGACGTATCGGCGATTCGCCATTGATTGGTTCTGGTACTTGGGCAGACGACCGCAGTGCAGCTATTTCTGCGACAGGCCATGGCGAATACTTCATTCGCACCGTGGTGGCCCACAACATCGCTTCCCGCGTTCTGCTGACTGGCGAAACGCTCAACATGGCCTGCGACACAGTCGTGTCAGGTGAGTTGAAAGCCATGGGTGGCAACGGTGGTGTGATTGCAGTATCACCAACTGGCGAGACCGCATTGAGCTTCAACACGCCGGGCATGTACCGCGCATGGCGTGATGAGCAGGGTGGTTTGCATACCGCGATTTATGCAGCGGATGATCGTCTGCACCGAGTCTGAACATTACCTGTGGGAGCAGAGCTTGCTCGCGATAAGTGCGGCGCGATTTTCTCGATAAACCGCAGCGTCCTTATCGCGAGCAAGCTCTGCTCCCACAGGACAGTGATCCAACAGCTGCTTCGGCTTAGCGCAGCTCCCCGCACAGGTCCACTTCAACCAGGCGCCGCACTTCAGCCAGTGGCAAGCCTGCACCCAACAATAGGTGCAACTTGCCCAGCGTTGCTTCACGCGTCATGCCGCCACCGGACAGCACGCCTGCACCGCGCAGGCGGCTTCCCGCTTCGTAGACGTCCAGTTCGACGCCGCCTTCATGGCACTGCGTGATTGCAACGACGCAAATGCCTTGCTGGTGGGCGCGGTCCAGGCTGCTCAGGAAAGCCGGATCATCGCTGGGGCCGGTGCCACTGCCGAAGCATTCAAGCACCAGACCCTGAATGCCGCTGTCGATAACGGCGTTCAACTGGGCTGCGCCTATACCTGGGAACAACGGCAGGATGGCAACACTGGCCGCGACTTTAGGCAGGCGATAATCCAGCTGCGCAGGATGCGCGGCAGGGGTTTCGCCGCTGTGGGCGCGGTTCAGCGCTGCGAACGGATGGCGACCGAAGCTGCGGATTTTCGCGCAGCGGGTCGGCGCCAGCAGTTCGCCGTGGAAGTACAAATGCACGCCCGACGTCAGACCTTTACCCAGCGCGACCAGTGAGCCGTTGACGTTTTCCCACGCATCGCTGTCCGGGACGCCAGCAGGCAGCATTGAGCCGGTAAACAGCACCGGAGCAGCAAGCCCTAGCAGCTGGAAGCTCATGGCTGCGGCGCTGTACGCCAGTGTGTCAGTGCCGTGAAGGATCAACACCGCGTCGCAGCCATCGACATCAACTGCGTCGATGACCGCTTCGCGCAGACGCAGCCAGTAAGCCGGTGTCATGTTGGCGCTGTCGATCAGCGGTGCCATCTCGCGAAAGCGCCACTGAGGCACCACCAGATCAGGCAATTCGGCCAGTTGCCCGGCCATGCGTGCCTCGAAACCCGATGCGGGCGCCAGGCCGTTGGCGCTGGCCTGCATGCCGATGGTGCCGCCGGTATAAAGAACCATCACTCGCTGAGCGGGTTGTGGCTGTTCATGAGTCATGGTTCTTCTCCGGTATGTCAGTCGCTATCAGGCTTGAGTAGCAGGCTTTACCGAGGCGTTAACCGGGTTGACCGGTGTCTGGCTTGGGTTGGCAGGCCATGCGTTGCGGTCCAGGTCCAGATCCGGGAATTGGCTCGAATCGAATACTGGAGTCTTGATACCCGCCTTACGTTGCGCATCGTAGTCGCGCAGGATGCGCATGGCGACTTTGAACAACATTGCCAGGGCGATCAAGTTAACGAAGGCCAGCAACGTCATGGTGATGTCGGCGAAGGCAAACACAGTGTTGAGATCAACCACGGCGCCCCAGAGGATCAGCACCAGCACGAACACCCGATAGCCGACGATGGCTTTCTTGCTCTCGCCCACCAGGAAACGCAGGCTGTTTTCGCCCAGGTAGTAGTTGTAGAGAATCGAGGTGAAGACGAACAGCGCCAAAGCAACGCTGATGAAGATACGACCCCAGTCACCGACCACGGCTGCCAGCGAGTTCTGTGCCAGAACAATACCGTTGCCGCTGTAACCCACGTCGTAGATACCCGAGAGGAGGATCAGCAACGCGGTGCAGGTGCAGATCACGAAGGTATCGAGGAACACGCTGAATGCCTGAACCACACCTTGTGAGATCGGGTGTTCAACCTGTGCAACGGCGGCCACGTTCGGGGCACTGCCCAGACCGGCTTCGTTAGCGAACACGCCGCGTTTCACGCCCATGACGATTGCGCTGCCGATCAGGCCGCCAAACACCGGGTCCAGACCAAATGCGCTTTTGACGATGGTCGCCAGCATGGCTGGAACGTGGTCGATCTGCAGGACGATGACGTAGATGGTCACCGCGATATAGATCAGGGTTTTCACCGGCACCAGAAGGTCGGAAATCGCCGCAATACGCTTGATCCCGCCGATGAACGCAAGGCCCAGCAGCACAACCAGGCAGATGCCGGTGGTCATGGTGTCGATGCCGAACGCGCCTTTGAGGGAGTCGGTTACCGCATGGGATTGCAGGCCGTTGAAGGCAAAACCGAAGGTCACCAGCAGCAACACCGCCATGACCATACCCAACCAGCGTTTACCCAGACCATGCTGAATGTAATACGCCGGACCGCCACGGAACTGGCCTTCGGAGTCTTTGCGCTTGTACAGCTGAGCGAGTGAACACTCGATGAAGCTGCTGGCCATGCCCACCAGTGCGGTGACCCACATCCAGAAAACCGCGCCCGGGCCACCCAGTGTCACGGCAATACCGACACCAGCAATGTTGCCAGCCCCGACACGTCCGGCAAGGCTGAGCATCAATGCCTGGAAGGAACTGAGCTGGCCGGTGCTGTTGCGTAAACTATCCCTGAAAACAGCGAACATGTGGAAAAAGTGGCGAAACTGGACGAAACGCGAACGAATCGTGAAATAACCGCCGAGCCCTACGATCAGTACGATCAGCACTTTGCCCGAAAGGAAGTCGTTAATGACTTCAAGCATTGGAGAATCCTCGCTGTTGTTTTTAGGGGGCGCGCACTATACCGGTGCGCTCGTCTTGCGTCTGCAATACTTTTCCTTTCCTGTGCAGCGATACGTCCTTGTTGTTTTTGGCAGTGGGCGTTTTGCAGGTAAAAAAAAGGGTCCGGAGAGAATCGTCTCTGGACCCCCAAAAGGGGTGAGGAGTGTCTAGGTCCTCAACACCTGGTGAGCATGTAGCTGTCGAGCATTTGCATCAGGCCTTCAATGGGACCAGACGCGGGGCAATCATGTTTTCCGGTCGCAGGATGTCGTCGAGCATGGCGTCGTCCAGCAAGCCTTCTTCGCGAACCAGTTCCAGTACGCCTCGGCCGGTTTCCAGCGCGATACGGGCGATACGGGTGGCGTTTTCATAACCGATGTACGGGTTCAGTGCGGTGACCAGGCCGATGGAGTGCTCGACCAGTTCGCGGCAGCGCGCTTCGTTGGCGGTGATGCCGACGATGCAGTGCTCGCGCAGCATGTCCATGGCGCGTTGCAGCAGGCGGATCGAATCGAAAATCTTGTAAGCGATCAGCGGCTCCATCACGTTGAGCTGCAATTGACCGCCTTCGGCTGCCATGGTCAGTGCCAGGTCGTTGCCGATGATTTCGAAGGCAACCATGTTGACCGCTTCCGGGATAACCGGGTTGACCTTGCCGGGCATGATCGAGCTGCCTGGCTGACGCGCTGGCAGGTTGATTTCGTTGATCCCGGTGCGTGGGCCGCTGGACAGCAGGCGCAGGTCGTTGCAGATCTTCGACAGTTTGACGGCGGTACGCTTGAGCATGCCGGAGAACAGCACGAAGGCGCCCATGTCGGAAGTGGCTTCGATCAGGTCGGCAGCCGGAACCAGTGGTTGGCCGCTGATGATCGCCAGACGGTCAACGGCAAGTTTCTGATAGCCAGGGTCGGCGTTGATGCCGGTGCCGATGGCGGTACCGCCCAGGTTCACTTCTGTGAGCAGTTCTGGTGCCAGGCTGCGCAGACGGTTCAGGTCTTCGGTCAGTGTCGTGGCGAAGGCGCGGAATTCCTGACCGAGGGTCATCGGCACAGCGTCCTGCAACTGGGTACGGCCCATTTTCAGGACGTGGTTGAATTCCTGGCCTTTGGCGGCGAACGCTTGAATCAAGCTGTCGAGGCTGGCCAGCAGAGCGTCGTGACCCAGCAGCAGACCCAGACGAATAGCGGTCGGGTAGGCGTCGTTGGTCGATTGCGCCATGTTGACATCGTTATTCGGGTGCAGCTGTTTGTAATCGCCTTTCTCAAAGCCCATGGCTTCCAGAGCAATGTTGGCGATGACTTCGTTGGCATTCATGTTGGTTGAAGTGCCAGCGCCGCCTTGAATCATGTCCACCACGAAGTGTTCGTGGAAATCACCGCGAATCAGACGAGCACAGGCCTCGCTGATCGCTGCATGCTTGGCCGCATTGAGGTGGCCCAACTGATGGTTTGCATCAGCGGCTGCCTGTTTGACCATCGCCAGGCCGACGACCAGCTTCGGGTAGTGGGAAAGCGGAACGCCGGAAAGGTGAAAATTGTTCACCGCTCGCAACGTCTGAATACCGTAATACGCGTCAGCAGGTACTTCGAGAACACCAAGCAGGTCTTTTTCGGTGCGCGATGATGCAGGCGAGGACATGATAGAGATAGTCTCAAGAAAGGCACGGACAATGCCGGAACGCCGCCGATACTGGTCTCTACGGTGATTTTTGACCAATGCTGTTACATACTGGGCCATGCCGAAACGGCATAATGCAGATGTGACGCGATAGGTGTTACTGGCGTGTATATACATTTCCAGCGGTTAGCAGGGGCTTTGTGAGCGAATTACAACTATCTGATTTGGAATACTCTTTTGTAGGAGCGCACGAGCACCGCGAGGCCGCGATTGCGTCCTGTCTGATACACCGCCATCGCGGCCTCGCGGTGCTCGTGCGCTCCTACAGATCCAATGTCAGCTTCGCGACTGGGCAGTTCCTACAGAATTCACTCCAATTCAGATAAATACGGTCGCAGACAAGAGGACAACATGAATCTGGAAAGCAAATGGCTGGAAGACTTCAGTGCGCTGGCCTCTACGCGCAGTTTTTCCCAGGCGGCGGAGAAGCGTTTTGTGACGCAACCGGCTTTCAGTCGGCGTATTCGCAGCCTTGAAGCGGCGCTGGGGCTGACGCTGGTCAATCGTTCGCGCACGCCCATTGAACTGACGGCGGCTGGCCAGCTTTTTCTGGTCACGGCGCGTACCGTTGTCGAGCAACTAGGGGAGGTCCTGCGTCACTTGCATCATCTTGAAGGCGGGCAGGGCGAGGTCATGCAGGTTGCAGCGGCGCACTCCCTGGCGCTGGGCTTCTTCCCGCGCTGGATCGCTCAACTGCGCAACGAAGGTCTGAACATCGCTACAAGGCTGGTTGCTACGAACGTTGGCGACGCGGTGCATGCCTTGCGCGAAGGCGGCTGCGACCTGATGCTGGCCTTCTACGATCCGGATGCAGCGCTGCAAATGGACCCGGAAATCTTCCCGTCGCTGCATTTGGCCCACACCGAAATGCTACCGGTCTGTGCGGCTGACGAGAGCGGCCAGCCGTTGTTTAGTCTGGAGGATGGCAGCAGCGTGCCGCTTCTGGCCTACAGCGCGGGTGCCTTTCTGGGCCGTTCGGTGAACTTGTTGCTGCGCCAGCGAAACCTGCGTTTCACCACGGTCTATGAAACGGCCATGGCCGACAGTCTCAAGAGCATGGCACTGGAAGGTCTGGGCATCGCCTGGGTACCCCGGCTAAGTGTGCGTGCCGAGTTGGCCCGTGGCGAACTGGTCGAATGCGGCGGTTCACAATGGCATATCCCACTGGAGATCCGCCTGTATCGCTGCGCGCTGGTGCGCAAGGCCAACGTGCGGTTGTTGTGGCGCAAGCTTGAGAGTGCTGCCACGCCCGATGGCGCTTGACCCGCAAGTCAGTAAATACGTGCTTCACAGCTCACAAGTAGCCTGTAAGACAGATGGTCGTGGGGGGTGCTTTAAACGCTTCTCTTTGGGGTATACTGCGCGGCCTTTGGCCGGCTCGACCGGTCATTATTCGTACAGCAAGCCACGCCGGTCCTCCCGCGTGGCTTGTTTGTTTTTTGATGCGCCTGCGGGCGCCCGATGAGAGGCACGACGATGAGCGCACTGGTTGGCGTGATCATGGGCTCCAAGTCCGATTGGTCCACCCTTAGCCACACCGCCGATATGCTGGAAAAGCTCGGCATTCCGTATGAAGTGAAAGTGGTGTCTGCGCACCGCACTCCGGATCTGCTGTTCCAGTATGCCGAACAGGCTGAAGCACGCGGTATTGAAGTGATCATCGCCGGTGCTGGCGGTGCTGCTCACTTGCCGGGCATGTGTGCAGCCAAGACTCACCTGCCGGTACTGGGCGTTCCGGTCCAGTCCTCCATGCTGTCGGGCGTCGACTCGTTGCTGTCCATCGTGCAGATGCCTGCCGGTATTCCGGTTGCGACCTTGGCCATCGGCAAAGCCGGTGCGATCAACGCTGCGCTGCTTTCGGCCAGCATCCTGGGCGCCAAGCATCCACAATTCCACGCAGTGTTGAAGAAATTCCGTACTGAGCAGACAGACAGCGTTCTGGACAATCCAGACCCGCGCGACGCCTGAGGTTTTGCAATGAAGATTGGTGTAATCGGTGGCGGCCAACTGGGTCGCATGTTGGCCCTGGCAGGAACCCCGCTGGGGATGAACTTCGCCTTTCTGGACCCCGCGCCAGACGCGTGCGCAGCCGCATTGGGCGAACATCTGCGTGCCGATTACGGCGATCAGGATCACCTGCGTCAGCTGGCTGATGAAGTGGATCTGGTGACCTTCGAGTTCGAAAGCGTACCTGCAGAAACCGTGGCGTTCCTGTCGCAGTTCGTGCCGGTTTATCCGAGCGCCGAAGCGCTGCGCATTGCCCGTGATCGTTGGTTCGAAAAAAGCATGTTCAAGGATCTGGGCATTCCGACGCCTGAGTTCGCCGACATTCAATCCCAGGCTGATCTGGACGCCGCGGTGGCTGCTATCGGTCTGCCTGCGGTACTCAAAACGCGCACCCTGGGTTATGACGGCAAGGGTCAGAAAGTCCTGCGCACCGCAGCTGACGTCGAAGGTACTTTCGCGGAGCTGGGCAGCGTGGCCTGTTTGCTGGAAGGCTTCGTGCCGTTTACCGGTGAGGTCTCGCTCATCGCCGTGCGTGCTCGCGACGGTGAAACCCGTTTCTACCCGCTGGTGCATAACACCCACGACAACGGCATCCTGCGTATCTCCATTGCCAGCACCGATCACCCGCTGCAGGCGCTGGCTGAAGATTACGCCGGTCGTGTGCTCAAGCAACTTGACTACGTTGGCGTGCTGGCCTTTGAGTTCTTTGAAGTCGATGGCGGCCTGAAAGCTAACGAAATTGCCCCTCGCGTGCACAACTCCGGGCACTGGACCACCGAAGGTGCCGAATGCAGCCAGTTCGAAAACCACCTGCGGGCAGTAGCGGGCTTGCCATTGGGCTCAACAGCCAAAGTGGGGGAGAGCGCGATGCTCAACTTCATCGGTGAAGTGCCGGCTGTGGATAAAGTGACCGCTATTGATGATTGCCATCTGCATCATTACGGCAAAGCGTTCAAAGTGGGCCGTAAAGTCGGCCACGCTACCGTGCGCAGTGCTGATCGCGCGACGCTGGATCGCCAGGTGAAGCTGGTTGAGGCGTTGATCAAAAACTGATCAGGACGCCCTTGTAGGAGCTGCCGAAGGCTGCGAAAGCGGGGTGTCAGACATACCCCTTTCGCAGCCTTCGGCAGCTCCTACAGATTTTGTGCCTGTCTTATGCATTGAACCATTCCAATCCCGCACCTCTCTGATAGCGTGATGCCGATGGCTGACTAAGCTTCGGCATATCACTTATTTGAGAGGGAAAACGGCATGGGTATTATCGGAACCATCTTCATCGGCTTGATCGTTGGCCTGCTGGCGCGCTTCCTCAAGCCCGGCGATGACAGCATGGGTTGGATCATGACCATTCTGTTGGGCATCGGCGGTTCGCTGGCGGCTACTTATGGCGGTCAGGCGCTGGGCATCTATCAGGCAGGCGAAGGCGCAGGCTTCCTGGGTGCATTGGTTGGCGCAATCGTACTGTTGGTGATCTTTGGCCTGATCAAAAAGAAAGACTGATGTTCAACGGCCCTCTGCGTTCCGGCACGCAGAGGGCTAGAATGCCGGGCAGTTATTCAACTCCCCACTCTTGCCGAGCCTTTCGATGCGCCGTCTTTTAGTTATTCCCCTGCTTCTGATCTGCGGCCTGGCCCGCGCTGAAATTCCTGAAACCGACTGGCTGGACCTAATGCCCAAGTCCGATCAGAAAGCCCTCGAAGCCATGCCCGAAATCGATCACAACTCCCCGGAAGCCCAAGGGACGTTTGACAGCAAAGGTGGCTTGAAACAAAGCAAGGGTTTGCCCGCTGTCATGTACTCAGCCAAGACCGTACCGGCCATGAACGGCAAGGAAGTGCGTCTTGGAGGTTATCCAGTACCGCTTGAAACGGATGCCAAGGGCCACAGCACCCTGTTTTTCCTGGTGCCGTATCCGGGCGCATGTATTCACGTGCCGCCACCGCCGCCTAATCAACTGGTGTTGGTGCGTTACCCCAAAGGCCTGAAGATTGAAGACATCTACACGCCGCTGTGGGTGGTCGGCAAATTGAAGGTTGAAAAGGTTAGCAACGATCTGGCTGATGCGGCTTATGCAATTGATGCAGAGAAAGCGCGGGTAGTGGTTGAGTCGGATTTGTAGCTTTCACGCTTGCTGTGGGAGCCGAGCTTGCTCGCGATAAGGCTGCACACGATCCCAAACCGAGTCCAACCTTATCGCGAGCAAGCTCGGCTCCCACAAAGCGCTCGCCTCTAGACGGGTCAGTCTTCCGACAAAGACTCAGCCCAGACACTCACATCCAGCACATGCATCTGCTCTGGCTCCAGGGTCACGATATCGTCCAGCACGTTGGCTGTTTCGACGCAGACCATGCCCTGCCACCCATCAGCGGCCATATCGTTGAAGCTTTTGGTTTTCTCGGTCCACGGGTTCCATACCACCGACGACTTGGAGCCGTTGGTGCAGATGTGGATTTTGCGCTGCCATTGCGGGTCGATGATGCTCAGCATGTCCGGAGTGTTGAGGTAAATGCGGTCGGTTTCACCTGTAAATTGCAACTCGCCGGATTGCTTACGCTCTTCCCAGTTTTCCAGCGTCTCGATGTATTTCACGCCATCGAGGCCTTTGATGCTGATCTCGCGCACGTCGCTGACGGCGAAATAGGTGTGCAGCGCCTGACTGAAGCTCACGGTTTCGGTGCCGGAGTTGTAACTGACGAGGCTGACGTTCAACGCTTCGTCCAGACGAATGCTTAGTTTCAGGCCTACGTTATGCGGCCAGCCTGGCAGCTTGCCTTCCGTTTTGGGCTGGATGAAATCAACGATCAGCGCGTCGTCATCCTCGGCCATGCCCATCAACTCCCAGTCAATGGTGCGTACTTCGCCGTGGGCGTTGGCGGGCGCATCGCTTTGACGCATGGCCTGCACGCTTTCAGGGTTGCGCTGAAGATTGCCAAACCACGGCCAGCAAATCGGCATGCCGCCGCGAATCGCCTTGCCCTTTTTGAAGGAGGCGTCCGGGTTGGACCAGATCAGCGGCTGCTGCCCGGCGAGCTTATAACTGACGATATGCGCACCCTGCTGGGCGACAACCAGTTCGGCATCGCCGTGGCTGATGCGCCAGCAGTTGAGCTCATCGATGGTGACGGATTCGACCTGGGGCGTTGGCATATAGAAACTCTCAAACAAAGACTAAGACAAAATGGACCGTGTCCAGGTCGGGGAGTTTACCTTTCTCCAGCCAGCCTTACCTTCTTTGGAGTGTGATTCACTGTAGGAGCTGCCGAAGGCTGCGAATCGCGGTGCTTCAGGAATAGGCCTTTCGCAGCCTTCGGCAGCTCCTGCAATTACAAATTACACAGCCTCAGCGCCGGGCAGGCACCGACCGGGTGCGGCCGCTGCCATCTATAGCCACAAACACAAACACCGCCTCGGTCACCTTGCGCCATTCGCTGGACAGCGGGTCATCACTCCAGACTTCAACCATCATCTGGATGGAGCTGCGGCCGATTTCCAGTGCCTGGGTATAAAAGGACAGCTGTGCGCCCACTGCCACCGGCACCAGAAACGCCATGCGATCAATAGCCACCGTGGCAACGCGCCCGCCAGCGATCTTGCTGGCCATTGCTGTACCAGCCAGGTCCATCTGGGAAACCAGCCAGCCGCCGAAGATATCGCCGAAGCCGTTGGTTTCGCGGGGTAGTGCTGTGATTTGCAAAGCGAGATCGCCTTGCGGAATTGGATCTTCTTGTTCGAACTCGATCATGCCTAGGGTGCCTCTGACCCATGACTCTTAATATTTTTGCCGCGGTTGGCAGGCGCCATTCAAAACCATTTGCGTGAACGTAAGACGTTCAGCGAAGGCGGAACACCTGAAGGGGAAACTCTGCGAAAGCGGCTGAATGGCAGCTGATTTCGCACAGCACCCCCGACTGACTGAGGCTAGTGCGCTACATTCCGACACACAACGACAGTAACCCGACGGTCTGCGAGTATATCGGTCGACGCGTCATGAAACGACCGTCGAGTACTGATTTCGACGATATACGCATCAGGCTGTGTGCTTTTTGAAACAATTTGCTATCGTGCCGAACCCGACAAGGCGACATGACTGCCTGTGTCACGCAATTTTGGTGCCTATCCGCACAGTTGCCCCGGACGATCGCAGTTACAGGCCACCCCGCCGTAACCTGCTTTACTGTCGCTAACCCTATTCAAGAGAAGCCTTCTTAGAGAAGTATTGTTCATGTCCACTGTGCCTTCGAGTACCGCGCAGCCTTCGCGCCCGCTGACCCGCAACGACTACAAGACCTTGTCGCTGTCCGCGTTGGGCGGCGCGCTAGAGTTCTACGACTTCATCATTTTCGTGTTCTTCGCGGCGGTGGTCGGCAAACTGTTTTTCCCGGCAGATATGCCTGAATGGCTGCGCATGATGCAGACCTTCGGGATTTTCGCGGCGGGTTATCTGGCCAGACCTCTGGGCGGCATCATCATGGCGCACTTCGGCGACCTGCTGGGGCGCAAGAAAATGTTCACTTTGAGCATTTTCATGATGGCGGTTCCAACGCTGATCATGGGTCTGTTGCCGACCTACGCACAGATCGGCATGTGGGCACCGATCCTGCTGCTGCTGATGCGCGTCATTCAGGGTGCAGCTATCGGCGGTGAAGTGCCGGGCGCCTGGGTGTTTGTCTCCGAGCACGTTCCTGCGCGTCATATCGGCTATGCCTGTGGCACACTGACCTGTGGTCTGACGGCCGGCATTCTGCTCGGCTCCCTGATGGCGACCCTCATCAACAGTATCTACACCCCTATTGAAGTGTCCGACTACGCATGGCGTATCCCGTTCCTGGTAGGCGGTGTGTTCGGCCTGTTGTCGGTGTATCTGCGCCGCTGGTTGCACGAAACGCCAGTGTTCGCCGAGTTGCAGTTGCGCAAAGCGCTGGCCGAAGAAGTACCGCTCAAGTCGGTGTTGCGTGATCACCGCGGTGCAGTTGCTATCTCGATGCTGCTGACCTGGTTGCTGTCGGCGGGGATCATCGTGGTCATTCTGATGACTCCGACCATCCTGCAAGGCGCGACCTTCGGCTTCCCGGCTGCTGTGGCCCTGAAGGCCAATAGCCTGGCGATCGTTTTCCTGAGTCTGGGCTGCATCGGTTCGGGCGCACTGGCCGACCGCATTGGCGCTGGCCGTGTGTTCCTGTTTGGCAGCCTGGGTTTGCTGATCAGCTCATGGACCATGTACCACTCGCTGGCGGCCAATCCGGACTGGCTGTTCCCGCTGTACGCAGTGACTGGCCTGTTCGTTGGTGTCATCGGCGCAGTGCCGTACGTGATGGTCAAGGCATTCCCGGCAGTGGTGCGTTTCTCGGGGTTGTCGTTCTCTTACAACCTGGCTTACGCGATTTTTGGCGGCCTGACGCCGATGGTCGTGACGCTCATGCTCAAATCCAGCCCTATGGCACCCGCCTGGTATGTGGCGATTCTATGTGTGCTAGGCATGCTGATTGGCTGCTACCTGATCGCCAAAAAGCGCTGATCATTCTGAGCTGAAGTCCTCCGCTTCGCGCCGCGCTCTACTCAAGACCGCCATTCCTGAAAAGGGTGGCGGTCTTTCATTTAATTGTCACAATTAAGTCATAGAGTCGTCACGCGTCCGGCCAATACTCGGGCCAACGGACCTATTTTTTCACCTCGCTCGGAGCAAGGTATGACTTTAAAGCGCTTGATCACTGCACTGACCTTCGTTGCCGCCGGCGTTGCGACCGCCAATGCGGTCGCTGTCGTTGATCCGGCGATCAAGCCATACGTCAAGACATCGGGTGTGTCTGGCAACCTGTCCAGTGTGGGCTCCGATACCTTGGCGAACCTTATGACGCTGTGGGCCGAGGCGTATAAGAAAGAATATCCGAGCGTGAACATTCAGATTCAGGCCGCAGGTTCATCTACTGCACCACCGGCATTGACTGAAGGCACCGCGAACCTGGGGCCAATGAGCCGCAAGATGAAAGACGGCGAGCTGTCGGCGTTCGAGCAGAAATACGGCTACAAGCCCACGGCCATTCCCGTCGCAGTCGACGCCTTGGCGGTGTTTGTGCACAAGGACAACCCGATCAAGGGGCTGACCATGGCGCAAGTGGATGCCATCTTCTCGGTTACCCGTCTGTGCGGTGCCAAGGCCGACGCCAAGACCTGGGGCGATGTCGGCATTACCGGCGATCTGGCAAATAAGCCGATTCAGCTGTTTGGTCGTAATTCGGTGTCCGGCACTTACGGCTACTTCAAGGAAGAAGCACTGTGCAAAGGCGACTTCAAGGCTAACGTGAATGAACAACCGGGCTCGGCTTCGGTAGTGAGCTCGATCAGCAGCTCGCTCAACGGCATTGGTTATTCGGGCATTGGTTATAAAACGTCCAGCGTCCGCACCGTGCCGCTGGCGAAGAAAGAGGGTGGCGAGTTTGTTGAAGACAATGAAGCCAACGCGTTGAACGGCACTTATCCGCTGTCACGCTTCCTCTATGTCTACGTCAACAAGGCTCCGAACAAGCCGCTGGCGCCTCTTGAGGCTGAATTTATCAAGTTGGTCCTGTCGAAGCAGGGTCAGGAAGTGGTCATGAAAGACGGTTACATTCCGCTGCCGCCAAGAGTTGTGACCAAGGCGCTGACGGATTTGGGCCTGCTGGAAGCAACCGCAAAATAATCCGGGTTGCGGTGGGATCTGTTCTAATCAGGCCCACCGTTAACTGAACAGTTCGCTGCCATGATCGTAGGTGGCGGGCTTTTTTGCGTCACCCCGCTGTAATGTTTTTGTCATACAGGGCGGCTAGGGTGTGCGCATGAATGATCTGGCCAATTCATCGATGAATCAGAATTCACCTGCCAAGCGCATTGATTTCAATACGCCTGAGCTGCAACGCAGGCGCCGCATACGCGCTTTCAAGGACCGCCTGACCCGTTGGTATGTCGCCATTGGCGGCCTTGCCGTGCTTGCGGCTATCACCTTGATCTTCTTTTACCTGGCCTATGTCGTTGCGCCTTTGTTCCACGGCGCGAGCCTGACCACGCAAGATGCGCTGAAACCTGCCTGGCTGAATGATGCTGGCAAGCCGCTGATGCTGTCTGTTGAAGAGCAGAACCAGGTGGGCATGCGTATTTCCGACAAGGGCGAGGCTGTGTTTTTCAGCGTCGCAGACGGCGCAGAGCTCAAGCGGGTTGGCCTGCCGTTGCCCGCAGGCGTGAGCGTAGCGTCAATCGGTCAGGACCAGCCCGGCACTCCGCTCATTGCGCTTGGCTTGTCCAATGGTCAGGTGCTGGCGTTCAGACACGGCTACCTGATCACTTATCCGAACAACCAGAAGACCATCACGCCGACCATCACCTGGCCCTACGGCGAAGCGCCGCTGGTGCTGGATGAAGAAGGGCGGGCGGTTGAGCATGTCAGCATCAATGCCAATGGCGAGAAGCTGTTGGTTGCGGGCACCACCGGCACACAGCTGCACGTTTTGTCGCTGGCGAAAGAAGAAAACATGATGACCGGCGAGGTCACCAGCGAGCAAAGTCGCATCGAGTTGCCGCAGATGTCCGAGGCTGTGAAAGCCATCTACATCGATCCACGCCAGCAATGGCTGTACGTGATCAACGGTCGTGCGCAGGCCGACGTGTTCAGCCTGCGTGATCGAACGCTCAATGGCCGTTACAAACTGCTTGAAGACGGTAACGCGGAGATCACTGCCAGCACGCAATTGGTCGGTGGTATTTCGCTGATCATCGGTAACTCAAAAGGCGGCATGGCCCAGTGGTTCATGGCCCGTGATGTCGATGGCGAACAGCGCTTCATGCACATTCGCGACTTCAAGATGGGCAATGCGCCCATTGCACAAATCACCGCTGAACAACGCCGTAAGGGTTTTATCGCTCTGGACACATCGGGTCAGCTTGGCGTATTCCACAGCACTGCACACCGGACCCTGTTGATAGACAAAGTGGCTGAAGGTGCGGGTATTTTCGCGCTTTCGCCGCGTGCTGATCAGATCATGGTGGAGCAGGGCGGCGTGCTGCGGCCGATGAGCCTGAAGAATCCGCACCCGGAGGTTTCGTGGAGTGCATTGTGGGGCAAGGTCTGGTACGAGAATTACGACGCGCCCAAGTATGTCTGGCAGTCCACTGCGTCCAACAGTGACTTCGAGCCCAAGCTGAGCCTGGCACCGCTGACTTACGGCACCCTAAAAGCTGCGTTCTACGCCATGTTGCTGGCGGCGCCGCTGGCGGTCGCGGCTGCGATCTACACGGCTTACTTTATGGCGCCCGGTATGCGCCGCAAGGTCAAACCGGTCATCGAGCTGATGGAAGCCATGCCGACGGTGATTCTCGGCTTCTTCGCCGGGCTGTTCCTGGCACCGTATCTGGAAGGGCATCTGCCGGGTGTGTTCAGCCTGATGCTGCTGACGCCAATCGGCATTCTGCTCGCCGGTTTCACCTGGAGTCGTTTGCCTGACTCGATTCGCTTGCGGGTTCCCGATGGCTGGGAAAGCGCGATCCTCTTGCCCGTGGTACTGCTGGTTGGGTGGTTCTCACTGAGCATGAGCCCGCATCTGGAAAACTGGTTCTTCGGCGGTGACATGCGCATGTGGATCTCCCACGATCTGGGCATCACCTACGATCAGCGCAATGCGTTGGTGGTCGGCATTGCCATGGGTTTTGCCGTTATCCCGAATATTTACTCGATTGCCGAAGATGCGGTGTTCAGTGTGCCTCGCGGCCTGACGCTGGGCTCGCTGGCGTTGGGCGCAACGCCTTGGCAGACCCTGACCCGCGTCGTGATTCTGACCGCGAGCCCCGGAATTTTCTCTGCACTGATGATCGGCATGGGCCGTGCGGTGGGCGAAACAATGATCGTGCTCATGGCCACCGGCAATACGCCGATCATGGACATGAACCTGTTCGAGGGGATGCGCACGCTGGCGGCCAACGTGGCCGTGGAGATGCCTGAGTCGGAAGTGGGTGGTAGTCACTATCGGGTGTTGTTCCTCGCAGCACTGGTGCTGCTGATGTTCACCTTTGTGATGAACACCCTCGCAGAGCTGATCCGTCAGCGCCTGCGCAAGAAATACTCGTCTCTCTAAGGAAGGTAGAAGTTCGTGAAACAGAACTCCCTCAAGAGTTGGTTCAAAACAGGCGCTCCCGGCGTCTGGATGAGTGCGGGTGCGGTATCGATTGCGGTCATCATGACCCTGGGCCTGTTGTCAGTGATCGCCGTGCGCGGCCTTGGCCATTTCTGGCCGGCTGATCTGATGTATGCGCAGTACGACGTACCCAATCAGGAGAAACATGTTCTGATCGGCGAAGTGGTCGAGCAAGAGCAAGTCCCTCGCGCCCGCCTCAAGGGCGCAGGTTTGCCGGTACCGGAAGATGGCCCGGAGTTCATGACCCGTGAGCTGGTCAAAGTGGGCAATCGTGACGTCAACCCAAGTGATTTCACTTGGGTTGTGGGCGAGTGGATAACCAACCAAAGCCTGCCGCCCGAACTGATGACGATTGAGCGCCGCGAGTGGGGCAACTTCTATGGCTACCTGGTCAACGTCAAAGAAGGCGGCAAGGTCGTTGCTGAAGGCGAAGCCGCCTGGCCGACGCTGCAAGAGCGCATCAAGCGTGTCGAAGGTCTGGCCCGTGAGCTTTATCAACTGGAAAAGAAAGATGTCGGTGCAATCAACCACGGCATCGAGCGTCTGCGCTTGCAGGCCCGCAAGCTGGAACTGGATGGGAGGCTTGATGCGCAGGCCCAGGCCGACATGGCCAGCGAACGCGCGGAGCTGGACAGCCGCTACAAGGTTATCGAAGAGCGTCTGACCTCATTGCACGAAGCGTTCGATCGCGACAGCCTGACTGCGCGTGATGCCAATGGCAAAGAAGTCGAAATCAGTCTGGGCAAAGTCGTGCATGCCTATCAGCCCAACGGCATGGGCACGATCACCAAAGTCGGTTTCTATTTCAAGAAGCTGTGGGAATTCCTCAGCGAAGATCCGCGAGAAGCCAACACCGAAGGCGGGATTTTCCCGGCGATTTTCGGCACGGTGATGATGACCCTGATCATGGCCGTCATCGTCACGCCGTTTGGCGTGCTGGCAGCGGTTTATCTGCGCGAGTACGCCAGGCAAGGTCCGGTGACCCGCTTGATCCGCATTGCAGTCAACAACCTCGCGGGCGTCCCTGCCATCGTGTATGGCGTGTTCGGGTTGGGATTCTTCGTGTACGTGCTGGGCGGCTCGCTGGATCAGTTGTTCTTCCCCGAAGCCTTACCCGCGCCGACCTTTGGTACGCCGGGCCTGCTCTGGGCTTCGCTGACCCTGGCATTGTTGGCGGTGCCGGTGGTGATCGTCGCGACTGAAGAAGGGCTGGCGCGTATCCCGCGCACCATTCGCGAAGGCTCGCTGGCGCTGGGGGCTACCAAGGCCGAAACGCTGTGGAAGATCGTTCTGCCCATGGCCAGCCCGGCCATGATGACCGGCCTCATTCTGGCAGTGGCGCGTGCAGCTGGCGAGGTTGCGCCGTTGATGTTGGTGGGCGTGGTCAAACTGGCTCCGTCGCTGCCGGTGAATGGTAATTACCCTTACCTGCATCTGGATCAGAAGATCATGCACCTGGGGTTCCATATTTACGATGTGGGCTTTCAGAGCCCTAACGTTGAAGCTGCACGCCCCCTGGTGTACGCCACGGCGCTGTTGCTGGTGCTAGTGATTGCCTTGCTCAACCTGTCGGCGGTGGCTATTCGTAACCACCTGCGCGAGAAATACAAAGCGCTGGACAGTTGATTGAATGATTAGAGGTCGCCCAACAATTGGCCTGTAGGAGCTCACGAGTAACGCGAGGCAGCGATAGCGATTTGTATGACACACCGCTTCGCGGCCGTCGTTACCTCCGACAGCTCCTACAGACCCGATCAATCAGACGGTTGTATTTTGATTGAGAAGGGCGGTTCAACAGAATGGTTAGCGTAGGGAGCAATTCCATGCAGCATGAAAACCCGGCACGAGGC
Organism: Pseudomonas maioricensis; assembly: GCF_022790535.1. Taxonomy (GTDB): domain Bacteria; phylum Pseudomonadota; class Gammaproteobacteria; order Pseudomonadales; family Pseudomonadaceae; genus Aquipseudomonas; species Aquipseudomonas maioricensis. The sequence goes on from NZ_LOHG01000002.1 coordinate 542,546, forward strand.
ATCAATATGTCGGCCTTGGGGCGCAACAAGTCTGGCCTGCACCTGGCCGACGAAACCGTGGCCATCGAAGTGCCGGGTCTGAACCTGTTTTATGGTGACAAACAGGCCTTGTTCGATGTCAGCCTGAACATTCCGAAACAGCGCGTGACGGCCTTCATCGGCCCGTCCGGCTGCGGCAAGTCGACGTTATTGCGTACGTTCAACCGTATGAACGATCTGGTCGACGGCTGCAGCGTTAAGGGCGCAATCAATCTGTATGGACACGACATCTACACCAAAGGTGAGGACGTCGCCGAGTTGCGCCGTCGTGTGGGTATGGTGTTCCAGAAGCCCAATCCGTTCCCCAAGACCATCTACGAAAACGTGGTGTATGGCTTGCGGATCCAGGGCATCAACAAAAAGCGCGTACTCGATGAAGCTGTCGAGTGGGCACTCAAGGCTGCAGCGCTGTGGGACGAAGTCAAAGATCGTCTGCATGAGTCAGCGCTAGGCCTTTCCGGCGGTCAGCAGCAACGTCTGGTGATCGCCCGGACCATCGCCGTGGAGCCGGAAGTCCTGCTGCTCGACGAACCCTGTTCAGCGCTCGACCCTATTTCGACGTTGAAAGTTGAAGAGCTGATCTACGAACTGAAATCCAAATACACCATTGTGATCGTTACCCACAACATGCAGCAGGCGGCACGGGTTTCGGATTACACCGCGTTTATGTACATGGGCAAACTGGTCGAGTTCGGTGACACGGACACGATGTTCACCAACCCGGCTAAAAAACAGACTGAAGATTACATCACCGGTCGTTACGGCTAGGTCCTGCTCAAACCCTGAAGCACCGCTGCGTTTTCGCACTTAACCGGACGTTCCAAGGACACCAAGCATGATTCATAAAGACAGCCTCACGCATCACATCTCGCAACAGTTCAACGCTGAGCTTGAAGAAGTACGCAGCCATCTGCTCGAAATGGGCGGTTTGGTCGAGAAGCAGGTCAACGATGCTGTGACTGCCTTGATCGAAGCGGATTCCGGTCTGGCCCAACGCGTTCGTGAAGTCGACGATCGCATTAACCAGATGGAGCGCAACATCGATGAAGAGTGCTTGCGCATCCTGGCGCGTCGTCAGCCTGCAGCTTCAGACCTGCGTCTGATCATCAGCATTTCCAAGTCGGTAATCGATCTGGAGCGCATCGGTGATGAGTCGACCAAGATTGCTCGTCGCGCCATTCAGTTGTGCGAAGAAGGCGAGTCGCCTCGTGGTTACGTCGAAGTTCGCCACATTGGCGATCAGGTACGCAACATGGTGCGCGATGCTCTGGATTCGTTTGCTCGCTTCGACGCCGAGCTGGCGCTTTCCGTGGCTCAGTACGACAAAGTCATCGACCGCGAATACAAGACCGCCCTGCGTGAGCTGGCGACCTACATGATGGAGGATCCACGCTCGATCTCCCGTGTGCTCAACGTAATTTGGGTACTGCGTTCGCTGGAGCGTATTGGTGATCACGCCCGTAACATTTCCGAGCTGGTCATCTATCTGGTGCGCGGAACCGACGTACGGCACATGGGCCTCAAACGCATGAAAGAAGAGGTCCAGGGTATATCAAGCGAAAGCGCTAATGTTCCGGGCAAATCTGACGATAAGTAAGATTGCCTGCGAAAAAAACGCCCAGCTCGCAGCTGGGCGTTTTTGTTCTCGGGCGTGAGAATTCCAGCCGCCCGCGAATTAAATGTCCTGGCGCCGTCAAACAGGTTGGCCTTTGGCCATCAGCCAGCGCTATGCTTGCCGAAATATAGGGTGTGTTCAGCATCAACGCAGTTCGCCAGCACTGGCGACACACCCGCAGGAGCGTCGATGAGTAAGATCAGTGTTTTGATTGTGGATGACGCGACGTTCATTCGCGATTTGGTTAAGAAAGGTCTGCGCAATTATTTTCCCGGTATTCACACCGAGGACGCCGTCAACGGTCGCAAGGCTCAGGTCACCCTGAACCGCGAGCAGTTCGACTTGATCCTGTGCGACTGGGAAATGCCGGAAATGTCTGGCTTGGAGCTGCTGACCTGGTGCCGTGAGCAGGACAATTACCTGAAAACCGTTCCCTTCATCATGGTGACCAGCCGTGGCGACAAGGAGAACGTGGTACAGGCGATTCAGGCCGGCGTTACCGATTTTGTCGGCAAGCCATTCACCAATGAACAACTGCTGACCAAGGTCAAGAAAGCCCTGGCCAAAGTCGGCAAGCTCGATGCCGTGATGTCCACCGCTCCGTCGCGCATGAACTCGCCGCTCAATGACTCGCTGAGTGCGCTGACCGGCGGCAAGGCTGAAGTGGTACGTCCTGCTGCCAGCCCTGCTGCTGTGGCCGCGCCAGGGTTTGGCGGTATTGCCAAAGCTCCGCCAGTTCCGGCCAAAGCCGCTGCGAAAGAGCCAGCAGGTCGTGGTCAGGGCCAGTTGCGCCTGCCGAGTGGTAATCAGAGCTGCGTGATCAAGGCGCTGACCCTGAAAGAAGCATTGCTGGTGGTGCGTCGCAGTGAAACCTTGCCGCAGATCCTTGAGCAGGCTGTGCTCGATCTGGAGCAGGGTGAGAGCAATGAAGTGGCGCGCCTCAACGGCTACTTGCACGCTATCGTGGCCTTCGAACAGAAGCCTGACAGCGAATGGCTGCAAGTGACCTTCCGCTTCACCGATCAAGACGCTCAGAAAATGGACTACATTTCCCGACTGATCGCCCGTGGCACGGTACAGAAGCACTTCTCACCGGGTGCGTGACTTTCGCATCAGGACGGCTGCCTGAAGGAGCATCTTTTAGAGCAGCCGCGTTGTCGTGGGGTAAACGCGGGGGCTGACTACTGTTGCCCCCGCGTTATTTGATTGCCTGCAGGCTTCAAGTAGTCGCAGGTGACCTCTCCATGCTCATGGCTTAATGTGATTTGTGGCCCACGTAAGCCATGCACTCTATTTCTATTCTGGCGCTGGCCAATAACTTGCCCGCTTCAAAAGTCGTCCGCGCGGGAAAGCGGTCAGCTGCAAAGTAACCGGCGTATACCGTGTTCATGTCGGCAAAATCCTTGATATCCGCCAGTATTACTGTGCATTTCACAACGTCTTTAAGTGATGATCCATTGCTCTCAAGGATCACGCGCATGTTGTCCATAATCGCTTTCGTCTGAGCGGCAGTGTTCTCTGGGAAGTGGCCGTTGGCGTCATCTCCCAGCAGCCCTGACAAATACAGAAAATCACCGGCCCGAACGGCTTGTGAAAATGGCTTTCCTGCTCCCGCAGCCATGAACCTGAGCGATGAGGTGTTGGTTATGTCATGGGACTTCGGCGAGAGGTAGCGCTCGACTATAGCTTGTTGCGTGCCATCTGCCTTCAAAGCGGCTAGCGCTTCATTGAGTTTGAACTTGAGAAGCTGATCACTTTTACGGACAGCCATGGCAACTCCGCTACCCAGCATCGGATCCGTTACGGGTGGGCCAGCGAAATCAAATCGACTGCCCTCTGGCGTACTCAGTAGTGCTTCGGAAATCTCGATAGAGTCCTGCAGAGTCGCGTCGAGGTCCCCGGTTAGAAGTTTACCGATGAGTTCGGCATTCAAGCCGAAGCTCTGTACGTCCACTCCTTTACTGGCCCACTCTGCCAGAGCGAATGCCTCCCGGCTGGTGCCTTTTAGTACGCCTATGCGCTTGCCTTTCAGTGCTGCGGCTGTTGGCTCAAGGCGCGAACCCTTGGCTGCTACCAGCCGGCTGGAGAGTGGATACATCACATCTGTGAAGTCGACTTGCTGTTTGCGTGCTTCGGTCGGTGTCATTGGCATGATCACGTCGAATGCATGTGCCTGGAGTGCGGCAATATTGGTGGCGTAGGGTTGATCAACCCATACGCATCGTACGTTCATCCGCTTGCAGATCAAATTACCCAGGTCAATATTCAATCCAACCAGTTCGCCGTTGATATTGCGGCTTTCAAAAGGCGGAACATCGGCTTCAATACCGATCCGAACTTCGGTTCGCGCGAGAGCAGGTAGTGAGAGCAATCCAGTAATAGCCAATAAAATAAGTGAGTAAGGTGATTTGCTTTTAATGATAGGCAAGGTAGTAGGCCTTTATTGTGGGTTTGTATTTGATTGATGTTTGCACAGCCCTCGTCCTGTAAGGCTTTGGTAGCGGATCAGGTAGTGTGGAGGTTGGAAGTAATTGTATTGGCTGGCAAACTTTAGTAGTCGAAAAAATTATTGTTTTATATGTCCTTTTTGAAAATGTTACGGGCGAGTAGTTGTGTGAAAGTTGATCTTGTTTTGTAGGAATCTGTCCGTACTTTGCTGTTACATACTCCGCGCTTTAAAGATGCAGGCTGAGCGCGCATCTGCATGGTCGGCGTCTGACGCGATTTTCTTGACGCCCGGTCTGTTCCCGATTGATAGAGCAGAGTCCTCATTCGCAGGAATCACTGTTAGGCTTGCCTCATCTTTTTTACAACGCTGACCAATCCCATGCTTGAGCGCTTACTGATCCTGTGTGCTCTGTTGCTGGCTGCGCAAACGGCCGGGGCGGTGACGATCTACAAATTCACCGATGCAAACGGCGTGGTCTCGTTTACCGACCGCCCAACGCCGGGTGCAGCCGTGGTGGTGTTCAAGGATCGGATGGTTGAGCACATCGAGCGTCAGGTGCACCTGAGCACCAAGCGGGATAAAGGCGTGGACAGCCTCTACGTGCGCAACGACCTGTACGCGCCGGTCGAGGTTGAGCTGAAAATCTCTGCCGGTAAGAACGTGCTTGGCGTCCCCGACCAGACCATTCGTCGCACGATACCGGCCCGTGGCAATGAGCGAGTCACGGTCCTGAGCCCCAAAGTCGTCGGCAAGCCCATGAGCTACAAAACCAGCCTGCGTTCCATTGTGGGTGATCCGCAGCGCACGAGTCTGGCGTATCGGTATCCATTGCCTTGGGTGGGCGGGCCGTTTCGTTTGAGTCAGGGGCCTAACGGGAAGTACAGCCACTTTGGTCCCAAAGGCCGCTACGCCATGGATATCGCCATGCCCGAAGGCACGCCAATCATCGCTGCGCGTGGTGGTGTAGTAGTGAAGATCGAAAACGACCAGACCGGCAAAGGCTCAAACCCTTCCGGCAACTTCGTGCGAATCCTGCACGACGACGGCACCATGGGCGTTTATCTGCACCTGATGCGCGGCTCGGTCAGCGTCAAGGAAGGTCAGCACGTCATGGTCGGCAGCGCCTTGGCGCGCTCCGGTAATACCGGCAATAGCAGCGGCCCGCACCTGCACTTCGTGGTCCAGCGCAACGTAGGCCTGGCGCTGGAGTCCATCCCCTACGAGTTTGCACAGCCGGTGCAGAGCCTGCCTAATTTTGCGGTGGGGGGGAATTGAGAGAACGATTAGCAGCAAACGGTGACCTGTAGGAGCTCACGAGCAGCGCGAGGCAGCGATGGCGGTGAATCAGACAGGACGCCATCGCTGCCTCGCGGTGCTCGTGAGCTCCACAGAAAAACATTCCAAATCAGGGATCACTTTGGCTAACACGATTTTCGGGCCTACAGTTCCTTGGAACGAGTCAGCGTAGGTTTTTTCCGATTTTCCAGACGGTCGAGACAGCTTCCAGCGACAGGCCTAAGCTCTGAACGGTCCCAGCCGGAGTTAGTCGTGAGCGCCCTACTTTCGCCAGTCGTTTCAGAGTTCGAAACCGAAGAGCAAGCCGACAGCTATGATGTCTGGTTCCGTGAAAAGGTACAGCGGTCGCTGGATAGTCCGGGAACCGGCGTACCCCATGATGAAGTGATGGCGAGAATGGACGCGATCATTGAAGCATCTGAGCGTAAGCAGTGTCCCTGACACAGCGCTGCCGCGTAGCACACGGGTTGCCTGTAGGAGCCAACTTGTTGGCGAGACGTCGGGCCTGCATAATCAGAAAATGCTGCCTCGCCAACAAGCTGGCCCCTACAGGGCTGTATCAATCCTCAGGCTGATACAGCCTCAATCAATCTTAACCACCTTGGCCAACACAATTTTCGGACCTTTCATCTTTTTGATGATGATCCGCAACCCTTCGAACTCCATGACTTCTTCGACTTCCGGCACCCGTTTGAGGGTTTCGTAGATCAGGCCTGCCAGGGTTTCGGCTTCCACGTGGTCCAGATCAATGCCCAGCAAGCGTTCGACCTTGAACAGCGGTGTGTCGCCACGCACCAGCAGTTTGCCGGGCTGGTAGGCGAGGATGCCGCGCTCGACCTTGCGGTGTTCGTCCTGAATGTCGCCGACCAGCACTTCCAGCACGTCTTCCATGGTCAGGTAGCCGATGATCTTGCCGTCGGCTTCTTCCACCAGCGCAAAGTGGGCGCCGCCCTGACGGAACTGCTCAAGCAGGCGCGACAGAGGCATGTGCTTGGACACTCGCTCAAGCGGACGCGTCAGCTCGGCCAGGTTGAAGGATTCCGGGATGTGATCCAGTGCCGCCAGTTCCAGCAGCAGGTCCTTGATGTGCAGCAGGCCGACAAACTCGCCACGATCGGCGTCGTATACCGGGTAACGGCTGAACTTGTGGCGGCGGAACAGGGCGAGGATTTCTTTGAGCGGCGCATTGAAGTCCAGCGTCACAAGGTCTTCGCGGGAGTTGGCCCAGTCGACCACTTCCAGTTCGCCCATTTCAACGGCGGATGCCAGCACCCGCATACCCTGATCGCTAGGATCCTGGCCACGGCTGGAGTGCAGAATCAGTTTCAGTTCTTCGCGGCTGTAGCTGTGCTCATGATGCGGACCAGGCTCGCCTTGGCCTGCAATGCGCAGAATCGCGTTGGCGCTGGCATTGAGCAGGTAAATGGCCGGGTACATCGCCCAGTAAAACAGGTACAGCGGCACCGCCGTCCATAGCGACAGCAGCTCCGGCTTGCGGATAGCCCAGGACTTGGGGGCCAGTTCGCCGATCACGATGTGCAGGTAGGAGATGATGAAGAAGGCCGTGAAGAACGAAACGCCCTTGATCACTTCCGGTGTGTCTACACCCAAGGCCGCCAGCAAAGGCTCCAGCAAGTGCGCGAACGCAGGCTCACCGACCCAGCCCAAGCCCAGCGACGCCAGGGTAATACCCAGCTGGCAGGCCGAGAGATAGGCATCAAGCTGGCTGTGAACGGTGCGCAGGATATGCCCGCGCCAGCCGTTTTTTTCCGCAATAGCTTCAACTTTGGTCGAGCGTAGCTTGACCATGGCGAACTCTGCCGCAACGAAAAAGCCGTTGAGCAGGACCAGAAGCATTGCGAAGAGAATCATGCCGAAGTCGGCGAACAGTGACGCGAGGTTAAAACCAGGGGAAGGGTCCATGATGGAGTTTTACGGGTTCCGTTTTAGCGAGAGAGGTTATTGCCTTACCGAAATCGGGGGCATAAGTGCCGCAATGTAGCGGCTCAATGCCCGCTTGCCTAGTGGCCCAGGTGTCGCGCCTCAGGCTTGTGCCAGCTGGATAGGCGGAAAATGGCAGGTAAACACGCTGCCCTTGCCCGGTACGCTGTTGATTTCCAGTGTTCCGCGGTGGCGCAACAGCACGTGTTTGACGATGGCCAGGCCGAGCCCCGTCCCGCCGGTATTGGAGGCGCGGCTGGAGTCCACGCGATAGAAGCGCTCAGTCAGACGCGGCAAATGCTTGGTTTCGATTCCGATCCCCGAATCCTGCACGCTCAGGTGAGCACCACGATCATCGGCCCACCAGCGAATCTGGATTTTTCCTTCGGCGGGGGTGTACTTCACAGCGTTGAAAATCAGGTTGGAAAACGCGCTGCGCAGTTCGGTATCGCTGCCCTTGAGCAGCGTATCGGTTTCGATATTCAGGTCGATCTGCTGATTCTTGTTGCCAGACAACGCCTGCGCATCACTGGTGATGGTCTTGAGCAACGTGCTGACAACAATCGGATGATTATCTGACGGATAGTCAGTGGCTTCGAGCTTGGCCAGCAACAACAGGTCATTAAGCAGCGTTTGCATACGCCCGCCTTGCTGATGCATCTGCTGTAACGCGCGAACCCAGCGCGGGTTCACTTCTTCGACGTTATCCAGCAGGGTTTCCAGATAACCGAAAATCACGGTCAACGGTGTGCGCAGTTCGTGAGAAACGTTGGCGACGAAATCCTTGCGCATCTGCTCCAGTTGATGAATACGAGTGACATCGCGCACCAGCATCAGATGTTCGTTGTTGCCGTAGCGGGTGATCAGCATCTGGATGCGCACCCGGTCATTGGTGGGCGACGGGATTTCCAGCGGCTCGGCAAAACTGTCTTGCTCGAAGTATTCCTTGAAGCGCGGGTGACGAACCAGATTGGTGACCGGCTGGCCGCTGTCTTGCGGAGTCTTGAGGCCCATCAGGGTTTCCGCAGCACGGTTCCACCATTCCAGGTTGCCTTCGCTGTCGAGCATGATCACCGCGTCCTTGAGGGCGGCGGTTGATTCCTGCACGCGGTCGATCACCGCTTGCAGGCGACCACGCACACGCTGATCGCGGCGTTGCAGATGGTAAATGCTGTCGAAGACTTCGCCCCACAGGCCGTAGCCATCAGGCGGAGGTTCATCGGTCTGGTGGTTGCTAAGCCACTCGTGCAGGCGCAAGAGCTGTTTGAGGGTCCAGGCCAGATACAGCCCCAGACCGATGGCCAGGCTCCAGCCATATTCGCCGCTGATCAGCCCGACCACGAGACAGGCCGTCACCAACAGCAGCATGTGGCGGATCAGGGTGCCATGCCAATTTTGATTCAATTAAACGTACATCCATGTCGAGCGCATACCGGGCGGTTGCGCTGCCTGTTTGCGGCTATCTGTTCAAGCTGTCGGTTTACGAACAGGTCATCAGCTCTTTGTAGAAAAGCGATAGCCTGTGCCGCGCACGGTTTGTACCAGATTTTCATAAGCGTCGCCGAGGGCTTTGCGCAGGCGCCGGATGTGAACATCAACGGTACGTTCTTCGACATAGACATTGCCTCCCCAGACTTGATCCAGCAGTTGACCGCGGGTGTAGGCGCGCTCTTGGTGGGTCATGAAGAATTGCAGCAAACGGTATTCGGTTGGGCCCATCTCTGCCGGCTTGCCATCAATGGTTACGCGATGGCTGATCGGGTCTAGCAGCAGACCGCCGACTTCAATAGGCGCCTCGCCATCGGTTGGGCCTGCGCGGCGCAATACAGCCTTGAGGCGTGCGACCAGTTCGCGAGGGGAAAACGGCTTGGTGATGTAATCGTCAGCGCCGACTTCCAGCCCCTGAATTTTGTTGTCCTCTTCGCCCTTGGCAGTGAGCATGATGATCGGAATGTCACCGGTCAGCTCATCGCGTTTCAGCCGCCGGGCCAGTTCGATACCGGATGTGCCGGGCAGCATCCAGTCGAGCAGGATCAGGTCCGGTTTACGGTCTACGATGATTGCATGGGCTTGCTGAGAGTTCTCTGCTTCCATGCAGTCATAGCCGGCCATTTCCAATGCAACGGCGATCATTTCGCGAATAGGCGCTTCGTCGTCAACGATCAGAATGCTCCTGCCAACCATGCTTGAACCTCTTGTCATTTAACTGTCTTGGGGCGCATTAGATAACGGAATTATTGCAGTCGTGTGACAGTCGGGGTAGGGGCTAGCATGCCACGTTCCTAAAGGACTAGTGTGTTGACTTGCCCACGACCATTTCCATAAGAAGAAGAGGATCTACCTATGTACAAGATTTCATCAACATTCATGGGGCTGGTAGCTGCTGCGGCCCTGGCGTCTTCCAGCCTGGTGATGGCTGCTGAACCCGGTATGACCGGCAGCACAGGCCTGCTCACTGACCACAGCGGTAAAACGCTGTACACCTTCGATAAGGACAGCACGGGCAAGTCTGCTTGTAACGATACCTGCGCAATCAACTGGCCGCCCCTGACCGCTGAAGCCAATACCAAAGCGTCTGGCAAGTGGACTCAGGTCAAGCGCGATGACGGCACGTTGCAATGGGCTTACGACGGCAAGCCGTTGTACTTCTACAAGGATGACAAGGAAGCCGGCGATGTAACGGGCGAAGGCAAAGGCGGCGTTTGGCACACCGTCAAACCTTAATCTGACGGCATCTTCTGTAGGAGCTGCCGAAGGCTGCGAGCTGCGGGGTTGTTGAAACATTGCTTCGCAGCCTCCGGCAGCTCCTACAGGCCTGGAGTTAATTCAGCGCGTAATCCGCGACAATCCCGATAAAGATCGCCAACCCTGCCCAGTGGTTATGCAAAAACGCCTTGAAGCAGGCATCGCGGTCGCGATTCCGGGTTGACCAGAACTCCCAGACGAAACATCCCGCCGCCACTAACAGGCCCAGATAGAAATACCCGCCCAGTTCAAAACGCGCACCGGCCAACAGCAGACAGCCCAATGCCAGGCCTTGCAGCGTCAGGATGATGGTCCGGTCAGCATCGCCAAACAGCACGGCGGTGGATTTAACGCCAATCTTCAGATCGTCTTCACGATCTACCATTGCGTAATAAGTGTCGTACGCCACTGTCCACAACAGGTTGGCGATATACAGCAGCCAGGCAGCGGCAGGCAGGTTGCCCGTTTCGGCGGTGAACGCCATTGGCATTCCCCATGAAAACGCTGCACCCAGTACCACCTGCGGGTAATAGGTATAACGCTTCATGAATGGATAACACGCAGCCAGCGCCAGACCCCCGAAAGACATCCAGATGGTCGTCGGATTAGTCAGCAGCACCAGCAGAAAACTCACCAGCACCAGCGCGGCGAATAAGACCAGGGCTTCTTTACTGCTGACTTTGCCACTCACCAGCGGACGCTGTTCAGTGCGTTTGACGTGGCCATCGACCTTGCGGTCGGCGAAGTCATTAATCACGCAACCCGCCGCACGCATCAAAAATACGCCAACCACAAAAATCACAATATTGAGCAGTGATGGCGAACCTTTACCGGCAATCCATAATGCCCAGAGCGTCGGCCACAAGAGCAGGTAAATACCAATCGGCTTATCGACCCGCATCAGTTGGATGAAATCCCAGATGCGAGGATTCAGGCGATTGAGGGATTTGAGTAGCGTCAGGTACATCAGTCATGCTCCACGGTGCGAATCGCCTGCCACAGCGGAGGCAGGAAGACTTCGGCTACCAGTATTTTCAGGGGGCCGCGGCTAAAGCATGAACGGCGTCCCCACAAATCATCAGCGGCGTCTGTTGCGGGCAGCCAGGCTGCAGGATAACGACAGACTTGCAGCGTACCCCTGTCGAAGGCCGGATCACAAAACAGCAACTCGCCCAGCGACCGCGTGCCGAGCGCCTCCATGTGCAAACCGCTTTCCTGCAGGGTGCTGCGGGCAGCGACACTGCGGGCGAACACCCATTTGTCGCCGTGACCGCGTAAATAGACCTCCCGCACCCAGCCAATGTTTTGCTCAGGCAAGCCAAGCGCCGCGCACTCATCGTCGCGCAGCGCTTGCCAGCCCTCGAACAGCGGCGTGACACTGAACTGGTCAGAAGACAAAGCAGTCAGGCGGCGGGTCAAGGAGTCCTGATGAAACAGCCAGTCCAGAACCCAGGGTTCGGCGGCGTCGGCGAGTAGCCCGCGTTCAAGCCAGTGCACAGGGAGGGAAGGGGAATTTTGCTCAGTCACGGTAAGCATTTATTGAGGCTGATCGAGGGCGCGAGCTTAGCATGATTGCCTCTGCCAGCCGACGACCGGCAACGGCTTGTGGTGATCACCGGGCTTGCATGTCGGCGCCGTGATCAGTACAAAACGCGCTGAGTTCGGCACAAGCGTGGCACCTGACGACCGCGTACCGCCCAAATAGCCTGAAAACATGAGAGATAAACGATGAAAAAGTGGCAATGCATTGTCTGTGGCCTGATTTACAACGAAGCCGACGGCTGGCCCGATGACGGTATTGCGCCGGGTACCCTCTGGCAGGATGTTCCCGAAGACTGGCTATGCCCGGATTGCGGCGTAGGCAAAATGGATTTCGAAATGATCGAAATCGGCTGATACAGCTTTTTACTCTCTGGTTTGGAAGTAAGTATGAACGCACCTGTTGTGATTGTTGGCACCGGCCTGGCGGGCTACAACCTGGCCCGGGAATTTCGCAAGCTCGATGGCGAAACGCCGCTGCTGCTGATCACTGCCGATGACGGGCGTTCATACTCCAAACCGATGCTCTCCACCGGCTTTGGCAAAAACAAGGAAGCCGACGGGTTGAGCATGGCCGAGCCGGGTGCAATGGCCGACCAGCTCAAGGCTGAAGTGCGTACTCATACCCGCATCAGCGGCATCGATCCTGGGCATAAGCGCCTGTGGATTGGTGAAGAAGCGGTGTACTACCGTGACCTGATCCTCGCCTGGGGAGCGGAAACGATCCGCGTACCCGTCGAGGGCGACGCCAGCGATGCCATTTTCCCGATCAATGATCTGGAGGATTACGCCCGTTTCCGTGCTGCGGCAGCGGGCAAGCGGCGGGTGTTGATCCTTGGTGTCGGCCTGATCGGCTGCGAGTTCGCCAATGATCTTATTCTCGGTGGTTATGAAGTCGACCTGGTCGCGCCTTGTGAACAAGTGATGCCGACATTATTGCCTCCCGCTGCGGCAACTGCCGTACGGGCCGGGCTGGAAAGCCTGGGCGCGCGCTTTCACCTGGGTCCGCTGATGACTCGCTTGCAACGTACCGCCGATGGCCTCGAAGCCCACTTGTCCGATGGTCAGGTCATTCAGTGCGACGTGGTGGTCTCCGCCATCGGCCTGCGCCCACGGGTTGATCTGGCTGCCGCAGCGGGTCTGCAGGTCGGTCGCGGCATCATCGTTGATCGTGAACTCAAAACCACCCACGCCAACATTTATGCACTGGGCGACTGCGCTGAAGTCGACGGCTTGAACCTGCTCTATGTCATGCCGCTGATGAGCTGTGCCCGCGCCTTGGCACAGACCCTCGCGGGCACGCCGACAGCCGTTAAGTACGGGCCCATGCCTATCACCGTAAAAACCCCGGTTTGCCCGCTCGTGGTATCGCCTCCGCCACGTGGCAGTGCAGGGACCTGGAGTGTCGAAGGGCAGGGCGCTGACATAAAAGCGCTGTGCCACGACCCGGCCGGAAACCTGTTGGGTTATGCCCTGACCGGAGCGGCTGTCATGGAAAAACTCGCCCTGAATAAGACACTTCCCGCGCTGTTGGCATAAATACTGGCCGTTCTGTCGGATAAGCCACATTTTTGGCTGCATAAACGTCGATGGTCCACTGGCGCCGACCAGAACAGCATGCCATCCTCATTCCCGTCTGCCGCAACGTAGAGCCGTTGCGGCGCCTGACTGCCGTTCTGCTTGAGCGGCGCGGGACATAAAAACAAAAATCCGTATAAGAGGCTTCATATGCGTAAACCAGAACTAGCGGCCGCCATTGCTGAAAAGGCGGACCTGACCAAAGAACAAGCCAATCGCGTCCTCAATGCCGTCCTCGAAGAAATCACCGGTGCATTGCACCGCAAGGACAGCGTCACCCTGGTCGGCTTCGGCACCTTCCTGCAACGCCATCGCGGCGCACGCACTGGTAAAAACCCACAAACTGGCGAGCCAGTGAAGATCAAGGCCAGCAACACCGTCGCCTTCAAGCCGGGTAAATCCCTGAAAGACAGCGTTAACCCCTAGTTACCAGCTGTACGCCTCGGCGGGAGGCGAGCAGTGAAAAAACGGGCACACCAACCAATGTTGGGTGCCCGTTTTTTGTTGCGTCGTCATTGAGGACACGCCGCTGCGTGCGTCCTCAGAACTTATAGCCAAGCCCCACCATGTACACGAACGGATCCACGTCGACATTCACCTTCGCCCGGACCCCAAGGTTGGTGTTGCTGACATACGCGTCGGTTTCGATGTCGATATAACGCATCTGCGCGTTAATCATCAGTCGGTCCGTGAGCATGTAGTCCGCGCCCACCTGCGCCGCCCATCCCCAGGAGTTGCTGGCGTGGAAGTTATCAAATCCTGCGGCACTGGCGCTGCTGCCTACGCTTTCGTCGTAGATCCAGGTGTAGTTAATCCCGGCGCCCACATAGGGTTGAAAGGCTGACTTATTGTCCAGTGGGTAGTAAATAAGGCTCAACGTCGGCGGCAGATGCTTGAGTGAACCAAGCTTGCCGTCCGCAATACCGCCGGAAGTGCCTTTGAGGTTCACATCGTGCTCAAACGGCGTAGCCGCCAGCAACTCGATACCCAAATGGTCGGTGATCATATAAGCGAAGTTCAGACCCAGTTGGGTATCGCTGCCCATGCTCGCCTTGCCGCCCAGATCCGTACCCGCCAGCCCGCCGCGATCAACTCGCACGCTGGAGCTGCTTTCTCTTGGGTCAACAGTCACGGCACCAGCCCGAACAATAATATCCCCGGCCTCATAGGCCTGGGCCGTAGACGCTGCCATGGTCAACATCAGCACCGGGATGCCGAGAAGGGTCAATCTACGCATAACTCACTCCACTATTCGAACGACGACCAGCCACGCATGGGCTACGTCAAGGAGGTCCGAGTATCGGGAAGTGACTCAGTGTGAACGTCTGCCGGATGGCATAGCGCGTTTGCGATACAGGCCATTAATACGTTACGAGGTTTGTCCCCTGAAGCGTCTAGGCTGCGAACTTCCGGCAAAAAAACAGGTCATAGCGTTGTGCCATATTGGCACTTCATATGGAAAACCTAGTGATGACTAGTAAGTCCGCTTTCCTGAGTTCCAAAATCCGAATCGCAGCATTTTTGATGGGTAGCCTTGCGCTGTCACAGGCCCAAGCCGCAGTCGATTTAAGCTCCTACGACGCCACTTCCCAAGACAGCATCGTTGCCAGCCATTACGAGCCAACGGGCGTCTACTCGATCCGTAAAACCGACGTCACCCTGGGCGGCCTGCAGCAATTGCAGAAAGAGTCCCGCCAGAACGCCAGTGAGCTGGCCGCTCTCAAAGAAACCGTCAAAGCCCAGACCCGTTTGATTGAAGAACTCAAACGCAACAACGGCACCACCACCCAAACCAGCAACGCCGAAGTGTCCGGCCTCAAGAGCAAGATGGACGAGCAAAGCCGTACCATCAGCAAACTGGAAAGCCAGCTCAACGACCTCAAGCGCAGCGCTGGCTCAAGCTCAAGCAGCAATTCCAGCTCCAGCGACTTGTCGAGCCTGAAAAGCAAAGTCGAAGACCAGAACCGCAGCATCAGCAAACTGGAAAGCAAACTGAGTGACGTCCAGCGCAGCTCAGGCTCGAACAACAACTCAAGCTCCAGCGACATCAGCAGCCTGCGGCAGGACATCAGCAATCTGCGCAGTAGCGTGGGGCGGCTGGAGAGTCAGGTGAGCAGTTTGAGTAGTAAGGTCAAGTAATTGTGGTGCGGCAAACGGGGCTTAGGCCCCGTTTGTTTTTGGTTTCTATGTTGACCCAAGTCACTTTCCCTCCAGCGGCGGCGCTGCATCCCGCTAGCCGCTGACCGTGTCCAAGCGCGCCTACCGCCACTCTCTAACTGAGACGGCTGTGCTATTACCACTGTCCATATTTATTACAACATTCTGCTGAAATGTTTTAATAAATTAAAAGAAAGGCTGGCTTGTAGGAAGTTTCGCTATTTCGTAGCGAATATTCCGAGGCCCACTTTGGTGGGTAGAGTTGTACGTTTCGATGGCTTATCCTCAACCTCTACACAAATAAATATATCTGAAAAATTATTTCCACCGGGGCGGCAGCAATCGCTGTCATGTTTTTGGTCCTGTGGTGAAAATTGCATTCAGTTCGTAATATTGACTTATGACGTTTTTCTGCGCTTGTCCGGAGGAGTTATGGCTTCAAATAGTTTTCAAAATGAAGTGCCTAAAGCGCGAGTGAATATCAAGCTCGATTTGCATACCGGTGGCGCGCAGAAAAAAGTTGAGCTGCCGCTGAAGCTGATGATGATGGGGGATTACAGTAATGGTAAAGAACAGCGCCCCCTGTCTGAAAGAAGTAAATTGGATATCAATAAAAATAACTTTGATAGCGTGCTTGCCGAGTATTCTCCAGCGTTGACGCTAGCGGTTGAAAATACACTTTCAGACGACAGATCCGAAACTTCCGTCGAGCTGAATTTCCGAAGTATGAAAGACTTCGAGCCGGAGCAGGTTGCACGTCAAATTCCTCAGCTGCGTGCTTTATTGGCGATGAGAAACCTGCTTCGTGATCTGAAATCGAACCTACTCGATAACGCGACTTTCCGACATGAGCTGGAACTCATTCTCAAGGATGAAGAGCTGAGTAACGAACTCCGAGCGGAGCTGGCTGCATTAGCACCCGCGTAAGATCGTTGCCCTATCCCGGTGTATTAAATAGGAAGTTGTGAAATGCCTGCAAAACAGTCTGCTGCTCAATCGAGCGGTGAAGTAGTCGTGTCTGAAGGAAGCCAGAGCGTATATAGCGCTCTCTTCGAGAAAATAAATTTAAGTCCTGTCTCCGTGTTGGGTGATATCGAGTCTTTTCAGACGACGGAATCGCTCGCTGACGCATCTGCCGATATGCGAGTAACTGCCGCCGTCAATGTGTTTTTGAATTTGCTCAACGATAAGTCTCGCAAAGTTGAGCGCCTGGATAAGACCTTGCTGGATGAGCATATTGCTGCTCTTGATGCGCAGATTAGTCGTCAGTTGGATGTTGTGATGCATCATGATGATTTTCAGCGTGTTGAATCGACCTGGCGTGGCGTCAAGTCTCTAATAGATCAAACCGATTTCCGTCAAAACGTGCGCATTGAGTTGCTGGATATCAGCAAGGATCATCTTGTACAAGACTTCGAAGATGCGCCTGAAATTTCACAAAGCGGTTTGTATGCACATACCTATACCCAGGAGTACGACACACCGGGCGGTGAGCCCATCGCGTCGGCTATCTCCAATTATGAATTTGATCGTAGCCCTCAAGACATTGCGCTGTTGCGCAACATATCAAAAGTAGCTGCGGC
Organism: Pseudomonas maioricensis; assembly: GCF_022790535.1. GTDB lineage: Bacteria > Pseudomonadota > Gammaproteobacteria > Pseudomonadales > Pseudomonadaceae > Aquipseudomonas > Aquipseudomonas maioricensis. The sequence continues at coordinate 559,488 of NZ_LOHG01000002.1, forward strand.
CGCACACATGCCTTTCGTTGCCTCGGTCGGCCCCGCCTTCTTCGGTAAAAAATCTATGGAGGAAGTTGCCGCCATCAAAGACATCGGCAACTACTTTGACCGCGCCGAGTACATCAAGTGGAAAGCCTTTCGTGACAGTGACGATTCGCGCTACATCGGACTGACCATGCCTCGGGTGCTGGGGCGTCTGCCTTATGGTCCTGACACCATTCCAGTACGTAGCTTCAACTATGTGGAAAGCGTCAAGGGCCCGGATCATGACAAGTACCTCTGGACCAACGCCTCGTTCGCATTCGCTGCAAACATGGTCAAAAGCTTCATCGCAAATGGCTGGTGTGTCCAGATTCGCGGCCCGCAATCAGGCGGCGCGGTCACGGATCTGCCCATCCATTTGTACGATCTGGGCACGGGCAATCAGGTAAAAATTCCTTCTGAGGTGATGATTCCGGAGACTCGAGAGTTCGAGTTCGCCAACCTCGGTTTCATTCCACTGTCGTATTACAAGAACCGCGATTACGCCTGCTTTTTCTCGGCCAACTCCTCGCAAAAACCAGCGCTCTATGACACGCCTGATGCAACGGCCAACAGCCGCATCAACGCCCGTCTGCCGTACATTTTCCTGCTATCGCGCATTGCTCATTACCTGAAAGTTATTCAGCGCGAAAACATCGGTACCACCAAAGATCGTCGCGTCCTTGAGCTCGAACTGAACAAGTGGGTCGGTGGACTCGTTACCGAGATGAATGATCCCGGTGATGACCTTCAGGCTTCGCACCCACTGCGCGATGCCAAAGTGACCGTAGAAGACATCGACGACAACCCAGGCTTTTTCCGGGTCAAGTTGTACGCCATACCGCACTTTCAGGTGGAAGGCATGGACGTAAATCTGTCGCTGGTTTCGCAGATGCCAAAGGCAAAAGCCTGAGTCACTTCGTAGGGAAACGACGTTATGAAAATCGACCGCCCTCTTTGGTTCGCGGGGTCATTATTGTCCCCGCAACAATTTCAGCAGCAGGCACGCTGGGAAGCCTGGGCCAATGAATCTCTCGCCCATCTGTCGCTGGCACACCCTTGGGGTATACAGGCAGTGGCTTTTGATGTGGAAGCCCTTCGACTGGGTAAGCTAAAAGCCACCCAGCTCCGTTTGCGCATGCCGGACGGCACCCTGATTGATACCGACAATGTAGATCGTCTGCCATCCGCGCTTGAGTTGGCACGACTGCTGTCCGATGACGCTCAGAGTGATCTCCTGCTTCTTGCCCTTCCTTTGGAGCAGGCCAACGGTAATAACTGCTTGCTTGAGGGGGGCAGGGCGGATCGCCCCATGCGCTATCGCCAGAACTGGCGAGACGTGCAGGACATTTACGCTGATGAAGTGCAGTCGGTTGCCATCCTTGAACAGGCCCTGAGCCTTCGCCTGGATAGTGATGAAAATGGGGACTACGTGACATGCCCGATCGCGCGCCTGGTAAGTGACGGACAAGGCGCCTGGAGTCTCGACCCTGTTTATGTGCCGCCTTTACTGAGCTTCTCCGCGCACTTGGGGCTGCTCACCCAACTGGACAATCTGTTAACCCAGCTAGCGTCCAAGCGTCAGCGGCTGATGAGCATGCGTCGTGAAAGTAATCAGCGAATGGCCGACTTCGCCGTCGCGGATGTGTCTTTGTTCTGGTTGCTCAATGCTTTGAATACCTACCAGCCCGTATTGGCGGATATCAAAGCCCACCCCTCACGACATCCTGAGCAGGTGTATCTGGAACTGGTCAAGTTAGCCGGTGGCTTGCTGACGTTTTCGCTGGATCACGACCTCGACAGGATTCCAGCCTATCGGCATGAGCAACTGGAGACAGTGTTCCCGCCGTTGCTGAACATAATTTCTACCTTGCTCGAAGCCAGCTTGCCATCGCGAGTTGTTGCGCTGGAGCTGGAAGAAGTCGGCGCTAATCGCTGGAAGGTAAAACTTAACGACGCTCGTCTGCGTGAGCCAGAGGGGGCGGAGTTTTATCTGTCTGTTCGCTGCCGTCTTCCGGCTGCCCAACTGCAAATTCAGTTCCCGCGCCTATGTAAAGCCGGTACGCCGGACGACGTCGACCGCTTGGTCAATGCAGCCCTCGACGGCATCCCTTTGTTACCCCTCAGCCACGTTCCCGCCGCTATTCCTTTGCGTTTGGAGAACCAGTACTTCGCGCTCGATCTAGCCCATCCAAAGGGGCAAGCCATGCTGGCGGAGGGCGTTTGTTCATTCTACGTACCGAGCACGCTTGCCGATGTGAAGCTCGAACTTTTTGCGGTATTGCGAACATGAGCCGGACCATCGCTGACAAACGACGCGTGAACGCGGTCGATACCGATTCGCTGCTGCATGACAGTTACTTGCTGGTAGTCGAACTTCGGCAAGGTGGCTCAGTACAAGGCAGTTCCAATCTGGCAGAGCTTTGTACAAAGCAGATCGAGAGTGTGCGGGAGCAGCTCAAAAGCAGGGACATTAGTCAGCGCAACATTGACTACATCAGTCATGCGCAATGCGCTTTGCTGGATGAAACCATCCTCTCTTACGCGACCGAGGACACCCATGCAAAGTGGGCTGGCGAGCCCTTGCAAGCCAGATTCTTCAGTCGCCATCAGGCTGGAGAGTCTCTCTACGAAGATGTGCGCGAGGTTCTTCGCGAACCGGCGCCCGATCTACTTGTGCTGACGGTTTTCCACCGAGTGCTGATGCTGGGTTTTCAAGGCTGTTATGCCGATGCAAAAGATCCGGAGCGCCTGCAGTTGCTGGTAGCGCTAAACGCCTTTGTTGAACCGTTGAAGTCCAGGCACACCCTACCCACGCAAATGAATGTTGGTTCTGGTCTGCGTCTGCGAGGCTTGGCTCAATCGCCGATGGGCCACGCTTTAGCCGTGTGTGTATTGCTTGCCGGGGCTTGGTGGGGGCTGGATCACTTGCTGGCTGGTTTGATTGCATCGCTCCCGTCTGACCAGGCGTGAGGGCGACCAGATGACGCTAAATCTGATGCGCTGCCTATGGCTTTGGGCAAGTGCGCTTGCTCTGACATTGCTCGCCATCATCCCGCTGGATATCGGGTTACGTGTATGTGCTGTGCTCGCGATTGCATGCTGCGTGATCGTTGCATGGCGCCGGGCCGGACGGCGAGTTGTGGATCTGAGTCATCCAATGGTTCTGGGCGAAGCGATGTCCTTGCCTCCAGCAGCCTATCGTCAACCCGTAATTCTTGTTTGTGGCGACGGCATTCACGGGCTTTTTGGTGCAGTTCCTGCTGAGCAATCCGCACTGCGCGTCACCCGACAGGGTTGCTACATTCGGGTGCCTGACCTCCTGCAGCTATCGGCTGTTGCCAACAGTGTCATGACTTTGCGCCCTGACTGGCAAGGGCAGCTCAGCGTCATGTTGGTTGTCAATCCGGGCGAGCATAGCGACAGCGCCGCAATCGCAGGTCGGGTGCGGACTTTCTGCTATGAGACAGCCTTGATTCGCAAGCGCGGTATTGAATTGCCGTTGCTGCTCGCGAGTTACGTGCAGGCTCAGCAAGGAAATGGCCCTTGGTTTAGTTGGGAAGCTGGCCAAGCCATCCCTAGCGTGCGAGAGCCAGGTGGTTGCGTCAGCCTGTGTGAATGGCAGCAGCATGGCGACGACTGCGTAACCTACGCCGAACGTCTACAGACTGGCGTTCAACTGACAAATATTGTGGGGTGGCTGAACGATGAGGTACTGCCACATCTCGCGCCTTCTGACGTGCGTAACACCGTCGGTCTGCCGTTCTCCTGCGCTATCACGTTGGTGTCGCGATTGCCTCGGGCAGTGCCGGATAGCGTCTGGCATCAATGGCTGCGTCACAAAGTCGGGCTGACTAATACAAAGCCGGCTTTTGATGAGATAGAAGCGGCTTTACCGTTCGCTGATCCTTTGTTGCAGTTGCTGCCCACGCATCACAAGAACACTGCGGTACGTCGCGCGAGCCTTATCGCACTGTGGCTTCTGGCACTGGCTTGTCTTATCGCAATGGTCAGCTCTGCCTGGCAGAACAATCTATTGCTACGCCAGGTCAGTGATGACCTGCGTCGCTACACGGCTATACCCGAGCCAACCCGTAAGGATCAGCCCGAGTTTGCATTACGCGAAGGCGCTTTGGCTGTTCTCAGGCAGGACGCCAAACGGCTGGACGACTACTACCGAAACGGCGAGCCCTTGGCGTTAGGTTTTGGCCTCTATCGTGGCGAACGTCTGAGGGCACCCGTGCTCTCGACGATTGCCAGTCATCGACTTCCTCCAGCACCTATTACACCGATCAAAACTGGGAGGCCGGTCCGACTCGACAGCCTTTCGTTGTTCAGTACCGGCAGTGCTCAGCTCAAGGCCGATTCAACCAAGGTACTGATCACTGCTCTGGTCGACATCAAGGCTCAGCCAGGCTGGCTGATTGTCATCGCCGGGCACACCGATGCCACCGGTAATCCTGAGCACAACTTGCAGTTGTCCCGTGCCCGGGCTGGTGCGGTACGGGACTGGATGCAACGCATGGGTGACATCCCGGATAGCTGCTTTGCGGTTCAGGGCTTTGGTGCAAACCAGCCCATCGCCAGCAATGACACCGAGACGGGGCGCACTTCCAACCGCCGCGTAGATATCCGTCTGGTACCGGAGGTGGGGGCTTGCATGCCTGCCACTGCCGGGCCAGACAGAAAACCACTGTCGCAACTCGCGACATTCAAAGACTGAAAAAGGAGCTTCACATGGCTATTCCCGTTTACCTGTGGCTGAAAAATGATGGCGGCGCTGAGGTCAAGGGCTCTGTTGACGTGAAAGGGCGTGAAGGAAGTATTGAAGTGCTGGCGCTGGATCATGGGGTTGCTATTCCCACTGACGATAACACCGGCAAGCTGACAGGTACTCGTGTTCACACCCCTTTTGTATTCACTAAGGAAGTGGATGCCTCGACGGTCTATCTGTTCAAGGCTGTGACCATGGGACAGACCCTGAAAAGCGCCGAGTTCAAGTGGTACGAAATCAACGATGCGGGCGAAGAGGCTGAGTGCTACAGCGCAACGCTGGAAAACGTCAAAGTCGTAAACGTCGCGTCGAAAATGCACAACGTCAAGGATCCAGCTTTCGGTAAGCAAAACCACTTGGAGGAGATCGAGCTTCGCTACGAAAAAATCACTTGGAAATTCGTGGACGGCAACCTTGAGCACAAGGATTCCTGGAACGAGCGTCCAGCCGCAGCTGGCTGATAACAGGGCAGCGGCGCGTCCCGTCTGCTGACCCTCGAGCGCCCTTTTTGGGCGCTCACTGAACACCCTTATGACCACCGTTCGCTTGCACCCTATTAAGCGCCAAGAATCCAGAACAAGGATGGCTCCTGCATGGCACAGAATTCCACTCGTTTGCTGCGTCGCCTAAACCCCTACTGCGCCCAAGCGCTTAGTGCTGCGGCCTCGCTGTGCCAAAGCCGCGCTCATTCAAGTATCAGCATCGAGCACTGGCTGCTCAAACTGCTGGAGCAAGGCGAGGGCGATCTCACACTTATTGCGCGTCGCTATGAATGGGATATGGATGCTATTTGGCAGGGCTTGCTCGACCATCTCGATACCTTGCCTCGCAGCGTGCATAGCAAACCGCAGCTATGCGAAAAACTGCAGCAACTGATCAAGAACGCTTGGTTACGAGCATCGCTAGATGACCACGCAGACAATTTACGCTCAGCGCATTTGCTGGGCGCGTTAATGGAAACCCCAAACCTCCTTGCGTGCGAAGCTGCTTGGCCACTGCTAAGCCTTGGCGAAACGCAATTACGGCATTTGTTGCCATTGCTGGATCTGCACTCAGAAGAGCGTCCGCAACTGCAACAAGAGGCCTCGTTGAACGCAACGGAGGCACCAGCAGATGTACTCGGCGACTCGTCAAGCGCCGGAGCCACAGCCAGTAGCGCCAAACACGATGCATTACTGGCCGTGCTGGACAAATTTACTCAAGACATCACTGCGAAAGCCAAGGCTGGCCAAATCGACCCCGTATTGGGCCGTGACGATGAAATCCGCCAAGTCATCGACATCCTCAGCCGCCGTCGCAAGAACAACCCTATCCTGGTGGGTGAACCCGGCGTCGGCAAAACCGCTTTGGTGGAAGGCTTGGCGTTGCGAATCGCGGAGGGGAATGTTCCTGACAGCCTCAAATCGGTCAGCGTCCGAACTCTCGATCTGGGTTTGCTGCAAGCGGGGGCGGGCGTCAAAGGTGAGTTTGAACAACGCCTGAAGAACGTTATCGATGCCGTCCAGAAATCGGCAAACCCTGTCCTGCTGTTTATCGATGAAGCCCATACCTTGATCGGCTCTGGTAATCAGGCGGGCGGTGCTGACGCGGCAAATTTGCTCAAACCGGCCTTGGCTCGCGGAGAGTTACGCACCATCGCTGCCACAACGTGGAGCGAATACAAACAGTACTTCGAACGTGATGCAGCTCTGGAGCGGCGTTTCCAGATGGTCAAAGTCGACGAGCCGGACGATGCGAATGCTTGCCTGATGTTACGCGGTCTCAAGGCGCGATATGCCAGCCACCATGGCGTCCATATCCAGGACGCAGCGGTCCGGGCCGCAGTCAGTCTTTCACGGCGATACCTGACAGGTCGGCAATTGCCGGACAAAGCCGTTGATCTTCTCGACACCGCCAGCGCACGAGTCCGCATGAGTCTGGATTGCGAGCCGCAGTCATTAGTCCGAATCAAAGCCCGGCAGGCGGCTCTGGAACTGGAGCGCCAGGCATTGGAAGAAGACGCGCAGCTCAGTGGCTGCCGCGCTGATGCACGTCTGGCGGCGATTGCAGCACAAGGTGCTGAGCTGCATGACCAGCAAATAATGCTGGAAGAGCAATACAGGCTTGAGCTCGACCTGACACAACAACTTCTCAGTGCACGGCAGCTTGAACCGCTGGAAATGGATACCTGCGCTCAGATTCAACAGCGTTTGAGTGAAGTGCAAGGTAACCAGCCATTGCTCTCACTTGATGTAGAAAGCCGCAGCGTCGCAGAGGTGATAGCCGACTGGACGGGAGTGCCACTGGGTAGCCTTCTCAAAGATGAACAATCCAGTCTGTTGGCGCTGGAGTATCAACTGGGTGAGAGAGTTATCGGCCAGGATCGGCCACTTCGTGAAATGGCCCAGCGGTTACGTGCAGCCAAGACGGGTCTGACTGAAGAGCAGGCCCCGCTCGGCGTGTTTCTGCTGGTGGGCACCAGCGGAGTAGGCAAGACCGAAACCGCACTGGCGCTGGCGGACAGTCTGTTCGGTGGTGAGAAATCGTTAATAACCATCAACCTTTCCGAGTATCAGGAAGCCCATACCGTCAGCCAGCTCAAAGGCTCGCCTCCGGGCTATGTCGGTTATGGCCAAGGCGGCGTGCTGACCGAAGCTGTGCGCCAACGCCCATATAGCGTCGTGCTGCTTGATGAGGTGGAAAAAGCCCATCGCGACGTTCTCAACATTTTCTATCAAGTCTTTGATCGCGGCGTTATGCGTGACGGCGAAGGGCGAGAAATCGACTTTCGAAATACCGTGATTGTCATGACCTCCAACCTTGGCAGCGACGAACTGCAAGCCTGCTTGCAAGAGTTCCCCGAGGCACCGGAAAGCACACTGCACGAATTGATGCGGCCAATTCTGCGAGAGCATTTTCAACCTGCCTTGTTGGCGCGCTTTCAGACCTTGATTTACCGCCCGCTACAAGCCGACGCACTCAAAAGTATCGTGGCCCTGAAGCTTGCGAAAGTCGCCAAGCGGTTGCATCGCCATTACGGATTGGACTGCCACATTGAAGCGCCGCTGCACGATGCCTTGGTTGCCGCGTGCCTGCTCCCAGACTCAGGTGCCCGCAACATCGACAGCCTGCTGAACCAGCAAATCTTGCCAGTGCTCAGCCAGCAATTGCTGCAACGCCAGGCAGCCCAACAAAAAACTCTCAGCGTGGCGCTCGGCTACAACGATGAGGAAGGCATCACCTTGCAATTCACTCCCGCATTGGACGCGAACTCACTCAGTGCTATGGAGGCGTCAATATGAACCTGCCAATAACTCTTCCCTTCGACCACAGCCGCCACAAGCTCAGCGTCGCCGAACTCGACGCCACCCTCGACGTACTGACCTTCGAGGGCGAAGAAAGCCTTAGCCAGCCATTCAAATACACAGTGGAATTCACTTGTGTTCAGCAGGACATCGCCGCCGAACAGATACTCGGCCGCTATGCGACGTTCAGTCTGCACGCCGCGCCTTTCAAGGCGCCGCTGAAGAACAGCTACTCATCAGAGGAGGCGGCCAAGGAGAAGTTAAAGCTTACCCAGCGCACGCACTATGGTGTGATCACCAGCTTCAAACGCCTGTCCGGCTCCAACGACGAGGCCCGTTACGAAATCACCTTGCAGCCGCGTTTGGCCTTGCTCGACAAAGGCAGGCAATACCGCATCTATCAGCATCAGTCGGTGCCGGAAATCGTCGACAGCATTTTGCGCAGTCGGCATGGTTTTTTAGGCCAGGACTTCTACTTCAAGCTGGCCCGCGAATACCCCAAGCGTCTGCAGGTCATGCAGTACGGCGAAAGTGACCTGGCGTTTATTTCCCGACTGCTCGCCGAAGTCGGCATCTGGTATCACTTCAGCAGTGATGAGCGCCTGAAGATTGCTGTCGTCGAGCTGCGTGATGATCAGCGTCACTATCAGTTTGATGTGCAACTGCCGCTGCGCGAGCAATCGGGTTTCACCAGCAACGGCGAAGACAGCGTCTGGCAGTTACAGACCAGCCACGCCGTTGTGGAAAAAAACATCAACTTCCGCGCCTATCACCACCGTGATGCCCACGCCTGGCTCAATGGCGAGGTCGATCAGACCCGAGGCGATAAAACCACCTACGGCGAGGCTTACCACTACGCCGAACCCTATACCGTTTTGGGCGACAGCCTTGCCCACGACGAGGATCTGCAAAGCGAGAGCGGTTTCTTTTATGCCCGCTTGCGCCACGAACGCTACCTCAATGGCCAGTGCCAACTTACAGGTGTGAGCAGCAGCCCGACGCTGGGTCTTGGTCAAGTGCTCAACATCAGCGGCGGCGCACCGCTGGCCTTTAAACCGGGAGCCGTCGTCACCAGACTGATCACCCGCGCCGCCCGTGACAGCAGCTTCGAAACCCTTTTTGAAGCCATACCCTATTCGGAAACCGTCTGCTTCCGGCCACCACTGCTCGCCAAGCCACAAATCGCCGGTACCGTCCCGGCCCGCGTCACCAGCCCGAAGCGCGGCGACACCTACGCCGAAGTCGATATGGAAGGCCGCTATCGGGTCAACTTCCTGTTCGACCGCGACGAGTGGCAACCCGGTCAAGAAAGCATGTGGCTGCGACTCGCCCGCCCATATTCCGGTGATAAGCACGGCCTGCATTTACCCCTGATTGCCGGTACTGAAGTGGCCATCGCCTTCGAACAAGGCGACCCGGACCGCCCCTATATCGCCCATGCCCTGCATGACAATTACCGCCCCGACCACGTCACCCTCAACAAACGCGACTACACCCGCAACGTGCTGCGCACGCCGTCCAACAACAAACTGCGCATGGAAGACCTGCGCGGGTCCGAGCACATAAAACTCAGCACCGAACACAGCGGCAAAAGCCAGCTCAACCTCGGGCATCTGGTGGATGCCCAGAAGCAAAAACGCGGGGAGGGGTTTGAGCTGAGGACGGATGGCTGGGGGGCTATTCGGAGTGGTAAGGGGTTGTTTATCAGTGCTGATGGACAGCCCCAGGCGCATGGCGACGCTTTGGCTATGAACGCGGCATTGGCGCAGCTCGATGAGGCGATGCAGCTTGTGAAGAGCCTTGCGCGAAGCGTTTCCACATCGGGCGCGCTGCCTGCTGACGAACAAACGCAGCAGGGTTTGCAAAATGCGCTTGATGGTCTTCGGGAGGCAGGTTTGATTGCCTCGGCACCTGCAGGTATCGCGCTGACGACACCTGCGAATATTCAGCTCTCGGCGGGCCGGACTCTTACCGCGACTGCGGGCGACAGCGCCGACATTAGCGTATTCAAACGCTTCAGCGTGGCTGCCGGGGAGGCCGTCAGCCTGTTCGCCCAGAAACTGGGAATCAAGCTCTTCGCTGCCCGCGGTCCGGTGGAGATTCAAGCGCAAAGCGATGCCATGAAATTGCAAGCAGACAAGGCGCTGACCCTGAACAGCATCAATGGCGAAATTACATTGAATGCTGAACAGGGCATCACGCTGGTCAGTCGCGGTGCGTACATCAAAATCAAGGATGGCTCCATTGAGATCGGAGCCCCAGGTGATGTGCGTATCAAGAACGACAACATCGCTTGGGGCGGAGCTGCCTCACTGGAACGGGCCATGACGCCAATGGTTTTGGAAGACCCTGTTTATAAATATCCGATGTCGGGTGGATTTCAGCTTACCGACAAGAAAACCCAAACGCCTAAAGCTCGTGTGCCTTATCGAATTGAATCTGCTGATGGGCGCGTGATGCGGGGTGTGACGGATGAAAACGGCTTTACGCAACGTCAACACAGCCTCGACTCAACCCCTTTCAAATTGACGTTCGAATAACCGCAGGGATAGCAGCATGAGTGAAGAAAAAATGTTCGCGGCCGAAAATTGGCCCAGTAAAGAATGCCCCATCGTCGTGGTGCCTCATGAGTCAGCGCAATGTTACTTCCGCCCTGAAACCGAGGAGTTTGTTTTTATCAGCGCCTGCGAAGCAGCATCTTTTGAAAATCACTGGCGTGATATGAGTACCAGTATGGACGATTTTCATAAAGCCAAGGATTACTACGACCATGTGTTAGCAAAATATGCGGATACAGCCATATCTGACGCCTTGGCAGCTGTTTCTCAACTCCAAGATGTAGATGCAGCGGAAATTGAGCTGGCGAAAAGAAGAAAGGAGATGCAAGAAAAGCTTGCCGATCTTTCGCACAAAGGCCTGGGCTATAAGGATGTCGTAGAGCTTATCCCCGTCGCTGGAAAAGGTGTAAGCGAGCCGGGTGGGGGTAAAGCGACTGGCCTTGTCTATGTCAACAAAGGCTATTTCAGTAAAACCCAAGACGGCCTAAAGCTGCACTCGGTATCTTTGAATGGCAAGGATAAAAAAGACGCGACCCAAAGCATCTACAGCAAGGACCAAAACGGTAAAACGCGGATCGATACCAATAAGCTCAAAAAACAACTTACAACGTTGAAGACTGCAAAGATCAAACTTGAGTTGAAAGACGTCCTCAAGTGGGCTGGCGCGGAGAAAGCCCTGGACGACTTGAAAGAGGACTACGTTCTTTATGACTGGGCTAAAAGCTGGAATGACAGCCTGCACGGGCAGAAAGAGTTTGGGGCGAACGTCGATATTTCAGGCGCTGCGCAATTTATGCGGTTTACTTCCAATGCCGGGGCAAAGGCCGAATTTGATGTAGAGAAAAAGCAGCTTTCCATTATGGGTGAATACAAGCGCACTTTGACGGTAGCTTCAGGTTTCGGCAACTTGAGCTTCTTCATCCCCGACCGCACGGGCTGGGGACTGAAAATGGAAATGGAGGATGGCCGTAAGGCCGACTTGGGCTTGGTTCGGCTTTGCATTGACGCCCAAGTCAGCGGGTTCCTCGGCAGTTCGTTGCAGCTTGAGGCTCAGTTGCAAGTGGTGCAGCTTGGCGACCAACAAATAGTCGCAGGACAACCGGGCGGAAACCTGCCGCGTTTTCGTGAGCGCAAAAACGACAAAACGTTCTACCAGAAAATGGACAAAGAGGATGAAGGGCTGCAGGTGTCGGCCGAGTATTTTCGCGGTGGCCGTGCTGAGTTCGCGCTCAAAGGGTCCTTGCAATGGATGAAGCCTACCCCACCCCCAGGCGATCCAGCAGCGCCTACTGGAATATTGAAATCCAGCGGAAAGTTCACTGACTTTTGCAGCGTAGGTGGAAGTATTGCCGGGTTGGCAGGGATAGGTATTGGCGGGAAATTTCACTGTACCTTTATTAATGGAAAGTTCTGTTTCCATGTTGCAGCAAGCCTGTGCTGTGGGAAAGGCGCCAAAGGTGGGCTGATGGCGGAAGTCGATGCGGCTAATATTGTCGAATTTGGGGCTTGGTTGATTTATCAGTTGTATAAGCTGGATTACGGTTTTTTCAATGTGGTGGAAGATAAAGCTTACATTGCGTATAGCCAGTACTGTGTTATGCAGATAGAGAAAATAGAGGAGAGTATTTATAAAGGTTATGACGGGGTCGTGAAGACTACGAGAGAGATTGCAGGTAAATTTAACGAATACCTTAATGCTCTTGAAGAGGAAAATAGGAAGGGCTTGATAATTTCAGAACACCGAAATCGGTTGGCGAAAAATATTATAGAAAAGAAGCGTGATCTGTTATTGCACACGCCTGAGGCTAAAGGGATTCTTCTTTATTTGCTGACACGACATGGAATAATGGACCATCTGGATGCGGATAATATAACTTTGCTGGGTGACATTTATGCTGATCGCAAAGAGGCAATTATCTGTGTGCTGACAAGTGTCCAGACTATCTCCGAGTGGAGCAAGGTGATGTGCCGTATCACCGTAGATGGCTCAAGCTTACGCGGGGAGAATAGCGAAGCCGAAGTAGCAAAGATACAGGCTCAGCATCTGGTACGCTTCCTTCAAGAAGGCCACAATCGATCTAAAGATTTGATAAACATATTTAATAGGCTGAAGAAAAAAATTACCTTAGGTTACGCCCTAGACATGAATGATACGGCGTTCTATCAACTCAATAGTGAATCTAACCCCAATTTTCCGCGGCGTTGTGATTTTGGGCCGTGTAAACCGGAAATTGGTCAGCTGGCATAAGCTTAGGGGAAAGTCCATGATAATTCAGAAGTTCATGGTTGGTGCCGCTATAGCTTTTGTCATGCAAGGCTGCGAACAACCAGCACAGTTGACAGCGCCAACTCCAACTGTTGTCACTAAAGCAGAGCTTCGGCAGTATGTTGCATCTGTTAAAGATAATCTAATATTCGTCGAGGGTGGGGAATTCCTCATGGGCGACTTCGGCCTTCAATACGCCCCTGAACGAGCGCCCTATGATCGTGATCAAGATAGCAAGCCGCTGCACAGAATTGAACTCAGTAGTTATTCGATCAATAAATTTAAGGTGACAAATGCGGAGTTTCAGTTCTACATAAAATATAATAAGTTGAAATTAAGGAAAGACGGCTCGGTGGTTCAGTCGGAGTGGGACAGCATTAATTTGCCGCCCAATATACCTGCGCATATCGATTGGTATGAGGCTGAGCAATATTGTAACTGGCTTGCCTCGATCACTGATTTACCATTCGCCTTGCCTACAGAAGCTCAGTGGGAGTATGCGGCGCGCAGCCGTGGACAGTTTCTAATGGTCGCTACTGATGATGGCACATATAAAGCCGAGCCCCTGAGCCTGCTTACCGAAAAATATTCTCCCAAAGGAATAAATATTTCCACTAATGGAGATCGATTAGATTTCGCTAAAAGCTCAGGCTGGAAAACGGGGTTTTATACGCCCCTGCCAGTGGATAAGTTTCCGCCCAACCCGCTTGGCTTGTATTCCATGTCAGATAATGGTTATGAATGGACCAAAGATTGGTACGATGCGGATTATTATAATTACTCGCCCGTGAGGAACCCACAAGGTCCTGAAAGCCCGGTTCATAAGGATTCGTTTGGAAACTTTACAAAAGTGATGCGCGGGCAAAGTGATGCTAATCCTTATTGGGGCGGTGGAGTAAATGTACACAGGACGGCGAAGGATCCATTAGGTCGATTTGCCGAAAAAGGCACGATTGTGCTGGACAGCAGCACTATGCGCTGCGTGGTCAACAGCCCTGGACCGGTGACCTCGTCATCCATGAATAAGCCCGATGCCGACTCCTCTAAGCTAGAGGTTCGACAATGAACAGCCTTAAAATAGCGATGGGCATTTTTACGACCTTGGCGCTACAGGGCTGCGAGCAGGCAGCAACTACAGCGGAGGGTTTTGTAGCCACTACTGATGTGGAGCTTCAGCAATTTGTAGCATCTATTAAAAATAATCTGACATTCGTCGAAGGTGGTGAGTTTTTAATGGGTGACTTTGGCCCTCAATACTCCCCTGAACGAGCGCCTTATGATCGTGATCAGGATAGTAAGCCGCTACATCGGGTTGAGCTAAGTAATTATTCTATTAGTAAATTCAAAGTCACTAATTCAGAGTTTCAACTCTATCTAAAATACAACGGTCTGACATTGCGTGAGAAAGGCCGGGCTTCCAAGTCCGAATGGAATAGTATTAATTCAGCACCCAATACTCCTGCTCATATCGACTGGTACGAGGCTGAGCTATACTGTAGTTGGCTCAGCTCTGTCATGGATCTGCCCTTAGCCCTGCCTACAGAAGCTCAATGGGAGTATGCCGCGCGCAGCCGTGGTCAGTTCCTTATAGTCGCTACCGACGATGGTACATATAAAGCTGAGCCTCGAAGCTTGCTTACAAAAGACTACTCTCCAAAAGGGATAAATATTTCCACCAATGGAGATCGAGCTGAGTTTGCTAAAAATCGTGGTTGGAAAACCGGATTTTACACGCCTCTACCCGTAGATATGTTTCCGCCTAACTCAATGGGGCTTTATTCGATGTCAGACAACGGCTATGAATGGGTCAGGGATTGGTATGATCCGGATTATTATAAAAAATCACCATTTAAGGACCCCCAGGGGCCTGACGAACCTGTATTCAGGGACAAATTTGGACATTTCACCAAGGTGACTCGTGGGCAGGACTACGCGGACCCCTATTGGGGTGGAGGGATCAACGTGTATAGAACGCCCGAAGATCCGCATGGCCGCTTAGGAGAGAATAGTTCAATTTATCTGGCTGACAAAACAATGCGCTGCGTAGTTAACAGTTCAGATCCAGTAGCAACAAATCAGCCCAAGGCCCAGTGAGACACAGAATTTTTAATTAATGCCTAGAGCTCATGTTGAGTTTACCTGTGTCCTCAGGCTGTTCGTATAAATAAACAGTTGAAGTGCTACCGCGTCGCTTTTCGCGGACCATTTCTACAATCTGTTTTTTATAACACAACCCAAAAATGGTGTGTTTTATGCTGCCCTTTGTAAGGAATCCAAAATGAAAATCATCTCAAAAATCAAATATATATTGATTGCCATTGGCCTGCCTATGCTCATGGGTGCCGTCTTTGATTATTACAGTACGGTCTCTTTCCTAGAAAGCGCGCTGTCAGCAGAGGGCACGATTACAGACTTTGAGGAGCATTATAACGATGGTTCTGTCACTTACCGTCCAGTCGTGGAGTTCGTCGATAGCAATAACCAACTGATCGAGTTCATCTCCTCCACGGGGAGGGGGCGTAGCGTTTACTCCTTGGGTGAAAAAATAGGCGTTGTTTATTCGCCTTCGAACCCTCAACAGGCGTCGCTGGATAGCTTTTTCTCTCTCTGGGGGACGACGTTGATCACTACGATTTTAGGGGCGTCATTTTTTTCTGTGGGTATTTTTATTTTTCTGATTGGGAAGTTTAAACAAAGGAAAAACGGATATTTGCAGCGTGATGGTGTAGCCGTTAATGCGAGGTTCCAAGGGGTAAGGCTTAACCATACGCTCTCCGTCAATGGCCGTAACCCTTACGTGATTGATTGCCACTGGACGAATCCAGAAACTTACCGCGTTCATGTGTTTGAAAGTGACAATATCTGGTTCGATCCTTCCAGCTATATAAGCAGCGAAGAAATCAGGGTGTTTATGGATAAAAAGAACACCCGTAAATATTACGTTGATACCTCTTTTTTACCTCAACTGGCCAAATAAAAGCCTGCAATTTCACATGGAGATTTCTCATGCGTGGCGTTATTCGCGAAGGCGACAAACTTTCATCTGGCGGCGTGGTATTGAGCGGAGTCAGTGGCATGGATTTTATGGGCAAACTTGTCGCGTGCGTGGGCGATAAGGTTTCCTGCCCCATTCCCTTGCACGGCATAAACGAGATTGCTGAGGGGGATGAGGGCTCGACCTACAAAGGTCGCCCGATTGCATTGGATGGGCATCGCTGTGCTTGCGGCTGCACGTTGATTACATCGCTGCCCTCGGCGGGGAGGGCGTAGCGTGCCGGTCAATATCAGGGCTTTACCCGAGAAATTGTCGAGGCCTGTGCCTTTAAGTAATAAGCGTTGGTGTCTGGGGGTTTTGTTTTGCTCGATGATTGTCGCGAGCCTAGTGTTCCTGCTTTGGCCGGATAACCGCTGGCGCATGACAACCTGGTTTTGGTGCTGCGTATTGGTACTGCCCTTAGTGGGAGGATTCACTATTTACGCGCTGCGCCTACTGAGCTTTGAAAGACGCAGTGAGTTTGTCGAAAGCTGGAACCAAAGCCATGCGGAGCAGGAGCGAGCGCTGATTGAGCACGGGCAGCGTCCTCTTGCCTTGTTGGGCGCGGCTTACTGTTCCGGAGCAGGCAACAACTTGCTGGCTCAGGCTCTTCGCAATGGCAGTAAACCGCTATACCCAACCTTTGTGAAGTCGCAGGGGCGTGCCGTACGGCTTAGTCAGTTGAGCCCGTCGGCTCAGCTTCACAGCCATGCCGAATATACAGAGCGACTCTTGGGTTGTTTTGATCTGGTGATGAAGGGGCTTGAGTCTGAGCTGCAGCTGTACGCGAACGATATGCCCCTGCGTGTTCGTATCAGGCACAACCAGATGCTTTGCGATGATGAAGTCCTGGTGCTGTGGCGCTTGTCTGTAGGCGAAAGGTACGCAGTTGATCAGGTGGTCTTCGCAAACCAGGACGATGGTCTTCTCTGGATGGATGCATTGCTGGACGAGCCCGCGGCCATCGGACTTTTGTTGTCGCTGGAAGTTAATCTTTTTCTTGATCCGATCGCTGAACAGGCCGAGTCGGTATCAGCGGTATTGCTTGCCCTTCCCGACTGGTGTGCCAAAAAAGGCTTCGCTCCCTCGGCGTTTATCCATCGTCCGGTTCAAATAATCGATCAGGCCGAGGCATTAAAAGACGCGCTTCTATGGGGGAAGGTTCAGAAAGGCGCTCCTCAATACTTTTCATGGTATTCGCAGGTGCCTGCCGATCTTTTGTGCGACTCAACGATCGCGCTCAATGCGGCGGGTTATCCGCCGGACATTGAGGCGCGCCTGACGCTGGACGACAGTTTTGGTCGGCCAAGCTGTGCTGTCGGCAACATCGCCTTGATTGTCGCCAGTGAGGGTGCCAAGGCGGATCGTCGGGCTCAAATGATCATATTGCAGGATGCCTCACCGCAAGTTTGCGTTGTTCAGCCGGCTTGATGAGAGATAAGGATTAATCGTGAAAAATATGCGCACCGGTATCTGGGTTGTGGTCATGTGTTTGCTCGTTATTGGCAGCCTGTTGATCTGGATCGACAACCCGCTAATTGAGCTTACAGGCGAGCCTCAGAGAATTGAGTTATCAGCATGGCTACTGGTGGCCTGCTTGATCATTGTTTTTCTCGAAGGGGTTTTCGGACTGTTCGGCAGGACCTTGGCAGGGATGGAGTTTGTTTCCCGGAGAAGAGAGACGTCTGGTCTTAACCTTCCTTGCTCTACCTTTAACCAGCCTGAGCATAATGCTGCTTTGCGCTGCAAAGCCCACCTCCGCGCAAACTACAACCTCTTCTGGCGCCGCAAAGTCCGCCTCCTCCTGATCATCGGCGAACCCGACCAAATCGAAGCCATCGCCCCCGGTCTGGCTGAAAAGCGCTGGCTGGAGGGGCATGACACGGTGCTGCTGTGGGGCGGCAGCGCCAGCGCAAAGCCCGAGGCATTGTTCAAACCATGGCGCGGACTCAGCCGCTGGCGGGCGCTGGATGGTGTGGTCTGGGCGCTGACTAAAGAGCAGAGCACGGACGTGGCGGCAATGTATGCCGGTACGCGCAACTTGCAGGCATTGTCGCGTGAGCTGGGTTGGCAGTTGCCGTTGCACCTGTGGCAAGTCTGCGCCAGTGAATGGTCGCAGTCGGATCGCCCCAACCAGCCGGTGGGTTGTGTGTTGCCGTCCCGAGTGACCCCCGAGCAACTGGAAGCAAGACTGGCTGCGTTGGAAGACCCTTTGCGTCAGCAAGGCCTGACGCAGATGCAAGAGCAGATGGGCCATGACTTTCTGTTTCGACTGTCCTACGACCTGAAAACCGAGGGCATTGCCCGTTGGCGTAAAGCCTTGAGCCCATTGTTGGGCGTATTTGCTAGCGTGCCGTTGCGCGGACTGTGGTTCAGCCTGCCACTGCAGCGGGCCGAAAGTATCGAGCACCACATCTGGCCGCAAGAACCGAACTGGTTGGGTGCGATTAAAGACAAGACCAGCAACCCCCGACGTCTGGGCGGGCACCCGGTGCGTGTCGGGCAAATGCTGTTGCTGACACTGGCTGCGTTATGGGGCGCAGGCATGTTGCTGTCATTTGTCAGCAACCGCGCGCAGATCCTTCAGGTACAAACCGCACTGGCCGCTGTGCAGCAACCGGTAAGCGCGGATGAACAACTGCTGGCCCTTAACGAGCTGATGCGTGAGCTCGCCCGGCTGGATTATCGCGCCGAGCATGGCGTGCCTCTCTATCAGCGTTTTGGCCTCAACCAGAATCAGGTGCTGCTTGATGCGCTATGGCCACGTTATATCGCTGCCAATCAGCAACTGATCCGAGATCCTGCCGCCGCCAATCTGCATCGTCAGCTCAGTGCCTGGGTCAAGTTGACGCCGGACAATCCCCACCGCGCCAATCAGGCACCCGCCGCCTACGAACAACTCAAGGCCTACTTGATGATGGCGAGGCCGGACAAAGTCGATGCGGCCTTTTTGAACACTGCGCTGAGCAATGCTGAGCCCACGCGCGCAGGTTTCGAGGCGCCGGGGCTGTGGCAGGCGCTGTCACCTGGACTGTTGGCGTTTTACACCGAACAGTTACCAACGCACCCCGAGTGGCGCATCAAAGCCGACCCGGCGTTGATCGCTCAGGTGCGGCGCGTGCTGCTGGGCCAGTTGGGCCAACGCAATGCCGAGGCCAATCTTTATCAGCAGGTACTTGATGCGGCCGCCAATCAGGCAAAGCCGCTGAACCTGCATGACATGGTCGGCGACACTGATGCTTTGTCGTTGTTGTCCTCCACCGGCGAAGTACCGGGCGTGTTTACCCGTCAGGCGTGGGAAGGTCACGTAAGCCAGGCCATTGATGAAATCGCCGAAGCGCGCCGCGAGCAAATCGACTGGGTGCTCAGCGACAGCAAAACCGACATTGCGGCTGAACTCACTCCGGACGTGCTCAAGCAGCGCCTTACCGAACGCTACTTTGAGGATTACAGCAGTGCCTGGCTGGCCTTTCTCAACGGCCTGCGCTGGCAGCCGCCTTATAACCTGGCCGACGTCATCGACCAGTTGGCCTTGATGAGCGATGTTCGCCAGTCGCCCGTGATCGCACTGATGAATACCCTGGCTTACCAAGGACAGGCTGGCACCCGTGAGCTGGCGATGACTGATTCGCTGATCCAGTCCGCGCAGCAACTGATCAAAAAAGACATCACGCCGGTCACCAGTCATTTCAAGCAAAGCCCGAGCGGCCCGCTGGACGCCACATTTGGCCCTTTGCTGGCTTTGATGGGCAAGGCCCCGGAAGACGCGCGCGGCGATGACAATCTAAGCCTGCAAGCGTTTCTCACCCGAGTCACTCGCGTGCGCTTGAAACTGCAGCAGATCAGCAACGCGCCCGACCCGCAGGAAATGACTCAGGCTTTGGCGCAAACCGTGTTTCAGGGGCAGAACGTCGACCTGACCGACACCCAGGCTTATGGCCGTTTGATCGCCGCCAGCCTCGGTGCCGAGTGGGGCTCGGTCGGCAACACCCTCTTTGTGCAACCGCTGGATCAGGCGTGGCAGAAGGTTCTGCAACCTTCGGCGGCGAGTCTGAATAAGCAGTGGCAGCGCTCCATCGTCACTCACTGGGACGGCGCCTTTACCGGGCGTTATCCCTTTGCCGCCACCACCAGCGATGTTTCGCTGCCGATGCTGGGCCAGATGATCCGTGCCGACTCGGGGCGTATCGAGCAATTTCTGCAGCAGCAACTCAGTGGCGTGATCCGCAAGGAAGGCAGCCAGTGGGTGGCCGATACCCGGCACAGCCAGGGCTTGCGCCTGAACCCGAAATTCCTCGCCGCCATTAACCAGCTCAGTCATCTGGCCGACGTGCTCTACACCGACGGCGGCATGGGTTTGAGTTTTGAGCTGAGTGGCAAAGCAGCGCGGGACGTCGTGCAAACCACCTTCATCCTCAATGGCGAAAAACACGAGTACTTCAATCAACGGGAAAAATGGCAGCGCTTCAACTGGCCGGGGCGCGGCGATTATCCGGGTGCCAGGCTGAGCTGGATCAGCGTAAAAACCGGTGAGCGCCTGTATGGCGATTACCAGGGCACATGGGGCCTGATCCGGTTACTGGAACAAGCGCAAATGACCTTGCTGGACGATGGCGAAAGCCGTTACCGGATGATCATCAAAGCCCCGGATGACCTGAGCCTGACCTGGAACCTGCGCACTGAAATGGGCGCCGGGCCGTTGGAGTTGCTCAAGTTACGCGGGTTCAAATTGCCTAAAGAGATATTCCTGAGCAGTACCAAGACCTCTGAGCCCTATGCCCAGAATGGGGGTGTCGAATGAGTCTGGATGCTTTGGTCATCCGCTGTCTCGGTGAACGCGACCCGGTGTTGCTGGGTCGCGAGCAGTTGACGCAGTGGGCTGCATGGTTACTGCCGATCAGCGAGGACTCATCGGTCGGCGAGGATGCTGGCTATGAAGATGACTTCCAGCTTATCCGTGAGGAGGTCAACAAGCTGTCCGGGGCTGATGCCAACCTGATTATTCAGTTGGCAGAGAAATTGTTGATCCACACCAGTAAGGATTTGCGCGTAGCCACCTATTACTTGTGGGCACGCTTGCATAAGGATGGCGAGGTGGGCTTGGCAGATGGGCTCAGTTTGCTGGCTGCGTTGATAGAGCATTTCCCCGATGTGCGGCCCGCGAGGGGCAACAGCCGCAAGATGGCTTTGGAGTGGTTGGCCAGCAGCAAAGTACTGGACAGCCTGTCGCTGTACCCGGAGGTGGTGAAAGCCGAAACCGAGCGCACTGTGGCCGCGTTGGCTTGGCTGGAGCAAGCGTTCGAGAAATGGCCGAAAAATCAACGTCCGGCATTGGACACCTTGTATGCCGCGCTGTCCACGCGGTTGACCCGGTCTGGTGGCGTAGAGGCGGTGGTGCCGCAGAACAGCGCCAATCAGGACTCCAATACCCCGGCATTCGCTACGCCGGTAACGTCGCCGAAATCTGGCCGTGACTTGTTGGAAGGAGGCCGGGCGTTGGCGGGATATCTCCGTGAGCAACCTCAGGGCTGGCTGGCGGCCCACCGTTTAATGAAAAGTTTGCGATGGGACACTCTTCACCAGCCACCGCCCCAGGATGCCAATGGCATCACCCGTTTGGTTGCACCGCGAGGGGAATATCGAGCCGTACTGAAACGCTTGTACCTGCAGCAGAGCTGGACGGAGTTGCTTGATCAGGTCGAGCGGATGTACGCCGAAGGAGTCAATCATTTCTGGCTCGATCTGCAGTGGTACCTGTACCAGGCCTTGAGCAAGCAACCGGCACCCACGGATAGCTGGGCCGATATCGTAAAGCGTGATCTGGGCATATTCCTGGAGCGGCTTTCGGGCGTTGAGGAACTGTATTGGAGTGACGGCTCAGCGTTCGCTGATGAGGTCACTCGGGAGTGGATAACCCAACATGTTAGCGGCAACAAGCCGCAGCAATGGTTGCCGACATCACCAGCCTCACAGACCACGGCAGATACCGAAATTATGGAGCTGGAGAGCGAAGCACTGGCGCAAGCCGACAGCGACGGTATCGATGCTGCATTGGCTTGGCTGGCAGGGCGCCCTGGGTTGCAGACAGGCCGGCAGCGTTGGTTGCTGCGCTTGTTGATGGCGAGAGTCGCCGAGCAATGCGGCAAAAGCGAACTGGCTACTCACTTGCTGAGCGAACTTGATC
This sequence comes from Pseudomonas maioricensis, assembly GCF_022790535.1. Classification (GTDB taxonomy): domain Bacteria; phylum Pseudomonadota; class Gammaproteobacteria; order Pseudomonadales; family Pseudomonadaceae; genus Aquipseudomonas; species Aquipseudomonas maioricensis. Next base: position 581,600 of record NZ_LOHG01000002.1, read on the forward strand.
ACACCGCACAGCACCAGTCTTTAGCGGATTGGGAGCCGGATCTCGATTTTGAGGTCAAGGCTCGCTTGCTCAAGCTACTGCGTTTGAAAACTCAGCATAGCGATGCTGACAAGCCCGCCCTGGCTCGCCGGATGGAGACACTTCTGGCCGCACTGGTTGCTGCTGATCCTGTGCGCGCCGCAGTGCTTTGCGCCTAATCATTACTTATCAGGACTCCCCCTTTGAGCTTGGAAAATCTGACCCTGCACTACTTCGACGCCGAGATGCGTTATCTACGCGAGGCTGGCAAGGAGTTCGCAGAAGCTTATCCGGACCGGGCTGCACACCTGAATCTGGATAAGCCGGGTGCGCATGATCCTTACGTGGAGCGATTGTTCGAAGGCTTTGCCTTTTTGATGGGGCGGCTGCGCGAGAAGCTGGATGATGACCTTCCCGAACTGACCGAGGGTTTAGTCAGCCTGCTATGGCCGCATTATTTGCGAACGATCCCATCGCTATCAGTTGTTGAACTGATACCAGACCTTACGTTGCTCAAACGTAGCGAGCGTCTAGTCAGCGGCTTTGAGGTGTTGTCGCAACCCATCGGGCCGCAGCGGACCCGCTGTCGCTACACCACCACTCAGGATTTGATGTTGCAACCGCTGGCCATTGAGTCGTTCACACATGACTACGAGCCTGACGGCCGTTCTGTGCTGCGCCTGCGCTTTGCCTGCGATGCATCAACCAACTGGAGCGAAGTCGATCTGAGTCGCCTTCCTTTGTACCTGAATGCCGCCGCTCCGCTGGCCAGTGCGCTGCATCAGGCGCTGACCCTGAATACTCAGCAGCTATATGTACGGTTGCCAGAGCAGGACCGTATTCCATTGGAGGGTCGCTTCGCGTCGAAGGGCTTTGCCGATGAGGATCGCCTCTGGCCCAAAGGCGACAGCGCATTCAGCGGATATCAGTTGTTACTGGAGTACTTCACCTTCCGCGAGAAATTCATGTTCGTGACCCTCTGTGGTTTGGAGCAGCTTGTTCTGCCTCCTGGCAAAACCTGGTTCGAGCTTGAAATAGTTCTAAGTGAAGCTTGGCCTCCGGGGTTCAACTTGAGCGCCGAACACATCCGTATGCACGCCGTTCCAGTGATCAATTTGTTTTCGCTTGAGGCTGATCCGCTGACAGTTGAGCCATTGAAAACCGACTACCTTTTGCGGCCGATGCGCTTGCAGGACGGCCACACTGAAATTTACTCGGTGGATCAGGTCACGGCGTCGAAGAATGCCGAACGACTGGACTATGTGCCGTTTTCCAGTTTCCGCCACAAGGGCGGGATGATGCGCGATGAAGCCCCCGAGCGTTACTTCCATACACGCTTGAAGCGTGGCCCTAATGGGCTGCACGACACATGGCTGATTCTGGGAGGCGAAGGCTTCGACAGCGATTCGATGACCGCTAGTCAAAGCCTGTCGTTGCGGCTGACAGGTACTCACGGCCAGCTACCGCGCAAGGCGTTGCAAAGCACGTTGCTCGACACCGTCGTGGAGTCCACCCATGTCGGCCTGCGTGTGCGCAATCTCTGTGCCCCGACCTTGCCTTGCTACCCGCCGAACCGGGATCGTTTTCATTGGCGCGTGCTCAGCCACTTGGGTTCGAACTTCCTGCCGATGCTCGATAACGCCGAGGTGCTGAGAGGCACCTTGGCGCTCTACGACTGGACGGGCAGTGAGCTGAACCGCAGGCGTCTGGCTGCGATTGTCGAGGTCACCCACCACCTGATTCAACGCTTCGAAAAAGGCTTTCTGCTACGCGGCGTCGATATTGAAATCACGCTGGACGCCAACGGGTTTTCTGGCGAGGGCGATATCAGCCTGTTCGGTGAAATGCTCAATCGCTTCTTTGCCCTCTATGCCGACATCCACCTTTACAACCAGCTCACGCTGATCCTGCAACCTACCGGAAAGTGCCTGCGATGGAACGAGAACCACAGTCAGCGTATTCCCGGCTGAAAGCCGCTGGGTTGCTGGAGTTACTAAAGGGCCGGGTGGCTGAGTCCAACCTGTACCGTTTCTGTCAGTTGCTGGAACAGGCTTTACCGGGTCATCCACCTCTGGGGAGTACCACGAATCCTGCGGATGATCCGGTGCGCTTTCGGCCGGACCCCGGTATGGGCTTCCCTGCCAGCGAACTGAAAGCGATTGAAACCGACGAAGCTCACCCGCAGCGCCCGGCTACCGTGCGCACCCGTTTACTCGGTTTGTATGGGGTCGATTCGCCGATGCCAACAGCCTATCTGGATGACATCGCGCAACGGCGGGAAGGCCATGAGGCGCTAGAGTCCTTCCTCGACATTTTTAACCATCGGATTTTTACCCAGTTCTATCGGGTATGGCGCAAGTACTCGTACCCGGCAACATTCGAAGCTCGCGGCACTGATGCAACTTCACAGTGTTTGTTGGGGCTGATCGGGTTGGGTATTCCCGGTACTGCCAAGCAAATCGCGACACCCGTGTCGCGTTTTCTGGCATTACTCAGCGTGATGCGTCTGCCCACTCGCAATGCCGAAGGCATCATCGCGCTGGTCAAGTTGCTTGCACCCAATACCCAGGCAAAAGTGACTCCGCACTGGCCACAGAAGGTTCTTCTGGATCAGCCCGCCAGCCTCGCTTTTGACCGCGGGGTGAGTCTGGCTCAAGGCACGCCCTTGGGCCGCGTCGGCCACGATGCCAATAGCCAATTACATCTGGCGCTTTTCACCGAAGACACTAAAGAAGCCAGTGGCTGGTTACCCGGTGGCCAGTTGCATAACGACTTGTTGGTGCTGCTGCGTGTGTACCTCGGTTGGCGCTGTACCGCGAAGCTGCAGTTATCTCTGCCAGTGCGCAGTTTGCCGCAGCCCGTGCTGGGGTGCGCGCCTGTGCTGCTTGGAATGACCGGTGTACTCGGCCCGAGCAGTAACGCATCAACGGTCGCGGACCACGACACCATCACTATCAATCTGGGCCGGTATCAAGGCCTTTCGCATAACCCCAAGATAAGGGAGGTACAGCATGTCGCGTACCCTTTGTAATTCATTGATGTTGATTACGTTCGGCGCATTACTCGGCGGCTGCGGGCTGACTCAGAGCGTCAGCGATACCACCTCATCTACTGCAAGTGCCATTTTCTACAAGCAGGTCAAAACCCTGCATCTGGACTTCAGTGCCCGAGCTTCGCTCAACACTGAGGATGCGCAGATGAACGCTTTGTCGGTTCCAACAATGGTCCGCATCTATCAGTTGCGTAGTGAAAAGGCGGTGGAGCGGGCGGATTACGACAAGTTGATCAGTGACGACCAAAGTGCGTTGATCGGTGATCTGCTGGACAAGCAGTCGGTGGTCGTGAACCCGGAGCAGGGGGCGAAACTGAGCGTGCCACTCGACCCGAACACCAGGTTTGTCGCAATAGTGGGGCTGTTCCGCAACCCCAATACCCAGATGAACACATGGCGCCTCACGTTGGCTCGCGATGATCTGGATCCGGACGTGGCGCGGGTAATCGAGCTGGGAGACAACCAGCTCATGCTACGACCGCAGGTGCAGGAATGAGCATGACCGAGATGAATCCTTCGCTCTACGAAATGCTTCTGCAGAATTTCAATGGCGAACTGGACTTGTATCGCGTCAGTGAGGAGGACCAACACACGTTGTCGGTGCTGGATAACGTACAGCGCATTCTTAATAGCCGAGCCGGGACACTGAGTCATTTACCGCATTACGGTTTGCCAGACATGGGCCAGATACTTCAGGGCTTACCCGGCACGGCTCATGACCTGATGACAACTATCACGTCCACGTTGCTCAGATACGAGCCAAGGCTGGCCGCAGTGAGCATTGTCATGCTCGATCAGGTGCTTCCAGGCCATTTGGAGTATTCCCTCGACGCCCAATTGAAAGAGGGCAAGTGGCTGACGTTTGGTACGACGCTGTCGCCTGAAGGAAAAGTACTGGTGCGGCATTTGAAGCGGCAGGAATATCTGCCCAAGCCATGAAGCTGTGACGTAAAGAAGGCTGAGTAATGGCGTTGTTTGAAATGCAAATTCGGGTGGGAGGCGATCCCCGGGAATTTGGTGAGTTTGTAGCGCTGCGCGCAGAGCTTTCCAAACTCCTGCACCCCGCATGTCCAGATATCGATTGGGCGAAAGTTGAGCAGTTGTGCCTGGTGTTATTGGAAGTAAATGGAGCCGAACTACAAACCGTCGCTGCTTTTATCCTGGCGCGTAGTCAGCGCTGCGGGTTGGATGGTATGGCAGAAGGGATGGAGTTGATGGCGGCGCTGGTTGATGAATGGGCGAGTATATGGCCGACGGCAGCGCCAGCGCGCACCGATATCCTGACGTGGTTGTTCGTGCGGCTCCAACACGTGGTTCGACGCCTCGAGTTGGATGTCGGTAGTGTGCAAGTGCTCAGTTTTCTCGAGTGCAGGCTGGCAGGTTTCGATGGTTTTTTGCAGCGTCAGGACCAAGTCTCTACAGCCTCGTTGTCAGAGCTTCGCCAACAAATTTCTAACCGCATGCTCCGATTGGAGCAAGAGTTTGAAGTAAGCCAACCCGCGCTGAAAACACCTAGAGCGCCCGAATCCGCATTCGCGATGCCCGTAATCATCCTGACCACACCACGTGTTCCCGAAGCATCGATTCCAAGTCTTAAAGTCGGAAAACGTCATACCCGGTTATGGCTGTTTACATTGGCGGCTTTGATAGCTCTTGGCATAGGGTGGGGCTGGAAGGTTTGGGTGGTCGATCCAGGTACTGATTTGAATCCACGCGTTGTAAAGCTCCTCCACGAGGAGGGCGTTATTCCAGATGCTGTTCGCTTGGACAGCCTTTCACTGTTCGACGCCGGTAGCTCTGTGCTTAAGCCGGGGTCGACCAAAATCCTGATCCACGCGCTGGTAAGTATCAAGGCTCGGCCTGGCTGGTTGATTGTCATCGCGGGGCACACCGACTCCACGGGAGATACAGCGCAGAACCTCCAGATATCCCACGCTCGTGCATCAGCTGTGCGTGACTGGATGCAACTGATGGGTGACATACCCACCCACTGCTTTGCGGTTCAGGGGTTAGCTGCCAGCGAGCCGCTAGCTACTAACGAAACCGAGTTTGGACGGGCAGCGAACCGGCGTGTGGATATTCGATTATTACCGCAAGCCGGAGCCTGTGAATAACCCTCAAGTCAGCGTCTGAAATTTCCCTGTCAACTAATCTTGAATCTCACATAACCTACGGATTTTTCTGACATTTTTATCCATTTGTTTCCCTTAAAGTGCGCCGCTGTTTACAACTTCTAAACATTTAACGGGAAACGCGTAATGAAAAAGCTATGGATGTCTGCTGCTGTTGCAACGTTGATTGCGACCACCAGTGGCTGCGTGAGCTACAACATGAGTCAGCCGAGCGCGCCGCTGGAAGGCGTTGTCAAAAGCGATCTGAAGGCAGACATTAAAGTCGGCGAAGCAATCAGTGGCGAATCCTCAACCAACATCCTGTTCAACATCCTGAGCTTCGGTGGCGATACGCAATTCGCGGATGGCGTGGTTTACGGTGGTGGGAATGGTGGTGCCCTGGCTGGCTTGCCGATCCCGGATCCTGTTTCCAAGGTCAAGGCAGCGGCAGCGTACAAGGCAGTCAAATCATCTGGCGCTGACCTGATCGTAGCTCCACGTTACGAAGTGAATGTTCAAGACTATTTCATCTTCAAAACCGTTGAAGTCAAAGTGACCGGTAACAAAGGCAGCATCACCAGCATTCGTTAATACGTTTTCTTCTAATGCCCCCCGCGAAAAACGCCGCCTCACAAGGGCGGCGTTTTTATGTGTCATTCGACATCATCTTGATCTAAACACCTGCTGCTGTCGGCTCCGACATAGTCACCCGATTCTGCACGCTCGGACGCTCCTGCACCTTTGCATGCCATGCCCGTAGCGCTTTGTGTTCCGCCGGGATTTCCAGCTCCACCAGCCCGGCAAAGATCAGCCCGCCGATGACGGTAATGTCGGCCATCGAGAAGCTTTCACCGGCTACGAAAGGTTGTTTTTGCAGTACCGAATCAAAGTACTGCATGCCGCGCAGGGCTTTGTCCCGTTGGCGAAAACCCCACTCTGCGTTCTGGTAGAGCTCCACGTCGGGGCCGAGGCCCGGTGTGGCGTGGTGGAAGTAAACGCTGATGGCGTCGAGCAGTTCCAGTTCGGCGCGTTTGCTCATCATGTGGATCACGCCTTTTTCCTTTGGCGTACTGCCGGTAAGGGCAGGGCTGCCGTCCAGGTTATCCAGGTACTCGGTGATGGCGGTGCATTCGGCGAGGAGTGTGCCGTCGCTTAGCTCCAGCACGGGCAGGGTGCCGGAGTAGTTCTTGGCGAGGAAGTCGGGCTTTTTGTGTTCGCCTTTCCAGAGGTCGACGGATTCAAACTGAACGCGCGATTGCAGGCCCTTTTCCGCAAGGGCGATGCGTACGCGTGCTGGATACGGGCCGGTGTGCCAGTCGTAGATCTTCATCATGGGCAGGGTGCTTGAGTCGAATGTTGAGGCGTTAGCGGTCATAGGAAATACCTGTCTACCTATCAGTTGGTAGGTAGAATTTATAGGCTAATATTTTCTCGGTCAAGGCCGTTAGTCGCTAAGATGCCCAGCCAACGAAACAGTGAGGCAGTGACGTGAGCTCAAACCATCGGGAAGCTATCCTGGCCGCTGCCAGGCAGGCCGCGCAGGCGCATGGTTACAGCGGCTTGAATTTCCGCGATCTGGCGCAGGTCGTTGGTATCAAGAGTGCGAGCATTTACTACCACTTCCCGAGCAAGGCTGATCTGGGCGCAGCGGTTGCCAGGCGTTACTGGGAAGACACTGCCGCCACTCTGGAGGCCATGCTGGCCGAAGCTTCGGATGCAGCCGACGCGCTGCGTCACTATCCCGATATCTTCCGTCAGTCCCTCGCGAACGATAACCGATTGTGCCTGTGCAGTTTCATGGCCGCTGAATACGACGATTTGCCGGAAGGGGTTAAGGCCGAGGTTCAGGCGTATGGCGATGTGAACGTTGCGTGGCTGAGCAAGGCGTTGGCGGCGGCAGGTTTGGTCAGTGCCGATCAAGTCGAAGGGCGGGCACGGGCCATTTACGCTGCTGTCTCGGGTGCGCAGCTGTTGGCGCGGAGTCGTGCGGATATCTCGCTGTTTGATTCACTTATTGAAAGCTATCGGTCTGCCGGCTTGCTGCCTGCGTGATTGACTTCGTATCGCAATACTTTTTGCTGCATTTGGATCAGGTCAAACTCTTAAAGGAATAAGTCATGCCCGTTGCTGCTTCGGTTTCGCGTCTTTTCGTTGCCTTCATTGCCCTCATTGCTACGGTGCTCAGCACTGCCAGTTTCGCCGACGATTCCAAGCCCTATAACAAAGACAGAGGGCCTTACCTTGAGCGTTGTGAAATTCTGCAAAACTATTTGGCTGGTTACCGTGCGAGCGGACGTACAGATGACCCTGACGATGTGATCAGCATCTTTCTCAACTTCAGCAAAGGTTTGGACAGGTTTCAGGCTATCTCAGGTTCGCTGGACCTCGCCGCAGAGGACGCCACTCGATGCAACGCCCTTTTCGCCAAGATAACGAGCATGGTGACTCGTGCGCAGGCCGCTTCGCAGGCCGCCCACGCCGAACGAGACAAGAAGAGTAAAGAGGCCGCTTTGGTCATTCACCACAACTCCCCGGAGTACAAGCGTGCTCGCTCATTGGGTTACGACGATGTGGGAGACATCGGCTACCTGAGCATGTACGAGAACATGGACGGGGAAGACAAAATGAAATCGATGTTGTTTTTGGTCGACGACGAATGCGGCGCTTTTTTCGAAGCGATCCAGTATTCCCCACCCTATGTGGTCTATAGGGCTGAGTCCCGTAACTGTGGGGAGTCGCAACGGGTTGCCGTGCTGGGAACCAGTGACGTAAGCGCTGGAGACTTAATCGACAAATTCGCCACATACGAATACGTCGGCAGGAAAAAAATTGTGGCACCGAACGGATTCTCGATTTCAACACGGGTATTGAAGCAGCGTTAAGTTATTAGGTGGCTCGGCGCACTGTCTCATCTG
>NZ_LOHG01000003.1:0-35460 GCF_022790535.1 Pseudomonas maioricensis
CCGCAAAGTCTTTTTCGAAGCTGGCGACCACATCCTGGGTCAGGCCGACGTCGAGGGCTTCCAGATTGGCTTCCAGATTGAAGCGCAAATTCCAGTGATCGAAATTGCAGGAGCCAATGCTGACCCAGTCATCGATCAGGACCATTTTCAGGTGCAGGAAGCACGGCTGGTACTCGAAGATTTTCACCCCGGCGCGCAGCAACCGCGGGTAATAACGATGCCCGGCATAGCGCACTGAAGGGTGATCGGTGCGCGGGCCGGTCAGCAGCAGTCGCACATCGATGCCTTGGGACGCTGCCTTGCGCAATGAACGGCGGACTTTCCACGTAGGCAGGAAATACGGCGTCGCCAGCCAGATACGCTTATGACCGCTGTTCAGGGCTCGAACCAGTGACTGCAGAATATCGCGATGCTGTCGGGAGTCGGCATAGGCTACGCGGCCTAACCCATGACCTTTGACAGGGACCTTGGGCAAGCGTGGCAGCCCGAAGTTTTCCGCTGGACGCCAGGCCGTCCGTCGCGGATTGGCGTGAAACTGCCGATCAAACAGAGCCTGCCAGTCAATGACCAATGGTCCGGTGATTTCAACCATGACCTCGTGCCATTCGCTGACCGGCTCGGCGGGCTGCCAGAACTCATCAGTAACACCGGTACCGCCGACCACGGCGAGCTTTTTGTCCACCAACAACAGTTTGCGATGATCGCGGTAGAAGTTACGCACACCACGACGCCAGTTAATCTGGTTGTAGAACCTGAGGATCACACCTGCGTCGGTCAGACGCTTCCTCAGCCCAAGGGTAAAGGCCTGAGAGCCGAAGTCATCAAACAGGCAGCGCACGATCACGCCGCGTTGAGCCGCATCCACCAAAGCGCGCACTACCGCATCGGCACAAGCGCCAGCCTCAACCAGATAAAGCTCCAGCTCGACTTGCTGCTGAGCGCCGTCAATAGCGGCGATCATGCGCGGAAAGAACGCCGGACCGTCGATCAACAACTGGAACTGGTTGTTTTCACGCCACGGAAAAATCGCCCCGGCCATATCAGCGCGCCGTGAATATCAAGACAGCACCCACGGGCACCGCGAGGCTGACCGCTGATAGCCCGGCGGCATTGCGCAGGGTCGTGAAGCCCGGCACCAGATCAAAATCCTGGGCATTAACCACCAAAGGCTCAAGCGTTACGACCTGAAAGCGTCGTTCATCAAGACGTGTGGCAAGCAGCTCGGCTCGATAGCTGTGGGATTTCCCATGCAGTTGCACCACCAATGGCAGCCTTAATTCAAGCTGTGCACCGGGCGCCAGATCGTTAATCGGCCCAAGGTCGAGCTGAGCGTTGATTTTCGCTCTGGGGAATTTATCGATATTAAAAACTTGCTCGCGAATGCGCTCGTCGCGCAGGGCAATGCCGGTGCTGACCGACTCCAGCTCGACCTCAAGCTCAGCCGCGCCTTTGCGATCGACTTTGCCGTGCAGGGTCAGGAAGCGATGGACCTCAGCAATATTGGCGTTTTTGGTCGACGTGAACGACAGCCTTGAGGACTCGTTGTCCAGGTACCAGTTCGCCTGAGCAGGCAATGCTGTCAACGCCAGCAAGGCCAGCAACAGGCGGGTTGTGATGGGCATGCAAACTCCAGATGCGCATTAAGGGGCAACCGTACCGCCTGTCTGACCGCTGGCGAACTGCTACGTTCGCATCCGGGTTTTCAAGGCGCTGACGGTAACAAGCGACAGCCCTGTCGCTCGCCCTGCCAGATCGCCACATTACTGCGGCCCAGACCTTCGGCAGTTACCCGTTTATTCGCCGCGTCGTCGAGCAAACTGCTCGGTACGTACTGTTTGACGTAGCCACGGCAATACTCGGCGGAATTAAGCATGACGTAGCGACAGGAGCAATACTCTTTGGCGGTATAAGCGCTGATGATGCTCGGGAATGCAGCCAATGCGACGCGGTTTTGCCACACCAGCACCGCAATTGCCACCGCCATCAATAGCAACAGACTGCTGAATGGACGTCGACGGATAAAGCCGGTAGTCATTGGTCTCCCCTCTTTGGAATGCATTTTTTCGGAACCGCCGCACCGCCTTCGACGCTGCACTTCCTCGCAGCAAACAAGGCCCCTGTAGGAGTGACCGGGGTGGCGCTCCACCTTGCTCGCGATTCGGTCTGTCAGTCGATGAATATGTTGCCTGTGCTGACGCTATCGCGAGCAAGCTCACTCCTACAGGTCCTATGTTTACTGCGCGACGGCGGCTTGCCCTTTTCTGCCGAAGGCCGCCATGGCCAGTTTTAGAAGCTGATCATGGGAATAACTGCCGTCGCGGTCATCGGCATAACGCACAACGACTAATCCGGCGCTGGGCACTACATACAACGCCTGCCCCCAATGCCCTAGCGCGGCGAAGGTATCGCCAGGCGCACTTGGCCACGGGCCTTTATCACCTTTGGAGGTTTGATTGAGCCACCACTGCCCGCCAGATATTTCTTCGCCTGGCTGCTGATGGGGGAAAGGCGTCAGCACAAAGTCGATCCAGGTTTCGGGCACTAACTGTCGGTCATTCCATCGCCCGCCCCGCTGCATCAACACACCAATACGAGCCAGATCCTGTGCGGTCATATAGGCGTAGGAAGAACCGACAAACGTGCCGCTGACGTCGGTTTCCCACACCGCGCTGCGAATGCCGAGCGGCTCGAACAGTGCCGTCCATGGATAGTCCGTGTAAGCCTTGTCCCCGACCATGCCTTTCAGGGCGGCAGCCAACAGGTTGCTGTCGCCACTGGAATAGAGAAATGACGTACCCGGTTTGTGCGCACTGCGATGCTCGGCGGTGAAGCGCGCCATGTCATCGTGGCCACGGGTATAGAGCATGGCGACCACAGATGAGTTGAGCGGCGCGTATTCGTAGTCTTCCTGCCAGTCCAGGCCGGAGGTCCACTGCATCAGGTGCTTGAGGGTGATATCAGGATGAGCGCTGAGAGGCGGATAGAACTTTGCTGCGGGATCATCCAGCGCGAAGCGCCCTTCACCGTAGGCCACACCCAGCACCGTCGCCATGATGCTTTTGCTGATGGACCAGGTGAGGTGTGGGGTCTGGGCAGTGGTCACTCCGGCGTAGCGCTCGTACACCACCTCACCGTTTCGCAGTACCAATAATGCGTCGGTGCGAATGCCCTCTCGGGTTTGGTCGTTGCGGGTTGGGAATGCGTAATCTTCAAGGGATTTCACTACCGCCGAGGGTTCAGCATTGGCATTGAAGACCACAAACAACAGCACCAGCCAGGCAAGCCGCATCGGGACGCACCTCAATTTGAATCGCCGGACTGTAGCAGTGAGTTGTGACAAATATTCAGACAGCGCAGATTTCCGGGTAGGAGCCAACTTGTTGGCGAAATGGTTTCACGCGGTGATTCAGGTCTGACGCCTCGCGAACAAGTTCGCGCCTACCGAGGCACCCGTCACACAACCATCACCAAACCTTCATGGTCATGACATCGCCTCTCCTTAGCCTGAGTTTGTACAGCAGCGCCAGGCCATTACAGCCAACGCCCGCACTTGCAGGGCAGGCTAACGGAGACTTCGCATGACTCAGATCGCCCGCATTCGCGACACAGCATCCGACCGCCGCCTTCAGGCTGAACGTCTGACCGGCAGTAAAGCCTTGCAGGAAGCACAGGCCCTGCGCTTCAACGTGTTCAGTGGCGAATTCAACGCCAAACTCAAAGGCGCAGACCAAGGCCTGGATATGGATGATTACGATGTGCATTGCTCGCACATCGGCGTGCGGGACTTGAACACCGGCAAGCTGGTCGCCACCACGCGCCTGCTGGACCACAAAGCGGCCAACAGCATCGGCAGCTTTTACAGTGAAGAAGAATTCGCCCTGCATGGCCTTGGCCATCTGCAAGGTCCGATTCTGGAACTGGGCCGTACCTGCGTTGACCCCGAGTACCGCAACGGCGGCACCATCGCTGTGCTGTGGAGCGAACTGGCCGAGATTCTCAACGAAGGTGCCTACAGCTACCTGATGGGTTGCGCGAGCATCCCCATGCAGGATGGCGGCATTCAAGCCCACGCCATCATGCAGCGTTTGCGCGAGCGTTATCTGTGCACGGAAAACCTGCGCGCCGAACCTAAAAATCCGCTGCCCGCCATGGATCTGCCCAACAACGTGATCTGCGAAATGCCGCCGCTGCTAAAAGCCTACATGCGCCTGGGTGCGAAGATCTGCGGCGAGCCATGCTGGGACGAAGATTTCCAGGTCGCCGACGTGTTCATTCTGCTCAAGCGCGATGAACTGTGCCCGCGCTACGCGCGCCACTTCAAGGCAGCAGTGTAATGAGCCGCTTGCGTGGCTATGCCCGAGTCGCCCGGGTACTGCTGGTGATTGCGCTGGGGCTGACCATTGCTGGCGTGTTCGCCTGCATGGAGCGCATGAAGATCGGCAATTCCATGGCCCGGCGTCAGCGCTGGAGCCGTTGGTTCATGGCGCGCCTGACCGCTGCCCTGCCGTTTCGCGTAACCGTCAGCGGCGAGCTGCCGCGTCAGCCGATGCTGTGGGTCAGCAATCACGTGTCCTGGACCGACATTCCGCTGCTGGGCATGCTGGCCCCGCTGTCGTTTCTGTCCAAGGCTGAAGTACGCACCTGGCCAGTCGCTGGGTGGTTGGCCTTGAAAGCAGGCACGTTGTTCATCCGTCGCGGTTCGGGTGACAGCAAGCTGATCCAGAAGCAGATGGGCAACCACTTGCAGCAGAACAACGCACTGGTAATTTTCCCTGAAGGCACCACCACTGACGGTACTGGCCTGCGTACATTTCATGGCCGTCTGATGTCGAGTGCGATTGACAGCGGGGTGTTGCTGCAACCAGTGGCGATTCACTATTCACGCAATGGCGAGCCAGACCCTATCGCGCCCTTCATTGGCGACGACGATTTGCTGTCGCACTTGCGCCGCCTGTTCGCCAATGAACAAGGCGATGTGCACATCCAGTTGCTGATGCCGATTGCCACTGTAGGCAAGGAGCGCGCAGCGCTGGCCTATGAGGCGCAGCAAGCCGTACAGGTCGCATTGTTTGGCGAGCCTCCCGCCGTCGCTGAGTCTTTCGTGACTAAAGAGGCCGTAGCTCAACCTCAGACCGCCGAGAGCCCGCGATCGGCCAGAGCGGCTTGAGAGAAGTCCTGCAGGATCGGATAGAACTCGGCAAAGTCTGCACTCAGGGGTTGGTAAAGGTCATGCAGTTCGAGCATTGCGCCTGCCAACCCTTCTGGCCGTGACAAGCGACGCGAAATCCCCGCCAATACCTGTTCCAGCACGGCAAATTCCCGGTAAGAACCCAGCCAGTCGTGAGCGGCCATGTGCGGTGCAATCCGTGCCAGCCGCTCGGGCAACTCCGGCTCGGCGGCCAGCACGCCGTAAACCTTGCGCGTGAAAGCTGCCAGCGGCACATCAGCGTAATGCGCCCAGTCCCGGGCCAGGCAATGATCGAAAAACACATCCAGCACGATGCCCGCGTAACGTCTGCGCTCGGCAGGAAAGCGTGCAATCGCCTGCTTGATCAGCGGGTGACTGTCGGTGAATGCGTCGATGCTGCGATGCAACTGGATCGCCTGCGCCAATTCGTCCGGGAAACGTCCAGCCACAGGTCCTTTGACGAAATCGCCATAGAGACTGCCGAGCAGTTGAGCCGGTCGCTGGCCACCGAGGTGCAGATGTGCGAGGTAGTTCATGGCGCCCAGCCTACGCCGAATTACGTCCCGCGCCTATATCGATATAACCCGATATAGCGTTTTTCACTATCCTCAGCAGCAAATCATATTTGTATATCGCGAAATACAGATATAAAGTTCGCCTCATCGCGATATAGCGTTAAACCAATATTGAGAACGACATGCCTATCGACCTCGACGAAATAATAAAAGCCCTGGCCCACCCTGTTCGCCGGGAGATTCTTGTCTGGCTGAAGGACCCGCTCAGTTGCTTTCCGGACCAGACCCACTCGACGGAAAACGGCGTGTGCGCAGGTCAGATCGATCAGCGCGCCGGGCTTTCGCAATCCACGGTTTCTGCCCACCTGGCAACGCTGCAGCGTGCCGGGCTGATCACCAGCAAGAAAGTGGGGCAATGGAGTTTTTTCAAGCGTAACGAAGAGGTGATTGCGGCCTTCGTCGAAGCGCTGGTGCTGGAGCTGAATCCGCCGTCTTGAGCGCCTTCGAATGTAAAAACCTTCTGTAGGAGCTGCCGAAGGCTGCGAAATCTTTCTTCCTGAAACACCGAGAATCGCAGCCTTCGGCAGCGCCTACAGGATTAACGAAACCTTTATTAACAGGAGACGCCCAGTGCCTCTTTCACTGTTTATTCTGGCGCTTAGCGCCTTCGCCATCGGCACCACCGAGTTCGTCATCATGGGCTTGCTGCCCGAAGTCGCTGCCGATCTGGGCGTCTCGATTCCAGGCGCAGGCTGGCTGGTAACCGGCTATGCGCTGGGCGTGGCAATTGGTGCACCGTTCATGGCTATGGCCACCGCCAGACTGCCGCGCAAGGCTGCGCTGGTCACGCTGATGGGCATCTTCATCGTCGGTAACCTGCTGTGCGCCATCGCCGCCGATTACAACGTATTGATGTTTGCTCGTGTGGTCACTGCGCTGTGCCACGGTGCGTTCTTCGGTATCGGTTCGGTGGTGGCAGCAGGTCTGGTGCCCGCCAATCGTCGCGCCTCCGCCGTTGCACTGATGTTCACCGGTCTGACCCTGGCCAACGTGCTCGGCGTGCCTTTGGGCACCGCGCTGGGCCAATACGCTGGCTGGCGCTCGACCTTCTGGGCGGTCACCGTCATCGGTGTAATTGCGTTGATCGGCCTGATGCGCTTCCTTCCGACCAACCGCGAAGAACTGAAACTCGACATGCGCGCCGAGCTTGCCTCGCTAAAAGGCGCAGGGATCTGGCTTTCACTGAGCATGACCGCCCTGTTCTCCGCCTCCATGTTCACGCTGTTCACCTATGTCGCGCCGTTGCTGGGCGAAGTCACTGGCGTATCTCCGAACGGTATCACCTGGACGCTACTACTGATCGGCCTGGGCCTGACGGTAGGCAACGTGATCGGCGGCAAGCTGACTGACCGTCGCCTGGCCGCGACCTTGATCGGCGTGTTCATCGCCATGGCCGTTATTTCCACCGCCTTGAGCTGGACCAGCATCGCGTTGATCCCGACCGAAATTACGTTGTTCCTTTGGGCCACCGCAGCGTTTGCTGCAGTGCCAGCCTTACAGATCAACGTGGTGACATTCGGCAAGGCAGCACCAAACCTGGTGTCGACCCTGAACATCGGTGCGTTCAACGTCGGCAACGCATTGGGCGCATGGGTCGGCGGCAGCGTTATTGCTCACGGCTTCGGCCTGACCAGCGTGCCATTGGCCGCCGGAGCGCTGGCCGTGCTCGCACTGATCGTGACTTTGATTACTTTTCGTCAGGGCGGCAATGCCGATCTGGCTCCGGCTACCAACTGATCAATTAAGAGGGTTTCACGCATGACAACTATCTTTGACCCGATCAAGCTAGGCGACCTGCAACTCGCCAACCGTATCGTCATGGCGCCGCTGACCCGCTGCCGCGCGGATGAAGGTCGTGTACCGAACGCGATGATGGCGGAGTATTACGTACAGCGCGCGTCGGCAGGCCTGATCATCAGCGAAGCCACTTCAGTCACGCCAATGGGCGTTGGCTATCCGGATACACCAGGCATCTGGTCCAGCGATCAGGTGCGTGGCTGGAGCAACATCACCAAAGCAGTACACGGCGCCGGCGGCAAAATCGTACTGCAACTGTGGCACGTCGGACGCATTTCCCACCCGTCGTACCTCAATGGCGAAACCCCGGTCGCGCCAAGCTCCATCAAGCCTGAAGGTCATGTCAGCCTGGTTCGCCCGCTGTCTGACTACGTCACCCCTCGCGCACTGGAACTGGCGGAAATCGCCGACGTGGTGGACGCCTATCGTACCGGCGCGGAAAACGCCAAAGCTGCTGGCTTTGACGGTGTAGAGATTCACGGTGCCAATGGTTATCTGCTGGATCAGTTTCTGCAGAGCAGCACCAACCAGCGTACCGACCAATACGGCGGCTCTCTGGAAAACCGCGCGCGCCTGATGCTCGAAGTGGTCGATGCGGCAATTGAAGTGTGGGGCGCTGGCCGTGTGGGCCTGCATCTGGCACCACGTGCCGACTCTCATGACATGGGTGACGACAACCTGTCTGAAACCTTCAGCTATGTAGCTGCCGAGATGGGCAAACGTGGCATCGCGTTCATCTGCTCTCGCGAGCGCGAAGCGGGCGACAGCATTGGTCCACAGTTGAAAAAGGCTTTCGGCGGCGCGTACATCGCCAACGAGAAATTCACCAAGGACAGCGCCAATGCCTGGCTGGCCAATGGCTCAGCCGACGCTGTGGCCTTCGGCGTGCCTTTCATTGCCAACCCTGACCTGCCAGCACGTTTGAAGCAGGATGCGCCGTTGAACACTCCGCATCCGGAGACGTTCTACGGTAAAGGGCCAGTGGGTTATATCGATTACCCGGCTTTGTAATACATCTGCAGGAGCCAACTTGTTGGCGAAGCTTTGGACCTGACCACTCAGGAAGATCGCATCGCGAACAAGTTTGCGCCTACCGGGGATACGGCTGTTACCGGCGTGCATTCACCTGCTGTGACAAGTTCTGAATCTGGCTCTGCAGCGTGTTGATGTTGCGGGTCATCTGAGCACGGAAGGCGTCAAATTCAGCAGTGTTGCTGCTGGCTGCCGCTGGAGCCGGACGGTTTTCCTGCTCGCTTTTAAGCACGATCAAGTCCTGCTCCAGACGCTCGATAGTTGCCGTCGGGTTGCCCTGCTTCTTCAGTGCAGCGACATCGGCGCTGAGGCTTTTAAGCTGGGTGTCGACTTGAGCGAGATCACCCTGAGCCGCTTTATGATCCGAAATCGAAGCCTTCACCGCTGCTAACTCGGTGGTGACGGCTTTAAGCTGTTCCTGCAGTTGCGTATTGCTCGTCTGCAGCTGCGTCGCCTGCGTCGTGATCTGTTCCAGACGCTGCTGCAACTGGCTCTGCTGCCCGACTGTGCCTTCCTGCTGTTTATCCTGGTCAGCCAACTGGTCTTCGATCAGCTTGATGCGCTGCTTGAGCGCCTCTCCGTCCACCGCCACTGATTCAGTCGCAACGACTTTGCCGGAGATGTCCTGCAAACGGCCGGCGGCTTCTTCGCTGATCCGTGCAAAGCTTTCCTGAGTCGCAACCAGCTGTTGCTCCATCAACGAAATCTGCTGAAAACTCCACCAGCCCAAGCCACAAAAGGCTATGAACAGCGCACCCACCAATGCCCAAAGAGGGCCGGTGCTTGGCCCTTTGACCTTTACTACGGGCGTGTCACGGGAATACACCGTCGTGCGTTTGCGTGCACCGGCGGTGGGCGCGAAGTCGTCGTCATCGTCCTTGGCGCTGAGATTCGGAACGTCATCGACGTCGTCGTAAGGATCGTTACGCATGAATAACCCTGTCTAAAACCGTGATGAAAATGCTCGAAGTTCGCGAGTATAACCGCTGCAGCCGCAGCCTAAAGCGCTCACCTGTGTTGTTGCGTTTGCCACCAATCACAAAACTCATCCAGCGCCGCCCATAGGCTGACCTGTGGGTCGTAGTCCAGATAATGCCGGGCGCGACCAATGTCCAGAGTGAAATCCTTACTCATGACCTGCATGCCCAACCGCGACAGCGTAGGCTCGGGACGTCCGGGCCAAAGCATGCACGCCGCTTCGTTGATCGCGGCAGCGGAGTAAGCCGGGCCGTACGAACGATACCGTGTGACCTGCGGCAACTGCATGCGACGCATCACGTAATTGACTGCATCCCACAGCGGCACCGGCGTGCCATTACTAATATTGTAGGCCTTGCCCAACGCCGACCGGTCGGCCAGCAGACTGCTGATAAGGGCCTGGTTAAGATTATGAATGCTGGTGAAGTCCACCTTGTTCAAGCCATTACCGACAATCGACAGACGCTTCTTGCGCTGCATGTGCAGCAGCCGCGGGAAGAGGCTCGTATCGCCTGCCCCGGTTACAAAACGCGGGCGCAAGGCGATGACTTCCAGACCAAACTCTTCTGCGCCAAATACCTTTTGCTCAGCCAGATATTTGCTGGCGGCGTAGTGGCTCTTGAAGCGCTTGGGTACGCGCTCCTCATTGATATCCAGATGCGAGTTGCCATCAAAATAGATCGAAGGCGACGACAAATGGACCAGCCTTCTGACCCTTTGTTTCAGGCAGGCCTCAACGATGTTCTCAGTGACTTGCACGTTACCCTGCAAGAAGTCCTGCTTGCGCCCCCAGACGCCCACCGAGCCAGCGCAATGCACCACTGCGTCGACATCGGCACATAGCACGCGGACCAGATCAGGGTTGATCAAATCCCCCTGGATGAATTCGGCACCGCGCTTGACCAGGTGCGCGACACCTTCGGCACGACGGCCATTGACCCGCACGCTGAAGCCCTGCTCCAAAGCGAACCGCGCAAAGCGCCCGCCAATAAAGCCGCTTGCGCCGGTGACCAGAATTTTCATTTACCGCTCCGTTAGAGATTTTTTTGCTTGTATCAAAAACACAGGTCTATCTGGTTTACAGAGATTCTGTAGGATCCAACTTGTTGGCGAAGCGGTGTGTCAGGTACGGCGCCTCGCCAACAAGTTAGCTCCTACAAGCCCAGTCATCGCACTTGTAGCGGCACCAGCCACTGCCCCGCCTGCTGCGCCAGATGCTCTGTCAATCGGGTCAATAATTGTCCGCCATTACGCCAATGATGCCAGTACAAAGGCACGTCCACCGGCTTGTCTGCGGCCAACTCCACCAGCGAACCCCGCTTGAGTTGCTCGCGCACCTGTATTTCCGGAACCAGCCCCCAGGCCACTCCGGCCTCAGTCATGCGCAAAAAACCTTCTGAAGAAGGACACACATGATGCTCGAATCCCCCTTCAATCCCCAATGACGCCAGGTAGCGATGCTGCAGAAAGTCATCAGGACCGAATACCAGAGCCGGAACCCGGGCGAGTTTTTTCGCATCGACGCCCCCGGAAAAATGACGTGCAATAAACGCAGGACTGGCCAGGCCACGATAGCGCATGGCACCCAGTAACAGGCTGCGCGCACCGGCAACCGGTCGTTCGCTGGCACACAAGCAGGCGGCTACATCGCCAGCCCGCATGCGTTTGAGACCGACGTCCTGATCTTCAACGACCAGATCGAGCAACAGATTGTTCTGCGCGCAAAAATCGCCAATCGCATCCGCCCACCATGTCGCCAGACTGTCGGCGTTCAAAGCGATACGCAGGCGCTCCGGCATCCCCTCCTCATCCAGTGCCGGTACCTGACTTTGCAGGTCACGCTCCAGCAGCCGCACTTGCTGAACATGGTTGAGCAAGCGACGCCCGATATCAGTGGGGCTGGGTGGAGTGGCACGGATCAACACGGGCTGACCCACGCGCGCTTCCAGCAGTTTGATCCGTTGGGACACCGCAGATTGAGATAAGCCCAATACCTGAGCGGCACGCTCGAACCCCGCCTGCTCAATCACCGCCGCCAAGGCAGAAAGCAGTTTGTAGTCGAACATCATTTTTCCTAATGAGCGATCAGTAAGATTGGTTTTTCTTATACATCGCTGAGTACCACACTTGCCACACAAACCTGCCGGCCATTCAGGCTTCGAGGCAGACGGTTAAATGCGCTGGAGCATACATTTCATGTGGCAAAGTTATCTCAATGGTCTGCTGGTCGCTGGCGGATTGATCATGGCTATCGGCACTCAGAACGCCTTCGTTCTGGCGCAAAGCCTGCGTCGCGAACATCATTTACCTGTAGCGATGGTGTGCATTGTCTGCGATGCAATCCTCATCGCGGCCGGTGTGTTTGGCCTGGCCAACGTGCTGGCACAGAATCCGACATTGCTGGCAGTCGCACGCTGGGGCGGCGTGGTGTTTTTACTCTGGTACGGCAGCCTTGCCCTGCGGCGTGCCTGCTCCAGCCAGAGCCTGCAAAAAAGCGAGATCATAGGCCAGCGCTCGCGCCGCGCTGTCCTGCTCAGCGCCTTGGCCGTGACCTTGCTAAACCCTCACGTTTACCTCGATACGGTATTGCTGGTCGGCTCGCTGGGTGCTCAACAAAGTGTGCCTGAAGCTTATGTTGTGGGTGCGGCCAGTGCGTCATTGCTGTGGTTCAGCACCCTGGCGCTCGGCGCGGCCTGGCTGGCTCCATGGCTTGCCCGCCCTGCCACCTGGCGAATGCTGGACCTGATGGTCGCGGTGATGATGTTCAGCGTTGCGGTGCAGTTGATCAGGGCTGCGTAGCGCCAGAAGAGCTTGATGCAGTTTTTTGTAGGAGCTGCCGAAGGCTGCGAAGCATTTGACCTGACACACCGCCATCGCAGCCTTCGGCAGCTCCTACAGATTTTGTGTTCGCCGTACCACGGCACTTTTGTCCGGGACGCAAAGCAATCGCCTTCAGGGAAGTATTCCCATTAGGCAAATCCTCTGGAACCTCTATCCCACACAGTTGTTGCGTGGTTAACGGGCAGACCCGGTGCTATGATCCTGACCCTGCGCCGCAAAGAGTACAAACTCGCCGGTGCATGTTCTGTCTGGCCGCCCGTGATCGGCCTTGCGCTCACCGCAACTGACCTGATTAGGAGATAAACCATGGCTTTTGAATTGCCGCCGCTGCCGTACGCCAAAGATGCTCTGGTACCGCACATTTCCGCAGAGACACTGGAATATCACCACGACAAGCACCACAACACCTACGTCGTGAACCTGAACAACCTGGTGCCTGGCACCGAGTTCGAAGGCAAAACCCTGGAAGAAATCATCAAGACCTCTTCGGGTGGCATCTTCAACAACGCCGCTCAGGTCTGGAACCACACGTTCTACTGGGAATGCCTGGCGCCAAACGCTGGCGGCGAACCTACCGGCGCACTGGCTGACGCAATCAATGCGGCTTTCGGCTCGTTCGACAAGTTCAAAGAAGAATTCAGCAAAACCTCCATCGGCACTTTCGGTTCCGGTTGGGGCTGGCTGGTGAAAAAACCTGACGGCTCCCTGGCTCTGGCCAGCACCATCGGTGCAGGCAACCCAATGACTAGCGGCGACACCCCGCTGCTGACCTGCGATGTGTGGGAACACGCTTACTACATCGACTACCGCAACCTGCGTCCAAAGTACGTGGAAGCGTTCTGGAACCTGGTCAACTGGGACTTCGTAGCGAAGCAATTCGCTGCCTGATTTCAGATCCAGTCAAGAAAACCCGGCATTGCCGGGTTTTTTTTCGTCGGCAAACTGTATTTTAGGTATTGTCAGCGAGCGATAGCGGACTAATATCATTCGCTTGGGTTTTCAAGATTTCGTTCAAGTTTCAAAGGTTTTTGTCCGACACAGTGAGAATGCCTGACTTTACGATAAAGTCGGGACGGAGCAAGGAAGCAGGTGACGAGGAGCAAAATCGCTGTTTGGCGATCTCGTTCTGGCTCAACTGTTTTTTGATGGTTGCAAAGGCTTGATGCACCCAGCACGGATTAAGGAATAGCCATTTGAAGCTGGAACTCAAAAACAGCCTGTCAGTAAAGTTGCTGCGTGTGGTGCTGCTTTCCGCGCTGATCGTAGGCGTGGTCTTGAGTTGTGCGCAGATTGTCTACGATGCGTACAAGACTCGTCAGGCAGTGGCCAGCGATGCGGAACGAATCCTGGACATGTTTCGTGACCCGTCGACTCAGGCCGTTTACAGCCTGGACCGGGAAATGGGCATGCAGGTCATCGAGGGTCTGTTTCAAGACAACGCGGTGCGGATGGCGTCTATCGGGCATCCGAACGAAACGTTGCTCGCCGAAAAATCGCGCCCCCTCAAAGCCTCCTCCACCCGCTGGCTGACCGACCTGATTCTGGGCCAGGAGCGCAGCTTCACCACCCAACTGGTTGGCCGCAGTCCCTACAGCGAGTATTACGGCGACTTGCGGATCACGATGGACACCGCAACGTACGGCGAAGGCTTCATCATCAATGCGGTGATCATTTTCATATCAGGCGTCCTGCGGGCACTGGCCATGGGGCTGGTGTTGTACCTGGTTTACCACTGGCTACTGACCAAACCGCTGTCGCGCATCATCGAACACCTGACCAATATCAACCCGGATCGCCCCAGCGAACATCAGTTGCCCCTGCTCAAGGGCCATGAGAAAAACGAACTGGGCATCTGGGTCAATACCGCCAACCAACTGCTGGCCTCAATCGAGCGCAACACGCATTTGCGCCATGAAGCCGAAATAAGCCTGCTGCGTATGGCGCAGTACGATTTCCTGACCGGCTTGCCCAACCGCCAGCAATTGCAGCAGCAACTGGACAAGATTCTGATCGACGCCGGCCGCCTGCAACGCCGTGTTGCAGTGTTGTGTGTCGGGCTGGACGACTTCAAAGGGATCAACGAGCAATTCAGCTACCAGACCGGCGACCAACTGCTGCTGGCTCTCGCTGATCGTCTGCGCGGGCATAGCGGTCGGCTCGGTGCACTTGCGCGCCTGGGCGGTGACCAGTTCGCGCTGGTTCAGGCTGACATTGAACAACCTTATGAAGCCGCCGAGCTGGCACAGAACATCCTTGATGATCTGGAAGCCCCCTTTGCCTTGGGCCAACAGGAAATCCGTCTGCGCGCCACCATTGGCATCACCCTCTTCCCGGAAGACGGTGACAGCACTGAAAAGCTCCTGCAAAAAGCCGAACAGACCATGACCCTGGCCAAGTCGCGCTCGCGCAACCGCTATCAGTTTTATATCGCCAGCGTGGACAGCGAAATGCGTCGGCGCCGGGAGCTGGAAAAAGACCTGCGCGAAGCCCTGCCGCGCAATCAGCTGTTCCTGGTGTATCAGCCGCAAATCAGCTATCGCGACAACCGGGTGGTCGGTGTCGAGGCCCTGATTCGCTGGCAGCATCCGGAACATGGCATGGTTCCCCCGGATCAGTTCATCCCCTTGGCAGAGCAGAACGGCTCGATTATCGCGATTGGTGAATGGGTGCTGGATCAGGCCTGTCGTCAGTTGCGCGAATGGCATGATCAGGGCTTCACCGACCTGCGCATGGCGGTCAACCTGTCGACTGTGCAGTTACACCACTCGGAATTGCCGAGGGTGGTCAATAATCTGATGCAGATTTATCGCCTGCCGCCCCGTAGCCTGGAGCTGGAAGTCACCGAGACCGGCTTGATGGAAGACATCAGCACCGCCGCCCAGCATTTGCTGAGCTTGCGCCGCTCCGGCGCGCTGATCGCCATTGACGACTTTGGTACCGGCTATTCGTCCCTCAGCTACTTGAAGAGCTTGCCGCTCGACAAAATCAAGATCGACAAGAGCTTTGTGCAGGACCTGATTGATGACGATGACGACGCCACCATCGTACGTGCCATCATTCAACTGGGGAAAAGCCTGGGTATGCAGGTCATTGCTGAAGGCGTGGAAACCGTCGAACAAGAGGCTTACATCATTTCCGAAGGCTGCCACGAGGGTCAGGGTTATCTGTACAGCAAACCGCTGCCGGGCCGCGAGCTGCTGGCTTATCTGAAACAGGCACAGCGCAGTAAGGCCGAGGTTTTGTAGGCGCCCATTGTGGGAGCCGGGCTTGCCCGCGATAACGGAAACCTGATTTATCTGAGATAACCGTATCGCCTGCATCGCGAGCAAGCTCGGCTCCCCCAATGCTATGCCGAACCTTGCGAAGTAGCCCAGACCAGCATTGCTGTCACAGAATCCCTCATCAATCGGCCTTATAGGCGACACCCTTTGTTACAAGCCCGCCTCCGCTCATCTTTTCCTCAAAGGCAATAGGCCTTTACACCGAATGCAAATCTTTCGCATTATGTTGCAGCTTTTTTTGGGCGCCTGGCGCCTTGAACCCTCTAGACGCAGGATTCCGTCATGATTCGTATGCCATTGGCAACCGCTAGTCTGCTGGCCATCGCTATTTCCCTCGCTGGTTGTGGCGACGAGAAAAAAGCTGCAGCACCAGCCACCGCTTCCGCACCTGCTCCAGCGCCTGCTGCTGCACCCGCGCCCGAAGCGGCTGCTCCGGCACCCGCTGCGCAGTCCACTGACGCTGCAGCCAAGGCAGTCGTCGCCAACTACGCCAACATGGTTTCCGCCGTATTCAGCGACGCTGAAGCCGCTGCTAAAAACCTGCAGACTGCGATCAACGAATTCCTCGCCACCCCGAATGACAAAACCCTCAAAGCTGCCCGCGACGCCTGGGTTGCTGCGCGCGTGCCTTACATGCAGAGCGAAGTATTCCGCTTCGGCAACACGATCATCGACGACTGGGAAGGACAGGTTAACGCCTGGCCCCTGGACGAAGGCCTGATCGACTACGTTGCCAAAGACTACCAGCACGCGCTGGGTAACCCGGGCGCCACGGCCAACATCATCGCCAACACTGAAGTACAGGTCGGCGAAGACAAGGTAGACGTGAAAGAAATCACCCCTGAAAAACTCGCCAGCCTGAACGAGCTGGGCGGTTCGGAAGCCAACGTCGCAACCGGCTACCACGCCATCGAATTCCTGCTTTGGGGTCAGGACTTGCACGGTAATGGTCCTGGCGCGGGTGAACGTCCAGCTTCCGACTACATTGAAGGCGCAGGCGGCACTGGCGGCCATAACGACCGTCGTCGTGCCTACCTGACAGCGGTGACTGACTTACTGGTCAGCGATCTGGAAGAAATGTCCAACAACTGGAAGCCAGGCGTTGCCGATAACTATCGCGCCAGCCTGGAAGCCGAAAGCGGCGAGAGCGGCCTGCGTAAAATGCTCTTCGGCATGGGCAGCCTGTCTCTGGGCGAGCTGGCTGGTGAGCGCATGAAGGTGGCACTGGAAGCCAACTCCAGCGAAGACGAGCACGACTGCTTCAGCGACAACACTCATAACTCCCATTTCTACAATGGCAAAGGCATCCGCAACGTATACCTGGGCGAGTACACCCGTGTAGATGGCACCAAAGTCAGCGGGCCAAGCCTGTCGTCTCTGGTCGCCAAAGCCGATCCAGCCACCGACGCCACCCTACGAGCTGACCTGGACGCTACTCAGGCCAAGCTGCAAGCCATCGTCGACCAAGCCAACAAAGGTCAGCATTTCGACCAGTTGATCGCGGCTGGCAACACCGAAGGCAACCAGATCGTTCGCGACGCCATTGCCGCTCTGGTCAAACAGACCGGTGCCATCGAGCAAGCCGCTGGCAAGCTCGGCATCACCGACCTGAACCCGGATAACGCCGATCACGAATTCTGATCAGCGAGGTTTGAGCGTTCGCTGATGAACGCTTCGAACGGGTGAACTTGAGAAATGCCAGTTGGCTTTGCTGACTGGCATTTTTTTTTGGCTGTGGATTGCCACTTAGGCTATTGGAGCGGGACGATTCTGCGAGTGTTGTAAGCCCTTTCCGAAACGCCATTTTCAGGGTTGTAGCAACCTTCCCCCACCACGAATATGCGCGCTTTCCTATAGCCATTGAGCAAGGCGCGCCTCGATGACATATCTCGAATCCGGCCCGGATGACCTGCCGTGGTCGAAAAATGGCTACATTCTGTTCAACGCCGTAAGAACCGGCGACCTGCTGAAGCGGCTTTATCAGTGGAACCCCGGTGTCGACTGCCATCCGCTGTTTCTCGGAACCCGGTTCAAAGAGCTGCTGGATATGTCGCCCGTGGTGGTGACCATTGAAGACCAATACGACCCTGCATTTCGAGCATTTCTGGAGAACGCGCAAAAGCTCTGGGGCCTCCTGCTGTTCAGCAATGCCAATAAACGTGAGGTTGTCGATCATCTGCGCTGGTTGGTCAGCGTTGATGAACCGGTGGGCAAAGCCACCTTGCTTAATCTGTCGGACCCGCAAGTCGCGAACGCCTTGTTCGAGCTGTATCCCTTGCACACCGATAACGCCCTGTACGGCCCTATTGAGCATGTCTACGCGATAGATCGTTTCGAAGGGCGCTGGCGCCATCACCGGCGTCTCGGACCGCCCGCGACCAACGCCCATCAGACGCTCTATCGCCTGAGCGAAGCTCAGATCGAAGCGCTGGATGAGCTCAGCTTTCGCGCTGTCGTGATCAACATCGAACTCCACGCATGTCGGCATTTTCCTGAGTTTCAGGCGCAGCTCGATTCCCGACAGCGCTTCGCGTATTTCCTCGAAATGGCCAACGGCGCGTATGAGCGCGGCTTTCACAGCGAAAGCGATCTGTTGCACTTCGTAAACGTCATGCAATTTCTCCATAGCCAACCGCCTGATGCCCATCCAGACATCACTACTCTGCTGTACCAAAGCTCATCGCTGACACCTTCGCAACGGGTACAGAAAGCCAATCTGCTCGCCCTGGAGCGAGCCCGACAATTTCTGCGAGGAACGCAACCATGACCGGTAAACGTCTGCCCAAAGAGGATCGCGCTTACTGGGAAGCCCGAAGCGGCAGCCACAAGGACGCCCGCACCAGTATTGGAACCTGCCCGCTGATGGGTAAGAAAATCCAGCTGCTACCGCTGCGATATGGTCGGGTAGAACGACTGACCAGCAAAGTAGATACAGAATCCTATCAAGGGCTACAGCGGCCAATTGGTCTGCGGCTGATGCGCGACGGTTTTCTGTACGTCATCGAAGAAACCACCAACACTCTGCATGAGTACCGCATAGAGAATGGCGCGCCCGTAAAGTTGTTGTGGCAAGGCAATGATGTCACTCAGGACGAACGCAGCCACGCCACCGGCGAATCGACACTCATCTTCGCCCGTAACAGCGTTCTGCATGTAGCGTATTCGGAGCTGCAATGGACTGCTGCGAAATGCGCCCACGTCATCTCCAGCAGCCCTGACCGCTTTTACTTCATGCAACAAGTGGATCTGGCTAAAGCGAACTGCGAAAACGGCGGCAAGCATCTTCGGGTTCAAAAGCAGATCAAAACAACCGTTGCCGAACTGGCCGAACAACCGTCAACGCAGTGCCCGACGCCGGATGCGCCCGCCGAAGAACGCCAGGACTACGCGTGGGAACATCAAGCGCTCTTCCGTGAAGCTCATATTGGCGAACTCAAGGATTCACTGAACGCGCTGTACCAGTTCGACCATCTGTACCTGATTCTGGAAGACAGTCTGGGCATCATGCGTGACCTTGCCGAGGAGCAGGATACGGTTGTCGGCTGGATCGAAGAATGGACTCAACGCCACAACAACGAAAGCGCTACGTGGTGGGCAGCTATATTGACACCCTGATGACGCTGGGCGAGAACAACGCTCTACGGACTGACGCAACACCGGATCTGTTCGAAAAAACCACGCTGGAACAACGCACGTTCATTTACGACTACATCAATGCCCGGAATCAGTGGCGTTGGGAAAAGAGCCAAGGCCTGGAAGTACCCCGCAGCGAAAACGGAAACTACTCGTCGATGCGCGGTGCACACCTGCGCGAGCGATCTGAAACAGTTATCGCCAAACGTCAGATGGACGAGAAACACCGGCAAATGGTCGTTGCGCTGGGCGAGCCGCTCCACAAGGACCTTGATGAAGAAATCGAGGCCCTCGAAGACAGCAGCATCGGCACGCTGCAAGGCGTAGGTCTGGGCTCGCGAGGTATTTTCGATCTGGTCCGGCATGAGGAAATGCAGCGATACCTAAAGCGAGAACGCCTGCATCTCAAACGCTGGACCGAGCGTCTCGACGCCATCACGCATGACCGAACCCGACTATTCACATTGGGCGAGTTTCATCGCAGCGCTTGGTATTTCGATCCAGAGCACCACGAGCAACTGAACAACGCCCTTGCCACTGAATACAACTGCACCCGCGACTTGTGCCGCACCGATGAAGCGTTGGAGAAGATCGCGGCTTACTTTCATGACAAGCCGTTCTACCTCCTGCCAGTTTTTTATGGACGACTGGACCTGGATTTTCTACGGATCAAATCCGGCGTATTGATCAAGCTGCTGGACGACATGCGTGGCTTCACCGATGGGCTGGCCGACGCTGAAAAACGGATATCCGATATCGGTCACATCATGGGCAGCCACTGGAGCAAAAGCCTGCAAATCGAAGGCCGCGCTCATTCACTCCATCAAGCCGTTAGCGCCACGTACATCCCCGCTATCGCACTCGGCATGGAGAAATGGCTGGCGCAGATGCAGGTCAAACTCGAAACGCCTGCCATGCATCAGCAGATGGACAGCTTCAAGACTTTCACCAACCGTGGGCAACGGCTGGGCATGTTGGTTGCCCTGCAACAGGAAGGCGCCCACCTGAACATCGCCAGCGCCGACGATGTGGAGAAATTCACTCACAACTTCACCCGCCTGGTTCATCTGCTTGAACGTGAAGAGCAAATCAAGGCAGATCGCAAAAACTGCGACAAACTCACTCGTAAACGCATGCTGAGCGAAGAAGAACGCTACGGATACCAGGTCCGTAAAGAAGCGTTCAGCAAAGAGTTACTCGCGACACGCAACGAGCGTTCGGCTGTCGTGAGACAGCTGGAAGACGGGATTACTCCGACCAGAAAACTTGGTGCGGGACGGGTTGGTGTGCAACTGGATATCAGCCCCGAAAATCTTGAGGCATTGAATGATGAGACGAGACGGCTTAGGGCTGGGGCGTTGGGGGAATATGGGACTGAGGGATCGACGAAGGTCGCACTTAAGAGTGGGTTCGTGCCATTGCTGGCAGTCGGGTTGCAAATTGGGAATCTAGGGGAGGCTTGGAGGGTATGGCAAAAAAACACTGGCAATAAAAGAACAGCAAGGGAAATCGCAATTGCAGTTGGTAGTCTGACTTCAGTTTTGGCAGCGGCGTTATCGGTCTACCAGTCGATTCATATCGCAATGGTAGATAAAGCTTTGCAAGCGACGCTTACTAACGGTTCAGGAGAAGCAGGAACATTATTCGCGGTTAAAGCTGGAAAGTTAGGTTTGCAGCTAGGATTAATCATTGCCCCGCTTGCGCTCATCGGCTCAATCGGAACGGCATGGGATAACTGGGATAAATGGCACGACGCATTTGTCACCGGCACGGCTGGGGAGAAAGCCGGTGCTCTTGCCGCATTGGTCGGAGATGTAGGGGCTCTCGGAGTCGCCACAGTAACAACCTCGATAGCTGGCCGTGAAGGTTGGGGGATAAGTCAGGACTACATAAGGGCACCGCGGCAGGAGAGAAAAGTTGCCCTCGCCAGAGCTTGGGCGACTAGAGGAACCCGGTTCCTTTATTTATCAATGCGCTTTACCCCGTTGGGTCTCGCGTTTACAGCATTCCAGCTGAGTGGCGAAGCGCTATACAACTACAACAATCTTGACGATCAGCAACGCTGGATGTTGCGTTGTTGCTGGGGCCTGCAACCTGAAAACTGGGATTGGCCAACCCATTCGCAAAAACTCGCTGAAGCCACCCTGTTGCCGCATGTCATAGACAAAGGCCTTCATCGCCAGCTCGCCAGTGACGAGCCTGTCCGCAGGCTACATTTGGTTTTGCCGGGATTAAATCTTGGAACCTTCGACGATACGTCACTGCGCTGGAGCGCCGCACTACAAAAGGCACCAAATGATTGGGATGCAGGTCAAGCTTTGGCTTCGCTCATCCGGGTCGTTGCTGATCGCCCCATGATCTTGGAGCTGGATATCCCAGAACAATGGCAAGGTATGCAATCGCAGTTGCAACTGCACCTAATGGTAAAGCCAGCGGTAGCCGCTGATTACTTGAAGGCAGACCAAAGCTATCTGCATTACCGCATTCCATTATCTCCAGATATTGTCAGCAAAAAAAGAATAACGCCATCCGCTCTAGTCCCAACATTAGCTAAGCAGCCAGAAGAAACTCAGATCACCAGTGAGCTGCTAAATGATATCTAACAAATATGAAAAACTACCTCAGGCAGGCGATATAGAGAAGCGATCCGGAACTGAAGTGCTTTATCTTTCCCCATGCCCAATACCTACAGGGATCGCAGCTTATAGCTCAAGAAGCCTGAATAGAGACTCGAACGAGTCCTATCTTGATTTCACAGCGGGATCAGCCACAGTCGAATTCGGCGTTCGAGGGGGGATTGGCTCAGTTATAGGGATTACCATGTTCCTGCTCCTTGTAAGCTTAGGACTAGGCATATCTGACTACCTGGACGCAGGAAGACCTATCCTTGAGCCCGTAATCACCCTGTTCTCACCTAATTGGTTCACTTGGGGCGTTCTAGGCTTCCTTATTTCCATTCATAGCTGGCAACTAGCTCGTGTGGTCCACCAGCAGACCTCCTATCCCCCCATCCGCTTCAACCGCCAACGCCGCGAAGTCGCCTACGTCCCCAAACGCGGTCAGCCACCGCGTTTCATCCCATGGGAAGAAGTCATCGCCTGCGTGACCAGCGGCAAGGTCGTTACCCAATACGGTGTACATAACAGCTTCTCGCTGATGATCGGACTTCGGGATTCGGAAATTGGCGATGTGGTGTGGATAACCGTGCCAACGGGCTCGCTCACACTGGCTATCAGTGAATGGGAGGCCATTCGCGGTTACATGGAGGAAGGCCTTAGTGCCCTGCCAAGGCCTGTAAGCGAGGAATTTGAAGAAGGGACCGTCGTGTATTTTCATTATTGCCGCGAGGTGTACCGAGACAATCACTGGTACATCACTTACCTGCTGGGCTTCGTGCTCATCCAGTTCTGCAGCGGCTGGACTCTCCCCTGCCATATCGCGGCCTGGGTAAAGCGATTGCCCAAAGCCAGCTTTCCGAAATCCGTGCTCGACTGGTCTAAACCGCTACCGCCAGATGAATGGAAGCAACCCAGCGATGAATTGATCGAACAGAGCAAGGCTATCCGCAAAAGCCTGCGCAAGGGTAAAAGTCTTTTTGAGCATTTTCGAGAAGAATGCAGTTCTAGAACCGAAATGGGGAAAAGTGCCTGACCAACGATTTCGTAACAACACATTGCACCCACCAAGGCAAACGATAATCCCTCTTATTCAAAAAGGACGAGGCTGTTAAGCTTGCACGCCCCGATTTTTGGCTCGTTGCAGGATGGTTATGGCTACGCGGCTACGTCCCTTTGTTGTGTTGCTCAGTGCCCTGATGATGGGTGCGTGCGATGACGCCCCGCGTTTCACCCAGGCAGAGCCTGGTGAGGCGTTGGCGGGCGGCAGAGCGACCGTGAACAAGCGGGATGTGAATGCGTTCTCGATGCCGTCGGCGAATCTGTCGCCTGTGCGGCGTCTGGACTTCAGTGTCGGCAACAGTTTCTTCCGCAGCCCTTGGGTGATCGCTCCGTCCACGACCACTGCCCGTGACGGGCTGGGGCCGCTGTTCAATACCAACGCGTGCCAGAACTGCCATATCAAGGACGGTCGCGGTCATCCGCCCGAGCCCAATGACGTCAATGCCGTGTCGATGCTGGTACGCCTGTCGATTCCCGATGATCCGGCTCAGGCAGAGCTGATCAAGAAGAATGGCGTGCTGCCCGAGCCGACTTACGGCGGGCAGTTGCAGGACATGGCAGTGCCCGGTGTCGCCCCGGAGGGTCGCGTCCGCATCGAGTACGAGCCCATGCCGGTCAGGTTTCGCGATGGCACGGTGGTCGAGTTGCGCAAGCCGACCTTGAGCATCACTCATCTGGGCTACGGCCCGATGCACCCGCAAACCCGCGCCTCGGTACGCGTGGCCCCGGCGATGATTGGTCTCGGGTTGCTGGAAGCGATTCCCGACGCGGCGATTCTGGCCAATGCTGATCCCGATGATAAAGACGGTGACGGCATTAGCGGTCGCCCGAACTGGGTGTGGGACGATGAGCAACAGACCGTGGTAATGGGCCGGTTTGGCTGGAAGGCCGGGCAGCCCAATCTGAATCAACAAAACGTGCACGCGTTTTCCGGTGACATGGGCCTGACCACCAGCCTGCGTAACTTCGACGATTGCACGCCCGCACAAACCGACTGCCTTGCAGCACCCAACGGCAATGGCCCGGACGGCGAGCCGGAGGTCAGCGACAACATTCTGCGGCTGGTGCTGTTCTATAGCCGTAACCTGGGTGTACCCGCCCGTCGCAACATAGAAAATCCCCAGGTGCTGGCCGGTAAAAACCTGTTCTACAAGGCAGGCTGCCAGCAATGCCATACGCCACAGTTCAAGACACGTCATGATGCCGCCGAGCCGGAACTGGCCAATCAGGTAATCCGTCCCTACAGCGACCTGTTATTGCATGACATGGGCGATGAGTTGGCTGACAATCGCACCGAATTTCAGGCGACAGGCCGCGAATGGCGCACGCCGCCTCTGTGGGGCATAGGCCTGACGCAAACCGTCAGCGGCCACACTCAGTTTTTGCACGACGGACGCGCCCGCAATCTGCTCGAAGCGGTGCTCTGGCACGGAGGCGAAGCACAAGCCGCGCAGCGGCAGGTATTGGCTTTTGATGCCGAACAGCGCGCAGCACTGCTGGCGTTTCTGAATTCGTTATGACTTCTTTCATTTAAAAACTATAAGGAGCCGGACATGTTCCGTCCCAAGTTGCTCTTCACCAGCCTTGCTGCGCTCGCCCTGGGTGCCTGCGCACCGTCGGACCCGCAAGCGGTCACCTCGGCAGCGATTGCCAAGCAAGTGATCCTGCCGACCTACAGCCGCTGGGTTGATGCTGATCGCAAGTTGGCGACTAGCGCTTTGGCTTTCTGTGAGGGCAAGACTGATCTGGCCACCGCCCGCGCCGATTTCCTCTACGCCCAGAAGACCTGGGCGGAGTTGCAGCCGTTGCTGATTGGTCCACTGGCCGAGGGTAATCGTTCGTGGCAGGTACAGTTCTGGCCTGACAAGAAGAATCTCGTCGGCCGTCAGGTAGAACAGCTGGTGACGGCCCAACCGCAGATCACCCCTGATGCACTGGCCAAGTCCAGCGTGGTGGTCCAGGGTCTGTCCGCTTATGAGTACATTCTGTTCGATGCCGCCATCGACATGGCCAACGCCGAACAGAAAGCCCGTTATTGCCCACTGCTGACGGCGATTGGCGAACGCCAGAAAGCGCTCGCCGAAGAGATCCTCAGCCGCTGGAACAGCAACGACGGCATGCTCGCGCAATTGAGCAAATTCCCCAACCAGCGCTACGCAGACTCTCACGAGGCCATTGCCGAGTTGCTGCGCGTGCAAGTCACCGCACTGGACACACTGAAGAAAAAACTGGGTACACCACTGGGTCGCCAGAGCAAAGGGCAACCGCAACCGTTCCAGGCGGACGCATGGCGTAGCCAATCATCCCTGAGCAGCCTCGAAGCAAGCCTGGGCAGCGCTCAGACGGTATGGGCTGGCGTGGAGAACAAGGGGCTACGTGGACTGTTGCCCGCCGAGCAGAAACCGCTGGCAGACAAGATCGACGCTGCTTACGCTGCCAGTCGCAAACTGCTGTCGGAGCTCAAGCCGCCGCTCGCCGATTTGCTGGCCAGCGAAGAGGGTCGCCAACAATTGAACGCCTTCTACGACAGCCTCAACGTCGTGCATCGTCTGCATGAAGGCGAATTGGCCAAGGCGCTGGGCATCCAGTTGGGCTTCAACGCCAACGACGGCGACTGACCGGGAGATCACAATGATGTTGCGACGCCAGGCCCTGGCACTCGGAAGCCTGTTGCTCAGTGCTTGCACCTTGGGCGGCTGGACACTGTTTCGGCAGAAAGACAAAGGCCCGCTGCTGCTGTCCGCTCGCGATGATGGTGACGGGTTGCACTACGCCGTGGGTTATCGTCTGGATGGCCAGCAGGTGTTTGCAACCCGGGTCGGCCAGCGCTGCCACGACATCATCAATCATCCGACGCTGAGTCTGGCGCTGTTCGTCGCCCGTCGACCGGGCACAGAAAGCTATCTGATCGACCTGAATGACGGGCGCTTGCTGCAAACCATTCACTCGCAGCCTGATCGGCACTTCTATGGCCATGCGGTGATCCACAGCAGCGGCGAATGGTTGTATGCCACCGAAAATGACACCACTGATCCGGGCCGTGGTGTGCTTGGTGTGTATCGGTTTGTCGACGAGCGTCTGGTGCATACCGGAGAAATTTCTACCCATGGCATCGGCCCGCATCAGGTGTCATGGATGCCGGATGGCGAAACGCTGGTGGTGGCCAATGGCGGGATCAGGACCGAGGCTGAGAGCCGCGTCGAGATGAACCTGAATGCCATGCAGCCGAGCCTGGTCCTGATGCAGCGCGACGGTACGCTGCTGAGCAAGGAAACCCTGGCGCAATCCATGAACAGCGTTCGTCACCTGGGCATCGCCAGCGACGGCACCATCGTCTCCGGTCAGCAGTTCATGGGGGACGCTCACGAATCCTCGGAACTGCTGGCAATCAAACGTCCGGGCCAGCCATTTGTGGCGTTCCCGGTACCAGAGCAGCAACTGGCATCCATGGGGCACTACACCGCCAGCGTTGCGGTACACAGCGAGTTGCGTCTGATAGCGCTGACTGCTCCGAGGGGCAACCGGTTTTTCATCTGGGACATGGACAGCGGCGCAACACGCCTCGACACCGCCCTGCCCGACTGTGCCGGGGTGGGTGCGGTAAAAGATGGTTTTGTGGTGACCTCCGGACAAGGCCGTTGCCGCTTTTACGACTGCCGCCAGAGCGAACTGCTCGCCAAGCCTCTGGAACTGCCAGCGGGGCTTTGGGATAACCACCTGCATTTGGTGTGAGTGCTCCACGTGTTTTCTTGTAGGAGCTGCCGAAGGCTGCGAAGCATTGACGCTGAAACTCCGCCATCGCAGCCCTCGGGATTCCCCATCAAACAACAGCAATCTTCCAGACTGAACCCTGTCCTGAGCTCACCGAGGCTACGAGGCCAGCGATAGCGGTTTGTCTGACACTCCGCCATCGCTGGCCTCGTAAACTCGGTGAGCTCCTACTGGTTCAATGTATCGTGCGGCAGCGACGGGTCAGGAATACCGGGTGATCTCCTACAGTAATGATCCCCCGGGGTTGCAGGAAAACTCAGCACTGACTGAAAGCAGACGTTTTACTGTTACGGCCTGCCCCTCTATCGCTGTAATATCCGGCAATGTCGCTCGCCGGGCTTACCCGGTTTTCTCCAAGGAAATGGATATGCTGCGTCGCCGGATGCTGATCATGCTCGGGGTTGTGTTGCTTGTAGTGCTGCTGCTCGCGGGCTACAAGGCGTTTTCTGTCTATCAGCAGATTCAACAGTTCACGGCCCCCAAACCACCCATCAGTGTCGCTGTTGCGACCGCCAGCGAACGGCCTTGGCAGAACCGCCTGGCCGCCATCGGCTCGCTCAAGGCGCTGCAAGGCGTGGAGCTGAGTCTGGAGATCGCGGGGACGGTCAAGACCGTGCAGTTTGAGTCAGGGCAAAAAGTCCGTATCGGGCAGCCTCTGTTGCAACTGGACAGCGACGTCGAAAAGGCCCTGCTGGGCACCGCAGAAGCTGATCTGGGACTGGCTCAGGTCGAGTACGGCCGCGGCAGCCGACTGGTCGGCGACCAGGCCATCTCCAAAGGTGATTTCGACAAACTTGCAGCCCAGTTCAAAAAAGCCAGCGCTACTGTCGCGCAACTCAATGCCTCTCTGGCGAAGAAACGCATTCTGGCGCCCTTCAGCGGCACGATCGGGATTCGCCAGGTGGATGTTGGAGATTACCTCGCCAGCGGAACCGTGATCGCTACGTTGCAAGACTTGAGCAGCCTGTATGTGGACTTCAATGTGCCGGAACAGGCGCTGCCAAAACTGACAGTCGGGCAAACCGCGCTGGTGAACGTAGCGGCCTACCCGAATCAGAGTTTCGAGGCCACGATCAGCGCAATCAATCCCAAGGTCGACGAGGCCACGCGCAACGTGCTGATTCGCGCCACCTTGCCCAATCCGCAGAGCACCTTGCTCCCCGGCATGTTCGCCAATTTGCAGGTGCTGCTACCCGGCCCGAAAACTCAGGTGGTCATTCCCGAAAGTGCCATCACCTACACGCTTTATGGCAACTCGGTTTACGTCGTCGTGCCGAAGAAAAACTCCGAAGGCACGCCAGAGAAAGACGCTAAAGGCGAACTACAGCTGATTGTCGAACGTCGTTTCGTCGAGACCGGCGAGCGCCGCGACGGGCTGGTCATCATCACCAAGGGCCTCAAGGCAGGTGAACAAGTGGTCAGCGGCGGGCAGCTGAAACTGGATGCCGGTGCACACGTCGCCATCAGCGCAGATCAGACACTGCAAGCCGAACAGAACAGCCAGCCACAGGTTGACTGATCAAGGAATACTCATGGCTTTTACAGATCCGTTCATTCGTCGCCCGGTCCTCGCCACGGTGGTCAGCCTGCTGATCGTCCTGCTGGGTTTTCAGGCTTTCAGCAAGCTGACCATTCGCCAGTATCCGCAGATGGAAAATGCCCTGATTACGGTCACCACGGCCTACCCCGGTGCCAATGCTGAAACCATCCAGGGCTATATCACTCAACCCTTGCAGCAAAGTCTGGCCAGCGCCGAGGGCATTGACTACATGACATCGGTGAGTCGCCAGAATTTTTCCGTTATTTCCATCTATGCGCGGATCGGTGCCGACAGCGATCGGCTGTTCACCGAGTTGCTGGCCAAGGCCAACGAAGTAAAGAACAAATTACCTCAGGACTCTGAAGACCCGGTACTGAGCAAGGAGGCCGCCGATGCGTCGGCATTGATGTACGTCAGCTTCTACAGCTCTGAACTGAGTAACCCGCAGATCACGGACTACCTGTCGCGGGTCATACAACCCAAACTTGCAACACTACCGGGCATGGCAGAAGCGCAGATCCTCGGCAATCAGGTGTTTGCCATGCGTCTCTGGCTCGACCCGGTGCGTCTGGCAGGGTTCGGACTGACGGCCGCCGACGTGACCACCGCCGTCCGGCGCTACAACTTTCTGGCCGCTGCCGGTGAGGTCAAAGGCGAATATGTGGTCACCAGCATCAATGCGACCACCGAGCTGAAATCCGCAGAAGCTTTTGCCGCCATCCCACTCAAGACCGCAGGCGACAGCCGGGTTTTGCTCGGTGATGTGGCGAGGGTAGAAATGGGCGCGGAAAACTACGACACCGTCAGCTCTTTCGACGGCACACCGTCGGTGTATATCGGGATCAAAGGCACACCCAGCTCCAACCCTCTGGATGTCATCAAAGAGGTACGGCGCATCATGCCGGAGCTGGAAAGTCAGCTGCCGCCCAACCTGAAAGTTTCCATCGCTTACGACGCAACGCTGTTCATTCAAGCATCCATCAACGAGGTGGTTAAAACCCTGATTGAAGCGGTACTGATCGTCATCGTTGTGGTGTTCCTGTTTCTCGGGGCTTTGCGCTCAGTAATGATCCCTGTCATCACCATTCCCCTGTCGATGATCGGTGTCCTGTTTTTCATGCAACTGATGGGCTACTCCATCAACTTGCTCACACTACTGGCAATGGTGCTGGCAATCGGGCTGGTGGTGGACGACGCAATCGTCGTCGTGGAAAACATTCACCGGCACATCGAAGAGGGAAAAACACCCTTCCATGCCGCTATAGAGGGGGCCAGGGAAATAGCCATGCCGGTGGTGTCGATGACTGTCACTCTGGCGGCGGTTTATGCCCCTATCGGCTTTCTGGAAGGATTGACCGGTGCGCTGTTCAAGGAGTTCGCCCTCACTCTGGCGGGCGCGGTGGTGATCTCGGGCGTGGTTGCCCTGACCCTTTCGCCTATGATGTGCGCCCTGCTTCTGCGTCGCGACGAGAACTCCACCGGCCTTTCACACAAGCTCGATCAGGCATTCGAGAGGCTGAAGCGGCGCTACCAGCGGATGCTGCACGGCACCCTGGACACACGTCCGGTGGTGCTGGTCTTCGCGGTTATCGTGCTCTGTCTGATTCCGGTACTGCTCAAGTTCACTAAATCAGAGCTCGCGCCCGACGAGGATCAGGGCATCATTTTCATGATGGCGACGTCACCGCAGCCCACCAACCTGAACTACATCAACACCTACACCGACCAGTTCATCAAGATCTTCAAGGAGTTCCCCGAGTACTACTCCTCGTTCCAGATCAATGGCTTCAACGGCGTGCAGACAGGCGTAGGCGGTTTTCTGCTCAAACCATGGGATGAGCGCAACCGCACGCAGATGGAGATCCTCCCGGACGTTCAGGCGCGACTGGCGGACATCAGCGGTTTGCAGATCTTCGGTTTCAATCTGCCGTCGCTCCCAGGCACCGGCGAAGGTCTGCCTTTTCAGTTCGTTGTTAATACCGCGAACGACTACGCGTCATTGTTGCAGGTTGTCGAACGGATCAAGGCACGGGCGACCGAGTCTGGAAAATTTGCGTTTTTGGACATCGACCTCGCCTTCGACAAGCCCGAAGTTGTCGTCGATATAGACCGCGCAAAGGCTGCGCAAATGGGTGTCTCCATGCAAGACCTCGGAGGCACGCTGGCGACCCTTCTGGGCGAACAGGAAATCAATCGGTTCACCATCGAAGGCCGCAGCTACAAGGTTATTGCTCAGGTCGAGCGCCCCTATCGTGACAACCCCGGCTGGCTGAACAATTATTACGTGAAAAGCAGCGATGGCCAGCTACTGGCGCTATCGACGCTGATCAAGGTGACTGACCGGGCCCGCCCTCGGCAATTGAATCAGTTCCAGCAACTGAACTCGGCGATCATTCAGGGTTTCCCCATCGTCAGTATGGGAGAGGCCATCGAAACAGTCCGACAGATCGCCAGTGAAGAAGCTCCGGCCGGTTATGCCTACGACTACGCAGGCGCGTCCAGACAATACGTGCAGGAAGGCAGCGCCTTGTGGGTTACCTTTGCGATGGCGCTGGCGATTATTTTTCTGGTACTGGCCGCTCAGTTCGAAAGCTTCCGCGACCCGCTGGTGATTCTGGTCACGGTTCCGTTGTCGATTTGCGGGGCTTTAATCCCGCTGTTCCTCGGCCTGTCGAGCATGAACATCTATACCCAGGTGGGTCTGGTGACACTGATAGGCCTGATCAGCAAACACGGCATCCTGATCGTAGAGTTCGCCAATCAATTACGTCGCGACAAGGGCCTGTCAGTTCGCGAGGCCGTTGAAGAAGCGGCAGCCATCCGTTTGCGTCCGGTCTTGATGACGACGGCTGCCATGGTCTTCGGCATGGTGCCGCTGATCCTGGCAGCGGGCGCCGGGGCTGTCAGCCGCTTTGATATCGGTATGGTCATCGCCACCGGGATGTCGGTTGGGACTTTATTCACCTTGTTTGTACTGCCCTGCGTCTACACCCTGCTCGCAGCGCCTGATAAAAAGCCTGTGACAGGTCCGGAACCAGAACCCCACGCGGACTAACGCCGGACGCAACAAGGCCCCAATAAAGGGGCCTTAAAGTCGATGTTGCGAAAGCCGTGAGAGCTAACGCGCCGTTCCCGAGCCTTGAGCCAGGCCGAACATCAAGAGCAACAAATCATGACTTGGGCTTACCGTGTCATGCGTCTTCGCTATCCGAGGCAACGGACAGTGCCCCTCGCCATGCAATGCGCTCAAAACCTTCGTTCCAGGTTCAACCCAGGCGGCCATGGCGACGGAAGTGACCACCAGCGCACCTAGAATGAACAAACCTCGTGCCAGTTCTAGTTTCATTAGTCTAAACCCTTGATAGCGCTGCCAAACGCTGCCTGATAAAAGTAGACCAACTTCTGCCAATCTGTTGATGAGAACGACGAGTGGCGGCGCAATTGTCTGAGGTCATGACGGGCGGCAGCAACAGGGTTCAAACGGCGTCGACACTTCTCAAGATCGAGCAACGCAATTTCAGCTTTGGCATCTGCACCTTCGCCAACGATACGAACAAATACATGCTTGATGTAAAGACAGCCATGCTGCCAGCGCCCCAAATGCATGCGCGCCAGGTTGCTTGCCAGTTCCTGGAGCACTTGATCATGAGTGGCTTCGCCATGCTGCTCCCGGCCACCTGTGGCATACCAGTTATCCAGCTCGACATAACCGTCAAGCGCAGCAGTCACCAGCAGCGCACGCCACTGATGGCTTTCATCACGTTGCGCACCACAGAAAATCAGCTTGGGAACGTTGACATTAAGCTCGCTCAAGCCCTGGATGGCGTCGCGTTCGCGCAACACGGTCGGTCGCCCGAACGGGTGCAACCAGCTGCGATAGATATGCCCGACCTGCCGTTTGACGTAAATCAGCCGACCATTATCGGTAAACACTCGTTGGACGCCGCTTTCGCCACCGCGACGCTGGTTGGGTTCTTCAACCCATTCTCCATGCTGCGTCCAGAAAAAATCGAAACGCTCATCCTTTAAAACCGTGGGCTCCACAGCAACTTGCACGCCCATCTTGTTACCTCTTGCGCAATAGGTACACACGCCACATGGCGTACGTCGGTAAGAAATCCAACCGCTCCTGAATACGAAATCCCGCCTGCTCAAATTCGGCCTCAACAGTAGCGGCCGGTAACACAAAGCGATTCTGGTAACTATCCTGCCCATTCTTCGCGATGCGCTGCTTATCGAGACGCTTGCGCTTCCATGCTTTGAAATTGCCATCCACCCAAAGTGAAACAATCACACTGTCACGTGTAACACGCTGAAACTCCTTTAACAGAGCGAGGCGATGATCGGCTTGGCCGACGTGGTGCAGCAGCCGCATACAGAAAATGCTGTCCACGGCGTTGTCGGGCAGGTCAATGTCGAATGCAGATGTCTGCAAGGGTTGTACCCGTTTCACCACTTCTGCAGGCTGAGCAGCACAAGCGGTCTTGAGCATGTCTGCCGAGTTGTCTGCGCCGATGATCATCCGGTTCGATTTTTCCGCCAGCAATGGCCAGAAACGACCTGCACCACAGGGCAGATCAAGCACTAACCCAGGGTCACCCGCACGATGCAAAGCAGTCCTTGCCAATTGCTCATCGCGCCAATGAGACAAGCGACGGGACAGATTGTCCTTATGCTTTTGCAAATATTGTTGGGCATGCTCTTGGTCGTACTTGCGTGAGAACTCAAGCTCGATGCGCTTGCTCATGGGGCGGCTCCTGAAGTTGATGAACTCAAGATAGCCAGCGCGCTGTCATGATCAGGTCATGCTTATGTGAAAAAAATGTCGGACAGGAGGACGAATGTTTCCAGATACTTCAATGAGTTAGCAGCCCTGTTACAAAGCATATAGGCGGGCGTCAGATTTGTTTCAGAACTGAAACAAGGCGGTTATTTATCGGGCGAAAAGAAGCTGGGGTTACTTTCTGAGTTTCACACTGAAACGGCAACCGTTGGGTTCCATCGGGCTGAGACTGACGCTCCACCCCTGGTTCTCACAGATCCGTTGAACCAGTGACAGGCCCAGGCCAAGACCTTCGCCGCGCTGTTCATTGCCCCGCACAAAAGGTTCGAACATGGCTTCTCGCTTCTCCTCCGGGATTCCGACACCGCTGTCCTCCACCAGAAAGCCTTCCTGCTGCAACGTAAGGGTGATGAATCCCTGATCGGTGTAGTGCAAGGCATTGCGCAGCAGGTTGCCCATAACCGCGTGCAGGAAAGTCGAGTTATAGAGGATTCCCGAAGGCTCGTTTGAGCCGATCGATCGAACGGTCAGTTGCAGCCCTTTGCTTTCAATAGGGTCGCGCCAAAGTGCGATCAGATCTTCAGCGACGCTCTCGAGCGATACCTTGGGGACCATGTTGGCGTCTTCACGTTGCGTGCGGGCCAACATGAGAAAGGTCTGCACAAGGTCACGCATCTCTTCGCAAGCCCGGGCAATCCGCTCGACCTGCGCCCTCGCCCGGGTATCAAGCGCCGGATTGTCCAGCAGCAACTCGCAGGAGCTGGCGAGTACCATCAAGGGGGTCCTTAGCTCATGGCTGACATCGCTGGTGAACATACGCTCGCGAGTCAACGCCTGACGCAAGCGCCCCAGCGTCGCATCGAAGGCGACGGCCAACTCGCCCACCTCGTCAGCGGCGTAATCAGGTGCCAACGGTGGCGCCAGGCCGAGTAGCTGATCGCGATGGCGTACCTGCCGGGCCAATCGCACAACAGGCGCCATAACCCGCCGAGCCAATACCCACCCCAGAAACACCGCCAGTCCTAAAGCAAGCACGAACCCCACCAGCACGACCGCGAACAGGACCCGCTCGCGCTCTTCAAAATCGCTCTGATCCTGAAGCAGCGCATAACGGCGTCCGTCCACGACTTCGACCATGGCGTGATACGACAGCGGGCCACGAAACACTTCATGGAAGCCTGGATCGAGGTGCCGGAGGTCGCTGGGTATATCGAAATCGCCGGGGCCGCCGCTGAAATAGAACAGCTGATCAGGCTCCGGACGGTGACTCCAGTCGCTGACACTGTCGAGCAGCAGTAAACGGTGCAGGTCGCCGCCCAGGCCAGCTGAAATCAGCTTCTCTTCTACCAGGTGGACAGTCGCGACGATCCCCATGGCAAAGGAACCCGCCACTAACGCGCTCATCAACGCGAAAGCGATGATGATGCGTTGAGCAAGGCTTTGCTTAAACTCCATCCCGGCCCTCGGCCAGGCGGTAGCCGACACCGTGTACGGTTTGCAGCAGCGGTTTGTCGAAAGGCTTGTCGATGACCTGACGCAACTGGTGCACATGACTGCGCAGGCTGTCGCTGTCCGGGCAATCGTCCCCCCAGAGGGCTTCTTCCAGGACTTCGCGACGCAGTACGTGCGGGCTTTTCTGCATCAAAACGGCGAGCAGCTTCAGGCCAACCGGGTTGAGCTTGAGCAGACGACCTTCACGGGTTACTTCCAGCGTATCGAGGTCGTAGACCAGTTCGGCGACTTGCAGGGTGCGTCGCCCGCCTCCCTGGGCACGGCGCAGTACGGCTTCGATGCGTGCCGCCAATTCGGACAGGGCGAAGGGTTTGAGCAGGTAATCGTCTGCACCGGAGCGGAAGCCTTGCAGGCGATCATCCAGTTGGTCGCGGGCGGTGAGCATGATGACCGGGGTGTCGCGGCGCGCATCTTCACGCAGGCGTTTGCAGAGGGTGTAGCCATCAATGCCAGGCAGCATGATGTCGAGGACGATGAGGTCGTAATGTTCGGTTGCCGCCAGATGTAATCCGGAGAGGCCATCCTGTGCACAATCGACGGTATAGCCTTTCATGCCGAGATAATCGGCAAGGTTGGCCAGGATGTCCCGGTTGTCTTCGACAAGAAGAATTCGCATGTGCACGCCCTCCATCAGCAATAGGCTGGCGCAGCTTAAGGCTAACGGGGGGCAAGAGCCAGTAGCAGATGGGGTTACTTGAGGTGAGCTTGACATCGGGTGGCAACAACAACATTTTTGTGCTGCTTATTTTGGTTTCGCCCTGACGGTCGACCCCCTTTGTTTCGGCAAAGGGGGGAAACCATTTATCGCTGACGTGCGGCCCCTGCTTCGCAGGGGTTCCTTCGACTCCGGTG
>NZ_LOHG01000003.1:36207-95248 GCF_022790535.1 Pseudomonas maioricensis
CAAAGCAAAGCAAAGCAAAGCAAAGCAAAGCAAAGCAAAGCAAAGCAAAGCAAAGCAAAGCAAAGCAAAGCAAAGCAAAGCAAAGCAAAGCCAGGATCCTGCCCATAAAAAAACCCCGCACAAGGCGGGGTTCTTTTATGGGGTACAGCTAGGGGGTGAAGCTGGCTTACATCATGCCGCCCATACCACCCATGCCGCCCATGTCTGGCATACCGCCGCCAGCTGGTGCTTTGTCGTCCGGAGCGTCAGCGATCATGGCTTCGGTGGTGATCATCAGACTGGCGATAGAGGACGCAGCCTGCAGAGCAGAGCGAGTCACTTTAGCCGGGTCCAGGATGCCCATTTCGATCATGTCGCCGTATTCGCCGGTAGCAGCGTTGTAACCGAAGTTACCCGAACCCTGCTTGACCTTGTCGACTACAACGCTTGGCTCGTCACCGGAGTTGGCAACGATCTGACGCAGTGGAGCTTCTACAGCGCGACGCAGCAGAGCGATACCAACGTTCTGATCAGCGTTGTCGCCTTTCAGTTCGGCGATTGCTTGCAGGGAGCGAACCAGAGCCACGCCACCGCCAGGTACCACGCCTTCTTCAACGGCTGCACGAGTAGCGTGCAGGGCGTCTTCAACGCGGGCTTTCTTCTCTTTCATTTCAACTTCGGAACCAGCGCCGACTTTGATAACTGCAACGCCGCCGGACAGCTTGGCCAGACGCTCTTGCAGTTTCTCTTTGTCGTAGTCCGAAGTGGTGTCACCGATCTGCTGACGAATCTGCGAGATACGACCGTCGATGTCAGTGCGAACGCCAGCACCGTCGATGATGGTGGTGTTTTCTTTGTTCAGCACAACG
This sequence comes from Pseudomonas maioricensis, assembly GCF_022790535.1. Taxonomy (GTDB): domain Bacteria; phylum Pseudomonadota; class Gammaproteobacteria; order Pseudomonadales; family Pseudomonadaceae; genus Aquipseudomonas; species Aquipseudomonas maioricensis. The sequence continues at coordinate 37,056 of NZ_LOHG01000003.1, forward strand.
CGCTTGGCATTACCCAGGTGTTCCAGGGTAGTGGTTTCCAGGCTCAGGCCGATTTCTTCGGAGATAACGGTACCGCCAGTCAGGACAGCGATGTCCTGCAGCATTGCCTTGCGACGGTCGCCGAAGCCTGGAGCCTTGACGGCTGCAACTTTGACGATGCCACGCATGTTGTTCACAACCAGAGTCGCCAGGGCTTCGCCTTCAACGTCTTCAGCAACGATCAACAGCGGACGGCCAGCTTTGGCCACTGCTTCCAGAACTGGCAGCATTTCGCGGATGTTCGAGATTTTCTTGTCGACCAGCAGGATCAGCGGGCTGTCCAGCTCGGCAACCATGGTGTCTGGCTTGTTGATGAAGTACGGGGACAGGTAGCCACGGTCGAACTGCATGCCTTCAACAACGGACAGTTCGTTTTCCAGACCAGTGCCTTCTTCAACGGTGATAACGCCGTCTTTGGTCACTTTTTCCATGGCTTCAGCAATGATGTCGCCGATGGAATTGTCGGAGTTCGCGGAGATAGTACCTACCTGAGCGATAGCCTTGGTGTCGGTGCAAGGCTTGGACAGTTTTTTCAGTTCAGCAACGATGGCGATGGTCGCCTTGTCGATGCCGCGCTTGAGGTCCATCGGGTTCATGCCAGCAGCGACGGCTTTCAGGCCTTCGTTGACGATAGCCTGAGCCAGAACGGTTGCAGTGGTAGTACCGTCACCAGCGTCATCGTTTGCACGGGAAGCAACGTCTTTGACCAGCTGCGCGCCCATGTTTTCGAAACGGTCTTTCAGTTCGATTTCTTTAGCAACCGAAACACCGTCTTTGGTGATCAGAGGAGCACCGAAGCTCTTCTCGATGATGACGTTACGGCCTTTTGGGCCCAGAGTTGCTTTTACTGCGTCAGCCAGGACGTTGACACCGGCGAGCATTTTTTTACGGCCAGAATCGCCGAATTTAACTTCTTTAGCAGCCATGATCGATCTTCCTTAAATACTTTGAGTAGTAACGGAAACTAGTGGGGTGACTCAGGCTTCGACGACCGCGAGAATTTCGTTCTCGCTCATCACCAGCAGGTCTTCGCCATCTACTTTCACAGTGTTGCTGCCGGAGTACGGGCCAAACACCACTTTGTCACCCACTTTCACGGCCAGCGCACGTACTTCGCCGTTGTCCAGCACGCGGCCGGTACCTACAGCAATGATCTCGCCACGGTTTGGCTTTTCAGCAGCCGAACCTGGCAGAACGATACCGCCAGCAGTTTTGGATTCTTCTTCGCTGCGACGGATTACGACGCGGTCATGCAGAGGACGAAGCTTCATTGTCGATCTCCTAATTATGGTTTTTGAACGGCCAGTGAAGACACCGGCGGGTTAAAACATCCGGCGCTGCCGGTTGCGGTTCGACGAGCGAACCGCAGAATACGGTCTGGCGAAATGGCCAGAAACCTTGCGGTGACCCATACATAAGGGCGGGCATGGTGATTACAAGGCCAGCCGTTGAATTTTTTTGTTGAAAGTTACCGCGTCATAAAACGCACGCGGCACCCTGAGGTGCCGCGCAGCGGGGCTATGGAGGCGATTATTTGTCGCGATGTTCGAACTCGCCTTCGATCACATCCGGCTCGCGAGTCGGAGGGTGGATCGCTCCCGGACGACCCGGATCGTTGCTCGCTGGCATGTCTTCTGCGAAGGCACGCTGACGGATAGCCTGTTCTTCAGCACGTTTGCGCATGGTGTTGACCAGCACCCGACGTGTAACAGGCAACAGGCAGATCACACCAAGAATGTCGCTGATGAAGCCCGGCAACAGAAGAAGCCCGCCACCGACGGCAATCATCAAGCCTTCAAGCATCTGCTGGGCAGGCAGTTCGCCACGCGACAGGCTTTCACGCGCGCGCATGGCAGTAGCAAACCCGGCAACCCGGATAACGAACAGGCCCAACAGCGAGGTTGCGACCACCATCAGGAATGTCGGAAAGAAGCCGATCGACATGCCCACCCGCACCAGAACGAACAGTTCCAGTACCGGAAAAAGAAGGAACAGCAGTAGAAAAACACGCATCAATTGAATTCCTCAACGCAAGAATGCCTTGCAGTAGACCCTACGTGACGTCATCAAAGCGTGAATTCAAGCCTCCTGACTATCACGAGTGGGCCATTTTTCCGCGTGAGCCAGCTGAACCAAGGCTTCGCGGACTTGTTTCGGTGTATTACAGGGCTCACTGAAAGCCAGCCAGTATAGGCTCTGACCGATGCGCAAGTGCATGCCTTCGCTGTCGATACCTGCCAACTGTGCCGTCTCACCTTGTGGCAGCCCCGTGAGCTGTACATAGTGCGCAATGGCATTGGCGTGATCAGCATTCATGTGCTCGACCATGCCGGCTTCAGCGGAGCCCGCAAACGGGTTCGCCAGCTCAACGTGATCCAGCCAGTGAATTGCACCGAAGCCGCCGATAAAACGATAGCGCACCGGCGCCAACACCCAGAAATCGAAGTCATGGGCGCTGTGATAGCTCTGCGACTCAGGAAAAAAACGGTAATAGCGCTGAGCAGCGCTCTCGATGGCGTCCGGTTCAACAAGCTTTTGGGCTTCAGCCATGACCGTCACGCGTCCAGTCGCCTGAACGTCGTCAGCTTCGCGCTCGCCCACCAACAGCGAGCATTTAGCGTCTTTGCCCAGGTTGTGGGTGTGCTGAGCGATGCGACTGATCAGAATCAGAGGTCGCCCCTGGTCATCAAGGCAATACGGTACCGAAGAACCAAAAGGGAAACCCGGCATGGATTTGGAGTGCGTGGACAGCACACCTCTGTATTCCTTGAGCAGCAGCTCCCGCGCTTGCTTGATAGCCTTCACACTCATCCAGTGACTCCTCGTAACGAACTCGTCGACGGTCGACGCACGTATAAATAAAGCTGAACAATAATCAGCAGTGATTGGGCACGTGCACGGCTTCGGAAGACAAGTTAAAAATTATTACGATCAGCTTTTTTGCAGCGCTTGGGGGGAGTTGCGTGTCGAGGCTGGCGTTGACGTGGGACCGGGTTTATTCGGGAAGAGCGTATTTCAAACAGGCTGAGGATATACCGGCCCTTTCGCGAATGAATTCGCTCCCACGGGGTTTGTAACGCACCCCACAATTTCTCTCCCGCCGAATAACGAATGCAGCGGGAGATACCTGAAAACAGGCTAGCCAGCCGTTTACCAGGTCACACCAAAGCCTGCGGTGTAGCGGGTTTTGTCCAGATCGCCATCGTCGGAGCCGCTGATAACGTTCTTCTCGGCTTTCAGGTTCAACGAAGCCCAGTCAGTGACTTTGTAACGCAGCCCGACTTCTGCATCGAGTGCGTAATCAGCAACGTTGCTCAACGGCCTGCCTAGCTCACCGTTGGTAAAGAATTCAACTTTTTTACCGATCAGGAAGCGGTTGTAGTCCCACGTACCCGCCACGGAGTAGAAGTTTTCCTTACCGCCGTTGGAGAACTCGTAATCAGTGCGGTTAAGCAGAGCGCCGAGCTTGAAAGCGCCCAACTCGTCATCCCAGAACTGGTAGCCAGGACCCGTACCCACAACACGCTGACGGCTCAGGTCTTCCACTTTGTCGCGCTTGTAGCTGATCCGGCCATCCCAGAAAAATTTCTCGGTCAGGAAGCGGTCGATGGAGTACTCGGCACTCCAGTTGTCGGTGCTGACCACATCATCCTGAGTTTCGCGGTTGTAATCGCCTTTGGCGTTATGCCGCCATTGACCATGCCGAGCCGAAGTCTTGAAGGCCAGGTTGTAGTCGTCGGTATCGTTCTCGGCCTTCTGGAAGTCCATTGCCAGATCGACATTGCCTTTCCATACCAGATCAGTGATGACCGGTTTGGGCTTGAGGATCTGCTGAATGCTGGCCAACTCGACGGTTTTTGGCGCTTCGCCGTTGGTCAGCGTGACTTTGCCGTCATCCGACGCTTTCAACGATTTGGCAATTTCACCCTGATACTGATCCTGCTTGACCATCAACTGCTGGTCACTCTCCAGGGTCTTGACCTGTTTCCAGTCCACAGGGATTGCGCCCCCATAGGAGGTCTCGATCAGCAGCTTGCCGCCGTCGAACAGCTTGATGGTACCGGTGATCTTGTCGCCGTTCTTCAACCAGACGGTGTCGGCGAGCAACGGAGTGGCGGCGATGGAGGCAGCGAGGAACAGCAGAGTTCTGGTCAGCATAAGCAACTAGGAGGCTCAGTTAGCGGAAAATCGGGCATCATCTGCGAAGATGACGTCAAGGCAATCGAAGACCGCCGCGGGCACAGAAAACACAGACCGTGGGATTTTTCTGTAGTTCAAAACCCGGACAGCCGCCCATCTATAAAAAGCTATAAACAGATCTATAAACAGGAGGGAAATGGTGACCAGCGAGCAACGGCACTGCGCGGACCCGACAGGTATGGACCCGGCCCAGGCGCGGCGTACTGCGCTGTACCTTACGCTCAATCAGGTACCGGAAGGAAAAGTTGTCACTTACGGGCAACTGGCTCAACTGGCAGGCCTGGGCCGCGCTGCTCGCTGGGTCGGAAGAACCCTGAGCCAGTTGCCAGACGGCAGTTCACTGCCGTGGCACCGGGTGATAGGCGCTGGTGGCAAGGTCAGCTTGTCGGTCGGAACGACCTCAGGCGACGAACAACGCGCCCGTTTACGCGCTGAAGGCGTCCTTGTGGAGAACAATCGGGTAGATATCCGGCGTCATGGCTGGCGTCCGATAGAGCACAGCGGTTAGAGTGCGCCCTTTGTTTTCGTAACCTGAGGCAGACTCCAGCCCATGCCCCGTAAAACCTGGCGCGCCGCGCTCGCCGCATATGCCAGCCCCTCGACGTTAGTGCTGTTGTTGCTCGGATTCGCTGCGGGCATGCCCTACATGTTGGTGTTCTCTACTCTGTCGGTCTGGTTGCGTGAAGCCGGTGTCGCCCGTGAAACCATCGGCTATGCCAGCCTGATCGGGCTCGCCTATGCCTTTAAATGGGTATGGTCACCCTTGCTCGACCAATGGCGCCTGCCGCTGCTGGGCAAGCTGGGTCGACGTCGTTCCTGGCTGGTCCTGTCGCAGAGTCTGGTAATCCTGGGCTTGATCGGCATGGGCTTCTGCGATCCGCAGCAGCACCTTTCATGGCTGATCGCAATTGCCGTCGTCGTAGCGTTTTCCTCAGCGACTCAAGACATCGCCATCGATGCTTATCGCCTGGAAATCGCCAACGACACTCAGCAAGCAGCCCTCGCGGCCAGCTACATGTCTGGCTACCGTGTTGCGGCGCTGCTAGCCACGGCGGGCGCGCTGTATTTCGCTGAAGGATTTGGGTCTACGGGCTTCGCCTACAAACACTCTGCATGGACAGGCACGTATGTGCTGTTCGGTCTGCTGATGCTGCCAGCCTTGATCACAACCCTGATCATGCGCGAGCCACCTGTGGCATTGCGCACTCAGCTGTCGGCGGCTCGCTACGGCTTTGCGCACCAACTGGCATCTGTTTTCGTCTTGATCGTGCTGTTGGTGTCGGTCCCGGCGATGTTCACCCAGCTCTACAACACAGACTTCGCCAGCGTGTTGTTTCAGAACTCCAGCTGGACTGACTTGCTGATGGAAGACCGCGCCTTCCTGCGCGCCATCCTCTATATCGTACTAACTGTCGCGTGCCTGTCTTCAATGGGCCGACGCGGCCTGGCGCCGGTACTGACGCCCATCAACGACTTCATCCTGCGCTATCGCTGGCAAGCATTTCTGTTGCTCGGACTGATCGCTACCTATCGCATGTCAGACACGGTCATGGGCGTAATGGCCAACGTGTTTTATATCGATCAGGGTTTTACCAAGGATCAGATCGCCAGTGTCAGCAAGATCTTTGGCCTGATCATGACGCTGCTGGGCGCGGGCTTTGGCGGGTTGCTGATCGTGCGTTTTGGCATCATGCCGATTCTGTTCATTGGCGGCCTGAGTTCAGCTGCCACCAACCTGCTATTCCTGATGCTGGCCGACATGGGACCGAACCTGAAGATGCTGGTGCTGACCATTTCGCTGGACAATTTCAGCTCTGGATTGGCGACTTCAGCGTTTGTGGCGTATCTATCCAGCCTGACCAACCTCAAGTTCTCGGCAACACAATATGCGCTGCTCAGCTCGATCATGCTTCTGCTGCCGCGTTTGTTGGGAGGCTATTCGGGGGTCGTCGTGGAGAAGTATGGCTATCACAACTTCTTCCTGATCACGGCGCTGTTGGGCGTGCCGACGCTGATCATGATCATCTTGCAGTGGAGCAAGGAGGCGCGCCAGGACAAGGCGGCTGAGGTGCTTGAGGCAGAGAAACCCTCGCAAGAACAACTTTAACGCTGCAACGCTGAATCTGTAGGAGCTGCCGAAGGCTGCGATGGCGGCGTGTCAGCCAGAATGCTTTCGCAGCCTTCGGCAGCTCCTACAAAGTCATATGTTAATTACTGCGGTGCCGGAGAATCCTGAACCACGCGAATCACTCTCTGCGGGAACGGGATATCGATATTGGCAGCACGCAGGCGGTCGCGGGCTTCAGCATTGAAGCGGTTCGACACATCGCCAAAATCGCCGGTCTTGACCCATACCCGCAACGAAACAGTGATCGAGCTATCACCCAGCGCAGCCACCACGGCCTGCGGCGCAGGATCCTGCAACACCCGAGGATCGTCTGCCATGTCCATCAGGACTTGCAGCGCCTGTTTAAGGTCAGCCTCGTAATCAACGCCCACATCAAAGGTGATCTTGCGGGTTGGCTGACGATTGGTGTTGGTGATAATCCCGTTGGACAGATTGCCGTTGGGCAGGATCACCGTCTTGTTGTCACCGGTGCGCACTACGGTATGGAATATCTGGATATTGTCTACAGTGCCGGCGATACCCTGGGCTTCGATCCAGTCACCAATGCGGAATGGGCGAAACAGCAGAATCAGTACGCCACCGGCGAAATTCGCCAGACTGCCTTGCAATGCAAGACCAATCGCCAGACCCGCAGCACCGATAGCAGCCACGAACGAGGTGGTTTCAATCCCGATCATCGACGCAACGCTGACGATCAGCAGAATCTTCAGAATGATGTTGGCCAGACTGCTGATAAAGCCCTGCAATGCGAGGTCCGCATTGCGCAGCGCCAATAGCGCGCCCACTTTGGTGGTCAGGCGGTTGATCAACCACCAACCGATGGTCAGGGTAACCAACGCCAACAGCACGCGGCTGCCGTATTGCATGATCATTGGAATCCAGGCCTGGGAGGCCTTTATCAGATGATCCATTTCGGCATTCAAATCCATATTTATCTCCTTGCGATTCGCGAAACTGGCGGCTGAAGCATTGGATCCGGCCCAATGCGCTCAGCCGCTTGCACTGGCCCCGCGTTCGGGGATAAGTGGCTCCCCCCGCGCAAAGGCCGAGTGATCAGTCACGGAAGTTATTGAACTGCAGCGGCATACCAAACTCATTGGCACGTAATACAGCCATGGCTTCTTGCAGGTCATCACGCTTCTTGCCGGTGACGCGTACTTGCTCACCTTGAATGGCAGCCTGAACCTTGAGCTTGGCGTCCTTAATGTGCGCGACGATTTTCTTCGCCAACTCTTTGTCGATGCCTTCTTTGAGCACCGCGTCCTGCTTCATCAACTTGCCGGATGCAAACGCGTCTTTGACCTCAAGGCATTTGACGTCGATCTTGCGTTTGACCAGGCAGAGCTTGAGGATTTCGATCATCGCTTCAAGCTGGAACTCAGCCTCGGCAGTCAGATTGACCGTCAGGTCCTTTTCCTTGAACTCGAACTCACCTTTACCTTTCAAGTCGTAGCGACGGTCCAGCTCTTTGATAGCGTTATCGACGGCATTAGTGACTTCGTGTTTATCCAGTTCGGACACTACGTCGAACGAGGGCATGTCATTTCTCCAATGGATGGCGTGTCGGAACGCCTGTCTTTGATGTGAATAAAACCCGGTTATTATAACGAGACTTTCCCGCGTTCACTGCGAGCCTTCCATGTCGACAGCCGTTTTCTCGCTCCTGCACAGTTTTCTTCGCTTCGCAGTGACTCGTTGATGAGCGTCGTCTGGCATGTGCTAGGGGCCGGAAGCCTGGGTAGCCTGTGGGCGGCGCGCCTGGCGAGGGCTGGTTTGCCCGTGCGTCTGCTACTGCGTGATGCCACGCGTCTGGCAGATTACGAGGCCAATGGCGCGACCCTGACGCTGGTTGAGCACGGTGTCGAAAGTCGGCTGGCGATCAGCGCACAGCTCGTCAGCAGCGCAGAACCTATCCAACGGCTGTTGCTGGCATGCAAGGCTTACGATACCGAGCAGGCAGTGGCTGCTCTGGCGCAGCGGCTGGTACCTGACGCGGAAATCATCCTGCTGCAAAACGGTTTGGGCAGTCAGGACGCGGTGGCCGCAAAAGTCCCTAAAGCCCGTTGCATCTGCGCCTCCAGTACCGAAGGAGCGTTTCGCGAACGCGACTGGCGAGTGGTGTTTGCCGGGCATGGTTACAACTGGCTGGGCGATCCTGCTGATCCTGGCCCTCCCGGCTGGTTGAGTGAACTGCAACAGGCCGGCATCCCCCATGAATGGACGCCAGAGATTCTCACCCGGCTATGGCGCAAGCTGGCCCTGAACTGCGCGATCAATCCACTGACGGTACTTTACGACTGCCGCAACGGCGACTTGACGCAGCATCACTGTGAAGTGGCGACGCTGTGCGAGGAGTTAAGCGAACTGCTCCAGTGTTGCGGCCAACCCGAAGCTGCCGTGGATTTACATCGCGATGTGCAACGAGTCATTCAGGCAACAGCAGCCAATTACTCATCAATGCATCAGGATGTCGTGCAACGACGCCGCACAGAAATCAGTTATCTGTTGGGTTACGCCTGCGCAGCGGCTGATCGGCATCATTGTTCTGTTCCACATTTGCAACAGCTCAAAAAACGACTGGTTCAGCACCTGACAATAAACGGCCTGCCCATAGATTAGGCTTCAGGCAAAGGCTCGCCCGGTTTGCTCAAGGGCCAGAGTGCGCGCTACCCTGAACATTCCTCATCCGTATGTGATTCGTCTCATGCCATTGCGCCAACGCCTGGAAAACCTGCCGGTCGGCCAGAAGCTACTGGCAGCCCTGCTGGTCTTGCTGACTACCGTCCTGCTGGTCGCCAATCTGACATTCATCGGTGCTGCCTATTACATCTCCCAGGAGGCCATGGCCCCTCAGGCACTGCAGACCATTGGCCGCCTGATCAGCAACCCGAACCTTGCCGAACAAGCGCTCAACTCTTCGACGAATGCCGAATCGTTGCTCAAGGAGCTGAAAAACTATGGCCCGCTGCGCGCTGCTGCGCTTTACGACACAAATGGCGAGCGCCTCGGCCAATTGCAGCAGGGCGAAAAGCTCAAATTGCCCGAGCGTTTCAAAGAGATCGAAGGCTGGCGCATCACGGAGTTTCGTAACACTCAGTTGATCCCGGTACCAAAAGCCGGGCAAGCTCCCGGCCACCTGCTGCTGGTAGCCAGTAGCGAATTACCCACCGCGTTCTACACCGGCACCCTGACTGCAAGCCTGGGCATTCTGATCTTCAGCGTGCTGCTCTGGCTGGTTATTGCCCGGCAGATTCGCCGGTTGATTACCGAACCCATTTATCAACTGGAAGAGCTGTCACGCCAGGTCACCCACGAAGAGAGTTATGCGTTGCGCGCCGCGCCGGGCAACAAGGATGAAATCGGCAGTCTCGCTGAAGCTTTCAACACCATGCTGTCGCGTATCGAGGCCCGGGAGCAGCAACTCAAACGAGCCCGGGATGACTCCCAGGAAGCTTACGATCAGGCTCAGGGGCTGGCCGAAGAAACCCGGAACACCAACCGCAAGCTGGAGCTTGAGGTGAAGGTGCGCAGCAAGATCGAGAAGAAGCTCACCGGCTTCCAGAACTATCTGAACAGCATTATTGACTCGATGCCCTCGGCGCTGATCGCGCTTGATGAGCAGCTCTACGTGACTCAATGGAATCAGGAGGCCAGCGCACTCTCCGGGACACCGCTGGATGAGGCACTCAATCAGCCGATCTTCCTGGCCTTCCCGCCGATGAAAACCTTTCTGCCGCAGCTCAAACAGACGGTAGAGCAGCACAGCGTCACCAAGATCGAGCGGGTGACCTGGATCAAGGATGAGGAACGCCGTCATTACGCGCTGACGTTCTATCCGTTGACCGGCGGCGCAGGCCAGGGCGTGGTGATCCGGGTGGACGACATCACCCAGCGTTTGTCGCTGGAGGAGATGATGGTGCAATCCGAGAAGATGCTTTCCGTCGGCGGCCTCGCCGCAGGTATGGCCCATGAGATCAACAATCCGCTGGGCGCCATTCTGCATAACGTCCAGAACATCCGGCGGCGCCTGTCCGTCGACTTGCAAAAAAATATCGAGCAGGCCGAAGCTGAAGGCATCGAACTGGAAACGGTGAATCGCTATCTGGTCAGCCGGGAAGTACCGCAGCTACTCGACGGGATCCAGCAGGCCGGAGCCCGCGCAGCAAAAATCGTCAGCCATATGCTCAGTTTCAGTCGCCTCAGCACTCGGCAGATGGCGCCCTGCGACCTTCCTGCATTGATTGATCAAGCCGTAGAGATCGCCAGCAATGACTTTGATCTGACGATCGGTTTCGACTTCAAGGGTCAAGCTATCATTCGTCAGTTCGACCCGGAACTGGGTCCGGTACCGGGGACCGCCAACGAGTTGGAGCAGGTGTTGCTGAATCTGCTCAAAAACGCCGCGCAGGCTATTCATCAGCGCCCCGAGGATGCCGAGCCGGGTCGGATCATCCTGCGTACAAAACTCAATCCCCCTTGGGCTGAGATTCAGGTCGAAGATAACGGCATTGGTATGTCTGAACAGGTGCGCAAGCGTACGTTCGAACCGTTCTTCACCACCAAGGAAATCGGTCAGGGCACCGGCCTTGGGCTCTCGGTCTCATATTTCATTATCACCAACAATCACAAAGGCCAGATGGAGGTGCACTCCTCTGTCGGCCAGGGCACTTGCTTCACCTTGCGCCTGCCTTTGGCAGGTAGCCAGGTGACCGTGCCTGAGGCGGTTATTTCACCGCTATGACGGAGCATTGAGAATGGGCTTTCGCTTGTCGAAAATTTACACACGCACGGGTGACACCGGCGAAACAGGCCTGGGTGATGGCCGACGCGTGCCGAAGGATCATCCCCGGGTCGAGGCTATCGGCGAAGTCGATACGCTGAACAGCCAGTTGGGATTGCTCCTCGCCGGGCTTGCCGAGCAGTTGTCGCACACCCCTGCTCTCGCTGAGGTCATCGACGTGCTTGCGCCTTGTCAGCATCGGTTGTTCGACTTGGGTGGTGAGCTGGCGATGCCGGTTTATCAGGCCCTGGATCAGGCAGAAATTGATCGTCTGGAAACGGCCATTGATCTGTGGAATGAAGAGTTGGGGCCGCTGGAGAATTTCATTCTGCCCGGAGGTTCGGCGCTGATCGCCCAAGCCCATGTATGCCGCAGCCTTGCCCGCAGCGCCGAGCGCCGCTGTCAGCATCTGAATGCGGTGGAACCACTGGCCGGAGTTGGGCTGGCGTACATCAATCGGTTGTCGGATTTGTTATTCGTCGCGGCCAGACTGATTGCCAAGCGGCAGGGTATTGCGGAGATATTGTGGGAGGCGGCGAAAAAGCCTCAGGTTTGATGCAAAACCCTGTGGGAGCGGTGCTTGCCCGCGAAATCTTTGCTCGGGTGTATCAGGCACACCGAGTTATCGTTCTTCGCGGGCAAGCCTCGCTCCCACATAGACCGCGCTATTCCGTCGACCGGCGGGTCCTACGTGGGAGCATTACTCCCCCGGCCAGAACGCTCTGATCCCCGCCACGCCTTGTGCGCCGCTCTCCCAGGCTTGTTGCTGATCGTCCGGGCCAACGCCACCCAGCAGATACACCGGCTTGCTAAAGCCTGCAATCAGCTCCCGGGCCTGCTCCCAACCCAGTGGCTGAGCGTCAGGATGAGTCTGAGTGGGCTGGACCGGTGACAAGGTCACGAAATCAACGTCCATCAGTTCGGCCAGGGCCAGCTCTTCAGCATTGTGGCAGGAAGCTGCCAGCCAGCGATCCTTCGGAAACGGGCGCCCGTTCGGGGCGAGTTTGCGCAGTTGCGCCGAAGTCAGGTGCCAGCCCGCTGCCGGAAAGTCGCCCAGCCACTCCAGCGGCCCCTTGAGCATCAACTGCGCCTTGCCGGCACACAAACCCACGGCGTCCACTGCAAGATCGCGGTACTGCGGATCATAGCCATTCGGCGCACGTAGCTGGACCAGCTTGATACCGCCAGCAATCGCCTTTTGCATGCCGCGAAGCAGCTGCGGAGTTTCCAGTTCACCGGGGGTAATCAGGTATTCGCCGGGCAAACGCGCCGCCGCAACAATAGGCTGATTGGCAGCCGGGAATTCATAACTCGCCAGTTCTCGATTGGACACCCAGGCCAACGGCTGCCCTTCGACGCCGTGAGGTTCACCGGTAAACGCCGACACCTCCCAGACATCCAGCAAGACTTGCTTGTCCGGATAGTCATGCTGAATCTTGATCAGCGGCCTTGCCTGGGTGACGGCGATGTTCAGTTCTTCCTGTAGTTCGCGAGCAAGCGCTGCCTCGACGGCCTCTCCCGGCTCGACCTTTCCTCCAGGAAACTCCCACAAACCGCCCTGATGCTGTGTGTCGGCACGCCGGGCGATAAGAATTCTGCCGTCAACGCCGCGGATCACCGCCGCAGCTACATGAATACGTTTCACCCTTCGACTTCCTCTAAAGCAGCCTTCTGCCAACGCTGGAACAATGGCCATTGGTAGATGGTTTCGATGTACGCCAGCGCTTCGGCTGGCAGTTCGACCCGATAAGCGCGCAGGCGGATCACCACGGGGGCGAAGAATGCGTCAGCAGCGCTGACCTTGCCGAACAGAAACGGCCCGCTTTCAGTCGCGACAGCACGGCATTCAGCCCAGAGCTGAACGATACGTTCGATGTCACCCTGTGTATCCACAGGAATGACTTCCAGCGCTTCGTCGCGGCGCAAATCCATAGGCATGCTTGAACGCAAGGCAGTAAAGCCGCTGTGCATCTGCGCACATGCCGAACGGGCCTGAGCACGCGCAGCTGTATCGCTTGGCCACAAACCTGCGTCGGGAAATTGTTCGGCAAGGTATTCAATAATTGCCAACGAGTCGGCAATTGCACCGTGTTGGGTTTTCAGCAGCGGGACTTTGCCGGTTGGCGAGTGCTCGAGAATCAGCTGGCGGGTGTTGTTCTGATTCAGGCGAATCAGTTGTTCGGTGTATGGCGCCCCCGTCATGTAGAGCGCCAGTGCCGGGCGCAGAGACCAGGAGGAAAAGCGTTTGTCGCCGATGATCAGGTGCAGGGTCATTTCAGGTGTCCTTGCTTGGATGAATAGCTATACAGACTGCGTAGCCGCGCCCTTATCAAACAACATACATTTTCTGAGTTGATACCTATCCTGTAGGAGCTCACCGAGGTTACGAGGCCAGCGATGGCGGAGTGTCAGGCAAACCGCTATCGCTGGCCTCGTAACCTCAGTGAGCTCCTACAGTCCAATGTTGCCGCGACAAAGCGCGGTGTCATGGCCGCCGAGGCCGTACCTGCAGAAACACCGCACCATCATCGTGAAACAACTTACGTGCGGTATTCCGCGTTGATCTTCACGTACTCATGGGACAGGTCGGTGGTCCAGATAGTCTCGCTGCAATCACCACGGCCCAGCTCAATGCGAATAGTGATTTCAGCTTCAGCCATTACCGCCGAACCTTGCTCTTCAGTGTAGGTAGTCGCGCGGCAGCCCTTGCTGGCGATACAGACGGAACCGAGGTAAACGTCGATCTTGCTCACGTCCAGATCCGGTACGCCAGCACGGCCTACAGCCGCCAGAATACGACCCCAGTTCGGGTCGGAGGCGAACAGCGCGGTTTTGATCAATGGCGAGTGAGCCACTGCATAGCCGACGTCCAGACATTCCTGATGATTGCCACCGCCGTTGACTTCAACGGTCACGAACTTGGTAGCGCCTTCGCCGTCGCGCACGATGGCCTGAGCCACTTCCATACACACGTCGAATACGGCTGTTTTCAACGCATCGAACAGCGGACCTTTGGCCTCGGTCACTTCCGGCAGATTGGCCTGGCCGGTTGCGATCAGCATGCAGCAGTCGTTTGTCGAAGTGTCGCCATCAATAGTGATGCGGTTGAACGACTTGTTGGCGCCGTCACGAATCAGGTCCTGCAGGACACTTTGCGAAACTTTAGCGTCGGTAGCGATATAGCCCAGCATGGTTGCCATGTTCGGGCGAATCATGCCCGCGCCCTTACTGATGCCGGTCACAGTGACGGTCACGCCGTCGATCTGGAACTGACGGCTGGCGCCTTTTGGCAACGTGTCGGTGGTCATGATGCCGGTTGCCGCAGCAGCCCAGTTATCCACAGACAGGTCGTCCAGAGCGGCTTGCAATGCGCCCTCGATCTTTTCCACAGGTAGCGGCTCGCCAATCACGCCGGTCGAGTACGGCAGCACGGCATTGGCGTCGACGCCGGTCAGCTCGGCGAGCTTGGCGCAAGTGCGCGCAGCATTGACCAGTCCTGGCTCGCCGGTGCCGGCATTGGCGTTACCGGTATTGGTCAGCAAATAACGGACAGGGCCGTTTACACGCTGCTTTGCGAGGATCACCGGTGCCGCGCAGAACGCGTTGAGGGTGAAGACACCGGCGACACTGGAGCCTTCTGCGCAGCGCATGACCACGACGTCCTTGCGGCCCGGACGTTTGATGCCGGCAGATGAAATGCCCAGTTCAAAACCTGGAACCGGGTGCAATGTCGGCAAAGGACCAAGACCAACAGCCATGAGGTGCGCTCCTTGAAAGATATCTGTGCCGCCCGCATCGGTACGGCAATCGATTGAAAAACGCCGCGACAGGTAAGCCGGTCGCGGCGTTAATACTTTTTGTTGCTCAAAACACGCTACGGGTTCAAATCAGTATCAGTTGATTTGACCGTGGCAGTGTTTGTACTTCTTGCCCGAACCACACCAGCACAGCTCGTTGCGACCCTGCTTCTGGTCATTACGGACCGGTATGGAGGCGACATCAACACCCTCTTCAACCAGAGCTTCCGGCTGCTCAAGGCCTGGCGCTTCAGCATGTTCGAACTGCATGCGCTGCGCCAGCTCTTCGGCTTCGCGACGCAGACGAGCTTCTTCCTCGGCCGGATCTTCGCGGCGTACCTGAACGTGTGACAACACACGGATGGTATCGCGCTTGATCGAATCCAGAAGCTCCTGAAACAGGGTGAAGGACTCGCGCTTGTATTCCTGCTTCGGGTTCTTCTGAGCGTAGCCACGCAGGTGAATACCGTGACGCAGGTGATCCATGGTCGACAGGTGGTCTTTCCACAGATCGTCCAGAACGCGCAGCAGAATCTGTTTCTCGAAGGTGCGCAACGCATCGGCGCTGGCTTGCTCTTCTTTCTCGTTATACGCGCCCAGCAGCTCTTCGAGCAGCTTCACACGCAGCGTGTCTTCGTGCAGGTGATCGTCTTCATCAAGCCATTGCTGAATCGGCAGCTTCACACCGAAATCGCTTTCCAGAGCGGCTTCCAGACCTGGAACGTCCCACTGTTCCGGCATCGACTGCGGCGGAATGTGCTGACTGATCAGGCTGTTGAGCACGTCTTCACGGAACTCGGCGATAGTGTCACCAATGTTGGTAGCGGCCAGCAGGCTGTTACGCATGTGGTAGATCACTTTACGCTGCTCGTTGGATACGTCATCGAACTCGAGCAATTGCTTACGAATATCGAAGTTACGCCCTTCAACCTTGCGCTGTGCCTTCTCGATCGCGTTGGTCACCATGCGGTGTTCAATCGCTTCACCGGACTGCATGCCCAGCGCTTTCATGAAGTTCTTCACCCGATCAGAGGCGAAGATACGCATCAGGCTATCTTCCAGCGACAGGTAGAAGCGGCTCGAACCGGTGTCGCCCTGACGACCGGCACGGCCACGCAGCTGGTTGTCGATACGACGCGATTCATGACGCTCGGAAGCGATAACGTGCAGACCACCTGCTTCGATCACTTGCTGATGGCGTTTCTGCCAATCGGCCTTGATCTGTGCGATTTGCTCCGGGCTCGGGTTTTCCAGCGCAGCAACTTCAACTTCCCAGTTACCGCCCAACAGGATGTCGGTACCACGACCGGCCATGTTGGTAGCAATGGTCAGCGCGCCAGGACGACCTGCCTGAGCAATAATTTCAGCTTCTTTTTCGTGGAACTTGGCGTTCAGAACCTTGTGTTCGATACCTTCCTGATTAAGCAGCTTGGACATGTGCTCGGAAGTTTCGATGGTCGCAGTACCTACCAGCACCGGGCGATTCTCGGCCAGACAGGCCTTGATGTCGGTCACGATGGCCGCGTACTTCTCTTCCGCGGTCAGGTATACGAGGTCGTTGAAGTCTTTACGCGCCAACGGCTTGTTTGGCGGAATGACCATAACCGACAAGGTATAGATCTGGTGGAATTCGAACGCTTCGGTGTCCGCTGTACCGGTCATGCCGGACAGCTTGTTGTACAGACGGAAGTAGTTCTGGAAGGTAGTCGACGCCAGGGTCTGGCTTTCGGCCTGAATATTCAGGTTTTCCTTCGCTTCGATGGCCTGGTGCAGGCCTTCGGACAGGCGGCGACCCGGCATTGTACGACCGGTGTGCTCGTCGACCAGCAGAATCTGGCCGTCCTGAACGATGTACTCGACGTTGCGATGGAACAGCGTGTGCGCACGCAAACCAGCATAGACGTGAGTCAGCAGACCCAGGTTGTGTGCCGAATACAGGCTCTCGCCTTCAGCCAGCATGCCAACTTCAGTCAGCATCTCTTCGATGAACTGGTGACCGGCTTCGTTCAGTTCAACCTGACGGGTTTTCTCGTCAACGGTGTAGTGACCGGCTTTGGTCACCTCGCCTTCCACTTCCTCGATGTGCTGCACAAGGCGCGGGATCAGGCGGTTGATTTCGGTGTAGAGCTTGGAGCTGTCTTCAGCCTGACCGGAGATGATCAGCGGAGTACGTGCTTCGTCGATGAGGATCGAGTCCACTTCGTCGATCACGGCAAAATTGAGTTCGCGCTGGAACTTGTCGTCCATGCTGAACGCCATGTTGTCGCGCAGATAGTCGAAACCGAACTCGTTGTTGGTGCCGTAGGTGATGTCCGACGCGTAAGCCGCACGCTTTTCTTCAGGCGGCTGGAAAGGCGTGACGATGCCGACGCTCAGACCGAGAAACTCATACAGCGGACGCATCCAGTTGGCGTCACGACGAGCCAGGTAATCGTTGACCGTTACCACGTGCACGCCCTTCCCGGACAGCGCATTGAGGTAAACCGCCAGCGTACCCACCAGGGTTTTACCTTCACCGGTACGCATCTCGGCAATCATGCCTTCGTGCAGAGTCATGCCGCCAATCAACTGAACGTCGAAGTGGCGCATACCCATGACGCGCTTACCCGCTTCACGCGCGACCGCGAAAGCTTCAGGAAGCAGCTTATCGAGGGTCTCACCTTTGGCTAAGCGGGCCTTGAACTCTTCGGTCTTGGCACGTAGTTGCTCGTCCGAAAGGGCCACCATTTGCTCTTCGAAGGCATTGACGACTTGTACCGTCTTGAGCATGCGCTTCACTTCACGCTCGTTCTTGCTTCCAAAAAGTTTTTTTAACAAAGGCGCAAACATATCGACAGGATCTTCCAGACATAGGAATGGAGGGCGGCCCCGTGAGTCGCCCGTGCAGCCCTCATGGCCGCATGCGAACGAGCATTCTACCCGGAAACGATGGTGAGGAAAGTGGCGTTATTCCACGATGCTGGCACAGCGCTGTGACGGGGCAGTTTGTAGATAGGGTCATTTCCTGAGAGTTCAACCCGTCAAGAGCAGAAGTTAACCGTTGATTTTGCGCACAAATCTCCCAAACCCGCTTGAAACAAGGGCTGGCGGGCGCTTTCTGATAACATGACAAACTTGTCATCCAGGGTTTTCACTCATGGCGTTCCGTCCACTCCCCGCTCGGGCACCTGCTGTACTGCTACGTGAAGCGAAACCTCTTAAAGGTATTTTTCATCATGCGCAGCGTTTGGGGCACTTGCAGCGGCTACTCGAAAGCCAGCTGCAACCGGCTGCGCGCGAACATTGTCATGTCGCTTCCTGGCGCGAAGGCAGCCTGCTGTTGATTGTGACGGACGGTCATTGGGCGACCCGTTTGCGCTATCAGCAGAAGCGTCTCCAACGGCAACTGACCGCATTCGACGAATTCGCCAATCTGACTCGCATTGTCTTCAAGGTGCAGCCACCCACCTCCCCTCAGGGCGCGACGGGCCACACGATGGATTTGTCCACCGCGGCAGCCGAGAGCATTCAAGCGACGGCTGACGGCATCACTGATCCCGGGTTACGCGCCGCATTGGAACGCCTGGCGAGTCACGCCAAGCCCAAGGCCTGAGCAGAAACCGACTGACTGGCGCAACCACAAGTTTTGGCTACTGCTTCGCGTCGAGAAACTCCATCAGCACCTTCAGCATCTCCTGCGGGGCTTCCTCCTGAGGATAATGTCCCGCGCCGCTGATAACACGGGCTGTCACATTGGCCGCAACCGGGTCCAGCATCGCTTTGAGTCCACTGCCTCTTGCGAACTCACCACCCACGGTCAACACGGGCATTTTCAGCGGAACAGCCGCATGTTTTTTATTCTGCTCGATCGTTTCAGGGATGGCGCGGTAATAGGCGAACCCGGCCCGCATGGCCCCAGGTTTGGAATAAGCGCGGACATACTCTTCGGTTGCCAGATCGCTCGGCCTGTAAGCAAAGCTGTTGAATAGCCACTCCAGGTAAATACGTTCCTTACCCTCAATCAGCGCTTCTGGCAGATCCACAAGTTGATTAAAAGCGAAGTGCCAGGAGCGTAGCGGATCAAGCCCAGGAATGCCCGCTTCAGAGAGAACAATGCGGGAGATGGCATCAGGATAGTTAGCCGCCATCGAGTAACCGATCCACATCCCGACATCATGCCCGACAACCTGATAGGTCGAATGCCCGAGCTGTTGCATCAGCTCATGCAAATCGCGCCCCACATTATCCGTATCGTATCCGGCCACGGGCCTGTTCGAGTCGCCCAATCCTCGCGGATCAACGGCAATCACCGTGAATTTATCGGCCAGAGCAGGCATGATTTTATGCCACGTGTACGCAGTTTGCGGCCACCCGGGTATCAACAGAAGTGCGGGGCCCTTGCCACCGGCGACATAGTGCAGGCGCGTTTTATCCCCGTTGACGACAGCGTAGCCATCTCGGAAATTGCAGGTTTCACAGGTTGCCAACTTCGAAGCGGCATTTGCCGCGGCTTCACTAATAGGCAGCGCCCCGGACAACAGGCCGATGCCCAAAGACAGTGAAAGTGTAGTCAGCAATGAACTCCCTTTCGGGATTGAAAATTCCATGATTTGTCTCCGTGCGGACAAGCAACTCAAAGGAGTATCGAAAAGCAGAAAATCTGCTGATACCCGGCGAGCGACTTTGAACGAAGGCCTCAGGAATTAATGTGAGAAACCGCCTTCCTGCACGTAGGACACTTCCTAAAGAATAGCTCAATGGCGCTTTGGACCAAGCGCAGTGAGGAAGTATTGGTCGGCTAAGGACAGTTACCGTCACGCGGTATCACCTTCAGGAATCCAGCTGTATTCCTGATGGCACACGTGAAGCGGCAAATGAAGAATAAAAAAAGGCCGCCCGAGGGCAGCCTTCAAAAACAACAAAAAGGAAGGAGAGTAAAGCTGACCTTACACTGCCGCTACAGGGCGCATGTAAGAGATCGGTGCAGTACTGGCATCTTCGAAAGTCACAACTTCCCACGCGTCTGTTTCGGCGATCAATTTACGCAGAAGACGGTTGTTCAGTGCATGCCCCGACTTGAAGCCAATGAACTCACCTATCAGGCTGTTGCCCAGCAGGTAGAGGTCACCAATTGCATCAAGAATCTTGTGTTTGACGAATTCGTCCTCGTAACGCAAGCCGTCTTCGTTCAGTACGCCATCCTTGTCCACCACGATGGCGTTTTCCACACTGCCGCCGAGTGCGAGATTGTGCTTGCGCAGGTACTCGATATCACTCATGAACCCGAAGGTCCGGGCACGGCTGACTTCCTTCACGAAGGAAGTGCTGGAAAAGTCCACGCTTGCACTTTGGGTGCGGTCGCGGAAGACCGGGTGATCGAAATCGATCTCGAAACTGACTTTGAACCCTTCGAAAGGCACGAAAGTAGCGCGTTTACCGCCCTCCTCCAGTGTCACTTCCCGCAGGATCCGGATGAATTTCTTCGGCGCGTCCTGTTCTTCCAGGCCAGCCGATTGAATCAGGAATACGAAGGGACCCGCGCTGCCATCCATGATCGGAACTTCGGAGGCAGAGAGTTCAACGTAAGCGTTATCGATGCCCAGGCCAGCCATGGCCGAGAGCAAATGTTCTACGGTGTCGACTTTGACATCACCGCTGACCAGCGTGGTCGACAGAGTGGTGTCACCGACATTTTCCGCGCGGGCAGCAATATGCACGACGGGGTCGAGGTCAGCACGTACGAACACGATACCGGTATCCACAGGTGCAGGCTTGAGGGTCAGGTAAACCTTCTCCCCGGAGTGCAGACCGACACCTGTGGCACGGATAATATTTTTCAGGGTGCGTTGTTTAATCATGGCATTGGCCGCTTCAGCGCAAGTTGCGAACTGGTATCAACAAAGGCTGGCGATGATAGCAGACCCGGCCTTTGCTGAACACCAATCACCCTAATACCCCTGATACATTTCATCAATCAGCCTGACGACGCAGGAAAGCCGGGATATCCAGGTAATCCAGATCGTCATTCGGACTCATTTTTGCGGCTGTAGCGCCTGCGTGAGCCTGATTGCGCATCACGGTAGGACGATCCAGGTCGCGGTAGTTGACCGACGGGGCTTCCTGACGAGCAGCAGCAGGCTGAGCCTGAGACGGCTGGGCAGTTTGCAGGGTGTTGTCGATAACCTTGACCGGCTTCTCGATTTTCGCGCCCAGACCAGTGGCAACCACAGTCACGTGCAGCTCGTCGCGCATGTCCGGATCGATAACAGTACCGACCTTGACCATTGCGTGCTCGGAAGCGAACGCTTCAATGATGCTACCTACGTCCGAGTACTCACCCAGAGACAGGTCAGGACCGGCGGTGATGTTGACCAGGATGCCGCGAGCGCCCTGCAGGTTAACGTCTTCGAGCAGCGGGTTACGAATGGCTGCTTCGGTCGCTTCACGTGCACGGTTCGGACCGCTGGCGCAGCCAGTGCCCATCATCGCCATGCCCATTTCGCTCATCACGGTACGCACGTCGGCGAAGTCGACGTTGATCATGCCCGGACGTTTGATGATGTCGGAGATACCGCGAACAGCACCGGCCAGAACATCGTCTGCCTTGGCGAAAGCCGACAGCAGGCTGGCGTCTTTACCGAGGATGGTCAGCAGCTTCTCGTTAGGAATGGTGATCAACGAGTCAACGCTTTCAGACAGCATGCGGATGCCTTCATCGGCGATCTGCATACGCTTGCGACCTTCGAACGGGAACGGACGAGTCACCACCGCTACGGTGAGGATGCCCATTTCCTTGGCCACTTCAGCAATGATCGGAGCTGCACCGGTACCGGTACCGCCGCCCATGCCAGTGGTAATGAAAACCATGTTGGTGCCCTGCAGAACTTCTGCAATGCGCTCACGATCTTCCAGAGCAGCCTGACGGCCAACTTCAGGGTTGGCGCCAGCGCCAAGACCTTTGGTAACGCCAGTACCCAGTTGCAGGATGGTACGCGCGCCGATGTTTTTCAGCGCTTGAGCATCAGTGTTGGCGCAGATGAATTCCACACCTTCGATGTTGCTCTTGACCATGTGATTAACGGCGTTGCCGCCACCACCACCCACACCGATAACTTTGATTACCGGGCTTTGCGGGACGTTGTCTACGAGTTCGAACATTTTCCCTCTCCTTTCATTCTCTAGTTTTTTTGCCTGGTGCCCACTGCTGCCATTACTGCTTTGAGGCTTAGAAGTTGCCTTGCACCCAGCGCTTGAAGCGTTCAAGCACTGGAGCTTTAGGCTCATCTCCATAGCCGCTACTGCTACTACTGATCCCGGACAAAGAGAAACCGTCAGACTGCTTTTGCAGCCCGTACAGCAACAAGCCGACACCGGTGGAATAAATCGGGTTACGCACGACATCTGCGAGCCCTTTAACGCTATGCGGCACACCCAGGCGCACCGGCATATGGAAGATTTCCTCGGCCAGTTCGACCGCGCCTTCCATTTTCGAGGTACCGCCGGTCAGCACGATGCCGGCCGGGATAAGATCTTCGTAACCACTGCGACGCAGTTCCGCCTGAATCAGGGTGAACAGTTCGTCGTAGCGAGGCTCGACCACTTCGGCCAGGGCCTGACGCGACAGTTCGCGAGGTGGACGGTCACCAACGCTTGGCACTTTGATCGTCTCACCTGCACCGGCCAGTTTGGCCAAGGCACAGGCATAGCGAATCTTGATCTCTTCGGCGTATTGCGTCGGGGTACGCAAGGCCATGGCGATATCGTTGGTCACTTGATCACCGGCAATCGGGATCACCGCGGTGTGGCGAATCGCGCCTTCGGTGAAGATCGCGATGTCGGTCGTGCCGCCACCAATATCCACCAGGCAGACGCCCAGCTCTTTTTCGTCATCGGTGAGGACCGAGTACGCCGAAGCCAGTTGCTCAAGAATGATGTCGTCAATTTCCAGACCGCAGCGACGCACGCACTTCTCGATGTTCTGCGCAGCGTTCACGGCGCAGGTCACCACATGCACCTTGGCTTCCAGACGTACGCCCGACATGCCCAGTGGCTCACGAACGCCTTCCTGGTTATCGATCACGTAATCCTGCGGCAAGGTGTGCAATACGCGCTGGTCAGCCGGAATAGCGACAGCCTGAGCGGCGTCGAGTACGCGCTCCAGGTCCGCCGAGCTGACCTCACGGTCGCGAATCGCGACGATACCGTGGGAATTGAGGCTGCGAATGTGGTTGCCTGCCACCCCGACGAACGCCGAGTGAATACGGCAGCCCGCCATCAACTGGGCCTCCTCCACTGCGCGCTGGATCGACTGAACGGTGGATTCGATATTCACCACCACGCCCTTCTTCAGGCCGCGGGATGGATGAGTACCGATACCGACGATTTCCAGCGTGCCATCGGCCGCGACTTCGCCTACCAGCGCCACCACCTTGGAGGTGCCGATATCCAAGCCAACGATCATTTTGCCGCTTTGCACGTTTGCCATGGTCCTGCCTCTTGTCAATTCTTCGCGACGGCGGGTTTGTCCGTCGGAGGCGCTGTCTGCTCGCGCCACCCGACGGCAAGGCCGTTGGAGTAGCGCAGGTCGATGCGCGCAATATTCGTGATCTGTTCTTTAAGCGTTTTGTCGTAAATGGCGATAAAACGGCGCATTTTTTCTACAAGGCGATCGCGTCCCAGCAACAATTCGATACCGGGACCCGCACTGCCCGCGCCCGTGGTCAAAAACCAGCTCCCACGTTCACGTAATTCCAGCCGAGCGATGGAGAACCCCATTGGGCGCAACATCTGACTCAACACCTGATACTGCTGCATCACTTGCTGCTGAGCCCGCTGCGGGCCAAACAATTGCGGCAAGTGTTCGTAATTGGCCAGCTCGCGTGGTGTAAATGCTTCGCCCTGATTGTTGAGCAAAGCTTCATCGCCCCAGCGCGCCACTGGCAATTGTTCTTCCAGGCGGATCACAACCTGATCCGGCCATACACGTCGTACTTCTGCGTGGGCAATCCACGGCATCTTTTCCAGCTCGCTGCGCATAGCAGCGAGATCGATGGTGAAGAAGCTCGCCGCTACATAAGGCGCGATCCGCTGCTGCACCGCTTGCTGGCTGATATAGCTCAGGTCGCCCTGAACATTGATCTTGGTGATCGGCCGGTCGGCGTAGGGCAGCAACCGCTGCGCGCCCTCATAAACGCCATAACCCAACGCAACCATCAGTACCAACCAGCCCAGCTTTTTAAAGAAACCGCCCACCTTGGCTTTCGGCAAACGTGCCGACAGCGGCTCTTTGGCAACCATGCGACTGGCACCACGCGGCACCGGCTTGCGGCCGGTTGCTGGAGGCTGATGACGCGCCGTCGCGTTCATGACTTACCCCCGCACCTGGACGCTGTCAGCCAGAATGGCCAACACCAGTTGCTGAAAATCCAGCCCCGCCGCGCGGGCCGCCATCGGCACCAGGCTGTGATCGGTCATGCCCGGCACTGTGTTCACTTCCAGCAGCCAGAACTTGCCGTTGGCATCCTGCATCACATCGGTACGCGCCCAGCCGGTAACGCCAACTGCTTCGCAAGCGCGAGCGGTCAGTTGCTTGAGTTCCTGTTCCTTGGTGTCATCGAGCCCGCACGGAATCCGATACTGGGTATCGTCAGCCAGGTACTTGGCGTCGTAGTCGTAAAAACTGTGAGGAGTGCCCAGGCCGATGGGAGGCAACACCTGGCCACGCAGCGATGCGATGGTGAACTCCGGACCTTGAATCCATTGTTCAACCAAAACTTGCGAATCGTAGGTACTGGCGGCTTTCCACGCGACGATCAATTCTTCGACGCTGGTCACCTTGGCCATACCGATACTGGAACCTTCATGAGCCGGTTTGACGATCAAAGGCAGGCCCAGTTCCGCAGCCGCAGAAATACAATCCGATTCACTGCCAAGCACCGCGTGCAAAGGCGTTGGCAGGCCAAGACTCTGCCAGACCTGCTTGGTCCGCAGCTTGTCCATCGCCAGCGCTGAAGCCAGTACGCCGCTGCCGGTGTACGGGATTTCCAGACACTCCAGCAGGCCTTGCATGGTGCCGTCTTCGCCACCGCGTCCGTGCAAAACAATGAACGCCCGATCAATCTTTTCACTGACCAGACGCTGCAGGAAATCGTCACCGACATCAATGCCGAATGCATCGACACCGGCGCTCTGCAACGCTTGCAACACCGCTTGCCCTGACTTCAATGAAACCGGCCGCTCAGCGCTCTTGCCGCCGAACAGCACGGCAACGCGGCCGAAGGATTTCGGCTCCAGCGTCGAGAGCAGGGACGATTGCAGTGGCGCAGTCATTTCAGCTTCCCTTCGGTAGGCGCGATGACTGCACCCGCGAACAACGGGCTTCTCAGCAGCTGTGGAGCCAGCCCGCCGATATCACCGGCGCCCTGGCAAAGCAGGATGTCGCCCGCACGCAGCAAAGGTTTCACCAACGGCGCCAGCTCGACGCCGCGCTCGATGTAGATAGGGTCCAGTTGGCCACGCTGACGAATGCTGTGGCACAAGTTGCGGCTGTCCGCACCCGGGATCGGCTCTTCGCCTGCCGGATAGACTTCCATCAGCAGCAGCACATTGGCCTCGGCCAGTACCTGCACGAAATCGTCGTAGAGATCGCGAGTTCGGCTAAAGCGGTGTGGCTGATAAACCATGACAAGACGACGGTCCGGCCAGCCACCGCGGACCGCATTGATCACCGCTGCAACTTCACGCGGATGGTGACCGTAGTCATCCACCAGCATGACGTTGCCGCCTTCAACTGGCAGCTCGCCGTACACCTGGAAGCGTCGACCGACGCCCTGGAAGCCCGACAGGCCTTGGACAATGGCTTCGTCACTGACGCCTTCATCCGTCGCAATGGCAATGGTCGCCAGCGAATTGAGTACGTTGTGGTTGCCCGGCATGTTCACCGATACGTCCAGCGGCTCGCGGTCGCGACGCAATACAGTGAAAAACGTCAGCATGCCTTCCTGGCGCACATTGATAGCGCGCACATCAGCCGTTTCGGTGAAACCATAAGTCACGGTTGGACGTTTGACCTGCGGCAGGATTTCCCGCACCACCGGGTCATCGATACACACCACCGCCAAGCCGTAGAAAGGCAGGTTATGCAGGAACTCGACGAAGGTTTTCTTCAGTTTGTTGAAGTCACCTTCGTAGGTCGCCATGTGATCGGCGTCGATGTTGGTGACGACGGCAACCAGTGGCTGCAGGTGCAGGAAGCTGGCATCGCTTTCGTCGGCTTCGGCGATAAGGTAACGGCTAGTGCCCAACTGCGCATTGGTACCGGCAGCGTTCAGACGACCGCCGATCACGAACGTCGGGTCCAGGCCACCGGCCGCGAACACCGAAGCGATCAGGCTGGTGGTGGTGGTTTTGCCATGCGTACCGGCAACGGCGATGCCGTGGCGATAACGCATCAGCTCGGCCAGCATCTCGGCACGCGGCACCACCGGAATACGACGCTCAAGAGCAGTCGCCACTTCCGGGTTGGAGGTGTTCACGGCACTGGAAACCACCAGCACATCAGCGCCAACAGTATTTTCTGCGCGGTGGCCGATGAAGATATGCGCACCAAACGATTCCAGACGCTCGGTCACCGGGGAAGCCTTCAGGTCGGAACCAGAAACTTCATAACCCAGGTTCAGTAGCACCTCGGCAATCCCGCACATGCCCACGCCGCCGATACCGACGAAGTGGATGCGACGGATGCGGCGCATTTCCGGCTGTGGCATCGCGCGTTGATTCTCAACCATGAGCCACCTCCAGACAGATATCTACAACGGTATTGGTCGCATCAGGCTTGGCCAGCCGGCGGGCGGTACGAGCCATCGTGTTGAGTTGTTCGGGTTGCATCAAAACCTCTTTCAGACGCGCCGCCATATCGGCTGCGTCAGTTGTCGCTTGTGGCATGACGAAAGCGGCGCCTTCGTGAGCCAGATAGTCGGCGTTACGGGACTGGTGATCGTCGATCGCATGGGGCAACGGCACCAACAGCGAGGGCAGTCCGGCCGCCGCCAATTCACTGATGGTCAATGCGCCTGCGCGGCAGACCACCAGGTCGGCCCAGCCATACGCTTGGGCCATGTCTTTGATGAACGGGGCGACCTGCGCCTCGACACCGGCAGTGCGATAACGCTCAGCGGTGACTTCATCGTGATTCTTGCCAGCCTGATGAAAGACCTCAGGCCGAAACTCGGCAGGCACCAGCGAAAGCGCCTCCGGCAATAATTTGTTCAGCGGCTCGGCTCCCAGACTGCCGCCCAGCACCAGCAAGCGAGCCTTGCGCCCGGCCAGCGCCTGACGCGGAGTTTCCAGGAACAGCTCGGTACGCACCGGGTTACCCGTAGTGCGGCGTTTTTCCGAAGCAGCAAAGGTGTTCGGAAAAGCTTCACACACCCGACTCGCGAACGAGGCCAGACTGCGATTGGCAGTACCGGCAACAGCGTTCTGCTCATGAATGATCAAAGGGACTTTGCCCAGCTTCGCGGCAAGGCCGCCTGGACCGGTGACATAACCACCGAAACCCACCACGCAAACCGGCTTCAACTCGCGCACGATTTTGCGGGCCTGCATCAAGGCTTTGAGCAACATCAGCGGTGCCTTGAGCAAGGACAGGCGGCCCTTGCCTCGCAAACCGGTGACATTGATGAGGTGCAAGGCGAATCCAGCCTGCGGCACCAGTTCGTTTTCAATGCCGCGTGGCGTACCGAGCCAGTGAACCTTGTAGCCGCGAGCCTGAAACTCTCGCGCGCACGCCAGGGCCGGGAACACGTGCCCACCGGTGCCGCCAGCCATGATCAGCACATTAGCGTCCATGGTTGGGCTCCTCGGCGAAGTCACTTTCATTGAACTCGGCTTCTTCGCTGCCCATGTTGTTGCGCGACTCCCACTCGATCCGCAGCAGCAGACCCAGGCTTGCGCAGCAGATCACCAACGAGCTGCCGCCGTAACTAAGGAACGGCAAGGTCAGACCTTTGGTTGGCAACAGGCCGACGTTCACACCGATATTGATCAGGAACTGACCGATCCACAGGAAAGCCAGACCGTAGGCCACGTAGGCACCGAAGAATTGCTTGGCGCGCTCGGCCCACATGCCGATGTACATCGCGCGAATACTGACGAATACGAACAGCGCTACGGTCAGCAGCGAGCCCACAACGCCCAACTCTTCGGCGAGTACCGAGAACACAAAGTCAGTGTGGGCCTCTGGCAGATAGAACTGCTTCTGTACGCTGTTGCCCAGACCAACGCCCAGCCATTCACCACGGCCGAAGGCGATCAATGCCTGGGTCAACTGATAGCCGGAACCGAACTGATCAGACCACGGGTCGGTGAAGGTAATCAGACGCGCCATCCGATACGGTTGCGCTTGCACCAGCACGAACACTGCGCCGACCGCCAGAGCTACCATCAAGCTGAAGCGGAACAGACCCACACCACCAAGGAACAGCATGGCCGCCGCAGCGCCCATCATCACGACGGTGGCACCGAAGTCAGGCTCCATGAGCAGCAGACCGGCCATTGGCAGCAGGACGATGAATGGCTTGAAGAAGCCCATCCAGCTTTCGCGAACTTCCTGCTGGCGGCGAATCAGGTAACCGGCGAGGAAAATCACCACGAAGACTTTGGCGATTTCCGAAGGCTGTACGTTGAACATGCCGAAGCCGATCCAGCGCATCGAGCCGTTCACCTCACGGCCAATACCCGGTACCAGCACCATGACCAACAGACCAAATGCGCCCAATAGCATCATCCAGCCCAGACGCTGCCAGGTGGCGACCGGAATCATCATGGTCAAGCCACAAGCGAAGATGCCGATGATCATGTAGATCAAATGGCGAGTCATCATATAGAGCGTGTTGCCGGAGTTCACCGCAGCCACTTCAGAGGAAGCGGAGGTGATCATCACTAGGCCCAGGCCCAACAAAGCCAGGCAGCCAGCCAGCATAGGAAAATCAAGGTCGATACCACGACCACTGATTATCGGGGACGGGAATGGCTTGATTACGCCGAAAATCATGACAAGTCCCCCACGGCTTGCGCGAACAGACGACCGCGCTCTTCGTAGTTTTTGAACATGTCGAAACTGGCGCACGCCGGAGACAGCAGTACCGCGTCACCCGACTGTGCGATCTCGGCGCAACGCAATACAGCGTCGTCCAGAGTTGCAACGCGGACCAGTGTTACATCGTCACCCAGAGCCTGGGCAATGAGCTCGGCATCACGGCCGATCAGTACCACCGCGCGGCAGTTGGCAGCGACAGGTGCACGCAGGCCGCTGAAGTCGGCGCCCTTGCCGTCACCGCCGGCGATCAACACCAGCTTGCCTTCGATATCAGCACCAAGGCCTTCGATCGCGGCCAGTGCAGCACCGACGTTGGTGGCCTTGGAGTCGTCGTAATAGCTCACGCCATTGCGCTCACGCAGCCATTGGCAACGATGCTCCAGGCCGCCGAAGCTACGCAGGCTGGAAAGCATGGCGTCCATCGGTAAACCGACAGCATGGCCCAGCGCGAGCGCAGCCAGGGCGTTGGCCTGGTTATGAGCGCCACGGATTTTCAATTCACGTACAGGCATCAGGTTTTCGAATTGGAAAGCGAGGTATTTCTCGCCGTCTTCTTCGCGCAATCCGAAGCCATGGAAATCGGGCTTGTTCAGACCAAAGGTCCAGCACGGCAGACCTTCACCAATCAACGGCCGGGTCAGAACGTCCTGACGGTTGACGACTACCTGACGAGCCCCACGGAATACCCGGTGCTTGGCCAAATGATAGGCAGGCAAGCCGCTATAACGGTCCATGTGGTCTTCACTGATGTTCAACACGGTCGCCACTTCTGCGCCGAGTTGATCGGTGGTTTCCAACTGGAAGCTGGAGAGTTCCATGACATAAAGTTCGATGTCATCGTTGAGCAGATCCAGCGCAGGCGTCCCTAGATTGCCGCCAACAGCAACGCGCTTGCCCGCTGCCGCAGCCATCTCACCAACCAGCGTGGTCACGGTGCTTTTGGCGTTGGAGCCAGTGATGGCAATGATTGGGGCCTTGGCATTACGGGCGAACAGTTCGATGTCGCCGGACAGCTTCACGCCTCGGGCAGCGGCCTGCTGCAATGCCGGGGTAGCGAGCGCAAGACCGGGGCTCACGTACAACTCGTCCGCACGGCACAGGAATTCGACGTCCAGTTCGCCACAACGCACATCCACCTGCGGATAATCGCGACGCAGTGTCGCCAGTTCCGGTGGATTTTCCCGCGTATCAGCGACGGCAAACGACACGCCCCGGCTCGCCAGAAAGCGAACCAGGGACATGCCGCTCTTGCCGAGGCCGACAATGATGCGGAAATGGTCTGAAGCGATAAGAGACACTCGTTCTACCTCAGTTTCAGCGTGGCAAGACCGATCAACACGAGAATCACGGTGATGATCCAGAAACGGACAATCACACGCGGCTCGGGCCAGCCTTTGAGTTCAAAGTGGTGGTGGATCGGCGCCATGCGAAAAACGCGGCGGCCGGTCAACTTAAAGGATGCAACCTGAATGACGACTGACAGGGTTTCCATCACAAACACACCGCCCATGATGAACAGAACGATTTCCTGACGAACGATGACCGCAATGGTGCCCAGCGCTGCACCCAATGCCAGTGCGCCGACGTCACCCATGAAGACCTGGGCCGGATAGGTGTTGAACCATAGAAACCCAAGCCCGGCACCGATCAACGCACCGCAGAACACAATGAGTTCGCCTGCGCCCGGTACATAGGGGATCAGCAGGTACTCAGCGAACTTCACGTTGCCGGACAGGTAGCAGAAGATACCCAGCGCACCGCCCACCAGTACGGTTGGCAGAATGGCCAGGCCGTCGAGGCCATCGGTCAGGTTGACTGCGTTACTGGAGCCGACGATCACGAAATAGGTCAGCACGATGAAGCCGATGCCCAGCGCAATACTGGCGTCTTTGAACATCGGAATGATCAGTGTGGTTTCTACGGCCGAAGGCGCGGTCACATACAGGAAGATCGCTGCGCAAAGACCAAACACCGACTGCCAGAAATACTTCCAGCGACTCGGCAGGCCTTTCGAGTTCTTTTCGATGACTTTGCGGTAATCGTCCACCCAGCCGATACCACCAAACAACAGTGTCACCAGCAGCACCACCCACACATAGCGATTGCTCAGGTCAGCCCAGAGCAACGTGCTGATGCCAATGGACGACAGGATCAACGCCCCGCCCATGGTCGGCGTACCGGATTTGGACAGGTGAGACTGCGGCCCGTCGTTACGCACGGACTGACCGATCTGGCGCATCTGCAATGCACGGATCATCCAGGGCCCCAGGCACAGCGACAGCGACAATGCAGTAAGCACGCCGAGGATCCCGCGCAGGGTCAGGTATTGGAAGACCGCGAAGCCTTTGTGGAACTGTTGCAGAAACTCGGCCAGCAGCAGCAGCATTAATGTGTCTCCAGGCTAGAACCGCATAGGGCGGCAACGACGTTTTCCATCGCAGCGCTCCGCGAGCCCTTGATCAATATTGTGGTTTGAGGATTCTGCTCGGCGCCCAGCGCAGCGATCAGGTCAGTCTGATTGGCAAAATGGCGCGCATGCTCGCCGAAGGCCTTGACTGCGTGGGCCATCAACGGACCAACGGCGTATAGCGCCGACACTTTGCCCGCGGCATAAGCCCCGACATCGCGATGACCTTGTTCGGCCCAGTCGCCCAGCTCGCCAATGTCGCCGAGGACCAGCACGGTGCGGCCAGGGAAACCGGTGAGGATGTCTACGGCAGCATTGATTGAGCTTGGGTTGGCGTTGTAGGAGTCATCAATAACGCGCACACCATGGAGACCCAACTGCGCAACTGTGCGGCCTTTGACAGGCTGGACAGCGTTGAGCCCGGAAACGATACCGGCCAGATCAACGCCCATGGCATGACCAGCAGCCGCAGCAGCCAACGCATTGGCCACGTTATGCACGCCCAGCAGATTGAGTTGGACCGGAGCCGAGCCCAGCGGGCTCTTCAAGATAAAGCCGGGGCAACCCCGAGCATCGAGAGTCAGCTCCTGCGCATGGAAGTCGGCGCTCTGATCCGCAATCGCGAAGCTCACGATGCGGCGATCACCTGCACGGGCTGCCCAGATCGGGAAAGCCTTGTCGTCTTTGTTAAGAACAGCGACGCCAAAGCTGTCGAGTCCTTCGAGAATCTCGCCTTTGGCTTCAACTATTTTGTCAGGTCCGCCGAATTCGCCGACGTGAGCAGTACCCGCGTTGGTAATCAGCGCCACGTGAGGCTTGGTCAGACTGACAGTGAAGGCGATTTCGCCTACACGAGACGCACCCATTTCAATCACGGCAGCCGAGTATTCAGGCGCCAGTTCAAGAAGGGTAAGAGGCACGCCCAGTTCATTGTTCAGATTGCCACGGGTAGCCAGGACCGGCCCCTTGGTGCGCATGACGCTGGCGAGCATCTCTTTGACAGTAGTCTTGCCGCTGGAACCGGTAATCGCTGCCACCGGCTTATCGACGAAAGCATTGCGGTTGAGCGCACCCAGTTGGGCAAGCGCCTTGCGGGTATCGAGTACCACCAGTTGCGGCAGCACAGCATCCGGAATTTCGCGCTCGACCAATGCCGCTACAGCGCCTTTGGCTGCAACTTGATTCAGGTAATCATGGCCATCAAAACGCGGGCCTGTCAGGGCTACAAACAGCTGACCGAGCCTGATAGCGCGGCTGTCGATACTCACGCCATCGAACGTGCGATCGTCACCCACAAGACGTGCATCAAGCACAGTGGTCAATTCACTGAGAGATAACGGCCTAAGCATGGGTTACCTCCCACGCGGCCAACGCCTTGGCAGCTTCTTCCAGATCGGAAAATGGCTGGCGCTCGCCGTTGATTTCCTGATAGTCCTCGTGACCTTTGCCAGCGAGCACAATCACATCGCTGGCCGCAGCGCCGGCAATAATCTCGGCAATCGCCTGACCGCGACCTTCTACAAAACGGATATTTTGTGCTGCGCTGAAACCCTGACGAATATCATCGAAGATTTGCGCGGGGGCCTCGGTACGCGGGTTGTCGTCGGTGACAAGCACGCTGTCGGCCAGGCGCTCGACGACCTCGGCCATCAACGGACGCTTGCCGCGGTCACGATCGCCGCCACAGCCAAACAGGCACGATAAACGCCCCTTGGCATGAGGACGCAGCGCAGTCAGTACTTTTTCAAGCGCGTCAGGGGTGTGGGCGTAATCGACCACCACCAGCGGCTTCTCACCACCGCCCAGACGCTGCATACGCCCTACCGGGCCTTCCAGCTTCGGCAGCACCTTGAGGATTTCGTCCAGCGCATAGTCCAGGCCCAGCAATGCGCCAACGGCAGCCAGTACATTGCTCAGGTTGAAACGGCCCAAGAGGCTACTGCGCAACAAGTGCTGACCTTGCGGTGTAACCAGAGTGGCGCGCACGCCTTCGTCGTCGAATTTCGCATCGCGGCAATACAGATAAGCGCTGGAGTCTTCCAGGCTGTAGGTGATCAGCCGGGACTCGCGCTTTTCAGCTGCCAGAGTGCGACCGAACTCATCATCGATGTTGATCACCCGGCAACGCAGGTCGGACCAGGCGAACAGCTTGGCTTTCGCCGCGCCGTAAGCTTCCATGGTGCCGTGGTAGTCCAGGTGGTCACGGGACAGATTGGTCAGTACCGCGACATCAAAGGCCAGAGCCGTTGCTCGGCCCTGATCCAGACCATGGGACGAAACTTCGATTGCGACTGCGCGTGCACCGGCCTTTTTCAGGTCAGACAGTGTTGCCTGCACCGCGATAGGGTCCGGAGTGGTGTGCCGACCGCTCTGCAATGAGCCGTAGAAGCCGGTACCCAACGTCCCGACAATGCCGCAATGCTGACCCAACAAGTCCAGCGCCTGCGCGACCAACTGGGTCACGCTGGTTTTGCCGTTGGTGCCCGTCACGCCAACCATATTCAGGCTGCGGCTCGGGTCACCATAAAAACGCCCGGCAATATCCGACAACTGAGCAGCAAGGCCTCTGACCGGAATCATCGGTACATCAGTAAGCGGCAATACTTTCGCGCCTTCAACTTCATAGGCCACCGCTGCGGCACCATGCGCCAAAGCGTCGGTGATGTGATCGCGACCGTCAAAGCGGCCGCCGGGAACGGCGAGAAACAAATCGCCGCCGCGCACTTTACGGCTGTCCAGCGTCAACTCGCGAATCTGCAGATCGCTGGAAGCATGGGCAAAAATCTTGTTCAGGCTGGACGACATCAACCACGCCCTCCTTTAACGACGGGTGCTGCATTGACCTGCTCCGGCGGAATCGGAGCCAGGTTGTCAGGCGTCACGTTCATCAGGCGCAATGTGCCGGACATGACCTTGCTGAAAACAGGAGCAGAAACCAGGCCGCCGTAGTAGCCGCCTTTGCTTGGCTCATCAATCACGACAACCACGGCATAACGCGGGTTGCTCATCGGACCGAAGCCAGCAAACAGCGAGCGGTAGGAGTTCTCTGCGTAACCCTTGGTGCCGACTGAGGTTTTACGCGCCGTACCACTCTTGCCAGCGACGTGATAGGAGGGAACGCGGGCACGATAAACGCCGCGTGAGTCTTCGATCACAGCCTGCAACATGGTCTGCAAGGTCTTGGCCGTCGCTTCCGGAATGGCCTGAGTCGCGACGGGAGGGTTGTCACTTTTCAAGATAGTCAGCGGCACGATGCGGCCATTGTTGGCAATGGCGGCGTAGGCATGAACCAGCTGCAAAGCCGTCACCGACAGGCCGTACCCGTAAGATAGCGTTGCAGTTTCAGCCTTGCGCCACTCACGGTAGTTCGGCAAGTTACCCACACGTTCACCGGGGAAGCCCAACCCTGTGTACTGGCCCAGACCTACACGCTGCATGGCCTGGAAGATCGCTTCGCCGCCCACATCGAACGCGACTTTACTCATGCCGACGTTACTGGAGTTGATCAGAATTCCAGTCAGATCGAGGACCGGCCCTTCGGTCTTGGTAACGTCACGGATCGTGTATTTACCGATCTGCAAGGTGCCTGGATAAACCTCGACCTTGTCAGTCGGTTTCCAGCGGCCACTGTCCAGCGCGGCGGTCATGGAGATCGGTTTCATGGTCGAGCCTGGCTCGAACACGTCAATGATCGCCCGGTTACGCATCGCTGCCGGAACCATAGTGCGGCGATTATTCGGGTTATAGGTTGGCGAGTTGACCATCGCCAGCACCTCACCGGTTTTGACGTCCATGATCACCATGCTGCCTGCTTTGGCTTCGTTCTCGACGATTGCGTTACGCAGTTCGCGAGTGGCCAGATATTGCAGGCGTAGATCAATAGACAAAGCCAAGGTCTTTCCAGCCTTGGCGTTTTTGGTGACCTGAACGTCTTTGATGAGTCGTCCGCGCCTGTCCTTGATGACCTGTCTTCTGCCGGGCACACCAGCAAGCCAGTCGTCGTAGGCAAGTTCGACACCTTCGCGACCGTGATCATCCAGGTCGGTGAAGCCGACCATATGTGCAGTGACATCGCCTGCCGGGTAGAAACGGCGGAATTCTTCGATGCCGTAGACGCCGGGCACTTTCAAATCCAGAACAGCCTGACCATGCTCAGGCGTCAGGCCACGAACCAGATAGATGAATTCCTTACCGGCTTGCGAGTCGAGTCGCTCGGCAAGAGCCTTGGGGTCTTGCCCCAACGCCGTGGCCAGAACCGCCCACTTGCTCTTGTCCTGCTGCATTTCTTTCGGGTTGGCCCACAGCGTGGTTACTGGAGTGCTGACAGCCAGAGGCTCACCGTTACGGTCCGTTATCAGACCGCGATGCGCCGGAATTGGAATATGTCGAAGACTGCGCGCGTCACCCTGTTCCTTCAGGAAGGTGTGATCGATCACTTGCAGGTCGATGATGCGCCAGCAGATAGCAGCTACCAGTGCCAGCAGTAAGCCGACGACTACGCGGAAGCGCCATGGGTAAAGTGCGCCGTCGAGCTTCATCATGGCGCCACCATCCGGACTTCAGCTGCGCTGGGGATGCGCATCTTCAGTTGTTCAGTGGCCAGGGTTTCGATACGGCTATGTGCTGTCCAGGTGCTCTGCTCAAGAATCAGACGACCCCATTCAGCCTGCGCCTTGTCACGCACGCTCAGCTCG
Organism: Pseudomonas maioricensis; assembly: GCF_022790535.1. Classification (GTDB taxonomy): domain Bacteria; phylum Pseudomonadota; class Gammaproteobacteria; order Pseudomonadales; family Pseudomonadaceae; genus Aquipseudomonas; species Aquipseudomonas maioricensis. The sequence continues at coordinate 73,178 of NZ_LOHG01000003.1, forward strand.
GAGTACAGCGAGTTGAGCAACTGACGATTCCAGTGCGCGCTGTATGACACGCCAATCGCCGAAACAAGGACAGCAACAAACAGCAGCAGCATGAAGAAGCTGCCACCTGGCAAAGGCTTGAGGAACAAGCGGCTCACCTGAGCTTCTCCGCTACACGCATGACGGCACTGCGCGAACGCGGATTGGCTTTGGTTTCTTCGTCCGAAGCGAACTGGGCTTTGCCGATAAGCCTGATTTTGGGCTCGAAGGCCTTGTACTGGATCGGCAGGTTACGCGGCATATTGTCCGCCTCACCCTTGACGAGTTTGCGCATGAACAATTTGACGATGCGATCTTCCAGCGAGTGAAAGCTGATAACGACCAGACGACCACCGACTTCCAGCGCATCAAGTGCGGCCTCAAGACCGGTTTCCAGATCGCCCAGCTCGTTGTTGACGTGAATGCGCAGCCCCTGGAAAGCACGGGTCGCAGGATTCTTGCCTTTTTCCCAAGCAGGATTGGCTACCTTGAGGACTTCAGCCAGATCGGCAGTTCGCTCGAACGGCTGTACTTCGCGGCGCGCAACGACGGCGCCCGCCATGCGCTTGGCGAAACGCTCTTCACCGTATTCCTTGAATACCCGGGCAATTTCTTCGACTGGCGCAGTGGCGATGAACTCGGCAGCACTGATGCCTCGTGTCGGGTCCATGCGCATATCCAGCGGGCCGTCATTCATGAAACTGAAGCCGCGCTCGGGATCATCCAGCTGAGGTGAAGAGACGCCCAGATCCAGCAGGATTCCGCTGACCTTGCCTGCAACCCCGCGTGCTTGAGCCTCCGAGCCCAACTCGGCGAAGCTACGCTGCACAATGACAAAGCGGCCGTCTTCGGCCGCTAGCGCTTGCCCGGTGGCAATTGCTTGAGGATCCTTGTCAAATCCTAGCAATCGGCCATCAGGGCCAAGCTTCTGTAACACCAGTCGACTATGCCCGCCGCGCCCGAACGTGCCGTCCATATAGCAGCCATCAGCGCGCACCGCGAGAGCCTCTACGGCTTCGTCGAGCAGTACGGTGATGTGGGTAAAGCCGCTAGTCATAGTCACAGGATCAGATCACGTAATTCATCAGGCATCGCGCCAGGTTGTTGAATGGCCGCCAGATCCGCATCAGCAAGAGCGTTCCAGGCGTCCTCGTCCCACAGTTGAAACTTATTAAGCTGGCCCACCAGCATCACGCGCTTATCCAACTTGGCATATTCGCGAAGACGCGGCGGCACCAGAAAGCGCCCGCTGCCATCCAGCTCCAGATCAACCGCGTTACCGATCAGCAAACGCTGCAAGCGACGGTTTTCTTCGCGGAAAGTCGCAAGCTCACGCAATTTCGCCTCGATCAGCTCCCATTCGGAGAGCGGATAAAGGCACAAGCAAGGGTCAACGGCGTCAATGGTCACGATCAATTGGCCGGCGCTACGCGAATCCAACTCGTCACGGTACCGGCTCGGCATAGCGAGACGGCCCTTTGCATCGAGATTGATTGCGTTTGCACCACGAAACACAGGCGCTTTCTCCGAATTCTAACTTTTTGCGTTAAAAAAACCCACTTCACGCCACTTTCTGCCACTTGCGCACACTATAGGAACCCGCCCACCACACCGTCAAGGCACGGTCTTAAGGAAAACCCTTACAGAACTGGGATTTAGGTGCGATATCGGACGGTTAGCGCGAATTTCAGGAGGGGTCTTACGGAAAAATCCGACACAGCACAAAAGGCTGCGCAGCGAACTTAAAGTGATTTATGAGGTTTAAGATTTTTTTGATATTACGAGGGGTGTAATGCTGCTGAAACGAGAGGGGATAAAAAGGTGGAGAGTCGATCTGTAAGCCGGGTTCTGTCGAGGACAGTCATTCCTCTACGACGGCCATCACTGGACGTCTTTAGCAACCTACCCGGTTCCAGCGCGGGCCACGCCTAGGAACCCTATTTGGTCTTGCTCCGAGTGGGGTTTACCTTGACCACGAACTGTTGCCAGACGTGCGGTGCGCTCTTACCGCACCTTTTCACCCTTACCGGCGCCGAAGCGCTTAGGCGGTTATTTTCTGTGGCACTTTCCGTAGGCTCACGCCTCCCAGGCGTTACCTGGCACTCCGCCCTATGGAGCCCGGACTTTCCTCCCCCCCTTAATTGCGAACAAGTAAGAGGCAGCGACTGTCCAATCGACTCTCCGCCGACAAGGTTAGCGGCACAGCCCACTCAGAACAAGCTTTAAAACGTCGCAGAGCTGCGCCGCAGGGATTTATTCGCCCTTTTGCTTGTCTAGCGCCACCTGATAAAGCAGATTCTTACGCACCCCGGTAATTTCCGCCGCCAGCGCAGCAGCGCGCTTGAGTGGCATCTCATTGAGGAGCAGGTCCAGAACACGTCGAGCTTCACTGCCAATAACGTCTTCGTCCTCAGGCTCAGTCCAGCCCGCAACCAACACTACGCATTCACCACGCTGTTGATTGCTGTCGCTTTCTACAAACGCCCGCAGCTCTGCCAATGGCAAACCTTTGAGCGTTTCAAATGTTTTGGTCAGTTCGCGAGCCAGCAGTGCGGGACGCTGCCCACCAAATACCAACTCAAGATCCTGCAGACATTCAAGAATCCGATGCGGTGCTTCATAAAAAATCAGCGTGCGCGGCTCTTCCTTCAGCAACTCCAGTCGAGCGCGACGCCCCACTGCCTTGGCAGGCAGGAAGCCCTCAAAGATAAACCGGTCAGACGGCAGCCCTGCCGCCGATAACGCGGCGATCAATGCGCAAGCACCCGGTACAGGCACAACAGCGATACCAGCAGCACGCGCCTGCCGAACCAGGTGATAGCCCGGGTCAGAAATCAGCGGCGTTCCCGCATCCGATATCAGCGCGACGTTATCGCCCGCCAGCAAGCGGGTGATAAAACGACTGCCTTCCTCACGTTCGTTATGCTCATGACACGCGGCCAACGGAGTAGAAATACCAAAATGCTGCATCAATCGTGAAGAGTGACGCGTATCCTCGGCAGCGATCAGCGCCACCTCGCGCAACACCTTCAACGCCCGCACGCTCATGTCATCCAGATTGCCGATTGGCGTGGCCACTACATAAAGCGAGCCCGCGGCGGAATTCAAAGCAACTGGAGCAGTCAAAGCGCAGACCTCATGATTTGTTACCCTTTAAGGGCGAAGGTCATCATTGTACAGACTACAACCGCGACCAATGCCCCACAGACCTATGGAAGACCTGAAAAAAGGGAGGAAAAGTCATGATGGGCACCCGACACCTGTCAGCGCAACACTCTCATATGGACCGTATCGCCACGTTTAATCGGGCACTGCCTGCCATATCACAGCTTTAAATGTTAACGACGTCGCACCCATGCCAGTGCTTGGGTACAATTCCCCGCTAATTTGCTCGAGTATCAGGAACATACACATGATCGCTTGCCTGCGGCTGTTCTCTGCCCTCTGCCTTGCTGCCCTGTTGGCGGCTTGTGCCAGCTCGCCTTCGTCCAGCCTTGGCGAACTTCCACGCACCCCTGACGCCAGCATCGAGCAATTGCTCGACCAGGCGGCCAGCGCAAAAACGCCGGATCAGGCAGCCCTGCTCCGACTCAGCGCTGCGGACATGGCCAATCGGCAGAACAATCCTGGCCGCGCGGCGCAAATCCTTGCGCAAGTGCAGATTGAATTGCTCAAGCCGGGCCAACAGGTCTTTGCCGCTACCCTCGATGCCGAATTGGCGATGGGGCGTAATCAGCCAAAAGCCGCACTGACCGCGCTCAGCCACCCAAGCCTGCAGCGTCTGGGTGAACTGTCTGTCGAACAGCAGATCCGCACCCACACGGTCCGTGCCCGCGCACTCGAAGCCGATGGTCAGGTTCTTCCTGCAATCAGCGAACGTGTCTTTGTCGGCCCGCTACTTCAGGGGAGCGACCTGAGCGCCAACAACGACGCGATCTGGAAACTGGTCGCGACGCTGCCTCCAGAGCAATTGCAAAGCACCGCAACCGACGATTTGGGCGGCTGGCTGAGCCTGGCGCGCAGCATCAAAGGTGCTGGCACCCTTGAGCAACAACAAGCCGCTATTGATACGTGGAAAGCACAGAACCCTAAACATCCTGCTGCCATCCAGCTGCCTGCGACACTGGCGCAACTGCGTGCGCTGACCAGCGAGCCGCTCACCAAAATCGCCCTGCTGCTGCCTCAGGAAGGCCCGCTCGCCGCCGTTGCCAAAGCACTGCGCGAAGGTTTCATGGCCGCTCACTATCAAGCGCAGCAGGCGGGTCAGAACCCTCCTGCAATTCAGGTCTTCGACAGCTCTCGTCTGACCTCGATGGATGAGTTCTATCGCCAGGCTCAAGCAGCCGGTGTGCAACTGGTCGTGGGCCCGCTGGAAAAACCACTGGTCAAGCAACTCAGCAGCCGCCCGCAATTGCCTATCACCACCCTCGCGTTGAACTACAGCGACTCAGGCCCTGAAGGCCCACAGCAACTGTTCCAGTTCGGCCTTTCCGCGGAAGACGAGGCCCGTGAAGTTGCTCGCCGCGCCTGGGCTGACGGCAAACGCAGCGCGGTTGCCATGGTGCCCAAAGGCGAATGGGGTGATCGGGTCCTCGACGCTTTCCGCCAGAGCTGGCAAGCCAAAGGCGGCAAGTTGATTGCCGCAGAACACGTCGACCAGCCTGTTGCCCTGGCGCAGCAAGTTGCCGACCTGTTCCAGCTGCGCAATAGCGAAGGCCGTGCACAACGCCTGCAGAGCACCGTAGGCACGCAAGTTGCCGCGCAGCCAACGCGTCGCCAGGACATTGACTTCATGTTCCTTGCCGCCACACCACAACAGGCTCAGCAGATCAAACCGACCATGGTCTTCCAGTACGCTGGTGATGTTCCGGTCTATGCCACTTCGCACCTGTTCACCAACAGCAACGATCACGCGCAGTACATGGATCTGAATGGCGTGCGCTTCTGCGAAACCCCTTGGCTGCTTGAAGCCAATGATCCGCTGCGTCAGCAAGTCATCGCCCAATGGCCTCAAGCCTCCGGCAGTCTGGGTCGCCTTTATGCAATGGGCGTCGACGCCTATCGTCTGGCACCGCGCCTTGGCCAACTCAAAACCATGCCTGAAAGCCGCATCGATGGCCTGTCCGGTAGCCTGAGCGTCAACCCGGCTCGCCGTGTGGAACGCCAACTGCCCTGGGCTGAATTCGTTGACGGTAAAATCCAGCGTCTTCCGGATACCGCTCCGTAGATGTCCGGCAACACCCGTCAAATCGCAGGGCGCGAGGCTGAAGCCTGCGCCCTGCGGCATTTACAGCAGCAGGGATTGCAGCTGATCGCACAGAACTGGTTATGCAAACGCGGCGAGCTTGATCTGGTCATGCTCGACGGGGATACAGTAGTATTCGTCGAGGTTCGCTACCGCCGCCATTCAACATGGGGCGGAGCTCTGGAAAGTGTTGATTTTCGCAAGCAGCAAAAGCTGGTTCTGGCGGCACAATTGTTCCTGCAGAACGAAACACAATGGGCAGATGCTGCATGCCGCTTCGACGTCGTCGCTATTGAAGGTGATCCGCTTGACGGCCCACCCTTGAACTGGATAAAGCATGCATTCGAATGCTGATCCCCACGGCATACGGACGATGCAGGCAGACCGCAGCACCGTAATGCCGTTTCATGCCACACGCCACCCAATACAGATTTCGCTTTTCGCTTTGCGGGCTGCACAGCAATGCGCCAGGAGCCTCCGAGCTCAGCGCACCCGGTCAGCCGCGATACGTTCTAATTAAGGTCACCCAGATGGACATGCAATCCCGAATTCGCCAGCTTTTTCAGGCCAGCATCGATACCAAGCAGCAGGCGATGGAAGTCCTCGCACCCTACATCGAGCAAGCCAGCCAGGTCATGGTCAATGCACTGCTCAACGAGGGCAAAATGCTCGCTTGCGGCAACGGCGGTTCGGCTGGTGATGCACAGCACTTCTCATCGGAGCTGCTTAACCGCTTCGAACGTGAGCGCCCTAGCCTGCCAGCCATTGCACTGACCACTGACAGCTCGACGATCACGTCGATTGCCAATGACTACAGCTACAACGAGATCTTCTCCAAGCAGATCCGTGCGCTGGGCCAACCGGGCGATGTGCTGCTGGCAATCTCCACCAGCGGGAACTCTGCAAACATAATTCAAGCGATCCAGGCCGCACATGATCGCGAAATGATTGTCGTAGCATTGACGGGACGCGACGGCGGCGGCATGGCCTCGCTGCTTTTACCAGAGGACGTGGAAATCCGCGTACCGGCGAAAGTCACCGCACGAATTCAAGAAGTCCATCTGCTGGCGATTCATTGCTTGTGCGATTTGATCGACAGCCAACTGTTCGGGAGTGAAGAATGACCGTTAATCGTCTCAGCCTGCTGGCACTGACCCTGTGCGTAAGCCTCAGCGGATGTAGCTCGGTGCTGACTGCCACACGCGACAACCCGATCGAAGATGATCGCGGCACGCGCACATTCGGCAGCAAAATCGATGACTCACTGATCGAAACCAAGGCAGCCGTGAATATCGCTAAGGCGAGCCCTGATCTGGACCAGAACTCGCACATCGTCGTCACCAGCTACAACGGCATCGTGCTGCTGGCCGGTCAGACACCCCGCGCAGACCTTAAAGCCCTGGCCGAAAAAGAAGCCAGCGGTGTCCAACGGGTGAAGAAGGTCAACAACGAGCTGCAAGTCATGGCGCCTTCGTCATTGCTGGCCCGTAACAATGACGCCTGGCTGACCACCAAAATCAAAAGCCAGATGCTGACAGACAGCGCCATTCCTGGCTCGCGCATCAAAGTCGTTACCGAAAACGGCATCGTCTTTCTGCTCGGCCTGGTAACCCAGCAGGAAGCCACTCGCGCGACCAACCTCGTACAGAGCGTGTCTGGCGTGCAGAAGATCGTGAAGTTGTTCGAGTACATCGACTGACACCAGCCATCCTGCACACATGAAAAAGGCGACCCTGAGGTCGCCTTTTTTTGTGCACGAGACGTTTACTTCACCACTTTCAGACTCGGCCGACCGCTTGGACGCGGCGGTTCGGTGCCCGGTGGCGGAAGATCATCGTCCGGATCAACACTGTCATCATCCTCGAAAGGAGGCTCCAGCTCGAAAACCATACCCTGACCATTCTCCCGGGCATAAATACCCAGAATTGCCCCTACAGGGACGTACAGGGTATGCGGAACGCCGCCGAAGCGACCTTCAAAACTGACAGCGTCGTTGTCCATGTGCAAATGACGCACAGCAGACGGAGAAACGTTCAGGACAATCTGCCCATCATTGGCAAACCCTTGCGGGACCTGCACGGATGGGCATTCCGCATTAACCAGCATATGCGGGGTGCAATCGTTATCGACGATCCACTCATAGAGAGCACGAATCAGATAAGGGCGACTGGAGTTCATCAACGGCTCCTTAGGCCTTAGCGCATGTCACGTTCGGCAGCAGACAGGCTTGCCTGGAATGCCTCACGCGCAAATTGGCGCTCCATATAATCAAGCAACGGCTTGGCAGGCCGCGGCAACTCGATACCCAAGACAGGCAAACGCCAGAGTATGGGCAATAGACAGCAGTCAACCAGACTTTGCTCGTCACTGAGGAAAAAAGCTTTCTCGGCAAAGAGTGGTGAAACGCCGGTGAGGCTTTCACGCAGCTCTTTGCGGGCCACTACACGAGCCGACTCCTTGCTGCGCGGATCCAGAATCAGGTCCACCTGAGCACACCAGTCTCGCTGAATCCGATGGATCAGCAAACGACTGTTGGCACGCGCCACTGGGTAAACCGGCAGCAACGGTGGATGCGGATAACGCTCATCCAGATATTCCATCACCACCGTCGACTCGTACAACGCCAGATCACGATCAACCAGGGTTGGCACGCTGCCGTATGGATTCACCTCGATCAACTTCGCCGGATGAGTCCCCGACACAACATCAATGATCTCGGCGCTGACACCTTTCTCGGCGAGCACAATGCGCACGCGGTGGGAATAGTGGTCGGCGGGGTCGGAGTAACAGGCCAACCGATTGGTCACGCCCATGGCGGTCCTCCTCGCTTGTTGAATTTATCGAAATACACAAAAACGGAAACGCCCTCGGACGCCTCCGACAACAACCGCATTGAGGCAGTGGTCATCGCGGGCGACAAGATAGCTCATTTACGCACAGTAAATTCTGCAATCTTGCCGTCACAATCACTTTTGCCCTGCATTTGTCGCCTAAAGAGGCGCCCGAAGGCGCAGGTGTTACATCAGCGTTACAACAATCAGTGAACGTCCTTCCAGTATTCGCGCTTGAGCAAGTAGGCAAAGACAAAGAAGAAAGCCAGATACAGCAACACGTACGTACCTATACGCTGATGCTGCAGCTTCACCGGGTTAGCCGAATAAGCGAGGAAGGTCACCAGATTCTTGATCTTCTCGTCGAACTGGGCCTCAGTCAGGGTGCCTGTATTCGGAACGATGGTCAGTTGATCGCAGGCTTCATGTGTCAACGGCGCACCGGTCAAAGGGTCGTACTGCTTCTTACCCTCATCCACCAGCTGAATCTGTTTGCATCCGATGACCTGGCGACCTTGCAGGCCAACCAGCACATTCGGCATGCCCACGTTCGGGAAGACCGTGTTATTCACGCCCCATGGACGCGCCTTGTCCTCATAGAACGAGCGCAGATAGCCGTATAGCCAATCCGTGCCGCGAACCCGTGCCACCAGCGTCAAGTCTGGCGGAGCAGCGCCAAACCAGGCCTTGGCGTCTGCAGACTGCATACCGATGTTCATGTGGTCGCCGATCTTGGCCCCCGTGAACACCAGCTTTTCCAGCATTAACTCGTGCGGTATACCCAAGTCATCTGCAACGCGCTCGTAACGCTGGAATTTAGCGCTGTGACAGCCCATGCAATAGTTGGCGAATGTCCGCGCACCGTCCTGCATAGCGGCCTGATCAGACACATCGATGTCGACGCTTTCCAGCTCGGGACCACCATGCTCCGCAGCAATAGACAGCATCGGCAGAGCCGCAAGAATCAGTACAGCCAATAGCTTTTTCATCAGCCAGTCACCCTTTCTGGAACCGGTTTGGTCTTCTCGAGCCGGGTGTAAAACGGCATCAGAATGAAGTAGGCGAAGTACAGGAACGTACACACCTGCGACAGCAACGTGCGCCCAGGCGTAGGCGCAAGAACGCCCAGCACACCAAGAATCACGAAGGACACACAAAACACCAGTAACCAGATTTTGCTCAGCCAGCCTTTGTAGCGCATCGATTTGACAGGGCTTCGGTCCAGCCAGGGCAGTACAAACAACACAGCAATCGCAGCCCCCATGGCCATCACCCCCATCAGCTTGTCGGGGATGGCACGCAAGATTGCGTAGAACGGCGTGAAGTACCAGACCGGCGCAATATGCTCAGGCGTCTTGAAGGCGTTCGCTACCTCGAAGTTAGGTTTTTCGAGGAAGTAGCCACCCATTTCAGGGAAGAAGAACACAATGAAGCAAAACACGAAAAGGAACACCACGACGCCCACGATATCCTTGACCGTGTAGTAAGGATGGAAAGGAATGCCGTCCAGCGGAATGCCGTTTTCATCTTTGTGCTTCTTGATATCCACCCCGTCAGGGTTATTCGACCCCACCTCATGCAGCGCGAGAATGTGCAGCACGACCAGCCCCAGAACAACGATGGGCAGTGCAACCACGTGCAGCGCAAAGAAGCGGTTCAGGGTAATACCGGAGATCAGGTAGTCGCCGCGAATCCATTGCGTGAGGTCATCACCAATGACCGGAATGGCGCCGAATAGCGAGATGATCACCTGCGCGCCCCAGTAGGACATCTGCCCCCAAGGCAGCAAATACCCCATGAATGCCTCAGCCATCAGCGCCAGGTAGATCAGCATGCCGAAGATCCACACCAGCTCACGGGGCTTTTGATAAGAACCATAAAGCAGGCCGCGGAACATGTGCATGTAAACGACAATGAAGAATGCCGAAGCACCGGTGGAGTGCAGCAAGCGCAAAATCGAACCGTATTCGACATCGCGCATGATGCCTTCAACAGAGGCGAACGCCTCTTCTGCTGACGGCGTGTAGCTCATCGTGAGCCAGACACCGGTCAGGATCTGATTGACCAGCACTAGCAGGGCAAGAGAGCCGAAGAAGTAGAAGAAGTTGAAGTTTTTTGGCGCGTAATACTTGCTGAGATGGTCTTCCCACATTTTTGTGGCGGGAAAACGAGCATCAATCCAATCCATGAACTTGCTCATCACGCGTTCTCCTGATCGACGCCAATGACAATAATATTGTCCGACTCATAGGAATGCGGCGGCACTGGCAGATTCAAAGGTGCAGGTTGAGCTTTATAGACGCGGCCAGCGAGGTCGTAATGTGAGCCGTGACACGGACAGAAATAACCACCAACCCAATCCTTGCCCAGATCGGCTGGCGCTACTTCAGGACGGAAAGTCGGAGAACACCCCAAGTGGGTGCAGATACCGATCAACAGCAGTATTTCGGGCTTGATTGATCGTACAACGGGGTCAACGTAAGTGGGCTGAACCGAACTCCTGGATTCGGGATCTGATAGCTGGCCTGTAATCTTGCCAAGATTGCCCAATATCTCTTCGGTACGACGAACGATGAAGACCGGTTGACCGCGCCACTCAGCAATCATCTGCTGTCCTGCTTCGATCTTGCTGATATTCACCTTGACCGGTGCGCCTGCGGCTTTCGCCTTGGCACTGGGGAACCATGACCCTACGAACGGGACCGCAGCCCCCACCGCTCCTGCTGCACCAACCACAGATGTGGCTGCCACGAGGAAGCGACGCCGGCCTGCATTCACGCCGTCATTGCTCATTCCGTCCTCTCCCATCAGCTATGTGGCCTGTTCGATCAGGCGTCTAATTTGAAAATTTAAGTATCTAAATTTTGCCGAATGGTAAATAGAAACCCTTCAAACTACAAGGGCATTACTTTTCCCGAAAAGCCGAAGGCCTTGTAATCCGGGGCCTGCGCGGAATGAGTCACGTTGTCACATGTATAATAGACGCCCACAAAAAAACGCCCAGCTCCGTGAGGAGGCTGGGCGTTCTTTTTGAACGAAGTGCGAATTAACGCTTCGAGTACTGCGGACGCTTACGCGCTTTACGCAGACCGACTTTCTTACGTTCAACTTCACGGGCGTCGCGAGTAACGAAGCCAGCTTTGCGCAGAGCGCCACGCAGGGTTTCGTCGTACTGCATCAGAGCGCGAGTGATACCGTGGCGGATTGCGCCAGCTTGACCACTTACACCACCGCCGATCACGGTGACGTAGATATCGAACTTCTCAACAGTTTCAGTCAGTTCCAGCGGCTGACGAACTACCATGCGGGCAGTTTCGCGACCGAAGAAATTGTCCAGCGAACGGTTGTTGATGGAGATGTTGCCGGTACCTGGACGCAGGAAAACGCGTGCGGTAGCGGTCTTGCGACGGCCAGTGCCGTAATTTTGAGTCGCCGACATAATCAACTATTCCGTTAAAACTTCAGTTCTTGGGGCTGCTGAGCAGTATGAGGGTGTGCAGTGCCCGCATAGACTTTCAGCTTACGGTACATGTCGCGACCCAGCGGGTTCTTAGGCAGCATGCCTTTAACCGCGGTCTCGAGCACACGCTCAGGAGCTTTGGCGATCAGCTTTTCGAAGTTGATCGACTTGATCCCGCCCGGAAAACCGGAGTGAGAGTAGTAGATTTTGTCGGTGGTTTTAGCACCGGTAACACGGATTTGCTCAGCGTTGATAACAACGATGTAGTCACCAGTGTCAACGTGCGGAGTGTATTCCGCTTTGTGCTTGCCACGCAGACGGCTAGCGATTTCTGTAGCCAGACGACCGAGGGTCTGACCAGCAGCATCGACTACGAACCATTCGCGCTTAACTGTTTCCGGTTTAGCAGTATAAGTTTTCATTATTTAGCCTCAGGGGCCGCCCTGATAAATTGAGACGGCGGATCTTACTGAATAGATCGTACTTTGACAAGCAGCATGTCAAAGGCAGCCGAGATACAGACGCTGCCGAGGGCTCGGGTCGGCGCATCTGTGGTACGGCAAAGATTTTCTCCGGCGGATGGAGCATCACTTCCACCGCAAAGAGCGCGGGATTATGCGGATTGCGAAATAAATTTCAACCTGCTTTTATGGTTCTCTTACCTGAGGAGAAGCAAATGGACTATCGCCAACTTGGCAGAACCGACCTGAAAGTCAGTGCAATCTGCCTCGGCACCATGACCTGGGGCGAGCAAAACAGCCAGCCTGAAGCCTTTGCCCAGATCGAACGCGCCAAAGAGGCCGGTATCAACTTTCTTGATACCGCCGAGATGTACCCGGTTCCGCCGACAGCAGAAACCTATTCCGCCACCGAAACCATCATCGGCAACTGGTTCAAGCAACAAGGTGACCGCGCCGACTGGATTCTGGCCAGCAAGATTGCCGGCCCAGGCAATGCCATCACCCATATCAGGGGTGGCAGCCTCAAGCACAATCGCGAGCATATAGTGGCGGCGCTCGACGCCAGCCTGGCCCGCCTGCAGACCGACTACCTCGACCTTTATCAGTTGCACTGGCCTGAGCGCAGCACCAACTTCTTCGGCAAACTGGGCTACACCCATAAAGAAGAAGACTTCACCCCGCTTGAAGAAACTCTTGAAGCGCTGGACGAACAGGTCAAGGCGGGCAAGATTCGCCACATCGGCCTGTCCAACGAGACGCCATGGGGCACCATGAAGTTTCTGCAACTGGCCGAAAGCCGTGGCTGGCCGCGGGCAGTGTCGATCCAGAACCCCTACAACCTGCTCAACCGCAGCTTTGAAGTGGGTCTGGCTGAAGTGGCCATTCGCGAACAGTGCGGGCTGCTGGCTTACTCGCCACTGGCGTTCGGCATGCTTTCAGGCAAATACGAGGGCGGTGCTCGCCCGGCCAAAGGTCGCCTGAGCCTTTACAGTCGTTTCACCCGCTACTTCAACCCGCAATCGGAAGCGGCTTGCAGCCGCTACGTTGCACTGGCTCGCGAGCATGGTCTGGAACCTACGCAGATGGCCCTCGCTTTCGTGACCCGCCAACCGTTCGTAACCAGCAACATCATTGGCGCCACCACTCTCGAGCAACTGGATAGCAATATCGCCAGCTTCGACCTGGAATTGTCCGACGAGGTGCTGGCCGGTATCGAGGCTATTCACAAGGATCACCCGAATCCCGCGCCGTAACACACAGTAGGCTTAGCGCTATATGGACCCGTGGGAGCGAATTCATTCGCGAAAGCGATCGTACATATGATGGGAATGCATCGAATGTATCGGCCCCTTCGCGAATGAATTCGCTCCCACAGGCTTAACTCCTCTGACTCTTACAAATTCCGGGCAATGATTTCTTTCATGATTTCATTGGTCCCCGCATAAATCCGCTGCACTCGGGCATCAGCCCACGCACGTGCAATCGGGTATTCCCACATAAATCCGTAACCGCCATGCAACTGCACGCATTCGTCGAGCACCTTGCACTGCAGGTCGGTCGCCCAGTACTTGGCCATCGCGGCAGTCGGCACATCCAGCTTGCCCTGTAGGTGCAGCTCCAGACAGCGATCAATGAAAACCCTGCCGATCTGAATCTCGGTGGCGATTTCAGCCAGCTTGAAGCGCGTGTTCTGGAAGTCGGCAATCGCCTTGCCGAAGGCCTTGCGTTCGCGGGTGTAATCCAGCGTCCATTGCAGCGCGGCTTCTGCTGAGGAAACGGCTCCGATGGCAACCGTCAGCCGCTCCTGAGGCAACTCCTGCATCAGGTAGGCAAAGCCCATACCCGCCTGCCCCAACAAGTTTTCCCTGGGAACACGCACGTCCTGAAAGAACAGCTCCGACGTGTCCTGAGCCTTCATTCCCACCTTCTCCAGCCGCTTGCCTTTAGCAAACCCGGGCGTACTGGCTTCCACCAGAAACAGACTGGTGCCCTTGGCCCCGGCAGACGGATCGGTCTTGGCGACGACAATCACAAGGTCAGCCAGATAACCGTTGGTGATGAAAGTCTTGGAGCCATTGATCACGTATTCGTCGCCATCCCGCACGGCGGTGGTTTTAACACCCTGTAAGTCTGACCCTGCACCTGGCTCGGTCATCGCGATCGCAGTGACCAACTCCCCCGAAACCAGCTTGGGCAGATACTTGAACTTCAATGCCTCACTGCCGTAATGCAGGATGTAAGGCGCAACGATATCCGAATGCAGGGAAAAGCCGATGCCCGTCAAACCTAGCCGACCGATTTCCTCGATTACCACGGTGCTGAACAGGAAATCTGCCGCCATGCCGCCGTACTCTTCAGGCAGGTGCGAGCACAACATGCCCTGCTCTCCCGCCTTGTTCCACAGCTGACGGTCGATGCAGCCCTGCTTCTCCCATTGCCCGTGAAAGGGCGCAGCTTCTTGTTCGAGGAATTTGCGGACGCTCTCGCGGAACAACTCATGCTCTGAACTGAATAAAGTTCTGGGGATCATTCGGCACCTGCCTGGCTGGGGAAGCCGGATCGTAAAGCCGGGATTGGCTTGCAGAGCCTATGCCCGCCACCGGCAAGAGGACACTGGACACACCCGCCAAAAAATAAGACGATCCAGCCGCTATCTGACTAATCTCCCATATAAGAACAACAGAATATGTCGACTCACGCCTCCGCGCCCTTGCGGCGCGTCAGCATCCTGGCCATTGACGGGGTGTTCGCTTCTACATTGATGCAAGCCAAGGATTTCTTTCACCTAGCAGCCCTGCGTTACAGCAAACAACTGGGCCAGGGCAGAGTTCCTGCGTTCGAAACGCGACTGGTCAGCCCCGACGGCAAGCCGGTGCGCAGCTTCAGCGACGTCGTACTGCCGGTCGACGGGGACCTCGACCAGAGTGACGTCATAGTAATCCCGGCATTCTGGGATAACTTCGACGCCCTTCGCTTGCGATATCCGCAAGTCATTCCGTGGTTACGTGAACAGCATGCCAATGGCGCAGTGCTATGCGGCGAAGCCAGCGGCGTTTTCTGGCTGGCTGAGTCCGGCCTGCTGGACGGTAAGGAAGCTACAACCTATTGGCGATTCTTCAACGACTTTGGTGAGCGTTTTCCGAAGGTTCTGTTGAATCAGGAGAAACACCTCACAGACGCCGATAATCTGTACTGCGCAGGCGGCACTACCTCAGCGTGTGACCTGTACATTTATCTGATTGAGCGCTTCTGCGGTGCCAATGTCGCGCAAGCCGTTGCCCGCGACATTCTGTATGAAGTACAGCGTAACTATGCGCCCGGCCGTATGGGCTTCGGCGGGCAAAAACTGCATCAGGACGTCGTGATTCTGCAGATTCAGCATTGGCTGGAAGAGCATTTCGCCGACAAGTTCCGCTTCGAAGATGTCGCCCGCAATCACGGCATGAGCATCCGCAACTTCATGCGCCGCTTCCAGACAGCCACCGGCGACAAGCCGTTACACTACCTGCAGCGTCTACGCATCGAAACCGCCAAAGGCCTGCTGTCAGGTACACGCAAGAGCATCAAGACCATCAGCTACGAAGTAGGCTACGACGACGCCAGCTTCTTCGCCCGCCTGTTTCGTCAACACACGGAGTTGTCGCCAAATCAGTATCGCCAGCAGTTTCAGCAGGCTGCTTAACGGTTATAACCAAGGAGCGAGCTTGCTCGCGATAGCGCTGTGTCAGTTGCATATTCACATGCAGACACAACGCTATCGCGAGCAAGCTCACTCCTACAGGACTAATGCACCCGTTAGAAGAGGATAATGGCGCTACCTCCCCAAAGGCTGACCGTATATGGCCAGCCTCTGGCGGTGAGTTATGAGCGAGTTGATTCAGTAAGCCTGGAAAACAACATCGGGGTTTGCAGGACGACCACGCTATAGATGAAGGCTGCCGCAATCGTTTCCCAGCCTTTCAAGTTGCACCACAAGCCAATAGCCACGAAACCTGCCGTAGCGAAAAGTGGAAGTTGCAAAATCACTACAATGAAAATCCTCGGCAATCTAAGTATTCGCCACCTTGCTATCCATATTGCAAGCACATACAAGATCACCGTCACAAACATCCAGGCTGACGCAATAACAAAGAGTGCGAATAGGGGCGGCATCGCATCCCCATCCTCAGGCCCAAGCTCGAGCCCCACTTTTATCACGTGGAAAGCTGCCATAATCGAAGCTGCACAGTACTCAGCCCCGATGATAAGCGCTGTCCAGAAAAATGATTTGCCCTTCATTATGATTACGCGCAATTTGCCACTCCGCTTGCTCACAATGCCCCCAGAAAACATGGATCGTTAACGGATATTTGACCAAACTTTTAATTATGCCAGTAGAAAGCCGCCCCAGACCAATAAATATAATCTGCAGGAGGAATACAATTAGACAACGACCATCATACTTGTAAGCCCTATCCTTGATAGCCTGCAGGAAATATCCCAGACGGGATAAAATCAAGCCGTAAAAAAGCCCACATCATGTGGGCTTTTTTTCAACACAGAAAGAAACTTCAGTTAATCAGTTAGCTGATAGAGCGCAACAAACCAAGCACACTCCATTCACATCCGCCCCTACTCGCCTAGCGAGTTCTAAGAGTGAATCGATCAGCGAGTGTCCAAAAGTCTGGAGATCAGCACTGGGGTCTGTAGCACGATCAGACTAGCAATACACGCAGCAGCGACAGCTTCTAGCGAGGCCAGATTTACCCAAAGCACTACCGCGAGCAGCACGGCTGTTAACAATACAGGAAACTGTAGGGCAACTACTATTCCAATTAGCAACCGCTTAGGAATTCTCCATCGCACCACCCATATTCCGAGCAGGTATAAAACCAGCGCCCCACCCCCAACGAAAGCGATGGCAATCATCTCGAAAAAGGACGATGGAAGCTCACCCATCTCACCATATAATTTAAAGCTTAACTTTAAATAATGAAACAGGGTCAGAACCATAGCGGCAACATATTCGACACCGATAATCATCGCAGCTCGAGAAAACGCTCTAGTCAATCCAGCTCGATCCTTGCCACTCATTAAAGCTGCCCACTCGCTGAAACTGAAATCTCTCCCGGTAAGCGAATTGTGAAAGGCTCTCTTATCAACGGTCTAAGCATCGCAGTTCCGAGTTCTGCCATTCCACTGCGATGAGTAGAACTATTAGCATCAAAAAGATCATCAAAAGCTTTCAACGTCCCGTTATTTAAAATCCAGGCACCGGATTGACTCTTTTGAAGTTCGCCCTGCGCTCTCAACGTGATATATCCCAATGCGCCACCCGTAGAATACGAGTCATCATAAGTATTATGTGATACCCGCTGATCAATTGTTGAATTACCGACTGGAGCTTGCCTGACGGCGTCCATAAAAGCCTGCTTGCTCGATAGGTCGACAGAAATACCCGTCCGATTAAGCGGGAAATCCATGGGCTCGCCACTACCGAACATCGCGTGTGTTAAAGCATGAATCGCCGTCAAATAGTCTCCGGAAAGCTGTCGATTACCCGGCGGATAAGGCATTGTGTCGTGAGGGTTATACAAAAATGGCACTGCGGTGTTACAGGCCTGATCATAGGCTGCTAATAGTGGTTGACCTTGTGCATGCAACAGATCCGCATAAGCAAGAATGCGCATTTCAGTCAATACGTTAATGTGCAATCCGCCAGAAGAATTCATCAGAGCCTGAAACGTCCCCCGCCAGTTCGGACTGCAATAGCCGTCACGCTTTTGTATCATCTGCCAGTTAAGCGGGTTGTTGACTCTATAAGGAAACTCCTCCCCCGATGGGCTATACCCACCACTGGTCAGACCGTAAGGATCGCCCCTCTGGGGACGCGCTCGTATAAAGGATGGAGGTAATTCAGTTGGCATTTTTAAATCCTTCGTAGTTTTAGTATTGAAATATCAGAAAAAAGCTCAAGTACCCCTTAAGCCATCTACCAATCAATCAATAGAATCCACGGAAGAAATACAATTAAACAACGCCGACTACGCTTGTAGAATTCATCCTCAATAATTGCAGGAAATATCCTACCTATAAAATAATGATCAAAAAAAAGCCCACATCATGTGGGCTTTGATCAATCATCCTGGCTATTACGGCTTATGCGCTCTGGACAGGAACTCATGGGACTGCATTTCGAGCAACCGGCTCAAGGTCCGCTGGAACTCGAAGTTCAAACGGCCGCCGGTATACAGGTCTTTCAACTCGACTTCGGCCGAGATGATCAACTTGACGTTACGGTCGTAGAATTCGTCGACCATGTTGATAAAACGTCGGGCGATGTCGTCGGTGGTGACGCTCATCTGCTCTACGCCACTGAGCAACACAGCGTGGTAGATCTTGCCCAGTTCGATGTAATCGTTCTGGCTGCGTGGGCCGTCGCACAGTTCACGGAAGTCGAACCAGGCCACGTCATCACAAGTACGCAGGGCACGGATTTCACGATTCTCGACCATCAATACGTCATTCTCGATGGTCTGCGCGCAATCCGGCGTCAGCGCCTTGAAGCTCTTGCGCAGACTTTCCTGTGCAGCTTCATCCAGCGGGAAGTGGAACAGCTCAGCCTGCTCAAGGTGACGCAGGCGATAGTCCACGCCGCTGTCGACGTTGACGATTTCGGTGTTCTGCTTGATCAGCGCAATGGCCGGCAGGAAGCGCGCGCGTTGCAGGCCGTCCTTGTACAAACCGTCCGGCACGATGTTCGAGGTCGCAACCAGCGTCACACCGTTTCTGAACAGCTCTTCCATCAGGGTGCCGAGGATCATGGCGTCGGTGATGTCCGACACGAAAAACTCATCGAAACAGATCACCCGCGCCTCATCGGAAAAGCGCCTGGCGATGATGGTCAGCGGGTTTTTCTCGCCCTTGAGGGTCCGCATCTCTTCGTGCACGCGCTTCATGAAGCGGTGGAAGTGAGTCCGAACCTTCTGCTCGAACGGCAGGGCTTCGAAGAAGGTATCAACCAGGTACGTCTTGCCCCGGCCTACCCCGCCCCAGAAGTACAAGCCCTTGACCGGCGCCTGTTCCTTCTTGCCGAACAGCTTGCCGAACATGCCCGGCTTGCTCTGATTGGCGGCCACCAGATCGTCATACAGACGCTGCAGATGACGCACAGCAGTTTCCTGCGCCGCATCATGGAAGAAATCAGGGCGTTTCAGATCAGCTTGGTATCGTTCTAGAGGGGTCATATTCGCTAACAAGGCAACAAAAACGGGCCGTCACTGTAGCGACGGCCCGACAGATTGGCAATCAATCCTGTTGTGGTGCGAGTGCCGACTTGAGGCTTTCTATGGCGGCGTCACGAGCAGCGGCGTCAGTGAATGCCGGACTGTCCGCCACACATTGGCCATCAAGCCACAGGGTGAAGCTGTCAGCCTCGGCCCGCACATCCAGTTCACCGCCCTGCTGCAATTGCTTGCTCACCGCACCTGCGGCTTTGCCATCGGCAAAATTGCGCGACAACAGCAGTTGCTCGCCATCCGCAGCCAGCAGGCGGAAGCGGAAACTTCCATCGTCTTCACGGAAGCTGACAAAGCGTGCGCCCTTGGCGGCTTTCTTCTTGCCCGTCTCGGCGACCTGAACGCCGCTACGGAAAGAGCGCAGCCCCACCGCTTCACGCAGTTCGCCGAGGAACGGCGTAGCGACCTTGCGAGCCTTCGCCGCGCCGGCCAATAGAATGTCCTCCAGGTCAGCAGGACGCTCGATCAAGCGATGGTAGTTCTCACGGGCCTCACCCAACTGCTGGTCCAGCAGCGTGAACAGACGATTTTTCGCCTCGCCCCAACCCAGACCTTGAAGCAACTCGGAACGGAACTCAGCGTTCTGCTCAGGCGTGGCAAACGCCGAATACAGGGTGAACAGGTGCGAGTTGTCTGGGTCCTTGGCTTCGCCTGGCGCTTTCGAGTCGGTGATGATGCGCGAGATTGCGTCTTTCATCTCTTTAGCGCTGCTGAACAACGGGATGGTGTTGTCGTAGCTCTTCGACATTTTGCGCCCGTCGAGACCCGGCAGCGTGGCGACGCTTTCTTCGATCAGCGCCTCAGGCATGACAAAGAACTCTTTGCCCTGGCCAAACAGGTGGTTGAAGCGCTGGCCAATGTCGCGCGCCATTTCGACGTGCTGGATCTGGTCACGGCCCACCGGCACCTTATGTGCGTTGAACATCAGGATGTCGGCAGCCATCAACACCGGGTAGCTGTACAAGCCCATGGTGATGCCCGCATCCGGGTCTTCGCCCGTCTCAACGTTCTTGTCCACCGACGCCTTGTAGGCGTGGGCACGGTTAAGCAAGCCTTTGGCTGCAACGCAGGTCAACAACCAGGTCAGCTCGGTGATTTCCGGGATGTCGGACTGACGATAGAAGGTCACGCGATCCACATCCAGACCGGCTGCCAGCCAGGTCGCAGCGATGTCCAGACGCGAGCGCTGAATGCGCAGCGGGTCATCGCACTTGATCAGGGCGTGATAGTCAGCCAGAAAGTAAAACGAGTCAGCATCGCTTTGGCGGCTGGCAACAATGGCCGGGCGAATCGCGCCCGCGTAGTTACCCAGGTGGGGCGTACCGGTGGTGGTGATACCGGTCAGGATACGAGTGGTCATGGCAGGTCGCTTATGGGGCTGTCATCAGTTCGAAAGGCGTGGCATGACCAGATCCTTGAGATCGGTCAGCTTGCCATGAAAAAAGTGTCCGCATTCTGCCACTTTCAGCAGCTCATGTGGGCGCGGCAACGCAGCCGACCAGTCGTAAACCAGTTGCGGCTCGACGACTTCGTCGGTCTCCGGCTGAATTACAGTCAGTGGGCAGTTCTGTGGCAACGGGTACTGCTCGTTCAAGCGCATGACCGCAGGCGCGACCATGAACAAGTGGCTAAGCTTGTGTCCAGCTGCTTCCAGACGACCGCCAAGGCTGGCGGCGACAAAACCACCGAAGGAAAACCCAAAAAGTGTCAGCGGCAGATCAGGGTGCTTTTCGAGCAGCCAGCGGGCGGCAGCCTGGGCGTCTTCGATTTCGCCAGGCCCTGCCTCGGACGTCCCGGCACTTGCGCCCACACCACGATAATTGAAACGTAATGTAATCAAACCCGCGTCGCGAGCCGTACGCTGCAGGGTTGAAACGACCTTGTTAAGCATGGTGCCGCCCTGAATCGGGTTGGGATGGCAGATGAGTGCCAAGCCTTTAGCGTCGGCCAAATCCAGATAAAGGGCTTCTAGTTGGCCCACCGGGCCATCGATCAATACAGGGGTTTCGCGCATGAGCAAAAAGGAACTCCGTGACCTCGCAAAGGGTCGACTCGTCTAGCTGATTGTCTGCCGATAGCATATCCGTGAACGCGTCGCGGTATACAGAGCAGGTTCGAGCCGTTAACGTAAAGCAAAGCCGTTTATAGAGGAAGGACTCGTGGAACTCTCGCTCTTAGTTTGGTTGTTGCCGACCATTGCCCTGGTTGTCGGTGTCGTCATCGGTTTTCTGGTAGCACGTCTGGTGCCCAACGCCGCCCCCAATGGAACCCAGCGCCAGCTGGACGATGTTCAGGAGCGTTTCGATACTTATCAGAACGAGGTGGTCACTCACTTCAACAGCACGGCTAATCTGGTCCAGAAGCTTTCGCAAAGCTATCAGGACGTGCAGGAACATCTTGCCGAAGGTGCCAACCGTCTGGCGACTGACGAGCTGACTCGTCAACGTTTACTGGCAGCCCTGCATCCTGAGGCCAATCAGGTACCGCGCGATCGTCTGACACCGCCGCGCACGAACGAACCACCGAAAGACTACGCCCCAAAGACCCCCAACTCGCCGGGCATGCTCGACGAGCATTACGGCTTGAAAAAGCCATAAGCGAAAGCTGAATCAGGAAAGCCCGCCATTTGTGAGAATGGCGGGCTTTTTTGCATCTGTACCCTCGTCGTGGGACCGGCTTCAGCCGGGAAGGCGGTATTTCAAACGATCAGTTTTCAACGACTGTAACGACCTCTTCGTGGCTAAAGCCGATCCACGGAGTTGCGTATATCCTGTGGGAG
>NZ_LOHG01000003.1:95273-150861 GCF_022790535.1 Pseudomonas maioricensis
CCGAGCTTGCTCGCGATAAGGCTGGAAGCAATCTAAAGTAAACCGCGCCCAGCTTCATCGCGAGCAAGCTCAGCTCCCACAGAGTCCCCGGACCCCACACACAAACAAAAAACCCGCCATCTCTGGCGGGTTTCTTGTTTACAGCAAACGATCGTCAGATCGCGCCGCGGCTGCGCAGCAGGTCGAGGACTTGCTTGACGCTGTCTTCGAGGCTCAACGATTGGGTGTCGATAACCAGATCCGCATTAAGCGGCACGTCGTACGGGAACGACTCGCCCGGAATGTTATCGCCATCAGCTGCGTACAGCCCCTGTGGATCGCGTTCACGGCAAACTGCAGGGGATGCCTGGACGTAGACAGTCAGCAGACGATCCGCGCCAATCAGGGACTTGGCCTGCTCACGACCTTCGCCATCCGGTGCAACGAACGCGGCCAGGGTAATCAGGCCTGCCTGGTTGAATTGACGCGCCACGTGAGCAGCACGACGCCAGTTCTCGGTACGTCCGGCACGGTCCTGCGGAAGCCCCTTGTTCAGGTCGTGACGCAGGTTCTGGCCATCCAGCACATAAACCGCGCGGCCCATGTCGAACAGCTTGCGCTCTACAGCGTAAGCCAAGGTGCTTTTGCCGGCGCCCGACAGGCCGCTGAACAGCACAGTCGCAGGCTGCTGACCGAAACGCTGCGCACGTTCTTCAGTGGCCACGTGCGCAAGTGCACCATGGTGGTTAGCCCCCGCACCACCGACCGGCTTGGCAATGATCATGCCCGCTGCCACGGTGCCGTTAGTCAAACGGTCAATAACAATGAACGAGCCAGTCGTGCGATTGCTGTCGTAACCGTCCAGCGCAATGGCTGAATCGAGGCTGATCTTGACGCGACCAATCTCGTTAAGCCCCAGAGAACTGGCAGGCCCTTCGGCCAGGGTGTTGACGTCTACGCGATGGGTGATGCTGGCGATCGAGCCCGGCACATAGCTGGTGGCACGCTTGATGTCGTATTTCTTGCCCGGCAGCATCGGTTCTTCGGCCATCCAGACCAGCATGGCGTCGAAAGCGTCGGCCACTTGCGGCACGTTATCGGCGTGGACCAGCAAGTCACCACGGGAGATATCAATCTCGTCTTCCATGGTCAGAGTGACGGCCTGACCCGGCCCGGCATTCTCCAGCTCACCTTCGAAGGTGACGATGGATTTGACGCGGCTGCTCTTGCCCGAAGGCAGCACGACGATTTCGTCACCCTTGTGCACGATACCGCTCGCCAGCGTACCGGCAAAACCACGGAAGTTCAGGTTTGGACGGTTGACGTACTGCACCGGGAAACGCATGTCGGTGTAGTTGCGGTCGTTGGCAATCTCGACGGTTTCGAGGATTTCCATCAAGGACTGACCGGTGTACCAAGGCGAACGCTCGCTCTTGTTCACCACGTTGTCGCCCTTGAGAGCCGACATCGGCACGAAGGCCATGGTGGTCGGCTTGAACGCGATGCCGTCGGCGAACTTCAGGTAATCAGACTTGATTGACTCGAAGACGCTTTCGTCAAAGCCATTGAGGTCCATCTTGTTGATGGCCACAACGATATGCTTGATGCCCAGCAGCGATGCGATGTAGCTGTGACGGCGAGTCTGGGTCTGCACGCCGTAACGGGCATCCACCAGAATAATTGCCAGGTCACAGGTCGATGCACCGGTCGCCATATTGCGCGTGTACTGCTCATGGCCAGGAGTATCGGCAATGATGAACTTGCGCTTGGCAGTGGAGAAATAGCGGTAGGCAACATCAATCGTGATGCCCTGCTCGCGCTCGGCCTGAAGGCCGTCAACCAGTAACGCCAGATCGACGTCTTCGCCAGTGGTGCCAGACTTCTTCGAATCGCGAGTAATGGCTTCAAGGTGATCTTCGTAGATCATCTTGGAGTCGTGCAGCAAACGGCCGATCAGCGTGCTCTTGCCGTCGTCGACGTTGCCACAGGTAAGAAAGCGCAGCATTTCCTTGCGTTCGTGCTGGCCCAGATAGGCGAGGATGTCCTCGCTGATCAAATCAGATGCGTGCGACATGACAACCCCTTAGAAATAACCCTGACGTTTCTTTTCTTCCATCGAACCAGCGCCATCGTGATCGATGACTCGGCCCTGACGTTCGGAAGTACGCGTCAGAAGCATTTCCTGAATGATGTCAGTGAGGCTGGTGGCCTCGGACTCGACTGCGCCCGTCAACGGGTAGTCGCCAAGTGTACGGAAGCGGACTTTCTTCTTGACGATGCGTGCCTTGTCCTCATCGCTGAGGTGATTGAGCAGACGCTCGTCGTCGATCATGATCCAGGTGCCATTCATCTCGATGACGTCGCGCTCGGCAGCGAAGTACAACGGGACAATCGGGATGCTTTCCAGATAGATGTACTGCCAGATATCCAGCTCGGTCCAGTTGGACAGAGGGAACACACGAATCGACTCGCCCTTGTTGACGTTGCCGTTGTAGACGTTCCACAGCTCTGGGCGCTGGTTTTTCGGATCCCAGCGGTGCTTGCTGTCGCGGAACGAATACACGCGCTCTTTGGCACGGGATTTCTCTTCATCACGACGCGCGCCGCCGAACGCGGCATCAAAGCCGTGCTTGTCCAGGGCCTGCTTGAGACCTTCGGTCTTCATGATGTCAGTATGCTTGGAGCTGCCGTGGGTCAACGGGCTGATGTTTTGCGCCACGCCGTCCGGGTTGATATGGACGATCAGGTCCAGGCCCATTTCCTTAACCATCTGGTCGCGGAAACGATACATTTCCTGGAATTTCCAGCGGGTGTCCACATGCATTACCGGGAATGGCAGCTTGCCCGGAAAGAACGCCTTGCGCGCCAGATGCAGCATTACGGCTGAGTCTTTACCGACGGAGTACAGCATCACCGGGTTATCAAACTCGGCGGCGACCTCGCGGATGATGTGGATGCTTTCCGCCTCCAGTTGCTTAAGATGCGTCAGTTTATCGACCATGGTTACTCACGGGTTGCATTCATTATTGACCGGACAACGCCCGGGACGGCCAGCGGGCCGTGTTCGAGGCGGCACTCTAGCACAGCGACTACTTCTATTCAGGGGGCCAAATAGACCTAAACGTTCTAACGATATACCGTCTCGTTTGGGAGATCAGACCGGGTTCGGGCAATCAATGAACAGGTGCTCAACAGCAAACCGGCGGGCCAGATAGTCTCCTAATGCCTGAACCCCGTAACGCTCAGTCGCATGGTGGCCGGCCGCGATAAAACTGATGCCGTTCTCCCGCGCACTGTGCACGGTCTGCTCCGACGCTTCACCGCTGATAAACAGATCGACCCCAGCTGCGATCGCCTGATCGATGTACCCCTGCCCGCCTCCTGTGCACCAGCCCACCCGACGAATCATCCCGGCGCCTTCTATCAGCAGCGGTTCGCGGCCCAGTGCTTCCTGCACGCGACGGGCAAAATCCCGGGGCATCACAGGCTCATTCAGCGAACCAACCAGCCCGACAACACGTGTGTTATCCGGATCGAGCGGACCTTCCACAGTAATGTCCAGCTGGAGCGCCAACTGCACGTTATTACCCACGTCCGGGTGCACGTCCAGGGGCAGGTGATAGGCCAACAGGCTGATATCGTGCTTGAGCAAGGTTTTCAGGCGACGCTGCTTCATGCCGACGACGCAGGGGTTCTCGCCTTTCCAGAAATAACCGTGGTGCACGAGAATCAGATCGGCCTGCGCATCAACCGCAGCATCCAGCAAGGCCTGGCTTGCGGTAACACCACTGACGATTCGCATGACCTGTGGACGACCTTCGACCTGCAGGCCATTCGGGCAATAATCCTGGATGCGGGCACTGCCCAGATAACGGTCGGCTTCTTCTACCAGAGTGCTGAGCGCAACAGCCATAAAAGACTCCTGAATGTGTGATTTAAAGCTGATAGGGTCGTGTTGCTGAAATGGTTCACTTCTGAATATCTTATTTGTGAAACACGACACCAAGTGCTCGTATAATGCCGCCCATTATGGCGCAGATGGGCAGAAAGCCGCAGCGTCGGATCACTTTCAGGATTTGCTCAATGTTCAAGGCGCTGCGCTTTTTTGGTTGGCCATTGCTGGCAGGCGTACTTATCGCCCTGCTGATTATTCAGCGTTTCCCGGAGATGGTCGGCCTGCCCAGTCTCGACGTTAATCTGCAACAAGCGCCACAAACCAGCTACGTCCAGCAAGGCCCGGTCTCGTATGCCGACGCGGTGGGCATGGCGGCCCCGGCAGTGGTCAATCTCTACACAACGAAGATGGTCAATAAAGCGGCCAACCCGATGTTCGAGGACCCGCAATTCCGGCGTTTCTTTGGCGATAACATGCCCAAGCAGAAACGCATGGAGTCGAGCCTCGGTTCTGGCGTCCTGATGAGTCCGGAAGGCTACATTCTGACCAATAACCACGTCACGACCGGCGCCGATCAAATCGTCGTAGCGCTCAAGGATGGTCGGGAAACCATCGCCCGGGTCATTGGCAATGACCCCGAAACCGATCTGGCAGTTCTGAAGATCGATCTCAAGAATATCCCGTCGATCACTATTGGCCGCTCCGACAGCATCCGTATCGGTGACGTCGCGCTGGCCATCGGAAATCCTTTCGGCGTCGGCCAGACCGTCACCATGGGTATTATCAGCGCCACCGGCCGTAATCAGCTCGGCCTGAACACCTACGAAGACTTTATTCAGACAGACGCAGCGATCAACCCGGGCAACTCGGGCGGTGCGCTGGTTGACGCCAGTGGCAACCTGACCGGTATCAATACGGCAATCTTCTCCAAGTCCGGCGGTTCTCAGGGGATCGGCTTTGCGATTCCGACCAAGCTGGCGATGGAGGTGATGAAATCGATCATCGAGCATGGCCAGGTGATTCGTGGCTGGCTGGGCATCGAGGTGCAGCCACTGACTCAGGAACTGGCTGAGTCATTTGGCCTGAAGGACCGCCCGGGTATCGTCGTGGCGGGCATTTTCCGTGACGGTCCGGCACAGAAAGCCGGATTGCAGCTTGGGGACGTGATTTTGAGCATCAACGGCGAACCCGCCGGTGATGGTCGCCGCTCGATGAATCAGGTAGCACGCACCAAGCCCAGCGACAAGATCGCCATTCAGGTCATGCGCAACGGGAAGGAAGTGAAACTCAATGCCGAGGTCGGCCTGCGTCCGCCACCTCCGCCTTCGGCTACGCCGGTTGAGGAGCAGTAATCGCACCGCCAGAAATTGACGACGTGGGACCGGATTCATCCGGGAAGGCGATACTGCTGACAATACAAATGCGTCGGCTGTACCGGCCTGTTCCCGGATGAATAGGGTCCCACTGAGTTGCGTAGATACCTGTGGGAGCGAGGGTTGCCCGCGATAAGAGCACTGAGGTTTATCTGATAAACCGTGGCGGCTTTATCGCGGGCAAGCCTCGCTCCCACAGGTGTGACGATGGTGAGACCGGGTTATTACAACCCCGCCAACCCATCCAGCAGCGCCTGGTTTTGCTCCGGCGTGCCAATGCTGATCCGCAGGAACTGGGCAATGCGCTCCTGCTTGAAGTGCCGAACAATCACACCCTGCTCGCGCAGCTTCGCCGCGATACCGGCAGCGTCGTGTTGTGGGTGACGGGCAAAAATAAAGTTGGCCGCCGATGGCAGCACTTCAAACCCGAGCGTTTGCAGCTCGCTGGTCAATGCATCACGACTGGCGATAACCGCATTGCGGGTGAACTCAAAGTGCTCACGATCTTCGAAGGCAGCAGCAGCCCCGACAATGGCCAGACGATCCAGCGGATAAGAGTTGAAGCTGTTCTTGACCCGCTCCAGCGCCTCGATCAAATCCGGATGCCCCACCGCCAGGCCGACTCGCAACCCTGCCAGTGAGCGCGACTTGGACAATGTCTGGGTCACCAGCAGGTTCGGATAACGATCCACCAGAGAGATCGCCGTCTCGCCACCAAAATCGATATACGCCTCGTCAACCACAACCACAGAATCGGGACTCGCCTTGAGCATCTGCTCAACAGCGTCCAGCCCCACTACGCAACCTGTTGGCGCGTTCGGGTTAGGAAAGATGATCCCGCCATTAGGCTTGGCGTAATCCTCAACCCGGATCTGAAACTGCTCATCCAGCGCGATAGCGTCGTACTCAATGCCATACAAACCGCAGTAGACCGGATAGAAGCTGTAGCTGATGTCCGGAAACAACAACGGTTTGCCGTGCAGGAAAAAAGCGTTGAATGCATGTGCGAGCACTTCATCCGAACCGTTACCCAGAAATACCTGGCCGGGTTGCACGTCGTAGTAGCTTGCGACTGCCTGTTTCAGCACGTCGCTGTTCGGGTCAGGATAAAGACGCAGATCGTCGGTCAGCTCGGCACGCATCGCGGCCAAAGCTTTAGGCGAAGGGCCATAAGGGTTTTCGTTGGTGTTGAGCTTGACCAGTTTGGTCAGCTTGGGCTGCTCACCCGGCACGTAGGGCACCAGACCGTTGACGAAAGGACTCCAGAATTTACTCATGCTCAGTTCCCCTGCCCTTCGTTATCGATGATGCGATACTCGGCGCTGCGTGCGTGCGCAGTCAATGATTCGCCACGAGCCAGTACCGATGCGGTCTTGCCAAGTTCGGATGCACCCTGCTGCGAGCAATAGATGATCGACGAACGTTTCTGAAAATCGTAAACCCCCAGCGGCGATGAAAAGCGCGCGGTGCCGGAGGTTGGCAACACGTGGTTGGGACCCGCGCAATAGTCGCCCAACGCCTCAGACGTATGACGCCCCATGAAGATCGCGCCCGCATGTCGAATCTGCGGCAACCAGGCTTCCGGGTCTGCCACCGACAATTCAAGGTGTTCCGGCGCAATACGGTTGGCGACTTCAATGGCCTGCTGCATATCAGCAACCTTGATCAACGCACCACGGCCATTGATCGACTTGTCGATGATCTCTGCACGCTCCATGGTCGGCATCAATTTGGCGATGCTCGCGGCCACCTGATCCAGGAAGTCTGCGTCCGGGCTCACCAGAATCGCCTGAGCGTCTTCATCGTGCTCAGCCTGGGAAAAAAGATCCATCGCAATCCAGTCCGGATCGGTCTTGCCGTCACACACCACCAGAATCTCGGAAGGGCCGGCAATCATGTCGATACCAACCTGACCGAAAACGTGGCGCTTGGCGGTGGCTACATAAATGTTCCCCGGCCCGACGACCTTGTCGACACGCGGCACGCTTTCAGTACCGTAAGCCAGCGCAGCAACGGCTTGGGCGCCACCAATGGTGAACACGCGGTCAACTCCGGCAATACAGGCCGCGGCCAGCACCAGCTCATTGATTTCCCCACGTGGAGTTGGCACCACCATGACCACCTCGCCCACTCCCGCAACTTTGGCCGGAATAGCGTTCATCAATACCGATGACGGGTAAGACGCCTTGCCACCCGGCACGTAGAGACCGGCGCGATCCAGTGGCGTGACCTTTTGGCCCAGCACAGTGCCGTCGGCTTCGGTGTAGGTCCAGGAGTCCTGTTTCTGCTTCTCGTGGTACATGCGCACCCGATCCGCAGCCTTTTCCAGCGCGGCACGCTGGGCCGGGGTGATACGGGTCAGCGCCAGCTCCAAGCGTTCGCGAGGCAGAATCAGATCAGCCATGGAGGCGACTTGCAGCCCGTCGAAGCGCTCGGTGAACTCGACCAACGCAGCATCGCCCCGCTCACGTACGGCCTTGATGATGTCGAGAACACGCTCGTTGACCGAATCGTCAGACACACTTTCCCAGCTCAGCAGATGATCCAGATGATGTGCGAAATCCGGGTCAGCAGCATTGAGTCGGCGAATTGCAGTCGGTGCGGTCATAGCGAGAGCCTCATAGGAATGGCAAAAACTCAGGCGCCCTAAACTAGCAGTCGATCCGCTTGGGCACCTGAGAATTCTGGCTATGAGGCGGATAGACGGGCGCAACTTAACGTCGCGCGGGTAGGTCAGCCGCGGTGTCGTGACTCCACTGCATTGCGCAGGGTATCGATAAGCGACTGGATGCGGGCGTGCTGCATTTTCATGGAAGCCTTGTTGACCACCAGACGAGAACTGATCGTAGCGATCAACTCTTGAGGCTCCAGACCGTTAGCACGCAGGGTGTTGCCGGTGTCCACGACGTCAATGATCTTGTCTGCCAGGCCAATCAGCGGTGCCAGCTCCATGGAGCCATACAGCTTGATGATGTCAACCTGACGACCTTGCTCGGCATAGTAACGTTTAGCGACGTTGACGAACTTGGTTGCAACGCGCAGACGGCCTTTCGGCTCGGCAGCCCCAATAGCGCCAGCAGTCATCAGACGGCACTTGGCAATTTGCAGATCCAGTGGCTCATACAGGCCCTGGCCGGTGTATTCCATCAGCACATCTTTACCGGCAACGCCCAGATCAGCAGCACCATGTTCAACATAAGTCGGCACATCGGTGGCACGCACGATCAGCAAGCGCACATCGGCCTGGGTCGTGGGAATGATCAGCTTGCGGCTCTTGTCCGGATTCTCGGTTGGCACAATGCCCGCTTCGGCGAGAAGCGGCAGGGTGTCGTCGAGGATGCGGCCCTTGGACAATGCGATGGTCAACATGGGAAACGTCAGTCCTTATCAGGAAACTTCTGCCCGAGCGCAATCGGCGCCGAACAAAACCTGATGCCGGTTCAACACGGGCACCAGGTGAAACGAATCAGAATTCACACGCCGTGAAGCGCGCAATACCAACGCCCGAACCACAATTGGCTCGGGCGTCAGGTCGTTCAACTACTAGCCCGGAACGCGGCGAATCTTCGCGCCCAGCATCTGCAGTTTCTCTTCAATGCACTCGTAGCCACGATCTATATGGTAGATGCGGTCGATGAGCGTGTCGCCCTGGGCAACCAGAGCGGAGATAACCAGGCTGGCCGATGCACGCAGGTCGGTGGCCATGACTGGCGCGCCTTTGAGGACCTGGGTACCGGTGACGATAGCAGTGTTGCCCTCGACCTGAATCTGCGCGCCCATGCGATGCATCTCGTAGACGTGCATGAAACGGTTTTCGAAGATGGTCTCGATCACTGCACCAGTGCCTTCGGCGATGGCATTGAGCGAGATGAACTGCGCCTGCATGTCAGTCGGGAACGCCGGGTAAGGAGCGGTACGCACGTTAACAGCCTTCGGACGCTTGCCGTGCATGTTCAGCTCGATCCAGTCGACACCGCTGGTGACTTCAGCACCCGCTTCCTGCAGCTTGAGCAGCACCGCCTCCAGGATGGTCGGATCGGTATCCTTGACCTTCACGCGGCCGCCAGTAGCAGCAGCAGCCACCAGATAGGTGCCAGTCTCGATACGGTCCGGCATGACCTTGTAGGTCGCCGAGTCCAGGCGCTTCACGCCATCGATGGTGATGGTGTCGGTACCGGCACCGTGAATCTTCGCGCCCATCGCAATCAGGAAGTTAGCCAGGTCGACAACTTCAGGTTCACGAGCGGCGTTTTGCAGAACGCTACGGCCGTTAGCCAGGCTCGCAGCCATCATGATGTTTTCGGTACCGGTCACACTGACGGTATCGAAGAAGAAATTTGCACCGCGCAGGCCGCCTTCAGGGGCCTTGGCCTTGATGTAACCACCTTCGACATCAATGATTGCACCCATGGCTTCCAGGCCACGAATGTGCAGGTCCACTGGACGCGAACCGATCGCACAACCGCCAGGCAACGCAACTTCAGCTTCGCCGAAACGAGCAACCATAGGACCAAGCACGAGGATCGAGGCGCGCATGGTTTTCACCAGCTCGTACGGAGCAATCAACGTTTTGATCGTACGCGGATCAATTTCAACACTGAGCTTTTCGTCGATGACAGGCTCGATGCCCATGCGACCGAACAGCTCGATCATGGTGGTGATGTCGTGCAGGTGCGGCAGATTCTGTACGGTTACCGGGCCATCAGCCAGCAGCGTAGCGGCAAGAATCGGCAGGGCAGAGTTTTTCGCCCCGGAAATGCGGATTTCGCCATCAAGACGAACGCCGCCAGTAATAATCAATTTATCCATTAGAGTCTCGACGCCAAGTGGCTCAGGTGCGCTCGGCCCACGCAGCGCGGCTGAAAAATTTCATGGTGACCGCGTGGATGCTGCCATCGGCAATCCAGGGGTTCAAATGCGTGTAGATCTGTTGCTGACGCTTGACCGGGCTCAGCGCAGCCAGCTCGTCATTGATCACGTTCAGCTGGAAGTTGCAGCCTTCGCCTTCAACTTCAACCTGGATCTCGGGCAACTTCCCTTCAAGGAAGCTCTTAACTTCTACGGCGTGCATGCTAAACCTCTATTGGCGACCTACGCGCGCGGGTCGGCCATCATACAAAAAAGCCCACTCAATGCGAACCCCGCAACGCAGGACCCGGACGAGGGGCTTTCATAAACGGGGGATCAATGATCGTGGAGCAGTTCAGTCAGCTCTGAGACCTGAGCAATCTTGCGCATGTCTTCCGGCATCGAGCGGATGCTGACATCCTTGCCAGCGTCTCGTGCATCGCGCATGAAAGCCAGCAACAAGGCCAAGCCTACACTGCTGGATTTTTCAACGCCTGCGCAGTCCAGCACAACGGTCGGCAACTCACTCGACTTGATCAACGCGGCGCCCTGCTTGCGCAACGCCGGACCGGTCAAATAGTCGAGCGTGCCGATCAATTGCAACTCACCCGGCGCGACGAGCCGTACGACTGATTCTGTCATTGCGCGCCCGGACCCGCTGCTTCTGGCGCCTTCTCTTTAGCCTTGGCAACTTCACCTGCCCAGCTATTGATCGTCTCGTCCAGATTATTACCGTTACGCTGCATCGCATCAGCGAACTGATCACGGAACAGCTTCCCGATGTTGATGCCGTTAATGATCACGTTGCGTACTTTCCACTCGCCGCCAATCTTGACGAGCGTGTAGGACACCGGATAAACCGCGCCATTGTTACCCTTCACCTGCATTTCAACGCTGGTGCGGTCCGCGCCTTCAGCCTTTTCCGGGGAAACAGTGATGCCCTGATTGTTGTACTCCAGCAATGCGTTGCCATAGAACTGCATCAGGCTACGTTTGAAGTTTTCCTGAAAACGCTGCATCTGCTCAGGAGAAGCATTGCGTGAATACTTCACGGTCATGATGCTTTTGGAGATGCCGTCGGCATCTACCACCGGGCCAACGATGCGGTTCAAGGCATCATAAAAGGCGCCAGGATTACTTTTGTACTGTTCTTTGTTGGCTGCCAGATCGCTCAACAATTCCTTGGTGGTGCGATCCACCAGATCATGAGCGGACGGTGTGGTGGCAGCATTGCCCAGCATTGGTAACAGTGCCAGCAACACCAACAGACCACGGCGCACGATTGAGATCATCTAAAAGCTCCTCATTTAGCGTCTTTACTCACGGTATTGAGCAGGAATTTTCCGATAAGGTCTTCCAGCACAAGCGACGACTGCGTGTCATGGATAGTGCTGCCATCCTTTAGCAACCCGTCGTCGCCACCCACGCTGATACCCACATATTTTTCACCGAGCAAGCCTGCGGTCAGAATCGACGCAGTGGAATCGACAGGCAGGTTGTTAACCTTTTTCTGCACTTCCATCGTCACTCGACCTGTAAAGGTATCGCGATCCAGATCGATCGCAGTGACCTTGCCGATCGTCACGCCTGCCATGCTCACTTTGGCTCTGACAGTCAAACCGGCAATATTGTCGAAATTTGCATAAAGTTTATAAGTATCAGTGCTGGCACTGGAGCTCAGACCGCTGACGCGCAGGGCAAGCAGGAGCAAAGCCAGTATCCCGGCCAGCAGGAACAGGCCGACACCTGTTTCGATGGTGCGGTTTTGCATCAGAAATCTCCAAACATCAATGCGGTCAGAATAAAGTCCAGGCCCAACACGGCCAGGGAGGCATACACGACGGTCTTCGTCGTGGCACGGCTGATCCCTTCGGAAGTGGGCTCGCAGTCATAACCCTGAAACACGGCAATCCAGGTCACCACGAAGGCAAATACGACGCTCTTGATAACGCCGTTAATCACATCATCTACAAAAGAAACGCTGTTTTGCATGTTCGACCAGAACGAGCCTTCATAGACTCCCAGCCAGTCGATCGCTACCCAGGAACCTCCCCAGATACCCACTACGCTAAAAATCATTGCCAACAGAGGCAGTGAGATGAATCCGGCCCAAAGCCTCGGCGCAGCAATGTACTTGAGCGGGTCGACGCCGATCATTTCCAGGCTGGACAACTGCTCGGTGGACTTCATGTTGCCAATTTCGGCAGTTAATGCAGAGCCTGCACGACCGGCGAACAACAACGCAGTAACCACTGGCCCCAGCTCTCTCAGCAATGTCAGGGCAACCATTTGCCCAACCGCTTGCTCGGAACCGTATTTGGTGAGGATGCTGAAACCCTGCAGCGATAGCACCATGCCGATAAACATGCCCGACACGACGATGATCGCCAGCGACATGACACCCACCGAATAGAGCTGTCGGACGAGCAACTGAAAGCTGCCGCCAATCGAACTGCGCCCCAGCAAGGCATGAACCAGAAAAATCGCTGAACGTCCGAGTACTGCCAGGATATCTATTGCGGAACGCCCAAGCAGGCGTATCCGCTCCATTAATGACTTCTTGCGCATCAGCGCTTCCCCAAAAGATCTTCGCGATAATCCGGCGCAGGATAATGAAACGGCACCGGGCCGTCCGGATCGCCGGTCATGAATTGACGAATGCGCGGGTTATCCGAGCCCATCAGCTCCTCGGGCGTACCCTGCCCCAGCACCTGACCGTCGCCCACAACATAAAGGTAATCGGCGATACTCGCCGTTTCGTCCAGATCATGAGAAACCACGACACTGGTGATCCCGAGCGCGTCATTAAGCAGTTTGATCAGACGCACCAGAACCCCCATCGCAATCGGGTCCTGCCCCACGAAGGGTTCGTCGTACATGAGAATTTGCGGATCAAGAGCAATCGCGCGGGCAAGCGCCACACGACGTTTCATTCCGCCCGACAGTTCATCAGGCATCAACTCGATAGCACCGCGCAGCCCCACCGCCTGCAATTTAAGCAAGACAATGTCGCGAATCATTTCTTCCGGCAGCTCGGTGTGAACGCGCAATGGAAAGGCAACGTTCTCGAATACATCCAGATCAGTGAACAGCGCACCGCTCTGAAAAAGCACACCCATATGCTTGCGCGCATCGAACAGATCGCTGCGCGACAGGGCGGGCAGGTTCTGACCGTTGACCCATACTTCGCCCGCAGAAGGCCGTAACTGGGCGCCCATCAGCCGCAGCAATGTGGTTTTGCCGCTGCCCGAAGGTCCCATGATGCCGGTGACTTTGCCACGGGGAATACGAATATCGACATTTTCGAAAATGCTGCGCGTACCGCGCTTGAAGGAAACGCCCTTCAGCTCGATCGCGTAGGCGTTATCGGCGCTCATCTAAACTCCTTGCGATACAGCCTCACGTTCAGCTGCCGAGTCCCTGGCGGGAGACATGCTGTCCCGGTGGGCTGAACAGGCCGCGAACTATACCACCGCTATAAGGCGCCGCCCAAGAGAGAAGCCGATCAATCAATATCACCGCACACAATTTGCGACACTTCACACAAAGGCAGCCCGCTTTTCGTCATCCGCAACGATTAAAAACAAACCTCGACGATCAGACGTGAGGGAATCGCGCATTACCGCTATAATCGCCGCCTTTTAACGAGCTGACCGATTTTCCACATGAACCAGACCAGCGACCTTATCCAATCAGCACAACGCACCATTCGCCTCGAAATCGAAGCGGTGGAAGGCTTGTTAGCGCATATCGATGCGGATTTCGTCCAGGCTTGCGAGATGATTCTGGCGAGTAAAGGGCGCGTTGTTGTGGTTGGCATGGGCAAGTCCGGCCATATCGGCAAGAAAATCGCTGCCACACTGGCAAGCACCGGCACCACGTCTTTTTTTGTGCACCCTGCCGAAGCCAGTCATGGCGATATGGGCATGATCACCTCCGACGACATCATTCTGGCCTTGTCGAACTCGGGCACTACCGCCGAAATAGTTACCTTGCTGCCCCTGATCAAACGCCTGGGCATCAAGATGATCAGCCTGACCGGCAACCCTGAGTCGACTCTGGCGGAAGCTGCAGACGTCAATCTCAACGCCCACGTAGAACATGAAGCCTGCCCGCTGAATCTGGCCCCGACCTCTTCCACGACCGCAGCGCTGGTCATGGGTGACGCATTGGCGGTCGCATTACTGGAAGCCCGCGGTTTCACAGCCGAAGACTTCGCGTTCTCGCACCCGGGTGGCGCACTGGGCAGACGCCTGCTGCTCAAGGTCGAGCACGTCATGCACAGCGGAGACCAACTGCCGAAAGTACAACGCGGTACCCTGCTTCGTGACGCGCTGATGGAAATGACCCGCAAAGGCCTGGGTATGACCGCCATTCTCGAAGCTGACGGGCAACTGGCCGGGATCTTCACCGATGGCGATTTGCGCCGCACCCTGGATCGCCCTATCGACATTCGCCAGGCGATCATAGACGACGTAATGACAGTGCATGGCAAAACGGCCCGCCCTGAAATGCTCGCTGCTGAAGCGCTGAAAATCATGGAAGACCACAAAATCGGCTCACTCATCGTCGTCGACGAAAAAGATCATCCGGTGGGCGCTTTCAATCTGCAGGACCTGCTGCGTGCAGGCGTCATGTAATGGAGATGTACAAATGACCACCGACCTGCTGCAACGCGGCAAAAATATCAAACTGGCGATTTTCGACGTCGATGGCGTGCTGACCGACGGCCGCCTTTATTTCCTCGAAGACGGCAGCGAATTCAAGACTTTCAACACGCTGGACGGCCAAGGCATTAAAATGCTGATCGCCTCGGGCGTGACAACAGCCATAATCAGTGGCCGCAAGACCCCCGTAGTCGAACGCAGGGCCAAAA
Source organism: Pseudomonas maioricensis (assembly GCF_022790535.1). Lineage (GTDB taxonomy): Bacteria > Pseudomonadota > Gammaproteobacteria > Pseudomonadales > Pseudomonadaceae > Aquipseudomonas > Aquipseudomonas maioricensis. The sequence continues at coordinate 110,245 of NZ_LOHG01000003.1, forward strand.
ATCTGGGCATTGAACATCTTTATCAGGGCCGTGAAGACAAGCTCGTGGTACTCGACGAGCTGCTCGCGCAACTTGGCTTGAATTACGAACAGGTCGCTTATCTGGGTGATGATCTGCCAGACTTGCCAGTCATCCGGCGTGTCGGCCTGGGCATGGCAGTAGCCAACGCAGCTACTTTCGTGCGGCAACATGCCCATGGCATTACCCAGGCGCGAGGCGGCGAAGGCGCAGCCCGCGAGTTCTGTGAATTGATCATGAGCGCTCAGGGCAGCCTTGAAGCAGCCCACGCAGCCTACTTATAGAAGCCATTTATGCTTAGCAAAAGAATTCGAACGTTTCTGATCCTCGGTGTGTTGGCATTCCTGCTAGCGGCTGCAGGCTACTGGAACATCAGCCCGGAAAGCTTCATGGAGCAACCGGCTGCAGCGGTGGATGAAAGCGCCATCGACTTTTACGCGATCAATGCGCACAGCGTGCAGTATCTGCCCGACGGCAAACTGCAGTACGAGATGACCGCCGACAAGGTCGAGCACATCAAGGCTACCGATGTAACAATGCTGACCACGCCAGACCTGCAAATGTACCGTGGCACCCTTTACCCTTGGCATATACAGAGCAAAACAGGTGAAGTGTCCCCAGGTGGCGAGCAAGTGGAATTGATCGATTCGGTTCGCGTAGCACGAACCGACGACAAAAAACGTACGACCATTATCACTAGTAGTCGCATGACCGTATTCCCGCAGAAGCAATATGCGCAGACCGAGCAAGCCGTTAGAATCGACGGCGCAGGCGGTGTGACTACGGCCAAGGGAATGAAAGCGTATTTGAACGACGGCAGGATGGACCTGCTATCTAAAGTAAGAGGACAGTATGAGGCTCGTTAAAACCCTTCCTTTTTTGCTCGGCCTGGGTGCAGCACTGGGAAGCGCGAGCGCCTGGTCCCTGCCGACTGATCGCGATCAGCCGATCCACATCCAGTCCGATGACGCACAACTCGACGACAAGAAAGGCGTTGCCACCTACAAAGGCAACGTAATCATCACCCAGGGCTCGATGAAGATCACCGGTAACACCGTGACCATCACACGTAATGCCCAAGGTGAAGTCGACGTATTCACGTCTGTCGGCAACCTTGCCTACTACGAGCAGAAGCCGTCAGTGGACAAGCCTATCGTTCAAGCCTACGCGATCACTATCCAGTACTACGCTGCCCAGGATCGTATCGTGCTGATCGACAAGGCCAAGGTGATCAACGATGGCAACACGTCCGAAGGCGAAAAAATCGTTTACGACACCGTGAAGCAGATCGTCAGCGCAGGTCGCGCCAATGGCGGCGGCAAAGTGACTACGCCGCGTCCGCGTATCGATATGGTTATCCAGCCGAAAAAGAAACCCGACCAGCAGAAGGCCCAGTAAATGGCGACGCTGAAAGCCCAGCATCTGGCTAAAAGCTACAAGGGCCGTCAGGTCGTTCGTGATGTGAGCCTGTCCATTGAGAGCGGCCAGATCGTAGGATTACTGGGGCCTAACGGTGCCGGCAAGACCACCTGCTTCTACATGATTGTCGGTCTGGTTCAGGCGGATCAGGGCCGCGTGCTCATTGACGACCTGGATGTCAGCCATCAACCCATGCACGGCCGTGCACGTGCGGGTATCGGCTATCTGCCTCAGGAAGCCTCGATCTTCCGCAAGCTGTCCGTGGCAGACAACATCATGGCGATTCTCGAAACCCGCCAGGAACTGGACCGCGACGGACGCCGTAAAGAGCTGGAAAGCCTGCTGCAGGAATTCCACATCACCCATATTCGCGACAACCTGGGCATGAGCCTGTCCGGTGGTGAACGCCGTCGGGTAGAGATCGCCCGCGCACTCGCTACCTCACCGAAATTCATTCTGCTCGATGAACCTTTCGCAGGTGTAGACCCGATTTCGGTAGGCGACATCAAGCAGATCATTCATCACTTGAAAGCCAAGGGCATTGGCGTTCTGATCACCGATCACAACGTTCGTGAAACCCTGGATATCTGCGAAACCGCTTACATCGTCAATGACGGGCAATTGATCGCCGAGGGCGACTCGGAAACCATTCTGGCAAATCAGCTGGTGAAAGAGGTTTACCTCGGCCACGAGTTCCGCCTGTAAATAACCGCAGCGTCTGGCCTCTGAAGGCCAGCAACCTGGGGGGTTAGTTCTGACACTTTTAAAATGCCAGCACTCCCCCTAGGCAAACACTTCGGTTTCAGGCATATAATTTGCTTATGTAGGCGCCTCGGCGCTCGGTAGTGGATGGCGCATGTGCGCCGGCGAATAAGGTGTTAAGCCCCAGCCATGAAACCATCGCTAGTCTTGAGAATGGGCCAGCAGCTGACGATGACGCCGCAGCTGCAACAGGCCATCCGCTTACTCCAACTGTCTACGCTGGACCTCCAACAGGAGATTCAGGAGGCACTGGAGTCAAACCCCATGCTGGAACGCCAGGAAGAAGGCGACGACTTCGACAACGCCGATCCGTTGGCTGACAACATCGAACAGAAGCCGAACCCAGACGTTCAGGAGCCGACCTATCAGGAGTCCGCACCAACGGTAGACAATCTTGAAGAGGGTGACTGGAGCGAGCGCATTCCCAACGAACTGCCCGTCGACACCGCCTGGGAAGATGTCTATCAGACCAGCGCCAGCAGCCTGCCCAGCAATGACGACGATGAGTGGGACTTCACCACCCGCACGTCTGCCGGTGAGAGCCTGCAAAGCCATCTGCTCTGGCAACTGAACCTTGCGCCAATGTCCGATACCGATCGCCTGATCGCAGTGACCCTGATCGACTGCATCAACAATCAAGGTTATCTGGACGAAACGCTCGAAGAAATTCTTGATGCCTTCGATCCCGAGCTCGATATCGAACTCGACGAAATCGAAGCCGTTCTACACCGTATTCAACAGTTTGAACCCGCAGGCATCGGCGCCCGCAACCTCAGCGAGTGCCTCTTGCTGCAACTGCGTCAGTTGCCTGCGAAAACCCGCTGGCTCAGCGAAGCCCAACGTCTGGTCAGTGATTTCATCGATCTGCTGGGCAGCCGCGATTATTCACAGCTGATGCGGCGCATGAAACTCAAGGAAGATGAGCTGCGCCAGGTCATCGAGCTGGTACAAAGCCTCAATCCGCGGCCAGGCTCGCAGATCGAATCAACCGAAGCAGAGTACGTGGTCCCGGACGTCATCGTGCGCAAGGACAACGAGCGCTGGCTGGTCGAGCTGAATCAGGAGTCGGTTCCCCGCCTGCGTGTAAACCCGCAGTACGCCGGGTTTGTTCGCCGCGCCGACACCAGCGCCGACAACACCTTCATGCGCAATCAGCTGCAGGAAGCCCGCTGGTTCATCAAAAGCCTGCAAAGTCGCAATGAAACCCTGATGAAGGTGGCGACACAAATCGTCGAGCACCAGCGCGGTTTCCTTGAGTATGGCGATGAGGCGATGAAGCCTCTTGTCCTGCATGACATCGCCGAAGCGGTAGGCATGCACGAATCGACTATTTCCCGGGTTACCACCCAAAAATTCATGCATACCCCACGTGGCATTTACGAGTTGAAATATTTCTTCTCAAGCCACGTAAGCACCTCGGAAGGCGGTGAGTGTTCGTCCACAGCCATTCGCGCGATCATCAAAAAACTGGTTGCAGCGGAAAATCAGAAAAAGCCGTTGAGTGACAGCAAGATCGCTGGTTTACTGGAGGCACAAGGCATTCAAGTAGCCCGTCGCACAGTTGCCAAATACCGCGAATCACTTGGCATAGCGCCTTCAAGCGAACGCAAGCGACTGATGTGACGAGAGGTACAGTAGTAACCGTACCACCGCTCCACGTTACGGTTTTTACGCAACCCGGTTGCTAGCCACAGCGTTCCAGTGGCAGGCAAAAGCCTGCCTCTTTATGCACTGGCAATAAGGAGAAAGCGGTATGCAAGTCAACATCAGTGGACATCAACTGGATGTGACCGACGCCCTACGCGACTACATCACCGAAAAACTCGGACGACTGGAGCGCCACTTCGACAAGATCACTAATGTGCAGGTCATCATGGAGGTCGAGAAGCTGAAACAGAAAATCGAAGCCACCCTGCACATCCCCGGCTCAAAGGTCGTCGCCAATGCGGAACATGATGATATGTACGCGGCAATCGACCTTTTGACCGACAAGCTGGATAGACAACTGCTCAAGCATAAGGAAAAGCAGCTCAGCCTCCTTCAGGGCGCAACGGCTCGCTGATACCCCCAAAACATGATCCGACTAGAAAATATCCTGACCCCCGGCCGTTCGCGTGCGAACGTGCCGGGCGGCAGCAAGAAAAAAGCACTCGAACGCATTGCCAACCTGATCGGCGAGCAAGTGGCTGATCTGGATTCGCAAGTCGTGTTCGAGAGCCTTGTCGCCCGTGAGAAACTTGGTTCTACCGGCTTTGGTAATGGCATTGCCATTCCTCATTGTCGCTTGAAGGGCTGCAGCGCACCCGTCAGCGCCTTGATACGGCTGGATGCCCCTATTGATTTCGACGCCATCGATGGTGCGCCAGTGGACCTGTTGTTTGTCCTGCTGGTACCTGAAGCCGCTACCGATGAACACCTTGAGCTGCTTCGCCAGATCGCCAGCATGCTGGACCGCACTGAAGTGCGCGACAAGCTGCGTAAGGCCCAGACTGGCGATGAGCTTTATAAAGTGGTGCTGGACGTACAGAACGGGCATTAATCATGCGCATGATCATCGTAAGCGGTCGCTCAGGCTCCGGCAAAAGCACGGCGCTGGACGTACTGGAAGACAACGGCTTTTATTGCGTTGACAACCTTCCGGCGGGACTGCTCCCGGAGCTGGCCGAACGTGCCCTGATCAATACCGAGCTGGCTGAACCTTTACTGGCCGTCTCCATCGATGCCCGTAACCTGCCCAGTCACCTGACCCGCTTCCCGCAGATGCTTGAAGAAGTGCGTTCACGCAATATCCAGTGCGATGTTCTGTACCTGGACGCAGATGAGTCGACCCTCTTCAAACGCTTCTCGGAAACCCGCCGCCGCCATCCGCTGAGTAACGCCAATCGTTCGCTGGCAGAAGCCATCCGCGACGAGACAACGCTGCTCGGGCCGATCATTGATCTTGCCGACCTGAAGATCAACACGACCCACCTGAATCTTTACCAGTTGCGCGATACGCTCAAGCTGCGACTGCTGAACAAGCCTGAGCCAGGTACTGCGTTCCTGATCGAGTCTTTCGGTTTCAAGCGCGGTATGCCAGTGGATGCCGACCTGGTATTCGACGTACGTTGCCTGCCCAATCCTTACTGGAAACCGGAACTGCGAGAGCAGTCGGGAAAAGATCAGCCTGTTATCGACTATCTGGCCGCACAGCCTGATGTCGAAGAGATGTTTCAGGACATTTTCACTTATCTCAACAAGTGGCTGCCGCGCTTCGCTGCCAGCAACCGCTCGTATGTCACCATTGCCATTGGCTGCACCGGCGGGCACCATCGCTCGGTATACCTGACCGAGCGTTTGGGTCAGGTCCTGCAACAATCCCTCAAAAACGTTCAGGTTCGCCACCGCGACTTAAGCTGAAAGGACTTTCCCTGCGATGCCCGCTCGTCAAATTACCATTATCAACAAGCTGGGCCTGCACGCCCGCGCAGCCGCCAAGTTTGTAGGCGTCGCAGGCAAATTCCCCTGCCAGATCCGTGTGGGGCGCTCACCTGAAAGCATGGTTGACGGCAAAAGCATCATGGCGGTGATGATGCTCGCTGCTGGCAAAGGAACCGACATCCACCTTTCAACCGAAGGCGATCAGGAACAGGCCGCGCTGGATGGTCTGGTTGAGTTGATCAATAACAAGTTTGATGAGGGGGAGTAGAGCGGCGCCCGCGTCAAAAGATTTTCTTGACCAGCCCATCTGTCTGCCGCTAAGATTTTTATCTTAAATTTTAGATATTAACCGAGGCGATTATGGCTCTCCAATTTCATGAAAGCCCTTTTCATGTCACGCATGATGATGAAACTGCCAGCAAGATGGCCCTCAAAATGGATTTATCCATATTCATCACTAACTGCCTGAAGCAGTTGAATCTTAAGCAGAGTGAAGCTGCGAAATTGCTTAACCTGACCCAGTCACGGGTGTCAGAACTGGCGAACGGCAAGATTGAGAAATTCACTATCGATGCCATGATCGACATGCTTGATTGCCTGGGCTTTCGTGCCAATTTCACCATGTCGAATGCAGGTGCCGAAGCATCTCCGCAGATTGTCATTACCAAATCTGCCTAAGTTGAGTAGCCCATCCCCCGCAACTCACTTTTCAACAGCTTGAATCTCTGCTCAGCAACGGCCATCGCGTGCCGATCAGTCTTATTGGTGGTTTTCACGAACGAATGTAAAACGACCACCATGTCTGCGTATTTAGCAATGTAGACACAGCGAAATGCAGGGTTGCCGTTTATGATCAGCTCGACCACACCAGCACCTACTGACTCTGTAAGTTGCTTGATTGCTAGCCGCGGGTCCTGCTCGAACTGAATCCTCCGCAAATCCTTGCCAAACTCGTCCTGAACACCTTCGGGCAGATCCTTGTACTCCCGCTCAGCGGCAACGCTTACAAAAGCAAACCTTCTCAAAAAACACCTTCAGATCGACCTGGGTTTACGCTTCAAATAAAGACTCTCCGAACAGAAAGCCCAGCATTCACACGAAATCCATTCTACTCATGAGGCTCGAAGGAAAAGTCTGCAAAACTCGTGCGCCAGATACGAAAAATCCGAAGTCCTCTCGAACTCCGGATTTAGATACTCAGTAATCTGACGTTGGCTCAGAGGTGCTTTAGCAACCCACTACCTTACCCCTTCTTCACAAATTCCGACTTCAGCTTCATCGCACCGATGCCATCGATCTTGCAATCAATGTCGTGATCGCCATCCACCAGGCGGATGTTCTTCACCTTGGTGCCAACCTTGACGACCAGCGAAGAGCCTTTGACTTTAAGGTCTTTGATAACAGTGACGGTGTCGCCATCCTGAAGGGTATTGCCTACTGAGTCTTTGATGACTTTGACGTCATCGGCCGCTTCGCTGCTACCGTCTGCGGACCACTCATGCGCGCATTCCGGGCAGATCAGTTGAGTACCGTCTTCATAGGTATATTCGGAATTACATTTTGGGCAGGCAGGTAAGCTCACAGACATTCTCGCGTCGAAGGGTAAAAACCATGGATTATAAGTGGTTTTAGACGTGCGCAGGAGGCGAATGTCACTTCGCCGCCCTGCCCGCTCCTTCAAGCCAGTGCTGTGTCCATCACCATCATCAGACAGAACCCGGCGATCAGGCCGAGACTGGCGACTTTATCGTGCCCATTACGACGCGACTCAGGGATGATTTCCTGGGTGACCACCAGCAACATGGCACCTGCAGCAAACGCCAGGCCTAGCGGCAACAGCAACTCGGCAATTGCCACCAGCCACGCGCACAGCAACGCAAAAACCGGCTCGACCAGCCCTGAAGCAGCACCGATCAGAAATGCCTTGAAGCGCGACATCCCTGCTCCGGCCAGTACTAGCGCAATGACCAGCCCTTCGGGTACGTCCTGTATCGCGATGCCCATGGCGAGACTGTCGGCGTCGGGCAAACCGCCACCGGCAGACACACCAATAGCCATCCCTTCAGGGATGTTATGGGCAATGATCGCGATCACGAATAACCAGATCCGCGGCGCAATGGCAGGCAGCTCTTGACCGCTCAGGGGCGAACCTTTGGAGACTGTGTGATCAACTATAAACAAGCCCACAGCCCCGAGAAAAATCCCGAAACTGACGAGCCCGCCAGCTCCCCAAGGGGAAAACCCAAGATTTTCAGCCGCCGCCAGCCCGGGCACGATCAGCGAAAATGCCGTAGCTGCCAGCATCACCCCGGCACCGAAGCCGAGCAAACCATCGGACACAGAGGCAGGCATACCTCTGATGACCAGTACAGGAACAGCGCCCAGTGCGGTCCCCAGAGCACAGATTGCTCCGCCCTCCAGCGCCCGCATCAAGCGCGGCTCAAGATCCAGCCATTCGAGCGCGTGCGCAACCAGAAGCGCCATACCTGCCAACAGCAGAACCGAACCCAATGCCAGGCGAAACAACCGCCCACTGCTGATGGTGAGTATTTCCGTGCGCATAAACTGCCCTGGATCTGATTATTGGAAGATCAGGCCAGAGCGGCCTGGTAACGCCGGGCAACTTCCGGCCAGTTGACGACGTTATAGAACGCGGCGATGTATTCCGGACGGCGGTTCTGATAGAGCAGGTAATACGCATGCTCCCAAACGTCCAGGCCCAGAATCGGTGTATTGCCGTTCATGAGAGGGCTGTCCTGATTACCGCTGCTCTCGACGACCAGTTTTTTCTCCGGTGTCACGCTCAGCCAGGCCCAGCCACTGCCGAAACGAGTCAGCGCCGCTTTGGTAAACGCGTCTTTGAACTGCTCAAAACCACCCAGTTGCTCGTCAATGGCTTTAGCCAGTGCGCCGTCAGGCAAACCGCCACCGGTTGGCGCCATAACCGCCCAGAACAACGAGTGGTTGGCATGACCGCCACCTTGATTGATCACTGCCGGGCGCAGTTTCTCAGGAAGTTGAGCAACTGAGGCCACCAGCTTTTCGATCGGCCATTCAGCCCATTCGGTGCCCTCAACTGCAGCGTTGAGGTTATTGATATAGGTCTGGTGATGCTTGCTGTAGTGGATCTCCATGGTCTGCGCATCAATGTGCGGTTCCAGGGCGTCGTAAGCATATGGCAAGGCAGGCAGGGTAAACGGCATATCAATGTACTCCGTAGAAAAGGCCGGAAGTGGCAGCGGCATTCCGTTGTAATGACGAGCGCGAATGCTCGCCGCCACTGTTCAACAGGCGATGGGTGCGCGGGTATTCACCATGCTCACTGATAAAACTCAGCAGCTCGGCGTAGGTTTTACTGCTGTGGCGCAAGGCGGCCTGGCGCAACGCTGGCGGTAAGCGTTGCTCTTGCATGACCCGCAGCAGGTGCTGATGGATCGCGCACAGGTACTCTGCGCTTTCCTCCGGCTGACCCAGACTCAAATGCAGGTCAGCGAGGTTGTGATGGGAAATGACGCAAGCGGCCACCGCTTCGTCAGGGTTGGGCCAACGCTCGAACAACACCTGAGCCAGCGCCAGCGCCTGCAGATACAACTCGCGGGCGTCAACCAGCTCACCGAGATTGAAACAGCGATTGGCTTTTTCGATTGTGCGTTTCCAATGCTCCATGGCGCGACTCCTCAAGCGATGGCCGACAGGTCAGATCCCGCCAGCGGTGAGTTTTTCCGGATCCAGCAATGCCTCCAGTTGGCTGCGCTGCAGGTCGGTGTGTTCAAGGGCGACATCAATAATCGGACGCCCCTGTTTGTAAGCCGTCTTGGCGATTTCGGCGGCCTTCTGGTAACCGATGATCGGGTTCAGCGCGGTAACCAGAATAGGATTTCGCGACAGCGCTTCCTTGAGCTTCGCTTCATTGACCTTGAACGTCGCAATGGCCTTGTTCGCCAACAGTCGACTGGAATTAGCCAGTAGCTCAATGCTGCTCAACAGGTTCTGCGCGATGATCGGTAGCATCACGTTCAACTCAAAGTTGCCCGACTGACCCGCGACCGTGATCGCTGCGTCATTGCCGATGACTTGAGCAGCAACCATGGCAGTGGCCTCCGGGATTACCGGATTGACCTTGCCCGGCATGATGGACGAGCCCGGCTGCAGCGCTTCAAGCTCGATCTCTCCCAGCCCGGCCAGCGGGCCAGAGTTCATCCAGCGCAGGTCATTGGCGATTTTCATCAACGATACGGCGGTGCCTTTGAGCTGGCCTGATACGGCCACAGCGGTATCCTGAGAGCCGATCAGCGCAAACAGGTCCTTGCCCGGTTCAAACGCGACGTTACTCAAGCGGCTCAAATGGCTGCTGAAGCGTTTGGCGAACTCCGGGTGCGCATTGATCCCGGTACCGACCGCCGTACCACCCTGAGCCAACGCCTGAAGGCTCGGCAGTAAAGCCTGTAAATGCTCGATGTTGGCGCGGATCTGCTGAGCCCAGCCATTGAGTACCTGGCTCATGCGCACCGGCATGGCGTCCATCAAATGCGTACGACCGGTCTTGATGAACGGGTGCACCTCATCAGCCTTGCGCTCGATCACTTCGACCAGATGGGTCAACGCCGGTAGTAACTGCTCGTGCAACGCCAGGGCGGCACTGACGTGGATGGTGGTTGGAATAATGTCGTTGCTGCTCTGTCCACAGTTGACGTGGTCGTTGGCATTGACCTTGTCACCCAGTACGCGACTGGCAATGGTCGCGATGACTTCGTTGGCGTTCATGTTGGTGCTGGTGCCTGAGCCAGTCTGAAACACATCCACCGGGAAGTGCGCCATGTAATCACCGCTCAATAGTTCCTGGCAGGCACTGACGATGGCTTCGCTTTGTGCGGCCGTGATTTGCTCAAGCTCAAGGTTGGCATGTGCAGCGGCAGCCTTGGCGAGCAATAGCGCCCGGATGAATTGCGTTGGCATGCGCAGATTACTGATCGGGAAGTTATTTACCGCACGCTGGGTCTGCGCGCCATACAAGGCCTCGGCAGGGACCTGCAGTTCGCCCATGCTGTCGCGTTCGATACGGGTATTACTCATCGGAATTTCCTTGCACCAGTTCAGTGAGAGAGATCGAGGGCTGCAGCAGGCATGTCGCCAATTGCCAGGTACAAGCCTGCCAGCGTTGTTGGTCGGCCGCGCAATTGATCAGGGCCTTGAGATCACGTAACGGACGCCAGGCCTGATCGACGCACAAACAGCGCCAATGCCAGGGCAGAACCGTATCGCGAGCGGTATCGATGAGCAGTCGAAAGGAGGTTTCAGCAATCATTCGCTGAGGCGTGGCGGTAAATCGCGCCAGGTAACGGCCTTCGGCCAGATAACGATCAATCAGCCGTGGTTCGTCAGGCTCAAGGGCACAACGAATTCTGAAACTCATCCCGCGCCAGTTTTCGAGGTGCGCAGGAAGCGCGTGCAAAACAGGACCCATGACCACGGCTCATTCAGATAATGATATTCATTATTAAATGATATTGAGAATCAAAACAACCGTAGAGGATGAAGGGATTTAGAGGGGGAGGAGAATAATTGTCGGAGCGGCATGTTTTTCTTGGGAGCTGAGCTTGCTCGCGATAAGGCTGGACACGTTTCACTTCAGATCGCATCCAGCCTTATCGCGAGCAAGCTCAGCTCCCACAGTGACAAAGGTGGGGGCGACAGCTTTTTGTATCAGCTACCGGCGACGGTCATCCGTTCGATCAATACCGAACCCGTGCGGATATTGCTGCGCAACTCGAGGTCGCTGCCTACGGCGACGATTTGTTTGAACATGTCGCGCATGTTGCCGGCAATCGTCACTTCCTGAACGGGGAACTGGATCTCGCCGTTCTCGACCCAGAAACCAGCTGCACCACGGGAATAATCACCCGTTACCATGTTCAGACCGCTGCCCATCAACTCGGTGACCAGCAAACCGCGGCCCATGCGTCGAATCAGCGCCGCCTGGTCCTCAGTACCATGAGTGACGAACAGATTGTGCACACCGCCCGCGTTGGCGGTACTTGGCAAACCCAGTTTACGGCCCGAATAGGTGCTGAGAATGTATGAGACCAATTCGCCATTTTCGACGAATGGCTTGGCGTAAGTCGCCAGGCCATCACCGTCGAACGCCGAACTGCCCATGGCGCGCATCAAGTGCGGACGCTCGTCTATGGTCAGCCACTCGGGAAACAATCGCTGACCGATAGAGCCCTCAAGGAACGATGATTTGCGGTACAGATTGCCGCCAGAAATCGCCCCGAGGAAACTGCCGAACAGTCCGCCAGCCAGCTCGGCCGAGAACAGCACCGGCACTTCGCACGTCGGCACCGGACGCGCGCCCAGCCGACTCGCAGCACGCTCGGCGGCTTTACGGCCGATGCTCTGTGGATCCGCCAGCAGCTCACCCTGGCGACTTACGTCATACCAGTAATCGCGCTGCATCTGGCCATCGCCTTCAGCAATCATTACGCAACTCAAACTGTGACGGGTCGACGCATAGCCGCCGATAAAGCCATGGCTGTTGCCGTACACGCGGCAACCCTGATGGGTATTAAGCGTTGTGCCGTCGGCATTCTTGATCCGGCTATCAGCGTCAAAAGCTGCTGCTTCGCAGATCAAGGCTTTCTCGATAGCCTGTTCGGGCGTGATATCCCATGCGTGAAACAGGTCAAAATCCTGCTGTTCCCTGGCCATCAATGCAGCATCGGCCAGTCCTGAGCTTTCGTCTTCGGAGGTGTGTTTAGCGATTGCGAGCGCAGCGGCGACGGTTTCACGAATCGCGTCAGCACCACTTGCCGAGGTGCTGGCCGAACCTTTGCGCTGGCCGACATACAAGGTGATACCGAAACCCTGATCACGATTGAATTCGACAGTTTCGACTTCACGTTGACGAACGGATGTCGACAGGCCCTGCTCCAGCGACACTGCAACTTCACAGGCACTGGCACCCTGGCGTCTGGCTTCGGCGATGATTTGTTCGACTTGTTCCTGCAGTGCAGGCAGGGCCTGTGGGCCGACGCTTTGTGATGCACTCATGACTTTCTCCATCAAATTCTGCTTTCGGCACGAGCCGAATACCGAGTGGGCCGGACAAGAGGCCCCTGACTGGTTATCATGGCGGCGTTTATTTGCGGACTGCCCCCATGGTTGATTCTTACGACGACTCCCTCGACGGGGAGAAAAGCAAAACCCAGGTCAAACGTGAGCTGCATGCTCTGGTTGAACTTGGCGAGCGTCTTGTGTCGCTCAAACCCGACCTGCTGAACAAGCTGCCTTTGACCGATCCGCTGCGTAGAGCTTTGGCCGATGCGCCCAAGCACACCGCTCATATCGCACGCAAACGGCACATTCAGTTCATCGGCAAGCTGATGCGCGATCAGGATCTGGACGCCATTCTGGTGCTTCTCGATCAACTCGATGCCTCCACTCGCCAATACAACGAACGTTTTCACGGCCTGGAACGCTGGCGTGATCGCCTGATCGCCGGCGATGACGGCGTCCTCGAAATGTTTGTTGCTGAATATCCGGAAGCGGATCGTCAGCAACTGCGTTCTTTGATCCGTCAGGCTCAACACGAGCTGGCCCATAACAAGGCGCCCGCTTCGAGCCGCAAAATCTTCAAGTACATTCGTGAGCTGGACGAGAAACAACGCGGTTTGCGTTAACACTCGACCATGGGGCGGACTGTTCATCAGTCTGCCCCGGCCTCACATCCTCAACCGCCTGTGCCGCCTACCGTGATCGCATCGATCTTCAGGGTCGGCTGACCCACGCCTACCGGAACCGATTGGCCATCCTTGCCGCAGGTACCGACGCCGCTGTCCAGCGACAGATCGTTACCCACCATCGACACCTTGCTCATGGCCTCCGGCCCGTTACCGATCAAGGTGGCACCTTTGACCGGCGCAGTAATTTTGCCGTCTTCGATCAGATACGCTTCGCTGGTTGAAAACACGAACTTACCGCTGGTGATATCCACCTGACCGCCGCCCAGATTCGCGCAATAGATGCCGCGTTTGACCGACGCAATGATTTCCTGCGGATCGCTCTGTCCACCCAGCATGTAAGTGTTGGTCATGCGCGGCATGGGCAGATGCGCGTAGGACTCACGGCGCCCGTTACCGGTACGCGCCACGCCCATCAGGCGCGCGTTGAGCTTGTCCTGCATGTAGCCCTTGAGGACGCCATTTTCAATCAGCGTGGTGCATTCGGTTGGCGTGCCTTCGTCATCGACGCTCAACGAGCCGCGACGTCCGGCCAGGGTGCCATCGTCGACGATGGTGCAAAGCTTCGAAGCAACCATTTCGCCCATACGGCCGCTATAAGCCGAACTGCCTTTGCGATTGAAGTCGCCTTCCAGACCATGGCCGACAGCCTCATGCAGCAGAACGCCGGACCAACCGGACCCTAGAACCACAGGCAGCGTGCCCGCCGGAGCCGGAATCGCTTCAAGATTGACCAGCGCCTGACGCAGCGCTTCCCGGGCATAGCCCATGGCGCGGTCCTCGTTGAGGAAATAACGGTAATCGGTACGCCCGCCGCCGCCATGGCCGCCACGCTCACGACGTCCGTTCTGCTCGACGATCACGCTGACGTTGAAACGCACCAGAGGCCGCACATCAGCCGCCAGCCCACCATCGGTGGAGGCTACAAGAATCCGCTCCCAAACCCCGGCCATACTCACCGTGACTTGCTGAATGCGTGAATCCAGCGCCCGGGTCGCAACGTCGATACGCTTCAATAACTCAACTTTTTCGGCGCGGGTCAGGACTTCCAGCGGATTGTCCGGCGCGTATAACTGGGCCACATCCTGAGATGTGAACGCCTGTACGGTGCCATTCTGACCGGCCCGAGAAATCGAACGAGCCGCGCGAGCAGCAGTGCTCAGTGCTTCCTGCGTGATCGCATTGCTGTAGGCAAAGCCGGTTTTCTCTCCGGACTGGGCGCGTACACCGACACCCTGGTCGAGGTTGAAACTGCCTTCTTTGACAATGCCGTCTTCCAGAGACCAGGACTCAGAAATCTGCCCCTGGAAATACAGGTCAGCGGCATCGATACCCGGACCCGCCAGCTCACCCAGCACCGACTGCAGGCTGTCGAGGTTCAAGCCGCCGGGAGCCAAAAGGTGTTCGCTGACAGAGGACAAGTCGCTCATATTCACTCCGAGGTCTGCACAGGCCGCACTGCGTCCTGCGTAAAAAATCGCCGATGACTGGACACCGGCATCCGCGCCCGTATGGACGCCTGTTCTTCATTGTCTCGCGTGGCCAGCAGCACCGCTTCACCCTGTGCCTGCTCAGCCAGCACTCGTCCCCAAGGGTCGACGATTGCCGCATGTCCATAAGTTTCACGGGGTCCCGGATGGACTCCGCCCTGCGCGGCCGCCAGCAGGTAGCACTGGGTTTCAATAGCACGCGCACGGATCAGAATGTCCCAGTGCGCTGCGCCAGTCACCGCGGTGAAGGCCGACGGCGCAGTAATCAATTCGGCACCTGCTTCTCGCAGGGCGGTGTACAGCTCAGGAAAGCGCAAGTCGTAACACACGCTTAACCCCAATCGGCCTACGGGCGTATCGACGACCACCACATTGCTGCCATGAGCATAGTCATCAGACTCCCGATACCGTCCACGGCTGTCAGCAACATCCACATCAAACAAATGTAGCTTGTCGTAACGCGCCACTTGTTCGCCCTGCTCATCAATCAATAGCGAGCACGCCGTGATTTTGCCTTCAGGCTGAGCGCCTGGCGGCAACGGCACGGTACCCGCAACTATCCATAACTTGAGGTCGCGGGCGGCGAGTTTCAACCATGGCAGGATTGGCCCTTGCCCCAAAGCCTCGGCCCGACCGATATCAGCGGCGTCGCGACGGCCCATGGCAGCAAAATTTTCCGGCAATACCGCCAACCGCGCGCCAGAGGCTGCGGCCTGCTCCAGCAAACGCCGCGCCTGAGCCAGATTACCCGCTACATCGCTCTGGCTAACCATTTGAATCACGGCAAACGACATGGCGGCTTCTCCTCAAACAACACGCAACCACCCGAACCGGAATGCTTTTCTCTGTAGGCGCTGACGAGCACCGCGAGGCTGCGATAGCGGTCCACCTGATCGACCGCTATCGCAGCCTCGCGGTGCTCGTCAGCTCCTACAGAGTCTTCCGGCGCTTGAACGGTCACTGTACTCCATAGCGCCCTATTGAGGCTTTTCGAAAGGCTTGTCGAAGGTAATCTTCGGCTCTTTCCAGGGCCCTTCAACCTTGTACTGAACACTGGCGAAACGTGCGACGCGATCACCCAGTAATTTATCGACCAGGAACAATGCCCCACCAATCGCGGGCGCCCCGACAATCAGAGCGGCAATCGGCAGGTTGTTGGTGACTGGCAGCGTAACCAGAAGCTTGGCATCGACACGGTCTTTGACCATGTCCAGCGTACCGTTCAGCTCAAGATTGCTTGAAGGGCCGGTCAAGGTAATCGGGGTTCGCGTGACATAAACGCCATCGCTCGCCACCAGCAGACCTTTGACCCTGTCGTAGCTCAGGCCTTTGCCGAGCAAATCCGAGAAGTCCAGGCGCAAACGACGACCAATGGAATTGAAGTTGAGCAGGCCAAACACTCTCAGTGCCTGTGCGCCGCCCTCGACTTCGACAAACTGCCCTGTTTCGAGCTTGGCATCCAGGCTGCCAGAGAACCGCTTGAGCGATACCCAGGCAGGCGAACCGGGCCAACGGCCGTCTGCTTTCAGTTCGAACGATTCGCTGGTGACCGTTGGAGCAAACCCCCAGGCTTTGAGCACATCACCCAACTGCTTGCCTTCAATGTTGCCACGGTACCAACTGCTGGTAGCGCCCGGTGCGCCTTCCCAGCCGCCCTCGCCTTTCAACTGCATGCCTTTGAGGCCAAGGTTCAGATCGGACAGACGAAGACCGGTAGCCGTCGGACGAACTTTAAGCGACCAGGCGCCAAGTAGTTGTTCACCCTGAAAGAGCTGCGTGACCTTGATATCCAGTGCCGGGATTTTGCCCGGATCGACATCTGCCAGTGGGTCGGGAGCGTTTTCCACGACAACCGCAGCGGGGTCAGGCGCAGGCAGACGGACATAAAGCATGTCGATGCCAATGGGCGCACCCTTGGCATCCGGTAACGTTGCAGTCCCTTTGGCAAGCTGACTGTCCAGCGACAACGCCCAATTGTCAGTACTGCGTTTGAGCTGAACACTGGCCTTGTCCAACGTTGTCCCCATGGCCGTCAGCTTGCCGATTTGCAGGTCGACGTTATTGACCAACTGCTTGGCACTACCGCCCGGATCTTCACCGGCATAACGGTTGACCATTGCCTGCCAGGGTGCAACATCGAGCTCAGGCAGAGAGCCGCGAACGCGCAGGCCTTTGGCCTCAGGTACGATTGCACCGCCATCCCCCAGAAACAACTCGCCACGCCCCTCCGCCAGCTTGCCCGGCGCGGCAGCGTACGCCAGATTGGCCAGCTTGCCGTAAGCAAAACCAAAGCGCCGCTCCGCGCCCTGAAGTGTCATGCGAAACTCGCTGTCCAGGCCTGTATCCGCTGGCTTGCCAAAAGGCGCCGGCAAATCAACCGCTACACCCTTCAGGCTGGAGTTGATCCGCAGCAGGCTGTCGGGACCACCGAGACTGAGCTGCAACTGAAACGGAATATCACCCGATACGGGCAATGGCTGGGTAACGCCCAACCATTCGGTGAGCCTTTTGACGGGGATCTGACCATTGGCAACCACACGGGTCAGGTTCGCACCTGGCTTACCTTCCGCCGCGATTTCCGCGGTGACCGGACGATCAAACGCCTGAGCCCGCACACCTTTGCCACTCAACCCTTTGGCATTGTCGAAGCGAAACTCGCCTTTCAACTGGGTCAGATCCAGCGCCGGATCAGCCAGTTTCAAACGCGCCCCTTCGGTGCGGAAGTCCACCGCTATCTTAGGTTCCTGATTCTTGACCAGCGGGATATCCAGTTTCAGCTTGCCATCCAGAGGACCATCGCCCTGCCAGCCCGCGAAGGTGCTGGCGGTGCCAATGGGGGCCTCCTGGAGGATCTTCACACCGTCGGCCAGATCGCCGGAAAAATTGCCGTCTACCAGCAAATGACTGGGTTGCCCGGCTGGCACGTGGGGAATATTGACCAGCACCTTGCTGACGTCAGTATTGAGCAGCTTGCCCTTGCTGGCCTTGACTCGTACACCGCTGTTCTCCACATAGACTTTGCCATCCACGCCGGTCAGGCGTGGCCAGCCCGGCTCGAAGTCCAGTGTTGCGTCACGCACCTTGAAGAACAGACTGATCACCCGCGCAGTGTCCGCAGCGTTCTTGCTCAATGAACCTTGATACTGGAAGAATCCCTGATCGACCTTGCCGCCAATGATCGCCGTACGCAGCCACTTGTCCAGGTCCGGGCTAAGCACCGCTGGAAGGTACTTGCTGGTGTAACTGCCATCGCCATCGACCATGCCGACCCGCAGGTCCATGTAATCTTCGTCAGCCCGCTCATGAGCCAGATGCAGCCGGATCAGGAAGTCGGCTGCGATCTTGCCCTCATCACCCAAGACCTTGATATAGGGCGCCATGAGGGTAAATGTCTCATCATCCAGGCGCCAGGTCAGACGTGCATTGGCTTTCGGGTAAGTCCATTCGTTGTTGAAGATCGGATACAGATGCAGCATGAAACTGTCGCTGTCGAGGCGCAACTCACCCTGGCCCAGATCCCCACTGATTGCACCGCTGACGTTTCCGGCAGCCGGGGCACCGTGATAAGCGTGGAAACCGATATTCTCCAGATTGGCAGCGAAGCTCAATCGCTGGTCGCCTGCTGCCTGGGGACGGTAATCAAGCAACACGTTGCGCAGAGCGCCGGTCACCTTGAGGTTATCAATCACCTCTTTGAGCGTTTCAGGGAGCGGAGCAAGAGAATCCAGCAGCGGTGTAACAGGCGTCAGATCGAGCCGGTCAGCCTGAACGTGCCAGAGTTCTTCCTGATCAGTGCTCGCAACCTTCTGATCGAGCTGAATGTGGCTTTCCCAACGCTTGCCATTGAGGTCCATGGCCAGAGAACTCAGGTTCACCTTGAGGCCATCGTCGCGACCACGACTGAGCCAGGCATTCAGCGCCAGATTCTTGATTGTCGATGATTTACGTTCGGCGTATCCGGCCTTCACCACCAGAGCATTAAGGCGCGCAACCGCGCTTTGTACGGTGCCCTCGCCCCAACTCAACCAGAATTCGCCACCGGCCTTGAGCGTCGACACCTTCCATTGGCGGGTCAGGGTTTTAGGCAGCCATTTCGACCAGTCGCTTTGTGGAAGACTCAGGTAAATATCCGCTTCACCCTGTTGCCACTGCCGGGCCTGAATCCGCGAACGAACGTTCAGCGCCAGCGGCTGACCGTCGGGAAGCGTCAAACGCGCGTCAATACGTTGATGAACGCTACCCGTGGCCAGGCTTAGGTTGACGTAAGTGAGGGTAAGCGGAGCTTGCTCAAAAGGTTGCAGGGTAACCTGACTGTTGAGCAGCGAGAGACGTGACACAACCTGCAGCTGGTTGAGTATCTGCTCAGGGTCCAGAGGTTTGTCATCCTGAACTGGCAGCCCTTGCAGGGCCCAATGACCGTCCTGATCTTCCTTCAGAATGAGTTGCAGCCCGTTGACTTCCACGTGTGCCAACCGCACGTCCCATGCCAGCAGACTGGCCCAGAGGTCAGGCTCTGCCCGCACTTCATCGAGACGCACGGCACTCGCGCCGTCCCCTACCATCACATCGTTGGCAACGAAAACCGGGGAAAAGCCCCGCCAGCTCCCCTCCAGGCTACCAATCGCCAAAGGCATTCCGATTGCTGCCTGAGCCTTGCTCTGGACCTCAACGCGATACCCGGCGATCAGCGGCGTCAGTTCACGGCCTACGCTGACATACAACGCTGCCATGACCAGAACCAACGCGCAGAGGCTCAGACCCCAACGCGTCAGCAGCGAGAAGAAACGTGTCAGGCGCCCCATATCGGCGAGCCTCCAGACGGAGGCGCGCAGCAGCTGGCTTGCGTGAAATGACCCCACTCAATGGTGCAGGTGCTGTAGGGGGTTTGCTCATTTACCACGCAGAGTTCTCTTAGTGACGGCTTCCTTGCCGCTGGCCCTGAGGCACCGTTATCAAATCATTTTCATTTTGAGCAATGTCAGAGCAGTACGACGTCGTATTGTTCCTGTGAATACATGGTTTCGACCTGAAAACGAATCGTACGGCCGATGAACGCTTCCAGTTCGGCCACATTACCCGACTCTTCATCAAGCAGGCGGTCCACGACACGCTGGTTAGCCAATACACGGTAGCCCACAGCCTGATAGGCGCGGGCTTCGCGCAGGATTTCCCGGAATATCTCGTAACAGACAGTTTCCGGTGTTTTCAATTTGCCGCGTCCCTGACACGCATGACAGGGCTCGCAGAGCACCTGCTCAAGACTTTCACGGGTACGCTTGCGGGTCATCTGTACCAGACCCAGCTCAGTGATACCGATAATGTTGGTTTTAGCGTGATCGCGCTCCAGTTGCTTCTCCAGAGTCCGCAACACCTGGCGCTGATGCTCACCGTCTTCCATGTCGATGAAATCAATAATGATGATGCCGCCCAGATTGCGCAGACGCAGCTGTCGGGCAATAGCGGTAGCCGCCTCCAGGTTGGTCTTGAAGATAGTCTCTTCGAGATTGCGATGCCCCACGAATGCACCGGTATTGACGTCGATGGTGCTCATCGCCTCAGCCGGATCAATCACCAGATAGCCACCGGATTTGAGCGGTACCTTGCGTTCCAGGGCTTTCTGGATTTCATCCTCGACGCCATAGAGATCAAAAATCGGTCGTTCACCTGGGTAGTGCTCCAGACGATCAGCGATTTCCGGCATTAGTTCAGCGACAAACTGCGTGGTTTTCTGAAAGGTTTCCCGGGAATCGATACGGATCTTCTCGATACGCGGGCTGACCAGATCACGCAGGGTGCGCAATGCCAGGCCAAGGTCTTCGTAAATCACATTGGGCGGGCTGACGGTCTTGATCTGCTCTCCGATCTGATCCCAGAGACGACGCAGGTAACGAATATCCATAAGGATTTCGTCAGCTCCGGCGCCTTCAGCGGCGGTACGCAGGATAAAACCACCGGCCTCCTTGATGCCTTCGAGGGCGACGCAATCGCTGACTACTTTTTTAAGCCGCTCACGCTCGGCTTCGTCTTCGATTTTCAGGGAGATCCCGACGTGTGCGGTCTTGGGCATGTACACCAGATACCGCGACGGAATGGACAGCTGTGTCGTCAGACGCGCGCCCTTGCTGCCGATCGGGTCTTTGGTCACTTGTACGACCAAACTCTGACCTTCGTGAACCAGCGAGCTGATGGTTTCTACGGCCGAGCCTTCACGCATGGATATTTCCGAAGCATGAATGAATGCGGCACGGTCCAGACCTATGTCGATGAACGCCGCCTGCATGCCCGGCAAAACCCGTACAACCTTGCCTTTGTAAATATTGCCAACGATGCCACGCCGCTGGGTCCGCTCGACATGGACCTCTTGCAGAACACCGTTTTCCACCACTGCCACTCGTGATTCCATTGGCGTGATGTTGATCAGAATCTCTTCACTCATGACTTGTCACCTTCCTGGCCTTGCCAACAGGGTATGCCGAAACGGCCCAGCAGTTCTGCGGTTTCGCATAGAGGCAACCCGACCACTGCGGAATAACTGCCCTGCAAGCCCTCGACGAAAATCGCCGCCAGCCCCTGAATAGCGTAGCTGCCCGCCTTATCCACAGGCTCGCCACTGGCCCAGTAGGCTCGGGCTTCGGTGCCGGAAACAGCACGAAACCTCACTCGGCTGGCCACGACGCGAGTTTCGCAGCGTTGCCGGGTCACCAGCGCAATCGCCGTCAACACTTCGTGCTCACGCCCGGACAAGGCCGCCAGCATGCTCAGAGCATCAGCTTCATCGACCGGTTTGCCTAGGATACGGCCATCGAGCACCACTGCCGTATCAGCCCCCATGACGCAACCCTGATCGTCCGCCAACGACGCCAGCCCGGCTTGCGCTTTGCCACGGGCGAGCCGCTCGACATAAGCAGTGGGGGTTTCGTCGTCGAGGGGAGTTTCGTCAATCTGTGCGCTAAGCACCGTGAAAGGAACGCCAATCTGGGTCAGTAATTCCCGACGGCGTGGCGAGCCAGAGGCCAGAAAAAGCGAGGGCATGGGGACATCTCCGTGTCAAAGATCGTGATGCCGCCCCCGAGCCAGAGATGCTCGCCCGGGACCGGACGTACACGCTGCGTCAGTTGATTTTCAAACGCTTGCTCAGGCCGCGCAGGCCATAGCTGACCCATGGCCACAACAATGCGCTGACCAGAGCAGGCAAGACCAGCGCCAGCGTAGGCTGCCGGTTACCGGTCAAGGCACTGAGCCAGAGCTGTGCCAACTGGGCGAGACCGAAGATGACCAGCAAAATCAGGCACTGCTGCCACATGGGAAACATGCGCAAACGTTGTTGCAGAGACATCACCAGGAATGCGATCAGACACAGGGTCAGAGCATTCTGTCCCAACAATGTGCCGTACAGCACGTCTTCCATCAGCCCCAACAGCCATGCCGTGGTCATGCCGACCTTATGGGGCAGATACAGCGCCCAGAAGGTCACCAGCAGCGCCAGCCAGAGCGGACGAAAGATCTCCATGAACTGTGGCAGCGGTGAAACGCTTAACAACAAACCCACGACAAAAGTGAACCAGACGACCCACCCGTTACGTTCCGGGGCATGACTAGCCATCAATTCTCTCCCGAGTAGTGGCAGGCGCGGTGGCCGGTGGCTTGGTCGCGGCAGGCTTTACGGGCGGCTTGCTGGCGGGCTTGGGTGCAGGCGTTGCGGGCGAAGCAGGTGTGGTGGCTGGCGCAGCAGCCGGAGTGGCAGCGCCATGGGCAGCGGGCGCAGGATGTGCAGCCCCCGCAGGCGCAGCAGCGTTATTTGCAGGAGCAGTCACTGGTGCAGCCGTTGGATCAGCCGCTTTCTCGATGGATTCCTGCGCTCTCGCGGCATCGGCCGCACGCTCTTCGGGAGAGCGGCCATCAGAAAACACCAACAACAGGTAGCGACTGCGGTTCAGCGCAGCAGTCGGCACCGCACGAACAATGGCGAATGGCTGCCCGGAGTCATGAATGACTTCTTTGACCGTCGCGACAGGGTAACCAGCAGGAAAACGCTGACCCAGACCGGAACTGACCAGCAGATCGCCTTCCTTGATGTCAGCGGTGTCGGCCACATGACGTAATTCCAGACGCTCCGGGTTACCGGTACCGCTGGCGATAGCGCGCAATCCGTTACGGTTGACCTGTACCGGAATGCTGTGCGTGGTGTCTGTCAGCAACAAAACACGCGACGTGTAAGGCATCAGTTCGACCACCTGCCCCATCAGACCGCGAGCATCGAGCACCGGCTGACCCAGGACAACGCCGTCGCGCTCGCCTTTGTTGATAATGATTCGATGGGTGAACGGATTGGGATCCATGCCGATGAGCTCGGCCACTTCAACCTTCTCATTGACCAGTGCCGACGAGTTGAGCAACTCGCGCAGACGCACGTTCTGCTCGGTCAGGGCTGCCAGCTTTTGCAGGCGCCCTTGCAGGAGCAAGGCTTCAGTCTTGAGTTTTTCATTTTCGGCGATCAGTTCGGTACGGCTGCCGAACTGACTGGCAACGCCCTGAATAAGACGTTGCGGCAGATCGACGATCCAGTACGACTGCATCAGCACCAGAGACATCTGGCTACGCACGGGCTTGAGCACGGTAAACCGGGCGTCAACCACCATCAGCGCCACCGATAAAACGACCAGCACCAACAGGCGCACGCCCAGTGAAGGGCCCTTTGCGAAAAGCGGTTTAATAGGCCGCTCCTCCGAAGCAAGATTTCAATCGGCTGTTGTTATTCATGCGGTATCAAACCGGCCTGGGCAGATGAAAAGGTAAACGCCATATTT
Source organism: Pseudomonas maioricensis (assembly GCF_022790535.1). GTDB lineage: Bacteria > Pseudomonadota > Gammaproteobacteria > Pseudomonadales > Pseudomonadaceae > Aquipseudomonas > Aquipseudomonas maioricensis. The sequence goes on from NZ_LOHG01000003.1 coordinate 133,900, forward strand.
CGGCGGCCTAAAGCATACAGGTAGCCAAAGCGCTACCTGTATGCAGAAGGATGCATGATAGATGCTCGCCGCGCGTTATTCGCTGGAGAGCAGATCCATCGTGTGTTTATCCATCATTTCCAGCGCACGGCCACCGCCACGCGCTACACAGGTCAGCGGATCTTCGGCAACGATCACCGGCAGACCTGTTTCCTGAGCCAGCAATTTATCCAGATCACGCAGCAAGGCGCCACCACCGGTCAACACCAGACCGCGCTCGGCGATGTCCGATGCCAGCTCTGGAGGGGATTGCTCCAGCGCGCTTTTGACTGCCTGAACAATGGTCGCCAGAGATTCCTGCAGCGCTTCAAGCACTTCGTTGGAATTCAGGGTGAAGGCACGTGGGACGCCTTCAGCCAGGTTACGGCCGCGCACGTCGACTTCACGTACTTCGCCCCCCGGGTAGGCAGTACCGATTTCCTGCTTGATGCGCTCGGCAGTCGACTCACCGATCAGGCTGCCGTAGTTACGACGCACGTAAGTGATGATCGCTTCGTCGAAACGGTCGCCGCCGACCCGTACGGATTCGGCATAAACCACGCCATTGAGCGAGATCAGGGCGATTTCAGTGGTACCACCACCGATATCGACCACCATCGAACCGCGTGCCTCTTCAACCGGCAGACCGGCACCGATAGCAGCAGCCATTGGCTCTTCGATCAGGAACACTTCACGTGCACCGGCACCCAGAGCGGATTCGCGAATCGCACGACGCTCAACCTGAGTGGATTTGCACGGTACGCAGATCAGCACCCGAGGGCTTGGCTGCAGGAAGCTGTTCTCGTGAACCTTGTTGATGAAGTACTGCAGCATTTTCTCGCAAACGCTGAAGTCGGCAATAACGCCGTCTTTCATCGGACGAATAGCCGCGATGTTGCCTGGAGTACGGCCGAGCATGCGCTTGGCTTCCATCCCGACAGCAACGACGCTTTTCTGGTTTCCGTGGGTCCGAATGGCCACAACTGATGGTTCATTCAGAACGATGCCGCGCTCACGCACGTAAATAAGGGTGTTGGCAGTGCCCAGGTCGATAGACAGATCGCTGGAAAACATGCCACGCAGTTTCTTGAACATGGGAAAGGGACCCTAGGGAACGCGTGGGTAAAAAAGTGCGGCAAACTCTAACAACGACAGGGATTTTGGGCAAGGAGCCAATATGCTAAATTAGCGGTTTTTCCGAGCACGACCCTCGACGTTCGCGGCCTTATGACCGTAGAAAATGCGATAGTGTTCGCCAATCTAACACACGGACCCCATCCGTAGGCATTCCACTGGAGAACCCCATGGCGCTTGATCGCTCCGACGTGGAAAAGATCGCTCATCTGGCCCGACTTGGTCTGAATGACGCCGATATCCCACGTACTACCGAAGCACTTAACAGCATTCTTGGGCTGGTAGATCAGATGCAGGCGGTCGATACAACCGGTATCGAACCCCTTGCACACCCCCTCGAAGCGTCCCAACGCCTGCGCGAAGATGCGGTTACCGAACAAAATCATCGGGAAACTTATCAAGCCATCGCACCAGCGGTCCAAGACGGCCTTTATCTGGTTCCAAAAGTCATCGACTAAGGGAATGTGCCTTCAATGCATCAAATGACTCTGGCTGAGATCGCTCGCGGGCTCGCCGATAAAAAGTTTTCTTCCGAAGAATTGACCCGTGTCCTGCTGGCTCGCATTACCCAGCTCGATCCACAGCTCAACAGCTTCATTACCCTCACCGAAGACCTGGCGATCACCCAGGCGCAGGCCGCTGACGCTCGACGCGCGGCCGGTGAAAACAATCCGTTGCTGGGCGCACCCATTGCCCACAAGGATCTGTTTTGCACAAAAGGTATCCGCACCAGTTGCGCGTCGAAGATGCTTGATAACTTCAAGGCACCGTACGACGCCACTGTGGTCAGCAAACTGGCTGCTGCGGGCACTGTGACGCTGGGCAAGACCAACATGGACGAATTCGCCATGGGTTCTGCCAACGAGTCCAGCCACTATGGCGCAGTGAAAAACCCGTGGAATGTCGAGCACGTACCGGGCGGTTCTTCCGGCGGTTCGGCTGCGGCCGTTGCTGCACGCCTCCTGCCTGCTGCAACCGGCACCGACACCGGCGGCTCGATTCGCCAACCGGCTGCACTGACCAACCTGACCGGGCTGAAACCGACCTACGGGCGTGTTTCCCGTTGGGGCATGATCGCCTATGCGTCCAGCCTCGATCAGGCTGGCCCGATGGCCCGCACGGCTGAAGACTGCGCACTGCTGCTGCAAGGCATGGCCGGTTTCGATCCGCAGGATTCCACCAGCATCGACGAACCGGTGCCGGATTACAGCGCCAGCCTCAACGGCTCGCTGCAAGGCCTGCGCATCGGTATCCCGAAAGAATATTTCAGCGCCGGTCTCGATCCACGCATTGCCGATCTGGTCATGGCCAGCGTCGAAGAACTGAAAAAACTGGGTGCCGTGGTCAAGGAAATCAGCCTGCCAAACCTGCAACACGCTATCCCGGCTTATTACGTGATCGCTCCGGCAGAAGCATCGTCGAACCTGTCGCGCTTTGACGGCGTGCGTTTCGGCTATCGCTGCGACGACCCCAAGGACCTGACTGATCTGTACAAACGCTCCCGTGCCGAGGGCTTTGGCCCGGAAGTGCAGCGTCGGATCATGGTGGGCGCGTATGCTCTGTCAGCCGGTTATTACGACGCTTATTACCTGCAGGCACAGAAAATCCGTCGCCTGATCAAGAACGATTTCATGAATGCTTTCGCCGAAGTCGACGTGATCCTTGGCCCGACCACGCCTAACCCGGCCTGGAAAATCGGCGCCAAGACCAACGACCCGATCGCCGAATATCTGGAAGACTTCTACACCATCACCGCCAACCTCGCGGGTCTGCCGGGCTTGTCCATGCCAGCAGGCTTTGCTGACGGTTTGCCGGTAGGCGTGCAATTGCTCGCCCCGTATTTCCAGGAAGGCCGCTTGCTGAACGTCGCTCATCAGTATCAGCAAGTTACCGATTGGCATCTGCGCACGCCTAGCGGCTTCTAAGGAGAAAACACAATGCAATGGGAAGTCGTTATCGGGCTGGAGATTCACACCCAGCTTTCGACCCAATCGAAGATTTTCTCCGGCAGCGCCATCGCGTTTGGCTCCGAGCCCAACACACAGGCGAGCCTGGTTGACCTGGGCATGCCCGGAGTTTTGCCGGTTTTGAATAAAGAAGCCGTGCGTATGGCCGTCAAGTTCGGCCTGGCGGTAGACGCCGAGATCGGCCAGCACAACGTTTTCGCACGCAAGAACTACTTCTACCCGGACCTTCCAAAGGGTTATCAGATCAGTCAGATGGAGCTGCCTATTGTCGGCAAAGGCCACCTGGACATCACCCTTGAAGACGGCACCGTAAAACGCGTGGGCATCACTCGTGCTCACCTTGAAGAAGACGCAGGCAAAAGCCTGCACGAAGACTTCAGTGGCATGACCGGCATCGACCTGAACCGCGCTGGCACCCCCCTGCTGGAAATCGTTTCCGAGCCGGACATGCGTTCAGCCAAAGAAGCGGTGGCTTATGTCAAAGCCATGCACGCACTGGTTCGTTATCTCGGCATTTGCGACGGCAACATGGCGGAAGGCTCGCTGCGTTGCGACTGTAACGTTTCGATCCGTCCGAAAGGCCAGGTCGAGTTCGGCACCCGCTGCGAGATCAAGAACGTCAACTCGTTCCGCTTCATCGAGAAAGCGATCAACAGCGAAATTCAGCGTCAGATCGATTTGATCGAAGACGGCGGCAAGGTCATTCAACAGACCCGCCTGTACGATCCGAACAAAGACGAAACCCGCGCCATGCGCAGCAAAGAGGAAGCCAACGACTACCGTTACTTCCCCGACCCTGACCTGTTGCCGGTGGTGATCGAAGACTCGTTCATCGAAGAAACCCGCGCCACGCTGCCGGAACTGCCGCCGCAAAAACGCGAACGCTTCCAGAGCCAGTTTGGCCTGTCAGCCTACGACGCCAGCGTACTGGCATCCAGCCGCGAGCAAGCCGATTACTTCGAGCAAGTGGTCAGTATCAGTGGCGACGCCAAACTGGCTGCCAACTGGGTCATGGTCGAACTGGGCAGCCTGCTGAACAAGCAAGGCCTGGAAATCGAAGAATCGCCGGTCAGCGCCGAGCAACTGGGCGGCATGCTCAAGCGCATCACCGACAACACCATTTCCGGCAAAATCGCGAAAATGGTCTTTGAGGCCATGGCCAATGGCGAAGGCAGCGCCGATGAAATCATCGACAAACGCGGCCTGAAGCAAGTGACTGACAGCGGCGCCATCGAGTCGATGCTCGACGAGATGCTGGCAGCCAATGCCGAGCAGGTTGAACAGTACCGCGCGGCTGATGAAGCCAAACGCGGCAAGATGTTCGGCTTCTTCGTCGGTCAGGCGATGAAAGTTTCGAAAGGCAAAGCGAATCCGCAGCAGGTCAATGAACTGCTGAAGAAGAAACTGGAAGGTTGATTTAAAAAACTCTAACAGTCACAACGACCTGTAGGAGTGAGCTTGCTCGCGATTCGGTATGCCATCCAACGCATCTATCGAATGGCCTGACGCTATCGCGAGCAAGCTCACTCCTACAGACTGCGTCCAGGCATTCAAGGATCGCACCCATGCTGCGGCTTCTCGGCACCACAGCTCTATTTACCTTTCTGGTTGGCTGCGCCAGCCAGAATCAGACCATTGACGCTCGCGGCTACGATCAAACGGGCGATGCGTCCTACTACGGTGCCCGGCATCACGGCAAACGTACCGCCAGCGGCGAACCCTTTGACCAAAATGCGCTCACTGCGGCCCACCGCCAGCTCCCCTTTGGCACGCGAGTCAAAGTCACCAACCTGGATAACGACAAAAGCATCATTGTCCGGATCAATGATCGCGGCCCCCATACACGTGGCCGACTGATTGATTTATCACGCGCGGCTGCCGAACAGATCGGCATGGTGCGCAGCGGAACCGCGCCCGTGCGCGTACAAAGTCTGAGCGACTAAGGACGCCCCGAATTCTCGAACTATCATCCCTGCCCCTCCCCGACGTCATTCAGTGGGTATGCGGCCTGCTGTTGCTGCTGATCGGTGCTGAACTTTCCGTACGCGCCGCAGTGAGTCTCGCCACGACCCTTGGGGTTCGGCCGCTGTTCATCGGCCTGACGTTTGTCGCTTTGGGCAGCAGCGCGCCGCAAATGGCGGTAGGCCTGCAAGCGGCCTTCACCTCCAGCGCCGATATCGCCGTGGGCAGTGTGGTAGGCAGCAATATTTTCAATGTACTGGTTACACTCGGCCTGTGCGCCTTGATCATCCCGCTGCGGGTTACCCGGCAACTGGTTCGCCTGGAAATCCCGTTGATGATTACAGCCAGCGCACTGGTGCTGGCCCTTTCCTGGAACGGCGTATTAGGCGCGCTGGATGGCGCGATTCTGCTGCTGGGCTTGCTGGTTTACCTGCTGACCGTATTCCGTCAGTCCGGGCAACGCTTTGCCTATCGCCAATCCAGCGGCACGGAACACTCCCGTAAAACGGGCCAGGTCATGCTGCGCCTGGGCGCTTTGTTTGGCGGTATCGCGTGCGTGGTGCTGGGCAGTCATCTGCTGGTGGCCGCATCAGTGGTCATCGCACTGGATCTTGGCTTGTCCGAGCGGGTCATCGGCCTGACGGTGATTGCCGTCAGCACATCCCTTCCCGCCCTGACCACCTCGTTGATCGCGGCATTGCGCGGCGAGCGCGATATTGCCGTGGGCAACGTGATTGGCAGCAACCTCTTCAATTTGTTGGGCGTGCTGGGCATCACCGCCTTGATCGCGCCGGTGCCTCTGTCCGTCTCACCCAACGCACTGGATTTCGACCTCCCGGTGATGTTCGGGGTAGCGGCGCTGTGCTTGCCGTTGTTCTACTCGGGCTACCGGATCACACGTATCGAAGGGTTGATGCTGTTGGCCCTGTATCTGGCTTACGGGCTGCACATCGTGTCATTCACCACCGGCATGCCACTGGCCGACAAGCTTGAGCGGCTGATGGTCCAGTTCGTCCTACCGGTGTTCGCCGTAATGATCATGTTCAGCACCATCAGAGCATGGCGTCGCCAGCACTAGATCCAGCCACCCCATTGCAGAATGAAAATCCCGATATTGGTGGTCACTGCGGCCGCCAATGTCGTGATAACGATGATCGCAGCCGCCAGCACATGATTGCCATTGGCCGCACGGGCCATGACGTAACTGGACGCGGCGGTCGGGCTGGCGAAGTACAGAAATAGAATCCCCAATTCTGCTCCGCGGAAACCACACAGCCAGGCTGCCAGCGTAGACAGCACCGGCAAGGTGACCATCTTCATCATGCTCGCGCTGATTGCCAGCTTGCCGCTCTGATGCAGCGAACTCAGAGACAAAGTGCCGCCGATACAGATCAGGGCCAGCGGCAAGGTCATTTGCGCCAGGTAATTGCCCGACGTTTCGATCCAGTGCGGCAGTGGAATCTTGAAATAGGCGAAGGGTGTAGCCGCGATGATGCTGATGATCAACGGGTTGCCCAGCACACTTTTGAACAGGCTCCACGGATCAGACTTGATCACCGGGCTGTACACCGCGAGCACGATGGTCGAGAGCGCGTTGTAGAACAGGATGACCAGGGCCGCGAGAATCGCCCCCAGAGAAATCCCGTAATCGCCGTACATGCTGGCGGCCAGCGCCAGACCGATCACGCCGTTGTTACCACGAAAGGCGCCCTGAACAAAAACGCCACGGTCTACCAGTGGTACGCGCCAGATGGCCCAGCCCCACGCAAACGCGAACCCGGCCAGGGTAATGATGGTGAAAAAAATCAGTAGCGACGGTTGCAGCGCTTCACGAAGATCGGCATGGATGATGCCCAGAAACAGCAGCGCCGGCATTGTCACGTTAAACACCAGACTCGATGCTGTCATGATGAAACCGTCATCAATCCAGTTGATGCGCTTGAGCAGCACACCCAGGAACAACATGGCAAAAACCGGCGCAGTGATGGCCAGGGTCTGATAGAAAATGTCCAGCATTCGTCGAACCCTGTCCCGTCGTTAGGTAGCTAATGATAAGCCAGCATAGACGATAGCGTTACAGGGAATTTCTGGAGGGGCTCCGGACAAAACCCATACACGGTGATTGTGTGCCTGCCAAAAAGTCGATGTGCGACACAAATCCTGTGGGAGCCAGGCTTGCCGGCGATAAGGCTAGGCGCGATCTAAAGTGAATCGCATCCAGCCTTATCGCCGGCAAGCCTGGCTCCCACAGAAGATTTCATTACATATCCAGATGCTGTTTGGTTCTAGGCGTCCCGCGCGGGCACCAGCTTCTTCTCAAACACCGAGACCCCATCCAGATCCCGCAGTGTCACGGTCATCTCTGAGCTTTGCCCGTCGATGTTCACTTCACCAAAAAACTGGAAACCGGCAAACGGCGAGGTGTTTTGCGCAGGCGGTGCTTTCTGGAAGACCAGTTCAGGACCAAAGGTCTTGTCCAGCGGGTTGGGCCCGAAGCTCCCGGCATTCAACGGTCCGGCGACAAACTCCCAGAACGGGTCGAAGTCCTGAAACACGGCGCGATCAGGTTGATAGTGATGCGCGGCGCAGTAATGCACATCGGCGGTCAGCCATACGCAGTCGCGGATTTTTTGGGCGCGTAGATACGTCAACAGCTCGGCAACTTCGAGTTCACGACCGGCTGCCGGGCCATCTTTGCCATTGGCGATGGCTTCCCAGCGCGCCACACCCGGGCTGACTTCGCCATCAGGAACGCCCAGACCAATTGGCATGTCGGCAGCGATCACCTTCCATTGCGCGGTTGAATTCTTCAGCCCGCTTTTGAGCCAGTCCAGTTGCGTACGCCCCAGGAAAGCCGTGGTAGGGCCAGGTTTATCCGCCAGGTTGGAGTCGTTGCCATCGCGGTAGCTGCGCATGTCCAGCACGAACACATCGAGCATCGGCCCGTAACTCATTTTGCGGTAGATACGCCCGCCGTTATCCGCCTCCTGCAGACGCATCGGTGCGTATTCGAGAAAGGCCTGGCGGCCACGCGAGGCCAGTAACTGTATGTCCTTGACCTTGTAACGATCATCCAGCTGTTTGCTCGGCGACCAGTTGTTGGTCACTTCGTGATCGTCCCACTGCCAGATCTGCGGCACTTCGGCATTGAAGCGGCGCAAGTTGTCATCCATCAGGTTGTAGCGATATGCGCCGCGATACTCGTCCAGGGTTTCCGCAACTTTGCTCTTGGCCTCAGTGGTGATGTTGCGCCAGATACGCCCGCCTTCCGTGACGATTTGTGCCGGAACAGGGCCGTCGGCGTAAATCGTGTCGCCACTGTGAATAAAGAAATCCGGCAGACGCAAACGCATCGCCTCATAGATTCGCATGCCACCCACGTCCGGGTTGATGCCGAAGCCCTGACCCACCGTGTCGCCACTCCAGACAAATCTCAGGTTACGGCGTTGCTGCGGCACGCTACGCAGATGGCCGAACCAGGGCTCGCTGGTCACACCGGACTGGGCGTCTTCAAATTGCACACGGTAAAAAATCGCCTGATCGGCTGGCAATCCGCTCAACTCGACTCGCGCGGTGAAGTCTGTACGCTGATCTGCCAGGGCCGAAACCACACGACGCGGATTGGTGAACATGCTGCGCGTGTCCCACTCAACCACCATGCGCGCCGGCCGATCGCTTCGGCTCCAGACCATCGCCCGATCACCGAGTACATCACCGGACTGCACACCGTCAGTGATTTTCGGTCGATCCTGCACTGAAGCGATAACGGCCGGAGCCAGACCAGGCAAAAGCAGGCCTGCTCCAGCAGCCTGAATAATGCGACGTCGCGTAGGGTCGAACTGAGTCATGGAGGGTCCCCTTGTGGAAAGTAAAGGGGAACGCTAGCAGTGCAAGATGGGGAAAATATGACAGTGGGGCCAACAGTGAACCGGTAGGAGCCAACTTGTTGGCGAGAGGCTGTGAGCCTGTCCAATCGCCTCGCGAACAAGTTCGCTCCTATCGGGACATCGCATTATCAGGGCAAAGTGTAAATCACGCCTGCGCTGGCGCAACCTCCATCTCAACCACTTCCGGACGTTTAAGCACTGCGTATACAACCCCCGTCACCACACTGCCCGCAACAATCGCGAACAGATACAACAGCGCATGATTCATTGCGTTAGGGATCAACATCACGAACAAGCCACCGTGGGGCGCCATCAGCTTGCAGCCAAAGTACATGGACAAAGCACCGGTCAGCGCACCACCGGCAATGCTGGCCGGGATGACCCGCAACGGATCTTTTGCTGCAAACGGAATAGCACCCTCGGAGATAAAGCACAGCCCCAACACAAACGCGGCCTTGCCCGCCTCCCGCTCACTCTGGGCAAACTTGCGCCGGGCGATGAAGCTGGCGATGCCCATACCAATCGGTGGCACCATCCCGGCGGCCATGGCTGCGGCCATCGGCGCATAGCTCTGGGATGCCAGCAATCCGACAGAAAACGCATAGGACGCTTTGTTGATCGGCCCACCCAGATCGACACACATCATCGCACCGAGCACTACACCCAACAGAATGGCGTTAGTGGTGCCCATGCTGTTGAGGAACAGTGTGAGGCTTTCCAGCAACCCAGCGACGGGTTTGCCCACCGCGTAAATCATCAGCAACCCGGTGATCAGGCTAGCCAACAGAGGAATGATCAAAATCGGCTTGAGCGCCTCTACGCTAGCAGGCAAACGAACATAACGATTGATTGCCCAGGCACTGTAGCCCGCAATGAAACCCGCTGCGATCCCGCCGATGAAGCCTGCTCCGAGCGTGCTCGCTAACAGACCACCAATCATGCCCGGGGCCAGCCCCGGACGGTCAGCGATGGAATAGGCGATATAGCCAGCCAGCAAGGGGACCATCAACGTAAAGGCCGCATCGCCCACCTGTTTCAGCACCGCAGCCAGCGTTCCGGGTTCCTTGAACGCCTCAATACCGAACACAAATGACAATGCGATCAACAGGCCGCCCGCCACCACCATCGGCAGCATGTACGACACGCCGGTCAGCAAATGTTTGTAAACGCCGGTCTTTTCCTGCCTGGCGGGTGCCTTCGACGTGCTGCCGGAAGACTCCACCTCGGCCTCGGCCAAGGCTTTTTTCAGTGTCGCATCGGACTGCTTGAGCGCGATCCCGGTGCCGCAGCGGTAAATACGCTTGCCCGCAAATCGCTCGGTGGCCACTTCGATGTCGGCCGCCAGCAATACCACATCAGCGTCGGCAATCGCCTTGGCGCTCAGCGGATTGCGCGCGCCCACCGAGCCTTGAGTTTCAACCTGAAGCTCATAGCCCAGACGCTTCGCGGCTTGCTGGATGGCCTCGGCAGCCATGAACGTATGCGCTACGCCCGTTGGGCAGGCGGTGACCGCGACAATACGCGGCACGCTGCCAGAAACCGCCGCGGGCGACGCTGTCGTGGCAGGCGCTGCGTAGACTTGGGCCTGTTCGGCAGCCCGGTGCAGAAAACCGTCCACGTCTTGCAGCGCGTGGGCCGGAGAGTCCTGAAACAGACGCTTGCCGACGAAGCGGGAAAGATCCACTTCACCAGTGTTGACCACCAGAATCCAGTCCGCGTCGGCGACTTCCTGGGCGGACAGAAGCTGCGTCGGATTGCGTGGATCAAAGACCTCGACACAGGTGCTCCAGCCCATACGCTGGGCGGCAGCATCCAGCAGCCTCGCACTGAGAACGCTGCTGACCTTGCCATTTGGGCAGGCTGTCACAATGGCTAATTTCATTACCTGGCCTCTCTTATTAAACAGCGCATAACCAAGTTGATTGGAATGCATTCTGTAGGAGCTGCCGAAGGCTGCGAAAGCGGCGTGTCTGACACACCTGATCGCAGCGTCCGGCAGCTCCTGCATCGACCATGCAGTGGCCGGTTCCTTTATCTTTCCGACAAAGTGCGAACGTTCACGCCGCCTTCAAGCTTTTTGAGCGTTGCGTTGTCGGTGATACCAAACCCGATCTGAGTCACCGCCATGGCCGCAATGGCCGTCGCAGTACGCAACGTCTGTTGTGCTGAATGGCCACTGAGCAAACCGTGCACCATGCCCGCGAGCAACGAATCTCCGGCGCCCACCGTGCTTGCCACGGTCACTTTCGGCGGCAATGACTGCAATGCGCTATCCGCGCAGAACCAGTGCACACCCTCGGAGCCCTGCGAAATCACCACATGCTCAATCCCACGGGCATGCAGGCTTGCTGCAGCTTCGGCCTGAGCAGCGATCGAAATGATCGGCGCATCGAGTGCGTCAGCCAGCTCTTCGGTATTGGGTTTGATCAGCCACGGCCCAGCCGCAAGACCGGCACGCAAAGCCAGACCACTGGTGTCCAGCACGACTTTTAGGCCCAGATCTTTCAGGCGCACCAGCAGCTTGTGCAGCCATTCCGGGCTGACACCGCGCGGCAAGCTGCCCGCAACCACGACCGCATCAAACTGCGTTGCGATCTGCTCGACACGGGCAAACAAAGCCTGCTGCGCATCTTCGCTCACCATCGGGCCGGGGCCATTCAGGTCGGTGATACGTCCGCTCTGCTCCGCCAGCTTGATGTTGCTGCGAGTCTCGCCCGGCACGCGAACAAACTCGTCAACAAAGCCTCGACGCGTGAAAAGAGCTTCAAAAGGCTGCTGATTATCGACACCCAGAAAACCGGCGACGGTAAGCTCATGCCCCAGATCCGCGAGCACCTGAGCGACGTTCAGACCTTTGCCCGCCGCGTGGCTGAGCATGGCTTCACTGCGATTGACCTGGCCCAGTTGCAACGGCCCCAACTGTACAGTCAGGTCCATCGCCGGGTTCATGGTCAGGGTCAGAATCTTGGCCATTACAGAGCCTCCACAAGGGCACGCACTTCGGCGGCACTGCCTACCGTCAGCGCGTTTTGCGCCAGTTGCTTTGCCGTACTCAAATTCAGTTCGCGCACACAGGCTTTGACCTCACCGATGCTGCGCGCCGAAACGCTCAGTTCGTCGACGCCCAGGCCCACCAGTACAGGGACCGCCAGCGGATCTGCCGCCAGCTCACCGCAGATGCCGACCCACTTGCCATTGGCATGGGCCGCGCGCACGGTCATATCAATCAGTTGCAACACCGCCGGATGCAGACCGTCAGCCTGAGCCGACAACGTCGGGTGGCCACGGTCGATGGCCAGCGTGTATTGAGTCAGGTCGTTGGTACCGACGCTGAAGAAGTCCACTTCTTTTGCCAGGACTGGCGCAAGCAAAGCGGCCGAGGGGACTTCGATCATGATGCCGATCTGCAAGTCTGCGACCGGAATCTCTTCACGCAGACGCAGGGTCATGTCCCGCGCCTGACGCCACTCTTCAACAGTGCCAACCATCGGGAACATGATGCGCAGCGGACGATTGTCAGCGGCGCGCAGCAGGGCACGCAACTGGCTCTCCATGACCTGCGGACGTTGCAGGGTCAGACGGATGCCGCGTACGCCGAGAAACGGGTTTTCTTCTTTATCGATTGGCCAGTAAGGCAGCGGTTTATCGCCGCCTACGTCCAGCGTACGAACCACCAACGGACGCCCTTGCAGGTCGTCCAGCACGCGGCGGTATTCGGCTTCCTGAGTCGCTTCATCCGGCGCCTGGGAATGCGCCATGAACAACAATTCGGTGCGCAACAGGCCGACGCCTTCCGCACCTTGCTCTACGGCCGCAGGCGTACCGGCGCTGTCGCCGATATTGGCGAAGACTTCAACGGCATGGCCGTCCAGGGTGATTGCAGGCTCCATACGTTTTGCTGCAGCGGCTTGCAGACGCTGCTCGCGGTTGTCACGATCCTGAGCAGCGCGCTGCAAGGTCTCGGTGTCTGGCGCGACAGTCAAACGGCCCTTCTGGCCATCGAGCAGCAACAGCGTGCCAGGCTTGAGCAACAGCACGCCGTCACCCGCGCCCACCAACGCCGGAATACCCAATGCACGGGCAACAATTGCGCTGTGTGCAGTAGCGCCACCGCGAGCAGTGAGAATGCCTGCGACTTGCACCGGGTCCAGCCGGGCGACATCGGACGGGCCGACCTCATCCATCACCAGAATGTAGGGCTCGTCCGGGGCAACCAGGGTTTCAATGCCACAAATCTGCGCCAGCACTCGACGACCGACATCACGCAAATCAGCGGCGCGTTCTGCCAGCAGTGCGTCCTGCAGTTGTTCCTGCTGACGCGCGGCGCTGTCGATCACGTTGTTCCAGGCGGCAGCAGCGCTTTCGCCCTGCCTCAGACGCAAGATGACTTCGTTAACCAGTTCAGGATCGTCGAGCATTTCGACGTGAGTGATAAAAATTTCGCGGATCGCTTTGGCTTTGCTGCGTTGAATGAGGCCCTGAATGTCCTGACGGACTTCAGCAAGTGCCTTCTCCAGACGCTCGCGTTCAATGGCAGCCGATTCGCCCTGCATCGGGTAATCGAAGGCTTGCAGCACCTGAATGTGCGCGGGGCCAATGGCGATGCCAGGAGATGCCGGAACTGCAGCGATCTGGCTGCCATCTGCGGGAGCCAGGGTTTCCTTAGGGACGATCGCGGCTACCGGCGTCGGCGATGTGGCGGTCGGCAGCGGCTCAACGTCTTCACCAAGGCCTTGCTCGACAGCGGCCAGCAAGGCGGGCAACGCATCAGCTGCAACACTGGGCTCGGCGATGAACTCCAGCACCTGGCCACGGCGTGCGCCCAGACTCAACAGCTTGCTTAAACTCTTGGCGGAAACAGCGCTTTCGCCAGTATCCAGGACGCGAACGCGGATATCGCCTTCAAACTCCTTGGCCAACTGCGCAAGGATCTTCGCCGGGCGAGCGTGCAGACCATGGGCATTGGCCAGGGTCACGTGTTGGGTCGGCCACTCGGCAGGCACTTCACCGCCCAGCGCTTCAAGCACCGCGCGGTTGCTGGTGGCGTGCCCCAGTTCGTGACCCCGCCCCTCAATCAACAGGGAGCACAAACGCTCAAGCAACGCCTGATGCGCTTCCCCCAGACTGGCGAGACAGAACAACCCGGTGAGCGGCTGCCCCAGGTAACGGATCGGTTTATCAGGCGTGACAAACGCCAGGCCTGGACGTTTGACAGTTTGTTCGCTGTGCAACCACCACAAGCCATCGCCCAACGACAGGGCTTCCACTTGCTGGAGCACCGCAGCGAAACCGTTATTGACGCAGTCGGCCTTGCGCAGCAAACGCGCGCCCCGCCAGACCAGTTCTTCAAAATCGTCGGCAGAAACACCCAGGCTGATCATCTGGCTATCAAGGGCCAGCTCTTGCGGCGCGCCTTGCAGCAGTTTGAGCAGCGCTTCAGGGCTATCAGCCTGGCGCAGCGCTTCACCCAGATCGGTTTCGCCCAAAGCGCGGGTCAAGAGTTGCAGAAGGCGCAAATGCTCGTCGGATTTGGCAGCAATACCAATGGCCAGATACACCATGTGGCCATCACCCCAATCCACCCCGTCGGGAAACTGAATCAGGCGTACGCCCGTGGCGAACACCTGGTCACGTGTTTCCGGTGTGCCGTGAGGGATTGCAATGCCCTGCCCAAGAAAAGTCGAACCTTGTTTTTCACGGTTCTGCAGACCCGTCAGATAGCCGTCGGCAACCAGACCATCGGTCACCAGCAAGTCGGCAAGCAGTTGCAAAGCGGCGGACTTATCCACAGCCGTCTGGGCCATGGATATTTGCTCAACAGTGAGCTCGAGCATGCCTGTCTCCTGTACAGCGCGGGCACGCGCCTGATTCTTGTTTTAAGAACGATCATGGACTGATCGACAGCTTAGGTGATGAAACAGATAAACGATCAAAGGTATGCCTATGACAACAGCAACGAAAATAGTTGCTGAAACGTTTAATCTAATTGCTCGGCACGTTACTCGATTATCTCCACCGGTTGAAGAGCACTCGGTCCAATGTTGCCCGGCAAACGCAAATAAACCTGAGAACATTGGGGTGGACCATGGTCTGCTGTGCAGATCAGCCACTTTCGGTGAAAATCGCTTCTCTCTGATGAGGCATCAATAACAAAAGGAATCACGAGTGAAGCTCAGTGATATTGCACGTCTGGCGGGAGTGTCCGTCACCACGGCCAGTTACGTGATCAACGGAAAGGCCGAACAACAGCGCATCAGTAACGCCACCGTCGAGCGCGTTCAGGCTGTGGTCGAAGAGCACGGGTTCCGCCCCAATCCGCAGGCGGCGGGTTTGCGTAGCCGCCATACCCGGACGCTGGGGTTCATTCTGCCCGACCTGGAAAACCCCAGTTATGCGCGGATCGCCAAACTTCTTGAGCAAGGCGCCCGGGCTCATGGCTATCAGTTGCTAATCGCCAGCTCCGATGATGACCCCATCAGCGAACTGCAACTGCTGCAACTGTTTCGGGCCCGGCGCTGCGACGCATTGTTCGTTGCCAGTTGCCTGCCCGCCAGCGATGACAGCTATCGGGAATTGCAAAGCAAAGGTTTGCCGGTCATTGCCATCGACCGGGAAATGGACGCCGAACACTTCTGCTCGGTGGTCAGCGACGACCATGACGCCAGCCTGCAATTAACCCGTAGCCTGCTACAAACGCGGCCAAGGCACATCGCCCTGATCGGTGCCCGTCCGGAGCTGAGCATCAGCCGCGCACGTGCGAGCGGCTTTGAAGATGCGCTGCTTGGTTTTGAAGGCTCAGTGATTGTCGAGCATGGCGAAGCATTCAGCAGGCAATGTGGTCAGCAATTGATGCAGGATATTTTTGACCGCCTCGGTTATTTCCCGGATGCCCTGGTGACCACCTCCTACGTGCTATTGCAGGGTGTTTTCGATGTACTGCAACGCCGCGCAGTCAATCCCGACCAGTTTCATCTGGGGACCTTCGGTGACACGCAATTGCTGGATTTCCTGCCGTTGCCCGTCAACGCGATGGCACAGCAACACCAACTGATCGCCACCGCAGCGCTGGATCTGGCATTGGCCGCCATCGAGAAAAACCAATACGAGCCTGGCGTCCACGCCATTGTGCGGACCTTCAAACAACGCATTCACGAGGCCTGAATGTGAAGCTCATCGACACCCACACTCACCTGGACTTCGACGATTTCGCTGCTGATCGCGCAGCAGTTCTCGCCAACTGCCGCGCGCTGGGCGTCGAACGCATGGTGGTGCTGGGCGTGTATGAGCGTAACTGGCAGCGCGTGTGGGACCTCACCCTGGACAACCCGGCCCTGCACGCTGCGTTTGGCCTGCATCCGGTGTACATCGATGAACACCAGCCGCAACACCTTGATCACTTGGCTGACTGGCTGACCCGCCTGCAAGGCCATCCACAGCTATGTGCAGTCGGGGAAATTGGCCTGGATTACTATGTTGAAACGCTGGATCGTCAGCGTCAGCAGCAGGTTTTCGACGCCCAGCTACAGTTGGCTGCGGACTTCAATCTGCCCGCGCTGCTGCATGTTCGCCGCAGCCATGCCGATGTGATTGCCACCCTCAAACGTTTCAAACTCAAACGCAGCGGGATCATTCATGCGTTTGCGGGCAGCCGTGAAGAGGCGCGTGAATACATCAAGCTGGGCTTCAAACTGGGCCTGGGCGGCGCAGCGACATGGCCCCAGGCGCTGCGCATGCACCGGGTGATTGCCGAGCTGCCGCTGAACAGCATCGTGCTGGAAACCGACTCCCCGGAC
This sequence comes from Pseudomonas maioricensis, assembly GCF_022790535.1. Taxonomy (GTDB): domain Bacteria; phylum Pseudomonadota; class Gammaproteobacteria; order Pseudomonadales; family Pseudomonadaceae; genus Aquipseudomonas; species Aquipseudomonas maioricensis. Next base: position 150,661 of record NZ_LOHG01000003.1, read on the forward strand.
ATGGCACCGGCCATGTACCCCGGCCAACGCAACAGCCCGGAGCATTTGCCGGATATCTGCGCGGCGCTGGCGGGCTTGATGGGCATTACGCCTGAGCAGTTGGCGGAGGCGAGTACCCGCAATGCGTGTGAGTTGTTTGGGTGGTATTGACCTGACCCCGCCCTATAGCGCAGCAAACATAGGTACTGTAGGAGCTGCCGA
>NZ_LOHG01000003.1:151504-163244 GCF_022790535.1 Pseudomonas maioricensis
AAAGAATGCACATCAATCCAGTAGGTTGCATGTTGTTTGATGAGAGCGAATTCATTCGCGAATGCGATATTTCAGGCGACGAATTATCAGCGGATGATCCGGCCTCTTCGCGTATGAATTCGCTCCCACAGATTTGAGCCCGTCGACAAATACCCCCTCAAACCAACAACGTCCACAACGCAAACCCGGCGTACCAGACGATCGCGGCGCGGATCAGTAGCTCCCAGAGCACATCAAGGCTGTTGACGCCTTCGGCACCGACCACCGGAGCGGGAACTTCACCAGCCACGCAACCGACTTTGGCAATCAGTTGCGCAGCGCTGATGTCCCAGTTGAGCAACTCGTGCAGCATGACCCGGCTGACCGCCACGAAGTTGCCCACCAGCGCAAAGCTCGCGGCCAGCAACCGCACTGGAATCCAGTCGAATGCGTGGCGCAGTTGCGCGGCATTTTCTGCCACTCCTGGCGTTTTCGCATTCTCGGCGGCCAGTGCCAGCAGACGGTAAGCAAGCGCCGCGACAGGGCCCAGCAGGAAATACCAGAAAATCACCGCGAAGAAGCTTTGATAGGCCTGCCACAACAAATGGCCCTGCACGCCTTTGAGCAACTCTTCACTGTTATCGGCCAGCACGCCCATGTCGCGCTCGGCGACGTGAACCGCCGCCTGCGCATCACCACGTCGGCAAGCGTCCCGGAACGGCCCGAGCGCAGCAATCAGATCGCCACGCCCCAGGCTGTAGATCAACACAAGCAAATGCACGGGCAGCGCCAGCCAGCCATTGGCGACCGAACCCAGTACAACCAGAATCAACGCCACCAGCAACACCGGCAGCAATACGCTCAGTTCGAGAATCAACCAGGGATGTGACGCCATGCGTGGGCTGGCCTCAAGCCGGGCCAGCTCGGCCAGCCATGTCCCATCACGCTGAACGCGCTCACGCAGAGCTGAAAACTTCTCGATCAAGACCGCCAGCAGTAACACCAGAAAACTCATTTACCTGTCCCTCACTTCAAGCCTGCAAGGCCGCCTTGAAACGCGACCAGTCAAAAAAGGGGCCTGGGTCAGTCTTGCGACCCGGCGCAATATCGCTATGGCCACAGATCCGTGCGCTGTTGATTGCCGGATACGCAGACTGTAACTGACGAGTCAGATCGATCAGGGCTGCATACTGAGCGTCGGTGAACGGTTGCTCGTCGGTGCCTTCAAGCTCGATACCGACGGAAAAGTCATTGCAGGTTTCCCGCCCTTCAAAATTCGAAACGCCCGCATGCCAGGCGCGGTCCAGACAGGAGACGAACTGCGTCACTTCTCCATCACGCTCAATCAGAAAATGCGCCGACACACGCAGATCTGCAATCCCCTCAAAGTAGGGGTGCTCGGTGACATCCAGTTGATTCTGAAAAAACGCCTGCACTTTGCCGGTCTTGAACTGCGCAGGGGGCAGGCTGATGTTGTGAATCACCAACAGAGAGATTTCCCCCTCGGGGCGCGCATTGAAATTGGGCGAGGGGCAATGATCGATGCCATGGCACCAGCCGCTTGCACAGTCGAGCTGCATGAAGGTTCCTTGCACGGATAAATCGATAGGGGCAAGTATGCCCGCTGTGAAGAAAATAGGCAGGGTGTAAATGGATGAGGTTTGGGTAGGAAGGGTCTGGCGCTTGGATATGCATATATGCGACTGAATTACGGAGCCCCGCAGGACTGGCTTTAGCCGGGAGATGGCCTGCACATTCACCACCTTGGCCTTGCCAGGGTAGATGCCTCCCGGCTGAAGCCGGTCCTACGGTGAGACTCGGCCTTACGCGCCCTTGAGCTTGCGCAAATTCCCCATCACCGACTCCAGCGCGCGGTCAAACAACAGCGCATCGTCGAGCATACGGATGGTGCCGCGACGGAATTCCATCGCCAGCCCCATGCGTGTTTTCTCGAGGACTTTCATCCCGGTGCGGTTGACGAACACATAGCGCCCGCTTGGCTCGACGATCGCCGCCAGCTTGCAACGCAGCTTGTGCTCTTCGTCTTCCTGGATTTCCACCCAGCCACCCAGACGAAGCTTGTCGACCTGCGCGAGCCCCGCATCATCTTCCGGCAAACGCGGCGCAGGTTCGTTGAACAGTTGGTCACCACCCGGGGCGATCAATACGATCTCCTCCACCACCTGAATCATCGCCGGTCCTTGCGCATCCTCGACATCAGCAGTGTCAGGCGAGCCGTTGGCGGCGTCGTCCTGCATGCGTGAGAAGTGCTGAAACGCCTGCACATGCAACGCTTCCAACTGACTGAAGAATTCGCTGGTCGCGAACGGATCGAACGCCGCACTGGTCAGGCCTTCGCGCAGCGCCTTGAGCAAGCCTGGCACCAGATCCAGCAAACGCTGCCTGGCTTCCGGCTCCTCATGCAACTCAACGCTCCAGACCAGATCATCCATCGCGGCCAGCCCGGCCTGCCACTCAACGGAATCATCACCATGCTTGAGGCAGGTCAGCAGCAACACCTTGCTCCAGGCCTCCTGCAGCAAACGCACAACCACTTCAGGCAGCACTTTGCCGAGCAAGCGCTGATTCAATTCCTGCTGCACCCGCTGACGAGCCAACTCGGCACGCGCACGGCCTTCTTCGGCATCACGGGTACGCTGCTCAAGCAGCTCACTGCGGCGGCGCTCATCGCTGGTAAACGCGAGAAAATCCACCAGCAGTTCAGAGAAAATCGCCGGATCATCAACAAAGTCGTTCAGCAGGCGCTGTACGATCTGCTCGACACGCACGTAAAGCGAATCGCGCTGATAGTCGTCCCGCCCACCCCAGCCCAGCGCCGCAGCTGCAATTTCATTGAGCAGACGCCGCGCAGGATGGCTGCCACGACTGAAAAAACTCTTGTCGATAACAGCGACCTTGAGCATCGGAATTTGCAGTCGACCAATCAGCGCACGCAATGAAGACGGCAGATTGCGATCATCCAGAATGAACTCGAACAACATCGCGATCAGGTTGATGACATCTTCATCACCGACACCCACCACGCGAAACTTGCCACTCTTCACGCTGACGCGCGTAAGCAGTTGCTCCAACTGGTTACGCAGGTCGAAATCATCCGGCAAATCCGACGACGGAACGTATTGCTGCATGTGCGACAACAAGCGCAGCAGGTCCTGACTGGAGATAGGCCGGGCTTCGGCGCTGGCCTCATGGCGCGGCACGATATTGCCACGCACTTGCAGCAACAATTCCTGCAAGGCAGAAAAAACGTCCTGCACACCTTTATCAAGCTTGTCGGCGGTCTGGGCCAGAGCAGGATCAGAGAACTGCTCGACGCTGCGGCTTGGCCGGGTGCTGCGATCAGTAGAGCGACGTGCAGGAACAGCTTTCAGCTCTGGCAAGATGCCAGTCGCAATCAACAATTGGTTAGCCTCGCTGTAGAGGTCGTCCGTATCGGACAGGACGTACTTCTCAAACAGTTTGAGCACAATCAGCTTGACCTTGATCCCCACGCCAAGGCTACGCCCGGCCTGCAGGAAATAATCACACAACATCGCCGGCCCCATAGGGTTGGCTTCGTTGGTCAGGGGCTGAGTGACGAGCTGGTTAAGGCGGGTCGTCAGTTGCGCAAGGGCGGTGCCGTCACGGCTCAGGACCTTGGTCACCATGGCGTCGACAGCAACGGTCTTTTCCAGATCATCGTTGTGCACCAGTGACAGCTTGTCGAATGACACCGGGGTAGCGATAACCGGCTCGGACACTTGATATTGCCCAAGGCGTAGAAAAGCTTCGTAGAACTTGTCGAGAAATGCTCGCTCGATGCTTTTACGCTTGAGGCGCAGGTCACGCATCGCTTCGAAAAAGATGTTCTGCTCGGAATTGCTTTGCGCACGGTCCGCCATTTCAAATAGCGTGTCGTCCGCATTATCGAACAACTCCTGCAAGGCGTCCTTGAGCTGCTGGGCAGCTTTGTCACGAACCTGCAGCAAAACTACAGGCAGGCGCGCGAGGGGCGAATGAACCGCCTGGTCGGGATTTGCTTTAGTTAACGGCACAACATTCTCGTCGTTTTGCATCAAGCCACCTGCCAGACAGCGTCATCGACCTCATCACAAGCAGGGCTTGATCCCGTGCCTGTGAAGCGATCCCCCAATTCATCCCGCTAGACGTCAAAAGCGTGACGTCAAATACAAGTCGTATCATCTTTCAAAATATATCCGATCTGCCAGAGAAGTCTTGTTCTTTACATTTCGTCTCCGGCTAGCGGATTGACGCGTGCAGGAATAGACCGCAAAAAATGCAATCCATCGCAACGAATTGTAAAAAACCGACCAACTGTCATTCGTTTGGGGACTGGCAAAGGCCCGATATAGATGGGGTACCGTGAGTTCAGTGGGCAACCTGCCTTATACTCGGGCGACCTGAAATGGAGTCCGCTATGCCGAATTTACAACTCGCCACCCTCACCGCCGAAATAGAAGCCAACGTGCGCCGTGCGTTGCTGGAAGACGTCGGCAGTGGCGACATCACCGCTCAGTTGATCCCTGCCGAACGCCTTGCCAAAGCCACGGTTATCTCCAGAGACGCAGCGGTGATTGCCGGAACGGCCTGGGTTGATGCGGTATTTCGCCAACTGGATCCACGGGTTGCTGTGCACTGGCAGGTGGTGGACGGTGAACAGGTGCAGCCCAACCAGGCGCTGTTCCATCTCGAAGGTCCGGCGCGTTCGTTGCTGACCGGCGAGCGCAGCGCGCTCAACTTTCTGCAGATGCTGTCAGGAGTGGCAACCAAGGCCCGGCATTACGCCGACATGGTCGCCAATACTCAGGTCAAATTGCTGGACACCCGCAAGACCCTGCCGGGCCTGCGCTTCGCACAGAAATATGCCGTGACCTGCGGCGGCTGCCATAACCACCGCATCGGGTTGTTCGATGCCTTTCTGATCAAGGAAAACCACATCGCGGCCTGCGGCGGGATCGCTCAGGCCATTGCCGCGGCGCACAAGATCGCCCCGGGAAAGCCGGTGGAAATCGAAGTGGAAAGTCTCGATGAGCTGCGCGAAGCGTTGGATGCCGGGGCTGACATCGTCATGCTCGACGAACTCAGCCTCGACGACATGCGCGAAGCCGTCCGCCTCAACGCAGGCCGGGCAAAGCTGGAGGCCAGTGGCGGCATTAACGACGACACCCTGCTGGTGATCGCAGAAACCGGCGTGGACTACATCTCGATTGGGGCAATGACCAAGGACGTGAAGGCGGTGGATCTGTCGATGCGGTTGAGTCTTTGAGGTAGTAACTGACTGCCCCAATGACAAAAGCCCCTGTAGGAGCAGCCGCGCTGTCACGCAGCAAACACGAATCCTGTAGGAGTGAGCTTGCTCGCGATAGCGGTGAGTCATTCAGTAAACCACTGTCAGACAGGACGCCATCGCGAGCAAGCTCACTCCTACAGGGCCTTGGGTTGGCAGCGCGACTGAGGGGTGTCAGAAACCTAAGTCTGGATTCAGCCTGTTAAAGGGCATTACGCATTAACGAGGCAATCCAAACGAAAAAGCCCGATCCATATGGATCGGGCTTTTTTAGGTCTGCGGTGCCGAAAACAGGAATCGAACCTGCGACCTTCGCGTTACGAGTGCGCTGCTCTACCGGGCTGAGCTATTTCGGCTAGTCAGGTAAGGCTAGTGCCTGCAATACAATAAACAAGCACTAGAAGCACTGGCTAAGACATTAAGCGGTTTAGTTACGAACGTAGCCGTTGGTTACGCAGTTACCCGAGTATGTCCATACCAAAGGCGCGCCAGCAACAGGCAAAGGAGCTGTGAGTACGCACGAATCGGCAGCTGCAATACCTTTATAGGCGTTAGGAGTTGCGGTGATAGTGCCGGCTCCGATCGCTATGTTGTTCACAGCACCCGTAGTTGAAACAGGAGGCAAAGTTACACCGATTTCAGCAGCGGTATCGCAGTCGGCAAGCGCAGCGGCCTGTGACAAGCAGACGCCCATACCGGTTTTTATAGCCGCCATGGCCGTAAGCACTTCCGAATATGCCGCCTTACGGGTGTAGTTCTGATACGACGGAATCGCCACAGCAGCCAAAATACCGACGATCGCTACTACGATCATCAACTCGATCAACGTAAAACCTTTTTGTGCTTTCATGGGTACTGCTCCGGTGCGTCAATAAGGTGTTGCTTGCCTGTGCCAAAGCATAGGTCATGCCAAGCCTTGTTCAATCCTCCTTTATTGCTAATCCTTTGATTGGCTGCGCAATTGTGTGTCCCGACAGGATCACTAACTGACAATTTTGGTCACCTTGCCATGCATCATTGGCAGCGCCGCCTGACTAGGCTATAAACCAGATACTGTATGGGTTTGGTGGTTTTATGAGTGACGTTGTTCTGACCGGTTTGGCCAAGCAATTGGTAGTTGCCGAACTTCTGACTGAAAAAGCGGCGCAACAGGCTTATCAACAGGCCCGGCGCGACAAGGTTTCGCTGATCAGTTATCTGGTACAAAACCGCCTGGTCAAAGCACTGGTCCTGGCGGAGATGTCGTCGGACCATTTCGGTTTGCCGTTTCTGGACCTCAACAGCCTTAATAAAGAAGAACAACCCAAGGGGTTGGTGAGCGAAAAGCTCATCCGCCAACACCATGTCCTGCCCCTGTGGAAACGCGCCAACAAGCTGTACGTCGGCATATCCGATCCAGCCAACCAGCAGGCTATCAACGATCTGCAGTTCAGCACCGGCCTGGCCATCGAAGCGATTCTGGTGGAGGACGACAAGCTCACCGACGCCATCGAAAAGTTTTTCGACAGCCATTCGTCGTTAGGTGATCTGGGCGATGTCGATCTCAGCCTGGAAATCGTATCGGGCAGCGAGGCCAAGGAAACTTCTCTCGGCCAAGACGATGCAGACGACGCTCCGGTGGTGCGCTTCGTCAACAAGATGCTGCTGGACGCCATTCGCCTTGGCTCGTCCGACCTGCACTTCGAACCCTACGAAAAGACCTTCCGGGTCCGGCTGCGTACCGACGGCATCCTGCACGAAGTGGCCAAACCGCCTATCCACCTGGCAAGCCGCATCGCCGCACGCCTGAAAGTCATGGCCAGCCTGGACATTTCCGAGCGCCGCAAGCCTCAGGACGGCCGGGTCAAACTGCGCATTTCGAAAACCAAGGCCATCGATTTCCGGATGAACACCCTGCCGACGCTGTGGGGCGAAAAAATCGTCATGCGTCTGCTCGACCCGACCACGGCCAAAATGGGCATCGACGCGTTGGGCTATGAGCCTGAACAGAAAGCCCTGTATCTGGAGGCGCTGAAACAGCCGCAAGGCATGATTCTGGTCACCGGCCCCACCGGCTCGGGTAAAACCGTGTCGCTGTACACCGGCCTGAACATTCTCAATACCGTGGACATCAATATTTCAACGGCTGAAGATCCGGTTGAAATCAACCTGGAAGGCGTGAATCAGGTCAACGTCAACCCGCGTCAAGGAATGGACTTCTCGCAGGCACTTCGCGCCTTCCTGCGTCAGGATCCTGACGTGATTATGGTCGGTGAGATTCGTGACCTGGAAACGGCTGAAATCGCCATCAAGGCTTCGCAAACCGGCCACATGGTGCTCTCCACGCTGCACACCAACAGCGCCGCAGAAACACTGACCCGTTTGCACCACATGGGCGTGGCCGCGTTCAATATTGCCACCGCCATCAACCTGATCATTGCCCAGCGTCTGGCGCGCAAGCTGTGTCCGCATTGCAAGAAAGAAGCAGACATTCCCAGAGAAACCCTGATCAAGGAAGGCTTTCCGGAAGATCAGGTCGGCACGTTCAAGATTTATACAGCGGTCGGCTGCGATCAGTGCAATGGCGGTTATAAAGGCCGCGTGGGGATTTACGAGGTGGTCAAGAAGACCCCGGCTCTGGAGCGAATCATCATGGAAGAAGGCAACTCGCTGGATATCTCCGTACAAATGCGCAAGGACGGCTTCAATGACCTGCGTACATCGGGCCTGATCAAAGCGATGCAGGGCGTCACCAGCCTTGAAGAAGTCAACCGCGTGACCAAGGACTGATCATGGCCAGCAAAGCAGCAAAAGCCATCGTTTTCACGTGGGAAGGCACGGACAAGAAAGGCGCCAAGATAACCGGCGAGCTCACCGGTCACAATCCAGCGTTGATCAAGGCGCAGTTGCGCAAACAAGGCATCAGCCCCACCAAAGTGCGCAAGAAACCAGTGTCGCTGTTTGGCTCCGGGAAGAAGATCAAGCCGCTGGATATCGCGTTTTTCTCGCGACAGATGGCAACCATGATGAAAGCCGGTGTGCCGCTGCTGCAGTCCTTCGACATCATTGCTGAAGGCTCGGAAAACCCGAACATGCGCAAGCTGATCGAAGAAGTGAAAAGCGAAGTCGCAGCGGGTAACAGCTTCGCCTTCGCGCTCCGGCAGAAGCCGCAATACTTCGACGATCTGTACTGCAACCTGGTGGACGCCGGTGAACAGGCCGGTGCGCTGGAAGCCTTGCTTGATCGAGTGGCGACCTACAAGGAAAAAACCGAAGCACTCAAAGCGAAGATCAAAAAGGCTATGACCTACCCGATCATGGTGATGATCATGGCGTTTGTGGTTTCCGGGATCATGCTGCTTTACGTGGTGCCCAAGTTTCAGGACATCTTTGCCGGTTTTGGTGCTGAGCTACCGGCGTTCACCCTGATGGTGATCGGCCTGTCGAAGCTCGTGCAGGATTGGTGGCTCATCATTCTAGGGGCGATGTTCGTCAGTATTTTCCTGTTCCGACGCAGCTACAAAGGCTCTCAAAATTTTCGCGACAGCGTGGACCGCGGCTTGTTGAAAGTACCGGTGATTGGCCCACTGATTTATAAGTCATCAGTTGCACGCTTTGCCCGTACGCTGTCCACCACCTTTGCCGCAGGCGTGCCGCTGGTCGAAGCGCTGGACTCAGTAGCGGGCGCAACCGGTAACGTGGTGTTCCGCAATGCAGTGAACAAGGTCAAACAAGACGTTTCTACCGGTATGCAGCTTAACTTTTCCATGCGTTCCACCGGTGTGTTCCCCAGCCTCGCCATTCAGATGACGGCCATCGGCGAAGAGTCAGGCGCACTGGACTCCATGCTCGACAAGGTCGCAACCTATTACGAAGATGAAGTCGACAATATGGTCGATAACCTGACCAGCATGATGGAGCCGATGATCATGGCCATCCTTGGCGTCATCGTCGGCGGTCTGGTGATTGCCATGTACCTGCCTATTTTCAAACTCGGAAGTGTTGTCTGACTATGTCACTTGTTGATTTCCTGGCCAGCTCACCGCTGGCCTTTGTTTTATCTGCACTGATTCTCGGTTTACTGGTCGGCAGCTTTCTCAATGTGCTGATCTATCGCCTGCCGATCATGATGGAGCGCGACTGGCAGGCTCAATCCCGGGAAATGCTCAAGTTGCCTGCCGAGCCTGCAAGCGAAACCTTCAACCTGGTCCTGCCGCACTCACGCTGCCCGCATTGCGCACACCAAATCCGGCCATGGGAAAACCTGCCGGTATTCAGCTACCTGTTCCTGGGCGGCAAGTGTTCGAGCTGTAAAGCGCCCATCAGTAAACGTTATCCGCTGGTTGAGCTGACCTGCGGCCTGCTGTCCGGCTACATCGCTTGGCACTTCGGCTTTGGCTGGCCTGCTGCCGCGATGCTGGTGCTGAGCTGGGGCCTGCTGGCCATGAGTCTGATCGATGCCGATCACCAGTTGCTGCCTGATGACCTGGTGTTGCCGCTGTTGTGGATGGGGCTGATCGTCAACTCGTTCGGCGTGTTCACCACGTTGGGCGATGCGCTCTGGGGCGCAGTGGCCGGTTATCTGGTGCTGTGGTCGGTGTATTGGCTGTTCAAACTGATCACCGGCAAGGAAGGCATGGGCCATGGCGATTTCAAGTTGCTGGCCATGCTGGGGGCCTGGGGTGGCTGGCAGATTCTGCCACTGACCATTCTCTTGTCATCGCTGGTCGGCGCCGTATTGGGCCTGATCCTGCTGCGTTTACGGAATGTTGAAACCAGCACACCGATCCCCTTCGGTCCCTATCTGGCCATCGCAGGCTGGATCGCTTTGCTCTGGGGTGGTCAAATAACCGACTCCTATTTGCAATTTGCCGGTTTCAGATGAACCAAACCGCTAAAAAACCCTGGATTCTTGGACTCACTGGCGGCATCGGCAGCGGCAAAAGCGCAGCAGCACAGTGCTTTATCGATCTGGGCATCCATGTAGTCGACGCCGACCACGCAGCACGCTGGGTGGTTGAGCCCGGCCGACCGGCGCTGGCGCTGATCGCCGAGCACTTCGGACCCTCGGTGCTGAATGCCGACGGCACGCTCAATCGAGGTGCCTTGCGCGGCTTGATCTTCGAAAATGCCGAACAGCGCCGCTGGCTTGAAGCCCTGCTGCACCCACTGATCGCAACGGAGATCCAGCGCGATCTGGCCAGCGCCACTTCGCCCTACGCGATTCTGGTCTCGCCCCTACTGGTCGAGTCCGGTCAGTGGAAAATCACTCAGCGCGTGCTGGTCATCGACGTACCGCAAAACCTGCAGGTCCAGCGCACCATGCTGCGCGACAGTTCCAGTCAGGAGCAGGTCGAAGCCATCATCAAAGCCCAGGCCCATCGAGAAGATCGATTGAGTCGTGCCAATGATGTGCTGGTCAATGACCGTGACGCTGCCTGGCTGCAAAGCGAAGTCCAGCGCCTGCATCACTTTTATTTAACTTTGCCCGGAGGCCAATCATGAGCCAACCAATGACCGTCGATTGCCCAACCTGTGGCGCCCCCGTGGAATGGAGCGCCGCCAGCCCTGCCCGGCCGTTCTGCTCGGAGCGCTGCAAGCTGATCGACCTGGGCGCCTGGGCGTCCGAAGAACATGCGATTCCGGTCAGCCCGGATGCCGAAGATGAAATGTTTTCCGGTGACCTGCCAGACAGGCATTGAGCATTACCTGAGCCGTGCCTGATCTGAATCAGGCACGGATCACGGCTTCTCCAGCGCCTCGCGAAGCGCATCTGGCCCGTTGAACTCCCGCCGCTCCACTAACTTGCCATCCTTGAGTTGCAACCACTGCACAGCCGCAGCATCGCCGCCATAACCCGGCGCAATTTGCGCCTCGCGGTCCAGCGCTACACGGTACGAGTACGCCCTGCGCATTTTAGGCACGGCAAAGAACTTGGTGACATACGCTGGCATCGGCTCAATGTTGGCGATGAACACTGTGTGGCGAGCCTCCAGAAATCCTTTGGGCTTGTCCTTGAGCGCCTTCTCCATGATTTTGCCCGCGCTCATGCTGCTGGCGACCAGAATCGTCTGGGTCTTTTGCGGGTTCATCACATAAGGTTCATCAAACTGGTCGAACAGGCTCCAGGTCGGCACAGGATCGCCAATTTCAATGGCCTGCGCGGTGAACGGCAACAGGATCAACAGCAGAATGGGCCAGAGTTTCAACGGTGCAACGCTCCTGAGTGGGATGGAAAAACCAATACCATAGCCCAAATGGGCGGCTGATGGATGATCCAGGTCGGGTCGTATTGTTTGACAAAAGCCGCCCCTGCGCCCCTGACACCACGTTGTCGCGCAACAAACCGGACTTGTAGGAGTGAGCTTGCCCGCGATTGGGTCAGCACAGGCGATATCCTCATCAATTAGCAGACCCAATCGCGAGCAAGCTCACTCCTACAGTAAAAGCACACTCAATCAGGTGGTCGTATTT
>NZ_LOHG01000003.1:164045-176784 GCF_022790535.1 Pseudomonas maioricensis
TCCTCATCAATTGGCAGACCCAATCGCGAGCAAGCTCACTCCTACCTGTGCTGGATTAGCAAAAGCGGCAGCAGCATCTTCCAGTTGTAGCTATTAGAACGCTAAGCTTGGCCCATGGATGACTCAGACTACCTTCGCCTGCTAACGATCCAGGCCGAACAAGCCAACGCGTTTCTTTCCAATGCGCGAAAGTGGGAGCGTGAGCGATGGGTTTGTGAACGTTTACTGCAAGGTCTGAACATCCCGCATCGTCACGAAGACTTCACCGCTGCCGGACAGGAACCGCCGGATGTGCTGTTTCGCGACGCCTGTTTTGAAGTGTTTTTTGTTCTGGATGAAGGCCGTCGGCTCAATGACGAGTGGCGCGAAGAGCTCGCACGAAGACGGGGGGCATTTTCCTTGAGCCAACTGGTGCGCCGCGAAGCCAAGCCCAAGCGCATTCCTGCCAATGAGCTGCTGCAACGCCTGGCACCGACGCTGCGCAAAAAAGCCCACAACTACAACGAGCGCGGCATTGATCTGGGTGAACTGGATATCATTGCCTTCGCCAGCCTCAAACGCGAAGTGCTGGATTTGAACAGCCATTTCCCACCGCCCACCGAGTACCTGCGCCAGGGCTGGCGTTCGCTGTCTCTGGTGGGGCCGACCTTTGCCCGCGTGCTGTATGCCCATCCCGGCGCACCGGATTTTCTGCGGACCAATCTGGGCCGCAGCGTGGTTTTCGATGTTGGAATCAGTTTATGAGCCCTCTGCAAGAGCTGTTGGCCGACGTGCCACAAACCGGCCGGGTACGCTGGATTGGCGTACGCCCCGAGTCGCGTGGCGACATGGTTGAACTGGAGGCCGTGGAAGCGCGTCGCGAAGCCGGACTGACCGGTGACCACGCCCGCCCCGGGCCACGCAATGCACGCCAGGTGACGTTAATTCAGTGGGAGCACTTCGCGGTTGTCAGCTCCCTGTTGAGCCGCGCTGAAGATCAACCCATCGTGCCGCAAGACCTGCGCCGCAATCTGGTGATCAGCGGCATCAATCTGTTCAGCCTCAAAGGCCGTCGTTTCAGGATCGGTCAGGCGATTCTGGAAACCACCGGCTGGTGTCAGCCCTGCGCCCGGCTGGAGCAACGACTGGGCCATGGCACCTTTCAGGCCGTACGTGGACATGGCGGAATTACCGCGCGAGTGATACAAAGCGGCATCATTCGTCTAGATGATTCGTTGCGGGTCGAACCGCTCGAACTGATTGCCGAATAACACCGTTGCCCTCTTTTCTGAGGCTCCCATGTCCAGTCGCCTGAAACCCGAAGACCAAAAGCGTGTCGAAGAGTACCTGCAAGCCCCCCAGCATCAAGTTGAGCGCCGGCCTTTCCGGCCGTGGCTGCTCCTGATCGTGGTGGTTGCAGTGGTGGTTGGCCTGGGCCTGTTGAGCCGATTGTTGAGTTATCTGACGCTATGAGCAGCATTAATTTAGCGCTCGCGCAGATCAACTCACTCCCCCCGAATTCCTTAAACCTTATGAGATATCCCTATGACTCATCGTATTGTCATCGTTGGCGGCGGCGCTGGCGGTCTGGAGCTGGCCACCCGCCTGGGTAAGACCCTGGGCAAAAAAGGCACGGCAAGCGTGACCCTGGTCGATGCCAACCTGACTCACATCTGGAAACCGCTGCTGCACGAAGTCGCGGCTGGCTCGCTCAACTCTTATGAAGATGAGCTGAACTATGTGGCCCAGGCCAAGTGGAACCACTTTCAGTTCCAGCTCGGCAAAATGACCGGCCTGAACCGTGAAGCGCGGCAGATTCATCTGGCGGCTACCCTTGATGAAGACGGTCTGGAACTGGTTCCGGCACGCAGCATCGACTATGACTCGCTGGTGATTTCGGTAGGCAGCACCACCAACGACTTCAACACCCTGGGCGCAGCCGAGCACTGCCTGTTCCTGGATTCTCGTAAACAAGCCGAGAAATTCCATCAGCAACTGCTCAACCACTACTTGCGTGCCCATGCCGGGCAAAGCGACACCGCCCAGGAAATTACCGTGGCGATTGTCGGCGCAGGTGCGACCGGGGTGGAACTGGCCGCTGAACTGCACAACGCGGCTCATGAGCTGGCGGCTTACGGACTGGGCAGGATCAAGCCGGAAAACCTGCGTATCACGGTGATCGAGGCTGGCCCACGCGTCTTGCCTGCCTTGCCGGAACGCATTGGCGGCCCGGTCCACAAGACTCTGGAGAAACTTGGCGTTACGGTGCTGACCGATGCAGCCGTGAGTGAAGTGACTGCAGATTCGCTGATCACCGCCAGCGGTCTGGTGATCCCGGCCACGCTCAAGGTCTGGGCAGCCGGTATTCGGGCACCGGGTTTCCTGCAGGAAATCGACGGCCTGGAAACCAATCGCATCAACCAATTGCAGGTGCTGCCAACGTTGCAGACGACTCGCGATGAAAACATTTTCGCTTTCGGCGATTGTGCAGCCTGCCCGCAAAAAGGCTCGGACCGCAATGTTCCGCCCCGCGCCCAGGCCGCGCACCAGCAGGCTTCGTTGCTGGTCAAATCGCTGCGCTTGCGCATCGAGGGCAAACCGCTTCCGGACTACAAATACACTGACTATGGTTCGCTGATCTCCCTATCGAAGTTCTCGGCAGTGGGCAATCTGATGGGCAACCTGACCGGCAGCGTCATGCTTGAAGGCTGGCTGGCGCGGATGTTCTACATCTCTCTGTATCGCATGCACCAGATGGCTTTGTACGGCATGTTCCGCACGCTGATGTTGATGCTCGGCAGCCGCATCGGCAAAGGAACCGAGCCGCGCATGAAGTTGCACTAAAGACTGACAAGCCCATCCCTCTGTAGGAGCTGCCGAAGGCTGCGAAGCATCCATCCTGATTGACCGCCATCGCAGCCTTCGGCAGCTCCTACAGGTCCGATGCCTGTCGCGAGACAGCATCGGTGATGGCATACCGCTTCTTTAGTCCCATAGACGCAGGCATACTCGGCATTCATGCGGTTCCATGAAATGGATGTTGAGGATTTGCGCTATGTCGACGGTGCCTCGCTTTACCGATCATTACCGTAAAGCCGACCGCATCATGCTCGGGCTCCTGTGGATATGTTTTATCTACGCACTGGGGCTGGCGACTATTCACTCAACCTTCGGCCAGGCCGTTCTGGTCGGCGGCGGCGCGGCCATTGCCATGACTGCGCTGTATCCCGTCTTGCGTGGTACCCGCTTGTTTCGTTGCCTGGCGGGCGTTGCCCTGATGGTCATGTCGGGCTTGCACATCAATCAGACTCAAGGCCTGATCGAAGTCCACTTCGGTATTTTCGCGCTGTTGGCGGTACTGACGTTCTACCGGGACTGGCTGCCCATTGTCGTGGCTGCCGCGACCATCGCCGTTCACCATTTACTCTTCCATGTGCTGCAGCATTCAGGTTATCCGGTATACGTGATGCAGCATCACGGCGGTTGGGATGTGGTCTTCATCCATGCCGCCTATGTCGTCGCTGAAAGCGCCATCCTGATTTATCTGGCGATACACAGCCATCGCGAAGCCAGCGAGAACCAGGACCTGCTGGACAAAATCCTCCAGGCCGCCGCGCGTCTGGATAAAAGAGCAGGTGTCACTGAAAGCCGCGTCGGCATGCACTCCTCCCAGCGCTTTGACGAATTCCTCGCGTTGATCACCAACACCGTTGGTGGCGTGATTCATGAAACCAGCGGTTTGAGTGCCATGGGTCGTCAGTTATCGGTGGCAGGCGAAACCCTGGACAAAGGCGCGCAGCAGCAACTGGCAGAAATCACTCGCATGGCTCACTCGATGCAACTGCTCACTACAGCCCTGGACGACATCTCACAACACGCCAGTGAAGCCCATCACGGCGCCAACAAAGCCAACGATCAATTGGTCAAGGGCAAGGAGTCGGTTGATAAGGCGAGCAAAGACATTGCCAACCTGGAATCTTCAATCAGTGGGGCTAACCAGAGCGTGCAGTCACTGGCCGACCAGGCAGAAAAGATCGGCAAGGTTATTAACGTTATTCGCGAAATCGCAGAGCAGACTAACTTGCTGGCCCTCAACGCTGCTATTGAAGCTGCCCGTGCCGGGGAGCAGGGCCGAGGATTTGCAGTGGTCGCCGATGAGGTTCGAGGCCTGGCGCAGAAAACCGCAGGCTCGGTGGAAGAGATTCGCCAGATCGTCGAATCACTACAGAAGGAAAGCCGCACCGCAGCCGACTCGATGCGTAACAGCGGCGAAGAGGTTGGACGCTGTGTCCAGGCCAGCCAACTGGGCTCGGAACTGTTGAAAAGCACCGTCGCTGATGTGCTGGAAATTCATCGCCTGAACGTATTGATCGCAGGCACCACCGAACAGCAATCCGCAGCATCGGTGGGCATCAACGATCGTCTGACGACCGTTCACGCAATTGCACAAAACAACGCTACAGACGTGATCACCCTCATCCAGTGCAGCGTAGATCTTTCGCCAATGGCGACCCGGCTTCAGGCGCTGGGCGCAGCGTTTGCGGTAAAAAAATAGCTGTAATTTTTGAGACTCTACCTCTTTCTGCCGCGCTGTCTCGCGGCAAATACTGGACCTGTAGGAGCTGCCGGAGGCTGCGATTGCGGTCTGCCAGGATGAATGCTTCGCAGCCTCGCGCTGCTCGTCAGCTCCTACATAATGCTCGTATTGACTACGCAGACAGGTGCTCATACAAGATTGTCGCGCCGACCAGCATCAGTACGACGCCGCCCACGATCTCGGCACGCTTGCCGACCATCGTCCCCAGCACCCGGCCGAGCATGACGCCGATAGTCACCATGGTCATGGTTGCCAGACCGATTGCAGCCGCTGCGACCAGAATATTCACATCAACAAACGCCAGGCCAACCCCGACGGCCAGCGCGTCAATGCTGGTTGCAAAAGCAGTGACAGCGAGAATCAGAAACGAATGCTGCCCGGCTTTTTCCTCAGCCTCGTCTTCCTCCGGCTTCAACCCGTTATAGATCATATGCAAGCCGAGGATCAGCAGCAGGGTAAAGGCAATCCAGTGGTCCCAGCTTTGGACAAAGCTGCTCGCGGCACTACCAATGGCCCAGCCAATGACGGGCGTGATGGCTTCAATCACGCCGAAAATCAGACCGGTGCGCAGTGCTTCGATAAAACGCGGTTTGTGCAGGCTGGAGCCTTTACCGATGGCCGCCGCGAAAGCGTCCGTGGACATGGCCAAGGCAACGAATATGAGGGAAATGGGGCTCACGGTTTACTTCCAGTCGGGCTATGAGTCAACGACACATCCACACGCCCGACTTTAGGCATGGATATGTCGCTGGTCTCGCCAACCAAAAGGTGTTCGTACCACGGCTGCTGCCGAGAATGTTGATACGAACGCTCCTGAGATAACTCAGCAGCAGGCTACTCCCCAACGAAGGTGGGCATCATACCTGTTAAGAGCATGAAAATATCGTCAAACGTTTCACGGTTTTCAGGCAGTACTCGATTTCCATCGAGCACCATTATTCCAGTGGGAGCCAGGCTTGCCCGCGATAAGGACACCTCGATTCTGCAGGTAGATCACCTAAACCTTATCGCGGGCAAGCCCGGCTCCCACAGGGAAAATACATTTCAATTCAAGCAATCGGGTTGCAGTGAGCAAGCGTGACATCGCCATGCCCGGTCTCACTGCACATTCCGATACAACATCAATCGCGCGCTTTCATGCAGCCCGAGGGTCAACGTACGCAAGCGACTGAACTCCTCCGGATGCTGACCGGCAACGTTTTCCAACGGGGTTGCCGAGGCCAGGTCGTGCAGCGTCGGTGACGTACCGTCGTGTTCCATCTGCAGGAGGAAATGCCGGGTCACGCCACCAATTAACGGGAACGTACCTTCGCGCAGTACCAGCGGCACGACACGTTCACCTTCCGGCGCAGGCTGCTGGATATCCCGCCCCATGGCGCCGTTGCTGAACGGAATGCCTGCCATACCTGCCACGGTGGGCAACAAGTCTGCCAACCCGACTGCCTCCTCAACCACCTTCGTCCCTATCAAACCTGGTGCGTGGATCAACATCGGCACGTTGTTGCTCTCCAGGCCTAACTGTTCAAAGGCCGGAGGCATGTGCGGGATCTGGCTGATACGGGTGTTGTGGTCGCCAAACAGAACAAAAATCGTGTTCTCGTAGTAACCGCCCGCCTTGGCCAGCTCCATCAGCCGCTCGATATTGAAGTCCAGCAAGCGCACCGCATTGTATTGCTCGACGCTGCGCGAGCCCGCTGCCTGCACTTGTTCAAGGCTCAGGTTACTGACTTCAAAGCCGTCGTTGTCCTTGGGAATGGTAAACGGCCGGTGATTGCCTGCCGTCTGCAAATAGGCGAAGAACGGCTGGTCCTTGGGCAGCGCACGCAGGATTCGGTCGCCTTCCTTGAACAGATCCAGATCGGAGATCCCCCAGACATCCACCACAGGCGAATGCCAGTCACGCTCGTCATAAAGCCGAATGTCGACGATGCTGCGGCGGATCAGAGCATTCATGTTGGCCCAACCGGAATTGCCGCCAATCATGTACAGCTTCTCGTAGCCCTTGAAGTCGTTGATCAGTGTGTTTTGCCGGGTCAGCATCGGGTGTCGGGTCGCGGTTTCCTGACGGGTCACATCGGGCACCCCGGTAATGCTTGCCCATACAGTTTTGGCCGTCCCCGTAACCGGCACATAGAAATGCCGGAAGAACCAGCTTTGCTTGGCCAGCGAATCCAGATTGGGAGTCGGGTTGAGCGGGTTGCCATACGCCCCCACAGCACTGGTGCCCAAGGACTCCAGCATGACAAACACCACGTTCGGCGGCCGCGTGGCAACGACATTGTAAGGCTGCACATCTTGCTGACGCGTGAAGGTCAGGCTTTGCGGGTCTGGTTTATCGACGCCCAGATAATCAGCGACCACTGGATAATGCTCACGCACCACGTCTTCGTCATACCGCGATTGCCCGACTTTGAGCGTGTCATAGAGAAACAGTACCGGGTTCAAACCCAACGCGGCAATCTGACTGTTGCCCGAGAAGAACGCATCGCTCCAGCGCAGCGGAACCGGATTTTCCAGATTGAGGTTTTCAACCCGTCCCAGCAGCCCCAACAACGTGGCCAACGTCACGAGCACTGCGCCAAACGCGACGGACCAACGCTTGATCGGCCTGGCCTGACGCTCAAGGGTCAGCCGCTCCAGCCCGATGAAGGCCACGATTATGCCCCCAATACCGGTGAGCCAACTCGCAGTGATCCACAGCACCGGATAAGTTTGCCAGAGCATGTCCCGGGAAATCTGCGCGTCGTCCAGATAACGCATAACGCTGGCGTTGATCCGCACACCCAGATACGCGTAATGCCCGAAATCGACGATGTAAACCAGAGTGACCAACGCCAGTACGACCGCCAGATACACCCGCGCCAACCAACGCACCGTCTTTATGTTCAGCAGGTTCCAGCGAGGAATCCACAGCAGCACGACGAGGGGCAACGCCAACAACAAAGCCAGACGCAAGTCGAAACGGAAGCCGATACCCAGCGTCTGTGCGACTGTGTTGTCAGTGCTCAGACTGGCAGGATCAACGCCGGAGAAACCGAAGAAAAACACCAGCCGCAACACACTCAGCAGCACGAAAAACAGCACGGTCACGCCCAGCCAATACAGCAAGCGCCGTGATTGCAGCCACCCCATTTTCATCCCCTTGAACGGTTTACTCACAAGCCCGAAACCGGCTTGCCGTTTGATAGCGTTAATGGCTGGCGACTGCGCCAGCGACGATAGATGCCACGCACGACCATCACCACCAGCGCCACACAGCAATACAACGCCAGCAACGGGTCGATCAGGTAGTCCCAGTAATTTTCCGAAGGTTTGCCGCGCACCGCGAAGGCCAGTGTTGCGCCTGCCAGCATCACCACACCCAGGCCATTACGCAGGTACAGCAAGCCGAAAGCGATGACAGCAGTGGCAACGATCAATGGGCGCGGATTAAATCCCAGTCGATAAGGATCGCTGTAGGTCAGGCCCAATGTGGCCGGATACAGAACCAGTGCCAACGCAGCAAAAACGATCACCACGACGGCGCCAGGTCGAGCCACTCCAGGCAGTTTCATACCCAGGCGCTGCAAGCTGAACCAGACAAGAACAATCGCGGTGGTGATTGCCAGATCATCAGTAAAGCTGCGTACGTAGGCCGCCAGCGAAAGACCATTGAGGCTGACAAAGCCTAAGGCTGAAAATCCCGCCAGAATAATCAGGCGTGACTTCAGACTCGGCGCCAACGACGCAACCAGAAGGAACAGCGCCAGACTGAAAAACAGATGGGCTTGCCACAGAGAGATCACAGTAATTGCTCCGCCAGCCAGGCCTCATTGAAGCTGACGTGCTTGATGAACGTGTTATTCCACGAGTAAACCAGGTGATACAGCCCGTCAGGGCTGCGGATGAAGTACGGGTATTCATACTCAAAATCGCAGCCTTGGGGTGAGCAGACACGCTGGTCGAGATTGCTCAGGAACTGCTCCTCCAGCGAATGACGGCGCACGCCGCTGGACGCGCGGAAACCCTCGCCGATGATTGCCTTGTAGGCATCAAAGGAAAACGGATTACCAAGGGGATCGGGGGATTTATCCAGATCGATCACCGAGGTCCAGTGATCCATCTGCTCGTCCGTACCGTACAGGCTCAGTTTGAAACGGCCGTCGCGCAGGTCATTCAGCGCAACCAACAGGCCGCGATCAGGCGTGCCGACCGCAGCCAACGAGGAATTGGGATTGCTTGGCGCAAGGGGCAGCGGTTCACTCCAGGTCTGGCCGCCATCTTCGGTGCGGCTGGCGAGCACTTTGTGATGGGTATTGCCCGCGTAACGCAGCAGAGCGACCGCACGCCTGTCATCCAGCGGCACCACGGTTGGCTGCAGGGAGTTGGTGCCTCGGCTGATGCGGAATTTATCGATCACATCGCCGTTGGCGCTCAGGTACAGGTATTCAGCAAACTTGCCCAGAAACTCGTGGTAAACCGGCAGGCCGATCGAACCGTCGGCGTGAAACACCGGCGCGGCGCGCACCAGGGTGCTGATATTAAGAAAAGGTGAAGTGACTAGCTGACGTGGCTGCGACCAGTTCTTGCCCATGTCCTCGGAGACCATCACGTTGACTGAACTGCCTGCCCAGCCGCCGACCGACACGGAGACATAGAACAGCCACAAGCGTTGGTCCGGCGCCAAAGCAACCACCGGGTTACCCAGTTTGCGGATGTATTTGCCGGTGCCTGTCTGGGTGGACTGACGCGTCGCCAACACCTGTTCATCGCCCCACTCGCCTGAGCGTGCATCAAATCGTGAGGCGCGGATTTCGACATCGCCCGCGCCCTCACGGGTGCCCGCGAACCAGACCGACATCAGGTCACCGCCGGGCAATGCAGTCACCGCCGAAGAGTGAACAAAGTCATCCAGATCAGACGATGCGAAACGAGTGTTGTAGCTGGCTTTAGCCGCAACACCTGAAACCGGGGCCACCGCAGCAGCGACCGCAAAACCTGCCAGGGTGTGCTGCGGATGGCTGAACCAGGCGCCGAGAAAAACCAGCGCAAGCGCAAGGCCCGCACTCAAGACAGGTACATTGAAAGAAGTCAGTCGCATGGGTAGTGATCACAATCGCGAAGGCAAAATGTCTGGGTTCAATCACGTGACTCGTCGGCAAGCGACCGACGCCGACCGGTGATCATCGACAACGGCAGGTTGTCCTTCACCTGATAACTCTCAAACAGTGCTGCCGCTATGTGCAGGCACACCACCAACGCCAGGCCGTCAGCCAGCGTTTCATGAATCTGCTGAGGCCAGTCTGCGCCCCACAAGGCATCCACTTCGGTCATCAACCATCCCGTCAGACCGATAGCAAAAATCATCGCCATCATCAGCACCATGACCAACGCGCCCAGCGGCGAGTGGCCCAGCCGATGTTCCGGCTGACGCCTGAGCAGCGAACCCACATGGGCCCGCAAACGCGCAGGCGTCGGCCAGAAATCGGACCAACGCGCACTGCGCGGCCCGATGAAACCCCACACCACCCGCGCCACCAACCAGGCCACCGCGTAGTAACCCAGCCAGACATGCCAATCGTCACCGGCTTCATTGAAGAAGTAGTTAGCGACGAAAACACCGGCCAGAGAAATGTGGAACAGCCGCACCAACGGGTCCCACAGGCGTAGGGTTGGCCGAGTCATCAGCCCTTGATCTCGGTCTTCACGGCTTTGCCGGTGACCGGATCGTGGTAGATCTCGACTTTGCGTTTGTCTTTGTCGAAACCATAGATTTCGTAGCAGTTGCCGTCAGTGACTTTGAACTTGCTGATCTCGTAACCCTGAGCCTTGAGTTGCTCCTGGAATTTGCCCTGATCCTGCCAGGTGGAGCGTTCGGCGGTGGTGCATTGTGGACCGGCAAGGGCCAGCGGGCTGGCGAGCAGGAAGGGAACCAGCAACAGGACTTTACGCATGGCAGACACTCGTAAGAACTAAGGAGCCGCCACTGTGCAAAACGAAGCTTAGCGAAAGCTTAGGACGCAACAGCCCGTTACATCTTCCCCGACACAAGGCTCTGCCCGAAGCGCTGACGCAGCGGCATGATGTGCGCCTTTACCGGCCAAAACCAATACGGAACACCTTATGCGCCTGCTCCTTGTGGAAGATGACCGTGCCGTGGGCCAGGGCATCCGCGTCGCCCTCGGTAGCGAAGGCTATACGCTAGACTGGCTGCAAGACGGCGCAAGCGCATTGCACGCCCTGCGCAGCGAGCGCTTCGATCTGCTGCTGCTCGACCTTGGCCTGCCGCGCCTGGACGGCATCGACCTGCTGCGCCAGATCCGCGCGGAGCAACAGTCTTTGCCGGTGCTGATCCTGACTGCACGCGACGGCATGCCGGATCGCATCGCCGGTCTGGACGCTGGCGCTGATGACTATCTGGTGAAACCGTTCGACGTGGATGAGCTCAAGGCTCGGGTTCGCGCGTTGCTGCGGCGCAGTCAGGGCCGTGCGCAGCCGTTGCTGGAACATGGACAAATCAGCCTGGACCCTGCGACCCAGCAAGTCAGTTTCAACGGCATCGAAATCGCCATGACGCCGATGGAGTATCAACTACTTCACCAACTGATGATCAGGCCCGGCAAAGTCGTGACCCGTGAGCGTCTGTCGTCGACGCTGTACGGCTGGCAAGACAAGGTGGAGAGCAACACACTTGAGGTGTTGATCCACAACCTGCGCAAGAAACTCTCCGCAGAATTGATCCGCACCGTGCGCGGTGTGGGCTACCGGATCGAGACTCTGTGATGAGCTCAGTTCGCGCACGCATACTTATCCCCGTGTTGCTCCTGTTACTCATGGGCGACCTGACCATCAGTTGGTTGGCGCTACGTGACAGCCACCATGAAATTGAAGAGGTGTACGACGCCCAGCTCGCGCAAAGCGCACGCCTGCTGCAGGGCGTTTTGCGCCAACGGCCTCCAGGCGAAACCGACCTCAATCGTCTGTATCAGGCTTTCGACGAAGCCATGAGTCGAGTGGGCGGCGGTGAAGCCGCACATCCTTATGAAACCCGTTTAACGTTCCAGATCTGGCGCAGCTCCGGGGAACTGCTGGTGCGTTCCGCCGAGGCTCCGGAGCTGGACGGTCCGCCCGTTACCGAAGGCTCACATGACTTCCTCAAAGACGGCAATGACTGGTGTGGCTTCCTGCTGGTCGACGCACAGCAAGGACTGTTGATCTGGGTTGGCGAGCGCGACGACGTGCGTCAGGATCTGATTCAACGCATTGTCCGGCACACCCTGTGGCCCACAGTGATTGGCGTGCCCCTTCTGGCGCTGGCGATCTGGCTGGCTATCGGCTGGGGTCTGCGCCCTTTGCAATTCATGGCCAGTGTCATCCGCCGCCGTGAGCCGGAGAGTCTTGAATCTTTGGCGCTCTCGCCACTGCCAAAAGAGTTGGAGCCGATGCAGACAGCACTCAATCGTCTGCTGATCCAGATCGAAAATCTGCTGGAGCGGGAACGACGCTTCATCGCCGACGCTGCTCATGAATTGCGTACCCCGCTGACCATCCTGCGCATCCACGCGCAGAACGCCAAACAGGCGCAATTGCCAGAGCAACGCGAAGAAGCGCTGGATTACTTGGTGCATGGCGTCGACCGCGCGACGCGTATCGCCAGTCAGTTGCTGACCATGGCGCGACTCGAGCCGAAGATTAACCACAACGAATTGCAGACCTTCGACCTGGGCAGCCTGGTACGTGAGGAACTGGCAGAGCTGACTCCACTGGCGGCCGAGAAAAAGGTTGAACTGGTATTTGATGGGATCGAAGACTTCCGGCTACACAGTGACCCCGCAGCCATTACCGTCGCTTTTCAGAATCTGCTGACCAACGCGCTTAACTTCGCCCCGGCCAACAGCGAGATCCGCGTCATTCTCGACCGCAGTCACGACGGACAGGCCGAGTTGCGCGTCGAAGATTGCGGGCCTGGTATCGACGAAAAGAACGCACCACGCCTGCTGGAGCGCTTCTACAGCAACGGCCACAGCAACGGCGCAGGACTGGGATTGGCGATCGTCGAAATGATCGTGAAGAAACTCGACAGCAGCCTGCAGATCGGAAACCGTCCGGATGGCGGGTGCTGCGCACAATTGCGGCTCTTGAGACCTGATGCTGTCGGTCCTGTCCCGATGGATGCCACCGCGC
>NZ_LOHG01000003.1:177531-234203 GCF_022790535.1 Pseudomonas maioricensis
TGTCTCGCGGCAAACACTGACCTGTAGGAGCGCACGAGCACCGCGAGGCCGCGATAGCGGTGGATCAGACAAGACGCCATCGCTGCCTCGCGGTGCTCGTGAGCTCCTACAGAAAAAATTAAAAATCAGGCAGTTGCTTTTCGTCGGAGCTAAAAAGCAACGCGAGGTAGCGATGACGGTGTGTCATATGTCCATCGGGCAAACAACCAGGACAAAAAGGTTACGACATCTTAATGAGAAAAAATGTCATTTGCGGATAGTATGTGTTCTCGAATTCCCCAACCCGGCGAACATTGATAAACGCGATTGCCGGGGAACGCCTTAAGGACATCGCCATGAGTCGCTCCGCCGCACGCCCTTCTTCTTTCGCCAAAGCCTTCATTGCCGCCACCGGCTTGTGGCTACTGGCCCAGACCAGCCACGCGGCGGAGTTGCCGCAGCGCTGGGTGTCTGCGGGAGGCTCGGTGAGTGAATGGATCGTCGAGCTGGGGGGAGAGTCTCGACTGGTGGCCGTCGACACCACCAGCCAACATCCGGCCAGTTTGGAAAAGATGCCGAAAATTGGCTATCAACGTCAGCTAAGCGCCGAAGGCGTTCTGGCGCTGCGTCCGGATTTGCTGGTCGGTAGCGAGGAAATGGGGCCGCCACCGGTGCTGGATCAATTGCGCCGGGCTTCGGTGCGGGTCGAAATGCTGTCCTCCAAACCTGAACTCCCGGCACTGGAAAACAACCTCAAGCACCTGGGCGCCTGGTTGGGCGAACCTGAACAGGCCCAGGCACACTTTGCAGCCTTTCGTGATGCATTGAATAGCCTGTCCAGCCGCCTCGCGAACAACAAAGACCAGTCACCACGAGTACTGCTGCTGGTCGGCGGCGCCGGTGACCGGCCGCTGGTAGCAGGCTCGGACACCCTGGGTTCATGGTTGCTGACCCAGGCAGGCGCTACCAACATCGCCACCCACCAGGGTTACAAACCACTGTCCAGCGAGATGCTACTGGGGCTGGACCCAGCGTTCATTGTCATCGCTGATCGACGCATCAATGGCCCGGCTGCAGCGCAGGCACTGGTTGCGCAAAACCCCGGCCTGGCCAGCAGCCGCGCAGTGCGCGAAAACCATTTGTTGCCACTGGATGCCACGCTGCTGGTCGGCGGGCTGGGCCCTCGCCTGCCCGCCGCAGCCGAAGCGCTGGCAAAGTCTTTCCGACCAACCCTTACTACGACGATCGCTCATAAACCATGAGCCTCAGACTTCAGGCCAGCCCCTTATTTATCGGCCTTGGTGCGCTGACGCTGGTCAGTGTGCTGCTGTCATTGACGCTGGGCCCGTTGAATCTCGCATTGATGGATACCTTGCGCGCGTTGGCGCACATAACGGGTTTGCCAGTCGACGCCGACCAACAGGCCGTGTTGGTCATCGGTCAGATCCGCCTGCCCCGTACCCTGCTAGGAATTGCCGTGGGCGCGGTGCTGGCAATCACTGGCGTGGCTATTCAGGCACTGTTTCGAAATCCGTTGGCTGACCCGGGTTTGATCGGTGTTTCGACAGGCGCAGCGCTGGGCGCGGCGTTTGCGATTTGTCTGGGCGGTATGGCTGCGCCTGCCTGGTTCCAGCCTTACCTGCTTTCGCTGTGCGCGTTCGCTGGCGGGCTGGGTGTCACGGCCATTGTTTACCGACTCGGCTACCGGGCCGGACAGACCCGGGTCGGCATCATGCTGCTTGCCGGGATCGCAATCACCGCCATGGCTGCGGCCTTGATCGGGTTACTGGGTTATCTGGCCGACGATGCAACGCTTCGGCAATTGACCTCATGGAATCTGGGAAGCCTCAACGGCGCCAGTTATGCACGCCTCTGGCCATTGCTGCTGATCGTACTTGCAGTCGCCGCCTGGTTGCCACGCCGGGCTGCTGCCTTGAACGTGTTGTTGCTGGGTGAATCGGAAGCCCGCCATCTGGGCATTGAAGTTGAACGACTCAAAGCCGAGCTGATTTTTTGTACCGCACTGGGGGTTGGCGCTGCGGTGGCCGCTGCCGGTCTGATCGGTTTTATCGGGCTGGTGGTGCCGCACTTGCTACGGTTGTTGGCAGGCCCTGATCATCGACTGCTATTGCCCGCGTCCCTGCTCGGCGGCGCAAGCTTGTTGCTGTTGGCAGATACCATTGCGCGCATGTTGCTGACGCCAGCCGAATTACCGCTGGGCATCGTCACCGCCTTGCTGGGCGCACCGTTTTTCCTCTATCTATTGATCCGTCGGGGGATCTGATGCTCAGCGTCTCTGGCCTTGGCCTGCAAACCGGTGACAACTGGCGTTTGCGCGACATCGATCTGAGCCTCTTCGAAGGTGAAGTGCTGGGCGTGCTCGGCCCTAATGGCGCGGGCAAAAGCAGCCTGTTCGGTGCGATGAGTGGGGAGCTTTCGCCGAGCTCTGGCGAAGTGCTGCTGGAAGGACAACCACTGAACAAATGGACCGGGCGCGAACGGGCGCAGAAAATGACGGTGCTACCGCAGACGTCCACGCTGGAGTTCGACTTTCTGGCGAACCAAGTCGTGAGCTTTGGTCGCCTGCCACACGACAGCGGTGCCCAGGCCGACGCCGAAATCGTCGAGCAGGTGCTGGCGCACTGCGCATTGGGACACCTGACTCAACGAACGTATACGCAGCTGTCCGGGGGCGAACGCCAGAGGGTGCAACTGGCTCGCGCCCTCGCCCAGCTCTGGCCTGCGGCATCCGGCAAAACCCTGCTGCTGGACGAACCCACCGCAGCCCTCGACCCACGTCACCAGCACGCCTCGCTGCAACGGATTCGCCAGCTGGCTGCCGACGGCGTCTCGGTGGCGCTGGTACTGCACGACCTTAATCTGGCTGCCCGCTACTGCGACCGGCTTCTATTGCTCGCCGAAGGGCGCATCCATGCGCTGGGTACTCCTGCCGAAGTCTTGCAGCCGCATTTGCTACATGAGGTGTTTGGTCTCGAAGTGCTCATTCAGGAACACCCCATGGATGGTTACCCGGTGGTGATCGTTCGCTAAGTCAGTGCGGTCTGACGTGGGACTGGTTTTAGCGGGGGGAAGCGTATTTCTGACGATGAAGATATCAAAGAACGCTGATTCAGAGGCGTTGATGTGGATTGACTTTGGTCGCCGCAATTAATTTGACGCGATTGGAATCAGCATCCCCGTCTTAAACAAATCGCCCAACGTCTCCGATACCAACCAGGCCTGTAGGAGCTGCCGAAGGCTGCGATGACGGCATATCAGGATAAATGCTTCGCAGCCTTCGTCAGTTCCTACAGAAAGCGCATTTCAATTCAGCAAGATGGCCCTGCTTTTCTGACACAGCGCTGTCGAACCAGCCGTTCTTCGCGGGCAAGCCTCGCTCCAACAGAAACCCTGGACCCGACAGGAGTTATAAGTAGTCTGATAAGCGCGAACGTGTCGCCAGACAACATACGATGAATAAACAACCAAAACGCAGACGCAAAAAATCCCGATTTGAGCACCAAGCTTAAATCAGGCTTTTTTGTGAAGATGGTCGGGGTAAGGGGATTCGAACTCCTGACATCCTGCTCCCAAAGCAGGCGCGCTACCGGACTGCGCTATACCCCGGGTGAAACTTTTAAAGACGCCTCAACCAGCCGTCTGCGATTTGATGCGAATGGCATCAGATCTATAAGATTCGGCCCCGGCATTGCTGCTGAGGCCAAAAATGGTGGGTCGTGTGGGATTCGAACCTACGACCAATTGGTTAAAAGCCAACTGCTCTACCAACTGAGCTAACGACCCAAAAATGGTCGGGGTAAGGGGATTCGAACTCCTGACATCCTGCTCCCAAAGCAGGCGCGCTACCGGACTGCGCTATACCCCGATACAGCTACATGTTGAAATCTGGCTCCACGACCTGGACTCGAACCAGGGACCCAGTGATTAACAGTCACTTGCTCTACCAACTGAGCTATCGCGGAACTTATCGATTTCAGATGCAACTTTTACAACTTACTGCTCTGAACTAACGCGCTGTTAACTTGTTAATTCAACCTCTTCGATGTGTTTGCATCGCTGCGTTCACGTCTCTGAGGCGCGCTATTCTACAATTTTAAAAAGAGGTGTCAACCCCTTAAATTGCTTTTAAGACAATGATTTGCGATTTTTTTTCAGATGGCCTTTCAGCCTTCGCAAATCCATCCATTCGCAGCGCCGGGCTCGTCTGGATATGCATCACCGACGAGCCCGGGCTGCTGACGAAATCAGTTAAACACGATTTCGTCGTCAACCACTGTGCCGGTCACACTGGAGCCCGGCATGAACCCACCTGACAGAATCAACTGCGCCAGCGGGTTCTCGATCCAGCGCTGGATCGCTCGTTTGAGCGGCCGGGCACCGTAAACCGGGTCGTAACCCACAGCGATGAGCTTATCCATCGCCTCAGGGCTCAGCTCCAGCTTCAACTCGCGCTCGGTCAGACGACTGCGCAGACGAGCCAACTGGATATCCATGATGCCTGCGATCTGATCGCGGGCCAGTGGCTCGAAGATCACCACTTCATCAATCCGGTTCAGGAACTCCGGCCGGAAGTGATTGCTGACGGCATCCATCACCGCTGCACGTTGCGCTTCACGGTCACCCACCAATTCCTGAATCTGCGCCGAGCCCAGGTTGGAGGTCATCACGATCACGGTATTGCGGAAATCCACCGTACGACCGTGGCTGTCGGTCAGGCGGCCGTCTTCAAGCACCTGCAGCAGGATGTTGAACACATCCGGATGCGCCTTCTCCACCTCGTCCAGCAGGATCACGGAGTAAGGCTTGCGACGTACCGCTTCAGTGAGATAGCCGCCCTCTTCATAACCTACATAGCCTGGTGGGGCACCGATCAGTCGAGCCACGGAATGCTTCTCCATGAACTCGGACATATCGATACGCACCATCGCCTCTTCAGTGTCGAACAGGAACTCAGCCAGCGCCTTGCACAACTCGGTCTTACCGACACCGGTTGGGCCGAGGAACATGAACGAACCACTTGGGCGATTCGGATCAGACAACCCGGCACGGGAACGACGGACCGCGTTGGAAACCGCAACCACCGCTTCGTTCTGACCAATCACGCGCTGGTGCAGCAAACTCTCCATGCGCAGCAACTTGTCGCGTTCGCCTTCAAGCATCTTCGACACCGGAATCCCGGTCCACTTGGACACGACCTCGGCAATCTCTTCTTCCGTGACCTTGCTGCGCAACAACTGGTTCTCGGGCTTGCCGTGCTGGTCGACCATTTGCAGGCTGCGTTCCAGGTCCGGAATGATCCCGTACTGCAATTCGGCCATGCGGTTCAGGTCACCACGTCGACGAGCTGCTTCCAGCTCCTGACGCGATTGTTCAATCTTCTGCTGAATCTGCGCAGAACCGGTGACTTCGGCTTTTTCCGAAGTCCAGATTTCTTCCAGGTCCGCGTATTCACGATCCAGACGGACAATTTCTTCCTGAAGTTTTTCCAGACGCTTGATCGCGGCTTCGTCGTCTTCTTTCTTCAGCGCCTGAGATTCAACCTTCAGTTGGATCAGGCGACGCTCAAGGCGGTCGAGCACTTCTGGTTTGGAGTCGATCTCCATGCGAATCCGGCTGGCGGCTTCGTCGATCAGGTCGATGGCCTTGTCCGGCAACTGCCGATCAGTAATGTAGCGATGGCTCAGCTTGGCCGCCGCAATGATCGCACCGTCAGTGATCGCCACTTTATGGTGGACTTCGTAGCGCTCTTTCAGGCCACGCAGGATCGCAATGGTGTCTTCCTCGCTCGGCTCATCCACCAGCACTTTCTGGAAGCGACGCTCAAGGGCCGCATCCTTCTCTATATATTGGCGATATTCGTTAAGCGTGGTCGCACCCACGCAATGCAACTCGCCACGAGCCAGGGCGGGCTTGAGCATGTTGCCCGCATCCATGGAGCCTTCGCCCTTACCGGCGCCGACCATGGTGTGCAGTTCGTCGATGAACAGGATGATCTGGCCGTCCTGCTTGGAAAGCTCATTGAGCAACGACTTCAGGCGCTCTTCGAACTCACCGCGAAACTTGGCACCGGCGATCAGTGCGCCCATGTCCAGTGACAGCAAGCGCTTGCCCTTCAGGCCATCCGGCACTTCACCGTTGATAATGCGCTGGGCCAGACCTTCAGCGATGGCGGTCTTACCCACGCCAGGCTCACCAATCAGCACCGGGTTGTTCTTGGTCCGACGTTGCAGCACCTGAATGGTCCGACGGATTTCGTCGTCACGGCCGATCACCGGGTCCAGCTTGCCTTCTTCGGCGCGCTTGGTCAGGTCGACGGTGTATTTATCCAACGCCTGGCGCGACTCTTCGACATTAGGGTCGTTGACCGCCGAGCCGCCACGCAGGTTGCTGATGGCGTTCTCCAGCGCCTTCTTGCTGACGCCTTGGCCAAGCAGCAATTTGCCCAACTTGCTGTTTTCATCCATGGCCGCGAGCAGCACCAGTTCGCTGGAAATGAACTGGTCACCCTTCTGCTGCGCCAGACGATCAGCCTGATTGAGCAGACGTGCGAGATCCTGCGACATGTTGACGTCGCCGGTCGGGTTCTGGATTTTCGGCAGATGGTCGAGCTCTTTGGTCAGTTCTTTGCGCAGGCTGTTGATGTCAAAGCCAACCTGCAACAGCAACGGCTTGATCGTACCGCCCTGCTGGTCAAGCAACGCCTGCATCAAATGTGCAGACTCAATGGCCGGATGGTCGAGACCTACCGCCAGGGATTGGGAATCAGATAACGCTAACTGTAATTTGCTGGTCAATCTATCGATACGCATTAGTCACCTTCCTATATAAGCAGGCCGGAGCAAATAAACACACCTATGAAAAAAACCTGCTGGATGCCCACTACATGCGGGCAATTGCGTAAGATTCAAGCAGAAATTGATTGACGCAGGTCAACATTGCACGAAGAAGTCTAGATGATCGTGCGTTCCACAGTCACCTCGGCCCTGTAGGAGCTGCCGAAGGCTGCGAATCGCGGTGTGTCAGCATCACCTCTTTCGCAGCCTTCGGCAGCTCCTACAGAAATTGTGCTGAAATTCGCGAAGTGGCCAGGCCCTTCAATACGGATTCAGACATGCCGCCGCAGAGAAAAAAAATCAGGCGCGATCAATCCAGATCAACGAAGCAAAGCGGCCGTTGCGAGCGCTCTGGCGGTAGGAATAGAAGCGAGGATCAGTGAAGGTATCGAAGCCACCGCCATAAACAGCAGTGATCCCGTGAGCGGCCAGCCGCAGGCGGGCCAAAGCATAAATGTCGGCCATGAACCGGCCGGAATTTTTGCTTGGGATAAAAGCTGCGTCCGTTTGCGGGTGCGTGCTTATAAAAGCTTCGCGAACCTCTGCGCCGACTTCGAACGATGGTTGACCAATGGCAGGCCCCAGCCAGACCAGAATCTCGCCGGGCGCAACTTGCAGACTATCAGCCGCCGCCTCCAGCACACCGGCAGCCAGACCACGCCAACCGGCGTGAGCAGCCGCCACACGCGTACCGGCCCGATTGCAGAAAAGAGCAGGCAGGCAATCGGCAGTCATGATGGTGCAGGCGATGCCCGGCGTGGCAGTCCAGCTGGCGTCAGCCTCGACCACTTGAGTCGGGTCAGCCTCGGCAACCACCACACCATGCACTTGTTTGAGCCAGGCAGCCTGAATATTCAGCTCCGAGGTCAGACGCAGGCGATTGGCGGCGACGGCTTGCGGATCGTCGTCAACGTGATCGCCCAGATTGAAGCTCTCAAACGGCGCCAGACTGACGCCGCCGTTACGGGTTGTGACGCAGGACTTGATCCCCGCAGGCGCGGGCCAGTCGGGAATCAGCCAGTCACTCACCCGATGAACGCCTCGCGATCCTGCTTGAGCAGCGACAGCAGCCAGACGAAATCGTCAGGCAACGGCGATTCCCAGCTCATGCGCTTACCGGTGGTCGGATGATCCAGCTCCAGGAAGCGAGCATGCAGCGCCTGACGCGGGAAGGTTTTCAGCGAATCGACCATGGTCACGCTGGCGGCTGGCGGGATGCGGAAACGACCGCCATAGGCCTGATCGCCCACCAACGGGTAGTTGATGTGCGCCATGTGGACACGAATCTGGTGAGTACGACCGGTTTCCAGCTTGACCCGCACATGGGTGTGGGAGCGGAAACGCTCAAGCACGCGGTAGTGACTCACCGCCTGCTTACCGCCTTCCATGACCGCCATGCGCTGACGTTGCTGACCGTGACGGCCAATCGGCGCGTCGATCTTGCCACCGGCAGTGACAACACCGATCACGATGCACTCATAGATGCGGCTCACGGTACGGCTTTGCAGCTGGGTCACGAGCTGGGTCTGCGCTTGAATCGTCTTGGCGACCACCATCAGACCGGTGGTGTCCTTGTCGAGACGGTGCACGATACCGGCACGCGGCACATTGATAATGTCCGGCACGTGGTGCAGCAAGGCATTGAGCAGCGTGCCATCAGCGTGACCGGCAGCCGGGTGCACGACCAGACCAGCAGGTTTGTTGATGACCAGGATCTGATCGTCTTCATAGACGATATCGAGTTCGATGTCTTGAGCGAGCCATTCGCCCTGGGCCTCCTGCTCGGCGATCAATTGCAGAACAGCACCACCGTGCACGATGTCACGAGGGCGAAGTACGCCTCCGTCCACCGTCAAACGGCCGTCCTTGATCCAGGCAGAAAGGCGCGAGCGCGAGTGCTCAGCGAATAATTGTGCGGCGACTTGATCGAGGCGTTGACCGCCCAATTCGGACGGCACCTCTGCGCGAAGTTCTATATTTTCGGACATGGCCAGACTAGGTGGCGGCTAGCCTTTGGTTTCGGCAGCGCGCTTGTGGTTAAATACGGCGTCTTTTGCCCCGGGGGTTCCGCGGGGTGCTCATCATAACAGGACGGTCACGCCCAAGACAGCGACCGTTATAGGGACGCAAGCCGCCATGCAAGTGAAACACCTGCTGCTGATAGCCATCCTCGCACTCACCGCTGCCTGCTCGTCGAAGGAAGTGATTGACGAAAACCTGAGCGAAGTCGAGCTGTACCAGCAGGCGCAGGCCGATCTGGGTAACAACAGCTATTCGACGGCCACTGAGAAGCTCAAGGCGCTGGAGTCGCGTTATCCATTCGGTCGCTATGCTGATCAGGCACAGCTCGAACTGATTTACGCGAACTACAAGAACGGTGAGCCGGAAGCTGCGAAATCCGCTGCCGAACGCTTCATCCGCCTGCACCCGCAGCACCCGAACGTTGACTACGCCTACTACATGAAAGGCCTGACTTCGTTCGACCAGGACGTTGGCCTGCTGGCGCGCTTCCTGCCGCTGGACCAGACCAAACGTGACCCGGGTGCCGCTCGCGACTCGTTCAACGAGTTTGCGCAACTGACCAGCCGCTATCCGAACAGCCGTTATTCGCCGGACGCCAAGCAGCGCATGATTTACCTGCGCAACCTGCTGGCTTCCTACGAAATCCACGTAGCGGACTACTACCTGACTCGTCAGGCTTATGTTGCTGCCGCTAACCGCGGCCGTTATGTGATCGAAAACTTCCAGGAAACCCCATCTGTGGGTGACGGCCTGGCGGTGATGGTTGAGTCCTATCAGCGTCTGCACCTGGACGACCTGGCTGCTACCAGCCTGGAAGTACTCAAGGCTAACTATCCAAACCATCCGCAACTGGTCGATGGTCAGTTCGTGCCTCGCGAAGCCGAAGCGGATAACCGCTCGTGGCTGTCCAAGGCAACACTGGGCCTGATCGAAAGCAATCCGCCGCTGCCGCCGGGTGAAACCCGCGCCAACCAGGACGTGATCAAACAGTACGAAGATGCCAAACAAGCCATCCCTCGTGATCTGCTGCCAGAAAACCAGGAAGAGCTCGACGAGCAGGAACACGAAGCCGAAGGCAACAACGACCGTTCGTGGTTCAGCTACATGACGTTTGGTGTGTTTGACTGACACCTGCGTTAATAAAAAAGAGGCCTGCGGGCCTCTTTTTTTGTGTCCCGATATTGAGCTCTCTGTAGATATCAACGCACCGTGCAATTGATTTGTAGGAGCTGCCGAAGGCTGCGAGGCGGTGTGTCTGGAGAATTGCTTCGCAGCCTTCGGCAGCTCCTACAGAAAACTCCCCCGCCATCGAATTCTCTTTGAGAAAGACCAACTTCCCGACTAAAACCGGTCCCAGGTTGCCGGCGATATAGAAGTTAGCGGCATTGCCCCTGTTAGACCCGCGCCCTGAGAGACACAACCTGCCCTCCTTCGCTACACTGCAAAATCTAAAATCACTAAGCTGGAAATCATGATTCGCTTACTTATGTGGGTCGCGCTGATCGCGGCGGTAGTGTGGTTCGTCAAGCGTCTGCTCAACCCGCCAGCCCCACGTCGCAAAGCACCGCCACCCGAAGAAGTCGCTGCGCCAATGGTCCGCTGCGCCCAGTGCGGCGTGCACTTGCCTCGGGACCGAGCCCTGAGCCAGGGACAACAATGGTATTGCAGCGAGACGCATCGCCTGGAAGGCCCGGCGGCACGTGATCGCTGAAACACTCTCGCTGGGCAGCCCTCAGGCCCAGCGCATTCTGCGTCTGTACCACCTCTATCGACTGACCATCGGCATCATGCTGGTGCTGTTGATCTCCAGCAGTCTGGACATCGAACTGCTGGAAATGGCCAATCCGAACCTGTTTCGCGCCGGATGCTGGCTGTATCTGGTTTCCAACATCCTCATCGTCGTACTGCTGGAGCGCCCCACTCGTCAGGCGCAGCTGTTTACCCTGGCGATGGTCGACGCCCTGATGCTCTCAGCCCTGTTCTATGCCGGGGGCGGGCCACCCAGCGGGATCGGCAACGTCCTCATAGCCTCCGTAGCCATCAGTAACGTATTGCTACGCGGTCGCACAGGCCTATTGATAGCGGCCGTCGCGGCCATCGGCATCATCTACCTGACCTTTTACATCAGCTTCAGCACCCCCGCTGCGGCAGGGCATTACCTCCAGGCCAGTTCGCTGGGTGCGCTGTGCTTCGCCGCCGCAGTACTGGTGCAGGCACTGACGCGACGCCTGCACATCAGCGAGGCCCTGGCCGAGCAACGTGCGGCAGATGTCGACAATCTCGAAGAACTCAACGCCCTCATTCTGCAACGCATGCGCACCGGCATCATCGTACTGAACGCCCGGCGTCGTGTGCTGCTGGCCAATCAAAGCGCTCTGAATTTGCTGGGCTATGAGCAATTGACCGGGCTGGTTCTCGATACCTATTCGCCGCAGTTGGTGTCACGTTTGCGCCAATGGCTGATCAATCCCGTGCTGACACCGCAAAGCATTTCAGTCTCCTCTACAGGCCCGGTCCTGCAACCGGGCTTCGTCGCACTCAACCGGGGTGATCAACGCCAGACGTTGATTTTTCTGGAAGACCTGTCGCAGATATCACAACAGGCTCAACAGCTGAAACTCGCCGCATTGGGTCGCCTCACAGCGGGCATCGCTCACGAAATTCGTAACCCGTTGGGTGCGATCAGTCATGCCGCGCAGTTACTTAACGAGTCCGATGAACTCGGCAGTGCTGATCATCGCCTGGGGCAGATCATTCACGAACAATCGCAACGCATGAATCGGGTCATCGAAAACGTTCTGCAGTTGTCCCGCCAGCGCCACGCCGAACCACACTTGCTGGACTTGAAAACGTGGCTGGAACAGTTTGTCGACGAGGCTCGCAGCAGGTTGAACGCCGGTCAATCGATTCACCTGCAAATAAACCCTGCTCCACTGACCACTCGCATGGACGCCGAGCAGCTCAATCAGGTGCTCAACAATCTCGTACAAAATGCTTTGCGCTACAGTGGTAAGAGCCATGAGCGTGCGCAAGTGTGGATCAAGCTGTTTCAGGCCCCGCTTAGTGATCAGGCCATTCTTGAAGTACTGGACGATGGCCCCGGCGTCCCTCAAGAACACATGACAAAGATGTTTGAGCCCTTTTTCACAACGGAAAGCAAAGGCACCGGCCTGGGCCTTTACCTTTCACGGGAGCTTTGCGAGAGCAATCAGGCGCATCTGGACTACACATTTCGGGAAGGTGGCGGCAGCTGTCTGCGTATCACCTTCGCCCATCCGTTGAAGTTGAGTTGACCATGAGCCAGCGGCAAAAAATCCTGATAGTCGATGATGAGCCGGACATTCGCGAACTGCTGGAGATCACTCTGGGGCGGATGAAACTCGATACCCGGAGCGCCTGTAACGTCAAGGAGGCCCGCGACTGGCTGGCCCGCGAGCCATTCGACCTGTGCCTGACGGACATGCGCTTGCCGGATGGCAATGGTCTTGAACTGGTGCAGCATATCCAGCAGCGCCACACACTAACGCCGGTGGCCATGATCACCGCCCACGGCAGCCTGGACACGGCGATTCACGCGCTGAAAGCCGGTGCTTTCGATTTCCTCACCAAACCGGTGGACCTGAGCAGGCTGCGGGAGTTGGTGGGCAGCGCTCTGCGACTCAAGCCGCCAATCCAGCCAGAACCGGGCATTGCTCGTCGCTTGCAGGGAGACTCGCCGCCCATTCAGGCATTGCGCCAGCAAATCAGCAAACTGGCGCGCAGCCAGGCACCGGTCTACATCAGCGGAGAATCCGGCAGCGGCAAAGAGCGAGTCGCGCGCCTGATCCATGAACAAGGGCCACGCGCAGAGCAGCCGTTTATTCCGGTGAACTGCGGTGCCATCCCGTCGGAACTGATGGAAAGCGAGTTCTTCGGCCATCGCAAAGGCAGCTTCAGTGGGGCTCACGAAGATAAACCGGGGCTGTTTCAGGCGGCCAACGGCGGGACGCTGTTTCTGGATGAAGTTGCCGACCTGCCGCTGGCCATGCAGGTCAAAATGCTGCGGGCGATTCAGGAAAAATCGGTTCGTAGCGTTGGCGCTCAGCAGGAGTTGGTGGTGGACGTGCGCGTGCTGTGCGCCACACACAAAGACCTGCAAATTGAAGTGGCCGCCGGGCGCTTTCGTCAGGATTTGTACTACCGGCTCAACGTGATCGAGTTACAGGTGCCACCGCTGCGTGAGCGGCGCCAGGACATCGAGCAACTGGCCGCACATGTCCTGAAACGCCTTGCCGATGAGTCGTCGCAGCCCCCTGCCCGACTTGATCCGCAAGCGCTGGAGGCACTCAAGAGCTACCGCTTTCCAGGTAACGTACGCGAACTGGAGAACATTCTCGAACGCGCTTATACCTTGTGCGAGAACAATCAGATCAACGTAGCCGACCTGCGCCTGGTGCAACCGTCAGCACCGTCGGAGCAAGACAGCGCCAACCTCGCCGACATCGACAACCTTGAAGACTATCTGGAAAGCATCGAGCGCAAACTGATCCTGCAAGCGCTGGAAGAAACCCGCTGGAATCGAACTGCGGCGGCACAGCGCCTGAACCTGACGTTCAGGTCAATGCGCTATCGGCTTAAAAAGCTTGGGTTGGAGTAGAGCACTTGAAACTGTAAGACGTTCGCGCAGCAACCTGGCCCCTGTAGGAGCTGCCGAAGGCTGCGATCCCGGTACGTCAAGAGAAATGCTTCGCAGCCTTCGTCAGCTCCTACAGAAAATGCATTTCAAGCCAGCGAGGCGCCTTGCCTGCCACACCGCCTCGCGAACAAGTTCGCTCCTACAGAAGCCCGACTACCCTGCCCGCTGGTGAATACGATGCTGGATTTATCACCGGCTCACGTCCGACCAGCAGGTCTGCCAGCAACTGGCACGACGCAGGCGCCAGTACCAGGCCGTTGCGATAATGGCCGCAATTGAGCCATAGCCCGGCAAACCCGGGCAGCTCGCCGATGTAGGGAATACCTTCAGGCGAGCCCGGACGCAGCCCGGCCCAATGACCAACCACCTGAGCGTCAGCCAACGCAGGCAGCAGCTCGACCGCAGAAGCCTTGAGGCTTTCCAGCGCGATATCGGTGGGGGTCTTGTCGAAGCCTTCGTGCTCCAGCGTGCTGCCGATCAGAATATGCCCGTCGCGCCGTGGGATCGCGTATCGCCCCTTGGCAAGCACCATGCTCGGCAGAAAGTCCGACGCGCATTTGTACAGGATCATCTGGCCCTTGACCGGCTCGACCGGCAGTTCAAGACCAAGCGTCTTGAGCAACTCGCCACTCCAGGCCCCGGCCGCCAGTACCACCTGATCGCCGAGAACATCTCCGGAAGAAGTACTCACGCCCAGCACCTGGTCGCCCTCGCGGACAAAACCCTGCACTTCACAGTGCTCCTGGACGGTGACATTGGGCAGCGCCAGCAAGGCGGCTTTAAGGGATTTGACCAGCCGCGGATTGCGCACGTTAGCGACGTTAGCCATGTAGATGGCCCGTGTGTAGCCCTCGCCCAATACGGGCACCGCATCGTGCACCGCAGAGATATCCACCGAACTCAACGGTCGCCCCTCGCGCACCGCCCAGTCCAGCGCCTGCTGTTCATCGTCCAGATCCAGCCAGTACAAACCGGTGGTGTGGACTTCCGGATCGACGCCTGTCTGTGCAAACAGGCGTTCGGCGAGTTGTGGATAAAAATCCTGCGACCAATGCGCCAGCGCTGTCACTGCAGCGCTGTAACGCCAGGGATAAAGTGGAGAAACAATGCCGCCGCCCGCCCAGGAAGACTCTTGCCCTACATCGGAGCGTTCCAGCAGCACGACCTTTTCCACTTCGGATGCGAGGTTGAAGGCCGTCAACAGACCGATCACACCTCCGCCAACAATCACGACCTGCCTGGACATCTTGCTCTCGTTCAAAAAGGGCGATCAGCGGCCCCAGCAGTCTTTACTGGCCAGACCCGTGGAGTTGCTGATAGCGCCGGTATTGGTAATGACGAAATTGCCGCACTTGTCACCGTTCATCATCGACCCCGCCACAGGTGTCGCAGTCAACGTGAACGTCTGATCGGCCCGAACTGCCGCGATGGTGTAATAAGCGTTACCGGGCGAAATAATCAGGTTTACCGCCGCATTGCCTCCGGCCGCAGCGACATCCGTATATTTCCCGTTGCGGGAGAAGAACCGCTCAAGTGCCTGAGTCTGCTCAGTCAACAGGCTGGCAATCTCCGCCCGATGGGTACGCCTCACATACTCCGTGTAACTGGGGTACGCAATGGAGGCAAGAATACCGACAATCGCCACGACAATCATGAGTTCCATCAAGGTAAAGCCTGTTGATCTGCTGCGCATACGCCGTATTCCTACTGTATTTGCCGCCACATGATGCGTTGGTAAACGTTGTTGCCGCTACCATCACCCTTCGTTGGAAGACGAATGAAGTTACCGCTGGAATCGATGATATACATGTTGTCATCCGCGCCAGCCAGACCGGCCACAACAGCGACCAGGTTAGGAATCCCGGTACCGATCGCGATACCGGCGACACGCGAATCGGCAGAATCGATCTTGCCATCGCCGTTGGTATCCAGAATCGAGTAGTTGAGCATCCCGCCTTTCGCGGCATCCAGCTGGAACACCCGCCCGGTGCCCGTGCTTTCACAAGGGTCCGCAGAGTTGACTGCAGCGGTGGTGAAAAGGATCCGGCCACGGGTTGTTTGTGCCGGGTAGATCACCCGCTCGCCGACAAAAGGTTCAGTCGTATTCAGAAGCAGATACCAGCCCCTCTTTGACGCCCAATCAACGTCATTGCTGGAGGTCGTGGTGTAAGAGGCGCCGTTGCCGGTGATGGTGCCCGTGATGGTTTGTGGCTGCAAACCACTTTGCGTCACGTCACCTACACCGGTATCGGGATCCCAGACGGCATAAAACCCCTGTTGGTCAGTGGTGGTTTTATCCGCGACCTCCATGAATTTACCGGTGCCGAAATAGACCATTTTGCCGTTGGTAGGATGGTCTACCAGCAGAGGCTGCACGGTGATCGGCTGTGTAGCACCACCCGGTGCGGTAAACAGGGGTTTGTTGCCAAAGGCGACGCCCCAACTACTGGCGGCCGCGCCGCTCATGTCGAACTTCCACATGCGCCCTTTCAAGTCGCCAGCATAGGCCGCTTGCACAACGTTCTGCGCGTTGACCCGCAATTTTACGGAAGACAGACCGTTGTCCGCTGCGGCATAGGCGGCCGGAATCGGTATCTCTCTGATCACGGCTCCGGTGGCAGCGTTGAGCACGAACAATGATGCGTTACCAGTAAAGCTGCCGTAGCCATTACCCACTACGACAATGCCGGTGCCGTTGGCCATACGCGCCACATCAGGCTTTGAATAGGCATAACCGAGGTTGTTGTAGAGATTGGTCGGCGTAGAAGTATCGGGGGCCTTGACCTCCCATAATGCGCCGATGTTATTGGCAGAACCCTGAAACAGACTGATCGCAAAGAACGCCTTGCCACCGGCGCCGGTGCCGCCGTAAGCAACGGTCGACCAAGTGCTTCCGATCTGGGTATCGAAGACGCCAATCTGACCGTCGACCGTAAACTTGTGGACCCCGGAACCATAAGTCGTCGACGCAATGGTCGCCAGTGACGTCAGTGCAGTTGACGGCATATATGCGTAGCGACGAGCCCCCGTGGCGGCATTGATGACGTTGAAAAAACCGTCATTGGCGTTAACCAGCAGGTTGAGGTTCATGTTGGCTGCTTTGGTCGTCAGATACGTCGCGTACGAGGTATTACCGGTCAGGTCCGCAGAGGTCTTTTCGGTAGGCTGCGCAACCGTAAGGGGTGAGTTGATGATGTCGCCCAACAAGCGAGTGCGGGTGCGCAACCGGGCGTTCGCAGTGCCTTGAGTCCACGCAATGAGCTGCGCTCCGGTGACACCTGTTGGCAAGGTTGCATTGAGGGCAGTCTGTTGTGGCGTGGAAAAATTAGTGAAGTTGAGGGTGATCTTTGCTGACGTGGCAGTGTTCCACGACTCGAAAACCGGAGGAGTTGCCGTGCTGGTGATTTGCGAGTCGGTGCTCCAGGCAGGCGTGGTTTGCTGAACGCCGGTGGTGCCATCCAGATTGTAAGCCCTGATCGTGCCGTGCCAGTCAGTCGGGTCATACAGGGTTTGATAGATCCGGGTGGAAGACGTGAGCGTCGAAGAACTCGCCGCCCCGCCGCCGCCCGAACCGGCTTTGGCATAAATATCACTCAGTGTCAGGTTGAGCGCATTGGTTAATCCTGCGCTGTCGTTAGTCTGGTAGTACTTGCCGTGCCCATGGTTGTCGTCGGCAGCGTCGATCAGCATCTGGTCCGCCAGCGTAAAGCCGATGGTGTAGGTACTCATGTTCTGCTTGTTGAAACCGGTGGTATCCCAGCTTTTGCCAGTCAGGTCAGTGCCATCCGAGGTTTTTCGCATATCAATGTCGTAGGCGAATTTAGCCAGGTCATCGAGGTAAAACGTACTGCCCTCGTCGTCACCCACCAGGGTGCCGTCGTTGGCGGCATTTAAATCCCAGTTGGGCAGCGACCGCGAGGAGTCGGCAAGGTCATCCGGATCGTTGGTGGGAAACGTCCGGTCATAGGTCGGCAAACCATCAGTGATCACCACGCCATAGTTCTTCTGGCAGCGATACTGAATCGGGCTGGTATACGTCGTTGGGGGGCTTGGGTAGTACGAAGTCATCCCCCGGAAATAACGCGTGATCTCATAGTAGGTTTCAGCCATCGGGGTATTGGCCGATGGCGTCAGCGCCGCAATGGAGTTTTTCAGATTATTGATATTGGTCGTGGCCTGCGCCTGAGTCACCGGCGTGGGCTGGTAAACCGTCGCGGTCACCGGTGAGAGGTCGGCGACAGGCCTGGAGATTCTGCCGCCGGGGCCGAGGTCGAAATTATTGGGGTCATTAAATTGGGCAAGGCCAATGCGCAACGAAGTGTTGTTGGTCACCAGATTGGTGGCGACGTTTTTAGCAATGTTCATCCGGTAATCGTTGGGGATGTTGCCGGTCGTGTAGTCCCTGAACCCCAGTAAGTTCTGCGGGACCTGATCTATCAACCAGGATAGGTAGTTGGCGGTGTAACGTGTCTGCCCGTTTCCGGCTGGGTCCGGTAGTTTCATGCAGCGCTGAAAGCCATTGCGATAAATAGGTATTCCGCCCAACAGACATTGAAGCGAAAGCCCAACCAAGCCGAGTGAGCTGACATCCGCCAGCGCCAAAGTCTCGTTTCCCGAGATCTCCTTCAACTCAAGACAAGGTACAACAAGTAACCCGTTCAGGCAGTTGGGAAGATAACTCACAGGGGTACGGGCTACAGTCGGATCAAAACCCGATGCCCAGATAATGTTGTACATACTCCCCGAGTTATCCACCAACAACATCAGGTTCGCCGGTACCGCCGGAGAGCTGAGCAGCGGCACTTGCGCGGGGGTAAACGCATAAGCGGGGGCTGTCAGG
The DNA here is from genome assembly GCF_022790535.1 of Pseudomonas maioricensis. GTDB lineage: Bacteria > Pseudomonadota > Gammaproteobacteria > Pseudomonadales > Pseudomonadaceae > Aquipseudomonas > Aquipseudomonas maioricensis. Next base: position 195,902 of record NZ_LOHG01000003.1, read on the forward strand.
TACAACGCCAGTAATGCACCGTAGACATACTTCAGAATACGGACCGGCAACCTAGCAATTGGCATAAATACTCTCCAGTACCGTTCTCGATACCCCTTGAACTACGCTCGCCGTCACCCGATAAAGCGTGACGGAACTACTGGCCGAACAAGTAGGCGGCCGATTGACCGGCGAGGCGGTGGTGCCAATGTTCTGAATCACATAAAAGCCCCCGCCCGCAGCTATCCACGGAACCCCTGCCGAACTGTTGCCTGCGGCCGTTACCGTCGTTGAATCAGCCGGAGGCGCGCACCCGGCCGTAGTCGTGCAGGCGGCCAATGAATAACCCGCGACCTGAATAGCCGACTCACCAAGTCGCAATACCGCTTCTGCCATCTGAAAGGATTGATTGCGTACTGTCACGCTGCCCGCCATTTTTTCCTGCAGGGTAGCGTTCTGCATCGACGAGACGCCCACCAGCGTCAGCAGGAGCAAAAAGACCAGGCTGATCAACAGCACCATGCCTTTTTGCCTGGAAGGACGTCCTTTTGAAATGGCGAGCGATCTTGTCTTCATGGCATGCATCCGTTCAGAACCGGTTACGCAAAGCGGCAACTACGTTGTAGGTCTGGTCACGTACTTTCCCCGCCGGGTCAAATACGGTCAGGGTCAGGCGCACGCTGCGAATACTGGAGGCCAGTGCGGCGTTGTTGATAACCCGGGTATAGGACATCGGTGATCCGGTTATCCCGAAATCGACGGTGAATGCCCGAACGTTACTCACCAACGGCTGCGGTGCGTCAGTGCCAGTTCCGACCTTCATTCTCAGATCGCTCCCGCTCAGGCTGTAAGTGATCTTGCGCAAGGGGAAACTGGTTTCTCCCACTCCGGGCGCACGCGTTCCGTTATAGATGCGGGAGGTGGTCCTGCAATCAGAGACCACGCTCCAGGTCGGCGAACTGCCGGATGTGCCCACGTCGGCGGTCACCAGCGTCAGTGTGTTGGTAGCGTTATCCCAAAGAATCGGGTTAGTGAAATCAGCAGGCTTCGCAATCGCCGGGGCGACGACTGTTGTATCAAAGTCAAGGCAGCCATACATCCCGGTCATGCGGATTTCCTGCATCAACTTGCTCAGGGCGAAACGCGCATCTTCCTGCATCCGTGCGGCAGCATTCTGAGACTGATAAGTACCTTTGGAGGCGATGAAAATCTGCACGATGCCCATGCTCACAATCAGCCCCAGCACCAGCGCCACCATGATCTCGACCAGACCAAACCCCCGGACAGATCTGTTCATGGGGCTACCACGTCGTTAACACCGATACGTGTACTGAGGACAAACTGTTGCGGATTGGTCGCGCCCGGGGTTCTGCCCAGAAAAGTATCGCTTGCAGCGGCAGCCCGCGTGTCATCCCAGGTAATCGTGATGGTCACAACGGGTTTGGCGATCACGATCTTGCTGTTGGCACCGGCGGTTCCCGCAAAGTTAGTGATATTGGTGCTGAAGTCAGCCAGGTCTTGCGTGACGGCATTGCTCATATTGCTAGCGCTGGCTGCTGGCGCATTGGCCAATGAAGCCAGTGCATAGCTGGCCAGAACATTGGAACCATTGTTCGCGGCATTACCATCTACGTTCGCCCGGATGCGGTCCATCATGTCGTAGGCGATGAAGCTGGCCTGACTGGTCATGGCCGAGCTGTCGGTATACCTAAGTGCGTTAAGTTGAATAGCCGCAGCCCCCAACAGGCCAATGCCTAAAATCAGCACAGACACCAACACCTCGATCAGCGTCATGCCAATCTGACTACTCTTTCGTCCCTTAACCATCGCAATTTCCACTCGAAACTATTCGGCCGTTCAAGCATACATAGACAGTCTTGGTAATCGTCGTGCCCAGTGTGTAAGTCATTGCAACGGCACTCGCCGGAGCAGAGAGCCCGCCGAGGTTATTGAACTCGATCAAACTGACACCCGGAACCGCCAGCGCAGCCCCGCTGCCCATGGGGGCTGTGACCCTCAAAGCGTTCACGCTCGATGTATCGCTCGCGCGTACCACTTTGAGGGCAGTGTTCCAGGCAGTACCGTCGACATTGGGCCGAACCTGAATGCTCACTCCCCGGTTTATCGCCTCAAGCCGGGCAAAGTTGAGGGCGCGCTGCAGATCACTGACTTCGGTATCGGCCTTTGATCCCTGTATCGAGCTATTGAAACTGGGAATGGCAATAGCCGCGAGTATCCCCACCAACGACACAGTGATTAACAATTCGACGAGGGTGAACCCCTTGGATCGCTGAGTCATTGAGTGTCTCCTTGACGTTACGACTATAGGACAGCATCCAGCGCTGAAACTGTAAACAGGGATGTACGGTTGTTTGGCTGGGACGAGTGCCCGGCTGACATTCAAATGACAATTTCCAGGGAGGGAAATGCATGAAACAAGCGGGTTTTACGATAATCGAGCTGGCAGTGACGATGGTAATCATCGGACTGATCGTCACCCTTGCCGTTCCGGCATTCAGTGAGCTCGTCATGAGCCAGCGGCGGCTTGATGTGGCTCAGCAACTGGCTAGCGGCATACGCACAGCGCGAACGGAGGCGATTCTTAGAAGCCGACCAGTGGTGATCCGGGCGATCGATGAGGATTGGAGCAAAGGCTGGCAGATCGTGGTTGACCCGAAAAACAGTGAGGACGATCTGGTGCTGACCGAGCGGACTCGAAGCGGGAAAGTGCCAGTCTTCGGCAACCAACATGTCACGCGACAGATTCGCTTCAACGCTTTGGGTTCGCCATCAGATAGCGGGTTTGTGTCCGGGAGTCTCTTCATCTGCGCCGTGAATGACACGCTGAGCCATCACACAGTGGTGATGGCCAATACCGGCAGGGTCAGAATTGAAAGCGTGCCAAAGCCGGAAAAGCTTTGCGGGTAGCGCGGGAATTCCTGCAGACCTGTGCTTGCAAACGAATACCCTTCGGCACCCTGTTCTGTAGGAGCTCACCGAGGTTACGAGGCCAGCGATGGCGTCCTGTCTGACACACCGTTATCGCTGGCCTCGTAACCTCGGTGAGCTCCTACAGGGCCACTTTTTGCTTCATTACAACAGCGACTTGACCCGCAGTTCCTTGGGCATCGAGAAGGTTACATTCTCTTCACGGCCGGCCAGTTCGTCGGCACCGGTTGCGCCCCACTCGTGCAATTGCTGGATCACACCGCGCACCAGTACTTCCGGCGCAGAGGCACCGGCAGTGATGCCGATACGCTCAACGCCATCGAACCAGCCGCGCTGCATGTCTTCAGCGCCATCAATCAGATAGGCCGGAGTCGCCATACGCTCGGCCAGCTCACGCAAGCGATTGGAGTTGGAGCTGTTAGGGCTGCCGACAACCAATACAACGTCGCATTCGTTGGCCAGTTGCTTGACCGCATCCTGGCGGTTTTGCGTGGCGTAGCAGATGTCATCCTTGCGTGGCCCGCCAATCGCCGGAAAGCGCGTGCGCAAGGCATCGATAACGCGGCTGGTATCGTCCATGGACAAAGTGGTCTGGGTGACGAAGGCCAGCGCTTCAGGGTTGCGCACCTGCAGCTCGGCAACGTCATTCTCATCCTCAACCAGGTAGATCGCGCCGCCATTGCTCGCGTCGTACTGGCCCATGGTGCCTTCAACTTCCGGGTGACCATGGTGGCCGATCAGGATGCACTCACGACCGTCGCGGCTGTAGCGCGCGACTTCGATATGCACCTTGGTCACCAACGGGCAAGTGGCGTCGAAGACTTTCAGGCCACGACCCGATGCCTCAGTGCGCACGGCTTGCGAAACGCCGTGGGCGCTGAAGATCACAATGACGTCGTCCGGCACCTGATCCAGCTCTTCGACGAAGATCGCACCGCGAGCGCGCAGGTCTTCGACGACAAATTTGTTGTGAACCACTTCATGGCGCACATAGATCGGCGGGCCAAACACTTCCAGGGCGCGATTGACGATTTCGATCGCGCGATCCACTCCAGCGCAGAAGCCGCGGGGGTTGGCGAGTTTGATTTGCATGGGGTGCCTCATGTCTACGTGCGAAACAGCCCGACCGAAGCCGGGCTCAGGTTCAAGCTTGTTCAGAGCGCCTTGACCTCGAAGATTTCCACTTCGAAGCTCAGGGTCTTGCCTGCCAACGGGTGATTGAAGTCGATGGTCACTTGCGCGTCATCGAAAGCTTTCACCACACCCGGCAGCTCAGTATTGGCCGCATCATTGAAGATCACCAGCAAACCTTCCGACAGCTCCATGTCCTGGAACTGCGAACGGGGGATGATCTGCACGTTTTGCGGGTTCGGCTGGCCGAAGGCGTTCTCCGGCAAGACTTGCACAGTGCGTTTGTCACCCGCCTTGAAGCCGAACAATGCAGCTTCAAAGCCAGGCAGCAGGTTGCCGTCACCCACCTTGAAGGTGGCCGGAGCCTTTTCAAAGGTGCTGTCGACTGTTTCGCCGTTCTCCAGGCGCAAAGCAAAATGCAGAGTGACTTCCGTGTTCTGACCGATGCGCTGCTCGGTCAATACCTGTTCAGTCATTAACGGTCTCTCCGGTTTTCTTGCTCTTGAACATGTCCAGCGCCAGCATGATTGCACCGACAGTAATCGCACTGTCAGCGACGTTGAATGCCGGGAAGCCGTGCTCTTTCCAGTGTACGAAAATGAAATCGATCACATGCCCGATGACGATACGGTCGTACAGGTTACCCAGCGCGCCGCCCAGCACCAGTGCAAGCGCGATGGCAAGCCATGTCTCGTCTCGCCCCAAACGCTTGAGCCAGACCACCAGCACCACACTGACCACAATCGCGATCAGGGCGAACAACCAGCGCTGCCAGCCCGAACTGTCGGCCAGGAAGCTGAAAGCTGCGCCAGTGTTGTAAGCCAGCATCCAGCTGAAGTAGTCCGGGATGATCACGATCTGCTCGTACAATTCCAGACGGTGCTCGAAGTAATACTTGCTGGCCTGGTCAATGACCAGAACCAGCAGGCTCAACCAGAGCCAGGCCAAGCGGCCAAAACCAGCCTTAGGCATAGTGACGAACCTCGCCAGCACCGCTGATGTTGTCTACGCAACGGCCGCAGATCTCCGGATGCTCCGGGTTCACGCCAACGTCAGCACGGTGATGCCAGCAACGGGCGCACTTGGCGTGGCCGGACTTGACGACTTTGAGCTTCAGACCCGAAACCTCGGTCACCACCGCATCGGCCGGAGCATCGAGCAATGGCGCGACACTGGCCGTCGAGGTGATCAGCACAAAGCGCAGTTCGTTGCTCAGTTTCGACAGGTCGGCGACCAGCGCGTCTTCAGCATACAGAGTCACTTCAGCTTGCAGGTTGCCGCCAATCGCCTTGGCTGCGCGCAGGTTTTCCATCTCTTTGTTGACCGCCACCTTCACCGCCATGATCCGCTCCCAGTAGGCGCGGTCCAGCTCGAAGTCAGCCGGCATTTCGCTCAGGCCTGCGTACCAGGTGTTCAGCATGACCGACTCGTTACGCTCGCCCGGCAGGTACTGCCACAGCTCATCGGCGGTGAACGCCAGGATCGGTGCAATCCAGCGCACCAGCGCTTCGGAGATGTGGAACAGCGCGGTCTGGCAGGAGCGCCGTGCGGTGCTGTCCGCCGCCGTGGTGTATTGACGGTCCTTGATGATGTCCAGATAGAAACCACCCAACTCCTGCACGCAGAAGTTGTGGATCTTGGAGTACACGTTCCAGAAGCGGTATTCGCCGTAATGCTCTTCCAGTTCGCGTTGCAGCAGCAAGGTACGGTCGACAGCCCAACGGTCCAGCGCAAGCATTTCTTCCGGCGGCAGGATATCGGTAGCCGGATTGAAACCGCTCAGGTTCGAGAGCAAGAAGCGTGCAGTGTTGCGAATCCGCCGGTAGGCATCAGCGCTGCGCTGCAGGATCTGATCGGAAACCGCCATTTCACCGGAATAGTCAGTCGCCGAGACCCACAGACGCATGATGTCGGCGCCCAGCGAATCGTTGACCTTCTGCGGCGCCACGACGTTGTTCAACGACTTGGACATCTTGCGACCGTTTTCGTCGACGACGAAACCGTGGGTCAGCAATTCGCGGTAAGGCGCGTGGTTATCGATTGCACACCCCGTCAGCAGCGAGGAGTGGAACCAGCCACGGTGCTGGTCGGAACCTTCAAGGTACAAGTCGGCGCGTGGACCGGTCTCGTGACCCATCGGGTGCGAACCGCGCAGCACGTGCCAATGCGTAGTACCCGAGTCGAACCAAACGTCCAGAGTGTCGGAAATCTTGTCGTACTTAGGCGCTTCGTCACCCAGCAATTCGGCCGCGTCCAGCTTGAACCAGGCTTCGATGCCTTCTTTCTCGACGCGTTTGGCGACTTCTTCCATCAGCTCAACAGTACGCGGGTGCAACTCGCCGCTTTCCTTGTGCAGGAAGAACGGGATCGGCACGCCCCAGTTGCGCTGACGCGAGATGCACCAGTCAGGACGGTTGGCAATCATCGAGTGCAGGCGGGCCTGCCCCCATGCCGGAACGAATTTGGTGTCTTCGATGGCTTTGACAGCACGCTCACGCAGGGTGTCGCCAGCCTCAGGCTGTTTGTCCATACCCACGAACCACTGCGCAGTGGCGCGGTAGATCAGTGGCGACTTGTGGCGCCAGCAGTGCATATAGCTGTGAGTGATGGTTTCGGTGTCCATCAGGCTGCCGACTTCGGCCAGCTTGTCGATGATCGCCTGGTTAGCCTTGAAGATGAACTGGCCACCGAAGAACTCCAGCGAATCGACATATACACCGTTGCTCTGCACAGGACTGAGGATATCGTCGTTGGTCATGCCGTATTTTTTGCAACTGACAAAGTCGTCCACGCCATAGGCCGGGGCGCTGTGAACAACGCCAGTGCCAGCGCCCAGCTCGACGTAGTCGGCCAGATACAGCGGCGACAGACGGTCATAGAACGGATGACGGAAATTGATCAGCTCCAGCGCAGCACCAGTAGCGGTGGCGATGACAGTGCCTTCCAGCTTGTAACGGATCAGGCAGCTTTCAACCAGCTCGGCAGCCAGTACCAGCAATCTGTCGCCAACATCAACCAGGGCGTACTCGAACTCTGGATGCACGTTCAACGCCTGGTTGGCCGGGATGGTCCACGGGGTGGTGGTCCAGATCACGATGGCCGCAGGCTTGCTCAGCGAATCCAGGCCGAATGCCTTGGCCAGCCTGGCCTCATCGGCAACCGGGAACGCCACATCGATAGTCGAAGACTTCTTGTCCTGATATTCGACTTCTGCTTCAGCCAACGCCGAGCCGCAGTCGAAACACCAGTTCACGGGTTTGAGGCCCTTGAACACGAAGCCGCCTTTGACCATTTCCGCCAGCGCACGGATTTCCCCGGCTTCGTTGGTGAAATTCATGGTCAGGTAAGGCTTGTCCCAATCGCCCAGCACACCCAGACGGATGAACTCGGCCTTTTGACCTTCAACCTGCTGCGCCGCATAGGCGCGGCATAGCTCGCGGGTCTTGTCGGCGGAAAGGTTCTTGCCGTGAGTCACTTCGACCTTGTGCTCGATCGGCAGACCATGACAGTCCCAGCCCGGAACATAAGGCGCGTCAAAACCCGACAGGGTTTTGGAACGCACGATCATGTCCTTGAGGATCTTGTTAACGGCGTGACCGATGTGAATATTGCCGTTGGCGTAAGGAGGACCGTCGTGCAGAACGAACTTGGGACGATCCTTGCCAATTTCGCGCAGCTTCTGGTACAGGCCAATGCTGTCCCAGCGCTGCAGAGTTTGCGGCTCGCGCTGGGGCAGGCCGGCCTTCATTGGGAAGGCGGTGTCCGGAAGATTAAGCGTGGCTTTGTAGTCGGTCATTTCAGGCTCTTGATTAGCGATTGACCATGCCAATGGGCACGGGCGGCGGCGACATCCGCATTGATTGCCGTCTTGAGCGCCTCCAGGGAGGCGAAACGCTGCTCATCACGCAGCTTATGGTGGAAAGCCACCGTCAAACGCCGGTCGTAAAGATCACCGGCAAAATCCAGAAGATGCACTTCAAGGTGGGCACTGCCATCACCTGCCACGGTCGGACGCACACCAATATTGGCGACGCCCGGCCAGGTCTTGCCATCGATGCTTGCACTGACCAGATAAACACCGGTCAGCGGCACTCGACGACGCTTGAGCTGCACGTTGGCAGTAGGCGTACCCAACTGCCGCGCCAGCTTCTGGCCATGCAGAATCCGCCCGGTAATCCGGAACGGACGACCCAGCATGCGCTCGGCAAGGGCGAAATCCGCCACGGCCAAAGCATTGCGCACCTTGGTACTGCTGACGCGAACGCCATCGATTTCAACGGTCTGCGCCGCCTCCACCGTAAAGCCGCGGTCGTTACCCGCTTGTTGCAGGAAGTCGAAGTCGCCGATCCGGTCGCAACCGAAACGGAAATCATCGCCGACCTCTAGATGTAGTATGCCAAGGCCGTCGATCAGAACCGTATCGACGAACTCCGCGGCGCTGAGCTTGCGCAGCCGCTGGTTGAACGCCAGGCACAACACCCGATCAACGCCTTCAGCAGCCAGCAGTTCCAGCTTGTCACGCAAGCGTGCCAAACGGGCGGGAGCAGTCGCCGGGGCGAAAAACTCACGCGGCTGCGGCTCGAAAATGACCACGCAACTGGGCACGCCCAACTCGACCGCACGTTCACGCAAGCGCGCCAGGATAGCCTGGTGGCCCCGGTGAACACCGTCAAAGTTGCCAATGGTGGCGACGCAGCCCCGATGCTGGGGGCGCAGATTATGGAGGCCTCGAACCAGCTGCATAACGCACTTCTTGCTCATAAAGTGGCCGATTATAACCACACACAGCCCCGGACGACAGGCAACACGCCGAGGCAAAACAACAGTCATCGTTCCATAACGGAAAAAACCGACGACTACCCGTTACAACTCTTGCTTACAGGACCGCGCTGCGGGCGAAATCTTTCAGGCGGAAACCCAACAGCAACAAGGTCGCGAAATACGCCACTACGCCGGCCGCCACCAACCCGCCCAGACGAATAAAGCGCTCCAGCATTTGTCCATCGCTCCAGGCAGGCATCAAATGCATCAGCCCCAGCAACACAGCAGACATCACGGCGACCGCCAGGCACAGCTTTAACAGAAACTTCGTCCAGCCCGGCTGCGGCTGAAACAGATCCTGCTTGCGCAACTGCCAGAACAACAGCAGCGCGTTGATGCAGGCGCCCACGCTGATCGCCAGGGCCAGCCCGGCATGTTGCAGCGGGATGATGAAGGCCAGATTAAGCAGTTGAGTAACAATAAGGGTGAAGATGGCGATTTTCACCGGGGTGCGAATATTTTGTTGTGCATAAAAACCCGGCGCGAGCACTTTGATCAGAATGATGCCCAGCAAACCCACGGAATAGGCGATCAAGGCGCGCTGGGTCATGGCGGCGTCCACGGCGTCGAATTTGCCGTACTGGAACAATGAAACGGTTAACGGCTCGGCAAGAATCCCCAGCGCCAGCGTGCACGGCAAAACCAGTACAAAACACAGGCGCAGCCCCCAGTCGAGAATCCGCGAATATTCCTGACGGTCCTTGCTGGCATAGGTCTTCGACAGAATCGGCAGCAGAATCGTACCCAGCGCCACACCCAGCACCCCGGACGGCAGCTCCATCAGGCGGTCGGCGTAGTACATCCATGACACCGATCCTGCCACGAGAAACGAAGCAAAAATCGTATTGATGATCAGAGAAATCTGACTGACCGACACGCCAAGGATGGCAGGCAGCATCTGTTTCATCACCCGCCACACGCCCGTGTCACGCAGATTCAGACGCGGCAGCACCAACATGCCGATTTTCTTCAGATGCGGCAATTGATAGAGCAATTGCAACAGCCCGCCGACCAATACCGCCCAGCCCAGCGCCATGACCGGCGGATCAAAATAAGGCGTGAGAAACAAGGCAAAGAAAATCATGCTGACATTGAGCAGAGTCGGCACAAATGCCGGAACCGAAAAGCGGTTCCAGGTGTTGAGAATCGCGCCCGCCAGGGAGGACAGGGAAATCAGCAATATATAAGGAAAGGTCACTCGCAACAGATCAGAGGTCAGCGTGAATTTTTCCGGTGTATCAGCAAAGCCCGGCGCAGTGGCCCAGATTACCCAGGGAGCAGCGATAATCCCCAGCAGCGTAACCAGCGCCAGAACCAGCGTGAGCAAACCCGTGACGTAAGCCACGAACGTGCGGGTCGCCTCCTCTCCCTGCTGGCTTTTGTATTCGGCGAGGATAGGCACGAACGCCTGAGAAAAAGCACCTTCAGCAAAAATCCGGCGCAGCAAATTGGGCAGTTTAAAGGCGATAAAGAAAGCATCGGTCGCCATTCCAGCGCCAAATGTGCGCGCAATGATGGTGTCCCGAACAAAGCCCAACACCCGCGAAAGCATGGTGATAGAGCTGACGGCAGCCAATGATTTGAGTAGGTTCATTAAAGAATTTCACGCCTGGGCTAAAGGACCGGGCGATTAACCTGTCCATTTATGCAATACTCCGCGCCGCAAAAGCACAGAGGCAAAGTCGGCGAGTTTACAGGTCGCGCACCGGAAATAAATATCCCGGGCAAACATAGCGACCACTCAGCGGATCCGATCACCCCCCCTTGACAATCAATCAAGTCATCGGCATGATTCGCGGCCTATTTTGTAAGCTATTCCCTAAAAAGTCTTTCGAGGAGCTCGACGGTGGCCAACACACCTTCCGCCAAAAAACGTGCAAAACAGGCTGAGAAGCGTCGCAGCCACAACGCCAGCCTGCGTTCCATGGTTCGTACCTACATCAAGAATGTAGTTAAAGCCATCGACGCAAAAGACGCTGAAAAAGCGCAAGCTGCTTATGTTCTGGCCGTGCCAGTTATCGACCGTATGGCCGATAAAGGCATCATCCACAAGAACAAAGCTGCTCGTCATAAGAGCCGCCTGAACGGTCACATCAAAGATCTGACCGTGGCAGCTGCAGCCTAAGCGATAAGCTTAAGCCGTAAAAAAACCGACCCAAGGGTCGGTTTTTTGTTGCCTGCGATTTGATGAATTACAACAACCCACCACCCAGACGCCGCACTGTCGCGCAGCAAACATAACCCGGTAGGAGTGAGCTTGCTCGCGATAGCAGTAGATCTGTTAAGAAGATATCGCCTGAGCTGACGCTATCGCGAGCAAGCTCACTCCTACAGAAAAAGCATTTAAACCCAGATAGCTATTTATATTCGCAGCACAAAACCTCGCGAACAAGTTCGCTCCTACCGAAAAATCTTACGGCGCAGGTGCTGGCGACCACGGCAGGATCGGAATCGCAGTCACCGCATTCTGGGGACTGCCCTCGATAATCCGGTCGCTGTAAACCAGATACACCAACGCGTTACGCTTTTTATCGAAGAAGCGCACGACCTGCATAGTCTTGAAAACCAGAGAAGTGCGCTCCTTGAATACCTCGTCGCCGTCCTTCAGCTCACCCTTGAAATGGATGGGCCCCACCTGACGACAGGCAATGGACGCTTCAGCACGATCCTCTGCCAGACCAAGACCGCCCTTCACTCCGCCCGTTTTGGCACGAGACAGATAGCACGTCACGCCATCGACCTTGGGATCATCAAAAGCCTCGACGACAATTCGATCATTCGGGCCGACGAGCTTGAACACCGTCGACACCTGGCCAATCTCTTCAGCGGAAGCCAGCATCGGCAGCAGCAGCAAAGCCCCGAGCAATCCTTTCATTAGGCGCATTACGTGTTCCTTATCTTGAGATACCGGGCCAATTCACACCCAATAAACGGTGCCGCCTTTGAAATACGATACCCGGCAGGAGCGAACTTGTTCGCGAGACGGCTTTCGCCACAACGCATACAACTGCTCGCGAACAAGTTCGCTCCTACCGGGATCCCGCTTCGCTAGAGCAACGATGGGATTCAAACCAGAATCAGGTTATCGCGATGCACCAGCTCAGGCTCAGCCATGTAACCGAGCACACGCACGATCGCATCGGACGACTGACCAATAATCTTCTGCGCCTCAAGCGCACTGTAATTACTCAGACCACGTGCGACTTCGCGACCATCAGGCGCTACGCACACGACCATCTCGCCACGGCGGAAGCTGCCCTGAACCAGCTTGACCCCAACCGGCAGCAGGCTTTTGTGATCCTTGCTCAGCGCGGCCACAGCCCCCTCGTCCAGCACAAGCGTGCCGCGAGTCTGCAAGTGCCCCGCCAGCCACTGCTTGCGCGCTGCGAGCATTTCACGCTCAGGCGACAGCAGCGTACCCAGGCGCTCGCCACCCTTGAGGCGCGCAAGCACGCGCTCAATGCGCCCACCGACAATCACTGTGTGAGCACCCGAGCGGGCCGCCAATCGCGCAGCACGCAATTTAGTCTGCATACCGCCACGACCCAGAGCACCACCCGTACCGCCCGCAACAGCATCAAGCGCCGGATCATCGGCACGCGCTTCGTAAATCAACTGCGCTTCAGGGTTGTTACGCGGATCAGCATCGAACATGCCGTCACGATCCGTCAGGATCACCAGCAAGTCGGCCTCGACCAGGTTGGCCACCAGCGCCGCCAGGGTATCGTTGTCGCCGAAGCGAATCTCATCAGTGACGACCGTGTCATTTTCGTTAATGACCGGCACCACCCCCAAATCGACCAGAGTTCGAAGCGTGCTGCGCGCATTCAGGTAGCGCTTGCGGTCGGAAAGGTCGTCATGAGTCAGAAGAATCTGCGCAGTGTGGCGACCATGCTCGGCAAAGCTGGACTCCCACGCCTGCACCAGCCCCATCTGACCGATCGCAGCAGCAGCTTGCAGCTCATGCATGGCACTGGGTCGCGAAGTCCAGCCCAAACGGCTCATACCGGCAGCCACAGCGCCAGAAGAAACCAGGACCAACTCAACGCCCGCCTCATGCAGCGCCACCATCTGCTCAACCCAAACACCCATCGCCGAACGATCCAGCCCCTTGCCATCCGCAGTCAGCAAGGCACTGCCAATCTTTACAACCCAGCGCTGGGCACCCGTCACTTTGCTGCGCATCATCTTCCAACCTTAGCCAGAGAACTTTGAGAGAAACAAATTCAAGATATCAGATACAAAAACGCCGCTTACAAGTAAGCGGCGTCTAGTTTACTGCAGAGAATCAGTCACGGACGTAAATGATTTCCGGACCGTCTTCATCGTCCTCATCATCTTCATCCCAATCATCTTCACCGATGTCATGCACGCTCTTCACACCGCTACGGCGCAATGCACGCTTGTCATCCAGCGCCTGCAGCTGAGCACGCGCTTCGTCTTCAATGCGCTGATCCAGCTCAGCCAGCTCTTCAGCATAGCCAGGCTCTTCGGCGATGCGCAGGCTGCGCTCTTCGAGATAACGCATGATGTCGCGACTAAGCTGCTCAGTGCCTTCCTTGGAGATGGCCGAGATCACGTAGACAGGGCCAGTCCACTCAAGACGATCAACGATTTCCTTGACGCGAGCCTCGTGCTCCTCCTCAAGGATCTGGTCGCACTTGTTCAGCACCAACCAGCGATCACGCTCCGCCAGGGACGGACTGAACTTGACCAGCTCATTAACGATGATTTCAGCTGCATCTGGAGCACTGCTTTCATCCAGAGGAGCCATATCAACGAGGTGCAGCAGCAAGCGGGTACGCGCAAGGTGCTTGAGGAAGCGAATCCCAAGGCCCGCACCATCGGAAGCACCCTCGATCAAGCCAGGGATGTCCGCGACAACAAAGCTTTTCCAGCGATCAACGCTGACCACACCCAGGTTTGGCACCAGAGTCGTGAACGGATAGTCAGCCACTTTCGGCTTGGCGGCAGACACGGAACGAATGAAGGTACTTTTGCCGGCGTTTGGCAAACCCAGCAGACCGACGTCAGCCAGCACTTTCAATTCCAGCTTGAGATCACGCTGATCACCCGGCTTACCTGGCGTGGTCTGGCGCGGCGCACGGTTGGTACTGGATTTGAAACGGGTATTACCCAGACCGTGCCAACCGCCCATTGCAACCAGCAGACGCTGACCTGCCTTGGTCAGGTCGCCGATAATTTCCTGAGTACTTGCGTCAATAACCGTAGTGCCCACCGGCACACGCAATACCAGCTCTTCACCCTTCTTGCCGGTGCAGTCGGCGCTGCCACCATTGGAACCGCGCTCAGCATCGAAGTGACGGGTGTAACGATAATCCACCAGAGTGTTGAGGTTCTCGTCGGCGACCATGAAGATCGAGCCGCCATCACCACCATCACCACCGTTCGGACCACCGTTTTCAATGAATTTCTCGCGACGGAAGCTCATGCACCCGTTGCCGCCATCACCGGCTTTTACTCGAATCGATACTTCATCTACAAATTTCATAACGCACGCCTCCCGCCACAGGGACGAGCAGAACAACATAAATACATAAGACTCTTGCAAAAATGAGCGTTGCGATACCGATCAAAAACCAGTGACCTTCAAAGGTCAACATCACAACAGCCCGCACAAACAGCTTTGCAAGAGACTCACCAAAACACTTACAACCTGAAGCCAGCAGCCTTCATAAACGAAAAAGCCCCGTCGCGAGACAGGGCTTTTCCAGCTGCTGCATGATTACGCTGCGGAGACTTCAGTCTTCGGAACGATGCTCACGTAGCGACGACCGAAGGCGCCTTTAACCTGGAACTTGATCACGCCTTCCACTTTCGCGAACAGGGTGTGATCTTTGCCCATACCAACGCCGTAGCCAGCGTGGAATTGGGTGCCGCGCTGACGCACGATGATGTTGCCCGGAATGATAGCCTGGCCGCCATACATCTTCACGCCAAGGCGTTTGGCTTCTGAGTCGCGACCGTTACGGGTACTACCACCAGCTTTTTTGTGTGCCATGAGTCAATTCTCCTAGTGAGGGATTAGGCTGAAATTAAGCCTGAATACCGGTGATTTTGATCTCGGTGTACCACTGGCGGTGGCCCATACGCTTCATGTGGTGCTTACGACGACGGAACTTGATGATGCGAACTTTGTCGTGGCGACCCTGAGAGATCACTTCAGCTACAACGGTAGCGCCGGCAACAACAGGTG
This sequence comes from Pseudomonas maioricensis, assembly GCF_022790535.1. GTDB lineage: Bacteria > Pseudomonadota > Gammaproteobacteria > Pseudomonadales > Pseudomonadaceae > Aquipseudomonas > Aquipseudomonas maioricensis. Next base: position 210,999 of record NZ_LOHG01000003.1, read on the forward strand.
CGCCGATGTTAACGTCGTCACCGTTGGCAACCAACAGAACGCGATCAAAAGTAACGGATTCGCCGGTAGCGATTTCCAGTTTTTCGATCTTCAGGTATTCACCTGGGGCAACTTTGTACTGCTTGCCACCGGTAACGATTACTGCATAAGACATGGTATTTCTCCGTAAATCCTGCTCACCCAGCTCTTTATAAGTAGAGTATCGGCTGGCATGGCTGCTCGGGGCTGGAAAGGCCCGGTCGCAATTGCGTAAGGCAGGTGCTGCCCAGGAAAGTTAGGGTGCGCGATTGTACGCAAGGCATCAAACGGTTGCAAGAGGCGGGATGTCATACCTTGACACGCTCTAACCCGCAACCTAGCATGCGGCGCAACCCTTCTGGAGCACCTTTCGCTGATGCAACCTCAAGCCTTCTACCGCGCTGTGGCGGACGATTTTAGTGCCGTCGACGTCATTATCAAGCAGCAACTGACGTCGCGGGTACCGTTGGTCTCGAAAATCGGCGACTACATTACCTCGGCCGGCGGCAAACGCCTGCGCCCGCTGCTGGTCCTCCTGTGTGGCAAGGCACTTGGACGTGAAGGCGATGACGTGCGCCTGCTGGCTGCAACCATCGAATTCCTGCACACCGCGACCCTGCTTCACGATGACGTGGTCGACATGTCCGGCATGCGCCGTGGCCGTTCCACCGCCAACGCCCTTTGGGGTAACGCGCCCAGCGTTCTGGTCGGCGACTTCCTTTATTCCCGCTCTTTCGAAATGATGGTCGAGCTGGGCTCTATGCCCGTCATGAAGATCCTTTCGAAAGCGACCCGGGTCATTGCCGAAGGCGAAGTGCTGCAACTGTCGAAAGTTCGCGACGCCAGCACCACCGAAGAAATCTACATGGAAGTGATTCGCGGCAAGACAGCCATGCTCTTCGAAGCCTCGACGCATAGCGCCGCCGCACTGTGCAACGCCACCGAAGAGCAAAGTGAAGCACTGCGCACGTTCGGCGATCATCTGGGCGTGGCTTTCCAGCTGGTAGACGATTTGCTCGACTACCGTGGCGACGCCGAAACCCTGGGCAAGAACGTCGGTGACGATCTGGCCGAAGGCAAGCCGACCCTGCCGCTGATCTACACCATGCGCGAAGGCACCGCCGAACAGGCTGCGCTGGTGCGTCAGGCTATTCAGAAAGGCGGCCTGGAAGATCTGGAAAGCATCCGCAACGCAGTCGAGACCTCTGGCGCTCTGGATTACACGGCGCAGTTGGCCCGCGATTACGTTGCACGCGCCATCAAATGCCTGGACGCCCTGCCGCCAAGCGAATACCGCGACGCACTGGTCGAGTTGAGCGAGTTTGCGGTGGCCCGTACCCACTGATCGCCCGCTGCAGCCAAAGAGCCCGTCCAATGTGACGGGCTTTTTATTGGTAAACGAAAACGTGCTGAATATCGCGATCCTGTGGGAGCTGGGCTTGCCCGCGATAAGGCTGCACGCGATCTAAGGGTGAACCGTATTCAGCCTTATCGCGGGCAAGCCCAGCTCCCACATAACAAAAATTTTCAATGTCGCAACCTGATCCAAATCAACCACTCAGCGTAAAATGCGAACAATTCTCAATAGAGACTTGCTATTCCGCCAATAAGAATTATTCTCATTGAATTGCTCAAGGAGAATCAACATGACTTATTTGATCGACGCATGGCTGGACCGTCCTCACCCCTACCTGCGAATCCTGCATCGCGAAACCGGGGAAGTGTGTGCCGTGCTGGAGGAGGAAGCGCTGGATGAACTGCGAGATCAGGGCGATCTGGACGTCAACGAACTGAGTTCGAGCGAGCCTATCGTGCTCAAAGAACTGGTGCGTAACCTGTTTCTGTTCTGCTATGCCCGAGCGTTGCGCCCGATTGCGGAATTGCACTGACCATGAAGCCAGCTTTTGCGACGGGAGCAGACCGAGCCCGAAGACTCGCCCTGCTCCTCACTGACAGACTTGAAGTCGATCAGAGAACGTCGAGCAGCTCAACGTCGAATACCAGCACGCTGTGCGGCGGGATGCTGCCAACGCCCTGAGCGCCATAAGCCAGCTCGCTCGGTACGTGCAGACGCCATTTGCTGCCAGCGTTCATCAGTTGCAGCGCCTCGGTCCAGCCAGCGATAACGCCACCGACCGGGAATTCAGCTGGCTCGCCGCGCTCGTAGGAGCTGTCGAACACGGTGCCATCAGTCAGCATGCCGTGATAGTGAGTGCGAACCTGATCTTCACGGGTCGGCTTGGCGCCAGTACCAGTGGTCAGCACTTCAAATTGCAGGCCGGACGGCAGAGTGGTAACGCCTTCGCGCTTGCCATTCTCAGCCAGGTAAGCCAGACCGGCACCAGCAGCCTCTTCCGCTTTGGCAGCGGCTTCGGCTTGCATGATTTCGCGGATCACCTTGAAGCTGGCGGACATTTCTTCTTCGCCAACACGGCTTGGTTTGCCACCGAAAGCATCGGTCAGGCCAGCCAGGATCGCGTCCAGGTTAACGCCCGGCGGAGGGTTGTCGCGCAGTTGGCCGCCCAACTGACGGCCAATGCCGTAGCTGACGCGAGTTTCGTCGGTGGACAAGTTGACTTCGGACATATCACTGCTCCGCTAAAGGAACGCCTGAACCAGACGCTCCGAATCAAAAGGGCGAGCAGCCTAGCACATGAAGTACCGGGATACGCCACTGTAGGAGCTGCCGAAGGCTGCGAAAGCGATATTCCTGCCACACTGCTGTTCGCAGCCTGCGGCAGCTCCTACAAAAATCAAAAACTACCACTTCGAATGAAAACTGATCGGCACTCGCAGCGCCTCGCGCTTATCTACCGGCATGCCGCACATTTCGTCGTGTACCACCGCGTGCACCAGGTGAAAGGGCACAGGCTCGAAGTCTCTCAGCAGTTCACGGGCGTGCTCGACCGAGCGCAGCTTCACAGTCTCGCCCTGCTCGCCCTTGAGCAGTTGCACCACGCCTTGCGAACGGGTTTCGAGCAGGTAGATTCCCCCCTCAATGGAGATCAGGTTCAACTCGTCGATACGGCCAGCAGTCATATGCGCTGCCAATTCGCCTTCGGTCATCTGCAAATCCCTCGTTGAGCACAGTTCACATGAAAAGACTGTCGTTGTGAAAGGTAACGGATTTCAGCCACCGAAAACGACGCCGCCCGTCCATATTTCAATGGCCGGGCGGCGGGTTGAAGCGCTACAGACGGCGACAATCAGTGCTTGGTGACCTTGTCCAGGTACCCCATGGCAAATGCCGAAACAACAAAAGTCATGTGAATGATCACGTACCACATCAGGTATTGCGGCTCGATGTTCTTGGCGTCCATGAACACCCGCAACAAGTGAATCGAGGAGATCGCCACAATGGAGGCAGCAACCTTCATCTTCAGCGATGAAGAGTCCATGGTGCCGAGCCAGTTGAGCTTTTCTTTGCCTTCATCGATATCCAGCTGCGAAACGAAGTTTTCATAGCCGGAGATCATCACCATCACCAACAGGCCACCGACCAGCGCCATGTCGATCAGGGACAGCAGAACCAGAATCAGGTCCGCCTCGGCCAACGCGAAAACGTTGGGCAGGACGTGAAAGATCTCCTGAAAGAACTTCAGCACCAGTGCCAGCAGACCCAGGGACAGACCGAAATACAGCGGGGCCAGCAGCCAGCGCGAGGCGTACATGGCATTTTCGACAAAACGTTCCATTTGAACTCACAGATGCTTGGAGATGGCGGCGAGTATACCAGCCACCCGACGATTCGCAGAATGTGACCTAAAGCCACGGAGGGCGGGGTTTAAAGCTGAAATCGACGTAACCACTGCTGCCTTTCACGTCCATCATGTGAATCGCAAGGTAACGTCGTCATACCGGGATGGGCGGGCTAGCTAGAAGGGCGAAGAACGTTGGGACCTGGAGGCATCACCGTTGATTCGGCGCAATTCGCTCTGCAGGTGCAGACTCCAGATTGGAATATCGTCCGTTTCTTCGTAACCGCTCGAAGTCAGGGTTTCGGCAATCGCCAACATGACAGACTCGGCAGCCGGAGCACATGGAAACGGCCCCTGCGTCTTGATTGCAGACGGTTGCTCCCCGGTCATTCCGGCGGCAAACAGCAACGTCCACATGCCATTGTCACCAGAAAGGGGGCGTATCACACACTCTATTCGGGTCATGAGACCCAGGCATTGGCGGGTAAGGCAGAGGCTACGCGACATGGCGAGCTCCTCGTTGGCTACGGTATTCGCCGCACTAGGAAGTGCTGTAAGGCGCGTCAGTCCCTTTGACAACCGTGGTACCGAAACAGAATAGAAGAAAAGCCGGATTGGGAAAGCCGGGAGGATGAACGGCGTATCGGTAGCAATCGAAGTCTGTAGGAGCTGCCGAAGGCTGCGAATCGATGTTCCTGTCACTCCGTGGTTCGCAGCCTTCGGCAGCTCCTACAGCAATCGTGCCGATTGAGGGCCTGTGGGAGCGGATTTATCCGCGAAGGGGCCGGCACGGTCAACATCATCGTCGGCTGACATACCGTCTTCCCGAATAAATCCTGCCCCACAGAAGGCGTCGCCACTTCCGTGGTTAAGCCTTCAGTTCTGGTGCCAGTTGCGCAGGCTCCTTCTCCAGTTCTTCCTTGAGGTCTTCATCGCTAAGCATCTCGGCGATGTCGCGCAGACGTTCGACGACTCGTGCATTGACGCTGCCTTCAGGGAATTCGCCGTTTTCGTCCGGCTCACCGGCAGGCTCGCCCACCAGCAAACTCAAGGCTTCGTCAGCCTGACGTACCGCATAAACGTGGAACTGCCCCGCGCGTACGGCCTGCAGAACCCGCTCATCAAGCATCAGTGTCGCGACGTTGGCTTGCGGAATGATTGCACCCTGCTCCCCCGTCAGCCCGCGCGCCTCACAGAGACGGAAGAAACCTTCGATCTTCTCGTTGACCCCACCCACAGCCTGCACTTCACCGAACTGGTTGATCGAACCGGTGATCGCAAAACATTGCTTGAGCGGCGTTTTCGACAACGCCGAAATCAGCGTGCAGGCCTCGCCCAGCGACGCGCTGTCGCCATCCACATAACCATAGGATTGCTCCAGGGCGATGCTCGCGGAAATCGCCAACGGGAATTCCTGCGCATACCGGCTACCCAGATAGCCCGTCAGGATCATTACGCCCTTGGAGTGAATCGGCTGACCGAGATTCACCTCGCGCTCGATATCGACGATGCCACTGCCACCCGGATACACCGTGGCGGAAATGCGTGCAGGCACACCAAACGCAGAATCTCCGACCTCCAGCACCGTCAGCCCGTTGCATTTGCCAACTGCCGCGCCATCGGTATCGATCAGGATGACGCCCGCCATCATGTCGTCGAGGATTCGCGCAGACACACGCCCCGTGCGCGCAGCCTTGGCCTTGAGCGCCCGTTCGATGTGACCCGCGTCGGTCTGCTCTTCATTGGCCAGTTGGCGAATAAAATCCGCTTCACTGACCAGTTGGAACAAATCACCGATGCGTGCCGAAAGGCGTCCCTGATGCTCAGCCAATCGTGCGCTGTAGGTCGCAAGCCGCGCGACTGCATCGGCTGTCAGCGGGGCCATGCCCTCTTCCGAAGTGCGGGTTTTCAATAACTGGGCGAACTGCTCCAGCGTTTCGTCGTACATCGGGATGTCTTCATCGAAATCCACCAGCACCCGAAACATCTCCTGAAAGTCCGGATCCAGATCTTGCAGGGTGTAATACAGCGAACGCGCACCGATGATGATCACTTTGACCTGCAACGGAATGACCTGCGGGGTCAGGCTAACCGTTGCCAACCGCCCCATCTCGCCCAGCGGCGATTCCATTTTCAGCTTGCGCGACTGCAGGGCGCGCTTGAGGGCGTCCCAGACAAACGGCTCGCTGAGCATTTTTTCTGCTTCGAGAATCAGGAAACCGCCGTTAGCGCGATGCAACGCACCCGGTCGCAACTGTCGATAAGTGGTGTACAGCGCGCCCTGATCAGTGCTGTATTCGATACGGCCAAACAGATTGTCGTAGGTCGGATGCGGCTCAAACACCACCGGCGCACCGCCGCTGGCCGAGTGACCTACTACAAGGCTAGGGCTGTATTGCTCTTCAAGCAGCTTGCGCGCCTGCGCATCGGTTTTACTGTCATCGACCAGTTGCTCGACCACGGTTTTGAGCAGGTAAACCTGCATCGCCTGCAAATAAGCGCAGACAGCCGCATTTTCTGCGTACTGTTCAGACAACGGCGCCAACAGAGGCTGCAATGCCAGAGTGATGGTTTCTTCGTTCAACTGGCGCAGTTGATTACTGGACTCACGCTTCCATTGCGGCAGGCTGGCGAGTTCTTCATTCAGCCGCTCTTCAAGCCCCGAAATATCCTCATGGAAACGCTCGCGATCAGTCTCGGGCAGTTGCGAGAACTCTGCTTCGTCCAGCGCTTTGCCATCGAGCATTGGGGTGAACGCAATATTGGTGCTGTCGCGATACAGAGCGATGTCTTTTTCCAGCGCCAGACGCTCGATAACGTCCAGAGCCTTGTCATAGCGCTGATTGAAAGCGCGGTCGATAGCGCTTTTCTTCTGCTGGTAGGACGGATGCTCGAAAACCGCCGGGAATGTCGCCAGCAAGTTATCGATCAACCCACCTATGTCGGTGATGAACTGATGAGCACTGCCTGGTGGCAACTCCAGCGCACGAGGCTCGCGAGGTTCGTCGAAATGATTGACATAGACCCAGTCGCACGGAGTCTGCATGCGTTTACCTTCGGCTTTCAGGTAACGCTTCACGAACGAGAAACGGCCGGTGCCGGGCTCGCCCATGACAAATACGTTGTAACCAGGGCGAGGCATCGCCACACCAAACTGCAGGGCTTCTACTGCTCGTTCCTGGCCGAGCACACCGCGAAAGGGCTCCAGATCATTAGTCGTCGAAAAGCTGAACTGTTCAGCAGAAAAAGGACGCGTCAGCGCTTCAGGCGCAAGACGCAGGCTGGCAGCAACAGTATCGGGCATCGGGCATCCTTACATCAGGCGGGGCAGATGGCGGCATTCTGGCGCTCGCCGGACGTGACTTGCAAGACAGGAAAAAACTCAAGTCGTCACAACCCGCGCGGTACGCTGGCCAGAGCGTTATATCAGGCGCTATTTTTGATGAACATTTTGTAATAAAGGGCGGAACCCTTGGATAGCGCCTAAGCTCCAAGCTTGGCGTACCAGAAATTAAACACTGGCCGCCTTGGCGTAACTGAAGCCATGAACCCTGACCCTTGGTTGAATATAAAGAGAATAAAGCTATGAAACGGATTCTTCTTGGTAGTCTCTTCGCAGCTGTTTCCATCAACGCTATGGCCCAGGCTCCAGGCGGCCCGGATTGCGGTTGGGGCAACATGTTGTTTGAAGGTCAGCGCGGTACTCCCGCTCATTTCCTCGCATCGACCACTAACGGCACCTCGGGTAACGCCACTTTCGGCATGACCTCGGGCACCAACGGCTGCTCCACTAACAGCGCACTGACGTACGGTGGTAAATCCTGGATTGCCATGAACGGCATGATGGATGAGCTTTCCAAGGACATGGCCATGGGTCAGGGTGAAGCACTGACCACTTACGCGGTTGTGCTGGGCGTTGCACCGGAAGACCGTGCGCATTTCGCCGCTGTCACCCACGAGCACTTCAATCAGATTTTCAGCAAGGCAGACGCCACCGCTGAAGACGTTCACACCAACACCCTCGACGTACTGAAAAACGATCCGACCCTGGCCAAGTACGCTACCCAGGCATAAGCTCGTTGCGCCCGCCCCTCCATTCGGAGGGCGGGCTTTTTGTTGCGTTCACGCGCTAGACTGCCTGACTGCCCGATCCCCTGAAATAGTTGCTTTCTATGCTCAAACGCCTTGTGTATCTGGCGCTCTGCGTCTGCACCCCGCTGTCCGCCGCACAATATGCGAGCGATGAACGTTTGCAGCAACTGGCCAATGAGCCGTTCTGGATTTCATTAGGGCATTACGAAACCGCCAAGCTGGGTGGATGGCGCAGCTATGTCGACGACCCAAAATTCTTTCTCTCGGCCAACGGTGAACACGACCCGAAAGCGGAGCTGAGCGCTACCCTCGACGCTATTTATGCTCCGGCAAGCGCGGGTGAAAAACATGCGCAGTGTGTTTACCCGGCACGTACTCGCTGGCTGAAAGATCAATTACAGCTAAAAGACCTGCCAACCGTAGAGTGCAAAGCGTTTACTCAATGGTTCAAGGACGTTGCGCCGGATAGCGCGGTAATGATCTTCCCCGCGGCCTACCTGAACAGCCCCTCGTCCATGTTCGGCCATACGCTGCTGCGCATCGATCAGGCAGACGTTAAAACCAACAACACAGCGCTGCTCAGCTACGCGATTAACTTCGGTGCCTACATCGAAGGTATGGACAACAGCATTCTATATGCCTGGAAGGGGCTCGCCGGTGGCTATCCGGGCCTGTTCGCGCTGGTGCCCTATCAAGAGAAACTGTCCGAATACCGCAGCCTGGAAAACCGCGACCTGTGGGAATACCACCTGAACCTGACGCCGGAAGAAACCGGCCGAATGGTTGAGCACGTCTGGGAATTGAAGCAGATCCGCTTCGGCTATTTCTTCTTCGACGAGAACTGTTCATATCGCCTGCTGGAACTGCTGCAGGTTGCTCGCCCGGGCTTGAAGCTGACCGAGCAATTCCCGTTGACGGCCATCCCGACCGACACCGTCAAAGCCGTCAAGGCGGCGGGACTTGTCGACAAGATCGACTATCGCCCGTCTCGTGAACGTGAACTGCTGGAGCGCGCCAAGCCGCTGAACAGCACCGAGCAGCAGTGGGTACTGGAAGTCAGTGCCGATCAGAAACAACTGCAAAGCCCCGACTATCTGGCCCTGCCCAAAGAGCGCCGTGCACTGATTCAGGACGCGGCCTATCGCCTCGAACGTTACCGCGCCAACGGTCAGGAGCGGGATGCCGGACGCGCTCAGCGTAGTTTCGAACTGCTGCGGGCGATCAACCAGAACCCGCCGCCAGCACTGGATATCGAGCGCCCCGGGCTACCGGAAGACGGCCACGAATCCCGAACCTGGCAGGCAGGTGTCGGCACCCGCGATGACAAGGCCTTCGCCGAGTACGGCCTGCGCATGGCCTATCACGACCTCAACGACAATGCCTACGGCTTCCCGTTGGGGGCGCAGATCGAAATCCTGCAGCTCAAGCTGCGCCAGTACGAAGGCAATCACTGGCAACTGCAGCAACTGGATCTGGCGACTATCCGCTCCCTGACCCCGCGCAACGCACTGCTGCAGCCTTGGTCGTGGCAAGTCACTGGCGGCCTGGAACGAGTGCTGGGTAAACATGGTGATGAGACGCTGGTGTCCCATGTGAACGGCGGCGCAGGCGGCACCTGGCAGTTGGGGGACGACGTTCTGGGTTTTGCACTGGGCACCGTCCGGGTTGAGCACAACAACGACTTCGCCGAGTTCATCTCACCCGCGGCAGGCTTCAATAGCGGTATTTTGTGGCGTAACCCGGTTGGCAACCTGAGTCTGGAGACCAAAGGCGACTACTTTACCAACGGTGAAGTACGCCGCAGCATCAGCCTGAATCAGCAATGGGAATTGTCGCGCAACCTCGGCCTGCGCCTGAGCGCCCAGCGCGAGTTCAGCCAACTGAGCTCACCGCAGAACGAGGTAATGCTTGAGGTGAAGTGGTATCACTATTGAGTAACAAGCGGCGCGAATACCTGTAGGAGCTGCCGAAGGCTGCGAAAGCACTCATCCTGACGCGCCCCCATCGCAGCCTTCGGCAGCTCCTACAGAGGATTAATGCCTGCGCGATGATCAACGAAACTTATCCCCCGCACCCATGGCCCAACCTTCATTAGAGGAGAAAAGTCATGAGCCGCGCCTTCGTCAATGAAGACAATGCCGCTGCGGATGCCGACCAGCCGGTCGAGCGCCTGATCAGCGAGCAACCCAATTACGTCACCGCCAGCGGGCTGGATCATTTGCAGCGCCGCGTTGCCGAACTTCAGGCCCATCACAGCGAGATCGCTGCACTGGATCAGGACAACGACAAACAGCATCTGGCTGACCTTGAACGCGACCTGCGTTACTTCAATCAGCGCCTGCAAAGTGCGCAGGTCGTCACCCCCGCCATCTCGACGGACAAGGTGCAGATTGGCAGTTGGGTGACCTATGCCGATGAACACGGCACAGAACATCGCGTGCAACTGGTGGGCGAAGATCAGGCTGATGCAACAGCTGGACTGATCAACTGGGCCTCGCCGCTGGGCCGTGCCCTGATCGGTGCGCAATTGGGTGATGAAGTGCTATGGAAGCGACCGGCCGGCGATCAGGATATCGAGATCGTTCTGATTGAGCCGGATGTGTAGACATCCCACCGGAATGCGCGTCGTACATCCTTATCCCGGTGCCCCTGACACCGCGCTGTCTTGCCGAACACGGCCCCTGTAGGAGTGAGCTTGCTCGCGATAACAGTAGGCCTGTCAGGAGACTAGTGTCTGGGCTGACGCTATCGCGAGCAAGCTCACTCCCACAAATAAAAAATGAATAAAATCAATAAGTTATATGTTTTTTATGAAAGCGTCTCAGTCGCGAGGACGTCGGAATAAATTCAAACCAAAAAAAAGGAGCCCGAAGGCTCCTTTTTTGTACCAACTAAATAAATCAGGCCAGTTTCTTGTGGCGTACCCGGTGTGGCTGGGCTGCCGCGTCGCCGAGACGCTTTTTACGGTCGGCTTCATATTCGGTGTAGTTGCCTTCGAAGAACACCGCTTGTGAGTCATCTTCATAAGCCAGGATGTGAGTCGCAACCCGGTCAAGGAACCACCGATCGTGAGAGATCACAATGGCGGCGCCAGGGAAGTCCAGCAATGCCTCTTCCAGCGAACGCAGGGTTTCCACATCGAGGTCGTTGGAAGGTTCGTCGAGCAGCAGGACGTTGCCGCCCTCTTTCAGAGTCAACGCCAGGTGCAGTCGACCGCGCTCACCACCGGAGAGGTCCTTGACGAACTTCTGCTGATCGCCGCCCTTGAAGTTGAAACGCCCCACATAAGTGCGTGACGGAATTTCGTAGTTGCCGATGCGGATCTGATCAGAGCCGTCAGAAACCTGCTGGAACACAGTCTTGCTGCCATCCAGATCGTCACGGCTCTGATCGACACAAGCCAGTTGGACGGTTTCACCGATCTCGATGCTGCCCGAGTCCGGTTGCTCCTTGCCCATCAGCATGCGGAACAGGGTCGACTTACCGGCACCGTTACCACCGATCACACCCACGATTGCGCCTTTAGGCATGGCGAACGACAGGTTGTCGATCAACACGCGATCGCCGTAACCCTTGCTGACGTTCTTGAATTCGATGACCTTGTCGCCCAGCCGTGGACCGGCCGGAATATAGATCTCGTTGGTTTCGCTGCGCTTCTGGAATTCCTGCGATTGCATTTCTTCGAAGCGTTGCAGACGAGCCTTGGATTTGGATTGACGCGCCTTGGCACCTTTACGAACCCATTCCAGCTCTTCTTTCATAGCTTTTTCGTGGGCCGACTGCTGCTTGGATTCCTGAGCCAGACGATCGGACTTGGCTTCAAGCCAGCCAGAATAGTTGCCCTCGTAAGGAATGCCCGCACCGCGGTCGAGTTCCAGAATCCAGCCAGCGACGTTATCCAGGAAGTACCGGTCGTGCGTAATCGCAACCACGGTGCCCGGGAAGTCGTGCAGGAAGTGTTCAAGCCAGGCAACCGAGTCGGCGTCCAGGTGGTTGGTCGGTTCGTCGAGCAGCAGCATGTCCGGAGCGGACAGCAGCAAGCGGCACAGGGCTACACGACGCTTCTCACCACCGGAAAGCACTTCAACCTTGGCATCCCACGCTGGCAGACGCAGCGCATCAGCCGCAACTTCCAGCTGACGGTCCAGGTTGTGGCCATCAGCAGCTTGCAGGATAGCCTCAAGCTTCGCCTGCTCGGCAGCCAGCTTGTCGAAGTCGGCATCCGGATCTGCGTACTCTGCATAGACTTCATCAAGGCGCGTCTGAGCGTTCTTGATCACACTGACCGCTTCCTCGACCACTTCACGCACGGTCTTGGTCGGATCAAGTTGCGGCTCTTGAGGCAGATAACCGATGTTCAGTTCAGGCATCGGACGTGCTTCACCGTCGAACTCGGTGTCGACACCCGCCATGATTTTCAACAACGTGGATTTACCCGAACCGTTGAGGCCGAGGACGCCGATCTTGGCTCCCGGGAAAAACGACAGGGAAATATTCTTGAGAATTTCCCGCTTCGGCGGCACAACTTTGCTCAGCCGATGCATGGTGAAGACGTATTGGGCCATGGGATGAAAACCTGGGTTTATGACTGTTGAATAAAGACGCGAGCTTAAAGCTCCGACGTAAAAAAGCTTTTATTTGTCGACGGCACTTGCCGTTGGACGGTTCCACGCCTTGAATTATCTACATCGCGGGATGTGAGCGCCGTGGAACTGGATCAAAGTTTGCAAGCAGTGGAGTCACTCATGCAGAAGTCGGCAGAGGCTGCGCGTTGGGCAAAGCTACCCGAATGCGGGCTTGAGGGCAAACCGTCTGAGCCCACAGGACTGGCACTTAGCCACAACACAGGGCATGCTAGCCGCCCTTTGGGCGTGCAGCTTATAGTGCGCCCGGCGCTCACCACCGCGCGCCCGGGACGCAATCATTTCCAACAGCCTGTTCAGTTCAGTAGTCAGGATCAACGTTGCCTACATCAACCCACTCATCGCCCTCGAGCTTGACCAGGAGCGCAACGGCCATGCCTTTGCGCGGGTCACTGAAAGGTGTTCTGGCAGCATTGGTTCTGTTAATGCTCGCGTTGATCATCTGGCAGCTGATTGATCAGTTTCAACAGACTCAGGATCGACAACGCCAGCGTAGCCTCGATTACAGCGCGCAACTGGCTGACCGCTTGAGCCTGAACATGGAACTGAGCGCGCAGGTCGCGCTTAACCTCCTGAGCCGCAACAACCAGCAAGAGCCGCAGAGTCCTGAGCAGGAACTGCATCTGCTGAACAATTTGCGTCAATCTCTGCCGTCGCTGCGCAGCATGGCGTGGTTGGACCCGCTCGGAAAGGTGACTACCGACACCCTGGACACCACAACCGATGCTCTGTTTCTTAAACAGACGCTGCAACAAGCCATGGGCCGACCGTATTACTACGACAACAGCGATGATGGCTCGCAGGTCTATCTACTGATCCGCTACCCCGGCGATAGCAACACGAACTATTGGGCTTTGCGCCTGGCTCCCGATGTACTGAAACCCCTGACACGCCAGACGCACCAAGGCTTCCAGCCTCTCTGGCGCCTGGAAAACCGCTCCACTGATCGGCTGCTTTTCCGTGATACCACCGTTCAGAACGAACCGATAGTCAGCAGCGTGGGCGAAATCGAGAGTGTTCTGCTTCAGCCGCTGACCAACAGTAACTGGCAGTTACGGGGCCTGTTTGACGTCACCAAGGCACGAGAACAACTGCTGGGGCCATTGATCGGTAAATGTATCGTCGGCTTGTTCTGTTCGATCCTGCCGCTGCTGGCGCTCTTTAGCCTGCGTCGTCGCCAGCGCCAGTTGCACGAGAGCCGACGGCGCTATCAGGACATCTTCGAAGGTGCCGGAGTCGCCATCTGTGTGCTGGATATGTCTGACCTGCCGGACTACCTCGACACGCTGCAAATCGATAACAGCGAAGGTCTGCATGAGCTGCTCAAGGCTCAGCCCGGACAGCTGAATGCACTGTTACGCAAAATTCGCATCACTGAAGTGAACCAGGTCGCACTGAGCCTGCTCAATGTGCAATCCAATGAACAGGCGTGGCAGCACCTGATCGAAGGCTGCCCACGCAGCCGGCAAGGGATTGGCGAGCAATTGATCCACGCAGTGCTTTCGAGAAAAAGTCAGCTGGAGATCGAAATCCGCCTGACTCAGGACCGGGGCGAAGATCAATACCTGTGGCTGGTGCTGCGGTTGCCTGAAGAACTTGAAGACTTCAATGCAGTGATTCTGAGTATCGGGGACATCACCAGCCGCAAACGGGTCGAACTGTCTCAGCAGGAGCGAGAAGGATTCTGGTCGAACGTGGTGCGCACCGTCCCGGATCACCTGTATGTGCAGGATGTACTGAGCCAGCGGATGATCTACAGCAACCACAATCTGGGTCAGACTCTGGGCTACAGCAGAACTGAACTGCTGCGCATGGGCGAGTTTTTCTGGGAGATGCTGTTGCACCCCGAAGACGCCGAAAGCTATCAGGACATGCGCCTGCGTCAGCGCCATCGCGGGCACAGCGAGCTCCTGCAATGCCAACTGCGCTTTCGGGCTCGCGACGATAAATGGCGACGTTTTGACATTCGTGAACAGGCGCTGTCCCGGGATCTCGATGATCAGGTCACGCGCATCATCGGTGTTGCCAAAGACATCACCGAACAGCTGGAAGCCAGTGAATCCCTGCGTGACAGCGAGCAACGCTACCGCATGCTCGCCGAAAGCATCAGCGATGTAATCTTTTCCACTGATAACAAGCTCACCCCCAACTACGTCAGCCCTTCGGTACAGGGCGTACTGGGCTACAGCGCTGAATGGATTCTCACGCACGGCTGGAAATCCACCGTCGCCAATCCGCAGCAGCTCGCAGGCGTATACGCGCTGATGGAGCGCATCCGCAAAGTGCTGAAAAAGCCGGAAGCTTTGGCGGCTTTGCGCGACGAAATCCCCACTCAGCTATTCTTGTTCGACTGCCTGCGCGCCGACGGACGAAAAATACCCATTGAGCTGAGATTGGTGCTGGTCTGGGATGATCAAGGCACGTTCGAAGGCATTCTCGGTGTTGGCCGCGATATCAGCCAGCAACGCAGGGCGGAAAAAGATCTGCGCATGGCCGCAACCGTATTCGAACATTCGACTTCGGCCATCCTGATTACCGACCCAGCTGGCTATATCGTGCAAACCAACGAAGCGTTCAGCAGGGTCAGTGGCTACGAAGCAGCACAAGTACAAGACCAACTGCCGACACTGCTTACGGTGGACAACCAACAGGAAGCGCACCTGCGCTACATCGTCAAACAGCTGCATCAGCGCGGCAGTTGGGAAGGCGAAGTGTGGCTCAAGCGTCGCAACGAAGAGCATTACCCGGCATGGGTGGGCATCACGGCAGTACTGGATGACGAAGGCGATCTGGCCAGTTATGTGTGCTTCTTCACCGATATCAGTGAACGCAAAGCCAGTGAACAACGCATCCATCGCCTGGCTTACTACGACGCCCTGACCCACCTGCCGAACCGTTCGCTGTTCCAGGATCGCCTGCACTCGGCACTGCAACACGCCGAGCGACAAAATGCCTGGGTAGTGTTGATGTTCCTCGACCTGGACCGCTTCAAGCCGATCAACGATTCGCTGGGACATGCGGCGGGTGACCGGATGCTCCAGGAAATGGCCACGCGCCTGCTGGCGTGCGTCGCCGACGACGACACGGTCGCCCGCATGGGTGGCGACGAATTCACGTTGCTGTTGCAACCCAGCCCAACCCGCGAAATCGCCCTGAACCGCGCCATCCATGTGGCGGAGCAAATTCTCTCCAGCCTAGTGACCCCGTTCGTTCTTGAAGGCCGGGAGTTCTTCGTGACCGCCAGTATTGGCATCGCGCTCAGCCCGCAGGACGGCAACGAGCTGAGCCAACTGATGAAGAACGCTGACACTGCGATGTATCACGCCAAGGAGAACGGAAAAAACAACTTCCAGTTCTATCAGGCCGACATGAACGCCACCGCTCTTGAGCGTCTGGAGCTGGAAAGCGACCTGCGTCATGCACTGGAGCAGCAGGAGTTCACCCTCTTCTATCAACCGCAGTTCAGCGGCGATGGCAAACGCCTGACCGGTGCCGAAGCCCTTTTGCGCTGGCGTCATCCACGGCGCGGGCTGGTCTCGCCAAGCGAATTCATTCCCGTGCTGGAAGAGCTCGGGCTGGTAGTGGAAGTCGGCGACTGGGTCCTTACAGAAGCCTGTCAACAGCTCAAGGCCTGGCACCAGGCCAAGGTCCGCGTGCCCAAGGTTTCGGTCAACATCTCTGCACGCCAATTCGCCGACGGCCAGCTAGGCAACCGGATTGCCAATATTCTTCAGGAAACCGGTCTGCCGCCAGCCTGCCTTGAGCTCGAGCTGACCGAAAGTATCCTGATGCGCGAAGTGGGCGTAGCGATGCATATTCTCGACGGCCTCAAGCGTCTGGGCCTGAGCATCGCGGTGGACGACTTCGGTACGGGCTATTCATCGCTGAACTACCTGAAGCAGTTCCCGATCGACATCCTCAAGATCGACCGGACGTTTGTCGACGGCCTGCCCTCCGGCGAACAGGACGCGCAGATCGCGCGCGCCATCATCGCCATGGCCCATAGCCTGAATCTGGCGGTAATTGCTGAGGGTGTCGAAACCCACGAACAGCTTGAGTTCCTGCGCGAGCATGGCTGTGACGAGGTGCAAGGCTACCTCTTCGGCCGCCCGATGCCGCCAAGCCGCTTCGAAGCGCAATACAGCGATAATGCGCTGTTCATGTTTGATTGAGGTCGGGTGTCCTTTTGTAGGAGCGCGCTTGGTCTGGGCCGCATCCGGACGATTGGGTTCATTAGCCAACATCTTTGTCACCTGACCACAAGCAATCGCGGGCAAGCGCGCTCCTACAGGCGTGTATCGTGAAAACCACTTGTCCAGCACATGACTGCCTTTCATATGCCAGATAAAAGCCAATGGGGTAGAATGCCCCCCTTTTCTGCCCCGATCCCTGAGGACCGCCATGTTCAGCCGTGATTTGACTCTCGCCAAGTACGACTCCGATCTCTTCGCCGCGATGGAGCAAGAAGCCCAGCGCCAGGAAGAGCACATCGAGCTGATCGCTTCGGAAAACTACACCAGCCCAGCGGTGATGGAAGCTCAGGGTTCGGTCCTGACCAACAAGTACGCTGAAGGCTACCCAGGCAAGCGTTACTACGGCGGCTGCGAATACGTCGACGTGGTTGAGCAACTGGCTATCGACCGCGCCAAAGAACTGTTCGGCGCTGATTACGCCAACGTTCAGCCCCACGCTGGTTCGCAAGCCAACAGCGCCGTTTATCTGGCTCTGCTGCAAGGCGGCGACACCATTTTGGGCATGAGCCTGGCCCACGGTGGTCACCTGACCCACGGCGCCAGCGTCAGTTCTTCGGGCAAGCTGTACAACGCCGTTCAATACGGCATCGACGCCAACGGCATGATCGACTACGACGAAGTCGAGCGTCTGGCCGTTGAGCACAAGCCAAAAATGATCGTGGCCGGTTTCTCTGCCTACTCGCAGATCCTCGACTTCCCGCGCTTCCGCGCCATCGCCGACAAAGTTGGCGCTTACCTGTTCGTCGACATGGCTCACGTAGCCGGTCTGGTAGCCGCTGGCGTTTACCCGAACCCGGTGCCTTTCGCTGACGTCGTGACCACCACCACGCACAAGACCCTGCGCGGTCCACGTGGCGGCCTGATCCTGGCTCGCGCCAACGCCGACATCGAGAAGAAGCTGAACTCTGCTGTTTTCCCGGGCGCCCAAGGCGGCCCACTGGAGCACGTCATTGCCGCCAAGGCCGTGTGCTTCAAGGAAGCGCTGCAGCCTGAGTTCAAGGCTTACCAGCAACAAGTCGTGAAAAACGCCAAGGCCATGGCCGGCGTGTTCATCGAGCGCGGTTTCGACGTGGTTTCCGGCGGTACTGAAAACCACCTGTTCCTGCTCTCGCTGATCAAGCAGGACATCTCCGGTAAAGATGCAGACGCCGCTCTGGGCCGCGCGTTCATTACCGTCAACAAAAACTCCGTACCGAACGACCCACGCTCCCCGTTCGTGACTTCCGGCCTGCGCTTCGGCACACCAGCAGTCACCACTCGCGGCTTCAAGGAAGCAGAGTGCAAAGAGCTGGCAACCTGGATCTGCGACATCCTGGCTGACCTGAACAACGAAGCCGTGATCGACGCAGTACGTGAAAAAGTAAAAGCTATCTGCGCCAAACTGCCGGTATACAGCGCTTAATCAGCCCTGTTTGCAGCAGTAACAAAAAGCCCCGGTTCGTGAGAGCCGGGGCTTTTTTATAGGCGAGCCTCTATACAAACACTCTCCGTGAATAGGCTGAATAGCTCGCTAGTTCAGTTCGAAATAAAAACAACATCCGAAATAGACAGTTATTCCAAACACTGTCAACTATGACAGTATTCGACACCCACATTGCTGATTAACCTGACACAACCATCACATGATGGAAAAATCAATCAGGTATACGAAAATGGCAAACGAAGACACTGGCATCAGCAAATCATTTTATGGCGAGCTTAGTCTCGCCAGCGATGACTCGAAAGTAAACTTTTCGTCCGTAGTGTGGACTACCGCACCGGTAGGAGGCATTGATTTTCCTGGGAGCTCAGAGGACAGCCGGGGCTACAGTCTAGAATTTCTTGAGTACATGACTGTTAATACATTCGAGCATTACGCTGAGAACTTCTACTTCAAATATTCTCCACTCCTATTCCCTGATGCTGAGCGATAAAGGAACAAAGTGGATTGGCATAACAAATAATGGTTACGCATGGAAAACAACCGACTCAACAAAATGTCGCCATTTCCAGCTCGTGGGAGAAGACAAAACGACAAAGCTGAACCTTTCCGACTTGACTGAAGACATTGCAAAGGTCTACTTGGTGCTCACGTCTGGTGGAACTACGCTGAGCACTTATAGCAAAACTACTGTTAAGAATCACTCATGGAGTTACCTGACAGCACCTGGAGATAAAGGCGCACTTTTCAAGCTGAAAGTTCTGGAACGAAGCGCGACCTGGCCCAAAAGTTGATGTGGACCGCAAACAGCAAGGTCGTTGATCACCTGGATTAATGATCTTGCTGCATCACAGCCCAACAGGGTCTATCTGCATGTTTAGTCCATCGGATTCAACAGACTAAGTGCTGCTTATCCCGAGACTCTGGCAAACCCTGCCCGGATCTTCTCTTCCGGCAACTCGTCGGCAATAAACACAATCACGCTTTCGCGCTTTTCGCCTTCTTCCCACTCCGTATCCCAATCGAAGCCATACAGCTTCAGCACGCCCTGAAACACCATGCGTCGCGGTTCGCCAGCGATGTTGAGCACGCCTTTGTAACGCAATAACTGTGGGCCGTGTTCTTCAAGCAGCTCGTTCATGAACTCGCTCAGCTTGTCGATATCCAGAGGCTCGTCGGTGCGCAGAACAAGGCTGGAAATACGGTCAATGGAATTACCGGCCGGAGCCAACGGACGCAGGGTCAGGCCTGCGCCCAAGTCTGCGTTCAGGTTGAAACCACGAACATCCAGCAACTCGGCCAGATCAATCTGGCCATGCTCAACCACCCTGATCGGAGCGCGGCGGTTTATGCGGGTCAAACGGGCGCAGAGGGCGTCAAAAGCTGCGTCGTCGACCAGATCACGTTTGCTCACCAGTAGCCGGTCAGCAAAACCGATCTGCGCCTGAGCGATGGTCTGCGCCAGATGCGTTTCAGCGTTGGCCGCATCCACCAAGGTGATGATGCCATCGAGGATATAGCGTTCGCGCAGCTCTTCGTCGATGAAAAAGGTCTGCGCAACCGGCGCTGGGTCAGCAAGCCCGGTGCACTCGATCACCAGACGGTCGAAGGCGATTTCACCGCTGTCCAGACGCTCCAGCAGCAGAAAAAGTGCTTTGGTCAGATCGGTGTGGATGGTGCAGCAGACGCAGCCATTGGACAGGGTCATGACCTGTACCGGTTCGGCCCCCAACAATTGGGTGTCGATACCGGCGTCGCTGAATTCGTTTTCGATCACGGCGATTTTCAGGCCGTGCTCGGTCTTGAGCAGATGACGCAGCAACGTGGTCTTGCCCGCGCCGAGAAAGCCGCTGAGGACAGTGACGGGAATGGGTTGCGGGGTGGTCATGAGTGCTCCTGTATTTACCAAACAACACAAAACAACTGTGGGAGCGGTGCTTGCCCGCGATAAGCCCAACTCGGTATCGGAGACCGGGTTGAGCTTATCGCGGGCAAGCACCGCTCCCACAGGTTAACTGATGCAGTGGATCAAAAATTCAAATGATCAACAGCACTTGGGCCCACCCTTACCACCGTAACGGGCTTCCTGGCGTTCCCGGAAGAACGCCTCGTAATCCATCACCGGCTTGTCAGGGTGTTTGACCTGCATATGCGCGACGTAATTGTCGTAGTCAGGCATCCCAACCATCAAGCGCGCAGCCTGACCGAGGTATTTCCCGAGGCGACTCAGGTCGTTGAACATAGGCAGATCCTCTCGTTTCTCAAACGTTGGTCGGAGTCGTCAGTGCCTGGAAAGGCGCTTCTTTATCCGTACGCTCTTTGTTGCCCCATGCCGCAACGCCGACTTTCAACGCATAGAACAGGATGCTGAACACCACAAACAGGAACAGAATCGTCAGCGTCGCGTTGGTGTAAGCGTTGAAGATCACGTGCTGCATCTGATCCATGGTCTTGGCCGGAGCCAGAATCTGACCCGCATCAGCCGCGGTGCTGTACTTCTTGGCCAGCGCCAGGAAACCTACCGCAGGGTTGCTATCGAACAGCTTGATGAAGCCAGCCGTTACGGTGCAGATCAGCAGCCAGGTAGCTGGCAGCATGGTGACCCAGATGTAACGTTGGCGCTTCATTTTGATCAGGACAACGGTTGCCAACATCAGCGCGATACCTGCCAGCATCTGGTTAGAGATACCGAACAGAGGCCACAGAGTGTTGATGCCGCCCAGCGGATCGATCACGCCTTGATACAGCAGGTAACCCCAGAGCGCTACGCAACCACCGGTACCGATAGCGTTGGCAGTCCAGGACTCGGTGCGTTTAAGGGCAGGTACGAAACTGCCCAGCAAGTCCTGCAGCATGAAGCGACCGGCACGCGTACCGGCATCGACCGCCGTCAGAATAAACAGCGCTTCAAACAGGATCGCGAAGTGGTACCAGAACGCCATGGTGCTCGCACCTGGCAAGGCCTGATGCAGGATCTGCGCGATACCCACCGCCAGCGTAGGTGCACCACCGGCACGTGCCAGTACGGTGTTCTCACCGATGTCTTTAGCAACTGCTGTCAGTTGTTCCGGGGTAATGGCAAAGCCCCAACTGCTGACTGTCTGAGCCACAGTCACCACGTCACCGCCGACAATGGCCGCAGGGCTGTTCATGGCGAAGTAGATGCCTGGCTCGATCACCGAAGCAGCAACCATGGCCATGATCGCCACGAAGGACTCCATGAGCATGCCGCCGTAACCGATGTAACGGGCGTTGGTTTCGTTATCCAGCAGCTTCGGCGTGGTCCCGGAAGAGATCAGCGCGTGGAAACCGGACACCGCACCACACGCGATGGTGATGAACAGGAACGGGAACAGAGTGCCCTTCCAGACCGGGCCAGTACCGTCGGTGAACTGGGTCAGCGCGGGCATTTTCAGCTCAGGCGCAAGAATCAGAATCCCGATCGCCAGCGCAACGATTGTGCCGATTTTCAGGAAGGTCGACAGGTAGTCACGTGGTGCCAGCAGCAACCAGACCGGCAGCATGGCAGCGACAAAGCCGTAACCCACCAGCATCCAGGTGATCTGCACGCCTGTGAAGGTGAACAGCGGTGCCCATTCAGGGCTGGCCGCAACATGACCGCCTGCCCAGATCGACAGCAACAATAGAACCACACCGATCACCGAGATTTCCCCGATGCGGCCTGGCCTGATGTAGCGCATATAGATGCCCATGAACATCGCGGTCGGAATCGTCGCCATGACCGTGAACATGCCCCATGGGCTTTCAGCCAGCGCTTTGACCACGATCAGCGCCAGCACCGCAAGGATGATGATCATGATCAGGAAGCAGCCGAACAGCGCGATGGTGCCTGGGATACGGCCCATTTCCTCACGCACCATGTCACCCAGGGAGCGACCGTTACGGCGTGTGGACAGGAACAGAATCATGAAATCCTGCACCGCGCCCGCCAGAACCACACCGGCGATCAGCCAGAGGGTGCCGGGCAGGTAGCCCATCTGTGCAGCCAGTACCGGCCCAACCAATGGTCCGGCGCCAGCAATCGCGGCAAAGTGGTGACCGAAAAGAATGTGTTTGTTGGTCGGCACGTAGTCCAGACCATCATTGTTGACCACTGCTGGAGTCGCCCGCAGCGGGTCGAGCTGCATAACATGCCGGGCAATGAACAGGCTGTAATAACGATAGGCAACCAGGTAGATGGCGACCGCAGCGACCACGATCCACAAGGCGTTGATTGCTTCTCCGCGGCGCAAGGCCACGACCCCCAGAGCACATGCTCCGATAATTGCAACGATTAGCCAGGGCACATGGCGCATGAGGCTATTATTATTTTTCATTTTTTTATATTCCAGCAGATGACTGAAAGACCAGCTACGCGAGTTTAGCTCTGTCGCAGCGAAAGGCCACCCCAACCAAGGTCTAGAGCGCAAAAGAAACGTTTCACTTAAAACGGCCACTGAACCTGATCACTAGACGCGGTTCCAAAGGCCGACGAAGTGTAAATCCGGGCCTGAAAGCTATCCGGAAAGCAGGATCGGGACTATCGTCGTTACAGGCGACGCCTTGCCTGGCGTTGAACCGCTGACAGCATGTCAGTCGATTCCAAGAGAAGTGATTCGATGACCGACTCCCACGATGACCGCCGCCGCTTCAAACGCATCGCATTCGATGCCAAAACCACACTGAGCCAGGGGGACCACAATTGGCAGGTTCAACTGGTCGACCTGTCTCTGAAGGGCATGCTTATCGAGCGCCCACAACCGTGGCAAACCGATACACATGAGCCATTCCACGCTGACATAAAGTTGAGCAATGAAGTACATGTGCAAATGGACGTCAGACTGACCCACGATGACAACGGCCAGTTGGGATTTGTCTGTGAGCACATTACGCTCGACTCAATCAGCCACCTGCGACGCCTGATCGAACTGAACCTGGCCGATCACGATGAGCTTGAACGGGAGTTGGCGGCGCTGATTGAGGTGTAAGGATCTGCATGGTCTTTTAACTGTAGGAGCGCGCCCGCTGTCCCTGACACCGCGCTGTCTCGCGGCAAACATAGGACCTGTAGGAGCTGCCGA
>NZ_LOHG01000003.1:234228-285116 GCF_022790535.1 Pseudomonas maioricensis
AGAAAATGCATTTCAATCCAGTAGATTGCATGTTGTTTGATGAGCGCGCTCCTACAGGGCCTCTCGAACGTTATTCAAACAAAGCATCCAGCGCCTGCTCCAGGCGCGTCACCGCAATAATCTGCAAACCCGGCGGGGCTTCTTTCGGCGCATTGCCTTTCGGTACGATTGCCCGCTTGAAGCCATGTTTGGCCGCTTCTTTGAGGCGCTCCTGGCCACTCGGAACCGGACGCACTTCACCAGACAGCCCCACTTCACCAAACACCAGCAAGTCATGAGGCAACGGACGGTTACGCAGACTGGACATCACCGCGGCCATCAACGCCAGGTCCGACGCTGTTTCCAGTACTTTGACGCCCCCCACCACGTTAAGGAAAACATCCTGATCGTGAGTTGGAATGCCACCGTGACGATGCAGGACCGCCAGCAGCATCGCCAGACGATTCTGATCCAGGCCTAATGTCACACGGCGCGGATTGGACATGTGACTGTCATCCACCAACGCCTGAACCTCCACCAGCATCGGCCGCGTGCCTTCCCAGGTTGCCATCACCACACTGCCGGGGACTTCTTCCTGAGCGCGTGTCAGGAAAATCGCCGACGGGTTGGAGACTTCCTTCAGCCCCTTGTCGGTCATGCCAAATACACCCAGCTCATTGACCGCACCAAAGCGGTTCTTCACGGCACGCAGCAACCGCAGACGCCCGTCAGACTCGCCTTCGAAGTAGAGAACCGTATCCACCATGTGCTCAAGCACTCGCGGTCCCGCCAGAGCGCCCTCTTTGGTAACGTGGCCGACCAGGAAAATCGCCGTACCGCTTTGCTTCGCGTAACGCACCAGCAAAGCCGCGCTTTCGCGAACTTGCGAAACACCGCCCGGCGCAGACTGCAGTTGCTCGGTAAAAATCGTCTGAATCGAGTCGATCACCATCACCTTGGGCTTTTCAACCTTGGCGGTGGCAATGATGTTTTCGATACAGGTTTCGGTCATCACCTGAAGCTTGTCCTGAGGCAGCCCCAGACGACGCGCGCGCATCGCCACTTGCTGCTGGGACTCTTCCCCGGTGACGTACAACGCCGGCATGCGTTCGGCAATGTTGCACAGGGTCTGCAGGAGGATAGTGGACTTGCCGATTCCCGGATCGCCGCCGATCAGCACCACCGAACCATCGACCAGCCCGCCGCCAAGCACGCGGTCCAGCTCGGCGGAGTTGGTGGAGAAGCGTGGTATCTCCTCAATGCTGACCTCAGCCAGCGTACGGATCTGCGTTTGCTGCCCGGTCCAGCCGGAACGCCCGCTCGGAGGCGCTGCGCTGCCGCTTTCCAGCACGGTTTCAACCAATGTGTTCCAGGCGCCGCATTCGCCGCACTGCCCGGCCCACTTGGGAAAGGTCGCACCGCACTCAGTGCAGCCATACAAGCGTTTGGCCTTGGCCATGACAACCCCGTCGGTAAAAGTTGGCAATCATAACGCAGCTGCTACCTGTACGTCGGTAAGCCTGCTCCATCAGGTTTTTAAGGAATTTCATAAAACTTCGTCAGAAAAGCCCGGTCGATTGCAGAGTGCCCAGCGCAACGCGTGCAGCTGACTTACACTGCACTGGACAATCTCATCAGTTACAAGGAATGACCCATGAGCGTACTAAGCGAGTTCAAAGCCTTTGCCGTCAAAGGTAACGTGGTCGATATGGCCGTCGGTATCATCATTGGTGCGGCATTCGGCAAGATCGTTTCGTCGTTCGTCGGCGATGTCATAATGCCGCCTCTGGGGCTGCTGATCGGCGGTGTGGACTTCAGTGACCTCGCCGTTATTCTCAGACCTGCAGAAGGTGCGGCCCCTGCGGTAGTGCTGGCCTACGGCAAGTTCATCCAGACAGTGATCGACTTCATCATCGTCGCCTTCGCCATCTTCATGGGCGTAAAAGCGATCAATCGCCTCAAACGCGAAGAAGCCAAAGCGCCCACCCTGCCACCGACTCCGACCAAGCAGGAACTGCTGCTGGGCGAGATTCGCGACCTGCTCAAAGAACAGCATCAGCCGTCGGCACCGATTACCGTTGATCCGAAGCATCCGATTTGAATCGATAGAGGCCTGAATGCGGACTTGTAGGAGTGAGCTTGCTCGCGATCACGGTAGACCTGTAAAGAAATTACTGTCTGGCCTGACGCTATCGCGAGCAAGCTCGCTCCTACAGAGAAGCGGCGCTGTTACCAATAATTCTCGACAACCACCTGCCCCGGCCGACGCGTCAGGTTCAGGTTCATGTCGCGTGCTTTAAGTAGCGCGCGCGTGTCTTCGATCATCTGCGGGTTGCCGCAGATCATCACGCGAGACTGCTCAGGATTCAGCGGCAGACCGGCAGCTTTCTCCAGCTCGCCGTTCTCGATCAACTGCGTGATCCGGCCATTCAGTGCGCCTGCAATCTGCTCGCGTGTGACCACCGGCAGGTAGATCAGCTTGTCGGCATACTCGGCGAGATAATCGCGCTCTGTCAGCCCAGCGATCAGTTGCTGATACGCAAGCTCCTTCTCCTCCCGGGCGCTGTACACCAGAACGATCCGCTCGAATTTCTCCCAGACCTCGAAGTCCTGCAGGATCGACAGAAACGGCGCGACACCAGTGCCTGTGGATAACAGCCACAGGTCCCGCCCGTCCGTAAACCTGTCCACAGTCAGGTAACCCGTCGCCAGTTTTTCGATGAGTAGCGTGTCGCCTTCACGCAGTCGGCTCAGCTCGCTCGTAAACTCGCCACCCGGCACCACAATGGAGAAGAACTCCAGAAACTCGTCATGAGGTGAAGAAGCCATTGAATAGGCACGCCAAACGATACTGCCGTCCGGCTTGGTGACGCCCAGACGCGCAAACTGTCCGGCCCGGAAGCGAAAGCCCGGATCACGGGTTGTTCGCAACGTGAACAGACTTGGGGTCAACGGCGTGACGTTTAGCAGCGTCTGGCGGGTGTACTTTTCTTCACTGGCGGTCATGGTCGAACCTGACTCCTGCACGTATTCGGATGCGCCCAGTGTCCCGCAAAGTGCAGTGGATAAACACCGCCGGTTTGTAGTGACATCCTCGATACGTTGCTCTGGTCTCGCGTTTAGACTGTTTCAGTCTTGGGTCTATAGCGGTGGATTCAAACGCTGGCCTTACGAACCGGGGAAAACCCTACCCTGCAACGGCTTGGCGTTGTGACCTGTTATCTGCGGGATAAAACGCCAGTACTCCACCTGTCCGTGATCACAGCGAGGCGAAGTTGCGGTAAGGGATTCTTCCTACACTAGAGAAGTGAGGCAAACGGGAAATAACTGACACAGCACGGAGGCTACAAAATGGGTGGCACGTCTCTTGAGGCCCTGCACAGGTACGACGTCAAGCCGCTGACTGCGAGGGAAGTCGAAATACTGAAATGGACGGCCGAAGGAAAAACAGCGGGCGACATCGCCGTTATTCTGAGTCTGAAGGAGCGTACCGTACATTTTCATATGGCCAACGCGATCGTGAAGATGGGGGCCTGCAACAAGACAGCGGCAGTGGTACAGGCGGCGCTCAGAGGAATGTTTTGAAGCAACCGCTCACCGACACGTGCCAAGCGCCAAAAAGCACGTAAAATCCCCTTCCTCTACCAGCCCGCTGTCATGGGCTTAGGTGACCAATCGTCGATTGACCAGAGTTTCCCCGCCCATGCCGTTGCTTGATACTCCGTTCGCCCAGCTTGATCTTATCCGCCAACCGGAACAGCAAGATGAACCGCTCCAAGCGTTCGACGCTGCTGATGAATATCTGCTCAATTACGTGGCGGAGCATGGCCTGACGCTGCAAAGCAAGGTGCTGGTGCTTAACGACAGCTTCGGCGCGCTGGCAGTCAGCCTTGCTCAGCATGCGACGGTCACCAGCAGCACTGACTCTTATCTGGCGGCTCATGGCTTGCAGAAAAACCTGGTGCGCAATGGCATGGCCTACGATGCGGTAACGCTGGTGCCCGCCAGCAACGCCGCCATTGGCCCTTTCGACTGGGTGCTGATTCGTGTACCAAAAACCCTCGCCTTGCTGGAGGAGCAATTGATACGCCTGCAAGGCCAATTGGCTCCCGGAGCCCGGGTCGTCGCAGCCGCGATGGTCAAGCATCTCCCTCGTTCGGCCGGAGATCTGCTGGAAGAATACGTCGGCCCGGTCAGCGCGTCCCTCGCAGTGAAAAAAGCCAGGCTGCTGTTCGCGACGCCACAACCCAAAGAACTGGCCTCTTCGCCCTACCCGACCCGCTACACACTGGATGAGCCTGTGATCGAGCTGGTGAACCACGCCAACGTGTTCTGCCGTGAAGGGCTGGACATTGGCACCCGTGCATTTCTGCCTTATCTGCCAAATAATCTGGGCAACGCCCGGGTTGCGGACCTCGGTTGCGGTAATGGCGTATTGGCGATTGCCAGCGCTCTGGTCAACCCCCAAGCGCAGTACACGCTGGTGGACGAGTCATACATGGCGGTGCAGTCGGCAGAGCAGAACTGGCGCGCGG
Source organism: Pseudomonas maioricensis (assembly GCF_022790535.1). Lineage (GTDB taxonomy): Bacteria > Pseudomonadota > Gammaproteobacteria > Pseudomonadales > Pseudomonadaceae > Aquipseudomonas > Aquipseudomonas maioricensis. The sequence goes on from NZ_LOHG01000003.1 coordinate 238,743, forward strand.
CACTGGGCGACCGTGAAGTCGTGATGCGCGCCGATGACGGCCTGGCAGGTCAGGAACCAGACTCTCTGGATGTGGTGTTATGCAACCCGCCTTTCCACCAACAGCAGGTGGTGGGTGATTTCCTGGCGTGGCGCATGTTCCAGCAGTCTCGTGCCGCGCTGGTTCCAGGTGGCGCGTTGTATGTGGTGGGCAATCGTCATCTGGGCTACCACACCAAACTGGCAAGGCTGTTTCGTGGCGTAGAGCAAGTCGCCGCAACGCCGAAGTTTGTGATTCTTAAAGCGCGCAAGTAATAACCCCGGGCCCTAACCATACCCCTGTAGGAGCTGCCGAAGGTTGCGAACGCGTTTTACCTGATAAACCGCAGTTCGCAGCCTTCATCAGCTCCTACAGGATCAATATCGGGATGGTAAAAAAAACCCTCCAGTGGAGGGTTGTAAAACCGCGTCGATGGGACGCGGGATGGGATTAGAAATCAGTGGGTCGTCAAACCAGCAGCGTTCATGAACAGCCGCAATACGCTGGCGACGATGAACAGCGCGAACACGCTCGCAGCCCAGATGCCAGCCAACCATGCCAGACGCTGCCACAACGGTTTTTTCAACGCCGGGTCTTGCTCATCATGAAAAGATTCTTTGCCTGACATCGCCAGTCTCTCCTCTACTGATAGCCCCAACGCCGGGCGTTGGGGCAGATATCTGCTAGTGGTAGCCGTCTTCGTGGGTCACCTTGCCGCGGAACACGTAGTAGCTCCAGAAGGTGTAACCCAGGATGAACGGGATGATGAACAGCGTGCCCACCAGCATGAAGCCCTGACTCTGCGGTGGCGATGAAGCCTCCCAGATAGAGATCGATGGCGGGATGATGTTTGGCCACAAGCTGATACCCAGACCGCTGTAGCCAAGGAAAATCAGCAGCAGGGTCAACAGGAACGGCGTGTAGTTAGCGTTACGAGCCACAGCTTTGAACAAGCCATACATGGTTACCAGCACCAGAATCGGCACGGGCAGGAACCAGAACAGGTTCGGCAGTGTGAACCAGCGGTTAGCGATGTCGGGGTGAGCCAACGGCGTCCAAAGGCTTACCACGCCCATCACAACCAACACCGCGATTGCCAATGGACGAGCCAGATCATGCATGGCTTTTTGCAGTGCACCTTCGGTCTTCATGATCAACCAGGTGCAACCCAGTAGCGCATAAGCCACGATCAATGCAAGGCCGCAGAACATGGAAAACGGGGTGAGCCAATCCAGGCCACCACCTGCAAACTGGCGATCAACCACCGGAATGCCATCGATAAACGCGCCCAGTGCAACACCCTGAAAGAACGTCGCTGCCAGTGAACCGCCGATGAAAGCCTTGTCCCACAGGTGACGTTTCTCATCAGTAGCCTTGAAGCGGAACTCAAACGCCACACCGCGGAAGATGAGGCCGATCAGCATCAGGATCAACGGCAGGTAAAGCGCCGACAACACCACCGAGTAAGCCAGCGGGAAAGCGCCGAACAAACCGGCGCCGCCCAATACCAGCCAGGTCTCGTTGCCGTCCCAGACCGGAGCGACGGTGTTCATCATGACGTCACGGTCGGTCTTGTCCTTCATGAACGGGAAGAGAATCCCGATCCCGAGGTCGAAGCCGTCCATGACCACGTACATCATTACGCCGAAGATAATGATGATTGCCCAGATAAGTGGAAGATCAATACCCATGACTCAATTCCCCTTATTCAGGCTGTCGTGGTTAAGCGAGTCTTCGTTGCCTTCTTCAGCAGCGGAGAGCGGACGAGCCGGAGTACGTTGCTGACCTGGGCCACCGGTAGGCTGATGGTCCTCATGAACCTTCGGACCTTTACGCACCAGACGCATCATGTAGCCAAGGCCTGCGCCAAACAGCACGAAATAGACCACGACGAACAAGACCAGGGTAATGCTCATCTGCGCAACGCTATGACCGGATGAAGCATCAGCCGTGCGCATCAGACCGTAAACAACCCACGGCTGACGGCCGATTTCAGTGGTGAACCAGCCTGCCAGGATCGCGATCAGGCCTGATGGGCCCATCCACAAGGCCAGGTAAAGGAACGCGCGGGACTGATACAGCGTGCCGCGCTTGCGCAGCCATAGGCTCCACAGACCGGTGAAGATCATCAGGAAGCCTAGGCCCACCATGACCCGGAACGACCAGAACACGACAGTCGAGTTGGGACGGTCTTCGGGCTTGAACTCTTTCAGCGCCGGGACTTGTTTGTCCAGGCTGTGCGTCAGGATCAGGCTGCCCAGGTACGGGATTTCAACCGCGTACTTGGTGCGCTCTTCTTTCATGTCCGGCCAGCCGAACAGGATCAACGGCGTTGGCTCATCGCCAACGTTTTCCCAGTGGCCTTCAATGGCAGCGATTTTTGCCGGCTGATGCTTGAGGGTATTCAAACCATGGAAGTCACCGACCACTGCCTGCAGTGGCGCGACCAGCAAGGCCATCCACATGGCCATCGACAGCATCTTGCGGATCTGCGGCGTGTCGCGACCGCGGAGCAAGTGCCACGCTGCGGACGAACCGACGAAGAATGCGGTCGCCACGAATGCAGCGATGGACATGTGCGCAAGACGGTAAGGGAACGACGGGTTGAACACCACTGCGAACCAGTCGGTAGGGATGACCCGACCGTCGATGATTTCGTAACCCTGCGGGGTCTGCATCCAGCTATTGGAAGACAGAATCCAGAAGGTAGAGATCAGGGTGCCGATGGCGACCATGACCGTGGAGAAAAAGTGCAGGTTGCGGCCGACGCGGTTCCAGCCGAACAGCATCACGCCCAGGAAACCGGCTTCGAGGAAGAACGCCGTGAGCACTTCGTACGTCAGCAGCGGCCCGGTGACGGCCCCGGCAAAGTCGGAGAAGCGGCTCCAGTTCGTACCAAACTGATACGCCATGACCAGACCGGAAACCACGCCCATGCCGAAGTTGACGGCAAAGATCTTCGACCAGAAATGGTAAAGGTCGCGATAGACGTTGTTGTGGGTCTTGAGCCACAGGCCTTCGAGCACGGCCAGGTAACTTGCCAGACCAATGGTGATGGCAGGAAACAGGATGTGGAACGAAATGGTAAACGCGAACTGAATTCGGGCGAGCTCAATTGCATCCAAACCGAACATTAGGTCTTCCTCTATCAGGTGATACGGCCGGCGACCCTGGGGTCAGCAGCCACTGCCCCCCACTGGTAAGGAGCGCGGCAGGTTGAAAACGTTCTGGGCTTTGGATGAAAAGTAACCAGACTTTTCCGGCCGCCCATCGCGCAACCTTGAATCCGTCAAGTCGTCTGCCGTTTCTTTTGCCTTGCGGGCATTGACGCAGATCAACTGACTGTCAAAGAGTAGTCTCATTCGAGCGTTTCGGACGTGTGGTCTTTTGCCGCGTGGCGAGTTGTCTCACCGCTCTAAATCAAGCTGTCTCCGGCCCGTCACAACATCTGCCGCCGTAGGCTCCACTGACACAGCCGCTGAAAAAAACTCTTTTTTAGGATCCAATCTGTCAGGCTTTTCATGCAACTAACTGTTACAAACTGATAATCTGGCGGCTCTCCCCTGCCTGGCTGTTGTTGCTCATGTCGACTCAAGCCCCTGTGTTACTGCGCCACCACCGTCCGTTCGTCGCTTTCTGGTTCGCCCGTATCTTCACCGCCAGCGGTTTTCAAATGCTGACGGTGGCCATTGGCTGGAATCTTTATCAGTTGACCGGCAACGTGCTGGACCTGGGCCTGGTGGGTCTGGTGGAGTTCGCGCCGCGCGTACTTTTCATGCTCCACACCGGGCATGTGGCGGATCGTTACGACCGACGCAAAGTGGCCGCTATCTGCCAGACCGCGCAAGCGTGCATTGCGCTAGCGCTGTTCATCGGCAGCAGCACCGACAGCGTGACACGGGAAATGATCTTCATCCTGGCCTTCGCGCTGGGGGCTTCGCGCTCGTTCGAGATGCCGACTACTCAAGCCTTGCTACCGAGTATCGTGCCGCCCGCGCTGTTTCCCCGTGCTGTGGCTGCGGCGCAGTCCGCGCAGCAATCGGCAACCATCGTCGCGCCTGCACTGGGCGGTTTTCTGTATGCCTTTGGCAGTAGTTGGGTGTACGGGCCAACGGTGCTGCTCTATGTGATCGCCTGTTCGCTGATGCTCAGCCTGCCTGCCCGTCAGACACCGCTGAACAAGAACAAGGCGACGCTGGATTCGCTGCTGGCCGGGATCCGCTTCATCCGCAGCCGTCCGGATGTGCTCGGCGCTATTTCGCTGGACCTGTTCGCCGTGCTTCTGGGCGGCGCGACAGCACTGTTACCGGTCTTTGCCAAAGACATCCTGCTAACCGGACCGTGGGGTCTGGGTATGCTGCGCTCGGCACCGGCAGTCGGCGCGCTGGCGATGTCGTTGTGGCTCGCGCACTTCAATGTCGAACGCCATGTAGGGCGCGTGATGTTTACCGCTGTCGGCGTGTTCGGGGTGGCGACCATCGCTTTCGGCCTGTCTACCTCGTTCTGGTTTTCCATGGCCGTGTTGGTGGTGCTTGGCGCAGCGGACATGATCAGCATGGTGATCCGCGCGTCCTTCGTCCAACTGGAAACCCCGGATGAAATGCGTGGCCGGGTCAGCGCGGTCAACGGTCTATTCATCGGCGCCTCGAATCAACTCGGCGAGTTTGAATCAGGCCTCACTGCCCATTGGTTTGGCGTGGTCCCGGCTGTCGTCATGGGCGGCGTCGGCACCCTGGCCGTGACCGGCATCTGGATAAAGCTGTTCCCGACCCTGGCCAACCGCGACCGCATGCGCGATGTGGTGGCCGAGGCGGAAGAGCAAAACAGCGTACCCACGCGATGAATCCGTAGGAGCGCCGAAGGCTGCGAATCGCGGTGATTCAGATAAACCGATTCGCAGCCTTCGGCAGCTCCTACAAGATCATCCGGCGCAGGGCATTGATCAATCGTTCGTAGGATTGATCTGCTTCAACCGCCAGTCCCTTGGCGCGCAAGTAGCCGTGCACCAACCCCTCCCCTGCGTCAAAAACAGTCGAGACTCCCGCTTTGCGAAGACGCTGCTCATAAGCCACGCCGTCATCATGCAGAGGATCAAACTGCGCAACACCGATAAATGCCGGGGCAAGCCCGCTGAAATCGTCGGCAAGCAAAGGCATGGCATACGGCGACTGAAAATCTTCAGGCCGGCTCAGGTACAACGCCCAGCAATCGTCCATTTCGGCACTACTCAACAAAGGTGCGTCGGCGCATGCACTACGCGATGGCAAATCTTCCTCGCTCCCCAGTGCCGGGTAAATCAGCGCCTGACCTTTGGGCTGTGGATAACCTCCATCACGCAATGCCAGACACAGGGCCGCAGCAAGATTGCCTCCCGCACTGTCACCCGCGACAGCGACCCGGGAAGCATCAATGCCCAACCAGTCAGCCTGCGCCTGAACCGCATGCCATACCGCCACACAATCCTCAAACGGCGCAGGGAAGGGATGTTCAGGTGCCAACCGGTAATCCACTGCAATCACCACGCATCTCACATCAACCGCCAATGCCGCCGTGATGAAGTCATGGGAATCGAGGCCGCCCACGATCCATCCACCGCCGTGCAGGTAAATCACGCAGGGAGCGGCCGTTTCCGCAGGCAGATGTGCCGGGCGATAAAGACGAACCGGCACGTCAGCCAGCTGGAAATCCGTCACCTCAAGCCCTGCCGGACGAGGCACGTCGAATGCCTGGGACATCCGCGTATACGCCGCACGATGGCCGGGGTAGTCGGACGCGGTAGAAGCCAGACTCAACGTTTTATCAACAAAGGCTCTGAGTTCTGGGGACAACGGGTAGCGATCGTTCATAAGGCTGGCCTTCACCCTGTGGGAGCAGAGCTTGCTCGCGATAGGATATACAAGCACCTGCTTACTTGTTGACCGCCGCCATCACCACCGGCGCCGCATCCTTGCCATCAAACGTAGTGACCCCTGCCAGCCATCGTTTCAGGTCCTGAGGATTGTCCTTGAGCCACTGTCGGGCAACTTCGTCCGGGGCTTTGCGGTCCACGATGGGCACCATCATCTGGCTCTCCTGAGCTGCGGTGAAGGTCAGATTGCTCAGCAACTTGCTGACATTCGGGCAGCGTTGTGCGTAGTCCGGTGCCGTAACGGTAGACACTGTGGCCGCGCCCTCTCCCGGCCCGAATACATCTTCGCTCCCGGTCAGATACGCCAGCTTCATGTTGATATTCATCGGATGCGGGGTCCAGCCGACAAACACCACCCACTCGCCGCGCTTGACCGCACGCGCCACCGCCGCGAGCATTCCGGCCTCGCCAGACTCCACTAGCTGGAACCCACCCAGCCCGAATTGATTCTTGTCGATCATGCCCTTGATATTGGCGTTGGCACCGGTCCCTGGCTCAATGCCATAGATCTTGCCGCCGAGCTTGTCTTTGAATTTTGCGATATCACCAAATGTCTTCAGGCCTCCCGCAGCGACATAATCGGGCACTGCCAAGGTAGCCTGAGCATCGCTCATGCTCGGCTTATCGAGCACCTTCACCTGGTTGGCAGCCACAAACGGCGCGATGTTCTTGTCCATCGCGGGCTTCCAGTAACCGAGGAATATGTCGAGTCGATCATCGCGCAAACCGCCAAAAATGATCTGTTGGGCGGCACTGGTCTGCTTGACGTCGTATCCCATATTCTTGAGCAACACTTCAGCGACCGCGCTGGTCGCCACAACGTCAGTCCAGTTCACCACGCCCATACGCACGTTCTGGCACTTGGCGGGCTCGGCCGCCAGCAAAGCAGTACTGCTCATCATCAGGACACCGCAACTGATATGACGGATAAATCTGTTCATGCACGCTTCCTCGGTCGGCAGGTCGTTTTTTTGATTTTTTGATTATTCGAACAACTGCGGCCATGCGAATGCGGCACGCGACAACAACTTACCCAGCAGCACGCAGCGCAAAGCGCACCAGCGCGACCTGTGCTTGCACTCTGGCGACATTGACACAATGCATTACGTCGGCGCGGCTCGGTATCTGATGCGCCGTGGCGCCTCACTCACCAACAGTTGGTTCCTACCAAAGAACATTCACAAATCTGATTTGGAATGCTTTTACTGTAGGAGCTGACGAAGGCTGCGAGGCTTTCTTCCTGACACACTGCTATCGCAGCCTTCGGCAGCTCCTACAGGTCCATGGTTGCCCCCAAACAACGCGCGGTGGACTTAAAGCACCTTATCCAGCGTAATCGGGAAGTCCCGAACGCGCTTGCCAGTGGCGTGATAAACCGCGTTGGCAACCGCCGCTGCGACACCAACGATGCCAATTTCACCCACCCCCTTGGAACCCAGCGCATTGACGATCGTGTCATTTTCTTCGACGAAAATCACATCAATGTCGCCGATGTCGGCGTTAACCGGGATGTGGTATTCCGCAAGGCTGTGATTCATGAAGCGCCCCAGCGTGTGATCGCTCTGGGTCTCTTCCTGCAAAGCCATGCCGAGCCCCCATACCACGCCGCCGAGGATCTGGCTGCGAGCCATTTTCGGGTTGACCACTCGACCTGCCGCGACCGCGCTGACTACCCGGCTGACACGAATCGTGCCCAGGTCTTCATCGACCAGCACCTCGACAAATACTGCCGAATGAGTAGCTGTGGCATAACCCTCTCGCTTCGCATCCGGCTCGGCATCCACCTGAACCTGCAGACCTTCAGGCCAACTGCTCAGCACCTCACTAAGTGCCAATTGATGATCGCCCAACGACACGTACCCATTGGCCACGGTCATTTGCTCGACCTGTGCGGCATGAAACTTCGCATCAATCTGCCCCGCTGCTACGAACAACTTCTCGCGCAACGCCTTGCTGGCTTGCTGCACAGCGCTCCCCACAGAAGAGACAGTGAACGAACCACCTTGCAGAGGTGCCGTAGGCAATGAAGAGTCGCCAAGCAGGAAGGTCGTATCTTCTACGGACACACCCGCAGCCTCTGCCGCAATCTGGGTCATGACCGTATAAGTGCCGGTGCCGATATCGGTGGTCGCGCTACTGACCGTCAGCTTGCCCTGCGCATCGATATGCGCCTTGGCGCTGGCTTTCATCTGCATGGCTTCCCAGACACCACCCGCCATGCCCCACCCTATGAGCTGTCGACCTTCGCGCATGCTGCGTGGCTCAGGATTACGATGACTCCAGCCAAAGCGATCAGCGCCTTGGGCGTAGCAGGCACGCAACTGCTTGCTGGAGTACGGTTTGTCTTCATTGCCATTACGTTCGGCATAGTTGGCCAAACGCAGCTGTACCGGGTCCATCGCCAACGCAATTGCCAACTCGTCCATGGCACATTCCAGGCCGATCAGGCCCAGCGCAGCCCCGGGGGCGCGCATGTCCAGCGGGGTGTATACGTCCAGCGGCGCCAGCTTGTAGGTGAGTTCAACGTTGTCGCACTTATAGAGCATGCCGCTCCATTCCACGACGTGCTCGCTGAAATCTTCAAAACGAGACGTCTGGCCGATTGCCTCGTGCCCGACGGCCAGCAACCGACCGTCACCTGTCGCGCCCAGACGCAGGTGCTGCAACGTGCGCGGACGATAGCCAAAGGTGAACATCTGTTGCCGAGTCAGGGTTACGCGCACCGAACGTTTCAGCTCCAGCGCCGCCATCACCGCCAGCGGCAGTTGATACTGCGGACGCAGACCCGAGCCAAAAGCCCCGCCAACAAACGCAGCCAGCACCTGAATCTTGTCTTTATCAATGCCGAAGACCTTGTGCAGATAGTCCTGGCAGTTTTGCGGGCCTTGAGTCTTGTCGTGAACCTGCAGGCGGCCATCGTCCTTGTAAAAAACCGTCGAGGCATGGGGTTCCATCGGGTTGTGATGTTCGACCGGGGTGCTGTAGTGCACATCGACAGTCGACGCGGCATTGGCGAATTCCGTCTGAAAGTCACCGCGAGGCTTGGGTAACTCAGCGGGCGCGGCGAAAGCGTCTTCCTGCACCACCAACAGATCGGTCTCGTGCGCCTCGACCAGATACTCGATGCGCACCAGAGAACCGGCATAACGCGCCAGCTCAAGGGTTTCGGCAACGACAAGGGCCAGCGGCTGACCGCTGTACATCACTCGATCGTTATATAGCGGACGGAATGGCGAACCGTCAGCGGAGTCCGCGTCTTCGTAACTCTCGTCGTAGCTGGCCAGTTTGGGACGATTCTTGTGATCGAGGACCATCAATACGCCCGGCACACGCAGCGCGTCGGTAATGTCGATATGCGTCACACGGCCACGGGCGATGGTGCTGGAGACGACACTGCCGTGCAGCAGGCCGGTTTCAGGGTACTCGCCAGCATAACGCGCCTGGCCAGTGACTTTGAGCTTGCCATCAACCCGGTCCAGCGCTTGGCCCAGTGGCGAAACAGGCGTGTTCATCAGGCGTCTCCTCCTACGGCTGCATCGCTGAGGGCGCGAATGATCGCCCGACGTGCCAGTCTGACTTTAAAGGCGTTGTGCTCCAGCGGTTCGGCGTCAGCCAGCAGAGCGTCTGCGGCGGCGGCGAAGTTCTCGCGGGAGACGGGCTTGCCGATCAGCATTTGCTCGACGACCTTATCGCGCCATGGCTTGTGAGCCACGCCACCCAATGCCAGGCGCACATCGCGGATGACATCGCCATCAAGCTCAAGTGATGCAGCAACTGATATCAACGCAAAGGCATAGGAAGCGCGATCGCGAATTTTCAGGTACTTGCCCTGCCCTGCAAAGCCAGGCGCTGGCAGCTCAACGGCGGTAATCAGCTCGTCGTCGGCCAGTTGGTTATCGCGCTGAGGCGCATCGCCAGGCAGGCGGTGGAAGTCAGCAAATTCAATGGTGCGCTGACCGGCTCGGCCCTGAACGTGGACCACGGCTTCCAGCGCTGCCAGGGCCACACACATATCCGAAGGATGAGTGGCGACGCATTCATCACTGGCCCCAAGAATCGCGTGAATCCGGTTCAGACCATCACGCGCCGGGCAGCCACTGCCGGGCTCACGTTTGTTGCAAGGCACGGTGGAGTCATAAAAGTAGTAGCAACGCGTGCGCTGCAGCAGGTTGCCGCCCGTGCTCGCCATGTTGCGCAACTGCGGCGACGCACCAGCCAATACTGCCTGGGACAGCAATGAGTAGCGCTCTTCGATCAATGGATGCCAGGCCAGATCGGCGTTGCTCACCAAAGCACCAATCATCAGACCACCGTCGGCCGTTTCGCTGACGGTGTTCAGTGGCAACCGGGTGATGTCGATCAAATGCTCGGGACGATCGATATTTTCTTTCATCAGGTCGAGCAGATTCGTGCCGCCCGCGATAAACCGGGTCGCTGCGCCGCTCAGGTTAACGGCTTCGTTGACACTGGTCGGGCGGCTGTAAGTAAAGGGATTCATCGGCTGCCCCCCGCTTTCTCGAAGCTGGCCATCTGCGGCAGCGCTTCTTCCACGGCCGCGAGGATGTTGCTGTACGCGCCGCAACGGCACAGATTGCCGCTCATCAGTTCCTGTATTTCTGCGGGGCTTTGAGCCTTGCCCTCGTTGGCCAGGCCTACAGCGGAGCAGATCTGCCCCGGCGTGCAGTAGCCACACTGGAAGGCGTCATGTTTGATAAAGGCTTGCTGCATCGGGTGCAACTGGTCGCCGTCAGCCAGCCCTTCAATGGTGGTCAGTTCGGCGCCATCGCACATGATCGCCAGCGTCAGGCAGGCGTTGATGCGCTTGCCGTCGCGCAACACAGTGCACGCGCCACATTGACCGTGATCGCAGCCTTTTTTGGTGCCGATCAGATCAAGCTGGTCCCGAAGCAGGTCCAGCAATGTGGTCCACGGCTGAACGTTAAGCTGTCGCGGCTGACCATTGAGGGTCAGGCATATCGCGTGACCAGCGAAATCCTGGGGGGTCGGTGAACTCATGGGAACCTCACGGTAGGTACTCGTACAGCGCAGTTTTCTGCGTCTTAAGGGGTACGACTCGCGGGGTTTGGCAATCGTTCAGGGTTTGTTGACGGGCGTGAATTCAGGCGGTGGTGTGTGATTTGGACGGCATCGGGGCAATAAACGATGATGCAGAGAGTCTTCTGGCCGCGTCTCATGTATCGCGAGCAAGCACCGCTCCCACAGGATGCACGCCAGCCTGTGAGCCAGGATTCACACAGGAATTTGAGCCAGACGCTGACCTGTGGGAGCGGTGCTTGCCCGCGATGCAGTCGATGAGATCTACAGCGAACCGCTGCCCAGCGCTGTTTCAGAGAAATCTCAAGAATGCAGCAACCCACCAGTCATCGGCAGGCAGTCACAAACACATTCGGCTGGTATGATGCGCGGCTTTTTCCGACCAGCACAAAATCCGCGGGCCGCTTCGGCAGTCTGTGCTTTGCTGTTCTAGTCGATTCATTCACGGCGCAGGCGCGTCACCGGGAGCCAGACATGCTGGAACGGCTGTTTCAACTCAAGGCACACAACACCAACGTGCGCACCGAGATTCTCGCGGGCGTCACGACCTTTCTGGCGATGGCCTACATCCTGTTCGTCAACCCAAGCATCCTCGGCGCAACCGGCATGGACAAGGGCGCGCTGTTCGTCGCCACGTGCCTGGCCGCAGCCATTGGTTCGGCGACCATGGGCATCATCGCCAACTACCCGATCGCGCTTGCGCCGGGCATGGGCCTGAATGCGTTCTTCACCTACACCGTTGTGCTGCACATGGGCCATACCTGGCAGGTCGCACTGGGAGCGGTATTTATTTCGGCCGTGATGTTTTTCATCCTGTCGATCTTTCGCATCCGTGAATGGATCATCAACAGCATCCCGCTGCCGCTGCGCTCGGCGATTGCCGCAGGCATCGGTCTGTTTCTGGCGTTGATCGCCCTGCACAACGCCGGCATCGTGGTCAGCAACCCGGCCACCATGGTCGGCATGGGTGATCTGAAGCAACCGGCACCGGTTCTCGCGACGCTGGGTTTCTTCCTGATCGTCGCGCTGGAAAAACTGAACGTTCGTGGCGCTGTACTGATCGGTATTCTGGCCGTGACCATCGTCTCGATTCTGCTGGGCTTCACGCCATTCGGCGGCGTGGTCTCGATGCCACCTTCGCTGGCGCCGACCTTCTTGCAACTGGACATCAAGGGCGCCTTTGATGTCGGCTTGATCAGCGTGATCTTCGCCTTCCTCTTCGTCGATCTGTTCGACAACTCCGGCACCTTGATCGGCGTCGCCAAACGCGCCGGGCTGATGGACAAGAACGGTCACATGCCGAAGATGGGCCGTGCGTTGATCGCCGACAGCACGGCCGCCATGGCCGGTTCGCTGTTGGGCACCTCGACCACCACCAGTTACATCGAATCAGCTGCTGGCGTGAGTGCGGGCGGCCGTACCGGTCTGACCGCCATCGTCGTCGCAATCCTGTTCCTGCTGGCGTTGTTCTTCGCGCCTTTGGCAAGCAGTGTTCCGGCGTTTGCCACAGCTCCTGCCCTGCTGTTCGTTGCGGTGCTGATGACCTCCGGTCTGGCCGAAATCGACTGGGATGATCTGTCGGTTGCAGCGCCTGTCGTGATCACTGCACTGGCGATGCCCTTCACCTATTCCATCGCCAATGGCATCGCCTTTGGTTTCATCGCCTGGACAGGCATCAAGCTGTTGTCGGGCCGGTGGCGTGAGCTGAATCCCGCGCTGGTGATCCTGTCGATTCTGTTCGTTATCAAATTGGGTTGGTTCCCTGCATGAGTGCAAGCATTCCTTTCGATCCTGCGAGCTACGACAGTCAGCTCCAGGCCAAAGCCGACCGCCTGCGTGAACTGCTCGCGCCGTTCGACGCGCCCGAGCCTCAAGTCTTCGATTCGCCTACGGCCAACTATCGGCTGCGCGCCGAGTTCCGCCTGTGGCGCGAAGACCAGAAGCGTCATTACGCGATGTTCACCCCGGGCGACAACAAGAACCCGATCCTGCTGGATGGGCTGCCCATCGCCAGCCTGCGCATCAACGCCTTGATGCCGGTGCTGCGCGACCGCTGGGAAGCCAGCAAGGTGCTCAACCACAAGCTGTTCCAGGTGGACTTTCTGACCACGCTGGCGGGCGATGCGATGATCACCCTGTGTTATCACCGCCCGCTGGCCGACGAGTGGATGGCCGAGGCTGAAAAGCTTGCCGCCGAGCTGGACGTGAGCCTGATTGGCCGCTCCAAAGGTCAGCGTCTGGTGATAGGTCGTGATTACGTGACTGAAGAGCTTGAAGTCGCTGGTCGCACCTTTAGTTACCGTCAACCTGAAGGCGCGTTCACTCAGCCAAACGGGACTGTGAACCAGAAGATGCTCGACTGGGCTTACGCCGCGTTGGGCGACCGTGAAGATGATTTGCTGGAGCTGTATTGCGGCAACGGCAACTTCACCCTGCCGCTGGCGACCCGCGTGCGCAAAGTGCTGGCCACCGAGATCAGCAAAACTTCGGTAAACGCCGCATTGAGCAACCTGGCCGACAATGCTGTGGATAACGTCACGCTGGTGCGCTTATCCGCTGAGGAGCTGACTCAGGCACTGAATGAAGTGCGTCCGTTCCGACGCCTGAATGGCGTGGACCTGAAGAGCTACGATTTCGGCAGCGTTTTCGTCGACCCGCCCCGCGCCGGAATGGACCCGGACACCTGCGAGCTGACTCGCCGCTTCGAACGCATCCTGTACATCTCGTGCAACCCGGAAACCCTGGCCGCGAACATCGCCCAACTCAACGACACGCATCGTGTCGAGCGTTGCGCGCTGTTTGATCAGTTTCCGTATACCCACCATATGGAGTCCGGGGTGTTGCTGGTCCGCCGCTGATGCTCTTGTAGGAGCTGCCGAAGGCTGCGAAAGCGGAGTGTCAGGTAAATCGCTCTCGCAGCCTTCGGCAGCTCCTACAAGGGTTCACCTACACCCGGTCACAACGCCTTTATCTGCCCAATCCCCACCGCCTGTGGCCCCTCGACAATCCCGTTCTCCAACGGTGCACCAAACGCATCCAGGCTGATCTGGAAACGATCACCGGGCCGGGTTTTCACGCCGTCGGCAAACGACAGGGTCGCGGTGCCGAAGTAGTGAATGTGCACATCCCCCGGGCGCAGGAACTGCGCGTATTTGAAGTGGTGATACTCAAGGTTTGCCAGGCTGTGACACATGTTGTCTTCGCCACTCAGGAACTCCTTCTCCCAGAGCACCTGCCCGTCACGCAGCACACGGCTCATGCCGGACAGATGCCGCGGCAGTTCGCCCACCCGCAACTCCGGGCCATAAGCGCAATACCGCAGTTTGGAATGTGCGAGGTACAGGTAATTGCGGCGCTCCATGACATGGTCGGAAAACTCGTTACCCAAGGCATAGCCCAAACGATAAGGCTGGCCGTCGTCGCCGATCACATACAGGCCCGTCAGCTCAGGCTCCTCGCCCGCATCCTCAGCAAATGATGGCACCGGAAAATCAGCCCCCGGCCGCACGACGATGCTGCCATCGCCTTTGTAGAACCATTCGGGTTGAGCACCGACCTGACCCGCCGCTGGCTTGCCGCCCTCGATGCCCCACTTGAAGATTTTCATGGTGTCGGTCATGCCCGCTTCGACCTGACCGTCATGCTGATGCATCTTGTCCCGTGCCGAAGCGCTGCCCAGGTGGGTCAGACCCGTGCCACTGATCAGGCAATGGGCCGGATCTTCGTGATCCAGTGGTGGCAGGATCTGGCGGTTGTGCAGCAATGAAGCGTAATCCGGGCCGGGCTCAGTGCCACGGCTGGCCACTTCATCGGCCAGGCTTTTACCGGCGCGAGTCGCCGTCAACGCCAACTCGCGGGTGCTTTGGGTTTCACGTACGACGTTGACCCGGTCACCGTCGACGACGCCGACCTGGCGTTGACCGGATTGGGTTTCAAATTGGATAAGGCGCATGGTTATCTCCACAAAATTAGATTTGTAGGAGTGAGCTTGCTCGCGAAGGGCCAGACCTGCCTCTAGAGATGCATCGGATGTACCGACATCATCGCGAGCAAGCTCACTCCTACAATCGAGCATTACTCGATAATGTTGAAATCGCTCAGGTACTCGTCGGAGATTTCCAGCCCCAGACCCGGCTTGTCGTCGTCCAGCTGGATATAACCGTTGACCGGCTGCGGCTCGCCCTTGAACACGTAGTAGAACAACTCGTTACCCACCTCGACGTCGAATACCGGGAAGAACTCGGCCATCGGCGACGCGGTGGTGGACATGGTCAGGTGATAGTTGTGCATCTGCCCGGCATGGGGGATCACTGGCACCGACCACGCTTCGGCCATGGCGTTGATCTTGCGGGCAGCGGTGATACCACCGACGCGATTGGTGTCGTACTGAATCACGTCTACAGCGCGGCGCTCCAGCAGATCCTTGAAGCCGTACGAAGTGAATTCGTGCTCGCCACCCGAGATCGGCATGATGCCCATCTTCTTCAGCTCGATATAACCTTCGATGTCATCGGCGATCACCGGTTCTTCCAGCCAGCGCGGTTCGAACTCGGCGAGTTTCGGCAGCATGCGACGGGCGTATTCCAGGGTCCAGCCCATGTAGCACTCAAGCATGATGTCTACGTCCGGGCCAGCCAGCTCACGCAGCGCGCGCACTTGCTCGATGTTGCGACGCATGCCCGCCGGACCGTCTTTAGGGCCATAACCGAAGCGCATTTTCAACGCAGTGAAACCTTGATTCAGGTAGCCCTGAGCCTCCTCAAGGAACAGGTCGAGGTTGTCATTGGCATAGAGCTTGGAGGCGTAGGTCCAGATCTTCTCCTTGGTACGCCCGCCCAGCAGTTTGAAGACCGGCTTGTTCACGGCCTTGCCCATGATGTCCCAGATGGCAATGTCGATGGCCGAGATAGCCGCCATGCCGATGCCTTTACGGCCCCAGGCGTGGCTCTGGCGATACATTTTTTGCCAGATGTATTCGTTGTCAAACGGGTCTTCGCCAATGGCGATGGGTGCCAGGTAAGTGTCGATGATTTCTTTGGCCACACGCGGTGCCAAAGCGCAGTTACCGATACCGACGATACCGCTGTCAGTCTCGACTTCAACAACCAGCCAGCCATGAAAACGGAACGAGCCCATGGCGTCGCCACGCTCGAAAAGAATATCGCTGGCGTTGGTGCAGAAGTGCGCTTGAGGGGGTACGACTTTGCCTTTCCATTCGAAGACGCGGGTACGGATCGCTTTGATTTTCATGGACTGCTTTTCCTTGTGTGCCGGTATGTCCTGCATGGCGCGGGACCGGCTTTTTGTAGTTGTTGATCGACAGGTCGATGGGGAAATTTAGCCAGCTGCGAGAGGTGTCGGCTAATCACTTATGCGTATCCAGTGATAGCCTGGGGTGATCGGTTTGGAGATATCTCTACCCCCGTAGTTATCGGCCTGGAATGAATTGTGGGAGCCGGGCTTGCCCGCGATAGGTTCAACACGGTATCTGATACCGAGTCGTTCTTATCGCGGGCAAGCCCGGCTCCCACAGTGTTATGCATTACTTAATAAGAGCTACGCCCCATCCGGCAGGCAATCTCGAACGCCTGGCGTATAGCACCAACATTGGCCTTGCCCTGCCCGGCAATATCAAACGCGGTACCGTGCGCAGGTGTGGTGATCGGAATCGGCAAGCCGCCCTGCACTGTCACGCCACGGGAGAAGCCCATCAGTTTGATCGCGATCTGCCCCTGATCGTGATACATGGTCACCACCGCATCGAAGGCACTGGCATCGCCCTGCACCTTGAGGAAAATCGTATCGCCGGGGTACGGGCCATCGGCGGCAATGCCCTGCTCCTGCGCGGTCTTGACTGCTGGACCAATGATGTCCAGCTCTTCGCGGCCAAACGAACCGTTGTCGCCGTTATGTGGGTTGAGACCGCAGACGCCGACACGCGGACGCTCCAGGCCGTTGCGTTTCAGCGCCGTGTCGATCAGACGAATCGCCTCGACCACACGATTCTGATTGAGCATGCCCGGCACGGCGGACAACGCCACGTGAGACGTCACGCGGGAGGTCCAGAGGTTATCCAGCACGTTGAACTCGCAGAATGGCCCGTCGAAACCCAGCAGCTCGGCAAACCAGTGCAGCTCGTCACTGTGCGCCATACCTGCCATGTGCAGCGAGGTCTTGTTCAGCGGGCCGAACAACACCGCATCGGTGGTTTTGGCAGCGGTCAGCTCAACGGCAATTTTCAGTGTATCCAGGCAATAGCGTCCACCGATGGCACTGGATTCGCTACGCGGGAAATCCCCCAGCGCATCACCGCGATAGTTGAAGAACAGCGGCGTGTCGTCGGTGAAGTTCAGGTCTTGCAGGGACTCAATCTGACGATAGGGAAAGTCCTTGCCAGCGATCTGCATACCGCGCTGCATTTCAGCTTCGTCGGCGATCAGGATCACCTGCGCCTGACTGCGCACCTGTGGCTCGGCCAGCAAACGCGCAATCAGTTCAGGACCAATGCCTGCCGGATCACCCAGTACCATCGCAATTCGGGTCTTGCTCATGCTTGATTCCTCATCTGTTCGGGCCACGTCTGTGCAGTGGCTGAAGGCTCGCAACGGTAGATACGTCGCGCGTTGCTGTAAAAAAGCTGTTGCTGGTCGGCCTGCGGCAAATCTCGAACGATCTGCTTGAAGCCGCTATAGATGTCATCGAACGAACCACACAGGCTGTCGACGGGAAAATTGCTGGCGAACATCGCCCGGGCCGGGCCAAACATGGCGATGATTTCCCGGACGATCCAGGCGTTATCCGTCGCACGCCAAGGCTTGCCCGGTAGCCCGAGACCGGAAATCTTCACCACGACATTGGGCTGCTCGGCCAAACGGCTCATGGCGGCATGCCAACCGGCCAATCCCGGCTCGCTGCGATCAGACGGCAGCCCGGCGTGATTGAGGATGATCGTGGTGTCCGGGAAGTCTCGCGCCAGCCGCTCGGCCTCGGGAAGATTCCACCAGGGCGTCTGCAAATCAAAATGCAGGCCCAGCCCGTGCAGAACGGCAAAGCTGCGCCGCCATTGTTCGTCGCTCATGAGGCTCAATTGCGACCCCACCTGCTCAGGTGATGTAGGCCCTCCAGGCTTGTGCCTGACGCTGCGCACACATTGAAACGACGCCTGAGCACGCAACAGATCCACTGCATCCGAATGATCCAGCCAGGCCTGCGCGACAATCGCATTGGGCACTCCGTAACGCGCGGCGAGTTGCTCGACAAAGCGCGTCTCACCAATCGGGTCGCGGGGATCCCATTCGGTTTCGACATAGACGGTCTGCACCACCTGATGCTCGCCCACATCGCCGAAATATTCTGGCGGCAAGTAACGGCGTTTGATCGCTGAATAATCACCGTAGCGAAACGGGATGCTGGCTTGCGGGGCCAGCCATGGATGATGATTGACCTGCGGATCCCAGAAATGATGATGGGCATCCACAATCGGCCCGCTCCACAATTCAGACATCTGCCACCTCGCGCTGACCGTCAAGGCTGATAAACAGGGTGGCGAGCACGAACAGTGCCGCGCAGCCTGCGAAGAACGCCAGTACCGCACCAAAGCCACCGAAGAATTGCAGGATCACCCCGACCAGAATCGGTACGAAGATCCCGCCAATGCTACCCGCCAGATTCATCACGCCGCCGATCAGACCCACCCGGGCCGGTGCAGCGAGCAAGGCCGGGAAGCTCCAGTACAGGCTGCCCCACATCAGGAAGAACGCCGTCATCGCCAACAGGCCGACGGCCGCAAACGGGTCAGTGAGGGTCGGCAACAGCACCAGCGCAGCCAGTGCAATCAGCCCGGAGAAGGTCAGCAGACCTTTGACCGCCAGACCTCGACGCACACCTTTGCGAATCAGGCCGTCACACAGAAAACCACCGGTCAGCGAACCAAGCGCGCCGCAAATGAAGATCACGAAGGTTGCCGCGCCAATGCCCTTGATGTCGAAGCCACGCGCCTGGGCCAGATAGCTCGGCCCCCAGGTCAACAGACCGAAATAGACCATTGCCCAACTGGAGCGTCCGACCAGCAGCCCGGTCAGCGAGCGTGCTGCGATGCCCAGACCTTTGACCGGCGCACGGGCCGCCTCTGCAGCAGGGGTGGCGCGGCCCGCGTTGATCTTGTCCAGCTCGGCCTGATTGACCTGCGGGTGTACCGATGGATCATCACGCAGATAACGCCAGGACACCCAGCCCAGCAACAAAGTCGCGACCCCGGCGATGACGAACGCCATACGCCACGAGTCCAGGGTGGCAATCAGGTAGGCGATTATCAAACCGCCCAGCGCTACGCCCAGCGGGCTACCGCTGTCCATCATCACGGCGCCACGGCTGCGCTCGCTAGGGGCCAGCCACAGGGAAATCAGCTTGCCGCCAGACGGAAACAACGGAGCTTCCGCCGCCCCGAGAAACATCCGCGCAAACAGCAGCGAAACGCCACCCGTGGCGAACCCTGCCAGCACCTGGAAAGTCCCCCATAAACCGGTCGACCAGGTGATGACGCGACGTGGACCGAAGCGGTCAATCATCCAGCCACCGGGGATCTGCAACAGCGCATAGGCCCAGAAGAAACTGCTAAGGATCAGGCCCTGCATGCTCGGCGACAGTTCGAATTCTTTGGCGATGGTCGGCATGGCGATTGATAGCGAGACCCGGTCGATCAGGTTGACCATGGTCAGCAGGAAAATGATGGCAAAGATCCGCCAGCGCACTGTAGTGGCTCGCGCCGTGGTGGCGACCGCCGGATTGCCGGTAGCTGCAGAGGCACCTGCGTCAGACAGATGCACGGGGGCACTGGAACGATCCATGGTGCTTACCTCGTTTTTATTGTTTTTGTAGGTGTTGCTGTGGCGCTCACTATCAGAGGCGAAGCGATAACCGTCTAATCAAAAAAATACATACGGTGATAACCCTTGGATATCGCTAAGACCACATGGCTTCTTGGCAAACATTGAAACTGTAGGAGTGAGCTTGCTCGCGATTGGATCTATCAGTCGACTTCAACATGAACTGACTGGACGCCATCGCGAGCAAGCTCACTCCTACAGTCCGACTTCTTCGGCAGCCCAGAAAAACCTTTATCCCCAGATATCACTGACACGCCTCCAAACTCGCCAACCGATAACCCCAGGCTATCGGTGTATCCAATGTTTTGAGTAGACGCCGCCGCGATAGCTTCCCACACTCGACCCAAGATTTACCGTTCACCGTATCCGGCAGATCGCTCAAAAAACAATTACAAAAAATAGAGGTTTCATCATTATGCGAACCGCATCTCTTCGACGCGCGTCCCGTTTTCTGCTCGGCTGTTCACTCGTTTGCGCCGGCACTCTTCCCGCTCTGGCCAATGCCTGGCAACCCGATAAAAACGTTGAAATCATTGTTGCTGGCGGCCCAGGCGGCGGTACTGATCAGCTCGGTCGTCTGATCCAGTCGATCATCACCACCCACAAGCTGCTGGACGTTAACACCGTGGTGCTCAACAAAGGCGGCGGCAACGGAGCTGAAGCATTTCTGGACCTCAAAATGTCCGAAGGCGATGCAGACAAACTGGTGATTGGCACCAACAACATTTACCTGCTGCCGCTGGTCTCCAAGCTCGGTTATCAATGGCAAGAGCTGACCCCGGTCGCCGCCGTCGCTGAAGACGACTTCATCCTCTGGACCTACAAAGACGCACCGTGGAAAGACGCTAAAAGCCTCTACGAGACGGTCAAGGCCGACCCTTCCAAGCTGCGCATGGGCGGCAGCCAGTCCAAAGACGTGGACCAGACCCTGACCCTGCTGCTGAATAAAACCACCGGCAGCAAACTGGTTTACATCCCGTTCAAAAGCGGCAGCGAAGCGTCTACACAACTGGCTGGCAAACACATCGCCGCCAACGTCAACAACCCAAGCGAAAGCATCAGTCAGTGGCGCGGTGATCAGGTCCAGCCGCTGTGCGTATTCAGTAAAGAGCGCATGGGCTACACCGACAAAGTCGCCGGTGATAAATCCTGGGCCGACGTACCGACCTGCCACGAACAAGGCCTGGGCGTTGAGCAGTATCGCTTCCCGCGCACCGTGTTCATGCCGGGCAAAGTCACGGCTGAACAACGCGCGTTCTATACCGAGCTGATGCGCAAAGTCTCCGAAGCGCCTGAGTTCAAGGCCTACGTCAAACAGAACGCACTGGTGCCGACCTTCCTCGAAGGCGAGCAACTGAGTGCCTACATCCAGCAGGACACGGCCCGCGTTACACCGGTGTTCAAGGACGCTGGCTGGCTGCGCGAGTGATCTGACTGATCAGGCCCCACTGCCGGGTGTTCGCCCGGTAGTTATCTCTGGAGGTGCTCCATGCCCCATTCTTCTGAAACATCTGCGCTGGTCGGCACTCGCTGGGTCGAGTTCGGCCTCGCGCTGTTCACGCTGCTGATCGGCGCAGTCGTGATGTACGGCAGCCTCGACCAAGGCATTGGCTGGGGAGACGCCGGTCCCGAGCCAGGCTACTTCCCCTTCTACATTGGCCTGCTATTGAGCTGCGCCAGCCTGGGGAACGTCGTCCTGACCCTGATTCGCTGGCAGGCATTGAGCGTCGCTTTTGTCAGCCGTACGCAGTTTGCCCAAGTGTTATCGGTGTTCATCCCCATCGCCCTGTTTGTCGCAGCCATGCCGTTCACTGGCATCTATATGGCCTCGGCGGTGTTTATCGCCTGGTTCATGTGGCGCGACCGGGTACGGGCCAAACCTTACGGCAAATGGGTGATCTGCTCGGTGTCTGGCGGCGCGGTACTGGCCAGCTACCTGATTTTCGCCTTGTGGTTCAAAGTGCCTCTGGACGCAGGTCCGGTCGGTGACTGGCTGGCAATGGCCGGGAGATCGATGCAATGACCGAGTTCGATTCTCTGCTGCACGGCATGAACCTGATCCTTACCCCTGGGCATATCGGCCTGATGGTGGTCGGTGTACTGCTGGGCATTCTTGTCGGCGTGCTGCCCGGCCTTGGCGCCCCCAATGGTGTTGCCCTGCTACTGCCGCTGACCTTCACCATGTCGCCAGTCTCGGCCATCATTCTTTTATCGTGCATGTACTGGGGGGCATTGTTTGGTGGGTCGATTACCTCGATTCTGTTCAATATTCCCGGCGAGCCGTCATCGGTGGCGACCACCTTTGACGGTTACCCCATGGCCCGCGACGGCCGTGCAGCCGAAGCCCTGACCGCCGCATTCAGTTCGGCACTGATCGGCGCACTGGCTGGCGTGCTGTTGCTGACCTTCCTGTCGACGCGGATCGCCGAATTTGCCATGTCGTTCAGCTCGCCGGAGTTTTTCGCGGTGTATCTCCTGGCGTTCTGTACGTTCATCGGCATGAGCAAAAACCCGCCGCTGAAAACCGTGGTTGCGATGATGATCGGCTTCGCCATGGCCGCAGTCGGCATGGACACGGTGTCCGGCAACCTGCGCCTGACCTTCGATCAACCGATCCTGATGACCGGCATCAGCTTCGAAGTGGCGGTGATCGGCCTGTTCGGTATTGGTGAAATCCTCTGCACGGTAGAGGAAGGCCTGGTATTCCGTGGCGAACATGCGCGTATCACGCCGATGACGATTCTGCGTACATGGGCCAAATTGCCGCGTTACTGGCTGACGATTTTGCGCAGTACGCTGGTTGGCTGCTGGATGGGCATCACCCCGGGCGGCCCGACAGCTGCCTCCTTCATGGGCTACAGCCTGGCGCGGCGCTTCTCGAAAAACCGCGACAACTTTGGCAAGGGTGAAGTGGAAGGCGTGATCGCACCGGAAACGGCCGACCACGCAGCAGGGACCAGCGCTCTGCTGCCCATGCTGACGCTGGGCATACCTGGCTCGGCCACTGCCGCAGTGATGATGGGCGGCTTGATGATCTGGGGCCTGCATCCTGGTCCGACCTTGTTTGTTGAGCAGCATGATTTCGTCTGGGGCCTGATCGCCAGTATGTACCTGGGGAATGTCGTCAGCCTGATCGTGGTGCTGGCAACCGTGCCGCTGTTTGCTTCGATACTGCGCATACCGTTCTCGATCATTGCCCCGATCATCATCATGATCTGCGCGATCGGTGCGTACTCAGTGCATAACTCGCTGTTCGACGTCGGCCTGATGCTGGTCTTTGGCGCGTTGGGTTATCTATTCAAAAAGCTTGGCTACCCGATTGCACCCTTGGTGCTGGCGGCGGTATTGGGCGACAAGGCTGAAGACGCCTTCCGCCAGTCGATGCTGTTCTCCGATGGGCAACTGGGTATTTTCTGGTCCAACCCGCTGGTGGGCAGTTTGACCACGGCGGCCATGGTGATGCTGTTCTGGCCGTTGATTTCCAGCGGGATCCGCAATGCATTGGGTTGGCGCACGCGTCAAGCCGCCAAAGCGAAATCAGCTCAGTGATTAGGAAGGGGCTAGTAAGCCCTGATATTTCTTGTCAGGCTCAGCCCCAGACTTTTCTGCGAGCGGCGACCATGACCCGAATTCCTGATGCCAACGTCATTCACAGCCGCCTGCGCCTGCGCCAGTTGCGTTTGATGCTGGCGCTTCAGGAACTGGGATCGTTGCGCCGGGCGGCGGACGATATCGGTATGACTCAGCCCGCTGCGACCAAAATGCTCCACGAAGCCGAAGACCTGCTCGGCGTCGAGCTATTTGAGCGCCTGCCACGAGGCATGCGCCCTACGCAGTTTGGCGAAACCGTGATCTATTACGCGCGCATGGTGTTTGCCGAACTGAGCGGCATGCGTGAAGAACTGGTAGCGCTGGAATCCGGCAACCTTGGCCGGGTGGCAGTCGGCGCTATCCCCGCCCTGGCCTCAGGGCTGCTGACCCGCACTATCGCTGACTTGAAGAAAAGCCATCCGCGTTTGTCCATGAGTATTCAGGTCGATACCAGCGATGTGCTGGTTCAGGCCTTGTTACAGGACCAACTGGACGTGGTGCTCGGCCGGATACCTGGCGGCGCACGGGCTGAAGAACTGCTGTTCGACAGCCTGGGCGAAGAAGAACTCTGCGTGGTGGCTGGCGCCAATCACCCCATGGCCGATGCCACCCATCTGGGCTGGGCCGACATGCAGAACATGACCTGGGTCCTGCAACAGCACCCCAGTCCGATGCGCTCGATCATTAATCAGGTGTTCCACAACGCACGCGTCGACATCCCCAGCAGTATTGTTGAAACCACCTCGATCATGACCTTGCTGTCACTGGTCCAACAGACCGACATGCTGGGTGTAACGCCGGTGTCAGTGGTCGAGGACTATCCGGGGCGCGACCTGCTGGCCGTGTTGCCGATCAAATTCGAAGCGCGTCTACCGCCTTACGGGCTGATCACGCGCCGCCACCGCGTTCAGTCCTCAGCCATGCAAGCGTTCATGAACTCGGTCAAAAGTGAACAACGTGCTGTACGCAGTTGAACACGGCCTCGAACTAATTCCCCCCTGCCCCTCTCTACTCCTGCGCTAGATGTACGTCGTTCAACTCCCATTCAGCTAATGCGTCTGACAATCAGACTGGCGCGATGTGTGGGTAGCAGCGACACTCCTTACAGGATAAGAAGAGGATTCCCACATGCTATGGAAAAAGGGTCGGCGCAGCGATAACGTCGTGGACGCACGGGACGGCAGCAGCGGCGGCGGTGGGATGCGCATTGGCGGCAAGGGACTCGGCATCGGTGGCGTGATCATCATTGTGGCTATCGGTCTGTTGACCGGTCAGGACCCGATGCAGATTCTCGGCCAACTCACCGGCCAGGCAACTCAGGCACCACCGTCCAGCCAGACGCGTCAGGCTCCGCCAGCCAACGATGAACAGGCAGAATTCGTCCGTTCGATTCTCGGCGATACCGAAGACACATGGCGCGCAGCCTTCCAGTTGGGCGGCCGCCAATACAAAGATCCAACGCTGGTGCTGTTCAGCGGCCAGGTGCAGTCTGCGTGCGGCTTTGCAACATCGGCCAGCGGACCGTTTTATTGCCCGGCTGACCAGAAGGTGTATCTGGACATGGAGTTCTTCCGCGAAATGTCACAACGCTTCAAAGCTGCGGGGGATTTTGCTCAGGCCTATGTGATTGCTCACGAAGTAGGTCACCATGTGCAGACATTGCTGGGCGTTTCTGAAAAAGTCGATGCCGCCCGCCGCAGTGGCCAGCGCATGGAAGGCAGCAACGGTTTGCTGGTTCGCCAGGAGCTTCAGGCCGACTGTCTGGCAGGCGTTTGGGCCTATAACGCACAAAAGCGTTTGAACTGGCTTGAGCCGGGTGATATTGAAGAAGCCTTGAATGCAGCCAACGCCATTGGCGATGATCGCCTTCAACAACAGGGTCAAGGCCGCGTAGTGCCAGACTCGTTTACTCACGGGACGTCCGCCCAACGGGTTCGCTGGTTCAAAACCGGCTTCTCCCAGGGTCAACTCAACCAGTGCGACACCTTCGCCGCCAAGAGCCTCTGATCACATGATAAAACCGCTACTGATCCTGTCGTTAAGTGCCCTTCTGAGTTTCAACGCTCACGCCGAGGATCAGGCGGTCAAATCCATCAGCCCGGAGCGCCTGACAATCAACGGCGCTCAGGCGACGCTTGGCATGAGCCTGAACTGGAAACAACCTCGCCCTCAGATCGAGCGTGCAGTGATTGTGTTGCATGGCCGGTTGCGTAATGCGCCTACCTACCTGCGCAGCATCGAACGCGCTGCCAATCAGTCAAAACAGCGCACCAAGACCCTGCTGATCGCGCCGCAATTCCTGGATGAGAAGGACATTACCGCGCACCACCTGGGCGACAACATATTGCGCTGGCACGGCAACCAGTGGATGGCAGGCGAAAACTCTGTAGGGCCCAAACCGGTCAGCTCGTTTCTGGTCATCGACCATATTCTGCGCCGCCTGAGTGACAGCAAGCTGTTCCCGAACCTCAAGGAAATCGTTATCGCCGGGCATTCCGGTGGCGCGCAAGTGGTCCAGCGTTACGTGATGCTGGGCGGCAAAGAGGATGTGTTGCTGACGAAAGAAGGCATCAAGTTGCGCTACGTGATTGCCAACCCCTCGTCCTATGCCTATTTCGATACAGAGCGGCCAATGCCGGTGACCAAAGCCAGTTGCCCGGGCTTCAACGAGTGGAAATACGGTCTGAACGGAATGCCGCCGTATGCGGGCAAAGTCAAAACCGCTGACATTGAAGACGATTACGTGAAACGTGACGTGACCTACCTGCTCGGTCAGCACGACACTGATCCGAAACACCCGGCCCTGGACAAGACCTGCGGCGCTGAAGCCCAAGGCACCCAGCGTCTGGAGCGCGGCGAGAACTACTTCAAGTACTTGCAGAAACGCCATCCAGAGGGCCTGAATCAGCGCCTGATCGTGGTACCGAATGTAGGCCACAGCGGCGATGGAATCTTCACATCCCCGCAGGGCCAGGCGGTGTTGTTCAAGGATTTTTGATCTGAAGCAGATTTAATCCTGTGAGAGCGGTGCTTGCCCGCGATACATGAGACGCGGCTGGAAGACACACCGCGTTATCGTTTATCGCGGGCAAGCACCGCTCCCACAGGGATTGCATTTCAACTAAAGTCACTCAGCAAAGCCTTGATCTCCCCACAATCCTGCACATGCCAGTCCGCCAATTCCGGCCAGGGGTTTTCCGGCAGGTTGACCAGAATGGTTTTGGTACCGGCCGCACGCCCGCAATCCAGATCAAAACGATAATCACCGACCATCACCATCTGTGAGGCAGGCACTTGCCAGGCGTCGGCCAGGTGCAACAAGCCAGCCGGATCAGGCTTATGCGGTGCCTCATCGCGACCGAGAACATCCTCCACCGCAAAGCAATCCGCCAGACCGATGGCCTCAAGCGTCACGTGGGCCAGTTCCCGGGCGTTACGGGTCAGAATGCCCAGGCGATAACCACGTCCGGACAACTCCCGAACAAGCTCCACCGCGCCGGGCGCAGCTTTGGACGCAAGAGCCAGTTCACGCTCATGCTCCAGCAGCCAGGCATGCTTGGCTGCCGCGACATCAGTAGGTAACGCCGCCAGATGCCCGAGAATGTCATGATCCTGCGGGATATCGAGTGCACGCTTGATGGCCGGGAAGTCATGAGCGGCAACGGTCAGCGTACCGTCCATGTCGAACACCCAGTGGCTGATCCCGGAAAGACTCATGCCCAATCCTTGCGGTGCCGGATCAGACCTTCCTGACTGACCGAAGCCACCAGTTGCCCGGCACGGTTGTAAACGCTGCCACGGGAGAAACCACGGGAGTTACCCGCCCATGGGCTATCCATCGCGTACAACAACCAGTCGTCAGCCCGCAGATCTCCGTGAAACCACAACGAGTGATCAAGGCTGGCGACCTGCATATCTTTCTGCCAGACCGTCTTGCCGTGAGGCAGCAGCGAAGTCGTCAGCAGGTTGAAGTCCGATGCGTAAGCCATCAGGTACTTGTGCAGCGCCGGGACTTCCGGCAACGCTCCGTCGGTACGGAACCAGATGTACTTCACCGCTTCAGTGGGCTGCGGATTGTAAGGATCGACAGCAGTGACCGGGCGAAACTCGATCGGTTTTGGGCAGAGCATCTTGTCGCGCATGTTCTCCGGGATCAGATGCGCGCGCTGCTGCATCAATTCCAGTTCCGAAGGCAGGTTTTCCGGACCGACGATTTGCGGCATCGAGGTCTGGTGCTGGAAGCCCTGCTCGTCGTACTGAAACGAAGCGCTGCAGGTGAATATCGGCTGGCCCTTCTGGATGGCAGTCACACGGCGCGTACTGAAACTCCCACCATCACGCACTCGATCAACCTGATACACAACCGGCAGACCGGCGTCGCCCGGGCGCAGGAAATACCCGTGCAAAGAGTGCACATGCCGCGCATCTTCGACCGTCTGGCTGGCAGCCGACAAAGACTGGCCCAGTACCTGCCCACCGAACAACTGGCGAAAGCCAAGGTCCTGACTGCGGCCACGGAACAGGTTCTCTTCAATCGGTTCCAGGCTCAACAGCGCAACCAGATCATCCAACACTTGGCTCATTCATTACTCCTTACACAAAACCGTTCGCCGTCGCTTCAAGCGTGACACAAGCCGAAATGATACAGAAATTAACGCCATCAGCCCCCTCAAGCTTGCAGCGTATCCAGCCATTGTTGGCGAGTTATGCGATACAGCACGTGCGGCTGCAAAGGATGACCGGGCGGCAACTGCGGGTGATCAAAGTCATCGGCAGCGTCGGTGCTCATGCCGATGGCCTGCATGACTTTTTGCGACGGTTCGTTGCTCTGAGCCGTAAACGAAACGATCTGATCCACTCCCAGGCGCTCAAAGCCGCATCCCAAGGCCGTCCAGGCCGCTTCGCTGGCATAACCAAACCCCCAGTGCTCACGGGCCAGACGCCAGCCGATTTCAATCGCAGGGGTGAAATGCGCGTCAAAATTCACCACGCCCAGCCCGGTGAAACCAATGAACTGGCCGGTGTCCTTACGCTCCAGCGCCCACAACCCGAAGCCCAGTTCGGCAAAGTGCCCACGCACGCGACCGATCAGTGCGGCGCTTTCCAGACGACTCAAAGGCTCCGGGAAATAGCGCATGACGTGGGGATCCGCGCACATTTCGGCAAATGCGGCTAAATCGTCGTCTCGCCATTGGCGCATCAACAATCGCGCACTCTCGAGTTTGAGTATCGGCTCCATCGGTTCTCTCCATTAACCGCTCAGTCATTGTGTCGGCCAGTGTAGCCTTGCGTTGAGCCACAAAGCTGGGCCTTCAGGGGCAATGCTGGCACTATCCGGCTTCGACCCCTGACCGGACGCAAAATGTCCCTGCCGCTCATCTATCACGAGGATTACAGCCCGGACTTCCCGGCTGACCATCGTTTCCCCATGGACAAGTTCCGTTTGCTGCGCGATCACCTGATCGACAGCGGGCTGACCAGCGACGACGCTTTGCTGCGTCCGCAAATCTGTCCGAACGACATTCTTGCACTGGCTCATGACCCTTCTTATATACGCCGTTATATGGAAGGCGACTTGTCCCGTGAAGATCAGCGACGCCTGGGCCTGCCCTGGAGCGCGGATCTGGCGCGACGTACGGTACGCGCTGTGGGCGGGTCACTGCTGACGGCTGAGCAGGCGTTACAGCACGGTCTGGCGTGTCATCTGGCGGGCGGCACCCATCATGCGCATTACGATTACCC
This sequence comes from Pseudomonas maioricensis, assembly GCF_022790535.1. GTDB lineage: Bacteria > Pseudomonadota > Gammaproteobacteria > Pseudomonadales > Pseudomonadaceae > Aquipseudomonas > Aquipseudomonas maioricensis. The sequence continues at coordinate 267,942 of NZ_LOHG01000003.1, forward strand.
CGCCGGGTTCTGCATTTTCAACGATCTGGCGGTGATCAGTCAGTACCTGCTGCAAAGCGGGCGGGTGGACAAAGTACTGATCTTCGATTGCGATGTGCATCAGGGCGACGGTACCGCGCGGATTCTGGCCGATACCGATGACGCGATTACCGTCTCGCTGCATTGCGAAAAGAACTTTCCGGCGCGTAAAGCGCAGAGCGACTGGGACATCCCGTTGCCGATGGGCATGGGCGATGACGAATACCTGAAAGTGGTAGATGACCTCCTCAACTATCTGTTGCCGCTCTATCAGCCGGATCTGGTGCTCTACGATGCGGGGGTGGACGTGCATCAGGACGATGCGCTGGGTTATCTGAAGCTGACCGACGCCGGAGTGGCCGCCCGCGATGAGGCCGTGCTGCGCCACTGTATCGGGCGCAACATCCCGGTCATGGGCGTGATTGGCGGCGGCTACAGCAAAGACCGACAGGCCCTGGCACGGCGGCACGGGATTTTGCATCACAGCGCGCAGCGGGTCTGGGTGTCGGAGGGGTTGTGAACTCTGTCTCATGACACCACGCAGGACCTGTAGGAGTGAGCTTGCTCGCGATAGCGTTTAATCAGGCGAAGTATTTTCGATTGGAAGATTGCTATCGCGAGCAAGCTCACTCCTACAGGTATGCGCTTCAATTCAAAGGATCGCATGTTGTTTGGTAGGAGCGACCGGGGCACGGTGCAGGTAGAATGCGCGACCAAACCGTAACGATATGCACCTCGCCATGACTGACACCACAGCGCCAATCCCCTCCTCAGTCGCCATCATTGGCGGCGGCCCTGCTGGTTTGATGGCGGCCGAAGTGTTGAGTCAGGCAGGCATCAAAGTCGACCTGTATGACGGCATGCCTTCAGTGGGACGCAAGTTCCTCTTGGCGGGCGTCGGTGGCATGAACATCACCCACTCCGAGCCCTACCCGGCCTTCCTTTCCCGCTACGCCGAGCGCTCAGGCGATATCGCCCCGCTGTTGCGCGGGTTTGGCGCGGATGACCTGTGCGCATGGATTCACAACCTCGGTATTGAAACCTTCGTCGGCAGCTCGGGCCGGGTCTTCCCCACCGACATGAAAGCAGCGCCGCTACTGCGCGCCTGGCTCAAGCGCTTGCGTGATAGCGGTGTCACCATCCATACGCGGCATCGCTGGCTCGGCTGGGACGCTGCGGGTCAGTTGCGTATCGCACATCCGGAAGGTGAAACCTCACTGAACCCCGACGCCGTATTGCTCGCCCTGGGCGGTGCAAGCTGGTCGCGATTGGGCTCGGACGGCGCCTGGTGGCCGCAGCTGGCCGAGCGTGGCGTTGACCTCAAGTCGCTGCAAGCTGCCAACTGCGGTTTTGAAGTCACTGGCTGGAGTGAGCTGCTGCGCAGCAAGTTCGCGGGCGCGCCGCTGAAGAATATCGGCATCGGCATGCGCGGCCAGACGCCTCGTCTGGGTGAATGCGTGATCACCGACAACGGTGTGGAAGGCAGCCTGATTTATGCGCTGTCGGCGCAGATTCGCGAAGAGATCAATCAGCACGGTGCCTCAACCATCCTGATTGATCTGCTCCCCGGCAAAACACCTTCTGCCCTACAAAAAGCGCTCGAAAAACCTCGCGGCTCACGCTCCATGTCCAAGCACTTACACAGCCAGTTGGGTATCGATGGGGTGAAAGCCGCCTTGTTGCGAGAGCTGGCCCCGCGTGAAGCTTTTGACGACCCCGCCCAACTGAGCATGGCCTTGAAAGCCCTGCCCCTGCAGCTCATCAAAGCTCGCCCGCTGGACGAGGCCATCAGTACCGCAGGCGGTGTAACCTTCGAAGCCATGGACCAGCGCCTGATGCTCAAGCAATTACCGGGCGTATTCTGCGCTGGCGAAATGCTCGACTGGGAAGCGCCCACCGGCGGCTACCTGCTCACGGCATGCTTCGCCAGCGGCAGGGCTGCGGGGTTGGGGGTTCTGGAGTGGTTGAAGGAGACTCAACACAATTCCCCTGTGGGAGCTGGGCTTGCCCGCGATAGGGCTGGACTCGATCTAAAGTGAACCGCGTGCAGCCCTATCGCGGGCAAGCCCAGCTCTCACAGGTTCCCGGCCAGATGCACGACCGCACGGCGACGGACACAACACAATGATTCAGGACACCCAATGAACCTAGAAGAACTCACTCAGCGCCTGCACCGCATCCGCGATCAAAATGACTGGAAGCAGTTTCACAGCCCGAAAAACCTGACCATGGCTGCCAGTGTTGAAATGTCGGAGCTGGTAGAAATCTTCCAGTGGCTGACCGAAGACCAGTCCCGCCAGCTTCCACCTGAGAAACTCGCACATGCGGGACAGGAAGTCGGCGATATCATTCTTTATCTGCTGCTGTTGTGCAGCGAACTGGGGATCGACATGGACACGGTGGTCCGCAGCAAACTGGCCGACAGTGAACGCAGGTTCGCCAAATGAGTGATCGCCACTTCGATCAACTGGCGACGCGCTTCGCCGAAAAAATCTACGGCGGTGCCAAGGGCGCCATCCGTCTTGCGGTACTTCAGGCCGATCTGACCGAAGCTTTGCCCACCCGTCCACTGCGGGTGCTGGACATCGGTGCAGGGCTGGGACACATGTCGTTATGGCTGGCAGAGCGCGGTCATGACGTGACCCTTGCAGAACCGGCGGCGCCGATGCTTGAAGGGGCCCGCCAACGATTTGCCGACGCAGGCCAGACCGCCACGTTTATTCAGGCGCCCTGGCAGGAACTGTCGGCCCAATTGCATGAACCTTACGACCTGGTGCTGTGCCACGCCGTACTGGAATGGCTGGCCGAACCCCACACGATCCTGCCGGTACTGCACAAACTGACCAAAGCCGAGGGGTGGCTGTCCCTGGCGTTTTACAACCGCGACGCGCTGATCTACCGCAACCTGCTCAAGGGTCACTTCAAAAAAATGCGCAAGAACGACATGGCTGGCGAGAAGCAAAGTCTGACGCCACAGCAGCCGCTCGATCCGCGTGAACTGGCGGCGCAACTTGAAGGCATGTGGCGTGTCGAAACCCAGAGCGGTGTCAGAGTGTTTCATGACTACATGCCGGTGGAGTTTCAGGCACGGGCTGAATTGGTGGACCTGCTGGAAATGGAACTGGCTCACCGTCGACATCCCGCCTATGCAGGACTTGGTCGTTACCTGCACTGGATTTGTCGCCCACTTTGAGCACCCGCACCAGCCAGACTGATCACAGGCAGTCTGGCGCTGTTGATCGTTGTTTCCTGTCTTCAAAGGCCACTTAGCGGAGGCCATGATGAAACACCGCCTCGTTCTGATTACGTTCTGCCTCGGTCTGGCTGCCTGCCAGAGCGATAATCCGTATCGTGCCGACTCAACGCCCCTGCCGCCGGCCCCCGCACACGCGGCCAATGCTGTGGACATGAGCGCGTATCCTGCGCCACCGCGGGATTACGGGCGCTATCGCAGTTGGACCTGGCGCAACAATCAACTGCCACCCGGCTCGGCCTGGGCTGATTCAGCGCAAATCGCCGAAGCCGTCAGCAATGGCCTGGACCAACGCGGTTTGCGCCCGGCCCAAAGCACACAGCCAGCGGACCTCCAGGTTAGCGCGCAGACCCGCATGGAAATCCGTACCCGCCAGGTCCGTGATGACTACTACGATCCTTACTACGGCGGCAGCGGCATCGGTTATGGCCATGGTCCGTATGGCAACCGCTACGGCGGTTATGCCAGCGTCCCCATCGTGCGGACTTATCAGGAACAGGTGGTGGTCGTCAGCATCAGCCTGTTTGACGCCCGCAACGGCCAGCCGGTGTGGAGCGCAAGCGCCGAGACACGTAACGGCAGCGATCAATCAGATCGGTCCAGCGCCCTGCGTCAGGCTGTGCAAAAAGCATTGAGCGCGTATCCTCCCTCCTGACATCTTCGGAGAACTGCCATGTTTCGCCGTCTCGCTCTACTGTCCCTGTTAGTGCTGCTCAGTGCCTGCCAAACCAACCAGATCAATCGTGATTTCGACGCCAGTCGTGACTTCGGCGGGTACCGAAGCTGGAGCTGGAAAGAGCCCGGCGTGCAGTATCAACCGGATGATCCGCGGATCAAGAGCGACCTCACCGATCAGCGTATTCGCCAGTCGGTTGGCGAACAACTCGACCAGCGCGGTTTGCGCATGGCCGCGTCGGGCGCACATTCAGACCTGAAAGTACAAGCCTGGCTAATCATGGAAAATCGTCAGCAACTGGTCAGTACCAATTACGGTGGCGGCTGGGGGCCTTGGGGCGGCTACGGCTACTGGAACGCGCCAATGACCGAAACTCGTAGCGTCGACTACAAAGTGACGACCCTGCAGATCGACCTGTTCGACGGCAAGGACGGCAAACTTGTCTGGCGCGGCAGCACTGAGCGCATCCTCAACCAGGACAATGCCCCCAATGCGCGCGAGACGGCAATCCGTCAGACGGTCGCAAAAATCCTCGAGCAGTATCCACCACGTTGAGCCCGCGTTTTAGTTGTAGAGGGCTTGGCGCATCCGGCCCTTTTTAACTAAAACTCATCAGGAGTAAGTACCCGCTACTTCAACGCGTTAAATCACATCCCCCCGCAAAACTGATAAAGCGTCAAAAAAAACATACTTGCCGACACGACGTTATATCGCGGCAACCGTGTACCTGCCGGACCGAATTCATCCGGAAGCGCGGTACTAATGGCGATAAAACGAGGGGAATTCACTGGCCTATTACCGGATGAATTCAGTCCCACAAGGCCCTTTTGATTCAGATGGTTATGGCGTTCTTTGAGAAAAGCCAACGTATTGGCGCTTACCGTCGACGTCAGGAAAACCCCACACTTCCTGACCTCGACCAAAAAGAAAATATCCACTAGTCGTAAACACGATTAACACTATGTACATAACGCCAAAGTCTGACTACGGTAGTAACAGGTCTCGGGGAATACGTGACCTATACGGAAAACAGTCGTATTGATAAAGCGTGAGTATTGAGTCTGACAACGCTTTGTTTTTCGCAGACAGGGAGTAGCGCGTGAACAAAAATTCTCCATTCAAAGTACTTGTCGTCGACCATCAACCTTCGGTGGTGAACGAGCTGAGCGAGTTTTTACAAAACAGTGGTTACGAGTGTTCCGGCAGCCACTCAAGCAAAGAAGCGCTGGAACAGTTTCGCAACGACCCTGCCGTAGGCATCGTTTTGTGCGATCTGCACATGCCTAAATCCGACGGTGTGGAACTGGTCGATGCGCTGAAACTGGTCGCCGGTAAAAAGCGCGTTTTCGAGACTATTGTGCTGACGTCCAATGACGACAAGCAGGAAGTAATCAAAGCCTTGCGAGCGGGCGTGGCAGACTACTTTCAGAAACCCGTGAACCTGAACGAACTGCTGGAAGGCGTGCAACGGCAAGAGGCAGTGCTTCATGAGCGGCAGAAAAGCTTCCGCCAACTGAGCGAACTCAATGAAAAGCTGCGTTTTCTGGCCGCCTCCATCGATGATCTGTACGAAGACCTGGACCGGGTTCGTCCGACTCATACCGCTCCCAGCGTGGAGGAAGGTGCCGAGGAAGAGTTGGATCTGTCAGTGCTTTTTGCCCCACTCTCCCCTCGTCAGCAGGACGTAGCCCGACTCGTCGCCAAAGGTCATACCAATTATCAGATCGGCTGCAAGCTGGGTATTACCGAAAACACCGTCAAGCTCTACGTCTCGCAAGTGCTGCGCCTGACCCATATGCACAACCGCACCCAACTGGCGCTGGCGATGTCACCAAGCGGAGCAAATCGCGTGCGGGATGCGGCTCACTAGACTCAGCTCAATCGACGGCATCAAATACCACTCTTGCCGTCTGGCCACTTTCATCCAGCACGCTCAACTCATAACGGCCGAGCCGTGTCAGGGTTGGGCTGAAGCTGTCCTGATTTGCGGTGTCAGCCATCGGCATACCGTCGATGAACCACCAGCGACGACCGCTGCCACCCAAAGCTGACAGGTTGAGCCGCAAAGCTTGTCGGCTGCCCGCTGGCAAGCGCAGATGATCACCATCACGCACGCCGACAATTGTTAGCGGCGGCGCAAGATTCAACCCTTGCGGCGGGCACGCCGGGTCAACCTTTGGCAAACGCGCTTCACGGCGCTCCGCAAGGGCCAGCCACGGTTCCAGTGCGGCAGGCCACAGAATCAGGTCTCGCGCCTGCGCTCCTGGGCACCCGGCAGCAACCCGCAAACCCTGCCCGTTGACCCAGATTTTTTCCTGCTGGCCCAACCCGAGAGGCTGGTCGACCGCCTGCAAGGTCGGTGGCGTGGTGCCGTCGAGTGTCCACGCAAACCGTTGTCTGCGGCAGTTGGGGTCACTCTTGCTCATGGGCTGGCCGAGCGGCCAGCAAATCGCCGCCACTCCCACGCTTGAAGGCACCGGCTGAATCGGGGCGGCGATCCCTCGCTGACTGTCGCGATTCGCCAGTACATCGTGAACCTGCAACATTAAGGGTGCGGCGGATGCGAGGCCAAATTGCCCCGGCACCGGCGTGCCGTCAGGACGGCCGATCCACACGCCGACCACAAAGCGTGGGCCCACACCCACGGCCCACGCGTCACGAAAACCGTAACTCGTCCCGGTTTTCCAGGCCAGTTGCGGACGCTGTACAAGTTCAGCATGCGGGTCCAGATCCGGACGTGCCTGACCACTGAGGATCTTGCGGATAATCCACGCTGCGCCGGGCGACATCATGGGACGATCACGCAATGGAGCGTCGGGTTGCAGACGAATATCAGCGCTGCGGCCACCGCGGGCGAAAGCGCTGTAACCGCCGACCAGATCTTCCAGACGGCTGCCAACGCCGCCGAGGATCATCGCCAGATTCGGCTCGGCCAGTGGCGGCAAGGTCAACGGCACACCCCCGTTGCGCAACTCTGCCGCAAAACGCTTCGGCCCATAGGCTTCCAGCAGCTGTACTGCAGGCAGGTTCAGCGACATCGACAGCGCCGAACTGGCCGCAACCGCGCCACTGAAACCGGTGGCAAAGTTACCGGGGCGATAGTTGCCATAGTGGCGTGGCACGTCCTGCATCAGGGATTCGGAATGAATCAGCCCGGCATCCATCGAAAGCCCGTACAGAAAAGGCTTGAGGGTAGAACCCGGCGAACGCAGCGCGCTGATCATATCCACATGACCAAAACGCCTGGTGTCATTGATATCCACCGAGCCAACGTAGGCGCGTACAGCCATGTTCTGCGCCTCGACCACGAGAATCGCGGCCGAGGTACGCTCCGGTAATCGGGCACGCCAACCCAACAGCAAATCTTCAAGGCGGCGCTGCAGACCGGCATCCAGCGTGGTGCGAATCAAAGGCGGGCTGTCAGGACGATTCAGGCGCCGCGCCAGCAACGGGGCCAGGCTTGGCTCCTGACGCGGGGCCAGCAGCAGCGGTTCCTCCAGCGCCTCAGCCACCGCAGTCTCCGGCCAGACCTGAAATTGCGCGAGACGCTTGAGCACCTTGTCTCGCGCCTCCTGCGCCCGTTGCGGATGACGATCCGGCCGCAAGCGACTCGGCGCCTGCGGCAGCACGGCGAGCATCGCCGCTTCGGAGCGGGTCAGTTGCCGGGGCGATTTACCCAGATACGCCCAACTGGCCGCAGCGACACCCTGCAAGGTACCGCCAAACGGCGCGCGATTGAGATAGAGGGTGAGAATTTCGTCCTTGGACAGGTGCCATTCCAACTGCATCGTGCGCCACAGCTGCCGCACTTTACCGGGCAAGGTTCGCGCATGCGGGTCGAGCAGCCGCGCCACCTGCATCGACAGCGTGCTGCCCCCGGACACCACCCGAGCACCCGTGAGGTTCTGCCATGTGGCTCTGACCAAAGACAGCGGATTGACTCCGGGGTGGCTGTAGAACCAGCGATCCTCATAGGTCAGCAACGCTTCGGTGTAATACGGCGATACCTGATTGATCGACACTGGATAACGCCAGACGCCTTCGGCATCAGCAAAGCGCCACAACGGCGTACCGTCTTCGGCCAGCACGACGCGAGCCAGATCGTCCTTGGGTAATGGCAGCGGCCAGATACGGTCGGCGAGCCAGAGCAGCGCGATGAGCAACGCCAGCCCGGCGACGAACCCACACAGGCACTGTGTGACTAACCTGTAGGAGCGGTGCTTGCCCGCGACAAGGCTGGACGCGACTGACCTGGTATCTGCAGCGTCCTTATCGCGGGCAAGCACCGCTCCCACAGGTTCCGTGGATCCCAAAGATTGCGCAGGTCTCCGGCGCTTGAAGAATCGTGACAATATTCCCGGTTTCAAGGCAAAACGCCTTTACACTTCGGGGAACTCGCTGCACCAATCAATAGCCAAAGCGAACAGTCGCCTTTAATCATGGCCCTCATCAGGACACACATATGCAGGTAGAAAGCTTTTTCGAATGGCTGGGCCAGGCGCTCGGCGCGGTAATTCGCTTTATCGTCGATGGACTGGAGTGGTTCTTCAATATCTTCGCCAACGCGGGTGGGAATTTTGTCGACGGTCTGTCCCGCACGCTGGGCATGGACACCTCGTTGATCAGCATTCTGGCGCTGATCGTCGGCTTGATGTTCCTGTACTCGGCAGTTCGCGCCTTCATGCGCGCCTCGATCATCATGGGCATCATCTGGCTGGTGCTGGGCTTATGGTTGCTGAGCTGGATTATTCATTGATGCGCCGCCCCCTGTAGGAGCTGCCGAAGGCTGCGATAGCGGTGTGTCAGATAAGTCGCTTTCGCAGCCTTCGGCAGCTCCTACAGGGATTTGCGTCGTTACTTACCCTTCACCACCATCTGCGCAGCTGCTTCACCCAGGGCCTGCCAGTTCGGTCGATACATCGACTCCACTTGCGGTGGCGGCACACGGTAGATACCCGGTGTCACGGCACGAGCCAGATACAACAAGTGCACCGTGTTATAGCCGTTCAGATCCAGCGCAGCCACGTAGCGATCACCTCGATACTCCTGATGTTTGATGCCCGCGTTCTCCATCGACTGACGCCACTCTTTCACCGACTCGCTGGCGTCTTCCAAGCTGGCAGCGCTTTGAGCCAGGTTCTGGTTTTCCAGCTCCAGACCGGCCGGGAGCAAATCTACAACCAGTGCGTCGGGCACTCGCTGTTGAGCTTTGACCTCGATGTGCACCAGCAACAGCTGGCCGCTTTTCAGCGAATCAAGGTTGGCGGCCTCACCATCCAGCCCCAGGTATTCACGACGAATACTCAGATTCTCCCCGCCTGCTACCGGTGCACGAGTCGGATAACCCGACAGCGTCAGTTGTTGATACAACGTATCGCCGCCACGGTTTTGCACTGACATGGGAGTAGTAAGCAGCGGACCGTCGAGTTTGAGGCCCGGTTGCTCGTTACTTAGCTCGCGGCTCTGGGCACCGGCGCTGAGCGTCGCCGCCCATTTGCCTTCCGGCTTGCCCAGTAGATCGCGGCCCGCAAGGAACAATGCGTTGCGCTCCTGTGTGGACAGATAGCGGCTCGCAGCCACTTCATCGGCCAGGGCGAACAGGCGTTGATCGCGCTTGTCAGCCGCCAGATTATTTTCTTCCAGCAGCGACAGGATCAACGCCTGATCACGTAACGGGCTGCCGTAGTCGGCCAGCCACTCGTTGCCTTTACGGCCCGCCGCCAGCCCCGCCAGCATGGCTTGGTCCGCGCGAGGTTTGTCACCCATCTTTTCCAGCGCGACCGACAGCTGCACCAGCGGCAGACCGGAACGGGCGTCGGTGCGCCGATCAAACAGGCTGCGCAACGCGCCCAGTGGCGCCTGCTGGCTACGGGCCAACACCAGACCGGCGTAGGCCTGTACGGCAAAACGGGTGTGCTCGGCGTTTTGGCTGTAGTTGACTTCGATCTGGTTACGCTCCTGCAAATAACGCAGCAAACGTTCATTGGCTTTCTTCAACGCGTCAGGCGGTACCGCGAAGCCCTGATCGCGTGCACGCAGCAAGAAGTCGGTGACGTAGGCCGTCAGCCAGTATTCTTCATCACCGTCAGCGTTCCACAGGGCAAAGCTGCCGTTATGGCGCTGCATGCCCAGCAGCCGCTCGATACCCAACTCGACCTTGCGCTTACGCAGCGCATCGGTTTCGCCCTTGATACCCAAACGCTTGAGCGTTGCAGCATCCGCGTACAACGACGGATAAAGCCCGCTGGCCGTCTGCTCCAGGCATCCATAGGGGTAGGCTTCCAGGGCACGAATCTGCTCACCCAGATTCAGCGGCGGTCGGCTCGACACCGACAGCATGGCTTCGCGACCGGCAGGTTCGAACGCATCGAGCGCGCCTTCTGGCAGGCTCCACGGCTGCTCGTTAAGCGTTGTGCGGTAATGCTTGAGCATCGCCGGGTAAACCGGGCGTACACCGATGGTCCATTCGCGGGAGAACGGCGGCAGACTCTCGTCCGGCAGCACCAAGCCGTTCACCACGACTTTCAACTTGCCCTGGCCCAAACCACCCTCGGCACGTACCGGAATACGCAGCGTTGTACGTTGGCCCTGAGCCAGTTGCACGCTCTGGCTGAGTTCACCATTGGCAAGGCTCAACTGGCCCTCGGCGGTGGCCTGCACGGTTAGTTTCTGCGCTTGGCCGGACAGATTCGAGATATCCAGAGCAACGCTGGTCTGATCGCCACCGGCAAGGAAACGCGGTGCCGACAGCTCGGCAATGATCGGCGCCGCCACCACGGTCTTCGCTTCGGCCATGCCGTAGCGCTCATCGGTCCAGGCCTGAGCCATGATGCGCAGCTCGCCGTTGAAGTCCGGAATATCGACGCTGACTTCTCCTTCACCCTGGTCGTTCAGCGTCGCCGGCGCGCTCTGCAGGGCCACAATCGTCACCGACGTGTCGGGGCGTTTACCGCCCTTGGCCAGTGCGTCACCACCGAAGGCCATACTTGCCAGACGATTGCGACCGGCTTCGATCAACTGGCCATACACATCCAGTTGATCCGCGCCGTACTCTTTGCGACCAAACAGGCTGGCGAACGGGTCCGGCGTGGCATAACGAGCGATGTTGAGGATGCCCACGTCCACCGCCGACACCAGCACATGCACCTCTTTGGGCACGCTGCCATCGGCATTTTTTGCAGCGACTTTGAGCTTCAGCGGCTGCTTGGGACGCATTTTTTCCGGTGCGGTCACGGTAAGCGCCAGCTTGCGTGGCGAACGATCCAGCGGCAGATGCAGCACGCCGACGGCGCGTTTGGGGGTGACGTTAGCCTTGCGCTCACCGGGACGAACCACCAGCGCACTCAAGTACAGATCGTGGCGTGCCCATTTTTTATCCAGCGGCACGTCATACGTTTTGCCCTCTGCAGGCACGTCGATTTCCTGCCACCACAACGGCCCGTCACTGGACTCAACCAGCAGGTAACCCTTGCCTGCGGCGGGTGGCGTGACCGTAACCCTGGCAGTGTCGCCGTCGTTATAGCCAGCTTTATCCAGCGCCAGTTTGACCTGATCGGGCCGTACCGCGCCGCCCTCAGCGTTGTCCTGCCAGCGATACCCCGCCCAGAAACGCAGGCTGCTGATCAACCCTGTTTGAGGGTCTTCGACCTCAACCCGATACGGCCCCGACTCCACCGGAAAGCTGACCTTGACGGTCGAGCCTTGTTTGATGCTGATGGTTTCTTCGCTGAGGTTGAGGAATTTCTCATTGAAGTGATAACTCCAGCCCTCGTTGTCCGAGTAGTTCCAGTAATAGTCACGACGCTCGCGAACCAGTCGGACTTTGACGTTATCGGCCGCCAGCTTGTTACCCGCGTAGTCAGCCACCAGCACTTCGAACTCAACCGGGCCGTCGCCATCGGTCTGTGGCATGCCGTCGGTTTCATCGTATTCATCGTTGCTGCCCGGACTGCTGCCGAACAACGGACGCAACCCCGGCATCTGCTCGGCAGGCCATACAGGCTGCACCAGACGCCGGGTGATCGGACGTCCACCGGACTCTTGCAGGCTGGCCTGGAGGATCAACTGCACCGGCGATCTGGCGTTCGACCATTTGCTCTCCACCTCCAGACTCAGCTTGCCCTGTGCGTCAAGCGTGCTGGCTTCGATCTCCAGATCCTGCTTGAGCTCACGCTCGGTGATCGAGCCAAACTGATAGCCAGGTAAACCAGGCACTGCCTCGCGTAGCGGCCTGACATACAGCAGACCGATCAGGTTATTGCCTGATGCCGGAGCACCGTACAAATAACGACCGTTAACATCGAACACCGCGTTATCGGTGGTTGCAATGGGTGTTTCACTGCCTTTGATTTCCAGCGCCAACCGCTCTGGCAGGAAGTCCTCAACCTGAAACTCGTAGAGCTGGGGCTTGCCATCGCCCAGATCAAACACCAGTTGCCAACGCCCGGTTGGCGCCTCATCCGCCAACTGCAGTTGATACTGATACAGGCCTGAGGTGTCTGCTTCCCAGACAAATTTACGGCTGATTTGCTCGTCCGGGCGACGCACTTCGACCGTGATCGGTTGCGGCTTCACCTGCTTGCCATCGTTATCGCGCAGCAACCCATTGAGCAGTACGGTCTCCCCCGGACGATACAAATCCCGCGGGCCAAAAATGAAGAACTGCAACGGGTGCGCCCGTGGCCCGGTGATGTCGAACTCGGCCAGATCAAGCGCCGAGCTGTCCAGACGCAGCATGCTGGTCTGCTCATCTTTGTGCGCCAGGAGCACCGCAGCCTTGGCCGGTAAAGGCAACTCGGCATGGCCTGCCGAGTCGGTTTTGGCTTGCCCTACTACTTTGCCATTGCTGTCGTAAAGCTCCAGCTCTACGCCGCTCAGGGCTTTGCCACCCTCAAGCGCCTGAGTGAAAGCATCCAGGCGATTGGCATAGCGATGCACCGACAGACCGATGTCGCTCAAGGTAAACAGCGTGGCGGGGATGGAATAGTTGTAAGTCCCGGAAGCGCGCATCACCGCGAGGTATACCCCTGGGCCTTGCAGCGCTTTGATCCCGGCAATCGGCAATAACACCGTTTCCCGGGTGTTACGCGCCGGATTCAGGTCGAAGCGGCCTTCGTAAACCAGATCGGCTTTATCCAGCAACTCTTTGGATTCGTAATACTCAATGCTCGATGCACCGCGCCAGTTGCCGAGAAAAGCTGGCAACGCGTCGGGTTTAACCCGGAAGAACTCGACATTGACCTTTTCGACGTTCAGCGCAATAACCGGCAAACCTTCAGCCAGACGCGTCGGCAGCAAGCTGCCACGGCTGGCGAAACCCACGGTAGGTTGCAGGTCGGAGGTTTCCAGACGGCTGATGAACTCGGCAACCAGCGTGGCCTTGTTGACGCCGACCAGTCCCGCATCAACCGTCAGGACCAGTTTGCGCCTGGGCTCCAGATGACGCAGACGGAGTTCCATGAGGTTATCGGACAGCTCCCATGCGCCATCCACTTTGCCGCTCTTGCTGTCGACCAGATGCAGTTTTTCTGCGAATTTCTGCTCAGGGTCCAGAGGGACGGAAAAACTCACCGACAAGGTGCTCGCACCGTCCAGTTGAATCTCCGTGACATCCACGATGGTCAGGTCGCGACCCTCGTACCGCTTGCTCAACGCAGGAAGGTCCACCGCAGGCTTGGGCTTGTTCGACTCCACTGCCACAGGCGGTGTGGCGGGCGCGGGTTTATCCGGGGTGGAAGAATCACAAGCACTCAGCAGCGCAAGCGCGCAGGCCAGAAACAATCCTTTGTTAAACATGGGGCACTCATCGGCGGCAGATTGAGAGAAGGTCACTATATAGCAGGCACATGACCGGGAATGTCAGGCCGCGAAAATAGACACCCGCTTTGAGACTTTGTTCTCAGGGGGCTGCGTAGGAAAAGTGGACAGCAATCGTAGGGGTGGTCACAGATTTCAATGTGGGAGATTCTATGTCTGGCTGGATATTTTCTGTGCTTGAACCAGCGCTATCGCGAGCAAGCTCACTCCTACAGACGACCACAAACCCCTGTAGGAGTGAGCTTGCTCGCGATAGCGTCGGTTCAAGATGACGCCCTGCGCGGAGCTGAACATATGCCTTATTGTCCGGATTCGGTGGCGGCGTTGAAGCGGTATCTCGAGAGTGGTCTGTAGTTCCTGCGCAAGCGGTGCTTGCCATGAGAAGGGTTGGTGGCTCGCAAGCACGTTCGCGCCTACCGGTTGGCGCGGTGTCACTCAACCAACTTTTGGGGTTCAGTTCACTCTACAATACCCGCCTTCCCCGGGAGCCTTCATGTCCAACCTGCTCAACGACTGGCGCGACCGCGCCACCCATCGCCGCGTCTGGGCGCTGGCTGCGCCGATGATCCTGTCGAACATTTCCGTTCCGTTAGTGGCGCTGGTCGACAGCGCGGTGATTGGCCATCTGCCCCACGCCCATCAACTGGGTGCCGTGGCAGTTGGCGCGACGCTGTACACCTTCCTCGCCTGGACCATGGGCTTCCTGCGCATGGGCACTACGGGCTTTGCATCCCAGGCCGCCGGACGCAACGATGGCTCCGCCCTGCGTCAGATACTGCTGCAAGGCTTGCTACTGGCGATGGGGCTTGCGCTATTGCTAGGCGTGGTCGGCTTGCCGTTCAGCCACATGGCGCTGAACATGATGCAACCCTCCAGTGACCTGCAACAGCTCACCGAGGCGTTTTTCCATACCCGACTGTTCGGACTGCCCGCCGCACTGGCCGGTTATGCCTTGGTCGGCTGGTTTCTCGGAACCCAGAACGCACGCGCGCCGCTGATGATTCTGCTCACCACCAATCTGGTCAACATCGCCCTCAACCTGTGGTTCGTGCTTGGCCTGGACTGGGGCGTCGTCGGCTCGGCACGCGCGTCGGTCATTGCCGAGTGGACCGGTGCGCTGCTCGGCCTCGCATTGACCCGCAAAACCCTTTTGGCCTGGCCCGGCCAGATGTTGTGGGCCGCCCTGAAGCGCTGGGAAAACTGGAGGCCCCTACTGGCGGTGAACCGCGATATCTTCATCCGAAGCCTGGTGCTGCAATCGGTGTTTTTCCTGATCACCGTACAAGGCGCACGACTCGGCGACGCGACAGTAGCGGCCAACGCATTGCTGCTCAATGGCCTGTTGCTTACCGCTCACGCCCTGGACGGGCTGGCCCATGCCGTCGAGGCTCTCTGCGGGCACGCCATCGGGGCGAAAAACCGCATTGCCTTACGCCGCTCACTGACCGTCGCCGGAGGCTGGTCATTGATTGCGAGCGTGGCGTTTGCCTTGCTGTTCCTGGTGGCAGGGCATTTATTTATCAGCCTGCAAACCGACATTGCCGAAGTGCGCGAAACAGCTTTCATCTACTTGCCCTATCTGGCAGCACTGCCGTTGCTGGCGGTCTGGAGCTACTTGCTCGACGGCCTGTTCATCGGTGCCACCCGTGCCCGTGAGATGCGCAACACCATGCTGGTGAATATGGTGCTGGTGGCGCCTTTCGCTTACGCACTGCAGAGCTTCGGCAACCACGGGCTATGGCTGACCCTCTTGCTGTTCATGCTGCTACGCGCGTTGACTCTGGGCTTCGTTACCTGGCGGCTGAGCAAGAGCGGCGCCTGGTTCAATGCTCCGGTTCAGCATCAGGCTCAGTAGGCGTCGCCAGCAGGATTTGCGGGCTACTCAGTTTCAGCCCCTCGGCGTTAATGCTCAGGGTGCTGTCGCCCACCGTGAAGGACAGCTCGCAGCCCTCCTGATAGCTGATCCGTGAGCCACCTTCAATCTGAATCCATGACTCGCCGCCTGCTGCTGTCAGAGGGTTCAGGTTCACCTCAAGTCGATGTGGAGGCCTGCGTTGTTCAGGCGGATCAGCGATGACGTCGGTCGATTGCCAGACACAGGCGCTGATCACCGGCTGGTCCATGTCCCCGTCCGTAAAACTCACGACGACCCGCATACCCCCACGCAGGGTTGTGGTCAGGTGCGAAACCACCGGTAACCAGCAATTGCCACACGCAGAAGCCTGCCCTGGATACCCCCAGTCAAATTGCACATTGATCCGCCCTTGGGCGTCCGGCCTGGAGGGCTCATCCGCCGGGCCAACGACATAGGCACACTGGATGGTCGCAACAAAGGCTCGCGGTCGCGGCGGCGGTTTGAAACCCGCCTCCCAGGGTGCGACCTGAAACTGATTGACGTACATACCCTTCTCGGAGGAGACGAGGTTGTGCAACTGCCGGGTATCGAAACCACGATGCACGACATGAGTCACCAGCCATAAATGATTCAAGCCCTCCTCCGGATGCCCTTTGAGCGGCAATAAATGCCCGGACGAAACAAAGGACAACGTGCTTTCGCCTTCTCCTTTCTGACGGCTATGGTCGGTTTGCTCATCGCCTTCAGGTGTCACCGCGAAGTGCGTGACGCCAGCCTGCCTAGGTACCTGCTGAAAGATGGCAGTAGAGGTCCGGCGAAAGACCCGCAAACCATCGCCGAACACCAACTCATGGTCTTTGCGGGAATGATGGAAATGGAAGTGGATGCCCTCTTCCGCACACAACCGCTGCACCAGATGCAGATCGGACTCACGGTATTGCGAGCAAAAATCACGCTTACGGTACTCGGCTCTAAGGTCAAAGCGATAACTGCCCTCCCGAAAGCCATGCTCCTGCAGCACCTGACCGATGATCTGCGGCGCGCTTAGATGTTGGAAAACCCGAGGCGCGTAACGCTGTGACAAACAGGTGAGCCGAGGCCCAAGGGACAGCCTGTAACACGCGGGTCCAGGCTTGTAGTGACTGCGTACGACACTGTGAATCTGTCCGTGGACACCTGTTTTTTCACCCTGAAAACTTAAAAAAGCAACGCGATACATCAGGCCCTGCTGATCCAGATGCGGCTCGTCGATCAGCACTTCCAGCTCAAAGACAAAAGCCTCACTGATGGCTTCCGTTCCAGTAAACGACAACACCTGCAAACCTCGAAACAGAGGGAGGATGTCGAGATTAAAGTGATGAGCGACAGCTGGGCCGGGCATGGAGGTGTTCTCTACAGGGACGCGGCCGTGGATTCTGGCCGAGAAGAACCCTCGGGTAGAGAGCGAAACGAAGAATAGGACGTTGCCTACAGAGGATTAGGAAAGCGGAGCAGAGAAGCAGGCCTAAGCTGGAAAGCAATCCCCGCACCACACATCTGACCTGTAGGAGCTGCCGC
>NZ_LOHG01000003.1:285729-353438 GCF_022790535.1 Pseudomonas maioricensis
AGAAAATGCATTTCAGTCCAGTAGCTTGGTTCGCGAGACGTCAGACCTGTGTGCACAGATATGAAGCCTCGCCAACAAGTTGTCTCCTACCGGTCCAGTGATGGCCACGACAGCGCGGTGCCAGGAACACCAATGCCGCTTTGTTTCTGACCTCACACCGTCGTGCAGCAAACATCGGACCGGTAGGAGTGAACTTGTTCGCGAGACGTCAGACCTGTGTACACAGATATGAAGCCTCGCCAACAAGTTGACTCCTACCGGTCCAGTGATGGGCCGCGAGACAGCACGGCGCGAGATCATCAAGAAGACAGGTAAGAAGACCGTGTCAGCCCCAATCGCAGCGCGTCCAGGAAGTAGGTGCGTTCACGCGGGGTGATTTTAGCGCTGGCGACTTTGTCCCGGTAATGGGTCATCAGTTCTTCCGGCGACAAGTGCACATAACGCAGCATGTCTTCGATGGTGTCGTGAGTTTCGATACCTGCGGAGTAAACGCTGCCATCCGGGTTCTGATAGATGTTCACCGAATCGGTATCGCCGAACAGGTTGTGCATGTCGCCCAGGATTTCCTGATACGCGCCGACCAGGAACACGCCCAGCAGGTAATCTTCGCCTTCATTCAGGCCATGCACCGGCAGGCTGGTTTCGATGCTCTGCTCGTCCACATACTGATTGATCTTGCCATCAGAGTCGCAGGTCAGATCCTGCAACACGGCACGACGCAGCGGCTCTTCGTTCAGGCGGTGCAGCGGGATAATCGGCAGCACCTGATCAATGGCCCAGGTATCTGGCAGGCTCTGGAATACCGAGAAGTTACAGATGTACTTATCGGCCAGCTTGTCGTTGAGTTCATCCAGCACCTGACGGTGGGAACGTTGGCGCGCTTTCAACGAGTTGTGCAAGCGACGGCAAACAGCGAAGTAGCACTGCTCACCCAGGGCTTTTTGCGAGAGGGAGATTTTGCCATCGGCGTACTGGGTCGCGATGTCGCTCATGTAGTGAGTAGCGCGCCAGTAGGTTTCAGTGACCATTTCAATATCGGTCGGCCCGAGTAGATCAACCAGCCATTGCAGCGTTTCCGGCAGGCTTTCCTTGTCCTCGATCACCGGCACTTCGTCGTTGTGCTTTTCGACGTCGGTGACTTGCACGACCAGCATCGCGTGGTGCGCGGTCAGCGAGCGGCCACTTTCCGAGAAAATGTGCGGATGCGGCAGGCCCTGCGCGTCGCAGAACTCTTTAAGCATGCCCACGACGACACCGGCGTAATCGTCCATGTCGTAGTTGATGGAGCTGGCGTTGCGCGAGTGAGTGCCGTCGTAATCGACACCCAGGCCGCCACCCACGTCGATGTGATCCACTGGCAGACCGAGGTTGCGCAGTTCGCCGTAGTAACGAATCGCTTCCTTGAAGCCGTGCTGATAATCCGCCAGGTTGGCGATCTGCGAACCCATGTGAAAGTGCAGCAGGCGAATGCCCTGATCCAGACCTGCCTTGCGGAAGCGCTCGACCACCGACAGCAATTGCGCCGCAGACAGACCAAACTTGGATTTCTCGCCGCCGGTGTCCGCCCATTTGCTGGACGCCAAAGAAGACAGGCGCACGCGCAAACCTACTTGTGGCTCGACCTTGAGTTCGGCGGCTTCTTCGATGACCAGCTCAACTTCGGATTCTTTCTCGATCACGATGAACACGTTGTGACCCAGCTTCTGGCCCATCAAGGCCAGACGAATGAACTCGCGATCTTTATAACCGTTGCAAACGATGGTCCCGCCTTTAGGGGCCAGAGCCAGCACGGCCATCAGCTCAGGCTTGGAGCCAGCCTCAAGACCGATCGATACGTTCTGGGTGGCGATGATGTTTTCCACCACCGCTTCCTGCTGGTTCACCTTGATCGGGTACAACGCAGTGTATTGGCTCTGATATTCCAGACGCGCAATGTTAGCGTCGAAGGCGCCGGTCAGCTGACGTACGCGGTCTTGCAGAATATCGGGGAAACGCACCAGCAACGGCAGGCTCAGCCCGCTCTTGCGCAAATCATCGACTTGCTCGTAAAGATCGATAGGCGAACTGCCCGGCCCATTGGGACGAACTTCAACACGACCCGCTTCATTGATCGCGAAATAACCAGCGCCCCAATGGCGAATACCATAGACGCTGCGGCTGTCCGCAACGGTCCATTGGCTGCCATCGTCTTTACGTGTGCGTCGTACGGACATCGAAGTCCCCTATAGAAAAGTCAGGTAGCGCCAGCCATAGACAGGCTGCGCGCAGTGTAAAGAGTGCAAGTGACGGTTTGGTGCCAGGCACTGATGGAGAATAGACCCACGATGCAAGCCAGAGTTTGCATGCGGCCTGTCTTGCCATCAGCCGCCGGATTTCTTCGCCTTGAAGCCCTGCTTGATCAGCTCGGCCAGCAGCAGTTCGACATGATCGCCCTGAATCTCGATCACCCCGTCCTTGAGCGCTCCGCCGGTTCCGCAACGTTGTTTGAGGGTCTTGGCCAGATCCTTGAGCCCGTCTTCAGGCAATGGCACGCCGCTAATAGTCGTCACCGTTTTACCGCCGCGGCCTTTGCTTTCGCGGCGCACACGGGCGATGCCATCCCCTTCCGGGATAAGCGTCTGTTTGCAGATGCAGGCATCAATGGGCTGACGACAGTCGGGGCAATGCCGTCCTGCGTCGGTGGAAAATACCAGGCCACCCAAGGCGGCGAAGGATGAGGCTTTTTTAGCCACCACAAATCCTCTTGTTGAGGACTGAAGATTGGTCGACATCAATAATAGTCGGCCGCGAAGCCCCACTCAGGCAGGGGCAGCGCAGCTGGACGGGAAACCCCGGCCAGCTTGAAAAGGTCGCGCAGTGTAACGGCAAACAGCCCCGTTGCTAAGGGCCAATGTGCGCCAATTTACTCAACATTTGCGACGTAGCCGTCAACTCGTCGCCTTGGAAATGACTGTGTTTTGTCTGAGATTCTATGTGACATGAGCCGACGCTATCGCGAGCAAGCTCACTCCTACAGGGGTTTGTGGTCGTCTGTAGGAGTGAGCTTGCTCGCGATAGCGTCGGTTCAAGCACAGAAAATATCCAGCCAGAAATAGAGTCTTGCCCAGGAACTACAGACCACTCTCGAGATACCGCTTCAACGCCGCCACCGAGTCCGGGCAATAAGGCATATGTTCAGCTTCGCGCAGGGCGTCATCCACAGGTATGAAACGCGCCTCCAGCACCTCTTCCGGCTGCAGCGTCAAAGGCCCGTCCCAGACCGCCGAGAACACCGCGCACCAGAGCCGGTTACCCGGTTGGTCGAAGAAGAAATGCTCGTGCTCCGTCAGCGGCACGCCACTCACCCCCAACTCCTCGGCCAGTTCCCGTGCAGCCGACTCGGCGTAGCTCTCGTCTGCCTGCACCATGCCGCCCGCCGCCACATCCCAGTAGCCGGGGTAGATGGCTTTGCTGAGCGTACGGCGATGCACGCATAACTCGCCTGCGGAATTAAACACCAGGATGTAAGTGCCACGACCGATCAGCCCGGCTTCACGTAATTGCGAGCGGACCATGCCCCCGAGTGGCTGATCCAGTTCGTCAACCCAGGCGATCAGTTCAGCGTCCGAGGCGGCGCGGTGCGCAGCCTCGGTGGTTGAGAACGACATCAATCAGCCCTGCGACAGCAATTGACGAAGGTCGATCACAGCGGCGTTGGCGCGGGAAATATAGTTGGCCATGACCAACGAGTGGTTAGCCAAAACACCGAACGCGCTGCCGTTGAGCACCATTGGGCTCCACAGCGGTTCTTGCGAAGCTTCCAGCTCGCGAATGATCTGACGCACGCTGACGGTGGCGTTTTTCTTGGCCAGTACGTCGGCAAAATCGACTTCGATGGCGCGCAGCAAGTGCGACAGCGCCCAAGCCTGACCGCGTGCTTCATAGAACACGTTGTCGATTTCCAGCCATGGTGTCTCAACGATCTCCTCATCAACCTGAAGCACTTCGCCCGGCTTTACCGCCACCACCGCTTCGGTTTTCAGGGTGCTGTTGAGTTTCACACGGCCAACGCTGGCCGAAAGACGCTGCGACAGCGAACCCAGACGGGTATTAACGTCGCCCAGCCAGTTGCTGAGGTTGTCAGCACGCGCATAGAACAGCGCAGTCTTTGAATTCGGGTCAGACAGACGCGCTTCATAGCGATTCAGCGCCGCAATGCCTTCGCGATACTGAGACTCGCTCGAAGGGAGAACCCAGCTGTTGTTGCTGAAGTTGAACAACGGCTCCGCGCGGGCCAAGTCACCGTCTTCCGCCGATTGTGATTGCGAGCGAGAGAAATCCTTACGCAAGGCACGGCTCAAATCCCGCACCTGGAACATCACGCCGTATTCCCAGCTAGGAATATTGTCCAGCCACAAACCTGGCGGCATGCGGTCGTTGGACAGATAACCACCGCGCTTGTCGAGCAGCGTGCCTACGACGGTTTTCAGGGTTTCAACAGTGGTGTAACCAATCACCATCTGCTTGCCTTCACGCTCGGCCGCAGCCTGAGCATTTTGCTGGACGGGGAACAACGCCGGTTCACTGCTCCAGTACCAGCCGATCAGCAATGTGACCACCAGGTAAATCGCGACCACGGCACCCAACGCACGGCTGTAAAACAGCCCGCCCAGGTAACCGCGGCGCTTGACCGAAGCCGGTTCATCGACGCGCTCTTTCGCGCTGCCTGCGCGGTTCTTCCAATCCAGCATGGCTATGTCCTTTCAATCACGGGGTTCAGTGCTCTGACCGCAACCTTACAGCAAGGTGCCTTTTGCAGGTATGTCGAGGTGGGAGGTTTTGTTGAGGATGGCTCACGAATATAGACATCAGCGGTGGGTTTACCCTCTTGCTCCTCGCGGTCGCGAAGTAGACGAAGAACCTGTAGGAGTGAGCTTGCTCGCGATGGCGCTCTCTCTGCGAGCGAGTCTTTGAATGACAGAACGCATCGCGAGCAAGCTCACTCCTACAGGTCCTTCATCTGCTGCAACACAGCGCGGTGTCATAGAAAACGAAACGCCCACAACAAAACCAGAAACGCCCTACAGCATTGGCCATTGACCCAAAACCGCTACGCTCTAACCATTTCTTCATTAACTAACACCGAGACATAATCCGGGATTGAGGCACGTCGTGGCACTGACTGAAAAAGAACTGATCAAGCGCGATGCGAAGCGCAATATTGACGGAGAGCTGTTGGCGTCGATACAGGACACAAAAGCCGGCCGCCATGGCACGGCTAATCACGTGAAAAATAAACCACAAAGAAAGCGCGTCAGTGACGCCACGAAACCATAACGAGAGTCAGCGAAACGAAGGAGAGCAGCGGACGTATGAACTCGAAACCAAGTTTCTCCCGAAAATAGTCGGAGCTTTTCCCGCACTGGACCGCTGACGCATATCCTCCCGAGGCTCGCCAATTATCAGGGCAATTTCCTCCTCACGGGTTTGATCACAAAAGCCGATCAGCACAATGACAAGTAATGCAATCCCTACCAGTACGAACTTAACGGGTCGTCTCCGAAACCGGCTAAGCGTGCTCAATATTTGATCCATGGCTTGGAGAGCGCCAACGTGATGAGATAACGCTCGTCAGTCGGGCGCTTATCGTCCACGAAGTGACGCACCACCAACATCACTTGATACTTTTCACCGGCCTGCCAATAGGTAACAGAACCATTACGCGCATTCCGCAATCGGGAACGTGACTGTGAAGTGTCGGCAAACGGTGGACCGGTCTGAGTCAGGATTGATTGCCAACCACTGCTACGCCATTGCTCCTGCAAATCAAGCACTACTTTAAGCGTATCCTCCAGCAATAGCGGCTCAACTTGCGGGGACATTCTTACAGTAGTCACGACATCTCGAACATAACCAATCGTAAAAAAGCGAGCAGGTGGCGTTAAAAACCCATATTGAGAATCCGCAAAACGCAGACGCGCATCTGGCTCAGGAATGCCATGCCATATTTCATTTGGTATCGCAGGGCTAATCCTCGCACTGGACCGCTGACGCATATCCTCCCAAGGCTCGCCAATTATCAGGGCGATTTCCTTCTCGCGTATTTGATCCCACAGACATGCCAACACCAATATTAGTAAACCAGTACCCGCCACCCCAACCGAACCTCGTCCTCCGCAAACCTGAGCCAAAAACCGCCAGTAAAGTTTCAAGGCTTGCCCCATGGCGTCGAGAGCGAGAGCGTAATCAGATAACGTTCTTCAGTGGGGCGGCTATCATCCCGGAAACGATTAACAATCAGCATTACTTGAAATCTTTCACCCGCCCGCCAGTAGGTGACTCCGCCCTTATTGATATCCCGCAACTGGGAGCGCCATTGTGGTGTATCAGCGAACGGCGGATTGCTCTCAAGGCGGACCAGTTCCCATCCCTTCTCTCGCCACTGCGCCTGCAAACCCATTACGACTTCAAGTGTTTCTTCAAGCAATAACGGCTTGATTTGCGGAGACATGCGGGCACTTCTAATCGACTCATTCGCATCGAAACTTACTGTAAAGAAGCGGCCAACTGGCGTCACGAATCCGTAATGAGGGTCAATGAAACGAAGGCGGGTATCAGATTTTGGAACTCGGAACCACGTTTCTCCGGGAATAGCCGGATCAATCCTCGCACTGGACCGCTGACGCATATCTTCCCAAGGCTCGCCAATCATCAGGGCGATTTCCTTCTCGCGGGTGTAATCACAAATACCGAGCAGTATCGGGATAAGCAGAAAAGTTCCTGCCACTACGAATTTGATGGACCTTCTCCGGAGCAGGGTAAATAGCATCATCGCCCTCCCTTACTCAAGGCAATATCGCGGATTGCCCGCTCAATAAAATCACGTTTGTCGCTCCGCAATAGCTCATCAAACCGCTTCGCAGCCTTTAGAACAAAAGGCATCCGCTGGTCGAGGTCGGATAGGTCGGCGAAAGCTTTTCTGCTGAAGCCAATGGTGCGACTATCATCGACCGCGTGACACTGACTGGCCAATGTCAGCTCCACAGGCTGAGATATATGGCGAAAAATATAGGTGCCATAAGCAAGCTGATTACGCCTAAGCAGGTCGACCAATTTCGAATTGCTATACATCGCAGGTTGCAGGATGTTCATCTGCTCGTGTTCGGCAAGAAGCCTGACGCTCAGGTCTACATGACCCTCTTCAATCGCCGCAAACGCTTGTAGGACTTCTTGATGGTCAATACCAAACTTTAGTTTGTCCTGTCCTATCGGCCAAAGCACGGGCGCCCTCTCACGCTCATAAATGCTTTTGCGCAAATGTAAGCGTTTTTCAAATTCTTTGAATCCACGCTTTGCGTAAAAAGCATGCAGCGGGAAAACATCGAGAAACAGCGTGGTGTTCCCCATGGCTAACATGTCGTAAACATGCTGGAACTGCTTTTCCATATATGACGCTTGTTCGCCCCCACCCCTAAAATCAATACCTGTCACAGGGTTGTCGCTACGGGCCTGTTCGTAGTCACGATACTGCTGCGGGTCCGCTTTACTGACCGCAAAAACGCCTGGGGTACCCCATTCAAATTCTGCACCCTGGATCATGCGTTGCCTTGCCTCATGCTCGACCTGGATTTTCTCGATCGATGCAGCAGCATGCAGCAATCCACACCCAACTTGTTTGGAGGCGAATGCCGCGAGGCCTGCCCACTGAAAGCGGTTGTCGTGCAGCCATAACCGAGCGTAGGCGGCATTGATCGCTCGATTTCGCTCTCTGGGGTCAGCAATCAGCACTCCGCCCGGTGCCACGATTTCTTCGGCCTCTTTCTGGTAGGCATACCACAGCCCCTCACCACTCAACACCGGAAAAGTGATGGTCTTGACGACTAGGCTCCCCTTACGCTGGGTATAGATGACCATGTCATGGATTCCATCTATAACAAATTCACGGTTCTCGTACTCCGATATAGGAAGCGCATGAGTGCCCAACTTTTCGGTGTCGCATTCGTGGTCCTTGAAACATTTAGTCATTGGCCGGGCTCTTCGTATTTAGCGGGCTATCAGACAAGCCGAAATAGAGTCGCAATGGCTTGCTGCGAAATGCGCCGATACGTGACATCGGGCAAGAGGCCAAAGACTCAACACAAAGGTGGATATGGGAAATGGGACATTTCCGAGAGGCGTGTAGGAATTGGATATTAATAAACAAGGAGAAAGTCGACGCAGAGTCGTTAAACAGCAACTACAAGAAAAAGAGAAACGCCCTACAGCATTGGCCATTGACCCAAAACGGCTGCTCTTTGATCATTCCCGCCCTGAGCCTAAGAACTCAAAAACCACCGTTCACCCGCCACGACAGACAGCGGTTTTTTTGCGCCTGCGCTAAGGTCTCCTTAGCGCAGCCGTTTATGTATCTGCGCGTCTGTCATGTCGGGAGTCGACTAATACAAGACCCTTCGGGGGAATATGTCGGCATCAGTGGTTGATGTTCTTAGCTCCCGACGCCTTCAGTTAAAAACAAGGACAGACAGCATGGACACGCCTTTCGAACCCCTACGCTTCACCCATCAGAAACGCCACCTGCATGCCCTGATCATGGAGCAACAAGCGTGGTTCTGCGCCCGTGACCTTGGCCGCCTGATGGGCCTGTTCCTTGAGAACCGTCTGGTCCGCAAACTCGACCCCGACCAACGCTGCACCCTGAAACTGCACTATTACGGCGAAACCCAGGAAATGCTCATGGTCAGCGAGTCTGCGGCGTATGCCTTGCTGGTCCACCACCATCATCCAGCCAACAACCAGTTGCGCCAGTGGATCACCCACGAAGTCATGCCCGCCCTGTTCGTCGCTCGCCTTCATTCACAGCACAACAGCCCGACGCCCGCCCGACTGGAATGGCAAGGCGGCGAGTTGAGCGTTATTCACTGGCAAAATGAACCGTGGATCAGGCTGCGGGATATGCCGAGCTTGCTGCCGGGACGAGAGGCATTACCCGCAAGAACTGGCAAATGGGCTGCCACCGCCGGGCGTTGAACTTGAACAATGTGCTCCGGTGTGACTCGATCCTTGAGGCAGAACCATCCAGTCATCGAATTGTTGCCAATTATTTGACTTAGGGCACGTTTGCGTTGGAGAGTAGGTGGTAGCATAGCGCCAGCAGTGATCTACCAGAGAACACACACGTAGCCCGATATGACCGAGCCAGCAGATCCAAGTCGCGATCGTCTCAAACATCATTTCGCTCAGCGCGTCATTCATCAGGCACGTCAGATTCTTGAGGCCTGGCAGCGACTGCAGCAGGGCGAATGGTCTGCGGCGGATATGGCGGAATTTCAGGACGCCAACCAGCGTTTGCTGCGCTTCGCCGAGCGTTTTGAACAGACCGAGCATATCGAGCTGGCACAAGCCATCAATGCGTCGCTGGAAGGGGTCGAGGCTAATCGCGGACGTTTAAGCAGCGCCCTGATTACCGAACTCAACAGTTTGATGCAGCGTTTGTCGCGTACCGGCCTGCGTCACGGTGACCGCTTTGAACAAACTGCCCTGCCTCCTCTGCGCAAGCCTATTTATATTGCCCTGCAGGATTTTGACCGCGCCGAGCGCCTGACCAAGCAGCTAGAGTTTTTTGGCCTGTTCGCTCAGGCCGTCGATGGGTTGGATAATTTCCACGCAGCAATGGCTCATCGTCACCCGGCAGCTATCGTGATTGATGTGGACTTCTGCGGCCAAGGCGAAGGCCTGAAACTGGCGGCAGGGGTTCAGCAAGGCCTTGAGCAAAAATTGCCGCTGCTGTTCTTCAGCCA
This sequence comes from Pseudomonas maioricensis, assembly GCF_022790535.1. GTDB lineage: Bacteria > Pseudomonadota > Gammaproteobacteria > Pseudomonadales > Pseudomonadaceae > Aquipseudomonas > Aquipseudomonas maioricensis. Next base: position 295,506 of record NZ_LOHG01000003.1, read on the forward strand.
TCACGAGACCGATACCCCGACCCGACTCGCTGCAGTGCGCGCCGGAGGCGAAGAGTTTTTGACCGGCACGCTGGAAGCGTCGAGCCTGCTGGAAAAAATAGAAATCCTCACCTGTGTGGCGCAATACGAGCCCTACAAGGTGCTGATTATCGATGACTCCCGCGCACAGGCCTTACACACCGAACGCCTGCTGAACAGCGCCGGGATTGTGACTCGTACGCTGCTCGATCCGATCCAGGCCATGGCCGAGCTCGCTGACTTCCAGCCGGACCTGATCATCCTTGATATGTACATGCCAGGCTGTACCGGTACCGAACTGGCCAAAGTCATCCGCCACAACGACCGTTATGTCAGTGTGCCGATCATTTATCTGTCTGCTGAAGATGATCTGGACAAGCAGCTGGATGCGATGAGCGAAGGCGGCGATGACTTCCTGACCAAGCCGATCAAACCGCGCCATCTGATTACCACTGTACGTAACCGTGCTGCACGGGCCCGCAACCTCAAAGCCCGAATGGTACGCGACAGCCTGACCGGCCTTTATAACCACACCCATATCCTGCAATTGCTGGAAGACTGCAGCTTCCGGGCGCGCCGGGAAAATCAACGGCTGTGCTTCGCGATGCTCGACATTGATCACTTCAAGAAGGTCAATGACAGCCACGGCCACCCCATGGGCGACCGTGTGATCAAGAGCCTGGCGTTGTTTCTCAAACAGCGGCTGCGCAAGACGGATTACATTGGCCGTTATGGCGGAGAAGAGTTCGCCATCGTGATGCCTGACACAGACATTCAGAGCGCCCATCTGGTGCTTGATGAAATTCGTCGACGCTTTGCTGAAATCCACTACCCTGCGCAACCGGCTGATCTGTTCTGCACCTTTAGCGCCGGGGTCGTCGAGATGAGTGATAAAGACGACAGTCTGCTACTGGCCTCCCGCGCCGACGAAGCGCTGTATCGCGCCAAACATGCCGGGCGTAATCATGTGTTTCTGGAATATGACGCGAAGCAGAGCTCGCTGCTGTTGAGTGTGGCCGACAAGGCCTGAGCTCAATGGCGGGCGAACGCTTGTATCAAAAAAACACAACTACTTGGTTTGGAATAATTTCTGTAGGAGCTCACGAGCACCGCGAGGCAGCGATGGCGGTCTGTCTGACACTCCGCTATCGCGGCCTCGCGGTGCTCGTGCGCTCCTACAGGACTATATTTGCTGCGCGACAGCGCAGTGTCTGATGGCCCGCCCCCTCGGAAACCCCCACTTACAAACCCCATTCCTGCACGCTGTGAAACACTCCGCTATCATGCGCAAACTTTTGCGACTCGAGACTGCCATGCGCCGCTTGTTATGCCTGCTGCTATTGATCCTCGCCCTGCCTGCAACCGGCGCGGGTCTGCTGGACAGCCGCCCCAACGCCACGCTCGGTGGCGCGGCGCTGGATAACAGCAAGGATTTCCTGCCCGTTCGTCAGGCTTTTCAACTGAATCTGATCGACACCACTCCCGAGTCGATCAAGCTGCGTTTCGTCGCAACCGAGGGCTATTACCTTTATCGCCACCGTTTCCAGTTCCGTACTGAACCGGCCGACATCGGTCTGGGCGCAGCGCAATTGCCAGATGGCGAGAAAAAGCACGACGAGTATTTCGGCGACGTTGAGGTGTATCACGGGATCCTCGACATCGACTTACCGCGTAAACCGGGCGACAACCGACCGTTCACACTGGTCGTGACCTATCAGGGCTGCGCAGACAAAGGTTTGTGTTACCCACCCGAAACCGAGCGGCTGACGATTGGTGATCCCGCGGCGGTTGCCACGGCTGCACTTTCCTCCCCCACCACTGCGACCAGTCCCGGCTGGAGCTGGAAAGAACTGGCGCTGTTCTTCCTCGCCGGTATCGGCCTGACCTTCACACCGTGCGTACTGCCCATGCTGCCGATTCTTTCCGGCGTGGTGCTGCGCGGCCAGGTCGGCGGGCTACGCGGCTTGAGCCTTTCACTCGCCTACGTGCTACCGATGGCGATCAGTTTTGCTGCGCTGGGTGCGCTGATGGGCATGTTCGGTGCGGGCCTGAATTTGCAGGCTCGCCTGCAATCGGCCTGGGTACTGGTGCCGTTCTCGCTGTTCTTCGTCGTTTTTGCCATCGCAATGTTCGGCGCTTTCGAGCTGCGACTGCCCCAGGCACTCAGTAACCGACTGGACCGGATCGCAGGCAAAACCGAGGGTGGCTCGTTGTGGGGTGCCGCCGTGCTGGGCGTGGTTTCCAGCCTGCTGGTATCACCCTGTGTTTCTGCGCCACTGGCCGGTGCTCTGCTTTATATAAGTGCCAGCGGCGACGCGCTGGGCGGGGCGTTGAAGCTTTTCGCGCTGGGCCTGGGTATGGGCGCACCACTGCTGTTGGTCGCTACCGGCGGCGCGACCTGGTTGCCAAAAAGCGGCCCTTGGCTGGTCACGGTTAAAAATGCCATTGGCGTGCTGCTGCTGGGTTTGGCCATCGCGTTACTCAGCCGTGTTCTACCTGGCCAGATCACCCTGCTGCTGACCGGTCTGCTGGCTGCGGGCGTGGCATTGTTCCTCGGTGCGCTGGAGTTTGGTGCAAAAAATACCCGCCAACGGCTGTCGCAACTGCTGGGTCTTTTTTTACTCGTCTATGCTCTGACCTGCTGGTTCGGCGCCTGGAGTGGCCAGACCGATCCGACTCGCCCCCTGGGTCGACCACAAGCAGCACTCGGCAACAATGGAGCCGCACCGGCAAATAAAACCGAGTGGCAGACCATCACCAGCGGTGCCGAGCTGGACCGGGTGCTTGGCGAAGCAAAAAATGCAGGCCAGCCGTTGATGCTGGATTGGTACGCGGACTGGTGCATCAGTTGCAAGGTGATCGAACATGAAGTTTTGCCTGATCCCGGCGTGATCAGCCAGCTTGAAGGCTACCGCCTGATCCGCTTTGACATGACCGAAAGCAACGCCGAACAACGTGCCCTGCTGGATCGCTATAAGTTGTTTGGTCCACCCGCACTGCTGATTTTCGGCAAAAATGGCGACGAGCGCAGCGATGTTCGTGTCGTCGGCGAAATCGACGCGAAAAGCCTGATAGAGCAGTTGATTAGAGCAAATGACCAAATCTAGCCAGTGAGTCACAAACTTTTCGCGAACTTCGGTAATCGTGCCAGCTATTGCAGTTAACTGGACAGTACAAGGATGTTTGCGGCATAGTCGCCGGGCTTTGATGCTCGCAACCATAACAAGGAACATCCGATGGCGACTCTTCTGGTACTGCATGGCCCTAACCTGAACCTGCTGGGCACCCGCGAACCGGGTATCTACGGCGCAGTCACCCTGGCTCAGATCAATCAGGATCTGGAAACAAGGGCCCGCGAAGCCGGCCACCATCTGATGTATCTGCAAAGTAATGCCGAGTACGAATTGATTGACCGGATCCACGCTGCACGCGATGAAGGCGTGGATTTTATCGTCATCAATCCGGCTGCTTTTACACACACCAGTGTTGCAATACGTGACGCGTTGCTGGGAGTGAGCATCCCATTCATCGAAGTGCACCTCTCGAACGTGCACAAACGTGAAGCTTTCCGCCATCACTCCTACTTTTCAGATGTTGCTGTAGGTGTGATCTGCGGCCTTGGCGCCAGCGGATACCGAATGGCCCTGGAGGCCGCCCTGGAACAATTGGCCGTCAGTTCGAAGTCATGACCGCACAGCCACAGGCTGCGCTGCATGACCCGAACCACTAACAACTTTTTACCCCTGACCGACCCTTGGGAGTTGATGATTAATGGATATCCGTAAAGTCAAGAAACTGATCGAACTGCTGGAAGAATCTGGCATCGACGAACTGGAGATTCGTGAAGGCGAAGAATCCGTACGGATCAGCCGTCACAGCAAGACTCCAGCACAACCGTACTACGCGCCTGCTCCGGTAGCCGCACCCGTTGCAGCACCTGTAGCTGCTGCTCCGGTTGCAGCTGAAGCCCCTTCGGCACCTAAGCTGAACGGCACCGTTGTTAAATCGCCAATGGTAGGTACGTTCTACCGCACTCCAGCGCCTGGTTCGCCAGCGTTCGTTGAAGTCGGCAAGACCGTCAAAAAAGGCGACACCATCTGCATCGTTGAAGCGATGAAAATGATGAACCACATCGAAGCTGAAGTCAGCGGTGTGATCGAATCGATCCTGGTAGAAAACGGTCAGCCGGTTGAGTATGACCAGCCGCTGTTCACCATCGTTTGAACCGGGGAGAGCCTGCGATGTTGGAAAAAGTCCTGATCGCCAACCGCGGCGAAATCGCCTTGCGTATCTTGCGTGCCTGTAAAGAACTGGGCATCAAGACCGTCGCGGTACATTCCACGGCAGACCGTGAGCTGATGCACCTGGGCCTGGCGGACGAAACTGTCTGCATCGGTCCGGCACCGGCCAACCTGTCGTACCTGAACATTCCAGCCATCATTTCTGCTGCAGAACTGACTGGCGCTACAGCGATTCACCCGGGCTACGGCTTCCTCGCGGAAAACGCCGACTTTGCCGAACAGGTAGAGAAATCCGGCTTCGCGTTCATCGGCCCGAAAGCTGAAACCATCCGCCTGATGGGCGACAAGGTTTCCGCCAAGGACGCCATGAAGCGCGCCAACGTACCGACCGTTCCTGGTTCCGACGGCCCACTGCCGGAAGACGAAGAAACGGCGCTGCGTATTGGCCGTGAAGTTGGCTACCCGGTGATCATCAAAGCCGCTGGCGGCGGTGGTGGTCGCGGCATGCGCGTTGTGCACAAGGAAGAAGACCTGATCGAAGCAGCCAAGCAGACCCGCGCTGAAGCGGCTGCCTGGTTCAGCAACCCGATGGTCTATCTGGAAAAGTACCTGACTAACCCACGTCACGTGGAAGTACAGGTCATTTCCGACGGCCAGGGCAACGCCATTCACTTGGGCGACCGTGACTGCTCTCTGCAGCGCCGTCACCAGAAGGTTCTGGAAGAAGCTCCGGCACCGTTCATCGACGAACAAGCCCGTAAAGATGTGTTCGCAGCCTGCGTGAAGGCGTGCGTAGACATCGGCTATCGTGGCGCCGGTACTTTCGAGTTCCTGTACGAGAACGGCCGTTTCTACTTCATCGAGATGAACACTCGCGTTCAGGTAGAGCACCCGGTTTCGGAAATGGTCACCGGTATCGACATCCTCAAGGAGATGCTCAGCATCGCCGCCGGCAACAAACTGTCGTTTACCCAGGATGACGTTGTCATTCACGGGCACTCGCTGGAATGCCGGATCAACGCTGAAGATCCGAAAACCTTTATCCCGAGCCCGGGTCTGGTCAAACACTTCCACGCGCCAGGCGGCAACGGCGTGCGTGTCGACTCGCACCTGTACAGCGGTTACAAGGTTCCTTCGAACTACGATTCGTTGATCGGCAAGCTGATCACCTGGGGCGCGACACGCGATGAAGCCATGGCTCGCATGCGCAACGCTCTGGACGAAATCGTGGTCGACGGCATCAAGACCAACATCCCGCTGCACCGTGATCTGACCCGTGATGAAGGCTTCTGCGAAGGCGGCGTCAACATTCACTACCTGGAACACAAGCTGGCCAATCAATAAGCCTCCTTGCTCCGGATCAACAAAGCCGCTTTCAAAGCGGCTTTGTTGTTTGTGGCGCAGCACAGTAAACTTGCGCGTTTCCCGCTGCACGCAATTGCAGAATCATTTTTCACTCGAAGGTAACCCGCCATGCCCTGGCTGCAAGTCCGTCTCGCCATCAGTCCTGAACAAGCCGAAACCTACGAAGACGCCCTTCTCGAAGTTGGCGCCGTATCGGTCACGTTCATGGACGCTGAAGATCAGCCGATCTTCGAGCCGGAACTCAACACAACGCCGCTGTGGTCGAACACGCACCTGCTGGCATTGTTTGAAGCCGACACCGACGCCGAGCACGTTCTGGCGCACCTGCGCCTGCTGACCGATGCCGAGCTGCCGGAGCACATGAGCGAAGTTATCGAAGATCAGGACTGGGAACGCAGCTGGATGGATAACTTCCAGCCAATGCGCTTCGGTCAGCGCCTATGGATCGTGCCAAGCTGGCACGCCGCGCCGGAACCTGAAGCCGTCAACCTGCTGCTCGATCCAGGCCTGGCCTTCGGTACTGGCACGCACCCGACCACTGCGCTGTGCCTGGAATGGCTCGACGGTCAGGACCTGAACGGTTGCGACCTGCTGGACTTCGGTTGCGGCTCGGGCATCCTGGCCATCGCCGCCCTGCTGCTGGGCGCGAAACAGGCGGTGGGCACCGATATCGACGTGCAGGCACTGGAAGCATCGCGCGACAACGCCGGTCGCAACAACATTGCGCCGGAGCGCTTCGAGCTGTATCTGCCTGAAGACATGCCGCCACAGCAGGCCGACGTACTGGTTGCCAACATTCTTGCCGGTCCGCTGGTCGCCCTGGCGCCGCAACTGGCCACACTGGTTAAAACCGGTGGTCGCCTTGCGCTTTCCGGCATTCTTGCCGAACAGGGCGAAGAAGTTGCTGCTGCTTATGCCGAAACCTTCGAGCTCGATCCGATTGCCAACCGTGATGGTTGGGTTCGTATCACTGGCCGTCGCCGTTAATCACCGCTTTAACCGGATAGCCGCATGACCGACAGTTTTGTCACTCAGTGCCCGCACTGCCAGACCAGTTTCCGAGTCAGCCACGCACAATTGAGCGTGGCACGCGGCGTGGTGCGGTGTGGTGCGTGCCTGCAGGTTTTCAATGCTGCCAAGCAACTGCTGGAACAACGCAGCAACCAGCAGGCCGCCGCCGAGCCGGTACAAACAGCGGTTACGGACGCACTGCCGGTCCCGGTAGCTGCTGAAACGCTGCCGGTAGTGCAAAGCGAGCCAGTCACCGCGCAAACACCGGTCGTGGAAAGCTTCGAAGCTCCCGAGTCCTGGAAAGCCAACGCTCTGGATCTGGACAGCCTGGACCTGGATGAAGAACTGGCCCGTCTCGAACAGCGCGAAATCCAGCTACCCGAAACGTTTGGCCAGGAATCACCCCGCCACGATGATTCGGCACTGTCTGCCCGTCGCGACGGCACTCATGCAGACCCGGAAGATTGGGTCGACAGCCTGCCCAATGACGATGTCAGCCAATTACCCGAGCTGCATGCCGAGGTCATCCCCGAACCCGAAATTGTGCCCGAGCAGGAGTCCGACTCGCGCGATGGCAGAACCGAGCCGTCGTTTTCGCTGAGTGACCATCACCTGGATGACGACGAGCCCACAGTGGCCGCCCCGATTCCGCGCAAAACGTCGAGCAATGAAAAACCATCACGTTTTTCGGCGCTGGATGACGACAGCGATGAAATGGACGAGCCGCAGCACGATTCGCGTTCACGCCGTGAGCGCACCGAGCCCGGCGTTCGTGATCAGGCGCTGCTGGACCTGACCGACGATCCATTGCAACTGGACTGGCAACCGCCCAAATCCCGCTGGGGCCGCAAGCTGATCTGGACCCTGCTGACCTTGATAGCCCTGGCCGGACTGGCCGGACAGTACGTGTGGTATCACTTCGACGAGCTGGCACGCCAGGATCAGTACCGTCCGTGGTTCCAGATGATTTGCCCACAGATCGACTGCAAGGTCCCGTCCAAGGTCGATATCAACCAGCTCAAAAGCAGCAACCTGGTCGTGCGCAGCCATCCTGAGTTCAAAGGCGCGCTGGTGGTCGATGCAATCATCTACAACCGCGCGCCCTTCTCTCAGCCGTTCCCGCTGCTGGAGCTGCGTTTTGCCGACACCAGCGGTCAGTTGATTGCCAGCCGTCGATTCAAGCCTGCCGAATACTTGAGCGGCGAAATCGCCGGAAAAGAAGAGATGCCACCGCAGACGCCGATCCATATTGCGCTGGACATTCTCGACCCGGGTGCAAAAGCCGTGAATTACAGCCTCAGCTTTCGATCGCCGGAATAACCCCGGCAGCGCAGAACGACGAAATGAATTGCCGTTGATCGGACGCAAATCAGCGCCCGATCCTTCAGCAGCACATCACGGCAGCGCAATAGACCGTAAAACCGCCACTGGTCCGGCAACAACTGTTCAGATTTTATCCAATTCAGCCTTTATCCAGTCATCGAGAGCGGGTATCATGCCAACCCTTTTTCTTACTCTGGATTCGGTCTGAGAGGCGCATAAGCACTTGTCAGGCCGGGCTCGAACGGACCGTGTAGATAACGTATTACACACGGTTTGCCATGATTCGGCCCCCACAACAGGCACACCTATGTCGGCGGTACGCATCGGTCCGTATACATTGCAGAACGGCTTGATTCTCGCTCCTATGGCGGGCGTCACAGACCAGCCCTTTCGTCAGCTCTGTCGCCAACTCGGTGCGGGCCTGGTGGTTTCGGAAATGGTCACCAGTGACATGAGCCTGTGGAACAGCCGCAAATCGCGTCTGCGCATGATCCACGAAGGTGATCCCGAGCCCCGCTCGGTACAGATCGCCGGTGGTGATCCGCAAATGCTCGCCGATGCGGCGCGCGCCAATGTGGAACTGGGCGCGCAGATCATCGACATCAACATGGGATGTCCGGCCAAGAAAGTCTGTAACAAGGCAGCCGGTTCAGCATTGTTGAAAGACGAACAACTGGTGAGTGAAATCCTGCAGGCCGTAGTGGCCGCAGTCGATGTACCGGTCACCCTGAAGATCCGCACAGGCTGGGACCGGGATAACAAAAATGGCCTGACAGTGGCGAAAATCGCCGAGCAGGCCGGAATTCAGGCGCTGGCCGTTCATGGACGGACCCGGGCCGATCTGTACACCGGTGAAGCCGAATACGACACCATTGCCGCGATCAAACAGGCGATTTCGATCCCTGTGTTCGCCAATGGCGATATTGATTCACCCCAAAAAGCCCGGCATGTGCTGCAAGCGACAGGGGCTGACGGGTTGTTGATTGGACGGGCTGCCCAAGGGCGTCCGTGGATTTTTCGCGAAATAGAACACTACCTTCGTACTGGCGAAATATTGCCGGCAATGCAGTTGGGTGAAGTGGAACGCATTCTGCTAGAGCATCTGGCAGCGCTTCACGTTTTCTACGGCGATGTGCTGGGCGTGCGAATAGCACGCAAGCATGTTGGCTGGTATCTCGCAACCTTGCCGGGCGCCAGGGAGTTTCGCGCCCACTTCAATCGTTTGCAAGATACGGAAGCACAGTGCGCCAACGTTCGCGAGTTCTTCAGCGAACGCTACAAAAGCCCGGAAACAGGGCAAGAAGAAGAGGTGGCCGCATGACGATGATGACTGAGACTTTAGTGAGTGGAACGACACCCGTGAGCGACAACGTCAATTTGAAACAGCACCTCAACACGCCGAGCGAAGAGGGTCAGACCCTGCGCGGCAATGTTGAGAAGGCGCTGCACAATTATTTCGCCCACCTTGAAGGTGCTGCCGTCACTGACGTGTACAACCTGGTGTTGTCGGAAGTCGAGGCGCCGCTGCTCGAGTGCGTGATGAACTACGTCAAGGGTAACCAGACGAAAGCATCCGAGCTGCTGGGCCTGAATCGCGGCACCCTGCGCAAGAAACTCAAGCAGTACGACCTGCTTTAAGCATTCCATACAAAAAAGGCGACCCTTATCGAGGTCGCCTTTTTTGCTGAATCCATTTGCTTTTGCCTTGATGGAAATTGAAATGACCGACCAGACTACCCGCCTGCCGATTCGCCGCGCCTTGATCAGTGTTTCCGACAAGACCGGCATCCTTGAATTTGCCCGTGAACTGGAAGCCCTTGGCGTTGAAATCCTGTCCACCGGCGGTACCTTCAAGCTGTTGCAGGACAATGGCGTCGCAGCGGTAGAAGTCGCTGATTACACCGGCTTCGCGGAAATGATGGACGGCCGGGTTAAAACCCTGCATCCGAAAATTCACGGCGGCATCCTGGGCCGTCGCGGCATCGACGACGCCATCATGAGCGAGCACGGTATCAACCCGATCGATCTGGTTGCGGTCAACCTTTACCCGTTCCAGGCCACTGTCGCCAAGCCGGGTTGCGACCTGCCGACGGCTATTGAAAACATCGATATCGGCGGCCCGACCATGGTCCGTTCGGCAGCAAAAAACCATAAAGATGTCGCTATCGTGGTCAACGCCAGCGATTACGATCAGGTACTGGAAAGCCTCAAGGCTGGCGGCCTGACTTACGCTCAGCGTTTCGACCTGATGCTCAAGGCTTTCGAGCACACTGCAGCTTACGACGGCATGATCGCCAACTATCTGGGCAGCATCGACCAGAGCGCCGAAACCCTGAGCACCGAAGGCCGCAGCGAATTCCCGCGCACCTTCAACAGCCAGTTCGTCAAGGCTCAGGAAATGCGCTACGGCGAGAACCCGCACCAGAGTGCGGCGTTTTACGTTGAAGCCAACCCGGCCGAAATCGGCATCGCCACAGCGACCCAGCTTCAGGGTAAAGAACTGTCGTTCAACAATGTGGCCGACACTGATGCTGCACTGGAATGCGTGAAAAGCTTCGTAAAACCAGCCTGCGTTATCGTCAAGCACGCCAACCCGTGCGGCGTTGCCGTGGCACTGGATAACGAAGGCGGCATCCGTCAGGCCTACGAACTGGCCTACGCAACCGACACCGAATCTGCATTTGGCGGCATCATCGCCTTCAACCGCGAGCTGGACGCTGAAACAGCCAAGGCCATCGTCGAGCGTCAGTTCGTTGAGGTGATCATTGCCCCAAGCGTCAGCGCCGAAGCACAGGCGATTGTTGCCAGCAAAGCCAACGTGCGCCTGCTGAGCACTGGCCAATGGGCCGCTCAACGTGACGCTGCTTGGGACTACAAGCGCGTCAATGGCGGTCTGCTTGTACAGAGCCGCGATATCGGCATGATCACCGCTGATGACCTCAAAGTGGTCACCAAGCGCGCACCAAGCGAAAAAGAAATCCACGATTTGATCTTCGCCTGGAAAGTCGCCAAGTACGTTAAATCCAACGCTATCGTCTACGCCAAAAATCGTCAGACCATCGGTGTCGGCGCAGGCCAGATGAGCCGCGTAAACTCGGCTCGTATCGCCGCGATCAAGGCTGAACACGCTGGTTTGCAGGTACAGGGCGCAGTCATGGCGTCTGACGCATTCTTCCCGTTCCGCGACGGCATCGACAACGCAGCCAAGGTGGGCATCACTGCGGTAATCCAGCCTGGCGGCTCGATGCGTGACAACGAAGTGATTGCGGCGGCTGATGAAGCCGGTATCGCCATGGTGTTCACCGGGATGCGGCATTTCCGTCACTAACTAATAGCTCACTCATCCTGTAGGAGTGAGCTTGCTCGCGATCCAGCGCGAAGCGCTGGCAAAGGATTCGAATTCAGATCCAGTTGAAGGCCGTTCCGGCCTTATCGCGAGCAAGCTCACTCCTACAGGGGTTGGCGTCATCGAGGTTTTTTTGAAATGAACGTATTGATCATTGGCAGTGGTGGCCGCGAACACGCTCTGGCGTGGAAAGTCGCTCAGGACCCACGCGTCGTGAAGGTTTTTGTTGCACCGGGCAATGCCGGGACCGCTATCGAAGCGAAGTGCGAGAACGTCGCTATCGACGTGCTGGCTCTTGAACAACTGGCGGATTTCGCTGAAAAGAACGTCTCCCTGACCATCGTCGGCCCGGAAGTGCCACTGGTTGCCGGTGTGGTTGATCTGTTCCGCAGCCGCAATCTGGACTGCTTCGGCCCTACTGCTGGCGCTGCCCAGCTGGAAGGCTCGAAAGCGTTTACCAAGGACTTCCTGGCGCGCCACAAGATCCCGACCGCCGACTATCAGAACTTCACTGAAATCGAGCCAGCGCTGGCCTACCTGCGCGAAAAAGGTGCTCCGATTGTCATCAAGGCCGACGGTCTGGCGGCAGGCAAAGGCGTAATCGTCGCCATGACCCTGGCCGAAGCCGAAGACGCCGTGCGCGACATGCTGGCTGGCAATGCTTTCGGCGAAGCCGGTTCGCGGGTCGTGATCGAAGAGTTTCTCGATGGCGAAGAAGCCAGCTTCATCGTCATGGTTGACGGCAAGAACGTGCTGCCGATGGCGACCAGCCAGGACCACAAGCGTGTCGGCGACGCCGACAGCGGTCCGAACACTGGCGGTATGGGTGCCTACTCCCCTGCCCCGGTTGTCACCGCCGAAGTTCACCAGCGCGTAATGGATCTGGTCATCTGGCCGACCGTACGTGGCATGGCCGATGAAGGCAACGTCTACACTGGCTTCCTCTATGCAGGCCTGATGATCGACAAAGCCGGCAACCCAAAGGTTATCGAGTTCAACTGCCGCTTCGGCGATCCGGAAACCCAACCGGTGATGCTGCGCCTGCAATCGAGTCTGGTCCTGTTGGTTGAAGCTGCTCTGGCTCAGGCGCTGGACAAGGTTGAAGCGCAATGGGATCCGCGTCCGAGTCTGGGCATTGTCCTCGCATCGGGTGGCTACCCTGGCGACTACGCCAAAGGCGCAGCGATCAAAGGTCTGGATGACGCCGCGCAACTGCCAGGCAAAGTGTTCCATGCGGGCACGGCACTGCAGGACGGTCAGGTAGTGACCAGTGGCGGTCGCGTGCTATGCGCCACTGCATTGGGCGAAACAGTAGGCGATGCTCAGAAACACGCCTATGCTCTGGCCGCAAAGGTTGATTGGGAAGGTTGCTTCTATCGCAGTGACATTGGCTACCGCGCCATTGCCCGCGAGCGTGGTGAAGACCTGTAACAAGCCTTTAGCCGGATCCGGCAGGATTGGGAACGAGCGCACACGCGTCTCGCTCCGCCTGCCGGGTTTGACCGGCCATTCAGCGCTTCGCACAGAGATTGAAATAGAGTTTAGAGTTATCGGGCATTCATCTTACGAAGGGATCTCACCGTGCGCTGGCTCAGGATTGCCAAAGGTTTAACCGTAGGGATGTTGACCCTGCTCTTCGTGCTGTCGGCGCATGCCCAGCCAAGTGCGGGCTGGTCAACACTGCTCGACCCCCAGGCAAACCTGCAATTGAGCGACGTACGCTCTGCCCGCTATCAAAACCAGTTCAGCCCTACCGAACTTGATCAGGTCACGGCCGCCGATCGTAACAGCGCCCTGTGGCTGCACTATCGCCTGCAACCCAGCGATCACGAACAACTGTTACGCATCTTCGCTCCCGACCTCGCCAGTCTTGACCTCTATGTCCTGAATCTGGACGAACTGATTAACCATACGCGCACCGGTAACAGCGTCGCGCCCCAGAACAATGTCTTGCGGGCCAGCGATTTCATGCTGCCTATCCCGCAAAGCTCAGCGCCTGTGGATATCTATCTGCGGCTGGTCTCAACCCAGCAATTGCGCCCCAACATCAGCCTGCAACCCGCGATAAACAGTGCGGCCGACGAACGCGAACCGTTTTTGTTCGGTCTGTTGTTCGGCTCGCTGGGCATGCTGATCCTGCAGAACATGACCCGCTACGCGCACACCCGATCGCGCACGAACCTCTGGCTCGCAGGCTGCGAGGGATTGCTGGCGCTCAGCGCTGCGCTGCTACTCAACCTGTTGACCCCGTGGCTCAAGACCTGGCACATCGCGCAAACACCTGCGGCGCATCTGACCCTGCTGTTCGCGGCGCTCGCGGGCCTGATGTATGCCCACTCCTTCTTCGCGCATCGCAATGTCATCGCGCTCAATCGTCTGTTGATGGGCAGCCTGGTCGTTATTGCCCTCGGCTGCCTGTTGATAATGTTCGTCGACACCTTGCCACTGAACCTGCTGACGTTCGGACTGGTAACGCTTGCGACCGTGAGCATCCTGTTCGTCTCGGCCTACCACTGGCAGAAAGGTTACTGGCCTGCGCGCCTGTTCGTGATGTCGATGGTCACCTTCAACATTGGCTGCCTGGTGATTTTGCCTGCCCTGCTGTGGCTGACATGGATATCCCCACAATGGTTGATCCTCACGCTGCTGGCGGTGTTCTGCTTCAGCGGCTTGTTAATGAGTGTGGCAATCAGCGAACGCCATCGCAGCTTTACCGAAGACAAATTCAGTATTAGCCGGGACAAGGCCGCGAGCACAGCGGAAATCAACGCCAAGGCCGAATTCCTGGCAAAAATCAGCCACGAAATCCGTACCCCGATGAACGGTGTACTGGGCATGACCGAATTGCTGCTGGGCACACCGTTATCGGTCAAGCAGCGCGACTACGTGCAGACCATTCACAGCGCGGGCAACGAACTGCTCAGCCTGATCAACGAAATTCTCGACATCACCAAACTCGAGTCCGGGCAGATCGAGCTGGATGATGTGCAGTTCGATCTCAGTGCCCTGATCGAGGACTGCCTTAACATCTTCCGCGCCAAAGCCGAGCAGCAGGATGTAGAACTGATCAGCCTGATCCAGCCGCAAGTGCCACGCGTCATCAGCGGTGACCCGACTCGCCTGCGTCAGACTGTACTGAGCCTGCTGGAAAACGCCCTGAAGAAAACCGACGAGGGTGAGATTCTGGTGGTGGTCGCTCTCGACTCCCGCGCTGGCAAACCTCGCCTGCGCATCGCGGTACAGGACAGCGGCGAAGCCCTGTCTGCCGACGATCGCGAGGCATTGCTGCATGCCGAACTGCACAGCAAGAATTTCATGGCCTCAAGCAAACTGGGCGGGCATCTGGGTCTGGTTATTGCCCGCCAGTTGATCGGCCTGATGGGCGGTGAATTCGGCATCCAGTCCGGCGGTAGCCACGGCAGCACATTGTGGCTGAGCCTGCCGCTTGATCCGAATCGTCTGGAGCAACCGCCACTGGACCTCGACAGCCCGCTCAAGGGTGCAAGAGTGCTGGTCGTCGACGATAACGAAACATGCCGCAAAGTGCTGGTTCAACAATGCAGTTCCTGGGGCCTCAACGTCAGTGCCGTGCCGTCCGGTAAAGAAGCCCTGGCCCTGTTGCGAACCAAGGCGCACTTGCGTGATTACTTTGATGTAGTGCTGCTGGATCAGAACATGCCCGGCATGACGGGCATGCAGCTGGCCGCCAAGATCAAGGAAGATCCAAGCCTGAACCACGACATCCTGCTGATCATGCTGACCGGTATCAGCAATGCGCCGAGCAAGATCATCGCGCGCAATGCAGGAATCAAGAGAATTCTGGCCAAGCCGGTGGCGGGTTACACGCTCAAAACCACGTTGGCGGACGAGCTCACTCAACTGAACAAGGGGGCGACGCCGCACCAGGTGACGCCCATACACAACATACCGGTCAAGGTGCCGAGCGACTTCCGTATTCTGGTCGCCGAAGATAACAACATCTCTACCAAAGTGATTCGCGGCATGCTGGGCAAGCTGAACCTGAACCCTGACACTGCCAGTAACGGCGAAGAAGCCTTGCGAGCAATGAAAGCCCAGCGCTATGACCTGGTGCTGATGGATTGTGAAATGCCGATTCTGGACGGCTTCTCCGCCACCGAACAGCTGCGTGCATGGGAAGTTGGCAACCAGCGGGTACGTACACCCGTGGTGGCGCTGACCGCGCACATCCTGACTGAACACAAGGATCGCGCCCGCCAGGCCGGTATGGACGGGCATATGGCCAAACCCGTGGAGCTGTCTCAATTGCGCGAGCTGGTGGAGCACTGGGTAGCCCAACGTGAGAAGGTTCGCGCACTGACATCATCCGGTGATCTTTACCAACAAAATTGATCTGCTGCTTCACAGCGACGTCTGTTGCGCCCTGATAGACTCGCCACGTCTTACCTGCTGCCGAGCCCAAGCCATGCTCCATGTGTTGTTCAGCGTTTATCTGAAGATGCTGGTGCTTTATAGCCCGTTCTTCGTCCTCTCCTGTTTCATCAGCCTGACCCGTGGTCACTCGCGCAAAGAGCAACGGCGTCTGGCGTGGAAAGTGGCACTGGCGACCCTGATTTCCAGCGTGCTGCTCTACCTGTTCGGTCGTGTGATCTTCAGCGTATTTGGCATTACGGTTGATGCATTCCGAATCGGCGCGGGCAGCGTGCTGTTCATTTCTGCACTGGGAATGGCGCAGGGCAAGTCGGCGGTACAGACCGACAATGTTCAGCAAGACGTGACCATCGTCCCGCTGACCATTCCGCTCACTGTCGGCCCCGGTACCATTGGTGCGCTGTTAGTGATGGGCGTCAGCCAGCCTCACTGGGATGACAAGCTGACTGCTATTTTCAGTATTGCTTTAGCCAGCCTGACTGTTGGCGTGGTGCTGTACCTGGCCAACAACATTGAACGCATCCTGGGTGAACAAGGTTTGCAGATCGTCAGTCGGTTGATGGGGTTGTTTGTCTGCGCGTTGGCAGCGCAGATCATCTTTACCGGGGTTCGAGGCTATCTGGTGCCTTGAAAAACCTGATTCAGATGTCTTGAATTGTGAGACGGCTGACGTACCTCAGTTTCGAAGTGATGCTTTCCCGCTGCATCGCATATTGCTCACGGTTCAGCTCATACACGCCACCGCTGATACGCAGCACAATGTCGCGCTGGATCCGCTCGGACAGGCCCAGAATATCCACCTCGGTGTACGCATTGGCGTGTAGGGCGCACAGCACGATCAATATCTGACCAGCAGGCGTCTTCTCACAACCGACCACCTGGAACGTCCGCAGGCGACCGCTGCCTCGGCCATGCTGAAAAAACAATCGAGCGTCCTTGTCGATCCTGACCTTCCTCAGGCTGTGTTGCATCAGCCTGGCGAGGCTGGACGAGCCAGTTGTCCCTACGACGCTGGCGGTGATCTGCTCCAGCTCTTCAGCGTCGGTTATCACCATGGGCTCTTTTACAATGCGCGCCTTTACCGTACTGAATTTCTCCAGTCGGTTACGGTAGTACTCCATCCAACTGGTCCATAACTCACTTCGGTCAAAGGTCTGGCTGGCAAAGTAATCGGCGTACCTCAGCAAATCAGAGACATCTTTCTTTTCTTCACGCGTGAGCCCTGTCATGAAGGAAATAAGGTTACTGCCAGCGACTACGACACTCGATGTCATCTCACTCATCGCTCACCCCCGATTCGAACAGTCAGCGTCTTCTTTCTCTCGGCCAAGGCAGAGTCGAAAGCGTCCCGGTACATGTCGTAGTGGAGTTCCAGCAGCTCGGCCGAAAAAAACATAACGTCAATGGCACCGACGATAAGCGCCGGATCAAGCGGCTCCAACAGTGGATGGACGCTCAGGGGCTCCTGCGTGTTGAACGAAACCAGTACCGAGTTCAGAACATGCTCTGCAGACACAAAGCTGACCTGGAACTGCACGCTGGCTAACGCTACCGCCCCATCATGGATTTGGGGCGCAAAAGGTTCTCCCTGCTTGCGGCTTGCGAGCAATGGACTGGCGAGGGCGACAAAATCACCTGCACGGGCAGGTAACTTGTTGAAGCCTTTCTGTACAAAAACATCCGTTATCAGTGTCCAGACGTTAAGCGCAACGGCGCCGTCTGGTGCATGGCTATAACAATCGCTGTCGCGTAGCCGCCAACCAAAGGTGGTCATCGCGTCCAGATAGGTTTTCCGCCACATCGGGCAATCAGTCATCGTTGATACTTTGTTGTCGGCCGCCAACTGGGTATACAGGGTCGACATAAGAACATCTGATTTAACGGCAGGATCAACCCTCGTATCAAACATTATAAAATCGCGGGCATTAACATACGCGTCCAGCGCAACATCACACATGGCATTCGTCCTGGCAATCAAATAAAACGGGGAGCTCACGCTCCCCGAAACTTCAGATCGGATAGCTGGCAATATCGCGCGCTGCCTTATCACGCAACTTTTTAACAATATCTGCGCGATGGAAACTGTACTCTTCCTGATCGAGCAGCCAGGCAGCCTCTCCACGGGAGATATTGATCGTCGAGTTATGCCACTCGGTGAACAATACGTCGACAGTGTTAATTCGCACGTCGCACCTTACTGCGCCCAATGCAAAATAAACTTCCCCTTGAGACTCAATACACGAACCAATACAGAAATTTCCTTTGTCGTAATCCCGAGTGTGCCTTTTAAACAGCTCCACGGGCTCATTACTGACCTGGAGCGCTTCGATCGCATCCTTCGCGATTTTTGCCAACACCAGTGCAGCGGGGCCAGCGCCTGCAATGGTCGCAATGGCAGAGCCCAGGATTTTCAAGCCGACCTGTTCCATCGAGAAACGCTGATCACTGGTCCGGTATTGCGCGTAATCCCAATGCTCCGGGACCCAGCCCAAAGCATTCATCACACTGTAAAATTTGTTGAACCAGTTTTCTCCGCCCCGTGCATTGCCAAAATGTTTGTCGGCAACAAGCACTGCAAGCAACACCGTCTTTTTAACGGCGTCCTTGTTTTCTCGCGACATTCCGGCGACAAAACCCAAAATGGTATTGGCAACTACCGCACCCTCATCGTTCTTCGGGTCCAGCTCTTGCCCCAGCGCCATGCGGGCACGGCTAAGAGGATTGCGTCGCTCGAACAACGAAGGGGTATCCAGATCCAGGTCCCTGACAAAACTCATCCGCCCAGGAGACGTTTCATAAAAATCTAATGCATCGTTCATTGGAAATTCCCTTTAATTAACAACTCGTCCACGAGCGTGTGCTCAGTGCTTGATCAGCACATTAAAATCAGACCGACTAAATAGTGCCTTGCCTTTATTAAGCGACGACAGCCTTTCTTATTATTTTTATTCTTGAGCAAGATTAGATCGGCGTCACACATTCACTCTAGGCAAGAATATGAGCGATGACAAGTCATGACCCATGACAAATTATTTATTGGCTACCCGCCTCAGACACTTGACGCGCTCTAACCAGAGGGATTACTTCAAACAAAGAACTTTCGGACAGAGCAGTTTCTAAAAGGCCTTTATAAAAGTCTTATTTCCCACAAGTATTTAATAACTGAAGGACTTGGGACAGTCGCCATACTGAACGGTAAAATCGCCAGCCTCGCTGTGTGCTTGAAGCACCACAGGAGGCTGCCCGATCTCCAGCGTCTTAGCCTGCGGGTTTATCCCCATACCATCGCGGCGTGTAGACCCACTGGCCACCCTCGGCGCGTGCAAACGTGCAGGTCGTCGATGAACCGATCAACACCATCGTGCGCATGTCTACCTGCTCGGGTGTCAGTTCGCCCAGCGTAATGATGCGCAAGGTCTGCCCCGGTCGACCGATGTCACGCCCCAGCGTCACAGGCGTTTCAGGAGTGCGGTGCTGGCGAACGATTTCAAGCGCTCGCCCCAGTTGCCATGGGCGAGAACGGGAGATCGGGTTGTAGAAAGCCAGCGCCAGATCGGCCTGAGAGGCGAGGTCCAGACGCTTTTCGATAATGTCCCAGGGCTTGAGGTTGTCCGACAGCGACATCACGCAGAAGTCGTGACCCAATGGCGCGCCAGCCTGTGCGGCGGTCGCCAGCGACGCGGAGACCCCTGGAAGGATTTCCAGCTCGACGTTATGCCAATCCAGGTTGGTTGATTCATGCAGGGCTTCCAGCACCGCTGCGGCCATCGCGAACACACCTGGGTCGCCAGATGAAACGACCACCACTGAGCGCCCGGAGGCCGCCAGTTCGAAAGCGTGTCGTGCGCGCTGCATTTCTTCGCGGTTATCAGTGCAGTGCATGACCTGATCGGCGCGAAACGGCCCGGCCATGCGCACGTAGGTTTCATAACCCAGTACATCGTTGGCCCGAGCCAGCTCAGCCTTCACCGCTGGCACCATCAGTTCAGCGGCTCCGGGGCCCAGCCCGATGACCGCAAGCCTGCCGCGCCCTTTACCGATCTGCTGAACGTCCAGCGGATGAGGTGCAACAGCAACCGCCAATCCGTCGTGCCTATCGATAGGCGGCAGCAGTTGCGGCACAGCCCGGGCAGCCATATCGAGCGCCGATGCCGCGGGAACAAAACGCAGCACGACATCCAGCTCCCGGGCAGCTTGATGCAAGAGTGGATCAGCCATTTGCAAATCAGCCGCCAACAGACAGGCCAGCGATTGAACGGCGATGCCCGCATCGTGCAGCGCCGCTCGAATATTGACGGCCAGATCGGCAGATATCGCCGTAACAGCCACCGCGACACAACGCGGGTAGATCAGCAACTCATTGGCCGACGGCTCGCGCTCGGCACAGCTCACATGGATCGCCAACTGCGCGTGTTCGTCCTCCGGTAACTGCGCTTTGCTCAACCAGGGCGCAGCACCTTCGATGCGCACGCTTTCACCTGACAGCAAATCGGACACGAAGCGCTTGCCCAGCTCAAGG
The DNA here is from genome assembly GCF_022790535.1 of Pseudomonas maioricensis. Lineage (GTDB taxonomy): Bacteria > Pseudomonadota > Gammaproteobacteria > Pseudomonadales > Pseudomonadaceae > Aquipseudomonas > Aquipseudomonas maioricensis. The sequence goes on from NZ_LOHG01000003.1 coordinate 315,739, forward strand.
TCGCCCAGTGCATAGCCACTGGGCGGATTGAGCAGGCAGGTCCCGAAACGCAGCTCACCGCTGGTGGTGATCGCAGGCGCGATACCCAGACCTGCGGCGATCTCCCGAGCCATGACATTGACTCCGCCAAGCCCCCCCAGCAACGGCACAACCGCGCTGCCGTCTTCAGCAATCGCCAGCACAGCAGGCTCCGCGCCCTTTTCCAGCAGCAGCGGTGCGAGGGTACGAATCACGATACCTGCGGCACACAGGGCAATAATTGGCGTGTTCTGTTGATAGAACTGACGCAAGGTCGTGCCAAATTCGCTGTAGCTTTTGTCGGCGCCCTGTACACGATCAATCAGGCCGTAAACCAGTGATTCCGGATACAACTGCTGAATGCGTCGGGCGGTCGCCAGGCTGCCATTGCCCAGAATCACAATGGCTGGAATGTTCTGTGTCATCAGCCCTGCCACCTTTCGCCCGGAACAATAATGAGCGAGAAATACGGCGAAGACATCGGCACCACTTCATCCAGCGGGACGATTTTCTGATTAGCCATGGTGGCGCGCTCAACGTACAGCGCCCGCCCGGCCAGCCCCAACTCTTCCAGAACCTGACGGACTTTCGGGAAGTTACGGCCCAGCTTCATGATCACCGCAGCATCAGCGTCGGCCAGTTTGCGCTTGAGTTCTTCATGGGGCAGCACGCCGGACAGTACCGACAGGCTCTGATTGCGGTACACCAATGGCGCGCCTAACACCGAAGCGCCACCCAACATCGAACACACTCCCGGAACAACCTGGGCTTCGTATTGATCAGCAAGACGATCGTGCAAATACATGTAGGAACCGTAGAAGAACGGATCGCCTTCACAGATCACCGCCACGTCACGACCAGCGTCCAGATGGGCGGCCACGTCGACGCTGGCCTCATCGTAGAAATCACTGATGACTTTTTCGTAGGACATCGGTGCAGGCAACGCTTCGGTCGTCACCGGGTAAACCAGCGGCATTAACGTCTGGGCATCCTGCAAATGACCTTCGATGATGCCGAACGCGTTGCCCTTCTTGCCCTTGGCGACGAAGTAAGCAACCACTGGCGACTCACGCAGCAGGCGCAACGCCTTGACGGTAATCAGTTCCGGGTCGCCGGGGCCGACGCCCAGGCCAATCAATCGACCGCGTGCCTGCATCATTCGATCTCCGTGGCCAGGGCGTTGACCGCTGCCACCGCCATGGCGCTGCCGCCGCGACGACCCTGCATGATCACAAACGGCACGCCACGACTATCCGCGGCGAGCATGGCCTTGGATTCGGCGGCACCGACGAAGCCCACCGGGAAACCGAGGATCAGTGCCGGTTTCGGCGCGCCGGCGTCGAGCATTTCCAGCAGATAGAACAGTGCAGTCGGCGCATTGCCGATCACCACCACACTGCCTTCAAGATGCGGACGCCACAGCTCCAAAGCCACGGCTGAACGGGTATTGCCCAAATCCAGAGCCATTTCCCGCACGCCTTCATCGTGCAGGGTGCAGATGATCTGATTGTTGGCGGGCAGACGCGTGCGCGTAATACCTTCGGACACCATGCGCGCATCACAGAGGATCGGCGCACCCGCGGCCAACGCATCGCGACCGGCCTTGCCAGCACCCTCCGAGAAGCGCAGGTCCTCGATCACCTCGACCATGCCGCAGGCGTGGATCACCCGCACGGCGAGTTTTTCCAGGTCGGCAGGGATGGTGTCCAGGCGCGCCTCAGCGCGAATGATCGAGAAGGAATTGCGATAAATCTCCTGACCATCGCGGATGTAATCAATCATGGGTGTTGCTCCGTGAGTCGGCGATCAATAACGCGCCGGCTGCTTCAATAGTGAGGTCACGCGCTTGCAGGGCACCGAAACCGGGCTGCACTGCATCGCGAAAATAAAGGTCGTAATGGCCCGGGGATACCGCCAGTAACGTCACCGATGCCACATGCGCCGCTGCGCAGGAGCGCTTGCAGGCCGACAGATGCACTGCGCGGCTGACGCCACTGCGTTGCAATTGCCCGGCCAGCAAACGTGCATCGGCTTTGGTATCGGCCAGGCCCTTGGCGCAGTCACTCGAACCTGTGCAGGCAATGATTTGCGCCAAAGGTTGTTCCGCGGAACACAGCAGACCGGCCGTTTGCAGGGCAAGCAACACATGCGCGGCCTGCCCGGTTGCAATGTTCGGCAATAGCAGGCTTTGCCAAGGCGTAAAACGCAGAGTCGCGTCGCCAAACTCAGTCGCCAGTTGCGCAACAGCGCTCAGCATCGCCGGGTCAAGTCGCCCCAATGGAACAGCAGCGCCAACGGCTACTTTGCCGGTTTGCTGCTGTGGATAAATGCCCAGATGCTGGTGACGGCTGACGGCTGGACGACGCCACAGGGTTATTTTTTGATCAGTTCTAAGCTCAACACTCAAACGCTGCTGCAACCGTTGAAGCAGTTGCCGCGCAGGCACCTCGGCCAACAGATGACGCATGCGCACCTGCTCCGGACGAGCCGTGTCCAGAAACAGTTCCAGAACCGCCAGCACCAGCTCCAGTGCGTTTTCCGCTGGAACCGCTGCCAATGGCGAATCATCAGCAGGACAGCCAGCCAGCCCGAAGCCCAGCATGAGCCTGCCATCCACGTTAAGCGCCGAGAGCCACAGATCATGGGGATGTTCGAGCATCACCATAGCTTCACCGCCATCCAGCGACAGCGCGAACTTGGGCGACAGGTCATGAAAGCGCGGATTGGCTTCCAGCGCATGCAGGATTTGCGCGGTCAAAGGTCGCACGTCCAGCAACATGTGCGGGTCCAGACCCGCCACCGGGCTGAGCATCAGGTTGCGCACATCATCGCTGTCGGGGTTGTTGGGCCCAAGCCCGGCCGCCAGCAGCGTGTCGATCAATGCCGCCTGCCCGTCGCCAATACCGCGAATCTGCAGGTTGGCGCGGTTGGTGGCTTCGATCACGCCATGCGCGTAACGTTGTGCCGCGTGAGCCACGGCATGTGCCTGAGCAGCACTGATCGAACCGCCCGCCAGTTTGATCCGGCAGATTCCGCCATCCAGTGCCGGGACGATACGCAGCAACCCCGGACAGGCCGAGGGGCGTAAGGACGTTACAGGCGTGCGAGCGGACTTCGGCTCGGTCAATGGATCACCATGAATTGGTTTGAATAGGCACTTGTGCCTGGCAGGCGCGGTATTATGCCTGCTTTGTCCGCAGGCATGAAAAGCCGCTCTGTCGGAAGATCGGATTGAGGTAAGCAAATGTCGCCCTGGCTGACAGTCGTGGGAATCGGTGAAGACGGCTACAAAGGCCTGGGCAAGAATGCCCGGCACGCTCTGTTGCGCGCTGATCAGGTGTTTGGCGGCCCGCGTCAGCTGGAGTTGCTCCCGCCCTGTATCAAAGCTGAACGCCGCGCCTGGCCCAGCCCCTTCTCGCTTAACCCGGTGCTTGAACAGCGCGGCGCAGAGGTGTGTGTGCTGGCCAGCGGTGATCCGATGCTGTTTGGCGTTGGCGCAAGTCTGGCACGCGTCGTCGCTGTCGAAGAAATGCTGATCCTGCCTGCGCCCTCCTCCTATTCGTTGGCCGCTGCCCGGCTGGGCTGGCCTTTGCAGGACGTAGTGACCCTGTCCGTGGTCGCGAGGCCGCTGGCCGCGCTGAATGCCCGATTCCATCACGGTGTACGCCTGCTGGTCTTGAGCAATGACGGCAGCAGCCCGGCAGCGATTGCCGGTTTACTGCGTGAACGTGGTTTCGGACCCAGCCACATGACCGTACTGGAACATCTGGGCGGCTCGGCAGAACGTCGTGTTGAAGGTCTGGCAAGTGAATGGGCCAACCCGGAGATTGCCGCGCTGAACGTCGTGGCGATCGATTGCCGCGCAGACGCCAGCGCCTTGCGTCTTTCGCCGCTGGCAGGTTTGCCCGATGAAGCCTTCGAGCATGACGGCCAACTGACCAAACGCGATGTTCGGGCGATCACACTGGCACGCCTTGCCCCGGTGCCCGGCGAGCTGTTGTGGGACGTCGGGGCGGGCTGCGGTTCTATCGGCATCGAATGGATGCGCGCCCATCCCACCTGCCGGACGCTGGCCATTGAAGCCGATGAAGGCCGTCAGCAACTGATCGAATTCAACCGCGACGCGCTGGGCGTGCCGGGCTTGCAACTGGTCCGCGGCAGCGCGCCTCAGGCCCTCGCGGGACTTGAGCAACCAGACGCCATTTTCATTGGTGGCGGCGTGACCCGACCCGGTGTGCTGGATACCTGCTGGCAACAGCTACGCTCAGGCGGACGTCTGGTGGCCAATGCCGTCACCCTGCAAAGCGAATCCACTTTAATGGCCTGGCGCGACCTGCACGGCGGTGAGTTGACCCGCATCCATATCGCCCATGCCAAGCCGCTGGGCGATTTCGACACGTGGCGTCAGGCGTTGCCCATCACTTTACTGGACGTGGTCAAACCCTGATGCGTGATGAAACCGCCGAACAACCTGCACCGCTACGCAGCGGACTGACCACGGGGAGTTGCGCGACAGCGACCAGCCTCGCGGCAGCGCGGCTGTTACTGGGTGGGGAGGTCAACGATGCGGTGGAGATCGTCCTGCCCAAAGGCAAACGGGTTCAGATGCGTCTGGAGTTCTGCCGGCTCACGGCGCAAGGCGCAGAAGCCGGAACGATCAAGGACGCTGGCGATGACCCTGATGTTACCCACGGCGCACTGGTTTTTTCCGGCGTGCGCCTGCTGGAAAAGCCGACAGTCGAGTTCGTCGCGGGCCATGGGGTTGGCACCGTGACGCGGCCCGGTCTGGTGCTGAAAGTCGGCGAGCCCGCGATCAATCCCGTACCGCGCATGATGATCATCGAGCACCTGCAAACACTCGCCAACGAGCAAGGTTACACCGGTGGATTCGAGATTACGGTGAACGTCGAGGGTGGCGAAGCGTTGGCCCTTAAAACCATGAATCCACGCCTGGGCATTCTTGGCGGGCTGTCGATTCTAGGCACCAGCGGTATTGTCCGGCCGTTTTCCTGCGCGGCGTATATCGCGTCGATCCATCAAGGGATCGACGTCGCCAAAACCAACGGTTATCTGCACATCGCCGCCTGCACCGGCAACGCCAGCGAAGACACCATGCGCCGCGTCTACCAGATGCCAGACATTGCACTGATAGAAATGGGCGACTTCGTCGGCGCTGTTCTCAAGCACCTGCGCAGAGTACCGGTGGCCAAACTGAGCATCTGCGGCGGCTTTGGCAAGATCAGCAAACTGGCTGCAAAGCACATGGACCTGCACAGCCGCCATTCGAGCATTGATCTGCCACAACTGGCACGCTGGGCGGCCGATGGCGGTGCCGACGAGGCTCTGCAACAGGCCATTCGCGAGGCCAATACCAGCCAGCAAGCGTTGGCGATGTGTTCGGCAGTGAATGTGCCCTTGGGCGACATCGTTTGCCAGCACGCTCTGGACTTCGCCCGCAGCGTGGTGCCCGCGCAGGTCGAAGTTGAAGTATTCGCCATTGATCGCCAAGGCGGCATCGTCGGCACTGCCGGGGTCAGCTCATGAACCGTCTGTTGCTGCTCGGCGGCGTTACCGACGCGCTAGCCATCGCCCGCACACTCGGGCCGCAGCATATCTACAGCCTGGCTGGAGTGGGTCGAGTGCCAACGGATCTTACCTGCGAAGTTCGCGTCGGCGGTTATGGCGGCGCTGAAGGGTTGGCGCAATTCATTGCCGGGCAAGGCATCGATTTACTGATCGACGCGACGCACCCGTACGCCGCGCAAATCAGCCATAACGCTGCCCGCGCCGCCGAACTGGCGAGTGTGCCCTGCTGGGCTTTGCGCCGACCTGCCTGGCAGCCAGGTCCGGGCGACGATTGGCGCGAAGTGGCGGACTGGGCCGAACTGATCCTGGCTCTACAGCCCTTCCAACGGCCCTTGTTCACACTGGGTCGCGAGCCGTTGCAGCATCTGAGTGAAATCCCTGCTCATCAGTTCTGGACGTTACGCGCCCTGGAAAACACCCTGCGAGACTTGCCCCGACACGAGCGCTGCGAAGTCATCGGTGCGCGCGGTCCGTTTCTGTTGGAGGACGAACGCGCGCTCTTTCAGCGGCGCAGCATTGATGTGCTTATCAGCAAAAACAGCGGTGGCGATGCGACCGAGGCCAAGCTGGAAGTAGCCCGTGAGCTGAAAGTGCCGTTGTTAATACTCAAGCGCCCGGAATTGCCGCAGGTGGATCGGGAGTTTGGTTCTGCAGCGGCGCTGCTTGAGGCACTGCATCAGTCTCAGCTCTGATGCCAATCCTGTAGGACCGAATTTATTCGGGAAGGTGGCAATCCAGACGATGCACAGGCTGCGGATGTACCGGCCCATGGGAGTTGCGTTCGTAGGTCAGCATAGAATGCATCTATCAAAAAAAATCAATCATCTGGTTTGAAATGCTTTTTCTGTAGGAGTGAGCTTGCTCGCGATTACGTCAGCACAGCCGATGTATTTATTGACTGGCATACTGAAATCGCGAGCAAGCTCACTCCTACAGGCCCCATGTTTTGTTGCGCGACAGCGCGGCATCGCGCCACATGCCGGGCTTTTTACATCGCCAGGTTGTTCAGGCTAAATGAAAGCTCAATCGACAGGAGTCTGTTTAATGTTGAAGCACCTGCTCATGCTGACGGCGTTGATGCTGCCAGTGAGTTACGCCAGTGCCGCTGACTACCGCGCAGCCGAGCTGAATATCGCCAGCCCCTGGTCCATGGAGCTGCCGCCCAATGCGCCAACCGTCGCGGCCTATTTTGTCATTCACAACAATGGCCAGAACGCAGACCGATTGCTCAGCGCAGACACGCCCATCGCAGGCGCAGCTCAACTTCACGAGCACGTGCACGCCAATGGCCTGATGAAAATGCAGCAGGTGCCCAACGTGGAAGTCCCTGCGGGTGGCGACGCCGTATTCGCGCCAATGGGTTATCACGTGATGCTGCTGGACCTGAAGGACAAGGCTGCGCTAACCGACGGTAAAACCTTCCCGTTGACCCTGCACTTCGAAAAGTCCGGCGATGTGACGGTAACCGTTGAAGTGCTGAAACAGCCACCTGGGGCATCCGCGCACAGTCACTGACAGGCACCCCCCTGGCAGACTCGATATTACTGAATGCGCACGCCCCTTGTAGGAGCTGCCGAAGGCTGCGAAGCATTCCTTCGGATATACCGCCATCGCAGCCTTCGGCAGCTCCTACAGGTCCTGTGTTTGCTTTGCGACAGCGCGGTGCCATGGACAGCCGCAATTTCCTGCGTTTAAACCGCTAAACGCCTACAGCTGTTGCAGAATATCCCCAACAAAAAAACGCCCTCCAGCCGACAGACACCCTCCCCCCAAATCCGATTTCGTGAGCTGCATCTTTCACAAAACGAAACGGAATCATGTCTACTCAATCTGTATCAAACGCTGCCAGCAGCCCGGCGTATCCGCCGGACTTTCGTACCGTCGCCGAACAGGAATTTCTGCGTCTGCTCAAACGCGATCACCCTCGCGTCAGCCTCGACATCAACCACACATGGCTGACGACCTACACGCTGAAAAGCCTGACTATCCCGCCTTTCACTCAACTGCCCGTGCAAAGCCATCCCACCATTGAACGCTCACTGCGCCAGTTCAGGCACTCGGAGCCCGTTCGAGGCACACTCCTCAATCATGCTCTGGGACGCGCAAGTTTCGATCTGTCGGTCCATACAGGCTTCTACAAAGCCGCGAACACCGTGGCTGAAAGCGATGAAATCGCGCATCTGGAATGCCAGCACATCCTGGACTTGTACAAGGATTTCAACAACGCACTTGAGCCTGCCTATCGCCAACAGCTGGCTAACTATTGGACCTGTCTGGACAAGGGCATCAGCCGACGCGAGCGATTCATCACCGAGCGCAGAAAAGCATTGCTGCTGGAGTCCGAAGCGGCAGTCGAGCAAAACCTGCTGACTATTAGCCAGCACGCCATGCTTGAAGATCAACTCAACAGGCCACGCACTGCCGATGACGACACCGTACAGAAATACGGGGCCTTTCAACTGGCGCTGATGGATGGCCAGGGCGAAGCGCAGATTTTACCCGGGGCGTTTATCCTCACGCACACCCATAGCCTGACTCCCCCCGCATTAGATGACAGCACTCTGGGTGAGGTCTTGTTGCGTACTGAACATCAAGGCCTTGAGGGCTTTACGAGCATTGCAGCGATGATCAACTCGCTGAACGCGCGCTTTGGCGACACCATACAAAACCTCAGCGCCGTTTCAAGGGTTAAAGTTATTACGTTCCCAACCCCATCACCAACGTGGCAGTTGTCGGTGCTACAAGGCGATGTATTGCAGGTGCTGTTTGATCAACAATTAGCCAGGCAACAAGCCGACTTCAGCTATCTGATAAGCCAGGCAAAAGCTCAGAAGACGGACGCAGATGAGTTTGTGCGAACCTTGCCGATGCGTCTCGCCCAGGCTGCGCACCTGGACAATGCGCGGATGCTTGATCGCAACGACCATCGCCTGATCGCCAGGGGCATGCCGAACTGGTGGTCTACAGCCAGTCATGAGCACCAGCAGGCCTGGGTGGCTGCCGCGCAGGATTACAGTAAATCGATCATCCAGTTGCATCATCTGTGCAAGGACATACCCGACGGCCCGCAACCTCAGGGGACTCATCAGGCAGCCTGGCTCGATAATGTGAGAAGCCTCGCCATCGCCCAACTGCGCATGGATCAGGTACAGGCTCAGGCTGACCCGCTGCCCGACGCGGCCAGGGCATGGATGAAGGTCATCATTGATAACCCCTGCGTCGAAACCCGGCAGCAGGTCGATGGCAAAACGATCAACCTCGACTTCATGATCCTTGAACAACACCCGCTCCCTGACGTCATGCGCATCGCACCACAAGGTTCAACCGCCGATCAGCCGATGCTGCTCTGTACCCTGAATGCCCCGGACAGTCGGGTATTTCGTTGGTATCCCGACGAGAAGGCCATGCGTGAGCAGTTTCTGGATCATCCCGACTTCACCCGCTACCTGCTACGCCAGCTCCCCGAAGAAAGTCGCCCGGTTGAATGCAGCGCCGAAGAGTACGAGCAATGGCTCAAGCACTTTCGCGCAAGGGAAACGTACAAACACCTGAAAGCGCCAGCAAAGCTGCCCAGCTTTATTTTTGGCGAACCTGACTACGTTGATGAGGGCCAGGATTACCTCATGACCCATCATGACCTCAAGCATACCCGCAGGCATGAGCTTCACTTCCGGCCCGAGGTGATCAAAAAACACGGGGCATTGTTTGGCAGCATCGCGCTGAATATTGCAATGCTATTCATTCCATCACCGGTACTCATTGCCTTGGCGGCGGGTATAGGTCTGTTCAAACTCTGGGAGGCTTTTCAACATCTCAGGGAAGGTGATTACCATGGGGCTGCATTCGAATTGCTCTGTGCCGTCGGATATCTTGGAGCTGCGGCGCTGGGTCGATGGGTGGCCAATCGAGAACCCTTCACTGCGCTCGAAAATCTTCGTCCGGCCTCTCCCCTGGTACAACGCACCACCACCGAAGGTGAAGAGCAGATCGGCTATCTGGAGTCGTCCAGCCAGACATCGCAACACACAGATCTGGATGCCGTTGTGCCCTACCAAGCCGGTCAGTTCCACGCGGTCCGGATAGGTGACCAACAATATTTCATCAAACGCCAGCCCTGGCTGTTCGGTCACTGTCGACTCTATCGGGTAGACGCCACTAATCCTGATTTGCTGATTGGAGAGAGCTCCTATGCGGTGGAGTCTAGCCCGGGGGTCTGGAGCAAAATAGAAACACTGCGCGCCAGAATAAGCAGCCTGTTATTGAGGCAGTCGGACCGGGAACTGGGCGATGTGACCAAGGATTGGCCGAACTCGGTGGACGAGGTCAGCACCGTGTCCAAACAGGCATTCAATCGTAACTATCTGCACTTGGCACAAACGTCCAATGCCAGTGATATGCCCGAAATACTTGATTACTGTGAAGGCGGCTCGCAGCCCATCAACAGCCTGCTGCGCGCCAGAGTGCGCACTCCGTGGACCCTTCGTTTTCTGAACGAGTTCTATAGCCTCAACGAATATCAGGGGCGGGCTTACCGCGCTGCACTTGTCAGCGCCGCGGGGCTACGAAAACTGACGACTGAGATCGGACAGGTGTTCGTCGATAACGGTATTCAGTCTGCCTCTGTCAGCCGCTGGAGCAGCGAGCAGTGGAGCCGTGACGGATTCATTCGCGAGGCAACCAGCAGTGAGGACAGCACCGTATTTGTCATTTTCAACAAGTCTGTGCCGAAGAAAAACCTGTTCACCAGCTTTCTGGGAGACCACGTAGCAATCCCTCCTTCCACGCCGTTGCAACTGGTGGCAAGCCGCTTGGTCGGCAAGCGTTTCTACGTTTACTTCAAAAGCCCCGCCGCCATTCCGGAAAAGATGTTTGATCTTTATTCCGGCAATACCGAACTGATGCTCTGACGATCAAGCACCAATAAGGCGCAATGCCACGCACCAGTGTGCAGGACAAGTCCCACACTGGTGCGCAACATTCCTGTCCAACAGGACAACTTCCCGCTCAGGCGCGCTATTTCGCGCCTTGGCCCAGCCTTTGCTAAACAGCAATCAGATATGCGTTATCTCGTGCGCCCCATCGAATACCAACAACGGAGCTAGCCCAATGAAGCGTCGCAGTCTGATCAAAGCCTTTACCCTGTCCGCGTCCATCGCCGCCATGGGCCTTACATGGACCGTTCAAGCTGCCGAGACCATCAAGGTCGGCATTCTGCACTCGCTGTCCGGCACCATGGCTATCTCCGAAACCTCGCTTAAAGACATGGCGTTGATGACCATTGACGAAATCAACGCCAAGGGCGGCGTCAACGGCAAGATGCTGGAAGCCGTGGTTGTCGACCCGGCATCCAACTGGCCGCTGTTCGCGGAAAAAGGCCGTCAGTTGCTGACCCAGGACAAAGTGGCCGTAGTGTTCGGTTGCTGGACCTCGGTATCGCGCAAATCCGTTCTGCCGGTATTCGAAGAGCTCAACGGTCTGCTGTTCTACCCGGTTCAGTATGAAGGCGAAGAAATGTCGCCAAACGTGTTCTACACCGGCGCAGCGCCAAACCAGCAGGCGATCCCTGCGGTCGAGTACCTGATGAGCGAAGACGGCGGCGCTGCCAAGCGTTACTTCCTGCTGGGTACCGACTACGTTTACCCGCGCACCACCAACAAGATTCTGCGCTCGTTCCTGCACTCCAAGGGTGTAGCGGACAAGGACATCGAAGAGGTCTACACCCCGTTCGGCCATGCTGACTATCAAACCATCGTTGCCAACATCAAGAAATTCTCGGCGGGCGGCAAGACGGCTGTGATTTCCACCGTCAACGGCGACTCCAACGTGCCGTTCTACAAAGAACTGGCCAACCAGGGCCTGAAGGCTACCGACGTGCCGGTTGTAGCGTTCTCGGTAGGTGAAGAAGAACTGCGCGGCATCGACACCAAACCGCTGGTGGGCCACCTGGCCGCCTGGAACTACTTCCAGTCCGTAGAGAACCCGGTTAACACCAAGTTCGTCGCTGACTGGAAAGCCTACGCCAAGAAGAAAAACCTGCCGGGCGCAGACAAGGCGGTGACCAACGACCCGATGGAAGCCACTTACGTGGGCATCCACATGTGGGCGCAAGCGGTGGAGAAAGCGAAGTCCACCGATGTGGATAAAGTCCGCGAAGCCATGGCGGGTCAGACCTTCGCCGCGCCATCGGGTTTCACCCTGACCATGGACAAAACCAACCACCACCTGCACAAGCCAGTGATGATCGGTGAAGTCGAAGACAACGGTCAGTTCAACGTTGTGTGGCAGACCAAAGAGCCAATCCGCGCCCAGCCATGGAGCCCATACATCCCGGGCAACGACAAGAAGCCGGATCATGCGGTGAAGAGTAACTAACACGCTGGATGTTCGACCGCCCCTATGGTGCGGTCGAACACATCTTCTGTAGGAGCTGCCGAAGGCTGCGATAGGGTTCCCCTGACACACCGCAATCGCAGCCTTCGGCAGCTCCTACAGGGATCACCAGATCCACCCGATCTGGACGCCTTTCAGGACACCCGCCATGCCCAACATTCTGTACCGCTTCATCTTCACCCTCGCCTTGCTGCTGCCTGTGGCGGCGCACGCCAGCGATGCCGGTGATTTCGTGGCGGCCAGTTCCGCACAACAGGCCGAACTGCTGGAAAGCTGGGCTGCCCAGCCCGTTCCGGAACGCCTTGTACTGATCAATGCCTTGCAGGAAGGACGCGTCGCTGCCGACGGCAACAAACGCGCCTTTATCGAAACCGGCGACCAGTATGTCGCGGTCGACGGGGACACTCCGCCGACTGATGAACCGCGCAAACTGCGCCTGAATAACCGCTTGCGTGGTTTGGTGGATACCGCGCTGGCCAGCCATCAATTGCTGGCTGAGGACGCAAAATTGCGTCTGGCCGCTGCGCTGCAATTGCAAAAATCGGCGCGCCCTGCGCAGTTGCCTTTTTTGAGCGTACGTCTGGCCGATGAGAAAGACGATGATGTCCATGACGCGTTGACATTGGCACTGGCCAATCTGCAATTGGTTGACTCCAGCCCGACCGTACGTCTGGCGGCCGTTCGCCTGCTCGGCGAAACCGGTGATCCGCTGGCCCGCACGCGTCTGGAAACCTTACTGGCACCGGGCGTCGAAACTGACGCCAGCGTGCGTATCGCGGCCGAAACCAGCCTGGCGCAAGTCAAACGCAAACTCATGGTGGGCGAGTTACTCGGTCAGGCATTCAGCGGCATGTCGCTGGGCTCGATTCTGCTGCTGGCGGCGCTCGGCCTGGCGATCACATTCGGCTTGCTGGGCGTGATCAACATGGCCCACGGCGAAATGTTGATGCTGGGGGCTTACTCCACGTATGTCGTGCAACTGATGTTCCAGCGTTATGCGCCGGGCGCCATCGAGTACTACCCATTGATTGCCTTGCCAGTGGCATTTTTCGTCACGGCAGCCATCGGGATGGCGCTGGAGCGCACAGTGATTCGCCACTTGTATGGCCGACCACTGGAAACGCTTCTCGCCACATGGGGCATCAGCCTGATGCTGATCCAGGCCGTGCGTCTGGCCTTCGGCGCGCAGAACGTTGAAGTGGCCAACCCTGAGTGGCTGTCCGGCGGTTACCAGGTGCTGCCCAATCTGGTGCTGCCGTATAACCGCATCGTGATCATCGGCTTTGCACTGTTCGTGGTGGTGTTGACCTGGCTGCTGCTGAACAAGACGCGGCTGGGCCTGAACGTGCGTGCCGTGACCCAGAACCGCAACATGGCCGCCTGTTGCGGCGTGCCAACCGGGCGCATCGACATGATGGCCTTCGGGCTGGGCTCAGGCATTGCAGGCCTGGGCGGCGTCGCCCTCAGTCAAATCGGTAACGTAGGCCCCGATCTGGGCCAGAGCTACATCATCGATTCGTTCCTGGTGGTGGTGCTCGGCGGTGTCGGGCAACTGGCCGGTAGCGTCATGGCGGCCTTCGGTCTGGGCATCGCCAACAAGATTCTCGAACCGCAAATTGGCGCTGTATTGGGCAAGATTCTGATCCTGGCGCTGATCATTCTGTTTATCCAGAAACGTCCGCAAGGCCTCTTCGCATTGAAAGGACGGGTGATCGACTGATGAACCAACCATTGATGGTCACTGCTGCTCAAAAGGTCGGCCCCAAAGGTACGTTGGCTGTAGGCGTGGTTGTGCTCGCCATCCTGCTGGCGATGCCACTGTTGTCCTTGCTGCCTGCCGATAACAGCTTTCAGGTCTCGGCCTACACCCTGACGCTGGTGGGCAAGATCCTCTGCTACGCCATCGTCGCCCTGGCACTGGATCTGGTCTGGGGCTACGCCGGCTTACTGTCGTTGGGGCACGGGCTGTTCTTCGCTCTGGGCGGTTACGCCATGGGCATGTACCTGATGCGCGAAGCGGCCGGGGACGGTCTGCCCGCGTTCATGACATTCCTGTCGTGGACCGAACTGCCATGGTATTGGGCAGGCACCGACAACTTCCTGTGGGCCATGTGTCTGGTGGTACTGGCGCCTGGGTTGCTGGCGCTGGTGTTCGGCTTCTTCGCCTTCCGCTCGCGGATCAAGGGCGTGTATTTCTCGATCATGACCCAGGCATTGACCTTCGCCGGGATGTTGCTGTTCTTCCGCAACGAAACCGGTTTCGGCGGTAATAACGGCTTCACTAATTTCCGCAGCATTCTGGGCTTCAGCATCAGTTCTCAAGGCACCCGCGCCACGCTGTTTCTGGCGACGGTGATTCTGCTGGTGGCGAGTCTGTATGTCGGCTGGCGTCTGGCGCAGAGCAAGTTCGGCCGGGTGCTGACCGCACTGCGCGATGCGGAAAACCGCCTGATGTTCTGCGGTTACGATCCGCGTGGCTTCAAGCTGTTCGTCTGGGTGCTGAGCGCGGTGCTCTGTGGTTTGGCTGGCGCGTTGTATGTGCCGCAGGTCGGCATCATCAACCCGAGCGAAATGTCACCGACCAACTCCATTGAAGCGGCGGTCTGGGTTGCTCTGGGCGGGCGCGGCACGCTGATCGGCCCGCTGCTGGGCGCAGGTCTGGTCAATGGCATGAAGAGCTGGTTCACCGTGGCCTTTCCGGAATACTGGCTGTTCTTCCTCGGCGCGCTGTTCATCATCGTCACGCTGTATCTGCCTAAAGGCGTGATCGGTTTGCTCAAGAAGAGGGGCGAACAATGAAAACCACTCCGACACCAGCGTTCATGCTTGAGCCGATTATTGATCCCAACTCCGATATCGGCACCAGTCGCGATGCAATCGGCCTGGGGCAAAGCGTCGGCAAAGGCCTGAACACGCGCCACGGCACGATCCTGACACTGGAAGACATCAGCGTCAGTTTCGATGGCTTCAAGGCGCTCAACGACCTGAATCTGTACATCAGCGTCGGCGAACTGCGCTGCATCATCGGCCCCAACGGCGCGGGTAAAACTACGCTGATGGACGTCATCACCGGCAAGACTCGTCCAAGTCACGGCAAGGCCTGGTTCGGTGAAACCCTCGACCTGACACAGATGAGCGAAGTGGAAATTGCTCAAGCGGGCATTGGTCGAAAGTTTCAGAAGCCCACCGTGTTCGAAGCTTTGAGCGTGTTTGAAAACCTTGAGCTGGCGCAGAAAACCGACAAGTCGGTATGGGCCAGCCTGCGGGCGAAACTCAGCGGTGAACAGCGCGATCGCATTGACGAAGTACTGGAGACCATTCGCCTGACCGGTTCAATGCAACGCCCGGCGGGCTTGTTGTCTCACGGGCAGAAGCAGTTTCTGGAGATCGGCATGTTGCTGGTCCAGGACCCTCAATTGCTGCTGCTCGATGAACCTGTCGCAGGCATGACCGACGCCGAAACCGAATTCACCGCCGAGCTGTTCAAGAGCCTGGCAGTGAAGCATTCGCTGATGGTGGTGGAACACGACATGGGCTTTGTAGGTTCAATTGCCGACCACGTCACCGTGCTGCACCAAGGCAGCGTATTGGCCGAGGGCTCGCTGGCAGATGTGCAGGCGGATGAACGAGTTATCGAGGTTTACCTCGGAAGATAATTGCTAACCCTGTAGGAGCTGCCGAAGGCTGCGAAAGCGATAAACCTGACACACCGCCTTCGCAGCCTCCGGCAGCTCCTACAGGTAACCCGAAATTGTTTGGGAAACGAACATGCTCCAAGTCGAAAAGCTTCATCAGTACTACGGCGGTAGCCACATCCTGCGCGGGCTGTCCTTTGATGTGAAGGTCGGCGAAGTGACGTGCCTGCTGGGTCGTAACGGCGTGGGCAAGACTACGTTGCTCAAGGTGCTCATGGGCCTGCTGCCTGCCAAAGAAGGCGCAGTTCAGTGGGAAGGCAAAGCGATCACCGGCTTCAAACCCCATCAACGGGTGCACGCCGGGATTGCTTACGTGCCACAGGGCCGCGAGATTTTCGGGCGGCTGACCGTTGAAGAAAATCTGTTGATGGGGCTTTCTCGCTTTCCAGGCTCTGAGGCGAAAGAAGTCCCGGCGTTCATCTACGAGCTGTTCCCGGTTTTGCTGCAGATGAAACATCGACGCGGCGGCGACCTGTCGGGTGGTCAACAACAGCAACTGGCGATTGGTCGTGCGCTGGCAAGCCGTCCTCGCCTGCTGATTCTCGATGAACCCACCGAAGGCATTCAACCGTCGGTGATCAAGGAAATCGGCGCAGTGATCAAGAAGCTCGCGGAACGAGGTGACATGGCTATTCTGCTGGTTGAACAGTTCTACGACTTTGCTGCCGAACTGGCCGATCAGTATCTGGTGATGTCCCGGGGCGAGATCGTCCAGCAAGGTCGGGGCGAGAATATGGAAGCCGAAGGCGTGCGTGGTCTGGTGACCATCTGAGTGGTATTCCGTTAAGGTGCAGTCTTCCTGAACTGCTGTTTTCCAGAAGCATGAAAGCGATCACATGAATCTTCCCGCCCACACCGCGTTGTTCACACCCAGCTGGCATGCCGAGCTGGAGCTGGGCTATGGGCGTTTTGGCGACAGTACGCGACCCACCCAGCGCCGACACAAAGGCCCGCTGCGGGTGCAAAAACACCTGTACGCCGAAGGCCCGGAAGTTTGCCAGCACATTATTGTTCATCCACCCGGCGGCATCGCCGGTGGCGACCGCCTGGACATCAGCGCCAGCGTCGGCCCTGATGCCTGGGCGCAGTTGACCAGCCCCGGCGCCGCCAAGTGGTATCGCGCGGCAGGTCCGGCTTATCAGCAACTTGATCTGAGCGTGGCGCCTGGCGCGACGCTGGAATGGCTGCCGCAGGAAACCATCGTCTTCAGCAACGCGCAGGCTGAACTGACCACACGTATCGAGCTGCAAGGCAATGCCAGATTGTTTTACTGGGACGTCGTGGCGCTGGGCAGACCGGCGAGCGGCGAGCGTTTCGAGAACGGGCACTTTCAGGCCCATCTGGATATACGCCGGGACGGCAAGTTGTTGTGGCATGAGCGGCAACGCATCATCGGCGGCGACGGCTTGCTCGACTCCCCAATAGGTCTGAACGGTAAGACTGTATTCGGCACTCTGCTCATGACAGGGGAGATTGATAGCGAACTGCTTGAGGCCTGCCGCTCGGTGCCCAATCTGGTACGCGGTGATCTCACCCAACTGCCCGGTTTACTGGTGGCGCGCTGCCTGGCTGATGAGGCCTTGCACGCACGGGCCTGGATGATCGAAATATGGAAACTGCTGCGCCCGGCGCTGTTGGGTCGCGAAGCGGTGGCGCCACGAATCTGGAGTACCTGACCCCCCATTTATCTGTAGGAGTGAGCTTGCTCGCGATAAAGTCGGAACGACTTTCCTGCAATCGTGTGCTCACTATTTTGCGACTGCTTCGCAGCCGATCGCGAGCAAGGTGGTGCGCCACCCCGGTCACTCCTACAGCTAACTCATCGTTTTTTATGGACTGAACAATGGACCTGACCCCACGCGAAAAAGACAAGATGCTGATTTTCACCGCTGGCCTGGTAGCCGAAAGGCGTCTGGCCCGTGGCGTGAAGCTCAACTACCCCGAAGCCATGGCGTATATCTCGGCAGCGCTGCTTGAAGGCGCGCGCGACGGGCAAACCGTGGCCGACCTGATGCATTACGGCACCACCCTGCTGACTCGCGAACAGGTCATGGAAGGCATCCCGGAAATGATTCCTGAAATCCAGGTCGAGGCGACGTTCCCGGACGGCACCAAACTGGTCACCGTGCATCAGCCAATTGCCTGATTATCTAGACGACACTGGAACTGATCATGAGTAACTCGATTCGCGACGCACTGCCAGCCGATCTGCCGGGCATCCTGGCGATTTACACCGACGCAGTGCTCAACACCACCGCGATCTGGAACGAGCAACCGGTAGATCTGGCCAATCGTCAGGCCTGGTTCGATGCGCGCCAGACTCAGGGTTATCCGATTCTGGTCGCCATTGATGATGACGGCCAGGTCACGGGGTATTCGTCGTTTGGCGACTGGCGCCCTTTTGAAGGCTTCCGCCACACCGTGGAGCATTCGGTTTATGTGCGCGCCGATCAGCGCGGCCAAGGCTTGGGCCCCAAGCTGATGAAAGCTCTGATAGACCGCGCTCGCCTGTGCGACAAACACATCATGGTCGCGGCGATTGAGAGCGGTAATGCGGCCTCCATCGCTCTGCACGAACGACTAGGCTTCATCATCACCGGGCAGATGCCGCAGGTGGGGACCAAATTTGGACGCTGGCTGGACCTGACATTCATGCAACTGGATTTGTCTCCCGGCGCATCCGCTCCACCCTCGCAAGCTCCTGCATCCCACTGAGAGGCGATCATGAATCCTGCCCAGTTGCGCCGCGTTACCGACGAAAGCTTCGCCCACTACCGTAACGGTCTGGCGGCCCTGCTGATGGACGCCGTGCATAACGGGGCCTCGGTGGGTTTCATGGCTGATCTGGACGCCGGGCAGGCTTACGCCTGGTGCGACGGGCTCAGAGAGGACGTCGCTAACGGCAGCTTGTTGTTATGGGTCGTGGTTCAGGATGAGCAGGTGCTGGCCAGCGCCCAGCTCGCGCTGTGTCAGAAAGCCAATGGCCTGAATCGGGCCGAAGTACAGAAATTAATGGTACTCAAGGACGCTAGGCGTCGCGGGTTCGGCCTGCAATTGATGCAAGCGCTTGAACAGGCGGCACGTCAGCTCAAGCGCGGTTTGCTGTTTCTGGACACCGAAGCCGGTTCGCCCGCCGAAGCATTCTATCTTTCGCTGGACTACACCCGCGTCGGCGAACTGCCCAACTACTGCCAAAGCCCGGACGGCCGTTATACGCCGACCGCTATCTACTTCAAGACCTTGGGACAACCCGCATGATTCCTGGCCAATACCAGATTCAACCCGGTGAAATCGAGCTCAATGCCGGTCGCCGGACTATCAGCCTGAACGTCGCCAACAGTGGCGACCGGCCGATTCAGGTCGGCTCGCATTTCCATTTTTTTGAAACCAACGACGCCCTGACGTTCGACCGCGCCGCCAGCCGCGGCATGCGCCTGAACATCCCGGCCGGCACCGCCGTACGCTTCGAACCGGGACAATCCCGGGATGTGGAGTTGGTGGATCTGGCAGGACTGCGGCGGGTGTTCGGCTTCGCCGGGCGAGTGATGGGCGATCTGTAGGCTCTGAGCCGGAACCCTGTAGGAGTGAGCTTGCTCGCGATCGGCTGCGCAGCAGTCGCAAAAGTGGTGAACAGACCACCGCTGGAAAGTCGTTCCGACTTTATCGCGAGCAAGCTCACTCCTACAGATCAGGTCAGGTCAGGGTGCGCTCAGACATATTTTTGAATTCAAGGAATCGCCATGAAGATTTCCAGACAAGCCTATGCCGACATGTTCGGCCCCACCGTGGGCGACCGGGTACGGTTGGCCGACACCGAGCTGTGGATTGAGGTCGAAAAAGACTTCACTACTTATGGCGAAGAAGTGAAATTCGGCGGCGGCAAGGTTATTCGTGACGGCATGGGGCAAGGCCAGTTACTCGCCGCCGAGGTGGTCGACACGCTGATCACCAACGCCTTGATCGTCGACCACTGGGGTATCGTCAAAGCCGACGTCGGCCTCAAGGATGGTCGCATCGCTGCCATCGGCAAGGCGGGCAACCCGGACATCCAGCCAGACGTCACTATTGCCATCGGCGCCTCCACCGAAATCATTGCCGGTGAAGGCATGATCCTCACCGCAGGCGGCGTCGACACGCACATCCATTTCATCTGCCCGCAGCAGATCGAAGAAGCGTTGATGAGCGGCGTAACCACCATGATCGGCGGCGGTACCGGCCCGGCAACTGGCACCAACGCGACCACCGTGACGCCCGGGCCATGGCATATGGCGCGCATGCTTCAAGCGGCAGATTCGTTTCCGATGAACATCGGCTTTACCGGCAAGGGCAATGTCAGCCTGCCCGGTCCGCTGGTTGAGCAAGTCAAAGCCGGTGCAATTGGCCTGAAGCTGCACGAGGACTGGGGCACCACGCCAGCAGCCATCGATAACTGCCTGAGCGTCGCCGACGAGTACGACGTGCAGGTCGCGATCCACACCGACACTCTGAATGAATCCGGCTTCGTCGAAACGACACTGGCGGCGTTCAAGAATCGCACGATCCATACCTACCACACGGAAGGTGCAGGTGGCGGTCACGCACCGGACATCATCAAGGCCTGTGGCTTCCCCAACGTCTTGCCCAGCTCGACCAACCCTACCCGGCCGTTCACTCGCAACACCATCGACGAACACCTGGACATGCTGATGGTCTGCCATCACCTGGACCCAAGCATCGCCGAAGACGTGGCCTTTGCCGAAAGCCGTATTCGCCGGGAAACCATTGCCGCCGAAGACATCCTGCATGATCTCGGCGCGTTCTCGATGCTCAGCTCCGACAGTCAGGCCATGGGCCGGGTTGGCGAGGTGATCATGCGTACCTGGCAAACCGCCGACAAGATGAAGCGCCAACGCGGTCCGCTGCCTGGCGACGGCGAGGGTAACGATAATTTTCGCGCCAAACGTTACATCGCCAAATACACCATCAACCCGGCGATAACCCACGGCATCAGCCATGAAGTCGGCTCCGTGGAAGTGGGCAAATGGGCTGACCTGGTACTGTGGCGCCCTGCTTTCTTCGGCGTCAAACCGACCCTGATCCTCAAAGGCGGTGCGATTGCCGCGAGCTTGATGGGCGACGCCAACGCGTCGATCCCGACGCCGCAGCCCGTGCACTATCGCCCGATGTTCGCCAGCTATGGCAGCTCGCTACACGCCACTAGCCTGACATTCATCAGCCAGGCGGCCTTCGATGCGGGCGTTCCGGAGTCCTTAGGGTTGAAGAAGGCCATCGGTGTGGTCAAGGGCTGCCGCAGCGTGCAGAAGAAAGACCTGATCCACAACGATTACCTGCCCAACATCGATGTCGATCCGCAGACCTACCAGGTCAAGGCCGATGGTGTGCTGCTGTGGTGCGAGCCGGCAGATGTCTTGCCGATGGCGCAGCGGTACTTTCTGTTCTGATCCTGTACGCGTGCAAACAAAGGCAGCTAAGGCTGCCTTTGTCCTTTTCCGGCAACGTCATGCCTGATGCCTGATAGAAAAGTCTCGTCGCCGTCGAGCAGACTCAACGCTTGCAAGGTGTCGTTGACGGCTTCCACCAACCCCAGATCCTCGGATGTACTGGTCCCGTCCAGAACTCGCCGCAACGCGAGATAAAAACCCAGTTTTCCAAAAGCCACATCATCCAGCCTCGCGCTCTTGCCGGTGTGTAGTTTTAATTCAGCCAGATTGATCTGTTGTTCGACAAAGGCCGTGAAACGGGTTGTTAACATGATGGCGCTCCTGCCAAATAGTCCCTGTGATCAAGCTAAGCCTAGCCCGTGTCCGCACGCACCGTCAGAAATGACAACCGCCTCAGGCCAAAACTCGATACCGGTCATACAAAGGCGGTAATATGCGCCCTCTCACTTCAGCCTTCGCATCCGGGTAACTACACATGCGCCTCTCCGAATTCATCGTTGCTCATGTGGACCGTATCGTCGACGAGTGGGAAAGCTTCGCCAAAACCATCAAGCCTGCCGCCGATACCATGAACAGTGTCGAGTTGCGTGATCACGCCAAGGCAATTCTGCTGGCCGCAGCACGGGACATGAATACCTCGCAGACCAAAAGCGAGCAAACAGCGAAGTCCAGAGGCGCCGACCTGCAGAAGACCCCAAGCCTGGATCAGGCCGCAGCCAGCCACGGGGAGCTGCGGCATATGGTCGGCTTTGATCTGGTACAGATGACTTCCGAATTCCGACATCTGCGTGCCAGCGTCATCCGCTTGTGGGTCGAAAGCCTGAAAACCCCGGACCTGGCTTACTTCACTGACATGATCCGCTTCAACGAAGCCATCGATGAAGCATTGGCCGAGTCCACCGCAGCGTATGCCGAGCAGGTGGCACGTTCGCGAGATATTTTCCTGGCCATTCTGGGTCATGACCTGCGGGCGCCTCTGCAAGCGGTGGTCATGTCTGCCGACCTGCTTGAGCATAGAAAAGAACTGGATGCCAAGTCCCAGAGCTACGTTTCGCGGATCAAGAGCAGCACCCGGCATATGGGCGCGATGGTCAGCGATTTGCTGGAATTCGTGCGCAGCCGCCTCGGCGCCAGCCTGCCGGTTGAACGAAGCGCCATGGACTTGGGCAACGCCTGCCGCGAGGCCATTGATGAGGCCTGTGCCGGTCGCCCGGACTCGCACCCTCATCTGGTCGTAGAAGGCGACACTGTTGGTCATTGGGACCGCGGACGTATCGACCAGTTATTGCAGAACCTGATCGGCAATGCTCTGCAGCATGGCAAGGGAGAGGAAGAGGTCAACGTCAAAGTCAGCGGTGAGCAGGATCATGTGCAGTTGATCGTGCACAACCTCGGTGACCCCATTTCCGAAGACGCCATCGGCAGCATCTTCGACCCATTGGTACGTGCTATCAGCGAAGGCTCCACGCCCAGCGGCCGATCCACCAGCCTGGGCCTGGGCCTGTTCATCGTCAAGGAAGTGGTCAACGCCCACGGCGGCAGTATTACCGTGACGTCAAACGTAGGTGACGGGACGACATTTACCGTGGTGTTGCCGAAAAGCGTTTAGCTGACTGGATGGATGCAATCTCATGTGGGAGCCGGGCTTGGTCTGGGCGGCATTCCGACGATAATGCCGCCGCGTATGTCAGTCAAATCGCGTTGATCTTATCGCGGGCAAGCCCGGCTCCCACATAAAAACCGCATTAATGGGAGCGGCCGCAGCCGGAGCTTAACTCACCACTGCGCCCGCGGATCGAACGCGGCCTTGTCGGCCAGTTTTTTCCACAGTTCCTGGGTAGCCTCATCGCTGGACCTGGGCATCACCACTTTGACCTGGGCCAGCAGATCACCCCGCTGGCCCTGCTTGTTCAGCAGACCATTGCCCTTGATCCGCAGACGCTGACCATTCTGGCTGTCAGGGCGAATCGTCAGGTTGATCTTGCCGGTCAGGGTCGGCACAGCGACTTTCGCACCCAGCGCAGCTTCCCATGGAGCAACGGGGACAGTGATGATCAGGTCGTGGCCCTCAACCTCGAACTTCGGATGCGGCGCGAGGCGAATGATCAGGTACAGATCACCGCTCTCACCGCCTGCAACGCCCGGCGCGCCCTGCCCCTTGAGGCGAATACGCTCGCCGTCGGTGACCCCGGCAGGGATTTTCACATTCAGTGTCTTGGTGGCATCAGCCACACGCTGGCCCGCTGCATTGTGTTGCGGCACCTTGAAGCTGACCTGCTTGGATTCGGCCGACAGCGTCTCCTCCAGGAAGATTGCCAGTTCCATTTCGACGTCTTGCCCCTTGCGACCAGGGTTGCGCGAGCGGCCGCCCTGCTGCTGTGCCCGGCCACCAAAGATCGAGCTGAAAAAGTCTGAGAAGTCACCGTTATCGGCACCGCCAAACCCGCCCGCACCGGCACGACTCTGCCAGCCCGGCGGGGCCTGGAAGGGTCGGCCCTGCTGACCGTATTTGCGGATATCGTCGTATTCGGCGCGCTTTTCAGGGCTGCTCAGCACCTCGTAGGCTTCGCTCGCTTCTTTGAATTTATCTTCTGCGCCAGCCTCTTTGCTGACGTCAGGGTGATACTTGCGGGCCAACTTGCGGTAAGCGACCTTGATCGCCTTCTCATCCGCAGTCGGATCCACCGCAAGAATCTTGTAATAGTCTTTGAAGTCCATCTAATGCGTTTCCCCGGTTATGCCGTGCTGCGCTGATACAGCGGCACAGCATCCTCTATTTTGAGGTATCTGAATCTAATACGTTGAGATGTATCGGCCGCCGAACCCGTCAGCTTGATGCTTGAAACGTTCGACGGCCTGGTGTGCCGACAATTCCCAGAAGATTGGGGGTCGTGTCGGCCAGTTCAAGTCAGGCCGACAAATACAGTTATCTACATTTAACCGATGTTTCGCCCTACGCATCCGTCGTGCACTGACATACACTGCGCGGCCGTTTTTTGACTGGAACGTAAAAGACATGAATGACCAATCCCCGGCCCGTGCCTGCGGCATCGACTTTGGCACGTCCAATTCCACCGTCGGCTGGCTGCGCCCCGGCATGGAATCGCTGATCGCGCTGGAGGACGACAAGATTACCCTGCCTTCGGTGGTGTTCTTCAATATGGAAGAGCGCCGCCCGGTCTATGGCCGTCTGGCGCTGCACGAGTACCTGGAAGGCTACGAAGGTCGGCTGATGCGCTCGCTGAAGAGCCTGCTGGGTTCCAAGCTGATCAAGCACGACACCAGCGTGCTGGGCACGGCCATGCCGTTCAAGGATCTGCTGGCGCTGTTCATCGGCGAATTGAAGAAACGCGCCGAAGCCAACGCCGGTCGTGAATTCGAAGAAGTGGTGCTGGGTCGCCCGGTGCATTTTGTCGATGACGACATTACCGCTGATCAGGAAGCCGAAGACACCCTGGCCGAAGTTGCACGCAAGATCGGTTTCAAGGAAGTGTCCTTCCAGTACGAGCCGATTGCCGCAGCGTTCGACTATGAATCCACGATTACCAAAGAAGAGCTGGTACTGATTGTCGACATCGGCGGTGGTACTTCGGACTTCTCTCTGGTGCGTCTGTCACCTGATCGCCGCTTCTACGATGACCGCCACGAAGACATCCTCGCAACAGGCGGTGTGCACATCGGCGGTACAGACTTCGACAAGCAACTAAGCATTCAAGGTGTCATGCCGCTGTTCGGCTACGGCAGCCGGATGAAAAGCCAGGCGTACATGCCGACCAGCCATCACATGAATCTGGCGACGTGGCACACCATCAACTCGGTCTACTCGCAGAAGTCTCAGCTCGCCCTGGGTAGCATGCGTTATGACATCGAGGACACTCAAGGCATCGACCGCCTGTTCAAGCTGATTGAACAACGCGCCGGGCATTGGCTGGCCATGGAAGTTGAAGAAACAAAGATCCAACTGACTCACAGCGAAAGCCGTCATTTGCCGATGGACCGTATCGAACCGGGTCTGAGTGTGGATCTGAGTCGGGCGATGTTCGAAGCCGCCATTGATTCGCAACTTGAACGCGTGCGTAACAGCGTGACCGAATTGCTGCTCAAGGCGGGTGCGGGGGTTGATCAGGTCAACACGGTGTTCTTCACCGGCGGTTCAAGCGGCATCCCGGCCCTGCGCAACAGCGTCTCGGCCATGCTGCCCAACGCCCGGCATGTTGAAGGGAACATCTTCGGCAGCATCGGCAGCGGGTTGGCTATTGAGGCCAAGAAGCGGTATGGCTAAAAACCACGGAAAATCTTCTGTAGGAGCGGGCTTGCTCGCGATAGCGCCAGATCAGTCGACACATTAGTCGCCTGTCAGATCCAATCGCGAGCAAGCTCGCTCCTACAGATTCAGCTGCTGCTCTCTTACACCAACCCTTCGCGCTGCAACTCGCTCTTCAGGTACGCGTAGTAAATCGGCCCTGCCACAACACCCGGCAGGCCGAACGCGGCTTCGAATATCAGCATCGCCAGCAGCAATTCCCACGATTTGGCATTGATTTGCCCGCCGACGATCCTCGCGTTCAGGAAGTACTCGACCTTGTGGATCACGATCAGGTAACCCAACGCCGCCAAGGCGACCCAGATCGATATCGACATGCCGACGATGAAGATCAAGGTATTGGACATCAGGTTACCCACCACCGGCAGCAGGCCGAGCAGGAAGGTCATGATGATCAGGGTTTTGGTCAGCGGCAGATGAATCCCGCACAGCGGCAGGACGATAACCAGGAACACCGATGTGAACGCGGTGTTCAGCAGGGAGATTTTGATCTGGGCAAAGACGATGTTACGGAACGCCTTGCTCAACAGGCTCAGACGATCAAACAGGGCTGCCGCCAGGGGCTTGCGGGTATGCACATCGGATATCCGCTGCAAGGCGATGATCGCCCCCAGCACCATGCCGATCAGCATGGTGACGAACATGTGCGCCGCCCCTTTGCCAATCAACTGCAGCTCACCCACGTGTTTCTGTATCCACTCGCCCAGCGATACCCGGAACTCGGCGGCACTGGCGGGCAAGTAACTGTCGACGAAAGGTGGTAACTGACCGCGGGCACGATCCACCAGGATCATGAACTTATCGAGGGATGCGCCAGGATTCTCAGCTTCATGAAGAACAAAGCTGAAAGCCCCCGCAAAAATCAGCGCCAATACGCTGACCACCAAAGTGCCCAGCAGCGCTACAGCAAGCCAGCGCGCCCGTTCCCCGGCAATCAACCTTTGCAGCTTGGGCGTCAGCATGTTGACCAGTTCATAAACCAGCAACCCCGCCAACAGGCTAGGCAGCAGTTTGAACGGCAGAACCATCAACAGACCGCCAAATATCAGAATCCAGCTGGCCAACAAGACTTGTCGCGAGGAAAACGTTGGCATATAGCCTCAAGACGAACGGCGCAAAGAGGCAGGCAGTCTGCCAGCGTTCTGAGCTAAGGACCAGTGATCAGACGAGCCCAACGGAAACGACTTACACACTGATGTAGGACTGACCTGCATCAGACACCGGAATTAAAGGTTTCGGGGCGCTCAATGGCGTGACATAGGGCGCCGAAACCGGCTCTGAAAAATTATTTCTTCTTGAGACAATCGCTCATGAAGGTCTTGCGGGCATCGCCCTTGAGCGCCTGAGTGGTCGCAGTAGCATTACAGGTTTTCATCTTGTCCTGCTGGGTTTGCGGCGGCGAAGCCTTCAAGCACGTGCTCATGAACGCCTTGCGCTCATCGCCCTTGAGTGACTGGGCAGAGGCATCGGCATTACAACTTGTCATCTTGTTCTGTTGTGCAGTGGCGGCATAACCGTGGGTGCACAGCAACAGCCCCACCAGCAATAACGGGACGCGCAGCATTCTCATTGTTCTTCTCTCCGCAGTGGCCATGCTGACCTGCGTGGCCTGCTTCGAGTGTAGCCAAAGAACCTGCTGCGCGATCCTGCCTGCTCTACCCTGTGATGCGCGTATCTACGTCGATATGGACCTGCAGATCCTCTTCTTCGACGCTGTGAATAGACACATCAGTAATGCCCGACGCGTGCGGCGTTGTCAGATCGACAGCCGTCGAGTGGTGAAGATCGTCGTCCAGCGCGACGTGATGCTTCTGCGCCAGCTCATGAACCACCTCGATGATGGGCACATCCAGATCCTCGATCACATCCACATGATGCTCACCCGCCAGGGTGTACTCGATTTCATAGTGTTCTTTATCGCTCATTGCATCACTCCAATACCGGCCCGCTCGGGCGGCAAACTACGAACAACGACTCAAAACAACTAAAGGCCCGCAGCCTTGAGGCGTGCGGCGTGCTCAACAAACAGCTTCACAGGGTCGGCACCTTTGCCCACCAGCCCAAAGGTCTGGTTGACGATGTCGAAGTGATCGAGAGGGTAGTCATCACCGATGACGGTTCCGAGGTGAGAACTGAATTTCCCGACCATGCCATCACATTGACCGCGCTCTTTTGTGAACGTGCGAGCGAATATTCGACAGGTCACATTAGTGCCATCCAGACGATTACGACCGCTGTCACTGAGCCCTGGCTGCAAGGTGCCGGACCATGAGTAATAACGCACGCCGTTAACCAATTCCTCCCCCTGTCCGCCCCAGGTAGCCGGTAGTCCCTGAGGGTATTGGCGGTTGAATAAAGCCACACCTGCGCTGGTCAGGGACTTGTGCGATGCCGTGACATCAGTCGGCAGCCGTGTGCCGCGATAGCCGGTGTCCAGCATCGCCATGACCCACACCATGGCGCGCAACAGTGTGTTGAGCAGCCAGCCGCGCAGGGTTCGCTCGGGAAAATTGCGCTCGAGGAAATCAGCCAGCTCGGATCCGTGATTAGGCCCGGCGACCGAGGTAACCGACGCAACAAGATCCGGGCGCTTTGCAGCCACATACCGGATAGTCAGCGCGCCCTGGCTGTGGCCGATCAGATTGACCTTTCCGGCACCGGTCTTTGCCAGCATTTCGACGATCAGGGCGATCAATTGCTCGCCGCGCACTTCCGAGGAGTTGACCGCCGATACCATCACCGGCGTTACGGTAGCGCCCCCACGGCGCAGTGCCCGAACGATGCCGTACCAATACGGATAGATCACCAGCCGCACAAAGCCCAGTAAACCGGGGACCAGCACCAGCGGGTAACGAGTCGCTTGTTCCTGACTCATGACGAAGCCTCCTTGCGAGCGATCAACCGGGCATGACTGAACCATAGCGGTAATTGACTCAAACGCAGGCGCAGCAAGGCTTAACTGCCCGACAATCCGCTGCGTGGTAATCGATAGTGTTCAAAGGCCATCAAATAATCGAACTCTCGCGCACCTCCACAGCTCCAAGCTGCAACGGGCCAACAATGGCTCAGTCATTGGAGTGGTTGTCATGATCAAGAAGAGCCTCGCAGCAGCATTCGTTATCGCCGCAGTCAGCGGTTGCGCCAACACCACTGTGCAAAACCCGGTGGACTACGTGACCTATCGCAATGAACCTCTGGTCAAGCAAGTCGAAGACGGCATGACCGAGCAACAAGTGCTGACCATCGGCGGCACGCCGTCGACTCGCGTACAACGCAAGGTTCACCCGGGTGTTTGCAATAACTATGTGATGAACAAAGACGGCCACGAACAGGTTTACCACGTCAGCTTCAACGCCAACGGTCGCGTGGATAACAAGGGTTTCATGACCTGCGAGCAACGCGAAGCCAACGAACGCGCCATGTAATACGCTCGTTGAGACGCAAAAAAGCCCGATGCATGCATCGGGCTTTTTATTGGGCGGCGGTTCTGTCAGTGCAGCCTTACGAGCTTAGAAAACCAGCTTGAACAGGGCGATGACCACAATCAGGCCGATCAGGAAGATGATGCCGATGGTGCTGCCGAGGAACTTGAGCATTGTGTATCTCCATATATTTTCGTCTCAAGGTTGGGACCGCAGCGTGCAGTAGTCGTTTCCTAATATTTCTTTCATCAACCGGTGGCACAAAAGAATAAAACTTTTGCCGACGCGGACCACTCACACCTATTACCGATCATGCCGGGCGCCCGTCACCGCAGTAGAAGACTGGCGCATCAAGAGCGAGACGGATACCGGATTAGCTTTGGAGATAAACCATGAATCAAGCCCAGCAATTGTCAGATGTGAGCACGCTGCGCGAGCGCGCGCGTCATAACGTGGAAAACGGTGCGGTCACCGAAGGCTACAGCGCCGATCGTGAAACGGTACTGCGTCTGCTGAACGAATCACTGGCGACCGAGCTGGTATGCGTGCTGCGCTACAAGCGCCACTACTATATGGCGACCGGCCTGAAAGCCAGCGTGGCAGCCGCCGAGTTCCTTGAGCATGCGCAACAGGAAGCCGAACACGCCGATCTACTGGCCGAGCGCATCGTGCAACTGGGTGGCGAGCCGGAATTCAACCCGGACCTGTTGTCGAAGAACTCCCACGCTCAGTACGTGGCAGGCACCACCCTGAAAGAAATGGTCTATGAAGACCTGGTGGCTGAGCGTATTGCCATCGACAGTTACAGCGAGATCATCAAGTACATCGGCGAAGATGACCCGACCACTCGCCGTATCTTCGAGACCATTCTGGCTCAGGAAGAAGAACACGCTGATGACATGGCGGACATCCTCAACGATCTGTAACGGGTGAGTGGTGATGTAAAAGCCAGGACTCGGTCCTGGCTTTTTTGTGTCTGCCAACCTCGCCGTCTCGCGGCAAACATGGAACCTGTAGGAGCTGCCGAAGGCTGCGATTGCGGAGCATCAGGATCAATGCTTCGCAGCCTTCGGCAGCTCCTACAGAACATGCATTCCAATTCAAAGGATTGGAATTTGCCTGATAGGAGCCGGGCTACCTGAAGCACCGCAGTGACTGCTTCGCGAGCGAGCCCGGCCCGTACAGAGAGGCGCTCCGGGTTTTACTGCACCGTCTTCGGCGCTTTGCCCGATCTCATCTGCTCCAGCAACGGTGCGCACTGGTTGGGCTCCTCACCGCTGCTCGGCGCAACAAGGGCCAGCAAACCTGCGGCCGGTCCGATTGCGGCCCCCAGTAATACCATCCCTGCTCCGCGCAACAGCAAGGGCCCGGACTGCACGCCCGCATTCGGTTTGGCGAACGGCCCGCGTACATAAAGAGGGGAGCGCAACGAGAATACGCGGAAGCCTTTTGACTCGGGCTTGACGCTCAAATCCAGTTGCTCGGTTTTGAAGTTGGCCGTGCCGTCAATAAAGATGATCGCGTTCTCGGTATCGAACACAAACAGACGAGGCGTCGCCAGACCGTCCTTGATGCCCACATCAGACGCCGCGCAATTGATCTTCACGTCCTGATCGCCGAACAACTTGCCCACCACATAATTACCCACGTTGAGCCCGGCGATCTCCATCAGGCTGCGGCTGATGGCCCCATCGTTAACCAGCATCTTCAAGTCGCCATTGGCCGTACCCAGCAGCGCAGCAACTGAATTACCCTTGCCGCTGATGTCTGCGTCGCCAGCCAATTCACCAAAACTGGTCTTCATCGGTTCAAACGTCGGGAACAGTTGCTTGAGCTTGAGGTTACGCGCCGAAAGCTTTGCCCGGCCCTGCAAAGGCGTGCTGCGGCCATCCAGTCGAATGTCAGCATCCAGTTTGCCGCCAGCCACGCCAAAGCGCAGCGGCTGCAAGCTCAATTGGCCGTCATTGAGCATCACATGGGTGTACAAATCGGAAAAAGGAAGGTCCGGGCTTTGCACAATGCGCTTGCCGGTGAACTCGACATCGGCGTCCATGGCTCGCCAGCGGTCGGTCTGGAACTCCTCGACGGGCAGGACTTTGCCAGACGGTTGCTTGCTGTCGCCGCCGCGTTTTTTCTGGGCCGCATTGGAGTCCGCCCCAATCAATGGAGCCAGATCCGTAAACAGCAACTGATTGGAAATCAGCGCCCCGGTCAGCTTCGGACGAGGCTGACTGGCGACAAAGCCCAGGTCGCCATGAATGTCGCTGTTGCCGATCTTGCCGTTGAAGCCTTCATAGCGAAAGTTGGCGCCTGCCGGATCATGAATTTTCGCGATCAGTCGGCCATCGGTGGAGTAAGCCGGTGAATCGGGGAGCGTCACGCCGGTCAACGGATAAAGGTTACCCAGACTGCTGCCCGACAACTTGAGTCGCAGGTCCAGCGCACCGAGGTTCTGCGGATCCGTCACTGTGCCCGCAACCGCTGCATGGGTATCCCCGACGTGAGCATCAACCTGTACCGGAAACGGCTGGGATGCGTCCTTGAGCGCCAACAGCCCACCGAGCTTGCCACTGCCGTTAAGCTTCTGGCCTTTGTACTGCCCCTTGAACGTCACGCCAAACGCATAGTCCTGCGGCCTTACGCCTTTTTCTTCGGCTTTCTTCGCGTCGCCGCTGCCGACAATGTCGCCGAAAGGAATGGGTTTACCCAGCGGATCAATCACCAGGTCCACCTGAGTATTCAGGGTCTGATCGTTGAAGCTCACCAGCCCCTTGTCGAATTTGATAGCGCCGATATCCAGCACCCAGCTCGAAGGTTTGGCGTCAGGGTCAGACTTCGGTAAATCAAACACCCAGTTGGCGCGACCGTCTGCAAGACGTTCAAGCTTTGCGTCAGGTCCAGTCAGGTCAATGCGCGGGATCACGACGTGCTGCACGATCAACGGCAAGGGTGAAAGGCGAAACTCAACGCGCTTGAGCGTGACCATTTGCGGCGTTTTCGACCATTCCGGATTGCCCAGGCTCAGGTCTTCAGCAACAAAACGCGGCCATGGAACCCAGGCACGCCAACCGCCCTCTTCCGGTTCGCGACCCCAAATCACGGCCAGATTGCCGTTGATTGCAAAGGGCCGGTGCAGCGCTTCACTGACTTTTTCGTTGAGCGTTGGCTTGATGCGGTTCCAGTCAAACGTGGCGATCACAATGACCAATACGGCCAGCACCAAAAACAGAATGGCACCGGTCCAGGCAAAAATTTTACGGCTGCGCGTCATTGCATGACTCTCCAGATAACAACAGGTCGGCCCTGGCCTGTTGCAGTCGACTTTGAACTTCGACTGATAAAAACCCTGAGGGTTTGGTCGGATGTGCAAATTACAGCATTGGGCTGAAAACCCAATGCCTACCTTCCCCGCATGTCTGCAAGCCACAGCCCACAAGGGCTGGCGGATCAATCAATATTGTTGATTTTCACCATTAGGAATACGAACTTTTATATCGACAGGCCGGGAGTAATATCGCTGCCATACACAACCCGGAAGCTCTTGCGAGGAGCCAATATCATGAAACGCCATGTGTGGCTCAGCCTGACCCTTTCTCTTTTGGTAGCCAATGTCTGGGCCGTTCCCGCGCCCGAACGCGAGCCTAGTGCTGAAGTGAAACTGGATATTCAGGCTGTACACGAAACCCTGGCTCAGGACGGCCACGCGCAGCTGATCAAGCAGTTTCAGCGGGTTTAAAAAGCGAAATAGACGTTCTGCAGTAGGTCGCGTTATGTTCCAGACACAGCGCTGTCGCACAGCAAACACTGGATCTGTAGGAGCTCACCGAGGTTACGAGGCCAGCGATAGCGGTTTGTCTGATACTCCACCTTCGCCGGCCTCGCCACCTCGGTGAGCGCATTCAGGACCGGGTTCAATCTGGAAGATCGCAGTTTGTTTGATGAGAGCTGCAGAAGGCTGCGGTAGCAGTGTTGCGGCCCTAACGATTCGCAGCCTTCGGCAGCTCCTACAGATCACCCGTCAACTGCCCCAGGCTAAAACCCCTTCGACGCAGCCAAAGCTCATTTGCTAGAGTGCTGCTCTGTCATTCCTGATTTGTCTATCGTCATGCTGCCCCGCGCTGAACAGAAACAACAAACGCGTCATGCCCTGCTCAACGCTGCCCATACCCTGATGGAAAGTGGGCGTGGGTTCGGCAGCCTGAGCCTGCGGGAAGTGGCGCGCACCGCAGGCATCGTCCCGACAGGTTTCTACCGCCATTTCGATGATATGGACCAGTTGGGTCTGGCACTGGTCAGCGAAGTCGGCCAGACGTTTCGGGAAACCCTGCGCCTGGTCAGGCACAACGAATTTGTCATGGGCGGCCTCATCGAAGCCTCGGTGCGAATCTTCCTTGAAGTGGTCGCAGCCAAGCGGGCGCAATTTCTATTCTTGGCTAGAGAGCAATACGGTGGGTCGCGACAAGTGCGACAGGCGCTCTGCGCACTGCGCGATGGCATCAGTGCCGACCTTGCGACTGACCTGGGCACCATGCCGAAATGGCAGCACCTGGACACGGCAGCGCTTTCGATCCTCGCTGATCTGGTGGTCAAAAGTGTCTTCGCCATGCTTCCCGAATTGATTGACCCGCCCAGCGACGCGCTGCCTGCGCACCTGAAGCCGCAAGCCAAGATCACCCACCAATTGCGTTTCATTTTTAGCGGTGCCAAGCACTGGCGCGGGCTGGGAAGCTCCGAACCATCCTGATACATATTGGTGCAACCGTGCAACAAGGCACCCATTTAGTGCGCTACATGGCATCCCCAAATCTCTTTCCTGCCTTTTCCGTCAGCTTTTTCCCACAACGCGCCCTGTTGGCAAGCCCCTTGCTCTGATTTGAAGCATCGCAATTAGCTGGATGCCTTCCAATGCTGGTGATTCACAAAAGAATCGAGTCTCAACCCGAATGGGCCGCAGAGCTGCATTTGAATTTCGAGGCACGCAGCAAAAGCCGCCTGCGTTGCTACAGCGCTGACGGTGAAGATGTTGGCCTCTTTCTGGAGCGCGGCCAGCCACCGCTGTACGACGGCGAATGCCTTCAAGCTGAAGATGGACGTATCGTCCGTGTCTGCGCCCGTCCCGAGCAACTGATGCACGTGACCTGCAGCAGCACTTTCGAACTGACTCGTGCCGCCTACCACTTGGGCAACCGTCACGTAGCGCTGCAAGTCGGTGACGGCTGGCTACGCCTGCTGGACGACTACGTGCTGAAGGCCATGCTCGATCAACTGGGCGCCACGACTGAATCCATCGAAGCACCCTTCTCTCCGGAAAGCGGTGCCTATGGCGGCGGTCACCACCACTCCCGGGCGGGTGAGGAAGATTTCAACTACCCACCGAAACTGCACCAGTTTGGCGTGCGTATATGAACAGCGCCTGGGCGCTGTTGCGCCTGGCCAGTCCGCAATTGCCGATTGGCGGCTACAGCTACTCCCAGGGTCTTGAAATGGCGGTGGAAAACCTCGTCGTTGTCGACCCGAGCACCGCGTCACGCTGGATAAGCGATCAATTACTACTCAACCTGGCGCGCTTTGAGGCCCCGCTGCTTTTGGCCCACTGCACGGCAGCTGCCGAAGATGACTGGTGTCAGTTACTGCAACTGAGCAACGAACACCGTGCCAGCCGGGAAACCCGTGAGCTGAATCAGGAAAGCCGCCAGATGGGCTATTCGTTGCAGCAATTGCTCAACGGGCTGCCCGAACTGGACCGCCCCGCGCGCGCATTCCTGGCACAAACCGAAGAACCGCATCTGGCGCTGGGCTGGGCTTTGGCCGCTCGTGCCTGGCAGATCAGCCCTCAGGATGCGCTGGCCGCCTGGTTGTGGAGTTGGCTGGAAAACCAGTTGGCCGTACTGATGAAAACCCTGCCGCTGGGCCAGCAGGCTGCTCAACGCCTGACCAGTGAGTTATTGCCCCTTTTGCAACAAGCCCAGCAGCACGCTACAGAACTTGATCCACACCATATTGGCAGCGCCGCTTTTGGACTGTCATTGGCGAGCATGGCCCATGAACGTCAATACAGCCGACTGTTTCGGTCCTGATTTTCTACCTGACACAGCTACACAACACAGCTACCTAACAGAACTTACGCACTAGAGCTCAACGGAGAATTCAATGAATAGCCAACCTCTGCGCGTCGGCATCGGTGGTCCGGTCGGATCGGGCAAAACAGCCCTGACATTGGCGCTGTGCCTGGCGCTGCGCGAGCGTTACAACCTGGCGGTCGTCACCAACGATATCTACACCCGTGAAGACGCAGACTTTCTGGTGCGCAACGAAGCCCTGGCACCAGAGCGAATTATTGGTGTTGAAACCGGCGGCTGCCCGCACACGGCCATTCGCGAAGACGCATCAATCAACCTCGAAGCAGTCGACCAGTTGAATCGCCGCTTTGAAGGTCTGGACCTGATCATCGTCGAGTCCGGCGGGGATAATCTTTCGGCCACCTTCAGCCCTGAACTTTCGGACCTGACCATCTACGTGATCGACGTGTCTGCTGGCGACAAGCTGCCTCGCAAAGGCGGACCGGGTATCTGTAAATCCGACTTGCTGGTGATCAATAAAATCGACCTGGCCCCGCTGGTGGGTGCGTCACTGGACATGATGGATCGCGACACTAAAAAGATGCGAGGTGAAAAACCTTTCGTCTTCAGTAATCAGAAAACCGGCCAGGGTCTGGAACAGATCATCGCCTTCATCGAACGCCAGGGTCTGCTGACCGACGCGGCATGATTTCACTCTCACAAGGAAAGCTTTGCATGAACTACAAACAAGCCCTTGGCACCCTTGCCCTGCTGCTGGTTCCAGCATTGGCCTTCGCTCACCCCGGCCATGGCGACAACGGCCTCGTCGCCGGTATCAGCCACCCGATCGGCGGCCTGGATCACTTGCTGGCGATGCTGGCAGTCGGCCTGTGGGCGGCACAGCAAAAAGGCGCAGCTCGCTGGGCTCTGCCTGTTACGTTCGTGGGTACCATGCTGATCGGCGGGCTGCTGGGTTTTGAAGGCCTGAACCTGCCAGCGCTGGAAAGCGGCATTGCGGCATCGGTGCTGGCGCTGGGTCTTGCTGTGGCACTGGCGATTCGTCCTCCACTGTTTATGGCTGTCGGCGCTACCGCATTGTTCGCCCTGTTCCATGGCGTGGCTCACGGTCTTGAGCTGCCGGACATGTCCAGCCCAGCGGCCTACGCCATCGGCTTTGTTGCGGCGACCGCAGCCCTGCATGCTGCCGGATATGCCGTCGTACGTTTCCTGCCGACTGCGGCTGCGCCGTTGGTGCGAATCGCGGGTGCAGCGTCTGCAGCGGCTGGTGTGTGGTTGCTGGCGGCTTGATACCGCACTTTTGAATTAGACGCCCCCTGTGGGAGCTGGGCTTGCCCGCGATAAGCTGGACGCGGTTCACTTTCGATCGCGTCCAGCTTTATCGCGGGCAAGCCCAGCTCCCACAAGTAAATTGGGTCCCAACCGTATGCGTTTAGATGCGAGGGCAATTGCGGGCAAGCGCGCTCCTACAGGCGGGTACTAACTGCTACCATGTCGCGCAATTCACCCCTGCCGTGACGCCTGCCGATGCCAGATGTTTCCAGCTCCGCCATTCAGCCTGATTTGAACGCCGTTTTCGCCACCGTTCAGGCGCACTTCCTGCAAACCATTGTGCCGGTATGGCTTGGCCCTGGCTGGAATGCTCAGTTGGCGCTGCCCTATGAAGCGGTCGATGCCGCGCATCAGCCGTTGCCACCACAGCGTTATCGGGCAATGGCCTGCGCCCGGCAGTTGTTCCTGTTCTCCAGCCTGATCGACCATCCCTCGGTGCCCGAGGCGGCAACCCGTGCGGCAGCCCTGTTTCGGTCGCTGCAGCGGCATTTTCATGATGCGGAACACGGCGGCTGGTTCTACAGCATCGACCCGCAAGGCGCGCCGCTGGACCGCCGCAAGGATCTCTACACCCACGCCTTCATCATCTTTGCTTGCGCACACTACTGGGCCAAGGTTCGCGAACCCTTGGTGGAGTCAGTGCTCAATGCCGCGCTGGATGTCGTTGCAGAGCAATTTGCCGACGATGACGGACTATACGAAGCGGTGCTGGGTGAAGACTGGACAACGCTTGGCAGTGGTCCCTTGCAAAACCCGTTGATGCACCTGGCTGAAGCCTTATTGACCACCGTCGAAGTGCGTAACGATGAGGCGACATTGGCCACGCTCAACGAGCTCGCGTCAGCGATGCAACGGCGCTTCGTGGACAGCAAACACGGCGTGATGCTCGAGAAGCCGCTAGGGGCTGTGGATAACTGGTACGAGCCGGGCCATCAGTTCGAATGGTATTTCCTGCTGGAGTCGTCCCCGCATCTGCGCGGCAGCGCCCTTCATCAGTCACTGTGCACTGCGTTTACCCACGCCGAAGCGCAAGGTGTCGATCCGCAGACCGGCGCGGTGGCGGCTGCTCTGGCGAGCGATGGACAGATTCAGGACGCTACTCAACGTATCTGGGCGCAAGCCGAGTACTTGAGGGCACTGACTTTGCGGCCCGGCAGTGAAGCGGCGTTGAGTAAGCAGTTGTTGGCGCTGCAATCGCGATTCCTGCATCCGAGCGGCTGGAATGAGTGCCTGGACGCGGACGGTCAGGTCAGCCGCAGTGACATGCCGTCCACTACTCCTTATCACCTGGCGACCTGTTATATCGGGTTGGCGGAGTATTTCCAGAGCCATCGCTGACACCACACTGTCGCGTATCAAACAGATGACCTGTAGGAGCTGCCGAAGGCTGCGATCACGGTATGTCAGGATAAATG
>NZ_LOHG01000003.1:354027-358749 GCF_022790535.1 Pseudomonas maioricensis
AAGAATACGTTGCAACTGAAGGACCGGCTTCGTTTGACAGGAGCCAACAAGTTGCCTCCTGCACATCACTTGATCAACCGCGATTACGATCAACCGCAAAGCCTGCCCAGGTCTGGCTGACCGGCATCAATTCCAGGCTGTTGATATTGACGTGAGCCGGGGTGTTCATGATCCAGAAGATGGTCTCTGCGATGTCCTGCGGCTGGATGGCTTCAGCGCCTGCGTAGGTAGCGTCGTATTTGCTTTGATCGCCACCGAAACGCACCAGCGAAAACTCACTTTCACACAAGCCTGGCTCGAGGTTTGTCACCCGCACCCCAGTACCGATCAGGTCGTTACGCAGGTTCAGCGAGAACTGGCCAACAAATGCCTTGGTGCCGCCGTAGACGTTGCCGCCCGGGTACGGATAGTTACCTGCCACCGACCCCACGTTGACAATACTGGCACCGCGACCATGGGCGATCAGGCGCGAAAGCAGCAGGCGCGTGCTGTAGACCAGACCCTTGATGTTGGTATCAATCATGGTGTCCCAGTCATCCAGGCTGCACTTGGGTGCAGGATCGATACCGAGCGCCAGACCCGCGTTGTTGATCAGTCCCTGAATGGTTGCGAATTCGGCAGGCAGGCTTTCGATGGCAGCTTCCATGGCCGCACGGTCGCGCACGTCCAGTACCAGCGTGTGTACCTTGGTCTGTTTCGACAGCTCGGCGCCCAGAGCATTGAGACGCTCTTCACGGCGACCGGTCAGTACCAGCGACCAGCCCGCTTGCGCGAAGCGACGTGCGCAGGCTTCGCCAAAACCTGAAGTAGCACCAGTAATGAACACAGTGGAAGTCATTTCATTCTCCTGAAGTGCCGCACCCGCGTGCAGCCGGTTGATGTCGATAAATAAACAAGCCCAGCAGAATGCCCGCCCAGACCGGTTACGGGCAAGTCTGTGGATAAACAATCCATACTTTGGACAAAAAACAATCAACCCGAACCGGACTAGGCAGGGCTTGGGTCTGACGGGGTTTTACCCACGTTATCCACAGCCAGGCCCACAATAACCGTGGGCAACTCTTTTCTGCACAGGCCACGTATTACGCGGGCTGAAGGAACGCCGGAAGCGTTTTTCCTTGACGTTATCGCGTACGCATGTAAAGCCGGTGAAACATAGTGGCCACTAGAATTCATCGGTAATGCCTGTAGCCTTTATCCGCTGCCGGTTTGCGGACTCTTTCCAATGCTTGCCCACAGACTTATCCACAGGCACACAGATCAAAATACCTGTATGAAAAACCAGCCCCAGGAACGTTGACAAACCTGCCGAAAGCAAGCCCAAAAACCACTGATCAAAATTTAACCACAAGCCTGCAAGCCACGTATATAAAGGCCTCCAGCCAAATGCTCCCACGTTATTCACAGGCAGTTCCACAGTAATCCTGAACAAGTCAAAAGCGTGACAAAACAAGCATTTGCAGCGGCTTTATGTCGCGGTTTGAAGCCTCGCCAAAATTGTTTTCCACAATTCGCCTTGCAGTGTCTGGCGCGCAACATCAGATCAACAACAGCCCATCAGATTTCACCTCGTTCAACACGAAAAACGTCCGTACCTGACGCACTCCGGGCAGGGCAATAATTTTCGTGTTGTGCAGGTGGTTGAACGCCGGTAGATCCCGAACTCTGATCTTCATGAAGTAATCCACATCCCCCGCCACCAGCCAGCATTCCAGCACCTGCTGCAACTCGCGGGCGGCGGCCTCGAAGGTGGCGAAACTTTCCGGGGTGGACCGGTCAAGCACGACACCGATCAGCACAACGGTACTTTGCTGCACCGCATGAGGGTCTATCTGCGCTCGCACGCTTTTAATAACGCCATTTTCATAAAGACGCCGGGTGTGATTCCAGCATGCAGTAGTGCTCAGCCCGACCTTTTTGGCGAGGTCCGCATTGCTGATGCGGCCATCGATCTGCAACGCCCGCAGGATCTTGCGCTCCTGCACCGTCAATTCCGGCGTTTGGGACTGTTCTTTCATCGCCCGAGACCTCGTTTGCACCCGTGAAATGGATGGGGGGAATAGCCGTTATGCGCAAATCATGCCGAGCTACGAACAAACGTTCAGGAAAATGCCTACAGGAGGAATGTTCATCCGTGACGCCGTTTTCTGATGGACGACGTTCCGATTTGAAGGCCCAAATATGTAGGAAACCCCGGCACAGTTTCAGTAGCTTAGAGGTGAGAAATACATGCACCTTGAACCCGCCGGGAGCGCTGTAATGCTTGGGATATCCGAATCTGCAGTCTGGGTAAAAGCCCCCTCTCCGGAGGTCGGTGTGGTGATCGTCACCCGTGCCGGCCTGCCGGGTTACATCAGTGAACGTCTGCGCAGCGCGATAGACGATTGGGATCAGGTCGCTTACCTGCACGTCAAACACGCTCATGAGTTCCTGGAAGACTGGCTGCGGGCAGAGTCGGCGCAGAGCGCACCAAACCTGGACACCTCTTGCCACGCCAGTCAATTGCTGCGCTCGGTGTCGAAAGGTTGTTATTTACTGGATATCGAAGAAAGCCCGTCGCCCCAACTCACCTGGCTAGGCTCAGTATGCGGCCACAAATTGCATGTGATCAGGCTTGGGGAGACAGAGTTATCGCCAGCGGCAATGGATAAGCAGGTTGAAGAGATTCTGGTAAAGGTCAGCGCCTTGGCGAAGAGCATTCTGGAAGAGCGGTTTATTGGGATTTGATTGGACGTCACACCTATGTGGGTGCTCGGCTTGGCAATCCAACGATGAGGCAACTCGGTCTAAAGATGAACGCAGATTCTGTGGGAGCCGGGCTTGCCCGCGATAAGGGCGACTCGGGATTAAGTGAACCGAGTCCAGCCTAATCGCGAGCAAGCTCTGCTCCCACAAAGGAAGCAGCACTCCAATTCAGCTATGCAGCCAACCTATCAACCATTACGGAAGATAAAGCTGTAAGCACTCAACGCAGGCACGCCACCCAGGTGGGCGTAGAGCACTTTCGAGCCTTCCGGGAATTCGCCGTTGCGGACCATTTCGATCATGCCGTGCATCGACTTGCCTTCGTACACCGGGTCGGTCAGGACGCCTTCAGTGCGAGCGCACAAGCGGATGGCTTCCAGGGTGCCTTCGTTCGGCAGACCGTATTCAGGGTAGGC
This sequence comes from Pseudomonas maioricensis, assembly GCF_022790535.1. Lineage (GTDB taxonomy): Bacteria > Pseudomonadota > Gammaproteobacteria > Pseudomonadales > Pseudomonadaceae > Aquipseudomonas > Aquipseudomonas maioricensis. The sequence goes on from NZ_LOHG01000003.1 coordinate 357,189, forward strand.
AAAGCGTGTGTCGAGGATGACGTCGTCCTCGGTAATCTCCTGCCCCAGCTCCACAAGCTTCGCGGTGTTCTGAGCAATACGCAGCACCTGCGCCTTGGTCTTTTCCGGCTTGGCCGAGGCATCAATCCCGATCACTTTGCGTGCACGACCATCCGCTGCGAAACCCACCAACATGCCGGCGTGGGTGCTGCCGGTTACCGAGCAGACGACGATGTAATCAAACTTGAAGCCCAGCTCTTTTTCCTGCTCGCGAACTTCCTCAGCAAAGCCGACAAAGCCCAGCCCACCGTAAGGATGTTCGGAACAACCGGCAGGAATCGGGAACGGTTTGCCACCGCTTTCCTCGACGTCCGACATGGCCTTCTCCCAGCTCGGACGAATGCCGATGTCGAATCCCGCTGCATCAAGGCGCACATCCGCGCCCATGATGCGCGACATTTCGATGTTGCCGACCCGGTCATACACCGCGTCGGAATAGTTGACCCAGTTTTCCTGAACCAGCACGCATTTCATGCCCAGGTGCGCAGCAACCGCAGCGACCTGACGGGTCTGGTTGGATTGAATGCCGCCGATGGAAACCAGCGTATCGCAGCCTTGCTCCAGCGCTTCGGGAATAAGGTATTCCAGCTTGCGGGTCTTGTTACCGCCAAATGCCAGGCCGCTGTTGCAGTCTTCACGTTTGGCGTACAGGTCAACCTTGCCACCCAAGTGCGCGCTTAGTCGTTTCAGGGGCGTGATGGGCGATGGACCAAACGTCAAAGGGTAGCGCTTGAACTTGCTCAGATTCATGAGAGGGCTCCTCAGTATTGAAAAAATCCAGGCACGTTTTGCCGTGCTGGCGATGACTCAATGCTAAGGAACTACGCAAAAAAACGGGTTGCAAAGTTAACGCTATTTTCGGCTTTAAATTAATCATAATCGTGATTAACCTAACAACGTTGCTTAATCCTTTATTTCTACGCAATAAAAGAGCGCCTTCGAAATGTCCTCAAGCCCAGACGCAACCAGCACCGACAGAATCGACCGCGCCATCCTCAAGGCACTGCAAAAAGATGCTTCAATCTCCAACGTCGCACTGGCGGAAAAGGTCAAACTCAGCGCCCCGGCGTGCTTGCGCCGGGTCGAGCGCCTGAAACAGGCCGGGCTGATCAAGAAGATTGTGGCGGTGCTGGATTACGAAGCGCTGGATGCGGGGATGGTTGTGATTATCGGCGTCGTGCTGGATCGCTCGACTCCCGAATCATTTTCGGCCTTCGAGACGGCCGCGCAGAAGATCTCGGGCTGCATGGAACTGCATGTGGTGACGGGAGAGTTCGATTACCTGATGATGCTGCGCACGCGCGACAGCCAGAGCTTCAACCGACTGCACGCCGAGCAGTTGCTGTACCTGCCCGGAGTGCGTCAGATCCGTTCATTCATGGGGCTGCGTTCAGTGCTGTCGACGACGATGATTCCGTTGTGAATTGAGCTTGAGAGGCACCCCTGTTCCTTTAGGAGTTGCCCCAGTGTGCATGACACCGCGCTGTCTCGCGGCAAACCTACGACCTGTAGGAGCTGCCGA
>NZ_LOHG01000003.1:359374-367694 GCF_022790535.1 Pseudomonas maioricensis
AGAAATGCATTTCAATCCAATAATTTGCATCATGCCATCTGGTCAATGCCCACCCAGATAAGCGTTACGCACCTCTTCGTTAACCAGCAACTCCTGCCCCGTGCCGCTCAGGCGGATCTCGCCGTTGACCATCACGTAAGCCCGGTCCGACAGCTTGAGGGCATGGTTGGCGTTCTGCTCGACAAGGAAGATAGTCATGCCTGTCTGCGCCAGCTCGCGCAACGTTGCGAAGATCTGTTTGACGATGATGGGTGCCAGGCCGAGGCTTGGCTCATCAAGCAGCAGCAGTTTGGGACGACTCATCAACGCCCGTGCAATAGCGAGCATTTGCTGCTCGCCACCAGACATAGTCATGGCGCGCTGATTACGACGCTCCTTGAGGCGCGGGAACAGTTCGAACATGCGCTGCATGTCTTCGGCCGAGTGTTTGTCGCCAATCGGGATGGTGCCCATCATCAGGTTTTCCTCGACTGACATGTCGGGGAAAACCCGACGCCCTTCCGGCGATTGCGCAATGCCGTTGGACGCGATGTAGTGCGAGGACTTCTGGGTGATGTCAGTGCCCTGATAAATGATCTGCCCACCGGCCGCACGGGGCTGACCGAAGATTGACATCAGCAGCGTGGATTTACCCGCGCCGTTGGAGCCGATCAGGCTGACCGTTTCACCTTCGTTGATGTGCAACGAGACTTTCTTCAGGGCCTGAATCGGCCCGTAAAACACATCGATCTCTTTCATTTCGAGGATCGGCTTACTCATACCAACTCCTCTTCATCAGCGCCCAGATAGGCTGCGATCACTTTCGGATCGTTGCGGATCTGTTCAGGCCCACCAGTGGCAATCACGTTGCCATGATCGAGCACCACGATATCGTCTGAAATGCCCATGACCATGCCCATGTCGTGCTCGATCAGCACGATGGTCATGTCATGTTCGTCGCGCAGCAGGCGGATCATGCCGCTCAGTGCTTCGGTTTCCTGCGGGTTGAGGCCCGCCGCCGGTTCATCGAGGCAAATCACTTGAGGCCGTGTGCACATGGCACGCGCAATTTCCAGACGACGTTGCTGACCATAGGAAAGCTCGCCCGCCAGACGGTTTGCGCAATCCACCAGGTCCACCACTTCGAGCCAGTAGAACGCCGTATTGATGGCGACCTCTTCTGCCTCGCGGTAACCCTTGGTATTGAGAATGCCCGCCAACAGGCTGCGGTTGACCCACATGTGCTGCGCAACCAGCAGGTTTTCCAGCACCGACATTTCCTTGAACAGACGAATGTTCTGGAAAGTCCGCGCCAGACCTGCCCGGTTTACCAGATGGGTGCCGCCGAACATCTTGTAGTAGACGCGACTGAGGAAGCTTTTCGGCGAGACAAAGTCCGTGCCCTTGAACGGCTCGCCCAGCAGTTTGATGACGTTGGTGGTCTGCCCGCGGGTGTGCAATTCAATACGACCACCGGTGGCTTTGTAGAAGCCGGTCAGGCAGTTGAACACCGTGGTTTTGCCTGCGCCGTTAGGGCCGATCAGGGCAAAAATCGAGTTGCGTCGCACTTGAATGCTGACGTCACTGAGCGCCTTGATGCCGCCAAAGTGCATCATCAGATGCTCGACCGAGAGAATGATGTCGTTGCTCATGGCGCAACCCCCTTGCGTGGAGTAACCCCGGTACGAGAGACGCGGATCAGGCCGCGTGGTCGCCAGATCATCATCAGCACCATGAGTATCCCGAACAGAAGCACACGGTATTCCGCGAAGCTGCGCAGCAGCTCAGGAGCAACCGTCAACACAAACGCGGCAATGACCACGCCCATTGTCGACCCCATACCGCCCAGCACCACGATGGCGAGGATCAAGGCTGACTCGAAGAAGGTGAACGAGGTCGGGTTGATGAAGCCTTGATAGCTGGCGAAAAACACCCCGGCCAGCCCCGCCGTCGATGCGCCGATGGTGAACGCCGAAAGTTTGACCAGCACGTGGTTCAAGCCCATCGACCGACAGGCGATTTCGTCTTCACGTAGCGCTTCCCAGGCACGGCCAATCGGCATGCGGGTCAGACGATGCTTGATGTACAGCACCGCCAGCACGACCAGGAAGAGCACCGCATAGATAAAGATAAATTTGAGGTTCGCGTTGTACTCAAACCCGAAATACTCATGGATGGGCACCCCGCCGTCTTTGGCGCGACGTCCGAACTCCAGACCGAAAAAGGTCGGCGAAGGAACCGCTACGCCATTCGGTCCACCCGTGAAAGACAGCCAGTTGTTCAACACCAGCCGGATGATCTCACCAAAGCCCAGCGTCACGATGGCCAGGTAGTCACCATGCATGCGCAACACAGGAAAGCCCAGTATGCAGCCAGCCAACGCTGCAGCAATGGCCGCCAGTGGCAATGCCGACCAGAAACCGAGCCCCAGATACTGATAACCCAACGCGAGACCATAAGCACCGATGGCGTAGAACGCCACGTAACCAAGGTCAAGCAGGCCAGCCAGACCGACCACGATATTCAGGCCAAGGCCCAGCAACACGTAGATCAACCCCAGAATAACGACCGTCAGCACGTACTTGTCGGCAAACACCGGGAAGACCATGGCGATGACAATCATGGCTGGAATGATGAAGCGCAGGCGTGATTTGTAATCCGGTGGCAGCACATGAACGCCAGAGTCTGAACTCTCGAAACTCTGGGCAATAGTGACGCCCTTGGGCGTCTGCATGAATACGCTGAGCAACAGACGACCGACCATTACGACGGCGACCAGGACCCCTACGCGTGTGGGTTCAAGATTGAAGCTATAACCGTCGAGTACCACACCGACTATCGGACCGAAGACAATAAGCGCCAACAGTCCAGCGATCACGGCATCAATCAGGCTTTGTTTGAAGTTGATGGGTTTTATAGTTTCGGACATACGTTATACCTTCGCCACGAGTGGGCGACCCAGCAGGCCTTGAGGACGGAAAATCAGGATCAGTACCAACAAGCCGAAGCTGAACACGTCTTTGTAATCCGAGTTGATAAGACCGGAGAACTGCGACTCGGCAACCCCCAGGATCAACCCGCCGAGCATCGCACCCGGCAGTGAGCCAATACCGCCCAGTACCGCAGCGGTGAATGCCTTGATGCCGATAATGAAGCCCGCATAGAAGTCGAACGTGCCGTAATTCATGGTGATCAACACACCGGCCAGCGCAGCCATGGCAGCGCCGATAATAAACACGTAGGAAATCACCCGATCGGTGTTGATGCCCAGAATCGAGGCCATCTTGCGATCCTGTTGGGTCGCGCGGCACATCCTGCCCAACTTGGTGTACTTGATGATGTAAGTCAGCACGCCCATGCCAACGAACGCAGCAATCAGGATAAATATCTTGGTGAAGGTGATTTGTACAAAACCGCTGCCCACTTCAAAGCGCCAGGCGCCTTCGAGCAAAGTCGGCACCCCTTGCTGGCGGGCACCCTGGCTGATTTGTGCATAGTTTTGCAGGATCAGCGAGATACCAATGGCGCTGATCAGGGGAGCAAGACGTGTCGAGTTACGCAGTGGTTTGTAAGCCACTCGCTCAATGACAAAGCCATACACGCCGGTCACCACGATGGTAAAGATCAGCGTGCCGAGAATGAGGAAAGGGAAAGACTCCAGACCGAAAAATGACAGGACGGCCAGGCCGATAGCGGCCAGGTAAGCCGAGATCATGTACACGTCGCCGTGGGCGAAGTTGATCATGCCGATGATGCCGTAGACCATCGTGTAACCGATGGCGATCAAACCGTAGACCGACCCGAGGGTCAGACCGTTGATCATTTGCTGCAGGAAAATACCGTCCATCACGCACGCTCACGAACTTGAAAGGCTATTGATGCAGGCCCGCGGCACCCTTGTGAGGCGCAACGAGCCTTCATCCAATAGCTGACAGAAGATCTTCGGGGTCGCAACCTTGCGCCCCCATTACCAAGCAGCACGAGCATTCGAAACACTCGTGCGGCTATGCACGTTGCTTACTTCTGTTTTTCAAGCTGGTGGTATTTACCGTCTTTGTCCCACTGGTAAACCACGTAGTCGGAGACTTTCAGGTCGCCTTTGGTGTCCCAGGCTTTCTCGCCCATTACGGTTTTAACCGGGTGAGCTTTGAGCCACTTGCTGGCATCTTCGCCCTTGTTGGATTTGGCACCATTGAAGCCAGCGGCCAAGGCTTGAACCGAAGCGTAGGCATACAGTGTGTAGCCTTCAGGCTCGTAGCCGGTTTTGCGGAACTCGTCCACGACGGCCTTGCTGTCTGGCAGTACACGTGGGTCTGCGCCGAACGTCATGTACACGCCATCAACGTATTGCGCGCCGCCAGCGGTGGTGACCAGCTCATCCGTTACGATGCCGTCATCGGACATGAACTTGACGTCTTTCAAACCTTGCTCACGCATCTGACGAACCAGCGGACCGGCTTCCGGGTGCAGGCCGCCGAAGTAAACAACGTCAGCGCCTACCGAGCGGATTTTGGTGACCAAAGCACTGAAGTCTTTCTCGCCACGGGTCAGGCCTTCTTCAAGCACTGGTTTAACGCCGCGAGTGGTCAGTTGCTTGGCTGTGGCATCGGCCAGGCCTTTACCGTAGGTGTCCTTGTCGTTGATAACGGCGATTTTCTTGCCTTTCAAAACATCAACGATGTAATCGCCAGCCACAATGCCTTGCTGATCGTCACGACCACACATACGGAACATAGCACTCAAGCCGCGTTCGGTAACGGTCGGGTTGGTCGACCCTGGAGTAATCGCGATGATGCCAGCCTCGTCATACACTTCCGACGCTGGAATGGTCGAAGACGAGCAGAAGTGGCCGACAACACCAGCTACCTTGTCCGAAGCCGCTTTGTTAGCGACCGCGACGGCTTGCTTTGGCTCACAAGCGTCGTCATAGGCGGTCAGTACGATCTTTTCCCCGTTAACACCGCCCGCCTTGTTGATCGCGTCGGCAGCTGCCTGAGCGCCTTTCATGTATTGCTGACCAAACGATGCGTTGGCGCCAGTCATTGGCCCCGCGACGCCGATTTTTACATCAGCCTGAGCAAACGAAGACACGCCGAATGCAGTAGCGACTGCAATTGCAAGAAAGCCTTTTCTGTAAAACGTCTGCGACATGAGTGGTGCTCCTGAGATTTTTTTGATTAGCACTGCAACTACAGAGTTGCTCTGAGCAAGTGGCGTGCCATTCGTTTTTTATTCTGATGAAACTCATGAACTTGTTGCGTTCGGCCCAGCTAGAGCCTTTGACCAAAGGGCATGCAACCCTCTACATCAAGCAATGTGCAACCTTTAAATAAAAAGGTGCAACCACTGACAAAATACGTAGCAACCTACGCATCCAGCCACGTACAACCCTGCTGTAACAGCATGCGTCACCGAACTGCACACCGGCGGTGCGCGTGCGCTACGGGACGCACCATATGAGGTTAGTGGAGGTTATTACGCGATGCACGAATCTCTACCCTATAGGCACGACTTCGATGCCTGCCCCGCGCGGTGTATGACAACAAAGGTTAAACCTGTAGGAGTGAGCTTGCTCGCGATAACGTCTGATCAGGCAACGCTTTTCCTATTTATCAGACAGCTATCGCGAGCAAGCTCACTCCTACAGGGTATGTGTCAGCAGCCTAAGTAGTTTGGCTCCCACAAGGCTGCATGGAGTTCGAGCTAGACCTCAATCGAACGTAATACCCTGCGCCAGCGGCAGTTCCAGCGAGTAGTTCACGGTCGCGGTCTGGCGACGCATGTAGCCGCGCCACGAGTCGGAGCCGGACTCACGACCGCCACCGGTTTCTTTCTCGCCACCAAATGCGCCGCCGATTTCAGCACCGCTCGGGCCGATGTTGACGTTGGCGATGCCGCAGTCACTGCCCAGCGCCGACATGAACTGCTCGGCTTCCCGCACATCCGTTGTGAAAATGCACGACGACAGGCCTTGTGGCACGGCATTGTTCAGACGCAGCGCTTCGTTGAAATCCTCATAACCCACGACGTAAAGAATCGGCGCGAAGGTTTCGGTGCAGACCACGTCGCTCTGTTCTGGCATCTCAACAATGGCCGGAGAAACGTAGTAGCCGTTCGGGAATTTATCTTCCAGTTGGCGCTTGCCACCAAACACCTTGCCGCCTTCGCTCGTCGCCTGTTCCAGCGCATCCTGCATGGCCTGATAGCTGTGTTTATCGATCAGCGGACCGATCAGATTGCCTTCCAGCGGGTGGCCGATACGGATTTTTTCGTAAGCAGTTTTCAGGCGCGAGACGATTTCGGCTTTCACCGACTCATGGGCGATCAAACGTCGCAGGCTCGTGCAGCGCTGCCCGGCAGTACCCACGGCACTGAACAGGATGGCGCGTACGGCCAGATCCAGATCAGCTGTCGGGCTGAGAATCATGGCGTTGTTACCGCCCAGTTCGAGGATACTGCGAGCGAAGCGCGCGGCCACTTTCGGAGCCACTTCACGCCCCATTCGGGTGCTGCCGGTTGCACTGATCAGGGCCACGCGCGGATCATCGACCAACGCTTCACCGGCATCGCGACCACCAATAACCACCTGAGCCAGGTAATCCGGTGCATCAGCAAAGTCGGCGGCAACCTTGTCGAACAGCGCCTGACATGCCAGACCAGTCAACGGTGTTTTTTCCGAGGGCTTCCAGATCACCGAGTTGCCGCACACCAGCGCCAGTGCGGTGTTCCACGACCAGACCGCGACCGGGAAGTTGAACGCGCTGATCACACCGACCACGCCCAGTGGATGCCAGGTTTCACGCATGTGGTGGCCTGGACGCTCGGAGGCGATAGTCAAACCGTACAACTGACGGGACAGGCCGACGGCGAAGTCGCAGATATCGATCATCTCCTGCACTTCACCCAGGCCTTCCTGAGTAATCTTGCCAGCTTCCCAGGAGACCAGCTCGCCTAGGTCAGCCTTGTGCTTGCGCAGCGCTTCGCCGAACAGACGGATCAACTCGCCGCGACGTGGGGCCGGTACTTTGCGCCAGGCCTGGAAAGCCGCGTCGGCACGCGTGACCTGCTGCTCCACTTCAGCAGCGCCTTCCCAGCTCACTGCGCCAATGCGACTGCCATCAATGGGGGTATGAACAGGCTGGTCGCCCTTCTGATATTTCGCGGGGTCGACACCGAGTCGGTTTAGCAGGTCGGTAAGCATGTTCTCTCCTGAATTCGGGAATGCTGAAATAACGGTAAATCTTCAGGCTCTAGTAATAGCTGGCCTTAACGCCATCAACAAACGACCATTAGGCGAGATATCATTCCTTTTATTCATGCTCCCAGGGATGGAGCCGCCTCTGGATCGAAAAAGGCCCGAACAATGCTCAACAGACGTCACCTGCCCTCTATTACGGCGCTGCAATGCTTCGAAGCGGTTACCCGACACCTGAGCTTTACCCGTGCCGCTGAAGAGCTGAACCTCACGCAAAGTGCGGTCAGCAAACAAGTGGCGCAGCTTGAAGAGCTGGTGCAGCACCTGCTGTTTCGCCGGGTGCGTCGTCGCTTGCAACTGACCCCGGCAGGCGCGCTGTACCTGGGCGAAGTGCGCAAGATTCTCAGCCAGATGGAGATGTCCACGCACTTCCTGCGCTCCTATGGCGGCGAGACCGAGGTGCTGCGGGTTTCCACACCCTCGACTTTCGGCGCCCGCTGGCTGGTGCCGCGCTTGAAAGGCTGGCGTCTGCGTCATCCGCATATCCATCTGGATGTGGTCAACGAGCAGGAAAACGATGACCTGATTCAAAGCCGCTGCGATTTCACGTTCTACTTCGGCCAGGGCGCAAGGCCCGGGGCAGAGAGCGTGCGCTTGTTTGGCGAAGAACTGGTGCCGGTCTGCGCACCGGGAGCACTACCCGCCGTACCGTTTACCGATCCGACGCAGTTGGCCGATCTGGTCCTGCTGCAAAACGCCAATCGCCCGCAAGGCTGGCATGACTGGTTCGACAGTCAGGGTTATCACACAGAACACAGCTACCACGGCCCACGCTTCGAAACCTTCTACATGTGCATTCGCGCAGCGCAAGTCGGTTGCGGCGTCGCCCTGCTGCCGCGCTTTCTGGTGGAAGAGGAACTGGCTGACGGCAAGCTGGTCATCCCCTGGCAACACGCTTTGCCAAGCAGCGACGCGTATTACATGGCCTACCCGGAGCACGCCGCTGAAGTGCCGAAGATCAGGGACTTTGCCAAGTGGATGCTGGAGCAGTTGGAAGCGGAATAAACGCGGTTTCGCTAGAAGATCGCCAGCACTCCTCACACAGCGCTTTCTTGCGGAAAAATTTTGATCTGTAGGAGCTGCCGA
>NZ_LOHG01000003.1:367746-462100 GCF_022790535.1 Pseudomonas maioricensis
AGAAAGCACATTTCAATTCAGTGATTTGCATTTTGCTTGATCGAAGTGAGCGATCTCGCCTGAACCTCTGCAATCCCCACCAAATCCTGACGTCAGCATTACGACTGCTTCCACCTGCCAAATAGTTTTTTATGGCTGTGTGCTGCCCCGTGTTGAACCTATATTCCAGCAACCTTGGGTAGAAGCCTTCGCGCCACGCATGTCGATCGCTCCGTAGTTTCCCTGACTTGATCCCCTGACAGGTTATGAAGCTATGGCGACAGCTAACATTGCAAGCGCGAGAGCATGGTCCTGGCTGACCGACCAACAGTTGACGGCACTGCTGCTACTGCCCGTGGCACTGCTCACGCTGATCATCATGATCAACAACCACGGCATGTTTATTTACACGCTGGATGACCCTTACATCCACATCGCTCTGGCCAAGCAGATATTCAGCGGTCATTACGGCATTAATGCCTCAGAGTTTTCGGCGCCTTCCTCCAGCATCTTATGGCCGTTCATCCTTGCCCCGTTTGCGATGTTCGGCGACGCGATGGCCTATGCGCCGTTCGCATTGAACCTGATCTTCGCGTATCTGACGCTTTCACTGTTCAGCAAAGTGCTGGTAGACATCAGTCCGCTCAGCAAGCTGATTATCCTGGGCGGTTTCTGCTTCGCGACCAACTTCTACGGGCTGATTTTTACCGGGATGGAGCACTCGCTGCAGATCTACCTCGTGAGCCTGATTGCATGCGGCGTGTTGAACAAAGAGTTCGGAGCCAGCGCTGTTACCCCCAAAGCGGTTTACCTGGCGTTGATCCTGCTGCCATTGACCCGTTATGAAGGGCTCGCGGTATCGATTCCAGTACTGGCGTATCTGTTTTGTCTAGGCGAGCGCCGGACAGCGGTGGTCAGCACGGCGATCATGCTGGCTCTGGTGATCGGGTTTTCACTGTTTCTCAATCATCTTGGCCTTGGCTACATTCCCTCCTCCGTGATTGCCAAGACCAATATGGCCGGCCTGCCTGCGCTGATTTTCAACATCATCAGCCAGAGCGACAAATATGGCTGGGTCATCCTCGCCCAGCTGTTTATCTGCGTGCTGTACTTCGACAGAAAGCCGCTGATTCTGATGCTGATCAGCGTGACAGTGCTGCACACGATGTTCGGTCGATGGGGCTGGTTCGGGCGCTACGAAGTGTATTGGCTGGTCTTCGTCGGGGTGTTCGTATTGCACGCTTGCCGCTCGTGCATGCGCGAACGCCACATGGCAGCACTGTTCGCCATGCTACCGGTAGCTTTTGCGACGCTGGTCAACTCCACGCTAAGCGTGCCGCTGGCCTCTGCCGCCATCTACAACCAGCAATATTCCACCTCAATGATCGTCCATGACCTGCATGAGCCGGTTGCTGTAAACGACCTAGGACTAGTGGCGCTGCACGGCGATCAGTACATTCTCGATCTGTGGGGGCTGGGCAGCATCCAGGCACTGAACTACCGCAAGACTGAAACCGGCGTGGACTGGATGACCGCGTTGATGAAAGAAAAAGGCGTTCATTACGCGTTTGTCTACGCAGAATGGTTTCCCGAAATCCCCAAGAACTGGATTGAAGTGGCGGAAATGAGGCTGACCATTCCCAAATCCTCCACGGCTTCGAAAAGCGTTTTCTATTACGCGACGGATGACGAATCAGCCAAAAAGCTCAAGACGGTCATGGAGCGGTTTCGCGACCAGACGCCCAATGGCAAATTCACCCTGAATTTTCCAGTGGTTGCGGCGGTGCGCTGAGATACGGTACCCATGAGTTGTAGAAACTGCCCCAGTGTTGTCCCGAGGCGAACATAGGAACTGTAGGAGCTGTCGAAGGCTGCGATCGCGGTGTGTCAGGATAAATGCTTCGCAGCCTTCGGCAGCTCCTACAGGTTTTCGTTTTTCTGCAGCCGTTGACGGTGTTCACGACGGCGACGTTGCGATTTGGATGAATCGACGTCCCTCAGCCTTGAGCCGCCAACTCCCCCCACCAAAGAAAACTGCCCCTATCCCGCCTCGGCTGGCATTATGTCGGTCATAAAGCTCAATGGACGCTCGATGGCTCTGCCCCGGGACGCCCGTGACTATCTGATTCATTTCGTTTGGCCGCGTCTGGCGGCCGGTCCTGCTGGAGCGACCCAATGAGCGAGAGCGCTTTCTCCAATCGCATCGTGCAAAACCTGCTCGACACCGATCTGTACAAATTGAGCATGATGCAGGCGGTGTTGCATAACTACCCCAACGTCGACGTTGAGTGGGAGTTTCGCTGCCGCAACGGTGAGGACCTGCGTCCCTATCTCAGTGAAATCCAGCACCAGATCAAGCAGCTCTGTGATTTGTCACTGAGCGCCCAAGAGCTGAGCTTTCTGGAGCGCATCAACTTCATGAAGCCGGACTTCCTGCGGTTTCTCGGACTGTTCCGCTTCAACACGCGATACGTCAAAACCACGATCGAAGATGATCAACTGTGCATTCGCCTACAGGGTCCATGGCTGCATGTGATCCTGTTTGAAGTCCCGGTGCTCGCGATTGTCAGTGAAGTGCGCAACCGCCATCGTCATCCTGAAATTCTACTCAGCCAGGCGCGCGATCAGTTGCATCGCAAGTTCGACTGGCTGGCCGCCAATGCACAGGCGGACGAACTGGCAGAGCTCAAAGTCGCAGACTTCGGCACCCGTCGACGCTTCTCTTACCGTGTTCAGGAGGACGTCGTTGATGTCCTCAAGCGTGACTTCCCTGGGCAGTTCGTCGGCACCAGCAATGTGCAACTGGCCCGCAAGTTTGACCTGAAACCGCTAGGTACCATGGCCCATGAGTGGATCATGGCCCATCAGCAACTCGGTCCACGCCTGATCGACAGCCAAAGCGCCGCCCTTGATTGCTGGGTCCATGAATACCGGGGATTGCTGGGGATTGCGCTGACAGACTGCATTACCACCGATGCTTTCCTCAGGGACTTCGATCTGTATTTCGCCAAACTTTTCGATGGCCTGCGCCATGACTCCGGTGATCCGGTGAAGTGGGCCGAAAAATGCATCTCGCACTATCAGAAGCTTGGTATTGATCCGATGAGCAAGACGCTGGTGTTTTCCGATGGCCTGACATTGCCCAAGGCGCTGGAAATATTTCGCGCATTGCGCGGTCGCATCAATGTCAGCTTTGGGATTGGCACTAACCTCACCGCAGACATACCGGGCGTTGAACCCATGAGTATCGTCCTGAAGATGACCGCCTGCGCCGGGCAACCGGTGGCCAAAATCTCCGACGAGCCTGGCAAGACGCAATGCAAGGACCCCAATTTTGTCTCGTACCTGCGACATGTGTTCAAAGTGGCGGATTAATCCGCAAACAGAATCCGTCGCCACCATCCTTAACAAGGAGTGAATCATGCAAGCCGTACAGCTCCAGATCGCTGAGCAGCTCAAGGTGCAACCACCTTTCGCCGACGAAAACGCACTTCAGGCCGAGGTCGCCCGGCGTATCGTTTTCATTCAGGACTGCCTGACCAACGCCCGCCTCAAGACGCTGGTGTTGGGCATCAGCGGCGGAGTGGATTCATTGACGGCAGGCTTGCTTGCCCAGCGCGCCGTTGAAGAGCTGCGCAGCAGCACCGGCGATGACAGTTACCGATTCATTGCCGTGCGTCTGCCTTACCTCGTGCAACATGACGAGCATGAAGCTCAGGCTTCGGTGGACTTCATCAACCCGGACATTCGCCACACGGTCAACATCGGCGGCGCGGTCAAGGCGATGGCAAGCGAGATCAAGGCGTTCGAGGGTCAACATGCAAACGCCGTGGACTTCGTACTGGGCAACACCAAAGCGCGCATGCGCATGGTTGCGCAGTACACCATCGCTGGCGCACATCAAGGCCTGGTGATTGGTACCGACCATGCAGCAGAAGCAGTGATGGGTTTCTTCACCAAATTCGGTGACGGTGCCTGCGACCTCGCGCCGCTGAGCGGGCTCGTCAAGAATCAGGTTCGGGCCATTGCCAGGCACTTCGGTGCGCCGGAATCGCTGGTCGAGAAGGTGCCGACTGCGGACCTGGAAGACTTGATGCCCGGTAAACCGGACGAAGCGTCACATGGCGTGACCTACGCCGAAATCGACGCCTTCCTGCATGGCGAGCCAGTCCGAGAGGAAGCGTTCAAGATCATCTGTGACACCTACGCCAAGACCCAGCACAAGCGGGAATTGCCGTACGCACCTTGATGTAGGTTAGGTCCCTGTAGGAGTGAACTTGTTCGCGAAGCATTTCACCTGACACGCCGCCTCGCCAACAAGTTAGCTCTCATCAAACAACAACAGGCAATCTACTGGATTGAAATGCATTTTCTGTAGGAGCTGCCGAAGGCTGCGAAGCGTTTCTTCTGATACAACGCGATCGCAGCCTTCGGCAGCTCCTACAGATCCCATGTTTGCCGCGAGACAGCGCGGTGCCATGGACACCGGGGTGCGAAGGTAACGCTTATTTCAGCGTCACGGTGCCTTTCATCATGCTGATGTGGCCAGGGAACGAGCAGAAGAAACCGTATTTTTCAGCCGGGTCCAGCTTGGAAACGTCGAACTTCACCGAATCCGTTTCACCAGCACCGATGATTTTGGTGTGGGCGATGATGCGTGCGTCGCCCTCCTTCAGGTAATCCTTGTCGATACCAGCGCCCAAGCCATCAGTAGCGATAGGCTGCATGTCCGACTCTTTGCTCAGCACCCAGTTATGGCCCATGACATTCTTTGGCAGGCTACCGGAATGGGTAAGGTTTACCGTGAACGTCTTGCAGCTTTTATCTATTTCAACGGCCTTGGTGTTGAAGGACATTTGATCAGTTGAATCAACGTCTACACTGCACTCTGCCGCCAGCAACTGCCCGCTGGCCAATGTCAGCAGGGATACAGCAACAAGCTTGCGAATCATGGGGAATCTCCAAGGCTGGGTATTTTGTTTATTCCGGCAAAGACTGCCTGATATAACGCCAGGTTCCAATGACCTGCGTCAACAAGGCTCAGTGGCAGTTAGCTATCGAGGCCATCGAGACAATCAACGGGCAGTCTGTCATCCAACCGCGCAAGATGCCTCATCGCCATATTTCAGGAAGACCATCATGCAGCTCAACAGCTTTTTCCGTAGCTTGCTCGCGGCTTATGCCTGTGGTGCCACCGGCAGCAGTGCTGAAGAATCAAATCAGGTTTAGTGACGACTTAATTGACGAAAAGCGGGGCTTGGGAATTAGGGCTTTGGACCGGAGGACATACAACGCCGTGTGCCCGACGCCGTTCTCAGGCAGAATGGCGCCATTAACCGCCTAAACAGAGGATCGCCCATGGCTAAACCTAACTATTCCTTCGCAAAGCGTCAGCGAGATCTGGCTAAAGAGCAGAAGAAAGAGGAAAAGCTTCAGCGCAAAAATGCTGCCTTGGCCGAAACCACAGCCGAAAGCGACGCCGAGACAACTGAAGCTACCGACGAAGCTGCGCCTGTAGAGCAAACCACTACTGACGACAAGCCAGCTAGCTGAAATGCTTTTTCTGTAGGAGCTAACTTGTTGGCGAGGCGGCGTGTCAGTCCCACCGCTTCGCCAACCAGTTGGCTCCTACAGGTGGACGGCAGCAACCTACACCTCACCCCTCAACCGGCATCACCGTCACCCGCACTTCCGGGTCGTGATTACCACCGCCCAGAATCACCCCGCGCAACGGCGAGACGTCTGAAAAATCCCGCCCCCAGGCCAGGCTGATGTGCTCCAGCGCAGGCTGCACATTGTTGGTGGGGTCAAAATCTACCCAGCCCAGCACCGGACAAAACACCGAAACCCAGGCATGGGAAGCATCTGCGCCAATCAGCCGCGGCTGCCCCGGTGGTGGCTGGGTCAGTAAATAACCACTGATATAGCGCGCCGACAAACCGCGTGAGCGCAAGCAGGCCAGCATCAGGTGAGCAAAATCCTGACAGACACCACGTCGGGATTCCAGCACTTCCACCAGCGGTGTCGCCACTTGCGTAGCTTCGCCGTCGAAGGTGAATTCAGTGAAGATTTTCTCCATCAATGCCTGCACGCATAACATCAGCGGCTGGCTTGGTACGAAACAATCCGCCGAAAACTCGATGAAAGACTGCTTCAAATGCACATAAGGCGACTCGAAACGATAGCGACAAGCTTCGAGGATATCCGCAGACATCGGCCTGGCGTTGTACGTCATGATGCTGCGAGTCATTTCCCAGGCGGGCGAATGATCGAAGTTAAGGGGCGCACGCTCCAGAACTTCCACCCGCAGACGCGCACTCACCTGCAGCTCATCGTGAGGCCGCTCGAACGCCAAGCGCGTCAGCGGGTTGCCGAAGACATCGAATTCATCACGGCGAATAGTCGGAATCGGGCTGACCAGTAACTGCTGCTCGGAACAGCGCTGCCACGGATTAGCCCTTGGCCACAGGTGCGCCAACTGCTGCGCCAGAGAAACCGGGCTGTCGTATTTGTAATGCGTGTCATGAAAAATCTGGTAATGGGCACTCATCAGACGGACACCGTACGCTGGCTGATATCGTCGACATGGGCAAAGTGACGCAAGGCCAGACGGTCAGAGACTTGCCCGGCGGCATCACCAATGCTTTGCAGCATGTCCGCAAGCCCCTCCAGCACTGCCTGAATACTGCTCTCACCAAACAAAGGATTTTCCAGACAACCCAGGTCGAAACTCGACAGTCGTCGAACCAACGTGCCAAGGCTCGCATCTCGCGGCGCACAAAACTCTTCGTTCAAACGATTCAGAGACTTGGATACCAGTTTGAGCTGGAACAGCACCGCGTGAGGGTTCTGGTCATCGAGCAGTAACAGGTCAAGCACCGGAATCAGTTGCGGCACGGCCAGGTAACGCGAGCGATAGGTGATGCTGCTATTACCCAGTTCCAGCAGCCACTCCAGCCCTGCCTGGTCTGACACGGCCGAACTGCGCAAGAATGCCGCGAGGCTGTTGCTGAGGAACTTCAGACGCTCGATACGCCGACCGATCATCAGAAAGCGCCAGCCTTCGTCACGGGTCATGTCGTCCAGGGCGAAACCGGACAGGGCCGCCAGGGACATCACCAGTCGATTGAGGAAATCCAGCAGTTGGCCGAAATCCGGATCCTTGCTGTCCAGACTGATGGCTTCACGCTGCAATTCAACCAGCGCCTGCCAGTTCTCCCGGGAAAGCTTGCCGCGCACCTGAGACGCAGCCCATTGCAAGCGTTGCAGGTTCGCGCGCAGGCTAAACGGCCACTCTTCGCCGAGAAGCCCCGCAAGAAGCCGCTCAGGCAGCGAACCGCCCTCTTCTTCATCTGGCAGCAGGTTCAGGCGCTCGCCCAGCGCCACGGCGGCCTCAAGAGCCACAGGATCATCGCCGTCCACATATCGCGTGAGCATGATGCGCAGCAAGCGCGCGCTGTTATCACAGCGTTCGCAATACCGACCGAACCAGAACAGGTTCTCCACCACGCGGGACGGCAGGTAAGGATCGCGACGAATCAGATCATGTACACCCAGGGTACGCTGACCTTTCCAGGGTTCGCCGGTTTGCGAGAGCTCGCCCAGCACCCAAGTATCCTTGCTGGCACCGCCGCGCTGCATCGATACCACCTCGGCATCAGCTTCGGCGGCGACCCGGGTCAGACCTCCGGGCAGAACGCGATAGCCTTCGGAACTGGCCACGGCATATACGCGCATGCCAATCGCGCGTGGCTGCAATTGCTCGCCGTCGGCCTGCCAGATTGGCGCATGGGATAGCTGTGCAAGCTCCTGCGCCACGTAAGCGTAAGGCCTGGCCTGCATACGCAGTGCAAGCGCTTCACGTTGGGCCTTGTTCAAGTCCCGGCCAAATACCGGCGCGAAACTCTGGGATGGAAACGCGGGCTTGATCAACAACTCCGGCAGCTTCTCCAGCGCCTGAGCGAGAACAGGAGGCTCGCCACACCACCAGGTGGCCACTGATGGCAGGATCAGGTCTTCGCCGAACAGGTGCTGGGATATTTTCGGCAAAAAGCCCAGCAGGCCCGGCGATTCCAGAACGCCGCTGCCCAAGGCATTTGCGACCAGCACCTTGCCCTGACGCACAGCCTCCAGCAAACCCGGTACGCCGAGCGCCGAATCAGTACGCAGCTCCAGCGGATCGCAGAAGTCGTCATCCAGACGCCGCATGATCGCGTGCACCCGGCGCAGGCCACTGAGGGTTTTCAGGTACACCGTTG
Source organism: Pseudomonas maioricensis (assembly GCF_022790535.1). Classification (GTDB taxonomy): domain Bacteria; phylum Pseudomonadota; class Gammaproteobacteria; order Pseudomonadales; family Pseudomonadaceae; genus Aquipseudomonas; species Aquipseudomonas maioricensis. Next base: position 375,984 of record NZ_LOHG01000003.1, read on the forward strand.
CGTCGCGAACAGTGAGGTCACCACCTTCGACCAGCGGATAGCCCAACTGGCGCGCCAGATACAGATGCTCGAAGTAGCTTTCGTTGAAGCGTCCCGGCGTCAGCAAGACGATCAGCGGTGTTTCATTGCTGGCGGGCGCTTGACGGGCAAGGGTTTCCTGCAAGGCGCGGAAAAACCCGGACAGGTGCTGAACCTGCAGATCCCGGTAGGTTTCGGGAAATGCACGAGACACAATCTGACGGTTTTCCAACGCGTAGCCAGCGCCCGATGGCGCCTGGGTACGATCGGCTGTCACCCACCAACGCCCATCGGGCGTACGCGCAAGATCGACCGCGTACATATGCAGAAACGCATCTTCCGGAGGCGCGATGCCCTGGCACGGCCACAGGAAATTGTTGTGGCCGAACACCAGCTCAGCGGGCAAGAGCCCTTTGGAGATCAGGGTTTGCGGACCATACAGGTCTGCCAGCACGGCATTGAGCAACTTAGCCCGCTGGGCGATGCCCGCAGCCACTTGTTGCCATTCTTCAGCGGGAATCAGATGCGGCAGCAGATCCAGCTCCCACGGCCGGTCAGCCCCCTTGGGGTCGGCGTAGACGTTATACGTCACGCCATTTTCCTGAATCTGCCTGGCCAGCAGGGCCTGACGCTGGATCAGTTGCGCGGGAGTACTGCGCTGCAATTGCTCATACATGCGCTGCCAATGGGGGCGAACGGCGCCATCAGCATCAAGCATTTCATGATAGGTACCCGCAAACACAGGGTAATGGTCAAGCAAGTCGTGCATGGAAGGCTCGGCAGAGACTAAAAATTCAGAGTAGCGTAGTCGGATGTCAGCCATTGGATGGCTGCTCCGGCTGACGAAACCATTTTTATAAAAACGAATGAATCAAGGTGCCCGGTAGGAGCGAACTTGTTCGCGAGACGTCATACCCGATACGCAACCTCGCGAACAAGTTCGCTCCTACCAGTCCGAGCCGGCTGTGACTGACGCCCTTTTATTTATGCAAACGCATATCCAGCGTCATCGGCAGTTCATCATTAACGCTAAGCAGTGGCACTTCCAGTTTGCCGGGGGTATGACCAATCCTGAAGAACCGCGCCAGACGACGGCTTTCCGCTTCGTTGGCATTAACCGGCAGGGTCTCGTAATTACGCCCCCCAGGATGCGCGACATGATACTCGCAGCCGCCCAGTGAGCGCTGCATCCAGGTATCGACAAGATCGAATACCAGCGGTGCATGCACCGGGATGGTTGGTTGCAGACAGTTGGCAGGTTGCCAGGCGCGATAACGCACGCCCGCGACAAACTCGCCAACTCTCCCGGTGGGCTGCAACGGTATCGCAATGCCATTACAGGTCAATACATAACGTTTCGGCGGCATGCCGTTAATCTTGACTTGCAGGCGTTCAAGGGACGAATCCACGTAACGCACCGCGCCACCCGCCGAACCTTCTTCACCCAGTACGTGCCAGGGTTCAAGCGCCTGGCGCAACTCCAGTTCGATACCGCTGACCGCATAATCGCCAACCTTGGGAAAGCGGAACTCCAGATGCGCCGCAAACCACTCGGCACGCACCGGGTAACCGGCGATGTTCAACTCCTCGATAACGTCCGCAAAGTCTTGCTCAATGAAGTGCGGCAGCATGAACCGGTCATGCAACTCGGTCCCCCAGCGAGCCAGCCTGGCGGGCGCATAGGGTTCGCGCCAGAAGCGCGCAACCAGCGCTCGAAGCAGTAATTGCTGAGCCAGACTCATCCGCGCATGAGGCGGCATTTCAAAAGCACGCAACTCCAACAGGCCGAGACGACCAGTCGCACCATCCGGGGAGTACAACTTATCGATACAGAACTCGGCCCGATGGGTATTGCCGGTGACGTCGATCAGCAAGTTGCGCAGCAGACGGTCGACCACCCAAGGCGCGACTTCTTCGCCGGGCGCGGGCATTTGTGCGAAGGCGATTTCCAGCTCATACAACGAGTCGTTACGCGCCTCATCGACCCGCGGTGCCTGGGACGTCGGACCGATGAACAGCCCGGAAAACAGGTACGACAGCGACGGATGGTTGTGCCAGTAGCTGAGCAGACTGCGCAGCACGTCGGGGCGACGCAGGAACGGTGAATCACCTGGCGTAGCGCCACCCAGAACAAAATGGTTACCGCCACCGGTTCCAGTATGGCGACCGTCAATCATGAACTTCTCGGTGGTCAGGCGCGTCAGGCGCGCCTGCTCGTAGAGAAACTCGGTGCGCTCCACCAACTCGTCCCATGATGCGGACGGCTGTACGTTAACTTCAATGACGCCCGGATCAGGCGTGATACGGAAATTCGCCAGGCGAGGATCGCTCGGCGGCTCGTAGCCTTCAAGCAGAATCGGGCAGTTCAGCTCTTCGGCACTGGCCTCGATGGCAGCTACCAGTTCCAGATAATGTTCGAGCTTTTCCAGCGGCGGCATGAACAGGTACAACCGCCCTTCCCGCGCTTCAGCACACAACGCCGTACGGGTCAGCCAGTCGGCAGACTCGTCGATCTTCGGCATCCGCTCGGCGTTGGTGTCTGGATGTTCTGTAAGCCCGGTCAGTTGCGCTTGAACCTGCCCGTCATCCGGTAACTCGGGAAAGTCCTGGTTGAAGTCGGTGGGATGGATAAAAGGATATTCCGCCGCCTTGACCCAGGGCTGCGATGCCAACGGCAACCGATAACCGAGTGCAGAATCGCCAGGCACCAGACGGCAGTGGTTGTCGCGCAGATACCAACGGCCGCTCTGCCAGCGATCACCGTCAACGGAGCGCGCCAATGGCAAAACCTGGCCGATCACCTTGTCCAGCCCCTGAGCAAAAACCTTGCGCAGTCGCGCACGCTCAAGCTCGTCACCCAGCCGCGAATCTTCCGCGCTGACGTTGGCAGGCAGCGCACCTTCACGCCATAAGTAGTAGAAATTGTCTTCGTAGGCCGGGAATACAAAGCGCGTCGGCAGCTTCAGCCGTTCGGCCACGCTGGCGAGAAACTTTCCGGCCAACTCACCGGTTGCACCGTAACTTTCGGTCTCTTCGGCAATCAACGCGTTGTTGTGCCAGACCGGCTGTCCATCTTTACGCCAGAAGCAATTGAGCGACCAACGTGGCAATTGCTCGCCCGGGTACCATTTGCCCTGACCAAAATGCACGATCCCCAGTGGCGCGTAGTGCTTGCGCATGCGCTGGAACAGCTCAGCCGACAAGGCACGCTTTTTCGGCCCCAGTGCAGCCGTGTTCCACTCAGCCCCATCGCGGTCATCGATCGAAACAAAGGTCGGCTCGCCGCCCATGGTCAGACGAACATCATTGTCAGCCAGATCACGGTCTATCTGATGGCCCAGCGTCTGAATCTCGGCCCACTGTTCTTCGGTGTACGGTTTGGTGACACGAGGTGCCTCCCAGATCCGCTCAACGGACATCTCATGGCTGAATTCAGTTTCGCACGGTTCGACCAACCCGCTGATCGGTGCCGCCGATGAGGGCTCGGGGCTGCAGGCCAGCGGAATATGCCCTTCGCCTGCGAACAAACCGGACGTGGCATCAAGGCCGACCCAGCCGGCGCCGGGTAGATAAACCTCGCACCATGCGTGCAAATCGGTGAAATCGACGTCCGTTCCGGAAGGGCCATCAAGGGCTTCAACGTCGGCTTTAAGCTGAATCAGGTAGCCGGACACGAAGCGCGCCGCCATACCGAGATGCCGCAGCAACTGCACCAGCAACCAGGCGGAGTCACGGCATGAGCCAGAGGAGTTTTCCAGAGTGAATTCTGGCGTTTGCACGCCAGGCTCCATACGGATCAGGTAATCGATATCCTGACTCAGACGCTGATTGAGCCCGACCAGAAAGTCGATGGCGGGTAACGGCGTGCGATCGATGCTGGCCAGATAGGCAGCAAAGCGAGGGGTCAGCGGCAGCTTTTCAAGATACGGCGCCAGTTCGCGCTGCTCTTCGCTGGCATAGAAAAACGGAATCTTCTCGGCGTAAGGTTCGAGGAAGAAGTCGAATGGGTTGAAGACAGCCATTTCGGCGACCAGATCGACTTCAACACGCAACTCATTGGTCTTTTCCGGAAAGACCAGACGCGCCAGATAATTGCCTTGAGGGTCCTGCTGCCAGTTGATGAAGTGATTTTCGGGCAGGACTTTCAGTGAGTACGACAAAACCCGGGTACGGCTATGGGCCGCCGGGCGCAGGCGAACAATCTGCGGACCAAGTTCAACCGCTCGTTCGTAGCGGTAGTGCGTAACGTGGTGCAAGGCAATATGAATCGACACGGCGTGCCTCCTGCGAGCCTGGACGGTAATGGAACCGCGCAAGACTTATGCCATCCGGGCAAATACGGCGGTTCCTCGACGGCGAGGCAGAACCAGGCACTATTAAAGCGCCCACCGTGCCCCGCGGTGCAAGCGTTGCACAGAAATAAGGCAGGAGGATGGAAATTTTGCGGAGGAGGTTCTGATTGCGGCTATCGCGGGCAAGCACCGCTCCCACAAGGATAAGGTCTCTGTGGGAGCGAGGCTTGCCCGCGAAGAACGATAACGCGGTGTCTCTGGCTCACCGACTCGACTGCTTCGCGGGCAAGCCTCGCGCCGACAAAAGGTCGCGAAGGTCAGCGCAGGAATTGCCCGCGATATAGACGACGCGATTTAGCGTGGGACTACTGGCTTGCGCTTGGGCGGCTTGGGGCCTTTACCCTTTGCAGCGTCCATACGCTCTTTGGCAGCCTGCTTGTTACGGGCCATGGCCGCAGCCTTGGCTTCTTCACGCTTGTCCCATGGTTTGCTGCCGTCACTGCCGCGTGGTGGCAGGCCGGTGTGCTGGGTCTGGATAAGCGTGGTCTTACCCACTTTATGACTGCCAGCAGGCGTCGAGTTTTTACGTCGAGCGCTCTGGTAACTGTCGGTAGCAGGCTGGTGTTGCGGGATCAACTGATCCTTGCCGGAGCCGATCAGGTCGGCTCGGCCCATGCGGATCAGCGCTTCGCGCAGCATTGGCCAGCCTTTAGGGTCGTGATAGCGCAAGAATGCCTTGTGCAGACGACGCTGCTCTTCGCTCTTGACGATGGTGACAGCATCACTCTTGTACGTCACTTTGCGCAGCGGGTTCTTTCCGGAGTGATACATAGCGGTCGCCGAAGCCATTGGCGACGGATAGAAAGCCTGTACCTGATCTGCACGAAAACCATTGCCCTTGAGCCACAGCGCCAGATTCATCATGTCTTCATCGGTGGTGCCCGGGTGGGCCGCGATGAAGTAAGGGATCAGGTACTGCTCTTTGCCCGCTTCCTTGGAGTACTTCTCGAACATGCGCTTGAATTTTTCATAGCTGCCAATGCCCGGCTTCATCATCTGGTTGAGCGGACCTTCCTCGGTGTGTTCCGGGGCGATCTTCAGGTAACCACCGACGTGGTGGGTGACCAGCTCTTTGACATACTCCGGCGACTCGACCGCGAGGTCATAGCGCAAGCCGGAAGCAATCAGAATTTTCTTCACGCCAGGCAACGCACGGGCGCTGCGATACAGCTGAATCAACGACGAGTGATCGGTATTCAGGTTCGGGCAGATGCCCGGGAACACGCAGGACGGCTTGCGGCAGGCGGATTCGATTTCCGGGCTTTTGCAAGCGATACGGTACATGTTGGCGGTAGGCCCGCCGAGGTCGGAAATGACCCCTGTGAAACCTGGAACCTTGTCGCGGATCTCTTCGATCTCGCGGATGATCGACTCTTCAGAGCGGTTCTGAATAATCCGGCCTTCGTGTTCAGTGATCGAGCAGAACGTGCAGCCACCGAAGCAGCCACGCATGATGTTCACCGAGAAACGGATCATGTCGTAAGCCGGGATCTTCTCCTTGCCATAGGCAGGATGCGGGACACGTGCGTACGGCATGCCGAACACGTAGTCCATTTCTTCAGTGGTCATCGGAATCGGTGGCGGATTGAACCAGACGTCCACTTCGCCATGCTTCTGCACCAATGCCCGAGCGTTGCCTGGGTTGGTTTCCAGGTGCAATACGCGGTTAGCGTGAGCATAGAGAACCGCATCGCCACGCACTTTTTCCACGGACGGCAAACGGATAACCGTTTTGTCACGGGTCATGCGCGGGCTGGCCAGAATCTGCACAACTTTGGCTTCGTTCGGATCTTCAACCGGCCCCTTTTCCTGCTCGATGGCGCAGGCCTGGGTGTCCTGGGTATTGACGTACGGGTTGATGATCTTGTCGATCTTGCCCGGACGGTCAATACGGGTGGAGTCCACTTCGTACCAGTCTTTAGGCGTGTCACGGCGAATGAACGCGGTGCCGCGCACATCGGTGATGTCTTCGATCTTGTGACCATAGGACAGACGCTGAGCCACTTCGACGATCGCCCGCTCGGCGTTGCCATACAGCAGGATATCGGCACAGGCATCAATCAGGATCGAGTTGCGGACTTTGTCCTGCCAATAGTCGTAGTGTGCGATACGACGCAACGATGCTTCGATGCCGCCAAGCACGATGGGCACGTTCTTGTAGGCTTCCTTGCACCGCTGGCTGTAAACGAGGCTGGCGCGATCCGGACGCTTGCCAGCCATACCGCCTGGGGTATAGGCGTCGTCGGAGCGGATTTTCTTGTCCGCGGTATAGCGGTTGATCATCGAGTCCATGTTGCCAGCCGCAACACCGAAGAACAGATTCGGCTCGCCGAGCTTCATGAAGTCGTCTTTGGACTGCCAGTTTGGCTGTGCGATGATCCCGACGCGGAAGCCCTGAGACTCCAGCAGCCGACCAATGATCGCCATACCGAACGAAGGGTGATCCACGTAGGCATCACCGGTCACGATAATGATGTCGCAGGAATCCCAGCCAAGCTGATCCATTTCTTCCCGGCTCATTGGCAGGAAAGGCGCTGGCCCAAAACATTCGGCCCAGTACTTCGGATAGTCAAATAACGGCTTGGCTGCTTGCATGTCGGAACCTACGTTTGCACGTTGGAAAAATCGCGGGCGCGGAATATAGCACAATTTTTGATCAAGTCCGACGGTAATGGTCGGAATTGAGTTACTGGTGGCGGGACTGCCATTACCTGTGGGCAAGCACCGCTCCCACATAAACACTCCCAGCAAATCAATCGTCGTCGAAGTTGTAACTGCCCGGCGCGAGATTTTCGAAACGGGTGTACTTACCGATAAACGCCAACCGCGTGGTACCGATAGGGCCGTTACGCTGTTTACCGATAATGATTTCAGCGATGCCTTTGTGCTCGGTTTCCGGGTGGTACACCTCGTCCCGGTAAACGAACATGATGACGTCGGCATCCTGCTCGATCGCTCCTGATTCCCGCAAGTCGGAGTTGATCGGGCGTTTGTTTGGTCGTTGCTCCAGGGAGCGGTTGAGCTGCGACAGGGCAACAACCGGGCAATTGAACTCCTTGGCGAGGGCTTTCAACGAACGGGAAATCTCGGAAATCTCGTTAGTCCGGTTATCACCGCCGGAGCCGGGGATCTGCATCAACTGCAGGTAGTCGATCATGATCAAGGCGATGTCGCCATGTTCCCGCACCAGACGCCGGGTCCGGGCGCGCATCTCCGACGGGCTGATACCCGCCGTATCGTCAATGAACAGCTTGCGCTCGTTGAGCAGGTTGACCGCCGAAGTCAGACGCGGCCAATCGTCATCTTCCAGCCGACCGGCACGGACCTTGGTCTGGTCGATGCGCCCCAGCGAAGACAACATACGCATGATCAGCGATTCACCTGGCATCTCCAATGAGTAAACCAGTACTGCCTTGTCGCTGCGCAATACAGCGTTCTCCACCAGGTTCATGGCGAAGGTGGTTTTACCCATGGACGGACGACCGGCGACGATGATCAAGTCAGCCGGTTGCAGGCCACTGGTTTTTTCATCAAGGTCGGTATAACCGGTGGACAGGCCGGTGATCGCGTTATCAGTGTTGAACAGCGTATCGATACGGTCGATGGCCATGGTCAACAGGTCAGTCACCGCGACCGGGCCCCCGGTCTTTGGCCGCGCTTCGGCGATCTGGAAGATCTGACGCTCGGCCTCATCGAGGATCTCTGATGCGTTACGCCCTTCCGGGTTGAACGCACTGTCGGCGATCTCGGTACTGATACTGATCAATTGTCGCAACGTCGCCCGCTCACGAACGATTTGCGCATAGGCCTTGATGTTGGCAACCGACGGAATGTTTTTCGCCAGCTCACTGAGGTAGCCCAGACCGCCAACTTGCGAAGTCTGGCCTTCCTTTTCCAGCTGCTCGGCCAAAGTTACCACGTCGATTGGCTGATTCTGGTCAGCCAGACGTGCAATGGCACGGAAGATCAAGCGGTGGTCATGCCGATAGAAATCGCCGTCCGAGACCTGATCAAGCACACGTTCCCAGGCGTTGTTGTCCAGCATCAGACCGCCGAGTACTGCCTGTTCGGCCTCGATGGAATGCGGGGGCACCTTCAGGGCAGCGGTTTGCAGATCATATTGCTCGGGGGCGGAGATATCGTTCATATCCACTCGAAATCAGGGATGGTAAAAGCCATCGGTACAGAAAGACAAAGGGCACGACCTGTAAACAGGATCGTGCCCGATGTTAATCCTCTGACGAGCAAGTCGCCAGACGATTACGTACTGCTTAAGCAGCCACCACAACAACGCGAACGGTTGCTTCTACATCGCTGTGCAGGTGCACGGCTACGTCGAATTCGCCAACGTTACGGATGGTGCCGTTCGGCAGACGAACTTCGCTTTTCGCAACTTCAACGCCCGAGGCGGTCAGTGCATCAGCGATGTCGTGGGTGCCGATCGAACCGAACAGCTTGCCTTCGTCACCAGCGGTGGCAGTGATAGTCACTTCCAGCTCAGCCAGTTGGGCAGCGCGAGTTTCGGCAGAAGCTTTTTTGTCTGCAGCCAGTTTTTCCAGCTCGGCACGACGCTCTTCAAACGCAGCAATGTTAGCAGCGGTCGCAGCGGTAGCCTTGCCGTATGGCAGCAGGTAGTTACGACCGTAACCGGCCTTAACATTTACTTTGTCGCCCAGGTTGCCCAGGTTCGCGACTTTTTCCAGAAGGATCAGTTGCATGTGAAAATCCTCTTAACTTTTAACCTTCACCGTTCGCGCTATCGGAGTCTTTCGATCCCAGACGACCGCGAAAATCAATCAGGCTGTCGACAATGGCAATAACCACGAGCAACGGACCTATCAGGTGCATGAATGGCACCAGCGTGACGTACATCCCCACCAGCCAGAAACCGGCCAGCTTTTTCTGCGCCACCAGCCCGTGAATCAGGGCCAGCCCGGCGAAGGCCAACGGTATGCTCAACAACGGCAACAAAATCAACATCTGTACGCCAATCATCGGCCCTACAAACATCGCTGCCAGCAACGATAACGCCAGTCCTTTCGGGATTCTGATCTGACGAAATTCGCGACCAAAACCACCGGGGTTGTACAACAACGCCTGCCAATAGCGCCCAAGAATCAGGCACAACACACTGAAAACCTGAAGCGTAACCGCCATCGAACCGATGATCAGGGGTGGAATCAGTGAAGCGAAGGTAACTCGCTGGTCAGCCGAGAGTTTCTCGTAGACCTCACCGAAAGCCTGAGGCATGAGTTTCTCGAACTCCTGACTCAAACTGTCAACCATGGGACTGAACACCGTTCCCAGGCTCACTGCACACAACAACCCGACTACCACGCTGACCAGCAGCGCGCGATTCCAGGTGTGGCCTGCGCGTAAAACCAGCGACAGACCACAAGCCCCCAGCAACACTAAAAGTGCACCGGGATCTTTCTGGAAGTACCAGCAAACTAACGCTGAAAGCACTCCCACACCAATGACGCCGATGGCGTCCGAACCGCGCCGCAGTAGTACAAGACTAGCTGCAGCGGCACTCACACAGTACAACAGCGGCAATGCCGCAAATCCGGCCACAACCAGCATGGCCTGCAAACGTCCCCGCATGATGAATTCAGCCAAGGCGCGCATGCATTAGATCCTTACTACTTTGTCGACTGCCCGGTCTCAGCGGCCGTGGCTGTCGGTGTAGGCCAGCAGGGCCAGGAAGCGGGCACGCTTGATAGCGGTGGCCAGCTGACGCTGATAACGTGCTTTGGTACCAGTGATACGGCTTGGAACGATTTTGCCGGTCTCGGATACGTATGCTTTCAGAGTGTTGAGATCTTTGTAGTCGATCTCTTTCACGTCTTCAGCGGTGAAGCGGCAGAATTTACGACGACGGAAGAAACGTGCCATGTGATTGGCTCCTTAAAAGGTCCGTGGATTACTCGTCAGCGTTATCGCTGTTGTCGCTGTCATCACCATCAACGCCATCGGCGCTGTCGGAGTGCTCAGGACGGTCGCGACGCTCACGGCGCTCACTGCGGTTTTCTTCAGCCTTGAGCATCTCGGACTGGCCAGTTACGGCTTCGTCACGACGGATGACCAGGTTACGGATCACTGCATCGTTGTAGCGGAAGTTGTCTTCCAGCTCGGCCAGAGCCTTGCCAGTGCACTCAACGTTCAGCATCACGTAGTGAGCCTTGTGAACATTGTTGATTGCGTAAGCCAGTTGACGACGGCCCCAATCTTCCAGACGGTGGATTTTGCCGCCGTCTTCTTCGATCAGCTTGGTGTAACGCTCTACCATGCCGCCGACTTGCTCGCTTTGATCCGGGTGGACCAAAAAGATGATTTCGTAATGACGCATGAATGCTCCTTACGGGTTGTAGCCTGCCGCCAATAAGCGGTCAGACAAGGAGTGAATGACACTGTTAGTCTTGCTCAGGGACAGGCACATGAGCGCCTGCCGTGACAGCAAGGGGCGCAATTGTAGAGAAGGGGATGCAGAGGTGCAAGGTAATTGGTGATTATTTGAGCAATTACCACAAAGCCTCTGTAGGAGCTGCCGAAGGCTGCGAAGGTCCGAAGGACCCTCGTCGCGACTGAAGGCCAATCGCAGCCTACGGCAGCTCCTACAGGGATATTACTTCTTGGTTCCAGCCGCTTTTACGTTGCGCTGACGCATGGCCTCGAACAGGCAAACACCTGTCGCGACCGATACGTTGAGGCTGCTGACACTGCCAGCCATCGGCAGGCGAACCAGATAATCGCAGTGTTCACGGGTCAGACGACGCATGCCTTTGCCTTCGGCACCCATGATCAGGATGGTCGGGCCGGTCAGGTCCTGCTGATACAACTCCTGCTCAGCCTCCCCCGCCGTACCGACAACCCAAAGACCGCGCTGCTGGAGTTTTTCCAGGGTGCGGGCCAGGTTAGTTACAGCAACCAGAGGAATGACTTCAGCAGCGCCGCAAGCAACTTTACGCACGGCCGGAGTCAACGTTGCCGACTTGTCCTTGGGCACGACAACTGCCAAAGCACCAGCAGCATCAGCCGTGCGCAGGCACGCACCGAGGTTGTGCGGATCGGTTACGCCATCGAGCACAAGGATCAGCGGGGCACCCTCGGTACGATCCAGCAATTCATCGAGCATTGCCTCGCCCCAGACCTGGCTAGGGCTGACTTCCGCAACAACACCCTGGTGAACACCTTCAACCCAGGCGTCCATTTCGCGACGCTCGGCCTGACCGATCGAAACACGATTTTCACCGGCCAGCGCGACCAGCACCTGAACGCGAGGATCATTACGACCCTCGGCCAGCCAGATTTGCTTGACCCGCTTAGGGTGGTGACGTAACAACGCTTCTACAGCATGCACGCCGTAGATTTTTTCCAACGAACTCATGACTTGGCCTTAGGCTTGCGCACCCCGCCGCTCTTCGCGGCGGGTGCAGAGCCCGCTTTAGGCGGGCCTTTACGGTGTTTACTGGGCTTAGCAGGTCTGTCCGACGAAGGGGCAGAACCAGCTTTACCGGACTTTCCCGACGATGCCTTGCTACCACCCTTCGCTTCAGCCAGCAGAGCCTGTTTCAGTTCGCGGCTTTTACGCACTTCAGCGTTTTTCGCGGCTGCATCGCTAGGCCGGTAGGCCTCTGGCTCGGCGCTGGCCTTGGCTTTAGCCTTTGCCGGACGCTTGCTCGGCGTACGCTCCGGAGCAGCGGCTTTTTCAACAGCCTGCGGCTCGGCGCCGCGACGCTTGCGGCCAATCGGCGCGCTGATGGTTTTTTCGGCCATTTCGAAGTCGATCTTGCGCTCATCCAGATCAACACGCATGACGCGCACTTCAACGGTATCGCCCAAACGGAAGCTGCGACCGGTGCGCTCGCCCGCCAGGCGGTGATGCAGCGGATCGAAATGATAATAATCGCCCGGCAAAGCGGTGACGTGCACCAGACCTTCGACATAGATATCAGTCAGTTCAACAAACAGACCAAAACCAGTCACAGCGGTGATCACCCCAGGGAAAGACTCGCCTACGCGGTCTTTCATGAACTCACATTTGAGCCAGTTGACCACGTCACGCGTAGCTTCATCGGCGCGGCGCTCGTTCATCGAACACTGCTCACCCAACTGCTCGAGAATGGCATCGTCGTACGGATAGATACGAGCTTTCGGGATTACGGCAGCACCCGCTCGGCGCACGTGCGGCGTGTCCTGCTTCGAGCGGATCACACTGCGGATTGCGCGGTGAGTCAGCAAGTCCGGATAACGGCGAATCGGCGAGGTAAAGTGGGTATACGCCTCGTAATTCAAGCCGAAGTGGCCGTTGTTGTCAGAGCTGTATACCGCCTGACTCAACGAACGCAGCATGACGGTCTGAATCAGGTGATAGTCCGGACGATCCCGAACAGTCTCAAGCAGTGCCTGATAATCCTTCGGAGTTGGACCGTCCTTGCCTTTGTGCAGAGACAGACCCAGCTCACCGAGAAACGCACGGAGTTTTTCCAGACGCTCGGGTGGCGGACCATCGTGCACGCGGTACAGAGCAGGAATTTCGTGCTTCTTGAGGAACTCGGCAGTGGCTACGTTAGCAGCCAGCATGCACTCCTCGATCAGCTTGTGTGCGTCGTTACGAGTGGTCGGGCGGATTTCAGCGATCTTGCGCTCGGTACCGAAAATGATCCGGGTTTCCTGCGTTTCAAAATCGATCGCGCCGCGCGTATGACGAGCACCCAGCAACACCTTGTACAGCGCATAAAGCTGCTTCAGGTGAGGCAGCACGTCCGGGTATTCGCCACGCAACTGGCGAGCGTCGCTGCTTTTCGGCTGCTCCAGCATGGTGCTGACTTTGTTGTAAGTCAGGCGGGCATGGGAGTGGATGACAGCCTCATAGAACACGTAATCAGTCATCTCGCCAGTTTTGGAGATGGTCATCTCACAAACCATGGCCAGGCGATCAACGTGCGGATTCAGCGAGCACAAGCCGTTGGAAAGCTGCTCAGGCAGCATTGGCACGACCCGCTCAGGGAAGTAAACCGAGGTGCCACGCACCTGCGACTCGGCATCCAGAGCAGAACCGATCTTCACGTAGCTCGACACGTCAGCGATAGCGACGTAAAGCTTCCAGCCGCCCGAGAACAGGCGCAGTTTGCCGGGTTTGGCTTCGCAATAAACCGCATCGTCGAAGTCGCGAGCATCTTCACCGTCAATGGTGACGAACGGTAGATGGCGCAGGTCGACGCGATTTTCTTTGTCTTTTTCTTCAACTTCCGGCTTGAGCCTGGCGGCTTCTTTGAGCACGGCCTCTGGCCAGACGTGAGGAATATCGTAGGTGCGCAGTGCAACATCGATTTCCATGCCGGGAGCCATGTAGTTGCCCACGACTTCGACGATATCGCCCTGAGGCTGGAAGCGCGGTGTTGGCCAGTGGGTGATTTTCACCTCTACGAACTGACCGATCTTCGCGTTGTTGTTACGACCCGGTGTGACCAGCACTTCCTGCTGGATTTTTGGATTGTCAGGAATGACAAAGCCAATGCCGGCCTCTTCGAAGTATCGACCGACCACGGTTTCGTGGGCACGGGAAATCACTTCGACGATCACACCTTCGCGGCGACCACGACGGTCCAGGCCGGAAACGCGCGCCAGAGCACGGTCGCCGTCGAACACCAGACGCATCTGGGCCGGACTCATGAACAGGTCGTCACTGCCGTCATCGGGTACCAGGAAGCCGAAACCATCACGATGCCCGGAGATACGCCCCAGGATCAGGTCCAGCTTGTCCACCGGGGCATAGGTGCCACGACGGGTGTAGATCAACTGAGCGTCGCGCTCCATGGCTCGCAAACGGCGGCGCAGGGCTTCGAACTGATCTTCAGTTGTCAGGCCAAATTCTTCCACCATCTGCTCACGACTCGCAGGCGAACCGCGATCGGAGAGGTGAGCCAGAATCAATTCACGGCTGGGGATAGGGTTTTCGTATTTTTCCGCTTCACGAGCGGCCTCGGGATCGAGGGACTGCCAATCGGCCATTAGATAGTTTTCACCTTGTCTATATGCGGGCTAGTTTGGCATACACCTATTGAAACGGGAAATTTCACACTCGAACAGCAGTTGAAAAACCCGTGACCGGATGCAAAAAAGCCTTTGAATACACCGCCTGCGAATTTTTTCAAATATTTTAACCACTGGGGGTTTACAGTGCAAAAGGCGCTCCGTATAGTGCGCGCCATCGACAGGCAGACGCTTTTCGATGCTGCCCAGATGGTGAAATTGGTAGACACGCCAGCTTCAGGTGCTGGTGACCGCAAGGTCGTGGAAGTTCGAGTCTTCTTCTGGGCACCAATTCAGAGCAACAGATTTCAAAATCTGGTGACTCACCAAAAACCCGCGAAAGCGGGTTTTTGCATTTCAGGGTTTGGGTTGGCTTTTAGTTTTATGCTTTTTTGTTTCCTGAAGCTGAAAAGCATTTATTAAAACCAAAACAGGGGTTTACAGATCAAAAACCGCTCCGTATAGTGCGCTCCATCAACGGCGTGCAACGCTGCTGATGCTGCCCAGATGGTGAAATTGGTAGACACGCCAGCTTCAGGTGCTGGTGACCGCAAGGTCGTGGAAGTTCGAGTCTTCTTCTGGGCACCAATTCAAACAAAACCGAGCCATGTGCTCGGTTTTGTGCTTTCTGGGGTTTGGAAAAAGTTACTGAGTTGACGCAAAACCTGTGGGAGCGGTGCTTGCCCGCGATAAGGGCGACGCGATCTAAAGTGAATCGCATCCAGCCTTATCGCGGGCAAGCACCGCTCCCACAAAAGCCCATCATAGCCGCCCCACTCGCTACGCCCGGAACTGCCCCAGACTCGCCTTCAACTGCGCAGCCAGGCCATCCAGCACTTTGCCGCTCGCCGTAGTCTCTTCGACGACCTGCGCCGCACGCTGAGCCTGGGCATGAATCACCTCGACACGCCCTCTCACCGCGTGAGCACCTTCGGCCTGATGCACTGCTGCCTTGGTTGCCAGACCAATCGCCGCATGCACCTGCTCTACAGATTCTTGAACCGTCTGCTGCAATCTGGCGCTGTTGCGCAGCACTGTCAGCCCCTCATTAGCCTGCCGTCCAGCCAGACCAATGGCCGCCACCGCTTCTTTCGCACCCGACTGCAAAGCACCGATGTGCGCCTGAATATCCCCAGTGGAGCTTTGCGTCTTGCTCGCCAGTGCACGAACCTCGTCTGCCACCACAGCAAAGCCTCGACCCGTCTCACCTGCACGCGCCGCCTCAATGGCTGCGTTCAACGCCAGCAAATTGGTCTGTTCGGCAATGCCATGAATCACTTCCAGCACCACTTCGATCTGCTCGCTTTGCTGAGCGAGCCGCTCAATGACTTTAGAACCAGTCTCGACCTGACCGGCCAGAGCCTCGATCAACCCACCGACCTGATTTGAGGTACGCGTGTTTTCATCGGTTGCCTGACGAATATCCACTACCTGCCGCAAAGCTGCCTGCATCGCGTGGCTCTCGGACTGAGCCTCTTCAGCCATATGCTCAAGGGCTTGCAGACTCGCAGCAACTTCATCGCGCTGCAGCGCTGCAGCAGCTCCCGCACCGGCGTTACGCTGGCTCATCGCATTGATTTCAACACCCGTGCGCTGCGCCACATCCCCTGCCTCGCGGACAATCGGTTGAAGCTTGGCGACAAAACGATTGACCGCGGCGGCCATGTCGCCAATTTCGTCTTTGCTGTCGAGCTTGACCCGCTTGGTCAGATCACCCTCGCCAGCTGCCAGATCATCCAGCGCTGCGATCAACAACAGCAGCTTGTTGACGACCCGACGACCCAACACTACCGCCAACACCAACAGTACCCCCAGCCCGACCAGCGCCAGACCCATGCCGATCCGCCAGCGCAGTGTTTCAGATGCTTCCTTTACTGCTGACGCCGTGTTGGTCGCCATGGCCGAAGCGGCCGTTTGAGCGGAATCCAGACGCGCTCGCAGTGCCGCCGAGCTATCTTTCGAGGCACCTCCAAGACTTTCAGAGACTAACTGCCCGCCACTGGTGATAAGCGTTGCAAAACGCTTGTCCAGAGCAGCAAGGTTCTCTTCAACTGCGGAAGTGGAAACACCCATACGCACCTTGCCGATTTCGACCCCGTTCGGGCTTATCGAAGCTTCAACGTAGTAAACCGATGCGTCGTTTTTGGCCGCACTAAGCACCTTATCCATGGCCCGCTCACCTTCTCCCTTGGCAAGCAACGCCTGGATAAGAGGGTTTTCGCGATTCAGGTAGCGGGTTAGATGCTCTCCTGCCGCATCGTCATAAACCACGAACAACACATTGGGATTACGCTGCGCGCGACGGGCAAACTCGGAGAGCGTTGGCGTATCGTTATCCCACATGGCGCGAGGCGCCACAGCAGCGAGAAGCTCCGCCATATCAGTAGCGGACTCTTTCAGGTCTTTTTCAAGAGTGGCACGCAATTGCCCCTGCTCGCCTTTCAAGCGATCAGCCAGACCGGCACTCAGGCGCTGACTGGTACTGGTCGAGAGACTGTCGAGACTGGAGGTTACTTCGCGACTGGCTTGCTCCAGTTCGGTAGACAAGTGTTGCGAATCTACCCCAAGACGACTCGCAAGATCGGCTTCAAGCGCCGTAACAGTGCTCCGGGTAAGAGCGACCGCAACGAGCACCTGCACCAAAAGAGCGACACCCAAGGCAATAAACACGGGACGCAGCAAGCGGCTGCGCAAAAGAGAAAGGACAGCTGACACGGGGAATCCCTCCACCATCGGCGCCATTAAAATGATGGCACCTTTTCTGACGCTTATTACAGCAATCGCCGTGCCGTTCCGGTGGTCACGGTAAAACAGAAAAAACAAAGGGCCGCATAAGCGACCCTTTGTTTTTATTTCAACGACTTATCAACCAAACGGGTGACGCAACACGATGGTTTCGTTGCGATCAGGACCTGTCGAGATAATGTCGATTGGCGCACCGACCAGCTCCTCCAGACGCTTGATGTAAGCGCGAGCATTGGCTGGCAGCTCTTCAAGCGTCTTGGCGCCCAGCGTCGATTCAGACCAGCCCGGCACTTGCTCGTACACAGGCTTGAGGCCCAGGTAGCTGTCGGCATCGGTAGGCGCTTCGATGACTGCGCCCTGCTCGTTCTCGTAACCCACGCAGATATTGATGGTTTCGAGGCCATCCAGTACGTCGAGCTTGGTCAGGCAGATGCCGGAGATGCTGTTGATTTCGATAGCGCGACGCAGGATCACGGCATCAAACCAGCCGCAACGACGAGCACGGCCGGTAGTTGCACCAAATTCGTGCCCACGCTTGGCCAGGAAAGCACCCACGTCATCGAACAGCTCTGTCGGGAATGGACCCGAGCCTACGCGCGTGGTGTAAGCCTTGGTGATACCCAGGATGTAATCCAGGTACATCGGACCAAAACCCGAACCGGTGGCGATACCTCCAGCAGTGGTGTTGGAACTGGTGACATACGGATAGGTACCGTGGTCAATGTCCAGCAGCGAACCCTGAGCACCTTCGAACATGATGTCTTTGCCGTCGCGACGCATTTCATGCAGCGCAGCGGTAACGTCGAGCATCAGCGGTTTGAGCAGCTCGGCGTATTCCATGCACTCGTCCAGAGTCTTCTGGAAGTCGATGGCAGGCTCTTTGTAGTAATTGACCAGCACAAAGTTGTGATAGTCGAGCAACTCGCCCAGCTTGGCCGCGAAACGCTCACGATGGAACAGATCGCCAATGCGCAGGCCACGACGTGCAACCTTGTCTTCGTAAGCCGGGCCAATGCCACGACCGGTGGTACCGATCTTGAACTCGCCACGCGCCTTTTCACGCGCCTGATCCAGCGCAACGTGATACGACAGGATCAGCGGGCAGGACGGGCTGATGCGCAGACGCTCACGCACCGGGATGCCTTTCTCTTCCAGCTTGATGATTTCGCGCATCAGTGCGTCCGGCGCAACCACCACACCGTTACCGATGAGGCATTGCACGCCTTCACGCAGTACACCGGACGGAATCAGGTGCAATACGGTTTTTTCGCCGTCGATCACCAGAGTGTGACCCGCGTTGTGGCCACCCTGGTAACGCACTACAGCGGTAGCATGTTCGGTCAGCAGATCAACGATCTTGCCTTTGCCCTCATCACCCCATTGGGTGCCCAGGACTACGACATTCTTACCCATAACACTTGTCCTCATTCACGCAAACTTGGTGTCGGCGGCCGCCGACAGGAAAACTCAAGAAGCCAGCGGCACGA
The DNA here is from genome assembly GCF_022790535.1 of Pseudomonas maioricensis. Taxonomy (GTDB): domain Bacteria; phylum Pseudomonadota; class Gammaproteobacteria; order Pseudomonadales; family Pseudomonadaceae; genus Aquipseudomonas; species Aquipseudomonas maioricensis. The sequence goes on from NZ_LOHG01000003.1 coordinate 394,621, forward strand.
CTTGCCAACGCTCGCCATGCTGAATCAATTGCCGATCACAATCGGCCTCACGCGCTGCAGCCACCAGCTGCCCAGGCAATGCCTGCACAACACGCTGACCTTCACTGCGCAACTGACAAACCTGCTGCCAGAGTGCTGCATCCGTACTGTCCGGCATCCAGATACCGCCGGAAGGCAATTCGATTTCCGCACGACCCAATGTCACGAGGGTTTTCAGGTCCGTGGAAAAACCGGTGGCCGGGCGAGCCCGACCGAAATCCGCACCGATGTCGTCATAGCGACCGCCCTGAGCAATGGATTGACCCACGCCCGGAACGAACACGGCGAAAACAACACCCGTGTGATAGTGATAACCGCGCAGTTCACCGAGGTCGAAGTACAACGGTAGCTCAGGGAAGCGGGTCGCAAGACGCTCAGCCACAGTCAGCAGGTCATCAAGCGCTGCCAGCACCGGCGCCGGCGCACTGGCCAGACGATCGCGGGCCGCAGCCAGCACTTCACGACCGCCGCACAGATCGACCAGCGCACGCAGCATGGACGCCAGGTCAGCAGGCAGATTGGCAGTCAGCTCGATCACTTCGTCGATAGCCTTGCGCTGCAGGGCATCAAACAGCAATTGCTCGACCTCGCCAGACAAACCAGCTGCGCGTGCCAGACCACGGTAGATACCCACGTGACCAAGGTCCATGTGCACATCTGGCACATCGGCCAGTTGCAGCATGGCCAGCATCAAGCTGATGACTTCAACGTCGCTGCTTGGGCTCGCATCACCGTACAACTCCGCGCCCAGCTGAATCGGGCTGCGAGAAGAAGACAGGGCACGCGGCTGCGCATGCAGCACGCTACCGGCGTAGCACAGACGGCTCGGGCCCTCACGGCGCAGGGTATGCGCATCGATGCGCGCCACTTGCGGCGTGATGTCGGCGCGAAAACCCATTTGCCGACCGGACTGCGGGTCGATCACTTTGAAGGTGCGCAGATCAAGGTCGGAGCCCGCGCCAGTGAGCAAGGATTCAAGGTATTCGATATGAGGGGTAACTACGAATTCATAGCCCCAGCTCTGGAACAGATCCAACACCTGACGACGCGCTACTTCAATGCGCGCCGCTTCAGGTGGCAGTACTTCTTCGATGCCATCTGGTAGCAGCCAGCGGTCAACCGTTGCCATTACGCCTTTCCCCTATGATCCGGGCGACCCGCGCCGAGGCGGGCCTTGAGTAAAGCAGAGAGTGGTCAGGTGCTGCGCGCATTCTTGCGGGCACGGCGAGCGCCCGAGAATGGCTCTTTCAGACCACTGTCCTCGAAAATCATGCCACTGCCGTGGCCAATCAATCGTGCAGACGCAAAAAAGCCGGGAATTTCCCGGCTGCCGCATCATACACACGTTTTACCGCATGATCACCCCGCCAGACGGTTTTGCCGCCCGGCGGGTGAATTGCAGCTTTCAGATCACGGCTTGGATTTTTCCAGGTAGCGGAAGAAATCGCTGCTCGGATCCAGAACCATCACGTCACTCTTGTTCGCGAAGCTTTCACGGTAGGCACGCAGGCTGCGGTAGAACGCATAGAACTCCTGATCCTGACCGTACGCCTTGGAGTAGATCGCGGAAGCTTGTGCATCACCATCACCGCGCGCCTCTTCCGACTCGCGATAGGCTTCAGCCAACAACACACGACGCTGACGATCGGCGTCGGCACGAATACCTTCAGCCAGCTCGTTACCCTTGGCACGATGCTCACGCGCTTCACGTTCACGCTCGGTACTCATCCGCTCGAAAACGCTGCGGTTCACTTCCTTCGGCAAGTCGATAGCCTTGACCCGAACGTCGATAACCTCGATGCCCAGTTCCTTGCTCGCCATGGCATTCAACGAGGCAGTGATGTCAGCCATCAACGCGTCACGCTCGCCCGACACAGCTTCGTGCAGGGTGCGCTTACCGAACTGGTCACGCAGACCGGATTCGAGACGACGCGACAGACGCTCATCAGCGATTTGCTTGAGGCCGGATGTAGCCGTGTAGAACACTTCTGCATCCTTCACACGCCACTTGGCGTAGGCATCAACCATGACCGCTTTCTTTTCCAGCGTCAGGAAACGTTGAGTCGGTGCGTCCAGCGTCAGCAGGCGACCATCAAACTTGCGCACCTGGTTGACGTAAGGAATCTTCACGTGCAGACCCGGTTGAATATTGGGCTCAACCACGCGGCCAAATTGCAGCATTACGGCACGTTCGGTCTGGGACACGATAAACAAGCTGTTCCAGGCAACCACTGCCAGCACCACAGCAACAATCAGGGCGATCAGCGATTTATTGCTCATCAGCGAGTCTCCCTTGTACGCGGCTGCTGAATCTCTGCGGCGCGGGCACCAACATCAGCTCCAGCAGTGTTTGCACCGGTAGTCGGGGCAGTGCTGTTACCACTACGGCCATTTTCGATCATCTTGTCGAGCGGCAGATAAAGCAGGTTGTTCTGCCCTTTATCACCGGTCACCAGCACTTTGCTGGTATTGGTGAACAGCTCTTGCATGGTGTCCAGATACAGACGCTCACGCGTCACTTCCGGAGCCTTGCGATACTCGGCAACCAGCTTGGTAAAGCGATCAGCTTCACCTTTAGCGCGCGAGATCACTTCGTCACGATAGCCGTTAGCGTCTTCGATAATGCGCTGAGCCTGACCGCGTGCTTCCGGGATTACACCGTTAGCGTAGGTTTCAGCCTGGTTACGCGAACGCTGCTCGTCTTCACGGGCACGAATCACGTCATCGAATGCTTCCTGAACTTCACGTGGCGCAGCAGCGCTTTGTACGTTCACCTGAGTCACCGTGATACCGGTGCGATAGGTATCGAGGAAGCGTTGCAGACGCTCCTTGATTTCGCTCGCCATCAGCTCACGACCTTCAGTCAGCACTTGGTCCATGGCAGTGGAACCCACGACATGGCGCAGGGCACTTTCAGTGGCGTGCTGCAGACTGACTTCCGGCTGATCAACGTTCAGCACGAAATCACGCAGGTTGGAAATCTTGTACTGCACAGTCAGCGGCACTTCGACGATGTTTTCGTCTTCAGTCAGCATCTGGCCTTGTTTGCTGTAGGCACGTTCGCGAGTCACGTTTTCCATGTACTTGCGATCGAATGGCGGGAAATAGATATTAAGACCCGAGCCTACTGTCTCGTGGTACTGACCGAAGCGCAGCACGACGGCCTGCTCCTGCTCGTCCACAACGTAAATGGCGCTGTACAGCCAGATCGCGACCAGCACGACCAGACCAATGCCCAGCAAGCCGACACCGCCACCCTTGCCAGGGTTGCTGTCACCACCACCGTCACCACCACTGCGTTTCTTACCACCACCGAACAACCCATTCAGGCTTTCCTGCAGCTTTCGGAAGGCCTCGTCGAGATCCGGTGGCCCCTTGCGGTCGCCGCCCTTGCGCTTACCACCCCAAGGATCCTGATTATTCGAGTTGCCACCCGGCTCATTCCAAGCCATAGCGCTCTCCATCTGATAAAGCAAAGACGCGCCCGCGGCGCGCCGACCAATGCTACAGAATGCCCAAGAGAGCCGTACAACGGCTTTCTCACGCTTTTATTGCAAAGTGTGTTGCTCGATGAATTCCAGCGGCTGCAGTCCTTCGCGACTCACCAGACGATTGAACTCAACGCGCGGTAAACGTACTGCCAACAGGCTGCTGCCTTGCTCATCATATTCTTCGCTCTGCACCGCACCCAGCTCGAAGAACTGGGCACGCAGCCGGGCAAAATCCTGAGACAGATGCAGGGTGCCGACAAACAGGTCATCACCCAGTAATTCCGCAACGGCCTGCTTGAGCAGATCCAGCCCTCGACCATCACGGGCGGACACCCAGACACGTTGCGGTTTGCCATCGGCATCACGCTGTATCTGCGGTTCTACCCCTTCAAGCAGGTCGAGTTTGTTATAGACCTCAAGTATCGGCAAGCCCTCGGCACCGATCTCGCCAAGTACAGCCATAACCTGTTCGATCTGCTCCATGCGATCAGGCTCGTGAGAGTCGATGACGTGAAGCAGCAGGTCAGAGTTGCTGGACTCTTCGAGCGTAGCGCGAAAGGCCTCAACCAGCTTGTGCGGCAGGTGGCGAATAAAGCCCACGGTGTCAGCCAGCACGATAGGCCCCAGGTCGTCGAGTTGCAGACGGCGCAGGGTCGGGTCGAGCGTGGCGAAGAGCTGATCCGCAGCAAACACGTCGGAATCGGTCACAGCATTGAACAGTGTCGATTTGCCGGCGTTGGTATAGCCAACCAGTGAAACCGAAGGGATGTCGGCGCGCTTGCGCCCCCGACGAGCCTGCTCACGCTGGCTGCGAACCTTTTCAAGACGGCCTTTGATCTGCCGCAGACGAACCCGCAACAGACGCCGGTCAGTTTCCAGCTGGGTTTCACCGGGACCACGCAGGCCAATACCACCGCCCTGACGCTCAAGGTGAGTCCAGCCACGGACCAGCCGCGTACTCATATGCTCGAGCTGAGCCAGCTCGACCTGCAATTTACCTTCATGAGTACGCGCACGTTGCGCAAAGATGTCGAGGATCAACCCCGTGCGATCAAGTACGCGACACTCGAAAACACGTTCGAGGTTACGTTCCTGACTGGGTGTGAGCACGTGATTGAAGATGACGATATCGATTTTTTCAGCTTTGACCTGATCGCGAAGTTCCTCGACCTTGCCGCTGCCAATCAGATATTTGGCCGATGGCCGATGACGCGGCACGTTGACGAACGCGACGGTATCGGCGCCAGCCGATATGGCCAACTCCCGAAACTCCTGCGGATCTTCGCGCGCCTCAGGGTCCTGACCATCCAGATGAACGAGTATCGCGCGTTCACCACCACTGTGGCGCTCAAAGAACAAAGCAGACTCCTATCAGGCGTTACCTGGCTCGGCGTCGCCCTGCTCACCTTCGTTTGCGCTTGGCAGACGAATTGGACGAACCGGTACAACGGTAGAGATGGCGTGCTTGTAGACCATTTGGCTGACAGTGTTCTTCAGCAAAATAACGAACTGGTCAAAGGACTCGATGGTGCCTTGCAGCTTGATACCGTTGACGAGATAGATCGAAACCCCAACCTTCTCTTTACGTAGGGTGTTCAGGTAAGGGTCTTGTAGCGAATGCCCTTTTGACATGTGCCGCACTCCTTTAAGGATCAATAATAATTCGAATTCAATTGGCTTGAACCGCCACCCCCCAAGGATAGACGGCTATTGCAAGGACTCAGCTCAATATGGAGACCGACCCCAGGTATTTCAAGGTGCGTGGCAAATTGTCGCTGGCCAGACTGTCTAGCCAGTGTAAATCGTCCCAACTGCGTAGCCAGGTAAACTGTCGTTTGGCCAGTTGGCGCGTGGCAATGATCCCACGCTCCTGCATCTCGGCCCATGTCAGTTTTCCATCCAGATGATCCCAGACCTGGCGATAACCGACGGCTCTTATAGACGGCAAACCCGCATGCAGGTCGCCTCTTGAGCGTAACGCCAGAACTTCGTCCAGGAATCCCTGGTCCAGCATTGTTGAAAATCTTGATGCTATACGGCCGTGCAACACCTTGCGATCTGCCGGAGCAATGGCCAGGCTGGCGACAGTATAGGGCAATTGCGGTCTACCAGAAGCCGCAGCATCAGTAGTTTGCGCACTTTGTTGTTCTCTATGTGCTGTCATGTTCAACCCACTGACCCGATAAACCTCCAGCGCACGTATCAATCGCTGCGGATCATTGGGGTGGATTCTAGCCGCAGATACTGGATCCACTATGGCCAACTGGTCGTGTAAAGCCTGCCAGCCATGGGCTGCTGCCTGCGCTTCCAGCTCCGCCCGAACACCTGCGTCAGCGGCTGGCATATCTGCCAGCCCGTCCAATAGAGCCTTGAAATACAACATAGTGCCGCCAACCAGCAGCGGAATTTTACCCCGAGCGGTTATTTCAGCCATCGCAAACAGTGCATCCGCGCGAAAATCAGCCGCCGAATAGCTTTCGGACGGATCAAGAATATCCACCAGTCGGTGAGGAAATTCGGCCAATTGTGCCTTGGAAGGCTTGGCAGTTCCGATGTCCATGCCACGATAGACCAGCGCCGAATCGACACTGATCAGCTCGCAAGGGAGGACTTTACACAGTTCCATGGCCAGATCGGTTTTACCCGAAGCCGTCGGCCCCATCAGAAAGATGGCCGGAGGTAGAGCGCTCATTCAACGACCGCGCAGGAAGAGTTTGTCCAGATCATCCAGGCCCATTTGGGTCCAGGTAGGTCGGCCATGGTTGCATTGACCGCTGCGCTCGGTGTTTTCCATGTCGCGCAGCAGACCGTTCATTTCAGGAATCGCCAGACGGCGGTTGGCCCGGATTGCGCCATGGCACGCCATGGTGCCCAGCAATTCGTTCATGTGAGCCTGAACACGGTCACTGGTGCCGTATTCCATCAGATCGGCCAGCACGTCGCTGACCAGCCGATTGGCCTCGGCCTGCTTCAACAAGGCCGGAATCTGCCGGATTGCCAGACTTTCAGGGCCAAGACGTTGCAACTCAAAGCCCAGGCGTTGGAATGTCTCGATGTGCTCTTCAGCGCAATCGGCTTCACGCTGACTGACCGCAATGGACTCAGGCACTAATAAAGGCTGACCGCTGAGGCCTTCACTGGCCATCGCAATCTTCAGGCGCTCATACATGATGCGCTCGTGTGCGGCGTGCATGTCTACCAGCACCAGACCGTGAGCGTTTTCCGCCAGAATATAAATGCCTTTGAGTTGCGCCAAGGCGTAGCCCAAGGGGGGAATATCGCCCTGAGTTTCCGGTAGCGAAACGGCAGGCGTGCCGGGCAACGGTGCATAAAACTCGCGATAGGCACTTTGCGCCTCGGCCGCAGGCAACGTCGACGCAGGGCGCGGCGTGTACTGATATTGATAACCGGCGCCCGCACCTGAACCGGCTGGTGGCGCATAGGGCTGAGCCTGCGGCTGCTCCAATAGATTATTGGCCAGACGCATTTCACCCTGCGGCCCGAATTCACCGGCTTGCGGGCCAGTCGGGCGCTCCACGGCGGTAACCGGCACTGAGCCAGCCAACTGATCTTCAGGCCGAACATCGCCTAGCGCCCGGTGCAAAGTGCCGTACAGGAAGTCATGGACCATGCGCCCGTCACGGAAGCGGACTTCGTGCTTGGTCGGGTGCACGTTGACGTCGACGACCGCAGGATCAACCTCGAAGAACAGCACGAAAGTCGGGTGACGGCCATTGAACAACACATCGCGATACGCCTGACGCACGGCATGGGCCACAAGCTTGTCGCGCACTGCCCGACCGTTCACAAAGAAATATTGCAAATCAGCCTGACTGCGGGAAAACGTCGGCAACCCGACCCACCCCCACAGGTGCAAGCCATTGCGCTCAATCTCGATGGGCAGCGCCTGCTCGAGAAAACCGGGACCGCAAATCGCTGAAACGCGTCGGGCTCGGGCAGTGTCGTCGTTGGCTTCGTGCAGGCTGAGGATCGTCTTGCCGTTGTGCCGCAGGTGGAACGCCACGTCGAAACGTGCGAGCGCCATGCGTTTGATCACTTCCTGCAGGTGATCGAATTCGGTTTTTTCAGCTTTGAGAAACTTGCGCCGTGCCGGGGTGTTGAAAAACAGGTCACGGACTTCCACCGACGTACCCACAGGGTGCGCAGCAGGCTGAACACGGGAGGCCATGTCGCGCCCCTCGGTTTCAACTTGCCAGGCCTGATCGGCATCCCGCGTTCTAGAGGTCAGGGTCAGCCGCGCGACGGAGCTGATCGACGCCAGCGCTTCCCCTCGAAACCCGAGGCTCATGACCCGTTCGAGGTCTTCAAGCTCGCGAATCTTGCTGGTGGCGTGGCGGGCCAGAGCCAATGGCAGGTCATCTGAAGAAATGCCACTGCCGTCGTCACGCACTCGCAGCAACTTGATCCCGGCCTGCTCGACATCCACGTCAATACGTTTGGCGCCAGAGTCGAGGCTGTTTTCCAGCAACTCTTTGATGACGGACGCTGGCCGCTCGACCACTTCACCCGCCGCGATCTGGTTGGCCAGTCGCGGGCTGAGCAATTCAATACGCGCAGCATTGAAGGATGCATTGCCGGTGTGCGCCTGGACACCAGGCTCAACACTGTCGAGTAGAAGATCGGTCATGGTTGAGTCGCCACCTCAGAGCTAGGGATTTTCAGGTCCTGCCCGACACGCAACTCATCCGTCTTCAGGTTATTGGCGCTGCGCAATGCGGCAGGGCTCATATCGTAGCGGGCAGCCAGCATCGAGAGGCTTTCGCCCGAGCGAACTACGTGGTTGCGCGGCCCCTGAGCGAGCTTGCCGTTATCACGCAACCAGGCAATGTAGGTGCCTTGTGGCGGGTTTTGCTGGAAGAACTGTTTCACGCCGGAATTGATCGAGCGCGCCAGTGCCTGCTGGTGCGAGGCGGCGCTGAGCTTCGCAGCTTCGGCATTGTTAGAGATGAACCCGGTTTCTACGAGGATCGACGGAATATCAGGCGACTTGAGCACCATGAAGCCCGCCTGCTCGACCCTGGACTTGTGCAGCGACGTCACGCGACCAATGTTGGTGAGGACCTTCTGTCCGACATTGAGGCTTGAGGACAGCGAAGCGGTCATGGACAGGTCCAGCAACACGCCCGCCAGCATCCGGTCCTTGTCATCAAGGCTCACCGCGCCAGCACCACCGATCAAGTCAGAGCGGTTCTCACTGTCTGCCAGCCAGCGTGCGGTTTCTGATGTTGCGCCGCGCTCAGACAACGCGAACACCGAGGCACCAAAAGCCGCGCGCGAAGGCGCAGCATCCGCGTGAATCGACACAAACAGGTCCGCGCCCTTGGCTCGGGCAATTTCCGTCCGCTTGCGCAGCGGGATGAAGTAGTCGCCAGTACGGGTCAACTCGGCACGGTAGCCCTTTTCAGCATTGATCTGCCGCTGCAGCTCTTTGGCGATAGCCAGAACGAGGTTTTTCTCTTTCTGCCCGCTACTGCCCGAAGCACCCGGGTCTTCGCCGCCGTGACCAGCGTCGATCACGATCACGATGTCGCGCTTGCCGTTAGGCACTGGTGTGAGCTTTATCTCGGGCTTGGCAGGGCTGACCGGTACAGCAGGCGCTGTATTCGCGGCCGTATCTGGAATGGTCGGACTCGGGTTGGCATCACCCGGCTCATCGAAAAGGTCAACGACAAGGCGGTTACCGTATTGCTGATTCGGGGCCAGGGTGAAGCTTTTGGGCGTCACGGCCTTTTTCAGGTCGATGACCACACGCAAATCCGTAGCTGTGCGCTGCGCCGAGCGCATGCTGGTAATCGGAGTGTTGGCCATAGGGACGTTCAACGGGCCGCCCAACGTGGCGCCGTTGATATCAATCACCAGTCGATCAGGAGAAGTCAGGGTGAAAACGCTGTGCTGGACGGGACCGGACAGGTCAAAAACCAGTCGTGTGTTATCCGGTGCACGCCATAAGCGAACACTTTTTACCTGTGTTGCGGCCAGCGCATCAACAGCCAGGGCTGTCAAAAGCAGACCCACTACAGTAACCAGCGCGCGCATGCGCATACCTAACCCCATATCTATTTGAATTCCTGCGCCAAAGCGGCACACCAGGTTTCGCCACGCGAGCCAATTGGGCTCAAAGTCAGTGCTCGACCTTGCGCATGCGGGCTAATGGTAATGGTCAGGTCAGGCTTTGGCAAAAAGCCTGCACCGAGCTGGGGCCACTCGATCAAACAAAGGGCATCGCCTTCCAGATAATCACGAATGCCCATGTACTCCAGTTCCTCGGGATCAACCAACCGATAGAGATCAAAGTGGAACACGCGAATGGAGCCTATTTCATAGGGTTCCACCAAGGTGAACGTGGGGCTCTTGACCGCACCCTCATGCCCGAGCCCACGGATGATGCCCCGCGAAAGTGTGGTTTTCCCCGCCCCCAGATCACCTTCAAGAAAAATCACGCCGACCCCTTGAGTCACTTGGGCAATGCGCTCACCAAAGCGGGTCATGGCCTCTTCACCGGCCAAATGCAGCGTTAACTCAGACACGGTTGCTGCTCCTCCAATAACTGACGAATGGCTGGAATAACATCACTGGCCGCCAACCCGCGACCCGCCTCGCCGACTTGCTGCCCGGCGCTGGCATGCAGCCACACCGCCAGACACGCCGCGTCGAACGGCTTCATTTTTTGCGCCATCAAGGCGCCAATCAGACCTGCCAATACATCCCCCAGGCCACCGGTGGCCATGGCGGGATGGCCGCGATCACATAACATCAGTCGACCATCGACGTCGGAGATCAGGCTGCCCGTCCCCTTCAGAACACAGACCGCTTTGAATTTATCGGCCAGCGCCCGCGCAGCAGCAGGGCGATCAGCCTGAACTTGCGGGGTGGTGATCCCCAGCAGGCGCGCGGCCTCTCCGGGGTGCGGGGTAATGACGCTGTTTGCAGGCAACGAAACCCATCCCTGAGCCAACTGATTCAGTGCGTCGGCGTCCCATACTTGCGGCTTTTGGGCATTGGCAGCCGCGGACAGCAGGCTACGCCCCCAAGCAGCCTGCCCCAACCCGGGGCCGACCACCAGAATGCTGGCTGGCTCGATCAGCGCCATCAATTGATTTGCCGAGCGAATCGCCGCGCTCATGACTTCAGGCAAACGAGTCAGCGCGGCAGGAATATGTTCAGCGCGTGTTGCCAGCGTCACCATGCCTGCGCCGCTGCGCAGCGCGCTTTCGGCAGTCAACAGGCTGGCACCGCCAAAGCCATGATCGCCGCCGATAATCAGAACACGACCGTACATGCCCTTATGGGCCGTGCGCGGACGGCCAGGCAAATCCGGCAGGTTGAACGTATCCAGGCGGATCGCGCTGCGGGGTGCCTGAGCAACGATAGCCGGGTCTGCCTGCAAATCGTCAAAGACCAGTTCACCGATAAGGTCTGCCGCATCGCCGGTCAGCAGGCCGAGTTTCAGGCCTATATACGTCACCGTAAGATCGGCACGTACGGCCACACCAAGGGTACGCCCTGTGTCAGCGCTCAGGCCAGAAGGGATGTCGACAGCCACGACGGGCTGATCGCTGTTATTGATCGCTTCGATAGCAGCCGCGTAAGGCTCACGCACATCACCGGTCAAGCCTGTGCCCAACAGCGCGTCCAGTACAATGCCGCGTAACGGTTGACTGGCCCAGTTCTGGACGGCTACACCCGCCGCGAGCGCCTCGGCATGAGCATTAGCGGCATCGCCAGTCAGCCCAGCGGGGTCTGCCACGGCAAACACCTGCACATTCCAACCCGCATTGCGCGCTAGAACAGCGACCAGATACCCGTCGCCAGCGTTATTGCCGCGCCCGGCCAGCACGCTTAACTCATGCACATCAGGCCAGCGTCTGCGCAGTGCTCGCCAGGTTGCATGGGCTGCGCGCTGCATCAATTCACTGCCGCAAGTGCCCGCAGCGATGAGCTGTGCGTCGAGGTCACGGACCTGCGCAGCGCTATACAGCGCGTCGGGTAATTGGGGTTTCGTATTGACCATGCGTCTCTTGGCTCCGATGTCTGGCAGAATTATACGCACCTCCACCCGGTTTCTCCTTGCGCATGCCCGTTATTACTGTTGATTCGCCCAATACTGTTGACCTCGCCACCCTTGCTCAGTCGATCAAGGAGTGGGGCCGCGAGCTGGGCTTTCAGCAAGTCGGGATTGCCGGGCTCGATCTCGCCGAACACGAGCAGCACCTTGAGCGTTGGCTCGAAGCGGGCTATCACGGCGAGATGGACTATATGGCAGCGCATGGCAGCAAACGTTCGCACCCTGAAGAACTGGTGCCCGGCACCTTGCGGGTAGTCTCGTTACGCATGGACTATCTGCCCGGCGATACAGAGATGACGCAACGCCTGACCGAGCCGGAAAAAGCCTATGTGTCGCGTTACGCCCTTGGCCGCGACTATCACAAGCTGATTCGCAAGCGTGTGCAGCAATTGGCCGAGCGCATCCAGCAAGCCATTGGACCGTTTGGCTATCGGGCCTTCGTTGACAGCGCCCCGGTGCTGGAAAAAGCCATTGCTGAACAGGCCGGGCTGGGCTGGATCGGCAAGAACACACTGGTACTCAATCGCAAAGCCGGAAGCTTTTTCTTTCTTAGCGAGCTGTTTGTCGACCTGCCGTTACCGGTGGATCCACCCCACGCGACCGAGCATTGCGGGCGCTGCACCGCGTGTTTGGACATTTGCCCCACCGCAGCCTTTGTCGGGCCTTATGTGCTGGATGCCCGGCGTTGTATTTCTTATCTGACCATCGAGCTGAAAACTGCTATCCCAGAAGAGCTGCGTCCGCTGATCGGCAATCGGGTATTTGGTTGTGATGACTGCCAGATTGTCTGCCCGTGGAATCGCTTCGCCCGACCGACCGATCAGAGCGACTTCCAGCCACGGCATAATCTGGATAACGCAGGCCTGGCCGAGCTGTTCATGTGGGATGAGGATAAATTCCTCAGCAGTACCGAAGGCTCCCCCCTGCGCCGTGCGGGCTATGAGCGCTGGCTGCGCAATCTGGCAGTCGGCCTGGGCAATGCACCGTCGACGATCCCCGTGCTGGAGGCGCTTGAGGCAAGACGGGATTATCCGTCGGAATTGGTGAGGGAGCATGTGGAGTGGGCGTTGCGGCAGCATGCGCAGAATCGCTGATCCGTAGGAGCTGCCGAAGGCTGCGAATGGTGGAGTGTCAGATGCCCCCCTCGCAGCCTTCGGCAGCTCCTACAAAAAAACATCAGTGCTCATCACCCTTGTAGACAAACTTCGGCATGTTCCAGTTGAAGCGGATAGCCAGCAGGCGAAGCAGCAGACCGCCGAACAGGGTAATCAGAATGCTCTGCTCCTCAGGCAACTGCAGGTGCTGACACAGCAGAAAACACCACGCGGCCAGAAATGACACGCTGGCGTACAACTCACGGCGGAACACCAAGGGAATGTCATTGCAGAAGATATCCCGCAGGATGCCGCCAAATACGCCCGTGATCACGCCGCAGACAGAGGCCACCAGCAAGCCGGTCCCGACTTCCAGCGCGGTCATCGTGCCTATCAAAGTAAAAGCCACCAGCCCCAAGGCGTCGAGCACCAGAAACAGCGAGCGCAGATGGCGCATCAACGGTGCGATGAAAATGGTCAACAGCGCCGCGACACTGGTCAGAATCAAGTATTCGGGGTGTTTGACCCACGTCAGTGGGTAGTGCCCCAGTAGAACATCGCGCACCGAACCGCCGCCAAGGGCGGTCACGCACGCGATCAGCACCACACCGAACCAGTCCATGCCACGCCGCCCCGCCGACAACGCACCCGTCATGGCTTCAGCGGTAATAGCGATCAGATAGAGCATCAACAACATGGCGGCAGTCCCTGCGACGAAGCCGCGCAGTTTAGGGCAAGCACCAAAAGAGGGCAAAACTAGAATGCGCGTTAGTCTTCTGTTGGAGCGTGGCTTGCCCGCGAAGAAAGTTACGCGGTATATCCGCTATACCGCGTGGTCCAATTCGCGGGCAAGCCTCGCTCCAACAGGCCGCGCATTAACCCTTAATGAAATGCTCGCGATAGAACCGCAACTCGGCGATCGACTCACGAATGTCATCCAGCGCCAGGTGGGTGCTGCCCTTCTGGAACTTCAACTCAGGCGACCAACGGGCAGCCAGCTCCTTGAGGGTGGAGACGTCGAGGTTGCGGTAGTGGAAGTAATGTTCCAGGGTCGACATGTGGCGATAAAGGAAACGGCGATCCTGGCAAATGCTGTTGCCGCAGATTGGCGAACTGCGCTCTGGCACCCATTGCTTGATGAACTCAAGGGTCTGAGCTTCTGCTTCAGCCATGCTGATAGTGCTCTCGCGAACCCGCTGAGTCAGGCCCGAACCACCGTGTTGACGAGTGTTCCACTCATCCATTTTGGCCAGGGTTTCATCACTCTGGTGAATGGCGATGACCGGACCTTCAGCCAGAGTATTGAGTTGGCTGTCAGTAATGATCGTTGCCATTTCGATAATGACGTCGGTGTCCGGGTCCAGGCCGGTCATTTCCAGATCGATCCAGATCAGGTTCTGCTTGTTCTGCATATTTGGCTCCTCAGCGTAGGCGCGCAGTTTAGCTCACCCCGGCGTGCTAGACTCCCCCGCGTTTACTTATCAGCTGCTTTATCACTCGGAACACCCATGGCCAAACGCCAACTCAATCGTCGTCAGAACTGGCGCATCGAAAAAATTCAAGGCGAGCGCGCTGCCCGCGCCGCCAAACGCGAATCACAAACCCTGGAAACACTCGAGGGCGGCGATCTAGGCCCCGAGCAGACCGGGCTGGTGATCGCCCACTTCGGCGTGCAGGTCGAAGTCGAAGCGCAGGACGGCGATCAGGCCGGTCAGGTTTTCCGCTGCCACCTGCGCGCCAACCTGCCTGCGCTGGTGACCGGCGATCGAGTGGTCTGGCGCGCCGGCAACCAGGGCATCGGCGTTATCGTCGCGCAACTGCCGCGCACCACTGAGCTGTGCCGCCCCGACAGCCGTGGGCAACTCAAGCCGGTTGCCGCCAACGTCGATCTGATCGTGATCGTGTTCGCGCCAATGCCAGAACCTCATGCCAACCTGATTGACCGATATCTGGTCGCAGCCGAGCACGCAGGTATTCGCCCGCTGTTGCTGTTGAACAAATTCGACCTGATCAACGAACAGAACGCCCCGGCGCTTAATGCGTTGCTGGAGGTTTACCGGACGCTGGGTTATCCGGTGCTGGAAGTTTCTGCGCACCACGGCGACGGCATGCAACAACTGCAAACCCAGCTGGACGGGCATATCAGCGTCTTCGTGGGTCAATCCGGCGTGGGCAAGTCATCGCTGGTCAACAGCTTGCTGCCTGAGGTCGAAACCCGTGTGGGCCCGCTGTCCGAGTTGTCTGGGCAAGGCACGCACACCACGACCACCGCCCGTCTGTTTCACTTCCCCCGTGGCGGCGACCTGATCGACTCCCCGGGTATCCGTGAATTCGGTCTGGGCCATGTCAGTCGTGCGGATGTTGAAGCTGGTTTCATCGAGTTCAACGAGCTGATCGGTACCTGCCGTTTCCGCGACTGCAAGCACGACCGTGAACCTGGCTGTGCATTGCTGATTGCACTGGAAGAAGGCCGCGTGCAACAGCAACGCATGAACAGCTACCGCTCGATCATCGCCAGTTTGCCGGAAAGCAGCTACTAGCTGCGCCTTGTAGGAGCTGCCGCAGGCTGCGAAACGCAACTGTCTGGAAGAATGCCTTCGCAGCCTTCGGCAGCTCCTACAGATTTGCGGCCGACAAAAAAGCCCGGACTCTCACGAGTCCGGGCTTTTTACTTGCAGCTTTAGGCTTGTAGCTTGCGGCTAGAACGCTAGTTCTTCGTCTCGTCCAGCTTCAACGTGCCGTCTTCGAACAGGTTCAGCTTCTGGCGCAATTCACGTGGCTGGGCATATGCCTGCGGGTCAGCTGGCTGTCCGTTCGACGCACCGGGCGCTGCGCCCGGAGCAGGGGCCGGCGCTTTTGGTGCTGAATCACCCGCACCACTGTTCTGACTGCCTTCCATCCGTTGCAACGCTTTCTTGGTCATGACCACGATGTCGATGCGGCGGTTGACCGGGTTGAGCGGCAGGTTGCGGTCATACAGCAGCGATGACGCATAACCCACCACGCGCGCCACCTGACCTTCAGGGTAAGTACCTGCCACCAGAGCGCGTCGCGCTGCGTTGGCGCGGTTGGCCGAAAGCTCCCAGTTACCGAACTCGCCATTGCCTGCATACGGTTTGGCGTCGGTATGACCGCTCACACTGATCTTGTTCGGCACTGCTTTGATGGTGTCAGCCATGGCCAGCAGTATGTCTTCGAAATACGGTTTCAGTCGCGCACTGCCCAGATCGAACATCGGACGGTTATCCGCGTCAGTGATCTGGATCCGCAGACCATCCTGAGTAATCTCGAAATGGATCTGGTCCTTGAATTTCTGCAGTTCAGGGTTCTCGTTGACCTTGTTCTGCAGCTCTTGAAGCAGCAGTTCCAGGCGTTCCTGCTCTACCTCTTCCGCTTTTGCTTCAGCTGTCTCGGCTTCGATTGGCACCGTGTCCGGCGTCGGCGTGTTCTTGATTTCCGGGTTCAGGGTCTGGTCCGGGGACATTTCCGGCGAGCCGCCCAGATCAATTACATAGGGCGAACCACTTTCCGAGAACCCGACCGGGTCCTTGAAGTAACCGGCAATAGCGACCAACTGCTCCGGGGTCGCCGAAGACATCAGCCACAACACCAGAAAGAAAGCCATCATGGCCGTGGCAAAGTCGGCGAACGCAATCTTCCATGCGCCGCCGTGGTGCCCGCCCTCATAGCGCTTGACGCGCTTGATGATTATCGGCTGATTATTTTCCATGACTCAGCGACCGCGAACCGCTTGTTCCAGCTCACTGAAGCTGGGCCGATGCGCTGGATAGAGAACCTTGCGGCCGAACTCGACGGCCAGCGAAGGTGGCATGCCGGAAGCCGAAGCGACCAGCGAAGCCTTGATGGATTCGTAAACGTTCAGCTCTTCCTTGGCGTCGTGAGCCAGGGAGGTTGCCAGCGGGCCGAAGAAACCGTAAGCCGCCAGAATACCGAAGAAGGTGCCCACCAGTGCCGCACCTACGTGGTTACCGATCGCAGCCTTGTCACCATCGCCCAGCGAAGCCATGGTCACAACAATACCCAGTACCGCCGCCACGATACCGAAACCGGGCATACCGTCAGCAATACCGGTAATGGCGTGGGAAGGATGACCCAGCTCTTCCTTGATGCTTTGCAGCTCCATGTCGAACAGGCCTTCCAGTTCGTGAGGAGCCATGTTGCCCGACGACATGATGCGCAGGTAGTCACAGATGTAAGCCGTCATGCGCTCGTCTTTGAGCACGCCGGGATACTTGGCAAAAATCGGGCTGGCTGCCGCATCTTCGATATCCCCTTCAATCGCCATCATGCCTTCACGACGACTCTTGTTGAGAATTTCGTACACCAGACCCAGTACTTCAAGATAGAACGCGTGGGTGAAGCGAGTGCCGAACATCTTCAGCGACTTCTTCATCACGTGCATGGTCATGTAGCCAGGGTTGGCCTGCAAAAACGCGCCAAATGCCGCACCACCGATGATCAACACCTCGAAAGGCTGGATCAGCGCGGCAATTTTGCCGTGTGAAAGGACGTATCCCGCAAGCACGCTCGCGAAAACGACGATGATGCCGATAATTTTAGCCATAGGTAGAAAGTACTTACTGAGTCGGGTTCAGGGACATGTGCGGAAGTTCTTGAAACTCTTCTTCTACTTATCGGCATATGTGAGCCAGACTATAGCCAGATAAATCGAAAAGCCAGTTGACCGGTGAACGGGGGCCCAGGCACAGGGGTCTTACCCATTGATTTCGCAGTGTCCACTGCCTAAATTTTCAGTCGCACGGGCCTTGATGCATGCCTCCAGAAACGTCGTCACAGCTTCCCGTTCCGAACACGCTTGATGCGTGGATCAAACAGTTGGACAGCATTGCGTTGCCAGTGCCTCTCGCCAGCCACAGCAAAGTCCGCAGCGCGCTGAACGATAGTCGCCGCTCGTTGCGGGACATCGCCGATATGATGCAGGACAGCCCGGCCCTGGTCCTGAGCGTGATGCGCGAAGCCAACAGCAACGGTACCGGCCTGACCGAACCTGCTGAAAGCCTGGAAGTGGCAATAACTCGCCTGGGTCTGGCGCGCACCGAAGTGCTGCTTAATCGACTGCCCGCGCTGGAGAACGAAAAAATCCCGGTGACTTTTCGGCAATTACTGCTGATCAGCCAACACGCCACACAGCAGGCCAACGGTCTGTTTGCCAGCCGTCTTGCTCGCCTGTGGCAAGACATCCACCTTGGTAGTTTGTTGTTTCTGGCGCCGCTGTGGCCAATAGCCCTGGCGCACCCGAAATTGCTGGATGAGTGGGAACTGCGGGTGATCCATAAAGGCGAATCATCACGCACGGTGGAGAAAGCGCTGTTTGGTGTCAGCCTGCTGGAACTGTGCATGGAGCTGGCAACCTTGTGGCGCCTGCCGTTGTGGGTCACTCAAGGTTACAAATTACTGATCAGCGAGCGACGCCAACTGGTCAAAGCGCTGCATGTGGCCCGGGCTAACGACGACCCGCTACAGCAACAACAACTGATGGACGCCGATCCGAACCTGCGGCGCTGGTTCAACCAGCCGGCCAACACGGTTCTGCTGGGCAATGGCCTTGCACTCTCGGCTCAACAGGCCTGGGACAGCCCGCACTGCCTGCGCTGGGAATTACTGTGCAGCCTGTATCTGCAACAAACTATGGACAGTGTGCAGCAGCAGGCCCACCAGAACGCCGCCAGCAGCGCTCGCAACCATAACGATCCTGTCCTGTGGCACCCGGCCGAAGCCCTTATCTGGCCGTGGGCGACCCGCCGGATTCACAGCAAACTGCAGGCGGCCCCACCACCCTCCCCCGATGCCCTGCAAAACTGGCGCAAGCAATGTGCCGAGCTGCTTGCTACACCGAGCCCCTTTAGCAACGCCATGCACTTGACCACAACGGCAAGGGACGCGCTGGTTTCCTGCGGCATGGAGCGGGTGATGCTGCTGATGGCAGACAAGACCGGTACCGTCCTGCGTGTTCACCAGATCGCAGGGCTGCGAAATGAGGCGGCGTCTCTCGCGCTCTCTATAAAGGAAAGCACTGTGTTGCAGCGTTTGTTGGCACAACCAACTCAATTACGCATGACACCTGCCAACATCGAGCAATTCTCGGCGTTATTGCCGGGCAACCTGCGCGCTCTGTTTCCCGGTAAACACTGGCTTATACGATCTCTGAGCAGTAACAACAAGGTGTTGATGCTAGTCGTGGCCGATCAGGGCGGCGGGCAGTTTTCGGAAACCTCAGTGCAGGGTTTCGGCAAAACCTGCCAGTGCATTGAACGGGCGCTGACGAGCTTTAGTGGTCGCAAAGCCTGACAGCTGGGCTACAATTCGCCTCTTTTTTCGAATTGGAGGCTGCACATGTCCGTCTTCTCTGACTTGCCGCTGGTCATTGAGCCAAGCGACCTGAAGGATCGTCTGGATGCCCCGGAACTGATCCTGGTGGACCTGACCAGCAGTGCCCGCTATGACGCAGGGCACATACCCGGCGCGCGCTTCGTTGATCCGAAACGCACTCAGTTGGGCCAGCCTCCAGCACCCGGTCTGCTCCCCTCCAAAACCGATCTGCAAGCACTGTTCGGCGAGTTGGGGCACAACGCCAATGCGGTGTATGTGGTCTACGATGACGAAGGCGGCGGCTGGGCCGGTCGGTTTATTTGGTTACTGGATGTGATTGGTCACAGCCAATACCACTACATCGACGGTGGCCTGCTGGCCTGGCAGGCGGATGGTCTGCCTTTATCCACGGATGTTCCAGCCTCCGCAGGGGCGCCTGTTGAACTGCAGTTGCACGATGAACCCACCGCCACCCGCGAGTATCTGCAAAGTCGCCTGGGCGCTGCTGATCTGGCAATCTGGGACGCTCGCGGGCCGCTTGAATACTCCGGCGAAAAAATCGTCGCCGCCAAAGGTGGACACATCCCCGGCGCGATCAATTTCGAGTGGACCGCAGGCATGGACAAGTCACGCGACCTGCGCATCCGTGAAGACATCGCAGAGATCCTCGACAGCCTGGGGATTACCGCGGACAAAGAAATCATTACCCACTGCCAGACACACCACCGCTCAGGTTTCACGTACCTGGTGGCCAAAGCACTGGGTTACCCTCGTGTCAAAGGCTATGCCGGTTCTTGGGGCGAATGGGGCAACCACCCCGATACGCCGGTTGAACGCTAAAAACTTGCCCACTTTAAGCATTACATTCAGGAATTTTGATGAAAGAGCGTCTGTTTATCCTCAGCCAGTACCTGCTTCCGCACCACTTGCTGTCGCGTCTGGCTGGCTGCGTTGCCGAGTGCCGCGTACTCTGGTTCAAGAATGCCTTCACCGCATGGTTCGCCCGTCGCTATCAGGTGAACATGGCG
This sequence comes from Pseudomonas maioricensis, assembly GCF_022790535.1. Classification (GTDB taxonomy): domain Bacteria; phylum Pseudomonadota; class Gammaproteobacteria; order Pseudomonadales; family Pseudomonadaceae; genus Aquipseudomonas; species Aquipseudomonas maioricensis. Next base: position 414,710 of record NZ_LOHG01000003.1, read on the forward strand.
GAAGCGCAGGTCGAGGACTTGAGCGCCTATGAACACTTCAATGCCTTCTTCACCCGCGCCCTGAAACCCGGCGCACGCCCGCTTGATGAAACACCCGGCGCCATATTGAGCCCGGCAGACGGCGCAATCAGCCAATTGGGCCGCATCGAGCAGGGCCGTATTTTCCAGGCCAAAGGCCATAGCTTCAGCGTACTGGAATTGCTTGGCGGTGACCCTGCCCTGTCGGCCCCCTTCATGGGTGGCGAGTTTGCGACCGTGTACCTCTCGCCCAAGGATTACCACCGCGTGCACATGCCGCTCGCCGGTACCTTGCGTGAAATGGTGTACGTGCCTGGCCGGATCTTCTCGGTTAACCAGACCACAGCCGAAAACGTTCCTGAGCTGTTCGCCCGTAACGAGCGCGTCGTTTGCGTCTTCGACACCGAGCGCGGACCGATGGCTGTGGTGCTGGTCGGCGCAATGATCGTTGCTTCCGTCGAAACGGTCTGGGCCGGGTTGGTGACACCGCCTAAGCGCGAACTGAAGACTTTCCGTTACGACGAAGTCGCACGTGCGCCAATCCATCTGGAGAAAGGTGCAGAAATGGGTCGCTTCAAACTGGGCTCTACCGCCATCGTGCTGTTTGGCCCGGACCAGGTGAAGTGGGCCGAGCAACTCACTGCCATGACGCCGGTGCGCATGGGTCAGGCTCTGGCAGCACCTGTCGAGGCCTGAAAAAAGTAAATAGTGGCACTATGTGCCACTATTGCTGTCAGTACCGGAGGATTTCGGTGCTGCGACGGCAGGCCGATGCTGCTAGAGTTCTAGCACCGGCGCTGTAGGAAACTTCGCATTTTGTTGATGTAGATTTCGGCTCCCGTCCGCGGTAGCTGGTATTACTGCATTGATCAAAAGCCGCCGTTCGGGCCAGAGTGGGTAGTTGGAGTTAGCCTGTCACATGAGTAATTTGAGCCTTCCTGTGTTGTTGCGCGTGCCTGCGCCAACGCAGTCGAGCCTGACATTCTGTGAAGCGACGCCCAAGGATCTCAAGCGGTGGATATCTACGCTGCCCAAAGCAAACCTCGGTGAAACCGCCCGTCAGCTCTACCAGGCGCTTGCCGAGCTCAACCAACTGCTCACGCCCAGCGACAATCGCCTGCAACTGCTTGAGCTGCTGCGCCCCGAAGTGCATTTCGTCTGCAAGCACCTGGAACGCCACTTCCTCAATCAAGCGGTTGTGCTCGACGAACGTCCACGCAAGGTCGCCAACCTTTGCCAGGCACTGCAAAACCACTTGGCGGTCGGCTACAAACTGATCATCGAACGTGTCAGCTCACGGCTCAATAAAGACCGGATTCCGCTGCTCGCCACTGCACTGCAACGTGCCCTGCAGTGCCTGAACGGCCCGCTGATTCGCGCCAATCAATTGTATTGTCCCGTGCAGGAAGGTCTTTGGCTTGAGCTGCACAAGATCTATCAAATTGCCTGCGAACACCAATTGCAAAATATGCAGGTCGCAGATGAACAGGCCAGTCACGCCCGCGCGCTGACGGTGGAACAGACCTACATCATTGCGCTGCTAATGGGGTGCTCACGCTGCAACCAGATGCGCCAGCTCAATATTGGTCGCCTTGCTGATGTGCTGGATGCCTGGAGCCCGTTTGTCCGCTTGCAATCACCGGTAGACGAAAACAGCCTCTACGCACTTTCAGCCAGACAGGACAAGCCGCCGCTCTACAAGTCGTTGTTTCCGGAGGATCAGTACCCCAATCTGCTCGGTCTCAACACCCAGGCATTGGCAGCCATGATAAGCCGCTATCTGGAAACCCCTATAGATCAGCGAGCGCAATCGCCACTGTTGGTCCCTCAGGGCTTTACCCCCGACCTGCTTGAGCATCTGGCTGCCGCATGGGGTGATGTTGCAGAGAGAACCTTTCAGCGCACCCCCGGCCAGGGCACCCTGAGCCTGTGCATCGGCATGAGTGCCCTGCATTACTATCTGGGCGGTAAACGCTCTTTCAGTGACATGCTGCAAGTACCGGCGACCAAAGCCGCCGAGTTCACCTTGCAATTGGTGGACGATAAAGCCGACGACCCTTGGGGTAAGGCTTTTGACACCCAGCGTGGCAACACCTCGGCGCTGATGCTGCCTTATGAAGAAATCCAGTATGAACAGCCTGAAGCTGACGGCGGTGATGCAGCGTCCAACGCCCAGCAGACATTCCCGACCTTTAACCTGAACATCGTCAACCACAGCCCCGGCGGTTACTGTCTGGCGTGGCCCAAGGAAGTACCACAGCAGTTGCAGGCCGGAGAATTAGTCGGGATTCAGGATGATGCAGGTCAGGGCTGGAGTGTTGCGGTCGTGCGCTGGGTTCGTCAGGTCCGCAGCGGCGGCACCCAAATGGGTATCGAGCTGATTGCTCCATTTGCGCAGCCTTGCGGCTTGCAGATCATTCGCCCAGAGCAGAACAGCCCTTACATGCGTGCTCTGCTGCTGCCCGAAATCCGCGCCATCGGACAACCGGCCACCATGCTGGCGCCGCGCTTGCCCTTCAAAGAGGGCAACAACGTCATGATCAATATTGCCGGACAAGAACACCGCGGCCTGCTGGGCCATCAGCGCACCAGCAGCGGTAGCTACAACCAGTTTGAGTACGAGACCTTCGAAGTACCCGGTACAGCAGGCGGCGGCACGCTGAAGGCCGACCAGGAATTCGATTCGTTGTGGTCGTCGCTTTAAAGAGCAACACATCCAATACCGTGGGAGCGAATTCATTCGCGAAGAGGCTGGCACATCCCATACCTCTCTATCTGTTGAAATGCAGCCTTCGCGAATAAATTCGCTCCCACACAGACTGTGTGAAAACGTAGCGAGCGACGGCAAGACAAGGCAAAAACAGGCGAAAAAGCGGAGTCTAGGTGTTCTAAATGAGCATTTTTCGCCTGTTTTTAACGCAGTATTGCCGAGCGCAGTAGTTTTCACACAGTCTGCACAGGTTCAAATCCACAGTTTTAGTTGCGCCCTTCCCGCTCCCTGACACCCAGCAGATACAGCACCCCATCCAGCCCCAGCGTCGAGATGGCCTGCCTGGCTGACTGCTTGACCAATGGCTTGGCGCGGAACGCAACACCCAGCCCCGCAATGGCCAGCATTGGCAAGTCGTTCGCGCCATCACCGACGGCGATGGTCTGCTCCAGGCTCAAGCCTTCCTTCGCTGCCAGCTCACGCAACAGGTCTGCCTTGCGCTGGGCATTGACGATGGGCTCAACGGCCACGCCGGTACATTTGCCATTAACCACTTCCAGCTCATTGGCGAAGACATAGTCGATACCGAGTCTGGCCTGCAGCTGTTTGGCGAAGTAAGTAAAGCCGCCCGACAGAATCGCAGTCTTGTAGCCCAGACGCTTGAGTTCGGCAAAGAGGATTTCGGTACCTTCGGTCAAACGCAACGAAGCACCTATTTCGTCCAGCACGCTGACGTCCAGACCTTTGAGCAAGGCCAGACGCTCTTTGAAACTGGCACTGAAATCCAGCTCGCCACGCATGGCGCGCTCGGTGATTTCCGAAACCCGATCGCCCACGCCATGAGCCTTGGCCAGCTCATCAATGACTTCAGCCTCGATAAGCGTCGAGTCCATATCGAACACAGCTAGACGACGGTTGCGGCGGAACAGCGAATCCTGCTGGAACGCTATATCGACGTTCAACTCCTGCGCCACCTGCAAAAACTCAGCCTGCAGGGCTTTGGCGTCAGCAGGCTCGCCACGCACTGAAAACTCAATGCAGCCTTTGCCCTGTTCAGTCGGCGCATCCAGTGGCATGCGCCGTGAAAGACGATCAATCCTGTCAATGTTCAGGCCGTGTTGCGACGTAATCGAGCTGACCCGTTGCAGCTGTTGGGCGGTGACCTTGCGAGTCAGCAGCGTCACGATATGCTGGGAGTTACCCTGATCGTCTACCCACTGCTGATAATCCGCCTCGGATACCGGCGTAATACGCACCTGCTGATCCAGCTTGTGGGCGATGGACTGGATATCTTCGAGGATGGAAGAGTCTTGTCCGGAGTCAGGAATTTCAATCAGAATGCCGAACGACAGGACGTCGTGGATCACCGCCTGGCCGACGTCAAGGACGTTCACTGCGCCCTGTGCAAGCACGCCAGTGATAGCCGCAGTGAGACCGGGACGGTCTTCACCGGTGATGTTAATCAGGACGATTTCGCGCAAGGGACACCCCAGCAGTGGAAAAAAACCGCATTCTAACCACTTTCAGTGACCATCGGGCACAGGCAGCGCTTTGCCGTCACTGGGTCGGTCGTTATACTGCGCGGCAACTTCTTCGAAAGAGCCGTGCTCTGTGAACCGGCCCACGCCCGTTAAAACCGATAATTTCTTCCTGCTGATCTTCCGGGCATTGCGTCATCGCCGTGTACCGATTGCTTTGCGCATTGCCAGCCATAACGTGATCCTCGTCTCTCTGGCGCTGTTGATCTACGCCGGTGTAATGGGTTTGCAATTCAAGCAGGCCATGCACGAGCAGGCCGATGCGCTAGGTCAGGCACTCACCACGCAAACTGCGACCTCTGCCACAGAGCTGCTGGTGTCCAACGACATCCTCAGTCTTAACGTGCTGCTGGGTAATCTGGTGAAAAACCCGCTGGTGGCCCATGCCGCAATCTACAGCGTGGACAACCGTATTCTCGCGGAAGCGGGTCAGCGCCCGAAAAACGGGCTGCTCGGCGAAGCCGAAGGCCTGTACGAGATCAAAATCACTTTTCAGGACACCATGGCCGGGCATCTGCGCATCAGCCTGGACATGTCACAGTTTCAACAGCCGATGACCATCAGCCTGCAAAGCATGGGCATCCTTGCGGGTATCCTGCTGGCGCTGGCGCTGGCTCTGAGCCTGCGCCTGGGCAGACACATTTCCACTCCGCTGATGCAATTGCGGATCTGGCTGCGCGACATCGACCCGTACACTCCGGCAGTTGAACGCCAGGATGAAATCGGTGATCTGGCCCGTCAGCTACGCGCATCTTTCGCGCCGCCAATGCCGGAGCCTGAGCCCGAACCCGAGCCGGAATACGCTGAAGATGACTCGGACGATCACTACGTAGACGCCGAAGAAGACGTTGAACCGGCTTCCACAGGCAGATCCTCACGCGAGCCGGGCTTTGATGAACCGGCCAAACCGCGCTTGCCGGCACCACCGGTGCAGCGGCGTCTGGTCGCCGAAGAAGATGAAGAAGACGAGGACGATCCTTTTGCCGACCTACGCGACCACTCCAGCGTTGCGCCTCAGGTCAGCAAGGCGGCAGTCCCGAGCACACCACAACCGAGTGCCGTGCTGGCAATTCAGCTTGGCTCGCAGGATCAATTGCGTCGCTTGCCGCGCGCACGCCTTACTGATCTGCTGCAACGTTATCGCGATTGCCTGGATCAGGCGTCGTCGCTCTACGATGGCGAACTGCATACCCTGAACGACGGCAGCACACTGATGCTGTTCCATAGTCAGGAAAGCGGGGATGACTACCTCACCAACGCTATCTGCTGTGGTGAACTGTTACGGGCCCTGAGTCACGCATTGCAGATTGAAGTCGCCGATAGCGGCATCACCCTGCAATTACAACTTGGCCTGACATTGGGCGAAGGTCTGGCGGGGCTGAGTCAAATCGACCTGTTGCTGACCGAAACGGCACAAGACGCATTGGCCCTCTCGCAACACAGCCGCAACCTGTTGCTGGTAGAGCGCAAGATCAATGACGATGCTCTGATCCGTCAGCGCGCACGTATCCGCCCGATTGCCAGCCCTGAAGGCGCCTGCTGCGTAGAGCGCCTGATGGAGCCCTACCCTTCGATGCTTGAACGCCAGCTGGCGCGCATGCACGAGACGGCCCGGAAGGTTTGATTCAACTGACCTGAAGCGCACGAGCACCGCGAGGCCGGATAGCGACGCGCCGGTCTCACCGCGATTGACGGCCGTATGTAACCTTGGCCAAATCGCGGATGCATCTGAAAGACATAGAGCCTGTAGGAGCTGCCGAAGGCTGCGAAAGCGATTTCTCCGAAATACCGCCATTCGCAGCCTTCGGCAGCTCCTACAGCGAATTCCGGATAGCAGCCCACAAAAAAGCCCGCATCGCTGCGGGCTTTTTGTTTGCGCCAATCCTAGAAGCGGAACACTTCCAGATCAGTACGAATTGGAGAGGCCATTGGAATCTTTGGCTTCTCAGGCTCTTTGGCGCGAGCCACTGGGGCTTTCTTTGGCTCCTCAGGCTGCCAGGAAATCGGCTTCACCGCAGAGCTCAACTGATCCGCCAGACGCTGGAGCAACAAACCCTGAGCGCGTACCTGATCGGCAGAGGTCCCGGCGTGAAGCTCTTCAAGGTGGACAATACGACTGTCACGAACATTACCTTTACGATCCACCAGACGCCATTGAGCATCAAGAATCGCAGGTTGTTTCGCACCTGAGTCCAGACGACTGATGGACAACACCACTTGCACGTCAGGCGTGAAGTTTGCCGCCGCAGGGGCCAGAACAACGCGCTGGCTGTCCAGCTTCCAGGCGAGTTGACGCAACAGCAGTTGATCGATATCCGAAGACAGACTACCTGCCCAGCGACCATCGCTCGAAGCCGTCAGGCTACCGTCAGGCTGTCGCTGCAGCAGCGTTTCGCGCTGCAGGTAGTCAGCCACTGAGACTGGCCCCAGCAAAACAGCCAGCCCCTTATCATGTGTAGGTTGCCCGGGTGTGCCACTGTCCAGCTGATATAGCGCAGTCGGCTGATGCACACTGCAACCAGCCAGACCCAAAACACCGGTCATCAACAAAACAACGGGAAGGCGTAGAAGATTCATCATCCCATCCAGGTGGCCGCCGTCAGGCAAGCCACAGTGTATAACTCAACAAATTCGTGCAGGCACTCAGCCACGCTTGCGCCTCAAGACGTCATATCATCCGTGAATATGCGTCATGACTCCAGCGATTATGCGTCGATCTTCATGGCAAAACGAAGACCAATAGCTCTAAAGCAGGATTAAGAGGCGTTTTCTACCAAAAGCGCATCGACCCGCTGGAAGCCACGAGGCAGCTTATTACCCCGACGCCCGCGCTCGCCCTTGTAATGTTCCAGATCATCAGGTTTGAGTGACAGATTGCGTTTACCGGCCTGCAAGACCAGAGTAGCGCCCTGTGGTATCACCGCAATATCAGTTACATATTCTTCACGGCTGGCGACCCGATCACCCGGCACACCGATGATCTTGTTGCCTTTACCTTTGCTCAACTGAGGCAAGTCACTGATCTTGAAGATCAGCAGACGCCCTTCAGTGGTTACAGCAGCGAGCCAGTTCTGCTCACGATCAGCGACCGGACGCGGCAACATCACTTTAGCCCCGTTCGGCAAACTCAGCAGCGCCTTGCCCGCCTTGTTCTTGGCCTGCAGATCCTCGCCCTTGACCACGAACCCATAACCCGCATCCGACGCAATGACGTAGAGCGCGTCATCTTCAGGCAGCAACACGCATTCAAACGTCGCGCCTGGCGGTGGCTGAAGCTTGCCTGTTAACGGCTCACCCTGCCCCCGAGCAGATGGCAAGGTATGAGCGGCCAGCGAATAACTGCGGCCCGTGGAATCGATAAACACTGCGTATTGGTTGGAACGGCCCATTGCAGCCGTCTGGAAACCATCCCCCGCCTTGTAGGAAAGCCCGGTCGCGTCGATATCGTGACCTTTGGCGGATCGCACCCAGCCTTTTTCCGACAATACGACGGTCACTTTCTCATTCGGCAGCAGGTCATGTTCCGTCATGGCCTTGGCTTCAGCGCGCTCGACGATTGGCGAGCGGCGGTCATCGCCATAGGTTTCGGCGTCTTTCAGCAGCTCGGTGCGGACCAGCTTCTTCAGCTTGGCCTCGCTGCCCAGCAACGCCAGTAGCTTGGTCCGCTCTTTGTTCAGTTCATCCTGCTCATTGCGCAGTTTCATCTCTTCGAGGCGTGCCAACTGACGCAAACGGGTGTCCAGAATGTAGTCAGCCTGGATTTCGCTCAGTTCGAAGCGCTCGATCAACTTCGCCTTCGGATGCTCCTCGGTGCGGATGATATGAATCACTTCATCCAGATTGAGGTATGCCACCAACAAACCGTCCAACAGGTGCAGACGGCGCTCAACCTTGTCGAGGCGGAACTGCAGGCGACGGCGCACCGTGCGTACACGGAACTCCAGCCATTCCACCAGCAATGCACGCAGGTTCTTCAGTTGCGGCTTGCCGTCCAGCCCGATGATGTTGATGTTGACCCGGTAGCTGGACTCCAGATCGGTACTGGCAAACAAGTGCTGCATCAGCGCTTCATGATCAACCCGGCTGTTCACCGGGATGATCACGATTCGGCAAGGGTTTTCATGGTCAGACTCGTCGCGCAGGTCAGCGACCTGCGGTGCCTTGGAAGGCTTGGCCTGCATCAAGGCAGCAATCTGCTCCAGCACCTTGGCCCCGGAAACCTGATGCGGTAGCGCAGTGACGATGATGTCGCCGTCTTCAACGTGATACACGGCGCGCATGCGCACCGAACCTTTGCCGGTTTCATACATTTTCAGCAGGTCGGCACGCGGGGTGATGATCTCCGCTTCGGTCGGGTAATCCGGGCCCTGAATATGCTCAACCAGTTGTTCGACGGTAGCTTTCGGCTCATCAAGCAGACGCACGCAGGCAGTCGCGACCTCACGCAAGTTGTGCGGCGGCACGTCAGTGGCCATGCCCACGGCAATACCTGTCGTGCCGTTGAGGAGGATATTCGGCAAACGTGCTGGTAACACAGCAGGTTCGTCCAGAGTACCGTCAAAATTCGGCACCCAGTCAGCAGTGCCCTGGCCTAACTCGCTGAGCAGCACCTCGGAGTAACGCGACAAACGCGCCTCGGTGTAACGCATGGCCGCGAAGGATTTAGGATCATCCGGCGCACCCCAGTTGCCTTGCCCATCCACCAGCGTGTAGCGGTAGCTGAACGGCTGGGCCATGAGCACCATGGCTTCATAACAGGCCGAGTCACCGTGAGGGTGAAACTTGCCGAGCACGTCGCCGACGGTACGCGCCGACTTCTTGTGCTTGGAATCAGCGTCCAGGCCCAGCTCGCTCATGGCATAGACGATGCGTCGCTGCACGGGCTTGAGACCGTCGCCGATATGCGGCAAGGCACGGTCCATGATCACGTACATGGAGTAGTTGAGGTAGGCCTGTTCGGTGAAGTCAGCCAGTGACCGGCGTTCTACACCATCCAGACTGAGGTCAAGGGAGTCGCTCATGCGTGCCTCATTATTTCGTGGTCTGACGCAGCAGCATGGTGCCACCGCGCTGAGTGAATTCGAGTTGTTTCATTGCGCTCATACCGAGCAGCACCTGCTCTCCGTCCAGACCGGGCACCACCAGGGCGCGCACGTTGTACAGGACGATGTCGCCCAGCTGCAGACGTTCGATTGACGTTCGAAAGCCCTCACTGCGGCCATTGGCGGTGCTGACCCAAACCGGCGCACCCCGTTGTAACTGCAAGGTGTCTGCCACCTTGCCCGGGACCGCCACATCAGTGGCACCGGTATCCAGCAAAAACTCTACGGGGTGATCATCGATCTTGCCCGAGCTGACAAAATGCCCCTGACGATTGCCCACCAGTTGCACTTCTATATATCCATCACCGTGTTGCGAAGTGACCACCGAGTTAGGGTTCACCTGGCGATCTTCCCACTCGCCAAAAAAGCGCGTAGCCAGAAATAGCGCTGCGCCCCAGGCCATGATCATTAGCACCTTGCCCGCGCGTTTGCCGGGAGGTTGCGAACTCATGGTTGCGCACTCCAGCCGCCAGCAGGTGCTGCGAAGCGCCATACAATCGGGCGCTTCTCGCCATCCGCGCGCTCATCGAAATTGTTATCGATGCCTACCCAGGCGCCTGTTTCATCCACTACCAGAGCCTCGGTCAGAGCGAACGGCTGGTCGTAAAGCCGGTTGGGCATCAACGCCTCTTTGGCGAACGACCAGCATTGCTCGCTCTTGCCAGTCTCCAGGGAGCGTCGGCAAATGCGATACGCCGAACGTTCCAGCGTAAACAGCTTGCCGTTGAACAGCGACAGGTCGGCAAAATCACGGGATACCGATTTTCCGCCCACCTGCGGCGGTAAAACTTCACTGCCGGGCTCGGTACGCAACACGCAACTGCCCTTGCAGCGCCAGGCATCCTTGTCGCGGCTGACCACCAGCAACCCGCGTTGACTGCGCTCGGCAGCCAACCACAAACGGTCACCTTGTGGGCTAATGGCCAAGCCTTCAAAAATAGCGTTGAAGTGTTGCAACATGCCCTTGGCCCGCGCCTGTGCTACCAGTTCGGGCGGCAATTTCAGCCAGACGGGCGGCCCCTCGGCAGGCACCTTGAGCACCTCCGCGTGGGCCTCGCTGACGACATACTTATTGCCAGCCGCATCACAGCTGATGCCTTCGAAATCCAGACTCCCGCCGCGCACGAAGGACGACAGTTTTGCCAGCGAACGCAAGTTGGCCGGCAAATCACTCTCCGGCGCAGGTGGTACATCAATCTTCTCAGACTGAGCCAGCCAGACGGTGTTCGTCATATCCATACGGTAGAGCAAGTCGTCGTCGCGGTCCGAAACGGCCCATAACTGGCCACTGCACACCGCCAGCCCTGACAGATTGCCACCGACCATGCCGTCCACCGGATGCTCTGAAACAAGCGTCAGCTCTGGCAGTGGTGCTGCGAATGCCGGAGCCACCAGCAGAGTTGCAAGCAGCCCGGCCCACACAGATCGCCTGTAGGAGCGCGCTTGCCCGCGATTCGGTCGTTCAGGCGCGCCACTCACTGAATGACCTGACGCCATCGCGAGCAAGCTCACTCCTATCGAAAAAAATCTGGCTACCTGACCTGGAATGCTTTTCTGTAGGAGCTCACGAGCACCGCGAGGCAGCGATTGCGTCCTGTCTGATACACCGCTATCGCGGCCTCGCGCTGCTCGTGCGCTCCTACAGGTCCCAATGTTTGCAACGCGGTTTTGTATCAAACGCGCAATCCTGTAGGAGTGAGCTTGCTCGCGATTCGGTCTGCCAAGCGCTGAATGCAGTGCCTGAACTGACGCTATCGCGAGCAAGCCCGCTCCTACAGGGGCAGCAAAGGAATCACGCGGTGTCGAAGACACCGTGGGGCCTCGCATCAAGTCAAAACCTCGGCGAGGTTGCCTTTGGACTCCAGCCAGCTCTTGCGGTCGCCAGCGCGCTTTTTGGCCAGCAACATGTCCATCATTTCCGACGCGACTTCAAAATCGTCCAGGGTCAGTTGCACCAGACGCCGGGTGTTTGGATCCATGGTGGTTTCACGCAGCTGCGGCGGGTTCATCTCACCCAGACCTTTGAATCGTGTGACCTGCGGCTTGCCGCGCTTCTTCTCGGCCACCAGACGGTCAAGGATCCCGTCGCGCTCGGCTTCATCAAGCGCGTAGTAGATTTCTTTACCCAAGTCGATGCGATACAACGGCGGCATGGCGACATAAACATGGCCCGCGTCCACCAGCGGACGGAAATGCTGGACGAACAACGCGCACAGTAGCGTTGCGATGTGCAAACCGTCGGAGTCAGCGTCGGCGAGGATGCAGATCTTGCCGTAGCGCAACTGGCTCATGTCCGCAGCCCCCGGATCAACACCAATGGCGACGGCGATGTTGTGGACTTCCTGGCTGGCAAGCACTTCGCCGCCGTCGACTTCCCAGGTATTGAGGATCTTGCCGCGCAACGGCAGGATCGCCTGAAACTCCTTGTCCCGTGCTTGCTTGGCGGAACCACCTGCGGAGTCACCCTCGACCAGAAACAGCTCGGAGCGCATCGGATCCTGACCTGCACAGTCGGCGAGCTTGCCAGGCAATGCCGGGCCCTGAGTGATGCGCTTGCGTTCAACCTTCTTGCTGGCCTTGAGGCGACGACCGGCGTTGTTGATTGCCAGTTCGGCCAGTTGCATACCCAGATCGGAGTTGGCGTTGAGCCACAGGCTGAATGCGTCCTTTACGACACCGGACACAAACGCTGCGGCTTCCCGAGAGGACAGGCGTTCCTTGGTCTGACCGGAAAACTGTGGCTCCTGCATTTTCATCGACAGGACGAAAGCAATGCGTTCCCAGACATCTTCCGGCGCCAGTTTCACACCACGAGGTAGCAGATTTCGGTATTCGCAGAACTCGCGCATGGCATCAAGCAGGCCCTGACGCAAACCGTTCACATGAGTGCCGCCCTGCGCCGTCGGGATCAGGTTGACGTAACTTTCCTGAACGCTGTCGCCGCCTTCAGGCAGCCAGAGCAATGCCCAGTCGACGGCTTCTTTATTACCGGCAAAACTGCCACAGAAAGGCTCATCCGGCAGGCGCAGGAAATCAGTGACCGAATCCTGCAGATAAGAACGCAGGCCGTCTTCGTAATGCCATTCGACTTTTTCACCTGCAGCTTTGTCTTCAAAGCTGACCAGCAGTCCCGGACACAGTACGGCTTTGGCCTTGAGCACGTGCTTGAGGCGGCTGACCGAAAACTTGGGAGTATCGAAATATTTAGGATCCGGCGCGAAGTAAACGCTGGTCCCGGTATTACGTTTGCCGACGGTGCCGACTATCTCCAGTTCCGATGCTTTGAAACCATCGGTGAAGCTCATTTCGTATTCGTTGCCGTCACGCTTGACCCGGACTTTGACCAGGGTCGACAGCGCGTTGACCACCGAGATACCCACACCGTGCAAACCACCGGAGAACTGATAGTTCTTGTTGGAGAACTTGCCGCCCGCGTGAAGCTTGGTGAGGATCAGCTCGACACCCGAGACGCCCTCTTCCGGGTGAATATCCACCGGCATGCCGCGACCATCGTCGGACACTTCCAGCGAATTGTCGGCATGCAGAATCACCTGCACCGATTTGGCATGGCCCGCCAGAGCTTCGTCGACGCTGTTGTCGATCACTTCCTGGGCAAGGTGATTCGGCCGCGAGGTGTCGGTATACATGCCCGGCCGCTTGCGAACCGGGTCGAGGCCCGAGAGGACTTCGATGGCGTCTGCGTTATAAGAGCTAGCGCTGGGATTGGCCATGGGGTCTCGTCATCAGTTGTTCGTGGGGTTACAGAGTTGAAAACCTGTAGGAGCTGCCGAAGGCTGCGATCCGGCATAAGCCAAATGGAAGCTTTCGATCCAATCGCAGCCTTCGGCAGCTCCTACATTTAATCCGGCTATACATTCAAAGCGTCGAAACATCCACCGCCTGCAACAATTCAGGGGCGAATCCAGCAAAACTCAACAGTGCTGGCAATTGTCCGGCAAAACCTTGGTAACTGTGATCGCCGCCAGCCTGAATACGCAAGGCGCATGCCCGATAAAACGATTCGGCGCGGCGATAATCAAGGGTCTCATCACCGGTTTGCAGCCAGACCTGAACACGCGCCGGGTCTTGAGGTGCGGGCACTTCCAGTTCGGCCAGAGCCTTGACGTGATCGTGGGTCAGCTCCCAGGTTTCGCCGGTATAAAGGTTTTGCTGCGTACCGACAAAGCCATCGAATAGCTGGTGCGGATTGACTGCCGGGTTGATCAGCACGGCTTTCAGGCCGTGGCGCTGCGCCAAGTGTGTCGCATAGTAGCCGCCGAGCGAGCTGCCGACCAGCAGTGGCCGTCCGAGTTCTTCGATAGCGGATTCCAGCTGAACCATGGCCTGACGCGGATGATGATGCAATTCGGGGACTCGGACCTGCTCACTCAGCCCCAGCGAGCGCATCAGTGCGATCAACTGAGTGGCTTTTTTCGACAGCGCGGAGCTGTTCAGACCGTGGATATAAAGCAGTGTGGGTATTTCGCTGGTCACGCCGTCCGCTCCTGGATCACTGAGTGGTACAAAGCCGCGCAGTTTACAGGGACTAACGCTGAAAGACTCGTCCCCGTGTGTTTCACGACGAAATGATCAGTACCCCTCGCCCCCATAATCCACTTCGAAATCCATGCCAACGACTCGCGACACACCGGTTTCCAGCTGTCCATCGTCAAACAGACGCAGCCAGCGGTAGCCCGGAGCGGCAGTGTCGACCTTGAAGTCGACACTGCCCGGCGCGAATTGAATGCAGGTCGAAGGCGACGCCAAAAGCCGAATCGTATCGCGCATCTGGTCGTATTCCTGATGCACATGACCCCACAACATTGCACGCACCTGTGGAAAACGCTCCAGTACCGCAAACAGTGCATCGGGATTACGCAAGCCAATGGGATTCATCCACTCGCAGCCAATCGGCACAGGATTGTGATGCAGGCAGACCAGGTGATGACGTTCAGGAGCCTCGCTCACGGCTTGCGCCAGCAGTTGCAACTGTTGATCGCGCAAATAACCGGGTACCGAGCCGGGCACCGATGAGTCGAGCAACGTCACTCGCCAGTTGCCAATATCGATAACCGGGTCGAGCAGGTCGCTTTGTTGAGCGGCCTGCTGCATTTCCAGCGACTCGTCATGATTGCCGGGAAACCAGCGCTTGGGGGCCTGAATCTGATCGCTCAGATTCCGAAACGCTTCGTAGGACTCGACGCTGCCGTCTTGCGAGACATCGCCACTGGCAACCACCAGATCCACCTGCGGCTGTTCGACCAGAACCAGTTCGATGACTTTTTGCAGACTCTCGCGGGTTTTCATGCCCAGCAGCGTGCCGTCCGCCTTGGCGAACAAATGGCTGTCGGACAGTTGGACCAGCAGGACTGAGTCTTTAACGGGAACGTTCGGCAAAAGCCATCTCCTTGGGCAGAGTCTGGCGATTATGGTGGGAAGCGCTGAGGTCGGCAAATCCGGGAATGAGCGGCAGGTCTCAGTTACGATCGGTTGCAGCGAAGATTCTCTCTATTGAGTATCTCCATGAATCGACGCCGGGGTTCTGACACAGCGCTGTCGCGTAGCAAACGAATGACCCTGGTAGGAGCCAACTTGTTGGCGAGACGTCAGACCTGCATCGTCAGAAATTCCGCTTCGCCAACAAGTTGGCTCCTACCAGGTCTGCGTTTCAAATCCATTGTTGAAGTGATGTTTGATGAGAGCGCACGAGCGCTGCGAAGCCGCGATAGGGTATGCCAGACAGGACGGCATCGCAGCATCGCGGTGCTCGTGAGCTCCTACAGGACAGTTATGCACCTGTTGATTAACATCACCGCACCGCTTCAAACTCATGCCCACACGCCAGGCAATGGCTCAGCCATTCGCCCAAAAACAGATTGAGCTGAGCCTTCTCGTCCGGCTGATGCATTTCAGCGTTAGGGTATGGATAGATCCCCCGGAAGCGCCGAGCATGTTCGGCGCCTATCACTTCGGCCATGCGCGCATCGTGATAGACCTGCACTTCCAGACTGGGAACCGGCAGCCATGGCAGGCTGTGTTCCTGACGCACTTGCAGGGTAGTTGTGTATGGGCAGTCGAGCAGCACTTCGACCGCCAGGACGCCGAGCATTTGATCGCCTTGGGTGACGGCAACCCGACGTGAGCGTTGTTCGTTGCGCATGTCCGGCAACAACCGCATCAAGCGCGCGTAGTTGGCCTCGCAGGCAGCTTGTAGCCCGGCAAGGTCAACACGATAGCGCTCGCGCAATGGACTCACGACCATAACCCCCTGATTTCGACACGGTTCAGCGCCAGCCATTGCAGCGCGATAATCGTCGAAGCATTGATAATTCGCCCGTCACGCACTGCTTGCAGTGCATCGTCAAAGGACCAGACGGTAACGCGGATATCTTCACCTTCGGACTCCAGTCCATGCAATCCCCCCGCGCCCTCACTTTCACAGCGCCCCAGGTACAGATGAACAAACTCATCACTGCCACCCGGTGAAGGAAAGTATTTGGTGATCGGCCACAAGGCGCTGAAGACAATTCCAGCTTCCTCCTCTGCTTCGCGGTGAGCAACCTCTTCAGGCTCCTCAGCCTTGTCGATCAAACCTGCGACCAGTTCAATCAGCCAGGGATTGGCAGTTTTCTCCAGCGCACCCACACGGAATTGCTCGATCAACACCACTTCATCGCGTTTGGCGTCGTACGGCAGCACACAGACCGCGTCATGACGCACAAAAAGCTCACGACTGATTTCTTTGCCAAGACCACCCACAAACTGTTCGTGACGCAAGAAGACTTTGTCCAGTCTATAAAAGCCCTGGAAGCAGTTTTCACGCCGGGTGATTTCAAAAGCAGTCGGGATCGATCGGGTCTGTTCGGTCATGTGTTTCTCGCTTTGGGCAAGTCGTAACGTGATGCCATCCTAACGCGCATCGCCAACCAGATGCAGCCCCCTTGAACATGCAGGGTAGACGGCCAATAGCGAAACGAACTCTAATCCGCCCAGCGGCGAACCGATGTCACCGTTTGCAGTCCAAGCAGCCTGAACTCGAACAACGTAACCGTCTTCATTGCCACCGCAAAGGATCAACATGTCGTTATTGAGGATCGCTTCACTGGCTTGCCTGGCACTTATGCTGGGCGCCTGTCAGAGCCTGTTCCAACCCAATTACCGTGCGCCCCTGCAGGTGCAGCGTGATGCCTCCGAACTGATCAAACCGGGCTGCACAGCTGCTGACTGCCCCTTGGTGAACATCGACACCGTGCACTTCCCCGATGAGCCCAAGCTGGACGCCATCGTGCAGAAGACACTGCTGCAACTGACTCGCACGGATTCCAGCGGACCGCTGCCGACCTCGCTCAAGGCGTATCAAGAGCAATACCTGCGTGACTCCCAAGGGCGCAACGCCAGCTATTTGCAAGCCAAAGTACGCGAGCAACATGACGGTATCGTAGTCGTCGAGCTGTCCAGCTATCTGGATACCGGCGGCGCACATGGCGCGCCCGGCCGTGCGTTCATCAACTATTCACGTCAGCAAGAGAAAGTGCTGACCCTTGCCGACATGATCGTGCCGGGCAAGGAAGGCGAGTTCTGGCAGAAGGCAGAACTGGCGCATCAAGGCTGGCTGCTGTCGACCAAGATGAATGAAGACGCCGAGTTCATGAAAACCTGGCCCTTCAAACGTACCCCGCACATCGCCCTGACTTACGGCGCGTTCATCCTCAAGTATCAGGTGGACACTATCGCGCCTTACTCAATGGGCCACATCGAGCTGAAGATTCCTTATCCGCAGCTCAATGGCATCCTCAAACCGGAACTGTTCCCAGGTCGCGGTTGAGGTTTTTGCCCAGCAACAACTGCAGCACGCCAGCGACGATGAGCGCTGGCAGTGTTGCGCCGATATCCGGGTAAAGATTGGCCAGCAAATGGTAGGTGCTGACTCCGCCTAGCCATGCCAGCAAAGTCATCCAGCGAAATCCGACATTAGCCACCCGGCTTTTGCGTGCGCGCAACACAAAGTGATCCACCAGCACCACGCCAAACAATGGCGCAAACACCGAGCCGATCAGCAACAGGAAGTTCTGGTATTGCGCCAAGGGCGCAAAGCAGGCGATCAACGTGCAGATCACACCGATGGCCAAGGCCAGATGCTCGACTTTCAGCTTTAACAAAACTCCGCTGGATACCGCTGCCGAGTGAATATCGGCGAATGCATTTTCAGACTCATCCAGCAGAATAAGTAATAACGGAATCCCCAAGCCTGCACCCGCCAGCGCCAGCAACAAGGCATTGACCTGGCCACTCGGGGCGAACGCCAGCGTATAGGCCACGCCCAGGCCCATCAGCCAGAAATTACCGATGAAGAAGCCCAGCGCGGTACCGCCAAAAACGTTTCGTGCGCGTTTACCGAAACGTGAGTAATCGGCTATCAATGGCAGCCACGAAAGCGGCATGGCGATAGCGATGTCGAAGCCCACAGCGAATGGTAAGGAACCATCACCAGCCTGAGCCCAAAGCGCGGCCAGATCAGCCTTGGCGAACAGATTCCAGGTCAGCCACAAGCAAGCCGCCAACAACAGCCAGATCCCCCACTTGCGCAGAATCTGCCGCACGAACGTGAGCGGGCCACTGACCGCCAGTAACGTCGCCAGACCACCGAAAAACAACGTCCAGAGCAACGGGCTGGTCCACAGGGTGTTGTCGCCAAAAGCCTGGGTGCCGAGCAAGCTTGCTGCATCGCGCATGACGATGATTTCAAACGAGCCCCAACCGATCAGCTGCAACAGGTTGAGCAACGCAGGCAGTGAAGCACCTTTGCTACCGAGGCTGAGTTTGAGCGCGGCCATGGACGATAAACCGGTGTCGCTGCCGATCACGCCAACAGCAGCGAGCAGCAACACGCCCACCAACGTGCCGAGAAAAATCGCCAGCAGCGAACCCGACATGCCCAGCCCCGGCGCCAATAGCGCACCGGTTTGCAGGACCATGAGGCCGATGCCGAGGGAGAACCACAGAGAAAACAGGTCACGCCCGCCGAAGACGCGTTTGTCTAAGGGGACGGGGGTATCGGGGGAGTAGGTGCTGGGGGTGGTCATGGTTTTAGTCCAGGAGAACACATGTAAAGGCGACGAATCCCGGTAGGAGCGAACTCGTTCGCGAGGCGATTTAATGTGAAACCCTAAAGCCGCCTCGCGAACAAGTTCGCTCCTACCAAGACCTCTGCCAGCTTCAAATCAAACTTTTTTGTACAGCTGGCTGCCTTCCTGCTTGAAGCGCTCGGCCTGCTCCGCCAGCCCTTGGGCGACGTCCAGGTCAACGGTTTCAATCTTCTGATTGGCCGCGTACTCACGCACTTCCTGGGTGATTTTCATCGAGCAGAATTTCGGCCCGCACATGGAGCAGAAATGCGCGACCTTGGCGGAGTCTTTCGGCAAGGTTTCGTCGTGATAAGACCGTGCGGTGTCCGGATCCAGACCGAGGTTGAACTGGTCTTCCCAGCGGAATTCAAAACGCGCCTTGCTCAATGCGTTGTCACGGATCTGCGCGCCTGGATGCCCTTTTGCAAGGTCCGCCGCATGCGCCGCGATCTTGTAGGTGATGATCCCGGTCTTCACGTCATCCTTGTTCGGCAGGCCCAAGTGCTCCTTGGGCGTGACATAGCAAAGCATCGCGCAACCGAACCAGCCAATCATGGCCGCACCAATACCCGAGGTGATGTGGTCGTAGCCTGGCGCAATGTCAGTGGTCAGCGGGCCAAGGGTGTAGAACGGCGCTTCGTCACAGCACTCCAGTTGCTTGTCCATGTTCTCTTTGATCAACTGCATCGGCACGTGGCCCGGGCCTTCGATCATGGTCTGCACGTCGTGCTTCCACGCGATCTTGGTCAATTCACCCAGGGTTTCCAGCTCGCCGAATTGCGCGGCGTCGTTGGCATCGGCAATCGACCCTGGACGCAAGCCATCACCCAGCGAGAAGCTGACATCGTAGGCCTTCATGATTTCGCAGATGTCTTCAAAGTGCGTGTAAAGGAAGTTCTCCTTGTGATGCGCCAGGCACCACTTGGCCATGATCGATCCGCCACGGCTGACAATGCCGGTCACACGTTTGGCGGTCAGTGGCACATAGCGCAGCAGCACACCGGCGTGAATCGTGAAGTAGTCCACGCCCTGCTCTGCCTGCTCGATCAGCGTGTCGCGAAACAGCTCCCAGGTCAGGTCTTCGGCGGCACCGCCAACTTTTTCCAGCGCCTGATAGATCGGCACCGTACCAATCGGAACCGGCGAGTTACGAATGATCCACTCGCGGGTCTCATGAATGTGTTTGCCCGTGGACAAGTCCATGACCGTGTCCGAGCCCCAACGGATGCCCCATGTCAGCTTGGCGACTTCTTCTTCGATGGAAGATCCCAGCGCGCTATTGCCGATGTTGCCGTTGATCTTCACCAGGAAGTTGCGGCCAATGATCATTGGCTCCAGTTCCGTGTGGTTGATGTTGGCAGGAATGATCGCGCGACCGCGGGCGATTTCTTCGCGCACGAATTCAGCGGTGATTTCCTTCGGGATATTCGCGCCAAAGCTATGCCCGGCATGTTGTTGAGTGAGCAGACCCGCAGCGCGGGCTTCCTGCAACTTCATGTTTTCGCGGATGGCGACGTATTCCATCTCCGCCGTGATGATGCCCTGACGTGCGTAATGCATCTGGCTGACGTTGGCCCCGGCCTTCGCCCGACGCGGGTTACGCACATGAGCGAAACGCAGACGGGTCAGCTCGGCATCGGCCAGTCGCTGCTGGCCAAAATTCGAGGTCAGGCCATCCAGGCGCTCGGTGTCATTGCGCGAGTCGATCCACGGCGAACGCACGTCGGCCAGGCCTTTGCGCACGTCAATGGTGACATTGGGGTCAGTGTAGGGGCCGGAGGTGTCGTAAACGGTGACCGGCGCATTGATCTCACCACCAAAATCGGTTGGTGTGACATCAAGATGGATTTCGCGCATCGGTACGCGAATGTCCGGGCGGGAGCCCTGAACGTAAATTTTTTGCGAGCGGGTAAACGGCTGCACCGACCCTGAGTCGACTTGGGCGGACTCACTCAGATTGGCGGCGTTTTTTAGATTTGTACTCATCACGGGCTCTCCAGACATCATCCAGCGGCGGATTAATTGTCGGAGCGAACCTGAGGACGGAAAGACGCACCAAGGTTGGTGCTGAGTATCGAGCAGAGAGTGTTCGATTCATTTCAGGTTTTCAGAAATGAACCATCGACCCCGGACGACACTCAAGAGGACTCGCCGGGAGACGAGAAATCTTGTTCCCTACGCAGGCGCTAACCTGATCAGGTTCAACGGGATCCGGTTTAACCGATCTCAGCCTCAAATCAAGGCACCCCGACAAGAACGTTGCCAGTCTAGTCGGGACAAGGCCTGAACGCCAAGCACGTTTTCAAACGCTGGATAAATGGCTGATATGGCGGATTGTTGCCAAGCCCCCCAGCCTCTACACTCGCTAGCCAGCTTCTCGGATATCGGACTGGCACAATAATCATGAACAGGGAACGCCCCATGCTGCACAAACTTTCATTGGCCATTGCCGTGTCATGTGCCTGCAGTCCGATTGCCTGGGCAGCCGACTTGCCGCTGCCGACCAAAACCGGTCTGGTCAGCGTTTATCAGGAAGCAGTCGACAACAACGCCGATCTCGCAGCGGCACGTGCCGATTATGCAGCCCGCAAAGAAGTCGTGCCCCAAGCGCGCGCAGGCCTGCTGCCCAATTTGTCTGCGGGGGCCAACGTTAACAACACCCGCACCAGCATTGACCAGCCCAACGCCATCGCCACCCGTAGCGGCACCGTTTACCAAGCCACGCTGAGCCAACCGATTTTCCGTGCAGATCGCTGGTTTCAGTTGCAGGCCGCAGAAGCAGTCAATGAGCAAGCAGCACTGGAGCTCTCAGCCACCGAGCAGAACCTGATTCTGCAAAGCGCGCAAAGCTACTTCACCGTGCTGCGCGCCCAAGACAATCTGGCCTCGACCAAGGCTGAAGAGGCGGCCTTCGGACGCCAGCTGGATCAAGCCAACGAGCGCTTCGATGTCGGCCTCTCCGACAAGACCGATGTGCTGCAGGCTCAGGCGAGCTATGACACCGCCCGAGCCAGCCGGATCGTTGCCAAGCGTCAGGTGGATGATGCATTCCAGGCGCTGGTGACATTGACCAATCGCGAATACAACTCCATTGAAGGCATCGTCCACACCTTGCCGATCCTGGCGCCGATGCCTAACGACGCCAAAGCCTGGGTTGATACCGCTGCACAACAGAATCTCAACCTGCTTGCCAGTAATTACGCAGTGAGCGCCGCCGAAGAAACTCTGCGCCAGCGCAAGGCCGGACACGCCCCGACGCTTGATGCGGTGGCTCAGTATCAACGTGGCGATAACGACGCGCTGGGCTTCAGTAATCCGAACTACACCGGACAGAACTACCGTGGCGACGTCGAGCAACGCAGCATCGGGGTGCAGTTGAATATCCCTATCTATAGCGGCGGGCTGACCAGCTCGCAAGTGCGTGAAGCGTATTCAAGACTGAGCCAGAGCGAGCAGCGCCGCGAGGGGCTTCGTCGTCAGGTAGTGGAAAACACTCGCAACCTGCACCGTGCAGTCAACACCGACGTGGAACAGGTCCAGGCTCGCAAACAGTCGATCATTTCTAATCAGAGCGCGCTGGAAGCCACGGAAATCGGCTATCAGGTGGGCACTCGCAACATCGTCGACGTGCTGGATGCCCAGCGTCAGTTGTATGCATCAGTGCGTGATTACAACAACACCCGCTATGACTACATTCTCGATAACCTGCGCTTGAAGCAGGCTGCGGGAACATTGAACCCCGGCGACCTGCAAGACCTGTCCCGCTACCTGAAAGCCGACTACAACCCGGACAAAGACTTCCTGCCGCCAGATCTTGCAGCGGCTGCGAAGAAGAACTTCGAAAGGCCGCCGCAAAGGTAGGGAGACCTTGATGGCGCGCCATGCCAGACACCGCGCTGCAACGGTAGGAGCGAACTTGTTCGCGAGACGGCGTACCTGAACCACCGCGTCAGCCCTTCTCGCCAACAAGTTGCCTCCTACCTTAGAAGACGGCCAAGCCCATCCAGCAGCCGCTGCAATGCTCCTTGATTGGCCTTCATCACCGCCAACCCCGCCTCGGCCATCTCATGAGCCTGTTGTGGCTGGTCAAACAGTTGCTGCACGGCAGCCGAAAGACTCACCGCATCGCTGCTTTCGATCAATGCGCTGGCATTGCGCAACATCGCGGCGATTTCCAGAAAGTTGAACAGGTGCGGGCCGCTCAATACCGGCTTGGCCAGCGCAGCAGGCTCCAGCAGATTGTGTCCGCCGTTAGGCACCAGACTGCCACCGACGAAAGCGATGTCAGCCAACGCATAGAGAAACAGCAGCTCGCCCATGGTGTCGCCCACCAACACGACGGTTTCAGCGGTAACGAGTTGTGCGGTTGAGCGCCGCACTGTCGCGAAACCTTGTTGCACGGCAAGATCATGCACGCTGTTAAAGCGCTCCGGGTGGCGAGGCACCAACACCAGCAATGCATCCGGATGGCTGACAAGCAACTGCCGATGGGCCGCCAACACAACCTCATCCTCTCCAGCGTGTGTGCTTGCGGCTATCCATACCGGACGCTGGCTTGCGTGCCATTGCTCACGCAGTTGCGCGGCATCGATCAGCAGTTGCGGGTCTATAGTCAGGTCGAATTTGATCGAGCCAGTAACCGACACGCATTCCGGACGTGCTCCCAACTCCAGAAAACGCTGTGCCTCGGTTTCCGTCTGCACCGCGAACAAACTCATTTCTTCGAGCATCGGCCGGGTCAACCTGGCAAACCGTGCATAACCTCTCGCCGAACGCTCAGATAGCCGGGCATTAGCCAGAGCGACGGGAATGCCGCGCTTGCTGCACTGATGGATATGGTTAGGCCACAGCTCGGTCTCCATGATCACGCCAAGCACTGGCTGAATGTGATTCAGAAAACGGGCCGCTGCCCATGGCAAATCGTAAGGCAGGTAACAATGCTGCACGCGTGGCTCATTGGCAAACATCGCCTTGATCCGCTCTGAACCGGTCGGCGTCATACACGTTACGGTAATCGGCAGCTGTGGATAACGTGCCAGCAGCGCACGAATCATCGGCGCAGCGGCAATGCTTTCGCCCACCGATACGGCATGCACCCAGATACCGCCTTTGTGCATCGCAGGAAGGCCGAGGGCAAAGCGCTCGCCGATCCGCTGTCGATAGGCAGGCGCCTTGCGCGCTCGAAGCCACAGCCGAACGGCCACCAGTGGCAGGCCGAGATGAAACAGCAAGGTATATAAGGTTCTATTCATGGGCGCGGAGTTTATCAGCCAATGGCCCGCAAATGCCGGGCAAAACTTTCGGACAGCCACTGCGCAGCAGGCCCCAGAGGTTCGTCGCGACGCCAGACCATCTCCACCACTAAAGGTGGCGGTGTCCATTCGCTGACCAGTTCGGTCATCTGGCTCTGATAGGTTGGGTATTGCACCACATGCCGAGGCAGCCATGCCCAGCCCAGGCCACGCATGAGCAATTCAGCCATCACATAAAAACTATCGGCACGCCACACGTGCGGGCTCAATTGCTCGCCGCCCGGATAGCCACTCTGCTGCGGCGCAATAAGCAATTGTCGATGCCGTGCCAATTGCTGCCGGGTAACGCGCGCCTCGCTCGCCAATGGATGACCCACCGAGCAAACCGTGACCATTTCCACACTGCCCAGCCCTCTTCGCTCAAGCGCGGCAGGCATCTGTTCATGATGAAACAGAAGGCCCAGATCTGCGCGACGCTCAAGCAACTTGCGCGCAACATCGCCCTGCGCACCGCTGGCCAACTGGACTTCAAGCGTGGGAAAGCGATCTGACAGCGCCTCCAGGCTGTCGAGTACGGGCTGATAAGGCATGGCTTCATCGTGTGCCACACGCAATTGCGCCTCCTGACCACGCATTAACGCCAATGCGCGACCGTCGATGCGCTCGCACTGACGCAACAGTTCTCGCGCCTCTTCAAGCAGCGCCGTACCCGCCTCGGTCAACCGGGGCTGGCGACCGCTGCTGCGTTCAAACAGGCTGACACCCAAGTCAGCCTCCAGCATGGCAATGGCGCTGCTGACCGCAGACTGCGCCCGATGCATATCCCGGGCGACAGCAGAAAACGAGCGCTGCTCCGCCACGCTGACAAACAAACGCATTTGTTCAAGGTTCCACTGCATCGCCTGCCAACCTATCTCCAAGAACGATAGGTAATGACTTTACCCCATCTCGTTGATGGCTAAAATGCGCGGCATACAAAGAGGAGTTACCGTCATGCCTGCGTACTACCTGCTGGCCATCGCCATTTGTGCCGAAGTCATTGGCACCATTTCCATGAAAGCCGTGAAAGGCTTGAGCACACCGATACCGCTGATGCTGGTGATCTGCGGCTACGCCATAGCTTTCTGGATGCTGATTCTGGTGGTGCGCACGATTCCAGTGGGCGTCGCGTACGCCGTCTGGGCGGGCATGGGGATTGTCATGGTCAGCGTCGCTGCGTTCTTCATCTACGGGCAAAAGCTCGACATTCCGGCCATGCTCGGCATGGGTTTGATCGTGCTGGGCGTCGTGGTGATTCAGTTGTTTTCGAAAACCGCCGGGCATTGAAAACGCGTTCCTCTATAATGGCCGCATTCTTCCGGCCACAGAGGTGCTCATGCCTTCCGTTATTTCCACTGACGTCCTGATCGTCGGTGCCGGCGTTGCTGGTCTCTGGCTCAACGCCCGACTGCGTGGCCAAGGGTTCTCGACCGTACTCGTCGAGAACGCCAGCCTGGGCGGCGGGCAAAGTCTCAAGTCGCAAGGCATTATTCACGGTGGCGCCAAATACGCGCTGCATGGTGCCTTGTCGGGTGCATCGGAAGCGATTGCCGATATGCCGCGCCGCTGGCGTGAAGCGTTGGCCGGCACCGGCGAACTGGACCTGAGCGGCGTACGTGTACTTTCTCAAGCACATTACCTGTGGTCGCCAGGCACCCTGGCGGGCAACCTCACCAGCTTTTTTGCCAGCAAAGCCGTACGCGGTCGCGTTGATCAAGTCAAAGGCACTGACCTGCCGCCAGCCCTGCAGGACCCAAAGTTCAAGGGCAAGGTTTATCGCTTGGCTGAACTGGTCATCGACGTCCCGAGCCTGATTGAGCGTCTGGCTGAACTGGCCAATGGCAGCTTGCTGGCCGGGACCCATCTGGAGCCGTTGATGGATGGCGACGATCTGGTCGGCATGCAAGTTGATGGCCTGGATATTCTCGCCCAGCGCGTGGTGCTGTGCGCTGGCGCAGGCAATGCCGATCTGCTCAAAAAGCTCGGCGTGGCACAGCCAGCGATGCAACGTCGACCGCTGCACATGGTGCTCGCAAAAGGCCCCAGCCTGAAGCCGCTGTATGCTCACTGCCTGGGCGGCGGCCCCAAGCCGCGCCTTACCGTCACGACTCACCCGGCCGCCAATGGCCAATGGGTGTGGTACGTGGGCGGCGATGTTGCTGAGGCCGATGGTGTGGCGCGAGATCCGGCACAGCAAATCGCTGCGGTGAAGAAAGAGCTGGGCACTTTGTTGCCGTGGATTGATCTCAGTCAGGTCGAGTGGGCCACCTTGCGGGTTGATCGGGCAGAGCCAGCGCAATCCGGACTGGTACGCCCCGACAACGCGTTCCTCAGCGTACAGAACCGTCTGATGGTCGGCTGGCCGACAAAGCTGGCTTTGGCGCCGGACTTTTCTGACCGGGTACTGGCGGCGCTGTCCTACGAGGAAATCCATCCGACTCCACAGCCATTGCTGACAGGCCTGCCCAAGCCACCACTGGCCATACCTGTCTGGGACCAATTACTGCCATGAGCGTAAAAACCCTTCACGAGCTCCACCGTCCACTGGGCAGCACCGGCATCAGCGTATCGCCACTGGGCCTTGGTACCGTCAAGCTGGGTCGGGATCAGGGTGTTAAATACCCTAACGGTTTCACGATTCCGGACGACGTGCAGGCACAGATGCTGCTGCGGATGGCTCGGGACATGGGCATCAACCTGATAGACACCGCGCCCGCTTACGGCACCAGTGAAGAACGCCTTGGGCCGCTGTTGCGTGGCCAGCGTCAGGACTGGGTAATCGTCAGCAAGGTCGGAGAAGAATTCGAAAACGGTCATTCGAGCCATGACTTCAGTGCAGACCACACTCGAATGTCAGTGGAGCGCAGCCTGAAACGTCTGGAAACCGATTTTATTGATCTGGTACTGGTCCATTCGGACGGTAATGATCTGGCCATTCTCAACGACAGTGATGTTTACCAGACGCTGGCTGAGCTCAAGCGTGAAGGCAAAATTCGCGGCTTCGGTTTTTCCGGCAAGACGGTCGAGGGTGGCCTGCTGGCATTACGTGACGGCGATTGTGCCATGGTGACCTACAACCTCACCGAGCAGGGCGAAAAACCCGTGCTCGACTACGCTGCTGCTCACGGTAAAGGCATTCTGGTCAAGAAGGCGCTGGCCAGCGGTCACGTCTGCCTGAGCCCTGGCGTCGACTCGGTCCAAGCCAGCTTTGAAATGCTGTTTGCCCATCCGGGTGTTGCCAGTGCTATTGTCGGGACCATTAATCCGCTACATCTGGCCCATAACGTAGCGACTGCCGCTGCCGTGATTCGCCGTCCAGCCTGATGTAGGCGGCCGACCCCAACGCAAGAAGGAGCCGATATGCCGCGAACCTTGATTCGGAAGAATCCCAGCAACTTCAAAACCCTGCCGTTATTCGTCGAAGCCACTCCCGAAGGCCTGAACTACCAGAGCATCGGGATGCCGCTGAACTTCTCACAGACCCTGCAGCGTCGCCGCAAGATAGAGGTGGCCGATACAGAGCGCTTCTCCACGGAGCTTGCCAACCTTGGGGTTTCAGTCAGGCTGACGCTGAACTGGCAAAACCGTGATTACTGGGTGCTGGTTCGTCAACGCCGCCAGGATCGGGGCGACGTGGTGCTCAAGCTGATTTCGGGGTACGTCCCGGCGCATGAGCTGAACCTGCCGCTGCACACTGCCATCCAGGAGGTTGCCGAAGAATGCCTCATTGAAACGCCTCAGGGCTGGTTAAGCGGACGTTTCAATGACATCTGGCTGCCAGCGCCTTATGCAGCCGCGTTGCATTACCGCGAAGCCATGCCGTTTCGCCTCAGCCCGTTGTCAGGTGCTGCGCGGCCGGTACGTTGCGGGAGCATGACCCTGATCGAACGACCTCGGGCTTACGTGCACCTTCCTACGGCATCGCTGCAGCTCATTTACGACATGCGCCTGGAAGTCCCTCGGGAAGCTCGGCCACTGAGCCTTTTCCATGTGGATGAAAGCCTGGAAAAAGACCAATTGGTTGCTCGGTTGAACCGCAGTAAACCTGACCTTTACCTGATGCCACTCGAGAACGGCGTGCCACTGCCCGAGCTTTACACCTTGAAGCGCGACAAGCTGACGCCTGCGGGAACCCGCGGCCTGTATCTGGCTGAAAGCTTTGCAGCTCAGGAAGGCTGGGTAGTGCGCGACGAACGAATTCGCTGGAAGGACTGGCTACGCCAGCAAGGGATGACGCCACCGCCGAAGAAAACCGGACTAAAGCGTCTGACCGGCAAGGCCCGGCAGTTGTTGCAGTTGGTGACGTTCAAGAGTTGAGCATCAGTGGCGCCGCAAAGTCGCGGATCAAACACCGAACCTGTAGGAGTGAGCTTGCTCGCGATGGCGCCAGGTCAGGCGATCAATTCGTCGAACCAGAAACCGAATCGCGAGCAAGCTCGCTCCTACAGAGTTATTGCCCGCGGATCTTCTCGACAATCGCAGTAGTAGAGCTGTTTTCCACCAGCCCCAGCACCCGCACTTCACCGCCATAAGCCTGAACGATATCGGCACCCACAACCTGATCAATGCTGTAATCGCCACCTTTTACCAGCACATCAGGCTTGACGTAGCTGAGGAGGTTTTCCGGCGTACCTTCGGCGAAGCTGATTACCCAATCCACCGCACCAAGACCCGCCAGCACGGCCATACGCCGATCGACACTGTTGATTGGACGGCCAGGACCTTTCAAACGGCTGACAGAGGCATCGTCGTTGATCGCAACAATCAATCGATCTCCTTGCGCGCGCGCCTGCTCCAGATACGTCACATGACCGGCATGCAGGATATCGAAGCAACCGTTGGTGAAAACGATCTTCTCGTTGTGAGCACGGGCATCGTCGATAGCTTGTAACAACTGCTCAAGGCTCAATACGCCTCGCTCTGAACCTTCCTCACGCTGAATGGCGCGACGCAACTCCGGTGCGCTGATAGCAGCGGTACCCAGCTTGCCGACCACTATGCCAGCTGCCAGGTTAGCCAGGGCTACAGCGTGTGGCAGATCTTCACCGGCAGCGATAGCGGCCGCCAGAGTAGAAATAACAGTATCGCCAGCACCGGTGACGTCAAACACTTCACGGGCACGGGCAGGCAGATGCAACGGCGGGTGCTCCGGACGCAACAAGGTCATGCCGTGCTCCCCACGAGTCACCAGCAACGCGCCCAGATCCAGCTCGGCCATCAATTCTGCGCCCTTGGCAACCAGCTCAGCCTCATCGACGCAGTGGCCGACAATCGCTTCAAACTCGCTGAGATTCGGGGTGATGAGACTGGCGCCACGATAAATCGCGAAGTCTTTACCTTTAGGGTCGGCAAGCACCGGGATATTGCGCTCACGGGCAACCTTGATCAGCGCCTGATGGTTTTTCAGGGCGCCCTTGCCGTAATCAGACAGCACCAACACCTTGATGCCATCAAGCAACCCTTCCACTTCGGCGCTCAAGGCCTCCGCGTCGGTAGCAAAAGGCTCTTCGAAGTCGATACGCAGCAACTGCTGGTGGCGGCTCATCACACGCAGTTTGACGATAGTCGGTTGACTCGCAATACGCTGAAAGCGTGCCAGAACACCAGCAGCCTTGAGACTGTTGGACAGGCTTTCGGCAGCCTCGTCTTCACCGGTAACCCCCACGAGCGAAGCAGGAGCACCCAGTGCAGCGATGTTCAAGGCAACGTTGGCGGCACCGCCCGGGCGGTCCTCGATCTGCTCCACCTTGACCACAGGCACGGGCGCCTCTGGCGAAATCCTCGAGGTGCCGCCATGCCAATAGCGGTCGAGCATGACATCGCCCACTACCAAGACTGGAGCTTGATCGAAACGCGGCATGGACAACTTCATCGAACAACCCGTAACTAGAATGAACAGGGGCGGAATCTTAGCACAGGGTTTGCGCAGGCTTGGGATTGCGCAACATTGAGAATTGCGAAAGCGGCGATCTGTATAGGCTGTGCGGGAACGGATTCGCCCCCACCCAGCCTGTCCTGGTCAGATCGCGCCAACCGGCGCAGGCTCATCGAGCCCCATCGCGTGCAGGCGTGCGTAATAGCCATTTTGCGCCAAGAGTTGCGCATGGGTACCACGCTCAACGATGCGCCCGGCATCCATCACCAGAATCTGATCAGCTTTTTCAATGGTCGACAAACGGTGGGCAATCACCAGCGTCGTACGCCCTTTCATGGCGTGATCCAGCGCTGCCTGAATGTGACGCTCAGACTCGGTATCCAGCGCCGAAGTGGCTTCATCGAGGATCAGAACCGGTGCGTTCTTGAGCAAAGCCCGGGCAATCGCCAGACGCTGACGTTGTCCACCGGAAAGCAGCACACCGTTTTCGCCGACCTGAGTATCCAGACCTTGCGGGAGCTGCTCAATGAACTCTTTGGCGTAGGCATCGGCAGCGGCTGTTTCGATGTCGGCACGCGGTGCGCCGCTCAAATCGCCATAAGCGATGTTATTCGCGACGCTATCGTTGAACAGCGTCACGCTCTGGGTAACCTGAGCGATATGGCGACGCAGGTTACGCAACCGGTAGTCGCTGATTTCCACGCCATCAAGCAGGATCTGCCCATTGCTGTGCTGGTAGAAACGCGGCAATAGGCTGGCAAGCGTCGACTTGCCACTTCCCGAGCGCCCTACAAGCGCAACCATCTGACCTGGCGCCACCGAGAAACTGATGTCATCCAGCACCTGCCGCTCCGTGCCCGGGTAGGTGAAGCTGAGGTTCTTGACCTCCAGATGCCCACTGACCCGATCACGTTCAATCGTGCCATTGTCGGCTTCCGGCTCGACATCGAGCTGTTCGAATATGCTCTCCGCGCCAGCAACACCCTTTTGAATGGTTGAGCTGACTTCAGATAACTGACGGATAGGCTTGGGCAGCAAACCTGCCGCTGTGATGTACGCGACCAGATCACCGGCAGTGGAATCGCCACGCAGGTAAAGCACGAGGAACATCAGCACAGCCATCGCCGTGTAGATCACCAACTGCAGCATCGGCGTGTAGATCGCGCCGGTTTTAGTCATGCGCAATTGCTTTTTGGTGTTGTCGTTACTGGCATCGGCAAAACGGGTTTCTTCGTAATGTTCGCCACCGAAGCTGCGAACGACGCGATACCCTTGAATGGTCTCGGATGCCACGTGTGTTACATCACCCATTGCCACCTGAATTTTCTTGCTTTGCTTACGAAATTTCTTGCTGGCGCTGCCGACCATCACGGCAATCACCGGCAAAATCGCCAACATCACCAGCGTCAGTTGCCAATTCATCCACAGCAGGTAGATGAACAGAAACACGACTGTAAGGCCTTCGCGAATCACCACTTTGATTGCATCAGTGGCCGCACCTGTCACCATCGTCACGTTGAACGTGATGCGTGAAATCAGATGCCCCGAGTTATGGGTATCAAAATAACGATTAGGTAATACCAACAGCTTGTTGAATAGCTCGACGCGCAAGTCATGGACCAGGCCCAGAGAGACTTTCGCGAGAAAGTAGTTACCCAGGAAAGACCCCAGACCTTGCCAGGCCGCGATCAGTACGATAATCAGCGGCACGGCCTGAAGCAATTGCAGGTCGCGCAGGTACGGAACATGGGGGAACAATACTGCCTCAGGATTACTGAGCCCATCGACGAAGTACTTCAGAATGCCCGCCAGCATAGGCTGGGTCGAAGCAAACATGACAAAGCCGACAATACTGAGCAGGAATATCCCTACATATGGACGCACATAGGACAACAAGCGGAAGTAAATCTTCATGCTTGATTGGCTGGACGATTCGGAGGATGTCATGAGAATCCGTCATGCATAAAAAGAGGCCGAATTGTATCACAAGCGCATTTTGCTACGGCTTGCTGCGGTAACATAGGCGGCTGTCCAAGCCCTAGGGCACAGAAACCGGAGTATCGATGCAAGCGCTTGATCATGCACATTACCTTGCCTTGATCGCGGGGGCCGAAGTCCTTGAAGCAGATCATTCAGGTGATAAAGTCCTGCGGTTGACCGATGGATCAATGCTGAAGCTATTTCGCCGAAAACGGTTGATCAGCTCGGCAGCCTGGTACCCGTATGCGCGACGCTTTGCTGACAATTGCATCACCCTCGCGCAACGAGCTATCCCTTGCCCCACAGTGCTGAGCGTCGTAAGAATTGCACAAATCCAGCGCGATGCTGTGCATTACACTCCGCTGGCAGGCCTGACTCTACGTCAGGTCATGCACGCTCCAGAGAATGATGACGAACTGCGCGCACAACTGGGGCGCTTCATTGCCGAACTGCACGAGAAAGGCATTTACTTCCGCTCAGCCCATCTGGGGAATGTGATACTCACCCCGGAACGCACGTTGGGCCTGATCGACATAGCCGACATGAAAACCTTCCGCGGCCCACTGCGTAAAAGTCTTCGGCTGCGCAACTTCAAACACATGCTGCGCTATACCGAAGATCGCGAGTGGCTGCTGGGGCAAAACAATCAGGCATTTATTAACGGATACCTGGGTGCACAGGCACTCTGCGCCGCAAACGAGCTGGCCCTGGCAATGCGTTAACCGCTACCGTTAATCAACGCAAAAAAATGGCCCTCGAAGGGCCATTTTTTTTGTCTGGTTTACTGCCGCTCTAGCCTGCGCTCGCGCACGACCTGGGCATAAATCATTGCCGCAGGGAACAGCACCAGAATCCACAACTCGTCAGGGTTACCCACCAACTTGCTGCCATCAAAGTTGAGCATCACCAGCGCACAGGCCAGATAAACGCCCCATGCGCTGCGCAAGCGCCACGCATTCCAGAGAGTCAGCGCCATCACAGCAATGAACAACACCAGGGAGGTGGCACCGGTATAGAGCCCCATCGCGATGAAAATGTTATGAGGATGCTGAATGGGCATGCCGTACTGCAGGGTTTGAGTCGTGTGGAACTCAACCCCACAGCCCGTCATCCAGCCGCAATTGCGCCACTCCCCAATCATGATATGGAACAGTTCCAGACGATAGGAATCACCTCGTGCGAACAACTGCTGTACCCATGTTTCATCCTTGACCAGCCAGATCAGAAGCAGAGCCACAAGGGCCAATCCAAGCACCGCGATGACGCCTTGTTTCCTGTAATGACGCATGGCGTGAAGCGCCCATAAGCCACCGAGGAATAGTGCGCCAATAATGGCTGTGCGAGTTTGAACGACGAAAAGCACGACAAAAAGCGACAAAGCAATGGCCGCGACGGCCTCTATCCAGCGGCGCTGCTGATGCATCACGGGCAGTGCAAGACCTAGAGCACAGAACAACCAGATGCTTGCATAAATAACGTTATCCAGGCGCGCGGGCAGCATCGCAACGCGATCGCCAAATCCATACTTCCCGGTGAGCCAGCTATAGATGCCGGAAAGCAGCATGTATAAAAAAACAACCCAGAACTGACTACGGGCAAATAAACCGCTGTTGAAGAAATCGACATTGGTCAGTCCGGCGAGCACAAAAACAAACAATGCAACGTAGGCAATGTGCTTATAGAACTGGAAGTCGCCTGCAAAATAGGCAGGCATGAGAAAACCCAGCATGAACACCAGCCACAGCCAGCCCAAGCGATCGGTAAATAGACCAGCGCTACGCTCTTTGATCAGGAACAGGACGCCTGGAAGCGCAATCAATGCATAAAACAAATTATTGGTTAACTTGGAAGAAGCCCCAAAGATGAAGCTCAACAGAAAAATAATCAACGCTGCACTGAAGTAAGCAGCGACCTTCGGGTTAACGTAGAATTTTTCAGACAACATTACTAATTACCCAACCTATCACCAGCCCGAGAACCAGTGTCCCCAGTAGTTTGACGCGATCACGTTTCTTACGGCGTTGTTTGCTGACGCGCTCTTGTGGCAGCTCCAGATGATCTCCAAAACCGGTATGCAGCACCGCATCATTTTCCAGAATCAATGCATAACGATTTTCTGCGGCATAAAGACCCGACAGCTTTTTCTCTCCGCCGTGAGAGGCATAAGGCGCATGCTGCTTGTAGTCAACAAGGCGACGCAGTCCAGGGTTGAAAGAAAAACCCTGCCACTCGGGCTTGTGGGAGCCGAGCTTGTAGAAAGGGATACTTTGGAACACCTCACGCTCATTGAGATAAATGTAAGGGCTGTGAATCTGAAGGTCGTGATTGAAGCTACGTAGCCATACCTGCAAGGCCTGCGGATCGTTCTCCAGCAAGGTCATCGACTCCTCGATGAAGCCCGGGCGATAAAAGTCCCAGTCGTCTTCACAGTGGAACACCCAGGACGTCTCGATCAGCTCATAAGCCGCATCGACCGAACGCATCTGGCCAAGCTTGGGATTGTTGATAATGAAGCGAGTAAATGGCCGCCAGTGCTCTGGAATACAGGCCTCAACCTGAGCGTCGCCCGAGTCTTCGGTAATCAGGACACTGCGTATTGGTGCGGTATTGAAGCGGTCAAATGTCTCAAGCGTGCGCTTTAACAAATCAAACCGCCCACAACTGGTGACCACCAGTGTGATATCGCTACTTTCGCTTAACACCATCATGTGTACTCAATCATTGAAATTTGAAAAAGGCGATCAAAGCCCCAGCCGGGACCTCAAACGGTCCACCCAGCCCATGGCAGGCATGGTACGCAGTGGCGGACGCATTTCTTCAACTATGGCCTTCCCTAGGGCGTGAAATGTAAAGCGTTGTTCAACCAAAGTCTGCCCATTACGCGAAATTTCATCTGCCAAGCCGGGGTTATCCCTTAGTTGCCGCAGTTTTTCCTGAAGCTGCGGGATGTCGCTGTAAAACACGATGTTGTGCATGTCGACGAAACCTAGCGCGCGATTCTCTTCAGCGCCTTGATCGTAGGCAAGCAATACACAACCGCAGGCCATGGCCTCGAAGTTCTTGATCATGTATTCACCCATCCCCACGTCGGCGCTGACGAAAAAGCGAATCCGGTTGAGGGTTTCGCAATACTCCTCACCTGACTTGGTACGGGTCACGACCAGCTTTTCAACACGGCCCAATTCATCCAGTAATGCCTTGCGCCCACTGTACGCCACACTGTTGGTGCTGCCGACGAACGCCAACTCGATATCCCGCTCGCGATCACGCCACTGGAGCAGGCTCTGGTCGTAGCCTTTCGGGACAAATACGGCATCAAAGCCTTCTTCGCGCAGCCGCTCACTGACATTGAACCCGGAACACATAACCCTCACCCACGGCAGTTTGCGGTAGTGGGCACTGAACTTTCCGGTGTACTTGCAGGTGATGTAGTTCTGGTAGGCATCGTGCTCGAGGATCACCAGATTGGGGATCGTGCGTATGAAACCGACCTGACGGATTTCATGCTTGAAGCGCAGGAAGAACACAATGCGGTCGTATTGAGTAACGTCCACCTCGCGGCGGAAATAACTGCGCAGATTGCGTTGTTCCGCGGAAGTCAGCCAGCGCACATCACATTCGCAATGGGCAGCAATGCCCTCATAGAGGCGATCCAGAATGGCTCGTTGTTCTTTCTGAACCAAAAGTAAAACTTTCATTTTTTTCCTTGCAGTACCGCAGGCTGCTGATCAGATATCTCTGCGCCAGAACAGTTCATGTCGGCGAACGGCCTTTCTGAAAAATTCGTTTTCGCCCTCGGCAGGCCAACGCCGCCCGGCCAGCACCTTTTGCAACCAGCGACGCACGCGCCGCTTGAACGGCATGGGTGGCTGCAGATCATGCATCATGCCTAGCGCCATGGCTTTATCACGCTGCTGCTCAACCGACAGTTCAAGGCAATAGGGGATCATCTTCAATGAAGCATCAAACAATGGTGGCAAACAGACACCATTATAAGCATTCCCCATGGGCCAGCGGTCATTGTCGTGCAAATGATTGGCATACCCCAGGATCACTTCAGGCTGCCACTCAAGCCCTTCCAAGGCCTCAAGGACCGCGGCCTGAGCGCAAATATGATCAGGATGAGGATCGATGGCAGGATGAGGCATCACCAATACCTGAGGTCGCGCCTGCAAAAGCAGCGCCCGCAAATCTGCCAGCAAGTTGTGCCAGGTCGGCGCGCCGTCAACGTCGCCGGGCAGCGTCATGCTGTTGAACTGACGAAACATCCGTGTATCGGCAAGCTGCGCTTCACGTGAGCCAACAGGCTGGTCCGGCGCTGCCTGCATGGCTGGCAACTGCAGACAGAAATACCCCAGCTGAACACACTGAGCTTCAGGCACTCCGCCCCACCGTGGCACGGCGATACTATCCCAGGCTCTCAGCCGCCCCTTGATACGCGCAGCCTGGGCCTGATCCATGCCCATTTGCTGGTAATGCCCGGCTTCGATTTCACCCGCAGTCAGCGTGACAATCCAGGTATCGGCCGCCTGGCTGTACAAGCCGAAAGCTGCCAGCTCTGCGTCATCGGCGTGAGGTGCGATGACCATGACCCTTTGCTGGCGGGCATCTGTCTGCCGGAACACCCACAGCCGAGGTTCACCGCGCAGGGTGCAGAAGCGACCCCGCAAGCGCAAAGAACCCTCGGCGAGCGCCCGCCCAAGACCGGTCAGATTGAGGTAGCGCATACCGCCAACGCCTCGTTCGAAGGCCTGACTGTCCGCGACATCTGCTTCAGTCAGCTCAACGCAAGGATCAAAAAAACGCCCCAGCCAGGAACTCTGAACATCAACGCCCAGAACAAGGGTTTCATCCCCTGCCAGCTCCAGAGGCGCTTGCAGGTGTAATGTCTGGGCCTTGAGACTCACCCCCGCTACCTCCGCCTCTGCAGGAAAGTCATAGCGGTAATCGTCTTTCGGCGAATAGAACAGATGATCGGCAAACCAGGCTTCGTGGGCGATCCAGCCAATGACAGCCAGCAGCAGAGGCAGCCACCAGGCAACCAGCACACCGACGACAATCAGTAGAAGCAGCCCGACCAGCAGTGCCACGCGCTTGTTACGGCGATGGCGCTTGAGTAAAGCCTGCTTGCGGCTCAAATCTGGAATACCGGCACGGGGTTGCACCAACGATCCTTGTACTCGCGATCTGAGCGACCGAATGAAAAACGCAGCGGCTTGCCCAGATTGCGAGCATCTTCCCAAGCGCTTTGCGTGTTCAGGAAACTCAGCACGCTGCCAGGACTGAACTCACGGGTTTCGGGGTCAACCCCACCGTTGATGTACTCGACGCTGATCCACTCTGGTGCCTCAACCCGATAAACCAGCTGGATGGCAATCGGCGAATCATTGAGAAAAACCACCGAACCAATCAACAGTTCGCGCAGCAGCTCAATGACCTCGGCCATACGTTCGGCACCGGTGGCAGGAAACCCCCAACGGCGCTGAAACAGGTCGCAGTACATACGGGCCAGCTCGGCACTGCTGAAATCGGTTACTGGACGCACAACGCCGCCAGCTTCCTCCAGCAGTCGCAGCTCACGACGCTGGTTGTAGCGGAACTTCTTCGATAGTTCTTCTGGTGTGCGAGCCATGGCCAACGACTCGGCCTGAGGCTTGAGGGTGCTGATGCGCCCTTCATTTAGGGCAGAAAAATAACGCCCGCGGTGACGAACCGGTACCTGTGCATCGGCGGCAATCGGCACTATCAACTCGGCATTACCGAGATCAAACAGACCTTTCTTGCCGTGACTTTTCAGCACGTCTTTGGACAATGCAAGCGACCGGCCCCACGTAGGGATCGCCGCCTTGATCTCACCGTCTTTTTCCCAGCCCAGGTAGCGCACCGGGATTTGTGCCAGGCCTGCCAAGCGCTCGACCACCACCGGGTGAGTCGCCACGCTACCGCCATAACGGTGCCACGCCTGTTGGTAAGCAGCCGCATCGATCAGCGTCCAGCCGCGCTCGCGCCAGCCTTGAAATCGATTAAGCATCAAGACTCCGCAATCAGGCTGGTGACCTGAGGTAAACGCCAGAACACTTCGCGTACCGCCTGATCAGAAAAACGCTCGCGCAAACGCAGCAGCATCAGTTCAGCGCACTCGCGACGCTGATCAGCATCGAGCGCCGACAAATGAATCAGCCCGTGAGCAAGGCGTTCAGTATCGCCAAGCGGGAACAGCACACCCACGCCCTCGACCACTTCTTTCGCCCCGCCGCAGGATGTCGCCAACACAGGCACACCTGCCACCATCGCCTCAAGCAACACCATCCCGAACGGCTCGTGATCGGAGCTCAGGGCGAACACATCAAACGCTTTGTAGTAGAGGCTGGCCTGAGGTACTTGTCCCAGGAATAGCACCTGAGAACCAATGCCCAGTTCCAGGGCCAAAGCCTTGAGCTGCTGTTCGAGCGGCCCCTTGCCGAGAATCACCAGTTGGCTGTTTGACGGCAGACTTGGCAACGCTTTCGCAAAGCCGCGCAACAGACTGGCTTGATCCTTGTCTGGATGCAGCCTTCCAACGTTGCCGACGATCCAGGCGGATGAAGACAGACCCAGCTCGTTACGCGCCTGCTCGGCGGAAAGCTGAGTGGCTTGCAGGTGCTCGATATCAACACGGTTGTAGAGCGTCTGGATACGACCGGTCGGCCACGCGGGCAGACTTTTCTGCATGTCGTCACGTACGGCGTTGGACACGCCCAGCAAACTCAAACGCCTACGAAACAGATGTGCGAAGAGTTTGCGACCGCGACGTCGATAGTCAGCGAATGCATGGTGCACACCAATGACCGGCAGACGAGTCGCCAGAAGCGCGATGTACACCGGTTTGAAACGGTGCGCGATGCAGAAGCTGAAATTGCGTGAAGCAACGATCTCGCGCAAATCACGAATAGCGCGCAGCTTCAGGCCCCGGATCGCCGCAGAGCGGTACTCCATGAACAACACTTCATCGGACGCACAACCGGCAGCAACATCGGCATCAGCCGCGCCGGTCAGGAATACCGTAGTTACCCGGTATCCCTTGCCAACGAACAGACTCGCGTATTGCCGGGCACAGTCTAGAAACGGGCCATCATAACCGTGACAAAACTGCAGCACATGGCGCTCAGCCGAGCGTGTCATAGGCTTCCACGCCGTCTTTGACCACCAGAATATCTTCCATGATCAGGTATTCGAGGTCCGAGCCAAAGAACATGTTCAAGGCATCGGTAGGCGAGCAGATCATTGGCTCGCCGCGACGGTTCAGCGACGTGTTCAGTGACACGCCGTTACCGGTCAGGTTTTCCAGCGCTTTCATCATGTCGTAATAGCGCGGGTTGTATTCACGCTTCAGGACCTGGGCGCGCGAAGTGCCGTCTTCATGGACAACCTCAGGCACGCGGGTTTTCCACTCTTCAGCCACTTCAAAGGTGAAGGTCATGAACGGCGCAGGATGATCAATCTTGATCATTTGCGGCGCAACGGTGTCGAGCATCGACGGGCAGAAAGGCCTCCAGCGCTCGCGGAACTTGATCTGATGGTTAATGCGATCGGCCACGCCAGCCACGCTCGGGCAACCGATGATCGAACGGCCACCCAATGCACGAGGACCAAACTCCATACGGCCCTGGAACCAGGCCACAGGATTACCCGCAACCATGATTTGCGCGATGCGCTCCGGGGTGTTTTCAATCTGACGCCATACCGGCTTGCTCGGGTGACGAGCGCAGGCAGCGATCACATCTTCGTTGGTGTAAGACGGACCGAGGTAGACGTGTTCCATCTTCTCGACCGGCACACCACGAGCATGGGA
This sequence comes from Pseudomonas maioricensis, assembly GCF_022790535.1. Taxonomy (GTDB): domain Bacteria; phylum Pseudomonadota; class Gammaproteobacteria; order Pseudomonadales; family Pseudomonadaceae; genus Aquipseudomonas; species Aquipseudomonas maioricensis. The sequence continues at coordinate 454,180 of NZ_LOHG01000003.1, forward strand.
AACATAAGCCGCAGCGCCGACCGCAGTGCCCGCATCACCCGAAGCTGGCTGCACGAACAGCTCTTTGACTTCAGGACGAGCAATGATTTTCTGGTTCAACTTGACGTTCAGCGCACAGCCGCCCGCAAAAGCGATCTTGCCGGTTTCCTTGAGGATGTCACCCAGATAGTGATCCATCATCTGCAGCGCCAGCTTCTCGAACAGCGCTTGCATGCTTGCGGCGTAGTGGATGTAAGGCTCGTCGGCGATGTCGCCTTCGCGCTTCGGACCCAGCCACTCGATCAGTTTTGGCGAGAAGTAGAAACCTTTGCCCTTCTCTTTATAACGACGCAGGCCGATGACGTTGGCCAGCTCAGTGTTAATTACCAACTCGCCGTTTTCGAAGGTCGCCAGACGCGAGAAATCGTATTTGCTGGCATCGCCGTACGGCGCCATACCCATCACTTTGAATTCGCCGTCGAGCATTTCGAAACCGAGAAACTCGGTGATCGCGCCATACAGGCCGCCCAGGGAGTCCGGATCGAAGAACTCTTTGATCTTGTGGATCTTGCCGTTTTCGCCGTAGCCAAAGAAGGTGGTCGCGTACTCACCCTTGCCATCGATACCGAGGATCGCGGTTTTCTCTTTAAAGCCGGAGCAGTGATAGGCACTGGAGGCGTGAGCCAGGTGGTGCTCGACCGGCTCGATCTTGATCTTCTTCGGATCGAAGCCCAGTTGCTCAAGGCACCAGACGATCTTGTTGCGATAACGCTTATAGCGACGGTTGCCCATCAGCAGCGCGTCGAGCGCACGATCCGGGGCATACCAGTAACGCTTGGCGTAGTGCCAGCGTGCCTTACCGAACAAGCTGATCGGCGCAAAAGGAATCGCCACTACATCGACGTCCGATGGCTTGATGCCAGCCTGTTCAAGACAGAACTTCGCCGACTCGTAGGGCATGCGGTTCTTTGCATGTTTATCGCGAACGAAGCGCTCTTCTTCAGCCGCTGCCACCAGCTTGCCGTCTATGTACAGCGCCGCGGAAGGATCATGGCTAAGGGCGCCGGACAGGCCAAGAATCGTCAATGCCACTGGGGTCTAGCCTCTTTAGTCTGCATGCAGGCGGCAAACGCCTGAGAAAAATATGTGCCCTCGCAGCGGGGCGAGGAACAGCTAAAGGGCGGGATTATAGCGTAATGACACGCGGATTTGCTTGGCTGTGAGTAAATCTGGCGCAAGCCGCAGGTTGGTTAGCGGGCGTATGAATCTACGACGTGCTGCGTAGGGCTTTTCCCAAAGTGCTTTCCGGGCATTGAGGGCCCGCCGCGCATCAGCCACTCTCCCGCCCTCGCTCAGGGTCGGGCTCAAGTATTAAGCGCTCCGCCATCTGGACCCTGGCCTCCTCGACTCGCCAGCCCAAGGCAAGGAGCCTGCATGACCGCCCCTCATATTACGCCGCGTGGCCATATGGCCAATCTAGTCGCCAAGGCCAGACCCGCCGAAGCACCTGATGCGGGCGGATTTTGTCCGTTGATGAGCCGGACCCTGCAACTGCTGCCAGTGCGTTACGGGCTGGTGGAAGACCTTGACCCGTCCATCGAAATCACCATGCCGTACAAATTGCAGGCCTTGCCCTTGGGGTTTCGCCTGCTGCGCGATGGCTATCTGTACATCATCGACAGCTCCACCGGCCTGCTGCACGAGTACCAGATAACCCATGGCTCAGTGACTGCGCTGTTGTTCAAGGGCGATCAGGTCACCAGGGATCGTCGGACTGATGTGACTGAGACTGATCCAGCGCTGGCGTTCTCTCGCAGCAGCGTGCTGCACGTCGCCTTTTCCGAGGTCCAGTGGACGGCTTTCAAATGCGCGCAGGTGATGAAGGTTACCGCCGAGCGTGAGTACTTCATGCAGCGGGTCAGCTTTGAAGGTATTGAAAAGGGACAAGCCCGGGACCTGATCGACGACCGGAAGATGGCCATATGGCTGGCTGAAAGCAGCGGCAGTTGGGCAGACAAGCCAGACGAGATTTCCAAGAAGATTCCCTACGCCTGGGAACACACGCCGCTTTATCGCCAGACGATTATTGAAGAGTTCACCAGCCAGATCACTACCGCCCATAAGCGTGACTTTCTGTTTCTCGCCGTTCGCGATGACGTCGGTGTGATGCGCGATCTGGCGCAGCATCAGGATCAGGTAGTCGACCAGATCGAGATCTGGGCGAAAAGCGGAACCGAGGAAGGCCAGGTCGAGCGCGACTACTTGCTGGGTTGTTATATCGAATCGCTCACTCAGATCAGCGAGGCCGATCTCGGCAAGCGGGCCGAGACCGATCGCGCTTTTGCAGCGGTGCTCGATGATATTGAGTACCTTGCCGAGCCAGAGCGCAGTGATACCCGGAAAACCTTGCGGGAAGTGATGAGCGAGGACAACAGTCAGCACCCCGCACCCAACGTCGATGACCCAGCGTTGCCCGCCGAGCTGCAAGCCAGGCTGAAACAGATAACGCCCAGCGCTGATCCGTCGAATCCGTATGCCGGGGAGGCGGATCGGATACGCACCCTTCAGCAGTATTACCTCGAGCAGCGTTTTACCAATACCAGCCAGGCGTTTATTGCCCGACATCGCCAGCCCCTCTGGCGGCTCTATCGCCAGATGGACAAGCGCACGAAGGAACTGCTCCACGGCGCAAAATTCGGCCAGCGGGGTATTAATGAGCTGATTGACCGTCCGGCCATGGATGCGTTTCTCAAGAAACAACGCGAAGTCCTGCAACCACTGAACGAGCTGCTGGAAAAGATCACTCAGGATCGCATCGATCTGCTGCTCAAAAACCGCCTGCATCGCGCCATCTGGTATTACGACGTCGAAGACAACGAGCAGGTTGATCACGCCTTGCTCACCGAATACGCCTGCCTGAAAGACATCTGCCGCAGTGACTACGCTCTCGAGAATGTCCTCACCTGGCTCAATACCAACCCGGCCATGACCCGCCCGATGTTCTACGCCGCGCCCCTGAGTGCGCAAACCGAGCTGGGCGTGCAGTTTGCCTACTTCGTCAATGCGGGCTGGCTGCTGATCAAGGATGCTCCCGACTCGCTGGAACGTCTGCAGCAATGGGGCGCCGGGGTTTTGCTCAATACCGAGCGGCTATCGGCCAGCACGCAGGTGATCATCAACGCCGCCTGGGGCACCCTCGCCCCGGCACTGCACATGGGCATCCAGCAGGCCCTTCAGGTGTTTTTGCAGCAGATGGACAAAGGCCAATTGCCCGACATGGACGCCCTGTTTCGCAGCCTGCCCAAGGCTACGGGCGTCACCATCCTCGACGCAGCACGACGAGAGAACGTCGCCTTCCAGATCGCCAGTGCCGAGGATCTAAAGGCATTGGGCGAGACCGTCAAAGCGGTACAAAAAGAGCGCAAATACCTGCGTTATCTGAACAACGAAGCACAAGAATCCCGAGCCAGACATCCTCTCTGGCACACCAGCACCGCTGCCGAGAACCTCAAGATCTCCCGGCAAGCCACACAGCAACGGTTGAATAAACTGGAGGAGCAACTGGCCAAGGCCATGAGCCCACTGGCTGAGTTGCCTTCGGATACGGCGCATCTTCAGGCGGCGTCATCGGGCAAGCCGGGATTGGCGTTGGTGTTTCCGGCGCAGCAGCATCAGGAAGTTAAAACCGTACTGGATAACTATCGGCGCGGGGTGACGGTTGCGCCGAAAGCGGGGTTGCTGGGGGATGGGGCCGGGTTGTTGGTGTTTGTGGCGCAGGTGGTGAATTTTGTTCAGGTGAAAAAAGAAGTCGACCTGCAGTCAGATGGAGCTAAAAACTGGGCTAGCCTCTGGAGCTCGGCAACTGCGACTTCAGCAGCAGGGTTTGGCGCAGCACAGGGCATAGCGGACACAGCCCTCAGCGCACACGCCGCGGAGCTTGCAAAAAACCTGAAGAAAGCGGAACTGATGGGCGTGCATGTGCAGATGGGCAAACTTCATGTCTGGCTCGGAGGAGTCGGATATGCCGCTGGAGCAATTGCGGCTGCTATGAGCTTGAACAGCTCTCACAAGAACTGGACGGATGCTGTACGTAATGGCAACGGCGATGCGCAGACCGGAGCTGCGATCAGTATGTTCGGCAACAGTGGTTTTATCGCCACTAATAGCTACGGCGTTGTCCAATCCACTCAAGCCCTCAGGCATGTGCTCGCCGCTGAAGCGGGTTCCGCAGCGCGAACTACGGCATGGGCTCTGGCAGGCACACGCCTCTCCACCGTATTTTTCCGCTTCAACGTAGCCGGAATCTTACTTACCGCGCTGGAGCTGTCTGGCAACTGGTTCTATAACCGCAACAACCTAAGCGGCCATGATCGCTGGTTGCTTCGCACGCCTTGGAGCCAGGACGCTGAACGACGTCGTTCGCTATCTCTAAGCAACTACCAAAAAGAACTGCATGGCCATATTCAGGCCCCACGCATGGAGATTGTTCCGTCGAATGACGACCCGAGCAACCCTAAACCCAGGCTCTTTCTGCTGCATTTTCCAAAGCTTTCTGCCGATAATCTAGCGCTACCCATCGACAGCCACGCCAGCGTAGCCTTGCTCAAAATTGGCGGTTATCAGATTGTTCGCGCCCAGCATGGCCGAGACTACAACCCAGAAAAATGGACACCTTTAAACAAGGGGCTTGAGGAAAGCTTTCAGCTTTACCAAGAGACACCTTTGATTCTGCGACTGACAAATATTAGTGGACTGCTAACTTCACCTACGCCAGGACGCTGCGACTTAATGCTGTCAATACTGCTGGGCTATCGGACACATGAAGGCCAGTACGAAGGCCATTCATATGACGTGCGTTTTCAACTTACCGGTGAGAGCGGTGATTTTCCCGCTGTCGATATTGAGCATCAGGGGGATCAGTGTCCTCACTTCGGTATCTACCCCGCGACCATGCCGTCGGGGAAGAACTGAGATGGCAGTAATAGTCCCTGAAGCACCTACCCCGATCCATCACTCCCCCCACGCGGGCATGATCGAAACCTTCCCAAGTGGTCAGGTGATCTACTTGGCACCACTACCACTGCCCACTGACCTTCCCGCTCAGGATTTCGGACACGCAGTAGGAGAAGTGAACGACACCTGCATGGACTTTGGCGTCGGGCTACCCTCTGTTTTTGCATGGCAGATGGGATTAGGAGCACCGTTTTGGGCCGTATGGTGGTTTAGCTTAGTGATCCCCGGTTTTACTTGGCTGCTCACCATCGTGGACGGGGGAGGTCCAGAACGAGCTGCGACATACATCGCTGAGCTTATTCCTCAAGGTCTGGAGATCGGAGGATGGGCCGCGGCGTTTAGCTTTGGTCTTTACCTCATCATCACCTTCAACCACCTCAACAAATACCACGAAGTCATCCCCACCCGCTTCAACCGTCAACGCCGCGAAGTTTGCTTCGTCCCCAACGGACAAACAGAGCCCATCTTCGTCCCGTGGGAATCGCTATCAGCATGGGTCGTTCAGGCACAGTCGGTCACGCAATACGGCATGGACATCCGCTACGCCATGGGCGTCGGGTTTTATCATCCGCCCCACGATGAGCATTACAGCCTGGAGTTTTTTTGCGCCGGGTTTGATCTGGCAGTGTGCAACTGGGAGGCGATTCGGGCGTACATGGAATACGAGGTTCACACCCTCAAGGAAATTCAGGACCCGTTGGAACTGCAAAACCCTGGAGATCCGCCCCACGAAGGTCTGCATACGTTTTACAACGCACGGGAGCGGATGCGGCGTCGGCGCAAGAATCGCGAGGTGGGCTTCTTCTATCCGTTCTGGTGGTACACATACCACGTGCTGACCTTGTGGACGTTGCCCAACTACCTCACCGAATGGGAAATCCGCCACATCAAAAGCATCGGCCGCGCTGCCATACCTGAAGCGATGCAAAACTGGTCAGAGCCGTTACCCGCCGAGCAATGGGCCAGGCCCAGTGAAAAGTTAAAACGTATGACCCAAGCGGTCAAAATCCTGCACGGGCAAAAGCCCAATCAAAACATTGCAGCACGGTTTACCGAGGTACAGCAGACGGCCCCCCTGTAGGAGCTCACGAGCAAAGCGAGGCAGCGATGGCGGCCTGTCTGCCCCCCATCGCTGACCTCATAAACTCGGTGCCCCCTACAAGTTTCCCGCAGCGATCTCTGCCGCCATCATCGCAGCGCGCTCAACACGCTCCAGCATGCTCAGTTCAGAACGGACTGTCAGCAACTCAGCAATGTCCGGGTGCTGCTCGAGCACGCTATCCCTCAGAAAACCGAAAACGTTGGCGTACAACCAGATTTCCTGCTCGGTCTCGAAGCCCTTATCGATGGCGGAACGAGCAAGCCGATGGATATGTTCCAGGCGCAGCTCAGGTGTGAGCTCTGCGCAATAGTAGGGGAAAAAGCGCTGCATGTTCTGGTAAAGCTCGCCCATGGATTTGTCAAAAGCCACGCCTTTCAGAGCAGCCCATTGCGCGTCACTTGCCACAAGCGGTTTGTCGTACTGCGGGTTGTACTTGTCGCCGGGGCGTTTGAGTTGTATCCATCCATCACGGACGGCGTTGCTGACGACGATCTGCTGGCAGGGGCCAAAAAGGTCCGGTCCCGGATCGCGCTCTGCTGCAAATAACGCACGCGCTACTGCGGGGTCAGAGATGCGTAAATACATGTCTTCGCCGTGAGGGGGCTTGAAACAGGTCAGCCAGCGCATGTGCGCTAACAGTTCATCCCATGAACCATCGCAGATCAACAGATACCCCCACAACGCCTGAGTGTTGGCCAGAAACTGCAAAAGAACGGGGTCATCAGCATCATGCAAGCGCACCAGACACGGTGAAAGCCGACTGATTTCAGCCCACCGGGTCCCGTGATAAAGCACGCTCACCTTAGGTGCCGGATTCCACTGGTACAGGCGTTGGAGCAGGTTTTTGACCTGAATGGCATCGAGTAGAAGCCCGACCGTCAGATCCCAGGAGAAATCGTCAGGCAGTTGAGATCGCACAGAGCGCTCGCTGCTCATGACGACGCCTTCCTGGCGTCGTCACACGCCTGGCAAAACGAGGTGCCGCCTCCGATAGCATTGCGTTGTGCATCTGGAATCAAAGACGGATTCGCGGGCAACGCCACTTGGGGTATCAACGCCGCAGGCAAGCCAGGAACCGCGGGCATTCCCGGCACTGGAACTCCGCCGAGCTGAATAGGCACGCTGCTGAAAATCCCCGCCGGGCTGATACTTATCCAGTGACCACCGGCTTTGATCGTGGCGCTGAGTCCCGCATCAATGACCACATATGCGCTTGACTGAAGATGCACCTGTGTAGCAGCGCTGACCAGATGATTGGCCGCTTTGATGTGCTGACTGCCAATTACCGTCAACGAGTCATCGGCCAGCACCTGGGTTTTGCGTGCCCCATGCGTGAGGTGGTGTTCTTCGCCATGCAGCTCATGGCTGGACAGCCCGGTGACATTGACCTTGCGCTGGTTATCCACCTGAATCGACTGATCATTAAGTACATGCTCAGACCAGTCGCGTTGGGCGCGGATGGAAATGGACTCGGCACCTTTGCGGTCTTCGATGCGCAGTTCGTTGAAACCTGCGCCGCCCGGGCTGCTTTGGGTCTTGAGCACGGTCTGGGTGTTTTGCGCGGGCAGGTTCAGCGGCGCTCGCGTACCGGCATTGGGCAGGCAGGCCTGCACATAAGGCTGGTCCGGATCGGCTTCGAAGTAACCGACGATCACTTCCATGCCGACTCGCGGAATCATTGCAGTGCCATATTGCTCATGCGCCCAGCCGGTGGCGACCCGCAGCCAACAGCTGGAATGCTCGTTACGCTTGCCTTCACGATCCCAGAAGAACTTGACCTTCACCCGGCCGTACTCGTCGCAGTAAATCTCTTCGCCCTGCGGGCCA
>NZ_LOHG01000004.1:0-31652 GCF_022790535.1 Pseudomonas maioricensis
GCGCAGCAATGTCGGATTCCGGGAATGCCGAGCGCCAGCGAGGCACCTAGTGGTGGGGCAAGAGCGTTTTGCTTACTTTTGCGCTTCTCAAAAGTGAGGCGCTGTAAAAGCGCAACCAATATCAGCCGTTACCCAAATAATGGATATGTACCCAAACACACGAGCACTAAATCAGCACCTCATTCCCCACCCGCACAAACAGGCGAAACCGGCGCAGCGCCAGTTTTCGCCCATTCGATCGGCGTGTAAGTGTGCAAAGCCAAAGCATGAAACTCACCCATCAAGCCGCCCAGAATGCCGTAGACCTTCTGGTGCCGCTTGACAGCGTTCAACCCTTCAAACTGCTCACTGACGATCACAGCCTTGTAATGAGTCTGCTCGCCGCGGCTATGCATATGGCTCTCATCAAGCACTTGCAGATGCAATGGTTGAAACACAGCCAGCGCTGACTCGATTCGGGTTTGCATAGTCATGACGGGCTTCGCTTATCAGGGCTTTTTGGCAGGAGCAGGAGCGGCTTTCTTGGAAGGCTCCAGTTCAGTCGTCATGTCAGCCAGCAGCTTGTTGACGACAGGAACAGCGCTTTCCAGCTTGCCCTGGGTCAGTTGTGCAGACTGCTGAGTCAACTCAGGCATCTTGGTCAGCACTTTCTTGCCCAGTGGCGACTGGTAAAATGCAACCAGATCCTTGAGCTCGCTCTCGGTGAAGTTGGCGGTGTAGAGCTTGACCATGTCTGGCTTCAGCTTGTTCCAGCCAATGGCTTGATCCAACGCAGCGTTGGCCTTGGCCTGGTAGGTTTCCAGCACGGCCTTCTTGGCTTCTGGCGCTTTGGTTTCGGCGAAACGCTGAGCAAACATCTGCTGCACTTGCATGTACACCGGGGTGCCCAGCTTGTCGGCGTTGGCCAGCTTCAAGAAGGTTTCAGCACTGGCGTTGTGGCTGGCGGTATCGGCAAGAACCTGGCCGCTGGCACATACCAGAACAGCCGCAGTACAGATGGCGCGAAGACGGGTCATCAAGTTTCCTTTCTAGCAGGCGAGGCAGAACCCCAAGGCCGACCATTCTGCGCCCATGTTTGCTTTTGGCTCAACCCCTGACTGTCCGAGCGGTTAAAAACGCGATTGGGGGAACCCAGATCGGATCACAGGGCCTAAACTGCGCATTCAATACTTAAGGAGTGAGTCCAGTGAGCCGCACAGAAACCGATAGCATTGGCCCGATTGACGTTCCGGATGACGCTTACTGGGGAGCTCAGACTCAACGCTCGCTGATCAACTTCGCCATCGGCGATGAGCACATGCCGCTGCCCGTGCTGCATGCGCTGGCCCTGATCAAAAAAGCCGCCGCACGCGTCAATGATCGCAATGGTGACTTGCCCGCAGACATCGCCCGACTGATCGAACAGTCCGCCGATGAAGTGCTCGCTGGCGATCTGGATACTCAATTTCCTCTCGTGGTCTGGCAAACCGGCAGCGGCACCCAAAGCAACATGAACGTCAACGAGGTCATTGCCGGGCGCGCCAACGAACTGGCTGGCCAAGGCCGCGGCGGCAAGTCGCCGGTTCATCCCAACGACCACGTCAACCGCTCGCAAAGTTCAAACGATTGCTTCCCGACGGCCATGCACATTGCCGCCGCACAGGCCGTCAAAGAACAGCTTCTGCCCGCCATTGCCGAGCTGTCCACGGGCCTGGCCGAGCAGTCGGCACGCCACATGAAACTGGTGAAAACCGGGCGCACGCACATGATGGACGCGACGCCGATCACTTTCGGTCAAGAGCTGTCCGCCTACGTGGCACAACTGGATTACGCCGAGAAAGCCATCCGCGCCACCCTCCCCGCCGTGTGCGAACTGGCTCAGGGTGGCACCGCGGTCGGTACAGGTTTGAATTCGCCCCACGGCTTCGCTGAAGCAGTCGCGGCTGAACTCGCAGCCCTCTCCGGCCTGCCATTCGTTACCGCACCCAACAAGTTTGCGGCACTGGCCGGTCACGAACCGCTGCTGGCCTTGTCTGGCGCGCTGAAAACCCTGGCCGGGACGTTGATGAAAATCGCCAACGATCTGCGCTTGCTGGGTTCAGGACCACGAGCAGGTTTTGCCGAAGTGAAGCTGCCTGCCAACGAACCTGGCAGTTCGATCATGCCCGGCAAGGTCAACCCTACCCAATGCGAGGCATTGTCGATGCTGGCCTGCCAGGTCATGGGTAACGACGTCACTATTGGCTTCGCCGCGAGTCAGGGTCACCTGCAACTGAACGTATTCAAACCGGTCATCATCCACAACCTGCTGCAGTCGATCCGACTGCTGGGCGACGGTTGCCGCAATTTCAATGAGCACTGTGTCGCGGGCATGGAACCTGATGCCGAAAAGATGGCGGAACACCTTGAGCGCGGCCTGATGCTGGTAACGGCGCTGAATCCGCATATCGGTTACGACAAATCCGCACAAATTGCCAAAAAAGCCTACAGCGAAGGCCTTACTCTGCGCGAAGCGGCGTTGGCGCTGGGCTATCTCACGGATGAGCAGTTCGACGCGTGGGTCCGACCGGAAAACATGCTTGAGGCAGGCAGCAATGGTTGAGGGCAGGCATGGGGCGACCCGACTGGAAGGGGACGGCAAACGTATCCTGATGATTTTCGGTACGCCGAAAACCGCCAGCTTCGGGCACGCGCTGGGCGAAGCGTATGCCCAAGGCGCGCGTAGCGGCGGTCATGTGGTGCGCATGCTGAAACTGAGCGAGCTGGATTTTGACCCCGTACTGCACAACGGCTATCAGCAAAGTCAGGTCCTCGAACATGACTTGCTGGAGGCCCAACGGGAGATCCATTGGGCTCAGCATCTGGTGTTCGTTTACCCGGTCTGGTGGGGAGGCCTGCCGAGCTTGCTCACCGGCTTTCTGGACAGAGTGTTGATGCCGGGCTTTGCGTTCAAAAGCCACGGTCGTAAGAGCCCGGCCAATGAGTTACTCAAAGGCCGCACAGCAGAGCTGCTGGTCACCATGGACACCCCGCCGCGCTACTTCCGTTGGGTTTATGGTGCTCCTGCGCATCGGCAAATGGTCCGCACCGTATTGGCCTTCTGTGGCATCAAGACCAAACGCCTCACCGAGTTTGCTCCGATGCAAACATCCGGCGAAGAGCAACGCCAGCAATGGCTGAAGCAGGCCGAACAGCTCGGCAAACGTTAAGTCTGACTGGCGAGCCTGGCCTTTCGCGCGCGCAGGCCAGCCAGCAACGAAGGCCCTAGAGCAACTACGGCCGACCCGGTCACGACCAGCACCGCCCCACCGTACCCCAACGCATTGATGTCTTCATTCTTGACGTAATCCGGCCATAGCCATGCGGCGACAGCCACCGATGCGAAAGTCACCAACGGCGTCAAAGCCAGTGTTGCACTGACCCGCGACGCTTCCCAATGGGCCAGCGCTTCGGCAAACGCGCCATAAGCCACCAGCGTGTTCAGGCAGCACGCGAGCAAGATCCAGCCTTGTACCGGGCTGAGTTGCAGCGCCTCCATCGGGTGCGCCCACGGGGTGATCACCAACGCGCAGAACAGGTAGATCACCATCATCACCTGGAACGAATTCCACACGGTCAGCAGCTGCTTCTGGCTCAGGCCGTAGAACGTCCAGACGGTGGCGGCCAGGAATGCGATCAATACGCCCGTGGTGTATTGGCTCATGGACGTCAGGAGCTCTTCGAGCCGCTGATTGAAGAACAGCGCAAAGCCGACCAGCAGCACCGCCAGGCCAAAACCCTGAGCGAGGGTAAAACGCTCCTTGAACAGGAAGACGCTCCCAATCAACAGCAGGATCGGGCCAACCTGAATGATCAACTGCGCAGTGCCGGGGCTGAGGATCTGCAACCCAAGCAAGTACAGGATGTAGTTGCCGACCAGACCGAACACCGCCAGACCGACAAGCACCTTGCCCCGGGTACCCAGCACCTTGAAGCTGGGTAACTGACGTTTGAATGCGAGCCAGATGAACAGTAAAGCCCCGGAGACCAGCAGCCTGAACCAGGTAACCGTCACCGGATCCATCACCTGCAGCACTTGCTTGAGCTTGACCGGCAAAATGCCCCATAAAAAAGCTGTCAGCAGCGCCAGACAAAGGCCATAAACCCAGCGACCAGAAGAAACATGCATGAAAAATTTCCCGGACTAAAGCAAAAAGACAGTCTAGGCGTTACAAGCCCGACGACACAGTTACAGTTGGGTAGCGAGAAAGCCGACAAGTGTTTTTTAGTCAGCCCCGGCGTCACGCGGTTCAACATGATTACGTTGATAGGTTTCATCGCCCATGGCTGCAATCTGCGCGTCGATCAGCGATTCGAATGGCACCAGCAGAGGTGCGAATGAACGGGGTGCCTCAATGATCTGCAAAGCATGGGTGATCGCTTCCAGGGTCGATAATGCATCTGGACCCGGCGCTTTCCGCAAGCGATAACGAGATAAGGGCACGGCGCCCAGCGTCACTCTGGGCAACGCTGCGAGATGTGGATTGAGATGCAACAGTTTGCGCGCCTTGCGCCAGGTGCCATCAGGAACCACCAACAACATTGGCAGACTTTCCTCTGACTGGGCCACCAACGTCTGCGCGCCCTCCCCCGGAAATAAAAGACAGGCCCGATAACCCGGTGGATTGAACAACGCCTGCGGCTCCTCGAACACTTCGCCCACAACCAACTGCGCATTGGTCAGCCCCAGCGCGGCCAGTCGCCCGGTGTTCAGCGCATGATTTGCCTCACTGGGGTGCTGCAGGATGAGTACACGGGTGCGGCTGTCCAGTTGCGGGATCAACGGGCACAGACAATGGCTTTCAGGACGCAGACAACGGTCGCAACGAAGGCGGGACATCAGGGTTCCTCAGACGGGATTCAGTTGCGCTTTGAGCAAGTCGCGGAAGGTCTGGATCAACGGCTCACGGCTACGTCCGCGCCGCACGATCATGGAGAACGGCGCCTGATAACCAAAGGTCGCTGGCAACAATACCCGCAGGTGACCTGAATCAACCCATGACTGCGCGTAATGCTCGGGCAAATAGCCGATGTAAGCACCGGAGAGCACCAGAATCAGCTGCGCCTCCATACTTTCCACGGTTGCCGCACTGTGTTTGAAGCCGTGCCGGGCCAATTCCGCCTGGCTCCAGTAACCGCGCCCGACCATCCGCTGTTGAGCAATGACCGGCTCGGGAATCCGCCTTTCGGTAAACAAGGCATGGCGATTACTGCAATAAAGCCAGTGTTGCTCGCGATACAGCGGTTGGTACAGCAAGCCGTTCATACGTGTGGAAAACGACCCGATGGCCAGATCCAGCCGGTTATCCAGTACACTCAGTTGCAGCTCATAGGGGCTCATCACCGACAAATGCAAATGCACGGCGGGGTGTTCTGCGCTGTATGCGCCAATCACTTCGGCAAACGGCAAAGCCCGGTCACTGACGGTAGAGTCCAGTACGCCGAGATTCAAGGTGCCACGCAGCTCACCCTTGAGCGCTGCGGCGTAGAGTTCGAACCCTTCCAGCTCGCCGAGCAGGCGCAGGGTTTCCTGATGAAACAGCTCGCCTTTGCTGGTCAGGCTGAACCCGCCCCGCCCCCGATGACACAGGACAATTCCCAGCGCCGCCTCTAGCTGGCTCATGTAAGTGCTGATAGCCGACGTCGACAGGTTCAATTCCTGCTGCGCACTGGCAAAGCCTTGATGACGGACCACGCTGGCGAAAATCCGCAGGAGTTTGAGGTCAGGTAGAGCGCTGGGCATGGACGGTCCGGAATATATATCTAGAGGTGATACCGGATCTGTTGGAGCGAGGCTTGCCCGCGAATGGATCATGCTGACAACTGAAAGTCAGCGCATGTCATCCCCAATTCGCGGGCAAGTCTCGCTCCAACAACCACCCGGAACGTCTCGAATCTTAGCCCAAAACCCCTTTAGTTCTGAAATTCCTGAACTAAGTATTTTGCCTTAGCGATTGTTCCTGCCTCACGGGCTTCGCAAAATCCATCTCATTGAAATCAACGCTGAGGCAATCTCGTGGACAAGATTTTTCACCAGCCACTGGGCGGCAACGAAATGCCGCGCTTCGCCGGTATCGCCACCATGATGCGCTTGCCGCATCTGCAAACTGCAGCGGGTCTGGATGCGGCATTCGTCGGAGTGCCGCTGGACATCGGCACCTCGCTGCGCGCAGGAACCCGCTTTGGTCCACGCGAAATTCGCGCCGAGTCGGTGATGATCCGCCCTTACAACATGGCCACTGGAGCTGCGCCGTTCGATTCGCTGTCAGTCGCGGATATTGGTGACGTCGCCATCAATACCTTCAACCTGCTGGACGCGGTACGCATTATCGAAGAGGCCTATGACGAAATCCTCAGCCACGACGTGATCCCGCTGACACTGGGGGGCGATCACACCATCACGCTGCCGATTCTGCGTGCCATCCACAAGAAACACGGCAAAGTAGGCCTGGTTCATATCGACGCCCATGCCGACGTCAATGACCACATGTTTGGCGAGAAAATCGCTCACGGCACCACGTTCCGTCGAGCAGTTGAGGAAGGCCTGCTGGATTGCGACCGCGTCGTTCAAATTGGCTTGCGTGCTCAGGGCTATACCGCTGAAGACTTCAACTGGAGTCGCAAACAGGGTTTCCGTGTGGTCCAGGCTGAGGAGTGCTGGCACAAATCCCTCGCGCCGCTGATGGCTGAAGTCAGGGAAAAAGTAGGCGACGGCCCGGTTTACCTCAGCTTCGACATCGATGGCATTGACCCCGCCTGGGCTCCTGGAACTGGCACCCCGGAAATCGGCGGGCTCACGACCATTCAAGCAATCGAGATTATCCGCGGCTGTCAGGGGCTGGATCTGATTGGCTGCGACCTGGTGGAAGTTTCGCCGCCTTACGACACCACGGGTAACACATCTTTATTGGGCGCAAATCTGCTTTACGAGATGCTCTGCGTCTTGCCGGGCGTGGCTCATCGCTGAGCGATGCCAGCAGCTTCACAAAGGATGCCTTGGCATCCTTTTTTATTTGTCGGTGAACACGACGGATGGCCGAGATAGTGGCAGTTATGAGCTAGCCTTAACTGGTGCAGGAGCATGGACGCGCTTGGGCCAACAGAGTGCCAACCCTCGTAACGCTTGATATAGCCGATGCATAACCGAACGGAAACACCCTCTGTTTTATGGAAGTTAGGGCTGATCCTCCAACGAAAAACAGGGTGCTTTCATGGATCGTAATGAAATTCGGCAACACGTGGTGGACGCTCTCGGGGTCATTCTCGTCGACAAATCGGTCATCAGGGAAAATCAGACCCTTGAGGATCTGGTCCTCGATGAAGAAGACATCGATGAACTCTTCAAAAAACTCCACAGCTCCGGAATCAACTTCAAGAAACGAGAAAAAGAAGAGGCCTTGAAGCACCCGGAAACTACCACGGTCATGGCGCTGATTGATCACATCTTCATCAGCCAGCACAAATAGCCCTTGCCCCAAATGAGCAACGCCATTTGACGGGTACGAGAGATTGCAGGAGATCAAAAACCTGATGCTACAGCGGGACGCGGAGGCGTCCCGGGAAGGATGGCGCGGCTATTGATTAACGACGCTGAGGCTGGCGACGCCGTTTATCGTCAGTGCGCACAGGTACAGGTTGTAACTTGGGGCGCTCGATCAAACCTAAAGCAACCCCGAGATCATGAAGCCAATCTTGCAATTTAGTGTCCATAAAGCCCCCTTAGGGAATACTCGACGACTGATTTTCAAGCCGCGTGTTACAAATAATAGTGCCAACTCACACTTTACGCCTGCGAATGCAGTCTTGCGGAAAAACATCTTTCACGATGTGTTCAATGTGACATTTCTTGTGTCGCTCTCGCGTGGCTATGCGACAGACGGTGAGATGAGAAATGGAATCTGCCAGGTTTGTGGAAGACCGCCAGGACCGGATTTAATCGGGAGTGCAGTGTCGCAGGTCATCCACGAGATCCGGATGCCAGCGACCTACTCCGGCAACCTCAGCAGCCCTTCTTCATCCGTCATCGCCTTTTCCAGCAAGTCGGCTGGCAGGTTCTTACTAGCCCGGGCGCCCAGCAGCTTGAGCTGTTCGCTACGGCTGACAAGGTTGCCTCGGCCATCCGTCAGCTTGTTGCGGGCGGCGCTGTAGGCTTTGTCCAGTTGCTGCAACCGGCTGCCGACTTCATCCAGATCCTGAATGAACAGCACGAATTTGTCGTACAGCCAGCCTGCGCGTTCGGCAATTTCCCGGGCATTCTGGCTTTGCCGCTCTTGCTTCCACAGGCTGTCGATAACTCGCAACGTGGCGAGCAACGTCGTAGGGCTGACGATAACGATGTTTCGATCAAACGCTTCCTGAAAAAGAGTAGGCTCAGCTTGCAAGGCCGCTGAAAAAGCGGCTTCGATCGGCACAAACAATAAAACGAAATCAAGGCTGTGCAGCCCTTCCAGACGCTTATAGTCCTTGCCGGACAAGCTCTTCACGTGATTACGCAACGACAGTACGTGCTGCTTCAGTGCGGTCTGCCCGATCACATCGTCATCGGCACTGATGTACTGCTGATACGCCGTGAGACTGACTTTGGCATCGACCACCACCTGTTTATCACCGGGTAACATGATCAGCACATCGGGCTGAAAACGCTCCCCATCCGGACCTTTCAGGTTGACCTGAGTCTGGTACTCGCGGCCTTTCTCGAGGCCGGCATGCTCCAGAACCCGCTCCAGAATCAGCTCACCCCAGTTACCCTGGGTTTTCTGTCCTTTAAGTGCGCGTGTCAGGTTGGTCGCTTCGTCGCTGAGCCGCAGGTTAAGTTGCTGCAGCCGCTCCAGCTCCTTACCCAGGGAAAAACGCTCTCGGGCCTCAGCCTGGTAGCTCTCCTCCACGCGTTTTTCAAAGGATTGAATGCGTTCTTTAAGAGGATCGAGTAACTGACCCAGTTGCTGCTGGCTCGTTTCGGCGAAACGCTGTTCGCGCTCATCAAAAATCTTGCTGGCCATTTCCGCGAATTGAGCGCGCAGTTCATCCCGGGAACTCTGCAGATCATTCAGGCGCTGCTGGTGGTTTTCCTGCTGTTCACGCAATTCGGCGCTGAGCGCCGCGCACTGCACATCCAGGCGACGCAACTCAGCTTCTTTATCAGCACGTTCGTGATTCCAGTCCTGAGCAGCAGCCTGGGCGTTGTCACGCTCACGGCGCAGGAGCTCAACTTCGCGACGGGTAGCCGCCAGATCGGCTTGCTTGACGGAGTTGGCCTGACTCAAATCGCTGATTTCATCGCGGCAGGCATCCAGTTGCGCATTCAATCCGTCCTGAGCCATCTGGGCAGTGCTCAGGCGCTCATCGAGCAACGCTGTGTCGGCTTGTTGCCGGGTGATTTTGCGCTGCAACTGCCAGGCCAGGGCCAGCAGCGGCAGAGCTGCTGCGCCAAGACCCAGCAGCAGGCTGTTCAAATCCAATGCCATAGGGACTCCAGATGCCGAATTCGTGCTGCGGCATTATGCGCGATACGGGGTTGGTGTCGGCAGCGGATTACTGGCGTGCTTATCGCGGACTAACGGCAGTCGAGCTGCCGAAGCAAGTGTCGGGCGTCCTGCGAGCCCTTGGCAGAAGCCAGTTCCAGCCAGTGACGCGCCTGCTGTGGCTCATTGATCGGCGCCTGTGCGCACAATCGACCATATTCGAATTGAGCACTGCAGTCACCGGCACGGGCCGCCTGGCGCAAGAGCTCGTGCCCGATGCGGCGGTCACGCGTGTTGCCACAATCTTTACAGAGAATCTGGCCCAGCCGGCTTTGCGCAACCACCACGCCACTGCGAGCGGGTTGTTTGAGCAATCTGCCGGCAAAATGTTTGATGCTGGGCTTCTTGCTCAGACGCGGGTTATCGAGCAACCATAACGCCACACGCAAAGACAGGCGCACAGGTTCACTGGTCACGGCGTGTTGAGATTCGTGCGGCTGTTCAGGGCGAGACTTCATAAACACAACGGGGGCAAATCAGGAGGCGCGCAACTCTACACTTTTTCTCGCCGAGGTAAAGAGGCAAGCAGTCAAAGCCGCGTAATAGAGCAAGCGCTTGGGACAATCCACAGAAGCTGTGGATAACTCAGTGGACAACCCCCCTTCACGCCTCGCAAACGCATACAGAATGGGGCTTGCGCTCAAACTGACGATTTTTTCACCAGTAAAAAAATTTGATGTTTTTCATTGACTTAATAATTCACCACGGTAAATCAAGCCCTTAGGCGCGTATGTGACAGTGATGTGGCAGCAAGTTGCGCCAATGTGCACAAGTCAGGATCGCCCTTTGATCGGCTCTCAAAAATCTCGCTATGAAAAGCTTGCAATTGCAAGCCGCTCTCAACTAAAGCTACAGGAAACTGCATAAACGCCGACGAACGGGCATCAGCCCTTGTACATTTTTTCACCAGCGGCCTTTTCATTCAGGAGCAACTCCGCTACTATCGTCGCCGTTAGTACCAAGCTGAAAGTCAATTTACGGTCGAAAAAGTCCCCCGGTAAGCACTCCTTTTAATACGAGGAACCTGCCGACAACAAGGGATCGACCACCTCGATGGTTTCCAGACATGGACTGCATGCCGACTACCCGCAGACGGGAGTGGCAGTGCAAATCTCCATGGCCTGACAGAACCAGCCTGCAATTGATCAGGATCTGCACCCAGAGCGTCGAACCTTTGCTCTTGTTGTGTTGCCTGCCCTCCTAAGTACCTACCGGTCAGCCCAAGCGCCATACGATAAAGCGCGCTTCAACTGGCTGCTTTTGTTCCAGACAGGTTCTTCGCCCAGCCGCATCCTGCAGATCAGGATCGCCCGCGTTTACTGGAACGTTTTATTTTTGCACGGCAATGTTCCGTGTCGTTTTAGGAAACACCAATAATCATGACTACTCATCATCAGACCCAACACGCAATCCATACACTGACTAACGCTTTTGCACCAATGAACTGCCTGATCATGGCCGCTCGTAAAGGCTGCTTCAGTTTCACCATCGTTAACGAACACGGCATTGCTCGCCACACCGAGCGCCTGTACCCCGATCAGTACTCCAGCGCAGAGCCGCTGCAGGCAGTGATCGAGCGTACGCGCCAGGCTTTGACCGCCTGAGCCACCTCGTTACGCTGGTATAAAGAGCCCCGCCCGATAACGGCGGGGCTTTTTTTCGCCCCGGGATTGACCTCGCAGCCTAGCGCCAAGCGTTATATGGAAACCGACAACTGGCAGGAATTAATTTAAATACAGTCCTTTACAGACGAAATATGACACTACACTTCAACTCAAGCGGCCGTAGTCGCTTCCGACGGGCCTGATCCTGAATGTCGCTGCCATACGTCCGGGCCCGCCGGTCACTTTTTCCCGAGGATGTCATGGGAATTGCCGCCAGAGATTTATCCCGCCACGTGATCCGGCCCACTCTGCTTTATCTGGACCGTCACAGCCCACGCGCCGAATCGTTCCTGCTCGCTGTTGCCGCCAGCCAGTCCGACCTGGGAGCCGCACTGGACAGCCGCCGCGGACATGGCCTCTACAGTATTTCCGAATGCCGTCATCGGCAGCTCTGGGACAACTACCTGGCGCTCGATCCGGAACTGGCCAGCCGGGTTCGAGGACTTGCCAGTCAGCATGCATTCCTGACCGGACCGCATCTGGAGCTGACGGTCAACCTGCGCTACTCAACCGCTATCGCCTGGTTGATGGTCGAAGCCCACGGACGTTGTCTGCCTACTGATGAAGATCCCCGCGTTATGGCCAAAATATGGCGCGAAATATTTCAACCGCAAGGCCGATTACGCGATTTCATGAGCGCCTGGCAAACCTGCGTAACGCCACTTTTGCACCCGGCGTGAATGACTTTCGCCTCAATCACGATAGATGCAGATCCCCACATTTTAATTGGATTGTCCTACAAAAAACGCTCTAGATCAGGCCATTCGGACTATGGCGCATTCTGAAAAATGTTGGTAATTTCCGCGCGGTGATCAACATGGAGTTCTAATAATGAAAAAAGTAATGCTCAAGACCACACTTGGCCTCACTGTCAGCCTGGCTGCCTCCCAACTCTTCGCTGCTGGCTTTGCCATCAACGAACAAAGCATCAGCGGAATGGGTACCGGTTTTGCGGGCCGTTCCTCATCTGCCGATGATGCAAGCACTGTATTCGGCAACCCAGCCGGTATGTCCCGTCTCAAGCGCGAACAAGTCAGCGTTGGCGCCGCGGCAATCATTGCAAAGACCAAAATTGACGACGCCAGCAGCTCTTTTGGCGGTAGCAATGATGGCGATATGGTACCGGTCGTCGGAGTTCCGATGGGCTATTACGTCAAGCCGATCGATGATCATTGGGCATTCGGCGTCGGGGTTTACGTTCCGTTTGGTCTGGTCACTGATTACGAAAACGGGTTTGCCGGTCGCTACTTCGCCGACAAGAGCCACGTCCAGGTTGTCACCTTCCAGCCTACTGTCAGCTATGCCTTCAACGACAAGGTTTCCATCGGTTTTGGTCCGACCATCAACCGTATTGATGGTGAGCTGACGGCTTCTACGATCAACCCGTTCAGCCGTGGCACCAATGACGGCAGCGTCAAGATCAAAGGCGATGACACCGCTCTGGGTTTCAACGTCGGTATCCTGGTGCAAGCCACTGACAGCACTCGTCTTGGCGCAACCTACCACTCCAAGGTCAAATACAAGCTGGAAGGCAAAACCAAAGTCGAAGGTCAGGCTCTGGGCCAATTCAGCGGCCAGAAATACGATGCCTCGCTGGACCTGACGACGCCTGAATCCGTGGACTTCTCGGTGACTCACGAGCTGGACGCAAACTGGACTCTTTACGCAGGCAGTACGTTTACTCGCTGGAGCCGCCTGGAAGACATCACCGTCGAAAATAGCGGCGTTCCTGGCCCTATCTCCGCCAACTTCAGCACTATCACCGAACCACAGAACTGGCATGACACCTGGGCTCACGCCATTGGCGCATCCTACAAGGTCAACAAAGAGTGGACCTTGCGCACCGGTTTCTCGGTGGATCAATCGCCAACCAACAACACCAACCGTTCGCCTCGCATCCCTACGGGTGACCGCAAGGCAATCAGCTTTGGTGCTGGCTGGAGTCCTAACGACAACCTGACCATCGACGTGGCGTATTCGTACCTGCGCGAGGATGAGGCCAAGATTCGCGACACCAACCCGTCCAAAGGCACTTATAACGCTAATTACCGCAACACGGCCCATGGCCTGGGTAGCTCGATCACCTATCGCTTCTGAGTCATCGACAGCAGCGGGCTGATCTAGCCGTCTTGCAGTCAATAAAAAGCCCCGCAATCAGCAATGGTTGCGGGGCTTTTTCATGCATCTGGTTTCACGGTTTGGAGGCAATGGCCTTTTCAACCGCCGCGATCACCTCCGGATCATCCGGTGTGGTCATGCTGGAGAAACTGGCGACCACGTTGCCTTTTCGGTCCACCACGTACTTGTAGAAGTTCCAGCGCGGTGCATTACTTTGCTCCGCCAGCACTTTGAACAGATGGGTAGCGTCGTCGCCCCTGGCAGGCTGCGGCTCGGTCATGGTGAAGGTCACGCCGTAGTTGACGTAGCAGACCGTGGCTGTTTCCTCACCGTCTTTGGATTCTTGTTTGAAGTCATTGGACGGCACGCCCAACACTTCCAAGCCTTGCCCCTTGAAGCGCTGGTTCAACGCCTCCAGGCTTTTGAACTGAGGGGCGAAGCCACAGAAGCTGGCAGTATTGACCACCAGCATCGGCTTGCCTGCAAAGCGTTCGCACAGGTTGATATTTTCCTTGGCGCGCAACTTGGGCAATTCACCCTGCAACAGGGGCGGGCAATCGGCGGCCATGGCAGTGCCGCCTAACGCGAACATGAGAACCGGCAAAGCAATCCAGCGAATGTGCATAGGGCATCCCGAGCGCCTTTGCGGCGCAGTCATCCATTATTGTCTGCAGGACAAACTAACCCGCGCCCGGAGAAATGCCTAGAGGCACGCGCCCATGCCTAACTGCAAGGCAGCCAGCCCGACGTTTTGCCACGCCCACCAGATCAACGCCAGCGTCAACACGCCCACCAGCCCCGCGCCCCAGAGCCACATCCGGCTCATGCCGCACGAGCCTGCAACCGGGCAACCGGCCGCTCACGCACCGGCCAGTTCAATGCAGCCGCCAGCAGACTCAGCAGTATCGACACTTGCCAGATCAAATCGTAGTTCCCCATTCGGTCATACACGACACCGCCCAGCCAACCGCCAAGGAAGGCGCCCAATTGATGGAACAGGAACACAATACCACCGAGCATCGACAGGTTACGCACGCCAAACAACGTCGCGACGGTGCCATTGGTCAGCGGGACAGTGGACAGCCACAGCAGGCCCATCGCGACACCGAACAGGTAGGCTGAGGTCTCACTCAGCGGCAGTGTGATGAACAACACAATCACAACCGCACGGAGCAAATACAGCACGGTGAGCAGGCGTGGCTTGGACATACGTCCGCCCAGCCAACCCGCGGTATAGGTTCCGAAAATGTTGAACAGGCCGATCAGTGCCAGCACCGTCGTGCCGACCTTGGCGGGCAAATGCTGATCCACCAGATACGCAGGCAAATGCACACCGATGAACACCACCTGAAACCCACAGACGAAAAAGCCCAGGGCCAGTAGCCAGAAGCCTGAGTGCGAGCAGGCTTCGTGCAACGCTTCGCGCAGAGTCTGTTCGCCGCCAACCAATGGCGCCGGGCTGTCCCTGAGCATCATCACCAGCGGCAGAATCAGCGCCACTAGTACGCCGAGCACCAGCAGTGCACTCGACCAGCCCAGCCAACCAATCAGTCCGAGGGTACCGGGCAGCATGGCGAACTGACCGAATGAGCCAGCAGCGCTGGCGATCCCCATGCCCATGCTGCGTTTCTCAGCAGGCAGCGCCCGGCCGACCACGCCCAGAATCACCGAAAATGAAGTACCGGACAGGCCAATGCCGATCAACAGGCCGGCACTCAGCGAGAGGCTTAAAGGCGTGTCAGCCGTGCTCATCAAAAGCAGACCTGCCGCATAAAGAATGCCGCCGATAAACACCACTTTGGCCGCACCAAAACGGTCGGCCAATGCCCCGGCGAACGGCTGAGCCAGCCCCCACATCAGGTTCTGGAAGGCGATCGCGAACGCGAAGACCTCGCGCCCCCATCCGAAGTCGGCACTCATCGGTGCGAGGAACAAACCAAAACCATGTCGCGTACCCAGTGACAGCGCCAGAATCAAGGCACTGCCCAACAGGATCCAGCCACTGGTACGCCAGACTGAGGTCATTTTTATTCTCCAGCTCGAACGCTCAAGAAATATTACGTGGATATACCCGTAACAAGATATGTGAAAGCTACGCGGTGGGGGCTGGGGGTGTCAATGTGATCGGGTTGGGTCTTTCCAGCAGGCACACAACTGCTGCTTGATTGGTAATGCGATCTCCCACAGGAATTGCATTATCAATCAGCAAGCGCCACTGCTAGCACGATCAAAACCGCAACCTCCAGCAACTCCAGCAATGCGCCCGCCGTATCCCCGGTAGTGCCACCCAGGCGCTTGAGCATGAGATGTCGCAGCCAGAAGAAACAGGCAGCCGCTGCCGCCAAAGCATACAAACCCGATAAACCGGCAACTAGCACGCAGCCAATTGCGCAGACCAACAGCACCTGTTTGCCCGCCGAACGCGGCAAATGGTCAGCCAGCGCCTGTCCCAACCCGCCAGCTCTGACGTAGGGCGTGCAAACAAACAAACCGAGCATGGCACTTCGACCGATAACAGGAGCCAGCAGCAGCGCTATGGAGTTCTGGCTTTCGATCAGCGCCAGCAGTGCTGTGAATTTGAGCAGCAGCACCAGAATCAGCGTGACCACAGCAATGGGTCCGCTGCGAGGGTCTTTCATGATACTCAGGGTGCGTTCGCGATCTCCGAAACCACCCAGCCAGGCATCGGCGCTGTCCGCCAGGCCATCCAGATGCAGTCCGCCACTGAGCAATACCCACGCAGTCAACAGTATTGCCGCATGCAGCATAACGGGCGCACCGTCGAGCAGTGCATTCAACCCCATCAGGATCGTACCGAACAAAACGCCAACCAATGGATAAAACAGCAGCGAACGCCCCAGCTCCTGAGGCTTGGGCATGCCAGGCAAACTGATGGGCAAACTGCTGAGGAACTGCAGGGCAATCCAGAACGGCAACATGTCAGGTTTCCTCGGTCTCAGACCCACAACTTGGCCCCCTATCCTGTAGGAGCTCACCGAGGTTACGAGGCCAGCGATAGCGGTGTGTCTGACATACCACTATCGCTGGCCTCGTAACCTCGGTGAGCTCCTACAGGTCATCGGTCGTGTTCAAGTAAGCAGCCGCTCGCAACAGAAATTGCCAGCAGCGCGCCATGCCCAACCGTCACTTGCAGCAACTGCTCGCGAGGCAGGCCGCGAGCCTTTGCCAGCAACAGGCGCATCACTCCGCCATGGCTGATCAACAACACCCGCTCACCCGCGTACGCCTGATGCAATCGATCAACCGCTGCCAACACACGTGACGAAAACTCGATTACCGGCTCGCCGTTGGGTGGCGTGAAGCCGTACGGATCGTTCCAGAACAGGCCTAGACCCTCGGCATCGGTTTCCATCAACTGCGCAGCGCTGCGCCCTTCCCAGTCGCCGAAATGCAACTCCTGCAAACCCGGCTCGAAGCTCAGCGGCAACGCAAGACGTTCAGCCAGCTCTTCGGCAAACCGGGCACAACGTTGCAGCGGCGAACTGATGATTCGGTCCCATGGACCGCACTCAGCTACCGCAGCGCGCATCTGTGTCCAACCGGTGTCAGTCAATGCATCGTCCAGACTGCCACGCATACCCCCGCCCAGCTCGGTCTCGCCGTGACGCAGCATGTCCAGATGCAAGATCATGCAGGACGATCCGCTACAGCCGCTTCAGCGAAAGTCGCCATGCCGTTGTGCAACTGACAGGCCAGGCGCACCAGCGGCACCGCCAGTGCTGCGCCGCTGCCTTCGCCAAGCCGCAGGCCAAGATCCAGAAGCGGCTCGGCCTGCAAGGTTTCCAGCAAGTGACGATGGCCCGGTTCAGCACCACGATGGCCGAACAACAGCCAGTCACGACACGAAGGGTTCAAGCGTACTGCCACCAGCGCCGCGACACTGCAGATAAAGCCGTCGACCAGCACGGCAATACCTTCCTGGGCGCAAGCCAGATACGCGCCTACCAGCGCTGCAATCTCGAAACCACCCAGGCAGAACAGGCTTTGCAACGGATCCCCGGTGTGCTCGGCATGCAATGCCAATGCACGCTCGATGACCTCGGTCTTGTGGCTGATGCCCGCAGCATTCAACCCCGTACCCGGGCCGACCAACAGCTGCGCTGCACAGTCGAGTAGCGAGCAGGCCACCGCACTGGCCGCAGCGGTATTGCCGATCCCCATCTCGCCACCGACGAACAGTTCAATGCCCACCGCCTTGGCGCGCAGCACGCTGTCGCGCCCGGCCTGCAACGCCTGCAGGCCTTGCTCATTGCTCATGGCCGGTCCTTTGGCGAAGTTCGCCGTACCGGCACCGATCCGTAAATGACGCACACCCGGCAGATCCAGAGGGGTCACCGTGCCCAGGTCCACTACGTCCAATTGCGCCGACAACTGCTGCGCCAATACGCTGATCGCTGCTCCGCCGGTGACGAAGTTGTGCAGCATTTGCCCGGTCACTTCCTGCGGATATGCCGAAACACCCTCCGCAACTACGCCGTGATCTCCAGCAAAAATCGCGATCCACACGGCATCAACCTTGGGTTTTACCCGCCCCTGCAACCCGGCCAGTTGCACTGCAACACGTTCCAGTTGCCCGAGGGAACCGGTGGGTTTGGTCAATTGTTGTTGCCGCGCCAGGGCTTCTTCTCTCGCCGAAACGTCAATCGTCCGGGCAGGTTCAAGCCACCAGGTGCTACTCATAATGCGGATCCTTTCAGTGTCAGAGGCAAGCCAGCAACGGTCAGCACAACACGCTGGCACCGTTCGGCCAGCGCCTGGTGCAGTAAACCGGCTTCATCGACATAGCGACGGGTCAGCTCACCGAGGGGCACCACGCCCAGCCCGGTTTCGTTGCTGACAAAAATAATTTCGCCCGGCAATTGCGCGAGGCAGTCGAGCAGCGCCTGGCGCTCTTGCGCCAGACGCTCAGGGTTTTCAAGCATCAGCAGATTGGTCAACCATAAGGTCAGGCAATCCACCAGCAAACAGTGGTCGGCACTGGCGTTATCCCGCAGGACCCGCGCCAGCTCGAGAGGCTCTTCAATCAGGCCCCATGTGTCGGGGCGACGCTCGCGATGCAGTGCGACACGCTGATTCAATTCGCCGTCCACGGGCTGGCTGGTGGCGACGTAAATCACTTCCAGCCCCGAGTCACTGGCGAGACCTTCAGCCAGTCGACTTTTGCCGGAGCGTGCGCCACCGAGGATTAGTTGGTGCATGTACGGGACTCTCTTAAGAAAAAATGCAGCCATCTAACTTGGAATGCATTTCAATTCAGTGAGCCGGAGTTTTGTTTGACCTGGCTCACATTCCACCCACTACAGCATCCAACCCACACAACTCGCGCAGCAGCTTGCCATCCAGATGGTTCTCAACCAGATCCGCCAGGCGCTCGATGTCGCGTTCGCGCAAGGCGTGGTAATCCACTTGCTGCACGTCCTGCAAACCGGCCCAGCGCAGTAGTGCGCTGCATGCCTCAGGGGTTTCGAACAGCCCGTGCAGGTAAGTGCCGAAAATCTGCCCGTCAGCACTTTGCGCACCGTCGCAACGGTCATCGTCCAGTTGCACCGCGGGGCGCTCCAGCGCTGCGCCGGTGGTCACCCCTGCATGAATTTCATAGCCGCTGATCTGCACGCCTTCCAGCAACAGACGGCCTTTCACGTTCCGTAGCTGTTTCTCTTCTTCGAGCACCGTGCTCATCGCCAGCAACCCAAGACCCGCGCTGGAACCCGGTGCGCCCTCAAGGCCCAATGGATCATGCAACTGCTCGCCAAGCATCTGCAAACCACCGCAAATCCCCAGCAACTTGCCGCCATAGCGCAGGTGCCTGGCAATGGCGGTATCCCAGCCGTTGGCACGCAGGTAAGCCATGTCGCTGCGCACGCTTTTCGAGCCGGGCAGGATGATCAGGTCGGCCGAAGGGATCGTTTGCCCCGGCCCG
Source organism: Pseudomonas maioricensis (assembly GCF_022790535.1). Lineage (GTDB taxonomy): Bacteria > Pseudomonadota > Gammaproteobacteria > Pseudomonadales > Pseudomonadaceae > Aquipseudomonas > Aquipseudomonas maioricensis. The sequence goes on from NZ_LOHG01000004.1 coordinate 19,263, forward strand.
ATGAATTGCAGGTTGACCTGCGGGTGCAGGCGCAGTGGATCAAAGTCGGTGTGGTTACTGATGCGCGGCAGAATCGGCACCACCACGTTGAGCACTTGCTCGACCTTGTCGGTCTGGCGCTGATCAAGACCGTCTTCGGCCTCCAGATGCAGGTCCATCACGTAAGGCAGCACGCCAACCACCGGTTTGCCCGTGCGCGCTTCGAGCCAGTCCAGCCCCGGTTGCAGTAAAGCAATGTCACCGCGAAAGCGGTTGATGATGAAACCCTTGACCCTCGCCTGTTCGCTGGGCGAGAGCAACTCCAGTGTGCCAACCAGATGAGCAAAAACCCCGCCACGATTGATATCGGCGATCAGCAGCACCGGGCAATCCACCGCTTCGGCAAAGCCCATGTTGGCAATGTCATTGGCGCGCAGATTGATTTCAGCAGGTGAGCCTGCGCCTTCGACCATGATCACCGGGTAGGTACGACCCAGACGCTCATGTGACTCCAGCACCGCTTTCATGGCGATCTCTTTATAGCCGTGATACGCCACCGCATTCATGGTCGTCACCGCACGGCCATGAATGATCACCTGCGCACCGGTATCGCTGTTGGGCTTGAGCAATACCGGATTCATGTCAGTATGCGGCTGTAGCCCGCAGGCCTGAGCCTGCACGGCCTGCGCACGGCCAATTTCCCCGCCGTCCGCCGTCACCGCGCTGTTGAGCGCCATGTTCTGTGGTTTGAACGGCACAACGGCAACACCCTGACGGGTCAACCAGCGGCACAGTGCCGTCACCAGCGTGCTTTTACCCGCGTCGGACGTAGTGCCTTGCACCATCAAGGTCGTCATGGCTGCTCCTGGCTGGATAGGCTCTGATTGAATTCGCGTAGCGCTGTTTCCAGGCGCTGCCATTGGACGTCATCGTCAGGCAGACCAAAGCGCAAGCTGCCATTGAGCGGGTTATCACTGACAAACAGGCGCAGCAGAATGCCGCGCCTGGCGCAAAATTCATGCAGCAACTCAGCGTTCGCAGTGACCGACCATTGAAACAATGCACAGCCACCCGCTGGTTTCAGTCCATGGCGCGTGAGCAATTGCGCAAGCCGCTGGCTGGCCTGATCAGTACGAAGGCGTTGTTCAGCGTGCCGTTGAACATCCTTGAGGCACGCCTGGCCGATAATCCGCGCGGGACCGCTGACAGTCCAGGGGCCAATGTCCTGAGCCAGGGACTTGAGCAAGCGTGGCTCAGCCAGCACAAACCCCAACCGCACACCGGCAAGGCCGAAGAACTTGCCGAATGAACGCAGGACAATCAAACCCGCCATCCCCGTATGAGCAGCAAGGCTCAGGTCCGGCGTGTTATCCATGAAGGCTTCGTCGACCACCAGCCAGCCGCCCCGCTCCGCCAGCCGCCCGTGCCACTTCAACAGACGCTCTGGAGTCAGCACCAGCCCCGTGGGGTTATTGGGGTTGACCACCACTAGCACATCAAGGCTGTCGAGAAAGTAGTCCACTTCATGTTCAAGTACTTCGCGCACCAGAAAGCCCGCGCTGCGCCAGGCATGGGCATGCTCGGCATAACAAGGTGACAGCACGCCCACTTTGCCGGTGCTGCGCAGACGCGGAAGGGCCTGAATGGCAGCTTGCGAACCCGACACTGGCAGCGCCCGCGCGGCACCGTAATACGTGCAGGCGGCTTGTTCCAGACCGTCATCGGCTTCAGGCAGGCGGTTCCACGCCGTTACCGGGATAGCAGGAATTGGAAAGGCCCACGGCGCGATACCCGTGGAGAGGTCCAGCCAGTCGGCTTCGTCGATGCCGTACTCTCGTGCTGCCTTGCGCAGGCGACCGCCATGCTCAAGCATAAAATTCGGCCCCCACGCACAACACCAGCAACCACAACCACACACCGCGCTGCACCAGTTGCCAGCCGCGATCAATGGAGTTGGCGTCAGCGGGCAGGCCTTCACCCAACTGCGGACGCTGATGCAATTCGCCGTGATAAATCGCGGCACCGCCCAGCTCGACACCCAGCGCACCGGCACCCGCGGCCATCACTGGCCCGGCGTTGGGGCTGTCCCATGTCGGGCCTTGAGTACGCCAGCAGCGCAAGGCCAGACGGGTCTTGCCCAGCAGCGCGTAAGTTAACGCCACCAGCCTTGCAGGAATGTAGTTGAGCACGTCATCGATCTTTGCCGCCGCCCAGCCAAACCGTTCGAAACGTTCGTTGCGATACCCCCACATGGCGTCCAGCGTGTTACTCAAGCGGTACAACACCACGCCCGGCGCACCCGCAACGGCGAACCAGAACAAAGCAGCAAATACGGCGTCGCTGCCGTTCTCCAGCACCGACTCGGTGGCGGCACGGGCGACTTCAGTGGCGTCCAGCTCCGAGGTCTGGCGGCTGACCAGATAGCCGACGCGACGTCGCGCCTCCTCAAGGTCGTCCGAACGGAGCGCCTGAGCCACAGGCTCGACGTGTTCGCCCAGACTGCGTAAACCAAGGGCGCAATACAGCGCGAGAATTTCCACCAGCCAGCCAATGTAGGGCAGCCAGCTCAACAGCGTCGCCAACAGGGTCAACGGGATGACCGCAATCACCCAGGCGGTTACACCATGGCTGCGCCAACCGCGCCCGGCAGAATTGAAGCGCTGTTCGATGCGATCAGCGAAACGCCCGAATGCAACCAGCGGATGGGAGCGTTTGGGCTCACCCAGCAACGCATCCAGCGCTACCCCGGCAACACTCAACAGCGCCACACTCATTGACCGACTCCCCATTGGTTCTCAAACAACATTTCGTTCAACGGACGCTCTTTGCCCCAGCCTTCCATCACCAGCATCGGCACCGGGTAGAACTCGGTCACCGGCCCCAGGCACAAAACTGCCAACGGTTTGGCACCCGCCGGCATGCCGAGCAGATCAGCCAGCGCCTGTGGCTCGAACAACGATACCCAGCCCATGCCAAGCCCTTCGGCGCGGGCAGCCAGCCACATGTTCTGAATGGCGCATGACAATGACGCCAAGTCCATTTCCGGCAACGTACGGCGACCAAAGACGTGCTTTTCGCGATCGTCCATGAGCGCCGCCACCAGCACTTCCGCACAGTCGTTGATGCCCTCGACCTTGAGCTTCATGAAGTCATCGGCACGCTCGCCCAGCGCCTCGGCGGTACGAACCCGCTCGCTCTCCACCTGAGCCTGAATACTTGCACGCAATGTCCGATCGGTGATGCGAATGAAGCGCCACGGCTGCATCAACCCCACACTGGGTGCCTGATGCGCCGCTTGCAGCAGGCGCGTCAGTAACTCCGGCGCCACGCTGCCCCCGCTGAAATGCCGCATGTCACGCCGTTCAGCGATGACACGATAGACCGCAGCACGTTCTTCGGCGCTGTACGCTTGATCACTCATGGTTTGAAAAGCGCCGCAACCGCTTGGGGATTGGAAGGGAAATAGAAATGCACATAGGACGCCGTCATGCGCCCCTCACGATAGACCGCCTCCGCGCCGCGCCCGCCGTTAGGACTCAGGCCCCGTGCAATGGGTTGCAGCTCGGTGCTCGTCAAAGAATGGTGATAAGTGTGGCCGCGCAACTCACCCTCGGGCAATGCGACGTTTTGTAGCGCCAGCGCCGCCAGACGCTTCTGCATCACGGCCTCGCCTGCGAGTAAACCGACCAGTTCAACGCGCAGCCCGTCAACATCGGTCAAGGCATCCAGCAGATACAACATGCCGCCGCATTCAGCCAGCAGCGGCTTGCCTGCTTGGTGGTGTTCGCGGATTGCAGTCAGCATGGGCGTGTTCTGGCTCAATGCAACGTGATGCAACTCGGGGTAACCGCCGGGTAAGTACAGGCTGTCCGCCTCGGGCAAAACGCTGTCGCGGATCGGCGAGAAGAACATCAGTTCTGCGCCCATCGCCCGCAGCAGGTCCAGGCTCGCGCCATAAGTGAAGGCAAAGGCTTCGTCGTGAGCCACGGCTATACGCACGCCTTCGAGCAAAGGCTGGGCCGGGATAATGTCCGGTGCAGCGAACGTCACGGCGGGCGGCAAGGCCACTTCGCAGGTGCTGGCCAAGGCATCAGCCGCTGCGTCGAGGCGCAGGTCCAGGTCATTCAACTCGCTGGCCTGCACCAGTCCGAGGTGACGGCTGGGCAGTTCAATTCCGGTTTCACGGGACAACGCGCCGTACCAGCGCAGGCCCTCCGTCAGGCTGCCTTCGAGCAACTGCGCATGACGCACAGTGCCGACGCGGTTAGCCAATACACCGGCGAACGGCAAATCAGGCTGATAGCGCGCCAGGCCCAAGGCCAGCGCACCAAAGGTCTGAGCCATGGCCGTACCGTCAATCACACCCAATACCGGCACGCCAAAGTGACGTGCCAGATCAGCGCTGGACGGTGTGCCGTCAAACAAGCCCATCACGCCTTCAATCAGGATCAGGTCAGCTTCGCCCGCGGCTTCCCACAACAGACGACGACTTTCATCAGCACCGACCATCCACAAATCGAGCTGATACACCGGCGCACCGCTGGCTCGCTCGAGAATCATGGGATCAAGGAAATCGGGCCCGCACTTGAACACGCGAACCTTGCGGCCCTGATTGCGATGCAGGCGAGCCAACGCAGCGGTAACCGTGGTTTTACCCTGGCCCGAAGCAGGTGCGGCAATCAATACCGCTGGACAGTGACGCGGCTCACTCATGAAAGTCTGCTCACAGCTCGATGCCTTTCTGAGCGCGAATACCCGCCTGGAAGGCGTGCTTGACCACGGTGATCTCGGAAACCGTGTCAGCCATGTCGATCATTTCCGGTTTGGCGCCGCGCCCGGTAACAATCACGTGCTGCATGGGTGGACGCGCCTGCAGATCGCTGAGTACCCGCTCGATGTCCAGGTAGCCGTGTTTGAGGGCAATGTTCAGTTCGTCCAGTACCACAAGGACAATGGACGGATCGCGGAGCATTTCCAGAGACACTTCCCAGGCCGCTTCGGCAGCGGCGATATCACGCTGGCGATCCTGAGTTTCCCAGGTGTAGCCCTCGCCCATCACGTGATAGCGAACCTGCTCCGGGAAACGCCGGAAAAAGAATTCTTCGCCCGTGCTGTTGCTGCCTTTGATGAACTGCACCACGCCACATTGCATACCGTGGCCCATGGCTCGGGCGAGCATGCCGAACGCAGAGCTGCTCTTGCCTTTGCCGTTACCGGTGAGGACCAGCAGCAAACCGCATTCGTTAGGGGCGCTGGCAATACGTTCGTCCATGACGGCTTTCTTGCGCAGCATGCGCGCCAGATGGCGTTCGTCACGTTCAGGGGATTCGTTCATCTCAGCTCTCCGCTTGAGGGCACGCGAAAGCAGACGGAAGGCACAGCAAAAACTGACAGCACGACCACAGGTCATGCGCAGAGCATCGCCCGCCGTGATGCTGTTGGATGGATCAGGCCGGTCTCCGGGCTCATGAGCGGGCGAACCCGATTGCGCGCCTTCCCATGCCGGAGCACAGTGGCAGATTGCGCAATTTTCACTCATTTACCGTTGCGGGGGCAGCGCCGGAATAGGTCGCATGAAGGCGAATGCACCGGCTTCCCTGTTTCACTCGACCTGCCCGCAGAAACGCTGCTGACGTCGAGCACCTGAAACAAGCGCGCAGGTTAGAGCGTTGGGGTGGGAGCGTCAATCAACACAGGGGTTGAACCTCACCCGCCTACACACCTCTACCACTTACTGCACCACTGCCCGTTACGGAGATCGACCATGTTCAAGCTCAAACCGCACTACGCCGTCTTGCTCATGCTCGCCGCTGGCCTGGCGGGCTGTGGTGAGTCCTCTACCCTGCAAGTCACGGATGGCACCGGCCCATCGCCTAAACTGCCTGAGCCGAACAAGACGCTGATCCCGACGGTCAACATCGCTCCGGCCGTCGGCTGGCCGCAAGGTGGCAAGCCTGTTGCCGCCCCGGGCACGCAAGTCGCCGCCTTCGCTGAAAAGCTCGACCACCCCCGCTGGCTGTACGTACTGCCCAATGGCGATGTGCTGGTCGCTGAAACAAACTCCCCCGCCAAGCCCGACGATGACAAAGGCATTCGTGGCTGGGTCATGAAGAAAGTCATGGGCCGTGCCGGTGCCGGAGTGCCCAGCGCCAATCGCATCACCTTGCTGCGTGACAAGGATCACGATGGCGTCGCCGAAACCCGCACCGTGTTTCTGGAAAACCTTAACTCGCCTTTTGGCATGACGCTGGTCGGCAACACGCTTTATGTTGCCGATACCGACCGCTTGATCAGCTTCCCTTATCAGCCTGGCCAAACGTCTATCACCGCCCAGCCGACCAAAGTCGTCGATTTGCCAGGCGGCACGTTGAATCACCACTGGACCAAAAACGTCATCGCCAGCAAAGACGGCAGCAGGCTGTACGTCACCGTCGGCTCCAACAGCAATGTGGCGGAGAACGGCATGGAGGCCGAGCAAGGCCGTGCCGCCATCTGGGAAGTTGATCCGAACACCAAGACCCATCGCATCTTTGCCTCAGGCCTGCGCAACCCTAATGGGATGGATTGGGAACCGACCACCGGCAAGTTGTGGACAGCAGTCAACGAGCGTGACGAAATCGGCAGCGACCTGGTGCCCGATTACGTGACCTCTGTTCAGGACGGCGGCTTCTATGGCTGGCCCTACAGCTATTACGGCCAGCATTTGGACGAACGCGTGAAGCCACAAAATCCGGAACTGGTGGCCAAGGCGATTGCGCCTGACTTTGCCGTGGGCCCGCACACAGCCTCGCTAGGTCTGGTCTTTGCAGACGGCAAAACCTTACCTGCACCGTTTAATGAAGGGCTGTTCATCGGCCAGCACGGCTCGTGGAACCGCAAGCCACACAGTGGCTACAAGGTGCTATTCGTGCCGTTCAAAGACGGCAAACCAGCTGGCACGCCGATCGACCTCCTGAGCGGCTTCCTCAACGCCGACGAAAAAGCACAGGGCCGCCCGGTTGGCGTGGTGAATGATCATCAGGGAGGTTTGCTGGTGGCCGATGATGTCGGCAACAAGATCTGGCGGGTGACGGGAGCGAAGGCACAACAGGCGGGTGTGAAGCCTTGACGGGCCTGCCTCCGGCTTGAGGTGACCCAATCGCGGGCAAGCCCGGATCCCACATGAATCGCATTTCTCTGTGGGAGCTGGGCTTGCTCGCGATAAGGTCAGCCGGAATGCTCTGGTACGCGCACCACCACCCGCCTACAAAACTCGTTGATTTTTCCTGACATCGGAGTGGAAATAGCTGCTAAAGTTTGTTATCGAAACAGATAACAATAGCTTCATATCCAAATCGGAAATGAAGCATGAAGCCACTCGTATTTTTGGGAGACACCCTGGAGCAGTTGAGGGGCTTTCCACTACCAGCCCAAGCCATTGCGGGCTTTCAGCTAGACCGAGTGCAAAGAGGTATAGCACCAGAAGATTGGAAACCCATGGCCAGTATTGGCGCGGGAGTTAGGGAGATTCGAGTTAGAGAAATCTCAGGGGCATTTAGAGTTGTCTATCTGGCAACGCTGCCAAATGCCGTCTATGTGTTGCACGCGTTCCGCAAAACTACACAGAAGACAGCCAATAAGGACATTACGCTTGCAACGCTGAGACTGGGCGATTTGATTAGGAGCAGAGCATGACCGAAGAACAAACCTTTGCCAGCGTCTGGGACGCCTTGGCGGATACGGCTCAAGAGGCTGCGCATCTGAAAGCTCGCTCGCAGCTTATGATTGAACTGAACGAACAGATCAGGCAATGGCCGGGGAACGACACGGTTAAGGCCAGCAGACTGGGTATAACCAAACCTCGCTTCTCTAATCTGAAAGCTGGCAGAGTCGATCTGTTTAGCCTTGATGCTTTGGTTGATCTGGCTGCGGCGGCAGGCTTGACGGTTTCAATGCATTTCGTCGCGGCTTGATAATAACCGCTCCCGCAGTATTACTGATTACGCGCCAGATTCGAAGGTTGAATCACCCGTTTGGCATCCAGATAAGCCTTCTGCCAATAAGGCTTGTCGAGGCTATCGAGCTTCACCGTGCCGCCGGTAGCAGGTGCATGGACGAAGCGACCTTCGCCAACGTAAATACCCGCATGGCTGACCTGAGAACCGCCGCCTGTGGCGAAGAACACCAGATCACCGGATTGCAGCTGCTCGCGCCCGACGCTCGGTGCGCGCATCACAATCATGTCGCGGGTTGAACGTGGCAGCGCAATACCCGCTGCGTCACGGTAAACAAAACCGATCAGACCGCTGCAGTCAAAACCCGAATCAGGCGTGTTGCCGCCCCAACGATAAGGGGTTCCCACCAGCCCGAGTGCACGGAACAGTACATCTTCGGCAGCAGGGTTGGGGTTTTCGGCGGGAGCAACGATGACCGGGCGTTGAACGACCCGTGGTTGCGGAGGCGGCGCGCTGGCGCAAGCACCGAGCAACGCAGCAAGAGATATGACCGCAAGGCGTAGCGTAATCGACATAAACACAACAACCCGATGTGGATGCGGCTTACTTTGCCGGGAGCCCGAAAAGCACAAGACAGGCTTATAGCCTGTCTTTGTACGGGACGCTAATTATTTGTGCTTGCGCTTCTTGACCGCTGGTGTCTTGAGCGTAGTTGCGGTCATCGCTGTCGTCTGGGCCGGAGCAGCCGTGGGCGACTCCATGGCCAAGGCGCGTTTGGCTTCGATGAACGTCTTGCTCCAGTACACATCGTCCAGGCTATCGACGCGAACACCACCACTGCGACGGCTGCTGGAGTGGATGAACTGGTTGTCGCCCAGATAGATGGCAGCGTGGCTGACGCGACCGCGACCGGCAGTGCTGAAGAACAGCAGATCGCCAGGCTCAAGGTCGGTGCGTTTAACCAGAGGCGCATCAATGTTGATCATTTCACGGGAAGAACGCGGCAGGCTCATGCCAGCCTCTTCACGGAACAGATAACCGATGAAACCGCTGCAATCAAAGCCGGACTTGGTAGAAGTACCACCGAAACGGTAGCGGGTACCGATCAGAGACTTGCCACGTTCAAGAATGCTGTCAGCCAGAACTGGCAGCTGGTAAGGCTTGTTGTCAGAGAAACGGGCCAGCTCAGCTTCAGTCGCCAACTCTTCCTGCAGGACCGAGCGGTCTGAACGGATGTTAGCGGTAGAAACGCTGACTGATTTGGCGGTTTGCTGCTGTACTTGCTGTTGTTGCGAGACCGGTGAATTGGCGGCGCAACCTATAAGCAGGGTAACAAGTGCGAGAGGCACGAGGGGTGCGAAGCGAACTAGCATGGGCACGACCGTGGCTGATAAATATTAAGAAGCCGCGACTATGCCCACTATCATTCTGATTTGCAAATTCAATCGAACTAAATGTGACTTACCAGTTCGCCCATGACATGTACTGCCCGGCAGGCGAAAAACGCATCCATTTGTGCGCTCTGATTGGTAGGCGTCAAATTAATTTGCGCCGTAAAACCGCCGCAAACCCTTGTTCTGATTACAGGTTCATGGATGTAGGGGAAGCTGGCCGTGGTACCGATGCTCAGCACTGCATCAAAGCCTTTTGCCATCTCATCATAGAGTGTTTGCATTGCTTGCTCAGGCAACATCTCCTGAAACAAAACGACGGGTGGTCGCAGAACGCCACCACACAACCGGCAAAGAGGAGGAAGTGGCCGCTGCAAATGCACACTCAATTCCGGATCCTCGGCTGCACATGACTGACAGAACAGCGGCGCCATCTGGCCATGAATTTCAATCAGGCGATCTGGCGGGCTTCCCGCAGCGCGATGATAGCCGTCGACGTTCTGCGTCAGTACCCAGCAATCCGGTTTCTTGCGTTGCAACTCTGCAATCGCATAGTGAGCAGCGTTCGGCTGGCCTCCCAGGCATGCCTTGCCCAGTTCGGCGATGTATTTCCAGCACAGCGCAGGGTCACGACGCAGCATCGGCCCGGACAGCGCTATTTCAATCGGCAGGCCATCATCAGTCTCGCCGTTATACAAGCCGCCAACGCCACGATAGGTTGGCAACCCGGAATCGGCTGAGAGTCCTGCCCCGGTGATAATCAGAATGCGCTGTGCGACACGCAGCGCCGATGCGGTTTGCAGCAGCAACGCGGGGTCTACCACCCAAGCGTCTCTTTAAGGAAAGGGATGGTCAGTTTACGCTGAGCCTGCAAAGAAGCCTGATCGAGGGTTTCCAGTAAATCGAACAGAGCACTCATGCTGCGAGTGCCCCGGGTCAGGATGAAATGCCCGACCTCGTCGGTCAGGTGCAGCCCGCGTCGCGATGCACGCAGCTGCAGAGCACGCAACTTGTCTTCATCCGACAGGCCACGCATCTGGAAAACCAGCGCCATGGTCAGGCGAGATTTGAGGTCAGGCAGTTTGACGGGGAGTTCGCGCGGGGATTGTGAGGCGGCAATCAGCAAACGACGGCCGCTGTCACGTAGGCGATTGAACAGGTGAAACAGGGCTTCTTCCCACTCAGGCTTGCCGACGATGGCTTGCAGGTCATCAAGGCAGACCAGTTCGTACTGTTCAAGGTTGTCGAACAGTTCGACGCCTTCATCGATCACTTCGGCCAGCGGGAGATAAACCGCCGGTTCGCCCATTTGCTCGAAACGCAGGCACGCGGCCTGCAACAGATGGGTACGCCCTACCCCGTCCTTGCCCCATAGATAGATGAGACTCTCGGTCCAGCCAGCCTCGGCTTCGCACAGGCGCTCGACGTAGCCGAGTGCCGCAGCATTGGCGCCGGGATAGTAGTTGATGAAGGTGGCGTCATCACGCAGACGCACACCCAGGGGCAGCTGAATAGGTTTCATGCTGGCTGAACGGCTCAAGTGAACCGTAAGGGGCCTCTGTGTAAAGTGCGCAAAGTTTATACCCGTGACGCTGGGGGCACAATGCGCCAGACCATAAGCAAAATCAAAGGTTTGCGTGAGTCTTTGGCGGCTATGGGTAAATGCTCAGAGATGATTGAGGGCTGGCACTCTTTTCACATGAGGTTGCAATCTTATTGTGGGAGCGGTGCTTGCCCGCGATACAGACGCTACGGTGTTCAGCAATACACCGAGTCATCGTTTATCGCGGGCAAGCACCGCTCCCACAGTTAGTTCGCGACCACTTGCAAGAGCCAGTCGCTTCCTACAACTCAGGATCTTCCGCGCCACCGTAAACATCCGACTCTTTATAGAGGTCGTGGGCATGGCGTACCAGAACCATGATCACTGCCGCCACAGGCAGCGCCAGCAGAATACCGGTGAAGCCGAACAACTCACCGCCTGCCAGGATCGCGAAGATCACCGCAACCGGATGCAGGCCGATGCGATCGCCCACCAGCAACGGCGTGAGCACCATGCCTTCAAGCGCCTGCCCCACCATGAACACCGCGGCGATGCCCAACAGCGGATACAAATCACCGCCAAACTGGAACAGCCCGGCCACCAGCGCTGCGCCGATACCGATCACAAAGCCCATATAAGGCACGATGGCGGCCAGACCGGCGATAACCCCGATCAACAACCCCAGCTCAAGCCCGACCAGCATCAGCCCGGCCGCATAAATGACGCCCAGGCCCACCATCACCAGCAACTGCCCGCGAATGAATGCGCCCAGTACTTCATGGCACTCGCCTGCCAGCTTGACGACCTGCTCTTCGCGGTGGCGCGGTAACAGACCACGAATCTTGGCCATCATCACGTCCCAGTCCCGCAGCAGGTAGAAACACACCACCGGGATCAGCACCAGATTAGTGATCCAGCCGATCAGTGCGAGGCTGGAAGCTGTCGCCCTGGACAGCACAGCGCTAACGATATCGCCGGTCTGGCCCATGTGTTCCGAAATAGCCGCTTTGACCTTGTCGAACTTCCAGAAACCATCGGCCAGACCAAACTTGGTCTGCACCCACGGCAATGCCGTGTGCTGCAGCCAGTCAAGCATCTGAGGGGCAAGCTCGTAGAGGCGGAACAGTTGCTTGGCGAGCATCGGCACCAGAATCAGCAGCAAGCCCATCAGGATCAGCGTGAAGAGGCCGAATACCGCCACCACACTCAAGGTCCGCGACAAGCCCAGTTTTTCCAGTTTGTCGGTCAGCGGGTCGCCCATATAGGCCAGCAACAGCGCCACCAGAAAGGGGGTCAGGATCCCGTGCAGCAAGAACACAAACAGGAACAGCAGAACGACTCCGCCAATCCAGAACCAGCGCCGTGTGTCAGTCATCAAAGCCCCTCAACTAAAATAAAAAGCCCGCTGGAGAATCTACGTTGGCCTGCAAACAAAATTCTCGGTCGGTCCCACCGATGAAACGGGTTTTCCTGAAGGAGCTGCCCCAGCATCCATAACACACCGCTGTCTCGGGGCAAACATAGGACCTGTAGGAGCTGCCGA
>NZ_LOHG01000004.1:32295-46180 GCF_022790535.1 Pseudomonas maioricensis
AGAAACATTCAGATCAGGTAGTTATATTTTGTTTGATAAGAGCGAGCGGGCGGCGTCCGCTCGCTCCAACAGATCCAGTCTTGCGCTCTTAACCGACAGCTTGCCGCGGCGATAAGTCACCAGCGGAAGTAAATTTGCGGTGCGCTCGCAGGAACAATTGTCGGCGCAGGCGCCTGAACCGGTGCTGTAGCGTCAACCGGTGCCGGAGCAGGTTGTCCAGGTGTAGCCGGAGCCGCCGGTGCCTGAGCAGCCTCGGACGCCGGGATTTCCTGCAGCTTGGCCAGTGACAGTTGCGAACGCAGTTGCTCGGCAGTGCCATTCACTTCATAAATGATGCGATCGCCCTCAACCTGTTTCAGACGCGCGCCAAACGGTTCGAGTAATTGCATCAGTTGCGCATAACGCTCAAGGGTCATGCCCTGCACCTGCATCAGCAAACCGCTGGAGGCGCCGGGTTTGGCAACAAAGCGCGGTGCCAGGCGCTCACTGACCGCCAGCAGCACGGCGTCAGCCAATGCCTCGGAAGTCGCTGCGGTCGCAGTACCCTGTTCGCGCTGATCGCCCATCCACAAACGCCATTTTCCCTGCCATTGCCCGGCGTCTTCCTTGGCATGCACTGCCAGCAACGCGTCCGCGCCATACCGCTCCGAAGCTTGCTTCAAGGCGGTGGGATCAGTGCCTTCGATGTTCTTGGCGGTGCCGACGCCCTGCTCTTCAAGATCAGCCAGAGGCAGACGCAGCGGCAAGGCGCGATGCTGGGCCGCACGCCGCAGTGGCTCAGCAGAGCTCTGACCGTCGCCCACCAGGTTGGAGCCTTCGGTTGCATCGTTCAGCCACCAACCAAGAATCGTTGGCCGGTTGCTACCCCACAATGAATAACCGGCCTGACGCAGCACACGGTCAGTGCTGGCCGGATCGAAATCCACCAACAAGGTTTCCGGCGGGCCAGCTTCGTAGCCGTACTGGCTGATGACTTGTTGCGGGTCCTTGCGCAGTTCGGCCAACGAGGAGCCCTTTGGCGCACGAGCGTCGCCGGTCAGGCGCAGGATCATGGTTTCCAGTGCAGCCTGAGTGGCACGGCTGCGCTCATCAGGAGACTGGCCACTGACCGGTTCACGGACTTGATACAGATTGTTCACGGTTTCAGCGAAGCTCGGCAGACTGAGCAGTGACAGGCAGCCGGCAAAAAACAGATTTGAAAGACGCATGGACAGTTCCCGAACGGAAAAAAGCGGCAAGAAAAGAAACCGCGTCGAAGTGACTGGCGTGGGTGAGACCGCAAAAGGCAGCCAAACATTCACATTAAAGATGAAGGCTACACCTTACACAGTCTGGGGCAGCACACTGACACACAGTTTTTTTGCTTTCAATGAGCCAGCCCGTCGGCCTAAGGATGGCCGCTAAGGCCCAAGCCTGATAAAATCGCGCGCCTTCGCAGACTGGCGATGGTGGCGGCCCGAAAAACTGCATGCAGCTTTTCAGAGGCCCCGCTGTAACGGTCGATCCCCCGAATCCCCCCTAAAGGCCTGGATTATGAGCAAGCAACCCTCCCTGAGCTACAAAGACGCCGGTGTAGACATCGACGCCGGTGAAGCATTGGTCGAACGCATCAAGAGCGTCGCCAAGCGCACCAAGCGGCCAGAAGTCATGGGCGGCCTGGGTGGCTTCGGCGCCCTCTGCGAAATCCCGGCAGGCTACAAGCAGCCCGTTCTGGTTTCCGGTACCGACGGCGTTGGCACCAAGCTGCGTCTGGCGCTGAACCTGAACAAGCACGACACCATTGGTATCGATCTGGTCGCCATGTGCGTCAACGACCTGGTGGTCTGCGGTGCAGAGCCGCTGTTCTTTCTTGATTACTACGCCACCGGCAAACTCAACGTCGACACCGCTGCCGACGTGGTTACCGGCATCGGCGCTGGCTGTGAGCTGGCGGGTTGCTCGCTGGTTGGCGGCGAAACCGCTGAAATGCCAGGCATGTACGAAGGCGAAGACTACGACCTGGCAGGTTTCTGCGTCGGCGTAGTGGAAAAGGCCGACATCATCGACGGCTCCAAAGTCGCTGCCGGTGACGCCCTGCTCGCCCTGCCATCTTCCGGCCCGCACTCCAACGGTTACTCGCTGATCCGCAAGATCATCGAAGTGGCAGGCGCAGACATTGAAAACATCCAGCTCGACGGCAAGCCGCTGACCGAACTGTTGATGGCACCGACTCGTATCTACGTCAAACCTCTGCTCAAGCTGATCAAGGACACTGGCGCTGTCAAAGCCATGGCCCACATCACTGGCGGCGGCCTGCTGGACAACATTCCTCGCGTATTGCCAGCCGGTGCACAGGCAGTGGTCGACGTGGCGAGCTGGCAGCGTCCAGCCGTATTCGACTGGTTGCAGCAACAAGGCAACGTTGCTGAAAACGAAATGCATCGCGTGCTGAACTGCGGCGTGGGCATGGTCATCTGCGTTGCTCAGGAGCACGTTGAAACGGCGCTGAACGTTCTGCGCGAAGCCGGTGAGCAGCCTTGGGTCATCGGCCAGATCGCCACAGCTGCCGAAGGTGCTGCGCAAGTCGAGCTGAAGAACCTCAAGGCGCACTGATGCCCGCACCCTGTGATGTAGTGGTGCTGCTTTCCGGCACCGGCGGCAACCTGCAAGCCATGATCGACAGCTTCAAGGGCGGGGATCACCCCGCCCGCATCCGCGCGGTGATTTCCAACCGCGCCGATGCGTTCGGTTTGCAGCGCGCCAGAGACGCAGGTATCGATACCTGCGTTCTTGACCACAAGGATTACGATGGTCGCGAGGCCTTTGATGCCGCGCTGATCGAACTGATCGACACCTTCCAGCCCAGGCTGGTTGTCCTCGCGGGCTTCATGCGAATCCTGACCGCTGGCTTCGTCCGGCACTATCAGGGGCGCCTGCTGAATATCCACCCTTCCCTGCTTCCTCTCTATAAAGGCTTGCACACCCATCAGCGGGTGCTGGATGCTGGCGACGCCGAGCACGGCTGTACCGTGCACTTCGTCACAGAGGAACTCGACGGCGGACCACTGGTCGTACAATCAGTGATTTCAGTGGAGCCTGACGATACGCCTGGCTCTCTTGCCCAGCGTGTTCATGTCCAGGAACACCATATTTACCCATTGGCTATTCGCTGGTTTGCCGAAGGCCGCTTGAGCCTTGGCACAGAAGGCGCATTATTGGACGGGCAGTTGATCGCCGCCAATGGCCACTTGATTCGACCCTAGGAGATATTATGCGTCGCGCTTTGCTGTTCGCTTTCGCTCTGCTCGCACTGCCTGTCACTCAGGCCGCAGACCTGCAACCATTCTCCGCCAGCTACACTGCCGACTGGAAACAATTGCCCATGAGTGGCACGGCTACGCGCAGCCTGGAATCGGGCCCGAACGGCGTCTGGACCCTGAATTTCAAGGCGTCCATGATGATCGCCAGCCTGACCGAAGTCAGCACGCTGAAAGTCGACAAAGACACCATGCTGCCGCAGACCTACAACTTCGAGCGCGGCGGCCTGGGCAAGTCGAAAAAGGTTGATCTGGCGTTCGACTGGTCCAACAAGTTCATCACTGGCAGTGACCGCGGCGACGCCGTCAAACTGCCTCTGAATCGCGGCGTACTGGACAAATCCACGTATCAACTGGCTTTGCAGCACGACGTGGCGGCTGGCAAGAAGAGCATGAGCTATCAGGTCGTCGACGGTGACGAGATTGATACCTATGACTTCCGCGTGCTGGGTTCCGAGAAGGTAGCTACAAAAGCGGGCCAGATCGACGCTATCAAAGTCGAGCGCGTACGCGACCCGACGCAAAGCAAGCGTATTACCGTGCTCTGGTTCGCCAAAGACTGGGACTACCTGCTGGTTCGCCTGCAACAGGTCGAAACCGATGGTAAGGAATACAACATCATGCTGCTGGACGGCACGGTGAATGGCAAAGCGGTCAAAGGTAGCTAATAGCCGCCAGCCCGCAGTCAAAAAGCCCCGCCATCGTGCGGGGCTTTTTTGTGGATGTTGCCGACGAAACGCGATCCCTGTGGGAGCGGTGCTTGCCCGCGATAAGGGCACTGCGGTCTTGCAGAGAAACCGCGTCGCCCTTATCGCGGGCAAGCACCGCTCCCACAGGGAGGAATGCGGCCAGCCTGAACCTATGTGCGCCACATGAAATAATCTTCATTTACTCACCAGCCACGCTGCAGCCCTTATGAAACAAGGCTTCCAGCGTCCCGCCCAACCCCGCAATCGAACATGAAAAAAACCAACTATTTACGTAGCCAGCTAACAAATTCTATAACTGAGGCCTGCGACAGATCGCCGCAGTCCACGTCAGGAGTTTGAACGATGACCGTAAGAGTAACTGAACGCGACGACGCCCATATCTCCCATGAAAGCATTGCCGACGGCATTCAAATCTGGGACGTCTACCAGCAGGATCAACTGGTCGGCATGTTTCATATCGAGTCCGATGCACAGCGCTACAAGATGGAACTCGAAGCACAGGAAAACCAACGCAGTCAGTAAGACGCCGCCGTGCCGGACAACGGCAGAATCGCTTAAAAAACAAAACCCGCACTTGGCGGGTTTTGTTTTGATACGACGTGGGTATCACCACATCAGATCATCAGGGATCTTGTAAGCCGCGTACGGATCATCGCCGTCGGCTTTCTCTTCAGTCGGCTCGCTGAGCATCACGATGCGACGCGGGTCGCGCTCCTGAATCTTCAAAGCCGCCTCACGCGGGATGACTTCATAGCCCCCGCCATGACTGACGATCGCCAGCGAGCCATTGCTCAGTTTGCTGCGCATCAGGTTGTTGACCGACAGGCGCTTGACCTTCTTGTCATCGACGAAGTTGTAGTAATCCTCGGTCGTCAGCTTTGGCAGACGTGACCCTTCAATCAGTTGCTTGACCTGAGCGGCCCGGGCTTTCTGCTCGACCTTCTCCTGGTGCTGACGATTGAGCTCCTGGTCGCGCTTGACCTTCTCGGCCGCCGCTTCCTGAGCCGCACGCTTCTGCGAGTCATCGATTTCGATCTGGCCCTTGTGCGCCAGACGCTGTTCTTTCTGCTTGTCTTTGCCGACCTGTTTGGCCTGCTTCTGGTTGACCAGACCTGCCTTGAGTAACTGATCGCGAAGGGAAATGCTCATTGTCTACTCACTTATGCAGAGGCAGCAGCTCAGCCACAGCTGGGCGCTTTCTTTTCCTGACGTTTGGCTTCGCCCCACAGAGCGTCCATTTCTTCGAGGGTGCAATCTTCCATGGGACGCTGGGTGTCGCGCAATGCCTGTTCGATAAATCGGAAGCGGCGTTCAAATTTACTGTTCGCGGCGCGCAGCGCATTTTCGGGATCAACCTTGAGATGCCGGGCCAGATTGACCGCAGCAAACAACAGATCACCCACTTCTTCGGCGATGCTCTCGGCGTCGTTGTCAGCCATGGCCTCCAGCACTTCATCCAGCTCTTCGCGAACATTGTCGACTACTGGCAACGCTGAAGGCCAATCGAAACCTACCTGAGACGCGCGTTTCTGCAACTTGGCCGCACGGGACAAGGCTGGCAGCACGGCGGGTACATCATCAAGCAGCGACAACTGTTCGGGCGCACTGGCTTTATCGGCGCGCTCCTGAGCCTTGATCTCATCCCAGCGCTGTTTGACCTGATCGTCTGTCAGGCGCGGTGTTTCCAGAGGAGCGTACAAGTCGCCGGTAGGGAAAACATGGGGATGACGACGAATCAGCTTGCGGGTAATGCCGTCGATGACGCCGTCAAACTCGAAACGCCCTTCTTCTCGGGCGAGTTGGCTGTAATACACCACCTGAAACAGCAAATCGCCCAGCTCTCCCTTGAGATCATCAAAGTCACCGCGCTCGATGGCGTCGGCCACTTCGTATGCCTCTTCAAGGGTGTGCGGCACGATGCTGGCGTAATTCTGCTTCACGTCCCATGGGCAACCGTATTGAGGGTCGCGCAGGCGGGCCATGAGGTTGAGCAGGTCTTGGAGAGAGTACATGGGGTTCCTGGTTCAGTCAGACTGCCACCGGTAGGAGCGAACTTGTTCGCGAGACGACCTTCCTGAATACACAGGTCCATCGCCTCGCGAACAAGTTCGCTCCTACCGGTGCAAGCTCGATCAAGGCGTTCTGTTACGCCGCGTCTCAATAATGTTCGGCAATTGCGAGATGCGCCCCAGCAACCGGCCCAACGCATCCAGCCCCGGGATCTCGATGGTCAGAGACATCAACGCCGTGTTGTCCTCTTTGTTAGAGCGGGTGTTGACCGCCAGAACGTTGATCCGCTCGTTGAGCAGGATCTGCGAGACGTCGCGCAGCAAGCCCGAGCGGTCGTAAGCACGGATGATGATGTCCACCGGATAGGTGAGCACCGGCACCGGGCCCCAGCTGACCTGAATGATCCGCTCCGGCTCGCGACCGCCCAACTGCAGTACCGAGGCGCAGTCCTGACGGTGAATACTCACGCCACGGCCTTGGGTGATATAGCCGACGATGGCATCGCCCGGCAGCGGCTGGCAGCAGCCCGCCATTTGCGTCATCAGGTTGCCGACGCCCTGGATCTGAATATCGCCGCGCTTGCCAGGCTTGTAACCGGTGGCCTTGCGTGGAATCAGCTCCAGTTGCTCGTTGCCACGCTCTGGTTCGACCAGTTGTTGCGCCAGATTGACCAGTTGAGTCAGGCGCAAATCGCCCGCACCCAATGCCGCATACATATCGTCAGCGGCACGCATGTTGGCTTTTTCCGCCAACCGCTCATGGTCCACCGCAGGCAGCGCCAGACGCGCCAGCTCACGCTCAAGCAAGGTTCGACCTGCAGCGACGTTCTGGTCCCGGGCCTGCAGCTTGAACCAGTGAACAATCTTCGCCCGCGCCCGCGACGTGGTGATGTAACCCAGGTTCGAGTTCAGCCAGTCGCGGCTCGGCGTCCCCTGCTTGCTGGTGATGATCTCGACCTGCTCACCGGTCTGCAGGCTGTAGTTGAGCGGCACGATACGGCCGTTGATCTTCGCGCCCCGGCAATTATGGCCGATCTCGGTGTGCACCCGATAAGCGAAGTCCAGCGGCGTAGCGCCCTTGGGCAAGTCAATCGCGTGACCGTCCGGGGTGAAGACGTAGACACGATCAGGTTCGATGTCGACGCGCAGCTGTTCAGCCAGCCCGCCGATGTCGCCCAATTCTTCGTGCCACTCCAGTACCTGACGCAGCCAGGAAATTTTCTCTTCGTAATGATTTGAGCCGGATTTGACGTCGGTGCCCTTGTAGCGCCAGTGAGCGCAAACGCCCAGCTCCGCCTCTTCGTGCATCGCGTGGGTGCGGATCTGCACTTCCAGCACCTTGCCCTCCGGCCCGATAACTGCGGTGTGCAACGAGCGATAGCCGTTTTCCTTGGGGTTGGCGATGTAATCGTCAAACTCCTTGGGAATGTGCCGCCACAAGGTGTGCACGATCCCCAGCGCGGTGTAGCAGTCGCGCATCTCCGGAACCAGCACGCGCACGGCGCGAACGTCGTAGATCTGGCTGAAATCCAGCCCTTTGCGCTGCATTTTGCGCCAGATCGAATAGATATGTTTGGCGCGACCGCTGATATCGGCTTTGACGCCGGTGGCCAGCAGTTCGTTGTCCAGTTGTGACATGACATCGCTGATGAAACGTTCGCGGTCAAGGCGACGCTCATGCAGCAACTTGGCGATCTGCTTGTATTGCTCAGGTTCCAGGTAACGGAAGGACAGGTCCTCCAGTTCCCATTTGATATGGCCGATACCCAGTCGATGGGCCAGCGGCGCATAGATATCAAAGACTTCCCGGGCAACGCGATTACGCTTTTCTTCGGCGGCGTTTTTCACCGCACGGATAGCGCAGGTACGTTCTGCCAGTTTGATCAAGGCCACGCGAACGTCGTCGACCATGGCCACCAGCATCTTGCGCAGGTTTTCGACCTGCACCTGAGTACCTAGCACCAACGACTGGCGAGGGCTGAGACTGGCGCTGATTGCCGCCATGCGCAGCACGCCGTCAATCAACCGGGCGACGGTCGCGCCGAAACGCTGCTCGACGTCAGGCAACGGAATCTTGCCTTCACGCACGCCTCGGTACAGAACCGCCGCAACCAGCGAATCCTGATCCAGCTTGAGGTCCGCGAGGATCTCGGCGATTTCCAGCCCCGTATGAAAGCTGGACGTGCCTTCGGCCCAGAGATTCTTCGCGGCGTTGTCCTGCTGCTCGGCTTGCCGAACAAACTCACAGGCCTCTTTAAGGGCCTGTCGATCCACTATGAGGTCGACGCTGACCACGTGATCAAGCCATGCGTCGAGATTGATACTGCCGTCTGTGTTTATCGGCTGGTGTGCTCTCACCTGTACCATGTTGCTTACCTTCCCTAAGGCGCGATGAATAGCGCCTACAGTCGCTGACCTTCTTGAGCGAACACTCCTCGCCGGGCAAGCGAGGACTGGTATTCGCGGGCCAGTCGGATTAAACGAGACTCCATGTAAGCTGCGCACCCGATTCCTTGAGCCGCTGCTTACTTACTCGCTTCAAATAACGCCATCGCCTCGACATGCGCTGTCTGTGGAAACATATCGAGGATGCCGGCACGTTTTAATCTGTAGCCCTGATTGACCAATTCGACAGTGTCGCGAGCCAAAGTTGCCGGGTTACATGAAACATAAAGTAACCGCCGCGCGCCTAACGCCTTGAGCTTGCGCACCACTTCAAAAGCGCCGTCACGCGGCGGATCCAGAAGCACCGCGCTAAAGCCTTGCGCCGCCCATTGCGCCTTGTCCAGCGGCTGCGACAGATCCGCCTGATGAAATTCAACGTTGTGCAGATCATTACTCATTGCGTTGCTGGTGGCACGCTCGACCATGGTCGCAACCCCTTCGACCGCCACCACCTCTTTGACCTGTTTCGCCAATGGCAGGGCAAAATTGCCCAGCCCGCAAAAAAGATCCAGTACCCGTTCATCAGCCTGGGGTGCCAACCACTCCAGCGCCTGTTCGATCATCGCAGTGTTCACCGCTGCGTTGACCTGAATGAAATCTCCCGGCCGGTATGCAAGCTCCAGATTCCAGGGCTCCAATCGATAGCCCAGCGTCTGCGACGCATCTACCGGTTGCGGATCACCCTCACCATGCAACCATAGTTGTGCGTCATGGTTATGGCAAAAGGCTTTCAATTTATCGAGATCACTCTCAGCCAAGGGTGCAGTGTGTCGAACCAGCACAGCGTTCGACGTCCCGTGGAACAATTCCACGTGCCCCAGCACCTGCGGCTTGCTGAAGCTTTTCAGCATGCCCGGCAATTGCATCATGACCGGTTGCAAGGCCTGTACCAGCACCGGGCATTCATCGATGGTCACGATGTCCTGACTGGCAGCCGCACGAAACCCCACGTCCAGCCGTTTGGCCTTAACGTCCCAGCGTACGGCAACCCGGGCGCGCCTGCGGTAGGCAAATTCCGACCGGGTCAGCGGTGCCGCCCACTGCTCTGGCTCGACTCCCGCGACCCGCTGCAATTGCTCCGCCAGCATGCGCTGTTTCAGGGCAAGCTGTTCAGTGTGGGGCACGTGCTGCACGCTGCAACCACCGCAACGACCGAAGTGCGCACACGGCGCCGGACGACGCATGGCGCTGCCCTGGAACACACGCTCAGTGCGCGCTTCCACGATTTTGCCGTGGGCATTGAGCACTCTGGCTTCGACTTCTTCGCCTGCAAGGCTGCCCGCAACGAACCACGTCTTGCCTTCAAAAAACGCGATGCCGCGCCCGTCGTTTGCCAGGCGCTCAATCGTCAGTCGCTGCTTCTTGCCGGTCGGGATCTGGTTTGCCCGGGTACCGCCTGCTGGCTGGAAGCGCAGGCCTCTTTCATGTTTGGCCATCAGTTGGGCGCGTCGTAAACGCCGGTCGACAAGTAACGGTCGCCACGGTCACAAATGATCGCGACCATGACCGCATTTTCGACTTCACGGGACAGTCGCAGCATGCCCGCTACCGCACCACCCGAGGACACGCCGCAGAAGATACCTTCTTCACGGGCCAGTCGACGCATGGTGTCTTCGGCTTCGATCTGGGCCATGTCGACAATCCGGTCAACACGGTCGGCCTGATAGATACGCGGCAGGTACTCTTCCGGCCAGCGACGAATACCGGGAATGGCCGCACCTTCCATCGGTTGCAGTCCGACGATCTGTACATTCGGGTTCTGTTCTTTCAGGTAACGCGAGACACCCATGATGGTGCCTGTGGTGCCCATGGAACTGACGAAGTGAGTGACGGTGCCGCCGGTCTGTTGCCAGATCTCCGGACCGGTGCTGGTGTAGTGCGCCTGCGGGTTATCACCGTTGGCGAACTGATCAAGCACCTTGCCCCGGCCTTCGTTCTGCATCCGCTCAGCCAGGTCACGGGCACCTTCCATGCCTTCTTCCTTACTGACCAGAATCAGCTCGGCGCCATAGGCGGTCATGGCGGCCTTGCGCTCGGCGCTGGAGTTGTCAGGCATGATCAGGATCATCTTGTAACCCTTGATCGCCGCGGCCATGGCCAGGGCGATGCCAGTGTTGCCAGAGGTCGCTTCAATCAGCGTATCGGCGGGATGGATCTGGCCACGCAGTTCTGCACGGGTAATCATCGACAACGCAGGACGGTCCTTGACCGAACCGGCAGGGTTATTCCCTTCCAGTTTCAGCAGGAGCGTATTGCTGGTATTACCCGCCATGCGCTGCAGGCGCACAAGCGGGGTGTTGCCGACGCAATCGGCGATTGTTTGGTACTGCAGGGTCATGGCGTATTCGCAATCCAGACTGCGGGGGCGCCTATCATAACGGCAAACGCTTAAAGCCCATATCACGCAAAGTGCGGGCATTATCGCCAAATGGAATAACGCACTGCCTCACGATGCAGACCACCCTCCACCCAGTAAGGTTAATATGCGCGATTGCGTTCGCTTAAATAGCTACACTTGCCCGCATCAACCTGACATCCGCCAACCTTCAAGCCGCGTGAAGATCACCGGCCATTCTGGCCCGCTGGAGAAACAAGTGTGCTGAAAAAGCTGGGTATCAAAGGCCGCGTGCTACTGCTGACCATCGTGCCAGCCATCATTATGGCGACGCTGCTGGGGGGGTATTTCACCTGGATGCAACTGAGCGACCTGCAGGCGCAGTTGCTCAAGCGCGGCGAAATGATTGCCCAGGAGCTGGCACCTCTCGCCGCGCAGGCACTTGATCGCAAAGACAGCGCCTTGCTTGAGCGGATCGCGGTGCAGACGCTGGAAGAAAACGATGTGCGATCTGTGTCGTTCCTTGGCGAGGACCGGGAACCACTGGCCCATGCCGGGCCGAGCATGATCAACCCGCCCCCGGAGGGCAGCGGCACCCGACTCCTGCAACGCACTGGTAATGACGCGACACGCTATTTGCTGCCGGTGCTCGGTCGCCAGCGTCACCTGACCGGCGAGCTGATTCCCGATGAAGCCGACCGCCTGCTGGGCTGGGTCGAAGTCGAGCTGACCCACAGCGGCACGTTGTTGCGCGGTTATCGCAGCATGTTCTTCAGCCTGCTGCTGATCCTGGCAGGCATGGGCCTGACCGCGGTGCTTGCGTTGCGCATGAGCCGCACGATCAATGGCCCGATCAGCCTGATCAAACAGGCAGTTTCCCAACTCAAGGACGGCAATCTGGAAACCCGCCTGCCGCCGTTGGGCAGCCTGGAGCTGGATGAACTGGCCTCGGGCATCAACCGCATGGCGGCCACACTGCAAAATGCTCAGGAAGAATTGCAGCACAGCATCGAGCAGGCAACCGAAGACGTACGACAGAATCTGGAGACCATCGAAATCCAGAACATCGAGCTGGACCTTGCGCGCAAAGAAGCGCTGGAAGCCAGCCGGATCAAATCCGAGTTTCTGGCCAACATGAGCCATGAGATTCGCACCCCGCTCAACGGCATTCTCGGTTTTACTCACCTGCTGCAAAAAAGCGAACTCACGCCCCGCCAGCACGATTACCTGAGCACCATTGAAAAGTCCGCCGACAGCCTGCTGGGCATCATCAACGAAATTCTCGACTTCTCGAAAATCGAGGCGGGCAAACTGGTCCTCGACAACGTGCCGTTCAACCTGCGCGACCTGCTGCAGGACACCCTGACCATCCTTGCCCCCGCGGCCCACGCCAAACAACTGGAGCTGGTCAGCCTGGTGTACCGCGACACGCCGCTGTCATTGCACGGCGACCCGCTGCGGCTGAAACAGATCATGACCAACCTGGTCAGCAACGCGATCAAGTTCACCCGCGAAGGCACCATCGTCGCCCGGGCCATGGTCGAGGACGAAACCGAAGACAGCGCCCAACTGCGCATTAGCGTGCAAGACACCGGCATCGGCCTTTCCAGCCAGGACGTGCGCGCCTTGTTTCAGGCCTTCAGTCAGGCTGACAACTCCTTGTCCCGCCAGCCAGGCGGCACCGGCCTGGGCCTGGTGATTTCCAAGCGCCTGATCGAACAGATGGGTGGCGAGATTGGCGTCGACAGCGAGCCCGGTGAAGGTTCGGAATTCTGGATCAGCTTGCGCCTGCCCAAAGCGCGCGACGATATCGAAGACCTGCCTGCCCTGCCGCTGCAAGGGCTGCGGGTCGCGGTACTGGAACAACACGATCTGGCCCGTCAGGCACTTGAGCATCAACTGGAAGACTGCGGCTTGCAGACGCTGGTGTTCAATAATCTGGAAAACCTGCTCAACGGCGTCACCGCCGCGCATCAAACTCCGGCGGCGATCAGCCTTGCGGTTCTGGGCATCACCGCTCACGAATTGCCACCGGAGCGCTTGCGCCAGCACATCTGGGACCTGGAAAACCTCGACTGCAAAGTGCTGGTGCTCTGCCCGACCACCGAGCAGGCACTGTTCCAGCTGGCGGTTCCGGATGTCTATACCCAACTGCAGGCCAAACCGGCCTGCACACGCAAACTGCGTCGCGCCTTGTGCGAACTGATCAGCCCTCGCACTCAGCGCAGCGATGCAGCAGAGCCGCTTTCGAGCCGTCCACCGCGCCTGCTGTGCGTGGACGATAACCCGGCCAATCTGTTGTTGGTGCAAACCCTGCTGGAAGACATGGGCGCCGATGTCACTGCAGTGGACAGCGGCTACGCGGCGCTGCACGCGGTGCAGACCGAGACGTTCGATCTGGTGCTGATGGATGTGCAAATGCCCGGCATGGATGGCCGCCAGACCACCGAAGCGATTCGCGCCTGGGAGACCGAACGTCAGAGTTCATCGCTGCCTATCGTTGCGCTGACCGCCCACGCCATGGCCAACGAAAAACGTGCACTGCTGCAAAGCGGCATGGACGATTACCTGACCAAGCCCATCAGTGAACGGCAACTGGCTCAGGTGGTGCTGAAGTGGACCGGTCTGGCGTTGCGCAATCAAGCCCCCGAACGGCCGGTCGAGTCCAGCCACCGCAGCGCGGACCTGCAGGTGCTTGATCACAACGAAGGGCTGAAACTGGCCGCTGGCAAACCCGATCTGGCCGCTGACATGCTGGCCATGCTGCTGGCTTCACTGGATGGTGACCGCGACGCAATCCGCGCAGCCCGTGAAGCCGATGATCGGGACACCCTGCTTGAACGCGTACATCGTCTGCATGGCGCAACCCGATACTGTGGAGTTCCGCAATTACGTGCTGCATGTCAACGCAGCGAAACCCTGCTCAAGCAAAATGCACCACAAGTCGACGAAGCACTGGACGAACTGGAATCCGCCATGAAACGTCTGGCCGATGAAGCTCGGGTGAGTGCCTGACTTGACGGGTGCGAGCCAGCCGCCCAGAGCACTGCGCTGGCTCGCGCCGAACACAGGACCTGTAGGAGCTGCCGA
>NZ_LOHG01000004.1:46793-49344 GCF_022790535.1 Pseudomonas maioricensis
AGGATCCCGTATCTCCCCCAACTACAAGGAACCGTAGATGCGCATTTTGATCTTCAGCAGCCAGACTTACGACCGCGACAGTTTCCTTGCCGCTCGTCTGCCCGCCAACCTGCAGCTGCACTTCCAACCCGCACGCCTGACTCTGGAAACGGTCGCTCTGGCGGACGGCCACGAGGTGGTCTGCGCCTTCATCAATGACGACCTCAGTGCCCCGGTGCTGGAGCGTCTGGCTGCTGGCGGCACACGCTTGATCGCCTTGCGCTCGGCCGGGTACAACCATGTTGACCTGCCAACCGCACAGCAATTAGGGATCAGCGTCGTGCGGGTGCCCGCCTACTCACCACATGCCGTCGCTGAACATGCCGTCGCGTTGATCCTGGCCCTTAACCGCCGCCTGCATCGCGCCTACAACCGCACCCGCGATGGCGACTTCAGCCTGCACGGCCTGACCGGCTTCGATCTGGTGGGCAAAACCGTCGGCATCGTCGGCACCGGGCAGATCGGCGCAACCTTTGCCAGGATCATGTCCGGCTTCGGTTGCCAACTACTGGCATATGACCCCTTCCCCAACACACAGGTCGAGGCGCTTGGCGCACGTTACCTGAGCCTCGACGAACTGCTGCAACAGGCGCAAATCATCAGCCTGCATTGCCCGCTCACCCCGCAAACCCGACACCTGATCAATGCCCGTTCCCTGGCGACCATGCAACCCGGCGCCATGCTGATCAATACCGGGCGCGGCGCATTGGTCGACACCCCGGCCTTGAGCGAAGCATTGAAAAGCGGACAGCTGGGTTATCTGGGGCTGGATGTTTACGAAGAGGAAGCCTTGCTGTTTTTCGAAGACCGCTCCGACCACCCGCTGCAAGACGACGTGCTCGCCCGTTTGCTGACATTTCCCAATGTTATCGTGACCGCTCATCAGGCTTTTCTGACCCACGAAGCGCTCGGCGCCATTGCGCAGACCACGCTGGACAACATTGACGCCTGGGCCAGTGGTTCAGCGCAAAATCTGGTGGCGAGTTAGCGAGGGGAGAAATGGCGCATGTGCGTGATAGGATGCGCGCAATTTGGAGGACCTCATGGCCGAACACGATTTCCGTTACAGCATGCTCAACCCGCAACACACCCTGACCGAGTGCCGCACCCTGGCGCCCGGCCGCTATCAAGTGACCGGCAACGGCGGCTCGATCCACGACCGTGACGAGCTGCTAGTCACCATCAAGGGCAGTAAAACCCTGCACATGCGCCTGCAGGTCGAGAAGGTACGGCACCTGATCAACCCGCCGGGTCAATGGATTGCCGTGGCCAAGGGCCCGGTGTTCGACGAACTGGCTATCCATCAATGGAAGGTCAACTGCGACAGCTGTGGCGCAGTGCTGGACTTCGAGTTCATGGTCGACGCCAAAGCTGGCGTTGCCGCACAGAAACCTGCCGCCTCGGCACGCATCGCCGAACTGGGCTGGAAATCCGAAGGCGAGAAGCACGTGTGCAAGAAGTGCCAGGAGAAAGCTGCATGAAACCGTTTGTGCTGTCAGCACTGGCCGGTGCTGCCTTGCTGACCGGGTGTGCGTCCCAACCGCTGCCGATCAAGCATGATCAAAGCTACGTGCTGGAATGGATCGGCGAACGTCCGCTGATCGACAGCAGCCACTTGACCATGACTCTGGGTGCCGATGGCCGTGCTTACGGCAATGCGGGTTGCAACCACTGGTTCGCCTCGTACACCCTGCAGGACGAAACCATTACGTTTGGCGCCGTTGGCAGCACCCGCAAAATGTGCGCCCCGGCGTTGATGGAGCAAGAACAGCGCTTCCTGCAAGCGGTTGGCAAAGTCCAGCGCTGGGACATTTCCCCCATCGACCAACTGCGCCTGTGGCCAGCAGAAGGCAAGCCGCTGAGGTTCTGGGAAGAGGGTTGATCCCTGGGTTGCACCATTTCCGGTAGGAGCGAACTTGTTCGCGAGGCGATGGTGCAGCCGATAGAGGTTTTCTCCTGCCTATTGGGTTTCACCCCTCCCCGCGCAGCGCCTTCAGCTTGGCCGCTACACCCGCGGCGGTCTGTTCGCCCAGCAACTGCTCGCGCATTTTGCCCTTGTCGTCGATGATGTAGGTCACCGGTAATGCCTCACTCGGCGGCAGGTCATACTGCGCAGCCGGGTCCTGAGCCAATACCGTGAACTTGATGCCCAGTGCATTGCTGGCGGTTTTCAGTTCTTCGCCCTGCAAGTTGTCGAAGTTGACGCCAAGCACCGTCACCTTCTGGTCCTTGAGTTCTTCCGACAGGTGATTGAGTTCCGGGATTTCAACCCGGCACGGGCCGCACCATTCAGCCCAGTAATTGATCACCAGCCAATGCTTGTCGATACGCTCGCTGGCAACTTTCTGGCCGTTCTGGTCAGTCCCCAGATCCACGCCACACCCCGCCAGCAACATACTGCCGACCAATGCCGCTACTGCTGCCAATCGCCTCGCCATGTTGTTCCTCACTCCTATCAAACAAGATGCAATTTTCAGAGTTGACCCAAATCCTGTAGGAGCTCACCGAGGTT
>NZ_LOHG01000004.1:50001-69514 GCF_022790535.1 Pseudomonas maioricensis
GGTGAGCTCCTACAGTCCAATGTTTGCTCCGCGACAGCGTGGTGTCAGGGACGCCGGGGCGACTCTCATCGAATACTCAAACCTGCGACCGATCACCGCTCGGTGTTTAGCCCAGGTCCTATGGCGGGTAGAATAGCCGCCACCTTACGCAAGTTGCGACCTTCAAATGACCGATCTGACGCTTTATCACAACCCGCGCTGCTCCAAATCACGCGGCGCGCTGGAACTGCTGCAAGGCCGCGGCCTGAACCCGTCCATCGTGCTGTACCTGGAAACCCCGCCCGACGCCGGGCAACTGCGCGATTTGCTGAGCAAGCTGGGCATCGGCGCCCGCCAACTGCTGCGCACCGGTGAGGATGATTACAAAACCCTTAACCTTGCAGACAAGAGCCTGAGTGACGACGCGCTGATCGCCGCCATGGCTGCCCATCCAAAACTCATCGAGCGACCGATTCTGGTGGCAGGTGACAAGGCCGTGATCGGCCGTCCACCGGAAAACGTCCTGGAGCTTTTGCCATGAGCACGCCCTACATTCTGGTTCTGTTCTACAGCCGCAACGGCTCTACCAGCGAAATGGCCCGGCAGATTGCCCGCGGTATCGAACTGGGCGGTATGGAAGCGCGTTTGCGTACCGTGCCAGCCATCTCGACCGAATGTGAAGCCGTGGCGCCAAGCATCCCGGAAAGTGGCGCGCTGTATGCCACCCTTGATGACTTGAAGAACTGCGCGGGCTTGGCCTTGGGCAGCCCGACGCGTTTCGGCAATATGGCTGCGCCGCTCAAATACTTCCTCGATGGCACTAGCAACCTGTGGCTGACCGGCGCGCTGGTGGGCAAACCGGCCAGCGTGTTCACCTCCACCGCCAGCCTGCACGGCGGCCAGGAAACCACCCTGATGTCGATGCTGCTGCCGTTGTTGCACCACGGCATGCTGATCACCGGCCTGCCCTACAGCGAATCGGCACTGGTGGAAACCAGCGGCGGCGGCACGCCTTACGGCGCGAGTCACCACGCCGGACCGGACGGCAAGCGTCCTCTGGACCCGCACGAAACCCAACTGTGTCGCGCACTCGGTCAGCGTCTGGCGAAAACCGCCCTGCTGCTGGACCCGTCTCGTGGCTAAAAAGCCCAAAGTCCTGCCTGCGCTGGATTGGCTTGAACCACGCGTGAAGATCAGCCGCCTGATCAGCCTGACCAGTTTTTTCGGGCTGATCGCGCTGCTGAGCATTTATTACCTGGGTATTGCCGACCTGCATGGCGCTAGACCCTGGGTGATTCTGCTGATCGAACTGGTACCGCTGCTGCTGTTCGCACCGGGGATCATCAGCGGTAGCCCACGCGCGTATTCGTGGCTGTGTTTTGTGGTCAACCTGTACTTCATCAAAGGTGCGCTGGCCGCGTTCGATCCCAACCGCGCTCTGTTCGGCGTGCTGGAAATGCTTGCCAGCCTGACCGTATTCGTCAGCGCCCTGCTGTACATCAGATGGACTTTTCAGCGAAACCGCAAACTTGCGGGCGAAGGCCAAGTCTGAGGCTGTACGCATCATTTTCTGGAGCAGTAATGCACGACTACAAATGGCTGAATGAGTACTGCCTGAACCGCTTCGGCTCGGCTAAAGCCCTTGAATCACATTTGCCAACACCTAAAACCAGTAAACAACTGCAAGCCATTAGCGACGACCGCTACCTGTCGACCATGGCCTTGCGGGTGTTTCGTGCAGGTTTGAAGCACAGTCTGGTGGACGCCAAATGGCCGTCTTTCGAAGAGGTGTTTTACCGTTTCGATCCGGAAAAAATCGTGCTCATGGGCGCCGACCACCTTGAACGGCTGATGCAGGATGCGCGGATTATTCGCCACCTGGGCAAGCTCAAAAGCGTGCCGCGTAACGCCCAACTGGTGCTGGACATCGAAAAGGAACACGGCAGCTTCGGCAACTTCATCGCTCAATGGCCAGTAGATGACATTACCGGGCTCTGGCAGTACCTGGCCAAACACGGCAACCAGATGGGCGGGCTGTCTGCGCCACGGTTTCTGCGCATGGTCGGCAAAGACACCTTTATTCCCACCTGGGATGTGGTGGCCGCGCTCAACGCACAGAAGATCGTCGACAAAGTGCCGACCAGCAAACGAGATCAGGCCATCGTCCAGCAAGTGTTCAACCAATGGCAAAGCGAAAGCGGCAGGCCGCTGTGCCAGCTGTCAGCGATGCTGGCGTTTACGGTTAATCACTGAGTCTACTAAATCTGTAGGAGCTGCCGAAGGCTGCGAATCGCGAAGTATCAGCCAATGCGCTTCGCAGCCTGCGGCAGCTCCTACAGAAACCGCCTTTAGATATTCACCACATTCACAAACCGCGACGCGGCGGTTTCGTCGATGCGCAGGTTGGTGAAGTCGAACAGGTTGCGGTCAGCCAACTGCGACGGAATGACATTCTGCAGGCTGCGGAAAATGCTGTCGGTACGGCCCGGTGTCTTGCGCTCCCACTCCTGAAGCATGTCCTTGACCACCTGACGCTGCAGGTTTTCCTGAGAACCACACAGGTTGCACGGGATGATCGGGAAGTTCTTGAAGTCGGAATAGGCCTGAATGTCCTTCTCGTGGCAGTACGCCAATGGGCGGATCACCACGTTGCGGCCATCGTCAGCGCGCAGCTTCGGCGGCATGGCTTTCAGTGAGCCGTTGAAGAACATGTTGAGAAAGAACGTCTCAACGATGTCATCACGGTGATGACCCAGCGCCATCTTGGTCGCGCCGATCTCGTCAGCAAAGGTATACAGCGTGCCGCGACGCAGACGCGAGCACAGCGAGCACGTGGTCTTGCCTTCAGGGATCAGTTCCTTGACCACCGAGTAGGTGTCTTTCTCGACGATGTGATACTCGATACCCAGCGTCTCCAGATAGGCGGGCAGCACGTGCTCGGGGAAGCCCGGCTGCTTCTGATCCATGTTCACCGCGACGATATCGAACTTGATTGGCGCGACCTTCTGCAGGTGCATCAGCACATCGAGCATGGTGTAGCTGTCTTTACCGCCGGACAGGCAGACCATGACCTTGTCACCCTCTTCAATCATGTTGAAGTCAGCAACGGCTTCTCCCGCCAGGCGACGCAAGCGTTTCTGCAGTTTGTTCTGATTGACTGAAAGGGTGCCCATGGCGCTGGTATCCGGTTGCGATGACGAGAAGACAGGATGAAAGGGCCGGTATTTTACGCATAATTCCTGTGTCGCTGAAGCCTGTTACGTTGTTGCGTCGGGCTATAAGCAAGGTGCTGGACATGCCCAATGACTCTAAAGCCCACGTCTGCGCTTCCTATACTCCTACTGAGCTGGCATCCAAAGGGTAGGAGCGAACTTGTTCGCGAAGCTCGCGCCCTGCCACAGCGCCTCGCCAGGAAGTCAGCTCCTAACAGAACGCGCTACGGCTGACAGGAAGGAGTAATCCGCATGATCCACCACGTCTGGGGACTGTTCACGCATCCCGACCGGGAATGGCAAGAGATCCGTGGCGAAAAAGAGGAAAGCATCGGCCACATGTACCTCACGCACACGCTGATCCTGGCGGCGATCCCGGCGGTTTCGGCTTATATCGGCACGACGCAGATGGGTTGGGTCATTGGTGAAAGAGCCCCCGTCATGCTGACCCATGAAAGTGCGATCTGGATGACGATCATGTCGTACATCGCCATGCTCGCCGGTGTCGCAATCATGGGCGGCTTCATTCACTGGATGGCCCGCACCTACGACGCCACACCCAGCCTGGCGCGCTGTATCGCTTTTGCGACTTACACGGCAACGCCGCTGTTCCTCGGCGGGCTGGCAGCGCTTTATCCACACCTGTGGCTGGGCATGCTGGTGGGCACCGCCGCCATCTGTTACACGGTTTACCTGCTATACGTGGGCGTCCCCACCTTCATGAAGGTCCCCGCCGACGAAGGCTTCATGTTCTCCAGTTCGATCCTGGCGGTGGGTCTGGTGGTGCTTGTCGCAATCATGGCCTTCACCGTAGTGCTGTGGGGTATCGGTGTCGGGCCGGAATATACAAACTGATGCGGCACATCTCTCTGTAGGAGCTGCCGAAGGCTGCGAATTGGCGTGTCCTGTAAAACCGCTTCGCAGCCTTCGGCAGCTCCTACAAGGGTATCTGTTACGTCATTACGACCATTCGGCAGCTTGAGTTTTCGATACTCCGGCCTTATACGGCATACTCGGCGTCTCTGGAGACCGATGAAGCATGCCTGAGCAACTCAACACCCGCGTCGAAACCTGTTACCAACAAGCCGAAGCCTTTTTCAAACGCCCTTTCAAACGCCCGGTTGTCAGCCTCAAGCTGCGAGGCCAGAAAGCCGGTGTCGCGCACTTGCATGAGAACATGCTGCGCTTCAACCCTCAGCTGTACCGGGAAAACAGCGAAGATTTCCTGCGCCAGACCGTCGCTCACGAAGTCGCGCACCTGATTGCCCACCAATTGTTCGGCGACCGCATCCAGCCTCATGGCGAGGAGTGGCAGCTGATCATGCGTGGTGTCTACGAGTTGCCGCCCAACCGTTGCCACACCTACGCTATCAAACGCCGCACCGTGACCCGTTACATCTACCGCTGCCCCTGCCCGGAAAGCGACTTCCCGTTTTCGCCCCAGCGCCACCAGATGGTCCGCAAAGGCCGCCGCTACCTGTGCCGAAGCTGCCGGGAAACACTGGTATTCAGTGGCGAAACACGGATGGAGTGAGGCATCGCACTCCAACCCGGAACGAACTCCAGCGGTAGGAGCGAATTCATTCGCGAGGGCGATCTTTCAGGCGATGAAGATGAACCGTCTGCCCCGGCTTCTCGCGAATGAATCCGCTCCTACCGGGACTTCATTGCACTCATAGAGTGGCGCCGGTTTCGCGCATCGCGCCGATCTGCTCTTCGCTATAGCCAAGATCCGTAAGGACCTGCTGACCATGCGCGCCCAGCCGTGCGCCGATGTGGCGGGGAGCCGCCAACCCTTCGGAAAACTTCAGCGGGCACGCGATTTGCGCTTGCAACGTGCCGTCCTCCCTCGGCACCAGAGTCACCACCTGCCGGGCCTGTAACTGTGGATGCTCGACGGCCTGAGACAGACTCAATACCGGCTCGACACACGCATCAATCTGCGCGAAACACGCCTGCAGGTCCTCAAAGCTGCGTTTTTCAAACTCCATCCGCAGTTCATTCTTCAAACTGGCCTGAACCTCAGGCCGGGCCGACAACCCCTGGCTTGCCAGCTCGGGACGTCCCAACGCGGCACATAACGCTTGCATGAACACAGGCTCAAGGCTGCCCACTGAAAACCAGCGCCCGTCGCGACTGCGGTAATAGTCATAGAAACTGCCGCCATTCAGCATCTGCGCCTCACGATCCGGCTCCACGCCACACGCCAGATAGCCCGCCCCGGCCATGGCATTCAGGCTGAACGCGCAGTCGGTCATGCTCACGTCAACATACTGGCCGCGCCCGCTCTGTTGCCGGGCTACCACTGCAGCCAACAGGCCAATCACCCCATGCAGCGAACCGCCCGCCACATCCGCTGCCTGAAAGCCCAGCGGTAACGGGCCACCGTCTGTGCGCCCGGTGTGGCTGGCAATGCCCGACACTGCCAGGTAGTTGATGTCATGCCCGGCACGCTCCCGATAAGGTCCGGTTTGCCCATAGCCGGTGATCGCGACATAGATCAGCCGAGGATTGAGCGCCTTGAGCACTTCATAGCCAATGCCCAGACGCTCCATGACACCGGGCCGAAACTGCTCCAGCACAATGTCGTACTCCAGCACCAGACGCTTGATCACCTCCACTGCGACTGGCTGCTTGAGGTCCAGCGCAAGGCTGCGCTTATTGCGGTTCAGGTACGCATGGCTGGCTGATGTGCCTTGATCATGGGGCGGTAACTGACGCAACAGGTCCATGCGCCCGGGTGATTCAATGCGCAACACCTCGGCGCCCATGTCCGCCAGCAGCAACGAAGCAAACGGGCCGGGCAGCAACGTCGAGAAATCCAGCACTTTAAGAGACGACAACGGGCCTTGCATGGGACCTCCAGGACAGGATCGAATCATGCCTTGAGCGTAGCCAAGCAAATCGCAGCCATAAAAAAAGCCCATTCGAAGATGGGCTTTTTTCAGTGACGCGGGCTGTCGTTAAACAGGTTTACGCGTCGGGATCGGGCGGGTCACTGGCTCTTCAGCCAGCTCGGCAACACCCAGATCATCTACTGGAGCGGTGTTGTCGATACCACGACCACCGGAAGCCAGCTCGGTTTGCAGCTTGTCGGTATCCAGCTCGCCAACCCACTTGGCAACTACAACGGTGGCTACAGCGTTACCGACCAGGTTGGTCAGTGCGCGGGCTTCGGACATGAAGCGGTCAATACCCAGGATCAGCGCCAGACCGGCAACCGGCAGGTGGCCAACAGCCGACAGGGTTGCAGCCAGTACGATAAAGCCACTACCGGTCACGCCAGCAGCACCTTTGGACGACAGCAGCAGAACCAGCAGCAGCGTGATCTGGTGGGTGATGTCCATGTGGGTGTTGGTCGCCTGAGCGATGAACACGGCCGCCATGGTCAGGTAGATCGAAGTACCGTCCAGGTTGAACGAGTAGCCAGTCGGGATCACCAGACCTACTACCGATTTCTGTGCACCCAGGCGTTCCATTTTGATCAGCATGCGAGGCAGTGCCGATTCCGAAGAGGAAGTACCCAGTACGATCAGCAGCTCTTCACGGATGTAGCGGATCAGTTTCAGAACGCTGAAGCCGTGAGCGCGGCAGATGCCACCCAGCACGATCAGAACGAACGCTACGCAAGTGATGTAGAAGCAGATCATCAACTGACCGAGTTGCACCAGCGAGCTCACACCGTAAGCACCGATGGTGAACGCCATGGCGCCGAAAGCACCGATTGGCGCGAGCTTCATGATCATGTTGATGATGTTGAACATCACGTGGGCGAAGCGATCGATGAAGTCCAGAACCGGCTTGCCGTAAGCGCCCAGGCGGTGCAGTGCGAAGCCGAAGATCACCGAGAACATCAGCACTTGCAGGATGTCGCCGTTAGCGAACGCACCCACGATGGTGTTCGGAATCACGTTGAGGATGAAGCCGACGACGCTCTGATCCTTACTCGCGGTGACATAAGCAGCGATTTTGGAAGCATCCAGCGTGCTTACGTCGATGTTCATGCCGGCACCCGGCTGAACAACGTTGACCACAACCAGACCGATCAGCAGGGCGATAGTCGAGACGATTTCGAAGTACAGCAGCGCGTAGCCGCCAGTCTTGCCTACCGACTTCATGTTCTGCATGCCAGCGATACCGCTAACAACCGTACAGAAGATGATCGGGGCAATGACCATTTTGATCAGTTTGATGAACCCGTCGCCCAGCGGCTTGAGGGCCTTGCCGGTGTCAGGATAGAAGTGGCCGATAAGAATACCGATCACGATGGCTACGATGACCTGGAAGTACAGCGATTTATACAGGGGCTGACGAGTCGTCATGGAAAGATCCTCAAGAGTACCGGCGCCATCAAGTCATGTGATGAACGCGGTACCTAACGAGCTAACCCTCCTGCAACTGGAGGGATTTGTTTTGTCGAGCTGCACGGGCAGACCTCTCACACGTATCGCAAGGCTCATGCCACTTTCGCGAAAAACGCTGAAACGCATGTAAACCGGTGTGTTGGAGTTTAGCTGCGGTTTGCAGAACCGCTCAGAGGTGGCGGATTTCCGCCGATTGACGGAAGAAAATCAGCAGGAGTGGCGGGTATCCGCCGACATCGCCAGCAAATTGCCACCCACTGTTAAAGGCCAATACGCTTATGGCGCGGGCGACCTGTTGGAGCGAGGCTTGCCCGCGAATCAGTCGATGAGGTAGGTGGAGAAGACCGCGTCATCATTCTTCGCGGGCAAGCCTCGCTCCAACAGTCCCATGCGCAGCAGCGGGCCTACCCCGCAAAGAAATGAATTCTGAACGCAGCCCCGCCCAGCGGCGAGTCATCCAGCGTTAGCCGCGCGTTGTAGCTTTCTATGATGTCCTTGACCACCGCCAGGCCAATGCCTTGCCCGGGGTTTTGCCGGTCAAGTCGTTCGCCACGTTGCAGGATGCGTTCGCGCTGACTTTGCGGCACGCCAGGGCCATCGTCTTCGACGCACAATTCATCCCCGGCGCCGGAAGTGCGCAGGCTGACACGCACCTGTCCCAGGCACAGCCGGTATGCGTTTTCCAACAGGTTGCCGAGCATTTCCAGCAACGCGCCCTCTTCCATCGGCACCACGCATTCGTCCGGCAACTCCAGCGTCACCTTGACCTGCTTGTCGCGATAGACCTTTTCCAGGGTATTGCACAGGCTTTCCACCACAGGCCGGAGCGGCACGTGATGACGCACCAGCCCGCTTTTACGCAGGCTGGCCCGCTGCAGTTGATAGCCGATCTGCTGACTCATGCGCTCGATCTGCGATTGCAGAATGCGCGCCTGTTCCACATCCTCAGGACGTTTGGCGATGTTTTCACTGACGCCCTGCAACACCGCAAGCGGGGTTTTGAGGCTGTGCGCCAGGTCATCAAGGGAATCGCGGTAACGGATACGCTGCTCGCGTTCACTGCTCAACAAGCGGTTCAGCGAGCCGGTGAGGCGCAACAGTTCGCTGGGATGATTTTCACTCAGGCTTTCACGCTGGCCGGATTCCACCTGGTCCAGTTCCTGACTTAAACCACGCAAAGCACGCAGCCCCCAGGTCAGCCCCAGCCAGAGCAGCGCCAGCAGTACGATCAATGCCGCGCCAAAACCCAGATAAAGCTTCTGTCGCAGTGCGGTGACAGTTTCCTGATACCCGCGGACCGGTTGCAGGGCGACGATACTGAAAGCGGCATTACGGCCGCCCAGCAATTTGATTTCCACGTCATAAACGAAGAACTCTTCGCCATTGGATTCCCTGATAGTGCTGAACTCACTGCCCTTGCCGTCATAACGCGGCTGGTAGTCGATGTACTCATCTTCAGTGGCCAGCGAACGCCAGACCAGCTCCCCCTGACGGTTATAGATGTAACCCAGCAAGCGTGAGCCGGGCAGGTTGAACTGCTCGCCGGGCAACACCGACGGCATCAGCAAACGACCATTTTCGACCCGGGCTGCCGAAATCAGCGTGGTCACGTCCGACGCCAGCCGCTGCTCGATAGAACCACGCAACGCCAGGCTAAATGCGCCCTGCAAGGCAGGCAGCATCAGCAGCATGAAGATAACCGCCAGGGTCGCCGCGCCGATCAACAGGCGCAGGTGCAGCGAACGAATCATGTACAGCGCTCGTTGAACAAGTAGCCCAGGCCGCGAACGGTTTCGATAGGTTTGAAAGCCACAGAGCCTTCGATCTTGCGCCGCAGACGGCCGACCAGCACCTCGATCACATTCGGATCGCGCTCGTCGTCATCGGGGTAGAGCTGCTCCATCAGACGCTCTTTGGCCACCACCTGCTGATGGTGGCGCATCAGGTATTCGAGAATCCGGTACTCGTAGGCAGTCAGTGCCAACGGTTGTTCATCCAGCGTCGCCTGTTTGCGATTCAGATCAAGCAGCAGCGGCCCGGCCACAATAGTCGAATGGGTAAACCCGCTGGCCCGACGCAGCAATGCATTGAGGCGCGCCTCCAGCTCTTCGAACTGAAACGGCTTGACCACGTAATCATCAGCCCCGGCGGCCAACCCTTCGACCTTGTCCTGCCAATTGCCGCGAGCGGTCAGGATCAGAATCGGAAACGCCTTGCCCAGGATCCGCAGCTGACGAATCAGCTCCAGACCGCTCATGCCCGGCAGCCCGAGATCGATCACCGCCAAATCGTGATTGAACTGGCCAACCTGATACAGCGCCTCCTCAGCGTTGGCGACCGCCTCGACGATATGGCCTGCCTCGGTCAATCGGGTTTGCAAGTGATGGCGCAACAACGCCTCATCCTCAACCACCAGCAACTTCATGCAGCTCTCCCGGGTGATGTTTCACGTTCTAAAATCAACAAACCGCAATCCGGCATTTCAAAGACGATAAACCCGTAGGAGCGGCTTCAGCCGCGAGGAAACCAGTACATTCGCCGCATTTCTATCGTCAGGGATGCCATCCTCCCGGCTAAAGCCGGTCCTACGAACCGTGATGACCAACTATCACAGCACCTGCTGCACCGGCTTCCAGCTTTGCGATATGCCCTCTTCAGCATTCAGCACGGCCACATGAGTCTGGTGCAGATCATAGTGCCCCGACAGCGTTTTCTGCGCGACCGGCACACCGTTGTAAGTCCCGGACAGGCTGTCATACGCTGCCGAATAATATAGCCGGTCGGCGTGAGGCTGATCATCGCCCTGCTGACTCAAGTCCTGGCTCCAGACACTACCGCCGTAAGCCCTGCTGCTCTCGCCAAACCTTTCGACCCGCTCGCCGCTTTTGTTCAGCGGCATTCGGGACGCTTCATTACCGCTGTCCGCCGCCTGCGCCGCAGCGCTGCCGCCAAGAAAAGCCAGAGCCAGGAAAAACTTGTTGAACGTCATCATGGTGTAGTCCTCTCGCGCCAGGCGCTGTTCAGGTACGACACCAGACTAGTCTGCGCGCCCTGAACCGGCCCTGAACACCCGCTGAACCCGCGCTGAACAACTATCTACCGCACCCAATAAAAAACACCCGTCACAATGCGCTAGTCTTCTTCACCATTCCCACCCGCTATATAGAAGGAGTAAATCATGCGTTTCTGGATTGCACTGCTGATGATGGGCCTGGCCGGCTTGACCCAAGCGGCCATCAAGACCGAACAGGTCAACTATAAAAGTGCCGACGGCACCCCGCTGGTGGGTTATTACGCGTATGACGATGCCATCAAAGGCCAGCGTCCGGGCATCATCGTGGTCCACGAATGGTGGGGCCTGAACGATTACGCCAAACGTCGCGCCCGGGATCTTGCAGCATTGGGCTACAGCGCCATGGCCATCGACATGTATGGCGAAGGCAAGAACACCGAACATCCCAAAGACGCCATGGCCTTCATGCAGGCAGCCCTGAAAGACAGCGACGCCGCCAACAAACGCTTTGATGCAGGGCTGGAGCAACTCAAGAAACAACCCCAGACCGATCCGAAGAAAATCGCCGCCATTGGTTACTGCTTCGGCGGCAAGATCGTTCTCGATGCAGCCCGTCGCGGCGAACCGCTGGCTGGCGTGGTCAGCTTCCACGGCGCACTGGTCACCAACACCCCGGCCCAACCCGGCGTGAAAGTGCCAATGCTGGTCGAGCATGGCGCCAAAGACAGCATGGTCACTCCGGAAAACGTCGCAGCCTTCAAAAATGAAATGGACAAAGCTGGTGCCGACTATAAATTCGTCAGCCTCGCCGACGCCAAACACGGCTTCACCAACCCCGACGCCGACCGCCTCAGCCACGGCGAACACGGCGGCCCTGATATCGGCTACAACAAAGCGGCCGATGAAAGCTCGTGGAAAGACATGCAGGCCTTTTTGAAGAAAGTGTTCGGCGCTTAAACCTCCCAGGACGCCCTCACTGTAGGAACGAGCTTGCTCGCGATAGCTGTATTCCCAGCGCTGGACATGTATCAGATGTACCGGCCTAATCGCGAGCAAGCTCACTCCTACAGGATCTAGGTGGGCCGGCCTATAGTGCACGCCTTCAGCGAGCCGCTTCCCAGCACCGCATTCCCCCGGCAAAATGCCGTCCATGACTGAAACCCCGCAACTCCCAGCCTGCTGTCCTGCCCTCCACCACCATTGGCCCTTGCCTCACGCCTTGGCTAATGTGGCGTTGGTCAGCGGTCATTTCGATCCCAAACAGCTCGCGGATGGCGACTTCCAGCGTTGCGTCATCACGCCTCCGGCCAGCATTCAGCGCTCCGTCGCCAAGCGGCAAACCGAATTCCTCGCGGGCCGTTTATGCGCCAGGGCAGCGCTGCAGCATCTGGACGGCCGCGACTGGGTGCCAGACATCGGTGAAGACCGCGCGCCGATCTGGCCGACGGATATCTGCGGGTCCATCACCCACAGCACCGGCTGGGCAGCCGCCATCGTCGCCAACAAACAGCATTGGCGCGGCCTGGGGCTGGACACTGAAAACCTGCTGAGCGTAGAACGTGCCACACGCCTGGCCGGGGAAATTCTTACGCCATGGGAAATGCAGCAAATGACTGCGGGGCCTGCTGAACAGGTCGCCCTGCACGTCACGCTGACCTTCTCTATAAAGGAGGCGCTGTTCAAAGCGCTCTATCCCATTGTGCAAAAGCGCTTCTATTTCGAAGACGCTCAGTTGCTGCACTGGTCTGCCGACGGTCATGCACGCTTGCGGTTGCTGACTGACCTGTCCAGCGAATGGCATAACGGCAAAGAACTGGAAGGGCAGTTCAGCGTGCAGGGCGAGCATGTGTTGAGTCTGGTGGCGGTGCCTGCCAATAAAAAACAGGATTTGTAGGAGCTGCCGAAGGCTGCGAAAGAGATTTGTCTGACACACCGCTTTCGCAGCCTTCGGCAGCTCCTACATTGACCGGGCTAATCTGCTCCTGTCGGACAATGCTCACACCGCCCTACCCACTCCACCTGATGACTCAAACAACAACTGCGCCGCTGTCGACGTGGCGGCTCGCCTACATAGCGGATGGCATTGAACAGCGGGTTGCGTCGCCCATCACTCAGGGTCTTGCTGCGCAGTAACCCATAACCCGCCTCCAGCGAGATGTCAGTCAAAGCGCCCAGTTGCACAAGGCAGCGCTCAAGGTAATCCCCGGCATTGCCCCACAACACAGCTGGCGATACATCGCCCAGCCGACTGAGCGTTTCAATAAAGGGATGCAGATTGTCATCCAGCAATCTGCTGAAATCCGCAGGCTGACGCTCGCCCAAGCCAAGAAAGCGCAACCCGACCGGCACACCACGCTCGTCCAGCGCCACAGCGATCTGATCAAGCTGCAACGGCCACTGCCAGCCGTGTACCAAACCCGCTACCAGTACCGGTGGGATCAACTGCATGAAGTAATACTTGGACCACTGCGACACCAACACCGGCCGATGACTGCCCAGCAACTCGGCGCCATAGATATTCAGCAACAGCGCATCCAGCGCTTCGGCCTGCAAGAGCTCCGGTAACGCCCGCATTGGACGCTGGTCATCGTCCGCCAGCAGGCCCTGCCCGAAGCATTCAAGTACACCGCTGAATAATGGATGGGCCATTGGGTTTCCTGAAGATAACGGGGCTCTCATTCTGCACGAACTGCGACTGCGTCCATGACACCACACTCTCCCACGGCAACCGTTCAACCTGTAGGAGCTGCCGAAGGCTGCGAAACAATGTGTCTGGTGAACCACCTTCGCAGCCTGCGGCAGCTCCTACAGAAAGAGCATCTGCATTTGCGCAAAAACATCCGCCAAACCACAAAACCGCACAATTCTAGCGGCCATTGCCGCTAAGCACACCACATGCCAAACCGTCCTTGCCAGAGGCATTTTTTGTGATAGGGTTCGCGCCCGCAAAAATCCCCGGAGCCGTGTAAAAAAACCTTAATAAGCCTCACAAGCGCGTCGGTCCAGTAGTTATGCGGCCTACACGGGATACGGAGCTTTCATACATCGATTACACACAGCTTTATCCACAGGTAGTGCGTTGCAATTGGTGTCCAAAACGCTTTATCTTGTAGCCCGGCTTCAACAACAACCCTACATGTAGGGTTTCACGGTAAAAACCCAACACAAGTCGAATAGGGATTTCAAGCATTTTTCTTAGGTCTTGAGGGTGGAACCAACGGCTCAATCAGCAGCCAAAGCAGCGCCCCATACACCTGAGCATGCATACCCCCTTCGACTGCAACGAATCCGAGCATTTGTTGCAATATTTAACAGGCACCATCCAACAGATTCCCCAGGGCAGCGAGCAACGATTCGCTGCCTTTTTGACTTCAAAGCCAGGGACGGTGAAATCCGCCATCCCCATTCCGTTTTGAGGTCGTTACAGCCGACGCTTGTCGACTGAATGCCTACAAACCGGATCGGTGGGTGCTTAATCAGCACCCAAACAAACATAGAGAACGTGGAGACACCCATGCAAACAGACACAACTCGCGAGAACTCGCCGAATCC
Organism: Pseudomonas maioricensis; assembly: GCF_022790535.1. Classification (GTDB taxonomy): domain Bacteria; phylum Pseudomonadota; class Gammaproteobacteria; order Pseudomonadales; family Pseudomonadaceae; genus Aquipseudomonas; species Aquipseudomonas maioricensis. Next base: position 64,122 of record NZ_LOHG01000004.1, read on the forward strand.
GGCGCCGCAGACAAGCCAGTCCCAACAGGATCTGTCCGCGACCGCTCCCGGCCAGCTGCGCGTGATCAAGCGTAACGGCACCGTCGTCGCCTACACCGATGACAAAATCACCGTCGCTATCACCAAAGCGTTTCTTGCAGTTGAGGGCGGCACCGCCGCTGCGTCTTCGCGCATCCACGACACCGTGGCCCGTCTGACCGAACAAGTTACCGCCACCTTCAAGCGTCGCATGCCTTCAGGCGGCACCATCCACATCGAAGAAATCCAGGACCAGGTTGAACTGGCCCTGATGCGTGCCGGTGAGCAGAAAGTCGCTCGCGACTACGTCATCTACCGTAACGAGCGCTCCAAAGAGCGTGCCGTTCGTGGCACCGACGCACCGGTCGACGCTCACCCTTCGATCCGCATCACCCGCGCTGACGGCAGCGTTGCGCCGCTGGACATGGGTCGTCTGAACACCATCGTTACCGAAGCGTGTGAAGGCCTGGCTGAAGTCGACGCCAACCTGATCCAGAACGAAACCCTGAAAAACCTGTACGACGGCGTGGCGATGAAAGACGTCAACACCGCACTGGTGATGACCGCCCGTACCCTGGTTGAGCGTGAGCCGAACTACTCGTTCGTGACCGCCCGCCTGCTGATGGACACCCTGCGCGCTGAAGGCCTGGGCTTCCTGGAAGTGGCCGAAAGCGCCACTCACCACGAAATGGCCGACCTGTACGCCAAGGCGCTGCCTTCGTACATCGCCAAAGGCATTCAGTTCGAATTGCTGAACCCGATCCTGGCCACCTTTGACCTGGAAAAACTGGGCAAGGCGATCAACCACGAGCGCGACCAGCAGTTCACCTACCTGGGCCTGCAAACCCTGTACGACCGTTACTTCATCCACAAGGATGGCGTGCGTTTCGAACTGCCGCAGATCTTCTTCATGCGTGTGGCCATGGGCCTGGCGATCGAAGAGAAAGCCAAAGAAGACCGCGCCATCGAGTTCTACAACCTGTTGTCGTCCTTCGACTACATGGCGTCGACTCCTACCCTGTTCAACGCCGGTACCCTGCGTCCGCAGCTGTCCAGCTGCTACCTGACCACCGTTCCGGATGACCTGTCGGGCATTTACCACGCCATCCACGACAACGCCATGCTGTCCAAATTCGCAGGCGGTCTGGGCAACGACTGGACACCGGTTCGTGCGCTGGGCTCGTACATCAAAGGCACCAACGGCAAATCCCAGGGCGTTGTACCGTTCCTGAAAGTCGTCAACGACACCGCCGTAGCCGTTAACCAGGGTGGCAAGCGCAAAGGCGCTGTGTGTGCTTACCTGGAAACCTGGCACATGGACATCGAAGAGTTCATCGAGCTGCGCAAGAACACCGGTGATGACCGTCGTCGTACCCACGACATGAACACTGCCAACTGGATCCCTGACCTGTTCATGAAGCGTGTCTTCGATGACGGCAAATGGACCCTGTTCTCGCCATCCGAAGTACCGGACCTGCACGACCTGACCGGTAAAGCCTTCGAAGAGCGTTACGAGTACTACGAAGCCCTGAGCGAATACCCAGGCAAGATCAAGCTGTTCAAGACCATCCAGGCCAAAGACCTGTGGCGCAAGATGCTCTCGATGCTGTTCGAAACCGGCCACCCATGGCTGACCTTCAAAGACCCGTGCAACCTGCGTAGCCCGCAGCAGCACGTGGGCGTGGTTCACAGCTCGAACCTGTGCACCGAGATCACCCTGAACACCAACAAGGACGAGATCGCGGTCTGCAACCTGGGCTCGATCAACCTGCCGAACCACATCGTCAACGGCAAACTGGACACCGACAAGCTCAAGCGCACCATCGACGTAGCTGTTCGCATGCTCGATAACGTGATCGACATCAACTACTACTCGGTGCCACAAGCGAAGAACTCCAACTTCCGTCACCGTCCAGTTGGCTTGGGCATCATGGGCTTCCAGGACGCGCTGTATCTGCAGCACATCCCTTACGGTTCCGATGCGGCTGTCGAGTTCGCCGACCGTTCGATGGAAGCTGTCAGCTACTACGCGATCCAGGCGTCTTGCGACCTGGCCGACGAGCGCGGTGCCTACGAGACGTTCCAGGGTTCGCTGTGGTCCAAAGGCGTACTGCCGCTGGATTCGCAACAGATCCTGATCGAGCAGCGTGGCCAGAAGTACATCGACGTTGACCTGAACGAAACCCTGGACTGGGCGCCAGTACGTGCCCGTGTACAGAAAGGTATTCGTAACTCCAACATCATGGCCATCGCACCGACCGCGACCATCGCCAACATCACCGGCGTATCGCAGTCGATCGAACCGACTTACCAGAACCTGTACGTGAAATCGAACCTCTCGGGCGAATTCACCGTGATCAACCCGTACCTGGTCCGCGACCTCAAAGCCCGCGACCTGTGGGACTCGGTCATGATCAACGACCTGAAGTACTACGACGGTTCGGTACAGCAGATCGAGCGCATCCCGCAGGAACTCAAAGACCTGTACGCCACCGCGTTCGAAGTCGACACCAAGTGGATTGTTGACGCAGCAAGCCGTCGTCAGAAGTGGATCGACCAGGCTCAGTCCCTGAACCTGTACATCGCTGGCGCATCGGGCAAGAAGCTGGACGTGACCTACCGCATGGCCTGGTACCGTGGTCTGAAAACCACTTACTACCTCCGTGCCCTGGCCGCGACCAGCACCGAGAAGTCCACCGTCAACACCGGCAAGCTCAACGCAGTATCGAGCGGCGGCCACGGCCCGGACGACTCGGCAATCGCCGCCCCACGTCCAACCGAAGCTGCACCGGCCGGCCCGGCACCAGTGCCAAAAGCCTGTGCCATTGACGAGCCGGATTGCGAAGCTTGCCAATAAGGCAATCTTGAAGGCTGCCTCGCTCTCCCTCTGGAATGATATTCCTTGTGGGAGCGAGGCTTGCCCGCGATAAGGTCACCCCGCTGTAACTACCGAAATACAAACCGGGAGCCTCAAACCCTCCCGGCTTCACCCCGCCAAACCGCTACCTCTATAGGTCGCCCGCGTGACAACCCTCTCCCTCGCTGCAAAAAAAGCCTACTGCGCCAAAACCCGCAGATCCAACTATGTAGCAAGCCTACGCCTGTCAGACTTCAACACCACCCCGCTCGATATCGCCCGCCCTCTTCCGACTCGCGAAGACGTGCTCAACACCTATCACAACAAACAAACCTGACACCGCAGGTCCGTCCAGATAAAACCCAATCCTGTAGGAGCTCACCGAGGTTACGAGGCCAGCGATGGCGGTGTGTCAGGCATACCGCAATCGCTGGCCTCGTAACCTCGGTGAGCTCCTACAGATTCAATGCTCGGCAAATGAAAGCGTTCGCTTCGATACCGTCGTAAAAACGCCCGCATCCATTCAAATGAATGGGTTAGAAAATCCGATAGCATGACACTATCCATCCCGTAGCCACCCTCAATTGGGCGCCAATGCCACGTGAGGATATCTTCCCGCTACCCGCAACAGATGGCGCATTGATACCAGCGCGCTTCAGCAGTTTGTTTCCCCACGAGTTCACCTCATGAAAAACCCGATCTCCCTCGCGTCCCGCATCGGCCTGGGCTTTGCCGCCGTTGTTTCGCTGCTTGTATTGATTACCGCCGTGGGTATCCAACGGGTTGGGTTCATTGACTCGACCCTCGAAGACGTCAGCGACAACGCCGCCAAAGTGCAACGCTACGCCATCAACTTCCGGGGCAGCGTTCACAACCGCGCGATCGCCATTCGCGATGCCGTGCTGGTCAATAATGATCGTGATCTTGAAACCCACCTCGCTGAAGTCAGCCGCCTGCAAAAAGACTACGTCGACTCGGCGGCCCCGTTGGACCAGTTGTACGCAAGCAACACTGTCAGCCCGCAAGAGCAATCGATGCTGCGTGCCATCAAAGACATCGAACAGCGCACCCTCGCCTCCACCGATAAACTGATCAGCCTGCGGCGCAGCGGCGACATTGCGGGCTCCCAGGCTTTACTGCTCAATCAGATATCCGCCGACTACAGCGAGTGGCTCAAGCGCATCAACGCCTTGATCGACTACGAAGAAGCGTCAATCAAATCGCAGCTCAATGAAGTGCAAACCACCGCCAGCCAGTTTCGCGGTTTGATGTTGCTGGCGACCGGCGTGGCCCTGCTGCTGAGCGTCTTCCTGTCGGTCATCATCATCCGCTTCGTCAAATCCACTCTTGGCGCAGAACCCACCGAAGTGGCTCAAGCCATTCAGCGTCTGGCCGCGGGCGACCTGCAACAAAGCATCGTCACGCCCTACCCCGACAGCGTCATGGGTGTACTGAAAACAGCCCTCAGCCGCCTGGCCGACACCATCACCCAAGTGCGCATGGCCGCCCAGGAAGTGAATCAGTCGTCCACGCTCCTGTCCGCCACGTCGATCACCAACAACGACCAGATCAACCTGCAAACCCGTGAAGCCGAGCAAGTCGCCACCGCCATCACGCAAATGGCAGCCACCGTCAACGAAGTCACCGGTTACGCGTCTCAAGCCGCTGACGCAACGCGTTTGGCCGATGGCGAAGTGGTCAGCGGTAATCAGTTGGTCGCCGACACCACCCTGGCGATCGAACACCTGGCCACCTCACTGGCGGAAACCACCCTGACCGTGGAGCGGGTATCCAAACAAAGCGAAGAGATTGAGAGCGTGATCGACGTCATCAACTCCATCGCTACCCAAACCAATCTGCTGGCCCTCAACGCAGCCATTGAAGCAGCGCGGGCGGGTGAGCACGGCCGAGGCTTTGCGGTGGTCGCCGATGAAGTACGCTCGCTGGCAAACCGCACCCAGCGCTCGACCCAAGACATACGGGAAATGATCAGCACCCTGCAAAACGGCACTGAAACCGCCGCGCAAACCATGCGTGACAACTGCGAGCTGGTCGGCCGCACCGTCGAACAAACCCGCAACGCACAAGGCGCGCTTTCCAAGATCAGTCAGGAAGTAGGCGCCATCAACCGCATGAACGCACAAATCGCCAGCGCATCGGTGCAGCAAAACAGCGTGGCCGAAGAAGTGGCCATCAACATCAACCGCATCCACGGCTCAACCGTGCAATCGGCAACCGGCTCAAAACAAGTGGCCACCGCAAGCCAGGAACTGGCAAAACTGGCAGACCGCCTCACCCAGAAAGTGGCGTTCTTCAAAGTCGGCTAACCCAAGTCCGCCCCGGCACGCCCCCTGTGGGAGCCGGGCTTGCCCGCGATAAACGATAATGCGGTATGACTCCAAACTGCAGCGCCCCCATCGCGAGCAAGCTCAGCTCCCACAATGCCCGCCCCCCCCAAACCATGTTGGAGCGAGGCTTGCCCGCGAAGAACGATGACGCGGTATCACTCCAAACCGCG
>NZ_LOHG01000004.1:70404-89425 GCF_022790535.1 Pseudomonas maioricensis
GTAAGCACCAAACGGTAGGAGCGAACTTGTTCGCGAGCCGCCCGTACAGCCACAGTAAACCTCAGCCAAACACCACCCGGTCGCCCACCACCACACCAACCGTTGGTCACCTGAAAATCCCCACCGCACAGCCACTCCCCGCCACAACCCCCGGTATCCAAGGCATAGAGAAACATTGACCCCCGTCAAGCCAGAATCCCATACCGCAAATGCGTCGCAACGACACATTGCCGGACACCCTCATGACCTATATGCTGTGTTTCGAAATATTAAAAACACTACATAAGGGATTTCCGCCGCATTTACGGCCATACTTTCTCCGCTGAGAATGAACCCGCAAATGCAAAAGAAAAAAGCGAAAATCCTTCCTCAAACGCAGTCACGGATGAACAAGTGTCGGGCGAAATCTGTATAATCCCGCGCTCGCTCCAAGGTACTCAAATGACCCTTTGCACACGCAATGCTGTCTTGCCTGAAAGCCACCTTGAGTCCCCGTTTTGTTCGCCTGTAAGGCCCACAGCCGCGGCAGCAAATCCACTGATCGATCCACTGCACCACAATCAGGTCGATCCTGAGTAATACCCGAAAATTCCGTTGCCAGCGTCATCCACTCGACGCAGGCACTACATCCTTTGAAATTCAGGAGCTTCCACCATGCTGAGCTGGGACGAATTCGATAAAGAAGACGGCGAAGTAGCCACCAAAGCAACCAACGCCGGTCACGCTAACGAAGCCAACATGGACCGCCTCGACAGCGCCGGTGGCGCCGCAGCCACCGAAGCTCGCGCCGTTACCGAGAAAGACTCCCCTGCCCTGATCCGTGCCAAAAAAGCACTGGACGCACTGGACGTCGCCGAAGGCCTGGCTGAACTCGAAGGCGCCAGCGCCCGCGTTGCCGTTGACGAAAAAATGATGATCAACTGCCGCGCCGACCTTAACCAGCTCGTGCCGTTCAAGTACGACTGGGCCTGGCAGAAGTACCTGGACGGTTGCGCAAACCACTGGATGCCGCAAGAAGTAAACATGACCGCCGACATCGCCCTGTGGAAAGACCCACAAGGCCTGACCGACGACGAGCGCCGCATCGTCATGCGCAACCTGGGCTTCTTCTCCACCGCCGACTCCCTGGTTGCCAACAACCTGGTACTGGCCGTGTACCGTTTGATCACCAACCCGGAGTGCCGCCAGTACATCCTGCGCCAGGCCTTCGAAGAAGCGATCCACACCCACGCTTACCAGTACTGCATCGAATCGCTGGCCATGGATGAAGGCGAGATCTTCAACATGTACCACGAGATCCCATCGGTCGCGAAAAAAGCCGCCTGGGGCCTGAAATACACCCGTTCGATCTCCGATCCGAAGTTCGAAACCGGCACCGTCGAAACCGACAAAGAACTGCTGCGCAACCTGATCGCCTACTACTGCGTACTGGAAGGCATCTTCTTCTACTGCGGCTTCACGCAGATCCTGTCCATGGGCCGTCGCAACAAAATGACCGGCGTCGCCGAGCAGTTCCAATACATCCTGCGCGACGAATCCATGCACCTGAACTTCGGCATCGACGTGATCAACCAGATCAAAATCGAAAACCCACACCTGTGGGACGCCGAAATGAAGGAAGAAGCCAGCCAGATGATCCTGCAAGGCACCCAGCTGGAAATCGAATACGCACGCGACACCATGCCGCGCGGCGTACTGGGCATGAACGCAGCGATGATGGAGGACTACCTCAAATTCATCGCCAACCGTCGCCTGAGCCAGATTGGTTTGAAAGAAGAGTACCCAGGCACCACCAACCCATTCCCATGGATGAGCGAAATCATGGACTTGAAGAAAGAGAAGAACTTCTTCGAGACTCGGGTTATTGAGTATCAGACTGGTGGGGCGTTGAGCTGGGATTGATTTGATCCCTGGCTGACAAGCTTCAAATGAAAGGGCTGCCTGAGAAGGTGGCCCTTTCTTTATTGCGCAATACGCCAGCTATAGAGAATCCGTTGGAGCGAGGCTCGCCCGCGAAAGATCAGGCTTCCTAAGCCAGACTCCCCCTCTTATCGCGAGCTGTTTATCCACCAACCGAGCCTCCGCAACTTAATGGAAAATCAGGCTCTGTATGTTCACTGATTCGTAGTCCGGGGAAATCTCTATAACCAACACTTCGTTAGGGGCGTTTCGAAGAATCGCAATCACGACAATACTCTTCCCTCTCTCCCCCACCAGCGCAGGGGCTTTCGAACCCCGGACGGGTACTAGCGCAGCACTCCAGTTATCGTTATTGAAAGTCACGTACTCGTCAGGGTTTACGATGCCTGAGTCGAACCTCGTTTGCCCGGATTGGCCTTGGTCTTTCAATCGCAGACGCAGCAATCGAATGAGGTCCGCATCCCTTTCACTTGAAATTTTCTTACCCCAATACGGCTCAATGGTTGCCCTCAGTTTTTCTGGCGGCGAGGTGAGCCATGCCTTGAGAAATTGCTGAGAGAACGCTTGCGCCTCAGGCGTGCTACCCAGTGATGCATTCATCAAGAATTCTTTGACCTTCACATCAATTTCAATGGGCGGCAACCAGCCGGGCTCCTGATCTTCGTACTCAGGAACATCCGCTTGGAGCGTATTAATTGAGGGAGCATCTGGGCGTAAATCCATGCGGGCTGCAGTGAAGAAACGGCCGCCACCATCTTCAAGGCTAGTATTCTTCGCGATGGCCTCACCCTGAGGCACACCCTGTTCCTTGAACCAACGTGCCTTCTCAAACTTGGTCTTCGCCCTGCAAAAACCTTTGACCGGAGCACTGATCTGCTCGGGTTTTCTAGCTGTGCTGCCGAGCGAAAGCGGCGCGCGAAACTGCAACAAGAGATCGTAGGTTTTTAAAGCTGCTCGCTCACATTTGTCCGGAGCCATGAAAGTGCGATCTGCGTCGTGGGAGAACACGCCGCCCTTATCAATCGGGTGCGACCAGAACCACAGACTGGGGCACAGCGGTGCGAACGTGTTGCTTTGTCCGGCATGAGAATAAGCGTCCTGTCTGCCATGGAGCGCCTGCCCAAACAAGCCTTGAGTTTCAGGATCCTCGTGATGGGGCAGATAGATAATGCTTCTTGCTTGCGCCTCAGCATAAACAGCATCTTCAGTAACCCGACGCTCTGCAGGATCAGCGGGAGGTTTTTGCTTTGACCTAAAATGCATCGCCCTGGTGTTGGTGCTGTATTCGGTATCACGCCAGATGCAAAGCCCCCATACCATTGCGTGCTTGGCATCAAGCATCCCGGTGTCCGTCAACTCATTCTGCCGCGCGATCTCCTGACTTTGCCGGGCGTCAAACCCCGCTTGCTTCGCCAGCCACCACGTCAGGCCAAAGTGGAAATCAGATTCGTATGCTTCGGCGCAAACACTCACAACCGCCAACACCATCCCAAGCGTGATCAATTTCAACGTCTTCATGAGCGTCTATTCGTCAGCAGTCGAGGAACCGATTCGCCGCGTATCCATGCGGCGTGCCTGACCAAGTGTAGGTCGCCGTTTACATACGCCTCGGTACTTCCGATGAAGAGAGGTTAAGGCCTGGTTCGCAAGATGGTGAGCATGATTGCCACTTTGCCCGGCGCGGACAAGTTGGCAAAAACCAACGTCACTGATACAGCCACCGGCACCATAAATCGGCAATATAGCGGGCCGTAAGCACCTGGACGCTACAGGAAGACGAACGATTGAAGCCGTGAATAAGATTGGGCACACCGAGATGAAGGAAGAAACCAGCCAGATGATCCTGCGAGGCATCCAGCTGGAAATCGAATACGCACGCGACACCATCCCGCGCCGCGTACTGGGCATGAAACGCCGCGATGATGGAGGGCTACCTCAAATTCATCGCCAACCGTTGCCTGAGCCAGATGGGTTTGAAAGGAGAGTACCCAGGCACCACCAACCCATTCTCATGGATGAGCGAGATCATGGGCTTGAAGAAAGAGAAGAATTTCTTCGAGACGCGGGTTATTGAGTATCAGACTGGTGGGGCGTTGAGCTAGGATTGATAATCGCGGCTCCTAGCCATGATTTGAAAATGAAAATGCCAGAAGCGTATGCTTCTGGCTTTTTTATGACCTGTGAAAAATGGCCTCGCCCCCGACCTCGGTAGGAGCGAGCTTGTTCGCGATGCAATCCTCAACCCAAAAGTTATCTCTCTAGTCTGACCGAGGATGCCTAACGATTTTCAGTCGTTAACCCCTCTGGTAACTGTCCAAATCGGAGTACGCTATCAGTGTTTTCGATGCGGCTTTACCGCGCATCATGTAGCATGTAGCCAGCACTAAAACATGAAACGTAACGCTCTTACCCGCTAGGCGATAGGGATATGGAAGTGACAGTAAGAGTGATGTCTTGCGGCTTGGAAATTGACCGCATCACCCGCCCTCTCAGAACGGAAGGCGGTCAGCCTGCCATTACATATAGAAAACTGCTGTGGCCTGTTAAGAACGGCTGCATCGAAATCGGCACAGTAGACGATGTAGTCCCCCTCACCCAAGACGCCGTTTGGGAGGATTGGACAACACTCGTCACCTCTCTATTGCCCTCGCCGCTTCCTACTCAAATAAATGCTTGTTCGGACCTTCTCCAAATTCGTTTCCGAGAAGAGTTACCTTCAGGAATCTTGAGCTCGATATCTTCGCTGACATGCTTAGGCTTAGAGCAAGAAGCACGTGCTTTGCTTGTCGATTTTCTGCGAGAAAGAAAGGAATCCGAACGGCTATACAGGTTACTACTATCGCACCTTATTGAGGGCAATGAAGCTTCAGACAACGATACTGATCTGGTCCCGAATGGAGATAATTTGGAGCAGGAAATCGCACTAGGTTTGATCCCCGAAAACGAGGGTGACGATGACTGGGGCTGGGAGTCCGCCGACGAAATACAAACTCCAAAGATAAACGACCAACATCTAAGAGAAGCGGCAAAACGTACCCAAGAAGCGCTCTGTAGCTATCGTCCCATCGAAGGGGGCGCACGGGCTCCTGACCTTGCTGGACCACTTGAAGATTTCGATTGGATCGATGATCGGTTGATAACACAACAGCCCAACGCGATATCGCGTGTTGAAAACGTCCTCATGGAGCGAACTGCAAAACTTGGCGAAACGGCTTTGGATGTGCTGAGATATTTTGTGGACAATCCGGGGGACCGATCAGCGCATGCCGAGTTGGTACTAGGTTATGCAATTTCCGATATCAACAAGCTACTCTCCGGCTCCCTGCGCCATTATTTGAACAGGAATTCCTCAGGCGGATGGGTTTGCCACTCATGGGTGCCAAACCTGCTTTCTGCATTGGATGAGGTCTCGTGATCTCGCAGAGACGCTCGTTAGCTCATCAGCTGATGCTCGATTTCTTTCAGACGCAAAAGCAGCCTGGGCAACGTCACTTCCGGCTTTTTGAGTTCACACTCCCAAACTATAAAAACATTCCACCCACACCTATCCAAGTTTTCCAAAGTTTTCCGATCCCGATCGACATTGGCTTCGAGTTTCTCAGTCCAGAAATCTACACGCGACTTGGGCATGACAGCGTATCTGCAGCCAACGTGGCGATGCCAAAAACATCCGTGTACAAAAATACAGACCTTCAGTCGAGGCAGTACAATGTCCGGTTTTCCAGGCAAATCCTTACGGTGAAGCCGAAATCTGTAGCCTTGGGCGTGCAAAAAACTTCTGACTATCAGTTCAGGCTTCGTGTCCTTCCCTCTGATGCCAGACATCATGCGGGATCTCGTGGCCCGATCAACAACGTCCATTTCGTATTTCCTCAAAACAGCGTGGTTTCATGAGTCGTAGCAATTCTATCCAAGTTGTAGATCTCTTTGCGGGCCCTGGTGGACTTGGAGAGGGATTCTCTTCTCACTCGGACGATCACGGTACGACCTTCGATATCAAGGTATCTGCCGAGATGGAGGCTTCCGCGCGCTCAACGCTGAGACTCCGGGCCTTCTATAGATTGCTAAAAAATGAACAGGCAGAAGCCTTGGAGGACTATTACAACTTCTGTGAAACGGCAAATGTGGCAGAGCCATACACACCTAGAAGCCTAGAAGCTTGGAAGCATGCCGATAACGAAGCGCAACTGCTGGAGCTTGGTACTGAGGGAGGAAATATCCGGCTCGACAAAATACTAGCAAACCGTCTGGATGAAACCAAACCTTGGGTGCTGATTGGCGGTCCGCCGTGCCAAGCCTATTCAATCGTAGGGCGAGCCAGGAATCGAGGGAAAGCGGACTACTTGGCAGAAAATGACCATCGTCACTTCCTATATAGGGAATACCTACGGATCATCCAAAAAAAGCGGCCTGCAGTGTTCGTAATGGAGAACGTGAAAGGGATTCTTTCATCACAGGTTGGTGGGGAACAGATGTTCCCTCAAATCCTGCGAGATCTTGCGGACCCGGATGCAGCCTTAGGAGAAAGCAGCACTGGCCCCAAATACCGGATTTGCTCTCTCGTAGCCGACGATGTGTATGAAAGTGGGTCGCCGCCAGACAGCATCACCCCGAGCAACTACATTATTCGAGCAGAGGCATATGGAGTTCCCCAAGCCCGGCACCGGGTGATACTGCTAGGTGTGTCCGAAGAATATTCAGATGCTATTGGAAACCATAAGCTTTCCACCGCTTCAGGGCCATCAATAGACCAAGTCATAGGGTGTCTGCCTCCACTTCGAAGCACGCTGACTAAAATGAAAGACTCACCAGATTCGTGGGCGCAGGTTATACGTGAGCATTTGAAAGATTTAAGCAGGGAGTGCCTTCTTCAAGTTGAGAATGAGCCCGAGAGGCTTAGTTTAGCGACTAAGCTGGGTATTTTGGCTAGCAGCTACGACAGCGGTGATATGAACTCCGGAGGATTGCGGGTCCTGAAAAAACGCTCCTCAAATGGCGTGACTCGAACCCATCTCGACAGCTGGTTACTCGACCCAAAGCTCAAGTACTGGCTCAATCATGAAGCTAGGGGCCATATGAGTTCCGACCTCCGTAGGTACGTATATGCTGCGGCTTTTGCCGACACATACAAAAACTCACCTAAAGGGCATCATGATTTTGATCTTCCTGGTTTAGCCCCAGAACACAAAAATTGGACAACTGGAAAATTCAGCGACCGTTTTCGCGTACAAAGGGCAGGCATTCCGTCAACAACGATTACTAGTCATATCGCGAAGGATGGTCACTACTTTATTCACTACGACCCTAGGCAATGCCGAAGTTTGACAGTCCGAGAGGCGGCGCGCCTGCAAACGTTTCCAGATAATTACTTCTTCTTAGGTAACCGAACACAGCAGTTTCATCAGGTCGGCAATGCGGTCCCTCCCCTCTTAGCGAGGCAGATCGCAGATATCGTCGCTGGAATAATTAGAAGTGGAAGAAAGGCTAAATAAAGCCGATCTCACCAATGCACACTCGACAGGGAGCGTCAATTTGTCAGCCATATTCAAAAGTCGAAATGCTCCACCCAAGGCTAGCGCAATGGTTGAAGCATTGCGCGGGCTCGGCTACAACACTCAGACTGCCTTGGCCGACATTATTGACAACAGTATTTCAGCGGGCGCCTCAGAAGTCAGAATCGAGTTCGTCTGGGCAGACTCCAACGGAAGAATTACCTGCTTGGATAATGGAGTTGGAATGTCGGCGGCCGGCCTCGATTTGGCAATGCGTTTGGGTGAGCGTAACCCGCTGGAAGAGAGATCCGAGTCTGATCTTGGACGCTTCGGACTCGGATTGAAGACCGCATCTTTTTCACAGTGTCGTAGGCTCACAGTGGCAACAATCGGCACCGACGGCATGCAGTCCTTGCGCTGGGATCTGGATTATCTAGCAAATAGCTCTGATGGTGGATGGCACCTTTTGGAAGGCCCCCATCCAAAGTCGGAAGGATATTTAGAGCAGCTTTCCAAATCAGGCCAAGGCACTTTAGTCTTGTGGGAAACCATGGATCGGATTATTACCCCTGGGAGCACAGTTCAGGATTTTTTGAATCTATCCGATAAGGTCGAACAGCATCTAGGAATGGTCTTCCATCGATACCTTGAAGGCAACCGGCCTCGTCTGAAAATCCTGCTAAATGACCGACCAGTTAGACCATGGGACCCGTTTATGGAGGACCATCCCGGAAAACCCTACAACCCTCCGGTATTTAAGCACCCTTCGATTAAAAATATTGAAGCCGAATGCCATGTCCTACCGCATAAGGACATGCTGTCCACAGAGGATTTTGAAGATCTAAGCGGCCCGGAAGGCTGGACGGCACAACAAGGATTCTATGTGTACCGCAACGAGCGACTACTAGTTGCTGGTAGTTGGCTTGGTCTAGGAACAGGTAGGTCATGGACAAAGGACGAAGCACACCGACTTGCAAGAATTCGTCTAGATATACCCAACGACACGGATACGGACTGGAAAATAGATATTCGGAAGTCTACCGCTAGACCTCCGGTATACCTAAGAGATTGGCTAACCCGTCTAGCCGAGGCAACACGCACGCGTGCACGACGAGCATTTGCTCACAGAGGCAGGCCCGTGATGCTAGGTAACAAACAGGTGGCCGAAGCTTGGAAAGTCGAGCGGCTTGCTAGCGGCATAAGATATAGGATAGACACAGACCACCCAGCAGTGAGAAATATTCTGGATGATGCTGGAGTGTTGCTACCGCAAATCAAAGCAATGCTTCGAGTAATTGAAGAAACGGTGCCGGTCCAGCGGATATGGATCGACACAGCAGAAAATAAAGATACCCCCCGCACCGGTTTTGAAAAAACCCAGGCTGCTGAGGTTAATGAGATTCTGATGATCATGTACCGCAGCATGATCGAGAAGAAGGGGTATTCGGCCTCTTCAGCTAGGCAGCAACTTCGAGTGACAGAGCCGTTCCACGCGTTCCCTTCGTTGGTAGATGCCCTGCCTGACAACTTAAAGGAGTAGTGACAAATGTCCGATGACAACAAATGGAGCGTGGTCAAGATCGTCCAAGAAATGCTGGTGGACGAACAGGACAAGTCAGCCATCACCCCTGCACTCATTTCGCAAAAAATCGATATGGTGCTGAAAATAATGCCCAACAAGGGTGAGGGTCTAGATCGTGACGCAGTCACCGACGAGCTCATTAGACGATTTAGTATATGGGTCGGTAAAGAATCATCTCTTGTAGATATGGCTGGACATATTCCTTGGCTCACGAGCGAGGCGAAGAAGGAATGGCGATATTGGCGCCGCTACCGGGAATGGCAAGAGCAAAAACTACCGTGGAGTGCTGTGGAAGCACTTGACGAGACTACTGACAACATCCTTTCCATGCTAGAGGACCCTAAACGCGAAGGCTCATGGGACCGTAGGGGCATGGTAGTCGGTCACGTCCAGTCGGGTAAGACCGGAAACTACACGGGCCTCATTTGCAAAGCAGCTGATGCCGGATACAAGATCATTATTGTGCTAGCTGGCCTCCACAACAACCTGCGCTCTCAGACGCAAATGCGATTGGATGAAGGTTTTCTCGGTTACCAGACTAGCCCCATTGAAGGAGAAGGTAACGTATCAATCGGAGTAGGGAAAATCGACCCCTCACCTGCATTACGTCCGCAGTATGTAACCAATAGGACAGAAACAGGCGACTTCAACACAAAATTCGTAAAAAATCTTGGCGTCTCACCAGAACAAAAACCTTGGTTATTTGTGGTCAAGAAAAACAAAACGGTATTGCAGCGATTACTGAAGTGGATTCATAAGCATGTGGCAGAAACTACAGACCCGGAGACTGGCCGCCCATTAGTCACGCACCTACCATTACTAATAATTGATGACGAAGCAGACCATGCCTCTGTCGATACAGGCGAAAAGGTTGTAGATGATAAAGGGCAGCCTGATCTCGAACATGCGCCAACTGCAATAAACAGCCTTATCCGCCAGATATTGCACTCATTCTCAAGAAAGGCTTATGTCGGCTACACTGCTACTCCGTTTGCGAATATTTATATTCATGAACAAGGTGAAACGACCAAAGAAGGTCCTGACCTTTTCCCGGCGGCTTTTATTACAAATCTTTCAGCACCGTCCAGCTATGTAGGGCCATCGAGGGTTTTTGGGCTGGCAGGGGAAAATGGCCGTGTCGGCGCACTAGATCTTGTGAGGCCGGTCTCGGATCACTGTTCAAAAGATGGGAAAAGCGGTTGGATGCCTGTCGGTCATAAAAGCAGCTATGTGCCCTCGGATGATATGCCTCCTTCGTTAGTTGAAGCTATTCAGGCGTTTATATTGGCTTGTGTAATTCGCCAGTTGCGAGGACAGGGAGCAGAGCATACATCTATGCTTGTACATGTCACACGTTTCAACTTGGTTCAGCAGCATGTACATGGGGAAGTCCGAAACTATGTCATGCAGATGAGACAAAGACTTAGGAGAAGGATCGATCATGCCGAAATTCTCAGCGAATTGCGTAACCTCTGGGACAGAGACTTCCTTGCGACCAGTGACAGCTTAGAGGAGCAGTTTTCTGAACAGTCTGATGGGATAGTTATCGACTGGCTTAAGATAGAGCACGCATTACCGGATGTCCTAGATCAGATTGATGTACGCATGATCAATGGTACAGCGAAGGATGCATTAGACTACGCCGACAGCGCTACCGGGTTAAAAGTTATTGCAATAGGCGGCGACAAGCTAGCTCGAGGCTTGACCCTTGAAGGCCTATGCGTCAGCTATTTTCTTCGAGCCTCCAAAATGTATGACACTCTGATGCAGATGGGACGCTGGTTTGGCTATCGACCTGGCTATCTGGACTTGTGTCGACTCTACACGACTCCGGATTTGGTTGAGTGGTTTGAGCATATTGCCGACGCTGCGGAAGAACTTAGAGCCGAATTCGACTTCATGATGGACAGCGGGCTTACGCCTCGCGACTATGGTTTAAAAGTTGTGTCACACCCAGTCCTGTTGGTTACTTCTCCACTGAAGATGCGGACAGCCAAGACTCTGTATCTATCTTTCAGTGGAGATATTGTAGAAACCGTTAGCTTCTTCAAAAACAAGACCAAGATCGACCAAAACCTTGAAGCATTTACATCCCTTGTAGCAGCTATGGGTGTATCGTCTCCAATCCCATCACAGAGCCGCAATGGTCGACTGGATAACTGGAGCGGTGTAAGTTGGACTGGAGTCGAGGCGACACACATAATTGACTTTCTGAGAGGATATAAAACGCATCCAGACTCCCGAAAAGTGAGGAGTGACCTTCTTGCGGACTTCATTGAAGAGATGGCTCGCTCCAACGAGCTTACAACTTGGACGGTTGCAATAGTCGGCGGGGGAGTTTCTGAGCGGGCGGAAGATGTATCCGGTATTCCGGTAAAAAGAACGCAACGTAATAATAAGTCTCCTGATGCGGATGATAAGTACTCGATAGGTCGCCTCCTTTCTCCTAAGGATGAAGCTCTAGACCTTGATGAGCAATCGTGGAACGCAGCCCTTGAATTAACTCAAAAAAATTGGAAACCTGACCCTACCCGTTCAAGAGGTCAAACTCTGCCAGATGTGCCAAGTGGTCCGTGGATCAGGAGGATACGAGGCCTCGGAGCAGATAACGTTAAACCTCACCCTGAAAAAGGGCTTCTACTGCTGTCCCTTCTGGACCCTATAGAATCTAAAGTTTCAGAAGTAGAAAGGCCTATAGTTGCCTTTGCTATAAGCTTCCCCTCCAGTAAGGCGGGCAAGTCGGTGCCGTATGTCGTTACGAACTTACTATGGGAGCAGCAATATGGCGGCGCTGAGTAGTACAGATTTGCTGAGCACGTGGAGGGCCCTTTCCGGAGATGCTTCTTCACCGGGATGGAGAACTATTGACCTCTTCCAAAAAAACACCGTAAAGGTGAAGGCTGCTAGACACGCTCCTGGAAATGAAGAGACTGTTCTTATTGGCTTTTCAGAAACTAAGATAGCGCCCACTTCACAGTTGCCTCAAGGGCAAGGGTTCCGTATCGAACGGGTGAACCTTGGCGAAACGCTAGGCGAGCATCAGTGGCTTGCCATCATTCGCCAACCAGCAGGAAGCCTTGAGCTGTTTGCCGCAGTGGTAGTAGATGTGTGCACTCGATTGAGCGCAGCTATTGAAAACTCTGAACATGCTGCCTATCAGACACTTCTCGGCAGAGTTCGCGGTTGGCAAGAGTTTATGAGAAGAGGTCGCGCGGGCCTGACTCTCGAGGCAGAACAGGGACTCGTAGGAGAGCTACTTTTTCTTAGGAAGCTGCTTGACGAAGGATTGCCATTTTTTTCTGCGATCAATGGATGGAAAGGCCCGCTTGACGGACTTCACGACTTCGAATTAGGCACCGGTGCAATCGAAGTCAAATCCACAATGGCAACGCAAGGCTTTCCAGTCAGAATTGCTTCCTTGGAGCAATTGGATGATGCCCAGTCCCCGCCACTGTTTATAGCTGCACTAAGGCTCACGCTAAACGAGCATGGTACGACGCTACCTTCACTCGTTGCGGAGTTGCGAGGCATTTTCATGGCAGATTTCTCAGCAACTGGGCTTTTTGAGCACTTGCTTCATCAAGTTGGATACCTTGATATGCACGCAAGTACCTACATCCGGATTTTTTCCGTCAGTGAAATACGGTTGCATCAAGTAGATGAAAGTTTCCCTAGGCTCATACGAACGAGTGTCCATACAGCTATCCGCCAAGCCCAGTACGACCTTGACTTGGCGTTAACGCCAACCGACAACTACCCTCTTACAGACGTGCTCGAGCAACTTGGAGTTATTTGATGGAACTTGTAGACTTTCTGCAGGAAACGCAGTCATCTATTCGAGAAGAGGTACTGAAGGACACTGCGCCTGGTGAAGCACCTGCGTCCGCGGAAGCAATATTTACAGAACATGTAATGAGGCACATGGCGGACGAAGGAATATCGTTTGAACCTACTGTTTGCCACTACGGTGCAATGATCGGAGCCTACAAAGTCAAAATCAGCGGTTACTCTGTATCTGATACGACAGATGACCAAGGAAATCCTGACCGTCTTGATCTTTTCGTGAGCCTATACAAAGGTTTGGAGAATCTTGAAAGCGTCCCAGATACAGAGATCAGTCGATCAGCAAAACAAGGGCTTCATTTTTTAAAGTTTTGCGCAACAGGAAAACTCTCCAAGGCAATAGATGAGACAAATGAAGTTTACCCGCTCGTTACGGAAGTAGAGCAGATTTTTAAAGATTTAGACAGTATCCGTATTTTCGTAATAACCGATGGTCAAGTTAAAACGAGAAACTACGCCCCTCAAGATATAGAGGGCAAACAAGTCCGCCTTGAGGTTATGGATATTCAACGGCTCTTTAATCACTGGCAACAGGGACGTCCTCGAGATGAACTCGTGGTTAACTTTGAAGATCTCTGTGGCACTGCACTACCAAGTGTATGGGTACCTGGTATTGGTGATGACGAATATGACTATGCTTTAACAGCGGTTCCCGGTGAAGCCTTGCGCTTCCTATATGAAAAGTATGGCCCTCGCATTCTCGAAGCTAATGTACGCTCATTTTTAGGAGTTAACAGCAAAGGTGTTAACAAGGGAATTCGTGACAGTCTACGAAATAATCCTGATCGATTTATGGCCTACAACAATGGAATCGTCGTGGTAGCCGACGCTGCGAAATTGGATCGTGCTGCTGACGGATCAATGGGTATTCTGTGGCTTCAAGGTATGCAAATCGTTAATGGCGGACAAACAACCGCGTCAATTTACTTCGCGAAGAAAAAGAATCCGGAAATAGACTTGGGTAGCGTTCGAGTGCCAGCCAAAATCATTGTCCTTAGGAACGGACAGGAAGGCGACGAGGAGCTTATTTCAAACATATCTCGGTACGCAAATAGCCAGAATGTCGTCAAGCAGTCTGACCTCTCAGCTAATAAACCGTTTCACCGCGAGCTTGAAAAGCTTTCATTACGCACATATTGCCCTGATGGAGTAGGACGTTGGTTCTATGAGCGCTCCGCTGGAAGCTACAAAGTAATGCTGGAGAAAGAAGCTTCAACCCCTATTCAAAAGAAAAAATTGCAGGCAGCAATCCCAAACTATCGTAAAATCACTAAACCTGACTTGGCAAAGTTTTTGCTCACTTGGGAGCAAAAACCTCATATTGTAGGACTAGGAAGCCAGAAAAACTTCCAAGCATTCATGGATGAACTAGATGAGCGAGAGCAACTAGGTGAGAACACACTTCCAGACCAGAATTCATTCAAGCAAATTATTGCCAAGGCAATTTTATTTAAAACTGCGCAGAAAGTTATTAGACCACTATTCCCCGCATTCCAAGGTAACGTTACCGTATATACAGTCTCTATACTAGCTCTAAAAATCGGAGATAATCTTAATTTCAACAAGATTTGGCAGGAGCAAGCCATTTCACTACAATTACAGCAACAGCTTGCAATTTGGGCACACGAGGTGAACCAAGCTCTACATGAAGGAGCAAAAGGTAAAATGATCTCGGAATGGGCAAAAAAATTAGAATGTTGGTCGAGTGTCAGAGATACTAGCTATTCAGTTGAAAGTACCAAAATACCGGAAATCATCTACCCCCTCTAAAATATCTTACAGAACTGGTGATGCACGCATGAGCTAGCCCCACGACCCTGCTCGCCAATGGCAAACACCGAAACCCGCTCTATCTCGTCGCTAATCAACGAATTACTCTAAGCATCTGAACGGAACTCGAGGAAAAAAAATGGAAATCCAGATAAAAAAATTCAAAAAGATCGACGACGTGACGGTAACCTTAGCACCACTTAATATTTTTATCGGCGCTAACAACTCTGGAAAAAGCAGCTTCATACAGGGGATCCAATTTGCAATCTCAGGCTGCCAAACTTTAAAGCTAAAAGGTGGCACATGGACAGGAAAAGGTACAAAAACATTATCTTTAGATTCCAGCGAATATCTTTACACCCCCACAAACAACATTGAATATTTGTATCATGGCAAGCGACTCATAGGGTCTCAAAAGAAGGAAAATCGTAGTTGGATTGAATTTATATTGTCAGATGAAAAAAACTCTACACTTAAAATTTCAAGAGGCAAAAATGGCGGTTTTACTACCAGCTTGAGTGGCCGAGAGCTGGGTGATAAGCTTAGCAATATCGAACAACCCTACTGCGTCTATGTGCCTGGGATAGCAGGAGTACCAACACAAGAAAAATTCGAAGTTACTATCACAATCAAGAAGTCAGCCACACGCGGTGATAGTAACAACTACCTAAGAAACATACTATATGCAATAAGCAAAGATACAGAAAAATGGAAGTCCTTCAGAAACTCCATCAACAGCATATACAATGACGTTGACGTCACCGTGAGCTTCGATGAGAACAACTCTGAGTTTATATATGTCTTTGTGATGGACAAAGCACTACAACTCCCACTTGACTCTGTTGGAACCGGCCTTTTACAAGTAATTCAAATTTTTGCATACATTGAATACTTCAGCCCTCGGATAATCCTTCTAGACGAGCCTGACTCGCACATCCACCCAACTAAGCAGAAATTATTAGCAGCAGAACTGGCAAGAAGAGCCCATGAAAACCCTGACTTGCGGATCGTGTTCTCAACTCACTCCAGATATATTTTGGAGGCGCTAGAGGATAAAGCCAATGTCGTCCACTTCCAAGACGGGAATGCCTTTGAAAATGTCAAGGGGAGCAGCATTCTGCTCGATATTGGAGCTGCAGACGCTGATTACTTATTCTCTAAAAAATCTTTAAAATACATCATAGTTACTGAAGACAAAGTAGATGATGTCTTATCGAAAAAAGAATTTCTTAAGAAGTTTCTAATTGCAAATGGACTTAAAGAAAGCGAATTCGTACTACATTCCTACGAAGGCTGCAAAAAAGTTGACTTTGCTAAAATCCTAGAAGGATTTGTTCGCAAACAAATCCCTAGTGCAAAAGTAATACTTCATATTGACCGAGATCAGAAGGTGGATGGTGACCGCGAAATACTGAAATTAAACGAAGACTGCAAAAAAAGAGACATGATATTATTCATTACTGCAGGCCAAGAAATAGAATCCTATTTCTGCACTCCAGATCACATACACAAAACATACAATATCCCGCTACAGGAAGCACAAAAAAAATACCTCGAGTTTATTGCCGAATTAGAAGAGGAAACAAAAAACAAACTTTACAACTTCATATTAAGAGAGCGACCTGAACTTGGCTTAAACTCTGACCAAAGACCGGATATGGCCACAATAAAAAAACTTGTCACTGAGTGGTATGATAAACATGCCGAAAACTTGACTCCCGGAAAAGAACTTCTAGGTAAAATAAAAAACTTTGCACAAAAAGATCTGAAAGATGATCCCAATAAAATTCTCAACATCTCCGACGCTCTTATATCCCCTGAGTTTACAGAGCTTTTAAGCTAAGCCAGCATTTCACGCGTTTTCTCTGGTCGGATCTGCAAGACATCCACCGGTTATCGCTTGGTGCAAGTGGAGTGCTAGTGCTAGTGCTCAGGGTTGAGCATTAGCACCACTACGATTTTCAGAATACTCCTACAAACTTACCTCTTGCCCCTACCATCCTCCCCCCCTACCCTTGCACCGCGCCTAAGAAACGCTCAAAGCGACTCAAAAGTAGCGGCCTGCCCGCCCCCGATAAAATGCGGCTTTTTGTACCTGCGGCCCCCGGCTGCACGTCCTAAAATCTCTGTTATGTCGGGAGTGGACCAATACAAGACCCGCAAGGGAAATACGTCCGGCCTTTTCTACTTTTGAGGTTTCTTAACTCCCGACGCCTTAGCCCTCAAAAAGCTAAATAAAGTAGAGATAACAACAATGTTCAGCCCCGACTCTCCAAGCCTAAACAGGCAACCCACCCCCGAAGCCCTCACCCCCACCACCTTCCACCGCCACAACCGCCCGCTACGCACGGTCCTGCTGGAATCCCAAGTCTGGTTCTGTGCCCGGGATTTCAGTCGGTTGATGAGTTGGCCGTTGAATGAGCGCACGACGCGCAAGCTGGATGAGGATCAGCGTCGTGTGGTGTTGCTCGGTACTCATTACGGGGCTGAGGAGGAGTTGATGGTGAGTGAGTCGGGTATCTACGAGATGCTGGTGTATCACTGTCATGCGGAGAAGCGCGCGTTGCGGCGATGGATCACCAATGAGGTGGTGCCTTGTGTGCGGGATGGTGTGCCGCGCAATGACAACGCGCCGAGTTTGAGCCTGCTGCAATGGCCGGAGTTGTCGGTGTGTCTGTTGAACTGGCGCAGTGAGCCGTGGATCAGGTTGCGGGATATGCCGAGGTTGTTGCCGCATGGGCAGTTGCCGGACGATTCGGTGCGGGGTAAGGGGCGGTTGTCCTGGTGGCGGGCGGTTTGGCGGGGTTGAGGTTGTTGCGAGAAGGGTGATTGCCGTGACCGTGGTTATTACAGGGGGGTGTTTGTCTGTGATGGATTTCGGCGGCTGGGCTGGCCTCTTCCCGGATGAATCCGGTCCCACGGGTTCAAGGTGTGGCCCTTGGTTTAGCGGTGGCTGGGCGGGCGCCATCGCGAGCAAGCTCACTCCTACAGGGCGCTATGCGTGATCAGAAACCGCTGGTTTATTTATCAGCATCGTTCGGAGGCGTCGTAGGGTGTTTCATGCGTGGGTGTAGGCCACGGTTGGTTACTTGGCTACAAGCCTTGATCCAAGGCCCTTTGTGAAAATCCTGCCACTTCCGCGATGTGACCAGACAGCGGTTTGCCAGCGGTTTTGGCTGTTCGACAGGCTGCGTTTTGCCCCCTATCTTGCGCGTCCTTTTCGCCCGCAGGACTTCTGAAATGAGCAAGCAAATCGCGTCTGTTGATGGCTCTCTTCAAAGCGGTTTCGCTGAGATCGCGCAACTGATCAACTCGGCCAAGCAAACCACGCTGCAGACCGTTAATACGCAGTTGATCCAGCTGTATTGGCAAGTAGGGGCTTACATCAGCGACAAGATTGATAACGCAGAATGGGGTGAAGGCGTCGTTGCTCAACTGGCGACGTATCTGGCGAGGAGTCAGCCTGGGATGCGGGGCTTTACCAGCCGAAATCTTTTCCGTATGCGGCAGTTTTACGAGGCCTATCGGGGTGACGAAAAAGTCTCACCACTGCTGAGACAAATACCCTGGACCCATAACCTGATCATCCTCAGCCAAAGTAAACGGGCCGAAGAGCGTGAGTTTTATTTGCGCATGGCGATTCAGGAGAAGTGGTCTAAACGGGAGTTGGAAAGGCATCTGAAAACAGCCTTGTTTGAGCGCAGTATTCTAAGCCCGGCAAAAGTGACACCAGCGGTGTCACAAATTCATCCCGGCGCCCTCGGCGTCTTCAAAGACGCTTATATGCTCGAGTTTCTGGGCTTACCGAGCGGGCACGGAGAAGCAGATTTGCATCGAGGATTGGTGCAGCGCCTGAAGGATTTTCTCGGTGAGCTGGGGCGAGACTTTTGCTTTGTTGGCTCACAGTATCCGGTACAGGTAGGCAGCCGCGATTTCGCGCTGGATCTGCTGTTTTTCCATCGGGGTCTGAACTGCCTTGTGGCCTTTGAGTTGAAGGTGGGACGTTTCGAACCGGAGTAACTGGGCAAGCTTGGCTTTTACCTTGAGGCACTGGATCGTGACGTGCGCAAACCCCACGAAAACCCGGCAATTGGCGTACTGCTGTGCGCCAGCAAGGAAGATGAAGTGGTGGAGTCCGCGTTGAATCGCTCGCTGTCCCCGGCCATGGTGGCTGAGTATCAAACGCAATTGCCGGACAAACAGCTGTTGCAGGCAAAGCTGCATGAGTTTTATGCGTTGAATACTCAGGCTTGCGATGGCCCTTGAGGTCGAGCGGGGGATTAGAGGCTCAAGCGAATAGTCATTCCTGGGCCTCGGAGGTCTGGCTGATCGCTCCCCCTGCCAGTCCGACAGCTTTTGCTTATGGCTCTGGGTTTGATGCTGGATGGGCGGCCGTCATCGCGAGCAAGCTCGG
>NZ_LOHG01000004.1:90006-141917 GCF_022790535.1 Pseudomonas maioricensis
CTCCTACATGGACTGCGCAATCTTCGTTCTCGTGATCAGCCGTTCCATGAGCAGCAGAGGCCAAGCGTTGCAAGTATCAGCGCCCTGCCCCTGCTCCTCGCCAGCCTTAGCGTTTGTGTCTCTACCGACGTTTACGTCATTTGCCTGGCAGGGTGCTGAGGCGCTTCATCGACCATCGAATCACGCTCTCAGAAAAGGCAGGCCGAGAAGGCCAGACGGTTGTTCTCTGGAAATCCATTTCCAGCGTGTCGCCGATAAAGCGTCCATTGAAGGTGTGCACGGTCGTGTAGACGAGTTCACCATTCTGTTTTTTGAGCGGGGTGCGCGACTCGGCGGTTATACGGTCGCCGGTGCGAGTGAACGCGATGGGCGTATCCACGCCGGTGCCGTTGTCTTTGGTGTAGTAGTCAAATTTCTTCAGGACCACATCGGGGTCCTCAACGGTACGCCAGTAGATGAAGTGGGTGTCGTCGACGAACATCAAATACGCATGCCAAGGCACAATTCGCGGCTGCTCTGTTTCGGCGTACCAGATTTTTTCCCGAACGCCGGAGCCCGGCAAACTCGCGCACCCCGAAAGGGTGAGTAGAAAAAGCGCGGCAATCAGTATCTGTTTCATGCGTCCATCCTGGATGATTCGTTGTCTGGCGTTATTGCGCTCGACAGCACCAAGCCGCTGTTTTGAGCGCGGCCACTTTATCACGCGGTCAGGTGCTGATGGTTTAGGTGGTGGCTGGTTGGAGGTGGCGTGTCAGGGTGGACGCTTCGCGGGCAAGCGCGCTCCTACAGGGGCGGTGGGTGTTTTTCAAGCGCCTGGCTTGCGGGCCCATGCGCCGAACATGACGTCGCCGATGTAGATGCTTTCGGACTGGGTGCGTTCTTCGTCCAGGCGGTGTTGCAGGGTTTCGATGTCGACTTCTTCTGCTGTCGCCACGCCCAGCGCGATGATGCGTGGCAGGCAGGCGCGCACGATGTAGCCCAAGGCGTAAGCGCTGTCAGGCGTTTGCACGATGCATTCGGCGCGCACATTTTCGACGGTCAGCCCGGCCTTGGTGAAGATGGCGTGCAGGTTGAAGCCGATGTGCAGGTCGGCGCCTTCGCGCGCAATCATTTGCTGTAACCAGCCTTGCGCTTTTCGGTGCAGAGTAAACGCGTCGACGCTGGCCGGGGCCAAGGTGGTGTCGTGTTCCTGGAAGACCATGACGCCGCCTGGACGAAGGTGCTTTGCCAACGCCGTGACGGCCGCAACGGTGTCCGCCTGATACATGAGCACTCGCCGACCGACGATGGCGTCGAACGTGCCAACCGATGCCGGGAGGTCAAGGAGCCCGCTCTGAATGAAGGTAGGCGAAGGTTGTTGATTGGCACTCGCACGGTTGCGGGCCGTGGCGAGCGCATTGTCATCGTGATCAATGCCCACGACTTCTCCGGTCTCCCCGACGAGGCTGCTTAGCAGAAAGGCCACGTCGCCCATTCCGCAGCCAGCGTCCAGCACGCGCATCCCACTGTTAATACCGGCGTCCATGAGAAGTTGAGTGGTGAAGTCGTGTCTGGCAGTCGTCATGCGGCTAGCTCCTGAAATTGTGCGCGGAGTCTGAGGCACGTTTCCTGTTTGGCGCAATGAGCGCCCCGCCCGGCTGCCAGTTCGGACTAGTAATCCAGCCGCCCGAACAATTCCCCGAATGGAATCATCACGTGCCCTTTAAACGCTGCACGGGTTTGCAGCCGTTGATACCACGCCTCGACGTGGGGAATATGAGGGCGCGGGATATCCAGATTGAAATAGCGGTAGAGGTTCGTGCCGGCGGGTATGTCTGCCAACGTGAGGTGCGGACCGGCGAGGAAGTCCTGCGTGCTCAGGACGTGGTCAAGCAGTTGGAAATATTGCGCACAGAGGGCCACGTTTTTATCGACAGCGTTCATGTCGCGCCGGGCTTCGGGCGTTCTGTAAAAGCCCCAGAACACGCCCGTGAGAAACGCCGGTTGCAGCGTGCTCTGGGACCAGTCCATCCAGCGGTCTATCTGCGAGCGACGTGCAGGGTCATCGCTCCAGAATGCTGCCTTGCCATAACGTGCCGCCAGATACCTGAGGATGCTGTGTGACTCCCAGACGACCGTCCCGTCGCTGTCCCTGATGACGGGCATTCGACCGTGCGGGTTCATCGCCAGGAATTCGGGGGTGTCTTTGAGACCGAACTCGCCTCCCGCCGGAATGTGCTCATGGGGCAATCCTAGTTCGCCGATGAGCCACATGACCTTCTGAACATTGAATGATGAACGCCTTCCCCACACTTCAAGCATGCAGCCTCCTGGTCTTGGCTGGACGATGGCCAGCTCTACAGTTCGCTAAAGCTTACCTTGATTGAAATGGGTGGATGCATGCGAGATGGTTAAGCCGCACTGGCGCTGCTGAACTGCCTTGGCTTTAGCCTTTCATGCGCTGTCGGTATTCCTGAATCATGGCTTTGGTGACGTCTTCTTTGTAGCACAGCGGCGCATATCCGCCCGGCTTGCTGTAGGCGCTACGTTTGCCGCAGCTTCTGCCGTTGCGCATGGCGTTGTAGGGGCATGGGCAGTTGCCGGAATAAGAGGCGATGGAGTCGTCGATCAGGAGTTGGACGATGGTTGAATCGGGGATTTTGCTGTCCTTTGCGGAAACGGAAAATGCGCAGAGCAACGCCAGCAGCGCGACGAAGCTGATTCCTGTCTTTCTCATGGCCAATCCTTAGCTGATGGGACGATATGTCCGAGCAGCCTTGTATCACGCCATCATTTCGCCACTAAGCTTTTTGTTTCCGAATGTCGGGATTTGAGAGATTTGTCTCACCGGCGGCGAGACAAATCTGTGCCAATGTCCGGGCGGTGTTATTGCTGCTTGGGTGGGTCGATCGGGTCCCAGTTGAAATGCTGGCGTTGGCCGATGCCGTTGAAGTCCACGCGGTAGGTGTGTTGCTTGCCGCCGATGTCGCACACGCCGATATAGTCGTGGTTGTGTTGTTCGCGAGGCGGCGGCAGCTCGATGCGGACGGTGCCTTTGCAGCCCTGATGATCGCAAGACGCTGTTTTGCGATACAGCAGGTAATCACCCGCTTCGTCGCGCTCGACCCAACGACCATCAATGAAACGAGCCTGCCCTTCGGGAATGGTTTGCAAGGCTATCTTGCCTTTGGTTTTGTAGAACACGAGGCCAAACATGCCGACGATGGCGATGGCCCAGGCGAGGATTTTCCAGCCTAGGTTGAAGTAGGAAAAGATACCTACCGCATCGGCAAAAATGGACATGACGGAGAGCGCAAACGCCGGTATGGAACCTGCGAAATACCAGGCACCTTTGTTGACGCTGGCACGGCTTAACCGTTGCACGCTGCTGGCTACAACTTCGAACTCGATGGGGTTGCGCATGGCGGATTGGCTCTGGGCGATGTTGATGTGATTGGCGTTACCGATAGAACCAATGTTGATGTTGTTGTCGTCGGACATGGTGTGTCTCGCTGTGGTTTCGGGGATGTGCGTTACGCAGCGTTAACGCTAGAGGGATGGGCTGCTTGATGCCAGTGAACACGATGCAGTTGCTCGCAGGCCTTGTGTAGCTTGGGTTTCAGAGGTGGTTGATCGGTATTGAAAATCGCGCAGATTCTCAATATTGCCGCTGCTTGGCGAAGAGGCGGACCTTAGCAAGGCTGGGCATAGGGCAGATCGCTGTCAGGGAAAAACAGACGAGTCCTACAGCAGAAGTAGGCAGCTGACTGAATTGGAATGCTTTTCTGTAGGAGCGAACTTGTTCGCGAAGAGGCCACTGCACCCGCTACATAAGTACTGCCTGAAATACCGTCTTCCCGAATGAATTCGGTCCTACAGGTCCATCATGAACCCGAGGTGGGCGTGAATCAGTACGGGCGAACGGGTTTGCTGCGCGACACCTTGGTGTCAGGACACTGCGACAGCTTCTCCTAGTCATCTCAGCTTCAACATGAGGGAAGAGACTAGAGCCCAGTCGAGTCCGATCAGGCTCGTCCGTGCGGAAATCTGAAGCAGTAGCCGGAGATGCGCAGGGAAATTTTCAATATCATCCGCGTCGAGACGGCCTGCCCGAATTGCAGCTCCGGGCCACAGTATTTCGAAGGAGATTCTGGCGGCCTCCCAACGCCGTTCCCTCCAACCCATAGAGTCAGTAGAACCACGACTCCAGCGATACTTGTCACTGTTTTTCAATGCATCCAATATCGCATCTAAATGTCGAACACCGATGTACTGGGCAACCAGCCAGCCGAAAGTCATCAGCAAGTAAGGAGTCATGAGGAAAATGGCAGCAATCCATCGCGGCCAGAAGTCGATGTTCAATAGTTCCAGCCATCGTGAGTAATGCTCATATCTGGAGGCGTCAATGCAGTGGTTTGCAGAGGTCGTATCCATCCCGCTAGCGCAGCTCAGCCAGCACGTAAATGATCAAAAACCAGATCACGATGATCAGAGTCAAAACATGTTTGGCTTTGAGAAGCTTGCGCAGATATGCCGGAAATTTTCTGAGGTCGTCAGGATCCATTTCACCCAAACGCAATCCCGGTCCAGGCCACTGCACCATGCCACTGATGATCGCTACAAGCAGGATGCGCTCGAACCAACCTTGATGACGTAAGCCCGTACGAGCCGTTATATAACGACTATTTTTCAAAGCGTCGATCATTGCATCCAAGTGACGATTGGCCATGTACAAGCTGAGTACGAAGCTAATGATGATCAACAGAAAAGGTATCCCGATAAATAAAATTACCGCCCACGGAGACCAACTATTGATGTTCATCATAGAGGCAATACCTCATATATCGCCTCTCCCATCATCTCTCCACCGATACCAACCCCGGTGGACCCCAGCCATGCACCCGCACCTATAAAAATTCCAATACATATAACGCCAGGGACCCCTCCTGCTGCACCCAAAAGCGCGCAGATAGGCCCCGCTGTTCTAGCGGCTAGTTCTCCGCCAGCAAATCCTCCCGCGGTCGATCCAGCAAACTTCCCCCCTTCCGTAAACTTGATCTTCCTGCACGCCTCCGCATCCCTATGCCCGCACACTTCCTGAATCGCCAATACTGACGAAACCCCGCCAATACCGATCCCGATGTAGCCACCCGCTTTCATGTATTTGGCAGCCTTGCTTACTGATTCGACGTGGGTGGAATAGCCGTGAATGCTTTTCGGGCCGCCGGCTTGTTTCCAGTGGTGGACAAGGCTTTGGGTGGAGATGCCGAGTGCTTTCTTCAGGTTGTGATGGTCACTCAAGGTGGTGAAGCTGCGCAGGCGGGTAGATTTCAGGAACTGGGCATTGAGTTGGCTGATAAGTATTTTGCGCTGGGCGAAGAACTCCGGGGAACTGAGGTTCCCTTGTTTGCGGAAGCTGTTCTGATGCAGCTCTTCGATGCCTTTCAACGTCTTGGAGATTTCGACCAAGTGCTTCTCCATCACGGCTGCGCTGACACCAAGCCAGGTGGAGCTCTGCCCAGTGAAGCTGACGATTTCCGCTGCGTGGCGGTGCATGAAATCGGCTTCGTCAGGGGTCAGCGGGGCCAGTGCGGCTTTGACTTGATGGGCCGCCTCCATGAGTTGGGATTCGGCGTAGGTGCATGAGGTGTTGTTGGGGTCGCTGAGTACGATCAGGGTGCCCGCTTTGACGATGTCCTCAAGGTTTGGGTTGAGGGCACTGAATTTGGTCAAGGCGCTGTCGGGCATGTTGTCGAACAACCCGTGGTAGAAGTCGTAGGTCGATACGCTCTGCGGGACGATGTAAAAGCCGGGCTCGGCGGCGGGCGCTGTTTCGGCAGCGATGAAGGTGCGCGGCTGCGGATTTTCGAAGCTGTAGTTGTGGGACGATGGGTATTGAGGTGCGTCGAGAATGGGCGGATTGGGATCAATCTCAGGAGACCGCTGGCCGAATGCATAGCGCTTTTCAACCTCCATGTTGTTGGGGTTGGTCCTGATTCTGTCAGCCATGACACCGGCTCCTTGCTGGTCAAAGGAGCGGAGCCTAGCAAGGCTACGAGCGGCGGTGACGGGGACGCGAGTGAATCAGAATGGTCCTACGGTGAATGTCGAAAAAGCTTGTGGGATTTAGCGGTGATGGAGCGTCTGGAAGGGGTCGGGTGACTGGGCTGGCCTCCTCCCGGCTGAGTCTGGTCCTACGCCATCGCGCCAATAGTTGGGATTGCGCAGAACCTGTGGGAGCGAGGCTTGCCCGCGATAAGGTACATGCGATCTAAAGTGAATCGCGTCCAGCCTTATCGCGAGCACGCTCAGCTCCCACACGTCCAATGGCTAATGCTGGAGGGCGTGCAGTCAGCATTACCGCAGCAGCACAATGCGTGGGCTCGTTCCTGGGGTTTACGGTAAAGTCTGTGCCCTGCCCGCCTCTGACCCATCAGGTTTATCGCTGTGAAACTCACTCGACTCAACACGTTGCTTGCTCGTGCTTCTGCCTGGTTAAGAGGCAATCGTGAGCCTGTGGACGAGTCGCAGGTGGTTGAGGATAAGCTGCTCGATGCGCCCCCCGTTGAACCTGTCAAACCAAAGGTCAGGAAGGCCAGGCCCAAGGCAGTGCCCAAGGCTGCAGCCGAGCCGAAAGCGCCCGCATGCCCGCATTGCAAGAAGGCAATGGTGCTGAAGGTGGCACGCACTGGAGCCAATGCCGGGGGGGATTTCTGGGGGTGTGGGAATTATCCGAAGTGCCGAGGCATCAGGGCGATCTTTGCGCCAATGGTTGATGACCAGCAGAAACGCAGTCGGTAGGAGCCAACTTGTTGGCGATGCGGTGGATCAGGTCTGCCGCCTCGCCAACACGTTGGCTTCTACAGGTTCAATGCTTGCCGCTCCCCTCTCCTTCAACCCCATGGCTGATCATCCAGCGAATCATGCTCGCCAATGGCACGCGATGATGACGCACGGTGCACCAGGCCGCATCATCCTGGCTGAACAACTCGACGTAGCGGCTCAGTAATACGTGGCGGCCATCGTCGGCCACGCGCAGTTCGATTTCGCGGCTGTGCAGTGACGCGGGGTTGGGGTTGCGGGTTCTGCGGTGCAGCACCAGGGCTTCGGTTTTATTGGTCATCGGCTTCACCGCCAGGGCAAGTTGAAAGGCTTGGGACGACGGCGCCGGATTTGCCTTCGACCACGAAGTTGGCGCGTTTCTGGGCCACGGTGTCACGCAGGGCCGCGTAGTAATCCGGCTGCTTGCGCAGTTGGTCGGTGAACGGCAAGGCTTCAGCGCGGCCATCCACGATGCCGCCGACGGTATTAATCGTACCCAGGGTCTGCACGGTGTCGCTGTTGCTGCCCAGTGGGTCGACCACGAAGCTCAGCACTTTGCCGGTCGCATCTCGCAAGTTGCCGGTCCC
Source organism: Pseudomonas maioricensis (assembly GCF_022790535.1). GTDB lineage: Bacteria > Pseudomonadota > Gammaproteobacteria > Pseudomonadales > Pseudomonadaceae > Aquipseudomonas > Aquipseudomonas maioricensis. Next base: position 97,395 of record NZ_LOHG01000004.1, read on the forward strand.
CAGTAAAGGCAGTTCAACGATGGGGCCGTTGGCGATATTCCACACGCCGAAGGTCTGGCCAAAGTCTGACTTATGGCGCTCGATGCCCATCTTGCCCGAGACGTCGATCAATCCGACGATGCCCACAGTGGTGTTGATCACGAAGCGCCCGAAGGTGGCAACTGAACGCTCGCCATTACCTTGCAGCAGGTCGTTGATGAACACTTTGGGCTCGCCGAAGTTAGCGACGAAGTTGTGAACGCCGGTCTGGAAAAAGTCTGGCAGGTGGCGGTAACCACGGGCCACCGGCGCCAGGGCGTAATCATCGACCGTGCGGTTGAAGGCGAAGATGCCTCGGTTGACCGGCTCTGCCGGGTCATGAAGGGTGTAGCTGACGTTATCGCAGGGGCCAATCGGGGTAGGCGGCGGGCTCGCGCAACCGCTGGCAAGCACGACAACAAACCCGGCAACTGAGAAGCGAACAATAGGCGAAGCGCATTTGAGAGTGGGCATGCAAGGTGATCTCGGCAAGGACTGGCGCTGATCCTGCCTGCGCTTTTTTGCCTGAAGATTTCTGCTTTATTGCGCGCTCGTCGCTTTATTACCGAGTTGAAATATATGACGCGGCGCCGCGAATGATTTTAGATAGGCGCTGCACATCCATTCCGGCAGCGAGCCCACTGTGAGTCATTTACTACTGGTCGACGACGATGTTGAAGTCCTCGCCCTCTTGCAGAAGTTTCTTGAGCAGCATGGTTACAGCGTCGAGGTCGCCACCGATGGCCCGGCGCTGTGGCAGGCTGTGGAGCGGCGTTTGCCGGACCTGATCATCCTCGACGTGATGCTGCCCGGTGAAAGCGGTCTGGTGCTCTGTCAGCAGTTGCGTGCCAGGCACAAGATTGCAGTGATCATGCTCACTGCCATGGGCGAATTGAGTGATCGGGTCATCGGCCTGGAACTGGGCGCCGATGATTACCTGACCAAGCCGTTCGACGCCAGGGAGTTGTTGGCGCGTGTGCGTGCCGTGCTCAGGCGCGTGGGGGAAGCGGCAACGGTGTCGAGCGACTCTTCGCGCTCGATCCTTGAGTTCGCCAACTGGCAGCTGGACGTGACCCGCCGCGAGTTGCGCTCACCGGAAAAAGTCATGATCCCGCTGTCCACCGGCGAGTTCGAGTTGCTACTGGTGTTTGCCGAGCACCCGCGGCGCATTCTCACCCGCCAGCAGTTGCTGGACATGGCACGTGGCGAGGCGTACGACGCGTTTGATCGCAGCGTCGATGTGCAGGTCAGCAGGCTGCGACGCAAACTGGAGGCGGATATTCACAGTGAGCCGATGATCCGCACGATTCGCAACGGCGGTTACCTGTTCAGCCCGTCGGTGGTGAAGCGATGAGTTTTTTCTCGGCATTGCGCACCCGATGGAATCGCCCCCATGACACGGTCGCGCGCTGGATCGCCCTGACCACCATGCTGGCGATGCTCACTTCGCTCGCCTTGAATGGCGCCTTTACGTTGCTGGCAGGTGTCTGGGCGCGACCGCCAATTCTGGAAACCGGCCTGATGGAAAAGGCGGCGACCATCACGCGCATCATCAACGCTGCGCCTCTGGAGCAGCGCAACAGCATTGCTGTCGCGGCCAGCGACAAGGTGTTCGACGTGCAATGGTTAGCCCGTCGCGAAGATGCACATTTGCCGAATACCAACGACCCTGGCTTCGAAGACGGGCAGCAGTTTTTACGTGACTTACTGGAAATGCCCGATGCAATTATTGAGGCCTATGAGCCAAGGGACTGGGGTGCAGAACAGGCCGGGCGACCGTATGCATTGCTGATCCAGTTGGGCGACGGTTCTTGGGTGCAGTTCTCCGTGGCGACGCGCAACTGGGGGCTCGACCCGTTTGAGCGCAACCTGATCGTGATCTTTCTGGCACTCCTGTCGACCATCGTGGTGGCGCTGATTGCCACTCGACACCTGGCGACGCCTTTGGAGCGCTTCGCCGAAGGGGCCAGGCGGTTTGGTAAGGACTTTCGCGCGCCGCCCATCCCGGTCGTAGGCCCCCATGAGATCCGTCAGGCGATCCTGGCCTTCAATGCCATGCAGGCGCAGATCCGGCACTTCCTCAACGACCGTACGCAAATGCTCGCCGCCATTTCCCACGACCTGCGTGCGCCCTTGACCCGGATGAGGCTGCGCGGGGAGTTCATTGAAGATGCCGAACAGCAAAGCAAGCTGTTCCGGGATGTGGATGAGATGCAGACGATGGTCAACTCTGCGCTGGACTTCTTCCGCGACGACGCCCGACTGGAACCGCCCACGGCGTTTGATCTGGCTGAACTGCTGCTCACGGTGGTCGATGATTTCAAGGATGCGGGGATTGATGTGCAGTGTGTGGGCGCCAATCGTTTTGTCTACGTGGGACGCCCGATCGGTATCAAGCGTGCGCTGGTCAATTTGATTGATAACGCCGTGAAGTACGGCCGCGAAGCCCGCGTTCAGCTCAGCTCGCGTACTGGCTGGGTCGAAATCCTGGTGCAGGATCGCGGGCCGGGTATTGCTCCGGAGTTGCATGAACAGGTGTTCGCCCCCTTCTATCGCATCGAGGGCTCGCGCAACAAGAACACAGGCGGCGTAGGCCTGGGCCTGCCAACCGCCCGTGCCACGGTGCTTGAACATGGCGGCTCGTTGACGTTGAGGAACCGAAGCAGCGGCGGGCTCGAAGTGAAGGTGGCGCTGCCGGTGGATTGAGGTGGTGCTAAACGATGGAATTCTCCGTCTGCCCGCGAACTGATGTGCGACGTTAATTCTGTAAGCAAGCTGTTCGCGAAGCGGGCGTGCCTGATGAACCGCGTTAGCCCTTCTCGCCAACAAGTTGCCTCCTACCTTCAAAAGCGTTGAGCCTACGCGGTCGGGGTAGGAGCGAACTTGTTCGCGAGGCGGTGTGTCAGGACAACGCTTCGCAGCCTTCGGCAGCTCCTACAAAAAATGTATTTCAATTCCGGGACGGGGTGTTGGACGAGGCGAAATTCGACATAAATCTTCCCTTGAGGCAGGATGCCAGCACATCCAGCCGGGATCATTCCGGCGCTTTTTTCGAGGGCATTCGATGCGGTTCTTTAGCTGTAAAACTCTGCTGGTGACGGCTGCATTGGCGATGGGTCTACAGGGCGCGAATCTGTCCGCTGCGCCCCAGCAAAAGGCGCCGAGCCAGCAGAAAGTGTCGATGCTGGAAGGCAAATGGGTGTTCAGCCTGCCCAAGGAATACGTGAAAAACCCGATGCCGGAAATCGACGACAAGGCCAGGGCCGCCGGGGTGACGGGGTCGCTGTACATGAACAAGGCCGCCAAGCGCGTGGTAATTGTCACTGAAACGCCACTCGACTCCCCCGAGCCAGTATCAAGCAATGATGAGGCAACGCTCAGCGGCGTCATCGCCGCGACCCTCGAACAGCAGCAGGCCAGCTACCAGAACTTCAAACAGTTGGGCGACGTGAAAAAGATAGTGCGTCGCGGTTTGGGCCTTCGTCAGTTGGACATTTCCGGCAGTGTCGACGGTGGCAAAGTACTGAGCACCACCGTGACCGCGGCCTCAGGCAAGCGTATGGCGATGGTCAATGTCATCTCGCTGGAGAAAGACGCCAAAGCGCATGGGGATTTGCTGAAAGGGATTACTGGAGGGAAGTAGCGGATCCCGGTAGAGAGCCGACCTGCTTTTCCGTAGGAGGCGTCGCTCCGCCTTCGAAGCCACGCTGTTGCGCAGCAAACAGCGCCCCTGTAGGAGCTGCCGAAGGCTGCGATAGCGGTGTGTCAGGGTCAATGCTTCGCAGCCTTCGGCAGCTCCTACAGGAAAATGCATTTCAATCCAGTAATTTGCATGTCGTTTTATAAGAGCCAACGTGTTGGCGCCTACGATGGTCTCAATCCATCCGCAGCGTCGCCGACAGCAGCTCCACCAACTGATGCACCTTGGGCAGTGACTCCCGGTTGCGGGGCCAGGCCAGGTGCAGATCGAGGCCTTCGGTAGCGAGATGCGGGAGGATTTCTACCAGTTCGCCGCGCTGCAACTGGTCTTTGATCAGCCAGGTCGCCAGTTGTGCCACCCCGCTGCCCGCCACCACCGCCGCAACCTGAGCCTCACCATTACCGACGACAATGCGTCCTTCGATCATGCGCAACTGGGTTTGCCCAGTGGCGTCGACGATGACCCACGGGCTGGTGCCGCCATAGTCTTTGCCATACAGCACGCAAGCATGATCGGCCAACTCATCAAAAGTCTTCGGCGTGCCGTGGCGATGCAGATAGACCGGAGCGGCACAGAAGATCACTCGCTCGGTCCCCAGATAACGATGGCCCAAGGTCGACGGCCAGGCAGACGGCCCGCCAATGCGCACGGCCACATCGACCCCCTCTTCGATCAGGTCGACGAAGCGATCGGTAAACGATACATGCGGGCGCAGTTTGGGATGCTGCTCGGCAAACCCCAGCAGAAGCGGCAACACGTGAATGCGCCCGAACGAGGCAGGCAAATCTACGCGCAGATGCCCGGCGGGCTCCGAGCGCTGTGCCGCCATTGCCGTTTCGGCATCGGCCAGTTCATCAAGGATGCGGGTACAGACGGCGTAGTACGCGGTGCCCTCTTCCGTCAGGGCCAGGCTGCGGGTAGTGCGCTCGAACAGGCGCATGCCCAGCCGCCCCTCAAGCCGGGCAATGCTTTTACTGACGGCGGAATTGGTCAGGTTCAAGCGCTCGGCTGCGGCCGTAAAGCTGCCCGCATTGGCGACAGCCACGAACGTTGAAATACCTTTGAGGCGGTCGGCGGAAATCATAAGCCTGCATCAACTAGTGAAATTAATTCCATAGTGCACGGAAAAACCACCAAAGATAAGAAGAGGTTTCTCGAATAGGCTAGCAGCATTATTTCAATTTGAGTTATATCCATGCCTTCTGTAGACACTACCGCTGCTGGTTCTGCCAGCAGCGCAAGCGCCACTGGCGCCAATTTGGCGATTGCCATTCTGGCGCTGGCCGGTTTTGTAATCGTCACCACCGAATTTTTGATCATTGGCCTGCTGCCGGGCATGGCCCGAGACTTGGGGATCTCAATCTCCGACGCGGGCTTGCTGGTGACCTTGTTCGCCTTCACGGTGATGCTGTTCGGGCCGCCATTGACGGCGATGCTTTCACACCTTGATCGCAAAAAGACCTTTGTGGCGATCCTGCTGATTTTTGCGGCGTCAAACGCGCTGGCTGCGCTGTCCAGCAATATCTGGGTGCTGGCGTTCGCCCGGTTCATCCCCGCTCTGGCGTTGCCCGTGTTCTGGGGCACAGCGAGCGAAACCGCTAGTTTGATGGCCGGCCCGCAAAGCGCCGGTAAAGCAGTGGCGCGGGTTTACCTGGGCATTTCTGCGGCCATGCTCTTCGGCATTCCGCTGGGTACTTTGTTTGCGGACGCGGTTGGCTGGCGTGGCGCTTTCTGGGCCCTGACGCTGTTGTCGCTGTTGATGGCCTTGCTGCTGTGGATCTCAATGCCCTCCATTGCTAAAACAGAAAAGGTTGGCTTGGCCAAGCAGGCAAAAATCCTCGGTGACCCGCAGTTCATCGTCAACTTGCTGCTGTCGATCCTGTTGTTTACCGCAATGTTTACCGCTTACACCTACCTGGCCGACACGCTGGAACGCATTGCACAGATCGCCCCCGCACAGGTCGGCTGGTGGTTGATGGGCTTCGGTGCAGTGGGCTTGATTGGTAATACCCTGGGCGGCCGTTATGTGGATCGCAGCCCGTTGGGTTCGACCATCGTCTTTGCGCTGTTACTGGGGATAGGCATGACGGCCTCGGTGCCAGCGGCAGGCTCCATCCCGTTGCTGTGTGTAGTCTTGCTGGTCTGGGGCATTGCCCATACCGCGCTTTTCCCGATCTGCCAGATCCGCGTGATGAAAACCGCACCTCATGCGCAGGCACTGGCAGGCACATTGAACGTCTCGGCGGCAAACGCAGGGATTGGTCTGGGCTCGGTAATTGGCGGGCTGGCTATTGATCAGTTAGGTCTGAGTTATGTGGGTTATGTGGCCGCATTCGTCTCGCTGCTGGCCATTGCGACAGCGCTCATAGCCATGCAAATGAAGGAGCGATGAGCGACGAACGGCGCAAATCAATACCGCCAGCGACTTTTTACGGCGGTATTGCTCAATAATGGCAAAAGGCTCTTCCTAATTCCCTGTCGGCGGGCCAAAATCCGATATTTCGTTCTGACCTAAGACCAGAAGGTCCTCAGATCGATTCCGGTAGAGCGTTATGAGAAATCACGACGGCAAAGGAATGTCCTTTGCCAAACGAATATATTGGGTTCGCAGCGTTGGTGTAGGCATTGGGTTCTTCAGTGTCGCGGCCACCATGTACCTATTGCATCCACCCGCCTGGGTCTGGGTACTGATGCTGTGCAACTCGATCGTCTGGCCGCCGATTGCCCTATGGCTGGCCACCCGCTCTCGCCAACCCTTTTACGCAGAACGACGCAACATCCTCTGCGACTCTCTCGCAGGCGGTTTCTGGGCCGGGGCAATGGGTTTCAACCCGTTGCCTACGGTGACGGTGCTGGCAATGATGGCGATGCATAACCTCGCGGCAGGCGGCAAACGTCTGTTTCTGCAGGGCTGCGTAGCGCAGATCATTGGCGCATCGATCTCTCTCTATCTGTTTCGCCAACCGTTCGTGTCCGTCAGTACCCCGATGCAGATCTACGCCTGCCTGCCGGTCCTGGTGTTTTATCCCATGTTCGTCGGCTACATGAGCTATCGGGTGGCGGTGAAGCTCAGCGAGCATAAGCACATTCTCGGCAAACTCAGCCGTACCGACAGCCTGACCGGCCTGATCAATCACGGTTCCTGGAAAGACCTGTTGCAGCTTGAGTTCAACAAAAGCCAGTTGCTGTCACGCCAGGCGTCCATTGCCTTGATCGACATCGACCACTTCAAGGCTATCAATGACACCCAAGGCCACATCATCGGTGACAACGTGCTCAAGCGCCTGAGCACTGCACTGGTGGCTAACCTGCGGGATTCGGATATGGCGGGGCGCTACGGTGGCGATGAGTTCTGCGTCATCCTGCCCAATACCAGCGCAGCCCTGGCGTGGGAAATCCTTGAGCAACTGCGCCGGGACGTTAATGACTTGCGCGATCCGCAACTGCCCCACCTGCAACTGAGCCTGAGCATTGGTATCTCGACCTTTGGCCCGCATATCAGCGACGCGGCCATGTGGCTCAACGAGGCGGACAAGGCGTTGTACATCGCCAAAACCACAGGCCGAAACCGGGTCTGTTCCGCAGCCCCGGCCGTGATTGATTACCCTCGTCTGGGTGCTGAAACGTCAGCGTCCTGATGCGTTCAATCGATAGCACTCGTGCTAGTGCACAGGTGCGTCAATATCCACTCGGGCGTGTGCTCTTCAAGCAGTTCACTCACGGTTCTTTTCAGTTCGAGCCTGCCATAAACCGCTTCTTCACGTTCCAGATGCTTTTGCTGAGCGCGGCGGTAATGGGCGGGATAAATGCTCTGTTCTATGGGTAATAGCGCATCGAAATGCTCCAGCAACCCGGTAAAAACCAGACGCCGCTCGACGGTGTGCCGGGTAGTGGCGATAAGTTTGATGAAGTACTGGCTATCACGCTGACGCAAGGCCTCGTAAGCGGCGAAACGCTCAGCCAGCGTATAGTCAGCCAGATCATCGAACACCATGCAGCACAGCAGCGAGCGTGACAGATCGTGAAAGGGGTTAGCGCTCAGCGTCCGGCGCTGGTGGAAGCCCAAAGCAAAATCGACGGCTTTTTCAACTTCCTGCTGGCGCTCGACATCGTCAAACTCCGGCAAGTTAACGAGCCCCGGCGCTTGCCGCCCCTGAGTCGCTACCTGCCGGGAGAATATCGACAACTTGCCTTGAGGCCCAAGCAGCGCTGCTTGCTGGTCACACAGCCGGGCTTTGGTTGTAGCTACCTGTCTGGCGACCAGTTGCTGAAAACCCAGCACCACGTCGGTCAGCGGTACATGCATAGATTGCTCCCACGCGTGTTCATCCCCCTGAGTAAGCAAAACGCTCATGACATAACTCCCTTTTTATTGACGTGTTTATGGTGTGCAGTTTTTTATTGTTGGTTCGCAGATCACTGAGACAGGTGGGCAGCAACCTGTTCCACGGATAAAAAGGGCGTAGTCACACTCTCTTCCCTGATGAATCCGTAGGAGAATTCTTTATTTACCTTCCTTGTATCGACGGCGCGCATAGCTGATACATTGCTTAGCAGAATATTCCTACAACACACATGGAATACTTCTTATAAATAACTCAAACACTGTTTAAAAATTTAATGGCGACGACTTGTATAGACAGAAACGATAAACATTCGGAATAACAATTACAACCAATCGTTACAAATATATTGTTCATCTTGATGCCTACAAAACAAATCCCATTATGAATGCGCACAACAAGAATATTCCCACACCTTCAATAGCTGTGAGATGACAGACTTTTTGATTATTTAAATATTTTTACCGCACATTGAGGCAGCGAGGGCTTTTTATAAAGCTCAACGGTCCGCTCAGGGGGGGCGGCCTGGACACTGGAGGGCTGATCTTGGTGCGTGTTATGACGGCAGGGATTCATGCCCTGCCCTCGTTCAGTCGAGGATAAAGACGAGCTTCATCCCGACTAAACAAGTGCGCAGACTGTCAGTTGCTGACGAACACCGCATCGACTTTCATGCCGCGACGCAAGCCAAATACTGCAGCGGTCCCCAGCCCCACCGCGCCCATGATCGCGACGTAGCCAACGCACACCCATGGGCTCCATGGCATCAGTGCGATGAGCACCAACGGCGTAATGCTGGCCCACAGTGCGTAAGCGATGTTGTACGTGAATGAGATACCTGAAACGCGAATGGTGGGCGGGAACAATCCGACCATTACCGAAGGCACGACCCCGACGATGCCGCAGGCCAGACCCGCCAATGCATAGGCGATGCCCGGAGCGAGCCATTGGCCGATCAGGCTGGCGTAAAGCAGGCCGATGCCAAGCGGCAGCAGCATGCTGTAGACAATCACGCCACGCCAGGCGCCGATACGATCGACCAGCATGCCCGCCAGCACACAACCAATGTTCAGGAATACGATACCCAGGCTGCTGAGGGCAAACGTATCGCTGGCGCTCATGCCGAAACGTTTTTGCATGACCGTCGGGGTAATGACCACCAACACCACCACCGCTGAGGTCAGTACGCACGTCAGCAAGGCGGCGGGCAACAGCGACTGACGGTGTTCGCGCAGCACCGCTGTCAGGGGGAACTCCGTCGCTGCTTCGCGCTGGGCGTGCATGGCCATGAACACTGGCGTCTCGCTCAACCAGCGGCGCAGCCATACGCCGAGCACACCAAAAGCGCCGCCCAGCAGAAAGGGTATGCGCCAGGCATAGTCGAGTATTTCCGCCGGGGTGAAGACCTTGGCCAGCCAGGTAGCGATCAGTGCGCCCAGCAGATAACCAAACGTCAAACCCGCCTGAAGGATGCCCAGTGCGTAACCGCGATGACCTTTGGGGGCGTGTTCGGCAACAAATACCCAGGCGCTTGGGACCTCGCCACCTACCGCTGCACCTTGCAGGATACGCAACGCCAGCAGGATCAACGGCGCCCAATAGCCGATCTGCGCGTACGTTGGCATCACTCCGATCAGCAGACACGGCAGCGCCATCATCAGAATGCTCAGGCTGAACACCCGCTTGCGTCCCAACCGGTCAGCGAAGTGGGCCATCAGGATGCCGCCCAGCGGACGGGCCAGATAGCCGGTCACGAAGATCCCGAAGCTTTGCAACAGACGCAACCACTCGGGCATTTCTGGTGGGAAGAACAGCTGGCTGAGGGTCAGCGCAAAGAAGACGAAAATGATGAAGTCATAGATTTCCAGCGCCCCGCCCAGCGCCGCGAGGCCCAGGGTTTTATAGTCAGCCCGGGACAGCGGCTGAGGACGTGGTCGAGCAATGGCCGTCATAAGGACCCCGGACACGGAAGAGTGAGAACGCGACACTGCGTCGCAGGGCGCGAAGAATAGCAAAAAGGAGGCTAATGGCTAGGGGTTTGGATGAGTGGTGACGTGGTACTGCCTGAAACCGAGGCGCGCCAATCGCGAGCAAGCTCGGCTCCCACAGAGCCCACGCAGTCCCGGCCGGTCCCACAAGATCAAGAGATCGCTTGCAGGCAAACATAGAATCTCTCACGGGTTCTGCGTGATTCCAGGTATTGGCGCGATGTCGTGGGACCGAAAAACTTGCAGGAAGACAGGGGGTTTACAACCAGCAATAACGCCCACGTTTATTATTAAGCGTGAATTAAGTATCAGTGGCTAATCTGGCTTCAACAGGCAACGGAACGATTCAGTTGCCCCTCGATCAATATCACCAGATCAACCATAAGGAAGTACTCATGAAAACGTTGAATGCCTTGTTTGCTGCTGTTGCCCTTACTGCCGCCGCTGGCGCTGCCCAGGCAGACGTTCGTCCAGATCAGATCCCTGGCCTGCTCAAATCGGGCGCGATCATGGACTTCGAAAAGTTGAACAAGCTGGCGCAGGACAAGCACCCAGGCTTTACCATCCATGACACCGAACTGGATCAGGACGCACAAGGCAACTATATCTATCAGGTTGAACTGCGCGATGCTCAAGGTGTTGAGTGGGACGTTGATGTCAACGCCAAGACAGGCGCTATTGTAAAAGACAAACAGGATAAGTAATCAATACTGAGCTGTTTGATATGAACCTGCCGGGCTGAACGTGTTAGAAAAAACGCAGGATAAGTCAGTCAAAGCGTCACTGACTTATCCCACGTATAACCTACACGTTCAGCACTGCAGGTTTTTACTGTTTCAACCCTACTTTCAATAGTTGACCATTGTCTTCATCGGTCAACACATAGATATAACCATCCGGTCCTTGGCGCACGTCCCGAATGCGCTTCTTGAGGTCACCCAGCAAACGTTCTTCATGAACGATCTTGCCATCTTCAAATTCCAGCCGAATCAGATCTTCCGATGCCAGGGCACCAATGAACAGGTTGTGGTCCCAGGCCTTGAAACGTGACGCGTCGTAGAACGCCATGCCGCTGATGCCCGGTGATTTTTCCCAGACGTGGAACGGCTTGATGGTGCCTTCGACAAACTTGCCTTTGGCTTCGGGAATAGCCTCGCCAGAATAATTGATGCCATGAGTCGCCAGCGGCCAGCCGTAGTTCTGGGCGCGCTCGATGATGTTCACTTCATCGCCACCTTTAGGGCCATGCTCGTTGGTCCATAACGTGCCAGTCCATGGGTTGAGCGCAGCCCCTTGTTGATTGCGATGGCCATACGACCAGATTTCAGGACGCACGTTTTTCTGGCCAACGAACGGGTTGTCAGGTGGCACCTTGCCGTCGGCGAACAGACGTACGATCTTGCCCTGCAATTTGTCCAGATCCTGGGCTGTCGGCCGGTCATTGTTCTCGCCGAGGGCGATGAACAAGTACCCCTCACGATCGAAGACAATCCGCGCGCCAAAGTGATTGCCCACCGACAGCTTTGGCTGTTGGCGGAAGATCACATTGAAATCTTCCAGCTTGGTCAGGTCTGCCGAGAGACGCCCGCGGCCTGCAGCGGTGCCTGCCTTGCCGTCGTCACCGACCTCGGAAAAGGTCAGGTACACCATGCGGTCCTTGGCGAAGTCCGGAGACAGGACAACGTCCAGCAAACCACCCTGCCCGTTTGCCCAGACCTTGGGCACGCCGGACAAGGGTTGGGACAAGGTGCCGTCAGGCGACACAACGCGCAGGTTGCCCGGCTTTTCAGTCACCAGCATGCCCTTGTTGTCCGGCAGGAATGCCACGGCCCACGGGTGGGCGAGCCCTTTGGCCACTTCTTCGACGCTGATGGTACCTTGCTCGGTTTTGAAATCCTGTACGGGACCTGCAGCAGCGCTCAGCGGCAAACTCAAAAAGGCGCTGGCACACAACGTTGCGATCAAGGTTTTGCAATGCATGGACGATTCCTTATGTCATGAAAAAGCCCCCCGGCTTGCGGGGGATGCGGGTCTCAATCAGTACTTTTACGGTTCTGCCCGGAATTGCTGTCGCCTGGGCGAGGGGCTGGTTGTCGGGTCGGGTAACCATTGCCGATGCCGCCATTTTCCAGAGTAGGCGGCCTTGGGTTAGGGGCCGTACTCGGGCCGCGCACAGGTGGCGTGGACGGGACAGTGCCTTGGCGGCTGTTAGGGTTGGCACGGTGAATAGGGCTGTTATTCGGATTGCCGCTATTAAGCGTACTGTTGGGCAAGGTCTGGGCCTGGGCGACACTGGTCATGCCAGCTGTCAGCAGGCTCCCCAGGGTCAGGAATGCAACACGTCGCGCAAAACTGTTCATCACTTACCTTCTGTTGAAAACGGTAACGATCCGGATCTTTGATGGCGATTGCTCCGCTAGGTTCGCCCTCAACAGGGTGGATGAGCAACCGGCGCGGGTTTGAGTTTGTAACAAGGATGTGCAGCGGTGCCGGCAGAGCCCGCCCGGTAGCTCTCATCAAACGCAAAATAGCCATATGAATTCAGATGCTTTTTCTGTAGGAGTGAGCTTGCTCGCGATAGCGTCTAATCCGACGATAATTTCTCGACGTTACTACCGCTATCGCGAGCAAGCTCACTCCTACAGGACCCGATGTTTGCTGTCCGATAGCGTTGCGTCTGGATGAAGGGGCAAACTCGTTCACGAGAAAGGCCAGCCCATCTGATACACCTCACTGGACTGTAACGCTGCGACAATGGCGCGCAGGCAACATCACAGGTTCTCAGTGTTAATAATCAGGAGAAAACCAGCCTCATGACAGACACCCCCGAGGCAGCACCGGCGCTGAAGGAAATTTTCAACCGGGCGCGGCTGCAGCACATCGCCGAGCAAACCCGTGCGATCTACCCCGCTTTCGATACCGAGGCGTTTTTGGCCCATGTGGCTCATGACCTGGACAGCCAGTCGCTCATGCAACGCCTCAATCGCGTCAGTCGCGGCCTGCACGCTGGCTTGCCTGCCGACTTCAGGGAGGCGCTGGACATTCTGCAAGCACTCGCGCCACGCCTGAACAGCAGCTTTGTCAGCCTTATCCTCCCGGAATACGTTGCGTTGTACGGTCAGCACGACTTTGACCGCTCTATGCAGGCATTGAAATTCTTCACCACGTTTGGCTCATCTGAATTTGCCGTGCGGCATTTCCTGCGTCTGGATTTCCCGCGCGCACTGCAGATCATGCAAGGCTGGGCGCTGGACGAAGATGAACATGTGCGCAGGCTCGCCAGCGAAGGCAGCAGACCACGTCTGCCGTGGTCATTTCGGCTGGAGACGTTGATGGTCGATCCGACGCCGGTATTGCCGATCCTCGACGCACTCAAAGCCGACACCAGCCTCTACGTGCGTAAGTCAGTGGCCAATCACCTGAACGACATCACCAAGGACAACCCCGACTGGGTGCTCGCACAGATCGAAAGCTGGTCACTGGATAACCCGCATACGGCCTGGATTGCCCGTCATGCACTGCGCTCGCTGATCAAGAAAGGTGATCGACGCGCGCTGACGATAATGGGTGCCGGGCACGCGCCGCAGGTACGCGTTGAACAGGTCAGCGTCACCCCGGGCGAGATTCGTCTGGGAGATAACCTGAGCCTGTCTTTTGAGTTGACCTCAACGACCGCAGAAAGCCAGCGACTGATCATCGACTACGCGATTCATTACGTGAAGAAATCCGGTGGCACCTCGGCCAAGGTTTTCAAACTCAAGACACTGGAACTGGAGCCGGGAAAATCAGTGCTTGTCACGCGCAAGCTTCAGGTCCGTAATTTCACCACCCGCGTGCATTACCCGGGCGTGCATGAACTGGACGTTCTGATCAACGGTGAGTGTCTGGGCAGCAGTCGCTTTGAACTGCTGCCTTGATGGCTGCACAAATCTTCCAGACACATGGAATGACAAACGACGACAATCAAGAAAACGGCGTGACCGTTCAGCCTTATCTTTCACCTGCACCACCTCCGCTGTTCTGACAGGACTTCGCCATGGCCAATAGCAACTGGATCGACTTGAAGCAGGACCACGAGTCCGGCATCGAGACGATTCGTGCGCATTTTGAGGGTCATGCCTATGATCCCCATTGGCACGACAGCTACCTGGTGGGCATTACCGAGCAGGGTGTGCAGCAGTTTCACTGTCGGCGTCAGCGGCGCATCAGTACGCCGGGGCGAATCTTTTTGCTTGAGCCCGGTGAGATCCATGACGGTGACGCGCCTGCACCGGAAGGCTTCACCTACCTGACGCTGTATGTGGACCCCAAATGGCTGGACCGGGAATTGCGGGCGCTGTTCGAACATACTCCGGCCGACTGCCAGATCAGCTTTGCCGACACCCAGGCTGATGATCTGCGTCTGGCCACGGCCACCGCCAACGCGTTCAACATGCTGCACGGTGACGAACTGCGCATTGTGCGCCAAACAGCCCTTGATGATTTGCTGTCGAACCTGACCCGCCACCTGCGCTGGCGCACGCAGGTCTCTCCTGACCCACGCTTGCCCCTGGTGGCGCAAACCGCCCGTGAGTTTCTGCACAGTCACAGCCATCAGGACATTGGTCTGGATGACCTGGCACGGATCACCGGGGTTGACCGGTTTCGTCTGACACGGGCATTCAAGGCAGCATTCGGCATCGCGCCGCATGCCTATCTGATCCAGCTGCGTCTGGCCAGGGCCCGACGGCTGCTGGCCAGCGGTCAATCCCCTGCCGAAGTTGCAGCCGCGCTTGGCTTTGCCGATCAAAGCCATCTGGGGCGCTGGTTTCAGCGGGCGTACAGGATGACGCCCGCCCACTACCGCAAGCGCTGCTCAAACCTTCCAGACTGACGCGCTGCCGATGGCGATGATTGACTGACGATCAATCACCGACGAGCGTTTCATGGAACAGTTCTTACCTTTCATGCTGTTTGCTTTCGTGTCATCCATCACGCCTGGCCCGACCAATATTCTGGTGATGACCAACAGCTCGCGACACGGCTGGACAGTGGTCGCGCCCATCGTGCTGGGTGCCTGTGGCGGCGCCGCTGCGCTGGTCTTGCTGGTGGGCACAGGCATTGGTGATGTGCTGGCCCGTCATCAGGGTATTCAGACCGCCATGTCGTGGGTCGGGATTGCGTGGCTGAGCTGGATGGCCTGGCAGATTTTCAGCGCACCGCCCGCCGCCATTACCCCCACCGGCACCGACAGCAAAGGCCCGCGCCTGGGCCTGTTCGGCGCCGCCAGCCTGCAACTGGTAAACCCCAAGACGTGGATGATGGCGCTGGCGGTGATCAGCGTTTTTGCTGGCGCTGATGCGGACAGGGGCATGCGCGTGGTGTACCTGTCGCTGATGTTCTTCCTGATCGCCATCCCGTGCATGACAGCCTGGGCCTGGCTGGGCGTCAGCGCCGCCCGCTTCTGCCAGTCACCGCAGAGCATGCAACGCTTCAACCGCAGCATGGCGCTGTTGCTGCTGGCCTCGACGTGGATGACGGTGTGGGTTTGAACGGTAGGAGGCAACTTGTTGGCGAAAGGGCCTGACGCGGTCCTTAGGGCAAGTCAGCTCCAAGAGCTTGCATCACCCCACCGGGCGCGCCAGGTTGATGGTGAAGGTGGTGCCGTCTTCGGCATTGGACATCACGCTGACGTCTCCCCAATGCGCGCGGGCGATTTCGCGGACGATGAACAGGCCAAGGCCGATACTGCGGCTCGGGTCGTCATCGGCCACGCCATGTGGCATCGGCTCAAACAGGCCGTCCAGACGCTCCGGGGCTATCGGTGGACCGAAGTTGTGTACCGCAATCCTGATCCACTGCGCGTCGAATGCCGAGGTGATGGTGATTGCCTCAGTCGCCGAGCCATAGGCCGCAGCGTTGCTGACCAGATTGTCGATGAGTTCGAACAGCCGGTCGGCGTCAGCAGTACACAGGCCTTCGCCGATACATTCATGCACCAACACCCGACGCGGAAAGATCAACCGTTGCTCGGCGACGCTGGCGGCGATCACCTCATGCAATTGCAACGGCTGGGGCAGCACAGAAATGCCACTACCGACCCGCGCCTGCGTGAAGTCCAGCAGGTCGACAATCAGACGCTGCGCACGCCCCACCGACTGGTTGACCAAACCCAGGCTGCGCTGCTGTTTCTCACTGAGCGCTTCCAGCCCGATCAACCCGGCCGCCATCTTGATGGCCGCGAGCGGATTGCGCAGATCATGGCTGACAATAGCGACCATTTGTTCGGCAAACGTGGCACGAATATCCGCTTCGGTCTGGGCCAGACGCAGCCTGTTCTGCACCGAAGACAACTCCTTTTGCGAGGCCAGTTGCTGCAACAACAGGTCTTCAGCAGCCTGACGGGTATCCTCCAGCTCGCGCTGATATTTGTTACGTTCTTCGCCGCTCATCAACGCCAGGTTATGCACCACACCTTGAGCGGTTTCACGGCGCGCGGCGCTGAGCATCATGGTCAGGGCATGCCCGTCATGATGCTTCAGGTCGACTTTGATCTCCGACACCGAACCCTGTGCGGTCAACAACGGCCCCCAGTGGGTCTGGTAGAAAATCCGGTCACCTGCGCCCAGTAAATCCTGAAAGCGTGACCCCGCCAGGCTCGCCTGCTCCAAACCCACCCACTGGCAGAAAGTCTGATTGGCGCGCAGGATGGTGCCGTCTTCCCGAGTCACCAGCAAACCACACGCAGCCGTTTCGAATAGCAGGTCGCTATCGATATGAAACGCTACATCAACAGGCAAGAGGTACTACTCCAGATTCACGAATGAACTCATCGATGGCTGCGATACAGGCGTCTGGCGCACTCATGTGCGGGCAATGACCAATGTTGTCGATGATCCGCAAGGTGCAGTCTGGCATCACCCTCTGCAGATAATTCCCTACTTCGAGCGGCGCGATAAAGTCGTTGTTGCATTGCAGGACCAGGGTTTTGGTCGGCAGTCGCGCAACGTCCTTGCGGTTATCCGCCATGAAGGTGACACGGGCGAACTGCTGGGAAATGACCGGGTCGGTGCGACAGAAACTCTGGGTCAACTCCTCACCCAGTTCAGGACGGCCGGGTGCGCCCATGATGGCCGGCGCCATGGTACTGGCCCAACCGAAGTAATTGGCCGCCAGCGTGCTGAGCAACGACACGATGTCCTGTCGGGTGAAGCCGCCCACATAGTCGCCATCGTTGATGTAGCAAGGCGACGGCCCCACCATTACGTGAGCCGCGAAATGGCCGGGCTCACGCAAATCTGCGAGAGCACCGATCATTGAGCTGACCGAGTGGCCAACATGAATCACTGGGCCAGGCCCGGCGAATTCCTTGACGACCTCCAGCAGATCACTGGCATAGCCGTCCAGTGAATCGTACTTGCGTTTGTAATAAGCCGTCAGATCAGACTTACCGTTACCAACTAGGTCGTACAACACCACCTTGAATCGATCTGCGAACAGCGGCGCCATGAATCGCCACATGTTCTGATCGCAACCGAAGCCATGGGAAAATACGAGGGTTGCAGGCCCCTCGCCCATGACATTGACGTTATTGCGCAACTGCACCGACATCCGTATCCCTCCAGGATTAATCCGAACAGTGATCAGATTGCCACCAATGGATTAACCGAGATTAGCATCGTTCTGTTCGGGAAGAACTCCTACAAACGTATCCTCCCTCTGAAAAAGCTTGCCTGAGTACCTGGGGCTGCTTCCCAATAGACGACTTTGAATCAATCTGTGAATCGCATCATGAGTCAGCTTTACGACGCTCGCGGCAATATCTACGCCGTCTGTACACCTCAAGGCTTACGCGAATTGGGGATTGATATTGCAGACAACGCTGCAGACGCAGCGGCGAACCGAAATGAGTGGACCAGCGCCGCAGTGCACGCTTTGTGCAGTTGGCCGGATGAGGTTCGACCGCAGGGCGCCAAGGCGCATCGCTCGGACGGTTTGCTGGTCGGACCGTTTCAGCAGGCCCCGCCTTTCGACCTGTTGATCATCAACACCGACGGCACTCTGGCCGAGCGCAGCGGTAACGGCCTGACGATTTTTGCCCAGTTCCTGACGGACTCCGCTTGCGTCCATAGCACTGGCTTCGAGTTGCGGGTTCATCATGATAAAGACGACGCGGTTACCCCCGTGCCGACTCACGTTGAGCCGACCACGATTAATGGCGAGCAAGGCTTCTGGCTCGCACTTGGCAACCCGGCCTTTGGTCCGGACGCTGTCGGCGCTCTTAGCGCCAGCCTGGAGTCTCCACAGCTCAATAGCCGCGCGGTTGTCAGGGTTAAACCTTTGGCTGAGATCAAGCCCCAGTGGGACCGCAGCGTTTTTGTTCGAGTCGGGAATCCGCATTGCGTCACCCTGGTTAATCACCAGGCAGATTTACCCTCGTTCGAGTCACTGCATGAGCAGGCACTGAGCGCATCGTTGACGCGTATCGCATTTACCGAAGGGGACTTGGGCGCGGGGCAGCCCTGCCCGGCTGGCGTCAACCTGCAATGGGCGTGGGCAGCGTCAGCGAATCAGCTGGTCGCCAGGGTATTCGAGCGCGGCGAAGGCCCAACCGCATCTTCCGGCACCAGCGCCAGCGCTGTGGCTTGCGCTGCTTGGTACGCGGGTTCGGTGAGCGCGGGTCTGGTTCAGGTCGAGATGCCCGGCGGAACAGCGCCGGTGCGTCTGGAAGAGCAGAACGGAGAGCTGCGGGTTTCGCTGTTTGGAGTGGCGAAGGCGTTTTAAGCACTTTCTCAGGACCGGCTTTAGCCGGGAAGGCGACGTTGGCATCGGTTTCTGTAGGAGCTGCCGCAGGCTGCGATGGCGGTGTGTCAGATAATACCTTCGCAGCCTGCGGCAGCTCCTACAGAAGATCGGCAAGGACTTACTCGCCAATGTCCTCATTCCACAGCTCAGGCTTGCTGGCGATAAAGCCTTTCATCATGTCTACGCACGTGTGGTTATCGATCACTTGCACGTTCACGCCACGCGAGCGCAGCAGTTCTTCTTCGCCCATGAACGTCTGGTTTTCGCCGACGATGACCTTGCGGATGCCATACAGCAGAATGGCGCCGCTGCACATCGCGCAAGGTGAGAGCGTGGTGTAGAGCACCGCATCGCGATACACACGGGCAGGCTGGCGACCGGCATTTTCCAGCGCGTCCATTTCCCCGTGTTTGATGGCGCTGCCTTCCTGAACCCGACGGTTATGCCCGCGCCCGATGATCTGGCCGTCATGGACGATAACGGAGCCGATAGGTATGCCGCCTTCGGCAAGCCCGAGCTGCGCTTCGTCGATTGCAGCCTGCATGAATGGGTCCATGGTTCTACCTCGTTGCCTGCATGTATAGGGAAGTAAGGAACATCAATGGGGCAACCTGGCCAGCGCATTGTTCAACGCTTGCGAAACAAACTCCTTGAGCAGGTCAGCAGAGCGCGTCTTCATGTCCATACCGACATCATTCTGTTTGGCTTTGAACTTGTTGGCCAGCATTGGCTGGTTATCACCACGGTTAAGCGCGCGCAGCTCTTCAGCAGTGAAGGACTGGGCATAGGAGGCCGCCATATTGCGGTCCCATTGCGCCTGAAATTGAGGTTGCAGGCGTTGCAGTTCATCTTTGACCAGTACCTGCGCTTCGGTCTTGCCGACCGCTTCGACAATGCTGCCGAATGTGGCGGTACGCGAAGCGACCTGATACCCCAGCCAGCCAAGGCTCTCACCCAAATGGCGTTCCTCGACGAATGCCAGGGCACTGTCATCGACTTCAGACGCCTGGGCACTGCGTTCGACGCAGGTAAAAAAGCCAAGTAGCAAGACGATAAACAGGCTGCCGGAAACCGACTTGTGCAGTCTCATGAAGCCTCCCGAGCCTGCCACTCATCACGGTTCAAGCGATAAATCCTGACGCCCAAACGGTGGTACTGGCTGTGAACGAATGCGATGAATCCCACCTTCTGAATCACTCGAACTGACGCCACGTTTGCGGGCTGAACAATGGCAATGATCGAGCGCAGCCCCAACGTCTGAAAACCATACGCCAGTGTTGCACGGACGATCTCGGTGGCCAGGCCTCTGCCCCAGAACCGAGTGGCAAAGCGATAACCGATCTCGACCTCTTCGACTCCATCGACGCTCTCCTGATTCAACGCACAGAAGCCCATCAACACGCCGCTGTGTTGTTCGACCACTGCGCACGGCCCGAAACCATGCCGTGCATAGGACTCGACCGACCATTGGACGAACTCCGCAGTTTCGCTTTCAGTGAGCACTCCACGTACCGAATAGCGCATCACCTCGGCATCGCTGAGTATCTGCGCCAGGTATGGCACATCAGCGCTGCTGAACGGGCGCAGTGTCATGCGCCCCGTGTGTAAGACAGCCTCAGTATTCATGACTCAACCATTTACAGACCGGCTCCGCCTCGCAGCGCATCGTCGATAGCCCCTCACAGACTACCGCTGACTTTGCTGGCCACCTCGGCTGGCAGCCACTGCTTCCAGACCTCGGGGTGCTGTTTTAGGAAGGCTTGAGCAGTGGCCTTAGGCTGCTCGCGCTTTTCGCTCATCTGACCAAGGGTCTGGTTGAGCAGATCGATAGGCAAGTCGACTTTCTCGAAGAACCCCACCAGGTCCGGATACTGTTTGTGGAAAGCATCCGAGACGCCGATGCTCAAGCGCGGCTCCAGGGAGCGAGTACCCCGCGGATTAGGGTTATTGGCATCGGCCAGGGTTTTCCAGGCTTCTGCGTCAAACGGCGGCTCTTCCAGCTTGATCAGCTTGAAGCGGCCCAGCAGCGGTGTCGGCGACCAGTAATAGAACAGCACCGGCTTGCCACGATGAATCGACGAACTGATCTCGGCGTCCAGCGCTGCACCCGAGCCCGTGCGGAAGTTCACGTAGCTGTCGGTCAGGCCATAAGCCTTGAGCTTCTGGGTATTGACGATTTCCGACGTCCAGCCAGTCGGGCTGTTGAGGAAGCGCCCTTGTTGCGGCGATTCCGGGTCTTTGAACACGTCTTTGTAGCGCGGCAGATCCGACACGGATTTAAGGTCGGGAGCCAGCGGCTTGATGCCCTTGGCCGGATCCCCCTTGATCACGAATTCCGGAACCCACCACCCTTCGGTGGCACCTTTGACGATGTTGCCCAGGCCGTGCACCTTGCCTTCAGATTCAGCCTTGACCCAGGCAGGACTGCGCCCGGCCCACTCCTCACCAATAACCTGGATATCATTTTTGGCCAACGCCGCTTCCAGACTCACCGTACTGCCCGGCAGTGTATCAGTGGGGTAGCCGTAACCCTTTTCAACGATGGTGCGCAGTATTTCGGTAATCAGACTGCCGCTTTCCCACGTGATATCGCCAAAGTGGATCGGTGCGGTCTTGTCCGCCGCCACCGCAGGCTGTCCCAGCAGGCCGAGGGCCAGAAGTGAACAGCCGAGCAGGGTTCTGATTGATGTCATGGTCACCTCTGGATGGCCGAACCGGCCTGACGGGAAAGTTGTGATGTTGTTATTGATAAGTGTGGCTTGAAACGTATCGACATCTGTAGATAGCGATAAGTTGTACTCATGTATAGGCGGTGAGCCTGAAGAACCGCGTCAGCCCCCTCGCCAACAAGTTGCCTCCTACCTTCGAAAATGGCGCAAGGCCTGGTAGGAGCGAACTTGTTCGCGAGGCGGTGCCTGAATAACCGCATGAAACCCTGTCGCCAACAAACTTTAAAAAAACAATAACGGCAGCCCTTGCTCGCTCGCTTGACGTTCATAGTCCAGCAACACTTGATATTCATCGGTCTGGGCGGGCATGACACGCTTGATAGCCAGTGCCTGCGCGACGTCAGGCAGGTCCAGCAGCGCCTGGTTCATCGCCAGGCGAATAGCGTCGGCCTGCACAGCGTCAATGCTGAGGGCGGTGATAAAGGGCAGACATGGACTACTCGCGGTGCGCCCCAGAATACGCAGCCCGCTGACTTCTTCGCTGGCATCCCGAGCCAGGTAGTCATAGGTCACGCTGTCGATGGCCGCCAGGTCACCTCGCCCTTCTTTAAGCTCGCGCAGACTGTGCCGATGACCACCGGTGAGGGATACACGTGAGAAAAACCGCCCCTCACGCTGCAGCGGCGCCACGGCATGCCGGAACAGGTTCATGCCGGAATTGGAGTCTTCGCTGTTGACCAAGGCGTGGCTGCCGCAAAACGCTGTGAGTGCGCGGCGGGGATCATCGGCGCGCACCACCAACAGGCTGCAATGCATGCCATCGGCGCTGTGGGGCAATTCGTAAACCGGTCGCCCGAGCAGGCGGACCTTGCCGCTCAGCAACGTCATCAGCGGGTAGCCGCAGGTTTGCGCAAACAGTAACTGATCAGACAACCAGAGTTGCGGCAGGTCGAGTCCGGCGCTTTGCAGCCGCTGCGCGCCAAGCACTTCGAAGATTCGCGCCAGCCAAGCCTCGCTGGCTTCAGCGACGCGCGCTGGAGCGTTGTACATCGGTAGTTCGGCGATACCCTGAATCATGACAAATCCGGTCAAAGCGATTGACCCAACCATAGATGAAAAATGCAGTCGATGCGCGGTCCATCGGTCACAACCACGGTCCCTGTAGGAGCTCACCGAGGTTACGAGGCCAGCGATGGCGGAGTATCAGACATACTGTGATCGCTGGCCTCGTAACCTCGGTGAACTCCTGCAGAACGGGGGCAAACCACTACATTGAATGAGTTGTCACCAGCGATGGATTTTAGATCAATGCCCAAAAAGGCCGGTGTCGGACTTCTTGGCTTTCTTGTCGGCGCGCTTTTCATCGGCGGTTTTGGCGGGCTTTTTCTTTGCCGCTTTCTTTGAATCCATACCTTTGCTCATGGTGCGTGCTCCAGGGTTAAGGATCGGGCCTCTGTTATACACCCATTCGACGCTATGATAAGCCGCCATTCCTGCCGCCCCGCGAAGTGCGCCCTGCCCCCATGTCCGACATTGAGTTCTGCCCGCTACCGTCGATCTGCCAGCCTCTCCTGGACAAGTTTTACCGCGCTCATCGGTCGCCAATGCGCTCCTCTGGCGCGGCGCAGATGTGGGTGGCCAGGCAGCAGGAAATTATCGGCGCGCTGAGTCTCACGCCGATTACTGACGGGCACTGGTTGACGGGTTTATTCGTCGCGCCGCAATGGCGAAGTCAGGCAATTGCCGGGAGATTGATTGCGCGGGCGCTGGAGGATTTGACCGGGCCGGTCTGGCTGTTTTGCCATCCTGAACTCGTAGCGTTTTATGAACGATCAGGCTTTACGCCAGCCAGCGAATTGCCACCGCTGCTAGCGGAAAAACTGACGAGGTATCAGCGTACGAAGGAGTTGCTGGCGATGCAGTGGAAGCGTTAGAGATTGACCTGTAGGAGCTGCCGAAGGCTGCGATGGCGGCATGTCAGGATAAATGCTTCGCAGCCTTCGGCAGCTCCTACAAGAAAAGCATTCCAATCCACAGCGCGGATGCACGCTGCCTAAGCGTTATTCATCTGCATTCGGGTCCATATCAGGAAACATCACGTCCATGAAACCGAACTTACTGAAATCGGTAATACGCGAAGGATAAAGGCGGCCAATCAGGTGATCGCATTCGTGCTGAACCACGCGAGCGTGAAAGCCATGGGCTTCGCGCTGGATCGGCTGGCCGTCCGGATCGAAGCCTTCGTAACGGATGTTCTGATAGCGATCAACTGCGCCGCGCAACCCAGGCACGGACAGGCAGCCCTCCCAGCCCTCTTCCAGATCGGAACCCAGCGGCGTAATAACCGGGTTGAGCAAGATGGTCTGAGGCACCGCTTCCGCGTCCGGATAGCGCTCGCTGCGCTCGAAACCGAAGATCACCAGTTGCAGATCAACCCCAATCTGTGGCGCAGCCAGACCAACGCCCCCCACACTCTCCATGGTTTCAAACATATCGGCGATCAGGGTCTTGAGTTCAGTGCTGCCGAACATCGAAGCGGGCACAGGTGGAGCGATGCGCAAGAGGCGCTCATCGCCCATTTTCAAGATGGTACGGATCATACGGGCGGGACTCCGTAGCGAAAAAACGTCATCGTGCCACAGTCTTGCTCAGGATTCCCCGGCCTTGGCAGGCAACGGCACAGAATGATCACGCCCGAGGCCAGATACGTGCTGCTTCTCCGTGGACTCAAGCGCGCCGTCACCCTCGACCTTTTCGCCTTTGTCTTTGCCTTCTGCCGACATGTGCTCAACCACTGCATTCATCTCGGCCCCCAGCAACAGCACGGCTGCGGAGATATAGAAATACAGCAGCAGGACGATGATGGCGCCAATGCTGCCGTACATGGCGTTGTAGTCGGCGAATGTCTTGACGTAATAACCGAAGCCGAGCGACGCGAGTATCCACACCACAACCGCCAACACAGAGCCGGGGGTGATAAAGCGAAACTCCTGCTTCACATCCGGCATGACGTAATAAATCAACGCGACGGCGACCATCAGCAACATGACGATCAGCGGCCAGCGCAAGATAGTCCAAAGCGTCACGATGAAGTCTTCCATGCCAATTTGCGCGGCAATCCAGTTCATCACTTGCGGCCCGGTGACCATCAACGCGGCCACCGCGAGCATCATCATGGCGATGCCAATGGTGTACGCGACCGACAGGGGAATGCGCTTCCATACGGGGCGGCCTTCAACCACGTCATACGCGGCATTCATGGCGCTCATCATCAAACGCACGCCCGCTGAAGCGGTCCATAGCGCGATCACGATACCGATCGAAAGCAGGCCACCTTTGGATTGCTGAAGCTGATCAATCACCGGGTTGACCTGCTCAAGTGCCTGAGGTGGCAGCACCAGTTCCGATTGCAAGCGTAGCCAGGAGAAGAAATCCGGCAGGTGCAGAAAACCGATCAGGGCGATCAGAAACAGCAGGAAAGGAAACAGCGAAAACAACATCTGGTAGGCCAACGCCGATGCATAAGTAGACATCTCGTCATCGAGAAACTCGCTGACCGTACGTACCATCACCTTGCCCAGTGGCAGTTGGCGCAATTCCGGGAAAATCATGGCGTCTCCTTCGCTACATAACTGACGCAGCTTACACATTCACATTGATGGGCACTGCGTCTCTTGCACAAGCTGTTCGCAGATAATGGCGTTTTACCTTAATTGAGTGGACTGGACGGCCTGTAAAAGGTTTCAAAACCTTAATTTCAAAGGCTGAAAATGACAACGGCCATCCGAAGATGGCCGTTGCTCAATACCAGGATTATCCCGGGGGGTCAGGCTTATGCCTTGTCGACGCCTTTTTTCACGGCGTCTTTGGCGTTCCCTTTGGCTTGCTGGGCTTCGCCTTTGACTTCCTGCGCCTTGCCTTCAGCTTTCAGTTTGGAGTTGTCGGTCGCCTTACCCAGGCCTTGCTTGACGTTACCGACGGCTTCGTTAGCCATGCCTTTAACTTTATCGCCAGTGCTGCTCATAGGTTTTACTCCGCAGAATCAATGAGAGGTCATTGCCTCGACGTAAAGATTGACCTGCCGCTTTTGCACAGAGTTTCAACTATTTGCATGGGCGTGATAGCCGTTCGTCTGCTGCTCATGAGCCGATGAAAGCCAGCTTGATGAAACTTTGCCTTTAAGTTTGTGCGGCAACCCACGAGAATGCGCAACGCAATCCGGCTCAGTCGGGCACAGCCCGTCGCGCTGAATACAACGATCCGCAGGAACATTATGAAACTCGATAAAAAGCAGGCCATCGCACGCCGGAACCAGCAACTGGGCGGTGCCGTGCTGGGAACCAACAACACCCACTTCGCAACCCTGAACACCAACAAGAACATTTGGTGGTTCGACCTGCCGGTCCCGCGTCTGGCGGTGGGTCAATACGAATGGGTGCATCTGCTGTTGTACACGCCGAGCAGCGATCAGTTGCTGCACCTGAAAGTCACTACAGTGTTCCTGCGTGATCACATGGAAGGTCTGGTGATCCGCAATAAAGGCCAGCGCAAGTCCACCGTCAGCCTGGAGCTGAGCGCGGACAAGGATTCGTATCTGAAGGATGTGAGACCGCTGGGTGCAAATCTGAGCTTTGCAGACTTCCTGCAGCCCTGATGCCTTGAACTGCGTAACGCTGTCGCGCAACAAACGCGGCGCCCTGTAGGAGTGAGCTTGCTCGCGATTCGGTCATTGGATCGACGAGTTTATCGCCAGGACCGACGTGATCGCGAGCAAGCTCACTCCTACAGGTCTTGTGGTTGCTGCATTGCCCCAGACAGAAAAGCATCCCAGTCCGATGATGCGATAGCCATCAAGCAACCCGCCTGGCAACCAGAAACCCCACCGTACCCGCCACCGCCGATGCAAACGTGCCCCACGCCAGATCCACCAACGCCAACTGCGCAGGCCAGCCTTGCAGCGTGGCCCAGTTGGTCAGGTCATAGGTGCCATAAGCCACCAGCCCCGTTAGCGCACTGCGCTTGGCGGCATGGCTGACGCTGTCGCGACGCAGCCCCGACAGCACCGCCAGCACGAGCAGGCCAAAGGCGTACAGCAAGTAAAACACCACAGCCGGTGCAATTACCGGCTTGTCGAGCATCAAAGGCCCCAACCAGGCCCGGTAGCTTGGCCCCATCAACACGCCCAGCCAGATACCGTCCAGAATCAGGAATGCCAGCAAGATGCTGAAGTAAGCCGTGAGATTTCTTTTCATGGAAGGCGTCCTTGTCTGAGTTGATCCGCATGGCGCGGCACGCCCTGATGAGCATTGACGGGTTGGACCCCATGCCAGGCAGGAACGATCCATCGTCCCTGCTTTAACCGATGAACGTCAGACCAGCTCGATGCGGTCTGCGTGGATCACGATCTGGCCTTGCTTGTACAACGCACCAATGGCTTTCTTGAAATTGCCTTTGCTGACGCCGAACAGGTTGCTGATGACCTGCGGATCGCTCTTGTCACTGACAGGCAACACGCCGTTGTTTTCCTTCAGCTTGCCGAGGATCTTGCTGTTCAGACTGCTGGCGGCTTGCTCGCCCACCGGCTGAAGGCTCAGACTGATATTGCCGTCTGTGCGGACTTCCTTGATGTAGCCCTTTTCCTGTTTGCCGGCACGCATGAACTTGAAGACTTCGTTCTTGTGGATCAGGCCCCAGTGCTTGTTATTGATAATCGCCTTGAAGCCCATGTCTGTCGCTTCAGCCACCAGCAAGTCCACTTCCTGACCCACGCTGTAACTGGCAGGTGTTTTATCCAGATAACGGTCCAGACGCGCAGTGGCGGTGATGCGGCGGGTGTGTTTGTCCAGATAGACATGCACCACGCAGTAATCGCCCGCCTGCAGGGTACGCTTCTCTTCCGAGTAAGGCAGCAGCAGATCCTTGGGCAGGCCCCAGTCAAGGAACACACCTATGCTGTTGACTTCAACCACCTTCAGGCTGGCGAACTCACCGACCTGAACCTTGGGTTTTTCTGTAGTGGCCAGCAGCTTGTCTTCGCTGTCCAGATAAATGAAAACGTTGAGCCAGTCTTCATCTTCGCTGGGAATATCCTTGGGGATATAACGATTAGGCAGCAGAATTTCGCCGTCCGCCCCGCCATCCAGATACAGACCGAAGTTAGTGTGTTTAACCACTTGCAAGCTGTTGTAACGCCCGATTAAAGCCATGTGCAAATACCCTCATTACGTGGGCGGCATTCTACCCGAGTTTGCGTCCAATGATGCTGGCGTAGAACGGGGTCAGGTTGGCCAGGAAAAAGACTGGAAAAATCAGCCAATTGCCTCAGGCTGACGAGCCCGGAATACGCTCCATTCGTCAGATGCCAAAGCATTTGAGCGGCCCGACATTCGGATAAACGCACATTCTTCTGCAAATAACTTATCAATTAAAACAACCGGTTAGCCCGACACCATTAATTATTTAGCCCCTGAACCCCGATAATTATGCGCTGTTTTTAAGGGGATATTTCCCAAGCAATTGTCAAGCTATTCGTGTACCATTGCTGGCCGTATTAAGTTTATATAGGTTAATGGCAGCCATGCGCGTAAAAGCATCCAACTCGAAAGCAAAGCCAGCTCCAGCCGTTGAAACGAGCGACTCGATCAACGCCCAGATTGCTGCTTTCCTCAAGTCCGGTGGCGAAATTCAGCAGATTGCCAAAGGCGTCAGCGGCCAGACTTTCGGCCCGTCCAAACAGATTACCCTCGGCAAGAAGTAATTCTTCCCCCGCTCCAGTTGTCGATCTCTTTGCGTCTTGGCTCTCAAGACGCCAGAGCTTGCTAACCTTCGTTGCAACCAGCCGTTTTCAACCTGACTGCCAAAGCCATTGCCTTCCCCATTGCCTAGTTGTCCGGCGACGGGCAGGATGATGTCTCGAAGCCAGCCTTTGCGGAATGCACGAATGAAGAACTGGATGCTGTTCGGCGCACTGATCTACCTGACGGGTTGCGCATCTCACAACTGCAACACGGTTCCTGATGACGGCCACCCTTCGGGCAGTGATTGTCGTGCGGAGCACTTGCTGTATCAGAATGACATGCTGCAAGCCAAGTTGTTGATCAGTGAAGCCGATCGGGAAAATTACGAGCTGGCTGAAGCGATGTTGCATCGCGCGGGTGTAAATGATGCGTCTGGCGAGGCCGAGTTTTACCTGGCGGTACTATTGATTCGTCAACAATCGGATCAGCCTCGTGTCATCGAATTGCTTGAAGATGCAGCTGATCAAAAGCATCCGTTGGCTATCGCACTGCTCTCCCAGCAACTCAGCATGACCGATCAGAAAAAGTCTGAAGCTTACCGCGCCGAGTACGCAGAACTGGACGTAGCCAAGAGTGGCTACCCCTCTTTCGATCAGGCGTTGGTGGTTATTCGAGGCTTGATCATCCCGCAGGCTCAGGCGACCGCTTCGAACTGATTCTCACGTGGATCGACGAACGGTCTTCGCTCTACGACTTTCGTAGGTATGCTGCGAGGCTCTAGATCGCGGTTCCCCATGTTTTTCCTGTTGGGCCTTTGGCCATTTCAACCTGCCCCCTCCGTAACATGAAGGAGTGAGCACGATGCTCAATTTTCGCTATTGCGCGCTTACCGTTAGCGCTTTACTGGTTTGTCAGCACGCATCCGCCCAAGTGATTGAGCGGGAGTTGGGGGATTTCAGCCTGAAATTAGGCACCTCGCCGACGCGCAGCATGGCCCAAGGCCTGGTGACGCAGAGCGGCTCGGGCTCATTCCACGGCGGGCTGGACCTGACCCACGACAGCGGTTTCTACTTTGGCCAATGGTCGCCCAACGTCGGCGTTACGGAAGACAGCACGCTGGAGCTCGACTCTTACATGGGCTTCAAGAAACCTTTCGACCAGACACTTGGCTATGAACTGGGCATGATCCGCTACAGCTACCCGGACACCAGCCAGATCGACACCCACGAGTTTTACGCCGGCCTGCGTATCCTCGACAGCCGGGTCGGCGCAGCCTTCAGCAATGACATTGGCCGACGCGACAGCACCCTGATCGTTGACCTGGGCGGCATCGAACAACTAGGGCTCGGCATACGCATGCAGTACGCCAACCATCAGTACGATGCCCCCCAACAAATCTCGGACGGCAGTATCGTAACCAGTTTCAATGACTGGTCGCTGAACCTGTCCCGCCCGTGGCTGGGCATGGACATGAATCTGATCTACAGCGGCTCCAGCCTGACAGGCAACGACTGCAGCGCGTACAGCGGGCACAACCCCAATTGTGAGGGTACCTTTACCCTCAAGGCCGTGCGCTCATTCTTCTGATGCAGTGAACTGCTACTCTTTGGCCCGCTCTACACAAACAGGCAGGTCCACTGAGGAGTCGTTATGCGCACCCCGTACAAAGCCTTCATTTCGTTGTTGATGGCGCTGTTTATCCTTGGCGGCTGCACGCGCATCGGGCTGGCGTATCGCAATCTGGACATCATCATTCCCTGGTCGCTCAGCGACTATCTGGAGATGAATGCCTCACAAAAAGACTGGTTTGACGAGCGCCTCAAAGAACATTTGAGCTGGCACTGCACGACGCAATTGCCCGGTTATCTGGGCTGGCTGGATCGATTGCAGCGAATGGTCGAGACCAATCAGGTCACCCATGATGGGCTACAGGCCAGGACTGACGAAGCGAAGCTGGCGATTGCGCAGATATCCCAACAGATAACGCCTTCAGCAGTGGAATTGCTCGCCCAACTGGACGACAAACAAGTGCTGGAGATGCAGAACGCGTTCGCCAAGGACC
The DNA here is from genome assembly GCF_022790535.1 of Pseudomonas maioricensis. Lineage (GTDB taxonomy): Bacteria > Pseudomonadota > Gammaproteobacteria > Pseudomonadales > Pseudomonadaceae > Aquipseudomonas > Aquipseudomonas maioricensis. The sequence continues at coordinate 127,696 of NZ_LOHG01000004.1, forward strand.
AGCGCAAACGCGAGAACGAATTCCTCAAAGAACCACTGCCCAGACAGATCAGTGATCGTGCAGAGCGTATGGAAAAGCGCCTGAGCCCGTGGCTCGGCAAGCTAAACGCGACTCAGCAACAACGCATTCAAAGCTGGTCAGAGTCGCTCGGCGAACAGAACCGTGCCTGGCTCGACAATCGCGCGAATTGGCAGAGGCTGTTTGTCGCTACGGTTCAGGACCGTAAGGCACCGGACTTCTCCAAAAAGATCGCCAAGCTGTTGCAGGATCGCGAGACCTTCTGGACGCCTGAATATCGCGAGGCTTATGACCGTACTGAGCAAGCGGCCATTACATTATTGGTGGACTTGATGGCGCAAAGCACGCCGGAACAGCGCCAACGCCTGCTGGGCAAGATTGCAGATACCAGAAAGGACTTTACGGATTTGAGCTGTTTGAAGGCGGCTCAGGCAAGCTGAGACAGTCGGGCATGCAACCACTGTCTACCTGCGGATTAGTCACTGTAGGAGTGAGCTTGCTCGCGATAGCGTTCAGGCAATCACTAAATACATGACTGGACATCTGCTACCGCGAGCAAGCTCACTCCTACAGAGATGCGTTTCAATTCAGCGGCTTGCGGGCATTTCTCAAGCAATCTGCGCTTTGGCCGCAACCTCTTCAAAGATCGCCGGATCAAGGGCATCAGCCTGTTCATCCAACACCTGACGCGGGTGGTCATTGCCCGGGATGCTGCTGTCGATCAGCGCCAGTAACTGTGCGCCGAGCGGCGTCAGGATGAAGTTTTCGCCGTTACCGCCCTCCGCTTCCGGCCGCGACTGGATGAATCCACGGTCCAGCAGCAGCTTCTCGTATTCACCGGCAATGGCTTTCAGATGGTCCAGATTGCCCACGGGCTCACCTGCGGCAGCCGCTGCAGCGGCGTGCTCCTCCGCATACTTGCGGGGCTTGAAGGTGTCGTCGGCGCTGTTTTGTACCTCATGCAGCAAGCGTTCAACGAGGTCCCAGTCATAAGGCTTGTCCATTGTTATTACCTCCAGTCAACGTGGGTAAACGCCCTGACGGCCGCCGGCCTCGGGACATGTTGCTGAAGGTGTGACCCATGTCATCGCTCACCGTTCATCACCAGCCTCCCGGCGGTCGCGCTGAACTTTTGCCGAAAATGCTCGCTCCACCGCATAAGCCCAATGAAATCAGAGGCGCTTATGAAAATCCTGTTGAGTGTGACGGCGGCAATCACTTTGCTGACAGTCGTCCCTGCTTTTGCCTGTACGCCGGACGAGGCGACGGCAAAGCGTGAGCAATTGGCGATGGAAGTCCAGAAGCTCACCGAGCGAAACCCGACCAAGGCCAAGGAGATCAACGACGAGCTGCAGAGGATGGACCTGAAAAGCGAAGCGGCAGAGCTGCCGGACAAATGCCAATTGATTGATCAGCGGCTCAAGGAGTTGAATACGGCGGAGAGGAAGGTGGAGTGAGTTAAAGCCTGAGCCACCCCGTCAGGCCCTCTCGCCAACAAGTTGCCTCCCACCCCGATACCGCGTTTTTCGGTAGGAGCGAACTTGTTCGCGAGGAGGCAGGACATCGGTTTATTCAGCCGCAGGCGTCTCTGTCTTGCGCTTTTTCAGCGGTGCCATGCCGTCTTTGCTGACCAGCGACAGGGCGTCGGTCTTCGGACGGTTGGCTATTTTGCGTTTGGTAGGAGCCTTGGCGCCGGTTTTCTTCTTGTCGCCTTTGGCGTCGGTCTTTTTCTTCTTCACGCCGACCGCTTTACCTGAAGCCTTGACCTTCTTCGGCCCGCCGTAGCTGCCTTTGACTTCCTTGATGGTGCGGCGTTCGAAGCTCTGCTTGAGGTAGCGCTCAACGCTGGACATCAGATTCCAGTCACCGTGACAGATCAGCGAAATCGCCAGACCTTCTGCACCGGCACGACCGGTACGGCCAATACGGTGCACATAGTCATCGCCGCTGCGTGGCATGTCGAAGTTGATCACCAGATCCAGGCCTTCAACGTCCAGACCACGCGCCGCCACGTCAGTCGCGACCAGCACCTTGGTGCCGCCCTGCTTCAGACGGTCGATGGCAGCCTTGCGGTCCTTCTGATCCTTGTCGCCGTGCAGCACGAAAGCTTTGTAGTCCAACGCCACCAGACGGCCGTACAGGCGGTCAGCCAAGGCTTTGGTATTGGTGAAGATGATTGCCTTCTGATACGTCTCATTGGCCAGCAGCCAGTGGACGATCTGCTCTTTGTGGCTGTTGTGATCCGCTGTGATGATCTGCTGACGCGTACCGGAGGCCAGTTCACTGACGCTGTTAACCTGCAAGTGTTGCGGGTTGTTCAGCACCTTGCCGATCATTTCACGCAGACCTGCGCCACCGGTCGTAGCCGAGAACAGCAAGGTTTGCTGACGGTTGGCGCACTCATTGGCCAGACGCTCGACGTCTTCGGCAAAGCCCATGTCCAGCATGCGGTCAGCTTCGTCGAGGACCAGCACTTCCACGTTCTTCAGGTCCAGGTTGCCTGCGTTCAGTTGCTCCAGCAGGCGCCCCGGCGTACCGATGAGAATGTCCGGAACCTTGCGCAGCATTGCGGCCTGAACCTTGAAGTCCTCACCGCCAGTGATCAAACCGGATTTGATGAACGTGAACTGCGAGAAACGCTCGACTTCCTTGAGGGTCTGCTGCGCCAGTTCACGGGTCGGCAGCAGGATCACGGCACGAATGTCGACGCGAACCTTGGCCGGGCCCATCAGGCGATTGAGGATCGGTAATACGAATGCAGCAGTCTTGCCGCTACCGGTTTGCGCCGTCACCCGCAGATCACGCCCTTCCAGCGCCAGAGGTATGGCCGCAGCTTGCACTGGCGTCGGCTCGACAAAGTTAAGCTCGGCCACGGCTTTAAGCAGGCGTTCATGCAGGGCGAATTGGGAAAACACGGGTGTTACCTCGACGAAATACAAAAATACGGCGCATAGCGTAACGGTTTCGGGCGCCTGAGCCGAGTTTCTTTACTACCAACGGCCGATTTTGTTACGCAATTTGCCAACGTAACCCATTATCAGGGCCATGAATGTTCTAATTGCCGCGCTTTTTTCTTCAGGATTCGCAGACATCCCATGGATATTCAATCGTTATGGCTTCGCGCTCAGGAACTCTGGGCTGTGCTGGATCAACACCCGATTTTGCATGCCAGCCTCGGGCTGTTGCTGCTGCTGGTCGTGGCGCTGGTATCGGGGCGTCTGGCGCGCTTTCTGATCCTCCATGCCACGAAAATACTGGGTCGTCAGCCCGCGCTGCACTGGGTCAATGATTTACGCCACAACAAGGTCTTTCACCGACTGGCGCAGATGGTCCCTTCGCTGATCATCCAGTTTGGCTTGAATCTGGTGCCTGACCTCAGCAAAACCGGTCAGAACGTCATCGGCAACATCGCCCTGGCCTTCACCATTCTGTTCATGACGCTGGCCGTGGGGACGCTGCTCAACGCGCTGCTCGATATCTATGCCCGCACCACTCACGCCCGCACACGCTCGATCAAGGGCTACGTGCAACTGGCGAAGATGATTCTGTATATCTTTGCCGCGATCATCATTGTCGCGACCCTGATCGACCGCTCGCCGCTGTTGCTGCTCTCGGGTCTGGGTGCCATGTCGGCAGTGATTCTGTTGGTCTACAAGGACACGCTGCTCTCATTCGTTGCCAGCGTGCAACTGACCAGCAACGACATGCTGCGGGTCGGCGACTGGATCGAAATGCCGCAAGTCGGTGCCGATGGTGACGTGGTGGATATCACCCTGCACACGGTCAAGGTGCAAAATTTCGACAAAACCATCGTTTCTATCCCCACTTGGCGCCTGATGTCCGAGTCGTTCAGAAACTGGCGCGGCATGCAGCAATCCGGTGGACGGCGCATCAAACGCAGCCTGTTTATCGACGCCAGCGGTGTGCGCTTCGTGCGCGACGATGAGGAGTTGCAACTGAGTCAGGTCCACCTGCTCACCGACTACATCAGCCGCAAACAGGCCGAACTGCTGGCCTGGAATCAGGCTCAAGGTAACGTGGCAGCCCTGTCAGCCAACCGCCGACGCATGACCAACATCGGCACCTTTCGCGCGTACGCCCTGGCCTACCTGAAGAGTCATCCCGATATCCACCCGGACATGACCTGCATGGTCCGCCAGCTGGAAGCTACGTCCCAGGGCGTACCGCTGGAAATCTACTGCTTTACCCGCACCACCGTCTGGGCAGAATACGAGCGCATTCAGGGCGATGTTTTCGATTACCTGCTGGCGGTACTGCCGGAGTTCGGGCTAGGGGTTTATCAGCAGCCGAGCGGGTCGGATATGCGGGCGGGGTTGGCGGGACATGCTGAAACGACGACGCTTTGACAACAGCAGACATGGCCAGCTCCAGGGCTGGCCACTTTTGTCGCGGGGATCACATTTTAAAACTGGCAGCGGACGCATCACCGATCAAAGCCTGCTCGACGGGAGCATAGAGACTGCGAATATGAGCCACAAGAAATGCCCAGAACGCAGGATCATTCACCGTTTGTAGAACCAACTGCGAAGGCAAAAAGCGGGTCATCTCCTTGCGAAAATCGGTCGCCACCGCCGGATCGTTATCCAGCAAATCCATACGCTCTTTGAGCAAGGTCAAAAAAGCTGCTACTTCGCACTTATGGTCGTGCAACTTATTGCCTATCAATGCGAATGCCGGGATTACGCTCTGCTGACGTAACCAGACCATATCCCACAAATCGCGGTTTTTGATTCTGTTGGGACGCAGAGCAAAAGCCACGATTTTGTCGGCGTAGATTTCTTCCCGTGTCTCGGCCTGAAGTATCAACCCACTGGTGCCCATGTCGACACCGTACGGATTGAGCAGCAGCATTGGCTGGGGCTGATAGCTGGGGATTGAGCACACATCGATGTTGATACGCTGGGCAGGCAAGTCCTTGCGTCCAGGCCTTGTCTGGATTTTCAGCTTCCAGGTATCAACATTGCTCTCTTCGCGAACAGGCTCACTGATCTGTACCTCAAGTCCATATTTGGCTTCAAGGCTTGAGACAAGTACCCGCGCCAGTTCGGCCAGACTTTGGCGGCTGAAATCGGCACCGCCAGTAAAGTCCAGATCCTCACTTAAACGATTCGAACCATAACAGGCGCGAAGGCAGGTCCCGCCAATAAAGGTCAACGTGGCGAGCATCCCGGCGGAGCTAAGTGCCAGCATGATGTCGTGATGCAATAATTCTTTTTCAACCACCACGCGCAACGGTGCGAGGTCCTGCCTGTTCTTGAGCGCTTCGTTCACCAACTCGTCAAATAAGCTCATCAGCGGCACTCCAGTCGATCAGATCCATTTTTCGTTTCGCGGCCTTCATGTCGCGCAACGCTTGTCTTGGCGACGCTCGCCATAATCGGCAGGCTGCGTCGTAATGAATATGGCCCACGAGGGTCTGTGGCGTTTGGCGGGTATGTACGAACTCGATGCTGCCCCACTTGCCACATGAAATCGTGCTGCTACGCCCCGAAGACATCAGAGTGATCCATTGGATCGGGATTTGCGAAATGACCCCGACGTCGCTCAACGCTGTTTCCAGGCTGATGTAATTAAACTGTTGGGCGCGGAGCCTCGCGGCGACATGAAACAAAACCAGACCAGAGTCAGGTTTTGCGGGCTCGAACAGATAAAGTCCACGGCAGACCCGGGACAGGTATCCATCCGAAGCTGCGCGGCTCAATAAGGCCTTATAGGCCCCTGTGGAGATGTCAGGAAGCAATGCCCTGAGGTCGTCTGGCGTGAAAAGATAGCGCTCTGGAGTCGCAAATTGAGTCAACCGCTGTATCAATCGCCGCATGGGTTGAAGCGTATCGGGAGAAATATCCATGCTACAGACTCAACAGAAAGTTACAACAAATGTAACTTACCGTTGAGTCCCCTACAACAACCTAAAACTTTTGGACGCATGAATCAGCTCAGTACACGCCTGCGTACAAGCCCAAGCCGACTCACCCACAACGACACCAGAATCAGCACCCCGCCAAAAGCCAGACGCCCTAACGGCTCGTTCTGGTTCCAGATCAGCAGATTGATCAGCAACCCGACCGGCACATGCAGAACGTTGAATACGGCCAGGGTACCGCCGTTCACAAGGCACGCACCTTTGTTCCACCAATACATACCCAACGCCGTGGAGCAAAACCCGAGGAACAGCAGCACCGCCCATTGATCCGCTGCGTCTGGCAGACGCTGTGGATTGCCAAACATCAGGAATGCGGGCAATGCAATGATCAACGCGCCGAGATAGAAGTAGCCAAAACGCCGGTAATGTGGCAGGTCGCTGGGGTAGCGGGCGACCAGATGTTTGTACAGCACCTGACCTGCGGCGTAGGTGAAGTTGGCCACTTGCAGCAACAGGAAGCCGCCGAGGAAGTTGCCGTCGATGCCGTCCCAACGAATAACCCCGGCACCCAGTACGGCCACCAATGCAGCCACGAGCGCCCACGGGTTGAAGCGCCGATTGAGCGCATCTTCGATCAGGGTTACATGCAGGGGCGTGAGGATGGTGAAGAGCAAGACTTCCGGCACGGTCAGCACCCGGAAGCTCAGGTACAGACAGACGTAAGTGATGCCGAATTGCAGCGCACCGATGACCAGCATGCCACGCATGAAGCCCGGTTCCACCCGGCGCCACTGGGTCAGCGGGATGAAGACCAGCCCGGCCAGCACAACGCGGATCAGCACGGCGAAGTAGCTGTCGACATGCCCTGCCAGAAAAACGCCGATCAGGCTGAATGAAAACGCCTGAATCAGCGTCACGATAAGTAGATAACCCATGAGTGCTCCCCTGTGAAGGCGGCGACCTTAACGGGTTGGTGTCAGCGGTGTCCATAAAGCACGGCGAATTCCATGTAGGAGCGCACGAGCTACGCGAGGCCGCGATGACGATGTACCAGAAAAACCGCTATCGCGGCCTCGCGTTGCTCGTGCGCTCCTACAGAAAAGAATCTGCCCGCCTGACCAGACTTATTCCTTACTCAAATCCACCAAAGGCTCCTGACGCACCTCGGTCGCACGCCCAGCCTGAATATCCTTGACCTTGCCCAGAGCCGTATCGACCGCGGCTTTACCCGCCAACAAGCTGTAGCTGATCTCAAACTGGCGTTGTTCTTTAGGCCCAATGGTCGGCACCAGATTCAGCGGCCGTTGATAACGACGGTTGTAAGAGAAGCTGGTACCTGGCTCCAGCCCCGTCACATAGCCCTGACCTTTGGTATCGGTGTTTTTCCACAGCGAAAACACCGGCAACTGCTGGGTGTTGAAGCCCAGCGACACGCCCAGACTGCCGCCTTTGTTATGCAGGACTGCCAGGGTCTCGCCTTTGGCATCGCCGTAAGGCACTACGTTGTAGACGGTTTCGTCATAGTCTGGCGTTGGCGCACGATAGGTTTGCCAGTCACCAAGGTCACCCTTGGCTTTCTCGTTGAACGGTGACACCTGCTTGACCGGCGCCTCGAAACGAGCGCCCTGCTCCAGAAACGGCGTGCTGAAGTTGCTGTGATACAGCGCCTGATATTCCTTCGGGTAATCCCCGTTGTTGGTCAACGTGTCGTTAAGCGTGAAACGGGTACTGCCCGCCTCGGTCACCAATTCGGTCTGCACCGAGAAATCGACCTTCTTGAACGCCTGTTCCTTCAGTTCGCCTTTCAGGCGGATCGCATAGGGTGGTTTTTCGTCGATGTGCAAGGTCACCTTGCTGGCCGGAATGTTCGCCGCGCGGCCGTGAAGGGTCAGCAGCTCGCCGTTATCCATGCCCGGATGCCCGACCCACTCATAACCACAGCGCGTCACCAGCTCATTGAAGCCTTCCAGCCAGCCAAGACCGCCCCGGCCATTGAGTTCGATAAAGGCCGGATTGACGACTTCCTGCACGGGCGAGTCCCAGCCCATACGCACGTCACCGACAGATGCTTGCAGCACGTTCATGCCACGAGTGGGCACCACTGAAAGCTTCATCGTGCCATTGTCGATGTCGATCACGCTCACGCCTTCCTGCCGACCGCCATGCAGGGTGCGCATCGTTACGGAAAAAGGCTTGTCGGTTTTGACACCTAGCTGGGCGCTGGTGATTTGCTGATTCTGGGCAGGTTTATCGGTGTCGAGCAGCACGTAGTCCCATGCGGCAGCCTGTGTAGCGACGGCAATCGCACTGAGGCCGAAAAGCCAGGCAAGAGGTTTCATTGGGGTAGTCCTTATTGGAATTATTGGGTTCGCTGCAGTATCGGGCCGAATCGGATTAATCGTTTCAGCTACCGTCCGAGTCTAGTCAAACTGACGAAAAACAGGAAACGTAATTCGGAAACTCAGCACTGAAAAAAGCACGCACAAGAAAAAGCCCGATGCCCCCCCAAAACGGGGGTCTATCGGGCCATGCACCCAGGAGCGGGAGGTGCCAAAGGGAATTCGGTACAACCGTTGATTCAATGAAAAGCGCAGCAGTCGTTCAGATCAAGCCACCTGTGCGAGTTTGGCGACGGCCTGGTTCATGCCTTTTTCGACAAAGTCACCGCCCATGTTCAGACCTTCAGCATGGACAAAAGTGACATCGTGAATGCCGATGAAACCCAGCACCTGACGCAGGTACGGTTCCTGATGGTCCAGGCTGCTACCGGCGTAGATACCGCCGCGAGCGGTGAGGACAATGGCGCGCTTGCCAACCAACAGGCCCTGCGGACCGGTTTCACCGTATTTGAAGGTCACGCCAGCACGCAGCACATGGTCCAGCCACGCCTTGAGCGTGCTCGGGATAGCGAAGTTGTACATGGGCGCGGCCAGCACCAGTACATCAGCAGCAACCAGTTCGTCGGTCAGCAGATCAGAACGCTCCAGTGCTGCTTGCTCGTTGGCCGTGCGCTGATCAGCGGGCTTCATCCAGCCGCCCAGCAATGTCGAGTCCAGGTGCGGAACCGGGTCCTTGGCGAGATCACGAACCGTCACCTGATCAGCCGGATGCGCTGCCTCCCACTGGCCAATGAATTGCTGAGTCAATTGGCGGGAAACCGAATCCTGCTGACGGGCGCTGCTTTCGATGATGAGGACGCGGGACATGATCTGTGGCTCCAACGAAGAGATATGTGTTCGATGGAGTGAAGGTTAAGCGTTAACATATCGATTAAAAAGCGTAAAAAACTGCTACAAAGCATCTAATAATTTGTTTTATTCAAAAGCTGGTTTACCCTGAAACCCTATCTCCTGACTGCCTGTAGGAGCTGTCGAGCACCGCGAGGCTGCGATAGTGATTTGCCTGACACACCGCAATCGCAGCCTCGCGGTGCTCGACAGCTCCTACAGAATGCGATTCAAGTGAGAAAACGGCACACGGCTACCAGCTTTACTCGGCCTTGCAGGTCAGACTGATGCGCAGCTTGATGATGCTGCGGTTGAATTTGGCAGTCACGTCAGCGCTTTTCTTCGCGGCGACGGTAATGCGCCGGGTGCGAGGCGCTTCGGGGCCGTTGCGAAACACCACGCTGCACTTGGCGTCGACATCGCCGTAGTTGTTCACCGTGATCGAGCCCGTGTCGTAAAACGTATCGTGAGCGGTGTAGTCGACTTGAACGCCCTCGTAGCTTTTCTCCACTTCGATGGGGTAAGCCCAGGCCGTCAACGGCAGCAGCGCCAGCAACACACAACAGATTCTGTTCATCGGCAGTCTCCAGAAGGGATTGCAGATTAGGATAAAGCGCTACAAAAGAGGAGCACCACATGAAAGCCCCCCGCGTTACCCTCGATCAATGGCGAACGTTGCAGGCCGTCGTCGATCACGGCGGCTTCGCCCAGGCAGCCGAAGTGCTGCACCGTTCGCAATCCTCCGTGAGCTATACCGTGGCGCGCATGCAAGAGCAGCTTGGCGTACCGCTGTTACGCATCGACGGGCGCAAAGCCGTACTTACCGAAGCCGGTGGCGTGTTGCTGCGTCGCTCACGGCATCTGGTCAAACAAGCCAGCCAGCTCGAAGACCTGGCTCATCACATGGAACAGGGCTGGGAAGCCGAAGTGCGCCTGGTGGTGGATGCTGCTTATCCCAGCGCACGGCTGGTGCGTGCCTTGACCGCTTTCATGCCCCAGAGCCGAGGCTGTCGCGTGCGACTGCGCGAAGAAGTGCTGTCCGGCGTCGAGGAGGTTTTGCTGGAAGGTGTCGCCGACCTGGCCATCAGCGGTTTCAGTATTCCCGGTTATCTGGGTACTGAAATGAGCAACGTGGAATTCGTCGCCGTCGCCCACCCGGAACACGCACTGCACCAACTGCAGCGCGAGCTGAACTTCCAGGATCTGGAAAGCCAGCTGCAAGTCGTGATTCGCGACTCCGGTCGCCAGCAACCCCGAGACGTAGGCTGGCTGGGGGCCGAGCAACGCTGGACGGTCGGCAGCCTTGCAACCGCTGCGACATTTGTCAGCAGTGGTCTAGGCTTTGCCTGGCTGCCACGGCACATCATCGAGCGCGAACTGCGTGAAGGTGTGCTCAAGGCGTTACCCATGGACAAAGGTGGCAGTCGTAACCCGACCTTCTACCTTTACTCCAGCAAAGACAAACCACTGGGGCCAGCGACGCAAATCCTCATCGAGTTGATCCAGACCTTTGACACCGCGCCACTGACCGCCGCTTTCGCCGCACCACAACAAGCCTGACAAGGACCTGTCCATGGCCCATTTCGAACATGATGGCTGCTCACTGCATTACGAAGAATATGGCCAGGGCGCGCCCCTATTGTTACTGCATGGCCTGGGTTCAAGCTGCCGGGACTGGGAATATCAGATACCGGCGTTTGCCGCACGCTATCGGGTCATTACCATGGACATGCGCGGCCATGGCCGTTCAGACAAACCCCGGGAGCGCTACAGCATTCGGGGTTTCAGTGCCGACGTTGAAGCGCTGATCGAGCACTTGAATCTGGGTCAGGTGCATGTGCTCGGGTTGTCCATGGGCGGGATGATCGGCTTTCAGCTAGCGGTCGATCATCCTCATCTGCTGAAAAGCCTGTGCATCGTCAACAGTGCCCCCCAGGTGAAAGTGCGCAGCGCCAACGACGTCTGGCAATACAGCAAGCGCTGGGTGCTAGCCCGGCTGCTGGGCATGCAGACGCTGGGTAACGCGGTGAGCCAGAACCTGTTCCCCAAGCCTGAGCAGGCACAGTTACGGCAGCGCATGGCCGAACGTTTTGCACAGAACGACAAGCGCGCCTACCTGGCCAGTTTCGATGCCATTGTCGGCTGGGGCGTCGAGCAAAAACTGTCGCGCATCACCTGCCCTACACTGATCATCACAGCGGATCGGGATTACACGCCAGTGGCACTCAAAGAGGCGTATACAGGATTGATAACCAACGCCAGGCTGGTGGTGATCAACGATTCACGCCACGCAACGCCGCTGGAGCACCCAGAGCAATTCAATCGGATCGCGCTGGAATTCATCGATTCAGTACAGGCCTGAGGCGACCTGGCCATTTGGCTAAAGCGCTTTCAGGCTGGGCAAAAAAAGCCAAACGTGATTACCTTGTCGCCTGCATCGCTTCATGTGTCCGCATTATTGATCGCAGTCGAAACCACCCATCAGGATCTAATGACCCATGCTGAAAAAAATCGCTATCGCCGCCTGCTCCGTGTTGTTCGCCGCCAACCTCATGGCTGCAACACCTGCCAAGCCGACCCATGTCGTGCTCGACACCAGCTTCGGCGCGATTGAAATCCAGCTCGAAGACCAGAAAGCGCCGATCAGCACCGCCAACTTCCTGGGCTACGTCGACAGCGGTTTCTACAACAACACTATTTTTCACCGTGTGATCCCGGGCTTCATGGCGCAGGGTGGCGGCTTCACTGCACAAATGATGCAGAAGCAAACCAAGGATCCAATCAAGAACGAAGCCAATAACGGTCTGCACAACGTTCGCGGCACCGTTGCCATGGCCCGTACCTCGCAGGTCAATTCGGCCACCAGCCAGTTTTTCATCAACACCAATGACAACGCCATGCTCGACAACGGTGTACGCGACTTCGGCTACGCGGTGTTCGGCAAAGTGGTCAAAGGCATGGATGTGGTCGACCAGATCGTCAACGCCCAGTCAGGCAACAAACAAGGCATGCAGAACGTGCCGCTGGATCCGATCTATATCAAGTCTGCCAAGCGCGTCGAATAACCTCGGACACACCGCATGAAATCAGCCGAAGCATTCCTGATTTCATGCGGTCAGATCAGGGGAATATCCGCTCAGTAAGGAGAGCCTGCCTAACCCGTGGGCATCATTGCCAATGTTCTATCGTCGTTTCGAAAAACTGATCGATATCTTCCGTGACGCCCCTACCGACGCCCCGCCCAACAAAGTTCTGGCTTTCTACATTTACTACCTGCGACAGGTCTGGCCCAGCTTCGCTGCACTGTTGGTGGTGGGCCTGATTGGTGCCCTGATCGAAGTCGCGTTGTTCAGTTACCTGAGCCGCATTATCGACCTGGCACAGGGCACCCCCGATAAAAATTTCTTCAGCATCCACGCCGGCGAATTCATCTGGATGGCCGTGGTTGCGCTACTTCTGCGTCCCATTTTTGTGGGCCTGCATGACCTGCTGGTGCACCAGACCATCAGCCCCGGCATGACCAGCATGATTCGCTGGCAGAACCACAGCTACGTGCTCAAGCAAAGCGTGCGCTTCTTTCAGAACGACTTCGCCGGGCGCATCGCCCAACGCATCATGCAGACCGGCAACTCGCTGCGCGATTCTGCCGTTCAGGCCGTGGATGCGCTCTGGCACGTATTGATCTACGCCATCAGTGCGCTGGTGCTGTTCGCCGAGGCTGACTGGCGCCTGATGATCCCGCTGCTGGCATGGATCGCGGCCTATATCGCCGCCCTTTGCTATTTCGTGCCCCGGGTGAAAGAGCGCTCGGTAGTGTCTTCCGACGCCCGCTCCAAACTCATGGGCCGTATCGTCGACGGTTACACCAACATCACGACGTTGAAGCTGTTCGCTCACACCAATTTCGAACAGCAGTACGCCCGTGAAGCAATCAGCGAGCAGACCGAGAAAAGCCAGTTGGCCGGTCGCGTCGTGACCGCCATGGATACCGTGATCACCAGCATGAACGGCGTGCTGATCGTCAGTACCACAGGCCTTGCCCTGTGGCTCTGGACCCAGTCGATGATCTCGGTCGGCGCCATTGCGCTGGCCACCGGTCTGGTGATTCGTATCGTCAACATGTCCGGCTGGATCATGTGGGTGGTGAACGGCATTTTCGAAAACATCGGCATGGTGCAGGACGGTCTGGCCAGTATTTCTCAGCCTGTCAGCGTCACTGACCGCAAGCCGGCACCACGCCTGAACGTCGACAAAGGCGGCGTTAAATTCGACGGTGTGGATTTCCACTACGGTAACGGCAACGGCATCATTCACGGCCTGAACCTGGACATCAAACCGGGCGAAAAGATTGGCCTGATCGGCCCGTCGGGTGCGGGCAAATCGACCTTGGTCAACCTGCTGTTGCGCATGTATGACGTGCAAGACGGGCGGATCCTGATCGACGATCAGGACATTTCACACGTCTCGCAGGAAAGCCTGCGCGAGCAGATCGGCATGATCACTCAAGACACGTCGCTGCTGCACCGGTCGATACGCGACAACCTGCTCTATGGCAAACCCGAGGCCACGGACGAGCAATTGTGGGAAGCAGTACGCAAGGCCCGCGCCGATGAGTTTATCCCGCAGTTGTCCGACTCAGAGGGGCGAACGGGTTTCGATGCACAGGTAGGTGAACGCGGCGTGAAGTTATCAGGTGGTCAGCGCCAGCGTATCGCTATCGCACGGGTCCTGCTCAAGGACGCGCCGATTCTGATCATGGACGAAGCCACCTCGGCGCTGGATTCGGAGGTCGAAGCGGCGATTCAGGAAAGCCTGGAAACCCTGATGCGAGGCAAAACCGTGATCGCCATCGCTCACCGACTGTCCACCATTGCACGCATGGACCGCTTGGTAGTACTGGAAAATGGCCGCATTGCCGAAAGCGGCACCCATGCTGAGCTGCTGGCCCATGGCGGTCTGTATGCACGGCTGTGGCAGCATCAGACGGGGGGATTTGTGGGTATTGATTGAGCATAGATCTCTGTAGGAGTTACCCCGGAGCCCATGGCACCGTGCTGTCTCGCGGCGAGATATAGACCTGTAGGAGCTGCCGA
>NZ_LOHG01000004.1:142535-151565 GCF_022790535.1 Pseudomonas maioricensis
AGAAAATGCATGTCAGTCCGCCAGGTTGCATTTTGTTTGATGAGCGCCGAGCCGTGGAGCCGGTTTGCCTTATCAAACCTGCCGATACGGCAACGCACCTTTGGCATCTTCGGCATACGCCAGGATGCCAACCCTTTCCTGACCGAGAAAATCACTCACCGCTTCCTTGAGCCCCGCATGGGTCAGGTAGTGCCATGAACGAGTGATGACCGGCTCGAAGCCGCGAATCAATTTGTGCTCACCTTGCGCGCCCGCATCGAAGCGCTTCAGGCCATGGGCAATGGCGTAATCCATGCCCTGATAGAAACAGGTCTCGAAATGCAGACGGTCGAATTCCGCCAGGCATCCCCAATAACGACCGTAAAAACTGTCCCCACCCAGCAGACTGAAAGCCATCGCAACCGGCCTTGAGCCTTGACGCGCCAGCACCACGCGAATGGCCTCAGGCATCCGCTCGGCCAGCAAGCTGAAGAATTCCCGAGTCAGATACGGCGACTGCCCGCGCACCTCGTAGGTGTTGGAGTAGCAGGCGTAGACGAAATCCCACAACAGCTCGCTGAGCTGATGACCTTCCAGCCAGTCGAACTCGATACCCTGCCCTGCCACCTGCTCACGCTCTTTACGCATCTGTTTGCGCTTGCGTGAACTCAGTGCATCGAGAAAATCCTGGAAGTCCCGATAGCCACGATTCTGCCAATGAAACTGACAGCCATAACGCTGCAGCCAGCCCGGTTGTTCATCCAGAAATGCATCGGCCAGGGAGTCGGTGAAATTGACGTGTGCGCTGGACAGCTGCTGATCCTGGAGATAGCCCGGCACGGCATTGAGCAGTTCAATGCCGGCCTCCGGCGACGCTGACAAAATCCTCGCACCACTCACCGGGCTGAACGGCACCGCCATCAGCAGTTTGGGGTAATACGCGATGCCTGCACGGCGGCAAGCGTCGGCCCAACTGTGATCGAACACGTACTCGCCATAGGAGTGCCACTTACGGTAAGTCGGCATCGCCGCGACCAACTCGCCGTTCTGGTAGTTGAGCAGATGTTCAGCCTGCCATCCGGAACGCGGCCCGAGGCTGCCGCTGTCTTCCAGCGCGCTGAGAAAAGCATGGCGAACGAATGGCTGATCACCCGGAACCAAGGCATCCCATTGGGCAGGTACGACGTTTTCGAGGGTGGCGTTCTGGATGGGCATGCGGACTTCCCCAGCTAAGTCGGACGACGCGGCAGTATCCCTCATCGGCCTCCAATGTTCACCCATTCGCGCCGCGAAGGCTCTAGCTCAAGCCTTACAGACTTTTAATTGTCATCGACGCGCCATCATTGCGCCACCTTTCTGTCATAACCCATCGCGATACTGGCGCCTGTTTTTAGAACCGAGGGTACTAACCCTCAAACGCCCTTCTGCGGGGCGGCTTCTACAGGATGACCCGATGTCGTCCTTACTCACGTTATGGAGATCAACATGCGTCTTGTTTCTACACGTACTGCTGCGGCCCTGTGTGGTGGCCTGGTATTGGCCATGGCGGTTCCTGCCAATGCCGCAGTCGACGCCAAATTGCTGGACATGCTCAAGGCTAACGGCTCTATCAACGCAGATCAGTATGCTGAGCTGCAGACAGAACTGGCCAAAGACCAGGCAGCACAGAAGCAAGCATTCGCAGATGTGCAAAACACCAAATCCGCCTCTCAGGCAGAGTTCGAGAAGAAAGTCGCCTGGGCTACCAAGACTCAGTTCAAGGGTGACGTGCGCGTTCGCCAAGAGAACATTGAAGTCGAAGACCAGGCCAGCTCGACAGACCGCAGCCGTCAGCGCCTGCGCGCTCGCCTGGGTGCTTACACCGAAATCAATCCGCAGGTGAGCACCGGCATTCGTATTGCTACCGGTGGTAACCCTGGCGGCAATGGCGACGGTCGCTCAACCAATGTGGACCTGGACAACTACTTCACCAAGAAAACACTGTGGCTGGACTTGGGCTACGTCGACTACGCCCCGACCGCCGTCAAAAACCTGCACATCATCGGCGGCAAGATGAACCAGCCGTGGGTAAACATGGGCGATGTGATCTGGGACGGCGACCTCAACCCGGAAGGTCTGGCAGCCACCTATAGCTTCCCGTTGGGTGGCAAGACCGAACTGTTCGGTAGCGCCGGGCATTACACCCTTAAAGACAACATCGACGGCGACGGTTACCAGTTCCGTCATGACCTTCGTCTGTACGCGGGTCAGTTGGGTGCCAAATTCGCACCGACCGACAACCTGAAAGTGACCTTGGGCGGCAGCGTTTACGGTTACGACGGTGACAGCAGCACAGCTGCTCAGAATGCTCTGGCGGTCAACGGTAATACCACCACCGAATTCCAGCTGTACGAAGGTTTCGGCCAAGTTGATATCAGCGGCCTGGGCGTTCCGCTGGGTCTGTATGGTCAATACGTCGTCAACGACAAGAGCTCCGATGGCGAAGACACTGCCTGGCTGACCGGTGTGAAAACCAAGGTGTTTGGTTTCGGTATCGACTACAACTACCGCGACGTTCAGCGTAACGCTGTAGTCGGCGCATTCACCGATTCGGACTTCGCCAACGGCACCACAGGCGCACGCGGCCACAAGCTGAAGGTCAGTTACGAAATCGACAAGAACTTCTCGGTGGGCGCGACTTACTTCCTGGCTGACGCGGACAACACCACCAGCACCCGACTGGTTCGGGGCCCGGCTGATCGCGACGTGAAAACCCTGCAACTGGACGCAGAAGCGAAGTTCTAAAGCTCCCTGCTACACGCTTCAAGCTTCAAGCGACACCGCTCCCGTCGCTTGAAGCTGCAGAGACCTTACAGCCCGACGTTACCCTGGCGATCCCCATCATCCGTTCGCCAGGGTCACGCCGGGCTTTTTTGTCTGCGACTCTTACCAACATGCGAAGTCCCGCCCCTGTAGGAGCGCACGAGCACCTACGGCAACGACTCAACGCTTGCGCAAAATCACGCTACCGATCGAATAGCCCGCCCCAAACGAACTCAACACGCCCAACGCGCCGCTCGGCAAATCATCCTGATAGGTGTGGAAGGCGATGACCGAGCCCGCCGAACTGGTGTTAGCGTAAGTGTCGAGAATCACCGGCGCTTCTTCTAGCGACGCGTCGCGGCCCAGCAGTTTCTTGACGATCAAGTGGTTCATGCTCAGGTTCGCCTGATGCAACCAGAAGCGCTGTACATCGTTGACGTTCAGGCTGTTCTGCTCAAGGTGCGCGCCGACCAGCTCGGCAACCATTGGGCAGACTTCGCGAAACACCTTGCGGCCTTCCTGCACGAACAATTTGTCTGGCTGCCCCTCGCCCTCTTCTGCAGTGCGATTGAGAAAGCCGAAATTGTTGCGGATGTTGTTGGAAAAGCTGGTCAGCAATTTGGTGCCGAGAATATCGAACTGATAGGCCGAAGTGGCCAGGTCGGCACGCTCTACCAGCACTGCCGTGGCGGCGTCACCGAAGATGAAGTGGCTGTCGCGGTCACGAAAGTTCAGGTGCGCCGTGCAGATTTCCGGGCTTACCACCAACACTGCGCGGGCCTGACCCAACTGCACGCTGTTGCTTGCCGCCTGAATACCGAACGTTGCGGATGAACAGGCGACATTCATGTCATAGCCAAAACCCTGAACGCCCAGCGCAGCCTGAATCTCAATGGAAATCGCCGGGTAGGCGCGTTGCAGGTTGGAGCAAGCGACGATGACGCCATCCACATCTGCAGCCGTTTTACCCGCACGTTGCAAAGCCTGTTTGGCAGCCGCTACGCCCATTTCGCAGAGGATCGACCACTCATCGTTGGAGCGCTCGGGCAAACGCGGCTTCATGCGCTGCGGGTCGAGAATGCCGTCCTTGTCCATGACAAAGCGGCTTTTGATGCCTGAGGCTTTTTCGATGAACGCGGCGTTGGATTCGGTCAGCGCCTGCACCTCACCACGCTCGATAGCGGCAGCGTTTTCACTGTTGAACTGAGCAACGTAAGTGTTGAAAGACTGCACCAGCTCTTCGTTGGAAATGCTGTTGGCCGGGGTGTAAAGGCCTGTGCCGCTAATGACGACGTTGTGCACGGTCGTTCCTCTCTTATTGATCAATGCAGGTAACGACCTGCGCGGGCATAGGCGCCGCCGCCCACTAAATTGGGACCAACGTGCCAATGCAAACTTATGGAACGCCCTTGGCGCGATATAAGCCGGGCAACACCTCGGGGTTCAAGGGGCGAAGTGTGCCATATCGGCCTGTATATGTGGGAGTTTGAACAAAGGACCTGTAGGAGCTGCCGAAGGCTGCGAGGCGGTTTGTCAGGAATGACGCTATCGCAGCCTTCGGCAGCTCCTACAGAGAAAGCACGTGGTTGTTAACCCTCCACCTGTCCCCACTGCTTGCTCAGGCGCTTGTCGGAAACCGGCATTCTGGTGCCCAGTTGCTGAGCGAACAGCGACACGCGGTACTCCTCAAGCCACCAGCGATAAGCCGTCAGTTCCGGGTCGCGCTTGCCTTCCTGAGCGTGCTTACCGGCTCGGGCCTGATATTGCGCCCAAAGCCCGGCGAGCTCGATGCTCCAGACCCGGTCCTTCTGAACCTGGCTCGGGAGTTTCTCCAGACGCATTTCGATGGCTTTCAGGTAACGCGGCAACTCCTTGAGCCACTGCGCGGGTGTTTCGCGGACGAACCCCGGGTAGACCAAATGGCCCAACTGCGACTTGATGTCGTTGAGTGCCACGGCCTCAGCCAGATTGATCTTGCCCTTGAAGCGTTTTTGCAGGCCATGCCAGAGCTTGAGGATATCCAGGGTCAGCTTTGCCAGACGTTCGGCGTGCTCGGTCCAGGCGCCACGCTTGCGCTCGGCCAACGCCAGCAACCCGGCACCATCGCGTGGCAAACTGGATTCGCCCTCCAGCACGCAGCTGTCGAGGCTGGCCAGCAGGATGTCTTCAACCAGCGCGTCAACACGCCCTAACTCGCGATGCAGCAGCGCCAGCTCGGTTTGCCCCGGCAACTTGCTGCGCAGGAATTTGGCCGGTTCAGCCAATTGCTGCAACAGCAAACGCTGCAAGGCACGGCGATGCTGATATTCGGCTTCGGCTGACGTCGAAAAACGTCCCTCCTTGACCGTGCCCGCTTCCTCCACCAACGCCGGGTAGACCGTCATCGATAGACCGGCAATGTTCTGCTGGGTTTTTTCCGCCACCGGCGCGAAGACTTTCGCCTCCACGGGCTGCTGACCTTTTGCCGATTGCGGTACAGCCAACGCCGCTTGGCTGGCTTCGGCAAACCGTGCCGTCAGCTCGTCCAGTTCACGACCTTCGCCCAGAAACTTGCCGTTGCCATCGACGATTTCAAGATTCATCTTCAGGTGGCTTTCAAGTTGCTGTGCCGCTTCAGCCCAGGCTTCGTCACTGACGCGTGCGCCGGTCATGCGCAGCAGCTCACGGCCCAGCGCCTGAGGCAACGAGCCTTCGCCAAAGGTAATGCGCTGCAACGCCGCCTTGATGAAATCCGGCACCGGCACGAAGTTCTTGCGAATCGCCTTGGGCAAATTGCGCACCAGTGCAATGCACTTGGTTTCCAGCAGGCCCGGTACCAGCCATTCCAGTCGCTCGGCTGGCAGCGACAGCAACAACGGCGCAGGCACTCGCAAGGTCACCCCATCACGCGGATGATTGGGTTCGAAGTGATAAGTCAGCGGCAGGGTCAAATCGCCGAGCTTGAGGGTATCGGGGTAATACGCGGCCGTGACTTCGTTGGCCTCACGCGCGAGTACGTCTTCTTCGCGCATGATCAGCAACTGCGGGTTCTTCTGACTCTCGGTTTTGTACCAATGGTCGAAGGTCGCAGCCTGATGAATCTCGGCCGGGATTCTTGCTTCGTAGAAGCTGTAAAGCGTGTCTTCATCCGCAAGAATATCCCGGCGGCGGGCCTTGGCTTCCAGTTCGTCGAGGGTTTCCAGCAGTTTGGTGTTGGCGCTCAGGCACTTGGCCCGTGAGTTGATCTCGCCACGCACCAGCCCTTCACGAATGAACAGCTCGCGGGACACCACCGGATCGATCGGCCCGTAGTGCACCGGTCGACGACCGACCACAATCAGACCAAACAAGGTGATCTGCTCAAACGCCACGACCTGGCCGCGTTTCTTCTCCCAATGCGGTTCGAAGTGGTTCTTCTTGATCAGGTGTCCGGCCAGCGGTTCGATCCAGTCCGAATCGATTTTGGCGACCATGCGTGCATAAAGCTTGGTGGTTTCCACCAGTTCAGCGGTCATCAGCCATTGCGGACGCTTCTTGCCCAGCCCCGAGGACGGGTGAATCCAGAAGCGTCGTTGCCGTGCGCCGAGGTAATCACCTTCGTCCGCCTTCTGGCCGATCTGACTGAGCAAACCGGAGAGAATCGCCTTGTGAAATTTCGGGTAATCCGCAGGCTCTTTATTGACCGTGAGCTGCAAGTCGCGGCAGATCAAACCCAACTGCCGATGGGAGTCGCGCCACTCACGCAAACGCAGGTAATTGAGGAAGTTACGACGGCACCAGTTACGCAGCGGGCTGGCCGTAAGGGCCTGGCGCTGCTCTTCAAAACCGCGCCACAGATTGACCAGCCCGGCGAAGTCCGAATCAGCGTCCTTCCATTGTGCGTGGGCCTGATCCGCCGCTTGCTGGCGCTCCGGTGGACGCTCGCGCACGTCCTGCACAGACATGGCGCTGGCGACGATCAGTACCTCCTGCAAACTGCCCTGCTTCGCCGCTTCGAGCAACATGCGGCCCATACGCGGATCCACCGGCAAGCGCGCCAACTGACGGCCTAGCGGGGTCAACTGGTTCTCGCGGTTGACCGCTGACAGCTCCTGCAACAGATTGAAACCATCGCTGATGGCCTTGCCGTCTGGCGGCTCGATGAACGGAAAATCAGTGATCTCACCCAGCCGCAGATGCAACATCTGCAAGATCACCGCAGCAAGGTTGGTACGCAGGATTTCCGGATCAGTAAACTCCGGTCGTCCATTGAAATCTTCTTCGCTGTACAGCCGCACACACAGACCCGGCTCGACCCGGCCACATCGGCCTTTACGCTGGTTGGCACTGGCTTGCGAGACGGCTTCAATCGGCAACCGCTGAACCTTGGCGCGGTAACTGTAACGGCTGATGCGCGCGGTACCGGTGTCGATCACGTAGCGAATGCCCGGTACGGTCAGCGAGGTTTCCGCGACGTTGGTCGCCAGTACCACACGCCGCCCAGGATGTGACTGGAAAATCCGCTGCTGCTCGGCAGGCGACAGGCGCGCATACAACGGCAGAATTTCCGTGTGTTTGAGCTGTGCCTTGCGCAGCATTTCTGCCGCATCACGAATTTCACGTTCGCCGGGCAGGAACACCAGCACATCACCAGGGCTTTTGCGCTCGCTGCGTTCGAAAGCGGCCAGTTCATCAAGGGTTGCAAGAATCGCTTGATCAACGGTCAGATCGTCTTCGACGCTGTTGCCTTCTTCGTCCTGCTGCGAGGTCAACGGGCGATACCAGGTTTCCACCGGGAACGTACGCCCGGACACTTCAACAATAGGCGCGTCGTTGAAGTGCTCGGAAAAGCGCTGCAAGTCGATGGTTGCCGAGGTGATGATCACCTTCAGGTCCGGGCGACGTGGCAGCAGGGTTTTCAGGTAGCCGAGCAGGAAGTCAATGTTCAGGCTGCGTTCATGCGCTTCGTCGACGATGATCGTGTCGTAACGCTCAAGAAAGCGGTCGTGCTGGGTTTCGGCCAGCAGGATACCGTCAGTCATCAGCTTGATCAGGGTGCTGCTGTCGCTCTGGTCTTCGAAGCGCACCTGATAACCGACCAGCGCGCCCAGTGGTGTCCCCAGCTCTTCCGCTACACGACTGCCGACGCTGCGTGCCGCGATTCGACGCGGCTGAGTGTGGCCAATCAAGCCGTGCTGGCCGCGACCGATTTCCAGGCAGATTTTCGGCAACTGAGTGGTTTTACCCGACCCGGTCTCACCGGCGATGATCAGCACCTGATGCTTGAGCAGCGCCTCTTTGATCTCGTCGCGCTTGGCAGCAATCGGCAGGCTATCGTCGTAACGAATCAGCGGCACGCTGTCACGCCGCGCCATGACCTGAGCGCACGACGCCTGCACCTTCGCCACCCACTGCGCCAGCTTCCCCTCATCGGGCTTCTTGCGCAGCTCATGCAACTGGCGCCGCAAGCGATGACGATCGCTGATCATCGCGTGGTCGAGGTTCTTCAGGAGTTGGTCAATCGAGGGCGTTTGATCGGTCATCAGGTGCGCAGGGTCTTTTGATGGGTGCAAAGGCGGGGATTGTCGCAGATTGAGGTTACTTGTGACGACCTCCCATATCCGACGCGAAACTCATGCTAAGCAATGGCCCACCTAGACGATTGCGAAAACCAATTAAAAAGACCAAAATATCGCCCAAAATGGAGCACCAAATAATGCAAAGTATCTTGGCCGACGTCGCCGTCAGCGTATCCGAATTGAAGAAAAACCCATCAGCAGTGTTGAGTGGTGCCCATGGATTGCCAGTCGCAGTTCTCAACCATAATAAGGTGATGGGCTATATGGTCCCCGCAGAAGTCTTCGAGGCCATGATGGAACGTCTTGACGATCTCGATCTGGCCGACCTTATAAAGTCGCGCCAGCATGAAAAGCCCGTGCCGGTAGACATAGATGACCTTTAAGCATGAGTTTCTACCATCAGCATTGAAAGAGTGGGAAAAGCTGGGCCATACCGTTCGTGACCAGTTGAAAAAGAAGCTTCAAGAGCAACTCAGCCTGCCAAGAATTCCGGGAGATGCTTTGCACGGCATGCCGGACCACTACAAGATCAAACTGCGCAGCGCAGGTTATCGACTGGTGTATCGGGTCGAAGATGACCGAGTGGTCGTTACTGTTGTCGCGGTTGGTAAGCGGGAGCGTAGTGAAGCCTATGCGGCGGCTAAAAACAGATAGATTTCATATCGCGGCCGCGCTGGAGAAATGCAAATTAGTGGATTGAAATGCATTTTCT
>NZ_LOHG01000004.1:152205-180110 GCF_022790535.1 Pseudomonas maioricensis
TCGGCAGCTCCTACAGAAATAACAAACCCCGCATTTTCGCGGGGTTTTGGAATTGTTTACTTCTTCAACCCCAACTTCTTCAATTCCTCATCCCGCAACTCGCGACGCAGGATCTTGCCGACGTTGGTCGTAGGTAACGCGTCGCGGAATTCGACGCTGCGCGGGACTTTGTAGCCGGTCAGGTTGGCGCGCATGTGTTCCATGACCTGGTCCTTGGTCAGGGTCATGCCCGGTTTGACCACCACGAAGACCTTGATCGCTTCGCCGGATTTATCGTCCGGGACACCAATGGCCGCGCATTGCAGCACGCCCGGCAAGGTCGCCAGTACGTCTTCGAGTTCGTTGGGGTACACGTTGAAGCCGGAGATGAGGATCATGTCTTTCTTGCGATCGACGATGCGCATGTAGCCGTCAGGCTGGATCAGTGCGATGTCGCCGGTCTTGAGCCAGCCATCCGCATCGATCATTTCATCGGTCGCTTCCTGGCGCTCCCAATAGCCCTTCATCACCTGCGGGCCCTTGATACACAATTCGCCGATTTCCCCGAACGGCAACTCGTTGCCTGCATCGTCGATGACTTTGCACAACGTCGAAGGCGCCGGAATGCCGATGGTGCCGACCTGAATCTTCTGATTAGGGTTGCAGCTGGCCACAGGACTGGTTTCAGTCATGCCATAGCCTTCGCAGATCGCGCAGCCGGTCACTTCTTTCCAGCGTTCAGCGGCGGCCAGTTGCAGAGCCATACCGCCGGACAGCGTGACTTTCAGCGCCGAGAAATCAAGGTTGCGGAATTCCGGGCTGTTGCACAGCGCCACAAACAAGGTATTGAGGCCCACAAAACCGCTGAACTTCCACTTCGACAGCTCTTTGACCATCGCCGGCAAATCACGCGGGTTGCTGATCAAGATGTTGTGGTTGCCGATCAGCATCATCGACATGCAGTGAAAGGTGAACGCATAGATGTGATAGAGCGGCAGCGGCGTGATGACCACTTCGCTGCCTTCGTTCATGTTCGAGCCCATCAACGCCTTGCATTGCAGCATGTTGGCGATCAGGTTGCGGTGGGTCAGCATTGCGCCTTTGGCCACGCCCGTGGTGCCGCCGGTGTATTGCAGCACCGCAACGTCATTGCTGGCAGGCGAAGCTTCGGTGAACGGCTGGCCACGGCCTTTGCTCAGCACGTCATTGAACTTGATCGCGGCGGGCAGGTGATAAGCCGGGACCATCTTCTTCACGTATTTGATGACGCTGTTGATCAGCAGTCGCTTGAGCGGTGGCAGCATGTCCGCCACTTCAGTGACGATCACATGCTTGACGCCGGTTTTAGGCACCACCTTTTCAGCCAGGTGGGCCATGTTCGCCAGGCATACCAGCGCCTTTGCACCGGAATCCTTGAATTGGTGTTCCATTTCCCGCGCGGTGTACAGCGGGTTGGTGTTGACCACGATCAACCCGGCGCGCATGGCACCGAATACGGCAATGGGATATTGCAGGACGTTGGGCAACTGCACGGCAATACGGTCGCCGGGTTGCAGGTCGGTATGGTGCTGAATCCAGGCGGCAAAGGCGCCGGACTGCTCATACATCTCACCATAGGTGAGGGTCTGGCCCAGATTGCTGAACGCTGGCTTGCTGGCGAAACGCTCGCAAGACTGTTTCAATACGGCCTGGACGTTTGTGTATTCGTCAGGATTGATCTCGGCAGGAATGCCAGACGGATACTTGTCCTTCCAGAAGTTTTCAATCATGGAAGCCGGGCTCCTCAGCGACAGCGAATTCTTCACATCGCTTGAATGCGATGATTTTCTTGTGTTTTGGAATTTTGCGGTTAACGCTTCGTTGCTTAGTGACAGGTCAAAAGCGGGCCGAGAGTAGCAGCTTTGCAATAGGCCGCCTAGAGGCAAGGAAGGCCCCTACAGTCACAAAAATGACTCAAGAATTAATAGCAGTCACGTTTAGAGCTTTAATACTATTTGTCGCAGATCTGGCTGAAATGACTGATTTAGAGGCACTTGGTCGATGGTATGGCGTGGAACCTGTTGGAGCGAGGCTCGTCCGCGAAGAACGCTGATGCGGTGTTCCTGACTTTCCTCTAAGGCCGATTCGCGGGCAACCCTCGCTCCAACAGGTACGCACTACGCGATATCCCGCAACTCCCTTCTCAATATCTTGCCCACCGGCGTCATCGGCAGTGATTCACGTATCACAATGTGCTTGGGCTGTTTATAACCCGTGAAGTTTTCTTTGCAGAACAGTTTCAGCTCTTCAACGCTGACGCCACCTTCGCGGGGCACGACAAACAGCTTCACAGCCTCTCCCGAACGCTCATCCGGCACACCGATCACTGCGCAATTGGCAACGCCGGGATGGCCCATGACGACGTCTTCGATCTCATTGGGGTACACGTTGAAACCGGAGACGATGATCAAGTCTTTCTTGCGATCCACGATGCTGACAAAGCCATCAGCTTCAATCACTGCGATATCGCCGGTCTTGAACCACCCTTCAGCGTCCAGCGCTTCGGCCGTCGCCTCCGGGCGTTGCCAGTAACCGAGCATCACCTGAGGACCTTTAACACACAGCTCGCCGCGTTCACCCAACGGCAGTTCATTGCCGTCATCATCAATGACCTTCATCAACGTGCCCGGCACGGGGATGCCAACCGTCCCGAGACGCGCAAGCTCACCATAAGGGTTGGCGCTGGCCACGGGCGAGGTTTCGGTCAGGCCATAGCCTTCGACGATCCGGCAACCGGTGATTTCTTTCCAGCGTTCGGCCGTGGCCTTGACCAGCGCGGTGCCGCCCGAGTTGGTGCTTTTGAGGCTGGAGAAGTCCAGCGACTTGAAATCCGGATGGTTCATCAGCGCCACGAACAGTGTATTGAGGCCGATCATCGCGGTGAAACGCCACTTGCCAAGCTCTTTGATGAAGCCGCCAATGTCTCGGGGATTGGTAATCAGAATGTTGTGATTGCCGCTGACCATCATGCACATGCAGTTCGCTGTGAACGCATAGATGTGGTACAGCGGCAGCGGCGCGATCATGATTTCCTTGCCTTCCTGAAACACTGGTTTGCCGTCACTGCCGTGCTGTGACATGCAGGCGTGCACCTGCTGCATATTGGCTACCAGGTTGCCGTGGCTGAGCATCGCGCCCTTGGCCAGCCCGGTTGTGCCGCCCGTGTATTGCAGCACCGCAACATCGCTGAGTTGCAATGTCACCGGGTTCAACTGATGGCCTCGGCCCAGACTCAACGCGGCCTTGAAGCGGGTAGCCTGTGGCAAGTGGTAAGCCGGAACCAGCTTCTTGACCTTGTCGACAATGGTGTTGACCAGCCAGCCCTTGGCGGTCGATTGCAGGTCGCCCATTTTGACTTCGATCAGGTACTGGATGTCGGTATCAGGCAACACCTCCTGCACCAACTTGCCGAACATATTCAGATACACCAGCGCCCGAGCGCCGGAGTCCTTGAACTGGTGACGCATTTCGCGCGCGGTGTACAGCGGGTTGGTGTTGACCACGATCAGGCCTGCACGCAACGCACCAAACACGGCAATCGGGTACTGCAACAGGTTAGGCATCTGCACGGCAATACGATCACCGGGCTTGAGTTCGGTGTGCTGCTGCAACCAGGCCGCAAAGGACGCCGAATAACGGTCCAGCTCGGCATAGGTCAGCGTCACCCCCATGTTGCTGAACGCCGGACGATCGGCAAACTTGTGACAGCTGCGCTCGAACACTTCCACAACCGACTTGTAGGCGTGAACATCCACCCCGGTTACTACGCCTGCCGGTCGCTTGTCATTCCAGAAATCAGGTTGCATTTGTTTTTATCCTCTTACCTGAGACGGTCTGGCCCGCGGTGATGGTGCGGGAGCTTGCCGGACGTTAGCAGCTAAAACGTGGAAGGCAAATATAGAGACCTGCGACATCATTACCATGAATTACAGAGCTGGCCGGTTTGCGATTCGTCATTCACTCTACACTTCACTAACAGGACGTTTAACGCTGGCCATTCAGCTTCGGGAGTTGTCATGAAACATCAGCCGTTCTGGCTCGACGCCAGTGACCAAAGCCGTCTTTACGTCAATGTATGGTTGCCCGATGTCGAGCCTGAAGCGGTGGTCATGCTATCCCACGGCATGGCTGAGCACAGTGGCCGATACGCCCGGCTTGGCATGGCACTGGGCGAAGCCGGGTTTGCGCTGTACGCCCACGACCAGCGCGGCCACGGCAAAACGGCTGATCAAGGCATGCTCGGACATTACGCCGATGAACAGGGATGGCCCAAAGTGGTGGGTGACCTGGCCAGCGTCGCTCAAGCCATCAGCCAACGGCATCCCGGCGTGCCGGTTTTTCTGTTGGGCCACAGCATGGGGAGCTACATCGCCCAAGGGTATTTGCAGCACCACGGTGCAGGCTTGCAGGGGGCGATTCTCAGCGGCTCCAACTTTCAGCCGGTCACGCTGTATCGCGGTGCGCGCCAGGTTGCCCGCCTAGAGCGCTTTCGCCAAGGTAAAACCGGTCGTAGCGCATTGATCGAGTGGCTGGCGTTTGGCTCGTTCAATAACGCATTCAAACCAACACGCACGTGTTTTGACTGGCTCAGCCGCGACCCTGACGAGGTCGACAAGTACGTGCAAGACCCGCTATGCGGCTTCCGTTGCACCAATCAGTTATGGCTGGACATGCTCGGCGGCCTGCAGCAAATCAGCAAACCCTCGAACCTGGCGCAGATCGATCCGGGCTTGCCGTTGCTGGTCATTGGCGGCGAATGTGATCCGGTGAGCGAGGGCAAGCGTCTGAAAGATCTTGCCGACGCATTGGTCGCGGCAGGTCATCAAATGTTACAACTGAAGATCTACCCGCAAGCGCGGCATGAAGTGTTCAACGAAACCAACCGCGATGAAGTCACCCGTGATGTAATTGGCTGGCTGGAACAGGCACTGCAACAGCCAAGACCGCGTCGGGCGGAATAAAAGCGCCGGACCGTCATCGCTGCGTTTGACATCAATATTCAATTTTCAGGATCACTCATGACCCAGGTTACCAACACGCCGTACGAAGCCCTCGAAGTCGGCCAGACCGCCAGTTTCAGCAAGACCGTTGAGGAGCGTGACATCCAGCTGTTCGCTGCCATGTCGGGCGACCACAACCCGGTCCATCTGGACGCCGAGTATGCTGCATCGACGATGTTCAAAGAGCGTATCGCCCACGGCATGTTCAGCGGCGCACTGATCAGCGCTGCCGTCGCCTGCGAACTGCCTGGGCCAGGCACTATTTATCTCGGTCAGCAGATGAGCTTTCAGAAGCCGGTCAAATTGGGCGACACGCTGACCGTACGCCTGGAAATTCTTGAAAAGCTGCCGAAATTCCGCGTGCGCATCGCGACCCGTGTATTCAACCAGCGCGATGAGCTGGTTGTGGACGGCGAAGCGGAAATCCTTGCGCCACGCAAACAGCAAACCGTGACATTGACGACGCTGCCAGCCATCAGCATCGGCTGAGATATCGAGCCCGAACAGGGTGGTAACTGTGGGAGCCGGGCTAGCCGGCGATGCATGAGGCGCAGCCATAAGTCACACCGCGTAATCGTTCATCGCGAGCAAGCTCGGCTCCCACAAGTTCTTCACCATCCTGTGGGACCGAATTCATTCGGGAAAGCGGGATTTCAAGCGGTACACAGGCTGCGGATGTACAGCCCCCGTCGCGAATGAATTCGAGTGAAGCCATCGCGAGCAAGCTCACTCCTACAGGGGATCGCGTTTCCCTGTGGGAGCGGTGCTTGGTCTGGGCCGCATCCGGACGATAAGCGCGACGCGGTCTGACAGGAAATCGCGGTGTTCTTATCGCGAGCAAGCTCGGCTCCCACATGAGATTGCGCTCTTGCGTAGGACCGGCTAAAGCGGAGCGCCGCCCGGCCGGTCCTGCGGGATTGCAGGCCAACATAAAATCTCCCACAGGATCGCTTTTCAAGCGCCCAAAAAAATGGGCGACCGAAGTCGCCCAAAATGCCTTGCGTGCTCTTTTTATTGGAAGGCCTCTGCCCTATTTGCGTTTTTGCGAGTCCTTCCAGATGAATAGTCCGAAGCCTGCGAAGAACACCAGCATCAGGCCAACGGTTACGACACCGGCCACCACCACATTGTCGAGAAACATAACCGTGCCTCCTGCTCGTTGTGTTGTCCTTGTTCGATGGGGCTAGATTAACCAGAGTCAGGCAGACGGAAATTGACCCAAATCAATAGCACTGCGCGCTCATTGATTGAGCGCGCAGATAACTGATTTGGGTCAAAGGTATTGGGGTGTACAACCGCATCACTGTAGGCGCTGCCGAAGGCTGCGATCCGGTCAGTTGGTGTCCGGAAAACTTGACCAGAACAAGCGCGCTCCTGCATGCCCCATCGGAACACTGTGCAGAAAACTTACCTGCACTCAGCGTCTAACGCTTCTTGGGCTTTTTCTTCGGCTTCTTTTTACCGGACTCAAGAGGCATTGCCTGCTCGAAGGCATTGCGCACTTCGTTGAGGCGCTTGTCATTGAGGTCATGTACCCGCTTGGCGCGCTCGGCGCCCAGGTCAATCAGGTTTTCGTCTCCGCTCATGGCCAGCAATTCTCGAACACAGGGTAGTTGGGCCAATAATGCTCAATCGCGACGAGCCTGACCAGTAGCGATCCACTGCGTCAGGCCACCGTGCGGGTTTCGACAGTCGCTCAAGCAGGATTTTGGCGGCACAATCGACAACCTTGCTGTTTCTTCCAAAGGATCTGAACCCCGTGCAACCCACCACGACAGCATCCGCCTCGCCCCAAACCGCTCTGCATGGCGACCTCCCCCCGATGCTGACACTGCGCGCCTTCGAGGCGGTTGCTCGGCATCTGAGCTTCGTCAAGGCGGCCCGGGAGTTATCAGTCACACAAAGCGCCTTGAGTCATCAGGTTCACAAACTGGAAGAGTTCCTCGAGTGCCGCCTGTTTATCCGCCGCACCCGCGCCATCGAGCTGACTGAAACCGGTCGTGCTTATCAGCTACAGGTTCGTCAGGCGCTGGAAAGCATCGCAGCAGCGACTCGCCGCATTCGTCACACCGCACCGGCACCCAGCGTTTTACGCATCGGCCTGCTCGCCTCTTTTGCAACGATGTGGCTGGCACCGCGCCTGTCGGGGTTTATTTCGGCCAACCCCGACATTCGCGTCGAACTGGTGCCTGCCTATGAACTGGCAGATGTGGCCGGTGGCGAGGTTGAACTCGCGATCCGTTATGGCAAGGGAGGCTGGCCCAATGTCAACGGCGTGCGCTTGATGGACGAACGTCTGTTCCCGGTCTGCAGTGCGCAGTACAAGACTCGCTGGCTCGCAGCACAGCACGAACTCAAACAGCCTGGTCTGGCACCCGGCCCGCTGCTCACTGCGCAAGCGACCATTCCGTTCGAATGGCTGGACTGGGCGAAACAACTGCGCGTCGATATCAGCCAGCTGTCGAGCCTGATGCTCCACGACTACAACATTGTGGTGGAAGCAGCGGTCGCCGGTCAGGGCATCGCCATGGGCCGTGATCGCTTGATCAAGCGACGCTTGCAAGACGGCTCTCTGGTACCACTGCTGCCCGATGCCGTTTACGAAGGGGAAATCGGCTACTGGCTGGTGACCGGCGACGCGCCTCTGAGCAACGTGGCCCAACGCTTCGCCGACTGGCTGGTCGCCGCAAGCCGTGAGGATGATTGAGCGATATCGATACGTGCGGTGAAATCTTTCAGTTTGTCGAAGCGAACGCCGGCTTTCATTGTGCGCTCACTTTATGGAGAGCACCCAATGACCAACAGCCTGCGTGAACAACTCAAAAAACTGGACCTGCAACTTCCGCCCGTGGACGGCCCTGCTGGCAACTACGTCAGCACAGTGATCAGCCAGAACCTGCTGTATGTGTCGGGGCAAATCCCCATGCTTCACGGTCAGCCCGCATTCGTCGGCCGGGTGGGTGACAGCCTGAGCGAAGAGCAGGGCATCGCCGCAGCAGCACTGGCAGCGTTGGGTTTGCTGGCCCAATTGGAGTCGGTGATTGGCGACGACCTGTCAAAACTGGTGCGGGTCGTAAGGCTGGGCGTATTCGTCGCCTGCCCCAGCGATTTCACCCGCCAGGGGGCTGTGGGCAACGGCGCGTCGAACCTGCTGGTCAACGTGCTCGGCGAAGCCGGGCGACACGTTCGCACGTCGGTCGGCGTTTCCAGCCTGCCCGCAGGTGTAGCCGTTGAAGCGGATGCCATCTTTGAGCTAAGACCATGACTCAGCCCTTGACCGAGGCACAGATCGAGGCACTGCGTGCCGCAACACCAGGTTGCCAGCGTGTGATCCACTTCAATCATTCCGGCGCGTCGCTGCCCAGCCAGGCGACCATAACGGCAATGATCGAGCAGGTGAACCAAGAAGCCATCCAAGGCCCGATGGAAGCCGCTGCACAGGGCGAGGTCTTGCTGGAAAATGCTCGCAACACCGCTGCCCGGTTGATCAACTGCACGCCCTCCTCCATTGCATTTCTGAGCAGCGGCTCTGCTGCATGGGGTATGGCCTTCAGCGCACTGCGAGCATGGCGGCGCGGCGACCGGATTCTGGTCGGGCGTCACGAATGGGGCGGCAACCTGGCGTGCATGGCCCAGGCCTTGGCAGCAGGGGCCAGCCTGGAAGTGATCCCGAGCGATGAGAACGGCGCGGTGTCGGTGCCCGCGCTGGAGGCCATGATCGATGAGCGTGTACGGTTGATCTCACTGACCTGGCTCCCCGCCAACGGAGGACTGATCAATCCGGCTGCGGCCATCGGTGCAGTGGCAAAGCGGCACAACATTCCTTATTTCATCGATGCAGGACAGGCCTTGGGGCAGATCAGCGTTGATGTCCAGGCGCTGAGTTGCGATGTCCTCAAGGGCGCCTGCCGCAAGTTTCTGCGCGGCCCGCGGGGCACCGCGCTGCTGTACATCCGTGAGGGTTTTGTCGAAAGACTCCAGCCACCTTTCGTGGACGTCCTGTCTGCACCCAGACACGGTGAAAACTTTACCCCGCGCGACGATGCCCGGCGCTTTGAAACCAGCGAAATGTCGATGGCGCTCATCGCTGGTTTGAATAACGCACTGAGTGAAGTCGAAATATTGGGTGTGGCGCGTGTCCGACAACGCATTCAGCAACTGGCGTCGTCATTACGGCAGCGGATGAAAGAAGTCGTAGGACTCAAGCTACAAGATTGTGGCGCAGCACCTGATCAGTCGGGCCTGGTTTCATTCACGCTGGAAGGCTGGGACGCCGTAGAGATTAAACAGCAGCTAGCCGCGCAGGGGATAAATATCGGCGCCAATGGCGTGGCCTACACACCGCTGGATATGCAGGCCAGAGGGCTGGTGAACATTGCGCGAGTTTCGGTCAGCTATCTAAACACTGACGTTGAGATAGAGACGTTACTCCTGGCATTGCGCGCGATGAGCAATGCACGCAACGACGCACTTTAGACCTGCACGTCGACCCAAAGCCCCTGGCGCGGCTCATCGTCAATCAATGGCACAACCGGGACGGTGTTGTCAGCGTTCAGCGCAACGCCGGGGATGGCGAGATGCTCAGGCTCATCGGCCCCTTCTTCACGGCGACGTTGTTGCTCCTCGTGACGCGCCTGCTCTTCACGAAGCAGCCAGGCATTGCGCTCTTCTTCCTCGTTACGCAGGTCGATGTTGGTTTCGCTGGAACTTGGCTGCACCGGTGCGACGGGCGGAATATCGGGGACATTCCGGGCCGGATCCAGTTGCGAAGTCACAGGCACCACACTCAAGGGAAGCATCGGTTGCAACATTATCAGTTCTCCTTTTGAGTGGATGTCGGCCAAGTTTCTATCGACTTGACACCGTAAATGAGAAACTTTCGACTATGTTTTTGGCAACTAGTGCCTTTAACAGGCTTAAATTTTCGCGGACGCGTTTAAATACAGGTGTTTTGTCACTGTTCCTTTGGCCTGGGCAGCGTGTTCCGTTAACATAGTCGGCTTTTTCAAGGCGGGAGACAGGCAGCATGGCGCAGCAGTATCAACCGGGGCAACGCTGGATTAGCGACAGCGAAGCCGAGCTGGGTTTAGGCACCGTTCTGGCACAGGACGGCCGCTTGTTGACCGTGCTCTATCCGGCCACTGGCGACACGCGTCAGTACGCACTGCGAAATGCACCTCTGACCCGCGTGCGCTTCTCGCCGGGCGATGTGATCACCCATTTCGAAAACTGGAAGATGACGGTTCGCGAAGTCGATGACGTTGATGGCCTGCTGGTCTATCACGGGCTCAACGCGCAGAACGAAGCCGTCACGCTGCCGGAAACCCAGCTGTCGAACTTCATTCAGTTCCGTCTGGCCACCGACCGCCTGTTCGCCGGGCAAATCGACCCGCTCGCCTGGTTCTCCCTGCGCTATCACACGCTGGAACATACCAGCCGCCAGTTGCAGTCGTCCCTCTGGGGCCTGGGCGGTGTTCGTGCGCAACCCATCGCGCACCAGTTGCACATTGCCCGGGAAGTCGCCGACCGTATCGCACCACGGGTTCTGCTGGCTGACGAAGTGGGTCTGGGTAAAACCATCGAGGCCGGCCTGGTTATCCACCGCCAACTGCTTTCGGGCCGCGCCAACCGTATCCTGATTCTGGTTCCGGAAAACCTTCAGCACCAGTGGCTGGTGGAGATGCGCCGCCGCTTCAACCTGCAGGTTGCGCTGTTCGACGCTGAGCGCTTCATTGAAAGCGATGCCAGCAATCCTTTCGAAGACACCCAACTGGCGCTGGTTGCGCTGGAATGGCTGGTTGAAGACGAAAAGGCTCAGGACGCACTGTTTGCCGCGGGCTGGGACCTGCTGGTCGTCGACGAAGCTCACCACCTGGTCTGGCATGAAGACAAGGCCAGCCCTGAGTACTCGCTGGTCGAGCAACTCGCCGAAGTCATCCCGGGCGTACTGCTACTGACCGCCACCCCCGAACAACTCGGCCAGGACAGTCACTTCGCACGTTTGCGCCTGCTCGATCCAAACCGCTTCCATGACCTGCATGCCTTCCGTGCCGAAAGCGAAAACTATCGCCCGGTGGCTGAAGCGGTGCAGCAATTGCTCGACAAGGGCCGCTTGTCACCTGAAGCACACAAAACCATTCACGGCTTCCTTGGCGCTGAAGGCGAAGCCCTGTTGACGGCTGTCAATGACGGCGATGAAGAAGCAAGCGCACGCCTGATTCGCGAATTGCTTGATCGCCACGGTACCGGTCGTGTCCTGTTCCGTAACACCCGTGCCGCCGTGCAAGGTTTCCCGGAGCGCAAGCTGCACCAGTATCCGCTGCCCTGCCCGGCCGAATACCTGGAACTGCCGCTTGGCGAGCACGCCGATCTGTACCCGGAGGTCAGCTTCCAGGCTCAGCCGGACGCCAGCGAAGAAGAGCGCTGGTGGAAGTTCGACCCGCGTGTCGAGTGGTTGATCGACACCCTGAAAATGCTCAAGCGCGTCAAGGTGCTAGTGATCTGCGCCCATGCCGAAACCGCGATGGACCTGGAAGACGCGTTGCGCGTGCGCTCCGGCATTCCGGCCACGGTTTTCCATGAAGGCATGAATATCCTCGAACGCGACCGCGCCGCTGCGTATTTCGCTGACGAAGAGTTCGGCGCTCAAGTACTGATCTGTTCGGAAATCGGCAGTGAAGGCCGCAACTTCCAGTTCGCTCACCACCTGGTGCTGTTCGATCTGCCGTCCCACCCGGACCTGCTGGAACAGCGTATTGGTCGTCTGGACCGAATTGGCCAGAAACACACGATCGAACTGCACGTACCTTTCCTGGAAACCAGCCCGCAAGCGCGGCTGTTCCAGTGGTACCACGAAGCGCTGAACGCCTTCCTTAATACCTGTCCGACCGGCAACGCCCTGCAGCATCAGTTCGGCCCGCGCCTGCTGCCGTTGCTGGAAAGCGGTGACGATGACGAGTGGCAAGTGCTGATCGACGAAGCGCGTACCGAGCGCGAGCGTCTCGAAAGTGAACTGCACACCGGCCGCGATCGCCTGCTGGAGCTCAACTCCGGCGGCGCTGGCGAAGGTGAAGCACTGGTAGAAGCGATCCTCGAGCAAGACGACCAGTTCACCCTGCCGATCTACATGGAAACGCTATTCAATGCGTTCGGTATCGACAGTGAAGACCATTCGGAAAACGCTCTGATCCTGCGCCCCAGCGAGAAGATGCTCGACGCCAGCTTCCCGCTGGGCGACGACGAAGGCGTGACCATCACCTACGACCGCAACCAGGCGCTGTCTCGTGAAGACATGCAGTTCATCACTTGGGAACACCCGATGGTACAAGGCGGCATGGATCTGGTGCTGTCCGGCTCGATGGGCAACACTGCGGTGGCACTGATCAAGAACAAAGCACTCAAGCCAGGCACTGTCTTGCTGGAACTGCTGTACGTGAGCGAAGTGGTTGCACCGCGCTCGCTGCAACTGGGTCGCTACCTGCCGCCTGCTGCGCTGCGCTGCCTGCTCGACAGCAACGGCAATGACCTGTCGGGCCGTGTTTCCTTCACGACCCTGAACGACCAGTTGGAAAGCGTGCCACGGGCCAGCGCCAACAAGTTTATCCAGGCTCAGCGTGACGCCCTCAACCCGCAGATCAATGCCGGTGAAGCGAAGATCGCCCCGAAACATGCCGAGCGCGTTGCTGAAGCGCAACGTCGTCTGGCGGCTGACACCGAAGAAGAACTGGCGCGGCTGACCGCCTTGCAGGCCGTCAACCCAACCGTACGCGACAGCGAACTGGTTGCGTTGCGCGAACAGCGTGAGCAAGGGCTGGCCATGCTCGATAAAGCGGCATTGCGCCTTGAAGCGATTCGGGTGTTGGTGGCTGGTTAAAAACTCGCTCCTGCAGGTTGGAACTTGAACCTGTGGGAGCTGCCCGCACTGTCTCGCGGCAAACATGGGACCTGTAGGAGCTGCCGAAGGCTGCGATCGCGGTGTATCAGGATAAAAAGCTTCGCAGCCTTCGGCAGCTCCTACAGGAATTGAATTTCAATCCAGTAGCGGCTACGCATTCTAGATTTCAAGCTACCGCAACCACCGGCTCATCAGCCACCATCCCTGCCTTCATCCGCGCCGCGTCCCGACTGAAACACCGCGAAGCCAGATACAGAAACACCAGCGTCATGAACAGCGCCACCGGGATCAGGTACATCGCGTCATGCAGCCCTACCGCCTTGTAGACCTCGCTCATCTGTTCAGCCCCGGCAGCCGCCATGGCCGAATGGGCAAAGTGATCTGATAGCAAGCCGACTACCACCGGCCCCAGCCCGCCGCCCAACAGATAAAGACCCGCGAAGAACAACGCCATCGCCGTAGCACGCAAGCGAGGCTCGACCACGTCCTGAATCGCGGTATAGACGCAGGTATAGAAGTTGTAAGCAAACAGCCAACCCAGACTGAACACTGCGACAAATACACCGATCTCAATGCGCCCCGCGTGCAGGGCATACCCTGTCGCAACGGTTGCAATCAACATGCTGCCAGCAGCGAACAACAACCGGCCGTTGGCAAAACGCTGATGTAACTTGTCGGCCACCCAGCCGCCCAGCGTCAGCCCGATCAACCCCGTTACGCCGACAATAATGCCGGTCGCCACCGCAGCTCCCTGTAAGGGCAACAGGAAATAGCGCTGCAGCATCGGCACCATGAACGAGTTACAGGCATAAGTAGCGAAGTTAAACGTCAGCCCGGCCAGCACCAGCCAACCAAACGTCGGGATCGAAAGT
Organism: Pseudomonas maioricensis; assembly: GCF_022790535.1. Classification (GTDB taxonomy): domain Bacteria; phylum Pseudomonadota; class Gammaproteobacteria; order Pseudomonadales; family Pseudomonadaceae; genus Aquipseudomonas; species Aquipseudomonas maioricensis. The sequence goes on from NZ_LOHG01000004.1 coordinate 165,990, forward strand.
ACGCGACGGATAGGCTTTTCGATCTTTTCCTCGGACATCCGCACACTTTCTGCCGCGCCCCGCTTGGGTTCACGAATGAAGAACATGAACAACGCCAGCACCAGCCCCGGAACAGCGGCGATAAAAAACGGCGCACGCCAACTGTCGAACGCCTTGACCATCGCGCCGATGGTAAAGAATGCCAGCAACAACCCGAGCGGCAGCCCCAGCATGAAAATTCCCATCGCGCGCGCACGCCGGTGAGCAGGAAACAGGTCGCCGATCAGTGAATTGGCTGCGGGCGCATAGCTGGCCTCCCCAATGCCCACCCCCATGCGCACCAATAGAAATGTCCAGAAGCTGCCTGCCAGACCATTAACGGCCGTCAGCCCACTCCACACGGCCAGCCCCCAACCCATGATTTTCTTGCGCGAGCCGTTATCGGCCATACGCCCCAATGGCAGACCTGCAATGGCATAGACCAGCGTGAACGCGGTACCGATGATGCCCAGCTGGAAGTCACTCAAATGCCATTCCATGCGAATGGGCTCAATGATGATTGCCGGGATCGTGCGGTCGAAAAAATTGAACAGATTGGCCAGGAACAGTAAAAACAGAACACGCCAGGCGTTGGACGCCTGTGGGGATAAAGGCTGTGGGGTGCCTTGCATAATGAAGCTCCCTTTTTATTGTTATACGCAGCGTAGCGGGCAGAGGAAAACGCTACTTAATCTAGGTGGCCTTTCATTAACTGTCTGTGAACATTCGCAAAGGGAATGGTCCGGCATGGCCACAGGAGCCGACGCTTATAACCATTCGCTATTTGGTTAATTCCAAATTGATTGGACCCCTCAACCCTTTGCTATTGGCACGTTTGTATCAACTTCTATACTGACAGCGACTCGCCACCACTTTTGGACTCTGGCGACCCTGGCATTGAATATATGGGGCCCGCTATGGAATGGCTTGGTTTGTATCTGATGTCCGGGCAATCCCACGACGGGATGCTGCTGCTGGACTGTACCCACAACCTGTTTCTCATGGCGCTGTCGTTCGGCGTCATTTCAGCGGCATGCCTGGCGACGCTGGATATCGGCGAACGCATCATCCATTCAGAAAATCACCAAAGTCGGCAACGCTGGCAAGTGCTCGGTGCCCTGTGCCTCGCGGGTGGAGCATGGGCTATGCACTTCATTGGCATGCTCGCCTTTGAAACGCCGATGAAGGTCAGCTACGACCTGCCCACTACGATTGCTTCTCTGTTTATCGCAGCTATTGCAGGCGCGTTCGCGATCAAGGCCATTAGCCAGGAAGTACTCGGCCCGGGGCAATGGCTGCTAAGCGCAATCGGCATCGGTCTCGGCGTGGTGGTCATGCATTACGTGGGCATGTCGGCATTACGCTCGTCCGCCATTCAGTACTACCAGCCCGGCCCGTTCGGGCTCTCAATACTGATGGCCGTTCTCTGCGGTGCCGTATTCCTGTTAATGCCCGGCTATTTGCGGCAAGGCAGTGGCACCTTCCACCAGATGCTCAAATACGGCGCCAGCATGCTGCTGGGTGCAGGCTTGCTGGGCACCCACATGATTGGCATGTGGTCCCTGAATCTGGTGATTCCGGAAAATGTCCCACTCGAGTCGGCGGCACCGGAGAACGCGATGCAGCTCGGCCTGACCATCGCGATCATTGCCCTGCTGATCATCGCAGGCAGCCTGAGCGCCTCCATGGCCGACAAGAAGCTGCAAAGCAAAGAGCACGACTTGCGCCGCGTGAATGCCCTGCTCAGCCAGCTGGATCAGGCGCGGATGTCCTTGCAACAAGTTGCGCATTACGACCCGTTGACCAACCTGCTCAACCGGCGCGGTTTCAATCAGACCTTCGCCGAGAAACTGAGCGAGCACGGCGCAAACGGCGGCATGCTCGCGGTAATGTTCCTCGACATCGACCACTTCAAGCGCATCAATGACAGCCTGGGCCATGACGCTGGGGATGACCTGCTCAAAGCGATTGCCGAGCGGATTCGCAGCGCGACCCGAGGCGACGACGTGGTGTCCCGGTTCGGCGGCGATGAATTCTGCATTCTCATCGGCCTGCACAACTATGAAGAAGCCGAGCAACTGGCTGGGCGTGTCATGCAGAAGATGAAAGAACCCATCGCTCTGGCCGGTCGGCACATGGTCATGACCACCAGTATCGGCATCAGCATCTTCCCGCAAGATGGTCAGACCTGCGATGAACTGCTCAAGCACGCTGACCTTGCGCTCTATCAATCAAAAGGCAACGGCCGCAACCGGCTGCACTTTTTCAGCCCCAACCTCAAGACCAAGGCCAGCCTGGAGCTGCAACTGGAAGAAGAGCTGCGCAACGCGCTGCTGGAAGAAAACGGCCTGCAGGTTTATTACCAGCCAATCGTTGACCTGAGTACCGGGCACGTGGCCAAGCTCGAAGCTCTGGTGCGCTGGCAGCACCCGCAACATGGTTTATTGACGCCGGATCGCTTTATTGAAATAGCGGAAACCAACGGCTTGATTGCCGACCTTGATAACTGGGTATTGCGACGCGCATGCCAGGATCTGGGCCGTTTGAGTGGCAATGGCCTGGAGGACTTGATCATCGCGGTCAACTGCTCGGCGCTGAACCTGACTCGCGATAACCTGATCGACGACATTCAGCGCGCCTTGAGACAGGCCAACGTTCCCGCCCGGCGGCTGGAGCTGGAAGTCACCGAAAATGCCCTGATGGGCAACATCAGCAACACCATCGGCCTGCTCAAACAGATCCGCTGCCTGGGTGTTTCGCTTTCCATCGACGACTTCGGCACCGGCTACTCCTCTCTGGCCTACCTCAAAAGCCTGCCTCTGGACACGGTCAAGATTGATCGTTCCTTCATCGTCGACATTCCCGGATCCGCTCAGGACATGGAGATCGTCCAGGCGATCATCGTCATGGCCCATACCTTGCGACTGAAAGTCGTCACAGAGGGCGTTGAAACCGCGCAACAGAAGGAGTTTCTCAGCAAGTACAACTCCGACTACATTCAGGGCTATCTGATCAGCAGGCCGCAACCTCTGGATCAACTGTTGCCGCTGGTGCAGAAACTCAACCAGCGTAAAACAGCCAGCGTCGCCAAGGCCATCGCGCACGCCCCCGCAACGGAAAAATGGAGCCATGGGCCTGTGGGCTGAAACCAGCGCACGGGGCCCTGACAGCTATACAAAGCCGCGGTTCAACCTGACCACTGAAAATATTAAAGCTTTGCGTGCACCCGCCGATTCATTGGCTGGACCAGACAGAAAGTGCCCTTCTCATGCATAGGGGTTCCCCCTATCGCCGCAGAAATAAGCGCACTGTAAAGTCGTAATTTCTCTTTCCGTGATGGCGCGATGACAGCCACTGCATCGCCGCCTCCCTCAGGCAAATGGCGCACGATGACCAATAAAAATGATTCTGCTGGTGCGATATCCGGACCATTGAATGCAGCCGTTGCCGAGAAGGCCGCTGGCCTCCCCAGCACCTACTATCGACCAAAGCCGATACCCGCCCAGCAGTACATGTATTTCACCGAAACCGACACCGACCGCATCCTGGATAACCTCGATGGTCTGCGCGATACCGTCTTCCCGCAATCCGTTCACATCGAAGATAACGTCCTGCGCAGCGAGCAGCAGTTCCCGTCTGTTTGCCTGATCGGTCTGGGTCGCTGCGGCTCCAACATTGCGCTGGACGTCGCTGAACTGGTTTACAACGCCCGCAAGTTTTACCTCAACCAGTTTGAAAACGAAGATCGTCTGAGCGAAGACAAACGCTACAGCCCAGGCCGCTGGATTCGCAATAACCTGCGACTGGTGCAGAACAAGGCCAGCAAACCTGTGTTCCTGGTCGAGCCGCTGGTCATGCTCGGCGACCTGGATAAAGACATTGCCGGTCGCATCCGCTTCTCCCGCAAAGGCGAGAAAAGCGGCTTCATCAACGACTACAGCAAAATGAAGATCATGGACTTGTCTGAAGTCCATGCCGGTGGTGCGGGCAACGCCCCGATCCTCGGTCAGTATCTGGCCAAGATCATCCTGAACAAGGACACCAACCACTTCTCCAGCGCTGACTGGAAGCTGATTCACTCCTACCTGATCGACTCATGCGGCATCAAGGCCAATCAGTCGCGCCTGTATTTCTACATTTTCAGCGCAGGCGGCGGTACGGGCTCGGGCATGGCCTCGGAGTTCGGTCTGGCGCAACAGTTCTCGTACATGAACAAAACTTTCGACACCAAGCCGACTGACGAAAACGACAGCAAGCGTGGCCGGTCTTTTGTGTTCGAGCCTATCTTCACCAGCGGCATTTGCGTACTGCCGAACATTTCCGATCATCGCAGCGAAATGTCTGAAGCCCTGCACATCAACGCCGGGCGCTTGCTGTGCAAGTACCTGTCTGAAGAATGGGACTTCTCGTACAACTTCGAGAACGAAGACAGCAGCGAAGCCAGCGTTATGGGCCGTATCCGCCCATGGAATGCCATGATGCTGATCTCCAACGACATCATGCGCTACGCCGAAGCCAGCGATGACGGCAACATCGAGAACATCGACGTGAACGCCATGGAGCGCCACGCCAACCAGTACATCTCGCAGCAGATCTTCAACATTCTCACTGCTCAAGCGGTGACGACTGACTACGATCAGAACTACTTCCGCCGTGCAGGCATTGATATCGGCGAGACCATTCGCCTGGATGCCAACGACCTGTTCATGAGCCTGGCCGGTCCGGTGGCGATTGCCTACGCCGAATCCGTGGTGCCGGAAAGCCCGGCTCCCGGCTCGGACAAGTTCAAGGTGTTCGAGAAAGAGCCGCCGCGCCTGAACATCGACGACCTGTTCTTCCGCTCCATTGACCTGCCGCACTTCAATAAAGTAACTCAGGCCATTGAAGGCATCAGCCTGCTGCCGATCGAATCCAAGCGCTATCGCGCCGCACTCGATCAATACAAGACCTCTGGCTACGATGCTGCGGCCCTGCATGACCTGCACTTCTTCAAGAACTGCTCGTCGGTGGTGTCCATCGTTTCGCTGCCAAAGGACTACAAGCTGTCCTACATGGACCTCAATCGTCTCAAGACGCACTTGAACAGTCTGTTTCCGAACACGACGCTCAAGCGTTACGCCTTGGTAATCGGTGCGTCGGCCAACCTTTCGCTGACCACCCTGATCGCGAAAAGTCCGTGTTTGTCGGATGACTTCCTGACCTTGATCGTCGCCTTCATCAAACGCTGCTTCGCGAAAAACCAGTACCGTTTCGACGATACGCTGGACAACGCGATTCTGGATTTCATCGTCAGCGAAGAGTTCGATGAGGACCGCATTGATGAGTTGCTGAACGAGTACGAAAACCCGGCGAAAATCCTCGATACCAACTGGTATGCCATCAAGCCGATGTACGAGAAGAAGTATCGCGAGTTGATTGAAGACAAATCCAAGTTTGTCTCGATCAATGACATCCGCATTTCCCGCGAGAGCGTGAAGAAGGCCGTCAAATACCTGCGTGAGATCTACCGTCATCGCATAGGCAAGACCCGGGTTATCTCCCTGAACCAACATACGGGCAAGACGGATTACGGGGTTAAGTAAGGCTGTTACTGCTATTCGGCATGAGCAACGCCGTGTAGCAGCCAATGCTCGACCTGTAGGAGCTGCCGAAGGCTGCGATAGTGTTATGTCAGGATGAACGCTTCGCAGCCTTCGGCAGCTCCTACAATAAAGCACGGCGCCGGTGTGATATTTCTCTACCCGGTGCCCTGCGCAGTTACCAGACTTCCCACTTGAACCCCGCAATACGCACCAAAAAAGATCACTAACTAAGCAGGCGCTCTATCCTGGACCAATACCCAAGGTGCCACTACGACTGCCCACAGTACCGGATCGCGCTCCACAAGCTCTAGCGCCATGGCTTCAGCCACCTTCCCCACCTGTCCACTGGCGAGCCATGCGCTGACCTTATCGGCTTCGTTCTGGGCAACGGCCTGCGCGACTTCAATCAAATCCAGAGAAGGCTCGACCCACAACAGGGCACCGCGGGCGAAGAACGGTTGCAGCTCCGTCCAGGTAATTGATGCCGTCTCGCCGAGCAATTTGGCATAGAGGGTGCTTGGTTCTTCACTCATGGGTTTCACCGAAAAGAAAATCGACGCGAATGATAGCGCCGAGTCGGCTCGAGACAAACCCAGATACAAGTAATTGATTGCAGGGAAGATCAGCAAAACCAGGGGTTTAGAGGTCGATTGGACAGGTCGAACCGCGTGATTCTGTATCTTTCTTTCAATTAAGCGACATTGATCGATTTTGCCCCCTGCAGTTAGCTATTCAAGCTATTGACCGGCGCTCTAAACTGTTCCGGTACAGTTTGCCGGGGGGATGATCGGTGTTTAAAATCCGGTCCCGCTGCCTAGGCATCAGGATTATAAAAATTAAAACACAAGAGTGGAGCATCATGACTAAGGGTACCAAGAAGCTTTCCAAGCTGTTTGCCGCATTGGTTATGGCGGGGGTTGCCAGCCATTCGTTCGCAGCAGACACCATCAAGATCGGCATCGCAGGTCCTAAAACCGGCCCGGTCGCTGAATACGGCACCATGCAGTTCAACGGCGCCAAAATGGCCATCGAACAGATCAACGCCAAAGGCGGCGTCAACGGCAAGATGCTCGAAGCCGTTGAATACGATGACGTATGCGAACCCAAGCAAGCCGTTGCAGTGGCCAACAAAGTGGTCAACGACAACGTCAAGTTCGTGATCGGTCACCTGTGCTCCAGCTCCGCTCAGCCTGCATCCGACGTCTATGAAGACGAAGGCATCATCATGGTTACCCCGGCCGCTACCAGCCCGGAAATCACCGCTCGCGGATACAAAATGGTGTTCCGCACCATCGGTCTGGACAGCGCTCAAGGCCCCGCCGCAGGCAACTATATTGCCGACGTGGTCAAGCCTAAAACCGTCGCGGTCATTCACGACAAGCAGCAGTACGGGGAAGGCATTGCATCGGCGGTGAAAACCACTCTTGAAGGCAAGGGCGTGAAAGTCGCCGTCTTCGAGGGCATCAACCCGGGCGACAAAGACTTCTCTTCGCTGATCGCCAAACTCAAGCAAGCCAATGTTGATTTCGTGTACTACGGCGGCTACCACCCGGAACTGGGTCAGATCCTGCGTCAGTCCAAGGAAAAAGGCCTGAAAGCCCGCTTCATGGGTCCTGAAGGCGTCGGCAACGACTCGATCTCGCAAATTGCTGGCGATGCTTCCGAAGGCCTGCTGGTGACCCTGCCGAAATCCTTCGACCAGGATCCGGCCAACCAGGCTCTGACCAAGGCATTCCAGGACAAGAAACAGGACCCGAGCGGCCCGTTCGTGTACCCGTCCTACTCTGCCGTTCAGGTTGTGGCTGACGGTATCGCTGCCGCGAAGTCCGAAGACACCGACAAGGTGGCAGCCGCCATCCATGCCGGCACATTCAAGACGCCAATGGGCGAACTGAGCTACGACGCCAAGGGCGACCTGAAGAACTTCCAGTTCGTGGTCTACGAGTGGCACTTCGGCAAGCCGAAGACCGAAGCCACCAAGTAAGCTGCTTGCGTTGACACCGAAGCCCACTGCATCTGCAGTGGGCTTTGTTTTACGAATGAAGGTCCCGTCCCGTGATCCGGCGATGAGACCTCCTGAAAATCTTAAAACCGTTACCAGCGGTTCGTTGGCGCGCCATCGGCAACGCATCAGAGAATGCGAGCCCTGCGCAGGCCAGAGCATGCAGAACAGGTTTTTAGGAGCGCGGTAAATGCCCGAGTTATTCCACTACATGCAACAACTGGTCAATGGCCTGACCATTGGCAGTACGTATGCATTGATCGCCATCGGCTACACGATGGTGTACGGCATCATCGGAATGATCAACTTCGCCCACGGCGAGGTTTACATGATTGGTTCCTATGTTGCCTTCATGGCCCTGGCCGGTCTGGCCATGATGGGTATCCACAGCCTGCCGCTGTTAATGATCGTGGCCTTTGCCGCGACGATCATCGTCACCAGCGCTTACGGGTACAGCATTGAGCGCCTTGCGTACCGTCCCTTGCGTAACAGCAATCGTCTGATTCCACTGATTTCTGCAATCGGCATGTCGATCTTTCTGCAGAACGCAGTTCAGCTATCCCAGGGCTCTGGCAACTTTGCCATTCCCAATCTGCTCCCCGGCAGCTTCTCCTTCGGCCCTGGCGGTGCAGAAGAAGTGCTCATCTCTTACATGCAGGTGGTGGTATTTGTCGTCACCTTGCTGGCGATGACCGGCCTGACCCTGTTCATTTCCCGTTCGCGAATGGGCCGCGCCTGCCGCGCCTGCGCCGAGGACATGAAGATGGCCAATTTGTTGGGCATCAACACAAACACCATCATCGCCCTGACCTTCGTTGTGGGTGCGGCTCTGGCTGCCATCGCTGCGGTGCTGTTGAGCATGCAGTACGGCGTGATCAATCCGAGCGCAGGTTTCCTGGTAGGCCTCAAGGCATTTACTGCCGCCGTATTGGGCGGTATCGGCTCGATTCCGGGCGCCATGTTAGGTGGCCTGGTGCTGGGTGTCGCAGAAGCCTTCGGCGCCGATATCTTCGGCGATCAATACAAGGACGTCGTGGCCTTTGGTCTTCTGGTGCTCGTGCTGCTGTTCCGGCCGACCGGTATTTTGGGCCGTCCAGAGGTTGAGAAAGTATGAGCAAGTCTCTCAAACAGGCGCTGTTCAGCGCCGCGCTGGTGTGGGCTGTTGCCTATCCGGTGCTGGGCCTGAAACTGGCCTTTTCCGGTGTCACGCTGCAAGTGCAGAACGCTAGCTCGATGACCCTGACAATCATCGCTCTCTGCTCGGTACTGATGTTCTTGCGTGTGCTTTTCGCGGAAAAAATCAGCGGCATGCGCAGCGGCACACGCAAGCCACTGGTTTCGCAAAAAACCAGTGATTTCCTGACTCAGCCGAAAACCCAACGCTGGGGCCTGATAGCCCTGATCGTGCTGGCATTCATCTGGCCATTTTTTGGCTCGCGCGGCGCTGTAGACATTGCCACGTTGATCCTGATCTACGTCATGCTGGGCCTGGGCTTGAACATCGTGGTTGGCCTGGCGGGCCTGCTGGACCTGGGCTACGTCGGTTTCTATGCCGTTGGCGCCTACGGCTACGCCCTGCTCTCGCACTACTTTGGCCTGAGCTTCTGGGAGGCCCTGCCACTGACCGGCTTGCTGGCAGCGCTTTTCGGCTTCCTGCTGGGCTTCCCGGTATTACGTCTGCGCGGCGACTATCTGGCGATCGTGACGTTAGGTTTTGGCGAAATCATCCGGATTTTCCTGCGTAACATGACGGATATCACCGGCGGTCCCAACGGCATCAGCAACATCGATAAGCCGACGCTGTTCGGTCTGAGCTTCGAGCGCCGTGCAGCTGAGGGTGCGCAAACCTTCCACCAATATTTCGGGCTGGACTACAACCCGATCAGCAAGGTGATCTTCCTTTACCTGATTGCTCTGCTGCTGGCACTGGCGGCTCTGTTCGTTATCAATCGCTTGTTGCGTATGCCTATAGGCCGAGCCTGGGAAGCACTGCGCGAAGACGAAATTGCCTGTCGTGCGCTGGGCCTGAATCCGACCGTCATCAAGCTGTCGGCGTTTACTCTGGGCGCCTCGTTCGCCGGCTTCGCTGGCAGCTTCTTCGCCGCTCGCCAAGGTCTGGTAACACCCGAGTCATTCACGTTCATCGAGTCGGCGATTATCCTCGCCATCGTCGTGCTGGGTGGCATGGGCTCCCAACTGGGGGTAATCCTGGCCGCTATCGTGATGATCCTCCTCCCTGAATTGATGCGTGAATTCAGCGATTACCGCATGTTGATGTTCGGCGCCCTGATGGTGCTGATGATGATCTGGCGTCCTCAAGGTTTCCTGCCGATGCAACGCCCACACATGGAGTTGCGCAAATGAGCCGCCCCATTCTTGAAGTCAGCGGCCTGAGCATGCGTTTTGGCGGGCTGCTGGCGGTCAATGGCGTAGGCCTGACCGTCAATGAGAAACAAGTCGTGTCGATGATCGGCCCCAATGGCGCAGGCAAGACCACGGTCTTCAACTGCCTGACCGGTTTCTACAAGCCTACGGCGGGCACAATCCTGCTGGACGGCGAAGCCATTCAAGGGCTGGCCGGCCACCAGATTGCCCGCAAAGGCGTCGTGAGAACCTTTCAGAACGTGCGGCTGTTCAAGGAAATGACGGCTCTGGAAAACCTGTTGGTCGCCCAGCACCGTCACCTGAACACTAACTTCCTGTCCGGCCTGTTCCGCACTCCGGCGTTCCGTCGCAGTGAGCAAGAGGCAATGGAGTACGCCGCGCACTGGCTTGAAGCGGTCAACCTCAAGGAGTTCGCCAACCGGACCGCAGGCACCCTCGCCTACGGTCAGCAACGCCGACTGGAAATCGCCCGCTGCATGATGACGCGACCGCGCATCCTGATGCTCGACGAGCCTGCTGCGGGCCTGAACCCGAAAGAAACCGAAGACCTCAAAGCGTTGATCGGCGTGCTGCGTAACGAACACAACGCCACCGTGCTGCTGATCGAGCACGACATGAAGCTGGTCATGAGCATTTCCGACCACATCGTGGTGATCAATCAGGGCACACCGCTGGCTGACGGCACACCGGAACAGATCCGTGACAATCCTGAAGTGATCAAAGCCTACCTGGGGGAAGCGTAAATGCTGCAATTCGAAAACGTTTCCACCTTCTACGGCAAGATCCAGGCACTGCACAGCATCAACATTGATGTGCGCCAAGGCGAAATCGTGACGCTGATCGGTGCCAACGGCGCCGGTAAGTCCACGCTGCTGATGACCCTGTGCGGCTCACCACGTGCCCACAGCGGCAGCATTCGTTACATGGGCGAAGAACTGGTCGGGCTGGACTCCTCGGTGATCATGCGTAAAAGCATCGCCGTGGTACCTGAAGGCCGTCGGGTGTTTGCCCGCCTGACAGTGGAGGAAAACCTCGCCATGGGCGGCTTCTTCACTGAGAAAGGTGATTATCAGGAGCAGATGGATAAAGTCCTGCACTTGTTCCCACGCCTCAAGGAACGCTTCAATCAACGCGGCGGCACCATGTCCGGTGGTGAACAGCAAATGCTCGCCATCGGCCGTGCGCTGATGAGCAAACCCAAGCTGTTGTTGCTGGACGAACCCTCGCTGGGTCTGGCGCCGATCATCATTCAGCAGATTTTCGAGATCGTCGAACAACTGCGCCGTGATGGCGTGACGGTGTTTCTGGTTGAGCAGAACGCCAACCAGGCATTGAAGATCGCTGATCGTGCCTACGTGCTGGAAAACGGTCGCGTGGTCATGCAAGGCACTGGTGAAGAGCTGCTGGTAGACCCGAAAGTGCGTGATGCCTATTTGGGTGGTTGATGCATCGCTGCAATAAAAAAACGGCCTGCGGGCCGTTTCTTTTTGAGCACAGCCTGCAAAGGACCTGTAGCTGACGAGGAACGCGAGGCAGCGATAGCGTCCTGTCTGACGCATCGCTATCGCGGCCTCGCGGTGCTCGTGCGCTCCTACAGATCAGTGTTTGCCGCGAGACAGCACGGTGTCAGTGTCACAGCGCAATCTCATACAGGACGATCCCCTACTCTTCTCTCACGCCCAACCGCTCCAGCGCCGCGCTGCTGCGTTGAAACCAGCCCAACAAATAATCAGCCAGCACCTGCATTCGTTTGGGCAATTCCCCCTCATACGGATGGACCAGAAACAGCGGCGAAATACTGGTCTGGTAATCGCGGAACAGCCAGTGCAGGCGGCCGTCATTGATTTCAGCGTGCACCATGTACGACGGTAATCGGGCGATCCCGGCACCGACCAGCGCTGCCTTTTTCAGCAGCCCGTAGTGGTTACTGGCAAACGTACCGTTGACCTGAACCCGGGTCAGTTCGTGGTTCTGGTGATAAAGCCACTCATTGCGGCCGCTGTAATGACTGTTGAGCAGACAGCTATGGGCGAGCAGTTCATGAGGCGTTTTCGGCTGGCCGTGCAATTGCAAATATGCACTGCTGGCACACGTCAACTCCTGCATGGCGAGCAAGGGCTTGGCGACGAGACGTTCATCACTGGCCACATGAGAGCGTATAGCCAGGTCAAAACCATCCCGGCGCAGGTCACGAAAGGCATTATTGAGTTCGAGCTCGACTTTTACTTGCGGGTACTGGGCAGAAAACTCCATCAACAAGCCTTCAAAAAATGTTTCCCCCAGAGACACGGGTGCCGTGACACGCACTTGCCCCACCATGTCATCACGCATCAACTCAACGATATTACGTGCCCGCTCCATGCTTGCGAGCAGCTGCTGCCCTTGAGGCAGCAAGGCTGCACCGGCCGACGTCAGGCTCAGGCTGCGCGTACTGCGATGCAAAAGCATCACCCCGTAGCCCTGCTCCAGCTGACTGATTCGTTTGGACAAGTATCCTTTGCTGCAGCCAAGCCGTGCGGCCGCAGACGTAAAACTGCCTGCGTCGATCAAAACCGCAAACGCCGCGAGGTCATCAATTTCACTCACTATTGTTTCCCTATGAGAACCAAAGGTTGCCTATTGGCACTCTTATCGACCACAAATAACCACCCTACACTGCCCACTCAACATCCTTGAATACCCATGGAGCAGTGACGTGAAAATTCTACTGATTGGTGCAAGCGGTACTGTGGGATCGGCAATTGCCCATGAACTGAGCCAGCGTCACGAAATCGTACGCGCTGGTCGTAACAGTGGAGAGGAGCATGTGGATATTAGTGATAGCGCCTCGATCCGCAAACTATTCGAACGGATAGGCCGTTTCGATGCATTGGTCTGCGCTGCCGGTAATGTGAAGTTCGCACCACTGGCCGAAATGAGCGAAAGCGACTTCGCGCTTGGCTTGCAGGACAAATTGATGGGGCAAGTCAATCTGCTGCTGATCGGTCGCGACTTTGCCAACGATGGTGCGTCTTTCACGTTCACCACCGGCGTCCTCAGCCATGACCCGATCCGCTCAGGTGCTTCCGCCAGCCTGGTCAATGGCGCTATCGACGCTTTCGTCCGCGCTGCGGCTATAGAATTGCCACGCGGCATGCGGGTCAACTCGGTAAGCCCTAACGTTCTGGTCGAAGCGATGGGCAGTTATGCTCCCTATTTCCGGGGCTTCAAGCCGGTTCCTGCAGCAGACGTGGCGCTGGCCTACGCAAAAAGTGTCGAGGGGCTGCAAACGGGTCAGACGTATCACGTTGGTTGATGCCTCTTGTGATGGGGCGACAGGCTGAGTAACGTGGCGACACTTGCCTGGAGACCACTCAATGTTTGCTGTTCGTACCGCTCTGATCGTTGCTCTGTTACCCCTGTTCGCTGGATGCCAGATGCTCGGCTCTCAATCCGCTTCAGCCCCTGTCTCGAAGGCTAACTGGATTCGCATGCAGGGCAATCTGACCGGTGAAGGCGGCAAGCTGATGTTTCAGCCGTGCAATGAGCAGCGTCGCTACGTGGTCAAGGACGGCGGCAGCACCGGCATCCTGCAAGAAGCGACGTCGCTGGCTGACAGTTCCGGCAAGGTTTTCGCCGACCTGCGCGGGGTGTTCGTTGCCAGTAATGCAGCCAACAGCGACGGCCAGCTGGACCTGCGTCAGGTCTACCGCGTTGAGCGTGCAGGTCAGGCCTGTGAAGATCCCAACTTCAAGCGCCTGACCCTGCACGTCAACGGTAACAAACCGGCATGGAACGTTAACGTCAGTGGTAAAGGCATGGTCATTGAGCGTCTGGGCAAAGACTCCATCGCCGTGCCTTATGTGGAAGAGCAGCTACCAGACGGCCGTTTCAGCGTCAGCAGTGAGGCCAACGGCAACAAGATGGAGCTCTGGGTTGCGCCGCAGCGTTGCGTCGATAGCGTGGATGGCTCGGTGCAGCATTTGACCGCTGAGTTGCGGATCAACGGTGAGACAGCGCGGGGTTGCGGGTATTACGGCGGGTCGCGGGATGATTGATCTCGGTTCAGATGGGCGTCATCTTTATTGATTGTGGCATTTAGTAGTTTTGAGTACATATCCGTTTTTAAGGTAACGGCTGGTATTGGTTGCGTCC
>NZ_LOHG01000004.1:180858-246826 GCF_022790535.1 Pseudomonas maioricensis
TAATGGGGCGCCTCAGATCAAAATCAAAAGCGCGGCGGCCTGACAGCCGACCTGATTGTGTGAACTTACCGATCTTCTGTAGGAGCTGCCGAAGGCTGCGATGCGGTGTGTCAGACGTCGAGTGCGTTGGTCGTGGTGACGTCTCGCGAACAAGTTCGCTCCTACCAGTTCGAAGTGAACCGATGCTTTTGATCTGCTTTTGATTTTGATCTTAAGCGCTCCGTTAAACCACGCCGGCCGTAATCCGATATTGCTGCGTGGGGCAAACCGGCAGGGATGCCGGTTTAGCCGCCTCAGGCCATGGATGGCCGGTTGCGGCGGCCCTGCCAGTTAAAAACTGTTACCTATGTGCGTGAACTGATTTGTAACCCATGTGGGTGAGTCATACCGGCAAGAGCGTTTTGCTTACTTTTGCGCTTTCAAAAGTGAGGCGCTGTAAAAGCGCAACCAATATCAGACATCATCGCGGTAATGGATATGTACGCAAAAATCACGGCATAAATGTGTTCCCCCCTAATAGCGTAACCATAAAACTCAGACAACCCACCACCCCGCCTCCCCCCAATGTGTCTTATAATCCCCGGTTCTTGTAGCGCTGTCGGGCTGATCCTGCGGCCCGGAAACTGGATCCTTTCATGTTACGAATCACCGAACTCAAGCTGCCGATCGATCATCCGGACGAAGACTTGCGTCCAGCCCTTTTGCAGCGTTTGGGCATCACCAGCGATGAACTGCTGGAATTCACCCTGTTCAAGCGCAGTTACGATGCGCGCAAAAAGTCTTCTGAGCTGTGCTTCATCTACACCATCGACTTCCAGGTGCAGGATGAAGCGGCTCTGCTGTCGCGCCTGGCCGATGATCGTCACGTCAACCCGGCACCGGACATCAGCTACAAAGTCGTCGGGCACGCGCCTGAAGGCCTGACCGAACGCCCGGTGGTGGTTGGCTTTGGCCCCTGTGGGATTTTTGCTGGCCTCCTGCTTGCGCAGATGGGCTTCAAGCCGATCATTCTCGAGCGCGGCAAGGAAGTCCGGCAGCGCACCAAAGACACCTGGGGCCTGTGGCGCAAAAACGTCCTGAACCCGGAGTCCAACGTGCAGTTCGGCGAAGGCGGCGCTGGGACATTCTCCGATGGCAAGCTCTACAGCCAGATCAAGGACCCTAAATTTCACGGTCGCAAGGTCCTGAACGAGTTCGTGAAAGCCGGTGCACCTGAAGAGATCCTTTACGTCAGCAAACCGCACATCGGTACTTTCCGACTGACAGGCGTCGTGGAAAACATGCGTCACCAGATCGAAGCACTGGGCGGTGAAGTACGCTTCGAGCAACGCGTGACTGACGTGCTGATCGACAATGGCCAACTGCAGGGTGTGGTCGTTGACGGTGGCGAACGCATCGAGTCGCGCCATGTGATCATGGCACTGGGGCACAGCGCTCGTGACACGTTCCGCATGCTCCACGGCCGTGGCGTTTATATGGAGGCCAAGCCATTCTCTGTAGGCTTCCGTATCGAACACCCGCAATCACTGATCGACCGTGCTCGCCTGGGCAAGTACGCCGGCCACCCAAAGCTGGGTGCCGCCGATTACAAGCTCGTGCATCACGCCAAAAACGGGCGCTCGGTATACAGCTTCTGTATGTGCCCGGGCGGCACCGTTGTCGCCGCGACGTCGGAGCCAAATCGCGTCGTCACCAACGGCATGAGTCAGTACTCGCGAAACGAGCGTAATGCCAATTCCGGGATCGTGGTCGGTATCACTCCGGAAGATTATCCAGGAGGCCCGCTGGCGGGCATCGAGCTACAGGAGCGTCTGGAATCCCACGCCTATCTGATGGGCGGTAGCACCTATGAAGCACCTGCACAGCTGGTAGGTGATTTCATCGCAGGCAAAGCGTCGCAGGAGTTGGGCAGCGTCGAACCGTCTTACAAGCCTGGGGTCAAGCTTGTGGATCTGGCGGACGCCCTTCCCGCTTACGCCATCGAGGCGATTCGCGAAGCACTGCCAGCGTTTGAAAAGCAGATCAAAGGCTTTGCCCTGCATGACGCCGTACTGACCGGGATCGAAACCCGCACCTCCGCGCCACTGCGGATCACCCGTGACGACACCATGCAGAGCCTGAACGTCAAAGGTCTGTTTCCGGCCGGTGAAGGTGCAGGCTATGCGGGCGGCATTCTTTCCGCCGGAGTGGATGGCATCCGCATCGCTGAAGCGTTGGCAAGAAGCATGCTGGGTATCGAAGCCTGAACACAGCTGTAATTTCAGACGATTCCTACACCATAAAAAGCGCCTTCCCACCAGCAAAAGCGCACTGACTGACAGACCTGAAAACACTCTAAACCGGCCGTCCCGCTTATAACAAAAACGAATATAACTTTTGTTTTAACAGCGAGAAGTCCGGGTTAGGGTGTCGCTCCTTTTCGTTGGATGGGAGCGCAAACCTTGCCTCTGCGTATCACTGTCACTCGTTTTTTTCAGCTCGAAGCTGCAGGTGGTCTGCTATTGATCGCGGCCGCTGCCCTGGCGTTGATCATTAATAACTCGCCGCTATCCTGGCTCTATAACGCCTTCCTTGATGTGCCCGTCGTGGCACAGATCGGCGCTGTCAAAATCGCCAAGCCGCTATTGCTGTGGATCAACGACGGCATGATGGCGCTGTTCTTCCTGCTGATAGGTCTGGAGGTCAAACGGGAGGTCCTGGACGGCCATCTCTCACGCCCCTCGCAAATCATTCTGCCAGGTACTGCGGCCATCGGCGGCATGGTGATCCCGGCGCTGGTCTTCTGGGCGCTGAACAAGGGAGACGCCGCCGCCATGAATGGCTGGGCGATCCCCATGGCCACTGACATCGCCTTCGCACTGGGCGTGCTAGCGTTGTTAGGCAAGCGTGTTCCGGTTTCACTCAAACTGTTTCTGATGACGCTGGCGATCATTGATGATCTCGGGGCAATCATCGTCATCGCGCTGTTCTATTCGGGTGAGCTTTCCAACTTGTCGCTGATACTGGCGGGATCCTCAATCGTGGCGCTGATTGCGATGAATCGGCTGGGCGTGCGCAAGCTGGGCCCTTATCTGCTGATAGGCCTGTTGCTGTGGGTCTGCGTACTCAAAAGCGGCGTCCACGCGACACTGGCAGGCGTGGTACTGGCGTTCTGCATCCCGTTACGCACCACTGACCACGACTCGTCCCCCCTATTGTCGCTGGAGCACGCCCTGCATCCATGGGTCGCATACGGGATTCTTCCATTGTTTGCGTTCGCTAACGCAGGCGTGTCGCTCAGCGGCGTCACGCTGGAGAGTTTCACCCATCACGTCCCTATGGGTATCGCAGCAGGCCTGTTGGTGGGCAAGACAGTCGGTGTTTTCGGCTTGACCTGGCTGGCGATCAAAATTGGCATCGCAAAACTGCCCGGCGGCGCGAATTGGGGTCAAGTGCTGGGGGTTTCGATCCTGTGCGGCATCGGTTTCACCATGAGCCTGTTCGTCGGTTCACTGGCTTACATACCGGGCAGTAGCGAATACGCCGGGGTTGATCGCATGGGGATTTTGACCGGCTCGATACTTGCTGCCTTTATCGGTTATGCCGTCATGGTGGTTAGCAGTCGTAAAAACCCAATCCGTTGAATTGAAATTAATCTTTTGTAGGAGCTGCCGAAGGCTGCGATAGCGGTATGTCAGGATGAATGCATCGCAGCCTTCGGCAGTTCCTACAGGGAAAGCATTTGCTGCGCGGCATAGGAAACAGCGTGACGCCAAAAGCACCAACGATCACCCACAAAAAACCCGATCGCAAGGATCGGGTTTTTATGTTTCAAGACGCTACAAGCGCCATGCAATCACTCAATGAGAGACGCGACTGGTACCGTTCACGGTCATGATACGAACGCGCTCGCCAACCCGGAAAATCTCGTTTTCCTGAACTTGCTGCACGTAGGCACGCATGGTGCCATCGTCTTCACGTACGGTGATTTCCACACCCTGAGTACGGGTCAGACCTTCTTCAGTAGCCGACCCCAGCAAGCCACCCGCTACAGCACCGATCACAGCGGCAACGATGCTGCCACGGCCGCCGCCAATGGCGCTACCGCCGACACCACCTACGATTGCACCTGCACCTGCACCGATAGGCGTCTTGCTGCCTTCGATCTTGACCGGACGCAGAGATTCGATGGTACCCAAACGAACGGTCTGCACGGTACGCGCCTCGTCACGGGAATAGGAATCACCGGTCAGGTTCGACATACAGCCACTGAGGGTCAGCGCCATGGCAGTGAACGTGGCCAACAGAACAGACTTACGCATAAAGGTATCTCCAGAAGAACATGCAGCCATTAGACTCTGCGCTATCAGCGCTGTCACCTGCCGCTCTTCGTTAATTTGTTTTCATTCAGGCGGTATACAGCACCGGCTGCCGTAACCGTAAGACGGGTAGGCAACCGAATAATTCAAACAGACTGAATGTTAGGGAGCGAGGCGCTCGCGCGACCAGTGCGTGTCCGCCCACCGGTAATTCAGGCGGTCATGCAAACGGCTCGGACGGCCCTGCCAGAACTCGATGCGCTCTGGCAGCAGGCGGTAACCGCCCCAATGTTCGGGGCAATGTGGCTGAGTGTCGATGAAGCGCTGTTCGGTGTCTCTGATCATGCATTCAAGCTCGGCGCGATCGGCGATCACCTGGCTCTGAGGCGAGGCCCACGCACCAAGCCGGCTGCCCAGCGGACGAACCTGAAAGTAGGCATCGGACTCTTCGGGTGTGACTTTGACCACTCGCCCCTCTATGCGTACCTGACGCTCCAGAGTGGGCCAGAAGAACGTCATTGCCGCAAACGGACGTGCCGCCAGTTGCTGGCCTTTGGCACTGTCGTAGTTGGTAAAGAACGTGAAGCCCTCGGCATCCAGCCCTTTCAACAACAGGATTCGGCAATGAGGGCGGCCCTGCTCATCGACCGTCGCGAGGGTCATCGCATTGGCCTCAACCGGTGCCTGCTCGGTTTTCACCGCCTCGGCGAACCACTGATGAAATAGCGCAAACGGTTCATCTGGCGCTTGCGCTTCGGTCAAACCATCGCGGGCATAGTCACGGCGCATATCGGCCAGAGACTGGGTCATGACGTCTTTCCTTGATTGAAGAAAACCGTCGCCTGACCCACGCCCTGCGGCGCGGGTCAGCGCGTGTTTCAGTTACTCGCCTGATCAGTCGCCGCAGGTTTCTTCTTCACGGCAGCTTTGGCAGGAGCGGCCTTGGCTGGCGTCGCCTTTTTAGCGGGTGCGGCTTTCTTGGCGGCAGGCTTGCTCGCAGCAGCCTTCTTGGCCGGTGCGGCTTTGGCTGGCGCGGGAGCGACTGCTGGCGCTGGTTTGACGTCTTGAGCCGCAACCATTGTCGGCGTTGGCGGCAAGGCGTACTTGCTCATCAGCGCGAGCATGGTGTTTTCCGGCGTCATGACAATTTCAACGCGGCGGTTCAGCTTGCGGCCTTCAGCGCTGTCATTGGCTGCACGCGGCATTACCGCGCCCATGCCCCGCAGGCTGAGCCGATTACGCTCAAGACCACTGAGGCGGAAAATGGCAGCGACCGACTGGGCACGCTCCTGGCTGATTTTCTGATTCGCCGGAGCAGCGCCGGTGGTGTCTGCGTGACCCAATACCAGCACGGCGGTTTTCGGATCGGCTTCAACCAGTTTGGCCAGACGGGTGATAGGGCCCAACGTCACGGGCAGCAACATCGCCGGACGATCCGGGTTGAACGAACTGTCTACAGGAGCGGTGATCACCAGAACATCTTCACGACGCTCTAGTTCGAACGGGCTGTCCTTGATCGCCAGACGCAGGCGCGGCTCGTAGTCATCCAGCCAGGCTTGCGTCACCTTGGGATCGACCTTGGGGGCAGCCTTGGCCTCTTCCTTCTTCTCGCCACCGAACGGCCACCACCACTTGCTATCGGTTTCGGACTTGGCAATCAGCGGTGCAACGCTTTTATCTGCCGGTTTGGCGGCAGCTTCAGCTTTTGGTTCCGCGCTGTCACTGGACGCAAACGGCCAATACCAATGAGTGCCACTCTCGGCCTTCGCCACCGGCTCCGCAGGCTTGGCCTCAGGGGCTGGAGCTTTCGCAGGGGCTTTTGCCGGGGCTTGTACAGGTGCTGCGTCGGCAACCTTATCGGAGCCGAATGACCACCAGTGGCTCCCAGCGTCGGCAGAATCGTTTTTAGGCGTTTGTGCGCAGCCAGTCACGGCGAGACACAGGGCGATTGCGAGGCTTTTATTGAATGACATGAATGACCCACAAAAAAATAGTAAACAGACAATGAACTTGGCAGTGCCCATATAACACGCATAAACAGGCTGTTGGAAAAGGAAACCGTCGCACGGTTCCTGTTCCGGGGTATTAACTGACAGTCGGTATTAAACAAGCACTTATGACGACAACTTAGCGCAAACACTCACCTAGCACTCGCACCAGCTTCTGAGCACGGGGATCCATCAGCACATAAGGCCCCAACGTATTTGTCACAAAGCCGAATGCGACGTCGTGATCAGGATCAGCAAAGCCAATGGATCCACCGGCGCCCGGATGGCCGAAAGCTTTCGGACCCAGGCCGTACGTGGCGTTGGAAACATCGGGCTGATCAAGCATGCAACCCAGACCGAAGCGCGTCTGAGTCAACAGGGTCTTGTCCTGACCCACACTGTGCTCGCGAGTCAGCTCATTGAGCAGCTCGGGCTCTAGCAGGCTGCCGTCGAGCAAACCGTTGTAGAAACCCGCAAGACTGCGAGCGTTACCGTGCCCGTTGGCAGCAGGCTGCTGCATGCGCCGCCACTCAGGTTTGTTGGTACTGGTCATGATCGACGGTGGGTTGGTAAACGCCCGTGCGGTCATTGATGTCGGCTCGCGCAGAGTGGTCTGCAGCAGACGCTGCGCAGATTCGTCGCCAGCATTGCCTTTGCTGCGAGCGATATGCGCAACGCGGTAAAACTCTTCATCAGCCAGGCCGACATGGAAATCCAGGTTCAACGGTCGGGAAATACGCGCAGCAATGGCGTCGCCCGGCCCGCGTCCATCGGCACGACGCAACACTTCGCCAACCAACCAGCCGTAAGTAATCGCTGCATAGCCGTGGCCATGTCCAGGCGTCCACCAGGGTTCCTCAGCGGCCATCGCATCGGTCATTGCAGTCCAGTCATAAAGCGCTTCAGCGGGGAGCATGTGACGCAGCGCAGGGAGACCTGCCTGATGACACAGCAATTGGCGCAGGGTAATCGCACCTTTGCCTGCTTCTGCAAACTCAGGCCACAAGCGGGCGACGGGTTCGTCGAGTTTCAGCTTGCCCTCACCGACCAGTTGCAGAGCAGTCACCGCAGCAAAGGGCTTTGTGCAGGAAAACAGGTTGGCGATGGTATCGCTGTGCCAGGCCTCTGCGCCGTCCTTGTCGGCGGTGCCAGCCCAGAGGTCAACAACGGTTTCACCACCGATCTGAATGCACAGCGCTGCGCCGCGCTCCTGAGTGTCTTCGAAGAGCGCCGCGAAAGCTTCGCGTACAGCCTCAAATTTAAGCTCGAAATGACCCTGAATCTGCACCCGCTGGCTCCCGGACTGGCTGATCAAAAAATGGTGTGCATTGTTTCAGCGATTGAGGTTTATGAACAGATGGTGGGTGGTCAGCCACGCTGCCCCGACACATCGCGATCATGCGGTAAACATCTGGTCTGTAGGAGCTGCCGAAGGCTGCGAAGCGTTTTCTCCTGACATGCCGCCATCGCAGCCTTCGGCAGCTCCTACAGAGTTTGAGTTCATATGGAAGCGATGGCGCAGGAGGCGCGAACTTGAATCAGGATATCTCCCGCCTGAAAGGCGGCAGCGCGTTGAGGATCGCCTTACCGTAACGCTGCGTCACCACGCGCCGATCCAGCAGCGTGATGGTGCCGCGATCCTCTTCGGTACGCAGCAACCGTCCGCATGCCTGCACGAGCCGCAATGAAGCATCCGGCACGGCGATTTCCATAAAAGGATTACCACCACGGGCCTCGATCCACTCAGCCAGTGCTGCCTCGACGGGATCGTCCGGCACAGCAAAAGGAATCTTGGCGATCACCACATGCTCGCAATACGCGCCGGGCAAATCGACACCTTCGGCAAAGCTGGCCAGCCCGAACAGCACGCTGGAGTCACCGCCATCGACCCGCGCCTTGTGCTTGTTAAGCGTTTCCTGTTTGGACAAATTGCCCTGGATAAACACCTGCTTGCGCCAGTCACGCTCCAGACCGTCAAAGACGTCCTGCATCTGTTTGCGGGAAGAGAACAGTACCAGAGTGCCTCGCGAGCCTTCCACCAGACCGGGCAACTCCCGGATGATCGCGGCGGTATGCGCCACGGAATCACGCGGATCGGCCTTGAGGTCAGGTACGCGTAATACCCCGGCGTCAGCATGATGAAACGGACTCGGAACAACGGCGGTGACCGCAACCTTGGGCAAACCGGCGCGCATACGGAAGCGATCGAATTTACCCAGCGCAGTCAGGGTCGCGGAGGTCACCAACGCGCCATAAGCGACGTTCCACAGATTGCGACGGAGCATCTCCGCCGCCAGAATCGGGCTGGCATTAACCTCGATATCAAACAACGCCCCGCTGTCGGCAAGGGTCAGCCAGCGCGCCATGGGCGGGCTGTCTTCCGGGTCCTCCGCAGTGAAGGCCGTCCATAATTCCCAGTTGCCATGGGCCCGGGCCAGCAGGCTGCCAAATAGCGGATACCATTCTTCGGCCTGATGGCTGGCGATGCCGATGTTGACCTCGCCATCCATGCCCTCTTTGAGCAAGTCGGCCAGGCGAGTGAACAGATCATCGAGCCGGGCAAAGCCCTTTTTCAGCTCGATACCCATTTCACGAATATGCTCGGGTACTACGCCGCCAATGAACCGATGCCGTGGACGCTCGCGCCCCTGCATGTCTTCACCGGCACGGAAGTCAGCCAGTTGTTCGCAAGCGCTGAACATGAACTGTTGCTGCGCCTTGATCTCGCGCGCCAGTTCCGGCACTTGCTCGATCAATTTCCCCAAGTCACCCGGCAGTGGGTGCTGAGCCAGCAACTTGGCCAGGTTCTTGGCGGTCTGTTCCAGCCAGTCAGCTGTAGACCGAAGTCGCGTGTAATGTGCGAAATGGCCGATGGCCTTGTCAGGCAGGTGATGCCCTTCGTCGAACACATATAAAGTGTCACGCGGATCGGGCAATACCGCACCGCCCCCCAAGGCCAGATCCGCCAGCACCATGTCGTGGTTCGTCACGATCACGTCGACTTTTCCCATACCTTCACGGGCTTTATAAAACGCGCATTGCTGAAAATTCGGACAATGGCGATTTGTGCACTGGCTGTGATCGGTGGTCAGCCGTGCCCAATCCTGATCCTCGAGTGCCTGGGGCCAACTGTCGCGGTCGCCGTCCCACTTATTGCCAGCGAGCTTTTCGATCATGCTGGTGAACAGTTTCTGACTGGCCTCATCGACCTCGATCTTGAAGCCTTCTTCTTCGAAAAGCTGCGCAGTGGCGTTGGTTGCGTCCCCTTCCTGGAGCAGCATGTCGAGCTTGGACAGGCACATATAGCGGCCCCGGCCCTTGGCGAGGGAGAACGTGAAGTTCAGCCCGCTGTTGCGCATCAGATCAGGCAGGTCCTTGTGGACGATCTGCTCTTGCAGGGCGACGGTCGCGGTGGCGATCACCAGACGTTTGCCCGCCAGTTTGGCAGTAGGGATCGCTGCAATGGCGTAAGCCACGGTCTTTCCGGTACCGGTGCCTGCTTCTACAGCGACAACGGCAGGATCACTGGTGCGACGGCCTTCTTCATCGGTGTCGATATCGCCCAGCACTTTGGCGACCTCGGCGATCATCAGACGCTGGCCATAGCGCGGCTTGAGGCTCTTGGCTTCGAGGAAACGCGAGTAGGCGCCCTGAATCTGGGATTTGAGTTCGTTGCTGATCATGGGTTCGGTCGTTGGCTCGGGGCGCTACACAGACTGTACAGGCTTGGGTAAAAATTAAAGCGCAAAAGGCTGGATATATCTTCAGTAGTTCCAGCAGGCGGCTATCATACCCCGCAAATTCCATCCGCGCAGAACGGAGTACCTGATGACACCTTTTTCCCTCGTCTACACCCTGCATGTTTTGGCCGCGCTGGTATGGGTTGGCGGCATGTTTTTCGCCTGGATGGTCTTGCGACCAGCGGTCGTCAGCGCATTGCAGGGGCCACAGCGACTGAAATTGTGGCTGGAAGTGTTCCCACGCTTTTTTGTCTGGGTCTGGGCAGTGGTGGTGGTCTTGCCGATTACCGGCGTAGGCATGATCCAGTTGCAGTTCGTCAGCTTCGAAACCGCGCCGCGCTACGTGCAGGTAATGATGGGGCTTTATGTCGTGATGACCGCACTGTTCATTCGCATTCAGTCACTGCAACTGCCGGAACTGCGCAAGGCGGTAGAGGCTGAACAATGGGCTGAAGGTGCTGCTGCTCTTGGCAGGATTCGCCGACTGGTGGGAATCAACTTGCTGGTCGGGTTAGCGGTGGTCGCTATCGCGGCGGCCCGTCCCCATTTGTAACGCGCCCCCTGAGGCAAGCTTGTTTTCGAGGCGGCAAAACTGAATCACCGCGTCAAGCCTCTCGCCAACAAGTTGCCTCCTACCTGAACCGCGTGACACGGCCCTATCCGGTAGGAGCGAACTTGTTCGCGAGGCGGCAGCTTAAAACCGCTGCAACGTAAGCGCCCCTGCAGGCCCGGCTGCACCAGGTTGGCCTGCTTCACCCGCGCGCCCGGCTTTGCCGCCATCAGCCCGGTACACGACGCATCCTTTGGAAGCGCCGCCTTTGCCCGGTTTGCCGCCAGCACCGGCCAAACCGCCAGCACCGCCCTGAACGTCAACCTTGATGCGCTCAACCGGGTAATCTCGCGGCAGTTCGAGACGCACCTGCGCACCCGCAGCGCCGTCATGACCATTGCCACCGTTGTCGCCATCAAAGCCGCGACCGGCGCTGCCCCAAGTGCAACCCGGTGCTTTGCCGTTGGCGCCATCGAGCCCGACATAGCCCGGCGAACCAGCGCCACCTCGTGCATCGACAAACAGTTCGTCGCCCTGCAGATGCTCGACACGCAACGTCAGGTTACGACCCGGCAAAGGCGGTTTTTCATAGGTACCCGGCGCACCGCGAGCAGTGATCTGGCTACCCGTGCCAAGCTGACCATGACCGACCACCAGATTAAGCGGCTGACTGCTCGGCACGATGGCGATACGTGCCTCGTGACCCAGTACCAGTTGGTCGACTTTCACTTCGGTAAGGCCTGACGGGATGAGCAAAGTGCCGTAGTCAGCAACTTCCAGGCGCTCCAGTTGCAGCACACTGGCCTGACTTGGCAAGCGCATCAGCGAGTGCGACTCGACGTTGATGGTTTGGGCCATGGCCAGGGGACTGCACAAGGCAGCCAGCAGACAAAGCTTACGCATGAGCGGCCTCCGGGATTTTTTTCGGGAAAGACTGAAGGTGGAAGATACCGAACAACAGGATATACAGACGGTCGCGCCAGGGACGTGGACGCCCGCGCAGGCTGCCATTGAACAGCAGCAATTCGGCGACATGAATCACCGCTAACAGGCTGCCTGCAAGTTTGATCAGAAGAGCGAACGGAGTCGGTAGCACCACTACCAGATTAAATAACACCACCAGCCAGAAAGCCGCAGTCAACAGTTTTCCCAATCCCCAAAACACCTTCATTGCCTGAGCCTGCCCCTATTGTTATGTCTGCAAACGCTTATCGTTGCGTAATTTTTCTGCGCGCACAGTAAACGCCTGCACTGTGAAATTTGCCAGCACGCGGTTGAAAATTAATCTGACGCGAAGAACAACCGCCGAACGGCTGAATCGGAATTGGCCCGGCGGGGTGCCGGGCCAACGGCTGGAGCAACCGCGTTAACGGTTGATAAGGATTTCTACGCGACGATTTAGCGAACGGCCGCTGGCGGTTGAGTTGTCAGCAACCGGACGGGCTTCACCATCACCTTCTACCGAAACGAATGCACTGCGCGGGATTCCGGAACTGACCAGGTAATCAGTGACCGAAACAGCACGTTTCTGAGACAGTTTCTGGTTGTAGGCATCGCTGCCAACGCTGTCGGTATGACCGCTGACGCGCAACTGCGCGCTCGGTGCTTCGCGTTTCAGGCGAGTCGCAATCAGGTCGAGCTTCGATTTGTCGGCGGCGGTCAGACGCGCAGAGTCAAACTCGAACAGCACGTCATTGATCACAATGACTTCCTCTTTGACCACCACCACTTCTTCAATGACAGCAGGCGGTGCCGGAGGGGTCAGTGGGCAACCTGTCGCATCGACTGCAACACCTTTAGGTGTATCAGGGCATTTGTCGACGCTGTTTTTCACCCCATCGCCATCATCGTCGCCATCGCCGTGAACCCAGCAATACGCGCCAGCCATGACACCCACTGCACCGCCCAGACTGGCTGCGACCGCAGCGCTCTGGAACGCGCCTGCCGCAGCACCTGCCACACCGCCACCCAATGCACAGAGCGGCCAGTCAGTCTTCTGCAAACCCGCACAACCGGTCAAAACACTGGTGACTAAAATAAGAGGTAACGCTGTTCGAATTATTCTCATTAATTTTTCTCCCAAGGGTTCGGCCGAATCCGCCGCTCAAGAAGTAAAGACAGCAAAATGCCAGTTCGCCACTTTTCGCCTTGTTTTATTGGGGTTTACCGGTTTATCAGGCAAATAGAATCCCTGTAGGAGCTGCCGAAGGCTGCGATCCCATCTACCTGACACACCGATTTCGCAGCCTTCGGCAGTTCCTGCAGAAATGCCCGGGCTAGGCCCATGCCTCACCACACGCTAGTCTTGCAGGTCATAGAGAGGATTTTTGATGAGCGAAGGCTTTTCCACGCGCACGCCGCAGCAAGCACTGGCTGCCCTGCTCGATTTGCAGGCACCCAAACGCCTGCTGTTGATCGGAGCCGAGGCGTTTCCTGCGTTACAGGCATTTCAGGAAGCCCACCCCGAAACGCTGCTGGCCCATGCCAAACCCGGTTTATTGTCGGCAGAGCTGGCCGCGCAACGGTTCGACCTGGCGCTGGTAGTCGATTGCCTGGAGCACATCAACAAGCGCGAAGGCCTGGAGTTGCTTGGCGGCATCCGAAACCTCAACGCCAGTCGCATTGCGGTATTGGCCGATCTGCAGGCCTGCGGCTGGAGAGACACCGACTTCTACTCACTGGCCTTGCAGGCCAGCGAACGCTTCACCCGCGATGAACAGGTGCTGACGCTGTACACCTACGATTTACGCGAATACAAACAAGTGCCCGACTGGCTCAACGCAAGGTTCTGGGCCAACCCGGAGAACTTCGGCAAATACTGGTGGTAAGTCATGAATAGCGCGATTTGCCCCTGCGGTAGCGGGGATCTGTTAGCAGCCTGTTGCGGTCCGTTTCACGCAGGCCAACCCGCGCCCTGCGCGGAGAAACTGATGCGTTCACGCTACAGCGCCTATGTCCTGGGGCTCATCGACTATTTGCTCGACACCACATTGCCGGTGCAGAAAGCAGGCCTGGACCGAGACTCGATCACGCAGTGGAGCCTGCAAAGCACATGGCTGGGACTGGAAGTGGAAAACTCGGAAGTATTTGGCGGCAAACCCGAGCACGCCTTCGTCACCTTTACCGCCCGCTGGCATGACGGCAGCGGTGAACACAGCCATCGTGAGCGTTCGTCTTTTGTGCAGAATCAGGGGCGCTGGTATTTCATCGACCCGACCGCAGGACTCAAAGCAGGGCGCAATGATGCGTGCCCTTGCGGCAGTGAGCAGAAATACAAGAAATGCTGTGCCAGCTACATAAGCTGAAGCCGTGGCAGCTATTCCAGCGAAAGATATGAAATATCCGGGACGGCTCCGGAGTGAACGCTTGGTAACTGCCCCAGTTCACTGCCTGCTGGTGCGAGGCTCAATCCGGACAGGTCCAGCGACGGCGCAACCGGGGCGGGTTTAACGTCCTGCATATCGCTGCCCACTTCGCACACTTCAAGATCCGGAGCATCGACCGCCACGAAAGCCGCCATGTACACGTCGCGAGGAGTAATCTGTAGCCGGCCGGGCTGTGGAGCAGCAATGGAACCCGCTCCGGCATCTGGCTCAGGCCTGGACGACGGCATTTCCAGCACTTCGACCAGCGCTCCGGCGCGCTCCAGGGTCGAACGATATTTTTCTGCCGCCTCGCCGTCGAGATTGTTTTTCAGAACCAGTCGACGCCCGCTGAACAACAGCTCCAGCCGTTGCGCGTCGCTGTGGAACAGCTTGCCCAGATTGGCCTGAACCTTTTCCAGTTGGGCGCCGGGGACCAGTTGGCCACTGAATATAATTTCATACAGATTCATTGGTCATACTCTGGGGGCACGTGCGAGAAGTATGCCGCAGCTTTATCAAAAAGGAATGGGCAGTCGCTTTGTCAAACTATGGCTTCAAATGGAGCACGAAGATGTTTTCACAGGCGCACGTCATACGAATCCTGAGCCTGGGCCTGCTGCTGTCGATCCTGAACGGTTGCTCATCGGTAGGCGTCAGCGACTATCAGGACCCTCAGGTGCACTTGCTCAAAGTCGAGGTGGTCAAGGCAAAGCTGCTGCAGCAAGACTTCAAGTTGCGCTTTCGGGTCGACAACCCCAACGACAGAAGCGTGCTAGTGCGCAGCCTCCGTTACAAGATCATGCTTAACGATCTGGTGCTGGCCGAAGGCGAGTCCACCGACTGGTTTGTGGTCGATGGCCAAAGCCGGAGAAATTTCGTCGTGCCGATCAGGACCAACCTCTGGAAGGATTTGAAGCAGATAGCGAAAATGCTGAAAAAAACCGATCAGCCCATCCAGTATCGGCTCGAAGGTAAGCTCAAAACCGGCTTTTTGTTTCGGCATAACGTGCGTATTGGACGCAACGGCGAGATAATGCCCGGCGATTTTATTCCGGAGTGACCCCGATGAACCAGCAAGCCCATGTGCATGGCCCAGATTGCAACCACGATCATGACGATCATGGCCATGCCCACCACGACCACCAGCATGGACATGTCCACGGTCCAAACTGCGGCCATGCCCATCAGGAGCCGGTACGCAACGCGCTGAAGGATGTTGGCCGCAACGATCCTTGCCCGTGCGGCAGCGACAAGAAATTCAAGAAGTGCCACGGCGCGTAAGCTGACCGTGGTACTCGAACGGCCTGCCTTGCAGGCCGTTTTCGTTTGTGTGGTCACTGCATGAGGGAGTAAAACAGGCATTCCGTGCCATCCGATGGAATTCCTGATGATCGATCTGCATTACTGGACCACACCCAACGGCCACAAAGTGTCGATGTTTCTTGAAGAGGCAGGTCTGCCTTACACGATCTTCCCGGTCAATATTGGCCAGAACGATCAATTCAAACCCGAATTCCTGAAAATCTCCCCGAACAACCGAATACCGGCCATCGTTGACCACGCGCCCGCCGATGGAGGTGAGCCGGTCAGCCTGTTTGAATCCGGGGCAATCCTGCTGTATCTGGCTGAAAAAACCGGCCAGTTCATCCCCATGGACCTGCGCGGTCGACAAGAAACGCTGCAATGGCTGTTCTGGCAAATGGGCGGTTTGGGGCCGATGGCGGGTCAGAACCACCACTTCAACCGCTTCGCCAAGGAAAAGATCCCTTACGCGATCAAGCGCTATGTTGATGAGACCGCGCGCCTTTATGGCGTGCTGGACAAGCGCCTGGCAGACCGTGAGTTCGTCGCGGGCAGTGAATACAGCATTGCGGACATGGCGATCTATCCGTGGATCGCGCGTCATACCTGGCAGGAACAGAATCTGAACGACTTCCCGCACCTCAAGCGCTGGTTCGAAGCAGTCAGTAATCGAGAGGCGACGAAGCGGGCGTACGCGCTGGTTGACCAAGTGAATCCACCGCAGGCTCAGGCCTGAAGGCTCGCGAACAAGTTCGCTCCTACCGAACAGAGCCGTCACGCGGTCCAGGCAGGAGGCAACTTGTTGGCGAGCCGGTCAACCTGACACACTGCCTCGCCCCCCTCATACAGTCGCAAATAGCCTCACGACCTTTGAAAAATCCTGAAATAAACTCCGTCCCCCCGCTTGCGCAGTGCTTGCCCGCTCACTAACGTAGCGCCTTTTACACGTTAAGCCCCCGCAGGAGTTTTGCCATGGCCTCACCAGCCCGTTCCAAAGTCGTAAACCGGTTCGGTGCTGCCGCCGCGACGGTGGGTTTGTTGAGCCTTGCAGGCTGCCAGTTGGGCGGTGGCGACAGCGACTCGCTGCTGCCCGCCTCCGGCACTGTTGCGGTCAAGGGGCTGGCCCAAAACGTTTCTCTGCGGCGCACCAACCTCGGCATGCCGCTGATAGAAAGCAGCACCTTCCACGATGCACTGTTTACTCTGGGTTATGTGCACGCCAGTGATCGCATCACACAGATGTTGACCATGCGCCTGCTGGCTCAGGGTCGACTGTCCGAAATGGCAGGCCCTGGCGCACTGGATATCGACCGATTGATGCGCGCCGCGAACCTGAAAAAAAGCGCCAGCGAGCTCTATAGCGCCTCAACCCCACGTTTGCAGCGTTTCTTTGAGGTGTACGCCCGCGGCGTCAACGCCTATCTGTTCCGCTACCGCGACAAATTGCCAGCCGATCTGGCCAGCTCCGGCTATCGCCCGGACTACTGGAAACCTGAGGACTCGGCGCTGATCTTCAGCCTGCTGAATTTCAGTCAGTCGGCGAACCTGCAAGAAGAGCTGTCCGCACTGGTACTGGCGCAAAAAGTCGGGGTGGACAAACTGGCCTGGCTGGTCCCGACCTATCCGGATGAGGAACTGCCCTTTTCCGAAGCCGACAAGCTCAAGGGTCTTAACCTTGGTGGGCAGGTGCCTGGCCTAAGCGGTCTGAACAATGTCGCCCGACAATTGACTGACCTGAACATGCTGGGTATTGCCGCCTCCAGCAACTGGGCGATCGCGCCGCAACGCAGCCGCACGGGCAAAAGCTTGCTGGCCAATGACGTGCAATTGCCTGCCGGATTGAACTCCGCGTGGAGCTTCGTACAAATCCGCGCCCCGAAATATCAGGCCGCGGGCGCTACGGTTGCCGGTCTGCCGCTGATCCTTAGCGGCTTCAACGGCAAGCTCGGCTGGTCAATGGCCTCGGTCATGGGCGACAACCAAGACCTGTTTCTGGAAAAACTGAAACGCGAAAATAATCGCCTCATGTATCTGGCCGATGGCAAGTGGCTGCCCACTGCTGCCCACGAAGAAACCTTTATCGTCAAAGGCGGCCGCCCCGTCCGCGAAACCGTTTACGAAACCCGACACGGCGCGCTGCTCAACAGCAACCCGAGCGAAGGTCAGTTGAATAACAGCCTGGGTCTGGCGCTGCAAACCCCTGACTTAAAAGACGACAAGAGTCTGGACGCGTTCTTCGATCTGTCCCGTGCGCCAAATGTCGACAAGGCGTTTGATGCCAGCCGTGAAATCCGCGCCATCGCACTGAACATGGTGTTCGCAGATGCCTCGAACATCGCCTGGCAAGTCACCGGTCGCTATCCGAACCGCCGTGAGGGCTTGGGCCTGCTGCCTTCGCCGGGCTGGGAAAGCCGTTACGACTGGGATGGCTTCGCCGATTCGATGCTGCACCCTTATGATCAAAACCCGCAGCAAGGCTGGATCGCTACTGCCAACCAGCGCACCTTCCCCAAGGGTTACGGCATGCAGTTGTCCAACTCGTGGAAAGCCCCCGAGCGCGCCGAGCGTATCGCCGAACTGGCCAACAGTGGCAAGCAGGACACCCGCAGCGTCATTGCCATGCAATACGACCAGAGCACGACTTTCGCCGCCAAGCTGAGAAAAATGTTTGAAGCGCCGGGCATGGTCAAACCGCTGAAACAAGCCATTGACGCCTTGCCCGAAGCCGAACGCAGCAAGGCCAGGGAAGCGTTTACCCGGTTGATGGCGTTCGACGGCAAGCTCACCCCGACCTCTGCTGATGCCGCTCTTTATGAACTGTTCCTGCAGGAAAGCGCCAAACAGATCTTCCTTGACGAGCTTGGCCCGGAAAGCAGCCCGGCGTGGAAAGCGCTGGTGCAGAACGCCAGCCTGTCGTACTCGGCCCAGGCCGATCACTTGTTGGGTCGCGAAGACAGTCCGTATTGGGATGACGCGAAAACTCCGCAGAAAGAAGACAAGCCCGCGATTCTGGCCCGCAGTCTGGCGGCAGCAATCACTGCCGGTGACAGCCTCATGGGCACTGATCGCAAAGCCTGGCAATGGGGCAAGCTGCATCGCTCGACTCTGCAGAGCAGCGACTTCGCCGCCAACAGCTTCAATCGTGGCCCAAGTGCAACAGGGGGCGACCACAACACGCTGAACATCGCGGCGTATCCATGGGGTCAGAACTTCGACAGCCAGGCGGTGCCGAGCATGCGCATGATCATCGACTTCGGCCAGGCAGAACCGATGCTGAGCCTGATCAACATCGGTCAGTCCGGCAACCCGGCCAGCCCGTATTACACCAACAGCATCGAGCCTTGGCTAAAAGGCCAATACCAGACGATCCCGCTGCAAACCCAGAACTACGAGCGGGCTTATGGCAGCAAGCGGTTGACGCTGGTGCCAGGGAAGTAGAATAACCCCCCTGTAGGAGCTGCCGAAGGCTGCGATTGCGATCTTCCTGACACGCCGCGATCGCAGCCTTCGGCAGCTCCTACAGGGTTCCACCAATCAGCTTCAGGTTCTTCGAACTTCCTCCCCCGCCCCGCCCTCATAACTAACAAGCCCATCCAGTCGGTTACTTCATGGATCTTGTTATCGCGCGTCCCGAAGGTTTGTATTGCCCACCCGGCGATTTCTACATTGATCCCTGGCGCCCCGTGGAACGCTCAGTCATCACCCATGGCCACGGCGATCATGCGCGAACCGGTAATGAGCACTATCTGGCTGCCGCGCCCGGTGAGGGCATTCTGCGTTCGCGGCTAGGGCAGGACATCAACCTGCAAACCCTGGCATACGGCGAAACACTGCTGCATCACGGTGTGAAACTCAGCCTGCATCCTGCGGGACATGTGCTGGGTTCGGCGCAGGTCAGGCTGGAGTACAAAGGCGAAGTCTGGGTCGCGTCAGGCGATTACAAAGTTGAACCGGATGGCACCTGTACGCCGTTCGAACCGGTGCGTTGCCATACGTTCATCACTGAATCGACATTTGGCCTGCCGATCTATCGCTGGCAACCTCAGTCGCAAATCTTCGCAGGCATCAATGACTGGTGGAGGGCAAACGCCGCTGTCGGCAAGGCCAGCGTGTTATTCGCCTATTCCTTCGGCAAAGCGCAACGCATCCTGCACGGCATTGATCCTCAGATAGGCCCGATTCTGGTCCATGGCGCAGTCGAACCTTTGAACCGGGTTTACCGTGAGGCCGGGGTGCGAATACCCGAAACCCAATACGCTGGTGATTTTCAGAAAAACGACCCGGCCCTGCGCCAGGCCTTGATCCTTGCACCACCGTCAGCCGGTGGCAGTACCTGGATGAAACGCTTCGGTGACTTTAGCGATGCCTTCGCCAGCGGCTGGATGATGTTACGTGGGACTCGCAGACGACGCGGCGTGGATCGGGGCTTCGTGCTGTCCGATCACGCTGACTGGCCAGGATTGCTGTGGGCAATCGAGCAGACCGGCGCCGAGCGGGTCATGGTGACCCACGGTTCAGTGGCGGTGCTGGTGCGCTACCTGCGCGAGTCCGGACTCGACGCCCAGGGCTTCGTCACTGAATATGGCGACGAGGAAGATCCGGCAACTTCAGACGCAAAACCAAGCGAGGCTTCTGCATGAAAGCCTTCGCCGAACTGTATTCAAAGCTCGACGCGACCACGTCGAGCAACGCCAAACTCGCCGCTATGCGAGACTATTTCACCAGCGTTGCGCCGCAGGACGCTGCATGGGCCGTGTACTTCCTGTCGGGCGGGCGGCCGCGCCAACTGGTGCCCACCAAGCTGCTGCGCGAACAAGCCATGACCTTGGGCAAGCTGCCGGAATGGCTGTTTGAGGAAAGCTATCAGGCCGTGGGTGACCTGGCAGAAACCTTGGCGCTGTTGTTACCAGAGGCAGAACACGACTCCGACGAAGGCCTCGCCGTCTGGATGGAAGACAAGCTGCTGCCCCTGCGTGGCTTGCCTCCGGAGGAACTGGCCGAGCGACTCCCGACATTCTGGGGACAACTGGACCGGGTCAGCCTGATGGTCTGCATCAAGCTGATCACCGGCAGCTTCCGGGTGGGGGTCTCAAAACTATTGGTCACTCGCGCCCTCGCTGCCATGGCCGATATCGACAGCAAACGTGTGGCGCAACGCCTGGTGGGTTACACCGACCTGTCCCATCGCCCCAGTGCAGAGGGCTTTCTCAAGCTGATCGCGGCAGAGTCGGAGGACGAGCATGCGCAGCGCGGCGGCCAGCCTTATCCATTCTTTCTTGCCCATGCCCTGCAGCAGCCGGTGGATCAGTTTGAAACGCTGCTGGGGTCGGTGGATAAGTGGCAGGTGGAGTGGAAATGGGACGGCATTCGCGCGCAACTGGTGAAGCGCGAAGGTCGTCTGTGGATCTGGTCTCGTGGTGAAGAGCTGGTAACCGACCGGTTTCCTGAATTGCACAGCCTGGTCCAGAGCCTGCCGGACGGCACCGTCATTGATGGCGAAATCGTGGTCTGGAAACCGGCGGAGCAATCTAAATCTCCCGACAAAGAGTTCGCACTGAGCGCTGAATCCCTGCCCGCCTCCGCACCGGCGCAACCGTCTGTACAGCCATTCGCCCTGCTCCAGCAACGCATCGGTCGTAAAACCCTGGGCAAGAAAATCCTCGAAGAAGTACCGGTGGTGGTGCTCGCTTACGACTTGCTTGAATGGCAAGGTCACGACTGGCGCAGCCGCCCGCAACATGAGCGGCGCGCTCAGCTTGAGGAGTTGATCGCTGGCACCCAAAGCCCGGTACTGCTTGCCTCCCCTGTTGTCAGTGGCAGGGACTGGCAGGACCTGAGCATTCAGCGCGAAGCCTCCCGCAGTCTCGGCGTAGAAGGCATGATGCTCAAAGCACGCGACTCGCTGTATGGCGTCGGCCGAACCAAAGACATGGGCGTCTGGTGGAAGTGGAAGGTCGACCCGTTCAGCGTCGACGCCGTGCTGATCTACGCACAGCGCGGCCATGGCAGGCGCGCCAGCCTGTACAGCGATTACACTTTCGCGGTGTGGGATGGCCCGCCCGAACAAAGCGAGCGCACATTGGTGCCATTCGCTAAAGCCTATTCAGGGCTGACCGACGAAGAAATGCGCAAGGTGGACGCCATTGTGCGCAAAACCACCGTTGAGAAGTTTGGCCCAGTCAGCAGTGTTACCCCAAGCCTCGTGTTTGAACTGGGCTTCGAGGGCATCGCACTTTCGAAGCGCCACAAGAGCGGCATCGCAGTACGTTTCCCACGCATGTTGCGCTGGCGGCAGGATAAATCAGTGGCCGAAGCCGATAGCCTGTCGACGTTGCAGGACCTGTTGGGGTAGGATTCCGCCCTTTTTTGGATCATCAAAACAGCTGCGCACCTTGTTGGAGCAGGACACTACCTTCTTTAGGAGTGAGCTTGCTCGCGATTGGAGGCCCAACTGAAGCTCAATGCTGCTGGCACGCCGATATCGCGAGCAAGCTCACTCCTACAGGGAGCGACCTCAAAGTCGTCAGTCAACATTGCGACAACTCCGTACATTTAAAACGCACGTTCGTATCTTTGGTTCGGAAATTGCTACTTTCAAGGGTCTGGCACCCGCCGGTAGCAAGCCTCGCGTGTTCCCAACGCTCAATTTGGTTTTAAGGACTGAACGATGAAAAAAGCATGGCTGACCCTCTCTGCATTGGCCGTTTGTCTGGCCGCTGGTAATGCAATGGCCAAGGAATATAAGGAACTGCGTTTTGGCGTGGATCCTTCTTATGCACCTTTCGAATCAAAAGCCGCTGACGGCAGCCTGGTAGGCTTCGACATCGACTTGGGCAACGCTATCTGCGCCGAGCTGAAAGTTAAATGCAAATGGGTTGAAAGCGATTTCGACGGCATGATTCCTGGCCTGAAAGCCCGCAAATTCGACGGCGTTATCTCGTCGATGACCGTGACTCCGGCTCGTGAAAAAGTCATCGACTTCTCCAACGAGCTGTTCTCCGGCCCAACTTCGCTGGTGTTCAAAAAAGGTGCAGGCCTGACCGCCGACCCGGCTAGCCTGAAAGGCAAAACCGTTGGCTACGAGCAAGGCACCATTCAGGAAGCCTACGCCAAGGCTGTGCTGGACAAGGCTGGCGTGAAAACCCAGGCCTACCAGAACCAGGATCAGGTTTATGCCGACCTGACTTCCGGTCGTCTCGATGCTTCCATCCAGGACATGCTGCAGGCCGAACTGGGCTTCCTAAAGTCGCCACAAGGTGCTGATTACGAAGTCAGCGAGCCTGTAGACAGCGAATTGTTGCCTTCGAAAACAGCGATCGGTATCGCGAAAGGTAACAAAGAGCTCAAGGCTCTTTTGGATAAAGGTATCAAAGCGTTACACGACGACGGCAAATATGCCGAGATCCAGAAGAAGCACTTCGGCGATCTGAATCTGTACAGCGGTAAATAACACCCCGACGCCCATGGATTTCGGCGATGATCCCCCGCCGATTTCCATGGGCGTTTTGTTTTATTGACCGTCAAAGGCTTTACCCATGTTCGAAACACTGCTGCAAACCCTCGGACTCTCGTCTTTCAGCCTCAAAGGCTTCGGCCCTCTGCTGCTCGAAGGCACGTGGATGACCGTTAAATTATCGCTGCTGTCGCTGCTGGTGAGCATTGTGCTCGGCCTGATCGGCGCCAGTGCAAAACTGTCAGGCGCCGCTATCGTGCGGATGCCGGCGCAGCTCTACACCACCCTAATTCGTGGCGTGCCCGATCTTGTGTTGATGTTGCTGATTTTCTACAGCCTGCAAACCTGGCTGAGTCAGCTGACCGACGCGATGGAATGGGACTACATCGAAATCGACCCTTTCAGCGCGGGCGTCATCACGCTGGGCTTCATCTATGGCGCCTATTTCACTGAAACCTTCCGTGGCGCGATTCTTTCCGTCCCGCGCGGCCAGGTCGAAGCCGCCACTGCCTACGGCCTGAGTCGCGCACAACGTTTCCGCTATGTGGTATTCCCGCAAATGATGCGCTTCGCGTTGCCGGGTATCGGTAACAACTGGCAGGTGCTGCTCAAGGCCACCGCACTGGTGTCGATCATCGGCCTGGCTGACCTGGTCAAGGCTGCGCAAGATGCAGGCAAAAGCACTTACCAACTGTTTTATTTCCTGGTCCTTGCTGCATTGATCTACCTGCTGATCACCAGCGCTTCAAACTTTGCCCTGCGTTGGGCGGAACGGCGGTATTCCGCAGGCAGCCGGGAGGCTAAACGATGATCGAACTGCTTCAGGAATACTGGCGCCCCTTCCTCTATAGCGATGGCGTGCACATCACCGGGCTGGCCATGACCATGTGGCTGCTCAGCGCCTCGATCGCCATCGGCTTTCTGGTCTCGATTCCGCTGTCCATCGCCCGCGTCTCCAGCAATTGCTGGGTTCGTTGGCCGGTGCAGTTTTACACCTACCTGTTTCGCGGCACGCCTCTCTATATACAGCTGCTGATTTGCTACACCGGTATCTACAGCCTCGAAGCCGTGCGTGCGCAGCCGATTCTCGATTCGTTCTTCCGCGACGCAATGAATTGCACAATCCTGGCGTTCGCCCTTAATACTTGCGCGTACACCACCGAGATTTTCGCCGGTTCGATCCGCAGCATGAACCACGGTGAAGTCGAAGCCGCCAAAGCCTACGGGCTCACTGGCTGGAAGCTTTACGCGTATGTGATCATGCCGTCGGCCTTGCGTCGCTCGTTGCCGTTCTACAGCAACGAAGTGATTCTGATGCTGCACTCGACCACCGTGGCCTTCACTGCCACTGTGCCGGACATTCTCAAGGTCGCTCGGGATGCCAACTCGGCTACCTTCATGACGTTCCAGTCGTTCGGCATCGCCGCCCTGATTTACCTGTGCGTCACGTTCATTCTGGTCGGCCTGTTCCGTCTTGCCGAACGCCGCTGGCTGGCCTTTCTCGGCCCGTCTCACTAGGACCTGCCCATGCGTCATGACACCCACGACCTGCTCGCGCCGGTGCCGGGCACTGCGCGGCAAATCCATAGCTTTCATTACGGTCCGCAAGACGGCGTCTGCAAAATCTATATCCAGGCGTCGCTGCATGCCGATGAGCTGCCGGGCATGCTGGTCGCCTGGTACCTCAAGCAACGCTTGAGCGAACTGGAAAATGCGGGTCTGTTGCTCGGCGAAATTGTCGTCGTGCCGGTCGCCAACCCTATCGGCCTGGAACAGGTCCTGATGGACGTTCCGCTGGGCCGATATGAGCTGGAAAGCGGACAGAACTTCAACCGCTGGTTCGCCGACCTCAGCGTAGCCGTGGGCGACGACGTTGAAGCGCAACTCAATGATGACCCTCAGCACAACATCCAATTGATCCGCCGCAGCCTGAGCAAAGCGCTTCAAGCCCAGCCAGCCGCCACGCAGCTGCAATCGCAACGTCTCACGCTACAGCGTCTGGCCTGTGATGCTGACATGGTTCTGGACCTGCATTGCGACTTCGAGTCAGTCGAGCACCTGTACACCACGCCTGAAGCCTGGCCGCAGGTTGAAATGCTCTCGCGGTACCTCGGTGCTCAAGCCAGCCTGCTGGCGACAGACTCCGGCGGTCAGTCATTCGATGAGTGCTTCACCCTCGTCTGGTGGCAATTGCAGCAGCGCTTTGGTGATCGCTTCGCCATTCCCATGGGCAGCTTTTCGGTCACTCTGGAATTGCGCGGTCAGGGCGACGTCAATCACGCGTTGGCCAGCCGCGACTGCCAGGCGCTGATCAACTACCTGATTCATTTCGGCGCCATTGGCGGTGACGTCTCGGCCGCCCCTGAATTGCTTTATCCGGCCACGCCACTGGCGGCGGTTGAACCAGTCGCTACGCCCGTTGGCGGATTACTGGTGTTCTGCGCCCAACCCGGCGAATACGTCGAGGCGGGCCAGTTGATCGCGGAAATCATTGACCCGATCAGCGACGCCGTCACGCCGATCCACACGCTCAATCCCGGCCTTCTGTATGCGCGCTCACTACGACGCATGGCAACTGCCGGCATGGTCATCGCTCACGTCGCAGGCACAGAAGCCTACCGTAGCGGCTACCTACTTTCTCCTTGAGGACTTGCTTGTCATGTACAAACTGACCATCGATGGCCTGCATAAAAGCTACGGCGACAACAAAGTACTCAAAGGTGTGTCGCTCAAAGCCAGCAGCGGCGATGTCATCTGCCTGATCGGGGCCAGCGGCTCCGGCAAAAGTACCTTCCTGCGCTGCATCAACTTCCTTGAACAGCCGAACGACGGCGCCATGAGCCTGGACGGCAAGCAAGTACGCATGGTGAGCGACAGGGGCCACATGCGCGTCGCCGACCCGGATGAGCTGCAAAGCATCCGCACGCGACTGGCCATGGTGTTCCAGCATTTCAACCTGTGGGCACACATGACTGTGATGGAGAACATCACCATGGCACCACGCCGGGTGCTGGGGGTTTCCAAAGAGGAAGCCGAAGCCCGTGCCCGCAAGTATCTGGACAAGGTTGGCTTGCCGGAGCGCGTCGCGGACCAATACCCGGCCTTCCTGTCCGGCGGTCAGCAGCAGCGTGTGGCGATTGCCCGTGCGCTGGCAATGGAGCCCGAAATCATGCTGTTCGACGAGCCGACCTCGGCACTCGATCCCGAGCTGGTCGGCGAAGTACTCAAAGTGATTCAGGGTCTGGCCGAAGAAGGTCGAACCATGATTATGGTGACCCACGAAATGAGCTTTGCCCGTAAAGTCGCCAACCAGATCGTATTCCTGCATCAGGGCCAGATCGAAGAGTCCGGGCACCCGGATGAAGTCCTGGGCAACCCGAAAAGTGAGCGTTTGCAGCAGTTTTTGAGCGGGAATTTGAAGTAGCTTGTGACCGATGATGACCTGTGGGAGCTAGGCTTGCCCGCGATAAGGCTGGACGCGCTATAACGTGAACCGCGTCCAGCCTTATCGCGGGCAAGCCCAGCTCCCACAGGACCAGCATTCCAGTTCCTGAACTACATCACTCCAACTGCTCGGCCCAACCAACAAAACTAATCCCGCCCCCCCGCTGTCTCTGAAATACCCCCTTTCAGAGCACACAGCAGCGCATGAGCAGACCCACCGATTTCGCTCAGCGATGGTTTTCGGAACGCAGCTGGAAGCCCTTTCCTTTTCAAAAAGAGGTCTGGTCGGCCGTTAAGCAGGGGCACTCAGGCCTGCTGCACGCAAGCACCGGCTCTGGTAAGACCTACGCCGTATGGTTCGCCGCACTCAATCGTTTCGCCCAAACCGTCAAGCCGCCAGCCGATGACAAACCCCGCAAGCGCAAACCACCTGCCACACCGCTCAGCGTGTTGTGGATAACGCCCATGCGCGCGCTGGCTGCCGACACTGCCAGAGCGCTCGAAGCGCCGCTGGCGGATCTGGACATTCCCTGGACCGTCGGCCTGCGTACCGGCGATACCAGCAGCAGTGAACGCGCACGACAAGGCAGACGCCTGCCGACTGCACTGATCACCACGCCCGAAAGCCTGACCCTGTTACAGACCCGCGCTGACGCTCAAAGCACGTTCTCGACCCTGAAAATGGTGGTCGTTGACGAGTGGCACGAGCTGATCGGCAACAAGCGCGGCGTGCAGTTACAGCTCGCAATCGCCCGCTTGCGTCAATGGAATCCGGATCTGATCGTGTGGGGCGTTTCCGCGACGCTTGGCAATCAGCAACATGCACAGGAAGTGCTGGTTGGCGAAGGCGGCGTCAGCGTACAAGGCAAGATCACCAAAGAACTTCGAGTGGACACCCTGTTGCCACCCTCCATCGAACGCTTCCCTTGGGCCGGGCACATGGGCTTGCGCATGCTGCCGCAAGTGTTGGCGGAAGTGGACAGCAGCGCCAGCTGCCTGGTGTTCACCAACACACGTGCGCAATCAGAGGTCTGGTATCAGGCACTGCTGGAAGCTCGCCCGGACTGGGCCGGACTGATCGCCCTGCACCACGGCTCACTGGCGCGGGAAGTGCGTGACTGGGTCGAGCGCGCCCTGAAGGAAGGCCACCTCAAGGCAGTGGTGTGCACCTCCAGCCTCGATCTAGGGGTGGACTTCCTGCCCGTGGAGCGGGTCTTGCAAATCGGCTCGCCCAAAGGTGTTG
The DNA here is from genome assembly GCF_022790535.1 of Pseudomonas maioricensis. Taxonomy (GTDB): domain Bacteria; phylum Pseudomonadota; class Gammaproteobacteria; order Pseudomonadales; family Pseudomonadaceae; genus Aquipseudomonas; species Aquipseudomonas maioricensis. The sequence continues at coordinate 208,242 of NZ_LOHG01000004.1, forward strand.
CGCGGCTGATGCAGCGCGCCGGACGTTCTGGACACGCACCCGGCCGCCCCTCACGTGTCACGCTGGTGCCGACTCACAGCCTGGAACTGGTGGAAGCCGCCGCGGCTCATGACGCTGTTGCAGCGCGCATGATCGAGCCGAGAGAATCACCCCATAAGCCCCTCGACGTGCTGGTGCAGCATTTGGTCAGCATGGCACTGGGCGGCGGTTTCGATCCTGACGCGCTGTTACTTGAAGTGCGCAGTGCCTGGGCTTACCGGGATCTGACCGATGCCGAGTGGCAATGGGCCTTGGCCTTCGTGCGCCACGGTGGCAACTCGTTGACGGCCTATCCGGACTACCGTCGCGTAGAGCCGGATGAAAATGGCGTATGGCGAGTACCCGATGCGCGTCTCGCCCGGCGTCACCGAATGAGCATCGGCACCATCGTCAGCGACGCCAGCATCAACGTGAAGTACTGGAAAAAAGGTGGCGGCGGAGGCTCTTTGGGCAGCGTCGAAGAAGGTTTCATTGCACGCCTCAAACCTGGCGATGGCTTCCTGTTTGGTGGTCGCCTGCTGGAACTGGTTCGTGTGGAAAACATGACCGCTTATGTAAAAAAGGCAACCAGCAAGAAAGCCGCAGTCCCACGCTGGAATGGGGGACGAATGCCGCTTTCGAGCGAACTGGCCGATGCGGTGGTGACCCAACTCGACGCAGCCGCGCACGGTATATTCAACAGTCCTGAGATGCAGGCTGTGAAGCCCTTGCTTGAAGTCCAGCGGCATTGGTCCGCCCTGCCCCGGGAAAAGACGCTGCTCGCCGAAGTCATGAAATCCCGCGAGGGCTGGCACTTGTTTCTCTATCCATTCGCCGGGCGCCATGTACACCTGGGGTTGGCCAGCCTGCTGGCCTGGCGTCTGAGTCGTCATGCGCCACTGACATTCTCGATCGCCGTCAACGACTACGGCTTCGAGCTGCTCAGCGCGACGGAGGTGGATTGGCAGGCGCAGCTACAACCTGATCTGTTCAGTGAGGAGCATCTGCTCGCCGACATCATGTCCAGCCTTAACGCGGGGGAACTGGCCCTGAGACGCTTTCGGGAAATAGCCCGCATTGCCGGGCTGGTATTCTCCGGCTATCCCGGCGCGCCCAAAAGCAATCGGCAACTGCAGGCCTCAAGCGGATTGTTCTTCGAAGTATTCAAACAATACGACGCAGGCAATCTGTTGCTGACGCAGGCTCAAGAAGAGGTTTTGCGTCAGGAACTGGATGTCACCAGACTGGAGCACACTTTGCAGCGTATCAACCAACGCACGCTGGATGTACACCTGATCAAGCGCGCCACGCCGATGGCCTTTCCTCTGTTGGTAGAACGGATGCGCGAAAGCCTGAGCTCGGAAAAACTCGCTGACCGAATAGCAAGGATGGTTCGCGATTTGGAGAAAGCCGCCGGACCTGATACCCCATGAGCCCCTACATCGCGGTACATCTGGACGGTGCTGAGATCTGGCTACTCGCTGAAAAAGCCGTTTATTACCCCGCCTACCGGGCATTGCTCATCGCCGATGTTCATTTCGGCAAAGCAGCAGCCTTTCGAGCACTTGGGCAACCCGTGCCCCAAGGCACAACCCAGGACAACTTGCAGCGCCTTGATCAGTTGCTGCGGCGCTATCCCTGCGATCAATTGATATTCCTCGGCGACTTCCTGCATGCCCGGCAGTCGCGCACCCCATCAACCCTGCAGGCGCTTGGCGAGTGGCGTTCGCGTCATCCTGAACTGACTATTACGCTTATCCGGGGCAATCACGATAAACACGCAGGCGATCCACCCTCGGATCTGATGATCGAAACAGTACCAGAACCCCTGCTGCTGGGACCTTTTGCGCTGCAACACGAGCCTCATCCACATCCCACCCATCATGTGCTGGCCGGGCATGTGCATCCGGTTTATCACCTGCAGGGGCGCGGCCGTCAAAGGTTAAGGCTGCCTTGCTTTTATCTGAACGAGCGCACGAGCCTGCTACCCGCTTTCGGCGCATTCACCGGCGGCTACAGCGTTGAACGCGAACAGAACAGCAAGATTTTCGTGGTAGGTGACGGGGCGGTGTGGGCAACTGGCTGAAACGATTCACGCTGGCGCGTTCAGTCTGGATCAACACCCGATCGCAGCCGTTCAAAACATCCAGGCAGCATCCTGCTGGCCAGTGAATGCGCCAGCAGAACAATCAATGAATTCAGGCGACTGGAGCCGGTGGCGGCTCATCCGGAAGCGTCGGCTCCCCCGGTTCGGTAGGCTGAGGATACTCGTTCGGAGTGTCCGGGCCTGGTTGCCCAGGTACTCCGCCAACCATATTGGCCTGCGGATAGGCGAGTAACGACAAGGCTAGCAGACCCACATGATTCTCTCGCGGGTCAGCCCCCTGGGCGCTGGCATTCGATTGTCTCTTCATAAGGCACTCCTGAGCGTTATCCCCCTGCCCACATGGCGCGAGGAGGAGCGATTCAGTCAATAGAGTGCCGAAATGAGGACTAATTCAATTTACGGAGGCTAAACGGTAACAAATATCAGTCAGGCGCGAGGCAGTGTGACGCCGCGCTGCCCCTGATACTTGCCGCCACGATCCTTGTAAGACACTTCGCACTCTTCGTCGGACTCTAGGAAGAGCATCTGCGCCACGCCCTCATTGGCGTAGATTTTAGCCGGCAAGGTCGTGGTGTTGGAGAACTCCAGCGTTACGTGACCTTCCCACTCAGGCTCAAGCGGCGTCACATTGACGATGATTCCGCAGCGCGCATAGGTGCTTTTGCCCAGACAAATGGTCAGCACATTGCGCGGGATACGGAAATATTCGACGGTGCGAGCCAGCGCAAAGGAGTTGGGCGGAATGATGCAGACGTCACTCTTGATGTCCACGAAGCTCTTCTCGTCGAAGTTCTTCGGATCAACGGTCGCGGAATTGATATTGGTGAAAACCTTGAATTCATCCGCACAACGCACATCGTAGCCATAGCTGGACACGCCATAGGAGATGAGTCGGTCTGCGCCTTCGCCACGCATCTGGCGCTCGACGAAAGGCTCGATCATGCCGTGCTCTTGCGCCATGCGGCGAATCCACTTGTCCGATTTGATGCTCATGGCGATGTCCTGATAGCTGGGTGGAAAAACATGTCCGGCATCTTACCGGGCCGAGGCGCAGGGTTCAAAGGCTGAAGAACGCCATCGACGGATGCTTTGCGCACTAATCGAAATAATCCTCAATTGGCTGTTGGCACGTTCAAAAAAAAGCGTTAAGGTGGCGTCACTGTGTTGCTTGTGTCACTGAGAATCTCTACACGATGTTGAATTTCGATCCAACCATCTCCAAGAATTTTTCCTGCTCTTTGCACTCAGTCTCGGCCAGGGCACTTCCTGAGTCGCAGTTAACTTTGTCCAAGGAGATACACCATGTCTAATCGCCAAACTGGTACCGTTAAGTGGTTCAACGATGAAAAAGGCTTCGGCTTCATCACTCCACAATCCGGTGACGACCTGTTCGTACACTTCAAAGCTATCCAATCCGACGGCTTCAAAAGCCTGAAAGAAGGCCAACAGGTTTCTTTCATCGCTACCCGCGGTCAGAAAGGCATGCAAGCTGAAGAAGTTCAAGTTATCTAACTTGTACTGAATCGCTTAAAAAACCCCGCTTCGGCGGGGTTTTTTTATGCCTGTAGAAAAGTCGAGGCCCTGTAGGCGCTGCCGAAGGCTGCGAAGGTGGCCTCCTGACAAAGCGCCTTCGCAGCTTTCAGCAGCGCCTACAGAATCAGATTCAATCGTCGCTAACAGAAATACTCGGCATCGCCGGGCTGGCCGCTTCCTGCAATACGATCCGCGCACCGACGTGGCGGGCCAACTCCTGATAAACCATCGCAATCTGACTGTCCGGCTCGGCAATCACCGTAGGCTTGCCACCATCCGCCTGTTCGCGAATGAGCATCGAAAGCGGCAATGAAGCCAGCAACTCGACGTCGTATTGCGAAGCAAGCTTCTCGCCGCCGCCCTCGCCAAACAAATGCTCCGCGTGACCGCAGTTCGAGCAAATGTGCACCGCCATGTTTTCCACCACGCCCAACACCGGAATGTTGACCTTGCGGAACATCTCTACACCTTTCTTGGCATCCAGCAAGGCCAGATCCTGAGGCGTGGTCACGATGACAGCTCCAGCAACAGGAACCTTCTGCGCCAGCGTGAGCTGGATATCGCCCGTGCCTGGTGGCATATCTATGACCAGGTAATCCAGATCATTCCACGCCGTCTGGGTGATCAACTGCAGCAATGCACCGGAAACCATCGGGCCACGCCAGACCATCGGCGTGTTGTCATCGGTGAGAAAAGCCATAGACATCACTTCGACGCCATGCGCCTCGATAGGCACGAACCACTTCTGATCCTTGATTTTCGGGCGGGTACCCTCAGCAATACCGAACATCACGCCCTGACTCGGACCGTAGATGTCCGCGTCAAGAATCCCGACCCGCGCACCTTCACGAGCGAGTGCCAGAGCCAGGTTCGCGGCGGTGGTGGACTTACCCACACCGCCCTTGCCGGAGGCCACAGCAACGATATTCTTCACATTGGCCAGGCCAGGGATCTGCCCCTGAGACTTGTGCGCCTCAATCACAGAGCTGATATCCACGCGGGCGGATGCCACACCCTCCAGGCTCTCAATGGCGATCTGCAGCATCTGCGCCCAGCCACTCTTGAACAATCCGGCGGCATAACCCAGCTCAAGCTGGACGCTGACACGCTCGCCTTGAATATCAATGGCGCGCACGCAGCCGGCACTGACCGGATCCTGATTCAAATAGGGGTCGATATATTGGCGAAGGACGGCTTCCACCGCTGCGCGGTTAACAGCGCTCATGGGCTACTCCCGAATAAAGACAGACTAAAACAGGCGGCTATCCTAACGCTTCTGCGTGCCACCGGCATGGTTTCGCTGTCCCTGCGGCAACAACACCTATTAAACGTCCTCCTGTAGGAGCTGCCGAAGGCTGCGAAAGCAGTATCACTGGCACCAAAGATTCGCAGCCTTCGGCAGCTCCTACAGAAACCCTTTGCACGCCTGCCAGACACCTCAGGGGAAATTCCTACAATCAGCACGGGGTGAAAAAAATCCCTCAGACCTTTATAGTGGCCGATCTCCGTTTCACTTCAAGTAGCCGAGCCCCATGTCCGAGCCACGCAAGATCCTCGTTACCAGCGCCCTGCCCTATGCCAATGGTTCGATCCATCTTGGCCATATGCTTGAGTACATCCAGACCGATATGTGGGTGCGCTTCCAGAAGCACCGCGGCAATCAATGCATCTATGTCTGCGCGGACGACGCACACGGCTCGGCAATCATGCTGCGCGCCGAAAAAGAAGGCATCACCCCGGAACAACTGATCGATAACGTCAAGGCTGAACACAGCGCCGACTTCAGCGACTTCCTGGTGGACTTCGACAATTTCCACTCGACGCACTCGGATGAAAACCGTGAGCTGTCGAGCATGATTTACACCCGCCTGCGCGATGCGGGCCATATCGCTACGCGCTCGATCACCCAGTATTTCGACCCGGAAAAGAAAATGTTCCTGGCCGACCGCTTCATCAAGGGCACCTGCCCGAAATGCGGCACTGAGGATCAATACGGCGATAACTGCGAGAAGTGCGGCGCGACCTATGCGCCGACTGATCTCAAGGACCCGAAATCAGCGATTTCCGGCGCAACACCTGTTCTGAAAGACTCGAAGCATTTCTTCTTCGATCTGCCTGCCTTCGACGCCATGCTCAAAAGCTGGACACGCAGCGGCACCCTGCAGGACGCCGTAGCGAACAAGATTGCCGAGTGGCTGGATGCCGGCCTTCAGCAGTGGGATATCTCCCGCGACGCGCCTTACTTCGGCTTTGAAATCCCGGATGAGCCAGGCAAGTACTTCTACGTGTGGCTGGACGCACCAGTCGGCTACATGGCCAGCTTCAAGAACCTGTGCGCACGCCGCCCTGATCTGGATTTCGATGCGTTCTGGGCCAAGGACTCGACCACCGAGCTATACCACTTCATCGGCAAGGACATCGTCAACTTCCACGCCCTGTTCTGGCCAGCAATGCTCGACGGCGCAGGCCTGCGCAAGCCTACCGGTATCAATGTGCACGGCTACTTGACCGTCAACGGCCAGAAAATGTCGAAATCACGCGGTACGTTCATCAAGGCTCGCACCTACCTGGACCAGCTGTCGCCGGAATACCTGCGCTATTACTACGCGGCCAAGCTGGGCAAAGGTGTCGATGACCTCGACCTGAACCTCGACGACTTCGTCCAGAAGGTCAATTCGGACCTTATCGGCAAAGTAGTCAATATCGCCAGCCGCTGCGCCGGTTTCATCCATAAGGGCAATGCCGGTGTGCTGGTGGCTGAAAATGCCGCTCCGGAACTGACCGATGCATTCCTTGCCGCAGCCCCCGGGATCGCAGAAGCCTATGAAGCCCGCGATTTTGCCCGGGCAATGCGCGAAATCATGGGGCTGGCCGACCGTGCCAACGCCTATATCGCTGACAAGGCTCCGTGGTCGCTGGCCAAGCAGGAAGGCAAGCAGGATGAAGTCCAGGCGGTCTGCGCACTTGGCGTGAACCTGTTCCGGCAATTGGTGATTTTCCTCAAGCCGGTGCTGCCGCTGCTGGCTGCCGATGCAGAGAAATTTCTTAATGTCGCGCCGCTGACCTGGGACGACCACAAGACATTGCTGAGCAATCATCAGCTCAACCCGTTCCAGGCCCTGATGAGCCGTATAGATCCGGTCAAGGTTGAAGCCATGACCGCTGCTTCGAAAGAAGACCTGACTGCCAGCGCTACCGACACCGGTGCCGCTCCCGAGGGTAACGGCGAGCTCACCAAAGACCCGCTCTCCCCGGAGATCGACTTCGATGCGTTTGCAGCGGTGGATCTGCGAGTGGCGTTGATCCTCAAAGCCGAGCACGTTGAAGGTGCAGACAAACTGCTGCGTCTGACACTGGACATCGGTGACGAACAGCGCAACGTGTTCTCGGGCATCAAAAGTGCCTACCCGAACCCGTCAGAGCTGGAAGGCCGACTGACCATGATGATTGCCAACCTCAAGCCACGGAAGATGCGCTTCGGCATATCAGAAGGCATGGTGATGGCCGCAGGTCCTGGCGGCGAAGAAATCTACTTGCTTAGCCCTGATAGCGGCGCCAAACCAGGCCAGCGCATCAAGTAAGATCCGAGACAAACCCGATAACAGCCTTAACCGCTGTTATCGGGTTTGTGCCGTTTGCGTAAACCGATTGCTCGCCAGACAGTGTCCCTGCTCACTTACCGTTACTGCACGTTCGCCTCTTCGGCAAGATCATGAACCTCATTCAAAGCGTCGACGCTCTGCTCCCTCAGACCCAATGCGGCAAGTGCGGCCATCCAGGCTGCAAGCCTTATGCAGAAGGCATCGCTCAGGGCGAAGCAATCAACAAATGCCCTCCGGGCGGCGACGAGACCATTGCAGCATTGGCGCAACTGCTCAATGTCCAGCCACTGCCTGTGGACTCAGCCCGTGGCTCTGCCCCCGCGCAAGTTGCATTTATTCGCGAGGCTGAATGCATAGGCTGTACAAAATGCATCCAGGCTTGCCCGGTCGATGCGATCGTCGGCGCGGCCAAATTCATGCATACCGTGATTGTTGATGAATGCACCGGCTGCGACCTGTGCGTGGCGCCCTGCCCGGTCGACTGCATCGATTTACTGCCACTGTCGCCAACGGTCATCCCGATTGTCGGTGGATATGCTGTCACCGTACAGGAGCAACAGGCCCGAAGCCGTAAGCGCAACCACGCCCGGCGTCGCTTCGAGTCCCGCAACGCACGATTGCGCAACGAAGAGGACCGGCGGCATGCAGAACGCGTGGCGCGCTTGCAAAAGCCCTCAGCGGCATCTGAAGGCTCACGACCGCCCACCCGAACAGCAATGGGGCAGGCTCGCGCGCAAGACAGTGCCATAGATGACGAAGCATTGAAAAAGGCCAGAATCACTGTGGCAATGAGCAGGGCGCAACTCAATAAGTCGCTAAAGGCATTTGGTCACCCACCCATCGCCGAGCAAGCTGCACGCCTGGTTCAATTGCAGCAGGAATATGAGGTTGCGGAGAAAGCCCTGACCAGCCTTCAAGCCGCACAGGAAAGGACGACAACAACGCCGCTACCCAAAGTGGATAACAGCGGCGTCAAACGTGCAAAAATTCAGCTGGCCATGGCCCGCGCCGCCTTCAGCAAGGCTCAGACAGCTGAAGTCTCGCCCGAGCAGATGGCGAGCCTTGAAGCCGCCCTCCAGCACGCAGAGCAAACACTGCGGGCCGCCGAGCAGGCACTTTTACTACCAACTAACCCGCAAGCTATCACCCCCAAGGAAAGCCTCGGTCCATGAATGCCGCAAAACGCCTGGAAATCTTTCGTCGACTCCACGAGGACAATCCGGACCCGAAGACCGAGCTGGCGTACACCACGCCTTTTGAGTTGCTGATTGCTGTAATCCTTTCGGCACAGGCGACCGATGTCAGCGTCAACAAGGCGACCGCGCGACTGTACCCCGTCGCCAATACCCCCCAGGCTATTTACGAGCTCGGCGTTGAAGGCCTTTCCGAATACATAAAAACCATCGGTCTCTACAACAGCAAAGCAAAAAACGTCATAGAGACGTGCCGAATGCTGGTGCAATTGCATGACGGAGAAGTGCCGCAGACACGCGAGGCGCTTGAGGCCTTACCCGGTGTCGGGCGTAAGACTGCCAATGTGGTGCTCAACACCGCATTCCGCCAAGTGGCAATGGCGGTAGACACTCATATTTTCCGGGTCAGTAATCGCACAGGCCTGGCACCTGGCAAAAACGTGGTAGAGGTGGAAAATCAGCTCATGAAGTTTGTGCCCAAAAATTACTTACTGGACGCTCACCACTGGCTGATCCTCCACGGCCGCTATGTATGCCAGGCCCGCAAGCCACGCTGCGGCAGCTGCAGGATCGAAGATTTGTGTGATTACAAGCTCAAGACATCCGACGATTGAGCAATAGAGAATAAAGCGCTCAATCGATTGAAAAAATCTTTTTTACCCGCTCGCAGATACTCGCTATAAGGTGCGCCAACGACAGCCTAAGTCTGGAGTCACCTTTATGAGCACTGACAAAGAGCAATTGGACGTAGACGACGATTTCACTGCGGTTGAATCAGATGATACCGAGCCAGCGCCGGTTGAGGCCGCCAAGACCAATCTCAGCAAACGGCGCACTATCGATAACCTCCTGGAAGAAAGACGCCTGCAGCGGCAACTGGCTGATTACGACTACGATCTCTGAACTGCCCGTCTGCGTCCATGCGCTGCCATTTAATAGAAAGCCTCTCATGCACGAGAGGCTTTAGTGATCAGCGCTAAAACTGTCGCCCCGCACACCAGAAAAAATCGGCACTCCCCTTCAGACCAGGCCATTGCGCTGAGCAAGCTCTATCAGGTCGACCAATGAATGAGCATTGAGCTTCAGCAACAGGCGAGTCTTGTAAGTGCTAACTGTTTTGTTACTCAAAAACATTCCATCGGCAATTTCCTTATTGGTTTTACCCCGAGCCAACTGTTGCAACACCATCATTTCACGTCCGGAAAGACGATCAACCATGTCAGCTTCGCTCGCATTACCCATACTCGACCGCACCGTATGCAAAGCCTGATTAGGGAAATAACTGTAGCCAGATAACACGGCCTTGATTGCGCTCAACAGCTCAGTGAGGTCCTGCTGCTTGCAGACATAGCCAGCGGCCCCGGCCTGCATACAACGCATGGAAAAATGCCCGGGAGCCTGAGACGTAAGGATCAGTACCTTGAACGGCAACGTCATGGCGGACAGCCGGGCAATGACTTCAAGACCGTCCAGCTTTGGAATGCCTATGTCGAGAATTACGATATCAGGCAAATGCTCACGAGCCAGTTGCAAGGCATCCACGCCATTATCCGTCTCCGCGATGACCTCGTAGCCATGGCGCTCCATCAGCATGCGTACGGCAAGGCGAATGACGGGATGATCGTCCACGATCAGCACTTTATTCATGGGCAGTCCAATTTTCGCTATTCGAAGTTTCAGAGTAAGCACAATAGCTTAGTCGTTTAGTGCTTTGCATGACGCCACCCCCTCAGGACTGGCAGCCAAAGACCGTTCTTACAGCCACAACAGAATGTTCCTACAAAAAACAGTCTTAATGCCGCTACATTACAAGTCATCACAAGACCACCGTGTGGGAAGTGACGCGTTAATTGACCTGTGCAGAAGTGACCCAGAACAGCGTGAATGAACTAATAGAATTATTATGATTGGGTCAAGCATTTTCCAAATACCCCTTTGGACTAATAAATAGATACCACAGCGATTAAATTAATCCTCCTCCCTGACACCCCTCGGCAATACGGGATAGCCTGTCCAGCTGGCTAGCATTTAGCCACTACCCAGTCTGAAATCCGTGAATCTCTTCCTACCCGATCACCCGAGTCACGCGTACCCAAAAAACATCACCTGTTACATTTACGTTACACCGCCACCAGAAAAACGGGCCATGGCTACCCCCAACATGTCAGCCCCCTTTTGATTAAGCACCAAGGTTGTGCCAACAGGATATTTCGGCCCACATAAGACGCCGTTTAAAAACTACACACTTTGCAGCCTCTCTTTTGTAAATATATATATTTTGCGAAAAGTCCTACGCACTTTTCGGAACTTGCTGTACGCCCGCGATAACACAGTACGATGGCTAGATAATTTGGCGGTACTTATGCACCGCACATCCTTAAATTAAATATCCCACGAAATATTGCTGAAAAATCTGCAGACAGCGAACGAAATTTCTGACGCATCATGATTTAAAACGGCTAATCCCGCCGAAAGCAAATACTATATCCCGGTACAAATCCACCCTCCCATTATCGAACAGGAAATGTACTACAACACTAACGGACGACAAAAAATACCCATGTAAGAAAAGCCAACCACCTGAAAATCAATCCATGTAACAGCCATATTTTTACTTGCAAATCTTATTACCAGTCGTTACTTTTTCAAGAAGCACCCACTCTTCAGCCCTCACATGCAGGTTCGCCTATGAAACCCACTTAACAAATGATGCCACTTTGGCAGACTACAACACTGTTGCTTTATATGGACGCCCCTCCAATAGAGAGCCGAAGGGATTCGAACACTATGAACATGCCCCCCCCTCAGAATCAGCGTTTCGCTGAACGCGCCAGGCCTAGGCTCGACGATTCTTTTTGAATGGGTCATGTGAACAACCATGTTCAAAAAGGGATATATCATGAACACTAAAACCTCCAGCGCCTGCCTTAAAGACGCTGACTCTATGGACCTGGCAGCAGCGGTTGAACAATTCGTCGCGCTGGGCGGCGTTATTGACATCGTTTCAGGAGATGAACATGGCGCCTTGGCAGGGAGTCAAGAAAGCGCGGCGCTGCACGATGAGAATAAGCCCCCTGAAAAACTCAGCAAGTTAGAACACCTCAAAATCCTGATCGCGAAAGGCGCCGGCATTAGCGCTCTGCAATATTCATTACGCATGAATAAAAAGGACATCAAGCAGCTGGCCATCGAGAACGGACTGAAAATTACGTTCAGCCGACCGGTGGGTGAAACCAGTAGAGCACACCGCGCTGAAACCTCTGATATCGATGACACGGTGGCAGGACACGCCATGCATTATTCCAGCTTGGGATACACCGCTCAGGAAATTGCCAGCATTCTTGATTTAAGCGTGCGTCAAGTATGGAACATCGGAAAAGCCTATCGTTTCGAATTCAAAACAGACGATCGGGATCCAGCCCTTTGAGGCATCAATACATCATGCAATCAAACTACTTAAGCGGGGTTCGCCGCCATCACGGCGCCAATCAGATGTTCAACTGCTTAAGCATCCCCACCACCAGGCCCATTTTGAAGAACGCCATGAAGCTAAACACTCGATTTATCAACCCAATCAGTATCATCGCCCTATTTGCCGCACTCTGTGAAGCGTCAGCCACCACCGTGCTTCCCCACCTCGATGAGGAGAACCGTCAAGTCTATATATGGTTTCTGATTGCATTCCCTTCGACGCTGGTTATCCTGTTTTTTTTGACCCTGAATTTCAACAGCAGGGTTCTGTATCCACCAGCGGACCGTAGCGCGGAACAGCAGAAGCCCCCTGACAAACAGCAGGATACTAAAGACCTGTAAGCGCGCTGCCTATGCAGGTTGCACAGATTCTTGAAGGGAGGACATCAGAGTAACGGCCTAAACGTGGTTTATAACAATAAAGCAACGCCAGCCACGATAAAACTGTACGACACGCTAAATAAGTCATGGGCATCAACTAATGCGCAAATCGCTGATATCAAACTGAAGGCGTGGGGATATAACACGCTAACTTTTTGGCTCGCCAAGCGCAACGTATTTACCGCTCAGCATGAGCAAATCAAGGAAGTATAATTCCAACTAGAAATCATCCCGCTATTAAAACATCACGACAAGACACAGGAGGACTGTCGCCTTTACCGCAACACAGACTGTGCCCACCAGCGGGAGATGGACCTGCCAAGCTAAAAGCCATTATCTGGATTGTGGAAAAAAAGCCTTACTCAGGTATCGCCTCACCCATCAGACGAAGGCTTACCCTTATTTCAGACGCAGCACCGTGAGGTGCTGCATCTTCATTTCAGGACCAGACGTTAAAACAGCTTCCGGCCTTTATTTGCAGCGATACGCATACGCAACGCATTGAGCTTGATGAAGCCCGCTGCGTCAGCCTGATTGTAGGCACCGCCATCTTCTTCGAAGGTTGCGATATTGGCATCGAACAACGACTCGTCAGACTTGCGACCGGTGACGATCACGTTGCCCTTGTAAAGCTTGAGGCGCACGACACCGTTCACGTGAGCCTGCGATGCGTCGATCATTTGTTGCAACATCTGACGCTCAGGGCTCCACCAGTAACCTGTGTAGATCAGGCTGGCGTACTTGGGCATCAACTCATCCTTGAGGTGAGCGACTTCGCGGTCCAGTGTGATCGACTCAATGGCACGGTGAGCGCGCAGCATGATGGTGCCACCAGGCGTCTCGTAGCAGCCGCGGGACTTCATGCCCACGTAGCGGTTTTCAACGATGTCCAGACGACCAATGCCGTGCTCGCCGCCGATGCGGTTCAGCGTTGCCAGTACGGTGGCCGGAGTCATCTCAACGCCGTCCAGCGCGACGATGTCGCCGTTGCGGTAAGTCAGCTCCAGATATTGTGGGGTGTCCGGAGCCTTCTCAGGGGACACGGTCCAACGCCACATGTCTTCTTCGTGCTCGGTCCAGGTGTCTTCCAGCACGCCGCCTTCGTAGGAGATGTGCAGCAGGTTGGCATCCATGGAGTACGGGGATTTCTTCTTGCCGTGACGCTCGATCGGGATCGCGTGCTTCTCGGCGTAGTCCATCAGCTTCTCGCGGGACAGCAGGTCCCACTCACGCCAAGGGGCAATCACTTTTACGCCAGGCTTAAGTGCGTAGGCACCCAGCTCGAAACGAACCTGGTCGTTACCTTTACCGGTAGCACCGTGGGAAATGGCATCAGCGCCGGTTTCGTTGGCAATCTCGATCAGACGCTTGGCAATCAGCGGGCGAGCGATGGAAGTACCCAGCAGGTACTCGCCTTCGTAAACGGTATTGGCGCGGAACATCGGGAATACGAAATCACGCACGAACTCTTCGCGCAGGTCGTCGATGTAGATCTCTTTTACGCCCATGGCTTTTGCCTTGGCGCGTGCTGGTTCAACTTCTTCGCCCTGACCCAGGTCAGCCGTAAAAGTCACCACTTCGCAGTTATACGTGTCCTGCAGCCACTTGAGGATTACCGAAGTATCCAGGCCACCGGAATACGCGAGAACTACCTTGTTTACGTCCGCCATGCCATCACTCCACCGGGTTGTACGGAAAACCGGTGATTCTACCGCTCAAATGACGTGATTTACAGTAGCGCGACAGCTTCTGACGATGAAGCGACAGATTATGTCGACCTGGCGACGAGTGGCGGCCCGTCGTCAGATCTTGGCAGGGGCGGAGTTTAGGGCTACCGGAGCAGGTCTTTCATCGGGTGCGATACGCTCCAGATGGATGTTTACCCGGCGGTTGCGCGCACGATTGGCGTTGTTGGTATTGGGCACCAACGGGTAACGCTCGCCATGGAAGCGCAAGGTGATCTGCTCTTCGGGAATACCTTGAGCCTTCAGGAAATCCATGACGGCCAGGGCGCGACGTCGGGACAAGTCACGATTGGTCAGGCGATTGCCGCTGTTATCAGAGTGTCCGTCCAGTTCGATGTGATTGACCGTCGGATCGGCCTTGAGATAGGCCACGATGGTTTGCAAGCGAGCCTTGGCCTGCGCGTCCAGATCGATGCCGCCGCCCGGGAAGCCCACTTCGCCTTGCTTGACCTGATCGTAATTCATTGGCAACAGCTTGGTGACGCACAACTGATAGTCGCTGAAGGCTTTGTTGAACTTGACCGGCAACAGACGCACTTCTGTAGTACCGCTCGCATCACGAGAATAATGACGGATAACCGGGCTGCGGCCTTCCATCAGACCACTGATCAGCCGACCGGCCTGTACCTGCGAGCTGCTGAACGGGAACTCACCGTTATTGACCTTGACCGATCCCAGATTGATATCGCCGCGCCCAGGCTGCCACGGCGCAGCGGCAGCCAGCAAAGTCGCCGAACCACCGCCCAACATGCCGCCAGCCGACTTGATCCGGAACGTCGCCTGCTCACCCGCACGGCGCACGAACTCACCCGCACCGAAATCGGTGATGGGCTGGCTGAGGCGACACTCGAACTGATCGCCTTCCACTTTCCATTCGATGCTCTCCAGACGTGTCTGGAAAGTCATGGCCATGGCGGGGAAGCTGGCGAACACGCTGAGCAGGGCTAGATATCGCTGGCGCACGGGAGGCTCCACAAAAAAATTACCGCATTACAAAAAAGACTTCCTACAACGGGCTATCGGTAACTTCCTACAAAACTTGATAGCGAGTGCCTGAGAGAGTCTTTTCCGGTAGCATTCCCAGCGAGTTTGACCCGCCTGGAATCCCCAATGTCCGACCTCCTGACCCTTTTGCGTCCCGACGACTGGCACATTCACCTCCGCGATGGAGCTGTTTTGCCCCACACCGTTGCTGACGTTGCGCGCACTTTTGGCCGCGCAATCATCATGCCTAACCTGGTACCGCCCGTTCGCAACGCTCAGGAAGCCGACGCTTATCGTCAGCGCATCCTGGCTGCACGTCCGGCAGGGAGCCACTTTGAGCCGCTGATGGTGCTCTACCTGACCGACCTGACACAGCCTGAGGATATCCGCACGGCAAAAGCCAGCGGTTTTGTCCACGCCGCCAAGTTGTACCCGGCCGGAGCGACCACCAACTCCGATTCAGGCGTAACCAGCATCGACAAGATCTTCCCGGTTCTGGAAGCCATGGCCGACGTTGGCATGCCGCTTCTGGTTCACGGCGAAGTGACCCGCAGTGAAATCGACGTGTTTGATCGCGAGAAGATGTTCATTGATGAGCACCTGACGCGTGTAGTGGAGCGTTTCCCGACGCTCAAAGTGGTGTTTGAACACATCACCACCGCCGAGGCCGTGCAGTTCGTCAACCAGGCATCGAGCAATGTCGGCGCGACGATCACTGCGCACCACTTGCTCTACAACCGCAACCACATGCTGGTGGGCGGGATTCGTCCGCATTTCTATTGCTTGCCGATCCTCAAGCGCAATACACACCAGACAGCACTGCTTGATGCTGCCACCAGCGGCAGCACCAAGTTTTTCCTCGGTACCGACTCGGCGCCGCATGCCCAGCACGCCAAGGAAAACGCCTGCGGATGTGCCGGCTGCTACACCGCCTATGCCGCCATCGAGTTGTACGCCGAAGCTTTCGAGCAACGTAACGCACTGGACAAACTGGAAGGCTTTGCCAGCGTCCACGGTCCAGCGTTCTACGGCCTGCCTGCACCTCAAGACACCATTACGCTGGTCCGTGAAGAATGGACCGCGCCCACCAGTCTGCCGTTTGGCGAGCTGTCCGTAATACCGCTACGCGCCGGTGAAAAACTGCGCTGGCGTCTGCTGGAGAAACACGCGTGAGTGAAGATCATTTCGACGACGAACAGGAAGGTCAAGGCGGCGGTTCGCGCCACCCGATGGCAGCCCGTTTTCGCGGCTACCTGCCTGTCGTCATCGATGTAGAAACCGGTGGCTTCAATAGTGCAACCGACGCCCTGCTGGAAATCGCCGCAGTGACGATTGGCATGGACGAAGACGGTTTTGTGTTCCCGGAACACACCCACTTCTTCCGTGTCGAGCCGTTCGAAGGTGCCAACATTGAAGCGGCTGCACTTGAGTTCACCGGGATCAAGCTCGATCACCCTTTGCGCATGGCTGTCAGTGAGGAAACTGCACTGAACGACATCTTCCGCGGTGTACGCAAAGCCCTGAAGGCCAATGGCTGCAAGCGTGCGGTGCTGGTTGGCCACAACGCAAGCTTTGACCTCGGATTTCTGAACGCCGCAGTTGCGCGACTGGACATGAAGCGCAACCCGTTCCACCCGTTCTCCAGCTTTGATACCGCCACGCTGGCAGGCCTTGCTTATGGCCAGACAGTGCTTGCCAAAGCCTGCCAGGCGGCCGGTATTGATTTCGACGGCCGTGAAGCGCACTCAGCGCGTTACGACACCGAGAAAACCGCTGAGCTGTTCTGCGGCATCGTCAATCGCTGGAAGCAGATGGGCGGCTGGGAAGACTTCGGCGATTGATTGGCGACACTGAAAATCCTGCGTTGATTTAACTGAGGCCATCGCGAGCAAGCTCACTCCTACAGAAGTACGCGGTCTTCTGTAGGAGTGAGCTTGCTCGCGATGGCCTCGTTACGTTCCAAGCATCGCTTAATGTATTTTTGCCACTCGTCGGTACTGAGAGAAACCTTCTCAATGAGTTTTGACAAGCATTCTCATTAACATTAGTATCCCCGGCAACGAGAAATTACAGCGACGGTTCTCATATATGTATGTCTGCCTCTGCCAAGGTGTTACCGACGGTCAAATCCGAGATGCAGTCTTCGAGGGTTGCTGCAGCTACAAAGACGTCCGTGAAACACTGGGTGTCGCTACCAAATGTGGTAAATGCGCCTGCCTGGCTAAAGAAGTTGTCCGGGATACGCTCACCGAGCTGCAGAGCAGCCAGGCAGCATTAGCCTATCCGGCAGAATTTTCAGCCGCCTGATTTAACCGAATTCAAAGAACCGGACCCTGTGTCCGGTTTTTTTATGCCTGTAATTCAAATGCTTAGCACCAAGATGCGGAACACAAACATTCTTATTCCTATTTAATTTCACTTATTATTCAATAACTTAGGTTTGACAGACTAATAACCGGGGATCAAACTCGCCTTTTATATATACAAGCCATTGGCAGGACCTCAAAAATGAAAGGCGACATTACAGTCATCCAGCATCTCAACAGGATCCTCGGAAACGAGCTGGTCGCGATCAATCAATACTTCCTGCATGCCCGCATGTACGAGGATTGGGGCCTGAATAAACTGGGCAAACACGAATATCGCGAATCCATTGATGAGATGAAGCACGCTGACAAGCTCATCAAACGCATCCTGTTCCTCGAGGGTCTGCCTAACCTGCAAGATCTTGGCAAGATTCTGATCGGTGAGCACACCAAGGAAATGCTTGAGTGCGATCTGAAGATCGAGCAAAAAGGCCTGGCCGACCTCAAGGCAGCCATCGCTCACTGCGAAGTCATCGGTGACTTCGGTAGCCGCGAAATGCTGGAAGACATCCTTGAATCCGAGGAAGAGCACATCGACTGGCTGGAAACCCAACTGGGCCTGATCGAGAAAATCGGTATCGAAAACTACCTGCAATCGCAGATGGGCGAAGACTGATTCATCTGATCTGCCAGTAACGAAAAAGCCCCGCTCTCGAGAGAAAGCGGGGCTTTTCTTTGCACTGCCAGACGCACCTTTATGGCAATAAACTGGACCAGTGGGACCGAACTCATTCGGGAAGGCGGCATTTCAAGCGATACATCAGCTGCGGATGTACCGGCCCCTTCGCGAATGAATTCGCTCCCTCGGATCTGTGTTTGCAGACCAACATAGAATCTCCCACAGGTATCCGTCAAATAGACAGCGGATAACAAAAAGCCCCGCCTTCTCTCGAAAGCGGGGCTTTTCTTTGCACTGCTGGACGCATCTTTATGGCAATACACTGGACCGGTGGGACCGGATTTGTCCGGGAAAAGGCCAGCACACCCGATGCATCTCCGTCGTCAGTAATACCGCTTTCGCGAATAAATTCGCTCCCACAGGTATCCGTTCGACAGGAAACAGAGCAGTGTTTCGAACCCCACCCTGTTCCCCAAAATGTCAATCAGGCTTCAGTGTTACCCGCAGCAGCCTTGGCTGCTGCGCCTTTTACCAGCTCTTGCAGAGAGCCATCAGCCTGCATTTCGGTGATGATGTCGCTACCGCCGACCAGCTCACCGGCAACCCACAGTTGTGGGAACGTCGGCCAGTTGGCGTATTTCGGCAGGTTGGCGCGAATTTCCGGGTTCTGCAGAATGTCGACGTAAGCGAATTTTTCGCCACAGGCCATCAATGCCTGGGAAGCCTTCGCCGAAAAGCCGCACTGCGGGGCATTCGGAGCACCTTTCATGTAGAGCAGAATGGTGTTGTTGGCAATCTGGTCTTTGATCGTTTCGATGATATCCATGGAGCACCTCGGCTTAACTTTTCCGACTCAGTTGTCGACACGGTGGCGCATTGTAACGGAAACCCGAGCATGACGCTCTGCCTTCCCCATACACCCCAATCATGCCGCTGCGACCTGAACGCTGACGCCATTGAGCACCGCATTACCGGAAAGGCTATCAAGTTCTCGCTCGTCGGTCAGGTCATTGGCGCTCTCCCCCGGTTGATGAGCGGCAATGTCCATCTGCACGCCAGGTTTCGCATGCCCCCAGCCATGAGGCAGGCTGACCACCCCCGGCATCATGTCCAGACTTGCCAGCACCTGAACTTCAATCACGCCAACCCTGGAGCTGACTCGCACTTGCTGGCCATCATTCAAACCGCGGCTGGCCAGATCATCCGGGTGCATCAAGAGTTGGTGGCGCGGCTTGCCCTTAACCAGCCGGTGATAGTTGTGCATCCACGAATTATTGCTGCGCACATGGCGGCGGCCGACCAACAGCAGCTCACCCGCAGCGGGCGCATTAACAAGCGCGAATCGCGCCAGATCGGCCATAACCACATCGGGCGCGGCCTGGATGCGGCCATTCGTCGTTTTCAGACGTGAAGCAAGATTCGGCTTCAACGCCCCCAGATCGAGTCCGTGAGGGTGATCCAGTAATGTGTCCAGCGAAAGCTTGTAGTCTGAGGCTTCGCCATAACGGCCGCTGCGCAAGCCCCGATCAATCATTTGCGCCGGAGCCATTGTCGGCTTCAACTCGCGTCCGGCTCTCTCGGCAAAGGCTTTTGCCAGGCCGACGAAAATCTCCCAGTCATGCAATGCCCCTTCTGGTTTCGCCAGAATGGCTCGATTGAACCGCGTGACATTACGGACGGCAAAGGTGTTGAACGTGGTGTCGTAGTGATCATTTTCCAGCGCAGAGGTTGAAGGCAGAATCAAATCGGCATGTCGTGTGGTTTCGTTGATGTAGAGGTCGATGCTGAGCATGAACTCCAGACCTTCCAGTGCCTGGTCCAGCTGACGCCCATTGGGAGTCGAGGACACCGGGTTACCCGCCACCGTCACCAGCGCTTTGATCTGCCCTTCCCCTGCGCTGAGCATTTCTTCGGCTAACGCGGCGACCGGCAACTCGCCTGCGTACTCTGGCAAACCGGAGACCCGGCTTTGCCATTGATTGAAATGGCCGCCGGATGTTGACCCCACCAGATCCACGGCAGGCTCGGTGCACAGCACACCACCTACCCGATCCAGATTACCGGTCACCAGATTGATCAACTGCACCAACCAATGACACAGCGTGCCGAACACCTGCGTAGAGATCCCCATGCGGCCATAACACGCGGCCTTATCGGCGCCGGCGAAGTCTCGGGCCAATTGGCGAATTTGCTCGACAGGCACCCCGCAACGCGGGCTCATGGCTTCGGCAGTGAACGCCGCGATGGCTGAGCGCACCTGGTCGAAACCGTCCACCGCTAGATGGCTTTCCCGGGTCAGCCCCTCCTCGAAGAGCGTATTCAACAGCCCGAACAGTAATGCAGCGTCGCCTCCCGGACGTACGAAGATGTGCTGATCGGCAATCGCTGCCGTTTCGGTGCGCCGTGGATCGACCACCACTACTTTGCCACCCCTCGCCTGAATAGCCTTGAGCCGTTTTTCAACATCAGGAACCGTCATGATGCTGCCATTGGAGGCAAGAGGGTTGCCGCCCAGGATCAGCATGAAATCGGTGTGATCGATATCGACGATGGGCAGCAGCAAACCGTGCCCGTACATCAGGAAACTGGTCAAATGATGTGGCAGTTGATCCACTGAGGTCGCCGAGTAGCGATTGCGGGTTTTCAGCAAGCCAAGAAAGTAGTTGCTGTGGGTCATCAAGCCGTAATTGTGAACGCTGGGGTTGCCCTGATACACCCCCACCGCGTTTTGCCCATGACGCTGCTGGATGTCCAGCAAACGCTCGGCGACCAGATCAAATGCGGCCTGCCATTCAATAGGCTGCCATTGGTTACCCACGCGCTGCATAGGCTGGCGCAAGCGGTCGGGGTCGTTCTGGATGTCCTGCAGCGCCACGGCCTTGGGGCAAATGTGTCCGCGACTGAAGGAATCCAGCGGATCACCCTTGATCGAAGTAATCGTCACCTGATCGTCTGCGCTGACGGTGGTCTCGATGCTCAGCCCGCAAATGGCTTCGCAAAGATGGCAGGCACGGTGATGGAGGGTCTTGGTCATGGCCAGCCTCATATTTTTGTCAGGGCGACCTGAAGCGATCGCTCAAACGAAACTATGGGGCGTGGCTGCCGACTGCGCCAG
The DNA here is from genome assembly GCF_022790535.1 of Pseudomonas maioricensis. GTDB lineage: Bacteria > Pseudomonadota > Gammaproteobacteria > Pseudomonadales > Pseudomonadaceae > Aquipseudomonas > Aquipseudomonas maioricensis. The sequence continues at coordinate 229,376 of NZ_LOHG01000004.1, forward strand.
AGACGTTCGTCTCATGAATCGACAGGCATCAAGCGGGCCGATGGCGGAAAGGATTAGCCGCCGATAGGAGTGATTTTGCGCTGCAACTGGATTTCGTGGACCGTCTCGATCTGCTCCTGTGCCAGGTGCACACCGGTCAATTCGCCAATCAGACGCCAGTGCTCATCCAGACCGGAACTGATTGTAGCCATGCGATCAATCATGTGCCGCCCGGCAGCCCGGGTGACTTCGTCATTACTGCGCAACAGCTCGAAGGACATGGATGTCATTGAAGCAGTGAGGTGCGTCAAGGTGCGAGCCGTAAGCCCGAGCAGTTCCGTCAGCTGTTTTTCTTTCGATTCCATTCCCCAGACCCCTTGATACACGATGAGCAGTTATAACCTGCGCCGATTATTTATGGAACGGGCCACTAGCGCGCCGCGTGAAGCAGATCGCATAAGGGCAACGTTATGACCACTCAACAGCTCAACTGTTGCAGGATCGGCAGTAATTGCAATGTCACACGAGGGCAGTGTACAAATAGCCCCCTCGGAAAATCCTCGAATGGCCAGTTGCCGCCACCTAGAGCATTGCTCAGCTTGAGATGTCAGGCAAGCTCCGAATGTAGAAAACAGCCTCTGTTGCGAATAAAAAACTTTCGTACATGAGCATCCTATTGGTAAGAGGCGACATTTTTTTATACCATCGCGCCTTCCCTATTCGTCGCCCCGTGCGGCTTCCGCCGCAGGTCTCGCCCGTTTTCCCGATAAAACCCGGCTTTGAGCATCTGCGGTCTGTTGCAAAAAAGGTAGTTAATAATGAACGCCAGGCACTTTCTCTCGATGATGGATTACAAGCCAGAAGAGCTCCTGCGCTTGATCCGTCGAGGCGTAGAGCTCAAAGACCTGCGAAACCGAAGCGTGCTGTTTGAACCGTTGAAAAGCCGGGTTCTGGGCATGATCTTCGAGAAATCTTCGACACGTACCCGTGTTTCGTTCGAAGCCGGCATGATCCAGCTGGGCGGTCAGGCGATCTTTTTGTCGCCTCGTGACACCCAATTAGGTCGTGGCGAGCCGATCGCCGACTGCGCAAAAGTCCTGTCGAGCATGCTTGATGCCGTGATGATTCGTACTTTCGCTCACAGCAATCTGACCGAGTTCGCTGCCAACTCCCGAGTGCCTGTGATCAACGGTCTGTCTGATGACCTGCACCCGTGCCAGTTGCTGGCCGACATGCAAACCTTCCTAGAGCACCGTGGCTCGATCAAAGGTAAGACGGTTGCCTGGATCGGCGATGGAAACAACATGTGCAACAGCTATATAGAAGCGGCGATTCAGTTCGACTTCAAATTGCGTGTGGCCTGCCCTGAAGGTTATGAGCCAAATCCTGAATTCCTGGCACTGGCCGGAGATCGCGTTACCGTACTGCGTGATCCCCGCGCGGCAGTGGCAGGCGCACATCTGGTGAGTACCGACGTCTGGACCTCCATGGGCCAGGAAGAAGAAACCGCCAAGCGCATCGCCTTGTTCACCCCTTTCCAGGTGACCCGCGCGTTGTTGGATCTGGCTGACAAGGACGTGCTGTTCATGCATTGCCTGCCAGCGCATCGCGGCGAAGAAATCAGCGTCGACCTGCTTGATGATCCGCGCTCGGTCGCGTGGGACCAGGCAGAAAACCGCTTGCATGCTCAGAAGGCGTTGCTGGAGTTCCTCGTCGCGCCTTCCTGCCAACCGGCATGAGTTCGCCACTGCTGCTGAACCTGCGCAACCTGGCCTGCGGCTATCAGGATCAACGCGTGGTGCAGGATCTCAATCTGCACCTCAACGCGGGTGATATCGGTTGCTTGCTGGGTTCATCCGGCTGTGGCAAAACCACCACCTTGCGAGCCATTGCGGGATTCGAGCCGGTTCACGCCGGAGAAATCACGCTGGCAGGCGAAGTCATCTCAAAGCCTGGATTCACCCTACCACCGGAAAAACGCCGGATCGGCATGGTGTTTCAGGACTACGCACTTTTCCCGCACTTGAGCGTCGCTGAAAACATCGCTTTTGGCATTCGCAAGCACCCACGCCTCAAGCAAGTCACAGAGGAGCTGCTGGAGCTGGTCAACCTGGGTGCCTTGGGCAAACGCCTGCCCCATGAATTGTCCGGCGGCCAACAGCAACGAGTTGCGCTGGCACGAGCCCTGGCACCCGAGCCGCAACTGTTGCTGCTTGACGAACCGTTTTCAAACCTGGATGGCGAACTGCGTCGGCGCCTCAGCCATGAAGTGCGCGACATACTCAAGGCACGAGGCACGAGCGCAATCCTGGTCACTCACGATCAGGAGGAAGCCTTTGCCGTCAGTGACCATGTGGGCGTGTTCAAAGAAGGCCGCCTCGAACAGTGGGACACCCCTTACAACCTCTATCACGAACCGCTGACACCTTACGTCGCGAGTTTTATAGGCCAGGGGTATTTCATTCGTGGCGTGATGAACGATCCACAATCGGTGCAGACCGAACTGGGTGTACTGCTGGGCAATCGCGCTTATCCCGGCATCAAGGGCAGCGCGGTGGACGTGCTGTTGCGCCCGGATGACATCGTCTTCGACCCAAACAGCGAACTCAAAGCCCGTGTCACCAGCAGAACCTTTCAGGGCGCAGCAACGCTGTATCGCCTTCAATTGCCTACCGGTAGCCAGCTGGAAGCGATCTTCCCCAGCCATGCGGATTATCAGCCAGGCGAACAAGTGAGCATCCGCGTGGCCGCCGAGCATCTGGTACTTTTCCCAACCTCCGGAAGCGTTGCGGTGCAGCAGGCAGTTTAGCCAAATGCATTCCAGCTATCGGCCGCGTGACTCAGCCTAGACTCACCATCAATTTCCCGCTCGCCACCAGCGTTGCGTGGCCACCGATTTTCACCCGCTCCCCTTCCAGACGACAGAACAACGCCCCGCCGCGGTCCGAACACTGGTAAGCATCCAGCACGTCCTTGCCCAGACGGCTGGCCCAGTACGGGATCAGCACACAATGCGTCGAACCGGTTACAGGGTCTTCAGGAATACCAATAGCCGGTGCGAAATAGCGCGAGACGAAATCATGCTGCTCGCCCCGGGCGGTGACTATCACGCCCGGCCAGGGCAAACGCGCCAGCGCCGACATGTCTGGCTTGCATTCACGTACCGCCTGCTCCGACTCAAGCACCACCATTAATTCCGCCGAACCCAGCGCATCCACAATACTGGTGCCCAACGCACGCTCAAGCTCAACGGTTACGCCAACCTCGTGCGGGATCATCGCTGGGAAATCCAGCCACAATAATCCCTCCTCGCGAGTGACACTGAGAGCACCTGATTTACTGAGAAAATCGAGTTGCTGCGCTGGCTCGGCAAAAACAGTGAACAGCACATGGGCGGCGGCCAGGGTCGCATGCCCGCACAACGGAACCTCAGTCTTGGGCGTAAACCAGCGAATGTGCCAGCCGAGCGCTTCCCGTACCACGAAGGCCGTTTCCGCCAGATTGTGCTCAGCAGCTATACGCTGCATCAGCTCGTCGGCCAGCCACGTATCGAGGCGATAAACCATCGCCGGATTGCCGCTGAACGGACGATCACTGAAAGCGTCGACCTGATGAAATTCGAGATACATAAGTAACGCTCCAGTGCGATGGAAGGGCTCGGTCACTCCGATCAAAAAAATGCAAACTGCTGAATTAAAATGCATTCCTGTAGGAGCTGCCGCAGGCTGCGAAGCATTCATCCTGTCATACCGCTATCGCAGCCTTCGGCAGCTCCTACAGATCCTGTGCAGCTAAAAACCTTCAGCCTCGCCCCACCGGCGCAAACAGCGCGCCGGTGTGTTCAGCAAGTACCGATGGCGCCAACTCCACCTCAAGACCGCGACGCCCGGCACTGACGTAAATCGTCGCGAACTGCTCGGCGCTTTGATCAATAAAAGTACGCAGTCTCTTCTTCTGGCCTAGCGGACTGATACCGCCCAACAGATAACCCGTCGACCGCTGAGCCGCAGCCGGGTCAGCCATTTCGGCTTTCTTCGCTTTCGCAGCCGCTGCCAGCGCCTTGAGGTCCAGCGTGCCAACAACCGGTACCACTGCAACCAAAAGTTCGCCCTTCTCGGTACTTGCCAGCAACGTCTTGAACACTTGCGCGGGTTCCAGCCCCAGCTTCTCTGCGGCTTCCAGCCCATAGGAAGCTGCTTTAGGGTCATGTTCGTAACTGTGTATACGATGTTCAGCGCGATGTTTTTTCAACAGATCCAATGCAGGTGTCATGCAGCGCTCCAAAAGGCCAGGGCGACCGGTTCAAGCGAATTATTCTAGGCCATTGAGCGGCTGTATACCCCGTAAATAAAGGGCAGGTGAAGAAATTTCCGGACAGTACCAAACACCTTTTCTTAACCCCGATCAATGCGAGCAATAGCGCTGGCCCGCAAAATCCCTTCAGGTTCGGTTAGATCCTCCACAACATTCGTTCCTGTTTATTTTTTTTCGTTTGCGAAGATTCACTGGAACTTTAGTTCCATTTAAGGTCGAATTCAGAGGTCGAGGATGGGGTTTCCTCGAGCTCTTAAAAAGCCGCGCACTGGTGAATTTCACACAGGGCCGCACAAGAACAAAAAATGAGGTTTTCATGACTAACGCACTGCAAGAACCAACGCTGAAAGGTCAATGTGTGGCCGAGTTCCTGGGCACTGCCTTGATGATTTTCTTCGGTACTGGGTGTGTCGCAGCGCTCAAGGTCGCGGGTGCCACATTCGGCTTATGGGAAATCAGCATCATTTGGGGCCTGGCGGTCGCCATGGCAATCTACTTGAGCGCAGGTGTATCAGGGGCCCATCTCAACCCGGCAGTCAGCATCGCGCTGAGTCTTTTCGCCGGTTTCGAAAAGCGCAAATTACCGTTCTACATTGCCGCGCAAATGGCTGGAGCCTTTTGCGGTGCTGGCCTTGTTTACCTGCTGTATATCAGCCTGTTCTTCGAATTCGAACAAACTCACCAGATGGTTCGTGGTTCGGTTGCCAGCCTTGAACTGGCTTCTGCGTTCTCCACGTATCCCAACCCTGCCATTTCGGTCGGTCAGGCGGCACTCGTAGAGTGTGTGATCACTGCCATTCTGATGTGCGTCATCATGTCCCTGACCGATGACAACAATGGCCTGCCGCGCGGCGCCCTCGCACCGCTGCTGATCGGTTTGCTGGTTGCGCTCATCGGTGCCTCGACCGCACCGCTGACCGGCTTCGCAATGAATCCCGCACGTGACTTCGGACCTAAACTGATGACATTCCTGGCGGGCTGGGATGAGATCGCGTTTACCGGTGGACGTGACATACCGTATTTTCTGATCCCGATTTTCGCGCCGATTCTCGGTGCGTGCCTCGGTGCCGCAGGCTATCGTGCGCTGATTGCGCGATATCTGCCGCGCGCCGTTCCTGTTGTAGAAAAGAAGGCTGACGTTGTTCCAGGCAAAGCCCAGATCTCATCTTGAACCTGCTCGCCTGTTTTTCACTTCACCCATTTAGCACAAGGCAATCGACATGACTGACTCCCAGAACAAGAACTACATCATTGCCCTTGATCAGGGCACGACCAGCTCTCGTGCAATCATCTTTGATCGCGACGCCAATGTGGTCAGTACCGCGCAAAGCGAATTCGTTCAGCATTACCCGCAAGCAGGCTGGGTTGAACACGATCCAATGGAGATCTTCGCCACTCAGACTGCGTGCATGACCAAAGCATTGGCTCAGGCTGATCTGCATCACAATCAGATTGCGGCCATCGGCATCACCAACCAGCGTGAAACCACGGTTATCTGGGAAAAGGAAACCGGTCGGCCGATCTACAACGCCATTGTCTGGCAGTGCCGTCGCAGTACCGAAATATGCCAGCAGCTCAAGCGCGACGGCATGGAGGAGTACATCAAGGACACCACCGGCCTGGTCATCGACCCGTACTTCTCGGGCACCAAGGTCAAGTGGATCCTCGACCACGTTGAAGGCAGCCGCGAACGCGCCCGCAAAGGCGAGCTGATGTTCGGCACCATCGATAGCTGGCTGATCTGGAAATTCACCGGCGGCAAAGTGCACGTCACCGACTACACCAACGCATCGCGCACCATGCTATTCAACATCCACACCCTGGAATGGGATCAGCGCATGCTCGACGTGCTGGATATTCCGCGTGAGATGCTGCCGGAAGTGAAAAGCTCTTCCGAGGTCTACGGCCAGAGCAAAAGCGGCATTCCGATTGCGGGTATCGCGGGCGACCAACAGGCCGCGCTGTTCGGCCAGATGTGCGTCGAGCCAGGCCAGGCCAAGAACACCTATGGCACCGGTTGCTTCCTGCTGATGAACACCGGCAAGAAAGCGGTTAAATCGGCTCACGGCATGCTAACTACTATTGGCTGCGGCCCACGCGGTGAAGTGGCCTACGCCCTGGAAGGCGCTGTTTTCAACGGCGGCTCGACAGTGCAATGGTTGCGCGATGAACTGAAAATCATCACCGATGCCGTCGACACCGAATACTTCGCAGGCAAGGTCAAGGACAGCAACGGCGTTTATCTGGTGCCAGCGTTTACCGGTCTGGGTGCTCCGTACTGGGACCCGTATGCCCGTGGTGCATTGTTCGGCCTGACCCGCGGCGTGAAAGTCGATCACATCATTCGTGCGGCGCTGGAATCCATCGCCTATCAAACCCGTGACGTACTCGACGCCATGCAGCAGGATTCCGGCGAACGCCTGAAATCGCTGCGGGTTGACGGCGGCGCAGTGGCCAACAACTTCCTCATGCAATTCCAGGCCGACATCCTTGGTACCACGGTAGAGCGCCCGAAAATGCGTGAAACCACTGCACTGGGCGCCGCCTACCTGGCTGGCCTGGCGATTGGTTTCTGGAGCAGCCTGGACGAGCTGAAGAACAAAGCGGTCATCGAGCGCGAGTTCGAACCGCAATGTGCTGAAGAAGAGAAGGAAAAGCTCTATGCCGGCTGGCAGAAGGCAGTAGCCCGCACTCGTGACTGGGAACCCCACGAAAACAACGAGTAACCGTCACGCTTCAGACGGGGCGCAGGATCATCGGGATTGAGTTTCCGGCTGACAGGCAGTACACGCCTACGGCATCATGGACGCCATTTGGCAGCCTGAAGGACACTCAACAAAAATGAACCTGCCTCCCCGTCAACAGCAGATCCTCGAACTGGTCCGTGAACGCGGCTATGTCAGCATCGAGGAAATGGCCACGCTGTTCGTCGTAACCCCTCAGACTATCCGCCGCGATATCAATCAGCTTGCGGAATCGAACCTGTTGCGCCGTTACCACGGCGGCGCAGCCTATGACTCCAGCATCGAAAACACAGCCTACGCCATGCGTGCTGATCAGATGCGCGATGAGAAACAGCGCATTGGCGAAGCCATTGCCGCACAAATCCCCGATCACGCCTCGATATTCATCAACATCGGTACAACGACCGAGTCGATCGCCCGCGCCCTGCTCAACCACAACAACCTGAAGATCATCACCAACAACCTGCACGTCGCCTCGATGCTTAGCGCCAAAGAGGACTTCGACGTCCTGCTGGCGGGCGGCAACGTGCGTCGCGACGGCGGTGTGATGGGTCAGGCCAGTGTTGATTTCATCAACCAGTTCAAAGTCGACTTCGCGCTGGTGGGCATCAGCGGAATTGATGAGGACGGTAGCCTGCTGGATTTCGATTATCAGGAAGTGCGGGTCTCTCAGGCGATCATCGCCAACGCTCGCCAGGTAATCCTGGCCGCCGACTCCAGCAAGTTCGGCCGCAACGCCATGGTTCGCCTGGGGCCGATCACCCTGATCGACTGCCTGGTAACCGATCAGGCACCGGCTCCGGCGCTGGTACAGCTGCTGGCGCAGAACAAAATTCGGCTGGAAGTGGTTTAGTTTCCGTGAATGCCCAGGATTCAAATCTGCTGATTCTATTTCTGCATGAAATATTGATCTCGTAGGACGGGCTAGAACCGGGAGGGCGGTATTTCAGGCGATCAATTTCAGCGCCTGCCCCGGCCGCTTCCCGATTAAAGGCGAACGCCGCAAGGTCGGTCCCGTGACATCGTGCGGAACCTGTGGGAGCCGAGCTTGCTCGCGATAGAGGCGCCGCAGATATCAGGTCAATCCGGTCCAGCCTTATCGCGAGCAAGCTCGGCTCCCACAGGAATAACATCCTGCCTTCCATGTTCACTTTTGTTCTTTTCTCCCTTCCCGATCAGTATTTTCAATGACTATCGACTGGAAGCCCCGGCGTTATTGAGCTATGATTTTCGGAAATGAACATTAATGTTCGAATTCGTTATCCGAACAATAAACTCAGGAGGCCACCGATGCCCCATTCCAACCTGTCTACACCGCCACTTTCCGAGGTCTACGACATCGCCGTTATCGGTGGTGGGATCAATGGTGTCGGGATCGCAGCGGATGCCTCCGGTCGCGGCCTGTCGGTTTTTCTGTGTGAAAAAGACGACCTCGCCAGCCACACCTCTTCTGCCAGCAGCAAATTGATCCACGGTGGCTTGCGCTATCTGGAACATTACGAGTTCCGTCTGGTACGTGAAGCGTTGGCCGAACGCGAAGTGTTGCTGGCCAAAGCGCCGCACATCGTCAAACCCATGCGTTTTGTCTTGCCTCACCGCCCGCATCTGCGCCCGGCGTGGATGATTCGTGCAGGTCTGTTTCTTTATGACCACCTGGGCAAGCGCGAAAAACTGCCAGGTTCGCGCAATCTGCGTTTCGGTAGCGAAAGCCCGCTGAAATCGAACATCACCCGCGGGTTCGAATACTCTGATTGCTGGGTCGATGACGCCCGCCTCGTCGTGCTCAATGCCATGGCCGCCCGCGAACACGGCGCCCACATTCATACCCAGACGCGCTGCCTGAATGCTCGTCGCAGCAACGGTTTGTGGCACCTGCACATGGAGCGCGCCGACGGCACGCTGTTCTCGATCCGCGCCAAGGCACTGGTCAACGCAGCCGGTCCATGGGTTGCCAAGTTCATTCGTGACGACCTGAAGCTGGACTCGCCGTATGGCATCCGCCTGATTCAGGGCAGCCACTTGATCGTGCCGAAACTGTATGAGGGCGAAAACGCTTTCATCCTGCAGAACGAAGACCAGCGCATCGTATTCGCGATTCCTTACCTGGAACGCTTCACCATCATCGGCACCACCGACCGCGAGTATCAAGGCGATCCGAGCAAGGTCGAGATCACCGATGGCGAAATGGACTACATGCTCAAAGTGGCCAATGACCACTTCAAGAAGCAGTTGAGCCGTGACGACGTACTCAACACCTATTCCGGCGTGCGCCCGTTGTGCAACGACGAATCGGACAACCCGTCGGCCATTACCCGCGACTACACCCTGTCGCTGTCCGGTGGCGCTGATGAAGCACCGATTCTGTCGGTATTCGGCGGCAAGCTGACCACCTATCGCAAGCTGGCAGAGTCAGCTATGGCGCAACTCGCGCCATTCTTCAAACAGATGAAACCGAGCTGGACCGCCACCGCTACCCTGCCAGGCGGCGAAGACATGAACACCCCGGCCGAGTTGGCCAGTGCGTTGAGCAGCCGTTTCGTCTGGCTGCCAAGCGACATCGCACAACGCTGGGCACGCACTTACGGCAGCCGCAGCTGGCGCTTGCTGGAAGGCGTACAGAGCGTCGCAGACTTGGGTGATCACTTGGGTGCTGGCCTGTACACCCGTGAAGTCGATTACCTGTGCAGCACCGAATGGGCAACGGCTGCCGATGACATTCTGTGGCGCCGCAGCAAGCTGGGCCTGTTCATGACCGCAGAAGAACGCGAAGGCGTTCAGCAGTATCTGGACACCGTAGCGCGTAACAAAGGTGCTTTCGCAGCGGCTTGATAGTCTGGCCCTTGTAGGAGCTGCCGAAGGCTGCGATGCGATTTTCCTGATACACCGCTTCGCAGCCTTCGGCAGCTCCTACAACACCTGTCCTTGCTCCATACGCGGTGTTTCTGACCCAGATGTTTTTAAGGGCTGCCCGCTTCGCGAATGAATTGGCTCTCACGTTTTTTGTATTTCTGAGGTCATTGCATCATTCGGATTTCCGAACACCCCTCCCCGATTAGTTCGGCATCCCGGACGCCGCTCGTCCTGTCTTGATGCCCACCAAACACTTATATCCATAAAAATCAGCAAGTTAGCCACTTGCCACCAGCTTGGCACGCCTCATGCTCTACACTTATCAGTCGATTGCTTCGACCGTGGCCTGTCTCTGGCCGGCTGCGGTTGAAGCATGGGCCGAAGAGCGGGCCGCCAGGTAGCAGGCCCCATAAAAAAAACAATCCGAGGTATACCCGATGCGCATCGTTCCCCATCTTCTGGGCGCAGCAATTGCTGCTGCTCTGATCAGTTCTCCAGTTTTCGCCGCCGAATTGACCGGCACTCTGAAGAAAATCAAAGAGTCCGGCACCATCACCCTCGGTCACCGCGACGCTTCGATCCCGTTCTCTTATATCGCTGACGCCTCTGGCGTACCGGTTGGCTACTCCCACGATATCCAGCTGAAAATCGTTGAAGCCATCAAGAAAGACCTGGACATGCCGGACTTGAAGGTCAAGTACAACCTGGTCACTTCGCAAACCCGTATCCCGCTGGTGCAGAACGGCACCGTTGACGTTGAATGCGGCTCGACCACCAACAACGTAGAACGTCAGCAACAAGTAGACTTCTCGGTTGGCATCTTCGAAATCGGTACACGCCTGCTGTCCAAAGCGACCTCCGAATACAAAGATTTCGACAACCTCAAAGGCAAGAACGTGGTGACTACTGCGGGCACCACGTCCGAGCGCATCCTCAAGGCCATGAATGCCGACAAGCAAATGGGCATGAACGTGATCTCGGCCAAAGACCACGGTGAATCCTTCCAGATGCTGGAATCGGGTCGCGCAGTGGCTTTCATGATGGACGACGCACTGTTGGCCGGTGAAATGGCTAAAGCCAAGAAGCCAACTGACTGGGCCGTAACCGGCACACCACAGTCCTACGAAATCTATGGCTGCATGGTGCGTAAAGGCGACGAGCCGTTCAAGAAAGCCGTCGATGACGCCATCGTTGCGACGTACAAGTCGGGCGAGATCAACAAGATCTACGACAAGTGGTTCCAGGCTCCAATCCCGCCAAAAGGCCTGAACCTGAACTTCCCGATGAGCGACGAGCTGAAAAAACTGATCGCTGAACCGACTGACAAAGCGGCTGACGACAAAAAGGCTTGATAGCCAAACACCTTGCTCGTCAATAAGACAGCCTGAGACCGCCCTGCGCGGTTTCAGGATGCCGTGCATGCATCTGGATCGATCAGAGGGGAGACCCTGATGAATTACAACTGGGACTGGAGCGTTTTCTTCAAGTCCACTGGCGTTGGCAGCGAAACCTATCTGGACTGGTATATCTCAGGTCTGGGCTGGACTATCGCTATTGCTGTCGTCGCCTGGATCATCGCCTTGCTGCTGGGCTCCGTGCTTGGTGTCATGCGCACCGTGCCGAACCGTCTGGTTGCAGGCATCGCCACGGTTTACGTGGAAATCTTCCGTAATGTGCCGCTGCTGGTGCAGCTGTTCATCTGGTACTTCCTGGTACCGGACCTGCTGCCTGAAGGCTTGCAGGAGTGGTACAAGCAAGACCTGAATCCAACGACATCCGCGTTCCTCAGCGTGATCGTCTGCCTTGGCCTGTTCACCGCTGCCCGGGTTTGCGAGCAGGTGCGTACCGGTATTCAAGCGTTGCCGCGCGGTCAGGAATCTGCGGCGCGCGCCATGGGTTTCAGTCTGTCGCAGATTTACTGGAACGTACTGCTGCCACAGGCATACCGGATCATCATTCCGCCGCTCACCTCCGAATTCCTCAACGTGTTCAAGAACTCGTCGGTGGCGTCGTTGATCGGCCTGATGGAGTTGCTCGCGCAGACCAAACAGACCGCCGAGTTTTCCGCCAACCTGTTTGAAGCTTTCACTTTGGCGACGCTGATCTACTTCACCCTGAACATGAGCCTGATGTTGCTGATGCGTCTGGTCGAGAAGAAAGTCGCTGTGCCCGGACTGATTTCCCTGGGGGGCAAATAATGGATATGGACTTCTCTGGAGTCGTTCAGGCCATTCCCGGCATGTGGAACGGCATGGTCATGACCCTGCAACTGATGGTCATGGGCATCATCGGCGGTCTGGTGCTGGGTACCATTCTGGCCCTTATGCGCTTGTCGTCGAGCAAGCTGCTGGCCAACGTGGCCGGCGCTTACGTCAACTACTTCCGCTCCATTCCGCTGCTGCTGGTCATCACCTGGTTCTATCTGGCGGTGCCGTTCGTGCTGCGCTGGATCACCGGCGAAGACACGCCCATCGGTGCGTTCACCTCCTGCGTCATTGCATTCATGATGTTCGAGGCGGCCTACTTCTGCGAAATCGTCCGTGCCGGTGTGCAGTCGATTTCCAAGGGCCAGATGGGCGCAGCCCAGGCACTGGGCATGACCTATGGGCAAATGATGCGCCTGATCATCCTGCCTCAGGCCTTTCGCAAGATGACCCCTCTGCTGCTGCAACAAAGCATCATTCTGTTTCAGGACACCTCGCTGGTTTACACCGTAGGCCTGGTGGACTTCCTCAACGCCTCGCGGGCCAGTGGCGACATCATTGGCCGTGCCAATGAGTTCCTGATCATCGCCGGTCTGGTGTATTTCACGATCAGCTTTGCCGCCTCGTTGCTGGTGAAGCGTCTGCAAAAAAGGTTCGCCGTATGATTTCCATAAAAAACGTTAACAAGTGGTATGGCGACTTCCAGGTGCTGACTGATTGCAGCACCGAGGTCAAAAAAGGCGAAGTGGTCGTGGTCTGCGGCCCGTCCGGCTCCGGTAAATCGACCCTGATCAAATGCGTGAACGCCCTGGAACCGTTCCAGAAAGGCGACATCACCGTTGATGGCACGTCGATCGCCGATCCGAAAACCAACCTGCCGCAATTGCGCTCCCGGGTTGGCATGGTGTTCCAGCATTTCGAGCTGTTCCCGCACCTGAGCATCGTTGAAAACCTGACCATCGCGCAGATCAAAGTACTGGGCCGCAGCAAGGAAGAAGCCACCAAAAAAGGCTTGGCCTTGCTGGATCGCGTTGGTCTCTCCGCTCATGCCAACAAGCATCCGGGCCAACTGTCCGGTGGTCAGCAACAGCGTGTGGCGATTGCCCGCGCACTGGCCATGGACCCGATCGTCATGCTGTTCGACGAACCGACCTCGGCGCTTGATCCGGAGATGGTCAACGAAGTGCTCGACGTGATGGTGCAACTGGCTCACGAGGGCATGACCATGATGTGCGTGACCCACGAAATGGGCTTCGCCCGCAAAGTGGCCAATCGCGTGATCTTCATGGATCAGGGTCAGATCGTTGAAGACTGTGAAAAAGAAGAGTTCTTCGGTGACGTCAGTGCACGTTCAGAACGTGCGCAGCAGTTCCTCGCCAAAATTCTTCAGCATTAAGTGAGACTCGACAGCGGCCCGGCTCTTTTAAGAGTCGGCCGCTGTTCGGCTCAGGACGACTGTGATGAAATGCGACCCCAACCTTTATCGCGCCGCGCCGCCATCACTTGCCGTGAAACCCCGTCTGATCCGCCACCTGTTTCTGCCGCCACTGATTATCGTGCTGATGTTCGGCCTGGGATACGTCGCCTACCTGATCAGTGAGCATTACGGCATCCGGACCCTGAGCGAGAGCGGCGAACGCCAGCTTGAGCTGCACGCCCGCACCCTCGAAAGTGAAATCAACAAGTACACTTATTTGCCCAGCGTGCTGGAGCTGGAGTCCAGCGTCTCAGCCCTGCTCAACGACCCTACGCCCGAGCTGCGCAGCGAGGTCAACGACTACCTCGAAGGCCTGAATCGCCGCAGCCGTAGCCGCGCTATCTATGTGCTCGATACCTCTGGCCGCGTGTTAGCGACCAGCAACTGGCGCGATGCCGACAGTTATCTCGGCGAAGACCTGTCGTTCCGGGCCTATTTCCAGGATGCGGTACGTGGTCTGCCTGGACGCTTCTACGGTATCGGCAGTACCACCGGTGAGCCCGGTTACTACCTGGCGCACGGCCTGGAAGAGAAAGGCAAGATCGTCGGCGTCGCGGTGATCAAAGTCCAGCTGGAAGCGCTGGAGCAACGTTGGCAGCGTGCGCGACTTGAAGCGTTCGTCAGTGACGAGAACGGCATCATTATTCTCTCCAGCGACCCGGCCCGCCGCCTGAAGTCAGTCCGCCCGCTCACCCCTGAAATCAAAGAACGTCTGGCTCGAAGCCTGCAATATTACTGGTGGCCGCTCAACGAGCTGGTGCCGATAGAGCGTGAATTGCTCTCGGAAGGCGTGGAGAAGCTGACATTTCCGGCCAACGTCAGCGTCGACCTTGAACACAAACAGGTCAGCTATCTGGCCCAGACCCGCCAGCTCAGCGATACACCCTGGCACCTGACGCTGTTGACGCCACTCGAAGACCTGCGCCGTGAGGCCGGCAGCCAAGGCATGCTGGTAGCCGTAGCCTGCGCACTGGTTGCGTTTCTGCTGATTGCCTGGAATGAACGGCGCAAAGTCCTCTCAACCCGCCTCGCGGCGCGGGAAGCCCTGCAAGCTGCCAATGACGAACTGGAGCGCAAGATCGCCGAGCGCACTGAACACTTGCGCGCCAGCAACGAACGTCTCAAAGGGCAGATTCGCGAACGTCGGCAGGCTGAAGACACCTTGCGCAAGGCTCAGGACGAACTGGTTCAAGCGGGCAAGCTGGCGGCTATCGGGCAGATGTCGACCAGCATTGCCCATGAACTGAACCAGCCACTGGCGGCCTTGCGAACATTGTCCGGCAACACCGTACGCTTTCTTGAGCGCGGTGCACTGGATACCGCCAGCACCAACTTGCGCACCATCAACGATCTGGTCGACCGCATGGGCCGCATCACCGCCAGCCTGCGCGCTTTCGCCCGTCGTGGCGATGACAAGGGCCAGGCCAGACTCAGCAAAGCCGTCGATGCTGCGCTGCAGTTACTGACCCCTCGCCTGGAAAACTTTTCCCTTGAACTGCATCAGCAGTATGCCGACGCTGAACTGATGATCGACCAGACTCGCCTTGAGCAGATTCTGGTCAATCTGATTGGCAACGCGCTAGACGCTATGCACGCACAGCCCTTGCCGGAAATCTGGCTTGAAGGCTCGGTGATCGAAGGCCGTTATTGCTTGCGGGTTCGGGACAACGGGCACGGCATTGATGACGAGACACGCAAGCATCTGTTCGAACCGTTCTTCACCACCAAACCCGGCGAACAAGGTCTGGGGCTGGGCCTCACCCTTTCCGCCAGCCTCGCTGCGGCAACCGGTGGTAGCCTCAGCGCTGAACAGCCGGAGAGTGGCGGTACAGCGTTTGTGTTGTGGTTGCCGGTGGTGAAGGAAGTATGAGGACTTGTGGTAAGCCCCTTGTGGGAGCGACCGGGGTGGCGTTCCACCTTGCTCGCGATAAGGCTGGACGCGATCCAAAGTGAACCGCGTCCAGCCTTATCGCGAGCAAGGTGGAACGCCACCCCGGTCGCTCCCACAGAAGTGCATTCCAATCAAAAATTTTCGTCGCGCCTGATGAGACCTTCAAATGACCACTGACCTGACCGTACTCATCGTCGAAGACGACCCTCACGTTTTGCTCGGCTGTCAGCAAGCGTTGGCTCTGGAAGATATTCCCAGCGAAGGTGTGGGCAGTGCCGAGGAAGCGCTGGCGCGAATTGGCGATAACTTTGCCGGGATTGTGATCAGTGACATTCGTCTGCCGGGCATCGACGGCCTGGAATTGCTCAGCCGCCTCAAGGCCCGGGACCGGAGTCTGCCCGTGGTGCTGATCACAGGTCACGGCGATATCTCCATGGCGGTCAACGCCATGCGCGACGGTGCTTACGACTTCATGGAGAAGCCCTTCTCTCCCGAACGTCTGGTCGAAGTCACCCGTCGCGCCCTTGAACAAAGGGGCCTGGCGCGGGAAGTCTGGTCATTGCGCAAGCAACTGGCGGAACGCGACTCCCTTGAAGGCAAGATCATCGGGCGCTCGCCCGCCATGCAAAACCTGCGTGCCCTGATTGCTAACGTCGCCGACACGTCGGCCAACGTATTGATCGAAGGTGAAACCGGCACCGGTAAAGAACTGGTCGCGCGTTGCCTGCACGACTTCAGTCGCCGTCATCAGCAACAGTTCGTCGCGCTCAACTGCGGCGGCCTGCCGGAAACCCTGTTCGAAACCGAAATCTTCGGCCATGAATCCAATGCCTTTACCGGCGCAGGAAAGCGGCGCATCGGCAAGATCGAACACGCGCACAATGGCACGCTGTTTCTCGATGAAGTGGAAAGCATGCCGATCAGCCTGCAGATCAAGCTGCTGCGGGTTTTACAGGAGCGCACGCTGGAACGCCTGGGCTCCAATCAGAGTGTCGAAGTGGATTGCCGGGTGATTGCCGCAACCAAGTCAGACCTCGATGAGCAAAGCAAAGCCGGACAGTTTCGCAGCGACCTGTATTACCGACTGAACGTGGTCACGCTGGAACTGCCACCGTTGCGAGAGCGTCGTGAAGACATCCTGCAACTGTTCGAACACTTCCTTCAGCTGTCTGCGTTGCGTTTTGATCGCGAGCCACCGGTACTGGATCCGCAAACCTTATCCAGCCTGATGAGCCACGACTGGCCGGGCAACGTACGTGAACTGCGTAACGTCGCCGAGCGCTATGCCCTGGGTTTGCCCGCCTTCAAAAAAACCAACGCCAGCACTGAAGAAAGCCAGAGCCTGGGCTTTGCTGAGGCCGTGGAAGCCTTCGAAAAAAATCTGCTGACCGAGGCTCTGCAACGCAGCGGTGGCAACCTCAGCCAGGCCAGTCAGGAGCTGGGCATGGCTAAGACCACACTGTTTGATAAGGTCAAAAAGTATGGTCTTGGGTGAGAGTTTACGTTTGTTAGCCTACGCAACTGTAGGAGTGAGCTTGCTCGCGATTACGTAGGGCCAGCCAACAATATCATCGCCTGTTACACCGCGATCGCGAGCAAGCTCACTCCTACAGAGCATGCATAAGCCTAGGGAAGATATTCCGTGGACCTGTTCTTCAAAGCCCTGATCGGCGCCGCCGTCGTGGTCATCCTTGCCGCGCTGGCCAAGACCAAAAACTACTACATCGCAGGTCTGGTGCCGCTGTTCCCGACCTTTGCCCTGATTGCCCACTACATCGTTGGCAAGGGCCGCTCCCTGGACGACCTCAAGACCACCATCCTGTTTGGCATGTGGTCGATCATCCCCTACTTCGTTTATCTCGCGGCGCTTTACCTGTTGGTTGATCGCTGGCGGCTTGAGGTTTCCCTCGCATTGGCCGCCGTTGCGTGGCTGGTGGCGGCGACATTGCTGGTGACGTTGTGGGTAAGATTTCATGGCTAGCACGACAAACT
>NZ_LOHG01000004.1:247468-268776 GCF_022790535.1 Pseudomonas maioricensis
TCGGCAGCTCCTACAGGTTCCGTTTGCAGCGAGACAGCGCGGTGTTCCCCGCTCCTACCGGGATAACGCAACCAACTCCTCCACTTCCCGCGCATCCGGCGATGTTGCCGGGCCCCAGCGAGTCACTGCAATGGCCGCCGCAGCATTAGCCCGCAAAGCCGCCTGATCCCATGAAAGCCCTGCCGCCAGGTTAGCCAGCAGCACGCCCGCGTGAGCATCACCCGCACCATTGGTGTCGATAGCCTTGACCGGAAAACCGCCCACATTCTGCGTTTGTTGACGATGCCGAACCCAGCACCCTTTCGGTCCGTCGCGCACCACAATCAAGGCGTCATCCGGCAGTAACTCAGCCAGCCGGTCGAGCGCCTGAGCGATGTCCTCGCACTGAGTAAAACGCAACGCCTCTTCGCAATTGCTGCTCCACAGATCAAGCCGCGGCAGCAACGCTCTGACCTGCGGCGCATCGGGCGAATGCACAAGCGGCCCCGGGTCGAACGCCACGGTCACACTGGCCGGCAACGACCCCAGCCAATCCAGCAGGCTCTGCACCTTGTCTTCGTGCAGCAAGCTGTAGCCACTGACGTAAACGTAGTCGTCGGCTTGCACCGTCACGCTGTTCAAATCCTGCGCCGACAAACCGCCTTCGGCCCCCACGTAAGAAATGAACGAGCGCTCCGCTGACGGCTCGATCAACGCCACGGACAGCCCGGTGTCCTGCTCCTCGCTGCAGGCTGCGCTGAACTGAATACCTTCGGCTGTCATGGCCTGACGCGCCAGATCACCGAACTGACCTCTGCCATGGCGACCCAGATAGACCACCGGCATGCCGTTGCGCCGGGCGGCAGCCATGACATTGAAACCGCCACCCGCTTCAAACCGGGCGGAACTGGCCAGCACGTCACCGCCAGAGGCTGGCAGCTCATCCAGTGCCATGACCAGATCGATAACGACCTGGCCGGTGTGCAGCAATCTAGCGGGCATGTTGGGCCTCTTCGGAAAACGCTCGGCGATCACGGGCACCGCCCAGAATCGCATAAACACCACCCGCCACCAGGAAGGTCACGATCCAGCCCAGGCCGTTATGACCCAGCCAGGAGTCGGACAGGAAACCGGTGAACAGCACGTTGTCAGCGGTAGTGGCGACAGTGGTAAAGCTGAAGCCCAGCACGATTGCCAACGCCCACGCCCCAAGCGCACGCCACTCCACCCCGCCGCTGTACCAATAAGCACTGCTCGGCGAAACGTCCATCAGGTCTTTGCCCGAGTAAACGTGACGGTGGATCAAGTCGACAATGAAGATCCCGACCCACGCCGTAATCGGCACTGCCAGTAACGAGATGAACGTAATGAACGGGCCGTAGAAGCTCTCGGCGATCAGCATGAAGTAGATCGAACCGATGAAGATCGCGACGATATCGACGATGACGGCGTGAACCCGTTTGACCTTCAAACCCAGGGTCAAGGTGGTCAAACCGGCCGAATAAACGGAGAGGTTATTCGACAGCAGCAAGCCACCAAACGCAGTGATCAGGTACGGCACGGCCATCCAGTTCGGCAGGAGTTGGCGGATCGCGATGATCGGATCAGTGGCCGAAGCCAGGTGATCGTTACCCACCGACAGCAATCCGCCAAGGGTGATCAACAAGACCAGTGGAATACCTGCACCAAACGCCGCCGAGGCCACCAGTCGCGTGGCTTTGACGCTGCGGTGCTGATAGCGGGACATGTCCGCACCGGCGTTGGCCCAACCAATGCCGGTACCTGCTGCCATGATGCCCACGCCAATGATCATCGCGCTCAGCGGTGCAGGCGCCGCGCTGAACACGGCGTTCCAGTCGATATGGGCAATCAGGAAACCGCCGACCATCACGTTCAATGCGCCAAAGATATACGTCGCCCATTTCTGGATGACCAGCAACGTGGCGTGACCAAGACCGGAAACGCACAGCGTCATTAGCACGAAAATAGCGATGAACACCAAGGTCAGACCCGGTGTGCTTTTCGCTTCAACCGGGGTGCCGAACAGAATCGCGGACAGCGACAGCAGCACGAATGCTGCCGTCGTGGTGTTGACCGTTTCCCAGCCCAGGCGCGACATCAACGAGACGATGGTCGGGCCAATATTGCCGCGCACACCGAAGATGGCGCGGGACAACGTCAGGCTCGGCGCACGTCCACGGCGACCGGCGATGGAGATCACCCCAACCACGGCAAACGAACCCGCCGCGCCAAGAATGGCCACGATGATTGCCTGCCAGATCGACAGCCCCCGGAAGGCCACCAACGTCGCACCCAATGGTAAGCCGAGGATGCTGATGTTGGCGGCGAACCACACCCAGAACAGCTGCAATGGATGGCCATTGCACTCGTTTTCCGGGACCGGCTCGATGCCACGTGTTTCCAATTGTCCTGCGCTTTGCGTCGTGTTTGATGAGCTCATGAGCCAGGCTCCAATGCCGTTTATTTTGGTTGTGGGCAATGCAGAATCGATAACACATCTGTCCGATGTGGATCATCGGAACAGCTGAACATGCCTGCGCCACGGCGGTTAGCCACCGCGGCATCAGCGTTTGTCCCTGATTCAGTTTTTAAGCAGGCAGCCTCAGGCTGAACGCAGGACCAGTAATTCCTCGACCAGTGCCGTTAGCTCCAGCGTGTTGACCTGTTTAACCTGCTCGATCAGCACCGGCGGCCAGGCGTGCAGCCCTTGGCTGGCACCCAGAATTGCGCCAAGAATCGCCGCAATGGTGTCGGTGTCACCGCCCAGGCTCGCCGCCATGCACAGCGCTTCAAACGCCGACAGACGATCCGCCGCGACGTGTTGAGCCAGAGCGAAGGCTGCGACTACCGATTCCTGCGATGCCACTGACGTGCCGATCACGTCATAGAGCAAATCCGGCAGTGCCTCGTTTTCGCAATCAGCGCACAACTGCTGCGCCCATTCGATACGTGCACCAATACGCCCGCCGGCCACCCAATGGCCGTGCTGTTCGCCCAGTCTGGCGGCGACCACACCGAGCTTGAGTGCCTCGCTCAGGCTTGCACCGTTGATACCGGCTGAAACCGCACCGGCGACTGCGGCAGCACTGGCGATGCCCAATGTTGTGTTGTGAGTCACCTGGCAGGCCTGCACGACCGATGCGATAAAACGCTGCGGATCGGCGATATCAGCCGCAATGCCAACCGGGGTAATGCGCATCGCTGCGCCATTGGTGGTACCGAAACGGCCAGCCTCTTCCGGACTGTGCCCGGCGAGGATCATTTCAATGGCTCGTTTGGTTGAAGGGCCCAACAAATCCTGGGAGCCCTTGGCCTGCATTACGGCCTCCCAATCAATCAGACTTTGAGCCAGGTCGGACGGGTTGATGCGCCCTGATCCGGCTACCAGCAGTTCGGCGACCAATACGGCTTGCTCGGTGTCATCGGTAATCGACCCGGCTGGCATGTTCGGCGCAATCGGCTGATCCGCACCGGCGGCCATCAACGTCAGGATTCGACCGAAACGCGCCTGAATCTGATCGCGGCTCAACGACTGGGTCGGCATGCCCAGAGCATCGCCCAACGCCAGCCCATAAAAAGCGCCCAAGGCGCGGTCGCGGCGGTCTAGAAGACTCATGACTGACCTCCAAACGCCAGGTGCATACGGAAATGCAGCGGGTCGAGCAAACTTTCCACATGCTCCATAAAGCGCTCGCGTCGGTCGTAGGTGGTGCGAATGGCCTTGAGAAATACGCTGCCGGGTTCACGCATCATCAACAATGCATCATCCGCAGTGAGCGGCTCGGCACCGATCCATTGATCACCGCGATCCCCGACGAAGCCATGCGCCGCCAGGGTCAGTGTCAAGGAATCCTCGATAAGCCCCGTTGCAGGCAGGTTTTCCAGGCCTTCTACGGCAGGAACCAGGGCCCGCTCAAGGGAAACCACGCTGCCATCGGCAGCCGTTCGGCGACGATCGATGGCGATGAAGTGGACAGTACCGAAACGGCTTTGCAGGTCAGTGCGCTCAACCTCCACCACACGCAGAATTTCGGTAGTTACCCTCGCCCCGGTATCAGCCAGCGCCTGCGCCCAGCCACTGCGCTGGTCGAGGCTGATGCCGTCGTAGGTCACAATCGAACCGACACCCGACTGAGTGGCGATGTAATTGCGCCGCTTGAGCTCGGACAAGGCTTCACGCAGCGTGCCCCGGCTGACATCGAATTCCTGCGCCAGCAAATGCTCGCCCGGCAACAGATTGCCCGACTCCAACTGGCCACTTTCGATGCGTCGTGCAAGCTCATCCACCACGCGTTGTTTTTTATCAAATCGGACATGTCTAATCATGTACAAATTGATAACCGATAGTGGCCTGGGTCAGCAACACATATTTCACTGAAGGAACTGGATCAATTGTGGGAGCAGAGCTTGCTCGCGATAGGGCTGGATGCAATTCACTTTAGATCGCGTGGGCCTTATCGCGAGCAAGCTCTGCTCCCACAGGGATCTGGGTCTGAAACAGGAGGGTTACTTCCCCTCGCCCAATATCTGACGAATGGCCCCTACAAACACCTCAACCGGCTGCCCGCCCGACACCGCATATTGGTCGTTGAAGACGATGGTCGGCACCGAGCTGATGCCCCTTGAAACCCACAATTGCTCCTGCTCGCGGACTTCGGCGGCAAATTGATCGCTACTCAGAATCGCTTCTGCACGCACCCGATCAAGGCCAACGTTCTGCGCAACATCCGCAAGCACGCGGTGGCTGGAGGGGTCGGCAAGGTCTGTGAAATAAGCAGCAAACAGCGCTTCCTTCAAGGCCTTTTGTTTGCCTTCGAGCTCAGCCCAGTGAAGCAAGCGGTGAGCGTCAAAGGTGTTGTAGATACGTCGATCGCCCTGAGTGAAGGTAAACCCCAGCTCAGCACCCCGCTGGCGGATATTTTCCCGGTTGGCGGCGGATTGCTCAGGGGTCGAGCCGTATTTCTCGAAAATGTGTTCGTTCAGATCCTGTCCTTCAGCGGGCATATTCGGGTTCAGCTCAAATGGCTGAAAGTGAATCTGCGCCTGAACTTCACTGCCTAGCTCAGCCAGCGCTTCATTTAGCGCCCGCAGGCCGACCACGCACCAGGGGCAGGACACATCGGAGACGAAATCAATTTTCAACGGAGTGCTCATGGCAGGCTCACTCTAAATAAAGAAAGCCACCACGATACGCCTAAGTCCGGTGTTGTTTCAAAGCTGCGCCATGCTCCGGCCGTCGTCGTGCTGCGCGCGCAGGTAAGGCAACACCGCCGCAAGCAGCGGAGCCTTGAACGCCTCCTGAAAGCGGTGAGCCAGGCCCGGTATCAGCCGCAACTGGCTACCACGGATGTGCGCCGCTACATGCACGCCATGCATCACAGGCAATAGCGGATCAGCTGTTCCGTGGACGACCAGCACCGGCAGACGCAGACGATCAAGCAATTGCACCCGGCTCGGCTCAGCCAGAATCGCGAGAATCTGACGCTTCACCCCTTCCGGATTAAACGCACGGTCGTAGGACGCCGCCGCTTGCTGCAAGAGCATGGCCCGATCGTCTTTCACTTCAGGGCTGCCCAATGCTGCGAGCAGATCGGCCTGCTGCTCCAGCGCGGCTGCTCTGTTCGGGGCGCCACGCTTGGCCAGCAATTGCATCAACGCGGCATTAGGCATGGGTAAACCCTGAGCGCCGGAACTGGTCATGATCAGGGTCAGGCTTTCGATACGCCGAGGTGCCAGATCCGCCAGATGCTGCGCAATCATGCCGCCCATGCTTGCGCCTAACACGTGAAACTGCTGGACGTGCAGAACGTCCATCAATCCCAGCGCATCGTCTGCCATATCGGTCAGTGAATACGGGGCGGAAACCTGCAGGCCGAGTTTGTAGCGCAGCACTTCGTAGGTGAGATTGGCATTGGCCGGTGGAGCGTTCCAGGTGGACAGGCCAACGTCGCGGTTATCGTAGCGAATAACCCGATACCCCTGCTGACACAGCGCCGCCACGACCTCATCAGGCCAGTGAATCAGCTGCCCGCCCAACCCCATGACCAGCAGCAAAGCAGGATCGGATTCGTTGCCGATACTCTGATAAGCCAGCCGCACTTCTTTGAGCTCGGCTATCTGAACAGGAACATTGACATCACATTTGGAGGCCGCAAAAGACGGCAAGCCGCACAAGAGTGCGGCCAGAAAAAGAAGAACGCGCATTAAGAAACACCGACAAACAGATCCCCAGTAGGCAACGAGTGTGATGAAGTTTTCTCAAGCGCGCTGCCACAGTTGCGTGACAGTTTGATGAAGGCGGCTGAGCGGTCGTTTTAATGTTGTGATGAGTTCCAGTGGGAGCAGTGCATGCCCGCTCCCAGTGGAACTCATCAGGCTAACTGAGCTCTCAACTGCCGTGCCGCCGCCACCATGTTTACCAGCGCCGCTTCGGTTTCCGGCCAGGCGCGGGTTTTCAGGCCGCAATCCGGGTTGACCCACAAGCGCTCGGCGGGCACATGCTGCACCGCTTTGCGCATCAGTTTCACCATCTCTTCAGTGCCCGGTACACGGGGTGAATGAATGTCATATACCCCGGGACCAATATCGTTCGGGTAATCGAAAGCCTTGAAAGCCTCCAGCAGTTCCATGTCCGAACGCGACGTCTCGATGGTAATCACATCGGCATCCATCGCCGCGATGGAGTCGATCACATCATTGAATTCGCTGTAGCACATGTGAGTATGAATCTGCGTCTCGTCACGCACACCACTCGCACACAGGCGGAACGCTTCCACGGCCCAGTCCAGATATTCCTGCCATTGCGCCCGGCGCAGCGGCAAGCCTTCGCGGAAGGCGGCCTCATCAATCTGCACGATCTTGATGCCAGCTGCTTCCAAGTCCACCACCTCATCGCGAATCGCCAGTGCCAGCTGTTGCGCCTGGACCTTGCGGGACACGTCCTCTCGCGGGAACGACCACATCAACATGGTCACCGGGCCGGTCAGCATGCCCTTCATCAGCTTGTCGGTCAGACTTTGCGCATAGCTGATCCAGTCCACTGTCATCGCTTGAGGGCGACTTAGATCACCAAATATCACTGCTGGCTTCACGCAACGCGAACCGTAACTCTGCACCCAGCCAAAACGGGTGAATGCGTAACCGTCCAGTTGCTCGGCGAAGTACTCGACCATGTCATTACGCTCCGCCTCGCCGTGCACCAGAACGTCCAGCCCGAGGCGTTCCTGGATTTGTACTGCATGGCGAATCTCATGACGCATGGCGTCGTGATAGTCATTGGCCGACAACTTGCCCAACTTGAACGCCTGACGTGCCAGCCGGATCGACGCAGTCTGCGGGAACGAGCCAATGGTCGTGGTCGGAAACGCTGGCAAATTCAACCGGTCACGCTGCTGCCCGATACGCTCGGCGAACGCCGATTGGCGCTGGCTATCCTGGGCAGTGATCGCCGCCAGCCGCGCCTGCACCTGCGATTTGTGGATACGCGGTGACTGCAAACGGCTGGCCTGAATCGCGCGGCTTTCGCCCAGCGCACGCTGGACGTGAGCAGCCTGAGGATCGTTCAGGGCAGTGGAAAGCAGCGAGATTTCACCGCACTTTTGCACAGCAAAAGCGAGCCAGCTCTTCAGTTCAGCGTCGAGCTTGTCTTCACGCCCCAGATCAACCGGACTATGCAACAAGGAGCATGAACCGGCGACCCAGAGATTGTCGCCAAAGCGCTGCTGCGCTTCCTGCAACTGGCCCAATGCCTGTTCGAGATCGCAACGCCAGACATTGCGCCCGTTAACCACGCCCAGCGACAACACCTTGTAGCTTGGCAGACGATCCAGCAAGGCAGCCAGTTGATCCGGCGCACGCACAAGGTCTATGTGCAGACCGTCTACCGGCAGAGAAACCGCCAAGCCAAGGTTGTCTTCAAGACCACTGAAGTAAGTCGCGATCAGCTTTTTCAGCGGGGAATACTGCAGGCTGTGATAGGTGCGCTCGAATGCATTTTTCCAGTCTTGAGGCAAATCAAGCGTGAGGATTGGCTCATCAATCTGCACCCACTCCACACCTTGCCCGGCCAGACGACCAAGGATTTCGCCGTACACCGGCAACAAACTATCCAACAGCTCCAGCTTGTCGAAATGATGCCCCTTGGCCTTGCCCAGCCACAGATACGTCAAAGGACCGATCAATACCGGTTTGACCTTGTGCCCCAGAGCGCGGGCTTCATCCACCTCTTCGAATAACTGCTCCCAGCTCAACTGAAAACGTTGATCCTGAGTGAATTCCGGGACCAGATAGTGGTAGTTGGTGTCGAACCACTTGGTCAGTTCCTGAGCGTACTGCTGCTGACCCGACGCCTGAGCATGCGCACCGCCGCAGCAGCTTTCAGCGCCTCTGGCCATCGCGAAAAGGGTGTCCAGAGTCGGCAAGCCCTGAGCGTCACGAGTACCGGCGAAACGCTCGGGGACCGCACCAAACATCAGCGAGTGGCTCAATACCTGGTCATACCAGGCGAAGTCACCCACGGGCAGCAGCTCGATACCAGCGTCTTTCTGTAGCTGCCAATGAACGGCGCGCAGTTCCCGACCAACATCACGCAGGCCTTGCTGATCAAGCTCGCCCTTCCAGAACGCTTCCAGCGCTTTTTTTAGTTCACGATCAGCGCCGATGCGCGGGAATCCAAGATTGTGGGCCAAGGCCATGATGAAAAGCTCCTGTCGAAATATGACGCCATTGTCGACAGCCGACCCAACGTGAGACAAACTCATTGTTTTCGTGTTGTTCACAAAATTCATTCATGAAGCACTGACAGGTCTGCGAGACGAGATGCTTGAAATACGCCACCTGAAAACCCTGCACGCTTTGCGTGAAGCCGACAGCCTCGTGGAAGCTGCCGAGCGCCTGCATCTGACCCAGTCGGCGCTGTCTCATCAGTTCAAGGAGCTGGAAGAACGCATGGGCATGCCGCTGTTCGTGCGCAAAACCAAACCAGTGCGTTTTACCAGCGCCGGGCTGCGCCTGCTGCAACTGGCGGACGCCGTGCTGCCGCAACTGCGGGGTGCCGAGCGCGATATCGCCAGGCTCGCGGGCGGCACAGCAGGTCGTCTGCACATGGCGATCGAATGCCACAGCTGCTTTCAGTGGCTGATGCCAACCATCGATCAATTCCGCGACGCCTGGCCGGAAGTCGAGCTGGATCTGGCCTCGGGCTTTGCTTTCGCGCCTCTGCCTGCTCTGGCCCGTGGCGATCTTGATCTGGTGGTGACGTCTGATCCGCTCGAACTGGTCGGGATCACGTATGTGCCACTGTTCACTTACGAAGCCATGCTCGCTGTCGCCAACCAGCATCCATTGGCCAGCAAGCCGTACATCGTGCCGGAAGACCTGATCAAGGAAACCCTGATTACTTATCCCGTGGAGCGGGACCGGCTGGACATTTTCACCCGTTTCCTTGAACCGGCAGACATTGAGCCTGCGCAGGTGCGCACGTCGGAACTCACCGTGATGATGATGCAACTGGTCGCCAGCGGCCGTGGCGTGTGCGGCATGCCCCATTGGGCACTGCATGAATACAGCTCGCGTGGCTACGTGAAAGGCAAGCGACTGGGCGAAAAAGGATTGTTCGCTACACTCTATGCCGGAGTGCGAACCGACATGCTGGATGCACCCTACATGCGCGACTTCCTGCTCACCGCCAAGGACACTTCGTTCTCGACCCTGGATGGGGTGAGTGCCGTGCGGTGATGGTGTGATTGACGCAATACACCGTGGGAGCTGGGCTTGCCCGCGATAAGGCTGGATGCGATGGGCCTTAGACCTGTGGTGTTTACATCGCGAGCAAGCTCGGCTCCCACAGGATTGCCTAATCCGTTAGAGCGAGGCTTGCCCGCGAATCAGTCGCTGCGGTGTGTCATCCATGCCGCGTTCTTCGCGGGCAAGCACCGCTCCCACAGGGGATCATCGGGCACCTCCCTCTCCCGTATCGATATCGATACACCGTAACGATTTCAATACGACATTGGCATGCCCGCCGCCGCCAAGGCTCTGATCCGCCGAAAGTTTGTAACCGGATACAGGCTGTATCGATTTCGCTACAGAGCAAATCAATGCTAGATATTCAATATCATCTAACTAGTTGATTTATATGACAAAAATAAAACTGGCCGCATATTTGCTAAGTGATTGTCATCAATGTTCGCGCGTCCCGCGAGCGCTAAGTCACCTTAGGAGTATCTATGAGCGAGTTGCGATTCACTGTCGATCACGAATGGCTGCGTGCAGAAGCCGATGGCAGTGTCACGGTAGGCATCACGCCTTACGCGCAAGAATCTCTCGGTGATGTGGTTTACGTGCAACTTCCTGAGCTGCAGACCTACGCCAAGGACGCCGAAGCGTCGGTAGTGGAGTCGGTAAAAGCAGCCAGCAGCATCAACATGCCGCTCGATGGCGAAGTGGTTGAAGTCAACCAGGCCCTCGACGCCACTCCAGAACTGGTCAATGAAGACGCCCTTGGCGCTGGCTGGTTCTTTCGCTTCATTCCCCAAGACGCCAGCGCTATCGATAGCCTGCTTGATCAGGACGCCTACGACCGTCTGATCAAAGCCAACGCCGAAGCCTGAGGAGCAGACCATGACTGACCGTATTCAATTGAGCACCGCCAACGAATTCATTGCCCGTCACATCGGCCCGCGCGCCACTGACGAGCAAGCCATGCTGCAAACCCTGGGCTTTGATTCACTGGAAGCGTTGAGCGCCAGCGTCATCCCGGAAAGCATCAAAGGCACTAGCGTTCTGGGCATGGAGCCCGGTCTGAGCGAAGCCGACGCCCTGGCGTCAATCAAAGCCATCGCCAGCAAGAACCAACTGTTCAAGACCTACATCGGTCAGGGTTACTACAACACCCATACGCCTGCGCCGATCTTGCGCAACCTGCTGGAAAACCCGGCCTGGTACACCGCCTACACGCCTTATCAGCCAGAAATTTCCCAAGGCCGCCTGGAATCACTGCTTAACTTCCAGACCCTGATCAGCGACCTCACCGGCTTGCCGATTGCCAACGCCTCGCTGCTTGACGAAGCCACCGCTGCTGCCGAAGCCATGACCTTCTGCAAGCGTCTGAGCAAGAACAAAAGCAGCCACCAGTTCTTCGCCTCCAGCCATTGCCACCCGCAAACCCTGGATGTGCTGCGCACTCGCGCCGAGCCACTGGGCATCACTGTAGTCGTCGCTGACGAAGCAGAGCTGACCGACGTCAGCCCGTTTTTCGGCGCCCTGTTGCAATATCCTGCCAGCAACGGCGACCTGTTCGATTACCGCGAACTGGTTGAGCGCTTCCACGCTGCCAACGCTCTGGTGGCCGTAGCGGCCGACCTGCTGGCGCTGACCTTGCTGACTCCGCCAGGCGAATTCGGCGCAGACGTTGCCATTGGCAGCGCCCAGCGCTTTGGCGTGCCACTGGGTTTTGGCGGCCCGCACGCGGCTTACTTCTCCACTAAAGATGCGTTCAAGCGCGACATGCCAGGCCGTCTGGTGGGCGTCTCCGTAGACCGCCATGGCAAGCAGGCCCTGCGCCTGGCCATGCAGACTCGCGAGCAACATATCCGTCGCGAGAAAGCCACCAGCAACATCTGCACCGCCCAAGTGCTGCTGGCCAACATCGCCAGCATGTACGCCGTTTACCACGGTCCACGTGGCCTGACGCAAATCGCCAACCGCGTGCACCACCTGACTGCAATCTTCGCCAAAGGCTTGAGCCAGTTGGGCCTGAACGTCGAGCAGGAATTCTACTTCGACAGTCTGTCGTTGAAGACCGGCGCAGACACCGCAGCGCTGCACGCCAAGGCTCGCGCCCAGCAGATCAACCTGCGGGAGATCGACGGCGAGCGTCTGGGTCTGTCCTTTGACGAAACCACCTCGCAAGCGTCGGTTGAAACCCTGTGGGCAATCTTCGCAGGCGAAGGCCAACAACTGCCGGACTTCGCCGCACTGGAGCAAAGTGTTGAATCGCGCCTGCCGCAAGCATTGCTGCGTGAATCAGCGATCCTCAGTCACCCGGTGTTCAACCGTTATCACTCCGAAACCGAGCTGATGCGCTACCTGCGCAAGCTGGCCGACAAGGACCTGGCGCTGGATCGCACCATGATCCCGCTGGGCTCTTGCACCATGAAGCTCAACGCAGCCAGCGAAATGATCCCGGTAACCTGGGCTGAATTTGGCAACCTGCATCCGTTTGCACCTGCCGAACAAAGCGCGGGTTATCAACAGCTGACCGACGAGCTGGAAGCGATGCTCTGCGCGGCCACCGGCTACGACTCGATCTCGCTGCAGCCTAACGCCGGTTCCCAAGGCGAATACGCGGGCCTGCTGGCAATCCGCGCCTATCACCAGAGCCGTGGCGACGAACGCCGCGACATTTGCCTGATCCCACAATCGGCTCACGGCACCAATCCGGCCACCGCCAACATGGCTGGCATGCGCGTTGTTGTGACGGCGTGCGATGCGCGTGGCAACGTCGACATCGAAGACCTGCGCGCCAAGGCCATTGAGCACCGCGACCATCTGGCCGCGATCATGATCACTTATCCGTCGACCCACGGCGTGTTTGAAGAAGGCATCCGCGAGATCTGCGCCATCGTTCACGACAACGGCGGCCAGGTTTACATCGACGGCGCGAACATGAACGCCATGGTCGGTCTCTGCGCACCGGGCAAATTCGGCGGCGATGTTTCCCACCTGAACCTGCACAAAACCTT
Organism: Pseudomonas maioricensis; assembly: GCF_022790535.1. Lineage (GTDB taxonomy): Bacteria > Pseudomonadota > Gammaproteobacteria > Pseudomonadales > Pseudomonadaceae > Aquipseudomonas > Aquipseudomonas maioricensis. The sequence goes on from NZ_LOHG01000004.1 coordinate 260,212, forward strand.
CTGCATCCCGCACGGCGGTGGTGGCCCGGGCGTGGGTCCGATTGGCGTGAAGTCGCACCTGACCCCGTTCCTGCCAGGCCACGCAACCATGGCTCGCAAGGAAGGCGCAGTCTGCGCAGCACCCTTCGGCAGCGCGAGCATCCTGCCAATCACCTGGATGTACATCAGCATGATGGGCGGTGAAGGCCTCAAACGCGCTTCGCAACTGGCGATCCTCAACGCCAACTACATCTCGCGCCGCCTCGAAGAACACTACCCAGTGCTCTACACCGGCAGCAGCGGTCTGGTGGCGCACGAATGTATTCTCGATCTGCGTCCGCTGAAAGAAACCAGCGGCATCAGCGTTGATGACGTCGCCAAGCGCCTGATCGACTTCGGCTTCCACGCCCCGACCATGTCGTTCCCGGTAGCAGGCACGTTGATGATCGAGCCGACCGAAAGCGAATCCAAAGAAGAGCTGGACCGCTTCTGCGACGCGATGATCAAGATCCGCGAAGAAATCCGCGCGGTCGAAAACGGCGTACTGGACAAAGAAGACAATCCGCTGAAAAACGCACCGCACACTGCGGCGGAAATCGTCGGCGAATGGACCCACCCTTACAGCCGCGAGCAAGCGGTGTATCCGGTCGAATCCCTGATCGACGGCAAGTACTGGCCACCGGTAGGTCGCGTCGACAACGTGTTTGGCGACCGCAACCTGATCTGTGCCTGCCCGTCCATCGAGAGCTATCAAGAGGCGTGATTCGTTGCGCAACTCCTTGGTAGGAGCTGCCGAAGGCTGCGAAAAGACCGGAACGGTCTTCGACCCATTGGCACCTGCTCCGCAGGTGATCGCAGCCTGCGGCAGCTCCTACAAGGATTTCATTAGCCTCTTCAAAAGGATTGAACCATGACCACCGAACAACTGCTCACCACCCCGCTCCACGCTCTGCACCGCGAACTCGGCGCAAAAATGGTGCCTTTCGCGGGCTACGACATGCCTGTGCAATACCCGGCTGGCGTGATGAAAGAACACCTGCATACCCGGGAAAAAGCCGGTCTGTTTGATGTGTCGCACATGGGCCAGATTCGCCTGACGGGTGCCGATGCAGCCAAAGCGCTGGAAGCACTGGTGCCGGTGGACATCATCGACCTGCCAGTGGGCATGCAGCGTTATGCAATGTTCACCAACGAGACCGGGGGCATCCTCGATGACCTGATGGTTGCCAACCTGGGCAACGATCAACTTATGCTGGTGGTCAATGCCGCCTGCAAGAACGAAGACCTGGCTCACCTGCAAAAACACCTGGGCAACCATTGCGCAATCCAGTCACTGTTTGAAGAGAGGGCATTGCTCGCCTTGCAAGGTCCACAAGCCGTAACGGTGCTGGCGCGCCTTGCTCCTGAAGTCGCCAAAATGACATTCATGCAGTTCGCCAGCGTCCAGCTACTGGGCGTCGACTGCTACGTCAGCCGCTCGGGCTACACCGGCGAAGACGGTTACGAAATCTCCGTCCCGGCTGATCAGGCTGACGCCCTCGCACGGCGTCTGCTGGCCGAACCGGAAGTCGCTCCGATTGGCCTAGGCGCGCGCGATTCACTGCGCCTGGAAGCGGGTCTGTGCCTTTACGGCCACGACATGAATACCGAGACAACCCCCATCGAAGCCAGCCTGCTGTGGGCAATATCCAAGGTTCGCCGCGCAGATGGCGCACGTGCTGGCGGTTTCCCGGGAGCCGAGCAGATCTTCGCTCAGCAACAAACAACCCCTGCACGCAAGCGGGTTGGCTTGCTACCACAAGAACGAACGCCGGTACGTGAAGGCACCGATATCGTCGACGCCGCCGGTAACTCTGTCGGTACTGTTTGCAGCGGTGGTTTCGGACCAACATTGGGCGGTCCATTGGCGATGGGCTATGTAGACAGTTCATTGACTGCACTCGACACAGAGCTCTGGGCGGTAGTGCGAGGCAAGCAAGTACCTATGCGCGTTAGTAAAATGCCTTTCGTTGCACAACGTTACTTCCGCGGTTGAATAACGGCGTCAAAAAAATGCGGCGGCAGAGTTAATCAGCCCGCCGCATCTCTTATCGCACTAAACAGCGGCGAAAGTGCCAAAACAGCGCACTCGAAGAGTGCACTCAACAGTGAAAAACTATCGATTCTGCGCAACTGGTAAATATTTTAAAACAGCCCCAAACGTCGTGAATACGGGCACCAGACAGGGGCTTGTGTTTGTAACAAGAGTTAGCGTAGAGTTTCTCAACTGTGTTTGCATGGGTCGCTGAATCGGGACCTGGGCAGTAGCGCTAGGCTTTGCTACAACCCGCTCTACGCTTCTTACTTCCTGCAACCAGCCCAGTACTCTTTCAGGTGAGGGAGGCTGTCATTAATTCAAGTTTCAAGGAAATAAGAAAATGTCTACACGTCAGAGCGGTACCGTCAAGTGGTTTAACGACGAGAAAGGGTTTGGTTTTATCACTCCAGAAAGCGGTCCGGATCTGTTTGTGCACTTCCGCGCTATTCAGGGCAATGGCTTCAAAAGCCTGAAAGAAGGTCAGAAAGTGACCTTCGTTGCAGTGCAAGGTCAGAAAGGCCTGCAGGCTGACGAAGTACAAGCCGAAGCGTAAGCCTTGGAACAAAAAGCCCCCTGGTATTGATATCAGGGGGCTTTTTTATGCCTGCGAGTTAGTAAAATGTGTTCTTTCGATGAGCGAGAGCCACCGCCATGTCCCGACACATGCTTCGCCCGCAAGGTGAGTTCCCTCCCGCAAGCCTCGGCCGCCGTTTCGCTGCGATCTGCTACGACGCACTGCTGTGCTTTGCCCTGGTGCTGGTCACCGCTTTTATTTACAAGCTGGTGCTGATGGCCTTTATGGGTGAGGCGCGTTTAAAGGCTTTGTCGGAATCAGGCTCGCTGGACGGCGACCCCTTCCTGTCCACGATTTTGCTGTTGGTGGTATTTGGTTTCTTCGCCAAATTCTGGACTCACTCCGGGCAAACATTGGGCATGCAGGTCTGGGGCATCCGCGTGCAGAACGCCGACGGTAGCGGCATCAGCCTGCTACAGGCCCTACTACGATTTATGGTGTCCATAGCATCGTGGTTATGCGTAGGCCTGGGCTTCATCTGGGCGCTGTTTGATAAGCAGAATCGCAGCTGGCACGACAGGTATTCCAACAGCCAGTTGGTTCGGGTGCCAAAGCAGAGGTAGAGCAACTCATCTTTGCGGCTGGGTGATCGTGTCATTAGATCCTACAGTTGGATCTCGATCCGGTAGGAGGCAACTTGTTGGCGAGAGGGCCTGAAGCGGCGACTCAGGTCTGCCGCCTCGCGAACAAGTTCGCTCCTACCACCGCTACCTTATGTAGGAGCGCGCTTGCCCGCGATGGCTGTAGTACGTTCGCAGCAGTACTTAACAGCGCATACAAAAAAGCCGACACGAAGTCGGCTTTTTCACAGCAGCAAAACCTTACCCGGCCCTGCGCAACAACAGCACACCAGCCAACGCACAGACAGCCGCAGGCACCAGCACTGCGAACAGCGGAGAGAAGCCGAATACGAGGCTTGATGGGCCCAGCAGGTCTTGCACGATGCGGAAGGTGAAGCCCACCAATACACCGGTAAACACCCGCTGCCCCAACGTCACAGAGCGCAGCGGACCGAAGATAAACGAGATCGCCATCAACACCAGCGCCACCGTTACCAGCGGCTGCAGAACCTTGGTCCAGAACGCCAGCCAGTAGCGGCCATTGCTCAGGCCCTGATCAGCCAGATAATGCGCGTATTGCCACAACCCGGTAATCGACAAAGAGTCAGGCGGCATGATGACCGTACTAAGCAGCTGTGGACTCAGTGCTACGTCCCAACGCTCGTCCGCCGTCTTGATAACTTCAGTGCTGCCATCACGGAAGAAGGTGGTGGTGATGTCTTTCAGCGCCCAGGAGTCGGTGTTGAACGTTGCCTGTTTGGCGAAGCTGGCACTGAGCATGTGTCGCTCGTTATCGAAACGATAGCGGGTTACACCATACAAAATACCGTTAGGCTGCACCGAGTTGATGTGGATGAACTCATCACCCTGGCGGTGCCACATACCATGACGGGCACTTTGTGCATCACCACTGCCCTGCGCCAGTGAGCGGTTGGCCTGCGCCTGATTCTCGGCAGCCGGAGCCACGTATTCGCCAATCAGTACACCGGCGATCATCAGCACCAGCATCGGCTTCATGACCGCCCAGACGATGCGGCCGATGGAGACACCGGCGGCCCGCATGATGGTCAGTTCGCTGCTGCTGGCCAGGCTGCCCAGGCCTATCAGGCAGCCAATCAGCGCCGCCATTGGCAGCATTTCATACACACGCCGTGGCGCAGTCATCAATACGAAGCTGCTGGCATCGAGCAAGGTGTAGCTGTCGCTGACGTCACCCATTTCATCGATAAAGGCGAACAACGATGCCAGACCGAGAATGATCCCGAGAACAGCGAGAATGGCGACAAAAACGCTTTTGCCAATGTAACGATCGAGCTTAACCATGAGCCACCTCCGACGCGCTGCGGCGACTCGCCATTTTCAAGCGCAACGGCTCCCAATACAAAAGCCCGAGGCCGATCAACAGAAACAACACATGCACCCACCAGATACCCAGCGCCATTGGCAGCTTGCCTTTCTCAAGTGCGCCACGCACCGCGATCAGCATGGTCAGGTAAGCCATGTAAAGAAGGATGGCTGGCAGCAATTTCAGATAACGACCCTGGCGTGGATTGACCCGCGACAGTGGCACTGCCATCAAGGTCACGATAAAGACCAGGATCGGCAGCGAGATACGCCACTGCAGCTCAGCCTGATTGCGGCGCACATCACTGCCGAACAGGTCGGAGGTCGGAATGGCTTCGCGGTCAGTGATCTCGTCGCTGATGTCCGGCTTGGGCAGCATCGCACCATAGGTGTCGTACTTGATCGCACGGTAATTGGCTTCGCCCGGGTTGCCGTCATAGCGATAACCGTTTTCCAGAATCAGGAAGCGGTTGCCGTCAGGTTTGATTTCCTGATGGCCCTTTTCTGCAACCAGAACCGTAATCCCGCGATCCTTGCTCTTGTCGGAGGACACGCGCTTTTCCGAAATGAAGACGCCGCCCAGATTAGAACGATCATCGGAAAGCTCTTGGGTGTACGTGACGCGAGTACCGTCGCGCAGGGCCTGGAAACGACCTGGCACCAAGGTGTCGAACTCGGTCATTGCATCCTGCTTGTTGATCAGCAGGGAAAATTGCGTCGCGCCCTGAGGCGCGAGGCTGAAGCTCAACCAGGCAACCAGCAGCGCCACCAGGGTCGCCGGGGCCATGGTCATCCACAACAAACGCTGCTGGCTCATGCCTGTAGCGGCTAGAACCGTCATTTCGCTTTCAAGATAAAGCCGACCGTAAGCCAGCAGAATCCCCAGAAACAGTCCCAGTGGCAGGATCAGTTGCAGGAAGCCGGGCATACGAAAACCCATGATCATGAACAGCACGCCAGGATCAAGTGCCCCGGACGCGGCCTGCGCGAGGTACTTGATGAAGCGTCCGCTCATGATGATTACCAACAACACGGCGCTCACAGCGCTCAGGGTAACCAGCACTTCTCGGGACAGATAACGAAAGACGATCAAACCAGACACTCCAGGGTCGCCAGGCTCAGGCAGCCAGACAAGAAAAGGTACTAGCAGTGGCGGCAGACTCAACACGGCTCTGCCAAAAAATATGCGGCATTATCCTGTGAATGATGCCCTCTGTCACTGCGTGCTCCGGATAGTTCTCACGGAAAGGTCCTGCACAGAGCCGCATTCGCATGTTTTCCGGGGTTGTCATCGGTCCCGTGGCGGGGTCAAACTGCGGGCCTTGTCGTTGGCATGTTGATGCGAAACACCCGCTCCCTGCCGCGCACGTCATTCATTTCGCGAAAGCTCATCGTTTATTCGGGGACCCCGACATGGAATTGGTTGTTAAAAGCGTAAGCCCAGAAACCTTGAAGACCGCGACCCTTGTGGTCGCCGTGGGCGAAGGTCGCGCGCTCAGCGATGCCGCAAAAGCCGTAGATGCGCTCAGCGGTGGCGCCATCAGTGCAGTGCTCAAACGTGGTGATCTGACCGGCAAAGTGGCTCAAAGTCTGCTCCTGCACAACCTGCCGAACTTGAAAGCCGAGCGTGTTCTGCTGGTCGGCACGGGTAAAGAAGCGGAATTGTCTGACCGTCAATTCAAGAAAATCGTCAGTGCCGTGCTGTCAATTCTTAAAGGCCTGGGCGGCACTGATGCTGCCATCGCCCTGGATCAGGTAGCCGTTAAAAACCGTGACACCTACGGTAAAGCGCGTTTGCTGGTCGAAACCCTGGCCGATGGCGAATACGTCTTCGACCGTTTCAAGACTCAGAAAGCCGAAGCACGGGCGCTGAAGAAAATCACCCTGCTGACTGACAAGATCAGCGTTGCCGACGTAGAGCGTGCAGCCTCTCACGCCAAGGCCATCGCTACCGGTATGGCCTTGACCCGCGATCTGGGCAACATGCCACCGAACATTTGCCACCCGACTTACCTTGGCGAGCAGGCCAAGGCGCTGGGCAAGGCGCACAAGAACCTCAAGGTTGAAGTTCACGACGAGAAGAAACTCGCGGAGCTGGGCATGGGGTCGTTCCTTGCCGTGGCACAGGGCAGCGCCCAACCGCCACGCCTGATCGTCATGAACTACTCCGGCGGCAAGAAAAGCGAGAAGCCTTTCGTGCTGGTCGGTAAAGGCATCACGTTCGATACCGGCGGTATCAGCATCAAGCCTGCCGCTGGCATGGACGAGATGAAGTTCGACATGTGTGGCGCTGCCAGCGTATTTGGCACCCTGCGCGCCGTGCTGGAACTGCAACTGCCGATCAACCTGGTGTGCGTCATCGCCGCCGCCGAGAACATGCCGAGCGGCACCGCGACACGCCCTGGCGACATCGTCACCACCATGAGCGGCCAGACCGTAGAAATCCTCAATACCGACGCCGAAGGCCGTCTGGTGCTGTGTGACGCCCTGACCTACGCCGAGCGCTTCAAGCCTCAGGCCGTGATCGACATCGCCACCCTGACCGGCGCTTGCGTCGTGGCATTGGGCGGTCACACATCCGGCCTGCTGGGCAACAACGATGCGCTGATCAATCAGTTGCTCGACGCTGGCAAGTTCGCCGACGACCGTGCCTGGCAACTGCCGTTGTTCGACGAATATCAGGAGCAACTGGACAGCCCGTTCGCCGACATCGCCAACATTGGCGGCCCGAAAGGCGGCACGATCACCGCCGCGTGCTTCCTGTCGCGCTTCACCAAAACCTACGACTGGGCGCATCTGGACATCGCTGGCACAGCCTGGCTGAGCGGCGGCAAGGACAAGGGCGCCACTGGCCGTCCGGTTCCGTTGCTGACCCAATACCTGCTCGACCGCGCTGGCGCGTAAGGAACACGGGGGCATTCCGCACGGTGTCGCTGACACCGTGCATTCACGCAACAACGCTACCTCTGTAGGAGCTGCCGAAGGCTGCGATGGCGGTGTGTCAGGGCAAACGCTTTCGCAGCCTCCGGCAGCTCCTACAGAAAATGCATTTCAACTCGGTAAACTGCATTTTGGTTGTTCAGAAACAAGCGCCCCGCGACCTGGAACCTACATGACACAAGTCGATTTCTACATTCTCCCAAGCCCCGATCCTTCAGCTCGCCTGGACTTCGCCTGCAAGCTCACGGAAAAAGCCTGGCGCATGGGTCACCGTATTTACCTGCACTGCAGCGATGCCGCGCAGCGTGGAGACCTCGATGCACGGCTATGGCGCTTCAAGGGTGAAACCTTCATACCCCATGGTGACGCGGAAGACGATCAGGTCGCACCGGTGGTACTGGGCCTGGGTGAAGACCCGGGGCAACATCAGGATCTGCTGGTCAATCTTGACCTGCGCATCCCCGATTTTTTCAAACGTTTCGCCCGCGTGGCGGAAATAGTGGTTGAAGACCCCGCCATACGACTGGCCGCACGAGAGAGTTTTCGTTTCTATCGTGAACAGGGCTATCCTCTGCAAGATCACCGACTACAGCGGCTTTGAGCACACGATGGATAATTCAAACCCTCTGAAAAACTCCGCCCACTTGCTGGACGACCTCGAGTCGATCCGCCAACTGCTCGGCGATGACTCACAGCAACCGCCCGCACATGGCGAAGGGCAGATCCCTTTGCTGTTCGACGTGGTGGGTGCAAAACCGGCATTGAGCCAGGAACTGGATTTCGGCGATGAAGATGAGGCCGATATTCCGACCCTGACACCCGAGCCTGCGGCGCAGCCTGTCGAGGTTCCCGTGGCAGCAGCCCCGGTGCGAGCCAAATCAAAAGAAGACGCGCTGCTGTATCTCGACTCGGAATTGCGCGCCGCTGCCCAGTTGATCATGCAAGACGTCATCGACGACTTCGCGCCGCACATCGAGACCGAAATCAAACGCCGTCTTGAAGCGCGAATGGAAAGGCTGCTGAGCCAGTATCAGAATTAACGCCCCTGTGGAGTCGCGCTAGCCGATGACTTGCGTGATCTCCTGTGGGAG
>NZ_LOHG01000004.1:269325-337971 GCF_022790535.1 Pseudomonas maioricensis
CCGAGCTTGCTCGCGATGAACGATGACGCGGTGTATCTGAGCCCTCGCTGCGCCTGCATCGCGAGCAAGCTCGGCTCCCACAGGTATCTACACAAGGCTTGCAGGTCAACATCGAATCCCCACAGTTTTTGGCAGTCCGATAGATTTTGCGCGAGCCTGTCCCACAGGGATATGCCTACCTCCTACAGCTAATCATCGCCCCGCTCTACGCCCAGCCGTTCATCCCCGCTATACTTGTCGGCTTTCCTGAATTACAGCAATAGGTTCCCGCCGCGCATGGACAAGACCTACCAGCCGCACGCTATTGAAACTTCCTGGTATCAAACCTGGGAATCCGAGAATTACTTCGCCCCGCAAGGTGCCGGTGACTCGTACACCATCATGATCCCGCCGCCGAACGTCACCGGCAGCCTGCACATGGGCCATGGTTTCAATAACGCGATCATGGACGCCTTGATCCGTTTCCGTCGCATGCAGGGTCGCAACACCCTGTGGCAGCCGGGCACGGACCACGCCGGTATCGCCACGCAAATGCTGGTAGAGCGTCAGATCGAAGCGCAGGGCCTGAACCGTCATGACCTGGGCCGCGATAAATTCCTCGAGAAAATCTGGGAATGGAAAGATCAGTCCGGCGGCAACATCAGCCGTCAGATCCGTCGCCTGGGCTCGTCCGTTGACTGGAGCCGTGAGCGCTTCACCATGGACGATGGTCTTTCTGACGCGGTCAAAGAAGCCTTCGTGCGCCTGCACGAAGACGGCCTGATCTATCGCGGCAAGCGTCTGGTCAACTGGGACACCAAACTGCACACCGCCATTTCCGACCTCGAAGTAGAGAACCACGACGAGAAAGGCTTCCTGTGGAACCTGCGTTATCCACTGGCTGACGGCGCGAAAACCGCTGACGGCCTGGACTACCTGATCGTTGCCACGACGCGCCCGGAAACTATGCTCGGTGATGCCGCCGTTGCCGTTAACCCGGAAGACGAGCGTTACAAGGCACTGATCGGCAAGTTCGTTGAGCTGCCACTGGTTGGCCGCCGCATCCCGATCATCGCGGATGAATACTGCGACCCTGAATTTGGCACCGGCTGCGTGAAAATCACCCCGGCCCACGATTTCAACGACTATGAAGTCGGCAAGCGTCACAACCTGCCGTTGTTGAACATCTTCGACAAGAACGCCAACGTGCTGGCCGCAGCGCAGGTGTTCAACCTCGACGGCACGCTGAACGAAAGCGTAGACGGCACCCTGCCTGCCGAATACGCAGGTCTAGACCGCTTCGAAGCACGCAAGCAAATCGTTGCTGCATTCGACGCCGCCGGCCTGCTGGTCAGCGTTGACGATCACGCCCTGAAAGTCCCGAAAGGCGACCGCTCCGGCACTATCATCGAGCCGTGGCTGACTGACCAGTGGTACGTGTCTACCAAGCCTTTGGCTGAACCGGCTATTGCTGCCGTAGAAGACGGCCGCATCGCCTTCGTGCCCAAGCAGTACGAAAACATGTACTTCTCCTGGATGCGTGACATCCAGGACTGGTGCATCAGCCGTCAGCTCTGGTGGGGCCACCGCATCCCGGCCTGGTACGACGAGTCCGGCAAGGTATACGTCGGTCGCGACGAAGCCGAAGTCCGTGCCAAGAACAACCTGGGCCCCGACGTTGCGCTGCAACAGGACAACGACGTACTCGACACCTGGTTCAGTTCGGGCCTGTGGACGTTCTCCACCCTCGGCTGGCCGGAAAAGACCAAGGCGCTGGAAACCTTCCACTCCACCGACGTACTGGTGACTGGCTTCGACATCATTTTCTTCTGGGTTGCCCGGATGATCATGCTCACCATGCACCTGGTGAAAGACGAAGACGGCACGCCGCAAGTACCGTTCAAGACGGTATATGTTCACGGTCTGGTCCGAGATGGCCAGGGCCAGAAGATGTCCAAGTCCAAGGGCAACGTCCTGGACCCGCTGGACATCATCGACGGCATTGAGCTGGAAGACCTGGTGCAGAAGCGCACCTCCGGCATGATGCAGCCGAAACTGGCGAAGAAGATTGAAAAGCAGACTCGCGACGAGTTTGCCGATGGCATCGCCAGCTACGGTACTGATGCCCTGCGCTTCACCTTCTGCTCGCTGGCGTCCACCGGCCGCGACATCAAGTTCGACATGGGCCGCGTTGAAGGCTATCGCAACTTCTGCAACAAGATCTGGAACGCGGCGCGCTACGTGCTGGATAAAGGCGAAGATTGCGGCCAGAACGGCGAAGAAGTCGAGTTGTCCCTGGCTGATCGCTGGATCATCTCGCAGCTGCAACGCACTGAAGCCGAAGTGACCCGTCAGCTGGATCAGTTCCGTTTCGACCTCGCGGCTCAGGCGCTGTACGAGTTCATCTGGAACCAGTATTGCGACTGGTACCTGGAACTCTCCAAGCCTGTGCTGTGGGACGAGAATGCCCCGGTTGAACGTCAGCGCGGTACTCGTCGTACGCTGGTTCGCGTGCTGGAAGTTGCGCTGCGTCTGGCGCATCCGTTCATGCCGTTCATCACCGAAGAAATCTGGCAGCGCCTTGCGCCGCTGGCGGGTGCAGAAGGCAAGACCATCATGCTGCAACCTTGGCCAGTGGCCAACGAAGCACGCATCGATCAAGCCGCTGAAGACGACATCGAATGGCTCAAGGGCCTGATGCTCGCCACCCGTAACATTCGTGGCGAAATGAACATTGGCCCTGGCAAGCCGCTGCAACTGTTCCTCAAGAACGTCAACGCCGAAGACTTGCGTCGCCTGCAGGAAAACGATTACCTACTGAAGAAACTAGCCAAGCTGGAATCCATCACCGTACTGGAAGCAGGCGCAGAAGCACCGCTGTCGGCCACCGGTCTGGTGGGTGAAATGGAAGTGCTGGTGCCGATGGCTGGCTTGATCGACAAAGATGCCGAACTGGCGCGTCTGGACAAGGAAATCCTGCGTCTGCAAGGCGAAGTGCAACGAGTGGGCGGCAAGCTGTCCAACGCTGCCTTCGTCGACAAGGCCCCGCCTGAAGTCATCGCCAAGGAACGCGCGAAGATGGCCGAAGCTGAACAGGCTCTGGGCAAACTGGCTGAGCAGCGTGCGCGGATTGCGAGTTTGTAAATAAAACAGTCAGCCAGCCTTCCACAAGGCTGGCTGATTTATTCAAACCCTGTAGGAGTGAGCTTGCTCGCGATAGCGGTCTGTCATTCACATGATTAGTGCCTGACAAACCGCTATCGCGAGCAAGCTCACTCCTACAGGGTTTTGCGTTTCAACGAGACCTCATCGGCATGACCATCCCGAATACTCCAAAACCACCCCGCAAAAAGCCCAAATCGGCGCAGCCAGGCAAACCTGCCGAGCCCCGTGAAAAAGCCACTTTGCACCCACGCAATCGCCATCAAGGCCATTACGACTTCCCCAAGCTGATCAAAAGCAGCCCGGAACTGGGTCAGTTTCTGATCACCAACCCGTATGGCAAGGAAAGCATCGACTTCGCCAACCCGGCCGCCGTGCGCGTGTTCAACCGTGCGCTGCTCAAGTCGTTTTATGGCATTGCCCACTGGGATATCCCGGCAGACTATCTATGCCCGCCGATTCCTGGTCGCGCTGACTATCTGCACTTCCTCGCCGACCTGCTGGCTGAGCGCAACGAAGGCGTAATTCCTCGCGGCGCTTTGATCAAGGCGCTGGACGTCGGCACCGGTGCAAACTGCGTGTATCCACTGATCGGGCACAGCGACTATGGTTGGCAGTTCCTCGGCTCTGACATTGACCCGACAGCCATTTCTGCCGCCACTGCAATCATCAAGTCCAACAACCTGAGCAAGGCCATCAGCCTGCGTCAGCAAAGTAATCGCAAACAGATCCTGCTGGACCTGCTCAGCAGCGATGAGCGTTTCGACGTAAGCCTTTGCAACCCGCCCTTCCACTCATCTCTGGAAGAAGCACAGCGCGGCAGTCAGCGTAAATGGCGGGCGTTGGGCAAGGCGGACCCGAAACGCAAACTGCCGGTGCTGAACTTCGGCGGGCAATCTCAGGAGTTGTGGTGTGAAGGCGGCGAAATCGGCTTCGTCACTCAACTGATCAAAGAAAGCACCCAAGCAGCGAAACAGGTGTTGTGGTTCAGCACGCTGGTTTCAAAGGCGTCGAACCTGCCGATGATTCAAAGCACACTGAAGAAAGTCGGCGTGTTTGAAAGCCAGGTGGTCGAGATGGGCCAGGGTCAGAAGCAAAGCCGATTCGTGGCGTGGACCTTCCATGACAAGGCCAGACAAGAGGCTTGGCGTCAGGAGCGTTGGGCGTTGAAATAAACAACCGCCACTCACCTGGGGAGCGAATTTATTCGCGAAGACGGCGTTACTCACGATAGATATGCATTGAATGTATCGACCTCTTCGCGAATAAATTCGCTCCCACAGGCCCCGTATTTTCAATAGACAGACACAAAAAAGCCGTGCCCGGTTAACCGGCGCACGGCTTTTTCAACAGCAAGCGTGTGCTTACTTGTTGATCGAGTCGTTCAGCACTTTAGCTGGTACGAACTTGATGACTTTCTTGGCAGCGATTTCGATGGCAGCGCCAGTCGAAGGGTTACGGCCAGTGCGAGCTGGACGCTCGGCAACTTTCAGCTTGCCGATGCCCGGCAGAGTGATTTCAGCGCCGTTTTCCAGTTGGTCGGCAACAATCTGGCCCAATTGCTCAAGAGCATTACGCGCGGTGGTTTTAGGCGCGTCGATAGCTTCTGCGATATCGGCGATCAATTGGTCTTTAGTCAGAGCCATGGTGGTGTTCCTTCCCTATCAAATTCATTTGGATTGCAGAGTGCAGCATCGGCCTGGGGTCAGATCATGAACCCGACCCTCCAGTAGCAGCCACGATTAATCGCGAAATGTAGATACTGAAACCGGGCATTGGTTCGGCCCGAACGCACACAAACTGCGGTGCTTGGCGCGCTATGCTGCGCAAGACGGGGCAAAACTAGCACAGAGCCGAGCAAATATCCGCACTAACCTACCCGTTTGGACAGGATTCTGCCGAATCAGCCAAAAAAAACCGTTCAAACACCACCATGAGAGCTAAAACCAAGGGGTGCAGCCGCGTTTCGCGTCCGGGTGCGTTACACTGACCGCCGTTAACCGAGCAGCGCCGCTCGTCAGTATCCCGCTCACAACCAGCCGAGAAATCCATGCCGATCCGTCATTGCATCGTCCACCTGATCGACAAGAAACCCGACGGTACGCCCGCAGTTCTCCACGCACGCGACTCCGAACTCGCTGAGTCCCAGGCCATCGAGAACATGCTGGCCGACCTCAACGAAAGCTATAACGCCAAACAAGGCAAGGCGTGGGGTTTTTTCCACGCTGAGTCAGGCGCGCATCCATTCAGCGGCTGGCTGAAGGAATACATGGACGGCGGCAAAGACTTCACGGCGTTCAGCCGGGTCGCAGTCGAACACCTGCAAAAGCTGATGGAAGAATCCAACCTGTCCGTGGGGGGGCACGTGTTGTTTGCCCACTACCAACAAGGCATGACGGATTATCTGGTCATCGCCCTGCTGCACCACAGCGAAGGCGTCGCCGTGAGTGAAACCCTGGACGTTACACCGTCTCGCCATCTGGACCTGGGCCAACTGCACCTGGCAGCGCGGATCAACGTGTCAGAGTGGCAGAACAACAAGATGTCCAAGCAGTACATCTCGTTCATCAAGGGCAAGAACGGCAAGAAAGTCTCGGAGTACTTCCGTGACTTCATTGGCTGCCAGGAAGGCGTTGACGGCCCTGGTGAAACCCGCACCTTGCTCAAAGCGTTCAGCGACTTCGTCGAGAGCGAAGACCTGCCTGAAGACTCTGCCCGCGAGAAAACCAAAACCCTGGTCGACTACGCCAGCAGCCAGAGCAAAATGGGTGAGCCCATGGGCCTGGAAGAACTCTCCGGCCTGATCGATGAAGAGCGCCCGCGTGCCTTCTACGACCACATCCGCAACAAGGATTACGGCCTGTCACCAGAGATCCCGGCCGATAAGCGCACTCTTAACCAGTTCCGTCGCTTCACCGGCCGCGCGGAAGGCCTGTCGATCAGCTTTGAAGCGCACCTGCTGGGCGACAAGATCGAATACGACGAAGCCGCTGGCACCCTGATCATCAAAGGCCTGCCAACGCAGCTCACTGATCAGCTCAAGCGTCGCTGAGGACACTCGATCATGCTGATAGGTATCCTGAAGAAGTTCGCCCTGATCATGCTCGTCGTCGTGGTTTATCAGAACTGGGGCAAGATCGAGCACTTCTTCAACCCCTCGGACGCCGTTACCGCGCAAACCCAGGCGCAAGCCCGGGTGGTGATGTACGCGACCGAGTGGTGCGGCTACTGCAAACAGACCCGACGTTTTCTCGACAGCAAAGGTATCCCGTTCAAGGAATACGACATCGAGAAGTCAGATGAGGGACGCAAGGCCTACGAAGCGCTGGGTGGCCGCGGCATCCCGTTGATTGATGTGAATGGCACGATTATTCGGGGGTTTAGTGAAGAGGCGATATTGGCGGCTTTGAAATAAACTCGACCGGTAGGAGCTGCCGCAGGCTGCGAATCACGGTATGTCAGACAGACCGCTTTCGCAGCCTTCGGCAGCTCCTACAGATAACGAATTTCAGTGCTTCTCGATCCGAAAACCAACCCGCGGGAAATGCACATGCACCACACCCGCCCGCTCGTCCTCACGACGCAGAATCAGCTCTTCGCGGCCACTGAACACCAACTCGCCTTCAACCGGATCAACCCCGTAATCAATCGCTGAAACGGTCACGTGATCTCCCGACTTGAAGCCATTGGGATCAGTGAACTGCTCATCCGGCAATGTGGCAGGCGTCGCGTTCAAGGCAATATCAACCGCATCAGCCGAACTCAACTCGCTCGGTGCGCCATGGCCAAAACCCAACACGCGCCCTAACCACGCCGCCACTTCAGGGTAATCATCGACAAACGGCGCAGTCACCGGGGTTTGCTTGAGGAACCACAGGGTATGGGCAACCGAAAAGTCAGCAATCGACGGCACGCCAAACAGGAAGTCGCCATTGCGCTCCAACTGCAACTCCAGGCGCGTCATCAGCGTTGGCCATTGATGCTTGGCCTGCTCGACGGGCAGGCGGGTTGCATTGCCACCTTGGAACAACGCAGCGCGATCAGCGACGAAGGCTTTCACCCCTTCAGGTGGCACCTTGGCGAAGCGCACAGCGAGCGACTCAGGCTGGAACACCAGGCTCACGGCGTGCATGAACATTACTGAGTCGGCCCACGCTGCAAAGCTGGCGACCGTGAACTCCTGCCCTTCCGGGAAGAACGCAGGTGAGGCTTTTTCCTGTTCCAGACGGCGGGCCATCAGCGCTGTGTCGCAATAGATATCCGCGCCGATCTGCAGCACCGGAGTTTTGCGGTAGCCGCCAGTCAACGCGGTCAGGTCGGGTTTTGGCATGATCGAAGGGATACTGACGGAGCGCCAGGACAGGCCTTTGAACCCCAGCATCAAACGGGCTTTTTCGGCGAAAAGCGAAGTGGGGTAATGGTGCAGGATGATGTCGGTCATGGCTGGCTTTCCAACAGAAGGTAAACCAGCAGCTTAACCGGGTATAAGCAACGAGCCTACCCGGCAGCCCTGATGGCAAATCATCACAGCGAGTGATCGAAGACGCAGGCTCTTGTAAGAGCTGCCGCAGGCTGCGAACAACCATGTGTCAGACAACCGCTGTCGTAACCTCCAACTGAAGTGCCTGAAAAGATATAAATCTGTAGGAGTGAGCTTGCTCGCGATAGCAGTGGGTCAGACACCCATTATTTATCTGATGCACTGCTATCGCGAGCAAGCTCACTCCTACAGATTACGTACGCCCGGAGAATTATGGTCAAGGCGCGGAGCAATACCCCGCCGCCAGACACTCCTTCGCACTCTTCCTCAGCTTCTTGATCAACCGCTCCTGACGCAACGCCTCGCCCTTGCTCACACACTGCTCAACATAAACAAGTGCCACTGCCGGGCTGGAATAGAAGTAGCGCGCGCCTTTGCCACTTTGATGAGCAGCGAAGCGACGTTGCGGATCGTCACTGATGCCGCAGTACAACGAGCCGTTTTCAGCACGCACCAGATACACGAACCAGGGTTTGCTAACCGCTGGTTCGGAGGGTTCGTTGAGAGGGGCGGATAGAGCTTCAGACATGACAGCAGATCAATGGCGCGAAAGACACGATTCTATCAGAGGCTCAACGTCCGGCCTGAAACGCCTTGAGGCCCTTCTGCGCCTGAGCTCGGATGGCGTTTTGCACGAAAGGCGTCCAGCCGAGCAACAGGCCTTTGGCTCCCAGCGCCTGTCGGGACCAGCGCCACAGGTCGAATTGATCATGATGCTCGGCGATCTTGCCGTCGCGAAACACGAAGCGCGCCTGGATATCGTTAACCACGGTGTTGCCCGTCTGACTGAACAGATAAGTAGCAACCCAATGTGCAGCGCCACTGCGCTCGTCAGCGCGCACGCCATCAAACGTCAGGGAGAAATCCTTGGCCCGTGACGTGAGCATGCGCCACATGTCGCTGGCCTGCTGGCCGCGCAGTTCGCCAAAGACAGGATCGCTGAACAGCACGTCATCTGTGTAGCAGGCGGCCATGGCTTCTGCGTCAAGGCGGTTGAAGGCCTCGTAGAAGCGGGTAATCAGCGCGTTATTGATCAGGCGTTTATCTTCGTCGCTCATGCATGCAGGTCCATTGGAGCAAAAGGTGCCTGCACGATAAGCGGCATTTGGCCGCTTTACTACAGACATTCACCGGGCAAATTCTGCTACTCAACTTTTTCGCTGGTCACATCGACAAACAACGCGCGCCCCGCGCCCATTCCCGCGATGACTGCACCCAGGCCCAGCACAGCAAATATCCAGCCGACGGCGTCCCAACTGCCGGTCATGTCATGCACGACACCTACGGCGAACGGCCCCATGGCCGCAATCGTGTAGCCGATGCCCTGAGCCATGCTCGACAGGTTGGAGGCCACATGCGAGTCACGCGAGCGCAGAACAATCAATGCCAACGCAAGGCTGAACGTGCCGCCCTGCCCCACTCCCAGCAGAATGCCCCACGCCCACAAACCTTCCAGCGGCGCATAAAGACAGCCGAAAAGACCGGTCAAGGTCAGGATCATCACCAACAGAATTGGCAAACGCTGATCCTTGCCGCGCGTGGCGAGCCATGGGACGCTCAACGCGCTGATGACCTGCACAATGATCGAACCTGACAGCAGCAGCCCCGCGTGTGTCGGCGACAGCCCGCGACCGATCAGGATCGAGGGCAGCCAGCCAAAAACAATGTACGACAGCGACGACTGCAACCCCATGTACAGCGTGACCTGCCACGCGAGGCGATCACGCAGCAGGCCTTTGACGCGATAGACCGCACGATTGCTGTCGTGCGCTTCGCGAGCCTGGGGAAACCAGACAATGGCGGCGATGACTGCAGGCACCAACCAGATACCAAGACCGATCGCCCAACTGTCATTGAAATACTGGCTGAGCGGCACTGTTGAGCCCGCCGCAATCGCCGCGCCCAGACACAACGCCATGGTGTAGACCCCCATCAGAGCGCCAGCTTGCCGAGGGAAGTCGCGCTTGACGATACCGGGCAACAAGACGCCGATAATGCCGATACTGGCACCGGCCACCAGGCTGCCGATGAACAGGCCGGGTTCGCCAAACAAGCTACGCAACGCCAGCCCGCCCGCGAGCGTCAGCAGAATCACCAGCACCACCCGCTCCGCACCAAAACGGCGCGCAAGCAATGGCGCAAGTGGCGCGAACAGCCCCAGACACAACACTGGCAACGTGGTCAGCAACCCGGCCTCGGCGGCGGACATGCCCAGGCTGTCAGACACATCATTAAGTAACGGCGCGATGCTTGAAAGCGCCGGGCGCAGGTTAAGCGCTACCAGCACCAGACCGAGCAAGAGCAGCCAGCGACTTTTAAGCAGTGAGGGTTGATCTTGCAGGGTCGTGCTCGCCGATGGCGCCTTGGTCGTCATTTCATTCTCGTGGGGGCAGGTGATGAAGCAGCGCAGAGCGCCAAAAAGGTGCATCGTGTTGGAGAACGCAGATGAATACAAGTTTTGCGGGGATTGAATACAGATGACAGGCAAGATGCGATCTGATTGTGGGAGCGGTGCTTGCCCGCGAAAAGGCTAGAAGCAATTCACTTTAGATCGCGTCCAGCCTTATCGCGGGCAAGCCCAGCTCCCACAGGTTTGCGCCACTGCAACATCATCAGCCCTGATCCTGCCCTCAAGGCACTTGCCGCAACACTTTTGCCAGACCCCATCCCTTCCACCTGCCAGACCTTTCCGAGAAACTTGTCCCTCACTTGCGCCTGTAAATCCGGCTCACTAGGCTGCGTCGGTCGCTGCACATCAGCGATCGGGTTTAGTAGCCCGGACCAATAGGCGCACAGGTGCTCACCGTTAAGGTGGCTGTGCGCAGGGCATCTTCGGGTGCGCCGGTTTCTCCTATTGTCCGGTCTACTAACCTGCTGCACAGCCGCCACCCTTCGTTTAGTAGCGAAGCGTGCTGGCTCCGTATCCAATAGGAGTTGTACATGCTTAACACCAACACCGATTCAGCCGCCAAAACCATGGCCCATGCCGCCGACCTGCTGCGTTGCGCAGCCGCCACTGCCTATGAGTCCGCCGATCACCTAACCGGCAGTAAACGCGACCTGGCGTTTTCGGTGGTGCACTTGATTGATATGGCGCGCGGGGCCGTGGAGAAATCCCTGCTCAAAACCGAGAATCCTTTGTAGGAGCTGCCGAAGGCTGCGAAAGCGTTATTTCAGACAAATCGATTTCGCAGCCTTCGGCAGCTCCTACAAGAATCCACAATCGCGCAACGCCCTTCGACAATCACAGAAACGCCCTACATAACCCCTGATCGCCCCTCCATAAAATGATCGTCCATTTATTTCAGGACGATCACGCCATGGCTCATCCCATTTACATGACCATCAAGGGCAAAGAACAGGGCGATATCTCCGCAGGCTGTTCGACCCAAGAGTCCATGGGTAACAAATGCCAGGAAGCACACCTGAACGAAATCATGGTGCTGTCCTACACGCATCAGATGGCCAACGTCGCCAACATCGACCGCGCCACGCACATGCCTGTCGTCATTACCAAGAACATCGACAAATCTTCCCCGCTGCTGGCTCAAGCCTTGGCGCAACGCGAGTCCATAACCTGCAAGATCGATTTCTACCGCACCACGCCCAACGGCAGTCAGGAAAAGTTCTATAGCGTCGAAATCCAGGACGCGGTCATCGAAAACCTGATCGTTCAAACGCCTCACGTCACCCTCGATAACGACGCCGAACCCGCCGAACAACTCGCCATTCGCTACGGCGACATCAGCTGGACCCACCACGCAGCAGGGACCAGTGGTTATAGCTACTGGGGTGAGTCTTGATGGCGGATCCCAAATCAAACACTTCAGAGACCAAGCAGCTTAAACAGGCCGCTGTTGCGCTGACGAATCACGCTTGCACGTTGAGCATGCAGCATATTCAGGACGGTATGTTGCGGCTGCAATTCAATCGGGAAGTGGCGTATTACGCGCAGGGGATTGTTAGGGATGTTGAGGGTGGCAAAAAAAGCATCCTGGAAGGATTAAAGGCATTCAGAGATAAACATACATTACTGACAAGCCACCAATGGACAGTCCTCTCTCAATCTGTAGGCCTTGTCGCCGGTGGGTTTCAATTCGCAGGTGGAGTCGCAATATGTACTGCATCAGGTGGACTTGCATGCGCGGGAGGTGCGTTCATGATTGCGCACGGCATGAATAACATCCACGAGAACACCGTTAACTTATGGGAGGGCAGTTCCGATACAGTGGGCGCAACCAGAATGGTGTACCGCAAGCTGGCTGAGGAACGGGGGTACGGAACAGCGGAAGGCGACATTGCTTATGGAGTAGCGGACATCGCAACGTCGCTATACGGTACTTTTAGGAAAACCCTCAAACCTGGCGCATGGCGACTCTATAGATATATAGAAACTGACTACATAAGGGCTTACAAAAGCACACCGAACTGGATTCTAGGCTTCGATGCTGCAGCCGGCGCTTTCACCACGAAAAGCATACATGACGAATTGAAAAAAAATGATTGAGTTCTCGTTATACCTCAGCTTCTTTGCCGTAAGCATAATGCTATTTTTACCTTCAATGTGGGCAAACCAAGCATCATCTGGCACCGACTTCACCATCACCTCATATCGCATATTTTTCACTTATAATATAGCCCTCATGATTATTAACATAGGAATTTCCAGAACAGGAAACATCCCTCTAACAAACATTGAAGATGCTCCATTTGTAGATTTTTTTTCGTTCATCATGGCGCTTGTTTACGGCTACATGATGGCGACACTGAGTAAGCCCACTCAATATACAGAACCCAAGCTTACGCTTTATGTAGCCCGTAATGGAACTCGGAAATCATTAACACTAAATATAGACCTTATAATGTACTACCTAAGAGTCTCAATTCTTGTTTTCGGCGGCGCATTATTCTACACAACGGTTTTTAATTATATTCTATCAGAGTTTATAACACTGAAGCCCGAGCATTGGAGGCTGATTGGGTACGTCACCTACCCCATTTGCGTCCTACTTGGCATTTGGGGCGTACGTATGCACCATAGAAAGCATGGTCGGACGCTGTAGACATATTTAAAAACTGGAAATGCAAAACTTGGACATGACTGAAGAAGTCAAAGATAATGAGTGACTTTTTATTCAACCTATTTTTCGTGATTGGCTGCCTGCTATTTTACTTACCGGCCTTATGGGCAAAATTTGCATTCAGTGGAGAAAACCACACACGGACAAAATCAGTTGCAGCGACACTATACGGCATATTTTTTTCCTATTTACATTGGCGCTTCCTCGAAACAGGGGCTTTGCCATTCCTGGGAGTATACGAGCGAGAGCCTATGGGATGGCTGTCGCTATTTATGATATTGGCACACGCTTACGCCCTACCTGGTGAAAATAGCGTCAGGTCCTGGATGAGGAAAAAGAAGACATGACTCTATGTCTAAAACAAAGCAACAGACCAATCAGACCGCTGAGAAGATCGGTGAGAACCTCAGAGGTGGGTGTTACCAGACAAACCGCCTCGCGAACAAGTTCGCTCCTACCTGTTGAACGGCAATTCCAGCCTTTCCTGCGCCCATAAAAAAACCCGAACTCAACGTCCGGGTTTTTCAGTCCATCACTCAACCAATCAATGCAGGATCTGGCTCAGGAACAGACGCGTACGGTCACTCTGTGGATTGTCGAAGAAGTCGTTCGGCGCAGCCTGTTCGACGATTTCGCCTTTGTCCATGAAGATCACGCGGTTGGCCACGGTGCGGGCGAAACCCATTTCGTGGGTTACGCAGAGCATGGTCATGCCTTCTTCAGCCAGGCCGACCATGGTGTCCAGCACCTCTTTCACCATTTCCGGGTCGAGTGCCGAGGTCGGCTCGTCGAACAGCATGATTTTCGGCTTCATGCACAGGGCACGGGCAATCGCCACACGCTGTTGCTGACCGCCGGAAAGCTGGCCCGGGAATTTATGCGCCTGCTCTGGAATGCGTACTCGTTCCAAGTAGTGCATGGCGATTTCTTCAGCCTTTTTCTTCGGCATCTTGCGCACCCACATCGGGGCCAGTGTGCAGTTCTGCAGAATGGTCAGATGCGGGAACAGGTTGAAGTGCTGGAACACCATGCCGACTTCACGGCGGATGGTTTCGATCTGCTTGAGGTCCGAAGTCAGCTCGGTGCCATCAACGATGATCTTGCCTTGCTGGTGCTCTTCCAGACGGTTCAGGCAACGAATGGTCGTGGATTTGCCCGAGCCCGACGGGCCGCACAACACGATACGCTCGCCCTGACGCACGTTCAGGTTGATGTCCTTGAGCACGTGGAACTGGCCGTACCATTTATGGACGCCTTCCATCCGGATCATGCCTTCGGCGCCCAGAGGCTTGGTGATAACTTCACTCATGTCAAAACTCCTAACGCTTGTGGCCTGTGTCCAGCTTACGTTCCAAGTGCATGGAATAGCGGGACATACCGAAACAGAAGATCCAGAACACCAGGGCTGCGAAGACATAGCCCTCGGTGGCCATACCCAACCACGACGGGTCGGCGGTGGCTTGCTTGACGCTGTTGAGCAGGTCGAACAGGCCGATAATGATCACCAGACTGGTGTCTTTGAACAGGGCAATGAAGGTGTTGACGATGCCGGGGATAACCATCTTCAACGCCTGCGGCAGAATCACCAGGCCCATGCTGCGCCAGTAACCGAGGCCCATGGCCGCGGCAGCTTCGTACTGACCTTTAGGGATTGCCTGCATGCCACCACGCACCACTTCGGCGATGTACGCCGACTGGAACAGGATCACGCCGATCAAGGCCCGCAGCAGTTTGTCGAAGTTCATCCCTTCCGGCATGAACAGCGGCAACATCACCGAGGACATGAACAGCACGGTGATCAACGGCACGCCGCGCCAGAACTCGATGAACGTCACACACACCACGCGCACTGCGGGCATGTTGGAACGACGACCAAGCGCCAGCAAAATACCTAATGGCAATGCACCGGCGATACCGACGGTGGCAATCACCAGCGTCAGCATCAGACCGCCCCACTGGCTGGTAGCCACGTGGGTCAGACCAAACGCGTCGCCGCTCAGCAGGTAGAAAGCAACAATCGGGTAAATGATCAGGAAGCCAATCGCGTAAATCGCTTTACGTGGGAACTTCGAGATAAACAGCGGTGCCGCACCGACGATGGCCAGAATGGCGGTCAGGTCCACCCTCCAGCGCAGTTCGGTCGGGAAGTAGCCGTACATGAACTGGCCAAAACGCTGTTGGATAAATACCCAGCAGGCGCCTTCCTTGGTGCAGTCAGCCCGTGTGGTACCGATCCAGTTGGCGTCCAGCAATGCCCAACTGAGAATCGGCGGCACCACCAGGTAAATCAGGTACAGCGAGAACAAGGTCAGCAGCGTGTTGATCCAGCTGGAGAACAGGTTCTGCCGCATCCACGCCACGGGCCCGAACACTTTGCCCGGTGGTGGCATATCAGGTTTGAAAGTATGAGTCGTCATGCGCGTTTCCTCACCGCTCGATCAGCGCAATGCGCTTGTTGTACCAGTTCATCAGCAGGGAAATGCTGATACTGATCGCCAGGTACACACTCATGGTGATGGCAATTACTTCGATGGCCTGACCGGTCTGGTTAAGCACGGTACCGGCGAACAGCGAAACCATTTCCGGATAACCAATAGCGGCCGCCAGCGAGGAGTTCTTCGCCAGGTTCAGGTATTGGCTGGTCAACGGCGGAATGATCACGCGCAGTGCTTGCGGGATGATGACCTTGCGCAGCGTCGGCCCGGGGCGCAGGCCCAACGAGCGAGCGGCCTCAGTCTGACCATGGCTGACCGACTTGATACCCGAACGCACGATTTCCGCGATGAACGCGGCGGTGTAGACCGTCAGGGCCAGCGTCAGAGAGATCAGCTCAGGGATCAGTACCCAGCCGCCAACAAAGTTGAAGCCTTTGAGCTCTGGCACTTCCCAATGCACCGGGGCACCGAAAATCAGCATGCTCAGAGCCGGAATACCCAGAAACAGCGCCAGACCAGCCCAGAACTTGTGGAACGGTTCGCCGGTCGCTTCAAAGCGCTTGTTGGCCCAACGGGTCATCGCCACGATAGCGACGATAGCCACAATGATGCTGGTCACGAATGGCCAGGCACCTTCGGCGGCAACAGCGCTCGGCATGTTCAAACCACGGCTGCTGATAAAGAACATGTCGAAGTAACCGTGTGCTTGTCTCGGACCCGGCAGCGTCAGGAACACAGCGGTGTACCAGAACAGGATCTGCAACAACGGCGGGATGTTACGGAAGACTTCCACGTAGACGGTTGCCAGCTTGCTGATCATCCAGTTCGGTGACAAGCGTGCAACGCCGATGATGAAGCCCAGGATCGTGGCCAGGAAAATACCGATGACCGACACCAGCAGCGTATTAAGCAAGCCGATGACAAACACACGGGCATAGCTGTCCGCTTCCGTGTAATCGATCAAATGCTGCGCAATGCCAAACCCGGCACTGCGTTCAAGAAATCCAAAACCCGAGGTAATACCACGGTGCTGGAGGTTGGTCTGGGTGTTGTCGAACATGAACCAGCCCAACGAGACCACTGCCAATACGGTGATGATCTGAAATAACCACGCGCGCACTTTTGGGTCGCTCAAAGAGAGCTTTTGCTTGGGTGCGACGATTTGCTTTTCCATGAAGTGCCCCAGGAAAAATGAAACAAAACGGCGCCCGACAGCCGGTGAAGGCTGGCGGGCGCCGGGTCAATCAACGAATTGGTGGAGCGTACTGGATGCCGCCGGCATTCCACAGAGCGTTCTGGCCGCGCTTGATTTTCAGCGGGGTGGATTCGCCCAGGTTGCGTTCAAACACTTCGCCGTAGTTACCGACTTGTTTAACGATCTGTACTACCCAGTCTTTCGGCAGTTTCAGGTCGGCACCGTAAGCGCCATCAGCACCCAGCATACGGGCAACGTCAGGGTTCTTGGTGGACTTGGCTTCAGCTTCAACGTTTTTCGAAGTCACTTTGGCTTCTTCGGCGTTGAGCATTGCGAACAGGGTCCATTTCACAATGGAGAACCACTCTTCGTCGCCTTTACGCACGACTGGGCCCAGAGGCTCTTTGGAGATAACTTCTGGCAGAACCACGTAGTCAGCCGGGCTGGCCAGTTTGCTGCGCTGTGCGTACAGCTGCGACTGGTCGGAGGTCAGCACGTCGCAACGGCCGCCTTCCAGGGACTTGGCGCTTTCGTCAGAGGTGTCGAAAGTGATCGGGGTGTATTTCAGACCGTTCGAACGGAAGTAGTCGGACACGTTAAGCTCGGTGGTAGTACCAGCCTGGATACAGATGGTCGCGCCATCCAGTTCCTTGGCGGACTTGACGCCCAGCTTGTTGTTTACCAGGAAGCCGATGCCGTCGTAGTAAGTCACACCAGCGAATACCAGACCCATGCCCGAATCGCGGGAGCTGGTCCAGGTGGTGTTACGCGACAGAATGTCGATCTCGCCCGATTGCAGCGCGGTGAAACGCTCTTTGGCGTTCAGTTGGCTGAATTTTACTTTGGTGGCGTCACCGAAAACGGCAGCAGCAACAGCGCGGCAGACGTCGGCGTCGATACCGGTGATCTTACCGGTAGCATCAGGAACGGAGAAACCTGGCAAACCGTCGCTCACACCGCACTGTACGAAGCCTTTCTTCTGAATGGCGTCCAGTGTTGCGCCCGCCTGAGCGAAACTGCTAACACCGAGTGCTGCTGCAGCGGCTACTACGGCCAGGGTGGATTTCAACATCTTCATTCAAACCTCCAGTTTTGCTCTTTGTTGTTTAGGCGCTTCAATCCCGTCGCACCCTTGTGAGGCATTGACGACCCGTGCTGGCTTATTTTTGGGTCATCCGACTTTGAGCCAAATCATCAGCCGTGCGTGAGGTCATCTCATCGCTCGCACTCATGATCTTAGACGGCCCACAGGATTCAAGCCCCATGATGTTCCTGAACCAATCCGGTACAGGATGAACCGTGCCGTGAATCCTGATGCATGGACTCCGTGCTTGACCCCGTTGACTATCGGTAATAGCACAATAGTGTTACCGATAGAGGTAAGCGCTTCACTCCCCGGTTTTTCATAGCAAACGCCGTACCAGCATGGTGGCGATGTCGAATTAGCGACAGGTCAAGAGAAAAACTTGTAACCTTGCGACATCTTCTTTCATTTTTAACAACGCGCGCACCGCATTAACGCACTGCAAAAGAGCGAGCGCACCCGGATAGAGCACTCATGACCAACCCTCTGATTCTCGAACCTGTTAACACTTCAGACGCATGCGTCATCTGGCTGCATGGCCTGGGCGCAGATCGCTATGACTTCATGCCGGTGGCTGAAACGCTTCAGGAATCGCTGCTGAGTACGCGGTTCATCCTGCCCCAGGCGCCGACCCAGGCTGTGACCATCAACGGCGGCTATGAGATGCCGAGCTGGTACGACATCAGGGCTATGAGCCCCGCCCGCGCTATCGATCACGATCAACTGGAGGTTTCGGCGCAGACCGTTCTGGACCTCATCGAAGGGCAGCGCAACAGCGGAATCGACCCGGCGCGAATCTTCCTCGCCGGCTTTTCTCAAGGTGGCGCGGTGGTACTGCATACCGCTTTCAAACGCTGGCAAGGTCCATTGGGTGGAGTACTCGCCCTTTCTACTTATGCACCTACATTCGGCGAGCAACTGCAACTTTCGGACAGTCAGAGACGCATCCCGGTGTATTGCTTGCATGGCACTTTCGACAATGTCGTGCAGAAATCCATGGGACTGGCCGCGTATGAGTGTTTAAAAGCGCAAGGCGTAACCGTGACATGGCAGGAATACCCAATGGAGCACCAAGTGTTACCGGAGGAAATTTCTGACATCCGCGCCTGGCTGATCGACAAGCTCAGCTGATTGGGAGCTTGCAGGACCGGCAAACACAGCCCCGCCAGGAGCGCACGAGCACCGCGACGCCGCGATAACGGTGTATCAGAAGGGACGCCATCGCTGCCTCGCGGTGCTCGTGAGCTCCTACAGAAAAGCATTCCAATCTGCACCAGTAACGCCGCACTAACTTGCTAAAGCCATTCCTACGGAATTTGGGCATATGTAGCCCGTTTGGCATGACACTACGCCGCGCCCGATTCTTGCTTTACACTGCTCGGCGTACATTCCTTAATCAATTGACGAGATGACCGTGCTCAAAGCACTTAAAAAGATGTTCGGAAAAAGCGAGGCTGAGCCGCTCGCCGCTGGCCCTGTTACTCCTTCCCCTGCCCCGCAAAGCAAGACTGAAGGCCACTCAAGGGATCGTAGCGCTGCAGCCACAGCACCTGCCCGCACCCGCGCAGACGTTAAAGAGCCGAGTGCACAGGCTGAAACGGCGGATCAGGCCGTTGCTGCCAAACCCAAGCCTGAGCGTCCACGTCGCGAACGTGCGCCCAAGCCGGTCGTTACTCCCTGGAAACTGGAAGATTTCGTCGTCGAACCTCAGGAAGGCAAAACACGCTTCCACGATTTCGCCCTCGCCCCGGAACTGATGCACGCGATTCAAGACCTTGGCTTCCCTTATTGCACGCCGATTCAGGCGCAGGTACTGGGTTTCACGCTCAAAGGGCAGGACGCCATCGGCCGTGCGCAGACCGGTACCGGAAAGACCGCAGCGTTCCTGATCTCGATCATCTCGCAACTGACCCAGACACCGCCGCCCAAAGAGCGCTACATGGGCGAGCCTCGCGCACTGATCATCGCCCCGACCCGGGAACTGGTCGTGCAAATCGCCAAAGATGCTGCGGACCTGACCAAGTACACCGACCTGAACGTTATGACGTTTGTGGGCGGGATGGACTTCGACAAGCAGCTCAAGCAGCTTGAAGCGCGTCATTGCGACATTCTGGTCGCCACTCCTGGCCGTCTGCTGGACTTCAACCAGCGCGGCGAAGTGCACCTGGACATGGTCGAAGTGATGGTTCTGGACGAAGCCGACCGCATGCTCGACATGGGCTTCATCCCGCAGGTGCGCTCGATCATTCGTCAGACGCCACACAAAGGCGAACGGCAGACCCTGCTGTTTTCCGCGACCTTTACTGACGACGTGATGAACCTCGCCAAGCAATGGACAACCGAACCGGCCATCGTTGAAATCGAAGCCGAGAACGTCGCCAGCGAGAACGTCGAGCAGCACATTTACGCGGTCGCCGGTGCTGACAAATACAAGCTGCTTTACAACCTGGTCACTGATAACGGCTGGGAGCGCGTGATGGTCTTTGCCAACCGCAAGGACGAAGTGCGTCGCATCGAAGAACGCCTGGTACGTGATGGCGTGAACGCCGCGCAACTGTCAGGCGATGTGCCGCAACACAAACGCATCAAGACGCTGGAAGGCTTCCGCGAAGGCAAGATTCGCGTACTGGTCGCCACGGATGTCGCCGGTCGCGGGATTCACATCGACGGTATCAGTCATGTGATCAACTTCACCCTGCCAGAAGTGCCGGATGACTACGTGCATCGCATCGGGCGTACGGGCCGGGCGGGCGCAGCAGGCGTGTCGATCAGCTTCGCCGGTGAAGACGACTCTTATCAATTGCCCGCGATTGAAGAGAAACTGGGTCGCAAGATCAGCTGCGAAACACCGCCGACCGAGTTGTTGCGGGCAGTGGTGCGTAAGCCAGCACAGCCGGTTTAACAGCCTTGGCTGGACCTGTAGGAGTGAGCTTGCTCGCGATAGCGGTACATCTGCCAAGACTTTGTTGACTGATACACCGCTATCGCGAGCAAGCTCACTCCTACAGTTATTATTTCGGCTTCAGACTTACTTCCAACGCCCCGCCGCTGCTTTATCACTCTCCCGCCCCTCGACCCACTTCGGCCCTTCTGACGTGTTTTCCTTCTTCCAGAACGGCGCACGGGTCTTGAGGTAGTCCATGACAAAATCACAGGCTTCGAAAGCGGCCTGACGATGCGCGCTGGCAACGCCGACAAACACGATCGGCTCACCCGGTTCCAGCGCGCCAACCCGATGCAGCACCTCCAGCCTCAGCAATGGCCAGCGCTGCTCAGCTTCAAGCACAATCTTGCCCAAGGCTTTTTCAGTCATACCGGGATAGTGCTCCAGGAACATGCCTGAGACTTCCCGCCCTTCGTTGAAGTCCCGCATGTAGCCCACAAAACTGACCACCGCGCCAATGCCAACGTTAGCTGCATGCAGAGCGTTGACTTCAAAGCCTGGATCGAACCGCTCTGACTGAACCCGAATAGCCATGATCAGCCCCCGGTCACGGTTGGGAAAAAGGCTACTTCATCACCGGCCTGCAGGGGTTCGTCCAACTGACATAACTCCTGATTGCGAGCGCACATCAGGTTCTGCTCGGCCAATACCTGCCAAACCCCATCGCGCTCAAGCAAGTGCAGGCGCAGCGCATCAATACTGGCGAACTCGCCGTCGACCTGCTCGCTGTCGATACCCAGGGTTTCCCGGTAACGGGCGAAATACTGGACGGTGATGCTCATGACACCTCCGATGCCGTGTCGTCGGCAATGAAGTGGCCGCTTTTTCCGCCAAGCTTTTCCAGCAAACGCACATTCTCGATGACCATGCCGCGGTCAACCGCCTTGCACATGTCATAGATGGTCAACGCGGCAACGCTGGCAGCGGTCAGCGCCTCCATTTCCACACCGGTCTGCCCGGCCAGCTTGCAGCGGGCGACGATGCGCACCGCGTCTTCACCTTCGGCGCTGAGTTCCACCTTGATGCTGGTCAGCATCAACGGGTGGCACAGCGGGATCAGATCACTGGTCTTCTTCGCCGCCTGAATACCGGCGATGCGCGCCACGGCGAAGACATCCCCTTTGGGATGCCCACCGCTGACGATCATTTGCAGGGTGTCGGGCAGCATACGGATTAATGCTTCGGCCACCGCCTCACGGGACGTCACGGCTTTATCAGTGACGTCGACCATATTGGCGCGACCTTGGGAATCGAGATGAGTGAGCACAGCGTTACTCCTGAACAGGAGCGGGGATTGTAAACCTAAACAAAGCAACCGACAGGGCATGAAACAATTGTGGGAGCGGATTCATCCGCGAAGAGGCTATCCCAACCGACACATTTATGTGCCTGAAACGGCCTCTTCGCGAATGAATTCGCTCCCACGGGTGGGGATCTTCAATGCTTACAAGTGCGACTCCGCATATTCGGCCAGGATTGAGCGTGGCACGCCTTGCAGGGAGATGTGCACGCCGTTCGGGAAGTCTTTGAAGCGCTCCGTCAGGTAGGTCAGCCCCGAGCTGGTGGCCGACAGGTAAGGAGTATCGATCTGTGCAAGGTTGCCCAGACAGACCACTTTTGAACCAGCGCCCGCACGGGTGATGATGGTTTTCATCTGGTGCGGGGTCAGGTTCTGACATTCATCGATCAAAATCAGGCTTTGCTGGAAGCTGCGACCCCGTATGTAGTTGAGGGATTTGAACTGCAACGGCACTTTGCTGAGGATGTAATCGACGCTGCCATGGGTGTTCTCGTCATCCATATGCAGCGCTTCAAGGTTGTCGGTAATGGCGCCTAGCCAAGGCTCCATTTTTTCCGCTTCAGTGCCCGGCAGGAAGCCGATTTCCTGGTCAAGACCCTGCACACTCCGCGTGGCGATGATGCGCCGATAACGCTTGCTGACCATGGTCTGCTCAATCGCAGCGGCCAGCGCCAGAATGGTTTTACCTGAACCGGCTGCGCCAGACAGGTTGACCAAATGGATATCCGGGTCAAGCAAGGCAAACAATGCCAACCCCTGATAGATATCGCGCGGCTTGAGCCCCCAGGCCTCCTGATGCAGCAATGGCTCCTGATGCATGTCCAGAATCATCAGTTCGTCGGCCTTGACGCCTTTGACCCAGCCGACAAAACCCTGCTCGTCGATGATGAACTCGTTGATATGAACAGCGGGCAGTTGCTCAGCAAGCTGCACGCGGTGCCAGGTACGGCCGTGATCCTGACGGGTGTCGACCTTGCTGACCCGGTCCCAGAATGAGCCAGTCACGTTGTGGTAACCACGGGACAGCATCGACACGTCGTCGACCAGTTGGTCGGTGCTGTAGTCTTCGGCAGCAATACCACAGGCTCGCGCCTTGAGCCGCATGTTGATGTCTTTGGTGACCAGCACAAGACGCAAGTCCTTGTCGCGCGCATGCAGGTCGATCAACTGGTTGATGATGATGTTGTCGTTCAGGTGTTCAGGCAGAAGGCTGTTGGGCTCCTCGCGCTTGCTCATCATGATCGACAGAAAGCCTTTGAACACGCCGGTGCCACGGTCGATCGGTACGCCCTTCTCGACTTCTTCAGGCGTAGCTTCGCCCAGAGTCTTGTCAATAAGGCGGATGGCTTGACGGCATTCGGCAGCAACCGAATGTTTACCGGCTTTGAGCTTGTCCAGCTCTTCCAGCACGGTCATGGGGATGGCGACGCGGTGTTCTTCGAAGTTCAGCAGGGCATTTGGATCGTGAATCAGTACGTTGGTATCGAGCACGTAAAGGATTGGCTGGTTAGAAGAAGGGGTGCGTCCGTGATCATCCATACTCGCTCACCTTTATAAAAGCCAGGCGACGCAGATTACTCAAACTGCGCCACGAAAAGGCCGCCGGGCTCTCTCCTTAAGGCAGGAGAGAATTGCTCAAGGTGGAGTCTTGGAGGACGCCACCTGTGTTGCAGGTTTCGGCGGTCTGATAGTGGTAATACCGCAAAACCCATGACAGAAAAAAGCTCTTTGACACTTTTTTGAAGTTTATTTCACAGTATGACGAATAGCCCTTGGCGACCTGCGCCAGCCCGTTTACAGTCGGAAGTCCGCCCCACCCGAAATCCTCCGAAAATTCGCACACCGCCTGCTCTGAAATCAACGCAATCCCTTATTCTGCGGGCCTTTCAGGGATATTGTGACAATCATCCCAAATCAACTCGCTTTGCGCGGTGCTTGCCATCAACAACGGTACTGCTGACTGCACCCGGGCACTGGCGTCATGAAACACCACTGTCCCGCGCCGCCACAGCAACATCAGGCTCACCACCCGGTCGGTGATTTGCTCGGACGTCAGGCGGCCGTTGCTGTCTTGTGCGTCGATGTTCCACAACGACACCCGCAGATTCTGATCACGGAAGAACTGCCCGCTGTCAGCGCGGCGATGGCCATACGGCGGACGAAACAGCGGGATGAAGTTGTCGGGTAACAACTGCTGAGTCAGCGCCTCGCTGCGCAATACAGAGCTTTGCCATTCCAGCCACTGGCTATGGGAGCGATACTCCCAGCCCTGAATGCCCACACACTGCAGACGGTACAAAGACTGCAAGGCGGTGCCCGCAGTGGCGGCCAGACGGTCTTGCAGGTTTTTGCCCAACACAAAGAACGTCGCGTTCATTTTTTGCTGGCGCATGAAATCAGCCAGCCAGTCGGTGCCGCCGTCAGCGCCGGTGGGACCACTTTCGAAATTAAGCTGGAAAGTACGATCCGGCATGTTATCGCCGCTCAGCTCATCAGAGTTATAAAGGGCGATTTCACTGCTGGTCTGCGGGAAGAGTGCTGCCAGGTACATCAGCTCATTGAGATAGCGCTCATTAAAGGCCGCGCTCGGCGCAGCCCAGTTGGCGTAGAACGAGTCGCCAGCGATAGTGAACTCTTCAGCCCGCTGACGCAGTTGATCCATGTCTTCGACCAGCACGCAGAAAGACGCATCCTGAGCGCAGCTCTGCTGAGCATTCTGGTAGCCCTCCAGCAGGCGATTCCAGAGACGCTGCCGCAGCAGGTTCAATGACGGCACATTGATGTATCTGAGCCCAAGGCGGCGCTTGAGGGTCTCCTCATCCAGCTGCTCGCTGAGCCAAAGCTCATGGGCGAAGCCGAGGATCTGCGCGCGTGAAGCCACATCGAACAGGCCGGGGGATTCCAGCCGTTCCGGCCAGAGGCTACGGTCAATAGTCGCCACCGGCGGCAACGCCGCATTGGCCTGCACCCAGAACAGACACGCGCAAACTGCTAGAAACTTACGCAACACCAATCGCTCCCTGAACATGAACCCGGATTAGCGCCGCACTATAGCTGATATGAGTAGAGTGGCTGATATCCAGGCCGATACAAATGCGTCCGCGTGCCCCTGAAACGGCGCAGCCCGGTAGGCGAACCTGTTCGCGAGGCGGTGTGCCTGAAGAACCGCGCCAGCCCTCTCGCCAACAAATTGCCTCCCACCTGAACCGGGCGACGCGGCGCCCTACAACCTTGCGCCTCATTTCAAATCACACACCTATCACCGTCATAGCTGGAGTCAGGCTCCAACAATCCCTAGAATCCCCCAACGATTAAAGGAGACAACCCTATGCTGATGGTGATTTCCCCGGCAAAAACACTTGATTTCGACACCCCGCCGACGACCGAGCGCTTCACCCAGCCACAGTACCTGGACCATTCCCAGGAACTGATCCAGATACTGCGTGAATTGACGCCTGCGCAGATCGGCGAGCTGATGCACCTCTCGGACAAGCTCTCAGGCCTGAATGCCGCCCGCTTCGGCAGCTGGACACCCGCATTTACTCCCGAGAACGCCAAGCAGGCCTTGCTGGCGTTTAAAGGCGACGTTTATACCGGTCTGCAAGCGGAAACCCTCAGCGACGCCGAACTCAGCTATGCCCAGGACCATCTGCGTATGCTGTCCGGGCTTTACGGCTTGCTGCGCCCGCTGGACTTGATGCAGCCCTATCGGCTGGAAATGGGCACCAAACTGGTGAACGCCCGAGGCAAGGATCTGTATGCGTTCTGGGGCACGCGTATCAGTGAATGGCTGAACGAGGCGCTCGCGGAACAAGGCGACGACCTGCTGCTGAACCTGGCGTCCAACGAGTATTTCTCAGCGGTTAAACGCTCGGCGTTGAACGCACGCATCATCGATACCGATTTCAAGGACCTGAAAAACGGCCAATACAAGATCATCAGCTTCTACGCCAAGAAGGCTCGCGGCATGATGAGCCGCTTTGTGATCTCGGAAAAAATCAACACGCCGGATGCACTTAAACAGTTCGATGTCGGTGGCTACCGCTACAGCAGCGAACAGTCCACGGCGACCAAATTAGTGTTCCTGCGCGATACTCCCGACGCATAAAACGGTCCTGCCAGGCGTGAATCCCCTCCTGATCGCGCCTTTTCTCCCCCTTGCACCATCGTGCAATTTGCGATTTGCCAACTTACTGTCGTCAGGTTTATGACGCATTTTTTTAGTTGGCGATTTTCTCAAAAAATTAACAAATTTTTTGCGTACTAGCCTTTGGCTTTTCACTGGTAGTGGCACTGTCACACCCACTTAACGGGAGCGCTTGAGAACTAAGGGCTTCAGAGCAGGTGACATCAATGTGCAACTACGCGATCAGGACGCGTAAAAAAAGAAATTCTCAAAAAGAGGACGAGTGGCCCGGAACTTATCCCGAAACCAGACGCTCCTACATCCCGTAACAATTCTCGTCATCCTTGTGAGAGATCACTTACAAGCGACGTAGAAAATCCGGAAGTTGCCGTTTAATACACTGACCTTAGGATCAGCGGCGGTAGAGACTCAGGAGATTGAATCACCGCTATACGCCTTAGTCGTTTGGCAAAGCACTGTTCAAGTGCATAGCGCAATAATGAGGCATGGCAGCCGAGGCTCTGGCCCGGGCCTGTCAGCCACAAGCTTGCGATAGCACCAAAGGAGTGGTTTACCACATCCCAGAGCAAGGCCCTGAGGCTGTTACAGCCAGGTTACTTGCCGTTCAAGACTCAGCAGTATTTGAGATTGCCTTAGTTACTTCTGGCACTCACCTTTTTTAAATATGCCTGCGCTTGTTGTGAGACTTCTTCAAGTCACACTTTCGAGTGCGCGATAACTGCTGGCCAAAATTAATATCCAGCCAACTTATGGCGTGTAAATCGAGGAGAGTACGATGCGTATCAGCATCTTTGGTTTGGGTTATGTCGGTGCAGTCTGTGCCGGTTGCCTTTCAGCGCGGGGTCATGACGTTGTTGGTGTGGATATCTCTGCTGCCAAGATCGACCTTATCAATAACGGCAAATCGCCAATCGTAGAACCTGGTCTGGGCGAGCTCCTGGACAAGGGCATTCGTACCGGCAAGCTGCGCGGCACCACGGATTTCTCCGAGGCCATCCGCGCCACTGACGTGTCGATGATTTGCGTCGGTACACCGAGCAAGAAGAACGGCGACCTGGAACTCGATTTCATCGAATCCGTTTGCCGCGAAATCGGCTTCGTACTGCGTGAAAAAGACACTCGCCACACTATCGTTGTGCGCAGCACGGTTCTGCCAGGCACTGTTGCCAACGTAGTGATCCCTATCCTCGAAGACTGCTCCGGCAAGAAAGCCGGTGTCGACTTCGGCGTTGCAGTGAACCCTGAGTTCCTGCGCGAAAGCACTGCGATCAAAGATTACGATCACCCGCCAATGACCGTTATCGGCGAGTTCGATAAAGCCTCCGGCGACGTGCTGCAAGCCCTGTACGAAGAACTCGACGCACCGGTTATCCGCAAGGACATCGCCGTTGCCGAGATGATCAAGTACACCTGCAACGTGTGGCACGCCACCAAGGTCACTTTCGCCAACGAAATCGGCAACATTGCCAAAGCGTGCGGCGTCGATGGTCGTGAAGTGATGGAAGTGGTCTGCCAGGACAAGCAACTGAACCTGTCCCAGTACTACATGCGTCCAGGCTTCGCTTTCGGCGGCTCCTGCCTGCCAAAAGACGTCCGTGCCCTGACCTACCGTGCTGGCAGCCTGGATGTTGAAGCGCCTCTGCTCAACTCGCTGATGCGCAGCAACGTCTCCCAGGTTCAGAACGCTTTCGACATCGTGGCGTCTCACGACACTCGCAAAGTCGCGCTGATGGGTCTGAGCTTCAAGGCCGGTACTGACGACCTGCGTGAAAGCCCGCTGGTAGAGCTGGCTGAAATGCTGATCGGTAAAGGCTTCGAGCTGAGCATCTTCGACAGCAACGTTGAATACGCTCGTGTTCACGGTGCGAACAAAGACTACATCGAATCGAAGATCCCTCACGTTTCGTCCCTGCTCAACTCGGACTTCGATGCAGTCATCGAAAACGCCGACGTGATCATTCTGGGCAACCGTGATGAGCGCTTCCGTGCGCTGGCCGACAAGGCTCCAGCGGGCAAGCAGATTGTGGACCTGGTCGGCTTCATGACCACCACCACTGCCGAGAACGATAGCGCTGAAGGTATCTGCTGGTAAACCAGCTGCAAGCTACAAGCTTCAAGCGGCAAGCCAAAAGTTCAAGCTGCAACCCCCACTTGGGGCTTGCAGCTTGAAGCTTGCAACTGACCTAGGGATACCAGATATGCACAGGCTAAAACATGGCCTTCTACAGGCCGCAGGTTGGTTGTTCTACCTGAGTTTATTAGGGGCACTCGCCACCGCGCTGCCTACCAGTATCTTTGACTCACAGTCGAAGAACTTTATTTTCCTGATTGGCGCCGTTGGCATCTGGCGCTACTCAATGGGCG
Source organism: Pseudomonas maioricensis (assembly GCF_022790535.1). Taxonomy (GTDB): domain Bacteria; phylum Pseudomonadota; class Gammaproteobacteria; order Pseudomonadales; family Pseudomonadaceae; genus Aquipseudomonas; species Aquipseudomonas maioricensis. The sequence continues at coordinate 297,557 of NZ_LOHG01000004.1, forward strand.
CTACGCACTTTGTGCGCGGCATGATCTTTCTCTACATCGTGTATCCACACTTGCGTCGCAAAGTGCGCAAGCTGGGCAAATCGGCGGACCCGTCTCACGTGTTCCTGATGGTCACCAGCTTTCGTATTGATGCGCTGACCACCGCTCAGGTGTACAGCTCGGTGATTCGCGAAGCCATTGAGTGCGGCTTCCCGACCACCGTTGTTTGCTCCCTGGTAGAAATGTCAGATGAGCTGCTGGTCAAAGCGATGTGGGAAAAGGCCAATCCGCCTGCGCACGTCAAACTGGACTTCGTACGGATTGCCGGTACCGGTAAACGTGACGGTCTGGCATTCGGCTTCCGGGCTATTTCCCGTCACATGCCGGATGACCGTGCAGTTGTTGCCGTGATCGACGGCGACACCGTGCTGTCTGAAGGTGTCGTGCGCAAAACCGTTCCGTGGTTCCAGCTGTTCGGCAATGTCGGCGGCCTGACCACCAACGAATTCTGCGAAGTCCGTGGCGGCTACATCATGAGCGAGTGGCACAAACTGCGCTTTGCTCAGCGTCACATCAACATGTGCTCGATGGCCCTGTCCAAGCGCGTACTGACCATGACCGGTCGTATGTCGGTGTTTCGCGCGACCGTCGTGACCGACCCGGAATTCATCGCCGACGTTGAGAGCGACTCGTTGCACCACTGGCGTCTGGGTACGTTCAAGTTCCTGACCGGTGATGACAAGTCCAGCTGGTTCAGCCTGATGCGCCTTGGCTACGACACGTTCTACGTGCCGGACGCAGCGATCAATACCGTTGAACACCCGCCTGAGAAAAGCTTCCTCAAGGCCAGCCGCAAACTGATGTATCGCTGGTACGGCAACAACCTGCGTCAGAACTCGCGTGCACTGGGTTTGGGCGTTCGTCGTCTGGGCGTCTTCACCAGCATCGTGCTGTTCGACCAGCGTGTGTCGATGTGGACCTCCATTCTGGGTCTTACCGTCGCGATCATCGCCAGCTTCAAATACGGCGGCATGTTCATCCTCATGTACCTGCTGTGGATCGGCATCACCCGCCTGATCCTGACCCTTCTTTTGTCCTGCTCGGGACACAAGATCGGCCCGGCCTACCCCGTGATTCTTTATTACAACCAGATCGTCGGCGCACTGATGAAAATCTACGTTTTCTTCCGCCTGGACCGCCAGTCCTGGACGCGCCAAGACACCAAACTCAGCCGCGACATGGCCAGTTTCCAGGGTTGGTTCAACACCTGGTCATCCCGAACCATGACTTTCTCGGCTGGCACCATCTTCGTCGCAGTGCTGTTGACGATGGTTTAAACCGGGCCAACGGATTAATCGCTTAAGTAGGAAAAATAGCCATGAATACAGCCGTGAATGCAAACGTCGTACATGAATCCGAAGCCCAGCGCCAACACGCACGGGTCAAAATCCCGGCCAAGCTGCGCTTGCTCAATGGCGCGCCAAACGCGCCCCTGGTTCGCATCGAGGACTTGTCTGCTGGCGGCCTTAGCTTCATCGCCCCGGCCCAACAAAAGCCAACAATCGGTGAAGTTATCAAGGGTCGCCTGCAGTTCCTGATCGACAACCTTGGCCTGGCCATGGACGTCGAGATGCAGGTTCGCTCCATTGATGCTTCCACCGGTCGTGTGGGCTGCCAGTTCCAGAATCTGGAAGTACAGGACATCGCCACCCTGCGTCACCTGATCACCTCTCACCTGAGCGGCGATATCGTGAGCATGGGTGAAGTGCTGGCCACTCTGCAGCGCGACAACTTCACCAAAGCACGCAAGGTCAAAGGCAGCGGCGACGGCATGAGCGGTCTCGGTCGCCTGCGCGCAGTCACCTTCAGCCTGGGCATCTTCATCGTCGGCCTGGCGGCATTCGGTTTCATCTTCAAGACCGTTTACAGCCTGTACTTCGTCAGCCACTCCTCGGCCGGTCTGGTGACCTTGCCAGCCATGGACGTGACCATGCCGCGCGAAGGTACTGTGCAAAGCCTGGTAGCCGTTAACGCTCCGGTCGCCAAAGGCGCGCCAATGGCGTCGTTCAACACCAGCATGCTGGAAATGCTCAAAGGCAGCCTGAACGGCGACGACCTGCAGCCAGCGAAAATCGAAGAGCTGTATGGCAAGCAAATGGCCGGCACCCTGACCAGCCCATGTGATTGCGTCATCGCCAAGCAACTGGTTGCCGATGGTCAGTTCGCTGCCAAAGGCCAGGTGATCTTCCAACTGGTGCCGCGTAACACCGCTGCCAATATCGAAGCTCGCTTTACCTATCGCCAGTTCAACGACGTCAAACCAGGCACCCGCGTGAACTTCCAGGTGGCCGGTGAAGACAACGTGCGCAGCGGCAAAATCATCAGCAGCGCCAACCTGAGCGAAACCGATCTGGCCACTGATATCCGAGTACAAATCAAGCCTGACGAAGTGCTGGACACTTCCCTGGCTGGCCGTCCGGTAGAAGTCACCAGCGATCGTGGTCCATCGATGAACTGGCTGATCGACAAAGCCATGGCCGCGGGTCTCTAACATGCGTAGCCCATTACAAAGATTGTCGAGCCCTACACTGTTGAGCCTGGCCGTTGCCATCGCCTTGACCGGCTGTGCTGGCCTGCCCGATCAACGCCTGGCCAATGAAGCCCTGAAAAACGGCGACACCGCACTGGCAGAGCAGAACTATCGGCAACTGGCGGACCTGGGCTACAGCGATGCACAGGTTGGTCTGGCTGACATTGCTGTGCAGAGCGGTGATCCGCAGCGCATCAAGGAAGCAGAAGCCACTTACCGTGCCGCAGCTGAAACTTCGCCACGTGCCCAGGCTCGTCTGGGTCGCCTGCTGGCCTCCAAGCCTGGCGCGACCGAAGCGGAGCACCATGAAGCCGAAGACCTGCTGAAAAAGGCCTTCGCCAGTGGCGATACCAGCTCGCTGACGCCGTTGGCCATGCTTTACCTGCAATTCCCGCACAGTTTCCCGAACGTGAATGCCCAGCAGAAGATCAGCGAGTGGCGTGCACAGGGTTACCCGGAAGCCGGTCTGGCCCAGGTGCTGCTCTATCGCACCCAAGGCACTTACGACCAGCACCTGGATGATGTGGAGAAAATCTGCAAAGACGCACTGAGCAAAGTCGACATCTGCTACGTCGAGCTGGTCACGGTCTATCAGAAACGCGGCCAGAATGACCAACGTACTGCGGTGGTCGACCAACTGAAAAGTGCTTACTCCGTGGGCCGTGTCGGCGCTCAGCGTGTCGACAGCGTAGCCCGTGTTCTGGGTGACGCGTCCATCGGCACCCCGGATGAAAAAACCGCTCAGCAATTGCTGGAGCAGGTTGCACCGGGTTACCCCGCTTCGTGGGTGACGCTGGCCAAACTGCTTTACGACTTCCCCGAACTGGGCGACGTCAACAAGATGATGGAATACCTGGACAACGGCCGTGCTGCGGATCAACCCCGCGCCGAACTGTTGCTGGGTCGCCTGTACTACGAAGGCAAATGGGTACCGGCTGATTCACAAAAAGCCGAAGCGCACATGAAGAAAGCCGCAAGCGGCGGCGAGATTTCCGCGCACTACTACCTGGGCCAGATCTACCGCCGTGGCTACCTCGGCAGAGTGGAATCGCAAAAGGCACTGGACGAACTGCTGATCGCTGCACGTGGCGGTCAGAACAGCGCTGACTTTGCCATCGCCCAACTGTTCTCCCAAGGTAAAGGCACCCTGCCTAACCCGGTCAATGCCTGGGTCTTCAGCCAATTGGCATTGCAGGCTCCAGAGCCGACGCCAGCTGCCACTGAACTGGCGCAGGAAATCAGCACCGCATTGCCACCTGAAAAACTCGCCACCGCCCAACGGCTGTTGCAGCAAGAGAAAAACGTCCGGGGTATCACCAGCCAGAACGCGCTGGCCATGCAAGCCCTGAAAGAAGAAGACGGCGAGGACGCACCACTATGAAGTTGAATCCCCTGATGGCCGCAGGCCTGGGTCTTGGCTTTACCCTGCTTTGGGCCACGCCGACACTGGCGGCCCTGACTGAAGAAAAGAACTTTGGTCTGGAAGTGAAAATCAGCGGCCAGGCCGAAGACGACCGCGATCTGGGCACACGCTCGGGCGGCGACGTCAACGGTCTCGGTCTTGACCTGCGTCCTTGGGTCTATGGCGAACGTGGCGCCTGGAGCGGCTATGCAATGGGTCAAGTGGTGACTGCCACTGACACCATTCAGACTGACCCTCTTGAGCAAACCGACTCCGACACCCAGGAAACCACTCAGGCTCGCGGCAATGCCAGCGAGCGCGAAGTCGACAAGAGCTACCTGGCCTTGCGCGAATTCTGGATCGGTTACAGCGGCTTCACCCCGTACCCGGGGGAAATACTCAAGGTCGGTCGTCAGCGTCTGCGCAACGACGACGGCCAGTGGCACGACACCAACATCGAAGCGGTGAACTGGGTTTTCGACACCACCCTGCTCAAAGCAGACGTGGGTGTGGCTCAACGCTTCAGCGAATACCGCACAGACCTGACTGAACTGTCCCCGCAAGACGAAGACCGTAAACACATCTTCGGCGACGTCAGCTACCAGTGGATGCCAGGTCAGTGGGCTGGTGTGCGTGCACACCACAGCCAGGACGACGGCAACCTGAAGAAATCCGGAGAAAATCTGGACGACCTGGACAAGACCTCCAATGGCGATCTGACCTGGCTGGGCTTGCAAGCCAACAGCGACGCTTACAACCACCGCAATACCAACACGATCAACTACTGGGGCAGCGTGACCTGGCTCTCCGGTGATCGCAGCCAGATCGCCGCCAACGCACAGCCAGACGGCACTTACCAGGCAGGCGACAAGACCAACAGCAACGTCAATGGCTGGGCCACTGACCTGGGTCTGCGTTTGCGTCTGGACCCGCAATGGCAAGTCGGCGCTGCGTACTCACGCGCCAGCAAGGAATACGAACAGAACGGCCTGGAATCCAACCGCTCGAACTGGACCGGTACGCGCTCGCGCATTCACCGCTTCGGTGAAGCGTTCCAGGGCGAAATGGCCAACGTGGAAAGCGGCTCGCTGTTCGCTTCCTGGCAGATGCAGGATGAATACGACGCGTCGTTGATCTATCACAACTTCCGCCGTACCGATGGCAAAGCGCGCATCGGAACCTCGGGCATCAACGCCGTGGGCGCTGATGAAAGCGGCGTTCTGTCGTCCCTGCCACTGACCACAGACGGCAGCAAGGATCTGGGTCAGGAAATGGACCTGGTCGTTACCAAATACTTTAAAGGCGGTCTGTTGCCTGCGGCTCTCAGCCAGTCGATGGATGAACCTTCAGCGCTCGTCCGTCTGCGTGCCGGTGTTTTCAAACCGGGTGATGCGTATGGCAGCGAAGTCGACAGTTACATGCACCGCGCCATCGTCGACGTCATCTGGCGCTTCTGATGCAACCGCGAAAGGAGTGCGATGAGATGAACAGTCAAGCAAGCAGTCTGCGCAACCGCGCATGGCCACATGCACTGCTCGAAAGCGCAGTGCTGAGCGGCGCGCTGTTGCTCGCCAGCTCCGCCATGGCCGCCACTGTGCCGGTCAACCCGGTCCCGGCGACCAGCCCTGGCATGGTCAAAGAACTGCAAGAAGCCAAGAGCTATACCATCAGCAGCCCTCCGGTTGAGACGCTGGCGATGGACAAACCTGTGTTGCCGGACATCTCCGGCTACACCGCCGAAGCCGCCGCGAAGAAAATCGTGCGCAGCAAGCCTGGCAAGGTTCGCATCACCCGGATCATGGAAGAAGTCGGCCTGAAGGAGTTCGTCGGCGGTGACAACAAGATGGCTGAATGGGTTGCCCGTCAACAAGGCATCCCGCAAGCGATCGTCATCGAAGGCGGCTACGTGAATATTCAGGACCTGGCCAAAAAGGTCCCCAAGCAATACCTGAGCGAAGTATTGCCGGGCGTTTACCTTGCCCGCCTGCCGATCCTGGTCAAGGCTGACGCGACCTTCGACGTCGACAAGAAAGCGCACGAGCTGCGCCTGTCCCAAGAGAAGGGTTCGTTTCTGGTCAACGAAGGCAAGCTGTTCATGAGCGATACCCAGCTCAACGGCTGGCGCGAGAAGACCAACAGCCTGGCGACCTTCCGCAAGCCTGATGAATTCCGTCCGTTCCTGCTGTCGTGGGGTGGTTCCGAGACCTACATCATCAACACCAAGATGGCGAGCCTGGGCTACGACCAGAGCAAGTCCTACGGTGTGAGTATTTCTCAGTACACGCCCAACATGGTCAAGCAGATGAACAAGCCTGATCCGACCGGCTGGATCGTCGGCTCGGAGTTCTCGGACATGTGGTACGGCTTCTACTGCTATGAAACCAAAGACTTCGTTGTCAAAGGCAGCACCTACCGCGACAACATCGTTTACGGCATTGACCCGCATGACCGTTCCCACGGTCTGATCATTGCCGAGAACAACGTCTACGGCACCAAGAAAAAGCACGGGATCATTATTTCCCGTGAGGTGAACGACAGCTTCATCTTCAACAACAAGAGCCACGACAACAAGTTGTCCGGCCTTGTTCTGGACCGTAACAGCGTCAACAACATCGTGGCTTACAACGAGATCTACAAGAACCACACCGACGGCATCACCCTGTACGAAAGCGGCGACAACCTGCTGTGGGGTAACAAGGTCATTGCCAACCGTCGTCACGGTATTCGCGTCCGTAACAGTGTGAACATCAAGCTCTACGAAAACATCGCTATGGCCAACGGCCTGCTGGGTGTCTACGGGCACATCAAGGACCTGAGTGACACCGACCGCGACATCGCCCTTGACCCGTTCGACACCAAGGTCTCGTTGATCGTCGTAGGTGGTGAATTGACCGGCAACAGCTCCGGCCCGCTGTCGATCGATTCGCCTTTGAGTATCGAACTCTACCGTGTGGCGATGCTGGCTCCGAGCAAGACCAGCGGCATCAGCTTCAACGGCATTCTGGGTGATCGTCAGGACGAGATTCTCGACCTGCTCGTGCGCCAGCAGAAAGCCGTGCTGATTGACCCGGTCGAAAGCCAGAAAGAACTTCAGGACTGAGAAGGTATTTTATATGCACGCACACTTGATCAAGTCACTCAGCCTGTCCGGCCTGACCGCAGCCCTGATCGCAATCAGCAGCGGCGCGCGAGCAGACGAAGTGCAGGCGCCTAACTTCACGGCCGAGCCATGCTGCCAGCTGTGCCCGGCTGCGCATGACGCCAGAAACTACACCACGCGCTACCAGCAGAACTTTACAACGCTGGTACAGGCTGAGGGTGACTGGCTGTTCCGTACCCAGGAAGACCTGCGTACCGAGTTCAACACCACGCCTGAAGGCTATCGTCGTATGCAGCAATTGCACGATGCGTTCAAGAGCAAAGGCGTTGAACTGGTTGTGGTTTACCAGCCAACCCGTGGCCTGGTAGATCGCAACAAACTGTTCCCGGCTGAGCGCGACAAGTTCGACTACGAAAAAGCGCTGACCAATTACAAAGCCATGCTCGGTCGCTTCGACAAAATGGGCTACTGGGTTCCAGACCTGTCGCCACTGACCAACGAGCAACAGGCGCACGATTTCTACTTCCGCGGCGACCAGCACTGGACGCCATATGGCGCACAGCGCACGGCAAAAATCGTGGCTGAAACCGTGAAAAAGGTTCCGGGTTACGCCGACATTCCGAAGCGTGAGTTTGAAAGCCACGTTTCGGGACGCATGGGCAAAACCGGTACGCTGCACAACATGGCAGCGCAATTGTGTGGCAACACCTACGCCATCCAGTACATGGACCAGTTCACCACCGAGCCTAAAGGCGAGGCTGGTGACGGCGACCTGTTCGGTGATTCCGGCAACCCGGAAATCACCCTGGTCGGTACTAGTCACAGTGGCAAGAACTACAACTTCGCCGGCTTCCTGCAGGAGTACATCGGTGCCGACATCCTGAACGTCGCCTTCCCCGGCGGTGGTCTGGAAGGTTCGATGTTGCAGTACCTGGGCAGTGAAGATTTCCAGAAACGTCCACCAAAAATCCTGATCTGGGAATTCTCGCCGCTGTACCGCCTGGACCAGGAGACCATCTACCGCCAAATGATGTCGCTGCTCGATAACGGCTGCGAAGGCAAACCTGCAGTGATGAGTGCCAGCACCACGCTGAAGACCGGCACCAACGAAGTACTGGTCAACGGCAAAAACGGCATCAAAAACATCCGCAACGGCAGCAACCAGATCGACATCCGTTACGCCGATACTTCGGTGAAGGTCCTGCAAGCCAGGCTCTGGTACATGAACGGTCGTCACGAAGATCTGAAAATCGAAAAACCGGAAACATCCGATACAGACGGGCGCTTCTCCTTCGAACTGCGAACAGATGAAGACTGGGCTGACCAGCAACTGCTCGCACTGGAAATCCAGGGCCCGGAAGCGGGCACTGCACCCCAGAAAGTCGAAGCGAAAGTATGCAAACGCAACGTGTTCCCAGCCACTGCGCAGCAAACCGCGCAAGCCGGGTTATGAGGCTACCTATGCACACTCCGAAACTGATGTTACCTACCCTTCTGTCGCTGGCCATCATGGCCGGCACAGCGGGGGCCGCAAGCGCCGCGAACCTCGTGCCGCCCAAGGGCTACGACGCTCCTATCGAAAAAATGAAAACCGGCGACCACAACTTCAGTTGCGAAGCCATTCCCAAGCCTTACACCGACAAGCTGGTGTTTCGCAGCAAATACGAAGGTTCAGACAAGGCGCGTGCGACCTTGAATGAACAATCCGAAGAAGCCTTTCGCAGCGCGACCAAAGACATCACCACCCTTGAGCGTGGCGTCAGCAAAGTCGTGATGCAGTACATGCGTGATGGTCGTCCGGAACAGCTCGACTGCGCGCTGAACATGCTGACTACATGGGCCAAGGCCGATGCGCTGGAGTCCAAGGACTTCAACCACACCGGCAAATCGATGCGCAAATGGGCGCTGGGCAGCATGTCCTCCGCTTACCTGCGCTTGAAGTTCTCCGATTCGCATCCATTGGCCAACCGTCAGGGTGAAGCGCAAATCATTGAGGCCTGGTTCAGCAAACTGGCTGACCAGGTGATCAGCGACTGGAGCAACCTGCCGCTGGAAAAAATCAACAACCACTCGTACTGGGCTGCATGGTCGGTGATGGCAACTGCCGTCGCCACTAACCGTCAGGACCTCTTCGACTGGGCGATCAAAGAATTCAAAGTCGCCGCCAACCAGGTCGACTCGGAAGGTTATCTGCCTAACGAGATGAAGCGTCGTCAGCGTGCCCTCTCCTACCACAACTACGCGTTGCCGCCACTGGCGATGATCGCCAGCTTTGCGCAGGCCAACGGTGTAGATCTGCGTCCGGAAAACAATGGTGCCCTGAAACGTCTGGCCGATCGCGTGCTCTCTGGCGTGAAAGACCCGGAAGCCTTCGCTGCTAAAAACGGCGAAAAACAGGACATGACGGACCTCAAGAAAGATCCGAAATTTGCCTGGCTCGAACCGTACTGCGCGCTCTACACCTGCAGCCCGGAAGTGCTCGAAGACAAGCATGAAAAACAACCTTTCAAAACCTTCCGCCTGGGCGGTGACCTGACCAAGGTCTACGACCCTGAGCATGAGAAGGGTGACAAAGGCGGCTGATACACCAACGAAACTGTAGGAGCTGCCGCAGGCTGCGATCGGCTGCGAAGCAGCCGCTGACCTGGCAATTGCATGAAGGTCGTTCCGACCTTATCGCAGCCTTCGGCAGCTCCTACAGGTAACGCGTCAACCTCCATATTTTTATGGGGGGTTTGGGGGGGCTTTGGGCCCTTGACTGATGGATAAACGGAGATATCAGGATGGTGTTCTCATCCAACGTGTTCCTGTTCCTGTTTTTGCCGATCTTCCTCGGCTTGTATTACTTGAGCGGGCAACGCTATCGCAATCTGCTGCTGCTGATTGCCAGTTATGTGTTCTATGCCTGGTGGCGTGTGGACTTCCTCGCGCTGTTCATCGGCGTAACGGTGTGGAACTACTGGATCGGCCTGCAAGTAGGTGCGGCAGGCGTTCGCACCAAACCGGCACAACGCTGGCTGTTGCTGGGCGTGGTGGTTGACCTCGGTATCCTGGGCTACTTCAAGTACGCCAACTTCGGCGTCGACAGCATCAACGCAATGATGACGTCGGTCGGTCTGGAACCCTTCATCCTGACCCACGTGTTGCTGCCGATCGGTATCTCGTTCTACGTCTTCGAGTCCATCAGCTACATCATCGACGTGTACCGCGGAGATACACCCGCCACACGCAACCTGATCGACTTTGCAGCGTTTGTAGCCATCTTCCCGCACTTGATTGCAGGCCCCGTGCTGCGTTTCCGTGACCTGGCCGACCAGTTCAACAACCGCACCCACACCCTGGACAAGTTCTCTGAAGGCTGCACCCGCTTCATGCAGGGCTTCATCAAGAAAGTGTTCATCGCCGACACCCTCGCCGTTGTCGCCGACCACTGCTTTGCCCTGCAAAACCCGACTACCGGCGATGCCTGGCTGGGTGCGCTGGCCTATACCGCGCAGCTGTACTTCGACTTCTCCGGTTACAGCGACATGGCGATTGGTCTGGGCTTGATGATGGGTTTCCGCTTCATGGAGAACTTCAAACAGCCGTACATCAGCCAGTCGATCACCGAGTTCTGGCGTCGCTGGCACATCAGCCTTTCCACCTGGCTGCGTGACTACCTGTACATCACTCTGGGCGGTAACCGTGGCGGCAAGTTCGCGACCTATCGCAACCTGTTCCTGACCATGCTGCTGGGTGGTCTGTGGCACGGCGCCAACATCACTTACGTGATCTGGGGTGCATGGCACGGTATCTGGCTGGCGATCGAAAAAGCCATCGGCCTCAACACCGCACCACGTACTTTCAACGTAATGCGCTGGGCCCTGACTTTCCTGATCGTGGTAACCGGCTGGGTGATCTTCCGCGCTGAAAACCTGCACGTTGCCGGCCGTATGTATGGCGCGATGTTCAGCTTCGGTGACTTCAAACTTTCCGAGCTAAACCAGGCCAGCCTCACCGGTCTGCAAGTGGCGACGATGGTCGTGGCTTACGCAACTCTGGCCTTCTTCGGTCTGCGTGATTTCTACACCAACCGTCCTGCTGAAAAAGCGACCAGCAAAAACACACCTGATCTTGGCGTACAGGCCGACGGCCCTGCCACTGCACAGCCAGGCATGATCAAAGCGGTGCCGGGTGACAAACCAGAAAGCATTCATCTGCCGGGCTACACCGTCGGCACTGAAGCTCAAGTGCAGCCTGCTTACTGGGTTGCCGACTGGCCACGTTACGCAATGCGCGCACTGATCCTGCTGCTGTTCATTGCTTCGATTCTCAAACTGTCGGCGCAAAGCTTCTCGCCGTTCCTTTACTTCCAATTCTGAGGACCCGCCATGACCCGCTCATTACGCATCCTCTACATCGCCGTGTTCCTGGCCATCCTGCTGATCCTCGGCATCTGGTCGCTGCGCAGCTTTGCCAGCTTCTCGACGACGCCGGAAACCACCGTGCTTAACGGTAAGTGGACCAAGGCTGCCGAAACGCACTACGACGAAGAGTTTCCGATCAAGCGCCTGGGCACCAACCTCTGGGCAGCGCTGGATTACAAACTGTTCAACGAAGGTCGTCCCGGCGTAGTGCTCGGCAAAGACCAGTGGCTGTTCACTGACGAAGAGTTCGATGCCATTGCCAACGGTGACAAGAACGAAGCGGAAAACCTGGCAATCATCCAGGGCGTACGTGACGAACTGAAAGCCAAAGGCACACAGCTGGTGCTGGCGATTGTCCCTGCCAAAACCCGCTTGTATCCGGAGCACATTGGCGACAACAAACCCGCCACGTTGCACACCGATCTGTATCAACAGTTCCACGCACAAGCTGCGCAAGCCGGTCTGGTCGCGCCTGATTTGCTGGCACCGCTGCAAGGCGCCAAGCAACACGGCCAGGTCTTCCTGCGTACCGATACTCACTGGACGCCAATGGGTGCCGAAGTTGTCGCGCAGCAGTTGGGCGCAGTCATCGCACAGCAGACGCCCTTGAGCGGCGAACCTGAAAAGTTCGTCACCCAGGCCAAGGAAACCGCGCCATATAAAGGCGACCTGACCAACTTCCTGCCCCTGGACCCGTTGTTCAGCAACCTGTTGCCGCAACCGGATCAACTGCAACAACGCAGCACTGATCCGGTAGCAGCCGAGACTGAAGGCGACGATGCGCTGTTCGCGGACAGTGATGTAGCCGTCGGGCTGGTGGGGACCAGCTACAGCGCGAACCCGAACTGGAACTTCGTCGGTGCGCTTAAAGAGGCACTGCACAGTGATGTTGTGAACTACGCGGAAGACGGCCATGGCCCGATCCTGCCGATGCTCAAATATCTGCAAACCGACGCTTTCAAAAACAGCCCGCCACAAGTATTGATCTGGGAATTCCCGGAGCGTTATCTGCCCGTTCACAACGACCTTGCGGACTTTGATCAGCAGTGGATTGCACAGCTAAAAAAAGCTGCTCCTGACGCGATTAAAACGCAACAAAACGTCGTTCAGAACGTCAAATCTTCCGACTTGCCAAACCAGGCTCAAAACTGAGAGGACTACCCAAAATGACCTTACAGAATTCGAACATTCGTACTGCCAAAAAAAGCCTGCTGAAGACCTGCGCACTGGCTGCCGGTATCAGCCTCTTCACACTGCAAGCCTTCGCCGGTGACTCCGCGCTGTACGGCCCCACCGCACCAAAAGGCTCGACCTTCGTGCGTGTCTATAACGCCAGCAGTTCCGAGATCAGCGCTTCGGTTGGCAACACCAACATGAACGAAGTTGCGCCACAAGGCAGCACCGCTTTCAGCTTCATGCCACAAGGCGATTACACCGCAAAACTGGGCAGCCAGAGCGTGCCGGTGAAGCTGGCCAGCGACAAGTATTACACCCTGGTCAACAACGCCAGCGGCAAGCCACAACTGGTTGATGAACCACCGTTCAAAAACAAGCAGAAGTCGCTGGTCCGCGTACAGAACCTCAGCGACAAGGCACTGACCTTGAAGACCGCTGACGGCAAGACCGAAGTGGTCAAAACCGTTGCCGCCAAAGGCACCGGCGAGCGTGAAATCAACCCGGTCAAAGTCAGCCTGGCGCTGTACGACGGCGACAAGAAAATCACTGACCTGAAACCGGTTGCCCTGGAGCGTGGCGAAGCCGCCGTGCTGTACATCACCGGTAGCGGCAGTGGCCTGTCCCCGGTGTGGGTAAAACCACCGGTAGCTACTCGCTAATTACGGATTAGTTGGTCGGCCCGATGTATCACCGGGCCGACCGACGCGGAACAAAAACAAGACTGAAACGACAGACCGACGTACAGCCCTATTTCGAAATGCTCTTGGAGAAACAAAATGATTCCAGTGATCTTGTCAGGCGGTAGCGGTTCACGACTCTGGCCGCTTTCGCGTAAGCAATTCCCAAAACAGTTTCTGGCTCTGACCGGGAACCACACCCTCTTCCAGCAAACCCTCGAGCGCTTGAAGTTCGAAGGCATGCAAGACCCGATTGTGGTCTGCAACAAAGAGCACCGTTTCATCGTAAACGAGCAGCTCAACGCACTGGGTCTCGAAACCCAGGCAGTCATCATGGAACCCTTCGGCCGCAACACTGCACCGGCAGTGGCGATCACCGCCATGCTGTTGCTCAGCGAAGGCAACGACGAGCTGATGCTGGTCATGCCTGCTGACCACGTGATCGAAGATCAGAAAGCCCTGCAACGCGCGCTGGCCCTGGCTACAGTGGCGGCCGAGCGTGGCGAGATGGTGCTGTTCGGCGTACCGGCCACCAAGCCGGAAACCGGTTATGGCTACATCAAATCCACTGCCGATGCCCTGCTGCCGGAAGGCGTAAGCCGCGTATCGCACTTCGTAGAAAAGCCTGACGAACAGCGCGCGACCGAGTTCGTTGAAGCCGGTGGTTACTACTGGAACAGCGGCATGTTCCTGTTCCGCGCCAGCCGCTTCCTGGAAGAACTGAAAAAGCACGATCCGGACATCTACGACACTTGCATGATGACCCTGGAGCGCAGCAAGCACGAAGGCGACACCATCGACATCGATGAAGCCACTTTCGCCTGCTGCCCGGACAACTCCATCGACTACGCCGTGATGGAAAAAACCCAACGCGCTTGCGTCGTGCCATTGAGCGCTGGCTGGAACGATGTTGGCTGCTGGTCGTCGCTGTGGGCTGTGCAGGAAAAAGACAGCAACGGCAACGTCACCAAAGGCGACGTGGTTATCCAGGACAGCCGCAACTGCATGATCCACGGCAACGGCAAACTGGTGTCGGTGATCGGTCTGGACAACATCGTAGTGGTCGAAACCAAAGACGCCATGATGATTGCTCACAAGGACAAGGTTCAGGGCGTCAAGCAGATGGTCAACACGCTCAATGAGCAAGGCCGCAGCGAGACTCAGAACCACCTTGAAGTCTATCGTCCATGGGGTTCCTACGACTCCGTCGACATGGGCGGCCGCTTCCAGGTCAAGCGCATTTCGGTAAAACCGGGTGCCAGCCTGTCCCTGCAGATGCACCACCACCGCGCCGAACACTGGATCGTGGTATCGGGCACCGCACAGGTCACCTGCGACGAGAACGTGTTCCTGCTCACCGAAAACCAGTCGACCTACATCCCGATTGCCTCGGTTCACCGCCTGAAAAACCCAGGCAAGATCCCGTTGGAAATCATCGAAGTTCAATCCGGCAGCTACCTGGGTGAAGACGACATCGAACGTTACGAAGACGTTTACGGTCGCTCTGCTCAACTGGAAGCCGGCGTCAAGACACAAACCATTGCACGTTAATCTGCTGTTTTAACTGCAATCGGCAACGAGCAGTACACCTCAACAACCTTTTGCGTATCCCCATCCGCAGTAGGTTGTTGAGGTTTTTTTTGGCCTGCGTTTTTGGGTCGAGATAGCGCCTGACTCTGTGGAGGACTCTATGCTCGTCTGCAAGATGAAGTTCACGACGTGGAACCGGCTTCAGCCGGGAAGAGACCTGTACGGTCACTGCATTCTCATCGCCAGAAATAACCTGTTCCCGGCTAAAGCCGGTTCCAAGCCCAGCAAGCCTCTTGGACCATTTCGCAACTACGCCTATCAGCGTTGGCGATAAGCAATGCGCAGAAGCCCGACTTAGAGCGGGCGGCAACTTTCGTTAGGATGCTCCGCAGATTGTCACTGTCAATTATGACAGTGACAATGCTCGGTGACTTGGCGCTTGATATCCACGAAACCCTTTTATGGATAAGAGGTACTGGAAATGAGCACCGATGATCGCCCTGCTTCGCCTGAACAAGCGTCGTTATCCTCGACTACAGATGACGGCGATTCAACGCCAGGCTTTACCACTAAAGAGCAGTATCCTCCCGTCCCTGGCGACAGTGATGACGAAGGCTCAATTGATTCAGGCTGCCCGGGCGGCGGTACTTCAGGAGGCGTCTGCACCCCATTCAATAACCAGTATCGCAGCAGTTGGATGTCTTCCTACAATGGGGCCAGGTATTTGCGAATTGCGGACGCGATATTGCCTGGGACTCATAACTCAGGCTTTGATAAGGAAGCGCCCTACAGCAACAGTTTTGAAACATGCCAGGATGTATCGCCCTACAAACAAATCATGACCGGAATCAGGGTGCTTGACCTGCGAGTGCAATTCTTCTCAGGCGTCCCGGCAGGCAGCCCCGACCGATTTCAGATTTTTCACAGTCTGGTTTCGCAACGCACTGTAGACGGGGATATTCTGGGGGAGGTTTTGCGGTTTCGGACGCATACACCGGGTGCAGGCAACCCCAAACAGGAAATCATTGTCCTGAACTTCCACCGGTTCAACAACTTCACTGTCGCCGCACACCTTGAGTTGCACCAACTCATCAAGTCACGGCTAAACGATATTCTGATTCCTCCGTGGATGAGTGAGCTGACCATCCACGAGATCTGGGAATATAACAATCCGGCCATCGTTATCGCCTATGGCGACGGCCAGAGAGACCCCCTTTTCTGGCCCGGTGTGAATCAGCGCTGGATGGGCCAGAACACGCCTTCCACCGATGAGCTCAAAGCGTTTATGGATCGCGTCGCTCAAGAGGAGAAGCCTCACGACGAACTTCGAGCCATTCAATGCGCAAAATATAACAAGGTAGTTTTTACCCCGGATGACTTCTCCGACAAAGTGAGGCAGTGGTTCTACTCAGACAATCGAACCTCCTACATTCAGAACTTTTTCATTATCAATACCGACTGGTCATTGAGGCAGAGGCTGATCGATAACTGCATTCATGCCAATGTTCAGAAGGCGCTAAGACTGAGGCCAATCATAACGATTCATATAACACAGAGCGAAAGTTTCACGTTACCCGGTGGTAACCGTGCGATGATTGCACTCTCCTATAACGGCCACTGGACAAAAGTAATTCATCTACCTCCCTATATATCCAGCCACGCGACCATACTGATCAAAAATACGGCCACTTACTCCACCGAAGTAGATACCACGCGAACTGACTTTCCGTTCGATTCAATGCCACTTCACACAGGAGATATCCTTTCATTAACAGCGATCAACGGAACCTTGAGGCACCGCATTCTTGCACCCACCTACATGGCAGAACAGAACAACCCCGCCATCCCGGCGCCGCGTGCTCACGAAAAGCTCATTCATTATCAACTCGCCGATGGATACTGGTCAGAGCGCATCCAGCTCGCGGCCATGGCTCCAGACTCGAGCATCGTCGAAATATCATCCAGCGCAACCTTAGTCGCGATACTGGTGGGCTCAAATATGGTCAATGGGCAAGATATCCGCATCGCTAGCGGCTTTTCGGAGTATTTCGTATTTCATGCACAGTCCGGAGTCTGGGAAAAAATCACCAGGGAGACTGATCCGCCGCCTGAACTCATCCCGCCAAGGCAGTTACGGATAGCACTTAACAACTCCCAGCCGATAGTTTTGGACTGGGACTGGGTGCCTGCTGCGGTGAAGTACAAAGTTTACCGCTGGTGGACGGAGATCGAGGAAACACCCGACCTTCGCTTTAGGCGCACGATGGATGGCTACGGGCGTTTCCACGTACGGGCTGTTGACGCCGCGGGTAATCTCTCGGAAAAAACCAATTACGTGTACAACTATCCTCCTTCGTGAACCCGGCCCACACCTTCAACTGGGCTGCCTCCTACAGAGACAGCTCTTTCCAGGCTTGCGCGCGCAGCGGAACGCTCAGGCTTTTTCACGGACCTTGGTACCGTGTCTGTCGGCGCGGCCTCTGTGTCCGTGGCGGCGCGCTTTCTTGCGGCACAATAGTGAAACTGTACATCGCAGGTAAGAGTGCTCATGCGCACGGTCTGCGGACGAATGCAGGTCTTCATTCATGCGCACCATCAGCAAATCCAACCCTGTGTTCGCTCGCTGCAGGATAAAGAAACGCAACAAGTAAGAATTTATGTTGTTTGCTTGTCCGTGCTTTACGCACGTTATCAAAGAGTGCGACAAATTCACTTCTGCTTACATCTTCAGGATTGACCTCGAACCGCGATCAGTGATTACGTCATTTCATTAGTTAACCAAACCAACTCACAGCGCGAATGTATGCCTGGCGTATCGCCAGGCACTTAAAGCCGTGCAAAAAAAATACATATAAAAGGGATTTCAATGAACAACTGCACCTTTAAAAAAATACTGCTTGCCACATCACTTTTCCTGGCATTGAGTGGATTATATGGTTCAACAGCTTTAGCGATACCGGCCTGTGACCCAGACACCAGCCAGCAAGCTAACACACCGGAAATGAACAGCAGTCAAGATCAGACAGAAACACCTCCCGAGAACACCGATGTTCAAATCATCGACCTGCCGGACAAGATCAATAATGTCTTTGGTAAATTGGAGAGCGCTGGTGATGTTAAATATTACAACTTTACTGCGGTGCGTGGACAGAAAGTAATGATCAACGATGTCCTGCAAGGAAAAAACGGGGCTTACTTTACAATCGAATATAACCTTGCAGACAGTTGGCAACCTTTACCTACGTTAAAACCAATCATCACTCCCCCACTCACCCTCGGTCAGAAGGTTCAGCTCAGAATTTCCCATCCGGCCGGGGTGACCTTTCAATCAGATAAGTACTTCAACATTGATTTCGGCTCAGCCCCCTACGCCCACAATATCAGGATTGAAACAGAAGGCCCGAAGACTGGAACCTATTTCATGACTTCAACGTTCAGAGAGAAAATTATGTGGGCGACGAATATCAGGGACTCAACGGGTCAGCTTCTAGAAGGGGCTACAGTCGATTTTGTCATAAGAGCCGATGACCAAAATCTTTCTAACGAGGTTAACTCTCGACGCGTCACCGTCACGGGAGGCATCGTGGAATACGTGAGCTTTCCGGCCTGCAGTGGGCGCCACGTGACAACCCCTTTTACCGGGGTCTATGACTTCAAAACAAAATGGCGCGCCACTTATAATACCGGCCACTGGCAGGTTTCTGTCCGGGGCAACCCATTTACTGGCATCAGCCCCGTATCCATCACACAAATTTGCTCGATGAACATCAGCGGTTAATGCGTTAAGGCTAACTGCATTTCTCATGTAGTTAGCCTTCTCGCAAACAAGAGTGGGTAAAATGCCGAGCATAATCGCCTGACAATCCCTCTATCGTACGCCCTACTAAACCCGCCAACATCCAGACATAGTCTTCTGCCGCTTTCTTGAATTCTGAATGCTCATTAAGCAATTCAAAAAGCTGTTTTTCAGCCTTCGCATCGATTGGGCGTAATATGCTGACTGGCCTAATGGTGCCCGTTTCATCAATTGAGAAACTTAGTTCGTTTAGTAATTCAGGATCGACCCCAACAGCCGTTTTTTTGACGTCTAACCAAATACTATCCATTTGAGTTGCAACGCACTCGACGGCGCGCCTGCGGGCATCTATTTTTGAGTGCTCATAAGCATCCCAAGGGTTCAGTGCTGCGCAGGGGCATACACAACCCTCATGCAAGCGCAGCGTATTAGCAAATCTTACTTCGTCATAAACATAATCGGGCTCTGGCTGACTGAGCACAAACTCGCACTCCCGCGCGGTTATCTCATCCACCCCCCCATTGCTCTTAGCTTTCTCATAGGCAATTTCAATTGCGCGTCTATACGAATGATTTTGATCGATGATGAAAGTCAGATTCATGGCGGTCTCTCCTGCCGGGTTACATGAGAGTTGTAACGGCAGCCCCATGAATTAGCTGACCTGAGTACCTTGACTGAGAAATCCCGTAAGCTTGTAAGACTCAGACTACAAGTTACCTCTCTAATCGTCCCCCGGAAGTTAGCGGCACTTATCTACGCCCCCATAACGTTAACCATTATTTTTGCCAAAAAGCCCCGAGG
Organism: Pseudomonas maioricensis; assembly: GCF_022790535.1. Taxonomy (GTDB): domain Bacteria; phylum Pseudomonadota; class Gammaproteobacteria; order Pseudomonadales; family Pseudomonadaceae; genus Aquipseudomonas; species Aquipseudomonas maioricensis. Next base: position 317,014 of record NZ_LOHG01000004.1, read on the forward strand.
GATCACCTTCGACGCCGTATACGCTCACAGATGGGCATATCTAGTGTTGATCTTTAACCTCAATGGGAGTGCATCCCTCACCAGCATTAGCACACCCCACCCCGCTTTCGGTACGATGCGTACTCATCTGTTCACGAGGCGCGACTCATGCTGTTCGGCGCATTGCTTATCATCACCTGGCTGATTTTGCTGCTGCGGTATCCGGCCAAGGCCTTGCCTGTCTCCCTCGCGGCTGCCGCTGGCCTGGGCGTTGTGGCGATGGTGGTCATCTGGCAAGACAGTCAGGAGACCCGCCGTCTGGAGCATCTGGGCCTGCGTATGAATTACGCGCCGGACCAATGCCCTGTCGGCAAGCCGCTGCTGGTGCTGATAGACAACACCAACGACGTTCCGCTGCGAGAACTGCGTTGGCGTGTGGCCGCGTATGCGCCTGGCGATACCGTCAACCTGACTGACGACGCCTATGCAGGCCCGCGCTATCAAGGCCCCGGCGATTTACAGGCGGGCAGCCAATGGCAGGATTGCTTGCCGCTCCCTCCCCTGCGCCAAGGCTATCGCCCGCAGACGCTGGAGTTTCGGGCCGAGCATTTACAAGGCAGTTTTTCGGATTAACCCAAAGGAACACAACAATGCCCAACGTCTTGATCACCGGCTGCTCCAGCGGCATTGGCCGCGCACTGGCTGATGCGTTCAAAGGTGCGGGTTATGAAGTCTGGGCCACGGCACGCAAGCCTGAAGACGTGTCTGCGCTTAATGCAGCGGGTTTCACGGGTGTGCAGCTGGACGTCAATGACGGTGCTGCGCTGGAGCAATTGGCGGCACGGTTCGAAGGGCTGGATGTGTTGATCAACAACGCCGGATACGGTGCCATGGGGCCGCTGCTCGATGGCGGCGTCGATGCAATGCAGCGCCAGTTTGAAACCAACGTGTTTTCGATCGTGGGCGTGACCCGTGCGTTCTTTCCGGCGCTTCGGTCCAGCAAGGGTCTGGTGGTGAACATAGGCAGCGTGTCCGGCATATTGGTCACGCCATTTGCCGGAGCGTATTGCGCGTCCAAGGCGGCAGTGCATGCCCTGAGTGAAGCGTTGCGTCTGGAGCTGGCGCCCTTCTCGATTCAGGTGCTGGAAGTTCAGCCAGGCGCCATCGACACCCGTTTTGCGAAGAACGCCAGCCATGAAGCTGAATTGCTGATCAACGAGCAATCGCCGTGGTGGCCGCTGCGTGAAGGGATTCGAGCGCGAGCCAAGGCGTCACAAGACAACCCGACTCCCGCCACCGATTTTGCTCGTGATGTGCTGCGCGCCGTGCAACAGGCCGAAGCGCCACGCTTGTTGCGCTCGGGCAATGGCTCAAGGGTGTTGCCGTTGATGAATTGGCTGCTGCCCAAAGGGTTGCTGGATAAGAAACTGCGCCAGCGGTTTGGGCTGGATAAGAAGCTCTAATCGCATTTCCGGATTGAAATGCGATCCCGAATATTGGCGCGACGTGGGACCGGCTTTAACCGGGAAGAGGCCAGTACAGCCACCAAAATTATGCTGTCATAACGACAGTCTTCCCGGCTAACGCCGGTCCTACGTCATCGCGCATTGCGCAGGACCAGTGGGAGCGAGTCGGCGGCATTCCGACTTGCCCGCGATTAAGGCGCTGCGGTAGTTCTGACAGTCCGTGTCATCGTTCATCGCGAGCAAGCTCCGCTCCCACAGAAAACCCGCCGTCAGGCAGAACAAGTCGCGGGCAAACCTGGAATCTGCCAACAGATTCCGTTGCGTTACCTGGACTCAACCCGCGCCAGTGAGCGTTCGAGTTCAGTCTTGGCCATGCCGATCAGGTGCACCACCGAAAAGGCTAGATCGCGTTTCGGGCCGTTGAGGCTGTCGCCGGTTTCGTAGGCTGTGGCGGCTGCGCAACGCAGCAGGTCGCTGACGTGCAGCAGGGATTCTTCCAGCGTGGGTTGGGGTGGATCTGGCGTTACTTTGATCATCTGATTAGGCCTCTGCTAGGCCACCGAATGATCGCTGCTAAACAAGCAAAGGTGGCGACTTTGATACGGGTTAGCAGACCGGCGACCCAATCCAATAAACCGGCGCACCCGAAGGTGCCCCGCACAAAGCCGCCATAGACGGTAATTGCACTGGAATTCAAGTCAGACAGGCTGCTAAACCCGATCGCTGATACTCAACGACGGACGCAGCCTAGTGCCCGAAATCACCCTGCGCAAGGGCTCGGGATTTTCTCGGAAACTTCACTCAGAAGAAAGGGAAAACGCCGCAGGAATGGGGTGTAGGACGGAGTTATTTGGTTAGCTGAAGTTACAAAAACGGCGCGATTTCATGTGGGATCCGGATTTGCCCGTTTACCTCGCAACAACGCAGAAAGGTCCTACAAACAAGTATTCACCAGCATTCTATATTTGGCTGACGCGAAGCAGAGCAATGGATGCACTGCGCACGGCCTGTCAAGGAATGACAAATGAGCACTACAGTCACAGTCCCCGCCGACATCGACTATCTGGCCAATGATCTCGCCGAGTTGATCGACGCGGTCTCACAACCCCGATTGCTTTCACCCTTTGCTTTTATCGATGATTTCATTCGGACAGCAGTAAAGCGCTCCACGATGCACGAGCCGCACAAGGCGCTGATCACCAGCAACATGAAGATCAATGTCGAATACACAGACGATCGCCACAGCGGACTCATCGGTGTCAGCCCTCCCCGTCCCAAGATCGCCACGTTTGAGCTTCACCAGATAGTCACCGACTTTTTTCGCCACGATCTAAAAGATGCCACCAGACTGCGCATCCGCTGGCCCCCTTCGTTCGCGCCCGAATTGCGCGAGCTGTTCGATACGGTGAACCTGCAGGAGCGCTATATCAGTGAGGTCGAGGCGCACTTCAATCGCCCTAACGTCAAAGAACTTTCCCTGCTACTCACCCGACACGAACTGGATAACATCATCCGTCGTTATCTGGAGCACAGAGCCTCAACCACGACCCTGATTGCACTCGCCAATGATTACTTGAGCGGCTGGATCGAACCCTGGCTTGTGCAGTTTGAGGGGACGTCGCGAGTGAAGCTGGAACGGGCTGTGTTTCTGCCAACGCCTGAATACTTTGAAGACCAGACAATAGAAGGTTTACTGGTATTTCTTGGCAATGAACCGCAGCAACGATCGGTCTACGAGATACCACGTGATTTTGATCAATTTCGAACGCTGATCGAAAAACACGCCGCATTGCGCAACAAGGTATTAGCGCGCATCCCCCTGTATCAGAGACTCAAGCCCGGCAATGACCAGGTCAAATATGTCCGCAGGTTCGAGACCAAGTATTACTGGGTTGCTCCCATCACCTTCCATGCAAGCCCCGACATCGCCAACGCCCTGTTTGACCTGAGTTATCAACGCTTGCTGTCCGATATCGATACGCTGGTTTCAACGGATGCAGAGCGTCTCACTGACTCGGCCCTCGAGTTCAGCGGCTATCTTCTGGCGGGCCTGTCGCTGGGTATCACGCTGCCGGTCAGTGTCAGCCTGGTGCCGCTCAGGCTGATCGCGGCTTTCCTGCTGGGGGTCGCTTCTGCAGCCACCGATGCAGTGAGGGCTGAACTGGAAGACCTACCCGAAGTGGCGGCTGATTTGTACCGCGCGGCCATCATTGGGGCACTCGCGGAGGTCATCGCCCCTCTGGTGCTGAAAGTTGTCGGCAAAGGGCTTTCAGCGCTGGCCAGAACCCAGCTTGCGCACAAGCTCAGCGTCGTTCTCAACGCAAAAAAACTGTCACCTTCGGCGACGTCCTCTTTGATCGATGCCCTGGAGCGCTCGAAACATTCGGCAAGAATGCGCACGCTGGAATTGAAACTGAACGCTGACTTTAAAAAAGGCCCACAAACCACGCAGCTATGGGTGGAAAATCACGGACACTTTTCGCAGCAACTCATTGAGCAGTACGACATCACGGTGTATCGCGGTTTTGTTTTTCGCGGCGACTCCCGCGCCCCCGAGGTTATCTTCAAGAAGGGTTTCAAGTTACGAACACCGGCCGCCGATCTACAAAAAGACATCCATCAGGCGACCGGCGTACGCGGTGGATTTGGTGGCGGCCACGACGCTCTGGACCCGGATGGCAGAGGCATTTCAACATCGGTGTTCTATGACAAGGATCACGTGGGAGCCTTCACCTATGGCGGTGCCAAAGGGGGTCACACTTACCTGATCGACGCGCGCAAGCTCGACGGTTATCACCTTTATGCCAATGACTTTGCTGCACGCTACCCGCAATCCCCACGCTTGAATCTGGCTCCGGTTGAGATTAACTACGCAACCGACATACCGCCCTCCGCGATTGTCGGTGCCTACGACAAGGATGGTGTTTTCATTGCCAACCTCGACGGGCTGCGCAGGACAGCGGGGATCAACCAGGCGCGACTTGAGCGAGAGCTGACCAAACGCACCTTCAGCCGTGCGATTCAGAAAACAGCGGCTGACGAGGCAAGGCTGGGGATTGAGGCGACTCTGCGATTGTTCTCCTGAAGCTCATCGCAGACAAGGTCGAGCACCGTCAGGGTTAGATGATCTGCCAGATAGATCGGGGTTACCTATCGCGAGCAAGCTCTGCTCCCACAGAACCTAAGCGGTCCAGATCTGTGGGAGCTGAGCTTGCTCGCGATGCAGACGACTCGGTGTGCAGCCTTGAACCGAGTCATCGTTAACCGTCGGAACGCCCAGCCTCTGGATTCACAATCACCGTACACGTCGTCCCCGCCGACAGCAGCACGTCGCTGGGCACTTCATCCAGATGGATACGGACCGGCACGCGTTGCGCCAGGCGCACCCAGTTGAAGGTCGGGTTGACGTCGGCGATCAGTTCACGACTCTCCGGATTGTCACGGTCGTAGATGCCGCGAGCGATGCTTTCCACGTGACCTTTGAGCAACTGACCGCTCATGAGCTGCATGTCCGCAGGGTCACCGACGCGGATATGCGGCAACTTGGTTTCTTCAAAGAAGCCATAAACCCAGAACGAGTTCATGTCGACAACGGCCATCTTCGCTTCGCCAATGCGCGCGTAGTCGCCGCGATGCACATTCAGGTTGGTGACATAGCCGTCCACCGCTGCCAGCACCCGCGTGCGGCGCAGGTTCAGTTCGGCAGCTTCAAGCCCGGCCAATGCCAGCTGATAATCGGCCTGAGCGGACACCGCGATGTTGCTCGCGTCGTCACGGCTTTCGGTGGAGATCACCAGGTTGTCCATGTCGGCACGGCGCTTGGCGTTGACCTTGCGCATCTCCCAGGTGGCCTTGCGTGACGCTACCAGTGCCTGCGCCTGCTTGACGGCCACCTCGTAATGCTCGGGATCAATCTGCATCAGCAGATCGCCTTTTTTCACCTGCTGATTATCACGCACCGGCACATCAACCACCGTGCCGCTGACATCGGCGGCGACGTTGATGATATCGGCGCGCACCCGGCCATCGCGGGTCCAGGGCGTATCCATGTAGTTGACCCACAAGGTGCGGCCAATCCAGATGGCAAGAGCCAGGACCAGCAACGTGGCGATAAGACTGAAGAGTTTTTTCATCAGGGCTACTCAAGAATCAACGGTAAACAGTCAGCGCCATGGCGCCGAAAATGCAGGTAAACAGGCTCAGACGCAGCAACGCCGGGTGCCAGAAAAACCGATACAGATCAAAGCCCGCCAGCAGCCGGTCCAGCGCCCAGGCGAGCACCACTGCAATCAAAAACAAAACCGTGACGCTTGGCATGTACAAGCCATGAAAAGCAATTTCACGCGGCATGGAGCAGTCCTCGCCGCTGCCCTTCAAGGGAATGCGCGGCCAACGGAGATTGGGGGTCCAGTAGTGACGAGCGAATGAAGTGCAAGTAACTCTTCACCCGGCGCAGCACTGAGGTATCGAAGTGCGGAGCGAAGGGTTCGTCGCTGCTCTGCACACGATTGATCGCGTGATCGACGGCTGCCAGTGCGCGCTGCCAGTTGCTGTGATCCGGCTGGATAAACAAACGGATCAATGCGCGCCCCATCACCCGGATCGCCACCCGCCAGGATTGCCATGACGCGTAAGCCGGATGGACCGGGAGGGTGTCCTGCTCGCGACGCAGCTCGATAATCGCGTGACCGATTTCCAGCACCACGAACATCCAGTGCAACAACTCACGCTGCACCAGCGGTTTGCCCGCTGCCAGCCCGTAAGCTTGATGCATCAGGTCGCGGGTCTGGCTCTCGAAACTGGAACCCAGACGATTCAGCGGCGCGCTGATGGCGAACACCACCTGGCGACGCAAATCGCCTTCCAGCTGTCGCCACATCCAGCGGGCGTTAGGCGGCAGGATGATCGCGCCCGCGGCGGCACACAGCAGCATGCCGATGACCATGGCGATGTAGTCGTTGATGAAGGTGTAGGGGTTGTAGATCGTCAGATTATCCGGCACCGAGCCAATGCCGAAGAAGATCAACAATCCCAATCCGTAACCTGACCACTGCGGCCGCGAACCCAAGAATGCGCCGAGCATGAACACCGGAGCCAGGAACAGGCAGAGCAACGGGAAACCGTCGATATTCGGGAAGATGAAAAAGGTTTCGATGAAGCCCAGCACGGCCCCGAGCAAAGTGCCGCAGGCCATCTGGAACGACATGCGGCGCGGGTTGTTGGTAGTGGACGATAACGCGACTGTGGCGGCCGACACGAGGATCATGGTCGCGCCGCTGGGCCACGCGGTCGCCACCCAATACACACTCATGATCGCCAGAATGAACGTTGCGCGAATACCTGCCGCAGCTGCCGTCATCCAGCTGGTTTTGGGCAGGAACTCTTCTTCCCACTTTTCCCGGATGTGTTTGTGATCGGCCAGTGAGGCGTGGGTCTGTGCATAGTCGTGCATGTCGCTGACCAGGCGGTACAGCAACTCATAAGCGGTGTGAAAATCCAGCAGTTCGGCGTCGCTGGGCTGTATGTCCTCAAGGGCCGTACGCTGGGCGCGCACCCGCTCCGGCAAACCAGCCTTGAAGGCTTCCAGTTGCTGAACCAGTTGCGCGGCATCCTCTGGGGTCAGAAAACGATTGGCGAAACCGTCGAGCAATTCGGCCAAGGCTGCGAGGCCCGGTTGTGCAGTAATGAGCACCCTGCTGACGCCATCACCCCGCACGCGTTCGAGTAGCTGATGCAAGGCGTTGAAGCGCGTGGTGATAGCCATGAACTCGCTGTTCAGGCGGTTAAGCCGTCCGTTGCGACGGCGCATGTGCGGGTCTTCAAAGATAGTCACGCTGCGCAGCCCTTCCAGGCCAATCGCCTCGGCGACGAAACGCACGTTGCCGGTTTCAAATGCATCCCGAGGGTTAACACCACGCAGGCCATCGGCGACGAAACGCGCGAATATGCCGAAGCGGGAATACAGAGCGTTACGCATCGCTGCGCCAGAGCTTTGCGGCAGGATCGCGGCGGTGACGGCAGTGGAGCAAACGATGCCGAGGCTGATTTCCAGCACGCGCCACACCGCCGCCATGAACGAGCCTTCCGGGTGCGCCAAGGCAGGCAGGCCGACCATCGCAGCGGTGTAGCCAGCCAACACAAAACCGTAGGCGCGAAAGTTGCGATAACGTGCAGCGCCTGCCGAACAGAAGCCCACCCACAGCGCGAGGCTGCCGAGGAACAGTTCGGAGTTTTGTGCGAACAGCGCCATCAGCACGACCATTACCGTTGAGCCAGCCAGGGTGCCGAGCAGGCGATAAAAACTCTTGGCAAACACATGGCCGCTCTGCGGCTGCATGACGATGAACACCGTAATCATTGCCGTGCGCGGCTGCGGCAACTCCAGACGCAGGGCCAGCCAGTAAGTGAGGAAGGCTGCGATCAGGACCTTGAAGATGTAGATCCAGGTCACCCCGTCGCTACGCGCCCAACTATTGAATTCCCGGCGCCATGGGAGTTGGGTGATTCGGTTCAAGATGTCACGTACCTTGTAGGAGCTGCCGAAGGCTGCGATTGCGGTATGCCTGAAAAAACGCTTCGCAGCCTTCGGCAGCTCCTACAGAGAGCATATCGGCTGCACGTCATATGAGCCGGACGTAGCACTTGTGGGACCGGATTTATCCGGGAAGGCGGTATTTCAGGCGATAGATCTCTGCTGGATGTACTGGACCCATCGCGAATGAATTCGCTCCCACGGGGGACCGCGTTCCGACAGGAGATATTCAACGGTCAAACACCGCCAGCGTGGCCGGAGTTTTCGGCGCCTGGGTTTTGTCTTCGGCCGGGGTATCGCTGCCCGCACCCAGACCACCGCCCAACGCCACGAGCAGTTCCGCATGAGCCGTGAGACGGGCGGCCTGGACTTGCTGTTGAATCTGCTGCTGATGAAACAACAAGGTTTGAGCGTTGAGCACGTTGAGGTAATCCGTCAGGCCACGCTGATAAGCGATCATCGCGATGTCGTAAGTCTTCTGCGCCGAGGCCACTGACTCACTGACAAACACCTGTTGCTTGTCCATGGATTCACGGCGAATCAACTGATCGGAAATGCTCTTGAGGGCGGTTATCAGCGTCTGGTTGTACTGTGCGACCGCCATGTCATAACCCGCCGATGCGTCCCCCAGTTGCGAACGCAAACGCCCGCCATCGAAGATCGGCAAACTCACCGCAGGACCTGCGCTGTAGTTGAATTTCTTACCCGCCAGAAATTCCAGCATGCCGCCGCCAGTGGCCATATAACCCAGATTGCCGACCAGATCGAAGTTCGGATAAAAATCCGCATGCGCCACATCAATGCCTCGCGCTTGAGCCGCGACCGCCCAGCGGCTGGCCACTACGTCCGGACGCTGACCGAGCAATTGCGCAGGTAAAGCCGAAGGTAATTTCAGGGCCATTGTGAGGGACAGCGTCGGGCGATGGAGGTTAGCGCCCTCCCCCGGGCCTTTGCCCGCAAGCGCGGCCAGTTGATTGCGACTCAGGGCAATGGCTTCATCCAGCGCGTCGATTTGCCGATGGGTTTCCGGCAACGGCGTTTCAGCCTGACTGACTTCAAAGTGGGTACCAATACCGCCCTTCAAACGACGCTGCGCCAGATCGAGAATCTGTTGCTGCTGCGCAAGCGTGGCTTCAACGATGTCGCGCTGGGCGTAATCGAGCGACAGCTGAATGTAGGCGCGCACGATGTTGTCCTGCAATTCGAGCTGCGCCTGACGGGCCTGAGCAGCGCTCATGTGAGCCATGTCAAGGGCCTGTTCGGTCGCGTTGCTTTCACGCCCCCAGAAATCCAGTGAGTAGCTCAACCCGAGGGACGCATTGTTGTCCCAGGTGGTGGTATTGGCGAGTGCGCCGGGGCCGTAAAACTGATCCGTCGCCCAATCGTGACGTTTGAGCGACGCTTCGCCATTGATGTGCAACGACTCAGCAGATTCAGCCAGGCCCGCCATGGCTTTGGCCTGCCGCACCCTGGCCGCAGCCATGGCCAGGCTCGGCGCACCGGCGGCGGCCAGATCAATCCAGCGATTGAGCTGCGGATCGTTATAGGCACGCCACCACTGAGCGGCTGGCCAGTGCGCATCCCGGTCAGCGCTGCGGATTGCAGCGTCGGTGGCCAGGCTGTCGACAGGCAAAGCCTTGCCTTGTGGTGCGATCCCGCCGGTTCCGATGCAGCCGCTGATGACTAACGTTAAAGCCCAGACACTGAAGGGCGCGGCCCTTCTGATGATGCGACGCACAACGGTACTTCCCGACGTAAGGTGAAAATGACCCAGGTGCCGCGATTCTAGGGTCCGCCACGAACGCCGATAAGCCGGGAGAAGTGCGATTCTTTGTTACAGAAACGGAGATAATCCTTAGGTATGCTGACACGGGTCAGTTACTTCGTGTCACAATTTGCCATCTCTCCAGAGAACTGCCCATGGATACCCTGCAAAACATGCGTGCGTTCAGTTGTGTGGCGCAAGCGGGAAGTTTCACGGCTGCTGCCGTTCAGCTCGACACGACTACCGCCAACGTTTCGCGCGCCGTCTCAAATCTCGAAGCACACCTGCAAACCCGTTTGCTCAACCGCACCACACGCCGAATCGCGCTCACAGAAGCCGGCAAGCGTTATCTCCTGCGGTGCGAACAGATTCTGGGGTATGTGGAAGAAGCTGAAGCCGAGGCCAGCGATGCTCATGCCCGGCCTGCCGGTCAGCTCAAGGTGCATTCGATGTCCAGTGTCGGTCAGCACTATGTGATCGATGCAATCGCCCGCTACCGACGCAATCATCCGGACGTGTCTTTTGACCTGACCATGGCCAATCGCGTGCCGGATCTGCTCGAAGAAGGCTATGACGTGTCCATCGTGCTTGCCAGTGAGCTGCCGGACTCGGGTTTTGTCTCGCAACGTCTGGGCATCACTTACAGCATCGCGTGTGCATCGCCGGAGTACGTCAAAAGCTTTGGCATCCCGCTCAAGCCCACAGACCTGCTCAACCACGCATGCCTGCGACTGGTCAGCCCGGTGTTTCCGCTGGAGAAATGGCTGTTCGACGGCCCGGAAGGTCAGGAAATGGTCACCATCCATACCTCGCCATTTCTGGTCAACTCGGCAGACGCGATGAAGACAGCGATCAGCAGCGGCATGGGCGTGGGGATTTTACCGATCTATTCCGCCATCGAAGGCCTGCGCAATGGCACGCTGGTACGGGTCCTGCCCGAATACCGCTCGCAGGAGCTAAACCTGTACGCCATCTACCCGTCGCGCCAGTATCTGGATGCGAAGATCAAGACATGGGTTGAATACCTGCGCGGTTCGCTGCCGGACATTCTGGCCGCCCATGAGGCAGACCTGCATACCCATGCCATGCGTTCCATCGCCTGATCCCTGAAATGAAAGTGTCCCCGACACCACGCTGTCGCGAAGCAAACATTAAACCTGTAGGAGTGAGCTTGCTCGCGATAACGGTAAATCGGTTGAGAAACTACCGTCTGTCCTGACGCTATCGCGAGCAAGCTCACTCCTACAGAAAAGGCATTTAACTTCAGTAAGTTATTTTATTTTCAGGAGAGCTGACGAGCAGCGCGAGGCTGCGATGGCGTTTTATCTGACACAGCGCCATCGCAGCCTCGCGCTGCTCGTCAGCTCCTACAGCCGGTGTTTACGGCTCGATGACGGGAATGTTAGCGTGCTACTCATCTGTAACCCTTTATAAAAAGCGTGCGAGAGTAGCTACCCCATGAAAAAGACCGTACTTGCCTTCAGCCGTGTATCCCCCGAAATGGCCGAACGGCTGGAACAGGATTTCAACGTGATCGTGCCCGACCCGAAGCTCGGCGATCTGAATGCACAGTTCAATGACGCGCTGCCCAAGTGCCACGGCATGATCGGCGCAGGTCGACAGCTAGGGCGCGAACAGCTGGCAGCGGCCACTCAGCTGGAGGTGGTGTCGAGCATTTCCGTCGGTTACGACAACTACGACGTCAGCTACTTCAACGAGCGCGGCATCATGCTCACCAATACTCCGGATGTGCTGACTGAAAGCACCGCTGACCTGGGTTTTTCCCTGATCATGAGCAGCGCACGTCGCGTTGCAGAACTCGACGCCTGGACCAAGGCCGGTCAGTGGAAGCGCAGCGTTGAAGCCGCGCAGTTCGGGACGGATGTTCACGGCAAGACGCTGGGCATCGTCGGTATGGGCAACATCGGCGCGGCGGTTGCGCGCCGTGGTCGTCTGGGTTTCAACATGCCGATCCTGTACAGCGGCAACAGCCGCAAGACCGAGCTGGAGCAGGAACTGGGCGCGCAATTCCGTAGCCTTGATCAACTGCTTGCCGAGTCGGACTTCGTCTGCCTGGTGGTGCCGTTGAGCGAGAAGACCAAGCACCTGATCAGCAGCCGTGAACTGGGCTTGATGAAGTCCAGCGCAATTCTGATCAACATCGCCCGTGGCCCTATCGTCGACGAAGCAGCGCTGATCGAAGCGTTGCAGAACGGCACCATTCGCGGTGCAGGGCTGGATGTCTACGAGAAAGAACCACTGAGCGAGTCGCCGCTGTTCAGCCTGAAAAACGCCGTAACCCTGCCACACATCGGCTCGGCCACTACCGAAACCCGACAGGCCATGGCGGATCTTGCCTACACCAACCTGCGCGCCGCGTTGCTGGGTGAGAAGCCGAAGAACCTGGTGAACCCGCAGGTGTGGAAGGGTTGAAGTTTATCGGCGTTTGAAACATCGCTATCGCGAGCAAGCTCACTCCTACAGAGGTATGTGAATCTGTAGGAGTGAGCTTGCTCGCGATGGCGTATTAGCTGACCCCGCCGACTCAAGCCAGCTTCGCACCCGCCGGCACCACCGCCTTGGGCTTCCTGAACACCAGCACATTACCCAGCATCACCAACACCAGCCCCATCAATGCGGGGGCAGTCCATTGGTAGCCTTCGGCGAAAGCCGAGATGTTCAGCGCCACCACCGGGAACAGCACCGTGCAATACGCTGCCCGCTCCGGGCCCATGCGGCCGACCAGGGTCAGGTAGGCGGTGAAGCCGATCACAGAGCCTGGAATGACTAGATACAGCAACGAACTGACATAACGGGTCGTCCACTCAAACCCGAACGGCGTGCCGCTGAGCAAGCAATACAGGCTGAGCATACTGGCGCCGTAAAACATGCCCCAGGCGTTTGTAGTCATCGGCCGTAGACCGGCTTTTTGCTGCATGCTCGACAACATATTGCCCGCCGAGAAACACATGGTGCCCAGTAAAGCGAGGCCCAGACCCATCAACGTTTCGCGACTGGCGCTGTGCCCGGACAGTTCAGGCCAAAACAGACAGCCCAGTCCGATCAGCCCCAGAGCGCCGCCCGCCAGTACATTGCGGGCGACTTTCTGTTTGAAGAACACCCGTGCATTCAGGGCATTCCACAGGGTTGCAGTGGAAAACACCACCGCAATAAGTCCGCTGGGGATCCACTGGCTGGCGGTCAGGAAACACATGAAGTTGATGCAGAACAGACACAGCCCCTGCGCAACGCAAAGCATGTGCCCGCGCTGGTTGACCTTCTGCAGCTTGCCGCTGAGCAACAGCATCGCGAACAACACCAGTGCTGCGAGGCCGAATCGGTAAACGATGGAGACCGCAATTGCCACTTCGCCGAGCTGCAACTTCAACGCGATCCAGGTGGTGCCCCAGATCAGGACGGTAAGCAAATAAAGCGAAATGTTCATGACGCGACTCCCAATGTGAGGCATCAGTCTGCGGCGAGCATGAACCGGTCATTTGCATAATCTTGCGCATTTGCTTCAGCGGTGGCTGGCAGAGAGTGCTGTAAGGCGTAGGATGCGAGCCATGCCAGCCATCGAATCCATCCAGGTCTTTCAGGCCCTGAACAGCTCACCGCATGCTCGACTTGAGCAGAGCGCGGTGCTGGGCGATGGTTTGGTCGCAGCGTTGTGGAACAACCGCCACGACTCGCAGGAGTATCACGGCCCCAGCCATCACACGCTGTCGTGCTACATCGACGGCGGCACGGGCACGTTTCGTCGCGATCGGCCTGACCAGAAAGGCAGCCCCGACAAACTGTGCACCCTGCCCGCCGGGCATGAGTCAGCGTGGGTAATCAACGGCGAAATTCGTCTGGCGCACCTTTACATCAGCCCGGAACAGTTCGCCCTGGGCTGCATCACTCTATTGGACCGCGAGCCTCGTGAGCTGCAATTACGGGAGAACACGTTTCACGATGATCCGGAGCAGGCCCTGCGCTTTCGTCAGTTGATCCAGATGAACTGGAGCGAGCCCGGGGAACGCTTGCTGACCAGCAGCATGGCCCACGAAATACTCAGCCGCGCGCTGTTTGATCAGGTTGGCATGCGGGACGGTTTGCGTTTGAAAGGCGGCCTGGCAGCGCATCAGCGCCGACAGTTGGTGGAGTTCATCGAAACTCACCTCGCCGAACCACTGAGCCTCGGGCAACTGGCCGGGCTGTGCGCATTGTCTGAATATCATTTCGCAAGGATGTTCCGCGAAAGCTTCGGTTTGCCGCCCCATCAATACCTGCTTGCCCGGCGCCTGAACCACGCTCGCCAGTTGCTGCGTACTACGCACATGGCATTTGGAGCGATAGCGCTGGAATGCGGCTTTGCCAGTGCCAGCCATTTCAACAACCGCTTCCGGCAAGCGATGGGCGCGACGCCGGGGGAATACCGGTTGGCGTTTGCCGGGAAACATTTCGCCTGCTCCCTGTAGGAGTGAGCTTGCTCGCGATTCGGTCTGTCAGGCGATGAATACATCACCCGTGATGACGCTATCGCGAGCAAGCTCGCTCCTACAGGGTAGTGTTACAGCGCGACAGTGCAACATCACGCCAGCATCTGATTAATAAAAATCAGTGGCCCGACCAACACCACTGCCGCCGCGAGCACCAACACCAGTCGTGGCAGAAACGGGATCAGGAACACCAGCAACAGCGCACTGCCCATCAATGCCGCAAACCATTGCACCAGGCCCATGCCCGAGGGTGTGGAAGCCAGCGCCGCCCACAGCGAGAGCGCCAGGCACAACCAGCCGACGCCCTTGAACAAACGGCTGCGAGCAGGGCTGAGCTTGCCGTGCAGCAATTCACCGTAGTGTTTGGTCATGGACAGGCAGAGCGCGGTAAAACCCACGTAACACAGCAATGTCGCCAGCAACATCAGTGAACCTCGCTTTCAAGTCGGGCCGACGGTGAATGTCTTTCAACCGCAGCAGCTGCTATCGGCCGCAGCGGGCGGAATTTCCTGGCGCCCCAAGCCATGAAGAGTCCGGTAAACAACACTGTCAGATCAAAACCAATCAATACCCAATCATGCTTCTGCACTGAAGCGAGCAAGTAGTGGCCGCTGGTGACGATGTCCAGCAGCGGCAGACCGACAAATAACACCGCACCCAACATCAACTGCTCGCGCCACGCCTGACGGCCTTTGCGCAGCAGCGCATGCAGCACTGAAAGGCCCCAGACGCTGAAGAACAGAGTGATCTCCCAATCACTGCGCTCGGCCAGCCCGACCGGCAGCAAGCGATTCCCCCAGAAGAATGCAGCAACGGCAAGCATCAACCCGGCCATGCCTGCGATGTTGAGCACTTCCACCAGTCGCAGCTCAAAAGGCAAGACGCCGGTCTTGGCGTGTTTGACTTGACGTTTAGCCAGCCACATCACCAACCCGGTGCCGATCATGGCCGTCCCGGCAATACCAAATACGAAATACAGCCAGCGCAACAATGGCCCGGCAAACTCACCCAGGTGCAGCCCGTACATCGCGCCGGACACCAGTAATGGTCCGGAACGCTGAGTCGGCAACGTCAGCACCTCACCACTTACCCCGTTGAACACTACGTTAATACCCGGATCATGAATGACGCTGCTGCCAGCACCGGGCGACACCACGACCGTTGCCGCTGCATCACCCGGGTTATAGACCACCAGGCGACCCACCTCTTTGTCCGGCCATTGCTGCCCAGCCGCCCGCACGATCGGCGCAAGAGGTGCCAGGGCCGCAGCCGTGCCGGTTGTCTTACTAGTGTTGGTATTCGGAAAAACATCGGCAAAAAACGCCTGGGTGTCCTTGCCATAAGAGGCAACGATGCTGGCAGGCATGACCAGCGACATGAAGATCACCAGGCTGCTGTAGGTAATCATCAGATGAAATGGCAGCGCCAGAACACCAATCGCGTTATGCCCGTCCAGCCAGGAGCGTTGACCTTTGCGCGGACGAAAGGTGAAGAACTCCTTGAAAATTTTCTTGTGGGTGATGATCCCGGTGATCAACGCAATGAACATCAACATGGCGGCAATGGTCGACAACCAGCGACCCCAGGGATGCGGCATTTGCAGCTGGAAGTGGAACCGGTAGAAAAACTCTCCGCCCATGCTGCTGCGCGTCTGGATTTCTTCGCCGGTTTGCGGATCCAGGCTCTTGCGCATGAACGCGCCACGCTTGCCCTCTTGTTCTGCGGTCTGCCACATCAGCCCCAAGGCAGGTTTGCGCTCATCGGGCAGATCGATAAACCAGCGCGTGGCATTCGCCGCATGTTGCTGCAGATAAGCCTGGGCCCGATCGACACTGGCCTCGGTGTCGACCACCCGAGCCGGGATTTCCGGATGAGTCCAGCGGTTTATTTCGTCCTTGAAGTAGGACATTGTTCCGGTCAGGAATATCGCGAACAACAGCCAGCCGAATACCAGTCCGATCCAGGTGTGCAGCCAGGCCATTGCCTGACGAAAACCTTCCTTCATGACAACCACCGTCCCAGACCGAAAACAACCGCGAGAATGGCCGCAGGCAGCAGGATGCCTGCCCATGCCCGCCATGCCGTACGGCACGCAAAGCACCAGATCACCGCCAACAGATAGGCCAAAAATGACAGCATCATGCCGGTGACAACCGCATCGGCGCGGGGCATCGGCACCCATTGGGTGATGCACACGCTGGTCAGCGCAGCGATCAGATAACCGCCAAACAGTGCGGCCACGATACGCGAAGTGACCGCCAGCCGATAAGTCAGGGAGACACCGGCAGCTTTGGCTTTAGGCGTTCGTTTACGGGTTTGAGGAGCGTCCATCGTCGCGTCGTTCATCAATGAGCAATCGTCAGTAAAGGACAGCGCCCAGTGAAACATGAGCGTTGAATCGGCATGGGGATATCCTGATCGGGAGGCTATCGAGCAGGACATTCTTTGACGTCCCGCACGAACAGAACGCAATATTAATGATAAATATTCTCATACGCAAAAGAGTCTGCCAGAATCCGCGCAATTAAATGGTTCATTGCGGACTGCAGCAGTCATGCCCCTCGCCCAATACGCGCTCAACGAAACTGTCGAAGGCCTGTATCACGCCCATCACAACTGGCTGACGGGCTGGTTGCGGCGTCGGCTTGGCTGCCCGCACAGCGCTGCAGACCTGGCTCAGGATACATTCGTCAAAGTCCTGCTGGCCCGCGATACGCCGCAGATTATCGAACCCAGAGCATTCCTGACCACCATCGCAAAGCGCGTATTGTTCAACCACTACCGCCGTCAGGACCTTGAGCGCGCCTATTACCAGACGCTGGCAGAGATGCCGGAATGTGTCGCGCCTTCGGAAGAAGAGCGAGCGATCATTCTGGAAACATTACTGGAGCTGGACCAGTTGCTCGATGGCCTGCCTGTTGCGGTCAAGCAGGCGTTCCTGTTGTCGCAAGTCGACAGCCTCAGCCACGGTGAAATCGCCACACAACTGGGCATTTCCATCGCCACGGTCAAACGGCATCTGAGCAAGGCGCTGTTGCGCTGCTACTTCGCCCTATGAATCCGAACAACGAATCCCTGAACAAGTCAGACATCGCGCCGGCAGTGGCCGAGCAGGCGGTGAGCTGGCTGATCGAAATGCAGAGCGGTGCCCTCGCTCCGCTACGCCAGCAGGCCTGGCAGTTGTGGTTGAACAGCAATACCGAGCACCAACGAGCCTGGGCACATATCCAGCGGGTCAATCAGCGCTTGGGCGGGCTTTCGTCGCCATTGGCGCATGCCGCCATTAATGCACCGAGGTCCAGCAGTCGACGCCAGGCGCTGAAATTGCTCTTGCTGCTGGGCGCGGGGTCAGCAGCAGGCTGGGGCTTGCGCGATCAGCTTTCGCTGCAACCGTTGCTCGCCGATTACCACAACGGCGTGGGCGAGCGGCGCAAGATCGCGCTCGACGACGGCAGCGAAATCCACCTGAACACGGCGAGCGCCATTGACCTGCGTTTTGATGCCGAACAGCGCCTTATCAAGCTGCTGCAAGGCGAAATCATGCTGACCGTCGCGGACGATCCCCGGCCGCTGAAACTGACCACGGCCGAGGGCAGCATTCACCCGATATCGGCGGCAAGCCGTTTCGACGTGCGCCAGCTCGAAGGTAAAACGCAGTTGGCAGTATTCAGCGGCGCAGTGCAGTTGAACCCGACAACGTTCACTGGCCCTGGCTTGCAGTTACAGGCCACGCAGCAGGTGGTGTTCAACCGCAATGCATGGGAGCCGGTAAAGGCGCTGGACGCCAACAGCGGCGCCTGGGCCGATGGCATGCTGGTGGCAGCGCACATGCGTCTGCAGGACTTCCTCGCCGAACTGAGCCGCTACCGTCGCGGCCATCTGCAATGCGATGCGAAAGTGGCTGACCTGCTTATTTCAGGGAGTTATCCACTGGCCAACAGCGAGCGCATTCTGGACTTGCTGGAGGTGGCGTTGCCGGTGCGGGTCAAACGGTTTACCCGGTATTGGGTGAGTGTTGAGGCGCGGGTTTGAGCGTCAGGTCACAGCCTGAGTTGAAGTGAGACGTCTGTAGGAGTGAGCTTGCTCGCGATAACGGTAGACCTGTCAAGAAATTACTGTCTGGCCTGACGCTATCGCGAGCAAGCTCACTCCTACAGGGCCCGTGTTTGCTGCGCGACAGCGCGGCTGTCTGGACGACGGGGGCGCTCCTGCAGAGGCCAGCTTTTGCAGAAAGAAAGCAGCGAGTCAGCAAACTGATAATTATTTTTCAAAACCAGTGAGCCGTTTTCGATAGCTCGCGTGACAGACAGGGAAAGCACCTTAATCCTCTCGCCCAAGGACTCCTGTATGTCAGTTCGCCCCAGCCGTTTGTCTCCCCTGTCTCGCTCGTTGCGGCATATCGTATTTGGTGCCGGTCTTTCGCTGTGCAGCGTGCCGCTGGTGTATGCGGTCGATGCCGACAGCAAGACGTATCACATTGCGCCAAGCCCGCTGGAGAACGCACTGAATCAGTTCGGGCGCGAAGCTGGCGTGCTGATTTCTTTCGGCTCGCAAGTCACCAGTGGTTTGCAGAGCCGTGGACTGGAAGGTCAATACACGCCTGAACAGGGCTTGGCAGCGCTGCTCGAAGGAACAGGCCTGCAAGCCAATCCCGATGGGCAGAACGGCTTCACCTTGCAGCCGGTGAGCGCACAGGCTAATGGTCCGATTGAGCTGGGCGCGTCAACCGTCGTCGGCGACTGGCTGGGCGAGGCGCAACAGACAGACGTCTTTGAGCACCCAGGCGCGCGTGACGTGATCCGCCGTGAAGAAATCGAGCGGATGGGCGCCAGCACTGCACGGGAAGTGCTCAATCGCATTCCTGGCGTCAACGCCCCGGAAAACAATGGCACCGGCAGCCATGACATGGCGCTGAACTTCGGCATTCGTGGCCTCAACCCACGTCTGGCATCGCGATCGACGGTATTGATGGACGGCATCCCGGTGCCCTTCGCACCTTATGGTCAACCGCAACTGTCCTTCGCGCCGATCAGCATGGGCAACATGGATGCGGTAGACGTGGTCCGCGGTGGCGGTGCGGTACGTTACGGCCCGCAGAACGTCGGCGGGGTCGTCAACTTCGTGACCCGCGCCATCCCCGATGAGCCAACGCTCAAAGGCGGTTTCCAGACCGAAACCAGCCCGTCCTCCAGCCACGACGGCTTCAAGACCACGGGTAACGTGCTGGCGGGTGGCACTGCTGACAATGGCCTGGGTGGTGCGATTCTGTACACCGGCGTGCGCGGCGGCGACTGGCGCGAGCACAGCGATACCCAGATCGACGACTTGATCCTCAAGGGTAAATACCAGATCGACGATGCCAATAGCGTTAACGCCATGGCTCAGTATTACGAGGGCGAAGCGGATATGCCGGGCGGCCTGAACGTCGCCGCCTACAAGGAAGATCCCTATCAGTCGACGCGCTTGAAGGACAAGTTCTGGGGCCGTCGCACCATGGTCAACTTCGGTTATCGCTACGAAGAAGATGCGCGGGTTTTCACCGCCAATACATTCTTCACCAAGACGTTACGCAGCGGCTATCTGGAGCAAGGCAGCTTCGTTTCGCTGTCGCCTCGCGAGTATTGGGTACGGGGCCTGGAGACGCGCTTCTCCCAAGGGTTTGCGTTGGGCGAAAGCTGGCATGAAGTCGGCGTCGGTTATCGCTACATCAACGAAGCCGGGCACGAATTGCGCTACCGCGAAAACACCGTGAACAATGTGCTGCCAACCACCAGCAGCCCTTACGACCGCGATACCCGTGGCGCGACTGAAGCCAATGCGATCTACATTGATGACCGTATCGATATTGGCAAGTGGACCATCACGCCGGGCATTCGCTACGAGAGGATCGATACAGCGCAGTCCGATAACTTCAACAACCTCAAATACAAAGGCGACTACAACACCGCCCTGCCCGCTTTGAACGTGCTGTATCACCTGACCGATAGCTGGAACCTGTATGCCAACACCGAAGGCTCGTTCGGCAGCGTGCAGTACAGTCAGATGTCCAGCCGCATTGCCGGGGGCGAAGTCAAACCCGAGAAAGCACGCACCTGGGAATTGGGTACGCGGTACGACAACGGCAACCTGCGTGCCGAGATCGGCGCATTCCTGATCAACTTTGATAACCAGTACGAAACCAACCAGACCGACAGCAGCGTGATCGCCCGTGGTGAAACCCGTCATCAGGGGATCGAGACCAGCGTCAACTATGCGCTGGCCGGCCTGAACCCTGCGTTGGCGGGCTTCGATGTGTACGCCACCTATGCCTTTGTTGATGCGACTATTCGCGAAGACGGCCCGAACAAAGGCAACCGCGTGCCGTTTGCGTCGAAACACAAAGGCACCCTTGGCGTAGCGTATACCGAAGGCCAGTGGAAGCTGAATCTGGACAGTTCGTACCAGAGCGATCAATTCGCCGATAACGCCAACACCCGTACAGAAACAGCCAATGGCGCTGCTGGCAAGATCCCCGGCTACATGTTGTTCAGCACCCGTGCCGCTTACGATTTTGGCCCGCAGCTGTCTGACTTGAACGTCGCGGTCGGGGTGAAGAACATCTTCAACCACGAGTACTTCACCCGCTCGTTTGACGACAACAACCGAGGCAAATACGTCGGCGAACCACGCACGGTGTATGTGCAGACGTCTGTGGCGTTTTGATCCGCTAGCGGGTAACGCAGATCACCTGTA
>NZ_LOHG01000004.1:338616-383105 GCF_022790535.1 Pseudomonas maioricensis
AAGTCCAATGTTTGCTTCGCGACCGCGGTGTCAGGGCAAAGCATCAGCGCGTTACCAACGATACGTCGCACTCGCCTGTACGGTGCGTTGCGAGCCGTACCAGCACCAGCCGTAACCGCTGCAGGACGCGACGTATTCCTTATCGGCCAGGTTGGTAACGTTCAGCGCCAGACGCAGGTTATCCATCGGGTTGTACAAACTCGGGATGTCATAGTGCGCGGCTGCGTCAAACAGCGTGTAGCCAGGCACTTTCAAGGAGTTGGCATCATCCCCCCACGTCGCCCCGACGTAGCGTGCACCGCCGCCGACACCGAAGCCTTTCATCTGACCATCACGGAAGGTGTAATCAACCCAGGCCGAAGCGGTATGACGCGGAATGGCGATGCTGGTCTTGCCTTCGGCAGACTCGGCAACACCACTGGCGATACCACTGCCGGGCGTCACTGTTACGGTATTGTTCGACTTCGTCGTCTGGTTATCCAGATAGGCATAGGCCGCCGTGATATCCAGGTTGTCACTCAAGCTGGCTTTACCTTCCAGCTCGAAGCCACGCGACTGCACTTCGCCACTCTGTACCTGACAACGGCTGCCGTTACACCGAGGCGTAATGTCCGGATCCAGCGTCAACACATTGGATCTACGAAGATCGAATACAGATGCCGTAATGAAGCTGTTGCTGCCCGGTGGCTGGTACTTGATACCCAGCTCGTATTGCGTGCCTTCGGTTGGGTCAAACGGCTTGTTGCCCAGGCCGGTACCCGATTGTGGCTCGAAAGATTCGGAATAGCTGATGTACGGTGCCAGGCCGTTATCGAATAGATAAACCAGCCCCAGTCGCCCGGTAAACGCCTCGGCTTCAGTTGAGCTTTTGGTTTTAACTTTGGTGGCGATGTTCTGCGAACTGTTGGTGCTGTCAGCCCAGTCATAACGGCCACCGGCCAGGAACACCCACTTGTCCCACTTCATCTGCTCTTGCAGATAGAGGCCCTTTTGCTGGCTGCGGCCTGTGGCGTCGGTGAGATAAGGAGGTGTCGTCACGGCACTGCCGTAGACAGGATCGAAGATATCCAGGGTTGCGGTCGCGGGAAAACCGGATGCCTTGGTATCAGTGCTGGTGTTCTGATAATCAGCACCCAATAACACAGTGTGCTGCAAAGGCCCCGTGGCAAATTTAGCCTGCACCTGGTTATCGATCGTGTAGGAATCAAGATTCACATCAGTCGCGATGACACTGCGATTGAGTGTGCGGAAATCTGCTTGCAGAGCGCTGTTGTAAACGCTGCGATAGAGGCCTTCACTGCGTATGTATCGAGCGTTCTGGCGAATCGTCCAGACATCGTTCAGATGGTGCTCGAACAAGTAACCGACGGAGTGGTAATTGCGGTCGCTTTTCTCGACATCCTTCTCGCCATCATAAAAATCGACATCGATGTCACGACCCGTCGGGCTTCTCAGCACCGAGCCAAACGCCGGCACCGCACCGTAGGATGCCCCCTTCGGATCAGCCTGATAATTGGCCAGCAACGTCAGCGAAGTATCTTCACTCGGACGCCAGGTGAACGCACCGGCGATGGACTGACGACGGGTTTCGGTGTGCTCGACCTGGCCATCAGCATCGTCGTACAAACCGGAAAGACGGTATGAATAAACCCCTTGATCATCGATCGGGCCACCGAAATCGAAGGTCGTACGTTTCTTGTTGAAGGTGCCGTAGGTCAAGCCGATTTCATGAAGCGGTGTTTCGGTCGGCAGCTTGCTGACCATGTTCACCACACCGCTAGGGCTCGCCTGGCCGTACAGCACTGAAGACGGGCCACGCAGAACTTCAACGCGCTCAAGGTCGAAGGCGTCTTTCTGTGGGGAGGCATCGCGGCTGCCCGGCATGCGCAAGCCGTCCAGGTAAGTCGCGGGCGAAAAGCCACGGATACTCAATTGGTCCAGACGTGAAGCAGTCGCACCGCGCGTTTCGGGCACAACCGCTGCCGTGTAGCGCAGGATCTGGTTCAGGCTCTGGGCACCTTGCGCGGTCATCTGGTCCTTGGTCACCACCGAAATCGATTGCGGGGTTTCAATCAACGCCGTGTCGGTCTTGGTCCCGGTACGACCGCGGGTAGCCACGTAACCGGACACCGGTCCCGAGGCCGTTTCGCCCCGCCAGGAACCCTGGATATCTGTAGCGCCCAACTCCATCGCACCCGCAACCGACTCGGGCGCAGCCTCGATACGATAGCGACTGGACGACAACGCAGTGGCCCGCAAACCACTGCCAGCAAGCACACGCGCCAGCGCGACCTGGGTATCGAATTCGCCCTGCAGGCCAGCGCTGTGCTTGCCACGGGTCAGCGCCGGGTCGAAGGCCAGCACCAGACTCGCCTGCTCGGCCAGGCTATTGAGCGCCTGGCTCAAATCGCCGGCCGGTATCGAGAAATTTCGTACTGAGGCCTGCGAGGCCGAAACGGTTTCAGCAGCATGGAGCGGCGCAACGGCAAACGCCATGACGACGGCCAAAGCCAGTGGTTGCAGAGAATGGACAGCGCGTGACATGGACAATCCTTGGCATGGAAGTTAGGTACTCCTAGCCATGACGCACACCGAAGAAAAACAGACAGTGAATGAGATGGATTTTCATTCAAATCCACGAGACTTATTTTTTTGCCGCGAAATATTTCTTTCACGCCGGGGTTGAATTGTTCCTCGATAAGCGCCAACACTGTGATTGAGGCCAGACAAAATGAACCTCCTGAAAAGGAGCTCGTCCGATCTCACAAGAGCAAGCCTTAGAAGGGAACAACTATGCAAATCCAGGTCAATTGCGATAACCACATCGAAAGCAGTATCCGACTGGAGGAGTGGGTCCGTACCACTGTAGAAAGCACGCTCGAACGTTACGAAGAGGATCTGACTCGCATTGAAGTCCACATCCGCGATGAAAACGGTGACAAGCCGGGCCCGCATGACATGCGCTGCCAGATGGAAGCCCGTCCAAAGGGTCACCAGCCTATCTCGGTCACTCACAAGGCAGACACCCTGGATCAGGCAGTGGATGGTGCCGCGGTAAAACTTGATCACGCTCTTGAACACTTATTCGGCAAATTGCGCAAAAAACGCGCAGGTGCCCCAATCGTTGACGACACTACGATTGAATCGGAAAACCCCGACGCTCTGTTGCAGGAAGAGTTTCTGGAAAAGGAACAGGAAAAAAGCGTTGCTCAACTGGGTTGAACCACGCTGACCTCAGTTAATTGACGACGTTGGACAAAGGGCGGGCCTGTTAAACAGGCCCGCCCTTTTTCGTTCCGATAGCCAAAGGCGTATACAACGCTTAATTGGCTGGCTTTACCCTGACGAACAGCGGGGTAAAGTGCTCAACCTTGATCGGCAGGTTGTCGGCCAGTGTGGCAAGGGCCGCGTCGGTGTCGTCCAGACGGAATACGCCGGAAACCCGAATCCCCTGCATGGCCTGCTCATCGAACTGCAAAACGCCACGCCGGTAGGCTCCGAGCGCTTGCAGCACTTCGCCGAGTGGCCGGTCATTCGCCTTGAGCAAGCCTCGAGTCCAGGCAGCCGGGTCGTCGTTACCAATGGCGTTAGGTGCCTGTACAACGCCATCCATGAGCGTGGCCCGCTGGCCCGTGTTAACCCGAACGTCAGTCAACCGATCAGCATTGGCGGCGACTGCCGATTCAAGCACGCTGACCTGAACCGAACCGTCCTGCCCTTTACGCACCACAAAGCGCGTACCCAGCGCCGTTATGGTGCCTTGACTGGTCTTGACCACGAATGGGCGCTGCTGGTCTTTTGCCACCTGCACCCACATTTCGCCGCGATACAGCTCAATGACACGCCGCCGTTCGTCGAATTCCACGTCAAGTGCAGAGCCGCTATTGAGCCGCAACTCGCTACCGTCGGTCAGCAATATGTCTCGCCGTTCTCCGGTATTAGTGCGCTCATCGGCCAGCCACACCGGCGCCTCATTGGCACCTAACCAGCCAAAAAACAGCACGCCCAACAATGCAATGGCTTGCAACGGTCGCGGCGAAATCTTGCCTTTTGCGGGCGGAAAAACCTTGCCCAATGCCTTTCTGGCGGGCTTGGCAGGCAACTGTTCGAAACTGCCCATTACCGCCTGCATGCGGGTAAAGGCCAGTGCGTGCCGTGGATCGGCGTGGCGCCAGGCGTTGAATGCCTGCCGATCAGCACTGCTGACGGCATCATCATGCAGCAACGCCAACCACTGCGCGGCCTGCCCGATCATCGACTCCGACGGTTCGTGCTCCGCATTCATGACAAGTGGCCCGAACCGTGCAGAGTTTTATAGCAATGCACCAGCACGCTGGCCATGTACTGCTTGACCATGCTGGCGGACACACCCAACACCGTGGCGATTTCGTTGTAACTCAAGCCGTCCAGACGGTTGAGCAAAAACGCTTCACGTGGCTTGGCGGGCAGTCCTTCCAGCATCCGGGAGATTTTTTCGAGTATCTGCAATGCGCTGTGAATCGCTTCGGGGCTGGGAATATTGGCTTCGTCAGCACCCAGAGCAAGAGCGTCCAGGTAAGCCTGTTCGATCTTGCGACGTCGGGCGCCATCGATCAGCAGACGCGTGGCAGTAGTCGTCAAAAATGCACGAGGCTCTTTGAGGTTTTGCGGCTCGGCAAGCGTCAACACACGGATGAAAGCGTCATGAGCAAGATCGGCAGCTCGCTGCGAGCAACCCAGTTTTTTACGCAGCCATCCATGCAACCAGGAGTGATGGTCGCTGTAGAGCTCAGTAAATTGCCGATGACGATGGATCAAGTCGTCATCGGATGCAGGAATGTCGCGCATGCGGCAATGCTTCTTAAACACGAAAAATTATCATTAACGCGGAAGATGCCATCATTCTGTAACAACGGCAAGCGCAGGATCTTTTTCCGATTATTCACTTAATTGTCGAGAACTAAAGGGACAAACCCCCAGTCAATTTATGCAGACCCAACTGGCAGGTACCGAAAATGGATAATCCTTTTCAGCAGATTACCGATGCTTTCCATCCTGACTATCGGGTGAACCTGAGCATTCAAGGCCTCGACGGCAGCATCATGCTGACGTTGTCCAACTCGACTGGCGTGGTCGCCAAACGCTTGATCAGCGCAGCCCAGCGCAATGACCCCAAGCGCTTGCAACGACTGATTGAAAGCGTGCAATTCGGCATCGCGATCGAAGAAGGTCACAGCGCAATCAAGATTCTGGCGGCCATGACCGACGGCGACGTGAAACGCCTCGCGCCCCCGCCCTCGAAGCTAGCCAACCTGCTGGCCACCCGCCCGACCGTGTCGGTGGGGATTTGATGCAGAGCCATCGCTGTTTCGATGGCGGCATCCTTCACTTCAACAGCACCTCAGGCCCTACTGTCGATAACCTCCAGCGGGCCTGAGTAATCTCGTACTTCTCCATAGAACCCTGTGGGAGCGAATTGATTCGCGAGGGGGTCTTCTCATACGACACACCTCTTGAGCCTGCTCTGGCCCATTCGCTCCCACCGTAGAGTCATCGATACACACCCCACCGAATGCTCAGCTTTCCGTTTTGTCCTTCACCGACGGAAAGCGTGACGAAGCAAATCGCACCACCAGAATCGCAAACGCCAGCAGCAGAATCCCGCCACACAGGTAGATGATGCCCAGATCCGGCGGAGCATGGTGAGAAACGTCGCTGATCAACAACCGCGTCAGGGCAGTGATTGCCACGTATATCAAGAACCTGATGGGCATGTGGTTGGTCTTGAAATAGATACCCACCATCGCCCCGAGTTCGAGGTAGATAAATAGCAGCAGAATGTCATCAACGCTGACACTGCCTTTACCTATCATTTCTATGAAGGCCAAAATTGCACCGTAAGCAGTGATCGCCCCAATCCCGAAAAGAGCCAGGTAATGGAAAGCCTCTACGCATAGGTTGCCAAGCGAATCCGCTTGGTCGTGAAGGGTTTTGCGTAGCTTTTCAGCCCATTTCAGTTCTGACATCTCTAACTCATCCTGTACAAAAATTGAGCAACACTACCAGGTCAACATAATGCCGCTTTGTGCGTGAAGCGTTGCCGTGCGTGATTCTCAAGCAGGAACGAGGCCATTTGCCAGACTTAAGAGCGCGGCGGGTTGTCGCAAGGCACACAAGAAGAGTAAAAAAGATGCGGGTTAGCCACTATTCAATTCAGAACGGTTGGCTTATGCTTGGCACTGTATAAACAACCAGTATTAGCTTAACCGATTATGCGGCAGAGCAGATCGGCTGGTTCATCTGCTCTGCTTCACACGCACACCGGGGGCGTTCCCCTCCAATACTGCACCTGATTACGAGGCCTGACATGGCTGTTGAAACCCTATATCGCAGTACCCGCGACTTGGAGACTACATTCGTGGATCGTAAACTCGCCGATGCACACGACCAGATGCTCGAACTGGCAGAGTCGCTGACCGAGATTCTGATGAAGAACGTGGCGGGCCTCACCGAAAAACAGGCTGAAGACACCAGTATCTTCATGGCCAAGAACCGTGTCGTCTTTGCCGCTGCGTTCAAGAACAACGCGGGTGCACTGGCTGAACTGGGTCAGGAAGGCTGAACAGCAGTGCAGCGAACACTGGATATGTAGGAGTGAGCTTGCTCGCGATAGCAGTAAAGCTGTTGAAAAATCATCGTCTGACCAAGTGCTATCGCGAGCAAGCTCACTCCTACATAAAGTGCATTTCAATTTAGTGATTTGCATTGTTTGATGACAACTCACTAGTAACGCCAAGTAGCGATAGCGGTTTCTCTGAAAGACTTTGTTCGATCAGATGGCGCGTCAACATCAAAGCAATTGAGAAGCAGTCTCATCCATGTTAGCCTCGCCAGCACATTTTTGGTGGCTGCCATGGGCGGCGAATTTTGCTTTTCAGAGCGTTTTGCCGTGCCCGATCAAGCCGCCAGGCTTAGCCTCTATCTCGCCCATCGCCCCGCGCTGATCAACTACGCCAAAGGTGTGTTGGGTGATCGCGCGAGCGCAGAGGATGTCGTGCAGGATGCCTTCTTGCGTTTCAGCGAGCCGACCAGCACAGCTCTGGAACAGCCTGCAGCTTATCTCTATCGTATTGTGCGCAATCTGGCCCTGGATGCCATGCGCCGACAAAACAGCGAGAGCCGACAGCATCAGAGCCCGCCGCAGTGGATGCAACCCGGTCAGCTGCAGTCCCCAGAACAACAGTTTTTGCACCAGGCTGACATCAGCCGGGTCGCAGCGACGTTCGCTGACCTACCTGAACAAATGCGCATCGCCGTCGAGATGCACCGGCTGGGTGGTTATACTCTGCAGCAAATCGCCAGCTACCTGAACATCTCGCTGTCTATGACCCACCGCCTGGTGCGTGACGCTGTGGTTCAGCTGGCCTCCAGTATCGAAGTTGAACCGTCAGCGCAGACGACTCAACGCAAGGAGCGCCCACGTGCATGAGTTGACGCCTTCCACAGCCAGCCTGGAACAGGCCAGTGATTGGTTACTGGATCTGCAGGCTGAACCCGAGCGCTTCGAGGAGTTCGATCACTGGCTGAACGCCAGCCCGGAGCACCTCACCGCCTGGGCTCAAGTCAATCGCGCCTGGTCAGCTATCGAGCAACCGTCCACTGCAGCACACTGGCCGAAACCAACCGAAGTCGCACGACTCAAACCGTCACGCCGTAACCGGTCAATGCTTGCAGCGGCCTGCGTCTGCGTGATCGCTCTGGGCGCCGCATGGCTGAACCATCCGGACTGGCAGGCGGACTATCACACCGGCACAGGCGAAACCCGTGTCGTGCAATTGGCGGACGGCAGCCAGTTGACGTTGGCCGCGCGCAGTGCAGTGGATGTGAACTACAGTGGTGACACCCGACAGATCACCTTGCGCAGCGGCGAAGCGCTGTTTGATGTGGTGCATGACGCACGACGGCCGTTTCAGGTCGATGCCGATAACGTAGTCATCCGGGTGCTGGGCACCTCTTTCGATGTTGCACGCAGTGATGCCGGCATAAAAGTCGAGGTCCGGGAAGGTGCCGTCGGGGTCAACTCCAGCGGTACGCCATACCGTCTTGGCGCAGGCCAACGACTGTGGCTTGATGCCGCCCAAGGCGGCGCTCAGCAAAGCATGGTCGCACCCGACGACGTGGCCACCTGGGTCAGCGGCCAGCAGTTCTTCGAGAACGCCACGGTGCTCGAAGTCGTTGAGCAATTACGCAAATATCAGCGTGGCTGGATAGTGATCGGTGACGATGCGCTGGGGCAGAAGCGGGTAACCGGGCTTTATGATTTGCGCGATACGCAGCGGGCGCTACAAGCGCTATCAAAACCGGTTGGCGCGCAAGTAAAGCAGTATTCGCCGTTGCTTACGGTGCTGAAGTAGGCCTTACGATCATCCCTCGCACAGTAACGTGGGGCCGGGTTTATCCGTGGAGGCGGTATAGCTGACGATGCAAATTGTTGAATGTACAGTCACCTTACCGGTGTTCACGGCGCCTTGATGTAGCGCTGCAAACACTGAACCTGTAGGAGCTGCCGAAGGCTGCGATGGCGGCGTGTCAGCACTTAATGCTTCGCAGCCTTCGGCAGCTCCTACAGAAATGCGCATGAGGGCCATGGTTCGTGGCATACAAATCACGCGCCCTCCCCCACCTTCAACAACTGTTCAGCCAACATATCTGCCACGCGCGCGGGGGAACGTTTTTCGGCTTGGGCATGCGCATACACTTCGGTCAATCGTTGACCAATGCGCGAAAGATGTCCCGTGATGGTGCCGGGACTTTCCCCTGTGTGCTGCAGGGCAACGTAAATGAGCCCGCCAGAATTGATCACGTAATCGGGAGCATAAAGAATGCCGCGCGCTTCCAGTTGATCAGCCACCTGCAAACTGCTGAGCTGATTGCTGGCCCCGCCAGCCACGGCAGCACAGCGCAGTTGAGCCACCGTCTGACTGTTGAGCACACTGCCAACCCCGCAGGGTGCGAGAATGTCGCACGGTGTGCTGAGCAACGCTTCACACGCAATCGGATGAGCGCCGAACTGCTCCATGGCCAGTTGCACACGCCCTTGATCGAGATCGCTGACCAACAAGTCGGCACCGGCAGCATGCAGTTGCTCAGCCAACGCATAGCCCACATTACCCAAGCCCTGTATCGCCACCCGCAAACCTTCGAGGTTATCGCTCCCCAACCGGGCCATCGCTGTGGTTCGAATCCCGGCATAAACGCCCATAGCCGTGTGCGATGAAGGATCACCTGATTCGCTGGTGCTGGTGACATGCCGGGTATGCAGCGCGATACAGTCCATATCGGCGCTGGAGGTGCCACTGTCCAGGGCCGTGATATAGCGCCCGTTGAGACTTTCGATAAAACGCCCGAACGCTTCAAATAAAGCCGCACGGCTGGGCAAGTGCGCAGGTCGCATGATGACTGCTTTTCCACCCCCTAACGGCAAACCGGCAAGCACTGCTTTGTAGCTCATGGTTCTGGCCAGGCGGATAGCATCCTCGATCGCGCTCTCTTCATCCGGATAGGAGAGATAGCGACAGCCCCCCATCGCCGGCCCCCGACGGCAATTATCAATCGCGATCACTGCCTTGAGGCCGGTTTCACGGTCGACGACCAGATGCAGCGACTCGACACGTGATGTATGCATGAGTGCGAACATCAACGGTGCTCCGGTGTGTTTTTTCTAAAGCGAGTATAGGCGCTGCGAAAAAAAATGATGGACCGCTCGGGACATAGACGGGAAACACCGTGGCAGCCCTATTTGTAACTGGACGAATGGCATCAGGGGGTCTAAAACAGGTCATGACTGCCAAGGTCTGCTCGGAGAGCGACATGACACCACGTCAACACTGCCTGGCCTGCCTGCAACAAGAACCGTGCGATGTTTTCGAAGCCGCGCTGTGGATATCCGCCGAGCATGATCAGCCGTTCACACCCGAACTGATGCAAGGTTTCATGGACGATCTGTTGCGCCAGACAAGGGCAGCTCTACCGGCCTTACCTGTATCCGAACTGGCACAGCCATTACTGCGGCAACTCAATACGCTGGGCTTCGCTCAGGATGACTGGAACCCGCCAAAGCCCCAGTCAGCGCTGCTGCATAAAGTCGTGGAACGTCGTCGAGGTCAGCCGCTTGGCTTGGCGTTAGTCGCCATGGAGTTGGCCAGGCGCCTGGAGATCAAACTTGAAGGCGTGAACTTCCCCGGCCACTTTCTGGTACGCGTCCCGGGTGCTGACCACCTGCTGGACCCCTGTGGCGGGCGCAGGCTTTACCCCAAGGACTGTCGTGAGCTATTGGCCCGGCAATTCGGCCCTGCGATGCAACTGCGCGCCGAACACATGGCGCGAGCAACCGATATCAACATTCTGCAGCGCATGTCGCGTAACCTGCGTCATCTGCATCAAATCAACGATGACTTCCTGGCCGCCCTCAAGGACGCCAACCGAGTCATGGAACTGGGCCCGGCAACCACCGCGGATTACCTGGCCCGCGCAAGCCTGTATCGAAGCCTGGAATGCCCGCAGGCCGAGCGCTACGACCTGGAGCATGCACTGATGCTGAGTGACGACACGGTACAGCGCTTACGACTCACCGAACGGCTGGGTCAGTTACCCCACGGGAAAGCCATTCATTAGGCGAAATCGGGATGTGATTTGCGCACAGCCCAACTCAGTGCCTTCAACCCCATGCCCGTGGTCGATTGTGCGAGGTCTTTTGCACCAGAAGCGCCAAGCACTAACCCAATTACGCCCCACACATAATATGGACTGGCTGCCGCCCGATCTCCATCAAGATAAGCCAGGTATCCCCGGGCAAGATTAATGGAAGTATTGAGTAGCCCCCAGGCCAGCGCAGCAGGCGGAAATGGAAGCAGCAGAATCGTGCCAGTCCACTTCACCAGTGTGTAGAGGTTCTCAGTGAAGGTCTCTGATTTGCTGAGTGACTGCTCATCAACGTCCTCAATCATGCGTTTGATCATGGCGTCATGCAGAACCTGCAAGTCACGGATCCTGTTATTTGTATCAAGGGTCAGCGACTTCAATGCCTGTTGCGGGTTTCTCAGCAGTTCCGAAAAGAGCGTGCCGACAGCGGGTTGGTTCTTGTAACTGACCCGGTTGTAATAATAGGTATCCATCCCCGGCACAGTCAGCGTTGACGTAAAAACCCGGTAATCTCTGAAGCAAATGCCATCGGGCGCGTTAGGCGTATAAATCAGATTGTAATCGGCCTCATCAGTGCCATTGTGTTTGAAAACGTACACCCCTTCGATCAAGCGACCGTTGAGGTATAACTGGTTAAGCGAACTGTTACCCGCACCTCGCTCACGATCCCGTGAACTGTCGGGGTGATCCGGATATACCGTGGCAAGCAGGTTGATAGCCCATTGGTACTGCGCCTCGGTAAAACCATTCTCCAGATAGGTGATCAGTACGTCCCGGCGCATTTCAAAAAAGCTGCGTTGAGCAAATAGCGCCCTCCTCTTCGCATGATCGGGATGCTGACGGTCGCGATATTCCTCCTTGAGTATCCCGATGTATCTTTCTCCCAGCGGCGCGGCGAGCACTTCTTTTATAACCGGCATGGAGAGTTCAGACAGATCCTGCCCCGTGGACGAGTACATGGGAGCTCGCTCATCCAGGTTGTAGATAAAATCATTCATGAGTAACTGCGTGAGAGAGACCAGATCGGTATGAGGACCGAAATCTGGTTGAAGCCTTCGAGTGCGGCTATGCAAATCGAAATACACCGTGTCCGTGTTGACGACCAGATCGACACCCTTTCTTTTCAACACATTCGAGATGTAAATCTCTCCCGAGAGCCGGGCGAAGTGGCGATAAGAGATAAGCTGCATGCTGTTCTTGTAGCTCTTTTGCAAAAACTGAATGCGGGCCTCGCATAACGCCAGTTGTCGGCGATATTTATAGGTAGAGGTGTTCCGCTCGCCTCCGACTACCCTCGGTAAATCGGCCAGTTGATAGTCGATTTTGGTGTTTATCAAGGCGGACATACTGTCCTGAAAGTTTGAATCCTGGCTGGCAACCCTACGCACATGTTCTGGCTTCCAGGAGGTAGGTTTCAGAATGACCGCTTGCATGAACGCGGCAGTGGCCTCTCGAGAAGCCTGCATGGATTGCGCGATGAGGTAATCCCTGCCACTTGGCGTTGCCGACCATAACGCCACTTCATGGTACAGCTGGAGCCAACTGCCAAACTCGAAAATATCGCGTCCGCCAGGCGCACCGGGAGCATAAAGCACGTAGTGCTGATCAGTGTCGGTTTCTTCGCTAAACACAATGACATCGCGCAACTGATTGCCCACCCCACCGACTTCCAGGGCTCCGGTTTTACGTGTAGCGCCGAGCTGTTGGCGATCCGCTCGCAACGCCCAGACCAGATCCACACTTTTTTCCGAAATATGGTGCTGCAGTTTTGCGGCCCAGGTGCTCAGCGCCAATGCACTGTCGCGTTGATGCAACAGCGCCCGCTGGGTATCAGGTTGACGATAACGGGCTTCAAGTTCGTACCGGTACTGATGGCGTAAGTCCAGATCAGCCACCAACTCTTTAACGAACTCAAAGGTGAACCGTGGGTGATTGCTGCCCCGGGGCAGCTCTACGCGAGCGTCCGCTTCGACGGCAATCAACGGCAGGCCATTCAGTGCATATTCAAACAGTGATTTCCGATAGAACGGCATCAGGTCCCCTGCTGGGGAGGACCATCTATCTTTCACAATAATAAATACTTTTCGAGGGTCCACGCGGTAACCCAAATGCTGGCGGATATAGTCATCAATTTTTAATAACGCATAGTCCTCCAGCGACTCCAGGCCGGCCAACAACTGACTTGCAGCTTCAGCACGGTCACGGTATTCCCTGGCGAACACTTCATAGCCAGCCTTTTCATGATCACTGGCGTGCTTCAACCAATGGGGTGTGCTCAGGGCTTGCAGGCGCTGCATGCGCAAGTGAAAACTCTGCCGCCGTGCCTCGTCGAAGGGGGCGAAGATCTGAGACATGTGCACGGCGCTCAGAAAACTCGAAACATCTTTGCCTGCGGCGTTTTTAATCAAGAAGTGGAGATCATCCATTTGCTTGGCGCGCATCGCCTTTACCAGGTTGCGTGTCAGGTCACCGGAAGCCAGGCTGTACTGAATTTCAATGTCCGAGGCCTCCGAAAACAGGTCAACTTGTGACAACAAGAGGTCTGCGAGCAACGCGCTGCGCTCTCCTGAGTCGGAAAGTCGTTTGTGAAGCTTTTCATTGAGCAATGAAAGCGAGCTAAATTTTTCTACGCCGTGCATGGCTGTCAGCAACAACACCGGCCCTGTGCTATTTGCCGGACTCAGTATTTCGCCAGCCTGAGACGCCAGGCTGATAACAAAGGTACTGTGCAACAGGGCAGGCGTACGATCCTGCGCGAGCAACGAAACCCTGTGCAGGCCTCCCTCTACAGGCTGGTCAAGTATCCACTCCAGACGGGCTTTGTCCTGCTCATCCAGATCTCCGTTCAGGTGACTTATTTCCATCTCACTGAAAAAGGCTTTGCCCTGCAGGGAAGCCCAACGCTTCTGACGGGTAATAAGCGGTCCGGTGGAGTCCGGATTTTTTATGTCCTGTGACCAGAACTCATCCAGCAAATCCAGGTAGTGGTCAGACAAACGCTCACTGGTATAAGCGAATATCGCTTTAAGCCCCTCGCCATCGGTCTGCCTTGCCAGAAACGCCTCATTGACAGTGTCATGGCGCGTATAGACCGCAACGAAATCACCGCCCAAGGTATCAACGCCGTCAGTAAGCGTCTGAATCATCGCGTCTGTGAGAGAGACCGAACTCAAGAACTCTCCCTCAGGATTTCGATGATTGAGGAACAGGATATCGGGGTTGTAATCGACTCCGGCCCTGAGCAGAGCCGCGCTTATGAGGCTCCGTGCCGCTTGACGCAGGCTCGGCATGGAAGAAAGTAATTCGGCTGCCTGAGCTGAGGCGTCGCAAAGCCGGGCCAGTGGCCGAGATATTTGCGAGGAGTGAGAAACATAAGCAGGGGACGTGAAGCGCGACGCTACAGAAAGATCATTCATGGTACAGCTCCAATAATGCGGTCACGTCCATAAGGCATCCAGCCAGATGAAAGAACACGTGAGCCGCCGGTTCGTGTCTATAAGACGCGTCCGATGGTTCTGCATTGCGGTATATATTGCCCCCCCTTGGAGACACACAGTGACGGGCAAAACCCGTATCGCTGACAGACGTATTACCGGCGAACGTAGCTCACGCTGGCAAAACGACAATTACGCTTGCTGTAACACTCCATCTCGTAAACCCCTCTTTTTCTGCGATCTGACAGTCACTATCATCCCGGCCACGTTGATTTTGAAGCTCCTGGATCTGCGTATTATTTAGCCGCTGCCGTGCAGCGGCTTTTTTTTGCCATCACATAATGGGCTTCAGCGGTTTTTGTTTGGGGATGTCACCATTCGCTTCCCGACGTTTACGCGCAATGCTGTCGAAACCCTCTCCCGAAGAACCAAAGTGTTGCAGGCACTTGAGAACATGCACCGCTCGTATGTAATCGGGTAGCAACATTTTCGCGTACCGATCGCCCGTATAAGACTTGGTTTTCATCTCATCGATGTGCCTCGCAAAAAACTCCAGCGAGTTCATCTCGTCATCGGGCTTTACGGCCTTGCCATATTTATCAAACTCAACCGCTGCTCTCCCCAGCAAATCGGCAGTCAGGTTATCAATCAATCCGTAGGAATAAAGTGTTTTACCCACTTTAGCGAGGTTCGTCGGGCTGACTTTCTCGGGATCAAAATCCTTGAACAACGGCTTTAACTGACCCAGTTCCATTCTTGTCGTGTTGAGTGCGGTACCGTTCTCACCGATTTCATCCAGCATGCGGGTCACATCAACCGGCCGATCAGCCCCTGGCTTCCGGATAAACACTTCTTTGATGGTAAAGGGCGGGAGATATCCCCAAATACTCATATTCAATGCTCCTGCAATAAGTTCCTGTGCCAATAAAACTATCGGGGCCAGCACAACAAACTTTATGGGCAATAGGAGCGTCCTTAAAAATCAAGACATGTGCTACACAACGAATAGAAAGCGCCTACAAAAATCTCAGACCCTGCCCTACAAAGAAGTGTGTTTAAACGAAATATCTTTAAATCACAGGAGTAACTTATGAAAAACACGCTATTGACGTTGGTAATGTTTGCAAGCCTGCTACCACTGGCTGGCACTTCACTTGCCCAGGAGTGGCAGCCCCCACTGGCCTCTAACCTGTGCTTCAGGAATAGCCAGAATCTCTCGCCCGGCACCGCAATGGCGGGTGAGTACAAGGTGATCCATGGACCGTATACGTCCTCCAGCAACTGCACGGACGCATCGCATGGGTTTGTGCTGAGAACCCAAAGCGGAATGCGCTGGCCGTTGACGGTGGAAAAGCTTGTGGGTGGGGCATGGAGAACCGTTGTCAGGAAAGAATATGATCCCTACCGAAAACTGGGAAACGGTACATTTCGCTTAATCCTGGACAACAGAGAGAGTACGCAAGCGGTGTCGTATAAAGGCAACTACACAATTCCCCTATAATTTTTGCGCTCTGACCTGAACCAGGATATCCGTTCAGGTCAGGCGTCACGCCGTCGTATTAACGAGAAACTGCCCTCGCGCTGCCTGCGCTCGCGCCTCAAGCGCTAACATCACAGTGATGCCAGTATTAAGCTTGATCAACGTTTCATTTGCAAAGTCATGCCCTTCGGCTATATAGCCTTTGAGAAATTTCAGTTGCCCATCAAAATAATCAAATACATCCACTTTTTTATGCGTGTTGATTTGATTGCCCGCGGTATCGAACTCCAGATCAACCATCGAGAGGACGCTGCCGGTGGTGGTGTCAATTAACCCCAGCGCCTCAAGCCCCAGTGATATCTTGCGTAGCTCTATAAACGTCGTATTGCGCGGATCAAATTCAGCCAGGTCCATCTCAAAGCCACGAAGTTTCTCATCGTCGGGTATGGTTTTATCCGCCCAGTACTGACGAATCTTTTGAAAAACAGCCTCTTCCTCCAGGGTAAACCCTGAATCCCCTCTGAACTGTTTATCAGGCTCAGCTTTGTAGTGCTCAATACGGCTTCTGACTATTTCAAGATTGGCGTAAAGGCCTTCCATGCTATTCATCCTCGATGGTCCATTCTCTGAACTATCGGAACGCGAACTATTTTCTTGATTGAAAACCGTCAACACCCACAACTTTTGCGGATAATTAGACGAGGCCTACATATTGAACAGTAACAATCCTACAAGTAAAGCCGGTCACACAAATCTGACCGGCTTCAATTCCCACACAGCGCAATGGCATCACACGGTATATTTTTGCAGATTGGCCATCATTTCCTTGAGCGCTTCGACATTGTCCTTAGGGTGTACTGCGTCAGTGAAATCGTTAATCGCTTGCCACTGACTCGCGACATCTTCAGGGCTGAAGCCTGCGCGTGGGTCAAAGTCTGCGCCGAGGCTTCGCTCCCAACGGACCTTACCAATCCAGCCGCCACCGACTTCAAACAAACCAGCCGTTTCATCACAGTGGTCACTGCCCAGGTACACCACCAAGGGGCTGACGAGTTCTGGCTTGAGTAACTCGAACACCTGCGGTGGCAGCAGCCCTTCGGTCATACGGGTGCCGCCGGTTGGTGCGATGGCATTGACCAGAATATTGTTCTTGCGCCCCTCCAGCGCCAGGGTGCGCGTCAGCCCGTACAGGCCGAGTTTTGCCATCGCATAGTTCGCCTGACCAAAGTTGCCGTAAATACCGGACGTGGAGGATGTGAAAATCACCCTGCCATAGTTTTGCTCCCGCAGATGCGGCCAGGCGGCATGGGTGACTTTATAAGCACCTTCGACATGCACCCGGTAAACCAGATCCCAATCGGCGTCGTCCATTTTGGCGAAGGACTTGTCGCGCAGGATCCCGGCGTTATTCACCAGAACATCGACGCGCCCGAAAACATCCAGAGCATGCTGGACGATCTTGTCGCCATCGGTCACCGAATCGTGGTTAGCGATCGCAGTGCCACCCGCTTCACGAATTTCAGCCACGACGCGGTCAGCTGCCGAGGCATTGGCACCCTCGCCATGGGCAGAACCGCCGAGGTCGTTAACCACAACCCGCGCACCATGGCGGGCAAACAGCAGCGCGTGAGCACGTCCAAGGCCGCCACCGGCCCCCGTGACGATGACTACCTTGTCCTCAAAACGTATGGCATGACTCATGATCGACTCCGGCAAAAGGTTGCGGGCCGTCAGTGTCGTCCTCCCTTGCACCCGCCACAATCAACACAACCGATGCTGAATAATGCGCAATAACGCAGGGGGATGATTTGCCGCAAGGTGGCCAGTTGTGTCTCGGCAATGCTTATGAGATCAGGCGCGCAAAAGCTCAATAAACGCTGCAAGCCAGGGCTCCGCGTCGGTTTCCGGAGTGACGCTCTCACTGCCATCCAGACGCAGCATCTCCTGAACTTCGGTCACGCCCAACTCGGCAAACAATTCGCGGATCAACTCGCCGCCACCGCAGAAAGTGTCCCCGTAGCTGGCATCTCCCAAGGCAATAACACCACCCGGCAAACCACGCCAGGCAGCGGGCAATACATCGCGAATCTGCGAATAGAGCGCCTGAATGTTATCGGGCAATTCGCCCATGCCGGTAGTCGATGTCACGCCCAGCAGGGCTTGCGGCTCAAATGCCTGCAACTCGGCAAGGCTCACACGAGGATTGTGCAGGACCTCAAAACCGGCATCACGCAGGATCTTCCCGGCATGGCGGGCGACTTCTTCAGCCGATCCATAGACTGAACCGGAAATAATGGCGACTTTCATGAATCATCCTGTAGCAACGTAAAAAACGTTTGGCATTATGCCCCAAGTGGCCGCATGACCTAGAATGCTGGCTTTGCTTCTTTGCTCCGGATACCTTTCATGATCAACGCAAAACTGCTGCAACTGGTAGTTGATGCCTCCAATGACGGCATTGTCGTCGCCGAGCAGGAAGGCGAGGACAATATCCTCATTTATGCCAACAAGGCATTCGAGACGCTGACGGGTTACGCAGTGGACGATATCCTGTATCAGGATTGCCGTTTCATGCAGGGCGATGATCGCCAGCAAGCCGCACTGGACCTGATCCGCGAAGCGCTGATCAACAAACAGCCGTGCCGCCAGATCCTGCGCAACTATCGCAAGGACGGCAGCCTGTTCTGGAATGAGTTATCGATCACTCCCGTTTTCAACGAAGCTGATCAACTGACTTATTTCATTGGTATCCAGAAGAACGTCACGCAACAGATCGAAGCTGAACAGCGCGTAGTGGAGCTGGAAGCAGAACTGAAACAGGCCCGTGAAGAAATAGCGTCATTGAAAAAATGACAGACGGGCGAAACAAATTGTTGAATTTATGGTCTGCTTTTTCAATAACGGGTTCCTTCGAGCTCCATCATGTCCCATGAATCTTTACTGACTCAGGCTGAGCTGGATTTCATCCAGAACATGCAACACAACCCCAAGCTGAACGTGCGAGATGCGACACGTAGCTTGACTGTGAACGGCGGAAGGCAAATCCAGGATTTGTTGACACGGCTTGCGGCACACGAGCAGGTGACGATTCAGGCTCAATTCGATAACCAGCAGATGACCTTTCCGCTGCATCTGGTGGAGGACGAATTCCACGCGCTCCATCTGGAACTGGGCGCGCCGTCCATTTTCGAGGAAGGACCGCGGATTCGCCCTTGGCGGCTGACATTGCCCGAGCCGGTCCCCCTGGAAACAGAGAAAGGTGCGATGACTGCACTGTGGGTGCATGAAATTTCATTCAAGGGCGTGCTGCTGGAACATCGCAAGACCACCCGCCCGCCGAAATTATTCACCGCCTGGTTCGCACCAGTAGGGCATGCGCCGATCGCCATGCGGGGCACGTTCGAGCGCCTTACCGAGTCAGGATTGGCGGCCTACCGTCTGAACGACCAGAACAAGGAAGACACCGAGCGGCTGCGTCAGTACATCCTCCAGCAGCATCGCAAGATCTACCCGACAATGCATCGCTGAGTTCGAAAGGCTCAGCTGTCCAGACGCCCCTTCAGAAACAGCTGCAGCCCGCGCCGCATGGAACGCCCTTCGCTACCAATACACGCAACCGGCGACCCCTCGAGCAGTTCACGGGCAAGATCAGCACCTTCACCGGCAAGCAACAGCGGGCAATCCAGCGCCAGAGCAAGACGCTTTAGACGGTGGGAAAAGTCGACGGCAGGCGGATGGTTGCTGTAGAGCACCACTGCCAATGGCTCGACTTTGCCGCACACCAGTGTCAGTTCTTCCAGCGGCTGGCCCAGGGCGAGCACCTGAATATCCAGATCCGGGCTGCCGATCAATAAGCCAGCGACCCACAATTCCAGCTCCCGGCAATGGCCAGGTACCGCAGCAACGAGAACCTTGTGCTCAGCCGAGCTGCGGCTGAAGTGCAGACGCTGTAAGGCTCGCGCTCGCAGGAAGCTGTCCAGAAACAGCCATTCGCTGAGCTGACCGAACTGATCATGATGAAGCAGTAATTCACGCCAGACAGGCAGAAAAATCTCTTCAAACACCACCGTCATCGGGTAGCTGGAAAACACTCGTCCATAAAGCTGCTCCAGC
Source organism: Pseudomonas maioricensis (assembly GCF_022790535.1). Lineage (GTDB taxonomy): Bacteria > Pseudomonadota > Gammaproteobacteria > Pseudomonadales > Pseudomonadaceae > Aquipseudomonas > Aquipseudomonas maioricensis. Next base: position 358,324 of record NZ_LOHG01000004.1, read on the forward strand.
CGAGACTCGTCGAACATCCCTACCGCATGCTTTATCTGCTGCTGAAGTTGCGCCCAGTCGCCCGGCAGAACATCGCTGTCGAGCGCCGATGCCTGCAGCCGAACGTCGTTGGTCTTTGCCAGAATCTTGCCGACCTTGCTGACTGCAACGCCACGCTCGATCCAGCCAAGAATGCTGCGCACATCATCAATGTCAGCTTGCGAATACAGGCGATGACCGCTTTCGGTGCGGGTGGGCTGAATCAAGCCGTAGCGGCGCTCCCAGGCACGCAACGTGACTGGGTTGATACCCGTGATGCGCGCCACTTCACGAATGGGGAAGAGCTCTTCTTGCTTGAGGCCGGTAGACGACTCCAGGCTGATAGGGGATTCAGTCATGACAAGGATCGCGTGGAAACAATCGGCGCATTGTACGCCTGCAAAATGGGTATTTCGTCAAAAACCACGACCAAAATCGGCTATTCATCAGTGATTTGCAGATGGCCTATGGCTTATTTACCGATTTCAGGAATAATCCTTGCTTGCTTTAACAACGAAGCTGACGCCGCCCAACACCCCGGTGCTGCGTCATGTGACTTCCTTACCCGGGAATCTCACTCGTTTATCGGAGATACATAATGTCTACCACCCCTGTCACCTTGCTGGTTGCGCGTCGCGTCGCCCATGGTCGCTATCAGGAACTGATCGCCTGGCTGCATGAAGGCGAACGACTGGCCACCGACTTCCCCGGTTATCTGGGTTCAGGCGTGCTTGCTCCGCCTCCCGGAGACGATGAATTCCAGATTATTTTCCGTTTCGCCAACGCTGAAACCATGCACGCCTGGGAGCATTCCGAGTCACGAAGCTCTTGGTTGGTGCGTGGCAGCGGCTTATTCGCACAACCTTCGGAACACCGCGTCAGTGGTATCGATGGCTGGTTCGGCTCTGTCGGCCAACGTCCGCCGCGCTGGAAACAGGCGGTTGCGATCTGGCTCGCGTTCTTCCCGGTCTCGCTCCTGTTCAACTTCGTGCTCGGCCCGCTGCTCAACGATCTGCAACTGGTTCCACGCATCATGATCAGCACGCTGATACTCACGCCGCTGATGGTTTTCTGGTTTATCCCGTTGTCGACCCACTTGTTGGCAGGCTGGCTAAACCCGGCACCGACGCCAGAACAGCCACAACCCGAGTCTGTACGCAGCAACTGACCAGGCAGCGACCGGGCCGCTACAGGCTGCCTGGTCCGCAATGCCCCTGCCGCGACAAACTTCGGTATGCTATGCGCTCTCGTGGGGACATCCCCGAACGCATGCATCCAGCAAAGCTGAACAGTCGCTAAATGAATAATCCAATCCTGATTACCGGGGCCAGTCAGCGGGTAGGGCTTGAGCTGGCGATCGAGCTGGCCAAAGCGGGCCATTTCGTTGTCAACGCCAGCCGCAGCATTGCGCACACCGCCGAGCACCCGAATATTGTCTCCTTTCAGACAGATCTGCTGCGCTCAGAAGACCGCATGGCGCTTGTCGAGTACCTGAAAACCAATTATTCAGGGCTTAGAGCCGTCATCCATAACGCCTCGCTGTGGCTTGATGACAGCGTCGACAATTTGAACACCATGTTCAAACTCCATGTAGAAGCGCCTTATCACTTGAACCACGAGTTGGCGGCGCTTCTGGCCAAGAGCAAAAAGTCGGACATCATCCATATCTGCGATGAAACCTCATCGCGCGGCAGCAAGAGCCACATTGCCTATGCGGCCACAAAAGTTGCGCTGCAGAACATGGTGCTGTCCTTCGCTGAAAAGTTCGCGCCGGACATTCGGGTAAACGCCATCCTGCCTGGCTTGCTGATCCTCAAGGAAAACAGCGACGAGGCTTATCGGAATCAGGCACTCAAGAAGGCCCTGCTGGAATTCGAGCCGGGCTCACAGCCGTTGATCGATGCGGTGTTCTATCTGCTGAATACGCAGTACAGCACGGGAAGCAGCGTGGTCGTTAACGGCGGCCGACACCTTAAAAAAGGGATTTGAAGATCACTCGGGTAGCCGCAGCTACCCTGCATCGCTCCCCTCATTCAACGTGGCAGGAATACCATGACTGACCAAGAACGCCTTGAACTCGAAGCCGCTGCTTTTCGCAGACTGGTCGCCCATCTGGACAGCCGCAAGGATGTGCAGAATATCGATTTGATGAACCTGTCCGGCTTCTGCCGTAACTGCCTGTCCAAATGGTACAAGGCAGCCGCAGACGAAAAACACATTGAGATCAGCCTCGATGACGCTCGCGAAGTCGTTTACGGCATGCCTTACAGCGAGTGGAAAGCCCAATACCAGAAAGAAGCCAGCGTCGAGCAACAAGCGACGTTTGCCAAGGAAACCAAGCATGACTGATCTGAACACCCTGCGCGCCAGCCTCGACAGCGGCGAACATCTCTTCGCTGACACCCTGGCATTCATTGCCGCTGGCTATGAATACCAGCCCCAGGCGTTCACCAACGGTGGTGTGGAAAATGCTGCTGGCCAGAACGAGGGTTCCTGCAAGACGCTGGGTCTGGCGTTGCTGGAAGGCCTTAGTGACAAACATGCGCTGCTGGCTTTCGGCGAGCACTACCGTTCGGTAGTCGCCACACCTGAAGCCAGCGACCACGGTAATATCCGCGCGCTGATCGCCCATGGGCTGGCGGGTGTGAAGTTTGCCGGTGAGCCGCTGAAGCGCAAGGCCTGACCGACACACATTTTGTAGGAGCTGCCGAAGGCTGCGAATGACGGAGATCGTCTCGCAGCCTTCGGCAGCTCCTACAGATAGATACACAGCACCCATAAAAAAACCGGCCTGAGCCGGTTTTTTATCGCCATACAAACGCTATCAGAACGATGCGTTCGCCAGGCCATCCAGATAGCGCTCTGCATCCAGTGCAGCCATGCAGCCTGCGCCAGCAGAAGTGATCGCCTGACGATAAACGTGGTCAGCCACGTCGCCTGCAGCAAATACACCTTCAACGCTGGTAGCCGTTGCATTACCTTCGCGGCCACCCTGCACCACCATGTAGCCGTCTTTCAGTGCCAGCTGGCCTTCGAACAGCGAAGTGTTCGGTGTGTGGCCGATCGCGATGAACACGCCATCCACTGTCAGCTCTGAAGTGCTGCCGTCGTTGTTTTTCAACCGTGCACCCGTCACGCCCATGTTGTCGCCCAGGACTTCGTCCAACGTGGCGTTCAGCTTGAGTTCGATCTTGCCTTCGGCAACCCGCGCATGCAGCTTGTCGATCAGGATCTTTTCGGCGCGGAACGTCTCGCGACGGTGAACCAGAGTCACCTTGCTGGCGATGTTCGCCAGGTACAGAGCCTCTTCAACGGCAGTGTTACCACCGCCAACTACGGCGACTGGCTTGTTGCGATAGAAGAACCCGTCGCAGGTAGCGCATGCCGACACGCCTTTGCCCATGAATGCTTCTTCAGATGGCAGGCCCAGATAACGAGCGCTGGCACCGGTCGCGATGATCAACGCGTCACAGGTGTAAGTGCCGCTGTCGCCTTTGAGGCTGAACGGCTTGCCAGCGAGGTCTACAGCATTGATGTGATCGAAGACGATTTCGGTTTCGAAACGCTCGGCGTGTTCGCGCATACGCTCCATCAACACCGGGCCGGTCAGGCCGTGCACATCACCGGGCCAGTTATCGACCTCGGTAGTGGTGGTCAACTGACCGCCAGCCTGCATGCCGGTGATCAGCAAAGGCTTGAGGTTGGCACGTGCGGCATATACCGCAGCGCTATAACCGGCAGGGCCGGAGCCGAGAATGATTACTCGGGAATGACGTACATCAGACATGACAGACTCCTATCGACCGACCATTGACGCCGTGGTCGCACCGGCTGGAATAAAAAGGATCGTCGATAAGCACTTGGGGAAGGCTCAGAAACACGACAATCCTGAAAAATGTGAAGCTGCGGCCGAAACCGCAGCAACGTGTTACAGACTGGTAGCGTTTTCGGCCAGGTAATCAGCAACGCCTTTAGCGTCAGCTTTCATGCCTTTCTGACCTGGACGCCAGCCGGCTGGGCAAACTTCGCCGTTTTCTTCGGTGAACTGCAGCGCTTCAACCAGACGGATCATGTCTTCAACATCACGGCCCAGCGGCAGGTTGTTAACGACCTGATGCTGAACAACACCTTCACGGTCGATCAGGAACGATGCACGCAGTGCAACACCTGCATCGTGCTCGATGCCGTAAGCGCGGGTGATTTCGTGCTTCACGTCAGCGACCATGGTGAACTCGACTTCGCCGATGCCACCCTTCTCTACCGGGGTGCTGCGCCATGCGTAGTGAGTGAACTGCGAATCGATGGAAACGCCAACCACTTCAACACCCAGCTCGCGGAATTTAGCGATGCGGTTGTTGTGGGCGATGATTTCCGAAGGGCATACGAAGGTGAAATCCAGAGGCCAGAAAAACAGCACAACGTATTTACCGCGCAGCGAGGACAGTTTGAAGCTGTCGACAATAGAGCCGTCGCCCAGCACTGCAGCTGAATCGAAATCCGGAGCCTGTTTGTTTACCAGTACGCTCATGATGTCTCCCTGAAAGATAAAAAATGAAAAGGATAGGTTGAGAAATTGGTGGCCAGCCTATCGGGGCTGCAAAGATTAAGGAAATATCGTTTCACAATCCACCTCATAGGTAATCCCTATTCCCATGAGCCCCGTATTTCAGCCTGTCCGCAGACTTTACGCCTATGGGATTGTTACTGCGAATGTCCGCTGTCACAGAGGCGCAGCGTTAATCGAACAAACCGCAATCTTCCAGGTTGAACCCTATTCTGTAGGAGCTCACCGAGGTTACGAGGCCAGCGATGACGGTGTATCAGACAGGTCGCCATCGCGGCCTCGCGTTGCTCGTGCGCTCCTACAGGTCCAATGTTTGCCATGGGAAAGCGCCGTGTCGCAGGTCATACATTCGCTTCCAACACCGCTTTCACCCGCCAGGCAAAGCCGGTAAGGTCGGCGGGTTTTCCATCATTCGGAGGCTGCCATGCCTGCTCCCGCTCTCTCGGGCCCGCAATACCTGCGTGAAGGCCTGAAACTGGTGCTCAGCCCAGGCCTGCGTCTATTTGTACTGCTGCCGCTGACTATTAATCTGCTGCTGTTTGCAGGCCTGATTTATCTGGCTATGCATCAGTTCGGCATGTGGGTTGATACGTTCATGCCTGAATTGCCAAGCTGGTTGAGTTTCCTTAGCTATATCCTCTGGCCGCTGTTCGTCGCGCTGGTGATTTTCATGGTGTTTTTCACGTTCACCATGCTCGCCAACATCATCGCTGCCCCCTTCAACGGCTTTCTGGCAGAAAAAGTCGAAGTGGTAGTACGTGGAACTGATGACTTTCCGCCGTTCAGTTGGGGTGAATTGATCGCCATGGTGCCACGCACCTTCGGCCGGGAGATGCGCAAGCTTGGCTATTTTCTGCCTCGTGCACTAGCCCTGTTCATCCTGTCGTTCATCCCCGTCGTCAACCTGATTGCTGCGCCGCTATGGCTGCTATTCGGGGTCTGGATGATGGCCATCCAGTACATCGACTATCCGGCGGACAACCACAAGCTTGGCTGGAACGAAATGCTCGCCTGGCTACGCGCCAAACGCTGGCAGAGCCTGAGCTTCGGCGGCATTGTTTATGTGGCGTTGCTAATCCCGGTGGTCAACATCCTGATGATGCCGGCCGCTGTCGCCGGGGCAACTTTATTCTGGGTGAGGGAGCGGGGTGAGGAAGCGTTACGGATACAGAAACCCTGAGAATAATAAAAAGGCCCTTGATTGGGCCTTTTTATTTCCACCCCCATAAGTAGAGCCATGCCAGCTAAATTGATAAAAGTATAAAAAGAAAAGACTTACATAACTTTGAAACTATTCCCACACAAATAAAAAACAAGCTTGAAACTTACCTGGCAAACTATTGCCTTTCATTGGCAACTGCCTGCCGCAGTCCTACAAAACGCTTTCCGTAGGACGTTTATGTAGGAGCATAATTCCGTTTTCTATCTCGTCCTATTTCATTGACGCTAAAACAAGGCCAGTTCCTACACGGAAGATTCTGGCACTCCTGTTGCTATTACAGCCATACAACAAGGAGTGAGCAAAACATGGAAATCAAGCCAACTACCATTCACCCGAATACTAAGACCGGGCAGAAAAAAACCTCAACAGCAGACTCCGGAGGGTTCGCGCAGATCCTGAACGGTGTAACCAAATCGACGTCTGCTCAAAAGATCGAAGCGCAGCCCGCCGCGTTGTGTCGCCTGACGAAACCACGATCACACTTGCAACTCACCAGCCTCAATCCAGTCAGCGGCCCGCCCAAGCCCAAGCCCGCGGCATTGGAAACAATTGGCGAGTCGCGGATTTTGCCGTTTGTTTTATCTACTACGCGGTGAAGGCAGCAGACATGACGATGCAGATTGATAAAGACGTCAAGGGTGCGACCTCTATAACCGGGTCGAGCACTTCCATAAACAAAAGCTCCGCTAACCCAGGCAATGCTGGATCTACCTCTTCGTTTGGCAAAGTCTTTGAGGAGAAGATGAACTGCTACAGACCGGATAGGCAGCCGGTCGGCCGAATACTATCAAACGAGCAGATCAGGGAAGACATCATGATGGAGGCGCGGACATCGCCCGAAGACGCGTACCGGCTGGCGCACAGCTATGCTTTCAACTCACTGACAATGCCACTTATTGATGTCACCGACAGGGACAACATTCGCTATTCGGGAAACGGCGAACTGATCACGGCCGAGTCGTCCGCTTACTACACGAATACCATGCTCACCATGCAAAGAGAACGCATCAACCTTTATCGAGCAGAGATGAAAAAAGGCACACCGCCTATAGAAATTCTTGAGAAAGTCCTGAGATTCAACGACTCATTGCCACCTCGCTTTCTGGACATGAGTAGTTGGTGATATTGGTCGTACCCGCGCTTCGGGCGGGTACGAAACTCTTGGTTACCAGCTGACAGTTACCTGACCCAATTGCCCAGCGACCGGCGAAGGTCCACCCGCCGCAAGTTTCAGCTCAAAATAAAGCGGTTGCCTGGCAAGAAAACCGTGGAACCGGGCTGTAGATCCCCTTCGCACTCTGGAGACGTCTATGCATCGGTCCGAGGCTTGGCAAAGATAGACCTGCAATCCCCGAGGCCAGCCTTGAACATTCCAGTTCCAGTTAACATTCCTGATGGTTTGCCCCTCTCTCACTGTGTTGGGTACGGGGACTTGGGCAACGTACACGTAACCTCTGGAATGCAACGCAGGCAAATTTACCGATGAACTATAACTACCGGCCATGGCACTGTGAGAGCCCAATAAAGCCGCAGCGACAATTACGACAGACGCAAAAATACCGTTCAACTTTTTAACGTTTTTCATTTTTCTTCCTGAAATAAAGTAACGAGAACGCCGCTTCATCGAGATGAAGACAACACGCCCCGAGAGATTCAAACCATCCAACTAACCAGTCAGTGACTCGATAAACCCGACGTTACCCAGAAAGAAAACTGCATTAACACTACATATATACTGAATGAAAGACCTACAAAGAAAACTTGCGGCCTCGCCGGACGACAATCTTTCTCTTGCAGTCCATCCAACTAAATATCTTTACCGTTTATTCAACTTACTATTAACTTGCATTGCGCCCACCTCAATCATATCCACACCCGTCACAAATCCATCACCCCACCGCCACATAAACGAAATCATTGCGGTCGACACTGGCTGTCATGAGCCAAATTCTTCACATCACCTTAATTACCGAAACCTTCGCTCCCGAGATCAATGGCGTTGCCAATACCCTGGGCCGTTTGTGCGACGGGCTGCGGCTGCGCGGGCATCGGGTGGAACTGGTGCGGCCACGTCAGGCTGGCGATGCAGCGCTGGCCGCCGATGATCTGATGCTCTGCCGAGGCTGGCCGATCCCGGGTTATCCGGGCCTGCAATGGGGGCAGTCGTCGATGCATAAGCTGCTGCGCCGTTGGCAGCGGCAGCGACCGGACGTGCTGTACATCGCCACTGAAGGTCCGCTGGGGCTCTCGGCGTTGCGGGCGGCGCGCCGGTTGGGGATTACGGTGATCAGCGGCTTCCACACCAACTTTGCGCAGTACACACAGCAATACGGCATGGGTTTCATGAACCGTTTGCTGACTCATTACCTGCGCTGGTTCCACAACCGCTCGAAGGTGACGCTGGTCCCCAGCATCAGCCAGAAGATCGCCCTTGAGAGGAAAGGCTTCGAACGTATCGAACTGCTTTCACGAGGCGTAGACAGTGGGTTATTTCATCCGTCGAAACGCTCGCAGACGCTACGCGAAGGTTGGGGGCTGGGCGCTGGCGACATCGCCGTGCTACACGTCGGCAGACTCGCGCCGGAAAAAAACCTGAGTCTGCTCAAGTCGGGTTTTGAAGCTTTACGCATCAAGTATCCGCAGCGCCAGTTGAAACTGGTGATTGTGGGCGACGGTCCGCAACGCGCAGCGCTCCAACAACAACTTCCGGACGCTATCTTCTGTGGCACTCAGCGCGGTGAAGCGCTGGCCGAACACTACGCATCAGGGGATGTATTTCTGTTCCCAAGCCTGACCGAGACCTTTGGCAATGTCGTGTTGGAAGCACTGGCATCGGGGCTGGGTGTGGTGGCTTATGACGAGGCTGCGGCAGGGCAGCATATTCGCCACGGGCATAATGGCGCGCTGGCCATGCCAGGCGACGAGGCGGCCTTTATTGATGCGGCCTGCTGGTTGCTGGAAGACAGCGAAACCTTGAGACGTGTGCGTCTCAATGCCCGGCAGCACGCGAGCCGTCAGGGCTGGGGGGCGATCATTGATCTGTTCGAACGAAAAATGCTCAGTGCCTGCCCGCTGCCAGAACCCGTCACTTCTCGACAGGTCCATGGCACCGAGTTGAAGCTCAAACGCTAGACCAGCGTGGTCAGTGCATCGCGACTGAACGGCAGAATGTCTTGCTCACGTCCTTCGCGAACTTTTACAGCCCAATCCGGATCCACCAGCAACGCACGTCCCACGGCCACCAGATCAAACTCATCAGCGTCCAGACGCTTGAGCAGATTCTCCAGGCTGGCGGGCTGAGCGACCTTGTCGGTGTTGACCATGAACTGCAGGAACTCACCATCCAGCCCGACACTGCCTACGGTAATGGTCGGTTTGCCGGTCAGCTTGCGCGTCCAGCCTGCCAGGTTGAGATCGGAGCCTTCGAACTCAGGCTCCCAGAAACGCCGCGTCGAGCAGTGGAAAATGTCTACTCCGGCGTCCGACAGTGGCTTGAGAAACTCGCCAAGCGCTTCTGGGGTCTGCACCAGCCGAGCGCTGTAATCCTGCTGCTTCCACTGCGAGAAACGGAAAATAATCGGGTAGTCCGGACCCACCGCAGCCCGCACCGCTTTGACCAGCTCGATAGCAAACCGCGACCTGTTGGCCAGGCTGCCACCGTACTCATCTTCGCGCTGATTGCTGCCCTCCCAGAAGAACTGATCAACCAGATAGCCATGAGCACCATGGATTTCTACCCCGTCCATGCCAATGGCCTGTGCGTCTTTGGCGGCCTGGGCAAACGCGGCGATAACATCATCGATGTCTTGTTTGCTCATGCCATGCACAACGACCTGGCCCTCCTTGAGTTTTTCCATAGGCCCGTAGGCAGGGACGCTGGCATCCGGCTCCGTGCCCAGACGACGCACTGCACCGACATGCCACAACTGCGGAACGATCTTGCCGCCCTCGGCATGCACCGCATCGACGACTTTCTTCCAGCCAGCCAAGGGCGCGTCACCGAAGAACTGGGGGACGTTGGGGTAGCCGTTGGAGGCTTGGTGATTAACAGTCGTGCCTTCAGTGATGATCAGACCAACACCGGCTGCAGCGCGGCGACGGTAATACTCGATCACTTTCGAATTAGGAACATGACCGGGGGAGAACGAGCGCGTCATAGGTGCCATGACAACACGCGACGACAGTTCAAGACTGCCCAGACGGAAGGGTTTGAACAGGGCTTTAACCGGCATGCGAGGCTCCTTGGGATTATTACGAATCATCAAGGATAGGGCGGCGCCCAAGAGGGGTGACAGCACTATTGATTTGGGTGATTTGGATTAAGAAGCGGCTCAGCGATGCACTGTCCCTTTCAGGAGCTCGTTGTCTTGCGGCAAACACAGACCTCGCGCCAAGCCGGTAGGAGCGAACTTGTTCGCGAAAGGGCCGTTAACTTCGCTGCATCTGCTTGGTCAGGAATTCCGCCTTCCCGGATGAATCCGGTCCTACAGGGTCTTTGTGAGTTCAGATAATCAGGTGATGTTTGACAGGAGGTCACGACGGCCTTGAAGCGGGGTTTAATGCAGACCGCTATCGTTGCCTCGCGCTGCTCGTGAGCTCCTACAGGTCGCGTGTTCGCAGAAATCAGCTCAGCGCTTTCTCAATGGCCTGAATGACAGCCGGATCATCGGGCGTTGTGCGCGGCGAGAATCGTGCGAGTACCGCACCATTTTTACCGACCAGAAACTTTTCGAAATTCCAGGTGATATCCCCGGGAAACTCGGCACCCTCGCCCGCCAGCAAACGGTAAAGCTGGTGACGATGGGGATCATTCACCTCAAGCTTCTCGCCCAACGGGAAGGTCACGCCATAGTTGAGACTGCAGAACTCCTGGATTTCCTGCGCAGAACCTGGCTCCTGCCCGGCAAACTGGTTGCACGGCAGACCCAGCACACTGAAGCCCTGGTCCTTGTATTGCTGATAGAGATTCTCGAGCGCCGCGTATTGAGGCGTCAGCCCGCACTTTGAAGCGACATTGACGACCAGAACCACTCGTCCCTTGAAGGTCGCCAGAGAAAGCTCCTGACCATCCAGATCCTTCAATTTAATGTCGTGAAACGCACTCATGACCCACTCCCCCTCAAATCCAGCGGACAAAAAAGGCGCCTACCAGGCTGCGTGAACCAAGTCGTTCGCGCAGAACCTGCCTGGGCGCCTTTTCAGCTACCTGAGCTTAGCAGCTCAAATCAATGGTGGTGACCACCTTCGCCATGCACGTGACCGTGGGCGATTTCTTCCTGGCTGGCGTCACGAATATCAACGATCTTGACTTCGAAGTTCAAGCGCTGACCGGCCAGTGGGTGGTTGCCGTCAACAGTGACGTCGTCGCCGTCCAGGTCGCGGATGGTGACGATCTGCATGCTGCCGTCAGGACCGGAAGCGTGGAACTGCATACCCACTTCCAGTTCGTCGACACCTTCGAACATGCTGCGGCTCAGAGTGCTGACCAGTTCTGCGGAGTATTCGCCGTAGGCGTCTTCCGGCTCGATAGCGACTTTCACTTCGTCACCAACGTTCTTGCCGTCCAGGGCCTTTTCCAGGCCCGGGATGATATTGCCTGCGCCTTGCAGGTAAACCAGCGGCGCGCCGCCAGCGGAACTGTCGATGACCTCACCAGCGTCATTGGTCAGGGTATAGTCAATAGAGACAGCCTTATTGGCGGCGATCGGCATGGGGCAAAACCTTTGCTTAAGATTGAAGAACGATCAAGTTTAACCAAGCCATCGCTCGAAAGCGAACGCAACTCTGACGGACGGAGACAGACGGGCCATATTGAATAACGTGACAGTCACTGATTTCCGGCAGGACGAAGAGGGCCATTGGGTGGCGGTGTTGTCGTGCGGGCATACTCAACACCTGCGCCATCAACCGCCCTGGCAATCACGTGCCTGGGTGCTCGATCCCGTACAGCGCCTGCAAAAAATAGGTCAGGGCTTTCACTGTGGCTGGTGTGCGCAGGCCTCGGATAACGATAACCTTAGCCACCGTTGAGACGCTGCGGATCGACAGCGCCCTGTTTCCCGGTCAATGGTGTGTTCACGTCCACCATGGCCCTTGTACTGCTCAAGCGAGAACCCTGAATGCAGACTTTCTTTATTGCCCCCACAGACTTTGGTGTGGGTCTGACATCCATCAGCCTGGGTCTGGTGCGTACTCTTGAGCGCGCCGGGTTGAAAGTCGGCTTTTTCAAACCTATCGCTCAACCGCACCCTGGTGATCTTGGCCCGGAGCGATCCACGGAACTGGTTGCCCGTACGCACGGCCTTAATCCGCCACGACCGCTGGCCCTTTCTCATGTGGAGCGGATGCTCGGTGACGGCCAACTGGATGAACTGCTCGAAGAAATCATCAGCCTCTATCAGCAGGCAGCCGTTGGCAAAGACGTCTTGATTGTCGAAGGCATGGTACCGACCCGTCACGCCAGTTATGCAGCCCGGGTCAATCTGCACCTGGCCAAGAGCCTGGATGCGGATGTGATTCTGGTCTCGGCACCGGAAAACGAAGTGCTGGCTGAACTCTCGGGCCGCGTCGAACTGCAGGCTCAGCTGTTTGGCGGCCCCAAGGACCCGAAAGTCCTGGGGGTGATTCTCAATAAAGTCCGCTCTGAAGAAAGCATGGAAGCGTTCGCCGCACGGCTCAAAGAGCATTCGCCACTGTTGCGCAGCGGCGACTTCCGTTTGCTGGGGTGCATTCCCTATCAGGCCGAGCTGAACGCCCCACGTACCCGCGATGTAGCAGAGCTGCTCGGCGCACAGGTGATCAACGCCGGTGACTACGATCAGCGGCGCATGTCGAAAATCATTATCTGCGCCCGTACCGTGCTCAATACCGTGCAGTTACTCAAACCCGGCGTACTGGTCGTGACGCCTGGCGATCGCGACGACATCATTCTTGCCGTCAGTCTTGCGGCCATGAACGGCGTGCCTCTGGCAGGCTTGCTGCTGACCAGCGACACCGTGCCTGACCCGCGCATCATGGAATTGTGTCGCGGGGCCTTGCAGGCAGGCCTGCCAGTTCTGTCGGTGAGCACCGGTTCCTATGACACGGCCACTCAGCTCAATCAGTTGAACAAAGAAATCCCCATTGATGACCGCGAGCGAGCCGAGATCATCACTGATTTCGTCGCCAGTCATCTGGACGCCAACTGGCTGCACCAACGATGTGGCACCCCGAGAGAATTACGCCTGTCCCCGGCGGTGTTCCGTTATCAATTGATCCAGCGGGCTCAGGCCGCCAACAAACGTATTGTGCTGCCCGAAGGCAGCGAGCCGCTGACCATTCAGGCCGCCGCGATCTGTCATGCACGCGGGATCGCCCGTTGCGTGCTGCTCGCCAAGCCCGAAGAAGTCCATTCGGTAGCCAAGGCGCAAGGCATCGAACTGCCGCCCGGCCTAGAGATTCTTGATCCGGATGTGATTCGCGAGCGTTACATCGCACCAATGGTCGAGTTGCGTAAAAGCAAAAGCCTCAATGCGCCGATGGCTGAGCAGCAACTGGAAGATACGGTGGTGATCGGCACCATGATGCTGGCGCTGGACGAGGTCGACGGGCTGGTTTCCGGTGTCATTCACTCCACCGCCAACACCATTCGCCCGGCCCTGCAACTGATCAAGACCGCACCGGGCTGCACGCTGGTGTCTTCGGTGTTTTTCATGCTGTTTCCGGATCAGGTACTGGTCTATGGCGACTGCATCATGAACCCACACCCAAGCGCCGCCGAGCTGGCGGAAATCGCCTTGCAAAGCGCCAACTCGGCAGTGGCCTTCGGTATTACGCCACGGGTCGCTATGATCAGCTATTCCAGCGGCAACTCGGCCAGCGGCGAAGAAGTTGAAAAGGTCCGTGAGGCAACGCAACTCGCCAAGGAGACTCAGCGCGATCTGCTGATCGACGGCCCGCTGCAATACGATGCTGCCGCCAACGAGAACGTCGCCCGACAATTAGCACCCGACAGCGCCGTAGCCGGTCGCGCCAATGTGTTCGTGTTCCCCGACCTGAACACCGGCAATACCACCTACAAAGCCGTACAACGCAGCGCCGACTGCGTCAGTATCGGGCCGATGCTGCAAGGCCTACGCAAACCGGTGAACGATCTGCCCCGCGGCGCACAGGTGGATGACATCGTCTACACCATCGCATTGACGGCGATTCAGGCTGACACCCTTTCCTGACACACTGCTGCATCACACTCACGGTGCTGTCGCCTGCCGGGCGACAGCACTCGAATAATCTTCTGGAGCCCTTCCGGTATGGATTTCCTGCCTGCCCCATTGCGCGGCTTCATCGCCTCGCTGCTGTTGGCGCTCAACACCATTGTTTGTTGTACGCCGCTGTTCGTGGTCGCCATCTTCAAACTTTGCCTGCCCTTCCCCGCCGCTCAGCGCGTGACGGACTGGCTGATGAGCCACATTCATGAAGCGTGGATCGCCAACAACAATCACTGGATGAACCTGATCGGGCACACCCGCTGGCATTTGAGTGGTCTGGAAAGACTGGATTACGAGCACTCGTATCTGGTGACCAGCAATCACCAGAGTTGGGTCGACATCATGGTGTTGCAGTATGTATTGAACCGCCGGATTCGCCCGTTGAAGTTCTTCCTCAAGCAGGAGTTGATCTGGGTACCGGTGATCGGTCTGGCGTGGTGGGCGCTGGGTTTCCCGTTCATGAAGCGCTACTCCAAAGCCTACCTGGCAAAACACCCGGAGAAGCAAGGCAAGGACCTGGCAACCACTCGCCGGACCTGCGCCAAATTCCGCAATAATCCGGTGGGCATTTTCAACTTCGCTGAAGGCACCCGTTTCACCAGCGGCAAACATGCCGTGCAGTCATCACCGTTCCGCTATCTGCTCAAACCCAAGGCAGGCGGCATCGCGTTTGTTCTGGATGCGATGGGTGAACAGCTGGAGTCGATCATCAACGTCACGATTCATTACCCACAGGGTCGGCCAGGTTACTGGGATCTGCTATGCGGTAATGTTCGGGAAGTGGTCGCGCATTTCGAAGAGATCAAGATTCCGCCGCACTTCATTGGCAAGAATTACGATCAGGACGGCGAGTACCGCCTGGAATTCCAGCAGTGGATCAATAAGCTGTGGGAAGAGAAGGATCAGCTGTTGGCGCGGTTGCACAGCGAGTATCCCGCAAAGGTGTGAAGCGCTTATCAAACCAACCGCAATCTTTCAGGGTGAACCCTCTCCTGTAGGAGCTCACCGAGGTTACGAGGCCAGCGATGGCGGTGTATCAGACAAGCCGCTATCGCTGGCCTCGTAACCTCGGTGAGCTCCTACAGGGCTAATGTTTGCTGCGCGACAGCGCGTGGCTCGTTACCAGAACGTACCGCGCAACGTCAGCATGTGGTTGCGCGGTTCGCCGTACCAGTTGGTGGCAAAGGTCGAGCCCACAGTGGCGTAGTAGTTTTTGTCGAAGATGTTGTTGGCGTTATAGGTGACCGTCCAGTGATCATCGACCCGATATTCAGCAAGCGCGTTCCACACCGCATAGCCTGCCTGATCAAATTCGTAGTCACTGGTAACACCTTGGTAAGTAATGGTTCCGCTGTAATAGTTAGCGCTCTGAAGATTAACACCGCCGCCCACTTTCAAATCAGACAGGACGCCCGGCAGCCGATAGGTCGAAAACAGTTTGAACAAGTGCTTGGGTGTCACTGAGCTCAACGGCGCACTCGAATCCTTGTTGCGGTTCATGTTGTACGTGTAACCCGCCATCAGCATCCAGTCGGGAAGGATTTCACCCGACGCTTCGAGATCGATACCTTTGCTGACGACCTCGCCCTGATTGACGTAACAGCAACTGCCCGCAAACAGAGAAGATGTGGTTGGGTAACTCGGGTCACGCACCCCCTGGTTTTCCCGCTTGGTGTAGTAAAGGGCGAAGTTGGTGTTGACCGCGCCGCCAAACAGTTCCCCCTTCAGACCGGTTTCATACGTCTTGCCTTCCATCGCCTCCATGGGCGTACCCGGCGGAGGGCCCTCCAGCAAGTTGACCTGAGGCTTGTGGATCTCTGAGTAGCTGCCATACACCGACCACTCATCACTCAGGTCATAGACCAGACCGCCATAAGGAGTGACTTTGGTCGGTTCGCGCATGGAGATTTCCGACTGGGTCGTCCAGGTTGTTCCGACACGAGTCTTGTAGGTCTGATCAAACTTGTAGCGCTGTGCACGGGCGCCCACGATCAAGTGCAGCGGTTCCATCAACTGCAAACGCACGCTACCGTAGACACCGTACTGCTTCTGGTTGTTGGGGTTGTAGTCGCGACTGTATTCGGTAGTGTCGGCTGGCTCGGCAAAAGGCGTACTGGCCGGGTCGAAAACGTTGACCGCTCCAGTCGCCTCCGCAAACCTGGCTGTACCCAACCATCGGCTGGTGATCTCTTGATAGTCAGCGCCCACCACAAGCGAATGCTGCAAGCCGAACATCTCGAAATTGCCGGACACGTTGGTGTCCCACATTCGCTGCTGGTTTTCCTGCTTGACCGCCGTGCCATACCAGGTCAGCCCGCCTCCGGTTGTCGGGTTAACGCCTGCGCCATTGCTGGTCGCGCTTTTGAAATAGCCCACGTCCCATAAATCGGTGTAGGAAATATTGAGCTTCCAGTCATCCGAGAGCTGGTGGTCAATCTTGGCGAACACTTCGCGCCCCGTCGCGTCGGTGTAGGCCCAGTTCTGGGTTAGACCGGTGTGCCGTGGGAGTTTGAGGTCCGAGCCATCCAGATAGCGTGGCACCGAGCTTTGCGTGCCGTTTTCATGGGCTTTGTTGTATCGAACACCGAACGTCAGCATGGTGTCATCGGTGACGTCCGCTTCCAGTACGCCATAGAAAAAAGGTTTTTCCGTACTGCGGTTATCAACGAAATACTGCCGATCGGTATTGGCTAACACCATCCGTCCACGTAGCTTGCCGTCGAATGCTATCGGGCCAGTGACGTCCAGTTCCTGGCGGTAGTTGTCCCAGCTGCCCGCCGAGGCCGTGAGTTTCAGTTGAAAGGCATCCATGGGCCGTTTGCGCACCATATTGACGAGGCCGCCTGGATCACCGGTCCCGCCAAACAGCGCAGCAGAACCGCGCAACACTTCGAGGTGGTCGAACTCCGCCAGGTCGAACACGTTGGACGAATAGAAACTGCCCAGCGAACTGCCCTGCGCCATAGGGGCCGCACCATCGAGCTGAAAGTTCTGAATGGTGAAGCCCCTGGACAGAATGTCGGCCGTTCTGAAGGTGTTGTTCTGCACGGTGATACCCGGTGTCGCCCGCATCGCATCGTTGATATCCGTCATCTGCTGATCGGCCATCAACTGCTGGCTGACAATCGAAATCGACTGCGGTGTCTGACGCAGACTGGTCGGCGTCTTGGAGCCAACGCTGGTCAGCCCGGTAGTGTAGGAACCCGAGTTCTCGGTTGCCTCCCCCATGCCCTGCCCCTGAATACTGGTCGCGCCCAGCTCAATGGCGGCGTCGTTGCGCCGGGAAATCACCAACGTCGAGCCTTGCTGCTGATAAGTCAGGCCACTGCCATCAAGCAAGCGCTGTAGTGCATCCAGCGGTTCAAGGTTGCCCTTGATAGCAGGTGCATTGCGCTGGGCAACAATACTGTCATCGACCGCAATGGTCAGGCCCGCGGTTTCTCCCAACTGCCTGAGCGATGTCGCCAGTGGTTGCGAGGGCAAATCAAGGGAAACAGGTGCAGCCATTGCGTGGCCCGCCAAGGCCAGAGACATGGCAACCGCAAGATTCTTCAGGGGATGACAAAACATGAGGTTTCTCGTTATAGGCAGCAGATACCTAATGACGCGGTAACGGATAAAAATCCTGATGTGCAAACGAGAATTATTTTCGGCCGTCCCTTAACGTGCACGTAGTTGGGTAATGGCGTCACTCTGCTCAACCTCGACGGCCGCGATTTTCGGCAACGCCGACAGGAAGCTGTCGATGTCGGAAAGCTGCACCACTGCCGTGATCAAGGGTGATTTCTTGCCTGCGATGCTGCGTACTGGCTGCTCGTGATAGCGAGAGATGCTTTCAGCGATCTCGGCCAGATCCGCCTGCGTGAAGATCAATCGACCACGCTCGAATGCGAACGCATTGGCCGCGGGAATGACCAGGCGCTGCAATGGCTGGTCGCGACGGATTTCGGCTACTTGATCCTGAGTGAGCTGCAGACTCGCCGCGTCACCGTCGACCTGAACCTTGCCCCGCTCGACGCTGACCCGCAGACGGTCATCAAGCCTGTTGACCACAAAGCGCGTGCCCAGCACCGTTACCCGCGCAAGCCCTGCGTCTACGATAAACGGCCGGTCGGCAGCATGGGCCACATCAAAAATGACTTCGCCCTGCATCAGAAAAACCTGCCGCTGCAACCCTTCGTAGCGCACCTGCACACGCGTGTTGGCCCCCAGAACAATCTCGCTGCCATCGGGTAAACGCTGCTTGAGTTGCTCGCCACGACGGGTAAAAAACTGTTGTTCGTAAGCCCCGCTGCGACTGCCGTACCGCCACGCCAGACCGGCAACGAGTAACCCGCTCAGCCCCAGCAGGCCGGTGCGCATGAAGGTGCGGCGACTGCTGCGCTTTTCCATGGAGTGGGCCAGCGCCTGGGTTTTACGGGTTGAGGTGAAATCGCCCCACAACTCGCAGAAGGCCTGATATTCCACCCGATGCTGGGAATCGGCACGCAGCCACACCTCAAATCGGGCGCGATCAGGATGATCTTCAGGGACGTCGAGCAAACGGGTAAACCAGCGCGCCGCCTGCTCCCGGGGCGAACTCACGGGCAAAGAGTCTCGCGAGCGGCGCGCAGGTCGAGCAAGGCACGCATCAGGTGCCGCTCAACCATGCTCAGGCTGATATTGAGCAGGCTGGCGATATGCGCCTGGCGGTGCCCCTCGATACGGGCCAGCCAGAAGACTTCACGGCAACGTGGCGGCAGGCAATCCAGAATGCGTTCCAAGGCTTCAAGACGCTGCTGCAAATCAGCGAGGTGCTCGGCTGATGGCGCGAACTCTTCGTTCACGTTGTCATGCGTCAGGCATGCACCTTCATCATCGTAAAGGGGCAGGTAACGAGAGGCGTCGCGGTAATGATCGATCAGTACGGTATGCGCAACACGGCGCAAGTAGGCGTTGGGTTGCTCGATGGTGATTCGCTGGCTCGCCAGCATGTAGCGAATGAAAGCGTCGTGAAGGATATCGTAGGCGCTGTGAACGCAACGCGTCTGCCTGCTCAGGCTGAGCAACAGATCGGTGTAAGCCCACCGCAAGTTGATACCGTTCCAGTTCATCCGTTTCATCCATGCTGCTGGCGGCTGGACCTACCTGTCAGTGACAAGGCGTCAGCCGCTCGGAGCGCAAGGATAAAAGCTTTAATGAAATATCGCAAATAGGAAGCATTACTATTTGCGATATTAGGGTCAAACGGTCATCCACACCCGCTTTGAATTACTGCTGGTACTGCTCATATTGCTGACCCGGAATCGGCTTGAGGTTAACCTCAACCCGACGGTTCTGGGCACGGCCATTGACGTCGGCGTTGCTGGCAATCGGCTGATCAGGGCCTGCGCCACGTACTGAGAGACGAGCAGGATCAACGCCCTGCGACGTCAGGTAGGTACTCACGCTTTGAGCGCGCTGCTGGGACAAGTCCATGTTGTGCTGACGCGAACCGGTACTGTCGGTGTAACCGACAATCTCGATGTTGTTCTGGTTGAACTGCTTCAGTGACCCGGCCAGATTGTTCAGCGGCGAATAGAAGCTGCTGGCGATGGCCGAAGAGTCGGTTGCGAACGTGATGTTGCCAGGCATGATCAACTTGATTTGATCACCTTGACGCTGAACCTCGACACCCGTGTTGGCCATGCTCTCGCGCAGTGCCTTTTCCTGCTTGTCAGCGTAGTAACCGTAACCGGCAGACGCGGCGCCCACTACGGCGGCACCGATCAAGGCACCCTTGCCGCGATTGTTGTGATCAATAGCCGCGCCCGCTACTGCGCCCGCCAACGCACCCAGCCCGCCATATTTCGCAGTCTTGCTCACACCGCCAGAGTTCTGCGCCTGGCCTTGGTTGTCATAGGGATTCTGCGACGCACACCCGGAAAGCAGGGCCACGGCAGTAGCGACAATAATCAAACGACGCGAGGTAAACATTGGAATGCTCCTGAATTCTATAAACAGCAGGTCCTGGGACTTGTGATCGAATTAGAGCATGGCAGCCCGTAAAGATTCCTTAACCATGCCTGAACGATGCTCAAGCCCTAACGAATGGGTTCTCACGCATTTCATCACCCAGTCGCGTATCCGGACCATGCCCGGTCACTGTTTGATCTTCATTGGCGCGTTGATTTTCAGATTTGTTTTTGACGCTAAAAGTTAAATAAAAATAACCTACTGATTAATAAAAGATAAATGACAATTAAGGCTTTTGTAAAAGGAGCCGTTTCCCCCCCTGTTTTTTTTAAAACCTCACCATATACTGGCATTAGGCAATCAAGTGAGCAGTCTCGTGAATCGAGGTGTAATCATGTCGGTCCGCAGGTCAAAAATCGGTTGTCCTGAATTGCCACTCAGCTCATATACCAATTCCATGCCGTGCAAGGCAGCGTATCGACGCCGAGAAGGTACGCGGCCATGTTGAAAAAGATCCCCGTCGCCGAGTTGAAACTCGGTATGCACATACACGAGTTCTGTCGGCCCCGAAGCAATGAGCCGTCGTGGGCGAGCGATGTTGAAGTCAAACTCAATGATCCTGATTTCTTCAAGCAAATAAAGGAATCGGCCGTCACTGAGGTGTGGATTGACACCAATCTGGGCCTGAACACCAAAGGTATGGGCTCAGTTACGCCCATCCATCAACAGGCTGAAGACAACAGTGATACAACGCCTTCGAGCATGGCCGAGGAATTGGCGCGTGCCAAACTGATCTGCGGTCGCGCCAAAAACGCAGTGATGACCATGTTCAGCGAAGCCAAGATGGGCAAAGCCATGAACGTGGCGGACGTGGGGCTGCTGGTTGAAGAAATCTCCAATTCGATACTGCGCCATCCCCATGCATTGATCAGCCTGTCACGCCTGAAAACCTCCGACGAATACACATACATGCACTCTGTAGCGGTGTGTGCGCTGATGGTAGCGCTTGCCCGGCGCATGAATCTGGATGAAGAACAGGTGCGTGAAGCGGGTGCCGCCGGGCTGATGCATGACGTGGGCAAAATGATGATTGACCCGCTGATTCTCAACAAGCCGGGGCGGTTGACCCCTGAAGAATATGCGGTGATGAAGCACCACCCTGAGGCAGGCCTGAAGATTCTGCAGGACAGCAATCAGGTCAACGCCACCGTGCTCGATGTGTGCCTGCACCACCATGAAAAGTTCGACGGCTCTGGCTACCCACACGGTCTGGCCGGAGAACACATCAGCCTGTTTGCCAGAATGGGCGCAGTGTGTGATGTGTACGACGCCGTCACTTCCGACCGGCCTTATAAAAAAGGCTGGGGTGCCGCCAATTCAATTCGGGAAATGGCCAACTGGAAAGGTCACTTCGACGAAAAAATCTTCCAGACTTTCGTCAAGACGCTGGGGATTTATCCGGTTGGCACACTGGTGTCTCTGGCCAGCGGCCGCCTGGCAGTCGTTACCGAACAGAGCGAAAAATCGTTGCTGATGCCAAGCGTCAAAGTCTTCATGTCCGCCCGGACGCGACGCCCTCTCACACCGACAGTGATCAACCTGGGCAATTCACAGGAACATGACACCATCCTGAAGATTGAAACGCCGGAAGACTGGGGCATCACCGACATCGATGAGTTGTGGATGGGGGCCAAAGCAGGAGCGGCCAACTGAGGCTCAGCTCAGCAAGCCCAACTCCTGCGCCCGGGCCACAGCCTGGGTACGACGCTCGACACCTAACTTGCCATTGATATGGCTGGCGTGAGTTTTGACGGTGTGCAGCGAGATGAAAAGCTGGTCGCTGATTTCCTGGTTCGAACACCCTTGGGCAATCAAATGCAGGACGCTGAGTTCTCTCACGCTGAGGGTATCAGTAGCGTGCAGCACATCAGCGTTCTCACGCGATGGCGGGCAGGTCGCCAGCGGAATTTTTTCCAACAGGGCATCACGTGCGGCACAGGGAGCCTCTTGCAGGAGTTGCTCGCGCAACCAGCCAGGATGATGCTCAATCAAATCATGAAACGGCAGCAGTGCTCCGCCAGTCGCTGCACGTAGACTCTGATCAAGCAGGCTGCGAGCCTTTGCCTCCTCGCCACACCCCATCAGCAACACCATCTGCTGAACCAGCGCTGTCAGATTGAGAAGCTGACCGTCGACGTTGCGGGCATGATTTCCCAGCCGTTCAAGGCGCTGGGTGCTGGCCCCGACTTGACCCTGGATGCGCTCAAGCACGGCGCACTGCAGCTCCACATAATGAGGCAGTTGGGGATGGCACTCAGGTGAGGGCGCTGGAGTTTCACCGCTATAGGTTTGAGTCAGTCGCAGCAACCAGGCTTCAGCCAGATCAAACCGGCCTTGCGCCAGCCAAAGCTCGCACTTGACCAGCGTAATCATCGCCAGATAGTAAATCGCTGGCACATCCCAGATATGCATCAGCCTTTCGGCTTCAGACAACTCCGCGAATGCCTCGGCGAAACGCCCCTCACGGCCGAGCAAACCGGCGAGCACGCAGTGGCCGATCAGCACGCTGATATCCCGGCACGCCCGCGCTTCAGCGAGCCCCGCGATCAGTTGCGCACGGCCAGCATCATTCTGCATACGCAGCGTCAGCAGAAAACCTTCATAAAGCGTCAGCCGCGCGCGTATCGCATATAGCCTTTGCGCGGGCAAACCCTTCAGCCGTTGCAACCCGTGGCGCACTTCGTCCAGCGCTCGCAAGATTTCGCCTCGTGCCTGCAATGCACGAGCCCGATCGTAATGCGCAAGGGCTTCAAACAGCGGGTTGGCGACCCGTTGCGCGAGCTCAAGCGCCTCACGGTTGAGCGCCCGCGCACGCCACAGATCGCCCTCGGCAATGGCCAGATTGGCGAGGGTCGAAAGGCACATCAGGCGCTGGCCGTAACGCTTTCGCGGCAGGCTGAGCAATGCTTCGCTGCAACAGCGCTGAGTCTTTTCGGTATCCCCTCGCCCTCGGGCAATAATCCCGCTCAGCGCAAGCCACTGCGCGAGCATGGACTTCTGCGCCGTAGCAGAAGGCGCCGGAAGAAAGCGGCTAAGGTGCTCGGCCAGTTCTTCTGCAGCGTCGAGCTGACACGCCAGCCCGAGTGCCCAGGCATACAAGACAATCAGCCGTGGCGTGCTGATCAGCAGGCTGTCTGGCAGGTCCATTTTCCAGCGTAACAACATGCCGACGTTTTGCTCAGCGAGTAATTGTTCTTCAGAAAGGTTCTGCACCAGGTTGGCTGCAACGTCCAGATGCCCTGCCCGCAACGCCTGCTCGACCGCCTCATCCAGCAACCCCTGCTCGCTGAACCAGCGGCAGGCATTCAGGTGCAAACGATTTTGTGGCGGCCCGGCCTGCGTCCTGGCGCGCAGCAGATCGGAGAATAAATGGTGGTAACGGTACCAACGTCCATGCTCATCCAGCGGGACGAGAAACACTTGATGCGCCTGCAGATAGCGCAGCATTTGCGCGCTGTCATGGCTGTCCCTGACGGCGTCGCACAATTCAAAACAAAAGCGTTCAAGGCACGCGGTGTCATATACGAACGCCTGCACATCACCGGGCAGGCAATCGATGACTTCTTCCAGCAAGTAATCGCGAATCAACCCTTCACCGCCGTGCAGCGCCTGAGGCAACTCACTGTCAGTGCCGACTTCGGAAGCTGCCAGTAACCAGAAACGCAACCCGGCAACCCAGCCTTCGCTGCGCTCAATGAGGCTTTGCAGCGCATCGGCGTCCAGTGAGCTGCTGCGTGGCCCTAAAAGCGCCAGGGATTCGCCATGGGTCAGGCGCAAATCCTGTTCGTTGAGCTCCACGAGTTGCCGCGAGAGTCGCAAGCGCGCCAGATGCCATTCAGGACGCTGGCGGCTGGTGACCATGACGATCAGCCCGGCGGGTAAATGATTGAGGAAGAATTGCAGGCAGCGATCCAGTACCGGTCCCTGTGCCAGGTGGTAGTCGTCGAGGACCAGCAGAACAGGCTTACCGAGCATCAGGTGCATCGACAGCTCATCAAGCAAGCCATCCAGCCACTCTTCAAAAGCGAAGGGCTGCTGACGCTGACGCATTTTCAACAAGCCCAGCGCCTGCGCGCCCAATTGCGGGAAGAACTGTTGCAGGGCAGCGAGCAGACGCTCCAGAAAACGCCCCGGGTCGCTGTCTCGCGGGCTCAGCCCCAGCCAGACGCTTTGCCATTGCTCAGGCAGGTTCTGGCAAAACTCCACCGCCAGCGAACTCTTGCCGAAACCTGCTGGCGCACTGACCAGCAATAACCGCCCCGATAACCCGGCGGTCAGGCGTGCGCACAAACGTTCACGGGTCACGTAGCCGTCAGGCAAGGGAGGTCGAAAGAATCGCCCCTCCAGCGCGGGAACCGCGTTGCCTGCGAATACTTGCAAACGGGACAAGTCAGTCATGGCCGGCTCTTGTTGAAGTCTTATCGGCTTGGCGAATGCTCTGGAGACTAGCCGGTAAGTCTGCCGTTTTGAAGGCACCGCGGGAAAAGACTGTAACAATTTGCCTACAATCATCGAACCGAATACATACCCATAAAAAAGCCCCTGTTACGGGGCCTCGGGTCACAACATTTTTTGAATCATCATTTACCGGCCAGCAAATACAGTACCTGTGGGAGCGAGTTTATTCGCGAAGGGGCCGGCGCGTTCAGAACATGTCTGTCGTCTGATGCACTGCCTTCGCGAATCAATCCGCCCTCATCAAGCACACTGCAACCTGCGGGATTGAAATGCATTTTCT
>NZ_LOHG01000004.1:383759-393280 GCF_022790535.1 Pseudomonas maioricensis
CCGGCAGCTCCTACAGATCCTATGTTTGCCGCGAGGCCTTCAAAGAAAATCAGCGCACCCCCTCCTGACGCAGTGCATTAGGCGTGAACTCACTGGTGGTAGCGGTGAAGCCAAAGTCATACGCGCGCTTCTCTTCGTTCTTCATGCCCAGCGCAAGGTAGCGGCCCGACTGCAGGTCATAGATAGTTTCCAAGGCATACCACGGCACTTGTTTATCGTAGTAGTTCTCGGCATGAGCCTCGGCGACGCGCCACAGTTGGCCGCGACCGTCGTAATGGTCGATGACAGCTGCCTGCCAGGTGTCCTCATCAATAAAGAAGTCACGCTTGGCGTAGATGTGGCGTTGGCCTTCCTTGAGCGTTGCAGTGATGTGCCAGACACGGCGCAGTTCATAGCGGGCAAGATCCTGATTGATGTGCCCGGCCTTGATGATGTCAGCGTACTTGAGCTTCGGATCGTCCAGCTTGTAGCTGTTGGCGGCGATATACATCTCTTGTTTGCCAACCAGTTTCCAGTCGTAGCGATCCGGTGCACCGTTGAACATGTCCAGGTTGTCCGAGGTACGCAAACCATCAGCCGCCGTGCCCGGCCCGTCATAAGAAACTTGAGGGGCGCGACGAACGCGACGTTGACCGGCGTTGTAGAGCCATGCGGAGCGCGGTTCAGCAACCTGATTGAGGGTTTCGTGGACCAGCAACACGCTACCGGCCAGACGCGCTGGTGCGGTCACTTCCTGCTTGAAATAGAACAACACGTTGCCGGGATTCTTAGGATCGTAGTCCTTCATCTTGTCGCGGAACACGAACTGATCGCTGAAATACACCAGGCTGTATGACCCGTTGGGCTGCGGAGTGGCCTGGGTTACCAGACGCTTTACGCTCCCCCCACGATAACGCCCGATGTGGTTCCAGATGACTTCGTTGGCACTCTGCGGAATCGGGAACGGCACCGCCGTATCGAAATTCTCAAGGCCGTTACCGCCGCCTACCGCCTTGGTATTGGTGGCGTTTTTCTTGATAGCGGCGAACACCTCATCCGGCACTGTCGCGCCACGATGGGAGGGATAGACCGGCATTTTGAAAGTTTCCGGGTAACGCTTGAACATCGCGTACTGACCCGGCGCGAGGTTGGCCTTGTACTGCTCCACGTTAGCGGCGGTGATGGTGAACAGCGGCTTTTCACTGGCATACGGGTTGGCGAGGAAGCCTTTGGCATCTACCGCCCCGGCATTCTTGGGCATTGGGCTCCAGGCAGGAATGGTGTTGGCAGCATTGCCGGCCTTTTCAGCGCCCATGGGCGTCAGGGTAGTTCCAAGCTTTGCTGCTTCAGACTCAGACACAGCCGCCATGACACCGGTTGCCAGCAGCGACAACCCGAGCACACCGACTTGCAACAGACTTTTTGTTATTTTCATATTCATCGTCGTCCTGAAAAACCGTGTTCTTAGAAGTTCATGCCAAAGCTGAGCGACACGAAGTCGCGATCATCGACCGTGGTGTACTTGCCATCAAAGAAGTTGGTGTACGCAAGTGCCGCTGTGTAGGTGTTCTGGTATTCAGCATCCAGCCCAAGGCTGACCGCTTTACGGCCTTCCTCGAAGTTACCGCCAGGTCCCGGCGAATAACCTTTTACGTCGTGCGACCAAGCTACGTTTGGACGAAGGTTCACACCGGCAAATACGCTGTTGTAGTCCCAGATGGCACGAGCGCGATAACCCCACGAGTTGGCAGTGGTGAAGCCATCGTCCTCGCAATAGCGACTCACGTTGTTTTGAGGTGCAGTTCCCAGAGTTTGGGCGTTGAGTGATGTGCAACGGCCGTTGGCCAGAGGGCCAGGACCGTAGCTTGGGTCGCGGCCGTAGCGGATTTTCGAAGTGCTTTCCAGCCCGCCAACGTGTGTCCAGCCCACTTCACCCACGACGGTCAGGCGCTCGGCGCCCATCACCTGATCAAAGAACTGGGTAAACGAGGTTTGCAGTTGGGTGATTTCTTTGCGGCGGTAACCTGGTTGATCGGTGTCGGCTTGGCCTTGCAGCGGTGATACGGTTGCGTCGAGTGGCGTGATGCCTGAATACAGGATGTCGGTGGTATTGATCTGCACCGGAGCGTTTGGACGGTAGCTGATCTCACCGCTCCACGCGGTACCGGTAGGCAACGTGGTGGAGAAGCTCAAACCGTACAGTTGAATATCTTCGGGGTATTCAACGTAGTAGCTGGAGTTGCCCGCAACGACCAGTGGCATCAAAGAGGCAACCAGACCCGGTTGCGCAGCCAAAGGACCAAGTGCAGCGATCAGCGCAGCAGGGTTGTATGAGCCCGCTGGAGCGCCCCGACCGCTGAAAATTGGCGCGCGACTGTGGTAGTTCATGAAATAAGCGCCGAACTCAGTGTCCAGCGGCTCAAAGTTGTAGTGCATTGCTACGCCAAACTGACCGCCATCACGGGCATCACGATCAGGACCACGGCGCACGACTGCACCCTCATCAGGGTTACCCCACCTGACACCTTGAGCAGCCAGAGCATTGAACACGGTCGGCCGTGCAACCGCCGGCAGGGCAGCAGCCAGACCCGCCTGGCTGCGCAACACGGCAAGATTGCCATCGCAACCATCCGAAATCACATCCGGCTGCGAGAAGAACGTGCCGCAGTTATCGGTAACGGTCTGGTCCCACTCAAGCTGGTAAAAACCTTCTGCCGAAAGATTTTCAGTGATGCTTTGCGACAGGTAGAACATGTTGACCGGAATCAGGCCTTCCTTGATTTCGGCGCCTGGACGACGGAACGCGGACACGTCGACCGGGTTGATACTGTTGATGCCGCCCTGGATGAAAGTACTTTCACCCCAACTGACCACTTGTTTACCGAACCGCACAGAACCTGGCTCATCACCAATGCTGTAGTTGTGGTAAACGAAGGCGTCGAGAATCTGCCCGCCGGAAGACTTCGCGCCTTCCTTGCGATTGGAATCGCTGATGTCCTTGAACTCGCGGTTCTCGTCCTTGAGTTCAAAGTCGTACCAGTATTTGCCACGCACAAACACACCGGTGTCGCCGTACTTCAACTCAAGATCGTGAATGCCCTTGAAGATTTTCGAAAACGTTTCACCGCGTTTGAAGTTCAAGTGGCCGTCATCGGACGTCTGCGACAGGCCATGCCCGCCGTTGTTGGAACCGATGAGGTTCTTGTTGGCTTTCTCGGTAGACCAACTGGCGCCCACGGAGAGCGACGAGTCGAACTTGCCTTCGATTTCGCCAATGTTGAAGCTGACGCCGAAAGCAGGACCGGCGAGCGTAGAAGCGAGACTGACGGCCAAAGGCAGTTTTGCCCGGCGCCAGAACTGGTTTGCTGATGTCATCGACGCTACTCCATGTGTTTTTTATTGTTTTGGCAGTGGTACTGCTAAAAACGGCACAGTCGATCTTGCGACAGACAGTCCGACGCTCATCGGGTAACCCAGAAGGTTACAACGGATCAGTGTCTTCATTCGTTTCTACCCAGCCCCTGATACCGACTATAGCCAGCAGGTCGCACTGCTTGATCCCTCTAAAGTGTGATTTGCAGTCCAAGACTCTCTGCCGCGCGTATTTGCGCCCGATGACGCCAGCGGGCTCGTGGGGAGAATGGCTTAATTTGCGGATTTGGCAAGCCAAGCGCTTGCTTGGTCAGCGCCAAGCCGACAAACCGTGCTCAGCGGGCACGGCTCAGACCCGGGCAAGGTGAAAAAAGTGCCGTATTCACCTTGCCCGCAGGATCAGAGCGTCGAGAGAAAGCTGCTGTTGGTGCTTTGCCATTCGACGATATCCAGCCGCATACGCTTCTTGTCGAGCTTGCCGACACTGGTCTTGGGAATTTCAGTAACAACCGCAATCTGGTGCGGGATCGCCCACTTGTTGATATGCCCCAGTTCGACGAAGGGCTTGAGGTGGTCCTTCAGATCCTTCGCCTCGATGCTGTGCCCCTCTCGTACCACCAGCAATGCGAAAGGCCGCTCACCCCACTGCGGATCAGCGATCCCCACCACGGCGACTTCGCGAACCCCGGGATGGCGACTGCACAGATCCTCTAGCGCCAGGGAAGAAATCCATTCGCCCCCGGTCTTGATCACATCCTTGATCCGGTCACGGATGTCGATGACTCCCATGCTGTCGAGTGTCGCCACGTCTCCCGTGTGCATCCAGCCACCGGCCCACATCTCGGCGCCTTTTTGCGGCTCACGGTAATACCCCTCACTCAACCAGGGTGCTCGCAGCACCAACTCGCCCATGGATTCCCCGTCGGCGGGAAGGAAGTTACCCTCTTCATCAACAATCGCCGCGTCCACCAGAATGCCCGGCACGCCGGCCTTGATTCGATACGTGACACGCTCGTCCTCGCTGCCTGCACGCAGCTCATCATTCAGATGCGCAACCGAAATCAACGGACCGGTTTCCGACATGCCATAAGCGGCAGTCAGTTGAATGCCACGCGCCTTGGCCGCTTCATACAGCGTCCGGTTCAGCGAGCTGCCGCCGATGATGATCTTCCAGCCTCCAAAGTCGACGCCTTGCGCAGCCTTTGCGTTGAGGACCATTTGCATGATGGTCGGCACGCAATGGGAAAAAGTGACTTTCTCCTTGCGCCACAACTCGACCAGAAACTCCGGATCATAGCGGCCGGGATAAACCTGTTTGACCCCCAGCATCGTCGCCGCGTAAGGCATGCCCCAGGCATGCACGTGAAACATCGGCGTGATGGGCATGTACACATCATCGGTCCCCAGCAATCGCTCGGCACTGCCGACAATGGTCGCGACGCCCATGGTGTGCAGCACCAACTGGCGATGACTGAAATACACGCCTTTGGGGTTGCCCGTGGTGCCGGTGGTGTAGAACGTCGTGGCCACGGAGTTTTCGTCGAAATCCTCGAACTCGTACTGCGCGCTGGCCTGAGCCAGCAGCGTCTCGTATTCGCCCACCAGATTGGGCAATTCAGCAGTCTTTTCCGGCAGGTCCGTCAGTAGCAGGGTTTTCTCGACGGTGGTCAGATGCCCGGCCATTGCCTGATACAGGCCGACGAACTCGCTGTTGACCAGCACGAACTTATCTTCGGCATGGTTCATTGTGTAGACGATTTGATCCGGCGAGAGCCGAACGTTGATGGTGTGAATCACGGCGCCAATCATAGGAATGGCAAACATGCACTCAAGGTACCGATGGCTGTCCCAATCCATCACCGCCACAGTATCGCCAGCTTTGACACCTGCGGCACTGAGCACATTGGCCAACCGGCAGACGCGCTCGATCAGTTCTGGATAGGTATAGCGAACGGTGTCGCGGTAGACGATTTCCCGGGTTTTTTCGTAACGGCTGCCTGACATCAATAGCCTCTTGATCAACAGAGGATATTGATAGGCACCGTCGGCTGGCGGAATAACGCGGGTCTGCAACATAAGAGTTCCTTTTCAAAGTGCACGGGCGTGGCTTGAAATATGGACTCTAGAGCGGTACCTCGCCAGTCAAATCAGCCAAAGGGATGATTTCTGAGCAAAGCCGCTCTGCGCAATGACACAGCGCTGTCGCGAAGCAAAAATGGAACCTGTAGGAGCTTAAGAGCACCGCGAGGCCGCGATAGCGGTGCATCAGACAGGACGCCATCGCTGCCTCGCGGTGCTCGGAAGCTCCTATAGAAAAGCATTCCAGATCAGGTGATTACATTTTGTTTGATGAGAGCTGCATCGCATTGGGCAAAAAGTTGTATCAATGACTCTCAGTCAGCGCCAGCTTCAGGCCCAACGCAACCAGCACGCCACCCATGGCGCGATCAAACCAGTGGCCCATACGCGCAAAGCCTGCACGCACACGCTCCTGGCTGAACAGCCGCGCGACCATGCAAAACCACAGCCCCGTTGCGACGGCCAGGTAAACGCCATAACCCGCCTGGACCCACAGCGGCGTGTGCGGGTTGATCACTACGGTGAACAACGAGAGGAAAAACAGCGTGGCCTTGGGGTTCAGGCCGTTGGTGATAAAGCCACTGGTAAATGCACCGCGAGCCGTGCGCTCACCGCCTGCAACGTTGACCGGCGCATCGCTGGCGCTGGCAGGTTTGGCCCGTAGCGCCTTGACGCCGATGTACAGCAAATAAGCGGCGGCGGCCCATTTGAGCGCGTTGAACAGCACGATCGACTGCGAAACAATCAAGCCAATCCCCAGCAGCGAATAACCGACGTGCAGGAAAATTGCCGTCCCAACACCCATGGCGGTGTAGGTGCCCGCCTTGCGTCCATGGGCCACACTTTCTCGTACGACCACGGCGAAATCCGGTCCGGGGCTGGCGACAGCGAGCAAGTGAATCAAGGCAACGGTGAGGAACTCAGCCCAATACATGATGTTTCTCCAAAAATAAGCTGGCCAAAAGAGAGGCCGGCTCAAAAATGTAAGCAAGCGTTTCGCTCTGATAGGCTAGCCACATTAAGCCTTCAATACGTCCATTAACAGGTACAGCTGATGAGCAATCACGGTAGAGCAGTTTTCCTCGACCACACGTCCCTCGACCTTGGCGATCTGGACTTCGGCGCATTGCGTGAATGCTTCAGCGAGTTGACGCTGCATGCCAGCACGAGCGCAGATCAAGTGATTGAACGCCTGCAAGGCGCTCAGGTGGCGATCAGCAACAAGGTCGTGATCGATTCCAACACGTTTGCCGCATGCCCTGACCTCAAGCTAGTGCTGGTAACGGCCACCGGCACCAATAACATCGACCTGGTTGCGGCCCGTCATCATGGGGTTACCGTGTGCAACTGTCAGGGTTACGGCACTCCATCAGTCGCTCAACACACCTTGATGCTGTTGTTGGCACTGGCCACCAGCCTGCCCGACTATCAAAAAGCAGTGCAGCAAGGCCTCTGGCAGAAGTCGAAGCAGTTCTGTCTGCTGGACTTTCCTATCGTTGAGCTGGAAGGCAAAACGCTGGGCCTTTTGGGCCATGGGGAGTTGGGCGGTGCCGTGGCAAAACTGGCTGAGGCATTTGGCATGCGCGTCGTTCTTGGGCAAATACCCGGCCGCCCTGCTCGCCCGGACCGCTTGCCATTGGAAGAACTGCTGCCTCAGGTTGACGCCCTGACCCTGCATTGCCCGCTCAATGACGACACCCGCGACATGATCGGCGCCCACGAGCTAAGCCTGCTCAAGCCGCACGCGTACGTTATCAATACCGCCCGCGGCGGGCTGATCAACGAGCAAGCCCTGGCCGACGCATTGCGTAACGGCCACCTGGGCGGTGCCGCTACCGACGTGCTGACGGTTGAGCCGCCGACAGCGGGTAACCCGCTACTGGCAGGCGACATTCCACGCCTGATCATCACGCCTCACAGCGCTTGGGGTGCACGCGAGGCACGGCAACGGATCGTCAGCCAAGTGACCGAGAATGCACTAGGATTCTTTGCTGGCAAACCGGTTCGCGTGGTGGGTTAGGCCGCAAATCCCTGTAGGAGCTGCCGAAGGCTGCGAAAGCAGTCGGTCATATAAATCGCCTTCGCAGCCTTCGGCAGCTCCTACAGGGATCGCAACGCCGTTGCTGGCTCCAAACTGTTAGACTCCGCGCTTTTTCGAGGAGCCCACCATGGACCCGCGCAGTGAAGTGTTACTCCGTCAGGCCGAACTGTTTCAGGGCTCCCTGCTACTCGCCGGCCTGCCTGCTGATGATTTGCTCGGCCGCCTGCCGAACGCGCAAGGCTGGTGCTGGCACGCAGGTGATCAGGCTGCACTGGATGCACGCTTTGAAGGCCGTAGCCATTTCGGCGTAACAGTCCCTGAGCTGCCATTCGAGGCCGCCGTGGTGTTTTTGCCCAAAGCGCGAGAGCTGACCAACTACTTGCTCAATGCCCTCGCCTCGCGTCTGGCCGGACGTGAGCTGTTTCTGGTCGGTGAAAAACGCAGCGGTATCGAAGCTGCCGCCAAACAGCTGAGCCCGTTTGGCCGCGCCCGCAAACTCGACAGCGCACGGCATTGTCAGCTTTGGCAAGTCACTGTCGAAGACGCCCCGAAAGCGGTAACGCTGGAAAGCCTCGCCCAGCAGTACGAAGTCGAAATGGAAGACGGCCCGTTGAAGGTTGTTAGCCTGCCCGGCGTTTTCAGCCAGGGCCGACTGGACCGTGGCTCGGCGTTGTTGCTGCAGAACATCGACAAGCTGCCCAGCGGCAACCTGCTCGACTTCGGTTGCGGCGCTGGCGTGCTGGGGGCTGCGGTAAAACGTCGCTACCCGCATAACAATGTGATCATGCTCGACGTCGATGCATTCGCCACCGCCAGCACCCGCCTGACCCTTGCTGCGAACGGGCTGGAGGCTGAAGTGCTGACAGGCGACGGTATCGATGCAGCCCCCATGGGCTTGAGCACTATTCTGAGCAATCCGCCCTTCCATGTCGGGGTCCACACAGATTACAAAGCCACGGAAAACCTGCTGAGAAAAGCACGCCAACATTTGAAATCAGGCGGCGAACTTCGGCTAGTTGCCAATAGCTTCCTCAAGTATCAACCCATCATTGAAGAGCATTTTGGGGTGTGTGCAATCAAGGCTGAAGGAAATGGCTTCAGAATCTACCGCGCCAAGCGGGCTTGAAAATAAGCACTTGCCCAAAGCGAAAGCTGAAGGCAGAATCCGCTCCGTCCTAGGGGAGTAGTCTCCCACGAGCGCCATGCTCGTCCGGTACGCATCAACATACTTGGTCCTCAGACCATGGTGCGTACGACCCCGAATCCGCTCAGACGGATCGGTGGTTTGACAAGACCTATGACACGAACACCTTACCCGGGGCGGGGAGGCTGTACGTGTCATAGCCGTGTCGACCCGCCCCTTAGGAAAACCTGATGCTGGAATCCTTGTTGGTCCCCACCGCTGTCGTTGCCTTGGCCGAAATCGGTGACAAGACCCAACTCCTCGCGCTTATTCTGGCCGCTCGCTTTCGCAAGCCCTGGCCGATCATTGCGGGCATTGTCGCCGCGACGTTGGCCAACCATGCCGCGGCCGGTGCCGTAGGTGCCTGGTTCAGCAGTTTCCTGTCGGACGCAACCCTGCACTGGATTCTCGCCGTAAGCTTCGCCGCCACCGCGCTGTGGACTCTTGTCCCGGACAAGATGGACGACGACGAAGCCAATACCGCACGCAAGTTTGGTCCATTCATGACCACGCTGATCGCATTCTTCATTGCCGAGATCGGAGACAAGACGCAAATCGCCACGGTCATGCTTGCCGCGCAATATTCGTATCTCTGGCTGGTGATTCTGGGGACTACGCTGGGCATGTTGCTGGCTAACGTGCCGGTGGTACTGGCCGGTAATTTCGCCGCCGAGAAACTGCCTCTGACCCTGATCCGTCGCCTGGCAGCGAGCGCGTTCTTCGTACTGGCGCTGGTGGCGGTGTACAAGGCAATGCAAGTGAGTGGCTGGATTTAACTGTAGGAACGCGCAATGTGTCCCTGACACAGCGCACACCGGACCTGTAGGAGCTGCCGAAGGCTGCGATCGCGGAGTGTCAGGATAATTG
>NZ_LOHG01000004.1:393889-459092 GCF_022790535.1 Pseudomonas maioricensis
AGAAAATGCATTTCAATCCAGTAATGAGCGCCGTGTGTCCACGACACACCTCTCTCGCGAAACAAACACTGGATTTGTAGGAGCAAACTTGTTCGCGAGGCGGCATCAAGGACGCCACGCTTCGCCAATAATCAGCGCCTACAGGACACGCAAACCCCTCAGGATTTTGGAGCAGCGTTATACAACGGCATCACCTTGGGAATCGCCGCCTGCAACGATGCAATACGACTCTCCGAAGCCGGGTGAGTGCTCATGAACTCCGGCTGCGAGCCACCGGAATTCTGAGTCATTTTCTGCCACAGGGTAATGGCGGCATTCGGGTTGTAACCGGCTCGTGCCGCCAACTCCAGACCGAGTAGATCTGCCTCGTTTTCGTTACTGCGACTGTTAGGCAAGGTCAGACTGTAATTAACCACGGTATCAGCCAGCGCCATGCTGTCCTGCCCTAATCCGAGGATGGCGCCCGCCCCTTGCTTGGCCATGGCAACGCCGTACGCTTTGGACATCGACTCACGTCCGTGCTCACGCAAGGCATGGGCAATTTCATGACCCATCACCGCAGCGATCTCATCATCTGTCAGCTTCAACTTATCGATCAGGCCAGTGTAGAAAATGATCTTGCCGCCCGGGCCACAGTTGGCGTTCAGCTCATCACTCTTGATCAGGTTCACTTCCCACTGCCACTGCGCAGAATCCGGACGCAGCTTGGGTGCCTGACCGATCAGGCGGTCGGCAATCGCATGCACACGTTTGGCATTGGCGCTGGTTGTATCCAGCACGCCCTTGGTCGACGCCTCGCCTACGGTTTCCTTATAGGACTGGGCATACATCTGATTGACCTCATCGGTCGAGAGCATGCTGAACATGTACTGCTTGCGCTCGACACCGACCGAATCGCCGCTGGTGGTATTCACGGCCTGACAGCCGCCGAGCAGGATGGCTGCGGTCAAGGCACATAGAGCAAACTTCTGACGCATGATAAATCTCCCTCTGAACATGGCGCTCATCCTAGGCGGTGAACGACTTATGCGCCAGATGCTGGCTGATAGGCGCTTTGTCCGCTTAAAGCGGTGATGGTTCCCCGAATGGACGCATATCTATAAACGACACTTCAGCACGATTAGCGCCCCTTGTCCGGCGTAGCGTTCATGATTCTGAAAGTAAACGCCGATAGCCTTAGATAGCGCAACGCCACGTCTGGAGCTCTCATGAAGTTCAAATCGATTCAGTTTTCCATCGCAGCGCTGGCGGGCGCCATCGTGCTGTCTGTTGTTGCCGCCCTGGTCCTCTACTCGCTCTTCGCCAGCGAGCGTACGCAAACACTGGTCGACGAAAGAACCCAGTCATTATTTGAACAAGTCATGGAGCAGCGCCTTAGCGCACTGGTTCAGACTCAGGCCAGCGAGATCAAGCGCGAGCTCGAAGTACCTTTGCTGATCACCGCAGGCCTGGCCCGCGTCAATGCGCTGCTGGCGCTGACAGACAGCAAGGGCGAGCCGCAGTTGAAAGCCACCCGTGAACAACTGCTCAACCTGCTTCGCCACAACGTGGAGCAGAACCCCAAAGTGCTCGGTGCTTATATAGGCTGGGAGCCCAACGCACTGAATAATGATGACGCGGCCTACACAGGCTCATCCGACACCGGCAGCGATCCGGCGACCGGCCGCTTCATGCCCTGGTGGTATCGCAATACCGATGGAACGCTGACCCTGGAAAAGCTGGCCAGTCTTGAGGACACCAAATTGCTCTCCACTGGCGTACGTGCCAGCGAGTACTACATCTGCTCCCGCGAAAACAAAAAGCCTTGTGTGATTGACCCGGCCCCCTACAAGGTCGGCGACAAAATGGTGATGCTGTCTTCGTTTATTGAACCGATCATGGTCAACGGCGCATTTCAGGGCATCGTCGGCGCGGACCTGTCAGTCAATTTCATTCAGGACATGCTCATTTCCGCCGACAAGAAACTGTACGACGGTGCAGGCGAGATGGCCTTGATATCCAGCGGCGGGACCCTAGTGGCCTACACCCGGGACGCGACAAAGCTGGGTGAAAAAGCGACGACTATTCTCGATGCCAACGAAGTCGACAACTTGAAGAAAATCGCCGCTGGCGAGGTGCTTTACGACATAGACCGCGATCACGGTCACATCGAGGTTTACATGCC
Organism: Pseudomonas maioricensis; assembly: GCF_022790535.1. Taxonomy (GTDB): domain Bacteria; phylum Pseudomonadota; class Gammaproteobacteria; order Pseudomonadales; family Pseudomonadaceae; genus Aquipseudomonas; species Aquipseudomonas maioricensis. Next base: position 396,054 of record NZ_LOHG01000004.1, read on the forward strand.
GTTCGGCATCGGTGCCACCGATGCGCGCTGGACCCTGATGATCCAGGTACCGCTCAGTGCAGTCATGGGGGACGTGGACAAACTTCGTGGCGAACTGGATACCCAGCGCAAAGAGGACATCTTCGGTATGACAGTGGTCGGGCTGCTCATTGCAGCGCTGGGCCTGGTGGTCATCTGGCTGGTCGCACGTGGCATCGCCAAACCACTCAAACAGATGGTGCTGATGCTCGACGATATTGCCCAGGGCGAAGGCGACCTCACCCGTCGCCTGAAGAGCGACCGGGTCGATGAAGTTGGCCAGATCGCCATACGCTTCAACACTTTCTTGAGCAAGCTGCAGGCCATGATCACTCAGGTCGTCGCCTCGGTGCAGAAGGTCAGCGACTCTTCGGAACATACCGCCGACATTGCTATCCGCACCAATCAGGGCGTGCACAAGCAAATGTCTGAAATCGAACTGGTTGCCACGGCCGTCCACCAGATGACAGCCACCGCGCAGGACGTGGCACGCAATGCCACCCAGGCAGCGCAAGCGGCGAGCCATGCCGACGGGGCTGCCAATCAAGGGATGCAGATCGTACAGAACACCTCTAACTCCATCAGCGCCCTCGCATCGGAGATCGGCCGGGCGGTGACCGTCGTTCAGGCGCTCGCTGCCGACAGCGAAAACATCAATGCGATCCTGACGACTATTCGGGGTATTGCCGAGCAAACCAACCTGCTGGCGCTGAACGCAGCGATCGAAGCGGCGCGTGCTGGTGAACAGGGCCGAGGCTTTGCCGTGGTCGCCGACGAAGTGCGCAATCTGGCACAGAAGACTCAGCAGGCCACTCAGGAAATCCAGAACATGATCCAGCAACTGCAAAATGGCACTCGCCAGGTGGTGCAGGTGATGGAAGACAGCCAGGGCAAGACTGAGGAAAGTGTCGGCCATGCCGCCGAGGCCGCACAGGCACTTGAGACCATTACCAAAGCGGTTTCGGTCATCAACGACATGAACACCCAGATCGCCAGCGCCGCCGAGGAACAGAGTTCGGTCGCCGAGGACATTAACCGTAACGTCACCAACATCGGCGAAGTGGCCAACGAAGTCGCGAGCGGTGCCGACGAATCCAGCCAGGCCAGCGCAGAGCTGACCAAACTGGCCGAGCAGCAGCGGCGGTTGATCAATCAGTTCAAGGTGTAAAGGGAGCGCATTGTCGCGCGGAAAATGGCTTTAATCTTCCAGATTGAACCCAATCCTGTAGGAGCTCACCGAGGTTACGAGGCCAGCGATAGCGGTGTATCAGACAAATCGCTATCGCTGGCCTCGTAACCTCGGTGAGCTCCTACAAGTCCTGTGTATGTTCCGGCAGCACTTATCACAACGGCGTCAGGCACTCAGGCGCATTGAGCTTCGGATCGTTGACCAGATTTGCCAGTGGGCGCTCGCGCAGAGAGGTTTGCGGGGCGGCGAGCAACGCTTGCAAGGTCGGCAATGGGGTATCGGCTGCGAGCCAGTCCTTCTGCCCTTGAGCGTCGAGAATCAAGGGACGGCGCTGACTGGCAGCCAGTTGAGTGACCACCGCAACACTCAGGTACGTGTGCCCCTGCACCGGATACGCTTCCCAGATCGCCGCAAAAAACAGCGCAGAGCCCTCTCCCGGTGTCAGCCAGAAAGGCCGTTTGCGGGTAGTACCGCGCCATTCATAAAAACCGTTGGCAGGCAGCAGACAGCGGCGCAGGCGAAACGCCTCGCGAAACATCGGTTGCTCGGCCAGGGTCTCGGCACGGGCGTGAGCGGGGGTACGAGACAGATCAGTCAGCCACGGCGGGGTGAGCCCCCAACGCGCACGTGCCAGTTCAAGATCGCCCTCAGTCCCGGCAACGGCACGTAACATGAGTACCGAATCCGCTGGCGAGATATTCCATTGCGCTTGTTGGTCAGCCGGAAAACCCGGCAAGGCCGCAAAAGCGGGCGTCCAACGAAACAGCGCATAACGTCCACACATGGGGCTATAAAACTCGTTTGGACGCGCTGAACCGTGGAGACAAGGCCATTAAGCCGCTCAACACACCAGCACGTCAGGGAAATTGTCCGGCTCATCACCGGGCTCGCCTCCAGAGAAAGGCAGCGCCGCATTGTACTCAGTGATCAACTGTCGCGCCTGCTCCACCTGATCGTTGTCCACCAGCAGCCCCAGCAGGCCGAGGGCTGGCAACTCGCCAAGGGCGCCCAGCAAGTGCTGGCCGGTGAGGTGCGCTTCAATACCTTCGCTGGCGAGCATGCCCTGTAGCAGCTCGCCTTCCATCAGGTTTTCCGGCTCGTAGACTTTCTGCATTATTCGTTCTCGCTGCGAACGTCCAGACGCCAGTCTTCACCATCGGTTTGCAAGTCGAAGACAATGGGCCGACAACAGACCGGGCAATCCTCTATGTACTGCTGGTCACCGCCCGACAAGTCCAGTACCGCCTCGACCGGCTCACCGCAGTAAGGGCAGTCGTAACTCTGAATTTCCTGCATCGCGGTCTCCGGGATCAGTTGTGCGTATAATCGCGGTCTTTCAAGGCTCTGCTAGAGTCTGGACGTGTTTTCCAGTCTTGGCCTCCCCTATTACTTTGTCACCCCCTACAAGAGAGCATGATGGGCGAATTTGATGCCATCCGACCTTACAACGACGCTGAAGTCTCAGCGGTGCTTGAGCGTTTGCTCAGCGACAAAGAGTTTCTCTCGATCCTGACCCGCTTCCGCTTCCCGAAACTGGCAGGCGCTTTAGGCTGGGCACTGCAACCGATCATTGCCCGCAAGCTACGCCGTCAGTTCGTGGGTATCAATTCGGTCGCCACCTTGCAGGACAAGGTCGAATACTACGTCGACCACACCATTGAGCGCGCTACCGACGGTGTGACCTACACGGGTGTCGAGCAGTTCAAATCCGGCAGCGCCTATCTGTTTCTGGCCAACCACCGCGATATCGTAATGGACCCGGCGTTCGTCAATTACGCCGTGTACCACGCAGGCCTGCCGACACCGCGTATCGCGATTGGCGATAACCTCCTGCAAAAACCTTTTGTCAGCGATCTGATGCGCCTGAACAAGAGCTTCATCGTGCACCGTTCCATCGCAGGGCGCCGGGAAAAAATGGCGGCGTACCAGTTGCTGTCTGCCTACATCAACCACTCGATTCGCAACGACTGCCAATCGATCTGGATTGCCCAGGCAGAAGGTCGCGCCAAGGACGGTGATGACCGTACCGAGTCGGCAATCCTCAAGATGTTCCATATGAGCCGCAAGGACGAACCGTTCGCCGAGGTGATCCAGTCACTGAACCTGACGCCGGTGTCCATCAGCTATGAATACGACCCTTGCGATCATGCCAAGGCGCGCGAGCTGTACATTCGTGCCACCACCGGCACTTACAGCAAGGTGCCGGGCGAGGATGACGTCAGCATCGCCTTGGGCATTACCGGCTACAAGGGCCGCGTCCATGTGAACTTTGCGCCCCCCATCACCGAGCTTTTCGAAGACACCAAAGCGCTGGCTATTGAAATGGACCGGCAGATTCTCGGTGGCTACCGCTTGTTCCCCGTCCATTACCTGGCTTACGCACAGTGGGCCGATGCAGATTCGTCGCTCAATGTGCCGTTGGCCAAGGATGTGTTTGCCGCGCCCGAACTGGCCAAGGCTCAGGAAGAATGGCAACGCCGTCTCGACGAGTGCCCGGCAGAGCATCAGCCTTACCTGATCCAGCAGTATGCGACGCCTGTACGCAATCAATACCGGGTAAAGGCTGGCATCCCGCTCTGATCCTGCTGACGGTAAAAAAGGCGCTGATATCTAGCGCCTTTTTTATGCCTGAAAATTGTCAGACAATTTTCTTCGTCGTCACGGTTCCGTAACCTGACCCAGGCACTCTATGGCTCCCTCGAGGCAGAACCTCGACCCAATGGAGCTCGTCATGCTGCACGCCAAAAACCAGGACCGCCTTTATCTGATCGCTCCGAGCGACGAGCAGGAAGCGTTGATCGACGCCTGGTCGTTCAACGTTCAGGACCGCAGCTGGCTGGTGTATTGCGCGCTTGGCGGCCATCAGCATCCCGACCTGCCGGACATGGATCTGCAGACGGGCTTCAGTTTTCTGGACTTTTATCAGCAGGCGGCTTGAGACGCATACAGCATTCGCAACAAAAGCAGGCCTCAGAATTGAAACACATTCCCTGTGGGAGCTGAGCTTGCTCGCGATGAGGCTTGACGCGGTTCACTTTAGATCGCGTCCAGCCGCATCGCGAGCAAGCTCAGCTCCCACAAGAGACTGTGTTCGCAGCGCAACAGAGACCTGCCCACAAAAAAGCCCGGCATCTCGCTAGAGAGCCGGGCTTTTTTACAACAGCGCGGGTGTTACTGAGCCAGTGTGTTGCCGATGGTCTGGTCCTGGAACAGACGCGTCAGAGCGTCGCTCAACACATCGCTGACCAGGCGGGTGTTGGTTTCCTGGTTCGGGGCCATGCCGAAGCGCTGGTCCAGCGAAGCAGCATAGCGACCTGCGTAGTTGCGACCGTTGTTCTGCACCTCGGCACGGAACGTGGCGCTGATGGTTGCCTCGGTCACGTACAGGCCTTCTTTCGGCGACTGATATTTCAGGTCAGCCAGGGTCACCGTCAGCTGTGGACCGCCGCCGCCCTGTGAAGGCGTGAAACCCAGCAGACGCACTGCGGCTTCGGCCTGTGCCTGCAACTTCGGCACAACGTCTGCGCCAGCAACGCTGACTGCGCTGGTTTCCGGGTACATACCACCGCGAGTCCCCAGCGTCGGGCTTGGGCGACCATCGACCACGCGCACGACCACTGGCTGACCACGGCCTACCGGCGCCAGCTGAGCGTTCAGCTTGGGTTGCGGGCTAAGTTGTTGCGGGCTGTGGGCACAACCGACCAGAGTCAGACTCGTTACAGCAAGCAAACCAAACAAAATGCGACGCAGCATGCTCATCTCTCCAATGGGCCAGGCACTAAATGTGCCGCAGTATAGCGGCCTCCCGGCGCCGCCAACCAGTGAAAATCGGACCGCGTCGGTCATGCAATGGTTCAGCAACACGCACGTCACGACGGTGTCATGTGTGCCGTGCAGACTTGCGCCTAAACCAACCGGGAGCCACACCATGGACTTTATCTGGTCACTCTTCAGTTCTCGCCCCAAGTACCGTCACTACGCACGCATTGATCAGATCGGAATCTGCCGCGCTTTCAAGCAATGCAGCCAGCCTCCTGTGGGTCAGGGCTGGGTGGAAGTCGCTGAGCAGAATCTGTCCTGGCTGAACCAGCCACTGCCACTCACCGCCCGCCTCGTGCGCCGCTCCGGGCAACCTGCAGCCCGCCAGCTGCGCATGGCCTGACCGAAAAGCGAATAAAAGTCACTTAAGCCGATCAATTCCTGTCGTTTCATCGCTATAATCTCCCCCCGATTATAAGGACGTCTCCTGATCGGGCCTCGCAGCATGGCTAATCTCCGGATTAGCGCCTCCGTAATGCCCACAGAGAGCCGCCCACACAGGTCATATGCACGCAGATTGCGTGTTGGTCAGTGCCCTATGGCTCGAATATTTCGAACCTTTCGCTCGCCAACACCTCAGGATGCATGCAGTTGATCTGCCGGTGCTGTGATCGTGCAGCCCTTTTTGAGGTTGAGGTTCGCGTCTCCAAAAGAGCGCGAAAAAAACGGGTTTCACTACTTCACAAGAGTGTGGCGAGCAAATGAACAGGTACGCGTTTGTAAATGCACCATTAGCATCAGACCCAGCCCTTTTGAACAGGATCGATTGCTGCTGCGCAGCCTCCATGACTGGAGTCTGAAGCCTGTCCGCTACGGATTTGGTTGCATAACCGGATGCCTTGACGATAGTCGAATGGCTGACCGGGCTGAAAAATGCGTTCATGCTGCCCTGATGAACTCGTGATTAAAGTCCGTTTGGTGGCCTCCGTTGATGATGCGAAGAATTGCGAAGAATCGGACATGCAGATCCTGGCCAGGGTTATCGGGGCACAACTTTGAACAAAGCCCCGCTACCAGGCATCTGACCTCAGGATCGTATGCCGTCAATTTGGTGCTGCAGATTTTGGAGACGCGTTAATGGCGCATAACGAAGCAGTCGATGTGGTATTGGTTGGAGCGGGCATCATGAGTGCCACTCTTGCCGTACTGCTCAAGGAGCTCGACCCCGGCCTCAAGCTGGAAGTCGTTGAGCTGATGGACTCTGGCGCTGCGGAGAGTTCCAACCCATGGAACAACGCCGGTACCGGCCATGCCGGGCTGTGCGAGCTCAATTACACCCCACCGGCAAAAGATGGCGCCATCGACATCAAAAAGGCCGTGCAGATCAATACCCAGTTCGAAGTCTCCAAACAGTTCTGGGCTTATCTGACGCAAAAAGACACCTTTGGCTCCTCGAAGAATTTCATTAGCCCGGTGCCGCACCTGAGCTTCGTCCAGGGCGAGAAAGGCATTGCCTTCCTCAAGACCCGTTTCGAAGCCATGCACAAACACCATGCTTTCTCGTCCATGGAATACACCGAAGACAAGGCCACCCTTGCCGAGTGGATGCCGCTGATGATGCCCGGCCGCCCGGCCGACGAGCAGATCGCCGCTACTCGCGTGATGAATGGTACCGACGTCAACTTCGGCAACCTGACCAATCAACTGCTCAAGCACCTGAGCAGCAGCCCTGACGCGCAGGTCAAGTACTGCAAGCGCGTCACCGGTCTGAGCCGTAAAGGCGCAGGCTGGAGCGTCAGCATCAAAGACGTGAACAGCGGCACCACCCGTGAAATCGATGCGAAATTCGTATTCCTGGGCGCGGGTGGCGCGGCGTTGCCGCTGCTGCAGATGTCGGGCATCGAGGAAAGCAAAGGCTTCGGCGGTTTCCCGGTCAGCGGTCAGTGGCTGCGTTGCGACAATCCCGAAGTGGTCAAGCACCATCAGGCCAAGGTCTACAGCCAGGCAGCGGTCGGCTCGCCGCCGATGTCAGTGCCCCACCTAGACACCCGCGTGGTCGACGGCAAGAAATCCCTGCTGTTCGGACCTTATGCAGGCTTCACCACCAAGTTCCTCAAGCACGGCTCGTTCCTTGACCTGCCGCTTTCGGTACGCATGGCCAATATCAAACCGATGCTGGCCGTGGCTCGCGACAACATGGACCTGACCAAATACCTGGTCAGCGAAGTCATGCAGTCCATGGAGCAGCGCCTTGAGTCACTGCGCCGTTTTTATCCACAGGCGAAAGCAGAAGACTGGCGCCTGGAAATCGCTGGCCAGCGGGTGCAGATCATCAAAAAGGACGCCAATAAAGGCGGTGTCCTGCAGTTCGGCACCGAGCTGGTCTCGGCTAAAGACGGGTCTCTTGCAGCGTTGCTGGGTGCATCGCCAGGTGCTTCGGTAACCGTTTCGATCATGCTGGACCTGATCGAGCGCTGCTTCCCGGAAAAAGCTCGCGGCGAGTGGGCAAGCAAGCTCAACGAAATCTTCCCGGCTCGCGAAAAAGCACTGGAAACAGACGTGGAGCTCTACGAGCGTGTCAGCGCCCAGAACAACGAGCGTCTGGAACTGGTAGAGAAACACAGCGAAGCGCACAGCATCGCCTGATTCTGCTGGTCAAAAAAAACGCCCCTCGGGGCGTTTTTTTTTTATGACTGCAACGCCTCAACCCCGAGCTTTCTCGATCAGCTCAATGTACTCATCGGCGTTACGCTGGTCCTTGATCGTCGCAATGAAGTCATTGCCGTGCTCGTCCTTACCGTCCAGGTCGTAACCGGCTTCGAGGAAGAACACCAGAAACCGTTCGAAATCATTGACCCGCAGACCACGGTAAGCCTTGATCAGCTTGTGCAACGATGGCGACGTAGCATCAACCGGTTCGAAGATCAGGAACGATTTAACCTGCTCATCGCCGATCTCATCACCAATCAACTGCTTCTTATCTTTACGCATTGCGTGCTCCAACTGAATCGCTGACGTTTTGTCCGGCGGGCAGTTTACCCCCGGCCCGACAAAAGGCTCAACGAGTACGAACGGCCCCAGTGTGCAAATCCGCCCATACATGGCCGTTGGCATAGCTCAGGAACTGGCAGTACAGCTTCTCGTTGCGCAGCAGGTCCATCAGTGTTCGGTATTGCGCGACCGGGTAATACAGATTCAGCACTCGGGTCTTGTCATCAAAAACCGGCTTTTTAAGGCTTTTGCTCTCACTGTCGAAATGAATCAGCACCTCATTGATCGTGGCGCCCTTATTCATCGGCTTGCCTTTGAGGCGAAGCAGTACCGGTGCCGTGACAGGAATGGGAGTCTGATTGGATTGACGCTGATTACCCACCACCACGGAATACTCGGTGATCTGCAGCAATTGTTGCTGCTCGGGTTCGCCTTCACGCAGATTAAGGTCGTCTGGCGGCAGGTATTGGGCGTGCATGGGTTCAGCTGAAACAGGCGCTGCAACTGGCAGGCAGCACAGCAGCGCGAGTGTTGCGCTACGGATCAAAAGCTTCATTTCGACTTCCCGCAAGGACAGGGCTGGCACTTTAGCACGCGGAAAGACTCGGTCCCTGTAGGAGCTGCCGCAGGCTGCGAACCGCGGTGCATCTGAAAAATCGCCTCGCAGCCTTCGGCAGCTCCTACAGAGAATGGTGTCGGACCTTGATTACATCCCTTTAACCGCATAAATCCCGGCAGCATTACGCCAGTAGCCTTTGTAATCCATGCCATAACCGAAGATATAGCGGTCAACGCACGGCAGGCCTACGAAGTCGGCTTTCAGGTCAGGGCGTGCTTTGCGGTCGTGGTCTTTATCGATCAACACCGCGGTGTGCACAGCGCGGGCACCGGCATGTTTGCAGAAGTCGATGATCGCGCCCAACGTGTGACCTTCGTCAAGAATGTCATCGATGATCAGCACATCACGGTCGATAAACGAGACTTCCGGCTTGGCCTTCCAGAACAGATCACCGCCGCTGGTTTCATTGCGATAGCGAGTGGCGTGCAGGTAAGACGCCTCCAGCGGGAAGTTCAGGTGAGTCAGCAGCTTGCCCGAGAAGATCAGACCGCCGTTCATCACGCAGAACACCACCGGATTACGCTCGGCCAGTTCGGCATTGATGTGTGCGCCAACGCGGGCGATGGCCGCTTCGACTTCAGCTTCTGTGTACAGGCAGTCAGCCTCGCGCATGATTTGACGGATATGCTCGAGATCAGCGGACATGACGCTCTCCAGGGGGCAGTGTAAGAAAAGCGGGCAAAGGTACGCATCCGCTTCAGTCAGAGCAAGCAATTCTGGACTAACGTGTCAGGAATTGTCTGAAAACACCGTAAGGCACGTAGGACAGTAACAGCTGAATAGATTAACCTAGGCCGTTTTTTTGCCCCCCGCCGGAGCTTTTTCCTATGCCTATTCGTGAGATCCGCCATCCGCTGATCCGCCACAAGCTCGGCCTGATGCGCCGCGCTGACATCAGCACCAAGAATTTCCGTGAGCTCGCTCAGGAAGTCGGTGCCCTGCTCACCTACGAAGCCACCGCCGATCTGCCGCTGGAAACCTATGAGATCCAGGGCTGGGCCGGTACTGTGCCGGTCGAAAAAATCGCCGGAAAGAAGATCACTGTAGTGCCGATTCTGCGTGCTGGCATCGGCATGCTCGACGGCGTACTCAGCCTGATCCCGGGCGCCAAAGTCAGCGCCGTGGGTGTAGCGCGCAACGAGGAAACCCTTGAGGCGCACACGTATCTGGAGAAACTGGTTCCGGAAATCGACGAACGTCTGGCCATGATCATTGACCCGATGCTCGCCACCGGCGGCTCGATGGTTGCCACAATCAATCTGCTGAAAAAAGCAGGCTGCAAGGAAATCCGCGCCATGGTCCTGGTCGCTGCGCCAGAGGGCATTGCCGTGGTCGAGGCCGCGCACCCTGACGTGATCATCTACACCGCGTCCATTGATGAGCGCCTGAACGAACATGGCTACATCATTCCGGGCCTGGGCGATGCCGGTGACAAAATTTTTGGCACCAAGCAAAAGGATTAATGATGAGGCAGGACGAGTTCAACGATCCACTGTGGCGCACCGTGCTGTCCGGTGCGCAGATGCTCTTCGTGGCGTTCGGCGCGCTGGTGCTCATGCCGCTGATCACCGGGCTGGATCCTAACGTCGCACTGTTTACCGCGGGCCTGGGTACATTGCTGTTTCAAATCGTCACCGGACGTCAGGTGCCCGTCTTTCTGGCATCGAGCTTTGCGTTCATCACGCCGATCATTCTTGCCAAGGGCCAGTTTGGCCTTGCGGCGACCATGGGCGGCGTCATGGCAGCGGGTTTCGTCTACACCTTTCTCGGCCTTGCCGTGAAGATCAAAGGTACTGGCTTCATCGATAAGCTGCTGCCACCTGTTGTGATCGGCCCGGTGATTATCTCCATCGGCCTGGCCATGGCGCCGATTGCGGCCAACATGGCGATGGGCAAAAGTGGCGACGGCGCGGAGTTGATCCCGTACAGCACTGCGATGCTGATCTCGATGCCTGCGCTGCTGACCACCTTGGTCGTAGCGGTGTTCGGCAAAGGCATTTTCCGCCTGGTGCCGATCATCTCCGGCGTGCTGGTGGGCTTCGCTCTGTCGTTCTACTTTGGCGTGGTCGACACCGCAAAAATCGCGGCCGCTCCGTGGCTGGCACTGCCAGCGTTCACGGCACCGGAGTTCAACTGGCAGGCGATTCTGTTTATCGTGCCGGTAGCCTTGGCGCCCGCTATTGAACACATCGGAGGTGTGATTGCGGTCGGCAGCGTGACCGGGCGTGATTACCTGAAGAAACCTGGTCTGCATCGCACGTTGTTTGGTGACGGCATAGCGACCACCGCAGCAGGCCTGTTCGGCGGTCCACCCAACACGACCTACGCCGAAGTGACTGGCGCCGTGATGCTGACCAAGAACTACAATCCGAAGATCATGACCTGGGCGGCAGTTTTCGCGATCACTCTGGCGTTCATCGGCAAGTTCGGCGCACTGCTGCAAAGCATTCCGGTGCCAGTGATGGGCGGGATTCTCTGCCTGTTGTTCGGCTCGATTGCAGCGGTCGGCATGAACACCCTGATTCGCCACAAGGTCGACCTGGCCGAAGCCCGCAATCTGGTGATCGTGTCAGTCACACTGGTGTTTGGTATCGGCGGCGTCTTGATCGGCACCGGCAACGGCCCCGACGATTTCGGCCTCAAAGGCATCGCCCTGTGCGCTGTAACCGCTATCGCATTGAACCTGCTGCTGCCGGGTAATGACGGCTGGAAGAACAAGCATCTGGATGATCAACTGCCGTAGGGCAACTGCGCTGCAGATGCAGAATCTGTTGGAGATTCTCTGTTTTTTCCGCAAGCTGATTGACTCCGTGGGAGCCGAGCTTGCTCGCGATAAGGCTGGACGCGGTTAACTTAAAACCGCGTTGCTCTTATCGCGAGCAAGCTCGGCTCCCACAGGGGAAAACGTTTCAAGTCAGGAAATCAATCGACTCACAACATCACCGGCGCCCGCTCGCACAGCGTGTTCAGTTGCGCAGCCCAGTTCGGGTCGTCATTCAGGCACGGTATAAGCACCAGCTCCTCTCCCCCAGCAGCCTTGAACTGTTCAGCGCCGCGATCACCGATTTCCTCCAGCGTCTCGATGCAATCGGCGACGAACGCCGGGCACATCACCAGCAGCTTCTTCACGCCCTGTGCGGCCAACTCCTCAAGGCGCGCTTCGGTGTAGGGTTCGATCCATTTCGCACGCCCCAGCCGCGACTGGAACGACACTGACCATTTACCATCGGCAATGCCCATCTGTTTGGCAAACACCGCTGCCGAGCGCAGACACTGTGCGCGATAGCAGGTGGCGAGTACTTCCGGCGAAGCGTTCTTGCAGCAGTCAGCATCCTTGAAGCAATGATTGCCGGTCGGATCAAGCTTGGTCAGGTGCCGCTCGGGCAAACCATGGAAGCTCAGCAGCAGGTGATCATGAGGCTGTTCAAGGTGCGGCTTCACACTTGCAACCAAAGCATCGATGTATTCGGGCTGATCATAAAAAGCCTGTAATACCGAAAACGTCACGTTCAGTGACCTGGCCTTTACAACCCGTTTGGCCTCTTCGATCACCGTCGTCACCGTGCTGTCGGCGAACTGCGGATACAGCGGCGCCAGGGTGATCTTGCTGATGCCTTGCGCAGCCAGTCGAGTGAGCACGGTTTCAATGGAAGGCTCGCCGTAACGCATCGCCAACTCGACGGGCCCGTGGCTCCACTCTTTGCTCATGGCTTGCTGCAGACGCTTGCTCAACACCACCAGAGGCGACCCTTCATCCCACCAGATGGAAGCGTAGGCATGCGCGGATTGCTCAGGGCGCTTGATCAGGATCAAAGACACCAACAGTCGGCGAACCGGCCACGGCAAATCAATGACGTAGGGGTCCATCAGGAACTGGTTGAGATAACGGCGAACATCAGCCACAGACGTGGAGGCTGGTGAACCCAGGTTGACCAGCAACAGCGCGTGATCGGTCATGCAACATCCTATTTCAGTGACGGCCGAGGAAATCGTCCAGGGCAGCGTGCAGTTCGGTAAACCGGAATGTGAAACCCGCCTCTTCCAGGCGAGCAGGTCGAGCACGCTGACCGCCCAACAGCAAAACAGACAATTCGCCTAACAGGATTTTCAAAGCCAGTGCAGGCAACGGCATGAATGCAGGGCGATGCAGAACACCTGCTAGCGTCTTGGCAAACTCATGATTGCGGACCGGGTGGGGTGCGCAGAGATTATACGGACCTTGTGCATCACTCTTGTGCAACAGAAAATCAATCGCAGCGATTTGGTCTTTGATGTGTATCCACGGCATCCACTGCCTGCCGTTACCGATAGGCCCGCCCATACCGAATTTGAACGGCGGTAGCAGACGCTGCAACATTCCGCCGTCCCCGGAGAGCACCAGGCCGGTTCGAATGATCACCACCCGGACACCCTGAGCTTCGGCTCGCTGCGCAGTTTCTTCCCAGGCACCACACAGGTGACTGGCGAAATCCTCTTTGACAGGCTGCGACGTTTCATCCAGTTCACGCTCGCCCCCATCACCGTACCAACCCACCGCCGAACCACTGATCAGTACCTGCGGCTTCTGCGCCCGCGACTCAAACCAGGCCAGCAATTGCTCAGTCAAACCAATGCGACTGTCCCACAACTGAGTTCTGCGCTTACGCGTCCAGGGCCGGTCAGCGATCGGCGCACCGGCAAGGTTGATGACCGCATCGAGCGGCTGTTCATTCAGCTCGCTGAGCTGGGCAACCCCTCGAACAGCACTGCCACACAGCTTCGGAACGTCATGAGGTCTGCGACTCCAGACCGTGACCTGATGACCCTGTTGCGTCCAGAGCTGGCAAAGCTGCCGCCCTATCAAACCAGTACCGCCGGTCAGCAATATGTGCATGGCAGGTTTCCTTGCGTGGCGTTCGCGAGTATTCGGTAGTCTATTTTTTATGGCCGCATCTGTTCACGTCAGCAGATTGCTCTTGAACAATAGGTCAAACATCACGAGGGAGCAGACAGCCCATCCTTTCGGATAGTTGCCCAATGCCCTCAAGTGTCGGATTTTAAGCTCGAGCCGTACGAGACACATTGCGCTGGATCCGGACAGTAGATCACAGCTAGTTATACCGAAAAACAATATTGTACAGGTTTTAACTACGGCGTAGTCTGTGCAGACAAGGTAACGAGGCCCCTATGACTGTACCTATCGCAATCATCGGTACCGGTATCGCCGGACTCTCAGCTGCCCAAGCGCTCCATGCCGCCGGGCATCCCGTACATCTTTTCGACAAAAGCCGCGGCAGTGGCGGAAGGATGTCCAGCAAACGCAGTGATGCTGGTTCGCTTGATCTGGGCGCCCAGTATTTCACTGCCCGCGACCGCCGTTTCATGGCCGCCGTCCAGCAGTGGCAGACTCAGGGCTGTGCCGCCCCGTGGACACCGTCTCTTTATAACTCGCACGCGGGCCAACTCAGCCCGTCCCCCGACGAGCAAGTGCGCTGGGTGGGCAAACCGGGTATGAGCGCAATCACCCGCGCCATGCTTGGCGACCTTGAGGTGTCGTTTTCTTGCAGGATTACCGAGGTATTCCGGGGTGAGCAGCACTGGAATCTGCAGGATGCCGACGGCCAGAGTCATGGTCCGTTCAGCCACGTCATCATTGCTACGCCAGCTCCGCAGGCAACCGCGCTCCTGGCCAGCGCGCCTAAACTTGCTGGCGTAGCGGCCAGTGTGAAGATGGAGCCCACCTGGGCGGTCGCGCTGGGATTCCGCAGCGCCCTGCAGACACCTCTGGAAGGCTGCTTCGTACAAGACAGCCCCATCGACTGGCTTGCCCGTAATCGCAGCAAACCTGGGCGCGACAACACCCTGGACACTTGGGTGCTGCATGCCACCAGCACTTGGAGCCGCCAGCACCTGGACATGCCCAAAGAAGCAGTCATTGAGCATCTGCACGGTGCGTTCGCCGAGTTGATCGGCTGCGCAGTCCCAGCGCCGACGTTCAGCCTCGCGCATCGCTGGCTGTACGCTCGCCCGGGTAGCGCACATGAATGGGGCGCGTTGTCTGATCCGGATCTGGGTATTTATGTATGCGGTGACTGGTGCCTGTCGGGCCGTGTTGAAGGTGCATGGCTCAGCGGTCAGGAAGCCGCGCGCCGGTTACTGGAACACCTGAATTGAATCGCCTGAATCCGCGCAAACTGCTGCTGTCGAAATGGACGGCAGCACAGCCGCTCAACCGGGAAAAGCATTTTCTGGTCACCGAGTTGTTCCGCGACGACGAAGGCACGGTGCTGGAAATCGAACTGCAAGCGGTGCTGACCCAGCGCAGTGAACGCCTGCCCTGGCAGACCTTGCAGGACTCGGATGCCTGGAGAATGGGCTGGAAGTAACGCGCAGGCAGCTGCGTCATGGGAGCCGGGAAGACCGCATCACTGACAGCAGGAATACGCCGACTGTAACCCCCCTCACCGACAGGACTGGAACAGGGAGCTCTTCTCGCGAGCAAGCTCTGCTCCCACATGACCCGCGCTATCCACCCCCCCCCAGCCCGATACAAAACCTGTACAAACCATTTGACTTGTACACCGCTGAACCTATGATGAACCAACGTTGTACAGAAAATTAACTCTGTACAAGTCAGTTCAGAGGTTCGCATGCTCTCACCGGCAGTCCATAAACCGAAACTCGGCATCAGTGCCTGCCTCATGGGCGATGAGGTGCGGTTCAATGGGGGTCATAAAGAATCCCATTTATGCACCCGCGAGCTGACCGAGTACTTCGAATTTGTCACCGCCTGTCCTGAAGTGGCGATCGGCATGGGCATCCCTCGTGAACCGATTCGTCTGGTCGGCGACGCGCAAAGTCCTCAAGCCGTCGGCACCGTTAACAAAGATCTCAATGTTACTCAGTCGCTGGCCGACTACGGCGTCAAGATGGCGCAAGAGTTGGGCGATATCTGCGGCTACATCTTTATGCAGAAGTCGCCGTCCTGTGGCCTGGAGCGCGTCAAGGTCTACACGGAAAATGGCGCCCCCGTTGAGGGGGGAGGACGCGGGATTTATGCCCAGGCGTTTTGCGAGCGCCACCCAAACCTTCCGGTAGAAGAAGACGGCCGCCTGAATGACGCGGTGCTGCGCGAAAACTTCATTACCCGGGTGTTTGCCTACGCCGCCTGGCAGGAACTGCTCAAGGCTGGCATTACCCGCCGCAGCCTGACCGAATTTCACTCGCGCTATAAATATCAGCTCATGGCCAACGACCCCGTGCAATACAAAGCGCTGGGCAGCCTGCTGGGCAACATGGGCCGCAGTGACCCGAACGACATCGCGCCGCGCTATTTCAGTGACCTGATGAGCGCCCTGAAAAAGCCCGCCACTCGCCGTACTCACACCAATGTCCTGCAGCACATCAGTGGCTACCTGAGGCAAACCCTCAGTAGCGCTGACAAGCAGGAAATTCAGCAACTCATTGCGCAGTACCACCAAGGCATCGTGCCGTTGATCGTGCCGCTGACGCTGCTCAAACACCACTTCCGCCAGCACCCGGATCCGTATGTAGCCCTGCAGGTTTACATGCAGCCTCATCCGGAAAATCTCAGCCTGCGAAATGCGATCTAACCCATGACCGACACTCTGATCAAGATCCCCGCACCCGAGCAAAACAGCGAAGAAACCGCTGCGGAAGGCAACTGGCTGCCCATCCGCGAGGTGGCTCGCCAGACCGGCGTCAACGCCGTCACACTGCGGGCCTGGGAGCGACGCTATGGGCTCATCGTGCCGCACCGCACAGCCAAAGGTCATCGGTTGTATTCCCACGAGCACGTCCTGCGAGTGTTGAATATCCTGACCTGGCTTAATCGTGGTGTATCGGTCAGCCAGGTCAAAAACCTTATCGACAGCCGTCAGCCCGACACCGGCATCGCCGGTAACGACTGGGACGACCTGCGCCAGAACCTGATCAAATCCATTGCTGAACTGGCCGAGCGCCGTGTCGACGACCTCTTCAACCAAGCCATGTCGCTCTACCCGCCACGCACGGTCTGCGAGCAACTCCTGCTACCACTGCTGGCTGAGCTGGAGTTCCGCTGGCAGGGGCAATTTGGCGGGCAGATGGAGCGTGTGTTCTTTTACTCATGGCTGCGCAGCAAACTGGGCGCCCGTATCTACCACAACAACCGTCAACTCAGCGGTACGCCGGTCCTGCTGGTGAACCACTCCGACCTGCCGCTGGAACCGCAGTTGTGGCTGAGCGCCTGGCTGATCAGCAATGCTGATTGCCCGGTGGAAGTTTTCGACTGGCCACTACCCAACGGCGAACTGGCACTGGCGGCCGAACACCTCAAGCCGCGGGCAGTGCTGCTCTACTCGAGCAAAGCGTTGCATCACGGGCAACTCCCGAAACTGCTGAGCAACGTCCAGTGCCCGACCGTGCTGGCTGGCGCCTGTGTGCGTATTCATTGCGACGACCTCGCCATGACCATCAACAAGATACAAGGGCTGCATCTGGCTGAAGACCCGCTCGGCGCACTCGCCGCCTTGCAGCTACTGGACCTTCTCTAAGGAATAAACATGCAACTGCTATGGCTGCGCAGCGACTTGCGCGTTCACGACAATACCGCCCTCAGCGCTGCCATGGAGCAGGGTCCTGTTGTGGCTTTGTATCTGATCAGCCCCGGTCAATGGCTCAGCCATGACGATGCGCCGTGCAAAGTGGATTTCTGGCTGCGCAACCTGGTGGAACTGCAAAAAGCGCTGGGTGCACTGAACGTACCGTTGCTGATTCGCGTGGCCGACAGTTGGGATCAAGCACCGCAAGTACTGCTGGAGCTGTGTCGCGAACACGATATCCAGACCGTACATGCCAACGAAGAATATGGCATCAACGAGACCCGCCGGGATGAAGCCGTTGCCGATGCCCTTCAAGACGCCGACATTCAGTGGCGCAGCTATCTGGATCAGTTGTTCTTCAAACCCGGCAGCGTACTGACCAAAACGGGTACCTATTTCCAGGTCTTCAGCCAGTTCCGCAAAGTCTGCTACGCCCGCATGCATCAGGCCATGCCGCCGCTGGTTCGCCTCCCTGAACCGCAGACTCCGCTGGACATAAAGAGTGATCACATCCCCGAACAGGTAAAGGGTTTCCCAACGCCCACCCAGGCACTTCAAGCCTTGTGGCCTGCGGGTGAAGACGAAGCCAGTCGGCGTCTGGCCGAGTTCAGCGATGAGCAGATCGACTATTACCGCTCCGAACGTGACTTCCCGGCCAAACCTGGCACCAGCCAGCTCTCGGCCTACCTGGCCGCAGGCGTGATATCGCCGCGCCAATGTTTGCACGCGGCCCTGAGCAGCAATCAGGGTGAATTCGAAACAGGCAGCGTCGGCGCCGTCACCTGGATCAACGAGCTGCTGTGGCGCGAATTCTACAAACACATTCTGGTTGGCTTCCCACGCGTCTCACGCCACCGTGCTTTCCGCCCGGAAACCGAAGCGCTGAAATGGCGGGACGCGCCAGAAGAGTTGGCCGCGTGGCAAGAAGCACGCACCGGTCTGCCGATCATCGACGCCGCCATGCGCCAATTGCTCGACACCGGCTGGATGCACAACCGCCTGCGCATGGTCGTAGCAATGTTCCTGACCAAAAACCTGCTGATTGACTGGCGTGAAGGCGAACGCTTCTTCATGAAACACCTGATCGATGGTGATCTGGCCGCCAACAACGGTGGGTGGCAGTGGAGCTCTTCTACAGGCACGGACTCATCGCCCTACTTCCGGATTTTCAATCCGCTGTCGCAGTCGGAAAAATTCGACCCTGAAGGACGCTTCCTGAAGCAGTGGTTGCCGGAACTGGCCGAGCTCAACAAGAAAGAAGTCCACAACCCCGCCGCTGCCGGTGGCTTGTTCGGCGTTGCCAACTATCCAAAACCTATTGTCGACCTGAGCAGCAGTCGCGCCCGTGCCTTGGCCGCGTTCAAGGCCCTGCCTCATCGCCAGCCCGCAGCCGGAGTCGCTGATGACTGATTTCCTGCAGCGCTTTGCTCATGAGTTTGCCGCTCTGGACAAGAACAGTCTTGACCGGCTCGGCGAGCTGTACAGCGAGGACGTGCAGTTCACCGATCCGCTGCATCAGATTCATGGGCTGCCGCAAATGCGCCGCTACTTCGCCGATCTGTACGCCAACGTGACCGATCTGCGTTTCGACTTCCATGGTTTTGACCAGGTCAGTGAAGGCAACGGTTATTTACGCTGGACCATGAGCTACTCACATCCGCGCCTTGTCAGCGGTAAAACCATTCAGGTTGAGGGCTGCTCGCATCTGCTCTGGCGCGACAAGGTTTATCAACATCGCGATTATTTCGACGCGGGCGCTTTGTTGTATGAGCACTTGCCGATCATGGGCCAGCTCATCGGCTGGCTGAAAAGGAGACTGGGATGAGTAATCCGAACGTGCGACGTATCTGGTTGACCGGGGCCAGCAGTGGTATTGGTCTCGCGCTCGCTGAAGAGCTGCTCATCGCCGGTCACCATGTGGCACTCACGGCCCGGACGCTGCCCCCCCTTGAAGAGCTGGAGCGGCGCTTTCCCGGCCAGGTATTGCTCGCGCCGGGAGATTTGAACGACGGAGAGCAAATTACCGCCATCGGCGATCGCATCGCTCAGGAATGGGGCGCTCTGGACAGCGCGATCATCAATGCCGGGACCTGCGAATACATCGACACCAATCACTTCGATGCTGCGCTGCTTGAACGAGTGGTCCGCACCAATCTGCTGGCCAGCTCTTATTGCGTGCAAGAGGCGTTGTTGCTGCTACGCAAAGGCAACAAGCCGCATCTGGTCGGCGTTTGCAGTTCGGTGACGTATCTGCCGCTGACCCGCAGCGAGGCCTACGGCGCGTCCAAGGCGGGTATGCGCTACCTTTTCGAATCCCTGCGGATTGATCTGGCCCACGAACACATTGACGTTACCGTCGTCAGCCCTGGCTTCGTTGATACCCCGCTGACCGCCAAGAACGACTTCGCCATGCCCATGCGCTGGCCGGTCAAGAAAGCCGCGAAATATATTGCCGAACGCTTGCAGCGGAATCGTCGGCCCATGGAAATCGCCTTCCCCGGATTGTTCATCATGACCCTGCGGTTACTGGCGCTGCTACCCACCCGTGTGCAACTCGCGTTAGGAAAACGCATGGCCCGCTCAGCGGCCCAGACCAAGGATGCCCAATGAAAATCGCCATTATCGGCAGTGGTATCGCGGGCCTGACCAGCGCCTATTTGCTGAACCGCTCTCACGACATCACGGTGTTCGAGGCAACCGACTGGATTGGCGGGCATACCCATACCGTTGATGTACAGGTGAGCGGTCGCGATTACGCCATCGATACCGGTTTCATCGTGTTCAACGACTGGACCTATCCAAACTTCATTCGCCTGCTGGGTCAGCTCGGGGTCGCGTTCAAGCCTACCGAAATGAGCTTCTCCGTCAGCGACCCGAAAACCCGGACCGAATATAACGGTAATAACCTCAACAGCCTGTTCGCCCAGCGAAGCAACCTGCTGTCTCCAGGTTTCTGGGGCATGCTGCGCGACATTCTGCGTTTTAACCGTGAGGCACTGAGCGATCTGGAAAACCAGCGCATTGCTCAGGACACGACCTTGGGTGACTACTTGCACAGTCGGGATTACGGCACACGCTTCATTGAACACTACATCGTGCCCATGGGCGCGGCGATCTGGTCCATGTCCCTGGCAGACATGCTCGCATTTCCACTCCAGTTCTTTGTGCGCTTCTTCAAGAATCATGGTTTGTTGTCAGTCAGCAACCGGCCGCAGTGGTGCGTCATCGAAGGTGGTTCCAGCCGTTACATCGAGCCGTTGACCGCTTCGTTTGCCGAGCGGATTCGCCTGTCGTGCCCGGTCAATCGCGTTGAGCGGGATGCAGAGGGCGTGACCGTTCATAGCGCCGCAGGCATCGAGCGCTTCGACAAAGTCGTGTTCGCCTGTCACAGCGATCAGGCCCTGAAAATGCTCGCGCAACCGAGCGCAACCGAACGGGAAATCCTTGGTGCCCTGCCCTACGCCGAAAACGACGTGGTGCTGCATACCGACACGAGTCTGTTGCCCAAGCGACCGCAGGCCTGGGCCAGCTGGAACTACCGGCTCGGCGGTGGCGAGCAACAACTGGCCGCCGTGACTTACGACATGAACATCCTGCAGGGCATCGACAGCGAAACGACGTTCTGCGTCAGCCTCAATCAGACCCAGGCCATCGATCCGAACAAAATCCTCGCTCGTTACCGCTACGCCCATCCGCAATACAGCCTGGCAGGCGTAGAGGCGCAGGCGCGCTGGTCCGAACTCGACGGTGTCAACCACACCTGGTTCTGCGGCGCGTACTGGGCAAATGGTTTCCATGAAGACGGCGTGGTCAGCGGCCTGCGCGTCGCCTCGGCACTGGGTGAATCATTGTGAACAGCGCCCTGTATAGCGGCTGGATCGCCCACCGGCGTTTTGCGCCGCGAGCCCACGATTTCCGCTATCGAATCGGCCTGCTGTATCTGGACCTGGACGAGCAAAGCGCTGTGTTGAATGTGTCGCCGGTCGCGGGCAACAGTCGCTGGGCACCGTTTTCGTTTCGCGAAACGGACTACCTGCGTGAGCAGACCCGACAAGGCATCCCGCTGATAGACGCTGTGCGCGAGCGAGTCAAGCAAGCCATCGGTCACGCCCCTGAGGGCAGGATATGCCTGCTGACCCAGGCGCGCAGTTGGGGCCTGGCGTTCAATCCGGTCAGCTTTTTTTATTGCTTCGAAGAAGACGGCACTCTGGCGGCAATTCTCTGTGAAGTGAGCAATACCCCGTGGCGCGAGCGTTACCACTATGTATTGCCGGCCGATGGCGAGGGACATCAGCACTTCGCGGTGGCCAAAGCCTTTCACGTTTCACCGTTTCTGCCCCGCGATCTTGAGTACCGCATGAGTTTCAGTCCACCGGGTGAGCGTCTCGGCGTACACATGGCGGACTGGCAAGGCGAGCTGAAAATGTTCGACGCCACGCTCAACCTTGAACGTCAGGACCTGAACCGGGGCAACCTGCATCGTTATCTGCTGGCCTTTCCATGGATGACCGCCAAGACCTGTCTGGCGATTTACTGGCAAGCCCTGCGTCTGCTTTTGAAACGTATTCCGATTTTTCCTCATCAGGCCGCTGACGGCGACTACCGCACTGCCGCCACGCAATTGAAGGGTCAACGCCATGAAAAGCAGTAGCAGCAGTTTTTCGGCCAATCTGGGCACCAACAGTTTGACGGCCAATATCCTGCGACGAGGTGTACTGCGTCAGCTTGCGCGGCTGCGTACCGGCCAACTGGTAGTCACTGAAGGTGGAGAACGCCATGTGTTCGGCGCTGCCGGGTCACTGGTCCAGGGAGAAATCCAGGTTCTTGATTCCGCGGTCTGGGGCATGGTCGCCAGCAATGGCTCCATCGGCGCAGGCGAAGCGTACATCCACGGCTACTGGACTTCGCCCGACCTGACTGCGGTCATCAGGGTGTTCGTCAGTAATCTGGATGTACTGGATGCCATGGAGGGCGGCATGGCGCGCCTGAGTCGTCCGTTCATTCAAGGGCTGCATTGGTTGAATCGCAATACCCGTGAAGGTTCGCAAAAAAACATCGCCGCTCACTACGATCTGGGCAATGAGCTGTTCGAACAGTTCCTGGATCCAACCATGATGTATTCCGCCGCGCAGTTCCTGACACCGGAAGACACGCTGGAACAGGCGCAACTGAACAAACTGGAGCGTATCTGCCAGAAGCTGGGCCTCAAAGCCGATGATCATTTGCTGGAAATCGGCACCGGCTGGGGCAGCATGGCGATTTACGCCGCGCAGCACTATGGCTGCAAAGTCACCACCACGACCCTCTCCAAAGAACAGTTTGCCTACACAGAGAAGCGCATCGCGACGCTAGGCCTGCAGGACAGAATCACCCTGCTGCTCAAGGATTATCGGGACCTCACCGGGCAGTTCGACAAGCTGGTGTCCATCGAAATGATCGAGGCAGTCGGTCACCGTTTTTTGCCCACCTACTTCAAGCAGTGTGCGCATTTGCTCAAGGACAATGGCCTGATGCTGCTGCAAGCCATCACCATCCGCGAGCAACGCTATGAACAAGCCAAACGCAGCGTCGACTTCATCCAGCGCTACATCTTCCCCGGCGGAGCATTGCCCTCCGTGCACAAGATGCTGGAAATCGTGGGCCGCGATACCGACATGAATCTACTGCACATGGAAGATTTCGGCCTGCATTACGCCCGCACCCTGCGCCTCTGGCACGACAACTTCAAGCACGCACACGGCAACCTCGCGGAATTGGGGTACGACGATTACTTCCTGCGACTCTGGGAGTTTTACCTGTGTTACTGCGAGGGCGGCTTCCTGGAACGCACCATTGGTACAGCGCAGTTGCTGCTGGCGAAACCTTGCGCAATGCCACAACCATTGCTGGGCCGTTTCGATGCTTAAACAGATAGCCAACGCCGCGCTGTTCCAGCTGGGCTGGTTTGCCTGTGTGATGGGCGGCAACAGCTATTGGTTACTGATACCGGTCGGCGTGCTGCTTATTCATTTGCTGTGGATAAGCTCGTGGGCTGCCGAAGGTAAGTTACTGCTGTGGATAACTGCACTGGGTACGGTGCTGGACAGTGCGCTGATGCTGTTGGGCGTCTTCGACTTCGGCGGTAATGGACTATTGATTCCACTGTGGCTGATTCTGCTCTGGGCAATATTGGGCACCACGCTCAGGCATTGCCTGGCCTGGACGGCAAAACCCTGGTGGCGCGCCAGCCTGCTCGGGGCAATAGGTGGGCCGATGTCATATTACGCAGGCTCTCAACTGGCTGGCGTGCAGTTACCGCTGGGCTTATGGCCCAGTATGGTTTTGCTCGCGGTGCTATGGGCGGCAGTGTTTCCACTCCTGCAATGGCGGGCTGGGCGCTTGCTCGCCGGTCAGTCAGACAACATGCATGCCTCGCACTGACATACACTGCGCGCCTATGACCCCTACCCTGATCCCGACCCGCCCGATCCCTACCGAAACCGCTATCACGTGTTCGACCTGCGCAGCCTGCTGCTGCCAGCTTGAAGTCATGCTGATTACCGACACCGGCGTGCCTGAACGCTTTATAGACACCGATGATTGGGGCGGCGAAGTCATGTTACGCCTGGACGACGGCTGGTGCGCCGCACTGGATCGCAACACGATGAGGTGCACTATCTATGAGGTACGTCCGCTGATCTGCCGTGAGTTCGAAACCGGGTCAGAGGAGTGCATGAATGAAAGGCTGGGGATTGAAAGGGCTTATCTATAGCTGACAAGTAGCCTGTAGGAGCTGCCGCAGGCTGCGATAAGGTCGGAGAGGTCTTCAGCCATACCGCGTTATCGTTCATCGCGAGCAAGCTCGGCTCCCACATCAAGTGTAAGAGCCGAGCTTGCTCGCGATGGCATTACAGCGGCATCGTGTAATGCAGCGCGTAGCTTTCGATACCGTCGTTTGGCTCTTTGATACCGGCGTTCGAGTAGTGAGTCGCGCGGATGCCCACTTCATGACCGCCATTGAAGCGCAGGCCGAAACCGATGCGGTCTTCAAACTGGAAGGCCGAACCCAGCTTGCGGTCTTCAACCTGAGTGTTGGAGAACACGGAGACACCGACACCCGCTTCGATGTAAGGCTTCACCGAATCACCGGCGAATTCGTAAACGAAAACCGGAGAGAACGAAAGACTGTTGTTGCTGGAACGCTTGTCGCCATCCCAATAAGTGTATGCACCATCAAAGTAGCCAGTCAGGCGACCCACGTCGCTCTGCAGCCAACTCTGATCCCAATCAAACTTCATGCCCAAGCGGTAAGTCTGGGTCGATTCACTGGTCTGGCCGACCGAGAATTCAACGCCAGCGGCTTGAGTCAGAGAGGTTTGCCCCATCAAGGCGGCCGCAAGCGCAGCCAGACACAACAGACGCTTCATTAGAAACTTCCTATTTTCGAATGCAATTATTAGATGTTGTTACAGATAACCGGCTTGCTATAGAAATCTGACCTGGAACGTTAGTTCCAACGCCGAGCGAAGCTTTTCACGATTTTTTTACAAACCGAAGAATCGCACACTGTCAGATTTTTTCCATAGTGTAGGTAGGATGTTTCGAAAATTATACGGATCTGCGCTGGTCCAGAACTGGGTTTCCTGAGCGTAGCCGTCGTGCAGCAGGCCCTGCTGAGCCAGCAGCCGCTGGAGCTGCCGCGCCACGGCGTGGCCGGTGTCAATCAAAACGACCGATTCGGGAATCATTTCCCGCAGCAGCGGCTTGAGGAAGGGATAGTGGGTGCAGCCAAGGATAATCGTGTCACACCCCTCGGCCAGAAGCGGTTCGACATAACCCCGCAGCAGGGCACGAATGGTCGGGCTGAACAAATCACCGGCTTCTATTAGCTCTACAAGCCCTGGACACGGTTGCGTCACCACCCGCACATCGCCCGCGAAACGGTCGAGCAACGCGGCGAACTTGGCACTTTGCAGAGTGCCCGTGGTTGCCAGTACTCCGACAACGCCACTGCGTGTCGCTGAGGCAGCTGGCTTGACTGCCGGTTCCATACCGACAATTGGCCAATCCGGATAATGCTCACGCAGTTGAGCCGCGGCTGCCGCAGTTGCCGTATTGCAGGCCAGCACCAAAGCCTTGGCACCCTGCTCGCGAAAGAATTGGGCAATGATCATGCAGCGCTCGCGGATGTATTGCGCAGACTTCTCGCCATAAGGGATATGTCCACAGTCCGCGACGTAGAGCAGCGACTCATTGGGTAACAGGCTGCGAATCTCACTCAGCACCGACAAGCCACCCACGCCGGAATCAAATACGCCGACCGGCGCATCGCTGGGTTTAGTCATGTTGCCGGGTACCGCAAACGCTGCATCCAGGATCACGCTTGACCTTCAGCTCGCGAAAACGCGTAGTCAACGCGTCAATCAACAACAAACGCCCAACCAGCGGCTCGCCAAAACCGGCCAGAACCTTGAGGGCTTCGAGGGCTTGCAGGCTACCGACAAGACCGACCAAAGGACCGATCACGCCCGCTTCGCTGCACGTCAGTTCAGCTTCGCTGCCGTGACCGTATAGACAGTGGTAGCAAGGGCTTTCAGGTCGACGCGGATCGAACACCGACAGCTGACCTTCGAGGCGAATCGCCGCACCGCTGACCAATGGCTTGCCTGCTGCGACACAGGCCGCATTGACTGCACCACGGGTGGTGAAATTGTCCGAGCAATCGAGCACCAGATCGACATCCGCAACTGCCGCACTCAAGGAGTCAGCGTCCAGCGCGGAGCGATGAGGGACCAATGTGAGGTCGGGATTGATCGCCGTCAGACGAATAATTGCCGAGTCCACCTTGCTCTGCCCGACAGTCTGGCTGTCGTGAATGATCTGGCGTTGCAGGTTGGTCAGGTCGACCGTGTCGAAATCCGCCAGGTGTAGCTCACCGACACCAGCCGCCGCCAGGTACAGCGCAACCGGTGAGCCAAGACCGCCGAGCCCGACTATAAGCACCCGGCTTTGCTTGAGCTTGAGCTGGCCGTCGATATCGACGTGCTGCAACAGAATCTGCCGGCTATAGCGCAACAGTTCCTGATCAGTCAGCACGGCAGACGCCCGAAGGTAATGCGCTCGTGGTCGCCCAGATCACGACGGGTCTGGATTTTCTCGAAACCATGGCTGCTCAACAAGTCGCGTACCGCCGCGCCCTGGTCGTAACCGTGTTCAAGCAACAACCAGCCTTCACCGTTCAGATAGGTCGGGGCCTGCGCGATGATCATGCGTATATCGTCCAGCCCGTCCGACCCTGCAACCAGCGCGCTGCTCGGCTCAAAACGCACATCGCCCGCCACCAGGTGCGGGTCCTCGGCGGCAATGTACGGCGGGTTGCTGATGATCAGATCAAAACGCTGCCCCTCAAGTGAACTGAACCAATGGCTGCTCAGCACCTTGGCGTTATCCAGATGCAGACGCTGGCGGTTACGCTCGGCGAGGGCAACTGCTTCAAGCACCCGATCCACCGCCGTCACCTGCCAGACCGGACGCTCGCTGGCCAGAGCCAGAGCAATTGCACCGGTACCGGTGCCCAGATCGAGTACGCGTGTCGGTGCAAACGCGGGCACCAGTTCCAGCGCGGCCTCAACCAGCATTTCGGTTTCAGGACGCGGTATCAGGGTATGTGGCGCAACATCCAGATCCAGCTTCCAGAAGCCCTGCTGGCCCAGAATGTAAGCGACGGGTTCCCCCGTGCGACGGCGTTGCAGGTGGGAGGCAAACGTCAGAGCGGCTTCGCTGCTGACAATTCGCTCCGGCCAGGTGTGCAGGAAACTGCGCGGTTTACCCAGCGCAGCAGCCAGAAGCAGTTCAGCATCAAGACGGGCAGTTGGTGAATCAGGAAGCTCGGCGCTTCTTAACAGGCTGGCGATGATGGTCATTTACTCACCCAGTGCCGCTAGTTGATCTGCCTGATATTCGGCAAGCAGCGGCTCTATCACTGCATCGACACCACCGGCCAAAACTTCATCCAGCGAATACAAGGTCAGATTCACGCGGTGATCCGTTACTCGCCCCTGAGGGAAGTTATAGGTTCGAATGCGCTCGGATCGATCACCCGAGCCCACCAACAGTTTACGCTCACTGGCGATGGCATTGGCAGCGGCGCTGGTTTGCTGGTCATTAAGCTTCGCGGACAGCCAGGACATTGCACGGGCGCGGTTCTTGTGTTGCGAACGCTCTTCCTGGCACTCAACGACGATACCCGACGGAAGGTGGGTAATTCGAATCGCCGAATCGGTCTTGTTGACGTGCTGACCACCCGCGCCCGATGAACGATAGGTGTCAACGCGCAAGTCCGCAGGATTAATTTCGATTGCCTGTTGCTCGTCCGGCTCAGGCAACACCGCGACGGTACAGGCCGAGGTGTGGATGCGACCCTGGGATTCGGTTTCCGGAACCCGCTGCACGCGATGCGCGCCGGACTCAAACTTCAGCTTGCCGTAAACGTTCTCGCCCTCGACCCGGGCAATCACCTCTTTATAGCCGCCATGCTCGCCTTCGTTTTCGGACAGAATCTCTATCCGCCAGCCGCGACGCTCGGCATAACGCGAATACATGCGGAACAGATCGCCAGAGAAGATCGCCGCCTCATCGCCACCGGTCCCGGCACGAATTTCAAGGAACACGTTACGCCCGTCGTTGGGATCCTTGGGCAGCAGCATGCGTTGCAACTGGCTCTCCAGATCAGCGAGCAACTGCTTGGTCTCGCGAACTTCCTCGACAGCCATTTCACGCATGTCCGGATCGCTGTCCTTGAGCAGCGCCTGGGCACCGTCCAGATCAGCCAACGCCTTTAGCAGCTGTTTATAGGCGGCAACGATCGGCTCCACCTCGGCGTACTCACGGGAGTACGCACGGAATTTGGTCTGATCCGAAATAATCTCGGCATCGCCGAGCAACGCGGTCAGTTCCTCGAAGCGATCGCTGAGGACATCGAGTTTGTTGAGCAGTGAGGCTTTCATTGCGGGGGTTTATCCGTCGAGCCCTCACCGAGGGCAAAAAGTTCCTGGGCCATGGCCAGCGCGTCGAGGCGGCCTTCGGCAGAGAGTTTTTTCAATTGCACGCTGGGTGCATGCAGCAACTTGTTGGTCAACCCGCGAGCCAACTGCACCAGCACGTCTTCGGCATTGCTGCCGTTGGCCAGCATACGCTGAGCCTTGAGTAATTCCTCGTCACGCAGCCTTTCGCTTTGCTGCCGGTAAGCCCGCAACACATCGACCGCGGCCAGTTCACGCAGGCGGAACATGAAGTCATTAGTGCCTGCTGCCACCAACTCTTCGGCAGCCTGCGCAGCGCCCTGACGACTCTTGAGGTTCTCGGCGACGACTTCATGCAGATCGTCGACTGTGTACAGATAAACGTCGTCCAGCTCACCGACCTCGGGCTCGATGTCCCGTGGTACGGCGATATCAACCATGAAAATCGGCTTATGCTTGCGCAGCTTCAGCGCACTTTCAACAGCACCCTTGCCGAGAATCGGCAATTGGCTGGCCGTGGAACTGATCACGATATCGCTGTTGACCAGTTCGGCCGGTATGTCCGAGAGCAATACCGCGTGAGCGCCAAACTCGGCAGCCAGAATACTTGCGCGCTCAAGGGTCCGGTTGGCAACCACGATGCGCTTGACGCCCAGATCATGCAGATGGCGGGCGACCAGCGTGATGGTTTCGCCTGCACCGATCAGCAAGGCCTGACTGCGTTGCAGATCACTGAAGATCTGTTTCGCCAGGCTGACCGCGGCAAACGCCACGGAAACCGGGTTTTCACCGATAGCCGTGTCAGTACGCACCTGCTTGGCCGCACTGAACGTGGCCTGAAACAGTCGCCCCAGCAGCGGGCCAATAGTCCCGGCTTCCCGGGCCACGGCATAGGCGGATTTCATCTGACCGAGAATCTGCGGTTCGCCGAGCACGAGCGAGTCGAGCCCGGAGGCCACCCGCATCATGTGACGAACTGCCGCATCGTCGGCGTGCACATAAGCACTGGCGCGCAGCTCTTCGAGGCTCAAATGATGATAATCGGCTAGCCAGGCAAGAATCGTTTCAGAACCAATCTGGTCCTGCTCAATGTACAACTCGCTACGGTTACACGTAGAAAGGATCGCAGCTTCGCGGCTGTTGGTGAGGCGGCAAAGCTGCTGCAAGGCCTCAACCAGCTGCTCTGGCGTAAATGCCACGCGCTCGCGGACGTCTACCGAGGCAGTCTTATGGTTGATACCAAGTGCAAGGAAGGCCATTCAAGGTCGCTGATGGTGACGTGAAGCCGACAATTGTCCTACTTCAATAGACTCAGAACAACCACCGTTGACTATTGTCCTAATAGACTCGCGCTGCAGATGCCCCCATTTGGGGCCTGCAGCACAAATAAATACGCGTTCCGGCAGTTTTCCAACCGGCTGTGGGTTTGCTCCCAGCCTTGTGTCATGATGCTCAAAACCGCAGGTAAGTCGTCCCTTCTTATATATGAATAGATCCTCCGCGCTGTTTCTCGCCCTTGTCTTTCTCAGCGGTTGCCAGTCCATGGCGCCGGTCCAGCCGCAGGCTACGCCTGTGCCGAAAGACACCGCCCCCGCACCTGAAGCCAAGCCTCAGGTTTACGGCTCGTTCACCCAGGAAACCCTCGTCAGCCTGTTGAGTGCCGAACTGGCTGGCCAGCGCAATCGCTTTGATATTGCCCTAGACAACTACGTGACCCAGGCAATCAATACTCAGGATCCAGGTGTTTCCGAACGCGCCTTCCGGATTGCCGAGTATCTGGGCGCTGACCAGGCGGCACTGGATACTTCGCTGATCTGGGCCAGAAACGACCGGTATAATCTTGAAGCACAGCGCGCGGCAGCGATTCAGCTGGCCCGGGCCGGGCGTTATGACGACTCCATGATTTACATGGAAAAGGTCCTGCAGGGTCAGGGCGACACGCATTTCGACTTCCTTGCGCTGTCTGCCTCTGAAACGAACCCGGAAACCCGCAGCGCATTGCTCACCAGCTTTGACCGCCTGCTGGTCAAGTATCCGAACAATGGTCAGCTGATTTTTGGCAAAGCACTGTTGCTGCAACAGAACGGCGAGGCTGAGGCCTCGTTGAAGTTGCTGGAAGACAACCCTCCCAAAGACGGCGAAATCGCTCCCATATTGCTGCGTGCCCGACTGCTGCAAGGCATGAACCGGGGCAAGGAAGCGCTGCCGATCCTTGAAAAAAGCATCAAGAAGTATCCGGATGACAAGCGCCTGCGCCTGACCTACGCGCGCATGCTGGTCGAGCAGAACCGAATGGAAGACGCCAAAGTGCAGTTTTCCAGCCTTGTGCAGCAATATCCCGATGACGACGAGCTGCGCTTTTCCCTGGCACTGGTCTGCCTCGAAGCCAAAGCATGGGACGAAGCAGAAGGCTACCTCGAAGAGCTGATTGCTCGGGGTGCCCATGAGGATTCCGCGCACCTGAACCTGGGTCGCATCCATGAAGAGCGCAATGATCAGGCGAGTGCACTGACCGAGTACGCTCAGGTCGGTCCGGGTCCGGACTTCCTCTCCGCGCAACTGCGTCAGGCCGATATTCTGATGAGCAACGGCAGTGCCGCCGAAGCCTCCAAACGCCTGGCCGAAGCTCGCGAGGCGCAACCTGACTACGCGATCCAGCTGTACCTGATCGAAGCCGAAACCCTCTCCAGCAACAATCAGGTCGATCGCGCCTGGCAGTTGCTGACTCAAGCACTCAAGCAATACCCGGACGACCTGAACCTGCTGTACACCCGCTCGATGATGGCGGAGAAACGCGGCGATCTGGCACAGATGGAAAAAGACCTGCGCGCGATTCTGAAACGCGAACCGGAAAACGCGATGGCGCTCAACGCGCTGGGCTATACCCTTTCCGACCGCACCACACGCTACGCCGAAGCCAAGGAATTGATCGAAAAAGCCCACAGCCTCAATCCGGAAGATCCTGCAGTACTCGACAGCCTTGGCTGGGTAAACTATCGCCTGGGCAATCTGGACGAAGCCGAACGCTTGCTGCGCCTGGCACTTGAACGCTTCCCCGACCACGAAGTAGCCGCTCACCTGGGCGAAGTGCTCTGGGCGAAAGGTGAACAACGCGAAGCCCGCAAAATCTGGGGCAAAGCCCTCAAAGAACAACCTGACAGCCCTATTCTGCGCAGCACCCTGTTGCGCCTGACCGGATCCGAGACTCTTTAATTTTATGTTTTTGCGCCACCTAGTCGTATTCAGCCTCATCGCCCTGCTCGCCGGTTGCGCCGGACTCACTTCCCGGGAAGCCGTTGAAGGCAAGGGCGACCCCGCGCAGTGGCGCCAGCACAAAGAACAACTGACCACCCTCGATGGCTGGCAGATCAACGGCAAAGTCGGCATTCGCGCGCCCAAAGATTCAGGCAGCGGCACGTTGTTCTGGCTGCAACGCCAGGATTACTACGACATTCGCCTGTCTGGCCCCTTGGGACGCGGCGCGGCACGCTTGACGGGGCGACCTGGCAGCGTAGCGCTGGAAGTCGCCAATCAGGGACGCTATGAAGCGCCGACTCCGGAAACCCTGCTCGAAGAGCAACTGGGCTGGAAATTGCCGGTGTCGCATCTGGTCTGGTGGGTTCGCGGCCTGCCCGCTCCCGACAGCAAAAGCCGCCTGACCCTTGATGGCGACAGCCGACTGGCAAGCCTCGAACAAGATGGCTGGCAAGTCGAATACCTCAGCTATGTCGAGCAAAACGGTTACTGGCTGCCGGAGCGCGTCAAACTGCACGGACAGGACCTTGACGTCACGCTGGTGATCAAGGACTGGCAGCCACGCAAACTGGGTCAATAAACATGAGCGAAGCACGTCTGACTCTGCCCGCTCCGGCCAAACTGAACCTGATGCTGCACATTCTCGGCCGCCGCCCTGATGGCTATCACGAACTGCAAACCCTGTTTCAGTTTGTCGATTACGGCGACGAGCTCAGTTTCGCGGTTCGCCAGGACGGCGAAATCTGCCTGCAGACCGATGTTCCCGGCGTTCCGCATGACAGCAATCTGATCGTCAAGGCCGCTCGCGCACTGCAAAAACAATCCGGCTGCCCCCTCGGCATGGATATCTGGCTGGAAAAACGCCTGCCCATGGGCGGCGGAATCGGCGGCGGCAGCTCCGATGCGGCAACCACTTTGCTGGGCCTGAACCATTTATGGAATCTGGGCTGGGATGAAGATCGCCTTGCGGCGCTGGGCCTCACCCTTGGTGCCGACGTCCCGGTTTTCGTCCGTGGACACGCCGCATTTGCTGAGGGTGTAGGGGAAAAACTCACCCCTGTAGACCCGGAAGAACCGTGGTATCTGGTACTCGTGCCGCAAGTATCTGTAAGTACAGCAGAAATTTTTTCAGATCCACTGTTGACACGTAACACTCCTCCCATTAAAGTGCGCCCCGTTCCCAAGGGAAACAGTCGAAATGACTGCTTACCGGTTGTAGCAAGGCGTTATCCAGAGGTACGTAACGCATTGAATTTGCTAGGTAAATTTACCGAAGCAAAATTAACCGGAACTGGAAGTTGTGTGTTTGGGGCCTTCCCAAACAAAGCTGAAGCTGATAAAGTCTCGGCCCTTCTTACAGAGACCCTTACAGGGTTTGTAGCAAAAGGAAGCAACGTTTCGATGTTGCACCGCAAGCTGCAAAGTCTGCTCTAAAAAGGAACCGAGTACTCGGTACTCGTTGCAACAGATACAGGGGCGTCGCCAAGCGGTAAGGCAGCAGGTTTTGATCCTGCCATGCGTTGGTTCGAATCCAGCCGCCCCTGCCATTTTCCTATACTCATCCAGGTTACCCTCAGCCTTCAGGTACTGCGCGTGTCCAAGATGATGGTCTTTACGGGGAACGCTAACCCCGATCTGGCTCGACGTGTCGTACGTCAGCTGCATATCCCACTAGGTGATGTTTCTGTCGGAAAATTTTCCGACGGCGAGATTTCTACTGAGATCAATGAAAACGTCCGCGGTAAAGACGTCTTTATCATTCAGCCGACTTGCGCACCGACCAACGATAACCTGATGGAACTCGTCGTGATGGCTGATGCCTTCCGTCGTTCCTCAGCGTCCCGAATCACTGCTGTGATTCCTTACTTTGGTTATGCCCGTCAGGATCGCCGTCCGCGTTCCGCACGTGTGGCTATCAGCGCAAAAGTTGTTGCTGACATGCTTACCGTAGTCGGGATCGATCGTGTTCTCACGGTTGATCTGCATGCTGACCAAATCCAGGGTTTCTTCGATATTCCGGTAGATAACATCTACGGCTCCCCCGTTCTGGTGGATGACATCGAAGATCAACGCTTTGAAAACCTGATGATCGTTTCCCCGGACATTGGTGGCGTCGTGCGTGCACGTGCTGTTGCCAAGTCTCTGGGTGTTGATCTCGGGATCATCGACAAGCGCCGTGAGAAAGCCAATCACTCTGAAGTGATGCATATCATCGGTGATGTCGAAGGGCGTACCTGTATTCTGGTCGATGACATGGTCGATACCGCCGGCACTCTTTGCCATGCGGCCAAGGCCTTGAAAGAGCATGGCGCTGCCAAGGTCTTTGCCTACTGCACTCACCCTGTGCTGTCGGGTCGGGCGATCGAAAATATTGAAAATTCCGTGCTGGACGAACTGGTGGTGACTAACACCATCCCGTTGTCCGCTGCTGCACAAGCCTGTAGCCGTATCCGTCAACTGGATATCGCTCCGGTAGTTGCCGAGGCGGTCCGCCGCATCAGCAACGAAGAATCGATCAGCGCGATGTTCCGCTAAGGGTTTTCCCTGAGCTGACACCCTGTTGACGAAAAGCGCCCCGCCCTGACATTCGGTCAGGGCGGGGCTTTTTTGCCCATATCGTCCTGACGTCGGTCGCAAACGTCAGGTCGAGTGTGGCTAATTTGGAGATACAAAATGAACGATTTTACTTTGAATGCTGAACTGCGTTCCGACCTGGGGAAAGGTGCGAGCCGCCGCCTGCGTCGTCTCGCAAGCCTGGTTCCAGCTGTAGTTTACGGTGGCGACAAAGCCCCTGAATCCATCAGCCTGCTGGCCAAAGAAGTTGCAAAACTGCTGGAAAACGAAGCTTCGTACAGCCACATCATTGCGCTGACCGTTGATGGCAAAAAGCAAAACGTGATCATCAAAGCTCTGCAACGTCACCCGGCCAAAGGCCACGTGATGCACGCTGACTTCGTACGCGTTGTAGCTGGCCAGAAACTGACCGCAATCGTACCTGTACACTTCATCGGCGAAGAAGCTCCAGTGAAGAAAGGCGGCGAAGTTTCGCACGTTACTTCCGAGCTGGAAGTAAGCTGCCTGCCGAAAGATCTGCCTGAGTTCATCGAAGTAGACGTGTCTGCTCTGGAAATCGGTTCGATCGTTCACCTGTCCGACGTCAAAGCGCCTAAAGGCGTTGAGTTCGTTGCTCTGGCGCACGGTACTGACCTGGCTATCGCCAACGTCCACGCACCACGCGTTGCACCGACCGAAGACGAAGCAGAAGGTACTGCTGAGTAATTCATTACTCGGTAATACCGGAGTTGCTCGGGAGACCGCTGTAAAAGTCAGGCAAAACGGGCAGAATCGCGGAGTTTACATCATGGTAAATGAGCAGTTTTCTTCCAGTTTTGCCGCTGCCTGCAGCGGTTTCAACCACAACTCCAGAAAAGGGCCCCTGTCGTGACTGCCATACAACTGATCGTTGGCCTGGGAAATCCAGGCGCTGAATACGAACAGACCCGGCACAACGCAGGGGCTCTTTTTGTTGAGCGTATCGCTGACGCGCAACGAGTCAATCTCATCGCCGAGCGCAAATTTTTTGGCCTGACCGCACGCTTCACTCATCAAGGTCAGGATGTTCGTCTGCTGATTCCCACCACCTACATGAACCGCAGCGGCCAGTCCGTCGCGGCGCTCGCTGGTTTCTACCGGATACCGGTTGATGCCATCCTGGTGGCGCATGACGAACTCGATCTGCCACCGGGCGTTGCCAAGTTCAAACAGGGCGGCGGGCACGGCGGGCACAACGGGCTGCGGGACATCATCGCGCAACTCGGCAATCAGAATACTTTTCACCGCTTGCGGCTTGGCATCGGCCACCCGGGCGACGCCAACAAGGTCTCCGGTTTTGTTCTGGGTCGAGCGCCGCGCGCCGAACAGGAAAAGCTGGACGCCAGCATCGACTTTGCCCTCGGCGTGCTGCCGGATATCTTCGCCGGTGAATGGAACCGGGCGATGAAAAACCTGCACAGCCAGAAGGCCTGACATCACTCGAGGGGAAATACCATGGGCTTCAATTGCGGCATCGTCGGCCTGCCCAACGTCGGCAAATCCACCCTGTTCAACGCCTTGACCAAGTCCGGTATTGCAGCGGAGAACTTCCCCTTCTGCACCATCGAACCGAACAGCGGCATCGTGGCCATGCCCGACCCGCGCCTTGCGGCACTGGCGGCCATCGTCAATCCGAAGCGCATCCTGCCGACCACCATGGAATTCGTCGACATCGCGGGCCTGGTAGCGGGCGCGTCCAAAGGTGAAGGCCTGGGCAACAAGTTCCTCGCCAACATCCGTGAAACCGACGCCATCGCTCACGTGGTGCGCTGCTTCGAAGACGACAACGTGATTCACGTTTCCAACAGCGTTGACCCGAAGCGCGACATCGAGATCATCGATCTGGAACTGATCTTCGCTGACCTCGACAGCTGTGAAAAACAGCTGCAGAAAGTCACTCGCAACGCCAAGGGCGGCGACAAGGATGCAGTGGTTCAGAAGGGCCTGCTGGAGCAGTTGATCGCTCACTTCACCGAAGGCAAGCCAGCCCGCAGCCTGATGAAGAACATGAACGCTGACGAAAAAGCAGTGATTCGTGGCTTCCACCTGCTGACCACCAAGCCGGTCATGTACATCGCCAACGTGGCTGAAGACGGTTTCGAGAACAACCCGCTGCTGGACGTAGTTCGCGCCATCGCCGAAGAAGAAGGCGCAATGCTGGTGCCGGTGTGCAACAAGATCGAAGCGGAAATCGCCGAGCTTGATGACGGCGAAGAAAAAGACATGTTCCTCGAAGCTCTGGGCTTTGAAGAACCAGGCCTGAACCGCGTGATCCGTGCGGGCTACGAAATGCTGCACCTGCAAACCTACTTCACTGCAGGCGTTGAAGAAGTACGCGCCTGGACCGTCCGCGTTGGTGCTACCGCACCACAGGCCGCTGGCGTGATCCACACCGACTTCGAAAAAGGCTTCATCCGCGCCGAGTGCATCGCTTACAACGACTTCATCCAGTACAAGGGTGAAGCCGGTGCCAAGGAAGCCGGCAAATGGCGCCTGGAAGGCAAGGACTACATCGTCAAAGACGGCGACGTGCTGCACTTCCGCTTTAACGTGTAATCGGAGTGTTCAGTTTCAAGTGTTTCTGAAGCAGTGAGAAACTGACCAACCCTCATTAAAACCGCGCCTTTGCGCGGTTTTTTTGTTTCTTCATCACCCATAAACGCCCTCTCCCCAGTGCCAGCGACCAGGCGTGGACTTTTCTCGATACCAAGGTCGAAGGGTACAAAAAAGACCGGTCAGGTGTTACAAAAGCTTCTCTTGAACACCATCTGAGGGATCCAGCATGTTCGTTCGTAGTACCGCTCTGGCGGCCGCCGTCGCCGCCACCCTGCTCTGTTCATCGACATTCGCCGTCGAAGTGCCTGCACAGCAACTCCTCAAGAACGCCGAAGCCGAACAGAAGGCTTATCTGGCGACCGTTGAACAACTCGTGGATATCGATACCGGCACCGGTCAGGCGCCGGGACTCAAGACCGTCAGCGAAATGCTGGTAAATCGCCTCAAAGCATTGGGGGCAACGGTGCAGATCACGCCAGCTTCGCCATCTACCGGCGATAACATCGTCGGCACGATCAAGGGCAATGGCAGCAAATCATTCTTGCTGATGATTCACTACGACACGGTGTTTGGTCCGGGTACGGCGGCCAAGCGGCCATTCAAAGTAGAGGGCGAACGGGCCTTCGGGCCGGGTGTGGCAGACGCCAAAGGCGGCGTAGCCATGGTGCTGCATTCACTCAAGCTTTTGCAGGATCAAAAATTCAAGGACTACGGCAGCATCACCGTGCTATTCAACCCGGACGAAGAAACGGGCTCGGCGGGTTCGAAAAAGGTCATCGCCGAACTGGCCAGCAAACACGACTACGTGTTCTCTTATGAGCCGCCTGACTCGGATGCGGTGACGGTAGCCACCAACGGCATCAACGGCGTGTTCGTGGACGTCAAAGGCAAGTCATCCCACGCAGGCTCCGCCCCTGAAGCGGGACGCAATGCGGTAATAGAGCTGTCCCATCAACTGATCCAACTCAAGGATCTGGGTGATAAGGCCAAGGGCACCACCGTGAACTGGACGGTGATCAACGCTGGCACCAAGCGCAACATCATCCCGGACAGCGCCGTGGCCGAAGGCGACATGCGCTATTCAGACCTCAGTGAGTCCGATCGTGTGCTGACCGATGGTCAACGCATCGTGCAGGGCAAGCTGATCGATGGGACTCAGGTGACTTTCCGCATGGATAAAGGCCGCCCACCACTCGTGAGGAACCCGGCCACCGAAGACCTGGCTAAAACGGCGCAGACGCTGTACGGCAAGATTGGCCGCAAAGTCGAGCCGATCGCCATGCGCTTCGGTACCGATGCCGGTTATGCCTATGTGCCCGACAGCCAGAAACCTGCAGTGCTGGAAACCATGGGCGTGGTCGGCGCCGGGCTGCACTCCGAAGACGAATACATAGACCTGTCGAGCATCGCGCCGAGGCTTTACCTGACGACGGCGATGATCATGCAGTTATCTGAAAAATAGGCGTGAGCACACATAAAAGCCTCGGTTAACCAAGGACCTTTAAGAGGTCGCGCAGCAAACATCGGGGCTTGTAGGAGCGAGCTTGCTCGCGATAGCGGTGGAATGTTGAGAAATTTATCGCCTGACCAGACGCTATCGCGAGCAAGCTCACTCCTACAAAAATCATTTGAATCCTAATAGCTATTCTATTTTTTTTGCGATGGCCATCACTTCCCGTTAAACGCCGTCATGTCCTGCTGCAACAGCCCCAGCAATCGGCTCGAACCTACGCTGAGTTGCCTGCCTAGCCGGCTGATGATGTGTACCTGGGACTCACTGAACACCTGGGACTCCAGTGGTAACGCGATCAGCTTGCCACTCGCCAGTTCATCCACCACCACAAAGGTTGGCAACAGCGTTACACCACCGCTCATGGCAAAGCGCTTGAGCATGGCGAAGGTGTTGCAGGTCAGAGTTGGCATCAGGGAAACACCCGACTGCTGTTCGGCCTGAGTCAAGATCTGGCGGATGCCGTAAGAAACCCCAAGCAATCCCAACCGATAACTGTCCAGACCTTTCAGGGGGATCGGCCCGTCATGTTGCGCCAGCGGATGATCGGGGCTGACCATCACACAGACCGGCTGTTTCTGGTGGGCGTGGGAGCGAATCTTCGGGTCAGCGGGCGGGTTGAACACCAGGCCGATGTGAGCTTCGTCTTCCACCACCTGACGGATCACTTCGTTGGTGCCGCACACGTTCACTTGCAGTTCGACCTTGGGGTACAGCGTCGAGAACTTTGTCAGCGGCTCGGTCAGGCCATCGATAAACCCTTCACCAATCGCCAGCACCACAGAACCGCTCTGCAAACCGCGCAACGCCTGCAGCGACTCCAGCAAAACCTCCTGCTGGGACAGCCGCTGGCGGTAATAAGCCAAGACGCGATCACCCGCCTCGGTCGGTTTCACCCCACGGCGATGGCGCTCCAGCAACGGTGCGCCCAACTCATGCTCAAGCTGGGCAATCTGGCGGCTGACCGCAGAAGGCGCTACATCAAGAAAATCCGCTGCGCCGCGCACGCTGCCCAATCGCACGGCCTCGAAGAAATAAAGAATGCGTCGATCCTGAACCAGACTCATGGGCCACCTGCGTTGCTTTCAACGCAACAAAAATGAATTTGGTGATTATTGCTGTGTGTGCAGAGCGGTGTCCATACTCGGTTCATCTGCCGATAACCACTGACGGTGCGACGTAGCCTGTCAAACAGCTGAGCGAGCATTCTGAATGACTTTAAAAGTAGGCGTGATTGGACTGGGCAACATGGGCGGCGGCATGGCTGCGACCCTGGCCAGCAAAGGCTTCGACGTAAGCGGTTTTGACCTGTCGCAAGCTGCACTGGAAATCGCCGCAAGCAAAGGCGTTAAACCGGTAACTGACCGCACCGCACTGATCAAACAGGTCGACGTGCTGATCCTGTCGTTGCCAAAAGCAGAACACGTTGAATCGGTTTGCCTTGGCGCTGAAGGCGTACTGCAGCACGGCAACGCTGGTCTGATCGTGGTCGACACCACCACCTCTACACCGGAAGCCAGCCGCAAGGTGGCCGCCGCCCTGCTGCAAAAGAACATTGGCTTCATCGACGCACCGGTTTCCGGCGGCCCTAAAGGTGCAGCCACCGGCACTATGTCCATGGTCATCGGCGCAGAAGACGCAGACCTGGAAAAAGTGCTGCCGGTCCTCGAAGGCATGAGCGGCACGCGGGTTCACGTCGGCAAATGCGGCGCAGGCAACGTGGCAAAGATCGCCAACAACATGCTCGCCGCCTGCCACCTGATCAGCACCGCAGAAGCCGTAAGCATGGCCGCCAAAGCGGGCGTCGATCCGGAAAAACTGATGCTCGGCCTTAATGCCGGTTCCGGCCGTAGCGGCGCCACTCAAGTGATGTTCCCGACTTGGGTACTGAACAAAACCTACAACTCCGGCTTCACCATGGGCTTGATGCGCAAGGACGTCGGCCTGGCCAGCGACCTGGCTGCCAGCCTCGATCTGGACCTGCCACTGGCGCGCATCGTCGCCCAACTGTGGGCCGCCAGCAGCGATACGCTGCCGGATGGGGAAGACTTCAACTGCATCGTCCAGCGGACCGATGCCCAGTTGTTCGGCAAAGGGGAATAACCGATGAGCACGCAAAAACTGCTGGAACTGATGCGCCCGTACTGGGGCGACCGCAACACTGTGGCCAGCTACGTCGGCGGCGAGTTCGTCGAAGGCCACGGCGAGCCGGTTGAGGTGCGCAACGCCCACGACGATAGCCTGATGCTGAGCTTCCCCGATGCCGACGCATCGCTGGTTGCAACTATTGATGCCGCGGCAAAAACTGCCCAGGCGCAATGGGCAGCTCTGACCGCTCAGGCCCGTGGCCGCTTGATGTATCAGGTCGGCGCATTGATTCGTCAGGAAGCCGCCAATCTGGCGCAGATCGAATCCATCACGGCCAACAAGCCAATTCGCGATGCCAACGTTGAAGTGGCGAAAGTCGCCGAGATGTTCGAGTACTACGCCGGTTGGGCTGACAAGCTGCACGGCGAAGTGATTCCGGTGCCGACCTCGCACCTTAACTACGTGACCTACGAACCACTGGGCACGGTGCTGCAGATCACCCCGTGGAACGCACCGATTTTCACCTGCGGCTGGCAGATCGCACCGGCGATCACGGCTGGTAACGCGGTGATTCTCAAGCCGTCCGAACTGACTGCTTTATCTTCGCTGGTGGTCGCGGTGCTGATCGAGCGCGCCGGTGTGCCAAAAGGTCTGGTCAACGTCGTGGCCGGTTTCGGTCATACCATCGGTCAAGCGCTGATCGCCAAGGCAGATATCCGCAAAGTGGTCTTCGTGGGTTCGCCCGCCACCGGTCGTCACATCGCGACTGCCGCCGCACAACGTTGCATTCCGTGCGTACTGGAACTGGGCGGCAAGTCGGCGAACATCGTCTTTGAAGACGCTGACCTGGAAGTCGCCCTGCGCGGCGCCCAGGCGGCGATTTTCTCCGGTGCAGGCCAAAGCTGCGTATCCGGTTCGCGCTTGCTAGTGCAGGAATCGATTTTCGAGCGCTTCACCACTGCGCTGGCGGCAGCGGGAAAACAATTCAAGGTCGGCGACCCAAGCGACCCTGAAACCCAGATCGGTCCGATCAACAATGCCAAGCAATATGCACACGTAAAGAGCATGGTCGAAAGCGCGCTCCAGGATGGTGCGAAGCTGGTGGGTGTTGATGCTGATCCGCTGCCGAACGTGCCGGGCTATTACGTCAACCCAACGGTGCTGGCTGGCGACAACGCGCTGAACTGCGCGCAGGACGAAATCTTCGGTCCGGTGGTCGTGGCGATTCCGTTTAAAGATGAAGCAGAAGCGATCAGCATCGCCAATGACAGCCGCTTCGGTCTGGCGGGTGCGGTATGGACTCGCGATGTCGGCCGCGCCCACCGCGTCGCCAAACAAGTACGCGCCGGAACTTTCTGGGTCAACGGTTACAAGACCATCCACGTAAGCTCGCCCTTTGGCGGCTACGGCGACAGCGGCTACGGTCGTTCGTCGGGCCTCGACGCACTGCGTGAATACAGTGAAGTCAAAAGCGTCTGGGTCGAAACGGCTGCCGTACCTGCGGTCAGCTTCGGTTACGGCGCGAGCCTGGAGTGAACCTGATGAAGCTATCCCAAACGTTGATCGAAGACGCCACGGTATGGCGTCGCGACTTCCACTCGGCTCCGGAATTGGGCTTTGAAGAACTGCGTACCTCCGAGCGCGTCGCTCAGTTGCTCGAAAGCTTTGGTATCGAAGTGCATCGCGGCCTGGGCGGTACGGGCGTGGTGGGTACCTTGCGCACCGGTGAAGGCCCAAGCATCGGCATTCGTGCCGACATGGATGCGTTGCCGATTCAGGAGTTGGGGACACACTCCCATGCGTCCACGCATAAAGGCTGCATGCATGCCTGTGGTCATGACGGTCATACGGCGATTTTGCTGGCCACAGCCCGGCATCTGAGCGAGACGCGCAACTTCAAAGGCACGGTGCATTTCGTCTTCCAGCCTGCTGAGGAAAATCTCGGTGGCGCGGGCAAAATGATCGATGACGGGCTGTTCGAGCGCTTCCCGATGGACGCCATTTACGGCCTGCACAACTGGCCTGGCGCACCTGCCGGTCAGGTGATCATCAATCCGGGGCCTATGATGGCTTCGCTGGACACCTTCGAAATCACCCTGACCGGCAAAGGCAGCCACGCCGCCATGCCGGATAAAGGTGCCGACCCGATTGTTGCCGCTGCGCAGCTGGTTCTGGGCCTGCAGACCATAGTCTCCCGTCGGCTTTCGCCACTGGACTCGGCGGTGGTCAGCATCACGCAGTTCAACGCCGGTGAAGCGATCAACGTGATCCCGGAAACGGCAGTCCTGCGCGGTACCGTGCGCTGCCTGCAAACCCCGGTGCGTGACAAGGTCGAGAAGTTGATTGGCGAGTTCGTCGAGCAACTGCCAGTCGCCTTCGGCGTGACGGGCAAGCTGGCTTACAACGTGGGCTATCCGGTTACCGAGAACAACGTCGAGGCAGCGGCCACGATTCGTCGTGCAGCCATCACTGCAGTGGGTGAGGAAAACGTTCAGTGGGGTTGTAACCCGTCCATGGCGTCCGAAGATTTCGCCTACATGCTTCAGGCGCGCCCCGGCGCTTACATCTGGCTGGGCGTGGACGGCGAAAAACCATCAGCGGCGCTGCACAACCCGTATTACGACTTCAACGATCAGGTGATCGGCGCAGGCGTGGCGGTGTGGACCAAGCTGGTGGAGCAGGAGTTGGCTGCGGGCTGAGAAGCCGGCGATTGACCAGATTGTCTGAATTGAAATGAGATCCCCCTGTGGGAGCAGAGCTTGCTCGCGATGCATGAGATGCGGCCAGAAGTCATACCGCGTTATCGTTTATCGCGAGCCAGCTCTGCTCCCACAGGGATCGCATTCCAAGCTGGATCAACACTCCACCCACTTCACCGCCAACCCGCCGCGTGACGTTTCCTTGTACTTCTCAAGCATGTCCGCGCCGGTGTCGCGCATGGTGCGGATGGCGTGGTCCAGGGAGATGAAATGCTCGCCGTCGCCACGCATGGCCATTTGTGCGGCGTTGATCGCTTTAACCGCGGCAATCGCATTGCGCTCGATACAGGGTATTTGCACTAGGCCGCCAACCGGGTCGCAGGTCAGGCCCAGATTATGCTCCAGACCAATCTCCGCAGCGTTTTCAACCTGTTCAGGCGTAGCGCCGAGAATCTCCGCAAGACCCGCAGCTGCCATCGCACAAGCAGAACCCACTTCGCCCTGACACCCCACTTCCGCACCGGAAATCGACGCGTTTTTCTTGCACAGAATGCCCACCGCCGCCGCGCTCAAAAAGAACCTTACGACGTCATCTTCAGTGGCATCGGGATTGAATTTCATGAAGTAGTGCAGCACCGCCGGGATGATCCCCGCCGCGCCATTGGTGGGCGCAGTGACCATACGACCGCCTGCTGCGTTTTCTTCGTTGACCGCCAAGGCAAACAGGTTGACCCACTCCATGGCGCTGAGCGTCGAGCTGATCACGTTGGGTTTACCCAGTTCCTGGAGGCTACGATGCAGCTTGAACGCACGACGCCGAACATTCAGGCCACCGGGCAAGATCCCCTCCTCGCGCAGGCCTTTATTTACACAGTCCTGCATGGCACCCCAGATGTGCAGAATCCGCGAGCGGATTTCCGCTTCGGTACGCCAGACTTTCTCGTTCTCCATCATCAGCGCAGAAATGCTCAGGCCATGCTTTTTGCACAGGCGCAGCAGCTGGGCACCGCTGGAGAAATCGTAAGGCAGTTCGGTAGTATCGCTGTCCAGAACGCCGCTGGCGGCCTGTTCGGCATCAACGACAAAACCACCGCCGACCGAATAATAAGTCTGCTCATACACTTCACCAGTGGCACCATAGGCGCAGAGCGTCATGCCGTTGGGGTGATAAGGCAGGCTTTCTTCCAGCAAACGCATGTCTCGTTGCCAGTCAAAGGTAATGCGTTGCTCACCGCCGAGCAGCAGAACTTGTTGCTCCAGCACGGCATCTACACGAGGTGCTACCAGCGCCGGGTCAACCTGGTCAGGCCATTCGCCCATCAGGCCGATAACCGTCGCACGGTCACTGCCGTGACCAATCCCGGTCGCCGACAAAGAGCCATACAAACGTACCTCGACACGCTCGACCTTGTTCAGCAGGCCCAGCTCGCGCAGTTGCACA
This sequence comes from Pseudomonas maioricensis, assembly GCF_022790535.1. Classification (GTDB taxonomy): domain Bacteria; phylum Pseudomonadota; class Gammaproteobacteria; order Pseudomonadales; family Pseudomonadaceae; genus Aquipseudomonas; species Aquipseudomonas maioricensis. Next base: position 440,353 of record NZ_LOHG01000004.1, read on the forward strand.
CTGAAGATTGCAGCAGCACGCATTGGCCCTACTGTGTGCGAACTGGAGGGGCCGATGCCGATTTTGAACATGTCGAAGACGCTGATAGCCATACGGTTAGCTCGATTCGTGAGAGGCTTGTAGGCCTCGAAAGACACTTTTTTATGTGCTGGTATTTTTAGGCTCCAGCCAAACGATCCACAAACGAAACTTCCTAAGCCATGGTTAAGCAGAACTGATAGATGAGCAAAATCCTCAACGCGCAAATGCACGCATGGCTCCAGGTCTTCGCCTGTGCTGCCCGGCACCTGTCGTTTACCCGCTGTGCGGACGAACTGCATGTAACGCCCGGCGCCATCAGCCAGCAAATGCGCCAGCTCGAAGAGCGGCTGGGCTTTGCACTGTTCCATCGGGTGGGTCGTGGTCTAGAGCTGACCGCTGAAGGACAGCGGCTGGCTATCGTCGCCAACGAGGTTCACAGCCGTATTGATGATGAGCTGAGGCTCCTGCATTCGGGGCGAATCGGCGGCGTATTCAAGCTGCGCTGTATTCCTTCGTTCCTGAGCAAATGGCTGATGCCGCGCTTGCCGCAACTGGAACAGGCGTTTCCCGACATTCAACTGCGGATCATTGCCGAGGACAGCAGCGGCTCATTACGCGATGACGATTTTGACCTGGCCATCGACCTCAACGACGGCAGCTATCCGGGGCTGATGACGACGTCGTTACTGGAGGAAGAGTTGTTCCCGGTCTGCTCGCCCGCGCTGCAAGCCGGCAAGCCACCGTTGGATACACCAAGCCAGTTGGTGCACTACCCGTTGCTGCACGACATCACTGCGTGGCGCGGCAGCTATGAGTACGCTGAATGGGAGTTTTACCTCAATGCTATCGGTGCCTCGGGCATCGACGTGCGCCGAGGCCACACGTTCAATCGCAACCACCTGACCATTGAAGCAGCGATCATGGGCATGGGCGTGGCGATTGCGCGCAAGGCGCTTATCACTAACGAACTGGAAGAAGGCTCGCTGATCATCCCGTTCGGCCACCCGATTGCAGCGCGCAAGAAGTATGTATTGGTCTACCGCGAAGGCGCCCTGCAAACCCCGGCACGCCGGGCGGTGCATGACTGGCTGGTGGAGCAGGCGTTGGGGATGTGATCTATTTATGGTGCCCCTGTAGGAGCTGCCGAAGGCTGCGAAAGCAATTTGCCTGAAACACCGCCTTCGCAGCCTTCGGCAGCTCCTACAAGGTACATACAAAAATGCCGGGCAGATTTGATCTGCCCGGCGTTTTTATTGCCAACTGCTCAATGCCTAGTGAAAGAACTCAGCAATCAACACAGCACCAATGAACGTCCCAAAGTTAGCCAGGAACGAGACCAGCACGATGCGCCAGCCCAGCAGGCGGAACGCTGGCAGGTCTTTGGCCACCGACAAACCGGCGAAAGCCAGCATCGGTGTGATCACTGCAAGCATGTTGATCGAGCCAACCATCTGCGCAATCTCAGCCGCCCAAGGGCATGCTGGAGAAGTCATGAACATCGCGACAATCGATACGGTACAAACCGCCGGGATCTTGCGGCGCAAGGCCACACAGATCAGCTCACCGATGAATACCGCCAGGATCATCACCGCGATACCACCAAAGGCGGCAGGCGACAGCGTCTTGTAACCCACATAGTTGGCGATCAATGCCAACGCACCCGCCGCCAGCCACGCGCTGATCCGTCCGCCCCAACCCAGCTCCTTGACCTCAAGGGATACCTGGTCGTGCTTGGGACCATTGTTCATCACTGAAGCTTTGGTGGTTCGGCCGATGATCGGCTCCAGAACCCGGTAGCCCCAGACCGCCAGCGGCAAGGAAATGAACAGCGTGAAGTAGGTGCCGATAGTGGTGGTGATCAGGTTCGACGCAGCGGCGAGCGCCATGACTTCCTTGGCCACTTCCGGCGTCTGCTGAGCCGCGATTGCGCCCGCCGCAGCGGCCATCATGCTGCCAGAACCGATGCCCGACCCCATCGCCAGCGAGTTGGGATGGAAAATCCCGAGGCTGGTAATGAAGCCTGCAACGACGGCAATGAACAACGCACCGAACAATGTCCCGGTCAGGTATTCGGCGAGTACGCCGCGACCTTCGGGGGAGTCCATGCCGTAGCGCTCACCGATGATCGCCAGGCTTGGCTCACGACCTACCGAGAACGTCGCGCCAATGGCTTCGCGCTTGATACCGAGCATCAGCGCCACCGGCAAACCGAGGATCACGGTGCCGACAAAGTGGCCGAATTCCTGGAACAACAACGCCCAACCCGAGGCAAATACCAACGGCAATGAACCGCCAACGACCATGCCCAGCTTGGCGATAAACACCAACAGAGCCGGCTGCAGGATTGAAGCGGAACGTACCTGATCACCAAGGCTCAGGCCGATCGGACCTGGCAGACGGCGGCTGAAGATGCCGATGCCCGCGCCGATCAACAGCGCCCAGACCATAGGCAGCAGGACTACTTTGCCAGGGCCGAGGGGAATACTGATCGCGCCGATTGCCTCGGCCACCACCAGAATGACCGCTGCCCAGATGTACAGTTTTACGGTCGATGAAACGGCACGATTTTCGCCCAGTGTCGCAGCGTGAGAATGTTGCATGGTTGTCCCCTCACCTGTTGGCCAATCGTCATGCGGCTGGCCAATAGTTGTTGTTTTTTCAGGAGGTGCCGACGGCACCCAGGGCAGATTCAAATCCATGTCAGGCATGGAAACTCGCGTGCTGCGAGCGATAAAAACTTGATGCTCTCGCCTGCTTTATGACGCCCCTTGTGAGGGTTGCTCCGTCAGCAGATCCGGCCTTCGCGCCCCCGGCTGGTGGCGTCGGGGTGCAGTTCGAGTATGGGTAGGGAGAGGACACGCACCAATATTACAGAATGAATTTATTGTTGCCTAAAACAGAACACCAGATGGGTCGCTAGCTCTGTGAAAAAACTGATGCTTACCCTCGAATTGATGTGCGACGCAAGCACTGTGGGAGCCGGGCTTGCCCGCGATAAGGCTGGACGCGGTTCACTTTAGATCGCGTTCAGCGTTATCGCGGGCAAGCCCGGCTCCCACAAGGGAAAGCATTCCAATGCAAGGAAGCGGTTAACTGAATTGAATAGGTAATTTACAGGACAACCCCCGAATTGCTCGGGGGCAGGTCTCACTCAATCCTCAATCCAGCTGAAAACGCGACGTGTTGTCGCTCAACGCACGGCTGCCTTTACTCAACGTGTCGGCCGCCTGATTGACAGCCCGCGCACCGTCAAGCAAGCGCCCGGCAGCCTGATCAACTTGCTGGATATTGCCGCTGACTTCATCAGCAGTACTGGCCTGCTCTTCAACCGCAGTCGAAATCTGCGCCAGGGTGTCGGTAACGCCCTGCACAGCACTGGCGATTTCAACCAGCCGCTGACCCAGATCAGTCACCGACTGCGCATCGTTGACCGCCTGACCGCACGCCGACTCCATCAAGCCTACAGCCTGGCTCACGGTAGAACGCAGGCTGTCGACGGTACTGGCAATTTCCGCTGTGGAGACCTGAGTACGCTGCGACAGGCTGCGAACCTCATCGGCAACCACCGCAAAACCACGGCCCTGCTCACCTGCGCGCGCCGCCTCGATGGCCGCGTTGAGGGCCAGCAAGTTAGTCTGTTCGGCGATACCACGAATCGCATCGACTACCGACTGAATCTGTTGCCCCTGCTCGCTGACCCGGCCCAGCGCCGCAGCGGTATCCGTTAGGCGCTGATTGAGCTGCTGAATACTCGTGGTCGTGCGCTGGCTGTCGCGGCTGCTTTCCTCAGCAATCTGGCGCGTATGCCGGGCGCTATCGGAGGCCTGCTCACAACTTTTTGCCACGCCCTGCGAGGTCGCCGCCAGCTCGGTCGCTGCTGCGGCAATCTGACTGATCTGATACTGCTGCTCTTCAACTTCGGTCAGCGTGCCGCTCGATTGCGTATTGAGGGTCAACACCGCGCTGCCTAGTTGCTTGGTTTCATGGTTGACGCCCAGCAAACTCGTGCGCAACTGCACCACGGCAACGTTCAATGCAGTGCTGATCGCGGCCAATTCATCACGGCCCTGCACTTCCACCTGCACTAACAGATTGCCGTCACGCAGGGACTCCGCCAACGTAGTGATGCCGCTGGCACTGCGACGGATCGACGCCTGCAGACACGCAAACAGATAAAGCGCAGCCAGCAGCAACACACCAAAGCAGATGCCCATGGGGATGAATTGCATGTTGGACTTGCTGTGGTAGTAAGCCAGGCGACTGTCCAGTGACTGCAACGACTGGTTGCGCAGGCTCGCCAGATCGTTGAGCAAAGTATCGACGCTGCGCTCGAACGCAGGCGCGTCAAGCTTGATGGTGCCGTCAAACACCCCGTCATCCAGCACCTTCAATTCGGTCTGTAGACGCTGCATGACAGCGTCGTAATTGTCCGCCCATGGTTTCATTTCCGCTGGCAGCTTAGCCTTCAGAAAATCCCCGGCTTTGACCAGTTGAGTCTGAGCATCGGCGATGCGCCCGCGCAGCTCGCGCATCTGCAAGCGGCTTTGCAGGCTGAATTGCCCAGTGACCACCGAGGTCTGACCGATACTGGCCATACGACCGATACGCTCGATCAATTCCGGAACCTGCTGGGTCGACATCTGCATCAACAGATACGTCTCCAGCCACGGGTCGAGAATCAGGCCGCTGTCCGTGGCGATCTGCTCGCGCAAGGCTTGCACATTGCCCAGGGCATTGGTGAATCGGTCGTAGCCGTCCGGCCACCAGCCCACGGTGCGCAGCGATGCGATGTCCATGCCGGTCACCGAGGCTTTCAGCGTTTCATAGCGTTTGAGCGCGTCGGCGCTGGCGTCCTCGCTTTTGAGCGTTGCGCCCAGCGACTCAAGCGCCTGCGTTATCCGCGGACCTGCGGCATCCATCGCGCTCATTGCGGCCTTGGCGGCAGGCGTCGGCTCTTTGAGGATATCGGAGGCTTTCCAGCGTGCAGCATTGTCGCGCTGATGAGAAAGCTCGGCATCCACCAGATCCAGCGCCAGCAATTGAGTCACGCCCGAGCGTTCGCCCGCGATCGTCGCGAGCTTACTGCGATAGTCCTGGCCGATCATCCAGAGGCTACCCACCAGCGGCAGCATGAACAGAAGAAACAGCATCTGAAACTTACGCGCGAAACCAAAACGGCTAAGCATGCGCATACCAGGCGACAAAAGACTGTACATGACCGACCTACTCCCCCAGAACATCGAACAGAAATGGCAGAAACCACCCCGGATGTCTTTGAAAAAACCGCTACCGGCAAAATGCCATGTTATTGATTGAATTACGATAGCCACCCAGCGCTTCCTGAATGGCGCCAGTGCAGAAATCGTCAGCTGTACGATCCTCTAGCAATATTCAGACCGTGTAGGCGATTGCTGTTTTTATCAGTAGGAAGCTTCCCGCTCGGTGGATAGATACTGCAAAAGTACGTCACCAATGGTTACGCTTTGTCATTTCCCGGAGGAGAGATCCCGAATGGACGACAAACACCCTCAGGTCCTTCAGGCGCAAGATGCTCTTTAAAGACCTTGATGCGGAACGGAATGCCTGGACCTCGAACAGGACGTCGCCTCCCGCAAAAGTCAGCGAAAACATTAAGGTCTGGCTGAACGTGCACAGAGAAGGGCATGAAGAATGGCTGGACGATGGCTTGCTCCAGGATCTTTTTTGCTAACGGTAAACCGGCTTCGTCCTTGCATGACGGGGATGAAACCCTAACCGCTTGATCACACGCATAAATTTTTCAGAACAAGGGTTGACACATATCCCTTATCCGCGAATAATGCGCGCCACTTGGCTACATAGCTCAGTTGGTTAGAGCATAGCATTCATAATGCTGGGGTCCGGGGTTCAAGTCCCTGTGTAGCCACCAAGTACCTGCTTCGTGACATCATCGATGCTCATGAAGCAACAAGAAGCCCGCCTAGTGCGGGCTTTCTTGTTTCTGGGGTTTGCCCCTCACACATCCCAGAACGCCGATACATAACGTATCCAAATGCCCCTCCCTACCGGTCCATTTTCCTCTAAAACTATTGTGCGGCGCCCCGGCTGATGACGCTTTTAAGGGCACGCGGGCATATGCATCGCGTAGCTATTTTCAGTTGAACATGCCTCAGTCTCACCGACGAACAGCAGTTGTCAAAAAACACAACCAGAGTAGCATCGACCCATTGACAGGGAAGCCCATGGATATACTCAAGCCATCTCGTTTTGACGACGCAGCGATCTTATATCCGAACGACAAGGCAGCCCTTGAACGGTGCCTGCGCCTTTTGAGAATGGCCCGCCCTAAAGAGTTCGCGGACCTACAAAAGCTGTTCGGTACGCATGGTGTCGACTTGTTCAAGCCGAGAGCCGCGATGAATTGGGTCGTGATTGACGTAGGCGGCAACAACCTCAGGGTGATAGGCGGCATCCACTACACCCGGCAAAAATTCTACGTCAAACACATCTATACGCACGCTGATTACGACGTTGCCAACGTCTGGTACGCAAGAAACAAAGGGGTAAAACGATGAGCGCAGCGCGAGCCAACTTTCAAACCGTAGCAGCAACGCTTGGCGAGTTATACGCGGTACTGGAGCGCCTGCGCGGCGAGTTTGTGCACGGCATCAAGACTCCTGCCGACTATGAGCGTGCGACCTATCTGCTTGATGAGCTCACCGATGGGCGCGCCCTGAGCAACGTAGAGGAGAAAATCCTCGTCGAGCTTGAGGACGAAATTCTGGCCTATCAGCGTGACTCTGATCAGTTTCGCGAATCCAATGCCAAATTCGAAGCAACTTGCACCCCCATACAACTGATCAAGGATCTGATGGAAACGCTCGCGCTCAGCGGTTCGGATCTTCCTGAGATAGGTGATAAAACGGCGGTTTCCAAGGTACTCAGTGGCGATCGTCCCATCAGTCACAAGATGGCTTACGCGCTGGCAGAAAGGTTTGCAATGGAGCCGGGCGCTTTCATATCTGCTGTTCCGGCAAAGGTAGCTCAAACCAGAAACGCTCCTTCAGCCAAGAAGACGTCTGGTTATTACCCTGCTCACAATAACGCTGAGAGTGCACGCTCAGTGAAGGACGCCGGTACCGGTGCATACAACGCGACAGTGTCGAAAAGCCGCCGAAAAGGCGGCCTTCAAGAAACATAGCTAGGTGCTTCAGAAATCCCAGCGCGTCGACACCATTACGTTACGCGGATCGCCATAGTACGAAGATCGGTAGAAGCCGATGTTGGTGAAGTACTTCTTATCAAACGCATTATTCAGGTTCACCGAAGCGGACAGGTTTTTGCTGATCTGATAGCGCGCCATCAGATCAACCAGCCAGTACGGATCCTGGGAAAACTCTTGATTGACCCCCTTGCCGTTATCGACATCCTGCCAGCCTGTGCCTTGCCAGCGAGCGCCACCTCCGAGCGTGAGTTTGTCGAGGCTGCCGGTAAGCTTGTAACTGGTGTAGAAGTTGAGCTGATCTTCAGGCTCCCAGGTTGAAAGCTTCTTGCCGTCTTCACCGCGGATCACCTTGTGGGTGTAGCCCGCCTGCAACTGCCAGCCGGGTGCCAGCTCACCAGATATCTCGGCTTCATAACCTTTGGTCTTGGCCTTGACGCCCACATAGGCCCAGTCCACCAGCGAGCCCACCGGAATATTGTTGTTGAACTCGGTATCTTCTTCCGCTCGGTTCGTCTCGTGAATCTCGAAGTAGGCGAGGCTTGCGTTCAGGCGCCCGTCGTAGAACTCGCCCTTTAGCCCCAACTCATAGTTCTTGCCTTCATCGGGCTCAACCATTTTGTTGGTTCGGTCAGGGCGTAGCTGTTGCGGCATGAAGATTTCGGTATAGCTGGCGTACGCCGAGAAGTTGTCGTTTAGGTCATACACCACGCCAACATAAGGGATGACCTTGCCGGTCTCCTTCGAGTCGTTGGTTCCAGTCAATCGGTAGTCAGTCAACCGCGAGCCGAGCAACAGGGACAGGTCTTCTGTGAGGCTAAGCCGTGTTGAAAAGTACACTGCAGCCTGGCGTGTTATGTCGTCTTTCTTGGTCACCGGCCCCCAATCCGGTTCGAGACTGTCACCGTCCCAGGCATAGAGATCAAAGTTGTTGCTGTCTCGATACTTCGCGCTGTAGTAATCATCTCCCTTCCAATGCGTACGCGAAATCGAAGACCCCAAGACCAGTTGATGTTCACGTCCGCCCAGATCGAAGGGGCCCGAGAGATAAAAGTCGCCGTTGTTGCTGATGGTCCGGCCGGAGTACTTGGCGGCATAGACTGCCGCCCTGTCGGTGCTGTTGCGCAGAGGAGCCGAATAGCCCAAGGGAGCGTCGTAACCGTTCAATTGGTTGCTGTAGTTGGCCTTGGCAACCCAGCCGTTATCCAGGTTATGTTCCAGCGTCGCAAACAGGCTGCGGCTGTATTGCTGCCACCCACTCCACTTCGGCCCATTGTTATAGGAGCGATCAAAGCTGATGTTGTTGCCCTGCCCGTCGAACAGGGAGCGACTGCCTGACCAGCTTGAGCCTTTGGGATCATTGTTTTGATAATCGGCGCCGACCGTCAGAAGCGTGTCAGGCGAGAGATCGAACTCAAGAATGCCGTAATAGACATTGGTCTTGCGCTCGTAGTGGTCCATGAACGAATGCTTGTCCTGATAGACCGTCACCGCGCGCCCACGCACATTACCGCTCTCGGTCAGTGGGCCACTGACATCAAGCTCCGAGCGGTAGTTGTCCCAGGACCCCGCCCCCAGGTCCACATGCCCCTTGAAATCAGCCGTCGGCTTTTTGCGAACCAGATTGATCGTACCGCCCGGCCCACCCGCGCCGGTCATTAACCCTGTGGTGCCCTTCAACACTTCGACGCGGTCGTAGATTGCCATGTCGCTCAGGGTTTGCCCGGCCGCATAACCGTCATTGCGCGTAGTGGGAACGCCATCGTACTGGAAGTTCTGGATAGCAAAGCCGCGGGCGAAATAGTTGGTCCGCTCAGTGTCGTAGGTCGATACGGTAATACCTGGCGTATGACGCATGACATCGTCGATGGAGTTCAGCGCGAAGTCGTCCATGGTCTGACGAGTCACCACCGAGATCGATTGCGGCGTTTCCCGTGGCGTCAGCACCATGCGCGTCGCTGTGGCAATCGTCCCGGGCGTGTATGAACCTGAACCTTCTGTGACCGTACCCAACTGGTTGGCGCTGACCTGAGTTGCCTGCAGCTCCATCATGCCGATTTGGACTACCGGCCTGGGAACCACGCGATAGCCGCCCGACGCTTGCTCGGCCTGTAAACCCAACGGACTCAACAGCCGTTCAAGGCCTTCTTCAACGGCAAAACTACCCTTTAACCCATTGCTCTGGACGCCTGCCGCCAGCGCAGAATCAATACCGATCATCACGCCCGCCTGTTGCCCGAAAGCGCCCAGCACGCGGTCGAGACTATCGGCAGAGATGTTATAGGTCTGGCGTTGAGCGCGCTCTTGGGCGGCTGCCGTGGTCGCCGCCAAGGCGCCATGGCTAGCGGTCGCTACTGATAAACCTAAGATGACGGTGCGCAATGCACAGGCAAGCGGAGTGACGCGGCTGAGCATGAAGACTCTCCTGTCGAGAAGGGTTGGGTGGCCGCTTTTTCAGCGTCTTACCTGTCTTGATGCTTGAGATGAGAAATACTGCCGCACTCGCAGAAAAATAATCCGAGGCTAGGCCGCAACGACGGTGGCCAGGTATCCAAACACCCTTTGCACACGCAAAGGCAGCACCTTGGCCAACAGGTCCAGGCTAGCGTCCGGGTGATCCAGTGAGAACGAGCCCGATACCTGCAAACCGGCAACCGCGGGATCACAACGCAACACGCCGCGTCGGTAGCGATCGAGTTGCTCAATCACCTCCCCCAGTGGCATGCGCTCGGCAATCAGCAGTCCTTTAGCCCAGGCCTCGGCGCTTGACGGCACGTTGTTCGGTTGCCCGCTGCGGAGACTGTCGAAAGTGAGTTGCTGACCACCATTGAGCCTGATACCGACGCCATGCAGCGGCTCGACCGACGCACTACCCGCGAGTAGTTGCACTTCGGTCCCCGGTCGGCGTGGCAGATCCTGGCTGATGATCAACCGTGACAACGCCGTCGGCCGCACCCAGCCATTGGCCGTCCTGATGGACGTCATGTCGTTGGTACCGGTATTCAGTAATACCCTGCCGAGGTTTAGCGTCATGTCTGCGCCGCGAATGTCCAGCGCCGTGCGCGTATCCAGCTGCAGCTCAACCGCGTTAGCCAGACGCAGTTGCCGCCGCTCCCCCGTGGCGGTGTGATAGTCGCTGAACAGTTCCGGCAGCAACGCCCGCTCGCGCACGCTCAAGCCAAGGCATGTCGCGACACCCAGGCCGACGAAGCCTTTGAGCAAGGTGCGACGCGAGGTTGTGCTGCGCGCGTTCAACAGTTGCCGGGCATTGGACGCCGACACCGCATGAGTACTGCTGCGCATATCGCGGCCAAGCCCGACCAGTCGCTGCCAGGCTAATTCATGCTGAGGGCTTTCATTGCGCCACTGCTGACAGGCGCGCTGTTCGGCAACACCGCTGGTGCCCGATTGCAACGTAACCATCCAGCTCAGGGCCTGGTCCAGCACGCTTTCGTCCACTGACTGATCGCGGGCAGCCTGGCCACGACTCATTGGCCGTACACCGCAAGATAGCAATGCCGATAGGCTTTGAGCATGGCCTTCTGCACCACGTTCACGCTCAAGTCCATGCGCTCGGCGATCTGTGGATAAGTCAGTCCGTCGAGCTGCGAGAGCAGGAAAATCTCGCGCACTTTCATGCCGAGCCCATCCAGTACCTGTCCGACAGCATCCAGCGCTTCAAGCACCAGCAAGCGGGTTTCCGGTGAAGGCATTTGCTCAGGTTCAAGGATTGTCAGCGATTGCTCGTAAGCTCGCTCCAGCGCCTGACGACGGAAATACTGCCCGCACAAGCGGCTGGCAACCGTAGTCAGATAAGCCCGAGGCTCGCGGAAAATCGGCACGCTGCCACTGCTCAGAATCCGCACGAACGTATCCTGCGCCAGATCCAGAGCCAGATCCTGCCCTCCCAGCTTGCGCCGCAGCAACTGCACGACCCAGCCATGATGCTGAGCGTAGAGTTCACCCACAACGTGATGAGTAGAAGAGGATGAAGCCATCAGCGCGATATCCAGAGGGACTAAAGAAAGTCGCGCATGATAATACTTCTCATTCGATGCGGGTTAGGGTTTCTTTTGCTGATTCGATTTGAGCATTGACTGAGCAGCGGTTTCCGCTTTCCAGCTCAGTTGGCAAACCGCCTGAGTATCGCCTGATAAATCGTCTTCTCTAACAAATTGAAACCAATCTGTGGGAGCTGAGCTTGCTCGCGATAAACGATGACTCGATTTTTGATTGGAACCGCATCAACCCAATCGCGGGCAAGCACCGCTCCCACAGACCCGCTGATGACGTGGGGCCGAGAGACTGAAAGGAGAAATGCTTATCAGACGTTGAGCTTATTCAGCCGGACTTCCATCAACTCCAGCACATCACAGCTGTCTTGCAGCAACAGAAAAGCGGCCTCAGCGACGTGTGCCAGCTGGTTTTCATCGGTGTCTTTGGTCGTGGTGCTGGCTAAACAGCTCATCAGGTTTTTGACTGCGCGCAAGCGTTGTGTGGCGCAGAGGTGCAGGTCAGCCATGGGGGCTTCGGGGTTTATCGAAAGGACAGTATTGGGGAATTGGGACAGCGGAGCATGTTGGGTCATGAAGGAATCCAGAGGGTAATGACTAAAACTCACCACCCGTTTCGTCGCCAAACGAAATCAGGTGGCAACTGTGCGCAGGTTGGCGAACCGGTCATACCCACCCGGCAGACCCGAAGGTCTCCCGCGCACAGCCGCCATAAATGTCGCCCGCACGAAGTGAAGACAACCAGCAACTGAAGCTGTTGAAAAGGTATGAGCCGGATCGCCAAATCCAGTCGCTGATGTGCAGCGACGGGGCGAATGATAGGTGCGGGGTTTGCTTGGTGCAACCGCTGTTAAACCGATGTTCAGGCTGGGTGAAATTGCTTCGTTGATAAGCCTGGATCAGACCTGCCCCCACTTTTGCTGTGCAAGAGTGGCCGTCCCGTCTTCGACGCTGCGCTGCCGCGTAGCAAGCGCGCTCCTACAGGCGAAAAGTATTCCATCAGAAGGTTAAATCTTGCTTGATGAGGCCCCGGCAATGCGGGCTTGATCCTACCCGCTAAATAACCGCAAATTACTCAAGTAAATGCCCGACCTGCGGACATTCTGTGGACGCGCATTTGTTCAATTCACTAAGGCAACCAACCCTGATGGCCTTTGTATTAATTTTCATTGGTTTTCTGGCCTTTGCCTCGGGCTACATTGTCTCGCTTGAAGAGCGGCTTCAGCGCGATGGAAAGTTTTGCCCGTTCAGTGTGCGAACGAATCTTCAGGCATCTGTACGAGCACGCAAAACCTTGACCTGGTTGGGAATGCTGATTTGGGCAATAGCGGGTGCATGCTACCTCTGGGGGCCGCCGCTGGAGGCCTCGCCAGATGATCAACTCGGTGGACTGGGCGTTATCGGGCTGATCTTCGCGTTCATGTATTGGGGCCGTGCAAGAGAGCACGAATTCCGGAAAACCGGAGCCTCGACCGACTCATACGCTTATCAGGAGGCAATCGAGCCTCATGAATGGTGGCCGATTGCGTTCCGTGCTTTGGTTGATGTCGCGAAAATTCTGCTTTTTCTGATCTTGATGTACGGGATCAAGCGGTTGATCAATCTCTAGTGCAGAGCAGTCTGGCGGCGGAGCCTCTCAACCACCGCTAACACCGCACTCAACCGGCTCTCCTCCGACAAATCCCCCTCCAGCCTGAGCACTTCACAGCTGCGCTGTTCAAGCCACTTGCGGTGCTGCAGCAAACTGCGGCCCGGCTCGGTACCGCTGTCGTACTGCGCAGCCCATGCCAGAAACTCAGGCTTGGCAGCACCGAAGCGTTGCTCTTCACGCACCTTTAATCGCGCAAGGCGTATCTCGCTTGGAACGTAGAGGAAAACCACCAGATCGAAAGCATCTTCCAGCGCTTTGCCCCACCCCATTACCGAACCTGAAACTACAGCATTCGCGCTGGCACGCAGATCATTCAGCAATGCAGTACCGCGCTGATCCTTGGCGACCATCTGTTGATAAGGAGGATTGGTGGGCAGCCACTGATAGTCATCACCCTCCAGATGCCGGGCCGATAACGCATGAGACACGTCACGACCTAATGTGGAGGTGCCGGAGCCTGGTGCTCCAGTAATAAGGATGTGCATATTTTCGAGCCGATCGAGTATTGGAGCAGAGCCAGGTCTGCATGCTAGTTGATTAGCTCACGGTGATCTATGAAACCTAGGCCCGCTTGACCTCCACCTAACTAGAGGTCTGAGACTGTCGGCTTTTCCATCAGGAGTTGTCCGATGTCCAAGCCAGAATTCGCCCCCGCTTTCGATTTAACCAACCCGCCTGGCCTTTACGATCCCAGTTCAAATGGCTATTCCCATGTAGCCCAATTGCAACCGCAGGCGCAGCTTCTGTATATCGCGGGCCAAGGTGGCGAAGACCTAAAGGGTCAACTGTCTCCAGTGTTTGCCGAACAAGCCAGACAGGCGCTCGCCAACCTTGCTATTGCGCTGCAATCCAAGGGCGCCAGCCTCCATGACGTATTCAAACTGACGTTACTGATCGTCGATCACGACCAGGAAAAACTGGCCACGTGGGTCGGGGAAATAGACCGGGCATGGGGCGCGCCGATGAAGCCTGTGTGCACATTGATTCCAGTACCGCGTCTGGCACTGGACGGGATGCTGATTGAAATTGATGCTGTGGCAGCGCTGTTGCACGCTCAGCAATAGAAGCGGATCAGTGCGCGCAGTAATGTGGGAGCAGAGCTTGCTCGCGATGAACGATGACTCGGTTCAAGCCTGCACACCGAGTTGTCTGCATCGCGAGCAAGCTCTGCTCCCACAGAACCCACGCAGTCCCGGCCGGACCTACAAGATCAAGAGCTCGCTTGCAGGCAAACATAGAATCTCCCACAGCAAATAACGAGACGTTGCCCGAAACCATCAGGATTATCCCCATCATCGCCAAACTGGCCGATATGCCGCATGGAAATAGCACACAAGTACCATCTGCGACACCACAACACCTTGACAACAAACCAGAAATAATTTGTCGCATCTTTTTCAAACCTGATAGCATCCCGCTACCCGTGATGAGCAGACGATACTTGAGTATCGCGCCTCAATGCTGAGCTGGATGAATACTGTTCATACAGCCGCACCTATGCAAACGAATCACAATTAGAGCAACCCTCGAGGTCTGCCAGCCCTGTTCCTGATTGCGCGCCAGCGCCTGAGACGATCGCGAGTTGTACGTTGACTGGTAACGTATGCCTTTTACGTTGACCATCGCCAGGTTGGAAGAACCGCCAACCATCGCGTTTTGTTGAAACGATCCGGAACCTGAAAACGTCGCCGTTAATGTCCTTCAATCGAAGGCGAGTTCGGCTGCGCGCTATTCACGTTGGCTAAGGGGTTGCACAGCAGGTCGAGGCTTTCGATTTCCGAAAAGCACCGTCCGGGGTTTTCTTGTGAGCATTCATAGGGGCCTCACCATGTTGTTGAATAAACCAACGTCACGAAGGAAGTTTCTGCTTTCTTCCTTGATTGCATTACCTGCGATAGGCGTCGCCATTAAAGGTCTGAGCGCTGCGGAAGCAGCGGAGATGGTTGCGCCAAAACTTGAAGAATACCGTCCGACTTTTTTCAGCGCGGCTGAATGGGCCTTCATCATGGCGGCCTGTGATCGCCTGATCCCGGCCGGTGGCCGTGGCCCTGGCGCGCTGGAAACCAATGTTCCAGTCTTTATCGATCAGCAACTGGCCAGCGATCTGGGCAGCGAGATCTATCTGGAAGGCCCTTTCAAACTCGATGCCCCGGCAGAGATGGGTTATCAGATCCCGTACCGCCCGCAAGAGATCTATCAGAAAGGCATCAAGAGCGTTGACGCTTTCTGTCAGGACAAGCATCAGAAGAACTTCGCATCGCTGGATGCAGCCAAGCAAGAAGACGTGCTGAAGCAGCTGCAGAAAGGCGAAGTGAGCTTCAAGGCGTTTGGCGAGGACGTGCTCAAGTCCAAGCAGTTCTTTGGCGAACTGTTGAACCACACCAAGCAAGGCTACCTCTCGGACCCGATCTATGGCGGCAACAAGGGCATGAAAGCCTGGATCGCCATCGGCTTCCCCGGAGCCCGCGCCAGTTACGTGGAGTGGGTGACACAGCACAACGTCAAGTACCCCCTCGGCCCGGTCAGCATCAGCGGCCTGCGCGGTTGATCTCTTTTCGCCAAGCATTTCCAGCATAGGTTTCTCATGGCAAATATTACTAATGACGAAGTCGACGTAGTTGTCGTCGGCCTCGGCTGGGCCGGCTCGTTGATGAGCATTGAACTGGCTCAGGCAGGTTTGAAAGTACGCGCTCTGGAGCGCGGTGAAGATCGCAACAACACCGACTTCGCCTATCCAAAGCCAGCCGATCAGTACGCGTACGGCATCCGTAACAAGATCATGGCCACGCCGAAAGCGGCAGCAATGACCGTTCGCCACACCGCCAACGACGTCGCGCTGCCGACCCGTAAATGGGGCGCTTTCGAGCCAGGTACTGGCGTGGGCGGTTCTGGCCTGCACTGGACCGGCGTATTGATTCGTCCAACGCCGACCGACATCAAGCTCAAAACGTATGCAGACCAGGCCTACAAGCCAGGCATCCTGCAAGAAGACATGCGCATCGGCGATTACCCGTTCACGTGGGATGAAATCGAACCGTTCCTGGACAAGTTCGACAAGATCTGTGGCCTGTCGGGTAATACCGGCAACCTGCAAGGTCGCATCATCGAAGGCGGCGACCCGTTCGAAGGGCCACGTTCCAGCGCATTCCCGCTGCCGCCCCTCGAAAACACCCTGAACTGCAAGATGTTTGCGGACGTGGCGCGCAAGATGGGTTACCACCCGTTCCCGAACCCGTCAGCGAACGTTTCCCAGGCGTGGACCAACCCGTACGGCAACCAGATCGCGCCGTGCAACTACTGCGGTTATTGCAGTAAGTACCCGTGCCTGAACTACTCGAAAGCCTCGCCGCAAACCGCGGTGCTGGACTCGCTCAAGCGCATGGAAAATTTCTCGTACCGGGTTAACGCCAACGTACTGAAAGTTGAACTGCATCCGGACGGCAAGACCGCCAAGGGCGTTACCTACGCCGACGCCGACGGCAACCTGGTATTCCAGCCTGCTGGCATCGTCGTGTTGGCGGGCTTCCAGTTCGTCAACGTGCGTCTGATGCTGTTGTCCGGTATCGGCAAGCCTTACGACCCGATCACCGAAACCGGTACCGTTGGCCGTAACTACGCGTTCCTGAGCAACGGCGGTTCCACGCTGTTCTTCAAGGACAAGGAGTTCAACCCGTTCGCCACCGCCGGTGCTACCGGGCAGATGTTCAACGACGTTTCGCCGGGCAACTACGACGGCGCAGCACTGGGCTTCATTGGCGGCGCGAAGATTCACAGTTCGCAAGCCACCGGCGCACCTATCGGCACAGCGCTGCCAAGCGGCACGCCGGATTGGGGCCAGGGCTGGAAAGAAGGCATGCAGGACTGGTACGGCCACTCGATGAAAGTGAGCATCACCACCAGCTGTCAGTCTTATCGCGGCCACTACGTGGACCTGGACCCGACGTACAAAGATCCATGGGGCTTGCCACTGCTGCGTATCACCTTCGACTGGAAACAGAACGAGCTGAAACTGCAGCAGCATCTGCGCAAAATCGTGCTGGCAATCACCAAGGAACTGGGTCCGGACAGCTACAGCGAAAGCTTCCTGTCGATGGACTCGCATTGGGATATCACCAAGTACGTATCGACCCACAACGTGGGCGGCGCGGTCATGGGCGACGATCCGAAAACCACCGCACTCAACCGATACCTGCAGAGCTGGGACGTGCATAACGTCTTCGTGCCGGGCGGCAACGCCTTCCCGCAGAACTTCCAGGCCAACCCGACTTCACTGATCGGCGCACTGACCCTGTTCTCGGCCAAGGCCATTGTTGATCAGTACATCAAAAACCCTGGCCCACTGGTTCAGGTATAAGGAGCGAGAACATGACATCCAAATCCCGCTCCCGGCTGCTGGCATTGCTGGCGGTCTGTGTAATGCTTGCCCTGCTGGCCTGGCTGGTCAGCGTGTTCCTCAACAAATCGGGTGACGCGTCTGCGCAGATGACTCAGGAAGTGACGCCCGAACTCATCAGCAAAGGTGCGTATCTGGCTCGCGCTGGCGACTGTGTGGCGTGCCACACCGCTCACGATGGCAAAACCTTCGCCGGTGGCCGTGGTATCGAGTCGCCAATCGGCACGATCTACGCGACCAACATCACACCGGATAAAGACACCGGTATCGGTGGCTGGACTTATGGCGACTTCGAGCGCGCCGTACGTCGCGGCGTGGGTCATGATGGCAGCGCGCTGTACCCGGCGATGCCGTTCCCGTCGTATGCCAAGGTTTCGGATGAAGACACGCAAGCGTTGTATGCGTACTTCATGAAAGGCGTTGAGCCGGTCAAGCAGGCGAATCAGGCCAACGATATTCCGTGGCCGCTGTCGATTCGCTGGCCGCTGGCTTACTGGCGCACGCTGTTCTCTCCTACGCCTGAGTCGACCGTTAAGCCTGTTGCTGGCACCGATCCGCAACTCGTTCGCGGCGCGTATCTGGTACAGGGCCTGGGCCACTGCGGTTCTTGCCACACACCACGTGCGCTGACCATGCAGGAAAAAGGTCTGGACGAGAAAAGTGCGGACTACCTGACCGGCGCTCTGCTCAACGACTGGGCTGTGCCTTCGATCCGTGGCGTTGCTCACTGGTCGCAGGACGAAATCGTCGACTACCTGGGTTCTGGCCGTAATGCCAAAGCTTCGGTTGCCGGTGAAATGACGGACGTTGTAGCCAACAGCACGTCGCACATGACCGATGAAGATCTGCATGCGATGGCGGCTTACCTGAAGTCCCTGTCCAGCGATGCGGGCAAGAATGGCGATACTGTTTATCAGCACAATGCTGAGCGCAGCGCCGCCACGGCCAGCAAGCTGACCGCCGCCAAGGACCTGACCCTGGGCGAGCGCCTGTACCTGGATAACTGTGGCGCTTGCCACTTTGTCAAAGGCGAAGGCGCTGCACGGATCTTCCCGCGTCTGGACGGTGCTTCAATCATCAACGCCGAAAACCCGACCGCTTTGATTCACGTGATTCTCGCTGGCGCGCAAACGCCGTCCACCGCGAGAGGCCCGTCGATCCTGCCGATGCCAGGCTTTGCCCAGCGCATGAACGATGCAGAGGTTGCCGAACTGGCCACCTTCCTGCGTCAGGGCTGGTCCAACAAGGCACCTGCAGTGTCTGCAAAACTGGTTGAAGAAGTCCGCTCGGCCCTGGCCGAAGGGCATCCAAAGCAGCAGAAAAAGCTTGAGGCCAGCAACGAGAAGTAAGTTGTCTCGGTTGTAGCTAACGTTGTTCAGGAAGCCCGCCTTGTGCGGGCTTTCTGTTGGCGGCTCGACCCGTAGGAGCGGCTTTAGCCGGTCCCACTGGACAAACTGGATC
>NZ_LOHG01000005.1:0-160039 GCF_022790535.1 Pseudomonas maioricensis
GGGCTTTTGCGCCCGCGATTCCTCATGCGTTATTCCCCCGGGATCCATTCATTCCTCATTGGCTGGAATCGTATGTCCCGCAACTTCCTGTTTCAAACCCTGGCGAGTCAATCGCTGCGCATCACGCTGCTCCCTTGCTTCGCCATTTCGCCTGCGGCCTTTGCCGCTGACGACACTGTGATCGCCCTGCCGTCAACGGCAATCAGCGATACCGCAGACAACGGCGAAACCAGCCTGGCCACTGCCCTGCCCGCCGGTTCCCGGTTGAATCTCAGCGCGCTTGAAAACCCGGCCAGCCTGAGCAGTCTGGGTGAGTCCGCCATCCACAACCGTAATAACCTTTCTGTGCAGGACGCCGTCAGCCGCTCGCCAGGCATCACCAGCATCGCTACGCCGGGTGATGGCAACACGGCGCTTTCAGCACGCGGTTTCGCCGGACATTCTTCAGTGATGACGTTGTTCGATGGCTCGCGGCTGTATACCGGGGCTGGCACCCAGACCTTCCCGGTCGACCCGTGGATGGTAGAGCGCATCGACGTTATTCGCGGCCCTGCCTCGGTGCTGTATGGCGAAGGCGCGACAGGCGCCGTGATCAATGTGATCCCCAAGAAGCCACTTGAAGGAGATGTTCGCAACACGCTGCGCCTGGGCTATGGGTCCGATGACCGCCAGCAGTTGGGGCTGGACAGCGGCGGCTCGCTGAGCGACACACTGAGCTATCGCCTGACCCTGAACCAGGAGCAAAGCAACGGCTGGGTGGATAACGGCAACTCCAGAAGCCTGGCCCTCAGCGCCGCCCTGCGCTGGCAGGCAGCTGACAACCTGAGCTTCACCTTTGCCCATGAGCGTGGCGACAGCGAACCGATGAGCTACTTCGGCACGCCGCTGATCGACGGCCATTATCGCGACAGTCTGCGGAACAAAAATTACAACCTGCAAAACGCCGTGCAGCGCTACAACGATGAGTGGACCCGACTCAATACCGACTGGCAGATAACCGACAACGTAAGCGCCAGCAACCAGCTTTACTACATCAAGAGCCGTCGTCACTGGCGCAACGCCGAGACCTATAGCTGGAGTAACGCGCAAGGCCAGCTTTTGCGCGGAGACTATCTGGAGATCAAACACAATCAGGAGCAGATTGGCGATCGCCAGAGCTTCACCTTCGATCATTCGCTCTTCGGGCTTAACAGCAGAACGGTAGTCGGTGCCGAGTACAACAAAATCCGCTTTGGCGTCGATAACAACTCGCCGTATACCGATGTTGGTGGAGACTACGTCGATCCATGGAACCCGGCCAACGGCTACTTTGAGAGTCAGTCGCCCACCCAGCCTCTGAGCGACAGTACGACACGTACCTTCGCACTGTTTGCAGAGAACCGGTTGCAGTTGTCCGAGCGCTGGTCTCTAGTGACCGGTATACGGCGCGATCAAAATCATATCGACCGTAACGACTTGCGCGCCAATACGCGCAGCGATCGGAGCCTCACCGGCGGCAATTGGCGCGCCGGACTGGTTTTCGCGGTGACAGATCAGCTGTCGTTGTATGGCCAGTATTCGACCAGCGAAGACGGCGTCAACAATCTGATAAGCCTTAATCCGACCCAGCAGCAAATGGACCTGACTGAAGCCAGACAGACTGAGTTCGGCCTCAAGCAGCAGTTCTGGGAAGGTCGCGGGGAGTGGACGCTGGCGGCTTACCACATCGTCAAAAAGAAAATGCTCACCACTGACCCTGTGACGCGTTTGGCGCAGCAGGTCGGCCAGCAATCCTCGGACGGCCTGGAGGCCTCGCTGGAACTGGCGTTAAGCCAGGGCTGGCATGTATCAGCCAATGCCTCGGTAGTGCGTGCCAAATATGACGAATTCAATGAAACCGCTGGCGGTCAACTGGTCTCCCGGGCAGGCAACCGTCCTACCGACGTGCCTCGTCGCAGCGCCAATCTGTGGTTGGGCAAGGCGCTGACTCAAGACCTGGATGCAGGCATGGGCCTGCGCTATGTCGACGCCCGCTATGCCGATACGGCCAATACCACCAAAGTACCTGGCTACAGCGTAGTGGACGCAAACCTGGGCTGGAATGTGGTGCCGGATGTGCGTCTGGGCCTGCAGTTGAATAACCTGCTGGACCGGCGTTATGCAGCAGCACAGTACAACAGCGGCCAACAATGGCTGATGGGCCAGCCACGGTCGTTTTTCGTGACCGCGGATTACAGCTTCTGAGTAACGGGCCAATACCCTGACCGCGCTGGCATGATTCGCGTGCCAGTTCTCAGTGCAAGCCCTGTGACACAAGGCTGCCGTATACTGACGGGCCGCAACCGCACTTAAGGAATGAATGCCAATGCGCGCCCCGTCTTCTGCCATCGTCCTCGAACGCTTTACTGAAGCGCACGCCGAGGGCGTTGCAGCGCTGTACAACGTCCCCGCAGTCGCCAGGCAAGTCCTGCAAATGCCTTTTCAGTCCGCTGATATCTGGCGCAAACGACTGGACAGTAGCAATGAACGACTGGTCAGCCTTATAGCGCTCCATGAAGGGGCCGTCGTCGGTCAAGGCTCTCTTGAGCAGTTTTCCCGCATCCGCCGCAGCCATTGCGGTGCCATTGGCATGGCCGTCGCCCAGGATTGGCAGGGTCAGGGTATCGGTAAACAACTTTTAACCGCACTGCTGGATATCGCCGACAACTGGATGAAACTGCGCCGGGTCGAGTTGACTGTCTATGCGGACAATCAGGCAGCGGTAATCCTCTATGAAAAGCTGGGGTTCGAGACCGAGGGATTACTCCGTGATTACGCGATTCGTGACGGGCAGTTCACCGATGCGCTGACGATGGCGCGTATTCGCGGATGATGCGGTCCCAGGCACATTGTTGATGTCGGAGGACCGGCCGGGCGGCGTTCCGCTTTAGCCGGAGGGCGTCATTTATGCTGAAAGATTTGCCGCGAATCGATCAGCCATCTCCCGGCTGAAGCGGAACGCCGCCCGGCAGGTCACTAGGGGCGTAGCGCCACTCGCGCAAATCCCACCCGCTGAATCGATTAACCTTTCATTGAATATGTTTCCAGTTTTTACGGAACTAGCCCGGTCTGACATCCCCTAAGCCTTCAAGCCAGCGGCCTGGCAAGGCTTTGCCTCGTGCACCGACGGCACCGTCGGAATATCTCCGCTCACCTTCCCGGCCGCCTAACCGTTCAATCAAGGATTTGCAGTTCATGTCCTCAAACACTACGACCGCCTCCGCGCGCAACGATAACGACGGGCAACGTATGTCACCCCGCAGGATGATATTCATCTCCGTGCTTGTCGCCACCATGGGCGCCCTCGCCTTCGGGTATGACACGGGCATTATTGCCGGTGCGTTGCCGTTCATGACACTGCCTCTGGATCAGGGTGGGCTCGGATTGAACGCCTTCACTGAGGGGCTGATCACGTCTTCGCTGATTGTCGGCGCCGCCTTCGGATCGTTGGGCAGTGGTTACCTGTCAGACCGTTATGGACGACGCGTCACCCTGCGAGTGCTATCGCTGCTATTCATTGCCGGTGCATTGGGTACTGCAATCGCCCCTTCGATTCCGTTCATGGTCGCGGCGCGTTTCCTGTTGGGCATCGCAGTAGGTGGCGGATCGGCCACGGTACCGGTGTTCATAGCGGAAATCGCTGGTCCAAAAAAACGTGGTCGTCTGGTCAGCCGTAATGAGCTGATGATCGTCAGCGGTCAGTTGCTGGCCTATGTGCTAAGTGCCCTGATGGCTGCCTTGCTGAGTTCTTCGCACATCTGGCGCTACATGCTGGCTATCGCGATGATTCCCGGCCTGTTGCTATTGATTGGTACCTTCTTTGTTCCGCCTTCGCCACATTGGCTGGCTGCCAAAGGTCGTTTTGACGATGCTCAAGACGTGTTGGAAAAGCTGCGTGACACGCCAGAGGAAGCGAAGCGCGAAGTCGAGGAAATGAAGGCCCAGAAGGAACATGCCCGCAAGCGCCCGCCTATCTCCGAGCTGCTGCGCCAGGGTTGGGTGATCAAGTTGCTGCTGATCGGTATTGGCCTGGGCTTCACCGCTCAGTTCACCGGCGTGAATGCCTTCATGTACTACACCCCGATCATTCTCAAAACCACGGGTATGGGCACCAACGCAGCATTGACAGCCACCATCGGTAACGGGGTGGTGTCCGTAATCGCGACCCTGCTCGGCATTTGGGCGATTGGCCGATATGGCCGCCGCCATTTGCTGATGACGGGGCTGGTCACGGTAGTTCTCGCCCAGATAGCGCTGGGTTGCGTGCTGCAGTTCATGCCGCAGGACCTGACCCAGAGCTACGCCGCCCTCGCCTGCATTCTGCTGTTCCTGCTGTTCATGCAGATGTGTATTGCACCGGTTTACTGGCTGCTCATGTCTGAACTGTTTCCGGCGCAAATCCGCGGTTTGTTGACCGGCACAGCGGTGTCCATGCAGTGGCTGTTCAACGCAACAGTGGCGTTCCTGTTCCCGATAGCGCTGGACACATTGGGCAACCCGACATTCTTCGTCTTTGCAGTAATCAATGTCGGCTCTTTGCTGTTCGTGTTCTTCTGCCTGCCGGAAACCAAGGGCAAGTCGCTGGAAGAGATTGAAAAACACATGAAAAAAGAGCTGTAAACGCTACTGGCCTGCTGCTCTAATCGCAGGAGCTTGCAGGCTTTATGACGCCGACTGGCTCAGACACACACGGCGGCTGCCCGGTTTCAGGGGCATTCGCCAAGACTATTTGCGAGGATTCATGAGTACGCCTGCCGACGCGCAACAGGCCAGCTGGATCAGTGTAGGCGCACTGGCAGTAGCGGCTTTCATCTTCATAACCACCGAGTTCGCCCCGGTGGGCCTGCTTTACGCCATTGGCAGCAGCTTCGACATGACGGCCGCCCAAGTGGGCCCGATGCTCACGGTTTACGCCTGGACGGTGTCGCTCATGTCGCTGCCGATGATGCTGCTGACGCGTAACGTCGAGCGACGGCTATTGCTAAAGGTTGCCATTGGCACCCTGATCGTAAGCCACATCGTGCTGAGCCTGGCCCCCAATTTCACCATGGTGGTCATTAGCCGGATCGGTATCGCCCTGGCGCATGCGGTGTTCTGGTCAGTGACTGCATCGCTTGCAGTTCGCCTGGCACCAGGTGGCAACCGTGCACGGGCACTCAGTCTGCTGGCGATGGGCGCTTCGTTGGCGATGGTTCTGGGGATTCCCATCGGCCGGGTGCTGGGCGAAAGCATGGGTTGGCGCGCAACGTTTGTGACCATCGCCGCCGTCGCTGCCCTGATCTGGATTCTGCTGACCAAGAAGCTGCCGCTGCTGCCGAGCCAAAACAGCGGCAGCCTGAAGAGCCTGCCCATTCTGTTCAAGCGACCTGCACTGGTTTCGCTGTATTGCGTCACTGCGCTGGTGGTTACGGCCAACTTCACGGCCTACACCTACATTGAAACCTTCGTGCAATCGGTCGCGGGCTTTAGCGAACAGACCACCACCTGGATGCTCTTGTTGTTCGGGCTGGCCGGTTTGATGGGGTCGATTTTCTTCAACACGCTGTACACCCGATTCGCCAACCACCTGACCGTCATGGCCATTGGTTCGCTGTGCATCTGCCTGACCTTGATGCTCTGGGCTTCATGGAGCATTTACACATTGGTCGTGGTCTTTGCGCTGTGGGGGCTTGCGATGTTGTGCTTCGGGATTCTGATGCAGTCGCAAGTGATCCAGCTGGCACCGGACGCCACCGACGTAGCGTCCGCGATGCACTCGGCCATCTACAACGTCGGCATCGGTGCCGGTGCGCTGCTTGGCAGTATCGTGGTGCATCACCTGGGTTCGGCCTGGGTCGGATTCGTCGGCGGCTTCCTCGCCCTGTGTGCGCTGGTGATCAGTCGGGTGACCAGCAAACGTTATGGCGATTCCGAGCCATTGCCAGCGGGCTCAGTGGAAATCATGCACTGAGCCGCATCGTCGCGACGCAGCTCCTTGAGCCGCTCGGTGGCAGACACCGGGTGGCCAAACAGGAAGCCCTGAAAATGTGAGCAACCTTCTGCTTCCAGTTGCAGCTGTTGTTCACGGGTTTCCACGCCTTCGGCAGTGGTCTTGATCGACAGGCTGTTGCTCATACCGGTAATCGCCCTGATGATCGACAAGGCTTCCTGGCTTTTGCCCATGTCGCGAATGAATGACTTGTCGATCTTGATGCGATCAAAAGGGAACGAGCGCAAATAACCCAGCGACGAATACCCCGTACCGAAGTCATCCAGAGAAATAGCGACCCCCAACGCTTTCAGCTCCCGCAACGTGCGGATATTCGCCTCGGTATCGTCCAGCAGTACTGACTCGGTGATCTCCAGTTCCAGACGCTCAGGCGCAAGACCAGACTCTGCTAGTACCTGAGCAACGGTATCGACCAGCCCGGCCTTTTTAAACTGCGTCGGCGACAGATTGACCGCCACGGTCTGCTCTGTCCCCCAACTCACGGCTTCCCGGCACGCGAGGTCAAGCGCAAGGTGGCCGACCTCATGAATCAATCCCGTTTCTTCGGCAATGGAAATAAAGTCCAGCGGCATGATCATGCCTTTAACCGGATGTTCCCAACGCATCAATGCTTCGTAGCCGGAGATATGCCCATCCTGAGTATCGATGATGGGCTGGTAGTGCAATTGCAGCTGGCCCAACTGCAGCGCCGTGCGCAGGTCGGTTTCGATGAGGCGACGACTGCGCGCAGCTTCATCGAGTTCGTGGCGGAAACACTCCAGGCGATTGCGCCCGTTACGCTTGGCCTCATAGAGCGCCATGTCGGCATATCCCAACAGTTGTTGCGCGCTGTTGTGGTCATCCGGCGCCACGGAAATACCAATACTGACACCCACAGAAAGACCGTGGCCTTCGATTGAAAAAGGCGTGGTGATGGTGTTGATCAGTCTTTGCGCGGTAATGCGTGCGGCATCCAGGTTGTCGATTGCCGACAACACAATCGCAAACTCATCACCGCCCAGGCGCGCCAGCGTGTCCTCGTCGCGCAACTCACGGCGCAAACGCTTACCCAGGGCAAGCAGCAGCTTGTCGCCGAACGCATGGCCCAACGCATCATTGATGTTTTTGAAGTTGTCCAGATCCAGACACAGGACGGCGGTCGTCCGGCCTACTTGATGGTCGCGGTCCAGCGCCTGGCTCAGACGCTCGTTGAACAAAGTCCGGTTAGGCAGCCCGGTGAGACCATCGTGATGCGCCATGTGATGGATCTGCGCCTGAGCGGCAAGCTCCTCGGTGACGTCCTCGGCAACAAACAATACATAGCCCGGCTGGCCGTCGACGTTTTTGCACAGCAGCGTACGACTTCTCAGCGTTCGCTCCCCGGTGGCCGTCGTAACCTGTGTCTCAGCCAGTTGAACACCCGGGTGACGCAAACCCCGCTCCAGCTGATGCTCCATGTAGTCGGCGACAGCAGGTTGCAGCCCCTCATTCAGCCCGAGCCCCACCATGCTGGCACGTCGACCGCCGAAAAGGCGTTCGGCCTGTTGATTGGCCAACAGGATCTTCTTGGTCGCGAGATCCTGCGCGATCACACTGGCAGGAATATTCGAGATTACCGAATCAAGGAAACCGGAAAGAGACGCCATCTCATGGCTATATTGTTCTGCCAGCTCTTTGGCCTGAATCAACTCCAGTGCCTGACGGCGACGCTCACTGATGTCCCGGGTGATCTTGGCAAAACCGATCAGTTGGCCGTCTTGATCGTCGTAGATGGCGTCAATCACCACGTTTGTCCAGAACAGCGAACCGTCTTTGCGCTGACGAATGCCTTCGGCCTCAAAGCGCCCGTCGCGCAGCGCTGTGTCCAGTCCTTGCTGGGGCAGCCCTTGCACGCGATCCTGAGGGGTGTAGAAAACCGAGAAATGCTGACCAATGATTTCTTCGGCCAGATAACCTTTTGCGCGCTGCGCCCCGGTGTTCCAGTTCACCACATGCCCTTGCGGGTCGAGCATGTAAATGGCGTAGTCAGTCACGCCCTGCACAAGCAGACGAAAACGGCGCTCTTGTTCCTGTTGCGCAAGCAACGCAGCCTGTTGCTCGGTGCAATCGCGAGTGATTTTGGCAAAGCCAATCAGATCCCCGGACTCGTCACGTATGGCATCAATGACCACATGCGCCCAAAGGGAAGTTCCATCCTTGCGTAGCCGCCAGCCCTGAGTCTCGAACTGCCCTGTCGTTCTGGCGGTCATCAAGCCTTTTTCAGGCAGGCCCGCGTCGCGGTCCTCCTGGCTGTAGAACGCAGAAAAATGACGACCGACAATTTCATGCGCCTTGTAACCCTTGGCCCGCTCCGCACCGGGATTCCAGTTGGCCACGATCCCCTCTGGGGTCAGCATGTAAATCGCGTAATCAACCACGCTCTGTATCAGTTGGCGATACATCAGGTCGGAGCTTTCAATCAACGGCATAACGAACAAACCTCAGGCGAATCCCAGGCCAGGAAGCCCATTCCAGAGGGGCACATCAGAGCTGGTCACATGTTTTGATATCGGCATGATGCCACTTTTTTAAAGGTTTTTTCCGACCAATGTCCGGCCACAGCCCCTGCGCCACCGTGTTTTGCCTTCGCAGGTGCGGCGCTGTGAAGAGGCTGTTGGACACGTCAATGCAGGCCAGGCTTGCCAAACCTGGTTACAACTATGAAAATGAGAGTCATTACCAATTAATCAGTTTCAGGCCTCCTGCCATGTCCTCTGCCGACCCGTCACTGCAACAAGCGGTGCATACGCTGTATATGGATCACCATCGCTGGCTTTGCGCATGGCTCCGCAAGCGTATTGGTTGTGTAGAGCATGCGGCGGACCTCGCTCAGGACACCTTCATTCGAGTCCTGACGCAGCGCAAGGGGCCGGAGTTGCGTGAACCTCGCGCTTATCTGAGTACCGTTGCGCGTAGCCTGATGATTGACAGTTTCCGCCGTCGCGCGCTTGAGCAGGCGTACCTGGAAACCCTGGCCGCGCGCCCTGAGCTACTCGATATTTCCCCCGAAACCCGACTGCTGATCATCGAAGCGCTGGTGGAAATCGATCGTCTGCTCGATGGTCTGGGTAGCCGCACTCGCGAGATCTTCCTCATGGCGCAGCTGGACGGTTTGAGTTACGTGGAGATCAGTCGGCAGTTGAAGGTTTCGGTAAACACAGTCAAAAAACACGCAGCTCGCGCACTGACTCATTGCCTGCTGTCGGTCGAGGACTGCTGAGTGGCCGTTGCCCATGCCCCCGATCGTGCCACTCTGGAAGCCGCGGCCCGTTGGTACGTGGACCTCAATTGCGAAGAACTGGACGACGCCACCCGTGAAGCTCATCGCCACTGGCTTGAGTGCGACCCAAGCCATCAGCAGGCCTGGGAACGACTGGGGCGACTGCAGGCAAAATTCGAACTGGTTACCCCCGGTGTCGCTCGGCCGACATTGAACAGTGCACGAGCTAAACGCCGTGATGTGCTCAAAGTGCTATCCCTTCTATTGGCCGCAAGTGCCGCCGGTGGAGTGGCATGGCAAACCACGCCGTTACCAAACTTATTGGCTGACCAACGCACCGGGGCGGGTGAACGTCGACGTGTGCGCCTGGACGATGGCAGCCAACTGCAATTGAACACCGCCACTGCCTTAGACATTCACTACAGTGCGCAACTGCGTGAACTGCGCCTGCTTAGCGGTGAAATCCTCATCGAAACCGCACGAGATACGCTGGCCCGGCCGTTCATCGTCCACACCCGCGAAGGCAGCATTCGCGCCCTTGGTACCCGTTTCATCATCCGCCAGGAAGGCGACCAGACCCGGGTTTGTGTGCTGGAGCATGCAGTGGAAGTGCGCCGCGCCAGTTCGACTGAAGCCGTGCGCGTGGACGCTGGCCAGCAAATCAGCTTCAGCGAAGCCAGGCTGGGGCCATTGCAATCGGCCGACCAGCAGGCCGATGCCTGGACCCGTGGCATGCTGGTGGTCAACGATTGGCGGCTGGAGGATTTCATCGCCGAACTGCAGCGTTACCGAAGCGGCCACCTGGGGTGTGACCCGGCAATTGCGGCGCTGCGCATCTCGGGTGCGTTTCACCTCGGCAATACCGATACCGTCCTGGAAAATCTGACCACGACGCTGCCGGTACGCA
This sequence comes from Pseudomonas maioricensis, assembly GCF_022790535.1. Taxonomy (GTDB): domain Bacteria; phylum Pseudomonadota; class Gammaproteobacteria; order Pseudomonadales; family Pseudomonadaceae; genus Aquipseudomonas; species Aquipseudomonas maioricensis. The sequence continues at coordinate 10,153 of NZ_LOHG01000005.1, forward strand.
TTCGTCGTTTCAGTCGCTACTGGGCGAGCGTTGAACCCGTTTGAAGGCTCCGGAGACACTGCCGGACGACATTGAAAAAAATTCTGCCAAGGGGGTTGTTGATTCCTGTTCTCGTTCGACTTTGTAGATAGAGGCGCAACAGACGCCGCAATCACGCAACAGGACGAAAAAGGAACCCGCATGTCTCCGCGCACGCCAACCACTGGAAAACTTCGCATCAATACCTCCTCAATCCAGACACCCCCCAGGGCATTGGCGCGGGCGGTTCACTTTGCAGTGTTCAGCATGATGCTGGGGGCAACGTCGACTGCCGTGATGGTCGCACCTCCCGCATGGGCTCAGACCAGCACCGAAACCGAATTCAATATTCCCGCTGGCTCGGTCAGTTCGGCACTGGAACAGTTTGCCGCAACCGCGGGCGTAACCGTTTCCTTCGAACCCGGCGCGGCGCGGGGTAAAACCACGCAAGGCTTGCAGGGTCGCTACAGCACCGATGCCGGCCTGCGGCAGTTGCTGGTCGGGAGCAAGTTGCAGGCATTGCCTCACGCCAATGGTAGCTATTCGCTGGTGCCCGTGATCGGCGATGCCTCAACGGTACAACTCGACTCGACCAACATTTCCGGCAAGGCTGGCGAATCAGCGGCCGGCCCTATGGACAGCTACGTGGCTACCCGCACCGCCGCCGGTACCAAAACCGATACGCCGATCATCGAAGTACCGCAGTCCATTTCGGTGGTGACCCGCAAGCAGATGCAGGACCAGGGTGCCCAAACGGTGACCGAGGCGCTGCGCTATGTACCCGGCGTAAAAGTCGAAGGTTACGGCCTGGACCCCAAAGGTTTTGACTGGCTGTTCATTCGCGGCTTCAACGGCCAGTCCACCAGCGACTACCTCAATGGCTTGCGTCAGCAGAACAACAGCTACGCGTTTTTCCGCAGCGACCCTTACGGTTATGACCGTATCGATGTCGTCAAAGGCCCCTCCTCGACCCTGTTCGGTCAGGGCGACGCGGGCGGCATCATCAACCGCGTCAGCAAAAAGCCTGAAGCCAATCACGTCAACGAAGTGCAGTTGGCTGCTGGCAGCAATGACCGCCGTCAGGGCCAGTTTGATCTGGGCGGTGCGCTGGATGACGAGCAACATTTGCTCTATCGCGTCGTCGGGTCGGTACGTGATGCCGATACCCAGGTGGATTACGCCGATGGTCACGAGCTGAAAGATGACCACCTGTATATCGCGCCGTCCTTCACCTGGGCGCCGAATGAAGACACCAGCCTGACGCTGCTCAGCGACTTCATGCAGGACCGCAATGGCGGTTCGCTGTTTGCCTACAGCACGCCGAACGGTCACACCACCAACACCCTGATGGGCGATCACAGCTTCAACCACCTGAATCAGGATCAATACAGCTTCGGCTACGAATTCCGCCATCGCCTCGACGACACCTGGGAATTTCGCCAGAACGCACGCTACGGTCAGGTGGACGTGATCTTCCAGAACCTGCTGCCGTTCAGCGTCGACACCACCACTGGTGAGACGGTTCGCGGTGCAGATCGCTTCGATCAGCACATGAACACCTTTGCCCTGGACAATCAGTTGCAGGCTGATTTCGACACAGGCTCAATCAGCCACAAACTGCTGATGGGTGTCGATTACACCTGGCAGGAAGCCGACATTACGCGGTGGCGTATTCAGGGGCCGAACCTGAATATCTACAACCCGGTTTATGGCCAGCCCGTCACCCGTCCAACGGAAGCCAACAGCATCGGCTCCATCAATTACGACCAGAACATCGAACAGCTCGGCGCCTACATTCAGGACCAGATCAAGTTCGACGATCACTGGATTCTCACTGCAGGCGGTCGCTATGACTACGTGCGTAACGATCTGGACAACCATGCCAATATCAACGGCTCATCCAACCAGAAGGACAACGCGTTCACTGGTCGCCTCGGTCTGACCTATGTCACGGAATTCGGCCTCGCGCCGTACGTCAGCTACGCCGAATCGTTCGCACCCAATACCGGGCTGGACAGCAGCAGCAGAGGCTTCGATTCCAGCGAGGCGCACCAGTGGGAAGTCGGGGTGAAATATCAGCCAAGCGACGCCATCCTGATGACGCTGGCGGCCTACGACCTGACCAAGACCAACGTGTTGACCGCCGAACTGGTCAACGGCGCCACCACCGGTTTCTCAGTGGCCAATGGTGAACAGCAGTCGCGGGGCATCGAAGCCGAAATCAAAGCAAAACTGGATCAGAACTGGGACCTGATCGCGGCGTACACCTACACCAACGCCGAGATTACCAAGAGCAATCGGGGCGACGAAGGCAATCGTCCGGCCAACGTGCCGAAACATATGATGTCGACCTGGCTGAGTTATACCTTCCGCGACAACCTGCTCAATGGTCTGATGCTGGGCGGCGGTGCCCGTTATACAGGCGTGCTGTATGGCGACAACGCCAACACGTACCACATCGACAACTACACCTTGTTTGACGCAGGCGCGAGCTACCCGATCAACAAAAACATCACCGTCTCCCTGAACGCGCAAAATCTGCTCGACGAAAAATACGTAGCCACCTGTGACGACTCTTATGAGTGTTACCCCGGCCTTCGTCGCACCCTTCTGACCAGCGTGAAATATTCCTGGTAATACCTGAAGGCTCGCCTCCTGCAACGGGAGGCGATTGCCCCGTAACGTGCTGTCTGGAGCCGGACGCCAGGCAGCCCTGCGGCACAACACTGTCCCGTCCAACGGCCACGTGTTGCGCCGTACATTCTGGTGATAGAGTCACACTTTTCCCGACCTGCCCGATAAAGGAATGCACGTGAGCAAAACTGTTCTGTTGACCGGCTTTGAACCCTTCGACGGTGAGGCGATCAACCCGGCCTGGGAAGCGGTTAAAGCACTGGATGGCGTCGAAGTCGTGCCCGGCTATCACATCGTCAGTCGGCAATTACCCTGCGTTTTCAACCTGTCACTGAAGGCGCTGGAGCAGACGCTGCAGGCGCTACGCCCGTCATTGGTCATTGCTGTAGGCCAAGCGGGTGGTCGCCTGGATATCTCGCTCGAACGCGTAGCAATCAACCTTGATGACGCGAGAATCCCGGACAATGCCGGTCAGCAACCGATCGATAGCGCAGTGATCGAACACGGTCCGGCCGCGTACTTCTCCACCCTGCCGCTCAAAGCGATGTTGCTGGCGTTGCGCGAGAACGGCGTACCGGCCAGTGTCTCGCAGACCGCGGGAACGTTTGTCTGCAATCACGTGTTTTATGGCCTGATGCATCTCTTGCGCGACTATTCGTCAATGGTCCGTGCCGGTTTCGTGCACATCCCTTATCTGCCGCAACAAGCTGCGCGTTTTCCCGGAACGCCAAGCATGAGCGCTGAACAGGTCACTGCTGCCTTGCGGCAAATGGTGGTCACAGCGCTGGACGTGAAGGAAGACGTGGCTGTCAGCGCGGGCGCTTTGCACTGATTTTTGATCAGGGGTGAACGGCAGCGCTACGAAGGCACTGCCCAAGCTTGCATCGTCAATGCCTGATTGCCTTGCTCCACGCCTGATCCTTGCTGTGCTGCCAGTCCCGGTCGGCCTGGCTGTCGATGCCCACATGACGCTGAAAATCGCTGGTGGTGCTGGCCTGGCACTGGCGAAAACCATCATCCCAACCGGTGGCGTACTTACGATCATCCAGGTAAGCAGGCACGTTCTTGCGAAACTCACCCAGTGCTCCGGCCGCTTGCCTGCCGCTGCCGCAGCCATCTTCAAAGCCGCTGGCATACGGCGCTGGATAGCCCTGAGCGAGTAGCCGTTCCCGGGTACTTTCACAGCCTGTCAGCACAGTGACAGATAGCAACACCGCCAATGCAGCAATGCCACGTTTACCCAGGATTTGCATGCACATGATATTCAGCCCTTCCCGCCTGCCACTTCTGCAGTGCCAGAGTCGAGCGATGCCTGTGCCTGTGCCTGTGCCTGTGGACGATAGAGAATCCAGCGGTAGCAGAGCACACAGATCACCCAGTCAAAAAGCAGGGTCCAGATGTTATGGGAAAGGAAATGGGCGCCCTGCAACATCCGGCCCACAGACAAAATCACCCCTAACCCGAGCGCGAACCCAAGGGCGATGCGCGCGCCGCGCTGATGGCGGTCACGCAAGGCAAAGAACAACGCCAGCAACGAAAACCCGGTAGACGCATGACCTCCCGGCCAGCAGCGGCCCGGTTTGAGGGTGTCCGGGCGCTGACTGAGCAATGGCGTGTAAGTCTCCGTGCCACCGAAATCGCTCAGGCTCCACGGGCATTGCACGGCAGTCACCACCTTCAGCGGCGTCACAATTGACGTGGTCAACGCAATGGCCAACACCGTGTAGCCCAGTGGGCGACGCCATTGCGTGAGCTTCGACGAAAACCAGCTGCCCAGATAGGCAATCGTTAATAGAACGAACAGGAGAATCACCGCCTGTTTGACACGGTCGTGCAGGATATCCTCCAGCCAGTAACTTTTACGCCCGATAAAGCCCTCTCCCGGCACGTAAAACATCTGAGCGATGGAAAAATCCAGCGCGGTCGGGTCAAGCAGCAACATCAACCCCATCAACACGACAGGGATACCTAACGCGAGTCGAAAATCAAAAGGTCGCGATGCGCGAAGTGGTAGTGCAATAGCCATGGACAGGTTCCGTTATTGGATGACAGAGGCAGTGCGTGTTACGTGTTGATGCACCCGGTTTGATTAACGCCGGTTCAAGTTGAGGCTCTGCTTTGGAGCGGATCGGCTGTTGCAAGGCCGAGCGGCCATAGAAAAACAGCGCCGCGAGGAGCGTGCTCAGCCAGACAAAAATGCCCGCCCAAAACGTATGCGACAGGTAGTGCCAGCCCTGCAAAACCCGCGTTGTGCCATAGACGAGGCCCAGTAAAACCACACCCGCCAATAAAAGCCTGGAGTGCTGCCAGCGATAACGTCGCGCGACGAAATACAACGCGAACAGGCTGAACGCGCTGGAGGCGTGACCACCTGGCCAGCAGCGCCCGGCGCCCGCCTCGCGCCAAAACGTGAAGTTCTCGAACCATTCCTTATGTAACTCTTTCCCGCCATACAGCGTTGTTTCCACCGGACAATAAATACTGGTGTGGCTTTTAAGGTAATGAATCAGCCCGGTACTCAGCGCAAAAGCGACGATGACGAAAAAGAAATCCAGACGGTGACGCTGCAGGAGCTTCAGCGGGCTTGCGACTCGCGAGCGGGTGATAAATCGGCCGGGCTGCGTGTGACGATAGCGCTCAACACAAGGCCAGACGAACGACAGCAATGCACCGATGATCGCCAGCTCCCCCGTCGAGTCCGGAATGATTCGCGCCCACTTGTGAGTGATCTTTTCAAAGAGATGACTTTCACCGATAGGGAACGCGCCCACGACAGGGTCGTAGAACAGGTTGCTGAACAGCCGGTCGAGATCCGTCAGATCAAACGCCAGAAAGGTGAGCAACGCCAACAACAAGGGCAAGCCCAGATAGCGGGAATAGAAACCGGAACGGGCACTTGAGGCCTTCATCAATTCACCTGCCCAATCGTCATGTTTTTCCACTGCGCTGCGTCCATTGAACCGATGATGCTCGGCGCATGTTTACCGTCTACGTTCACGAACACCGCCTGGGCGTATTCACTGGAACGATCCCCGGCGCGTACACCCATCTTGCGTTCGAACTGATCGATGCAGCCGCTGTGGGTAATCAGCACCAGATTCTGTGCAGACTTTTTGTGGGCAAGAACCGAGTCTCTGAAACCACTATTACAATCGCTGACCCAGCTCTGGGTTGGCACGACTCGGCCCAGAATAAGGTCAGCGGTCTGACGAGTGCGAGTCAGCGGACTGGCAATGGCCTGGGCGTTTTCAAGGCCCATCTGCTGCAAACCGACACCCACCGCCTGCGCCGAATGACTGCCTTTGACCGTGATGCCATCAGTGCCGTCCAGGCATGGGTTGCCAGAGCGATCACAGCGTTCTGCGTGTCGGACCATGACCACAACATCGCCTCGGGTCCAGCGCTCATACAAGTTAGAGTTATTAAAGTTGTTATTGATACTTAAGTCGACGACCGGTGTCGTTCTGTAAAACCAGATAATTAATACCACGGCCAAAATAGCCACCGCCATGGCCATTACTGAACGGCCGCTGAACATTGAAGCGAAAGAGGCTTTACCGGAAAGAACCTGCTCATTAATCAAGGTAGTGCTCACGCCATCGCTCCTGCAAAAAATACCACCCTGACAAACGTCAGGCGCTGTGTTCTGAAGTTCGCCGTACTATGGGCAGCAGCCTAAAGTGAGCCACGTGGGAGAGCGGTGAAAACAATGTGAAAAATAAGTCGTAAACGATGCACTGAAATACGGTTATTCAGCCACCGTTCAGTTGCTAACAATTAGCATTAACTTCTACCAGCACCCTACTTTTTATTGGCATGTTTTTCACAAAAATTTGATCATTCGCTGCCTAGAGTCTGCGCCATTGGAGACGTCATGCTCAGCCACCCGAGCGCCCTCCCTAATTGAGTGAAGCGGAATCACATGTTTAAAATTAAACCCATACGCCCCGAGGTGGCGACGCTGCTCGCCAGCGCCTTCTTGTTGCTCGGATTCAACAGCACGCTGTGGCAGCACCTTTTGAGTATCACCGACCACAACGCAATGCTGCGTCTGGCGTTCGGTATTATGTTGTTTGGTGTTTTCAACATCACGCTCACGTTACTGGCCTTTCGTAAAATATTTAAACCGGTGCTGATCGCCTTATTCATGATCAGTGCGGGCGTTGCTTATTTCATGAGCCGCTATGGGGTACTGATCGACGCTGGCATGTTACGAAACTTCGCTGAGACCAACGCGACTGAAGTGTGGGATTTACTTTCACCTAAACTATTTATTTACATTTTGCTGCTTGGCCTGTTGCCGTCGTTCCTGTTGTGGAAGACACCCATTAACTATCGCCCGTTGCCCCGCGAGCTCATCAGCAAGACACTGGTCAGTATCGGCTGTGCTGCTGCTATTGGCGGCATCGCATTACTCAACTATCAAGGCTTGTCATCACTGTTTCGCAACCACCACGAGTTACGCTTGATGGTCGTGCCCAGTAATTACATTGGTGCCTCAATTGGCTACCTGCGTGAACAAGTCGTTACCGCACAAAAACCCTTCGTGAAAGTGGGCGAAGATGCCACCCGGGACAGTGCCTGGACCGAGCGACCGCGCAAATCGTTAACCGTATTGGTCGTCGGTGAAAGTGCCCGCGCCGAGAACTTCGGCATCCTCGGATACAACCGGGATACAACGCCGCAGCTGCGAGCCGAGCAAGGGTTGATTGCCTTTACTGACGTTCATTCCTGCGGGACTGAGACAGCGGTGTCGGTGCCGTGCATGTTTTCCAATATGGGCCGCAAGAATTACGACGCGTCCACAGCCAAAACAGAGGAAGGTCTGCTGGATGTACTCAAGCGTGCCGGAGTAGACGTGATCTGGCGTGACAACCAGTCTGGCTGCAAAGGTACCTGTGACCGCGTTACGCTGCAGGATGTCAGCAACCTGAAAGACCCTGGCCTGTGCGCCAACAGTGAGTGCAGGGATGAAATTCTGCTGCAGGGGCTGCAGAACTTCATCGAGCACCTGGACAAAGACACCGTGCTGGTACTGCATCAAATGGGCAGCCACGGCCCGGAGTACTTCAAACGCTATCCGAAGGAATTTGAGAAATTTACCCCCGTCTGCGAAAGCAACGCGCTGGACAAGTGCAGCCGGGACAGCATCGTGAACGGCTATGACAATACCCTGCTCTACACCGATCATGTACTGGCGAGCCTGATTGATATCCTGCGCCGTAACCAGGCCAACGTAGACACCGCAATGATTTACCTTTCCGACCATGGTGAGTCGCTGGGCGAATACAACCTGTTCCTGCACGGCACGCCTTACATGCTTGCCCCGGACCAGCAAAAACACGTGCCCATGATGGTCTGGTTTTCGGATACCTATCAGCAGTCATTTGCCCTTGATACGGCGTGTTTGCAACAAACACGTAATGCGCCCTTGAGCCAGGACAACCTGTTCCATTCAATGCTGGGTTTACTGAAGGTGCATACTCACGTCTACGACCCATCGCTGGATATGTTTGCCGGTTGCAGCAACAGCACTGCAGACGGCGTATTGGCCAACAAATAAAAGACGTCATGCCGGGGATAAAAAGCGACAGTCCCAGCAGACCACACAATAATGTGAGCCCGATGCGCATACTTGTTATCGAAGACCATAAAGACATCCTCGCCAACGTCTTAGAGTATTTCACGCTCAAGGGCTGCGAAGTCGTCGGTGCGCTGGATGGCCTCACAGGGCTGCATCTGGCGACGACGGGGAATTTCGACGCGATCATTCTCGACCTGATGCTGCCCGGCATGGACGGTAATCTGCTCTGCCGAAAGCTGCGGGAGGATGCACGACAGAACGTTCCGGTACTCATGCTGACTGCCCGTGACCAACTGGAAGACCGTTTGACCGGGTTCCACGTAGGCGCCGACGATTACATCGTCAAACCTTTCGCCCTCTCGGAGTTATATGCCCGGGTTGAAGCGGTGACATGGCGCTCCACCGGCCTGAAAAAGAACGTGCTGAAGATCCATGATCTGACTTACGACCTGGATTCGCTGGAGGTCAGGCGAGGCGGCACATTGCTCAAACTCAACCCGACCAACAGGCTGCTGCTTGAATTACTGATGCGCAAAAGCCCAATGGTGGTGAAACGCAAAGAGTTCGAGCAGGCTATCTGGGGTAGCAATGCACCAGATTCCGACAGCCTGCGCACCAGCCTGTACACACTGCGCAAAACCATCGACAAACCCTTCGATACGCCGTTACTGCACACCGTTCATGGCATGGGCTACAAGCTGCAAGGACCGCGTTAAGTAACGGAGCTTCTTGTATTTACCCTGATGGCGCGAGCAAACTTCACCGTTAACCTTGCGCTTTTGGAGTCTGTACTTGTCGTCACCCACCCCGCCGAGCATTCAAGACTCCAAACTGGTCGAAGCCCGCGCGCTCAGTCGCATGGATCAGAGCAACGCTGTGCAACTGCTGCACCCGGTGAATTTCACCTTGAGCGCCGGCGACAGAGTGGTGATAACCGGCTCGTCCGGGTCTGGAAAAAGTGTTTTTTTGCGCACATTGGCTTTACTGGATGCGCCCGGTTCCGGTGAGGTGGTCTGGCGAAATCATCCTGTTGTGGCTGCGCAGATCCCTGCTTACCGCAGTCGGGTTTGCTACATTGCGCAACGTCCAGCACTGGTCGATGGCACGGTTGAGGACAACCTGCGTTTTCCCTACAGCCTGAATATCTTCAAACAGCAGACCTTTGATATTGAGAAAGCCAGAGCGCTTCTGCGCCAGGCTGGCAAACCAGAAAGCTTTCTATTGAAGACCGCAGAGGACCTTTCCGGTGGTGAGGCCCAGGTCGTTTCGCTGATTCGCGCTATTCAGCTAGACCCGGAAGTCATGCTGCTGGACGAACCCACTGCCGCGCTGGACCCTCAATCATCCAGAGAAGTGGAGGCATTGGTCGATGCGTGGTTTGCAAATGACACCGCAGCCAAGCGTGCCTATATATGGGTCTCCCATGATCACGATCAGGCGCAACGGATGAGCAACATCCGACTTGAAATGCACGCAGGTGTGCTGACGGCCATGGATCACTGATGAATTATCAAAGCTTGTCGGCGGCGGATATCGCCATTGCAGCGTGCCTGATATTGATCAACGGCGCGTTGTCTCTGGGCTTGAAACTGGGGCTGGGCCGCCAGTTGATCTGGGCCTCGATACGGACCGTGGTTCAGTTACTTGCCATCGGCTACATCCTCGGCTGGGTGTTCGAATTTGCCTACTGGTATGTGGTGTTGCCGCTGATGTGCCTGATGACGCTCATCGCCGGTGTTTCTGCGGCCGGCCGTGGCAAACGCACCTACGCCGGGCGCCGCGTGGACAGCACTGTTTCGGTGTGGGGCAGCTCCTGGCTGGTGACCGCTATCGGCTTGCTGCTAGTCATCCAGATTCGCCCCTGGTACGAACCGCAATATGCGATTCCGATTCTGGGCATGATCCTGGGCAACACGCTGACTGGTGTATCACTGGGCATTGAACGCATGATGCAGGAACTCTCGTCAGGGCGAAGCACTGTGGAGATGATCCTCGCACTGGGCGGCTCGCGCTGGGAGGCCGCCCAAATGGCGGCGCGACAAGCCGTCAGAGCGGGCATGACCCCGACCCTGAATCAGATGAGTGTGGTGGGCATTGTCAGCTTGCCGGGCATGATGACCGGTCAGGTGCTGGCCGGACAATCCCCCGCCGAAGCCGTACGCTACCAGATTGTGATCATGTTTCTGATTGCCGCGTCTTCAGCGCTGGGAACGGTGTGTGCGGTATTGCTGACTTACCGCCGTCTGTTCTCGGCTGATCATCGTTTCATGATGCACAAGCTGACCACCAGGGTCTGAACACGCCGCGATCGTTAAACTCATCGCACATCCGGATCCTGTAGGAGCCATCGGAGGTTACGACGGTCGCGAAGCGGTCTACCAGACGTAATCCAATCGCAGCCTTTCGTCGCAACAACCAGCCCTCAACCACCCAACGCTTTAATGAACCCGATAAACGCCCGCAACGGCGCAGGCACATTGCGCCGCCCCGGGTAATAGAGCATCAACCCCGGCTCGTCCGGGCACCAGTCGCTCAACAACACCTGCAGCTTCCCGTCAGCAAGACTTTGCGCCACAGCGTGTTCCAGAACGAACGCGACCCCCAGACCACTTTCGGCAGCCTCTATCATCAGGGCCATTCGGTTGACGGTCAGCGAACCCGGCACATCGAGCTCTATTTCCTCGCCCTGACGCCCAAACTCCCAGGCGTAGCGCTCACCTCTGGGCATTCTGACCCGGATACATTTATGCGCCATCAGGTCTGCAGGATGCGCAGGACGGCCGTATTGCTGAAGATAATCTGGAGACGCCACGGGAACAAAACGTGCCTTGCCACCAAACGCCACTCCAATCATATCGGCCGGAACACTCGCGCCCAGTCGAATACCTGCGTCACAGCCATCAGCGACGATGTCCACCGGCCGCTCTTCGTGACGTAGCTCAAGCTCGATGCCCGGATGGAGCCTCATGAAGTCCGGCACCACCTCTTTCAACAAATAACGTGCCGCGGCAAACGGGGTATTGATGCGCAGCTCCCCGCTGATGCGGCCCTCATGCTGTTGATTGATTTCGTCGAGGGCGACGCTCAGGTCGCCGAGTATTGGCCGAATACGACACAGGAAAGCCGCACCCTCCACCGTCAGCGCAACGCTGCGCGTGGTGCGATGAAACAGGCGCAGTTTGAGTGTGTGCTCAAGCTCGGTAATCGCATGACTGAGGCTCGACGGCGCCATCTCAAGCGAATGAGCTGCGCGGCGGAAGCTGCCGATATCAGCGACGGCCAACGCCATACGCAGGCTTTTCAAATTGAGCTCGTTGATTAGTGGCAATTTTCGATCAGCCTGTTCGTGATTGATGGTCTATTCAGAACAGCATGACAGTCCCATTCTTGGTTTGAAATACACACATAAATGAGGACATCAACATGAGCACTTCATGGTTTATCACCGGAGCAAACTCCGGCTTCGGCAGACTGATGACCGAAACGCTGCTTAAACGCGGTGACCGGGTTGCTGCAACCTACCGCAGCGCCGGGGCACTCGACGACCTGACAAAAACCTATCCGGCGGCACTCATCCCCATTCAACTGGACCTCACTGATAGCGAACGCATCGTCCCGGCTGTTGCTGAAGCATTTCAGGCACTGGGGCATATCGACATCGTTATCAGCAATGCCGGTTACGGAACGTTTGGTGCAGCAGAAGAGCTTTCGTCGGACCAGATCAGGCGCCAGATCGAGACCAATCTGCTCGGCTCGATTTTTTTTATCCAAGCGCTGTTACCTCATCTGCGTAAACAACGGAAAGGCCGGGTTTTGCAGGTCAGCTCTGAAGGTGGCAGGATCAGTTATCCGGGCTTTAGCCTGTACCACGCCAGCAAATGGGGTCAGGAAGGTTTTATCGAAGCAGTGGCTCAGGAAGTCGCGCCCTTTGGCATCCAGATGTGCCTGTTGGAGCCCGGCCCGACGGGTACGAACTTCCTGGCAGGCATCGACAGTGCGCAACCGTCAGCGGCTTATGAAAACAGCCCGGTGGGCGACCTGCGTAAACGCCTCGAAAGTGGCGAATTCAGTCCGTCCATGGGTGATGCGATCAAAATTGCCAACGAGATGATCGCGATTGCACAGGCTGACGTGATGCCGCTTCGAGTGCCGCTGGGCAGTATTGCCTGGAACAATATCACTGCGAAATTAACCGAGCGCCAAACGTTGCTGAGCACTCAGAAAGACCAGGCTTATCGTTGTGATGTCGACGCGAAACAAGCATCCCGATAACTCGATAAAGCGTTACGCGCCCGGCAGATAATCATGAGTATGAATTTCATCAATTCCGACAATCAACGGAAGCATTTGAAATTATTAATGAAATAGCGTCCCCTTGCGAGCCGCGACACATCGTGTTGCATCCGCAAGCCAGGAGCTTTTGTTTTGCCCCTCACGTTCAAAGATTTAAAAACCGCGTCACTCATGCTGCTGCTCAAGCTGGTACTGACGGGCGTTGTTTTCGGGATGCTCTGGCTGGATATCGCCGTATTTGATACGCAGTTGCTGGAAATTTCATTTACCGAAATCACTCAGGAACTGATGCTCTTCGCCTGCGCCCTGCTCTTCTGGTTTTCACCGGCCAATGAGGGGCAGAAAGGCTTCAAGACACTGGTCGCAGGTTTCTTTGCCTGCCTGTTGATGAGGGAGCTCGACGGCCTTTTTGACCCTATCAGTCACAGCGCCTGGTGCTGGCCATTTCTGCTGATCGCCATTACGTCAGTGACGATTGCGTTCAACCCGGCAAACCGTCAGGACACACTCCGCGCTTTGGCAGCCTTCACCCGAACACCGGCGTTCGGGACCTTGTCGACCGGATTGTGCGTGCTGGTATTTTCCCGGGTATTTGGCATGGGAGCGCTATGGCATCTGATTCTGGACGACGGTTATGCGCGCCTGGCCAAGACAGCGGTAGAAGAAGGGGTGGAACTGATGACCTACGCCATGTGGTTGGTGGGCAGTCTGGATTACTGCCTGCAACAGAGGTCTGTTGCTGCACATGCCCACGGCACACTGGATGCGTCAAAGCTGCAAACAAGCGGGATCTGATTGCTCATCGAAATCGCAACTCTGATCCCTGTAGGAGCCATCGGAGGTTACGACGGTCGCGAAGCGGTATGTCAGTCACACCGCTATCGCAGCCTCGCGGAGCTCGTCAGCTCCTACAAAACCGTAGTCGCATAAATCGAATCTTGTCCCAACCAATCAAACGCTGTCTGAGACACCCAACAGCTGTCTGGTCGTGCTCATAGACGTCTGCAATGGCTGCCCATCGCGTTGCAGCTTGTTCAGCAGGCTCGCACCCAGCCACATCTGATACAGCGTTTCGGCCAGCTGTCGCGCGTCGTTGCCAGGCAAGCAACCGTCGGCCTGGCCCTGCTTGATGCAGGCGGTGATGCGCGACACGATTTGCTCTGCACCGTCACGTAATGTGATGCGCATCGACTCGGACAAGTCAGCCACTTCGGCGCTCAGCTTGACCACCAGGCACTCATTGCCACTGAACGGCTCGACGCATCGCTGCTGCCATCCCAACCAATAATCCATCAGTCGCTCGCAAGGCGTTAACCCTGGCAGCGCAAGACGTCGATCCATGTCCGCCAGATAGCCCGCGAAGTAATCTTCGAGCAAGGCTTGCCCGTACTGCTCCTTGGATTTGAAGTAGTGGTAGAACGAGCCTTTGGGCACGCCAGCCACTTGCAGGAGCTCGCTGAGCCCCACACTGGTAAAGCCCTTGCCCGCCATCATGCGGTGGCCGGTGTCGAGCAAATGCTGGCGGGTATCGTCATAAGTTGGTTTCATGCGCGAAAAATAGCAAACATTAGACCAGTCGTCTAGTTTTGAACCAACCTCCCGTGTACGAGACAAACCTTCAGGGCAGCAATCTGAAAAAAACTCTAGACGACTGGTCTATTTTCAATCTAAGCTCTGCTCCATCGGTCACCAGAAGCACTGGCGCCGTAGATGTCCACTCTGCTTCATTGACCAACCTTTCCTCTTCAAGGAGTGCTTTATGAAAATTCTTATGGTTCTGACCTCTCACGATCAACTGGGTAACACCGGCAAAAAAACCGGCTTCTGGCTTGAAGAGTTTGCCGCTCCCTATTTCGCCTTCAAGGATGCCGGTGCCGAGATCACCGTCGTCTCCCCGGCCGGCGGTCAGCCACCGCTCGATCCAAAAAGTGACGAGCCGGATGCGCAAACCGCTGAGACGGATCGTTTCCGCAAAGACCCTGAGGCGCAACGCGTCCTCGCCAACACCGGCCTGCTGTCGGGTGTCCGCGCTGAAGACTTCGATGCCGTCTTCTACCCAGGTGGCCACGGCCCATTGTGGGATCTGGCCGTAGACAAGGACTCTATTGCACTGATTGAAGCCTTTGACCGTAGCAACAAGCCTCACGGCTTCGTCTGCCACGCACCGGGTGTGCTGATTAATGTCAAAGGTGCAGACGGCAAGCCATTGGTCAGCGGTCGTAAAGTCACCGGTTTTACTAACTCTGAAGAAGAAGCCGTTGGCCTGACCAATGTGGTGCCGTTCCTGATCGAAGACGAGTTCCAGCGTCTGGGCGGCGACTATTCGAAGATTGGCGATTGGCAGGTTTATGTAGTTGAAGACGGGCAACTGGTGACTGGCCAGAACCCTGCCAGCTCCGCAGCAGTCGCTGCAGCGTTACTGAAAAAACTGGGCTGACTCTCACGCTTCAAACGCCCTGCGACACGATTACCGTGGACGCCAAGCCGACCGGCAAAGCGTCCATTATTTTTAGATGAAAAATAGTCGACTGGTCTAATAAATATTAGACATTCAACGTCGACCAAGGCAGACCAATGAACGACTTAACAACCAACAGCCATTTCTTTACCCCAACCAGATTGGGTAATCACACGCTCAAAAACCGCATCGTACTGCCGCCCCTCACCCGGCAACGCAGCACGCAGCCAGGCAACATCGCTAACGAACTCATGGCGCAGTATTACAGCCAGCGCGCAGGGGCCGGTTTTCTGGTCACAGAAGGCACGCAAATCGAACCGCGCGGTCAGGGCTACGCCTGGACACCGGGTATCTACACACCAGAACAAATCGCAGGCTGGCGCAAAGTTACTGAAGCGGTGCATGCAGAAGGAGGCGTTATCTTCGCTCAGCTGTGGCATGTCGGCCGGGTGTCCCATACCGCGCTGCAACCGAATGGCGCCGCGCCCGTATCGGCTTCTGCCATTGCGGCAGACCAGGTAAGCGTGTTTATCGAAACCGCACCCGGTGCAGGCGAACTGGTTAAACCTTCCGTACCGAGAGCGCTGACTACCGATGAAGTTCAGGAGCTTGTTCAGCTCTACATTCAAGCGGCACGTAACGCGATAGACGCCGGCTTCGATGGCATCGAGCTGCATTGCGCCAATGGTTATCTGGTTAACCAATTCATATCAGCTCACAGCAATCACCGCGAAGATCAATACGGTGGCTCGCTGGATAACCGCCTGCGCTTCTTGCGTGAGATCGTCGCCGGTGTCGCCGAGTGCATCGGCAAAGAGAAAGTCGGTGTACGTTTCGCACCACTGTTCACCAGCACTGATGAAGCCCGTACGTACCTGGGCCTGGTGGAGGAAGATCCGCACACCACGTATATCGAAGCCATCAAAGTTCTCGAGAATGCCGGTATTGCCTATCTGTCCATCGCCGAAGCGGATTGGGATAACGCGCCTGCGATGCCTGAAGCGTTTCGTCGTGACGTGAGAAGCACGTTCAGCGGGGCGATCATGTATGCCGGTCGCTATACCTCGCAAAGCGGCGCGGCACTGCTGGACTCAGGCCTGGCTGACCTCGTTGCGTTCGGCCGCCCGTTCATTGCCAACCCGGACCTGCCAGCCCGTATCGCCAACGACTGGCCGTTGAATCCGATCAATCCGGCGACGGTGTATGGCGGCACTGCCGAAGGCTATGTGGATTACCCGCTGCACGCGCAGTAGCCATTCAAGGACGAGGACGACGACCATCTGTAGGAGCCGAGCTTGCTCGCGAAGAACGGTGACGCGGTACATCTGATGTACCTCATCGACTGATTCGCGGGCAAGCACCGCTCCAACAGAACGTGGCCAACTCAGCCTGCGACTTCCCTCAAGCGCGCCAGCAAAACCTGCAGCGGATGGAGCACCGTTGTCCCCTCCTGACGCTTGACCTGGCTGCGGCAGGAATAGCCATCGGCGACAACCCGCCCGGACGTGTTGAATTTCTGGATGAGCAGCTTCCACGACTGCCCGTAGATGATGTCCGACGTCGCAGCGTTTCGCGTTTCGTGCCCGTAAGTGCCTGACATTCCACAACAGCCACTGGCCTGAACCTGTAATTTCAGCCCTGCCCGTTCGAAGATCTTCTGCCACAAACCGATACTGCCGGGCTCGTTGGTCTTTTCCGTGCAATGCGGCAGGAAGTGATAAGGCTCGGCTTCTTTCAGCGCTTCGCCGTCCGGCAGTGCATTGATCAGCCACTCCTGCGCCAGCATCACCGAAGGTGTCTTGTCGGCATCCAGAGCCTTGGCGTACTCCTGCCGATAAACCAGGGTCATCGCCGGATCCAGTCCCACCAATGGAATCTGATACTGCTGCAGACTGAACAGTGACTGGCCGTTGAAGCTGGCAGCCTTTTCAAACGCTTTGAGGAAACCCTGCACCTGCAGCGGCTTGCCATTGGGCGCGTACGGGGCCAGATAAACCTTGTAGCCAAGCCTTGAGATCAGCTCCACCCAATCAGCCAGCAACGGGGTTTCGAAGAACCGGGTGAATGCATCCTGAACGAGGATCACACTTGTTGCCCGCTGCGCATCTGACAGGATTGCGAGGCGCTGTGGTGTCGCGATCTCGACATTCCAGCGTCGGCAAACGGCGGCAAAGTCCACCAGGCTCAACAAAGGACTGTCGACCATCCCCGCCATGCGCTCCAGCCCCCAGCGAACCGGACGTGCACTCATGACGAAGTTATAGAGGCGCGGCATCCTGGCAATATAAGGAACGGTGTATTCCAGCGAACCGATCAGGTAATCCTTGAGCGGACGCAGATAACGGCTGTGGTAGAGCTCAAGAAAACGCGAGCGGAATTCCGGCACGTTTACTTTCACAGGACATTGCCCGGCGCAGGACTTACACGCCAGACAACCTGCCATCGCGTCGTAGACCTCGTGGGAAAAATCATCCTGTCCCAACTTCTGCCTGACGGTATTCACCGCTCGCCGGGCGATATTCTGCGTCGCCCCGGAGGCGGCATTCAGAACATCAACACCCTGCGCCCCTTGCAGTCGTAGCCACTCACGGATCAGCGAGGCCCGCCCCTTGGGAGAGTGAATACGGTTGCGCGTGGCCTTCCACGAAGGACACATGGCGTCATCAGGGTCGAAGTTGTAACACGCGCCATTGCCGTTGCAGTGAAGCGCCGCGTCATAGCTGCGCCACACGCGCTCATCAATGGTGCGATCCAGTTCGCCACGCAAACGGACCTCGTCGACACGGGTCAGTTGAGCGCTCGGCACAGTCCCCGGTGTTGCGATCTTGCCCGGGTTGAGCTGGTTGTGCGGGTCAAACGCCGCCTTGAGTGCCTGCAAAGCAGGATAAAGCTCACCGAAGTAGTCAGGCACGTACTGGGAGCGTAAGCCCTTGCCATGTTCGCCCCACAACAAACCGCCGTGCTTTTGCGTCAGGGCCGCAACAGCGTCGGAAATCGGCCGGATCAAGGCCGCCTGATGCGGATCTTTCATGTCCAGAATCGGCCGAACATGCAACACGCCAGCATCGACATGACCAAACATGCCGTACTGCAGGCTGTAGCTGTCCAGCAGCGCCCGGAACTCATGGATGAAGTCAGCGAGGTTTTCAGGGGGAACAGCGGTGTCCTCCACAAACGGCTGCGGCCTGGCTTCGCCTTTGACGTTGCCGAGCAAGCCCACTGCGCGTTTGCGCATGGCATAGATACGTTTGAGCGCGTCGGCGCCTACCGCAAGGGTGTGACCCAGTCGCACAACAGACGTGTCGCGCTGCAGGTGCAAGACGAATTCATGGACTTTTTGCTGAACGACTTCTTCATCATCGCCGCTGAACTCAATGATATTGATGCCCAGTGTCGGCGTGTCGGGGTTTTCCGGGAAGTACTCTGCGACGCCGTGCCAGACTATGTCTTTCATCGCCAGCATCAGGACTTTCGAATCGACGGTTTCGATGGAAAGAGGCTTCATTTCCATCAACGCTTTTGCGTCGCGCAACGCATCCATGAACGCCGCGTAACGCACGTTCACCAGAATCGAATACTTGGGAATCGGCAAGACATTCAATTTAGCTTCAACGATGAAGCCGAGTGAGCCTTCGGAACCGCACAGAACGCTGTTCAGGTTAAAACGACCGTCCGGCTCGCGCAGGTGCGCCAGGTCGTATCCGGTCAGGCAGCGATTGAGCTTGGGAAATGTGCTTTCGATCAGTCCAGCCTGAGTATCAATAATGCCCAGCGCACACCGATACACCTCACCTGAACGATCACTGCGACTGACAAGTGCTGCAAGTTTATCGGCATCAATCGGCATGCTGTCCAGGCGATCACCACCTAGCAGCACCGTGGAAAGCTCAAGCACATGGTCTCGGGTTTTACCGTAAGTACAGCTGCCCTGCCCGCTTGCATCGGTGTTGATCATACCGCCAATAGTCGCGCGGTTTGACGTCGAAAGCTCGGGCGCGAAGAACAACCCATGAGGCTTGAGCGCGGCGTTGAGTTGATCCTTGACCACACCACTTTGCACCCTGACCCAACGCTCCTCGACATTGATCTCAAGGATGTTGTTCAGATGGCGAGACAGATCAACGACAACCCCGTCAGTCAACGACTGACCATTGGTGCCCGTGCCACCACCACGGGGCGTGAGGACGACCTTGCTGTGCCGAGGATCAGCGACCAGCCGGGAAACAACCGCTACATCCTGTTCATCCATAGGGAACACCGCCGCCTGGGGCAGACGCTGGTAAATCGAGTTATCAGTTGCCAATACCGTACGGGCGCCATAATCACGCACTATTTCGCCACGAAAACCCGCAGTCTGGAGCGCGTCGAGGAATGCTTCGTACGTGGTGTTCTGGACATCAGGCAGCGGCAACCGGGCAATCATGTGGAATTCCTACAGGCTAAAAAGCTAATCTATGCATTCACGTTGGGCATGCTCGGCTTATCGCACGCAGAGCATCAGACTCTATTTTTTGTTAATTTTTGCGCC
This sequence comes from Pseudomonas maioricensis, assembly GCF_022790535.1. Lineage (GTDB taxonomy): Bacteria > Pseudomonadota > Gammaproteobacteria > Pseudomonadales > Pseudomonadaceae > Aquipseudomonas > Aquipseudomonas maioricensis. Next base: position 29,668 of record NZ_LOHG01000005.1, read on the forward strand.
TCTCAGGCTTGGTCACAAGCGTAATTCCTGCTGGGTTTGCATGAGTGTTATGAATGAACCCTAGAAGACTGACCCCATCGATGTCGCTGTTGATCGCTTTTGAGGCCGCCGCCCGGCACGGCAGCTTCACCAAGGCAGCCGAGGAACTGACGCTGACCCAGAGCGCTGTCAGTCGGCAGGTGCAGACGCTGGAGGCTCAACTTGAAGTCGAACTGTTCCGGCGTGACGGGCGCAAGATCGAACTGACCGCCGCAGGTGCGCTGTATCAGCATGAGCTGGCGGCAGCGCTGGGGCGCATTCGCAGCGCAACCTTGCAGACCATTTCCTACAAGAATGATGGCGGGCCATTGAATCTGGCAGTCCTGCCAACCCTGGGTTCGAAGTGGCTGCTGCCGCGCATGCATGAGTTCTATGCAAAACACCCCGGGATACTGGTGCACATCCACTCACGGATTATTCAGGCGGAAGCCCAGCCCACGACTCACGACATGGACGCCATCATCTGCGTCGGCTCAGGCGAATGGCCAGGCTACATCTCGCATAAGTTGCTCAGCGAAAAGCTCGTCGTCGTTGCCAGCCCCACTGCCCTGCCTGAGTACCGGGCCATGTCACCGGCTAACGTGGCCGAGCACGCGCTGTTGAACGTGGTATCAAGGCCCAGCGCCTGGTCGGACTGGTTCGACAGCCATGATGTCGACCACCGAAACATGAGATCCGGCCCGAGCTTCGAACTCACGGCGCATCTTATTCAGGCAGTTTCGGCAGGCATCGGGATCGGACTGGTCCCTGAAATTCTCGTACAGGACGAGCTCAAGAGCGGCGAACTCGTTGCACTGTTTGACTCGATGGACAGCGGGCGCAGCTACTACCTCGTCTACGCGACACGTTACCAGCATTTGCCATCGTTGAATGCCTTCAGCCATTGGCTGCTGTCGCTGCCGTTTCCTGACAAGTAAAGTGCATTTCTTGTAGGAGCTGCCGAAGGCTGCGAAGCATTAACCGCTATCGCAGCCTTCGGCAGCTCCTACATATCGCTCGTTCACCGCGCGGTCCTACCGACTCAGGCAAGGGACTCCAAAAGGCTGTCCGCGATCACTCCCGACGCAACACTCTCTACCGAGCCGATAAGAAACACCGGCCCTCTGCCGTCCCAGCGAACCGTTACGCTTCCGCCATCGCACTCGACTTCGACACACGGGTCCAGCAGGCCACGACGAATACCGTTCACAACCGCGCCGCAGGAGCAGGAGCCTGAACCGAGCGCAATGCCAGCCCCACGCTCCCAGATGCGTAATCGAATATGCTGCCGACTCATAATCTGAACGAAATGCACATTCGTCTTGAGCGGAAACAAGTCATTGGTCTCAAGCGCCGGACCGATTTTCGCGATATCGACATCGGCCAGATCTTCTACGAAATACGTGCAGTGTGGATTGCCCATGCTGCAAGCTGTTGGACGGCCAGCCAGTGGCAAAACAACCGAGTCCAGCTCCAGGGCCAGCGGAATATCGGCCCAGCCGAAGAGCGGCTTGCCCATGTCGACCGCGATATCACCGTTAGACGTTCGCTCGCACGCCAACAAGCCGCGATTCGTCCTTAACGTTACCGACGTGACGTCCGCTTCACGCATCAACAGATCCGCAACACCCCGCGTCGCGCTTCCACACGCATCCAGCGCAGAGCCGTCCGCGTTCCAGAATATCAAGCGTGCCGCAGCATCGTCGCAATCCAGCAGCACCGCGAGTTGATTGAAGCCAAGGCCCCGATTCCGGTCACCCAATCGCCGGGCAACGGCACTGGTGAACGGGTTGGTAGCGTTTCGCGTATCCACAACGACGAAGTCATCGCCATTGGCATGCATTTTATGAAAACCAAACGGCATCAATAGATCCTGCGACTAGACATGGGGGTGATATTCAAAGCGCTTCAGTCCACCACAAACAACTTCGCGCCGGTAGTGGTAAATGACCGATGCCCTTCAGCGTCATTACTCACTTGATAGCTCATACCGGCGGTGAGTACGAATTGGCGACCATCCTCCAGCTCGGTGTGCAATTCGCCCTCCAGACACAGCAGGATATGGCCTCTCCAGCACCAGTGATCCGCCAGGTAGCCGGGGCTGTATTCGACCATGCGCACACGGACCGAACCAAACTGGCAGGTGCGCCAGTAAGCAGTACCGGTTTCACCGGGATGTTCTACAGGTTCGATTATCGACCAGTCGGTTGTACCGAACGGGAAAGCGGTAAGTTCAATCATGGCGAGCTCAAAACTCAAGGGATGTAAACCGTATCAGCCTGACGGAGCGGCCGACAGATACAGATTACTCAAGGTCGCAGGATACAGAGCGCATCCTTTCGGCCTTACGAAATTGGGTCATGCATATTGAGAGCGATACATTTACTCGCCCTACTGAAGAAGTAGCGAGCTTGCGGAAAACACAAACAAAGAAGGCGCCTCGCCGGCGCCCTTCCCTGATTCAACGAGCCCACTGACAGACTTGCGTGCTACGCAATTCAAGCCGCCAGCGACTATTGCAAATCTATTTTTGCTGAAGTATTGCCACTTCAAGACGTGCCTCATGACGAGCTTTTTCGGCGCCTGCCTGAATAATTCCAGGAATCAGAAAAGCATCAACCAACAGCCAGATGCCGGTAATGATAAGAGGGAAGATGGTGAAGCAACCAATCAAGGTAATGATCAGTTGAATAACTGCAGTGCCCGTTTTGCCGAGATAAAAACGGTGACCGCCGAACCCGCCCAAAAAGAACCACAGCAGATAAGCGACACCAGTAGATTTCTTGGCATTCGCGACTTTCTGCTCAACCAGCATTTCGGCTTGCAACGATGACATTCAGGCTTCCTTTCCCAATCGGGATTCCATGTGTCGAACTGACACGATCTGATTCAAGGCAGGGATAGTATCATTTTGAAATCATCTAACTGTTGAGAAAACCGAAAAATTTGTGAGAGATAAATCCTGCCTGCAAAATGGTACAGCTGGGTGCAGTGCTCTGCACATCGCATCTCGCGCTGCCAGCCCGGCCTCCTGACGTATCAATCAGGACTGGGCAATTTGCTTACGATCAAAGCTCTGGGCTTCCTGATAAACTACGGCTCCGGCGCGTCTCAGCCTGATCTGTACCGTGTACCTGGTTTCACCTGTTTTTATTCTTCCATTGCGTGATCGTGCCCAGCTCTTTTCTTGAGTGCTAAAAATTTTTTCGAATGCAAAACTTAGTACTGAGCATGAAAAAGTAGCCTGAAAAGGCTAAAACCCGCTCCAAACTGACTATAGAAAATGCCACCAGATATTGCCGCAAAGCCACGTAATACAAGCCCTGCCCCCTCCCGCCGCTTCTCCGTGGCGCCGATGATGGACTGGACTGATAGACATTGCCGTTTCTTCCTGCGCCTCCTCTCCAAGAACGCCCTGCTCTACACCGAAATGGTCACCACTGGCGCTTTGCTCAACGCTGATCCACATCGCTTCCTTCAGCACGACGAGGCGGAGCATCCGCTGGCGTTGCAGTTGGGCGGTAGCGTGCCGGCGGATCTGGCGGCGTGTGCGCGGATGGCTGAGGCCGTGGGCTATGACGAGGTCAATCTGAATGTCGGCTGCCCGAGTGACCGGGTGCAGAACAATATGATTGGTGCCGTGCTCATGGGGCACCCGCAACTCGTGGCTGATTGCGTGAAAGCGATGCGGGATGCGGTGTCGATACCGGTGACGGTCAAGCACCGGATCGGGATCAATGGCCGCGACAGTTATGAGCAATTGTGCGATTTCGTCGGCACTGTGCGCGAAGCGGGCTGCACCAGTTTTACCGTGCACGCGAGAATTGCGATTCTTGAGGGGCTGTCTCCCAAGGAAAACCGCGACATCCCGCCACTGCGCTATGACGTCGCTGCGCAATTGAAGCGCGACTTTCCTGATCTGGAAATCATCCTCAATGGCGGGATCAAGACCCTTGAACAATGCCAGGAACACTTGCAGGTGTTCGACGGCGTGATGCTGGGTCGTGAGGCTTATCACAACCCTTATCTGCTGGCTGAAATCGATCAGCAGTTGTTCGGTAGCGATGTTCCGGTGATTTCCCGCGCCGAGGCGCTGGCGGCGATGCGTCCGTACATTGCAGCGCACATCCAGAGCGGTGGCTCAATGCACCATGTCACACGTCACGTGTTGGGCCTGGGCACCGGTTTCCCAGGGGCACGCCGCTTCCGGCAACTACTTTCGGTGGACATCCACAAGACTCAGGATCCATTGGCGCTTCTGGATCAGGCGGCCGGGCTGCTGGAAGGTCGCTGAAGCCACAGAGTTGAACCCACGGAACAAGTGCCGCAGATCGTGCTCCAACCAGTCTGGATCGAGTTTTCGCCCACCCGGGCAGCAGGCCGCCCTGTTCTGGCGCGGCGTTACGCTTTGCGCCCTTGAGTGGGCAGCAACGCTCGGGTAATGTCACCTAACCGCACAGGACAGAGCACGCTCATGACTTCCAAGCTGGATCAACTCAAAGCATTCACCACCGTTGTTGCCGACACCGGCGATTTCGCTGCCATCGAGAAACTCAAGCCGGTCGACGCGACCACCAACCCCTCCCTGCTGCTCAAGGCCGGTTCCAGCGACAGCAATGCTGACCGCCTCAAGGCAGCCTTCAGCGGCGCTAATGGCGATATTGGCCTGGCGTCTGATCGCTTTGCCGTCGCTATCTGCCAGGAAATTCTCAAGGTTGTGCCGGGCCGCGTTTCCACCGAAGTCGATGCCCGCCTCTCTTTTGATACCAATGCCTGTATCGACCGCGCCCAACGCCTGATCGATATGTACGAAAAGGCCGGGATCAGCAAGGATCGGATTCTGATCAAGCTGGCGTCGACCTGGGAAGGTATCCGCGCTGCGGAAGTACTGGAAAAGAAAGGCATCCAGTGCAACCTGACTCTGCTGTTTTCCTTCGCACAGGCCCAGGCGTGTGCCGATGCTGGCGTCTTCCTGATTTCGCCGTTCGTGGGCCGGATCTACGACTGGTACAAAAAGGCTGAAGGCAAGGATTACGTCGGAGCCGAAGATCCGGGCGTGAAGTCCGTGACCCGCATCTACAACTACTACAAGACCAATGACTACAAGACCGTGGTCATGGGTGCCAGCTTCCGCAACCTGAGCCAGATCGAGCAATTGGCGGGCTGTGATCGCCTGACCATCAGCCCGGACCTGCTGCAAAAGCTGGCGGAAGACACTGGCACACTGGAGCGCAAGCTGAACCCGGGCAACGCCGGTGAGCCGCGTGTAACACTCAACGAGAGCCAGTTCCGTTGGGCGTCCAACGAAGATGCCATGGCAACCGAGAAGCTGGCCGAAGGTATTCGTCAGTTCGCTCGCGACCAGGAAAAACTCGAAGCATTGCTCAGCGCCAAGGTCTAATTACTGCGCTGAAATACTAAAAGGGCGACATCCTCGCGGATGCCGCCCTTTTTGCTGATCGTCATTCAGTTACGAATCAAAAGTCTTTATTGATCAGTGACGCTCAAGCGCGTTGACCAGATCGTGGAATGCTTCGCGATTGGAATCGTTGAGCCCCATCAGAATCTTGTGCGCTTCCAGCACCTTGGCCTTGACCACTTCTTCGCACTGATCCTGGGACGGCAGATCCGTCAGGCATTCAGGGCACGGGATCGGCCGGTCGACAATGTTGAACACCTGATCGAAACCCATCGACTGCAAAAGCCGGGTGATGTCTTCATGGGTGGTGACCAGCGTCGGCAAGAGCCCGACTTTTTGACGCGACAAAATCGACAGCTTGGCCAGCAAGCCAAGCGTCGTGCTGTCGATGCTACGGGTTTCGGTCAGGTCGATAACCACCGCCGAAAAATTCAGAGCGGTGAAGATTCGCTCAATAGTCGCATCCAAAGCCGAACATAAGGTCAGGCGCACTTCCCCAACAAACTTGAGAACGAAGGTGCCTTCTTGCTCGGCGAACTGGATTCTACCGGTACTCATTCAAGGTTCCTGCTCAACACTAACAAGGCGATATCATCCGGCATCTCCCCTAGCGTGGCCAATCCAAAAGTCTGACGCAAGCCATCCAGGCTGCCGCCCGCCGCTTTTACCAGTTCAGGTAATGCGGCCTCTTTCTCTTTGAGTGTATCACCGGGAAGTAGATCCAGAATGCCATCAGACAACAGAGTCAGACTAAAAGACTCTGGCAAGTCGATCACATGATCCTGATAGGTGGCTTCGTTAAACAGACCCACCGGCAAACCGCGACCTTGCAGGTAGCGTGCTTCACCCGGCGTATACATCACAGGCAACGGCAGATGACCGCCGACTGCGTACGTCAATTGCCCCGACTCCTCGTCAATCACACCGCCCACCATCGTCACATGCTTGCCCAGCTTGCAGCTGATCAGACCGCGGTTGATGTGGCCGAGGACATCCGAAGGCTTGAACTCCGGTAGTGTACCGCCTCGCTTGGATTCGAACAGCAAGCGCGTGGTCATGAACTTCAGCAGCACGGTAATGAATGCCGATGAAGCACCATGTCCGGAAACATCTGCCAGATAGAACGCCACCCGGCGCTCGTCGACACGGAAGTAATCGACGAAATCACCCGACAGATAAAGCGACGGGATGATTTCATGGGCGAAGTTGAACTGGTCGATCGACCATGGACTGATCGGCAGCATGTTCATTTGCACCTGGCGACCGGCATCCTGATCTTCCTGAAGAAGATGCAGGCTGGCCTCCAGTTCGCGGTTGGCGGCTTCAAGCTTCTTGCGGTAAAGCTGGTTTTCCTGAAGCAGACGCGCACGATCCAGAGCCCGACGAACCGAGTGTTCCAGCACCGCCAGGTCTTCAAGGGGCTTTATCAGGTAATCGGCAGCACCGAGGCGTAGCGCCTCGACGGCATCATTCATGACGCCCGCACCTGATACCACGATCACGGGGGTTTCCGGCGCGATCGCCGTTACCTGACGGATAAGCTCGAGCCCACCCATCTGCGGCATGCGCAAGTCGCAGATCACCAGATCGGGCTTGTCCTGCTCGAATATCTGTATGCCCTGTAAGCCATTGTTAGCTTGCAGGACGCTGAAGCCACTGTCTTCCAAGTAGGCGGCGAGGCTCGCTCGCACTACTTCGTCGTCATCGATTATCAGCAGCGTGGCACTGGTTTTCTGCATGTGGGCAAACGGCGCCAGATTAGGTTGGCGTAGGCAACCCGGTTCACGGGTCTGCGTACTGGATTCGCTTCTAGCCTCTCTGACCGCACGACCGGACTTTTGATCCTGTAAGTGGCGTTTCAGAGGTGCCCTTCAAGGCGCAGACGGTACTCCCATCCGACGGGCGTTTCAAGCACGCGCCAGCGCCCACTTTGCGTCTTTACACGGCAAATCGCTCAGAGTTATAAGAACCATGAATTCAGCAACGAAAACGAAGGACTAGACATGAGTCTAAATGATCGAAGCTACGAGGAGAAACGAGACTACATCCGGATGCGCGTGGAAGCCGACATCAGTTTGATCTACGCAGGCCAGGTCATCCCGGCTGTGTGCATTGATCTATCGAGCTCCGGGATGCAGGTACAGGCGCCCAGAACTTTCAAAGTGGGCGACAAACTGAGCGTGCGAATCGATTCAGACCATGCAGCCCTCAAGGGCCTTGAAGCAGAAACAGAGGTAGTGTGGGTAACTGACGAGGCCGATGGCGGACAAAAACTGGGCCTGACTATCGTCAAGATGAACTGAGCCCCGGCGGAACTGGTTCACAAATAGTAAAAAATAAAGGCGACCACAGGTCGCCTTTATTTATTTCCATCGCATCAATCAGAAATCGTCAGTGACCTGACCGTCCTTGACGCGGAACTCGCGGTTCTGCAGATACGCGTTACGAATGAAGATGTACTTGTCGCCATTGATCAGGCGTTCGGCCGACAACAGACTGGCACGGGTATCAACCAGGTTTATGCCCAGCGCAGTGTTGCGCGTAGGCACGTGATCGATGTAGCGGTACGGCGAAGTGTAGGTATCAGGATACTTGGCAATGGCGTCACGCACAGTGCTTGGACCAAACAATGGCAGCACAACATACGGACCGCTTTGCACACCCCAGTAACCCAGTGTCTGACCAAAGTCTTCGTCACTGCGCTGAAGGCCCATCTTGGTGCCCACATCAATGAAGCCCAGCAGACCGAAAGTGGTGTTGAAGATCAAGCGAGCGGTATCGACACCGGCAGCGGCAGGTTTGGCCTGTAGCACATTGTTGGCCAGATTTCCGACATCACCGATGTTGTTGAAGAAGTTATGCACGCCGTCTTCGACAAACTGCGGGGCAATGAATTGATAACCCTGCGCGATAGGCTTCAGTGCATAGGTATCAATGGTGTCGTTGAAGCGGAAGACAACGCGGTTAACACCTTCCCACGGATCTTCTTCGGCGGCCTGTGCAACCATTGGCACCAGCGCCATACCGGCACAAACACACAGCTGAGCAAGACGATTGAACACACCAGCACCGGTCACGGGCATAGCTGAAACTCCTGGCAAAAGTAATGAAGCGGGCGCTACGCCCCCACACGTCAAGGCGGGGAGTATAAGGCCATATGACAGGAATTAGGCAGCACCTTGGCTATTGGAGCCTGTAAGACCGATAAAACACTTTTAAACACCATCACCAGATATTCATCTTACTGTCACAAATGCCCCGTAGCGTTCAGCGTTATTTCAGAGATATCGCCATGCTCGCGCCCGTGACAGCTCCCCTGCCCGCGTTTACCGCCGTTCTTTTTGGCCTGAGCGGCTGCCTGGTGGATTTTGGTGCGCAAGCGCGCAATGCGTCCGAATTGAGCGATGAGCATTCGCTGCCTACGCTTGGCGCCTTGAGAGCATTACAGAGGCTGCATCAGCAGGCAGTGCCCTGTGCATGGCTGGACGAATTACCGGAAGAGCTTACAAATCAGCTGGCTCAACCATTGAGCCAGCTGATTCGCGCCACCCCTGCCGCCCGAGCAGGCTGGCCCGCTCCCCATGCTTGCTGGCAGGCGCTTATGGAGTTGAACGTCAGCCAACTGAATGGCTGTGTACTCGTCAGCGGCGAGCCACGCTTGCTGCAGGCGGGCCTCAGCGCCGGGCTGTGGACAGTCGGCCTCGCGTCATGTGGCTCACTGTGCGGCCTATCCCCTTCCCAGTGGCATGCCCTGACCGATGCCGAGCGCGAATACCGTCGGGGCCAGGCGACATTGCAGCTTTACGCGCTTGGCGTGCATTCGGCGATTGATCATCTGGGCGAACTGGAGTCGTGCCTGGCCGATATCGCGCTCCGCCGGGCCAAGGGCGAGAAGCCCTGAAATAGAATTTTTGGGCGCACTCCCGGACTGTAAACACAGACCCGCAGGACTGGCTCGAGCCGCGAGGGCGCCGGACTGGACGCGCAATCTGCAGGCAAGCCGCACCAGAGTGGATTAGTCTTGTCACATACCCATGACGAACCTTTGGCCTGACGCCGGGGTCCATGGGACAGACTTATCAATGAAGGAGCACGTCATGCCTGCCCGCGAACTGCAAGAACAACTCAATACCCTGCGCGAGCAACTGGAGCAGAATCCACCTCTTAATGAAGCGGAGCGCGCCGATCTGGAAGCCCTGGCGCAGCAGATCCAGTCACAAATCGAGCTGGAGTCCGTAACTCAGGATCCTAGCCTGGCCGATGGCGTCAATCTTGCCGTTGAGCGTTTTGAACTTGAACACCCGGGCATCGCAGGCACACTGCGCAATATCGTCGTGACCTTGGGAAACATCGGCATTTGACGTCCTGAGAAGGCAAACCGGTCCCCATAAAAAAGCCCGTCAGTGACGGGCTTTTTGCTGGCTACTGTCGGGCTAGCCGACGGTTATCCGGGGTAATCGACTCCGTGCTGCGATACGGATTGATATCCAGCCCGCCGCGACGCACGTAACGTGCGTACACCGTCAGCTTCTCTGGTTTGAGCAAGCGCTGCAGGTCGAGAAAGATACGCTCGACGCACTGCTCATGAAAATCCGAATGCTGCCGGAAGCTGACGATGTACGCCAGCAGGCTCGCAGGGTCCAGCTCGGCACCGCGATACTCCACCGCTACGCTGCCCCAGTCCGGCTGACTGGTCACCGGGCAGTTGGACTTGAGCAAGTGACTGTGCAGGCTTTGCTCGACAACACGAGATTCATCGCAACGCAGCAGTTCAGGCTGCGGCCGGTCGTAGCTATTGATACTCACATCAAGCTCGTCGATGCACACCCCCGGCATCGTCGCCACGCCTTCGCTTTCAATGTCCGCCAGGCTGCGAATGCGCACACCGACTGGCTTGCCTGCAGCGGCTGACAAGTCCTTCACCAAAGTCGCGATCAGCTCGGCACGGTCAGCAAAGGCCGTCTGATTCAACGAGTTCAGGTACAGCTTGAACGATTTGGACTCGATGATATTCGGCGAATCAGCCGGGATGCTGAACTCGGCAATGGCCACGACTGGCTTGCCGGATGGCAGCAGCCAGGACAATTCATAGCAATTCCAGAAGTCCACGCCCTGATAGGGCAACGTCTGTGCAGTCAACCCCAGCTCGGCCCATTTCGCGGCACGTGGGATCGGGAACAACAGTGACGGTGTGTAAGTGGCAATGTATTCACTGGACTTGCCCAGCGGCGAGTGTTCGGCTGCAGGATGCATGACGGTACCTGGATCACTTGAAGCTATCGGAGTAAGCCAACAAGTTTATAGGGTTTACGCCGCGCTTTCAGCGGCTACTCGGTAATTGTCAGTTTGCCGACCATACCCGCCTGATAATGCCCAGGCAGATTGCAGGCGAATTCAAGATTGCCGGCCTTGGCAAAGGTCCATGTCAGCTCAGTGGTTTTCCCAGGCTCAACCAGCACGCTGTTGGGATCATCGTGCTTCATTTCCATGGAGCCGTGATCCATTGCGTGATGATTCATGCCGGTGGGCGTGAGCATGCCGCTCTGCTGCATCTTGATCATTTCCTGCTGATGACTGGCATGCATCGCTGCATCACCCAGATTGAACTCATGCAGCAACTGGCCCTTGTTGATCAGCACAAAGCGCACGGTCTCACCTGCCTTGACCTGCACCGCCTTGGGATCGAAATACATGTCACCTAAAACCAGTTCGATCGTGCGCGAGGCCTGAGCGGCTGGCGCAGCGTGCCCGAACGCAAGTGCGGGGGTCGGCGATGCGAGCAATGGCTGACTGAGTGTCAGCAGCGCGGCAACCAGTGAGAGACGAGTGATAGAGGGCATGGTGTTCTCCAGAGTGGCGAAAACAGAGGCGGAAGTGGGCGGCACTGGCGGGCAGACCTGACAACAGGAACCTGTCAGGCCCACCCCATCAATTACTCGTAACGCAATGCGTGCGCTGGCTGAATCTGCGCCGCACGCCAGGCCGGGTAAAGTGTGGCCAGAAAACTGAGAATGAAGCCAGCGCTACAGATCAGCACCACGTCGCCCGCTTGCAACTCGGAAGGCAGGTTGCTGATGAAGTACACATCGGAGCTGAAGATGTGCTGGCCACTGACCCGCTCCACCCAACCCACAAGACTACTCACGTTGATTGCTGCGATGATCCCGAGCACGCCGCCAATAATAGTGCCGACGATACCGATGACCGTTCCCTGAACCATGAAGATGGTCATGATCTGCCGGGGCGTCGCGCCGATGGTGCGCAGGATCGCAATGTCCGCGCCCTTGTCATTCACCACCATGATCAGCGTGGCGATGATATTGAACGCCGCCACGGCGACGATCATCAGCAGCAACAGGCCGATCATGGTTTTTTCCATTTTCATCGCACTGAACAGACTGCCCTGAGTGTGGGTCCAGTCATCGGCGCGGTAGTCCGCACCCAGCCCGCCAGCGATCACCTTCGAGACCTCAGGCGCCTTATACAGATCTTTCAAGGCCAGTCGCACGCCCTGCACCTGATCAGGCTGCCAGCGTTGAATCTGCGCGGCGTCGGCGACATTGATCAAGGCCATGGAGCCATCAAGCTCGGCACCTACCTTGAAGATACCGACCACCGTCAACCGTTGCAGACGCGGCGTGATGCCCCCCGGCGCGCTGCTGACTTCAGGCACGATCAAGGTCAACTTGTCACCGACGTTAAGGCGGAAGCGGCGAGCACTCAGCTCGCCCAGCACCACACCGAACTCACCGGCTTTCAAGTCCTGCAGTTTGCCCTGCACGATATGCTTGGCAACGATCGATACCTCATGCTCCAGCGCAGGATCGACACCGCTGATCTGGATTGGCTGCATCGCTCCCTTGTAGGACAGCATGCCGTCCATTTCAGTGAACGGCACAGCGGCAGTGACCTCAGGATTTTTCAGCGCGGCGTCGGCGACCGGCTTCCAGTCATTCAGCGGCTGGACGCCTGCGATGACTGCGTGAGGGACCATGCCCAGGATGCGCGAACTCATTTCCCGCTGGAAACCGTTCATTACAGACAGCACGACAATCATCGCCAGCACACCGAGCGCCAGGCCGATCATCGAGGTCATGGAAATGAACGAGATGAAATGGTTGCGGCGCTTGGCGCGGGTGTAGCGCGTGCCAATAAAAATGGATAACGGTCGAAACATTCGCAGTGCACCGTAGAAAAAATTACCGCAAAAATGACACCCGGCGCGATCGATTGCGCCGAGTCAACGGGGTCACGCTTCTACCAGACGCCCATCTTCCAGACGCCACACACGATCCATCTGTCTGGCCAGATTCATGTCGTGAGTCACCACCAGAAACGCAGTACGCGACGAAGTGCTCAGCTCCAGCATCAAATCCTGAATGCCCTGCCCGGTGTGGTGATCCAGGTTACCGGTCGGCTCGTCGAGCATCACCAGGCCAGGCTGATTGACCAGTGCACGGGCAATGGCCACACGCTGACGCTCACCACCAGACAACTCGGAAGGTTTGTGCGCCAGACGGTGCCCAAGCCCTACCCGCTCCAGTAACGTTGTCGCACGCTGACGGGCTTCCGGGATCGCCGTCTTGCCAATCAGCAGCGGCATGCAGACGTTTTCCAGCGCAGTGAACTCCGGCAACAAATGGTGGAACTGGTACACGAAACCCAGCGCCCGGTTGCGCAACAGGCCGCGGGCCTTTTCACCCAATGCGGAAAGCTCTTCGCCCGCCAGCCAGACACTGCCCTCGGAAGGCGTATCGAGGCCGCCCAGAAGGTTGAGCAAGGTACTTTTGCCAGAGCCTGAACTGCCGACAATCGCCACGCGCTCGCCTGGAAATAATTCCAGTTGCAGCCCGGACAGGACTACAACCGACTCAGGGCCTTCCTCATAGGATTTGCCCAGGTTGCGGCAACTCAATACTGCTTTATCACTCATGCCCGACTCACTCATAACGTAACGCCTCCGCCGGTTGGGTGCGCGCTGCGCGCCAGGCCGGATACAAGGTGGCGAGGAAACTCAGGACCAATGCCGCACCGCATACCATCAACACGTCTTCGGCCATCAGTTGCGACGGCAGATAGTCGATGAAGTACACGTCAGCGTTGAGAAACTTGTGGCCGATCAGGCCTTCCAGAACGGAAATCGCGGCGCTGACATTGAGCGCGGCGATGATGCCTACAACCGCGCCTATAAAGGTTCCGACAACGCCGATCACCGTGCCCTGGACCATGAAAATCGCCATGATCTGCCCAGGCGTGGAACCCAGGGTGCGCAGGATCGCAATGTCGCCCTTCTTGTCGTTGACCACCATGACCAGCGTGGAAATGATGTTGAACGCAGCTACTGCGACAATCAGCAACAGCAGCAGCCCGATCATGGCTTTTTCCATGCGGATCGCCTGATACAAGTTGCCGTGGGTGCGGGTCCAGTCGCGGGAGTAGTAGTTGTGCTCGCCGAGGGTCTGGGCGATTTGATAAGAGGTACGCGGCGCTTCGAACAGGTCTTCGAACTTGAGACGCAGCCCCTGGACCTCGTTGGCTTTCCAGCGATGCAAACGGCCCAGATCGTCAAGGTTGGTCAGCCCCAGGTAACCATCAAGTTCACCAGCCCCCACATGAAAAATACCGGTCACGGTAAAACGCTTCATGCGCGGGAACATGCCTGCGGGGGTCACCGTCACTTCAGGAGCAACAAAGGTCACCTTGTCACCCACTCCGACACCGAGCTTGGTGGCCGCCTTATCGCCGATCACGATGCCGAAGTCACCGGCCGCCAGATCATCGAGCTTCCCCTGTTTCATGAAGTTATCGATGATCGAAACTTTCCGCTCCTGCGCCGGGTCGATGCCATTGAGCAGGACTTTCTGCACATTGCCGTTATTGGTCAGCAAACCCTGCATCTGGGTGAATGGTGCGACAGCGACAACCTGCGGATTTTGCCTGACCTTGTCAGCCAGGGCCTGCCAGTTGCCGATCGGTTCACCGGCTTCAATGGTGGCGTGCGGGACCATGCCGAGTACGCGAGTACGCATTTCATGATCGAAACCATTCATGACCGATAAGACGACTATCATGACCACTACGCCCAGGGCGAGACCAATCATGGACGTCAGGGAAATGAAGGAGACAAAATGATTTCGGCGTTTGGCACGGGTGTAACGCGTGCCTATGAATACAAAAAGAGGTCTGAACATTTAGGGACTTGTTCGGAGGAATGGGGACGTCCTTGTGGCGGGCCTAAGCGTGCAGCTTTACACTCGAAAACACTCTAAGCACTGCGAGCAACCACTATGACCATCGCCGCTACCATGGGTTCGCCATGTCGACATTAGATGAAGAAGAACGCCGCGAATACTACCGTATCGAGGACAGTGTCGCACTGGAAATTAACCTCCTGTCCAGTACCGACCACGCCGGGCACCAGGCCATGCGTGAGACCTCGGCACTCTTTGAACTGCTCAGCGAACTGCACATCAGCGAGTTCGAATCCCAGCACCTTTTGCGTCAGCTGGACGAGCGGGATCGGGTGGTGAGCAGCCTGCTGCAGTCGTTCGGCAAGCGCATTGAACTGCTCGGCCGCGTGGTCGCGCAAACCACACTGGGCAAGCTCGGGGCCCCGCAGCCAGTGATTATTTCGGAAGGAGGCGTGCAATTCCATAATCCTGCAAGCTTCGCCGTTGATGCCCAACTGTCGATCAAAATGGTCCTGATGCCGCAAGCTTCGGCTTTGATGCTGCACGCCAAAGTGACGCATTGCGACATGCTGCCGGATGGCCAATTCGAGATCGGTACCGAGTTCATTGATCTTCCAGACTCTCAGCGCCAACTGCTGGCCCGATACATTTTGCAACGACAAGCCGCGCTGCGACGGCAGGCGCTGGAGCAGGAAAAACCTGAATAAAGGACACGCTGATCCTGTAGGAGCTGCCGGAGGCTGCGATAGCGGTGTGTCAGGCTAAATGCTTCGCAGCCTTCGGCAGCTCCTACAGGGAATGTATTCCATCCAGAGGGTGCATTTGATAACAGCAAAGAAATGACCATCACACCAAGACCGACGCCTTGAAGGCCACCAGGAGTAAACGTGACCCTTATTTATGGCCACCGCGGCGCCAAAGGCGAAGCACCGGAAAACACCCTGACCAGTTTTCAGGAATGCCTCAAGCACGGCGTACGCCGCTGCGAACTTGATCTGCATCTGTCCCGTGACGGGGAACTGATGGTGATCCATGACCCAACCCTGAAGCGCACCACCGACAGGCGCGGCAAGGTGATTGAACACAGCGCAGCGGATCTGGTGACCTATGACGCTCGTAAAGGCGGCCCGGGCTGGATCAATCCCTGCCCGATCCCTCGCCTGGAGGAGCTGTTTGAAAAGTGCGATTTCGAGCACTGGCAACTGGAGGTCAAAAGCGCTTCGCGCACCCGGGCCGCATCAACCGTACTGGCAATCCGCGAAATGGCTCAGCGTCATGGACTGCTGGACAAGATCACGATTACCTCAAGCTCTCGGGAAGTGTTGCGGGCGGCGCAGGAACTGACGCCGGATATCTCACGCGGCCTGGTGGCCGAATACGCCTGGCTCGACCCGCTGAAGGTCGCCCAAAGCTACGGCTGTGAGTATCTGGCATTGAACTGGACACTCTGCACCCCTGAACGCCAACAGAAAGCCCAACGTCAGGGTTTGCATGTGTCGGTGTGGACCGTCAACGAACCCGCGCTGATGCGCAGGCTCGCCGACTTCGGCGTAGACAGCCTGATTACAGACTTTCCCGGTTTGGCCAGCGCCACCCTCGAGAATCGCTGAAATCGGTCTCCCCGGCCGGCTCAGGCCACCGGCCGGAGTCGCTTAAAAAAGCCGGTTCAGACCATCATAGGCAGCTACCCGATAGGCTTCAGCCATGGTCGGGTAGTTAAACGTGGTGTTGACGAAGTACTTCAGGGTGTTGGCTTCACCCGGCTGGTTCATGATCGCCTGCCCGATGTGCACAATCTCTGATGCCTGGTCGCCGAAACAGTGCACACCCAGAACCTCAAGGGTTTCGCGGTGGAACAGGATCTTCAGCATGCCCACGCGTTCGCCGGAAATCTGCGCCCGCGCCATGCCCTTGAAGAACGCCTTGCCCACTTCGTACGGCACTTTGGCCTGAGTCAATTCGTGTTCGTTTTTGCCGATCGAGCTGATTTCCGGAATCGTGTAAATCCCCGTCGGCACGTCATTGACATAGCGCCAGCTGCCGTTGTCGACGACTACGCCCGCTGCCGAACGACCCTGGTCGTAAGCGGCACTTGCCAGACTTGGCCAGCCAATCACGTCACCCGCACCATAGATGTTGGGCACGTTGGTGCGATAGCTGTCATCAACTTCAATTTGCCCGCGACCATTCGCCTTGATGCCAACGTTCTCCAGACCCAGCTTATCGGTATTACCGGTACGACCGTTGCACCAGAGCAATGCGTCGGCTTTGATCTTCTTGCCGGATTTGAGGTGCAGGATCACACCGTTATCCAGGCCTTCGACCTTTTCATACTCTTCGTTATGGCGAACCATGACGTTGTTATTACTGAAGTGGTAACTCAACGCCTGAGAGATTTCCGAGTCGAGGAAGCTCAGCAATTGGTCGCGGTTATCGACCAGCTCGACCATTACGCCCAGACCGCTGAAGATCGACGCGTATTCACAGCCAATCACACCAGCGCCATAGATGATTAGTTTGCGCGGCGTGTGACCCAGGCTGAGGATGGTGTCACTGTCGTAGATACGCTTGTGGGAGAAGTCGATATCTGCGGGGCGATAAGGCCGCGATCCTGTGGCGATAATGATCTGGTTGGCGACCAGCTTCTCGACTACACCGTTGCCGCACACCACATCGATGCTGTTCTCGTCAGCAAAGCTGCCGGTACCGAAAAATACGTCGACGCGGTTACGGGCGTAGTAGCCGGTGCGCGAAGAAACCTGTTTCGAGATAACGATTTCGGCGTTCTTCAACACGTCCGGGAACGAAAACCAGCGCGGCTCGCCAATGGCCCGGAACATCGGGTTGGTGTTGAAGTGAATGATTTGCTTGACCGAATGACGCAAGGCCTTGGACGGGATAGTACCCAAGTGTGTGCAGTTACCGCCGACCTGCCGACGGCTGTCGACCATCGCTACTTTACGCCCCGCCTTGGCGGCGTTCATTGCCGCGCCTTCCCCGGCAGGGCCGGAACCCAATACCACTACGTCGTAGTTGTAGACAGCCATGCGTACTCCTTAGAACAGGCCGAGGTACCACTCTGGCATCTCTGGCTAAATCACATCGCGGCCGGCGACATGAAGGATCGAAACCTGGCGCGCAGTCTAAACCTGCGCCAATCGGTGGAACATTAACCGTTGGTAGCGTCGCAAGCCACTTTTGTCTGCGACCAAATGACGCTGCGACCAGTCAAGGCTGCGCATGATAAAGCGCTTGGCGTAACGATTCACATCAAAAACACGACATTCCTGAAATCTTCGTCAACCACCCTTCCGTGGCATCGCCCTGATGAAGTTAGCGAGTCTGCAAATCGCAGATGAAATCACGCGCCATCGCGCGGACATTAAGTAGCAAGAGTTGTTTTTAGAACCTTTTACACATATGGTTACAATTGTGCGTTGCGTGCAGGCAGGAGCCTTGACCGATGCAGCAGGACATAAAAATACAACGGATCCTTTGGGGTTACTGCCACGTCAGCACGACCGGGCCAGAGCCATCTGGCTAACGTTGATGAAACGCAGAACCTCGACCAGATAGCCCAAGCGAGTAATTTTCAATGGCCTCGAATACCGGCAAAGGCAAAGCGATTTTTCGCGTTGTCAGCGGCAACTTCCTTGAAATGTTTGACTTCATGGTCTACGGCTTTTACGCCACTGCCATCGCCAAAACCTTCTTCCCTTCCGACAGCGCGTTCGCATCTCTGATGCTTTCGCTGGCCACCTTTGGTGCCGGCTTTCTCATGCGCCCACTGGGTGCGATCTTTCTCGGTGCCTACATTGACCGTCACGGCCGCAAAAAAGGCCTGGTCGTCACGCTGGCGATGATGGCAATGGGTACCGTGCTGATTGCCTGCGTTCCGGGTTATGCAACGCTAGGCGTCGCCGCACCGCTGCTCGTGCTGCTGGGTCGTTTGCTGCAAGGCTTCTCGGCTGGCGTTGAACTGGGTGGTGTATCGGTTTATCTGGCTGAAATTTCCACGCCGGGCCGTAAGGGCTTCTTCGTCAGCTGGCAGTCCGCAAGCCAGCAGGCAGCCGTGGTCTTCGCTGGCCTGCTGGGCGTAGGCCTGAATCACTGGTTGAGCCCGGAAGAAATGGGTGAATGGGGCTGGCGCGTGCCGTTTCTGATCGGCTGCCTGATCGTACCGGTGATCTTCGTGATTCGTCGTTCCATGGAAGAAACACCGGAATTTCAGGCCCGTACTCATCGCCCCACCCTTAAAGAAGTGGTGCGCTCGATTGGCCAGAATTTCGGCCTGGTGATCGGCGGCATGGCACTGGTAATCATGACCACCGTGTCTTTCTACCTGATTACTGCCTACACGCCGACGTTTGGTAAAAACGAGCTGCACCTGTCCGATCTCGACAGCCTGATCGTGACGGTTTTTGTCGGGATATCAAACTTCATCTGGCTGCCAGTGATGGGCGCGCTGTCCGACCGTATCGGTCGCAAACCGCTATTGCTGGGGGCGACCGTGCTAGCAATTGCGACAGCCTACCCTGCCCTGTCCTGGCTGGTGGCCCACCCAAGTTTCGGCAACCTGCTGATGGTCGAACTGTGGCTGTCCTTCCTGTACGGCTCGTATAACGGCGCAATGGTGGTTGCCCTGACCGAAATCATGCCAGTGGAAGTGCGTACAACCGGCTTCTCCCTGGCCTACAGCCTTGCGACTGCGACCTTCGGTGGCTTTACCCCGGCTGCTTGTACTTACCTGATTCACGCCCTGGACAACAAGGCGGCGCCGGGCATCTGGCTGACGGGCGCCGCAGTGCTGGGTCTGGTGGCTACATTGGTGCTGTTCCGCAAAGGCGGGCAGAAGCTGCAAGCGCCTGAGGCTGTGACTGCCAGTTGAGTCACCCTGTAGGAGCTGCCGAAGGCTGCGAATGGCGGAGTATCAGATAGACCGCCTTCGCAGCCTTCGGCAGCTCCTACAGATACCAGGCAAAAAAACGCCCCGACCAGTTACCCGGTCGGGGCGTTTTTGTTTCTGCTTGTAGCTTGTCGCTTAAAGCCTGTAACTGCGCTTAGCGCGGGAATGCTGGTGGGTTAACGCCCGCCATGTCTTCCATCACGCGAACCACCTGGTGGCTGTAACCGAACTCGTTGTCGTACCAGACATACAGAACAACGCGATTATCATTGGCGATAGTTGCTTCAGCATCCACTACACCGGCGTGGCGCGAGCCGACGAAGTCAGTGGAAACCACTTCCTGAGAGTTCACGAAGTCGATCTGCTTGTGCAGGTCCGAGTGCAGCGCCATGTAACGCAGGTACTCGTTCATTTCTTCGCGAGTGGTCGCCTTCTCAAGGTTCAGGTTGAGAATCGCCATGGAAACGTTCGGCGTAGGGACACGGATCGCGTTACCGGTCAGCTTGCCAGCCAGTTCAGGCAGCGCCTTGGCAGCAGCAGTGGCAGCACCGGTCTCGGTGATCACCATGTTCAGCGCAGCACTACGGCCACGACGATCGCCTTTGTGGAAGTTGTCGATCAGGTTCTGGTCGTTGGTGTACGAGTGAACGGTTTCAACGTGACCATTGACGATGCCGAACTTGTCGTTGACTGCCTTGAGCACCGGCACGATGGCGTTGGTGGTGCAGGAAGCCGCAGAAACAATCTTGTCGTCAGCTGTGATTTCACCGTGGTTGATACCGTGCACGATGTTCTTCAGCTTGCCTTTGCCAGGTGCGGTCAGGACCACACGATCAATGCCCGGGCACGAAAGGTGCTGCCCAAGACCATCGGCATCACGCCATACACCGGTGTTATCCACCAGCAGTGCGTCCTTGATACCGTACTGGGTGTAATCCACCTCGGTCGGGTTCTTGGCGTAGATCACCTGAATCAGGTTGCCATTGGCGGTGATGGTGCTGTTGGCTTCATCGACGGTGATAGTGCCATCGAAAGGACCGTGCACCGAGTCACGACGCAACAGGCTCGCACGCTTGACCAGATCGTTCTCGGCGCCTTTACGGACGACGATTGCACGCAGGCGCAGGCCGTCGCCACCGCCGGTTTTTTCGATCAGGATACGCGCCAGCAGGCGACCGATCCGGCCGAAGCCGTACAGCACAACGTCGGTGCCTTTACGTGGCGAAGCGTTTTGTTGACCCACCAGCTCGGCCAGCTCTTCACGGACGAAGTCTTCGGCGGTACGGCCATTGCCTTCAGTCTTGAACTTCACAGCCAGCTTGCCGAGATCCACCGAGGCAGCGCCCAGTTTCAGCTCGCTCATGGCTTTAACGAGCGGGAAAGTCTCGTGTACGGACAACTCGCTTGCATCGGACTGACGGTGACGCGCAAAGCGGTGAGCTTTGAGAATCGCGATAACCGAACGGTTGATCAGGCTGCGGCCATAGATCGAACTCACCACATTGTTATTGCGGTAGAGCTGACCGATAAGCGGGATCATCGCCTCGGCGAGGGCTTCACGATCAATCCATTCACCAAGACACTGGTCGGGCTTCTGAGTCACGGGAACCTTCCACATGTAGGGGCTGAAAAAAGGGGCTACATTATGCCGCCGCCTTTGTTTAAGGGCAATGCGCCGTTGTCAGATCAGCGAGCACTACATTTTGTTCCGCTGCACTTCAGAAAATGTCCGGGCGTGCACTTCTGAATCACAGCGTAGTCTTAGACCTGACATTTGCACCCTTCCCCCGGTACAATCGCGGCCCTCGTCGCAACGCTTGGAGCTCAATCTTCCGTGCCTGTTCTGCGTCTACCGCTACTCCCTGCCGCTGCAGGCAAACAACACTGGGGCAACCTTCCCGGTGCCGCGCTGAGCCTGGCTATTGCCGAAGCAGCCAGTGCCGCCAAGCGTTTCACCCTGCTCCTGACCGCCGACAGCCAGAGCGCCGAGCGGCTCGAACAGGAACTGAAGTTCTTCGCGCCATCGTTGCCGGTGCTGCATTTCCCGGACTGGGAAACCCTGCCCTACGACTTGTTCTCGCCGCACCAGGACATCATTTCCCAGCGGATTGCGAGCCTCTATCGCTTGCCAGAGCTGGATCATGGCGTTCTGGTAGTGCCGATCACCACGGCCCTACATAGACTGGCACCGACCAAATTCCTGCTCGGCAGCAGTCTGGTGCTGGATATCGGCCAGAAACTCGATATCGAAGCCATGCGCACGCGCTTGGAAGCCAGCGGTTATCGCTACGTCGATACCGTTTATGAGCACGGCGAATTCACCGTACGCGGCAACCTGATCGACCTGTTCCCGATGGGCAGCAAACTGCCGTACCGGATCGACCTGTTCGATGACGAAATCGAAACACTGCGCACCTTTGATCCAGAAAACCAGCGCTCGATCGACAAGGTCGATTCAGTGCGCCTGCTGCCTGCACGGGAATTCCCGCTGCAAAAGGAAGAAGTCACACGCTTCAAGGCGCGCTTTCGCGAGCGCTTCGATGTAGATTTCCGCCGCAGCCCGATCTTTCAGGACCTGAGCAGCGGCATCACACCGGCCGGTATCGAGTATTACCTGCCGTTGTTTTTCGAAGAAACCTCGACCCTGTTCGACTATCTGCCTCAAGACACGCAGGTGTTTTCCCTGCCGGGCATCGAACAAGCCGCGGAAAATTTCTGGAATGACGTGCGCAACCGTTATGAAGAGCGGCGCGTCGATCCCGAGCGCCCTCTATTGCCTCCCGCCGAACTGTTCCTGCCCGTGGAAGACTGCTTTGCCCGCCTTAAAAGCTGGCCAAGGGTTGTCGCGAGCCAGCAGGACGTCGAAACCGGCGTTGGCCGCGAGCGTTTCCCGGCACACCTGCTGCCGGAACTGGCCATTGAGGCCAAGGCCAATCAGCCGCTGGCAGCACTGTCAAAGTTCATTGAAGAGTTCGACGGCCGCATTCTGTTCACCGCGGAATCGGCCGGTCGCCGCGAAGTGTTGCTGGAGCTCCTCGAACGCCTGAAGCTGCGACCCAAAACGGTCGACAGCTGGAATGATTTCGTTGAGGGCAAGGATCGCCTGTCGATCACCATCGCGCCGCTTGACGATGGCCTACTGCTCGAAAAACCGGCTATTGCCCTGATCGCTGAGAGCCCTTTGTTTGGCCAGCGCGTCATGCAGCGTCGACGCCGGGAGAAACGCACCGACGGCGGCAATAACGATGCAGTGATCAAAAACCTCACCGAGCTGCGCGAGGGCGCACCGGTGGTGCACATCGATCACGGCGTGGGGCGCTATCTGGGCCTTGCAACGCTGGAAGTTGAAAACCAGGTCGCCGAGTTCCTCATGCTGGCTTACGCAGAGGACGCCAAGCTGTACGTCCCTGTGGCCAACCTGCACCTGATCGCCCGTTACACCGGCAGCGATGACGCTCTGGCACCGCTGCACCGGCTGGGTTCGGAAACCTGGCAGAAAGCCAAACGCAAAGCCGCCGAACAAGTACGCGACGTCGCCGCCGAGCTGCTGGACATTTATGCCCGCCGCGCCGCCCGCGAAGGTTACGCATTTGCCGACCCCAAAGCCGACTACGCCACATTCAGCGCGGGCTTCCCGTTTGAAGAAACGCCTGACCAGCAAACCACGATCGACGCCGTGCGCGCCGACATGCTCGCGCCTAAACCCATGGACCGACTGGTCTGTGGCGACGTGGGCTTCGGCAAGACTGAAGTGGCCATGCGCGCAGCGTTCATCGCCGTGCACGGCGGTCGTCAGGTCGCGATTCTGGTGCCGACCACCCTGCTCGCTCAACAGCACTACAACAGCTTCCGCGACCGCTTTGCCGATTGGCCGGTGAGCGTTGAAGTGATGAGTCGCTTCAAATCGGCCAAGGAAGTCAACGCAGCGGTTTCCGACCTGGCAGAAGGCAAGATCGACATCGTCATCGGCACCCACAAGCTGCTGCAGGATGACGTCAAGATCAAGAATCTGGGGCTGGTCATCATTGACGAAGAACACCGCTTTGGTGTGCGTCAGAAAGAACAGCTCAAGGCACTGCGCAGCGAAGTCGATATTCTGACCCTGACCGCGACGCCAATCCCGCGGACGCTGAACATGGCTGTGTCGGGCATGCGCGATCTGTCGATCATCGCCACCCCACCCGCTCGACGCCTGTCGGTGCGCACCTTCGTCATGGAGCAGAACAAGCCGACGGTCAAAGAAGCCTTGCTGCGCGAGTTGCTGCGCGGTGGACAGGTGTACTACCTGCACAACGATGTGAAGACCATCGAAAAATGCGCCGCCGACCTGGCCGAACTGGTGCCGGAAGCGCGTATCGGTATCGGGCACGGGCAAATGCGCGAGCGCGAACTTGAACAGGTGATGAGCGACTTCTATCACAAGCGTTTCAACGTGCTGATCGCCTCGACCATTATCGAGACTGGTATCGACGTACCGAGTGCCAACACCATCATCATCGAGCGGGCCGACAAATTCGGTCTGGCGCAACTGCACCAATTGCGCGGCCGCGTCGGTCGCAGCCACCACCAGGCTTACGCCTACCTGCTGACCCCACCACGCAAACAGATCACCCCGGACGCAGAAAAGCGTCTGGAAGCAATCGCCAATACTCAGGATCTGGGTGCCGGGTTCGTCCTGGCCACCAACGACCTGGAAATCCGCGGCGCCGGTGAGTTGCTGGGCGACGGTCAAAGCGGACAGATTCAGGCGGTCGGCTTCACGCTGTACATGGAAATGCTTGAACGTGCGGTGAAGTCGATCCGCAAGGGCGAACAGCCAAACCTCGACCAACCGCTGGGCGGTGGCCCGGAAATCAACCTGCGGGTACCTGCGTTGATACCGGAAGCCTATCTGCCGGATGTACATACACGCCTGATTCTGTACAAACGCATCGCCAATGCCGCTGACGAAGACAGCCTCAAGGATCTTCAGGTGGAAATGATCGATCGCTTTGGCCTGCTACCCGAACCGACCAAGCATCTGGTGCGCATTACCCTGCTTAAACTGCAGGCCGAGCAACTGGGTATCAAGAAGGTCGACGCAGGCCCTCAGGGCGGACGTATCGAATTTGCTGCGGACACGCCGGTTGATCCACTGACCCTGATTAAATTGATTCAGGGCCAACCCAACCGTTATAAGTTCGAAGGTGCCACGCTGTTCAAATTCATGGTGCCCATGGAGCGTCCGGAAGAACGCTTTAACACCATTGAAGCGCTGTTCGAGCGCCTGACCCCGAAAACTGCCTGAAGGATCCATCCATGCGTGTGCTCCACTCACTCATCCTGCTGCTGACGCTGATCGCGCCAGCAGCCTTTGCCGATGGCAATTTTCAGGTCGAAATGATCCTGTTCCGCCAGCAGGGCGAGCCAGCTGCGACGCGTCAGATCGCGCCTGAGCACTGGGCTGCCAACGCGCAGAAAATTGATGCGCAGAGTGAGCGCGGGATTGCCTTGAAAGACTTGGCCGACAAGCTCAACGCAAGCGGTACCTACCAAGTGCTGCTGCACCGTGCCTGGCAACAGAACCTGAGCACAGAGCCAAGCAAGGTCGCCGTGACCAGTGGCGAAGAACAGTGGGCGCACTTCCCGATTGAAGGCACCTTGAGCATAGGCATTGCACGCTTCACTGATATCGCGGCAGACTTCTGGGTCAATCAGCTTGATGCCCACGGTGTGCTGACCAGCAGCGAACGCCTGAAACAGACCACCCGGGTCAAAAACGGCGAACTGATCTATATGGACCACGGAAGCCTGGCCATGCTGGTGAAAGTATCGCCCCTGTAATTATTCAAGTAGCGCAACACGTGCTTCTTTTCCCATTCGAGCATCGCTACGGCGTAGGGCTGTCCTGAACTGTGTCGTCCAATCTTGAAAAGGTCCTCGCTTGGTCGTGGACAGATTTATTTACCAGCAGAACCGTTGAGCGGGGGTTTGACTATGCCCATGAAGACCGTATTCAGCTTGAAGAACTCAACCCGGACTCGGCACGTACGACATGCCGAGGCTCAGGCTCGGAAGTCTATACACAGACCCTGAAATTCAGGGATCCGCAACGCTTCGCGAACGCCCTGATCTGCAAATGCACCTGCCCGGTGCGTGAGAACTGCAAGCATTGTGTGGCGGCCTTGTTTTACCTTCATGCGCCGCAGAACCGCAACGCCTTGCAGGCTGCGCTGGATACAACACCTTCGGTACAACCGCCTCGCGTCGAAAAAGCGCCCGCCCTGCCTGAACGACTGATCGATGACATCAAGCCGCATCCGCGCCTGATGCTGGCGAGCGTCGAGTTCAGCGCCTACGAACCGCGCAACGGCCGTATGCAGCGCCACATTCAGCACCGAGCCGCCCTCGCCTTTGGCTACGGCAAGCACTACGCCACCGGCACGGCCAATGTCAGCATTCTGGTCAGCTCGCTAGGCAGCGATCTGGTTAACCAGAAAAGCGACATCATTGAACACCTGGAAACCGAGACCCTGCGCATTCGTCGCCAGGGCGAGCTGGAACGACAGCAACGCCAGGTTCTGCAGGATATGGGCTTCAGGGTAGCAACCCGGCAAAGCAAAGCACTGCCGGACACCGCCGGCGACATGTTCGACCTGCCCAACGACAAGGCATGGCTGCACTTCGTACTCAACGACCTGCCGCACCTTGAAGAGCAAGGCTGGGAAATCGTTATCACTGACGACTTTGCCTTCGACGTGACGCCCGTGGACGATTGGTACGCCGTCATCGATGAAGAGGCCGAGCGCGACTGGTTCGATCTGGAGCTGGGCATCATCGTCAACGGCGAACGCCTGAGCCTGTTACCGATACTGATCAACCTGCTGCGCAGCCACCCCGAATTAATGAGCGCTGCCGGAATTGCCAAGCGTGGTGACGACGAACAACTGCTCGTTCAACTCAATCACTTCACTCAAAATGGCGGCGGCCCAGTGCAGATCGCCCTGCCCTATGGCCGACTGAAACCCGTGCTCGCTACCCTGGGCGATTTCTATTGGCGTGAAGAAGGCAGCAACTCGTTACGCCTGAACACCGCCGATGCCACACGCCTCGGGCAACTCGATGACTTGCCACTGAGCTGGCAAGGCGGCGACCGCTTGCGTCAGTTTGCCGACCGGCTTGCCAACATCAAGGACGCTCCGGTTATCGTGCCCGAGGGGCTCAACGCTACCTTGCGGGGTTATCAGCATGAAGGCCTGAGCTGGATGCAGTCGTTGCGCGAGCTGGAAGTCGGCGGCGTATTGGCCGATGACATGGGGCTGGGCAAAACCCTGCAGACCCTGGCTCACCTGCTCATGGAGAAACAGGCAGGACGCCTGGACCGACCTGCACTGGCCGTGATGCCGACCAGCCTGATCCCCAACTGGCTGGATGAAGCCGAGAATTTCACGCCGCAGTTGCGGGTACTTGCCCTGTACGGCGCCAATCGCCACGCTGATTTCGACAACCTGAACCAATACGACCTGATTCTGACGACTTATGCCCTGCTACCCCGGGACGAGGAAGTTCTGGCGAAGCTGCCCCTGCACACGCTGATCCTTGATGAAGCGCAGTACATCAAGAACCCCAACAGCAAAGCTGCTCAAGCAGCACGCAGCCTCAATGCAAGGCAGCGCCTGTGTCTGAGCGGTACACCACTGGAAAATCATCTGGGCGAACTGTGGTCGCTGTTCCACTTCCTGATGCCGGGCTGGTTGGGCAGCAGCAAGGAATTCAACAGCAACTACCGAAACCCTATCGAGAAGCACGGCAACATGGAGCGCCTGCAGCATCTGAACGCCAGGATCAAACCGTTCCTGCTGCGTCGCACCAAAGAGCAAGTCGCCACCGAATTACCGCCCAAAACTGAAATCATCCACTGGGTCGAGCTCAATGAGGCTCAGCGGGATGTATACGAAACCGTGCGCCTGGCCATGGACAAGAAGGTCCGCGACGAGATCACCCGCAAAGGCGTAGCCCGCAGCCAGATCATCATTCTTGAAGCCCTGCTCAAGCTGCGCCAGGTCTGCTGTGATTTGCGCCTGGTCAACAGCGCACCGGCCAATCCGCGCCAAGGCAATTCGGCCAAACTGCAAAGCCTGATGGAGATGTTCGAAGAACTGCTCTCGGAAGGACGCAAGATCCTGCTGTTCTCTCAATTCACCTCGATGCTGACCCTGATCGAAGCCGAACTGAAACAACGCGGTATCGAGTACGCCTTGCTCACCGGCTCGACACGAGATCGACGTACGCCCGTGCAGGCTTTCCAGGCGGGCAAACTGCCAATCTTTCTGATCAGCCTGAAGGCAGGCGGCACCGGCCTGAACCTGACCGCAGCCGACACCGTGATTCATTACGACCCCTGGTGGAACCCGGCAGCCGAAAATCAGGCCACCGACCGCGCTTATCGCATCGGCCAGGACAAGCCGGTATTCGTCTACAAGATGATTGCCCGCGGCACGGTGGAAGAAAAAATCCAGCGTCTGCAACAAGAGAAGTCGGCACTGGCGTCCGGGGTACTGGACGGCAGAGTCACGGGTGACTGGAAGCTGGGAAGCGAAGACATTGCCGCGCTGTTCGCGCCGCTACCGGCTCAAGCGAAGAAGGGCAAGAAGTAAGAACATCACGCCCCTGTAGCTGCCGATATTTGTGGGAGCCGGGCTTGCCCGCGATTCAGGCACTGCGGCTTATCAGGCCATCGCGAGCAAGCTCGGCTCCTACAGAGTGAAACCTGTCAAACGGCGCCGAGCACCCGCGCAAGGGTCGCCTTCACTTTCCCCATCCCATCATGCAGGGCCTGTTCAATTTCGGCCATGGTGATGACCGCCGACGACTTGCCTGCCGCTGGATTCACCACCAGCGCCAGACAGGCATATTCCAGCTCCAGCTCACGAGCCAGTGCAGCCTCCGGCATACCGGTCATGCCCACGATGTCGCAGCCATCACGCTCAAGGCGGATGATCTCGGCTACGGTTTCAAGACGTGGCCCTTGAGTACAGGCATAAACACCGCGCTCGCTGAACTCACAGCCTTCAGCAGCCAATGCTTCAATCAATCGCCCGCGTAACGCTTCACTGTAGGGGTAGCTGAAGTCGATATGTGTCACCTGCTCAAGGTCATCAGCGAAAAACGTATGCTGGCGGCCGCTGGTGTAGTCAATCAGATCATGAGGGACACAGAAGTGGCCGGTGCCCATGGCTGGATGAATTCCACCCACCGCATTGACCGCCAGAATCGCCTCAGCGCCAGCGTGCTTCAAGGCCCAGATATTGGCCCGGTAGTTCACTTGATGCGGCGGAAAGCGATGCGGGTGGCCATGGCGAGCCAGGAACATGACCTCGCGACCGGCATAGTCACCGATCTGAATCTCACCAGACGGAACGCCATAGGGCGTATTCACCGGCAGGGACTGACGAATGTTCAAGCCCTCAAGCTGAGTCAGGCCCGTACCACCGATAATCGCGTAAACAGTCATGGAAATCCTTAATCGATCAGTTGCGCGTTGCGCAGTGCTTGAAGCGCGGCAAGCCAGCGCGGGTGTTGACGATACTCGGTACTGGCAAACGCCTGACCGCGCATTTTGGCGATACGCGGTGACGGTTTGACCTTCAGTCGCTGGGCTGCGCTCAACGCCAGCTCCGCGGCCGCCCGATCATTACAGACCAGGCCCATGTCGCAGCCAGCGCTCAACGCTGCCTCAATACGACTGGCGGCATCGCCGACCACGTGGGCCCCGGCCATGGACAGATCATCACTGAAGATCACGCCATCGAACTGCAGTTCGCCCCGCAAGATATCCTGCAGCCAGCGCCGGGAAAAACCGGCGGGCTGAGGGTCGACCTGCGGATAAATAACATGCGCAGGCATCACGGCAGCAAGTTGCTGACTCAACCGCGCAAAGGGCACCAGATCATTGGCACGAATCTGCTCCAGGCTTCGTTCATCATTGGGTATCGCCACATGAGAGTCGGCCTCAGCCCAGCCATGGCCGGGGAAATGCTTGCCCGTGGCAGCCATGCCTGCGGCGTTCATGCCTCGAATGAACGCACCGGCCAGCGACGCGGCGCGCTCCGGATCACCTTCGAAAGAGCGCGTACCGACCACTGCGCTACGCTGGTAGTCCAGATCGAGAACAGGAGCAAAACTCAGATCCAGCCCAACCGCCAACACCTCGGTCGCCATCAGCCAGCCGCAATGCTCGGCCAGTAGTTCAGCATTCGGGTGATGGGCGATTGAACGCATGGGGGGCAGTCGCACGAATCCCTGACGCAAACGTTGAACACGACCGCCCTCTTGGTCCACCGCCAGAAGCAAATCAGGTCGCACCGCGCGAATCGACGCGCTTAACTCACGAACCTGACGAGGATGCTCGATATTGCGCGCGAAAATAATCAGGCCGCCCACTTCGGGCTGACGCAGAAACTGGCGATCTTCGGCGGTCAGCCAGGTGCCCGCGACATCCACCATTAAAGAGCCTTGCAGGCCAGAACTCATAAAAAAACACCATTGCCGATAACCAATCCGGGCAATGGTGCTTGATCATCGAGCCAGGCGCAATGTGCGAACGGTCAGGCCTTGGCGGTAACAGGGGCAGTCGCGCTGCTTTTAGTGCGCGGCTTGAGCTGCGCGGCAATCATGGCGGTGTCGGTAACACCGGTTTCGGCACGCATGCCAGCAGCCAGGAAGGGCACCATAAGGCGCATGACCTGCTCAATGGAGGTATTGACGCCGAAATCTGTTTCGGCGATTGCCCGTAGCGCCTTGATACCCGACATGCTGAACGCGGCAGCACCCAGCATGAAATGCACGCGCCAGAACAACTCGATAGGCGGAATACGAGGTGCAGCTTCATTGACCAGCACCATGTAGCGGCGAAACACCTTGCCGTACATGTCTTCCAGATAACGTCGCAAGTGGCCCTGGCTCTGACTGAAAGCGAGGCCGAGCAGACGCATGAAAATCGACAGGTCATTGTTGCTGCGAGGCTGGACGACGAGCGCTTGCTCGACCAGCATTTCCAGCAGCTCTTCCAGCGTAGGCTTTTGATCGGGTTTGGCCTGGCGCCTCTCCAGCTCACGATCAAGGCTGATACAGAATGGCCCAAGGAACCGGGAGAACACGGCCTGGATCAACGCCTTCTTGGAACCGAAGTGATAGTTGACTGCCGCCAGATTGACCGACGCCTTGCTGGTAATCAGCCGCAACGAGGTTTCCGCGAAGCCTTTCTCCGCGAACAACTGCTCGGCAGCATCGAGAATGCGTTCAACTGTTTCCGACTGGGCCATGGTTCTCTGCCTGACAAACACTTGTTTGAAACATACGTTTCAGACTATGTATCTGTCAAGCCCGTGACGCTGCATAGCCTGACAGCGGCGTATTTAACCATATAAACCGTGGGCTGTAGCCTTTCATGTAGTGATCGCCCTGCGGCTGCCATCGGACGCCCTTGCGCCGCCGGTCAAAAGGACGATTGCCAAGTGGCGCGCACTGTATATAATCCCAGTCACTGTATAAAAAGACAGAGCGATCCACATGATTAAACTGACGCCACGCCAAGCTGAAATTCTGGGATTCATCAAGCGCTGCCTTGAAGACAACGGCTACCCGCCTACTCGTGCGGAAATCGCTCAGGAACTGGGTTTCAAATCACCTAACGCCGCTGAAGAACACCTGAAGGCACTTGCGCGCAAAGGCGCAATCGAGATGACTCCAGGCGCTTCACGGGGCATCCGTATTCCAGGCTTCGAAGCCAAGCCCGAAGAGAGCGGCCTGCCGGTCATCGGCCGAGTGGCTGCTGGCGCCCCGATTCTGGCCCAGCAACATATTGAAGAGTCCTGCAATATCAACCCTGCATTTTTCCATCCGAGTGCCGATTACCTGTTAAGGGTGCATGGCATGAGCATGAAAGATGTCGGCATCCTCGACGGTGATCTGCTCGCCGTGCATACAACCCGTGAGGCCCGTAATGGCCAGATCGTGGTAGCGCGTATCGGTGATGAAGTAACGGTCAAGCGATTCAAGCGCGAAGGCAGCAAAGTCTGGCTGATTGCCGAAAACCCGGACTTCGCACCTATCGAGGTGAATCTGAAGGATCAGGAACTGGTTATCGAAGGTTTGAGCGTCGGCGTTATCCGCCGCTGAGGAGACATCATGCAGTTCGTCCAGGCTCCGCAATCACAACTACCGCTGTTCGAGGCGTTTCTGGCACAACCTATTGCGCCAATGCTGAAAGAAGCAGCAGAACCGTCATGGAACAATGAACCTGAGGTTTTCAGTGAGCTGTCATTGCATGGCGCAGCTGGGAACTGTTTGAACCTGCTCGCACCGATCTTGCGTGAGCTGAGCCAGGATTCTGATGCTCGTTGGCTGACATTGATTGCACCACCTTCCAGCCTGACGCAAAGCTGGCTGCGTGATGCGGGACTTAACCGCGAGCGCATTCTGTTATTGCAGCCGCGTGGTACTCAGAGTGCATTTGAGCTGGCGCGAGAGGCACTGCGACTGGGTCGCAGTCATACCGTAGTCAGCTGGATCAATCCGATCAGCACCGGGTTGCGTCAACAGCTGATCAGCGCGGCGAAACTTGGGGATGCACAGAGCCTGAACATTCGTCTGGGCTAACTCGTCCGGGCTGAGGTAACTCAGTGAAGAACTCGCGGGCCGGTATCCTTTTCCAGCTCGCCTTCAGCAAGCCGACCTGCCATTTGCACGCCAACACTCAACATTGCCTTGGCGATTTCTACGTGCTGCCCTTGCAGGAATTCTTTGGCATCAGCAGAGAAATCCAGCGTTACCAATGATCCTTCATCGTCGGCACGACGTAGCTCGATACGGCCGTCAGGCAATTCCACAATTTCAAGAAACGATGTTGGCATCAGGGCAATACTCCACGAAAGGCGGGCATTGTAGCAGCCTGTCGACTCAGCCCCTAGCCCATCCATCACTGCATTTCATCAGCACTCACTCAACCCTTCGCGAAAGCGAATTGCCAGCCCCTTCAGCTGCTGACGCCAGCTTTCCAGCTCCTCGCGGGTCAGTTCGGGCTCGGATTCCTCATCGAGATTGACCGCCACGATAAGCGGCTGTGTAACATCGCCTTTAACTTTTTTCGGCGCACGAGGCGGCTCGAACAAGGCGTTATAGGCTGCAAGCAACCGAGCCAGCCAGGTTTCACGGTGTTGAGCCAACTCGACCAGCTCGGCCATCTCCGGGATCGCCAATGCCTCCAGCACCTCCTGCGTCAGGAGCATTTCCGCACGCGGCGCGTTGGCCTGCGGCAGGCGGTAGTAGCCTGCAATCTCATGGCACAAGCCCAGCAAGGCACCATACAGATGGAACAACGCCGACTCGCGCTCCGCCTGTAACAACGCCTGAGCATTCATGGCTCGGCCTTCCTGCGCCTTGCCCATGGACTCCAGGGCGAGCCCGGCGAAATAAATCTTCTGGTTGGTGCGGGTATAGAGTTCGTGGGCCATGGCGGCAGCCTCCGTAGCGATGAGCAAGACCTGCACCGGTTTGATGCGGTGCAACGTTCCGAATTAACCCCAATCCTGTAGGAGCTCACCGAGGTTACGAGGCCAGCGATCACGGCTTGTCTGACACTCCGCCATCGCTGGCCTCGTAACCTCGGTGAGCTCCTACAGGTCCAATGTTTGCCAACCCCCAAACCAAAGCGACAAAGCCCTCGGCACGATCAGCATACCGAGGGCTTCGGGTTCAGTCAGGCGTTAGATCAACGCTTGTCTTCAACCTTCCATGCTTTGCCGTCGTAGAACGCTTTCCAGCCGGTTGGCTTGCCTTCCACTTCAGTCTGAACATATTGCTCTTTGGTCTTGCGGCTGTAACGGATTACCGCAGGGCGCCCGTCAGGATCTTTCTTCGGTGCTTCACAGAGGAAGTGATACTTCGGATCGATCTCGTCCTTGTGCGGTGCAATTTCCAGAACCAGTGGCGCGCGCGTCTCACGGTTTTTAGGGAACTGACTGGCCGCCAGGAACAACCCGGATGCGCCGTCACGCAGAATGTACGTGTCGTCAACCTTGTCGCACTTGAGCTCAGGCATCTTCACCGGATCCATCTTCGGTGGCGCTGCGTCACCGCTCTTGAGCAACTTGCGGGTGTTCTTGCATTCAGGGTTGGTGCAACCAAAGAACTTGCCGAAGCGGCCGGTCTTGAGCTGCATCTCGCTGCCGCACTTGTCGCACTCAAGGCTCGGACCTTCGTAACCCTTGATGCGGTAGTTACCCTCTTCCACTTCAAAGCCGACGCAGTCCGGGTTATTACCGCAGATGTGCAGCTTGTGCTTCTCATCCAGCAGGTAAGCGTCCATTGCCGTACTGCAAATGTGGCAGCGATGCTTGCCAAGCAGTACCCGCGACTCGGACTCACCTTCGTCATCTTCAGCGATTTCATCGCCAGGCGTC
The DNA here is from genome assembly GCF_022790535.1 of Pseudomonas maioricensis. Taxonomy (GTDB): domain Bacteria; phylum Pseudomonadota; class Gammaproteobacteria; order Pseudomonadales; family Pseudomonadaceae; genus Aquipseudomonas; species Aquipseudomonas maioricensis. The sequence goes on from NZ_LOHG01000005.1 coordinate 63,643, forward strand.
AGGTTGACGGTGGCTTTGCAGCGCTCTTTCGGCGGCAGGCTGTAACCCGAGCAGCCAAGGAACACACCGGTGGACGCAGTCCGAATCTGCATCGGACGCCCGCACACCTTGCACGGAATGTCAGTCATTACCGGCTCGTTGGCGCGCATACCACTGTCTGGCGCCTCAGCTACTTCCAGTTTTTTGCGGAAGTCGCCATAGAACTCGTCGAGCACGTTCTTCCAGTCGCGCTCACCTTGAGCCACGTCATCGAGGTTTTCTTCCATGCCTGCGGTAAAGCCATAGTCCATCAGGTTGGAGAAGCTCTCGGACAAGCGCTCGGTAACGATGTCGCCCATTTTTTCCGAATAGAAACGGCGGTTGTGCAGCGCGACGTAGCCACGATCCTGGATGGTCGAGATGATCGCCGCATAGGTCGAAGGACGACCAATACCGCGTTTTTCCATTTCCTTCACCAGGCTCGCCTCGGAGTAACGCGCAGGCGGCTTGGTGAAATGTTGACTCGGGTCCAGCTTGATCAGCTTGAGAGTCTCGCCCTGAGCCATGTCCGGTAACACGTCGTCATCGCCTGGCTTGGTCATTTGCGGCAAGGCACGGGTATAACCGTCGAACTTCAGGATACGGCCCTTGGCACGCAGCTCGAAGGTCCCGGCAGCTACGCTGACGGTGGTCGACAAATATTGCGCCGGAGGCATCTGGCAGGCAACGAATTGGCGCCAGATCAGCTCGTACAGGCGCTCAGCATCGCGCTCCATGCCGCTCAGCTTGCTCGGATGCGTGTTGACGTCGGAAGGACGAATCGCTTCGTGAGCCTCTTGCGCGCCTTCCTTGCTGCTGTAGACGTTTGGCGATTCCGGCAGGTACTTCTTGCCAAACTCGGCCTCGATGTAATCGCGCGCCATGCTGACCGCATCAGCGGACAGGTTGGTCGAGTCAGTACGCATATACGTGATGTAACCCGCCTCATACAGACGCTGGGCCATCATCATGGTTTTCTTCACGCCAAAGCCCAGGCGGTTACTCGCTGCCTGTTGCAGGGTGGACGTGATGAACGGAGCCGAAGGCTTGCTGCTGGTCGGTTTGTCTTCGCGCTTGGCGATGCTGTAGCTGGAAGCCTTGAGCTTTTCCAGGGCAGCCATGGCCTGGGCTTCGTTCAGCGGCTTGAACGCTTCGCCGTTTTCCCGCGCTACTTCAAAGCGCACGTTGGCGCCCTTGGCAGTCCCCAGGTCAGCGTGCACTTCCCAATATTCTTCAGGGTTGAAAGCACGGATCTCGCGCTCACGCTCGACCACAAGCTTCACCGCTACCGACTGAACGCGCCCGGCAGACAGGCCGCGAGCAATCTTCTGCCAAAGCAGCGGCGACACCATATAACCCACGACGCGATCGAGGAAACGGCGCGCCTGCTGGGCGTTCACACGGTCAATGTCCAGCTCGCCCGGCTTGGAGAAGGCTTCCTGAATGGCTTTCTTGGTGATTTCGTTGAACACCACACGCTTGTAGCGGCTGTCATCCCCACCAATGGCTTCGCGCAGGTGCCAGGCAATGGCTTCCCCTTCGCGGTCCAAGTCCGTCGCGAGATAGATGGTGTCAGCATCTTTGGCGAGGCGGCGCAGCTCTTCGATCACCTTCTCTTTACCCGGAAGGATTTCGTACTTGGCTTTCCAGCCGTGATCCGGATCGACGCCCATGCGCGCTACCAGTTGCTTCTTCGCCTTTTCTTTCGGCGTGAGCACCGGACCTTCGCCAGCAGCAGCCTTGCCACGCTTGACGGGTTCTTTATTGGCGCTAGCCGAACCGCTGGTGGGCAGGTCTCGGATATGGCCGATACTCGACTTCACCACGTATTGGTTGCCCAAGTACTTGTTGATGGTCTTGGCCTTAGCCGGGGATTCCACGATGACCAGCGATTTGCCCATGGATCAGAAAATTCCTGAATACTGAAAATGAAAGACGGTTGGAACCTGTCAAGGCCCCGCTATATATAGTGGCTACAAGAGGAGGTCAAGCACGGGATAGTGTTCGATCTCGCCTCACGGCCTGGAAAAGAGGCTCAGTTCAGCTTGAACCAGAGCAAAGCGCGGGACCTGCTCGCCGTCAACCTCGACGGACTCCAGAAACATGCTCAACGGCCGCACCCACATCCCGTAATCGCCGTACAGCGCTTGATAGAACACTACTTCTTCTTCGGTTTCGGAGTGCCTGGCAACACTGAATACGCGGTACTCGGGGCCTTTGTAATGGCGATAGAGCCCTGGCTGTAAATTCATGTTGCTGTCCTCGCGAAAAAAACTGAAAAACTTTTCTGGAATGGCTTTAACAAAAATACAAAAGCCGGGGCACCTGGCCCCGGCTCGCATCAAACAAACGCGTCAGACGCGTTCGAAGACGGTAGCAATACCTTGCCCCAATCCGATGCACATTGTTGCAACACCAAGATTGGCGCCATTTTGCTTCATGACGTTAAGCAAGGTGCCAGAGATACGTGCTCCGGAGCAACCAAATGGGTGACCCAGGGCAATGGCACCGCCGTGCAGGTTAACCTTCTCATCCATCTTGTCGAGTACTTTCAAATCTTTCAGCACTGGCAAGGCCTGTGCGGCAAAGGCTTCGTTAAGCTCGAAGACGTTGATATCAGCGATGCTCAGACCTGCACGCTTCAAGGCTTTCTGGGTCGCCGGAACCGGACCATACCCCATAATGGCCGGGTCCACACCTGCTACCGCCATTGAACGGATCACCGCCAGAGGCTGAATACCCAGATCCTGAGCGCGCTGAGCGGACATCACGATCATGCACGAAGCACCATCGGTGATTTGCGACGATGTACCGGCAGTCACAGTGCCGCCTTTCGGATTGAAAGCAGGCTTGAGGGCCGCGAGGCTTTCCAGAGTGGTCTCCGGACGGATGGTTTCGTCGTAGTCGAAAACCTTGAGGAAACCATTCTCGTCATACCCTTGCATCGGGATGATCTCGTCCTTGAACTTGCCTTCCACGGTCGCTTTGTGGGCTAGCTGATGGGAACGCACGCCAAAGGCATCCTGTTGCTCGCGAGTAATACCGTGCATTTTGCCGAGCATTTCTGCGGTCAGGCCCATCATGCCCGACGCCTTGGCGGCATAAAGGGACATGTGCGGGTTGGGATCAACGCCGTGCATCATGCCAACGTGGCCCATGTGCTCAACGCCGCCGACCACAAACACATCACCGTTACCGGTCATGATCGCTTGCGCGGCAGTGTGCAGCGCACTCATCGACGAACCGCACAGACGGCTGACCGTCTGCGCTGCCGAGGTGTGCGGAATCTGGGTCAACAACGAAGCCATACGGGCGATGTTCCAGCCCTGCTCCAGAGTCTGGTTAACGCAGCCCCAGATCACGTCTTCGACTTCCGCCGGATCGACTTTGTTATTGCGCTCCAGCAACTTGCTGATCAGGTGCGCGGACATGTCTTCGGCGCGGGTATTGCGGTGCATGCCGCCTTTCGAGCGGCCCATCGGTGTGCGACCGAAGTCAACAATCACCACGTCTCTTGGATTCAAACTCATACATTCACTCCTGAAAGGCGCTTAACCGAAGAAGCTCTGGCCGTTTTTGGCCATCTCACGCAGCTTCGCGGTCGGGTGGTACAGAGCGCCCAAATCAGCATATTGATCAGCCAGGGCAACGAATTCAGCGACACCAATAGAGTCGATGTAGCGCAACGCACCGCCACGGAACGGAGGGAAACCGATGCCGTAGATCAAGCCCATGTCAGCTTCAGCGGCCGTTTCAACAATACCGTCTTCCAGGCAGCGCACGGTTTCCAGACACAACGGGATCATCATCCAGTTGATGATGTCTTCGTCGGACACTTCACGCTGTTCGTAGATGATCGGCTTGAGCACTTCGAGCACTGCAGAGTCAGTGACCTTCTTCGGCTTGCCCTTTTTGTCAGTCTCGTAAGCGTAGAAACCCTTGCCGTTTTTCTGACCCAGGCGTTTCGCGTCATAAAGGGCATCGATAGCCGAACGGCGATCGTCCTTCATGCGATCCGGGAAGCCTTCGGCCATGACGTCACGGCCGTGGTGGCCTGTGTCGATACCGACCACATCCATCAGGTACGCGGGACCCATTGGCCAGCCGAACTTCTCCATGACTTTGTCGATACGCACAAAATCAACACCGGCGCTGACCAGTTTGGCGAAGCCGCCGAAGTACGGGAACAACACCCGGTTGACCAGGAAGCCAGGGCAATCGTTGACCACGATCGGGTTCTTGCCCATCTTCTTGGCATAAGCCACGGTGGTCGCGACAGCCAGCTCACTGGATTTCTCGCCGCGGATCACCTCCACCAGAGGCATCATGTGCACCGGGTTGAAGAAGTGCATGCCGACGAAGTTTTCCGGACGCTTGAGGGCTTTAGCCAGCAAGCTGATGGAAATCGTCGAGGTATTGGAAGCCAGAATCGTGTCTTCGCCTACCTGGGCTTCGACTTCAGCCAATACCGCCTGCTTGACCTTCGGGTTCTCGACAACCGCTTCGACCACCAGATCGACGTTGCCGAAATCGCCGTAGGAAAGCGTCGGACGAATCGCATTCAGCGCTTCGGCCATTTTGCCGGCAGTCAGGCGGCCTTTTTCTACACGATTGCCCAGCAGTTTCGAGGCTTCGTTCAGGCCCAACTGAATGGCGTCTTCACGAATGTCTTTCATCAGGATCGGCGTGCCTTTGACAGCCGACTGATAGGCAATGCCGCCGCCCATGATGCCAGCGCCCAATACCGCAGCCTGCTTCACGTCTTTAGCGACTTCATCGTAAACCTTGGCTTTGCGCTTCAGCTCCTGATCATTCAGGAACAGGCCAATCAGGCTTTGCGCAGCAGAGGTCTTGGCCATTTTGACGAAGCCCGCGGCTTCGACTTCAAGCGCCTTGTCACGACCAAAGTTCGCGGCTTTCTGAATGGTCTTGATAGCTTCAACCGGAGCCGGATAGTTCGGACCAGCCTGACCGGCGACGAAACCTTTGGCAGTTTCGAAGGCCATCATCTGCTCGATGGCGTTGAGTTTGAGTTTTTCGAGTTTCGGCTGGCGCTTGGCCTTGTAATCGAACTCACCGGAAATGGCGCGTTTGATCAGGTCCAGCGCGGCTTCCTGAAGCTTTTCAGGAGCGACCACTGCATCCACAGCACCGACTTTCAGGGCGTCTTCAGCGCGATTTTCCTTGCCGGAGGCAATCCACTCAATAGCGTTGTCAGCACCGACGATACGCGGCAATCGAACAGTACCGCCGAAACCAGGATAAAGACCCAGTTTGACTTCAGGCAGGCCGATTTTGGCGCTGCTGGACATCACTCGGTAGTCTGCAGCCAGGCACATTTCCAGACCGCCACCCAAGGCGATACCGTTAATGGCTACCACGGTAGGTACGCCAAGATCTTCGAAATCACTGAAAATCCGGTTGGCTTCAAGATTGCCAGCCAGCAGCTCTGCGTCCGGCAACTTGAAGTTGTCGACGAACTCAGTGATATCAGCACCGACGATGAACACGTCTTTGCCGCTGGTGACAATTACGCCTTTGATGGAGCCATCGGCTTTGATGGTATCCACCGCCTGACGCAGGTCGTTGAGGGTGAGACGGTTGAACTTGTTGACGGACTCACCCTTGAGGTCGAAATTCAATTCGACGATGCCGCTCTCAAGAGCCTTAACCGTGATGGCTTTACCTTCGTAAATCATCAACTGATCTCCACGATATGGAAGCTGAACAATACACACCGGACGCTGAAATCTGGCGCGACTACGACGTTATCGTCGATGAAACGCTAAACCTTCAGGCACACCCGTCGATGCGGTAGCCGGGAGCTGTAAGAACTGTCTTACTACCAAACGCTCAATTCATACGCCCGTTTGATTTGGGTGCGCCTACCTTCATCCAAAACCCGGGATTTGTCAATTCGACGAATCACCAACAAAAGCGGCCTCGTCTCGAAAGCATCGCATGCTCTGGACCGCTCAAGTTCAGCGTGATCAGGCTCTATTCACTGTGTTTATAGGCGACCCGCGTGCAAATACCCAGCCGCCTTTTTGCACCATAGATGGTCACGAATGAAAATAAATGCAAGAAAGCGCGACAAATGAGAGCAAAGGGTCTACATTCAGCGCACGACAGCACGCGGCAAAACATCAGATTTTTGCCAAATGAACACGTCAGACGCTTTGGGCATTGCACCGCGAAGCGCTACAGAATTATCGGCCTGCCTGGCCAACCCCAGCCCGATGTTGTTATCGGGCTTTTTAATGCCTGCGATTTGACCAGGCCGTCTCAAGCCACCGCTTTCAGGACGGCTGCAATGCGCTGCAATACATCCGCCTCGCCCTTCTCACCCCAATACAACGTGACCATCTGCTGGTCCGCCTCGATCTTGTAGACGTCCGCTGGCAGCGTATTGAAATGCCCCAGCAGCACCGCATCCTCACAAGGCTCACGCCACTGATTGAGCCAAACTCCGGGCTCTGCCTGCCAATACGCCCATACAGACGGTTTGCTGCTGCGTCGCGGCCGATGGTATTGCGCACAGGGACTCGGCGGCTCTTTGGCAAGCCAGTGCGGCCAGTCCTGAGCCACCAACTGCATCGCAAGCCCCATGCGACGCGCCTCCATGCGTAGCGCCATTCTGCCGCCCTGCTGCCGAGAGGGCCGCAGCCATACCAAAGGGCTCAGCATCACACCAACGATTGACAGAATTATCCAGAACGTCATATTGCTTGCTGCCTTTTTGTCCGCTTACCTAGAGCTGAAAACAATGGCCTGCCCAGATGGGCGTTAAAGAGCCATACTGAATGTATCGCAACCTTACGGAGGACTTCCTCATGAAGTATGAACACGTTCTGGTCGCCGTTGACCTGACTGACGAGTGCAACCCTGTCCTTTCCCGCGGTCGCGAAATTGCCGAGCGCAACGGGGCCAAGCTGTCGTTGGTTCATATCGTCGAGCCTGTGGCCATGGCCTTTGGCGGCGACGTGCCGATGGACCTGTCGCAGCTTCAACAGCAGCAGTTTGACCAAGCCAAGGACAAGCTTGCCGTACTGAAAGCTCAGTATCCGGATACTAATATCGGTGACGCTCATTTGGTGTACGGTCAGCCTCGCCAGGAAATTCATCAGCTGGCAATCACGGAAAAATGCGATTTGATTGTTGTGGGCAGCCACGGCCGTCATGGTTTGGCTTTATTGCTGGGCTCAACGGCTAACGACGTATTGCATGGTGCGCCTTGTGATGTGCTCGCAGTACGCCTGAAAAAGGCGGAGTGATCCAACAACAGGCTTAATGAGCGCACTCCCTGTCCGTGGCACAGCGCTGTCTCACCACGAACATCGGACCTGTAGGAGTGAGCTTGCTCGCGATTCGGTTTCTTGGCTGACCAATTTATTGGCTGAACTGACGCTATCGCGAGCAAGCTCACTCCTACAAGATTTGGGTCACTCAGAGAATCGCGTGTTGCTTGATAAAAGCCGTGCTAATTGCGCAATAAAAAGCCCGGATCACTGATCCGGGCTTTTTATTTGCCTTGAGTATCAGGCGTCCAGTTCGGCCCAGCGCTCCAGCAAACCGTCCAGTTCAGCCTGGCGATTTTCCAGTTGCGCCAACACGGCCGCAGTCTGCTCTGCGGGACGCTGGTAGAAGCCAGGCTCGGCCATTTCAGCGGTCAATGCGGCAATCTGTGCTTCGACTTCATCGATCTGCTCAGGCAGCGCTTCAAGTTCACGCTGCAGCTTGTAGCTGAGCTTCTTCTTGGCGCTCGCCACTGGCATCTCTTTAGCTTCTACCGGAGCGGCCTCAACCACGGCAGTGGCCAGCTCGGCTTTGCCCGACTTGGAATCGGTGACGCCCAACAGTTTTGGCGAACCACCCTGACGCAACCAGTCCTGATAACCACCGACGTATTCACGAACCTTGCCTCCACCCTCGAAGACCAACGTGCTGGTGACCACGTTGTCGAGGAATGCCCGGTCGTGGCTGACCATCAATACGGTGCCCTTGAAGGTCAACAGCACCTCCTCCAGCAATTCGAGGGTTTCCACGTCCAGGTCGTTGGTTGGTTCGTCGAGGACCAACAGGTTGGCTGGCTTACTGAACAGTTTGGCCAGCAACAGACGCGCACGCTCACCACCGGACAACGCTTTGACCGGCGTACGTGCGCGCTGCGGGCTGAACAGGAAGTCGCCCAGATAGCTCAGTACGTGACGGCTCTGACCATCGATATCAATAAAGTCGCGACCTTCGGCGACGTTATCGATCACGGTTTTTTCCAGGTCCAACTGGTGACGCAACTGGTCGAAGTAAGCCACGTCCAGACGCGTGCCGACATCTACCGAGCCACTGGTTGGCTGCAGGTTGTCGAGCATCAGCTTGAGCAGCGTGGTCTTGCCGGTACCGTTGGCACCCAGCAGACCGATACGGTCTTCGCGCTGCAGGACCATGGAGAAGTCCTTGATCAGCATAGGCCCGCCTGGGTGAGCGAAGCTGACGTTGTCCAGCACCATGACCTGCTTGCCTGACTTGTCGGCTGTATCCAGCTGGATATTGGCCTTGCCGGTACGCTCACGACGCTCGCCGCGCTCAACGCGCAACGCTTTCAGAGCGCGTACGCGACCTTCGTTACGGGTGCGGCGGGCCTTGATGCCCTGACGGATCCAGACTTCTTCCTGGGCCAGACGCTTGTCGAACAAGGCATTGGCCGTTTCTTCGGCAGCCAGTACAGCTTCCTTGTGCACCAGGAAGCTTGCGTAGTCGCCGTTCCAGTCAATCAGGCCGCCACGATCCAGCTCAAGGATGCGCGTCGCAAGGTTCTGCAGGAAAGAACGGTCGTGCGTAATAAACAGCACAGCCCCCTGGAACTCCTTGAGGGCGTCTTCCAGCCAGGCAATCGCACCGATGTCCAGGTGGTTGGTTGGCTCGTCGAGCAGCAGCAGGTCTGGTTCGGACACCAATGCCTGGGCCAGCAACACGCGGCGGCGCCAGCCACCGGACAACTCGGCGAGGGTCTTGTCGGCAGGCAGCTGCAGACGACTCAAGGTGCTATCAACCAGTTGCTGCAGGCGCCAGCCATCACGGGCTTCAAGGTCCTGCTGAACGTGCATCAGCTTGTTCAGGTCTTCCTCGGTCACGCAGTTCTGCGCCAGGTGGTGATACTCGGCCAGCAAGGCGCCCACACCATCCAGACCTTCAGCGACCACGTCGAACACTGTCCGGTCGTCGGCCACTGGCAATTCCTGGGGCAATTCACCGATCTTCAGGCCCGGCGCACGCCAGACTGCACCGTCATCGGGCTTCTGTACGCCCTTGACGAGCTTCAACATGCTGGACTTGCCAGTACCGTTACGACCGATGATGCACACCCGCTCACCACGGGCGATCTGCCAGGATACCTTGTCCAACAACGGCATAGCGCCGAAAGCAAGGGACACATCGCTGAATTTGAGCAGGGTCATGAGCTTCTCCAAAAACCGGGGGCGCATTCTACCTGAGATAGCAGCCATATGTCGGGTTTCAATGACAAGCGCGCCGCCGCGAATGCGCAATCGCGCACCTTTGGCCAGCTTCATTTGTTTCCAGTTGCGAAAGCCCGGTCCGCAACGCTTTCAACCAGAGCTGGCAAAAGGCTAAGCTAGCGACACTTTTCACGATTCATCTGCTCGGAAGTCTCATGCGCAGTCGCTTGTTCAGCCTTTTTTCCTGCATGCTCCTCTCTGCTACTGCGGCTCAAACTGTTTACGCCGCAGATCTCAACCAACAGCGTCAGTATTACGATGTGGCCAAAAGCGCATTGGCCAAGGGCGATACGGGCCCTTATCGAGCCTATGCTGCGGCACTCGCGGATTATCCGCTGGAGCCCTACCTGGCCTACGACGAATTGACCGCCCGCCTGAAGACTGCGAGCAATCCGGAAATCGAAAAATTCCTGGCCGAACACGGTGATCTGCCTCAGGCCAACTGGATGAAACTGCGCTGGCTGCGTTGGCTCGCCGAACGGGGCGACTGGGCAACCTTCGTCAAGTACTACGATCCGAAGATGAATTTCGTCGAACTCGACTGCCTTTATGGTCAGTACCTGCTGGGCCACGGTAAAAAAGCTGAAGGTTATGCCAGCGCCGAAAAACTCTGGATGACTGGCAAGAGCTTGCCAGGTTCCTGCGATGGCTTCTTCGCCCAGTGGGCTGCTGACGGTCAGTTGCCGGAACAGAAACGCTGGCAGCGGGCCAAGCTTGCCGCACAGGCTGGCAACTATCCTCTGGCCACCACACTGGTTAACAGCCTCAACAGCCTGGCCCCACAGGGCAAGCTACTGCTGGAAATCGCCAAAAAACCGGAGATGCTCAACAACCCGGCACAGTTCGCCCCCGTGGATGAAGCGATGTCTGACGTAGTCGGCCTTGGCCTGCGCCGACTGGCCAAGCAGGATCCTCAGAAAGCCATGGATATGCTCGACGGCTACTCGGCCAAGATGCATTTCTCCCATGAGGAGCAAGTACAGATTGCCAAAGAGATCGGCCTGACCCTCGCACGTCGCTATGACGGGCGCGCACTGGAGGTCATGACCAAATACGACCCGGACCTGCGCGACAACACAGTCACCGAATGGCGCCTGCGCCTACTGCTGCGCCTCGGACGCTGGGAAGATGCCTACGAGCTGAGTCGTCGCCTGCCCAAGGACCTTGCTGACACCAATCGCTGGCGCTACTGGGAAGCCCGCTCTCTGGAGCTCGCCCAACCCCACAGTCCGCTGATCCCGGCGCTCTACAAAGACGTGGCCAAGGAACGTGACTTCTATGGTTTCCTGGCGGCCGACCGGACCCAAAGCGCTTATCAGATCAACAACAAGCCGCTGGTGCTCAGCCAGGCTTTGATCAATAAGGTACGCAATACACCGGGCGTACGTCGCGCGCTGGAGTTTCATGCCCGTGGGCAGATCGTGGATGGTCGACGCGAGTGGTACCACGTCAGCCGTCATTTCAACCGCGACGAAATGGTCGCCCAGGCGAAACTGGCTTACGACCTGAAATGGTACTTCCCGGCCATTCGGACTATCAGCCAGGCGCAGTACTGGGACGATCTGGATATCCGCTTCCCGATGGCACACCGCGACACGCTGGTTCGTGAAGCCAAGGTTCGCGGCCTGCATTCAAGCTGGGTGTTTGCAATTACCCGCCAGGAAAGCGCCTTCATGGACGATGCTCGCTCGGGTGTCGGTGCGAGCGGCCTGATGCAGTTGATGCCGGCCACCGCCAAGGAAACCGCACGCAAATTCAGCATCCCGCTGGCGTCCCCTCAGCAAGTGCTGGATCCGGATAAAAATATTCAGTTGGGTGCAGCCTATCTGAGCCAGGTCCACGCCCAGTTCAATGGCAATCGGGTGCTCGCCTCCGCTGCTTATAACGCAGGCCCCGGCCGCGTCAGACAGTGGCTCAAGGGTGCCAATCACCTGGCTTTTGATGTATGGGTAGAGAGCATTCCATTCGACGAAACCCGGCAGTACGTGCAGAACGTGCTGTCCTACTCGGTGATCTACGGCCAGAAGCTCAACTCTCCACAGCCGCTGGTGGATTGGCATGAGCGGTTCTTTGATGATCTGTAATTAGCCCGTGCAATAGCCAATGCCAGTCAGCGACCCTGACTGGCATTTTTGTTTGTGGAACCGAACTTCATTGCTCTGCAACAAAAGACTGATCAACTGATGGCTGTTATTTGGCCCGCCAACTTCTGTATCGAAACATGCCGCCGCATGACCCTGTAGGAGTGAGCTTGCTCGCGATAGGGGTAGATCTGTTAAGAAAATATCGTCTGACGTGACGCTATCGCGAGCAAGCTCACTCCTACAGTGATATGCATGATGTGTTGGGTAGCGACATCAACGATCACAGAACGACGCAGCACTTGCCGGGTCAACCAGAGGCTGCTAAAGCTCTGCCTCAGGTTTTTCGGCAATGAACGACCTGATCGTCAACGATCACAAAAAGAAGGATTATCGAGACCATGCTGAAAGGAATATCAAAAACGCTGCTTCTCAAGACGCCGTTGAGCAGCATTCTGACCGGCAGCGTGCTGGCAGGCTTGATGATGGCCTCAGGGGTAGCCGTCTCGGCCGAGCCGCCTGGCAAGGTGCTGAGTGCAAAAATCGGCTTGCCGTGGCCCGCAGTGATCGCCCATCGCGGCGCGTCTTATGACGCACCTGAAGAGACCATCCCCGCCTATACAGTGGCCCGGGATCTCGGTGCGGACTATCTGGAAATGGATATTCAGCGCACAAAAGACGGCGTGCTGATCGCCTTGCACGATGACACTCTGGAGCGCACGACCAACATCGCGCAAGTCTTCCCCAAGCGGGTCAAAGATCCGCTGAACACCTTTACCCTCGATGAAATCAAACAGCTGGATGCAGGCAGCTGGTTCAACAAGGCACACCCGGACCGCGCCCGTGAGGCTTACGCCGGTCTGCAGATCCTGACGCTGGAGGAAGTGATCGATATCGCCGAAGGCGGCAAGAACAAGCCTGGGCTGTACATTGAAACCAAAGCGCCAAGCCAGTTCCCCGGCATCGAAGCGGACCTCAAGAAAGTACTCGCCAAACGCGGCTGGCTCACTAGCCGCCCCGCCGCTGCCGCGGGTTATGTAAGCGTCGCGCAGATGCCCGGTCGCGTTGTTCTGCAAACATTCGAGAAACCAAGCCTGGTGTTGTTGCAGAAAGAGATGCCACAAGTGCCGAAAGTATTGCTGCTGTGGATCGGTAAAGGCTCCATCGAGCCTGAATCCGATGTCGCCTTCGCAGACTCGGGCGCCAAAGACAAAGCCACTTACTACGGTGCTCAGAAGCCGAAAACCCAGGAAGAGTTTGTCGCCTGGGTCGACTGGGCCAAAGCGCATGGCGCGATTGGTACGGGCCCTTCAGCGAAGCTCACCAACGGTGGCGACCAGAGCTACATGGACCTGGTCAAACCATGGATGAACAACGTGGCTCATGAACGAGGCATGGTTGTGCATCCTTACACTGTCGATGAGGAAGTGGACTTCAAACAGATCAGTCATGACGGTGTTGATGGCTTCTTCACCAACCGTACTTCGGAACTGCTGAAGTTCTATGGTCGTCCAGCCAAAGAAAGCCTGGATGCCATCCTCAAGCGCAACGGTTACTGACACGCCCGGAGCCCTTGCTCAAGAGCTCTCCCGTACGACCAGCTCAAACCCCAGGTCCACCTGGGGTTTCTGCGCTACGCCATCGATCAGCCCCAGCAATAATTGCGCAGCCCGCTGCCCGACCTCTTCACGCGGGGTGCGGATCGAGGTCAGCCGCGGAACCATATGCGCCGACCCGGGCAAATCATTGAAGCCTACCAAAGACACCTGCTGCGGAATCTCGATGCCGCGACGCAACGCCTCAAGCGCAGCGCCCTGGGCAAGGTCATCGTTGCAGAAGAACACGCCATCCACGTCGGGATGTTGCGTTATCAATTGCATGAACAACTCACCTCCCAGACCGATGGAAGACGGTTGCGGCGTCATCACTTGCAAGTCTGGATCATAAAGCCCTTGCTCCTCCAGCACCTGACGAAATCCTTCCCCGCGCTGCATCACGCGCGGATCAAGTTGCGCGGCGATATACGCCAGGCGCTTGCGCCCGCGCCCCAGTAGATGTCGAGCCGCCTCGGCACCGGCCTGAACTTGCGAGAACCCCACGCAATAGGAACCGCGCACGGTGTCCAGCTCCATCATGTGTACGCACGGTATACCGCTCGCCGCCAATAGCTGACGCAGAGCCGGAGTGTGGTCGAAACCGGTGAGCAACAACCCTCGCGGGCGGTTCACCAGGTGATTACGCAGGAGGTTTTCTTCTTCTTCAGGCGAATAGTGATAGTTACCGATCACGACATCCAGACCGCGAGTGCGCAGCACATTCTGAATCGCTTCAAGCGTCTCGATAAACAACTGGTTAGACAGTGAAGGCACCAGCACCACGACCGTCTGGCTTTGCGAAGACGCCAGGGCCCGCGCTGCCGGGTTGGCGACATAGCCCAAGGCAAGTGCCGCCGCGCGGACTCTCTCTACCGACTCGGGCGTAACGGTACTGACACCCCGTAGAGCGCGAGAAGCGGTGATGGGTGAAACGCCAGCCTGGCGTGCAACTTCATTGAGGGTCGGACGGCCAGTAGAGCGGGAACCAATGCGTGTCATGCGTTGCCAACTACACAGGGATAAACAGCGGGGGTTGCCAAAGGTGGCGTATGAGCTCTAAGGTAGCGCTGTCTCATGGACCCTGCCAATGCTTTCAGTCACTTTATTGACTTGGAGTAACGTCCGATGAAGACCGATTCATTCAAAACAATGACAAGAACTGGAACCAGCTCTTGCTGTGCTTATGTCCAAACCGACAAAGACAGCGCTGTCTCCAGCTAAGGTGGCCTACTGTGACAACTGCGAACTCTGCTATTTCCGCCCTCGTGATCATGGGCGTTTCGGGCTGCGGCAAGAGCGCCGTCGGTGCCGAGATTGCCGCCAAGAGCGGAGGCCGCCTGATCGAAGGTGACGCCTTCCACCCCCCCGCCAACATCAAGAAGATGAGCGAAGGCCACCCTCTCAACGACGAAGATCGCGCTGGCTGGCTCGAGACGCTGGGCAAAGAAATGGCCGCAGCGTTGAGTAATGGCGAACGTCCGGTACTGACCTGCTCCTCCCTCAAACTCATTTATCGCGAACGCCTGCGCAAAGCTGTGCCTGGTCTAGGCTTTGTGTTCCTGGAACTGACCAAGGAGGTGGCGGTTGATCGCTGCTCCCATCGCCCCGGCCACTTCATGCCAGCCAGCCTGGTTGACAGCCAGTTCGCAACGCTTGAACCACCTTACGGCGAAGATCGTACGTTGGTCGTGGATGCAGGCAATGCATCGATTGACGAGATCAGCACTCAAGCAGCGAACTGGTGGAAAGAGTCAAAAGCCAGCTAAAGGCGTGAGCGCGAAAGACAGCGCTGTCTTGCACTGAAATGTGCTGAAAATGTGGAACGACAGCGTTTAGCCGAAGCTCCATAAACAATAAAGATAACCGGAGAGACACCCATGTTCGGTATGACACACGAGACGTACCTGTTGGTCGATGCAGTGGTTACGATCATCGGCCTGATTCTGCTGATCACCAAATTCAAGGTTCACCCTTTTGTCGCACTGACGATTGCCGCAGGCTTCCTTGGCCTGACGTCCGGCATGCCGGTGGAAAAAGTCATGAAAGCCTTCCAGGACGGCTTCGGCGGTGTGCTGGGCTTCGTCGGTATCATCCTTGGCCTGGGCACCATGCTCGGCAAGCTGATGGCCGATTCCGGTGGTGCTGACCAGATCGCACAAACGCTCATCCGCTCGTTCGGTAAACAGCGTGTGCATTGGGCAATGATGTTTGCCGCCTTTCTGGTAGGCATTCCTTTGTTCTTCGAAATCGGCTTTGTTCTGCTGATTCCGCTGGTCTACATCGTCGCTCGTCGCACTGGCGTGTCCATCGTCAAAATCGGCATCCCGTTGCTGGCCGGTCTGTCCGCCGTTCACGGCCTGGTTCCGCCACACCCGGGCCCGCTGCTGGCCATCGGGATCTTCGGCGCTGATATCGGCAAGACTATTTTCTACGGCCTGTTGGTTGCACTGCCGACTGCAATCATTGCCGGTCCTATCTACGGCAAGTGGATTTCCAAATACGTACCAGGCACGCCTTCGCAGGAGTTGATGGAGCAGATTGGCAAAGAGTCGAGCGCGACCAACCTGCCAAGCTTTGGCATAACGCTGGTGACCATCCTGCTGCCAGTGTTCCTGATGTTGCTGAAGACCTTCGCTGATGTGGTCCTGCCTGAAGGCAATACCTTCCGCATCTGGATGGACTTCATAGGCCACCCGATCACCGCTCTGCTCGCGGCTTTGCTGCTAGCCTTTTACACCTTCGGTTCAGCTCGTGGTTTTGATCGCACTAAAATCATGAAGTTGCTCGATCAGAGCCTGACGCCGGTCGCCGCTATCGTACTGATCGTGGGTGCGGGCGGTGGCTTCAAGCAGATGCTGGTAGCCAGCGGCGTGGGCGACTTGATTGGTAACATGGCAGTGCAGGCGCAGATCAACCCGATCATGCTGGCCTGGCTGGTAGCTGCGGTGATTCGCGTTGCAACAGGTTCGGCGACGGTGGCGACTATTACCGGTGCGGGCATCGTGGCACCCGTCATTGGTCTGATCCCGGGCGTTAACCGTGAGTTGCTGGTGTTGGCAACAGGCGCAGGTTCGTTGATTCTGTCTCACGTGAACGATGCTGGTTTCTGGCTGGTGAAGCAGTATTTCAATATGACAGTAGCCGAGACGTTCAAGACCTGGACGGTGATGGAAACCATTCTGTCGGTGGTGGGCTTGATCTTCATCATGCTGTTGTCGATGGTGATTTGATCTAGCACCCTGTTGTTGGGCCAACCCACTCAGTTGGCCCAACAGCGACACTCCGCGCAACACATGCCCCGATCTTCCCGCCCCTGCCCTTTCTAGCCACGTTTAGTTTTGTGGACTCCAGTCGTGTTATCCGAGACTCCCCCACTCTCAAATTCAGACGTGTCCGACCTGAAAAACACTGCAGTCCTACGTGTTTTGTCACGATTTCCATGAATATTTTCAGAAGTCTCCAGCGTATCTCTGGAGTTACGCCTACGCTGATATTCGATCAGGGATGAACCGTGGTGGCCTGCAAAGTGCTGCGTGAAAACACTTCCAGTGAGGTACGTGCTTCACGCTCTGCAAAGAAAGGTGTCCGTCTGTGCAGCTAAATACGGGCTTTTGCCAACAAAAACAGGCAGAATTGGCGCGCTCATCGGGTCGGCAACCGCTCTTGATGACAGAAAAATGTACCGAGGGAATTAAATTCACACCTGTAACGTCATATTGATGGACGCATTTGGATGTACTCGGCAACTATTACCACGCAAAGGCAAACGCCAGCCTCCTGCTGAGAGGCCATCAAGGAAACGATTATGTTGATACTCACCCGCAAAGTAGGCGAAAGCATAAACATTGGTGACGAGATTACCGTCACGATTTTGGGCGTTCAGGGCCTTCAGGTACGCCTGGGCATCAACGCACCAAAAAATGTTTCTGTGCACCGCGAAGAAATCTACAAACGCATTCAGGCAGAACTCGCTCCAAATCAAGACCCACAATGATCTGATCGTTTCCTCCCCCGTATTCAAACCGGGCTGCCTGCTGTCAGGCAACCCGGCCACGGCGTCTTCGGACGCCGTTTTTTATGCCTCGTTTTTATTCTGCCTGCCAGGTGAGCGCAGTTCAGGCATGGCGATTGGCCGCTGGAGACCGCCTGTCAGTCACCTAGAACTCTTGCAAAAAATCCCCACTCCACCTCATTGAACGCAGGATCGATGCGAAGCCCGTAGTCAGTTGTGAGCCCAGCACGCTCTTCATTTTTATGAACAGCAAAAGCGGTGACAACAATGGACACAACGTCACAAACCCCGGCCAGCAACGCTGACCAAAACAACGACACGCCGCAGGATCACCTGCACCAACTGCAAGACGACGCCGTCGCAGCCATTGCCAGCGCCAGACAGCAGGGCTCGGCGCACTTCGAACAGTATCGCGACACTGCCGTCGATCAGATTGAAAACCTTGCGAACACCGCTCAGTCGGCCGCCGAGCAGATGCAGGACGGTGACACGCTGGGGCTTTCACATTACGTCACTGACCTTGCCCAGAACATGACGACCCTGGCAGGCAGCCTGCGTGGCAAGAGCATTGATGAGCTGCTGCAGCAGGCAGGCAAACTGGCGCGGGATAATCCAGCCCTGTTCGTCACTGGCAGCGTGGCGCTGGGCTTTGGTTTGTCGCGGTTTCTCAAGGCGTCCAGCGCCGATCAGAGCCCCGACGACAATGCCCCTCCGGCCCCGGCCAGTCGTCAGCCCGCAAGCACGGGACCCGTCAGGCCCGATGATGAACTGGGAAGCAATTACCAGACGGAGTCGAGCCCGGTGGTAGCAGCGGATCACGTGCCTCCCGTCAGCCACCCACACATGGGCGACGTTTACCACAGTGGCAGGCCCGGTGTGGTAGACCGCAGCTCAACGCCGGATGCAGCGTCAAGTACACCGAAGCCTCGCGAGCCGGGTAATCATCTGTCTGATGAGGGCCTGCCCGGAGAGACCCAGCGCAAAGATGATCTTTCCAGAGGAGACGTGTAAATGAGCACTACTCCCAATACGCCACCCGAAGGCGATACTTCGGCACTGGACCTGATCCGCCAGTTGGCGCATGAAGTGCCCGCCCTGCTCAGCAAAGAACTCGCGCTGGCCAAAGCCGAAGTCCGAGAGTCTGTCCAAGCCGCCAAAGCAGGTGTTGCGGCCGTTGGCGGCGGAGCGGTGGTCATGTTTGCGGGCCTGGTGATCGTGCTACTCGCTGCCGTTTATGCGTTGGCCAATATCATGCAGCCGTGGCTTGCCGCACTCATCGTCGGCGTGGTCGCCATGGTCATCGGCTTCATCATGATCCAGTCAGGCAAAAAGCAGTTCGACGCATCCAACATGACCCCGGAACGCACCGTCAGCTCCCTGCAAAAGGACAAGGACGCCATCCAGAGGAAAGTATCATGAGCATCGACAGCACATTTGAAACGCCTGAAAGCTTTGATAACGACTCACGTAAAAGCCCGGAAACCCTTGAGCGGGAAATCGACGCGCAACGCTCCAGCATTGGCAATATCGTCGACGCGCTTGAAGGAAAATTCTCCCCAGGGCAATTACTTGATCAGGCCTTGAGCTATGGCAAGGGTACCGGCGGTGAGTTTTTCAGCAATCTGGGCAACACGGTCAAGACCAACCCTTTACCCACAGTGCTGACGTCGGTTGGACTGTTATGGCTGATGATGGGACAGAACCGCAGCCCTTCTGTCTCTTCAGGATCATCAGGGCTTGATCACTTGGGCAACCGCATCAGCACAATGGCGCACAGCGTGACGGACACGTTTGACAGTGCCAAATCGAGGATCGAGGAAACCGCGCAGCGCATGAAAGAAAAAGCCGGTCAGCTTTCCGAGGGGGTCGGCGAAAAACTCTCGTCCACTGGCGATAGCTTGAACAGAAGCAGTCATGACGCCCGTGACGTGTTGCATGAGCAAACGCGAAACGTGCAGTCGGGTCTCGATTACATGCTGCGCGAGCAACCTTTGGCCCTGGCGGCGATCGGGATTGCACTGGGCGCGGCACTGGGTGCGGTACTACCGTCAACCCAGCGTGAAAACCAGATGATGGGACAGGCCAGTGATTCGCTGACCGAGAAGGTAAAACAGACCGCAAGCGAGGGGTATGAAAAGGTCGCGCAGGAAGCGAAGGCTGCTGTTGGAGAAGTGAAATCGGCGGTGCAGCCTCCACCGGGTGCAGGTCCGAGCAACAGCCCTGCTCAACCGGGTGTAGATATGTCCTCAGGCCTCGGTTAGGCAGATGAACGTCGGCCGGCAAGAAACTTGATAACTATTGGAGCCAGGAGCTTTTATCTTGCCAAGATAGTGGGCACACCGCCGAATCAAGCGTCGGAAGGCTGAGTGGAGGTGCCGTGGTGTGGGTTGCTCGGCATGGATGCCGAGCGAGCGCTCTTGGGCCATGGATGGCCCGTCGGCGCATGCCTACACCACGGTAATGGAAGGCGGAACCCCCGCAGGGCGGGGGCTGACGTCGCGATAAATGGTTCCCCCCCTTTGCCAAAACAAAGGGGGTCGACCGCCAGGGCGAAACCAGGCTAAATCGCGCCTCGATACAGGCAACATCACCCACCATTCGAAGCACCGGTTGATTTGCCCTCAAAGTGATTTGCCCTCAAAGGACAAAACTCTGGCCTACTCCGGAGATTCGATGCGCTGCACAATCTTGTCCTTGATCAGAAGCCGCTTCTCCTTGAGTTTCTTCAAGTCATCGTCATTGATACCGGAACCGGACTCGGCCGTAAGCACCTCGCTATCAATCTGACCGTAGTCGCTCAGCAACTGAGTGAGCTTCTTGTCTTTGCTGCTGCGCTCCGTGACCTGCTCACGAGTGAGTTTGAGATCCGCGTATAAATCGTGCTTGACCGGCATGGCATACCTCTTTGACGGCAATGACTCGTAGAATTATGAAGCCAGGCATTAGCGAAGGTTCGCAGTTTTTTATTTTGGCCATCATGATTGCTCACGCAAACGACGTGCCTCGTACGCTTTTAAATTCGTATAGACAAAGCCCAGTACCGACAACTGCGCCATCGGCTCCTCAGAATCGCGACGGACTACCAGCTCACCCAGCACTTGCTCAACTTCAATCGGCATGCTGCGCTCCATGTCGCGCAGCATGGAAGCACTCAACGGTGACCCCGCAGTTGTCAGCATCGCCAGATAACGCTGACGAATCGCCTCTTGCACCGGATACCCCTGAGCACTCGCAATGGCGCAACATTCAGCGAACAACTTCAGCACCAGTGGCAAACCCTGTGCGTCCAGCACGTCTCCAAGGCTGGCACGCATCGACGCCGTGATCCCGGCGAGGGTTGCGATAAAGCACCACTTATCCCACATGTCCTGAGCAATATGCTGACTGAGGCTGGCCTCAAATCCGGCATCGGCAAGGGCTTCTGCCACTCGCAGAATACGTGCAGTAGACTCGCCATTCAGTTCGCCGAACGACAGCTGATGCTTGTCGTTAAGGTGCAAAATGGCACCCGATGCATCACGATCCACAGAAATAAGACACTGGCCACCCAGCACATTGGCCGCATCGAAACGCTCGGCGAGGCGAGTCAGATGCGCCATACCGTTAAGCAACGGCAGTATCAACGTCTCGGGCCCTACCGCTGCCGCAAAATCCTCCATGGCGTCATCGAGGTTGTATGCCTTACAGCTCAGCACAATCAGATCGTATGGGCCGTAAAGCATAGGGGCCAGCACGCAAGGCGGTGACGGGTAGACAACATTGCCCTGTGGGCTGCGGATGACCAGGCCATCGCGCTGTAACTCATCCGCCCGGGCCGCGCGCACCAGGAAGTTGACATCGCGTCCCGCCTCCAGCAAACGTCCGCCAAAATAGCCGCCAATTGCCCCGGCTCCCACGATCAGGATACGCATTGATATCAACCTCCTGTGATGCAATTGCACGCTTGCAAAACTGCACGCGTCAGTGGGTTCACAGCACCAGAAACACTCAGCGTAGAAGATGTTACAGCGAGTCTCAATGCGAGTTGCACGCAGCACAACGTAGACACGGGTTGCATTGACGATAGCTAATCGTCATCATTTGATAATAATTGTCATTAGCACCTTTACCCATGACTCTCCCTTCTCCCGACGCCCAGCAACTGACGATGCGTAATCGTGTCCTGCGCCAATTGTTCGGTGAACATCACAGCTGGTTACTGTCCCGCCTTCGCGCGCGACTGGGCTGCCGTCATGATGCAGACGACATGGCGGCGGAGACTTTCGCTCAAGTCGTGGCGCTGCCCGACCCATCCGGTATCAACGAACCCCGTGCATTGCTGACAACCATCGCCAAACGGCTGGTGTTCGCCAGTTGGCGTCGCCGGGATCTGGAACGTGCCTATCTGGAAAGCCTGGCCAGGCAACCGTTTGCCTATGAGCCCTCTGCAGAAGAACAGGCTCAGGCGCTGGAGGCACTCAGTGCACTGGATCAGATTCTGGACGGGCTGTCGCCGATCGGGCGAAGTGCTTTTCTGTACAGCCAGCTCAACAACCTGACCTATGCCCAAATTGGCCAGCGTCTGGGCATTTCTGCACCTCGGGTTCACCAGTACATCGTTAAAGCGCTGGGCCTGTGCTATCTCGCAATGGAAAGCCGATGAGCAGCAGCGCTTTGCCCCCCGAAGTCAAACAGGCCATTGAATGGGCTGCACTGCAACGCTCCGGGCATATGAGCGAGGCTGACCAGCAACATTTTCAGCAATGGTTACTGCACAGCGATGAAAACCGTCAAGCCTGGCACAAGCTGGAGCAGCGACTGGGGACTCTATTCAGCGATCTGCCTGACGTATCGCATCAGGTACTGAGCAACGCAGGCACGAGTCGCCGTCACCTGCTGCGGGGAGCACTGGGCGTGGCGGGCATCGGACTGGGCGCCTGGTGGCTGCAGCGGGCCGGACTGCTTCCGGGGATGGGCAATGATCTGCAAAGCGGTTTCGCTCAGCGCCGCCCATTCGTACTGGAGGATGGCAGCCGGGTTGTGCTCAACGCACAGAGCCGTGTCGATCTGGCACTGAGTGCTCGCGAGCGCAGGTTGATCCTTCGTGAAGGCGCTTTAAGCATTCAGGTGGCAACAGACCCGTCCCGCCCGTTGATTGTGCAGACAGCCTTCGGGGAAATCCGGGCATTGGGCACACGCTTCAGCGTCACGCAGCGCGAACAGAACGTTCACGTATGGGTTCAGGAATCCCGCGTGCTGCTCACAGCACCTGGAGGTGCTCGTCTGGAACTTGCCGCCGCTCAGGGCGCATTGCTTGACCATTCAGGCGTGCGGCAGCTTGACCCGCGTCAGGCTGGCGAAGGGGTTTGGGAAGATGGTCTGCTGGAAGTTCATGATCAGCCGCTTGGCGAAATAATCGAAGCATTGCGCCCTTACCGACGGGGCGTCTTGCGCATCAGCAACGACGCTGCGGCCTTACGGGTCAGCGGCGTCTTCCCGCTGGACAATAGCGATCAGGCGTTGCGTTCACTGCAAGAGGTCCTGCCCATCAAGGTCGAGCAGCATTTCAACTGGTGGACACAGTTGAGCCTGCGTTAAAAATATTTTAGCCGCCCCTTAATATCGACCCCGCTCGCGTCACATAGCTGACATCGACTATCCCAGAGGGGAAATTGCTGTCATGCACCGCCCACTTCGCCTGACCCTGACGCCGTTGACGCTAGCCCTGAGCCTGACTGCCTTGCACAGCATGGCCGAGCCCGCACAAAGCCCGGCGGCACAACAGCAACTTATCGACTTCGCCCTGCCGGCCGGTCCTCTTGATGCAAGCTTGACCGCCATCGCCCGACAGAGTGGCCGTGGCATCGCGTTCAATGCGCAACTGACCCGCGACCTGCGCGCACCCGCGTTCAATGGCCGATACAGCACCGAGCAAGCATTAAGTCAGGTCCTGCAAGGCTTGCCCTTGCGACTGCACACCACCGCGAGCGGGACTTTCAGCATCGAGCCGGTTGTGGCCAGTCAGGCAGTAGAGCTGGAAGACATCAACGTCAATGGCCAGGGCTATGGCCAGGATGCGTGGGGCCCGGCCCATAGCAAAGTGGCGACCAACAGCGCCACCATGAGCAAGACTGATACGCCGTTGCGGGAAACACCTCAATCCATCTCGGTCATCACTCGCGAAGAGCTGACATCACGCCAGCACGACAGTCTGGCCGATGTCCTCAACTACACCGCCGGGCTGGTCAGTCAGCCAAATGGTTACAGCCGGGTTGCCGACGACTATCGGCTGCGGGGCTTCGATATTGGCCCGCGCACCGGCAGCGTGTTGCGCGACGGGATGAAGATGCAGAGCACCCAGTTTGAGGGTGGGCAGGAACCTTATGGTCTCGAACGTGTAGAGGTTCTCAAGGGCGCGTCTTCCGTACTCTATGGCCAGCTCGCGCCTGGCGGGATAGTCAATACCACCAGCAAACGACCGACGCTGGAGCCCTTGCACGAAATCAACGTCGAATATGGCAACAACAACCGTAAACAGATTTCCACCGACCATAGCGGCCAACTCGATACTGAAGGTCGCTTCAGCTATCGCCTGACAGGCCTGTGGCGTGACAGCGGTACGCAGTTCGACGAAATTGATGACGACAAGCAATACATCGCTCCGGCCCTGACCTGGCAAATCGACGACGACACTCGCCTGACGCTGCTCGCCACCCACCAGCGGACACAGACAACCCTGACGCCGCCCATCCAGTACAACCTGACCACCTTCAGCGCTACGCCGGGCTACAAAGTGCCTTACGATCTGTTCCCGGGCGAGCCCGGATACGACGACTACGATGGCACGCTGCAAACCTTCGGGTATCTGTTCGAGCGCCACCTGGGCGACGACGTGCAGTTGCGCCATGCCTTGCGCTATTACGAATCCCGCGCCGACTACGACTACATCACCCTGAACAGTAGCCGTATCACCGGACCGAATCTCTCCAGCCTGTCACGCACCTATAATTCTCGCGAAGATGTATCCACCGGCTGGACCAGTGACACCAGCGTGCAATGGAATATCGACAGTGGTCGTTGGCAGCACACGCTGCTGGGTGGCGTGGACCTTTACCGCAAGACCTATGACAGCCATCGCTTCAGCGGCAATGCACCGGCATTGAACCTGGCCAACCCGGTTTACGGCAATTTGCCGCAAGTCAACACCGCCACCGATCGCGGCTCGGATCTGCACAGCGAGCAGTTCGGGGTCTACCTGCAGGAGCAGGTCAAGTTTGACGAGCATTGGGTCGGGCTGTTCGGGCTACGCCAGGATTGGGCCGAAAACAACACACTGAACTACAGCAATCAGTCCCGGGCCAAGGTTCGCGACAACAAGACGACCGGCCGTATTGGCTTCGTTTACCTGGCCGACAACGGTCTGGCGCCCTATATAAGCTACAGCCAGTCCTTCCTGCCCTCGGCCGGAACCGATAGCGAAGGCAAGGCATTCTTGCCCACCGAAGGCGAGCAGTACGAAATCGGCATCCGCTACCAGCCTCCGGGTCGCGAAATCATGATCAGCGCCGCTGTTTATCAGTTGACGCAAAAAAACGTCATCACCTCCATCCCCGGCTCGGACTTCGATGAGCAAACCGGCAAGGAGCGCAGTAAAGGCTTCGAGCTTGAAGCCAAGGCACAACTGACACCGATGCTGGCCCTGAACGCGTCTTATGCTTACACCGACGCCCATATCATTGCCGACAACGATCAGAGCCTGGAGGGCTCACGTATTGAAGGGACGCCTTATCACAGCGCAGCACTCTGGCTCGATTACCGCCTCGCCGCACTCGGTCTGCCCAAGGTGACCGTCGGCTCTGGCACCCGCTACAACGGCACCACACACACCACGCCCAGCATCAGCGACCGCAAGATTCCGGCTTACACATTGTTTGATGCCAGAGTCAGCTACGAAGTGGACGCCAACTGGCAAGTCAGCGTAAGAGCGCAGAACCTCAGCAATGAGCGCTACATCTACTGCGCGAACTCCTGCCGCTACGGTGACGAACGTAGCGTGGTCAGTTCAGTGAGTTACAAATGGTAGATTTTTGCCGATGGCACTGTCAGCCTTGCGCTGCGACCAGCTCCGGAAACAGAAACGGCAAGCGCTGCGCCAGGCTGCGATCATGGCTCGCCGTTTCCGCTGGGGCTTGATGCAAGCGCGTCATGAGCGCCTCGATCACTGATCGGGACGCATCATTATGAAATTGCCAGACGCCGTAAATCCGTCCATCGAATGACGGCTCGCTACCCAGGCGTTCATCAGCCGCCAGGCCTGCCCCGATCCCGAACAGGTGCAGGCCATGCATCCGCTGCCCCGTCGCATCCAGGGGGCAACCCGACAGATCAGAATCAATACCACCTTTCACCTGACGCAACGTGATTGGCATACCATCCGGGTCGCTGAAGAGCGGCAAGCGAGGCTGGTACCCGGTGCATTGCACGACAACACTGGATTCAGTCAGCGCCTGAGCCGCCTGCTCATATTCTCCCGGTGCCCCTCCTTGAACCTGATGAGCGCAGACCCTGACTCCGGTTTTCCCTGCCCAGCCACGGGCCAGCACTTCGCGCCCTATATCGAGAGCCCTGTAACGCAAACCGCTGGAGCGATTGACCCGCCCGGATACCGGACACACATCACGCACCGGATGAAAGGCATAACCCGCAGCCACCGCAAGCTCAGCACTCTCGAAGAAAAGACGGATGGCAGACCGATGCACCAGAGTGATCTCTTTGAGACCTGCGAACTCCAAAGCATCAGCCAGGTTTTCCAGCATGGAAAAAGCGCTGTGAGACCCGCCGACCACGGTAATCCTGCCTGATGCCGCCAAAGCCGGGGCGAACACTTCACGCAGCTGCACCGCATTCATGCGCAGTAACATGTCGGAGCTCATGATGGGGATCGACGCAGGCAACGTCAGCCCTTGATCAGCCAGACCTTCGCGCAAATAGTCAGGATTCTGCTGACCACCGAAGTTCAATACCAGGGTTCTGCTGCGGATGCGGCGTGTGCGTCCTTCGTTCTCGACCCAGACCACGAATTCATCGCCCTCCCGGACCACCTCGGTCACGGTAGTGCTGTGCCACAATTTCACGCCGTAGCGCTGGACAATAAAATCCAGCATCAGCTTCGACGCCTCTGCCAGCAACTCACCGACATCTGACAACTGCGGCGCGCTATGCGCCTGGCGACGAATCCGCCAGTAAGTGGGCGAATGCTCCAGTGGGCCGAAGACATCTCGCAGCGCAGGGTCACGCAGACAGTCGAGAAAGACATCGCCCACCGAGTTGGCGGTGATTCGATAATCACCCAGGCTGCCTGTCCCCGGGCTGGCACTGGAGTCGACGATAATCAGCCCGTCGCGCGCCAGATCGGGCAGTGTTCCGCTCTTCAGAGCGTTGAACAAAAGCCCCATGCCCGCAGGCCCAGCCCCCGCCACGACACAGCCGCAGCTGGTTTCCAGATAGTCTCTAAGCATAGTGAGGCTCCTTTAATCAATCGATGCGTGAGATCGCGTTTAACAAAACGGGCAGTGGGTTGATTCAAACGGTTGATACCCGCGTGGGCAGTACGACATTTAGAACGTACACAGCTGGAACCCCTGACTTGATAGCCGGGACGCAGGTTTGAGTGGGGCGCAGTTAGACGCTTGTCAGCAATAACGACGAAGTCGTTGTAAGACAACGCTACCGCAGGGGTTCTGTCCTGAGGGTGAGGAGGAAGCGAAGGAAGGAGACTTAAATGAACACCGCAGGGGTGAACGAATAATTTCAAACATCAGTCACCGTGTCAATTTTCTGATTATTATCAGAAATCTATATTTTGCAACTCCAAGATATTGATTTAAATACTGATTATTTTTTGACGACGTTAAACAGCCAGTATTTATACCGACCATGAGAATTTACACTCATTTAATTATCAATGCCCTCGCTCACCCGCGCGTGAAAAGAGAGCGCCAGCATCTTGGCGACGCTTGGATTTACTGCACCCACCTATCCATTGTCAGCTGATGTCCGATGAGCGGTGCACACCTTGATCTGCAACGGCAGAACTTATCCGTCGCAACAGGTATCAATGTCTACAGAAGCCAACAAGCCTGATGGATGTAGAGGTCAATATGAACGCCGGAAAAAACAACCGCTCAGGCATTGCCGAGATCGATTACTCACGCGACACCCTGTTTGGCCCGGTGCCGATGCAGGCAACCTGCCGCGTCAGACTGGCGACCGTGGAGCAGGACGGGCGAACCTTGCGAGAGCTGACCATCCTGGGGGAAGTGCCAGACTATTTACTCAAGTCAGCAGTAATCAGGGTGGCGCTGGAAGGGAACATCGAGGCTGGGCCGATACGGGATTATTTCGAAACCAACGGCAGCGGAATGAATGGCACCGGTGAACAACCTTTCAGGCTTTTGTTTGAGAACGAACACCGTCGATCCCTTCACTAAGTTATCGTACAACATACTTCTCCCGTGCACCGGCGTGCGCGGGAGAAAAGCTATATCATTGAAATGCTAAAATTTTAATACTTTGAAAAACATTAAACTTGCATGATGAAAAAAGCATGCTGACCAAACTTGATCTTTTGCATTCAGGCAACCTGCCCCCCATACGTCTACCTGAGTTAAATTTCGGGCATATAAAAGCCGCCATTCAAGACTTTGATAAAGTCCGACAAGGCGGCTTAGCCAGCTGTGACCTCAAGACACATTCACCTGACGCGTTCAGACAGCGATACGGGCCTTGGCGTGATGGTGACGGGTATGCGCCAGATCGTAGCGCAGTTCCGCGACCAGCTCGGATATGTCGCGCGTCGTGTTGAGGCGGTCCAGAGAGATCCCCGTGACTAACAGCTCCACCCGCTCAGAATGAGGGTCGACTATCTGTACGGTCATTGCGGAATCAGGCGATACGGTGCACGTGCAACGCAGGGGCAGAAAAGCACTCTCGACAATACTTCTTAGTTCGAGGGTGGAAAGTCTATACGCAATCATGTCCTTCTCCTTTTTCATCTTACGCGTGGCTAAATCCTGCCACGATGGACATACACATAAAGGCGACACCGGTCTTCACTATCGCCAGACAACTGTCGTCAATTAAGTGAGGGGCTGATTATTTATACGCCTCGCACCACGGTGAAGCAATAACGATTTCAATGCTCTTTTTTAGCCTGCAAAGAAGCAAACCTTATATACAACAGAAGAAACGTTTCACTTAACTACCTTCATCACTCCCTGTACATGACTTGTATCAATAATACCGCCTGCGCATGGGTTACCTATGCCCGTCAGCCCCGGTTTAGCGACTGACGGACAATGTCGTCTTCAGCCATCATTACGCGGCAAACGCAAATGGATCAGCGCCACTCGTCCACCCTGCTTGTCACGTCGCTCGTCGATGGCATAGGGCCGAAAGCCAAGCTTGGGATAAAACAACAGACCCGGCACATTATGGTTGTAGCACGATGCTGTCATTTCGCTAGCCTCATGCTTGTCAAAAGCCAATTCCATCATGCACCCGATCAGATAGCGCCCTACCCCTCGCGAGCGCGCCTTGGGTGAAATGATGACATTGCCTAAAGAACAACGACCACGGAAATCACAGCGTGAGAAATTGGCATACCCCACCACCTCGCCATCCATTTCGATCACCGTCGAATCAGAATGATTATGCAAGGCGTCGATCAATTGTGGAGGCGTCAGCGGCCAGGTCGCGCGCGGAAACATGTAAAACAGTTCATCGACGTTTTGTGGCAAGGCACACACGGTGGGGATGTCTTTTTCTTCCAGGGGGCGGTTCAAGAACATGGGGCAGTGACCTCTTGAAGAATGAAAATAACAAGCGCTTGAATACTATATGCGAACTATCCATCCCTGCACGACTGGCACTGACAAAAATCCGTCACTGAAACCACCTGACCGCATACGTGTAACGAAGAAGAACCGGTGAACAGTTAACAACGTTGACCTGCAGGTTATTACGCTTCCTGCACTTCAAGAAAATAACGCAACTCCTTGATGCATCAATAATTCCTGCTTCATGCAGAACGCCTGTAATAAACGCTCGCGCCTTGCAAAATGCATGAATCAAAAAACACTGTTTTTCTCTAACCCAATGAATCAAATAGGATTTAATTTAATTCAGCTTCTGGCATAACCACTGCAACTGTTTGAGGGAGGCTGTAACAAAATCCTTCATGGAGCAGAAAAATAATGATTTCATCCGCTGATACTTTCCCCTCTGCCGCGCAAGATTCCTCCAATCACTCAGGTGTGTCCTGGGGGGCAATCTTTGCTGGTGCCGCCGGTGCCGCTGCGCTTTCCTTAATCCTTATATTGCTGGGCTTCGGCTTGGGCTTTTCGGCGGTGTCGCCGTGGGCCAATGAAGGCATGAGCGCAAAGAGCCTGGGTATATCGACGGTCGTCTGGTTGGCGCTGACCCAGATCGTCGCCTCAGGGCTGGGTGGTTACCTCGCCGGCAGGTTGCGGGTGAAATGGGCCAATCTGCATGGTGATGAGGTGTATTTTCGCGACACCGCTCACGGCTTCCTGTCGTGGGCCATCGCGACACTGGTAGCCGCAACGCTGATTGCCAGCTCGGTCAGCAGCATTATCGGGGGTGGCGTTCAGGCGGGTGCCAGCGTGGCTTCCGGTGCTGCAGGTGCCGTGACTCAGGTCGCAGGCAGCGCTGCCAGCAACAGTAACGCCAGTGGTCAGGACTACGGCTATTACATTGACAGCCTGTTCCGCGATGATCGCCCCGCTGCCGTCAGTGATGACGCTGCGCATGGCGTAGTGCTGCGCATCTTCAGCCGCACCCTGAGCAACGATGGGCAAATGAGTGCTGAAGATCGTACCTATCTGGCGCAGATGATTGCTCAGCGTACCAACCTCAGCCAAGCGGATGCCGAGCGTCGTGTCGACCAGGTTTATGGCCAGGCTCGTCAGGCACTTGAAGATGCCAAAAAAGCTGCACAGGAAGCTGCTGATACCGCCGCCAAAGTCGCCGCAATGACTGCACTGTGGACATTCGTCTCGCTGCTTTGCGGTGCGTTCTTCGCAAGCTTCGCTGCGATTTACGGCGGCCGTCGTCGCGACGCTGTGACCTATCTGGACGACAGCGCTTACACCACTACTAGAACAACGGCTCTTTAAGCCAAGGAGAACGACTATGCCTTCCATCCTGCTGTGGTTACTCGGTGTTCCGATCCCGGTCATCATCCTGATTGCGATCCTGATGTAACGGATCAGGCCCAGGCCGCCTCCCCTCAAGGGCAGGCGGCTTTTTTATGCGCCGACGTCAGCGCCTGCGCAAGAACGGCAGACCGATCAAGGTCAGGGCGACGCCCAGCAGAGCAGCGCCATGCAGAGGATCGTCAAACTGCACAAAAGCCCACAGCATCGTTGCTGGCGGTGTTAGAAACAACGCACCGCTGACGGTCTGGACATTGAAACGCTGCACACACAGCCAATAAAAGCCGTAGCCGCCCAAGGTGGCGAATATGACCAGCCACAACACGGCCAGGCCGAAATCGCTGACCATCACCGGCACGATGCTGCCCTCCCACATCGCCAGCGCGGCGAAAACGGGCAAGGTGGCCACTGCCTGGATAAACAATGCAGTGAACGCAGGAACCGGGACTGCAGCGGACTTTTTCTGATAAATCGTCGCAGCCGTCAACGACAGCACCGCCAACACCGGCAAGCCGTACGCCCAGAGCGGCGCACTGGATAGCTCGATACTCGCAGCACTAGCAATCAACATCCCGACAATGCACAGCGCAACCCCTACCCATTGCCAGCCACGGGTGCGCTGCCCGGGAATCAGCCCTGCGGACAACACAATGCTCAGTGGCAGCAAGTTGGCAATCAGCGAACTGGTCCCCGGCGCCACACCTAGCTCGATAGACAGTGCAATCGCTGCGATGAAACCGGCAATACCAAAAAGCCCTACCAGCATCTGCTGCCGCACTACCCGCCAGTTGAGCTGACGCAACGAACCCAGCACCAGCGGGCACAGTAACAACGCCATCAGCACAAACCTCCAGAACGTCACCAGCATGACACCGCTGTGCTCGGAGGCATAACGGTAGCCGATGAACCCGGAGCTCCAGCTCAGCACCATCGCGGCTAATAGCAAACTGCTTACCCAACGGGATCCAGAAACCGCTCTTACTTGCTGCTGAGCTGTTTGAACCGATATTTCTACCGTCTGGCCGTTCATCTGGCATCCCCTGTTGCATTGAATAAGCCTGATGGTAAGAATGGCCAGGTACTTCAATCAAACGAAATGATCAGCATTAATGATGCAGGATTTATAAATCATGCAAAGCACGCTGGATATTGATCTGCTGCGCACCTTCCAGGCCGTAGTCCGTTTCGAACAGTTCCTTGCGGCAGCCACCTTTCTCAACCGCAGCCCTTCGGCGGTAAGCCTGCACATACGGCGTCTGGAAGAGATTACCGGTGGGCGATTGCTGGAACGGGACAATCAGAACGTTACGCTGACGCCTCTGGGTCGGCGTTTCGCCTTGCAAAGCGCCGAACTGTTACAGGCACACGATCAGCTGCTCGCAGGTTTCCGCTCGCCGACGATCAGCGGCCGGGTACGACTGGGTATTTCCGAAGAGTATGCGGCAGCCTTGCTGCATAGCACTCTGGCGCCACTGACCAGCGGCTATCCGCAGATCGAACTCGAAGTTGAAACCGCGTCCAGCGGCCGACTTATTGATCAACTGCAACGGGGTCAACTGGATCTGGCCCTGCTGGTAGTCCCCATTGATGCGAGCAGCCCGGATCAACCGCTGAAAACTTTTGGCACCACTGAGCCGGTGTGGGTAGCTGCCCCTGGCTATCAGCTACGTGCCGACAAGGCCGTGCCACTGGCGCTGCATGGCGAAGGCTGCCCTTACCGCAGCGTAGCGGTCGACGCCCTGAGCCGGATCGGCCGCGCGTGGCGCACGGTGGTCATGTCGGCAGGCTCCAGCGCACTGGAAACAACAATTTGCGCAGGCATGGCGGTCGGTATCATCGACCGCAGCCGGGTCAGTGCACAGATGCGTATTCTCGGTGCGGAAGAAGGCTTGCCGCCATTGCCACTGCACCGCCTGCAACTGGTCAAGGCTGCGGGAGAGGCAAGCGCCGCCTGCGACATATTGATAGGTCTGATCAGCGATCACTTCCGCCCCTGAAATATGACCGGCCGGGTCCGCAATATCCTGTAACCGATCAAACAATCGGTATCATGACAACGTCGTTACAGTCAGCCTTTAGCTTGAAAGTCGGGGGAAGTAATCCATGGCCATTTTTTCTCTGGCTCGTATCAGGGCGCGCTGGCTCACCTGGACCTGCATGCTGATGTTCATCATTGGCCTACCCGTAGGCTGCTCCGTACTGCAGCACACGGAGCGCGAACTGGTATTCCGCATCGAGCCAGGCACTGCCAGCTGGTACAGCGGGCTGCCGGCCAACGTGCAAGAGCTGGAGCTCAAAGCCCCGCAATTCGGTTTGTCGCAAAGCATTCACGGCTGGTGGTGGCCCGCCAACCGCAAAGATGCTCCCGCCGTGCTTTATCTGCATGGATCGCGCTGGAACCTGACCGGTCAGTTGTTTCGTATCGAAGAACTGCACGCCCTGGGCTTCTCGGTACTGGCCATCGATTACCGCGGTTTCGGCGAAAGTCGTGGCTCCTTGCCGTCAGAGAGCACCGTGTATGAAGATGCGCGAATTGCCTGGGAACGCCTCAAGCTCCTACAGCCCGACGCCAGCCGTCGCCTGATCTACGGGCATTCACTGGGTGGTGCGGTAGCCGTGGATCTGGCCGCCGAACTGGGCCGCGATACGCGGGACGGCACGCAACCGGCTGAGGCTCGCGGGCTTATCATCGAATCCACCTTTACCACCCTGGCCGATGTCGCTACCGCAGTCGCCAATGATTACACCTCGCTCCCGGTACGCTGGCTGCTGTCGCAGAAATTCGACTCCATCGACAAGATCGCCGACATTCACATGCCGCTGCTGATCGTGCACGGCACGGATGACCGTTATGTCCCCCCTCGCTTCAGCGAAGAGTTGTTTGCGGCCGCTCAAGAGCCGAAGAAACTCTTGCTGGTGCCCGGAGGGACTCACAACAACAGCATGCGGATCGGGCGCCAAGCCTACAGTCAGGCGATTCAGGCGTTGCTGAAATCCGGGGCGGCCCCAGCAAACGCGGCGATGCAGCACACTCTACCCGCGAAACAACCAGCGTCCAGTCAGGACAGCAGCCTGCGCAGTAGCAACGCATCGTGAGCTGCGTGCCCACTGACCGTGTTATCGAAGATGCACCAAGGTCAATACAAAACCTCACCGGCTTCGCGCATGAAGATCTCGATGGTCTTGGGGCCTACGCCGTCAAATTCACCTAGACGCTTTTCGAAATCTGCCCGACTGTCACTGCGAGCAGCGACTTGCGCAATCTTCCCGGCATATTCCTCGGTGAGTTTTTTCGCCAACGCGGCAAGGCGCGTGGCGGTGGATTCGTCGTAGCGCACATAATGAGCTTCGCCGAGCATTGCCACCAATTGACGGTGGGACTTGCTCGCAAGCTTGCGGGGGGTATCACATCCATGTTGATCGACAATCACCCGGTACGCCTGCGCAGCAATGTCAGCCTGAATACGCTTACCCATCAGAAAACTGGCGATAAACCATTTGAACAAGGCAACGTCGTCGCCCTGCTTCAGATCGACCGCCAGATCACGAGCGGTAACCACGTTGCCCATAGTGCCCGCCTCAGCTCGGCTTGTCTGAGGCGTCATCGCCCGCTACATCAGGGTCATTGGGCTCGACTTCATTGATATCCGCATCGCGAACATCGTTATCGTCGGCGCTGGATTTCCCGTCGGACTCACCGGGTTTGAGATCAGGGGCTTGCGCTGGATGGCTGTCTACAGGTCGTGTGCTCATGACTTCCTCACAGGATCATTTGATGATTGACCCTGTTTCGGCAGCAGCTTTGTCCCGAGAGTTCGGTCTATTGGATCATTGGTTTCTGATCGCGTTGAACGGCGATGCACTTGATCTCAAGCAGAAGCCCCGGAACCGCCAGTTCCGATACGCCGATGGCCGTCCAGGCACAAAGCCCACGGGGAAACAGACGCTCTTTGACGTCACGGAAAACAGCCATGTGCTCGCTCATCGCCACGTGATAGGTGGTCATCTCCACCACATCCTCGAAGCTGCAACCGCCCTCGGCGAGCACCGTGCGCAGGTTTTCCCAGCAGGCAATGAATTGCTGTTCAGGGTCATGAATGACTTCAAGTTCGGGCGTACGCCCAATCTGGCCCGCACAATACAGCGTGCCTTGAACCTTGACCGCCGGAACATACCCCGCACGCTCAACGATATTGCGCATGGAGGGCGGAATGATGATTTCGCGGTCTGGCATGGATTTACCTGTGAGTGTGATCGCTGGATAGCAGTGGACTATAAGGTTCGTGCAATCACACAGAACCCTGTGGGAGCAGAGCTTGCTCGCGATGAACGATTACACGATATGCCTGATACACCAATGTGCCTGCAAGCACCGCTCCCACAGAGACCGCAGCAGCCCTACGTCAACCACCACCACAACAGCAGCGTCCCCACCAAACCCACTACCGAAACAATGGTCTGGAGTACCGACCAGACCCAAATAGTCTGCTTCAACTGAAGACCAAAATACTCGCGGACCATCCAGAAACCTGCGTCGTTGACGTGACAGAAGAACACTGAACCTGCGCCAATCGCCAGTGCCACCAATGAACTCTGCGTCGCAGCCAGGCCCGCCATCATCGGCGCAAGAATGCCAGCGGTCGTAGTGGTTGCGACGGTCGCCGAGCCCGTGGCCTGACGCAACGCTACGGCGATCAGCCAGGCCAGCAGCAGATACGGGATATGTGCGCCCTCTGCCACTTTACTGATGGTCTGACTCACTCCGGCGTCGAGCAACGTCTGCTTGAGACCGCCTCCCGCACCGATGGTTAACAGCAGCACGGCAATCGGTGCAAGGCTTTTGCGCAGCGTGCCATTCACGTGATCGCGCGTCAGGCCATTGGCCCAGCCCAGACAAACCACCGCCGCAATCACCGCAATGCTCAACGCGACCAGGGGTTCGCCGAGAAACTTCAGGGTCAACGCCAGCGAGCTGTGCGGGTCCATCAATATCTTGGCCAGCGTACTGCCCAGCATCAAGATCACCGGCAGCAGAATAATCAGCAGCGAAATTCCGAACCCCGGCTGACGGGTTACGTCCGGCTTAGCCGAAAACAGCTCGCCCAACTCAGCCGGTTCCTTGATGTCCATGCGTCTGGACAACCAGTTGCCGTAAAGCGGACCGGCGAGAATCACTGCCGGGACTGCAATGCAAAAACCCAGCAGCATGGTCAGCCCAAGGTCGGCATGCAACGCGCTGACTGCGATCAATGGTCCCGGATGCGGCGGCATGAGCGCGTGCAACGTCGTCATGCCAGCAAGGGCCGGAATCGCGATTTTCAGTAAAGGCTGATCAGAACGTCGGGCCATGACAAAGATGATCGGCACCATCAGTACCAGGCCGACTTCGAAGAACAAGGGCAGGCCAATGACCATCGCCACCAGCGCCATCACCCAGGGCAATGAACGCCCTTTGCCAAACCCTAATAGCGTCGTGGCAATCCGGTCAGCTGCGCCCGACTCCGCCATCAACGCGCCGAGCATGGCACCCAGGGCGATGATCAGGCCAGCCTCGCCCAGAATGCCACCCGCCCCTTTGCTGAAGGCCTTGGCGACTTCTTCAGCAGGCAGGCCCGCCCCGATACCGGCAATGAATGTGCCGATCAGAATCGAGAGAAAAGGAGGAAGTTTAGTGGCACTGATCAGCACGATAATCGTGGCAATCGCGACCAGGCAACAAATAATCAGGCGGGTATCGTGCACAAGCCAGGCAGCAGAAGATACATCCAAGGCGCTCTTCCTTATCGTCGGTTCCGCAGTCGTATCACCACGGAAACATTTAGTTGTAATTACCCGACACGATACCGTAACGCTTTGCTTGCAAATGTGAAGTTTGTGACAGTTTCAACGCCTGACGATTGAACACCCCCCTTGAGCTAGACACCCACCAAGCCCGGAACCTGGGATTGTGCGTACTCGATCAGCACCTCACGCAGGGCCTGCGCAGCGGCAGACAACTTGTGGTCAGCGAGCATCATCAGGCCAATCGGGCGCTCTATCGTCGGTTCTGCCAAAGCGATGCAACGGGCGCCCAGTTCGTGCATTTGCTGGATACAGAGCGAGGGCACCGCACTGACGCCCAGACCACTGGCGACCATGCGACCAATCGTTGAAAGCTGGTGACTTTCAAACGCCACGGAAAGTTTGCCGTGTCGGGCCTGTAGATGATGTTCCAGCAGCAAGCGCACTGCCGATGGGCGCTGCAAGGCGATGAAGTCCTCCTGCAGCAACTCTTGCCATGTCACTTGCTGACGCTGTGCCATGGGCGAGTCCAACGGCACCACGGCGACAAAGCGATCGGTATAAAAAGGCGTGAACACCAGGGAGTTGCTGGACTCCGGTTCAAAGCCGATACCCAGTTCGACCCGGCGATGACGCACCATCTCCAGCACTTCTTCGTTGATCAAGTCATGAACGGCCACGTTGACGCGTGGGTAGCGGCTGCGAAAAACCTTCAGCGCACCGGGCAGCAAATTACCGGCAAACGACGGCATGGCGGCCACCGACACTTTGCCCAGTTGCAGCGTAAAACGCTGACGCAGCAGTTCTTCGGCGTTGTCCCAGTCAGCGAGCAGTTGCCGGGCCAGCGGCAGCAGGGTTTCGCCCTCCGGCGTCAGGCTGACCGTGCGCGTAGTACGGCTGAGCAACTGCCCGCCCAGGTCATCCTCCAGACTCTTGATGGTCAGACTCAACGCGGGTTGCGACACATGCAGCCGCTCCCCTGCCTGAGCGAAGCTCAAATGCTGCGCCACGGCCAGAAACGCCCTTAGCTGTTTGACGTTCATATATTTGCTTTTCTTATTAATTGATCAGAAAAACAAAATTAACAAATCACTGCCTCCGAGAGAAGATGAGCCAACGCTCCCCCGACGGCCAGACCGTCGATCACAACTATAAAAGGCGGATCAATCATGGCTGGACTCGACAAGCGAGTAGCGACTTATCAGGAAGCCCTCGCCGGGCTGACCGACAACATGACGGTGCTGTGTGGCGGCTTCGGCCTGTGTGGCATCCCGGAAAATCTCATCGCTGAAATCAAACGTATGGGCGTCAGAGGCCTGACGGTGGTTTCCAATAACTGCGGCGTTGACGGCTTTGGCCTGGGCATCCTGCTCGAAGACCGGCAGATTCGTAAAATGGTCTCCTCCTACGTCGGCGAGAACGCCCTCTTCGAACGTCAGTTGCTCAGTGGCGAACTGGAGGTCGAACTCACCCCCCAAGGTACCCTCGCGGAAAAAATGCGCGCAGGCGGTGCCGGTATTCCAGCCTTTTACACCGCTACTGGCTACGGCACTCCCGTGGCAGAAGGCAAGGAAACCCGCCAGTTCAATGGGCGCAACGTGATCCTCGAAGAGGCCATCACTGGCGATTTCGCCATCGTCAAAGGCTGGAAAGCCGACCATTTCGGTAATGTGATCTATCGTCATACCGCACAGAACTTCAACCCGGTCGTAGCCACAGCGGGCAAGATCACCGTGGTCGAAGTCGAAGAGATTGTTGAGCCTGGTGTGCTGCTGCCTTCGCAGATTCATACGCCAGGTATTTATGTTGACCGGGTCATTCTCGGCACTTTCGAGAAGCGCATCGAACAGCGCACCGTCAGAAAAGCCTGACGCAAGCCGGCTCCGGATGCTGTCTCGCACAGGCAGCGGCACAAAAACAACAAAGAGACTTCAGACCATGGCACTTTCCCGCGAACAAATGGCTCAGCGCGTCGCACGCGAACTCAAAGATGGCTACTACGTGAACCTCGGGATCGGCATTCCGACCCTTGTGGCCAACTACGTCCCCACCGACATCGATGTCATGCTCCAGTCGGAAAACGGCCTGTTGGGCATGGGCGAATTCCCCACTGAGGAAACCATTGATGCCGACATGATCAACGCTGGCAAGCAGACCGTTACTGCACGCATCGGCGCATCGATTTTTGATTCCTCGCAGTCCTTCGCAATGATTCGCGGTGGCCATGTGGACCTCACCGTTCTCGGCGCTTTCGAAGTCGATGTGGAAGGCAACATTGCGTCGTGGATGATCCCCGGCAAACTGGTCAAAGGCATGGGCGGTGCCATGGACCTTGTGGCCGGGGCCGACAACATCATCGTGACCATGACTCACGCCTCCAAGGACGGCGAATCCAAACTGCTCCCCCGCTGCAGCCTGCCACTGACCGGCGCTGGTTGCATTCGCAAGGTGCTGACTGATCTGGCCTATCTGGAAATCGAGAATGGCGCATTCATCCTGCGCGAGCGCGCACCGGGTGTGACTGTCGAAGAGATCATCGCCAAGACCGCTGGTAAATTGATCGTGCCGGATGATGTGGTCGAGATGAGTTTCTGATCTGTAGCCAAGCGTTTTAACCGCATACCCACTGTAGGAACTGCCGAAGGCTGCGATCGCGGAATGACTGACACCCGCGATCGCAGCCTTCGGCAGTTCCTACAGTGGGTATGCGGCAACGATTCAACTATCAATAATAAATACAAGAGGACATCCCTGTGGCCGCTGATATCGAAGATAGCCGCTCTGCCCGTTTTGCCTTGCGCTGCGCCAAATGGGCGGAGCGCTGGTTTCCCGATTCCTGGGTGTTCGCTGCGCTCGCGGTGGTCATCGTCACGGTTGCCACTCTGGCCATGGGCGCCAAACCTGCCGACGCAGCGAAGGCGTTCGGTGATGGGTTCTGGAGTTTGATTCCGTTCACCATGCAAATGGCGTTCGTGGTCATTGGCGGCTATGTGGTAGCCAGCTCGCCTCCCGCAGTAAAACTCATCGACCGGCTGGCACGCATCCCTAAAAACGGTCGCTCGGCCGTGGCTTGGGTCGCGCTGATTTCCATGGTCGCGTCACTGCTCAACTGGGGGCTGTCGCTGGTATTCGGCGGCCTGCTGGTGCGCGCCCTCGCCCGCCGCACCGACCTGCGCATGGACTATCGCGCCGCAGGTGCAGCGGCTTATCTCGGGCTAGGTGCGGTATGGGCGCTGGGGCTCTCATCCTCAGCCGCGCAATTGCAAGCCAACCCCGGAAGCCTGCCACCCTCGATCCTGGCAATTACCGGCGTGATCCCCTTCACCGAAACTATCTTCCTTTGGCAGTCCGGCGTTCTGTTGGCGGCACTGGTCGTCGTTTCCCTGGTGGTTGCCTACGCCACGGCACCGGGCCCGAACAGCGCCAAAGATGCAAAGGCCTGCGGCGTCGATCCGTCGTTCAGCATGCCAGAGCTGCCTGCTCGCACCCGTCCGGGCGAATGGCTGGAATACAGCCCGTTGCTGATCATTCTGATGGTGGTACTTGCATCAGGATGGATCTTCAACGAGTTCTCCACCAAACCGGCGATTACCGCGATTTCAGGCCTGAATACTTACAACTTCCTGTTCATCATGGTCGGCGCATTG
Organism: Pseudomonas maioricensis; assembly: GCF_022790535.1. Taxonomy (GTDB): domain Bacteria; phylum Pseudomonadota; class Gammaproteobacteria; order Pseudomonadales; family Pseudomonadaceae; genus Aquipseudomonas; species Aquipseudomonas maioricensis. Next base: position 103,506 of record NZ_LOHG01000005.1, read on the forward strand.
CTGCACTGGCGTCCGCGCAGCTTCCTTGATGCAGTGACGCGAGCAGTACCGACCACCACCGGCGTGCTGATCCAGTTCCCGCTATACGGCTCGATCGCAGCGTTGATGACCACCGTCAAAGGCACCGACGCGCAGACCCTGGCGCACCATATTTCCACCTTCTTCACCAGCATTGCCTCCCATGACACCTACGCGCTGTTGATGGGCGTGTACTCGGCAGTTCTGGGTTTCTTCATTCCTTCGGGCGGTGGTAAATGGATCATCGAAGCACCCTATGTGATGCAGGTCGCCAACGACCTTGAATACCATCTGGGCTGGGCGGTACAGATCTACAACGCTGCTGAAGCGCTGCCGAACCTGATCAACCCGTTTTACATGCTGCCGCTGCTGGGCGTGCTGGGCCTGAAGGCGCGCGACCTCATCGGGTTCTCGTTTGTGCAGCTACTGGTGCACACACCGCTGGTGCTGTTCCTGCTGTGGATTCTGGGTACAACCCTGGCGTACATCCCGCCGATGCATCCGTAGCACGGTCCTTTTCGCATGTTCTGTAGGAGCTGCCGAAGGCTGCGAAGCATTCATCCCGGTATACCGCGATCGCAGCCTTCGGCAGCTCCTACAGGCCGTGTATCTGGCGCGCCATCGCCATAATCCAGGGCAGCAACCTTGGCCAGCAGCTCGCGCAGCTCACACGCCTGTTGCTGACCAAGAGAGGTTTCGAAACACAGCTGGGCCTGTTCCCAAAGCGCCTGGGACTCCAGTAATTTGTCCAGCCCGGCCTGGGTCAGACACACCCGTCGGCTGCGTTTGTCTTGCGGGTCGACTTCCACCGAAATCAGCCCCTCGCGCTCCAGCGGCTTGAGATTTTGCGCCAGCGCAGAACGGTCAATAACCAGAATGGCCGCCAGCTCAGTCACCGCAGGCGCCTGATTGCGCGCCACCTGAATCAGAATCGAGCGCTGTGTCGAGCGCAAACCACAGGGTGCCAGAACGGCGTCGTAAAGCTGTGATATGCGTCGCGTGGCCTTGCGCAGACTGGTGGCATGACACAGCACCCGCGGTGCAATACGGAGGCTTTCGGGTATCTGCAGCGCGACTATTGGCGGCGGGCTCTGGCTCATAAAGATTCCTGCACGAATGCGTCAATCAGGTAACTGCAAGCGGACAATGCTGGCATATTCGCGCTCCCGGCAACAGACGCTCCCCAGGCACACGGTATCAGGCACGCTCATGAATCCCGTCGAGTCGACCGCGGCCGATCACTGCGCCGTCGATGGCCTTTAGCAACTGGCTGCGATTGGGCGGGCTGTCCAGTTGCAGTTGTCGATCCAGCGCCAGCAACTGGAAGCTATAGCGATGCGGGCCATGGCCGGTCAAGGGTTGCGGTCCGATATACGTCGCACTGCCGAACGTAGTAAGCCCCAACGTGAGCAGGCCGCGTGAAGCACTGCTCAAGGCCCCGACCGGCAAACCTGTAAGGTCCGGCGAGATCCCCACGGCAATTGCATGCACGAACGCAAAAGGCAACGGCGCATCAGCATCTTCGATGACGAGCACCAACTCCCGGGTGCCGGGTGGCACTCCCTGCCACTCCAGTGGCGGAGACAGGTTACCGCCCTTGGCCGAACCGACGTGGGACAGCGGGATCTGTGCCATCGAGACAAATGCCGGACTGCGCACGTCAATGACCACCGGCGAAAACGCCACTGCCTTGTGATTCCAGATCAGCTTGTTCTCGGAAGCGCCACGCCCGCGCAATACTCGCCCCAACAAACGGCTCAGCATCCTGACTATCCTCGGTAGATCCACTGGACATTGAACAGGACGATAGCCCGCTGAGGGGATTTAAAAAAGTGATTCGCGCCTGGCGGCTAATGATTAAAAAAGCGCCAACGGCGCTTTCAGGTCAACCGAGCACCGGCGTCAACACGGGCTTACCCGCAAAGAACGCCAGTAAATTATCCGCGACCATTTGCACCGTCGCCTCGGATGCCTCCGGCGACAGACCACCCACATGTGGCGTCAGCACGACATTGTCGAGCGCTTTCAGCGCGTCGGGCACCAACGGCTCGTCGTCGAAGACATCCAGCGCCGCACCGGCAATTCGCTGCTGCTGCAACGCGTCAACCAGAGCAGCGGTATCAATCACACTGGCACGCGCGATGTTGACCACGAAGCCTTGCGGCCCCAGCGCGTCCAGCGCCTTGCTGTCGATCAAGTGCCGCGTACCACCACCGCCTGGCGTAGCGACAATCAGAAAGTCGCAAGCACTGGCGAGTTCGAGCGGCGTTGCGCAGTAGTCGAAATCAACGTCGGTACGCGGCTTGCGATTGTGATAGCTGATAATGATGCCAAAACCAGTGGCACGCCGGGCGATAGCCAGGCCGACGGCACCGAGGCCCAGAATCCCAAGACGCTTGCCCTCGAATGAGGGGCGCGTCACCTTGCGCCATTCACCACGACGCACTGAAGCGTCAGCCTGAGGAATGTCCCGCACGATGGACAGGAGCAATGACATGGCGTGATCCGCCACCGTCGGTGCGTTAACTCCTGCACCGTTGGTGACGGTGATGCCCCGCGCTTGTGCCGCAGCAAGGTCAACATGCTCGTAACCCGCGCCGAGCACGCAGATAATCTGCAAATGCGGCAAGGCGGCAATTTCATCTGCATACAACCCCAGCGGCCCACGGGTCAGCACCGCGGTGATTTCCTCGCTGCGGGTCGCGATGGCGTCTGCACGGCTGGCAGGCGTCGGCGCGAGGATCAGTCGATAGCCACTGTTTTCAAGAATCGGTAGATATTCGTTGACGCTTTCGACCAGCACCAGAACGGTAGTTGTCATGCAGGGCTCCGAAAAAACCATGAAAAAACGGACGATAACGCGACGGAGTCGCCCTACTCCAGCACCGTCACCGGCATACCGACTTCGAGAATGCCCGGACCATCATTGACCATGTTCTGCCCGAACCAGACGTCACCCTCGCGCTCGCGGTAGGTCTTTAGTGTGGTCAGAGGCTCGCGATCAGCGTTGCGCTCACCGGTGGCTGGGTCGATGGTCGTCAGGATGCAGCGCGAGCAGCCCTTGAGCAGACGGAATTCGATATCACCGATACGAATGCGCTTCCAGCCGTCCTCGGCGAAAGCTTCTGCTCCCTCCACGACCAGATTCGGCCGGAAACGCAGCATTTCCTGAGGGCGTCCAATCTTCGCCGACAGATCGTCCAGGGACGCCTGACCAATCAGTAACAACGGGAAGCCATCGGCAAAACCGACCCGGTCTTCGTTGCGGCCATAGCCACTCGGCATGCTGCGCGCACGATCTGCTGGCACATGCACCATACGCGTTGGCTTGCCAATGAATTCGCTGACCCAACGAGCCGCCTCGTCGCCAGCATCCGGCACGCGCAATGTATCGCGCCACACGGTAACGCCGCGCAGGGTCTGTTCGAGATTTTCAGGAAGAGGAATATCCTGCGCCGCAAAGCCTGGCGCCTCCAGTGTCACGCCACCCTGGGCGTTCCACAGCACCGACAATTGAGACATGTGCGGCAAGGCGCGCTGGGTCAGAAAGCGGCCGCTGGCTTCATCCACCAGCATCCAGCGTCGATCACCGGTCATGCCCAATTCGTCAAACGACGCCTCTTGCAAGACTTCGGCCTTGCAGGATTTGAGCGGGAAACGATAAAGCGCGCTGAGGTGCAACATGGCCTGTTCCTTGTTCGACCGAGATCACTGGAGTTGTGACCGCCGGAATCGTGAAGGCGACAAGCTTATACGAACTTGATCGTTGCGAGGCAGGACAAACGCACCAGCGCGCAGATCAAGCCTGCGCCTGGCACGTTCGGCGGTCTGGTCAGCCCTGAACCATAATCAGACGCTCACGAACCACATCCACCAGCTTGTCGGGCTGGAACTTGGAAAGGAAGTTGTCGCAGCCGACTTTTTTGACCATGGACTCGTTGAAGCTCCCCGAGAGCGACGTGTGCAGCACCACGTACAGCTCGCGCAGGCGTGGGTCGTTACGAATTTCAGTGGTCAGGCGATAGCCATCCATTTCCGGCATTTCGGCGTCGGTAAACACCATCAACAACTTCTCGGTCATGACCTCACCGCTGTCAGCCCAGGCCTTGAGCATGTTCAGCGCCTTGAGGCCATCGCTGGCCACGTGCAATTTCAAACCGAGCTGGGACAGCGTATCGCGCAGCTGGCTCAGGGCAACCTTGGAGTCATCCACCAAGAGAATTTCACGGCCCACTGCACCGGCGAGGACAGGATCCTCGAGCTTTTCGCTGGACACCTTGGCGTTGTAAGGCACGATTTCAGCGAGCACTTTTTCAACGTCAATCACTTCAACCAACTGATCGTCGACCTTGCTGATCGCGGTCAGGTAATGCTGACGGCCCGCGCTGGCAGGCGGCGGCATGATCGCATCCCAGTTCATGTTGACGATGCGATCGACACCGCCAACCAAAAACGCCTGAACCGAACGATTGTACTCAGTCACGATAATGGTGCTGCCTGGCCCCGGAACCAGTGGCTTCATCCCGATCGCCTGGGACAGATCGATCACCGGCAGGGTCTGACCGCGCAGGTTGACCACACCGCAGACAAACGAGTGGCGTTGCGGCATCAACGTCAGTTTAGGCAGTTGCAGAACTTCCTGAACCTTGAACACGTTGATTGCAAACAACTGTCGGCCCGCCAGGCGAAACATGAGGATTTCAAGGCGGTTCTCGCCCACCAGTTGTGTGCGTTGATCTACTGAGTCGAGAATGCCAGCCATTTATTGCTCCTGAAGCGTGGGTCACAGTGAGTCTGCGAAGTTGTTATCGGCTGAAAACAGCGGGACCTTAACGACGATGAAATGTTAAATACAACATTGATATCACTTTAACATCATGCTTTACTCATGGGCGAATGAGCTTTACTCATTCCGACCAACAACAGCCCCCCGCTAGCGCCGTCTCACGCGCCGTGCGTTCTATACGCTAAGGGTTGTCCTTAGCAGCCATCAGGGCCAACCTGATATTCGCGCCAATCAATAGCCATTATTGTGACACCATTCTCATATTTGAATGGAGTCAGAGTCGTGTTTGCGTTGTCGCCATCCCGAACAGTCCTGCCGTCCCTTTTCGCCGCAGGTGGCGTAAGCGTTGTCGTGCACGCCAGACTTACCCTGTTCGGACCCCGGCCAGACCGCGACCCTGTACTTGAAACATCAGCAGATTACCGTTCATTTTTACAAGTATCGGAAGCGCCCTACAGACTTCCCTTTCGTATCCACATTAACGTTCCGCAATGCGCACCGGGTACTACACTGGAGCGATCCATGGTCCATGGAGATTCCCCATGCTGAACGGCAAAGAGTGGCAACAGATTCATCCCGATTTTTTCGATCAGTCGCAGCTTTTGCTGAGCACCTGCCAGGAATGCCTCGCGCACCTGGAGATGATCAGCAACGATCAGGACGCCGTTGAATGCCTGCTAGGCACCCTGTCCAGACTGGCGCAAACCGCTGACGACGCACTGATCCCCGGCACTGCCGATTTCGCCCGGCAATTGCGCCACATGCTGAGCGTTGCCTACCCCGAGCTGCGCCTGACGGACGATGCCCTTCAAACACTGGAGCACTGCCTGACCCTGATGGCCTGGCAACTCGAGCTGATCGACCCACGCACCGGCCAGCTTTCGCTGGACGACACTGAGCAAAAGGAACTGCTGGATAAGCTGGCCTACCTCTGTGGGGTGGAGAGCTGTGCACTGGAAAGCTGTGAGCCAGGTCAGGAGCAATCTTCGTCAAGAGTCCAGCCTGATACACAACACAGGCACTGCGACCGCTGAATAATCTGACAGCGTCCGGCTCTCTGAAAACAGTACTGAAAAACAGCACACTGATCCCAAAAAACCCGCTACCACTCCACTATAAACAACACGCTCCCCGCGCTTGCTGTGTCCCGGGCCTGCCGCCTGCGCGCAGTCGCAACCCATCCGCACGGGTCAGCCGTCCGGCGCAACGTCAGGGCGACTCGTTCAATCTTTGAACATTGAGGTAAGATCACGACCGCCAGCAATATTGAAATGCTGAGCACCGTGCAGGACGTACGGTTAAATCTCCCGGAAGAGACTTGAATTAGAGATCAAGGCGGTCCTTTCAATGACTTGCCGGATATTGACCTGCATGCTGCACGGCAGGTTGTTCGCAGTGACCACACGATGGCTCCATCGCTATGCATGTCCGTACCAATGTTTTCAGATTTCGGCCCCTCAGTACCAGGAATGCTCTCTGGCTAAATGCCGTTCTATGCATTGGAGCAGCCATCGGCAATATTGCGCTGTATCTGACTTCCGACGATTTCCCCGTCGCCCTGTTGTTGCTCAATCTCGCGACCTTTGCCAGCGTCTGGCAGGCGCAACTTCGTTACGGCCAATCGATTCGCTTTCAGCCACAAGAGCTGGCTGAACACATGCTTCAGGTTCAGGAGACCGAGCGGCATCGCCTGAGCCGTGAACTGCATGACGATATTGGCCAGATGCTGACCGCAGCCAAGCTCCAGTCCGAATGGTTACGCCGCCGTCTGCCTTCCGAGTTGCTTGAACACAGCTCGCTGCTGAACGACACACTTGACGAAACCCTGGCCAAAGTCCGCGATGTTTCGGCCATCCTGCACCCTCGACAACTCACCAGCCTTGGGCTCGAAGCAAGCCTTCGCGGTCATCTGCTGCGCACCCTCGCTGACAGTCAGGTGCACTGGAGTCTTGAGTGCAAGCAACCGTTGGCCGGTATCCCGGAAGAAATGTCGGTGACTGCTTTTCGGATTATCCAGGAAGCGGTGACAAACATGCTGCGCCACGCTCAGGCGAACAATCTGCTGGTGCGTTTACAGCGTCTGCCAAAGGGCCTGGAACTGCATATCAGCGATGACGGACTTGGATTTTCCCCGGCCGCAGACCCGGCCCTCGAAGGACAGCGTGGCATGTCAGGCATGGCTGAACGGGTTCGGCTGTTGAATGGTACATGGGCGATACACAGCGAGCCTGGCGAAGGTACGCGTATTGACGTGCTGTTGCCCTGGACCCCGCGCACCCATGAACGAGCAAACATAGACAAGAAGGTGAAATGACCTGCACATTGCTGTTGATTGACGATCACTCCCTGATAAGGGCGGGCGTTCGCGCTCTGGTGGCTGACATTCCCGGCTATTCAGTGATTGGCGAAGCCTGTGATGGTGCTCAATTGAGCGCCCTGGCCACCGAACTGAATCCCGACATCATCCTCCTGGATATCTCCATGAAGGATATGGATGGCCTGGATGCGCTGAAGGCGCTGAATGACGTTTTGCCCGACAGCAAAGTACTGATACTTTCCATGCACAGCGACCCGACGCGGGTCATGCGCGCGCTCGAAGCCGGCGCTCACGGGTACTTGCTCAAAGACGCTGCGGCCACTGAACTGGAACAAGCCCTGCAAGCCTTGAGCAGCGGCGAACGCTACTTGAGCCCGGCGATCGCCCATACCGTCATCAATCAGGCCTTGATCCGCACTCAGACCGACAAACCTGACACTGCGCACACGCACAACCTGACGGCCCGACAAATGGAAATCCTGCGATTGATCGTACGGGGTAAATCCACGCGGGAAATCGCCAGTGGCCTTGGCCTGAGCATCAAAACGGTGGAAACCCACCGGGCTCAGGTCATGAAACGCCTGCAGATACATGACGTGGCCGGGCTGGTGCTGTTTTGCGTACGTGAAGGCATTATCAGCCTGGATGATTGATCTGCGGGGAATGCCCGAACAGCTCCGAGCCTGCTGGCAGATGCACCTTCAATGCCGCATTGCGCGCCGAGAAACGCAGATTCTCTCCAGACAGAGGCTCGCCATCAAGGTTGATGTCCAGCCCTTGCGCAGACTTGAGTTCGACCCAGGGTAGCCGGGCACGGATAAACATGTTGTCTATTCCCAGTCCGCCCTCCAGCAAGCCTCGGAGGGTCCCGACCACTTCCTGTGGCGCTGGCAAAATACTGATATCCAGCAAACCATCATCGACCAGTGCCGACGGGCATAACACATGCCCGCCACCTGCCTGGCGCCCGTTACCGATACCCAGCGCAAGCAGCTCGCCGCTCCAGTGGAAATCCGGGCCGCTCAACTCGCCGTAGGCCGCACTCAACTCGCTGAAACGCGACAGCCCGGTAAACAGATAGGCTGCGCCGCCCAGTACTTTTTTCAGATCCTCGGAGGTATTGGCGGTGACCTGGCTACCAAAGCCGCCTGTTGCCATGTTCATGAATACCTTGCCATTGACCTCGCCCAGGTCCACGCACCGGGCGGGTACATCCAGCAGGTCCAGTGCCGCATCCGGCTCAAGCGGAACACCGGCAGCGCGGGCGAAATCATTGGCGGTGCCCAGAGGCATGATCGTCAGCTCAGCGTCAGTTTCTGCGTTGGCAAGCGCTTCGGCGATGTCACGCAATGTGCCGTCGCCACCACCCGCGATGATTTGCGAATGCCCGGCCGCCAGCGCTTCACTGACCAACCGTTGGGCATCACCGCCCTCCCACGTCAGACGAACATCAAGCTCCCAACCCTCTTGACGCTTGCGAGTCACCGCCTCACGCACGTCTTCGTTGAGTGCCTGTTTGCCATGCAAAATCAAAATTGCCCGTCGTGTCATTGCCGCGTGCTCCCCAGAGTTGATGCGCTGGAGATGTTGACCTCAAAGGATTGAAAAAAACCCGTTCGCGGCCGATAAATTTTTAGCACGCTCAAGTCCGCCTGCGATCCCCCCGAAAACATTACCTGGGGGAGCTGCAGTCTGGCAAAAGGACACCCCAGGAAAGGCTCCTGAGCGGAGAATTTCGAAAGAGAAATCAAGCGCGTGCGATGACTTTAGTTGTGTCTTGAGCTTTACTGGCCTCATGCCCTCATTTGAGGGAATGCCTACGAAAATCGCGGATAACGCCTACATCACTAAAGTATTAAGCCTATTTTCGCGCTGGATAGCTGTTAACAATTAGCATCACCTGACGTGCAGAAGCCAAATTAATGGCTATATTCACCAAGCAAGTCAGGAAAGGACATTTTATTGACTTCTACTTGAACGCGTCTCCTTTGGGATCGCAGTTGAGTTGTCACGGACCGAAGAAGTGAGGAAGCGTTATGCGTCTGCAGCCTGTTAACAGCCTCCTGCAAACCAGAACCAGTTTGATTGTTTATTTCCTGTTCGGCATTCGCCTGACCCACGGGATCACCTGCATCCTGCCAGGCCTGCTGATTCTGATCTTCTCCACGGACAGCTTTTCCGGGGTGCCACAAAGTTATTTTGCCGTGCAGGTATTTTTCGGGCTGCTGTGCGTGCTCATCTTTCAGGCTCTGGGCGTTTACTCCGAAGCCATGTTCAGTAACGCACTGCGCTTTCGACTGATCATCGTCGCCTGGTCTGCTGCGTTCTGCCTGCTGCTGTTCATGCACCAGACTCTGGCGTTTTTCGATTACATCTCCAACGAGCATCTGGTGATCTGGTACATCACCAGTCTGGCGCTGTTCTGCATTGAGCGGCTGTTCATGCTGGTGCTGTTCAAGCATTTCATGCAAAAAGGCTTTTTCCTGCAGAACGCAATTATTCTGGGGGCGACTGAAAACGGCCAGCGGCTGGCTGAATACCTGCTGGACAATCAGGACATCCGTTCGGGTGTCAGTGGTTTCATCGACGACCGGATCGGGCGCTTGCCGAAAACCATGGCAGGCCTGCCGCTGTTGGGTAACAGCAATGACCTGGAACGTCTGATTCGCGAAGAAAAAGTCACTCAAGTGTTGGTGGCGTTGCCCTGGTCGGCGGAAAACCGCATGGATTACATCATTCGCGAATTACGTCGCCTGCCAGTCAATGTACTGCTCGTGCCCGACATGGTTGCCTTTCGCCACGCGCACAACCGAATCACCGAAGTCGCCAACCTGCCTATGTTCAATGCGTCCGACGTTCCGCTTTCCGGTTGGTCGCCTTTTTTCAAGCGGGTTGAAGACATGCTGCTGTCAAGCCTGGCCTTGCTGCTGCTGTCCCCGGTGATGCTGGCCATTGCCATTGCCATAAAGCTGGACTCCCGTGGACCGGTCTTTTTCTGGCAAAACCGTTATGGCTATAACAACCGCATGATCAAAGTCTGCAAGTTTCGCTCGATGCACCATCACCAGAGCGACGCGACCGCAGAGCAGCAAACCACCCGAGGTGACTCCAGGGTTACCCGGGTCGGACGTTTCATCCGCAAAACCAGCCTGGACGAACTGCCCCAGCTGTTCAACGTGATTGCAGGCAGCATGTCCATGGTAGGGCCGCGCCCCCATGCAACGGCCACCAAAGCGGCCGGGATCCTCTTCGAGCAAGCGGTGAAGGAGTACACGTCACGCCATCGGGTCAAGCCGGGAATCACCGGTCTGGCGCAAATCAATGGCTATCGTGGTGAGACAGACACCGTGGAAAAGATCGAAAAACGTGTGGAGTTCGATCTGGAGTACATCGAAAACTGGTCCGTCTGGTTCGACATTTACATCCTTCTGCGCACTGTTCCGGCAGTGCTCTTCACTCGAGAGGCTTATTGATGAGCATCCTCATCCCCTGCATCATCGCCGGCGGCGCCGGCACCCGACTGTGGCCAGTCTCCCGCGAAGCCATGCCCAAGCCTTTCATGCGTCTTCGCGATGGCGAAAGCCTCCTGCAGAAAACCTTCAACCGGGCTGTTGGCTTGCCCGACGTTGGACGCCTGTTGACGGTGACCAATCGGGAGGTTTATTTCCGCACGGTCGACGATTATCGCCAACTCAACAAAACCAGGGTCAAGCTGGATTTCATCCTTGAGCCTTTCGGTCGTAATACCGCCCCTGCCCTGGCAGCCGCAGCGCTACACGTCTCACATCTGTATGGCGAGGATGCGCAGTTGCTGGTGCTGCCGGCCGATCACCTGATTGCCGATGTGGCGGCCTTTTCCAAGGCAGTCCAGGCCGCACGGGTTTTGGCCGACGACGGCTGGCTGGTCACCTTCGGCATTCTGCCAAGCAAAGCAGAAACGGGTTTTGGCTACATTGAAAAAGGCCAGTCGCTGAACAGCGATGGCTATCAGGTCGCACGCTTTGTCGAAAAGCCGAATGCCGCGACAGCGCAGGCGTATCTGGATGGCGGCCTGCACCTGTGGAACGCCGGCATGTTCTGCATGCGCGCCGACAGCTTGCTCAATCAGTTTGCCGAACACGCGCCGGAGGTTCTGGCGGCCGTCAAAACCTGCCTGGAGCTGAGCGTCAGCAAGGAAGGCAATAACGAACTGCAGATCGAACTGGACAGTGAATCGTTCGCCAATGCACCAGACATTTCTGTCGACTACGCGTTGATGGAACGCTCCAGCAAAGTCGCCGTCGTCCCCTGCGAGCTGGGCTGGAACGACATCGGTTCATGGCAGGCAGTTCGTGAACTCGTACCTGCTGACGAGCATGGCAACCAGTGCAACGGTCCGACGGTGCTGCATGACGTGAGCAACTGCTACATCGACTCCAAACGCATGGTGGGTGGTGTCGGTCTGAACGACCTGATCATCATCGACACACCGGACGCACTGTTGATCGCCGATGGCACCCGTAGCCAGGACGTGAAGTACATCGCCCAGGAACTCAAACGCCAGGGTCACGATGCCTATCGCCTGCACCGTACAGTCACGCGCCCCTGGGGCACCTACACCGTGCTCGAAGAAGGCAAGCGCTTCAAGATCAAACGCATCGTGGTTCGCCCGCAAGCTTCGCTGTCCCTGCAAATGCACCATCACCGCAGTGAACACTGGATTGTGGTCAGCGGCATGGCGCGGGTAACCAATGGTGAGCGTGAGTTCATGCTCGACACCAACGAATCGACGTTCATCAAGCCTGGCCATACCCACCGTCTGGTCAATCCGGGCGTGATCGACCTGGTCATGATCGAGGTGCAGAGCGGCGAGTATCTGGGTGAAGACGACATCGTACGTTTCACCGATGTCTACGGCCGGGTCGCGGCGCCGATTCCGGCCTCCTGACCTCACCTGTAACGCAAGGCCCACGATCAACCTGCTTGTACAAAACGCAGCACATAACACGGATGACAGCGGTAGCCCGCCTACATGATGGTTTTACCCGATACGGGAGTAGTAGTTCATGCAAGACAGGAGTTTGGGGGTGGTCGCAAGCACGCTGCTGGTGCTGAGCCTGTTGGTGGTCAGCGCTTGCAGCACCCCGGCACGCGTCGGTTTACCCGATGATACCGCACAGATTGAAGCGGGCAAGGCGGCGGGCCGTGCGCTTGCCGGTAAGCCGTTGCCACCGCAACGGGTGCGACCGGGCGATACGCTGCGCATCGTGCGAAACACCGGCGAAGCGCCGTCCATTTCCGCTTTTACGGCTAACTCCATCTACGAGCTGACGCTGTTCCAGGTGCTCAACGATGGCACCTTCAGCTATCCGTATATCGGCTCCGTACAGGCCGCAGGCATGACCTTGCCGGAGCTTACTGAACACCTGCAGAGCAAATTGCAGGACGTGTACCGTGAAACCGCGATGACCATCAACATCTCGCAATCGCCGGGCAACACCGTGTTCGTTGGCGGCGCAGTACGCAACTCGACGGCTCTGTCCGCCACGGTCGCAACCACGCTGGTGCAGGCGATTGTCGGCGCAGGCGGCGTGGCCAACGACGGAGACGCGACGATGGTCGCCCTGCTCCGCCAGGAAGACAACGGTTTCTACAAAACTTACTTTTTCGACTACAGCAAGCTGCTCTGGGCAGACAGTTCGGGGCCGCGTGGCCCGGTATTGCTCCAGCGCGGCGATGTGGTGTTCGTGCCCAAGTCATCAGCAGGTGACAAAGCCGACGGCGTAAATCTGTACTTCAACCAGTTGATACCCTTCGCCAAGTCGCTGGGGTTCGGCGTGAATTACAACTTGCGCAGCGAAAACTAAGTCAGGGAAACGACATGATCAATATTCGTTCATTGCGCGACTTGTTGCGCCTGTTCTTCATTTTCAAACAGGAAGTACGACTCACGGTCATGGTGACGTTCATCATCATCGTGCTCGGCGCGTTCCTGCTGCCCAACCGCTACGAATCAACCGCCCTGTTGCTGGTCAAGCCGGGCCGCGACAGCAGCACCGTGCCGATCGAGTTCGCTGATCGGCAGGCAATCGTAATTCCCAGCGCCCAGCGTGACCCGATCCTCGACGAAGAACGCATGCTGACCGGGCGCCCGATCATGCGTACGGTCGCGGAGAAATACCTGGCCGAGATCTCCAATGCCGAACAGGAACAAGGTTTTCTGGCTTCGGTGAAGAACCTGCTCAAGGACACGGTGAGTTCGGTCATCGGCGTATTCCGCGGCGCACTGCAATTGATTGGACTGGTGGAGAAGCGCTCTCCGGAAGAGCGTCTTGCTGAAGACCTGTCCAAGAACTTCAAAGTCAGCCACGACCCGGGTTCAGCGGTGATGGAACTGACGTTCTCGTGGAATGACCCGCAGGTTGCAAAGGAAGTATTGGAAACCTGGATTTCCGAATACGAACAACAACGTACCCGGGTACTGGGTCGCGTCAGCCTTTATCAATTCTATGAAACCGAAGTCAAAGACACTCAGGCGCGGATTCTCAGCTACAAGAAACAGATTCAGACGTACCTCAATCAACTCGGCGCGGTCAGCATCGCCCAGCGTCTGGCGGATACGTCTCAGGGTCTTAACGACCTGACGACCGAGCGCAATAACACCTTGCGTTCCATTGCCTCGACCAAGGCCGGGCTCGATAAGCTGCAGGAGCAATTAAAGCAACAGTCGAAGACGGTCAGCGCCGGTCGTGAACTGAGCCTCAACCCTAACCGTCAGGACCTGCAAAACCGCATCAATGGCAAGGAAGTCGAGCGTCAGGAACTGCTGCGTTCTTTCAAAGAAACGGCTCCGCCGGTTCGTGCGCTGAACCAGGAAATCACCAATCTGAAACAGCTTCTGAGTGAGCAGGATGCGACCATTCAGCGCTCGGAAAGCATTACACCCAACCCGATCTATAACCGGATGCAAAACGTTCTGGCTGACCAGCAGGCCAGCTATGCGCGACTGCAAACGCAATTGACGCAACAAAACCTGCAATTGGCGCAGTGGGAAAAAAGCCGCCAACTGGCGTTGAATCTGGAACCTGAAATGTCTCGCTTGCAGGGCGAGCTGGACGCCAGCGAAAAGAGCTTTGCGCTCTACAGCAGCAGCCTTGAGAAAGCACGCATCGACCGCGAACTGGACCGCAGCCAGATCAGCAACATCGCGATCATCGAGCAGGCGACTTACAACCCCAGCCGGGTCTTCCCGAAAAGCCTGTTGATGCTGCTTCTGGCGTTCCCGCTGAGTGTTGGCGTCGGCCTTGTTGCCCTGTACTTCTTCTACCTGCTGGATCAGCGAATCCACGACGGCGACAAGATCGAAACCCGTTTTGGGGTACCGGTCTGGACCAGCCTTCAGGAATTGAGCAGCGTTCAGGACACGCACAACACCGCATTCACGGCCAGTCTGCACAGGCTATACGGCACCTTGCCGTTACGACAGGTCACGGAAAAAGGCCTGGCGCTGGGCTTTACCTCGTCTCATGAAGGCGAAGGCGTCAGCTTCGTCATCAGTCAACTGGCCAGCCTGCTTCATGAGCACGGCTACACCGTACGCACCGAAGGCCCCGGACCGGCTGTACCGGGAGAGATATTGCTGATCGATGCCTCCAGTATCTTCACCAACCAGAATGCCTTTGCCCTGTTGCGCGATGCCGACCTGATTCTGCTGATCGTCAAAGCCGAGGAAACCACCGTACCGATGCTGGAAAACGTGCTGGCGACCCTGCATACCGCGTTCAAAAAAGTCGACGGCATCATCATCAACCGACGCCGTTACAAAGTGCCAAAACGCGTGATGGATTATCTCAAGCGCTTCCAGACGCGAGGCTGATTTATGCACATTGCCCTACTCGCGCCACTGCCGCCCGAGCAGAACGGCATTGCCGATTACGCCGGGCATCTCAAGAACGCGCTTGAGAGCCTCGGCGTGCGTGTCAGCACGCCGCTTGCGGGCATCGGTAACGATCAGGTCCGCGCAGTGCAGCGGGTGGCCGAGACCGACTGGCAGGGGATTGATCTGGTGCATGCTGAAATCGGTGGCGGACGGCTGGCTGAATTTCATGCCCTGCGCACCTTGCGTCAGCGCTTCCCGCAACTGCCACTCACCGCCACGGTGCATGATCCGGAGCGTCTGGTATGGCGTCGGGCCAGGCTGCCATGGCCGTTATCTGCGGCCAGTTCGCTGCCCTCGCCCTTCCCGGAAATTGCCACAGTCATTGCCGACCCTCTTTGTCTGTACGAAGAGCGGCAACTGGCACGCAGCATGACCCGCCTGGTAACCCTGACGCAGGCGGGCAGCGTTGCACTGCGCCAGCGGATGGGGTTGCGCGAAGAACAAATGGCAGTCATTGCCCACGGCAACCTGCCGATCCCTCCGGCCCCGCTGCCGCCCTTGCAACCCATGCGCTTGCTGTATTTCGGTTTTATTTATCGCGGCAAAGGTATCGAGGACTTACTCGATGCCCTGGCCAAAATGCTCAGCCGTCAGCCGCAGCTGCGCACACGGGTGCGCTTGACACTGGCAGGCGGCAGCGAGCCTGAAATGGCCTTCGGTCCTTCCGGCAGTTATCTGGATCAGTTACGCCTGCGTATCAACCAACTGGAGCTGACCGACCTGATCGACTGGGATCTGGACCTGCCTGCCGATGCCATCGCCGACGTCATTCAGGCCCACCACGTGATGGTTCTACCCTATCGCGAGTCGAGCAAATTGAAGCTGCTCGGGAAACTGCGCGGCACCAGCGGCGCGCTCTCATGGGCGGTGGCTTGCGGACGCGGGGTGATCACTTCGGATGCCCGTTCCTTTGCCGAAGAGGTTTCCCATGGCAACGGCATGATTTTCCCTCAAGGCAATGTCGCCGCGTTGAGTACCGCGTTGAACGAAGTCTGCGCGGTCCCGGAGAGGGCTGCGCAATGGGCCGCACAGGCCAGTGTTCTGGGGCAGCGGCGCGTCTGGAGCCAGACCGCCGAACGCTTCCGTTTGTTGTTCCAACAGGCATGCGAGGCCGATTGAGATGAAATCAGCAGCGGGTTTGTGGTTGGCAAGTATTCTGGCCTGTTCAGCACTGGTGTCTGATCTGATACCTGATGCAGAGGCGGCAACCGTTCTGCGAGCACCTCGCGCAGTGGTCTGGCAGGACTTCCTGGGAGTGAATGCGCAGTTCCAGTATTTTTCACCTGCCATGTACCAACAGCAGATGGACCAACTGGACGCGCTGGGCCTTAACTGGGTACGTCTGACCATCCACTGGCCGATCATCGAACCCGAGCAGAACCAGTTCGACCTGGGTGACCTGGACGGCGCGATGGCGACGATGAATACCCACCACTACAACATCCTCGCCTATCTGGTGGGGTCTTCGCCTTATGCCAGCAGCGCTCCGGAAGGCGTCGCCAGTCGCGATCAGTACCCGCCCCGGGACTTCAATCTATTTGCCGCGCGCATGGCGGCGTTGACCAAACGCTATCCGCAGGTCAACAACTGGCAAGTCTGGAACGAGCCCAACATTATCTGGCTCCCAAAAGAGGACCCGGTGGCTTATGACACCCTGTTGACCACCACCGCCAACGCCATCCGTGCCGCCGAGCCGGACAAGACCATTGTCACCGCTGGCATGGCTTATTACAGCCAGATGCACAGCACGCCGGGTTACATGCTGCAGACGTTGCTGGACCGTGGTCTGGGCAGCCGAAACATCGTTGCCGCCTACCACCCGTACTCCGAATACCCTGAAGGTGACTCACCGCCCGACCGGGATTTTCTGGTCAAAGCGAACGCCATGAACAACCTGCTGCACGGCAATGGCGTGCAACAGGTCTGGGCGACCGAATGGGGCTGGTCGAGCTACAACGGTCCGGTGGAAATGCAGGCCATTATCGGCCTGCAAGGCCAAGCCGACTACACGTTGCGGCGCCTGGCCCTGATGAGTGCGCTGGACTATCAACGTATCTTCCTGTTCAACCTCAGCGACCTGGACGAACGCGCCAGCGCCCGGGATCAGGCCTACGGTCTGCTTGACCTGCAGGGCAACCCGAAGCCGGTCTACACCGCGCTGAAGAATTTTCTGACGATTACCGGTCCGCGACTGGAGCCAGCCGATCCGCCGGGCGTGAGCGCGGTCCCCGACGATCTGTATGCCGTGCCCTGGACCCGCAGTGACGGCAAACGGCTGCTGATGTTCTGGAGTGCCAAGGGGGCTACCCTGAGTTTTCCAGCGATCAAATCAGCGGTACTTCACGATCCATTGAGCGGCGCCCGCACCGAACTGGGCAGTGCCAACACTACTCAGGCCCAAGGCATCAGCGTGGCCCTCAAGCCGACCCTGCAAATTCTGGAATGGAAACCCTGAGCGATGCGAATTCTCTGGACACTACCCTATCTGCCATGGCCGACCACCAGCGGCGGCAAAACCCGGGAATATCACCTGCTGCGCAACCTTGCCGCCCGTGGTCATCAGATCACCTTGCTGGTGCAGTCCAAGACCGATGTCGACCAAAGCACCCGAGACGCCCTCGAGCCGTGGCTGGAACGGCTGATCGTCTTGCCACGCCGCCCGCTCAAAAGCGCCAAGACGCTGATGGCCATCGCCGTGGCCCCGGCGCCGATGCTGGCCTGTATCAACGGCTACGCACCGCGCCTGAGCGAGGTGTTCGAAGGCCTGCTTGAGGAACCCTGGGACGTGATCCAGCTTCAGCACACGTATGGTTTCGAGCCGTTTGAAAAGCCGCTGCAACAATCCGGCAAACCGTTTGTGATGACTGAACACAATGTCGAGTCGGCCATGGGCGCCACCAGCTACGACCGACTGCCGCGCTGGGCTGGCCTGTTCGCCAGCTTTGATCGCTGGCGCTATCGCCACTGGGAAAGCCGGGTCTTTCGTCAGGCCGATCAGTTGATCGCGGTAACCGAAGACGATGCCAAGGAAATTTCCCGGCTCAGTGGCAAGGCGACAGCTGTGGTCGTCAACAGCGTCGATTGCGGCTACTACGCCCAGGTCAAGCCTGATCCCTACAGTAATCGGCTGTTGTTCATTGGCAACTACGAGT
This sequence comes from Pseudomonas maioricensis, assembly GCF_022790535.1. Lineage (GTDB taxonomy): Bacteria > Pseudomonadota > Gammaproteobacteria > Pseudomonadales > Pseudomonadaceae > Aquipseudomonas > Aquipseudomonas maioricensis. The sequence continues at coordinate 121,697 of NZ_LOHG01000005.1, forward strand.
ACGGACCCAATGTGGATGCCATCGAATGGGCACTGACCGAGATCATGCCGAAAGTCTGGCAACACGCGCCCACGCTACGCTTTGTGATCTGCGGTTTTGCCCTGCCCGACTCGTGGCGCGAACGCTGGCCTGATCCGCGCATCGAGTTTCAGGGGTTCGTCCCGGACCTGCGTGCCTTGCAGAACAACACAGCGATATTTTTCGCCCCGCTGCGTCAAGGCGGCGGCTCCAAGCTCAAAGTACTGGAAGCCATGGCGGCCGGATTGCCGGTGGTTACCACCGAGCAAGGCAGTTCGGGACTCGCCGTGGTCAACGGCGAGCATTATCTGGGCAGCGAAGACCCGCAGGAACTGGCGCGGATCATCACCGAAGCCATTGAGCAACCCGCGCGTCTGGCACAGATCGGAGAAGCCGGACGCAAGTACGTGCAAACCCACCATGACTGGTCGGTATCTGCTGCTCAACTGGAGCGGATTTACACTCGACTATCACCCGTAAAAGCCAAACAGGAGCCGCGCCCATGCGTGTAGGACTTGATTACCGTCCGGCCACCGGCTACCCGAACAGCGGCATCGGCCGGCAAAACATCGCCCTCGAAGAAGCCGCGCGAGCCAACCCCAACACCCAGGTGCAACTGTTCAGCGTGGCGCCTTTCGACCATCCAATCCGCCGCGTGGCGCACTGCCCGCGCTGGGCCACGCCTCTCAATGGCATCCACCGTCTGCCCGAGCGGCTGCGCTTCGAAGGTTTGTTTCTGCCCAGGGCCCTGCGCGATGCAGAAGTACAGGTGTACATCTGCAACATGAACATGGGCTTGCCGCTGGGTCGCAAGCCGGAGGGCATGCGTTATGTACTGCAGTTGCAGGACCTGTTCCAGCTGACCCTTAAAAACAGTCACGGCTCACAGCTGAAGGCACGTATTTACGGCGTCACTGATCGGCTGTCCATTGCTCACTCGCTGCGGGTCGCTGATCGAATCTGGACCCCGTCGCAGTTCACCGCCGATGAATGCATGCGCCTGTTTCCCGAAACCCGCGACAAACTGCGGGTACTGCCCGCGCTGGTCAGCGGCTGGAGTGATGAGCCTTCCGAACTGCTGGGCTGGACACTGCCCGAGCGTTACTGGTTGTGCGTCGGTACCCGTGAGCCGCGCAAAAACATGGCGTGGTTCATTGACGCCTGGCAACGCGCCCGAACGCAATTTGAAAATGTACCGGACCTGATCCTGATCGGCGCGCCGGAACACCTGCCGCCGGCCCAGCAAGCCCTGCCCGGCCTGCACTTCCTGAGCGAGATCAGTGATTCGGAACTACACGCCGTTTACGCCCGCGCCGACCGCATGTGGCAGCCGTCCTACGCAGAAGGTTTCGGCCTGCCAGTGGTTGAAGCACTGGGCGTGGGCACGCCAGTCGCCGTGGCCAGTGGCTCGTCCCTGGATGAAATCACCCCGCCCGGCAGCCCCCGTTTTTCGCCGAACGACACCGGCGCGCTGATCCAGCTCATGGGCGAACTGGCCAGTGCGGAAAAAGAAGACCCTGAAACGTTGAAAGCCTGGGCCGCCGGGTATGGTCCCAAAGCCTTCAACCAGCGCTTTGACGAGCTGATCGAGGAGTTGCGCTGATGCCACTGGCAATGCCCGTTGGCTTGCTCTTCGGCCTGTTGTTCGGTGCGATGTTCTGGTTGCTGCCAGCGTTCAAGGTGCTGGCAGCGATGATCGGAGTGGTGGCCATTGCCACGGTGATTCGGCGACCGTTGCGCGGCTTGCTGTTGTTTGGCGTGCTGGCCACATTCCTGCCGTACTCGACAGTCAATGTCGGGATTCGTACCACGGTGTCCGAGGCACTGCTGATGCTGGTCTGGGCGGCGTATCTGGCGCACCGGATGTTCACCAGCCCGCCGCCATTGCCAGCGCTGATGCGAACAGAACGCTTGCTGATCGCGCTGATGCTTTACAGCGCTTTACCGTTCATCGTCGGGCAACTGACCATCACTGCGCTGGGTAACGGCCCTATCAACTGGGTGCGCTGGTTGTTCAACCTGTCGGCATTGTTTCTGGTACCGCGTTTGCTGGATCAGCAGAAGTACCGGGAGCAGATGATCTGCGCACTGTTGCTCGGCACCCTGCTATTGCTGCTGTTGTCGATTCCGGTGTTTCTGAAAAACCGCACGGCTGCGGACATTATCCCGATTCTCGGCATGTTCGGTTACGGCGGCACCGACGTACTGGATGAAAGCCTTCTGTCGTTGGCCAGCCGTATGGGTACACCCTGGATGCACCCCAACGTAGCGGGTGGCGCCATGGCCATGATCGTACCCCTGGCATTCTGCATGGGCATGACGCGAGTCGGCTGGCCGAGATCACTGGGCTTTGCGGTCGCCATACTGGGCGGTATCGGTCTGCTGTTGACCGGTTCGCGCGGCGCGCTGGTCAGCCTGATGCTGGTAATGATGTGGATGGCCCGCAAGCGCGTACCTTTAATGGGCCGGGTGCTCATGGGCGGCGGTATTGCCGGTGCACTGCTGCTGATGTTTTACCCGCCGCTGCAAGAACGGATAGTGGGCTTGTTCACCAACGACGACACCAGTACAGCGATTCGCTTTCTGGAATACAGCCATTTCCCGGACGCCATGGCCAAATTCCCCCTGGGCATTGGTTTCAAGATTGATCCGCCGGTGCCCGGTGCGACGCTGTTCGGTATTTCCAACCTGTGGCTGAACTTCATTTACAAGCTCGGCATCCCCGGGATGCTGCTGTTCATTGCCGTCACTGTCAGTTGGTGGCGTGAAACCCGTCCCGAAGACGGCTTTATTACCCTGACCCACGACAACGCCATCTGGCTCGGCACCACCACCGGCTTGCTGGCCGCCTTGGCCAGCGGCCTGTTCGACCACTATTTCAGTTTTACCAGCGTGCTGATCGCCGTGTTCTGGCTGATGCTGGGGATTAATCTGCACGAGGCAAAACGCTTGAAAACCCAGGCGGCCCTCGTTCGACAAGCGTTACCGGAGCAGGAATCGAAATCATGAAACACCGTCTGATGCACTCCCACGACCTGCGCCTGGCCTTGCCTGAATACGCACGCAAGATGGGCGTGGAACTTGAAGAACTGCAAAGCGCTTATCAGTGGATGCTCGATAACGAAGTGCTGTTCGAAACGCCCATCAAGGGCCGTACGCTGTCGTTCATCAGCTACCTGAACATCGAGCCGCGTATCGAACATCCGCTGGCGCGGCGCTTCTACCGCTTGCTGTCCAGCGAAATGAAAGGTGCGCTGATCCCCCTCTACGGGATCAACTGGCCCACGCTGCGCGACCGCATGCTGCGCACCTGGGAACAGGCGTACAACATTCTGATCTGCAAGATCCCCAGCCACACTGTGCGCCTGACGTGGCTGCGCATCGGCGGGGCGAAAATCGGCAAAGGCTCCAGCGTGTGGCGCAACACCGAAATCCTCGGCGTCGACAGCCTGCGTATCGGGGACGACACCACCATCGGCTGGCACTGCCAACTGGATGCCCGCGGCGGACTGATCATTGGCAACCACGTGACCGTCGCTTCCCACGTTTTGATCATCGCAGGCGGTCACGACCTGCAGGCACCGGAATTCTGGGCCGTCGGTGGGCCGGTGTATATCCATGACTACGCCTGGATATGCAGCCGCGCCCTGCTCTCTTTTGGAGCCGAAATCGGCGAAGGTGCGGTGGTCGGCGGCGCGGCCGTGGTCTCCAAACCGGTCCCGCCCTATGCCATCGTCGGCGGGCCGAACGCTGAGATCAAAGGCGAACGGGCCCGCGATCTCAACTACAAAGTGGGCGGCAAAGGCCTGTTCACTTTGTTTCATTAAGGCTGCCGCATGCTCGGTTCAACCCTGTGGCTGACCCTCGCCACGCTGACCGGCCTGGCCGCGGGGTTTGCCCGTGAATGGCTGCTGGTGGCCGCCTGGGGCGCCGGGGCGCAAAGCGACGCGTTTCTGGTCTCGATGTTCCTCCCTGAAGCCCTGCGCATGGCGCTGGCGGCCGGTTTGTTGAGCGCAGCGGCGCTGCCCTTGTATCAACAGCGCAATCTGCCCGCACAGCAACGCTGGCTCAATGCATTGGCGCCACGTCTGTTGCTGTGTGGTCTGGGGTTGGCGCTGCTGTTGAGCCTTGGCGCGCCGCTATGGGTACGCGGTGTCGGACCGGGGCTGGACGACAGCGGTTACGCGTTGGCGGGCAGCAGCCTGCAATGGCTGGCGTGGTGCGCACCGGGCTTCTTGCTGCATGCATTGTTGTGCGTGCCGCTGCAGGCGCAGCAACGATTCGTCATGGCCGGGCTTGGCTCATTGTTGTTCAATCTGCCGCCCGTGATTTACCTCGCCGTTGCCAGTCATGCGGCCACACCCGTCGGCCTGGCGCTGTCTTGCGTGCTGGGCAGTTTGCTTATGCCTGGCACATTGCTGCCGACGTTACACCGGATGGGCTGGAAGCCTTGGCGAAGGCAAGCCGAACCCGGCGCTGGCCGGGAACTGCTGCAACGCATCGGCCCGCTATTGAGCAGCAACCTCGCCAGCCAGGGCCTGGCGTTACTGGAGCGTATGGTTGCTTCGTTACTGGGCGAAGGCGCAGTGACCTGGATCAACCTGGCCCGCAAGCTGATCAATCTGCCCTTGATTGCCCTGATGAGTCTCAATCAGGTGCTGCTGGGTTTGATGAGTGGCAGCGCAGCCGATCAGCGCCTTGTGCTGTTGCGCAAGGGCCTGAGCAGCGCCACCTTGCTGACCCTGCCCGCGATTGCCGGTTTGATCGGCGCCTCCGGAGCGCTGGTGGTCTTGCTACTGCCCAGCCTGGCTCATGATGGGCCGCTGCCGGAATTGCTCGCCTGGTTTGCCGTGCCACTGATGTTTGGTGCCTGGAATGCCTTGCTGGCGCGCTATGCCTACGCGGCGGGCGATACCCGCATGCCGCTGAACTGCGAATTGATCGGCAACCTGTGCAACGCCCTGTTACTGGGCGTGTTGCCGTTTTTCCTCGGCCTGATCGGCATTGCTATTGCGGCGCTGGCCGGAGCAATCATTACCGGCCTGCTGTTGATGCGCCGCCAGCAATTGCTGACGTTTGTCCCATGGCAAAGCCAATGGGCACTGGGTGCTGCCGCCATGCTGATCGCAGCGCTGGTGCTGCACCCGATCAGCAACACCTGGCTGCAACTGGGGTTGAGTTGTGCGTATGGGGCGGTGTTGTTGATTGGCCTGGCGGCATGGCTGAGGCCTTGGCGCAACTGATCCTTCTGACACGACGCTTGTGTGGGAGCCGGGCTTGCCCGCGATAAGGCTGTATGCGATTGACCTGAGATATGCGGTGCCTATATCGCGGGCAAGCCCGGCTCCCACAAGACTGCAGCCAGCCAGTAATTAGCCTCAATGACTGATCATCCACGGCCGTCCCGCTGCCTTGCCTTTCAGCGCATGGGGATTGGTTTTGGTGGGCACCACGGGTTTGCTCGGCCCGCAACAACTGCAGCCGCTCGGGTGGCGTTTGCTGTCCTGATACTCGGCGACAGTCTTGGGCGCATGGGCGCTACGCTCGTTGGTCTCGATGGCCCGGCGTTTGTTGCCTGACACCGTGCTCAAGCCGGGCGCGGACAAAATCACCCGCATGCTTGACTCGCCGCATTGCGGGCAGGCGCACGGCGCGCCGCTCTCGGCCATAGGTTTGAGGGCTGAGAAATCCCCACAGCTGGGGCAATCGAATTCGTACATGGGCATGGGCCAGATTCCTGATAGTGATCTCCTGTAGGAGCTGCCGAAGGCTGCGAATGGGTTCAACTGACCCGCCGCTTCGCAGCCTTCGGCAGCTCCTACAGAGAGGTGACGACAATCTACAAATCGTAGGCAATCGGCAAATCAACCAAACCGTCAATCATTTTGGTCGGGCCGTTGGCGTTCGGGTTGATGTCGAACTGGAAGATTTCCGTCGGCAGCCACAACGTCGCGCAGGCGTTGGGAATGTCGACAATGCCGCTGATATGGCCCTGCACCGGTGCCGAACCGAGCAACGCGTACCCCTGAGCCGGTGAGTAGCCGAACTTGGTCATGTAGTTGATTGCGTTCAGGCACGCCTGGCGATACGCAATGTTGACGTCCAGATAATGCTGCTTGCCTGATTCGTCCACCGAGATACCTTCGAAGATCAGGTATTTGTTGTACGTAGGCACAATCGGGCTGGGCTTGAAGACCGGGTTCTTGATGCCGTACTTCTCCATGCCACCCTTGATCAGCTCGACACGCATGTGCACCCAGCCGGCCATTTCGATAGCGCCGCAGAAGGTGATTTCACCGTCGCCCTGGCTGAAGTGCAGATCGCCCACTGACAGGCCGGCACCGTCGACATAGACCGGGAAGAACACCTTCGAACCACGGGACAAATCCTTGATGTCGCAGTTGCCGCCATGTTCACGGGGCGGCACAGTCCTTGCGCCGGTGGCTGCCGCCATGTCGCGAGCCGGACCTTTTAGCTTGCCCAGATGCGCGGTTTTCGCATGGGGCGGGTTGGCCAGTGGCGGCACGCGGGTCGGGTTGGTGTCGATCAGTTCCTGTTCGCGCTTGTTCCACTCGGCGAGCATCTTGTGATCAGGCAGACAGCCGATCAGCCCCGGGTGAATCAGACCCGCGAACTCAACGCCGGGAATGTGTCGGGAGCTGGTCATCATGCCCTTGAAGTCCCAGATGGCTTTTTGTGCAGAAGGGAAATGATCTGTGAGAAAACCACCGCCGTTCTGCCGGGAAAAGAAGCCGTTGAACCCCCATTGGGAATCGGCCCGCGCGCCGATGTCCAGCAGGTCTACCACCAGCAAATCGCCCGGCTCAGCGCCATGCACACCAATCGGCCCGGAAAGGTAGTGCACGGTGGACAGGTCCACGTCGCGCACATCGCTCGCGTCGTCATCGTTCTTGATCGCGCCAGCTGTCCAGTCGTAGGTTTCGAGGATAAAGTCGTCCCCCGGCTTGACCCATGCCGCCATCGGAATATCCGGATGCCAGCGGTTGTGAATGTTCTCGTTTTCGGTAGCAGGCTGGTTGAGGTCAACTTTGATCAGCGTTTCGGTCATGGCGTTTCTCCTTCAGGTATGTGGCGCCCGCATCGCGGGCAAGCACCGCTCCCACATGGGAATAGGGTGTGAATGTGGGAGCGGTGCTTGCCCGCGATAAGGCCGGACAAAAATTCACAGCGAACTACACCGACAAATACCGACTGATCGTCGCTTCATCGACATTGGCCCGGGTCTCTTCAATCACGAAACGGCCCTTCTCGATCACCAGGAATCGATCAGCGATTTCAAGGGTGAACGACAGCACCTGCTCGGAGACCACAATGGTCAGGTTGCGCAAGGTGCGGATCTCTTTCAGGGTGCGGGCGATGTCCTTGATGATCGACGGCTGAATGCCTTCAGTCGGCTCATCGAGCAGCAACACCTTGGGGTTGGTCGCCAGCGCACGGGCAATCGCCAGTTGCTGCTGCTGGCCACCAGAGAGGTTGCCGCCGCGTCGGCCACGCATGTCGTAAAGCACCGGGAACAACGCGTACAAATCTTCCGGCACGATGCCGCGAGCCGATGCAGGCAAACCGGTCTGGATGTTTTCCAGCACGCTCATGGCCGGGAAAATCATTCGCCCCTGCGGCACGTAAGCCATGCCATGTTCGACCCGGGAATGGGTTTCCATGGCCGACACGTCAACGCCCTCGACCTGCACCTGGCCGCCCCACTGCGGCAGGATGCCCATCAGGCTTTTGAACAGCGTGGTCTTGCCCATGCCGTTACGGCCCATGACCGCAACGATTTCCTGCTTTTCAACACTGAGGTCCAGGCCATGAAGGATCTGGCTCTGGCCATAACCACACGCCAGCTGATTGATCTTGAACATGCCGCGCTCCTGATTAGTGGCCCAGATAGACTTCAATGACTTTCGGGTTGGTCTGCACCGACTCCATGCTGCCTTCCGCCAGCACCTTGCCCTGATGCAGCACCGTGACCTTGTGAGCGATGCTTTTGACGAACTCCATGTCGTGCTCGATGACCAGCACTGAACGGCCCTGACTGATCCGGTTGAGCAACTCGGCCGTCTGCGAACGCTCACTGACGCTCATCCCGGCGACCGGCTCGTCGAGCATCAGCAGTTGCGGGTCTTGCATGAGCAACATGCCGATTTCCAGCCATTGCTTCTGCCCGTGCGAGAGCAAGCCCGCCTGCTGTTCAAGCAGATCACCGAGGAAGATGTCCGCCGCAACGTCCTTGACCCGCGTGACCACTTCATCGGAGCGCTTGAAAAACAGTGCGCCGAACACCGAGCGCCCTGCCGGAAAGGACATTTCCAGGTTTTCGAAAACGCTCAGGTTGTCGTAGATCGACGGGGTCTGAAACTTGCGACCCACCCCGGCACGGACGATGTCGTACTCGTGCATTTTGGTCAGTTCACGGCCCTCGAACTGGATGCTGCCGCCCGTTGCCCGGGTCTTGCCGCAGATCAGATCCAGTACCGTGGTCTTGCCAGCGCCGTTAGGACCAATGACCACCCGCACCTCGTTGCGGTCGATGTACAGATTGAGATCGTCCACCGCCTTGAAACCGTCGAAAGACACCGTCAGCCCTTCGATGGCCAACACCGGCTTGTGCATCTGAAAGCCTGTCGGGCTGCTCATGGCTGAGTCTCCAGTGGCGTGACGCTGGCTTTGGGCATCGCCTGTACCGGCGTGATGTGCGGCTTTTCAAGCACTGGCGCAGGTTTACCGCGCAGACCGGCAAGCCATTTGCGCCCGTGGCTTTCCCACAAACCGGCCAGGCCGTTGGGGAAGTACATGACCACCGCGATGAACAGGCCGCCCATCAGGTACAGCCACAATTCAGGGAAGGATTCGGAAAAGTAGGTCTTGCCGTAGTTGACCAGCAGCGAGCCGTACACCGCGCCGAGCAGCGACATGCGTCCGCCCACCGCAGCGAAGATCACCATCTCGATGGAGGGCACGATGCCCACGAACGAAGGCGACATGAAGCCCACCTGCAAGGCAAACATCGCGCCGCCAATGGCCGAGAATGCTGCTGCCACGCAAAACACGAAAATCTTGAAACTGGCCACGTCATAGCCGGAAAAACGCACCCGTTCTTCCTTATCGCGCATGGCCATCAGCAGTCGGCCGAGCTTGGAGGCAAGAATGAATTTGCCGATCAGAATGCAGGCGAACAACAGCCCCGCATTGATGAAGTACAAGGCGAGTTTCGCCCCGTCGCCGCGGATGTCCCAACCCAGCAGCGTCTTCAGGTCAGTGATGCCGTTGACGCCACCGGTCAGCCCTTGCTGGCCAATGATCAGCACCGTGAGAATCAGCGCGATGGCTTGGGTCACGATGGAAAAGTACACATCACCGACCCGGCGCTTGAACATCGCCAGACCGATCACCAGCGCAAGAATCACCGGCACGACGATCACCGCAATCACCGTGAACGTGAAGCTGTGAAACGGCACCCACAACCACGGCAGTTCAGTGATCTGGTTCCAGTCCATGAAATCCGGGATACCGGGCGTTGACTGGATTTTGGTGCTTTCCGGATCCGATGCCTCAAGCTTGAGAAACATCGCCATGCAATACCCGCCAAGGCCAAAGAACACGCCCTGGCCGAGGCTGAGAATCCCGCCGTAGCCCCAGCACAGCACCAGGCCAACGGCGACGAACGCGTAGGTCAGGTACTTGCCGACCATGTTCAACCTGAAGGCGTCCAGCGTCAGCGGAAAGACCACCAGAATCAGCACAGCCAGGATCAGCACGCCGACGACACCTTGTCGACCACCGAGCACCTTGTTTAGAGCATTCATGGGGTGGCCTCTTATTTACGTACTTTGCTGGAAAACAACCCTTGCGGGCGCATCAGCAGAATCAGGATCACGGCAGACAGGGTCAGGACCTTGGCCATGGAACCACTCATGAAAAATTCGGAAATCGACTGGGTCTGAGCGATGGCAAACGCCGAGGCGATGGTGCCGAACAAGCTTTGCGCACCGCCGAAAACCACCACCAGAAAGGTGTCGACGATGTACAGCGAACCCGCAGTTGGCCCGGTGGAGCCGATGGTGGTGAACGCAGCGCCCGCGACTCCGGCGACACCGCAGCCCAGGGCAAACGTCATGCGGTCAACCTTGCGGGTATTGATGCCCACCGCGCGGCTCATGATCCGGTTCTGCACCGTGGCGCGAACGTGCAGGCCCCAGCGGGTGCGGTACAGCATCAGGAAGATCGTCGCGGTCAGCAAAATGGTGAGGCCCATGACAAACAGGCCGTTACGCGGGATCTCGATGGTATCGCTCAGGCTCACTGAGCCCATCAACCATTCAGGTGGGGTGGCGCTGACTTCGCGGGCGCCGAAGATCGAGCGAAAGGCTTGCTGCATCACCAGTGACAAACCCCACGTGGCGAGCAAGGTATCCAGTGGGCGATGGTACAAACGGCTGATCATCACCGATTCGACAACCCAGCCAATGGCGCCGGCCACCACGAACGACAGCGCGATGGCGAAGAAAAAGTAGTACGGCTGCATGGACGGCATGTACTGCAACGTCAGGCTGGACATCACGTACGTGGTGTAGGCACCGATGGTGAGGAATTCACCGTGGGCCATGTTGATCACGCCCATCTGGCCAAAAATAATCGCCAGCCCCAGGGCCATCAGCAGCAGCACGCAGAATACGGATAACCCGTTGAACCCCTGCATGGCCGCGATGGCACCAAATTCCGATAGCCATTCCATGATGATGGTCTCCGAGGTGAAGGTTTCGCGATTCCCTGTAGGAGCTGCCGAAGGCTGCGAATGGGTTTTCATGACACACCGCTTCGCAGCCTGCGGCAGCTCCTACAGGAATGGGTCTGGTCAGCGGTTATTGGTAGCCTTTAGGAAACGGATTCGGCTCGATCAGGTCCGACTCGTAGATCACCTTGAACTGGCCGTCGCTCTGCACTTCACCAATGCGGGTCTTGCTCCACAGGTGGTGGTTTTCGTGAACCTTGACGTAGCCTTCGGGCGCGGTTTTCAGCTCGATGCCAGGTGATGCGGCGACCACTTTGTCGATGTCAAAGCTACCGGCCTTCTCGACTGCTGCTTTCCACAGCCATGGGCCGAGATAGGCGGCCTGGGTCACGTCGCCCATCACCGAATCCTTGCCGTACTTGGCCTTGAAGGCATCAACGAAGGCTTTGTTGTTCGGGTTGTCCAGGCTCTGGAAGTACTTCATGGAGGCGTAAAAGCCCTTCATGTTTTCGCCGCCGATGCCCAGTAACTCGTCTTCGGTCACCGACAGGGTCAGCAAGGTCTGTTTGGTGGAGTCAACGCCAGCGGCTTTGAGCTGTTTGTAGAACGCCACGTTGGAACCACCGACCACGGCGGCGAACACCACATCAGGCTTTTTCAACTTGACCTTGTTGATCAGCGAGCCGAATTGAGTGTTGCCCAGCGGGTAGTAGTCCTCGCCGACCACAGTGCCTTTGAGCACGTTTTCGATGTGTTTACGGGCGATTTTCATGGAGGTGCGCGGCCAGATGTAATCCGAGCCGATCAGGTAGAAGGTCTTGGCGCCTTTGGTTTTGGCGATCCAGTCGAGGCTGGCAATAATTTGCTGGGTGGCTTCCTGGCCGGTATAAATCACGTTTTTCGACTGTTCCAGGCCTTCATAAAAAGTCGGGTAGTACAGCAGGCCGTTTTCCTTCTCGAAGACCGGCAAAACGGCTTTACGTGAAGCCGAGGTCCAGCAGCCGAACACTGCTGCGACCTTGTCGCCTACCAGCAGCTTCCTGGCTTTTTCGGCGAAGGTCGGCCAGTCAGACGCGCCGTCTTCCTGCACGACTTTGATCTGCCGCCCGAGAATCCCGCCCGAGGCGTTGATCTGGTCGATAGCCAGACGCTCGGCCTGGATCGAGCCTGTCTCAGAGATGGCCATGGTGCCGGTGGCCGAGTGCAACTGGCCGACCGTCACTTCGGTCGCGGTCACGGCCAGCCCGGTGGTATTGGCGTCATCGGCCAGCGCCACTTGCCCGAACACCCCTGCCGCAATCAGCGAAAGCGCAGCAGCGCCCAGCGCCAATCGACGTGGCAAAAACCTTTTGGCACCTGTCAGTCGTGAATTCATGTTTCCGCTCCTGTGCTTTGCCTGTTTTTTTAAATGCGCCACGGTCCGTAAAGGCCCTGTGGTGAAACTGCGGCAAGCATGAGGTCGAGGAGCAAAACCGGGTATACGCATCATGACGTACCCGGCTACGTCATTTGACGTAGGGCCGGACTGCACAAAAACGAGGATGATTGCGCCCGTGTGAGCGGAGCCCGATCCGCTGTAGACCGGGGGATGACATCTCATGTGGGAGCTGGGCTTGCCCGCGATCAGGCTGGACGCGGTTCACTTCGGATCGCATCCAGACTTATCGCGGGCAAGCCCGGCTCCCACAGGTTCATGATTTACGTGTGGGACCGAATTCATTCGGGAAGGCGGCATTTCAGCGATACATGAGCTGCGGATGTACCGGGCCCATCGCGAATGAATTCGCTCCTACAAGATCGGGCGTCATGTCTGGAACAACGGAGGTTCAACTCACAGGCACGGAAGTTGCTGTCGGCAATTCAATAACCTTTCAGGAAATCAAAAGTGCGACCCTCCGGCTCCCAACGCATCGTCAAGGTTCGCCGCGATTACAACAGCCTGGTCGCTGACGAGACCATGGAGGACTACGCCTTACGCTTCACGCCCAAATCATTCCGAAAATGGTCGGAGTTCCGCATCGCCAACACCGCCGTTGGTGCTGTTTCGTTTCTGGCGCTGGAGGCCATCGGCGGCGCGCTGGTCATGAGTTATGGCTTCACCAACACCTTGTGGGCAATCCTGGCCACGGCGTTGGTGATTTTCCTGACGGGTCTGCCAATCAGCTATTACGCGGCCCGCTACGGCGTAGACATGGACTTGCTGACCCGTGGCGCAGGCTTCGGCTACATCGGTTCGACCATCACGTCGCTGATCTACGCCAGTTTCACCTTCCTGTTTTTTGCTCTGGAAGCGGCAATCATGGCCCTGGCCATCGAGCTGTATTTCCAGATCCCCCTGGCCATGGCCTACGTGATCTGTTCGATCATCGTCATTCCCCTTGTGGCATACGGCATTACCCTGATCAGCCGTTTGCAGATGTGGTCGCAGCCGTTATGGCTGACCTTGCTGCTGGTGCCGTACATCTTCGTGATCTGGAAAAACCCCGAAGCCCTCTCCGACCTGACCACGTTTGCCGGGCGTGAGGGCGAAGGCGGCACGTTCAATCTGCTGTTCTTTGGTGCAGCGTTCAGCGTCGCGCTTTCATTAGTGACGCAAATCGGCGAACAGGTCGACTATTTACGCTTTCTCCCGGAAAAAACCCGCAAGAACCGCAAACGCTGGTGGGCCGCACTGTTGATGGCGGGTCCCGGCTGGATCATCCCCGGCGCGCTGAAAATCATGGCCGGAGCGTTCCTTGCGTTTCTCGCCCTGCAACACGAAGTCCCCATTGAGCGTGCGGCCGAGCCGACGCAGATGTATCTGGTCGCCTTCCGGTACGTGTTCAGCTCCCCGGAATGGGCGCTGGCAGCCATGGTGCTGTTCGTGATCATCTCGCAGATCAAGATCAACCTGACTAACGCCTACGCGGGCTCTCTGGCCTGGTCGAACTTCTTCGCCCGCGTCACCCACAGCCATCCGGGCCGCGTGGTGTGGCTGGTGTTCAACGTCGCCATCGCCCTGATCCTGATGGAGCTGGGAGTGTTCGACGCCATCGAACAAGTGCTGGGTCTGTACGCCAACGTAGCGATCGCCTGGATAGGCACGCTGGTGGCCGATCTGGTCATCAACAAGCCGCTGGGTTTTTCCCCGAAACATATCGAGTTCAAACGCGCGCACCTGTATGACATCAACCCCGTTGGCGTGGGAGCGATGTCGATTGCGTCATTGCTGTCGATCAGTGCCCATTTCGGGGCATTTGGTGAACTGGCCCAAGCCGCCCCGCCGCTGATTTCCCTGACCACCGCGCTGATCGCCGCACCGTTGATTGCCTGGTGGACCCAAGGCAAGTACTACATCGCGCGGACCAGTGACCCGTTGCAACTCTTCCCGGCAGGCCCACAGACCAGCCTGCGTTGCGGCCTGTGCAGCAACGAGTTCGAAACTCCGGACATGGCTTACTGCCCGGCCTATAGCTCACCGATCTGCTCACTGTGCTGCTCACTGGATGCGCGATGCGCCGACCAATGCAAAAGTCGCGCACGACTGTCGATGCAGTTTGAAGACGTCGTCAGCACATTGCTGCCAAAGCTGCCGCTGCACTACCTGCACACCCGATTGGCGCAATACCTGGGTTTGCTCACCGTCCTGCTGCTGACCATTTCCGGGGCGTTGGCGGTAATCTATGGGCAGGTGTCTCACAGCCTGATCGATCAATCTCCCGCCGTACACCACACGCTATTCCTGGCCTTTCTCAAAGCGTTTTTCACCCTGTGCGTGTTCGCCGGGATCCTCGCCTGGTGGGTGGTGCTAACCCGGGAAAGCCGACGCGTCGCGCTGGAGGAATCGGATCGTCAGACGTCACTGCTGATGCAGGAGATTGACGCCCACGACAAGACCGATCAGGCGTTGCAGGCTGCCAAGGAAGCCTCGGAAGCAGCTAACGCGGCCAAGAGTCGCTACGTGACCGGCCTTTCCCATGAGTTGCGTACACCGTTGAACAGCATTCTCGGGTTCACCCAGATTTTGCAGCGTGACCCCACTACACCGCCTCATCAACAAGACCCGCTGGCGACCATCCTGCGCAGCAGCTCGCACCTGCTGTCGCTGATCGACGGGTTACTGGACGTCGCCAAGATCGAGGCAGGCAAATTACGTCTTGAACCTTCAGAAATCCTCTTTCAGGAATTCCTCCACGATCTGGAGCAAATGTTTGCCCCTACAGCGCGAGAAAAGGGCCTGACATTTCGCCTTGATGTGGAAGGCCGCATGCCCGCAGTGGTTCGCGGCGACGAGAAACGAGTGCGGCAAATCCTGATCAATCTGCTGGGTAACGCGGTGAATTTCACCGACAGCGGCGAAGTCTGCCTGCGGGTCAGCTACCGCCGGGAAACGGCGATTTTCGACATCATCGACACCGGGATCGGTATCGCACCCGAGCAGATCGAGCGCATCTTCCAGCCCTTCGAACGCGGCGGCCTGGTGCGTCAGGACAACGGCGTCGGCCTGGGACTGACCATCACTCGCATGCTCACCTCGTTGATGGGCGGCGCTTTGTCCGTCACCAGCCAGCCGGACGAAGGCACGCGCTTTCAGGTCCGCCTGTTTCTGTCCGAAGTACGCGTGCCCAAGGCGGTGATCCATGTCGACCACGACGTGATGGGCTATGAAGGTGAGCGGCGGCTGATCCTGGTGGTGGACGACCACATCGAACATCGCAAGGTGATCAGCGGCATGCTCGCGCCGTTGGGCTTTGAAGTGGCTCAGGCGGCAAACGGTCAGGAGGCAATTCGGCAGGTATCGCTGCTGCATCCGGACCTGATCCTCATGGACCTGTCGATGCCGGACATGGACGGTTGGGAAACCAGCCGCCTGATCCGCCGCAACGCGCTGTCGCTGGCACCGATCATCATCATTTCTGCCAATGCCAACCCGTTCACCGACGACAAGGAGCGCAGCTTGCCCCAGGTCTGCGATGACTACCTGGCCAAGCCCGTGCACATCCAGCAACTGCTGGACCGGATTCAGCACCACTTGCAACTGCAGTGGTTACGTCGTTTGCGCGCCGTGTCGGTGGTCAAAGTGCCGTGGACGTTGCCTCCGAGGCAAGACCTGCTCGACTTATACGAGTTATGCGGCCTGGGCTATGTGCGAGGTATTCAGGCCAAACTCGACGCTATCGAACGCGACAGCATCAACAGCGCCAGCTTCATCGCCGACCTGCGAACCCTGGCCAAGGGCTTTCGTCTGGATGAACTCAGCCTGCAACTGAAGGAGGCCCTCAATGAACGCCCTGACCCAACCCGCTGATAACGGCGTGATCCTGATCGTCGACGACACCCCGGATAATCTGGCGCTGCTTTCGGACGCGCTGGATGAAGCGGGTTACATGGTGCTGGTGGCCCTGGATGGCAGCAGTGCGCTTAACCGGATTCAGCGCAGACGCCCTGACCTGATTTTGCTGGACGCGATGATGCCCGGACTGGATGGCTTCGAGACCTGTCGCAGGATCAAGGCGCAACCGGACAGCGCCAACATCCCGATATTGTTCATGACGGCCCTGACCGACAGCGAGCACGTGGTCAAAGGCTTCGAAGCGGGTGCCATCGACTACGTGACCAAACCTATCGTCTGCGACGAAGTTCTGGCCCGCGTTGCCTCTCACCTGCGCACCGCGCGCATCCTGCAATCAGCCCGCAGCGCGTCGCAATCCGCCAGCCTGGGCTTCGACGACAAACCCGCCTACGGCAAACTCTCCAGCCGCTTCCAGCTCACCGAACGAGAAATCGAAGTGCTGCGCTGGGTTTCCTGCGGCAAGACCAACAAAGACATCGGCGACATCCTGCAACTCAGCCCTCGGACCGTGAACAAGCACCTCGAACATATCTACATCAAGCTGGGTGTGGAGACACGTACGGCGGCGACTTCCGTGGCGTTGGCGGCGATGACGGAGCGGGTGTGACTGGCTGAAAAATAATACGAATCTTGTCGCCCCGGCGTTGCCCAATCTCTACTGACAACAAACAAGAGACGCCGTGATGACTGAACAATCGAAAGACCAGGAATCGACCCGCGAAGACCTTGATCACAAACCTGAAAACGCCGGCAAGGTGGGGGAGAAGAACAAGCAAATGAATGAAAAAGGCGAGCAACCAAGACCGGGAACGCCAGCGAATCCGAAGCAAGGCTGAGGGTGATGCTACTGATCTGATGTAGGAGCGGTGCTTGCCCGCGATAATTTCAAACCTTATCGCGGGCAAGCACCGCTCCCTCAGGGTTCCGCGCATTTCTGTGACAGCGAGTTCGCCTGCACATCCAGGCCTCAAGCATCGCGCCGCACGTATTGAAAACCGCGATTATCTTCCAGCGGCACTTCCCGCACACCTTCCATACCCAGCCACCACGCGTTGCCGCGACACGGATATTGCACGTAAAACGGCTGGCCCATTTGTGGCGTAGTGATTGAGACATTCTTTTCCCATGCCAGGGCAATGATGCGATCAAACGGTTCATGCCAGGCGTGCATCGCCAGATCAAAAGTACCGTTATGAATCGGTAGCAACCAACGCCCGCGCAGGTCGATATGCGCCTGCAGGGTTTCTTCGGGCTGCATGTGCACATCTGGCCAGTCGACGTTGTAGGCGCCGGTTTCCATCAAGGTCAGGTCGAACGGGCCGTACTGCTCGCCAATGGTTTTGAAGCCATCGAAATAACCGGTATCGCCGCTGAAGAAAATTCGTTGATGTTCATCGTGTATCACCCACGATGCCCACAGGCTGCGGTTGCCATCCAGCAGCGTGCGCCCGGAAAAGTGCTGGGAAGGCGTCGCGACACACTGCATGCCATGCACTTCAGTGGATTGCCACCAGTCAAGTTGAGTGATCTTGTGCGCAGGCACGCCCCACTCCATCAAGGTATCGCCAACACCCAGAGGCGTCAGGAAGTGCTCGGTCTTGGCCTCCAGTGCTTTGATAGCCATATGGTCAAGATGATCGTAGTGGTTGTGCGACAGGATCACTGCCTTGATGGGCGGCAGTTCTTCCAGGCTGATGGGTGGCTGATGGAAACGCTGTGGCCCCGCCCATTGCACGGGTGACGCACGCTCGGCAAAGACAGGATCTGTCAGCCAGAACACCCCGCGCATTTTCAGCAACACGGTGGAATGCCCAAGGCGGTAGACCGTGTAGTCCGGAGCAGCCAGGAGCTGCTGACGTGATAATGGTTGCACTGGAATTTCCCCCGAAGGACGTGTGACCGATGGTTTCTTGAAGGCCATGTTCCAGAAAATCCCCAGCGTTTTGAAAAAGCCCATGCGACTCATGGGCACGGGGTTGCGATACCGCCCCTCGTGCTTCTTCAGGGTCGGTAAAGGCTGAGCTGACGAATTCTCTGTGATCTTTGACATGGTCTGCTGACTCCGGGAGTTTGCCGCGCTGCTCATCATCGCCTCCGCTTTGCAATAGCGGAAAAGGAAGATAATGTGTAACCTAGTTTTACACTACACAGTGTAGTTTTAAGCTTGCATCATCAGCGATGACAAGTAAACTGCCGGGTGTACTTTTTATCAAAACACTTGTTTGAAGCGAGACCTATGACTGCTCCCCTGCGACTCACTGACCGAAAACGCGAAGCTATCGTGCTGGCAGCCATTGCCGAGTTTCGCGATACCGGGTTCGAAGTGACCAGCATGGATCGCATCGCGGCACGAGCCGAGGTGTCAAAGCGTACGGTCTACAACCATTTCCCCAGCAAGGAAGAGTTGTTCGCTGAAATCCTTCAGCGGCTGTGGTGCCGTATCGGTGAAATCCCGGATTCGATCTACCGGCCCGGCGTGCCCTTGCGAGATCAATTGCGCGGCATGTTGCAGGCGAAGATGCAAACCCTCTCTGATCCTAATTGCCTCGACCTCGCCCGAGTTGCGCTGGGCGCTACCATTCACTCACCCGAGCGCGCCCAGATCTGGCTCGCGCGGCTGGATGAACGTGAAGAAACCTTCGCCGTGTGGATTCGAGACGCCCAGACCGATGGCCGCCTCAAGCCTGCAAACCCGACGTTCGCCGCCACTCAGATGCACGGGCTGCTCAAGGGGTTTGTTTTCTGGCCGCAAGTCACCTTCAACAAACCCGTGCTCAGCGCCGAAGAGCAAACCAATGTCATCGAATCGACGCTGGACATGTTCCTCGGCTGGTACGAAATCACCGAATAAGGCGTTCAAGGCTTCGTTGTTATACGCGCCACGATTGCACGACGTTGCGCCATGGAGTTCCGGGCTCGCTCGGTCGCCAGGGCCAATACTTCAGACGGGGCGGTCAACGGATGCCCGGCATCAAAAGGCGGCGCTGGCGCGTACTCCAATTGCAACTGCACGGTCTGAGCCTGCACCTCTCCGAACAATTCGCTGACCAGCGTCAGGGCGAAATCAATCCCTGCGGTTACTCCCCCACCGGTCATCAGATTGCCGTCGCGCACCACTCGCTCATGCACCGGGATAGCACCAAAACTCATTAGCAAGTCATGCGACGCCCAGTGAGTTGTTGC
Organism: Pseudomonas maioricensis; assembly: GCF_022790535.1. GTDB lineage: Bacteria > Pseudomonadota > Gammaproteobacteria > Pseudomonadales > Pseudomonadaceae > Aquipseudomonas > Aquipseudomonas maioricensis. Next base: position 140,983 of record NZ_LOHG01000005.1, read on the forward strand.
GCGCTTGCCTTCCAGTAGACCGACGGCGCCAAGTACCAGAGCTCCCGTGCACACCGAGGTCAGGTATTTGGCCGTCTTCGCTTGTTTGCGGATGAACGCCAAGGTTTCTTCATCCTCCAGCAACGCATCAATACCCTGCCCGCCCGGAATACACAGTACGTCCAGTGGCGGGCACTCCGCGAAAGTCTGAGTGGGCGTGAGTTGCAAGCCGGTGCTGGAGAGCAACGTATCGCGGTCCTTCCAGATCAGATGCACGCTGACGCCAGGCAGCGTGGCGAACACGTCATAAGGACCGGTCAGGTCCAGCTGTTGCACCTTGGGGAATACGAGCAAGCCGATATGTAACGTCATCTGAAGTTCGCCTGAAGTTTGGGTAGACGCAATCACTGTAGCCATTTAGGCTTTGGCGGATACGCCATATACCCCACCTTTCACGCCAAACATTCGTGGATAAGGTTCATGACTGAACAACCCAGAGCCGTACATATCCTGGCGTTTCCCGATGTTCAGATTCTGGACGTCTGCGGCCCCCTGCAGGTTTTTGCCTCAGCCAATCTTCAGGCCCAGCAGCAAGGCTTGCCGACGCCTTATCACCTTAAAGTCATCGCCACACAGGAGCAGGCCGTCGAGTCTTCGGCGGGGCTGGGTTTATTGACCTGGCCACTGCCACCTGCCAGTGAGCACAGCGATACATTAATCGTGGCCGGTGGGCGTGGCGTACAACTGGCTGCCAACGATGCTGAATTGATGCAGTGGCTGCACGAACGAGCCAGTGCCAGCAGACGGGTTGCCTCGGTGTGCAGCGGCGCATTTCTGCTCGCGGCAACCGGCTTGCTCGACGGTCGTCGTGTGGTGACTCACTGGGACAGCTGCGAAGCTCTGGCTCGCCGCTATCCGGCGTTGCAAGTCGATCCCGACCCCATCTTCATCAACGACAATGGATTCTGGACCTCGGCCGGCGTCACGGCAGGCATTGATCTGGCGCTGGCATTGGTCGAAGAGGATCTGGGCCACGCCTTGGCGCTGGCGGTCGCTCGGCATCTGGTGGTGTTCCTCAAGCGACCGGGTGGCCAGTCGCAATTCAGCGCAACCCTGTCGATGCAGCATGCAAGTGCCACGGACGACGCACGCTTTGCCGATCTGCATGGCTGGATTATCGAAAACCTGACCAGCGACCTCAGCGTCACCTCGCTGGCCGCACGGATGGGCATGAGTGAGCGCAGCTTCGTCCGCCACTACCGCGCGCAAACCGGCATCACCCCGGCCAAAGCCATTGAGCAACTGCGCGTCGAAGCGGCCCGACGTTTGTTGGCGGACAGTTCGCAGCCCGTCAAACGTGTCGCAGCCAAGTGTGGGTTCGGCAGTGAAGAGACGATGCGGCGGAGTTTTTTACGCGGATTGGGAGTGACGCCGATGGCTTACCGAGCGCGGTTTAGTGGGTAGACAAAGCATCTGTCTGCCTCATGAATTTTAGGTGGAGCAATCCTGCAGGAGCTCCCCCGTCGCGCAATAAACACGGACCTGTAGGAGTGAGCTTGCTCGCGATAACGGTAGACCTGTTGAGGAATTACCGTCTGACCTGACGCTATCGCGAGCAAGCTCACTCCTACAACAAGCATTCCAAATCAGCTAATTGCATTTGGTTTGACAGGAGCAGAGCTTGCCAAGGACGCCGCAGGTTTCAGGCTAATCGTGTCCAGCCCTATCGCGAGCAAGCTCTGCTCCCACACACTCATCATCAAAACAGCCCAACTAGAAAACTATTTTCATATATTGATTTTTGTTTTTGTATTCGTGTAATTTATTTTCATCACGAAAACAGAGATAAAAATAATGATGACCTGTGATCGCCGTTGCCCTTCCCTTGCTCCAGCGTACAAACCTTTAGCGATACCTCTGCCGGGTTTTTCCGAAACGCCTCCTCACTGACGATTCAGTCCGTGCTGAGCCATTCGACTTCCACTCTCTGCAAGGAACCGCTCTATGCCGCCGTCCGCTGGTCTTTCGCTGTTGGTTTACGCCGCCGTCGCGATCATTGCATTGATCGTTCTGATAGCCCGCTATCGCCTCAATCCGTTCATTGTCATCACCCTGGTTTCTGTCGGTCTGGCGCTGGTCGCCGGGATGCCTGCCAGTGGCGTGGTCGCCTCATATGAGGCCGGTGTCGGCAAGACGCTGGGGCACATCGCGCTGGTGGTAGCGCTGGGTACCATGCTTGGCAAGATGATGGCCGAATCCGGGGGCGCCGAGCAGGTCGCGCGAACCCTGATTGATCGTTTCGGCGAGCGTAATGCCCATTGGGCGATGGTCTGCATTGCCTTTCTGGTCGGGCTGCCGTTGTTCTTTGAGGTCGGCTTCGTACTGCTGGTGCCGATCGCTTTCACCGTCGCACGCCGGGTCGGCGTTTCGATCCTGATGGTCGGGCTACCGATGGTAGCGGGTCTGTCGGTGGTCCACGCGCTGGTCCCTCCCCATCCTGCAGCGATGCTGGCGGTTCAGGCCTACCAGGCATCGGTCGGACAAACCTTGTTCTATGCGATTCTGATCGGCATTCCGACCGCAATTATCGCCGGTCCGCTCTACGCTAAATTCATCGTGCCGCGCATCCAGTTACCCGCCGAGAACCCTCTGGGCAAGCAGTTTCTGGACCGTGAGCCGCGTGAAAAGCTGCCGAGTTTCGGCCTGACCATGACCACTATTCTGCTGCCAGTCTTCCTGATGCTGCTGGGTGGCTGGGCTAACCTGATCAGTACGCCAGGCAGTGGCTTCAACAGCTTCCTGCTGTTCATCGGCAACTCGGTCATCGCCCTGCTGCTGGCCACCTTGCTAAGCTTCTGGACGCTGGGTATCGCGCAGGGCTTCAATCGCGATTCGATTCTGAAATTCACCAACGAATGCCTGGCACCTACGGCGAGTATCACGCTGCTGGTCGGTGCTGGCGGCGGTTTGAACCGGATCCTGATCGACAGTGGCGTGACCAACGAAATCGTCGGTCTGGCTCAAGAGTTTCATCTGTCACCGCTGCTCATGGGCTGGCTGTTCGCCGCACTCATGCGCGTCGCGACTGGCTCCGCAACGGTCGCCATGACCACCGCCTCCGGGATTGTTGCACCGGTTGCGTTGGGCCTTGGCTATCCGCATCCGGAATTGCTGGTGCTGGCGACAGGGGCAGGTTCAGTGATCTTTTCCCACGTGAACGACGGTGGTTTCTGGCTTATCAAGGAGTACTTCAACATGACTGTCGCACAAACCTTCAAAACCTGGACGGTGCTGGAGACGTTGATTTCCATCGTGGCATTCGCCCTGACCCTGGGTCTGGCGCAGGTGCTCTGAGTGGACATTCTTTACCAGATCCGCGCGCGTCAGGACTCACTCAGCGCTGGCGAAAGCCGGATTGCCAGACTGATCCTCAGCGACGTGGCATTTGCCGCCAGTGCCAGCCTTGATGAGCTGGCCAGCCGGGCGGAAGTCAGCAGCGCAACACTCTCGCGCTTTGCCCGCAACATTGGCTGCCGGGACCTGCGCGACTTGCGCCTGCAATTGGCGCAAGCCAGTACGGTTGGCAATCGCTTCCTCAATCCTGAGCAAGCCCCTGAGCAATCGGCATTTTTTACGCAGATCGTCGGCGATATCGAAGCAACCCTGCGTCAGCATCTTGCAGGGTTTGACGAGTCGCGTTTCGCCGCCGCCATCGAACTGCTCAGCACGGCGCGGATGATCCATGCATTCGGCATGGGCGGCTGTTCCAGCCTGTGCAGTGAAGAATTGCAGACACGTCTGGTGCGCCTGGGTTATCCCATTGCCGCCTGCCGTGACCCGGTGATGATGCGCCTGATCGCAGCAACGCTCGGCCCGGAACACAGCGTGATTACCTGCTCCCTCAGTGGTCGAACCCCGGAACTGCTGGAAGCGGCCCGACTCGCTCGCAGCTACGGCACAAAAGTCCTCGCGATTACCCTGCCCGACTCGCCGTTGGGCCAGCTCGCCGACGTGGTGTTGCCGCTACAGATTGCCGAAACCAATTTCATCTACAAACCCACAGCAGCACGCTACGGCATGTTGCTGACCATTGATGTGCTGGCGACCGAACTCGCCCTGCTCGCCCCGGAAGACAATCAGGAACGGCTGCGACGCATCAAGCTCGCCCTCGATGACTACCGCGGCGGTGAAGACGGCTTGCCGCTTGGAGACTGAACCATGCTTTATGACCTGATCATTCGCGACGCGCTGGTGATCGACGGCAGCAATACCCCTGGCGTGCGTACTGATGTGGCGATACGAGAAGGCCGCATCCAGCGCATCGGCAGTCTCGATGGTGTCTCGGCAAAACACGAGATCAATGCTGCAGGCCGTGTGCTGGCCCCCGGATTCATTGACGTACACACCCACGACGACACCGTGGTGATTCGCCATCCGGCCATGCTTCCCAAGATCAGCCAGGGCGTCACCACCGTGATTGTCGGCAACTGCGGGATCAGTGCTTCGCCTGTCTCCCTGGCTGGAGACCCACCCGATCCAATGAACTTGCTGGGCACTGCCGCCGCATTCGTTTACCCACGCTTCAGCGACTATCGCAATGCCGTGAACGCAGCACATCCGGCGGTCAATGTCGCCGCACTGATCGGCCATACAGCGCTGCGCAGCAACCATATGGATGATCTGCAGCGCAGCGCCAGCCCGAACGAAATCAGTGCCATGCGCGCCCAGTTGCGCGACAGCCTTGAGGCCGGTGCATTGGGCTTGTCTACCGGTCTGGCGTACGCCTCCGCGTTCTCGGCAGAAACGACTGAGGTCAAACAACTGGCCGAAGAACTGACGGCCTTTGGTGCGGTATACACCACCCACCTGCGTAGCGAGTTCGAGCCCGTGCTGGAAGCCATGGATGAGGCATTCGAGATTGGTCGTCACGCTAAATCGCCGGTGGTGATTTCCCACATGAAATGCGCCGGTGCCGGTAACTGGGGGCGCAGTCCGCAATTACTCGCTTCGCTGGAAAAGGCGGCTCAGGATCATCCGGTGGGTTGCGATTGTTATCCCTATGCGGCCAGTTCGTCGACACTGGACCTCAAACAAGTCACCGATGCCTTTCGCATCACCATTACCTGGTCAACGCCGCATCCGGATCAGAGTGGCCGCGACCTGAAAGACATCGCCGCCGACTGGCAACTGTCGCTGCTGGACACCGCCCGCAAGCTGCAACCCGCAGGTGCTGTGTACTACGGCATGGACGAGAAAGACGTGGAGCGAATCATGAGCCACCCGCTGTCGATGATCGGCTCGGATGGATTGCCCGAGGACCCGTTTCCACACCCACGGCTATGGGGAGCATTCCCCCGCGTGCTTGGCCACTTCAGTCGGGATCTGGGCCTGTTCCCTCTGCATACCGCGGTGCACAAAATGACTGGCCTTTCAGCAGCGCGCTTTGGCTTGCATGAGCGCGGGCTGATCCGCGAAGGCTACTGGGCCGATCTGGTGTTGTTCAACCCGGACACCGTGCGCGACGTAGCGGATTTCAAAGACCCGAAACGCGCCGCCGAAGGGATTGACGGGGTGTGGGTGAATGGCCAGTTGAGCTACGCGGACGGGAAGGCGCAGGGTGAACGGCAAGGGAAGTTCTTGCCGCGGAACGGCTCGCTGGTGGCGGGGTTTGCGCAATCATCCACCTGACCGGAGATCCCCCCCTGTAGGAGCTCACCGAGGTTACGAGGCCAGCGATGACGGTTTGTCTGACACTCCGCTATCGCTGGCCTCGTAACCTCGGTGAGCTCCTACAGGTGCAATGCTTGCCGAGCGAAAGCGTTACATCGGGAAACTGGACAACCTCTTGCAAACGCCGCTCGCCGGCAGAACCTAACCGATAACAATCCCCCGACACTCACCAAAACCAATCGACACCTGCCCTTCGCGCTTACAGCGGGCGCGCAGAATGACTTCGTCTCCATCTTCCAGAAAACGTCTTGTCTCGCCGCCAGGCAAATCAATCGCGTTCTTACCGCCCTCGGTCATTTCCAGCAAGCTGCCTAATTGCCCTGGTTGTGGTCCGGACAGGGTGCCGGTGCCGAGTAGATCGCCAGGTTGCAACTTGCAGCCATTCACAGTGTGGTGAGTCAGCATTTGCGCCACGGTCCAGTACATGTTCAGGGTGTTGCTGCGGGCCAGAAGCTGCGCAGCCAGTCCCTGCGCCTTCATGTGTCGAGTCAGCAGCAAAACCTCCAGTTCGATATCCAGCGCGCCCGCCTGCTGATCCGCTTCATCGAACAGATACGGCAGCGGCTGCGGATCACCTTCGGGGCGTGCAGGCTGGGCACTGCGAAACGGCGCCAGTGCTTCAGCGGTCACCACCCAAGGGGAAATCGTCGTCGCGAAGCTCTTTGACAGGAACGGCCCCAACGGCTGGTATTCCCAGGCCTGCAGATCCCTCGCAGACCAGTCATTGAGCAGACACAGACCGGCAATATGCTGCGCCGCGTCACTGATCCCGATGGGTTCGCCATCGCTGTTGCCCTCACCGACCCAGACGCCCATTTCCAGCTCATAATCCAGGCGTTTGCTTGGACCAAACTGCGGCGTCTCCGCGCCTGGCGGCAGGGTCTGACCACCGGGCCGCTTGATCGAAGTGCCGGACACACAGAGCGTCGAGGCGCGCCCGTGATAGGCAATAGGCACGTACTTGTAGTTTGGCAACAATGGATTGTCCGGCCTGAACAGCTTGCCGACGTTCGTAGCGTGATGAATGCCGACGTAGAAATCAGTGTAATCACCCACACGTGCCGGCATGTGCAACTGACATTCGCTCATCGGGTGCAACAGCAACTCGCTGGACGCCTGCAGGCGCGAACGCTGCGGGTTGTGTTCGTCCAGCAAGTGCAGCAATTCACTGCGCAACGCTTGGCGTCCGTGCGACCCCAGGGCGAAAAAATCGTTCAACTGATCGCGACTGGCAGCTTGCGCAGCGTCCCGGGCCGCGTCGTTAAAGAACCCCGCTTGCAACGCTGCCTGCAGGTCGAAAATAGAGTCGCCAATGGCAACACCGCCTCGTTTGGCGGAGTCGCCACGACTGAAGATGCCCAACGGCAAATTCTGCAAGGGGAAGTCGGCATGGCCGTTGGCAGATACCACCCAACTGCGGCTGTGTGCGGGCGTATTCATTTCGGTACTTCCTTATTGAACGTCCTGGCCATGCCCGTCCAGCAGGCGTCGTAACCGGTTTGCAGTTGCGGCGATTGCAGCGCGTGCAGACTGGGACGCAGCACCTTGCCGGTCTCGAACATAAAGGCCATGGTGTTATCAATCTTGTGCGGTTGCAGTTGTGCGGCAATGGCTTTTTCCGCTGTAGCATTGTCCGGCCCATGGGCACTCATGCAGTTGTGCAGCGATGCCCCGCCAGGCATGAAACCTTCGGCCTTGGCGTCGTAGGCCCCGTCGATAAGGCCCATGAATTCGTTCATCAGATTGCGGTGAAACCAGGGCGGCCTGAAGGTGTTTTCGGCGACCATCCAGCGCGGCGGGAAGATCACGAAATCGATGTTGGCCTGACCGTTTACGGCACCTGGCGATGTCAGCACGGTAAAAATAGAAGGGTCCGGGTGATCGAAACTGACCGTGCCGATGGTGTTGAAACGACGCAAGTCGTATTTGTACGGCACGTTGTTGCCATGCCAGCCCACCACGTCGAACGGCGAGTGATCAAGCTGCGTGGCCCATAGCTCGCCAAGGAACTTCTGCACCAGCGTGACAGGCTCATCGCGTTCCTCAAACCAGGCACAGGGCGCGAGAAAGTCCCGGGGGTTGGCCAGGCCATTGCTGCCAATCGGCCCCAACTCAGGCAAGCGCAATGCGCAGCCATGGTTTTCACAGACATATCCCCGGGCGGTGGAGTCCAGCAAATGCACACTGAAGCGCATGCCCCGAGGCAGCACGGCAATTTCTAGCGGAGCAATATCCAGAAGACCCAACTCGGTGACGATGCGCAAGCGTCCCAGTTGCGGAACAATCAGCCATTCACCGTCGGCGTTGAAAAAGGCCCGCTGCATCGAAGCCGTGGCGCAGTAGTTATAAAGCGTGACGCCTTCGCTCTGATCTGCAGTGTGGGTGCTGGCCATGACGTGCAGGCCATCGATGAAGTCAGTCGGATCATCCGGAATATCAAAGGCATTCCAGCGCAGCCGATTGGGGGTGATCGGCCCCATTTGTTGACCAATGATCTGTCGATCCAGCCGCTGGTATTGCGGATGGCTGGCCGACGGTTTTATGCGATAGAGCCAGGTTCGGCGAGCGTCTGCGCGCGGGACGGTAAACGCAGTGCCCGAAAGCAATTCGGCATACAGACCCAAGGGATGTTTCTGCGGCGAGTTCTGCCCCACGGGTAATGCGCCAGGCAGCGCTTCACTGCTGAACTGGTTACCGAAGCCAGGCTGATAGATCAGCGACTCCGGAGACGGATGAGTAACCATCGGAACCTCTTCTTGTTTTTATAAGAGATCGCCCTGTGTCCCTGACACAGCGCTGCCGCGAAGCAAAGTCTGTAGGAGTGAGCTTGCTCGCGATACCGTCAGTTCAGGCGAAAAAGTCGTCAACCAATAGACCATATCGCGAGCAAGCTCACTCCTACAGAACGTGCATTTCATCCCGTATTTCTTTTACAGGAGCATCAAAATAGAAAATTACACCTAACAGAAAACGATTACGCATAACGTAATTTGAGTTTGTAGGCCGGTCAAGCTATAAAAGCTGCCTTCTCAGACCAGCGTAGCCCCCACCGACATGACCGCAGATATCGAAAGCCCCACAGGCGGGCGTCAGCAAAAGGTGCAGGCCGCCGAAGTGGGCATGGGCATCCTCAAGGCATTGGCAGAACTGGCCCCTGCGACCTCGCTGTCAAAGCTGGCTGAGCATGTGGACATGCCCGCCAGCAAAGTACATCGCTATCTGCAGGCACTGATTGCCAGTGGCTTTGCGGAACAGGACTCGGTCACCAACCACTATGCTTTAGGCCGCGAAGCGCTGTATGTCGGCCTGGCGGCGGTCGGCCATCTGGACGTACTGAAAATCACCGCCCCCCATCTGGCAAGCCTGCGTGATGAGCTTAATGAAACCTGCTTCCTGGCGGTCTGGGCCAATAAGGGGCCGACTGTGGTTTACGTCGAGCCTTCAAGTGGCGCGGTGACGCTGGTGACTCAGGTCGGTTCGGTGCTGCCGTTACTCGGCTCCTCGACAGGTCTGGTGTTTGACAGCTTCCTCGGTGCGAGCGAAACCAGCGAACTGCGCAGTGAAGAATCTGCGCGACTCAACGCTGCGCAATTGCACGAAATCGAGCAGCACCTGAATGACATTCGCAGCAGCGGCGTGCATCAGATTCGCGGATTGTTGATGGCCGGAGTGAATGCGGTTTCATCGCCAGTCTTCAGCGTTGGCAACAAACTGGCCGGGGTGATCACCATGGTCGGCTCGGCGTCGGTATTCACTGACGAGCGCCAGGGCGAAGCAGCGCAGAGGCTAAAAGCCACGGCGCAAGTGATCAGCGTGAGGATGGGTGGCGATGTCGCGATATTTGAGGGTTGATACAGGGTTCTATCTTTAACCGGGAAGGCGGTGTGTGCCTGAGACTGGGTTAACACCCCATCGCGAGCAAGCTCTGCTCCCACCGGCCTTTATTTCCAACTCTAGAGGTGTGTGAACACGTTCTACTTGTGGGAGCAGAGCTTGCTCGCGATGGGGTGTTAACCCAATCCCGGACAAGCAGAGCTTCCACAGTTAAAACGCATTCCAAATCAGTTTCCGAGCCTGCTTATTCCACCGCCAGAACCCCACGCTTGATCTGATCGCGCTCGATCGACTCGAACAGCGCCTTGAAGTTGCCCTCGCCAAAACCATCGTCGCCCTTGCGCTGGATAAATTCGAAGAATACCGGGCCCATCAGGGTTTCCGAGAATATCTGCAGCAACAGACGCCGCTCGCCACCATCAGAAGAGCCATCCAGCAGGATGCCGCGGCTTTTCAATTCGGCTTCCGGTTCGCCGTGGTTCGGCAAACGGCCTTCGAGCATTTCGTAATAGGTCTCTGGCGGCGCAGTCATGAAGCGCATGCCAATAGCTTTAAGCGCATCCCAACTCTTGATCAGATCGTCGGTGAAGAACGCCACATGCTGGATGCCCTCACCGTTGAACTTCATCAGGAACTCTTCAATCTGCCCTGCCCCTTTGGATGATTCCTCGTTCAGCGGGATACGGATCATGCCGTCCGGCGCAGTCATGGCCTTCGAGGTCAGGCCGGTGTACTCGCCTTTGATGTCGAAGTAGCGAATCTCGCGAAAATTGAACAGTTTCTCGTAGAAGTTCGCCCAATAGGCCATGCGTCCGCGATACACGTTATGGGTCAGGTGATCGATGAACTTCAGCCCCGCGCCCACCGGGTGACGATCCACACCTTCGATGAAGTTGAAATCGATGTCGTAGATTGATGTGCCCTCACCAAAACGGTCGATCAGATAAAGCGGCGCACCGCCGATCCCCTTGATGGCTGGCAATCTCAGTTCCATCGGCCCGGTAGCAATTTCCACCGGCTGCGCGCCCAGATCCAGGGCACGCTGATACGCCTTGTGGGAATCCTTGACGCGAAACGCCATGCCACACACTGACGGGCCGTGTTCGGCCGCAAAATAGGAGGCGGGGCTATTGGGTTCGTTGTTGAGGATGATGTTGATATCACCCTGGCGATACAGCACGACATCCTTGGAGCGGTGCACCGCCACCTTGGTGAAACCCATGATTTCAAACACAGGTTCAAGGGTGTTGGGCGTTGGCGAAGCGAACTCGATGAATTCAAAACCCATCAGGCCCATCGGGTTCTCATATAAATCAGCCATGGTCTGGCTCCTTGCTGGAAAGTGGATTAACGCGGTTTGAACGTCACTTTCCAGCGGGCGGCGCACACGGAATGCCTCGCACGCTACGCGCGAGGAAATCACCAAAGATCAGTTGCAGGCCAAGAATTTTCATAAGGACAGACTACTCCGGCTTGTCCGGTTGCGCATCGGGATGCGCCGCCTGAAATGCCCAATGGTCCAGCGCGAGTTTTTCAACCCGCAGAATGCGTGGGTATGCAGTCAGGTCGACGTTGAAGCGGCGGGCTGCGTACATCTGCGGCAGCAGATACACATCGGCGATGCTCGGGGTTGTCTCATCAAAACAATATCCCTCACCACCAATCATCTGCTCGACGGCCTCGAAACCCAGGCTGATCCAATGGCCGATCCACTGACTGACCTCATATTCACCATGACCCAGCCCTCGTAAACGGTTCTGCACCGAGACGTTGTGCAGCGGATGAATATCGCAGGCGATCAACGATGCCACCGCGCGCTGCCGGGCGCGCATTTCGATATTTGCAGACAGCAGCGGACGTTCAGGGTAACGCTCTTCGAGGTACTCGATGATCGCCGTGGATTGAGTGATCACCCAACCATCGTCAACGCGCAGCGCGGGCACACGGCCCTGCGGGTTTATCGCCCGGTATTCAGGTTTGAGATGCTCGCCGCCGTCGCGAATCAGATTGATCGGGATCGCGTTGTAATCCAGGCCTTTGAGTGCAAGCGCAATGCGCACCCGATAACTGGAGGTCGAGCGGTAATACGTGAAGAGTTCCAAGGGCTGAGTCATTTCTTATTATTCTTCGTAATTTATTTACGCAATACGTAAATTGCGCGATTGCCGGCCCGCTGTCAATCGCGACTCAGACTAAAGGGCGAATCGAAAACATGGACAGATCCGCCTGGAACCCCTAATGATGCAAGTTGCCTGATGTTCCAGAACTGCCCTATAAAAACAACACAGGGTCACGACGCATCATGAATATTCTCTACGACGAGCGCGTCGATGGCGTGCTGCCGGTTGTCGACAAACTACTGTTGTTGACTGAGCTGCAACGCCAATTGCCGGACCTGGACATCCTCCACCGTCCAGAGGAATTGCGCCCTTATGAGTGCGACGGGTTGTCGGCGTATCGCACCACCCCCATGCTGGTGGCCCTGCCCCGTCACGTTGAAGAAGTGCAGACCCTGCTGAAGATCTGCCACCTTCTGCAGGTGCCTGTGGTCGCACGAGGGGCAGGCACCGGCTTGTCCGGTGGCGCGCTGCCGCTGGAACAGGGCCTGCTTCTGGTGATGGCACGCTTCAACAAAATCCTTGAAATAGACCGCGCCGCACGCACTGCCCGCGTACAGCCCGGCGTGCGCAATCTGGCGATTTCCCAGGCCGCAGCTCCTTATGAACTCTATTACGCACCGGACCCGTCCTCGCAGATCGCCTGTTCAATCGGTGGCAACGTTGCGGAAAACGCCGGCGGCGTGCATTGCCTGAAGTACGGGCTGACCGTGCACAACCTGCTCAAGGTGGACATTCTCACCGTCGAAGGCGAACACCTGACACTGGGTTCGGAGGCACTGGACTCACCGGGCTTCGACCTGCTCGCACTTTTCACTGGATCGGAAGGCATGCTCGGGATCATCACCGAAGTGACTGTCAAACTGTTGCCCAAACCGCAGGTCGCGAAAGTACTGCTGGCCGCATTCGACTCCGTGGAAAAAGCCGGCCGGGCCGTGGCAGACATCATTGCTGCCGGGATCATCCCTGGCGGTCTGGAGATGATGGACAACCTGGCGATTCGTGCCGCCGAAGACTTCATTCACGCCGGTTATCCGGTGGACGCTGAAGCGATACTGCTCTGCGAACTGGACGGGGTTGAAGCCGACGTCCACGACGACTGCGAGCGGGTTCGTGAGGTACTGACCAGAGCCGGAGCCACGGAGCTTCGTCAGGCCAGGGATGAAGCCGAACGCGTACGTTTCTGGGCCGGTCGTAAAAACGCCTTCCCGGCTGTCGGTCGCTTGTCTCCGGATTATTACTGCATGGACGGCACGATACCGCGTCGGGAGTTGCCCGGCGTTCTGCAAGGCATCGCCGCATTGTCCGGGGAATACGGCCTGCGGGTTGCCAATGTGTTTCATGCCGGTGACGGCAACATGCACCCATTGATCCTGTTTGATGCCAATCAACCGGGAGAACTGGAGCGCGCCGAAGCGCTGGGCGGCAAGATCCTCGAACTCTGTGTGAAAGTCGGCGGCAGCATCACCGGCGAGCATGGTGTGGGGCGCGAGAAGATCAATCAGATGTGCGCCCAGTTCAACAGTGACGAGCTGACCTTGTTCCACTCCGTGAAAGCGGCCTTCGACCCCGGCGGCATGCTCAATCCTGGCAAGAACATCCCGACCTTGCACCGCTGTGCCGAATTCGGCGCGATGCATGTTCACATGGGCAAGTTGCCCTTCCCTGAACTGGAGCGCTTCTGATGATTGCCGATCCGCTTCTTCATAATCCGGATGCCGACAATAGCGTCGCGTTGCTGGAGCAAGTCAATCAGGCGCTGCAAACGGCGACACCTTTGCGTATTCAAGGGGGCAACAGCAAAGCGTTTCTCGGCCGCGAAGTGGCGGGAGAGGTACTCGATACCCGAACGCACAGTGGCATCGTCAGCTACGACCCCACCGAACTGGTCATCACCGCCCGCGCCGGAACGCCTCTGCAAGAGTTGTGTGCGGCGCTGGATGCCGCCGGGCAAATGCTGCCGTGCGAGCCTCCGCATTTTGGCGAAGCCACCGTCGGCGGCATGGTCGCAACCGGCCTGTCCGGGCCACGCCGCCCATGGGCCGGTTCTGTGCGGAATTTCGTGTTGGGCACCCGAGTGATCACCGGGCTGGGCAAGCATTTGCGCTTTGGCGGCGAAGTCATGAAAAACGTCGCCGGTTACGACCTTTCCCGCTTGATGGCGGGTAGCTTCGGCTGCCTGGGTGTACTGACAGAGGTCTCTCTGAAGGTCCTGCCCAAACCCCGTTTGTGCAGCAGTATTGCGCTGGAAATGGACAGCAGTCGCGCCCTGGCACGCCTTGCGGAATGGGGCCAGCAACCGTTGCCCATCAGCGCGGCGAGTTTTGAAAACGGCGTGCTGCGCCTGCGCCTTGAAGGCGGCGAAGGCTCGGTGGCAGCGGCCCACGAGCGGCTTGGCGGCGAGCGCATCGACCCCGCGTACTGGCAGGAACTCAACGAACACCAGCTGGATTTTTTCTCCAGTGGATCACCGCTATGGCGCCTGTCACTGCCGAATAACACCGACGTTCTGGATGTACCCGGCGAGCAACTGATCGACTGGGCGGGAGCGCAACGCTGGCTGAAATCCGATGCCGACAGCGCGACGATTCGCGCCACGGTCAGTACAGCAGGCGGTCACGCCCAATGTTACAGCCACGGCCTGCAGGACAGCCCTTTCCATCCGCTGCCTGCAACCCTGTTGCGCTATCACCGCCAGCTCAAGGCTCAACTCGACCCCCACGGAATCTTCAATCCGGGGCGGATGTACGCGGAGATCTGACCATGCAGACCACCCTGAGCAACCAGGCCCGACAACTGCCCCGCGCCGAGGAGGCCGAAAGCATCCTGCGCAGCTGTGTGCACTGCGGTTTCTGTAATGCGACCTGCCCGACTTATCAGCTATTGGGCGACGAACTGGACGGCCCACGCGGGCGTATCTACCTGATCAAGCAAGTGCTTGAAGGCAACGAAGTCACCGAGAAAACCCAGTTGCATCTGGATCGCTGCCTGTCATGCCGCAACTGCGAAACCACCTGCCCTTCCGGCGTTGATTACCACAACCTGCTGGATATCGGCCGCGCGGTTGTCGACGCGGCAGTCCCGCGTTCGCTGGGGCAGCGAGTACTGCGTGAAGGCTTGCGTAATGTGCTGCCCAACGCCGGTCTGTTCAAATCGCTGACGCAATTGGGCACCACGTTCCGCCCCATGCTGCCTGAAGGCTTGAAGACAAAACTGCCAACGCACATTACACCCGCCAAAGCACGCCCAACCGTGCGTCATACGCGCAAGGTTCTATTACTCGAAGGTTGCGTACAACCTGGTTTGTCACCCAATACCAATGCGGCCACGGCCAGGGTACTGGACCGGCTGGGGATCAGCGTCACGCCCGCTGCGCAGGCCGGTTGCTGCGGCGCGGTGGACTACCATTTGAATGCTCAGGACGCTGGCCTTGATCGCGCCAGACATAACATCGACGCATGGTGGCCAGACATCGAGAGCGGCGCGCTGGCCATTGTCCAGACGGCCAGCGGCTGCGGGGCCTTCGTCAAGGATTACGGGCATCTGCTCGGCAATGACCCGGCTTATGCGACCAAGGCACGACGGGTCAGTGAACTGGCAAAAGATCTGGTGGAGGTGCTGCGCGACGAGCCCCTTGAACGTCTCGGCGTCCGCAGCGATCTGCGCCTGGCCTTCCATTGCCCTTGTACGTTGCAGCACGCTCAAAAACTCGGCGGCGCAGTAGAGGGTGTATTGTTGCGCCTGGGCTTCAATCTGACTGCCATACCCGACAGCCATCTATGCTGTGGATCGGCAGGGACTTATTCGATCACGCAACCGGTATTGTCGCGCCAGTTGCGCGATAACAAAATGAACGCCCTGGAAAGTGGCAAACCCGATGTGATCGCTACGGCCAACATTGGTTGCCAGACGCATTTGTCCGGTACAGGTCGCACGCCGGTGCGGCACTGGATCGAATTGATAGAAGAGGCTTTGCAGGGCACCGATTGACCATCCCGCTTACAACAACTATCTGGAGTGAACGATGAAAACCAAAGCTGTGCTGACCCAAACCGAAGTGACCCGGATTCTTGCTGCGGCTCGCCAGGACGCCATCAGTAACAACTGGCCAGTCTCCATCGCAATCGTCGATGACGGTGGTCATTTGCTGGCCTTTGAACGTCTTGACGGTGCCTCGCCTATTAGCGGCTACATCGGTATTGAAAAAGCCCGCACCGCCGCCCTGGGCCGCCGCGAATCAAAAAGTTACGAAGAAATGGTCAACGGCGGCCGCACGTCGTTCCTGTCCGCACCGGTCGTTACTTCTCTGGAAGGCGGCGTGCCCGTGATAGTCGATGGTCAGGTGATTGGCGCGGTCGGTGTCTCTGGTGTGCAGGCCGCACAAGACGCGCAAGTGGCCAAGGCCGGGGTTGCGGCGGTGAATGCGGGGTAAATCCCGCGAAATATACTGTGTAGGAGCGAACGTGTTCGCGAGGCGCAACTTCTGACGACGCAGGTCCGCTGCCTCGCCAACAAGTTGGCTCCTACCGTTTAATCGGCTGAGCGCTGACGTTGCGGACCACGACCAACCCTTCTCGCTCGTGTAAGCTCACAACCTGTTGGTTTAACCTTTCGAGAGGCTTATGCGGTCCAACTTCCGTCGCTCCACCCTTGCCGCACTGCGCGGGTTTACCCTGCCTGACACTGCAATCACCATTCTGCCTTCGGCCGCCGATTACCGTCGTTGCCTGCTGGAGAAGATCGCTTCAGCGACCCGGCGTATCTACGTGATCGCCCTGTACCTGCAGCAGGACGAAGCCGGTCAGGAAATACTCGATGCCCTGTATGCCGCCAAGGCTGCAAAGCCCGAGCTGGAGGTCGTGGTGCTGGTGGACTGGTTCAGAGCCCAGCGCGGCCTGATCGGTGCCGGACGTCAGTTAGGGAATGCGGCGTGGTATCAGGCGCAGCATCTGGAGTACGACCAGGAAGTGCCCGTGTACGGTGTGCCCGTGCAGACCCGCGAATTGTTCGGCGTACTGCACTTGAAAGGCAGCGTGATCGACGACTGCGTGATTTACAGCGGTGCCAGCATCAACAATGTCTATCTGCACAAGCTCGACAAGTACCGCCTGGACCGCTACCACGTCTTGCACAGCAAAGACCTGGCAGACTCTTTTCAGGAAATGGTGCAGCGCGAGATTTTACCGTCCCGTGCAGTCCACCGCCTGGACCTGCCATCGCCGCCGACGTCACGCAGCCTGCGCAGTGAAATCCGTACCTTTCGCAACCATCTCAAGCGCGCATCTTACGATACGCAGCAAGGCGAGCCTGAAAACGGCGAGCTACGGGTGATTCCGCTACTGGGCGTTGGTCCGCGCAACGCGCTCAACCGCACCATCGTGGAATTGATCGCAGCAGCCAAAAACCGCCTGACCATCTGTACGCCCTATTTCAACGTACCGCTGTCGATCAAGCGTGAGATCAACCGCGCGCTCAAGCGTGGGGTGACGGTCGATATCATTATTGGCGACAAGACCGCCAATGACTTTTTCATCCCGGCAGAAGAACCATTCAAAGTCATTTCCGCCCTGCCCTATCTCTACGAAATCAGCCTGCGGCGTTTTGCTCAGAAACATCAGAATGCTATCGCTCGTCATAAGCTGAACCTGCATCTATGGAAAGACGGTGACAACACCTTTCACCTCAAAGGTATGTGGGCCGATGATCGCTACACACTGCTGACCGGCAACAACCTCAACCCGCGTGCATTCAATCTGGACCTGGAAAACGGCCTGCTCATTGATGACCCCAAAGGCCAGTGGATCGCCCCCAGGGAAGCAGAAGTCGAGCAATTGATGCTTAACACTCAGCGAGTGGGCAAATACGACGAACTGGATACCCTCACCGAATATCCGTCTGCCGTAAGGACCTTTCTGAGACGGGTCAGCAGGGTTCGTGCAGAGCGGCTGCTGTATCGCATCCTCTGACACGGCAATTGCCTGGCAGGCTTGTGCGACCGGCCTTCAGCGTTGAAACAGAAAACACAGGCTCTGTCATGAGACCACCATGCCCTCTGCGAACATGAACACAATGGCGACCGGCAGTGCCGACCCGGTCAAGGCGCTGTATCGCAAGATCACCTGGAAGCTGATTCCGTTCCTGTGCTTCTGCTATCTGGCTGCGTATCTGGACCGGATCAATGTCGGCTTCGCCAAACTGCAGATGCTTGATCAATTGCAGTTCAGCGAAACGGCGTTCGGCCTGGGTGCCGGGCTGTTTTTCGTTGGCTACATCCTGTTCGAAGTCCCCAGCAACCTGATCCTGGAGAAGGTTGGCGCGAGGATCTGGATCGCGCGGATCATGATTACCTGGGGGCTGCTCTCCGCCTGCACCATGCTTGTCACCACGCCGATGCAGTTCTACGCAGTGCGCTTCCTGCTGGGCGCAGCGGAAGCCGGTTTTCTACCCGGCGTGCTGTTTTACCTGACCAGCTGGTTTCCGACGTATCGACGTGGGCGTGTGATTGCCCTTTTCATGATCGGTCTGCCGTTATCGAGCGTGATCGGCGGCCCATTGTCCGGCTGGATCATGAGCCATTTCGACCAGACCGCCGGGCTACGTGGCTGGCAATGGCTGTTCATCCTTGAGGCAATTCCGAGCGTAGTATTGGGCGTTCTGACCTTCTGGGCCCTGCCGAACAACTACCATCAGGCAAAGTGGATGAGCCGCGAAGAAAAGACGTTGCTGGAGAGCGAACTACGTCTCGATGAGACAGATGACGGCCACAGCAAGGAAAGCTTCCGCGATGGCTTTTTCAACCTGAAAGTATGGATGCTGGGCGGTATCGACTTCTCGATCCTGCTCAGCGCCTATGCCATGGGATTCTGGATGCCGACGTTCATTCGCAATGCGGGCGTGTTCGACACTTTCCATATCGGCGTGCTGACCGCTTTACCCAGCGTCGCGGCGCTACTGGGCATGCTGTTGATCGGCGCCAGTTCGGACCGTCATCGCGAACGGCGCTGGCACATCATTGTGCCGTTCCTGATTGGTTCGGTGGCGATGGCCAGCAGTACCTTCTTCACCCATGATCTGGTGGCAACCGTGCTGCTGTTTGCGATCGCTTCTGCCGCGATCATCGGCGCGGTACCGGTATTTTTCAGCCTGCCCGCGACCTTCCTCAAAGGCCGCGCCGCCGCCACCGGCTTCGCCTTGGCATGCTCGCTTGCGAACATTGCCGGGCTGGTCAGCAACTCCCTGATGGGCATGGCCATCGACATCACCGGCAGCAGCGCCGGGGCCATGTGGTTCTTCGCCGGTTGCCTGATCCTGAGCAGCTTTCTGGTGATTGCCCTGCCGGCAAAACTGGTGAATCGCTGAGGTCATGCAACACACGCTATATCTGTAGGAGCTGCCGC
>NZ_LOHG01000005.1:160660-162324 GCF_022790535.1 Pseudomonas maioricensis
AGAAAATGCATTTCAATCCAGTAATTTGCATGTTGTTTGATGAGAGTGAACTTGTTCGCGATATGAAGCCTCGCCAACAAGTTGGCTCCTACCGATCATTCGTTTACTGAACTATTGCGCTACCCCACCAGATCAATCAACTGCTCACGCTGCGCGCCGGTCAGCATCGGTCCGAAGCCCGCACCGGCGTTTTCCAGCATGTACTTTGGATTACCGGTGCCCGGGATCACGCACGTCACCGCTGGATGAGCCAGGAGAAATTTCAGCGCCAGCTGCGCCCAACTGCTGACGCCGACCTGCGCTGCCCAGCCAGGCAAAGGCTTGCCCTGCAACCGCCCCAGCAGCCCGCCACCACCGAATGGCCGGTTGCAGATCACTGCCACACCCTTTTCGCGACATAACGGCAAAATGCGCTTCTCGACCCCGCGATCATCCAACGCATAGTTGATCTGCAAAAAATCCATCTGCTCAGCCTTGAGCACTGCTTCTACATCATCGTACGCTGACGAGGTGTAATGGGTGATGCCGACATAGCGGATGCGCCCTTCTTCCTTCCACTTGCGCAGTGTGGGCAAGTGGGTTTTCCAGTCCAGCAGGTTGTGGATCTGCATCAGATCAATACGGTCAGTCTGCAACAGCTTGAACGACTGCTCCATCTGCTCAATGCCTTCCTGCCGCCCGCGAGTCCACACCTTGGTGGCCAGAAAGGCCGGAGATCGAGGCTTATGGATCGACAACAGCTCACCCGTGGTCTGCTCGGCGCGGCCATACATGGGCGAACTGTCGATCAGGGTTCCGCCCTTTTCAAACAGGGCATCAAGTACCGCAGACAAACTCTTGTACGCAGGACTTGAAGTCGCGACATCAAAACCACGGTAAGTGCCCAACCCCACCAATGGAAGTGGTTCATTGCTCGACGGGATCGTACGGGTCAGCATGGTCTTTACTCCTGTATCCAGCGTAGAAGGCGACGTGGGCGACGGGATAGTCGGGGGTCTTGACTGTGCAGCGGCCGAATCGAAAGTGAAAACCGCTGAAGCCCCGGCGGCCAGCGTGAGTATTTTTCTGCGAGAAAAACCAGCAGGGTGCGTCATGGGGTTCCCCTTTGTTTGCAGGTGCCTGTCCTTGCGACGTTGAAAGATCGACTCAAATGACTGATGCCGGTTCAACAGCAACTGTTTCGAAAGGTTGAACGACGAGCGACAGCAGCACGTCAGACCTGTATCGACTCACTGACAGGTACACGACCATGGACAAGATGATCACTGCGGATCAACTGGCTACCACTGACCTTAGAACAATCAACGAAATCTGGCTGACTGGATCCACTGAACTGTGTTTATGGCGCGCCGAAAAGGTGTTCACCCACGACATGCTCAGCGAAGGCACTCACGATCAGAACAGCAGCCGCCTGGTGGTGAAAATGGGCGACATCGGGGATCCGACAACCGTGTTCGACATTGAGGCTACGGTCCGGGAGTTACTGGGAAAACTGAACATGGAAGGCCAGTTTTATCCGGCTGAGCAGGCGGACACGCGTGGGTAACAGGGCTGCGTTGATCAGTTGAAATCCGCCCCCCACTGTGGGAGCCGGGCTTGCCCGCGATAAAGCCAGCCTAATAAAGCAGGCATACCGCGTGATCGTTCATCGCGAGCAAGCTCGG
>NZ_LOHG01000005.1:163052-208229 GCF_022790535.1 Pseudomonas maioricensis
TCTAGCAGCGGGAATGTATTTCAATCAAGTATTTATCGCCCCTCAACACCCAACTGCTTCCACATTTTTTTGGTTATCCGCTGGCGGTTGGCGTAGCCCTTCCACGGATCAGCCTTGAGCTTGCGCAGACGCTGTTGCAGATTACCGACGTTCCATTGCTGCGCTGACTTCAGGCTTTCCAGCTCCTCGCGGGCCACGGGCACCGACACCGGCAAACCCGGTCTGGCGCGCACCGAATAAGCCGTCACGGTGCTGGCTCCGCGGCTGTTGCGCAGGTAATCAATAAAGATTTTCCCGACCCGGTTTTTCGGCCCCATCGTCGCGGTAAACCGCTCGGGCAGTTGTCGCGCGACAAATTCGGCGATGGCCTTGGCGAAGGCTTTCACCGATTCCCAATCCGCCTGACGCTGTAATGGCACAATGATGTGCATGCCCTTCCCGCCGCTCGTCTTGATAAAGGCGTCCAGGCCCAACTCATCCAGCACTGCCAGAGTCATTTGCGTCGCCTCGATCATGCTGCGCCAAGGCAACGCGTCATCCGGGTCAAGATCAAGTACGAAATGGTCAGGCGTCTCGATACGGTCACTGGTCGCGCCCCAGGTGTGCAGTTCGATAGTGCCCATTTGCGCGGCCCCCACCAGCGCTTGCACGGTATCGATCTCCATCAGGCGCGCATGCCCAGGGTCAAGCTCGGGCTCAAGCTGCTTGATATTGGGAATGGCCAGCTTTTCAGAATGCTTCTGAAAGAACTGCTCACCGGCGACGCCCTCCGGGCAACGCAGCAAGGACACCGGGCGATTTTTCAGATACGGCAGGATCCAGTCGGCAATCTCTTCGTAATAATGCGCAAGGTCGGCTTTCTGCGTACCACTGTCAGTGTCGATCACGCGGTCTGGATGGCTGATACTGACGTCGGCAATGATCATTCGGCCCTTGTTGGGAACGGCGGCTTTGCCGGTCTTTTCCGTATTTACCGGGCTGGATCGAGATGTTTTTTTAAGGTTTTTTGCCGCCTGCGGGTATTCATGAACCACCTGGCTTGCGGGCTTGTCACTGCGCAGTGCGATAAAGGCCGCCTGCCGAATAATGCCTTCACGGGTCCATTCCGCAAATTCCGCTTCGCAGACCAGCTCAGGCTCAATCCAGTGAACGCCACGCCCTTGAGCGCTGGTGAGTTTTTTGGACAGCGGCGATGAATCGCGCTGCATTTTTTTCACGCGTTCGCTTATCTGTTTGAGTGTCCGCTCGGAGAAACCGGTGCCCACTCGCCCCGCGTACACCAGCCCCGAGTCCTCCTCATCGCCGTTAACCGCCAGCAGCAAAGCCCCAAAGCCGCTGCGCGAGCCTTGTGGCTGGGTATAGCCGACGATAACGAACTCCTGTCGTAAACGACACTTGAGTTTTATCCAGTCCGGATTGCGCTTGCTGATATAGAGGCTTCCGGCCCGCTTGCCAATAACCCCTTCGAGGCCCATGGCGCTGGCACTTTCAACAATGTCCTGATGCCGGGACATGAACGCATCCGAGAAACGCAGCAACTTGCTGCGGCTCTTGCCGAGCAGTTTTTTCAGCGCGGCGCGGCGCTCTTCCAGTGGAGTTTCACGTAGATCTCGCCCCTCAATGAAAGGCGCATCGAACAGAAAATAAACCA
Source organism: Pseudomonas maioricensis (assembly GCF_022790535.1). Classification (GTDB taxonomy): domain Bacteria; phylum Pseudomonadota; class Gammaproteobacteria; order Pseudomonadales; family Pseudomonadaceae; genus Aquipseudomonas; species Aquipseudomonas maioricensis. The sequence goes on from NZ_LOHG01000005.1 coordinate 164,704, forward strand.
CCTCTTTGCTGCGGCCGATTTCAAACGCGTTCTGTAAAGCCTGAAAGTCCGGCAAACCGTCCTCATTGAGCATGACCATCTCGCCATCCAGCCAGCTGTCCTTGAGGCCCATTGCCTGCAGCGCTTTGGCCTGTAGCGGGAGACGGTCGGTCCAGTCATGGCCGTTGCGGCTGAATAGCCGCACCTCGCCGTCGAGAATACGGGTCATGATCCGGTAGCCGTCGAATTTGATTTCGTAAAGCCAGTCGCCACTGGGGGGCGCGTCAACCAGCGTGGCCAGTTGCGGGGCGAGAGTTTCAGGCACGACGCTTGCGGCTTGGCTGGTCTTTGCAGGTTTGGTCTTCGCAGATTTGGCTTTAGGCGCCGTCGCCTTAGCCGGGGCTCGTTTGTTATCCGTCGCGGGTTTGCCCACCAGCTTGCCGCTGATCACACTCTGCGGTTGATCGACGACGATGTCGTAATCAGCGCCGGGTCTGGCAATCTCATCTTTTTCCTTGATCAGCAACCACTGTTCCTTGTCGCCACTGCCTTTCAGTCGCGTACGGACCAGCGCCCATTCACCGGTGAGTTTTTCCCCGACGAGGGTGAACTTGAGTTTGCCGTCCTTGTATGTTTTCTGCGGATCACCATGAGGCTGCCAGATACCGCGATCCCAGACAATCACATCCCCCGCGCCGTACTGGCCTTCCGGAATGCTGCCTTCAAAGCCGGCGTAGTCCAGTGGATGATCTTCGACATGGACCGCAAGACGTTTATGAGACGGATCCAGACTGGGCCCTTTGGGTACCGCCCAGCTCTTGAGCGTTCCGTCCAGCTCAAGGCGAAAGTCGTAATGCAGGTTTCGCGCGTCGTGCTTGTGAATCACGAAACTCAAAGCGTTCGCCTTACCCTTGACCTTTTTCGGCGCTTCTGCCGGTTCGCTGGTGATATCGAAATTACGTTTGCGAGCATATTCACTAAGCGGCTTGGCCATGATTGATCCTCTACGGCGTCAGGCAATACTCCTCAGGATGCCTTCGTGGTTTTCTTTCGCGCAGGTGCACGACGTTTGGCCGGGGCTTTTTCTGCAGGCTCGGCTTTGCTGGCAGCAGGTTTCGCCGGTTTTTTGCTGACTGACCCTTTGCCCGCGAGGCTACGTTTAAGCAACTCGGTAAGGTCAATGACATCGGCACTTTTACGCTCGGTGTCTTCAGTCTCCGTCTCGACATTCTCAAGCTTGCCTTCACGGGCCTTGGTTTCTACCAGTTCCATGATTTGATCCTGGAAGGTGTCGCGGTAATCTTCCGGCGTCCAGTCGGCGCTCATGTCTTCAACCAGGCGCTTGGCCATGGTCAGCTCGCTTTTGTTGAGTTTCACATCAGTCACTGCATCCGTCAGTTCCAGCGTGTCCAGACCCCGAACCTCCGAAGGCCAGCGCAACAGGACCAGCACCATCGCCGATTCCAGCGGCATGACGGCCGCCAGATGCTGACGGGTGTGCAGGACCACATTGGCGAGCGCGACTTTTTTGGTTTGCACGAGGGTTTCGCGCAGCAAGGCATAGACCTTCTCACCGCGCTTGTCGGGTGCCAGGTAATAAGGCGTCTCGATGTTCTGCAGGGGAATCTGATCACCGGCAACGAAACCGAAAATCTCGATTGTCTGGGTCGACTTTGGGTGTGCAGCGCGGATCTCTTCTTCGCTAAGGACCACATAGCGGCCCTTTTCGTACTGCACCCCTTTGACGATATTTTCCTTGGTCATCTCTTTGCCGGTGACCTTGTTGATGCGTTTGTAACCCACGGGATCCATGCTGCGCTTGTCCAGCCAGTCAAAATCCACCCCTTGTGAAGAGGTCGCTGAAACCAGCGCGACAGGGATATGCACCAGCCCGAAACTGATCGCGCCCTTCCAGATTGCCCTAGCCATCGCCCGATTCCCTTTATGAGGTGTTTAAAAGTGACCGGGGCGATACGGCAAAAGTTTCGAAGGGAGTGACGGAGTGTTGGTGCAGTCGTTCAAATCCAGACAGCATCCCAAAGAGGGTAATCACCCACCCTCTTTACCAGTCCTGCCCGCAATGGATTCGCGACAATGTAACGAGCAGCCTTTTGCAAGTCGTCATCCTGGCGCAGCGCTCGATCGTAGTAGCCCCGCTGCCAAAGTGGACCGCCCCATTGCTGAGAGCGGTTCAGTGATCGGCTGCTTCTGGATTTAACCCGGCACATCAGCTCTGACAAGGTTTTATGGCGCAGCTCTACGAGCCAGTGAAAGTGATCCGGCATGACAACCCAAGCCATTGAGCGCACCAGACCGGACTCCTCTGCAGAGCGGAATTGCTCCACAACGAGGCGCCCTGCACGCCAATCCTGAAATGCAGGCCGACGGTTCGCTACTACCGCAGTCAAAATATAAAAGTAGCCAATTTGTGACACGCGGCCCTTCCGTAGATGGTGGCCTCGAATTCCTGTCGTCATTCGATGACTTCCTGTTTTTTGAGCGATGATCGAAGCTTAGAGGGCGCTTCCAGAAATCAATGCCAATTGATTTTCGGGGTGTGTCATTAACTCGGCTTCGCAGCCTTCGGCAGCTCCTACAAATGATTTTTGGATAGCTGATTTGCTGGGGTATGCAACATCGCCTCGCAGCCTTCGGCAGCTCCTACAGATATTGCGTCGTATCCAAGTCTTGTAGGAGCTGCCGAAGGCTGCGAAAGGTTCTTTAGCCAGGCATATTCAATAAAGATATAAAAATATGGATATCCGTTCTTTTGAGGAATAAACCCAAAGCTTTATAACAGGGACCTATTGCTGGCTGAGCAACAGTCAATCAACACATCAGCGCCGCTTGCGGCTCAAGGGCTTTGTCATGGATGTTTTCTGGTTTCTTCCAACTCACGGCGACGGTCATTTTCTGGGCACGACCAAAGGTGCGCGCCCGGTAACCCTGAACTACCTCAAGCAGGTCGCTCAGGCAGCAGACGATCTGGGCTACCACGGCGTATTGATCCCCACTGGCCGCTCCTGCGAAGACTCCTGGGTGATTGCCTCTGCACTGGTCCCCCTGACCGAGAAATTGAAGTATCTGGTGGCGATCCGTCCCGGCATCATTTCGCCCACCGTCTCGGCGCGTATGGCGGCGACCCTGGACCGCTTGTCTGGCGGACGTCTGTTGATCAACGTGGTGACCGGCGGCGACCCGGATGAAAACCGCGGTGATGGCAGCTTCCTCGATCACAGCGAACGCTACGAAGTCAGCGATGAATTCCTGCAGATCTGGCGTCGTGTACTGCAAGGCGAAGCCGTGGATTTCGAAGGCAAGCACCTGCGCGTGCAGAATGCCAAGGCACTTTATCCGCCGATTCAGAAGCCCTATCCGTCGCTTTACTTTGGTGGATCATCGGAAGCCGCCCATGAACTGGCTGCCGATCAGGTGGACGTTTACCTGACCTGGGGCGAGCCGCCAGCGGCGGTTGCGGAGAAACTCGCCGATGTCCGCGAGCGCGCAGCCCGCAAAGGCCGCACGGTGAAGTTCGGCATTCGTTTGCACGTGATTGTCCGCGAGACCAGCGAAGAGGCATGGAAAGCTGCCAGTACGCTCATTGAGCACATCAGTGACGAGACAATCGCTGCGGCACAGAAATCCTTCTCGCGCTTTGACTCCGAAGGCCAGCGTCGGATGGCGGCCTTGCACGATGGCCGCCGGGACAACCTGGAAATCGCGCCAAACCTGTGGGCGGGCGTGGGCCTGGTTCGCGGTGGCGCCGGAACCGCATTGGTGGGTAGTCCGCAGGAAGTTGCGGCACGGATCAAGGAATACGCCGACCTGGGTATCGAGAGTTTTATTTTCTCCGGCTACCCGCATCTGGAAGAAGCCTACCGTTTCGCCGAGCTGGTTTTCCCGTTGCTGCCGGAGCCGTATCGCAGCCTGGCCGGACGCGGTATCACTAACCTGACCGGACCATTCGGGGAAATGATTGCCAACGATTTGCCGCCGCAGAAATAGGAGTCGAGTTTCGGTAGGCGCCAACTTACCAGAGAGACGGAGCTTCTGAGCAATCAGCTCCAGTGCCTCGCCAACAAGTTGGCTCCTACAGGTCAATGTCGATTCCAAAAAAAAGAAGTGATCACTATGCAGCTACTGACCTTACCGCCAAACCCCGCACTGGCGACTTCAATCCGCGCCACAGCCCAGGTGTTCGAAGACCCGAAATCAAAAGCGTTGCTGGCTCACCTCAAGCAGGTGGCACCCAGCGATGCCAGCGTGCTGATCATTGGCGAAACCGGCACCGGCAAGGAGTTGGTTGCGAGGCATATCCATAGCCTGAGCGAACGGCGTAATCAGCCATTCGTTGCCGTCAATTGCGGCGCATTCGCTGAATCGCTGGTAGAAGCCGAGTTGTTCGGCCACGAAAAAGGAGCGTTTACCGGTGCCCTGAATGCCAAGGCAGGATGGTTCGAAGAGGCTAATGGCGGCACTCTGTTCCTTGATGAAATCGGCGATTTGCCGATGCCCATCCAGGTCAAACTGCTGCGCGTGCTGCAAGAGCGAGAAGTCGTCAGGCTGGGTTCACGCAAAAGCATCCCCATCAACGTCAGGGTGCTCGCAGCGACCAACGTGCAACTTGAAAAGGCGATCAATGCCGGACATTTCCGCGAGGACCTATATTACAGACTGGATGTGGTCAACATCGAACTGCAGCCGTTGCGCGAACGCCCCGGTGATATCCTGCCGCTAGTCAGACACTTCATCGACGCCTACAGCCTGCGCCTGGGCTATGGACCGATCCGCATTACCGCCGACGCCGAGCGAAAATTGCAGAGCTACAGCTGGCCGGGGAATATTCGCGAGCTGGAAAATGTCATTCATCACACGCTGCTGATCTGCCGTGACGGGCTGATTCAACGCGATGACCTGCGCCTGTCGAATCTGCGTATCGAGCGCCAGGACGATCAACCTGCAAATGACGAATCTGTCGACGCGTTACTGGAGCGTGCCTTCCATAAACTGTTCGAGGAGCAGGCTGGCGCGCTGCATGAAAAAGTCGAAGACGCGTTGCTGCGGGCGGCTTACCGTTTCAGTCACTGCAACCAGGTTCACACCGCGGCCCTGCTGGGCCTGACCCGCAACGTTACCCGCACACGGCTGATCAAAATCGGTGAGCTGGCGGTGAACAAGCGCCGAGCAGGAGAAAACCTGCAAGGTGACCGGGTCATGCAGGATTCGGTTTGATGCGTAATCATCCCCTCAGCACCTTGGACTGATCGTCCGCGTCACCAGAGAAGTGTTGAAGATCACAGCACTGACCTGGTGCCTGCGCAGCATTGCCATAAAGTCTTGCGGCCTGGTTTCTGCATTGAGTTCTGCATTGAGTAAAGCCTCTTCGCTGGCTTGCCGTGATTGCCAAAGCGTCTGGCCAAACACGCGGCAGCCGTCAGTGCTGGCCTGAACAGTGGCACTGATAAAACCTGGGTAAGTGCAGGTATAACGCTCGGCTTGCTCGGTCAGGGCTTCTACCAGAGCGGACTGTCGAGAGGGATTTACGGTGAACTCAATAAGCTGGTTAAAGCGAAGATTCTCTTCTGCTGACGCCATGACTGCCTCCTGTCAAACAAAATATAACTACCTGATTTTTAAGTGCTTTTTACTTTAGGAGTGAGCTTGCTCGCGATAGCGTCGGGGCAGGCGATAATTTCTCAACCGATCTACCGCTATCGCGAGCAAGCTCACTCCTACAGAACCCCGTATTGGCTGTGCAACAGCACCGTGTCAGATACGATGCCCAGTCCAGCAGGATGAACTTGTTCGCGAGACGCATGACATGGTTCATCAGGCAGATCGTCTCGCCAACAAGTTGGCTCCTGCAGGGGATTGTGTTTGCTGTGGGACTACGGGGTGTTGCCAACCAAGGCCTCAAAGGGTAAAACCTCTACCTAACTAGAGGTCAAGTCGCTTATGACAACCAGCAAAAAATCCGGCTCTGCCAGTAAACAACTAACCGTCGGCCAGTTAGCGGCACGTAGCGGTGTCGCCGTCACGGCTCTGCATTTTTATGAAACCAAAGGTTTGATCAGCAGCCAGCGCAATGCGGGCAATCAACGTCGTTATCCCAGGGAAATGCTCCGTCGGGTGGCGCTGATCAAAGTCGCCCAGCGGTTAGGCATCCCGCTGGCCAACATCCACGCCGCCCTGCAAACACTCCCCGAAAAACGCACCCCCACCGCAGCTGACTGGAACAAGCTGTCAGCCCAATGGAAAACCGAACTCGACGAACGCATCGCCCGCCTGACCGACCTGCGCGACCAGCTCACCGGTTGCATTGGCTGCGGGTGCCTCTCGATGCAAGCCTGCCCGTTGCGCAACTGGGGGGACAAGTTGAGCGAGCAAGGCAATGGACCGGTTTTACTGGACCAGGATTGAAGAGCTTCAGCGCTTGTACCGCGCCGACCTGACACCGCTGCAACAGACTTCCTCTGTTGGAGCGAGGCCTGCCCGCGAATCAGTCAGCACGGTATTTCAGAAACCAGCGTCATCGTTCTTCGCGGGCAAGCCTCGCTCCAACAGGGTCATGAAGTCTCATGTGGGAGCCGGGCTTGGTCTGGGCCGCGCCCGGACGATTTAGGCGACCAGATTTTAAGCCGAGCCGATTCCAGCCAATCGCACCGCCAACGCCTTGGCCTGCAGCGCGACGTCGGTCACAGCCGTACTCTCCCACCATAGCCCCCGCAACGGCGGCCCCATGGCGAACAGCCGTTCTGCAACCCGCCCCTGCGCGTCCAGCACCGCGCCGCCACGGTCAGCCGCAATCCCCAGTGCTAGCGGACCGGGCTGAATCAACCCGCGTGCCAGCAGTTGCCGTGGCAGCGGCCGGTCTACACGTCGCCAGTCGTATTCGATGCCCGTGGAATTGATCAGCGCATCCCCCACGACCGTTGAAGAATTAGCCTGACCACGGCGCCGGATACGAATCTGCAACTGACCTGTCGGCAAGACCTCAAACCCTTGCAGCGAAGCAGCCTGAATCTTCACCCGCCCTTCATCGATCAATTGCGCCAGCAACGCAGCGCTCAGCGGCGGCGATCGGTGGTGATGGCTTTCCCACCACGGCCTTACATGACGGACAAACTGACGACGCTGAACATCCGTGGCCTGGTTCCATAACCGGCCTATGTTCGCCCGCACGGTATCCAGTGGCGCTTGCCAATCGATCCCGCTTTGCAACGCCAGCGCGCATTGTTCACGCACTTTGCGCAGCAGTTGCCGGGGGCTGCGGATGGCCTGATCGGCTGCGAGAAAATCCGCCCAGGCGGGAGGCTGTCGCCGCACATGGGGCAGTAATCCATGCCGGGAAAAGATCTCGACAGGCCCGCGATGCCCCGATTGTTGCAGCGAGACCACGGCATCCACCATGGTCAGGCCGGAGCCAATAATCAGCACCCTGGCCTGCGGATCGAGTTGCCGCATGGTCCTGACATCCCACGGATCGACAGCCGCAGCATTCAGCCCGCTGGACTCTCGTTGCGGGGTGCGGGCGGCGGCGTACATACCCGTAGCCAACACCGCGACATGCCCGCGCAAGGAATGCCCGTCGGCAAGGCTCAAGCTGACATCCCGCTCATTCACTTCCAGATCGACCACTTCACCGCGCACATGCTCGACACTTGAACCGTGACGTGCGCCCACCACCCGGGCCTCAGCCAGACGCTGCTGCACATACAGACCAAAGAGCCCCCGCGGCGGAAACAGCTCAGCCACCGGCACATCCTGCTCACGGGACTCAGGCCAGCCACCGTCAGCGATGAATTGCGTCAGCCACTGAGTCAGATCATCGACGTTGTCAGGGTCAACGCTCATGCGTGCCGCGTTACCGTTAAGGGTATGCCCCAACTCTGTGGCGCTGTAAGCCTCGCCCCGGCCCAGTTCGTGACGCGTTTCGATAATCGAAATACGGCGACTGCCCGGCAGGCGGAGTAACTGGACGGCAAGCATGCTGCCGCTCAAGCCACCGCCAATGATCAGAATCTCAACAGGTTGTTTGTCAGCGAAGCTCATGGATCCGGGTCGCCCTTCGAAAATGCCGCACTTGGGTCAATATCAACAGACAGACAATGCACAGCCCGTGCCCGCCGCCAGCTCCCCGTATTTACGGAAGATCAGCCTCGCGGCCGACGCTGGGAAATCGCAACAGGCAACACAGCTGTTGATTGACTGTTTCTCAGGCAACAGCTCATAACACCACGTTGCGCACAAAGCGCACCCTGACCTGACCGTCATTTCGATAACTGTGGGCCTGGTTGCTGGCAAACATGAAAAACTCGCCCGGCCCTACCGCTTGATTGTGTTCAAGCAGGCTGACCGTTAGCTGGCCCTCAACAACATAAACCTGTTCGCTCCAGCCATCGGGATCGGCTTCAGACTGATAAGCCTCCCCCGGTTCCAGGCAAAACTCCCAGAGCTCCACTTCGCGTCTGGCGGTGGCCTTGGCCAACAGGATGGCCCGGCTACCGGGTACCGAACCCGCCCAGGCCACTTCGTTGATACGGCTGGGATCACGGTGCTCAGGGGCCTGAATCAAATCGCTGAACGCCACATCCAACGCCTCCGCGACGCGATCCAGCGTCGCAAGGCTGACGTTTTTCTCGCCCGCTTCAATGGCCACCAGCATGCGGCGGCTGACCCCGGACTTCTCGGCCAGCGCGTTCTGACTCATATCCTGCCCGTTACGCAGCCGTCGAACGTTCTGGCTGACGTGCTGCAAGACCGGTGCACGTTGCGAATTATCGTTGCTCAATATTTTATTCTCTCGAAACCATTGCGCAGTATACTGCCCAACTTTAAAGCTCAGGTCGATGTATCAAGCAAGCCTGTCAACGCCAGTGAGAAGCATGAAGTCTACCTCTATCACGCCGCGCATCAGCAAAGCAGAAATCGTGCTGATCCTGATCACCCTGCTATGGGGCGGCACGTTTCTGATCGTACAGCACGCCATGACCGTCAGTGGCCCGATGTTTTTTGTAGGGCTGCGCTTTGCAGCTGCCGCGATCATCGTGGCGTTATTTTCATTAAACGTATTGCGCGGCCTGACCCTGCTTGAAGTAAAAGCAGGGGTCGCTATCGGCGCAGCGATCATGCTCGGCTATGGCTTGCAGACTATCGGTCTGCAAACCATTCCCAGCAGCCAGTCAGCCTTTATTACCGCGCTTTATGTACCTTTCGTACCGCTGTTGCAATGGTTGGTTCTGGGGCGTCGGCCGGGATTGATGCCCAGCCTGGGCATTGTTCTGGCATTTACTGGCCTGGTGCTTCTGTCCGGGCCCTCTGGCGCAACCCTGCAATTCAGCCCGGGGGAAATTGCGACGATTATCTGCGCTATCGCCGTAGCCGCTGAAATCATCATGATCAGCGCTTACGGTGGCAAGGTTGATGTACGCCGGGTCACGGTCGTGCAGTTGGCAACGGCCTCACTGCTGTCGTTCCTGATGATCGTGCCTACTGGCGAAGCCTTGCCTGACTTCTCCTGGATGCTGATCATCAGCGCTGTGGGCCTGGGGGCGATGAGCGCGGTCATTCAGGTGGCGATGAATTGGGCACAGAAAACTGTTTCCCCCACCCGTGCCACTGTGATCTACGCCGGTGAGCCAGTGTGGGCCGGGATTTTCGGCCGTCTGGCCGGTGAGCGCCTGCCGGGTGTCGCCCTGCTTGGCGCAGCCCTGATCGTTGCGGCCGTGATCGTCAGCGAAATGAAACGCCGAAATAAACCTGAGGAAGAGCAACAAGAGACCGCGCAGGTGTTTAAAGAAACAGATTGAACACCCGGCAAACCCGTCTATAAATAAAGCGAACTCAGCTTCTGCCTACAAGGTCTGTAGGATTCTGCGACACCTTGGCGTTTGGTGTTACACAGTCCAGCACGTATGATCCTTGACATTTCCCTGCAGATTAGAAGCCTATGTCCCTGATAGTTCTACTGCTTCTGCCTTTCATCGGCAGCTGTCTGGCGGCGCTTTTGCCGCATAACGCGCGTAACGCTGAATCCATTCTCGCGGGCCTTGTGGCCATTACCGGTGCGATTCAGGTTGCCTTGTGGTACCCGCAGATCGTCGACGGCGGGGTGATACGCGAAGAATATTTCTGGTTACCCAGCCTGGGATTGAATTTTGTCCTGCGTATGGACGGCTTCGCCTGGATGTTCTCGATGCTGGTCCTTGGCATCGGCACCCTAGTTTCCCTGTACGCACGTTACTACATGTCACCGGATGATCCGGTACCGCGCTTTTTCGCCTTCTTCCTGGCCTTCATGGGCGCGATGCTCGGCCTGGTGATTTCCGGCAATCTGATTCAGATCGTATTTTTCTGGGAACTGACCAGCCTCTTCTCATTCCTGTTGATTGGCTACTGGCACCACCGGGCAGACGCGCGACGCGGCGCCTATATGGCATTGATGGTTACTGGCGCAGGCGGACTGGCTTTGCTGGTAGGCGTCATGCTGCTCGGCCACGTGGTCGGCAGTTATGATCTGGACCGCGTGCTGGCCTCCGGCGACGCCATTCGTGCCCACGCGCTGTACCCGGTGCTGCTCACGCTGATCCTGATTGGCGCGCTGAGCAAAAGTGCGCAGTTCCCGTTCCATTTCTGGCTGCCCCACGCAATGGCCGCGCCGACGCCGGTCTCCGCTTACCTGCACTCGGCAACCATGGTCAAAGCCGGAGTATTTTTGCTGGCACGTTTCTGGCCCGCCCTTTCAGGGAGCGAGCAGTGGTTCTGGATAGTCAGCGGTGCTGGCGCGTGCACCTTGATCATTGGCGCCTACTCGGCAATTTTCCAGAATGACCTCAAAGGCCTGCTGGCGTACTCCACTATCAGCCATCTAGGGCTGATCACTCTGTTGCTGGGCCTTAACAGTCCTCTGGCGGCAGTTGCAGCGGTCTTCCACATCCTCAACCACGCCACGTTCAAAGCCTCGCTGTTCATGGCCGCGGGAATCATCGACCACGAAAGCGGGACGCGGGACATTCGCAAGCTGAGTGGCCTGATAACCCTGATTCCGTACACCGCCACGCTGGCGATGGTAGCCAGTGCCTCCATGGCAGGCGTACCGCTGCTGAACGGCTTCCTGTCCAAGGAAATGTTTTTCGCTGAAACGGTATTCGTCAGTTCCTCCGCCTGGGTGGAGATGGCCTTGCCGGTGATTGCAACCATCGCCGGGGCCTTCAGCGTCGCCTATTCACTGCGCTTCACCGTGGATGTGTTCTTCGGCCCCAAAGCCACCGACCTGCCTCACACCCCCCATGAGCCACCCCGCTGGATGCGTGCGCCTGTGGAGTTTCTGGTAATCGCCTGCGTGATCGTCGGGATCTTCCCCGCTCAATCCGTAGCGCCATTACTGGCTGCCGCCGCACAACCGGTGGTGGGCGGTACGCTGCCTGAGTACAGCCTGGCCATCTGGCACGGCTGGAACGCGCCGATGATCATGAGTCTGATCGCCATGGCTGGCGGCGTGCTCCTGTACCTGCTGCTGCGCAAGCCGTTCAAACAGAACCGATTCACCGGGCCGCCGCTCGTGCAACGCATGAACGGCAAGCGCTTCTTCGAGCGTTCGCTGGTGATCATGACCCGCTGGGCTCGGCGGTTCGAAAGCCGTATCAGCACACGCCGCCTGCAGCCTCAGCTGTTTCTGGTGGTACTTGCGGCGTTGATCGGCGGCTTTATCCCGATGTATTTCAGCGGTTTGACCTGGGGTGACCGACCGAAAATTCCCGGCTCAGGTGTCTTTGTCACGCTCTGGCTTATCGCGATTGCCTGTGCACTGGGCGCAGCCTGGCAAGGTAAATATCACCGTCTTGCAGCGGTCATCATGGTCAGCGTCTGCGGGCTGATGACCTGTGTCACCTTCGTCTGGTTCTCGGCTCCCGATCTGGCCCTGACCCAATTGGTAGTTGAAGTGGTCACGTCTGTGCTGATCCTGCTGGGCCTGCGCTGGCTGCCACGACGCAATGAAAACGTTGCACCGTCGGTCAGCAGCCGGGTCCGCGCACGGACACGTCGGGTTCGCGACCTGATTTTGTCGGTACTGGTCGGCGGCGGCATGGCCTTGTTGTCTTACGCCATGTTGACCCGTGCAACGCCCAACACCATTTCCTCGTTTTACCTGAGCCGCGCCATTCCCGAGGGCGGAGGCAGTAACGTCGTCAACGTCATGCTGGTGGACTTCCGCGGCTTCGATACCTTCGGCGAAATTACCGTTCTGGCGGCAGTCGCACTGACCGTATTTGCTTTACTGCGTCGCTTCCGCCCCCCCAAGGAAAGTATTCCGCTACCTGCTCAGCAACGTCTGCTGGCACCGGACGTGGCGACTGATCTGGTCAACCCGCGCAGTGCCAGTGATACCGCGCTGGGCTTCATGATGGTGCCAGCGGTACTGGTACGCTTGCTGCTGCCGATTGCGGTGCTGGTGTCGATGTACCTGTTCATGAGAGGACACAATCAGCCGGGCGGTGGTTTTGTCGCAGGGCTGGTGATGTCCGTGGCGTTCATCCTGCAATACATGGTCGCCGGTACACAGTGGGTCGAGGCGCAGATGAGCCTGCGTCCGTTACGCTGGATGGGCACCGGGCTGTTGTTCGCGATCTGCACCGGGCTGGGGTCGATGTTCTTCGGCTACCCGTTCATGACCACTCACACCGCGCATCTGGACCTGCCGTTGCTGGGCGACATCCACGTCGCCAGCGCGCTGTTTTTCGATGTCGGGGTCTATGCGGTCGTCGTCGGTTCGACCCTGCTGATTCTCACTGCACTGGCGCACCAATCGGTGCGTAGTCATCGTCCGACCTCATTGCCGAAACCTGTGCCAACCCCCATCGCCGATATCGTGGCTACACAAGGAGCGTCCTGATGGAAGAAGTCATCGCAATTGCCATCGGTGTGCTGGCCGCCTCGGGCGTCTGGCTGATCCTGCGCCCGCGGACTTTTCAGGTCGTCATGGGCCTTTGCCTGCTGTCCTATGGCGTCAACCTGTTCATCTTCAGCATGGGTAGCCTGTTCATCGGGCGTGAACCCATCATCAAGGATGGGGTGCCTCAGGACCTGCTGCATTACACCGACCCGCTGCCACAGGCACTGGTGCTCACTGCCATCGTGATCAGCTTCGCAATGACGGCTCTGTTCCTGGTGCTGTTGCTGGCGTCCAGAGGTTTGACCGGCACCGACCATGTAGACGGCCGGGAGCCCAAAGAATGACGTTGATGAATCAACTGATCGTTGCACCGATTCTGCTGCCCTTGCTGACTGCCGCGATCATGCTCTGGCTTGGCGAGAAGCACCGCCCGCTCAAGGCGCGTATCAATCTGTTTTCGAGCATGTTGGGCCTGGCCATTTCTGTAACCTTGTTCATGTGGGTACAGAAAACCGGCACCACAGGCTCCATCGGCGTCTATCTGCCCGGTAACTGGGAAGTGCCGTTCGGCATTGTGCTGGTAGTCGATCACCTGTCCGCAATGATGCTGGTACTGACCGGGATTGTCGGGGTTTGCGCCCTGCTCTTCGCCCTTGCGCGCTGGGATCGCGCAGGTGCCAGCTTCCACGCCCTGTTCCAGATTCAATTGATGGGCCTGTACGGCGCGTTCCTCACCGCCGACCTGTTCAATCTCTTCGTGTTCTTTGAGGTCATGCTGGCGGCCTCCTACGGCTTGATGCTGCACGGCTCGGGCCGCGCCCGTGTCTCAGCAGGCCTGCACTACATCGCGATCAATCTGCTCGCCTCTTCGCTGTTCCTGATTGGCGCTGCATTGATCTATGGCGTCACCGGCACGCTGAACATGGCCGACCTGGCCATCAAGATCCCTCAAGTGCCAGAAGCCGATCTGGGGCTGCTGCACGCGGGTGCGGCCATTCTCGCGGTGGCGTTCCTGACCAAGGCAGGCATGTGGCCGCTGAACTTCTGGCTGGTGCCTGCCTACTCCTCCGCCAGCGCTCCCGTGGCGGCGATCTTTGCGATCATGACCAAGGTGGGCATTTACACGCTGTTGCGGCTCTGGACCTTGCTGTTTTCGGTGCAGGCGGGGCCTTCTGCATTCTTTGGCGGCGACTGGCTGATTTATGGCGGCATGGCGACGATCCTTACTGCAGCCGTTGCGATTATTGCCGCACAACGTCTTGAGCGCATGGCCGCACTGAGCATTCTCGTGTCGGCTGGAATTCTGCTGTCAGCCATTGGCTTCGCTCAACCCAGCCTGACCGCGGGTGCGCTGTTCTATATGGTCAGCTCGACCCTGGCACTGAGCGCGATGTTCCTGCTCGCTGAACTCATCGAACGCTCGCGCTCAGCCAATGAGCTGCCGCTGGAAGACGATGCCGATCAGCTGCCGCGCACCGTGGAGTCATTGAACCCACCGCCAGGCACCAACCTTGATGACCAGCAAAAAGCCGTGGTCGGTCAGGTTATTCCAATGACCGTAGCCTTTATCGGTTTGAGTTTCATTGCGTGCGCCCTGCTAATCATCGGCATGCCACCGCTTTCGGGGTTCATCGGTAAACTCACCCTGCTCAGCGCGCTGCTCAACCCTCTGGGGCTGGATGTCGCACAGGACGAGACAATCTCGAATCAAGGCTGGCTGCTGGTCAGCTTGCTGATTTTCTCTGGCCTTGCTTCGCTGTTGGCCTTTTCCCGGGTTGGCATTCAGCGCTTCTGGACACCTCAGGAGCGCCCGTCGCCACTGCTGCGCCGTTATGAGTGCCTGCCTATCGTGATCTTGCTGGGCTTGTGCATCACGCTGACCTTCCAGGCCGAACCGCTGCTGCGCTACACACAGGACACAGCAGCGGCGCTGCACGAGCCCAAGCAGTACATTCAATCGGTAATGGCCACGCGGCCGTTGCCAGGACCCGTCAGCGATACCGGAATATCGGCGGTGCAGCCATGAAGCGCTACTTCCCTGCCCCGTGGTTCTCCCTGGCGCTCGCTATCCTTTGGCTTGTAATGAACCTGTCGATCAGCCCCGGCAATCTCATTCTCGCAGTGGTGCTGGGTTTCCTCGCGCCCTTGCTGATGTCCCCGCTTCGCCCGCTGCCGGTGAGCATCAAGCGACCGGGCACTATCTTGAAGCTGTTTTTTCTGGTGGGACGCGATGTAATTGTCTCCAACCTCGCGGTCGGCTGGACCGTCTGGAACGCCCGTCGAAACCCGCCACGCTCAGCCTTCGTAAAAGTCCCACTGGACCTGCATGACGCCAACGGGCTGGCCGCACTGGCAATGATCACCACTGTGGTCCCAGGGACAGTCTGGTCTGAACTCGCTCTGGATCGCAGTGTACTGCTCATGCATGTGTTCGATCTGGAGGATGAAGCGCAGTTTATCGAACACTTCAAAACCACTTACGAGCGCCCGTTGATGGAGATTTTCCAATGAGTGCCCTGCTCGGCAACGCCATTCTGGTGAGTTTGTTCATCTTTGCCCTGGCCATGGTCCTGACGCTCCTGCGCCTGTTCAAGGGCCCTTCTGCCCAGGACCGGGTTCTGGCGCTGGATTATCTGTACATCATTGCCATGTTGATGATGCTGGTGCTGGGCATTCGTTATGCCAGTGACACTTACTTCGAGGCTGCACTGCTGATCGCGCTGTTTGGCTTTGTTGGTTCGTTTGCCCTGGCCAAATTCCTGCTGCGTGGAGAAGTCATCGAATGAACTCGACAGTGGTATTGCCCTTCTGGGTCGAGATTCTCACCGCTCTGCTACTGATTGCCAGCAGCCTGTTCGCGCTGACCGGGGCAATGGGGTTGCTTCGCATGAAGGACTTCTTCCAGCGCATGCATCCCCCTGCGCTGGCTTCAACACTGGGCGCCTGGTGCGTAGCACTGGCCTCGATCGTGTACTTCTCGGCACTCAAATCAGAGCCGGTCATCCACGCCTGGCTGATCCCCGTGCTGCTGGCAATTACCGTTCCGGTCACCACCCTGCTGCTCGCCCGCACCGGCCTTTTTCGCAAGCGAATGGCAGGGGACGACGTGCCTCCGGAAGTCAGCAGCGGTGGTCGACAGGGTGACTCCAGCGGCAGCTGAACAGCTGCCGGGGCTTTACTCGCTCGCTTTGAACGTCAGCTCGCCTTTACGCCATTTAGCGGCTTTGGTGGTTGCGGTCTTCAACGTTTTGGTCAGGCCACCCTGCAACTGCTCATGGGCTGCAAAAACCATCATGACGCCCTGACCTTCCTTGAACACGATCCCGTGTCCTTCAGGGATATCGACATAGGCATACTCGCCCAGACCGTAGACCGTCATTTTGATTTCGCGGAACTTGATTTCCAACTTGCCGCCTTCGCGGCTGGGCAATACCGCTGCGCGAAAATGATCGCCGACTTTGAGTTCCAGACGAGGTTTGTCGTCAACCACCAATGCCGTCTCAGTATCGATTTCAGCAATGTAGATGCCTTCAGCCGACTGCTCACAGACATACACGAAACGGGACTGGAACTGTTTTACCAACTTCGCCCGCAGATCACCAAGCACGAACAGCGCGTGTGTCTCCAGATTGCTTACTGCCAAAGTTAAAACCCCCAACGTGGAAATGATTCCGCCCGGACATGCCCGGACGGTCAGAAAAAGCTACCGCTAGCTGTTTACAGCGCATCAGACGGGCAGTTCCCTTGCGTTCTCATGTGGCAATGGCAGCCACATTACACCGCCAACCCGAGGCGCGGGGTGCTTGTGCAGAGAACGTCGACGATACCGAAAGCGCAATCAGCGCCGGCAATCGAGTGATTCTACCGGGTGCTGACGCCTGCCGCCTATATCCGTTTTGTACATATCGGCATATGTAGTCAATTCAGACAACATGAGTCGCACGATATACCGCACGGACAACACCATTTCCTACTCTCGTCTTCTCGCCAGCTGACCCTGGTCTCCCACTCCCCGCGACTAAATGCCGCCCGTGAGCGTCAACAAATGCCATACTCGGCCACATCAAGACATCTGGCCCGACATCTATGTGTCCAGTCAGAAGCGAGTCGTCATCCACGGGAAGGTAATAAGTGACTGAATTTGATATTGGCGAGTTTTTCATCTGGGGCGAATCCAGAGAAGTAGAAGGTGAGTTTCAAGCTGTGATTGTCATGCGTGCCAAGCAGGCTTCGAACGTTATCTCTTACCACCAGGTGGAAAAAGACCGCTGGTTCAAAACTGCAGACCTCGCGGCGACGGCGGCTCAGGAATCAGCCCAAGAGCTGAAAAACGCAGTCGATGCAGGCGCATTGAACGCCTAGCGCTATTACTTCGAACTCTTGGGTCATGGAAGCGCTCAGATGCTTTACGCAGCATCAAGCGTGCAACCGTAGATCGGGTCAAGCCCGCCGAGGAGATGACATGGAACTGGATACACCTACGCTAGCCACCCTGTTTGAACAACTGGGACTGGATTCGGACCAGGAAAGCATCGACGCCTTTGTTGATGAGCATGGCCCACTGCCTGATGACGTGAAAGTTTCTGAAGCAGAGTTCTGGCCCCCTCAAAAAGGCAAGTTCCTCAAGGAGTTATTATTGCAGGATGACAATTGGGCTCCAATCGTCGATGAACTGAACGCCCTGCTTCACACCGCAAAATAGCGTCCATAAACAGCAGCTCCGGGCACCCGGAGCCGCTGCACAAGCGACGCTTTAATTCATGTGACTAGCCTCGTCCCTCCTGATTTGGATAACGTACTCGACCACCACTCTGCGGCGCATGCACGAAAAGTGCATCGTTGAACTTGTGACGGCTATCAATCAACGCATCCCAATGCGCAGAACGATGTATGTAGCGATGGCGCAACATTTGCTCCTCACTGGCATCAAGCGAATAAGCAGCCCCGCGCGCGTAAGCGATCAGCTTGTGTGCAATGCCTTGCAGCTCGGGAAGGATCATGAAATCCAGGGAAGCCGGAACCGGATTGAAGGGAACACCGTGATCGCAGGCCAGAGCATGCATGACACGCAGATGAACCCTGGCAAGATGTCCGAAAACCTGACGCTGCAAGCACACCGCGGCCATTACCGCTTTACCTCCACCTTTGTTGTATCCGGCCTTGGTCGGCCGCTCCTTGCAGGTTATCGACAGCCCTGCCTCAGGGTCGCGGGGGTCGACCAATACCGTTTGATCCATACCTTTCATGTGTGCGTGCGCCTGCTGCCAGGCCTGAGTCGACTCCTTTGGAATGTCGCTACCAACGAAACTCCAGAGTGGACGTGTCAGCAGCACCCGCTCAAGCATTTGCGGATGATACCCCCCGCCAACATCCGAATGGGCACCCGGCAGCACAATTTCCATCGGCCAATGTGGCATGACGCTGTTAAGCGCAAAGTTACGCCTTTCTTCGTCGCGAGCCACCAGATGCAGTACCTGCTCGGCACAGCCAGGCGGTAGATAGAGGTTCACTTTGTCGTTACTTGCATCCGCCAGATTCCCCATATCCCGAATGCCGCCGACGGCGGCAACCGTGTCAAACAGCCCAATCATCTTTATTTTGATGCTACCGTTTTGCCAGGAAAAGCCAGACCCCAACGGCACGCTACGACGGTTGAGCATCGGCTCCAGCGTACCTTTTTCCTGCTTGAGCACTTCGTTGGCAAAATGCCGGGCTGCGGCAGCCCCCCGACTGAAACCAAAGACATCCAGTTCAAGCCCGCTGATGGAGCAGCCGGGATTATGCTGCGAGAATGACGCCAGAAGCGCACCCAGCTTCTCCACACCTCGCTCTACTTTGGCAATAACGCCGGTCCTGCCGCGCCCAAAACTCTGACCTGGCCAAACCGAATCACGCCCGCCTGACAGGGTGCCTATACCACTTATATAAATCGGCCAATACACTTTCAAGCCGTCCCCGAGATTGCTCGCGACAGGACGACTGCTATAAAGGTCAGCCAACTTGGCAATGTTACTTAAATCATTACTGTAGCTACTGGCCGGATCACTGTGCCGACCGCCGCATTCGGCAATATGTTTGCCCCCTGTGACTTCAGCCATTGATCGACAATCGGCGCCGATCTGGCTATTGCTTCGATTATTGCCCGTGCCGTCAAAGAACAGCCCGACACGCACCGTCACGCCTAATGTCGAGACACTGGACGCATCCTGCGCAGTTAATACATTCCTTGTATTTTTCATTCCCTATCCACCTGTTGGCGCAGCCAATACTCAAGCTGCGTTTAAATCAATTGAGCTACTTGATATAAACAGCTTGCGCGCAGATAGAGTTTAGTCAACTCGGTTACATAACTTTCAGAAAAGCCCTACATCATTTAAGGCAAAAAACAATAAACTCTTACAATAATTCCTGAATCCGCAGCCGATAGAGACTTCTTGTTCTTATCGGCCCGAGGACTTGGCTCTTCTTTATCAGGCATGCGTGGATCACACACCTTGCGGTTTGTATCCCAAACGCAGTCCACCCCAGTGACGGCCCTTGACCATGACCGGTACCGACAGATCATGCATCAGCTCGCCAGTGTCACGGGTGTAGGTCTGCAACAACACCGCCTGCTGGTGGCTGCCACAGCGGATGCCTGTGCGATCATCGAATTTGCGCTTGCTGCGGCTGTGCACCGTGTCCACCAATACATCACCGGTCATGGGCTGACTGAAGGCCTTGTTATGAGTAGGCACGTAGCCCTGAGGCGTACAGGCGATGACAAATACCAGGCCATCATGGCGGGCCAGGATGGGCTCCTGGATACCAGGCAGAACCTGATCAGTGTACCGGTCGAAACGTGTTTGAAATTTGGCAGGCCGAGTATTGGGAACCGGTTGATAAGTGCGGTCGAACAAATCTTCCAGCGTGATCCGGTTTTCGTCGATATCAGCCTCGAACCTGGCCGCGATCTGACTCGCCCCCTCGCGGGCCAGGTCATAGACACGCTGGTGATAATCATCCAGACCGACCTCAGCCAGCCGCTCACTGATAGCCTCGGCCTGCCCTTCCATCTGCACCGCTGCATCAGCCAGTTTGCGCGTCTGCTCGTCACTCACCGCCAGATCGCTACGCATCTGCTGCACCGCAACGAACAGGGCGGACAATTGCTGCTGGTTGGTTTCTGCGCCCTGAGCGATCTCGCCCACCTGAGATTCGACTCCGGCGGCCAACCGGGCGATGTTCTCCAGATGCTGCCCGGTGAGCTCGACCTGATCGACTCCGCTGTCCAGGTCAGATGACAACTGGCGAATCTGCTCAACGACCTGATCTGTACGCTGCTGAATATCGGCCACCATTTGCCCGACCTCCTCGGTCGCGCTCGCGGTTCGTCCGGCCAGCCCACGTACTTCATCAGCAACTACGGCGAACCCGCGGCCATGCTCGCCAGCCCGGGCCGCCTCAATAGCGGCGTTAAGCGCGAGCAAATTGGTCTGGCTGGCGATTGACTGAATAACCAGCGTAACGCGCTGAATGTCCTCACTGCGCTGGCTGAGTTCCTCGATCAACTGGCGGCTGCCCACCGCTCGCTTGCTGAGCGAGTGCATACGCGTAATGGAATCGCCCAGCACGCTTCGGCCAGCGTCGCTGCTCTGCCGGGTCTCAATGGACGCAGCAAGCGCCAACTGGCTGAGTTGAGCTGTCTGCTGTTCGGTCGCAATCATGACATCAGCGCTGGAAACAATCTTTTCCGCAGCGCCCAACTGTGACTGCAGCTTGCTGGCCAGTTGCTTGACAGAGAACGCAACGCCAGCGGCCGACAGCGCGTTATGACTGGTCGAGCGCGACAAGTCACGAGTCAGACGGTTGATTTCAGCACGCGGGTCTTGCTCGACATCAGCCACAGAGACGCCGGAGAAAAAGCGCGGTAGCCAAATAAACACCAGGGCGAGAGGGACCGCCAGGTATACGGAAATCTCTACAAAACCCATGGCAATCAACAGGCATGCCAACGCAACACTCTGCAAGACAGGCACCCACCATGCAGGTCGTGAGACGGCCTTCGCTTTCCCGGGCGGGATCTCACGCGTTGTAGTGACCACAGCTCCATTTGCGACCATGTGCGATACCCCCGTCATGCTTATCATTATTTTGTTTGCATTAGACGCCAGATAAAGGCTTTTCGCCATGAATCGTTAGTTGTAATGCAACAGGAAAGCAGATGGCTATAACTCGCGGCCGGAGCAATCAACACGGAGCATCAAACGGCTGCGAACAGACGTGAACTGGCGAGACAGGGTTTAACGTAATGGATTCTGTGATTCCAGGGCTGGCCAGGGAGGCCGTGAATCAGAGGAGGAGAAACAGGCGGCGGGACCCTATCTTCTATGGCCCCGCCTGCCCTGCTTGATCAGGCTTGACGCTGATGCTTGTCGATCTGCTCGTGGCGCTCTTGCGCTTCGATGCAATACTTGGTGGTCGGGCTGATCAACAGACGCTTGAGACCGATAGGCTCACCGCTGTCGTCACACCAGCCAAAGCTGTCGTCGGCAATGCGCGTCAACGCCATTTCCAACTGAGGGAGCATACGTTGATCACGATCGATCACATTCACCAGCCAGTGACGCTCTTCTTCAACTGAAGCGGCATCGGCAGGATCGGCAGGCGTATCCAGGCTCTCGATAGCAATGCGGCTCTGCTCGATACGCTCGTGGATTTCAACCTTCATACCCTGCAACAGCTCGACGAAGAAAGCATGCTGTTCGGCATTCATGTAGTCATCGGCCGGCATGGCCAGCAACTTTTCCTTTGTCATTGATTTCTCTATAAAAAAAACGTGCATTAAGGCGAATTAAGGAGCGGCTCTGCGTTGCCGTAAAAGCGCCATAGTCTCCAAGCGCCACCTGGCACTCAATTTACGAGGGGCGGCAGTCTAAGGCCGCCTTGGGCAGTCGGCAACTCATTTGCTAAACAAGCGCCAATTAGCCGACAAATAAACGTCAGCGGTCACCGCCCATCATTAATCCGGCACAGCAAAAAGGGCCCGGATTGGCCCTTTGGCAGCGATTCGACAGCGTCGTACCCAGCTCGTGCGAACGGCGGCCACCGGAATGGAGGCCACTGCCCAGATGATTTCCGAATATAAGCGTCAACGCCCCCAAAGGTAAAGCCATTCGCCAGTAAGTAGGCATCAAGCTGAGAGCTACAGCACCACGACCCGCCCCTCAAGGGCACTTAGGCGTGCAGCATCAAGTACCCTCGCCGAGTCAATCGCATCATGCGGGTTGACCGGATTATCGCCGTCACCCGCCAAGGCGGCCTGCAACTGGCGGTAAAACTCCGGCCAGCACCCACGCTCAGTGGGCACCTGCTGACGCTGCTCCCCCTGTACCAACCAACCCCAGCGGTGCTTTTCCTCCACGCCCCACTGCTCGCCTTCCGACCTCGGCGTCAACCCCGCAAGCGCGGCGTCCTCCTGACAGTCCAGCCCTTCAACCGTATAACAACCCTTGGAGCCACTGACCCGGAACCGAGGCCCCGCAGCGTTCTGCAGACAACTGCCCCACAGATGCGAAACGACGCCATTTTCATGCGTCAAAGAAACAAAAAACTGATGATCGAAAGGCTGATCCGGGGCTGAGAAATTCAATTCGGCATAGACCCTTGCCACCGGCCCGAACAGCACCAGAGCCTGATCTACCAGATGACTGCCCAGATCACGCAACATGCCTCCACCCGCAGCCTTGCCCACAGATTTAGGCGAATAGCGTTCAACGCGGGACTCAAAACGGGAAACCTCGCCCAACGCCTCGTCGCCGATTAACTTTCGCACCGTCAGAAAATCCGAATCCCAACGCCGGTTCTGATAAACACTGAGCATGGCCCCCTTGCGCTCCGCAGCCTCGACCAGAGCACAAGCCTGTGCAGCATCGGCGGCGAAGGGCTTGTCGCTGACCACCGCCACGCCCAATTCGATAGCCTCCCGAATCAGCGCAGGCCTGGAAGCCATAGGGGTAGAAATCGCCACCGCGTCGACACCCGCGGCAACCATATCGGCCAACGTGTCAAAGGCCTGCGCGTCGGGGTGATCCTGAGCGAGCTCTTGTCGACGCTCAGGGGAACGAGTGACGACACCCACGAAGGTTGCATCCGGCAGACTGGCGATAAACGGTGCATGAAAGTAACGGCCACCCTTGCCATAACCCACCAAACCGATACGCATAAGACTCTCCTTCCAATTCCAGTGTGACCACCTTAAAGGAATGAACCCCATGGTCAACCCGGGCAAATACCTATACAAGAATTATTTTTCGTACAATATTTTGTACAAATATACTGAATCCCATTTATGATGATGACGGCGCAAATGGATAAGCACGATGGCACCGCCCTCTCCTGACCACGGATAAGGATCACCTATAGATTGTCCTGACCGAGACCGCTTCCATGCTATTCAATGCTGCCAAGAAAGATTTGTTAGCCCTTCAGCAAATCGTTGACCGCCAGGCAAGCCTGCTCAAGGCAATCGATCGCTCAATGGCAGTGATTGAATTTGATACCCATGGCGTGGTGCTGAGCGCCAACCGCAACTTTCTGAAGACCATGCGCTGCAGAGCCGAAGATGCCATCGGTAAAGAACACAAACGGTTCTGTACTCCCGCCTACGCCCGCAGCGCTGAATACCATCAGTTATGGTCGCGCCTGCGCGCCGGTGAGTTCGTCTCGGGCACGTTCCTGCGCATGAACGGTGACGACCAGCCGGTCTGGCTGGAGGCCAGCTACAACCCGATCAAGGACGAAGCGGGCAACGTGATCAAAGTCGTTAAATACGCAATGGATGTCACTGCCAAAGTCGAGGCGGACAGTGAAGCAAGAAGCAAACTTGCGGCTCTGGACCGAGCCATGGCAGTGATCGAATTCGACCTCAACGGTCAGATCCTGTGTGCCAACGACAACCTGACGCGACTGCTGGGTTACGCAGCGCCCGATCTCATCGGTAAAAACCACCGCATTCTGTGCCCGCCTGAGCTGATCAATAGCAGTGAATACCGCGATTTCTGGCAGCAATTGAACCGGGGGGAGTTTTTCAACGGACAATTCAAACGGATGGGCCGCCAGGGCAATGTCATTTGGCTGGAGGCCAGCTATAACCCGGTCTATGACGCCAATGGCAAGCTCTTCAAAGTGGTCAAGTTTGCTTCAGACATTACCTCACGCGTTGAACAGCATGAGCGTGACGCCAGCAGCGCGGCGCAGGCGTACCACATCTCGGTGGAGACACAGACAGCCGCTGAACAAGGCACTCAAGTCATTCATCAGGCTGCCAGCGAAATGCGCCAGATATCATCGAGCATAGAAGCCTCCTCGCACATCATTTCCCAACTGGGAGAGCGCTCCGAGCAGATCACGACCATCGTTAACACGATTCGCAGCATTGCCGAGCAAACCAATCTATTGGCGCTCAACGCAGCCATTGAGGCCGCTCGTGCCGGCGATCAGGGTCGCGGCTTCGCCGTGGTGGCAGATGAGGTCCGGCAACTTGCAGGACGCACCAGCCGCTCCACCACTGAGATTTCAGAAATGATCGGCATGATTCAAAGCGAAACCCGGCAGGCTATTACCAGCATGGACCACACCCGCAACAACGCGATCAAAGGTGTCGATCTGGCGAATCAGGCCGGCACGGTCATCGTTAAGATCAGTGAAGGCACCAGCAATGCGGTGGATGCGGTGAGGGCTTTTGCGCAGGATGCCAAGCGCTGACATCCCACTATTCGCGGTGGGTAGCGGTTTCTATCAAACAAAATAATGGTTACTGATATTAAATGCGCTTTCTGTAGGAGCTGCCGAAGGCTGCGAAGCATTTATTCTGACTTGCCGCCATCGCAGCCTTCGGCAGCTCCTACACGTCAGATGCCTGCCGCAAGACAGATCGGCGCCATAGGTACATGGGCAGCCCTTCCAGAAAATCCTCCAGATAAAAAAGGCCGCTCAATGAGCGGCCTTTTATTAGCACACGATCAAACCATCAGAAGCGTTCGATCTTGGCCTTGCTCTCCAGCTGTGCACGGTACGCAGCAAAGTCCTGCTGACCGGCACGAGAGGCCAGGAAGCGACGGTACTGGGATTTCTCCGCATCCGTCGCCGGAGTGGCCTCGTTGACGCCGTTGAGGCGCACAATCACGAAACTGCCATCTGCCAGCGAAAGGCTGGTGAACTCCGGCTTGTCCTTGCCTTCAGGCTTGGGCATGCGGAACAACGCTTGCAGCACGGTAGGATCAACCCCTTCCTGACCACGAGTGACTGCTTCCATCACTTTCCAGCTGTGACCATCCTGCTTGGCAGCCACAGGAGTCTTGCCGTCGCGCAGGCCAGCCAGAAGCGCCTCGCCTTTGGCCTTGACTGCTTCAGCAGCATGATCCCGGACCAGCTTGGCGCGGATCGCAGTTGCAACAGCTTCAAGAGGCAGTTGCTCTGGCATGCGATGCTCTTTGGAGCGAACCACCAGCACGGTTTCAGGATCCAGCTCCAGCGCGTTGCTGTTAGAGCCCTCTTCAAGCACCTCAGGACTGAAAGCCGCCTGAATCACTGCACGGTTGGCAGTCAGACCTTCGCCGCCTTCACGACCAAATGGCGCAGTCGTCTGCACTTTCAGACCCAGATCCTGCGCTGGCTGAGCCAGATCGGAGGCTTCAAACGCCGAATCCTCGAGCTGCTTGGTAGCCTCGACGAAACGCTGCTCGACCTGCTGAGATTTCAGGTCGTTGGTCAGCTTGCCCTTGAGACTGGCGAAGCTCGGCACCGAAGGTGCTTCAACGCCCAGCAGCTTGATCAAATGCCAACCGAAATCACTGCGAACCGGTGCCGACACCTGGTCTTTGTTCAACGCATACAGCGCGTCTTCAAAAGCCGGGTCGTAGACACCCTTGCCGGCATAACCCAGATCACCACCTTTGGATGCCGAACCCGGGTCCTGCGAGAACTCCTTGGCCAGCGCGGCGAAGTCTTCGCCTTTGGCCAGACGTTGTTGAATTTCTTCAATCTTCGCCTTGGCCTGCTCGTCGGTCATCTTGTCGTTCACATCAATAAGGATGTGCGCGCCACGACGCTGCTCGGCGAGATTGGCAATTTCTTTCTGATAAGCCGCCTGCAAATCTTCGTCCTTGACCTGCACCTTGTCGAAGAAGTCAGACTTCTTCAGCTCGATGTAATCAAGTACCACTTGCTCTGGGCTCATGAACTCTTTGGCGTGCTCGTCGTAGTGCGCCTTGACTTCGTCGTCAGTCACTTTGACAGCCGAGGTATCAGCAGTCAGCGTGATCGAAGCAAAATCACGGGTCTGTTTTTCAAGACGGGCGAATGCGTCAACCTGAGCATCGGTCACAAATGCACTACCGGCAACACCGGCACGCACCTGACCAATCAGCATTTCCTGGGCCAGCATCTGGCGGAACTGCAACCGGGTGAAGCCCAGCTGACGAATGACCTGGTCAAAACGGTCAGCATTGAACTTGCCGTCGACCTGAAATTCAGGCGTCTGCAAAATCTGTTGATCCAGCGCAGCTTCCGAAAAGGAGAACTTCGCCTTGTCGGCACCTTGGAGCAACAGCTTGCGATCAACCAGACCTTTCAATGCCGAGTCATGAAGCATTTTCTCGTCCAGCAGGGCAGGATCGAAATCCTTGCCCAATTGCTGTATCAACTGGCGACGTTGCATATCGATCGCCTGACTCAACTCAGTCTTGGTGATCTCGTCACCATTGACCTTTGCAGCGTCCTGAGCAGTGCTGGTTGCGGTAAAAATCGCATCGAATCCGGTCAACGCCATCAATGCGATGATGATTCCGATGATGGTCTTGGCAATCCAGCCTTGTGAATTGTCCCTGATGTTCTGCAGCATGCGTCCCCCAAAACGGTTGTACTGACTAACCAACCGCGGAGCGTGGGTAGAAAGCGGATAGAAGAAAGGCGCATCCGAGGATGCGCCTTCTCGTAACTGGCGAAGCGGACGGGGCTGAAACCCACGACCCGGGTGTGTCAGGCCGGATTCAGACCAGCCGCACTACCGCTTCGCTGCCGATACAGAGTGAATCCTGATCGGTTGGGCAAAGGCTTTGAGAACTTAGTTGACAGCTTCTTTCAGTGCTTTACCGGCTTTGAAACCTGGTTTTTTAGCAGCAGCGATTTCAAGCGTCTTACCCGTCTGAGGGTTACGACCGATACGTGCTGGACGATCAGTAACGGAGAAAGTGCCGAAACCAACCAGTACAACGGAGTCGCCAGCCTTCAGAGCGCCAGTGACGGATTCGATTACTGCGTCCAGCGCACGGCCAGCAGCAGCTTTCGGGATATCAGCGGATGCGGCGATAGCATCAATCAGTTCCGACTTGTTCACTCTAAGTCCCCTTATCTCTATTGAGTATGTTTCTAAGTTTTTTTGGTGTAGCAAAAACGAGCGCTGAATGGCCTACAGACGCTTAGAAGAGCCGCTTTATAACAAGGGCTCTAAAAAGCTGTCAAGAAAGGCCGCCCAGACTAATGCGTGCTAATTCTTTCCTTAGAGTCAGACTCGCGCTTTTCATCCTTCGCGACCATCTCCGGAGCCACATCCGGCAAGGGCTCCGGCGCGTATTGCAGCGCAATTTGCAGGACTTCGTCAATCCATTTAACCGGCTTGATTTGCAGGTCCTGCTTGATGTTGTCCGGAATCTCTTTCAGATCACGCACATTTTCCTCTGGAATGATCACCGTTTTGATCCCGCCACGGTGCGCAGCCAGCAGTTTTTCCTTGAGACCACCAATGGCCAGAACCTGCCCACGAAGGGTGATTTCGCCGGTCATTGCAACATCAGCGCGCACCGGAATCTGTGTCAACGCTGAAACAAGGGCCGTACACATGCCTACGCCCGCGCTAGGGCCGTCTTTAGGGGTAGCCCCTTCAGGCATGTGGATGTGCGTGTCACGCTTCTCATGGAAGTCCAGAGGGATTCCCAGGCTTTTAGCACGACTGCGAACAACCGTCAGCGCAGCGGTAATCGATTCGACCATCACATCGCCCAGCGAACCGGTTTTGATGAGCTGCCCTTTACCCGGCACTACTGCGGCTTCAATAGTCAGCAATTCGCCGCCCACCTGCGTCCACGCCAGACCGGTCACCTGACCAATCTGATCCTGTTGCTCGGCCAGACCGTAGCGGTACTTGCGAACGCCGAGGAAATGCTCAAGCATTTCTGCGGTAACGCGGATCGAAAAACGTTTTTCCTGTGCATGCTCTTTGACCGCCTTGCGGCACACCTTGGCGATCTGCCGCTCAAGGCTACGCACACCCGCCTCACGGGTGTAATAACGAACGATGTCGCGAATAGCTTCCTCGTCAAACTCGATCTCGCCCTTCTTCAAGCCATTGGCCTGCAGCTGTTTTGGCGAGAGGTATTTGACGGCAATATTGATCTTTTCGTCTTCGGTGTAGCCAGGCAGACGAATGACTTCCATCCGGTCCAGCAGCGCCGCCGGGATGTTCATCGAGTTGGCGGTGCACAGGAACATCACGTCGGAAAGGTCGTAATCGACTTCCAGGTAATGGTCGTTGAAGTTGTGGTTCTGTTCCGGGTCGAGCACTTCCAACAGTGCAGAAGCCGGATCGCCACGCATGTCGCTGCCCATCTTGTCGATTTCATCGAGCAGGAACAACGGGTTGCGTACACCCACCTTTGTCATCTTTTGTATCAATCTTCCCGGCATCGAACCGATATAAGTCCGGCGGTGACCCCGAATTTCAGCTTCATCGCGCACACCACCAAGGGCCATACGGACAAATTTACGGTTGGTCGCGTTCGCGATCGACTCGGCAAGGGAGGTTTTACCTACACCTGGTGG
The DNA here is from genome assembly GCF_022790535.1 of Pseudomonas maioricensis. GTDB lineage: Bacteria > Pseudomonadota > Gammaproteobacteria > Pseudomonadales > Pseudomonadaceae > Aquipseudomonas > Aquipseudomonas maioricensis. Next base: position 193,433 of record NZ_LOHG01000005.1, read on the forward strand.
CCCTACAAGGCAAAGAACCGGGCCGCGAATTTTCTTCACGCGTTTTTGCACGGCGAGGTATTCGAGGATGCGTTCTTTGACTTCTTCAAGACCGTAATGGTCCGCGTCGAGAATATCTTCGGCACGAGCCAGATCCAGACGAACCTTGCTCTGCGCTTTCCACGGCACTTGAACCAGCCAGTCGATATAGGAGCGAACCACCGTTGCCTCTGCCGACATCGGCGACATTTGCTTCAGCTTGTACAGCTCGGCAGTGGCCTTGGCCAGAGCATCCTTGGGCAGACCGGCAGCATCGATGCGTTTTTTCAGCTCTTCGATTTCGTTGTGGCCTTCCTCGCTGTCGCCGAGCTCCTTCTGAATAGCCTTCATCTGCTCATTCAGGTAGTACTCGCGCTGACTGCGCTCCATCTGTTTTTTGACGCGGCCACGAATACGCTTCTCGACCTGCAGCAGGTCGATTTCTGCATCCAGCAAAGCCAGCACATGCTCGACACGGGCTGGCAGATCAATAATTTCGAGGATTTCCTGCTTCTGCTCGATTTTCAGCGCCATGTGCGCCGCCATGGTGTCGACCAGACGACCAGGCTCATCAATGCTGTTGAGAGACGACAGCACTTCGGCAGGAACTTTTTTACCCAACTGAACATATTGCTCGAACTGAGCCAACAGGCTGCGCACGAACACTTCAGACTCACGATCAGGCGCATCGACCTCATCAATCAAGGTAACTTCGGCGCGGCAATGACCATCAACTTCGATAAAGCGGTCAACAGACCCGCGCTGCTCACCCTCTACCAGCACTTTTACAGTGCCGTCGGGCAGCTTGAGCAATTGCAATACGGTTGCAATGGTGCCGACGTTATAAAGGGCGTCTTCACCCGGATCATCATCGGCAGGATTTCTTTGCGCGAGCAGCAGGATTTGCTTGTCACCTGTCATCGCCGCCTCAAGGGCTTCGATAGACTTCTCGCGCCCCACGAACAGCGGGATAACCATGTGCGGATAAACCACAACATCACGCAATGGCAAGAGAGGCAATTCAATGGTCGTTTTCATGATTTCGCCTCTACGGCGGCCATGTGGCCGTGGACTGGAATGAGCTTGAGTCCAAGATGGGGGTAGACACCTGAAAAAACAAGCCTTGAAGCAGGAAATGCAAAAGGGGCCCGAAGGCCCCTCTCTATTTGTGCAGCATTTTATTCATGCAGCAGTATTACTCACGCGTCAGGTGCTGCCTTGGCAGGCGGCTCGCTGTTTTCGTAAATCAACAGCGGCTTGGACGTGCCTTCGATTACGCTTTCGTCGATCACCACCTTGCTCACCTCGGTCTGCGAGGGGATTTCGTACATGGTGTCGAGCAGGACGCCCTCGAGAATGGAACGCAACCCACGAGCACCAGTCTTGCGCTCCAGCGCGCGACGAGCGACGGACTTCAGTGCGTCAGTGCGGAACTCGAGGTCCACACCTTCCATTTCGAACAGCTTGGCATACTGCTTAGTCAGCGCATTCTTCGGCTCGGTGAGAATCTGCATCAATGCAGCCTCATCCAGCTCGTCCAGCGTTGCCAGAACCGGCAGACGGCCTACGAATTCCGGGATCAAACCGAACTTGACCAGATCGTCAGGCTCGACTTCACGCAGGGATTCGCCAACCTTCTTGCCTTCTTCCTTGCTGCGTACTTCTGCGTTGAAACCGATGCCGCCTTTGGTGGAGCGGTTTTGAATAACCTTTTCCAGGCCAGAGAACGCACCGCCGCAGATGAACAGGATGTTGCGCGTGTCAACCTGAAGGAATTCCTGCTGCGGATGCTTGCGACCACCTTGAGGCGGAACGGAAGCGACCGTGCCTTCGATCAACTTGAGCAGAGCCTGCTGTACGCCCTCACCGGAAACGTCCCGGGTGATAGAAGGGTTATCAGACTTGCGCGAGATCTTGTCGATCTCATCGATGTAGACGATGCCCATCTGGGCTTTTTCTACATCGTAATCGCACTTCTGCAGCAATTTCTGAATGATGTTCTCGACATCCTCACCCACATAACCCGCCTCTGTGAGGGTGGTTGCGTCAGCAATGGTGAACGGAACGTTCAGCAAGCGAGCCAGTGTCTCGGCAAGCAGGGTTTTACCTGAGCCTGTCGGACCGATCAGCAAGATGTTGCTCTTGCCGAGCTCGACGTCGTCATTCTTTTTGTCACGCTGGTTTAGGCGCTTGTAGTGGTTGTACACCGCTACGGCCAAAACCTTTTTGGCACGCTCCTGACCAATAACGTACTGGTCAAGGATGCCGCTGATTTCTTTAGGCGAAGGCAATTTATGCGCGCTGCTTTCGGCCTGAGCTTCTTGCACCTCCTCACGGATGATGTCATTGCACAGGTCGACGCACTCGTCGCAGATAAAGACCGAGGGACCGGCAATCAATTTGCGTACTTCATGCTGGCTTTTGCCACAGAAGGAGCAATAGAGCAGCTTGCCGTTGTCCTCGCCGTTGCGGGTGTCAGTCATTCGTTCGATCCAAATCCGATAGGCTTGCAACACAAGATGAAGGCTATTGCGGGCTTTTTCAAGCCCGCAGCTGATTAGAGCAACCAACCAACCCTATTTTGAGCTGCTTATTTAAGCGGGACGCTGACTGATGACTTCGTCGATCAAGCCGTACTCACGAGCAGCTTCTGCACTCATGAAGTTATCGCGATTGGTATCACGCTCGATCTCTTCCAGAGTGTGCCCGCTGTGCTTGGCCATCAGCGTGTTGAGACGCTCACGAATAAAGAGGATTTCCTTGGCGTGGATTTCGATATCCGAAGCCTGACCCTGGAAACCACCCAATGGCTGGTGAATCATCACGCGGGAGTTCGGCAGGCAGAAACGCTTGCCAGGAGCACCCGCGGTCAACAGGAATGCGCCCATGCTGCACGCCTGACCGATACAGGTAGTCGACACATTAGGCTTGATGAACTGCATGGTGTCGTAGATCGACATACCAGCCGTCACCGAACCGCCCGGTGAGTTGATGTAAAGATGGATATCCTTGTCCGGGTTTTCCGCTTCAAGGAACAGCAGTTGCGCGCAAATCAGGTTGGCCATGTAGTCTTCTACCGGACCAACCAGAAAGATCACTCGCTCCTTGAGAAGGCGCGAATAGATGTCATAGGCGCGTTCGCCACGGGCGGACTGCTCGATAACCATCGGGACCAGACCGCCTGCGGCCTGGATGTCAGAGTGCTGCTGAATATAAGAATTGCGGGACATGTCTCGCATTCACTCCCAAATAGTCATTTCTTGAATACGCACAAGCCAGCGCGAAGGCTGGCTTGTAGGTGTTTTCGAACGAGAAAACAAATCAGTCGGCTTGTGGAGCTTCCACCGGCTTGACAGCTTCTTCGTAGGAGACCGACTTCTCGGTCACGCTAGCTTTCTGCAAAACAGTATCCACAACTTGCTCTTCAAGCACAACCGAACGAACTTCGTTCATTTGCTGGTCGTTCTTGTAGTACCAGGCCACGACCTGCTCTGGCTCTTGATAAGCAGAAGCCATTTCCTGAATCAGCTCGCGAACGCGGGTGTCATCAGGCTTGAGGTCGAATTGCTTGACCACTTCAGCAACGATCAGACCCAGCTCAACGCGACGCTTGGCTTGCTCTTCGAACAGCTCGGCTGGCAGTTGATCAGGCTTGATGTTGCCACCGAACTGCTGAACAGCCTGAACGCGCAGACGGTTCACTTCGTTTTCCAGCAGCGCTTTAGGCACTTCGATCGGGTTGGCGGCCAGCAAGCCGTCCATTACCTGATTCTTGACCTTGGACTTGATGGCCTGACGCAGCTCGCGCTCCATGTTCTTGCGAACTTCGGTGCGGAAACCTTCGATACCGGTTTCCTTGATACCGAACTGCTTGAAGAACTCTTCGTTCAGCTCAGGCAGCTTAGGCTCGGAAACAGTGTTGACGGTTACGGTGAACTCGGCAGCTTTACCAGCCAGCTCAAGGTTCTGATAGTCTTCCGGGAAAGTCAGGTTCAGAACGCGCTCTTCGCCAGCTTTGGCGCCAACCAGACCGTCTTCGAAGCCAGGGATCATACGACCGGAACCCAGCACCAACTGAGTGCCAGTGGCGGAACCGCCAGCGAATGCTTCGCCGTCAACCTTGCCAACGAAATCGATGTTCAGTTGGTCTTCGTTCTGGGCGGCACGCTCAGCCACTTCGAAACGAACGTTCTGCTTGCGCAGGATTTCCAGCATGTTGTCCAGATCGGCATCAGCCACGTCTGCAGACAGACGCTCAACGGCGATGGACTCGAAACCGGCAACGGTAAACTCAGGGAACACTTCGAAAGTAGCGATGTATTCCAGATCCTTGCCTTTTTCAAAGGTCTTTGGCTCTACAGCAGGTGCGCCAGCCGGGTTCAGCTTTTGCTCAACCACAGCTTCGTAGAAAGTAGCCTGGATCAAATCACCCAGCGCTTCCTGACGCGCGCCGTCTTCATAACGCTGACGGATCACGCTCATAGGCACTTTGCCTGGACGGAAGCCAGGGATCTTGGCTTTACGTGCGGTCTGCTGCAGACGCTTGTTGACTTCAGTCTCGATGCGTTCGGCAGGCACGCCAATGGTCATGCGGCGCTCAAGAGCGGAAGTATTTTCAACAGAAACTTGCATGGATATTCCTCGTTGCACAGACGTTAGCCGGCGTTTCCGACCCCAGAATCAAGGGCATGCATTCTAGTGGGTCAAACTCAAGAAGTCACCCTACTGAAACAGGGCGCATATAAAGGAAGGAATCGGACGATCAGCGACTGGCAACCGCAGCTACTCTCAACTGACCGAAACGCGTCTGGCACGGCCTTGTACAAGGCATCACGCACCCGGCCTCAGCGTCGACTCCATTCCGCGAAGCACACCCCGCACGACCGACGGCAGCCAGGCTGGCCGATCAGCGAGACGAAAAACAATAATCCTGAAACAAAAAAAGCCGCACTAGGCGGCTTTTCTATAACGTCATGACCGCATAGCAGCTATGACGCGTTTTAATCTTGGTGCGGACGGAGAGACTCGAACTCTCACACCTTGCGGCGCTGGAACCTAAATCCAGTGTGTCTACCAATTCCACCACATCCGCGTACAAGCTTTTAAAGCAAAGGCGCCAGATTATAAGTCTGGCGCCTTCCTGAATATGGGGTGGACGAAGGGGATCGAACCCTCGACAACGGGAGTCACAATCCCGTGCTCTACCAACTGAGCTACGCCCACCATATTGCGTTGTAACCGTGACATCTTACTTGCACTTGCCAAAGCAGCCTTAATGGCGCACCCGGCAGGACTCGAACCTGCGACCATCCGCTTAGAAGGCGGATGCTCTATCCAGCTGAGCTACGGGCACTTATATAATCTGTACTCTTTAACGATTACAAATTAAAAGGCTTTTTAATCACACCGAGCCAAGTAACAGCTCTGCCTGATTTAACACCGAACCTCATCTAACATCGACTTGGTTATCAGCGCTAGCTTAACCAGTGCTGGGTTGTACCCGGCAAGTGCGACGAATCTTATAGACGAGCCTAAAGGTCGTCAACTCTTTTTTAGAAAAAAATTCAGTTAGATAAAGGAGTTAGGAGAATATGCAGACCAAGCGCCTTTGCCCACGCGCCACGACATGCGAGAATGCGCGCTCTTTTCCGATCCCTCTCGATGGTTAATCACGCGTAATGACTGCAAAACTAATCGACGGCAAAGCGATCGCAGCCAGCCTGCGCCAGCAGATCGCCAAACGGGTCGCCGAACGTCGCGAGCAAGGCCTGCGTACACCCGGCCTCGCAGTGATTCTGGTGGGCAGCGATCCCGCCTCTCAGGTCTATGTCTCGCACAAGCGTAAAGACTGTGAAGAAGTCGGCTTCATCTCCCAGGCTTATGACCTGCCTGCGCAGACGTCCCAGGCAGAGCTCACCGAACTGATCGATCGTCTGAATGACGATGCGAACATCGACGGCGTGCTACTGCAATTGCCACTGCCTGAACACCTCGATGCCTCGCTGCTGCTGGAGCGCATCCGCCCTGATAAAGACGTGGATGGTTTCCATCCTTATAACGTCGGCCGCCTGGCCCAGCGGATTCCCTTGCTGCGTCCCTGCACCCCTAAAGGCATCATGACCCTGCTGGAAAGCACTGGCGTCGATCTTTATGGGCTGGACGCCGTGGTTGTGGGTGCCTCCAACATCGTTGGCCGGCCTATGGCCATGGAACTGCTGCTGGCAGGTTGCACCGTGACTGTCACCCACCGCTTCACCAAGGATCTGGCCGGTCACGTCGGCCGTGCCGATCTGGTGGTAGTCGCTGCGGGCAAACCGGGCCTGGTCAAGGGCGAGTGGATCAAGGAAGGCGCGATCGTCATCGACGTTGGCATCAACCGTCAGGACGACGGCAAGCTGGTCGGCGATGTGGTGTACGAAACCGCCCTGCCCCGCGCTGGCTGGATCACGCCTGTACCGGGTGGCGTAGGCCCGATGACTCGCGCCTGCCTGCTTGAAAACACCCTGTACGCAGCAGAAACCCTGCACGGTTGATGCGCCGCGTCATGCAATAAAAAACGGCACCCAAGGGTGCCGTTTTTTTATTCCTCTACAGCCTTACTTCTTGGCCGCCTCCCAGCTCTTCAGCAGGTCAGAGTAGGCGATGGTCTCGCCCTTCGGCTTCTCGTTGGCCAGCTTGCGTTGCGGGGCCAGGAACTTGCCGCCACTCTGCTCGGCTTTGGTGTACCACTCTTCCGCCGAAGTTTCCGGATTCATCTTAGGCGCACACTTGCTGGCCTCCTGAACCTTGGAGCGCTCGATGCGCGTCATGATCGCGTCCTGATCCTTGGCAAGACCGTCCAATGCCTGCTGTGCAGTTTTCTCACCGGTTACAGCCTCGGCAACGTGACTCCACCACAGCTGCGCAAGCTTCGGATAATCCGGCACGTTGGTCCCGGTAGGAGACCACTGAACGCGGGCCGGGCTGCGGTAGAACTCTACGAGACCACCGAGCTTGGGCGCCAGTGCAGTCATTTCCTTGGAATTGATATCAGACTCGCGAATCGGCGTCAGACCCACAATGGTTTTCTTCAGAGAGACGCTTTTCGACGTTACAAACTGCGCGTAGAGCCAGGCAGCCAGACGTTTTTTCTCGTCGGAAGACTTGAGGAAGGTCCAGGAACCCACGTCCTGATAGCCGAGCTTCATGCCTTCCTTCCAGTACGGGCCTTTTGGCGAAGGCGCCATACGCCACTTCGGCGTGCCATCGGCGTTCATGACTGGCAGACCCGCCTTGGTCATGTCAGCCGTAAAAGCGGTGTACCAGAAAATCTGCTGAGCCACGTTACCCTGCGAAGGCACAGGCCCGGACTCTGAGAACGTCATGCCCGCAGCTTCCGGTGGCGCATAGGCTTTCAGCCAGTCGATGTATTTCTGGGTTGCAAATACGGCTGCCGGCCCGTTGGTATCGCCGCCGCGAGTAATGCTCGAACCCACCGGATGGCAGTCTTCTACGCGAATACCCCACTCATCTACCGGCAGACCATTAGGCAGACCTTTGTCGCCGCTGCCCGCCATGGAGAACCAGGCATCGGTGAAGCGCCAGCCCAGCGATGGGTCTTTCTTGCCGTAGTCCATGTGGCCGTAGACTTTCTTGCCGTCGATTTCCTTGACGTCTTCGCTAAAGAACTTGGCAATATCTTCATACGCCGACCAGTTGACCGGCACGCCCAGGTCGTAGCCGTACTTGGCCTTGAACTTCTCTTTCAGGTCTGCGCGATCAAACCAGTCCGCGCGAAACCAGTACAGGTTGGCGAACTGCTGATCGGGCAGTTGATACAGCTTGCCGTCCGGGGCGGTGGTGAACGAGGTGCCGATGAAGTCTTTCAGATCTAGCGTCGGAGACGTCACCTTGCTGCCTTCGGGACTGGCCATCAGATCGGTCAGGGACATCGCCTTACCGTAACGGAAATGGGTACCGATCAGGTCGGAGTCATTCACCCAGCCGTCATAAATGCTTTTGTCCGACTGCATGGCGGTCTGCAGCTTTTCAATCACGTCGCCTTCCTGCAGCAAGTCATGAGTGACCTTGATGCCGGTGATTTCGGTGAAGGCTTTGGCCAGCGTCTTGGATTCGTACTCGTGAGTGGTCAAGGTTTCGGAAACCACCTTGATGTCCATGCCGCGAAACGGCTCGGCAGCCTTGATGAACCACTCCAGCTCTTTCAATTGTTCGGCATCGGACAGCGTGCTCGGCTTGAACTCGCTGGCTGCCCACTTTTTGGCCGCATCTTCGTATTGATCCGCCCATGCCGACACGCTCAATCCACTGAGCATCACCATTGTTGCCAACGTCACGCTATGTCGCAGCTTGTTTTTCTTATTGAACATAGACACCTCCAGTGTTGTTTCTTATGTAGTCCCGCTTCGAATACCGCCTACCGGATCAGCCCATAACCGGGCGTATCCGCCTTCAACCCCACCGCATCACTACCAGCAGCCACACCAGAGAAACCCCTGAAGCGACCCAGATATTCCAGCTGGTCGCACCAATCACCAGCAGGTGCAGATAGGCACTACCCAGCAATCCAATGAACAGTCGGTCGCCACGAGTGGTGGCAATCGGCAGAAAACCACGACGCTCAATACTGGCCGAGCGCAATTCCCACACCGTCATCCCCGCCAACAGCAAAGCAATGCTGCCGAAGAAGATCGCGGTGGGCAGCGTCCAGGACATCCACTCCATTTTTCGACTCCTCAGACCCGACCAAGAGCAAAGCCCTTGACCACATGGTTACGAACAAACCAGATCACCAGCATGCCCGGAAGGATGGTCAAAACCCCCGCCGCCGCCAGCACGCCCCAATCAATACCGGAGGCCGACACCGTGCGGGTCATCACCGCCGCAATCGGCTTGGCGTTGACCGACGTCAAGGTCCGCGCCAGCAGTAGCTCGACCCAGGAAAACATGAAACAGAAAAACGCCGTCACGCCGATTCCGGAGCCGATCAGCGGGATGAATATCTTCGCGAAAAATTTGGGAAAGCTGTAACCGTCGATATAAGCAGTTTCGTCTATCTCCTTGGGTACGCCGGACATGAAGCCCTCCAGAATCCACACCGCCAGCGGTACGTTGAACAGACAGTGGGCCAACGCCACCGCGATATGCGTATCGAACAGGCCGATGGACGAATACAGCTGAAAGAATGGCAGCAGGAAAACCGCAGGCGGTGCCATGCGATTGGTCAGCAGCCAGAAGAACAGGTGTTTGTCGCCCAGAAAACGATAACGGGAAAACGCATAAGCCGCTGGCAACGCCACGCTCAGCGAGATCACAGTATTGAGGCAAACGTAGTACAGAGAATTAATGTAGCCGCTGTACCAGCTCTCGTCGGTGAAAATCACCTTGTAGTTGGCCAGGGTGAAATCCTGCGGCCACAGGGTCAGGCCGCCGAGAATCTCGGTATTGGTCTTGAACGACATGTTCACCAACCAATAGATCGGCACCAGCAGAAACAGCAGGTAAATCCACAGCGGGATGACTTTGCGCAGGTTCATGTCCGCCTCCTCAGTTCTTTTCGCTATGGGTCATGGCGGTGTAGAACACCCACGACACCAGCAGGATGATCAGGAAATACACCAACGAGAATGCCGCCGCCGGCCCCAGGTCAAATTGGCCGAGCGCCATGGTCGTCAGGGTCTGACTGAGGAAGGTCGTTGAGTTGCCAGGGCCGCCGCCGGTGAGTACGAACGGCTCGGTGTAGATCATGAAGCTGTCCATAAAGCGCAACATCACCGCAATCAACAACACGCTCTTCATCTTCGGCAACTGGATATGCCGGAACACCGCCCAGCTGGATGCCCGGTCAATGCGCGCGGCCTGGTAGTAAACGTCCGGAATAGCTCGCAAGCCTGAATAAGAAAGCAGTGCTACCAGCGACGTCCAGTGCCAGACATCAATGATCAGCACCGTAACCCATGCATCCGACGCATTGGCCGCATAGTTGTAGTTGACGTGCAGGATGTTGTTCAGCGTATAGCCCAGAAGCCCGATGTCTCCGCGGCCAAAGATCTGCCAGATGGTGCCGACGACGTTAAACGGGATCAGCAGTGGAATGGTCATTACGATCAGACAGACCGTGGACCAGCGCCCCTTGGTAGGCATGCACAGCGCGATGGCGATCCCCAGCGGGATTTCAATCAGCAATACACAGGCGGAATAGATGAACTGACGCAGTAACGAGTCGTGCAGGCGCGGGTCCTGCAAAACCTGCCTGAACCAGTCGGTGCCGACAAAGTAGCGGCTGGACTGGTCGAAGATGTCCTGCACCGAATAGTTGACCACGGTCATCATCGGAATGATGGCGCTGAACGCCACCAACAGGAAAACCGGTAATACCAACCACCACGCCTTGTTGTTCTGAACCTTATTATTCATGGCCTGACTCCAGCAAGTAATCGTCCGCATAGACCATCAGCCACTGGCTCGGAAAGCTGATCCAGGCCTGGCCCACGGGCACTGGCTTGTCTTCCTGCAACCGCACTTTCAAGGCTTGCCCGGCCAGACGCAGGGTCAGAATCTTGTAGGTGCCGAGGTCTTCAACGTGACTGACTTCAGCGCAGAGCGCATCGTCCACCGGGCCATCCCAGACATGCACAAACTCGGGCCGGATGCCGACTTTCAGGCTGATCCATTTTTTCTCGGCGATGAGTTGTTGCATAGATTCGGACAGCGGCAGATGAGCATCACCAAAGCCCACACCACCCGCCTGCGGGGCGACTTCGATCAGGTTCATTCCCGGACTGCCAATGAAATAGCCGACAAAGGTGTGGCGAGGCTTTTCGAACAACTCGCGAGGCGTACCGAACTGGACAATCGCACCGCCATACATGACTGCGATCTTGTCAGCGAAGGTCGAAGCTTCGAGCTGATCGTGGGTGACGTAAACCATGGTGATGTTGAACTGCTCGTGAATCTGCTTGAGTTTGCGCCGCAGCTTCCACTTCAAATGCGGGTCAATCACGGTCAGCGGTTCGTCGAACAGAATCGCCGACACGTCATCACGCACCAGACCACGGCCCATGGAAACTTTCTGTTTCTCGTCAGCAGTGAGGTTGCGGGCCTTTTTCTTCAGTAAGGGCTGCAGATCCAGCACGTCGGCGATTTCATGAACCTTGGTTTGAATCCTTTTCTCGTCCATGCCCTGATTACGCAGGGGGAAGGCGAGGTTGTCGTACACCGTCATGGTGTCGTAGACCACCGGAAACTGGAAAACCTGAGCGATATTGCGCTGCTCCGGAGACAGGTTGTTGACCACTTTCGAGTCAAACATCACCTGACCCTCCGAGGGACTCAGGAGTCCGGAAATGACGTTCAGCAATGTCGACTTGCCACACCCCGAAGGCCCTAGCAGCGCATACGCCCCGCCCTGCTCCCAGATATGACTCATCTCGCGAATGGCGTAGTCCTCCGGACCGGCCGGACGCTTGCTATAGCTGTGCGCAAGGTTTTGCAATCGGATCTCGGCCATCAGGCAACCCTCGCCATGCGCAAGCCGGGCGCCTGAATCAGGCGGCCTTGCTCATCAAACACAAATAATTTATGGGTCGGGATGTACACCCGAATGGACGCATCTACGTCGTAGGCATGCACCCCCGGCAAGTGCAGCACCAGCGGGAAATGCTCGTTACGCACGTGCAGGAAGGTTTCCGAGCCGCTGATTTCCGCCAGTTCAACGGTCACGGCCAGCTCAAGGTCATCATCGTTTGATGGCACCAGACTCAAGTGGCTGGGGCGCACGCCAAAGCGATAGTTACCGTCACCGATCTTGCGCAAATCAACGTTGAGCGGGAAATGTACGAAATTGGCGAAGCTCACTTCGCTGCCTTGAATACGACCAGGCATCAGATTGATCGGCGGCTCGGAGAACAACTCTGCCGCCAGTACGGTTTGAGGCTGGTGATAAACCTCTGGGGTCCGGCCGCTCTGGATGATGCGGCCCTCATGCAGAACCGTCGTGGTCCCACCCAGCGCCAGCGCCTCGTTGGGCTCAGTGGTAGCGTAGATGGCGATGGTGTGGCGGGCTTCGAACAGCTCGCGCATTTCCTGACGCAGCTCTTCGCGCAGCTTGTAGTCGAGGTTAACCAGCGGCTCATCAAACAGAATCAGATCAGCATCCTTGACCAGCGCCCGGGCCATGGCCGTGCGCTGCTGCTGACCACCAGACAACTCCAGTGGATAGCGGGTCAGAAACTTCTCGATGCGCAGCATCTTTGCGGTTTCCAGCACCTTGCTCTGGATCACGTCAGCGGCGACACCGGCCTGACGCAATGGCGAGGCAATGTTGTCGAAAACGGTCATGCTCGGGTAATTGATGAACTGCTGATAAACCATCGACACGTTGCGATGGCGAACGGCCGTCTGGGTGACGTCCTTACCGTTCATCAGGATGCGACCCCGATCAGGCTTGTCCAGCCCGGCCATCAGTCGCATCAGACTGGTCTTGCCGGACAGTGTACGGCCCAGCAAGACATTGAAAGAACCCGGTTCAAAGCTCAACGAAGCGTCGTCGATCCAGGTTTGGCCGTCGACCACACGGCTGACGTGCTCCAGCGTTAGAGACATGGCTTGCCCTTTTTTGTCAGTTCTTATTCAGGGGTGCGCGAATTCTTGTCAGGAGATAGCGACAATCGTGCCAAACCGGGCATTACTGCACACAGACCCGAGATAGAGCCTCGGCCCGATATCACCCGCCTGCTGAGCGTTCAGTGCTGAACAAAAGTGAACAGTAAAAACTGAACACTTGAACAAACTGAACATTGACTTTGAACAATCCTGAGCGACACTGGACGCACGCACGGGATTGGACGCCCGTGCCAGATCAATAAGAAAAATAAAAATACATGCAGGATCCACCATGGCCATACACCGTGCATCCGTTGCTCATGACGCCATCATCCGAGACTCATGGTCCCGCTGTAGGGACTTTGGTCTGAGTCATCAGTCCAGACCCTCTTTCGGCCAATTGCCGACGGATCAGGTATCGCAGTTACTGGAGCGCCATCAGGCGCTGGTGCACACCACCCACCAGGAAGTCCTGCCGTTTTACGAAAACATCCTCAGTAACTCCAACTGCCTGATCATGCTGGCCGATGATCGCGGTCAGTTGCTGAAGTCATGGGGCACCCAGCGTTTTGTCGAGCCCTCACACGCACATGGCTTCATGGCAGGCGCCAGCTGGATTGAAAGCGCCACGGGGACCAACGCTATCGGCACCGCACTGGTCTGTGAGCAGGCAGTGCACATCGAACACAACGAACACTTTCTCAAAGCCAATCGCTTCATGACCGGCTCGGCAGCACCGATCTACGATGCCGCACGCCGCATGATTGCGGTACTCGATGTCTCCAGCGACAGCTTCCTGCCGCCCTCCCATACGTTGGGCATGGTCAAGATGATGAGCCAGTCGGTGGAAAACCGGCTGATCCTCGATCAGTTTCAGGACAGCCATTTCCAACTGACTTTCAACACTGGGCTGAACAACCTCGACAGCCAGTGGGCGGGTTTGCTGATTTTCGACGAAAGCGGGCGGATCCTCAGCGCCAACCGTCGCGCGGATAACCTGTTGGGGGTCAGCCTGATGCGGACGAGCATCGAGGCGCTGTTCAATAACCCGATGGCTTTTCTGCTCAATCAACCTGAAGGCCTGCCCTTTTCGCTTCTTGCTTCTGGCAACAATCGCTTTCACGGCGTATTGAGGCACCCCAAACGCAAACCGTTGCACCTGCATGCTCTCCAGCCCGCGCCGAAACCGGTATCGCCCGATAGTGTGCCCCTGTCGGCCGTCAGTCTGGGTGATGCCAGGGTCGACAAAGCCGTGCGCCAGGCTGAGCGGCTGCTTGAGAAGAACATTGCCCTGCTGATCCATGGCGAAACCGGTGTGGGTAAAGAGGTGTTCGTCAAAGCCTTGCACAACGCCAGTTCCCGATCCGCCAAGCCACTGATCGCAGTCAACTGTGCAGCCATCCCGGCCGAGTTGGTGGAGTCGGAGTTGTTTGGCTATGAGAAAGGCGCATTCACCGGCGCGCACCATAAAGGCAGCATCGGCCTGATTCGCAAAGCGGACAAGGGCACGCTGTTCCTCGACGAGATTGGCGACATGCCGCTGCCGGTTCAGGCTCGTCTGTTACGGGTTTTACAAGAACGTTGCGTGCAGCCGCTGGGCAGCAGCGAATTGCATCCGGTGGATGTGCGACTGATTTCCGCGACGAACCGCAATTTGCGCGACGAAGTATTGGCCGGGCGCTTCCGCCAGGACTTGTACTACCGGATCAGCGGGCTAAATCTCGAACTGCCGCCGCTGCGTGAACGTACCGACAAGGCCGCACTGGTTCAGCGGCTCTGGGAGCAGCATCGCGAAACGCAGCAGACTCGAGGCTTCGAACCGAAAGTGCTGGAGTTGTTTGATCGCCATCCGTGGCCGGGCAACTTGCGCCAGCTCAGCAATGTGATTCAGGTGGCGTTGGCGCTGGCCGAAAATGAACTGATCAGCACAGAACATCTGCCGGATGATTTTTTTGCGGATATGGAGATGCGTTTGCAGGATCTGCCGCCAGTGTTCAGCGACAAGGATCCGCTGCATGAAGCAGAGGATTTAAACGCGTTACTCCGCGCATCTGGCGGGAATATTTCCCAGTTGGCCAAGCGCCTGGGTGTGAGCCGGAATACGCTTTATAAGCGGTTGCGGGAAAGGCAGGGTTGAGCCTGCACCGATTGATAATTGCCGCAATTATCCAAATTC
>NZ_LOHG01000005.1:208254-267946 GCF_022790535.1 Pseudomonas maioricensis
GCAGATCAAAGTCAGCGAATCAATCCGCCAACCGTCTGGGGGTGAGCCGCAATACGCTTTATAAGCGGTTGAGGATTGAACCACGACCGATCAGTTGAACTGGAATGCAATCCCTGTGGGAGCGGTGCTTGCCCGCGATACAGGCACCTCGGTTTCAGATCAAACACCGAGGTGCCTGTATCGCGAGCAAGCTCAGCTCCCACAAAGTTTTGCATCTTCTTTGAGACCGCGCTGTGTCAGCAACGCAGTGCAGATCAAAATCAGCGAATCAATCCGCCAACCGCCAGGTCGTACCGCCTTTGCCGTCTTCCAGCACCACGCCCATGGCGGTGATCTGGTCGCGGATGCGGTCGGACTCAGCCCAGTCCTTGGCTGCGCGGGCGGCCAGACGTGCCTGGATCAGCGCTTCAACTTCTACCGCATCAACCCGACCTTCAGCACCTGACTGCAAGAAGTCGTCGGCATCCAGCTGCAACACGCCCAGCACGCTGGCCAATTGCTTCAAACGAGCAGCCAGGCCCGCAGCCGCTGTCAGGTCGGTTTCCCGCAGACGGTTGATCTCGCGGACCATCTCGAACAGCACCGCACAAGCCTCAGGCGTGCCGAAGTCGTCGTTCATGGCTGCCGAGAAACGCTCGACGAACGCATCGCCACCTGACGGCTCGGAAACCGGCAAGCCACGAAGGGCATGGTAGAAACGCTCCAGCGCACTCTTGGACTCTTTGAGGCTGTCTTCGGAGTAGTTGATCGCGCTGCGGTAATGGCTGGACACCAGCAGATAACGCACCACTTCCGGCGAGTACTTTTCCAGCACGTCGCGGATGGTGAAGAAGTTGTTCAATGACTTGGACATCTTCTCGCCATTGATGCGAATCATGCCGCAATGCAGCCAGGCATTGGCGTAAGTCTTGCCGGTGGCCGCTTCGCTCTGGGCAATTTCGTTTTCGTGGTGCGGGAACTCAAGGTCGCTGCCACCGCCATGAATATCGAACGTCTCACCCAGGCAGCAGGTAGACATCACCGAGCACTCGATGTGCCAGCCAGGACGCCCCGCGCCCCAAGGCGATTCCCAACTTGGCTCGCCGGGCTTGACGCCTTTCCAGAGCACGAAGTCCAGCGGATCGTCCTTGGACTCGTCCACTTCGATACGTGCGCCAATGCGCAGGTCTTCGATCTTCTTGCGCGACAGCTTGCCGTAACCGAGGAATTTGCCGACGCGGTAGTACACGTCGCCATTACCCGGCGCATAGGCGTAGCCCTTGTCGATCAAGGTCTGAATCATGGCGTGCATGCCGTCGATGTAATCGGTGGCACGGGGTTCCATGTCCGGCTTGAGGATATTCAGCCGTGCTTCGTCCTCGTGCATCGCATCGATCATGCGCGCAGTCAGCGCATCGAACGACTCGCCATTTTCACGGGCACGATTGATGATCTTGTCGTCAATGTCAGTGATGTTGCGCACATATGTCAGGTCGTAACCGCTGAACCGCAGCCAGCGAGTCACGAGGTCGAACGCCACCATGCTGCGGCCGTGGCCCAGGTGGCAGTAGTCGTATACGGTCATCCCGCAGACGTACATGCGTACCTTGTTGCCATCCAGCGGCTTGAAGACTTCTTTGCTCTTGGTGAGCGTGTTGTAAATCGAGAGCACTTGTTTGCCTCAGGTCCAGGAGTCCCGCAACGTCACCGTGCGGTTGAAGACGGGTTGACCAGGTTTCGAGTCCTTGATGTCCGCGCAGAAATAACCTTCGCGTTCGAACTGGAAACGGTCTTCCGGTTGCGCTTGTCCCAGTGAAGGTTCAGCACGACAACCGGTCAGCACTTGCAGGGAGTCCGGATTGATGTTGTCCAGGAAGGTCGCACCGTCCTCAGCCTTTTCAGGATTTGGCGAACGGAACAGACGATCGTACAGACGAACTTCGCATTCAACGCTTTCAGCCGCAGGCACCCAGTGCACAACGCCTTTGACCTTACGGCCTTCAGGGTTCTTGCCCAGGGTGTCCGGGTCGTAGGAGCAACGCAGCTCGACGATATTGCCGTCGGCATCCTTGATCGCTTCGTCGGCACGGATCACGTAGCTACCGCGCAAGCGCACTTCGCCATTAGGCTCCAGACGCTTGTAGCCTTTTGGCGGCTCTTCCATGTAATCGTCGCGGTCGATGTAGATCTCGCGGGAGAACGGCAGATTGCGCACGCCGAGGTCTTCTTTCGGGTGACGCGCCAGCTCCAGGTTTTCCACCTGACCTTCCGGATAATTAGTGATCACGACTTTCAAAGGACGCAGCACGCACATGGCACGCGGAGCGCTGTGGTCCAGATCGTCACGGATGCTGAATTCCAGCATGCCGAAATCCACCACGCCGTCGGAACGGTTGGTGCCAATCATCTCGCAGAAGTTACGAATCGATTTCGGCGTGTAACCACGACGACGGAAGCCCGACAGGGTCGACATGCGCGGGTCATCCCAGCCGTGAACGTGTTTCTCATCAACCAGTTGCTTGAGCTTGCGCTTGCTGGTGATGGTGTAGTTCAGGTTCAGGCGCGAGAACTCGTACTGGCGCGGCTTGCTCGGCACGGGCAGGTTGTCGAGGAACCAGTCATACAGCGGACGATGGCTTTCGAACTCCAGGGTGCAGATCGAGTGGGTGATGCCTTCGATGGCATCCGACTGACCGTGGGTGAAGTCGTAGATTGGGTAGATGCACCACTTATCGCCGGTCTGGTGGTGGTGCGCATGACGAATGCGATACAGGATCGGGTCGCGCAGGTTCATGTTCGGCGAAGCCATGTCGATTTTGGCGCGCAGGACGCGGGCGCCGTCTTCGAACTCACCAGCTTTCATACGGGCGAACAGGTCGATGTTTTCCTCAACGCTGCGCTCACGGAACGGGCTGTTCTTGCCCGGTTCGGTCAGGGTGCCGCGGTATTCGCGAGCCTGCTCAGGGGTCAGATCATCCACGTAAGCCTTGCCAGCCTTGATCAGCTCGACAGCCCAGTCGTGCAATTGATCGAAATACTGCGAGGCGTAACGTACTTCGCCATCCCACTGGAAACCCAGCCACTTGACGTCGCTCTCAATGGCGTCGATGTATTCCTGGTCTTCCTTGGCGGGGTTGGTGTCGTCGAAACGCAGGTGCGTGACGCCACCGAATTCCTGAGCCAGACCGAAATTCACGCAGATCGACTTGGCGTGACCGATGTGCAGATAGCCGTTAGGCTCAGGCGGAAAACGGGTCACGATCTTGCTGTGCTTACCTGAGTCGAGGTCAGCCTGGACAATCGGGCGCAGGAAATTGGTAGGAATTGCAGGGCCTGCCTTTGAATTCGCAGCGGGGTCTTGAGTGGGCTTGCTCATAGGATCCTTGGACAATACAAGTGCGCGGCCAGGGTAGGCCGACTAAATCAAAGCGCTTATCATAGCCGAAGCTGTCAATAGGCTAACAGCGCCCTGTAAGAAAACCGTCGAGTTAAAAACTCGACCGAATTATGTAACCGCGTCTGTAAACTGCGCGTCAGGGTTATAACGCGTCCATTCACGAACTGCCAAAAGAGCGAATTCAGATATGTCCAAAGTAAAATTGACCACCAACCATGGCGACATCGTTCTGGAACTGAACGCTGAGAAAGCGCCGCTGACCGTTGCCAACTTCATCGAATACGTCAACGCCGGTCACTACGAAAACACCGTTTTTCACCGCGTCATCGGTAACTTCATGATCCAGGGCGGCGGTTTCGAGCCAGGCATGAAAGAAAAGAAAGACAAGCGCCCAAGCATCCAGAACGAAGCCGACAACGGTCTGCCGAACAAGAAATACAGCGTTGCCATGGCCCGTACCATGGAACCGCATTCGGCCTCCGCGCAGTTCTTCATCAACGTGGCTGACAACAGCTTCCTCAACCACAGCGCCAAGACCACTCAGGGCTGGGGTTACGCGGTGTTTGCCGAAGTGATCGAAGGCACAGACGTTGTCGACAAGATCAAAGGCGTGTCCACCGGCAGCAAATCCGGCCACCAGGACGTACCGACTGAAGACGTGATCATCGAGAAAGCCGAGATCGTTGAGTGATATTGCTGATCTCCGATCTGCATTTGCAGGAAGAACGCCCGGACATTACCCGGGCGTTTCTGGATCTGATCGCGGGCCGTGCCCGCGATGCCAAGGCCCTGTACATCCTCGGTGATTTTTTCGAGGTCTGGATTGGCGACGATGCGATGTCGCCCTTCCAGCGCTCGATCTGCCAGGCACTACGAGAGCTGAGCGACAGCGGCACCCAAATATTTCTGATGCATGGCAATCGTGACTTCATGATTGGCCGTGCGTTCTGTAAAGCGGCTGGCTGCACACTGCTGCCAGACCCGAGCGTCGTCCAGTTGAACGGCGAGCCTGTTCTGCTGATGCACGGCGACAGCCTGTGTACGCGGGATGAAGGTTACATTCGTATGCGCCGTTATCTGCGCAACCCGCTGACATTGTTTGTGCTGCGCAACCTGCCCAAGAGCACGCGCCACAAGCTCGCCCGCAAGCTGCGCAATGAAAGCCGCTCGCAGACGCGTATGAAAGCCAACGACATCGTCGACGTCACGCCGGAAGAAGTGCCTAAAATCATGGAGCACTTTGGTGTGCGCACTCTGATCCACGGCCATACCCATCGCCCTGCCATCCACAAGCTACAGATCGGTGATCAGGCGGCGCGGCGCATTGTGCTGGGTGACTGGGACAAGCAAGGCTGGGCGGTGCAGGTGGACGAGCAAGGGTTTCAGCTGGCGGCGTTTGATTTTGTGCCGGAGCAGCAGCTGGCACTGCCCGATCCCTCGACACACTGACCTTGTGGGAGCGGTGCTTGCCCGCGATAAGAGCGCTGCAGATAGCAGGGCCATCAAGTCCAGCCTTATCGCGGGCAGCCCCGCTCTCATTAAACATAAAATAACCAACTGAATTTAAATGCTTTTTCTGTAGGAGTGAGCTTGCTCGCGATAGCGTCAGTTCATGCGATAAATTCGTTAACCATGAAATCGAATCGCGAGCAAGCTCACTCCTACAGGGTCTGTGTTGCTGCGCGACAGCGCTGTGTCACTGACACCGGGCGGCCTCCCACAAATCATGTATGAAGGCTCAAAACCGTATCAATGCCCGCCACCAGCCGCAGGCCCGGCTTTGGCAGTGAATGGCGGTTTGGCCAGCCAGACCAGCAGAATGAGGCCCATGAATATCCAGCCCAGCAAGTAGAAATAATCCACCGTGGACATCATGTACGCCTGGCTGTTGAGGGTCTGCTCAAGTTGCGCGTAAGCCGAAGGACTAGCACCACCCAGTGCGTTCAGCGCATCCCGGGTCGCAGGCTCGTAAGTGCTGATATTTTCACTCAGATAAGCATGATGCTGATCGGCACGGCGGATCCAGATCCACGTGGTCAGCGATGCCGCGAAGCTACCACCCAGCGTGCGCAGGAAGGTCGCCAGGCCTGAACCATCGGCAATCTGGTTGGGCGGCAAGTCCGACAGCAAGATGCTCAGCGTCGGCATGAAGAACAACGCCACGCCCGCCCCCATGAACAACTGCACCAGCGCGATGTGTTCAAAGTCCACTTCGTTGGTGAAGCCCGCCCGCATGAAGCAACTGGTGCCAATCGCAAGAAATGCCAGCCCCGCCAACAGGCGCAGGTCGAACTTGTGCGCGTACTTACCGACAAACGGCGACATCAATACCGGCAAGATACCGATGGGTGCCACGGCCAGCCCCGCCCACGTCGCGGTATAGCCCATTTGTGTCTGCAACCACTGCGGCAGCAGCAGGTTGATCCCGAAAAACCCGGCATAACCGCCGACCAACACCATGGTGCCGATGCGGAAGTTACGGAAGGCAAACAAGCGCAGATTGACGATCGGATGCTTGTCAGTCATCTCCCAGATCACGAAAACCGACAACGCCACGGCTGAAATCAGCGTACCGATGACAATGAAATTCGACTCGAACCAGTCCAGGTCGTTGCCCTTGTCGAGCACGATCTGCAACGCACCCACGCCGATGATCAGGGTGATAAGCCCGACATAGTCCATGGGCTGGTAACTGGTGACGACCGGGCGCTTGGCCATTTGCATGCGTACGACCAGCACCGCGAACAGGCCAATCGGAATATTGATGAAGAAGATCCACGGCCAGCTGTAACTGTCGGTGATCCAGCCGCCGAGGATCGGCCCCGCAATAGGCGCGACGACGGTCACCATCGCCAGCAGTGCCAGTGCCATCCCCCTTTTTGCCGGAGGATACACAGCGATCAGCAAGGTTTGCGTCATCGGGTACAGCGGCCCCGCCACCACACCCTGCAACACACGAAAACCCACCAGCTCCGGCATGGACTGGGAAATCCCGCACAGGAAAGAGGCCAGAACGAACAGAATCGTCGCCCAGAGGAACAACTTCACTTCACCAAAGCGGCGGCTTAGCCATCCGGTCAGTGGCAAGGCAATCGCGTTACTGACCGCAAACGAGGTGATGACCCAAGTGCCCTGCTCCGAGCTGACGCCCAGATTGCCGGAAATGGTCGGCAAGGCGACGTTGGCAATAGTCGTATCGAGAACCTGCATGAAGGTCGCCAGCGACAGGCCGATGGTACACAGCAGCAGACTGGGCGGCGTAAATGATGCGGGTGCGTTGGCGCTCATCGCGAATCCCTGAAAACTTGACGCTGCTCCGGCCGATCACGACCGGAGCATGCGAATTGTCGGATCAGCGCTGAGCAGTCTTGCCGGTCAGTGCGCTGTTTTCATGAATCAGACGTTTGATCAAGGCATCAGCCTCGGCCAGTTGCTGTTCATAAACGTTGGTGCTGAACGAGGCTTGCTTGGGTGGCTGTTGCGCCAACACCGGGCCGCTTTGATCGTGCAGATCGACGTTAACCGTCGTGGACAGACCGATGCGCAGCGGGTGCCTCGCCAGTTCTTCGGCGTTGATGTGGATGCGGACGGGAACGCGCTGGACGATCTTGATCCAGTTACCCGTGGCGTTTTGCGCAGGCAACAGCGCAAAGGCGCTGCCGGTACCGGCACCCAGGCTGTCAATCGTGCCGCTGTACTTCACATCACTGCCGTACAGGTCCGACTCGATTTCCACCGGCTGACCAATACGCATGTTGCCCAGTTGCGTTTCCTTAAAGTTGGCATCAATCCACAGCTGATCCAGAGGGATCACCGCCATCAACGCCGTGCCCGGCTGGACGCGTTGGCCAAGTTGCACAGTGCGTTTGGCGACGTAACCAGTGACAGGTGCAATCAAGGTGCTGCGGGCATTGGCCAGGTAAGCCTGACGCAGTTGCGCCGCTGCCGCCTTCACGTCCGGGTGCGACGACACTTCGGTGTCGTCCACCAACGCGACGCTGCTCGCCAGTTGCTGCTGGACGTTGCTCAAGGCGCTTTGCGCACTGATCAAATCGTCATGGGCGTGGGAGAGTTCTTCCTGAGAAATCGCCCCGCCCGCTGCCAGGCTTTTGCGTCGGGTGTAGTTGTCCTGAGCCTTCTTCACTTCAGCGCGCTGGGCTGCCAATTGAGCTTTCATGCCGTCGACATTGCTGTACAGACCGCGAACCTGACGCACGGTCTTGCCCAGATTGGCTTCGGCACTTTGCAAACCGACTTCGGCATCAGCGGGGTCGAATTGCAGCAACACCTGACCGGCGCGAACCAGATCACCATCATCCGCGCCAATGCTGGTGACGGTACCGGCCACCAGCGGAGTGATTTCCACGACGTTGCCATTCACATAAGCGTCGTCGGTGTTTTCATTCCAGCGGCCATACAGCTCATGCCAGGCCCAGACACCCAGCCCGCCGAGAATGACGACCAGCGCCAACCCGAACAGGAGCAGCTTGCGCTTGCGTGGATTGGTGTCTTTTTTACTGTTTTCCGGAGCATTCCCGGGGGTGTTTTCGCTAGCGGCAGTGGCCATGACGATTACCTTGAGTTAGTCAGCGAAGCAGTTGATGAAGTGGCGTCGTTGGGACTTTCGCCCTCGAAACCACCGCCCAGGGCTTGCATCAACTGGATCGATAAATCGATTCGTTCGGCGTTGAGATCAGCCAGTTGGCGTTGTGACTGAAGTAATTGCTGCTCTGTAGTCAGCACGTCCAGGTAGTTGCCGATCCCCGAGCCATAGCGCTGGGTCACGGTATTGAATGATTGCTGGACCACATCCGTTGCGTGCTGACGGGCCTGAATCTGGCCATCAATGGCACGCAGTTGACCGATGTTGTCGCTGACGTCGCCCAAAGCACGGATCAGGCTCTTGTTGTACTGCGCCACGGCAAGGTCGTAATCAGCATCGCGAGCGTCCAGATCAGCACGCAAACGGCCGCCGTCGAACAACGGCAGGGAAATGGTTGGGGCAACATTGAAGAAGCGACTGGCAGAGCCAAACATCGCGTCACCCAGCAATGACTCTGCCCCCGCAG
The DNA here is from genome assembly GCF_022790535.1 of Pseudomonas maioricensis. Lineage (GTDB taxonomy): Bacteria > Pseudomonadota > Gammaproteobacteria > Pseudomonadales > Pseudomonadaceae > Aquipseudomonas > Aquipseudomonas maioricensis. The sequence goes on from NZ_LOHG01000005.1 coordinate 216,700, forward strand.
CGGCACTGAGGTTCAGGTTCGGATAGAAATTGGTCTTGCCCGCCACGATGTTCTTGCTCGCGGCTTCAACACGCCAGCGGGCCGCGACGATGTCCGGTCGACGTCCCAGCAACTCGGCAGGCAACGAAGACGGCAAGGCAACCACCGCAGGCTTGAGTACGTTGGGACGGGCGATTTCCTGAACGCGATCCGGGCCTTTACCGAGTAACACTGCCAAGGCGATTTTCGCGCTGCGCAGGCTTTTCTCCGCGGCGATTAGCGCCTCTTGGGAGTTGGCCTCCAGGCTTTCGGTCTGCTGATATTGATACTGACTGTCAATCCCGGACTGCAGACGTTGATTGCCCAGATTGAGCAATTGCTGCGTGCGCTTGAGGTCCTCAGTCGCCAGATCATGAACGATGTAAGCCTGACCCACATCGCTGTAGGCGCGGGCGACATCGGCAGCCAAAGTCAGACGTGCAGCTTGCTCATCGACTTCAGCGGCACGCGCCTGGCCCAATGCAGCTTCCCAGGCAGCACGCTGGCCGCCCCATAAGTCGAAGTTGTAATTGAAGTTGACCGCCAGGCTGCGCAGGGTGCTGTAGCGCCCTCCCATACCGCTCGGGTCCTGATCCCGTGCCAGGCGTGAGCGACTGACACTGGCGTCGGCGTCGACCGTCGGCATACGTGCCGCATCGGCTGCATAGGCTGAGGCCATCGCCTGATGAGTACGCGCACTGGCGACCTGCATGTCAGGGCTGTCGCGCAGGGCTTCGTTGATCAAGCCATCAAGCTGCGGATCTCCGAGATTTTTCCACCAGTCACGTTTTGGCCAGGCCGCAGGCGACAGGCTAATACCTTGCAGGCTGTGTCCGGCTTGCAGGTTATTAGCGTCGAGGCTTTTGCCTTGGGTGGTCAAGCCGCTGTAGTTGGCGCAACCGGCAACACTCAGGGCGATCAGCAACAGGCTGTAACGCCCCCGCGCAACAGAAAGGCTCATTCTGCACCTCTGTCTTTGAAACTCAGGCGGGTAATAGCGATGTGATCGTTGGCATCGATCAGCACCTTGCTGAGGATTCGCTCCAGACTTGCCACTTCTTCAGCATCCAGCACGCCAAGCAATTCATTCATGGCTTCAGCGCCAATCTGCGGCAATTGGTCGGTGATGATTCGCCCCTGCTCTGTCAGAACGAGCTGAACCTGACGCCGGTCAGTGGCCGAACGGGTGCGCTCCAGCAATTGTTTCTGTTCAAGCCGGTCCAGCATTCGAGTCATCGAGCCGCTGTCCAGCGACAGGTGCCGACACAATTCGGCGGGGGTATCCGCGCGGAACTGGGCAACGATGATCAACACCTTGAACTGCGAGAAAGTGATGCCATAGGGCACTAATTGCTTGTCGAGGATGCGATCTTTCAGCGAATTGGTGCGGCCGATCAGCATGCCCATGATTGTCGACTGCTGATTATCAGGACTGAAATGTTTCATGAATCCACCAAATTAGCTGCCTAGGCAGAGAATGTGGCGATATTACTGCTTAGGCAGCAAATGGCAAAGCTTTTATTAGCTTGCTTACTATTTTGATGTAAGAAAGGTGTTAGACCTGTAGGAGTGAGCTTGCTCGCGATAGCAGTTTTTCAGTCAAATACTCTGCGACTGACAAACTGCTATCGCGAGCAAGCTCACTCCTACAAATTACATCCAGCACGGGAGACTCAAACCAACGCAGGCACACCGCTGTGAAACCGGAACTCTTCATCCGGGCTTTCAATCAGTTCGCGTTCGGCGAGGCGGATTTCTTCGATTTTGGCGTCGACATCAGCCTTGTCGCCATAGGTATAGGCCAGCTTCAGGTAGTCCTGGAAATGCCGCGCTTCGGACTTCAATAAACCGGCGTAGAACTTGCCCAGCTCTTCGTCCAGGTGCGGTACCAGACAGGCAAAACGCTCGCAGGAACGGGCCTCGACGATGGCGCCGACAATCAACGCATCCGTCAGGCGATACGGGTTGTGATTGCGTACCAGCTTACGCAACGCTCCGGCATAACGCGCCGAACTGACGTTGGCCATGGGGATTTCGCGTTTGCGGATAATGCTCAGCACTTGCTCGAAGTGACGTAATTCTTCGCGGGCCAGGCGCGACATCTTGCTCAGCAGGTCAAACTTGTCGTTGTACTGGAACATGAACTGGAACGCCGCCCCGGCCGCCTTCTTTTCGTTGTTCGCGTGATCGATCAACAAGATGTCCAGGTTGCGCAATGCAGCCTGAACCCAGCTGTCGGGTGTGCGGCAAAGCAGGAAGGCTTCAATTTCAGGAATCGGGTACATAGGCTCACAGAAGGCCGAACGACAAGGCCGGGCATTATACGAGGGCGACCCGCGTCCGGCGATAGAAATGAGCTGACGTGCATCAAGGCTACAACGCTAGCAGTGCAACTATAGTTGTGGAGTGCATCAGGGATAACGCATCCGGGAGACAACGTCATGCAATCGATACGCAGCATTCTGGTGGTCATAGAGCCCGAACATCCAGACAGCCTGGCGCTCAAGCGAGCACGGCTGATAGCCGGTGTCACTGGCGCACACCTGCACTTGCTGATCTGCGACAAGGAAAAACACCCTCACACGGCGGTGCTCGCGGAGGTAAAGCGGCGTCTGCTTGATGAAGGGTTCTCAGCCACCACCGAACAAACCTGGGACAGCAGCCTGCATCACACGATTATTCAGGCGCAACAGGCCGAAGGCTGCGGGCTGGTGATAAAACAGCACTTCCCCGACAACCCACTGAAAAAAGCCTTGCTCACACCTGAGGACTGGAAGCTGCTGCGTTTATGCCCGAGCCCGGTTCTGATGGTGAAAACCGACAGGCCATGGACAGAAGGCGTGATCCTGGCGGCTGTTGATGTGGGTAATCATGACGGCGAGCACCGCGCCCTGCACTACTCCATCGTCGATCACGGCTATGACATTGCCGCGCTGGCCAAGGGCCGTTTGCACGTGATCGCGGCTCACCCTTCCCCCATGTTGTCGGCAGCCGATCCGGTATTTCAGCTCAAGGAAAGCATTGAAGCCCGCTATCGCGAGCAGTGTCAGGCATTCCAGACCGAATTCGATATCGATGATGCGCACCTGCACATTGCCGAAGGACCGGCGGATGTTTTGATCCCTTTCACAGCTCGGCAACTGGATGCCGCCGTGACCATCATCGGTACCGTGGCGCGCACCGGCATTCCAGCGGCGCTGATCGGCAACACGGCCGAAGTGGTGCTCGATTCACTGGAGAGCGATGTGCTGGTATTGAAAACCGAGGAGATCATCAAGCATCTGGAACAGCTGCTGGTGTAGCCTGCCGAATACACCGTAGGAGTGAGCTTGCTCGCGATAGCGTCTGATCAGGCAACGCTTTTTTGATTGTCAGGTAGCTATCGCGAGCAAGCTCACTCCTACAGGGGCAAGATAATCACCCCTTGCGCTTACCATCCAGCCGACGCAGATGACAGGTCACTTCTTCGCGGTCGTGGTACAGCTGCTTGCAGCCGATTTCGACACGAATGCCGCGTGCCTCGAAGCCTTCTTCAATACGCTGCAACAGACGGCTGACTTCGGCGTATCGCTGTTTCATCGGCAACTTGAGGTTGACCACGGCTTCGCGACACAAGCCTTCGCCCAGCCAGGTTTCCAGCAAAGCGGCATTACGCGCAGGCTTTTCGACGATGTCGCAAACCATCCAGTCCACCGGCTGACGCGGCTTGTAAGTGAAGCCGTCGGCCATCAAGTGCTGAACCAGACCGGTGTCCATCAGGCTTTCGGCCATTGGCCCGTTATCAATTGCAGTCACCAGCATGCCACGGCGCACCAACTGGTAAGTCCAGCCACCCGGGGCGGCGCCAAGATCGACACCGGTCATATCCCCAGACAGACGCTCATCCCACTGATCTCGCGGAATGAAGTGATGCCAGGCCTCTTCCAGCTTGAGGGTCGAACGGCTTGGCGCTTCACGGGGGAACTTCAGGCGCGGAATGCCCATGGGCCACATCGCCGAGTTGTCGGCGTCTGCAAGACCAAGAAACACCTCGCGACCACTCTTGAATGTCAGCAGCAAACGCGGCTTGCGCGGGTCATCCACCAGCTTGCCAGCCTGGGTCAGCGCCTTGCGTAAAGGGGCTTCGAACTTGCGGCAAAAAGTCGACAGCTCCTTGCCGTCATTGGTGTCCACCACTTCCAGCCACAGGCTGCCGCACGTCGCGAAATCAGCCATGTGTGACAGGATCACGCTGATACGGTCGGTTTCCGGCAATTCCAGAAACACACCTCTGGCCCATTGACGAGGGAAGATCAACTTCGAGAAGCGTTGGCCGTTCATCAATCGCTCGGCGCCGTCATCTTCCGTGCAGACGAATTCCGCGCACGCCGTATTCGGCTTGGCCTTGGCGTAGCCTGAGACATTGAGCCGCGCCGCATGCTCGGCGATTTCCGAACAGACTTCACCTTCGAAGCCCGGGCGACAGTGCATAAACAGGGTGTTCATGGGGTGCTCCTGAACACGTCGACCTATACGAGAGGGTTAATCTCAGCGACGTAAAAGGCGAGCATGATAGCTGAATCAGGAACCAGTGGAGCGACCGGCTGGTCCAGTACTACACACGCCATCAATAACAAGCGGCGCAGAAACTGAAGCGACGCCAGCTTGCAAAGGATTTCAATCGTCCAGTCCGTACCGTGCGGACGCGTCAAAGGAGTTATTTCATGCCCTCCCTCGATAGCCTGAACAGCCTTAAAACGCTCGAAATCGATAACAAGACCTACCACTACTTCAGCCTGCCAGAGGCTGCCAAAACCCTGGGCGACCTGGACAAGCTGCCGATGTCCCTCAAGGTGTTACTGGAAAACCTGCTGCGCTGGGAAGACAACAAGACCGTGACCGGTACCGATCTCAAGTCGCTGGCTGCCTGGCTGGGAGAGCGCCGCTCGGATCGGGAAATCCAGTACCGCCCTGCCCGGGTGCTGATGCAGGACTTCACGGGTGTTCCGGCCGTGGTCGATCTGGCAGCCATGCGCGCCGCAGTCGCCAAAGCGGGTGGCGATCCGCAGCGGATCAATCCGCTATCGCCAGTGGATCTGGTCATTGACCACTCGGTAATGGTCGACAAATTCGGCGATGCCGATTCTTTTTCGCAAAACGTCGACATCGAAATGGAGCGTAACGGCGAACGTTATGCCTTTCTGCGCTGGGGCCAAAGCGCCTTCGACAATTTCAGCGTAGTGCCGCCTGGCACCGGGATCTGCCATCAGGTGAATCTCGAGTACCTGGGCCGCACGGTCTGGACCAAGGACGAGGACGGCCGCACGTATGCGTTCCCGGACACACTGGTGGGTACCGATTCGCACACCACCATGATCAATGGCCTCGGCGTATTGGGCTGGGGCGTGGGCGGTATCGAAGCGGAAGCAGCGATGCTTGGCCAGCCAGTCTCAATGCTGATCCCGGAAGTGATCGGTTTCAAACTCAACGGCAAGCTCAAGGAAGGCATCACCGCTACCGACCTGGTGCTGACCGTCACGCAAATGCTGCGTAAGAAAGGTGTGGTCGGCAAATTCGTCGAGTTTTACGGGGACGGTCTGGCACAGCTGCCGCTGGCGGATCGGGCAACTATCGCGAATATGGCACCGGAATACGGCGCCACCTGCGGTTTCTTCCCGGTTGACGAGGTCACGCTAGAGTACCTGCGCCTGTCCGGCAGACCTGAGCAGACGGTGAAACTGGTCGAAGCCTATTGCAAAGCGCAGGGCCTGTGGCGGCTGCCAGGTCAGGAACCGGTGTTCACTGACAGCCTGGAACTCGACATGGGCACTGTCGAGGCGAGTCTCGCCGGGCCTAAACGGCCTCAGGATCGTGTCGCCCTGCCGAATGTCGCCCAAGCGTTCAGCGACTTCCTCGGGCTGCAATTCAAACCGACGCAAAAAGATGAAGGTCGTCTGGAAAGTGAAGGCGGTGGTGGCGTCGCAGTCGGTAACGCCGACCAGGTGACCGGTGAGGCTGACTATGAATACGAAGGCCGCACGTATCGCCTGAAAAACGGCGCGGTCGTGATCGCGGCTATCACCTCCTGCACCAACACCTCCAACCCTAGCGTGATGATGGCGGCTGGGTTAGTGGCCAAAAAAGCCGTGGAAAAAGGCCTGACCACCAAGCCGTGGGTAAAAACCTCTCTGGCTCCCGGCTCCAAAGTGGTGACCGATTACTACAAGGCTGCGGGGCTGACTCAATACCTCGACGCATTGGGCTTTGATCTGGTGGGCTACGGCTGCACCACCTGCATCGGCAACTCCGGGCCACTGCCGGAGCCGATTGAAAAAGCCATCCAGCAATCGGACCTGACAGTGGCTTCGGTTCTGTCTGGCAACCGTAATTTCGAAGGCCGCGTACATCCCCTGGTCAAAACCAACTGGCTGGCCTCGCCACCGCTGGTCGTAGCCTATGCCCTGGCAGGCAGCGTGCGCGTCGACATCAGTAGCGAATCACTGGGCGAAGGCAAAGACGGCCAGCCGGTGTATCTGCGCGATATCTGGCCGAGCCAAAAGGAAATCGCCGAAGCCGTTGAGCAGGTCAATACCGGGATGTTCCACAAGGAATACGCCGAGGTATTTGCCGGTGACGAGCAATGGCAGGCCATCGAAGTGCCGCAGGCCGCGACGTATGTCTGGCAGGACGATTCCACTTACATCCAGCATCCGCCCTTTTTCGAAGACATTGCCGGTCCACTGCCGGTCATCGAAGACATCCACAGTGCACGGGTGCTGGCCATGCTCGGCGACTCGGTGACCACCGACCATATTTCCCCGGCGGGCAATATCAAAACCGACAGCCCGGCAGGCCGTTATCTGCGTCAACAAGGTGTCGAGCCTCGGGATTTCAACTCGTACGGTTCACGTCGTGGCAACCATGAAGTGATGATGCGTGGCACCTTCGCCAATATTCGTATCCGCAACGAGATGCTCGGCGGTGAGGAAGGCGGCTATACCCTGCACGTGCCTACCGACGAGAAGCTGTCGATCTACGATGCAGCCATGCGTTATCAGGCTGAAAAAACGCCGTTGGTGGTCATTGCCGGGCAGGAGTATGGAACCGGCTCAAGCCGTGACTGGGCAGCGAAAGGCACCAATCTGCTGGGCGTGAAAGCGGTTATCGCTGAAAGTTTCGAGCGTATTCACCGTTCCAACCTGGTGGGCATGGGCGTACTGCCGCTCCAGTTCAAGAATGGCCAGAGCCGCAAGACGCTAAGCCTGACCGGCAAGGAGACGCTGGATATCAGTGGCCTGACCCAAGCCAACCTGCAGCCAGGCATGAACCTCACGCTGCGGATCACTCGCGAAGATGGCACTCAGGAAGTCCTCGATGTGCTGTGCCGCATCGACACCCTGAATGAGGTTGAGTACTTCAAGGCGGGCGGGATTCTGCATTATGTGTTGCGGCAGTTGATTGCTTCTTGAGTAGCTCAGGGACCTACTGACAGGACCCAATCCTGTGGGAGCAGTGCTTGCCTGCGATAAACGATAACGCGGTATGTCTTCTAGCTGTGTCTCCTGCATCGCGAGCAAGCTCGGCTCCCACAGGATCTCATTCCAATTCAGGTTCTGGTTCATCAACAAGGGCGATTACCGAACAGATTTATCGTCTTGCCTTCATCCTGGCTCTTCCGCAAAATTAACCATCTGGTACATTTTGCTGAAACCGCATCCTTCGATCCCGGGATGCGGCATCTAATAAGAGCCGATCGCCATGACTGTAAACCGTAAACCGTCCATCCTCGCGGGCCTTATCGGCTCCGGTATCCAGGCTTCTCGCACCCCCGCACTGCACGAACATGAAGGTGATGCCCAAGGCATTCGCTATCTGTATCGATTGCTCGACCTTGATGCCCTCAAACTGGACATCACGGCCCTGCCCGACCTGCTCACCAGCGCTCAACGCATGGGCTATACCGGTCTGAACATCACCTTCCCCTGCAAGCAAGCGGTGATCCCGTTACTGGATGATCTGTCGCCTGAAGCCAGAGGCATCGGCGCGGTGAACACGGTGCTGTTCAAGGACGGTCAACGCATCGGCCATAACACCGACTGCCTGGGTTTTGCCGAAGGTTTCCGCCGCGGGCTCAATGATGTGCGCCGCAGGCGCGTGGTGCAGATGGGCGCTGGCGGTGCTGGCGCGGCGGTGGCTCATGCCTTGCTGGCTGAAGGTGTCGAGCAACTGAGTATTTTTGAAGTGGACCCGGCGCGAGCACAGGGTTTGGTGGACAACCTGAACAGCCACTTCGGGGAGAATCGGGCGCTGGTCGGGCGGGATTTGCGCGAAGCCATGGCCGCAGCTGACGGCCTGGTCAACACCACCCCGGTCGGCATGACCAAACTGCCCGGCACGCCGTTGCCACCCGAACTGCTGCACAAAGACCTGTGGGTCGCAGAAATCATTTATTTCCCGCTGGAAACCGAACTGCTCAGGCACGCACGCGCTCTGGGCTGCCGCACGCTGGATGGCGGCACCATGGCGGTGTTTCAGGCGGTCAAGGCGTTTGAACTGTTCAGCGGCCGGACTGCGGATGCGGGGCGCATGCAGGAGCATTTTGCGGGAATGGGTGATTAAGAGCGACACACTTGGAGGAGCTGCCGCAGGCTGCGAATGGCGGCGTAGCAGGTAATGCTTTCGCAGCCTTCGGCAGCTCCTACAGGATTCGGTGCACTTGGCGATTCAAGGCCGCAGGTATCGACTCACCGAGTCGCACAGCATGGCCTTGTGGCGCTGTTTGATCTCGTCGTTGACCAGTTCGATCTGAAATATCTCGGAAAAGGTGTGGCGGTTCGAAATCCGGTAAAAGCAGAACGAGCTGATCATCAGATGCAGGTCGATGGCGTTCACGCCTTGGCGAAACACGCCTTCGTGTTCCCCGCGGCGCAGGATTTTATCGAGGATGCTGACAATGTTTTGGCTCAGCTCGCGAATCGTCGGTGACTGTTTGACGTTCTCGCCGTTATGGATGTTCTCGATGCAGACGATCCGCACGAAGTCGACGTTGCGGTCGTGGTGATCAAACGTGAATTCCACCAGTCGTTCGATGGCCTGCATCGGCTCCAGTGCATCCAGATTGAGCCCGCTTTCAGTGCGCCGGATATCCCCATAAAGCTTCTCCAGAACCTCGGCGTATAACTGCTCCTTACTGTTGAAGTAGTAGTAGATCATTCGCTTGGACGTTTTGGTGCGCTCTGCGATGGCGTCGACCCGCGCCCCCGACAACCCCTGCGCGACAAATTCGGCGATGGCCGCCTGCAGGATGTCATCCCGGGTTTTTTCCGGATTATTCTTGCGCCCCGTCAGTGATACCCGCGAAGGTGAAATCACAGGGGTGTCGTCGATAGTTTTCATTCAGGTCGGTAACCACGGTCAGATCGGGGCGGGGCTATGTTTCCACATAGTCCTGGTTCCGCCCTCGAAGCTCAAGATGACTGCGCTACATGGATCAAAGCCGGGCCTGACGAGCGGCCCCGCTGCGTGTCTTGGCCATGGCGGCCAGACGTACTGCAACGTTGGCGGCGCCGTAACCCACATAGCCATTCTTGCGTTGCAGGATCTCGAAGAAGAAGCGATCGTCGAACGGCTCGGTATACACGTGAAACAGCTCGCCACCATTGGCGTCGCGGTCATAGAGCACATTGTAGTAAGCCAGTTCGCTGAGGAATTCGTCGTCGAAATCAAAGCGCGCGGCAAGATCGTCGTAGTAATTGAGCGGGATGTCCAGCAGCTTCAAGCCAGCCTCTTTAGCCCGGCTGACTTCGGCGAAGATATCCTCGCAGGCAAAAGCAATGTGGTGTACGCCTGAGCCTCGGTAACTGGACAGCGCGTGGGAGATCGCGGTGTTGCGGTTTTCCGAGATATTCAGCGGTAAACGGACCGTGCTGCAGCGGCTGCGCAACGCACGGCTTTTCACCAGACCGTAAGGGTCGGGCAGCACCACTTCGTCGTCGGCTTCGAAATCCAGCAGGCTCTTATAGAACAACACCCAGCTGTCGAGACTGTCGGCGGGCAACGCCATGGCCATGTGATCGATACGCTGCAAGCCGCCACCGGCCTGGGCGTTCGGGTTAACGACGAAGTCGATGTCGTAGATCGACTCACCCGGCACAGCAGGCTCGACCAGGTAAATCAGACTGCCGTCCGGTGCACGTACCGACGGCACTTCCCGCTCATTAGGCCCCACCAGCCCGCGATAAGGCTGACCTTTGAAAGCCTGAGCACGCTCCAGCGCTGCCGAGCCGTTCTCGACCCGCAATGCAGTTGCGCACAACGAAGGGCCATGGGCCTCAAAGAAACTGTGAGCAAACGAATAGGGCTCAGCGTTGAGCACGATCTTAATATCGCCCTGCCCCATCAGGCTGACGGCCTTGGAACGGTGCTGACCGAGTTTCGCAAAACCGAGATTACCCAGCCAACTGGCCAGACGTGCGCCTTGCGCATCGTCCACCGCAAACTCAAGAAACTCGACGCCATTGTAAGTACTCGCAGGCGGCGGGCTGAACAGCAGGTCTTTGGCTACCGGCTGATTCTGTTCTTCCAGCAGCAGGCGGGTTTTCTCCTCCAGATACAGCAAGGAGCGCAGGCCATCGGCCGCATTCGCGCGAGGTGGTGCGGCGCGGAACCCGTCGTTGAAGATTTCCAGAGACAGCGGCCCGGTGTAGCCGCTCTTCAGAATCGGTGCGAGGAAGCCTGGCAGATCGAACTCGCCCTGGCCCGGGAAGCACCGGAAGTGACGGCTCCACTCCATGACATCCATAGCCAGAATAGGTGCGTCGGCCATTTGCACGAAGAAGATTTTGTCGCCGGGAATCTGTGCAATGGCACTCGGGTCGCCCTTGAGCGACAAGGTATGAAAGCTGTCGAGCAGAACGCCCAATGCCGGGTGATCAACCTGCTTGACCAGATTCCAGACCTGCTCCCAGGTATTCACATGACGGCCCCACGCAAGCGCCTCGTAACCCACCCGCAACTGACGGGCTCCAGCACGCTCGGCCAGCATCGCCAGATCGTCACGGAGAATACTTTCATCGCCCACCGAATCGGCGGCGGCATTGCTGCAGACCAGCACCAGGTCAGTGCCCAGTTCCTGCATCAAATCAAACTTGCGCTCGGCGCGGTCGAGGTTGCGGGACAAGCGATCGCGACGGCAGCCTTCAAAGTCACGGAACGGCTGAAACAAGGTAATGGCAATGCCCAGATCAGCGCAGATCTGCCGCACATGGCGGGGGCTACCGTCGTAGTAAAGGAGGTCGTTTTCGAAAATCTCGACACCGTCAAAGCCGGCAGCGGCGATGGCTTCGAGTTTTTCCGGCAGGGTTCCACTCAAGGAAACGGTGGCAATCGAACGTTGCATGGTTGACTCCTGTGAGGTGCGACCTCTGCGGATCGCATGTCTGGTGCTGCCCAGTACCCCCGGGCGGCACTGCACGGATTCTGGGTAACTGAATTATTCTCCCGGCCAGCGGCCATCGCAATTCATAATGTACCAGACAGTTAGTTTATTGTTCGATAATCGCCCAAAAGCAGGCTTGTCTGATTGACGCTTTTGTCGGGCATGCGCAACATCAGCCTCACTTTGTCGGACAAGGACAACCGCCCCAAGTTGGTAACAACCTTGCAAGCACACCATAACAATTTCAAAAACAGGGTCATGCACATGCCTTCATATACTGTTTTCCCCCTCCTCCGTCCAAGCCCTGGTGGCTCCTGCGCCCGGAGTCGTGTGCCGATGAACGCCCTTCTATCAGCGGTATTGCTAGAAACGCGTATCGGATCGGCCTCAGCCTGATTAAAATCCAGCGCCCACGAAATCGGCTCCTGCGGCTTGCCTGTCGCTTTAGCGCACTGCGGCCCCTGATGGCCACGATTCGAGACGCTTTTACAGCTTGATTCGGGGTTTACCCCTGAGTCCTGGAACGGACGGCTTAACCATGATTCACACACACTCTGCTGCCAAGACGGCTAACGTCGTTCATCCGCATGCCAGCATGGGCGAAAAAATCCGCGGTGCCATGGCCGTCGGTAAAGTTCGCTGGGGCATGCTCGCGCTGGTATTTTTTGCCACCACCCTGAACTACATCGATCGCGCCGCCCTTGGCGTCATGCAGCCCATCCTGGCCAAGGAAATGGGCTGGACCGCGATGGATTACGCCAACATCAACTTCTGGTTCCAGGTCGGGTACGCGGCTGGCTTCCTGCTGCAAGGACGGTTTATTGACCGGGTCGGCGTGAAGCGTGCGTTCTTCCTCGCCGTCTTGCTCTGGAGCGTTGCTACCGGCGCCCACGGCCTGGCGACCTCTGCCACCGGCTTTATGATCTGCCGGTTCATTCTCGGCCTGACCGAAGCGGCCAACTACCCGGCCTGCGTGAAAACAACGCGGCTGTGGTTCCCTGCCGGTGAACGCGCCATCGCCACCGGCATCTTCAATGCCGGGACCAACGTGGGAGCGATGCTCACACCGGCACTGCTGCCGTTTATTCTGACCATCTGGGGCTGGCAAGCCGCGTTCGTCAGCATGGGCCTGCTCGGTCTGATCTGGGTCGTGACATGGCGTTTGAAGTACTACAACCCTGAAGAACACCCAAGCGTCAGCCAGACCGAACTGGACTACATCAACCAGAATCCTGAGCCGGAGCCGGTAAAAGTGCCGTTCTCGCATATTCTTAAAATGCGTGGCACCTGGGCTTTCGCCATTGCCTACTCGCTAACCGCGCCGGTGTTCTGGTTCTACCTGTACTGGTTACCGCCGTTTCTCAATCAGCAATACAACCTGGGCATCAGCGTGACCCAGATGGGCATCCCGCTGATCCTGATCTGGCTGACCGCTGACTTTGGCAGCATCGGCGGCGGTATTCTCTCGTCCTGGCTGATTGGCCGAGGCATGCGCGCCACTACCGCAAGATTGCTGTCGATGCTGCTCTTCGCAATCACGATCTGCAGCGTGGTATTTGCCGCCAACGCCAGCGGACTCTGGGTAGCGGTGCTGGCGATCTCCCTTGCGGTCGGCGCGCATCAGGCCTGGACCGCAAACATCTGGAGCCTGGTGATGGACTACACCCCCAAGCACCTGATGAGCACCGTGTTCGGCTTCGGCGGCATGTGTGCAGCGATCGGCGGGATGTTCATGACCCAGATCGTCGGTGCGGTATTGACTGCAACCAATAACAATTACAGCGTGTTGTTCACGATGATCCCGGCGATGTACTTCATTGCCCTGACCTGGATGTACTTCATGGCACCGCGCAAAGTCGAATCACTCAAGGACTGAATCGTCCCGCGTCCCCGAAAGGCCGCTTCCTCGCAAGCGGCCTTTTTTGTCCTGCGGAAACATCCGACAAAACTTTCCCTCAGACAAAACTTACAAAAGAGCTGGAAATTCTCCTGCCCGATCAGTGAAGCTTGGCGCCCGCCTGGAACAGTCTGTTTCAGCTGCAAGAAGCTACGCGCGAACGGACTCCAGGAGCAACCATGCCGGCGATACGCTGGACCAGCCTGACCTTACTCACCCTCGGTTACTGCATTGCCCTGAGCTTTGGCTACCTCAGCCTGCCAGCAGCGGTGACGTTTGGCCTGCTGGTGATGGCGGGCGTGTGCGTGACGCAATTCAACCAGAAAGCGGTGATCTGCCTCGGTCACGGGTTGTTCATCATCCTCGCGCTCGCGCTGGCTACGCACTGGTTACCCGGATTCTTCAGTGAACGGGTCATCGGTGCACAGCGCTTCTCCCCCGAAGCCGCGCCATTTTCGATGTACCTCAATCTGGATAAACCGCTGATCGGCTTCTGGATCGTGTTGGTCTGCCCGTGGCTGTTACCGGCGATCCCTGCAAGGCGAGCATTAAAAACTGCAGTGCTGACACTGCTCGGCACCTGTGTTGTGTGCATGACACTGGCTGTTTCACGGGGCGTTACCGGTTGGTCGGCCAAATGGCCAGCGCAAGGCTGGCTATGGCTGCTGAACAACCTGTTGCTGGTCACGCTGACTGAAGAGCTATTCTTTCGCGCCTATCTCCAAGGCGGCCTGCAGCGCATTTTGCATCGCCTGCCCCATGCACCGACGCTGGCACTCTGCGTAGCGTCTCTGTTGTTCGGGCTGGCTCATCTCGGTGGCGGATGGCAATGGGCGCTCCTCGCGGGAATCGCCGGTATAGGCTACGGTCTTGCCTACCGTTTCGGCGGTTTACAGGCAGCAGTGGTCACCCATTTCGGCCTCAATCTGGTGCACTTCAGCCTTTTCACGTACCCGATGTTCGACCGCTAAGCCAATGACTGGCGTCAATGACTTGCCGGTCATTTCGCAAATTTGCTCAATAAATGAGTATTTTTGTCGATAACGTCACAAAGCCCCAGCGGATCGGACAGCTCATGCGTAATAACCAGCCCATCACTCAACGCGAACGGACATTTCCTGCACAACAGCGTTTGATTTCCACCACCGACGCCCGTGGCGTGATCACTTACTGCAACGACGCCTTCGTCGAAATCAGTGGTTACTCCCGGGAAGAATTGCTCAACGCCCCACACAATACCGTTCGCCACCCCGACGTGCCGCCAGCGGTTTTCGAGCATATGTGGACGACGCTCAAGCAAGGCCTGCCGTGGATGGGCATCGTTAAAAACCGCAGCAAAAACGGCGATCACTACTGGGTAAACGCCTATGTGACGCCGATGTTCGAAAACCAGAAAGTAGTGGGTTTCGAATCCGTACGGGTCAAACCGACCGCTGAGCAAATCAAGCGCGCCGAGGCGCTGTACAACCGCCTGAACAATGGCAAATCAGCTATCCCGAGCCGCGACAAGTGGCTGCCTGTGTTGCAGGATTGGCTGCCGTTCATTCTGGTCAGCCAACTGAGCTTTCTTATCGGCGTATGGCTGAACACCAGCTGGGGCTTTGCTTTGGCTGCAGGTTTGTCGGTGCCGCTGGGGCTGTTGGGCCTGTCGTGGCAGCAACGTGGCATCAAACGCTTGCTGCGTCTGGCGGAACAGACCACTTCCGACCCGTTGATCGCGCAGATGTACACCGACAGCCGCGGCCCACAAGCGCGCCTGGAAATGTCGATCCTCAGCCAGGAAGCCCGTTTGAAAACCTGCCTGACCCGCTTGCAGGACACGGCAGAGCAACTGACCGGTCAGGCTCGCCAGTCCAATAGCCTGGCCAACGCCAGCTCCAGCGGCCTGGAGCGTCAGCGTGTCGAGACCGAGCAAGTCGCCACGGCTATCAACCAGATGGCCGCCACCACGCTGCAAGTTGCCAGCCACGTGCAGCGCACCGCTGACGCGACTCAGCAAGCCAACCAGTTGACCCGTCGCGGTCGTGATATTGCCGGGGAGACCCGCGAAGCCATTCAACGGCTGTCGAAAGCCGTTGGCGAAACCGGCCTGACGGTGACTCAACTGGCCCACGACAGCGATGAAATCGGCGGCGTGGTGGACGTGATCAAAGGCATTGCCGACCAGACCAACCTGCTCGCTCTCAACGCCGCCATCGAAGCCGCGCGTGCCGGGGAAATGGGCCGGGGCTTTGCGGTAGTCGCGGATGAGGTTCGTCAGTTGGCACAACGCACCACAGAATCCACCGGACAGATCCACAGCCTGATCGCCAAACTGCAGAGCACTGCCAACGCCGCCGTGCAGACCATGAACAGCGGCCACCGTCAGGCGGAAGAAGGCGTCGCCAAAGTGCTGGAGGCCGACCAGGCATTGATCGGCATCAGCGAAGCGGTCGCCAACATCACCGACATGGCGACTCAGATAGCCGCCGCTACCGATGAACAAAGTTCGGTCGCCGAAGAGATCAGCCGCAACATCGCCACCATCGCCGATCTCGCCGACCAGACCTCCGACGAAGCACAACGCTCGGCGGTGCTGAGTGGCGAACTGACCGATACGGCCAACTCGCAGTACTCGCTGGTGGAGCGCTTTAACCGCTGATTATCCAGCGTTATCGAAAAACCCCGACAGACATTTTCTGCCGGGGTTTTTTATTGAGTGTTTTTCAAGGAAAGCATGGTGGCAACGGTTCTTTTACCAATGCAATGGTTCGAGCAGTGGAATGTGATCCGTAGGACTGGCTTTAGCCGGGGGGCGATACTTCTGACGATAAGATTCACTGTATGCAGTGAACTCATTTCTTCCTGAGGTGTGCTTGCGCAGCTCGGGACTACAAACATTAAGAAATAGCTTGTAGGCAACTTCTGAAAGTAAATAGATAGGGGGTTTTGGGTTGGTTTTTGGAGTGGAGAGCGTTGACAGGTGGAACGGGTTCCGATTAGTTGAATTTTAGAGTTCATCTCACATAGATAGCTGCCACCCAGCGGGTATTTATAGGGGTGAAGTCTGAAAACTTAATCAATTTATGGATCCGCCGGATTATAGGCGCACCCTGGAGAACCAAAAAAATGAGCACTCATATTAAAAAAAGTGGACTTCCCACACCGTTCGTACCCGCTGCCGACCCGATTGACGGACTATTGCGGATCAGTGATTTAAACAAGCCTATTAACGTGGAGATCACTATCTGGGAAGGAATGCGTCCTGGCTACTTCATGCAGCTTATGCTGAATGAAGAGCTAATCGGTAGAACATGGACTATGGCTGAGGCCGACACCCCAGGAGATGTCGTAACAATGTCTCTCGATCCCGAACACTTGCTGAACGAAGGTATTTACAGCTTGGGGATGAGAGCTACTAACGACAAGAGTCTCGTGAGTAACGACTCTGCGACCACACCACTGATCGTAGATCGAACCTCCCCAGGCGCGGCCCTGCTGGCACCCGCCATGCTTGCGAACGTAAGCTTCGGAGAGTTTCTGAACGCGAAGATCCCAAGCTACGCAGGCATGGAGACCGGCGACCTGATACAGACGGTCTGCAATGGCACCCTGGGCCCCATTCATCGTGTACTGCCTGAAAACCTAACCTCCACGCCCGTTGAAATTTCATTCACACAGGAATTTCTTGAAGGCCTGTTCAGCGACAGGGTAAATATTACTTACCACGTAACTGACCGGGCGGGTAACCGGTCTATTCTGGCGCAGTCAGTTGAACTGACGCTGCAACGCTAGCAGCAAGCACCATTCATTTGAGTGACAAGTAAAAAAACCTGCATGCATTTGCGTGCAGGATTTTTATTGTTAATCCGCATGAAATTTCCGCAAGTACTGCCGCGCCTCACAAAACAAAAAACATTACCACTACTACGAACGGTATTAGCTATTAATCAGAATCGTCCGACTTGACCTTGCAAACACAACACACTCTAATACGCCCATGAATGCCATGGAGGCGCCGCCACAGCCGGATAACAACTCAACCCCATCTATGATTCAGGACGAAAAAGATGAATGACGTACCCACTATTAATGCACCGTTTAATATAAACACCCGTATGGACCCGGCCGACCTCCACCCCTCGTCATCCGAACCGGGGCACCTCTTAAAACTAAAAATCGTGCCCATCAATCCACTTCCACAAGTTACGGACGACACTGTGTCAATACAGCATCCCGAACTGAACATCTCCAGACACTTGAAAGCCCCCAAGCTGTCGCACGTCAAGCCTAATACCGTGACCTACGAACAGGCTCATGCTGGAGTCAATGTCAATATTCCTGGCTCAGAGAAAATGCGTCTGGGCGATACCTTGGTGTTTTATTGGGGGCAGAACAAATCCTCGACCCAGATTCATTTACGTACCATCGATAAAGACAGCACAGTACGCGTCCTGTGCATCAGCTACGATTTCATCGCTCATCTGCACTACGGTCTGGTGGATGTCTACTATGAGGTCCATCGCGATCAGCAGTTGATTGGCACCTCTCCCGCCGTACGCGTCACGGTCAACCGCGATCCCGCGCCGCCCAAGCAGAGACGTACGGGTCGCGGCCCAGGCAGTCCGATAGATGCTGCCTGACGGGCTATAAAAACAACCCCCCCGACGACGGTTCGCCGGGGGTCATACAGACGTGTAATGGGCTTGGAGGACTTAGGTTCTATCAAGCCATCTCAATCCGCCTTTTTAGATTAGAACGCTAACTTCAACCCCACATTCGCGCCCCATGGCTGCTCGACATGCCGACCTTTCATATAATCAAAGTCAGCATGCAACTGCAGACGTTCAGACAAGGACACAGAAACCCCGGCGCCCACTTCCGCCCGTGATCCAGACAAATCATTATCAAAACGCGTCGAGTTGACCTTGACCTCGTTGTCGCGGGCAAACTCCTGAGCGGCTGCCAGTCGCACGTAAGGTCGCACCACTGCGCCATCCTTGAGGATGATGCTACGGCCAGCCGACGCTCCGACCTTGGCCAACACCGATTGAGTCTGATCATTGCGCGCCTGCATACCGTTATCCAGCGCGTAGCTGTCACCCTTGATCCACACGCTGGAAAACTGTGCATACGGCTCAAGGAAATAGCCGTCGGCAAAGCGGATGTTTCTGCCAAATTCCAGCGAACCACCGAGACCGGTGCTCTGGTAATTACCCTTCGCCCTGTCCCCGTCACTCATGGCCACTTTGGACTCGTTACGGAAGCGATTGAGCTTGAGCACCGCGTCCAGATAGTAACCATCGTCCAGCAACCAGGTGCCGTAACCACCGACGTAGTAGCTGCCGATCTTGCCGCTGGTGCCCTGCCCGATCGCCAGATCGTTTTTGCTGTAACCGGCCATCAAGCCCAATGACAACTGCCCGACGCTTACCGGCAGCGGAGCATCCGCACCCAGGGTCATGCCGCTCTGGTTGTTTCGATAGTCAACACCATCACCGGTGCTGGCATTGAAACGGCTGCCATAAGCGCGCATCCAGCCGCCGCCCTGTTCATGGCCGCGCACCTCACCGATACGGCTCCGCAATGTGCTCAATTCACTGTTCCAGATGTTCGGGGCTGCATTGAACAGCGCCAGTACACTTTGGGTCGACGGACTGATCCCCCTGCCCGAACCGACAATGAACCAGTCATCGCCCTGCTGCTCCAGCTCGTAGGAATAAACACCCAGATCCGCACGCCCGCCCACCAGACTGAACTGCGCATCGCCACCGTCGGTGTCCACCAGCAGCAAGCGCTGCATGTCAGGGTCGACCACCTCAACACCTGTGTTTTTCACCCGCAGGCCATGATTACCGGTAGCCAGCCCCTCGACTCGCAGCAAATCACCCTGACGTTCATCCAGATTGACCCGCATATCAAAAGTCCCACGACCGGAAAGCTCGCCCAGCGTCAGCGTCTTGTACGCTCCCTCGCCGAAACTCACCCGCCCGCCCTCCATTGCCAGCGCGTTCACCTGATTGCTATCCGCCAATGTCCAGCTCGCCCCGGAGCTAATCGCCAACTTATCACTGTTGATGATATTGCCGGTCAGTTGGGCATTGCGTTGCAGGGTAACGTTCAGGGTGCTGCTGGTGTCAGCAACGAGGTTGCCGTTTAGGGTGCTGTTCTCAACCTTTAAATTGGCTGTGCTGTAGTCTATAACTTCCAGCAAATTTCCATTACCAGCGACAATGGTAGAGTCGTCATAGATGTCGATATTAGCAACAACACCTAGGCCGTAGAGGCCTGCAACCTTGATCGCAGATTCATCATACGACTGCACATGCGAATCACTAATCGACAAATAACTTGTGACATAATCCACTTCACCCGCCGTTGGCAAGGAAACATGAATACCGTTCGCAAGCCCCTCTATTCGGCTTCCTTCTGACACTTCAACCTTGGATCCAAAAACCCCAAGCCCCCAACCCGTATGGAGGTCTAAAGCTTCGCTCGCCTTAATTGTTGTATTTACAATTGCTAGCTCCCCACCTTTATTAACGCTGAGAGCCAATCCAACACCCACGACTTTACTATTGGCAATCACACCCTTTGAGCCCTCGCCCACGTACATCGCAATGCTGCCAACAATATGATTGATTGAGCTTTCACTAACTTCAAAAGTACTACCATGCTCAAGCCTGAGCTCGCCGTGCACATGAGTATCATTCTTCAGAGATACCCTCGAGTTTCGGGAGACCAGACTTTTTAGTGTGGCATTATCAGCTTCCAAAAGAGAGCCATTTTTAATGAGATAACTGTCAGGCAGAACTGTCGAATTAATAAAACTGTAGCCATTGTCAATCACTTGCTGCAGCGTCTCTACATTAGCCACCGCAGAACATGAAAATGAATACACCCCCAAACTCACACACCATAAGACGTTCGACTTCCCGATAAAACTCACGGTAATTTCCTCTCGATAAAGACTGGCAATTATCGACAAAGAATCTTCTTACACCAGCAACGGAAATAAGGAAAATTGTAGGACGTTTCCTATCGAGATATAAAATAAATCCTACGGACGGAGAGCATCTATCCTCATGTACTCAATCGCACATCAAACCTCAAATCCGCACCACAGCTAAGAGCCGCACAGGTAAAAAATAATTACCTACAAAACCATTGACCCCGAACGAAATTTGCTATTAGTTGAAATTCAGATAGATCGAGAGGTCTATCTACAGGACACAAAAACGCTCTCCGAGGCATACCTATGATCTCTAATGGATCATGCGTCGTGACGCTTATCGACTTTTAACTATAGATGGAAATAATCATGCATAACAGAACACGCTACTTGACCACTCGTCGTCCAAGACAGGATGAATTACTGACGAAGCCTTCGGTACCCGTTGCCGATCCATTGGATGGGCTAATCAAAACAGAGGATCTAATTCCTAATGTTTCCGTTACTTTTCCTATTTGGGACGATCCCAAGATAAACGACAGTTACCAACTTCAACTCGGCGATGACATTCTTGGAGAACCTGAAAAACTCACTTCCATCCCACCTGCCGGAACCATTTTAACGCTGGATATCCCGACAGACACCTCGCTGAGAGATGATGGCCTCTATGACCTAATCTACCTTGTAAAGGCAAATCCTGGCGGCGGTACTCGTCCGTCTGCGGTTAGGCAGCTCATTGTGGACCGAACACCACCGGGCGCCCACCAATTGGGCTTTATGGAGTTCCCTGAAGAGGCAAAAGATGGACTGACTGCTGCAGAACTTAGTGAAATGGGTGACGTGCTGACAGGCAAAATTTTCGGCTATACCGGACTTAGCAAAGGAGACGTTATCAAAACCTACTGGGGTTCGGTGGACGGTCCTGAAGTAACCCTGACAGGCGATGAAGAGGAGGACACCCCTATCGAGGTAAACTTCGAAAAAGCATTTTTGACATCCTTGGGTAACTCTGCTGGCGCCACTTTTTATACTGTGACTGATCGAGCTGGCAACGTCTCCCCGGACTCCCGCAAGGTAACCATCCCTCTCTTTCTGACAGATATCACGCCTGACCTTTTGCCACCAGTCATCGAAAACTATGACGGCATCATCAATTACATTGATGCGAAGGAGAGTGTTGAAGTAAAAATTCCGTCGTCCTTGGTGATCATTGAGGGCGATGAAATAGTGCTCCACTGGGGTGGCGAGTCGCTGGGGCCTTATCCAGTGGCGCCGGAAGATCTCGAGGAACCTTTTGTTCTACTTTTTTATGTGTCCTACGAGACCATCGAAAAAGCAGGCAATGGTCTTCGCGAACTGAAATATGACGTTATCCGTGACGGCCATATCGTTGGTTTCTCACAATCTCTTGAGGTGGTTGTAAACGTAGAACTACCCGTTCCAGGGGGACTGGATAAAGCAACCGTTAGGGGCGGAAGCAGTCTACCAAACAATGAAGACAATTTTATCGATGTCAATGACTACGAATTGGATGCGACCATCATCATTAATTGGAATGACAGGTTTCAGGCATCACAAATCATTGATATCTATTGGGGGGGGCAAGAAGTTCTGCAGCAACCTTACCGCATTTCCAACACCGACGTAGCCGCTGGTCGCCCGCTATTGCTGACCGCTCAGAACGGCAAATTCAGACCCGTTGGCACCGGCAATGACATTCGTGTGTATTACACAGTCAAAAGCCCAGGAAATCCTAATACCTCAACAGCTCCTGAACAGGGGATTATCGTTCAATCCAGAGATGAGTTGCCGGGCGGTCCCGACGGGCCTGACGCTCCTCAATTCACAGCACTTAACGAAAATGGCGCGATAAACGAAGAACTCGCAGCCAACGGGGCTCCTGTTTATATCAAACCGTATGTAAACATCGAAGCAGGACAAACCATTGTTTTCACCTATGAAGCTTATGATGACCTTGTAGGCGGTGAGCAAAAATTCATATGGACGCACACCTCGCCGAAACTTACAGAGATCGACGTTGTGAACGGCTACAACATTCTGGTTCCTCGAGAGCGACTAATCAGACACTGCTACGGTCATGCTGAAGCTTTTTTTCAGGTACAAAGCGACAAAGGCCAAGGTAATTCCAAGCGAGCTAGCGTTTATGTAGATATGCGACGCGGCAACACCTGCAACTATCGTTAACCCTATATTTCTGAACCAGTAACCGAGAGGCAGGGGAACCCCCTGCCTCCTCCTAAAAGGACTTTATTATGAATACAAATAAAATCTTAAAAGCACTGCCGCACCCCACAATCCTTAGTCACAATGAAGGCGGGATTGGTGACGTTGACATTGCGGACCCCACCAAGTCATTAGAAGTACTAATAGGCCCCATTGATATGCATCCAAAAGATCGTATCGATCTGTACTGGGGGAGCCACAATGATCCCGTAGACCATTACACTCACTCCCCCGACGCGCCAGACACTAACGGTATCTTTTCTTTATATGTAGGCACGCAGTTTATTGATCAAGGTACCGTAAGCGTGCAATACACCTATACACCATTCCCCTCTAACACTCCTGAAATGTCCTTACCCACGGACGTTATTGTTAAGCTAGCCATCCCAGGCGGAAGAGACCCTGACCCTAGTACACCCTATGAAAACGATGCGCTACTGAAACCAACTATTCTTCCTCTGGGAATCATTACGTCTCCGGAAGGAGTGAGTGTGACAATCCCCCCCTATCTAAATATGGCAGTGGGCGACAACATTACTTTGTCCTGGAGCGGAGAGCTGATTTCGCATCGGCTGACATCTGAAGGTCACATCGGAAAGCCTGTTGTCATTCCCGTACCTGAGCGCGTTATCGAAACTGCTGGCGACTCTGACATGCTGGAGGTGCGTTACGAAATTCGCGATGTGGTGAACAACTGGTCACGCTGGTCCCAACCGGCCTATACCGAAGTTGAAGCGGGTAACTCTAGTCTTCCTGCGCCAGTGGCTCCGCAGGCAGCAAATTTGATACTTGATCTCGACAAACTAGGAGGAGCATCCGTCCAAGCGCTTGTGGTCCCTAACCCGCAAATTGCTCTCGGAGACGAAGTGACACTTGTCATCCAGCGTAACACGGCTGAAGGCATTGAACTGGAGCCTTACACCTCCACCGAGCTGGTACAAAATCCGTCAGCTTTTGTTGAGTTCTTACTGCCTTTTGAACAGTTTATCCCTATTACTCAAGGTCGGGCGCGCCTTAAGTACACGGTTAAAAAATCAACGGGGGTAATGCTTCGTTCCAAAAGCTTGTCCCTGACGATTATTGGTGAACCTCAGCAATTACAACCGCCAACTATACCCGCGGCTAATGAGAACGTCCTCGACCCCGCATCGCGAAATGTCTCTGCGCTAATTCCACCCTACTACTTCATGGCTGACGGTAATGACGTCACACTCGTATGGGCAGGTAAAACTGCCGGCGGCGCTAACGTGATGCACGAAGAGCTCAGGACTCTAAACCGTGATGATATTGGTAAGGTGCTGGCGTTTCGAATACCCCAGGATAAAATTAGCGTGTTGGCCGGTGGCTCAGTGCAGGTGTATTACACAGTCAACACGTTCATGAGAGCTTTTTTCAAATCACCGGTGCTGGACCTGAGTGTGAGCCATGACACCAGTGCTCCGTTGCCTGCTCCTGCTGTTGATAACGTAGACGCTGAAGGTGTACTGGATCCCACGGATCTGGTGTTGGAGGCTAAAGTTCGTATCCAACCCTACAACGGAATGGAGGCCGGCGATAAAGTTGTCGTTCACTGGATTGGCCGTTCTCCAGAGGGAGACTTCAGTACCTACACGACCATAAATAGCGGAACGGTAAATCGTGAGATTGTTTTCAGGGTCTTGAAGAGCGTCGTTTTGGCCAGCATCAATACTCAGGTCAGGGTATGGTACGAGGTAGAGCGCCGCAATCAAAAATATACATCACGCGAACTCTCATTCATCGTTAAGGAAACGGTAATGGGGCCACTGCCAGAGCCACGAATTAAAGAAGCCAAGGGTGAAACTCTGGCGCCAGTTGATGTTGTCAATGGCGCAACATTCGTGGTTGCCGCCAGCGCAAATTTGAAACTTGATGATTACATCCTGTTTAGCATCGCAGGCCCCAAGGCGCGAGATACTAAAGAAAAGGTAGTTACAAACGCTGATGAGGGAAAAGAACTATCTGCTGTATTTTCGAAGGTGATAATTGAAGCCAATGCAGGGCTTTCTATCGAAGCAACCTACACTGTTCGCCGAGCGTCAGGCATCGTACAGAATTCCGTACCCCTTAGATTAACAGTCCTGGGAGCCCCAACCCGCCTCCCCGCCCCAACCATGGACACCGTCGGCCCCGACGGCCTTCTCACCCCGTCGAATATCCCCGAATCAGGCGCGACAGTGCGGCTCAGTTACCCCGACATGAGCAGCGGCGACAGTGTATTTGTTCGCTGGGAAGGGACCAGCCGCTACGACACGCCAGCGCAAGTGATCGGTGCTGACGCGCAGTTGCAGTTCAATATCCCCAAGGCCTATATCGTCCAGAGCATCGGCGGGTCCGCGAGTGCGACTTATACCGTGACGCGATCGGGCACTGCGGTGGTGTCGGCGCCTTTGTGGATGCAAGTCCAGCAAGGCATTCAGTTCGATACCTCGCCGGTAACCCTTAACGGCAAGGTTTATCTGATCCCCGCCTCGCCGGAGCTTCTTCCTTCGTTCCCGCCCCATACCACGGTGCGGCGCACGGCCAGTGGCGGGCTATCGCCCTATACCTATCGGTCGAGCGATAGCCAGGTGGCACAGGTCGATGCAACCGGTATGACATCTGTACGCGGCAAAGGCACCGCGACGATTTCGGTGACGGATGCTCGCGGTGAGACCGCCAGTTATCAGGTATCGGTGACCGGGGTGATTCACTGTCTGGGCCTCGGCAGCGGAAGCTTTGCTCAGATGAATGACGCGGCGGCGGCCAAAGGTGCACGGCTACCATCCAGTGACGAGTTGAATCAGATTTTCAATACCTTCGGCAGTCAGTGGCCGCTAGGCAATGGCAATTACTGGTCATCAACAGTTGCGGCGCAAAATCTGGTCGGCATGAAGTGGTATTTCGTGAAAAACCTGGTGACCGGCTCCAACTACAAGCTCAAGTACCACAACACCTCGCTGGGGGTAGCGATCCGCTGAAGCCGGGCACTGGCTGTTCAGTGGACCCCATTTCACTTTTCGGGCGTCGTCGAGATGGCGGCGCTCTTTTCCCTTTGCGACATCCCTTGAACCTGCGCAGAGCACACTCATGAACACGTCCGGTTTTTCCGAACCGTCTATCGCGTCAATGCGATTCAGCCCCGGCGAGTTCCGGGCTACGGTCAATCATCAGCCTCTGGTTGTAAGGTCGGTGCTGGCCGGGTCGACTTTACGTCCGGAACTGGGAACCAGACCCAACCACTGGATCTGGAAGGTCATCGCTGATGGAAAGGTCGGTGGCAAGCGCGTCAGCATTGGGTTGTTTTTCGACCGTGACCTACTGCCTGGCACCTATGA
Organism: Pseudomonas maioricensis; assembly: GCF_022790535.1. Taxonomy (GTDB): domain Bacteria; phylum Pseudomonadota; class Gammaproteobacteria; order Pseudomonadales; family Pseudomonadaceae; genus Aquipseudomonas; species Aquipseudomonas maioricensis. The sequence goes on from NZ_LOHG01000005.1 coordinate 242,541, forward strand.
CATTGTCGGTAACTCGCGAATCAACTTCGTTTACAACCGGACGCCGCACTTCAAAAGCCTGATTTATCACTCAGCGCATTTTCAGGACGGCCATTTGACGCTGCTGGAAGTCGACCGCTGCGCCCCACGTTTGCGGGGTGAGTTCAGTTTCAGCATTTCGGCGATCAATTTTTCAGTCACTGATGGCGCGTTCGACCTGGACTGCAAGACGTTCTAGGTCAGCACCTGGGCAATACGCTGAGCCGTTTCGGCCAGGCACTGGTCATGGCTGACGCCCGCCGACTTCAATGGCTTGAGGTCGTGATTGCCGGTAGGGATCCACAGCAATTCAATCGCCGTGGACAAGGCATAACCCTCGACGGTTTCTTTATTACCCAATGCATCGCGTTCGCCCTGGACGATGAGCGTTCTGGCTTTCAACTCAGCGAGATGGGCGACCCGGGGTTTTTCCGGTTTGCCCGCTGCGTAGAACGGATAGCCCAGACAGACCAGTGCATCCACTTCCAGTTCATCGGCAATCAGGCTGGCCATGCGTCCCCCCATGGACTTGCCGCCAATGGCCAGGTATCCAGTGACATGAGGTCGCACGCTGGCGTACACCTGCCGCCAGCATTCGAGCAGCTGTGCCTGCGGATTAGGAGGCCGACGACGTCCGTCGACCCGCCGCTGGGCCATGTACGGAAACTCGAAGCGCAACACGTTGACGCCTTGCCCGGCAAGGCGCTCAGCCATGTCGTCCATGAAATCGCTGTCCATCGGTGCGCCTGCCCCGTGAGCCAGGATCAGCGTCGCCAAAGGCTCGCTTAGTGTGGCTGTAACCGCCTGATTCCATAACCAGCTGTGGTCTTTCGCCAGTTGCGCGCATTGATCTTCGTCAATACCGGCACTTTGCCCAATGCTCATGCTTGCCTCGCTTTTGATGAGTCTGCCAATAACCGGCGCTAAACCTGCGCGTAACGCCCCGACCTAGCCTGGATGGGAAATATAACTAAATGAACACAACTAACAGTACCGCCTACAACTATCAGGTGGTCCGCCAGTTCGTCATTATGACGGTGATCTGGGGAATTGTCGGGATGGGCCTCGGCGTCTTTCTCGCCGCCCAACTGGTCTGGCCTGAATTGAACTTCGATCTTCCCTGGACGAGCTTCGGTCGTTTGCGTCCACTGCACACCAACGCGGTGATTTTCGCGTTCGGCGGCTGTGCGCTGTTCGCCAGTTCCTATTACTCGGTACAACGGACCTGCCAGACCCGGTTGTTCCTGCCGAAGCTGGCAGCGTTCACCTTCTGGGGCTGGCAATTGGTGATCCTGCTGGCGGCCATCAGCCTGCCGCTGGGTTACACCAGTTCCAAGGAATACGCCGAGCTGGAATGGCCCATCGACATCCTGATCACGATTGTCTGGGTGGCTTATGCCATCGTGTTTTTCGGCACCGTGGCCACGCGCACGACCAAACATATTTATGTCGGTAACTGGTTCTTCGGTGCGTTCATCCTCACTGTTGCCGTGCTGCACATCGTCAATAACCTGGAGCTGCCGGTCAGCCTGACCAAGTCCTACTCGCTGTACTCCGGTGCGACCGACGCGATGGTGCAATGGTGGTACGGGCACAACGCGGTGGGCTTTTTCCTGACGGCGGGTTTTCTGGGGATGATGTACTACTTCGTGCCGAAACAGGCCGAACGTCCTGTTTACTCCTATCGCCTGTCCATCGTGCATTTCTGGGCGCTGATCACCCTGTACATCTGGGCCGGGCCACACCACTTGCACTACACCGCCCTGCCAGACTGGGCGCAGTCGCTGGGTATGGTGATGTCGCTGATCCTGCTTGCGCCGAGCTGGGGCGGCATGATCAACGGCATGATGACCCTCTCAGGTGCCTGGCATAAGTTGCGCAGCGATCCGGTGCTGCGTTTTCTTGTCGTGTCTCTCGCGTTCTACGGCATGTCGACCTTTGAAGGTCCGATGATGGCAATCAAGACCGTCAACGCCCTCTCCCACTACACCGACTGGACCATCGGCCACGTGCACGCCGGTGCTTTGGGCTGGGTGGCGATGATCTCCATTGGCGCGCTGTACCACATGATCCCGAAAGTCTTCGGTCGCCCGCAGATGCACAGCATCGGCCTGATCAACGCGCACTTCTGGCTCGCCACGATTGGCACCGTGCTCTACATCGCGTCGATGTGGGTCAACGGGATCACCCAAGGCCTGATGTGGCGTGCGGTCAACGAAGACGGCACCTTGACCTACTCCTTCGTCGAAGCACTGGTGGCCAGCCATCCCGGATTCATCGTGCGCCTGGCAGGCGGCGCGATCTTCCTGCTGGGCATGTTGCTGATGGCTTACAACACCTGGCGCACCGTGCGGGCCTCCAACCCTGTCGAAGCTGCCGCCGCTGCGCAGATGGCCTGAGGAGCTCGCCATGAAACATGAAACTATCGAGAAAAACGTTGGCCTGCTGATGATTCTGATGGTGCTGGCCGTCAGCATTGGCGGCTTGACTCAAATCGTCCCGCTGTTCTTTCAGGACGTCACCAACAAACCGGTTGAAGGCATGAAGCCTTACACCGCGCTGCAACTGGAAGGCCGCGACATCTATATCCGTGAAGGCTGCGTAGGCTGTCATTCGCAGATGATCCGTCCGTTCCGCGCCGAGACAGAACGCTACGGCCATTATTCGGTGGCGGGCGAAAGCGTCTGGGATCATCCGTTCCTGTGGGGCTCCAAGCGCACCGGCCCGGACCTCGCACGAGTCGGCGCACGCTACTCGGATGACTGGCACCGTGCGCATTTATACAACCCGCGCAACGTCGTGCCGGAATCGAAAATGCCTGCTTATCCATGGCTGGTCACGCAGCAAGTCGACAGCAGCCACACCGAAGCCAAGATCAAGGCCATGCGCACTCTGGGGGTGCCTTACACCGATGACGATGTCAGCGGTGCGGTTGCCTCCCTCAAGGGCAAGACCGAGATGGATGCGCTGGTTTCCTACCTGCAAGTGCTCGGCACTGCGATCAAGAGCAAGAGGTGAGCCATGGATATTCAAGATCTACGCGGCCTCGGCACTCTGGTCGTGGCCATTGCATTCATTGGTCTGTCGCTCTGGGTGTTCAGCAGTCGACGCAACGCTGAATTCGCCGAAGCCCGCCTCGCACCGTTCGCCGACGAGCCTTTGCCGAAACCCGTTATCGAGCAACTTTCAAAAGAGCAGCCTGTTGTGCGGAGTAAACAGCCATGACCACCTTCTGGAGCACCTACATTTGCGTGCTGACCATTGGCAGCCTGATCGGCCTGACCTGGCTGTTGATCGGCACGCGCAAGGGCGAAACCAAAGGCAGTACCGACCAGACCATGGGGCACAGCTTCGATGGCATCGAGGAATATGACAACCCGCTGCCCAAATGGTGGTTCATGCTGTTCGCCGGTACGCTGGTGTTCGCGGTGGGTTACCTGATCCTGTATCCGGGGCTGGGTAACTGGAAAGGCATCGCCCCCGGCTATGAAGACGGCTGGACCGGCGTCAACGAATGGCAGAAGGAAATGGACAAGGCCGATGCCCGCTTCGGGCCGATCTTTGCCCGATTTGCGGCCATGCCAGTGGAGGAAGTCGCCAAAGATCCGCAAGCGCTGCAAATGGGTGGCCGTCTGTTTGCTTCCAATTGCTCGGTTTGCCATGGCTCGGACGCCAAAGGCGCTTACGGCTTCCCGAACCTGACGGATAACGACTGGCGCTGGGGCGGCTCTGCCGACACGATCAAGACCACCATCATGGCGGGTCGGGTCGCAGCCATGCCAGCCTGGGGACTGGTCATCGGCGAGGAAGGCGTAAAGAACGTTGCAGCTTACGTGCGCCACTCACTGGCGGGGCTGCCACTGCCCGCCGATGACAAGGCGGATCTGGCCGCCGGACAGCAAGTGTTCAGCTCTACCTGTGTAGCCTGTCATGGCGCAACGGGTAAAGGCACCGAAGTCATGGGCGCTCCAAACCTCACACAGCCGGGCGGTTTCATCTACGGCACCAGCCTGGCGCAGTTGCAGCAGACCATTCGTCTTGGTCGCCAAGGTCATATGCCTGCTCAGGCCGATTTATTGGGCAATGACAAAGTACAGCTGCTGGCCGCTTATGTTTACAGCCTGTCGAAGGGTCCTGATCAACCCGTCGAAGTGGTTAAAGCAGCGCAGTAGCACATAGAGCAACATTGTGGACCCCTTCAACGCCGCACCCTGCAACAGGGTGCGGTGGTCCCTTTACTCAGCAGTCTTTCCCTTATTCAGCAGTACACAGATCTTGAACTGGGATGCTATCCCTGTGGGAGCGGTGCTTGCCCGCGATAAGAGCAACTCGGTTCACCTGCAAAATCGCGGTGTCTGCATCGCGGGCAAGCACCGCTCCCACAGGGATAGCGTTCCAGCTAAGCGACCTCCACCCTTTCCTCTCCCGTCTTTCGGGACTAAGCTTGCCTGTTAGTGGACTGGCGATGGCTGGCCACAGGCCAAGTGAAAGGAACGTGTCCGACATCGTGCTCTGCAGACGCTGAACGGCCTGACGAACCAGGGCTGTTCTTAGTGCCCGGCATGCCGCAAATGTCCGTCACTCACGCAGTCAATTTCACCCGTCCTGTACCCTCCAGTAACTTTCTGTCCACCGGGACAGGTTTTTCCTTTACGCTTCGCGTCGGAATTTGCCTGAAACGGCCGCAGAGCATGTCTGCGTCGGTTTTCATACTAATAAATAGTCAAAACCGTGGAACCTGATAATGAGCACAGCAATCAGTCCGACCGCTTATAACTATAAGGTGGTCCGCCAGTTCGCCGTCATGACGGTTGTCTGGGGCATCCTGGGCATGGGGCTTGGCGTTTTCATTGCCGCGCAACTGGTCTGGCCGGAGCTGAATCTGGGCCTGGAGTGGACCAGTTTCGGACGTCTGCGACCGCTGCATACCAATCTGGTGATTTTCGCGTTCGGCGGCTGCGCTCTTTTCGGCACCTCTTATTACGTCGTGCAACGCACGTGTCAGACCCGACTGATCTCCGATGGCATGGCCGCGTTTTCATTCTGGGGCTGGCAGGCAGTCATCCTCAGCGCCATCATCACCTTGCCAATGGGCTACACAACGACCAAGGAATACGCCGAACTGGAATGGCCGATCGCTATTTTGCTGGCGATTGTCTGGATCGTTTATGGCGCGGTGTTCTTCGGCACCATCGTCAAGCGCAAGACCAAACATATTTATGTCGGCAACTGGTTTTACGGTGCATTCATCGTCGTCACCGCCATGCTGCACATCGTCAATCACATCTCGCTACCGGTCAGCCTGTTCAAATCCTATTCAGCCTACGCGGGTGCCACCGACGCCATGATTCAGTGGTGGTACGGCCACAACGCGGTGGGTTTTTTCCTGACCACCGGCTTCCTCGGCATGATGTATTACTTCGTGCCCAAGCAGGCTGAGCGTCCGATCTACTCGTATCGTCTGTCCATCGTGCACTTCTGGGCGCTGATCACTTTGTACATCTGGGCGGGTCCGCATCACTTGCACTACACCGCCCTGCCAGATTGGGCACAATCACTGGGCATGGTGATGTCGATCATTCTGCTCGCGCCAAGCTGGGGCGGGATGATCAACGGTATGATGACGCTCTCCGGCGCCTGGCATAAATTGCGCACCGACCCGATCCTGCGCTTTCTGGTGGTGTCCCTGGCGTTCTACGGCATGTCGACGTTTGAAGGCCCGATGATGGCCATCAAAACGGTCAATGCCCTCTCCCATTACACCGACTGGACCATCGGCCACGTTCACGCGGGTGCATTGGGCTGGGTGGCAATGATCTCCATCGGCGCGACCTACCACATGATTCCCAAAGTCTTCGGTCGACCGCAGATGCACAGCATCGGCCTGATCAATGCGCACTTCTGGCTCGCCACGATTGGCACCGTGCTGTACATCGCGTCCATGTGGGTCAACGGCATCACCCAAGGGCTGATGTGGCGGGCCATCAACGATGACGGCACGCTGACCTATTCTTTCGTCGAGGCCCTGCAGGCGAGTCATCCTGGTTACATCGTGCGCATGGTCGGCGGTGCATTCTTTGCCAGCGGCATGCTGTTCATGGCCTACAACGTCTGGCGTACCGTACGTGCTTCGGACCCCACCGAGGCTGAAGCTGCGGCACAGATCGCCGTTGTGGGAGCTCACTGATGAAGCACGAAGTTCTCGAAAAGAACATTGGCCTGCTGGCCTTCTTCATGGTTATCGCCGTCAGCATCGGCGGGCTGACGCAAATCGTCCCGCTGTTTTTCCAGGACGTGACCAACCTGCCGGTGGAAGGCATGAAGCCGCGCACCGCGCTGGAGATCGAAGGGCGCGACGTCTACATCGCCAACGGCTGCGTGGGCTGCCACTCGCAGATGATCCGTCCGTTCCGTGCCGAAACCGAGCGCTACGGCCATTACTCGGTCGCGGGTGAAAGCGTCTGGGATCACCCTTTCCTGTGGGGTTCCAAACGCACCGGGCCCGACCTGGCGCGGGTCGGCGGACGTTACTCCGATGACTGGCACCGGGCGCACTTGTATAACCCGCGCAACGTGGTACCAGAATCGAAAATGCCTGCGTACCCGTGGCTGGTAGAGAAACGTCTGGACGGCAAGGAAACCGCGAAAAAAATGCAAGTCTTGCGCACTCTGGGCACGCCCTATACCGACGAAGACATCGCCGGCGCGCAGGAAGCCGTGAAAGGCAAAACCGAAATGGATGCACTGGTGGCCTATCTGCAAGGCCTCGGCACCATCATCAAAAGCAAACGGTGATCTTGATGGATATCGGGATGATTCGTGGCCTGGGCACCCTGGTGGTGATGGTGGCCTTTATCGGTCTGGCGCTCTGGGTATTCAGCCCCCGGCGTAAGTCAGAGTTTGACGACGCAACCTTGCTGCCCTTCGCGGACGACCCCGAAGCGATCAAAAAAGTCGAGCAGGAAAAAGCATCCGGGAGCAAGCAATGAGTACCTTTTGGAGTCTCTACGTCAGCGTTCTGACCCTCGGCACCATCTTCGCCCTGACCTGGTTATTGCTGTCGACCCGCAAGGGCCAGCGCGACGAAGCCACGGAAGAAACCGTCGGCCATTCCTTCGATGGCATCGAGGAATACGACAACCCTCTGCCCAAATGGTGGTTCATGCTGTTCATCGGCACGATCATTTTCGCCCTGGGCTATCTGGTGCTATATCCCGGGCTAGGTAACTGGAAAGGCGTCTGGCCGGGCTACGGCTACATGAATACCGAGAAGCAAATCGAATTCTCCGACGGCCAGACAGGCTGGACCGGCGTGCACGAGTGGGAAAAGGAAATGGCACGCTCCGAAGCGCGATTTGGCCCGATCTTCGCCAAGTTTGCTTCAATGCCCATCGAAGAAGTCGCCAAGGATCCGCAGGCCCTGAAAATGGGTGGCCGCCTGTTCGCCTCCAACTGTTCGGTGTGTCACGGCTCCGACGCCAAAGGCGCTTATGGCTTCCCCAACCTGACGGACGATGACTGGCGCTGGGGCGGTGAGCCACAAACCATCAAAGCCACGATCATGGGCGGCCGCCATGCGGTGATGCCTGCCTGGGGCGAGGCAATCAAGGAACAAGGCGTACGTGACGTTTCGGCCTATGTATTGACCGTACTGGGCAGTCGAAAATTACCGGAAGACGCCAAAGCTGATCCGGTCGCTGGCCAGAAAATCTATGCAACCACCTGCGTAGCCTGCCACGGCCCGGAAGGCAAAGGCACACAAGCACTGGGTGCACCAGACCTGACTCATCCAGGCGCGTTCATCTACGGCTCAAGCTACGCGCAACTGCAGCAGACCATCCGTTACGGTCGCCAGGGGCAGATGCCTGCTCAGGAAGCGATTCAGGGCAATGACAAAGTGCACATCCTCGCGGCGTATGTTTACAGCTTGTCGCAGGGGGAGAAGGCTGAGTAAGGTCAGTTCATTTTGCAAACATGTGATTCTGAATTGAAATGCGCTTCCCTGTGGGAGCTGGGCTTGCCCGCGACAAGGCTGGACGCGTTTCACTTTAGATCGCATTCAGCCTTATCGCGAGCAAGCTCGGCTCCCACAGGGAAATCACATACCGCAAAAAAACTGCAAATCAATTGACCCGAATCAGCACGCTCTACACCTGTTTGCGCCAGGATTCGCTGCGATCCACTAACCGAGCCTGCAGGCGTATCATTGCCGTTATAACAGGACGCTACTGACCCCAGTCGGCACGTACTGGCTGAGGCATTTTTCCACTGCCGTGGGACACACTGATGAGCAACAACATTCCTGTCGTCAACGTCACCCCGCCGTCCAATAAAGACAATCAGACGGTCGACCTTTACGCCTCGCGAGAAAAAATCTACACCCGCGCCTTCACCGGTCTGTTCCGCAACCTGCGCATGCTCGGCGGCGCTCTGCTGTTTCTGATTTACTTCGGCACCGTCTGGTTGAACTGGGGCGGACATCAGGCAGTGTGGTGGAACCTGCCGGAGCGCAAGTTCTACATTTTTGGCGCAACCTTCTGGCCGCAGGACTTCATCCTCCTGTCGGGCATCCTGATCGTCAGCGCGTTCGGCCTGTTTTTCATCACTGTCTACGCGGGCCGGGTGTGGTGCGGCTACACGTGCCCGCAAAGCGTCTGGACGTGGATTTTCATGTGGTGCGAAAAGGTCACCGAGGGCGATCGCAACCAGCGTATCAAGCTCGACAAGGCCCCCATGAGCGCCAACAAGTTTGTGCGCAAACTGTCCAAGCACAGCCTGTGGCTGCTGATCGGTTTCGCCACCGGGCTGACCTTTGTCGGCTACTTTTCGCCGATTCGCGATCTGGTCACTGAGCTGTTCACCGGGCAGGCGGATGGCTGGGCGTATTTCTGGATTGGCTTCTTCACCCTGGCAACTTACGGCAACGCCGGCTGGCTGCGTGAGCAAGTGTGCATTTACATGTGCCCCTATGCGCGCTTCCAGAGTGTGATGTTCGACAAGGACACCCTGATCGTGTCCTACGACCCACGCCGTGGAGAGAAACGAGGCCCGCGCAAAAAAGAACAGGACTACAAGGCACAAGGTCTGGGCGACTGCATCGACTGCACGATGTGCGTGCAGGTCTGCCCCACCGGCATCGACATACGTGACGGCCTGCAAGTCGAATGCATCGGTTGCGCCGCCTGCATCGATGCCTGCGACAGCATCATGGACAAGATGAACTACCCGCGCGGCCTGATCAGCTATACCACCGAGCACAACCTTTCCGGTCAGGTCACCCACACGTTGCGACCGCGGCTGCTCGGCTATGCGGCGGTGCTGCTGGTAATGATCGGGTTGCTGGCTTCGGCGTTCTTCATGCGCTCGCTCGTCGGCTTTGACGTCAGCAAGGACCGCGTCCTGTACCGGGAAAACGCCGAAGGCCGAATCGAGAACGTCTACAGCCTGAAAGTGATGAACAAGGACCAGGTGGATCATACCTACGTGCTGGATGCCACCGGCTTGCCTGACCTGAAACTGCAGGGTCGTCGTGAATTCAGAGTGCCTGCCGGAGAAATTTTCAGCATGCCGGTCGAGCTGTCCATCGCGCCCGAAAAACTGCCATCGAGCACCAACGAGGTGATCTTCATCCTCAAGGATGCAGACGGCGATGCTCACGCAGAAACCAAGAGCCGGTTTATCGGCCCGCAAGTTCGTTAAAGAGAGCAACCCATGTCCGTCGCAACTGCGCAAAGCCCTTGGTACAAGCACATCTGGCCATGGATCCTGATTGGTATTCTGACTTGCTCGGTCACCCTGTCGCTGACCATGGTGACAATCGCGGTGAACAACCCGGATAACCTGGTCAACGACAACTATTACGAGGCCGGCAAAGGTATCAATCGCTCACTTGACCGCGAACTGCTGGCCCAGACCTTGAAGCTCAAAGCCCATGTGCGTCTGGACGAACTGACGGGTGAAGCCGACCTTCGCCTGAGCGGTAACAGCAAACCGAAAACGCTTGAGCTGAACCTGATCTCCCCGACCCAACCGCAGAAAGACCGCAGAATTTTCCTGACCCAAAGCGCTACCGAACCGGATCGCTACATCGGCCAATTGACCGACAAAGTCGAGGGCCGGCGTTTTGTTGAGCTGCTGGGCAGCGAGAATGGCCAGACCTGGCGGTTGTTCGAAGAAGAACTGATCAGCCACGACAAAGACCTTGCACTGGGCGATGAAGCGATTCAGGGTGCGGAAGATTTGAGGAAGTGAGCGCTTGGCGGTTTTGATTAAAAATGCAATCTAATGAATTGAACCCAATTCTGTAGGAGCTCACCGAGGTTACGAGGCCAGCGATGGCGGTTTGTCTGACACCCCGCTATCGCTGGCCTCGTAACCTCGGTGAGCTCCTACAGATCCATCGATTGCTCCCTTTCCGCAGGACTTGCTGTACCGCCATGACCACACCTATCCCCTGCTACCACTGCGCTCTGCCCGTCCCGACTGGCAGTCGCTTTCATGCCGTCGTGCTCGGGAAAACCCGGGCGATGTGTTGTCCAGGGTGTCAGGCGGTCGCTGAATCGATCGTTGCCGGTGGCCTGGAAAGTTATTACAGCCATCGTAGCCAGGCGTCCGCCAATCCGGAAACACTGCCTGCGCAGTTGCTGGACGAACTGGCGTTGTACGACCGCGCTGAGGTGCAGGCACCGTTCGTGCGGCATCAAGGCGAACAGGCAGAAACGACACTGTTGATAGAGGGCATCAGTTGTGCGGCGTGTGGCTGGCTCATCGAACGCCACCTGCGCACCCTGCCCGCCGTCGCTGAAGCACGTCTGAATCTGTCCAACCACAGGCTCCACGTCAGTTGGTCCGACGGCCAAATGCCGTTGAGCCAGCTATTGAGCCAATTGCGCAATATCGGCTACGTCGCGCACCCTTATCAGGCTGACCGGGCTGCGGCCAAACTGGCTGATGAAAATCGTCAGGCCCTGCGCCAGCTCGGTGTGGCCGGGCTGCTGTGGTTCCAGGCGATGATGGCGACCATGGCCACCTGGCCGGAATTCAACATGGATCTCAGCCCGGAGATGCACACCATCCTGCGCTGGGTGGCGATGTTTCTGACGACGCCCATCGTCTTTTACAGCTGCGAGCCATTCTTTCGCGGGGCCATGCGTGACCTGCGCACCCGCCATCTGACCATGGACGTTTCCGTATCCCTGGCGATTGGCAGTGCCTATGTCGCGGGTATCTGGACCGCCATCACCGGTAACGGCGAGCTGTACTTCGATGCGGTGGGCATGTTCGCCCTGTTCCTGCTGGCCGGACGCTACCTGGAACGCCGCGCTCGCGAGCGCACTGCGGCGGCCACCGCGCAACTGGTCAATCTGCTGCCCGCGTCCTGCCTGCGCCTGAATGAACAGGGCCAGAGCGAACGTATCCTGCTCAGCGAATTGAAGCTCGGTGATCAGATACTGGTGCAGCCCGGTGCTGTACTGCCCGCCGACGGCAAAATCCTCGAGGGTCTATCGAGCATCGACGAATCGTTGCTGACCGGTGAGTACCTGCCTCAGCCGCGCAACCCTGGCGATGCGGTCACGGCGGGCACCTTGAACGTCGAAAGCACGCTCACCGTGAAAGTGCTCGCGCTGGGGCACGAAACCCGCCTGTCAGCCATCGTCCGATTGCTGGAGCGCGCACAGGCGGAAAAACCCCGATTGGCGGAAATCGCTGATCAAGCTGCGCAGTGGTTCCTGTTGTTCTCACTGATTACCGCTGCAATTATCGGGCTTGTCTGGTGGCAGATCGATGAGTCGCGGGCGTTCTGGATCGTACTGGCGATGCTGGTCGCGACGTGCCCTTGCGCCCTGTCGCTGGCCACCCCGACAGCGCTGACAGCCGCTACCGGAACCCTGCACACACTGGGACTGTTGCTGATCCGAGGCCATGTGCTGGAAGGCTTGAATCAGATCGACACGGTGATTTTCGACAAAACCGGAACCCTGACCGAAGGACGGCTGGCGCTGCGCAGTATCAAGCCGCTGGGCAAACTGGATGCAGACAGCTGCCTGCGCCTCGCAGCCGCGCTTGAGAATCGTTCGGAGCACCCCATCGCAAAAGCCTTCGGCCGCGCACCTGTGGCTGCCGAGGAGGTCTTCAGCCGAGCGGGGCTGGGGCTTGAGGGTGTCGTCAACGGACAAACACTACGAATCGGGCAACCGGAGTTTGTCTGCGCCTTGAGCGCCAGCGACATCCCGCCAGCGCCCGATCAGACCGGCCAGCACCTGTTACTCGGCGACCGCGAGGGGCCTTTGGCCTGGTTCGTACTTGATGACCGACTGCGTGAAGATGCACACGCACTGCTGCAGGACTGCAAGGCGCGCGGCTGGAAAACCTTGCTGCTGTCAGGCGACAGCTCGCCGATGGTTGCTCAGGTTGCTGCCGAACTGGGTATCGACGAAGCCCGCGGCGGCCTGCATCCCGATGCCAAACTGGCAGTCCTGCAAGAGCTTCAGCAGCAAGGGCGCAAAGTCCTGATGCTCGGGGACGGCGTCAATGATGTACCAATCCTGGCGGCTGCCGACATCAGTGTCGCCATGGGCTCGGCGACTGACCTGGCGAAAACCAGTGCCGACGCGGTCCTGCTGTCCAACCGGCTGCAAGCACTGATTCAAGCCTTTGGTCTGGCGCGCCGGACACGCCGGGTGATCATTGAGAATCTGCTCTGGGCCGGGCTGTACAATGGCCTCATGCTGCCTTTTGCGGCCCTCGGCTGGATCACCCCCATCTGGGCTGCGGTGGGCATGTCCATCAGTTCATTGGCGGTGGTCCTCAATGCGTTGCGCCTGACCCGCATGCCGTCCACCTCAGAACCTCATCGGCAGCCTGCTTCGGAGGCTTTATGCCAGCGCTCTATATCATGATCCCGGCGGCGTTGCTGCTGGTTGGCGTGGCTATCTATATTTTCTTCTGGGCAGTGGACAGCGGCCAATACGACGACATGGAAGGCCCGGCGCACAGCATTCTTTTTGATGACCAGGACCCGAAACATCAGGCGGCAGTTGATGAGGTTGCGGGAAGGAAGAAAGATGAGTCTGATGTTTAGGTCTGGCCGACATTCTTGTAGGAGCTCACGAGCAACGCAGGGCAGCGATGGCGGTGTGTCAGGCAGAATGCTATCGCTGCCTCGCGTTGCTCGTGAGCGCCTACAGAGAAAGCATTTCAGTTCGGAAAGTCATTTTATCTGTGATGAGCGGACTCATGACTGACCTGCCCCCCCTCCTGGTCTCCGCCCTGATCCTCGGCCTGCTCGGCGGAGGGCATTGCCTGGGCATGTGCGGCGGGCTGATGGGCGCGCTGACACTGGCCATTCCCAATGAGCAACGCAGCCGACGTTTCAGGCTGCTGTTGGCCTACAACCTCGGGCGAATTTGCAGCTACGCCTGCGCCGGGTTATTGACCGGTCTGGCGGGCTGGGCAGTCGCCAATAGCCCCGGCGCATTGGCATTGCGCGTGGTGGCCGCGTTGCTGCTGATCGCCATGGGCCTTTATCTGGCCGGGTGGTGGAGCGGCCTGACCCGTATCGAAGGCCTTGGCCGCTGGTTGTGGCGTTACATTCAACCTGTCGCCAATCGACTGCTGCCGGTGTCGAGCTTGCCGCGCGCGTTGCTGCTGGGCGGACTGTGGGGCTGGTTACCTTGCGGTCTGGTGTACAGCACCCTGCTCTGGTCGGCGAGCCAGGGTAATGCCATCAACAGCGCTTTGCTGATGCTGGCCTTCGGCATCGGTACCTGCCCGGTATTACTGGCAACCGGCCTTGCGGCGCAACGGACTACCGCGCTGTTGCGCAAGCGTGGCGTCCGGATGGCGGGCGGCCTGCTAGTGATCATGTTCGGACTCTGGACACTGCCTGGCCCGCATCAGCACTGGTTGATGGGCCATTGACCCATATCAAAAGAACTGCAAGCGCGTTTCCTTAGACTGACCGTTACTGCCAGCCGCCCCAGGGAACGCCAACATGCTCGACGCCATCCGTTGGGATTCTGATCTGATTCGCCGCTACGATCTGGCGGGACCACGCTACACCTCCTACCCCACAGCAGTGCAATTTCATACGCAGGTCGGTGCCTTCGACCTGCTGCATGCACTGCGCGACAGCCGCAAGGCCGTCCGCCCGCTGTCGCTTTACGTGCATATCCCGTTCTGCGCCAACATTTGCTACTACTGCGCCTGCAACAAAGTCATTACCAAGGATCGCGGTCGCGCCCAGGCCTATCTGCAGCGGCTCGAGCATGAAATGCGGATGATTGCCTGCCACCTTGATCCTGGCCAGGTCGTCGAACAGCTGCATTTTGGCGGCGGCACGCCGACCTTTCTGAGCCACGATGAGTTACGCCAATTAATGGGTTTCCTGCGCCAGCACTTCAACCTGCTGGACGACGACTCCGGCGACTATGGCATCGAGATTGATCCGCGCGAAGCTGACTGGTCGACCATGGGTCTGTTGCGCGAACTGGGCTTCAACCGGGTCAGCCTCGGCGTGCAGGATCTGGACCCTCAGGTTCAGCGCGCGGTGAATCGCTTGCAAAGCCTGGAAGAAACCCAGGCAATCATTGATGCCGCACGTACCCTGCAATTCCGCTCAGTCAACATCGATCTGATTTACGGGCTGCCCAAACAGTTGCCGGAGGCTTTTGCACGGACGGTAGAAGAAATCATCGCCCTGCAACCCGACCGGCTGTCAGTGTTCAACTACGCTCATCTGCCGGAGCGCTTCATGCCGCAGCGGCGTATCGACAGCAATGACCTGCCCTCCCCCGAAACCAAATTGCAGATGCTCGAACACACGATCGAGCAATTGACCGCAGCCGGTTACCGCTACATCGGTATGGATCACTTTGCCCTGCCGGATGATGAGCTGGCGATCGCTCAGGAAGAACTGACCCTGCGACGTAATTTTCAGGGCTACACCACTCACGGCCACTGCGACCTGATTGGTCTGGGCGTTTCAGCGATCAGCCAGATCGGCAATCTGTACAGCCAGAACAGCAACGACCTGGCTGACTACCAAAGCCTGCTGGCCAGCGACCAATTGGCGACCAAACGCGGCCTGGTGTGCAATCAGGACGACCGCATTCGCCGAGCGGTGATTCAACAACTGGTCTGTCATTTCACGTTGCGGTTTGCCGACATTGAAACGGAATTCGATATCGACTTCCGGGCTTATTTTCGCGAGTTATGGCCGCAGCTCACGACAATGGCCAGCGACGGGCTGATCGCTCTTGAGGCAACGGGCATCGCGATACTGCCCGCCGGCCGGCTATTGGCTCGCTCGGTATGCATGGTCTTCGACGCGTACCTGACCGAACAGAATCGTCAGCGCTTTTCCCGGGTGATATGAGCAGCTCCTGCAGGATGGGCCGCTAGCTTACATTTTGGCCAGCATCAGCATGCTTGCCTTGGCTTTGTCGGCCGATTTCAGTTGCAGCGCGTTCATCACAGAAGACAGGTCACTGGCCGAAGTACTGATCTGACGCTGATAAATGGCAGAAACGGTCTGCAGTGCAGCCGCCTTCGCCTGGCGCATATCGGGATTGAGCGACTTGTCGTTGAGGGTCGCCTGCAACTCGCTGTTCGATTGCGCCAGCCTTTTCTGAGAGTCACGCACAGAATTCAGGATTTTCTGCACCGAGTCTGGCAAGCCACTCTGCTTGATATCAGTATTGGTCGAGCCGGATAACGCCGCCCTCGCCAGACCGGCCGCAGAAAGACTGACCTCTGCGCTCTGGGAGGTCGGTATGGTGGCGGCACTCTGTGGCGCGGCCTTTTCAGCGGCGCTTTTCTGTGCAGCCGCATTGGCCGTCAGGAAAGCACGGCTGATGGCGGTAAGAGCGGATGACCACATGAGCGGGGACCTGTTTGAGAAGGCGGGTGATGCCAAAACTATCGACCGCTGCATGCAAAGCTTGATAGCCCTGCGGCAGTTCGGCGCTGGCCTGAGTAGTCACTGGTGAGTTACCCTTATGACTTATGTGTGATTACCACAAGGAAATAAAGTGATGCCCGAGCCAGTCAAAGTACGCGCTCATACCCAGGCCCATTGCAAGGATTGCAGTCTGGCTCCGCTGTGCTTGCCGCTCTCCTTGAATCTCGAAGACATGGATGCTCTGGACCAGATCGTCAAACGCGGTCGACCGCTGAAAAAGGGCGAGTTCCTGTTCCGTCAGGGTGACACTTTCGGCTCGGTATACGCGGTACGTTCGGGCGCACTGAAGACCTTCAATATCAGTGACGGTGGCGAAGAGCAACTGACCGGTTTCCATTTGCCCAGCGAGCTTGTGGGCATGTCGGGCATGGACGCTGAAGCCTATCCGGTTTCGGCTCAGGCGCTGGAAACCACCTCGGTGTGTGAAATCCCGTTTGAGCGTCTGGACGAACTCTCCGTGCAGCTGCCACAACTGCGCCGCCAGTTGATGCGCGTCATGAGCCGGGAAATCCGTGACGATCAGCAAATGATGTTGCTGCTGTCGAAAAAAACCGCAGACGAGCGCATCGCGACGTTTCTGGTCAACCTGTCGGCGCGCTTCCGTGCCCGGGGCTTTTCGGCCAACCAGTTCCGCCTGAGCATGTCGCGCAACGAGATTGGTAATCACCTGGGCCTCGCGGTGGAGACAGTGTCGCGGGTCTTCACCCGCTTCCAGCAGAACGAACTGATTGCTGCAGAAGGCAAAGAGATCAGGATCCTTGATCCGATCCAGCTGTGCGCACTGGCGGGTGGCGCTGTCGAAAGCTGAGGGTGCGATCCGGAGCTGGCGCCTTTAGACTAGGCAATCGATTCAAACCTCCAGCCCTGGACCACCTGATGATTTTCGACGAAGCCAGCTTCAAATCCCTGATTCGCCCGGTCGTGGACTTTCCCAAGCCGGGCGTTATCTTTCGCGACATCACCCCACTGTTCCAATCCCCTAAAGCCACTCGACTGGTGATGGACAGTTTCGTGCAACGTTACATCGAGGCGGATTTCAGTCACATCGGTGTGATGGATGCTAGGGGCTTTCTGATCGGTTCGATTGTGGCTTATGAACTCAACAAGCCGCTGATCCTGTTTCGCAAGCAAGGCAAACTGCCTGCGGACGTGCTGTCAGAGGGTTATCAGACTGAATACGGCGAAGCATTTCTTGAAGTGCACGCCGACAGCTTATGCGACGGAGACTCGGTGGTGATGTTCGACGACCTGATCGCCACAGGTGGAACGCTGATCGCGGCTGCCAATTTGATCCGCCGTATGGGCGCGAAAATTCACGAAGCAGCGGCCATTATTGATTTGCCGGAACTCGGCGGCTCAAAGCGCCTGCAAGATCTGCAGATTCCTACGTTTTGCCTGACGAGTTTCGGGCTGACGGAGTAATTCGCTGCTCGACCTAATGCATTACCCAACTTTTGAAGGGTGATGCAGGATCCCTGTGGGGGCGAATTCATTCGCGAATGAATTCGCTCCCACTGAACAACATACAAATTAGATTAAAATGCATTTTCTGTAGGAGCTGCCGAAGGCTGCGATGCATTTATCCTGACAGACCGCGATCGCAGCCTTCGGCAGCTCCTACAGGTCCTGTGCTTGCCACGAGACAGCGCGGCCTGATTAAGCGTCAGGCATTTACAACGCGATCGGTTTGCGCCCTGCAAACGAGTGCGCCAACGTGCCGCCGTCCACCAGCTCCAACTCGCCACCCAGCGGTACACCGTGGGCGATGCGTGAAGTGATCAGGCCTTTGTTGGTCAGCAGTTGCGCGATGTAGTGCGCGGTGGCTTCGCCTTCGACAGTCGGATTGGTGGCCAGAATGACTTCAGTAAAAGTCCCCTGTTCGTTGATACGTGCCAGCAGTTGCGGAATGCCGATGGCCTCCGGACCAAGCCCGTCCAGCGGCGACAAGTGCCCCTTGAGTACGAAGTAGCGACCACGATAACCAGTCTGTTCTACCGCGTAGACATCCATCGGCCCCTCCACCACGCACAGCAGGGTGTCATCCCGACGGGTGTCCGAACACTGCGGACACAGATCGTCTTCGGTCAGGGTTCGGCACTGCCGACAATGCCCTACCCCTTCCATCGCCTGGCTTAATGCCAACGCCAGCCGCGAACCGCCACTGCGATCACGCTCAAGCAGTTGCAGCGCCATGCGTTGCGCGGTTTTTTGACCGACCCCTGGCAGGGTGCGCAGGGCATCGATCAGTTGGCGAATCAGTGGGCTGAAGCTCATGGAGAAAGGTCCGACAAAAACACAAGACGCGGTTTATACCCGCGCCCTGCCAGCAGCGTCAATCAAGGGTTACGTCATGCGTCCGAGACGTGAACCACCAATTTGCCAAAGTTGCGTCCTTCCAGCAGGCCAATAAAGGCTTCTGGCGCTTGCTCAAGGCCCTGCACCACGTCTTCACGGAATTTGATCTTGCCTTCGGTGACCAGTGGCGTCATCTCGCGGAAGAACTCTTCGTGACGATGGCCGTATTCCTCGAACACGATAAAACCCTGCATACGGGCGCGCTTGGTCAGTATCGTGCGCAACAGCAGTGGCAAGTCGTTCGGACCTTCAGGCACGCCCTGGGCGTTGTACTGAGCAATCACGCCACACACTGGAATCCGCGCCTTGGGATTGAGTAGCGGCAACACAGCATCGAAGACTTTGCCGCCAACCAGTTCGAAGTAGATGTCGATGCCTTTGCCGCAAGCCTGTTTCAATTCTTCGGCGAAATTGTCACCCTTGTGGTCGATACAGGCGTCGAAGCCCAGCTCATCAACCACATAACGGCACTTGTCCGCACCACCTGCTACGCCGACAACTCGCAAGCCGTTCAATTTGGCGACCTGCCCTACCACTGAGCCCACCGCACCCGACGCCGCCGCGACCACCAGCGTTTCGCCTTCCTGCGGTTTGCCGATGTCCATCAGGCCCATGTAGGCCGTCATACCCGGCATACCTAGCACGCCGACAGCCATGGAGTCGCTTGGCAAGTCTTTCGGGATGAGCTGCAGCGCCGCTCCATCATTGATGCTGTGAGTCTGCCAGCCCGTCTGGCCAACCACGCGGTCACCGACCTTGTACTTTGGGTTACGCGACTGCTCAACGATGCTGACAGCACCGCCTTCCATCACGTCGTCTATCTCGACCGGATCGGCATAGGACGGTGCGTCACTCATACGCCCGCGCATATAGGGGTCCAGAGACAGGTAAAGAGTGCGCAACTGCACTTGCCCTTCCTGCAGGTCCGGCAGTGCTTCACGCTCCAGACGGAAGTTTTCCGGGGTCGGCGCACCGGTCGGACGGGAGGCCAGGACAATTCGCTGGTTAAGAATCAATTCTTGGGTCATCAAAGCGGCTCCTTGGAAATGAATTCTATGGGGTATGCAGAAGCAGACCTTCTGAAGCCAGTGACGTTCGGTTGGATGCTGATGAGCATTATCTGTGGGAGCTGAGCTTGCTCGCGAAGAAATCAATCAGATTCATCTGCACGACCGCAGCGC
Source organism: Pseudomonas maioricensis (assembly GCF_022790535.1). GTDB lineage: Bacteria > Pseudomonadota > Gammaproteobacteria > Pseudomonadales > Pseudomonadaceae > Aquipseudomonas > Aquipseudomonas maioricensis. The sequence goes on from NZ_LOHG01000005.1 coordinate 262,056, forward strand.
CTGCATCGCGGGCAAGCACCGCTCCCACAAAAGATCGTCTCCTGTGGGAGCGAGGCTCGCCCGCGATGAAAGCAATCGGGCTCATCTGCACGACCGCGGCGCCTGCATCGCGGGCAAGCCCGGCTCCCACAAAAGATCGTCTCCTGTTGGAGCGAGGCTCGCCCGCGAGGAAAGCAATCGGGCTCATCTGCACGACCGCAGCGCCTGCATCGCGGGCAAACCCTGCTCCCACAGGTGAAACGCGCTTTATCTGTGGGAGCGGTGCTTGCCCGCGATAAGGCTGGACGCGATTGACCTGATATCTGCGGTGCTTTTATCGCGGGCAAGCACCGCTCCCACAGGCTCTGGACGACCCGAACTTTTTTGCACAAACAAAAATGCCAGGCACAAGGCCTGGCATTTTGGGGTACAACCTGCAATCAGAATGGCAGCTTCATGCCTGGAGGCAATTGCATGCCTGCTGTCATGCTGGAGGTCTTTTCCTGGCTGGCCTGTTCAATCTTGCGTACTGCGTCGTTGACGGCAGCAGCGATCAGGTCTTCCAGCACTTCCTTGTCTTCCTGCATCAGGCTGTCATCCAGATTGATGCGCTTGACGTCATGGCGACCGGTCATCACTACGCTGACCAGGCCTGCGCCCGATTGGCCGGTGACTTCGGCATTGGCCAGTTCTTCCTGCATCTTGGCCATTTTTTCCTGCATTTGCTGCGCCTGCTTCATCAGGCCAGCCATGCCACCTTTCATCATGGGATATCTCCTCGAAAGTTGATTATGTTAGCGGGTGGGGAAACCAGTCGGCATCCCACCGTCAGTTAATGAGTCTGAGCAACCGGGGCATCCACGGGCTTAATCGTATCCTCCCGGATCACTGCGCCAAACTGTTCAAGCATCTGCTGGATGAACGGATCAGCATGGATCGACGCTTCCGCCTGCCGCTGACGCTCGACACGCAACCGCGAAGCCGCCTGGGCCGGGGTTTCCTGTTCGGGTTTGATCAACTCGATCTTGAGGTTGATCGTGCGCCCGGCAAATTGATTGAGGCCATCGTTAATACGGCGCAACTGGGTCGCGTTGAACAAGGCACTGTGCCCTGGATCCAGATGCAGCAACCAGTTATCGCCGTCCATCGAGACCAGTGTGCAGTTGGATGCGATGCTGCTGGTCATGCCGGAAATCGGTAACTTGTTAAACATGTCCAGCCATTCAGCTGCCAGGCCCGTCGCCGGTTTTGACGCCGGGGCCGGTTCAGCTTCGACCTCTTCGGTCACGGTTTCGTGCGCGAGTTCATCCAGATAACTGTAGGACGCCGGATCGATATCCACATCCGGCTCGACATAATCGTCGTCCGGTGGCGGTTCGTCGTCACGGTCCATCGGCGCAGGAACGTAAGCATCGGGAATGGCTTCAAGCATTGCGGGAGTCACGGCCTGCTCGGCGAAGGCCTCAGGCTGTGGAGCTTCAACCTCCGGCGCATCCGGCACCGGACTGGCTGGCGCAGGACTTGGCATCGGCGTGAGTTCAGGCTGCTCGGCGACGGTGTCGAGTACCGGCTCGGCAACCAGTTCCTGAGCAGGCGTAGCAACCGGCTCGGGTTCAGGTTGTTCTTCATCTACCGGCGGCAACGCCTTGGGCTCGTTCCATGGCAAGTCGACTTCTGCAACTGGCTCAGGTTCTGGCGCAGCTGCAACGGGAGTCGGCGCGGGGGTTTGCACGACCGGCTCGATAATCGGAGCAGCAACTGGCTCAGCAACAACCGGAGCGGGAGCCTGCACAGGAGCAACTGCTACCGGCGCGACAGCGGTCGCACCGGCCACTGGTTGTGCGGAATCAACTGTGGCCGGGTTGATTCCCACTGTCTTTAGTGGCTGCCTCGGGGCATCGCTGCTGTCTGCGGGGCGAAACGCCAACATCCGCAGCAGGACCATTTCGAAGCCGCCACGAGGATCTGGCGCCAACGGCAGATCGCGCCGGCCGATCAAACCCATCTGGTAGTAAAACTGTACGTCTTCGGCAGGCAATGCCTGCGCCAGAGCAAGCACACGATCACGGTCGCCATGGCCGTTGTCGACACCCTCAGGCAATGCCTGGGCAATCGCCACGCGATGCAATACGTTGAGAATCTCCGACAACACGCCGTTCCAGTCAGGGCCCTGCTCGGCCAGGTGGCGGACGGCTTCCAGCAGACTGCGGGCATCACCGTCGATCAAAGCGGTCAGTACATCGAACACCTGGCCGTGATCCAGCGTACCGAGCATGGCCCGCACATCGGCGGCCATTACCTTGCCTTCGCCAAAGGCGATGGCCTGATCGGTAAGGCTCATGGCATCGCGCATCGAGCCGTCGGCGGCACGCCCCAGCAACCACAGTGCATCGTCTTCGAACGGGACGTTTTCGACGCCCAGCACATGGGTCAAATGCTCGACCACGCGCTCCGGCGTCATATTTTTCAGTGAGAACTGCAGACAGCGCGACAGTATCGTCGCTGGCAGCTTTTGCGGGTCAGTCGTCGCGAGGATGAATTTGACGTACGGCGGCGGCTCCTCAAGGGTCTTGAGCAACGCGTTGAACGAGTGGCTGGAGAGCATGTGCACTTCGTCGATCAGGTAGACCTTGAAGCGTCCGCGGCTCGGCGCGTATTGCACGTTATCCAGCAGCTCGCGGGTGTCCTCGACCTTGGTGCGGCTCGCGGCGTCGATTTCGATCAGGTCGACAAAACGACCTTCATCGATCTCCCGGCACACCGAGCAGGTGCCGCAAGGCGTCGACGTAATGCCGGTTTCACAGTTGAGGCACTTGGCGATAATCCGCGCAATCGTGGTTTTACCTACGCCCCGGGTGCCGGTGAATAAATAGGCGTGGTGCAGCCGCTGGCTGTCCAGCGCATTGATCAGGGCCTTCAGCACATGGGTCTGGCCGACCATTTCGCGGAACGAGCGCGGACGCCATTTACGTGCAAGAACCTGATAACTCATGGAAAACCGTCGCAACTGGGAAGCGGAAGACCGCTAATGCTAGCGGAGCAGGGGCAAAATTGCATCTGGTGTCCTCGTCTAATCTGACTAAGCTGTGCAAATGGACGTAAGGCCACGCAGTAGTCGGGTCTTTAAGAGCCTCATTCGCGGCTCGCACTTGAGGGACCTCCCATGCGTAGAAGTCGGCTTATACCGAGCGTACTGTTGCTATTTACCCTGAACGCCGGAGCTGCCGAGCCCCCACTGCGATTTTCCGTGGCTGAAAGCTGGTCGATGCCACTGGTTCAACTGGAGGACTATCAACCCACAGCCGGGATACTGTTCGACATCATGCAAAGCCTGGCCAGCCAGGTGGGTCGCGAAGCCGAGTATCACGTGCTGCCGCGCCTGCGCGTGCAGGCAGCACTGGAGCGCGGCGAAGTCGACATCCGTTGCTACGCGGCGCAAGCCTGGGTGCCCCACCTGTCAGGCGACTACTTCTGGAGCCTGCCGATCCTGTATCAACGTGACCTGCTGATCGCCTCCGCCGAGACCGCCGCAGGGCCTTACCCGGGCCAGTTCGACAACGAAACCATTGGCACCGTGCTGGGCTACAACTATCCGGACCTGCAGTACCTATTCGACAATCACCAACTGGTACGTGAGGATGCCCGCAATCAGGAGCAGACCCTCAGAAAGCTGGCCGCGGGACGCTATAACTACGCGGTGTCGAGCCAACTGGTATTGGATTGGCTCAATCGCGACCTGCCTGCCAGCAAACAGTTGAAAGCCATCTCGTTAATCAGCGAGCAGCCCGCCGGTTGCATCGTGCGCAATGACCCTGATCTGCCGACGCAAAAAATCCTGCGCACACTGGTACGCATGAGAGTCTCCGGTGAAATCCAGCGGATTATCGATCGCTACACAGCCCCGCGTATCTGAACCCTGCGAGAAGCCTGCAACAGGCCTGCTGTAGTAATACCGTCACATAGCGTCGATACGCTCGCCTGAAATATTTAGCAACACTTAGCCCAGGCAGGTAGTTCACATGAGCGATAAACCCGACGATGCCTCGCAAAACAACCCCAGTCGCCGTCGCTTTCTGGGAGGGATGGCAGCTTTAGGTGCCGGTATCGCCTTGAGCGGCTGCGATACCGCTCAGAAATCCTCGTCAGCTCCAGTCGCCCCCCTCACAGGTGCGGCACTGGACAAGGCGCTGCGCGAGCATGTCAAAACCGTCGTGGTGATTTACGCCGAGAACCGCAGTTTCAATAATTTGTTCGGTAACTTCCCTGGGGTGCAGAAGCCATTGTCGGCGCTCAAGCCTGGCGATTATCAACAACGTGACCGCGACGGCTCGCTGCTGAAAACCTTGCCTCCGGCCTGGGGCGGCGTTCTGCAAGTGGGCCCGCAAACGGTTGACGGCGTGAGCTACCCCGCTGGCGGTCAGTTTCAGGAAAACCTGCCCAATGCGCCCTTCCCGCTCAAAGGTATCAATGGCGAAGATTTGCCGCTGAGCCTCGTCACCCGGGACCTGTGGCATGTTTTTTATCAGAATCAGATGCAAATCAACGGCGGCAAGAATGACCGTTTCGTTGCCTGGGCCGATGCGGGTGGCCTGCCGATGGGTTACTACGCACAAAGCCAGTACTCGCTGCGCCTGTGGGATGTCGCCAAGGAGTTTGTACTCTGTGACAACTTCTTCCAGGGAGCCTTTGGCGGCTCGTTTCTCAACCACCAGTATCTGATTGCCGCCACCGCACCGACGTACCCGGATGCTGCGAACTCGGTGGCGAAATCACAAATTGCCCGCCTGGAAAGCGACAACCCGAAGGACCCGCGCCTCAAGCCACTGGAGCAGTCTCCGGCCAGTGCCATGACCGGTCCACCGCAATTCGGCCCCAGCGCGCTGACGCCCGATGGCTATGCGGTCAATACCCTCGCCCCACCGTTCTGGCCAACCTGGCTACGTGATCCGGCAAAGCCGGACTATTCCATGCCGGATTTGCCCAACGTGCTGGTGCCACAGACTCACGAACACATTGGCGACAAGCTGTCGAAGAAGAACATCGACTGGGCGTGGTATGCAGGTGCCTGGCAGGTCACGCTTGATGAGTTCAAGGATTCCACAGGGATCCCGAAAATACCTAACTTCCAGTACCACCATCAGCCGTTCAATTACTTCGTGCAGCAAGGCCCGCAGAACCCGGTTGAACGTAAAAAACGGCTGCGCGATGGCGGGTTGGGCGATGAGGCCAGCAGCAACAGGTTCCTTGCCGATGCTGAGGCGGGCAAGCTGCCTGCGGTGACGTTCTACAAGCCTCAGGGCAATCTGAATATGCACGCGGGTTACGCGGATGTCGCCGCAGGTGACCGGCATATCGACCGCGTCATCAAGGTGCTGCGCAACAGCCCGCAATGGGCGAACATGGTGGTTGTCATTACTGTCGACGAAAATGGCGGCTGGTGGGATCACGTAGCGCCACCCCAGGGCGATCGTTGGGGGCCGGGTACGCGGATTCCTGCGTTGGTGGTTTCTCCTTTCGCGCGTAAGGGCACGGTCGATCATACGGTCTACGATACGGCCTCGATTCTGCGTCTGATCACTCGGGTTCACGGGCTGGAGAAGCTCAACGGTCTCAAGGAGCGAGACAGCGCGATGGTTGCTCGCGGGCAATCGCCGATGGGTGACTTGACCAATGCGCTGCAGTTTCCCACGTGATCAGTTGAGTGTTCTGTCGGCCACTGTCTGGTGACGCGGGAGATTCTATGTTCGCCCGTAACCGCTCACCTGTTGGAGCGAGGCTTGCCCGCGATGGGTGCGCCTCGGTCTTTGTTCAGGTCGCGGGTGGTTGTGTGTACATCCGTTTTTGAGGTTACGGCTGCTATTGGTTGCGCCCTTACGGCGCCTCACTTTTGAGGCGCAAAAGTAAGCAAAACG
>NZ_LOHG01000005.1:267971-344217 GCF_022790535.1 Pseudomonas maioricensis
AGCCGTGGGCCGCCGCAATGGGCCATCCATGGCCCTGTGCGGCTAACCCGGCATCCTTGCCGGGCTGCCCACGGTTCAGAATCTGCGGACGGCCAGCGTGGTTTAACGGGGCGCTTAAGATCAAGATCAAAATCCAAAGCAAAGCAAAGCAAAGCAAAGTAACGGGTTACACCTCAAGCTCACGAGTCGCCGCAGGTTCAACCGATCCGATCAGCTCTCAGCACACTCAACCCGCCACAACCAGTTGGTTACGCCCCTGTTGCTTGCCTTGATACAGGGCCTGATCGGCGCGGTTAAGGGCGCTTTCGAAGCTTTCTGCCGGGCGGATTTCGCTGACGGCCAGGGTCGCAGTGACTACCAGCGGCCCATGGTCCACTTGTCCCACCCATTCGCGAATACGCCGCAGGATGCGCTCTGCCACTGCCTGGGCAGCCTGCGCCGAGGTGTCGGGCATGAGCACCAGAAATTCTTCGCCGCCCCAACGGGAAGCAACGTCGGTGGCGCGTACGTTGCTGTTGATGGCCTCTGCGACTCGCTGAAGGATCAGGTCGCCCTGCTCGTGCCCCAGGCGGTCGTTGATCTGTTTGAAGTGGTCGATGTCCAGCAGGATGATTGCTGACGGTACCGAGTCGGCCAGTTGCCGCACCCCGAGCATCACCCTGCGCCGGTTATAGAGGTTGGTCAGGCTGTCGCGATTGGCGGTGTGAAACAGGTTCAGTTGCATAGACCGCGTAAAGCGCACAGACAAAGCAGTGCCGTGCAATAGCACGCCAATGGCGGTCAGGACATTGACGATACCGAACACCTCGAGCAACTGCGGCGCCACACCGGAATTGATGCCCATCTGCCCACGCAACGCGAAGCCGCCTACCGAGACGACGAGAATGGCCAGATTAAGCATTAACCGTGGGCGCCGCGCACTCTGAAAACTGAACGCGATAATGGGAATAACGCAGTAAAGGTAGAAGTAAAAATTGCTGTTCCAACCCAGCACCCAGGTCGCCAGCAGCGCGTGGAGGATGATTTCCACACTCATCACCATCCCGGCAAAGCTGTAGCGCCCCATACGGATGGCAGTGAGGCAGGCCACATAAGCCAGAATGCTCAGGCCGTTACCGACAGCCAGCGAAACTACTTTCAGCGCGCAGAACAGTACGAACAATACGAGGTGAATACAGAAGGCGATCTGCACAATAGGTACAATGTGCCGCCAGAACTGCGCGGTGGTTTCACGCAACAGTTGCGCACGGTCACTCGCCGATAGGGTGTTCATCAAGCAGCCTCATTAGTGCGATGCATCCAAGCGAGCAGTGCGAATAAAATTTGGGTTTATGTCCAAGCTATCAACTGACTTCGAGTGGCCTTGATCTCGGTGACAAGGCGTGTCCCGGTAAATCCGGTTACTACGAGCGTCTGTCGAGGCATCGAGTTCCCTGTTGCAGAGCGCCATATGCGGCTCGCGCTGCTGCAGTGTGCGCCGTACGTTATTTTTATTCTGCGCTGAGCGTTACAGAGCTCATGCTCTGCTGAAGAAAGGTAAGAGTAGTGGAGATGTTCAAACAACCGCTCAGAAGCGGAAACTCAAGATGACTCGGTTGATCATCAAGCCGCCACCTGAACCTGCATGACGGCCTGTCAGACATCAGGAGGTTTTAAAGCAGATCTGGACGGCTCGACTTCAAGGCCGCTTCGCTGACCTTTCCCTGAATGGAACACGTCAACATGCCCTTGCTGCCCCCGGCCAGGTCGGCAGGCGCAGGCTCGACCATCAGGATCCGCTCGGAGGTGTCGGTGACGAGCTTGCCAGCGGTATCACCTGAGGTCTCGGGCAGCCATTTCGACTGCTTCTCGGACCAGATTTCCGGCCGGGCAAACACGCCGTTGGCCGACAACAGCGCCAGAGAGTGCTCTTTCTTCAGCGACGCTACGACCTGCTCAGGCGACTGCTGAACATAGAACCCCCAATTGATGATGCGCGAGCCCATCAGATCCATATCCTCGGCGAAAAAACCCGTCAAAGACAAAGCGCCAACCACCACTGGCTTATCGAAGACCCAGCGCTGGCCCATCTCACTCTTGGTGCCGCCCTGCAGGGTGATATGGCCGTTTTCCTGCTTGCTGGAAACCAGTGACTTGAACGGTGCTTGCGTAACCACCGGGAACGACTGGGTGCCGCAGCTCAAGAAATCAGCCAGCGAGTCTGTGGCGGCTGAAGCATTGGCAGCTGTAAACAGCGCGATGGCAGGAAGAATCAAAGCAGAGAGTTTCATTGGCAGGTTTCAGTCCTTTAATAATGAGGGTCGTGGATCCGTCGCACCACAACGGTGCCTTATTGACGACCGCGCAAAATTAGCTGAATGGCCTTATGCCGTCCACCGACAACGTACTCGGCGAGCCAGCGTGTCAGCCAATATCCGGAATCAGCCCTAACAGATCGGTAGAACCGACATCAACGCCCGCCTGCGTCAGCAGCGTCGTCGCCTGCCCGCGGTGGTGGGTCTGATGATTGAAGAAGTGAATCAACAATCCATAGAAATCACGTGCTGCCGGAATGCCCGCAGTATTGGTGTAGCCCAGCACCACATCAAGATCGGCCTCCCGCAACCCGGCGGCCCACTCGATGATTGCCTGATCAACCCGTGTGCGCTGCACCGCCAGTTCAGCCAGGCTGCTATAGACCTGCTCATTCAAGGCTTCGGGATCAGGCAGGGCACGCACTACATCCAGCGCCGGAAACCCTGCCGGATGCCGTGCGAAGCGTTTGAGCCAGAGGGTATCGCCCACCAGCAGATGGTTCAGCGTGCCCATGATTGAACCGAAGAATGCATTGCGGTCCGTGCTCAAGGCCTCTTCCGGCAGGCTGGCGGCAGCGACACACAGCTTGTCGTTCATCCACTGGTTATAAGCGGCCATGAGCTGGATATGATCGAGACGATTCAAGGTAGGGTTTCCTGGCAATACGCCATAGAAGGAAGCGCAAAAGCGGACTTTGCGAGATTCAGTAAGCGCCTGCAAGTACGTCTGCCAAGCGACATATCGGTGGGAAGACCGGGGCGTCACTTACCTGAAGATAAACCGAACGACTGAAAACAGGCCCACTCTCACCTTCATGCGAATATTTTCCTGCTTGAGGTGAATCATGATCGAGATCAACAGCTATACCACCGTGAAACGACGCGAGCGCGTGCCCCATGAAATCTTCGCCACCTACTGGCGCGATGTGCATGGCCCGCTCTGCTCCCGGCTGCCCGGGCTCGGTTTGTATATCCAGCACCACTTTTCCCGAAATCAGGACGCTCATCTTTGGCCGTTGGCCGATGGCGTTGAGGAAATAGCCGATTACGAACTGGATGGCGGAGTCGAGATCGGCTTCGCTTCAGCCCAGGACCAGAAGCAGTTTCAGCAAGCCAGCTCGATACTCTTCTCTGACGAACAGAACATGTTCGAGGAAACCCTCGCCTACGATTTGCCGAAAGGTTCGACGACTTTGGTTAACCGCCTGAACGATGACAGGTTCAACGGCCCGGATCGCCTGGATCGCATCCATGTGCACTTCAGTCCTCGCACCAGTCTCGCGCAATTGCACGACTACCTGAGTAACGATCTGGCCAAGGCATTGGCCCATGCCGATGAGGTGCTGAAATTAACCTTGCACCTGTGCCAACCGTTCAACAACGACGGCATGCACCCACCTGCACCCAATGTCGCTCATCACGCCGTGCCCGCGCGGGCGGAGCTTGCAATCATGGAGATAGCGTTCGAAAGCCCGCTGGCCCGACGCCGTTTTTTCGACAGCCCGTTATTCACGGCCACACAGGAAGCCCAAGGCAAACACATTGCCCAACTGAAAGCCTTCGCCGTGTCAGGGCTCTACACCTATGTACGTGACGGCAACCTCACGACGGCGGGCTTGCGCGGCAGCCGGGCAGCGGAACTAATCGATTACCTGGGAGCCATCAACCAGCGCACGCCAGAGGTTGAGCACTTGTTGTTGAAAGGAGTTTTGGCAGACGTCTAGCAAAGGCCACGGCTCCATCTGGACGCCAAAGCATGACCCTATGCCCAACAGTTATTTGACCATTTGATCAACAATCCCTAGGGTAGCGGCCTTTGTGAATACCTGAGACGCCCATGACCGCCCACGCCAAACTGCCCTCCACTGTCTACCTGCTGGGGTTGACGATTTTCTCTCTGGTAACTGCCGAATTCATGGTTGCCGGGATGATGCCAGCCTTGGCCGATGCTTTTTCGGTCAGCCTGGCGCAAGTGGGTAATCTGATTGCGTTCTATGCCTTGGGCATGGCATTGGGTGGGCCTCCGGTCACGGTGTTATTGCTGAGCCGTGGCATCAGCAACAAGCGCGCATTGGTGGGGCTACTGGCGGTCTATGTCGCTGCCGGTATTCTGGCCGCCATGGCTCCGAGCTACACGGTGCTGGCCCTGGCGCGAATTCTCATGGGTGTGTCCAGCGCCGCCTGTATCGGGTTGTGCATGACCGTCTGTGCCGGATTGGTTGCGCCGCAGTTCCGCGGCAGAGCGGTGTCAGTGGTGCTGGCAGGGTTGATGCTTTCGCCGGTTGCCGGCGTGCCATTGACCGCTTGGGTCGAGCAGCATTTTGGCTGGCGAGCCAGTTCGTGGCTGGTCGTGTTGCTGGCACTGATCTGCAGCGTACTTGCCGCAGCACGCTTGCCCGTCAGTGAAGCTGGCAGCGAACCGGCACTGAGCCATCAATGGGACGCCTTGAAAAACCGCAGCCTGTGGGGCGCCTATATCACCAGCGGACTGATTATCGGTGCCACCTTTGCCGCATTCAGTTATTGCACCCCGATCCTGATTGAAGAAGTCGGCATCGCGCCAGGCCACGTGGCGCCTTTACTGGCGCTGTATGGCGTCGCTAACTTGCTGGGGAACATGGTTGTGGGCCGCATTGCGGATCGCTACACCCTCCCCGCACTGGGCTGGGGCCTGCTTTTGCTGGTACTGGCATTAAGCGGCTTTGCGTTGGCGGGCGATCACCTCTGGTTGAACCTGACCTGCTTTATCACACTGGGCCTGACGGGCGTGGCGCTCAACCCGGCAATGGTCGCGCGAGTGATGAAAGCCGCAGAGCCCGGTGCATTGGTGAACACCCTGCACACGTCGGTGATCACGGCTGGCTTGGCGTTGGGCAGTTGGGGCGGCGGCACCGCCATCGACGCCGGTTATGGCCTGCGAGCCCCATTGTGGGTAGGCGCGGGACTGGCATTACTGGGGTTGCTGAGCCTGGCGCGGCCAATGGCTGCACGTGAAGTGGCAAGGCCCTGCGCTTAAAGCCCGACTGCGCGACGGCGCTGGCCCCATGTCAGCTTTCGTTTCGCGGTTGCCTCTACTAGGGTGGATAAATGACTTTCCAAACCGGAGTAGAGAATATGTTCAGACACCTTTTGTCAGCGTTCGCAGGTCTTGTCCTGTTCAGTAGCCAGGTGCTGGCCGAGCCCCTCAAGATCAGCGTTATCGGTGCCGGTAACGTCGGTGGAACGCTGGGCACGCTGTGGGCCAAAGCAGGCCATTCGGTCATGTTTTCCTCACGGCACCCCACAGAACTTACCGACCTGGTGAAGACCGCAGGCCCCAACACACGAGCGGGTTCGGTCAGTGATGCCGCCGCATGGGGTGATGTGATCGTCTTGACGGTTCCTTATGGAGCAATGCCGACGCTTTCAGAACAACTGAAGGACAAACTGAACGGCAAAGTGGTGCTCAGCGCCAGCAACCCCTTCAGCGGTCGTGATGGAGACACAGGACGCAAAGCGCTTGACCAAGGCGTGGCATCAGCCGACCGGGAGTATCTGCCGGACGTGCATCTGGTTCGGGCGTTCAACGCCATCGGTTACGCGTCCATGGAAAGCCAGTCGGGCAAAAACAAAGCGATCCCGACCTTTGCCGATGACGACAAGGCCCGCGAGGTAGGCGCCAGGCTGGTGCGCGACGCAGGGTTCATTCCAGTGATGCTGCCGCTGGCCAGAGCCAACGAAGGTCTGCCCGGCGGACCCGCCAGCGGCGTCTGGAATGAGGCCGAACTCAAGCAAAGGCTCGGCCTCTAGTTGCAGCGTCAAGGTCAGTTCATTCCCGGCATCAACCACACTCATCAAACAAAATACCTGATTGGGAATGCGTTTCTGTAGGAGCTCACGAGCAACGCGAGGCAGCGATAGCGTCCTGTCTGATGCACCGCTATCGCGAGCAATGTGGATTGCACCCCCACTCACTCGTACAGGGTCCATGTTTGCTACGCGACAGCGCGGCTGTCTGGACCACGGGGAGGTCCTTGATGACGGCGTGCCCCGAGCGTTAGTACCGACACTGTAGAACCCGGCCGCAGAAACCGGATCTGAAACTCACCTCACCGGCGGCTAAGCGCGCTGCCGTGATGCATTGCCAGATGACCAGTCTTGTCGCTTTTGACCTCATATTGCGGATGCTCTTTCGACGCGGGCCGATGTTTGCCCATGAATTCAACATCCTTGACGTGGACCTTGGTCACCTTGCCATGGATTTCACCCGCCTCTGAGTTCCAGCTAACGGCATCGCCGCTCTTGAAAGTGGTGGTCATTCAAGCTCTCCCGCTCTGATTCCACAAGGTGCGCCCGGCCATTGGGGCAGCGTCCAGCCTTACCGACGCCTTTCCTGTAGAGACCTGTAGGCCCCGGAAATTCACGATGATGGCACCACTGGTCCAGCAACCGCCCAATACCCGACAGTAGCGCTCTGAAAAATCCGTCCGAACGCTTACAATCCCGCCCTTTATCGCTCACCAGAAAGGCCAGTCAGTCCATGGCGCTCGACCCACCCACGCTGCTCATCCTTACCATCGCCCTTGCGGCGGCCGCTGCCTTGTACCTAGCGGTCGAATGGCGCAGCGTTCGTGAATCCTCGCTGCTCTACTGGAGCGCCGGTTTTGCGACGATCAGCATCGGTTCCACCCTCGCCCTGCTGCGCATGAGCGGTTTTTTGTTGATCGGCATCTGGTTTGCCAACGGCTTGCTGGTGGCGGCACACTGGCTTTTCCTCGCGGGTGTGGCGCGTTTTACCGAAGTGCGCCTGTCGCGCGCCTGGCTTCTGATCCCAGTCGCTTGGCTAGCCCTGCTTTTGTTACCAAGCGATCCGGCGTGGTCGAAAGTCATGCTCGTGGCCAACTCGCTGCTGGTGGCCCTGCTCACACTAAGAGCCAGCTTGCTCCTGCGCCCCCACGGCAGATCACTCAGTGTCGGGGCGGTACAACTGCGTTATGTGCTGCTCATTCATGGCCTGTTCTACGTGGCCAAGGCGATACCGCCTCTGGTACCAGGCACGTTGATCGACCTTGCGGCGTTTCGCGGCGAGATCATTCAGATATCACTGGTTGAAGGGGCGATGGCGATCATGCTTATTGCACTCTCCATGACCGGGACTGAGCGCTATCGCCGGGAAATGCGCATCGCCCGGCTGGCCGCCCGCGACCCTTTGACCGCCCTGTACAACCGCCGCGCCCTTGAAGTACGGGCACAGCGGCTGCTGGATCAAGTCACAAGCACTCGACCCGGCGCTTTGCTGCTGATCGATATCGATAACTTCAAACTGGTTAACGACCTGTTCGGCCACACCGCTGGCGACCGCTTGCTCATTACGCTGAGTGAGATGATCCGTTCAAACCTGCCACAAGGCTCCCTGGCAGCACGACTGGGCGGTGACGAGTTCGTCATTCTGCTCAATAACGCTTCTCGTGACCGCATTCTTGAACTGGGCAATGCGCTGCGCAGCCAGTTTCACAACGCTACTTCACAAACGTTCAACACGCCCCAGGCGGTGACGTTGAGCATCGGCGCGAACCTGTTTGACCAACCGCCCGTCAGCCTCGCGGCGTTGATCGAACAAGGCGATGCTGCGCTGTACACCTCAAAACGTGAAGGGCGCGACAGTGTTCGGCTGGTCGATCAAACCGCAGCGATTCGCGAGTCCCTCCAGGCAAATTAGCGGCAGCCCGGGGCGACCAGGTCGCCCCCATGAAGAGCTGTAAATGTTTATATGGCCTCGCTCTCTGTAGGAAGGATCGTTCCAATCTGTGAGAGGTGCGGTTAGAGTGTCGCCCCCGCGAAATTGGATCCCGGGATTCTAGGCTATGGAGTTTTCAATGAAGTACATCAGTAAAGTTGCCGCATCTGCCGTTCTCGGTCTCGCCCTGGCAGGTTGCACCGGTACCGCCATCAAATCCCCGCACTATGACAGCAACCAATACACCGTGCTGGGTCACAGTGAGGCAAGCGCCACCGGCCTGATGTTGTTCGGCATTATCCCCATCCGCCAGAACAGCCGCTTCGTACGCGCCCAGACTTCCGCCATCAACGCTAAAGGCGGCGATGCGATGATCAACACCCAAGTCCAGGAAAACTGGTTCTGGGCCTGGATCCTGAGCGGTTACACCACCACTATCTCCGGTGACGTGATCAAGCTGAAAAACGCACAATAACAAGTGCGCAGGTTTGTTCAGCATTGAGTAGACGAATCATGCCGCACTGCTTATTCGTCTAAAGAAAACGCCGCTTTTCTCGATACAGAGAAAGCGGCGTTTTTTCGTTCTGCGGTCCCTCTCCCGGATCGCGCCTAACACGCACTTTATTGCGGGCCCGATATCACAGGTTTCAGTCATTCATGGCAGGCCAGGAACCGACCGAAGGGTGTACCGGTCATAAACGGATTCGCGGCCCTTCCATGCAGTCCTTCCAGTGAACGCAGGCGCACTGCCGAGAGTGGCAGCGCTGCGGGTTTGACCGTGCAAACGCCCAATGCTTCTGATCTGATGCGGTGACCAGGGAACAACAATGCGAAAGTGGATAAACCGTTGAAAGACCTGACTCGAGAACAGCTTGAGGCTGAAGTCGTGCGCTTGCGCAAAGCCCTTGAAGACGCAGGCATCGACCCACCGCAGCAGGCTGAACCGGGCACCGCGCATGCCGCATCAGGCAATTCATCCGCTGAGCCAGAGGCCGATCAGGCGACCGTTGCCAACAACGAAACGCGCCAGCAAGCAATCTTCGAAAGCGCTATCGATATCGCCATGATCGTGACCAATCCTGCCGGTTTTATCACCGACTGGAATCCCGGCGCCGAGTTGGTACTGGGCTGGACCAGCGAAGAAATGCTCGGCCAGACCGCCGAACGTTTCTTCACCGAAGCGGACCGGGTCAGCGGCCAGATTGAACGAGAGATGCGCCGCGCGCTTCAGGAAGGTCGCGCTCTGGACGAGCGCTGGCATCTGCGCAAAGGCAATCAGCGCTTCTGGGCCTCCGGCGAGATGATGCCGCTTTATGACGATGACAACGTCCACCTTGGCTTCGTCAAAATACTGCGCGATCGCACCAGCGAGCACCTCGCAGGCGTCGCCATCGAAGAAACCCAGGAGCGCTATCGCCTGGCAGCGAAAGCCACCAACGACGCCATATGGGACTGGGACTTGCAAGCCAACCAGGTGCTTTGGAATGAAGCGCTGGAGGAGGCCTACGGACATTCGCTAACGTCAATCGACACCTCGGGTGCGTGGTGGATTGCCCAGATTCATCCCGACGACCGACCACGGATTTATAACTCGATCCATGCCCTGATCGACAGCACTGGCAGCGGCTGGACAGAGGAGTATCGTTTTCAGCGTCGGGACGGCTCCTACGCCGATGTTCTGGACCGTGGGCACGTGATCCGCAATGCTGACGGTCAGGCAGTGCGCATGATCGGCGCCATGCTCGACCTGTCACGGATGCGCACTGCGGAAACCGCATTGCGCCAAAGCGAGGAACGTTTCCGCAAGATTCTAGAGACGATCGAGTCTGCCTTTGCCATCGTTCAGGTGAAGTTCGATGCCGACGATAAGCCGATCGATTACCGGTTTGTCGAGGCAAACCCTGCTTTCGAACGCCAGGCCGGGGTCAATCTGCGTGGCAAATGGGTCACCGAGTTTGCCCCGGACCTCGAAAGTTTCTGGTTCGAAACCTATGGGCATGTCGCTAAAACCGGCGAACCCGCTACGTTCGAAAACTATGCCGAAGCGTTCAAGCGCTGGTTTGACGTCCGCGCCGTCAGCGTGGGTGAGCTGGCCGACAGGCAGATCGCAATCATCTTCAGTGACGTCACCGAACGACGCAATGCACAGGAGCGTTTACGCATCAGCGAGGCCGTTGCCCGGCAAAACGTGGAGCGTGTGCAAATGGCACTCGCCGCCGGTGCAATTATCGGTACGTGGCACTGGGATATTCCCAACGACCGTTTCACCATCGACGAAGCTTTCTCCCGAGCGTTCGGTATTGATCCTGTACTGGGCCTTGAAGGCTTGAGCATGCAACAGATCATTGCCTCGGTTCACCCTGAAGACAAGGAAGGGGTGGAGCAAGCGATCAATGAAGCCACCCTCAGAGGCGGTGCTTACGCGCACCAGTACCGTGTGCGTCGCGCTGATGGTCGGTACTACTGGATCGAAGCGAATGGGCGTGTTGATCTGGCCGAGGACGGCAGCCCGCTCAGCCTGCCCGGCGTGGTGATCGACGTGGAAGGACGACGTTCCATCGAAGCCGAACGCGACCGCGCAACAGCAGCCCTGCGCGCGCTCAATGAAACCCTGGAACAACGTGTCGCAGAGCGCACCGTCGAACTGATGCAGGCGGAAGAGAAACTGCGGCAGTCGCAGAAGATGGAAGCTGTCGGCCAGTTGACCGGCGGTCTGGCGCACGATTTCAACAACTTGTTGGCCGGTATCTCCGGAGCTCTGGAGTTGATGGGCGCTCGAATCGCTCAGGGTCGCTGGGCGGAAACCGAGAAGTACATTACGACGGCGCAGGGTGCAGCAAAACGTGCGGCTGCGCTGACTCATCGCCTGCTGGCGTTTTCCCGTCGGCAAACCCTCGATCCCCGCCCCACCGATGTGAACAAACTGATGGAGGGTATGGGTGAGCTCATCAAACGTACCGTCGGACCGGGCATCGCCCTGGAGATCGTCGGTGCACCGAGCGTATGGCCCACGCTGGTTGATGCCAGTCAGCTTGAAAATGCCCTTCTCAATCTGTGCATTAACGCCCGTGATGCGATGCCGGACGGCGGATGCATCAGGATCGAGACCGCCAATATCACGATGGACAGCGAGGCGGCCCGCACGCACGAAATTCCCGAGGGTCAGTATCTGGCGCTGACGGTCACGGACACCGGGACCGGCATGACACCAGAAATCATCGCCAAAGCGTTTGATCCTTTCTTCACCACCAAACCTATTGGTCAGGGCACAGGCCTGGGTCTGTCAATGATCTATGGTTTTGCCAAGCAGTCAGGGGGCCAGGTACGCATCCACTCGCAAGTGGGTGTGGGCACAATGATTGGCATTTACCTGCCCCGTTACGACGGAGAAGCAACCGAGGATGCCCGGGAAGCGGACACAACATCGGCGCAGCCCGCAGACTTTGGCGAGACCATTCTGATCGTCGATGACGAGCCAACCGTTCGTATGCTGCTCATGGACGTGTTGAGCGAACTCAACTATCGAGTCATTGAAGCAGCTGACAGCGTCGCCGGGCTCAAGGTGCTGCGCTCCGATGTCCACATCGATCTGCTGATAACGGACGTAGGGCTACCGGGGGGCATGAACGGCAGGCAAATGGCCGACGCCGGACGCGAGGTCAGGCCCGCGCTAAAAACCTTGTTCATCACCGGTTACGCAGAAAACGCGGCCATTGGAGATGAGCAGCTGGGCCCCGGCATGCAGGTGCTGACCAAACCCTTTGCGATTGACACCCTCACCTTCCGCGTGCGGGAGCTCATCAATTCCTGAGTACTCACCCCTGAATCTGACGCTGCCCACCAACTAGAGCAAATGATTCTCATTTGTGATATTTTGCCGCGCTTGCTCCCATGCCAGTTAAGGTGGCTTCATGTCCGGCTCAGATCTCAAGGCGTTATATCTCGCCCATCGCGGGGAAATTCAGGCTTACCTGGATCGTCGCTTGCGCTGCAAAGAGACTGCTGCCGACCTTACCCAGGACACCTTCATCCGGCTGTCCGAACAGATGAGCCGTACGCGCATAGAAAACTTTCGTGCCTACCTGTTCTCCAGTGCTCGCAATCTGTTTATTGACCACACCCGACGCCAGGAGCATCGAAAGGTCGAGCCGCTCGAACAGCAGGAGATGAGCGACGCCGAACCGCAAACGCCGACACTTGAGCAAGCCGCCATTGCAAATCAGCAACTGTCAGCCTTGAACGACGTGATTCAGAACATGCCTGAGCCTTGTCGTGAGGTGTTTCTGATGGTGCGGGTTGAAGGCCTGACCTACGTCGAGATCGGTGAACGCCTCGGGATTTCTTCGAAAACCGCTTTCAGCCGCATGGTCAGAGCCCTGGACTTGCTGAAGTCAGGGATGTCCGAGTGATGGCCTTCAATAGCTTGAACCCGAGTGAGCAGACGACCGGGCAGCGGACTTACGCCCTCATGCTGGATTACAATCTGGCGCCAGCACCGTCCTGCATTGAATTGATTGACCTATGAGCGTTGAACCTCCGATTCTTCACCGATCTGCTGCGCAGCCTGATGACGTCAGCCATCAGGCCAGCACGTGGTTTGCGTTGATGCATGGCGGATCACCCACAGCCGCCGAGCGAGAGGCGTTGGCAAAGTGGCTTGAGGCTGATCCCCGGCATGCGCAGGCGTATGCGCAACTGGAAAATTTATGGGCCGCCTCTGCCCTTCTCACCCAACCGAATCCGCCTGCAGTCAGCGCCCGGTTATCACGGCGCCGCTTTGTCGGTTTGGGCGTCGCGGCCTGTGCGGCGGCGGTCACCACGAGCGCAACGACGTTCTGGCTCAAAGGCGCAGCATCACCTTTTGCAGACGTGCGAACCGCAGTAGGTGAGCGGCGGACGGTGCGTCTGGCTGATGGGTCCACCGTTGAGCTCGCGGGCAACACCGCGCTGAATCTGAACATTTCCCCAACACAGCGTGCCGTGGAATTGCTGCAGGGCGAGGCATTTTTCAACGTCGTGCCCAGTCCTGCGGGTGAACTCTCGATCAGAACCGATGCGGGCCAGATTCTGACTAACGACAGCGATTTCTGCGTGTCATGCGACAGCACAACAACGATGCTGACGGTGAGTCGGCATACGGTACGCGTGGTCACATCGAGCCAGCAAACAGATCTGGGAGAGGGCCTGTCATTACGGTTCAGCACCCATCAAACGGGCGCTATTCAGCGCGCGGAACTGGACCAGGTCCTCGCCTGGCGTAGCGGTCGACTGGTGTTCTTCGACAAGCCGTTAAGCGCGGTCGTCAGTGAGCTTCAACGATGGCGCGAAGGCAAAATATTCATCGCTGACCAGCAGCTTGCAGCACGACGAGTCAGCCTGATCCTCAATCTGAATCGGCCTGAGCAAATGCTCGATGTTCTTTCCAAGGCCCTCTCAGTACGAATGACGACGTACACCGATCTGGTGACCGTCATTCATGCGGCCTGACGAGGGACCGGCTTCAGCCGGGAAGAGGTCGGCACAGTCACCGAAAACAGGTCGGTAGAAATACCGCCCTCACGGTGGCAGCCGGTCCCCAAAATACTTTTCCAATCGGCAATCTCTGCCCCCGGCAGCAACCTGCGATAAATTTTTCAAAACACCTTCAGGTATTGCCAAAGGTCATCCGTCTTAGATGTGACTGATAGCTGTTCGCATATCCGTGCGCATCTCATAGGGAACAACCTGAATGGCAAAGCACCACAATCCTGGACGCAAAAACGGCGCGCAGTGGCGACTGGGCGCCCATGGCGCAGTACTCGCCTGCACGCTGCTCGTAGGGGCCGTTCAGGCGCATGCCGCGCCAGGCAACAGCGCTGGCAGCACCATGGACAAGCTGTCACTCAACATTCCGGCGCAACAGTTGCGTCAGGCGCTGTTGGTGTTTAGCCAGCAAACCGGGCAAAACGTCCTGCTCGATGGCAACCTTGATGCCAGTTTGCGCAGCAGTGCAGTTGTTGGCAGCTACTCGGCCGAAGAGGGATTGGCGGGCCTGCTGCAAGGCAGCGGTTATAGTTTCGCCCGTACCGACGCGGTAACGGTATACCTGGTGCCCGTTGCCCGGCCTGAGGTCGCCAACGAAATGAACCTGCCCGCCACGCAGATTCAGTCGCGCAGCACACAAGACTCTCTCCAGAGTGTGGGCTATCAGGGCAAGCCGGTTTCCAGCACCACACGTCTGGACCTGAGCGACAAGGAAACGCCGCAAGCGGTGACCGTTGTGACCCGCGAGCAAATGGACGACTTCCAGCTCAACAGCGTCAAAGAAGCCTTGCGCAGCGCACCGTCAGTCACCGTCGAACAATTCGAGACTGACCGCACAGCCTTTACCTCTCGCGGCTTCACAATCGATAACTTCGAATACGACGGCATGGGCATGCCGTTCTCCGGCGGCGTTCTGCTCGGCGATCAGGACATGACCGAGTTCGAACAGATCGATGTATTGCACGGTGCCAACGGGCTCATGAGTGGTGCAGGCAACCCGTCGGCAACAGTGAATTTCGTCCGCAAGCGCCCTACCGATACGTTTCAGGCGAAAATCGACGCCAGTGCCGGTTCATGGGACAACCGTCGCCTGGGCCTGGATGTCTCCGGCCCGCTGACAGATAGCGGTAACGTGCGCGGTCGTTTCATCACCGCACACGACAAAGGTAATTCCTATCTCGACCAATACAGCCACGAGGTCAATGTAGCGGCAGGTCTGCTGGCATTCGACCTGTCCGACGCCGACACGCTGACCGTAGGCTTTTCCCAGCAAGACAGCTATTCGAACGGCAGCACCTGGGGCGCCCTGCCCATCGCCGATTTCGCGGGCAATCGCATTCATTACAGCAGCCGCAGCTCCAGCATCGGTCAACCCTGGACCTACTGGGACATCCACACCAAACGCGCCTTCGCCGAGCTGACCCACGAATTCGATAACGGCTGGCACAGCAAGATCACCCTGACCGGCGTTAGCCAGCATCAGGACACAAAGATGCTGTACGCCATCCCGGCAACGGCGACTGACGTTTTTGCCTACGTCAACCGCACCACCAGTACCGAACACCAGGTTATCGGCGAAGCTCAGTTGTCCGGGCCATTCAATTTTCTGGGGCGCGAACATGAGTTGACGGTCGGTGCCAACTACGGCCGCACTCGTCATAAGGAGCGCGGCCACTATCGGGATGCAGCTGGCTTTATCAACGCCAGCCTTGCGGACGCCCTGGCGGGCACCGTGGTGCAACCGGCCTTTGACTTTACCAACGACCTGAACACCCAGCTCTTCAGCGACCGTCAGAAAAGTCTGTTCGCCGGTGCACGGTTCAGCCTCGCCGATGATCTGCACTGGATTGCCGGAGCCCGCATGCTCAGTGCCGATGGCGAAGGTGCGGGCTATGGAGCGCCGCACGATACCCGGGTGCACGGTAAAGTGACGCCTTACACCGGTCTGGTGTATGACCTCACCCCTCAATGGAGTCTCTATACCAGCTGGACCGAGATCTTCAAGCCACAATACGTGCGCAGCACCAGTGGCGGAGTGATCGAGCCTCTAGAGGGTAAAAGCACTGAAGTCGGCGTGAAAGGACGCCTGCTCGAAGAGCGACTGACCGTCACCGCAGCGGTGTTCAAAACCGATCAGCAAAACGTTGCTGAACTCACCGGTCAGATCGTGGGTGGCCAATACGTTTATCGAGGTGCGGACTTCAAAAGCCGTGGTGTCGAGCTGGAAGCTTCCGGCGAGG
The DNA here is from genome assembly GCF_022790535.1 of Pseudomonas maioricensis. GTDB lineage: Bacteria > Pseudomonadota > Gammaproteobacteria > Pseudomonadales > Pseudomonadaceae > Aquipseudomonas > Aquipseudomonas maioricensis. The sequence continues at coordinate 283,745 of NZ_LOHG01000005.1, forward strand.
CATTGCCAGGCCTGGAACTCGCTGCGGGCTATACCTTTGTGCGGATCGAGGACGCGGATGGCGATGAAGCACGCAAGTACATCCCTGACCACGTCTTGCGCGGCAGCCTGACCTACCGTCTACCCGGCATGCCCCAGGCCAGGGTCGGGACTCGCATCCAGTGGCAAAGCGGGACAGAAGTCGATACGAATCGCAGGGTTGAACAGGAGGCCTACGCGCTGGTCGACCTGATGGGCAGCTACGACTTCGATGAACACTGGAGCACGTCATTGAACCTGAATAACGTCACCGATCAGAAGTACCTGCTTTCGCTGTATCAATCGGCGGGCTCCACTAACTACGGTGCACCAAGGAACCTGACGGCTTCGGTGACCTGGAAGTATTGAGTTAATGGCGACTTCTTCGAGAATTGCATAGCAGTGTCGCGCAGCAAACTCGAATCGGCGGCTCTCATCAAACATAAAATAACTATCTGAATTAAATAATTTTTTCTGTAGGAGTGAGCTTGCTCGCGATAGCGATAGATAGGTTAAGAAGACATCGTCTGACCTGACGCCATCGCGAGCAAGCTCACTCCTACAGATCAATTATTTGCGGGTGACCGTGCAGAAACGCCCCGAAGCGATCCCTCACCTCGGGGCACCAGGCTCAACGGTTACGCGTCACTCGCCAGACCGTATTGGCCAGGTCGTCGGCAATGATCAGCGCACCTTTCGGGTCCACCGTGACCCCAACAGGTCGACCGCGGGTTTTGCCGTCAGCGCCACGGAAGCCCGTCGCGAAATCAACCGGCTCACCTGCAGGACGACCGTCGTTGAACGGCACGAAGATCACCTTGTAGCCCACCGGATTTGGACGGTTCCAGCTGCCATGCTCGCCAACAAATACGCCGTTGGCGAATTTCTCACCCATGGCCGGGATAGAAAAGTCGACACCCAGTGCGGCCACGTGCGAACCCAGGCTGTAATCAGGTTTGATCGCCGAGGCGACCTTGTCCGGATTCTGCGGCTGCGCGCGAGAGTCAACATTCTGGCCCCAATAGCTGTAAGGCCAGCCGTAAAAACCGCCCTCCTTCACCGAAGTCAGATAATCCGGAACCAGATCAGGCCCCAACTCGTCACGCTCATTGACCACCGTCCACAACTGCCCGGTTTCGGGCTGAATAGTCAACGCTGTCGGGTTACGCAGGCCCGTTGCATATGGCTTGTGCGCGCCTGTCTCGGCATCGATCTGCCAGACCATGGCGCGATCAATCTCGACTTCCATGCCACGCTCGGTGACGTTGCTGTTCGAGCCGATGCCCACATACAGGGTGCGCCCGTCCTCGCTGACCGTCAGTGCTTTGGTCCAGTGATGGTTGATCTGCGAAGGCAGCTCAGTGATCGTGGTCGGCGCGCCACTGGCTTTGGTCTGGCCGTCCTGATAATCGAAGCGGACCAGCGCATCCTGATTGGCCACGTATAGCTTGCCATCGGCAAACGCCAGGCCGTAGGGGGCGTTGAGGTTTTCAGCAAAGACCGTCTTCAACTCATAAGCGCCGTCGCCATCGGCATCCCGCAACAAGGTCAGACGGTTGCCGCCTTTAACCTGCGTGTTGCCCTTTGCCTTGATCACGCTGGCGATCACATCCTTGGGCTTGAGCTTGGCTGCACTGCCGCCACGCCCTTCTGCAACCAGAATATCGCCGTTGGGCAGGACCAGCGTCTGCCGCGGAATCCTCAGGTCAGTCGCAATTGCGCTAATGCTGAAGCCCTCAGGAACGGTGGGCTTCTGATCACCCCATGCCACAGGCTCAGCGATCTTCATGCTGGGCAAAAGCGTGCGTTGCGGCTCGGGCAACTTCGGATCCGGACCACGTGCCTGAGTGCTTTCTCCGTCGCCACCACAAGCACTCAACAACAATGCCACGCTGATAAGAGTCAGTGCGCCTGAATGCTTCATTCCGCACCTCCTGAACGCAGATTGGTGAGGCCGGTCCATGCAGCAATAACGGACAACAGTGTCACGACGACCGACAAAATCAGACCCGTGGGCATCATCGCCCAAGCGTCTTTCGCATGCTCAAACGCGTTCAGCAGACCCAACGCCCAAGTGGCGAGCAGTAGCAGGAAATACGCAACAGGACGCCCTGCCTTATGGTCCGCACGGATCAGATTGACCAGCGCAAACAACAACGCCAGGCCACAGAACAGCAGGCCCCCGGCGATCAGCCACGAGGCAAAGTTGGCCCATTGAATCTGGTAGGTCTGGGCGTAAGCAATGTCACTCAGCAAAGCACCGAGAAACAGCGGGACGGTACCGCCCAGCAAGATCGCATGAAGCGGGCTTGGAGTGGTCCGGTATAAGGGTTGAGTGGTAACGGTCACGGCGGCTCCTTATCGTTGAACGACCCGACCTGAAACTCAGTGCAGATGCACTGGCAGACAGGGTCGCGCTGACTGCGCAAAGAAAAGGATCGTCTTGCAAGAGCGTTAGTTCACTGAAGTTGGTGACGAAATATTTTGAAAAAGTAATTGAAAGAAAGCTTCTCCCGCTTTCACGTCGAGACTGTCAGGGATACCGTTTTCCCGCTAAAGCGGAACGTCGCCCGGCCGGACCCACGACATCGCCACAATCGCGGGTCACACCTTACCCGTGGGAACTGAGAGGGTCAGGAATCACCACCACGCAAAAAAATATCAAAGTGCCACTATTGTTATCAACACTACTGCCGACACAGACAGCATCGTTTTTAATCATAGGGACTTGATTCATGTCTTTTTACACGCTTCGCACCTGGGCAGCCCTGACGTTACTTGCCTGCCTGACACTCACCGGTTGCGCCCACGTTCAACCACCGGTAGCGCTTGATAAGCAATTCTGGGATGCCAAAGAGCCGGTTATCGGCGTGGCGATCAACGTAGTGCCTGAGCCTGCTCTGGTCTTGACCGGCAATCAGGGGCTTCTGGATTTGGCCATTAACACCGGCATGAACAGCAAGCTCAGCGGGAATGTCGAAAAATGGCAGGTGCGTGACCTCAATACACTGCCAGATGCCATCGTTGCCAAGTTGCAGGCCAAGGGCTACAAAGCCAAGCGCATCAACGAACCAGTGGACCTGAAGACCTACAAGGAAATCAGTTTCCGCGAGGGCTATACCATCCGCGACCTGAGCCCGATCAAGGCAGCTTATGGCGTAGATCGTTTGCTATTGATCAACATCCAGGGCACTGGAGCCACCCGAAGCTATTACAGCATCGTGCCTACCAGCGTACCGATGGCTCAGGTGGGCGGCCAAGGCATGGTGGTCGACCTGGCTGACAATAAACTGCTGTGGTTCAAGCCGTTTGCCGTTGTACAGGCCGCTCAGGGCGAGTGGGACGAGCCCACGTATACCAATCTGACCAACGCGTTCTATCAGGCGATGGACACGAGCCGTCAGCACATGATCACCCCGTTCGAATGATGAAAGGTTTACTGATCGCGGCCACCGCACTGGCCCTGCTGATGCTCGGCGGTTGTGCGCAGAAACCGGCGCCTGAGACTGGCTTCAAGTCTCAGAGCGCGGCGTCCTACGTGCAGACACACGGCGTCAAAGTCGACATGCAACTGCCGCAGGCATTTGTCGGTGCCAGCACCGTGGTCGACGCCGAAGCCGCGAAAAAAGCCGCGTCCTCCAGCCATAACCTGGTCGCAGGTTCGGGCGCTGTCGGGTTGCCGGGCTTGCTCGTTGCCAGTCTGATCAACACTCAGATGGGCAGCGGTAGCCTGCAGCGGGAAGCAGAAAAGGCCGCAGCCAATGAGTCGCGGCCTCTGGCCGAGCTACTCGCCGGCATACCGTTGCAGGAGCGGTTGCAGCAGCGTTTTCAAAAAGCGTCGCTGGACGCCGGTCTCAAACAAGGGGCAGGCAATGTCAGCGCACGTTTGGTAATCGAGCCGAAACTGATGCTCACACCTGATCGCGGCAGTTTTGTGCTGATCAATCAGGTGCAGGTGCAAGACATTGCCGGTTCGGCGTTGTACCGCATGCGTATCGAAGTCACCAGCCAGCCCATTCGACGCTGCGGCAAACGCTGCGTTGATGATGGTTCTCTGGATCTGGCGCAAGTCACTGCGGTCCTCGACGAATGCATCGATGAATCGATGCGTGTGCTGAACGCCGACCTGATGCTGCCAGCACCACCTGAAGCCGCTCAAGAAACCTTGCGTTATGTGCTGGATGGCCAGCGTGTGGTCGAGCGCGGTTATCAACTGGCCAACAACGGCAGTTACTGGCGTTATCGCAACCTTTACGGTTCGGTAAAATCAGTGCCCGTACCGTTTGAAGATGCGTTGACTGCGGCCCAGTTGAAGACGGTGTACGGGCACTAGCACACGTCTTTGCTATCTATGCAGGCGTAAGAAACTGAGATTCGACAGGCGCGCTGAGGTTCTGCGAAAGTGTTCAGGAGATACCTGATACCGATCGCTAAGGACCCCGCGCCATGGAATGCCCTCCTGCTCTTCACACCTCCCGCCTGATACTCACGCCTCTGCAACTGAGTGATGCGCCTGCAATCCAGCAGTTGTTCCCGCACTGGGAAGTGGTCCGTTACCTCGACAGCCGTGTGCCGTGGCCTTATCCGGCTGACGGTGCGCTGACCTATGTACGTGACGTTGTGCTTCCTGCGATCGCGTCCGGGCGTGAGTGGCACTGGATGATCCGCTTGAGTGCGGAACCGACCCAGAGCATCGGCAGCATCAGCCTGTACGATCAGCCGGGTAACAACCGTGGCTTCTGGCTCGCGCCCCAATGGCAAGGGCAAGGCTACATACGCGAAGCGTGTCAGGTCATTAACGCCTATTGGTTTGAGACGCTGGCGCGCCCGGTTATGCAGGTACCCAAAGCGCTGGGCAATCAGGCGTCGCGTAAAGTTTCCCAACGCGAAGGCATGCGGCTAGTGGACACGCAGGAAGGGCATTTCGTCTCCGGGCCTATGCTCAAGGAGATTTGGGAAATGAGCCGCGCCGAGTGGTTACAAAACAAAGCTTGAGCCCTGTCCCTGCAATACGCCTCTGACCTTGAAAGGGTCGAGGCGTCCCGCGCCAAATTGTTGGCTAGCTTTGTTACAACTCCATCTGAATAGGCCATGTGCCAGCTACCATTGATAAATATTTTCCGTATCAAGCTGTTACGTGATTTAAATTCCTGACAAAATTAATGCTAATAATTCTCATAAGCATTGATCTCATCGTTTTAACAGGAAGTTAGTCATGTCCCGCTCTACCCCGCTGCACTGTTTCAGTCCGTCACGCAATCTTCTGGCAATGGCCATCTGCATGGCCACCCTGACTCCGGCGATGGCCGATGACAGCAGCGAAGTGCAGGCGCAATCCAGCCCGACCACGGTAGAACTGGGCGCCAGCGAAATCACCTCAAGCCAATTGGGCAGCACCACCGAAGGCTCCAGTTCGTACACCACCGGCGCAATGTCGACAGCCACCAAGCTGCCGCTGACCATGCGCGAAACACCTCAGGCTGTCACCGTCATTACCCGTCAGCGCATGGACGATCAGTCCATGACCAGCATCAACGACGTGGTCAGAGCCTCTCCGGGGTTATTCCTCAATTACTCCAACGGTCCAGGTCGACAGTCCTATACGTCACGCGGCTTCGACATCGACAACCTCATGTACGACGGCATCCCGAGCGGCTATAACGGCGTGTCGGTCGGCGCCCAGCCTAACCTGGCGATGTTCGACAGGGTTGAGGTGGTTCGCGGCGCTACTGGTCTGGTCACCGGCGCAGGTAATCCTTCAGCGGCAATCAACCTGGTGCGCAAGCGTCCATTGGCCGAGCAGAAAGTCACCCTGACCGGCGCTGCTGGCAGTTGGGATGACTATCGCGGTGAACTGGATGCCTCCAGCCCGCTCAACGACAGCGGCACCCTGCGCGGTCGTGTCGTCGCTTCTTACCGCGACGCCAACAGTTTCATTGATGGCGTGGAAGAGGACCACGGTCTGTTCTACGCCGTTACCGAAGCTGACTTGAGCGATGACACTACGTTGACCCTGGGCTTCTCTCATCAGAAGGACAAGACCAACTACTTCTGGGGTTCAGCGATGATTGGCGAGAATGGCCATCACCTGGACCTGCCGCGTTCGTACAACCCCGGCACCGACTGGGAGAACAAGGATCAGGAAATCAACACCGTTTTTGCCGAGCTGCGTCAGCGTCTGGCCAATGACTGGAAACTTCAGATCAACGCCAATTACGCCGAACAGAACGCACTGTTCTCCGGCTCGTACCAGTCACGCTGGGCCGCCGACAGAACGCTGCAGCGCACGGTTTACCAAGCCGCCAATGATGAGAATCAGGCCGGTCTGGACGCTTTCGTCAGTGGTCCGTTTGAAGCGTTCGGGCGGACACATGAACTGGTAGTGGGTGCAAGCAAGCGCATTTACGACATGACGACCCAGGACTACGACCCATTCAACTACTTCTACTGGCCGCTCAGTGCGGGCAAACCCGACTTCGTCCACACCACAACCGGGCGCGAAGTGACGACTCAGGATGGCGTGTACATGACCACCCGCCTGAGCCTCGCCGATCCGCTGAAGCTGATCCTCGGTGGCCGCCTGGACTGGTATGACTACGACAACCGTGATGGCGACGGCGACTACAAGGTCACCCGCAACGTTACGCGTTATGCCGGTCTGATCTACGACCTCGATGATCACCACTCGGTCTATGTCAGCTACAGCGATATCTTCACGCCACAGAGCGCCAAAGACACTTCAGGTACACCACTAAAACCGATCGTGGGCAAAAACTACGAGATCGGCATCAAAGGCGAATACTTCGACGGTGCCCTTAACGCGAGCATGGCGCTGTTTCGTGTAGATCAGGAAAACCGCGCGGTCACCGTGGTGACGCCAGATTGTCCGCAATCCTCTTGCTCTGAAGCCTCCGGCGAAATTCGCAGCCAGGGTGTCGACTTCGAACTGCAAGGCGCGCTGACCGAAAACTGGCAGGTTGGCGGTGGCTACACCTATGCTCGTACGCACACCGTCAAGGATGCGGCAGACCCGAGCAAGGTCAACAAGCAATTTGACACCGACCTGCCTGAGCACCTGTTCAAGCTGACCACCAGTTATCACTTCCAGGGCCCGCTGGAGAAACTGCGCGTCGGCGGCAACGTCTCCTGGCAGAGCCGCATGTACAACGACATCGCCCTGGCCGATGGCGGTAGCTATCGACTGGAACAGGGCGGCTACGCCATCACCGACCTGATGGCGGGCTACCAGGTCAACAAGCACCTGGACCTGCAGCTCAACGCCAACAACGTCTTCGACCGCAAGTACTACTCGACCATCGCCAACTCCTCAGACTACGGCGGCGACAGCTATGGCACGCCACGTAACATGATGCTGACGGCTAAATACAGCTTCTGATTGATCGCAGCATGCGGACCGGAATAAATACGCGCCGGTTTTGATTTTTTTGCTTTGCATAAAGTCTGAATTGACCGCCAGAAGGCCCGGCGGTCAATCCATACGCCAGCACCTAAAGCGGCGGACGCTGAAGGTTCACCCACTCCTGCACACTCGGCCTTTGCCATTGGCGCTGCGCATAATCCACTAGCGCAGGGGGCACCAGATCGCCATTGAGTATCAGCCGGTTAAGCATCACGGCCAGATCCACGTCAGCGATTGACCACTCGCCGAACAAGTACTCGGGGCTGTCGCCAAGCAGTGCTTGTGCAGCACTGAACAGCTTGCGTGTTGCTGACTCGGCCTGTCTCGACAGCGGACCGGCTTTGTCGCCATAGAAAACAACCAGCGTGGATAGCTCCTGACGAATCGGCAGCAGATCACTGCGGATCCATGCCTGAACTTGCCGGGCTTTTGCACGCTGCCTGGAATTTTGTGGATAAACCGGAGACTGTGGGAAAACCTCTTCCAGGTACTCGGTGATCGCAGAGGACTCGGACAGTGCAAAGTCTCCATGTATCAGTGTCGGGACCCGCTGAGTCAACGAAAGGCTGGCGTAATCAGCTGACTGATTTTCAGAGGCGTCCAGATCCACAGTACTCATCTCGAAATCTAGGCCCTTCTCGCGCAGCACCACGAAAGCCGACATGGCATACGGGCTGGTGAATTGGGCATCAACATACAAGCGCAGGTTGTTCATAGCGTCATCTCCTTATGTAGAGAACGCACGCTACGAGATCCATGAAGATAAATAAAATTCATGATTTTCATGGGCGTATTCCAGAGCGGAATACGCCCATAGAATTACGCAGCACCTGTAGGAGCTCACCGAGGTTTTACGAGGCCAGCGATAGCGGTGCATCAGGCAGGCCTCGAACGGCGTCGTAACCTCAAACCCTGGCTGAATCAATCCTGTAGGAGCTGCCGAAGGCTGCGAAAGCGTTATTCCTGACACACCGCCATCGCAGCCTTTGGCAGCTCCTACAAGGAGCAGGCCTTCACGCCGTCTCACGAGCCCGCTTGCGCAGCAAATCAATGAAGTGCTGCAACTCACGGCTGACCGGCTCGCCTTTGCGGCGTAGCAAGCCGAATGGAGCCATCTGTGCGTCGAGGGTGACCGGTAGCGCCTTGACCAGGCCCATCTTCAGGTAATCGCGCATCGCCGACTCGGAGAGCACCATCAGCGCATCGGTCAGTTGCACCAGCTGCTGCATGGAATACACCGAACTGCATTCGATGATGTCCGCCGGTATCGGCAGTTCAAGTTTTTGCAGGGCCTGTTCGATGGCAATGCGCGCCGGGCTGGTTTCGGGTTGCAGAATCCACGGCCAGTCCCTGACCAGTTCGGCCCATTGCAGCTTGCGACGGCGGGCCAACGGGTGACCGCTGTGTACTACGGCAATCAGCCGCTCGTTGCCCAGCGGCTCGAATTCATACTGCTCGCGGTCCGTGATGAGGTTACGCCGTGTGACCGCAATATCGACACGTCCCTGCTCCAGCAACTGGACCACCTGATCACTGGTGTCGCCCATGATGCGGATGCGCAATTGCGGGTTGAGCCCTTTGATTTCAGCCACGGCATTCATCACCAGATCAGGTGCCGCGCCCATAATCGTACCGATCGACAAATACCCGTAACCGCCCTGCTTGCGCACGGCAATGTCGGCAGCGCAACGGTCCAGCCCGCTCAGCGCCGCTTCGGCGAAGCGCAACAACTCGCGGCCCAGCGCGGTCGGGCGCATGCCACGTGGCAGCCGCTCGAACAGTTCGCAACCGAACATGTCTTCGATTTCCTGGAGCATCCGGGTCGCGGCGGGCTGGGACATACTCATGCTCAGCGAAGCGCGGTGCAGGTTGAGGCTTGAGCCAAGCACCACCAGCATCTGCAGGTGCTTGTAACGCAGCCGGCCAAACAGGTGGTGGGGAGATCGCTCGATACTCATGCTGCCCTCTGCCATCGATAACTTTAAGGTATCGACTATAAGCTTAATTCGATTAGTCACGCATCCCAGGTAAGCAGTAGAGTCCTCGGCACAAGAAAACAACACCCAATGAGGTGAATCCAATGAAACACGTTACTGCCCCCTCTTCGCCCCGCGCTCCAACCCGTCCCGCAATGCCGCACACCCCGACGTCTGAATGGCTGTCGAGGCTCTGCGCCTAAAAAACTCAACGCTGAACCCAAGCCGTTACGCAGTTCAATAATTCCAAAAAGGAAACTGACGTGAACACTCTACCCGCGACTTTACTGCGCAAGGTCTCCTGGCGGCTGCTGCCGTTTCTCCTGCTGATGTACATCATGGCGTTCCTTGATCGTGCCAACGTCGGCTTTGCCAAGCAGGCGTTTCAGGCCGATACCGGAATCAGCGATGCCGCTTTCGCGTTTGGTGCTGGCGTGTTCTTCGCCGGTTACGCGCTGCTCGAAGTACCCAGCAACCTGATCATGCACAAGGTCGGCGCTCGCCTGTGGATGTGCCGGATCATGGTGACCTGGGGCCTCGTCTCCGCTGCCATGATGTTTGCGCACAACGAAACCACCTTCTACATCCTGAGATTCTTGCTGGGTGTCGCAGAAGCGGGCTTCTTCCCGGGCGTGATCCTGTACCTCACTTACTGGTTCCCCAGCGCATCACGCGGCAAGGCCATGGGCTTCTTCTATTTCGGCGCACCGCTGGCCTTTATTTTCGGCAGCCCGTTGTCAGGCTTGCTGCTTGAACTGGACGGTTTCATGGGCACCCACGGCTGGCAGTGGCTGTTCGCCGTCGAAGGGTTGATGGCCAGCGTGGTCGGTGTCTGGGCCTATTTCTATCTGGACAATCGCCCTGCCGACGCCAAATGGCTTACGCCAGAAGAGCGCAGTCAACTACAAGCGGTACTGGATGCTGAGGACAGCCAAAAGCAATCCCACGGCAGCCTGCTGAAAATCCTGTGTCAGCCTGCGGTTTTGTACTTGTGCCTGATTTATATGCTGATTCAGGCCAGTGTTTACGGTGTGGTTTTCTACCTGCCAAGCCAGGTCGCAGGGCTGCTGGGCACCAAGGTCGGCTTGATGGTCGGTCTGGTCAGCGCCATCCCGTGGATATGCGCGTTACTGGCCGCATGGAAAATCCCCGGTATCGCTGATCGTACCGGCCAACGCCGCACCGTTGCCGCGTTGACTCTGGTGGTGTCGGGGTTGGGGATCGCCGCATCGGTGACCTTCTCCAGCCCACTGCTGGGCATCCTCGCCCTGTGCTTCGCCGCCTCAGGTTTCATCGCGGTGCAACCGGTGTTCTGGACGTTCCCCGGCAGTTTCCTGGCCGGTGCCGCCGCAGCCGGAGCCATCGCGCTGATCAACTCTTTCGGCGCATTGGGCGGGTTCATCGCGCCGATCCTGAAGAACTGGGCGGAAGCCTCCTTCCACTCTCCGGCAGCAGGCCTGTACGTGCTGGCCGTCACAACACTCATTGCCGCAGCCCTGATCATGGGCATTCGCCCGCCGAGTCAGGCTGTCCCTCGTAAGCAACCGACCTTTCAAGTCTGACCAGGAGGAATCACATCATGGCCATTCCAACCATCAAACATGTTCGCGCCTTTGTCCTGCGCGGAGGTGGCGCCGACTATCACGATCAGGGCGACGGCCACTGGATCGACGACCACATCGCCACACCCATGAGCAAATACCCGGAGTACCGCCAGAGCCGTCGCAGTTTTGGTATCAACGTGCTCGGCACGCTGGTTGTTGAGGTCGAGGACTCGGAAGGCAATATCGGCTTTGCCGTCACCACGGGCGGCGAACCGGCGGCCTATATCGTCGAGAAACACCTGGCGCGCTTTGTCGAAGGCGCGAAGGTCACCGACATTGAGCGCATCTGGGATCAGATGTATTTCTCATCGCAGTACTACGGCCGTAAAGGGCTGGTGATCAACACGATCTCCGGTATCGACCTGGCGCTCTGGGATCTGCTCGGCAAGGTACGCAAGGAGCCGGTGCACCAGTTGCTCGGCGGCGCGGTACGTGACGAACTGCAATTTTATGCCACCGGTGCTCGTCCGGACCTGGCGCAGAAAATGGGTTTTATCGGCGGCAAGCTGCCGCTGCACCATGGCCCGGCAGAAGGCGAAGAAGGCCTGCGCAAGAACCTCGAAGAGTTGGCGGTGATGCGCGAGCGCGTCGGCAAGGACTTCTGGCTGATGCTCGACTGCTGGATGAGCCTTGACCTCAACTACGCCACCCGCCTGGCCCAAGGTGCCCACGAGTTTGGTTTGAAGTGGATCGAAGAAGCGCTGTCACCTGACGATTACTGGGGTTACGCCGCGCTTAAAAAAGCCGTGCCCACCGGCATGCTGGTCACCACTGGCGAGCATGAAGCAACACGCTGGGGTTTCCGGATGCTGCTGGAAATGGGCTGCTGCGACATCATCCAGCCGGATGTCGGCTGGTGTGGCGGTATCACCGAACTGATCAAGATCTCGGCGCTGGCCGACGCTCACAGCGCAATGGTCGTGCCTCACGGTTCCTCCGTTTACAGCTATCACTTTGTGGCCACGCGCACCAACAGTCCGTTTGCTGAGTTCCTGATGATGGCGCCCAAGGCCGATGAAGTCGTGCCGATGTTCCACCCTCAACTGCTCGGCGAACCGGTGCCGGAGAACGGCCGCATGCGTCTTTCGAAGCTCGATCAACCAGGTTTTGGCGTGACGTTGAACCCTGAGTGCCAACTGCATCGTCCTTACCAGCACTGAGTCAGCCAACCCTGGATGTCGGGTCCGACTCGACAGGAGTCCCTATGAAAATGCCACGCAACGGCTTCAAGGCCGCCTTGGCCAAAGGCGAGCCGCAATACGGTATCTGGGCAGGATTTGCCACAGGCTATGGCGCGGAAATCACCGCCAGCTTCGGCTACGACTGGATGCTGATTGATGGCGAACACGCGCCCAATACAGTGCCTTCGATCCTCGCCCAATTACAGGCAGTAGCGCCCTACTCCACAGCGCCGATCGTGCGCGCGGTCAGTCACGATCCGGTGCTGATCAAGCAGTTGCTGGACATCGGCACTCAGACGTTGATGATCCCGATGGTCGAGACCGCCGCGCAGGCTCGCGCGCTGGTGCAAGCCACCCGCTATCCGCCACACGGCATTCGCGGCGTCGGCGGCGGTTTGACCCGCGCCACCCGCTGGGATGGCGTGCCGGACTACATCAACACGGCCCATGAAGCGCTTTGCCTGATTGTGCAGGTCGAGTCCCGCGCAGGCGTGGATAACGTCGCGGAAATCGCTGCGGTGGAAGGCGTCGACGCGATTTTCATCGGCCCGGCGGACTTGTCCACGGGGCTGGGCCATATCGGCAACCCGTCACATCCTGAAGTACAGGAAAAAATCCGCCATGCGATTGATGCCACCCTCGCGGCGGGCAAGGTCAGCGGGATTCTGGCTCCGGCTGAAGAGGACGCTCGTCGCTATCAAAGCTGGGGCTGTCAGTTCATCGCCGTGGCCATCGACATCAGCCTGATGCGCCAGGCGGCACTCAACAACCTCGCGCTTTATCGTGACACCACCGAACAACGCCCGGCCTCACGCACCTATTGACTGGAAGGAACCCGACCATGTCTTCAGTACCGGTTTACGAAAACTACATCAACGGCGAATTTGTCCCCAGCGCCGAACACTTTGACGTGCTCAACCCGGCGACTGGCGCAGTACTTGCCAGAGTCCCCGCCTCGGATGCCGATCAAGTGGATCGTGCGCTGGCTGCGGCCCGCTCGGCTCAGTCGGCCTGGGCAAAGCGCCCGGCCAACGAGCGTGCAGGTTATCTGCGCAAGATCGCCAGCAAGCTGCGCGAAAACGTTGCCCACCTGGCCCGTACCATTACTCTGGAACAAGGTAAGATCTACGCGCTGGCCGAAGTAGAGGTCAACTTTACTGCGGACTACCTCGACTATATGGCCGAGTGGGCACGGCGCATTGAAGGTGAAATCATCACCAGTGATCGTCCCGGCGAGAACATCTTCATGTTTCGCAAACCGCTGGGAGTAGTGGCAGGGATCCTGCCGTGGAACTTCCCGTTCTTCCTGATCGCCCGCAAGATGGCTCCGGCGCTGGTTACGGGTAACACCATAGTCATCAAGCCCAGCGAAGAGACACCCAACAACTGCTTCGAGTTTGCCCGACTGGTCGCTGAAACCGACCTTCCTGCGGGCGTGTTCAACGTGGTCTGCGGCGATGGCCGGGTCGGTGCAGCGCTGACCTCACATCAGCAAGTGAACATGATCAGCTTCACCGGCAGTGTTGAAACCGGTGCGCGAATCATGAGCGCCGCAGCGCCCAACATCACCAAACTCAACCTTGAACTGGGCGGCAAAGCGCCCGCCATTGTGCTCGCCGATGCGGACCTGGACCTTGCCGTCAAAGCCATTCGCGATTCGCGGATCATCAACACCGGCCAAGTGTGCAATTGCGCTGAGCGGGTGTACGTCGAACGGGGCGTCGCCGACGAGTTCATCGACAGGATCAGCGCTGCCATGGCCGCGACCCGCTATGGCGATCCACTGGCTGACAGCTCGGTAGAGATGGGCCCGCTGATCAATCGGCAAGGCCTGGAAAGCGTCGCAGCCAAAGTCAAAAAAGCCCAGGCACAGGGCGCCAGCCTGATCACCGGCGGCAACATCGCCGACCTCGGCCAGGGCTTCCACTTCCAGCCGACCGTGCTGACGGGTTGCAGCGCGGACATGGAAATCATGCGCAAGGAAATATTTGGCCCGGTGCTGCCTATCCAGATCGTCGATGACCTGGATGAAGCCATTGCCCTCGCCAACGACTGTGAATACGGGCTGACGTCGTCGCTTTACACCAAGGATCTGAGCAAGGCCATGTACGCCATCCGCGAAATCGACTTTGGCGAGACGTACATCAACCGTGAGAACTTCGAAGCCATGCAGGGCTTCCACGCGGGTGTCAGAAAATCCGGTGTGGGCGGCGCGGACGGCAAGCATGGCTTGTATGAGTACACCCATACGCATGTTGTCTACATTCAGGCTTGACGCACCGTCGGGGCGCATTAGCTGGACTGAGTGTGCCCCGACTTTTCTCCGCTTTTTCGCCACGCCCCGGATGCAGCCAATGTAATCGGGGCGTTTTACCGTTCAGCGAGAGGTCATAAAACCTTGTAGACGACTGGTCAGTTTTGTTTTAGCATCGCCGTCATTATGAAGAAACCTAACCACGACATGCGTCAGCACATCCTTGATGTGGCTCGCTCGCTCATGACGAACAAGGGCTACACCGCTGTCGGTCTCGCCGAGGTGGTGAGCGCTGCGGGCGTGCCCAAAGGCTCGTTTTACTACTATTTCAAATCCAAGGAAGAATTCGGCGAAGCGCTGCTTGAAGAGTACTTCTCCGAATATCTGGGCCGTGTCGACACACTGATGGCGCAGCCAGGCAATGGCGCAGAACGACTGTGGGCCTACTTCAATTACTGGAAGGACACACAGGGCACCGACCTCCCCGACGGTAAGTGCCTGGTCGTCAAGCTTGGTCCTGAGGTGTGCGACCTTTCTGACGGCATGCGCAAGGTCCTTGAGCGCGGTACGGCAAAGATCATTCAGCGCATCACCACGTGCGTTGATCTGGGTATTGCCGATGACAGCCTGCACCCCGGAGAAGACAGCCGCGCGTTTGCCGAGGGCCTTTACCAGCTCTGGCTCGGGGCTTCGCTGTTAGTGAAAGTAAACAAGTCTACAGACTCCTTCGACACCGCTCTGAACATGAGCAAGCGCCTACTGAGGTAGTGCGCTTTTTTTTAGCGCATCTTAGTAGACGACCGGTCAGTTATGACCATCAACTTTGCAGGTAAATCAATCAATGAACGACATCAGCACGACCACCGATCTTTTCTCGCCACTTCGTATGGGCTCCATCGAGCTGGCCAACCGTATCGTCATGGCACCCGTCACGCGTAGCCGGTATGGCGAAGACGGCGTTCCCGGCGATCTACACGCCACTTATTACGCACAACGCGCCAGCGCAGGCCTGATCGTCGCCGAGGCCACTAACATTTCCGCCCAGGGCCGAGGCTATGCCGCAACACCCGGCATCTGGAACGACGCACAAGTCGCCGGCTGGCGCAAAGTGACAGACGCAGTACACGCAGCGGGCGGCAAGATCGTCAGCCAGTTGTGGCATGTCGGTCGGTTCTCCAGCGTCGACCTGCAACCCGACGGTCAGGCACCGGTCGCGCCCTCCGCGATCAAAGCGGAAGGCAACACGTATACCGTCGATGGGTTCGTTCCGGTGTCGACACCCCGCGCACTGGAGACCGACGAAATCCCCGGCGTCATCGAGCAGTACAAACGGGCTGCCGAAAACGCCAAACGTGCCGGTTTTGATGGCGTCGAAGTCCACTCAGCCAACAGCTATTTGCTGGACCAGTTTCTGCGCGACTCTACTAATCAACGTACCGATCAGTACGGAGGCTCGATTGAAAACCGCGCCCGCCTGACGCTGGAAGTCACCCAGGCCATCGTCGATATCTGGGGCAATGATCGCGTCGGCATTCGTCTTTCGCCGGTCACGCCAGATGCGGGCAACACCCCGCCGGACAGCAATGTCATGGGCCTGCATGGTTACCTGATCCAGCAACTCAACGCATTCAATCTGGCGTATCTGCATTTCGTCGAAGGCGCCACGGCCACGTCACGTGAAGTTCCTGAAGGCGTCGATATGGACGCGCTGAGCGCGCAGTTCAACGGCACCTTCATCGGCAACAACAACTACGACCTGGACATGGCAATCGAGCGCCGGGCGCAAGGCAAGATCGACGCAGTGTCGTTCGGACGCCTGTTTATCTCAAACCCGGATCTGGTCAAGCGCCTGCGTTACGGCGCCGAACTGACCATCGCGCCCCGCGAGTCGTACTACGGCGGTGGCGCCAAGGGCTACACCGACTGGCCTCTCGGTCACTACTGATTCGTAGAGCACGACTTATTCGCTACCCCACCCTTCGCCACCCTCAACGATGACGTCGCAGGATCACTGCAACTCAAAAAAGGTGAGATATGAATTACCTGAGCAACAAAACAGCCATTGTCACCGGCGCCTCCTCCGGCATCGGTGCCGCGACCGCCAGAGCCCTCGCTGCAGAAGGTGTGAAAGTCGTCGCCGCAGCCCTTGATGAGAAAGGCCTGTCAGCGTTGGTCAATGACCTGCGCGCTGCCGGTTACGAGGCGACAAGTTGCGTCACCGACGTGACCCGTCTTGAGGACACTCGCGCCCTTGCTCAATGTGCAATCGACACCTACGGCTCCGTGGACATTCTGATCAACAACGCTGGCTTGATGCTGTTCTCCAACTGGGTCGACGTGGCCGTTCAGGACTGGAACGCGATGATCGACGTCAACATCAAGGGCTACCTGAACTCAATAGCAGCGGT
The DNA here is from genome assembly GCF_022790535.1 of Pseudomonas maioricensis. Taxonomy (GTDB): domain Bacteria; phylum Pseudomonadota; class Gammaproteobacteria; order Pseudomonadales; family Pseudomonadaceae; genus Aquipseudomonas; species Aquipseudomonas maioricensis. The sequence continues at coordinate 300,605 of NZ_LOHG01000005.1, forward strand.
GCTGCCGTTCATGGTCGAGCAACAGTCGGGCCAGATTCTGAACATGGACTCCGTTGCAGGCCATCAGGTTGGCCCGTCAGCGGGCGTGTACAGCGCGACCAAGTTTTTCGTGCAGGCCATGACGGAGTCGATGCGCAAAGAGTTGGGCGTACAGCACGGCATTCGCGTCAACACCGTAAGCCCAGGCGTGATCAATACCGGCTGGGCCGACAAAGTCACGGACCCAGCGGGCCGTAAAGCCGCCAAAGCCCTCAATGAAATAGCCATCGCGCCTGAAGACATCAGCCGCGCAGTGCTCTACGCGCTCAACCAGCCGGCGAATGTCACCGTCAACGACCTCATCATTTCCCCAACCCGTCAGGACTGGTGATCAGTCCGGTCGCCTCTCGTTTCATCGGGTGATCAATTCAACCAACAAAAGGAAGACCTGTTCATGAGCAAAAACATCAAAGCAGTACCGACCAGCGACTACAACGCCGTGATTGAAACAGCGGGCAAATATGTCGAAGGCCTGCGCACTGGCAGCGTCGCCACCATCGAAGAAGCCTTCCACAAGGACGCGGTCATGTATGGCTTCACCAATGGCCAACTATTGGGTGGGCCGATCAGCAACCTCTATAAATTCGTGGAAAGTAACGGCACCGCCCCGGACATCACCACGCGTCTGGATGTCCTCGCCATTACTCCAACCACCGCGGTGGTGCGCGTCGACATGGAAAAAGATGCCATCGGTGCTGATTACAACGACTACCTGACGCTGCTCAAAATCGACGGCAACTGGAAGGTGATCGCCAAGGTCTACCACCAGTTCGAAGGTTAAAAACATACTGCGATGTGCCGGTACACCATGCACCGGCACGTCCGCCATCAGGAGCATCCCATGTCTAATGTGTTCGTCATCGGCGCTGCCGGTAAGGTCGCACACCAGCTGATCCCCAGGCTCAGTGCTGCCGGTCATGAGGTAGTAGCACTTCATCGCAAACCAGAGCAGGCAGAGCCACTCAAAGCGCAAGGCGCTAAGCCTCTGCTGGGTAACCTCATCGAACTGAACGCTGCGCAGCTAAGCGATGCAATGGCAGGCAGCGACACCGTAGTGTTCACCGCAGGAGCTGGCGGCGCGGGCATGGAACTGACCAATGCCATTGATGGCAAAGCACTTGAAACAGCGGTCAATGCAGCACAAACAGCAGGCGTACGCCGCTTCTTGCTGGTATCGGCTTTCCCGGAAGCGCTACGAGGTGGAGAAACCTCTGAAGGATTCGAGAACTACATGAAGGTCAAGAAGCAGGCCGATGTCGTCCTGGCATCTTCTGAACTGGATTGGGTCATCCTCAGGCCTGGCACCCTCGTCGACCGCCCCGGCACCGGTAACGTTCGGGCAGGCCTGGCCATTCCGTATGGCGAGATTTCCCGCGACGACGTTGCCGCCTTTCTGGCTGAGCTGATCGAAAACCCTCAGGCATCACGAGTCATCATCGAGCTCACTCAGGGCACGACCCCGGTCGATGTGGCTGCGAGAAACTTCTGAACAATCCATAACGCCAGGAGAATTGATGCATGGCATCCGTGGAATACAGCGCAGTACTAGAGACAAATGCAGACGCCGCCTGGCAGGTGCTCAAGCAATTTGGTGACATCGCCAAATGGCATCCAGCAATTGCTCAAAGCAAGATTGAAGGCGATAAACCAGACAGCTTCGAGGGTGCGATTCGTAGGCTCGACCTCGCCGATGGCGCCGTTTTGCGTGAACGTCTTTTAACCCTCAATGACCGCCAGATGGCCCTCGCCTACGCATTCGAAGAGTCGCCTCTGCCGCTGGATAATTATCAGGCTGAGGTCAACGTGAATGAGGTCATCGGCACACAGCAATGTGTCGTGAAATGGAAAGCGACGTTTGACGTTCGAGAGCCTGAAACTGCCGCTCATTTTGAAGGGTTGATTCGCGAGCTGATCATAGGCGGGCATGAGAGTCTGGCAGCTTTCCTCAAACAGTAGCGTCCCCTCTTCACCACACTGCCGTATAACACACACCGGAACCGTAGGAGGCCGGGGTGGCGTTGCATTTATCCGGGAAGTCGGCATTCCTGACGATACACTGTGGCGGAGGTACCGGCCTCCTCCCGAATAAATTCGGTCCTACAGGCGAGGCGTCATATCTGTGTGCGCAGACATGACGTCTAGCGACCAGGTTCGCCAGGATTGGTGTCATTGACCAACCAGCTCTAGAGCAGTAGCCGCCAGTTGCTCACCCACCCGCTCCTTCAGCGTATCGATAAAGCGGCTGATCTTCGCATCGACGAATTGCCGCGAGGTATAGACCGCGTAAACGTTGCGTTCGTGGGTATGGTATTCCGGCAGGACCCGCACCAGTTTCCCCGAACGCAAATCGTCGATGGCCGAGAAGCCAGCCAGCAAGCCGATGCCTGCTCCGTCGCGCACCGCAACAGCCATGGCCTCCATATCGTTCACGCTGAAGCTCGGCCCCGCGGGGACGAAGGTGGCGTTGTCGGTTTTGCTCTTCAGTTGCCACTCATCTCTCGCGTAGTCGACGGTGCCCAGCAACAGGCATTGATGGTCGCGCAGGTCCTGCGGTTCCTGTGGCGCTGCGTGTCGTGACAGATAGTCGGGGGACGCCACCAGCACGCAGTGACTGACTCCGATTTTCTGGCTGACATAGGCCGAATCCGGCAGCGTTCGGGCAATCAGAATAGAGACATCCAGCTGGTCCTCCAGCAGGTTGGGCATGCGCTGCGAGAGCAGCAAATCCACGGTGACGTCCGGGAATTTCCTGCGGTACTCCAGCGCCGCACACGTGACGAGATGCCGCGCAAGGCCCGGCACGCAATGCACTCGCAGTATGCCTCTGGGCTCCAGCAGTGCATTGCTCGCTTCGGCTTCTGCGTTCTCAAGGTCCGCGAGGATTGTCTTGCATCGCTCGTAAAACCGCCGCCCCGCATCGGTCACCGAAAGACGTCGGGTGGAGCGTTGCAGCAGGCGGGCATCAAGCATCGTTTCCAGGGCAGAGACCGCTCGGGACACATTGCCCACTGTCGACTCCAGATGGTTGGCCACAGCGGTAAAACTGCCCATCTCAACGACCTTCACGTACACAGACATATTAGAAAACTTGTCCATCTGTTGCGTCCCTTAATGCCTGTTACACACCGGTGAAGCCGCATGATGGCTGCTGATTATTGGCAGTGCAACCCGCTCTGGCGGAGCTGATATTTCCTTTTGACACAACAATGATTCCCTTCTTGCCGGCTAAATCAAATGCGTTGCCCTCCATAGACTTGGTTGCACAGGCCGCCTGTAACGGCACTGCGGCAAGCCATTGAAGCGTCGAGATACGCAACTAGCTTCAACCCGAATCCTGACAACCATGAAGGCCAACGCCATGAACACTTCTTACGACCCGCTTTATCTTTTCATCGGTGGTGAGTGGATCGACGCTCAAGGGCGCGATACCGCTGCTGTCGTCAATCCGGCAACCGGGCACGAAATCGGACGCGTACCACTGGCCACGCAATCTGACCTTCAGCACGCTCTGGAAGTCGCCCAAATCAGCTTCGACACCTGGCGCAAAACGGTGCCTGACCAGCGTGCGAAAGTTCTCAAACGCGCAGCCGATCTGATCCTTGAACGTGCACCGCATATCGCTGCCCAGATGACGCTGGAAGAAGGCAAGCCGCTGACCGAAAGCCTGGATGAAGTAAAGCGCGCAGCGGAGTACTTCGAATGGTTCGCTGAAAGCGCACGCCGTATTGACGGTCGTGTTGTACCTGCCAACCGTCCGGGTGTTCTGCAACTGGTGAAGCGTCAGGCGATTGGTCCGGTAGCCGCCTTTACCCCGTGGAACTTCCCGGCGATCACCCCTGCACGCAAGCTCTCGGCAGCGCTGGCAGCCGGTTGCAGCGTGATCCTCAAGCCGGGCGAAGAAAGCCCGTCCACAGCCCTGGCCCTGGCCCGTGCGCTGGACGATGCAGGTTTGCCCAAAGGCGTGCTGCAAATCGTTTTCGGCATCCCTGATCAAGTCTCCAGCCACCTGATTGCCTCACCGATCATTCGTAAAGTGACGTTCACCGGATCGGTGCCGATTGGCCGCCTGCTGTCTGCTCGCGCCGCAGAAGGTGTCAAGCCCATCACCCTTGAGCTGGGTGGTCACGGACCGGTATTGGTGTTTGCAGATGCGGAGGTTGAAAAAGCCGCGGTGGAAGGCGTTGCAAACCGGTTTCGCGGCACCGGACAGGTGTGCATTTCGTCCACACGCTTTCTGATTCAGAAAGCGGTGTATCAAACGTTCGTTGATCACTTTGTGACGGCCACCCGCGCCCTGAAAATCGGCAATGGTTTGCAGCCAGACACTCAGGTCGGCCCGCTCGCCAACCCAAGGCAACTGGCCAAGATGAAAGAGTTGGTGGCCGACGCCGTTGCTCAGGGTGCGCGACTGCTCGCAGGCGGCAAGCGTCTGCCGAGTGACGGTTATTTCTTCGAGCCTACTGTTCTGGCCGATGTGCCCATGAGCGCTCGGGTCATGCACGAAGAACCCTTCGGACCCATCGCGATATTAATGCCATTTGATGAACTGGAAGACGGTCTGGCAGAAGCAAACCGACTGCCTTACGGCCTGTCTGCCTACGCGTTCACTTCAAGTGCCCGCACCGCAATCGATGTTGCTGACGGCCTTGAGGCCGGCATGATCGGCATCAATCAGTACCGGATCGTGGCCACTGAACTGCCCTTCGGTGGCATGAAAGAAAGCGGTCACGGCTCCGAAGGCGGCATTGAGGGTATCGAGCACTACCTGACTCACAAATTCATCAGCCAGATCTGAGGACGTCTCCCATGTCGAACATCAATTTCAGTAGCCCGCGCGAAGCCGCCCGAGCCTTCACCCCAAAACTGTCGCAGTTCGTTGACTCGACCTTGTACCCGCAGATCTGGAGCGATCCGGCACTGTCGCCACGCGACCGCAGCCTGGTCACCGTGGCTGCCCTGATTGCCGGTGGTCACTCTGAAGAACTGCCTGCCCACCTCAAGCGTGCAGTCAGCAATGGAGTCAGCCACAGCGAAATCGCTGCGGCAATCACTCACCTGGCGTTCTATGCCGGTTTTCCTGCGGCCATTACCGCATCCGCCATTGCCAATGCGACCTTCACTGAATCGGGGACAACCCAGCCATGAAAGCCATCATCATTGATACCTTCGGCGATGCCGATGTACTGAAACTGCAAGACGCGCCAAGTCCCGAAGTACGCCCGACCGACCTGTTGGTGCGCGTCTATGCTGCCGGAGTCAATCGGGCGGACCTGACCCATCGCACCGGCGGCTATGGTCGACCAGACTTCGGCGACTCACCGATCATCGGGCTTGAGATAGCCGGTGAAGTCATCCAAACAGGCAGCGACGTGTCGGGCTTCAAAGTCGGCGATAGAGTAATGGGCGTGGTGGGTGGCGGTGCTTATGCCGAGCAAGCGCGCATTGACTACCGCATGGCGATGCACATTCCCGCCCAACTGGACTATGTGCATGCTGCCGCCATTCCCGAAGTATTTGTCACCGCCCATGAAGCGATGATGCATCTGGCTCGACTCAAGTCTGGCGACTCGGTGCTGATTCACGCGGCGGCGGGAGGCGTCGGTTCAGCGGCCGTCCAACTGGCCTATGCCACAGGGGCCACCGTTTACGCGACAACCGAAGGCAGCAAACTGGCGCGTGTCGAGCACCTGGGCGCCGATGTTGCCATTGATTACAAAACCACTGATTTCGCCGAAGTCATTGCCGAAAAGACCGGTGGTCGCGGTGTGGATGTGGTCATCGACTTTGTCGGCGAACCTTACTTCGCACGCAACATTGCTTCGCTCGCCAACGGCGGCAGGCTTATTCAGGTGGGCATTCTTGGCGGCGGCGGCCAAGTGTCGATAGCGCTGGAGCACATCCTTTACCGCCACCTGCAAATCATCGGCACGGTGATGAAATCCCGCACCCAACCGGAGAAGCACGACATGATCAAACGCTTTCGCGAGCACTGGCTTGAGCGGTTTGAAGGCGCTGGCAGCCTGGAGCCGGTGGTGGACAGCACCTTCGCGCTGTCACGTGCGGCGGATGCACATCGCCGGATGGAGTCAGCCGAAAACGTGGGCAAGATCATCCTGACGATGCAGCCTGAAGACTTGCTCTAAGTCAGGAAACTGATTCGGATGCCCGCAAAATCCGGGGCATCCGACTATGCCTGTCATCGACAAAGCAATCGACTCAAAGCGCTCGACCGGGATCTGGTTTAGAATTTCGAACCCGCACCACCCAGCATTGACTCGCCGAGCAGAAAACATGAACCGCCAGAAAAAACTACAGCAGCTATTCAAGGCCAAAGCCAAAAAGGCCAACGCCAAGCTGGCCCCGAAAAAGCCTAAATACATCAGTAAAGCTGACCGGTTGAAAATGGACGCCGAGACCGCTCAGGACTCTACTACGCCTTCCGAGAGCTGATCCTGGCTCGCTTCAATCGGCCCTGAACGCTACGCGATCAAGCAACGTAGCGCCAGCGAGCCTCTACGCTAAGCAATCGCCGAATTTGTCCGGCGGTCACTTGGCAAACGCATACTCCCCACCCTGCTCCAGCGCCTTGCGATACGCGGGTCTGTCCTGAAAGCGTTGCACCCACGCGGCAACATTCGGGTAAGGCTGCAACATGCCCTGAGCCTTGGCGAACTCGCCGATGAAACTCATCTGGACATCCGCGCCAGTTAGCTCGTCGCCCACCAGAAACGGCGTCAGCACCAAGGCCTCATTCAGATAGCCCAGATAATTCGCCAGCTCGGATTCGATACGAGGATGCAACGGCGCACCCGCCTCCCCCAGCCGCCCAACGTACAGGTTGAGCATCAGCGGCAGCATGGCCGAGCCTTCGGCAAAGTGCAGCCATTGCACATATTCATCGTAGGTGGCCGTGGCAGGGTCCGGTTGCAGGCGACCATCGCCATGGCGACGAATCAGGTAATCGACAATCGCGCCGGACTCGATCACCACGTGCGGGCCATCTTCAATGACCGGGGACTTGCCCAGCGCATTGATCGCCTTGAGCTCTGGGGGCGCCAGATTGGTTTTTGGGTCGCGCTCGTAGCGCTTGATCTCATAAGGCAGGCCGAGTTCTTCAAGCAGCCAGAGAATGCGCTGGGAGCGCGAGTTGTTGAGGTGATGAACAATGATCATGAAAGCTCCGCCGGGCGAGAGTAAGGTCTATGAACAGACTACGCCCGGCTGAGATAGTTGTGGCTTTGCGCAGGAATACGCACTGAGAACGGGCCGGCCTGTTAAAGCAGGTTCTTCATGCGGAAATAGACGAAGCCAGCCGTCCCTAAGACAGCAAAGATGGCGATCAGGCTTTCGCGCTGCAGCAGATGCCACGGCAGCCGTCCAGCTTTGCGTTTGATTGCCGCCAAGGCCCGAGCCCCAAGCGAAACCTGGCCACCGCTCAGCGCTTCATCGGTGAAGTAAAGCGTGCCTAATAACACCAACATCGGGCCCATCGGTATTAACGCCGTAGTACTGGCAGACCATACCCAGGCCAGCGCCGCAGGCGCCAGACAGGGCACAATATGCCGGAACAACAACAGTCCGGCACCTTGTCGGTACCAGCGATGCGGGATGAGTTCCCGGCTGATGATTACATCCACCTTCCCCAATGCCACGGCCACCATGGCCCACACGTGATACGCCTTCATGCCGATCCACATCACCACCGGCACAAACACTGGCAGAAAAATGATCGAGCCCAGTTGACCAGTCTTACCTGGCCCAAGCAGCGCCGAAGCTATGAGGACAGCAGAAAGCGCCAACCACAAGAAAATGTAAATGCTTCGATAGCTGGAGGGTGGCAACCAGTCCCGCCAATTCTCAAGCGGTTGCAGCCCCAGCCTGCGAGGTATATCAGGGTTCTGATACTCGATGCTCTGCGCAAGCTGAGTAAAGCGTTGCCAGTCGAGGCTGGTGAAATAGTCGGCCATGCTACGTCGGCGATGATCGCTCATGGGTTTGAGCAGCAAGGCAGCGGCCTGCCCATGGAGTTTGTCGGCGTCATATCTGGCCAGTTCGCTGCGTATGGTTTCTTCCATCGCCCGCGACTCACATCTGTAAATCAGTCGGTCCCAGCGCCAGTAATCGCAAGGGATACTGCCTTGGGCTTCGTCCCAGTGCATTGCCTGACACACGGCATCGAAGAAGGCTGGCGACCATTCAGGGGCGGACTCAAGCCAATCCAGTACGCGCTGCTCGAACTGCTGGCGGCGCTCGAAAGGCAATAGCCAGTCGCTCGCCAGCCAGATGCGCAGCGCATCCAGGACCTGCCGCTCTTTACCCTCGTCCAGCCACTGCTGTATCTGCTCCAGAGAAGGGTCTGGCGGGCTGACGTCGTCGAGTACCTCAACACGCTCAAAAGTCATTACTAACGCAGGGACGTCAGCTTGCAGCGTCGACTGCGCAGCCGTGTCTTCAATCGTTACCAGCGCAGGCTCTTCGATAACCTCGTCATCGGCCTGCGCACGCCAGCGAGCTTCAGCCAGGGAGCTTTCATAGGCTTCACGCAGGCGCTGGAACGCTTCGGGATCTTCATCTGGCCGATGGGTTTTGAGCAGCCGCGCATAGGCGCGCTTGATGCTGCGTTCGTCTGCATCCGGAGTCAGATCGAGCAATTGCCAGTGGCTCATGACGGCTTAAACCTCTCGCTCGAAATGGACCAGGCGCTGGGTAATATCGCTACGAGCTTCGCGTATCTGGCGTTCGTCTTGTGTGTCGAGCATTTGCTGGAAATGGTTCGCCAGGGCGGCAATGTGCAGACGACCGTCACCGAGGCTTTCCTGATACAAGCGATCCAGTCGGGCGAGCAGCAGGGTATTGACCTGCTGATCACGCGGATGCACTTTCAGCGCCTCAAGAGCCGTCAGACGCCGGGCGATTTCTTCAGGAGCCAATACGCCAGGGTTGTTCTCGATCACCAGACGCAGGGTTTCGCCATTGATTGGCAAATGGACCTGCGCTTCGAGCAAGCCATTGTTGTCGTAGGTAAAACGTACGTCCAGGCTGACTTCACCGGCCTTGCGCGGCGGCACCGGAATTTCCAGCTCGCCAAGGAAAATATTGTTGCTCACCAGGCGGCTTTCGCCCTGGTAGATCAACAGATTGACCACTTTCTGATTATCACTGAGGGTGGACACCGAGCGGGAACGGCTGACCGGCACCACGGTATTGCGCTCGATGATTGGCAGGTAGTGACCGCTTTGATAACCGGCACCGACCTGCACCGAAGTCTCGATCCCCAACGTATAGGGGCATACATCGGTCAGCACCACTTCTTCCAGAGATTCATGGCGTGCCACCAGCGCAGCCTGAATCGCCGCGCCCTGCGCGACCACCTCGTCCGGGTTGAGCTGCATCGCCGGGATTCGTCCGAACAGTGCCGCGACCAGTTTGCGCACCAACGGCATTCGCGTTGTGCCACCCACCAGCAATATTTCGTCGAGGTCCGCGACCTTGATTCGGGCATCGCGCAACGCGCGCTCGATCGGGGCGCGTAAACGATCCAGTAATGGACGGACAATCTCAGCGAGGTCGCTCTGCGTCAGCTCAAGGCTCCACTCGCGTGTCTGCTCACGCAGGGTAAAATGCGCAACCTGCGCTTGCCCCAACGAGTGACGAATACGCTGTGCCTCGCGCCGCAACCGCTGGGCTATCGCCGGCAGGGTTGTGTCTGGCAGGTCAGAGGCGCCGATTTTGGCGATGAAGTGCTGCACGAGCAGATCATCGAAATCTTCGCCGCCGAGGAAGTTGTCCCCCGCACTGGCACGAACCTCCATGACGCCTTCGAACAGCTCAAGGATGGACACGTCAAAGGTGCCCCCGCCAAGGTCGAATACCAGAAAGGTCGCTTCATTTCGCTGCTGAAGGCCATAAGCCAACGCTGCGGCGGTGGGTTCGTTGACCAGCTTTTCAATCTTCAGCCCCGCCAGTTCGCCAGCGATCCGCGTGGCCTTGCGCTGAGCATCGCTGAAATACGCGGGCACGCTGATGACCGCTTCGTGGACTGGCTCACCCAGAGCACGTTCGGCGTCAGCCTTGAGGCTGCGCAGCAACATTGCAGAAAGCTCTTCCGCGCGATAGGCGCGACCGCCGAGACTGGTTTCACGGGCACTGCCCATGTAGCGCTTGAACAGCGACGCGGTCAGCTTGGGATGGGTATGCAAACGCTCACGAGCGATATCACCGACCACCAGCTGACCATGGTCGTCGAGGCCAACCACGCTGGGGGTCAGGAAGTTGCCCAGGGCATTGGGAAGTATCCGGGCCTGCTCGCCATCCCAAGCGGCCACGAGGCTATTGGTGGTGCCCAGGTCGATACCAATGATCACAGTCACTCTTCCTTAAATGACGCGACCTTCAAGCACAACGCTTTGGTCGCAAATTCAGTCATTGCCGTTATAGCGACGGCGCACGTATATGGCCGGTGTTATCGGCAGCGAGGGCAGTAGCTTTAGACTCACGAATGAAGCGTTCAGAGTATCGGGATCAACATGAGATCCCTGAAGCAGATCGTGATTGCACAACACGTCGGCAAGGCAGGATGATCCAGACGCACATCTGGAAGAATGGCCTGATCTATCGCCCCGCCGACCGGAACAATCCTGCAATAAGGAGTACGGATGCATCTTATTGATCGTTACCTGCCTGACTACCAGTTCAGTGAAACCCACTGGCTGGAAACCGCAGCCTGCCCGGCCCGGCTGATGACTGAAGCCGTTCAATACCGACCTGAAGATGACCGGTTCTTTCATTACGCCATTCAGTTACGCGAGCTGCCCATGCGGTTATTCCAGCGCTCGGCAGCAAACGACAAGGCGAATTTTGGCATGGACAACTTCACCCTGCTGCATCGCGATGGCGACACAGAAGTCGTCTACGGACTGGCAGGAAAGTTCTGGCAGGCTGACTACGGCCAGGCCTATTTGGCTGATGGAGAAGCCTTTCAACACTTTTGTGAACCGGGCAGCGTCAAGCTCGCGATCAACTTTACTTGTCAGCGCCTGGAGTCAGGGCTAACCCGGATGACGACACACACGCGGGTGCATTGTGTTGATCGTCAGGCGCTCAGACGTTTCACGCCTTATTGGTACGCGATACGGCCAGTGAGCGGCATGATTCGTCGCCGCATGCTTCAGGCAATTGCCCGGAGATCTTTAGAGGGTGGGCACTGATTGAAAACTGTCCGCTGACGTCTCGGCCAGAGGAAGTTTCAAGACCGCCTCAAACCCATCCACCAGATTGGCGAACGACAACTCCCCCTGACTGCTGATGACAATGGCATCGACGATGGCCAGACCAAGCCCGCTTCCCCCAGCGTGCCCCTTGTGCCAGAAGCGTCTGGTGATGTCTTCGAGTTCGGTCGCAAAACTAAAGCGAAACGCCTGAAGACCTAGGAGGATATGACGTGAGGCGGTGATGACTCGACAGCCTCCTCACGAGCAAGCTCAGCTCTCACAGGTTTTGATGCGGGCCCGATACTGGCGCGTTGTAGTGGGACCGGCTTTAGCCGGGAAGACGGTCTTCCGACAGGGAGACATCAAGTGTCTGTACCGGCCTCTTCCCGGCTGAAGCCGGTCCTACGACGCGTATTCCCAGATAAAACCAGTCGCCCGAATATTCACCGCGTCATGCTCCAGTAGCAGCCAGCAATTCAGCAATCCACCGAACCTGCCGGGTGGCGTCTTCCAGCTTCTCCTCCGGCAACGCCTGACGAGCGCGTTCGAAGTGCTTCAACGTCTTCTGCTTGTAACGCAACAACCGATGCCACTTGAGCAGGAATGCCGGACTGCGCTCCTGCATCTGTAACGGACCAAAGTACAGCTCCTCAGCGGTGTAGATCACCGGCCCGAGGCGCTCGGCAACGATGATTTCGTAATCGAAACGATTTTCTCGCAGGACCTCTTCATAGAGGATCCGGTAGTCATGCTCCATCAGCCATAGGCGCAACGGTTGCTCCCCGCCGTTGGGCTGCAGGATCAAGCGCTCCCGGCCACTCAAATGCGACTGACCACTTTCGAGGATGTCGCGGATGGTTTCTCCGCCCATGCCACAGATGCTGATTGCTGTGACCAGGTCCTCTGGCTTGATTGCTGCCAGCCCATCGGCCAGACGCACGGTGATCTGCTGATCGAAATCGTTTTCGCGCACGGTGCGTTGGGCCGCACTAAACGGCGTATCAGCCACTTCGCCCGCCACCGCCGCTGCAATCAATCCTCGGCGCAACAATGCCACTGGCAGGTAGCCGTGGTCCGAGCCGATATCGGCCAGCCGTGCACCGGCCGGTACCTGCGCTGCCACGCGCTCAAGGCGCATGGACAATGTCTGTTCGTTCAACCGCCGCCCCTATTCACTGCACACCCGACACGCTTGGTCGGACAGGGGCGCGATTCTGGCGAGCAATGTTGTGCAGATCAACTTTAAAGCGAGCATGGCGCAGATTGTCATGCACGTCGGCCTGATGCATTTTCTGTAGGAGCTGCCGAAGGCTGCGATCAGTTACCCCTGACACATCGCGATCGCAGCCTTCGGCAGCTCCTACAGATCCAGCGCTTGATGGAGAACGGCGTGTAGAATCCGGCGATAAGCCCTTCAGCAGCGCCAGCGCTACAACATTCAAATAAGGAATTCGCGATGGGCGTACCACTCCCTCTCTGGCTCATCATCACAGTCGTGACCGCTTACGTGGCGAGTATTCGCGGGCGCTCAGGGCCAAGATGGTTTGTGATCGGGCTTTTCTTCCCCGTTGCAGCTCTGATTGCCCTGTTGTTGATGCCTCGCCTGGCAAAAACAGGTGTTGATGCTCTGGTTCATGAAGACCTGCGCCCCTGCCCTGCCTGCCGCCAGGCAATCAAAGCAGCAGCAGCACGGTGCAAGCACTGTAAAGCGCAAGTGGAGCCTATTGCCTTGAAAGACCGCAGTGGCTGGGTAGCACGCATCACCGCTGATACCGATGAGGAGTTTGAACGTTTGGTTGCCAGGATGAGGTTGGTCGACATACCCACAATCCTTGATGAAGCTCCGCACGTTTTCGCGGGTCCTTTTGAAGAAAAAGCCGAGGCGCAGAACATGCTCAAATATCTCAAGTCCAGCCACGGTCTGGACGGGCTCGTTACATGGCGATCGGTAAACAGGTGAACCCTCGCCCTACCTCATGCATCAACTCGTTTGTATGCATGGGCTTGATGCAAAACTGCAGCACGCCTGTCAAAGCAGGAAAAAGCTGCCCTCAAGTCCCGCTCTCCCGCAAATCAACACCCCCACCCTGCCCTCTCAACCCGGAAATATCCCGCTTGGGCGGTACGCCGAACAGGCGGCTGTATTCGCGACTGAACTGGGACGGGCTTTCGTAGCCGACCTTGAATGCGGCGCTGGAGACGTCCTTGTGTTCGTTGAGCATCAAACGTCGCGCCTCATTCAATCGCAGCCACTTCTGATACTGCAAAGGACTCATCGCTGTGAGCTGCCGGAAATGGTGATGAAAAGTGGCTGCACTCATTTGCACACGGGCAGCCAGTTCGTCGACCCGCAACGCGCTGGCGTAATTCAGCTTCAGCCAGTCGATGGCTTTGGCTATTCGATAACCCTGACCGTCGACAGCAGTGATTTGTCGCAGCCTGTTCGCCTGGTCGCTCATCAATAGCCGATAGTGGATTTCGCGCTTGATCAGCGGTGCAAGAACCGGAATGGCTTGGGGTTCCTCAAGCAATGCCAGCAGGCGTTCGAACGACGCTAATAATGCGTCGGTGACAGAGCCGATACCGACGCCCGCCCCGACGGATCGATCACGAACCGGCGACAGACCGCTCTGCGTGGCTAACTCAGCCAGCATGCGCACATCCAGCTTCAACGTCAGCCCGAGACACGGCTGTTCAGGGCTTGCCGCCAACACTTCAGAGTTGGCAGGCAAGTCCAGTGAGGTAATCAGAAAGCGGGTCGTGTCATAGGGATAGCCCTGGCCGCCTACCCACAACTGCTTTTCGCCACTGGCAACCAGAATGATGCTCGGCTCGACCATGCACACCACGGGCGACGAAGGATGTTCGCGCCTGAAAAAGCCAAGACCTTCGATGGGCATGCCGAAATCACCCGGAGTGGAAATCCGCTCGCCAATGACCTGCGCCAGCCTTTCTTGTGCCGATGAATGTTGAGCGGCAGTGTTTTGTTTGATCGCCATGTTCGTCTCGCGCCTCTTCACTGAACTCTACCCCGCTGTCGTCCGGGCGTCCTGCCTAAAGAGCAAGACTCAGAGGATCAGGCAAGTAAGTCATTGGAATGCGCTACAGAGCGTCCGGTCATACCGGGAAAATGATCCCCGACAATAGGTAGTACTGCCCCACTCCGATTGCCTGGCGCAAGCATTGATAGCGCCCGCAATTAGCCACTCATCAAGAAGGGAATACCAAGTGAAACGTATCTTGCTTGCGTTAGGGCTGGCTGTTGCCTCGTTTTCCTCGATAGGAGCCAATATGACCAACGGCGCGGATAACTTTTACACAAGCGAAAAAGTGACCACCGAAAAGGTCATTTTCAAGAATCAGTACGGAATGAAAGTCGCAGGAAATCTGTTCACCCCCAAAGGCCTTGATGCAAAAGCCAAACACTCCGCAATCATCGTGGGTCACCCCATGGGCGCGGTGAAGGAACAGAGTGCAAACCTGTATGCCACCAGAATGGCGGAGCAAGGCTTTGTCACGCTCTCGCTGGATCTATCGTTCTGGGGCGAAAGTGAAGGCATGCCTCGCAATGCGGTAGCGCCAGAGATCTATGCGGAAGACTTCAGTGCAGCTGTGGATTTCCTCTCCACCCGGCCGATTGTTGACCGGGAGCGCATCGGCGTTATTGGTATTTGCGGCAGTGGCAGCTTTGTTATCAGCGCAGCGAAGATTGATCCGCGCCTCAAGGCCATCGCCACCGTCAGCATGTACGACATGGGAGCGGCCAACCGTAACGGCCTCAGACACTCCGTCACTGCAGAGCAACGTCAACAGATCATTCGCGAGGCTGCCGATCAACGTGTCGCAGAGTTTCAGGAAGGCGCGGTTCGCTACACCGGAGGCACCCCACTCAAACTGACCGGCAATGCCATCGGCGATGAGTTTTATGACTTCTACCGTACGCAGCGTGGCGAGGTCACTCCAGCCGTTGCGTCGCCACAAACCACAACCATGCCAACGCTGACCAGCAACGTGAAGTTCATGAACTTCTACCCGTTCAACGATATCGAGACCATCTCGCCACGCCCCATGCTGTTCATCACTGGCTCCGAGGCGCACTCACGTGAGTTCAGTGAAGACGCCTTCAAGCGTGCGGCTGAGCCTAAAGAACTGGTCATCATTCCAGGTGCAGGACACGTTGACCTCTACGATCGGGTCAACCTTATCCCGTTTGCCAAGCTGACCACGTTCTTCCAAAACAACCTGAAGTAGCCCGGTTGGTGCCGTGACTGGCACCAGCTTCTTTCGCGGTATTGATGCCGATGCCGCGACGCTTCAGGCTCTACAGGACACATCATTCAATGACCGATAAATCTCACTTCCCCACTCAGAGCAACCAGCACTCGTGGAGCGCTGTGCTCGCGATGTCACTCGCCGCCTTTGCACTGGTCGCCTCGGAATTCATGCCGGTCAGTCTGCTGACGCCAATAGCTGCCGATTTGCACATTACCGAAGGGCAAGCTGGTCAGGGCATCTCCGTCTCCGGACTGTTCGCCCTGTTCACCAGCCTGCTGATTCCAGCCGTGGCGGCACGGGTTGACCGAAAGCTGTTATTGCTCTCGCTCACGCTGCTGATGATCGTCTCCGGTACCGTAGTGGCGTTCGCGCCCAACTACACCCTGTTCATGGCTGGACGGGCGTTGATCGGCGTCGCCATCGGTGGCTTCTGGTCCCTGTCAGCAGCAACGGCCATGCGTCTGGTGCCGGAAGACCAGGTGACGCGTGCGATGGCAATCGTCAATGGCGGCAATGCTCTAGCCACGGTCATAGCAGCACCTCTCGGGAGCTACCTCGGTGCGTTGATCGGCTGGCGCGGGGCTTTTTTCTGTGTGGTTCCGGTTGCTCTGCTCGCCTCTGCATGGCTGTTGTTCAGCTTGCCGACGATGAAGCCCACGGGCCGCGCGGGCAGCAGCAACGTCTTTCATCTGATGAAAAACACGCCCGTCGCACTCGGCATGGTGGCCGTCAGCGTGTTTTTCATGGGCCAGTTCATGCTGTTCACGTACCTGCGTCCGTTTCTTGAGGCCGTCACGCATGTCAGCGTTTCCATGCTTTCACTGATGCTGCTTATTCTGGGCCTGGCCGGTTTGGCAGGTACTTTCCTGATCGAGATATTCCTGAAAACCGGCCTGCATCGAACACTGATTGTCATTCCCGTGTTGATGGCGGCGATTGCACTGGCCCTCGTTTCGTTCGGTAGCTCAGCACTGACAACTGCGGTACTGCTCGGCCTCTGGGGATTGGTCGCAACTGCGGCCCCCGTTGGTTGGTGGACATGGCTGGCAAAAACCCTGCCCGAAGACGCAGAAGCCGGCGGCGGACTGATGGTCGCCATCATCCAGCTGGCAATCGCATTGGGCGCGACTGTCGGCGGCTTTGTATTCGACTTCAGTGGCTACCGGGCAACCTTTGAATTAAGCGCGGCGTTGCTGGTGATTGCAGCCGTACTTGCGCTGCTGGCGGCGCGGGCCGCGACCGGTCAATCGCTTGCTACGGCCGATACCGCGAGCTGACTCGCAAACTCAGTCGATCTTCCGGGCACGTCCCGACACGGAGACATTCATGATCAGGTCACATGGCTATTTACTGCATTTACGTCAGCGCGCTGCGCGCCTGGTACTGGGTCTTCTGATGCTCAGCGCCGAGGCAACCCCTGTCTCAGCCATCGCGGATACAAAGACCACAGCCACACCCGCAACTGGGCTACGCATAGGGATGACTGTTGGCGATCGCCAGTTCGCTGTCACCCTGGCTGACAACGACACCGCCCGCGCGCTGGCCGCCAGATTGCCGCTCACCCTGAACATGCCGGACCTGAATGGCAACGAGAAACACGTCACCCTCGCACAAAAACTGCCCACCGTGCCGTTCCGCCCTGGCGTGATCCATAACGGCGATCTCATGCTGTACGGTTCGGACACTCTGGTGCTCTTCTACCTGACGTTTGACTCGCCCTACTCGTACACTCGTATTGGCCGGGTTGAGGGGGTTGAGGATCTGGCTAAAGTGCTTGGTCGAAGCAATGTCAGGGTGGTGTTCTCGAGGCAATAAGCATCACCGCTCGGCACTGCAAGCCGGGGTCTTCCTGTCATGGGCAAAGGCTAGCCAATATAAGAAAAGACAGCGTACTCAAACCCGTTGAATGAAAACCGAGCAACCTCCTTCATGCCCATTTTCAAATGCGCCCGCAATGAAGGTTCATTGTCCTGACGTATGAAAAGAATGCCCTCGCGCCCTGCCTCAAGGCGCCGGAGATCGGTAAACATCTTCTGCGCCAGCCCCTTGCCACGCTCTTGCTCTCCGACGCAGATCGGGCCATAGACATAGGCGTCAGGTGTGCCCTGATAGGCGGCGAACATGGCCTTCACTATCGGCAGATCAGCATTCATCGCTCGGGTGGTGGTCATCAGAAAGCCGGTAATGTGCCCGTCACGGCGCGCAACGATCAGTGGCATTTCATTCATCATCGCCTGCACTCGCGAGCGTGGCAGGCTGGCCGAAAGCGAACCACCCCGGGTGATCTGATTCGCAGCCTGAAGCTCCAGAATGCCGTCCAGATCAGACTCGTCGGCCCTGCCTATAGAGGGTTCATGGGTTGTCATTTTAACTATTCCGCTAGTGGTGCACCGACGCCGGGATTATCCGGCAAGCCGTGATGCACACAGGTGCCTGTCGTCACTAAGAATAGCCGATAGCTACGGTGATCCAGCTGCTAGCAGCCGAACCAGCACCTGACACCTGAAGGGCGGTAGATCCATGGCTTATGGACTGACTGAAACACCAACCTCCCGAATAAATTCGGTCCTACCGGCTTTTGCGGCAAGAGCGTATGCGCACTGCCGGTAGGAGCGAACTTGTTCGCGAGAGGGCGTTACATCCACGACCTGCGTCAGCCGTCAGGCAATGCTGTCGACGACCCCACCGTCCACGCGCAATGCTGCGCCGGTGGTTGCCGAGGCCTGTTCGGAACTGACGTAGATGATCATGTTGGCCACTTCTTCCACACTGGAAGCACGCCGCAGGATCGAGGAGCCACGATGGGCGACGACAAAATCTGCCGCGACCTTCTCCAGACTTTCGCCCGAGCTCTCGACCGTCGCTTTGAGCATTTCAGCTACGCCTTCCGAAAGCGTCGGGCCTGGCAACACGGAGTTGACCGTTACGCCAGTGCCCGCCAGACGTTTGGCCAGACCCCGCGATACCGCGAGCTGCGCAGTTTTACTGAAGCCGTAGTGAATCATGTCAGCGGGGATGTTCAGGGCCGACTCCGAAGAGACGAACACGATACGGCCCCACTTGCGCGCCACCATACCGGGCGCATAGGCCCTGGAGACACGCACCCCTGACATGACATTGGTCTCGAAGAAACGCTGCCACTCACTGTCGGGGGTTTCGAAGAAATCCTGCGGATTGAAAATACCCAGATTGTTGACCACAACATCGAAGTCCGGATGTTCAGCCACCAGCTGCTGACAGGCTTCATCGAGACTCAGGTCAGCCGCAAACCCCACAGCATTGGCAGCCAGAGGTCCCAACCGCTGCAAAGCCGCCTGCACACTGGCCTCACTTCGGCCATTGATAACCACCCGCGCCCCGGCTTCAAGGAAACCTTTAGCGGCAGCAAAGCCGATGCCACTGGTTGATCCGGTTACCAGGACATTGCGGCCAGTAAAGTCGATTTTCATTGCTGAAACTCCTCTTCAAGTGAATGAGATCTACGCTGAACCCTTTTTCCGCTACCGATAATCAGGTCAAACTCAAGATGACCTTTCGAGAAACTCGAATTAACGTCCTGTGCTCACCTGTTTTTTTTGAGACGTGCAGCCATTGGATAGTTTTGACCTACTGCGCCTCGCTGTCGCCCTGCGCAACGGTCCTTTGCCCGATTCCAGTCTAGTCTCCCGTGCGCTGACCAGAAGCCAGCGAATCATCTGCGCGACGCCCGGCTATTGGCTGGCACGCGGTAACGGCAACCAGCAGCCCCAGTCGTCGAGTGAGGGCTATGGTCGAGTTTCTTGCGGATCAATTGAAGGATGACTAGCTTCGATTTCCGTAAAATGGGTGCCCCGTCGGCAAATTCCCCGACCATTGCCGCTTGCAACCTGTACTGGTATTTCTGGCAAGGCGGAGCCTCTGTCAAAACGAGAACATCGAGTGAACCACGTGGACATTCAGCTGATCACCGCACTGCCTCCACAGATTCAGGCACTGGAAAAACAAGCGACCGCAGAGGGTTTCAGGTTTCTCACCCGCTTGATTGAGGAGTGGCAAACCGGTGCGAACCGGTTTGAGGTGCAGGGTGAATGCCTGATGGCGGCGTATCTGGAAGACCGTCTTGTGGGCATTGGTGGCCTGACGCGGGACCCGTTTGCTGGTGAGGACATCGGTAGGCTACGCAGGGTGTACATCGCCCGTGAAGCAAGAAATCAGAACATCGGAAAGCGGTTGGTCAATCAGCTTGTGGTATACGCGACTGAGCATTTCCGCATGGTGCGCCTGTCCACCGATCACCCGGATGCGGCTGCATTTTACCTGCGCTGTGGTTTTCAGCCATTGGACGACGATCACGCCACGCATGTGCAGCTTCTTCGAAATGCCAACGGCGCAGACCTATAACAGCCCCATGAGTCGTTAAACCTGACGAGTTTTATTAAATGCTGAATGTGCTTTTCGTCTGCGGTAAAAACAGATTACGCAGCCCCCCGAACTAAGGACGGTGGACCAGAATATCCAGGCCTTCTTCTATTGTGGGAGCCTGGAAATAACGGGTGATCAAATCAAACTCGGCGTCAGTGGCTGCAAAGTCGTGCTGGGCGCGCTCGTTTCGGGCGTGAAGTCTGGCACGGCAAACATCATCGTCCAGTTCCAGATAGTGCAAACAGTGCCTGACCTTCGCGCCCTCCGACAGGCTGAGTAGCCACTCACGATCAGCGCGGGTATTGCCCGGAAAGTCCAGAACCACATCAACGTCTGACTTCAGCAGATTGATGACCAGTGGGCCTAATACATCGCGTATCCGGTGTGCAGATCGCACGTAGTCGGCGACTGAGTTGATCTCGCCGGGGTAGAGCTTTGAGAGCCAGTGATCCTCACTGAGCAAAATCGCCGAATGCTCGACGGCCAATGCTTTGGCGAGCGTTGATTTGCCGGATGCGATCTTGCCGCACATGAGGTGAAGTTTGGGTGTGTGCATGGCGACGCGTCCTTTTGTCAAACCGTGATACTGCCCGCCGAAGACCGAACGGGCAATGGCCGGCAGCGATCAAAGATCCCGCGTCATCAGCCATTGCGCCTTACCCCAGGCCTCAAAGCATTCCAACACCTGCCACCCGCGCTTCGCGTAATACTCATGGCGATCATGGGTGTGCAGGTAAATGCGTGAGGTGCCACCCCTCTTCGCTTCAATGCAGATGCCTTCGATCAGTTGCTCTGCCAAGCCTCGCTGCCGCGCATGCGGGGCAATGAAAACGCACGCGAGCCACGGTCCCAACTCCGGGCGCTCGGCGAGGTCGTTTGTGGCAAGTGCTGCGCCACCCAATAACTGCTCATCCTCGACAGCGATCAGGCATTGCCAGTCACCGCTCGACTGTCCTTCGGCAAACTCATGCTGCCAGTCGGCCAGGGACTGACCGATATATTCGTATGCGAACTGTTGATGCAGCCACTGTGCGAAGGTATTGCTGTGTTGCATCTCATCACGCAGCCAGATCAGGCGATGCATGTTGAATTCCTTTTGGCTGGTTTTCCATGACGCTTGGCGAGCCAGTCATAGGGACGTCATTGATCTACGGGTATCGGACCTGTAGGAGTTCACCGAGGTTACGAGGCTAGCGATCGCGGTGTGTCAGACAAACCGCAATCGCTGGCCTCGTAACCTCGGTGAGCTCCAGGACAGGGTTCAATCGGGAGATGCAGTGAGCCGAAGGTTTTGGCCCTTCAGATAACGTCACGCTCAATCATAAAACGGCTCAACCAATGCCCGGCTGCCGACGAAGAAACTGTCCGCAACCAGCCTCAGCGGTTGCAGGTCAAGGTCGCTGGTTTTGCTCGCAATCAACTGCTGAAAGTGTCGATAGACCGCAGCGTATTCACCCTCTTCGGAAACTGTCTGGGGCACGCCATCAATACTCAACAGTGCGCCGCCATTGTCGAGCCGCAAAACACCTTCAGCGCAGCGAATTTCGATGCTCCAGAGCTCATCATGGCCGTGATCGAAATCAAACTCCGCGCAAACATCAAGATGGCGCGCATCAGACATTTTGATCGAGGCGGCGATAGGCGACTGGCAATTACTCGGGACCCGCAAGTCAGCCGACGCAACGAACAGCGGCAACGGCAACAAATGGGTCGCGATCGACAGCGCATTGATGCCCGGATCGAAAACACCTAATCCACCTGGCTGCCAGATCCACGCCTGGCCGGGGTGCCATTTGCGCACGTCTTCCTTCCAGTCGATCTGTACGCTTTGCAGGGTGCGGGTAGCCAGCCAGTCACGAGCTGCTTCGATACCCGGCGCGTAACGCGAATGCCAGGCGAACAGGCCGCTGACGCCTTGCTGCTCAACCTGACTCACCAAGGCCATGGCCTCACCCAACGTGGCACACGGCGGCTTCTCGACCAACACATGCTTACCCGCTGCGAGCGCTTGTTGCACCAGCGCGAATCGCCCTTGCGGTGGCGTACAGAATGCAATGGCGTCGACCTGCGGGCCCTTTTCGAGCAGTTCATCAAGGGATTTGAAATTCTCGACCCCGGCACAGGGCTGTCCTTGCGTAGCCACCGCCACCAGTTGAAAAGCCGGGTTGGCATTAATGGCTGGCACGTGTTGATCCTGGGCGATCTTGCCGTAACCCACCAGACCGAGACGGATTGGTTGCATCGATGACTCCTGAGTTTTTGTATTTATTCTGGGAAGCGTAATGACTCGATTATGGCCGCAGTTCTGGTCAGACGTCGACGCTTACCTGACTAATCAGTGGTTTATGAAAGCGTGAGCATTCAGTCCAATTCCAGCCGTATCGCCTGCCATTGGTTCCAACAATCCTCCGCGACGATGTCGGGATAGCCACGTGCTGTTTCCATCTCAAATGCGCTGCTGAGAGAAAGGGCAATGCACGTTGCACGGTCGCGAATGTCGAACACCTCCGCCTCTGTGAGCGGCGAACCTTTGTGAGTCTCTGCTGCGCGCAGGACCGCCACAAGAGCGGGTACGAATACAAGGCATAGCGGATCGTCAGACATCAAATGACCTCTTTGGTAATAACGCAGCTTATATGAAGTATCGCGTCGCTTCATTTTCTCGGCGCGCAGATATTTTTGCAGGAGCGAGGCTTGCCCGCGAAGAACGATGACCCGGATCATCTGGAATACCAGGATAGCGGTGAATGCAGACCGCGAAATACTGCCGAACAGGCTCAGCAGTACCTGACTAAAACTTCTAATGCCACCGTTTGAAAGCCTTGCGCCCTCTTAATACGCCCCAGGTCATCGCAAGTCCCGCGCCGCTGAAGAAGATGAAGCCTGCTAGGGTTTCCAACAGATACCACAGGAAACGTGCCGGATGATCATCGAACACCAGGTGTTCTTTAACCGATTGCCGACGCGGCCCTGTAAGTGCATCGAACTGCCAGAGCGTCAGGGCGTCATACAGGCGCTCCCCTGCCCACCAGGCGCCGCTCAGGCAGAACAAGGCAGCGATGAAACAATAGATGCGGACGCGATATCCCGGGATCACAGACACTCCGTTTACTCACTGTGCAGGTGATGATTATCGGTGGCTTTCAAGCGCACTTAAGTGCCTATGCCTGGCTACTGTTTGTGGCCAGCAGCTCTCGGAGATTCATCACCGCCTTTTGCTGAGTTTCGCGCTCTTCTTCATTCAATGGTCGCTCGCAATACATGCGACTCAAAAAAAGAATCGCATCGTTGCCGTCAGGCTCATCTGCATAATCCGCATGGCTCGCGACTTGCGCCAACAACGCCTGTGTAACGGGAACAACATGAAAATGCAGGTTGAAACCCGCAGATAAACCCAGCTTGTAAACGATGACTTTCCAGGGCTTGTAGGCACGAAAAAGAAGTTGCTCGGTCTCGCGCAATACACCCCCGAGCGAAGTCAGCGCCTGATCGCTGAGGTCCATGAAGTCCGTGGCAGGAGCCACCGAACTGACCATCAGGTAGCCGCTATAACGAGCATCACGCCGATGGCTGATCCGCCAGTGCCCGGTTTCGAAAATGTCCCACTCAGTCATCTGTACCAATATTCCCTTAGTTCTGGTCTTAGGTTTGCCATCAATGCACTGCCTTGTCGGCACTCCCGTTTCTGTGCAAGGATTGGCCATGACCAAGTTTATTGCATGCAACCGACATCACCATCACGGACCTCGCTCAAGGTGCCGCGGTTGCTCATGCTCATCGATTCATCAGAATTCAACCTGCTTGTTCTGAAGATTCAATGAACCGAACCAAGGCGCCCATGGCGCCTTTTTTATTGCCTGTAAATTGGAGATCGTGAAATGACTATGCTGCGTGGAACACGAATAGTAACCGGGAAAGAAGCTGCAATCATGCGTGAAATCGAAGGCCGCTTTCGGAGTTATCTTCATCGCAGCTGGCGCTGAAGAGGCCATAGTTCCGGCGTTATGGGGGCAGGACACTTTTATCGAGAAAGCTGGCGGGAGTGAAGTAATCGGGCAAATGTGGGCCTTCAACGACAAGGCCGGGCGCCCCTGTTGCCTCATACCGGAGGCCACCGCGCTTTTTCAGGAGCGCAATGAAATACTTCTCGGCTCAAGGAAAACAGCGATGTTCTTCTATGTGGCGCGGTGCTATCGATATGAGCGCCCTCAAGCCGGCCGTTATCGAGAGTTCACCCAGTTGGGACTCGAAATACTGAGTGCCGACCCGGCGCAGGCTTTGCAGCGCAGCCAGGCCATTTGCATTGGCTTCCTTGACTCGCTGGCGCTCGACTATGAACTTAATCTCGCTGTGAAACGTGGGCTGAGTTATTACCTTGAGGGCAACGGCTTCGAAGTGCGATGTCCCGCTTTGGGCGCACAGCAGCAAGTTGTCGGCGGCGGTGCTTATCGCGAGGGTGCCGGTTTTGGCATTGGGCTTGAGCGGCTGGTACTGGCTCTGCAGTAGTGTGAGCTCACAACGGCTCGACTGAATATGAAGAGCCGTTGTGCCCCTGATCAGCCCATTTCAAAAATGCTTTAATGCCGCGACAACTCAACAACAATCAGCCAGGTAACCCGCAATGGCAGACGCTACAGACCAAGCATTCTACGATCGTGCAGACGCGCACATCGAGCTGTCCAACGAACAGCTCAAAACTTTTGAAAACATCGGTCAGGTCAATGCATCCATGATGTTTGGCACCACACGCTTCAATGCCTGGGTCAGCGCGCGCAGTTTCAAATCCGGAGAGGAAATGGCTCAGGCGCGTGAGGCGATGCTGAAGTATTTCTGTGATCAATACCGGCTGATGCTTGAAGATAACCTGGACGATCACATCAATAACTTCGGCCAGTACATGATGGTGCAAAAGCCTGATTGATAGCGCGCACCTTTTGTCCACGACACACCGCTGTCGTGAAGCAAACACTGAATTTGTAGGAGCTCACCGAGGTTACGAGGCCAGCGATTGCTGTGTATCTGACACACCGCAATCGCTGCCTCGCGTTGCTCGTGAGCTCCTACGGGCCAGGGTTTAATCCAGAGAATTACGTTGTGTTTGATGAGCGTTATCGGAGGCTAAAGAAAAAGCACAAACCTGCTCTCTGCCGCCTCGTCATCCAGCGGCGGCTCAAGCTGGAACCCGCATCGCTCAAGGACCTTCATCGAACCGAGATTTTCCTTGAAGACGTAAGCAACCAGTTGCGTAAGTCCCCGACTCCTGGCCTCTTCAATCAGGTGCTTCAGCGCCAGTGTCGCCAACCCTTTCCCACACGCAGCGTGATCAATTCGATAGCCCACTTCAGCGCAACGCTCTGGCAGGTTTATATCCTTCAGGTTGGCCCGGCCTATTATTTCTCCACTGACGTCTTCGATAACAAATGGATGCCAGACGCCGAGCGCAAAGTCGGCCAGATAGCCTTGAATATGCTCGGCGACACCCAGTGACGAATAGAACGTAGGATCTCGCGCATCAATGTGAGATTCAAACCACTCGCGATTACGGAGTTCAAATGCCAGCAGCGAATCAGTGTCGGAACGGTTTAAATGGCGAATTTTAAATGGCTTCATGGACGACTTTTAACGCTCTGATTAACTTGAAGATAGGCCGTCAGTAACAAGGTCAATTGCTGCTCAAGGCACTCTGTGAAATCAGGCGGCGAGAACCCCTCAAGCATGGCTCGTACCGGCCCGATCACCGCGTGCAAAGAAACTTGCGCGACCAAAGCCGGAGCCTCGAAGTGCGCATCCGTTGCGGTTGCCAGCATGCTGGCGATGGCGGCCACCATGCGCTCGCCGATGCGAGCCATCAGTTCGGCACCGCCCCGCTCCGCCGCAATCGCGTAAAGCGCTTTCGAAGCCGTTGGGTTTCGCAGCTTTACGGCCAGAAACGCCGAGACAAAGCCCGCGGCCATTTCAGCAACAGCCTTACCGTGATAACGGGCACAAGCCAGCTCCACCGTTTCGACGACTTCCAGCAGATGCTTTTCGAGCACCGCTGCCAGCAGCGCGTCACGGTTCGGATAGTACTGATAGAGGCTGCCCACGGACATTCCGGCGCGCTCGGCAACCCGCGTGGTGGTACAGCGCTTGAGCCCGTGCTGAGTCAAAACCTGAAGGGTCGCGGTGTGAAGTGCATCTACCGTTGCGACGGATCTGGCTTGAACAGCTGATTTTCTTGGCTTTAAAGAAGCTTTAACAGTCGTCATGGAATGCGAATTCAAAACCTGAAGGTTCCTTCATACCATAGTTTCCCTCAAGCCAAGCAAGAGTGATGGATATGACGGATCTAAATAAAAGCGGCACATTCAACCTCGGTGACCGCCAGGTAAAACGTATCGGCTACGGCGCTATGCAACTGGCAGGCCCCGGTGTATTTGGTCCACCCAAGGATCGTCAGGCGGCGGTCGCAGTCCTGCGCGAGGCTGTCGAGTCTGGCGTGAACCATATCGACACCAGTGACTTCTACGGACCACATATCACCAATCAGATTATTCGCGAGGCGCTGCATCCGTATCGGGACGACCTCACCATCGTCACCAAGATCGGTGCGTTGCGGGGCACAGACGGTGCCTGGCTTCCAGCCACCTCAAAGCAAGAGCTGACGCAGGCGGTGCATGACAACTTGCGCAATCTTGGCCTGGACGTGCTGGATGTTGTGAACGTACGGATCATGTTCAATGCAATGGGAACAGCTGAAGGGTCGATCGAAGAACAATTGACCGCAGTTGCAGAACTCCAGCAGCAAGGGCTGATTCGCCACATCGGCATCAGCAACGTCACACCGACGCAAGTCGCCGAAGCGCGCAAGCTGGTCAAGTTCGTTTGCGTACAAAATCTCTACAACATTGCCCAGCAGCACGACAACGCGATGATCGAAGAGTTGGCCCGTGACGGCATCGCCTACGTGCCGTTTTTCCCGCTGGGTGGATTCACACCGATTCAGTCGTCTGCACTGTCGACGATTGCACAGCGGCTGGACGTGACGCCGAAGCAGTTGGCGCTGGCATGGCTACTGCGTCGCTCGGCCAACATCCTGCTGATTCCTGGCACGTCCTCGGTCACTCACCTGCGTGAAAACCTCGCGGTGAGCGAACTGGATCTGTCGGATGAGGTTATGGCCGAACTGAATGCAATCGCAGGTTGAGCAACGTTAACCCTTCACCGACTTGATCCGCCTGCTGATCCACTCATGGCTGTAGGCGAGAACCCGCAACGTCATTGCGGTGGGGAAATGGATGAAGCCATGTGCGCTGGCAGGCACTATCTGCAGCTCAACATCCGCAGATTTCGTCCATCGCTCCGCCATCTCCACGGTGTCGTCCAGCAGTGGGTCCAGCTCACCGGCGAACATCAGCGCTGGAGGTAAACCGGCAAGGTCGCCATACAAGGGCGACAATGGCGGCACGCGGCGCTCCTCGTCGCTCAGACCGGGCGTGAGCAGGCGCAGTGCTTCGACCATACCGGGACCGTCCAGGACCAGCGTTTCTGGCCCGGCGGCGCGTACGCTGGCCGTGCCGGTCAAGTCATAAACGCCGTAGTAAAGGACCGCCCCGCTCACCCGGCGAATTAAATCGGGCCAGGCCTTGAGCCGTAAAAGCGTCGCGGCTGCGAGATGCCCACCCGCCGACTCACCGACAATGATCACAGGCAAATCCGCAAACTCTTTGCAGGCACCGCTCAACAACCAGCGCGCCGCCGAAAGACAGTCATCCATCAGGCCTTCAACGGGCGTCGACACGGCGAGTCGGTAGTCCACCGAAACCACCACCACATCACACGCATTGACCATGGCAACGTTGAGGTCGTCATTCATCTGCGCATTGCCGATCACCCACCCTCCACCATGGATATCAAACACCACGCCTCGGGCTTTACCTTTGGGCCGCAAGATCCGTACGGGTACCGATAAACCGTCGACACCAACCAAACGCTTTTCAGCCAGCAGCCCCTGTTTGGCCAGCTTGTTTGCGCCGCCGATTTGCCCTGCGCGCAGCAGTGTCTGAATAACCCGGGGCGTCAGGCGGTTGCGGATTCGAAAACGCGGCAACCAGCCGAGCTTTTTGTTGAAACGCTGCATTTCTGCGACTTCATGCTCGCTAAAAGGCTCAAGCTCGTGGATATCCAATATTTGCCCCTCGCCAACACAATAAATTCCGGTTTAAACCATCCTGCGGATCATTCAATAGAACGCCGGATCTGTTACGAGTGCAGCGCACCCTCAAGAAACTCGATGAACGCTCGTACCTTCGCATTCAATGCCGACCGTTCCGTGACACAGGCGTAAATATCCATCGGTTCAGACTCTGCAAAGGCATCGCTGCGATTGCCTGATTCGAACAAGGGCAGCAAGCGCCCGCTGTCGATCAGAGGCTGCGCAATGAAGCTTGCCAGACGGGCTATGCCACCGCCGTTCAGCGCAATCTGGGTAAGCATGTCGATGTCATCACAGACAAAACCCGGATTGACCGTCGCCTCGAAACGTTTGCCGCTCCGTATGAAATTCCACGGCAGAAAACGTCCGTCAGTGGGGTAGCGAAACACCAGGCAGGCGTGTTCTTTCAGTTCTTCCGGGGTGGTGGGCACGCCCGCCCGGTCGAGGTAGGCAGGCGATGCGCAGAACACGAATGGAAGTGACGTGATACGTCGCACGACCAACTGATCGTTCAATTGCGCCTGAATACGAATGCTGACGTCCACACCTTCCAGACGATGATCGACACGCCTATCAGCACTGATCAACTCGACGCTGATGCGCGGGTACGCCGCCTTGAACGCAGGCATGAGTGGCGCCAGCACATGCCGACCAAACGCTGCCGTCGTCGCAATCCGCAGCGGCCCCTGAGGTTCGGTAGCGACGGCGGCAGCCTGAGAAGCCAGTTCGATATCGCGTGGTATGTGGCGCACTTTTTCGTAGTACCGCGTACCGCTTTCAGTCAGCGCCATCCTGCGTGTGGTGCGAGAAAGCAACTGCGTGCCCAAATGCTTTTCAAGCCGGGAAATGCTCTGACTCACCGCTGCCGCACTCATACCCTGGGCTCTGGCCGCTGCGGCAATGCTGCCAACCTCAACGACGCGAATGAACGTATTGATCAACCCCAGAATATCCATCGAACTCCCAGCGCTCCATTCGTTGATTTTACTTAACAGTGATTCAAGCATTACGCGGCTACCGGCACCTGCAGCAGCTTGATAGGTTAGCGGCTCTTGCGATCCCCACTCTTGACGAGGTTAACCGATGACTGCCGGAAGTACCCAGAATACCTTACGCCTACGCTTCCCAAAACGCGCCACGCCTTATGTGTTTGCACTCTACATGGCGACCATCATGGCGTTTCTCATGTGCCTGGTGATTACCCTGGCTGAATTTGGTTTTGATGGGCATTACATGAGTAATGTGATGAATGCGTATCGAGTGGCGATGCCATCTGCGTTCATCTGCGTGCTCGTGGTACGCCCGATGGTCGCCCGACTGGTGGCGTGGACCGTACATGGGCATTGAAGTGGCACGCGGCATATGGTGACGAAGCGAGATCCACTTGAAACCGCTCACCTGTGGGAGATTGGGCGGATGTCCAACTTATGGAGCGCATGCCACACCTGTGGGAGCCGAGCTTGCTCGCGATGAACGATAACGCGGTCTGGCTGCGATCCCGCAATGTCGAGAGACCGCACGTCCACGTGTTATCGCCGACCTTCAATCACCATCCGCACCGCCAGCCCCATGAGTACGCTGCCCATCAACCAGCGCTGTACGACCTGCCAGAACGGCCTGCCCACGAAAAACGCCGCAATTGAACCCGCCATAATCGCAATCATCGCGTTAACGCTCACGCTGATGACAATTTGCGTAAAGCCCAGCACCAGCGATTGCAGCAGAACGCTGCCATGACCGGGGTCAATGAACTGGGGCAGTAGCGATAAATACATGACTGCCACTTTGGGGTTCAGAAGGTTGGTAACGAAGCCCATCATGAACAGCTTGCGCGGGCTGTCCTTGGGCAGGTCTTTGACTTGAAAAGGCGAGCGGCCACCCGGCTTGACCGCCTGCCACGCCAGATACACCAGATACAACGCGCCACCCACTCGCAATGCGTCATAGGCATAAGGCACTGCCATTACCAAAGCGGTAATACCCAGGGCCGCCAACACCATATAAACCACGAAACCCAGTGCAACGCCGCCCAGTGAAATCAACCCGGCCGTACGCCCTTGACAGATTGAGCGTGAGATCAGGTAAATCATGTTCGGCCCGGGAGTCAGTACCATCCCGAGTGAAATCAGGCCATAGGCCAACAGGCTGGACAGTTCGGGCATGGTATGGCTCCTGGAATCACTGACGTTCGGCTGGGTCGGTTCTCGGAGGCAAGAGTAAAGTGCAGGAACGAAAGGCGTTAGATACAGATTCAGGAACAAAACGTCATACACAGTGCAGCAATATTCACATCGATACTTAATTGGTAACCTCTGTGCCTCTCGAACAAGGACAGCTCGTAATGATTACCTGCCATGTGAAGTATCTGATCGACCCGTACCAAATCCCTGCCTTTGAAATCTATTCCCGCTTATGGATCCGCCTGGTGACGCGCATGGGCGGTTTGCACCATGGCTATTTCCTGCCTGCCGAAGGCGCAAACAACATCGCCTATTGCCTGTTCAGCTTCCAAAGCCTTGCGGACTATGAGCGCTATCGCAAAGAAGCCGAAACCGATGCCGAATGCATCGAAGCGGTGGCACAGGCAGTCGAGAAGAAATTCATTGTCAGTTACGAGCGCAGTTTTATGCGCCCCGTGCTTGATTGATTATGTCCACCCACGGCGAACCTCGAATGCTCATTGTCTTCAGCGGCCTTCCCGGCACAGGTAAAACGACGATTGCACGTGAACTCGTTCGCCGAACACAGGCGGTGTATCTGCGTATTGATTCAATTGAACAGGCTATCCGTAACTCCGGCGAGCTTGCACAAGATATCGGGCCTGTCGGCTACCGGGTCGCGAATGAGCTTGCGCTGGGCAACCTTCAACTTGGCCAATCAGTCATCGTTGATTGCGTTAACCCGGTGCTGGAAAGCCGAAACGCCTGGAGCAACATTGCTACAAGCGTTGGCGCTCAGTTGATGAATATTCAGGTGGTGTGCTCCGACAAACAGGAACACCAGCGTCGGGTTGAAAAAAGAACAAGTGATATTCCGTGCCTGACTCCGCCCACTTGGCAGTCGGTGCTGGACCACGAATATGAAGCGTGGGATGAGGCGCTGTTTACTGTCGACACAGCGCTAATGTCTGCGACCGAGGCCGTAACGATAATCACCGAGCGATTTCTGTCAGGGTTTAGTGGTCGCTAAAGCAACTGGCTACAGCCAATCAGCCCAGAGCCTCTCAATAAGGAATGTATACATGCTGACAGGACAATGCCTCTGCGCAAGCGTGGTTTTTACCCTCAAAACAGCGCCGCTGTATTTCTACCGATGCCACTGTTCTCTCTGCCGTAAACAAACAGGCACGGGTTACAACTGCGCGACCATTGTTCCGCAATCCACTTTCCAGTGGGAAGCGGGACAGTCAGAAATCAGCTCTTGGGTTAAACCCAGCGGTTACAGAAATGACTTCTGCAAACAGTGCGGTTCGACAGTCCCCAACGCCTTACGTGGCTCGCCGTACATGTGGATTCCGTTAGGTCTTCTGGACCCGCAAACATCCCCCATGGAATGCATAGGGGACTACTGCCTGAGTGACGCAATGCAATGGGACACATTGAAGTCGGAAAACACCTTTGACGGGGCTACCGAATCGTTAGCTTCATTGCTTGCGGCTCTGCGGGTTGGCGGTTGAGGTAGGTCGAATTTTCAAGGGCAAACGCTCAGGCAGGAACACTCTGACGAACATAGTAATGATCAAACTCGCCACTTTCCAACAACTGAAATCCATGGCGCAGGTAAAACCGATTCGACGCGCTCTCTTTAAGCGCGCCGACTTTAATCGGAAGCCCCGCGGCATCTGCCTCTTTGAAGATCATCGACAGCACCGCTGAGCCTATGCCCGAGCCCTGCGCACTCAGCCTCAGATAAAGGTGATCAAGCAACAGCTCATGCTCGTGCCGCTTGACCACGACAAAACCAACGCGCGCTCCAGACACTTCGATATAGCGTGTATTACGCGCATCGAAACCACTGACAAAACGCTCGCGAGCACACACCGGATCAAAGCGCCCTACCCGCTCCAGACTTTCGCGCATCGCTTCAATCCGGATGGCGACCAGGTCGTCGAGGTCGGTTTGCCGGGTCGGGGCCAATGTCACGTGAGAATTGAAGCAAGATGTATTGGGCATACTTCCTCTACTCTGAGAACCATGGTGGATTCAGTAAGCAGGGATTGTAAGTATGACCACGAATCACGCCACTAACTTTTAACCACTCCTGCCTGCTCTAGCACCCGAATCTCCTCCTCGCTATACCCCAACTGGCTCAGCAGCTCAGTCGAATGGCTGCCAAGTTCAGGCACATTAAGGCGCGTGCCGAAACGCTGGCCATTCATCTCGAACGGCAACATCGGCACTTTTACAGCGGTGCCGTCGTCAGCCGTCAGCGCAGCCATGCCGCCCGACTCATTCAGGTGCCTATCTTCAAACAGATCCTCTGGACGCTGGATCGGCGAGAACGGAAGGCCTGCGGCTTCGCAGCGCGCCATCACTTCTACCTTACTCATGCCGCCCAGGCACTGACTCACCTGCGGCAGAAGGTCGTCGCGCGCCTGCACCCGCTGGTTATTCAGGGCCAGCGTAGGGTCTACGGCCCACTTGTTGAAACCGAAGGCCTTGCAGAAACTTTGCCATTGACCGTCGCTGACGACCCCGAGGAAAACCTGTTCATCGTCAGCGGTGGTGAATACGTCGTAAATCGCCCAGGCGGAGACCCGGTTGGGCATCGGCGCGGCGGCCTTGCCCGTGACGACTTTCTGCATCATGTGCTGCGCCACGAGGAAGGCCGAGTTTTCAAACAGGCCGGTCTGCACGAACTGGCCCAGGCCGGTAGCGTTGCGCTGATGCAACGCGGCGAGGATGGAAATAGCGCTGAACATACCGCCCATCACATCATTTACCGACGCGCCCGCCCGCAAAGGCCGCCCCACCGGGCCAGTCATGTAAGCAAGGCCGGTCATCATTTGCACCACTTCATCCAGCGCTGTGCGTTGATCGTAAGGGCCAGGCAAAAAACCTTTCATCGAGCTGTAGATGATGGAAGGTTTGATCGCCTTGACCTGCTCATAACCCAGCGCCAGTTTTTCCATGGCACCGGGGCGAAAGTTTTCGGTGACCACATCGGCACTGGCGATGAGCTTGCGGACGGCCAGCATTCCCTCTTCGGTTTTCATGTCGACGGCAAAGCTTTTTTTATTGCGGTTATAGGTCATCCAGTAGCCTGCGCCGGAGCCTCGCAAGCGGCGGGTATTGTCGCCAGCAGGGGCCGGCTCAACCTTGATCACCTCTGCACCGAGGTCAGCCAGTACCAAACCGCAGGTCGGCCCCATGACCATGTGCACAAACTCGATCACACGGATGCCTGCCAGTGGCAGCGCCTTTTCATCAGTCGACTGCATGTTCATTGGTCCTTGCTTGCGTAACGAAAATTCTTGCCCACACCGGCATCAGGGATGAATCCATAAAGCGGCTCTCCCGGCAGCCCCTTGTGCAGCCATTCGCGAGCGGCGACCAGACGATCAATATCAACGCCAGTGCGCAGGCCCATGGATTCCAGCAAGTAAACCAGGTCTTCAGTGACGATGTTCCCCGAGGCGCCGGGGGCATAGGGACAGCCGCCCAACCCACCCTGAGAAGCGTCAATCGTGGTCACGCCGACATCCAGCGCGGCCACGACATTCGCCAGCCCCTGCCCCCGGGTGTTATGAAAGTGGGCACTGCCCGCGACAGGCCCCAGCTCAAGACGCAATCGGGTGAACAATTGACGTACCTGAGTCGGGTTGGCATAGCCCACCGTATCGGCCAGCCCCACTTCATCTACGCCGAGTCCGGCCATGGTGAGGGCCATCCGAATGACGTCATCGGCTGGCACAACACCTTGCAGCGTGCAGCCGAATACGGTGGAGAGCCCCGCCTCAATCTGGATGTGCGGGTACTGCTGATCACGTAACGCGACGACAGAGCGGACTTCTTCAATCACCTGCGCATGCGTCTTGCGGATGTTTGCCAACGAGTGCGGTTCGCTGACCGAAATCGGCAGGGTGATCTTTTGCACCCCGGCATCGAACGCTGCCTGTGCGCCTTTGAGATTGGGCACCAGAGCGGTGACAAACAGCCCGGGCAAGGTTCGCGCATGAGCGACCAGTTGTGCCGCATCAGCCATTTGTGGAAGCAGTTTCGGCGAAACGAACGAACCGATTTCGATCTCACGCAAACCGGACGCGGCGAGTGCCGTGAGCCATTCGATCTTGAGCGCGGTAGGCATGCTCGCCTTGACGCTTTGCAGCCCGTCACGAGGGCCGACCTCGCTGATCAAAATATCTATGTCGTGATTGTTATGCATGAAATGACCTCGAGTGCAGACCGCCGACCCTGAGCCAGCGGCCGTGACTTAATGGAGGATGGAAAGCGCGCCGATCAGCAGCGACATCACAAACATCACGCCGACCGTGCCCACCGACCATTTGAAAGAAATACGCTGGTTGTTCGCATAGTCGACATCCAGCAAGCCGCACAGCAGATACGTCGATGCCACCAGCGGGCTCAGCACATGAACCGGCTGACCGATCAACCCGGCGACGGCCATTTCCATAGGCCCGATACCGTAGTGGCTGGCGGTGTCGGCAAGGATTGGCAGGATGCCGAAGTAGAATGCGTCGTTAGTCAGTACATAAGTGCCAGGCATGCTGATCAACGCGGTGATCAATGACATGTACTGCCCCGCCCATTGCGGAATGACGTAAATCAGGCTTTCGGAAATGGCCTTGATCATGCCGGTACCGGTCATGATGCCGACGAAAATACCGGCGGCAAAAATCAGCAGGGAGACCAGCATCACGTTGCCCGCATGGCGTGAGACAAGGGCCTTTTGATCTTCGATTTTCGGAAAGTTGACGACTGCGCCAATGCCGAACGCGAGCATGAACAGAATCGGCAGCGGCAATACACTCATGACCATGCAGGTGATCAGAGCAGTCGTCAGCACGGCGTTAAACACAAAGCGCCAGTCGCCCGGTGCCGACTCCTTGAAGTGATCCATGCCCTCGCCTTCGCGTAACTCGATCACGCCCAGGCGACGCTTCTCCATGCGCCCCAGCAGAAACGCGACAAACACCACCCACGCCAGCGCGGCGAGCATCATCGGCAGCATTTCCATGAACAGGTCGGCAACGTCCACATGCATGGCGCTGGCGGCGCGAGAAAACGGCCCGGCCCAGGGCAGCATGTTCATCACGCCATTACTGAGCAGCAACACTGTCGCCATGACTTGCAGGCGAATCCCTGTGCGCCGGTACAACGGTAACAGCGCGGCAGTGGTGATGATGTAAGTCGTCGCACCGTCGCCATCCAGGCCAACGCAGATACCGAGAATGGCGCTGCCAATCACGATCTTCTGCGGATCGCCCTTGACCACTTTCAGGATCACTTTGACCAGCGGGTTGAACAGCCCCGCATCGGTCATCATCGAAAAGTACAGGATCGCAAAGGTCAGCATGATCCCGGTCGGTGCGAGCATCTTCACGCCGTCGATCATCATCGGGCCAAGCCCTGCGGCGAAACCACCGATACAGGCAAACACCACGGGCACCAGCATCAACGCCACCAACGGCGAGAGACGGCGGCTCATGACCAGATACATGAAGCAAGTGATCATCGTATAGCTGAGGATCGTCAGCATGGGTTCCCTCTTTTTTTTAGTTTTATCTGGGTGACTTTTTACAAATGCGAAGCGCCAGCTACCGGCATGGATAGCCCGTGCAGTGGTTTAACGAGAGTCAGTGCAAGGTGCTCAGACGGGCAGACCTTTGGCACGCAGCAGTGCGTCGAAGCGTTCCGGGTCGGCAGTGCCAAGGCGATTGGTTTCGCGGATGGCGGCCTCGCGCTCAAGGTGGGCGATGGCTTTGGGTAGCAGTGCAGCGACATCTGCCTGCGGCACCGCGAGTACGCCGTCGGCATCACCCAGCATCAAATCGCCGGGCATGACGCAGAGCCCTGCGCAGGCTATTGGCACATTGATTTCGCCAGGGCCGTCCTTGCTCGGGCCGCGGTGCGTGTGGCCCGCCGCGAACACCGGCAGGATGCCTTCGGCCAGTTCTTCGAGATCACGAACCGCGCCGTCGATGACAATGCCGCCAAGCCTGACCCGCAATGCCGTGGTACGAACAAGACCACCGATCACCGCCTGGCTGACGTCACCCGCGCCATCAATGACCAGCACATCGCCGGGTTGAACCATCATCAAAGCCTTGTGCACCATCAGGTTGTCACCGGGGCGCACGCGCAACGTGAATGCGGGGCCACACAATTTGAGCGACAGATCGCCGTGATAAACGTGCAGGCCTCTGGCGCCGATGCCGCGCCCCAGACAATCCCCCGCAACCGCCACCGGGACGCTGCGGAACGCCTCGATCAGGTCAGCGCCAAGATTGCCGTTGCGCGGATTGATTCGGTAGCCGGTTGGCCAGTCATTGAGAGCAGAAGCGGTCATGGTAAATCTCCGGTCAAAGGGGAAGCAGGTCAGCGTTGACGCACGACGTACGAGGCACAGGCTTGCCGTCGAGGAAATCCAGTACGTTGTTCGCAGCATCCCGAGCCATTGCGGCCAGTGCCGCCGGGGTCGAACCGCCGACGTGAGGAGTCAGCACAACGTTGCTCAAGCTCAATAAAGGGCTGCTGGACGGCAGAGGTTCGATGGCCATGGTGTCCAGACCTGCCGCGTACAACTGCCCGCTGCGCAGCGCCTGGACCAGAGCGGCTTCGTCGACCACCTCGCCGCGCGCGGTGTTGATCAACAGCGCGCCTTCGGGAAGTATTGCCAGTTCGGCTGCACCAATGAGGTTGCGGGTCTGTGCCGTGAGCGGCACATGCAGGCTCAGAACATGACTTTCGCTGAGCAACGCTGCCAATGAGTCGACGGCCACAGCGCCCAGCAGGTCGCTGTCGGCTTTAAGAAACGGATCGTAAACCCGTACCGACATACCGAGCGCCTGGCACACCGTCGCGACTTTGCGCGCCACTTGACCAAAACCGACCAGGCCCAGCGTACGCCCGCTTAGCTCCAGACCGTCCTGCGCACGGGACCAGCGACCGGCGCGGATCTCGCTGTCCATCCAGCTGACTTTGCGCGCTGCAGCGAACATCAGGGCCAGGGTCATCTCACACACCGATTGCGCGTTGGCACCGGGCGTGACATAGACCGGAACGCCACGGGCTGTCGCCGCAGCAACATCGATATTGCTGACGCCAACGCCGTGTTTGGAAATGACTTTCAGGGTCGGGCATGCGCCGATCGCCTGTTCACTGAGGTCGAAAGTCCGCGAGATCACTGCATCAATCGGTTCGCTAGCCATCAGCCGTTCGATGTCAGCGACTTCCTGCCCTGCGCTGACAAACAGCACCCGACAGCCGCGCTGCGTGAGGATGTTCAGTCCGGCTGGAGCCAGACGCTCAGCGGTGACGAGAATGGTGTAGGTCATGGAGGACGCCTTGTTTTCATTATTGGCATCGGTTCAGACATCGTCAGGCGACATCCACCGTTATGGCATCCATGGTTAACCTATTCTTCGTATAAATCTATTTCCGCTTTTTTATTCAACTATGAATTTAATTGATGTAATTACCCACGACTCACCCTCGCTGGGGTAATGGGTAACACTCGAATAAAAGGCTCAGGTCAGATCGGAATGATCGGTGAACAATGCCGTACCTTCGCGCTTGAGCAGATCGACGACGTAAGCGGTGGGTGGCGAGACGTAAGCCTCGCGGCGCATCACCAGGCCGAAGCTGCGCTTCATGGTGGTTTCTGCCAGCGGTACCTCGCGCAAGTGCGCGCCAATTTTGCCCACGCCGAGGTTATGCCTGGAAATGAAACTCAGCAGAGGGGTGTGAGCAATCAGCCGCGGCATCATGTTGATGGAATTGGTCTGGATCTGAATCTGCGGCGTGTCCAGTTGGTGATTGAAAAACGTATTGTCCAGCCAGCGCCGTGTGGCCACCGTTGGCGCCGCCAACACCCAGCGCCATTCGCACAGATCCGCCATGACGATTGGGCGCTCGAACAACGCATGCTCGGCGCTGGCAACCACCACGACTTCATCCTGCAGCAGTGCGAAGGTTTCGAACTGAGCCACATCCACTGCCGACAACGGACAAATCAACAGGTCCAACTGCCCGGTTCGCAGCGAATTAAGCAACATGTCGTTCTGACCCGTGACGAGTTCCAGCGTCAGATCCGGGGCCGTGTCCAGCAACAACGACACCAGACTCGGCAACAGATACTCCGCAGCTGTCGGCCCGCAGCCGAGGCGTACATTGCCCACCGTGCCTTTGGCAAAGTCCTGAATTTCCCGACGGGTTTCCTGCACGCCCTGACGCAGAAGCCGGGCACGCATCAGCAGCAGCTCACCGGCTGGAGTGAGCCGCATGCGCCGCCCTTCACGAAAAAACAACGCAGTGCCGAGAGTCTCTTCCAGTCGCTGAATGCTTTTTGAAAGCGCAGGCTGGGTGCGATGCAGCTTTTCACCCGCGCGCCCCAGGTTGCCCAGATCAGCGATGGTTTCGAAATAGTAGAGGTCGCGTAAATCCATCAATACACATCCACATGGCGTTGGGTCTCTGCGCTATCCGGATTGCGTGAACCGGGTAACGAGCGCTCCATGATGGCCGGTGTATCGCCGCGATACGAGAGGAAAATCCATGGCGGGGCTCTACTGCCATGAGATCGAGGGTTTTCTTGCGGTCAGTTTGAGTGTGCGTCCGCCCGACCAGGAGGGGTCTGTTGAGCGGACGCTTTTCAGATACACGGACTGCTTACTTGCTCAGTTTCCTTGAAAGAAATTCGCTGATGTACTCCGCCACTTCCGGCGCATGGGTTTCCAGTGCGAAGTGGCCCGCGTCCAGCAGATGCACTTCGGCTGTCGGGATATCTTTACGGTAAGCCTCGGCACCCGGCGGGATAAACGCAGGGTCGTGCTTGCCCCACACAGCCAGCAGCGGCGGTTGGTGTTTGCGAAAGTACGCCTGAAACGCCGGGTATGCCGCCACGTTGGTGCGGTAGTCGAGAATCAGGTCCAACTGAATGTCTTCCGCGCCCGGCCGCGCCATGTACAGGATGTCGAGGTTGTAGCCATCCGGTGAAAGCTTCTGCGGATTAGATCCTGTCCCGTACTGCCAGTCACGAATCGTTTCCGGCGATAACGAAGGGCGGCAGGCCTCGCGGTTGGCGGCCGAGGGATCACGCCAGTAGGCTTGCCACGGGCCCCATTGATCGCTGAAACCCTCCAGATAAGCATTGCCGTTCTGGCTGATGATTGCCGTCACTTTTTCCGGGTTCGCAGCGGCAAGACGCAAGCCGGTTGGAGCACCGTAATCGAAGATGTACAGCGCATATTTCTTCAGCCCCAAGGCCTCGGTAAAGCCTTCGATCACCTTGTAGAGGTTTTCAAAGGTGTAATCGAATTGCCCTCGCGGCGGGGCTTTGGTGTTTCCGAAACCAGGTAAATCCGGTGCGATGAGGCGGTATTGGCTTGCCAGCAATGGCATGAGGTCGCGGAACATGTGGCTGGCGCTCGGGAAGCCGTGCAGCAGCAGGAGCACCGGCGCGTCCTTGCGGCCTGCAGCGCGATAGAAGACATCTACATCACCGACTTTCTGCGTGTGAAACGTGACACGGAAGTTATCGTCGAGCGGCATAGTGCTTTCCCCTGTTGTTGGTCCTTTGCTGGCCGCACTCACAAGAGATGCGCCGATAGCAGACGCTGCGCCTACCGCAGATGCCTGCAAAACTTTACGCCGACTGATGCCGAACGCTGGATCGGAATGGTTCATGGCAAGACCCTGTTTTGAATGAATTGAGGTCAATGCTATTCCTTGCGCTAAATGCAGAGAATCACCGTAAAACTCAATTCACCATTTCTATTTCTGCAATGCTGGTAGCATTTCCGTCACACTCGCTACGCTGCAGGCAGGACATGGACCGAATTCAGGAAATGACAGTGTTCGCCGCCCTGGCCGACCAGACCAGCTTCGCCGGAGTCGCGCGACACTTTGGGTTGTCCACCGCTACGGTGACCCGGGCAGTCGCCAGCCTGGAGAGTCGTCTGGGGGTGTTGCTGGTGGTGCGTAACACTCGCAACATGCGTCTCACTGAAGCCGGCCAACGCTTTGCCGTTGACTGCCATCGTTTGCTGGCCGACCTTGATGAAGCGGAAAACGCAGCGGGTGGTTTGCACGCACTGCCTGGCGGTTTGCTGACCGTTACCGCACCTCAAATGTTTGGCGCGCTGCATGTCACACCGGTTCTAACGCGTTTTCTCAGCCGATATCCGGCAATAGAAGTTCGCGCGATTCTGGTTGATCGGGTGGTGTCGATGCTGGATGAAGGGGTTGATGTCGCCGTGCGCATCGGCCCCCTGCCCGATTCCTCGTTGACGGCAATTCTCGTCGGCAGCGTGCGGCGCATGGTTTGCGCCTCCCCCGCTTACCTTTCTGCGCATGGCACGCCACAGCATCCGGACGACTTGCGCCACCACTCGACCATCTCGACCTCCGCATCAGAACGAGCCCCTCAGTGGCAGTTTCGAGTTGATGGCCACGACTACTCAGTGGACGTCGGCTCAAGGCTCAGCCTTACATCATTCCAGGCTGCCATCGGCGCAGCTGTGCAGGATTGGGGGCTGACCCAAGTGCCGTATTACCAGATACGCGAGCACCTGAGAGACGGGAAACTGGCCTGCGTGCTGGAAGCATTCGAGATCGAACCTGAGCCGGTTCACGTGGTGTATCTGGAGGGGCGACGCGGCTCGTCCAAAGTGCGCTCGTTTGTGGACTTCTGTGTCGAGGCGTTGCGCCAGGATCTGCGTTTTGAAGAAGGTGGCGCTTAACAGAGCTGGCTCGCTGCCCGCAGATCACGCCCTGCGCAAAGACAGAACCGGTAGGACCGAATTCATTCGGGAAGGCGGCATGCCTATCGACGCAAATCAGCGGATGTACCGACTCTATCCAAGGTACTCAAGTTCAGATTGAAGCGCGCTAAATCTCAACCGTCCCATCATCTTCTTCCTGATTCCGCCTGAACGAGCTCGCACATCAGCACATCGTCAGACCTGAGTGTTCCTGGCTGGGTATTCGAAACACCACAGCAATCTCGGCTTGCATTAGCCACAATCGCCCTCAAATTGCTGATACCAGCCTGCCACCAAGGAGCATTTCATGCAGTTTAGCTTTGACCCAGCGCTAGAATTCACCCTCCCGATTCAAAAAGAACTGGAAGACATGACGCGACAGGCATTCGCTACGTGTAAGGTGCAGTTCAGCAGTCCCGAAGATCATCCACTACCGCAATGTCAGTTCAATATCGGGGGCACGCTTGGAAATACCGGAAACCGAAGGGGTATTCATATTTCCTTTTCCAACGAAGCGCCCTTTGACATGCCCTCTGCAAAGCTTGAGCAATTGATACACCACGAGATGGTGCATTTTTTTCAGGCCAATTTGCACAAAATTGAACCAGACAGATACTTGCCTCAATGGTTCTACGAAGGTATGGCGGTAGCGTTCTCAGGCCAGAGCGTAATTGCCAGAAACAGCCATTTGGATGATGACTATAAGTACATGGGCCCCGGTACAAGCTGGGAAAATAATTTCCTGACGACAACCTACGCCCAGGGTAAAGCCTCGTCTTATGACTCATGGGGAGCCATGTTTATTTATGCTGTGACCGAACAGCAGAGCATTCTTCCCGAGCATGCGGTATACGGAGCCGACGGTGACTTGCGTGCGCAAGTAAGCGCAGCAGAATGCGCAAAGGCCTTGGCAATCATTAGCACCGCCTTTGAAAAGGGACTCAAAGAGGGAATTGAAAAAGGATTCAACTTCGCCCTGACTCATCACACAGGAAAGCAGCAGGTTACAGAGAGCGGCTTCCGTAAGTTCCTGGCGCCGGATTGAAACCAAACGGAGCAATTGCCAAGCGGACCAAAAGTTTGCAAGGCAATTGAGCGAAATATTCTGAGTTCAGACTTGAAACCCGCCAGAGCTGGCGAGCCTTAGAGATAGGTGGTAACCCCACCAGCCACACCCCGGCACACAATGTTCCCGCTGTGGCTGCTTCCTTCCGGATCTGACCAGGTTCACGGGTAATCGTTGCGGGGGGACCGATGGGGTCACCATAACGACACTCACCTGTCGGCGAGCCGCGCCATTGTACCGGTCTGGCGCGAAGTTACAACCCGTAATGCGGGATAAAAATTCGATAGCGCTCAAGCACTTGTGTGACGGGGGCCAGGTGGGTTGCAGCGCTCGGAATCGGGGCTTATAGTCGCGCCGTCACTGCATATCAGTGATCGGGTGTGGAAGCCCGGCTGTTCAAAGAGTACAGAAGCTTTTATCAATCATCGGGACCATAAGGTGTCCGATGGCTGTGTTATGGCGGCTGTGCGCTGGGGCACCTCCGGGTGCGCCGGGTTCTCTTTGACCGGTCTTCCACACCCGCGCACAGCTGCCACCCACTCATGTGGAAGTGAGTATTTGGCAGCTCCACCTCACAAAGAGAATGCCAAAAATGTTCAAAATAACTCCCAATCCCCCTGCCACCGCCACTCGCGGAGGTGCAGCATGAATCGCTTCATCCCCCTCAAAAGCAACAACACCGATAACCCGGTGATGCACATCGACAGCCAGGCACCGCTGGATTTTCTGTTTGCCAGCGCAGACCGGCGCCTTCGCATGGCGCGGCATCTATTGGAAACGCTGGACGGCGCAGACGAGTGCGACGTGCGTTGCATCGCCAATGCCGCATTGATGCTGTTGAGCGATGGCTGTGATGCGCTGAACGTGGTTGAGAAACAGGTGTTCAGCCCGCGCAGTTCTCTACGCACTTCTGTCACGCACTGAGCCATACTTCGCGCCGCCTACTTTTCTCGTCAGACGGTGCGATTTAGCAGTGATGAAAACGCAAGTTGTGAGCTACGAAACCCTGAACGAAACGCAGCGCCAGCAACTGGATGCGTTGGAGATTTTGCCGGAGCA
This sequence comes from Pseudomonas maioricensis, assembly GCF_022790535.1. GTDB lineage: Bacteria > Pseudomonadota > Gammaproteobacteria > Pseudomonadales > Pseudomonadaceae > Aquipseudomonas > Aquipseudomonas maioricensis. The sequence continues at coordinate 343,792 of NZ_LOHG01000005.1, forward strand.
ACTGCCGTTTTCCGGGGATATTTATTGCGCACTGAACACGTTGCTGGTCCGCCCGAGTCCGAATATTCAGGGTGTGGCGTTGCTGGCGGATGACAAGCCGGTGGGCTTTTTACTGCTCAAGCGCGGGGAGTTTTTACCGCACTGGGCGGTGGAAGGTTCGGCGACGTTGCATGCGTTGCAGATTGATCATCGGGTTCAGGGGAAAGGTCTGGGCAAGGTGTTTTTGCAGGGGTTGCCAGAGGTGGCGCGGGCGACGTGGCCGGATATCGAGCAGCTTATGTTGTCGGTGGATGCGGATAATCTGGCGGCGCTGAATTTGTATGTCGGCCAGGGTTGGGTGGATACCGGCGAGGCGTACAAGGGGCGGATCGGGTATGAGCGGCGGTTGGTGTTGGAGATCAGATAGACCGAGGCGACGGCCATCGC
>NZ_LOHG01000006.1:0-38582 GCF_022790535.1 Pseudomonas maioricensis
GATGGGGCAAGAGCGTTTTGGTTACTTTTGTCTGGGCCGGCTTCCGGATTCTCAAAAGTGACGCGCTGTAAAAGCGCAACCAATTAAAGCCGTGACTACGGTAACGGATATGTACACAGATACAGAATTTATCTAGATACCTATGCTCGCCCGCGAGGCAGTCACCACAATTACGCCACCGAAACCTGATTACGCCCGTTATGCTTGGCCGCGTACAAACCCTTGTCCGCTTCCTGAATCAACTGACGGCTGTTGCTGCCCGGCTGAGGAACGATGGTCGAGACGCCAATACTGACGGTCAACGACGAGCCTGGTGTGGGTGCGATATGCGGGATGTTCATGCCCGCGACCGTCATGCGCAGCTTCTCCGCCAACAGGCGGGCGCCGCCCGGCGACGTGCTCGGTAGCACCAGCGCAAACTCTTCGCCGCCGTAGCGCGCAGGCAGGTCCGACGGCCGGGCTGAGCTGGCGCGAATGGCCTTGGCCACCTGGCGCAACGCTTCGTCACCTTCAAGGTGGCCGAAGTTATCGTTGAAGGCCTTGAAGAAATCGACGTCGATCATCATCAACGACAGCTGCGTCTGATCACGTGTCGCACGGCGCCACTCCAGCTCCAGGTACTCGTCGAAATGGCGACGATTGGACAGGCCGGTCAAGCCATCAGAGTTCATCAGGCGCTGCAGCACCAGGTTGGTGTCGAGCAGCTGCTGCTGACTCACGCGCAAGGCCCGGTAAGCTTCGTCACGCTGCAACAGGGTCATGTAAGAGCGTGAGTGATAACGAATGCGCGCCACCAGCTCGATAGTGTCCGGCAGCTTGACCAGGTAATCGTTGGCCCCGGCAGAAAACGCCGCGCTCTTGATCATCGGGTCTTCTTTGGTCGAAAGCACGATGATCGGTATGTCTTTGGTCAGTGGATTATTGCGGTACTCGCGCACCAGCGTCAGGCCGTCCAGACCCGGCATGACCAGGTCCTGCAAGATGACAGTCGGCTTGATCTGAATCGCCTGAGCGATAGCCTGATGCGGATCGGCGCAGAAATGGAAGTCGATGCGCTCCTCATTGGCCAGCCCGCGCCTGACCGCTTCGCCGATCATTGCCTGGTCATCAACCAGCAGCACCATGGCCGAGTTTTCGTCATCGGGCTGGAGGGAGTCCAGCTGCAAGTCATTCATTAAAGAACTCCTGATCAACACCTGAGGGTGAACCCACCTGAATACTCATCGGGCAAACACCTCTTTCAAGCGCATCGAAATAGTCTCCAGCGGTCTGATCTCAACCGCCGCATCAATGGCAGCTGCCGCTTTGGGCATGCCGTACACCGCACAGGACTGCTGATCCTGCGCGATGGTCAAATAACCTTGCTGACGCATGAGCTTGAGGCCTTGAGCCCCGTCGCGGCCCATGCCCGTCAGCAAAACACCGACCGCATCTCCGGTCCAGTAACGCGCCACACTTTCAAAAAAAACATCGATTGAAGGCCGGTAGATTTCATTGACCGGCTCTGCCGTGTAGGCAAGCGTACCGTTTTTCAGTAAACGGATATGGTGATTGGTACCCGCCAGCAACACGGTGCCCGGGCGTGGTGGTTCACCTTCCTGGGCCAACCGCACCGGCAGCCCGGATGCAGTGCTGAGCCATTCAGCCATGCCCGCGGCGAACACCTGATCTACGTGCTGCACCAACACAATGGCCGCCGGGAAATTCACCGGCAAGCCCTTCAGTAACTGCTCCAGCGCAGCAGGTCCACCCGCTGAGGAACCGATGGCCACCAATTGCTGACGCTGGCCGCCTGCACGCTGCGGTGACGGGACGACCGTTTCCGAGCGCTGCTCCGGGCGCACCAACCAGCCAATATTAAGGATCTTGCGCAGCAGCGGTGCCGCAGCATCCCGGGGGTTACCAGCACCGATGGCAGGCGTATCGACAACATCCAGCGCGCCATGCCCCATGGCTTCGAAGACGCGGTGCATATTCTGCTGGCGATCCACTGTAACGATGACGATGGCGCAAGGGGTTGCCGCCATGATCTGCCGGGTCGCTTCGACGCCGTCCATGATCGGCATGATCAGGTCCATCAGAATGACGTCCGGGGTCAGCTCCGCACATTTGCGTACGGCTTCGGCCCCGTTGCCCGCAACCCACACCACTTCGTGCGCTGGCTCCAGGGCCACCGCCCGACGCAAGGCTTCGACAGCCATAGGCATGTCATTGACGATCGCGATCTTCATGCCTGAGCATCTCCAATCAGTTCAGCAACAGCGTCGAGCAGCGCATCGTCATGGAAGCTGGCCTTGGCCAGATAATAATCAGCCCCCGCATCAAGGCCGCGACGGCGATCTTCTTCGCGATCTTTATAGGAAACAACCATCACCGGCAGGGACTGCAAGCGGGTATCCCTGCGCACAAGCGTGACCAGTTCGATACCGTCCATGCGGGGCATGTCGATATCCGTGATGAGCAAATCGAAATCTTCTGCGCGCAATGCATTCCAGCCATCCATACCGTCCACGGCAACGGCCACTTCGTAGCCGCGATTGACCAGTAACTTGCGCTGCAACTCACGCACCGTCAATGAGTCGTCGACCACCAGCACGCGTTTACGCGACACGGCATCAATCTGACGATTGCGCCGGTCAATGCGCTCCAGGCGTCCGGTGTTAAGCAACTTTTCCACCGACCTGAGCATGTCTTCGACATCGATGATCAGTACCACCGAACCGTCATCAAGCAAGGCACCCGCGGAGATATCCTGCACCTTGCCAAGCCGTGGATCGAGGGGCAGAACCACCAGCGTACGCTCACCGATAAAACGTTCAACGGCAACGCCATACACCGCATCACGCTCGCGTATCACCACGACCTTGAGCACGCCTTCGGTGTTCTGGCTGGCAGGCCGGTGCAGCAGCTGGCTGGCGGCGACCAGTCCGACGTGGCGTCCTTCGTGCCAGAAGTGCTGCCGCCCTTCCAGCTGGACAATGTCGTCGCTGTGCACATCACTCATGCGTTCGATATGCGCTAACGGGAAGGCATACGCTTCGCCACCGACCTCCACCACCAGGCTGCGCACCACCGACAGGGTCAACGGTACTTCCATCACAAACCGGGTGCCGTGATCCGCCTGCTGCTGAGCGACAACCACGCCGCGCAGCTGACGAACCATGTCATGGACTGCATCGAGGCCGACGCCACGTCCGGAAATCTCGGTAACTTTGTCTTTCAGGCTGAAACCGGGCAGGAACAGAAACGTCAGCAGCTCTTCCTCACTCAACTGCGCAGCCGTTTCAGCGGGTGACAGTTGACGCTTGATGATATTGCTGCGCAGCCGCTCAAGATCAACGCCGCCACCGTCATCACTCAGTTCGACCTGCAACTGGCCGGCCTGATGCGAGGCTTTGAGACGGATCAAGCCTTCCGCTGGCTTGCCCGCAGCAAGGCGGCGTTCGGGCAATTCGATGCCGTGGTCCACAGCGTTACGCAGCAAATGGGTCAACGGCGCTTCAAGTTTTTCCAGAACGTCGCGGTCGACCTGGGTTTTTTCGCCCTCGATTTCCAGACGAACCTGCTTGCCCAACTCACGTCCGAGGTCACGCACCATGCGCGCCTGCCCGGCAAGCACATCGGCAAAAGGTCGCATCCGGCACGCCAGTGCAGTGTCATAAAGCTCTTGCGCTCGCTGCCCCGCCACCCAGCCGAATTCGTCGAGTTCTGCAGTCTGGTTAACCAACATTTGCTGAGCTTCGGCCAGTAAACGACGCGCTTCGTCCAACGCCTTTTGCGCGTCTGGGCCAAGACCGGCCTCACCAAAGGTCGCTTCCAGATCATCCAGCGCACGACTGCTGCTGCTCTGAATCCGTTTGAGGCGCTGCATATTGGCCAGGTAGGGCTTGATGCGCTGCGTTTCGACCAGCGACTTGCTCGACAGATCCAGCAAGCTGTTCAGGCGTTCGGCGGTTACTCGCAGAACCCGTTCACCGCCCTCGGATGCCCGACGGTTACGCCGCATGGCAGGCGCAGGCGCTGGTTCAGCAAGGTTTTCTTCGGCAGATGTATCCGGACCTGGAACTGACGGGGCCGTAAAAACCGAAGGCGGGTTTTGCGTAGAAAGATCCAGCGCGAGCAACGGATCAAGACCCGAAGGCGCCGATTGAGTCAGCGCCATCGCGCTTGCCAACAAGGCATCATCAGCGGACGGCGCCAGTAACGTCGTTCCGCGCAACGCCCCGCTGCCCTGCGCCATCAGGGTATTCATGCGCTCCACATAGGCGTCGATATCCGCCTGCGCGACATTGCTCACGCCAGGCGTTGCGATGCGCATCAACAGATCGGTGCCCTGCAACAAGGCGTCGATATGTTCAGGCTGAAGGTACAGACGCCCCTCTTGAGCGCTGACCAGACAATCTTCCATCACATGAGAGACACTGACACCGAAATGGACGCCGACAATACGCGCCGCGCCTTTGAGCGAATGAGCGGCGCGCATGCAGGCTTCCAGGTGATCAGCCTGGGTCGGGTCACGCTCAAGGGCCAGCAAACCTGCGCTCAACACCTGAGTCTGGGCTTCGGCCTCAAGGGTGAACAGTTCGAACAGCGAGGCATCGCGCATTTCATCTGGCGTCATGAAAGGCTCCGATTGACCGCTGACAACAGTTGTTCTTCATCAAGCAAGCGCAGGCTGTAATCCTTCCATTGCAAAACGCCCCGGGTGAAGCGGGCGTTGGCATGGGTGCCGGAGCTGGACGCCGAATCCAGCAGGTGCTCTTCGATGGCATGAATTCCGTGAACTTCGTCCACGGGCACCACTACCGGTCCACCCTCTGCAGCGACAATCAGCATACGCGGCATGATCCGGCCCGATTGAGCAGGCGTCCCCGTCGAATCCAGCCCCAGCAATTCAACCAGCGACAGGCAGGCGACCAGGGCGCCACGTACGTTGGCCACACCAAGCAGCGCCCGAGAGCGCTGATGCGGCAGCGAGTGAATGATTTGCAACGGCGCGATCTCTATCAGGCAACGGGTGGGGAAACCGAGCCACTCCTCGCCCAGACGGAAAACCAGAATGGAGCGAGTCTTGGTCTCGACCTGAAGATCGGCGCCCGGCGCGTAATCGCGATCATCACGCGTGAGCGCATAGCGATCCAGCAACGTCGTGGCAGCCGCTGCATAGACCGGGCAGTTACGGCAATGAATGTGTTCGACCAGCAGCGGACAAGACCGGTCGCCGTGGATCCCGATGCGGTTCCAGCAATCATCAATGGCTTGGGCATCTTCGTGAATGAAGCTCGAATAGCTGTAGATTCTGCTCATCGCGGGCTACCTTGCTTGTTCACGCTGCGGGCTGCACGCTCATTGAGTCGACGTGCGCCAGCGCTGTCACCCTGAGCCGCCAGCAACGCTGCAAGTTGCGCCAGTGCTTCCGGATGCTGCGGCTGTAAATAAAGCGCCTTGCGATAGAAACCCTGCGCCTGGGCAATGCCACCCTCGACCTCGCTGAGCAGCCCCAACCAATAAAACACCTGCGCCACAGGCTCGTGACTCTTCAAAAAACGCTCACACGCAGCGCGTGCTTCAGCGCTTTTGCCTTCATTGGCCAGACTGGCGATGGTGGCCAGCAACGTCGCAATATCGTCTTTGCCGGTTGCCGCAGTGCTGGCTCCCGGCGCAAACGAACTTGAACGCTGCGGGGTCGCAAGCGACGCTGTAACCGGCCGTGGTGGAGGACGCGGCACGCTTCTTGGTGTGAAGCCTGGTGGTACTAATCCGCTGCGCGTCAGGGGCGCAGCAGGCGTTGCGACATCGGCTTGCGGCTCTGTGTAATGGCTGAAAGCGAACGTCTGAGGGATGCCTGTGGAGCGCATGCCCATGCGCGTCAACAAGCTGCCTTCAGCAGGTCCGATAAACAGAATGCCGTCATCGCGGGTCAGGCGCTTGAGCACTTCGAACACATGCTTCTGCGTGGCCTGATCAAAATAGATCAGCAAATTGCGACAGAACACGAAGTCGTAGGCGGTCTGGTTCATTAACGCCGGATCGAGCAGATTTCCGGCGCGAAAACTGATTCGTTCACGGATTCGGTCCTGTAGCTCAAAGCCCTCTTCGGTCGCATTGAAATAGCGATCACGAAAGGAAATGTCCTCGCCGCGAAACGAGTTCTTGCCGTACACACCGCGTTGCGCACGCTGGATCGATATCGGGCTGATGTCCATCGCGTCGATCGCGAACTGCTGTGGCAGAGCACCGGCGTCAAACAGAGCCATCGCAATCGAGTAAGGCTCCTCACCGGTGGAACACGGCAAGCTGAGGATACGGATCGGCCGCACGCTGCTCAGTTCGGCAATGCGAGCCTTGGCCAGGTTGCCTAATGAAACAAAGGATTCCGGATAGCGAAAAAACCAGGTTTCGGGAACGATCACTGCTTCAATCAGCGCCTGCTGTTCGTCCGTCGAAGACTGCAGCAGATGCCAATAGCTATCACTGTCTGCGGCCTTGGTCGCCAGATAGCGCTGGCGTATGGCACGTTCAACGATGGCTTCGCCAATGGAAGCCACGTCCAGACCAATGCGATCTTTGAGAAAACTGAAGAAGCGTGCCTCACGACTCATGGCACCTCTCCTATGAATTCAAACTCCGAGGGCTGCGCCGGATAAAGCAGCTTACGCACCTGATCACTGAGCAGGTCCTGAATACCGATCCACTGCACCAACCCCAACGCATCCTCACGCACCGGTCCCAGATAAGCAGCATCGGGGTTGTCCAGTCCGTAATCCCTGAACTCGTCTGGCGCGCATCTCAGCATGTCAGTGGCTTGTTCGATAATCAGCCCGAGCAAGCGTTTCGGTTGCTGAGCATCGACCTGATAATGCACCAGCACCAGTCGCGTGCTGGTGCGTGACTTGGCGCTCTGACCAAAAGCCAATGCGGCCAGGTCGATGACCGGGATCATCTGCGCACGATGGGCCAGTATGCCCACCACCCAGTGTGGAGCCTGGGCGATGACCTTGAGAGGCAGGCGAGGCAATACTTCGGCGATTTCCACCGCCTCAAGGGCGTAACGTTCATCGCCGATACGGAATAGCAGGAACAGCTTGTTCTTCGGGGCTACCGAAGAACTGCCGCGACTGACCGGTAGCTCGCTCATGGCCAGTACTCAGACTTTGAAACGCGAAACGCCGCTGCGCAAACCGACCGCCACCTGACTCAACTCATCAATGGCAAAACTGGCCTGACGCAAGGACTCCACAGTCTGGCTGCTGGCGTCGCCCAACTGGACGAGCGCCTGGTTAATCTGCTCGGCACCGGTGGCCTGAGCCTGCATGCCTTCGTTGACCATCAGCACACGAGGTGCGAGCGCCTGTACCTGATGAATAATCTGTGTCAGTTGCTCGCCCACTTGAGTGACTTCGAACATTCCGCGACGGACTTCTTCGGAAAACTTGTCCATGCCCATCACGCCAGCAGATACCGCAGACTGAATCTCACGGACCATCTGCTCGATATCGTAGGTGGCCACGGCTGTCTGGTCAGCCAGGCGACGCACTTCGGTCGCGACCACGGCAAAACCACGGCCATACTCACCGGCTTTTTCAGCTTCAATCGCGGCGTTCAGCGACAGCAGGTTAGTCTGATCGGCAACCTTGACGATGGTCACGACCACCTGATTGATGTTCCCGGCCTTCTCGTTAAGGATCGCCAGCTTGGCATTGACCAGATCGGCAGCGCCCATCACTTGGTGCATGGTGTCTTCCATGCGCGCCAGCCCCTGCTGGCCGGAACCCGCGAGAATAGAAGCCTGATCGGCAGCGCTGGTGACTTCAGTCATGGTGCGCACCAGATCACGGGAAGTCGCTGCGATTTCCCGCGAAGTAGCACCGATTTCAGTGGTGGTTGCAGCGGTTTCAGTGGCGGTCGCCTGTTGCTGCCGGGAGGTGGCAGCGATCTCTGTAACCGAGGTCGTGACCTGTACCGAAGAACGTTGCGCCTGAGAAACCAGGCCGGTCAATTCGGTCATCATGTCGTTGAAGCCGGTTTCCACAGCACCGAACTCATCCTTGCGGTCGAGGTTGAGCCGTTTGCTCAGGTCGCCGGTACGCATGGTTTCAAGGATGCTGACGATGCGCTGCATCGGCGACATGATCGAGCGCATCAGCAGCAACCCGCATGCAGTGGCGGCAATGATCGCAATGAGCAGAGAAAGACCCATGCTGATCTTGGCGGCAGTCACGGCGGAAACAATTTCATCGGTCGCCTGATCGGCCACTTTCTTATTAATGACAATGATGTCGTTCAGTTGCTTACGCCCCTGTGACCACACTGGCCGCGTCTGGTCGTAAAACTCTGATTTGGCTTTTGCGTAATCACCACGTTGAAAATTGGTATGGACATCGTTGAGCAGCCGCGTGTAAGTCTCACGCTGACGCTCGAAGTCAGTGAAGTTGGCCTTGTCGGCATCATCAAAAATAGTTTGTTTGTAGTTATCGACCTGCTGCTGAAGACGAGCCTCGAAGTCGTTGAACTGATCCTTTTCCGGTGCCGTCAGCTCGCGGCCTTGCCCTTCACCAATCAGCTCCAGAGTACGGATATAACTTTCGCCCCACGCACTGCGCAGCAAGGTGCTGTAGTAGACGCCGGGCAATGCATCGAGACGAACTTCCTCTTCACTGGACTGGATCGCTAACAGGCGGGAAAAAGAGACGACAACCATCATGAGCATGATGGCAATAATTACGGCGAAACTCGCCAAAATCCGTTGGCGTAAGGTCCAGTTCTTCACGGTCATCCCTCAAGAGTTCAACACCGGACTTCACGCCGGGTTCAAGAAGCGGACCGACAAACGGCCCAACGCGGCCTGAGTATAGCCCAGCCTCTTACGAACTAAGGGGGTTGTTTCAGAGATAAATCAGGGTTATTCCCGCCAACCTTTGAGAATTTTCTTACAGGGCCGAAATATTCGAATGAATGCTGGGGAAATTGGGGGTGATGCAGATGCAGGTTTTGCGCCGCTGATCCTGAATGTCGTCAACTGACGACCTGAACGCTCTTGATTAAGATTGTGATGTTGTTTTTTCGCTTCAGCTATTCAGAGCCGGGCAACAACTTTGAACACGCCACCAAATTAGCGTCGGAAGGCTGAGTGGAGGTGCCGTGGTATGGGTCGCTCGGCATGGATGCCGAGCGAGCGCCGTTGGGCCATGGATGGCCCGTCGGCGCGTGCCCACACCACGGTGCCGGAACGAAGGAACCCCTGCGAAGCAGGGGCCGTACGTCAGCGCGAATGGTTTTGGTTACTTTTGACGAAACAAAAGTGACCCGGCCGCCAGGACGGAACCCAGTTCAGCAGCGCCGCCAAGACGACGGAGGCCACCAATTTTGACTGCACAAACCGACGAACGCTTTTGACTGACAAACCATGCGCGCAGCGGCTCAGGCGCTTTTTGGAAATCAAACCTGCGCCTGACGCACCTGTATCTCCAGCTCCGCCTTCAAAGCCGGTGCCAGCTTGAGTTGACGGGCCAGTTCGTCCAGATACGCGCGCTCCATGAAATGCTCTTCATCAACAAGCATCACACTGGCGATGTACATCTCGGCCGCCATCTCAGGCGTCTTGGCCGCGCGGGCGACTTCGGCGGGGTCCAGAGGTTTGTGAAGCTCGGCATGAAGCCAATGCTGCAATTCCTGATCACCCGTCAGCTTGGTGAACTCACCCTCGATCAACTCACGCTCGCGCTCGTCGACATGACCGTCCGATTTGGCCGCCGCCACCAGCGCACGGAGGATGGCCTGACTGTGTTCCTCGACCTGCTCCGGGGGAAGGCGATCGATCGTTTGCGGCTCGCCCTGTGGCGCCGAAGCCTGCTTGGCCTGCCAGTTTCCATACGCTTTATAGGCAATTACGCCCAACGCCGCCAGACCGCCATACGTCAGTACTTTACCGCCGACTTTGCGGGCGCCCTTGCTGCCCATCAGCAAGCCCATGGCACCTGAAGCCAATGCCCCGCCACCCGCGCCTGACAACAGACTGCTCAAACCACCGCCACCTGCACCGCCCAGCAAGCTGCCAAGACCGCCAGCGGCAGAAGACTTTTTGCCACCTTGCTGATGCCCTGCACCACCGGCCTTGTTCTGCAGCATTTCCTGGCCGGATTTAAGAAGTTGGTCCAGTAAGCCACGCGTGTTCATGGAAAGCCTCCACAGACTTATTCGTTTGGTTGGGTATTGGCCAGAGTAAAACGAAGTGTGTCGGGGCTGTTGTCGGGTGTGCTTCTGGATGTTGCAACGCGACCGGCGCTCCTGCACATTAGCCAAACACTAATAAGCAATAAGCAATAAGCAATAAGCCCCGCAGCTTCGTCGTTGTTGCGCTACACCTGTTGATTACTGCCCCGATCATAATTAGATAAGAGGGATTCTGATGTCAGCACACACCACCGCACTCCTGAGCGCGGCAATCACCGCGTTGATCGCCAGTGCCAGCTTGCAGGCAGCCGAAACATTCAAGACCGTCGGTGACGGTGAAGGCCAACTGGATATAGTCGCCTGGCCCGGCTATATCGAGCGCGGCGAGAGTGACAAGGCTTATGACTGGGTTACCGGGTTCGAGCAACAAACCGGCTGCAAGGTCAATGTAAAAACGGCGGCAACGTCTGATGAAATGGTCAGCCTGATGACCAAGGGTGGCTACGATCTGGTGACGGCCTCAGGCGACGCCTCTTTACGTCTGATCGCAGGCGAGCGGGTTCAACCCATCAATCCGGATCTTATCCCAAACTGGAAGAACCTCGACCCGCGCCTCAAGGGCGGTCCTTGGTATGTGGTTGATCAACAAACATTCGGCACGCCCTACCAATGGGGGCCGAACGTACTGATGTACAACACCGAAGTGTTCAAGGTCCCACCCGTTAGCTGGAGTGTGGTTTTCGAAGCTCAGGACTTGCCTGATGGCAAATCCAACAAGGGCCGGGTCCAGGCTTACGACGGGCCAATCTATATGGCCGACGCTGCGCTGTATCTGAAGTCTGCCAAGCCCGAGCTGGGCATCGTTGATCCCTATCAACTGACCGAGGTGCAATACGCAGCGGTGCTCGACCTGCTGCGCAAACAGCAGCCGTTGATCCATCGCTACTGGCATGACGCGACGGTGCAAATGAGTGACGTGAAAAACGAAGGTGTTGCAGCCTCCAGCTCTTGGGGCTACATGGTCAATGGCTTGAAAGCAGACAAACAACCGGTCGATTCGACCATCCCCAAAGAAGGCGCCACGGGCTGGGCCGATACCACCATGTTGCACGCCGACGCCAAGCACCCTAACTGCGCCTACAAATGGATGGACTGGTCGTTGCAACCCAAAGTCCAAGGCGACATCGCCGCATGGTTCGGTTCCCTGCCTGCCGTACCCGAAGCATGCAAGGCCAGTGACCTGCTCGGACCGCAAGGCTGTGTGACCAACGGTTTCGATCAATTCGAGCACATCGCCTTCTGGAAAACGCCGCAATCCGAAGGCGGCAAGTACGTCCCTTACAGCCGCTGGACCCAGGACTACATCGCGATTATGGGTGGCCGGTAACAACCCAAACATTGAACTGACACAGCGCTGTTGCGCAGCAAACAGGGTCCTGTAGGAGCGCGCTTGAGCCACAACAGCTTGCCCGCGATGGCATCAGCACAGGCAATACATTCATCGGCTGAAAGACCGAATCGCGGGCAAGCGCGCTCATGCAGATGCCCGCTTGCTGCGCGACGACGAAGTTTCTGAAGGCACTCACTCATCGGAGTTCCACCATGCCCCTCGCAGTCCAGTTCAGCAATGTGTCCCGACAGTTTGGCGAGGTGAAGGCTGTCGACGAAGTGTGCATCGAGATTCAGGACGGCGAATTTTTCTCCATGCTGGGGCCTTCCGGCTCAGGCAAAACGACATGTTTGCGTTTGATCGCCGGATTCGAGCAGCCTGACACGGGTTCGATCCGCATCCACGGTGAAGAAGCCGCGGGGTTGCCGCCCTATCAGCGCGACGTGAATACAGTGTTTCAGGACTATGCGTTGTTCCCCCATATGAATGTGCGGGACAACGTCGCCTATGGCCTGAAAGTAAAAGGCGTCGCCAGGCACGAGCGTTATGCCCAAGCCGATGAGGCTCTGGCCATGGTCGCTCTGGAGGGCTATGGCGAGCGCAAGCCCGTGCAGTTGTCGGGTGGCCAACGCCAGCGTGTCGCTCTGGCTCGGGCGCTGGTCAACCGTCCTCGAGTGCTGCTGCTGGATGAGCCCCTTGGCGCACTGGATCTGAAGCTTCGCGAACAGATGCAAGGCGAACTGAAAAAGCTCCAGCGCCAACTGGGGATTACCTTTATTTTCGTTACTCACGACCAGACCGAAGCACTCTCGATGTCAGACCGGGTTGCGGTGTTCAACAAGGGCCGCATCGAACAGGTCGATACGCCACGTAATCTGTACATGAAACCGGCGACTCGCTTTGTTGCCGAGTTTGTCGGCACCTCCAATGTGCTGCACGGCGATCTCGCTGCGCAATTGAGTGGTAGCTCCCAGCCGTTCTCGATTCGCCCGGAACATATTCGTTTCGCCGAGGGCCCTTTGGCCAGCCATGAGGTTGAGGTCGGCGGACTGTTGCATGACATTCAGTTTCAGGGCAGCACCACCCGCTACGAGCTGATGCTGGACAACGGGCAGAGTCTCAATGTCAGTCAGGCCAACAGCCAATGGAGGGATAACGGCTCGCCCTATGAAACAGGTCGACGGCTGCAGATGCGATGGTCTCGCGAAGCAATGGTCCCTCTCAAGGACATGCCTGTGAACGCAGGTTCGTGAAATGAGCCGCGCCCTGCCTCAGCCGCCAGCCACTGTCATGCGCAGGTTCTGCGACGTGCTTTATCGGCGACCTAACCTGTACCTGTCGCTGTTGCTGATCCCGCCGCTGATCTGGTTTGGCGTCGTGTATCTGGGTTCACTGCTCAGCCTGCTGTGGCAGGGCTTTTACACGTTCGACGACTTCAGCATGACGGTCACGCCGGACCTGACCCTGAGCAACTTCGCGGCGCTGCTGCAACCGGCAAACTTCGATGTCATCAAACGTACGCTGACTATGGCAATCGCGGTTTCCATCGCCAGCGGCATCATCGCCTTTCCCATCGCGTATTACATGGCGCGGTATACCCGGGGCAAAACCAAAGCGTTTTTTTACATCGCCGTGATGTTACCTATGTGGGCCAGCTATATCGTCAAGGCCTACGCCTGGACATTGTTACTGGCCAAGGGTGGCGTGGCGCAATGGTTCATTCAGCAACTGAGACTGGAGCCGTTGCTGCAGTTGATTCTGGAGATACCCGGCGTCGGTGGCAGCACGCTCTCGACTTCGTATCTGGGGCGCTTCATGGTATTCGTCTACATCTGGCTGCCGTTCATGATTCTGCCGATCCAGGCTTCGCTGGAGCGACTGCCGCCGACCCTGCTGCAAGCCTCCGCCGACCTGGGCGCTCGCCCCTGGCAGACATTCACGCAGGTCATCCTGCCGTTAGCCATACCGGGCATAGCTGCGGGGTCGATCTTCACCTTTTCTCTGACCCTGGGTGACTTCATCGTGCCGCAACTGATCGGCCCCCCGGGCTATTTCATCGGCAGTATGGTGTATGCCCAGCAAGGCGCCATCGGCAACATGCCCATGGCAGCTGCGTTCACGCTGGTGCCTATTCTGCTGATCGCCGTTTACCTGTCCATCGTCAAACGACTGGGGGCTTTCGATGCGCTCTGACACTGTGCCTCCGTCAGAACGGGCTTCCATCTGGCTGAAACTGGCAGCCTGGAGCGGCCTGATATTTCTGCACTTTCCGATCCTGATTATTTTCATGTACGCGTTCAACACTCAGGACGCCGCCTTCAGCTTCCCGCCCCAAGGCTTTACCCTGAAGTGGTTCAGCGTGGCGTTCTCCCGCCCTGACGTGCTTGAAGCGATCAAGCTGTCCTTGAAAATTGCGCTCATCGCAACACTGATCGCCATGGTACTGGGTACCCTCGCTTCTCTCGCCCTTTACCGACGTGACTTCTTTGGCAAAGACTCCATTTCGCTGGTGTTGATCCTGCCCATCGCCCTGCCCGGCATCATCACTGGCCTGGCCTTGCTGGCGGCGTTCAAAACCTTGGGTATAGAGCCAGGCATGTTCACCATCATCGTCGGCCATGCCACCTTCTGCGTGGTGATCGTCTACAACAATGTCATCGCTCGATTACGCCGCACCTCCCAGAACCTGATTGAAGCGTCGATGGATCTGGGCGCAGACGGCTGGCAAACCTTTCGCTACATCATTCTGCCCAACCTCGGCTCGGCCTTGCTGGCAGGCGGCATGCTGGCTTTTGCACTGTCGTTCGATGAAATCATTGTCACCACCTTCACCGCAGGACACGAGCGCACGTTACCGATCTGGTTGCTTAACCAACTGAGTCGACCCAGGGATGTGCCCGTCACCAACGTAGTGGCCATGCTGGTCATGATCGTCACAATGCTGCCAATTCTTGGCGCGTATTACCTGACGCGCGGCGGTGAAAGCGTGGCGGGAAGCGGTGGAAAATAATCCAGAGCCAAAAGGAGATGCCCCCCATGCAAACCAAACTGTTGATCAACGGCCAATTGGTGAAAGGTGAAGGTCCCCAGCAGTCAGTGTTCAACCCGGCACTGGGCCGCGTGCTGGTGGAAATCAATGAAGCCAGCGAAGCTCAGGTCGACAGCGCGGTGCGTGCTGCGGACGCTGCATTTGAAAGCTGGTCGCAGACCGCTCCGAAGGATCGCTCGCTCTTGCTGCTCAAGCTGGCAGACGCCATCGACGCCCACGGTGAAGAACTGGCAAAGCTGGAATCTGACAATTGCGGCAAGCCCTACAGCGCCGCGCTCAATGACGAGATTCCAGCGATTGCCGATGTGTTCCGCTTCTTCGCGGGCGCCAGTCGCTGCATGGGCGGATCGGCGGCAGGTGAGTATCTACCCGGTCATACATCCATGATCCGTCGTGATCCGATCGGCGTGATCGCATCGATTGCGCCCTGGAATTACCCACTGATGATGGTCGCCTGGAAAATCGCGCCGGCACTCGCAGCAGGCAATACCGTCGTGCTCAAACCCTCGGAAATGACGCCGCTGACCGCGTTGCGTCTCGTAGAGCTGGCGGCTGGGATCTTTCCGGCAGGCGTGCTGAATCTGGTGTTCGGACGCGGCACTACCGTGGGTAACGCTCTGGTGAGTCATTCAAAAGTGCGCATGGTGTCGCTGACGGGCTCAATCGCCACAGGCGCGCACATCATCTCCAGCACGGCGGCCAGCGTAAAACGCATGCACATGGAACTGGGCGGCAAAGCCCCGGTGATCATCTTTGACGATGCTGACATCGACGCAGCCGTCGAAGGCATTCGTACTTTCGGCTTCTACAACGCGGGTCAGGACTGCACCGCGGCATGCCGGATCTACGCACAAAACGCTGTCTATGACGCTTTCGTCACGAAGCTGGGTGAAGCCGTGAGCAGCATCAAACATGGCCTGCAGAATGATCCTGAAACCGAAATGGGACCTTTGATCAGTGCCCAGCATCGAGACCGTGTAGTCGGCTTCGTCGAACGTGCGCTGGCCCAGTCGCACATGCGTCTGGTGACAGGCGGCAAAGCGATAGAGGGCAACGGCTACTTTTTCGAACCTACGGTGATTGCCGACGCACAACAGGATGATGAAATCGTCAAACGCGAGGTGTTTGGCCCGGTGGTGTCAGTGACCCGCTTCGATGACGAAAAGCAAGTGCTGGCCTGGGCCAATGAATCGGATTACGGCCTGGCGTCGTCAGTCTGGACTCAGGACATCGGCCGCGCTCATCGCCTGGCCGCGCGCCTGCAATACGGCTGCACCTGGGTAAACACCCACTTTATGCTGGTCAGCGAAATGCCTCACGGCGGCCAGAAGCTCTCGGGCTATGGCAAAGACATGTCGATGTACGGGCTGGAGGACTACACCACCGTGAGGCATGTGATGTTCAAGCATTGAATCTTTTGTGCATGACCGGGATTTGCGATGCGGTGTAAAAGACAATCTGCCGCCGCAGTGCTCAGGAGCTCTTGTTACTCAGCATGCAAAGCAGCGATTGAAACGCATTTTCTGTAGGAGCTGCCGAAGGCTGCGATGCATTCATCCCGGCGACCGCGATCGCAGCCTTCGGCAGCTCCTACAGGCTCGTGTTTTCAGACACGCCCCCGCCGGAATGACAGGCCCCATCGATGGCGGGGGTGCCTGTCACCTCAGCTCTGATCAATCGCGCAAATCAGACTCATGAATCGGCTGGTCACGGTGAGTCGCGCGCTGGTACTGCGCGGGCCAGGTTGCCTTGCGGCCGCCAAGATCATCGTCAGCGTGCAAGGGCCAGTAAGGGTCACGCAACAATTCGCGAGCCAGCAGGATGATATCTGCCTGGCCGGTGCGCAGGATGTGCTCAGCCTGAGCAGGCTCGGTAATCATGCCGACGGTACCGGTCGCGATGCCGGACTCTTTTTTCACTCGCTCGGCAAAACGGGTCTGATAGCCGGGGCCAACCGGGATTTCCGCATTGGCAGAAGTGCCCCCGGAGGACACATCAATAAGGTCTACCCCGAGATCTTTCAGGCGACGCGCCAACTCGACGGTTTCATCAGGGTTCCAGCCATCTTCCACCCAGTCAGTCGCCGAGACACGCACGAACAATGGCAACTCCTCAGGCCAGACAGCGCGAACAGCTTGAGTCACCTCAAGGGTCAAGCGGACACGATTTTCGAACGAGCCGCCGTATTTATCCTGACGCTGATTACTCAACGGCGACAGAAACTGATGCAGGAGATAACCGTGGGCGGCGTGCACTTCCACAACCTTGAAGCCTGCCGTCAACGCACGCTTTGCGGCGGCGACGAAGGCCTGAATCACTTCCTGAATCTGCCCCTCGCTGAGTTGCACCGGTGCAGTGTGTTTGGGATCGAAGGCAATCGGTGATGGCCCCCACGGGGTCCAGCCGCCCTCATCGGCCTTGATACTGCCCGACTTGCCCAACCACGGGCGCCAGCTACTGGCTTTACGTCCGGCATGAGCCAGTTGTATGCCAGCGACCACGCCTTGAGCATTGATAAATCGGGTGATACGTTGCAGGCCCTCGATCTGCTCATCATTCCACAGGCCCAGATCCTCCGGGGTGATCCGGCCATCTTTGGTGACCGCAACGGCCTCGGTAAACACGAGGCCCGCACCGCCCACTGCACGACTGCCCAAGTGGACGAGGTGCCAGTCATTAGTCAGGCCATCCACCGCTGAGTACTGACACATCGGGGACACAGCAATGCGGTTGCGCAGTGTCAACTGGCGAAGGGTATAGGGTTCTAACAACAGGCTCATGGGGACCTCTCAGACAGGAATAGGCGTCTAGACACGCAATGAAAAAACCGTGTCTAGAGCCTAGTCGACAATCCGATCCTGTTGGGGGTTCCTGCTGTGTGTCCTACCGGGGGGCGATATGCGCCACCATCAGTTGGACCGTTTCATTACCGCGAAACTCGTTGAGGTCGAGTTTATAGGCAAGTTCGACCCAACGAATATTAGGGTTTGGCCAGACATCGCGGTCGATGCCAAATGCGATTGCATCGAGCTTCACGCTGCCGCATTCACTCTTGAGCACCATCTTCAGATGCCGCTCGCCTACCACTCGCTGCTCCACTAGCTGGAAGACGCCGTGGAACAACGGTTCGGGAAAGTGCTGTCCCCAAGGGCCGGCATTGCGCAGCGCACGAGCCAGCTCCAGATGGAACTCTTCGACGGCCAAAGCACCATCGGACAACAAACGGCCAGTCAGGTCTTCTTCCTGAAGCTGACGCCGGACCTCCTCGTCGAAGGCCGCGGCAAAAGCGGGAAAGTTCTCCTCAGGCAAGGACAAACCCGCCGCCATCGCATGGCCGCCAAATTTGCTGATCAACTCAGGATGATGTGCGGCCACAGCGTCCAGTGCATCGCGGATGTGAAACCCGGGTACAGAACGAGCCGAGCCCTTGAGCATGCCCTCGCCAGCGCTGGCGAACGCAATCGTCGGCCGGTGATAACGCTCTTTCATGCGCGATGCCAGAATGCCGATCACACCTTGGTGCCAGTCGGGTTCGAACAGGCACAGGCCGAAAGGCATGGACTCCAGTGGCAAGTCCTTGAGCTGGGCAAGCGCCTCACGCTGCATGCCCTGCTCGATGGTTTTGCGGTCCTGGTTCAGTTCATCCAGTTGCACGGCCATCTCACGGGCCAGGTTTTCGTCCTCGCAAAGCAGGCATTCGATCCCCAGACTCATATCATCCAGACGTCCCGCGGCATTCAGCCGTGGCCCAAGGATAAAGCCCAGGTCAGTGGAAGTAATACGCGTGTGATCGCGACGCGCCACTTCGAGAATTGCTTTCAGGCCGGGACGCGCACGCCCTGCGCGAATACGCATCAGGCCCTGATGCACCAGAATCCGGTTGTTGGTGTCCAGCGGCACGACGTCAGCCACACTGCCCAGCGCGACCAGATCCAGCAGTTCACCCAGGTTCGGCTGCGCACGCTGGTGAGTCTCGAACCAGCCGGTGTCTCGCAGGCGGGCACGCAAAGCCATCAAGACGTAAAAAATTACCCCGACCCCGGCCAGTGCCTTGCTGGGGAAGGTGCAGCCTGGCTGATTGGGATTGACGATGGCATCTGCGGCTGGCAACTCATGACCGGGCAAGTGGTGATCAGTCACCAGCACTTGCAAACCCGCCGCTTTGGCGGCCGCTACGCCCTCCACACTGGAAATGCCGTTATCGACAGTCATCAACAACTGCGGGCTACGCTCCAGCGCTACGGCGACGATTTCCGGGGTCAGACCGTATCCATATTCGAAACGATTGGGCACGAGATAATCAACATGGGCAGCGCCCAACAATCTCAGGCCCAGCACGCCGACAGTACTGGCCGTTGCGCCGTCGGCATCGAAGTCACCAACGATGAGAATCCGTTGGCGTTCGTTCAGGGCGGTGACCAACAGATCAACCGCAGCATCGATTCCCTTGAGCTGCTGATAGGGGATCAACCGCGCAAGGCTTTTATCCAGCTCGGCTTCAGACAACACGCCCCGCGCGGCGTACAGCCGTGTTAGTAGCGGCGGCAAATCACCAAGAAAAGGCAGGGTTTGCGGCAGTAGACGAGGTTCGATGCGCATGCGGTTTTTTTGATTCCAACCAGACGTTAAATAACTGAGTAACTGAATTTAAATGCTTTTCTTCTGTAGGAACTCACGAGCACCGCGAGTCCGCGATGGCGGTCTGCCTGATAAACCGCTATCGCGGCCTCGCGGTGCTCGTGCGCGCCTACAGGAGGCGTTGAGACCTGGACGACCTCAGCCGCGCTCGCCGGTGAGCCATTGCAACTGGACTTCATGCTGCCCCCGATCGTCAGTCACGAAGATCGTCCCTTCGCTGATCATCACATCCCATTTGATGACCCGTGGCATATCCTTGGCCAGCACTTCCAGCACTTCTTGGGGAACGGCTGCAACGTTGACGTTCTTCAGGTTCTTGATGGCAGGAATGACCTTGCCTTCCCAGACCCGCAGGCTGCCGTATGCCAGCAGGCTGGTGCGTTCGGTACGGCGCGAACACCACGTCAATCGATCAGCGTCCGGCTGACCCACCTCGATCCAGTGCAGGACGCGGTCATCCAGGCTTTTTTCCCACAGGGCCGGCTCGTCTACGTCCGACAAACCACGGCCAAACGAGAGTTGCTCGTTGTACCAAAAGGCGTAAGCCAGCAGGCGCACGGTCATGCGCTCTTCGGTTTCGGAGGGATGACGGGCAATGGTCTGTTTGACGTTCTCATAAACCCCGCGATCAAGATCGGTAAGGTTGAGTTCGAATTTGTAGGTCGTGGACGGCTGGGCCATGAACGGGCTTCTAGAGACGGGGAAAGGCGGCAAGTCTACCCGATGCCGCCTGATTGAACGACCCGCCCCGGCTGTTCGGCTGCAATGAGTGCAGAGTGCCAATGGTTCAAGTGGTTCGAAAGGTCAAAATACCCCAATAGGCTATCAGGCAAAGCCCGATATTCTCAGCGACGGCCTCTGAGCGATACTGCACGTCATGTCTGCGTCAGAACGTCTATCCTCTCGTTTGTCAGTTGACACCTACTCAGCCACTTCCCGGGGAAGACATCCGCGAATGCAGATACGCAACTCGCCTCTCGCCCGACGGGTTCTGGTCGCCTGCCTCTCGGCGCTCAGCATGATGTGCCTCACAGGCACCAGCCATGCCAGGGACACCCTCATCTGGCTGCTACGTGATCTGCCCCCGTCGACTATCTTTTCCGGCCCGGATGAGGGGAAAGGCGCAATCGACAGGCTCATGCCGCTGCTCATCGCCAGAATGCCGGAATATGACCACCAACTCATGCGCGTTAACCGGGCGCGTGGCACGCAAATGCTCAAAGACGGCATTTTCGCTTGCGATCCCACCTTACTCTGGACGCCAGAGCGGACTAAAGACATTGTTTATTCGATCCCTACGTATGCCGCATTCAGCAATGGCCTGATTATCCGCAAGCAGGATATGGCGCAATTTTCACCCTTTGTGAAAGACAACATCGTTGACCTGAAGGCGCTGTTCAACAGCCATAGCGTCAAGATCGGGGTCGTTGCCGAGCGCAGCTATGGCCAGGTAATCGACGGAATTGTGGACACCGTAGCGGAAGATGAATTAAGCGTGCACTACGGCGGCGATGCAGTCGGTAGCCTGCTGCAAATGGAGCGGCTGGGCCGACTGCAAGGGTTGATCAGCTACTGGCCCGAGGCGCTCTATCAAGCCCGTCAACAAGGTATCCCCGAACAGGACCTGACGTTCTTGCCGGTAAAGGGCGTTCCCAAATATCAGTTCACCCATATTGGCTGCGCAAACACCCTGAAGGGACGTCAAGCCATGGAAATCATCAACCGTGAAATGCGCGTGCTGCGCGAAACGAAGCTGGTAGGCTTCTATGCCCAGTGGATTCCATCGCCCAAGCGGGAGGAATATCTGGAAGATGCCAGGACGTTTTTTGGGAAGCCCGGCAAGTAAATCAGGTTTCAGACGGGTTAAAAAAAGAAACCCCGAGCAGCGGGGAGACTACTCGGGGTAAACCGTGGTCCATTCGGGACCAGTACGAACAGGTTGAGCCACCGGAGCACAATGTCTCAACTTGTCGTAAATAGTCAGAGCGTTTATGGACCGTAAGGTTCCAGTGCACTTCAAACAAAACCCTGCGCCGGGATGAACGGACGATCAAGGGCTGCATGGCGCATGGCTGCAATGACACACGGTTCGATTCGGCCTTCGGCAACCATCAGATCACGACGCAACCCGTCGACCACGTCAGTGAGCTGACGCTTGTCGCGTAAATGAGCGGCAGTGAATGTACGTTCAATCACCACTGCACCGGTTACATCCCTGATCGATACCAGTCGCTCACCCAGAATTCCAACAGGCCCGAGAACAGCCTGGTAAGGCGCCAGCGCTTCGCTTAGCAGTAAGCTGATATTTTCCATCTGGATCACCACTCAACAGTTTGAATGCAAAGGTGCTTATCAATGACCATCGCCCTCAGTGGAAAGTTCTCGATGGTTTGCAATGCGACTACCCGAGCATGCCTGTTGAATATGACAGAGAAAAAACTGCCGGGCTCAGGCGTCAGCGCTGAATGGCTCTGACGCAGCCGCGTTACCCCACAGCAAGGTCCCCGCGTTTCATGCAACTACATCGATGGCGTCAACCATGTCGAGCAACGAGCGTGTCGAACCTAGCGCCTTCTCAAGGGCGCTGGAGGGGGTCTGCCCGTTGTGAAGGATGTGTTCAGTTTCAAGCTCCAGCAAGCCAATAATATCCGCCAGCTCCCGGTGTATTTCATGACCTGCGTTGGCCAGGAACGCGTTTTTTGCCTCACTCGCCCGAAGTGCCTGCTCCCTGACTTCACATAATTGCGTTTCAAGCTGCCTGCGTTCGCTGATATCGATCCAGCCACCCAACAGCCCCTGCACTTCGCCATCGGCGCGATAAAACGGTACGGTCCACTGCAAGGCATCAATCTGCTTATCCATCAAACGCATGCTACGGTCAGCGAAAATAGGCTGCCGGGTTTCCAGCAACTTGATGTAGTCCCCATGTAGTTGCTCGGCAGTCTCGCGGGGTATCAGTTCCACATCAATCAGGCGTCGGCCGTTCATCTGTTCGAAGCTGATCCCCAGACTCTCTTCGTAACTGCGATTACAGGAGATCAACCGCCCTTTCAGGTCCCGGACATACACGGGGTTGGGTATTCCGTCGAACAACGCATGCTTGAACACCAACTGGTCGTTGAGTGCCTCTTCGGCCTTGAGACGTTGATTGACCTGAATCTTGAGACGACTGCTCCAGACCAGCGAAACCAGCACCAGTAACAGCGCGATACTGAAACCCCAGTAAATCCAGCCCGGAATCCGGCTCCAGAGGCTGGCCTGCGGAGCAGCAGCCGAAAGCCATTGGGTGCGGATGGCGCGCATTTCGGCAATCGGGAATTCCTCCAGAGCCTTGTTAAGGATATCGAGCAATTCCGGATGAGACTTGACGACAGACATCCGGTCAGAGGACCACCAGCCTTCAACGCCACGGCCAACCTTCAATACGCCTCGCGGATCAAGATAAGCCCCCGCTTCATTCTGTATCGTCGCCACTGCAGCGCCGGACGCGACCAATTCCCGGGCTTCTTCATAGCTGGCCGTAGGGATCAGGTTTATGCGCGGGTACTCGCGCCTCAGGATGCCCTCCAGAGCATGCCTGGCAGGCAAGGCCAATGTTTTACCTGCCAACTCGCGCAGAGAATGCGGAGAGGAATCCCCGGCGCGCAATACAAACACCCAACTGTTGCCGCCAAATGCATAGCTGAAGTCGAGCATCTCGCGACGCTCGGCATTCTCGGCGAGTGTCGTGTTCATCTGAGCGTGACCGCTGCGCATAAGGTTGAATGTCTGCTCGATGGTCGCAGTTTCTTCATGAACGAACTGCAGGCCGGTAATGCGTGATATCCGGGCCAATATGTCGATGTTAAGACCTACCCACTGCCCATCGTTATCCTTATAGATATAGGGCGGGTGTTGTTGTGAAGCGATCGTGACAACCGGGTGCTTGCCAATCCAGCGTCTCTCATTGCGGTTAAGCGCCACTCGCTGGCCACCAGCGTCAGAGCCCAGGCCAAGGGTCCAACGCCCCAATATTTCACGCTTGGTCGCCGGGCTCAGGCTAGCCAGAGCGGCGTCAATCAGAGAGAGCAATTGCGGCTGGTTCGCGTGTACGGCGAAGGAAAAGCTGTCTTGCGGCAACAGACTGTCGTACTGGACCTGCAATCCCAGATAAGGACGTAATGCCATATAAGAACGAGCAATAACGTCGTTACCGATAAAAGCGTCCGCGTCGCCATGGCTGACGGCCTCCATGGCACTGAACAGAGTCGGGGCGATAACGATTTCGCTTTGAGGGTAATCTGCCTGCACGGCAAGCAAATCCACATAACCGTCCAGCACCACCACCTTGTTGCCCTTGAGCCCCTCCATTAGGCCCCGCCCGCCACTGCGACCGACAACTACCGAGCGATCGGCCACATAGCCCGCCGATAAACGCAGCTCGTTGAAAGTACGCTCGAAACCATTTGCGGTCGCAATGATATCGATCGTTCCGTCGCGCAAGGCGTTGATTGCCCCCTCGGGCCTGGGAAATCCACGAACCTGCATCCTGACATTCAGCTTGCTGCCGATCAGACTCAGATAATCGGCACTGATGCCTTGATATCGGTTTCGATCGCTAGCGATATCGATCGGCTCATAGTCGACCGTCACCACGCCGACTCGCAACGCTGGGCGTTCATCAAGCCATTGGCGATCCGACTCAGACATAGCCAGTGGCTCCACCACCATGAACGGAGCACCAAGACTGAAAGACAGGCTTCGTTCGGCATGGCTGGGCTGAGTGAACAGTACCGCCAGTAATAGTGACAGCACGCATAGCGCGCGTTTTCCGGGGGCGATGTTCTTGCCTTCGAAGGCGCCCCCTCTGTTTGCATTTTTCACAGCGACTAACTCATCCGTAAGTGTCTAAAACTCCCGAAGTTTGGCATGCAGAAACGAGAAGGCCCGCTGGGGGGCGGGCCTTAAGTTGTTACACGGATATACCGTTAGAGCGGTTTACCCCGGTTGCCATGCTGGCTAACGAAGGCCTGTATGGCTTTCAGGTCATTAGGCAAAACGGTGCAGCGTTCGTCACGCTCGAACAAATCAGACAAATGTGCAGGTAGCTCTAGCGCTTTTCCTACACCCGCTTTCTCCACTGCCTCAGGGAATTTGACCGGATGCGCCGTGCCAAGGATCACCATCGGGGTATCCAGGCTCCGGCGACAGGCACGAGCGGCCTTTACACCGATCGCGGTATGCGGGTCCAGCACCTCGCCAGTCTTGGCAAAAACGTCGGCAATAGTCTCGCAAGTCTCTTGGTCACTGACAGCCAGGGAGTCAAACAGCTTGCGGGTTTCGGTCCAGCGGTCCTCGTCAACACTGAAACCACCGCCCTGCTTGAAGCTATCCATCAGCCCCGCCAGAGTTGCACCGTTGCGGCCATGCATATCGAACAGCAAGCGTTCGAAGTTCGACGACACCATGATGTCCATGGACGGCGACAAAGTGGCGTGCAGGGTCTCTTTGACATACTGATTACCGCTCATGAAGCGGTGCAGAATATCGTTGCGGTTAGTGGCGACGATCAATTGATTGATCGGCAAGCCCATATTGCGTGCCAGGTAACCAGCAAAAATGTCGCCGAAGTTACCGGTAGGCACCGAGAACGACACCGAGCGGGCCGGGCCACCCAACTGCAGCGAAGCGTGGAAGTAGTAAACGATCTGGGCCATGATCCGCGCCCAGTTGATCGAGTTGACAGCTACCAGGCGCGTGCCTTTCAGGAAACTCTGATCAGCGAAGCTGTTCTTGACCATTTCCTGGCAGTCGTCGAAGTTGCCTTCCACAGCGATGTTATGAATGTTGTCGCCGAAGATAGTCGTCATCTGCCGACGCTGTACGTCCGATACCCGGTTGTGTGGGTGCAGGATGAAGATATCGACGTTATCGCATTTGCGGCAGCCTTCAATGGCCGCTGAACCGGTATCACCCGAGGTCGCGCCAATAATCACCACCCGCTCGCCACGCTTGGCCAGCACGTAGTCCAGCAGACGACCGAGCAATTGCAGCGCGAAGTCCTTGAACGCGAGCGTCGGGCCGTGAAACAGCTCCAGAACCCACTCGTTACCGTTCAGTTGGCGCAGCGGTGCAACCGAGCTATGAGCGAATACGCCATAGGTCTCTTCAAGGATTTTTTTGAAATCCGCATCGGGAATGCTGCCGGTTACGAACGGGCGCATCACCCGGAAGGCCAGTTCGTGGTATGGCAGGCCTGCCCAGGAAGCAATCTCCTCCTGGGTAAAGCGCGGCAGGTTTTCCGGCACGTACAAACCGCCGTCGCTGGCCAGACCAGTCAACAGCACATCTTCGAAATTCAGGGCCGGCGCCTGGCCGCGGGTACTGATGTAGCGCATAAGATTTCAAACCTTCGGTTTGAGCTTCAAGCTGCAAGCTGCAAGCTACAAGTCAAAAGCAGTACGCTTTCACTTGCCGCTTGCAGCTTGTAGCTTGCCGCTGTGTTTAATTGAGATGTTCGACGCGAATCCGGACGACCGGGCCAACCACGTCCTGCACCGCTTCCAGGGCCTCAATGGCGTCATTCATGCGCTGCTCTACCACGCGATGGGTCAACAGAATCATCGGCACCAGGCCGTCATGTTCTTCGACTTCCTTCTGCATGATCGACTCAATGTTAATCCCGCGCTCCGACAGAATGCTTGCTACCTGAGCCAGCACACCCGGATGATCCTTGGCCTGAATGCGCAGGTAATATGCGCTTTCGCAGGCTTCGATTGGCAGAATTGGATGAGCGGACAAGGCGTCAGGCTGGAAAGCCAGATGCGGTACGCGGTTCTCCGGATCTGAGGTCATCGCACGCACCACATCGACCAGATCGGCGACCACGGACGAAGCCGTAGGCTCCATGCCCGCGCCAGCGCCGTAGAACAGCGTCGAACCCGCAGCGTCACCATTGACCATTACCGCGTTCATCACGCCATTGACGTTGGCGATCAGACGGTCAGCAGGTATCAGCGTAGGGTGTACTCGCAATTCGATACCCGCGGCGGTGCTGCGCGCCACGCCCAGGTGTTTGATGCGATAGCCCAGCGCCTCAGCATAATTGACGTCTGCGGTGGTCAGCTTGGTGATGCCTTCGGTGTAAGCCTTGTCGAACTGCAGCGGAATACCAAAAGCGATGGACGCCAGAATGGTCAGCTTGTGCGCAGCATCAATACCTTCGACGTCGAACGTCGGATCGGCTTCGGCGTAACCCAGCGCCTGGGCTTCAGCCAGAACGTCAGGGAAGGTACGGCCTTTCTCACGCATTTCGGTAAGGATAAAGTTACCGGTGCCGTTGATGATCCCGGCCACCCAGTTGATGCGGTTGGCCGAAAGCCCCTCACGAATTGCCTTGATGACCGGGATACCGCCCGCAACCGCAGCTTCAAACGCTACGATCACGCCCTTCTCACGCGCCTTGGCGAAAATTTCGTTACCGTGCACAGCAATCAGCGCTTTGTTGGCAGTGACTACGTGCTTGCCGTTTTCAATGGCCTTGAGGACCAGATCGCGAGCTACGGTATAGCCGCCGATCAGTTCAATGACGATATCGATTTCAGGGTTGGTTGCCACCGCGAAGACGTCGCTGGTGGTCGGTGTACCGGTAATCTGGCAGTTGGGGTTTGGCGTACGCAGGGCAATTTGTGCCACTTCAATTCCACGACCCGCACGGCGGGCAATTTCCTCGGCGTTACGCTTAAGTACGTTGAAGGTACCGCCACCGACGGTACCCAGCCCACAGATGCCTACTTTGACCGGATTCACTATGAACTCCCCGTAAAACGGTCGGCTTGGAACCAACCGTGGAAAACAGCCGTGCAGCACAGCACGGCTCTCTATTTACTCAACGGTCATGGGACACGCTGATTTATTTGGCGCTGAGCGCCAGCTTGGCCACTTGTGCAGCGGGTTGGTAACCCGGAATCAACTGGCCGTCAGCCAAAACGATGGCCGGTGTGCCGTTCACACCGATCGATTGGCCCACTTCGAATTGTTTGGTGACAGGGTTGGCGCACTTGGGCGCTTCGATGTTTTTGCCATCGACCATGCGGTCCATGGCTGCCTTACGGTCCTTGGAGCACCACACAGCCTGCAATTGTTCGTCGCCCGGTGAGCCGAGGCCCTGACGCGGGAACGCAACATAACGAACCTCGATGCCCATTTTATTCAACTGCGGCACTTCAGCGTGCAGCTTGTGGCAATACGGGCAGGTGGTGTCGGTGAAAACCGTGATGTGTGATTTGGTCTCGCCAATCGCCGGATAGACAACCATCTCGGCGGTAGGGATACCGTTGATGGTCTTGGCGATGGCCAGGCGCTCGGCCTTCTCGGTCAGGTTAACCGGCTTGCCGTCCTGGATCTGAAACAGATAGCCCTGCATCACGAACTGGCCATCAGCGCTGGCATACAGCACGCGGCCCCCTTTGAGCTTGACCTCGTAAAGCCCGCTCAACGGGCTGGCGCCGATGCTTTCTACCGGCAGCTCAAGCTTGAGCGAATCCAGAGTCTTGCGAATGGCCTGGTCGGCGGGAGCATCCGCCTGGGCGAACACGCTGAAGGTACTGGCCAACGCAACTGCTGCGGCGGCGATAATCTTGGTCACGCGCATGAAAACTCCTCGGGCGGTGGGCAGACTGGCCGGGGCAAAAAAAGCGCCCGTCAGCTTCAATCTGCGAAACCGGCAAAGCCTACCACATAAGGCCCGTAAACCTTACCCGGACTGACACAGACTGCCTGCAAAAGATGCAGCCTCAATCGCTCAGCCGCGCGGGTGATGTTTGGCGTGCATGTCTTGCAATCGGGCACGGGCAACATGGGTGTAGATTTGTGTCGTGGACAGATCACTGTGGCCCAAGAGCATCTGCACCACCCGCAAGTCTGCGCCATGATTAAGCAAGTGCGTGGCAAAAGCGTGGCGCAATGTATGAGGTGACAGAGATTTGCTGATACCCGCAACCATGGCCTGATGTTTGATTCGGTGCCAAAAGGTCTGGCGGGTCATCTGCTCGCCCCGTTGACTGGGGAACAACACATCGCTGGGGCGGCCCGCCAGCAACTCATCGCGGGCGCCGCGCATGTAGCGTTCGATCCAGACAATAGCCTCTTCGCCCATGGGGACCAGACGCTCCTTGCTGCCTTTGCCCATCACCCTTAATACACCCTGACGGAGATTGACCTGCTCCAGGGTCAGACTGATCAGTTCGGTGACTCGCAAGCCACAGGCATACAGCACCTCGAGCATGGCTTTATCCCGCTGGCCGATAGCTTCGCTCAGGTCAGGTGCAGCCAGTAACGCGTCAACGTCTGCCTCCGACAATGACTTGGGCAATGGCCTGCCAAGCTGAGGCATGTCCACCTGCAGCGTGGGATCGACTTGAATCAGTTTCTCTCTCAGCAGGTAACGGTAGAAGCCACGCGCCCCGGAAAGAAACCGTGCCGTGGAGCGCGGCTTGTAGGCTTTGTCCACGCGCCAGGCCAGATGATCAAGAATTGCCGAGCGTCCAACGTTGATCAATTCCAGGCCTTGTTCCTGCAACCAGCCGTTGAACAAGGCAAGATCACTGCGATAGGCATCACGCGTATTGTCCGAGAGCCCCTTCTCTAGCCAGAGGGCATCAAGAAACCGGTCGATCAGAGGGTCATCGATAGCAGACATGGGTATTCGCGCTTGAGCAGTGCTAGATAAGTTACAGACCGAGGACAATAAAACCCCAGGCACAAAAAAGCAGCCCTTAGGCTGCTTTTTTCTTGCATCGAAAAACTGTACTCAGGACAGTTTTTCCTTGATGCGAGCTGCTTTACCGGACAGGTCACGCAGGTAGTACAGTTTGGCTTTGCGAACGTCACCGCGACGTTTCACAGCCAGGCTGTCGATTTGCGGGCTGTAGGTCTGGAAAGTACGCTCAACGCCAACACCGTTGGAGATTTTACGAACAGTGAAAGCACTGTTCACGCCACGGTTACGCTTGGCAATTACTACGCCTTCGAACGCCTGCAGACGAGCGCGGTCGCCTTCCTTCACTTTCACCTGAACGACAACAGTGTCGCCCGGGGCAAAGGTAGGGATCTCTTTGGTCATCTGCTCTGCTTCGAGTGCAAGGATGATTTTGTTAGTCATGCTGTGCTCCTAAGGTAAATCGTCGGATCTACCATCGATACGTTAACTATCGTCCCGTTCGCGGATGTATTCCGCGAGCAGCTTCTTCTCTTCTCCAGAAAGCGAGCGGCTTTCCAGAAGATCGGCGCGTCGTTCATAGGTCCGCCCGAGGGACTGCTGTAAACGCCAACGCCGGATGTGCGCGTGATTGCCACTTAGCAACACGTCGGGAACACGCTGATCCGCATACACCTCCGGTCGGGTGTAATGCGGGCAATCCAGCAGACCATCAGTGAAGGAATCTTCCTCCGCAGAGTCCGCATGCCCTAAAGCTCCAGGCAGCAGCCGCGTAACCGCATCGATCAGCACCATTGCCGGCAGCTCGCCGCCAGACAGTACATAGTCACCAATCGACCACTCTTCATCGACATGAGCATCAATAAAACGCTCGTCAATGCCTTCATAACGACCGGCGATGAGGATAATCGCTTCCTCCTGCGCCAGTTCGCGTACCGCAGACTGATTCAGTTGGCGGCCTTGTGGCGACAGGTAAATCACCTTCGCCGCATCCCCTGTTGCTTGCCTGGCCTGAACCAGAGCATCTTCCAGGGGCTTGATCTTCATCACCATGCCCGGACCACCGCCAAATGGGCGATCGTCAACAGTGTGATGTCGATCCGTGGTGTAGTCCCGCGGATTCCAACAAGTCAGCTGCAACAGCCCTTGTTTCACCGCACGGCTGGTAATGCCGTATTCGCTGATGGCGGAAAACATCTCGGGAAACAGACTGATCACTTCTATGCGCAGGCTAGCCATTGCTTAGAAGTCCGAATCCCAATCCACCTTCATCTCGCCAGCTTCCAGGTCAACAACCAACACACATTGCTCTGTATAGGGCAACAAGCGCTCGCGATCGTCCAGGCTGCCTGCGCAGGGCTTGACCACCATTACATCATTCGAGCCTGTCTCTAGCAGATGATCGATCTTCCCGAGCAATTGCCCTTGATGGTCGATGACCTTGAGACCCTCCAGCTGGTACCAGTAGTACTCGCCGTCGGTCAGATCAGGGAACAGGTTACGCGGCACGCAGATTTCAAAACCGGCCAGAAGACGAGCTTCTTCACGGTCATCGAGACCTTTGAGCTTTGCGACCAGGAACTTGTTTTGCAAGCGTCCGCTGACCAGCTCTACCTGTTTAACGCTACCTTCGCGCCGAAGCGTCCAGGTTTTGTAATCCAACAGGTTTCCAATCGGATCAGTAAAGGAAAAGACCTTCACTTCGCCGCGAACGCCATGTACCGAATAAATCTTGCCAATGACGATCAAGTCGTCGGCAGTCGTTGGCGCCGCGTTCATATTGCTCAGGCCGCGACCTTGGTCTTGGCGTGTTCTTTCAGCAACTGGGCAACGCGATCGGATGTTTGTGCACCCACGCTCAACCAGTAGTTAACGCGCTCTTCGTTCACGGACAAACGAACTTCCTGACCACGGGCAACCGGGTTGAAGAAGCCAATTTGCTCTTTGTGCGAACCGTCGCGCGCATTGCGGCTATCGGTAACAGTCAGGTGGTAAAACGGGCGCTTTTTGGAGCCGCCCAGGGCAAGACGAATGGTTAGCATTGAACATCGTTCCTGTAGTCGGTGCTGCAAATCTAAGATGCACAGCGGGCATAGGTGCCCGAAAGGCCGCATATTCTAAGGAATATCCGGACTTTTGCAAATGTCTTTTTCTGGCACTTGCTGTTGTGCCATCCAGATTTGCCAGGGAGCCGTCACTTCCGACGGCCTATATAGACCCGCAACGCGGGCTTTTACAGGGGGCGAGCCCCCATGTGGGATGCGCGCAGAGGAACCTGCGCGCGATGCATCACATCTTTGGCATGCCGCCGCCGGGCAACATTCCGCCCATGCCGCGCATCATTTTGGCCATTCCGCCTTTGGCGGAGAATTTCTTCATCATCTTCTGCATCTGCTTGTGCTGCTTGATCAGACGCCCGATGTCCTGCACCTGAGTACCCGATCCCATGGAGATACGGCGCTTGCGCGAACCGCTGATCAGATCCGGATCACGACGCTCAGCCGGAGTCATCGAGTTGATGATGGCTTCCATTTGCTTGAACTGCTTCTCCGCCGCGCCTTGAGCGTTGCCCATCTGCGACAGGTTGACGCCGCCGATGCTTGGCAGCTTGTCCATGAGCCCGCCAAGGCCGCCCATGTTTTTCATTTGCTGCAACTGGTCGCGGAAGTCTTCGAGATCGAAGCCTTTACCTTTCTTCAGTTTTTTGGCCAGTTTGTCGGCCTTGTCCTTGTCGAGGGTCTGCTCGGCCTGCTCGATGAGGCTGAGCACGTCACCCATGCCAAGGATTCGTGACGCGATACGATCAGGGTGGAACGGTTCGAGCGCATCGCTCTTCTCGCCCATACCGATGAACTTGATCGGCTTGCCGGTAATGGCACGCACGGACAACGCCGCACCGCCTCGTGCATCACCGTCGACCTTGGTCAGGATCACACCGGTCAACGGCAGTGCATCACCAAACGCCTTGGCAGTGTTGGCGGCATCCTGACCGGTCATGGCGTCAACCACGAACAGCGTCTCAGCAGGCTTGACCGCAGCATGCAGCGCCTGGATCTCGCCCATCATCTCGGCATCGATATGCAGACGACCCGCGGTGTCGAGGATGACGACATCAATGAACTTGAGCTTCGCTTCCTTTATTGCCGCCTCAGCGATATCTACCGGCTTCTGGCTGATATCCGAAGGGAAGAAAGTGACACCAATGTCGCCCGCCAGGGTTTCGAGCTGCTTGATAGCGGCCGGACGATAAACGTCGGCAGACACGACCATGACGGTTTTTTTCTTGCGCTCTTTGAGGAACTTGGCCAGCTTGCCAGCAGTAGTGGTCTTACCCGCACCCTGCAGACCCGCCATCAGAATAACGGCAGGCGGCGTGACATTAAGGGTCAGCTCTTCATTGGCTGCCCCCATCATGTCTTCCAGTTCAGCCTGGACGATCTTCACGAAGGCCTGGCCAGGGGTCAGGCTGCGGGACACTTCAGTGCCGACAGCGCGCTCCTTGACCTTATTGACGAAGTCTTTGACGACCGGCAAGGCAACGTCGGCCTCAAGCAACGCCATACGCACTTCACGCAGGGTGTCTTTGATGTTGTCCTCGGTCAGCTTGGCCTTGCCAGTCACATGGCGCAGCGTCTGCGAGAGACGGTCTGTCAGGTTTTCAAACATGCGCGATCCTTTCAGGCTCTTGGCGAACCCCGGTTGATGCGGCCCGGCCCGTAATAAAATGGCGCTCGGCGAGCCTGTGGCTAGAGCAGGTCGCGGATTATAGCGAAGACTCCGCTGGACTGACACTACGGAGTCTGCATCTGTGGTCTTTCGTGAAATGACGGTTGTATGCCAAACTCAGCGCCTTTAAAGGCCCGTCCATCAGGATTTATGTTCCCTTTGCCACCCAGCCTGCTACCCAGCCTCGCCGCCGCCTGCCTTTATGCCGCTGCGACTATCTATCAGGGCATCCGCCTCAGCCAGGCGAAACGCGCCGACAAACGGCTGCTCTGCCTGCTCGGCACGCTTGCAGTTGTGGCACACGCCTTCGGACTTTTTTCCCAGTTGATCCGCCCCATCGGGCTTGGCCTGGATTTTTTCAGCGCTGCCAGCCTGATTGCCGTTGCGGTGATTGCGCTGACATTGCTCGCTACCGTGCGCATCCCGGTAGAAAACCTGCTCGTGCTTCTATTCCCGTTGGGGATGATTACCGCGTTGCTTGCGCAGTTTGCGCCGGCAGGCACGGTGCAGCCCATCGTTGAAGAACCGGGCATCCTCAGCCACATTCTGCTGTCAATCCTTGCCTATGGCATGTTCACCATTGCCGTCGTGCAGGCATTACTGTTGTTGGTGCAAGATCACCAACTCAAGCATAAGCATCCGTCAGGGCTGATCAAGAACTTCCCTCCCCTGCAAACCATGGAAAGCCTGTTGTTCGGGTTTCTCTGGGCCGGATGGTCGCTGCTTTCCCTGTCGCTGATTTCCGGCTGGCTGTTCGTCGAAAACCTCTTCGCACAGCACCTGGTACACAAAACATTGCTGGCCTGCCTGGCCTGGGTGGTGTTCAGCGTATTGTTGTGGTGGGGCCGCAATCGTCTTGGCTGGCGCGGGCACAAGGCTATCCGCTGGACCCTGGGCGGTTTCTGCCTGCTGATGCTGGCCTATTTCGGCAGCAAGCTGGTCCGCGAATTCATTCTGCACATCTGACGGTTCGCTGATTATGGATAATTTGCCAATCGCCCCGATGCTCGGTGTCGTGGCCCTGTTAATTCTTTGGGCAGCCCTTTTTACGGCTATTGAAGCAGCACACCTGCAACTCAAAGCGCTGCGCAACGGTGACCGTCAACCGGCCCCGCTCTGGCCTGAGCTTAAATTCGAACTGGGCAGTCTGATCCTTGCCAACACCTTGATCAAGGTGCTGATCACCGTAATCGTCACCCTGCTGTCGATGAATTACTGGTTCTACAATGGCCCGACGCTGGCCTGGATCAGCGTGACCAGCATCACGCTGATCTTCGCCGAACTCATCCCTCGCAGACTGGCAGCCCGCCATCCGGAAGCAATCGTGCACATGGCGAACAGCCTGCTGCGCATTCCGATGAAACTGCTCTGGCCACTTGCCTGGCTGTTCAACTGCATTGCCAGGACGCTGCTACGACCGTTCGGCCAGCGTAACGCACGGGTGGTCGCAGCGCACGACGACGACGAACGCCCACATGCTCATCACGACGGCGTCAACGAACACCATCCTGGCCGCTCTCCCGTGCTCTCAGGTATCCATGCGCTGGACAGCATCACCGTCAACGACATTCTGGTTCCGCGCAACGACGTGGACGGCGTCAATCTCGACGACAGCATTGAGCAGATTGTCGAGCGCCTGATCATCTCAAGGCACACCCGCCTGCCTGTTTATCACAACGATATCAATCAGGTTCAGGGCGTACTCAACACGCGTCATATCAGCCATCTGCTACCCAGAGCAGACCTGACCAAAGAGCAGATCCTCGCCGCGTGCTACGAACCGTACTTCGTTCCGGAAAGCACGCCGCTTCAACTGCAGCTGCTCAACTTCCACAAACAACAGCGCCGCCTGGGCGTGGTGGTCGATGAATATGGCGAAGTGCTGGGCATCGTCAGCCTGGAAGACATTCTGGAAGAAATCGTCGGCGAGTTCGAAAACGAGCAAACCCTGAACAACCCGCACATTCACCCACAGGCCGACGGCCGACTGGTGGTGGACGGCGCAGCCTCAATTCGCGACCTGAACAAGAGCTTGGGTTGGCACCTGCCGTCCGACGGCCCCAAGACCCTCAATGGACTGGTAACCGAAGCGCTGGAAACCATTCCGGAAAGTGCGGTATGCCTGAAAATAGGGCCCTATCGACTGGAAATCCTCGAAACCGAGGACAACCGGGTTACCCGGGTCATGATGTGGCAAAAACCGGCCACTCGTTAAAGCCCCCTTGTTATGCGGGTGGCGCGGTTCCTATAATCGAACCGCTTACCCAGCCCGCCGATCCGTGTGCTACCCGCACCCCGTGTGATCCGGCCAGTCACTCAGCCTGAACGTATCGTGCATTTCCCTGGCCCTGCCTTACCCCCTGGCACCGCCAACGCCTCTCGCCCGCATCCGGGCTAACCTGATCAGCGCTGTACCCCCAATAATTAATGTATGCCTCGTCGAAAGGCACTATGACTGTCAGGAAAACCGCATGACTACGACTTCTGCCGCTCATGAAAATGATAGCGCGCCCGCTCGCCCGGCCAATTCCGCCACACGCGTCGCTACCGCCAGTTTCATTGGCACCGCCATCGAGTTTTATGACTTCTATGTTTACGCCACCGCCGCCGCCCTGGTGATCGGACCGGTGTTCTTCCCCCAGACGTCCGGCACCGCACAAATGCTGTCGGCATTTCTCACCTTCGGGATCGCTTTCCTTGCCCGCCCGCTAGGCTCTGCGCTGTTCGGCCACTTCGGTGATCGCATCGGGCGCAAGTCGACGCTGGTGGCCTCACTTCTGCTGATGGGCGTCTGCACCACGCTGATCGGCGTGCTACCGGGCTACGCGACGATAGGCGCGTGGGCGCCAGTTCTGTTATGCGTGCTACGTTTCGGCCAAGGGCTGGGGCTTGGTGGTGAATGGGGTGGCGCAGCCTTGCTTGCAACGGAAAACGCCCCCAAAGGAAAGCGCGCCTGGTTCGGTATGTTCCCGCAACTTGGCCCTTCGATTGGCTTCCTCGCCGCTAACGGGCTGTTCCTGACACTGGCCATGACACTGGATGACGAGCAGTTTCGCTCCTGGGGCTGGCGAATCCCGTTCCTGCTGAGCGCGGCATTGGTCATGGTCGGCCTCTATGTGCGCCTGAAGCTGGAAGAAACCCCGGTATTCACCAATGCCATCGCCCGCCATGAGCGAGTGAAGATGCCGATAGTGGAGCTATTCAGCCAATATTGGGCGCCAGTACTGCTCGGCGCGGCATCAATGGTGGTCTGTTATGCACTGTTCTACATCTCGACGGTGTTTTCCCTGAGCTATGGCGTGTCAACACTCGGTTATAGCCGCGAAACATTCCTCGCCCTGCTGTGCTTCGCGGTGCTGTTCATGGCCGCGGCGACCCCGCTTGCTGCATGGGCCAGCGATCGTTTTGGACGGCGTCCGGTGCTGATCATTGGTGGCGTGCTGGCGATCCTGTCCGGCTTCACCATGGAGCCATTGCTGACACATGGCACGACATGGGCCGTAGCGCTGTTTCTGTGTATCGAGCTGTTCCTGATGGGCGTGACCTTCGCCCCTATGGGTGCGATGTTGCCTGAGCTGTTTCCTACACGCGTCAGGTACACCGGCGCGTCAGCGGCCTACAATCTGGGTGGCATTGTCGGAGCATCAGTTGCGCCTTTTTTCGCCCAGAAACTGGTGGCGATGGGCGGCTTGAGTTGGGTCGGTGGGTATGTGTCGGCAGCAGCGTTAATCAGCGTGATTGCCGTGCTGTGCCTGAAGGAGACGCGTGAGGCAGATCTGGACAAGATTGCTTAGCTCAGAGAAGAGCACTATAAAAATGCAACTATCTGATTTTAATGATTTTCTGTAGGAGCTCACGAGCACCGCGAGGCAGCGATGGCGTCCTGCCTGAAACACCGCTATCGCGGCCTCGCGGTGCTCGTGCGCTCCTACAGGCCTGTGTTTGTTTCGCGATGGCGCGGTGTCAGTGACACCGCGCTAGTTCCTGCAGCGCTACGTTACAGCTGGACTTTCACAGCCCGCGAAGAACGGGTGGCCTTGGCGCGGGCCGCTTCGATGGACTCGTCACGAGCCAGTGCCACGCCCATGCGGCGCTGGCCGTTGACTTCAGGCTTGCCGAACAGACGCAGTGCGGTATCCGGCTCGCTCAGCGCCTCGTTGAGGTTGGCGAAAGTGGTATTCGTGGACTGCCCCTCCACCAGAATCACCGCCGAAGCCGATGGACCGAACTGGCGGATCTGCGGAATTGGCAGGCCCAGAATGGCGCGAGCGTGCAAGGCGAACTGCGACAGATCCTGAGAAATCAGGGTAACCAGGCCCGTATCGTGCGGACGCGGCGACACTTCGCTGAACCAGACCTGATCACCTTTGATGAACAGTTCGACACCAAACAGACCACGACCACCCAGCGCTTCAGTAACCGCTTTGGCAACACGCTCGGACTCGGCCAGTGCAACAGGGCTCATGGCCTGTGGCTGCCAGGACTCCTGATAGTCGCCCTTCTCTTGACGGTGACCCACTGGCGCACAGAAGGTAGTACCGCCCGCGTGACGCACGGTCAGCAGGGTGATTTCGTATTCAAAGTCGATGAAGCCTTCGATGATGACGCGGCCTTTACCGGCACGGCCGCCTTCCTGCGCGTAGTCCCAGGCTTTCTGCACGTCATCAGCAGTGCGCAGCAGGCTCTGGCCTTTGCCCGAAGAACTCATCACCGGCTTGACCACGCATGGGAAACCCAGGTCCTGCACAGCCTTGCTGTAGTCTTCGAAGGTGTCGGCGAAGTGATACGGCGAAGTTGGCAGATCCAGCTCTTCAGCGGCCAGACGACGGATGCCTTCGCGGTTCATGGTCAACTGCGTCGCACGGGCAGTCGGGATGACGGTGAAGCCTTCGGCCTCCAGCTCAACCAGAGTGGCGGTGGCGATTGCCTCGATTTCCGGCACGATGTAGTGCGGTTTCTCAGCTTCGATTACCGCACGCAGCGCAGCACCGTCGAGCATATTGATCACATGGCTGCGATGGGCAACCTGCATGGCAGGAGCGTTGGCATAACGATCAACAGCGATCACTTCAACGCCCAGGCGCTGCAGTTCGATCACTACTTCCTTGCCCAGCTCACCGCAACCGCAGAGCAATACACGGGTCGCGACAGGCGACAGTGGAGTTCCGATTTGAGTCATCTCAGGTCCTCGTGGAGCAGATATCGAGGGCAGCCCGCGTCAATGCGAGCGACCGCTGTGGAGAAAGGCGCGCAATTTACCACGAAGCCCCGTAATTCTCAGCCAGGACAAGCGTTCTTGCGCGCACGCCAGGCCATGATCAGCCAGACGGCAGTAACACCGGCAAACTTGGAAACCAGCGCCGTGATAATCACTGGCGGGGTCAGCGCGTCAATCAAGCCGAAAAAGATGAAAGTATCCACCGGGATACTCAACGCCGAACTGAGCCACAAACGATCACGCAATGGACGCTTGGTGATGGTGAAAACCAGCCAGTCGATGCACTCGGACACGGCAAACGCCGTGGCGCTGGCCAGCGCGATGGTTGGGTCGGAAGTCACATACGACAGCACCAACGCCGCGAGCATGGCCAGGATCGCACCGTGGCCGAAACGAGTCTGCACCATATCGCGCAGCACAAACACCAACCCACCCCAGGCAGACCAGATTACGTCCAGATGCGGCGCGGCGGAAAAAGCGAAGTTGATCAGCACAACGCTGCTGATGTAGGCAATCAGGAAGAGCATGAGGTGAGGCTTATGTGGCGAGGAAGATGGGTAATGGTATCAGCCGATGCCAGGCGATGGCTTATTTGAAATGAGATTCAACCTGTGGGAGCAGAGCTTGCTCGCGATAAAGACACCGCAGATATCAAGTAGATCGCGCCCAGCCTTATCGCGAGCAAGCTCGG
>NZ_LOHG01000006.1:38607-117446 GCF_022790535.1 Pseudomonas maioricensis
CTCCTACAGGAAAGCGGGACTTCGGACTACATTTTCCAGACAAGCCCACTCGCCTCGGCTCGCTCATGGCAGAGCCTGAGAACGGCGCGGCGCTGGTCGTTGTCCATGGCGTGCCAGTCGGTGATTTCTTTTACGGTACGCTGGCAACCCAGGCATACATCGTCGTCGTCCAGCGCGCAAATACTGACGCAAGGTGAGGCAACACGGCGTTCGGCTTCCATCAATCGTCCTGCGGCATCAAGTCGCGAGCGTAGCGCTGGGCGTTGTGGACGTAGTGGGCGGCACTGGCTTCAAGCATTTTCTTCTGCACATCAGTGAGTTCGCGCACTACTTTACCGGGCGAACCCATGACGAGCGAGCCATCAGGAATAACCTTACCCTCACCGATCAACGAATTGGCGCCGATGATGCAGTACTTGCCAATCTTCGCGCCGTTAAGGATCACCGCGTTGATCCCGATCAGACTGTAATCATCGACGCTGCAACCGTGCAGCATGGCGTTATGGCCGATCGTCACGCCTTTACCGATCTCCAGTGGGGAACCCATGTCGGTATGCATCACCGTGCCGTCCTGCACGTTGCTGTTTTCGCCAATGTGGATCAGTTCGTTATCGCCGCGCAACACGGCGTTGAACCAGACATTGGCCCCTGCCTCCAGCTTGACCTTGCCGATCAGCACGGCATTGGGCGCGACCCAGCTTTGCGGATGGGTTTCGACGCGAAAATCGCCCAGACGATATTTCATGGATAAGAATCCTCAAGGCTCTGCGGCCCGTTTAATCGACGCTTAGATCACGGAGTGTTCAGGCGGGTGATGCAGACTGATCTTGCTGTCATAAAGCACGTTGATCAACTCAACGATCATGATCGCAGTCAGCCCCCAGATTTTGAACTCGCCGTAACGATAGCTGGGCACGTACCAACTGCGACCTTGATAATCGATGCGGTGTGTATGTTCTCGGGTGTCCTGCCGAAAGAACTCCAGCGGCACGCTGAACACGGCGGCGATTTCAGCGTCGTTGGGGCGATACTCGACGAAGTCGGGAATCAACCCAACATAGGGTGTGACCTTGATACCGTGCTTGGAGATCAATGGACTGAGCGGCCCGATCACTTCGACCAGCCCCGGCGGCAGACCGATCTCTTCCTCGGCTTCGCGCAGTGCAGTAAAGATCAGGTCACTGTCTTCAGGGTCACGTCGCCCCCCCGGAAAGGCAACCTCGCCGCCGTGGGTCGACAGCCCGCTGGCACGCAGAGTCAAAATCAACTCCGGCTCGTCACTACGGGTAATCGGCAGTAACACTGCAGCTTCGGGAAAAAGTCGATCCGTCTCAAATGTGCTCGGCGTATGACTGCTTACACGGCGAAGTAGCTCATCCAGCATGGGAGATCTCGATCTGTTGCCTACCCCGCATCATGCACCAAAGCGGCCAGCCGCCCAAGCCCTTGTAGGACAATGCAAGCAAGACTAAAGGGCTGCTTGCCGATGACCCGCAGCACGCGCCAAGATAGCGGCTGAATTCAGCAATCGACTCATTCCATGAAATTCTGCAGCCAGTGCGCCAAACCGGTTATCCAGTGCATTCCTGAAGGCGATAGCCGCCTGCGTTATGTCTGCGAACATTGCAAAACCATTCACTATCAGAACCCGAATATCGTGGCGGGCTGCCTGGCGGTTTGGGAAGGCAAGGTGTTGCTGTGCCGTAGGGCTATCGAACCACGCCTGGGGTTCTGGACTCTGCCGGCTGGCTTTATGGAAAACGGCGAAACCATGGAGCAGGCAGCACGCCGGGAAACTGATGAAGAAGCCTGCGCAACGCCGGGCGATCTCAGCCTGTACATGCTGGTAGACGTTGCGCACATTAATCAGGTGCATGTGTTCTTTCGGGGCGAACTGGCTACACCAGACTTCGCCGCCGGAATCGAGAGCCTCGAAGTTCGCCTGTTCGACGAAGCGGACATACCGTGGTCAGAGCTGGCTTTCATGACGGTCCGCCGTACCCTAGAATGCTTTTTCGCGGATCGTCGCCAACAGGCTTACCCTGTGCGCAACGAGTCCCTGCCGCCATCGCGGCCCATTCAAGACACTTAATCAGGCCAGCCAAAAAAGGCACCGCCTCAGGGATACCGTTTAGATGCGTTGGTTGCTCGCAGTTTTGTGCTTGTCATTCATGCCGCTGTCTCAGGCCTCGTTCACTCAGACTATTGTTCCGAAAGGCAGCGAGCAGAAGATCGTCGGCGAAAAAGTGATCAACGTCGAGAACATCGCAGACAAGAAAATCGACAAAGTGCTGGTGCTCAAATCAGCCCGTCAGTTGCAACTGATCAGTGGTGGCGAGTCACTGAAAACGTACCGTATTTCGTTGGGCAAACAACCCAAAGGCACCAAACTCAAGGAAGGCGACCAGCGTACCCCTGAAGGTTTTTACTGGCTCGACTGGCGCAAGACCAGCACCAATTACAACCTGTCGATGCACATTTCCTACCCGAACGCTGCTGACGCAGAGCGCTCAAAACGCGAAGGGGTGAAGCCGGGCAGCATGATCATGATTCATGGCACGCCAGTGGATGAAGAATATCCGGAGTGGTACTTCCACACGCTGGACTGGACCAACGGCTGCATCGCGCTGAAGAACAACGACATGCGGGAAGTATGGAGTCTGGTGAAGGACGGCACGATGATTGAGATCAGGCCGTAAAGAGAACGCTGGACTCCTGTAGGAGCTGCCGAAGGCTGCGATGGCGGTGTATCAGATAAATCGCATCGCAGCCTTCGGCAGCTCCTACAGGGGAATTACAGATCCTCCAGCCGCCAAACCTCGTAGGCTGGCGTTTCATAGGGGTGGCTCTGCTTGAGAGCCACTACTACTTGCTGAATCAACTCATCCGCAACGACAAGCTCTACCTTCCATTCCTGCACCTGCTCGACCACGCCGCCCTGCCCTATAAATGGCTGGCTGCCATCCAGCGGGCGGAACTGACCTTGGCCAAGCACTTGCCATGAACACTGATCATAAGCACCGATTCGCCCTGCACCAGCGGCGAATACGGCACTTTTGACCTGCTCTACATGGCTCGGCGGTACAAAGAACGCGAGCTTGTACATGACGCCTTAGTTAACCCAGGCACGCGCATTGCGGAACATGCGCATCCACGCACCATCTTCGTTCCAGTCTTCCGGACGCCAGGAGTTCTGCACGGCACGGAATACACGCTCAGGGTGCGGCATCATGATAGTGACGCGACCGTCGCGAGTAGTCAGACCACCGATACCGCGCGGCGAACCGTTCGGGTTGGCCGGGTAGGCTTCGGTGATCTTGCCGTGGTTGTCGACGAAACGCAGCGCGACCGTGCCGGAAACATCGGCAGCGACCAGCGCTTCATCGCTGGAGAACTCAGCGTGACCTTCGCCGTGGGCAATGGCGATCGGCATACGCGAACCAGCCATACCCTGCAGGAAGATCGACGGCGATTCCTGGATCTGCACCATGGCAACCCGGGCTTCAAACTGCTCGGAACGGTTGCGCACAAAGTGCGGCCACAGTTCGCTGCCTGGAATCAACTCGTGCAGGTTGGACAACATCTGGCAACCGTTGCACACGCCAAGGGTGAAGCTGTCCTGACGCTCGAAGAAGCTCTGGAACGCATCACGCGCTCGGCTGTTGAACAGCGCCGACTTGGCCCAGCCTTCACCAGCGCCCAGCACGTCGCCGTACGAGAAGCCACCGCAAGCAACCATGCCCTTGAAGTCGTTCAGGTCGACACGACCGGCCAGGATATCGCTCATGTGTACGTCAATCGCGTTGAAACCGGCGCGATCAAAGGCAGCTGCCATTTCGACCTGACCGTTGACGCCCTGCTCACGCAGCACAGCCACTTGCGGACGCACACCAGTCTTGATGTAAGGCGCAGCAATGTCTTCGTTGACGTCGAAGCCCAGCTTGACCGTCAGGCCTGGATTATCTTCTTCCAGCAATGCGTCGAATTCCTGATCCGCACATTCGGCGTTATCACGCAGACGCTGGATCTGGTAGCTGGTTTCAGCCCACTGACGCTGCAGCAGACGGCGTTGGCCGCCAAAGACCGGCTCGCCGTTGAAGCTGATGGACACTTCGTCGTTGTTGACCGGCTGACCGATTACAGCAACGCAATCTTCCAGACCCGCCGCACTGAACTGAGCCAATACGTCCGGAGTGGCGTCCTGACGCACCTGAATCACTGCACCCAGCTCTTCGTTGAACAGGATGGCCGCCAGTTCAGCCGGCGTCTCAGCCAGGCCGTCCATGTGCAGGTCCAGGCCACAGTGACCGGCGAAGGCCATTTCCAGCGTGGTGGTCAACAGACCACCATCGGAACGGTCGTGGTAAGCGAGCAGATGGCCGTCAGCGTTCAAGCCTTGAATAACGGCAAAGAAAGCTTTGAGGTCTTCAGCATCATCGACGTCCGGAGCAACGCGACCGAGCTTGCCGTAAACCTGAGCCAGGATCGAAGCCCCCATACGGTTCTGGCCACGACCCAGGTCGATCAGGATCAGGTCGGTGACGCCCTTGTCCATACGCAGCTCTGGAGTCAGGGTCTTACGGATATCAGTCACCGGCGCAAAGCCGGTCACGATCAGCGACAGCGGCGACGTTACGCTCTTCTCGACGCCTTCATCGCTCCAGCGGGTTTTCATGGACATTGAGTCCTTGCCCACCGGAATGGTGATACCCAGTGCCGGGCAAAGCTCCATACCCACAGCCTTGACCGTGTCGTACAGACGAGCATCTTCACCTGGGTGACCGGCAGCGGACATCCAGTTGGCAGACATTTTGATGTCGGACAGCTTTTCAATGCGCGACGCAGCAATGTTGGTCAGCGTCTCACCAATGGCCATACGGCCCGACGCAGGAGCGTCGAGCAAAGCCAGTGGAGTACGCTCGCCCATCGCCATGGCTTCACCGGTAGTGACGTCGAAGCTGGTGGCAGTAACTGCAACGTCAGCCACCGGAACC
This sequence comes from Pseudomonas maioricensis, assembly GCF_022790535.1. Taxonomy (GTDB): domain Bacteria; phylum Pseudomonadota; class Gammaproteobacteria; order Pseudomonadales; family Pseudomonadaceae; genus Aquipseudomonas; species Aquipseudomonas maioricensis. The sequence goes on from NZ_LOHG01000006.1 coordinate 43,602, forward strand.
TGCCAAGGGCCTACCATCTGATCACGAGCGACCAGACCGGTAATGCTGCGGTCACCAATAGTGATCAGGAAGCTCTTGCTGGCTACGGCCGGATGATGCAGAACGCGCTGTACGCTTTCTTCGATATCCAGCACGCTCGGGTCGAAATCATCGCCCAGCTCGCTTTCGCGATCAGCACTGCGGTGCATGCGCGGCGCCTTGCCCAGCAGGACTTCGAGCGGCATGTCGACCGGGTTGTTGCCGAAGTGGCTGTCGGTTACGGTCAGTTGTGGCTCGGCAGTCGCCTCGCCCACTACCGCAAACGGGCAGCGCTCACGCTCACAAATGGCCTTGAAGCGCTCGAAGTCTTCGGCGCCAACCGCCATCACGTAACGTTCCTGGGATTCGTTGCTCCAGATTTCCAGCGGGGCCATGCCCGGCTCGTCGTTTGGCACATTACGCAATTCGAAGCGACCACCACGGCCGCCGTCATTGACCAGTTCCGGGAAGGCGTTGGACAAACCACCCGCGCCGACGTCATGGATGAAGCTGATCGGGTTCTTGTCACCCAGTTGCCAGCAACGGTCGATGACTTCCTGGCAACGACGCTCCATTTCAGGGTTTTCACGCTGAACGGAAGCAAAGTCCAGATCCGCAGAACTAGTACCGGTGGCCATCGAAGAAGCCGCACCGCCGCCCAGACCGATCAACATCGCCGGGCCGCCAAGTACGATCAGCTTGGAGCCAACGGTGATTTCACCTTTCTGCACGTGTTCGGCACGGATGTTACCCATACCGCCCGCGAGCATGATCGGCTTGTGGTAGCCGCGAACTTCATCACCGTGTGGTGTGGTGATGGACTGCTCGAACGTACGGAAATAACCGGTCAGGGCTGGACGGCCGAATTCGTTGTTGAACGCCGCGCCACCCAATGGGCCTTCAAGCATGATATCCAGCGCGGTCACGATGCGCTCAGGCTTGCCGTAGTTCACTTCCCACGGCTGTTCGAAGCCTGGAATCTGCAGGTTGGAAACAGTGAAACCGGTCAGGCCAGCTTTAGGCTTGGCACCGCGACCGGTTGCGCCTTCGTCGCGAATCTCGCCACCCGAACCAGTCGATGCGCCCGGGAACGGGGCAATCGCAGTCGGGTGGTTGTGAGTTTCGACCTTCATCAGAATGTGCACAGGCTCCTGCACCGCACCGTACTGGCGGGTTTCAGGGTCCGGGAAGAAACGACCTGCCACACTGCCGACGATCACTGAAGCGTTGTCCTTATAAGCAGACAGGACGCCTTCACTGTGCATCTGGTAGGTGTTCTTGATCATGCCGAACAGGCTTTTTTCCTGACTCTCGCCGTCGATATCCCAACTGGCGTTGAAAATCTTGTGACGGCAGTGCTCGGAGTTCGCCTGGGCAAACATCATCAGCTCGATGTCGTGAGGGTTGCGCCCCAGACCATTGAAGCTGGTGACCAGATAATCGATTTCGTCTTCAGCCAGCGCCAGGCCGAGGTCGACGTTGGCTTTTTCCAGTGCTGCACGACCGCCGCCCAGCACGTCAATCGCAGTCAGCGGCTTGGGCTCGGCATGCGTAAACAGGCCTTCGGCTTCCTGTACGGAACCCAGCACCATCTGGGTCATGCGGTCGTGCAGGCAACCGGCAATGACCTCAGCCTCAGCTTCGCTGAACTGGCCTTCTACATAGAAGGTGATACCGCGCTCGATGCGCTGAACTTTGGCCAGGCCGCAGTTACGGGCGATATCGCTCGCCTTGCTGGACCATGGCGAAATGGTGCCGAAACGTGGCAACACCAGGAACAACCGGCCGGTCGGCTCTTGAACCGGCACGCTCGGGCCGTATTTCAAGATGCGAACGAGAACTTCCTGTTCCTCGCCAGTCAGATCGCCAGCGACTTCGGCAAAGTGGGCAAATTCGGCATACAAGCCACTGACAGCTGAAACTTTTTGTTTCAGTTGCTCAAGTAATTTGCTGTGGCGAAAGGCAGAAAGGGCAGGAGCACCGCGCAGGATCAACATCTTCGGGACAGCCTCGGGAAGGGGGTGTGCTTTGAGGCCGTGCATTCTAGCCTAAACGTACTGTTTGAGCACCCAAAACGGCCAGATTGACAGTGTCCGAATATCGGCGGCCCGAGTTGCCCCCCAAGTTCCCCATAAGAAAGGCCGCGCTCTAGCAGACCCGAGCCTCGCTGTCGAGATATGGCGGCGGGTGCGCTTTGCGTATACTGCCCGGATGTTTTCCCAATCAGACTTCCGCCCTCGTTGTGCCAGATGGCTCATCGCAACCGGACTCTTCCTGATGCTCGGCGCCTGTGTGGATAAACCCAACACACTGGAGCGAGTAAAGGAGGACGGCGTGCTGCGCGTGGTCACTCGCAACAGCCCCGCGACCTACTTCCAGGATCGCAACGGGGAAACCGGTTTCGAGTACGAATTGGTCAAGCGTTTCGCCGAAGATCTCGGCGTAGAACTGAAGATCGAAACAGCCGACAATCTTGACGACATCTTCGACCAGATCCAGAAGCCTGGCGGTCCGGTCCTGGCAGCCGCTGGTTTGATTGATACTGAAGAGCGCAAAAAGCAGGCTCGCTTCTCTCATTCCTACCTTGATGTCACTCCGCAGGTCATCTACCGCAATGGCCAGTCACGTCCAACGGAGCCTTCGGATCTGGTGGGTAAGCGCATTACTGTCCTTAAAGGCAGCAGTCATGCCGAGCAAATGGCTGCACTGAAAGCGCAAAATCCTGCAATCGAGTACGAAGAATCCGACGCTGTTGAGGTAGTCGACCTGCTGCGCATGGTGGATGAAGGCCAGACCGACATCACGCTGGTGGACTCTAACGAGCTGGCGATGAATCAGGTTTACTTCCCTAACGTGCGTGTCGCGTTCGATCTGGGTGAAGGCAAGGGGCAACGCTGGGCCGTAGCGCCAGGCGAAGACAACAGCCTGCTTAACGAAATCAACGCTTATCTCGACAAGGTCAACAAGAACGGCACCCTGCAGCGCTTGAAAGATCGCTATTACGGGCACGTCGATGTACTTGGTTATGTGGGCGCATATACCTTCGCCCAGCATTTGCAGGAACGCCTTCCCAAGTACGAAAAACACTTCCAGGCGTCTGCCAAGAAGGAACAGGTGGACTGGCGCCTGCTGGCGGCTATCGGTTATCAGGAATCACTCTGGCAGCCGGGCGTTACCTCCAAGACCGGTGTACGCGGCTTGATGATGCTGACGCAAAACACAGCGCAGGCCATGGGCGTGTCCAACCGGCTGGATGCCAAACAAAGCATTCAGGGTGGTGCCAAGTACTTCGCATACGTGAAGGAACAGCTGGATGACACGATTTTAGAACCGGATCGTACGTGGTTTGCTCTCGCTTCCTACAACATTGGTGGCGGACATTTGGAAGATGCGCGGAAACTGGCTGAGAACGAGGGCCTGAATCCAAATAAATGGCTCGACGTCAAAAAGATGCTGCCGCGTCTTTCGCAGAAGAAGTGGTACAGCAAAACCCGATATGGTTATGCCCGAGGCGGCGAACCGGTGCACTTTGTGGCCAACATCCGCCGCTACTACGACATTCTCACCTGGGCCACGCAGCCACAACTGGAAGGCAGTCAGGTTGCAGAGAGCAATCTGCATGTGCCGGGTGTTAACAAGACCAAGCCTGCAGAAGAAAATCCTCCGCTTTAACAATTCCTCTACCTGCCTATCTAAAAAATCTCCAACTCAGACGCGATCCCCTGTGGGAGCTGGGCTTGCCCGCGAAGGCTGGACGCGATTCACTTTAGATCGCGTCCAGCCTTATCGCGGGCAAGCCCAGCTCCCACAGGGATCGTATTTCAAATCAAGTAGCTCACGGTTAAGCCTTCGCCCGTCGCATCCTGAAAAACTCGCTCAACATCGTGCCGCATTCCTCCCCCAGCACCCCGCCTTCAAAAAACACACGATGGTTGAGAAAGCCTTGGGTGAAAAACTGCCCCTGGCTCTGGACAATGCCAGCCTTGGGTTCGAGTGCGCCATACACCACTCGGGTGATACGCGAATGGACGATCAGCCCAGCGCACATGCTGCACGGCTCCAAGGTGACGTACAGCGTGCTGCCCGGCAGCCGGTAATTGCTGACCGCCTGCGCCGCAGCACGTATGGCGACCATCTCGGCATGAGCACTGGGATCACTGCCGCTGATGGGGCAATTGAAGCCACGGCCTATGATCTCGCCATTCTGTACCAGCACCGCGCCCACGGGTACTTCACCCAGCGCAGCCCCTTGAGCCGCCAGTGACAACGCTTCGCGCATGAAGTCCTGATCGCGACTGCGATCAATGATTTGCGGCTGCCGCATCAAGAAACCTCTATTGCTGCCATAAGTCCGGTCTCCATGTGATCAATCACATGGCAGTGGAACATCCACACGCCGGGATTATCCGCCACCAGAGCCACACGTGCGCGCTCGTTTCTGCCCAATAGGAACGTATCGGTGAAATACGGAATGATCTTCCTGCGATCCGACGCCAGCACCTTGAAGCTCATCCCATGCAAGTGAATCGGGTGCTGATACTGGGTCATGTTCTTGAGTTCAAAGATGTAGCTCTTGCCCAGTACCAGTTTCGCAATAGGCCGGTCGGCGCAGGTCTTGTCGGTGATATCCCAGGCCTCGCCATTGATCTGCCACAGACTTGGCGGCTTGCCGTTATCGACATTAACGGAGACCGAGCCGACCCATTCAAAGTTGAAGTTAAGCTTCTCGGCGTTTTCAAGATCCGGCTCGGCAATTGGATTGGCTGGCAGCTCCGGAGGCCACTCGCCTGGCGCATCGTTATTGGTCACCGAACGGAAAGTCCCCAGGCGCACCGGACCATTTCGAAATGACAGCTCTTCACCCGCAGGCGGTGCCTTGATCGCCAGGCAAAGGCGCATTCCTGGCCCTAGCCAATAATCCTTGCCTAATGCGCGAGGCTTGATCGGATTGCCGTCCAGCGCATAAATCTGTGCCTCGGCTCCCGGCAGATTGAGACGGTAGGTCACGGTGTTATCAAGGTTGAGAATGCGCACCCGAGTGATCTGTCCGGCAGGCAACTCGATAACGCCCTGAGGAATACCATTAATAGTAGAGAGACGCCCCGCCGTCCCTTCACGAGCAGCCTCGCGAATCACGCTGAACTCAGTGAATGCGCCCTCTTCGTCCACATGCCAGCTTTTCAGACTGACCGTGCGCTCATGTTTGAAGCCAGTGGGCTCGCGCTCCTCAATGATCAGCGGCCCGACCAGGCCGCGCCCCAACTCTTCGCTACTGCTGACATGCGGGTGATACCAGTAGCTGCCTGCATCCGGCACCAGAAACTTGTAATCGAAATACTCGCCCGGCTTGACGGGTAGCTGCGACACATAGGGCACGCCATCCATTTCCAGCGGCAAGCGGATGCCATGCCAGTGAATCGTGGTTTCAACCGGTAAGTGATTGATAAAGCGCAAGCGCAGCCACTCGCCCTGTCGCACCCGCAGCTCGGTACCTGGCGCAGACCCGCCAAATGCCCAGGCTGGCGTCTGATGCCCGGCCACTAATTCAACGTCCAGCGGCGCGGCAATCAGCTCGAAGTCATGCCCCTCGCCCGGCCCACGACGGCCCAGCCAATAACGTGACGCCCCTCCCGCCCCAAGCCCCACCACGGCAAGACCGACAAGGCCACCGAGTATTTGTCGACGGGTAAAAGACATAACGCACACACCTCAAAACTAAAAAACGAGTCGCACCTGAGAGCCGGTGCGAGGGGCGAATACGATACACCTGCATTTCCAAAATCAAAACACCGGACCTGTTGGAGCGGCGGCCCATGTAGGAGTCGTCCCGGTGTCCGTGCCACCGCGCTGTCGCGCAGCAAACAGAGGACCAGTGGGACCGGCTTTAGCCGGGAAGGCGGCATTCCCGACGACCATGATGTGACGGATGTACCGACCTCTTCCCGACTAAATTCGGTCCCACAGGATTTGCGTAAACTCAGAAAGTTACGTGTTGCTTTTTGATGGAAGCTAATTTGTTGCCTGTACAGGTCCATTGCTCACAATAAAAAAGCCGGTGCGCCTGTTAGGCGACACCGGCTTTTCTATCTATACCGCTCACTCAAACAACAGCGAACCCCTGATCGATCAGCTCGCGTCGGCATCTTTTTTTCTGGAACACCAGTTTTGTGCCAGATATCTGCTGCTATCAGATTTTAGGCTTCACACCTTTGGCTTGCTCATCCGAAAGCTTTTTCGCACGCTCAGTTTCTGCCTGAGCATCACGTGCGGCCAGCTCGTCAAACATTGTTTTGGCGTCGATAAGGGAGACGGTGTAATAGGGCACCATGCCGTCAGGCTGTTCCGTCGTTGATACGACAATCAACTTCCCGCACGTCGGACTGAACGACTCAGGTGCACCCACTGTTACGCCGGGAAGATTGCTAACGCCCCGCATCATGCTATCGCAAGGCCCCGCTGTACCAGGACCGAAGTACTGTTTCCCTTCGCGGTCGAATTGCCAGACAAAACCGTAGCCCAAGCCGGGGGAGGAAGGCTTACCAAATTTTTCCGTCAATGAAGCCTCAAGCGTATCGGTCTTGATGCGCGCACCCTGCTCAAGACGCTGAACGCGAGCGATGAACCAAACCTTGCCTGAGTCAGTTTGAAGTGCTGCAAACTCGTCAGAAGGACGTTTCACGCTACCCACACCTGCCTCAGGTATCAGGTCCGCACTCACCGCTGTTACCCCTCCCTCATTGCCGTTTCTCAACATGAGCGGAGAAAGCTTCAAGTCGGGGTTTGCCTTGGCGATGGCTTCTTTGACATCAGCTAACGAGGAACCAAGCGTCACGCCCGAAATATCGTCTGCTGCCATGGCGGTCAGGCAGGTAAGCGTGGCGAGAGAAGCGGCGACAACAGAAAGGTAAGAGCGCATAAAGACGGGTCCCTGATAAGAGCATCATTTCCATAGAGCATGCGGCCGGCTTTTGCGGCTGGTCGTTCACTGCCCGATTAATAGGTGAGAATTTTCTTGTGCATAAATGAAGCCGCAGGTTGGACCACTGCGATTAGTGAAAGGTGCGTTGACGCATAATGACTTGCAGTGTTTATGTGATGAATATCTCAAAATATAAGCACGCGACTTTTCGATTTTCTGGCGGGCTCTTCTATAGCAAGAGTTAGCCGTTATCGGAGGCATAAAAAAACCGGCCGAAGCCGGTTTTTTCATGCTGCGCTGTAGGGAGTTATTCCCACTCAATCGTCGCCGGCGGCTTGCTCGACACGTCGTAAGTCACGCGGGAAATGCCTTCGATCTCGTTGATGATCCGGCCGCTGACGGTTTCCAGCAGCTCGTAAGGCAGGTGCGCCCAACGTGCGGTCATGAAGTCGATGGTTTCGACAGCGCGCAGTGCAACGACCCACGCGTAACGACGGCCATCGCCTACTACGCCAACCGATTTAACCGGTTGGAACACCACGAACGCCTGGCTGACCTTGTGGTACCAGTCGGCTTTGCGCAGCTCTTCGATGAAGATATGGTCGGCGCGACGCAGCAGGTCGGCGTATTCCTTTTTCACTTCACCGAGGATCCGCACGCCCAGACCCGGGCCTGGGAATGGGTGACGGTAAACCATGTCGTACGGCAGACCCAGTTCGAGACCGAGGCGACGTACTTCGTCCTTGAACAGCTCACGCAGCGGTTCGACCAGCTTGAGGTTCATTTCCTCCGGCAGGCCGCCCACGTTGTGGTGCGACTTGATCACGTGAGCTTTGCCGCTCTTGGCGCCAGCCGACTCGATCACGTCCGGATAGATCGTGCCTTGGGCCAGGTACTTGATGTTGTCCAGTTTGCAGGACTCGGCATCAAACACGTCGATGAAGGTACGACCGATGATCTTGCGCTTCTTTTCCGGATCGCTTTCGCCAGCCAGGTTGTTCAGGAACTGGTCTTCAGCATTGGCGCGGATGACTTTGACGCCCATGTTCTCGGCGAACATGGCCATAACCTGCTCACCTTCGTGCAGACGCAGCAAGCCGTTATCGACGAATACGCAGGTCAGTTGATCGCCGATGGCTTTGTGCAGCAGAGCCGCAACCACGGAAGAGTCAACGCCACCGGAAAGGCCCAGCAGTACGTTGTCGGTACCCACCTGGGCGCGAACCTGAGCGATAGCGTCTTCAGCAATCTTCGACGGGGTCCACAATGCTTCACAACCGCAGATGTCGAGGATGAAGCGCGACAAAATGCGACCGCCCTGCTTGGTGTGAGTCACTTCAGGGTGGAACTGCACGCCGTAGTAACCGCGAGCGTCGTCTGCCATACCGGCAATCGGGCAGCTCGGGGTGCTGGCCAGAATGTGGAATTCTTCAGGAAGTTTGGTGACCTTGTCACCGTGGCTCATCCACACGTCGAGGCCGAACAGGCCGTCGGCGTCGATGTGGTCTTCGATACCATCCAGCAGACGGCTTTTGCCGACTACGTCAACACGGGCGTAGCCGAACTCGCGGAGTTCAGAGCCTGCAACCTTGCCGCCCAACTGCTCGGCCATGGTCTGCATGCCGTAGCAGATACCGAAAACCGGCACGCCCAGATCGAATACCGCTTGCGGGCAGCGCGGGCTGTTGGCTTCGTGTACGGACTCGGGACCGCCGGCGAGAATCACGCCTTTTGGAGCGAACTCACGAATGGCTTCGTCGTCCATGTCGAACGGGTGCAGCTCGCAGTAAACGCCGATTTCACGCACGCGACGGGCGATCAATTGGGTGTACTGGGAACCGAAGTCGAGGATCAGGATACGGTGGGCGTGAATGTCGAGGGCCATGACTCATTCTCGTCAATAAACAGAAACGACACGGGGCTGCGTCAACAGCCCCGGCTATAAAACTCGTTGGGCTGCATCGTGGCGCAAACCACGATGCAATCCGGATCAACCAACGCGATAGTTCGGCGCTTCCTTGGTGATCTGCACGTCGTGGACGTGGGATTCAGCCATACCGGCACCGGTGATACGCACGAATTCAGGCTTGGTGCGCATCTCTTCAATGTCAGCGCTGCCGGTGTAACCCATGGAAGAACGCAGGCCGCCCATCAACTGGTGAATGATGGCGGTCAGCGAGCCTTTGTAGGCAACACGGCCTTCAATACCTTCCGGTACCAGCTTCTCGGCACCTTCGGACGAATCCTGGAAGTAACGGTCGGACGAGCCCTGAGCCTGAGACATGGCACCCAGAGAACCCATACCGCGGTAAGCCTTGTAGGAGCGACCCTGGAACAGTTCGATCTCGCCTGGCGCTTCTTCAGTACCGGCGAACATCGAACCCATCATCACACAGGACGCACCGGCTACGATGGCCTTGGACAGGTCACCGGAGAAACGGATACCGCCATCGGCGATCAATGGAACGCCAGTGCCTTCAAGGGCTGCGGCGACATTGGCGATCGCGCTGATTTGCGGCACACCCACACCGGCGACGATACGCGTGGTGCAGATCGAACCAGGACCGATACCGACCTTGACTGCGTCAGCGCCAGCGGCAACCAGTGCCTTGGCAGCAGCGCCAGTGGCGATGTTGCCGCCAATTACCTGTACTTCAGGGAAGTTTTCCTTGACCCAGCGTACGCGGTCGATCACGCCTTTGGAGTGACCGTGAGCGGTGTCGACAACCACCACGTCAACGCCTGCTGCGACCAGCGCAGTAACGCGTTCGCCAGTGTCTTTGCCGGTGCCGACAGCAGCACCTACGCGCAGACGACCCTGGTCGTCCTTGCTGGCCAGCGGGTAAGCCTTGGCTTTTTCGATGTCCTTGACGGTCATCATGCCCTTGAGCGCGAAGTTGGCGTCGACGATCAGGACTTTTTCCAGACGGTGCTTGTGCAGCAGCTCGCGTACTTCGTTCTTGTCAGCGCCTTCGCGAACAGTGACCAGACGCTCTTTAGGGGTCATCACTTCGCGAACAGGCACGTCCAGACGGTTTTCAAAGCGCACGTCACGGGACGTCACGATGCCGACCAGGTCGCCATTGTGCAGGACAGGTACACCAGAAATATTGTGCAGGCGGGTCAGTTCGAACAGGTCACGAACCGTGGCATCAGCCTCGATGGTGATCGGGTCTTTCACGACACCGGCTTCGAACTTCTTGACCTTGCGGACTTCGGCAGCTTGCTGCTCGATGGTCATGTTCTTGTGGATGACACCGATACCGCCTTCCTGAGCCATGGCAATTGCCAGACGGGCTTCAGTCACGGTGTCCATGGCAGCGGAGACCAGCGGAATATTCAATTCGATGCCACGGGTCAAACGGGTTTTCAGACTGACTTCGTTAGGAAGTACCTCGGAATAACCGGGCACAAGGAGAATGTCGTCGAAAGTAAGTGCTTCTTGGCTGATACGCAGCATCGCGGGGGCTCCCGAGCGGGAAATTGGAAGCGCGCCATTATACCCAGACACCCCCGCCGGCTCAATGTAAACCTTAGGCAATTATCACACGACGTTATAGACGTACTTTGACGAAGGAAACCGGACGATCCAGACGTTCGGCGAAGTCATCCAGAAAGCTCTGTTTGAAGGATGCATCAAGCCAGTCATTGAAGATGAACCCCAGGTCCGAGAAGCCACACGGCTGCAGGAACAGAAAGCCGTTGATGTCGTCTTCATGGCGACATTCAGGGCAGATGAAGTTGTCAGTGTGGCCGGGCATCCACTCTTCGAGACTGTCGAACAGCGCCTCGCCGATTTCCTTGCGGCACTCGGGGCAACCGGCTTCCTCGGCGAAATCCTTGAGCGGTGTATAGATACAGCGTTTGGTCACAATCTCCAGGCCGTTGACCGGCTTGCCGAAGGGCAGCGCCTCCGGGTGCTCGACCACTGCACGAGCACCGGGCGCAATGGCATAGGCCATCTTGTTGTAGGTTCGCCCACAGGTGGTCAACTCCGGCTCAACCACGTTGAGCTTCACCAGCCAGCGCAGAATCAGACGCGCCCGAGCCTCACGGCCGGGGAAACCGGAAATCTGCGGGACGATAATACTTTGGCTGCTCATGATGCTCTTTGGCTAATGTGTTCGAGGGTCGGCAGCTTAATGCTCCAGTGGCTCAGGTCAAGTCAGAGTCAATGTGCAAAATAGCGGCCGATGAGCACGATACCGCTGACCAGCACCAGCCAGGTGACCAGCCTGACGAACGTTTCCCGCGACATGCGCAGGGTCAACCGACGGCCGATCCACGATCCCAGCGCCATGGCGGGTAGCAAGCACAACGCCAGAAGCAGCAGCGGAATTTGCGCATACACCCCGGCAATCAGAAACAGGCCAAGGCGCACGACAGTGCTGCAACTGATCAGCGCACTTTGTGTGGCTCGCACCTGCTCTTTGGATTCAAGTCGGCTGTTCAGGTAGATCGCATATAAAAAGCCACCACTCCCGAACAACGCACCGAACAGCCCGCCGACCGTCCCCATCGGAATCGCCCAACCTGCGGCCAGTTGCGTCGGCCTTGCTTTGACCGCCAAGGTATAAAGCGCATAACAGGTGATGAACACGCCCATTAACAGGAGAAGCAGATCGGACTTCAGGTTGAGCAGAAATACCACGCCAAGGCTGCACCCTACCGCCATGCACGGCAGCAGACGTACGAGCTCGGACTTGACCACCGACTGACGCGAAGTCAGCAGATTGCCAAATGCAGCGATGAAATCCAGCAGCACCAATAAAGGAATGATCTGCGACAGCGGCATGAAGTTGATCAGGATCGGACCGGCGACCAACGCGGTGCCGAAGCCTGCGATGCCAAAGATTATATAAGCCGCAACGATACCCGACACGATGAGCAGCCAGTTCAGGGGCGTGAAGCCCAGTTGGGTGAAGGCTTCGATGACATTGATGTTGCCCATTGATCTTCTTCCTTGAGCTTCGCCTGAATCTAATGCATTTCCTGTAGGAGCGCACGAGCAGCGCGAGGCCGCGATTGCGGCGTATCAGGCAGACCACCATCGCGGCCTCACGCTGCTCGTGCGCTCCTGCTGGGACAGATAAATTTCCCGCCGTGCGCTTGTTGCGCATTGCCTTTATCATGCCCGTCATGATTAAAGACCCCTTCGCAAGACTCGGCCTCGACCGGGAAATCCTTACTGTCAGCCAGCTCAACGGCCGCGCCCGGGTGTTGCTGGAGGATGTGTTCAGCAATATCTGGGTCGAGGGGGAAATCTCCAATCTCTCACGCCCGGCGTCCGGTCATGTGTACTTCACGCTGAAGGACTCCGGGGCTCAGGTCCGTTGCGCACTGTTCCGGCAGAGTGCAGCGCGGGTCCGCCAGGCGCTCAAGGATGGTTTGCAGGTCAAGGTACGCGGCAAGGTGTCCTTGTTTGAAGGTCGCGGCGACTACCAGTTGATCCTCGACACAGTGGAGCCCGCCGGTGACGGCGCGCTGCGTCTGGCCTTCGATGCGCTGAAAGAGAAGCTCAGCGCCGAAGGCCTGTTCAGTGCCGAGCGTAAAATCGCCCTGCCCCTTCACCCACAACGCATCGGCATTATCAGCTCGCCGACTGGCGCCGTAATCCGCGACATCATCAGCGTTTTTCGCCGCCGTGCACCTCAAGTCGAACTCACGTTGATTCCTACTGCCGTTCAGGGCCGCGAAGCCATCAGCCAAATCGTCCGCGCCCTCAAGCTGGCGGATGCGCGTGGTTTCGACGCACTGATTCTGGCCCGTGGTGGTGGTTCGCTGGAGGATCTCTGGTGCTTCAACGAAGAAGCCGTGGCCCGTGCCATTGATGCCTGCGTAACGCCAATCGTCAGCGCCGTCGGTCATGAAACCGATGTCTCGATCAGCGACTTCGTGGCTGACGTACGCGCGCCAACGCCTTCCGCAGCGGCCGAACTGCTGGCGCCCGACTCCAGTGACCTGCATCGCCGTGTGGATAACCTGCATCGTCGACTGGTCAGCCGTATAAAAGACAAGCTGATGCGCGAGCGCCTGCGTCTGGAAGGCATTTCCCGTCGACTGCGCCACCCTGGTGAACGTCTACGCCAGCAAGCGCAACGTCTGGATGATCTGGACATGCGCATGCGTCGTGCATTCGCGCAGCAAACGCACAAGCGACAGGTCAGACTTGCACACCTGGAAAGTCGCCTGGCCGCACAGCATCCGGGCCGGACGCTGGCGTTTCTGCGCCAGCGTCTGGACGTTCTGGCCGAGCGTTTACCCAAAGCAATGCGCGATGCGCTGAAAACCCGCCGCCTGCAATTGCAGACCCAAGTGCAAACCCTGCACGTGGTCAGCCCGCTGGCGACGCTGGGACGGGGCTATAGCATATTGCTCGACGAGCGCGGCCACGCGATTCGCACTGCTGCACAAACCCGAACCGGCCAGCGGCTAACCGCGCGACTTGGCGAAGGCGAACTGCAAGTGCGCGTCGAGGACAACCACTTGACGCCTGTCACCCTTTCTCTTCTGGATTGAATACTGATGCTGCGTTTTATCGCCCCGCTCCTCGCTGCTTTTCTGTGCCTGCCTGCCCACGCTGACAGTTACATCACCCGCCTGCTGAACAAGCCGGTGCCTGGGGGCGTTGCAGTGGTCGATCTGGGCAATGCCGCACAAGCGCCAAAAGCCACGTACGACGGCAAACCAGTGCTGGTGGTCAAAGAACAGGGCGTGCGCTGGCTGGCAATAATTGGCGTTCCGTTAACGGTAAAACCGGGCACTCAGCAACTGGTCGCCAAAGATGCCAGCGGCAGCCGCACCCTGAACTTCGCGGTCGGTAGCAAGAAATACCCCGAACAACGTATCACCCTGAAAAACCAGAGACAGGTCAATCCAAACCCGGATGACCTGAAGCGTATTGACGGTGAGCTGGCCGAGCAGCTAAAGGCCTATCGCAGCTTCAGCCCAGGCACACCGAGCAATCTGGCGCTGGACAAACCGGTAGCTGGCCCGCTCTCCAGTAAGTTCGGCGTGCGCCGTTTCTTTAATGGTGAAGAGCGCAACCCGCATTCCGGTCTGGACTTCGCTGTTCCGGCAGGCACGCCAATCAAGGCCCCTGCTGCCGGTAAAGTGATCCTGACCGGTAATTACTTCTTCAACGGCAATACCGTGTTTGTTGACCACGGCCAGGGGTTCATCAGCATGTTCTGCCACATGTCGAAGATCGACGTGAAGGTCGGCGATGCAGTCCCTCGTGGCGGTGTTGTCGGTCGTGTGGGTTCAACCGGTCGCGCAACGGGTCCGCACATGCACTGGAACGTCAGCCTTAATGACGCACGGGTTGATCCGGCGATATTCATCGGCGCGTTCCAGCCGTAAATAGAAAGTTTTTTGCAGGAGCTGCCGCAGGCTGCGAAGCGATGGAGCAGGCAAAACCGTTTCGCAGCCTTCGGTAGCTCCTGCAATCAAACAAAGCCAAGCAATAAATAGTTCATCCCCCAGAGATTCGAGCTATAAAAAACTACAAAAAACAGATTTAAGAGAACTTATCTCAATTTTTTTCAAGTGCTTGCCAACTTTCACCTCAATGAGTACGGTTGGCCTTATGAAAACCTCTCAAACCCTCATTCTGTTGCGGCAACATCGCTGTCTCAGCCTGGTCAGTGCACGACTGCCAAGCTAGATCGCTGTGCCTCACCCCGCCTCTCGCGTCATCGGTTGGCCGCCTTCTCCCGGCCCATACAAAATAAGTACCCAAAGGATTCGCTCCAATGCCAATGCTCAAAGATCCCTCGCAGAAGTACCGCGCTTTTCCGACCATCGACCTGCCTGACCGCACCTGGCCTTCAAAGACCATTACTGCGGCGCCGATCTGGTGCAGCTCGGACCTTCGTGACGGTAACCAGTCGCTGATCGAGCCAATGGATGCGGTGAAGAAGCTGCGCTTCTGGAAGACTCTGGTCGCCGTAGGCGTGAAAGAAATCGAGGCATCGTTCCCAGCGGCTTCACAGACCGACTTCGACTTCGTACGCACGCTGATCGAAGAAGGCCACATCCCGGACGACACCACTATTCAAGTGCTGACCCAGGGCCGTGAAGATCTGATTGCGCGCACCTTCGAATCCCTGCGCGGCGCCAAGAAGGCAATCGTTCACCTCTACAATGCCACCAGCCCTTCCTTCCGTCGCATCGTCTTCAATCAGGACAAGGCTGGCGTAAAAGAAATCGCGGTCAGTGCAGCCAAGCTGTTCGTGAAGTACGCCGCAGAGCAGCCTGACACCCAGTGGACGTTCGAATACTCCCCGGAAACCTTCAGCGCGACTGAGCTGGAGTTCGCCAAGGAAGTCTGCGACGCGGTCATCGAAGTCTGGAACGCCACGCCTGAGAACAAGGTCATCCTCAACCTGCCCGCCACGGTTGAAGTCGCCACCCCGAATATCTACGCCGACCAGATCGAATGGTTCTGCCGCAACATCAATCGTCGTGACAGCGTGATCATCAGCCTGCATACCCACAACGACCGTGGCACCGGTATCGCTGCGACCGAGCTGGGCCTGATGGCTGGCGCAGATCGCGTTGAAGGCTGCCTGTTCGGTAACGGCGAGCGCACCGGCAACGTGGACCTGGTGACCGTGGCGCTGAACATGTACACCCAGGGCCTGGACCCGCAGTTGGACTTCTCCGACATTGATGGCGTGCGTAAAGTCGTCGAGGAATGCAACCAGATCCCGGTCCATCCCCGTGCCCCTTACGTGGGCGACCTGGTTCACACCGCGTTCTCCGGTTCGCACCAGGATGCAATCCGCAAAGGCTTCGCCCAACAGAAAGACGACGCTCTGTGGGAAGTGCCTTACCTGCCAATCGACCCGGCAGACATCGGCCGCAGCTATGAGGCGGTGATTCGTGTCAACAGCCAGTCCGGCAAAGGCGGCATCACTTATTTGCTGGAACAGGAATACGGCATCTCTCTGCCGCGTCGCATGCAGATCGAGTTCAGCCAGGTGGTTCAGGGTGAAACCGATCGCCTCGGCCTGGAAATGAGCGCCCAGCAGATCTACGCGCTGTTCAAACGTGAATACCTGCAGGCCAACAAACCTTATGCACTGATCAGCCATCGCCTGCAGGAAGAAAACAACACCAGCGCAGTGGATGCCGAAGTCAGCGTCAACGACGAAACCCAACGCTGGAAAGGCAAAGGCAACGGCGCGCTCGAAGCGCTGGTATCAAGCCTGCCGGTTGGCGTGGAAATCATGGATTACAACGAGCATGCGATCGGCGCCGGTACCACCGCCAAAGCAGCTGCCTACATCGAACTGCGAGTCAACGGTGATCGTGCGGTCCACGGTGTCGGGGTTGATGAAAACATCACCACGGCAAGCTTCAAGGCACTGTTCAGCGCGCTGAACCGCTCGCTGAGTCAGGCTGAAGCGAAAGCCGCCTGACCCGCCAGGCGCTGCACCTGTAGCGGCGCCGGACGAACAAAAAAGGCCCTGAAGTGAAAGCTTCAGGGCCTTTTTGTTTGCGCGAGAATCAGGCTGTCGTGTTTACATTGCCCTTCATCACAGTCAGCAACGCTGCCTGCAAAGTCGCCAACTGAGCCTGGGTAGCGGAAATCTGCTGCTGGATAGACATCACCTGCTGAGCTTTTTCCTCTTCAGAACCCTTGCTGTTCTGCGCCGCAGATAGCTGCTGTTGCTGACGCAGGAGTTGCTTCTGCACGTCTTTGATCTGTTTCTGGATCCGCTCGATCTGTTCTTCAGCAGGACTCGACGGAGCAGCAGCGCCCGCTTTCGCATCGTCCCCCGTCTGATACACATTGCCACGAAGGTTCACATCAACCGAAGTCACCTCACCCGACTTGGTGTCGGACGCTTTGGAGTCTGTGCTGGTTTTGATTGCAGCCGTAAAACCGCTGGAATACATGCCAAGCGAGCTTGTATTGATGGTGGTCATGGTCAACTCCTGGATTGATACAGCGATATCGGCCGTATCTATCAAAACTTCAGCTACTCGATGAAATATTCTGAAACACGTGTTTCAGCAACCGAAACGACGACGCTTCGGGACGTACGACGCGCAGTTAGCGAATCTCGAATGTATCGGCGTCGAGATGAGCCGGAAACTTTGTCCTGTAAGCCGCGAGATCCGCAGCGTTCAACGACACCTCAAAAACGCCGTCAGCCTCTCCGGCGTTGAACAGGCTCTCTCCCTGGAAATCCAGCACCTGACTGTCACCGGTATAAGCGAAGCCTTTGCCGTCGGTGCCTGTGCGATTGACTGCGGCGACGTAACACAGGTTTTCAATGGCCCGTGCCGGGAGCAGTCGATTCCAGTGCATGCGTCGGGCGCCCGGCCAGTTTGCGGTGTAGAGCAACAGATCGGTGTGCTGCCCGTCACGGCTCCAGACAGGGAAGCGTAAGTCGTAGCAAATCAACGGACGTATACGCCACCCCTTGAGTTCGAACTGCACTTGCCGCTCGCCAGGGCTGTAATGCTCGTGCTCACCCGCCATGCGAAACAGATGGCGCTTGTCGTAATGCAGCAGCTCACCGTCGGGACGAGCCCACAACAGCCTGTTGCGGTGACTGCCATCAGCATCCTTGACGATGACGCTACCGGTAATCACCGCGTTGAGCAGCCTGGCCTGTTCAAGCATCCATTTGGATGTGGGACCTGCTTCTTGCTCGGCGAGGGTTTCAGACGCCATGGAAAAGCCCGTGGTGAACATCTCCGGCAGGACCACCAGATCAGCGCCCTTGATGGGAGCCAGGAGCATGGCGAAGTGTTCAAGATTGGCCTTGCGGTCATGCCAGACCAGTGAAGTCTGGACCAACGCCACATTCAGGTTGGGTAGTTCACTCAGATCGCGCATAATTTTTCCGCTGCCTGACGCAACGTCTCCTCACGCTTGGCGAAGCACAGCCGGATCAACCGCTGGCCTTCAGGTGGTTTCTGGTAGAACACCGAGACAGGAATACTTGCCACGCCATGCTCACGCGTCATCCACAGCGACATCTCCACGTCGTTGAGGTCCGGTCGGATTTGCGCGTAATTCACAAGCTGAAAGTAGGTACCGCCAACACGATCAAACGTGAAGCGCGAGCCCTGTAATTGATCGCAGAAGAAATCACGTTTGGCCTGATAGAACCCAGGTAGTTCTTCGACGTGCTCAGGGTGCTCGGCCATGAAATCCGCCAGTGCCCATTGCAATGGCGTGACGCCACAGAAACTGACGTACTGGTGAACCTTTCGCAACTCGGCGCTCAATGCTGGCGGCGCAACCACGTAACCGGTTTTCCAGCCTGTGACGTGATAGGTCTTACCGAACGAGCTGACCACGAAGGCGCGCTGGTACAACTCTTCGTGGCTCAGGATGCTGACGTGCTGAACACCATCGAATACCAGGTGCTCGTAGACCTCGTCGCTGACAAGGTAGATATCACGCTCGGCGATCAGCGCAGCCAGTTGATCCAGTTCGGCACGGCTGATCAAAGCGCCACTCGGGTTATGCGGGCTGTTGAGGATGATCATCCGGGTGCGGGGGCTCAGCGCATCACGCAGTTTCTGCCAGTCGATGGAGAAGTCGTTTGCGTCCAGCTGCACGTGAACACAGCGGCCGCCTGCCAACTCAACCGAGGGCTCATAGCTGTCGTAGCAAGGATCAAAAACGATCACTTCGTCACCCGGACGAATCACGGCCTGGACCGCACAGAAGATCGCCTGGGTAGCGCCCGGAGTAATAGTTATTTCAGTTTCAGCGTTGACCTGGCGGCCATAGCTGCGCGCAATCTTGGTGGCGACCTGCTGGCGAAGCGCAGGCAAACCGGTCATTGGTGCGTATTGGTTGTGCCCTTCAGCGACGTGACGGCTCAGCGCATCGCGCAGCGCCTGAGGACCATCGAAATCGGGGAAACCCTGGGACAGGTTGATCGCGCCCGTCTCGGCTGCGAGCTGAGACATGACGGTAAAAATAGTAGTGCCAACATTGGGCAACTTGCTGTCAATCATTGGGCCTGTTTCCTGCTCTACGCCCGGCTCGACGGCGGCTCGGGGTCAGGCAGGATAGCCCATAGCGCGCGCATAAAAAAAGGCGCTATTAGCGCCTTTTCCTGAGAAAGCTTTGTACCCAATCCGCGGGACTGCGCAGGCTCTGTGGGAGCCGGGCTTGCTCGCGATACAAGCGACGCGGTTTGAAAGCAGACCGCATCATCGTTTTTCGCGAGCAAGCTCAGCTCCCACATAAGCCCTGCGCAGGCAACGCTATCAGCGCTTGTCTCTACGTTTCTTGTCGGCTTTCTTGTGGTGCGACATCATCCGACGCTTCTTGTTGACCTGACGGTCTGTCAGCGTGTTCTTGTTACCCTCGTAAGGGTTCTCGCCGCCTTTGAACTCGATACGGATCGGTGTACCGACCAGTTTGAGCACGCGGCGGTAAGTGTTTTCCAGATAACGAACGTAGGACTTGGGTACTTTCTCGACCTGGTTACCGTGGATCACGATCAGCGGCGGGTTAGCACCACCCAAGTGAGCGTAACGAAGCTTGATGCGACGGCTACCCACCATCGGTGGCGCGTGCTCGCTGACCGCATCTTCAAGAATCTGCGTCAGGCGGCTGGTCGGCCAGCGAGTTACAGCGGACTTGAAGGAGTTCTGCACCGACTGGTACAGGTTGCCAACGCCCGTGCCGTGCAGCGCCGAGATGAAGTGAATGTCAGCGAAGTCAACGAAGAACAACCGGCGTTCAAGCTCGGTCTTCACGTAATCACGTTCGCTCGGGACCATGCCGTCCCATTTGTTCAGGGCGATAACCAATGCGCGACCGGCCTCAAGGGCGAAGCCCAGCAGGTTCAAGTCGTGGTCAACCACACCTTCGCGAGCGTCCATGACAAAGATCACCACGTTGGCGTCCTTGATGGCTTGCAGGGTTTTCACCACCGAGAACTTTTCAACTTCCTCGTGGATCTTGCCGCGCTTACGCACACCGGCCGTATCGATCAGGGTGTACTTCTCGTCGTTGCGCTCAAACGGGATGTAGATGCTGTCACGCGTCGTGCCCGGCTCGTCATAAACGATAACCCGGTCTTCACCCAGCATACGGTTGACCAGCGTCGACTTGCCGACGTTAGGACGACCAATTATCGCGATCTTGATGCCATCCTTTTCACTCGGACCCGGAATGCGCTTGGCTTCCTGGCCTTCAGCGACCACTTCGGCTTCGCCTTCCTCGTCCTCTTCCCCTTCGTCTTTCGGGAATTGGCTGAGGGCGATTTCCAGCATCTGGCTGATGCCGCGACCGTGAGCACCGGCTACCGGAATGGCATCGCCCATACCCAATGGAGCGAACTCGGCGCGGGCCATTTCAGGGTCGATGTTGTCGACCTTGTTGGCTACCACATAAGAGCGCTTGCCACGTTTGCGCAAGTGCTCGCCGATCATCTGGTCAGCTGCAGTGAAACCGGCTTTGGCATCAACAAGGAACAGCACGACATCGGCTTCTTCGATAGCCAGCAGTGACTGCTCGGCCATCTTTTCGTCCATGCCGTGTTCGTCACCGGAAATACCGCCGGTGTCGATCAGAATGTAGGAGCGCCCTTGCCACTTGGCCTCACCGTATTGGCGATCACGGGTCAGACCGGACAGATCGCCGACGATGGCGTCGCGAGTCCTGGTCAGGCGGTTGAACAAGGTGGACTTGCCGACGTTCGGTCGACCCACCAGGGCGATTACGGGAACCATGCGGCTCTCCACTTCGTTATTTCAGAAAATACAAAAGCCGCTGCAGGGCAGCGGCCGGAGTTCGGGACAGCACTCAGAGTGCTGCAGACCCCGCCGAAGCAGGGTCCTGATCAAGCATAGACATCCATTACTTGATCGTCAGGGCTTCCAGCTTGCCGCTGTTGCCGTAGACGTAAATCATGTCGCCAACCACCAACGGACGAGCACGCAGGCCGTCACTGTCAATGCGCTCGCGGCCCACGAAACGACCATCAACCTGGCTCAACAGGTGCAGATAGCCTTCCATGTCGCCGACGGCTACATAGCTGGAAAACACTTCCGGCGAACCCAGCTGACGACGGGCCAGCGCTTCGTTACTCCACAAGGCAGAGGATGAACGCTCATCGATACCCTCGACGGTGCCGGAGGCCAGGCTGGCATAAACACTACCAAAGCCCTGGGCTACGCCAGAGTAACTCGATGCATCGCGCTGCCAGATCACACGCCCGCTTTCCAGCTCAAGACCGGCAACCCGGCCCTGATAGGTAGCGACGTACAAAGTACCACCGGACAGCAGCAAACCGCCGTCGATATCAACGACGCGATCCAGCTCCGAGCGACCTTGAGGAACAGCGACACGTTGCTCCCAGACCGGCACGCCGTTGGAGGTGTCCAGTGCAACCACTTTACCGGTCGACAGGCCAGCCACCGCCAGGCGGTTGGTTACGATCGGCGCACCGGTACCGCGCAGGGTCAGTACTGCCGGAGTGCTTTCGTAGATCCAGCGCTGGTTACCGGTCGCTGCATCCAGGCCGACAATACGGTCATCCTGGGTCTGAACCACGACCACATCACCGTTGGTGGCAGGCGGAGCCAGCACTTCGCTGGTCACGCGAGCACGCCATTTTTCTTCACCGGTGCTGGAGTCCAGAGCGACGACTTCGCCTTTCAGGGTCCCCACCATGAGCATGCCGTAACCCACGCCAACGGCGCCGGATACACGCAACTCAAGATCTTTTTCCCAGATGACCTTACCGTTCATTCGGTCCATCGCGACGATGAAGCCTTCAACGTCGCTGGCGAAGATACGGTCGCCATCAATGGCCGGAACCAACATGTTGTAGGTTTCGCCCTGGCCCTCACCGATAGAGCGGCTCCACTGCTTCTGCAGCACGACTTCTTCTTTGAAGTCGGTCAGCTCGGCCGGTGGCAATTCCTTTTTGCTGTTGCTGCTGCAACCCGCGGCCAAAATGGCCAGAGCCAGCAATGCTGCATGTTTCCAACGGATCACGTCACGCATCCCCTTTGGCCAAGTCGTCGAGCTTCATTTGTAAGCCACCTACGGCCGCTTCTTCAGACAGCGCGGATTTGGCTTTTTGGTATGCAGCATGGGCCTCGTCGGTACGACCCAGCTGTACCAGCAGGTCGCCCTTGAGTTCTTCACGGCTGGCCAGGAATGCCTTTTCGGCATCGCCGTCGAGCAGCTTCAACGCGTCGTCAGCCTTGTTCTGTGCAGCCAATACGCGAGCCAGACGCTGGCGGGCGATTTCGCCCAACGTGTCGCTGGCAGGCTTGTCGGTGACCAGCTTCAACTCGGCCGCAGCATCATCGAGTTTGCCGTTGTCGACAGCCACCTTGGCTACGAACAGGCTGCCGTATTGAGCGTAGGCAGAACCACCAAACTCGTTTTTGAGCTTGTTGGCGATATCAGCAACACGGGCCGTATCAGCCTGGCCACTCGGCGTAAGGGCTGTTTCCAGCAACTGCTGGTAAAGCGCCGAAGCACCTTGCGATTGATTGCTTTCGTATCTGGTCCAGGCCTGCCAGCCAAGCACCACTACCAGCGCCAGCAAACCGCCCGTCACCAGGGGTTTACCATTACGCTGCCACCAGTCCTTCATTGCCGCCAGTTCATCATCTTCAGTACCTGACACCCCAATACTCCTATTCGCTAAATCGGCTGTAAATCAGCTTCAACCCTGCACAACGCAGGAGGCCAGGTGCTCAGACAGAGCATCCCAGGCAATATTTTGTTGTTCACCCTGACCACGCAGGGGTTTGACGCCGATGATCTGCTGCGCCAGCTCCTCTTCCCCAAGGATCAACGCAAACAGCGCACCACTCTTGTCGGCTTTCTTGAACTGACTTTTGAAACTGCCAGCTCCCGCGTTTACCTGCAAGCGCAGGTTCGGCAGTTCATCACGCACACGCTCGGTCAGCGCAAGTGCTGCCAGCTCCGCCGCTTCGCCGAAGGCGCACAGGTACACGTCAACCTGACGGGATATCTCCTCAGGGACCTGCTCAAGTGTTTCAAGCAGCAGCACCAGACGCTCGATACCCATGGCGAAACCGACGCCACTGGTAGCCTTGCCACCCATCTGCTCGACCAGACCGTCATAACGGCCGCCCGCGCATACAGTGCCTTGGGCCCCCAGTTGATCGGTTACCCACTCGAAAACGGTTTTGCTGTAGTAATCGAGACCACGAACCAGCTTCGGATTGATCACATACGGAATACCCGCAGCATCCAGACGCGCCTTGAGGCCTTCGAAGTGGATGCGAGACTCGTCGTCCAGGTAATCCGCCAGTTTCGGCGCATCGACCAGTAGGGCCTGGGTTTCAGGGTTCTTGGTGTCGAGTACGCGCAAAGGGTTGGTTTTCAGGCGGCGCTGGCTGTCTTCATCCAGTTCAGTGAGGCGTGCTGACAGGAACTCGACCAGCGCATCGCGGTAACGCGCTCGCGCCTCGCTGGTGCCCAGGCTGTTGAGTTCGAGCTTGACTGCGTTGCGGATACCCAACAGGCCCCATAGACGCCAGGTCAGGACGATCAGCTCTGCGTCGATGTCCGGACCATCAAGGTTGAACACTTCGACACCGATCTGGTGAAACTGACGATAACGGCCTTTCTGTGGACGCTCGTGGCGGAACATCGGACCGATGTACCACAGTTTCTGTACCTGACCGCCACCGGTGATACCGTGTTCAAGCACCGCACGCACGCAGGCTGCCGTGCCTTCCGGGCGCAGGGTCAGAGAGTCACCGTTGCGATCGGCGAAGGTGTACATCTCTTTTTCGACGATATCGGTCACTTCACCGATGGAGCGCTTGAACAGATCGGTGAACTCCACGACAGGCATGCGAATCTGACGGTAACCGTAGTTATCCAGCAGACGCGAGACAGTGCCTTCGAAGTGACGCCACAACGGGGTCTGATCGGGCAAAATGTCGTTCATGCCACGAATGGCTTGCAGAGACTTACTCACAAAAAATCCTTAGCAATTCTGTTTAGCCGCGCGCGATAAGGGCTGCGTCAGCTTCGACCTTTTCGGCCGCTTTCTGGCGAATCAAGCGTTCCAGCTCATCCACCAGATTGTCATTGGTCAGCTTCTGTGCCGGCTTGCCGTCGATGTAGATCAGGTTAGGCGTACCGCCCGTCAGACCTACATGCGCCTCTTTGGCTTCACCAGGCCCGTTAACCACGCAACCGATGACCGCAACATCCAGCGGCACCAGCAAATCCTCAAGCCGCCCTTCCAGTTCGTTCATGGTCTTGACCACATCGAAGTTCTGCCGCGAGCAACTCGGGCAGGCGATGAAGTTGATTCCACGAGAGCGAAGGCGCAGCGATTTAAGGATGTCGTAGCCGACTTTCACCTCTTCGACCGGATCAGCGGCCAGCGAGATGCGGATAGTATCGCCAATTCCTTCGGCGAGCAGCATACCTAGGCCCACTGCCGATTTCACCGTGCCTGAACGCAGACCACCCGCCTCGGTGATACCCAAGTGCAATGGCTGGACAATTTCCTTCGCCAGCAAGCGATAGGCTTCGACGGCCATGAACACATCGGAAGCTTTGACACTGACCTTGAAGTCCTTGAAGTTCAGACGCTCGAGGTGCTCGACGTGGCGCAGAGCTGATTCTACAAGCGCCGCTGGCGTTGGCTCGCCGTACTTCTTCTGCAGATCTTTTTCCAGCGAACCAGCGTTGACGCCAATGCGAATCGGAATACCACGATCACGAGCGGCATCGACCACAGCCTTCACCCGGTCTTCGCGACCGATGTTGCCCGGGTTGATACGCAGGCAATCGACACCCAGTTCAGCAACCCGCAAGGCAATCCGGTAATCAAAGTGAATGTCGGCAACCAGCGGGACCTTCACCAACTGTTTGATACGACCGAAAGCCTCAGCGGCGTCCATATCCGGTACCGAAACCCGGACGATGTCCACGCCAGCAGCTTCAAGACGATTGATTTGCGCAACCGTCGCAGCGACATCATTAGTGTCACTGTTAGTCATGCTCTGCACCGCGATAGGCGCATCGCCGCCTACCGGTACCGAGCCCACCCAGATTTTCCGGGATTCGCGACGCTTGATCGGAGATTCACCGTGCATGACTTATTGTCCCAGCTTCAGGCGAGCAGTTGCGCCAGTGGTGAACGGAGCCACATCGACTGACATGCCGTTGTAGCTGACCTGAGCGCCAGCTGCCGCCCCCAGGCGCACATTGAGAGGTGGCTTGCCATTCACGTCCAGAGTGTCGCCCTTGCGCTTCAAACCGCTGTACAGAACCTTGCCACCAGCGTCGGTGACCTGAGTCCAGCAATCAGCGATGAATGTGATGCTCAACTGGCCAGCACCGGCAACCGGAGCTTCAGTAGCGACAGCAGGAGCAGCCGGTGCAGGAGCAGCAACCGGAGCTGATGGCGCTGGAGCGGTCGCAGGCGCGCTGTGCGTCGGCGAAGCTGCAGGAGGCGTAGTCGACGACGGGGTTGCAGGCGTCTGAACCGGGGCCTGAGCAGGTGCCTGTGCTGGCGGCGTAGAAGGATTCAGGGCCAGAGGCGCCGAGTCGGACGTTTGCGCTTCAGCAACGGCCTGATCTTCAGGCTCGTCCAGCGGATGAATCTGGGTGGTGCCATCAGCGCTTTCAACTTCAACGTGCTCAAGGCTCAGACCTGCGTCCTTGCCACGCAAGGACGTCTGATCCTGCCACCAGAAGAAACCACCACCAACCAGCACAATCAGCAACAGCAGGCTGACGATTCGCAGAATATTGTGGGAAAGGCGCACCGGTTCTTCGATACGACCCAGGGCATGCACCGAACTGCCCGCGCTGTCTGTACCGGTGTACTGATCGAACTGGGTGACCAGTGCGGCCTGATCCAGCTCCAGCACCTTGGCGTATGCGCGCACATAACCGCGGGCGAACGTATGACCCGGCAATTTTTCAAAGTGGCCAGCCTCGAGGTTACTCAACGAGGTTACGGTGAGATTCAGCCTCAGGGCGACGTCTGGCAGCGACCAGTTTTTACTCTCACGAGCCTGACGCAAGGTATCGCCAGGATTGACGCGAGTGGCTGCTACGACTTCGGGATGCACCGCTTTCATCATTGCTCCGACAGGTATTGCTGATATTCCGGCGTACCGGGATAGAGTCTTTTGAGTTGCAGGCCAAAACTGGCTGCCTTGTTGCGATCTTCGTAGATTTTTGCCAACCGCGTACCGAGCAATAGACTACGTGCATTTTGCTCGCTCAGTTGGCTAAACCGGTCGTAATAATCACGCGAGGGCACATAATGCCTGTCTTCGTAAGACAACTCAGCCATTTCCAGCAATGCGCGTGGCAATTGACGATCCATGCGCAAGGCTTTGGTGAAATGAGCAGCGGCAGCTTCGCGGTTACCCAGCATAACGGCAGTCATGCCCAGATTTTCGAATACCCGCGAACGCTCAGGATAAAGGTTATCGGCGGCAGCTTGCTCAAAACGCTCATAAGCCTCTTTGTAGCGCTTCTGCTCGTAAAGAAAACTGCCGTAATTGTTGAGGATACGTGCGTCGCCCCGGCGCGAGGACAGCGCTTTCTGGAAATGCTGATCAGCCAGCTCGGGCTCCATCTCGACCTGGAAGACCAGAGCGAGTGCGGCATTGGCATCCGCATCGGAACTGTCCAGCTCAAGCGCCTTTTTCAATGGCACCTTGGCCCGCTCAGTCTGCCCCTGTTGCAGATAGCCAATACCCAGCTGTACATAAGCCTGACGTGCAGCGTCGCGACCTTTGCTGGTGCTCATCGGATCGACATTACCCGTGGTCACGCAACCAGCCAGCGCGGTCAAAAAGCAGAGCAGCAAGGCGGCACGCACGGACATTGAGATTCTCTCGGCCAGGTTCGCGATCAGGTTCGAGTCGCGGCGCTTTGAGCCACACTCGCCTCGCTACTCAATTCACGTACAGCGATATAACGCTCGCTGCGGCGTGTTCGGTCCATGACCTGCCCTACCAACTGACCACACGCGGCATCGATATCTTCACCCCGAGTGGTGCGCACCGTGACGTTGTATCCAGCTTGATGCAGTTGGTCCTGGAAGCGACGAATCGCATTGTTGCTTGGACGCTCGTAACCAGAGTGCGGGAACGGGTTGAACGGGATCAGATTGATCTTGCAAGGCGTGTCCTTGAGCAACTCGATCATCTCAACGGCGTGCTCGACCTTGTCGTTGACGTCCTTGAGCAGGGTGTACTCAATGGTCAACACGCGCTTTTCACCCAGCGTCGCCATGTAGCGACGGCAGGATTCGAGGAGCATTTTCAACGGATACTTCTTGTTGATCGGTACCAACTGGTTACGCAACGCGTCGTTAGGCGCGTGCAGCGACAACGCCAGCGAAACATCAATGTGCTCAGCCAGCACGTCGATCATCGGTACCACGCCGGAGGTGGATAGAGTCACCCGGCGCTTGGAAATGCCATACCCCAGGTCATCCATCATCAGATGCATGGCGGCAATGACATTATCGAAATTCAGCAGCGGCTCACCCATGCCCATCATCACCACGTTGGTGATGGCACGGTCGACGGTAGCCGGGACGCTGCCAAAGGATTTGTTGGCAATCCACACCTGACCGATCACTTCGGCGGCGGTGAGGTTGCTGTTGAAGCCTTGTTTGCCGGTAGAGCAGAAACTGCAATCCAGCGCACAGCCCGCCTGGGACGAAACACACAAGGTGCCACGCTTGCCCTGAGGGATATAAACGGTTTCGACGCAGCTGCCGGACGCCACACGAACCACCCATTTACGGGTGCCATCGCTGGAGATGTCCTCGCTGACGACTTCAGGACCGCGAACCTCAGCACAGGCCTTGAGCTTTTCACGCAGGGCCTTGCCGACATTCGTCATGGCGTCGAAATCATCGACGCCAAAGTGGTGAATCCACTTCATGACCTGACCGGCACGGAAGCGCTTCTCCCCGATTGAATCGAAGAATTTTTCCATTTCCGGCTGGGTAAGACCCAACAGGTTTGTTTTGCCAGTCGTTGCAATCATGAATTCACCCTTCACTCGTTAGTCCAGGACTTAGCGAGCGGTTACCTCTGTAGCTGCGAAGAAGTACGAGATTTCGCGAGCAGCGGCTGCTTCGGAATCGGAGCCGTGAACAGCGTTGGCGTCGATGGAATCAGCGAAGTCAGCACGGATGGTGCCCGCAGCAGCTTCTTTAGGGTTGGTAGCGCCCATCAGCTCACGGTTCAGAGCGATAGCGTTTTCGCCTTCCAGAACCTGAACAACAACAGGACCGGAAATCATGAAAGCAACCAGGTCGCCGAAGAAGCCACGAGCGCTGTGCTCAGCGTAGAAACCTTCAGCTTCAGCCTTGGACAGCTGCTTCAGCTTCGAAGCAACGACGCGCAGACCGGCTTTTTCAAAACGAGTGGTGATCTCGCCGATTACGTTCTTAGCAACGGCGTCAGGCTTGATGATGGAGAAAGTACGTTGAACAGCCATGGTGTAACTCCAGAAACGATGATTAAAGCGAAAAATTAAACCCGCGAATTATACGCGGGTTCTGGGGGATTTCCTAACTGCATAAGTAACAGAGCTTAGTCTGTTTCTTCGATCCACAGGCCCTGAATGGCTTCGAGGACCTTTTCACCGCCGCGGTCCGGGACATCATCGAACTCGGGCAGATTCATAACCAGATTGCGCAGCTTGACGAAATTCACCGACAGCGGATCGACATCCGGGTGTAACTCGGCAAGCTGGATCGCTATTTCCTGCACATCAACCCATTTAAGGCTCATGAGACTTCCTTGAATCAGTGCGGCGCTTCAGCCGCATGGTTAAGCGAATACTTCGGAATTTCAACGGTCAGGTCTTCATTTCCGACGACTGCCTGACAGGACAGGCGGGACTGAGCTTCCAGCCCCCAGGCCTTGTCCAGCATGTCTTCTTCCAGCTCGTCTGCTTCATTCAGAGAGCCAAAACCCTCGCGAATGACGCAATGACAGGTAGTGCAGGCGCAGACACCGCCGCAGGCGCTTTCAATCTCGATGTGATGCTCATGGGCAATTTCGAGGATGGAAGTGCCAGGCTCAACCTCCAGAACCAGCCCTTCCGGGCACAACACGGCATGGGGCAGAAAAATCAGCTGCGGCATCAGTTATTCCTCAATGTCATTCAGGTTGCGCCCCGCCAGAGCGGCTTTTACCGTCACGTTCATGCGGCGGGCAGCAAAAGCATCAGTCACCTGCGACAGACGCTTGGTCTGCTGCTCAATGGCCGGGCCATCGGTGCCTTGCATCAATTCGCGTAATTCCTGCAACTGCAGGTCGATCACCATGCGCTCTTCAGCATCCAGCAAGCGCTCGCCATCAACCTCAAGGGCGGCCTCTACAGCCTCCACAAGACGCTGAGCATCAACCTGCTGCTCGCGCAAAACGCGGGCGACCTTATCATCACTGGCGTACTCGAAGGAGTCCTTGAGCATCCGGGAAATTTCGCCATCAGTCAGCCCATAGGAGGGCTTGACCTGAATGCTCGACTCAACACCCGAACCCAGCTCACGAGCCGCGACACTGAGCAGACCATCGGCATCGACCTGGAAAGTAACGCGAATTTTCGCTGCTCCGGCGACCATGGAAGGAATACCACGCAGTTCGAAGCGCGCCAGCGAGCGGCAGTCACTGATCAATTCACGCTCACCTTGCAGCACGTGAATCATCATGGCCGACTGACCATCTTTGTAAGTGGTGAAATCCTGAGCGCGCGCCACCGGGATGGTCGTGTTACGCGGAATGACCTTCTCCATCAGGCCGCCCATGGTTTCCAGCCCCAGCGAGAGCGGAATCACATCAAGCAGCAGCAGCTCTTCGCCGTCGCGCTTGTTGCCAGCCAGCGTATCTGCCTGGATCGCCGCACCAATGGCGACCACTTGATCCGGATCGATCTCCGTCAACGGCTGGCGACCGAACAAATCGGCTACGGCACCGCGCACACGCGGCACACGAGTAGAACCGCCAACCATCACTACCGCTTCAACTTCATCCAGCTCGATACCCGCATCACGCACGGCACGGCGGCAAGACTTGAGGCTGCGCGCCACCATCGGCTCGATCATCGCCTCGAAGGCGTCACGCGTCAGGGTGCTTTTCCAGTCGCCATATTCGACGGCGACAGAACTGTCAGTGGTCAGCGCCTCTTTCGCAGCACAAGCCGCCTGCAAAAGGCTGCGCTGCGCAGCGGGGTCGATGTCGGCAGACAAACCTGTTTCGCCAATAATCCAGCTGGCAATAGCGTGATCGAAGTCATCGCCACCCAACGCGGTATCGCCGCCGGTTGCCAGAACCTCGAACACGCCGCCAGTGAGACGCA
The DNA here is from genome assembly GCF_022790535.1 of Pseudomonas maioricensis. Classification (GTDB taxonomy): domain Bacteria; phylum Pseudomonadota; class Gammaproteobacteria; order Pseudomonadales; family Pseudomonadaceae; genus Aquipseudomonas; species Aquipseudomonas maioricensis. The sequence goes on from NZ_LOHG01000006.1 coordinate 73,880, forward strand.
AAATAGAGATGTCGAACGTACCGCCGCCAAGGTCATAAATCGCAACAACGCCCTGGGCGCTCTGATCCAGACCATAAGCCACGGCCGCAGCGGTTGGCTCGTTGAGCAGGCGCAGCACGTTAAGACCCGCCAGCCTGGCGGCGTCTTTTGTCGCCTGACGCTGGGCGTCATCGAAATAAGCCGGAACAGTGATGACCGCACCGACCAGATCCCCACCCAGAGCCTGCTCGGCGCGCTCGCGCAAGACCTTGAGAATATCCGCTGAGACCTCGACCGGGCTTTTCGGCCCCTGAACAGTCTCAATGAACGGCATATGCGACTCGCCGCCTACAAAGCGGTAAGGCAACTGCTCGCCCAATTGCTTGACGTCGGAAAGACCACGACCCATCAAGCGCTTGACCGACAGTACGGTGTTGAATGGATCTGTCGAGGCGGCGGCTTTTGCAGCCTGCCCCACCTCGACGCGATCGGCATGGTAGCGCACAGCAGAGGGCAGAATGACCTGCCCATCTGCATCAGCCAGCGGTTCGGAGAGGCCACTGCGCAACGCAGCGACCAGCGAATTGGTTGTGCCCAGGTCAATACCCACGGCCAGACGGCGCTGGTGAGGTTGAGGACTTTGACCGGGTTCGGCGATCTGCAGTAGAGCCATGCTTTATCAGAATTTCACAGGCGCGCTGCCAGAAGCAGCACGGAGTTAATCGTCGAGGCGCTCTTCAAGCTGGCGCACTTCGTAAGAGAGCTTGTCGAGGAACTGCATACGTCGCATCAGGCGCTCGGCCTGCTCGCGCTGTGCAGCATCATCCCAACAGGCAGCGAAGCTTTCGTTCAGTTCGTCCTGAGCAACCTTGAGGCGCCGCTTGAAAACAGCTACCCCGGCCAGATCCGCTTCGTCCTGCAGATCCTCAAGCTCTTCGCGCCATTGCATCTGCTGCAGAAGAAAATCGGGATCGTGGACAGTGACTTCAAGCGGAACCTCGTCACCGCGCATCGCTAACAGATAGCGTGCCCGCTTCGGAGCGCTCTTGAGCGTCTGATAGGCTTCGTTGAGGCTGGCGGAGTGTTCAAGTGCCAAGCGCTGCTCGCGCTCGGAGGCGTCCGCAAAGCGATCAGGATGAACCCCGCGAGCAAGCTCGCGGTAACGGCTCGCCAACTGATCGAGATCGAGGCGAAAGCTCGGCTTGAGCTCGAAAAGAGCGAAATGACAAGGAGTACCCACAATAAGCCTCAGACGTTGAAGCTTTCGCCGCAGCCACATTCACCGCGCGAGTTGGGGTTGTTGAACTTGAAGCCTTCGTTCAACCCTTCCTTGACGAAATCGAGCTCGGTGCCATCGAGATAGACCAGGCTTTTCGGGTCAATGATCACCTTGACGCCGTGCAATTCGAACACGGAATCTTCGCTTTGCGCCTCATCGACGAACTCAAGCACGTAGGCGAGACCTGAACAGCCTGTGGTGCGAACACCCAGACGAACGCCATCACCTTTGCCACGCCCGTCAAGGGAGCGTCGTACGTGATTTGCGGCAGCTTCTGTCATGCTGATAGCCATCGGAACTCCTTATTACTTCACACCAGCTTCTTTAAAAAACGCTGCTATTACAGCAGGCCTTTCTTCTGCTTGTAGTCACGAACAGCCGCCTTGATGGCGTCTTCAGCAAGTACCGAGCAGTGAATTTTCACCGGAGGCAAAGCCAGTTCTTCGGCCAACTGAGTATTTTTGATGGTCTCTGCTTCATCCAGAGTCTTGCCTTTCATCCACTCGGTTGCCAGAGAGCTGGAAGCGATAGCCGAACCGCAGCCATAAGTCTTGAACTTGGCGTCTTCAATGACACCTTGCTCGTTGACCTTGATCTGCAGACGCATAACGTCGCCGCAAGCAGGGGCGCCGACCATGCCGGTGCCAACATCTGGGTCTTCCGCGTTCATCTTGCCGACGTTGCGCGGGTTTTCGTAGTGGTCAATGACCTTTTCGCTGTAAGCCATGATGCTATTCCTCTATCAGGGAGCCGCTCTGCAAGCCATGCAACTACAGGTTAAACATGGCCTGTCGGTAAGGCGGCTTTAAATTAGTGCGCCGCCCACTCGATCTTGGAAATGTCGACGCCGTCTTTGTACATGTCCCATAGCGGCGAAAGTGCGCGCAGCTTGGTGACCGCTTCGCAAACTTTCTGCGCGGCGTAATCGATCTCTTCTTCGGTGCTGAAACGGCCGAAGGTGAAACGTATCGAGCTGTGTGCCAGTTCGTCATTACGACCAAGGGCGCGCAGCACATAAGACGGCTCAAGCGACGCGGAGGTGCAAGCAGAACCTGACGATACAGCCAGATCCTTGAGCGCCATGATCAGCGACTCGCCTTCGACGTAGTTGAAGCTCAGGTTCAGGTTGTGCGGCACACGAGCAGTCAGGCTGCCGTTGACGTACAGCTCTTCCAGATGCTCAACCTGCTTGTAGAAACGATCGCTCAGGGCTTTGACACGCACGTTTTCTGCGGCCATTTCTTCCTTGGCGATACGGAATGCTTCACCCATGCCGACGATCTGGTGCGTCGCGAGGGTACCGGAACGCATACCACGCTCGTGACCGCCACCGTGCATGGCCGCTTCGATGCGAACACGCGGCTTGCGGCTGACGTACAGTGCGCCGATACCTTTAGGGCCATAGGTCTTGTGTGCAGAGAACGACATCAGGTCAACCTTGAGGTTGGCCAGATCAATCTCGACCTTACCGGTGGACTGGGCAGCATCGACATGGAACAACACGCCGCGGGAACGGGTCAGTTCGCCGATTGCAGCGATGTCGTTCACGGTACCGATTTCGTTGTTCACGTGCATGACCGAAACCAGGATGGTGTCGTCGCGCAACGCGGCTTCTACCAATGCTGGAGTAATCAGGCCGTCTTCACCTGGCTCGATGTAGGTAACTTCAAAACCTTCACGCTCAAGCTGACGCGTGGTGTCGAGCACCGCTTTGTGCTCGATCTTGTTGGTGATGATGTGCTTGCCTTTGCTGGCGTAGAAGTGCGCGACACCCTTGATTGCCAGGTTGTCGGACTCGGTAGCACCCGAGGTCCAGACGATTTCACGCGGATCAGCGTTAACCAGATCGGCGACCTGACGACGAGCATTCTCAACCGACTCTTCAGCTTTCCAGCCGAAGACGTGGGAGCGCGATGCCGGGTTACCGAAGTTTCCGTCAGCGGTCAGGCACTCAATCATTTTCTGAGCGACACGCGGATCGACCGGGGTCGTCGCGGAGTAATCAAGGTAAATCGGCAACTTCATTGAATCTCTCCTATCAGGCAGGCGCACCGCTGATTCATCTACGCTCATTCAACGGCGGACGTTTCAATCTTATCCAGGTACTGGGTCTTGGCGCTGGTGCGACGCAGATCCTGGCGCTGGGCAACTTCTTGTACCTCACGGCGAGTGACAAGGTCGGCCAGACTGATACCGCTTAGAAATTCGTGAATCTGCTCACTGAGGTCACACCACAAATGGTGAGTCAGGCAGGTATCACCGGCATGGCAATCACCCAACCCCTGGCAACGCGTTGCATCGACAGACTCGTTGACCGCATCGACAACCTGAGCAACCTTGATGCCGTGCATGTCACGGGACAACTGGTAACCGCCGCCTGGACCACGAACACTGGAAACCAGATTGCCACGGCGCAGCTTGGCAAACAGCTGCTCAAGGTAAGACAGGGAAATACCCTGGCGCTCGGAAATATCGGCCAGAGACACTGGCCCGTTCTGCGCATGTAACGCCAGGTCAAGCATGGCAGTTACCGCGTATCGGCCTTTAGTTGTCAGTCGCATGGCGTGTACCGCAGAGGTTCGGAATAGGGGCGAGTATGCTATTCCCGAGTATTTAAGTCAACTATAAGACCTAGCAAAACAGTCGGGATTAAGCACAAAAGAGCGGCCGCATCATAGCAAACACTGGGGCGCATGACACGCCCCGGATTCAAGGCGCATCAGCCGACCTTGCTTTCACTCTTGTCCTTTACGCAGTCAAAGACCTCATCGCGCAACTCGGGCAGCTCTTTGGCGCAATAGTCGCTGCCCAGGCCTTTAAGGGCTTCGCACATCCCCTCCAGACGACCATCCACAGCCTGCAGGTGATCCAGCAATTGACCGATCGCACGGGCAACCGGGTCCGGCATGTCTTCGCTAACCCCATAGGCATCGAAACCCAGCTTCTCGGCGATTGCCTTGCGCTTGGCTTCCACGTCATCACTGGACTTGATAATGATCCGCCCCGGAATACCTACCGCTGTAGCCCCGGCAGGCACAGCCTTGGTCACCACCGCATTGGAGCCGATCTTCGCCCCGGCACCCACCGTAAACGGCCCAAGCACCTTGGCACCCGCTCCCACCACCACACCATCTTCAAGCGTTGGATGGCGCTTGCCTGCATTCCAGCTGGTACCGCCGAGCGTCACACCCTGATAAAGCGTCACGTCATTGCCGATTTCAGCCGTCTCGCCAATCACAATGCCCATGCCGTGATCGATGAAGAAGCGCCGACCCACTTTGGCGCCCGGATGGATTTCGATACCCGTCATCCAGCGACCAAAGTTGGAAACCACACGCGCAGGCCACTTCCATCCATTGCGCCACAGGATGTGTGCCAGCCGGTGCAACCAGATGGCATGCATGCCGGGGTAGCAGGTCAGCACCTCGAAGGAGTTACGTGCAGCAGGATCACGATGAAACACACTCTGAATATCTTCTCGCAGACGCTCGAACATCATTGTTCCTTCCGCTTATAAGGTTCGCCACGTGCAGCCTTCTGGGTTTCAGTAAGGATGCCGCGCAAAATACTGATCTCGGAACGGTTCACCTCGCTGCGTCCATACAGACGACGCAGACGAGCCATCAGATGGCGAGGTTTTTCCGGATCGAGAAAGCCGATAGCCACCAGCGTTGACTCAAGATGACCATAGAAGCCTTCCATCTCATCCATGGTTGCCAGATCAGCACTGCGCACCGAGGTCACTTCGACCTTCTCTACCTTGGTGGGCTGCCCCTGCGCAGCCAGCCACGACATGCGCACCTCGTAACTGAGGACTTGCACCGCCGCAGCGAGATTCAGCGAACTGAACTCGGGATCGGATGGGATATGCACGTGATAATGACATCGCTGCAATTCCTCGTTGGTCAGGCCTGCGTACTCGCGACCAAACACCAACGCAACTTCTGCGCCCTGCCCCGCCTGCTCGGCAGCCAACACGCCGGACTCACGCGGATCAAGCAGCGGCCACGGGATGCGGCGGTCGCGAGCACTGGTACCCAATACCAGATTGCACCCCACCAAGGCGTCTTCAAGGGTCGCAACCACTTGGGCCTTTTCCAGAATATCGCCAGCGCCGGAAGCACGAGCATCAGCTTCATGGTGAGGGAAAAACTGCGGATCAACGAGCACCAGGCGCGAAAGCCCCATGTTTTTCATGGCACGAGCAGCCCCACCGATATTACCGGGGTGACTGGTACCGACCAGGACAACACGAATGTTTTGCAGCAATGGGAGCGCTCACAGATAAGTAGGAGGGTGTGAAATCTTACAGAACCCCCGGAGTGAACGCTATGAACGGTTGCGGCTTGCTGAATACGGGCGTGACGTGGGACCGACTCTAGCCGGGAAGGCGGCATTTCTGACGATACAAATGCGTCGTCTGTAGCGACCTCTCCCCGCCCAAAGCTGATCCCACGACTTCACACCAATATCCAGGACTGCGCAGATCCTGTGGGAGCCGGGCTTGCCCGCGAAGGCTGGATGCAATCTGGAGTGAACTGCGTCCAGCCTTATCGCGAGCAAGCTCTGCTCCCACAGGAACGAGTGTCTGACGATACAAATGCGTCGTCTGTAGCGACCTCCTCTCGGCTAAAGCCGGTCCCACGACATTGGCGACATACTCAACACATCCAGTTAACCACTGGAAAAGTTCCGCCACAGCCAATACAATGTTCGGCTTTCTTTAACGACCTAGGTGAAACGTCCATGCAGCCCATGCTGAATATCGCGCTGCGCGCCGCCCGCAGCGCCAGCGAATTGATCTTCCGCTCCATCGAGCGCCTGGATACCATCAAGGTCGATGAAAAAGGTGCGAAGGATTACGTCAGCGAAATCGATCGTGCCGCCGAGCAACTGATCATCACCGCCCTGCGCAAAGCCTATCCGACTCACGGCATTCTTGGCGAAGAAACCGGCATGCACGAAGGCAGCGGCGAAGGCGCTGACTACCTGTGGATCATCGATCCACTGGACGGCACCACCAACTTCCTCCGCGGCATCCCGCACTTCGCCGTCAGCATCGCCTGCAAACATAAAGGCCGCCTGGCTCACGCAGTGGTTCTGGATCCGGTTCGCCAGGAAGAGTTTACCGCCAGCGCAGGTAACGGCGCACAGCTCAACGGCCGACGCATGCGCGTCAGCCCGCGCACCAGCCTTGATGGCGCCTTGCTCGGCACCGGCTTCCCGTTCCGCGACAACCAGATGGACAACCTGGAAAACTACCTGGGCATGTTCCGCAGCCTGGTAGGCCAGACCGCAGGCATCCGTCGCGCAGGCGCTGCGAGCCTGGATCTGGCGTATGTTGCTGCCGGTCGCTTCGACGCATTCTGGGAATCAGGCCTGTCCGAGTGGGACATGGCTGCAGGCGCACTGCTGATTCAGGAAGCAGGCGGTCTGGTCAGCGACTTCACAGGCGGTCACGACTTCCTGGAAAAAGGCCACATTGTTGCCGGCAACACCAAGTGCTTCAAAGCTGTTCTGACCTCCATTGCACCGCACCTGCCGGCCACAATGAAGCGTTAAGATTCAGCCCCATAAAAAAACCGGCCAAGCGCCGGTTTTTTTATGCCCGCCACTTTCAAGCAAGGCAGAAAAAGAAAAAGCACCCGAAGGTGCTTTTTCTGATCAACACAGACTCAAAACTTATTGCTGGTTTTGACCCAGAATCAGCTGACCTTCCTTGTTGACCGGAATCTGGCCACCCGGATCACGATCCATACGCACCTGACCCACCTTGTCATTCAGCTTGTACTTCACGTCATAACCCACGACCTTGTCGCTGATGTCATTGACCGTGTTGCAGCGAGTTTCGGTGGTGGTGTAAGTGTCGCGGTTCTGCATACCTTCCTGAACCTTGTTGCCGGCATAACCGCCGCCAACAGCGCCCGCTACGGTGGCGATCTTCTTGCCGTTGCCGCCGCCTACCTGGTTACCCAGCAAGCCACCCGCAACAGCGCCGATCACACTGCCCACAATCTGGTGCTCATCCTTGACCGGAGCACGCTTGGTTACGGTTACATCTTTGCAAACTTCACGCGGCGTTTTTATTTGCTGTTTAACCGGCTCGACTGCCAGCACATCCGCATATTCCGGGCCGCTTTTAACGAGGCTGTAGGTGGCAACAGCACCGCCAGCCGTAACAACGGCAGCGCCCAGCACAGCACCAACAAGCAACGATTTGTTCACGTGAACCTCCTGACCATCTCAAACGTAGTTTTCCTACGCAGTACTTGGGATCGTCACCGTTTCAGCGTAAGCGTCGGCAATCCACGAACCCAAGCCTTGGAGCACAAAAAAGGGCATGAGTTCAAAACTCATGCCCTTTTGGTATCACTCTCGGGAAGCGCAGCGATCAGGGAAGATCGTCAGCCTTCTCGGCGACAACTGGAGGAATGAGATCCTCTGTCGTCAGGTTCAGCCAGATCAGCACCACGTTCGCGATATAGATGGAGGAGTAAGTACCCGCCACTACACCGACGAACAGCGCGATGGAGAAACCTTCAAGGTTGTCACCACCAAACACCCACAATGCCGCAATCGCCAGCAAGGTCGACACCGACGTTGCGACGGTACGCAGCAGCGTCTGAGTCGTGGAGATATTGATGTTCTCGATCAACGAAGCCTTGCGCAGCAAACGGAAGTTTTCCCGCACACGGTCAAATACCACGATGGTGTCATTGAGCGAATAACCGATGATGGCAAGCACCGCCGCCAGCACCGTCAGGTCGAAGGTAATCTGGAAGAACGACAGGATGCCCATCGTCACGACCACGTCGTGGATCAGGGAGATGATCGCACCCACCGCGAACTTCCACTGAAAGCGGAAGGCCAGGTAGATCAATACACCACCCAGCGCCAGCAGCATGCCCAGGCCACCCTGGTCACGCAGCTCTTCACCGACCTGCGGCCCTACGAACTCGACACGCTTGACGGTAGCCGGGTTGTCGCCGCCCGCTTTACGCAGAGCATCGGCAACCTGAGAACCCAACTGCGGGTCTTCACCGGGCATACGCACGAGCAGATCGGTAGTGGCGCCGAAGTTTTGCACCACAGCATCGTGATAACCGGAGCTGACCAGCTCCTCACGAACCTTGCCCAGATCGGCAGGACGCTCGTAAGTCAGCTCGATCAGCGTACCGCCGGTGAAGTCCAGACCATAGTTGAGCCCTTTGCTGAACCAGCTGAACAATGCCAGAACGGTAAGGAGCATCGTGACGGCGAACGCAACATTGCGCACGCCCATGAAGTTAATGGTACGTAACATGGCAGCCCCTTAAATCCACAACTTCTTGAAGTCACGCCCGCCATAGATCAGGTTGACCATTGCGCGGGTCACCATGATGGCCGTGAACATCGAGGTAAAGATCCCGAGCGACATGGTCACCGCAAAACCCTTCACCGGGCCGGTGCCCATTGCGAAGAGAATGCCGCCGACCAGCAGCGTCGTCAGGTTGGCGTCGAGGATCGCGGTATAAGCGCGGTCGAAACCTTCATGGATCGCACGCTGAACGGTCATGCCGTTGGCGATTTCCTCACGTATCCGCGAGAAGATCAGCACGTTGGCGTCAACCGCCATACCCATCGTCAAGACGATACCGGCAATACCCGGCAAGGTCAGCGTCGCACTCAGCAACGACATCAACGCCAGCAGCATGACCATGTTCAGCGCCAGAGCGACTGTCGCGATCAAGCCGAAGAAGCGATAGATCGCCATGATGAACAGCGAAACGAACAGCATGCCCCACAGGGAAGCGTCGATACCCTTGGTGATGTTGTCTGCACCCAGGCTCGGACCGATTGTGCGCTCTTCAGCGAAGTACATCGGCGCAGCCAGACCACCGGCACGCAGCAACAGCGCCAACTCGGAAGACTCACCCTGACCATTCAGGCCGGTAATCCGGAACTGAGCGCCCAGTGGCGACTGGATGGTCGCCAGACTGATGATCTTCTTTTCTTCCTTGAAGGTCTGAACCGGCACGTCTTTCTCGACGCCGTTGACAGTCTGCTTGGTGTAGGTAGTGGTCGGCTTCTGCTCGATGAAGATCACCGCCATGCTACGACCCACGTTGCTGCGGGTCGCACGGCTCATCAACTCGCCACCGTGACCGTCCAGGGTGATGTTCACCTGTGGACGACCGTGCTCGTCAAAGCTGGCCTTGGCGTCAGTGACCTGGTCACCCGTGATGATCAGACCACGCTCCACCGGTGCTGCCGGACGACCGCCTTCGCGGAACTCGAACATTTCGGTGGTGGCTTTCGAATCATCAGGACCTGCGCCCAGACGGAACTCAAGGTTGGCTGTCTTGCCGAGAATACGCTTGGCTTCAGCGGTATCCTGCACGCCCGGCAGCTCAACCACGATACGGTTGGCACCCTGACGCTGAACCAGAGGCTCGGCAACACCCAACTCGTTGACACGGTTACGGACCGTGGTCAGGTTTTGCTTGATCGAGTAATCGCGGATCTCGTTGATCTTCGCCGGGGTCATTGCCAGACGCAGCACAGGAATGCCGTTCAGCTCAGCCGGGGTGATTTCGAAATCGGTGAAATTCTTGCGAACCAGAGCGCGGGCTTCTTCACGGGCAGCGTCATCGCTGAAACCCAGTTGAATAGCGCCACCCAGTTGCGGCAGGCTGCGATAACGCACCTTTTCCTTACGCAACAGGCTTTTGACTTCGCCTTCATAAACTTTCAGACGTGCATCCAGCGCCTTGTCCATGTCAACTTCCAGAAGGAAGTGCACACCACCGGACAAGTCCAGACCCATCTTCATCGGGCTTGCACCCAGATTGCGCAACCACGGCGGAGTAGTTGGGGCCAGGTTCAGTGCAACGACATAGTCATCGCCCAACGCCTTGCGCACAACATCCTTGGCTGGCAGCTGGTCTTCCTGCTTGCTCAGACGCAACAAACCGCCTTTGCCATTCTCGGCCAGCGAAGAGGCCTTGACCGCGATTCCGGAATCAACAAGCGCTTTGCTCGCCCGCTCCAGATCAGCCTGACCCACCTGCAGCGCAGTGCTTGCGCCGCTGATCTGGATCGCTGGATCGTCAGGGTAGAGATTGGGTGCGGAATAAATAAAACCGATCACCAGCACCGCCAGGATCAGTACGTATTTCCACAGAGGGTATTTGTTCAGCATCACGCCGCCCGCTTATAACGCGGGGCGCCTTGCGCGCCCCGTCGATTAGTAAAAGTCTGAATCTTAAATCGCTTTCAGGGTGCCCTTTGGCAGCGTGGCAGCAATAGCGCCCTTCTGCATTTTCAGCTCAACAGTGTCGGAAACTTCGATAACAACGAAGTCATCAGTCACTTTAGTGATCTTGCCAGCGATACCGCCGGTAGTAACCACTTCGTCGCCCTTCTGCAAGTTGCCCAGCAGGTTCTTCTGCTCTTTGGCGCGCTTGGCCTGTGGACGCCAGATCATCAGATAGAAGATGACCAGGAAGCCGACCAGGAAGATCCATTCAAAACCGCCACCCATAGGGCCAGCAGCAGGTGCAGCAGCGTCCGCGAAAGCGGGAGAGATGAAAAAGCTCATTTAGCACTCCAGTTGCATAATTAAGTAAAAAGCAGAAAAAACTTGTTTTGACTCAGTCCATCGGCGGCGTTGGAATCCCGCGCTTGGCATAGAAGGCATCGACAAAGGCGGCCAATGTACCTTGTTGAATAGCCTCGCGCAAACCAGCCATAAGGCGCTGGTAATGCCGCAAATTATGGATCGTATTAAGCATGCTTCCCAGCATTTCGCCGCACTTGTCCAGGTGATGCAGATAAGCGCGCGAGAAGTTCTGACAGGTGTAGCAATCGCAGGTCGGATCCAGAGGCGAATCATCATGACGATGGAACGCGTTACGGATCTTCAATACACCTGTATCAATGAACAAATGACCGTTGCGGGCATTGCGGGTTGGCATCACGCAATCGAACATGTCGATTCCGCGGCGCACACCCTCAACCAGATCTTCAGGCTTGCCTACCCCCATAAGGTAACGAGGTTTTTCAGGAGGCATCAGGCCAGGCAGGTAATCCAGCACCTTGATCATCTCGTGCTTGGGCTCGCCCACCGACAAACCGCCGATGGCCAGGCCATCAAAGCCAATCTGATCAAGGCCTTCCAGCGAACGCTTGCGCAGATTTTCATGCATGCCGCCCTGAACAATGCCGAACAGCGCGGCAGTGCTTTCACCATGGGCGATTTTCGAACGCTTGGCCCAGCGCAGCGACAACTCCATGGACACACGGGCGACATCTTCGTCAGCCGGGTAAGGCGTGCATTCATCGAAAATCATCACGATGTCGGAGCCCAGATCACGCTGAACCTGCATCGACTCTTCCGGCCCCATGAACACCTTGGCGCCATCGACCGGAGAAGCGAAGGTCACGCCCTCCTCCTTGATCTTGCGCATCGCGCCCAGGCTGAACACCTGAAAGCCGCCCGAGTCAGTCAGAATCGGACCATTCCACTTCATGAAATCGTGCAGGTCACCGTGAGCCTTGATGACCTCGGTACCCGGACGCAGCCACAGGTGGAACGTGTTGCCCAGAATGATCTGCGCGCCGGTGGCCTCGATGTCACGCGGCAGCATGCCCTTGACCGTGCCATAAGTGCCCACCGGCATGAACGCCGGGGTTTCAACCACGCCTCGCGGGAAGGTCAAACGACCACGACGCGCCTTGCCGTCAGTGGCCAACAACTCGAAAGACATACGACTGGTGCGGCTCATGCGTGATCCTCTGGGCCCGATGCCTTGGGAGCGGTCGGCGCGGGATTGCGGGTGATGAACATCGCATCACCGTAACTAAAGAAGCGGTAGCCGTTTTCCACCGCCGCCGCGTAGGCAGCCATGGTTTCGGGATAACCGGCGAATGCCGAAACCAGCATCAGCAGCGTGGATTCAGGCAAATGAAAGTTGGTCACCAGGGCATCGACCACATGGAAGGGACGCCCCGGAAAAATAAAGATGTCGGTGTCACCACTGAACGGCTTCAACTCACCGTCACGGGCGGCACTTTCCAGCGAACGCACGCTGGTCGTACCCACCGCAATCACCCGGCCGCCGCGTGCACGACATGCGGCCACTGCATCGACAACATCCTGGCCGACTTCCAGCCACTCGCTGTGCATGTGGTGATCTTCAAGCTTCTCGACCCGCACCGGCTGGAACGTACCCGCGCCCACGTGCAGTGTGACAAACGCCATCTCCACGCCTTTGGCTTGCATGGCATCCAGCAGCGGCTGATCGAAATGCAAACCCGCCGTCGGCGCAGCAACCGCACCGGCACGCTGGGCGTACACCGTCTGATAACGCTCGCGGTCGGCGCTGTCATCCGGTCTGTCTATATAAGGAGGCAACGGCATATGCCCGACACGCTCCAGCAGCGGCAACACCGGCTCGCTGAAACGCAGCTCGAACAAGGTGTCGTGACGCACGACCATCTCGGCTTCGCCGCCGCCATCAATAACAATCATCGAACCCGGCTTGGGCGATTTGCTCGACCGCACATGGGCCAGCACGCTATGCGTGTCCAGCACCCGCTCCACCAGAATCTCCAGCTTGCCGCCCGACGCCTTCTGGCCGAACAGCCGCGCCGGAATCACGCGGGTATTGTTGAACACCATCAGATCACCGGGGCGCACATGCTCCAGCAAATCGGAAAAATGTTCGTGAGCCAGCGCGCCCGTGACCCCGTCCAGGGTCAACAAACGACTGCTGCGGCGCTCGGCCAAAGGATGGCGAGCGATCAGGGAATCAGGGAGGTCGAAGGTAAAGTCAGCAACGCGCATGATGGAGTTCGTCTAGCAGGGCCGCGAAGTTTAGCCGAAAGAGACAAAATTGACCATGAAAGGTGATTGACCAACGGTAATACCGTCTGTAGACTTCGCCGCCATTGAGCCCTGATGGCGGAATTGGTAGACGCGGCGGATTCAAAATCCGTTTTCGAAAGAAGTGGGAGTTCGATTCTCCCTCGGGGCACCACGACACACTTCAAGCTGTTGCTCAATGCAGCTTGAATACAAAGAAACCGGCCATTGCGCCGGTTTTTTTGTGGGTGGGATTCGTGCTTCCCCTTACCTGCGACTCCCCCCCCTCTTCCACCCTCCACTGCTTCCCATCCAAGACAACAGCAACACAAAACAGGGGCGACTCAGTCCGCCGTCTGTGGTCAGCTTAATAAACACCGGCGCCCGGGAATCGTTGCTGATGTCCCACACTCATGCCTTGTGAGTTATCGACCTCTCGGCCGTGTGCAGTCTCCTGAGCCGTTATGACCTTAAAATCGTAGATGGGCAAGCGGGTGGTGACGTCGCACTGTCCAACTTGCCGATTCATTTCTTCGTAGATGCCCATCCTCCTTTCTTGCCTGAGCACAATTTGCCAGCGAGCCATGAAAGCGTTATCGCCGGAATAGAGAGGAAGGCCGCATAGATGATACCGACACCTAGCAACGGGGATGATGTACCAGAAATCGCCAAAACCACTGGGATCTGAGAGAGCATTACAACGCCGCCTGCGGACCACTGTGAGCTTTTTAGAACTGCTCCAAGAATCACTGACAAAGCTAACGCGGCGGGATAGATGATGGTCCAGTAACTAGCCAGGTCCCAAGGCTCCTTAGCCCCTGTGATTACTGAAACAACAGTCCAGAAAACCAGGGACACAACGCAGGTAACAATAAATGCCATGAACAATTCCCTGACTTTCGGAGCAAATCGGTTTTGAGTGGTTTTTTAGTCTACTGGTTGTCCGGTCACCAATCCCAAAATAACAATAGCCAGCTAATAGGTTATAGCCTCTAGCCCACGTCGTCGGAGTGTCCGCCGATCTTCGGAGTTTCATACTGAACGTGAGCAACCGATGTCTGACCTGGGCTTAGTAAGACAAATCACTGGAGTGGAATCGGCAATACGAGTTTTGACACGCTCTGGGCCATAGACGGTCACTCGACATCTGCGTTTACGATCTGCCAGAGTATCAACCGCAAGCCTCGCCCTTTATCGAAGGCCTATTCTTGATCCGTTTAGCTGAAGCAAAAGACGAGCCTGCGATCAGACACTGCGCTGAACAGGCCTACGCCCCCTATATACCTGCAATCGGGCGCAAACCCGCTCCAATGACCGCCGACTACGGGGCGCAAATCGCGGCGGGGATTGTTTACGTGGCGACGGATGAAACCACCCGCGTCGAAGGCTTTGTGGTGTTTTATGCCGAGCAAGGGTATGTGCTGCTTGAAAATGTGGCCGTGCTGCCAAGCGCGACAGGACGTGGGGTAGGTAAATCACTGATCAGCTTTTGCGAAGATGCCAGCCAACAACTGGGAATGAATGCGGTGCATCTTTATACCAACGAGAAGATGACCGACAACCTCTTGATTTATTCCAGGCTTGGGTATGTTCAAGTGGGGCGGCGCACCGAGCATGGTTTCGAACGCGTCTATTTCGAAAAAACCTGGGGTGAGGCAACTCGACAGTGCGTTACGTCTGACTGATTGCGACTGAGCCTTAGCGTTGGCTAACAGGGCAACTATCGGCCAACTGGGGCCGGTCAAGAGTGGCTGCTTCGGGTCGAAAGCGGTCATCCACGGCCGATGGCTATCAACCCGGAGCGGTAGGTCGCGCAGGCAGCACTTCGGTATCGTCGTGAACCGGCTGACGACAGAGATGAGGATTTATATGACGACAACCGGCGAAGTATATTTCGCAATGTACGGCGACAATTTTGAGCCAGACGAAGTGACGGCGTACGTAGGACTAACTGCGACAGAGATTTTTCGGAAAGGTCCGCGCAGTCCTGACGCCCCCCTGCGTCGAAACTCATGCTGGTCAGTCTCAAACGGAAGGATAGAAAGCGATTTGATCGACGTATACGAAATGTCTGATGCGTTAGTAACACGACTAGCACCATTTGCTGCAAAGATTGTTGAGGCAAAAAAGAAGTTTGATCTGAGGTGCGTTTTTCAGGTCGTACTGTGGATTGACCAAGATGAAGAAGCTCCCATGCCAGCTATAGGCTTTGGGTTACCAGTCATTGATTTCATCCACATCGTAGGCGCGACAATAGATATTGATACCTATCGAAATTAGGGCCTTCGAAGCATAGCAATTGGGCAAAATTGGCCTGTGCTTCAAGCTTCGTCGCCTTACTCCTGGTTTCTCAGATAGCTTTGAGGCTAGCCTGTCACCGGGCTAGCTGTCGCGCTACCTTCTGAGTTTTACTACGGCCTTTGTTCACGGGGCAAGGAGTGAAACGGACGAATTCGAACGACTACTTCTGGCCGGTTTCTGCTTGTAGTAAAGGGCTGAAATCGGCCAAAAGCAGCCATTGCGACGATGCAGTACGATACACGCCTACCGGTAGATCATAAGAGCTAACCCATGCAATTCCTTGGTTTCGTGTTCGGGCATATCGAGGTTGAGATTCACGACCGTGCCTACGATCTGCATAACTTCTACCGAGCCAGCGCTATCAATTACGACATCGTGGATAGGTCGGCTGTACTTATCTTTACTCGACGGACTGAAGCTTGGGTGCCAGCCGAAGAGGCACGCAAGATTACTATCAGCTTCCATGAGGTCGATTACTTTTCAGCAAGTGGGCGGGATGTACACCCAATTGAAGGCGACGGTAGTGTTATCCATTCGATTGGAGCCGTGGTGTCCGACGCCGAGACACAAACCTTTTATCTCACAGATAACATCCAACCAGATCATCACCTTGTCATGTGTTTCGAGTCTGGTCTGACATTACGAGTACAAGCCGCTGAAGCACGGTGCGAAATCGTTTTCTGAACGGAATAAATTCTGGCCCTCGACGTCTGCTATGGGTCGATTGCTGCCACTCAGTGAAAGTGGAAAAGCCTTGAGATCAAGCGTGAGGCTTTATCACCGTCGGCCTCATACAGATCGTGTAATCCGACCTGATCGGTGAGTTTGTGTAGATTGAAGTGGTTGTAAAACGCTTGGCCCAGTCGCTGATGCTCGAAGCTTCCTTGCCTCCAAAGCCGGACGAACTCCTCATAAGCGGCGCGTTCGATCTGTAACGAGGAGTCATTTCCCATTTAAGTCTCCTATCATTAGAGGGACTCAAGCGTACTAGCTGCCTATCAGCCCTTCCAGCTCGGCCTTTCCAATCAGACAGTCAGCTATAGGCGGACAAAGGCTCGACAACTCAGAACCTGCGCCCATTTCCCCGGTCGAACAGCGCATTGTTTACCCATAAGGATATGAAATCCATGACTGGCCGCCTCACTGTTATCTCCCTCGCAGCCCTTGCCTTAATCAACCTCGCCGCCTGCACCCAGTATCGCTATGTCAAACCTGAAACCGAGCAGGGACAGCGCTGTGTTGCCGAGCTGGATGCAAGAGTCCAGGCCTGTGAAAAGCGAGCGGAGGAAAGCGTTCAGGGCCAGCGGGCGACTTACGAAGGCCGAATGGTTGGCTACCGAGCCTGCATGCAGCAGACCCCAGCGACCCCGCAAATTTCAAACCCCTGCGGCTCGGAGCCGGTCGACCCTGGCGCGGCGCAGAGCAAGATCTGTCGGCAGAATTACAAGGAGTCGTTCATTGACTGCGGAGGTCGACTGGAAGAGATCAAGGATAACCAGGCCTCTCATCCAGCTAATGGCGCAACACCATGACGTCACAACCGAGCTACCTCTTCGCTTCGCTGAAGCAGCCGGATGAAGCAGGCGTCACCGCACTGGTAACGTTCGGCCTGGTGACCACGGAAGATGAGGTTTTTTATCTGGTTATTCGCTACATCGATTACCCAAACATCGTTGAAGGCGACCATCTCTACCATTCACTTGAAGAAGTGCTTGAAGCTGCAAGCGCGGAGTACGGGATAGGCCTACCAGATTGGCGAGACCTTTCGGCGGATGAAATCAGCGAAGTTGGAGCAAATATTCGCTGATGTATCAGTCTTGTCCGAACATGCCAATGAGGTCCCTAAAGAAACGTGACGCATGGATCACGGGCTGCGGCCCTCACCCTGCCCGCATTACCACAGCGAAAAATCGCAGCCATTAACAGACTCCTCTGACAGCAATCCCCTCCGCGTTTCATTAGCATTTCCTCCCCCAAAAGTAGCGCCAAAGAGCTCGTTGCTCGCACCTATGGAATTGCAATGGTTGAAGAAGACTGGCTTGCCGCGTGTCGTGATTGGTGTCGGAAAGCAAAATATCTATCTGATGAAATACAGTGGCAGGCGAAACCAACACATTCGGGATGGCTTCAAGCGACGAGTTCGCTATTGGATGAACGCCGAGTATCAATTCCTCATCTCTATTTCAAGGGCGAGTACCAGCCTGGTCGCATGGGTGAGCGTATGAGCTATGGCCTGATGTTTCGCGACGGGAAGGAGAAGCGCCGGGTTTTCATGTTGGAGATTTTTCCCAGACATGAGCGCTCCCATAAAGAACGCGACAGAGTGTTTTTTGGCCCACATATCCATCTTGGCGACGAAAGACTCTGTCAGGTCACCAGGACAGTTATCTCGCAGCTCAGATCAGCTACGATGTCTCGGTGGGTTGAGCGTTTCAGGCGACATGCAAGGGTTCTTGATAACAAAAACCGAACGCTGTCCCCGCCTTTCAAAGACGATTTTTTCGGGCATGAATATGGGTAATACAAGCTGCGACGACTTCTTTGTGAAATCAGGATGGCACTGCCAGGCCATTGAAAACGGCAGCAGGAAAGCCACGTACATCAGTACGCCGATCACATTGCCGGGCGCAAAGCCCTTGGATTTTTACCTGTTCGCAGATGGCGAAAATCTGGAGTTCACAGACGACGGTATTACTGTATTTGCGTTGCGCTCTCTCGGCTATCCACTAGGAGACAAACGCAACTGGCGGAGCCTTGAAAACATCGCAATCAGGCATGGCTTTTCACTGTCGGGCGCAGGCGCTTTCGAAGCTGTTTTTCTTGAGTCTGAACTGGATGTCTGGGGGGCGAAGATATTGCGTCTTTTCTCTTCCGTTGTTGCTTGGGAGGAGGATCGATTTTCGGAGGGCGATACCGACTTCTCGCTAACTCAAGAAGTCGAGCTGCTGTTGCGCGCCAAGGACCCGACAAGGCATCTGGATCGAAACGTACTTATCAACGTGGGTGGAGTGGGTACTCACTTTGACTTCCTTTGGGGGACCACCTACGTGGATTCAGTTACGCCTACAGCCAACGCCATCAATGCAAGGCTCAGAAAAGCACTACAGGTCAACAAAGCTGACGACCCTGTCGACGTACTTTTCATAGTGGATGACCGGGACAAGCGAAGAAAAGCTGATGAGGAAATAGCAGTCCTTGGTGATCTGGCACCGACCATACGCCTCACTGACTTTGAGGAGTTTTACAGCTCCAGTGCTCACTAGTCGATTACGCTAGCTATTTCGCTGTACAGCCTTATCGCTTGTTCACCTCGCCCCCATCTGATCCGTATTTTTCTCCCCCATCTGAATCTGTATTGCAATCGCCCTTCCCTTGATAATAAAGCCACCCCGACAGCCTGAACCCTTCAACTGATCGGGTCGTTCTTGATGTGATTCTGAACGTGCTACATCACCCATCCTCGGGAGGCCTTATGGGCAAGCTTACGATCTACATGGCGATCTTTTTGGTGGCGGCAATCGGCGTGGGTCTGCTGGGTACCATTCCTCCTGGCTGAGGAAGGCGCGGTATCGACCGACAAGACTGGACACAAAGTACCCGTTTGATTTGCATGACACTGTAGGGGCCACAACTACACTTTCCTTTTTATGGAGGAAAGACCATGTCAGTGCCTGATGACCCCACCCCTGCCTTGCTTGCCAGCCTCGACCAAAACATCAACGCGCTACGTGCGGCCATGGACGAGGTTCGAATCTGGCTCGATGAGCGCGGCGCAGTAGACGCCGCCGACAGCATCGCCAGCCACTTACAGATCATCGAAGACAACACCGACGGCATTACGGCCGGGATGGCTGATCTGGTGGCGCGCTGGAAACCGGAGAGTCAGGTTGATCCTGAGGATTGATTGCGAATCTGGTCTGGCCACCCAGCTCTGCCTGCAGGATTGCATTCCACTGTGGGAGCTGAGCTTGCTCGCGATAAGGCTGGACTCGATTCACTTTAGATCGCGTCCGGCCTTATCGCGAGCAAGCTCGGCTCCCACAGAGACCGCGCTGCCCTGACCGACCTGCAAGGTCTAGGGCAGATTTTGCAATGCGGCCCCGGTTGAAGGTGCCGTCTTCATGATGAACAACAGTCAATGGACGGAAACCAAAGCGGCCTGAGACGAGCAATCAAACCAAGCCCGGTCTAATCCGGGCCTGGTTTATCAATCACCCCGAAACCTGATTCGCAAACTGCCCCACAGCATTCACCACCTGCTGGGCTCCGTCCTGAATCTCGACGATGACTTTGCCTGCCTGACCTGACAGCTCCAGACCTTGTTCGGCCTGCTTTTTACCATGTTCGATAACGCCCACGGCTTGTTCTGCCAGGGCCTGGTTTTTCTGCACCACGTCGACGATTTCGGCGGTAGCGGCGCTGGTGCGGGAAGCGAGTTGGCGGACTTCGTCGGCAACAACGGCGAAGCCTCGGCCTTGCTCACCGGCGCGGGCGGCTTCGATGGCGGCGTTAAGGGCCAGCAGGTTGGTTTGATCGGCAATGCTGCTGATGGCGGTGATGATCGAACCGATGATTTGCGATTGCTTGTCGAGCGCGCCGATGCCTTCTACGGCGAGCTCCATCTGCGAAGCCAGGGCGCGCATGACGTCAACGGTTTCCTTGACCACGATGCTGCCTTTGCGTGCAGTTTCATCGGTGTGTTTGGAAATCGTGAAGGCAATTTTTGCTGCTTCGGAAACGGCCTCTTCGCGTTCGACTTGCTCAGTGATAACAGTCGCGAATTTCACGATTTTATAGAGACGACTGTGCGCGTCTGTAACCGGGTTGTAAGAAGCCTCCAGCCAGACCGAATGACCACGGCTGTCGATACGTTTGAAGCGATCGACCACGAACTCACCACGGCGCAGCTTTTCCCAGAACACTTGGTACTGCTGGGAGTTGGCTTCTTGCGCCTCACAGAAAATACTGTGGTGTTTGCCAACCACTTGCGCCAGCGAGTAGCCCATGGAATCCAGAAAGCGCTGGTTGGCAGTCAGCACGTTGCCGCTCAAATCAAATTCAATAACTGCAGTGGAGCGTTGCAGCGCTTCGATCAGGTTCTCGTGCTCACGGGAAGTCTCGATGGTGCGAGTCAGGTCACTGGCGTACAAAGAGAACTGTATGACCTTGCCAGCGCTGTTGGTCACCGGCTGAACAATCACCCGCAGCCACGCCTCTTTCTGGTCGCCACGAAAAATCTGCAGGGCGCCCGCCCAGTGCTTGCCTTGCTGAATGGCTTTGCTCATGCGCGCGAAGTGGTCGGTACTCTGAGCGTACTTGGGGACCAGCTCTACCAGCGAACGACCGACCAGCTCTTTACTGGTGTAGCGCATTTCCTGTTCAAACTTACTGTTAACCGACTCGATTTTGCCGCGCTCATCGAGGTTGATGGACAGCATTTCAATCTCAAGACTGTCGCGTACCTGCTCCATGGTCGAAAGCTTTTCGCTTATCGTTAATAACTCCTGCTTCAATCGTTTATTGAAAATCATAAAGCAGTCACTCCGCACACATTTTTTTATAGAGGCAGGCAAGCGCAATCAAAAGTGATTATTCGCCGTGTCTAGGCTTGATAACGGCAGCGACGTGAAAGACTTGAGGCTCTAAAACAAGGTTTTGCAGCGCAGCGAGGTAACTCGCGGATTAACGCGGGATACACAGTTGAATAAATTAGATAATTGAAAAATTGGATCCAGAATATACACGCACTTTAGGTGGGTTATTATCGAAACAACCGGGAGCTCCTATAATTAAAGTGTGGTTTTTTATCTACCGTCAAAATGTGAAAAATGCGCTCATGGTCGATCCATGCGCAGTACTTTGCGCCACCAGGGTTGCTCCCATGTTTGAGGCGCAGGCATGACATCTGGCATGTCGCGCAGTTTGATCCATTGTTCGCTTTGCCAATGAAGCAGACACAGACTTTTGCCAGGCCACTGCATCACGCTAATGCTGGGCTGTCCGGTTTGCGGAGCTTCGCGCAGGGCTGGCATGACCTCGTGGGTCAGCCAGCGACGCAAGGCACGGTTTTCCGGGACGTAATGGTGAACCAGCATCGCGTAGGCACCGGACTCACTGAGCAACAGTTGCTTGCTCCAATGACCGTTGGCAAACAGCCAGGCGCTGCGGTACTGATCCGGGTCGAGCTTGCAGATAGAGCGCTGATCCAGCGCCTTGCCCATCAGGCGTGCCAGGTCCTGCAAACAGAACCAGCCCTGCCCTTCAATCATCAGGGCGCGCAGCATGCGTTGGTGGCGGATGAACAGTAAGGTGTCGAAACAATCGGCTGGGCGGGTTGGCTGGGGTTGAAGAGCTTGCATCCGTTTAACTCCGTTCGATCAGGACTTGCCACCTTTACCCGATGAAGGGGTAAGGGTGGCAGTTGTGCGAGGGTTAGCGAACCGGTCTCAGCAAAACATAAACGCACCGGCAGACCCGAAGGTCTCCGACGCACAACCGCCATAACGTGTGTTTCAAGCGTAGATGAACACCTGAAAAATTCCGCAGGAGATATGTTTTATTGAGGTTCAGATCGCTAAATCCGGTCGCTTGTTTTGAGCAACGCAGCGGAGCCTAGCGATCTGATCAGCACCCCGCAAGGCCTTATAGACTGGGGCTTTCAAAGAAATTTATCGCTATCAGGCGGAGCTTTAAATCGCGTAGGAAAGCTCCGAAACCCACCCGATAAATCCAGAAACTGTAGGCGCGACCGGGGGTGGAGCGACACCGAGCACCCCGAGGCCGCGCGGAGTGTCAGACGGTACGCCATCGCGGCCTCGCGATGCTCGTGCGCTCCTACAGAAGCGTGTTTGCACTGCCAGAAGAGACCGGAGCTGAAGCTGGCCCCACGCTAGCAATCCAAAAAAATCCACCGCCTCTCTCTTACACATCCGCTCGAATCCAAATACCCGCCGGTTCTTGAATTTTGCGGCCGCTGGTCAGCTTTCCGGAACGGCGCTTCTCCTCGATTGCTCTCTTTTCTGTGGCCACGCAGATGACCACACAGCCGTTTTGGCCAAGATAACGCTGAGGATTAAAACCATGTTTATGCATAACCGACGTTTGCAATACACCGTGCGTGTAGCAAGACCGGATCCGGGATTGGCTAATCTTCTACTTGAGCAATTTGGTGGGGCCCAAGGTGAATTGGCAGCCGCCGCGCGCTACTTCACGCAAGCCCTGGCCGAGGAAGATGCAGGCCGCAAAGACCTGTTGATGGACATTGCTACGGAAGAGCTGAGCCACCTGGAAATCATCGGCTCGATCATCTGCATGCTTAACCGTGGCGGTAAAGGTCAATTAGCCGAAGGCGTACAAGAGGAAGGTGAACTGTATCGGGCGATTAATGGCGCCGGTAACGATTCGCACATCACCAGCCTGTTGTACGGCGGCGGCGCGCCGCTGACCAACTCGGCCGGGGTGCCATGGACTGCTGCCTACGTCGATACCATTGGCGAACCGACTGCCGACTTTCGTTCCAACATCGCCGCCGAAGCACGGGCCAAGATCGTTTACGAACGCCTGATGAACGTCACGGATGATCCAGGTATCAAAGAGGCATTGGGATTCTTGATGACCCGGGAAATTGCCCACCAGAAATCGTTCGAAAAGGCGCTGCAATCCATTCAGCCGAACTTCCCGCAAGGCAAGCTGCCGGGCATGCCGGAATTCACCAACGTCTACTTCAACATGTCCAATGGCGGCCCTGACCTGCGCGGCCCATGGAACGAAGGCGAGGAATGGGAATACGTCGAGTCGCCAGAGCCTGCTGTAGACGGCGGCGACGGCAGCGCCTCGGTGGTGTTGTCATCTGACGATGAAGAAGTACTGCTCAACCTGAAAAACCGAACCATGTCCGATCCGGATTCAAACCCGATCACTGCGGCTGATCTGGGCTCCGGTTTTGTACAGGGCAAGGACGCTTGATCGCAATCCAAAGCAATGATCCGCTCATTAACGCAAGGAGGTCATCATGGATTTACCGGAACACTCGCCCCATCAGGATTTCGAATCGCTGGAGGTCAAACCTGCGGTATTTGATTCAACGCTGAAAAGCTTTGATCAACAGGCGCTCAACCTCAAACGCGGCTTTCGGGTGAATCAAACACTCCACAGCCTGCGTACACTCGGGCAATTGACCCGAGAGCTTCAATCGAAATCTGGTAGCAGTTACGCAGCAATCAGCTATCGGTCAGGCCCGCCGCCAGAGTAAAGACCAGTGACGCACTGCATTAAAAAAAGAGCGGGCCCCTTACCGGACCTGCTCTTTTTTATTCATTCACAGACGCTGAAAAAGGGCTCAAGCCGTGTAGCGATGCGGCCGGTGATTAACGGCGATGATCAGGTTGAGCACGATGGCGCCCGCGATGGAGGCCAGCAGTATTGGCAGGCTCACGAGGTACAGCGAACCCAGTACGACGAGTACGTCCACGACCATTTGCAATTTGCCCGCGCGCAGACCGATGCGGTCCTGCAGATACAGCGCGAGGATATTGATCCCGCCCAGGCTTGCCTTGTGACGGAACAGAACGATGAACCCAAGGCCCATCATGATGTTGCCGAACAACGCCGCGTAGATAGGCTGCAGTTGATCGATGTGGATGAACCGCGCGTGCAGTTCCGAGAACACCGACACCAACGCTACCGAGCAGAAGGTCTTGATAGTGAACGCCCAACCCATGCGGCGTATGGCCAGATAATAGAACGGCAGGTTGATGAGGAAGAACGCCACACCAAATGACAAATGGGTTGCGTAGCTGAGCAGGAAGGCTATCCCGGCGCTGCTGCCGGTCACCCCGCCCACCTGGCGCAACATCATCACCCCGAAGGACACCATCAACGTGCCGATGACGATCGCAAATATGTCTTCGAAAGTGGAATGCTTGACGGTTTGCGTGGCGGCGATCTGGGTCATGGCGAACTCTTGAAAGGCGTAAGGATGAATAGCAGGCAAGCAGAGCACTGCAAACCAAAGCGCGCGTAGATTACCCAATAAAAAATCGATGTGCGCGAAAAATAGATAAATATGCGTATACCGCGCACCAAATATCAGATTACGCACTATTTATGCACCAGATCGCACTGCAGTGGTGCGGCGCGAGGCGCAAGACTGGAACCACCGAATCAAGCCCTCTCGGCAACAAGTTACCTCCTACCCCGAACCGCGAACGATGGCATCGGTGAACATTGTCAGGCAGGATTACCGCCGCTTTATCACTTAACTTTCGAGTGTTGCCTGCCATGAATAATAAGAAACGTTGCATCACCGCTACCCTGCTGCTCGGCTTCTCCGGCTTGGCTCTGGCTCAGGATTCAGGCTCTCACCTGGACAAGGTGTTGCAGTCAGGTGAGTTGGCCGTTTGCACCACCGGTGATTACAAGCCCTACACTTTCCTGCGCGAAGATGGCGAATATGAAGGCATCGACATCGAAATGGCCCGCACGCTGGCGCAAAGCCTTGGGGTGAAAATCCAGTGGGTACCGACAACCTGGAAAACCCTGATGCCAGACATGCTTGCCGGTAAGTGCGATGTGACCATGGGTGGCGTGTCGGTGACGCTGGAGCGACAGAAGAAAGCCTTCTTCAGTAATACGCTGGATGTTGACGGCAAGATCCCCCTGACCCGATGCGAAGATCAGGCGCTGTATCAAACCATCGAGCAAATCAACAAGCCGTCCGTACGTTTGATCGAGCCCGCTGGCGGAACCAATGAAGCCTTTGTTCGCGCCCACCTGCCAGCGGCGCAGTTGGCTTTCCATGACAACAAAACCATTTTCCAGGAGCTACTGGACAAGAAAGCCGACGTGATGATCACTGATTCATCCGAAGCCTTGTACCAGCAGAAGCGCATGCCCGGGCTATGCGCGATCAACCCCACGCGCTACATGCAGTACGGCGAGAAGGCCTATCTGCTGCCACGGGACGACATCACCTGGAAGGCCTATGTCGATCAATGGCTGCACCTGAGCAAGGCGACGGGGACTTATCAGACCGTGGTCAGTCATTGGCTGGCAGTGCCGGGGCAGTAACTCACTGATGACTTGTAGGCGCTGCCGAAGGTTGCGATAGCGGTATGTCAGGAAAAATGCTTCGCAGCCTTCGGCAGCTCCTACATGAATACATTCCAATTCAACGAATCGTGCATATGGCTTCGTTCTTGCTTTGTCCGCAGCATCATTCCGATCGTCGAGCTCGACTCCTATGAAAAACATGAAACACAGCGCTACAGCCGCCCTGCTCTTTGGGCTGTCGAGTTTTGCCCAGGCTCAGGAATTGCCGTCTCATCTGGACAAGGTGCTGCAAGAAGGACAAATGGCGGTGTGCACCACCGGGGATTACAAACCGTATTCTTTCCTGCGCGAAGACGGTGAATACGAAGGCATCGATATCGAACTGGCGCGCTCTCTGGCGCAAAGTCTGGGCGTAAAAGTGCAATGGGTGCCGAGCACCTGGAAAACGCTGGTGCCGGACATGGTGGCCGAGAAGTGCGACATCGCCGTCGGTGGCATTTCGGTAACGCTTGAGCGCCAGAAGAAGGTTTTCTTCAGCAGCACGCTGGACGTCGACGGCAAGATCCCGTTGGCGCGCTGTGAAGATGTGGCGCTGTATCAAACCATCGAACAGATCAACAAGCCGACGGTGCGCCTGATCGAACCGGCAGGCGGCACCAACGAAGCTTTCGCCCGTGCGTTCTTGCCCAATGCGCAATTGGCCTTCCACGACAACAAGACGATCTTTCAGGAGTTGCTGGATAAAAAAGCCGACGTGATGATCACCGAAGCGTCCGAGGCGCTCTACCAGCAAAAACGTATGCCGGGCTTGTGTGCGATCAACCCCACCCACTCCCTGCAATACGGTGAAAAAGCGTATTTGCTGCCACGGGGCGATGTGGCCTGGAAGAGCTACGTCGATCAGTGGCTGCATCTGAGCAAAGCCACTGGCGCGTATCAGAAAACTGTCGGTAACTGGCTGGCAGTGCCAGCACAGTAAAACCCGCGTTGTTTTTGTAGGAGCTCTCGAGCAACGCGAGGCAGCGATGGCGGTTTGCCTGACACACCGCCATCGCTGCCTCGCGTTGCTCGTGAGCTCCTACAGACCAGCAGCACCAACAAAACCGATGTCTATTGCAGGACACAGTTATGTCAAAGACACTACGACGTGCTACTGACCTGTCGGACCTGCCAGATGAAAACCAACAAAAGCATTACCCGGGCGTTCTGTGTCGAGCTTCAGGAAGAGGTGTCGATCAGTGCTGCGCGTCGGGAGTACTTTTCCCAGGAAGAGCCTCGGCAGCGTTTCGAGTTTCTCTGCTCCAGTGAGCCCTGTCGCAAGCTTGAGGCAAAGATCACGGGCGTGCGCTATGACGTGAAGCCTCAGGACAACCCGACGTTTGTGTCGGCCCACTTTCGCGCCAATCCACATTCCGATCACCACCCGGATTGCGAATGGATTGATGAGCAGGCTGAAGAAAACCAGCCGCCCGCTGATACCGAAGAAACCGAGCCGCAAACACGCATCCGCAAGGCCAAACGCAAGCTCGATGACTATATCGATGTCTTTGACCCCACGATAAAAACGCCAAGTATAGAAAAGAGCAAAGAAGCCAAGCCTGCTGCTGTTGCGGTGCAGGTAGCGGCCGAACCGCTGGCCGTTAAAACACCACCCGCAAAACCACCTCGCGACAGTGAAACGCGCACCAACAACCTCGAACGGCTCGTCGACAGTTATCGCCAGGCCAAAGCGCAATTATCCGCCGATGACTTCAAGCTGCTGACCTTGAAGATTCCCGGACAAGGTGAACTGGCGTTGCGCTCCTACTTCCGGCATATCAAATACGCGAAGTTGGGCGATAACGGGCGGGTGCTTTACGGCGGCGGTTTAATAGAGCGTTATGGGCTGGGCTTCAAATTCAAGTTCTTTGACCGCCTTGAGGGCAAACTGGTGACGCTGTATGTGTCGCCTGCACAGATGAAAGCGTACCGCTCCAGCCGATACATCAGCGAATTGCTGAGCCATGCCGATGAGGTGAAGTTCTTTACGGTATATGCGCTGGGCGAAGTGAGCGAGAGCCCGTCGGGCAAGAGCATCAGTTTGAGCGTGGAAGACTTGCGGCACCTGGTGATTGTGCTGGGGCCGGCGAAGGAGACAGATTCTGATCAATAAAGAAAATCTGTAGGAGCTGCCGAAGGCTGCGAAAAAGGTCTGTCTGACACTCCCTCTTCGCAGCCTTCGGCAGCTCCTACAAGATCACGGGATCAACGCATCAAACCTTGACGATCCAGCCCGCTGGCGCTTCAACGTCGCCCGACTGTACGCCGGTCAGCTCTGCGTAGAGCTTGCGGGTGACAGGGCCGACTTCGGTTTCGCTGTAGAACACATGCAGCTTGTCCTTGTAGGAAATCCCGCCGATAGGCGTGATCACCGCAGCGGTGCCGCACGCGCCGGCTTCTTTGAAGTCAGCGATCTTGTCGATGAACACGTCACCTTCAACGACTTTCAGGCCCAGGCGGCTCTGCGCCAGCTCAATCAACGACAGACGGGTGATACCCGGCAGCACGGATGGCGATTTTGGCGTGACGAAAACGTCATCTTTAGTGATGGCGAAGAAGTTGGCCGAACCGACTTCCTCGATCTTGGTGTGGGTTTGCGGGTCCAGATAGATGGCATCCGCGAAGCTCAGTTTCTTGGCCTCGGAACCCGGCATCAGGCTGGCCGCATAGTTACCGCCGACCTTGGCTGCGCCAGTACCTTGTGGCGCTGCGCGGTCGTAGCCGGAGATCACGAAGTTGTTTGGCTTCAGGCCGCCTTTGAAATAGGCACCCACCGGGATACAGAAGATCGAGAAGATGAACTCGGGTGCGGTACGCACGCCAATGTTGTCACCCACGCCGATCACGAACGGGCGCAGGTACAGCGCGCCGCCGGAGCCGTACGGCGGAATGAAACGCTCGTTGGCAGCAACGACTTTTTTGCAGGCTTCGATGAACACATCGGTCGGCACTTGCGGCATCAACAGACGCCCACAGCTGCGCTGCATGCGCAGTGCGTTCTGGTCTGGGCGGAACAGGTTGATGGAGCCGTCCTTGCAGCGATAGGCCTTCAGGCCTTCGAAACACTGCTGGCCGTAATGCAGCGCGGTGGAGCCTTCGCTAATGTGCAGCACGTTGTCTTCAGTCAACGAGCCCTCATCCCATGCGCCATCGCGCCAATGAGAGAGGTAGCGCATATCAGTTTTGATGTAGTCGAAACCCAGAGTGTCCCAATTAATGCTGTCGTGACTCATAACGCCCTCTTTCATTTAGCGGCTGCCTGGACGAATCAGGCCATGGCCGTATTCTGCCAGATCATCCGCGGCTTGCGGCCCGAAAAACACATAAACCTTGATACATGTTCAATCTGGCGATCGGGTTTTACCCGCGTCTGGTGCCAGGCAATCAGCAAACAGCTTGTGCAGCGGCAAGTCGCGCTGGCTGCGGCGCATCATCAACACCACTTCGCGGTAAAACGTGAGGTCGCCCAGGCTGATCACCTGCACTCTGGCATCGCGCTCCAGCCACAGACCGGCGCGAGGAATCAGAGAAATACCCAGCCCGCTTTCGACAAACTTGACGATGGCGTCCAGCTCGTCCAGTTCCAGCGCTACATGCACCTCAATCTGCTGCTCACGCAGAAACCGGGTGACCTGACGCCCACCAAACGACGCGCGGTCATAGCGCACATGCGGCTGTTCAACCAACAGTTTGAGCAGGTCAGTCTCTTTGAGATCCTGCGGAACGATCAGCACGAAGGGTTCAGTTTCCAGAACTTGCACATACAACTCTTTGGGTAACTCGAACGGCGGCTTGATCAGAATTGCCACGTCCAGCTCACCGGCATCCAACTGGCTGAGCAAGTTCAATGAGACACCCGGCACAAGCTTCGCCTCAACTGCTGGCGCGCGACGCCTCAACCGCAGCAATGCCTGAGGCAGAAAGCCGGTTTGCGCACTGGCAATCGCCCCGATTTTCATTTCACCGCGATATTCCTCGGGGTCCACTGGCATCGACATGCGGTTGAACAGCTCGAACATTTCCTGAGCCATGGGCAGCGCACGAATGCCGGCCGCATTAAGAATGGCCTGTCGTCCGGTACGATCAAACAAACGCACGCCTAGCGCCCGTTCGAGATTCTTGATCTGCGAGCTGACCGCCGACTGGGTCAAACCAATGTGCATACCCGCCGCCGCGAACGTGCCGTAACGAGCCACGGCCAAAAAGGTTTTCAATTCACGCAGCATGATGCACCGCCCCATTGATCGAATTTATTTGAGCTGAGCAGTGAATATATCCGCTTTGTATAAATTTATTCTTATCTAAAATAAATCGTCTTCAATAGCCTTCTTCATAAAAAAGGATATTTACCGTGAGCCTCGCACCCTTCCATTTGGCAATCCCCGTTTACGACCTGGCCGCCGCGCGCCACTTCTACACTGAAGTGTTCGGTTTCACTGAGGGTCGCTCAAGCGATCATTGGGTTGATTACGATTTCTACGGCCACCAGTTGGTGATCCACGAACACCCTAAAACCGCCTCGCAGGAATCGGCAGGCACTAACGTCGTGGACGGCCATGACGTGCCGGTGCCTCACTTTGGCGTGGTGTTGAGTTGGGACGACTGGGAAATCCTGGCGGAGCGCATGCGCTCACAGGGTATAAAGTTCGTGATCGAACCTTATGTGCGCTTCAAGGGCGAAGTGGGCGAGCAAGCCACCATGTTCTTCTTCGACCCCTGTGGCAACGCCCTGGAATTCAAGGCGTTCAAAGACATCGGTCAACTGTTCGCCAAGTAAGGCAAACGCTGGTGCCGCGCCACTTGATCAGTGACTCAGCACCAGCCGCTTGAAGCGTGTCAGGGTCTTCATGTTCATGTGCCGCAGCGGGATAGAGCGCAACAGGCTCCAGGCGTGTCTCTTGTCTGAGACCACCGCGTATTTGAGCGCTTTGTGCACGATCAAGGTTCTACCCTTGTGATAATCGCGATGCGACTTATAAGGCGCGATGGTCTGCAGATCAGCGTCGAGTAGCACTTTGTATTTACGCGAGAGGTTATTCGCGTGCCGACGATAGCGGGTGACGCATACCGGCAACACGTCAATGCCATAGCCCTGATGAGCAATTTTCAGGGTCATCTGGAAATCCTGAACCCTGATATTCGGATCATAGAAACCAGCGGCCTTAATTGCATCCAGTCGATAAAGCGCGACCGGCGCGCCCACCACAACGGCACCACTGAGTACTTGCTCAAACTTGAGATGTTCAATGTAGTCGCGATGCTGACGCTTGGTATCTCGACCCTCACTGTCCATATATATGATCAATGCGCCAACACATCCCACATGGGGATGCTTGTCCAGATATTCAGCGCGCACTCTCACAGACTCGGGCAACATAATATCGTCCAGATCCGGGGTCGCAACATAAGTCCCCTTGGCGTATCGCATGCCGTGATTAAGCGCAGCACTGACACCCTGGTTTTCTTGCTGGTAAAGCTGAAACGTATACTTTGACTGAAGTGATTGCAGCAGGGTGAAACTGTTATCCGTCGAACCATCATCCACGACAATAACTTCGAAGTTCTCATAGTCCTGGGCAAAGATACTTGCCATGGCGTCCTCAAGAAACTTTTCCGCGTTATAGCAAGGCGCAACAATCGAGACGAGAGGCTTAGCGAGCGGCTGTTCTATGGAGAATTCGGTCATCATCACATTTCGGAATGGTTTCAACGAAAGCGATTGTAACGATCCTGAGTAATCAACGCACGTTGGTTATAGATAATTGACTTAGCAGGGCGAACGTATCGCTGAAAAGCTTGTCAGCGCGATGAGCCTGGGTTGGCTCCCAGACGCAGTCCTGGCCAGCCTTCCCTTCCAGTCATTACTTTGACAGCCCTTAAACCCTGCCTTTCCAGCCCCTCCATTGAAGTCATTAATTTGACTTGCAAACTCTCTCGATTACGCTCAGCCCGTGACACGCCAGACAGGACGTTCCCGCCTTACTCGACAGAATGAGCAAACTCGCCATGGAAACAGGCATTAACGTAGCCAGTCCGGTCGCCTCCCACGCTGTTGATCGCCGCGTGATGCTGGTGTTGTTCTTTTTGCCGGTCACCCTTCTGGTGCTGGCAACACTGGCCATCAACGGCGGCATGCTGATGTACACGCTGGACGATCCGTATATCCATATCGATCTGGCCAAACGCATCTTCAGCGGTCATTACGGTATTAATCCCGGGGAATACTCAGCCCCATCGTCCAGTATCCTCTGGCCCTTTCTGCTGGCGCCTTTTACCCCACTCGGCAATTTCATGCTGTGGGTTCCTCTGCTACTGAACATTGGCTTCTCGTTTCTGACCTGCTCACTCTTCAACCGGCTGTTGCCAGAGATCAGCCTGGTTCACCGTTTGTGCATCCTCGGCGGATGGTTTCTGGCAACCAACTTCTACGGCCTGATTTTCAACGGTATGGAACACTGCCTGCAGATCTTTCTGGTGACAGTGATTGCACTGGGCGTGCTGCGCAAAGAGTTTTACAGCGAACAGGTGACCGGCAATGCTGTGTATCTGGCCATTATGGTGCTACCACTGGTGCGCTACGAAGGGCTGGCGGTGTCTCTCCCCGTCTTGCTGTATCTGCTTTGCAAAGGGGAGCGCCTGAAGCCGCTGGTGTACGGGGCGGTACTGGTCAGCGCCGTGGCGCTGTTCTCGATGTTCCTGGCCAGGCTAGGCGTGGGTTACCTGCCCTCCTCGGTGATCGCCAAATCAGACACCACCGGGTTGTCATCCATCGCCATGAACGCCATCGGCCAGTTTGAAAAGTATGGCTGGATCATTGTGGCACTGCTGGTCATGTGCGCCTTCATGCCAAACCGCAAGCTGCTGATCATGCTGCTGGTTACGGTGACAGCGCTGCACGCGCTGTTCGGCAAGAACGGCTGGTTCGGCCGTTATGAAATCTACTGGCTGACCTTCCTCGGGGTGTTTTTCCTGCACCTGTGCATCACCCGTCTCAAGGCGCGCAGCACGGCCATTATCTTCGCCCTGCTCCCCTTGGCCTTCGCACAACTGGTGTACACCACCCTGAGCACGCCACTGGCCTCAGCAGCGGTGTACAACCAGCAATACCCGATGTCACAGATAGCCCAACGACTCAATGCGCCCGTGGCCGTCAATGACCTTGGCCTGGTCGCACTGAACTCAAGGCAATACGTGCTGGACCTCTGGGGGCTGGGCAATCTTGAGGCCCTGAAACTGCGCAAGACAGAAACTGGCCCCGGCTGGATCAAAGACCTGATGGACCGCAAGAACGTGCACTACGCGTTTATCTACGAAGAGTGGTTCCCCGAACGCCCGGACAACTGGATCAAGGTCGGTGAACTGCAAATGCATGTGCCCAAGATCGCGACCGCGTTCAATCACGTTGCGTTCTACGCCACCGACGAACTCTCGGCGCAGACCCTCAAGGATGTCATGCAGACGTATGCTCTGGAGCAGCCGACAGGGAAATATGAGTTTATCTTCGAGAATCGGTAGCCCGAAAAAGATAAAGGCAAAAAAAACCCCGCGGCTCAACCGAGCCTCGGGGTTTTCTGTTTTCAGGCGGGCCTGGATCAGAAGGCGTAAGTCACCAACAGATCTTTGGTCACCTGAAAGTCCACCGACATCATGAAGCTCAGAGCACTGATGGTGAAGATGGAGAATACGAACAGCTTGCGGGCCCAGACAGTGTCATCCACTGCCTTGTAGCCTTTCCAGGCCATATACAGCCAGTACATGCCCATGCCCGCAGCGACCGCCAGATAGTTGAGCCCGGCGTAACCGCCAAAGGTCAACATCAAGGTGGCTACCAGGAACGCCAGGATGTAGAGCAGGATATGACGCTTGGCGACTTTGATGCCGCGCTCAACCGGCAGTACCGGAATCTTCGCAGCCAGATAGTCGTTGAAACGGAAAATCGCGATGGCATAGGAATGCGGCATCTGCCAGAGGCTGAACATCACCAGCAAGGTCAGTGCCGCAAAGTCGAAGCTGTTGCTCACTGCGCAGTAGCCAATCACCGGAGGCATAGCCCCCGACAAGCTACCGATCAGCGTGCCGTGTACCGACTTGCGCTTGAAGTACAGGCTGTAGAAGCCGACGTAAATCACGAAGCCAATCACTGCAAGCAATGCCGCGAGCGGGTTGGTTTTGGTGTACAGCAAACCAACCCCGCCAACACCCAGAATCGTTGCGTAGAGCAAGGCCAGTCTCAACGAGACCAGGCCTTGTACCAGCACGCGGTTCTTGGTGCGCTCCATCTTCTGGTCGATGTCACGGTCGATGCAATTGTTGAAAACACAACCGGATGCAACGACCAATGAGGTGCCTATGACTGCGGCCAGGAACATGCCGAAGTCAATTTGCCCTTTGGAGGCCAGAAAAAAGCCACCTGCCACCGAAAGCACGTTACCGAAAATGATCCCCGGCTTGGTGATTTGGATAAAGTGCTTAAGGGACATCAGGGTTACCTCATTTAGCCATCATGACGGTGTGGATGCTGAACATGATCCACAACGAGAGGCCGACCAGCAGAACGATGACCAGCGCAGTGAACGCAAATGCGAACACGTTATTGCGCTGAGCCTCCGAACGATCCAGGTGAAGGAAGTAGCGCAGGTGAACCAGCACCTGCACTACAGCGAACAACAGGATAGTCACAAGCGTAGCTGACTTGGACATGATCGGGTACATCACTACGCCGAACGGGATCGCGGTGAGGATCACGGACAGGACGAAGCCAATCACGTAGTCCTTAACGCCATGGCTGTGATCTTCAGCAGAGATATGCGCGTGTGCGTTAGCCATTTACAAAGTCCCCATCAGATAAACAACGGTGAAGACGCAAATCCATACTACGTCCAGGAAGTGCCAGAACAGGCTCAGGCAGCTCAGACGAGTAGCGTTGGTCGACGTCAGGCCGCGAGTCTTGACCTGATACATCATGATGCCCATCCAGATCAGGCCGCTGGTCACGTGCAGGCCGTGAAGGCCTACCAGTGCAAAGAAGCCCGACAGGAAGCCGCTACGGCTAGGGCCGTAGCCTTCGACGATCAGGTGATGGAACTCGTAGATTTCCATCGCGATGAAGCCGGCACCGAACAGGAAGGTCAGGGCCAACCAGCCCAGCACTTGACTCTTCTTGCCCTTGTGGACGGCCAGCATTGCAAAGCCGTAAGTAATACTACTGAACAACAGGAACGCGGTTTCGACGGCCACGAATGGCAGTTCGAAAATGTCGTGTCCCGAAGGACCGCCCGCTACGTTGTTGACCAACACCGCGTAGATCGCGAAGAAGGATGCGAACAACACGCAGTCGGTCATCAGGTAGAGCCAGAAACCGTAGACGGTCATTGGCCCCGCATCGTGGTGATCATGCCCGTGGTCGTCATGACCGTGGGCATCTCCTGGATTCAATACTAAGTTCGACATGTTTAAACCTGTTCCAGTGTGGATTTGCCAGGCGTGTATGCACCCTGAGCCACGAGGACCTTGTGCTGCTCACCTTCGATACGCGCCACTTCTTCAGCGGGCACCATATAGCCTTGATCGTCACGTGCGGCATGGATGACGAACGAAACTACTGTGGCTGCCAGGCTGGCGATAGCCAACCACCAGATGTGCCAGATCATGGCGAAACCAAACACTGTCAACAGCAGACCCATCACCAGACCGGTCGCGGTGTTGTTCGGCATATGAATTGCCGAATAGTGAGCCGGTACGCTGTAGGCAGTGCCGTTACGCTTGGCTGCGGTGAATGCATCCAGCTCATCGGCTTTCGGCAGTTCAGCGAAGTTGTAGAACGGTGGCGGCGAAGACGTCGACCATTCCAGCGTGTGGCCATTCCACGGGTCACCAGTCAGATCACGATTCTCTGGCTTGTTGCGGTCACGAACGCTGACGAAGATCTGGATCAACTGACATGCGATACCAACAGCAATCAGCATTGCGCCAAACCAGGCGATGTCCAGGTACAGGTTCCAGGCCGGGTTATCGGTAGTGTTCAGACGGCGAGTCATACCCAGGAAGCCCAGGAAGTACAGCGGCATGAACGCAACGAAGAAACCGAAGAACCAGCAGTAGAACGCAGACTTGCCCCATGTTTCGTTCAGCTTGAAGCCGAATGCTTTAGGGAACCAGAACGCGAAGCCAGCGATGTAACCGAATACCGCACCGCCGATGATGACGTTGTGGAAGTGAGCGATTACGAACAAGCTGTTGTGAAGTACGAAGTCAGCACCCGGGATCGCCAACAGAACGCCGGTCATGCCGCCGATCGAGAAGGTGATCATGAAGCCCAGGGTCCAGAGCACTGGCGCGGTGAAGCGCAGACGGCCCTGGTAGATGGTGAACAGCCAGTTGAAAAGCTTCACACCCGTCGGCAGCGCAATCAGCATCGTTGCCAGACCGAAGAAGGCGTTGACGCTTGCGCCAGAGCCCATGGTGAAGAAGTGGTGCAGCCAGACCATGAAGCCGAGGACGGTAATACCGCCGCTGGCGTAGATCATCGACTTGTGGCCGAACAGGCGCTTGCCGGTAAAGGTAGAGATGACTTCGGAGAACACTCCGAATGCCGGCAATACCAGAATGTATACCTCAGGGTGACCCCACGCCCAGAACAGGTTCACGTACATCATTGGGTTACCGCCCAACTCGTTCGTGAAAATGTGGAAGTCCAGGTAACGGTCCAGAGTCAAGGCTGCCAAGGTAGCAGTCAGGATCGGGAAGGAAGCAACAATCAGGATGTTAGCGAAGGTGCAGGTCCAGGTGAAGATCGGCATCTCCATCAACTTCATGCCTGGCGCGCGCATTTTCAGCACAGTGACCAGGAAGTTGACACCCGTGAGCGTTGTCCCGAGTCCCGATAACTGTAGCGCCCAGATGTAGTAGTCGACCCCCACTCCAGGACTGTAAGCCAGGCCCGACAGCGGTGGGTAAGCAACCCAACCGGTTTTAGCGAACTCGCCGACACCCAGGGAGATGTTGACCAACAGTACGCCGGACACCAGGAGCCAGAAGCTCAGGGAGTTCAGGAACGGGAAGGCAACGTCACGGGCGCCGATCTGCAGCGGCACGACGATGTTCATCAGGCCGGTGAAGAATGGCATCGCCATGAAGATGATCATGATCACACCGTGAGCGGTGAAGATCTGGTCATAGTGCTCAGGCGGCAAATAGCCTTCCGAGCCGTTCTGGGCCAAAGCCAACTGGGTACGCATCATCACGGCGTCGGCGAAACCGCGCAACAGCATGACCATGGCAACGATGATGTACATCACACCGATTTTCTTGTGGTCGACTGACGTCAGCCATTCGGTCCACAAGTAGGTCCATTTTTTGAAATAGCTGATCGCCGCGACCAACGCAAGGCCACCCAGCGCGATCATCGCGAGGGTGATCATGACTATTGGCTCGTGATACGGGATCGCGTCCAGACTTAATTTACCAAACATCGTTTACTCCTCTGCCCCAGCAGCTACATGCTTACCCATGTCCATCCCGACCTGACCGGCTTGAGCCGACTCTTCAGCAGTACCTTCCTGCTCGTGAGGGTTTTTCTTGCCTGGTTTCATGCCTTCGTACTTGTCGATGACGGCATTGAACAGATTCGGAGTGACCTCGGAGAACAGCTCGACCGGGTTACGCTCGCTCGGTTTGAGCAAAGCAGCGTATTCCGAAGCTTCAAGCTTTTTAGGTGAACTCTTGACTTCGGCGACCCAGGCGTCGAAATCTGCCTTGGAGGTTGCGGTCGCCTTGAACTTCATGCCGGTGAAACCCGCGCCGCTGTAGTTGGCGGAGATACCTTCGAACTCATGGTTCTCATTGGCGATAAGGTGCAGCTTGGTCAGCATGCCCGCCATGGCGTAAACCTGGCCGCCCAGACCCGGGATGAAGAACGAATTCATGACCGAATCGGAAGTAATCTTGAAATTAACCGGAGTGTTGGCAGGGAAAACGATCTTGTTGACCGTGGCAATGCCCTGTTCCGGATAGATGAACACCCATTTCCAGTCCAGCGAAATCACTTCGATGGTCACCGGCGGCACGTCGGATTCGATCGGACGATACGGGTCCAGTGCGTGGGTAGACTTGTAGGTGATGTAGAACAGCACCAGCAGCAGGACCATCGGAATGCCCCACACTGCAGCCTCGATCTTGGTCGAGTGAGACCAGTCAGGCGTGTAGGTAGCAGCCTTGTTCGAAGCGCGATATTTCCAGGCGAAAATGATCGTCAGGAAAATGACCGGGATTACCACGATCAACATCAACAGCGTTGCGGTGATAATCAGGTTGCGCTCGTCGAGCCCCACTTGCCCTTTAGGATCGAGCAGAGGCACGCCCTCGCAACCACTGAGCAAAAGCATGCTGAAAAGGGCCAAGAAGCCAAAAAACCTGGGGTACCTTTTTTTACTCATCTCACGACCTCTAAAAGCAAAAGCAGCTTGCGGGTGCAATTGGTTTTCGACCGCCAACACCGAAACCTGCCGGAGTTGGCATATTTTTTTGGATTGAACAAAGCCTGTCACGACGCATGCAAAGCGTAACGACAAATCCATATTTATCTTTAATTTCTTATTCGAATGTGTGGCATCACGCCCGGATTACGGGCCAATTCCCTTTGGTGCGGACATTCATGGTGCTTTCAGAGACCGACTGGCACTACCGGCACAGCCTGCGCAAAAGGCGCTTTCTGACCTCAAAAATGCTCAGCGCGGGGTGACCCTGCGCGGCAAGTGCGGGGATTGTAGATATCTAGAAATTTAATGACTATGTTTTTTTTAGCAACAGTTTGTATCAGGATCTGTAAAAATCGAGAATCAGCTCACGAAATTTTCACAAGAAATGCCCCTTTTTGTAGGGGCATTATTTCCTCACAAGCCCTGTAGACCGCGGTATTTGCGCCGGTTACGAATGATGCAGATCGGGACCAGTATGACGGTCAATACGAACGCCACCAGCGCCCATTGAGCGAGTGACAATCCGAGGACTGGCGGATAAGGGGTCGTGCAGAAGCCGCCGACCTGGAATCCGATAGGGAACATCGAGGCCAGCGGTAGGCCATCAACGATGGGTTGCAGGATGTCGATGCCGCAACTCTCGGTAGGGTGCGAAAGGATGTAGACATGGCGGCCGGCTGCAACGATGCCGCCTATGGCGCTAAGCACCACCAGTGTTTCAAGCGCGGTGATGCTCCGGCGGCCAGGCATGGCTGCGCCGATGAAAGCGAAGATTGCGATGAACAGCAGCGCATAGCGTTGCAAGATGCACAGCGGGCACGGGGCCTCGCCCAGCACGATCTGCATGTACAGCGCCCCGCCGATCAACGCCAGGCAGATAACGCCCAGCAGGACCAGGAAGCGCTTTTCGCGTTTTAGGTACAACATGTTGTCGCTCATTCACATACCTTTCGAAAGGATGTCCATTCGGACCGTTCGATCAATGCCGGAGGCGTGTAACAGTGCCCTTCAGGGCAGACACCGGATTGTAAAGGCACAGCGCCCCGATCGCTCGCGATAATCAGGGGCCATGAAGGACAACTCAAGCCCGGACCCGCCATATGGCCATATTTGGCAGCCCGATGGCGTTCGGCGTGTGAATTCGGCGCTTGAGCAATGCGCCCACGCAAAAAAACGCACCCTTCTATATATATAGAAGGATGCGGCTATTTGTCGCAGGCAAAATGGATCAGACCTTTCACGTTAACGCTCTGCCGAAAATGTGGCCCTTGCAGGAGCAGCCGAAGGCTGCGATGGCGGTGCGTCAGGATGGAAGCTTCGCAGCCTTCGGCAGCTCCTACAGAAATGCGTCCACGTTCGAAGGAAGCACGGTTTCAGCAGAGCTCTTCTATATATAGAAGGGCGCGGCTATTTGTCGCACCTCACTCCAGCGCAGAGGCCGGGCCGAAAAACTCAAAGCGACTTTGCTTCTCTGGAACGCCTGCCGCCTTGAGCTGGTGCTTGATGGCTTTCATGAAAGCCTTGGGACCGAGGAAGTAAGCATCCAGATCCCGCTCTTTGGGCAACCACTGTTCAAGGCGCGATTGATCGAGAAGGCCAAGGGCATCGCCAGCCGCACTGACGCCATCATCTTCGGCATAGCAATAGAATCGTTTTAGCTGCGGGTGCAGAGTCACCAGATCATCAACCCAATCCCGGAAAGCATGCACGCTGCCATTGCGCGCGCAGTGAATGAAATGCACCGGGCGAGAGGTTTCAAGTGCGGCTTCCAGCATCGCCAGGGTCGGCGTAATGCCCACCCCGCCACTGATCAGCACCAGTGGCTTGTCGCTAGTAGTCAGGGTGAACTCACCCGACGGCGGAAACAGTAACAGGCTGTCGCCCACATGCAGTTCATCATGCAGGTAATTGGACACCTTGCCATGAGGCTCGCGCTTGACGCTGATCCGGTACTGGGCACCACCCGCCACTGCTGACAACGAATAATTGCGGCGCATCTCTTCGTCGCCTATTCGTAATTGCAGGCCGATGTACTGACCCGGCGTGAAATCGAGCAATGGACCGTCGTCCGCGGGTTGCAGGTAGAACGAGGTGATTTCCGAACTTTCAGCAACTTTCGCCGCCAGCCTGAATTCGCGGGTACCACGCCAGCCGCCATGGGCGTGGGCCTTTTCGTCATAGATCGCGCGCTCGGCACCGATCAGCACGTCGGCAAGCTGCTGATAAGCGCGGCCCCAGGCTTGCAGTACTTCATCGGTGGCAATCTCCTCTCCGAGCACTTCGCGGATAGCACTCAGCAAGCAACTGCCTACAATCGGATAGTGCTCGGGAAGAATCTGCAGCGCGACGTGCTTATTGATGATTTTCGCCAGCAAATCACCCAGTTGCTCAAGCTCGTCAATATGCCGGGCGTACATCAACAAGCCATTGGCCAACGCTCTGGGCTGGTCACCACTGGCCTGGTGCGCCGGATTAAACAGCGACCTCACCTGCGGGTACTCGCTGAGCATCTTTTTGTAGAAGTGAGTGGTCAACGTCTCACCGCCGCTTTCGAGCAATGGCACGGTGGCTTTTACAATGGCACGATCCGAGGCGCTTAACATGATGTACTCCAGGCACACAGGCTTTGTAGAATGTACCGAGGGTGTTTCAGGAACTGTGCCAGAATTTAGAGCTAACAAAATCAATAAGTTAGCGTTAAATGGTCAAATAGACACCAAAAACGGAATAGTCATTTTGACTCGCGGAAGTCTTAATGACCCGGCTCCGGTCAATTCATCCAGGCCCCTATCGGCCACTCGACGGATCAGGGAAAACCCGCTAGCGCACAAAAAACCTCAAGCGTGCCTGTGCAGGGTCGATAACCTATCCAGAGAAGGCTGTTTGCTGCTTACTGCGGCAAAACACTTATTGCCAGAAGGTTTATATGTCCACCAAGAATGTCCGAGCAGATTCACTTTCGCTGCTGCTGTTCACGTTACGCAGCGGCAAGTTGATGGCGATCAATTTGCTCAAGGTCAGTGAGATCATCCCCTGCCCTGCCCTGACACGACTTCCAGAATCGCACCCGCACGTCAAAGGCGTTGCCACACTGCGGGGAGCCTCGCTTTCAGTGATTGACCTCAGCCGGGCCATTGGTGAAAAGCCGTTGGTCGACCCGGATGGTGGCTGCCTGATCGTCACCGATGTAAGCCGTTCCAAGCAGGGTCTGCATGTTCAGGCTGTGAGCAAGATCGTCCATTGCCTGACCACCGACATCCGTCCGCCGCCATTTGGCGCTAACGGCCGTTCGTTCATTACGGGCGTGACGCAGGTAGACGGGACGCTGGTGCAAGTGCTGGATATCGAAAAAGTCATCCACGGGATTGCTCCGGCGCAGATCGTTGCGCAACCGGACGAATTGACCATGGAAGAAGCCGAGTTGCTGGCAGCAACGCGAATCCTGGTCGTCGATGACAGTCAGGTAGCGCTGCAACAATCGCTGCTCACGTTGCGTAACCTGGGCCTGGATTGCCACACAGCGCGCAGTGCCAAGGAAGCCATTGACGTGTTGCTTGAGCTGCAAGGCTCTCCCGCGCAAATCAACGTGGTGGTATCCGACATCGAGATGTCCGAGATGGACGGCTACGCACTGACCCGAACCCTGCGTGAAACGCCTGACTTCCAGGACCTGTACATCCTGCTGCACACGTCCCTGGACAGCGCCATGAACAGCGAAAAAGCCAGGCTTGCCGGTGCCAACTCGGTACTGACCAAGTTCTCCTCGCCAGAATTGACCCGCAGCCTGATCGTCGCCGCACGGGCAGTGCAGGCCAAGGGCGCGTGAATGTGATGGAACGCCTCGGTGGTTCTGACCGGCATTGCTGGCTGATGCGCCGCGACCTTGATCGCTTGCCTGGGGCAGAGGCGTGGCCATCTCACATTCGCATGACGGCGTTCACTCTTGAGGACGCACCGCAAGCCCACGTTCTCTTGCGACAGAGTTATGCCGATGATGTTGCCCTGCCCGACTACTCAGACTGGGTAAACGACTGGAGAACCGACCCTGAGTACGATCCGGCCTTGTGCTTCGCCCTAAGGGACGATGAGGGCATGGTCGGCCTGATTCAGGGCTGGACCAGCGCGTTCATCAAAGACCTGGTGATCCACCCCCGGGCCAGAAACCAAGGCCTTGCGCTCCAGTTGCTTAACCACGTATTCCGCATTTTTCACCAGCGGCGCGAGGCTTTTGCAGACCTCAAAGTCATGGAAAACAACCTGCCCGCACGTTGCCTGTACGAGAAAGCAGGCATGCGCTATGTGCAGCGGCTGGAAACCGGTCAAGCCTGATCTGGCATACTCCACCATCAATCGATGACCATGGAGAACGACAATGAAAGCGTTTACCTTCCTGCTGATAGCCTGCGCGACATTTGTCGGCCAGGCCAACGCCGCAAGTCCGGACGCCTGGGTAGCCCTGGAGAAAGCGGTTATCGAGAGCTGCATGAAAGCCAGCCAGCTCAAGGAAGTACGGGCTGTCGGCAAGACCGGGTTTGACGACAACCTCGGTTATGAGGCGCTTATGCTCAGAGGACGCTACCCACAGCCGCACATGAAAAATCAGCCAGGAGCAGAGCTGTGCCTGTACAACCGCCAAACGAAAAAAGCCACGGTCAGTGAATGGACCGAACTGCCCGCTACCCTGAAAAAGTGACAGCGCCCCACACTGGCTCATAACTTGCTTCGAACACCGTCTCAGTCGTGCCTGCAACCCTGGCCTGTGCAGCGCGCGACGTCTGTCATGACGGACCTTTATCGCAATGAATACCCGATTTTCCTGTGTCGGTTGCGGCCGCTGCTGCACCGACCACCATGTCCCCCTGACACTCGGTGAAGCCTTGCAGTGGGCGGCCGACGGCGGATCACTGATCATCCTGACCGAGGCCTTTCTGGCCGACGGTTATGGTGTGCCTGAGGCCCAGCTGACTCACGCCACGCGTCGTTCAACGCGGGTGCAAAGTGGCTTGACCCAGGCACAGGTAGCGATCACCTTCGCCGCCTATAACGTCGGCCCTTGCCGGAATCTTGACGCAGACAAGCTCTGCCGGATTTATGACCGCCGACCGCTGGTATGCCGGATTTATCCGATGGAGATCAATCCGCATATTCCTTTACGCCCACAAGCCAAGGACTGCCCACCCGAGTCTTGGGAGCAGGGGCCGGATCTGATCGTTGGTGGAGAATTGGCCGACACCGAGCTCAGCCGCCTCATTGAACAGTCTCGCCAGGCCGACCGCGAAGACATCGGCGCTAAAGAGGCGATCTGCCAACGGCTGGGAATTCGTGCCACGGCGCTGAAAGGCAATGGTTTCGTTGCTTACTTGCCGGATATGGAGGCTTTCGCCAGCGCAGTGATGGACCTGATGGACGGCAATGACGCAGCCACCGTCAACGATGGCTGGACTTTTCACGTGGCGGGCGACGCGGTTATCGACACACTCAGTCTGGCCGGGGCCGAGCTGGCCACGGGCGAACCTGCGGGCTACATGTTTATTCCGCTGCAGGCGGTTTAACAGCAGCCTCGCTCTCATCAAACCACTGGATTGAAATGCATTTCCT
>NZ_LOHG01000006.1:117667-237369 GCF_022790535.1 Pseudomonas maioricensis
TCGGCAGCTCCTACAGGGAATTGAGCTAGCAGGGAAACACAGAATCCCGCATCGCCCTCACAACATCCCGCCTACGGTTTAGCGCTTGCCCATCGACTTGCGCGTGCCGTGGGGCGCGGCACCAGGGGTTTTGTTGTGGCCGTGCTTGTTCGACTTCTGGTACCAGGGCTGGTCCGTTTTCGACTGCGCGAAGTCTGCAGGCTTGAAAGGAAAGCTGAACGCAGGGACCGGCGCCTTTTTGTCCGTAGCCGAATCTTCGGCAATGACAGTTTCAGGAGCCGGTGTTGGGTCGATAGAAGTCATGAAAAGCTCCAGAAATTGGCAATCAGTCGTCGAAAGGTCGCGCAGCATACCTGAATCATTTACCCGCCGCCTGCACAGCCGGAACCTCCTATCGGCTGAAGCTATTTGTAGAACAGGTCCACCATGACTTCAGCCTCGAAAGGTCCGGCTTTAGGATTGTTTTTTTGCCAGACCAGCTCGGCATTGAAGTCCACACTGCTCGTCTGGGTGTCATTGAGCAGATCAGCCAGATGAAAAGGCTCGTTGTAACTCAACACGGATTCATCACGAGCGCTGAGGATGCGAATACCCACGCTGTCGTTGGCAACAGGGATCAGGTAGTTGCCTGACAATTTGCCACTGACCGGCTTGAAGCGCGCGCCCAGGCTGAACGGTGAATCACAACTGCGTCGGGTGACAAGCGAGAACGGCCGGCGCTCGATGACCTTGCCCACCGCGACCTGCTGAA
Organism: Pseudomonas maioricensis; assembly: GCF_022790535.1. Taxonomy (GTDB): domain Bacteria; phylum Pseudomonadota; class Gammaproteobacteria; order Pseudomonadales; family Pseudomonadaceae; genus Aquipseudomonas; species Aquipseudomonas maioricensis. The sequence goes on from NZ_LOHG01000006.1 coordinate 118,419, forward strand.
TACCGACGTTGCCGAATTCCACGGTTTCAGGCACGACTTGCAACTGCGCATCGCAAGCCACAAATCGTAGCCCGCTGAGGTTATTGATCCGGTAATTGAGGCTTTGATCCGGCAGCGGATTGAGCCCCTTGGCGCTGTCGAGCTGGAACACCCGGTAATCAAGCAAATCGCTGGCAACGCCGGAGTGAGGGATTGGCCCGAACTTCTGAATGAACACGGAAAACGCCAGGTTGAATCGAACCTTGGGGCAAGCGCCGATATTGCCCTCGCCTTCGTGACAAACGGGCAGGTAATGACCCGTACCGATTCGTCCGCTGCTCTGCGCATGGTCGACTCCCGCCAACGTGATGCCAGCCCGAATGCCCTGGCCGACTTTCAGGTTGTCAGGATTGAGGTAAAGGACGACTTCTTCCTGAGCTGCCAGCGCGCCGTCCTTGGCGCATTCGACCTGAAGGTCCATACGCTCGGATCGCCAGACAACCTCCCCGTCGGGCACGCTTGCAGGGATCGCCACGCTGCTGTCCAGATCAGCCCGAACCACCGTTTCCCCCGAGCCTTGAGTTTTGCAGACCACCGCGAAACCGGTGGCCGGGGTTAGCAACAGAGCCAGCAGAAGCAAGGCTCTGCAGGCGCCGCCCGGTCGCCAATGCACCTCGCTGTCGCGCAGCAAACTCGGCTTCATGTGGGAGCGGTGCTTGCCCGCGATAAAGGCGACGCAGTCTGAAGGATAAAACGCGGTGTTTTTATCGCGGGCAAGCACCGCTCCCACATGAAAATCGTATCTATTCGGTGATTTATATTTTGCTGGACAGGAACGCACGTCTACAGGGAAGGCATTCCCGTGCAGAAAATCACGTGCAGTCTGGAGATAGGTATTCATCATTCAGCAGTCCTTTTGCCGGTGTTCCGTGTTATCAAAGCCATCGTCCGTGCCTGCCGCGCAGTAAAGGTCAGCCCCGCCGTAATCGTTCAACGCCTTGAAAGAAAGGTTTCGCCTACCGAGAGCGGCAGGTATCGGGATGTCTTGGCTCGTGCCTGGCGCCAAGAGGAGGTAGTCGCTGGCAGCCACCCCGCCCAGCCGTACATCCTGTAACGCGGCATGGTAAGAAGTCGGGTTACTCACGCGCAGCGAGGTTGAGGCCAGTGTCCAGCGCAGCCGGTAGGCGGTTGCAGCAGGATCATCAGTAAGCCCGACGGGACGATAAAACAGGTTGATGCGCTGGCGAATGGCAATGCTCAACGCGTTGGTGACTTGAGTGCGCCTTGGAATTTCCAGTACATACAGGTGCAGCAAGGACTCTTCGGTCAGCGGCATGCCCTGACCTTGATACAGAACCCTGATTGTTTGCCTGCCGCGCGCTTCCAGATGCGCCAATTGAGGGCTGAGCACGAATGGCAGCTCGACGGCGGCACCGTCAAGACTGCCGTCAATGTTGGCCGGATCGCTTAGCCAGGACTGGATCAACACTTCATGCTCACTGCGATTGACGACTTCAAGGCTTGCTTCGGGGAAGCGGCCATCGAAGATCAGCCGCGTCCCGCTCAGGGACACCGCAGCATGCACACTAAAACTCGCCAGCAACGCAGCAAGCCCCACATAAACAAGCGTCTTCATTGGCAAATCACCCGGATACGCTCGTAGGCACGCAGCGGATCACGAGCTGGCAACGAGAACGGTGCACGACAGCTTTGATCGGCCCACCTGACACGTAACTCACTGCTGTCCTGTTCGCTCAGGACAAGCGCCCGACCGGTGGGATCAACCAGCGCCAAAGCTTTGCCTTCAGGCGTTTCGACACTCGCCCCAAAAGGCACTTTGCTACCATTGCCTTGAACCAACTCGAACTGTACACGGCGCCCGGTTGAGGCCTTGAAGCGCACCACAGGCATAGCGCCGCGACGCGGGACAATCTGGTTGACCGCGTTATCCAGCTCAACGTCCGCGCCGAGTTGCCGGGTATCCAGGCTTATCCAGTTGCTTCGATAAGGCTGCGCATACGGCAATACCGCGTAGCCATTGGCAGCGGTCTCGACATTGCTGAAGCTGGTCAGTCTGGCTCCGCCGACCTTCGGCACCTCCACCAGAGCAAAGGTTTCCCCCAGTGACTGCCCCAGGTTTATGCCCCCACCATGAACCAGCACAGAACCGGAAGCACCCAGGCTCAAGGCGTTGTAGTCACGCCCTTGGCTATAACCTGCCTCGAAGCGGCCGTAGGGCTGAGTAGTGTTGAGTTTTCCGGAGCCAAAACTGCCTGAACTGCTGTCATGCCCGGCCTGTACCGAATAGAACGCGTGGCGCTGATCAAGGACCTGGCCACTGAGGCCCGCTTGAGCGTTGTACTCGCCTGCGCTGTCTCGTACACCATTGAAAGACAGCCGCGAAGCACTGGTGCTTTCACCCAGTGGCAAGGTCAGGCTGACGGCGATTCTATTGTCGCTCTCACCCTGCCCGTCGCGACCGAAATCACGATTATTTTCCAGCGACAGGCTGTAACTGAGCGACCGCCAGGCAGCGTTATACGCCAGGTAGAACTGCCGGGTTTTGCCTTCCATGCGCCAATACCGCTGTTCCGAGGCCGTGAGACTCAGGCTGCCAAACTGCGCAGGCAAGGTTTGAGTCACATTCAGCTCCATGCGGTCTTTCGGACGGCCGATCATTGCCCGGCGAAAACGCGCGCGAGCTGATTCGACGTGCTCGTTCAAGGACAGGTAAAGGTCGGTGGAATATCGATAACCGGCCACTGCAAACGTGGTGTCGGTGGCATTCAAGGTATTGGCGTATCGCAGGCGCACACTCTGTCCCGCCTGACTCTGCTGATCGGTCTCGCTGATGGAGTGGGTCAGGTCGGCTGACAGTGCGCCGTATCCGGTATTGAGACCGGCGCCAACATTGGTCGCCTGGTAATCATCAGCCAACTGCAAACCACCAAAGCCCGTGACCCGTTCGGACACGCCGTAGATCAAACCGAGGCTGGCAAATATCGGGGTTGCGGCGTCATCGCTGCCGCTGTCGACCTGTCCTGCTGCAAGGCTGTAGCGAAATACACCTTCGGGCACCATGATTGGCAGAGAAGCATAGGCTTGGGTGAAAGAGCGCCGACGACCATCGGCTTCAATAATGGTGACTTGCAGATCACCATTGGAGCCGCTCGGGTAGATATCACTGATCTCGAACGGACCCGGTGACACGTTGCCGCTGTAGAGCAAAAAACCATTTTGCCGAACTTCCACCGACGCGTTGGTTTCGGCAGTGCCGCGAATCACCGGCGCATAGTTACGCTCACTGTCGGGCAGCATCGCATCGTCGGAGCTGACGCCCACCCCCAGAAAACGCACACTGTCGAAGATCTGTGAATCGGTGAACGTTTCGCCAAGGGTCAACTGACTGCGCAGCGTACTCAGATCCCGTTGTAGATAAGTACGGTTACTGCTGAAGCGATAAGACTGATTATCACCATAGGCCAGTGAAGATTCGTTGCGTAAACGCCATGCGCCAAGATTCAGGCCATTGCGCAGCCCCAGATAGTACTGATCGGTTTTCTCACGCTGGTTGCTGCGACGCACAGCGTTGAACGAGTAGCTGGCAAAACCTACTGATTCTCCCCCATCCCATAACTCCGGTGGCACATAACCTCTGGCGCTGCGCTGCATGACAGCTTGGGGCACGCTGATGTTCAGACGTAGCGTGCCGGGTTGGTACTCAACACGTGCAAACTCGACACGTGCTGGCAAGTCATAACACGCCTGCGGACTTTGCTGCGGCTGTCCAGTCTGCAGGCGCTCGATATCAAGACCGAAAGCCTGAAGCATCTCCAGCGTCAGACAAGGCCCGATACGACCGGATAAAGAGTCGCTGACGAAGGCGATGTCGCGCCGACCGCTCAATGCACGATTGACGTAAATATCCACCCGATAGGTTCCGGGCAACACCGTATTGGCCTGCAAGAATTCGGTGAGCTCCGGCGGCTGGTCACTGCCCTGAATGAATGCGGTATTGAACTTCACAACGGCGACCGGCGCACCCTCGACAGCCCTGGTCTGCTCCGCCAGCAAGGGCATTAAAGCCAATGCCATAGCACCTTTCAAACACGTTGATTTGAACCCCTTTGTTAACGGCAGGATGGATCCCGGGGTTAATTCCCCAATGTTCTTGTAAAGCCATTCCATTAGCTGCTTCCACTCGATCTAGAAGTTCTGGGTCACACCCGAATCCCTTTCAGGCAGACACACAACTACTGAGCCGTCGCGCATGACGCGGCTCAAATTGGGTAAGTAAGGCGTGATGTAAAACTACGTGGCGGCTATCGAGGTTCCACCTTGACGGCCCGGGTGATTTCGCCTGTTTTCAGCGCAGCGCGATAAGCAATCTGACCGCCGAAATCATTAATGCTGATAAAACTCAGCACCGCTCCATCACCGGGCGAACTCAACGGCAGTTGCAGTTGCTGTCCGGGAGCGATCATCTGGCTGTCTTTGCTCAGCAACTCACTGCCGGCACGTTGTACGGCGATCATGACCATCGAGACATGAAACGGCCCGGGATTTTCAACGTGCACGGTATTATTTGCAGTCAGCTTCCAGCGCAGGTTATCGGGTGCTTCGGCGGCATCACCCGCCAACCCTTTGGGCCGGAAGAACAGCTTCATGCGCTGCCGAATCGCGATCTGCAATGTGTTTTGCGCGGCAACCTGGGGGATTTCCTGGACGTTAAGCCAGAGTACTGACTCCCGATCCTGTGGCATGTCCATCCCGGCATGGATAATCCGTACCAGTTGCCTGCCATCACCCGGTAAGCGGGCTATTGCCGGAGTGATGACAAAGGGCAGATTATTCGGATCCGCATATTCAGCCGTTGGCTCCAGCCAACTTTGCACAAGGATCTCTTTATTTCCGACGTTATGTACGCCGAAGCTGACTTCCTTGTCTGACGCGGGATAGATGATGCGTGTGGTGTTTATCACGATGCTTGCCTGCGCACTGGCGCTGAGCAGCAATAGCCACCCAGCTGCTGAAACCAGCAGGACCACACGACGCTGTAAGAACAAAAACATGCTGACGCTCGCCTTGTACTTGATATGAAACATCACAGCGTCTTTGATAAGACACTGCCCGCAGGACCAGGCTTGAACCGCGAGCGGTTAAAGCTGGTCCTGCGGACGTCCATACCTTTCAATATTCTATGGAGATGCGTAACCGCAGACGGAACGAGTGCTGCTCGCTCCGGCCAGCGTATTACTCGTAATCCAGCGTGAACGGCAGGTCGCCCATGGCGGTACCTGGCCGGGGTGCCGTGCCGTTGAGCATGTAGACGCCAGCCAGGTTGAGCTCAGCGGTGGCACCATCAGCGCCGTCCTTGACCAGTGGTTTGTCAATGGTTCCAGTGCCGGACAGATCCATCAGTTGATTCGAAGCGTTAAGCACGCCGATGGCAACACCGCCTGCCGAACCGGTGACACGAAGTAGCTTGCTGTCATTGTCATCCGTGCCATGGCCCATTCCGGCTTTAAAGCGCATCTTCACCAGATTGTATTGATCGGCGCCCGCAGTGCAGTTGACCAGCAACTGGATAGGCGTCGCGGTCTCGAGCCTGTTTTCGCCAGAGGTGCCAATTTCAGAGAACGAAACATTGCCCAGATCAACAGCAATATCGCCAGGCTGATTGCCCGGGCCAGTGCCTGTACCAGGTGCAACGCTGCAGGAAATATTGGTCAGGGTGCCGGTAAATTTCAGCACGCCATTGTTCGCAGCATTGGCCGTATTGGTCAGGCTCAAAGCCATAGCGCCACTAATGGCCAGCGCAAGAGTGATAGTTTTCATATTAACGACATTCCTTGTGTTATTTCGTGTACGCCCTGAATCGGACGCCACGCACTATAAGGTTCGATCTTTGTGATCGATGTCGTCTTTGTTACTTTGACAAAATGGATTAACCCACACAACTTGCAGGAACTTTCCGTAGGACTAACCCCGAACTCTCGCGCAGGCCACGTGATGTATAGCCTGGCGACAATACCTGATAATAGAGGTCAGGTAAAACCTCATACAAAGTCGACCGAAACACGACAGACGCCGAAGTTTTTAACTACCCAGCCTTGCACTTGTATGCTCAAGCGCAAGGTTTAGCAGCCAGCGGTTAACTTCCATAATGCTATTGGTAGGTAAGCGTCAGAATCCCCGCACCGGCGCGGTCATTACTGGAGAGTGCTACCGGCAGCGCCTGATACTGAGCAGAGAATGGAATGACTGACGCAGTGCAGGCATTGTGCAAAGTGTCGACGACGAAGGACAGGTGCTCAGACACCTTGACCCGTTGAGTATTGGCCGCTTCTTGCGCATTCGTCGACTGCAGCACCGCACAACTGGAGTTGCTGATATGCCCGGTAAAACTCAGTTGCCCTTCGGACGCTTGCGCCACCGAAACGCTCATGCAGAGGGAAGCCACTATCACAAGGGCGGCAACCTTTCGCACCTCATGAGCGACGTCCAGGCAACGATTAAAACTTGAGACGCTGCGTTCCATAGGCTTGCTCCAGGTTATACGTTCTGATCAGTACAAAGAGTCAAAGGGAACGAGCAGTAAATTTCCGCAGATTCCTTTCTATGGATATCGTCTCGGGCCGGGGTTTCTTGATAACGTTCGCGGGTCGCGCGCTTTTCTTGCTGACAATTCTGACAGGCGGCCGTCACTCTGCTGACCGGGTTGGCGGGTTATAAGAGACAAGCCAACATCGACACACTTCCCTATCCCGACTTTCCGGCGTCTCTCGAATGCGTAAACAGACCAGAACCGTCCTTGCCGTTGCTGTCATCGTAGGCTTGATCGGTGTTTCCAGCTGGAGTCTGACCCGTCCGGCCACTGCAAAAATAAGCGCGCCGGTGGCGGTACCTGTCAAAGTTGTCAAAGTGACCGAGGAGGATGTACCTCGCTTCGTGACGGGGATAGGTTCGGTGCTGTCGCTGCACAGTGTGGTGATCAGGCCCCAGGTGGACGGCATCCTCACCAAAGTGCTGGTCAAGGAAGGGCAAACGGTCAAAGCCGGAGATCTGTTGGCGACGATTGATGACCGGGCAATCCGCGCAACACTGGAACAAGCCAAAGCGCAGCTCGCGCAAAGCAAGGCGCAACTGGACATGGCTCAGGTTGATCTGAAGCGCTATCGATTGCTCAGCGAAGACAACGGCATTTCCAAACAAACCTTCGACCAGCAGCAAGCCACGGTTCATCAACTCAAAGCCACTGCGATGGGCAACGACGCAGCAATCAACGCCGCGCAAGTGCAGTTGTCGTATACACAGATTCGCTCACCGGTGACCGGCCGGGTCGGGATTCGTAATGTCGACGAAGGCAACTTCCTGCGCGTCAGCGATGCCCAGGGCCTGTTTTCCGTCACACAGATCGATCCGGTCTCAGTCGAATTCTCGCTGCCGCAACAGATGCTGCCGACCTTGCAAGGTTTGATCGCCTCCAGCACACCAGCGGCGGTCAAAGCCTTTCTCGGTGATGGCGACAACGGCACTCTGCTGGGTGACGGCAAGCTGACATTGATCGACAACCAGGTCTCGGCCACCACCGGAACCATTCGCGCCAAGGCCGAGTTCAGTAATTCGAAACAGTTATTGTGGCCGGGCCAGTTGGTCACGGTAAAAATCCAGACAGCCGTTGAGCGCGATGCCCTGCGAGTACCTCCACAGGTGGTACAGCGCGGCATCGACCAGCACTTCGCCTTCAGGGTCAATGGTGACAAGGTCGAGGTCGTTCCGGTGCAGGTGCTGTATCAGGACAGTGCCCTGATGCTGATATCAGGCCCCAAGGCAGGCGACGTGCTGGTCAGCGACGGCCAGTCACGACTGAAGGCCGGATCGCGCATCGAAGTGCTGCGCGACACAACCGAGAATAGCCAGACGGCCAACCTGGACGGCACACGATGAAGGGCCGCGGATCTATTTCAGCGTGGTGCGTAGACCATCCGGTCGCCACCTTGCTGCTGACGTTTGCCATGGTTCTGTTAGGGGCGATTGCCTTCCCTCGCCTGCCGGTTGCACCGCTGCCGGAGGCGGAGTTTCCGACCATTCAGGTGACAGCCCAATTGCCGGGTGCAAGTCCGGAAACCATGGCGTCGTCGGTCGCGACACCGTTGGAGGTGCAATTCAGCGCGATCCCCGGCATGACCCAGATGACGTCCAGCAGCGCGCTAGGCTCCACTAACCTGACCCTGCAATTCACCCTCAATAAAAGTATCGATACCGCCGCGCAGGAAGTTCAGGCCGCGATCAATACCGCAGCGGGCCGCCTTCCCGCTGACATGCCCAATTTGCCAACATGGCGCAAGGTCAACCCGGCCGACAGCCCGGTGTTGATTCTCAGCGTCAGCTCCAATCTGATGCCGCCCACCGAACTCAGTGACGTCACCGAGTCGCTGCTGGCACGACAACTCAGCCAGATTGACGGTGTGGGTCAGGTGTTCATTACCGGCCAGCAACGCCCGGCGATTCGCGTGCAGGCTGCGCCGGAGAAACTGGCCGCGCTGGGTCTGACGCTGGCGGACATCCGTGTCGCGGTACAGCAAACCAGTCTTAACCTCGCCAAAGGTGCGTTGTACGGCAAAGACAGCGTGTCCACGATCGCTTCCAACGACCAGCTGTTCAGGCCTCAGGATTACGCGCAACTGATCGTTTCCTACAAGGACGGCGCGCCGGTGCACCTGAAGGATGTGGCGCGGGTCATCAACGGCTCAGAAAACGCTTACGTGCAGGCCTGGTCGGGTGATCAGCAAGGCGTCAACGTTACGATCTTCCGCCAGCCCGGCGCAAACATCGTGGAAACCGTGGATCGCATTCAGCGCGAACTCCCACGTCTGCTGGAAATGCTTCCGGCATCAGTGGATGTTTCGGTGCTCAATGACCGTACCCGAACCATTCGCGCCTCGCTGCATGAAGTGGAAATGACGCTGGTGATCGCCATTCTGCTGGTGGTCGCGGTCATGGCGCTGTTCCTGCGTCAGCTCTCGGCAACCCTGATCGTCAGCGCGGTGCTGGGGGTCTCGCTGGTTGCCAGTTTCGCAATGATGTACGTGTTTGGTTTCAGCCTGAACAACCTGACGCTGGTTGCGATTGTGGTGGCCGTCGGGTTCGTGGTGGACGATGCCATTGTTGTGGTGGAGAACATCCACCGACACCTTGAGGCAGGTGACGGCATGCGCGAAGCGGCGATCAAGGGTTCGGGAGAAATCGGCTTCACGGTGGTGTCCATCAGCTTCTCGCTGGTGGCGGCCTTTATCCCGTTGTTGTTCATGGGCGGCGTGGTCGGGCGGCTGTTCAAGGAGTTCGCCCTGACCGCGACCGCGACCATTCTGATCTCGGTCGTCGTTTCACTGACCCTGGCTCCAACACTGGCAGCGCTGTTCATGCGCGCGCCAAAACATGATCCGCATGGGAAGCCGGGTTTCAGTGAACGTCTGTTGGCGCTTTACGAACGCGGACTGAACAAGGCGCTGGCCCATCAACGGATCATGCTCGGGATTTTCGGGTTGACGCTGGTACTGGCTGGGGTTGGCTACGTGCTGATTCCGAAAGGTTTCTTTCCGGTGCAAGACACGGCTTTTGCCCTTGGCACCAGTGAAGCTGCGGCAGATATTTCCTACCCCGACATGGTGGAAAAACACCTGCAACTGGCAAAAATCGTCGGTGCCGATCCTGCCGTTCAGGCGTTCTCCCACTCGGTTGGCGTCAGCGGCAGCAACCAGACCATCGCCAACGGACGCTTCTGGATCTCCCTCAAACCTCGGGGTGAGCGTGACGTGTCGGTGAGTGAATTCATCGACCGGATACGTCCTAAGCTGGCGAAGATACCCGGCATCGTCCTGTATTTGAGGGCCGGGCAAGACATCAACCTCAGCCCCGGCCCGAGCCGCAGCCAGTATCAGTATGTGCTCAAGAGCAATGACGGTCCGCTGCTCAACACCTGGACCCAGCGCCTGACGGAAAAGCTGCGAAGCAATCCGGCATTCCGCGACCTGTCCAACGACCTGCAACTGGGCGGCAGCGTCACTCACATCAATATTGATCGTAGCGCCGCTGCCCGTTTCGGGCTGACCACCAATGACGTTGACCAGGCCCTGTACGACGCGTTCGGTCAACGGCAGATCAGCGAATTCCAGACCGAGATCAACCAGTACAAAGTGATTCTGGAACTGGACGCCAAACAACGTGGCAAGGCCGAAAGCCTGGCGTATTTTTATCTGCGCTCGCCCCTGACAAACGAGATGGTGCCACTGTCGGCGCTGGCCAAAGTCGGCGCCCCGACCATGGGTCCGTTGTCGATTGCCCATGACGGCATGTTCCCGGCGGCAAACCTGTCCTTCAACCTGTCGCCAGGTGTGGCCCTGGGGGATGCGGTGCGCATGGTTGATCAGGCCAAGAACGAGATCGGCATGCCAGCGTCAATCATTGGCAACTTCCAAGGCGCGGCTCAGGCATTTCAGAGCTCGCTGGCCAATCAACCCTGGTTGATTCTCGCGGCGCTGGTGGCGGTGTACATCATTCTCGGGGTGCTTTATGAGAGCTTCGTCCACCCGCTGACTATTATTTCCACCCTGCCCTCGGCGGGTATCGGCGCGCTGCTGTTGTTGTGGTTGATGGGACAGGATTTTTCGATCATGGCCTTGATCGGCGTGGTGCTGCTGATCGGCATCGTCAAGAAGAACGGTATCCTGCTGGTGGACTTCGCCCTTGAGGCACAACGCGACCGAGGCATGAGCCCGCTGGACGCCATTCATGAAGCCTGCCTGACGCGTTTCCGCCCGATCATCATGACGACATTGGCCGCACTGCTGGGCGCCCTGCCCTTGATGCTCGGTTATGGCGTCGGCGCCGAACTGCGCCAGCCGCTGGGGATTGCCGTGGTCGGCGGCTTGCTGGTCAGCCAGATGCTGACGCTGTTTACGACGCCGGTGATTTATTTGCAGCTGGAGCGGGTGTTTCATAAACGAAAGGCTGAGGCTGAGCCGGCTTTAGTCATGCAAAAGTGATGACCAATAAGAAACCTGTAGGGGCCGATGTCTGACAGCAAGCAATGGACCTGTAGGAGCTGCCGAAGGCTGCGAAGCATTTATCCTGACATACAGCGATCGCAGCCTTCGGCAGCTCCTACAGAAGATGCGCTTCAATTCAGTGGTATGCGCGTTGTTTGATAAGAGCCCACAAGGTCCAGCGCATTTAAAAAGTTATGGTTTACCTATCGAGAACTGCCCCATGCGTGTCCTGATCATCGAAGACGAAGAGAAGACCGCGGATTACCTGCATCGCGGTCTGACCGAGCAAGGCTTTACCGTAGACCTCGCCCGCGATGGTATCGAGGGGCTGCACCTGGCGCTGGAGAGCGATTACGAAGTGATCATTCTCGACGTGATGCTGCCCGGTCTGGATGGCTTTGGCGTATTGCGCACGTTGCGCGCACGCAAGCAGACGCCAGTGATCATGCTGACCGCCCGCGAACAAGTGGACGACCGTATCCGCGGCCTTCGCGAAGGGGCCGATGACTACCTGGGCAAACCGTTCTCGTTCCTTGAACTGGTCGCCCGCCTGCAGGCCCTGACCCGACGCAGCAGCGGCCACGAACCGGTACAGATCAGCATTGCCGACCTGTGGATCGACCTGATCAGCCGCAAGGCTACTCGCGCCGGACTGCGCCTGGACCTCACCGCCAAAGAGTTCTCGCTGCTCAGTGTGCTGGCGCGTCGGCAAGGGGAAATCCTGTCCAAGACATCCATCGCCGAAATGGTCTGGGATATCAATTTCGATAGCGACGCCAATGTCGTCGAAGTCGCGATAAAACGCTTGCGCGCCAAACTGGACGGGCCATTCGAACAGAAATTGCTGCACACCATTCGCGGCATGGGCTACGTGTTGGAGAGCCGCGCCGGAGAGCCGCAGTGAAGACTGACTCGATTGCCCTGCGTCTGAGCGGCCTGTTTGCACTGGTGGCATTGCTGGTCTTCACCCTGATCGGCTGGGCCTTGTACTTGCAGGTCGACAGAAGCATGGCATTGCTACCGGAGGCCGAGGCCGAGGCGCGTTACAGCGTGCTCGAATCTGCGGTCAACCGGCACAGCGACATCGAACACTGGGGGCGGATCAAAAGCAAACTCAAGCTGCTCAGTGAAGAAGACAAGCGTCTGCGCTTTTGGGTTGTCAGTGACAATCCAACCTACGAATTCGGCAATCCGGATGCCGACATTCGCAGCTTCGCCAACGGCCCGCTGGGCATGCGCAACCTGAAAATTACCGGGCATGAGTTCCCGTTCAAGGTCTTGGTCAGCCAGTTTGAAGCCAAGGAAGAGCGCCCTCCTTTGCGATTTCTGATTGCTGTCGATACCGAAACTTTCCTGCAGACCCAACATGCTTTGATGATTGCCCTGATCGGCTTCGCAGCGCTGGGCATCTTGCTGGCTTCGGTGCTGGGTTACTGGGTCGCGCGTATTGGTCTGCGGCCGTTGACCAACCTGTCGCTGGAGGCACAAAAACTCGCACCACCCAGACTCTCCGGCCGACTGCAGATGACGCCATTGCCACCGGAACTCGACCAGTTCGTCACCTCGTTCAATTCGACACTGGAGCGGGTCGAACAGGCCTATGCGCGGTTGGAGTCGTTCAACGCCGATGTCGCCCACGAACTGCGCTCGCCCCTGACCAATCTTATCGGTCAGACTCAGGTCGCCCTGACCCGGGGCCGCTCGGCGGAACACTACTTCGAAGTGCTGCAATCGAATCTGGAAGAGCTCGAACGACTGCGTTCAATCATCAACGACATGCTGTTCCTGGCCAGCGCCGATCAGGGCAGCAAAGCCACAGAGTTGACCTGTGCCTCGCTGGCTCAGGAAGTGGCCACCACGCTGGATTATCTGGATTTCATTCTTGAAGATGCTCAGGTGCGCGTAGAAGTCCACGGCGACGCCCGCGTCCCGATGGAAAAAGCGCACTTGCGCAGGGCGCTTATCAACCTGCTGCACAACGCTGTGCAACACACTGAAGCGGGCCGGTTGATCCGCGTGGATATCACCGAAGAGGCTAACCATGTGAGCGTTGGCGTTGCCAACCCCGGTGCGCAAATTGCCAGCGAACACCTGCCCAAACTGTTCGAACGCTTTTATCGGGTAGACGCATCGCGCGCTAACAGTGGTGCAAACCACGGGCTGGGGCTGGCCATCGTTAAAGCCATTGCGTTAATGCATGGCGGCAGCGTGTTTGTACACAGCCGCGAGGGCATCAATACCTTCGGGATCAACTTGCCGTTGTGATGCCCTGCCCCGAGCCGAACAACGCACAGGCACCTGAGCTGGAACGCAGGATTGTTATGGATGATTCTATGTTTGCTCACACACTTGATCAGACCAAGCAACGCTCCCACAGGGATTTATGTCTGCAGTATGTGCTGTCTGCCAAACCTTAATGTCTTTCACGAAATAAAACGTATTCACATGCGCAATCAAAACACCCCTGTTTTGACGTGCCCCACATGAGTTATAAATACCGGGTCGACATTGATCCTGAATATACAAATTCTTCAAACTCTTTAAAAACAAAGCGTTGAAGAAGCATTTATCATTTTCCGAGTTCATCCCCAGCAATGATTGCTCCTCACGCCATGCAGGCATCTCGTAAAAATTGGCAGCGACCAGAAATTATTTTGATTTTCGGCAGTGTGCTGGCGATCACTGCCATCGCGATCATTGTCGTTTCGTTATTGATCCGCGAACGCCGGGATGCAAATGAAGCCGCCGCCCGGGCGTCTTCCAATATCGTGCGTCTGATCGATGCCGATGTATTGCGTAACGCCGAACTTTACGACACGTCACTGCAAGGCATGATCAACGCGTGGCAATTACCCGAGTTACACAGCATTGCGCCAAACTTGCGGCATCTGGTTTTGTTCGACCGCTCAACGGCAGCGCGGTACAAAGGAGACCTGCTATTACTCGACAAGGACGGCCGTATCCTTGCTGACTCCACCTCCCTCGAACCACGCCCCTATAACCTCGCCGAACGTCCGCACTTTCAGGAACACATGCGCAACCCGTCGCTGGACATGATGGTCGGCGCGCCCTTCAAGGCACGATGGGGCTTCAAGGACTGGTGCATCAGCTTCAGCCGCCGCATCTCCGGCGAAGACGGTTCGTTTCAGGGTATCGCCAGCGCCGCGATGCGTCTGGTGTATTTCAAACAGCTATTTCGCACGCTGGACATCGGCCCGGACAGCAACGTCACGTTGCTCAACACTGACGGCACGCTGCTCGCTCGTCACCCGGACATACCCGGCAGAGACATCATCGGCGAAAGCTTTGCATCCAGCCCCAATTTCAAACGCATTCTTGAAGAAGGTAACGGCAGCTTTTCCGGAATTTCGTCGGTGGACGGCAAGGAGCGGCTGTACACCTTCTCCCATGTCGGAGAGTTGCCGTTGATTGTGGTGGTAGGCCAGTCCGTGAAGGAGGTCTATGCCCTCTGGTACCGCAATGTGCTGCTGGTCGGCGCCGCTACCACCGTATTGTGTCTGGGCATTCTGTGGCTAAGCCTGTTGTTGCGCCGCGAGTTAGGACTGCGGCATCAGGCCGAGAGCGAACTTCGGGCTCGCGCGTCAACCGATGCCCTGACGGGATTGGCCAATCGGCGTCGGCTCGATGAAGTGATGAAAAGCGAATGGACACGAAGCATGCGCTCAGGCGAACCGCTCTCATTGCTGGTCATAGACGTCGATCACTTCAAAGCATTCAATGATCGTCACGGTCATCACGGCGGGGACGAAGCGCTACGCAACGTTGCATCCACCATCGCCCACAACATCAGAAGACCGGGCGACTTCGTTGCGCGATATGGCGGCGAGGAGTTCGTGGTGGTGCTGGGTGAGACGGGTCTGGAGGGCGCGCGCGTCATCGCCGAGCTCATCCGTAAAGCAGTGGAAGCGATTGCGCCCTACGCCAGCGATAGCCAGCCGATTACCGTGAGCATTGGCATCGCCTGCGCTGAGGCTAAAACGGGCGAAACAATCGACCTGCTGTTCAAGACGGCAGACGAAGCGTTGTACGCCGCCAAAAGCAAGGGTCGGAACCGGGTTGAACCGGGTTGACCGTCCCCTCCTGCGCGGTCCCACGTCCGAAACCAGTAGATCCCTGAACAGCAGCCAAAAAAAACGCCAGACTGGCTGGCGTTTTTTCAAGACGTTCAAGTCTTAGTGAGCTGCTTTCTCGGCACGAGCAGCGTTGCGCAGGTCACGAACTTTGTCGTGGTTGGCCTGAACGCCCTGCAGTTGCTTGTCGATCAGCGACTGTACGGCTTGTGGCAGGTCGTGCTTGGCTGCTTTCTCGCGTGCTTCTTTGTACGCTTTCAGCGCTACGTCTTCACCACGCTCCACTTCTTCGAGAATCGCTTTGTCATCTTTACCGGTCAGCGCCGACTTCAGATCAACCCAGGCACGGTGCAAGGTACCGCTTACGCTGGAAGACGTCTCTGGATCACCGCCCAGTGCACGTACTTGAGCCTGCAGTTCGGCGACCGACGTTTTGATTTCTGCCGAACGGCTCAGAAAGTAGGCTTTGATGGCCGGGTTTTTAATGTCTTCTGCACTGGTCTGAAAACCTTTCTCACCATCTTTGCTGGTTTCGATCAGGTCATTCAGAATGGAGATCGATTCTTTATTGATGTCAGTCATTTTCAAGTTCCTTATGGGCAGGTTTATACAAAATGATTTGCATGCATAAGTAATTGCAGGGCGCATGCCAGCTTTTTTGAAAACATTTACCCGTTTAAAATCAATAACTTAATTTAAACACCAGACAGATGGATCGTGATTTCTGCATGAACTGTCCTTTGGCCTGCATGCAGAATGCACGTATGGTTAAGGTGTCTAGAAATCAGGTGATACAGAAGTCATGGATCCGGAAAAACTTTTACTGCTGGTGACCCGCGAGATGCCGTTTGGCAAATATCAGGGACGTCTGCTGGCTGACCTACCGGGCCAGTATCTGAACTGGTTTGCGCGGGAAGGCTTCCCTAAAGGTGAGCTGGGTAGTTTGCTGGCACTGATGCAGGAAATCGATCATAACGGTCTGTCGGAGCTGCTTGATCCACTGCGCACCCGGCCCAGGAAGAAGTACAACGACCGCCAATAGCAACGGATTTCCGGGGCCGTGCAGATTGCCCCTGTAGGAGCTCACCGAGGTTACGAGGCCAGCGATAACGGTGTATCAGACAAAACGCTATCGCTGGCCTCGTAACCTCGGTGAGCTCCTACAGTTCAAAGTGGTTTCTACAGAATGAGTCATTCAGTCAGAAAGAGAGGACGCAATGCTTGAGCAACAGGCAAGGGATGAACAGTTCTGGCAGGGCATCGCTGGACGATATGACGTGGAACCAGGGCCGATTAATCTGGAGAACGGTTACTTCGGCCGCATGACCCGCGAGGTGCAGGAGAACTACCGGCGCAACATCGACTACGTGAACCGCAGCAACTCGGTGTACGTGCGGCGCCAGTTCGATACCCAAGACAGTGGCATGATCCACGCTCAACTGGCGCAACTGCTACAGGTCAGCGCGCAGGAAGTTGCCATTACCCGCTGCGCCTCCGAATCCCTGCAATCGCTGATCCGCAACTACAACCAGTTGCAGCCCGGTGATCAGGTGCTGATCTGCGACCTTGACTACATCAGTGTGCAAAGTGCCATGCGCTGGCTGGCGAAAAGCCGTGGCGTCGAAGTCATCGAAATCTCCCACGTCCACCCTGCCACCTACGACAGCCTGCTCAACAGCTATCGGCACGCGTTCGAGCAGTATCCGCGGCTCAAGCTGATGGCGCTGACTCATGTCACCCATCGCACCGGCCTGGTGATGCCGGTCAAGGCCATCGCCGATCTGGCCAAAGAGCATGGCGTTGATGTCATCCTCGACGGCGCACATGCGCTTGGGCAACTGGACTTCAAACTGGATGAACTGGGCGTGGCGTTCGCCGGGTACAACCTGCAGAAATGGATCGGCGCACCGTTGAGTCTGGGTTTTATCTACGTGGCCCGTGAGCGTATTACGGCTATCGACCCGGACATGGGCGACACCCGCTACGCTGCCGATGACATCCTGTCGCTGGTGCCTTATGGCACGCCGAACATCCCGGCGTGGATGACACTGCCCAAAGTATTTGAAGAGCATCTGGCAATAGGCGGTTCGGCAGCCAAAGGCGCACGTTTGAGCTACCTGCGTGACCTTTGGGTCAAGCCGGCAAGAGACCTGGAGCATGTTGAAATTCTGACCCCGGACGACCCGCGCCTGTATTGCGGGATCACCGCGTTGCGCTTTACCCGACAACAAGATCAACAACGGATGGCTGAGCGGTTGCTGGAGGAATACAACCTGTTCACTGTCGCCCGCCAGGGCGCTGCCTGTGGACCATGTATCCGGATTACGCCGGGGTTTACTACCTCGGCTGCGGATATGGGGTTGTTGGTGGAGGCGTTGCAGCAGTTGGACTGAGCAGCGGATTCCGAATTGTGGGAGCAGAGCTTGCTCGCGATACATAAGACGCAGCCAGAAGTCATACCGCGTTATCGTTTATCGCGAGCAAGCTCTGCTCCCACAAACCGCGGATTAATCAGTCAAACAACGCCATCGCCTGCGCGGTGGCTTCCTGGATGCGGCCCCAGTCGCCGTTCTTGACCCAGGCGTTGTCGATCATCCATGTCCCGCCCACGCACATCACATTGGGCTGGGCCATGTAGCTTTTGAGGTTGTCGGCGTTGACGCCGCCGGTTGGGCAAAAACGCACTTCATTGAACGGACCGCCGAGCGCCTTGATCGCAGCGACGCCGCCGCTGATTTCAGCCGGGAACAGCTTGAAGCGACGATAGCCCATGGCATAGCCAATCATGATTTCCGACGCACTGCTGATACCCGGCAACAGCGGCAACGGGCTGTCGAGCGCGGCTTGCAGCAAGTCCTGCGTACTGCCAGGCGTGACGATGAATTGCGAACCCGCCGCCTCGGCATCGGCCAGCATATGCCGGTCGAGAATAGTGCCAGCACCGACGCACAGCTCAGGGCGCTGCTCACGAAGAATACGGATTGCACTCAGGCCAAATGCCGAGCGCAAAGTGACTTCCAGCGCAGTCATGCCACCTGCGGCCAGGGCGTCAGCCAGAGGCAGTACGTCCTCGTCGCGAAGGATGGTAATGACCGGCAAAATTTTTGCCTTGGCGCAGAGTTCGTCAATCTGCTTGATCTTGTTCGCCATGCTGTTAAGCGGCTGAGTGTTATCGACGGTGTTCATGGCGGCGGATCCTTTTGTTATGGGCACCAGTAAATCTCAAGTGAAGAGTCAAGAAAGGCGCGAATTGGCATTTCAGCGAGGTCATCGCCCGCCAATGCGGCCCGCAGGGTGTCGAGTTTGGCCTGACCGGAAACCGACAGGATCGGCAGGCGTGCCGAAGCCAGCAGTTGACGGGTCATGGTCAGACGCTGATGCGGAACAGCAGGCGCCAGCATCGGCAAACAACGGCGAGTACTGCCCAGTTGCAACGCTTCGCTCAGGTTCGGGCTTTTGGGGAACAGCGATGCGGTGTGCCCGTCATCACCCATGCCCAGAATCAGCACATCAATCGGCGGCAGCTCGGCCAGCGCCTGATCAGCCGCCTCCGCAGCTTCTTCAAGGCTTGGCGCGACGGTGTATAGACCGAAGAAACGCGCCTTGGCCGCCGGGCCTTGCAACAGGAAACGTTGCAGCAAGCCAGCATTGCTGTCGGCGTGTTCGACCGGCACCCAGCGTTCGTCAGCCAGGCTAACGACCACTTTCGACCAGTCCAGCGGCTGCTGAGCCAGGCTCTGGAAAAACGCCACCGGGCTGCGCCCACCGGAAACCACCAGCGTCGCTACGCCCTTAGCGCTAATGGCTGCTTTTAGCTGTTCGGCTACGCTGGCTGCCAGCGCCTCGGCCAGCAGCTGCGGATTATCGAATTCCCGGGCCACCAGGCCCTGCGGAAACTCAAGTTCACATATCGCCATACCACGATCTCCCATCACGAGTAATCAGGGCAATGGAGCTCATCGGCCCCCACGATCCGGCGGCATAAGGCTTGGGCGCATCGCCCGCCTTTTTCCAGCCGGCGATCAGTTGATCGCACCACTGCCAGGCGTACTCAATTTCATCTTTGCGAACAAACAGGTTCTGATTGCCGCGCATGACTTCCAGCAACAAACGCTCATAGGCATCAGGGACGCGCGCGCTGCGGTAAGTGTCGGAAAAATTCAGTTGTAACGGGCCGCTGCGCAGCTGCATGCCTTTGTCCAGGCCCTGATCCTTGGTCATTACCTGCAAGGAAATGCCCTCGTCCGGCTGCAGGCGAATGATCAGCCGGTTGCTGATCTGCATGCGCTGCTCAGGGGCGAAGATGTAGTGCGGCGGCTCTTTGAAATGGATCACGATCTGCGACAGTTTCTGCGGCATACGCTTGCCGGTACGCAGATAAAACGGGGTACCTGACCAGCGCCAGTTACGGATATCTGCACGCAGCGCGACGAAGGTTTCGGTATCGCTCTGGGTGTTGGAATTCTCCTCCTCCAGATAACCCGGCACTGCTTTGCCTTCGCTGTAACCCGCGGTGTACTGACCACGAACCACCTGGGTGGCCAGACGCTCCGGCGTGAACGGTGCGAGGGCCTTGAGCACCTTCACTTTTTCGTCACGAATACTGTCAGCAGACAGGTCGCTCGGCGGGTCCATGGCGATCAGACACAGCAATTGCAGCAGGTGGTTCTGAATCATGTCGCGCAGTTGCCCGGCCTGATCGAAGTAACCCCAACGGCCTTCAATGCCCACCTTCTCTGCCACGGTGATTTCAACGTGGGAAATGTGGTTCTGGTTCCACTGGGTTTCAAACAGGCTGTTGGCAAAACGCAGTGCGATCAGGTTCTGAACGGTGTCTTTGCCCAAATAGTGGTCGATGCGATAAACGCGACTTTCCGGCAGGAACTGCGCTACGGCGTCGTTGACCCGGCGCGAAGAGGCGAGGTCATGACCGATAGGTTTTTCCAGTACTGCGCGAGTACGTTCGGTCAGGTTCACCGAGGCCAGATTTTCACAGATCGCGCCGTATACCGAAGCAGGCGTGGCGAAGTAGGCAATCAGGGTTTCTGCGTCGCCCACGCGCTCTGCCAGTGCGACATAGTCCTCAGCCTTGAGAAAGTCGACGTGCAGGTAGCTCAGACGCGCCTGAAAACGCTCCACGTGTTCCATTTCAAGCTGTGCTTCAGGAACGAAGCGGCGTAGCGCTTCATCGATGTGTGCCAAATGCTGCTGTTCGTCGCCGGGTTCACGTGCCAACGCAAGAATTCGCGTGTCGGCATGCAGCAATCCCGCGCGGTCGAGCTGATAAAGCGCCGGGAACAGCTTGCGCACTGCCAGGTCGCCCAAGGCGCCAAACAAGGCAAAAGTGCACGGTTCAACCGTAATCGAGAGCATAATGTTGGTTCTTTTATCAAGTTAAGCTACAAATACCTTTTTTAAAGGCGTTACTCAAGGCCATATGTAGTAATAACCACAACATTCAATCTAAAAGCATATTCCAGTGGTGATCAACACAGGCCCTGAGTACGATAGGCCACCTTTGCTACAGGCTAAAGGGCCTATCTGCCTGCCCTCGAAAAAACCTGAGCAAATCTGCCTGATTAGGACTTTGAATGGACCACTCAAGAAATCTTCTGGAGCAGATCCAGAGCCGCCTCGAAGAACTCAACAAGGCTGAACGCAAGGTTGCTGAAGCGATTCTTCTCAACCCACAACAAGCAACTCGCTTCAGTATTGCGGCATTAGCCCAGGCAGCCAAAGTCAGCGAGCCAACGGTCAATCGCTTCTGCCGTTCCTTCGCCGTCAGCGGTTACCCGGAACTTAAATTGCAATTGGCGCAGAGCCTGGCCAGCGGTGCCGCATACGTGAGTCGCGCGGTTGAAGCCGATGATGACCCAGAGGCGTACACCAAGAAGATTTTCGGCAGCGCGATTGCTTCACTGGACAGCGCCGTTCAGCAGCTGGACCCGGCCCTGATCAGCAAGTCGGTGGACATGTTGATTCAGGCGCGCCAGATCCACTTCTTCGGCTTGGGAGCTTCGGCACCGGTGGCGCTGGATGCGCAGCACAAATTCTTCCGTTTCAATCTGGCGGTCACTGCCCATGCCGACGTGCTCATGCAGCGCATGATTGCCTCGGTGGCGCACACCGGCGAGCTGTTCGTGATCATCTCCTACACCGGTCGTACCCGCGAGCTGGTAGAGGTGGCGCGCATTGCCCGGGCCAACGGTGCCTCGGTGCTGGGGCTGACAGCAGCCGGTTCGCCCCTGGCCCAGGCCAGCACGGTGAGCCTGAACATTCCACTGCCCGAAGACACCGACATCTATATGCCGATGACCTCCAGGATCATCCAGCTGACCGTGCTCGACGTGCTCGCCACGGGCATGACGTTGCGCCGCGGCGTCGACTTCCAGCCGCACCTGCGCAAGATCAAGGAGAGCCTGAATGACAGCCGGTATCCGATTGAGGATCAGGGGTAGCGCTTAAAGCGTTCTGTAGGAGCTGCCGAAGGCTGCGATTGCGATCGCGGTGGGTCGGGATAAATGCTTCGCAGCCTGCGGCAGCTCCTACAGAAAACGCATTTCAATCCAGTAGTTACATGTTGGCTCCTGTGTTTGCCATCAATGCAGCAGACACGCCTGCAAACTCAGCTCGACCTGCTCTCCCGGCGCAAGGCTCAGGCTTTCATCGCTACCCGACGCCGCTTCGACGCAGACGAATCCCGATGCTTCCTTGCCTGCCACACCCAGCAACGGCCTGCTACCTGGATGCCAGACAACAGTGCTGGCGTTATCGCCACTGTTGATACTCAGACGGCGCTGCCAGGATTGATCCTGTAGCTGCAATGGACCGTTGTGCTCAAATACCCGCTGACAGCCACCAGCAACGCGTAACTCGCCCTCCTGTCGGCATGCACGCCGATTCAACTGATCGAAGCCTTGAGCGCCTTCCAGGCCGTGTAAAGCCACATCAGCTACGTCACTGATGCGCCAGTAAGCGTGCAACGCGTGACCGAACTGACAGGGTTCGCTGTCTTCATGAGAGGTGCCAAGGCGTAACGCCATCCCCTCGCCTAGCTCCGCGTATAAATCCGCCTGCCAGTCACACAGCTGCAAACGCCAATGCAGACTGACGCCTGATTCGCTTTCGCGACTGTCGATCAGTTTCCAGTCCACCAATCGACCCCAACCATGCGCAGGCCAGCCCGACTCAACGGGATGCCTCCCATGCCAGGGCCAACACACCGGCACACCGCCACGAATCGCACCCACCTGCGGCCAGCGCGATGCGCACCACAGCCAGGGCTTTTGACCCGTGGGCTGAAAATGCAGCAGTTGTGCGCCCTGTCGGCTGAACACTGCCTGACACAACGGATGATCAATCAGCAATACATCGCGACGCTGATGACGCTCCCATTCAAAGGTCGGCCGGGCGCGTCGGGATGTGAAGAAGCGCTGTAGGGGGTGTTCGGATGCATCTGCTTGATTGGTGGTCATTGTTGTCCTGCGTCACTGGGTCTGTAGGAGCTGCCGAAGGCTGCGATGCGGTACATCTGACAGATCGCGATCGCAGCCTTCGGCAGCTCCTACAGACAAAGCATTCTTTTGCTCAAAAAAACGGGCAGCCAGGCTGCCCGTAAAGCACACACGACCCTTGATCGTTTAGAACTTGGTCTGCAACTTGATACCCGCGACCAGAGCGTTATCCACTTGATCTACACCACCCGGGCTTTTGATGTATTGCAGGTTGGGGCGGATAGTCAGCCAGTCGGTAACGTGTACGCCGTAGTAAATCTCGGAGTTGTACTCGCTCTTCTGGATAGGCAGATAGCCTGGGTTGTCATAGTCGCTGATGCCATTGACGGCGTTGATCTGACGGGCACGATCAGTCACGTTATCGTTGACGTGGATACGCGAAACACCGATGCCGATGTCATCCTTCGGACGCGCATCGAAAGGCCCTTTGAAGACCATACCGACTTGCAAGAAGTTGTCGACGAAGTTGGTGTCCTTGTCATGCACGGTGGCGTTGGCAAACAGGGTCAGGCCACGGGACGGATCGCCGCTGAAGGTACTGACCTGTTGTTGTGCCACAACCCACCAGCCGGTCTTTTCGTTACGCGACTTGAATGCCGCGCCGGTCAGACCCTGAGGCTGGCCATTAACGTCCTCATAGCGGTCGTCGGCGCTCGGGCTGCTGAAGTAATAGCCCAGACGGTATTCGCCAGGTAGCGAGTTAACGGTTGGCGACCACACCACTTCAACCGGCACCAGCGTCCCTTTGGAACCGCTGCCGCTCAGTTTGAAGCCGTTACCGGTTTCCAGGTTGGACGGGTTCTGCTCGTACACACCGATCTGTGCGTACACCTGAGGCGTGATGTTGTATTTCACACGCAGCGCCCACTGGCTGACCGGCCAGTTGTACCAGGTATCCACGTAGTTGGCGGCCTGGGTGCCGCAGAAGGTCAAGTTCTGGAAGTCGCAAGGGAAGCTGCCGAAGTCTTCGCCTTCGCCCATCCGACCGGCCTTGATATCGAGCTTGCCGTCGAAGAATTTCTGTTTGACCCACATCTGTGTCAGGCGCCAGGTCTGACCACGCCCCCAGACTTCCTGCGAGGAACTGAGCGTGCCGACTCGTGGATCGCCTAGACGATCATTAGAGATGTTTTTGCCGCTACGTTCTGTGATTGCCAACTTGAACTCAGCATCGTTCCAGCCGAAAGCTTTCTGCAGGTCGATATTGACGCCCAGCGCAAATTGATCGCTGTAGCGCGCGGTCTTGTCGGTGTCGTAGCCGCCGTGAATGTTGGAGCCCATCTCGCCGACGTATTCGAGCGAGAAATCATAGCCCTTGTCATACAGCTCTTTGCGCATGCCACCCCAGTCACCGGTCATATGCCCGTTGGGGTTATAGGGCTCGATGGCGTAGGCCGCACTGGAAAAAACCAGCGCACTCAATACGGACAAACCACCGACAAGCTGGAACTGATTAAGCGATTTATTGCGTAGCTTCTTCATCCCTTGGATCCTCATTTTATTGTTATTAGCTTTTACGGCATTGACATCGACTACTTCGTATTCGCTGGCAGGGCGCTCTGAATGGCAGTGAGCGCCCGGCTGGCAGTGCTCGGTCAGTTGTTACGGTTGATCTGGGTGACATTGGCCGCACGTTCGACTGGCTGCTGGCTGGCAAGCACGCCCAGACGCTCGCCAGTGGCGGCATCAAAGAGCAGGACTTTGGCCGGGTCGAATTGCAGCGTCAGGCTCTCACCCACCTGCGGAGCCACGTCTGGTGCGAGACGGCAGCAGACCTTGCTCTGGTTGAGCGTGACGAATACCAGCGTGTCCGGGCCGGTGGGTTCAGTGACCTGAACTTCAGCGCGAATGGTCGGCAAACCATTGGCCTCGGACGGTGCGAGCACAATCTGTTCAGGGCGCAAACCAAGGATTACTTCTCGGTCTTCCAGACCTGCATCGGTCATGCCCAATGGCAACTCGCAACGCGCCTGACCGCTATCGAGCAACGCGATCAGACGACCCTCCTTGCGTTGCAGGCGCAGGGGAATGAAGTTCATCGGTGGCGAACCAATGAAGCTGGCGACGAACAGGTTGGCTGGATCGTTGTAGATCTGTTTGGGCGTACCGAACTGCTGAATGATGCCGTCTTTCATCACCGCCACTTTGTCGCCCAGGGTCATTGCTTCGATCTGATCGTGGGTGACGTAAACCGTGGTGGTTTTCAGACGCTGGTGCATCAATTTCATTTCGGTGCGCATCTCGACGCGCAGCTTGGCATCGAGGTTGGACAATGGCTCGTCGAACAGATAAATCTTCGGCCGTCGCGCCAGAGCACGCCCCATCGCCACACGTTGCTGCTGACCGCCGGACAACTGCCCCGGCTTACGATTAAGCAGGTGCTCGATCTGCAAGAGCTTGGCGACGCGGGTAACTTCTTCGTCGATGGCCGCAGCACTCATCTTGCGGATTTTCAGACCGAACTCGATGTTCTCCCGCACGCTCATGGTTGGATACAGCGCGTAGGACTGAAACACCATGGCGATGTCACGGTCCTTGGGGCTCATGCCGCTGACATCGGCGTCGTCGATCAGGATCGAGCCTGCGCTGATGTTTTCAAGCCCGGCAATACAGTTCATCAGGGTTGACTTACCACAGCCGGACGGCCCGACCAGGATCAGGAACTCACCATCCTTGATCTGCAGTTCGATGTTTTTCAGCGTGTCCGGAAGGCCCGCGCCGTAGGTCTTGTTTACGTTGCGTAACTCGAGCGTTGCCATGTTTACCCCTTGACTGCGCCGGCCGTAAGCCCACGCACGAAATACTTGCCAGCGACGATGTACACCAGCAATGTCGGCAGCCCGGCGATCATCGCGGCCGCCATATCAACGTTGTATTCCTTGACCCCGGTACTGGTGTTGACCAGGTTATTCAGCGCCACGGTAATGGGCTGCGAATCGCCACTGGAGAACACCACACCAAACAGGAAGTCGTTCCAGATCTGGGTGAACTGCCAGATCAGGCAAACCATGATGATTGGCGTCGACATCGGCAAAATGATCTTGCCGAAGATCGTGAAGAAACCTGCGCCATCGAGCCGCGCCGCCTTGACCAGCGCATCCGGGATGCTCACGTAATAGTTACGGAAGAACAGCGTGGTGAAGGCCAGACCGTAAACCACGTGCACGAACACAAGCCCGGTGGTGGTGCTGGCCAGCCCCATCTTGCCGAGTGTGAAAGACGCAGGCAGCAATACCGTTTGAAACGGCAGGAAGCAGCCAAACAGCAGCAGCCCGAAGAACAACTGCGAACCGCGAAAACGCCACATCGACAGCACATAGCCGTTGAGCGCACCGATGGCCGTGGAAATCAGAACGGCAGGCACGGTGATTTTGATCGAGTTCCAGAAGTAGCCGTCCAGCGTCGCCCAGGCCTTTATCCAGCCAATCCCGGTGACCACGGTGGGCCAGCTGAGCAGGTTGCCTGAACCGATGTCTTCAGGTGTTTTGAAGCTGGTGAGCAACATGACCACCAGCGGTACGAGGTACAGCAGACACGCGAGGATCAATACCGCATAAATGGCGATACGACCGAAGCTGAAGGCTGGTTTGCCGACATGACTAGTCATTGCGCTTGGTCCTCAGCTCGGAATACAGATACGGCACCAGAATCGCCAGGATCGCGCCAAGCATCAGAATCGCACTGGCCGAGCCCATGCCCATCTGGCCACGGCTGAAGGTGAACGAGTACATGAACATGGCGGGCAAATCCGAGGAGTAACCCGGTCCACCTGCTGTCATCGCCGCCACCAGGTCGAAACTCTTGATCGCGATGTGCGCGAGGATCATCACCGAACTGAAGAACACCGGACGCAGACTCGGCAGCACGACTTTCCAGTAAATCTTCGGCATGCTCGCGCCATCGATCTGCGCGGCACGGATGATCGATTGATCAACGCCACGCAGTCCGGCAAGAAACATCGCCATGATGAACCCGGACGACTGCCACACAGCAGCAATCACCAGGCAGTACACCACGCGATCCGGGTCTACCAGCCAGTCCAGGCGAAAGCCTTCCCAGCCCCAGTCCCGGAGCATTTTGTCCAGGCCCATGCCCGGGTTGAGCAGCCACTTCCAGGCGGTACCGGTGACGATCATCGACAGCGCCATCGGGTACAGATAAATGGTGCGGATAAAGCCTTCACGACGAATGCGCTGGTCGAGGAACACTGCCAGCAGCACGCCGATTGCCAGGCTGATCGCGATGAACATGCCACCGAAGACCATGAGGTTCTTGCTGGCCACCCACCAACGATCGCTTTCGTACAGGCGCACGTACTGCGCAAGTCCGGCCCACTTGTAGCTGGGCAAAAAAGTCGAAGTGGTGAACGACAGGACGAACGTCCAGAGGATGTAACCGTAAAAACCCACCAATACGATGAACATACTTGGCGCAAGCACCAACTTGGGCAGCCAGCGTTGCAGCGCATCGAACGGCGAGGCTTTGCTGAGGGCAGCGACAGAGCTCATTGGCAGCATCCACTTGAAACGGTTTGATTCGAACCGCAGCCGCGCGATGAAACCGTGCAAGGTTTCATAAGCACAGACTGCGGCCGGGGTTACCAGGTATGTAAGGCGTTATTTGGCAGACTTGATCGCTGCGCCGAGTTTCTTTGCAGCGTCGGCAGGATCGGCCTTCGGATCGTTGATGTAGTTAGTGACCACGTCAAAGAACGCACCCTGAACCGCCAGCGTGGTCGCCATGTTGTGCGCCATGCTTGGTTGCAGGCCGCCAGATTTGGCGTCGGTCAGGAAGTCCTTGGCAGCGGTTTGCGCGCAGGAGTCGAAGCCGTACTTGCCCATATCACCGAGCATGTCGTTGCGGACGGGAATCGAGCCTTTGTTGATGCTGAAGACTTTCTGGAAGTTTTCACCCAACACAACTTTGGCGATGTCCTGCTGACCAGCAGCCGTACCGGCGTCTTTCTGTTTGAAGACGGCCAGCGAATCGATGTTGTAAGTGAAGGCTTTTTCGGTGCCCGGGAACGCTACACACTCGTAGTCTTTACCCGCGACTTTCTTGGCGGCGGTCCATTCACTCTTGGCCCAGTCACCCATGATCTGCATACCGGCTTTGCCGTTGATAACTTTGGCAGCTTCAAGGTTCCAGTCCTGCCCCTTACCATCTGGGTCCATGTAGGTAGCGACTTTTTTAAGCTCGGTCAGCGACTTGACCATTTCAGGACCGGTCAGCGTAGCGTTGTCCAGATCGACCAAGGCTTTCTTGTAACCATCAGCACCCATCACTGAAAGCACGACGGCCTCGAAAACGGTGCTGTCCTGCCATGGTTGTCCACCGTGGGCCAGAGGAATGAAGCCGGCTTTTTTCAGCTTGTCGCCAGCGGCGTAAAATTCTTCGAGGGTTGTAGGGTTTTTCTCAATACCGGCTTTCTTGAAGACTTCCGGGTTGATCCACAGCCAGTTGACGCGGTGAATGTTGACCGGCACGGCCACATAGTCGCCGTCGTACTTGACGGTGTCGGAGACTTTCTTGTCCAGCAGGCTGTCCCACTTCTCTTCTTTGGAAACGTCTTTCAGAACGTCAGTGTCGAGCAAGCCAGTGGACGCCCATTCCTGAATATCCGGGCCTTTGATCTGCGCTACGCCCGGTGGGTTACCGGATACGGCACGGCTCTTGAGCACTGTCATGGCCGTCGAACCACCACCACCGGCAACTGCGCCGTCCTTCCAGGTGAAGCCGTCTTTCTCGACCTGAGCCCTGAGCACATCCACAGCCGCTTTTTCGCCACCGGAGGTCCACCAGTGGACAACTTCGACGGTGCCTTTCGAATCAGCGGCTAGAGCGCTCAGAGGGAACAACGAGGCGACAGAGATGACAGCTGCGAGGCGGGAAATTGAATTCATCGATTTAACCTTTCTTGTTGTTATGCATGAGCAAGTCTGTGCTTGCGCTGCATGGAGTCTAACCAAGGGTTTTGAAAGAACAGTAACGAAGCGACGCGCAATGGTCACAGGATGGTTACATTGGAAAAAACAGATCAGGCGCTTTGCAGGAAGGGCTACCACATATTCGATGCCGCGCTGTCTCGCGATGAACACGACCCCTGGAGTGAGCTTGCTCGCGATAGCATTTACTCAGGCGAGGTATTTTTGACTGATAGATTGCTATCGCGAGCAAGCTCACTCCTACAGAGGCAATGGGATCACTCTACCGTTCTGGGCAAATACAACGTCACCCGCAGCCCGCCGCCGCGCAGGTTTTGCAGGCTGACTTCACCGCCGTGACTGTGGGCAATGTTGCGGGCGATGCCCAGGCCCAGGCCGTAACCTTGCTGCTGATTGCCCGCCAGCCGGAAGTGCGGTTCGAAGACCCGCTCCAGACGTTGCTCTGGCACACCCGGCCCCTCATCGTCCACGTGCAGAACGAACGCCTGAACGTTGTCTTCGATTTTGAGGTGGGCCCGGGTGCCGTATTTGAGGGCGTTGTCGATCAGGTTGCCAATACAGCGCTTGAGCGCCAGTGGTTTACCGGGGTAATGCGCCAGCGCTTTACCCTCCTGCGTAGCGTTGCCATTACCGTGAGGCAGCAGGTAAGGCTCCACCAGGCAATCGAGCACCTGATTGAGGTCCACGGCCTCGATGTTTTCGTGAATATCGGTGTCCTTCACGCACTGCAACGCGCCTTTGACCAACAACTCCAGCTCATCCAGATCGCGGGTAAATTTGGCTTGCAGGACTTCGTCTTCAAGCAGCTCTACCCGCAGGCGCAAACGGGTGATCGGGGTGCGCAAGTCGTGGGAGATAGCGCTGAACAACTGACCACGCTCGGTTAAATAGCGACTGATGCGGGTGCGCATGGCACTAAAAGCCCGGCTGACCTCCACCACTTCACTGGCGCCGCCTTCGACATCAGGCTCGACGTCCGCCCCCAATGACATGTCCCTCGCCGCTCGGGCCAGACGCTTGAGAGGACGACTTTGCCAATGGACCAACAGGCCAATGAACAGCAGCAGAAAACCGCTGGTGAGGGCAATAAACCAGACCTGCTGCAGCGGTAAGTCTTGCTCTTCCAGCGTGGTGTAAGGCTCAGGCAACAGTGACGCGATGTATAACCACTCACCCGCCGCCAGCTCGATTTGCGTCACCAGTACCGGCGGATTTACCGGTTCCAGAGTCAGGGCGTAATGCGCCCAGGAGCGAGGTAATTCGTCGAGTTTCAGACCGCTATTGAAGATGCGCAAATCCTCAGGGCGCACGAACCAGACCGCGATGGCCGGGTCGGTACCCAAGTGCTGACGCAGCACCTCGTCGACAGCCGTCAACACTGCCTGTTTGCGTGGCGTGGCATCCAGTACCTGCATGTCCAGCGGACGGTCATTGAGGGATACGACGAAACGTGTGCCGCCCATGCTGCGTAGCTGGTCAAGCACCAACGGGCGATACGCCAGAGGCAAAGACCGGAAATAACTGACGCTGGCCGCCATGGAGTGGGCCAGGCTGCGCGCACTGGTCACCAACCCTTCCATTTGCGTCGCACGTAACTGCGACAACCAGATGACACTGGACAGCGCCTGAGCGAGCAGGACAGCCAGCAGGGTTAACAGCAACATGCGCCCGAGGAGGGAGCGCGGCAACGGCAACGAACGTTTTGGCGCGTCGTAGATCAACACTCAGTAACCACTGCCGGCTTGGCAGATCACGTTCGCCGCCAGCAGATAACCACTGCCACGCACGGTACGGATAAGCCGCGGCGACTTGCCGGTGTCACGCAAACGCTGACGCAGGCGACTGACCGCCATATCGACGATTCGCTCAAGTGGCATCAACTCGCGACCCCGCGTCGCATTGCCGATGGTGTCACGATCAAGGATCTGCTGTGGGTTATCGAGGAACAGTTTGAGCAGCGCAAAGTCAGCGCCGGACAGAATCACTTCTTCGCCGTCACTGTGGAAGAGCCGGTGACTGACCATGTCCAGCCGCCATTCATCGAAGGTCAGCACATCACCACCGACGCGTTCCTGGCCGAACTGGGCGCGCCGCAACAGGGCTTTGATACGCGCGACCAGCTCCCGTGGGCTGAAAGGTTTACCCAGATAGTCATCAGCACCCAATTCAAGGCCGATAACACGGTCTGCCTCATCGGAACTGGCGGTGAGCATAATGATGGGGACATGGGGGTAGCGAACGTGCTGACGCACCCAACGGCAGAGACTGAAACCGTCTTCGTCGGGCAACATCACATCGAGGATCAACAGATCGCCTGGCTCTTCAGTGAAAGCCTGACGGAAACCCGCGCCATCGCCGACGGCGCGCACCTGAAAACCGGAACGGCTCAAGTAGGTTTGCAGCAACTCACGAATCTCTTGGTCATCATCGACCAGCAGGATCGATTTACTGACTGAGCTCACTGGGGTCGTCCTTGTTGCTATGGATCGTTATTGTTAGGGGTGAATCTTGAACACAAACCCTGTAGGAGCTGCCGAAGGCTGCGAAAGCGGTTTACCTGACACACCGTCATCGCAGCCTTCGGCAGCTCCTACAGAAAAACTAAAGCTCCACCGCGCGCTCCTCGCCAAATGCCTGCTGCAATGCCACGCCCGCGCCCATAAGGCCCGGATACTCGGCAGTCACCAGCCACACCGGGATGCCGTTGAAATAATCGCTCATCACACCTTTTTCGGCGAAGGCGCGTTTGAAACCGCTGCTCATGAAAAACTCGATAAACCGCGGTACCACACCACCGACGATGTACACCCCGCCGCGACCGCCGACCGTGAGCACGTTGTTACCCGCGACACGCCCGAGGAACACACAGAACTGTTCCAGCACCGCTGCCGCAACCGGATCCCCCGCCACAGCCGCAGAGGTAATGGCGGCCGGAGACTTGAGCACCGGCTCGATGTCATCCAGCGCACAGCTGACCTGATACAACCCCAGCAGACCTGCACCACTGAGCACGGTTTCCGCGCTGACATGTTCGTGCTCGGCCATCAGACGCATCCACAACATCGCTTCGCGCGCGTTGCCGATCGGCAGATCAACATGGCCGCCCTCACCCGGCAAGGCCATCCAGTGATTGACGCCGACACTGAGCAAAGTGCCAACCCCCAACCCGGTACCAGGCCCCACCACCACACGCGGCCGGTCTGGCTCGCTGATACCGTGACAGATCGTCAGGTATTCATCATCTGCCAGACGCGTCATACCCAGCGCCATGGCACTGAAGTCATTGATCAGCAGCAGGTCATCAACCTTGAGGTTGGCGCAGAACGACGTTTTGCTGAGTTTCCAGTGGCTGTTGGTGAACTCGAACTCATCACCGTCCACAGGCCCCGCAACCGCCAGACACACGGAGCCGACATCGCCCCGTTGCAGCTCCAGATCCTGAAGATAGACCTCAACGGCCTTCTCCGGGCTGGCGTAGTCGATGGTCGGGAATACCCGGATCGAATGCAGCTTGTCGTCTTCCCAAATGGCAAAACGTGCATTGGTACCGCCAATATCACCGACCAGGGCCAACTTCACTTCAGCGTCTCCAGATTCGAGGTAAAGGCGCTGGCGCCCTGCTCGGCGGAGCTGAAGGCCATGCGCATGAAACCGAACAACTCGCGACCGCAGCCGACCGCGTTATCAAGATGACCTACCGCAGGTTCTCTGGCGGCCAATTCTGCCGGTTCGATCAGAACTTGCAAGGTCCCTTTTACCCCATCAACGCGAATGATGTCGCCGTCTTGAACCAGTGCCAAAGGGCCACCACTGTAGGCTTCAGGGCAGACGTGGATGGCTGCCGGGATCTTTCCCGACGCGCCTGACATACGTCCATCGGTCACCAGTGCGACCTTGAAACCCCGATCCTGAAGCACCCCGAGAAATGGTGTCATTTTGTGTAACTCAGGCATGCCGTTGGAACGCGGCCCTTGAAAGCGCATGACGGCGACGAAATCACATTCCAGTTCACCGGCCTTGAACGCGTCAGCCAGATCCTGTTGATCATGAAAAACCCGTGCAGGTGCCTGAACAACCTGATGCTCCAGCGCGACGGCCGAAACCTTCATCACTCCGCGACCCAGGTTGCCTTCCATCACCCGCAGGCCACCCTCAGGCGAGAACGCTTTGGCGACAGGCCGCAGGATATTTTCATCGAGGCTTTCGATCGGGCCTTCGCGCCATACCAGCTTGCCGTCTTCCAGGAATGGCTCCTTGGTATAACGACTCAGGCCTCGGCCCAGCACCGTATTGACGTCTTCGTGGAGCAGACCGGCTTCCAGCAATTCACGAATCAGGAACGACATGCCGCCAGCAGCCTGGAAGTGGTTGATATCGGCTTTGCCGTTGGGATAGACGTGGGTCAGGGTCGGCACGACTTCGGACAGGTCGGCCATGTCCTGCCAGGTCAGTTGAATACCCGCAGCTTGAGCGATGGCCGGCATGTGCAACGTGTGGTTGGTCGAGCCGCCCGTGGCGTGCAGCGCGACAATCGAGTTGACCAGCGAACGCTCGTCGACGATTTCGCCGATGGGCATGAAATTGCCGCTCTGCATGGTCATGCGCGTGACCTGCTGCGCAGCCTCGAGGGTCAGCGCATCACGCAGCGGCGTGTAAGGGTTGACGAAAGAAGAACCGGGCAAGTGCAGACCCATGACTTCCATCAGCAATTGGTTTGTGTTGGCCGTACCGTAGAAGGTGCAGGTGCCAGGGCCGTGGTAGGACTTCATCTCCGAATCCAGCAGCTCCTCGCGAGTGGCCTTGCCTTCAGCATAGCGCTGGCGGACATCGGCTTTCTCCTTGTTGGAGATGCCGGAGACCATAGGGCCGCCCGGGATGAAAATCATCGGCAGATGACCGAAACGCAGCGCGCCCATCATCAGGCCCGGCACGATCTTGTCGCAGACGCCCAGCATCAATGCAGCGTCGAACATGTTGTGGGAAAGCGCCACCGCCGTGGACATGGCAATCACTTCGCGGCTTGCAATGCCGATTTCCATGCCGGGTTCACCTTGAGTGACACCGTCGCACATAGCGGGTACGCCACCGGCAAACTGACCGACCGAACCAATGTCACGTAAAGCCTGTTTAATCTGGTTCGGGAAATGCTCGTAGGGCTGGTGCGCCGAGAGCATGTCATTGTAGGACGACACGATGGCAACGTTAGCCGCGTTCATCATGCGCAGGTTGTTTTTATCTTCAGGACCGCAAGCCGCTACGCCATGAGCGAAATTGGCGCATTGCAGCTTGCCGCGCATCGGGCCGTCGCTGGCGGCACCTCGAATCAGTTGCAGATAGCGCTGCCGGGTTTCGCGACTACGGGCTATCAGCCGCTCGGTTACTTCAAGGATGCGGGGATGCATGTGCTGAACTCCAGGCTAACGTATGTGGTCACCCGTTTCAGACCTTGCAGATATCGAGGCTATCGCCTTGGCTGTAAAAGCTTGATCTCGATCAACTGTTTTGGCCTTACAGGCTTCTCGTTGTAGATAAAACAAAATATTGCCATTAAAAAGGCTTGTTTTCTATTTCTATGCGAATAATCTTGTAATTCCAACAACAAATTCAGAAAGGACGGCTGTATGACTCTTCGTATTGCAATCAATGGTTTTGGCCGCATCGGCCGCAACGTCCTGCGAGCACTGTATACCCAAGGCTACCGCCAAGACCTGCAGGTCGTCGCCATCAATGATTTGGGCGACAGTGAGATGAATGCTCACCTGCTGCGTTTCGACACGGTTCACGGTCCTTTTTCCGGCACTGTCGAGTGTGACAGCGAGAGCCTGACGGTCAATGGTGACCGTATTGCGGTCAGCGCCATTCGCAACCCTGCCGAGTTGCCCTGGAAAGCCCAGAACATTGACGTGGTATTCGAATGCACCGGCTTGTTCACCAGCCGCGACAAAGCTGCTGCGCACCTGACTGCCGGTGCCCGCAAGGTGATTATCTCGGCCCCGGCCCAAGGTGCCGACGCGACCATCGTCTATGGCGTGAACCACGACACCCTGCGCCAGTCGCATCAAATCATTTCCAGCGCATCCTGCACGACTAACTGTCTGGCGCCGGTGGCGCAAGTGCTGCACCGTGAACTGGGTATCGAAAGTGGTTTGATGACCACTATTCACGCGTACACCAACGATCAGAATCTGATCGATGTTTATCACACCGATCCGTACCGCGCGCGGTCGGCAACCCAGTCGATGATCCCGAGCAAGACCGGTGCCGCCGAAGCAGTCGGCCTGGTCCTGCCAGAGCTGGCAGGCAAGCTGACAGGGATGGCCGTGCGCGTTCCGGTGATCAACGTGTCTCTGGTGGATCTGACCGTACAGCTGACCCGTGAAGCTTCCGCGGCTGACGTCAACGCGTTGTTGAAAGAAGCCAGTCAGCACTCGAAGGTGCTGGGATACAACACCCTGCCGCTGGTTTCTCACGACTTCAACCACAACCCGTTGTCGTCAATTTTCGATGCCAATCACACCAAAGTCAGTGGCAAGTTGCTCAAAGTTCTTGCTTGGTATGACAACGAATGGGCGTTCTCCAACCGCATGCTGGATAACTGCCTGGCGCTGCATAACGCGGAGTGAAACTCTGAGTTTGAAGAACCATCATTCCTGAGTCGGGATGCATTTCTGTAGGAGTGAGCTTGCTCGCGATAGCGTCAGCACAGCCGATATGTACATCGACTGACAGACCGAATCGCGAGCAAGCTCACTCCTACAGGTCCGGTGCTTGCTGCGCGATAGCGCTGCGTCAGAGACAAAGGGCGATCTCCCACAGGTCATCACACTGCGTTATTTTCTGCAGATCTGAACAGCAAACACCCCTTGACCAAACAAGAGGATGAGAAGCATTATCATCCGCTGCTTTTTTGGTCGAGTACTCCTCAGGTGAGTCAATCGCGTTTAAACGAAGTATTCGTCTCTCACAGACCTGTTCTGCTGCGTACGTTGCAGCGGATTGTCAGCAATCACAGCATTGCAGAAGACCTGCTTCAGGAAACTTACCTACGTGTGACGGGTGCATTGAGCAACCGGGCCATCGAGCATCTCGAGCCGTTCATTTTTCAGACCGCCCGCAACCTGGCACTGGATCATTTGCGCGCCCGGCGTGTGCGAGAACGTACGCTGGCCGAGGACGCGACGACAGCCGAGGTGGAAAACGTCAGCGCTCCGGTGACGTCGCTTGAAGACGCAACCCATGCGAGGCGACTGGTCGAAGGGCTGAGTAAAAGCCTTGCTACGCTGACAGCACGCCAACAACAGATTTTCAGTCTCAGCCGCCTGCAGGGTCTCAGCTATGTAGAAATTGCAGAGCGACTCGACGTATCGGCAAGTACCGTGCAGAAAGAGCTGAAACTGATCATGGCAATCTGCGTCGCTGTTGCCACAAGACTTGACCACCCTTGAGTCTTGCAGCAGGCTGCGGCAAATACGGCACTGGCCGACGATCTACAAGAACAATCGAGGGCTTCCCGTGAAGGATCCTGACCTCCATCGCGCGCGCACTGTCGCTGAAGAAATGCTGAGCGACAGCGTGATGGATCAAGCCTTGAGCTGGCTGATCGAACTGGACGCCAACGACGAACAGCAGCAAGCCCGTTTCCAGAGCTGGCTGGCGGCCGACCCGGCTCATCGGGAGGCGTTCAACAAAGTTCAGGCGATCTGGCACTCACAACCGGTGACCCAGGCAGCGGTAGCGCTGACCGAGATCAAACCCTCTGGCTGGCGCCGCCTACGTCCCCACTGGATACCACTGGCCACCGCCGCCATGTTGTTAATCGGATTGTTCAGCTTCAGCAATCTGGGGCTGCGCCTTCAGGCTGACCACCTGACCGTCGTCGGTGAACGCCAACGCCTGCAACTGGATGACGGCTCGAAGGTATTGCTCAACACAAACTCTGCCTTTTCCAGCAAAGCGACTGATACAAACCAGGTTGCCAAGTTGCTCCAGGGTGAGGCGTTCTTCGAAGTGCCGGCGAGCCCTGAACAGCCACTGGAGGTGCTTGCCGGGGCAGTCAGCATGCGCGCAAGCGGTAGTGCGTTCGCCGTGCGCTACCTGAATGGCATCGCGCAAATCCAGGTACAACGCGGGGCGCTGGATGTCCGCGCTACGCAGGGCAACGAAGCCGTCAAACTCGCTGGTGGTGACAGTATCCGCGTGGGTCCTGAGGGGTTCAGTCATCGGCAAAAGCTTGATCAAAACACAGACCTGGCGTGGGTTCAGGGTCGACTAGTGTTTGATAATTGTCCGTTGGGTGAGGTGCTTGCCGAACTGCGGCGCTATTACCCTGGCTGGATCGTCAACACCAACAGCAAGCTGGAAAGCGTTGCCGTGACCGGAAATTACCGCCTCGACAACCCAATGGAAGTGGTTCGCTCACTGGCACATATCACCTCTGCACAGCTGCATGAGCTGCCCGCACTGGTCATCCTCAACTAAAAAGAATTTATTTTTACTCGATAGCTATCCGTCGCGCGTCTCGTCTTAGCCAATGCAACTGATTCGTATTATCGTCAGTCGCAGAAAACTAAAAAAGACTGCACAACGGAGCCCCATCGACAATGCGTAATCCCGCCACGCCCAACGCATCCCGCACCGCCGGGCTGCAAAAGTCTGCCCTCTCGCTGTTGACCCTTGCGCTGCTATCCGCCGCTGGATGGTCCAGTGCACTGCACGCAGCCACCACCGGCGAATCCGAAGCTACAACGGCGCCGACTCGAGCTGCCGGGGTTTACGCCTTCAACATTGCGCAGCAGCCATTGGCTTCGGCACTTAACGAGTTCAGCCGCATTACGGGCTGGCAAGTGGGCGTTTCTTCAGAGCTGGCAAACAATGTCACCTCTCCGGGTGCTCAGGGTTCGCTCACACCTGCCAATGCGCTGGAGAAACTGCTGGCAGGTTCGAGCCTGAGCTACCGCGCCATGGGCAACAACAATGTGGTGCTGGAAAAGCGCAGCGCCGGGGTTGTCGCACTGGACCAGATCACGGTGAGTGCGACCCGTCAGGCACAGGATATTGCGTCCGTTCCCAGCTCGGTTTCAGTGCATGAGCGTGCAGAGCTGGATCGGCAGAACGTGAACACCATTCGTGATCTTGTGCGTTATGAACCCGGGGTTTCCGTGGGGGGCGCAGGTCAACGCTCGGGTACAACCGGCTATAACATTCGCGGCATCGACGGCAACAGGATCCTGACCCAGGTCGATGGGGTCGAAGTGCCGGACAACTATTTTTCCGGTCCGTATGCCAACACCCATCGTAATTACGTCGATCCGGAAATCGTCAAACGCGTGGAAATTCTGCGCGGTCCAGCGTCGGCGCTTTACGGTAGCAGCGCCATCGGTGGCGCTGTCAGCTATTACACCCTCGATGCCGACGACATTATCAAGGACGGCAAAGAGGTGGGGGCCCGCCTGAAAACCGGATACAGCTCAGCGGATGAAAGCTGGCTGACCTCTGGCACTTTCGCTGGTCGCCATGGCGACTTCGACGGCCTGCTGCACCTTAGCCAGCGCAACGGCCACGAGACAGAGTCCTATGGCAGCACTGGCGGTACAGGACTGGAGCGCACTGAAGCCAACCCGGAGGATGCGCGCACCACCAATATCCTGGCCAAGCTGGGCTGGAATTATGGCGAAGGTTCACGCCTGGGTCTGACCTACGAAAAGTACAAGGATGATCGCGATACCAACCAGATGAGCGCAGTCGGCGGACTGTTCACCGGCGGTGTAGGTACCGGTTTGAACTTTTACCGTGGACGCACCGGGAACGACACCATCACCCGCGAGCGATTTGGTCTGGAAAACAGCTTCGAGTTCAATAGCCTGCTGGTCGACAACGTGAAATGGAGCCTGAACTATCAGATCGCCAAGACCGATCAGACCACCCTTGAACGCTACTTCCCTGTCACCCGCGACGTGTGGCGCTCCCGGGAAACCACGTACAAGGATCGGCAGTGGATTCTGGATGCTCAACTGGACAAAGCATTCAGCATTGGCGATACCGAACATCTGCTGACCTACGGCACCACACTCAAGCAACAGAAAGTCACCGGCCTGCGAAGCGGGGGTGAAGTCTGCGCATCGACGGCGGGTTTCGGTACCTGCCGGGCGGTCGGCCAGGTATTGCCTCAAAACACACTGGCCCCATCCAGTGACTTCCCGGACCCCACTATCAGTACCTACAGCCTGTTTGCACAGGACGAAATCCGCTGGAACGACTGGACCTTACTGCCAGGCGTACGCTACGACTACACCCGTCTGGATCCGCACATCACTCAAGAGTTTCTCAACACGGTGGGTGAGGATCGGGACAGCGTCAGTGACGAGAGCCAAAAATGGCACCGGGTATCACCCAAGCTGGGCGTCACGTACGCCTTCAATGATCAATACACCTGGTATGGCCAGTATGCGGAAGGATTCCGGACCCCGAGCGCCAAGGCGCTTTACGGACGCTTCGAAAACCTGCAAAGCGGTTACACCGTCGAGCCCAATCCTGACCTGGAGCCAGAAAAGAGCAAGAGCTATGAAGCCGGATTGCGGGGCCGCTTTGACGCTGGCTCCTTCGATGTTGCGGTGTTCTACAACAAATACCGCGACTTCATCGATGAAGACCAGATTCAGCCTGGCAATGCAACCGGCGCAACCTTCCGGGCGAACAATATCGCTCACGCGACCATCAAGGGCGTTGAACTCAAAGGTCGCCTGAATCTGGATACGTTTGGAGCACCAGAAGGCCTCTTTACTCAAAGCGCCATTACCTACCTGTATGGCCGTAACAACGACAGTGGCGAGCCGCTCAACAGCATCAA
The DNA here is from genome assembly GCF_022790535.1 of Pseudomonas maioricensis. GTDB lineage: Bacteria > Pseudomonadota > Gammaproteobacteria > Pseudomonadales > Pseudomonadaceae > Aquipseudomonas > Aquipseudomonas maioricensis. The sequence goes on from NZ_LOHG01000006.1 coordinate 157,845, forward strand.
CCCGCTGACGGGTGTGTTCGGTCTGGGCTATGAACAGGATAACTACGGTGGGCTGCTCAGCTGGACGCTGGTCAAACGCAAGAACCGTGTGAGTGACGCTGATTTCAATGAACCAGACGGTTCATCAAGCCAGTTCAAGACTCCGGGCTTCGGTGTGCTTGATCTCAGCGGGTATTACAAGGTCACCAGTGACGTAACCGTGAATGCGGGCCTGTACAACCTCACCGACAAAAAATACTGGCTATGGGACGACGTGCGCGGCTATGACAGCGCTGGAGAAGCGGCCGTCACCGCACCGGCCAACCTTGATCGTCTGACTCAGCCCGGCCGTAACTTCAGCGTCAACGTGGTCTGGGATATCTGATTAAACAATGCCCCCACGGACTTCACGTCGTGGGACCGGCTTCAGCCGGGAAGAGGCCCTTACAGTCACGAAAAATGATTCGTCGGGTATACCGCTTTCCCGGCTAAAGCCGGTCCCACGATTTTTACGCTTCAAACGTTCGTCATTCGTCTATTCAACATCCCCTCCATTTTCCAAGGAAGACCCGATGAGCACCGAGCAGAACCGCCCTGCCCTGCGTTCCCAGCGCCTTAATCAGATCACCCATGCGCCGCATGAGCGGCTCGACAAGGCTGTAAAAGCCAATGCGCCTTTCGAAACGCTGGAAAGTTACAAACGTTTTGTCGTCGCCCAGTACCTGTTTCAGGCTGAACTGCAGGGTCTGTACAACGATCCTGAGCTGAAGCAAATTGTCCCTGACCTGCCTGCTCGTTGCCGTGCGGAGCAGGCCAAGGCTGACCTTGCAGATCTGAATACCGCAATCCCTGAAACAATCGACGGTGCCGTCAGCCAACCGGGCAAGGCTGAGGCGTTGGGCTGGCTGTTCGTGTCCGAAGGCTCGAAGCTGGGAGCGGCTTTTCTGATCAAGCGTGCCGTTGCGCTGGACCTGAGCGAAAACTTTGGTGCCCGGCATCTGGGCGAGCCTGCCGGTGGCCGTGCCGAAGGCTGGAAAAGCTTTATCAGAACCCTGGACGGCCTGAGCTTCACAGCACAGGAGGAAGCAGAAGCAGATAAAGGCGCACTCGCAGCCTTCGAGCGCTTCAATGTGCTGTTGCAGCACGCCTATGCTCACGCACCAAAAGCAGAGCTGGTTCAAGCATGAAAAAGCGCCCGGTGCTGTTAAGCTGGCCGGGCTTTCTGAACCTGCCTGTAGTGACCATGACCTCCAAACCACCCGGTTCCCGACTCTCTCGCCTGTTGTTCGGCCTCCTTGCCTATATCAGCCTCGGTATAGGCATCGCGGCTATTTTCATTCCGGGCCTGCCCACCACCGAGTTCATATTGCTGGCGGCATGGGCGGCGACCAAAAGCTCTCCGCGACTGAGCGCGTGGCTGGAAAATCATAAGTTGTTCGGGCCGATACTGAGCAATTGGCGCAACGGTCGCCGGGTGACCCGCAACGCCAAGGTTAGTGCCACCATCAGCATGCTGGTCTGTGCAGGCCTGATGCTGTACCTGATGCACGGCTGGCCGGTCTATGCCGCCATTGGTGGCATGTTACTGGGCAACCTGTGGATCTGGTCCCGACCAGAGCCAGTCAGCGACGCCTCCTGATCCACGTCATGCCCCTGTCACTCACGATGGTCTATGGTTGAGGCTCGACTGCCACTGAACGTCAATAGACTCAAAAGGGTCTACCGGTACACTCACCGAGCAATCAAGGGGCACTGACATGTTTGAACCAGGCCATTTGCATATCACCCGCGCACCGCTGCAAGCATCGGATTTCGGCTACGACATTCATATTCGCTATGAAGTCAGCGAGAACCCCGAGGAAGGCAAGTGCATGCACTTCTCCATGCAAGGCGAGGTCGCTGGCAATACGTTTGAAGATGAGTTCGAACTGCCGCGAGATCTAGCCTGCAATTTTGCCCATAACGCCAACCAGGTTGCCGTCAAACATGGCATGCCGCACATTGCCGTCCTGCCGCTGGCGATGCATGAAGAATATGATCGGATGTTCAAGGATGTACGCGACAAGCTTGGCCTTGAGTCAGGCGAGCCGGTAAAGCCGGAGCATCTGGTCTGAGATAGGGTGTTGAGACTGTTGGAGCGAGGCCTGCCCGCGAAAAACGATAATGCGGTGCATCTGCCCTGTCGCGTCGGCTGATTCACGGGCAAGCCTCGCTCCAACGGAATGCTGTGAAAAGGCGGTCCACGGTAGGCACCCATGGCCTCCCAAACAACAGTCACCTCGCCAGACTCATTCCGATTGAGCGTTCCACCCCCGCTTTTGCTGGCATAATCGCCCACCTCTTCACCCAGAACCTTTGGCGTCTCATGCGTATCCACGTCAGTTTCATCGACCGCGTCGGTATCACTCAGGAAGTCCTGGCCATTCTGGGTGGGCGTAATCTGAATCTTGATGCGGTAGAGATGGTCCCGCCCAACGTTTACATCGACGCCCCCACTCTCAGCCATCAGGTTCTTGAAGAACTCAAGGACGCGCTGTTTCGGGTTCGCGGAGTCGAAGCCATTACCGTGGTCGACATCCTTCCTGGTCAGCGCCGTCATCTGCAACTCGATGCATTGCTGGCGGCCATGACGGATCCGGTTCTGGCTCTGGACAGCGCCGGGCACGTCTTGCTGGCCAACCCCGCGTTAATCGCATTGATCGGTCGCGAACCCGCCGGTGAGCCAGTGGCTGAGCTGTTTAGCGATCCTGGTTTGCACAGCGCACTGCTGGAAAACGGTTTCCGCCTGCCGTTGCGTGAAGTCACCCTCAACGGCGAAGCGCTGCTGCTGGATGCCACGCCGATTACCGATGCCGGTGCGTTGCTCACGCTCTACCAGCCAAGCCGGATAGGTGAACGCCTGTCGGCATTGCATCACGATCACGCAGAAGGCTTCGACGCACTCTTGGGTGAATCACCCGCTATTCGCACCTTGAAAGCCCGGGCGCAACGGGTTGCTGCGCTGGATGCGCCACTCTTGATTCAGGGTGAAACCGGTACCGGCAAAGAGTTGGTGGCCCGCGCCTGCCACGCCACCAGCACGCGACACAGCGCGCCCTTTCTGGCGCTCAACTGTGCTGCGCTGCCGGAAAACCTCGCCGAGAGTGAGCTGTTCGGTTACGCCCCTGGCGCGTTCACCGGCGCGCAACGAGGTGGCAAGCCGGGCCTGATGGAACTGGCCAACCATGGCACAGTGTTTCTCGATGAGATTGGCGAGATGTCACCCTACCTGCAAGCCAAGCTGCTGCGGTTTCTCAATGACGGAAGTTTCAGGCGTGTCGGCGGCGACAAGGAAGTGAAGGTCAATGTGCGCATCCTCAGCGCCACCCATCGCAACCTTGAAAAAATGGTCAGCGAAGGCAGCTTCCGGGAAGACCTGTTCTATCGTTTGAACGTACTCAATCTGGAGGTCCCGCCACTGCGCGATCGCGGTCAGGACATTCTGCTGCTGGCGCGCTATTTCATGGAACAGGCCTGCGCGCAGATTCAGCGCCCGGTTTGCCGCCTTGCCAACAGCACTTATCCGGCACTGCTCGGCAACCGCTGGCCGGGCAATGTGCGTCAGTTACAGAACGTGATTTTCCGCGCGGCGGCCATCAGTGACAGCAACCTGGTGGACATCGGTGATCTGGATATCGCTGGCACTGCTGTTGCCGGAGACAATGAAGGCGAAGTGAGCAGCCTGGAGCAGGCCGTCGATACCTTCGAAAAATCCTTGCTGGAAAAGCTCTACGCCGACTATCCATCAACCCGGCAACTGGCGGCGCGCCTACAGACCTCGCACACCGCCATTGCCCATCGCTTGCGCAAATACGGGATTACCGGGAAAGCCTGATCACTATCAGGCTTGGGCGAGCATGCCTCGGTAAATCGGCAGAATCGTGTCCCGGGTCAGCGGTGCCAGATTCAGCTCTGGATGACTCTGGGCACTGATCCACACGACCTCCTCGATCTCGGCAGCGGGCACTACATCGGCTGTGATGCGCACTTCAAACAGCTCGCAGCGCACTTCGTGGCCCGGCTCGTTGGCAGCAGGTGCCGCGAATGAGCCGAGATAACCCGCGCTCGCAGGGTCGATACGCAGCCCCAGTTCTTCCTCTAGTTCACGCGCCAAAGCCTGCGCAGCAGACTCACCCGCGTCAATTTTGCCGCCTGGCTGCATGAATGCCTGGGTGCCCCGCTTGCGCACCAGCAATGTGCGGCCGTCATCCCCGATCAGTAACGCCGCAGCGATGTGAATCAGCTTCATGCAAATATCTCGGTCTTGAGGTGCCTGGCTTCTTCGGCGCGCTCCAGAGCCAGCTCGATCAGACGGTCAATCAGGCCTGAATAAGACAAGTGAGTGGCCTGCCACAACTTGGGGTACATGCTGATAGAGGTGAAACCGGGAATCGTGTTCACTTCATTGATGATGATGTCCCGAGCCTCGGTGACAAAGAAGTCCACCCGCGCCAGCCCCGCGCAACCGAGCACCTGATACGCGTGTAATGCAACGTTGCGGACCTCATCGCTCAACCCGGCCGTTAGCTCGGCAGGGATTGCGATACGCGCCTGATCACCGTTCAGGTACTTGGTGTCGTAGGCGTAGAACTCGTCGTTGGCAATCACTTCACCACAGACACTGACTTGCGGCTGACGGTTGCCGAGCACTGCGCATTCCACTTCGCGGCCAACGATGCCCTTTTCGATCAAAACCTTGTGATCGTATTCGAAAGCCAGTGCCAAAGCCGCGCTGTAGCTGGCCTCATCGGTCACCTTGCTGACGCCAACCGAAGAGCCCTGACTCGCAGGCTTTACAAATATTGGCAAGCCGAGTTGGGCGACTACAGAGGCATACGCCACTGACTCCCCGTGACTGACCACCACGAACGGCGCAACAGCAATGCCGGCGTCACGCAGCAGGCGCTTGGTCACGTCTTTATCCATGCACGCAGCAGAAGCAAGCACATCAGGACCGACAAAAGGAATGGCCAGCAGACGCAGGAGCCCCTGCAACGAACCGTCCTCACCGAATGCTCCGTGAATCAACGGGAACACAACGTCTATTCGCGGTAGCTCGATGCCCGACTCGACATCAACGAACTGCCCGTCAGTGCTGCCCGGCAGCAAAGACAACCGCTTACCTGAGGCACTGAGGCTGATCTTCGCCGGGTCACTGGCATTCAGCAGGTAATCGCTCTCATCGAAGTGCAGCCAGCGGCCCGACTTGTCGATGCCGATCAGCGTCAGATCGTGGGCGCTACGATCGATCGCGTTGATCACGTTCCTCGCTGACTGCAACGAGACTTCGTGTTCGCTGGATTGTCCGCCGAAGAGGATGGCGACTGATTTTTTCAAAGCGACAACTCCTGATTTTCAGGCCGCAGAGTCAAAAGCAAATTTGCCCTTTAGTCCAGTGGCGATGCGTGCAGGTGGTCGTCGAAGTCAAAGAAAAGGCAAAAAAAATCTCGCGGCGTGGAAGATCAGGTTCTGATCGTTCAGGCCGCGAGACCGGCACGGCATCATTCAGCCGCTGCAGTGTCTTTTTTTGCACCGGAGCCAAACGTGGCAAAACGCTTGTTAAAGCCCGCGATCCGGCCTTCTGTCGTCGTTTTGCGCTGTTGCCCGGTGTACATTGGGTGAGACGCGCTGGACACATCGAGCGCCACGTAAGGATAGGTTTCGCCGTCACTGTGTTTTTGCGTGCGGTCGGTGTCGACGGTCGAACCGATCAGGAAGTAAACATCAGCCGCAGTGTCGTGGAACAGCACTTGACGGTATTGAGGATGGATATCAGGTTTCATGATGCCTCCAGAGCGAGATGAGAAGATAGTTACAACATAACATATCACTCGTTTCACACCCAAATCGATTGTCGTGACTTGCATCATTCGTGAACTTGATTAGGCCGACGCTTGCCGCTAAGGTTCGCCCCGCCGTTGCAGGATCAGCGGCCCGGGACTGGCTCCTGGCGTATTGGCCGGATGGAAACAAGCCATGTCTCAACCAGATCACTACCAAATCTCCCTCCATGCCTATAGCCGCCTGATCGAAGCAAGGGATTCACTGCGCCTGCTCGACGGCTACGTCAACAAGACTGACGTGCTGTGTAATCCATCCATGCTGGTCGGTTATGTGTCGATGCTGCAAAGCGCGCTGCAGGAAGTGATCGCAGCAAGTACGCCCTCAGAACCCCGCGAAGCGTTCATGCATAAAGCCGATGAGCTGGGCTTTGTTGCGCTCAACCCTAAAGAGCGGACGTTGATCGAGCACCTGCGCTGGACAAGCCTCGAAGGACGCGAAGATGTCTACGAAATGGCCGGACGAATCCGCCAAATCAAGCCATGGGTGCTAGAGGACTGAATTCAGCTACGCTGCCGTTCGATCCCTGTCATTGAGCTATTCTCAATCCGGCCGATAGCCTTTCAGAACGAAGCACCTGCTTTGCCGAAGCCGCTTTCGGGTTGGTAAAGCATCGAGCCTTTTTGAGGCACTGCGTGAGCATCTCCCTCGGAACAGTGCCGTGCTGGAAACACCCCAAAAAATCAGATCGAAAACCACCGTCATTAGCCCAGGAAACCGTATGAGTCTGTCGATTCTCAGTCGTTACGCCTTCTTCGTTGGTTGCGTGCTTTTTACCTTGTGCAGTTTGCCGTTCTGGCATCACGAGTGGCTGTGGCCCTTCACCCTACTGACCGGTGTACTGTCAGTAGTGGGGATAATCGACCTGTTGCAGTCGCCCCACTCGGTACGACGCAACTACCCGGTTCTCGGTAATATTCGCTACGCCGTAGAGGCTATTCGCCCGGAGATCCGCCAGTACCTGTTGGAATCCGACAGCGATGCCTTGCCCTTCTCGCGGGCACAACGTTCGCTGGTCTACTCACGAGCCAAGAACGAATCGGCAGACAGGCCATTCGGCACCCTGATTGATGTGTACCAGACAGGCTTCGAGTTCATCAGCCATTCCATGCGCCCCGCGCCACTCAGCGACCCCAACGCCTTTCGGGTGATCGTCGGCGGGCCTCAATGCACCCAGCCTTATTCAGCTTCGATCTTTAACATCTCAGCCATGAGCTTTGGTTCGCTCAGCGCCAATGCTATCCGCGCTTTGAATCAGGGGGCGAAGCTCGGCAATTTTGCCCATGACACCGGTGAAGGCAGCATCAGCCCCTACCATCGCGAGCACGGCGGCGACCTGACCTGGGAATTGGGCAGCGGTTATTTTGGTTGCAGGACAGCCGATGGGCGCTTCGATCCACAACGATTCGCCGAACAAGCCAAAGACCCGCAGGTGCGGATGATCGAGATCAAGATGAGCCAAGGCGCCAAACCCGGCCACGGCGGCATCCTGCCCAAGCACAAGGTCACCAGGGAGATCGCCGAAACCCGCGGCATTCTGATGGGTGAAGACTGCGTGTCGCCGTCCCGCCACAGCGCGTTCTCCACGCCGTGCGAACTGATGCAGTTCATTGCTCAACTGCGTGAGCTGTCGGGCGGCAAACCGGTAGGCTTCAAGTTCTGTCTGGGCCATCCATGGGAATTCATGGGTATTGCCAAAGCCATGCTGGAAACCGGCATCCTGCCGGACTTCATCGTGGTCGACGGGACGGAAGGCGGCACCGGTGCAGCACCCGTAGAGTTTACTGACCACATGGGCGTGCCCATGCGCGAAGGCTTGCTGTTTGTGCACAACACCCTCGTGGGTCTCAACCTGCGAGACAAGATCAAACTGGGTGCCAGTGGCAAAATCGTCAGCGCTTTCGATATCGCCAGCGTACTGGCCATCGGCGCAGACTGGGCCAACTCGGCACGCGGCTTCATGTTCGCCATTGGCTGTATCCAGTCTCAGAGCTGCCACACCAACAAATGCCCTACCGGCGTCGCGACTCAAGACGCCCTGCGCCAGCGCGCACTGGTGGTGCCGGACAAGGCCCAGCGAGTGTTCAACTTCCATCGCAACACGCTCAAAGGGCTGGCGGAAATGCTCGCGGCTGCGGGTCTGGATCATCCTTCGCAACTGGAGGCCAAGCACCTGGTACGTCGTATGTCTGCTACCGAAATCAAACTGTTTTCCCAGTCCCATGTATTTCTGGAACCGGGGCAGTTGTTGAATGGCGAAGTGGACGGCAGTTTTTATTCGAACATGTGGCAGATGGCTAGAGCAGACAGCTTTGAGCCCAATGCGATTGGCTGACCGGCCATCCAATCAATCGAGACATCCTGTAATTAGCCCACCTTTGCAATTGCGCTAAAAATCCTCCACCCTGCCGCGCCGCCGAACCCGCCAGGACACCCTGATTGACCGGCGGCGCGGAACCTAGAGCCCTCGCGGCTGATCTTTATCCCTTACGACATTAAAGAGCTTACCGTTATGAATAACGGACGCGACCTGCGCATCGACTTCTTCCGGGGCCTGGCGTTGATCTTCATTTTTTGGGATCACGTGCCAGACAACCCCCTCGCCCAATTGACCGTACGCAATTTCGGCTTCAGTGACGCTGCGGAAATTTTCGTCTTCCTGGCGGGTTACGCCGCCATCCTTGCCTATGGGCGTATCGCTCGACGTGACGGCTTTGTCGTTTCAACCGTGAGGATCCTGCGCCGTACCTGGGTGCTCTACGTTGTTCACATCTTCTTGCTGACGCTGTTGATGGGCATTGTTTTCGTTGCTAATCATTACGTCGAAACCCGCGACATGATTCAGGAAATGGGCCTGCAACATTTTGTTGCCGACCCTCAACAGGCATTGGCGGATCAACTGCTGCTGCGTTTCAAGCCCAACCTGACCGACCCGTTGCCGCTGTACATCCTGCTGTTGCTGGCCTTGCCGTTGATCCTGCCGATGATGCTGCGCAATATGCCCCTGACGGTCGGGCTGTCCATTGGGCTGTACTTGATGGTGCCGCTGGAGGGCTGGAATATTTCCGCCTATGAAGGCGGCGGCGTCTGGTACTTCAACCCGGTGGCCTGGCAATTGCTGTTCGTGCTTGGCGGCGCTTGTGCACTGACGTCCGAAGCCAAGCCTGCGATCAAAGTCGCTCAACGCCCGCTTACACAACAACCGCTGTTCATGATTTCAGCCGTATACCTTGTGGCCGCTGCGGTCATGGCGTTCTCCTGGAAATTTCCGGCATTGCATCCCGTGCTCATGCCGCAGTTCGTGGCCGACGGGCTGTATCCGATCAACAAGACTGATCTGGGGCCGATGCGTCTACTGCACTTTCTGGCGTTGGCCTATTGCGTAGCCAAACTGCTGCCCGCTCGCAACACGTGGGTGCAAAGCTGGCCCGCACGACAAACCTGCCGCATGGGTCGTTATTCGCTGGAAATCTTCTGCCTGGGCGTATTGCTTGCACCGATGGCTGACATGCTCAACGCGTTGGCCGGTGACACCTGGCCGATGCAAGTCTGCACCGCGATCCTCGGTCTGGGTCTGATGATGTTGATGGCTGCCTGGCTCGACTTTAATAAGCGTCTGGGCAAACCCAAACCCGCTAATGCGGTCGCTATTTGAGAACAGCGTCTCAATAAGAGTCCCTCTCGGAAGTTTCCCACAACGTTATCAGGCCAAGTTTTACAACACCTGGCCGTTACGAAAAGGGAGACAACCAACCAAGAGAGGGAATTCTCGTGAACATCAATGCAATCGCTTCAACACCACTAAAAATCCCTATGCCTGCTCAACCCAAGGCTGAGCAGCAGACTGCTGCGGCTACTGCCAAACCAGAACGAATGCTGACGGCTGCGGAGGAGTATTCGAAGAAGTTTTATAGCAAAGAAGCTGAACCGTGGAACTCCAAAGTTGATGATTTTTCTGAAACCGAGCGCTTTGAATTAGGCGACCGCCCTACGACAAGGGAGGGGTACGTAGAACAGCAGTACAACAGGTGTTCAGCCCAGCTCGGAAAGCAATATTACCTCTACACCCAGTTCATGGAGGATTTGCATATTATGGACCCTGATGTCGCGCAGAAAAACTGGAGTTATACATTAGGCCCTAACGGAGAAATCAAAGTACTGGATCCTAAGGGAAACCTCACTGATGCCGAAACCGACCGTTTAACAGAGGCACTTAATACATTCAAAACCCCTAACCTTGGAAGCTTCAAAGAAAATATACAAATCAATGCAAAAACCATCATGCGCATTGTCGACCATGACACCAAGACATTCGAAGGAAAATACAAGCTGGATCTCTTAAACTTTCATGAGAACATTGACTACGGAAAAATAAATTTCCTGAAAAATGAGCGAAACGATGACTGGAGGAGTCAAATGCTGAAGGCCGGCGATTTGCGTAACAGTCCAAAAATAGACGTTCTAGCATAATTACAGAGGCGCTCTGCCAGAGGGCAGAGCGCCGTCCAAGCGCTAGAGTTTAATATGCCAATTAACTAAAAACCTCCTGCATACGTGACCAAGGCGAAATTCGTGAGGTTTATCCGCCAAATTCTCAAGTAATACATTGATTCCAATGTATCTACCCGTTTTGTAACGGGTGGCCCAAACCGCCCTACCCGTCGCTTGATTTTCAGTGAAATTCTTAGCGGGATCCCCCCCTTCGCATTTCCCAAATTCAAGTAGCCTTGTTGCTTTACCGTTGCTTTCCGAGGTTAGCGTGATAGGCCCGAGAGATATCGGCCCATGATGTTTAAAATCGAAATTCAATACACCTCCTTCCAGCGGCGCATTTTTGGAGTCCCAAAATTTGACCTCCAGTAAAGCTTTCTCCACAGCCTGAGTCGCAATAAAAAAGGGCGATTCGAAATCATAAGGAAAACGCAATAACCCTTTCTCATGATGCAGGTCATAGCTCATATGCGGATAAGAACCCAGCACAATCTTATAAGGTGCATTTTCAACTTTCGCCCCTTCCACCGCACTGATCCGGACATTAACCACCGACCCCGGTTTCAAACCGCGATGTGCGTTAGGAGTCGTGTGCCTCTTCAACTCCCATTTCCGGCCGTCGACTTGATACTCAAGTTTCCACACTTTGTTGAACGTTTCCAGCTCCGGTGTTCCCAGCATCACGTCCTGCCCACGAACCGAGACAAAGCTGTAATGATGCACAGACGCTGTATTGGTCAGCGTCTGTGTTATCTGATGAAGCTTGTCAGATAACTCTGTGAACATCGGCTCATCTACTTCCTGCGCAACCTCAGGTACCACAACGGGTTCAGCCGGAGCTTGTGGTTCCGGAATGACAACCGTCGGCACTTCAACGACTTCGTGCTGCTCTTCGGCAAGCGCCGTCGGTTCGTCACAGTCAACGGGTTCAACCGGAGCCTGTGGTTCCGGGATGGCAACCGTGGGTACCTCAACAACTTCATGCGGTTCTTCTGCAACGGCTGTAGGCACCGCCGGTTCATCACAGGCCACCGGTTCAACCGAGACTTGTGTTTCCGGGATGACTACCGCCGAGACGTCAACAACTTCATGCTGCTCTTCAGTAATCGCTGGAGGAGCCATAGGCTCCTCACAGCCAGTCTTTGCCCATACGTGACAAGAGATCGCCAATAAAATTGCGGACGCGAGTGTACTGCGAACTAACTTCCTGTTCTTTTTCATGATACTTCCTGAATATGAATACACATAATTATTGCAGGGCGTAATGCCACTGACAAAATTGACATAATCAGCGTTTAATATGCGAGTCAATACTAAACAATCAAAATCAGAAAGGTCCTACTTAAACAGCAAAACCAGGGTATTAGTCCTACAACACAACACCTCACTAACGGGCTAAACCTGTAGGGAAGATCAGGAACAGTCACGTCATGATGCGAAAAAAATTCATCACCACAGGGGTTTATCAAATCCAGCCCCTTGCCGATAAACCGAAAGAGCCGCTGATGGACCTGCGGCCTGAGTCAAGCAAAGCCAGGGATTGATCCACAGCCTGTTGCTACTCAGGAAGCGCCCTCAGCCCTGGACAATTTTTCCCGCAATCCCGGTCAGCGACTAAGCTTGAGTCAGGTGCGATTAACAGGTTTAACCGGGCCAATCGAAATGGGCGTTTTACGGCATGCAGATACGAAACAGACGGTGATTACAGCGGACCGTAGTGACCGCGCCCCCATGCCGAAAGCCCCTCGCCGCAAAAGTTACGTGTGGCGCGTATTCTGGGTATTAGTGCTCATGGGGATTGCGGCGCTGGCCGTCGCGATGGTGATCGAGTCACGCAGCTCGCGGTTGCAGGCACTGGAATTCAGTCGGTTTGCGGCAAAGCTGAGCTACTCGATGCATCCTGGCCCCAGTGATTCGATGCTTTACCCTGGCGACGGCCCCTTCGATAAACGCCTGGGCTATTCATCGCTGAATGAGTTCCTGCCGCGCCTGCTCAAGCGCGACTACCTGATTACCGAACAGGTCAGGTTTTCTCCGGATTTGCTCGACTACAGCAAGCGTGGCTTCTTCGTCCCTTATGAGGAGAAGATTCAGGCGGGCCTGTCGATCACTGACTGCCGCGGAATCGACCTCTACCAGTTCCGTTACCCACAACAGTTCTACCCGACCTTCGCCGCGATCCCGCCCCTTTTGGTGCACAGTCTGCTGTTCATCGAAAACCGGGACTTGCTTGATCCACAGCAGCCCATGGCCAACCCGGCAGTGGACTGGCCTCGGTTTGCCAAGGCGGCGATTTCCCAGGTGTCGAAGCTGATCGGTTTGCCGGGTCAATCTGCCGGAGGTAGCACGCTGGCGACGCAATTGGAGAAGTACCGGCATTCCCCCGATGGCCTCACCTTGTCGGGTTCGGAAAAGCTTCGGCAGATGATTTCCGCCAGCGTGCGTGCCTACCAACCGGGCCAGCAGACCCTGGAGGCACGGCAACGAGTGGTGCGTGATTACCTCAACAGCGTGCCGCTGTCGGCAGTGCCGGGGCATGGCGAAGTGCATGGCATGGCGGAGGGTTTACGGGTCTGGTATGGCGCGGACTTCGTCAAGACCAATCGGGTACTGACTTCCAACGCCAGCGACCCGCAAAATCTTGCTGAGCGAGGCTTGGCCTTACGTGAGGTGCTATCGCTGGTTATCGCTCAACGTCGGCCCTCGCACTATCTGGCTAAAGGTCGTGCGGAGCTGGCTGAGTTGACGGACAGCCACATTCGTCTGCTGGCCCAGAATCAGGTGATCAATAGCGCTCTGGCCAACGCAGCGCTTAAAGCGGATCTGAGCTATCGCAACTGGGTGGAGCAACCGACTATTCAGCCCATCGAGACCAACAAGGGGATCAGCGTTGCCCGCAGTCGGCTGTCGGCACTGCTCAATCGCCCGCTGTACGATCTCGATCGACTGGATCTGTCGGCCACCAGCACCTTGCAAAGCGAGCTGCAGAACAGTGTCAGTCAGTACCTGCGTGATCTGGCGGACCCGGCCTTTGCTGCGCAGGTCGGGCTGCTGGGCGAACGCTTGCTGACGCCCGCCAGTACCACTCAGGTTCGTTACAGCTTCACCCTGTTTGAACGCGGCCCGGACGGTTCCAGAGTTCGGGTGCAGACCGACAGCACCGATCAGCCGTTTGACATCAATGAAGGCAGCAAGCTCGAGCTGGGCTCTACAGCCAAGTTACGGGTGCTGACCACCTACCTGGAAATCATTGCCGAGCTGCATGACCGTTACGCGGCACAGAGTCTCAGTGCACTCGGAAAAGAGCCCGTAGCCGATCAGGATCGCCTGACACGCTGGGCACTGGATTACCTGATGCAGAACAAGGATCGTGACCTGACGAAGATGCTCTCGGCGGCTCTGGACCGGCGTTATTCGGCCAGCCCGGCGGAGAGCTTTTTCACCGGCGGCGGCATGCATCACTTCAATAACTTTCGCAAGGAAGACGACAACCGCCTGCCGACCTTGCGCGAATCGTTGCGTGAGTCGATCAACCTGCCGTTCATCCGCCTGATGCGCGACGTCGTGCGCTACAGCACCTACCAGGGACCGAACAACAGCGCAGAATTGCTCAAGGATGACGACGATCCGCGCCGTCAGGAATACCTGAGCCGCTTCGCTGACCGGGAAGGCTCGGTGTTCCTGCTGCGCTTCTGGAAACGCTACAAGGACAAGACCACTCAGGAACGGCTCGACACCTTCCTGGATGGTATTAACCCGACGCCGATAAGGCTCGCGGCCGTGCACCGTTATCTGCTGCCGGGTGCCAGTCAGGCCAATTTCAACACGTTTATTCGCGCGCACATGACTGAGGAAAAAGTCGGGCCGAAGCTCAGCGAGAAACGCTTGGCCGATCTCTATGAAAGCTACGGGCCGGGCAAATACAACCTGCCGGATCAGGGCTACATCGCCAAGGCTCACCCGTTGGATCTGTGGTTGGTGGGTTACTTGCTGCAGCACCCGGAAGCGCAATTCAAGGACGCCGTTGCCGCCAGCCGCCATGAGCGTCAGGAAGTGTATGGCTGGCTGTTCAAGAGTCGTCACAAGAGCGCTCGGGACAGCCGGATTCGCACCATGATGGAGGTCGAGGCCTTTCTCGATATTCATCAACGCTGGCAGCGCGTGGGCTATCCGTTCGACCATCTGGTGCCTTCACTGGCCACCGCCATTGGCAGCTCCGGCGACCGCCCCGCAGCGCTGGCTGAGCTGATTGGCATCATTCAGAACGACGGTATCCGCCTGCCAACCCTGCGCATCGACAGCCTGCATTTTGCTGCCGATACACCTTACGAAACACGCTTGGCCAACAATCCGGAACTGGGCCAGCGCGTCTTGCCCTCCGAGGTCGCCGCGGCCATGCGTGAAGCGCTGTCACAAGTCGTCGACAGCGGCACCGCCAAGCGAGTACACGGCAGCTTCAAGTTGCAGGATGGCTCCATCCTGGCAATGGGCGGCAAGACCGGGACCGGCGACAACCGCATCGAAAGTATTGGCTCAGGCGGACGCATCCTCAGCTCGCGGGCGATCAACCGTACGGCGACTTTTGTGTTCTATCTGGGCGATAACCACTTCGGCACCCTGACGGCCTTCGTACCCGGCCGGGCCGCAGAGGGTTTCCGGTTCACCTCTGCACTGCCGGTGCAGGTCCTCAAGGGCATGGCGCCGATTCTGAATCCGTATCTGGAGCCGGGTGGCCATACGCTCTGTAAAACAGGGCTCATGTAGCTCATTGATTATGAAAACCTCCATCGCAGCCTTCACAAAGCCCCTGTAGGAGCGAGCTTGCTCGCGATTCGGTTACCTGGCCGACAAATTCATCGCCGGGGCTGCCTCCATCGCGAGCAAGCTCGCTCCTACAGGGTCCGTGTTTGCAGCGCGACTGTGCCTACGCACGGCTGCCAAGTAGCAAACGAGAACCGTTCGTCTTTATCCCTTGCGCAATCGTAAAGATATATCTTAAGGTATATCTAACGTGTAACAGGAGATGAAGAAATGCGTGATGACCCTCACGACAACGACCATCGTCCGTCTCATCGCCAGCATGGCGATGGACGGGATGGTTTTGAGAAACGCCCAGGCCGTGAACGCGGCGGGCGCGGGCCCCGGGTGTTCGCACCTGGCGACCTGAAATTGCTGCTGCTGGCGTTGATCGCCGAGCAGCCTTGCCATGGCTACGACCTGATCCGCCAGATCGAAGGCATGTTCGATGGCGCCTACAGCCCCAGCCCAGGGGTGATCTATCCCACCCTGACCTTCCTTGAAGAAAGCGAATTGATTGAAGGCGATGCTCAGGGTGGCAAGAAACATTACGCCGCAACCGACGCCGGTCGCGCTTCACTGGCTGAGCAGAAAATCGCGCTGGATGGCGTGCGCATGCGGATCGACGTCAGTAAGCGATCACTGCGCGGCCACGACCGCCCCGCTGAAATCCATGAAGCCGTGCACAACCTGCGTCACGCCTTGCAATTGCACCACGGTCGCTGGAGCCCGGAAGAAATCCTCCGGGTTCGAGATCTGCTCAATAACACCGCCAAAGCCATCGTCGATGGCCCCCACGTCAACTCGGAGAAGCCGGTATGAATTCACAGCAATCCATCCACCGTGTCAGCCATGAGATCAAACGCCGCAAGCTGGAAGTGCTACGTGTAACCGATATCACCCCCAAAATGCGCCGGATTACCCTGCGAGGTCCGGACCTGACCGGCTTCATCAGTCTGGGCACCGATGACCACGTAAAACTGATTTTCGCTACCACGCCCGAAGAACAGGCCGCGCTGGATAACTTTGTACCGGGTTCACCCAGCGACGGACCAAAACCGGTCATGCGCGACTACACGCCACGTCGTTACGATGCGCTGAGCGGCGAGCTGGATATTGATTTCGTGTTGCACGGCGACGGCCCGGCAGCGACCTGGGCAGCGCAGGCTGAACCGGGTCAGTTTCTGAACATCGCCGGGCCACGCGGTTCGATGATCGTGCCGGATATATTCGACAGCTATCTGCTGATCGGCGACGAAACCGCCTTGCCCGCCATCGCCCGACGCCTAGAAGAGCTGCCAGCCAATCGCAGCGCGCTGGTCGTCGTAGAAGTTGCGGACTCCACTGAGCAGCAGGTTTTTCATAGCAAAGCGCAGGTTGACGTGATCTGGATCGTGCGAGGCGAACAGGATCTGGTGGACGTCACCCGCCGCCTGGAAATGCCTGAAGGCAAACTCTACGCCTGGGTTGCGACTGAATCGCTGCTGTCGCGCAAGCTGCGCCGGGTATTACTTGGCGAATTCGGACTGGAAGAGGAGTTCGTCAAGGCTGCGGGTTACTGGCGACTGGATGGGAGTGATGAGGGCTGATGGACGCATAGCGCTCATCAAACAACATGCAAAAATGCATGTTCTGTAGGAGCTGCCGAAGGCTGCGAAGCATTTCTGCTGATACACCGCGAGCGCAGCCTCCGGCAGCTCCTACAGATCCTATGTTTGCCGCGAGACCGTGCGGTGCAAGACACCGGGGCGCTCCTACAGATTCAGCACTTGGCGCGTAACCTGTCCACCCCAAGCAACACCAGCGCAATCACGATAAAACCGATCAGCACCCCACCCGCATTGGTAAACGCCTGCACATAACCAATGTTGCCGACGTTGATAAACGGGTACATGTAATCGCCAATGGAACTGCCGCGCAGCAGCACGTAAGAGAAATAGATGACAGGGTAGAGAATCCACAGCAGCACATGCTCGATCCGCAACATTCCCTTCGGCACGTACAGCCACCAATACAGCAGAAACGCCAGCGGCATGACATCGTGAAGCAGTTCGTCGGCGACCCATTGCCAGCCTTCCGGTTGCCAGAGATGCCGCAGCAGCACGTTGTAGGCCAGGCCGACCAGCACAATACTTGCGGCAATACCGCTGCACACCACGGGATGCTGGAAAAAGCGATGCGCCGGGGAACGTCTGCCGGTGAGTGCGCTGGTCAGCACAACCGCCACCAGCGTGTTACTCCACACCGTAAAGAAGCTGAAAAACCGTACCAGCCCACCTATCAAGCTCGCATCATCGGCCCAGCGCGCGATGAAAATAAGGTAGAGCTGAATGGCCAGCCCTGACCATCCCAGGCACGCGGCAATCATCGTGTAACAGCGCTGTCCTTGCGCACTTTTCATGTATTGGAAGTACATCACTGTTCCTTGAAACCCAGCCTTCGAACCGGGCGAAATTACCAGCCTTTACTGCGGTGCAACTTCACGTACAACGCCTCGACCTTCTCCCTGGCCCAAGGCGTCTTGCGCAGAAACGTCAGGCTGGACTTGATGCTTGGATCGCTCTTGAAGCAGCGAATATCAATGCGTTCAGCCAGGCCTGACCACTCGTAATGCTCAACCAGAGCGTTAAGGATCTGTTCCAGCGTTACACCGTGCAAAGGGTTGGAGTGGGGTGTAGTCATGCGAAACCTTCATGCTGAATGGATAGGGGCACTTCCCGGAAGCTGCGCACCTTAGCCGAGCCTTCAGACAGCGGGAAGAGCTTAGCGTGCGAAGTCTTTGTATCGGCAGTCAGCTTCCGCCTACCGAGAGCGTAGGACGTTTCCGAAAAGTTCCTCTTTCAGCCGATAAAGAGATGTTATATTGTAACAACAGTTATCCATCTCACTTGATATCAACGCTTTGCAGGGCGCCTCAGAACGCGCTCGGCTCAAGGAATTCCGCATGTCTCGTCCCTCCAATTTCTTGCTCTGGCACCTCACGCCACTGGCAGCTGCCATGCTGCTCGTCTCACCTGCCCACGCCGCCAACACCGTTGATCTGCAGCCGCAGGTCATTACCGCCAACCCACTGGGCAGCGACCAATTGGCATCCCCGGCAACAGTGCTTGAAGGCGACGATCTGACGTTGCAGCAAAAAGGCAGCCTGGGTGAAACGCTCAACAAACAGCCGGGAGTTTCGTCTTCCTATTTCGGGCCGGGAGCCAGTCGGCCGATCATTCGCGGCCTGGATGGCGACCGGATTCGCATCCTGCGCAACGGCGTGGGCGCACTGGACGCATCGTCCCTGTCCTATGACCACGCGGTTCCGCTGGACCCGGTGAACGTCGAACGCATCGAGATCGTTCGTGGCCCGGCCGCGTTGTTGTATGGCGGCAATGCCATCGGTGGAGTGGTTAACACCTTCGACAACCGTATCCCGACCGAAGCCATTGAAGGTATCCATGGCGCAGGAGAACTGCGTTACGGAGGCGCGGACACAACGCGAAGCAGCGCGGGCAAACTTGAAGCCGGTAATGGCCAGTTCGCTTTGCACATCGACGCCAATGCCCGCGAGTTCAACGACCTGCGCATCCCTGGCTATGCCCGTACCAGCGAGCAACGCGCAGCCGAGGAAGGTAACGACAAGAAACACCGCCTGAGCAACAGCGACGGTCGACAGGATGGTGGCGCGGTCGGCGGCTCCTATACCTGGGACGATGGCTACGCGGGTGTGTCCTACAGCAACTATGACTCCAACTACGGATCGCCTGCCGAACAAGATGTACGCATCCGCATGGAGCAGCAGCACTATGCGTTTGCTTCGGAAATCCGCAACCTGTCGGGCCCCTTCAGTTCAGTGAAACTTGACGCGGGTTATACCGAGTACGAGCACCGCGAGATCGAAGGCGGTGAAGTCGGCACCACGTTCAAGAACAAGGGCTATGAGGCCCGCGTTGAAGCGCGTCATCAACCGATTGGCCCGCTTGAAGGCGTGGTCGGCGCGCAAGTTACCCGTGGCGAATTCTCTGCGCTGGGCGAAGAAGCGTTCGTGCCGCAGACGGATACTGACGCGGGCGCGCTGTTCATCCTCGAAGAGCTGCAAGCCACCGAGCGGCTGAAGTTGAGCCTGGGCGGTCGCATCGAACACACCACTGTCGACCCTGACGCCAAAGGCAACGAGCGCTTCGCCAACGCAGAAAACTCCAGCAGCTTCACCGCTGGAAGCCTGTCGTCGGGTGCTGTCTACACCTTGAACCCGATCTGGTCACTTGCCGCAACCCTGGGATATACCGAACGCGCACCGACCTTTTATGAGCTATACGCCAACGGCGCACACGTCGCGACCGGCACTTACGAGCGCGGCGATGCAGGTCTGTCCAAAGAAAAAGCGGTATCCAGCGATCTGGCCTTACGCTTTGACAATGGCACCCACAAAGGCAGCGTTGGTGTGTTTTACAGCCACTTCTCCAATTACATTGGTTTGCTGGGCACAGGTCGCACGCTGGATGACGACGGCGAAGAAGACGCAGATGGCATTCCCGAATATAACTACTCGGGCGTTCGGGCGCGGTTCAGTGGCGTTGAGGCACAAGATCACTGGAAGCTGGGGCAAAACCAGTACGGTAGCCTGGCACTGGAGCTTTCCGGCGATTACACCCGAGCGAAGAACCTAGACACTGGCGAAGCGTTACCTCGTATAGCGCCGTTGCGTTTGAACAGCGGCCTGTTGTGGGAACTGGACAAATGGCAGGCCCGGATCGATGTGGAACACGCCAGCGCTCAGCGTCGCGTGCCGGATAACGAGAGCGGGACTGATGGCTATACGACGCTTGGAGCCAGCGCGGGGTACAAGTTTGATCTGGGTGGCAGCCAGTGGCTGGCTTTCGTCAACGGCGAGAACCTGACCAACCAGACCGTGCGCTACGCCAGCTCGATCCTGCGCGACATCGCCCCGGCGCCGGGGCGCAGTGTTGAAGTGGGGTTACGGACGACGTTCTGATTAGATCCAAAGCCGCCCGCGCGCAATGTGCGGGCGGTAAAAATCTGCGTCGATCGCCTTGTAGGAGCTGCCGAAGGCTGCGATCGCATTCTGTCTGACACACCGCTTTCGCAGCCTTCGGCAGCTCCTACAGGGTGGTGTAAAACCTGTTGGAGCGAGGCTTGCCCGCGAAGGCAATACATCGATAGTAACGAGACACCGCGTGACGGTATTTCGCGCCCCTCGCTCCAACAGACCGCCCTTCCACTGTTGCAATCCCCGCAATGATCCATGTCAGTTTTGTTGCTTTTTACGAACTCGATAGCCCCCTATCATTACAACCTGCCAGCTGAACCGATTTTGCAACCTCTAAATACGTTGCGAAACCGCGGCATAGCGCCGCACGCCTTTTTTTCAAATAACTCAAAAGAACGATACCTATGTCTGCCGACCCGATACGTTTTTTGGCTATTGCCCTGCCCTTCCCTTCACGCCGACGCTTTACTGCCGGGCTCTGTGGGCTCGCCGCTGCAGGCCTTGCCAGCTGTGTTCAAGCCGCCCCGGCATTTGATAGTGATTCGCCATGGATGCTGGGCGACTGGGGCGGTAAACGCACCGAGCTGTCGCAACAAGGCTACGACTTCAAACTCGACTACACCGCCGAAATGGGTTCCAACCTGCACGGTGGTTACAGCCACGACAACGCAGTGCGCTACAGCGATCAATACGCCCTCGGCGCTCACCTCGATCTACAGAAGATTCTCGGCTGGCACGATGCAGAGTTTCAACTGACCGTGACCAACCGCAACGGTGACAACATCAGCAACGACCGGGTCAGCGACCCGCGCACTGGCACGCTGTCTTCGTCACAAGAAGTCTGGGGGCGTGGCAGCGTTACCCGCCTGACGCAGCTGTGGTATCAGCAAAAATTCTTTGATCAGGCCTTGAGTATCAAGCTGGGCCGATTCAATCAGGGCGAAGACTTCGGCAGTTTCCCCTGCGACTTCCAGAACCTCTCACTGTGCGGCTCTCAAGTCGGTAACTGGGACGGCGGCACCGTTTACAACTGGCCGGTCAGCCAATGGGCGATGCGCATCAAATACCAGATCACTCCCGAGTTCTTCGCCCAGATCGGCGCGTTCGAGCAGAACCCGTCAAATCTGGAAAACGATAACGGCTTCAAGCTCAGCGGCAGCGGCACCCAAGGCGCCGTCTTACCGGTAGAACTGGTCTGGTCGCCAAAGGTGAACGGTCTGCCAGGCGAGTACCGCGCCGGTTATTACTACAGCACCGCCGACAGCCAGGACGTTTACAAGAACAGCAATGGCCAGCCGGCAGCGCTCACTGACGGTACTTATCGCAGTGCTTCGAGCAAACACGGCATGTGGTTGAACCTGCTGCAGCAGGTGACCAGCAGGGACGGCGATCAAAGCCGCGGCTTGAGCGTGTTCGCCAATAGCACGATGCACGACAAGAAGACCAACATGGTCGACAACTACGTCGCCGTCGGCGCGTTTTATAAAGGTCCGTTCGACGCTCGTCCCAAAGATGATATCGGCCTCGCCGTCTCGCGCATCCACGTCAACCCTGCCTACCGCAAAAATGCCGCCGCGCGTAATCAGGCGGCCGCTGTTTTCGACTACAACGATCCGGCATTCACACCCCTGCAGGACACCGAATACAACGCAGAGCTGTATTACGGCGTGCACCTGACCAACTGGCTGACGGTGCGCCCGAATCTGCAGTTCGTTCGCCATCCCGGTGGAGTGGACAAGGTGGACGATGCGTTGGTGGCGGGGCTAAAAATTCAGTCATCGTTCTGACCGACGGCTGATTTCTGCTGTCATTAGTTCGTATCAACGACTAGTTTCAAAGTATTGCAGGCAATTCCTCAGCGAATCCTGCGCGAATAACAAAGCTTCATCACTTAAATCTGTCCTTGGAGATTCACACTATGAGCACTGACGGTGCTTTGAGTAAAAATCGCCTGCTACCGACGTTGCTCGGGCTGGTGATACTGCTGATGGGCCTGATCCTGCTAGGCCTGGGCGTCAAACTGCTGCAACTGGGCGGTTCGCTGTATTACTTGCTGGCAGGCATTGGCTTCGCGGTGACGGGCATTTTGCTCATCACCGGACGCCGTGCGGCATTCGGCTTGTACGCACTGATCCTGTTCGCCAGCACCGTCTGGGCATTGTGGGAAGTGGGTCTGGACTGGTGGCAACTGGTGCCACGTCTGGCGTTGTGGTTTGCCTTGGGCATCGTCATGTTGCTGCCATGGTTCCGCCGCCCCGTCCTGCGTGGCGAGCCTGGCGGTAAAGGCACCGGCGCACTGACCGTCGCCGTAGTGCTGGCAGGCCTCACTGCGCTGGCCAGCCAGTTCACCAACCCCGGTGAAATCAAGGGTCAACTGGACCGTGACACTGCGGGCACCACCAGTGCCGCGCCAGCCATGCCTGATGGCGACTGGCAGTCCTACGGGCGCACCGGCTTCGGTGACCGTTACTCGCCACTGGCACAGATCACTCCGGACAACGCCAGCAAACTGGTTCCGGCCTGGACTTATCGCACGGGCGATATTCCGGGGCCGAACGATCCGGGTGAAACCACTGCCGAGAACACGCCGCTGAAGGTCAACGGCATGCTTTACGTGTGTACACCGCACAGCCAGGTGATTGCCCTTGATCCGGACACCGGCAAGGAAATCTGGCGCTACGATCCGAAGATCAGCACCCAGAACGCAGCCAACTTCAAAGGCTGGGCGCACATGACCTGCCGTGGCGTGTCGTACCACGATGACGCCGCTTATGCAGCGGCACCGGCGCAAAGCCCGGCCACACCAGCTGCACCAGCAACGGCCAATGCCTGCCCGCGTCGTATTTTCCTGCCAACGGCCGACACTCGCCTGATCGCACTGAACGCCGACACCGGCAAAGTCTGTGAAGACTTCGGCAACAAAGGCGCCATCGACCTGAGTGCCAACATCGGTACTTTCGCCCCGGGCGGTTACTACTCCACCTCGCCACCTGCCGTGACCAAGGACCTGGTGGTGATTGGCGGCCACGTCACCGATAACGTTTCGGTTGATGAGCCTTCGGGCGTGATCCGCGCGTTCGACGTTCATACGGGCCGTCTGGTCTGGAACTGGGACAGCGGCAACCCGGACGATACGACCCCGCTTGCAGAAGGTCAGTCCTACACTCGCAACTCGCCCAACATGTGGTCGATGTTCGCCGTCGACGAAAAACTCGGCATGCTTTACCTGCCGATGGGCAACCAGACTCCGGATCAGTGGGGCGGCGACCGTACTGACGAGTCAGAGAAGTACAGCGCCAGTATCGTGGCCCTGGACATCGCTTCCGGCAAAGTCCGCTGGAACATGCAACTGACTCACCATGACCTGTGGGACATGGACGTGGGCGGGCAGCCGACCCTCATGGACATGAAAACCGCCGACGGCATCAAGCCAGCGGTACTGGTATCGACCAAGCAGGGCAGCATCTACGTGCTGGACCGCAGCAATGGTCAGCCGATCATCCCGATCAATGAAGTACCGGTTCCGCAAGGCGCAGTAGCGGGTGATCGCACCTCGCCAACCCAGCCCAAGTCCGACCTGAACTTCATGCCGCCGCCGTTGAAAGAACGCGACATGTGGGGTGTGACACCATTCGATCAGGCGCTGTGCCGGATCGACTTCAAATCGCTGCGCTACGACGGCCCGTTCACGCCGCCATCGCTGCAAGGTTCGATCGTCTATCCAGGTAACTTCGGCGTGTTCGATTGGGGCGGTATTTCGGTTGATCCGGTGCGTCAGATTGCTTTCGTCAATCCAAGCTACATGGCCTTCCGCTCCAAGCTGGTGCCCGCGGCAGAAGTCGAAGGCGGCCCTGGTCGCAAGAGCGAAACTGAAGGTGTACAGCCGAACAAAGGCGCGCCATATGGCGTAATCCTCGAAGCGCTGCTGTCGCCGATGGGCCTGCCGTGCCAGGCACCGGCCTGGGGTTATGTCGCAGCGGTTGATCTGACCAACCATCAGACTATCTGGAAGCACAAGAACGGCACCGTGCGTGACAGCTCGCCGGTTCCGATTCCACTGTCCATGGGTGTTCCAAGCCTGGGCGGCACGTTTACCACTGCCGGTGGCGTAGCGTTCCTCAGCGGTACCCTGGACCAATACCTGCGTGCCTACGACGTTCGTAACGGCAAGCAGTTGTGGGAAGGCCGCCTGCCAGCAGGCGCGCAAACCACACCGATGACCTACACCGGCAAGGATGGCAAGCAATACGTGCTGGTCGTTGCAGGCGGTCACGGTTCGCTGGGCACCAAGCAAGGCGACTACGTGATGGCGTTCAAACTGCCGGATTGATGTTTCGCTGATGCAATGAAAAAGGCGGCCATCGAAAGAGGGCCGCCTTTTTTGTGTGGGAGCAGAGCTTGCTCGCGATAAGGCTGGATGCGGTTCAAATTAGATTGCGTCCAGCCTTATCGCGAGCAAGCTCTGCTCCCACAGGTATCATCCCCTTTAGAGTTTTGCGTCGATTTACTTCTCGATCACGTCACCGCGCATCGGCGCAAGCCGGGCGATCAATCGATTCTGGTTGGGTACTGAGATACCTTCGGCATCCATGGCGTCAATCAGGTTTTCAACCAGGGCATTGAAATCACTGCGCGTCAGTTTCTGGCCCTTATGGGCTTCAGCCATAGTGTCACCGGTGTACTTACACGGGCCACCCGCTTCAACACACAACTGCTCAACCAGCTTGTCACGCAGCCGCACGATATCGATCTTCTTGAAGTGCTCGCCGATACGCTTATCTTTTACCGAAGTGATGAGCAAGCCTTCGACAATGCGCTGAATGCCGGCACGCTGCCCCAGTGCTTGGTAAAGACTGTCATCCTTGGGCGGTTGTTGAGCACAACCGACCAGCAATGCAAACAGAAACCAGCTCAGCAGGCGCATGATCAGAAACTCCCCTGAATGGACAGATAGGCCCCGTTCTGGTTTTCAAGCGTAGCGATTTCTCCTAGCTTGGCGTAAGCCAGCACCACGGAGAGATGCTTGTTAGGGAAATAGCCCACAAACAAATCAGCCCAATCGCTCTCACCGGCAAAAGAAAGGTTGTCCGGTTTCTCACGATACTCAACACCCACAGCCCAGTGCGGATTGAACAGCACAGCGACCGACCCCTCCTTGAGCACACTGCGGGTATCGCGACGATCACCACCGAAGCCCAGCAAACCGGTTTCATTGGCGCGGCTGTAACGCACACCGCCGTTGACCACCAGGTTGTAACCAAACGCCGCCCCCATGAACAGACGACTGGCAGTCAGGTAAC
The DNA here is from genome assembly GCF_022790535.1 of Pseudomonas maioricensis. Lineage (GTDB taxonomy): Bacteria > Pseudomonadota > Gammaproteobacteria > Pseudomonadales > Pseudomonadaceae > Aquipseudomonas > Aquipseudomonas maioricensis. Next base: position 183,288 of record NZ_LOHG01000006.1, read on the forward strand.
CCTCGACGTCCGAATCACGCTTGGCGCCAATGAGGCTGGGGATCAGGAAGTCATTCTGCTTCTTGTACTCAATACCCAACGACACTTGCGGCAAGGTGTCGTAGATCAAGTCACCAAACAATCGCACCTTCACACCGAAGATATCCTGGGTCAGGTTGTCTTCCGGCAAGCTCAAATCTCTTTGCAGCGTCCCAAGGTCGAAACGCTGATGGGCGTAAGACAATTCCACGCGGTTGCCATAAGCGACCGACATGCCTGCTACGTCCAGCGTGTAATCCGGCAGGTCGACATGGGTCGCAAAGACGCTGGTGCCCCACTCGCCCTGTTCGCCATAACCGGTCAGCACGGCCCACGGCGTAATACCGCCGCCCGCCGCCCCCTCGATACTGGAAGCGCCTCCGGTCGCAATCAAACGACCGTTGTCAGCCTCTGCAACTGGCATGAAGGCGCCCAGAACACAGCTCAGCACGACCGAATATTTGTAATTCATAGCTCAATGGACCATCAGGCTGGGTGAGGACAAGGACTTGGCCATCCAGGCCTCGAAGGCGACTGCGGGGAGTGGACGGCTGATCAGGTAACCCTGAGCCGTATCGCAGTGCCAGCGCTCCAGTAACTTGAGACTGTGTTCATATTCAACGCCTTCGGCGACCACCTTGAGCCCAAGGTTATGGCTCATTTCGATGGTAGAGCGCACGATCACCGCGTCTTCGCTGGTTTCATCCAGATTACGCACGAACGACTGATCGATTTTCAGCTCCTGCACCGGTAGCCGCTTGAGGTGCGCCAGTGATGAGTAGCCAGTGCCGAAGTCATCCACCGACAGGCTGATGCCCAGGTCGCGCAGACGATTTAGCACGACCAGTGCGTGCTCGGGCTCACGCATCACAGCACTCTCGGTAATTTCGAAAATCAACTGCTCGGCGGGTACCTGATGCTGCCTGAGAAGCCTGATCACGCGGTCGACCAAGTGTTCACCGAGCAAGTCATCGGCGGAAATATTCACCGAAACCTGCAAGTACAGGCCGCGCGTTGTCCACTCGGCCAATTGGCGCATCGACTCTTCGATGACCCAATTGGTCAGCAGGTGAATACTGCCAGTGCGCTCCGCCAATACGATGAATTCTGCCGGCGATACGTTGCCGAATTTCGGATGTGTCCAGCGCAACAGGGCTTCGGCCTGACGCACAGTTCCTTGCCGGATATCCAGCTTTGGCTGGTAATGAAGCATGAGTTCGCCATTTTTCGCGGCATGACGCAGATCGCGAATCAAACTGATCTGGCGCTGGTGAGCAAGATCCCGACCGTCCTGATAAACCTGCAAACGGCCCGGCAGATTCGCCGCGTCCTGACGCGCAATGGCTGCACGCCTGAATAACTCGTCAGAGGACGAAGCATGCTCTGGAAAGTTGGCAATGCCGATACTGCATTCCAGCGTTACGTCGTTGCCATCCACATGCTGAGGCTGCCCCAGCAAACGTTGCAGCCGATCCGCACGGCCTACCGCGCCGTCGCTGCCCGTATGGTCCAGCAAAACCAGAAACTCATTGGCAGTCAAACGCGCCAGGGTATCGCCTGGTTGCAAGGTATCCTGCAACCGCTTGCCGATCTGCTGCAGCAATTGATCGACACCGGCAGCACCACACGCGTCGCTAATCGCCAGATAGTTATCGATGCCCAGATACAGCAGCGTCATGGCCCGCTGCGCGGCAATGGAACTGCTCAGACGCTCCATCGCCAAGGCCCGATTGGGCAGACCGGTCAGAGGGTCATGCAGTGCGTTGTGGGCCAATTGGTCTTCACGAACCGCGATGCCTTGCTGCATCGTGTTGATGGCCACTGCCAACTGCCCCAGTTCGTCACTGCGAGCCAGTGTGACAGGGGTTTTATAATCGCCCTCACCGATACGCTTGGCGGCCTCCGCCAGTTCCTGAACTGGCTGGGAAACACTGCGGGCCAGCCCCAGAGTGCCGATCAGCGAGGCCAGCAGCGCAATGATCGAGATCCAGAAAATCTTCTCGTCCAGCGGCGCAAAGGCCAGCATCGCTTTATCAATCGGGCTTTGCAGCAGAGCAAAAACCTGCTCCTGCCCTCCGTCGATGGTGTCCAGCACCATGGTCTGGCTCAAGAAACTGAGGCCACCATGCTCGGTCATGTGCGCACGACTTTTAGCCGGGTCGAGCATCAGCTCTATCAGGCTGGCGTCCAGCTCGGCAGGTTGCGTGCTGATCAAATGCCCGGGCTCACCGTTCTCGACGGTGAGAAACGACACCTCAAGACCACTGAGTGAGCGCAACGACTGGGCAAGTTCGGCATCCATGCTGAAGCCCATCACTACCCGACCGATAGGTAAAGGTGCCAGAACGGTGCTCTCTACCAGAAGATGAGGTACGCCAGCACCTGGGACGATCACCATGGACTGACCTTTGCGACGAGCATCACGCAAGGTCTGATCAAACGGGAATTTTGTACCTTCAACGATTTGCGGGATGGTGCTGGCGACGACGGTGCCATCCATCCCCAGCAGAAACATGTCACTGGCGCTGATCCGGCTACCGTGGTTGAGCAGCACCGAACGAATGGTCGAAGCGTCGGAACTGGCGACGGCATCGCGAAACCCGAAGTCAGCCGAAACCAGTTGCACCCCATCACGCAGCCGCTTGCCCCGCATGTCCATCACATCGGCGAATACCCGAGCGCCCACCTCCAGCTGGGTTTGCGCCTGGGAGCGAACAGCGTCGCCGGTTGCAGCCTTGACGGCGAGAAACACCGCCACGACTACCACCAGCAGCAACGCGATGAGCACGCTGGCGATTCGCGCCTGAAAACTGGTACGCAGGTTCATTGGTGGGCAGCTTTATGAAAAGCATCACCGAACGCGTCAGGGGCAGGCGCCGAGGACTTATCGTCATCGTCAGGCTCCACTTCCAGCTTGAAATCCTTACTCAACCCGGCAGCAGGCACATCAAAATCGCCACCACTGGCCGGTTGCATATCAATGGTCTTGGGGTGCCACAACGTCGCCGAGTAATGTCCTGCGGACATATCCTCAAATTTCACGACACCATTGGCATCGCTGACGGCGAACCAGGGTTCATCGGTAACGTAGATGTAACCGACCATCCAGTCGTGAATGTTGCACCCCAGTACCACGACTCCCGGCTTGTCGAACAACAGCGGATCAGACGGAGTACCACTGTAGAGGCGCAGCTCAAAGCGCTTGGCCGGAGAAAACGAATAAACCTGATGGCGAATGTTGTCGCTGTTGGGGAATTTGACTTCCGTGTTGCTGTGGACTGCCAGAACCCGCGGCACAAACTCCTGATCGCGCTGATCCATGTCGGCTTTGAGCGCAACAGCACTCTTGCCCGGCGGCCCTTTCAGGGTAATGACGGCGTTGGGCAGCGGTTTGCCTTGCTGATCGACCACGCGGGCGGTCAACGTGGCAGCCGAGGCCGAGGCTGTACACAAAGCCAGGACACAGCTCGAAACGATCAATGACAATAATTTGCTCATAACCTCAATCCACAACGGCAAAGCCGGATAAAACAGCGCCAGCCTTGGCAACGAAGGGTCTCAACGCAGAGTAGCTGCGGTGAGACAGAAGATCACGCACTGTGAAGAGGCATTTGGCCATCATCGATGACGATTCGACGAAAGGTAGTTCCGGCGCCATGAATGGCTTGTTTTTCCTTCCTCTCAATAGGCTATCGACAGGAGCCATTGAAACCTGAGGGCGACTGCCCCATCTAAGCACCATGTTCAATTGTGCAGGTGCCCCATGAGCGACCAGCAAGCAGACTCACGAGATTTGCCAGACGACGTAGAAGCCGAGCCCGAAGTAACGCTGAGTTCCAGCAGCACCACGCTCGCTTTGCCTGGGCAGAACCTGCCGGACAAGGTCTATATCATCCCGATTCACAACCGCCCTTTCTTCCCGGCTCAGGTATTGCCGGTGATCGTCAACGAAGAGCCCTGGGCCGAAACACTGGAGCTGGTCAGCAAATCTGATCACCACTCTCTGGCGCTGTTCTTTATGGACACGCCACCTGAAGACCCGCGGCACTTCAATACCGGGGCTTTGCCGGAGTACGGCACTCTGGTCAAGGTGCACCACGCCAGCCGTGAAAACGGCAAACTGCAGTTCGTCGCCCAGGGCCTTAGCCGGGTACGGATCAAAACCTGGCTCAAGCATCATCGCCCGCCTTATCTGGTGGAAGTCGAATACCCACATCAGCCCAACGAGCCGACCGATGAGGTCAAGGCTTACGGCATGGCCTTGATCAATGCCATCAAAGAGCTGCTGCCGCTCAACCCGCTGTACAGCGAAGAGCTGAAAAACTACCTCAATCGCTTCAGCCCCAACGATCCGTCGCCGCTGACAGACTTCGCCGCCGCATTGACCTCCGCCACCGGTGTCGAGCTACAACAGGTCCTCGACTGCGTCCCGATGCTCAAACGCATGGAAAAAGTCCTGCCCATGCTGCGTAAGGAAGTCGAAGTCGCGCGCCTGCAAAAGGAAATTTCCGCCGAGGTAAACCGCAAGATCGGTGAGCACCAGCGCGAGTTCTTTCTCAAGGAGCAACTCAAGGTTATCCAGCAGGAGCTGGGCCTGAGCAAAGACGACCGCAGCGCCGACATCGAACAGTTCGAAGCGCGCCTGGAAGGCAAAACCCTGCCCGCGCAGGCCCGCAAGCGCATCGATGAGGAAATAAACAAACTCAAGGTGCTGGAAACCGGTTCTCCGGAATATGCGGTCACCCGTAACTATCTGGACTGGGCCAGTTCAGTACCCTGGGGTGTTTTCGGCAAAGACAAACTGGATCTCAAGCACGCCCGTAAAGTGCTGGATCAACACCACGCGGGCCTGGACGACATCAAGTCGCGGATCCTCGAGTTCCTCGCCGTCGGAGCCTATAAAGGCGAGATCAGCGGGTCCATCGTGTTGCTGGTGGGTCCGCCTGGGGTTGGCAAGACCAGCGTCGGACGCTCGATTGCGGAATCGCTTGGCCGCCCGTTCTATCGCTTCAGCGTCGGCGGCATGCGTGACGAGGCCGAGATCAAGGGCCACCGTCGCACCTATATTGGCGCCCAGCCGGGCAAGCTGGTACAGGCGCTCAAGGATATGGAAGTCATGAACCCGGTCATCATGCTCGATGAAATCGACAAGATGGGCCAGAGCTTCCAGGGCGATCCGGCTTCAGCCCTGCTGGAAACCCTGGATCCGGAGCAGAACGTCGAATTCCTCGATCACTACCTGGACCTGCGTCTGGACCTGTCGAAAGTGCTATTCGTCTGCACTGCCAACACCCTGGATTCAATCCCCGGCCCACTGCTTGACCGGATGGAAGTCATTCGTCTGTCGGGTTACATCACCGAAGAAAAACTCGCCATCGCCAAGCGCCACTTATGGCCCAAGCAGCTGGAGAAGGCTGGTGTCTCCAAGGGCAGCCTCAGCATCAGCGACACGGCGCTGCGCGCGATCATTGAAGGTTATGCGCGGGAAGCCGGAGTCCGGCAACTTGAAAAACAGCTGAGCAAAGTTGTACGCAAGGCTGTAGTGAAGTTGATTGATGAGCCCAAGTCGACCATCAAGATCGGCCCCAAGGACCTTGAAGCATCGCTGGGCATGGCGGTATTCCGTAACGAACGAGTGTTGGCCGGCACTGGAGTTATCACCGGCCTGGCCTGGACCAGCATGGGCGGCGCGACCCTGCCGATTGAAGCGACGCGGATTCACACCCTCAATCGTGGCTTCAAACTCACCGGGCAACTGGGCGACGTGATGAAAGAGTCAGCGGAAATCGCTTACAGCTACGTCAGCTCGAACCTCAAGCAATTCGGTGGCGATCCGACCTTCTTCGACGAAGCGTTCGTGCATTTGCACGTTCCCGAAGGCGCTACCCCGAAAGATGGTCCAAGCGCAGGGGTAACGATGGCGAGCGCCCTGTTGTCGCTGGCCCGCAACCAGGCGCCGAAAAAAGGCGTGGCCATGACGGGTGAGCTGACCCTCACCGGGCATGTATTGCCGATTGGCGGCGTACGAGAGAAAGTCATCGCGGCGCGGCGCCAGAAGATCAATGAACTGATCCTCCCGGAACCTAACCGCGGCAACTTCGAAGAGCTGCCGGACTACCTGAAAGAAGGCATCACCGTGCACTTCGCCAAGCGCTTTGCGGATGTGGCGAAGGTGTTGTTTTAACGGGCGATATTACCCTTGTGGGAGCTGGGCTTGCCCGCGATAAAGCTAACGCGATCTAACTGATGTTTGCGTCATATCTATCGCGGGCAAGCCCCTCTCCCACAGAGGCGCACCCTCTAACACTCTCCCACACCCACAACTCATCGGTTATGCTCCGGTCTCGTTCGAAGACCGGAGCCACCATGCCACCTGCCCGTCTGCTTGCCCTGCTAAGCCTGTCGCTGCTCACCGCGTGCGCGCAACAACCCAAACACATCGTCACCCTCGAAGATCAAAGCGACTGCCCGCTGCCTCTCAAAACCGGGCAAACCTTGATCTTGAGCCTTCCCAGTTCGCCCACCACCGGATATCGCTGGCAAATCCAGGACGCTGCGCCATCCATCCTGCGTAGCCTCGGACCTGAGGTCTACAGCAACTCCGATGACCGCAACACGGTCGGCAGTGCCGGGCAATCGGTCTGGCGCTACCAGGCCTCGACGGCGGGGACCGGGCGTTTGTTGATGGTCTATCAACAGCCCTGGGCACCGGAAGTCCCTCCGGAACAGACCTTCGACTGCGCCATTACCGTCAACTGAGCAGGATTTCCTGTCGTTCGATGAGATGAGGTTTCGGCCGAGGCGCGGATTTGGCTAAAATGCCGCACTTTTCAGCCCCCGCCGGAACCACCGTGAGCAAAGAACCAGACCGCATTTTCGCCCAGCCCCTTGCCCAGGTGCCGGACTTCGCCTTCAACGAGGACGTGGTGCGGGTCTTCCCGGACATGATCAAGCGCTCGGTGCCCGGTTATCCAACGATTGTCGAAAACCTTGGCGTGCTGTCGGCGCAATTTGCCCAACCCGACAGTGTCCTGTATGACTTGGGGAGTTCACTGGGTGCTGTGACGCAAGCCTTGCGCCGCCATGTACGAGTAGACGGCTGCAAGGTGATCGCTGTTGATAACTCAGCGGCCATGGTCGAACGCTGCCGTGAATACCTGAACGCTCAGGACTCGATGTTCCAAGAGTTACTGCCGGTGCAGGTGATTGAGGGCGACATCCTGGCCCTTGAGTTCGAACCCGCTTCAGTGGTGGCACTCAACTTCACCCTGCAATTCATTGCGCCCGAAGAACGCTTGGCGCTGCTAGGCCGTATTCGTCAGGCACTGGTGCCGGGTGGCGCGCTGATTCTGTCTGAAAAGCTGCGTTTCACTGATGAGCAAGAACACACTTTGCTCACCGATTTGCACATCGCGTTCAAACGCGCCAACGGCTACAGCGAACTGGAAATCGCCCAGAAGCGCAGCGCCATCGAAAACGTGATGAAACCCGACAGCCTCGAAGAACACCGCCAACGCCTGCTCGACGCGGGCTTTTCCAAGGTGGTCCCGTGGTTCCAGTGCCTTAACTTTGCCTCGTTGATTGCCCTGCCATGATTGATCTTGCCCCACTGGTCCGCCGTCTGGCGGGCACTCCTCTGGCTGAATGGGCCAACGGCCTGCAGGCTCAACTCGATACCAAAATGGCTAAAGGTCATGGTGATCTGGAGCGCTGGCAAGGTGCTCTCAATGCCTTGCCGGATCTGCTGCCAACCCGTGTAGAGCTTAAAGACAGCTTTACTCTGGACGTCGATTGCGACGATGAAACCCGAACGCAAACCCACGCTGCTCTGATGGGACTATCCCCATGGCGCAAAGGGCCGTTCGATGTATTCGGCGTACACATCGATACCGAGTGGCGCTCAGACTGGAAGTGGTCGCGTGTCTCGCCGCATCTCGACCTCAAGGGCAAGCGGGTGCTGGATGTGGGGTGCGGCAACGGTTACTACCAGTGGCGCATGCTGGGTGCTGGTGCTGACAGCGTAATCGGTGTCGATCCGAACTGGTTGTTCTTCTGCCAGTTCCAGGCCATGCAGAAATACCTTCCCGAGCTACCGGCGTGGCACCTGCCCTTCGCTCTGGAAGACTTGCCCGCGCGGCTTGAAGGCTTCGACACCGTGTTTTCGATGGGTGTGCTCTATCACCGCAAATCACCCATTGATCACTTGCTGGCGCTAAAGGACTGCCTGGTCAAGGGTGGCGAACTGGTGCTTGAAACCATGGTGGTTGAAGGCGACGTGCATCAGGTCCTCGTCCCGGAAGACCGCTATTCGCAAATGCGCAACGTATGGTTTCTGCCATCAGTGCCCGCCCTGGAACTGTGGCTTCGCCGCGCAGGCTTTGTTGACGTGCGCTGCGTGGATGTCAGCGTGACCACTGTTGAGGAACAACGCAGCACAGAATGGATGCGCTATCAGTCGTTAAGCGACTTCCTCGACCCGCAGGACCACAGCAAAACCGTAGAAGGCTTGCCTGCGCCGATGCGGGCAGTGATTGTGGGGCGCAAGCCGTAGATATCTAAATTATTACCCCTGTAGGAGTGAGCTTGCTCGCGATAGCGCCAGACCAGTCAAATCACATTTCGGCTGATAGCGAATCGCGAGCAAGCTCACTCCTACACATAGGGGTTAACCTTTATAAGCAGCCGCCACAATCAACGCTTTCATCTCAGCAACGGCCGCCTTGAAGCCCACAAACAGCGCATGAGCCACCAGTGCGTGGCCGATGTTCAGTTCGTTGATGCCCTTGATCGCGGCTACCGCCTCAACGTTGTGGTAATGCAGGCCGTGCCCGGCGTTGACGATCAAACCTTCGCTCAAGCCAAAAGCCACGCCATCAGCGATCCGCTGCAGCTCTTCAGCGACTTCAGTGGGCGTTTGAGCGTCTGCGTAGCGGCCCGTGTGCAATTCGATAGCCGGAGCGCCTACACGCTTTGAAGCGGCGATCTGCTGTTCATCGGCATCGATAAACAGCGACACCTCACAGCCAATCTTGCTCAGGCGTTCCACCGCCGCCCTGATGCGAGCTTCTTGCCCGGCGACGTCCAGACCGCCCTCAGTGGTGAGCTCCTGACGTGTTTCCGGTACAAGGCAAACGTGAGCAGGACGGATACGCTCGGCAAACGCGAGCATCTCTTCGGTAACGCCCATTTCGAAATTCATCCGGGTTTGCAACACGTCCTTGAGCAACAGGACGTCGCGTTCCTGAATGTGACGACGGTCTTCACGCAGATGCACCGTAATACCATCAGCACCCGCTTCTTCAGCATCCAGCGCGGCCTTGACCGGGTCCGGGTAACGCGTGCCACGGGCCTGACGCAAGGTGGCAACATGGTCGATGTTCACGCCAAGAAGGATGCGAGTGCTCTGAGTCACGGGTGTCTCCTGAAATATGATCGAAACAGGTCGGTGAGCATAAAGCCTGATCACGACTTGCGAAACAATTCACGACTAACCAATGGGCGACCGCCCAGATGTACAGCCAATGCCTGACGCATTAGCCGCTTGGCGGCGGACAAGGCACCCGGGGCGCTCCAGTCAGCTTCAGCCATGGCCAGCAACTCGGTGCCGTTGAACAGACCGGGCTGTAGCAGATAAACCTGCTCAAGCCCCGCATCCACTTGCAGGCGGTAAAGGCCATTGGCGTCCAGGGGTTCGCCATTGATATCAACGTCCAATGCAAATCCGTAACCGAGATCATCCAGCAAGCGCCATTCGAACGAACGCAGCAATGGCTCCAGGGGCCGGCCTTCGGCGAGCGCCTGCAACGTTGCAGCGTAGTGATCGAATACCGCAGGATGAGGGTCCTCTGCTGGCAGCAGGCGGATCAGCAATTCGTTCAGGTAAAGCCCGCTGAACAGCGCGTCACCCACCATCCAGCTGGCAACGCCGGCGCTTTCCATTCGACCCACGTTTTTCAACTCACTGCGCCCACGGAATTCGACCTCCAGCGGCACAAACGGACGGGCCAGCGTGCCGGCCTTTCCCCGCGCATTACGCAGCACGGCACGCAGCCGGCCTTGGGGAGTAAGAAAGTCCACCAATGCGCTGTTTTCACGGTACGCCCGGCTGTGCAACACGTAAGCAGGTTGGCCGATAGGCACGCTGATCATTCAGGTGGCTCTAGGAAAGCTAAGGCAGGCAGTCGAGCCGGTGCGACCAGACAAGTCGCACCGGATGAAACAGGCTTACAGGTCGCCGTAGCCCAACGAACGCAGGGCGCGCTCGTCATCGGACCAGCCACCTTTGACTTTGACCCAAAGGTTGAGCATGACCTTGGAGTCAAACAACAGCTCCATGTCGCGGCGAGCTTCAGTACCGATACGCTTGATGCGCTCGCCCTTGTCGCCAATGATGATTTTTTTCTGGCCATCACGTTCGACGAGGATCAAGGCATGAATATGCAGGGTTTTACCCTGTTGCTTGAACTCTTCGATTTCCACAGTGATCTGGTACGGCAGCTCGGCACCCAGTTGGCGCATGATCTTCTCGCGAACCAGCTCCGCAGCCAGGAAGCGGCTGCTACGGTCGGTAATCTGGTCTTCGGGAAAGAAGTGATCGTTTTCCGGAAGGTGAGAAGCAATCAGGCTTTCCAGTGCTTCCAGGTTGTGCCCGTGTTGCGCGGAGATCGGCACGATGGATGCGTTCGGCAGTTGGCCTTGCAGCCACTCCAGGTGCGGCATCAGCTCGGCCTTGTCTTCGATACGGTCGGTCTTGTTGATCGCCAGGATCAGTGGACCTTGCACGTATTGCACACGCTCCAGAACCATCTGGTCTTCTTCGGTCCAACGGGTACGATCGACCACGAAGATCACAACGTCAACGTCTTTCAATGCCGCCGAAGCAGTCTTGTTCATGTAGCGATTGAGCGCTTTCTCGCCGTTTTTATGCATGCCTGGGGTGTCGACGTAGATGGCTTGAACAGCGCCTTCGGTCTTGATACCCAGCATGTTGTGACGAGTGGTCTGCGGCTTACGCGAAGTAATCGCCAGCTTCTGACCGAGGATGTGGTTGAGCAGCGTGGATTTGCCCACATTCGGGCGGCCGACGATGGCAACGTAGCCACAGCGTGTTGCGGTTGAATCAGTCATGGCCATTCTCCACACCAAGGGCAATAAGTGCTGCGGCCGCTGCTACCTGTTCGGCAATGCGACGACTGACACCCTGACCCCGGCTTTTTTCATTCAATAAGGTGATCTCGCATTCGACGAAGAACGTTCGGCAATGCGGTTCGCCCTGGATATCCACCACTTCGTAACGTGGCAGCTCGCAGGCACGCGACTGAAGAAACTCCTGCAGTCGGGTCTTTGGATCTTTGTTGGTGTCGACCAGTGTCAGGCTGTCGAACTCCGTAGTCAGCCAGGCCAGCACACGCTCGCGTGCCATTTCCATGCCGGCATCCAGGTAAATCGCACCAATCAACGCCTCGAGGGCGTCAGCCAGAATCGACTCACGGCGGAAGCCGCCGCTCTTCAGCTCGCCAGACCCCAACCGCAAGTACTCGCCAAGGTCGAAGCCACGTGCCAGCAACGCAAGGGTTTCGCCTTTCACCAAACGCGCTCTCAGGCGCGACAACTGGCCTTCACGGGCCTGCGGAAAACGCTCGAACAGCGCTTCGCCAGCAACGAAGTTAAGAATGGCATCACCGAGGAATTCCAGACGCTCGTTATTACGTCCGGCAAAGCTGCGGTGAGTCAGGGCCAGGACCATCAGTTCCTGATCCTTGAAGGTATAGCCGAGCTGACGCTCCAGGCGACTCAAGGAAACGCTCACGGTTTACCCACGCTGAAAGTGTCGTCGAACATCACCACCAGATCGACATTGCGGATCAGTGGTTCACGTTTTTCATATTTCAAATGGGCAAGGAACCTGTTGTTCTCTACCGTCACGCTTAACGCCTTATTCAAATCCACATCCCGAATACTGTTGACCTGCATGCTCTTCCCGACATAACTGTAAAACTCGCTGACCGTACTGATTTCCAGAGCCCGGTTGCTATCGACCGCATTGATGATTTTTTTCATCTCTCGATTATCGAGGTAATGCGGGACCAGCTTGAACGCTACACTCAGTAAAAATATTCCCAGCGCTACTGCCAGCAATACTCCTGTAAACGACCATCCCTTTTGCGAACCGGCAAACGTCATGTACGACCCCAAGGATAGCTCGTCATCGCACACGCTGATGTTTCACCAGCCGCAGCATATTTTCGAGCAACCCCAAATGACATACGGCGCTGTAGAACACAGCGCCGTATTGATTACTTGATCAACCCTACTCGCGAAAAGTTAGGGAAGTGACTCAGTTTAGGCTCAGGCCAGCTCATCCATACGGCAAAAGCCTTACCGACGATGTTTTTGTCCGGAACCATTCCGAGCTCATCCTTCGGAATATTGGGATCATCCCAGTAGCGACTGTCGTTAGAGTTGTCACGGTTGTCGCCCATCATGAAGTAATGACCGGCAGGCACTGTCCACTCGCGATCAGGCGGAGCACGGTAGCGGCTCATTTCCTGACGGATCTGATGCTCCACTTCACCCAGTTTCTCACTGTAAAGCTCGGCACTGCCAAGCGTACCTGGCTCGGTACCGATCAACTGCTTGGCAACCAGCTCACCGTTGATGAAGAGTTTCTTGTCACCGGTGTAGCGAATCTTGTCACCGGGCAGGCCGATCACACGCTTGATGTAGTTGACGCTTGGATCGCTTGGATAACGAAAGACCATCACATCGCCATGTTTCGGCTCACCGACTGAAATCACCTTTTCATCAATGACCGGCAAGCGAATCCCGTAGGAAAACTTGTTCACCAAGATGAAATCACCGACCCGCAACGTCGGGATCATCGACCCGGAGGGTATCTGGAACGGCTCGACCAGAAACGAACGCAATACCAGAACGATGAACAATACCGGGAAGAACGACTTGCCGTACTCAACCAGCAGAGGTTCCTTGTTCAGGCGTTCTACCACCGCAACATCCGGCTGGCTGACACTGCCCTGATAAGTCGTGATGGCAGTCCGGCGACGAGGTGCCAGGATGACCAGGTCGAGCAACGCCAGCAAACCGCAGACGAATACAGCGATGACCAGCAACAGCGGGAAATTTAGTGACATAGGACCTGACTATTCCAACCTGAGCACTGCGAGGAAAGCTTCTTGTGGAATTTCCACGTTGCCGACCTGCTTCATGCGTTTCTTACCGGCCTTTTGCTTCTCAAGCAATTTACGTTTACGGCTCACGTCGCCACCGTAACATTTGGCCAGTACGTTCTTTCTGAGAGCCTTGACGGTTGTACGCGCAATGATCTGACCACCAATGGCAGCCTGAATCGCTACGTCGAACATCTGCCGAGGAATCAGCTCTTTCATCTTCTCGGTCAACGCACGGCCTTTGTAGGCCGCGTTGTCACGGTGCACGATCAGCGCCAGTGCATCGACCTTCTCGGCGTTGATCAGCACGTCAAGCTTCACCAGATTGGCGGACTGGTAACGGTCGAAATGGTAATCCAGCGATGCATAGCCACGGCTTACGGACTTGAGACGGTCGAAGAAGTCGAGGACGACTTCGTTCATCGGCAAATCGTAGGTCACTTGCACCTGAGTCCCCAGGAACAGCATGTCGTGCTGAACGCCGCGCTTCTCGATGCACAGTGTAATCACGTTACCGAGGTGTTCCTGCGGTACTAGAATATTTGCCCGGACAATAGGTTCACGCATGTCTTCAATAGCAGACAGGTCAGGCAGCTTGGACGGGTTATCGACGTAAATCGTTTCACCGGTCTTGAGCAGTAGTTCGAAAATAACCGTCGGCGCTGTGGTGATCAGGTCCAGATCGTATTCACGCTCCAGACGCTCCTGAATGATCTCCATGTGCAGCATGCCGAGGAAGCCGCAACGGAAGCCGAAGCCCAGTGCGTCGGAGCTTTCCGGCGAGTATTGCAAGGACGAGTCGTTCAACGTCAGCTTCTGCAAGGCTTCACGGAAGTCTTCGAAGTCGTCGGAACTGACCGGGAACAAACCGGCATAAACCTGCGGCTGGATACGTTTGAACCCTGGGAGAACCTCAACATCCGGCGTGGTGCTCAAGGTCAGGGTGTCACCTACCGGTGCGCCATGAATGTCCTTGATGCCAGCGATGATGAAGCCCACTTCACCGGCTTTCAGATCCACCGTAGCCGTGTGCTTGGGAGTGAAGACACCCACGCTGTCGACCAGGTGCATCTTGCCGGTGGATTTGACAAGAATCTTGTCGCCCTTCTTCACCCGACCGTGACGCACACGCACCAGGGAAACAACCCCCAGGTAGTTGTCGAACCAGGAGTCGATGATCAACGCTTGCAGCGGATCCTCGATGTTACCGGTCGGCGCAGGAATGGTGTGAACCAGACGCTCCAGCACTTCGTCCACGCCCATGCCGCTCTTGGCGCTACAGGCTACGGCGTCAGTGGCGTCGATGCCGATGATCTTTTCGATCTCTTCCTTGACGCGGTCCGGATCGGCCTGCGGCAAGTCCATCTTGTTCAGCACCGGCATGACCTCAAGGCCCTGCTCGATGGCGGTATAACAGTTGGCAACGGACTGCGCTTCAACACCTTGACCGGCATCTACAACCAGCAATGCACCTTCGCACGCGGCCAGGGAACGACTGACTTCATAGGTGAAGTCGACGTGACCCGGGGTGTCGATGAAGTTCAACTGGTAGGTTTTACCGTCGTTGGCCTTGTAGTGCAGCGTAACGCTGTGGGCCTTGATGGTGATCCCGCGCTCACGCTCGAGATCCATGGAGTCAAGCACCTGAGCTTCCATTTCGCGCTCGGACAAGCCGCCGCACATTTGAATGAAGCGGTCGGCCAGCGTCGACTTGCCATGGTCAATGTGGGCGATGATGGAGAAATTACGGATATGACTCAAATCACTCACGGATCAACACTCAAAAAGGTTGCAGGCAGATTGCCCGCCGAAAAATAGCCGGGAATTGTACCTGAACTAACGCTTGGGCGTCACGTTAAGCGGCGACCAGATCGACATTCGAGCGCACAACGCTCACAAAAAAGGGCGGTAAGCACCGCCCTTGATTGCTGATTGCCCCGACTATTCAGCCAGTTTAAAGGTAATGAAGCTCGCGCGACCCTGACGCAACACGCGCATGGATACGGAACGATTCTTCGGCAGACCTTTTGCTATCTCGGCAAAGTTCTTCGCCGAATTGATAGCCTGGTTGTTGAGGTGCGTGATCACATCACCCGCTTGCAGACCAATCAAGGCTGCCGGACCGTCGGTCACCTCTTTGATAACCACACCGCCCTTCAACTCCAGAGTTTTCTGCTGCTCAGCGGTCAGATCGACAACGGATACGCCCAGGCGATTACTGCTGCGCTCAGCTCCAGCGGAGTCAGGGCTGCCCATTTCCTGACCTTCATCAGGCAAAGCACCCACCGTCACAGTCAGATTCTGACGCTTACCGTCGCGAATGATCCCCAGCTCAGCCTTGCTGCCGTCCTTGAGATTGCCGATCAGGTGCGGAAGATCAGCGGACATGACGATAGGCGTGCCATTGGCACTGAGGATCACGTCACCCACTTGCAAACCACCTTTGGCGGCCGGACCATTGTCGAGCACCTGAGCAACCAGTGCACCGGCAGGCTTGTCCAGACCAAAGGACTCAGCCAGGTCTTTGTTAACCTCCTGAATCACGACGCCCAGCCAGCCACGGTTAACTTTCCCGCTGGCTTTGATCTGGTTGGCAACATCCAGCGCTACGTCGATAGGGATGGCGAACGACAGCCCCATGAAGCCACCCGAACGGGTGAAAATCTGTGAGTTGATTCCGACTACTTCACCCGACATATTGAACAGCGGACCACCGGAGTTGCCAGGGTTGATCGCTACATCAGTCTGAATGAATGGCACATAAGTGTCGTTTGGCAGGCTACGGCCTTTGGCGCTGACAATGCCCTTGGTCACTGAGTGATCAAAACCGAACGGAGAACCGATCGCCAGAACCCACTCGCCCACCTTCAGCTTCTCGGAGTTGCCGAGCTTGACTGTTGGCAGGTCCTTTCCTTCGATTTTCAGCACTGCAACGTCAGTGCGCGGATCTGTACCGACCAGCTTGGCTTTCAACTCACTGCGATCAGAAAGACGAACCAGAATCTCGTCAGCACCGTCGATCACATGATTGTTGGTCAGCACATAGCCATCAGCCGAGATAATGAATCCGGACCCTAGCGACTGAGCTTCACGCTGACGATCACCACGCCCCGATCCTGGCGGACGCGACCCTGGCGGCACACTGCGCTCGAGAAACTCACGCAACATAGGGGGCAGGCCTTCAAGATCAGGCATCTGGCTCTGAGCAACGGAGCGCTCCGGCATCTTCTGGCGGGTACTGATGTTCACTACAGCCGGGGAAGCTTGCTCGACAAGACTGGTGAAGTCTGGCAACGCCTCGGCCTGAGCTGTGACAACCTGACCGAGCATCAGCACGGCGGCAAACAGTGAAAGATAGGATTTCAAGCTTGGTATAGACATACGGCTCCCGTTCACAACGAGCATAGTTAAGCAGTACAGACCGAACGGCCCAATGAGCCTGCGCCCATAGCACTCGACCGAGTGCATATTTCCAGCAGCGTTTTTCCTGGCCGGAAAAAAACAAAGGCCAGAGCTGCGAAGCTGTGACCTATAGAAAAAAAAGAGAGTTTTTGCAACCTGGAAACCTCACCAAACATTTCGGCGAACTGCCCGGATAACCTGCAAAGGCTTACGCTGCGGACTACCGGGCCCAAGATGAAACCTTCTACATCTTGGGCACCGGCCATCACTTTTGCGGATTACTTCTTGCTGGTCTGCAGATCAGTACTGCGAAGCGAAAGTGCAACTCGCTCGGCCGTCCCAATGGGTACTTCACCTACAACCGTCACCAGCACATCACCTTTAGGCGTCGCGAGTCGACGTGAAACGGCCACAGTGGGTCCAAGCTGGGTGCGAGTATCGGTCACCGCGGTGCCACTAATAGGCTCTACGAAAACCGAAAACCTGGCGATGCCGTCGTCATACATAAGACTGCTGACTTGCGTACTGGATGACGGATCCTTGCGAACTGCGCTACTGCTGAGCTCAAACCCCGGAGGCATCCACTCCAGACGCCAGGGCGCTGGCTTCCTGGATGCGTCGGGTTTGGCCTTGGCGACTGCCACAGGCTTACAGTCAGCACTGGCTTGCAACACCTGATCATCAGGGACACTGGCAGCATCAAATTCTGTGAACTGGAAGCGCTCCAGCAACTGCCCCTTCTCGCTCAACAAAAGCGATTTGAGTGGCAATCCGGTTTCGTCGTCGAGGTGTAATTCAATGCCGTATCGATGTTGATCTTTAGGCGCCAGCGCAATAATTTTTGCCGGACGGCCAGCCACCCGCGAAGTGCCGACAACTTTCATGTCGTACCAGGCGGAGAGCTTTTTAACATCGTATGCATGCACTGAAGAATCGGGAACGTTGGAAACCCCCGCTTCGAGGGTGCCGCTAACGCACTGGGTTACCCCATCAACGCGCAACACTTCCTGGGCGGAGCCATCCAGCTGCAGCAATCGTTCACGGACTTTGCCATCAGTGACCCGATGCCAGATTCTGTGGGTAGAGAAACTACCGTTTCGCTCGTAAACGAAGGTGCCCTGAAAACTTTGCTGCTGCTCAGCCTGCGCAAGACGCTTTAGCGAGTCTTGCGCTTCATCGGCATGAACGGGGAGGACAAGCCATCCACCAAGCAACAATGGCAATAGAGGGATGGCGCGCATGATCCTCCTTAACGGTTTTCCAGGCTGGCAGCGCGTGCGTAAGGCAGAGCGCTTTCAGTGCCCTTCAAAGCAGCTTGCTGAGCATGTTGACGCAGGTAACCTGGCAGACGTTGGTCCTGACCAGCCTGACCTTGTAGCACACCGTTCACCATCGGACCTTGAACAGGTTCGCTGCTTTCGGTGTAGCCAGCCAGTACCGCAGGGCCTTTCACTTGTGGAACAGACAGGCTTGCAGGCTGTGGAGCCTGTTGCGCCAACTGTGCACCCGCGATGTAGTCCTGGTTGTACAACCGTACGCCAGCCAGTACCGCAACAGTAACCGAAGCGGCAACTGCAAGACGACCCAGGCTGCGCCATGGACCACGAGCAGCTTTCAATGGGCTGACTTCATCGGCGATCGCGGCAGAAACTGCAGCCGTGATATCCAAGTGAGGTATCAACAGCTCTTTGTGCATTGCTGCACGAGCAATCTGATAACGCGACCATGTGGCACGTGTATCCGCATCGTCAATGGCATTCAATACCCGACGTAATTCCAATTCGTCCGCTTCGTTATCCATCACTGCGGACAGCGATTCCTGCAGGGCTTCACGACTCATGGCGGTTCCTCTCTTGGCTATCGCCGCTGTCTCAGGATTCCTGCAACAACGGCTGCAGGGCTTTATCGATGGCTTCCCGAGCGCGGAAAATCCGGGAGCGCACGGTACCCACCGGACATTGCATGACGCTGGCAATGTCCTCGTAACTCAGACCGTCGAACTCACGTAAAGTTAGGGCAGTACGCAAATCTTCCGGGAGAAGCTGGATAGTTCGATGGACAGTTCCTTCGATCTCATCCCTTAACAATGCACGCTCCGGCGACTCGATGTCCTTGAGGCCGTGATCGCCATCGTAGAACTCCGCGTCTTCAGACCTTACATCGCTATCTGGTGGTCGCCGACCGCGCGACACCAGATAGTTCTTCGCCGTGTTAATGGCGATACGGTACAGCCATGTGTAAAAGGCGCTGTCACCGCGAAAATTTCCAAGTGCACGATAGGCCTTGATAAAGGCTTCCTGCGCAACATCTTGAGCTTCATGGGTGTCGTGCACGAAACGCACGATCAACCCGAGAATCTTGTGCTGATACTTCAGCACCAACAGATCAAAAGCTCGCTTGTCGCCGCGCTGTACGCGTTCGACCAGCTGCTGATCCTCTTCCTGGGTTAGCATGAACACTCCTCATAACGCTTGAAGGAGCGCTGTACCAGCCAGTGTGTCGGCTTGCATACATAGACTCGGGCTTCTCGCAAAAGTTCTCCCCTCCAGGCAAGTTTCCTGCGGACGCTCAAAGGCCCGCACGAAAAACGCAGCTCGAACCAGGTCGGCTGCGCGAATAATCTAGTCGTCGAATTCGCCGTTGGTAGCTTGTTCCAGCCCCACTCAAAAGCCGACGCCGTCCCTTTACAGGCAACCAGCTATGGAACCCGGGCCATCATAAAAAGTTCCCGGAGTTCGATCGCAGGTGTGAGACCAATACCCTTACTGCGCGGGAAATCAGTTGCAGTATTACAAGATCTGCGACCAACCTGACGGGTAACGGTATGCATTCAGACACGGACTGGAGCACAATCCGGGCCCTTCATGGTTTCACATTGCCATAAAGGCGCGGCTATTGTGCCGCTAGCCCCTTACTTATACTAGTGGCCGCAGCATGCGGAATTCATAGATGAGCCAACATTTTCAACACGACGTATTAGTGATTGGCAGTGGCGCGGCAGGATTGAGCCTCGCACTGACGCTGCCAGCACATTTGCGGATTGCTGTTTTGAGTAAAGGGGAGCTGGCCAATGGCTCCACATTCTGGGCTCAAGGCGGCGTCGCGGCGGTACTGGATGAAAGCGACACGGTGCAATCACACGTCGAAGATACGCTGAATGCAGGCGGCGGACTGTGCAACGAAGACGCCGTACGTTTCACGGTCGAACACAGTCGCGAAGCAATCCAGTGGCTGATTGACCAAGGCGTGCCGTTTACCCGCGACGATCCGCCAGGCGCCGAGGATGGCGGCTTTGAATACCATTTGACCCGAGAAGGCGGCCACAGCCATCGACGCATCATCCATGCGGCAGATGCCACCGGCGCAGCTATTTTCACCACCCTGCTCGCACAGGCCAGGTTACGGCCCAATATTGAACTGCTGGAACAACGGGTCGCAATTGACCTGATTACCGAGCCCAGACTCGGCCTCGACGGACAACGCTGCCTGGGAGCCTACGTGCTCAATCGCAGCAGCGGCGAAGTGGATACCTATGGTGCACGCTTCACAGTCCTGGCTTGCGGCGGCGCAGCCAAAGTCTATCTCTACACCAGTAACCCGGATGGCGCCTGCGGTGATGGCATCGCCATGGCTTGGCGCTCAGGTTGTCGAGTCGCCAATCTGGAATTCAACCAGTTCCACCCTACGTGCCTGTACCACCCTCAAGCCAAAAGCTTTCTGGTGACCGAGGCGCTGCGCGGCGAAGGGGCCTACCTCAAACTGCCGAACGGCGAACGCTTCATGCAGCGCTTCGACACTCGCGCAGAGCTGGCTCCGCGCGACATCGTCGCCCGTGCCATCGACCATGAAATGAAGCGCCTGGGTATTGATTGCGTCTACCTGGACATCAGCCACAAACCTGAAGCCTTCATCAAGAGCCACTTTCCCACGGTCTACGAACGCTGCCTGGAGTTTTCCATCGACATCACCCGCCAGCCGATCCCGGTGGTCCCGGCAGCGCATTACACCTGCGGTGGCGTAGTGGTTGATAAACACGGACGTACCGACGTGCCCGGACTGTATGCCATTGGCGAAACCAGCTGCACAGGCCTGCATGGGGCGAACCGTATGGCCAGCAACTCCCTGCTGGAATGTTTTGTTTATGCCCGCTCAGCGGCTGCGGACATTCTCCAGCGACTGCCGCAAACGCCCGAGACCGCCGCCTTGCCAAGCTGGGATGCCAGCCAGGTGACTGACTCCGATGAAGACGTGATCATCGCCCACAACTGGGATGAGCTCAGACGCTTCATGTGGGATTACGTGGGAATCGTGCGTACCAACAAGCGCCTGCAGCGCGCCCGGCACCGGGTACGGCTGCTGCTTGACGAGATCGATGAGTTCTACAGCAACTACAAGGTCAGTAGAGACCTGATCGAGCTGAGGAACCTTGCTCAAGTAGCAGAACTGATGATCAGTTCCGCCATGGAGCGCAAGGAGTCTCGCGGCCTGCATTACACGCTGGACTATCCCCGGATGCTGCCCGAAGCGCTCGACACTATTCTGGTGCCGCCCACCTACGTCGGCTGAACTTCAAGCGAAGACGCAGGCGCCGGTGGGCGTCCTGCGCCATGGCATCGCAGGGAATACAAATACTGCGTACCCCATGCCTTCTATCAGACCCTTTACCCGCAAGACGAAAGCGCAGCACGACGAACAGCGGCAGTGCCATGCTGTCCCGGCACAGTTGCGCAGGCTGCCAGCCATCACGTTGACTCCACAACTGCCAGCCCTCGGCATTGCGTCGCAGCCCCGTCAGGGCGGTGGGGCTTGAAAGCAAAATCGAACCCGGTATGACCCAAAAGCCATGCGCCATGCAAAGGACGAGGCCCAGCAAAAATGCCCAGCCAGGGATCGCAAGCATACAAAGGGCTATCAACGACAGAAAGCAGGCAACCCCGTACGCCACCAGCAGCCCACGGGAGGCATGCCAACGGCACTCAAAATGATCACTTGGGCTGAACACGATCCAGAATCATGCGAACCATGCGCTGTAACTCTGCGTCTTCAGATTCGGCACGCTGCATAAACCAGCCGAACATGTCCTGATCTTCACAGGTCAGGAGGCGGCGATACAGATCGCGGTCTACGTCATTGAGCGAGGGGTAGACTTCCCGGACAAACGGTACCAACAGCACATCCAGTTCAAGCATGCCGCGGCGGCTGTGCCAGTAAAGGCGGTTGAGTTCGACGTCTTCGACCATGGAGCGCTCCTCAAAATAGGCGGCGAGTATACAGCCGCGAGGCGCATCAGCGAACCGCACAATAGTCGCAGTAGTTTTCATGTACCCATTATCCGGACTCGGCACTATCATGTGGCCCAGACTTTTTCCCGTTGCGATGACTCATGGCCGACTCAGCTTTTTACTGCCCGCTTTCCCATGAAGGTGTTCTCGCCGTCCGCGGCGTCGATGCCAGCAAATTCCTGCAGGGCCAATTGACCTGCAATCTCGATTACCTGAACGAAGCCAGGGCCAGCCTTGGCGCCCGTTGCACGCAAAAGGGCCGCATGCAATCGAGCTTCCGTATTCTTCTTGAAGGCGACGGCTGCGTGCTGGCGATGGCCAGCGAGCTGATCGAAGCACAGCTGGCCGACCTAAAGAAATACGCCGTGTTTTCCAAGTCGAAACTGACCGATGAAAGCGCCTCCTGGGTGCGTTTCGGCCTGCACAATGGAGACGGAGCCCTGGTAAACCTGGGCCTCGATCTCCCACAAGACACCGATGCGGTTGTCCGCGCCAACGACCTGATTGCGGTCAGGGTCTCTCCCGCCCGGGCTGAATTGTGGGTCCGTTCAGAGCATGCCGATGAAACTCAATCGCGTCTGGCTGCACAGTTGAGCGAAGGCACACTCAACGATTGGCAGTTAGGTCAGATTCGCGCTGGTATTGGCCAGGTGTTCGGCACCACGCGCGAAGAATTCATCCCACAGATGATCAACCTGCAAGCCGTCGGCGGTGTCAGCTTCAAGAAAGGCTGCTACACAGGCCAGGAAATCGTGGCCCGCATGCAGTATCTCGGCAAACTCAAACGTCGCCTCTATCGCCTGACACTGGCTGATCAAGAGCTTCCCGAGCCGGGTGCAGCCTTGTTTTCCCCGGTACACGCCAGCGCCGTCGGCAACGTGGTTCTGGCGGCAAAGGCTGGGCACGGCTTTGAGTTACTGGCAGTACTTCAGGCCGATGCAGTGGAAAATGGCCAGATTCAACTTGGCTCACCCGAGGGGCCAGGCCTGCAACTGGCTGACTTGCCCTACACGCTGGACAGCAAACTCGAAACACAGCGCTGATCCAGGCGAACACCTTCACGCTGGAAATGTCTGCATATCTGTCCCGCCTCGTCACGCCCTGGGTGTGCCGAGGTGCGGGACTACCCAAACGCCCACGAGATGCGACATGAGCAAGATGGCTGAAGAGGTGCAAAGGAACTTGATCAAGGCAATCGATAGAGATGCCTTGTTCTTGCCTACCCTCCCGGAAGTAGCATTAAAGATTCGCCTTGCAGCCGAAAACACCGAAATCAGCGTTGCCGAGCTGAGTCGCGTTATCGGCAGCGATACCGCGCTTTCAGCACGCTTGATCAAGGTGGTGAACAGCCCGCTGCTGCGCCCCAACTTTGAGGTCAGCGACGTCAATACGGCGATCACCCGCCTGGGCGTCAACTACACCTGCAATCTAGCCATCGGGCTGGTGGTGGAACAGATGTTCCATGCCAAATCCGAAGTCGTAGAAAGCAAATTACGCGAAATATGGAAACAAAGCCTGCAAGTCGCTGGCATCAGCTATGCACTCAGCTACCGGCGCTCGGAGCTCAAACCGGACAAGGCGACCCTCGCCGGGCTTATCCATCTGATTGGTGTGCTGCCGATCCTGACCTACGCCGAAGATCACTTCGAGCTGCTATCGGATCCGGTCAGCCTCAACCATGTCATTGAGGCCATCCACCCGGTCATCGGCGAACGCTTGTTGCGCTCCTGGGACTTTCCCGAACCGTTGGCGAGCGTGCCAAAAAGTTTTCAAGACTTCACTCGCGTATCGAAATCGGCGGATTACATCGACCTGGTACAGATCGCGACTGTGCACATCTACCAGGGCACCGGGCATCCGTATAGCCAGATCGATATGAGCAGCCTCCCGGCATTCCACCAGTTGGGCCTGGACATGAGCGGCGGCCATTTGGGGGCCGAAATGGATGAAGCCAAGATGATGCTCTATTAGGGAGCAATTCGCACAATGGACGTGAACCCTGCAAGAGCGAATTCATTCGCGAAGAGGCCGGTACATTTCATAGAAATCTAACGGCCTTGATACTGCATTCGCGAATGAATTCACTCCCACACAGATCGCACATGCATTAAGGCCTACTGCGCTGCGATAAAACTCACCCGCACCTTCAACCCACCCGCAACACCATCGTGAAGGCTGATCTGCGCCAGATGTGCGCGGCATATTTCACCGACTATCGCCAACCCCAGGCCCGATCCCTTGCCTTGCTGACGACTGCGATAGAAGCGCTCGAATACCCTGTTGCGCTCTGCCTCAGGGATGCCCGGACCATCATCCTCAACCTCGAGAACACCCGGCGCACTGACGCGCAGGATTACGTTGCCGCCTGATGGGGTGTGCGCCAGCGCGTTATCGATAAGGTTGCTCAACAGCTCATTGAGCAATGTAGGCTCGCCCTGAAGCCAGACCGGCTCATCCGCTTCGAGCGCAAGAGAGACGCCGTGGGCATGCGCCAGCGGAGCCATCGCCATACCCAGCTCGCGGGCCAACTGACTCAGGTCCAGAGTCTGCGCCCCACCCTCGGCAATGGCCCGCGCACCGTTTTCAATACGGGCCAACGACAACAACTGGTTAGCCAGATGGGTTAGCCGATCAGTCCCCTGCGCCGCAGCCTCAAGCGTCGTGCGCCAATGAGCAGGCTCGGGATCTCGCAACCCCAATTCGACCCGGGCCTTGAGTGCTGCCAGTGGCGTGCGCAACTCATGAGCCGCATCGGCAATAAACTGTGCTTGCCGCTCGAATTGCTGCCGAAGACGCTCGGTGAAGTGATTCAGCGCGTTAACCAACGGGTGCAACTCATGCTGAACCTCGACCAGAGGCAAAGCTCGCAAATCATCCGGTTGCCGCGCTTCCACTTCGGCGCGCAAGCGCTCCAGCGGGCGCAATGCCGCGCTGACGGTAAACCACACCAGCAACAACGCCCCCGCGCCCAGCATGCCCAATCGCAGCAAGGTATCAGCCATCAGGCTGCGCGCCATGCTGACCCGAGCCTCTTCAGTCTCGGCGACGCGGATCTCCGCCATGCCATTCATATTCGGCTCGCTGACCGGCTTGAGCAGGCTCACCACCCGCACCGATTGCCCTTGATAGCGCGCAGTATAAAAGCTGGCCAGCGCCGGGTAGTCATCCGTGCGCAACGTACCGGGAGGCGGCGGCGGCAGGTTTTCGTAGCCGGAAATCAACTTTCGGTTGATGTCATTGACTTGGTAATAGATACGGCCTGCACTGTCGTAAGCGAAGGTGTCCAGCGCGATGTAAGGCACATCGGCGCTCAAGGTTCCATCACGCTGGGAGACACCCGCAGCAATGGTCCGGGCCGAAGCCAACAAGGTTCGGTCGTATGCGATGTCAGCAGCTTCCCGACCATTCCAGTAAGCGCTGAGACCGCTTGCCAGCATCAACACCGTGAGCAATACACCCAGATTCCACAGTAACCGCCAACGCAGGCTGTTATGGCTGTTCATCACGGCTTTCCAGCAAATAGCCCAGACCGCGGAACGTCACGATCGCTACAGGATGCCCATCGAGCTTCTTGCGCAGTCGATGCACATAGATTTCGATAGCGTCAGCGCTGGCCTCTTCATCCAGACCAAACACCTGCGAGGCCACTTGCTCCTTACTCATCACCCTGCCCGGCCGTGCAATCAATGCCTCCAGCACCGCCTGCTCCCTGGAGGTCAGGGTCAACAGTTCGTCGCCCAAGGTGAATCGCCGGGTGTCCAGATCGTAGGCCAGCACCCCACAACGCTGCTGCCGCTCGCCGCCCAGCACGCTACGTCGCAACAGCGCCTTGACTCGCGCCTCCAGCTCCGAAAGCTCGAAAGGTTTAGCCAAATAGTCATCAGCCCCAAGATTGAGGCCATGAACGCGGTCCTTCACATCACTGCGCGCGGTCAGCATCAGCACAGGCAGGTTCTTGCCCCGCCCACGCAGCCGTGCGAGCACTTCAAAGCCATCCATGCGCGGCAAACCGACATCCAGGATGACGGCAGCATATTCCTCGCTGCTCAATGCCAGATCAGCAGCAACACCATCGTGCAATACATCGACGGTCAACCCGGCCCCCTTCAAGGCCTGGGCGACGCTTTCGGCTAATTGCAGATGATCTTCAACGAGAAGAACACGCATCGACTTCTCCTGATAGCGTGGCTTTTATGGAGCCCGGAGTTTACAGGCGCGCCAGAGGCTGTGAAGCACTGAAACAAATCTAAACTCAATTTAGGTTGCCATTGAAAGGTAACTGAAAGGTTTATGAAAGCTTCGCTGTTTAGCATCACGCAACTGCCGCTTTAGCGGACGTCAAGAAAAGCGCCAAGACGATGCGCTTTCACAATAAGAACAAGAACGGAGTCGACCATGACACAGCCAATGTCCAGGGCACCCTCGCCCGCCTGCAGAACCGATTTCCACGCTTTCAATTGCACGCATTCCTTTGCGTACACATCCCCGTTTGCTTTCGATATTCATTCACTGCGATGAAGCCTGTCCGGGCTAGCCTGTTTGTGGCCGCTCGTAAAACGAATCGAACACAGTTCTACACCCAAAAACAAAAATCTGGAGACTGACCATGACTTTATCCTTGCGTCGTGTCGCGCTGGCTGCGGGCTGCATGATGTTTGCCACGCAACTGTTTGCGGCGGACGAACCCAAGCGCCCTGAATGTATCGCCCCGGCTTCGCCAGGTGGCGGCTTCGACCTGACCTGCAAACTGGTCCAGAGCGCGCTGATCAACGAAAAAATCCTGACCAAGCCGATGCGTGTGACTTACATGCCCGGCGGCGTTGGCGCAGTGGCTTACAACGCAGTGGTCGCCCAGCGTCCTGCCGACGCCGGCACACTGGTTGCCTGGTCCAGTGGTTCGCTGCTGAACCTGGCGCAAGGCAAGTTCGGCCGTTTCGATGAGAGCGCAGTGCGTTGGCTTGCCGCGGTGGGCACCAGCTACGGCGCCATCGCAGTAAAAAATGATTCGCCTTACAAAACCCTCGACGACCTGGTCAAGGCACTCAAAGCCGATCCAAGCAAAGTCGTGATCGGTTCGGGCGGCACTGTAGGCAGCCAGGACTGGATGCAGACTGCGCTGATCGCCAAAGCAGCGGGCATCAACCCGCGAGACTTGCGTTATGTGGCACTCGAAGGCGGTGGTGAAATCGCAACCGCATTGCTCGGCGGCCATATCCAGGTGGGCAGTACTGACATCTCCGACTCCATGCCTCACATCCTGAGCGGCGACATGCGTCTGCTGGCGGTGTTCTCCGAGAACCGCCTGGACGAGCCGGAAATGAAGAATATTCCGACTGCCAAAGAACAAGGCTACGACATCGTCTGGCCAGTGGTCCGCGGCTTCTACCTCGGGCCAAAAGTCACCGACGCCGAATACGACTGGTGGAAAGCCGCGTTCGACAAGCTGCTGGCCTCGGAAGACTTCGCCAAGCTGCGTGACCAGCGTGAACTGTTCCCGTTCGCCATGACCGGCGCAGAACTGGACACCTACGTGAAGAAACAGGTTGCTGACTACAAGACCCTGGCCAAGGAATTCGGCCTGATTCAGTGATCGATTGACTGACTAGTGGTTGCGGCTGCCTGCGCGGCAGCGCAACCCGGGAGTTTTCACCATGGTGATCCAACGTATTTTCGCCGCCGTGCTACTGCTGGCCTGTGCTGGCCTGGCAATAATGGCCTGGCCTTATCAGGCGCCGTTTTCGTACGAGCCGGTTGGCCCCCGGGCGTTCCCCCTGCTGATGCTCGGACTGATGAGCCTGGCTTTGGTTTACATGCTGTTCCGCCCGGCGCCCATTGTTCACACCGAAGAAGAGCCAGCGCTGGACCGTGAAACCATTATCAAGATCGTCGCATGCGTCGCCTTGCTGCTGATCTTCGCAGGGACTTTCGAGCCGCTGGGTTTCATCCTCAGCAGCATTCTGATCGGTATCCCTATGGCACGCCTGTATGGCGGCCGCTGGTTGCCGAGTGTGATGGTGGTGATTCTGATGAGCGTCGGCCTTTACCTGCTTTTCGATAAAGCCATGGACGTTCCGTTGCCCCTGGGCCTGCTCGACGTTCTGGAGAACTAATCAATGGATACTTTCAGCTACCTGGGCCAGGGCTTCGGCGTTGCATTGACCCCGTATAACCTCGTTACTGCATTGTGCGGAACGTTGATCGGCACTGTCGTCGGGCTATTGCCCGGCCTGGGCCCGATCAACGGTGTCGCGTTGTTGATCCCGATTGCCTTTGCACTGGGCCTGCCGCCCGAGTCCGCGCTGATTCTATTGGCAGCGGTTTATCTGGGCTGCGAATACGGCGGTCGGATCAGTTCGATCCTGCTGAACATCCCGGGTGAAGCATCGACCGTCATGACCACCCTCGACGGCTACCCGATGGCCCGCCAGGGTCTGGCAGGCGTCGCTTTGTCGCTGTCGGCATGGAGCTCGTTCATTGGCGCCTTTATCGCTACGTGCGGCATGGTGCTATTCGCTCCGCTGCTGGCGAAATGGGCGATAGCCTTCGGACCGGCGGAATATTTCGTGCTGATGGTATTTGCCATTGTCTGCCTGGGTGGCATGGCAGGTGATCGTCCCGTCAAAACGTTTATTGCCGCTTTGATCGGTTTGTTCCTGTCGGCAGTGGGTATCGACGCCAACAGCGGTGTCTATCGCTTTACCGGCGACAATATCCACCTTACTGACGGCATCCAGTTTGTGGTGTTGGTACTCGGTCTGTTCTCCATCAGCGAGATTCTGTTGCTGCTGGAAAAAACCCACCGTGGTCAGGAAGCGGTAAAAGCCACCGGCCGTATGATGTTCAACCTCAAGGAAGCGGGCGCAGTGTTCGTGGTCAACATCCGTTGCGGCTTACTGGGCTTCATCATGGGCGTATTGCCAGGTGCCGGAGCAACGCTGGCCAGTGCCGTGGCGTACATGACCGAAAAGCGTATGGCGGGTGCCTCCGGTAAATTCGGTCAGGGCGACATGCGCGGTCTGGCAGCACCGGAAACCGCGATTGGCGCTTCGGCTTGCGGCGCGTTGGTGCCAATGCTGACGCTGGGCGTACCGGGTTCGGGTACCACTGCCGTGATGATCGGCGCGCTGTCGCTGTACAACATCACTCCAGGTCCGATGCTGTTCCAACAGCAGCCAGACATCGTCTGGGGCTTGATCGCTTCGTTGTTCATCGCCAACGTGATGCTGGTGATCCTCAACATCCCGATGATCCGCATCTTCACCCGCATCCTCAACGTGCCGAACTGGGCACTGGTGCCGGTAATCGCAATCATCACCGGGATTGGTGTCTATGCCGTCCACGCGACCACTTTCGACCTGTTCCTGATGGTCGGCATTGGTATCTTCGGTTACATCCTGCGCAAGCTGGACTTCCCGCTGTCGCCGATCCTGCTGGGCTTCATTCTGGGCGGTTTGATGGAGCAGAACCTGCGTCGTGCGCTGTCGATTTCCAACGGCGCGATGGAGATTCTGTGGTCCAGCCCGATCACCATCGGCGTCTGGGTGCTGACCATTTTCATGCTGCTGTTCCCGATCATTCGTATCTGGCGCAAGCGCTCCGCCCAACGCAGTGCTGTGACCGGTGTCTGATCGACCTTTCAAAAGCTGGTGGGCAACACCGCTGGTCGGTCTGGCTGGCGGCTACCTCGCCAGCCAGGTCGGCTGGCCTCTTCCCTGGATGGTCGGCTCGCTATTGGCGATCATCCTTGTTCGCTGCCTGACGCCTTGGCCCCTGGCGGAAATACCCGGCGGCCGCAAATGCGGCCAATGGATTGTTGGCATCGGTATTGGCCTGCACTTCACCCCGGTGGTGATCGAGCAGGTCACAGCGCATTTCGGGCTGATTTTTCTCGCCGCACTGATCACCAGTATTTCCAGTGTGGTGGGTGTGTGGCTCATGCTTCGCACCGGAGAAGACCGCGCAACGGCGTTTTTCTCGAGCATGCCCGGAGGCTCGGGGGAAATGGTCAACCTCGGAGCACGCAATGGAGCCACTCTCAGTAGCGTCGCCGCCGGGCAAAGCCTGCGGGTACTGATGGTGGTGCTTTGCGTTCCAGCGATCTTCAAATACCTGATGGGGGAAGGCACGCCGATTGTTCACGCCGGGAGCGTTAACTGGCTGTGGCTGGCGGTATTGTTCCCACTGGGTGCAGCGGTGGCCTGGCTCTGGCAACGGTTGAAGCAGCCGAATCCCTGGTTGTTCGGGCCGTTATTGGTCAGCGCAGTGATCAGCGTCAGCTTCGATCTGCATATCGGCCTACCGGAAGGCAGCAGCCAGATCGGTCAGTGGCTGATCGGTAGCGGTCTGGGTTGCCACTTCAACCGTCAGTTCTTTCGCCGTGCACCGTCTTTCATGATCAGGACCCTGCTCGGCACTGCGCTGACCATGTCCATCGCCGCCCTCGCCGCTTTGGTACTGAGCACTGCAACTCATCTGGACCTGCGTTCGCTGACCTTAGGCATGATGCCCGGCGGCATCGCTGAAATGAGCCTGACAGCCGAAGTACTGCAACTCTCAGTGCCATTAGTGACTGCGATGCAGGTGATGAGGCTGTTATTTGTGCTGTTTTTGGCGGAGCCGATTTTTCGGTATTGGAATCGTCAAAAAACCCTATAGGCACGCAATACCTCGCGCAGTGGAGTTTGTTACCATCCAGCCATTCGCACGAGGTGACGCATGCACATTCAGAAACTACAGATCGAAAATCTTCGCTCCTTCAAAAAGGCCGAGATCGAATTCAATCTGCCCGATACCCGGGACATGCAGTTTCCGAACGTCAATGTTTTGCTCGGCGACAATGGCTTGGGTAAAACCAGCGTTTTACGTGCTGTCGCGCTGGCTGTTCTAGGGCCCTTGCTGAGCGGATCCTCCGGTTTTGTGCCCGAGGGGCTGGTCAGAAAACGCCCTCCCGCTCCTCGTAAAAACCTCCTGGATTTAAACAAGTATCAGACGTCGGTTAGCGCCAGTCTTCTCTCGACTGCGGAAGAAAAGGCATCGAAGAAGTCCACCCTGTCGATGGCTGATAGTTTCACCATGCATACCGAAGTTCGTCTTCGCGGCCTGACCGAACAGTTGCGATGGTCGATGAATCCTGAGGGCGATCAGGAAATCGCTGAAAGCATGCAATTCGACGAACAAAGTCCGGCCTTTTTCATTGTCGGCTACGGGGCTACACGTCGTGTGGAAGCCTCAAGCCGGGTGGACGAAAGCGCCAGAATTAAATCAAGGCTGCGCCGCTATCAACGTGTAGCGGGCTTGTTCGAAGATCACCTGACACTCATGCCGCTTTCGTACTGGTTGCCAGCATTTGAGGACGAGAACAAAGGGCGATACACGCAAGTTATTCATCTCATCAACGATCTGCTTCCGACCTCCTGCCGTATTCAGGAAACGGCCAGCACAACCTCTCGCGGACGTGAACACCTCTTCGAAATGAACGGAATCGTTCTTCCGTTCGGTGCGCTATCAGACGGCTTCAAGGCTTACATCGGCTGGATAGGCGACATGCTGTTTCACGTATGCCAAGGCGTTGCATCCGGGCAAAAGCTCAAGCAGACACGCGGTATCGTGATGGTCGACGAGATCGACCTGCATCTCCACCCGGAGTGGCAGCGTACGGTAGTCCCGGTGCTGGCAAATGCATTGCCGAACATTCAGTTTATTTTCACCA
Organism: Pseudomonas maioricensis; assembly: GCF_022790535.1. GTDB lineage: Bacteria > Pseudomonadota > Gammaproteobacteria > Pseudomonadales > Pseudomonadaceae > Aquipseudomonas > Aquipseudomonas maioricensis. The sequence goes on from NZ_LOHG01000006.1 coordinate 214,886, forward strand.
CACACAGTCCATTAGTGGTGGGATCCCTGACATCGCAGAATCTATTCGTCCTTGCTCTGGAAGATGACGCTACGGTGATCAAACGCCTGCCTGAGAAAGTCCAGGGCAAGAGCGCCGAACAGATACTGTTGTCGCCCTACTTCGGCCTTGAAAGCACCCGTGCAGCATCAACGGCGGCACAACTTAATGAGCTGGCTCGCAATGCAGTCACGGGTAATACCGACGCTGCACTGGAGTATCTGTCAGTGATGTCCAAAGGCCTTAACCTCACAACGTCATCGAAAAAAACATCTGCAAAACCAAAGGCCGTAAAAGCATCTGCACTTAAACGCGCGGTGAAAAAAACGTCAGGACCCAAGCCGTGATTCGCTATCCCATCTCCGAAGCGGAGCTGGTTACACGTATAAACAAGCAAAGCAAGAACTGGATCAAGCGTGCGAAAGAAAGGACTCAGGCTTACATAGAAGCCGACCGCTACACCGACCAGAGCGAATTCTGGGGGCAGATAAAGCAGGTCTATATCGACCTTCAGCACGAAAAGTGCGCCTATTGTGAAACCAAGCTCCAGGGCGCTGTGCTCGCGAGTAAGGTTCATGAAGTCGAGCACTACAGACCCAAGTCAAGCATCAAAGCCTGGCCTAACAAAAAGGTCGAATACTGGAAAGACTTCAATCCTGACTGGGCGACTGGCAAGGCTAGCGCCAAAGGCTATTACCGGCTTGCCTATCATCACCTCAACTACGCCATTGCCTGCACGCGCTGTAACTCGACACTGAAGTCCAATTATTTTCCGGTTCGTGGCCCCAGAGACTTTGAAAGCGCAAGCCCGACTACCATGCAAGGCGAATCCGCGTTGCTGTTATATCCAGTGTCATCGGTCGATACCGATGATCCAGAACACATCATCACGTTTGATGGCGTGCTGGCTGTTCCCGTAAACAAGCACGGTCCGGCTTATGAACGGGCAATGACCAACATAGAATTTTTTCAGCTAAACCATCAAGACCTGACCAGCCGCCGCGCCGAATGTATCCGCGACGTATGGATTGCGCTAACCATGGCAGACAGCATGCCAGCGCACAGGGCAATGGCTGAAAAGGCTATCAGCTCGTTGTGCAGTCCGCAGAGCCAATTCAGTTCATGCGTGAACGCCTACCGCCAGCTTTTCCAGAGTGACCGTGAAAAAGCCGACGAAATGGCAAAGTTAATCATTCAGGCACTACCAGCGTAAGCCCTCAATCCTGCGGCAATCGCCACTCAATCGGCTCCATGCCATTCTGTTCCAGGTACTTGTTCGCCCTGCTGAAATGCCCACACCCCAGAAAGCCTTTATAGGCCGACAGCGGCGACGGATGCACCGATGTCAGCACAAGGTGTTTGGTGGCATCCACCAGTTTCTGTTTGCTCTGCGCATGGGCGCCCCACAGCATGAACACCAGATGCGGCTGCTGGGCGCTGACCGTTTCAATCACCTTGTCAGTGAAATGTTGCCAGCCTTTGCCTGCGTGGGAAGCTGCATTGGCGCGCTCCACGGTCAGCGTAGTGTTAAGCATCAATACTCCTTGATCGGCCCAGGATTGCAAGTGGCCGTGGCGAGGGATATCAATGTTCAGGTCGCGCTTTAACTCTTTATAGATATTGACCAGCGAAGGGGGTGCAGGCACGCCCGGCTGGACCGAAAAGCACAAACCGTGAGCCTGACCCGGGCCGTGATACGGATCCTGGCCAAGAATGACCACCTTTACCTTGTCCAGCGGCGTCGAATTCAATGCATTGAAGATCAGCGGCCCGGGCGGATAGATTTCCTTGCCTGCCGCGTGCTCCTGACGCAGGAATTCACGCAGTTGGCCCATGTAAGGCTTTTCGAATTCCTCACGCAGCGCCTGCTTCCAGCTAGGGTCAAGTTTGATACGGTCGTCGCTTGTCATGGTCACACCCTGAAATCAATGCGCGGACACTAGGAAAGCTGGCCGCCAATGTCAAATCAGCTCGTCGCGCCCGGCCTTTTCCTACACTGCACCTCATGCAACTTAACCCGACGCAGGGCAATCACACCTGTGTTGGATACATGCATTGCCCTCGAGAGGTCACGATGAATCTGCAATTTGAAGAACTCCCGGCTCAGGATGGCGCACGCATTGGCATTGCCAGTCTGGACGCTGAGCAATCGTTGAACGCATTGTCATTGCCCATGATCCTTGCCCTTCAAGAGCGGCTCGATGCCTGGGCCAGCGATGAAAAAATCGTCTGTGTTCTGCTGCGCGGCAATGGCGCAAAAGCGTTCTGTGCCGGGGGCGACGTCCGCTCGCTGGTTGATCAGTGTCGTGAACATCCCGGCGAAGTCCCGCCGCTGGCTGCGAGCTTCTTCGCCGCTGAGTATCGCCTCGACTACAGCTTGCACACCTATCCAAAACCACTGATCTGCTGGGGTCACGGCTACGTGCTCGGTGGCGGCATGGGCCTGCTGCAAGGAGCGAGCACGCGCATTGTGACGCCCAGCAGTCGGCTGGCCATGCCGGAAATCAGCATCGGCCTGTTTCCAGATGTCGGCGCCAGCTGGTTCCTGTCACGTCTGCCCGGCAAGCTCGGCCTGTTCCTCGGGCTGACCGGTGCTCATATCAATGCTCATGACGCGCTTGACCTGGATCTGGCAGATCGCTTCATGCTTGATGAGCAACAGGAAGATTTGATCGAAGGCCTGCAGCAATTGAACTGGCAGGAGCAAACCTCCATCCAGCTCAATAGCCTGCTCAAGGCCCTGCAGCACGAAGCTCTAAGCCAGTTGCCCGAAGCACAGTGGCTACCGCGCCGGGCGCAGATCGACGAATTGCTCGACGTCGGTAACCTGCCCTGCGCGTGGAATGCCATCAGCCACTTGCAGCACAGCGATGACGCATTGCTGGCCCGCGCCGCTAAAAACCTGGCTCACGGCTGCCCGCTGACCGCGCACCTGGTCTGGGAGCAAATCCAGCGTGCCCGCCATATGTCACTGGCCGAGGTGCTGCAGATGGAATACGCAATCAGTCTGAACTGCTGCCGCCATCCGGAATTCAGCGAGGGCGTGCGTGCGCGGCTCATCGACAAGGACAACACGCCCCACTGGCACTGGCAGGACGTAGCGACGATTCCGTTGGCGGTGATTGATGCGCACTTCAGCAAGGCGTGGGAAGGACGGCATCCGCTGGCGGATTTGTCGGGTTATTGATTGCCTCCGTTTTAAAGATTAATATTCCTTACCTATAAGTAAGGAATATTAATCTTAAGGAGTAAAGCATGGCTGCTGCGAAGCTCACATCGAAAGGACAAATCACCATTCCCGCCCAAGTCAGGGCTTCTCTTGGCCTGGATACCGGAGACAGAATTGAGTTCGTGGATATTGGGGATGGCAGGTTTGCGATCATGGCCGCCACTCATTCGGTCAGAGACTTGAAAGGACTGATACGCAAGCCAATCAAACCGGTCAGTATTGAAGACATGAATCTTGCGATTGAAGCACAAGGTTCTAAAGCTAAATGATCGGCCTGGATACCAACGTTTTAGTACGTTACGTAGCCCAGGATGATGCCAGGCAATCGGCAACAGCTTCGAAACTGATCGAGTCGCTGACGGTGTCAGAACCCGGTTTTATAGCCTTGGTGTCGATTGTAGAGCTTGTGTGGGTCTTGCAATCCAGCTACCAGTCCAGCAAGTCAGAGATTGTTCTTGTACTGGAAACACTGTTGCGCACCCGAGAGTTGACAGTGGAAAACGCGGAGACCGTATGGCAAGCACTGAGGCGGTTTACTGACTCCAACGCCGACTTCGCGGATTGTCTGATTGAACGTTCAGCGCATGCTGCAGGCTGCGACCATACCGCGACGTTCGACTCAAAAGCGTCTAAAACAGCCGGGATGCATCGCCTTAGCTAAATTCAAAAAAACGGCGCCCCAATGGAGCGCCGTTTTTGATTCACCTACCGATGCCCGCCTCGACCGTCGCCACCGCGACCGCCTCGACCATCACCTCTTCCACCGCCCCTGCCGGGACCGCCGTGGCCTCTGCCATCACCATGACCATCGCCCCACGAAGGTCCGGGTCGGCCTGGACCGCCGTGATAGTCATTTCGCGGCGAATTGCGATAACCGGGGTTGCCGCGATAACGGTTATCGCCCCAACCATAGCCCGGTGGTCGGCCTGGCTGGTAGTAGCGCGGGACCGGTGGCGGCGCGTAGTAGCGTACCGGTGGGGGTGAGTAATAACGCACCGGTGGCGCAGAATAGTAGCGTGGCTGTGGCGCTACATAGATGCGCTGTTCCTGGTAGTAGTTGGAACGATAGCCATTGTCGTAGGAATAAATTTCAGTGGCGCCATAGGTAGTCGGCAAAGCCGTCACCCGGGAGGAATAGTAGCCTGAATCTGTGTAGCAACCGGCGAGACTCAGGGCCAGCAAAACGATGAGCAAGGTTCGTCGATACATGGCGGCCTCCTGGACCGCGATAGTGCACACACCAGCGACGCTGGTCGGCGTCCGTCCAACAGCGACGGACGCAAAATAAGACATTAAAAAGACCATCCAGTGCCCCGAACCGACGGGCACCTGACGAGCTGCCGCCCCATCACAGTGCGCCCGCGCACCATCGCACAGCAAAACCTGACCAGGATAAAGCCTTCAGTATCGCTGCCAGTCACGGCTGGCGGGCCTTCGCGTGACTTGGCACAACTCTCGCTTAACAAACCGTGTGCAGGAGTCAACTCAGGTTCGCGGCACCACAATTTGCAATAGCTGACTAGGGTTCCGGCTCGCTTCTGGCGAGTGGCTGGTCCGAGAGTCAGCGACCTCCAGTAGAGGTTACACGGCGGGATAAAAGCCCGGGAGACAGGACACCAGTGGTGTCGCGTTGCTCCTGATCGCCTTTCTTTCGCTACTGGAGGTAAACATGCAAAAGTCCCGTCTATCAGGTCTGCTCGCCGCAGGCCTCATCGCTGCATCGATCCTCTCCCCGGCACACGCCGCCGTTAAAAAAGAATTCAACGTTTGCTGGACCATTTATGCCGGCTGGATGCCATGGGAATACGCAGGCACTCAAGGCATCGTCGATAAATGGGCGAAGAAATACGACATCAAGATTGATGTGACCCAGCTCAACGACTACGTCGAATCCATCAACCAATACACCGCTGGCCAGTTCGATGGTTGCACCATGACCAACATGGACGCACTGACCATCCCGGCGGCGGGTGGCGTTGAAAGCACCGCGCTGGTAGTCAGTGACTTCTCCAACGGCAACGACGGCATCGTGATCAAGGGCACCGGCAAGAAAGTTGCCGACCTCAAAGGCATGGACGTCAATCTGGTAGAGCTTTCCGTCTCCCACTACCTGCTGGCCCGCGCGCTGGACAGCGTCGATCTTGCCGAAAAAGACCTGAAAGTCGTCAACACCTCCGACGCGGATATCTCTGCGGCTTTCAACACTGACGACGTGCAAGCCGTCACCACCTGGAACCCGATGCTGGCCGATATCAAGGCCAAGCCCGGCGTGACTGAAGTGTTCAACTCCAGCCAGATCCCTGGCGAGATCATGGACATGATGGTGGTCAACACCCAGACCCTGAAAGACAACCCGGCACTGGGCAAAGCCCTGACTGGCGCGTGGTTTGAAGTGGTCGCGCTGATGAACGCGAAAAACGCCCAGAGCAAAGCCGCTCTTGAGCACATGGCCAAAGCTTCCGGCACCGATCTGGCCGGCTTCCAGGCGCAACTGGACACCACCAAACTGTTTGCTACGCCCAAGGAAGCGCTTGAGTTCGCCACCAGCAAACAGCTGCCGGACACCATGCGCAAAGTCGCCAACTTCTCCTTCGAGCATGGCTTGCTGGGTGAAGGTGCCAAAGATTCCAGCGCAGTGGGCATGACGTTCGCCAACGGTGTGACCTCCGGCGACAAGGCTAACCAGAAGCTGCACTTCGACCCGAGCTATGTGCAGATGGCTGCCGACGGCAAGTTGTAATCCGCGTTCTGCTCAAAGGTCATTGCCATGCGTTTGATTAATCGTCGCCCGGATCGCGCCAGCCGCCTGATTCTGGTGCTCCTGCCGTTCGCCTTGTTGCTGTTTGCCTACTTCACAGGCTCGGCAACACGGCTGACGGAAAACCCCAACGACAAGCTGTTGCCCAGCGCGGTGCAGATGGCCGATGCGGTAAAACGCATGGCCTTCACCGAGGACCAACGCAGCGGCGGCTATCTGCTGTGGCAGGACACCGGTTCCAGTCTGCAACGTCTGGGTATCGGCTTGGGTATCAGCGCGTTGCTGGGCCTGTGCCTGGGCATTGCCTCGGGGATCCTGCCGTTGTTCGGCGCGCCGTTATCTCCCCTGTTGACGGTGCTGTCGATGGTGCCGCCGCTGGCCATCCTGCCGATTCTGTTCATCGTCTTCGGGCTGGGCGAGCTGTCAAAAGTGATGCTGATCGTGATCGGTATCACGCCGATTCTGGCCCGCGACCTTGAACAGCGCGCCCGGGAAATTCCCGTCGAGTTGCTGATCAAGGCGCAGACGTTGGGCGCATCAACCTGGACGCTGATCCTGCGGGTGATCTTGCCGCAATTGCTGCCACGCCTGCTGATTGCTTTGCGCCTGGTGCTCGGCTCGGCATGGTTGTTCCTGATTGCAGCTGAAGCCATCGCCTCCACCGATGGTCTTGGCTATCGGATCTTTCTGGTTCGGCGTTACCTGGCCATGGACGTGATTCTTCCCTATGTGGTCTGGATCACCCTGCTGGCCTGGCTCATGGATTGGGGTCTCAAGGCGCTGACCCGCAAAGCCTTCCCATGGTACGAGGGGGCACGCGGATGAGCTTCATTTCAGTCAATAACGTCTGGCAGCAGTACGACGATCTGGTGGTTCTCGAAGGCCTGAACCTGAGCGTCGCCGAAGGTGAATTCTGCACACTGGTGGGCGCTTCGGGCTGCGGCAAGTCAACCTTTCTGCGCCTGTTGCTGGGCCAGGAAGTCGCCAGCAAAGGCAGCATCACACTGGACGGCAAAGCACTGGCCAGCGAGCCAGATGCCAGTCGTGGCGTGGTCTTCCAGCGCTACTCGGTGTTCCCGCATCTGTCAGTACTGGACAACGTGGCGCTGGGCCTGGAGTTGCCCCGCTCGGCACTGCTCGGTCGGCTGTTCGGCGCAGCCAAGCGCGAAGCCCGGGAACAGGCCGCGCAACTGCTGCACAAAGTCGGCCTCGGCCACGCACTGGATAAATACCCGGCGCAGCTTTCCGGCGGCATGCAACAACGGCTGGCCATTGCTCAGGCGCTGATCATGAAACCTCGGGTGCTACTGCTCGACGAACCGTTCGGTGCTCTCGATCCTGGCATTCGCAAAGACATGCACGCCCTGCTGCTGGAGCTGTGGCGCGAGACCCAACTGACTGTGTTCATGGTCACTCACGACCTGTCCGAAGGCTTCAACCTCGGCACTCGTCTGTTGGTCTTCGACAAAGTGCGCATCGATCCGCACGCCCCCGGCGCTTATGGCGCGCGTATTACTTACGACATCCCCCTGAACAGCGACCGCCGCGCAGCACGCGCCGCGTTTGATTCGCTGCAACAGGCTTGAAGGATTTTTAATCATGACCACATCAAGCACCTTGTTCCCCGTATTCGCCGAAGAACTCCTGCCCGGCGGCGGTCACCGTTCGTTCATCCTCAAGCGCGGTGAACTGCTACGCCTGACCGATTTGAACGGCAACGCAAACGTCAGCGTGACGATGCTCAACGCTCACGAAAAAACCGAGCGACTGAACCTGCCCGACAGCCTCAAGTGCCAACACACCGCCAAACTCACCAGCGGCCACTGTCTGTATTCGGACATGGGCCGTGTACTGGCAGCGATTACGGCTGATACCTGCGGCTGGAGCGACAGCATTGGCGGCGTGCTCTGCGCAGACGAAGTCGCGGAAAAATATGGCCAGGGCCGCTATCAGGAGCTGCGCAACGGCTTCTTCCGCAATGGCGTCGACAACCTGCTGGTCGAGCTGGGCAAGTGGGGGTTGGGCCTGTCCGACCTGCTGATGACCTTAAACCTGTTCAGCCGGGTCAACGTCGACGAAGCAGGCAAGTTGCACTTCGTGGCGAACAACTCCAAAGCCGGTGACTACATCGAGCTGTATGCACCGATGGACACGCTGGTTGTGTTCACCGCGCTGCAACACCCCATGGACCCGAACCCGGAATACGCGCCGCAGCCGCTCAAGCTGAGCTGGATGAAAGCCGACGCCAGCGTCGCCGAACACTGCCGCACATCCCGCCCGGAAAACGAGCGCGGTTTCATCAACACCGACCGCCTGTTCGCCTGAGGAGCATCGTCATGAGTCTGCATTCCAACATCCCGACCACCACCACTCACATCCCGGCAGGCGAGCCGTCGCTGACCGAACTCAAGGCTGGGCAAACCCTGCGCATCCTTGATCTGGAAGGCAATCAGGCCGTCGACACGCTGTTCTTCAGCCTCGCCAACCCTCGTGAGCGTTATGACGTGCAGCGCACGTTGCGCCGTCAGGGCAGCGTTTATCTGACGACGGGTAGCGTGCTGTATTCCAACCTCGGCAAACCGATGCTGACCATCGTCGATGACACCTGCGGTCGCCACGACACCCTCGGCGGCGCCTGCGCACAAGAGAGCAACACGGTGCGTTACGCCCTGGAAAAACGCCACATGCACAGCTGCCGCGACAACTACCTGCGGGCCTGTGCCCACGATGGTCGCCTGGGCAAAGGCGACATCGGGCCGAACATCAACTTCTTCATGAACGTGCCAGTCACCGCGGATGGCGGGCTGACGTTTGAAGACGGGATTTCCGCACCCGGCAAGTACGTGGAGCTGCGCGCTGAAATGGACGTGATCGTGTTGATCTCCAACTGCCCGCAGTTGAATAACCCATGCAATGGCTACAACCCGACACCGGCTGAATTGCACGTCTGGAATTGATCTCTCCGGCTGCATGTATACCTGTGGGAGCAGAGCTTGCTCGCGATAAGGCTAGACGCGATCCAAAGTGAACCGAGTCTAGCCTTATCGCGAGCAAGCTCTGCTCCCACAAGGAATCTCCATTGCAATCCAGATTTTGCAGCACCTGAACACACCACGACGGACGACCCTCGTGCAGACACATCAATAGCGGGACGGCCCGCTTCCCAGTTTGAGGTCGAGCTGATCGGCTTCCGGGGTTCAAGACATGTTCGAAAAACTGCTGATTGCCAACCGCGGTGCCATTGCCTGCCGCATCCTGCGCACCTTGCGTGCACTGCACGTCAAAGGCGTCGCGGTGTACTCCGAAGCGGACGCTGCCAGCCTGCATTTGCTGGAGGCCGATGAGGCCCACAGCTTGGGTGAAGGCGGCGCAGCCGGTACCTATCTGGCGGTGGACAAAATCCTCGCCATCGCCAAAACCAGCGGCGCTAAAGCCATCCATCCGGGCTATGGCTTTCTTTCGGAAAACGCGGCCTTTGCCCAGGCTTGCGAAGACGCAAGTATCGCCTTCGTAGGGCCAACGCCCGAGCAGTTGCGTGTCTTCGGCCTAAAGCACACGGCCCGCGCGCTGGCCAAGATGCACGGCGTGCCGATGCTCGAAGGCACTGAGCTACTCGACAACGTGGAGGCTGCCCTGAGTGCGGCTGAAGTCATCGGCTACCCGGTGATGCTGAAAAGCACCGCAGGAGGTGGCGGGATTGGTATGCGCGTCTGCCGCAGTGCCGCAGAACTGAGTGAATCCTTCGAGGCCGTAAAACGCCTCGGGCAGAACAATTTCAGCGACTCCGGCGTATTCATCGAGAAGTACATTCAGCGCGCCCGGCACCTTGAAGTGCAGGTCTTCGGCGACGGTTGCGGTGAAGTACTGGCCCTTGGCGTACGCGATTGCTCAGTGCAACGACGCAACCAGAAAGTCCTCGAAGAAACCCCGGCCCCGAATCTGCCTGACGGCATGGGGGAAGAGCTGTGCATGGCGGCGATCAAGCTTGCCAAAGCCGTTAACTATCGCAGCGCCGGGACCGTGGAGTTTGTTTTCGACAGCGACGATCAGCGCTTTTACTTCCTCGAAGTGAACACTCGCCTTCAGGTTGAACACGGTGTCACCGAGCAAGTATGGGGCGTCGATCTGGTCAGCTGGATGGTGCAACTGGCTGCTGGTGAGCTGCCGCCGCTGAGCGACCTGCAAGCCGCGCTCAAGCCCAGCGGTCACGCCATCCAGGCGCGCCTGTACGCTGAAGATCCAGGCCGGGATTTCCAGCCATGCCCTGGTTTGCTGACGGCGGTGAACTTCCCCGCAGTCGATGGCAAAAGTCTGCGTATCGATACCTGGGTAGAAGCCGGATGCGAAATCCCGCCATTCTTCGACCCGATGATCGCCAAGGTGATCAGTTGGGCACCCAATCGCCAATTGGCCAGCGATGGCCTGTCCAATGCCTTGAGCGAAACCCGCCTGTATGGCGTGGAAACCAATCGCGATTATCTGCGCCAGATCATCGCCGACGCCCCTTTCGCCAGCGGCCAGCCCTGGACCCGCTGCCTGGAAAATCTGGTCTATCACGCTGACACCTTTGAAGTGCTCAGCGGTGGTACGCAAACCAGCGTGCAGGATTATCCCGGCCGCCTGGGTTACTGGGCTGTAGGCGTACCGCCGTCCGGTCCGATGGACAGCCGTGCTTTGCGCTTGGGCAACGGTTTGTTGGGCAATGCCGAAGGTTGCGCCGCACTGGAAATCACCATGAGCGGCCCGTTGCTGCGCTTCAATACCGATGCCGTGGTGGCAGTGACAGGCGCCGTTATTCCGCTGACGCTGGACGGTCAGCCGCAGCCAATGAACACAGCAGTGTTCGTACCCGCTGGTTCACAACTGGCGCTGGGCACGATTGCCGGAGCCGGGGCGCGCAGTTATCTGTGCGTACGTGGCGGGCTGGATGTGCCGGATTATCTGGGCAGTAAAAGCACGTTCACCCTCGGCCAGTTTGGTGGCCACGGCGGACGCGCTTTGCGGGCGGGCGACGTGCTGCATATTGAGCCTCTAGTTGACCGTAGCGCCGGGCAGCAAGTCCCTTCAGAGCAACTGGAGGACTTGCCTAGCGTACGCCATATCCGTGTGATCTACGGCCCGCACGGCGCACCGGAATACTTCACCGAAAATTACATGCAGACGTTCTTCGCCACCCAGTGGGAAGTGCACTTCAACTCCAGCCGCACCGGCGTGCGCCTGATCGGACCCAAGCCGGAATGGGTGCGGGCGGATGGTGGTGAAGCAGGCCTGCATCCGTCGAACATTCATGACAACCCGTATGCCATCGGCGCAGTGGATTTCACCGGTGACATGCCCGTGATCCTCGGCCCGGATGGTCCATCTCTGGGTGGCTTCGTCTGCCCGGTGACCATCATTGAGGCGGACCTTTGGCAACTGGGCCAGCTGAAGGCTGGGGACAAGGTGATGTTTCATGCGGTGAGTCTTGAACAGGCACGCAGCTTGTTCTCTGAAACCGCAAACCTCTGTAGGAGGACCGGGGTGGCGCTCCACATTGCTCGCGATGGCGGTATTTCAGACGCTGCAAATGTATCAGCTGTACCAGCCTCATCGCGAGCAAGCTCGCTCCTACAGGTTCCATTCCAACTCACCTCCCCTATCGTTCTGGACATCGGTCAGGACGACACCCGCCTGGTCGCTCGCCTTTCTGGCGACACGCACCTGTTGCTGGAGATTGGCGCACCGGAGCTGGATCTGGTCTTGCGCTTCCGCGGTCATGCCTTGATGCAGGCACTGGAAGCCAAGCACCTGCAAGGCGTAATCGACCTGACGCCAGGCATTCGCTCACTGCAAGTGCATTACCAACCGGAACAACTGCCGCTGGCGCAACTGCTCGACAGCGTTGCCGGCGAATGGGATGCAGTCTGCGCCGCGAAAGACCTGCAAGTGCCGTCGCGCATTGTGCACCTGCCGTTGTCCTGGGACGATCCGGCCTGCCAATTGGCCATTGAGAAATACATGACTACTGTGCGCAAGGACGCGCCGTGGTGCCCGAGCAATCTGGAGTTCATCAGGCGTATCAACGACCTGCCCAACCTCGACGAAGTTCAACGCACCGTGTTCGAGGCCAGCTATCTGGTCATGGGCCTGGGCGATGTGTACCTCGGTGCGCCGGTCGCGACACCACTGGATCCCCGCCACCGGCTGGTCACCACCAAATACAACCCGGCACGTACCTGGACCGCCGAGAACTCGGTGGGCATCGGTGGTGCCTACATGTGCGTGTACGGCATGGAAGGCCCCGGTGGTTATCAGTTTGTGGGTCGCACCTTGCAGATGTGGAATCGCTACCGCGAAGTCGCCGCCTTCGATGGCAAACCCTGGTTGCTGCGCTTCTTCGATCAGATCCGCTTCTACCCGGTCAGCGCTGATGAACTGCTGCGCATCCGTCGTGATTTCCCATTGGGCCGTTATGACCTGGAGATCGAACACAGCACCCTGAACCTGGCCGATTACCAGGCGTTCCTGAACCGCGAAGCCGAGGGCATCGCCGCCTTCCGCAGCCAGCAACAAGGGGCATTCAACGCTGAACGTGAACGCTGGATCGCCAGCGGCCAGGCCAATTTCGAAAGCGAAGAAGCCGTGGCGTCATTGACCGAAGAAGCGCCGCTCAACGCTGGAGAACACAGCGTCGATAGCCATATCGCCGGTAACCTCTGGCAAGTGCAGGTCGAGGTCGGCCAGCGTGTCGAGGCAGGTGAGGCATTGGTGATCCTAGAGTCGATGAAGATGGAAATTCCGCTGCTGGCACCGACCTCAGGCGTGGTCCGCGAGGTGCGCGTCCAGCCAGGCTCAGCAGTGCGTGCAGGTCAGCGTGTCGTCGTGCTGCAAGCCGACTGATCCTTTTACTTTTTGATGGAATTCTTCTATGAGCCTTGAAGTAACGTTGCACGACCTGCGCCTTGATTCAGTCCGTGCGGCCTATGAATCCGGCAACCTGACACCCCGTCAATTGATCCTCGCGTTGCGTGAAAAAGCCGCTGCGTTGAACCCCGAATATCACCTGTTCATTCACCTGCTGACGCCGAACGAACTGGAGCCCTACCTCGCCGCTCTGGAGGGTCGTGATATCAAGGACCTGCCGCTTTACGGCATCCCTTTCGCGATCAAGGACAACATCGATCTGGCGGGTATCCCGACGACGGCGGCTTGCGTCGCGTATGCCTACACGCCTGAACGTTCGGCGACTATCGTCGAACAGCTTTTGGCGCTAGGGGCGATCCCCATGGGGAAAACCAACCTCGACCAGTTCGCCACCGGCTTGAACGGCAGCCGTTCGCCCTACGGCGCGTGCCCTAACAGCGTACTGAAAGATTATCCATCGGGAGGCTCCAGCTCTGGCTCGTCACTTGCTGTTGCGCTGGGCGTCAGCAGCTTCTCGCTGGGCACCGATACGGCAGGTTCGGGCCGGGTACCCGCCGCGCTGAACAACCTGGTGGGTATGAAGGCCAGCAAAGGCTTGATCTCCACAGCAGGCGTCGTGCCCGCCTGCCGCACGCTGGACTGCGTGACGACCTTCACCGCCACTGCACGCGAAGCCAGCCAGTTGCTGAGCCTGACCGCACGACTGGACCCACGTGACGAATACAGCCGCAGCAATCCTCTGTGGAACGATGCTTCGGCATTCGGTGTGCCGCGCCCATTCCGGTTCGGCGTTCCACGCGAAGAGGACCTGGAGTTCTTCGGCTGCACTCAGGGCCCGCAGCTATTCAGCGATGCCGTCGAGCGCCTGATCGAACTGGGTGGCCAAGCGGTCACACTGGACCTGTCCCCGTTCCTCGAAGCGGCGCGCCTGCTTTACGAAGGGCCGTGGGTCGCCGAGCGCTACAGCGTTGCGGGCGAGCTGATGGAAACCAACCCCGACGCCGTGCTGCCGGTAATAAAAGCGGTGCTGGCCAAGGCCCCGGCAGTCAGTGGCGTGGAAACATTCCGCGCGCAATACCGTCTGCAAGCGCTCAAGGCGATCTGCGACAAAGCCATGGAGGGTCTGGATTTCGTCGTAACGCCAAGCATCCCCCGCCCGGTGACCAATGCCGAGCTGCAAGCTGAGCCGGTATTACGCAATTCGGACCTGGGCTACTACACCAACTTCGTCAACCTGCTGGACTACGCCGCCATTGCCGTACCGAGCGCGTTCATGAACAACGGACTGCCTTGGGGCGTGACGCTGTTCGGCAGGGTGTTCACCGACCAATACCTGCTAAGCATTGCTGACGCCCTGCAACGTCACACCGAGCTGCCATTGATTGGCACTCTTGAAACGCAGCTGACCAAACCGGCCACCGTCGCCCGTAATGACATGGCTCGCCTCGTGGTGTGCGGCGCGCACCTGGAGGGTCTGGCGTTGAACTGGCAGCTCAAACAGCGCGGCGCTCGCTTGGTTGAAACCACACAAAGCTCTGCGGACTATCAGTTGTATGCACTGGCAGGCGGCCCGCCGTTCCGGCCGGGCATGGTTCGGGTCGATCAAGGTGGAGTCGCCATTGAAGTGGAAGTCTGGGAGCTGCCAAGCCGCGAACTGGGCTCATTCCTCACCGGCATTCCGGCACCACTGGGATTAGGCAAAGTGCAACTGGCCGACGGGCGTTGGGAGTGCGGGTTTATCTGCGAAGCTTACGGGCTGGGGGATGCGAAAAACATCAGCCATTTAGGCGGGTGGCGGGCTTATTTGCAGGCTGATAAATCGGCTTGAACCACCCATCCCGGCAGGAGCGAATTTATTCGCGAAAGCGGTGTGTCAGACGCAAATGTTTTACAGGAGAAATGCATTCGCGAATGAATTCGCTCCCACGAAAAACAGGTGCAAGCACACCCTTGTAGGAGCTGCCGAAGGCTGCGATGGCAGTGTGTCAGGATGAACGCTTCGCAGCCTTCGGCAGCTCCTTCAAAAGTGCATTTCAATCTGTAGTTTTTATGTTGTTCATGAGTGCATAGAGCCTTGTGCTTGAGCCCCATACATAATTAGCCCAATCACAAAAAACCAGCCGACATAGTGAAGCTTCAACTCACTACATCGGCTTTTTCATGAATGATCAAACGCTGCACACAGACGCTCATCGCCAACGCCTGGAGAACCTTACCAAAAGCCCCGGTTTCAAACTCATCGCCCATTCGCCTCTGCTGCTCAAAGCCACCCAGCTGGACATGGACTACCCTCCCACCCTGCGCGCTTACGTACGCGAGCAGTTGAAGCATCTGCTGCAACAGACCACCGGTAAAGTACTGTCCCCCGACAAGCTCAGCATCCGGTTTTGCACTGAAACCAACCCTGAGGTCGATGATCAAGGCCGTGAGCGTTACTCGCGGCGCATGACGCTAACCGATATCGGCGTATTGTCCTTCAACGGCGCGATGATGCGTGCGCTTCTGCAGTACACCTTCGCAGACAAGCCTCTGGATAAATCAACTCCTGCTCTTACCGCACAGGCTGCACTCAACCTGATCATCAATAGCCGCTGGTTCCTCGACTACCCCGCGCTGATGGAAAGTTTCTGGGCCAGGCATCGGGGCACCTACCGGGCGCTGGCCAAGCTGTCTTTTCTGGACAAGCTGGCGCGGCAATACGCTCGCAAACAGATCACGCGCGAAGGCTATGAACTCGCTCTGGACGCCTTGGGGCTCGAGGCATTCCCGGATTCGGCAGCCTGCCTTGAAATATCCGCGCGAGGACAGCGCGCTGTTGCGCACCTGCTGTCTATCAACGACCAGAATCTACCCGACGCGTTTCAGATAAGGTCGAACAACACATCACATTGCTTTATCCACATGCCGGGAGGTCGAACGCCGACTGTGGAGTACATCAGCAATGAACCAACGCACATGAGTAAAAAGTTCGTTGATGCCCTGAAGACACTCCCTGGCCTAAATGACTACTCCGGGCCAGCAAGACTGACGGAAATCAACGGTGATATTTTTTCGGCTATCACCGCAGCCCAGGAAAAACGCTGCCGGGACTATATCGAGACACAGGTCGGCCTAAGCGCTCAGCCCCATCCATTCAAAATCATAGAACGAGGCCTGAGCCTGCTCGGCGCGGTGGATATCTGGCAGTCGCACCCCGAAGTTCTGCAGCAGATCCCGGTTCCTTTGACCACTGCCGCCAGAATCATGGCCAAGGCATTGCGGGAAAAACATCAATGGGGCGTTAACCCCGATCAAGTGTTCATTCGTTATCTGCGGGGGCAGTCCACCACTCCGCTAGGTGACGCCCGTCATCCTGCCCTCGACATTCAGGTCCCGGATGAAAAGCCCATCAGTCTGAGCGAGGCCCTGGTAAGCAATTACCGCGTCGCATCGCCAGTCGGTTACATCGATAACGGAGGCCGTAATGCGGTGTATCTCGACGTCACCCGCACGGGCAAGTGGGATGCCCGGCAAGAGCTGCCCATGGACGCTCAGGCTATTGAAAATGTCATTCGTGAGATCAATTTTCTGAACGTGATGCACCAGGAAATCGGTGAGTTCTGGGCGCAGCAGAAGGCTGCCATCGAGGCGACCCTGCAAGGCCAGTTCGTGACCCAGGCATTGCTATGCCTCAAACACCGCACTGTGCAGCGCCACGGGTTCGATCTGATCGTCAACGCGTTGGAGCAACTGAACATCAAAAACCGGGGCGATCGGGTCCAATGGTCGATCCCCGGCGTGTATCTACAGCACTCCCTGTTCGACGGTCCGACCGCCCAATACTGCCCAAGCCTTTTGGTACTGAGCCGTCCAGACAAAACGCAGCGGGTGCTCTATCAGGCAGGCGCACTCAAGGCGTTCGTCGAATTCGAAAATGAGGAGCTGCTCAATCGTTACCTGCGCCATGCTGCACGCAGTCAGACGTGGCGAGGAACGCTTCTTGATTACGTCCCCGTGCGACACCACGAGCGGCTTACTTACATTTTGAAAGTCTGGGCTGGTGATCGTCTGCCCAGCGAACCGGTTTCTTTGTTACGCCCATGGACTGACGTGTTGATCAATCAAGACACGCGCAAGGTTCTGGCGCAGGAACTGAGTGAGCAGAACATCACCGAGTCACCCTTCGCCCACATTGCAAGCATGCTCAGGCAGAACAGCCTATGGAACGCGGATGACACGGTGGTCACCTCCCAAGAGGTCTCACTTCGCTACTGGACTCGCCAGCTCCACCACCTGCAGTTTCTGATGGCGCCCATGTCGATACTGCTGACGCCTGCGTTGATTGCCTCACTGGCGATCGAACTGGGGGTAACGGTACTGAATATCAGCTCGGCGAACCTACCGGGTGCGCGTTATGCCGAGAAGCAACAGGCGTTGCTCAGTGCCCTGTCTGTGGGATTACTGCAATTGCCACCTGCCATGCCCCGTCTGACCAATGCCCTGCGCAAACTGACAACACCGGTCAAACCTGTTTTAACGCGTGCGATCGCTTCAGCATCAAGCACTAAAAATTTCAGCATCTGGCTCAACCGTTCGATGCTGAACCGGGAAACCCGTATGGAAAGTTTTTTCAGTACTGAGGCCGTGCTAAAAGCCTGGACCCTTCCAGGTCACCCCGGGTTCTCCACCCTGGCAGTGAAAGCCTGGAAGCTCAAACGTCAGTTTCTGCTGTGGACCGCCGAAACCCGACAAGCGCGCACACTGGTGGTCAGCAGCCATGGTTATTACCTGCCATGGAGTAAAAATGCAGCCATCCCGAATGGCACTGAACTGCACGTCTATGCGCCGCATGGCCATGAGCTGGTCGACCCCGGATTGCATCGGGCAGTCAGTAAGCAGGCAAGCCCGTTCGCCCTTCTGGATACCCAGCGCCCAACACCCTCAACCTCAAGCTCACTGGCGCATCCCTACGTCTTGACCGACAAACTGCTGGCAGGGACTTCCCGGCCGGGAATGATAAAAAACTACACACTGGCAAAATTCCAGAGCCCTTACGGAGAAAGCTATCAGGACATCAGTCATGTCGTGCGCAACTCCAATCAGTCGCCGTTTAGAAACACCCTGTCGCCAACAAGCCCCATGGATGTACTGACGGTCAGAAATCGCTTCGGCATGCCGCCTCCTGATCTGGAGCATTTGTTTAACGCGTTATCTGAGGCAGGCATTCATTACGACAGGATTCTGCTGCTGCATTGTCGCTGTTCAGCGTTCAAGTCGTTGCTTGGCCTCTCACCGGTTTACAGGGTGCCATGAGCATAAAACCACGAACTTGCTGATAGCGTGGCCTCAAAATCGGCGAACAACATTTAATGTCGCGATAGCGAAAAGCGTTTCGGCGGGCTAGCATGCTTGCCTTTACGGACAGGCAAAACAACCGGACACGTTATGGCTTTTCGCTCTGCTCGCCCTTCGCAACGCTCACTTCTGTTTACGCTGGTGATCGTCCTGGGCTGTGGCTTTCTGGCAACCTCGCTGCTCAGTTACTACGCGTCACGCACGTCAATTCGCGACAACATCATCAATACCGAGCTGCCGCTGACGTCCGACACCGTGTATTCGGAAATCCAGAAAGACCTTGTTCGTCCTGTGCTCATCTCTTCGATGATGGCCCGCGATACGTTCATGCGTGACTGGGTTGTGGAAGGCGAACGCAACCCGCAGCAGATCACCCGTTACCTCAAGGAAGTCATGGACCATTACGGGGCGTTTACCTCGTTTTTCGTTTCCGACAGCACCCTGACCTATTACCAGGCCAAAGGCATTCTGAAGAAGATAGACGCCCGCGAGCCCCGGGATGTCTGGTATTACCGCGTCCGGGACATGGAGGCGCCTTATGAGATCAACGTCGATCCGGACATGGCCAACAAGGACAACCTGACGTTTTTCATCAACTACAAAGTATTCGACTACAACAACAAGTTCATTGGTGCCACGGGCGTCGGGCTGACCGTAGATGCGGTCATCAAGTTGATCGACCGCTATCAACAGCGCTATCAACGCAGTGTGTATTTCGTCGATACCTTTGGCCGTATCGTCCTGACCGGTGCCGACGGTGGCCCGCAGGGCGCGGCTATTGGCGAGTCCATCACTCAACTGCCGAGCATGTCCGACCTGCTGAGTAAAATGCCCAAACCGCTCAGCGGCACTTACGAGCACCGGGTCAACGGAAAGGAACACTTCCTCAACGTGCGCTACATACCGGAGCTGAACTGGTATCTGTTCGTCGACAAGGAAGAAGAATCTGCACTGAACGACATACGCCACTCGCTGTACCTGAACCTGTCTATTTGCCTGGTTATCACGCTGATCGTGGTTTATCTGCTGAACCTGGTGGTCAGCCGCTTCCAGTACCGGATCGAAGCCCAGGCAACCCTCGACAGCCTCACAGGTTTGCCCAACCGCCGCGGTTTTAACCAGTGGGCACTCAAGACCCTCAAGGATGCACAGCGTGAGTCCCGCCCACTGACGGCGATGCTCCTGGACCTGGACCACTTCAAACGGCTCAATGACACGCGCGGCCATCTGGCGGGCGATGAAGTGCTCTCCGGTTTCGCTGACGATCTGAAAAGCTGTCTGCGTCAGTCGGACATCATTTGCCGGTGGGGCGGTGAAGAGTTCATCATCCTGCTCAAGGGCACCGATACCGCCAATGCCCATGACGTCGCAGAAAAAATTCGTTTACTGGCCGAGCAGCACGCCTACATTTTCGCCGGTCAACCGCTGCACGTGACGGTCAGCATTGGCCTGAGCCAGTTGCGGCCCGATGACACGCTACAAAGCCTGATCGCGCGCGCGGACAGCGCGCTATACCGCGCCAAGCAAAACGGTCGTAACCAGATTTGCATGGAGGCTGCGCCGGTCTTATGAACACCCCTGCCGACACCGCTCAACGCTGCCCTGCCTGTGGTGCAAACAATGCCTGCACCCTGGCGGACCCGCGCACGGCGGATCAGGCGTGCTGGTGTTTTTCGGTGAGCATCGACCCGGCGGTGATCCAGGCATTACCGGAAGAACTGCGCAACAAAGCCTGCCTGTGCCCGCGCTGTGCGGGCATCAGTGATGCGCTTTCGGACAACGCATAATTAATCCTTCGGGCTGAATCCCCCTGTAGGAGCTCACCGAGGTTACGAGGCCAGCGATGGCGGTTTATCTGACACTCCGTCATCGCTGGCCTCGTAACCTCGGTGAACTCCTACAGGTCAAGCCATACAAGCAGATGGATATACCGCTGAACCGGGTAACATAACCACCCGCCTCTCAAGCTGATTACCACCGCCATGCGCCTCGACCGTTTCCTCAGCAACCTGCCACGTTTCAATCGCAAGGACGTACGTCTTGCGTTGATCGGCGGCCGGGTCAAGGTGGACGGAATACAGGTCAGCGATCCGCATCACGATGTACGCGAGTTCAGCCGCGTGGAGTTCGACGACGAAGTTCTGCAAGTCGGCAAGCCCGCGCGCTACTTCATGCTGCACAAACCTCAGGGCTGCGTCAGTGCCACCAGCGACCCGCAACACCCCACGGTGCTGGACTTGCTGCACGAGCCAGACAAGCACGAACTGCACATCGCCGGACGGCTGGATTTCAATACCACCGGGCTGATGCTGCTCACCAACGATGGCCAGTGGTCCCGACGCCTGACCCAACCGCGGACCAAACTGCCGAAGGTGTATTACGTCGAAACCGAGCAAGTGATCGATGAGCGGTATGTGCAGACTTTTGTCCAAGGCTTGTACTTCGCGTTTGAAGACCTCACCACCCAACCCGCACAGCTGACCTTGCTCGGTCCACGTTGCGCAAGGTTGAGCATCGTCGAAGGCCGCTATCATCAGATCAAGCGCATGTTTGGCCATTTCGACAATAAAGTGCTGCGTCTGCACCGGGAAAGCATGGCTCATCTGAAGCTCGACCCAGAACTCGAACCGGGCCAATACCGCGCGCTAGAGCCTTGGGAAATTCAGGGCGTATAAGCCTTTCGCTACCGCTCGGCAGACCACCCAAACAAACTACGAACGGCACTTGCGGGTTAGCGGATCCACTGCTTGAATCCAATCGTCGGTCCACATGTGACCGGCGAGTCATGCGTGCATTCCAAGAAACCTTTTGCCGCCCCGAGCCCACGCTCACGGCAAATCGCCCGCCAATAATAAAACCTGTCGGACAGATCGTTTCGGATCGACAAGGGCCCCTTTGCAAGGCAATGCCTACCTGTCACGAAACTCGTGCAACGTTGTTTGCGCGCACATATTGTTTACGCCAGGAGACATACATATGAGGCCAGAAATCGCTGTGCTTGATATACAGGGACAGTTTCGGGTTTACACGGAGTTCTATCGGGCAGAGGCGGCCGAAAAGACCATCATCATGGTCAACGGCTCACTGGCCACCACTGCATCGTTCGCCCAGACCGTGCGCAACCTGCACCCGCAATTCAACGTGGTGCTCTACGATCAGCCTTACGCGGGCAAATCCAAACCACACAACCTGAATGAAAGGCCACTGACCAAAGAACTGGAAGGTCAGATTCTGTTGGAGCTGATCGACCATTTCAACGCTGAGCACGTCATGTCGTTCTCGTGGGGTGGCGCGGCCACGCTGGTTGCACTTTCTCACAGACCCAAGCGAATCGAAAAGGCAGTGATCAGCTCGTTCTCCCCAGTGATCAACGTACACATGCGCGATTATCTGGAGCGGGGCATCACGCACCTCAGCGTCCATGACCGCTATGAAGTCGGCAACCTGGTCAACAGCACCATCGGCAAACACCTGCCGCCGTTGTTCAAGCGCTTCAATCATCGGCACGTGAGTAATCTGGACACCCACGAATACGACCAGATGCACTTTCACATCAACGACGTATTGAACCTGGATACGGCGAATTACCTGACGGTCGCGCAGAACATCAACGTGCCGGTGCTGTTTCTGAACGGTGAGTGGGACGAGTACACCGCTGCCACCGACGCCCGGTTGTTCGCCCCGGTTGTCCAGCACAGCACCTTCAGCACCCTACAGAGCACCGGGCACTTTCTGGACATGGAGCACAAATCCGCCTGCCGCGACTCGCGTGACGCGCTGATGGACTTCCTGACCCCACAACCTGAGTCCCGCAGCCGATCAACCTATCACTACCAACAGGCCCAAACCGTACATGCCTTCGCCCTCTGAACCAGACGCACGACCGAGCAAGGGAACCCATCCGCCAGCGCAACTCGCACCACAAATGGCGAATGGGCTCCGTTCGGGTTTGGCAGGCAGGGGAGGAAAAACTGGAGGGAAAGAAATTAGCGCTTCAATTCAGCGTGCCGTTCTGGTACAAAGTCAGCCGCTTCAGAGCGGGTGTAGTTTAGTGGTAAAACGAAAGCTTCCCAAGCTTTAGTTGAGGGTTCGATTCCCTCCACCCGCTCCATTTCCTTCAAGGCTTCCGGGCCTTTCTTGCATCACCTCAGTACCTTCCTGCTTATTCTTTTCACTTTCAGCCGCACACGCCCAAAAACCGCGTCAATACCTGACTGCACTGTTCCCTGTAGGAGCTGCCGA
>NZ_LOHG01000006.1:237995-240111 GCF_022790535.1 Pseudomonas maioricensis
AAGGGATGCGTTTCAAAAATGGCGTGCAGCATTGATGAGCCTTCGCGTTAACATCACTGCCGGGCACCTTTTCCCGGGAGCAGCAAATGGCAGACAAGGCACACCACTACGCCGTACAGGTCATCTGGACTGGCAACGAAGGCACAGGAACATCGTCCTATCGCGGTTACAGCCGGTCACATGTCATTCAGGCTGACGGCAAACCCTCCATTGAAGGCTCTTCCGACCCAAGCTTCCGGGGCGATCCAGCACGCTGGAATCCAGAAGAGTTGCTGCTCGCATCAATGTCGGCTTGTCACAAACTCTGGTACCTCGGCCTGTGCGCCGAAGCCGGGATTGTGGTGCTTGAGTATGAGGACAAAGCAGAGGGCACAATGGTCGAGGAGAGCCACGGTGCGGGTCAGTTCACCTCGGTTGTGTTAAGGCCGAACGTCATACTGGCTTCGGGCTCCGACGTCGACAAAGCCTATGCCTTGCACCACCCAGCCCATGAGAAATGCTTCATTGCGCGCTCGGTGAATTTCCCGGTCAGTCATGCACCAGTCATTTCGGTCACTGCAGATAAATAGACAGCCAAGGGGGCGTCGCCAGCGCACTACCCTCCACAGCATAAATACCTGAATACACCGTTTCCCGTGGGAGCGAATTCATTCGCGAAGGCATTCGGTCTGCAAAACTTCTGTGTCTGGCACAACGCTTTCGCGAATGAATTCGCTCCCACTGATTTGGCGTTTACAACCTCTGACTACATCGACAAAAACCGCGTCGCCTTTTTCCACCACGGGCGTTTTTCGCGGGTTTCGTGCAGCAGGATGTTGGGCATGTCCCGCAGACGAATCCACGACTCGTCCTGCCAATGCAGCAGGTTCATCGAGGCGCCATCCCAATCCAGCACACCGAGGATCGGACGTTCGGTGCGGCCGGGATTCTGCACGTCACGCAGCACAGGCACGACCTGCAGCGTCAGCCATTCGCGCAGTTCACGATTTTGTGCGGAGGGGTGATAAATCAGTAATGCGTATGCGCCAGACTCGTTGACCATCAGGGTGTCCTGAGTCGAGCCATAGCAGTGCAGCGGCAAAGTGCGACACTCGTCACGTCCGAGTTTTCGGGTTTTGCGTTCGTCGATGAACAGGCCCATCAAGCGGCCCAGATCGCGGGCACAGAACCAGGCCTGGTTTTCCAGCATGAGCGCGTGGAGCGGGAGGGTTTGACGGGTGAATAGGGTTGGAATAAAAGGCGTCGTTTCAGTTGTCGGCATCAGTCTATTTCTCTTTGCTAGTTAGACTGCCAGCTACCGTCGCCAAACGAATAGGGTGGCAGTTGTACGCAGGTTGGCGAACCGGAGCAAAGAACCGGCAGACCCGAAGGTCTCCCACGTACAACCGCCATAGCGGATCACGGGCAATAACTGCCCGCTTCCGAATGGTACACGCTATACATCATTGCTAGCCGGATCGCCAAATCCAGTGCTGAGTTATTCAGCAGCCGCGGAGGGTACGGCGTGAGGTTTGGTCAGGCAAGGCAAGAAATGTAAAAATCGGGCCAAGACAGCAAGCAGCATATTGAAGCAAGCCTCGCTTTGGTGAGCGGGGTTCCATCCAGTCCCAGGGAGGACTAAACAGTGCTTTATCCCATCGCGATTCTTCCCGGTGATGACCAGCATGCATGGGGTGTCGAAGTTCCAGATATTCCCGGTTGTTTCTCGGCCGGTGACGACCTGGACGACGCCATGGCGATGGCTCGCGAAGCCATTGAGAGTCATCTGGAGATTCTGGCTGAGGATGGTTCGGCTATTCCGACCGCTCAGAAAGTGACCGTACACGCGCAAAATCCGGAATACAAAGGCTGCACATGGGCGTTGGTGGACATTGATATCACCAAATACATGGGCAAGTCCGAGAAGCTCAACATCACCCTGCCAGCACACCTGCTTACACGGATTGATGAATACGTGAAACATCATCCTGAAGAGAAGAGCCGCTCGGGCTTTTTGGCTTCGGCAGCGCTCCGGGTGTTGCATGAAGTGCGAGGTTAAGACGCTAAGCGTTACACCAGCGAACCGTTAGGCAAATCATAAATAACTGACTGCATCGTTTTCTGTAGGAGCTGCCGA
>NZ_LOHG01000006.1:240730-337089 GCF_022790535.1 Pseudomonas maioricensis
AGAAAATGCTTTTCAATCCAGTAGTTTGCATGTTGTTAGCGAGGCGGAGCGTCAGGTATGCCGCCTCGCCAACAAGTTGCCTCCTACAAAAATAGACTTCAATCCTCTGCAAACCCCGCAAACCACCTCTGAAACAGCAACCGCACCGCATCCGTCCAGCGGGTCCACCAGCTTCCTGCCTCAACACCTTCCAACGCGATCAACGGCCGGGTTGCCAGTTTCTGCTCGCCATCAAATACGTCAATGCTGCCGACCACTGCGCCTTTATCCACAGGGGCAATCAGTGGCGCATCGATGTGGACGCGGGTTTCAGGCTTGTGCGAACCCTTGGGCGTCGTCAGCGTAATGTCGTCGAGAACGCCCACGGCAATTGTGTTTTCAGTGCCCTTCCAGACTCTCGGATGGCTCAACGGCTGAAGCGCTTTCTCAAAGGTCTGGTTCTCGTAAAAGCGGAAACCATAGGTGAGGAGTTTCTCGGTGTCTGTGGCACGCGCCAGCGCCGAACTTGAGCCGAACACCGCAGTGATCAACCGCCGACCATCCCGAACGGCAGAGGTGACCATGCAGTAACCCGCTGCCTCAGTGTGCCCGGTCTTGAGACCATCAACGGTCTTGTCACGCCACAGCAGCAAGTTGCGATTGGGTTGTCGAATGCCGTTCCACGTGAAGTGCTTTTTCTTGTACAGCGGGTAGTACGCCGACTCATCGTTGATGATCGACTGCGCCAGTATCGCCATATCATGAGCGGACGAGTAATGGTCGGGTTCCGGCAGGCCTGTCGGGTTATCGAAGTGGGTGTTGGTCAGCCCAAGACTGTGCGCAGTTTTGTTCATCAGGCTGGCGAAGCTGTCAGTGCTGCCTGCGATGTGTTCGGCCAACGCAACGCTCGCGTCGTTACCGGAGTCGATGACGATGCCTTGCAGCAAATCATGAACGCTGACGGTGCTGCCCGGATCCAGGAACATTCTGGAGCCTTCGGTGCGCCAGGCGTTTTCACTGACGGTAACCAGTTCGTCCGGTTTCAATTGCCCGGCCTGAATATCCCGGGTGGCCACGTACACCGTCATCAATTTCGTCAGACTGGCGGGAGGCAAACGCTCATCCGCGTCGTGCTCAACGATGACATGACCCGTGTTGGCGTCCATCAACACCCAGGCGCTCGCTGACAACTGGGGCGGCGAAGGAATCATGGCGCCCGGAGACGGATCGGCCACGCCGACATTCGCCCAGAGGGTGCAAACGCAGATCAGGCTGATCCGCAATATCAGTGGTTTCACAGAAACAGGTCCGGGTTGGCAGAGGGTCCGCCAAACTAGGTGATGACCTGTCCTGTCTCAAATTAAGCAAAGTTAAGAAAAGTTTAAGCGCGCCAACACCTTAGCTAAATCCGCGGGCAGTCGATAACCACCCGCGTGCCGCCTGATTCAGAAGCGTGAATCCGCAAGCTGAACGCGTGCAAACGAACGACCGCAGCCACAAGAGAAAGGCCAAGCCCGTAGCCCGGTTGCTGACGACTGGCATCCCCCCGATATAACCGGCGCAACACGCTCTCCCGCTCGGCTTCGGGGATGCCCGGACCGTCGTCAATCACTTCGATGCGCAGCCCGCCCTCCATGGCATTCGCCCGCAGGCAAAGATGCCCACCTGGCGAGGTGAATTTGATCGCGTTATCCAGAAGATTCGTCAGCGCCTCAAACAGCAGTGCCTGATCGCCCCTCATGGCGGGTAAATCTGCACCCAGTTCGAGCCCCAGAACCTGACCTTTTTCCTGCGCCATGGGTTCGTAAAACTCGTGGACCTGGCGTAGCAGTACGTCGGGCTGAAAAGGCGCAAAGGCCAGTCGCCGTCGCGTGTCTTCCAGCTCGGAAATCCTCAGCAAGCCCTGAAAACGAAACATGATCGCTTCGCTCTCTTCCAGCGCCAGGTTTAAGCTTGATGCATGAGCATCGGTCATGGGCAATTGTTGCAGTTGGTAAAGCCGCGCGCGCAGACGGGTTAACGGCGTGCGCAGGTCATGTGCGATGCCATCACACACGCTTTTGACCTCATGCAGCAAACGCTCGATATGTTCGAGCATGGTGTTGACGGCGTTGGCGAGCATGTCCAGCTCATCCCGCGCGGACGAAAGGGGCAGACGCTCCGAGAGGTTGCCAGATACGATGCGCTCGGTGCTGCGCTGTAGCCGTTCGACACGACGCAATGGCCTGCGTCGGAGTAATTGCCAGCCGATCAAACCGGGTATCAGGGTCAGAGACAGTCCCCAGAAAAGTGCCTGACCGATAATGCCTGCGACCGCCGAGATAGAACCGCCGTCACGGGCCAGCACCAGTATTCGACCGTCCTTGCGGCGCTGCAGAAACGCATGACTGCTACGTGTTTCACTCAGCGTGTCGGCGATTCTCAAACCGCGTTTGAGGTAGTGCACGCGCCCGTCATCCGGCAGGCTCGATCTCAGTTTCAACAGGTTGCCAGCCACATATTGGCCGTTGCCTTCAAACAGGCCATAAGCGTCGATGCCGGGAATCGAGTAAGACTCGCTGCCCTGTAGTTCATCGACCAGATTGGCATCGTCGATCTTCTGGTAATAGTGCGCGCGCTGCATCAAGGTCCGCTCGGCCACCGTGCCGAGATAACCGGAAATCTTCCAGTACAGAACGCCGGTGAACACCGCGCCCCATGCCACGAAGAACAACGCGTAGAGGCCGATCAGCCGGCTGTTGCTGGAGCGCCAGCGCTCAGTCCTGGGTGCCAAGCACGTACCCCGATCCACGAATGGTATGAATCAACGGCGCACCGGGGCCTTCGATCTTTTTGCGCAAGCGGCCCATGTGTACATCAATGATGTTGGTACCGGGATCGAAGTGGTACCCCCAGACTTCTTCAAACAACATGGTGCGCGTCACTTGCTGCCCGGCATGGCGCATCAGGTAGGTCAGCAGTTTGAATTCGGTGGGCAGCAACGTGATGCTCTCGCCGGAGCGCGACACGCTGTTTTCGATCAGGTCGAGGGTGAGGTTGCCAACGCTCAATTGATGAATCTGAGACTCGCTGGTCGGCCGTCGCAACAACACTTCCAGGCGCGCAACCATTTCGACCATCGAGAACGGTTTGGTCAGGTAATCATCGCCACCGCAGCGCAGCCCTCTGACACGCTCATCAACATCAGATAAGGCGCTGATCATCAACACCGGCGTGCGAATGCCGAGGCTGCGCAAGGTGGTGACAATCGTCAGGCCGTCGAAGTCCGGGAGCATTCGGTCCAGAGTAATGGCGTCATAGCTACCAGCAATGGCCATCGCCAGCCCGTCACGCCCGGTACTGGCGCGCTGCACATTAAAACCATGAGCCTGCAGCTCGGTGGCGATGGACTGTGCGGTCACCTCATCATCTTCGATGACCAGCGCCTGATTCATGATTATCCCCGCTGAATGTCCGCGCGTGCGGTGTGAAAAACCGCGAGCCTAGGGATCTGGCCACGGTGGGTAAACTAAATATTTATTAACGGAAGGTAACTTTGCCATGTCGACTGCGGCGCTTAGTGTCGCATTTTTTCGTCAACGAGTTCCCTGCCATGCCAAGACTGCTCACACCCCTCGCCTTTTCATGCGCACTGTTCGCTGCCCTCACCGCCAACGCCGCACCGGCGCCGTCTCCAACCACGTTAACAGTACTCAGCTCTGGCGGCATCATGGGTGCAGTTCAGGGCATCGCACCGGACTATGAGAAAACCACTGGAGTAAAGCTGAACATAGAAGCATCGCCGTCCATGGGGAAAACACCTCAAGCCATTCCCAACCGCCTGGACCGAAAAGAACCTGCCGATGTCGTGCTGATGGTCGGTTCTGCGCTGGACAAACTGGTGGCGCAAGATCGGGTCGATAAGTCCAGCCGCGTCGATCTGGGCAAATCCTACATCGCCATGGCCGTGAGCAAGGGCGAGAACAAGCCTGATATCTCGACCATGGAGGCGTTTCGCAAGGCGTTGCTCGACAGCAAGTCCATCGCCTACTCCGACAGCGCCAGCGGCGTTTATCTCTCGCGCATCCTGTTTCCGAAAATGACCCTTGGCAATGATTTCCAGGCCAAGGCGCGAATGATTCCAGCCGAACCCGTAGGCGCGGTTGTCGCCCGCAAAGAAGCACAAATCGGCTTTCAGCAGCTCAGCGAACTCAAGCCTGTTAAAGGCATCGACATCGTCGGCCTGATCCCGGACCAGGCACAGCAAATGACGCTTTATTCGGGTGCGGTTACCCGCTCAACCGAGCATGCAAAAGAGGCTCAGGCACTGCTGAAATACATGGCCTCTAAAGAAGGCGCAAAAGCCATTGAAGAAAGCGGCTTGAAGCCGGTGACAACCCGATAGACCGGAAACCTGCAGGAGCACCACCCCGGTCGCTCCTGAAGGGATTGCATTGTGTTCGATAGAAGATCGCCCCGTGTCCCTGACACCGCGCTGTCTCGCGGCAAATACGATTCCAGGTGGGACCGAATTCATTCGGGAAGGCGGTGTTAAAGCGATACATAAGCTTCGAATGTACCGGCCTCTTCGCGAATGAATTCGCTCCCACCGGGATTAGCGCTTGCAGACCAACATAGAATCTCCCACGTAAAACCGTCTCCATACAATGATTCGAATTTTGTTCGATAAATGGGGCCGGTCACCAAAGCGCAATGTCGTAGGTGATGTAGATCCGGTTGCTGTCACGGCCGCGGGCAAAATCCGAGCGGTAAACGTAGTTGCGCACTTTGACTCCCAGGCCCTTTAGCGAACCGCTCTGCAGCACATACGCCAGCTCCGCATCGCGTTCCCACTCTTTCAATTGGGCAGCACCCGCCTTGCCGTTGTCGCCACTCAGGTAGCGCGTCGAGAATGTCAGGCCCGGTACGCCAACGCGGGCGAAGTCATAGCCGTAGCTGAGCATCCAGGTTTTCTCATCTTCTTCGATGAACTTGCCGATCCCGACATTACTGAACGAATACACGGTTGCGCCGCTGATGTAAGGCAGGCCCGCATCGCCGCTCAAGGTCTGATAACCGCCGCCAAAACTGTGCCCAGCGAGCGCATAGGTCAATTGCCCGCTGAGCATATCGTTATCGATTTTGCCGCCGCGTCCCGTTCCGGCATCGACACTGTGGAAATAGCGCAGGTCGCTGGTCAGTACGCCTCTCCCCAACGGTAAGTCATGCTGGATCGAAGCGAATTGCTGACGGTAGAAGTTTTCCAGCTCGCCATAGAAGTAGCTCAACCGGATATTTTTGCCCAACTTGTAGTCACCGCCTGCATAGGAAAAGTCCGAGCCTTTCCCCGTGAAACCATCAGGAATAATCGAGCGGCTGTCTGAAGAATCACGCAGTTTGAACTGATCCAGATGACCGCCCGTCAGCGTCAGGTTTTCAATGTCGGTGCTGGTGAATTGAGTGCCCTGATAAGTCTGAGGCAGCAGCCGTGCATCGTTGTAAATAAGCACCGGCGTCTTGGGCAACAGCGTGCCGTACTTCAGCGTGGTTTTAGCCAGACGCACTTTCGCTGCCGCGCCGAGGCTGGCGAACTCATCGGCTGCACGACCGTCGTCATGCACGGGTAGCAAGCCAGTGCCGCTGCGACCCTTGCCTGAATCGAGCTTGACGCCCAGCAAGCCCAGCGCGTCGACGCCAACGCCCAACGTGCCTTGGGTAAAACCGGACTGATAGTCGAGCAGAACGCCTTGCGCCCACTCGGTGCGTTCACTTTTGGCGGTACTGGCCGCGCGGGCGCTCAGGCCGTTTTCGTCACGGAAGTTCTCGTTGAAGTACACGTTGCGCAGTTGCAGCTTGAGCTTGCTGTCTTCAATAAAACCCGCGGCTTCCACGCCGACCCAAGGCAGCAAGGTCAACAGCGGCGCGCTTTTTATGAAAGTTGCAGTTCCACGCTTGGAAAACATACTCATGCTCAGTACTCGTTGTTGTTATTGGAGATGCAGTGATCCGCACGCCCTGTCAGGGGCGTGTGGTGGTTCAGTCATAAGTGGCTGCAAACAGAGTTGTTGTAGGAGCTGCCGAAGGCTGCGAAAGCGGTGTGTCAGGATGACCGCTTTCGCAGCCTTCGGCAGCTCCTACAGAAAATGCATTTCAGTTTTTAAATCAAACAAACAACGTCAGCGCACCGGTCAGCAGCGCCAGGGCCGTGACCACCAAAGACGTCAGGACCGCCCATTTCACCGTGGCTTTCTGAAAGTCGCCGATATCTCGGTCGATCATGCCCACCAACAGCAGAGTCGACGCCACCAGCGGGCTCATCAAGTGCACCGGCTGCCCCAGAATCGATGCCCTGGCGATTTCCAGCGGGCTGATGCCGTACGCGGCTGCGGCGTTGGCAAGGATCGGTACCACGCCAAAGTAGTAAGCGTCATTGGAGAGTACGAAGGTCAGCGGCATGCTGGTCAGTGCAACCACCAACGGGAACAGATGGCCCCACTCCGGTGGAATCCACGCCACCAGCGTTTGCGCCAGCGCATCGACCATTTTGGTGCCGGAGAAAATCCCGGCGAACACACCGGCCGCGAACACCAGTAGCACCACGGTCATGGCATTGCCGGAGTGAGCGAGGATGCGTTCCTTCTGAACCTCCAGCTGCGGGTAGTTGATCATCAGCGCCAGCACAAAGCCGATCAGGAACAGAACCGCTGAGTGCATCAGGCCCATGACCAGCGCGACCATCACGACAATAACCAGCGCCAGATTGACGTAGGCCAGCTTGGGACGCTTGTGTGGCGTATCGCCCAGAATCGCTTCGATGTAGCAGTTACCGCCGCCGCTTTGCAGGTTCACATTACCGATACGTTTGCGCTCGGCACGTCCCAGCAAAAAGGCCGTGAACACCACCCACGCCGCACCACCGATCATGGTCGGCAGCAACGGGATGAAGTACTCCCCGGCGTCCAGCCCCAGCGCAGCAATGGCTCGCGTTGCCGGGCCTCCCCACGGAGTCATGCCGCTCATGATGCTCAAGGAAAGCATCGACACAATGCCGAGGATCATCGGGTTCATGCCGATGCGTTTGTAGAGCGGCAGCATTGCGGCACAGGTGATCATGTAAGTGGTAGTACCGTCGCCATCAAGGGCCACGGTCAGCGACAACAACGCTGTGCCCACCGCAATTTTCATCGGGTCGCCATTAACGCGCTTCAGGATCTTGCGAATCAACGGATCGAACAGTCCGGAGTCAATCATCAGGCCGAAGAACAGGATCGCAAACAGCAACAACGCGGCTGATGGCGCGACCATCTTCAGGCCATCGAGCATCATCTTTCCGGTGGTGCCGCCAAAGCCGCCAATGACTGCAAATATTATCGGGACGATGGTCAACGCAACGATGGGCGACAAACGTTTGGACATGATCAGGTAGGTGAAGACCACGACCATGGCCAGGCCAAGGAAGGCAAGCATATGGATATTCTCTTGTTGTTATTTTCTGGCCAAGCGAATGCAGCCGGGCTTGCCGGGAACCGTCTGAACGATACCCGATCTGCTCGAATGGCGATCGATTGGAGTAGGTGTCACTGCAAAACTTTTAGCCAGCCAACCGTTGCACGGCAGGCGCATAAACTTCACCGGAAAAAAGTCGGCGCGCGGTCCGGATCACAGAGGCTCGAATCGTTTGTCCGTTCTCGCCGACATAAGTCAGGGCCACCTGAATCGATCCACTGGGATGCTCGATCCGGACCTGCTGCAAGCGCGATGAATCAGCCCCCAGGCCCAGCAACCTGGCGACAACGGTTCCGTCACTGACGCACGCTGTAGCCAGACCGATCGAACCGGTAATGGCCAACGCCTTATGACAGCTATGCGGCATGAAGTAGCGAACCTTGAGGGTCCCGCCCGCATCGGGTTTCGAAACCAGCACGGGTTTGGGGATCACTTTATCGCTGACATCGCCCAACCCCATCGCCATACCAGCGCGCAGACGCAGGGCTTCGAGTTTGCGCAAGAACTCCTTGTCAGCATCCAGCTCCGCAGGTGTTTCGTCACCGCGTTTGCCCAGCAGCGAGGCTTCGATGATGACCATCGGCATGGCCATGTCGATGCAGGTCACCGGCACGCCATCAAGAATGTCAGTCTGTTGCCCCGTGGGGAAAAGTTTGCCGGTCTTGCTACCCGCCGCATCAAGAAACGTCAGTTGTACGGGAGCTGCCGAGCCTGGCACACCATCGATGCTGGTCTGCCCCTCGTAACTGACCTGGCCACCGGGCGTGTTGACGTCAGCGCAAACAAACGTGCCGGTGTTGAGGTTACGAATTCGCACCTGGGTGACATCGCCACTGGCCTTGACCAGACCTTGTTCCACCGCGAACGGGCCAACAGCACAGAGCATGTTGCCGCAGTTGGGCGCGGTATCGACACGGCGCTGCGAAACCATGACCTGCACGAACAGGTAATCCACATCCGCGTCTTCGTGGGACGAAGGGCTGACAATCGCCACCTTGCTGGTTTGTGGACTACCACCGCCGATGCCGTCGATCTCCAGCTCATGGCCGGAGCCCATCAGCGCCAACAAAAGCTCATCACGCTCGGCAGTCGAGACAGGTAAATCACTGGCAAGAAAAACCGGCCCCTTGGAGGTGCCGCCGCGCATCAGAACGCAGGGAATCGGTTGCATATGGGCAGACTCTTGTTGATCAATTGGGGTCATTGATGTGTTGAAAGCAAGAGTCCCACGGATGTTTTCGCTTATCCAATGCAAATATCGTAGCGATTATTCCACTTTGGTAAATAATAAATTAACCTGAGAAACGCCCATTACCAACCACCTACAGGAGAATAAAAAGTGGAATATGAGCTGCAAGATATTCGATCATTCGTGAAAATCGCCGAACTGGGTAGCTTTCATGAAGCTGCTGAAGTACTGCACATTTCTCAACCCGCGTTAACTCGACGCATAAAGAAGCTTGAACAGGGATTAGGAACTTCATTGCTGGACCGCACTACGCGCAGGGTCAGTCTGACCAGTGTAGGCCGGGATTTTTTTCCGAAGGCGCGACGGCTGCTCGACGATTTTGAAGACTCGATTCTGAACATTAGGGAATTGGCAGAACGGCAGATTGGTCAGGTGACCCTCGCTTGCATCCCCACCGCAGCGTTCTACTTTTTACCTTCCGTGATTCGCCTGTACAACGAGCGCTATCCAAAGATCCGCATCCGCTTATTGGACCTCAGTGCCAACGAAGGCCTGGAAGCAGTACTACGCGGGGAAGCCGATTTCGGCATCAACATGATGAGCGGACAACACCCGGATATCGAGTTTGTGCCACTGGTCAAAGAGCCCTTCGTCCTCGCCTGCCGACGTGACCACGAACTGGCAAAACGCGAGTCTGTGTCCTGGATCGAACTCAGCGAATATCGCCTTATTGGTGTGGGCCGTCTGAGTGGCAACCGGATGATTCTTGACCATGCATTGGCGGGTTTGAGTTGGCGGCCCAAATGGTTTTATGAGGTGCAGCATTTGTCGACCTCATTGGGGATGGTCGAGGCAGGTTTGGGCATTTCAGCCATGCCAAGCCTGGCAATGCCGGCCGAAGGTCATCCGACATTGGTGAGCGTGCCGCTGGTTGATCCGGTGGTCGACAGGACCCTTGGTCTGGTATCGAGGCGCGGGGCTTCGCTGTCTCCGGCGGCGGAGAAGTTTGTGGCGATGCTGCTGGAGCAGTGGCCGCAGTGACGCTGTCGCGGACTCGTGTCGGCTCGTGAGCGCCAACAGAGTCCGTACATTTCAATCTGTTACGGGTCCCCCATCTGTCAACACCAGAGCGACAATCAGTCAGTTCCTGCCTCGTTATTCTTTCTCGCTTAGCGCCGTATAGTTTTGCTCAGACAACAGCACATCCGTTACATCGGTGCTGTTGATTTCGGGTTCAACTCGGACTGTATTTTTGCGTTCCGGTTTATCACTTAAAACTGCAACTACCCAAGTTAAGTGCCCCAGGCCCTGATGCCTGTTGCGCAATCGTCGGTTGCTGCAACCCCCGCTCATGGATTGAGCTAACGTCTTGAGTCAGCCTCTCGTGCCCAGCCGAGAGCTGGAGGTTCTATGTCAGAGAGCAATAACACCCCAACTACCCCGACGAGTTCACGCAGGCAAGTACTCAAAGTTGGCGCCACTGCGCTGGCTGCAGGCTCACTCTCGGCAATGGCCATTGGCAGCAACGTTGCTCAAGCGGCAACTAAAGCCCCTACTGGAAAAGGACATAACGACATGACAAGTTTCACTACCAGCGACGGCACCGAGATTTTCTACAAGGATTGGGGCACCGGTCAGCCCATCGTTTTCCACCATGGCTGGCCGCTCAGTTCCGATGACTGGGACGCGCAGATGCTGTTCTTCGTGTCCAAAGGCTACCGGGTAATCGCTCACGACCGTCGCGGTCATGGCCGCTCGACCCAGACCGCCACCGGCAACGATATGGACACCTACGCCGCCGACGTGGCAGCGCTGGTGACTCACCTGAAACTCAAAGACGCCGTGCACATCGGCCACTCCACTGGCGGTGGTGAAGTCGCTCGTTATGTCGCGCAGCACGGTGCTGGCCGCGTAGCCAAAGCCGTACTCATCGGCGCAGTGCCACCGATCATGCTCAAAACTGCCAACAACCCAGGCGGCCTGCCAATGAGCGTGTTCGACGGCTTCCGCGCAGCACTCGCCGCCAACCGGGCGCAGTTCTACAAAGAAGTGCCGATCCCGTTCTACGGTTACAACCGCGAAGGCGCCAAAGTCTCCGAAGGCACCAAAGACAACTGGTGGCGTCAGGGCATGATGGGCGGCGCCAAAGCCCATTACGACTGCATCAAAGCCTTCTCGGAAACCGACTTCACCGAAGACCTGAAAAAGATCACCGTACCGGTGCTGATCCTGCACGGCGATGATGACCAGATCGTGCCGATCGCAGACTCCGCCGAACTGTCCATCAAACTGGTCAAGAACGGCACGTTGAAAGTCTATAAAGGCTATCCGCACGGCATGTGCACGACCCACCCGGAAGTGATCAACGAGGATCTGTTGGCGTTCATCAAGGGCTGATGGTTTTTTAGTTAAACCCGATTCTGTAGGAGCTCACCGAGGTTACGAGGCCAGCGATAGCGGAGTGTCAGACAAGTCGCGATCGCTGGCCTCGTAACCTCGGTGAGCTCCTACAGTTCAATCATTGCTACACGACAGCAATCTACGTCCTTCCCTATCTGCTCTGCCCCAGACACACCCTCTCGACATACTCCTGCAACGTACTCAATTGACGGATGGCGTCATCCCCGTCGACGCCGGTATGGAGAATTCTTTCTGCAACCGCTGGGTCAAGTTGGGCTCGACTCTCTTCATCAGGCTGGCGGGCGGTGCTGGCGGAGGTTCGCACTGCGGGACAACGGGCGTTGACATACACCCGCTGAGCACCAGTAGCGACAGCAGCGAGCATGGCATCATTTTTTTCATCGGCGCGGGCCTGTTCCTGAGTGTGACGAGTGTCCAGATCAAGCAGCAGCTTCTGGGTCTTTTTACGTGATTCATTGGCAGCGGTGAGCTGGCGGAGCTTTGCCTGTTCGGCATCACGCTCGAGGGAAATCAGGTCGCGATCCGCCTTTACATCGTGTAGGCGCAGGGCAAGATAACTGCTCGATAACAGCAGTCCCAGAACCAGCCAACCCCAGGCTGGCATCCATTTCAAGAACGCGCTCATGGCACGTCCCTGAAGAAAATGTGACGACCCAGCTTGAGTGTCCGCCGGGCCATCGATGCCCAGGCCGGAGCCTTGGGCATGCTGGTGGCGTAGTAATGAGTCGCGCCACCGGTTGGATCAGATTGCTCGCCCGCCATGACGGCCGAAGCCGCCTGCAAAGCCAGTGCGAATTGCGCGACAGGAATGGGTTTCGTGCCGCTCATGAACGGATAATTGGGATCGTTACGGTTCCAGCAACTGAACTGATACGGGGCCCGGCACACAGCCACATAGCCCTCCCCCCACCAGTCAGGTTTGCCATCGTTATGCAGATCCATTTCCACCCGGTTACGGATGGTCCAGCCGACAGCGATCATCCCCGCCATCCCCTCACCACGAGCCTCGCCCCAGAGCGTTCGGGCGAGGGTGTCGTGGTCTTTGTTTGTTGCGGTCATGGATTTCTCCGGGCGAAAAATCACACCCTCGCCGTTTATAAGTGAGGGCATACATATCGGGGGAAGCCATTCGCCAACTAATGGCTTCTCTTACAA
This sequence comes from Pseudomonas maioricensis, assembly GCF_022790535.1. GTDB lineage: Bacteria > Pseudomonadota > Gammaproteobacteria > Pseudomonadales > Pseudomonadaceae > Aquipseudomonas > Aquipseudomonas maioricensis. Next base: position 252,960 of record NZ_LOHG01000006.1, read on the forward strand.
AAAGTGCAACACAAGACAAGACTAAAACGAGGGTACGAGAGGCGTTGTTCCATAGGCTAACGATTTAAAAGCGCTTAATTTAAATCGAGGGGCACTGACAAGGACAGCGCCAAGTCTTAAACATTCGGCAACACCGGCCATTCGATAGACTGAGGATATCCCGCTAAATCAACCACCCTAAGAACGTTAACGCGGTATAACTTCCACACCTTCAAATTTTCGACTTCTCTGTCCGTTGCCAAACCCAAGTCCACTGCGTCCTGAAGAGGAGCAATTCGTAACGCTGCCACACCTAGTAACTCGCTGACTTTCGCCTGCGCTTGACTCAACATCACATCTGCAGATAATTGCGCCAACGAAGGCAGCGCCTCCGAGTAAATTTCCGTCTCACCATCAGGAAAAATTTTAGACTCAGTACCTACACTAAATTCAGGACCGTCTACAGCACGAAACCCAAGTCCATCTTTTCTAACCGCATAGCCACTCATAAATTGTCCTCCCAGCCCATGCACTGCAAAATTCCGACAGACGAAGATGAGCAATACATAACGCTCATCGTTTTAAGGTTGATATCGCCGGATGCAGTAGGAACTGGTCCCGACACGTTATAACCACCTACATAGGGAAAGCCATTTAGCTGCGCAGGGCTTAAGTATCCGTTCCCTGGCGTTGCGATGGACGTGCCTGTCGGAGCAAAACCAATATACCCGGTGGTCGTGCCAGCCACTAAAGATGCGCGACAAGCCGTTTCAGGAACAAAACTACTCAACGACGCCGCTACCGCTACACTTGCCGTGCCAGAGGCAACTGTTGGATAGGCCACTACGTTAGAAGCTGCCACCAATTCATAGCGCACCTTGTTACCAAACTGACTAATTGAAAGAGGGTACTTGTTCGCGGTTGCATCAGTTCGAACAGCCCCCACACGAGCAGCATGAGTGAAGCCCACTGGAAGTGCCGGAGCCGATTTGCCAAGCGATACAAGAGAGGCGATGGCACGCGTCACAGGATTGTGGATAACGTGAACGAAGTACCATGTTGATCCAGCCGATACGCCAGTATCCAATCCGTTCAAGCCTACAGCCGTAAGGTTGCATGACAGCGAAATATCGCTCAACGTACGCATTGTCAGATGAGGCCCCTCCACCACCAAACGATCAGCGGTGATAGTAATGACCGCACTCACTCCCGTCGTAGATATTCGAAGGTTCGAGAAACTGCCCTTGATGCCGACGCTCGCTTTCTCTGCCAGTTTTTTCGGGGTGACGATGGTTGAGTCGTCTGTTCCGGTATCAACTTGCGTCTGCGTTGCAATTTTCGCGATACCCGACTTTTCTTCAGTCGCAGCGCCTGCCAGGTTATCCGTAATCAATTGCTCAATAGCCAGAGCTAGCTGATTATTTTGACCCTCCCTCGGTTCAAGTTCGGCAGACTCAATAACATTGAGAATCTCCTGAGTTACCGCATTGCCCCAAGAACTGGGGATATAAGTACCTGCTTGGCCAGTCGTAATATCTTCATCCACAAACTGACCATTAACCAGCCCTATGTCTGGCATGCTTTTTGGAAAATCCATTATTTTCTACCCGATAATTTGCACGAAGACGCGATACAACCATCCTGATAACCAAGCGCGTCACATGGCTAATAAAACGTGACGACACCCCTGAAATAACTGGCTGTGTTTGAAATGCTCAGATCAATTTAATCCGGCCAGGATAAGCAATATTTCGCGGCCTGATGGCGTCCCAGTGATGCGCAGAGGAAGTTTCGGAGCCCGTAAGACGGCCACTTGAAACAGCGGTACGTTTGTCATAGTTCCTGACATCGGCAGATCGCCCCTCTCCACTACCCGTCAACACCTCACTGGCGGCCTGGGACGAGCCAGCAACACGGGAAATATCGACAGCACGTGCATCGTCAAAGACCCTAAAAAACTCTCCTCGCGCTTCAGGACCACGGAAAGTTGCAACACCATCCCCGCTGGTCCAGCCACCCTCCATACCCACACGAGCGGCTTCGGTGGTCAGCATCCCCGACTGCTGAGCGTGATCCCACAGCCATGGCCACTCCGAGCGTACGAACACAGAACCAGACATAGGTCCGTAACCGCCAGGAGGGACTGCAATACCAGTGTCGAAAACCACCCTGCCCAACGGGGTAGTATCGCTACGCCCCACGGGCCACCAACCACCAGCACCATCACTGCGCAGATGCCACCAGTCACCTGCCCCCATCAGCATCAGAAATGGGTAACCGTCCGCGCTGAGATGGGTATGCATCTTGATTTTGTCACCACCGCTAGCAACGACGCTAAGTCGATTGTCAGTGTTATCTGCACGTCGCAGGATGACATCACGAATACCCAGCGCTGCTGTTGAAGCAGGTAGCGTGACACTCACTGTCGCCATGGTCGCATCAACGATCACCAATCCAAGGTCGGAAGACAGCAACGTTTTAGAGGCGGCGACTTTACGAAGGGTTGACGCCATCAGTGCCTTTTTATCAATGGCTTGATGCACTCCAAACGGGGTGACGGCCTTTTGTTTGTTGGTCCCTGTCTGAGCCTCTTCTACACTGGCAAGCTTGACGGCGCCTGAGTTCGTCTCAGTTGCCGTGGGCATTGCCTCCGGTATGGTGCGGGTGACGATTCTGTTAAGAGCGTCCAGCAACTGAGCGTCATTACCCTCCTCTGGCACCAACTCCGCCGCCTCAATGACGTTGATAATCTCCGACGTCATTGCATTGCCCCAGTCCGCCGTGATCAGTGATCCGACCTGACCGGTCACATTGCTTTCGTCGACGAACCGGCCGTCAACCAGCCCGACGTTGGGCACGCTTTTTGGAAAATCCATTATTCATTTACCCCGTAATTTAAAAACTCATGTGCATGCGCAGGGACTGCGCGGCGGATGACGCATTCGAACGCGCTACTGGAGTTCACTCCGAAGCGTTCGCCCCAGTGGGTGACCGCAAAGCGCCGACCCAGTCGCAGGCGCGGGCCTGTGTTCAGGGTCCACATGTACTGCGCTGACCAGGTACCGAAACGGGACTTGCCGAAGCGGGCATTGCCAAAGCGCGGTGTGCGGTATTCGGTAACTGTCGCGTGTGGATAGCCCACCGATATCGCCAGTTGCACGAAGAACGCCGGGGTTTGCCCGCCGACTTCTGTCAGGCGACGGCGGACGGCCAGTTGCCGGTCTTCGAAGGAGGGGTTCACCCCCAGACACGGGTCAGGGAGGCCCATGACTCGCTCCCAGTCCGGGACCAGTTCACGCACGTGGTTTGGATCGCTCTCACCCAACAGGTCAGCCAAGCGCACATCTTCGCGGGCCAGTTCCAGGGAGCCGGCTTCGAGCAACTGATGAATTTCCGGAACCCGCTCTGCATCCCAGGCGGGGCCGGGAGGCAGCAGAGCCTTGAGCTGCGCGTAATACGCAGCGGCTGTTCTTATCGCCATAAGATGCCTCCAAAGGTGGGCAGCTCGTTGGCGTCCGGTTGCACGTTGCCGAGTGGCGCGAACAGGGTGTGATCCTTTTCGCCCGCCGCGCCGCTGATGGCTTCGGCGATATGGCTGCCGAGCAACACAACGCCCAGGTCAGCCTCGCGGCTGTGCAGGTCAATCAGCGCGTCTTCCACGGCAGCGCGAATCGCTCCGCTATCCGGGGTCTGTTTGATTTCGTACTGGATTGGTAGCTCGACCGGCGCGAACACCCGCACTTCTGCCGTCACTGGCCGCATCGATTCGATGTAGTCGTAAACGCGCTGCAGTTGTTCGGCGTTGGGGATCGGGTCAATGTCGCCATCGCGTACCACGAACACGCCGACCGTGCCCGGTCCCATCCAGTGCCTGCGCACCCAGGCCCGCGTCACGCCGGGCACTTCCAGCGCCCAAGTCACGTAGTCACTTTGATTGCCGCCGTGAGGCACCACCGCATACGAGCGCATGACCTTGGCCCGCAGCGCCTCGAGGCTTTCCTGCTCGGTGCCACCGGTAATTCCGGGTTCAAGCACCACGAAGGTATTGGCGACACCGACCACCGGCGAAACCGTGGTCAAGCGAGTCGCCGCCGACGTATTACCCAGAATGCCTGGCACAACGGCTTCCAGTTTCACCGAGCCGCTCAACGCCGTGAGCGTGACCGACAGCGACACCTTGAACAGCGCACCATCACCTTCACGTTGCAGCAATGTCCCGGCATCCAGCACCGCACCCACCACTCCGGTGAAGCTGGCCGTACCGGCTGAACTCACTGCGGGCAAATAGCTGCGCCTGAGCCGCAGCAGTGCCATGCGCAGCAGATTTTCTTCATCGGCGGTGTCGGGCAGGATTTGTGCGGCGATGTAGTGTTGATGCCCATAGCGACCATATGAAGCGGCGCCATTGATCCGTGCAAGGACCTCGGCGTCAGAGCGCAGCAGCGCACTTGAACCGGCCAGATCACTACGAGCACGGCTGATCAGTTCGGGTAGTGAGGGAGTTTTAAACGGCATTGATCACCAGCCATAAATTATCGAGATAAATTTCCACCGTGGCGCCGCCCGTCAAGGCCAGCCTCACCCGCATGTCGAGCCGCTCGGCACCGCGTGTGATGTCGATCAGGACGGCCGAAACCCGGCCGTCATCGAGCGTCCATTGCAGTGCTTCACGGGCGTAATCCTGGGCATCGCGTTCGGTCTGCGCGGTAAGCGTGCGGCGACGCAGCAGGTACAACCGCGAGCCGATCTGGTCGTCGGTGACCGTGGGAAAACTGTCGCCCCACCAGCCGTAACGCTCCGGGTCGTCCAGCTTGTCGTCCACTCCGGCCCGCCGCCATGTCAGCAGGCTGATGATTGCCGCGCGGCGCCAGGCCTGTTCTGTGATTGCTTCATTGATCACGGTCATGGCTAGCCTCCTGGCACGGGTTTTTTGTCCGAACCTTCATGCACATGCGTGACCAGGCTGACGCCCGCAGCGACCTGATCGCCCGACGACTCGATGCGCCCGGTGGTGCTGATCAGCGGTGTGTCGAAAGTCACGCCATCGCTCGCCTTCACACTGAAGTTTGTGGTGTTCAGATCCACGGAATCGGCGGCATTGATCTGCAACGTCAGGGTCTGCAACTCGATGACGCGATTGCGTTTGAAGTGGATGAAATCCCCCTCATCGGTGTGCAGCGCCACTTCGCCGTTCTTCAGACCGGTGAGGCGAAAGCGCCGGTCCGAAACACAGATCACCACGCCGTGCGATCGGTCGCCGCCGATAAAAGCGGTCAGGCCCTCCGCGCCGGGATGCGGATTGGAGGTGTAGCCATACGGCTCGAAGTGTTCGAGACCGTCCTTCACTTCGTTTGCGGTCAGGGTCATTTGCAGGGACTGAATCGCCCCGGCCGGGTTGACCAGATTGACGACTCCGCGGACGAGCGTGTTCAGCAGCTCTCTCATGTCGAAGGCTTCCAGTAGGTAATAAAAGTGGGTGAGCGATGGTTTACGTGGCGTTACTCAAGCTTTTTGGGCTCAGGTAGAAACGCTTCGATGGGCGCGACCGTGAGGTCTGCGGTGGTGCCGCTTTCCCCGAGGTTGTACTGGATCTGGCTGATCAGCATTTCCTGGTCATCACCGATCAAATGATCGACGATGCGCACGATCATGTTTTCCCGCCACAGGTCCCCGTTCGATTGCCGCCACCCCTGAATCTTGTAGGTGCGGGTCAACGCCTTGCCCTTGCGGCTGGCGCGTTCCCAGTCGGCGCGAGATTGAGCGAGTGTCTGGGTCAACTGGTTCTGCTCATGAATGTGCTTGAGCCGCTTGCGTGGCGGCGTGTCGTCGAAGGCTAAGGCCTCGACCTGCGCTGCTGCACTGGCGGGTTCGTTATCCTCCCGCTTACGCTGACCCGTTACACGGTATTGAGAGAACACTCCGGAATAGTCCAACTGCGCAGAGCCAGTGAGAATATTCTTCCCTAGCTCCAGACGGTCAACCGCTCGACCGCTGCTGCCGGGAGCAACAATCACTAAATGCCCCTCGCCGTCATCGGTGGAAAACAACCTGGACAGCGTGAGCAATTTGTCGATGGACTCGAACACCGTTTCGCCAGGGGTACTGTGGTGACTTTCGAGCTTGGCAGTCTGTGCCACCTCACTGAGCACCTTGATCCCATAGGGTTCGGCCAGCGCTTGAACAATGTCCTGCACGCTCTGTTTATTCCACTGAGTAACATCCCCTGTTACCGCGCAATCCACCAGATCCGCCGTCAGCGACCGCCCGGCAATCGAGCGGGTCACGCTATTGGCGTCGTAGCTGACCGGGGTCGAATACACGTGTCCCGTCAGCACAAGATCCGCGCCAATGCGAACTTCACAACGGGCGCCTTGCTTGACCTCAACTTCCATGTCCTTGCCCGGCCAGCGCCAGGACACGCCCAAGGTAAACGTCCGCGCCTGCTGCTCAATACCGGCAGAGATGCTGACTGTTTTCCATCCACGGTAATCCGTGCCATCAACGCTGAGCGTGACGACGTTTTGCGAGTCCATGGGTTACTCCTGAGCGACTTGAAGGGTCGCCGCTGGCAAGAAGCCTGGGTGAGAAATGCTGTTACGCGCGACGATTTCATCGCCACGTGTGGCATCGGCAAATTGCCTGAAGGCCAGCACCACAGCGGGTACCGATTCTTTGGGCGTCACATCAACGAGGTTTACCCCTGAACGCGCAACGGCGGTCAGGTGCTCCCTCATACGTTTGCGAACCGCTTCAATGCGCTCGAAGTGCTCGTGACCAGCGAGCAGCGCCGCTTGCCAAAGAGCATCGCCGAGAGCATCACGCAGTTGCATGATGTCGGCCGCCACCGGTACTTCGGGACGCGCCACGGGCGTTGCAACCTGCTGCTCGAGGCTGGGTACCCCCGGCAACGCCGCAGGCGCTGCAACCACCGGCATGGCCGAGGCCAGACGGAGGGCATCGGCCAGCACCACATCACGCACCAACTCACGCGTAGCGGTGACGGTTGCGACCGTGGCGACACCTCCCGCAGCCGTCGCCGGACTCACCAGCCCAAGCACCGTTTCCACCTTGGTCATGGCCTGGCGTTGCGAGGTTTTGAAGCGATCAAACTCGCCAGTCATGCTGGAGAATTGCGCCCCCAGCATCGTTGACAGGTTTTCCGGAAAGTTGGCCAGGGTGTCGGCCAGCGAAGCCGCCGAACTGACAAAACCGGTCAACTGACTGAACTCACGCTGAATAGCCAACTGCACACCGGCGACACCATTTTGTAGCGCCGTCATGCTGATTTGCGCTTTGTTGACCCGTACCATCGCGCTCTTGTATCGGGCCAATGCTGAATCCAGAAAACTTTCGTTCTCCATCTCCAGCAGCCTGGCGGTATTGGCCACGCCCACCGGGTAGCCCTTTTCACCAGCCTCCACGAACGACAGGGAAAACCTCGCGATCCCGCCTTCGGCCCGCGCCTGTTTGACCTGACAGCCCTCAGTCGCAGTCACGGTCATGCGCCCGAACCAAGGGTGAATCAACTCCCCTGATCCGGGTTGATCGAGTGCGTGCAACAGGTTGTCACGCTGCACAAAGCAGTCGTCTCCGATGACAAAAGCCTCGAAGGTTATCGCCCGGGTTTTGCGCCCCATGTCTTCGACCAAAGGCCGATCACGCTGGGGATATTCATGCAACTGCGTACGCCGCCCCACTACCGTACTGTCACTGTCGACCCAAAAGCCGACACCACGGAACGAAGCAGACTGCAGGTCATCCCGCCAAGTCTTGCTCATGTCGCTGTCCTTTATTTCGAGAGGCTACTGCTGCGAGAGGCTGCGAACGCCCCTTTGCGATATCGAGAAGCCCGGCTGATTGGTTTGAGCCTCGCCAACGGTGGTGCCCGGCGGCGCGTTCTGGAACTGCACGGTCAACGCGCCCTGCAGATTCGTACGGTTGTTGGCCGCTGCCTGCTGATTGAGTGACCCGGCCATGATCAGGCTGCCGGGCGCACCGCCTTGCTCAGGTGAACGCAACAGTGAAGCGGCTGATGCACCGCCCTGAGTGAGATTGCGCTGTGCCTGTTCGTCGCGGACCGCCTGGGCAGCGTTGGTCATTAAAAACTGTCCGGTGCCACCGCCGACGCCTATGTTTGCCTTGCGCTGATCGGCGGCAAACTGACTCATTTCATCGGTGGCGCCCTTGATCAAGCCGCCGCCAAACAACGCCATCATGGGTTCGAAGATGGTTTTCACTTCCCCCCAAAGCTCTTTAACCCAGGTGACTACCGGTTCCCAGCGCTGTTTGATCATCTCCAACGGAGACCAGTCAAAGACGCTAACCAGAAAACCGGTAAACGTTGATGTGAGTTCCGTCACCCCATTCCAGATCGTCCCGAACGTCTCAGCGACAGGCCCCCACATTTCGATAACCTTAGCCACGGGTGGCCAGTCAAAAATACCACTGAGGTAGTTCATGAATGGGGACGTTACTGCCTTGACCACATCCCACAGCGCACTGAAAAAACCTTTCAATGGCTCCCAGTTCTCGATGATTGCGCCCAACGGCGACCAGGAAAAAATCGTCTTTATCCCTTCCCAGGCCATCATTGCTGCCGCCTGAATCGTCGCCCAGACCGCCTTGAAAAACGCAGCAACCGATGACCAATTGGCAATCAACAAGCCTGCTGCCAGAGCAATCCCACGAACGATGAGCCCCACAGGATTATTACCAATAACAGCGCTCATAAAGGCGCTGGCAACCGTCGCCGCGACCACCGCCAAACGCAGGAGCGTAAAGCCCGCTGCCGCCCCGGCGATGCTTCTGACCAGCCCGGGATTGGCCTCGGTAAACTCTGAAACCTTGCTGATCAACGGTCCGATCGTGCCGAGGAAATCGTTGACCGGCGGCAACAGCGCTGAACCGATGGCAATCCCCAAACGCGTTGTGTGGTTATCCATCACCTGCAGCCGACTGGCGGTTGTCTCCGCGGTGGCGGCATAAGCTTCCTGTACCGATCCCGCATACTGCTGACTGTTGCCGACCAGCTGGAAATTCCGCGACAGCGTGTCGAGATCAGTCAGTAGCGGAGCAGCCGATTGATCACCAAACAACTGCGACAACATCGCGCCCTGCTTGCCCTTCTCCAGCGCATTCAGCTTGGTCAGTACATTGCTGATCGTGCCTTCGGCGTCTGCGGACATGCCTTCAGACACCGCTTGCGCGTCCAGCCCCAACGCCTTGAACGCCTGCTTCTGGCCCTCGGTTGCGAGAGTGCCTGCGTTCAGTGTTTGCGCAAAATTGCGCATGCTGCTCGCGGCCGCCTCTTCGGAAGTGCCACCCTTGGCGAACACAGCGCCCATTGCGGCGGCCTGCCCCGAGCTCAATCCGGACGAACCTGCGGCGGTGACGATCCGGGAAACTTTCCCCGCGTCCACACCCCCGGCTTTCCCCAACTGAGTGATCTGGTCGGCCAGGGCCATGGCTTCCGTCTGGTTCAGTTTGAAGTCTGTCCGCCATGACGCCATCATCGCGCCGGACTGTTCCCCGGTCTGATCGAAGGCAATACCCATCTTCAAGGCATCTTCGGCGAACGCTTTCAGTTCCTCTCGGGCAATGCCCGACTTTCCCCCCAACGCAAACACTTGCGCGATGCCCGCAGCGGACACCGGCAATTTTTCCGACAGGTCGAGCACGTCCTTGCTCATCGCCTTGAACTGCTCGGGGGTTTGAAAATCAACCGCCCGCCTGACCTTGACCATGGAGCTTTCAAAGGCAATAGCGGCTTTAGCGCCATCAATGAAGGGCTTCATCAGCCCCTCCTTGCCGGTCAAAGTATCCATGAAGGGAATGTTGCCCAAGGCGCTCAAGGATTTACTCAGGGTCGATGCTTCTTTCTGCGCGCCTTTGAGCTGGAGCGACAACTGATCGATGCCAGTGACCACCATCGCGACTTGAAGTTTGTTAGCCATTATTCCCCCGTTGCTCTTCGAGTATTCGAAAGGCGTGCCACTCGCTTTCCAGAATTACATCCAAAGGTCTTCCCATGAGCACCTCAGGGTCCGACCTCCAGAAGTAAGCGAGGTCGTACACCACACCGATCAGGTCGGCGACGCCACCGAAGCGCTCTGCAGGAAAAAACCGATGATTTTCCACACCAGGCTGTTCAGGTCCGCCAGGTCCAGTTGGTTGACTGACCCCGCCGGAATGGCTGCACACACCGCGATGTATTTGCACGCTGCTTCGATATCCGCCACCGGCATCGACGAATCGGAAAGCGTGTAAGGCAGCACCTTGATCGCCCGGCATTCTTCAGCCGTCGGGCGACGCAGGTGCAGCTCAGTGAGTTCCTGACCGTGTGCCTTGATGGCGACGGCCAGGGTAAAGGTCTCTTTGCTCATCACTGCCAGTCCCCCGAGATGCCTTCGAATTTGAGGCTGACCTTGCCGTCCTCACTCGAGCTGGTCATGTCATCCACCGCGTACGCGCCGCTGAGCACGTAAGTGGTGCCGTCGTTGAACTCGGCGGTGACCGTCATGTTCGTGCCAGTCTCGATTTTTGCCCGAGGGAAATCGACGGTACGAATCGCGTCAACTTTGATGAACGGCGTGACTTCGTTTTCCTTGAAGTAGCCGACCACGACGGTTTCACGCTTGACCCGGGACATCGGTACTTCTACCGCGCCCGTGATAACCAGCTGTTCGCCGTCGACCTTGATGTAGCAAGTACCCGCAACTTTCTGACCCATGTGAATCTCCACTAAAAAAGCCCGCACAGGGCGGGCTTGGAATGACGTTTGATTAAGCGGCTCAGGCCGCGTCGGAATACTGCAGACGGAACTGATACAACAGCGCGAACACGCGCAGTTGGTTGACCAGATCCGGTGGATACAGCACGTTCAGGCGATTCGGGTTAGTCGCGTCGCGCTCAACGATCAGGTTGTCCTTGAAGGCGTCGATGTTCTCGACAATCCCCAAACGCACCAGCTCGCCATAAGCAGCGATCAGCTCACCGCGAATCACCTTCGGGGTCACCATGCGCTGGCCGGGGCCAAATTTGGTGCCGTCGTTCGCCAGTTTGTGACGACCGTATTTGCTGGTGATCCGGGTGCGCAGGAAACGCAGTACATACGCCGACTGGTGCAGCGGCTCGCTGTCCAGGTACGAGTCATCCGGCTGGTTGTACGCGTTACGCTGATACGTGGTGATCGCCCGCTGGATACGCATCGCGCTGCCCGAATATTCGAACGTGGCGATGCCGCTGCCCAGCAACGACTGGTATTCATCCAGCATGAACCGGTCACTGACCGCAGCAGGCTCGATGGCCCCCAACTCACCCGATTGCGTCGGGCATGCAGGGTCGGCGCTGATGAACACGGCGGTGCGTGCACTGAACTGAGCAGCGACTTCCCATACCGGCTGCGGAATGCTTTTTTCCATGGCGCCAATAGACACCGAAGGGTCATTGCGCAGCTTGCCTGCAGCTACCAAAGCACCCAACGTCCCGCGCTTGGCGCTATAAACCCGACCGTAGATCTGCTTCGCCCAGGACCAGCGCCCCGAGGTGAAATCCATGGTGGATTTCCAGTAATCCAGCGTTGCAGCGTCGGTCCATGGCTGGCTGATGAACTCGAACGGCTCATCGCCGAGCGCGGCCAGCGCGGCGGCCATTTCCGGCGTACCCACACCACCGGCCATCGCAGCCAAAACGACTTCCAGACCGGCTGGCAGTTGCTCGCCATTGGCGGCACCCAGTCGGTTGAAGCTCAACTGGATATCGTTGCCCAGCTCGCCTTTGAACTTGCTGACCAGCGTCACGACGCCCGCTTCGGCGGTGGCAGTAACCGGCAGATCGGTGGCCGCATTGATAGCGCTCAGCAAAGCAGTAGCTGCATCAGCGGCCGTGGCCAGTTCAGGCACGATGGCTCGCACACGCACGCCACCCACGTACAGGTTCAGCAGGCCGGCCGCCGTGGCGGTACCGGTCAGCGTGACCTTGCCTAGAGCATTGGTGCCGGACTCGATCTTGAGTGGCAGGCACCAGACTTCGCCCGCAACATCGATCTTGCGATGCGCGGCGTGCATGGCCCACAACATCGAACCGGCGCCGCCAATGGAGCGCGCTTCGGTACTGCGCGAGATCAGCACCAGGCGGCCGATGTCTTCGCTGGTGGCATCGTCGTTGACCTGACCAATGATCAGACGTCGCAGACTGGAAGCACCGCTGTTGGCCATCGAGTTATCAAGCTCGGCGTAGAACAGTGGTACACGAAGATCGGATGGAATCTGGCTGAAACCTACAGTCATTTGGCGGCACTCCCTTTCGCTTTGGGCTGGCTCGGAGCCGTACCCACGATTACTACGTCTGCATCATTGATCCGTCGCTGCCAAAAGGCAGTCAGCGGTACTTCATAGCCCTCGGCGGGCAGCAGTTCGCCACCCCGGGCCGGATCCGGAACAGCCCGGCCTTCGGCAGGTTTCACATGTACTCGTTTCACTGGGGTATATCCTCACGGGTTTGAAATTCGATGCGGCCATCGGGGCCGCGATCTGTCAGGTTTTGATCGACCATGGGGTCAATGAAGTCGATGTCCATATCGACTCCCTCAAGCAGTGGCAGGCCATCGTTGAGCTGCTCCTGCCACGTTTCGGGAGGCCCTGCCGGGTCACTGCGACCCAGCATGAACTCGGTGAAAAAGCGGAACTGGTAAACCACCCGGTTATCGTCAATCAGCAACATCGAGCTGCCGCTGTACTGCAAGGGATCGTCTTCAGCTTCAGGCTGAAAGCCCACCAGAGCGGCCCATAGCTGAACGCGAATGCTGTGAAGTTCCTGAGTCGCGGCCTGGCCGTATTGATCACCGTTAGCCAGTGCCACATTGATCAGGTACTGCTCACGAACGATGTGCCGGACCACATTGGTGGTGGATTCCTGTGCGGTATCACCCGCCGTCAGGACATAGGCGGCGGGCATCGCCAGTTGGTCGTCGGTACGGGCGCTGTCCCACTGCAGGCCACCGGCGACACGGCCTTGAAAACCGGGGCAGCGCTGGCTTATCTGCGCAATCAAAGTTGTTACGTTCATCTCAGAACTCCAGTTTCAGAACTCCAGACACAACAAAGCCCCGGGAACGGGGCTTCGTAATGGTCGTAAAAATGGCTCAGCAGGCCTCGTGGATCGGGGCTTTCTGAGGGTCCGAGGGATTGGGAAAATCGTTAAATCAGCAGTCCGACATCTTCGCCGGCTGCTTATAGACCTACGACGTATCGTTGTTAGTTGGTGATTAACAGATCCAGACTGGTAGCGTCGCAGGAATAGTCGCCTTTGTTGTCGAACACGAAATACAAAGGAGCACCGGTAGTAACCGGAATAGCATCCTCGCTTACCACGGCGCTACCGCCATTCGGGAGGTCGTAAGTCTTAATCTCAGAGTCACCAGACTTGATGATCAAGGCAATGCCGTTGCCGCAGGACGTATGCAAATCATTCACTCGGCCGTGAACACTGATCGACCCATTAATTGGACTCGTCCAGCGAATAATCGACTGGGTGCTATTGCCTGGATGCAACGTGGCATCGCCTTGCTTGAGGACGAAGCTGCCGCCACTTCCCGAAAAGCCGTAATCAGATTTCGGAATGGCAATCCAGCCGCCAGTGGCCGTGTTCTGCCAGCAGGTTGCCGGAGAGGCACCGCACTGATCTGCCGCAAAAGAAGGCATGGCGGTGTAGTTCGCCGACGAACCTCCGCCCGCCGCACTTTGCATGAATGCCCAAGCTGAGCCAGCGGGTGCACTCTCCTTCATCAAATACATATCACGAGCCAGGTTCCACGACTGAGCCGCAGCCCAGGTATTTACAGAAACAAAGGACGACAGCAAGGCCGTCACCAACAGAAGCTTTTTGTACAGTTTCATAGTTCACCTCGAGGTATTAATTTGGGTACTGATCAGGTTGCGCGGACTATCCGCACGCTGGTCGCTCAGAGGCGATGACTCGGGGCTCTCGGCCCTCACATGATTCAACGCCCCGCATCGGGAACACTTGATCTGGAGTTCGGTGTACTCACCCACTCGGGCAAGAAGTTTTTTGCACTTTCCACATCTGCAATCTTTCAACATATGCGTAATCCTTTGATTTATGCCAGGTCACGCCAGGCTCAATCCGAAATCGCCATCCTGTTTTGTGCTGCAACGCAAAAGCCCCGCGGACGGGGCTTTGCTGTGCTCATAAAAAGTGGCTCGCGAAGCCCGACGAATAAGGGCCCTGCGAAGTTAACGGCGCTCAGACATCAAGCTCACTGTCCGATCTTCCAGACTTGCGCCAGGTTGCCGTTGCTCTGGTAAACAGAGCCGACAAATACGGCCAGGATCATGACCAGAGGCCAGGCCTGAACGGGCATGACCAGCATGCCTTTGCAGATGTAAACCATCACCGTGCCAGCGCTGACCATGACCAGCCAGGCCAGACAGCTCATGTTGCGGCGAAACCGCGCGCCCTTGCGGCGAAAGGTGAAGAGCCGAACGAACAAGCCCATGCACAACCAGAACGTCACCTGGGTAAGCAGTGCGCTAATCAAAGGCTTATCCATCCTGACCTCCAGGCTGCCCGGTCTCTAATCTGCCGCGCCGTTTGATTGCTGCCAGCGCCACAGTGACCACCAGCACGGAGGCCCCGAATGCTGCGGGCCCTGAATACTTGAAAGGACGAATCCCCCAGACTTCGAAATCCACCAGAGCGGGGGCGAACAAATAACCCATTACAAATGACACCAGCAGAAAGACCATCCGCTTCCAGACCGGCATTTCTTCTGTGGTGGTAAAGAACACCAATGCGCCCGCCAATGCGCCGATGGCGGCGAGCGTATCAATGCCTGTTAATAATCCTGCGAAACCCGCACCGGCCGCACCAGCGACCACGACAGATGCGGCCGTGCTCGCTGGCTCGGCCATGCTCATACTCCATTGCTATTCCCGAGGGGAAAAAGAAACCCCGCCGAAGCGGGGTGGGTGACTGCCTGTTAAAGGCCTGATATGTGGCTGAAAAAGCCTGCCTGCCGTTGCTGCCTCAGGCGTAAATCTCAGATCGTGCCGCCTTTGTACCTGCCGCCGGAAAGCATGGGAAGTGCTGATTTCAGGGTGGTTCAGATGCGACTGGAACGCGACAGGAATGTGACCAGAACACGACAAAGTAGCTCGACGAACGGTTGGTTGTGCAGCCTGAGCCAGTTATTCCTGAGACTGTACCTGCAGGAGCTTACCTAGGTTACGAGGTGAGCTCCTTGAGATTGGGTTCAATTTAGAAAGTCGTGTTTGGCGGGTGATCGCCCGTTGCTGGTACCGCGTTGTTGCGCAGCAAACATTGGACCTGTAGGAGCTGCCGGAGGCTGCGATGAGGGTATGTCAGGATAAATGCTTCGCAGCCTTCGGCAGCTCCTACAAGTCGATGAGTTCCAGCATGCTTTTATAGGAGGCTGGAAGGCACGCCGCGCTTGCCCGTACTCGCCATCACGATCGACATCACCAACTCATGCAGTCGCTGTACCCGGTTGCGGTAAGTCCGGTCAGCGCCTTCGGCAATCCCCGCGGTGCGCATCTGCTCGCGCACCGGCACCAGTTCGCAATAACGTTGTGTGGCGAGTCTGGCCAACGCCGCGTGACCCGGCGTGCGCTGCAACTGAGCGACGGCACGATCTATGGCCGTGGCGATGGTGTCCATGCCTGTGCCACCGCCATCCAGAATGCGCGAGCCCGGTGTGCTGCGTGGTGGTGCCCCGCCCCATTCAATCAATGCCCCCAACTGGCTGCCCAAACCGCCACCCAAACCTTGCTCGCGGGTTTGCTCGCCCCAATGCACCATCAGCTTTTCGATTTCCTTGATCATTGTTGTTGCTCTCCATCAACTCAATACCCGCACAGCAGGCATCGTGAAAAACCCAAGGCGTGATTAATCAACCTGACCGAAGCCAGGCAAATCGTTGCGAACCTGTGGGATGAACAAAAATATTAGCAATCGCTAATATTTACATCAATAGCAAAATGTAATTTACTGTCTGCTAACGCAAAGCGATGATTGAGCCATGGATATTTACGAACAACGCCTCAGAGCCCTTCGCCATGCTATGGCCGGCCTCACACAGAAAGACTTCGCCAACCAGTTCGGCCTCGACGCTTCTTATCTGTCGCAGTTATTGAACGGCCACCGAAAACTAGGGGAAAAAGCGGCTGCTACCCTGGAGGGCAAGATCGATCTCGCCCCAGGCACACTGGTCTCTCCAGAACCTTCGGACAGCGGTGACCTGCTGGAACGAGCGAAGCCAAAAGCAGCAGCACCCGTCGACACCCGGAAAGTCATGGAGTCTTTGGGGTTCATCACCATCCCGCATCTGAACGTGGCGGCCTCGATGGGCTACGGCCTGGTCCCGGAACACCAGGTTGAAGTCATCCGTGAAATGACGGTGCATCTCGACTGGCTGAAAACTCAAGGCGTGCCGTACTCAAGCCTCGAAAACCTGGCGATCATCACCGGTGATGGCGACAGCATGGAAGGTACCTTTCGCGACGGCGACTCGCTGCTCGTTGATCGAGGCATCACCGAAATTCGAACCGATGCGGTTTACGTGTTCACCCTCGACGGTGATCTGTTCATCAAGCGCCTACAGAGAATGACCGGTGGAGCGCTGCGCATGATTTCGGACAACCCGGTTTATCCGCCGATCATGATCGATGGCGCTGACCTTGAGAAAATCCATATTCAGGCGCGGGTATTACTCGTCTGGAACGCCCGAAAGCTGTAGCCCTCAATGCGATCTGCAACAAGCCCGCCGATGCGGGCTTTTTAATGCCCCAACCAAAAAAGAGTACACGAGTACTCCTTTTCTCTTGCCGTTTGGTCGCCCGATAATTACTGTATGTATATACATAACACCAAGGAGGAACTCATGTCCAAGACGCAACCCAGAGCGCTCGTCCCCCCAACATCGCTGGAAATGCTGGGGGCGCGTATTCAGAAAATCCTCACTTCACCGGCCGCTCGTAAGGAGCATGCCGCACTCGTTTACAAAGCGCCGGACGAATCTCAAGAGGACTGGGATCAAATCATTGATGCCATTACCGAGACCGATGGCGTGTACGCAACCCTTCAGGACGACGGGTCTGTACGCGTCTTCTGGGATGTTCCTGCTCAAGATTGAAGGATAGAAACAGTGTCACCAAGGAAATATTTAGCAAATGCTATTGTATAAATATTTAGCTATTGCTAATTTGATCTCGTACCCAATCATTACCGAGTACGAGACATGAAAAAACCACAGCATCACCCTCGCTGCCAGGTGTACCTGCACCCGGTAGCCACTTCGAATCCTGCTGCGATCCACGCTATCCAGCAGCAAGCCGGACTTTTACTGATCATCACACCGAAAAAAAAGCGTGCACAGAGCAACCCACCGTTAACACGTTCGGATGAAATCAACCCTTGGGGAGGTGACGCAGCATGAGCCAGACACTCAACCAACTGCGGTCTGAATTCGCAACGCCGTGCCCGACGTTAAGCGCCGTTCGAGAACGGTATTTTTCCCACATATCGAGTGATCGCTACTTGATGCGCAAAATCAGCAGTGGCGCAATTGCCCTCAAAGTCACTCGACTTGGCGGCTCCAGCAAAGGTCAGCCTGTGGTTTATCTGCACAACCTTGCGGATTATCTGGATGCTCAGGACCAGTTACAGGCCGCGTGACCCGAGACTGCCGCTGTCATACAGCGGCATCACGCTAATGCTCACCAAGCAACAATCACTTGGAGATATCAGTCTTTAACTCAAAAATCAGATTGCCTGGTTTACACGGAGAAGCGTCTATCTCAATGGTTTTCGTCACAACATTGATTTTCATCATTTTTTTCAGCTCATTACTGGATATTTCCAAATAATCAGCTAGGCGGCCTCAAGCTGAACCGTTTAACGTCGATAGGCTACTAACGTTTTCCCTTCCGACAGGCCCCTCGCATGAACCTGAGAAACCTCAACATCGCCCCCCGGTCGCTGCTTTGCTTTGGCTTTTTTGCCGTATTGATTACAGCCTTGGGTCTGTTCTCCTTGCAGCAGTCCGCTGGTTTGAAAGAGTCACGAGAGACGTTGCAGGACAACGTACTGCCTACTATTCAAGCCATCGAACAGATCAAGACTGATCTGGTGACAATCCGCCTGGGCAACACGGGTCTACGGGCGGCGCAAAATGCTGAGGGTGCCAAACGTCAGCTCGAACGCATCAGTCAGGCTCGCGCGAGCCTGGAAGCCGATGTTCGCAAGTTAAAACCTTTGCTGGTGACTGAAGCTGGCCAGAAAGCATTCTCCGGTATGGAGCAGCATCTGTCGGCTTACCTCGGTGTTCACTCGCGCTTCCTGGATGCCGTCGAACAAAAACGCGAAGACGTTATCAATGCGATGACTATTTCTACCGGAGAAATGACCCTCTCAGCGGAAGTATTGAGTAAAGACATCACCGAGGTTTCGCGTTTGGCAAACCTCAAGATGGCTGAATCTGACGCCGCTGCTGACCAGAGCTACGCGCAGTCCCGTAATGTCACCATCGCCGCGATTCTGATCGCACTGGCCGCGACACTGGCACTGGCAGCGCTGTTTACCCGTAGCCTGTCTGCGCCGATCGCCAAGGCCTTGGCGGTTGCTCAGCAAATTGCCGCCAACGATCTCAGCAAGCCAATCGACATTGACGGCAAGGACGAACCGGGCCGACTGCTGCAAGCGCTGTCGGTGATGCAACAAAACCTGCGCCGCACACTCGGTGAACTGGGCGACTCCTCGTCGCAACTGGCATCGACCTCCGAAGAGATGACCGCCGTTACCGAGGACTCATTGCGTGGTGTGCAGCGTCAGAACGATGAAATCAATCAGGCTGCCACAGCTATTAACCAGATGAGCGCGGCGGTTGAAGAAGTGGCACGCAACGCTTCGCTGGCTTCCACAGCTGCGCGTGATTCGAGCCAGTCGGCAGAAAACGGCAGCAAGCGTGTCGGTGAAACGGTCAGCGTGATCAACGAACTGCACCAGGCAGTCGGCGTTACCGCGGTCGAGATCGATGGCCTGGCCGTGCAGGTTCAAGGCATCAGCGGCGTGCTGGACGTGATTCGCGGTATTGCTGACCAGACCAACCTGCTCGCACTCAACGCGGCAATTGAAGCGGCACGCGCGGGTGAAGCGGGTCGTGGTTTTGCGGTAGTAGCGGACGAAGTTCGCGCGCTGGCGCATCGTACTCAGCAGTCCACTGCCGAGATCGAAAAAATGATCGCCTCGATTCAGGACGGTGCCGGTAAAGCAGTCAGCGCCATGGGCCACAGCAGTGAACGCGCACGCGCGAGCCTTGATGTCGCTGAAGCGGCAGGCCTGGCACTGGCTGAAATCACCGCGGCGATTGTGCAGATCAACGAACGCAACATGAGCATTGCCTCAGCCACCGAAGAGCAAGCACAAGTCGCCCGAGAAGTAGACCGTAACCTGACCAGCATCCGCGACCTGTCCCTGCAGACATCGGCAGGTGCCAACCAGACCTCGGCAGCCAGCAGCGAGCTTTCGCAACTGGCGGTGGGCCTGAATCAGCTGGCGCTGCGCTTCAAGATGTGAGGGTGAGCTGCGCCGTGCCCCTGACGCGGCGCAGTCTCACGGAAACATTGGAACTGTAGGAGCTGCCGAAGGCTGCGATTGCGCTGTGTCAGCGATAACTGATCGCAGCCTTCGGCAGCTCCTACAGAAATGCATTCCAATCCTGAGGATGCATTTAGCTCTAAACCCTCACCCGCCGCTCCACCACTATCTCCGGCAAATCCAGACGTCGCATGTACACCCGCAATGGCTCGCTGATGCGCAAGCGGTCGTCGATGTTCTGCTCTAAAAGCAGTTGAAGGCGCTCCCGACTGAGAGTCATGAGTTCGTCTTTCCCGGCCGTCCAGACGAATTCACAGGCCGGAATAATGCCCTCATCGCTGACATCCATACCGAACGAATCTTCGCTGAAACGCACGATGTATCGCTGGGCCTTGTGGTGGTAACCGACGAAACCTGCGAGGTCGTCGGCTGCTTCGCAAATAGCGCTGGAGGTGGTTTTCATCAACAGTCCTGCCTCAATTGAGTGGGGCGCCAATCACAGTGCACGGCGGAAGATGTCTTCTATTTGCGCCTGATCAGCGGGACGCGGGTTGGTCAGACCACAAGCGTCTTTCAACGCGTTGGCTGCCAGGACCGGGAAGTCCTCTTCCTTCACGCCCAAGGCGGTCAACCCCGGTGGAATGTCGATAGAGCCCGCCAACGTACGAATCGCGGAAATCGCGGCACGGGCTCCCTCCTCCGGAGCCAGACCGCGAATGTCGGCCCCCATGGCATGCGCCACATCCGTCAGGCGCGCCGGGCAGACCGCGGCGTTAAAGCTCTGCACATGAGGCAGCAATACCGCATTGCACACGCCATGGGGCAAGTCATAGAAACCACCGAGCTGGTGAGCCATGGCATGCACGAAACCCAGAGATGCGTTGTTAAACGCCATGCCTGCGAGGAACTGGGCATACGCCATGTTTTCTCGTGCCTCCATGTCTGATCCATCGTCCACTGCACGGCGCAGATAACCGGCGATCAGTGACATAGCCTTCAGAGCGCAGGCATCGGTGATCGGCGTGGCGGCGGTCGAGACATAAGCTTCGATGGCGTGCGTCAGCGCGTCCATGCCGGTAGCAGCAGTCAATGATTTGGGCATTTTGGCCATCATCGCCGGGTCGTTGACTGACAACAGTGGCGTGACGTTGCGATCGACAATGGCCATTTTTACGTGGCGCACTTCATCCGTGATGATGCAAAAGCGGGTCATCTCACTGGCCGTGCCTGCCGTTGTATTGATGGCGATCAGCGGCAATTGCGGGTTCTGCGAGAGGTCCACACCCTCGTATTCGCTGATGTGTCCGCCGTTAGTGGCACACAGGGCGATGCCTTTGGCGCAGTCGTGAGGCGAGCCGCCACCTAGCGAGATCACGAAGTCGCATTCACGCTCACGCAACAGAGCCAGGCCGCTCTCGACATTGCTCACCGTCGGGTTGGGTTGCGCACCGTCGAACACCACCGAGTCAATGCCCTGCTCCACCAGCAGACCTGCGATGTGGGCCGCCAGTCCAGCCTTGGCCAGACCCGCGTCGGTGACAATCAGCGCTTTGAGAAAGCCGTATTTACGGATCGCCTGCATGGCCTCATCGAGACAGCCGAGGCCCATGATGTTCACGGCGGGAATGAAAAAGGTGCTGCTCATGATGGAACCTCGGCGTGGTCGCCTGCGCGTGGAGAATGCTTACAGCATGCGCGCGCCGAGGAAGGGGGAATTGATCTGGCTCAATGAATGGAGAAGCAAGCACGCCACCTGTAGGAGCTGACGAGCAACGCGAGGCTGCGATAGAGGTGTATCAGACAGGTCGCTATCGCAGCCTCGCGTTGCTCGTCAGCTCCTACAGGGGTTTTGGTGTTATTTGATAAAACCATCCGCCTGCAGCAACGTTTCCAGGCACTGTTCCTGAATGCCGTAGAACACTTTCAACTCCTGGATTTTCGCCAGAATCTCAGTGGACTTGAGCGGCTCGGCGCGCTTTACGGCGAGGATCATCTTGTTCTTGTTGGTGTGTTCCAACGAAATAAACTCGAACACTTTGGTCTCGTAGCCACAGGCTTCAAGCAGCAGCGCACGCAGGCTGTCGGTGACCATTTCAGCTTGCTGGCCCATGTGCAAACCGTATTGCAGCATCGGCCGCAGCAGCGTCGGACTCTGGATTTGCAGACGAATCTGCTTATGGCAGCACGGCGAACACATGATGATCGATGCGCCGGAACGAATGCCCATATGAATGGCATAGTCAGTGGCGATGTCACAGGCGTGCAAGGCGATCATCACGTCCAGCGCGCTGGGCGCAACGCTGCGCACGTCGCCACATTCGAAGGTCAGGCCCGGATGCTCAAGCCGGCCTGCCGCGTTGTTGCACAGCGTGACCATGTCTTCGCGCAGCTCAACGCCTGTCACCTGCCCGTCAGCCTGCAACGTATTGCGCAGGTAATCGTGAATAGCGAAGGTCAGATAGCCCTTGCCTGAGCCGAAATCCGCCACTTTGATCGGCTGATCGAGCTTGAGTGGTGAAGACGTCAGGGCGTGGGAAAACACCTCGATGAACTTGTTGATCTGCTTCCATTTGCGCGACATGGACGGGATCAACTCATGCTGCTTGTTGGTCACGCCCAAATCAGTCAGAAACGGTCGGGTCAATTCCAGATAACGCTTCTTCTCGCGGTCATGACCCGCAGACGGCGCTTCACGCTCCTGCTGGGCCTTGCTCTTGAACAAGGTGCTCTTGCCCTTTTTGCTGAACTCCAGCTGGACCTCATCGGTCAACGACAACAAGTGCGCGTTCTTGAAAGACTCAGGCAACAATTGCGCAATGACCTGAACCGCTTCAACCAACGGGAAATTCTTGGTGATGTCACGGGTTTTGTAGCGATAAACAAAAGACAGGCAAGGCTGATCCTTGACGGTCAGTGCCTTGATGATGACCCGCTGCAACTCGGCTTCGACGCCCACGTACTTGGCCAGCACCAGCTTGATGAACGAGTTCTGGGAAAGACTGTTTTCCAGCAGGCTCAAGAACTGCGCACGATGATCTGGCGCTGGCTGGGTGGAAGTTGCGGTGACTGACATCAAAAACGCCTCGGAACGAGCAGATAGCAAAGGCGGCTATTTTAGGCGGGTTAAGGCGTTGAAGGTTGGATTAATTGATGGACGCTGGTCTGGAAGAATAAAGCCGGATTGGCGAGCCTATGGTCTGTTTGTTACTTTTTGATTCCGAATGGCTGAAGTGGCTTTAGCCAAAACCGAAGTTCCCCTGCATAATCCGTCGCCTACGCCAAGATGTCGAAAACCTGCGCTACAGATACTCTGTGCAATGATTAAGCACAGCGGCAATCTGCGGCCCTGGCCGACAAGCAATACCAAAGGTCTAAACCCATAAAATATGGCTGCCTGTTATTTAATGCGAGTTGCGGGCAAAGCCTTGAGAAATCATTCATGAATAAGCTGTGTTTACTCGGTCTTCTGGTCGGTCTGGCCAGTCAGCCAGTGTTGGCTGCAAACAATGTCAACGCCCCGGCGGCCAATAGCCAGGCCACGCTGCAGGCTAAAAACGCCTTCATCGCCAATCTGATGAAACAAATGACCCTTGACGAAAAGATCGGCCAACTGCGCTTGATCAGCATCGCCCAGGACATGCCGCAGCCGATGATTCTCAAGGAAATTGCTGCGGGCCGCATTGGCGGCACGTTCAATTCCATTACCCGTTCGGAAAACCGCCCGCTTCAGGAAGCAGCAGTCGCCAAAAGCCGCCTGAAAATTCCGATGTTCTTCGCCTATGACGTGATCCACGGTCATCGGACCATTTTCCCGATCAGCCTGGGTATGGCTGCCAGCTGGGACATGGCCGCGATTGCCGAGACCGGCCGCATTTCGGCGATTGAAGCCAGCGCCGATGGCCTGGACATGACCTTCGCCCCGATGGTGGATATCTCCCGCGATCCACGCTGGGGCCGTAGCTCCGAAGGTTTTGGCGAAGACACTTATCTGGTTTCGCGCATTTCCAAAGAAATGGTCAAGTCGTTCCAGGGCGCGAACGTCGCTTCTGCCGACAGCATCATGGCCGCCGTCAAACACTTCGCCCTGTACGGCGCAGTCGAGGGCGGTCGCGACTACAACACCGTGGACATGAGTCCGACCCGCATGTATCAGGATTACCTGCCGCCGTATCGCGCCGGTATTGATGCAGGCGCTGGCGGTGTAATGATCGCGCTCAACTCGATCAATGGCGTACCTGCCACGTCCAACAACTGGTTGCTGCAAGACCTGTTGCGCAAGGACTGGGGCTTCAAGGGTGTAACCATCAGCGATCACGGTGCGATCAAGGAGTTGATCGACCACGGTGTCGCCAAGGACTACCGCGAAGCGGCCAAGCTGGCCATCAAGGCTGGCGTTGACCTCAGCATGAACGACAAGGCTTACGGCGAAGAGCTGCCAGGCTTGGTCAAGAGTGGCGAAGTGTCCGTGAAGGAAATCGACAACGCGGTCCGCGAAGTGCTGGGCGCCAAGTACGACATGGGCCTGTTCGCCAACCCGTACCTGCGCATTGGCGATGCGGCTCAAGACCCGGCCGATACTTATTCTGACGACCGTCTGCACCGCGCTGAAGCGCGTGACGTAGCACGCAAAACGCTGGTACTGCTGAAAAATCAGAACGAAACGTTGCCGCTGAAGAAAGAAGGCACCATCGCCGTGATCGGCAGCCTCGCCAAGAGTCAGCTGGACATGCTCGGCAGTTGGTCTGCCGCTGGCCGCCCGAATCAGTCGGTCACCGTCTATGATGGTCTGGCCAATGCCGTCGGCGACAAAGCAAAGCTGCTGTATGCCCGTGGCTCCAACATCAGCGACAACGAACACATCCTCAACTACCTGAACTTCATTGAACATGAAGTGGAAGTTGATCCGCGCCCAGCCCAGGAAATGCTCGACGAAGCGGTCAAGACCGCTGAGCAGGCCGATGTGATCGTTGCCGTAGTCGGCGAGTCTCGCGGTATGTCTCACGAATCCGCCAGCCGCAGCAGCCTGAACATCCCTGCAACGCAGCAGGCATTGATCAAGGCCCTGAAAGCCACCGGCAAACCGTTGGTCCTGGTGCTGATGAATGGTCGTCCACTGGTGCTGGTCGACGAAGTCGAGCAGGCCGATGCGATGCTGGAAACCTGGTTCCCGGGCACCGAAGGCGGCAATGCCGTGGCCGACGTACTGTTTGGTGACTACAACCCGTCGGGCAAACTGGCGATGTCGTTCCCGCGTTCGATCGGTCAACTTCCGATTTACTACGCACACCTGAACACCGGTCGTCCTTACTCGCCGGAGAAGCCTGGTAACTACACATCGCATTACTTCGAAGAAACCAACGGCCCGCTGTTCCCGTTTGGTTTTGGTCTGAGCTACACGCAGTTCGATGTTTCGGATATCACTCTGTCTAGCAGAGACCTGCCACGCAAAGGCAAGCTCACTGCCAGCGTGACCGTGAAGAACACTGGCAAAGTCGCGGGCGAAACCGTGGTTCAGTTGTACCTGCGTGACGTTGCAGCGTCCATCAGCCGTCCGGTCAAAGAGCTCAAGGGCTTCGAGAAAATCATGCTGAACGCGGGTGAAGAGAAAGTCGTGACCTTCACCCTCACAGAAGAAGACCTGAAGTTCTTTAACCCGCAGTTGAAATACGCAGCCGAAGCGGGTGAGTTCAAGCTGATGATCGGCCTGGATTCTGCGACGGTTAAAGAGACGAGTTTTAATTTGTTGTAAGAGTGAGCTGTCGAGGGCAAACACACTGCCTTCGACGAATAAAACAATATTTGAGTACCGCGTAACATCTGTAGGAGCTGCCGAAGGCTGCGATATCGATCTGATCCAGTTATCGCATCGCAGCCTTCGGCAGCTCCTACAAGACCGTGCCCCAATGCGGAATCCAGGCTGCCCCACTCATGCCCTCCACTTCCCGCCCCTTGCGCATAACCCTGTATGTCCTGCTGATCCTGGCGGGGGCTGCTGTGTCGGCGGGTTTGGCCATGCGCCATGCTCAACGCGTGGCTGTAGAGCAGGAAGCCACGCGGGCACTGGATCAGCTTTCACTCTACGCCAACACCCTGCACACGCTTATTGAGCGCTACCGGGCGTTGCCTGCCGTGTTGGCCCTCGACCCGGAACTGCGCGCCGCACTTAACGGCCCGATCACTGCCGTGTCCCAGGATGCACTGAACCGCAAACTGGAGAAGATCAATGGTGCCGCCCAATCCTCGACCCTCGAACTGATGGATCGCGATGGCCTGGCCATCGGTGCCAGCAATTGGCGGCTGCCGACCAGCTACGTGGGGCACAATTACGCGTTCCGTCCTTACTTCCAGCAAACCAGGGCCACTGGTGTCGGGCGTTTCTACGCAGTCGGCGTAACCAGTGGTATCCCCGGGTATTTCCTGTCCCACGCGGTCACCACTGATACAGGCGATTTCATGGGGGCAATGGTCGTGAAGCTGGAGTTTCCCGACCTTGAGCACGAATGGGCCAAGGGCGATGACTTGCTGTTGGTCAGTGACGCCAAGGGCATCGTTTTCATTGCCAACCAGCCAAGCTGGCGTTATCGCGAACTGCTGCCCATCTCTGAAAAGGATCGCGCCGAACTGGCCGCAACCCGCCAATACGACAAACAACCATTGTCTCCCCTGCCACGCACTGAGCTACGCGAGTTCAGCAAGCAAAGCCACCTGACTCGCGTAGATGGACCGGACGGCAGCGCCGATTATCTGTGGCAATCAATGCCACTCACGGGCGAAGACTGGACTCTACACCTGTTGCGTAAACCTCAAACAGCCAGCGAGGACGCGCGCAACGCTGGCCTCGCAGCCGCAGGCACCTGGCTGACACTGGTTTTTCTCGGGCTGTTTCTCTACCAGCGTTGGCGTTTGGCGCGCCTGCGTGAAAGTAGCCGTGACGAGTTGGAGCGTCAGGTACAAGAACGCACCCGAGATCTGCGCACCGCACAAGAAGGCCTTGTGCAGTCCGCCAAACTGGCCGCCCTGGGGCAGATGTCCGCAGCGTTGGCTCACGAAATCAATCAACCTCTGACGGCTCAGCGCATGCAATTGGCGACAGTTCGGCTGTTGCTTGATCACGGACGCGTTGATGATGCCTACAAGGCTCTCGGACCGCTGGATCAACAACTGGTCAGGATGACAGCGCTGACCGGTCACCTGAAAACATTCGCCCGTAAAAGCCCCGGTGGGCTGCGCGAAAGACTGGATCTCGCAGCCGTCGTTGATCAAGCCCTGTTACTGCTGGACTCACGGTTGCGTGATGAGCATGTTGATTGCGTTCTGAATCTGACGCGACCGGCCTGGGTGCGTGGGGATGCGATCCGTCTTGAGCAGGTGCTGATCAATTTACTGCGCAATGCTCTGGACGCCATGCGCGACAAACCGGTCAAACGCCTGGAAATCCGCATTCACCCTGAACAGACACGCTGGCTGATCAGCGTCAGTGACAGCGGTGGCGGCATTGATGAAGATCATCTGGCGAACATCTTCGACCCGTTTTTCACCACCAAACCGGTCGGCGATGGTTTGGGCCTGGGGCTGGCTGTGTCCTATGCCATCGTCCATGAGTTGGGTGGTCGGCTCAACGCCGAAAACAAGAACGATGGCGCGCTGTTCTGGTTCAGCTTGCCCAACGACTATCTGGAGCCTGCCCCCGCATGTTGAACTCAGTGATTGTGGTCGACGATGAAGCTCCGATTCGCGAAGCAGTCGAACAATGGCTGACGCTGTCGAGCTTCAACGTTCAGGTCTATAGCCGCGCAGAGGATTGCCTGGCGCAGTTGCCGGAGCACTTCCCCGGCGTGATCCTCACTGACGTGCGCATGCCGGGAATGAACGGTATGGAGTTGCTGAATCGATTACAGGCGATTGATGCCGACCTGCCGGTTATTCTGCTGACCGGCCATGGCGACGTACCCATGGCGGTGGACGCCATGCGTGAAGGTGCCTATGACTTTCTCGAAAAGCCTTTCAGTCCGGAAGTGTTGCTTCGTAACCTGCGACGCGCCCTGGAAAAACGCGAACTGATTCTGGAAAACCGTCGCCTTCATGATCAGGCCGACTCCCGCACCAGGCTGGAAGCAACCTTGCTGGGCGTCTCACCCGGCCTGCAAACCTTGCGCCGTCAGGTGCTGGACCTCTCACAACTACCGGTGAACGTGGTCATCAGAGGTGAAACCGGCAGCGGCAAGGAAATGGTCGCCCGCTGCCTGCATGACTTCGGTCCCCGCGCGCACAAACCTTTTGTGGCACTGAACTGTGCGGCAATCCCGGAGCAATTGTTCGAAGCCGAATTGTTCGGCCACGAAAGCGGAGCGTTTACCGGCGCCCAGGGCAAACGTATCGGCAAGCTGGAGTACGCCGATGGCGGTACGCTGTTTCTCGATGAAATCGAAAGCATGCCGCTGGCACAACAGGTCAAACTGCTGCGGGTGCTGCAAGACAAGAAGCTTGAGCGTCTGGGGTCCAACAAAGCCATTGATGTCGACCTGCGTATCGTCGCGGCAACCAAGCCAGACCTGCTGGAAGAGGCCCGCGCCGGGCGCTTTCGCGAAGACCTGGCTTACCGGCTTACAGTTGCCGAGTTGCGCCTGCCGCCGCTGCGCGAGCGTCGTGAAGACATCCCTCTATTGTTCGCACACTTCGCGAGTACGGCAGCGCAGCGCCTGGGCCGCAGCGCCCCGCCACTCAGCGGCGCACAGCTAGGCCAACTGCTGAGCCACGACTGGCCGGGTAATGTACGCGAACTGGCCAACGCAGCAGAGCGACAGATTCTCGGCCTGGAATCGGCCCCTCTGATGACGGGTGATAGCGGGCAATCCCTCGCCGCCCAACAAGAGGCTTTTGAGGCCCAGTGCCTGCGCGCCGCTCTGGCAAGGCACAAAGGGGATATCAAAGCCGTCCTCGAAGAACTGCAACTGCCTCGCCGCACCTTGAACGAGAAGATGCAACGGCATGGCCTGTTGCGAGAGATGTTTGTCGAGTAGAACAGCCGTCTGGGCTGATGTAGCGTCTATCGATAACTGATATGAAATGCGGATCCTGTAGGAGTGAGCTTGCTCGCGATTCGATTTCCCTGTCGATAAATTACTGCCTGACCTGACGGCATCGCGAGCAAGCTCACTCCTACAGGATCCGTGTTTGCGGCGAGATGTCGTAGCGTCAAAGATACGATCGTGATCTCACGCCACGAATCGGCAACTTTCCGCTCACGCCAACGCCCTCAATAGGCGGATTTCCGCTCATCCAGCTTGATGCATCCCCTCTAAACCGGCCTTTCTTCACATGGCACAGGTCCTGCTATAGCCATAGCAAGGTTGCGCATTGACGCGCCATTCTAAAAACAATGAATAAAGGAACATGATGGACACTCCCAACTCTGCCCCTGTCGGGTCGGCCAGCGCACCAGCGGCCGCAAAAACCACCTCAAGTCGTCTCAAGTCAATTTTCAGCGGCTCGGTCGGCAACATGGTCGAGTGGTATGACTGGTACGTCTATGCCGCCTTCTCCCTCTACTTCGCCAAGGCCTTCTTCCCCAAAGGCGACACCACTGCGCAACTGCTCAACACCGCCGCGATTTTCGCCGTAGGCTTCTTGATGCGCCCAATCGGCGGCTGGCTGATGGGGCTGTACGCTGACCGCAAAGGTCGCAAGGCAGCGCTGATGGCATCGGTACTGCTGATGTGCTTCGGCTCCCTGATCATTGCCTTGACACCGGGCTACGAAGTCATCGGCGTCGGCGCTCCTATCCTGCTGGTATTCGCCCGTTTGCTACAGGGCCTGTCAGTCGGTGGGGAATACGGCACCTCGGCTACTTACCTCAGTGAAATGGCGACCAAAGAACGCCGCGGCTTTTTCTCCAGCTTCCAGTACGTGACGCTGATTTCCGGGCAGCTCATCGCTCTTGCCGTATTGATCGTGCTGCAGCAGACGCTGACCACCGAGCAACTGTACTCGTGGGGCTGGCGTGTGCCGTTCGTAATCGGCGCGCTGTGTGCGGTGGTTGCGTTGTTCCTGCGTCGCGGTATGGAAGAGACGGAATCGTTCACCCGCAAGAAGAAAGAAAAGCCGCAGGAAAGCCTGATGCGCACGTTGATGCGCCACCCCAAGGAACTGATGACCGTCGTCGGTCTGACCATGGGCGGTACGCTGGCTTTCTATACCTACACCACGTACATGCAGAAGTACCTGGTGAACACGGTCGGCATGAGCATCAGTGACTCGACCACGATCTCGGCAGCGACGCTGTTCCTGTTCATGGTGATTCAGCCGCTGGTAGGCGCACTGTCGGACAAAGTCGGTCGCAGACCGATTCTGATCGCCTTCGGGGTATTGGGAACGCTGTGTACCGTACCGATCCTCACGACGCTGCATACGATTCAGACCTGGTGGGGAGCATTCTTCCTGATCATGGCGGCGCTGATCATCGTCAGCGGCTACACCTCGATCAACGCAGTGGTTAAAGCCGAGTTGTTCCCAACGGAGATTCGCGCTCTGGGCGTCGGCCTGCCCTATGCCCTGACCGTATCGATCTTTGGCGGCACCGCCGAATACATCGCACTGTGGTTCAAGAGCATTGGCATGGAGACCGGTTACTACTGGTACGTGACAGCCTGTATTGCCTGCTCGCTGCTGGTGTATGTCTTCATGAAGGACACGCGCAAGCATTCGCGGATCGAGACCGACTAAGGTCACATCATCGGCAATGATGAAGGGCAGCCGCATTTTTTGCGGCTGCCCTTTTTTATGAGAAGCACGGCCTACCCATAGCTTCCAGATCAGTGCAATTTAAGTCTAAAAAAACGGAAAATATCGCAAACATAATTAAGATTCAGATTTGTCAAGAGGCTTTATTGCAAGATTTTTCAGAGAAATGCACCACCCTGATGCAACCTAGCCCCTACAGCCCGAAAACAGCGCCCTGCGGCTTACTATCATTTTTAACGATGGTCGTTAGCACTCCTATTCACTTCTGAATAAATTTCAGGCGCGTAGCATTCACTCCATACCGAACTGACAAACAACTCGATTGGAGTAAACATCATGAAAACTAACAAACTGATTTTTGGTCTTGCTTTCTCTGTATTGGCTTCAAGCGCATTCGCTTCTCCACAACTTCCAAGTCTGCCAGGTAACGACCACACTAATGCGGTTGAGCAGACTTCGACTCTGACTGTTGCTGAAGGCGGTAGCAAACACACTAATGTAGGTGGCATTCGCCAGGCTTCTGATGGTGCTGATCACGTCGGTGCAAATCGTCTGGCTGCAGATGGTGCAGACCGCGTTGGTGCAAACCGCCTGACTTCCGATGGCGCTGATCACGTCGGTGCAAACCGCCTGGCTGAAGACGGTGCTGATCGCGTTGGTGCAAACCGCCTGACTTCCGATGGCGCTGATCACGTAGGCGCAAATCGTCTGGCTGCAGACGGTGCAGATCGCGTTGGTGCAAACCGTCGAGTGTAATCGCTCGACGTGTCCCCTTTAGCCCGGCCTCGTGCCGGGCTTAATCGTTTTGAACCAAGCAGAACTGTCAGGCACGGTGAATTGTCAGGCACTATGGACGCAAATTTCATGCGTCGTAGCGGCTAAACAGGACCCGTACCATGTCAGACGATATTTACTCTTATGAGCCCTCCCAAGGCCATGGCCTGCCTCACGATCCGTTCAATGCCATCGTGGGCCCCCGCCCCATCGGCTGGATCTCCTCGCGCGATACCAACGGCAAGTTGAACCTGGCGCCTTACAGCTTTTTCAACGCGTTCAACTACATTCCGCCAATCATCGGGTTTTGCAGTGTTGGCCGCAAAGACAGCCTGAACAATATCGAACAGACCGGCGAGTTCGTCTGGAACCTGGCCACACGCTCGCTGGCAGAAGCCATGAATCAGAGCTGTGCCCCCGTTGCAGCGGACGTCAGTGAGTTTGAATTGGCGAACCTGACACCTCTGGCATCGCAGATCGTGGCGGTTCCACGCGTGAAAGAGACGCCGGTGTCGTTCGAATGCAAGGTCACCCAAATCATCCAGCTACAGCGCGCCGACAAGGAGCTTGTACCCAGCTGGTTGATTCTTGGCGAGGTGGTGGCTGTGCATATTGCCAAGTCGCTGCTAAAGGACGGGATTTACGACACGGCAGCGGGCGAACCTATTCTGCGTGGCGGCGGCCCGGCCGACTACTTCCAGCTGGGACCCGAAGCGCTGTTCAGGATGCACCGCCCTAAAGCCTGAGAAGTGAAGCCAGATCAAAGCGCCTGTAATGACAGGCCCCCCTCAGCATCGATGTCGACCAGACGGTCCAGCTCGGCAGTGGCTGCAACGTCGGCATCGTAGGCGGTCTTGAATTTCTGGCCTGGCAGTATCCGATGAAATACCGGTGCACCACCGGCTCCCAGGCCTTTTACTGCAATGGCGGCATCGTAGCCACCCTCGCCGGGGACTACTGCGGATACGGCTTCGAAGCCATTGAGTTCTTTGCGTGCCATAAATAGTGATCCTGCTTAATACTTTAAAGCAGGGGATTCTAACCGGCAGCGCTCAGACTGTGTTCATCCAGCGAGCGACTTCAATGTCTGCGCCATCAGGCGTAGTGAAGGTGTGGAAATCCAGGCTGCTAACCATGTAGGTCTGGATGACTTCGGAAAACACTTGCAGCTCAGGAGTGGCCAGCCAACTGTTCATGGCTGCGTCACTGGCCCAGCAGCCGGAAATCAACCATAGATCCGGGTCCTTGAGTGAAAGCTGCAAGGTAAAGTTCAGGCAACCGTCGGCGTTGCGCGAGGGTTCGATCAAGCAGAGCAGGCGCTCGCCCAATTGCTCGCTTTGACCTGTCCTGGCGCGGGCGAAAACCAGATGGCTCACTGTTGATGACTGAGGCATGGTCATGGCTCCTTGTGTGTATCAGGATGATGTTCCGGGATTGACGGCAGGAACCGAGATTAGGGCCTGGGCGCAATCATCGTTAGTCAGTTCCTGTCGGCTTCTTGCCTGATCCTGCACCACTGCCGAAAAAGCTTTCAGCGCAATGCGCCATGCACATGATCATTCTGAACAGTACCAGGCAATGCTTGATCCGATCCTGCGGCCCCAATGCTGCACACTGGCAGGATCAGGCAATCATCCCGCAGGATTAGCGTAGTTCTTTGGCTTGCACAAAAATAAGCTAGGCACATTAACGAAGGATTAAGGACTCCCCATGTCGCAACTCCACCTCCCCAAAGAACCGGTCAGCGAAGACATGGAAAAGCAGCGGGCGGAACTGGCTGAGCTGATTCGCCGTTTCGCGCCCTCTGAAGGTGCTTTCCAGACAGCAATCTCGCCGCTGCACATGGTGCGCTATGAAAGTCCGGCAGAATCGTTGCCAAGCCTGATCCAGCCTGCGCTGTGCATCTTTGCTCACGGCAGCAAAGAAGTGCGCCTGGGGGATGAGACCTACACCTACGACCCGCTCAACTATCTGGTGTTGTCCGTGGCATTGCCTCTGAGCGGCAGAATCCTTGATGCCACCCCGGACAATCCAAACCTGGCGCTAAGGCTGGATATTGACCCTGCGGACATCAACGCATTGATTGCCGAGGCAGGCCCGATGAGCGTCCCCACACGCCCCAGCGGGCGCGGTCTTTATATAGAACGAATCGATGCGCAGTTGCTGGATGCGGTGCTGCGTCTTTCAAAGCTGCTGGACAGCCCGAAGGACATCGCCATGCTTGCGCCGCTGATAAAACGCGAGATCCTCTATCGCCTGCTGCGCAGCCCTCAAGGTCACCGTCTTTATGAAATCGCTATCACCAGTTGCCAGACGCATCGCGTAACCCAGGCGATCAGGTGGCTCAATCAGAATTTCACTGAATCATTGCGCATAGAAGACCTGGCCCGAGAGGTGAACCTGAGTGTTTCAACCCTGCACCATCGCTTCAAAGCCGTGACGGCAATGAGCCCGTTGCAGTATCAAAAGCAGCTGCGACTTCAGGAGGCGCGGCGTCTGATGCTTGCCGATGGACTCGATGCTTCAGCAGCCGGTTACAAAGTCGGCTACGAAAGCCCTTCACAGTTCAGCCGGGAATACAGTCGACTGTTCGGAGCCCCGCCGCTTCGCGACCTCGCTCGGTTGAGGGCGACGGTTTAGCCGAGTGTGGCGGAGCGCTCTCAAGGAACGCTTTGGCAGGCGTCGTTACCCTGCCATCATTCCTCTCATCCACACCCTTTGATCAATCTCGATCAATGTCGGCCCTGGCCGCATCACCGCAACCCGCAAAGCAGCCTTGAGCGAGTCAACGCCGTCCACCGCTTCTGCCTCACACCCTAGAGCCTTGGCAACGCCAATAAAATCCGGCGTATAAATATCCACGCCTACAGGCTCGATAGCGCGGTTGACCATGTACTTCTTGATCTCTTCGTAACCCTGGTTATTCCACAGCAGGATGATGATCGGCGTGCGCGCTTCGACTGCACTGGCCAGTTCCGCCAACGTGAATTGCAGGCCTCCATCGCCAATCAGGCAGGCCACCGGACGCGGCTCACCCGCATCAGCGCGCCCCAGCCAAGCGCCTATCGCGGCTGGCAGCGCGTAGCCCAGCGTGCCGTAACCGGTGGAAGAGTTGAACCAGCGCCGCGGCTGATCCAGGTCCAGGGTCAGATTCCCCGTGTAGACCGGCTGGGTTGAGTCACCCACGATGATCACTCCCTCCAGTACCTCCACGACCGTACGCAGAAAGACCGTCTGCCCAAGGGTCGCCGCGTCCCATGAAGCATCAAGGGTTTTGCGCAATGCGCTTACACGGCTGGCGCCCCAGTCTGAAAGGCGCTCGCTCAGTGTTTCGTGTGCCATCGCGGTGAGCAGTGCTTGTGCAGCCGCACTGGAATCAGAGACCAGCGCCACTGCTGGCGGAAAGTTACGCACGGTCTGGTCGGGATCAATGTCGATGCGAAGCAACTTCCCCGGGATTTTGAAGTGCCCCTGAAAGGTGATGTCGTAGTCTGTTTCCGCAAGCTCGGTGCCAATCGCCAATACGACGTCAGCGGCCTCTATCAACTCACGCGTCGGATCCAGCGCCTGAGTCGAACCGATCAGTAGAGGATGACTGGCAGGCAACATGCCCTTGGCGTTGATCGTCAGCGCCATGGGAGCATCCAGTTGCTCAGCCAGACGAGTCAGTGCGGGAGCAGCGTCAATGGCGCCGCCCCCGGCCAGGATCAAAGGTCGCCGGGCACTGGCGAGCAGGCGGCTCATCTGCGCAATGGCTGCCGGTGACGGGCCGGCGCGGCTGACCCTGACCGGTTCACACCCCAGCAACGCATCGGCATTTTCCACCAACACGTCGAGCGGAATTTCGATATGAACCGGCCGCGGACGTCCGGCCTGAAATACCGCAAACGCCCGCGCCAGGACTCCGGGCAATTCAGCGGCGGACATCAGTGTGTGGGAAAAGGCCGCGACGCCAGCCACTAGCGCACCTTGCGCTGGCAGCTCATGTAACTTGCCGCGCCCGCCCCCCAACTGGTTGCGCGACTGCACGCTGGAAATGACCAGCATGGGAATCGAATCCGCATAAGCCTGGCCCATGGCCGTGGTGATATTGGTCATGCCAGGCCCGGTAATAATGAAGCACACCCCCGGTTTGCCACGGGTCCGTGAGTAACCATCAGCCATGAAACCCGCACCCTGCTCGTGTCGCGGCGTGATGTGTCTGATGCTCGAACTGGCCAGCCCGCGGTAGAGTTCAACGGTGTGCACACCCGGAATGCCGAACACCCGCTCCACACCATAACCTTCCAGTAACTTCACCAACACTTCGCCGCAGGTTGCCATTGTTATTGATCCTCGATTGACTGGAAGACGTTCCGATACGCGCTCACTTGAAACGCCGGTGATACAGCTGCAAAAGCAAATTTCATGCTCAATGGCACCGGCATCAACACGGCTATAACTTTTAAGGCATTAAGCCATGCCTGCTAGATCAATTCTTTCCTACAGCTCTAAAACGCCTGCCCTACACTCCTGTTAATCCTTTCAGTACTGCCATGTAGTCGGAATGAGGGAAGCAGCATGAACATAAAAATAAAAAGATGCGTCACTGTACTGGGTATCAGTGCCGTCATCGCCGTGTATGCGGCAGGCGTATATCGCAATGAGCTGGCGCGGCAGGCACCGCAAGTCGCGACCTGCAATTTTGGTCATTGCGTCCCCAGTAATGCGACATTCAGTGCGTTGCGATGACACAACGCTGAAGCGTTTAAGTCGCGAGAACTGTATAAGGCACCTATCGATTAGGGAGCTATCGGCTTAGACTGATTGCTTCCCCCGTCGGTATTCGGCGGGCATCACTGCCGATCAGGTTCTGCCTTGACCAGTCTTTCCGCCACCACGCCTTCCATCCGCAGCGTCCTGTTTGCGTTGATGATGGCCGTATTTCTCAGCGCGCTGGATCAGACAATCGTCGCTGTCTCGATCCCTGCCACCTCTACCCAGTTCAATGACTTCGACCTGTTGGCGTGGGTGATCTCCGCCTACATGGTGGCCCTGACCGTGGCAGTACCGATCTACGGCAAACTGGGCGATTTGTATGGTCGGCGCAAGTTGATGCTGTTCGGGCTTGGACTCTTCACGCTGGCGTCTCTGTTCTGCGGCATGGCGCAAAGCATGGAACAACTGGTACTCGCGCGGGTTATTCAGGGTATTGGCGCGGGCGGCATGGTTTCAGTCAGCCAGGCAATCATCGGTGACCTCGTGCCGCCCCGAGAGCGAGGACGCTACCAAGGCTACTTCAGCGGCATGTACGCCCTGGCCAGCGTTTCGGGCCCATTGCTGGGGGGCGTCATGACACAGTACCTGTCCTGGCGCTGGGTGTTTCTGATCAACCTTCCACTGGGCGTGATCGCCTGGTGGTTCGCCAAACGTACCTTGCTCGGTCTACCTGTCCCGCAACGTAAACCCATCATCGATTACCTTGGGACAGTGCTGATGATTATTGGCCTGAGCTCGCTGTTGTTGGGTATTACGGAGATTGGCCAAGGCCACGGCTGGCGTGATCGACAGGTACTGACACTGCTCGGCGTGGCACTGCTGGCCCTGATCTGCTTCGTCTGGTACGAGCGGCGCACGCTCGAGCCTTTGTTACCGATGCACCTGTTCGCCAACCGTAGCGCCGTGCTTTGCTGGTGCACGATTTTCTTCACCAGCTTCCAGGCTATTTCGTTGATCGTTCTGGTGCCGCTACGTTTCCAGACTGTCACCGGCGGCGGTGCCGACAGCGCTGCAGTGCACCTTTTACCTCTGGCGATCGGCATGCCGATGGGCGCTTTTTTTGCTGGCCGTCGCACGTCGCTCACCGGCCGCTACAAGCCGATGATCCTCACCGGCGCGATGTTGATGCCGATAGCGATCCTGGGCATGGCGTTCACTCCACCGCAATCGTTGCTGCTGACCAGCCTGTTCATGATGATGACGGGGATCGCCAGCGGTATGCAGTTCCCGACCTCGCTTGTAGGGACACAAAACTCGGTTGCGAGAAACGACATGGGCGTGGCGACCAGCACCACAAATTTATTCCGCTCCCTGGGCGGCGCAGTGGGTGTGGCCATGATGTCTGCGCTATTACTCGCAATGCTGCAAGACACCGGACTGGGCGGCGTGAGCGCAGGCCCTATCGGCGCTGAAGGCGCATCCGGCAATGTCCTGCTGGACAGCCTCAACGCCGCCAGCGGCCCTGCCCTGCAAATCTTGCGTGACGAGTTGTTATTGACGTTCCGCCACCTGATGATCGTCAGCGCGGCAATCTCGCTGCTGGGCCTGGCTGCCGCGCTGGCAATGCCCAACAACCTGTTGCGGGGCAAGGAGCACAAGGAAGCCTGAAATGAGTTTTGTCGAACTACCCTATGGGAGGCGGGCTTGCCCGCGATAAGCACAACCAGTGTTATCTGAAGCACTGCATCGCGAGCAAGCTCTGCTTTCACAGGATCTACTTGCTGTAATACCCCACCGCCACCAGGTAATTCCCGACCTTGCGCGCGTACGCATGCTTGTTCTCCACCTTGCCGGTTACCGGGTTGCGCCAGCGGTATTCGTATTCAGCGGCGTCCTGTTTATCAATCAAGGCCAGCATCGGCTCACCCACAGGTTTGCCCTCAGGATCTTTTACCTTGCGAAAGTCAGTGTTGATCAGTCGCAGATTCGTACCGTGTGCCACATAACGCTTACTGGTCAGATCGACGACGAACACATAGAGGTCATCCTGCAAAAAGCCGCCTCGCAGGCTATTGATCGCACTGAGTGTGCCCTTTTGGTCACGATTCAGCTCACCGACAGCCTTATCCAGCAATACCCTGGCTTGCTCAGGCGAAGCCCGAGGAACGTAATAACCCACCGCGAGGATCCGCTCGCCGACACGCTGGAAGTAAACACGCTTGCGCTCAACCTTGCCGTCAGCCCAGTTATGCCAGCGGTATTCAGCCTGCTGCACACCCTTGCTCTCAGGGGTTTGCAAAACCTCCTTGAACGCCTTTTGCAGATCAGGCTCAAGCACCTGAGATACATCCCGACCTATCAGCACCACCGAGGGACCACCGCTGGCGAGCATGACGCCATGAGTATCGACGACAAACACGTAGCGCTCCCCGTCAACGAACTCGCCCTGACGGCTGAACTCGGCAAATGACTTGTCCCCGGCCTGCTGGTAGCGCGCCACTGCCTTCTCCAGCAGCGCCTTCGCAGCAGGCCCCTGTTCCGGGCTCTCGACGCCCGCCCCGGCCTGGCCAAGCCAGGCGGAACATAGAAACCCCAGGACAACACCGATACGTCGTGGCGAAAGCTGCATGACAGGACCCTCTTTTTTATAAGTCTGCGCAGAGCTTAGCCAAACGCCGGATGATGAAGAATCATTCATAAAGAAGAGGTGAGCGCCGCCGTTCTGTTACCCGCTGAAATCAGTCCAGAACCACTGGGTTCGATCTGCTTTGAGGTGCTCGAAAGCGGGCATGACTTCACCTTTATTGAAGAAGCGGCGAGAGCGCGCCATGGCGCTGCTGAACCAATGCCCGGTCTGCGGACAAGGTTGACCGGCACGCACCGAGGCCATGGGTTTTTCATCGAAACGGGCATACCACTGGGCAGTGGACTGTTCGGTAAACCCTATGCCGCGCCCCGGACAAGGGTGCAGGCACCCGGTATCCTGCACGCGGACAGGCCTGAGTACCTTGTTGACCGCCATATAGGCACTCGACGGCTCTTCTCCCTTGCCTCCCAGCGTCGGCAGGACACCCGCACGAATCATGAGACCGCTTTCGTAAGTGTGAAAAACCACATCGCTGTTGGCACTTAGCACACTGCGCAACCGGTCGCTGCCTCCCAACTGCTGAACAAAGCGGTTGCCCAGAACGCTGTACCAACTGACGCCCTTGATCCGGTCCAGCAATCGCAAGCTTTCCATATGAGGCCCGGCATCCACCATCAAGCCAACATAACGTTGAGCCAGCTGGTACTCCAAAGGCAGGTATCGCAGACCATCGCCCGGCAAGACACACACGAGACTGCCATAGCCGTGGTCGGCCTGGGTCTGATTGCACAGGTACTTGATCCACCCCTCATACGTTTTGGCCCCGTCCCTGTCCATCAGAACGGTCCATGGCAGGAGCATTTTCAGACAAGAGTGATCGGTGGCCGCCTGGCTCTGAGGAGGCGCCATCACCGACATGCAATGAGTCGCGGCCTCGACTGGCCTGGCACTGGAAATCGACCATAACAGCGGCTGGTCAGGCGAGCTTTCAAGCACCTGCCGTCGGCAGATGGAGAAGCTGCTGGGGGACAACTTTCGAAGTCGCTGGTAAGACTGCCACTCCAGAGCAGGCCGAAACGTCTCGTAAAATTGCGTAAAGCACGCTTCGATCCGTTGCCGGGTCTGCGTCGTATGGCCTTGCTTGAAGTACAACGTTGTCATCAGCCCAAGTCGGGCGGCAGGTCTGCACTGTGCAGCGTCGATCAGCAACTGATTGGCCTGACACTTGAGCCTTCCCAGAATTCCTGATGCTTCAGATACGGTTTGCAACACGTTTTTATTCTCCCGGTCATCCATAAACAAGAATGCGACGGAAGAGTGAAGGTAGTTGCCAGCGGGAACAATACGGGAAAACCACTTTGGGAAATCAGCTAC
Source organism: Pseudomonas maioricensis (assembly GCF_022790535.1). Taxonomy (GTDB): domain Bacteria; phylum Pseudomonadota; class Gammaproteobacteria; order Pseudomonadales; family Pseudomonadaceae; genus Aquipseudomonas; species Aquipseudomonas maioricensis. Next base: position 292,744 of record NZ_LOHG01000006.1, read on the forward strand.
ACACTTCAAGAAGTGTCCTACTCAAATCCTACAAAAATAGCCTCTGCCGAACGCTTTCGATCACTCGCAGTCATAGTGGCATTGCGACACATTTGTAAGCAGTCGGTAAACTGACTGGGCAGTCACTGCATACTTCGATATAGATGTGCAGGGCGCAAGGCAGGGATATTCTGAAAGAAGTTTCAGGTGCGCAGCGCGGGACTTAGGCGCAGCATGTCCAGCCCGGCATCCACCCATTTTTCGGCCCTGTCGTTGAGCGAGTAGCTGTCCGGGACCAGCAGCCACTGACCGAGCATGCCGTCTATATAAGCATGCAGGGCGATGGAAGCGCGGACGGTGTCCAGGTCAGCAGGCAACTGGCCTTTGCGGACCGCATTGCTCAGTGCCAAGCCGATACGGTCGTTGCACTCGAGTGCATTAACCTGGCGTTGTTGGCGAAAGTCGCACATTTCATCGGTGAATTCGCATTTATGAAACAAAATCTCGTTAATGCGACGCGTTTTTGGGTCCAGTGTAATTTCATGAAACAAATGAACGAGCAATTTTTTCATGCAACCCAATGGGTCGACTTCGTCTTCGCTTTCGCTCGCCCTGGCCATCTCTTCCAGGGGTTCCTGGATGCTGTCGAGCATCGCCTGCACCAGATCAGCTTTGTTGCTGAAATGCCAGTAAATAGCGCCGCGTGTCACACCTGCCAAGGATGCGATGTCCGCCAGAGTGGTACGCGCAACGCCTCTCTCATAGAACGCTTTTTCAGCGGCCTCGAGAATTTGGCTACGGGTAACCTGAGCTTCCTCTTTGGTACGACGGACCATGGCATTAAAACCTCATTGAAAATGCTCCATGCCACGAATCATGTGGCTCTGAAGCAACACCGGGCGGCATTTGTATCGCCTTGTCCCGAACCTGCAATCCCCGCCCTGCGCGGCTTCGCGGCACAGGATAGGGTATTTACAAACAACCGTGAATGTAAGTATATTCATTAGCCTACTACTTATCCAGCCAGAATTTTTCACACCCTTTCACTTTTCTTGAGCACCCAGGCTCCTGACCCGAGGATCTTCATGCAATTCAAGCCAGCTGTTACCGTACTGGTCACTGCCGTCGCCCTGGCAACACTGCTCAGTGGATGCAGTAAAAAGGAAGAAGCCGCAGCTCCTGCAGCTGCACCTCCTCAGGTCGGCGTCGTAACCATCAAAGCTCAACCCTACACCCTGACTTCGGAGTTGCCGGGCCGTACCACGGCTTACCGCATCGCTGAAGTTCGGCCACAGGTCAACGGCATCATTCTCAAGCGGCTGTTTACAGAGGGCGGCGATGTCAAAGCCGGCCAGCAGCTGTATCAGATTGACCCGGCGCTTTACGAAGCCACTGCCAATAGCGCAAAAGCGACGCTGCAATCGGCGAAGTCTCTGGCTGACCGCTACAAGCAGTTGGTCAACGAGCAAGCGGTAAGCCGTCAGGAGTACGACACCGCTCTGGCCTCCAGCCAGGAAGCCCAGGCCACTCTGCAGACTGCTCAGATCAACCTGCGCTACACCAAGGTACTGGCACCGATCTCCGGCCGTATCGGACGCTCCGATGTGACCGAAGGCGCACTGGTTACCAGCGGCCAGACCAATGCCATGGCGACGATCCAGCAACTGGACCCGATCTACGTTGACGTGACCCAGTCGTCCACCGAGATGCTCAAACTGCGTCGCGACCTGGAGACCGGCAAGCTGCAAAAGGCAGGTGACAACGCGGCGTCGGTCAAGCTGACCCTTGAAGACGGCAGCGAATACAGCAAGCCGGGCAAACTGGAATTCTCCGAAGTTTCGGTAGATCAGGCGACTGGCTCCGTGACCCTGCGCGCAGTGTTCCCGAACCCTGATCACACCCTGTTGCCAGGTATGTTTGTTCACGCTCAGTTGCAGGCTGGCATGAAAAGCGAAGCCATCCTTGCTCCACAGCAAGGCGTGACCCGTGACATGCGCGGCAAGCCGTCTGCCCTGGTGGTCAACAAAGACAACAAGGTTGAACAGCGTGAACTCATCGCCAACCGCACTGCTGGTGCTTATTGGTTGATCGAGAAAGGTCTGGAACCGGGTGATCGCGTAATCACTGAAGGTCTGCAATTCGTCAAGCCAGGCGCAGAAGTGACGGTCAAGGAAGCGACCAACCTCACGCCAGCCCAGTCCGCTGAGTCCGCCCCTGCCGCCACTGGCAAAGGTGAGTAACCGATGTCTAAATTCTTTATCGACCGCCCCATTTTCGCCTGGGTATTAGCCCTGGTGATCATGCTGGTGGGTACGCTTTCGATCCTGAAACTACCGATCAACCAATACCCGGCCATTGCACCTACAGCTATTGATATCCAGGTTACCTACCCAGGTGCTTCGGCGCAGACTGTGCAAGACACCGTGGTTCAGATCATTGAGCAACAGCTCAACGGTATTGATAACCTGCGTTATGTTTCTTCGGACAGTAACTCCGACGGCAGCATGACCATCACTGTGACCTTCAACCAGGGTACCAACCCGGATACCGCTCAGGTTCAGGTCCAGAATAAGCTCAACCTGGCGACCCCGCTGCTGCCGCAAGAAGTACAGCAACAGGGCCTGCGCGTTACCAAGTCGGTGAAGAACTTCCTGCTGGTAATCGGTCTGGTTGCCGAAGACGGCAGCGGTCTGACCCGGGAAGACTTGTCTAACTACATCGTCTCCAACATCCAGGACCCGATTTCCCGGACCTCCGGTGTGGGCGACTTCCAGGTGTTCGGTTCGCAGTACGCCATGCGTATCTGGCTCGACCCGGCCAAACTCAACAACTTCCAGCTGACACCGGTTGATGTGAGCACGGCGATTTCTGCACAGAACGTTCAGATCGCCACCGGCCAGTTGGGCGGTCTCCCTGCCCTGCCTGGCACCCAGCTGAACGCCACAATCATCGGCAAGACTCGTCTGCAAACCCCTGAGCAGTTCGGCAACATCCTGCTCAAGGTCAATACCGACGGCTCGCAAGTACGCCTGCACGACGTCGCCCGTATCGGGCTGGGTGGCCAGAACTACAGCATCGACGCTCAGTTCAACGGCAAGCCGGCTTCAGGTATGGCGATCAAGCTGGCTTCCGGCGCCAACGCTCTGGACACTGCCAAGGCCATTCGCGCCACTGTCGCCAACCTGGAACCTTTCTTCCCGGCTGGCATGAAAGTGGTTTACCCGTACGACACCACACCGACCGTAACCGAATCGATCTCCGGGGTTGTTCACACCCTGATCGAAGCGATCGTGCTGGTGTTCCTGGTGATGTACCTGTTCCTGCAAAACTTCCGCGCCACCGTGATTACCACGATGACGGTTCCGGTGGTATTGCTGGGCACCTTCGGCATCCTCGCGGCGTTCGGTTTCACGATTAACACCCTGACCATGTTCGGCATGATTCTGGCCATCGGACTCTTGGTGGACGACGCCATTGTGGTGGTCGAAAACGTCGAACGGGTCATGGCCGAAGAGCACTTATCGCCCAAAGAGGCGACCAAGAAATCCATGGGGCAGATCCAGGGCGCACTGGTGGGTATCGCCATGGTGCTCTCGGCGGTACTGCTGCCAATGGCGTTCTTCGGCGGTTCTACAGGGGTTATTTACAAACAGTTCTCGATCACCATTGTTTCTGCGATGGCCCTGTCGGTTCTGGTTGCCCTGATTTTCACCCCGGCGCTCTGCGCCACTATGCTCAAGCCGATCGACCCGGAAAAACACGGCCAACCTAAAAAAGGTTTCTTCGGCTGGTTCAACCGCACGTTTGATCGTGGCGTAGACAGCTACGAGCGCGGCGTGAAACGCATGGTGACTCACAAGTTGCCAGCATTCGGCGTGTATCTGCTCATCGTTGCGGGCATGATCTTCCTGTTCACCCGCATCCCGAGCGCGTTCCTGCCGGAAGAAGACCAAGGCGTGATTTTCGCTCAGGTTCAGACCCCTGCGGGCTCGTCTGCCGAGCGTACGCAGAAAGTCATCGACGAGATGCGTACCTTCCTGCTCGACAAGGAAAACGGTGAAGGCAACGGCGTGAACTCGGTGTTCAGCGTCAACGGCTTCAACTTTGCCGGTCGTGGTCAGAGCTCGGGCCTTGCGTTCGTCATGCTCAAACCGTGGGACGAGCGTGATTCGGAAAATACCGTATTCAAGATTGCTCAACGGGCTCAGGCACACTTCGCCAGCTTCCGTGACGCCATGGTGTATGCAGTTGTTCCACCTTCGGTACTCGAACTGGGTAACGCTACCGGTTTCGACGTTTACCTTCAGGATCAGGGTGGCGTAGGCCACGAGAAACTGCTGGAAGCGCGTAACCAGTTCCTCGGCATGGCGGCGCAAAGCAAGATTCTTGCAGGCGTACGTCCGAACGGTCTGGGCGATGAGCCGCAGTACGAGCTCACTGTCGATGACGAAAAGGCCAGTGCCCTGGGCATCACCTTGTCGAACATCAACCAGACCTTGTCTATCGCTCTGGGTGGCAGCTACGTCAACGACTTCATCGACCGCGGTCGGGTCAAGAAAGTGTACGTGCAGGGTGAAGCGGCCAGCCGCATGACCCCTGAAGATCTGGGCAAATGGTATGTGCGTAACGACGCAGGGACCATGGTGCCTCTGTCGGCTATTGCCAGCGGCAAATGGATCTACGGTTCGCCAAAGCTCTCGCGTTACAACGGTGTAGCGGCGATGGAAGTCCTCGGTACTCCTGCTCCGGGTTACAGCTCCGGTCAGGCGATGGCAGAAGTCGAAGCGATTGCCAAGAAACTGCCAGCGGGTATCGGTTACGCATTTACCGGTCTGTCTTTCGAAGAACGTTTGTCCGGCTCCCAGGCGCCTGCGCTGTATGCCCTGTCGATGCTGGTGGTGTTCCTCTGTCTGGCAGCACTGTATGAAAGCTGGTCGATTCCGATCGCGGTCATGCTCGTTGTACCACTGGGTATCATCGGCGCCCTTATGGCAACCAGTCTGAGAGGCCTGTCCAACGACGTGTTCTTCCAGGTTGGCTTGTTGACGACGATCGGTCTGGCGGCGAAGAATGCGATCCTGATTGTCGAGTTCGCCAAAGAGCTGCATGAACAGGGCAAGAGTCTGGTGGATGCGGCGATGGAAGCCTGCCGCATGCGTCTGCGCCCGATCATCATGACCTCCATGGCGTTCATCCTCGGCGTAGTGCCGCTGGCGATCTCCACCGGTGCCGGTTCAGGTAGCCAGCACGCAATCGGTACGGGCGTAATCGGCGGTATGATCACCGCCACCGTCCTGGCAATTTTCTGGGTCCCTATGTTCTACGTTGCCGTGTCGTCGATGTTCAAGAGCAAGTACGACAAGGAACACGAGAAACAAACATCACATGATGAGGCTGGCCAATGAGCAAGTCCCTGATCTCCCTGGCAGTCACTGCGGTCATCCTCAGTGGTTGCTCGTTGATCCCTGAATACAAACAACCTGCGGCTCCGGTCGCGGCGCAGTACCCGCAAGGACCGGCCTACTCGCCGACCGAAGCGGCGAATGTCGCGGCAGCCGAACAGGGCTGGCGTCAGTTTTTCCATGATCCGGCCCTGCAACAGCTGATCCAGACTGCTCTGGTCAATAACCGCGACCTGCGTGTCGCGGCGCTGAACATCGACGCTTACCGTGCGCAATACCGCATCCAGCGTGCCGATCTGTTCCCGGCTGTTTCTGCCGATGGCAGCGGCAGCCGTCAGCGCTTGCCAGCCGATATGTCGACCACTGGCCAATCAGGCATCAGCAGCCAGTATTCGGCCACGCTGGGCGTCAGTGCCTACGAGCTGGATCTGTTCGGTCGGGTTCGCAGCCTGAGCGAGCAAGCCTTGCAGACGTACTTCTCCAGTGAAGAAGCCCGTCGCAGCACGCAGATCAGCCTGGTGGCCAACGTCGCCAACGCCTATCTGACCTGGCAGGCGGACAAGGAACTGCTCAAGCTGACAGAAGAAACACTCAAGACCTACGAGGAAAGTCTGCGTCTGACTTCCCGTAGCAACGAAGTGGGTGTTTCTTCGGCGCTGGATCTGAGTCAGGCACGCACCTCGGTGGAAAGCGCCAAGGTTGCTCTGGCCCGCTATCAGCGCCAGGTCGCTCAGGATCAGAACAACCTGACCTTGCTGCTCGGCACTAACCTGCCGGACAACCTGCCGCCCGCTCAGCCTCTGAGCGCCGATCTGCTGAGCACGTTGCCGGCAGGCCTGCCTTCGGATCTGCTGCAGCGTCGTCCGGACATTCTGCAAGCCGAGCACACCCTGCAAGCTGCCAACGCCAATATCGGCGCGGCCCGTGCTGCGTTCTTCCCAAGCATCAGCCTGACCGCCAATGCGGGTACGATCAGCCCGGACCTTTCCGGCCTGTTCAAAGGCGGTTCGGGTACCTGGCTGTTCCAGCCAAGCATCAACATCCCGATCTTCAACGCCGGTAGCCTGCGTGCCAGCCTGGATTACTCGAAAATCCAGAAAGAGATCAGCGTTGCCAACTACGAGAAGGCGATTCAAACCGCCTTCCAGGAAGTCTCTGACGGCCTGGCCTCACGCAAGACTTACAACGAGCAGTTGCAAGCCCAGCGTGATTTCGTCAACGCCAACCAGGACTACTACCGTCTGGCTGAGCGCCGCTACCGGATCGGGATCGACAGCAACCTGACCTTCCTGGATGCTCAACGCTCGCTGTTCAGTGCGCAACAATCGCTGATCACCGACCGTCTCTCCCAGCTCACCAGCGAGGTCAACCTGTACAAGGCCCTCGGCGGTGGCTGGTACGAGCAAACCGGACAGGCCAAACCGATAGATAAAGAGAAGCCGACAGTTCAGCTGTTCTGATAAGCGACTCACATAAAAAACCCACCTCATCGGTGGGTTTTTTATTGCCGCAGATAAATCGATCAATCAGTGATCGTGATGCAAGTAAGCCGGTTGTTTCGGCAACCGCAGACTAAACAGGAAAGCGACCGCCATCATGATCGTCACGTACCAGTAGAAGTTATTCTCCACGCCCTGATTCTTCAGACTCAGCGCAACGTATTCCGCCGAACCACCGAACACCGCGTTAGCCACTGCATAGGCTAGCCCTACGCCCAACGCACGGACCTGCGGCGGGAACATCTCAGCCTTCACCAGGCCGCTGATCGAGGTATAGAAGCTGACGATCGCCAAGGCGAAGGTGATCAACAGGAATGCCAGGAATGGATTAGTCGTGGTTTTCAGGGTCATCAGGATCGGCACCGTGCACAGCGTACCCAGCGCACCGAACCACAACATTGAGTTACGACGCCCGATCTTGTCCGCCAGCATGCCGAACAAGGGCTGCATGCACATGTACAGGAACAGTGCGCCGGTCATGATGTAACTGGCGGTTTTGGGGTCCATGCCGCCAGTGTTTACCAGGTACTTCTGCATGTAGGTGGTGAATGTATAGAAAATCAGCGAGCCGCCTGCGGTGTAACCCAGCACCGTGATAAACGCTGCCTTGTGATCACGAAACAGCGCACCAATGCTGCCAGCATCCTTGTCCTGACGCATTTCAGCGGTGGTGGTTTCTTCAAGTGAACGACGCAGAAACAGGGAGATCAGCGCAGCAACGGCACCGATCACAAACGGAATCCGCCAGCCGTAGGCACGCAGCTCTTCAGTGCTGAGAAACTGCTGCATGATCACCACAGTCAACACTGCCAATAACTGACCACCAATCAAGGTCACGTACTGGAACGAGGCGAAGAAACCACGCTGTCCGCGCAGCGCCACTTCACTCATATACGTCGCCGTGGTGCCGTACTCACCGCCCACCGAGAGCCCTTGAATGAGGCGCGCCAGTAGCAGCAATGCGGGTGCCCAGACACCAATCGTCGCGTAAGTAGGCAAACACGCGATCATCAACGAACCGCCGCACATCATCAGTACGGCGATCATCATCGAGTTTTTACGACCATGCTTGTCAGCCACCCGGCCAAACAACCAGCCACCGATAGGCCGCATCAGGAACCCTGCAGCAAACACACCTGCGGTGTTGAGCAACTGAACGGTGGGGTCATCGGAAGGAAAGAAGGCGGGAGCGAAGTAGATGGCGCAGAAGGCGTAAACGTAGAAGTCGAACCATTCGACCAGGTTGCCTGAGGAGGCACCGACAATCGCAAAGATCCTTTTGCTACGTTCTTCACCCGTGTAATGCGTGGTTGTCATTATTTTTTCCCCATTAAAGCTTAACAGTCATCCAAGACATAACCTGTAACATGTGACAGCGCATAAGTCTCTTGAATTCCCTCCTCCTGTAGGAGCTGCCGAAGGCTGCGAACGCGGTGTGTCAGGCAAATCGACTTCGCAGCCTTCGGCAGCTCCTACAAAAACAAAGCTCGAGTGAGCTCCTGAAAAACAATCACCCAGCCCTCAAATGACCTTTTCGTGGAGGCCATCAAAAAGCTGGGTGACTGTATTCAGTGATGTTCGGTCTCAGCGCTCAATCGCCAACGCAAGCCCCTGCCCTACGCCCACGCACATGGTCGCCAAGCCGCGGCGGCCGCCGCTTTTTTCCAGTTGGTGCAGCGCGGTCAACACCAGTCGGGCACCGCTCATGCCCAATGGGTGTCCCAAAGCAATGGCGCCACCATTTGGATTCACCTGCGGCGCATCGTCGGCCAGCCCAAGCTCACGCAAGACGGCAAGCCCTTGGCTGGCAAAGGCTTCGTTGAGTTCGATCACATCAAAATCGCTGACTGCCAGGCCCAGTCGCTCGACCAGCTTGCGGACCGCTGGCACCGGACCTATCCCCATTACGCGAGGTGCAACCCCGGCACTGGCCATGCCGAGAATCCGCGCGCGTGGTGTCAAACCGTGCTTTTTGACCGCTTCGGCCGACGCCAGGATCAACGCGGCAGCGCCGTCGTTGACGCCGGACGCGTTACCAGCAGTGACCGTCTTGTCCGGACCGTTGACCGGTTTCAGCTTCGCAAGGGTTTCCAGACTGGTGTCGGCACGCGGGTGCTCATCCTGCTCCACGACCGTCTCGCCTTTTTTGTGGGCGACTCGCACGGGCGTGATTTCTTCTTTAAAAAAGCCCGCAGCCTGAGCAGCGGCGGTGCGCTGCTGACTGCGCAGGGCGAAAGCGTCCTGATCGGCCCGAGAAATCTTGAAATCATCGGCGACGTTATCGCCGGTCTGTGGCATGGAATCGACACCGTACTGCTCCTTCATCAATGGATTGATGAAGCGCCAGCCAATAGTGGTGTCCTCCAGCTTCATATTGCGCGAGTACGCGGCGTCGGCTTTGCCCATGACAAAGGGCGCACGGGACATCGACTCAACGCCCCCGGCAATTGCCAACTCCATCTCGCCAGCGGCTATCGCACGAAATGCCGTGCCAATCGCATCCATGCCCGAAGCGCAAAGCCGATTGAGGGTGACGCCAGGAATCGTCTCCGGCAGCCCCGCCAGCAACGCCGCCATACGCGCAACGTTGCGGTTATCTTCACCGGCCTGGTTGGCGCAACCGAAGAACACCTCATCCACTTCGTTCCAGTTCACCGAAGGATTGCGCTCGATCAGCGCTTTGATCGGCACTGCCGCGAGGTCATCAGCTCGAACGCTTGCCAACCCACCGCCAAAGCGGCCAATCGGAGTACGAATTGCATCGCAGATGAAAACGTCACGCATCATGCTTCTCCCGGTGCTTGGCCATGCGCTTTAGCGGTTCGGGCCTCCAGATCACGCAACGCGCTCAGCTCGGTTTCGCTTGGTTCGGCGGAGTACTCGACGTTGTCGGCAAAACGCACTGCCCAACCGGTAGCCGCGATGACCTGCTCACGGGTCACGCCAGGGTGCAGTGTTGTGACGATGAACTCGTTCGTGCCCTCTTCCGGCTCCATGATGCAAAGATCAGTAATAATCCCCACCGGTCCAGCGCCAGGCAATCCAAGGCGCTTGCGTGAATCGCCGCCTTCGCCATGCCCCACTGAAGTCATGAAATCCAGTTTGTTCACGAAGGCCCTGGCCGATTGCTTGAGGATGATCAGCACTTGTTTGGCCGATCCTGCGATTTCCGGCGCGCCGCCTGCGCCTGGCAAACGGACTTTCGGGTTGTGGTAATCCCCCACCACCGTGGTGTTGATGTTACCGAAACGGTCTACCTGTGCGGCACCAAGAAACCCAACGTCCACCCGACCACCCTGCAGCCAGTAACGGAAAATTTCACTGGTGGATACCACCGTGTCAGCAGTTTCCGCCAGCTCACCGTCGCCGATGGACAGCGGCAGTACCGTCGGTTTGGCGCCAATAGGGCCTGACTCGTAAATCAACACGACATCCGGCGACGAAGTGAGACGGGCGAGATTCGCTGCTTTGGAAGGCAAGCCGATACCGACAAAGCAAACAGCGCCATTACGCAGACGACGAGCCGCCGCCACAGTCATCATTTCACTGGTGGTGTAAGTCATTACTTTGCCTCCGAAGCGCTGGCCAACTTGCTCTGGAACTCGCTGAAATCTGCTGTGCCATGAATGTATTCCTTGATCCAGGCGCTAAAGGTCTCGCGGTCACGGGCAATCGGATCCCAAGCCTGATAGAAACGGTTGTCGCGCTCGTAATAACCGTGAGCGTAGGAAGGATGCGCGCCACCGGGCACATGGCACACCGCACTCAACGCCCAGGTGGGCAGAACGCAAGCGTTCATCGGCGCATTGAGGTCATCGACGATCTCTTCCACGGTGACGATGCAGCGCTTGGCTGCCAGCGCCGCTTCTTTCTGCACACCGAGGATGCCCCACAGCAGCACGTTGCCTTTGCGATCGGCTTTCTGCGCATGAATCACTGTCACATCAGGACGCACCGCCGGGACTGCCGCGAGGACCTCTCCGGTAAACGGGCAGGTCACGGTCTTGATCAATGGATTGACCTTTGGCAGGTCGGAACCGGCGTAGGCGCGCAGGACCGCGAACGGCAGGCCCGATGCACCGGCAACGTATGCGTTGGCCAGATCGGCATGGCTGTGTTCTTCGATTTCCATCGAGTGTGGCCACTGCTTTTCAACCGCGTCGCGCAGGCGGTGCAACGAGCCCACTCCGGGGTTTCCGCCCCACGAAAAAATCAGACGTTTGGCACAACCCGCACCGATGAGCTGGTCGTAGATCAGGTCCGGCGTCATGCGCACCAGGGTCAGATCTTTCTTGCCTTGGCGAATAATTTCGTGGCCTGCAGCCGTGGGGATCAAATGGGTGAAGCCTTCCAGCGCAACGGTGTCGCCATCGTTGACGAATTGCTTCACGGCGTCGCGTAGAGAAAGAATTTCAGCCATGAGGTGCTCCCGAACTCAAATTACATCCAATGAACAGCGCAGATGGACTACGCTGGAATGGACTTGAGGTTATGCCGGGGCCTGAGGCCAAACAATCCGATAATCGATTATTCGTTCGTTAATCGCACAAATTCAGCGACCGTCAGGTGAACAGCTGAGTGCTCAGATCTCTACTCGCATCCAGCATGATAGGCAGAAAGCGCTGCTCCAGCTCACTTCTGGCAACACGCCCCGCACTGGTACTGACATTCAGTGCGGCAAGTACCTGCCCCGAAGCGTCATAGACTGGTACCGCAATGGATCGCAACCCTTGCTCCAGCTCCTGATCGACAATACACCAGCCTTGTTGACGAACCTGCTGAAGGCATTCAAGCAACGCATCAGTCGTGCGGATTGTTCGGCTGGTTTTGGGCTGCAGGTCAACATGATCCAGATACTCGCGCAGCGAAACATCATCCAGTGCCGAGAGCAGGATACGGCCCATGGAGGTGCAATAGGCAGGCAATCGACCGCCCACGGAAAGATCGACCGAAATCAGTCGCTGAGTCGTCGCGGAACGAGCGATGTACAGAATGTCCTCCCCTTCCAGAGTCGCCATGTTGCAAGCCTCATGCAACTGGTCACTCATCCGGTCCAGATAGGGTTGGGAGGAAACGGCCAACGGCGTCGATGACAGATAAGCGTGCCCCAGGGTCAGGACTTTGGGCAGCAGCGAATAAGTCCGACCGTCTGTCGTCGCATATCCCAGCTTGATCAAGGTCAGCAGGCAACGTCGGACAGCCGCGCGAGGGATCTCCGTACGGTGACTGATTTGCGCGATGGTCAGATGCCGTTTGCGTTCCTGAAAGGCATGAATCACTGCCAACCCTCTGGCCAGCGAAGTCATGAAATCCGGGTCTCCGGTTAACGCCTGAATCCGCTTGGCGGGTGACGCCACAATAGGCGGGGCTAACGAAGCAAAAGAATTTCGTAGTTCATCATTCATTGCCACTACCTCGGGAAAACCTCTCAGGCCATATGGTTCGCAGCTTTCACGCTTTTTAGGCGAAAACGCTCAGGCCGCTTCGTGCGATTATCGAACGACTGGCCGATAATCGCAATTGACCCATCACAAAGATACTTATACCTTTGCATAGCCTTAAGTGGCTTCTTGGAAATACTGGTCAGGTACCCACGAGAAGTCCAAGGTACGGCCTTGCCCATGAAGCGAGGCCGTTTTTATTTCCTGCATCGTTTCGATACGCATGATATCGAAACGCCACAAATTGCAGTTTTGCATACTTTCCATGCGCCTCTCTGTCACAAATACCGCTCGCATTGCACAGTCCTCGCACTTCGCTACGAACTATGTCGCCAGAAATCTGTCTAGGGCTGTCAATATTTCGTACATTGAAGTTTCGTCGTATGTCACTCACTGAAACTTCAGAACAGTCGTACAAGAAAAACTCCAATCCGGAAGACTTTTGATAAACAGCCTCACATATAGTTGACTGATTCGAAGTTCTTGGAGATAGTGTCCGTCACTTGGTCGGTAATAACGATTCGCAATGGTTGCAGTACCGGGCGCCATGCTCAGGGCATACCACAGGATCGACGCACTGTAGCAGTGCTACCGCATCGTTATCCTCGCGAATAGATCCCGACCTAAGTAGCCATCGCACTTGCAACTCAAACGACTGTCGCTACGACAATTACGTTTTCTGGTGTCCGTAGCCGCGAGCCGCAAGATGTTCAGAACACGGCCCCTCCAGCCTGCTGTTTGGCATATGCCTTCCCGCAACCCTGGACGAGTTATGTGTGAACGCTAAAGCAGCTTTGCGATATCGCCAGATAAATTTTGACTTGATCAGGTAACAACGTGACCAAAGATGAACTGCGCGCGGAACTTGAGCGCCAGGAACAACGCTACAAGGATGTTTACGGTGGAGAGATCACCACCTACGCCGCTCAACCAGAGCCGGAACGCAAACCTTGGCGCAAGAAGGCCAGCATCCTGGACCAGGCCTTCAAGCAAGAACTGCAGAAAATGGAAAAAGACCTGAGCGAAGAGCGCTAACTTTACCGCTCTTGCGAACCGGGCTGCCTCCATCGCCCGGTCGAAAAGGATTCAGGACAGGTAAACCCTTTGCCTGACAGCCACGAACAGGCCCCGAATATCCCCTTGAGTTATCAACGGGGAGGCTTTGTCGAGGATAAAATTTCGACAATCGGGCGATACCAGTCGGCAGCCGATACATCGATCTGTATTTTTTCTGTCATAATCCCGCCCCCTTCAGACCGGGTCAGAAAACCTTCATGATCGATTTATTCAGCGGACTAGATGCTTGGGTGCTTGTGAGCCTGTTGCTCGCCCTGGCGTTCGTCCTCACCTTCGAGTTCATCAACGGCTTTCATGACACCGCAAACGCGGTGGCGACAGTCATTTATACCAAAGCCATGCCGCCTCATCTGGCCGTGTTCTTTTCCGGGGTATTCAATTTCCTGGGTGTGCTGCTGGGCGGTGTCGGCGTGGCCTATGCCATCGTTCACTTGTTACCGGTTGAGTTGCTGATCAACGTCAACACCGGTCACGGCCTGGCCATGGTCTTCTCGTTGCTCGCCGCGGCGATCACCTGGAACCTCGGCACCTGGTATTTCGGTATTCCGGCATCAAGTTCCCATACGCTGATCGGCTCGATCCTCGGTGTTGGCCTGGCCAACGCGTTGATCAACGATATTCCCTTGGCCGATGGTGTGAACTGGCAGAAAGCGATCGACATCGGCGCTTCGCTGGTTTTCTCGCCGCTGGCGGGTTTCCTGGTGGCTGCGCTGGTCCTGATAGGGCTGAAGTGGTGGCGGCCGCTGTCGAAAATGCACAAGACGCCTGAACAGCGTCGCAAACTCGACGACAAGAAGCATCCGCCATTCTGGAACCGTCTGGTTCTGGTGATTTCTGCCATGGCGGTGAGCTTCGTGCACGGCTCCAACGATGGTCAGAAAGGCATTGGCCTGATCATGCTGGTCCTTATCGGTATCGTGCCAAGCCAGTTCGTACTGGATTTGAACAGCACCACCTATCAAATCGAACGGACCAAGGATGCGACCCTGCATCTGAGCCAGTTCTATCAGCGCAACAACGCCACACTGGGCGAATTCCTTGCGCTGGGCAAAGCAGAAAAAGGCGATCTGCCGGAAAGCTCCAGCTGTAATCCGGAACAAACCGAACCCACCATCGCCGCGTTGCTCGACAACCTCACTGGCGTTGCCGACTACCACTCCTTGACGCCTGAGCGCCGTATTGAAGTACGCCGTTACTTGCTGTGCCTGGATGACACTGCGCGCAAAGTGGCCAAGCTGCCAAACCTGGCGCCTCGTGAAAAATCGGATCTGGAAAAGCTACGCAAAGACCTGACCGCGACCACTGAATACGCGCCATTCTGGGTGATTCTGGCCGTAGCCCTGGCATTGGGTATCGGCACCATGGTTGGCTGGAAGCGCGTGGTTCTGACCATCGGCGAGAAGATTGGCAAGCAAGGCATGACATACGCACAAGGCATGTCGGCCCAGATCACGACGGCTTGCGCCATTGCTGCGGCTAACGTGTTCGCCCTGCCAGTTTCCACGACACATATTCTGTCGTCGGGCGTTGCGGGCACCATGGTCGCCAACAAAAGCGGCCTGCAGAGCGGCACCGTACGCACCATCCTGCTGGCCTGGGTTTTGACCCTGCCAGCTACCGTCGCCCTGTCGGCCGGTTTGTTCTGGTTGGCGTCCAAAGCGCTGGCTTGATAAAAAGCGCCAGCGCGGGTATCGCCCGCGCTGGCGCGTTGCTGTAGGAGTCGCCCGTTGCCCCTGACACCGCGCGCTCGCGAAGCAAATACTGGACTGTAGGAGCGAGCTTGCTCGCGATTCGGTCTGTCAGTCGATGGAGGTATCGCCTGTGCTAACGTTATCGCGAGCAAGCTCGCTCCTACAGTCCAATGTTTGCTGCGAAAAACTGTGAACCAAGAGACATAGAGCAGTTTACAAACATCCCTGAACTACCGCCGCTTCTTACCCCCACCCAGTAACGACCCCATCAACCCCCGTACCAACTGCCGCCCTAACTGGTTGGCTGCCTGTCGTACGGCGCTTTTCATGGCCTGCCCTGCCACACCTCCAAGAAATTCCCCAGCCATATCACTGAAGCTCTCCTGCTCCTTGGCACTTTTTGCGGGCACGTCTTCCGCTTCAGCGGCGGTGACTTTACGGGCGACAAGCATTTCATAGGCAGACTCACGGTCAATCGGCTTGTCGTAGCGTCCAGCCAAAGGCGATTGGGCGATCAGGCTGGCTCGTTCGGCAGGGCTCAGCGGCCCAATTCGGGACTGGGGCGGCGCGATCAGTACTTGCTGGACCATCGCGGGCGTACCCTTTTCCTGCAAGGTACCCACCAATGCTTCGCCAATACCGAGTTGGGTGAGCACCGCCAGCGTATCGATATCAGGATTGGGTCGGAAGCCGTCTGCCACAGCGCGCAAAGACTTCTGCTCCCTGGCCGTAAATGCTCGCAAACCGTGCTGGATACGCAATCCCAGCTGCGCAAGCACCTGATCGGGCAAGTCACCCGGTGACTGGGTGACAAAGTACACACCGACGCCTTTGGAGCGAATCAACCGCACCACTTGCTCAAGCCTGTCCTGCAAAGCTTTGGGCGTGTCGGCAAACAGCAAATGCGCCTCATCGAAAAACAGCGCCAATATCGGTTTGTCCGCATCGCCACGCTCTGGCAGTTGCTCGAACAACTCGGCTAACAGCCACAAAAGGAAAGTCGCGTAAACCTTTGGCGCCTCATGCACCAGACGACTGGCATCCAGCAAATGGATACGCCCTCGCCCGTCGCTTGCAGGATGCAGAATGTCTTCCAGTTGCAAGGCGGGTTCGCCAAACAACGCCTCGGCGCCCTGCTGTTCAAGCACCGCCAGACGGCGCTGTAACGCCTGGCTTGAACCCGTGGTCATCAAGGAGCTGTCTTCACCCAGCAACTGCGGATTGTCCCGCAAGTGATTAAGCAACGCCTTGAGGTCCTTTATATCGAGCAGTAGCAAGCCTTCACGATCCGCCACCTTGAAAGCCGCATACAGTGCCGCCTGCTGGCTGTCCGTCAACTCAAGCAGACTGCCCAGTAATAGCGGCCCCATTTCACTCAATGTGGTGCGAAGCGGGTGACCGGATTGCCCGTGAATATCCCACAACGTGACCGGATAGCTTTTCGGGGTGTGATTGAGCCAGGGCATGCCAGCAATGCGTTCGGCGATCTTGCCTTGCGGTGCCCCCGCTGCGCCCAGCCCGCACAAGTCGCCCTTGATATCAGCAGCGAACACTGCGACACCCGCATCGCTGAAGGCTTCGGCCAAGCGTTGCAATGTTACTGTTTTGCCGGTTCCGGTCGCTCCGGCCACCAAACCGTGGCGATTTCCCAGGCGTAACGCCTGACTCACCGGTAGCCCGTCGGGACCGGCACCTATCATAATGTTCGGAGCGTCTGGCATTTCATCACCCTGTCTTGATCGTTATCTCAGTGTGGTCCACTAGCCGGAAAACAGCGCAAAACTTAATGCTATAGCCGGGAAGGAAGGATGCAACCCCTGGCAGGAGCAGTTCGCGAGGCGGTTTGGCTGGCGATGCTGATCTGTCGTTTGTGCCGATGCTTCGCGAACAAGTTCGCTCCTTCCGGATAGGCGCAGTTCGCAGGAACGGCTTTAGCCGCGAGCGCGTCAGCAACACACTGTCGACCCCACCTGACGAACATCTGTCGTATTCGGTGGTCAACGTTAAACTTTTCCGTGATCATCCAGAGCAGTTTCGGCCTGTAATATCAGGCATGCCGTTACACACTTGCTCGAACAAGGCACACAACACCCCATGACCGCATTTATCTCGCTGGCTCAACCGTTGCAACCTGCAGAGCATCAAGAATGAAGCGAATTGCATGGCTGGCTATTGGCTTGCTGGCCGCGGTGCTGATCCCTTTGCTGTTGGGCGGCGGCGATATTTTTCAGCGTCTGCGCAGCTTTCCCTTCCCGCTATTGATGGTGATGTTCGGCATGATCATCCTTTGCTGGGGCCTGAATACCCTACGCATGCGGATCCTGTTGGGTGAAAGCGCACGCCAACTGACAATCAATAAAAGCCTGGGCCTGATTATGGCCAGCGAGTTTGCCTATTGCGCAACGCCCGGTGGCAGCGGTGGGCCGCTGACGTTGATGGCAGTGCTCGCCCGAAATGGCGTCAGACCAGCAAAAGCCAGCGCAGTATTCGCCACGGACCAACTCAGCGACCTGGTGTTTTTCCTCGTCGCGCTGGTAGGTATCATGTTCTATGCACTCTTCCATACGCTCAGTGAGCGCATGGAATGGCTGTTGGGCTTTAGCGCAGTACTTGTCGTAGGCAGCCTATGCCTGTTCCTGGGATTCGCCCGCTTCCATCGTCAGGTCATCAAGTTTAACGGCCGGGTGCTAAAGCGCTTCAAAACCAAAAGCACAACCCGGTTTCGTTGGGCGCGCAAGGTTTTGCATTTCCGTGATGCGCTGGCTGAAACCTGGAAAATGCCCCGTCAGAAACTGATCGCGGTGTTTGTCCTGACTTGCCTGCATTGGGGGCTGCGCTACAGCATCCTGTACCTTGCACTGCTAGGCCTGGGCGTCGACGTGCAGTGGGCGTGGACGTTTCTGATTCAGATGCTCTCGCTGACAGCCGGGCAATTCAGCTTGCTGCCTGGCGGCGCGGGTACCGCGGAGTTGACGTCTGCGGCGCTTCTGGCACCGATGGTAGGCAAATCTACAGCCGCAGCCGCCATCCTGATCTGGCGCACCGTGACCTACTACTTCTATCTCGTGGTGGGAGGGCCGATCTTCCTGCTGATGGTCGGACGACCATTGCTGAACAAGTTGATCCGCTTCAATCAAATCTGAATCAGGCGTCGGGCTTGTCGCTGTGTTGCTGTTCTTTTTCCAGTTGAGTAATACGCCAAAGCTCGGCAGCTCCATCGAAATCGGCACCGTCTTCTGGCGTCAACGCATCCGGGTCATAACGACTGAGGCAACCCTCCCCCAAGGTTGGGGGCGCTGTAGACGTAGCTTTGTCGAGGGGACTGGTCATGACGGATACCTCAAGCAAGCGAAGCTGACTGAAATAAATTCTCTGTAGGAGCTGCCACAGGCTGCGAAAGCGGCATATCTGGCACTCCGCCATTCGCAGCCCTCAACAGCGCCTCCAGATTCAATATTTGCAGAGCTTAGTCGAACACTACCGTCTTGTTGTCATGCACCAACACGCGGTCTTCCAGGTGGTAGCGCAGACCACGAGCCAATACCATTTTTTCCACGTCGCGCCCGAACCGCACCATGTTTTCAATGCTGTCGCTGTGGCTGACACGCACTACATCCTGCTCGATGATCGGGCCAGCATCCAACTCTTCAGTTACATAATGGCAAGTTGCACCAATCAACTTCACCCCCCGTAGAGAGGCTTGGTGATAAGGCTTGGCACCAACAAAGGATGGCAGGAAGCTGTGGTGAATATTGATGACCTGATGCGCATATTCACGGCACAGTTGCGGCGGCAGGATCTGCATGTAACGCGCCAGCACCACTACGTCGGCCTGGTGATGAGCGACCAGACGCGACACCTCGGCAAATGCAGGTTCCTTGTCGGTCGGGTTGACCGGAACGTAGTAATAAGGAATGCCATGCCATTCAACCATGCTGCGCAAATCCTGGTGATTGGAAATCACGCAGGCAATTTCGCAGTCCAGTTCATCGCTGTGCCAGCGGTGCAACAGATCCGCCAGACAATGCGACTCGCGACTTGCCATCAACACCACGCGCTTCTTCTGCGCTGAGTCAGTGATGCGCCAGTCCATTGCAAACTCTTCAGCGATAGGCGCGAAGGCCTCACGGAAAGCGTCCAGATCGAAGGGCAGCGTATCGGCACGAATTTCGTGACGCATGAAGAACCAGCCACTCAGGTTGTCTGAGTGATGGCTCGCTTCGGTAATCCAGCCGTTATAGGACGCCAGAAAGTTACTGACTTTGGCAACGATGCCGACACGGTCCGGGCAAGAAATCACCAGACGAAAAGTGCGCATTGGGGGAAACTCCAGAACTTCGCAAAGGCCGCTATTCTAGCGACTGCGCGGGAAAACTGCAGTATTCCTGTCAAACTGATTGATCACCGCCAAATGCAACAGGGCTTCCTGCAATCTCAGCGCTCCCGCCCCTGCATCGTCGCGTCCACGATCGACTTATCACGTCAGGAATTAAACGCGTCGATATGACTATCTTTGTCGCCTGCGCCAGAGCATCTAGTTATCGCCCGTTTGTAGGACGCTGTATATTTCTAAATAATTCAAATAAAACTTTTATTTAATGTTTACTTGGTCATGGCGCATGACTATTATTGCTTCACTGTCTCCCTGCCACCTCTCAACATAGGTAAGCATCATGTCCCTGATCAACGAATACCGTGCCACAGAAGAAGCCATCAAAGAACTGCAAGCCCGTTTGAAGAACCTGTCCCAAGACGACAAACTGCAAACCGAGCTGGAATTCGAAGGCAAACTGCGCACCCTGATGGGCGAATATCAGAAGTCGCTGCGCGACATCATTGCCCTGCTCGACCCGGAAGCAAAAGTTGGCAAGTCCGCTCGTGGCGCAGTTAAACCGACTGGCACCAAGCGCGCACGCAAGGTCAAGCAATATAAAAACCCGCACAACGGCGAAGTCATCGAAACCAAAGGTGGCAACCACAAAACTCTGAAAGAGTGGAAAGCCAAGTGGGGCGGTGATGAAGTTGAAGGCTGGGCTACTCTGCTGGGCTAAACCCCAGGCAAGTCCCGCTTCACTCGTTACGCCAAAAACGCCAGCCACGCTGGCGTTTTTTATTGTCTGGAGAACGCCCGTCAATACGGCCTCAAATGCCCAACCTCTGGCGCAGCGCCTCGACATAGTCCTGCCACTCGCGCAATACCTTGAGCTGCTCCGGGCTCGCACTAAGGGACAATTCAACAAGTGAATGAGTGAAACTTTTCAGCGTATTAGGCGCTCCCGATTCAGGCGTTGTCAGTCGTGTCCTACAAAAATCAAGCCAGCGATGTTGCTCTTCGGTGCTCAGGGTTTCAGCAAAATTACGCGCCCGATACCGAAATAATAACTCTGGCAAGCGTGCATCATCAAAAGGCCATGACTGATGAGCCAACTCTTCCGGTTCAGCATTGCGAACTTGCTCACAGAGCCTGCGGTCACGGTCGCCAATAAACCCGTCATACAATTGTTGTTCTGGATCTTCGCTGGCAACAAAGTCATCGCCCGCATAAATGACCTCCAGCTTTTCCCGCCAGAGATCCTCACGTTCATTGAGATGGCGTACACGCTCATCGAAGACTGTCATGTCCAGATTTAAGCGTTGTTGATCTTCAGGCCGCAACACCTTCAGCGGTGCGATCACTGGGCAACGGTTTATATGCAAGAGTTTGAGTGGGACAGGCAGCTCGCCGTCCATCAACTCTTCGCGACGGGTATATAACCGTTGTCGCAATAGGTGGGCGTCCTGTTCCAGTAACGGCAGGGGGTCCTGATGTAAATCGCAAACAATCAGCGCGTTCCGGTTCTGCGGATGCCAGGCGAGCGGAAGCACAACCCCGAGATAATGACGCGCCGCAGAAAAACGCCCGGAGATATGTACCAAAGGCTCCATGAGCCGTATCTGCTGTTGGACTTTTTGCTTGGTGCGCAACTCGAACAGGAACTCGTAAAGGCGAGGCTGTTTCTCACGAATCAAACGCGCCAGAGCAATGGTGGCGCGCACATCGGACAAGGCATCATGTGCCTGGCCGTGATCGATGCCGTTTGCCGCCGTGAGGCGTTCGAGTTTGAGGGTGACCCGGCCGTCGTCTTCGGGCCAGACAATGCCCTCAGGGCGCAGCGCATAGGCCGCACGAACGACATCGATCAGATCCCAGCGACTGTTGCCGCCCTGCCATTCACGCGCGTAAGGATCAAAAAAATTCCGGTACAGACTGTACCGTGTCATTTCATCATCGAAACGCAACGTGTTGTAACCCGCGCCGCACGTACCTGGCGCTGCAAGCTGTGCATGCACACGCGTCATGAAGTCGGCCTCGCACAAGCCCTTCTCGGCGAGAGTCGTCGGCGTGATACCGGTAATCATGCATGCAGCGGGATGCGGCAGGATATCGTCACTGGGCTGGCAGTGAATATTGACCGGAGACGCTATTTCGTTGAGCTCGAAATCAGTGCGTATACCCGCCATTTGCAGCGGGCGATCGTTGCGCGGATTAATACCGGTGGTTTCGTAGTCGTACCAGAAGATGCTGGAAGTCACGGGCTGATCCTGAACAAAAGACCGGCAAAGTGTAGGGCTTGAACATGGAAAAAGGCCAATCAGGCGAGGTTTTCCTCAAAAGAAACCTTTTCTTACATCACATGTAGAAACAGTCCGGTTGCTTAGCATCCCAACAGCACCTAGCATCAGGCTTTGCTCTCAGGCGTCCCTCTCCCGACAATGCCATCTCCGCACGTTTTGCCAAGGACTGCACCGCCAACCGCGCCGCTGGACACCCGTAGCCAGATCGAAACCCCGGAAGGCATCGATCTACATCTGCGACCGGCTGGACTTGTACCGCGCGCACTGGCGTTCGCTATCGATTTCAGCATTCGTGCCGCAGTCATGGGCGTACTCTTCCTGATCTTCAGCCTGTTCGAATCGTTTGGCGCTGGTTCGAGCGCTATCGCGCTGTTCGTGGTGACCTGGTGGTACATGGTGCTGTTTGAAGTCCTGAACCAGGGACGCACACCCGGCAAGCAGATCATGGGGCTGCGAGTGATCCACGATGACGCAACTCCGGTCGGCTGGACTGCATCGCTGATCCGCAATCTGCTGCGCTTTGTCGACATGCTGCCTTTTGGTTACAGCCTCGGAGCCATCAGTTGCCTGCAACACCCGCAATTCAAGCGCCTGGGTGATCTTGCTGCAGGCACTCTGGTGGTCTATCAGGACAAACCACCTCACCGCCCAGTAGTGCCGCACGCCACGCCGATCATCGCGCCATTCATGATGAGTCTGGAAGAACAACGAGCGATTCTGAGCTTCGCACAACGTCAGGCCGAACTGTCCTCCGAACGTACTCAGGAATTGGCATCCATTCTCGCCGAGCCGCTCAACGTCAGCCCCGCGCTGGCGGTGCCAAGACTCAATAGCGTGGCCAGCGGCCTGCTGGGGCCGACATGAAACAAGGCCTTTTCGAACTTCGTTATCAGGCTGAGTGGGCGCGCTTCACAGAGCGCCTGGCCGGCCTTGAAAAAGGCAAAGCGCAAGCTGGTTCGAACGAAACCTTCAGCCGCGATTACCGGCGTATCTGTAATCAGTTGGCCATTGCGCAGGAGAGAGGTTACAGCAGCCACCTGGTCGATCCGTTGCAGCAGCTGGCGATGCGTGGGCATCAGCAACTCTATCGCCATCGCCACCCCATTGGTGCGCAATTGCTGGGTTTCGTACTGGCGGGATTTCCACGGCTGGTGCGTGCGCAATGGCGCCTCGTGGCCGTTGCCAGCCTGCTGTTCTTCGGCAGTCTGATCGGCATGGCTTTGCTGGTGCACGGCTTCCCCGACCTGATCTACAGCGTCGTTACCCCTGAACAGGTGACGCAGATGGAGAGCATGTACGATCCGCAATCGAGCCGTATCGGTCAGGCGGCGGAGCGTGCTGCCGACGCCGACTGGATGATGTTCGGGTACTACATCATGAACAACATCGGGATTGCCTTTCAGACCTACGCCACCGGTTTGCTGTTCGGGCTTGGCAGCCTGTTCTTTCTGTTCTTCAACGGCGTCACGATCGGGGCGGTCGCCGGGCACCTGACCGGTATCGGCTACGGGCAGACATTCTGGTCATTTGTCATCGGTCACGGCGCATTTGAACTCACCGCCATTGCTTTGGCGGGAGCAGCAGGCCTCAAACTCGGCTGGGCACT
The DNA here is from genome assembly GCF_022790535.1 of Pseudomonas maioricensis. Classification (GTDB taxonomy): domain Bacteria; phylum Pseudomonadota; class Gammaproteobacteria; order Pseudomonadales; family Pseudomonadaceae; genus Aquipseudomonas; species Aquipseudomonas maioricensis. The sequence continues at coordinate 316,054 of NZ_LOHG01000006.1, forward strand.
TCTCGCCCCCGGATCGCTACGTCGCGGCGAAGCTCTGCGGATGGCTGCAAAAACCAGTGTTCAGCTCGTTTATGGCGTCATCCTGTTTTTATTGATTGCAGCGTTTATAGAGGCCTACTGGTCATCCATGACCTGGCCGCAACCGACCATCAAGTATGCAGTCGGTGGCGCGCTATGGGGGCTGGTTATCGCCTATCTGGTTTTTGCTGGCAGGACTCGCCATGCGCCTGACTGATGCCAGCGTTGCGATTCATCCGCGAACCCCATGGGAAGCCATTGATCTGGGTGTTCTGCTGGCGCGCAAGCATCGTGGCTTGCTGATAGCCAGTTGGGCGATGGTGACCCTGCCAATCTTCGCGCTGCTCAGCCTCCTCCTGTGGGACTACCCGAAAATCGCGATCGTGGTGTTCTGGTGGCTCAAGCCTGTTTATGAACGCTTGCCACTGCTCATTCTTTCTCAAGCGTTATTCGACCCGGCCCCAAGCCTCAAAGAGGCACTGAAGGGCTGGCTGAAAACATTGCGTCCGAATCTTCTCGCCAGCCTGACCTGGCGCAGGTTCGGCCTGAGCCGCAGCTTTATTTTGCCGGTGCAACAGTTGGAGCAACTCTCTGGCGCTGAACTCAGACAGAGAATCGAGGTGCTCAGTCAGAAAGATCAGTTTGCAGCTCGTTGCCTGACAGTAGTCGGCAGCGCGCTGGAGCTTTGTCTGTGGATAGGCATGATCGTGCTTTTTTACGCACTGATTCCTCAACAGGTGGAGCTGGACTGGGCCTGGCTGATGATGCTCAAGCTGAACAACGAACTGAACTGGCTGGAGCACCTGAGCAATCTGTTCTATGTACTGATACTGATGATATGGGGCCCGATCTACGTCTCATGCGGTTTCACCCTGTATTTGAACCGGCGCACGGTTCTGGAGGCCTGGGACATTGAACTGGTTCTGCGGCGTTTGCGTCAGCGGCTTACGGGTAGCGCCTATGTGCTGATGATCGGCCTTGGCCTGACGCTGATCAGCCCGCCCCCCAAGGCCTGGTCTGCGCAACAGGATTTCAGCTGCCCCATTCCCGAACTTTCAACCGAAAACGAGCCGGGCCCCGACAGCCCACGCCTCGTCAATCAGGACCTGACCAGCACTGCGTCGCGGCAAGACATTCACAATCTGCTCCAGCAACCACCGTTCAAAAACCCGAAGACCGTTTCCGGCTGGCGGTTACCTGAAGAGCAGAATACCTCCCAGGCGGAGAACGGCGCAGGCAAGCACAACAATCTGCGCGAGTGGCTGAAATGGCTACTGCAGTTAGGCAACTACCTTGCCCAGGCTTTCAAAGTACTGCTGTGGGCAATTGTCATCGCCGTGACTGGCGTGGTGATCTGGCGCTACAGAAAATGGCTGGCTACATTCGTCAACCGTCGCGCCCCCCGTGAAAAACCGCAGCGCCCACAGCCCGAACAGTTATTTGGCCTGCACATCGGCGCTGAAAGTCTCCCGGTCGACGTCGCAGGCAGCGCCGAAGGACTCTGGTCGAGCCAGCCACGTGAAGCATTGGGTCTGCTTTACAGAGCGCTGCTCAGCCGCTTGCTCAGCGATTATCAGTTACCGCTGAAAAGCGCCGACACCGAAAGCCAGGTCCTGCAAAGAATCGCTGCGCTTGATCAGCCCGCTCTTAACGAGTTCAGCCGCAACCTGACCCAACACTGGCAGAACCTCGCCTACGGTCATCAACTGCCGGCGGCTCATGTCCAGCAGGAACTGTGCGAGCAGTGGCGGCACCTGTTTGACCGGGAAGCCCGGCCATGACCCGGCGTAATGGAGTACTGCTCACCCTGATTGTGCTGGTTTTGTGCCTGGGCGCAGTCTATCTGCTGAAAAACCTCGAGCACTACGAGGAGACTGTCGACCAAGGCCCGTCCCCTGAAGCTCGTGGCAATCCATGGCTGGCGGCAGAAAGCTTTCTGCGCAATCGCTCCATCGCGGTAAAGATCGCCGACTCCACAAACAAACTGCCCGATACAAGCCAGGAATCACAAACCCTGTTGCTGTTGGACAGCCGGGAACACATGACCCCTGCGCAAGCGGATCAGGTCCTGCATTGGGCACGCTCAGGGGGGCATCTGCTGTTTGTTGCCAGACAGCTCTGGGATGAAAAAAAAGGCCGCAGCGGCGATTTGTTGCTTGATCGCCTCCATATTCATCAGCTACTCACAAAAGACCTCAAAGGGCAGGAATACTCTCTCGTCAACCCGGTAATCCCGCTACGCGCACCGGCCCCCAAAGCTCCCAGGTTGCCCTGGCCAGATTTGACACGCCTGTATCTGGAAAATGAAGAAGCACCGGCTTATATAGGCTTCGACCCCAGATTCCACCTTGAAGACCCCGAGGACCAGGCCCAGTCATGGGCTAACAGCGCTGGCGCAACGCACATGCTGCAACTGATCTATGGCGATGGCCTGATCACCGTGGTGACCGACGCCGAGCTGTGGAAAACCCGCTCCATCGGTCGCTACGACAATGCCTGGCTACTGTGGTATCTGACTCAAGACAGCAAGGTCACGATGGTCGTCAGGACCCAGCACGATAATCTGTTCAACCTGCTGCTGCGCCACTTCCCTTTATTGCTACTGATGCTGTTACTGCTCGTCGGTGCCGGGCTGTGGCGGGCAGGCATGCGCCAGGGGCCGTTACGGGCGCCTGCTGCGGGAGCTCGTCGGCAATTGACCGAGCACCTGCGTGCCAGCGCCGAATTCCTGCGTCGTCGCAGCGGTCCGCAATCACTTTTGCGCGCCCTGCAAACAGAAATTCTTCACCGCGCCCGTATTCGCCATCCGGGCTTCGACTCACTAATGGTCGCTGATCAATGGCAAGTCCTGGCACGTTTGACGCGCCAACCCGGCAGCGTCATCAGCCAGGCAATGCGCCCGCGTCCGGCACAGCGCATGTCCAGCTCCGACTTCACCCGTCAGGTTGCCCACCTGCAAACCATCAGGAATGCCCTATGAGCGATCTACCTAACGAACCGTCCGCCAGCCCCGAGCCTGTCATCGAGTTCAATATCGACCCGGCAGCGACTCCGGTAACGCCTGTGAGCAATCAGGCTCAGCAACGCCAGCGCGCCAGTCAATTGGCACAAGCGCTGCGCAAGGAACTGCAAAAAGCCGTGATTGGACAGGCTGCAGTCATTGATGACGTACTCACCGCATTGATTGGCGGCGGTCACGTCTTGCTGGAAGGTGTACCGGGCCTCGGTAAAACCCTGCTGGTGCGGGCGCTGGCCCGCTGTTTTGGCGGCGAGTTCGCGCGAATTCAGTTTACGCCTGACCTGATGCCCAGCGATGTCACCGGGCACGCGGTCTATGACCTGCAAACCGAGCAGTTCAAACTGCGCAAGGGTCCGATTTTCACCAACCTGCTGCTGGCCGATGAAATCAACCGCGCCCCTGCCAAAACTCAGGCCGCACTGCTTGAAGCCATGCAGGAACGCCAGGTGACACTCGAAGGCAAGGCCATGTCGATTGCGCAGCCATTCATGGTGCTGGCAACGCAAAATCCGATCGAGCAGGAAGGGACGTATCCACTGCCCGAAGCCGAGCTGGATCGCTTCATGCTCAAACTGCGTATGGACTACCCGGACGTCGAAGAAGAATTGGCCATGGTTCGTCAGGTCACACGTTCGACCCGGGCCGACATGCTGGACGTGCAGCCACTACGCGTCGTGCTCCAGGCCAGGGAAGTACAAGCCTTGCAGCGCATCGCAAGCGAACTGCCTCTGGATGATCAGGTGCTGGACTATGCCATTCGGCTGGCCCGAGCCACACGTACCTGGCCAGGTCTGACCCTCGGTGCAGGCCCTCGGGCGTCAATTGCACTTGTTCGGGGCGGCCGAGCCAGAGCGTTGTTACGCGGGGGGGAGTTTGTCATTCCTGACGACGTCAAAAGCTGCGCGCTCGCCGTATTGCGCCATCGGGTGCGACTGGCGCCGGAGCTGGACATCGAAGGCCTGTCGATTGATCAAGTACTCGGACAACTGCTTGATCAGGTTCCGGCTCCCCGCCTATGAAACACATGCTGAAACCGTCGCTTGCATTGCTCGGCTGGCTGGGAGCCATGGCGGCCTTGGCGCTGCTCCTCGGCATCCTGTCTGCGCTGGCCATCAAGGTGCCCGATGAACTCGGCCTGCTGTTTGGCGGGTTGCTGCTGGCGTTACTGATGATTGCGGCGGTCGATGCATTCCGGTTGAGTCGCACCGCATCACCGCGCCTGCAACGTCAGATTCCAGGCAGCCTGGCATTGGGCCGATGGACCGATGTGCGCCTGGAACTGAGTCATGACTACTCTGGCGAACTCATCGTGCAAGTGTTCGATCATTTGCCGGATGGTTTCGAGGCCGAGCATCTTCCTCAAATCATTACGTTGCGGCCCGGCGAGCAGGCTCAACTGACCTACAGGCTGCGTCCGCTGCAACGCGGGCATTTCAAGCTTGCGCAATGTGAACTGGAGTTGCCCAGCCCGATGGGGCTTTGGCGGGCTCGTCGCCGCCTGACATTGAACGACAGCACGCGGGTCTATCCAGACTTCACCCAGATCAACGGAGGCCAGTTGCACGCCGTTGAGAACTGGCTTAGCCAGATAGGCGTGCGCCAGCGTCAGCGCCGCGGCCTGGGTATGGAGTTCAACCAGCTACGGGAGTTTCGAGAAGGCGATAGCCTGCGGCAAATCGACTGGAAAGCAACCGCCCGCCACCGAGCGCCCATCGCACGTGAATATCAAGAGGAAACCGACCAGCAAATCATCTTCATGCTCGATTGCGGCCGACGCATGCGCAGCCAGGACGGCGCGCTTTCGCATTTCGATCACGCCCTCAACGCTTTACTGCTGCTGGGGCATGTCGCGCTACGCCAAGGCGACGCAGTGGGGTTATCGACTTTTTCCACCGGGCAGGACCGCTACCTTGCGCCCGTGAAGGGGCCGAGTCAGTTGAACACCTTGCTCAATAGCGTTTACGACCTGAGTACCACCCGCAAATCTGCCGATTACAGCGCCGCTGCACGTCAGCTGTTAGCCAGGCAGAAACGCCGGGCGCTGGTGGTATTGATGACCAATGTGCGCGATGAGGATGACGAAGAATTGCTATCGGCGGTCAAACTACTCGGCCAGAAACACAGGATTCTGGTGGTCAGCTTGCGCGAAGAGGTACTGGACACTCTGCGGCAATCGCCCGTCCAGACCTATGAAGAAGCACTGTTGTATTGCGGGACCATCGATTTCTTGAACGCCCGCACCGAACTGCATCAACGCTTGGGCGCTCACGGAATCCCGGTTCTGGACTCACGACCAGCGGATCTTGGCCCAGAGCTGATCAGTCGCTATCTGAGCTGGAAAAAATCCGGGGCGCTGTGATACATCGCACTGCCATGCAGCAAACCGTATACCTGTAGGAGCTGCCGAAGGCTGCGATAGCGGTATGTCAGGAGAAATGCTTCGCAGCCTTCGGCAGCTCCTACAGAAAAACGTAAGAGCCAACTTGTGGGCGAGGCGGCCTTCGCACGATGCAGGCACAACGTCTCGCCTGCGAGATAACGCGTTGCGTCAGGCCGACGCTTCCATCGGATAAAAACTGAAGTAGTGCCTCAGGGCACGGATCAGCTCCGCATACTCTGGCGGCGACTCGGTCAGTATGAATCCAGAGTCGTAGCTACCGGGCGTCTCATCTTCATGACACCACAGGCAGGTTGCGGTCACTTCCAGCGTTACAGGCGTTCCGCGCTCACAGGGTACCTGCATGCGCAGTTCAAAATCAGCGCCTACCAGCATTGGCAGATCACTGATGAGCATCAACCCCTGCTCGGAAACATTGCCCAGACAGCCTAATTGCTTGTTGGTGTAGCGATTGAAAACCCGTAGGTAGCAAGGCAGTTGATGCCGTTCGATTCTTCGCTCTTTCAACATAGATAAAGCCGCCATAGGTGACCATTGAGCATGGTCGCGCTAAAACTCCTGATAACCGCCAAGACGGTCAGCGTCCCTGATTCAGACAAACCTTGGATTTGTCTTAGCAGTGAAACGTGACTCTGACCCGTTACAAGTCCTGGAAGTCACGTGCGTTCGTCTGCTTTTACAGAGACTAGACCAACTGCGCCGTTCAGCCACTCAAAAGCGATACAGAAGATTCAAACGGGTGTATCTAACGTTTTACAGGGCTGACCTGTGCAGTCTGCACCCGTGGATAGTGACCTAATTGCTGAAGGGTCTCCAGTCGGGCACGAGCCCTGAAAGCGTACTCACTGTAAGGGTATTGGGTGATGATGAACTGATAGGTCTGCGCTGCATCGACAAACAGTTTCTGCCGCTCCAGACACTGCCCACGCAGCATCGACACTTCAGGCTGAACATATCGGCGCGACCGGCTTTGACGATCGACCTTGGACAGGCTCAACATTACGGCCTCGCAGTCACCACGGTCATAGGACCGATAGGCGCTGTTCAAATTGGAATTCATGGCCATCCGGGTGCAGCCGCTGACAGCTGCCAGCAATACTAAAATCATCACGATTCGCATGGGACTCTCCTGTGCTCTGCAATGTATCGGCCTGAAACAAGATTTCTTCAAGCAGGTTTGACACCGATCGTCAGCCGATTGTGCACTGGCAAAACATCGCGGTAGTGCAAAGAAACATGACTACAGATCAAGACAGTAGTAGCCTCTCGCTGCGCTTCATATAAGGAGTTTGTGCATGACCGTTCGCCGCACCAAAATCGTCGCCACTCTTGGCCCTGCCAGTAACTCACCGGAAGTCATCGAACAATTGATCCTCGCGGGTCTGGACGTTGCTCGCCTGAACTTCTCCCACGGCACCCCGGATGAGCACAAGGCACGCGCCAGGCTTATTCGCGAAATCGCCGCAAAGCACGGGCGTTTCGTCGCTCTGCTGGGTGACCTGCAAGGTCCGAAAATTCGTATCGCCAAGTTCGCTGGCAAGAAAATCGAACTGAAAGTCGGTGACAAGTTCACCTTCTCCACTGTTCATCCGCTGACCGAAGGCAACCAGCAAATCGTGGGTATCGACTACCCGGATCTGGTCAAGGATTGCGGCGTAGGCGACGAGCTACTGCTCGACGACGGTCGCGTGGTCATGCGCGTCGACACCCAGACTGCCGACGAACTGCACTGCACCGTGCTGATCGGTGGTCCATTGTCTGACCACAAAGGCATCAACCGTCGCGGTGGCGGCCTCACTGCCCCGGCGTTGACCGAAAAAGACAAACTGGACATCAAGCTGGCTGCCGAAATGGAGCTGGACTATCTGGCCGTTTCGTTCCCGCGCGACGCCGCTGACATGGAATACGCCCGTAAGCTACGTGACGAGTCGGGCGGTACTGCCTGGCTGGTGGCGAAGATCGAACGTGCTGAAGCCGTGGCTAACGACGAAGTGCTGGACGCGCTGATCCGCGCCAGTGATGCCGTCATGGTTGCCCGTGGCGACCTGGGCGTTGAAATTGGTGACGCAGAGCTGGTTGGCGTGCAAAAGCGCATCATCCTGCACGCTCGTCGTCATAACAAAGCGGTGATCGTAGCGACGCAGATGATGGAGTCCATGATCTCCAGCCCGATGCCGACTCGCGCCGAAGTCTCCGACGTGGCCAACGCCGTGCTCGACTACACCGACGCTGTGATGCTGTCTGCTGAAAGTGCCGCCGGTTCTTATCCGATCGAAGCCGTTCAGGCCATGGCCCGTATCTGTATCGGCGCTGAGAAGCACCCGACAGGTAAAACCTCCAGCCACCGCATTGGTCACTCGTTCACCCGTTGTGACGAAAGCATCGCGCTGGCGGCCATGTACACCGCCAACCACTTCCCTGGCGTGAAAGCGATCATTGCCCTGACTGAAAGCGGCTATACCCCGCTGATCATGTCGCGCATCCGCTCCTCGGTGCCGATCTACGCGTTCTCCCCGCACCGCGAAACCCAAGCGCGCGCGGCCATGTTCCGTGGCGTTTACACCGTACCGTTCGACCCGGCCAACCTGCCACCAGGCCAGGTCAGCCAGTCTGCAGTGGACGAACTGCTCAAGCGCGGTCTCGTTGAGCAAGGCGATTGGGTCATCCTCACCAAGGGTGATAGCTACCACACCATCGGTGGCACCAACGGCATGAAGATCCTGCACGTCGGCGATCCTCTGGTCTAAGACCGCCCGCGCAGGAAACAAAAAGCCCCGGCTCGTAAGAGTCGGGGCTTTTTTTGTATCTGATGACCGAGGGTTAACCGCAGCGCACTTCTGTAGGAGAGACGCCGGTGTCTATGGCACCACGCAATCTCGCATTTGAATGCTTTAATCACGCCCCACAAACACATCCGCCAAGACCTGATTACGCGGAATACCCGCCAGATAGAGTCGCTTGGCAAAGGTCTCTACACTGTGTGGGCTGCCACAGACCAGCGCCATGGTCTTGCGCGACAGCATGCGCAGGTCTGCAAGCGTTGCCTCCAGTTCATCAGCCGTTACTAGCTGCACTTGAACACTGCCATGATTACTTACCAACTCAGTCAGTTCGGTACGCAGGTAATGCTCGCCGCCGTCGCGCGCCAAATGGATAAGCCTGATGGGCCCCTGATGATCCTGACGCAGTGCCTCACGCAGCACGCCCCATAACGGCCCTAGTCCGGTCCCGGCGCCCAGCAATAACAAAGGCCGCTCTTGCCAGTCCGGATCATATTGCAACGCCCCGCCACGCAGTTCGCCCAATCCTAGGCCCTCACCGACAAGCAGGTTTCGAGCGATATCAGCAAAAGCGCCCGATCGGCCGCAATCGATATGAAACTCCAGAAAACGGTCTTCTCCCGGCACACTCGCCAGTGAATACGGCCGGGCAATACCGCTTTCAGTCCACAACACCAGATGCTGACCCGCGCGGTAACGCAACGGTCGCTGCGGCTCAAGGCGTAAACGCAGCACCGCAGGGCTGAGCCAGGCACACTCCGCAACCTGCGCTGGCAGGCCGTCACGCAGAGGATCAAACGCCTGGACTGTCAAACTCTGCGTGACACGACACTGGCAAGCCAGCCGCCAGCCCTCCTGACGTTTACCCGCATCCAGCGCCTCTGGCAGCGCATCCTCGGGTTCGCCATCGATGCAGCGCACCAGGCAGGCATGGCAACTGCCCGCTCGACAGCTATAAGGGACGCTTACGCCAGCCTGGTTGAGGCTATCAAGTAAATTGCTCCCTGCTGCAACCGTCCAGTGACGGTCGCCCACATGCAACTCAGGCATCAACGTTTTCCCAACCCGCCATACAACGATTACGCCCGGCACGTTTGGCCCGATAGAGCGCCAGATCTGCTCGCTGCAACGCCTCATCAAGGTTGTCGCCACGCTGTAGCAAGGTCATGCCCACCGACAGGCTCAGGCTGCAGTCGGGCAACGTCGGCAACTCAACACGGCTAAAAGCCTCACGTACACGCTCACAACAATCGATCAGTTGTTGCTCGTTGCATTGCGGTATGAACAACACAAACTCCTCTCCACCGTAGCGCGCCAGTACATCACTGTCGCGCAGGCAATCTTCAGCACGGGCCGCAAAAGCCTGGAGTACCTGGTCGCCTGCCGAATGACCATAGTTATCGTTGATGCGCTTGAAGTGATCGAGGTCGATCAAGGCCAGCCCATGGGAAGCGTCACTGCCCAGCAGATTCAATTCCCTGGCGGCCATGCGCAAAAAGTAGCGGCGATTGTACAGATTGGTGAGCTCATCGGTAGCAGCCAACTCTTCAAGCTGCGCCATCATCCCGCGCAATGTGTCTTGGTGAGCCTGCAGGGCATAGCGGCGATGACGCATTCGCTGGCGCTGGGCATTTACATAACCGGCAAACAGGCTAAGCCACAGCAGCATGACGAACAGTGCACTGATCTGCAGGAGCACGGTTCCAGGTTTGCGCATGCTTCCGTCGAGGAACTCCCACAGGTTGATACCGGCAAAACTCAGCAGTACCAACACTGCACATCGGGCAAAGACCATTGGCGTCAATTGAAACAGGCCAAACAGAAGGATTGGCGCATACACAATCAAAAATACACCACGGGCCCCATCCAGACATGAAAGCAGCCAGGTCAGCCAACACAGGGCGAGCAATACTTGAAACTCAGTCAGACTGGCATCAGTGAAACGCTGGTTCAGCTTGGTCAGAAATACGGCAAATACGGCAAGCTGACTCAATACCACCAAAACGCAGGTAATCACTGTCACCAGCATCGGCTGATGCATTTCTCCCGTATAAATTGCCAGCCAGCTCAGCACTGTGACTAATAGATAAGTCGCCGCCGCCAGGCCAAAACGCTTCAGAAAAAGGGATTGTGTGGCGGGAGATATTTCCCGTGCGCTTATCGTGCTCAAAAAGGATTCCTTCCCATAGTGGCACCAAGCCCGGAACTTTAGACTCTCATCGAAAAGTTTCCAGCCAATACAGGTTAAATACGTTCAAATAGATTCAATTGCAACTCGCATCCCCGCCGTTGGGTCCCCCTTGATACGGGGGTTTGACGGCATTATTGCCAGCGAGACCCGCCGGTGCTGGGCAAAGCCATTCGACCGGCAAAAAAATGCGAAGCGCAAAACCGATGGATGGACCCAAGAGGTTGCGGGTTATACTGCCGCGCCTTTTTGTCGCAGCCAGCCACGCTGTTGCAGCCATGAGACATCGTTCGAACGCAGATGGCTCAGACTATATTTTGAATGTTCCCGTCCTAAAGAGGAGCGCGCACACATGACCGTGATCAAGCAAGACGACCTGATTCAGAGCGTAGCCGACGCCCTGCAATTCATTTCCTACTACCACCCGGTAGATTTCATTCAGGCCATGCACGAAGCCTATCTGCGCGAGGAGTCGCCTGCTGCACGTGACTCCATGGCACAGATCCTGATCAACTCGCGCATGTGCGCGACCGGTCATCGCCCGATCTGCCAGGACACCGGCATCGTCACCGTATTCGTGCGTGTTGGCATGGACGTACGTTGGGACGGGGCCACCATGGGCCTCGACGACATGATCAACGAAGGCGTGCGCCGTGCTTACAACTTGCCGGAAAACGTCTTGCGCGCCTCGATCCTGGCCGATCCGGCCGGTGCGCGTAAAAACACCAAAGACAACACTCCAGCCGTTATCCACTACTCCATCGTCCCGGGTAACACCGTGGAAGTGGACGTGGCTGCCAAAGGCGGCGGCTCGGAAAACAAATCGAAAATGGCGATGCTCAACCCGTCCGACTCGATCGTCGACTGGGTCCTGAAAACCGTGCCGACCATGGGCGCCGGCTGGTGTCCGCCTGGCATGCTCGGCATTGGTATTGGCGGTACTGCTGAGAAAGCCGCCGTCATGGCCAAAGAAGTGCTGATGGAGTCCATCGACATCCATGAGCTGAAAAAGCGCGGCCCGTCCAGCCGTATCGAAGAGATGCGCCTGGAACTGTTCGAAAAGGTCAACCAACTGGGCATCGGTGCCCAGGGCCTCGGCGGTCTGACCACCGTGCTCGACGTGAAGATCATGGATTACCCGACTCACGCGGCCTCGCTGCCGGTGTGCATGATTCCTAACTGTGCCGCCACCCGCCACGCGCATTTCGTGCTTGATGGTTCCGGCCCGGCCTCGCTGGAAGCGCCATCGCTGGATGCCTACCCGGAAATCGTCTGGGAAGCAGGCCCGTCGGCCCGTCGCGTCAACCTCGACACCCTGACCCCGGAAGACGTGCAAAGCTGGAAGCCGGGCGAAACTGTCCTGCTCAACGGCAAGATGCTCACCGGCCGCGACGCAGCACACAAGCGCATGGTCGAAATGCTCAACAAGGGCGAAACCCTGCCAGTGGACCTCAAAGGTCGCTTCATCTACTACGTCGGCCCGGTTGATCCGGTGCGCGAAGAAGTGGTTGGCCCGGCTGGCCCGACTACCGCCACGCGGATGGACAAATTCACCCGGCAGATCCTTGATCAAACCGGCCTGCTGGGCATGATCGGCAAATCCGAACGCGGCCCGACCGCTATCGAAGCGATCAAGGACTACAAGGCCGTGTACCTGATGGCGGTCGGCGGTGCTGCTTATCTGGTGGCTCAGGCGATCAAGAAGTCGAAAGTCGTGGCCTTTGCCGAGCTGGGCATGGAAGCGATCTACGAGTTCGAAGTTAAAGACATGCCTGTGACGGTCGCCGTAGACAGCAAGGGCGAATCCGTACACATCACCGGCCCGCAGATCTGGCAGAAAAAGATAAGCGACAGCTTGGCGGTGGAAGTGCAGTAAGCAGGCCCTGCCACGTAACGACATCAATTGCCTTGCGAGCGTAAGCGCTCAAAGGGCAATTGCTTCTCGTAAAGCTCACTGAGAGCATCTGAGCGACTACATAAGCGCTAACATCATGTGTGCAGGACTGCTCGCCGACTCGCGACTTGCGCTTTCAATTTCCCCAAGTAAACAAATGGCTTGCGAGCAGACATCAAGTCATCATGACTCAAATGCGCTTCATACATGTTGTTGGCCTCTCCCGTCTGACTTGTCGGGCTTTCCTCCGGATAAGCCGTAATGTGCTCCACCAACTGCCGTTTATTGAATAGCAGATTTTCTACCAAAGACGCCCCCCCTATGTCACCGGCATCAATCTCATAAAAGTTGTAGGTATGCCCCGAGTTCGCAGCATAATAAATCGCGCCTTCCAGAGTTTCCGCAACAATCAAAGCGCGACCGCTGATCATTTTTTTTATCGCGGTAAATTCGTCAGAGGGGTGGAATCCTTGTTGCAGCACCTCGCCTGGTTCTCGGCGATCCGCGCGATAGACCTTGCCGCCAAACTTATCTCTGACCAGCAGACCTCTGCTATTAAGGCTGTAGTTATTTTTACCTAAAATATCGAGGGCAGCATGCTGCTCGGTGGTCGGCTCAATCAGAGTAGTCGGGCTGCCCGGAGGACTGGAGTCAGACAGTTGCGAAGAATGACTTGCTGGCGAATCACTCTCTAAGTACTTATTGGTCTCGTTGGTTCCACTGCCGCTAGCCGCTTCCGGAACCTCCGAAAAAAGCATTGGAAGTCCTAGTCCGATAAGAAAGTCTGGCTCATTATCCAGGTAGGTATCCAATACGGTAGACAGAAGATTGTCTGCAGGCAGCTTAGTGACCCCTCCATTCAGATCAACTCTGCTCACAGGGTTGCTTGCGCAGAACCTGTATAGATTTAAACCGTCTTTCGTACCTAGTGGATCCGGGTTAATCCAGCGAAACAACCAAGGCGCGTAACACCGCAACCCATAATAATAAAGCCCGCTCGCATCCCGCTCTTTATCTGAATAACGCACCGTCTTGTAGTTGGCTTCCACTGCGTTGCGCCCTGCCCACCACGAAGTACCACCAAACGGGTAATAACGCTCCTGACTGATCACATCCGCCGTACCATCCAGCTCCAGCGTGCTGGAACGCAAATGATCACTCAGGCTGTAGCGCACCTGATCATTGGCAATGTCATCGGGATTGCTGTCCTCCAGCCAGTGCAGAACTCGCACTTCGCTTCGCCCCGCCTGGACCGTGATGACATCCAGGCTCCGGCCGGTGGCAGTATCGGTGCGCATTTCAAGGCCAGGCAAATAACGTACTTCTGCACGATGCGTAGTGTTCGCGGCCAGAATCATTCGAACTTTGCGTAGACGCTGACCACTGCCGTCATACACATAACGCTCATCATCATTGGCGGCATCTTCGCGCTGGACAGGGGTCACTTTCTGTAATTGATTGCGCGCATCCCACGTTAGCCCCTGACCGGGCTGCAACTGAAGCAGATTGCCGTTGGCATCAAACGCAGCCGTCAGTTCGGCTTCATCGGGGATGTGATCGTCAAAGACGGGAAGGCTGCGATTGCTGTAACGGGCCGTGATCATCCGCCGAGTATATTGCTGCCCACCGACGTGGCGCAGCGTGAGCAAGTTGCCCCCCGCATCGTAATCATAAAACTGGCTGTAGTTTGCTAACTGGTTAGGGGCCGCGGGTGACTGAAACACCGGTAGCGGCGGGTGGATGGCAGCGTCCCGCGCCTCGCGCCCCGTCGCTTCGATCAGCTGATACAGCGTGTCGTACCGGTAAGCACCTACGTCCACAATAGCCTGATTACGGAAGTACCGGGTCGGCTGGGCCGCATCTTCGATGCGCAGGATATTGCCGACCGGATCGTGCTCATAGTTTAAATCCTGAAGGGTCGTGCCATCGCTCTTGCGCGCCGTCAGCCCTAGCAATAACCCAGTGGCCGGATCATAGAAGGTGCGAGTCTGCACACCATTGCCTGCCGTTTCAGCGTCAACCTGACCGAACGCGTTATAACAAATGTCGCCGACTAACAGGCGCTCACTCTGCCCTGCAAGCCGTAGATGCGTGCTACGCAGTGTGCCGGCACAGGTCATCTCAAGACGCTGGACATTGCCCTGCGCATCGGTCTGACCTGTGGTTTCGCCCAACGCATTGACCTGACGGCGAGTCAACGCTGCTTGTGCCGTTGGTTCAAGCAGCGCATCCCGTCCAGACTCTTCAACGGGCCAGTCAGGCGACTCCAGATCGCGCGCAAAGCGCCGCGCCTCCTGTATCAACAAGCCGCCGAGGCTATAGTCCTCCCCCCAGTGAGTGCCCGCCGGATCATCATGACGCAGCAGCCGACCACAACGATTGTGCAAAGCAGCGTCGTCGCCCGCACCGCCATAAGTAAACCGCTCAAGCGTACAGGCTGGCCCTGTTTGACCTTGCTGCTGAATCGCCTGCGGTCGCAGCATATCGTCGTAATCAATGGCGGAGTGCGTGCCACGACCGTCCCAGCTTTCAAGCCACTGACCTGCCTCCCCTCTCAATCCCAGCCGCCACCCTGCATCAGTGCTTTGGCTCAACAGTAGCGCCCCGCCAAGGCTGAACGTTTGAGTCAGGTTCGCAGGTACATCGGCATCTGCTTCAAACAGCGCAAACAGGCGTGGATCGCGACACGCCAATGGCCGACCTTGGGCATCATAAGTCTGTTGTTCGACGCGAAGTTCAGCAAGGTCTCCCAACACCCGGCGATGGAACTGGAGCACACGGACATTCAAGGCGCGTGAGTCCTGCACGGAGATGACCGGTGTATGGCGGTGAACAAGCAAATCCGGGGTCGGCATTGCAAATGTCTCCCGACGCAAATCCCCTCAAGCAATAAATAATAACGATCCACCGCTTTAAAATAACCAGCTAAAACGCACTAACGGTAATAGCCAAATATTCCATTGCTCCCGGAATTACTACTTACACGTTGTTTTTTATTGAAAACTCCAGACAACACATGGCATGACTGTCATTTATGACAGGTAGACGTCTATTCAAAAAAGTCCACACTCAACGGGACCTTAATCGAGAGCGTCGCCGCCATGACAGACCCGTCTTTTTCTTTATTGGCCAATCTCAGTAGAGCCGAAACTTCCTCTGCTGCAAACAGTGATCGTTCCCACAGAAAATCTCATCATTTCAGAAAGTAATGTGTTGTTTGATAGCAGGTAAGCCAGACCATGGCCACTCAAGAACAGGCACAACAAGACCCGCAACCCATGCTTGCCACCCCTTCACTGCCCAAAGGCGGTGGTGCCATTCAAAGCATCGGCAAAGGCTGGGGACCGGTGGGCAACAGCGGCACGGCGTCACTGGGCATTGGCCTGCCGATTACGCAAGGCCGGGGTTATGCGCCGGACCTTTCGCTCAATTATCAGAGCACTGCGGGCAATGGCCTGTTCGGCCTGGGCTGGAACCTGAACCTGGGATGCGTGGCCCGGCGCTCCAGCAAAGGCGTACCGACATACACCGATGATGATGTGATGCTCGGCCCCAGTGGTGACGTCTGGCTGCCTGAGCGTGACAACAGCGGCGCCGTTGTCTGCACTCCGGCAACAGCCCCCCATGATGGAGGCATCGCGTATCAGGTAATCCGGTATTTCGCACGGGTCGAAGGCGCGTTCGAGCGGATCGAACATTGGCGTGTCAATACAGTCGATCCTGGCTTCTGGCTGATCCACGGCGCGGATGGCAGCCTGCATTTCTACGGCAAGAGAGCCTCCTCGCGCAGCACCGACCCGGCCGATTCCAACCATGTCGCCGAGTGGCTGCTGGAAGAAAGCATGAACGCCCACGGCGAACATATTCTTTATGAATACAAGGCCGAGGATGAAGTGGGCCTGGGGCCCGATCACCCGCGAGACTTCATCGCCCAGTGCTATTTGTGGCGAGTACGTTGGGGCAATTTTCTGGCCCACGCCGAACTGTACTTGTGGGACGAAGCTGCACTGGAAGGGCTGAACTGGCATTTCGATTTGCTCTTCGACTACGGCGAGCGCAACGAAGCCACTGCTCACCAGAAACCGACCTATGAGGAACCTGCTGAATCCAGTTGGCATGTGCGCAGCGATCCTCACTCCAGTTTTGCTTATGGCTTTGAACTGGGTAATTTGAGGCTGTGCCAACAAATCCTGATGTTTCATCACTTTCCTGATGAACTGGCAGAGTCTCCGCTGCTGATTCAAGCCCTGCTACTGGAATATGCCGCTGACCCTCTTGGTTACAACAAGCTGGTCAACGCCCACAGTCAGGCCTGGGATGGGACGAACTTACACAAGCTGGATCAGCGCCCATCGATGGAATTCAAATACAGCGAATTCAACAAGGCGACGGGTGAGTTCAAGCCTTTCGATTCGATGCCCGGGCTCAACGATGGCCAGTCCTGGCAATTGGTCGACTTATATGGCGAGGGCTTGCCGGGCGTGCTCTTTCGCAGCGATAAGGGTTGGCTCTATCGCGAGCCGATGCGCGCGGATGCCGGTGGCGATGAAATTGCCTACGGCGACTGGCAGACCTTGCCCCAGATCCCCCTTGCTGACGCCAGGACGATGGTGCTGCAGTCGCTCACCGACCAGACTGGCGATGGCCGCCTTGACTGGATCGTCGCGCAGCCGGGAATGGCTGGCTTCTTCACTCTCAACCCTGATCGTAGCTGGTCGCGGTTCGTCACCTTTGCGGCCTTCCCGACGGAGTTCTTTAACCCCCAAGGGCAGTTGGCCGATCTGGTGGGCGGTGGCCTGTCGGATCTGGCGATGATCGGGCCCCGTAGCGTGCGGCTGTATGCCAATCGCCGAACCGAGGGCTTCGCTGCGCCGGTCGATGTCCCGCATAACGAAGACCGGTTACCGCTGGTGAGCGACAGCCCCAACGAACTGGTGGCCTTCAGTGACTTGCTGGGCACCGGCCAACAACACCTGATCCGCATTCGCCATGACGAGATCCGCTTCTGGCCGAATCTGGGGCGTGGACATTTCGGTAAAGGCCAGCTGTTTGCCGAACTGACTTTCGATTATGAAACGTTCGATGCCGGGCGGATCAGGCTGGCCGACCTGGATGGCTCCGGCGCCAGCGACGTGCTTTACCTGCAGACGGACGATATTCAGGTGTTCATGAACAAGGGTGGTAACGGCCTCGCTCCGCCTTTTAGCCAACAATGGCCCAACGGTGTGCGCTATGACCGTTTCTGCCAGGTCAGCCTGGTCGATCTGCAAGGTCTGGGTTGCGCAAGCGTGGTGCTCACCGTGCCACATATGACACCTCGACACTGGCACCTGTCCTACCCTGAAAAACCGTATTTACTCAACCAGACCGACAACCACTTCGGTGGTTTGGGCAAGGTCACTTATCGCAGCTCGGCACAGGAATGGCTGGACGAGAAACAGGCTTTGCGCGCCGCCGATAAGCCAGCAATTTCGTACTTGCCATTTGCGGTGCACGTTGTAGTCAAGCAAACCCAGGAAGACTGGGTCACCAGAAACACACTCACGCAATTATTCCAGTATCGGCAAGGCTATTACGATCCTCATGACCGGGACTTCCGGGGCTTTGGCCTGGTCCTGCAAACCGACAGCGAAAAACCGGTAAACCCGCAGAGTGACTTCACGGCTCCTGTTTTGAGGAAGATCTGGTATCACACCGGGCGCTTTCCCGAAACTGACCACGATGACTACGACAGCAGCGACCCGCACGCTCAGGTATTGGGTGAGCACCTGTTATCCGAACTCTCTGGGGAGACAGACCGCCTGATCGATGAAGCCGATCCTGCCACACAACGAGAAATGAGCCGTGCACTCAGCGGCTCGGTATTGCGCAACGAAGTGTTCGGCCTTGATAACCAGATGCAGCCAAACGTACTGTATGCCGTGCAAGCGTCTCGCTATCTGGTGCGTCAATTGCTCGGGCTGTCTGAGCATCAGCCCTATGCCTTGATGCTGCCGCAGGTACTTGAATCAATCAGCTATCGCTACGAAGCAGATGAGCTGGAAGACCCTCAGTGCGAGCACAGCCTGAACCTGGCCAGGGACCGCTATGGCGTGCTGACCCACGGCGTAACCGTGAACTATGCACGACGCAAGAAACCGGGCGATACACCGCCCTTCGACGATGAGCACCAGAACACTTGGTGGCAGGCGTCCCATGACGAAGCGCAACAGCATTTCTATCTGAACGAAACCCGCGCCCAGGTCATTCATCTGGACAGCCCACAAAGCTGGCGCCTGGGTCTGCCCTATCGCATGCGAGCCAATGCGATGGTTGTCCCGGTCAACGAGCTTTCAACCGATGCCATTAGCTACGAAAGCTTCATCAGCTCTCAGGGCCCGTTTGCGAATCTGCCCCGAACTCTGACGGCTTTATCCGTACAGCGTTACATCGGCTGCGGCGACGGCGAAGCCACCTTCGAAGCGTTAGCCGATGCAACGGAAAGCGCCGAACTCGATGACCATGCGCTAAGCGCTTACGAGCGAGTGATGGACGCAGAACAACTGGCAGCGCGGCTTGAAGAAATCGGCTACCAGCAAATGCCCAGCTTCTTACCCGATGATGGCTTGAATCTCTGGTCGGTCAAACGCGGCTTCGCCAGTTATGCCGGGCTGGAAGGTTTTTACCTGCCCGAGACTTTCAGGCCTACCCGCAGCCATGGCTGGACCGAAGTCGAGTACGACGACTATCACATGCTAATGGTTCGAGTGACCGACCCTGTGGGGTGCACAACCCAGGCAACTTATGACTACCGCACCTTGCAGCCACGACAAATCATCGATCCCAACCAGAACACCCAAGAAGCAGACTACGATGCGTTTGGCCGGATATGGGCGACCAGTTTTTATGGAACTGAATCAGGCGAGGCCGTGGGTTTCGACCCTCTGAACACGGGCGTGCACATATTGGGGGGAACCCGGCAGGCTGTCGAGGATCCAGAACTGGTGCTTGCAAGGCAGGCCAGCGTCTATTACTACGACGCCAATATGACCCACGATACCGGCCGTATCCCCTTCGGCACCGCGGCCCTCCAAGCGGACCGCTACCCCGACGATCCGAGTAAGCAAATCAGAATCATCCTGACCTCTGTGGACGGCTTTGGTCGCCCCCTGCAAACACGTCAGCTCGTCGAAGCCGGTGACGCTTACAAAGTTGATGACTTCGGCAATCTGGACATAGTGGGCGGCCAACCTGTCATCGTCCATGCTGAAAAGCGCTGGCGGGTCAGCGAGCGCGTGGAATACAACAACAAGGGCCTCGTGGTCAGGGTCTATCGCCCTTACTTCGCCAGCAATCACGTCTATGTCAACGACCGGCAAATGCGTGATTACGGCTACCACGACAAACAGTTCTACGACCCGTTGGGCCGCCCCACTAAAACCCTCACTGCCAAGGGCTGGATGCGACGCCTGACCTACAGGACCTGGTACACCATCAGCGAGGATGAAAACGACACCGCCGAAGAAGTGGAAGCCTTGCGATGAGCCATGCCCTGCATGCTCAGACACCGATGCTCAGCGTCGTGGACAGCCGCGGCCTGCCGGTGCGCCTGATCGCGTGTCATCGCCTCACCACTGCCGACGCGCCCGACCTGCGTGTGACACGCCAAGAGTACAACCCGACCGGACGCCTGATCGCCAGCCAGGATCCGCGCTTGCCAACGCCCAATCAAATCAGCGTACATAGCCTTTCCGGCCAAGTGTTGTTCACCGACAGCGTCGATGCCGGTTGGCGGGTGGCACTGCTGGGCGACGCCGGGCAATTGATTGAGGACTGGGACCGTCGCGGCAGTCACGCGCTGGTTGAATACGATGAGATGCTGCGGCCGGTATTGACCAGCGAAGCTACGGGGGATTCTGTTGGAGCGACCGGGGTGGCGCTCCAACAGGGTTTGGCTGTCGAACGGTTCACGTATGGCGGACCGGAAACGTCCGACCACAACCAGTGCAATCAACTCATCCGCCATGACGATACAGCAGGCACGATCCATCGCCCGGAATACGGCCTGCTTGGTTCTCCGCTAACCGAAGTTCGACATTTCTTGCGCACGCTGGAGCTGCCCGACTGGCCGTTGGCGATTGCCGAGCGAGACGCCTTGCTGGAGACCGGTGGCTTTGCATCGGCCTGGGGCTTCAACGCGCTGGGTGAAGTGATCGAACAAACCGATGCCATGGGCAATACCCGGCGTTTCGAACACACCGTGGCAGGCCAACTGAAATCGGTTTCCCTTGGTGAACAGATCGTGCTCAGCGACATCCGCTACAACGCTTTCGATCAGGTCGAGCAGCAAACCGCAGGCAATGGCGTGATCAGCTGTTCTCTCTATGACCCACAAACCGGGCGGCTAAGCGAACTCAGCGCAGCGCTGCCTGACGCACCGCCGCTGCAGCTTTTGAATTACAGCTACGACCCGGTCGGCAATATCGAACAGATCGAAGATGCCGCGCAGCCAGCGCGTTTCTTCGCCAACCAGCGCATCGAGCCAATCAGCCAGTATCGTTACGACACCCTGTACCAATTGATCGAAGCCACCGGCCGGGAAGTCAAAACCGGCGCCAGCCACGGCCCCGCCCTGCCCGACCTGCAGAACCTGCCGCCTGATCCCAACCAGATCGCTAATTACACACAAACCTACGATTACGATGCGGGCGGTAATTTACTGGCAATGCACCACCTCGGCGCCCAGCCCTTTAACCGTTT
>NZ_LOHG01000007.1:0-91474 GCF_022790535.1 Pseudomonas maioricensis
CTCAAAAGTGAGGCGCTGTAAAAGCGCAACCGATAGTCGCCGTGACTGCGGTAACGGATATGCACACAAAAATAACTAATGGACGGTGTGTGGTCCACGGCACTCCTCAATCCCACCCATCCCCCCATCTTTGCTAGAATCCGCCCCGCGCTGCACACCCTGCGCGTTTTTATTGAATTATTTTCTATCCGGTAGGCCCTTTGCGAGGGTCGCCACCTGGAGATACACATGACACAACAGCCGATGAATCAGCCGATCGTCGTAGCGGCGCTATACAAATTCGTCACCCTCAGTGACTACGTCGAACTGCGCGAGCCGCTGCTGCAGGCGATGGTCGACAACGGCATCAAAGGCACCTTGCTGATCGCCGAAGAAGGCATCAACGGCACCGTTTCCGGCAGCCGTGAAGGCATCGACGGGCTGCTCGCCTGGCTCAAAAACGACCCGCGCATGATCGACATCGATCACAAGGAATCGTACTGCGACGAACAGCCGTTCTACCGCACCAAGGTCAAACTGAAGAAA
Organism: Pseudomonas maioricensis; assembly: GCF_022790535.1. Lineage (GTDB taxonomy): Bacteria > Pseudomonadota > Gammaproteobacteria > Pseudomonadales > Pseudomonadaceae > Aquipseudomonas > Aquipseudomonas maioricensis. The sequence goes on from NZ_LOHG01000007.1 coordinate 526, forward strand.
GAAATCGTCACCCTGGGCGTCGAAGGTGTGGACCCGAACAAGGCCGTTGGCACCTATGTCGATCCCAAAGACTGGAACGCAATCATCAGCGATCCGGAAGTACTGGTGATCGATACCCGTAATGATTACGAAGTGTCCATCGGCACCTTTGAGGGCGCCATCGATCCCAAGACCACAACCTTTCGCGAGTTTCCCGAATACGTCAAAGAACACTTCAACCCCCAAGTGCACAAGAAAGTTGCGATGTTTTGCACTGGAGGCATTCGTTGCGAGAAGGCCTCCAGCTACATGCTTGGCGAAGGCTACGGCGAGGTGTTTCACCTCAAGGGCGGTATTCTCAAGTACCTCGAAGAAGTCCCGCAGGATGAAAGCCTGTGGCGTGGCGAGTGTTTCGTGTTCGACAATCGGGTTACCGTCCGTCATGACCTGACCGAAGGCGACTACGATCAATGTCATGCGTGCCGCACCCCGATCAGCGCAGAAGACCGTGCCAGTGAGCACTACTCGGCCGGTATCAGTTGCCCGTATTGCTGGGACAGCCTGAGCGAGAAGACTCGCCGCAGCGCCATCGACCGGCAGAAGCAGATCGAACTGGCCAAAGCCCGTAACCAGCCACATCCGATTGGTCGCAATTATCGTTTAGAAGACCGCCAGCCAGACGAGGCCTGATCCATGACCACCCGCTTGCTTTATGTGATGGACCCTATGTGCTCCTGGTGCTGGGGGTTTGCTCCTGTGGCGCAAGCGCTGGTTCAACAGGCGCAGGCGAGTGGTGTGACCTTGCATCTGGTGATGGGTGGTTTGCGCACCGGCAGCGGGGCAGCGCTCGACCCCACCACCCGCCGGTACATTCTTGAGCATTGGCAAGCGGTGGAGAAAAGCACCGGGCAGACGTTTCGTTTTGAGGGCGCGTTGCCCGACGGTTTCGTCTATGACACCGAGCCCGCATGCCGGGCTATCGTCGCGGCGCGGCATCTGGAGCCGGAGTTTGCCTGGAAGCTGGTGGGGTTGATCCAGAAGGCGTTCTACGTCGAGGGGCGTGACGTAACCCGTGCTGCGGTGCTGACGGAGCTTGCCGAGCAGGCTGGCTTGCCGCGTATCGAGTTCGCTGCAGCGTTCGACAGCGCCGAGCAACTGGCTGCCACTCAAGCAGACTTCGCTTGGGTACAGGATTTAGGCATTGCTGGTTTCCCGACCTTGCTGGCTGAACGCAATGGCCAGTTGGCGTTATTGACCAATGGCTATCAGCCGCTGGAAGTATTGGCCCCCTTGCTGGGCCGCTGGCTCGAGCGTGCTGCCAGTGCCTGAGCCTCTCAAGAGCACCGCTGATCAGGACGACGCCTGTACCACGTTCAACCGTTTGAGCTGGGCGCAGATCCGTCGTCTGGCTTCACGGCATAAAAAAGCGTTGTGGGTTGCCAATGGCGTGGCAGTGTTGGCCACGCTGTGCACCGTGCCGATTCCGTTGCTGCTGCCATTGCTGGTGGACGAAGTGTTGCTGGGCCACGGCGACAGCGCGTTGAAGTTCATGAATAACTTCCTGCCTGACAGCCTGCAGAAACCTGTCGGTTACATCGCCTTGATGCTGCTATTTACCTTTGGCCTGCGCATTGGAGCGTTGGTGTTCAACGTGGTACAGGCCAAGCTGTTTGCCCGGCTCTCCAAAGATATTGTCTATCGCGTACGGGTTCGTCTGATCGAGCGCCTCAAGCGAATCTCTCTGGGGGAGTACGAAAGCCTGGGAGGCGGTACGGTCACCGCGCACCTGGTGACCGATCTGGATACGCTGGATAAATTCATCGGCGATACCCTGAGTCGGTTTTTGGTTGCGATGCTGACGCTGACCGGTACCGCGTCGATTCTGATGTGGATGCACTGGAAACTGGCCCTGCTGATCCTGTTGTTTAACCCGTTGGTGATCTACGCCACGGTGCAATTGGGCAAGCGGGTCAAGCACCTGAAAAAACAGGAAAACGACAGCACTTCCCGTTTTACTCAAGCGTTGACCGAAACTCTGGATTCTATTCAGGAAGTTCGCGCAGGTAATCGGCAAGGGTATTTCCTGGGCCGACTTGGCGTACGCGCCCGGGAAGTCCGGGATTATGCGACCTCTTCACAGTGGAAAAGCGACGCGTCCAATCGCGCCAGTGGGCTGTTGTTCCAGTTCGGCATCGATGTGTTCCGCGCTGCGGCCATGCTGACGGTGCTGTTTTCCGATCTCTCGATTGGCCATATGTTGGCGGTGTTCAGCTACCTGTGGTTCATGATTGGCCCGGTCGAGCAGTTGCTCAACCTGCAATACGCTTATTACGCGGCGGGTGGGGCACTGACCCGGATCAACGAACTGCTGGCACGTGCTGATGAGCCGCAGTATCCGGGCGGTGTCGATCCGTTCGCGGGGCAAAAAACCGTTGGGATTGAAGTCCGTGGTTTGAGCTTCGGTTATGGCGAGGAGAACATTCTCGATCAGTTGAACCTGACGATTGCCCCGGGTGAAAAAATTGCCATCGTGGGTGCCAGTGGTGGCGGTAAGAGTACGCTGGTGCAATTGTTGTTGGGGCTCTACACGCCCCAATCCGGCACGATCAGCTTCGGTGGTGCGAGCCAGCAGGAGATTGGTCTGGAGACTATTCGCGAGAACGTTGCGGTGGTGCTTCAGCACCCGGCGTTGTTCAACGATACCGTCCGCGCAAATCTGGCCATGGGCCGCGAGCGCAGTGATGACGCGTGCTGGCGAGCGCTCGAAATCGCCCAGCTTGAACAGACCATTCGCGGGTTGCCGCACGGGCTCGACAGTGTTGTGGGGCGTTCGGGTGTGCGCTTGTCGGGGGGGCAGCGTCAGCGGCTGGCCATCGCTCGAATGGTGTTGGCTGATCCGCGGGTCGTCATCCTCGACGAAGCCACCTCGGCACTCGATGCGGCGACCGAGTACAGCCTGCATCAAGCTTTGTCACGATTCCTCAGTGGGCGCACGACGTTGATCATTGCTCACCGCCTATCTGCGGTAAAGCAGGCAGACAGGGTGCTGGTGTTCGACGGCGGGCGTATAGCCGAGCAGGGCGATCACCAGCAATTGATCGCTGAAGGCGGGCTCTACGCAAAACTCTACGGGCACCTGCAGCACATTTAATTTCCATGACCACTTGCCAATAGCGCGTTTAGGGTCTTTCTTAATAGTAAGTTCTCACAGCAGTAACAGCACTCGCTCATCTGATTCACACTCGCTTATCCATCTTTATGTGCACTGCCTCGCGATTCCACAATGCGGGGCGGTAGCGTGTTTCAAATTTGATAATTTGCACGACCGGTTTTATGGATTTGGCCTAGGCTCTGCTCAGGACGAAATAAACGCAGCTTGTTGAGCATCTGGCACCGCTTATGAAAGGGAACCCATGAAGCAAACGCGGATCCTCGAAAAGCCCCGCCTGCTGGGCATCGTATGGCCATTTATCGCCGTTGCGCTGTTTCAGGCCCTGTTGGGCTGCGTCAGCCTTTACATGCTCTCGGCCGTACGCAGTTATGTCGGAGGCGAAAGCCTCTGGTCCAAGGGCCAGAAAGACGCCATCTATTATTTGAACCTCTATGCCAACGGGCACGACGAGATCAATTACCTGCGCTACGAACAGGCCATTTCCATCCCTAAAGGTGGACATACGTTGCGTATCGCGCTGGATAAACCCGTACCGGATATCGATACAGCGACGGAAGGTATTCTGCAGGGCGGTAATCATCCTGATGATGTGGCCGGGATTATCTGGCTGTACGTAAACTTTCGGGAATTTGGCTACATGAAAAAGGCTATCGACCAGTGGCGCCTGGGCGATGAGTACCTGATGCAGCTGGACGATGTCGCGCAGCGGATGCATGAGCAGATTTCATCGGGCGAAGCCACCAATGCCGACATCATTAACTGGCGGGGGCAGATCACAGCAATCAATGAGAGTGTCACGCCGGTAGCGCGTGCATTCAGTGATGCGCTGGGCGAAGGCTCAAGGGGAATCCTGCGGCTGTTGCTGATGATCAATCTGGCGACAGCGGTGGTGTTGATTATTCTCGCCTTGCTCAGAACTCACAAATTGCTGGCTCAGCGCCATGCTTTTGCCGACGCTCTACAAGTGGAGAGAGAGCGCGCTCAGGTGACGCTGGAGTCCATCGGTGACGGGGTGATTACCACCGATGTTGAAGGTGCCATTGTTTACATGAACCCCGCTGCCGAAAATCTGACCCACTGGAAAAACGTCCAGGCCAGCGGGTTGCCGCTCGCTGCGCTGTTCAATCTGCTGGACGAAAATGATCAGAAGGACAGCTCGACGCTCATTGAGCATATTCTGAGTGGCAAGCTCAGTGGTGGCAGTGAACATTCCAAGTTGATCCAGCGTCTGGACGGCAGCACCGTTTCAGTGGCACTTGTAGGTTCTCCGATTTTCACCGATGGCAAAGTCAGCGGCACAGTCCTGGTGCTGCACGACATGACGCAAGAGCGGCAATACATTGCCAATCTGTCCTGGCAGGCGACACATGATGCGCTCACCGGGCTGGCCAATCGGCGAGAATTCGAATATCGCCTGGAGCACGCGCTCAATGATCTGGCACGGCAACCCAGCAACCACTCGGTGATGTATCTGGACCTTGACCAATTCAAACTGGTCAATGACACCAGTGGTCATGCGGCAGGTGATGAGTTGTTGCGTCACATCTGCACGATATTGCAACAGGGCCTGCGGGAAGGCGACACGTTGGCCCGGTTAGGTGGGGATGAGTTCGGGATTTTACTGGAGCATTGTCCTCCAGACACTGCACAAATCATCGCAGAAAACCTGCGTCAGACGGTTCAGAGCCTGAACTTTGTCTGGAAGGGCAGGCCATTTCAAAGCACGGTCAGCGTGGGGCTGGTGCATATTTCGCATGTTCCCACGACGCTTGAGGCATCGCTGCGTGCGGCGGACATGGCGTGTTATATGGCCAAGGAAAAAGGCCGTAATCGAGTGCAGGTCTACCACGCTGATGATTCTGAAGTGTCGTTGCGCTTTGGTGAAATGGCCTGGGTTCAGCGCTTGCACATGGCGCTGGATGAGAACCGGTTTTGTCTGTTTGCCCAGCAGATTGCGGCTATCGGTCATCACGGGGCAAATGACAGCGGGCATATAGAGATTTTGCTGCGCCTGCGCGATGAGACGGGGCGCATGATCCTTCCAGAGAACTTCATCCCGGCCGCCGAGCGCTACGGCCTGATGACGTCGCTGGATCGCTGGGTGGTACGTAACGTCTTCAAAATCATTGCGCAGTGTCAGGATGATGAAGGCTACAGCGGCCCTATGGTGGTCTGTGCGATCAATCTTTCCGGGGCGAGTATTGGCGATGAGGCCTTTCTCGACTACCTGAAGCAGCAATTCAGTATCTTCGGTATCTCTCCGTCGCTGATTTGCTTCGAGATCACCGAAACCATTGCGATTGCCAATCTGGGCAGTGCAATTCACTTCATCAACGAGCTGAAGGCTTTGGGCTGTCAGTTTTCCCTCGATGACTTCTGCGCTGGCATGTCTTCGTTTGCCTATCTCAAACATCTGCCGGTGGATTACCTGAAGATCGATGGCAGTTTCGTCAAGGACATGCTCGATAACCCGATCAACCGTGCGATGGTGGAGGTGATCAATCACATTGGGCATGTCATGGGCAAACGTACGATCGCTGAATTTGTCGAGACACCACAGATCGAAATTGCTTTGCGCGAGATTGGAGTTGACTTCGCTCAGGGGTATCTGATTGAACGTCCTCAACTGTTTACGTGTGAAAGCCTTCACGCTCGTCCTTCAAGGGCAGCCCCACTTTTGTTCAGCACGCCAGGAACATTTCGCTAAGCCATTAACTTACTAAAAAGGAGTTACACAGTGATCGATACTTTCAGCAGGACCGGTCCGCTCATGGAAGCCAGCAGTTATCCGGCATGGGCACAGCAACTGATCAAAGATTGCAGTTTCGCCAAATCCAGAGTCGTCGAGCATGAGCTGTATCAGCGCATGCGGGATGGGCGGTTGAGTCCAAAAATCATGCGCCAGTACTTGATTGGCGGTTGGCCGGTGGTCGAGCAGTTCGCCATTTACATGGCTAATAACCTGGCTAAAACCCGGTTTGCCCGCCATCCCGGTGAAGACATGGCGCGACGCTGGTTGATGCGCAATATACGCGTAGAGCTCAACCATGCTGACTACTGGGTCCATTGGGCGGAGGCACACGGTGTCAGCCTTGATGATCTCAAGGCACAGCACGTGTCACCCGAATTGCATGCGCTCAGCCACTGGTGCTGGCACACCAGTTCGTCTGATTCACTGGTTGTAGGCATGGCGGCCACCAATTACGCCATTGAGGGGGCTACGGGTGAGTGGGCGGCGGTGGTCTGTTCGTCCGACGTGTACGCCGACGGCTTTCCCCAGGAGTCGCGCAAGCGCGCGATGAAGTGGCTGAAGATGCACGCCCAGTATGACGATGCGCATCCATGGGAAGCGCTGGAAATTATCTGCACCCTGGCGGGTAATAACCCCAGCGTGCAGTTGCAGACTGAGCTGCGGCAGGCCGTTACCAAGAGCTACGACTACATGTATCTGTTTCTCGAGCATTGCATGCAGTTGGAAAAAGCCAAATCGGTTCGCACTCGCGTAGCTGAGCTGGAAACCTGATTTTTACCCGGCCATTGCCAGGCGATTGCGTCCTTGCCGTTTGGCGACGTACAGCGCGATATCGGCACGCCGCATGAGACTGTCCGCAGACTCTGCTGGCAACAGCGTTGAGCAGCCAAGACTGATGGTCAGTTCCAGCGAGCTGTCCAGGCCTGGATGCAGCAGGCCGTGAGTCGATCGACGCAAGCGCTCACCCATCAAGCCCGCCGCGTCGCGATCAGTGTTGGAAAGCACAATCAGAAACTCCTCGCCACCGTAGCGAAAAATCCGGTCGATGTTTCTCAACTCGCTTTTGATCGCCTGGGCGACGGATTTGAGTACGTCGTCGCCTGTGGCGTGACCGTAGGTATCGTTGACTCGTTTGAAGTGATCAATGTCGAGCATCAGTATTGACAGCGGGTGTGAGTGGCGCCGGGCAAGCTCGATTTCGCGTGTCAGCGTCTGATCCATCGCAATGCGGTTGCCGGTATCTGTCAGCGGGTCGCGTAACGCACTTTGCATCGCGGCCCGATAGAGCAGCGCGTTGCGCAGCGGGAACAGCATGCACGTCATGAGTGACTCCAACGCCGCGAATTCCTGCTCGTTGAAGCGTTTACTGCGTTCGAAAGTAAACAGTCCTACCGGTTCGCCGTCATTGCTCAGGTTGTAGCTGACACTGTGTGGGGCGTGTTCACCCAACTGCAAGTGCAGGTCACTTTCAGCGTATTGGTAGGTCAACCCATTGAGAGGTATCAGACGTTGAACACCCTGAAAAAACAGGGTCAGGATTCGTTCGGCTTCCAGGCTGGTCTGCAACTGCAGGTTCAGTTGCTGTGTCAGCTGTTCCAGATCGACGGGCGGCTGAACGGTCTCCTGAACCTGTCGCTGGTACATGCCCAGGCGTTTCAATTTAGCAGCGTCAAAATCGATGGCGTTAGACGGGGTAGGAGAAATCATGGCTTCATTCCTCAGCGTGCAGTGCTGGATTAGCTGAGTCAGAGCGAAAGTCGTGCCAGTCCTGAATTTTTAATATAGGTCTTTAAATTCAAGAGCTTGGTGATTCTAGTCGGACGGATTTTGACTCTTGGTGACATAACCTTGACTTGTAGAACTCATTAGTCACCCGCCAGCGACGGTTTTCTGTCGTGGCGGATGGTTAGCAGGTCGGTCACTGAGCGTTAAAGGCCTGGCCGTTGACGTCGCTGCTGTCCGGTCCCATCAGATACAGGTACACCGGCATGATTTCTTCCGGGGTCGGATTGTTCAGCGGGTTCTCTGCGGGGTAAGCCTGCGCACGCATGCTGGTGCGCGTGCCGCCAGGATTGATGCTGTTGGAGCGGACTGGAGCTACGGTATCGAGTTCGTCGGCAAGGGTTTGCATCAGGCCTTCGGTCGCAAATTTCGAGACCCCGTAGGCGCCCCAATAAGCGCGACCTTTGCGTCCAACACTGCTGGAAGTGAATACCACCGAGGCGTCCTGAGACAATTTGAGCAGCGGCAGTAACGCACTGGTCAGCATGAACATCGCATTGACGTTGATGTGCATGACGCGCATGAAATTCTCGCCGGACAACTGCTCCAGTGGCGTGCGGGGACCGATGATCGAGGCATTGTGCAGCAGGCCGTCAAGTCGGCCGAACTCGTTTTCGATCATGGCTGCCAGTTCATCGTATTGATGGGGCTGGGCCGTTTCCAGATTAAAGGGGATAACGGCAGGCTTGGCATGGCCAGCGGCTTCGATTTCGTCGTACACCTGAGTCAGGTTAGCTTCGGTTTTGCCCAGAAGCAGTACAGTCGCGCCATGTGCCGCGTAGGTTTTCGCAGCCGCAGCACCAATGCCGCGTCCTGCGCCGGTGACCAGAATGACCCGGCCAGTGAGCAGGTCGGGGCGAGGGGAGTAATCAAACATGGGTTACCTCTTGAAACCGGGTTGTCGGCCTGCGCAAATCCCTGTGGGAGCCGGGCTCGCCTGCGATAAGGGCGCCGCAGACATGAAGTCAATTGCGTCCAGCTTTATCGCGGGCAATTCCCGGCTCCCACAGGTCCGGGCTTTGCATGCAGTTCTGAAGTGCCTTCAGCAGCTACAAAGCGCGTTATCCAGCACCTTGCGCAGTTCCAGCGGGTGATCCACTACCACGTCTGCGCCCCAATGATCGGGGTTGTCGTTGGGGTGAATGTAACCGTAGCGAACCGCCGCCGTTTTAGTGCCTGCGTCTCGGCCCGATTCGATGTCGCGCAGATCATCCCCTACAAACAGTACGCTTGCCGGATCCAGGTCAAGCATTTTGCAGGCGAGGGTCAATGGTTCAGGGTCGGGTTTGCTCTTGGTGACATGATCAGGACAGATCAATAAGGCCGAGCGTTGCGAGAGCCCGAGCTGATCCATGATCGGCTGCGCAAAACGTACCGGTTTATTGGTGACGACGCCCCAGATCAGGTTGGCCTTTTCAATATCAGCCAACAGTTCTGCCATGCCGTCGAACAGTTTGCTGTGTACGGCGCAGTCGCGCTGATAGCGCTCCAGAAACTCCAGGCGCAACGCCTCGAACCCTTCAGCCTCAGGCGACATAGCGAACGTTGCAGCGACCATCGCTTTGGCTCCGCCGGAAATCTCGTCCCGGATCAGCTTGTCTTCAACCGCCGGGAAACCGCGCTCTGCCAGCATCGCCTGGCAAATGGCGATGAAATCCGGGGCGGTGTCGAGCAGGGTGCCGTCCATGTCGAATAGAACTGCTCTCAAACGCATGGTTACGCCTCCCGAAGCGTCTGGATCATGTAGTTGACGTCTACGTCCGAAGCCAGCTTGTAGTGCTTGGTCAGCGGATTGTAGGTCAGCCCGATGATGTCTTTGACTTGCAGGCCTGCGGCGCGGCTCCAGGCGCCTAGCTCGGACGGGCGGATGAATTTCTTGAAGTCGTGGGTGCCGCGCGGCAGCAGGCCCATGATGTATTCGGCGCCGACGATGGCGAACAGATACGCCTTCGGATTGCGGTTGATGGTCGAGAAGAACACCTGGCCGCCGGGTTTGACCATGCGGTAGCAGGCGCGAATCACCGACGACGGATCTGGCACGTGCTCAAGCATTTCCAAGCACGTTACGACATCGAACTGCTCGGGCATCTCTTCGGCCAGGTCTTCAGCCGTGATCTGGCGGTATTCGACCTGAACGCCGGACTCCAGCTGATGCAGTTGGGCGACAGCGAGTGGCGCCTCGCCCATATCAATACCGGTGACTGTCGCGCCGCGCAGTGCCATGGCTTCACTGAGAATCCCGCCGCCACAGCCGACGTCCAGAACCTTCTTGCCCGCCAGATTGACACGCTCGTCGATCCAGTTGACCCGCAACGGGTTGATATCGTGCAGCGGCTTGAACTCGCTGTTACGGTCCCACCAGCGATGGGCCAGTGCCTCGAATTTGGCGATTTCTGCGTGATCGACGTTGCTCATGGAATGTCCTCTTGAACTCAAAATACGTGCAGCGGGCTGGCGATTGAAAACGCCAGCCCGGTCTTATTCGGTGTGCCCGGAAATACGCTTGCCCCAGGCTTTGGCGGTGTCGCAGAGCGCCTGCTCATCCATACGTGTCAGGCGGCGATCATCGAGCAGTTGCTTGCCAGCGACCCATACATGGCTGACACAGTCGCGGCCGGTGGCATATATAAGCTGTGAAACCGGATCATAAATCGGTTGGCGGGCCAGACCGGACAGGTCAAAGGCGACGATATCCGCAGCCTTGCCGATTTCCAGAGAGCCCACTTCGTTCTGGATGCCCAGTGCCCGTGCGCCATTCAGGGTTGCCATACGCAATGCGCGGTGGGCGTCCAGTGCGGCAGCCGAGCCTGCAACAGCTTTGGCCAGCAGTGCGGCGGTTCGGGTTTCTCCGAGCAGGTCCAGATCGTTGTTACTGGCTGCACCGTCGGTGCCTATCGCAACATTGACGCCCGCCTGCCACAGTCGTTCGACCGGGCAAAAGCCGCTGGCCAGTTTCAGGTTCGATTCAGGGCAATGGATGATGCTGGAGTTGCTTTCTACCAGCAACGCCAGGTCGTCATCGCTGATTTGCGTCATGTGTACCGCTTGAAAGCGCGGACCGAGCATGCCCAGGCGGTTCAGGCGTGCCAGAGGGCGCTCGCCTGTCTGGGCTACAGCTTGCTCGACTTCAAAGGCAGTCTCGTGAACGTGCATCTGGATCATGGCGTCCAGTTCGTCGGCGATGACCCGGATCCTCTCCAGATTTTCGTCGCCAACGGTGTAGGGGGCATGAGGGCCGAACGCGATCTTGATGCGTGGATGGTGAGCCAGATCATTGAACAGCTGCACGCCAATGTGCAGCGCTTCGTCGGTATTGCGTGCGCCGGGAATCTGGAAATCGAGGACCGGCACCGTAATTTGCGCACGGATCCCGCTGTTGTGAACGCGGTCAGCCGCCACCGAGGGGTAAAAGTACATATCTGAAAAACAGGTGATGCCGCCTTTCAATTGCTCGGCGATCGCAAGATCAGTGCCGTCGCGTATGAACTCCTCGTCGACCCATTGGCTTTCGGCGGGCCAGATATGGTCCTGCAGCCAGGTCATCAGCGGCAAATCGTCGGCCAGACCTCGGAACAAGGTCATCGCCGCGTGGCCGTGAGCATTGATCAGTCCTGGGCTGAGCAGCATCTCGGGCAGTTCCAGGGTTTGCAGCGCCGGCTGTTTCAGAGCTTCGGCGCGAGGGCCGATGTAAGCGATGCAACCGTCGCGGATGCCCAGCCCATGATCCTTGAGTACCACGCCAGCAGGTTCGACCGGCACCAGCCAGGCGGGCAGGAGCAAGAGGTCGAGCGGGGCAGCGGCGTTAGGCATGACTGGGCTTCCGGGGCTTATTATGGGGACGGAGCAGTATACCCGAGCGTCTTCGTCGACGGCTCGCTATAATCGGCCGCTTTTGATGTCCGGCTTGGGTTTTTTGAGTATGGGGTGTGCTATGCGCGATCGATTGTTGGCTGCTGAAAAGGTGAAAGCCATCGATTGGCGGGATGACGCTCTGTATCTGCTGGATCAGCGCATCTTGCCGTTCGAAGAAACATGGCTCGCTTACGACAGCGCGGCCGGGGTTGCCGAGGCAATTCGTTCAATGGTTGTACGGGGTGCTCCGGCGATCGGTATCAGCGCCGCTTACGGTGTGGTGCTGGGGGCTCGTGCCCGGATCGCCGCGGGAGGTGACTGGGTCGCCGCTCTGGAGGAGGATTTCCGGCTGCTGGCAGATTCGCGCCCGACGGCCGTCAACCTGTTCTGGGCGTTGAACCGTATGCGCGATCGGCTGCAGCGCCTCAAAGAGGGAGAAAATCCTCTGGTAACGCTGGAGGCCGAAGCTGTCTCGATCCACCTCAGTGACCGTGAAGCCAATCTGACCATGGCTCAACTGGGCGCGGACATGATTCGCAAACATCAGGGCAACCTGCAGGCGGTGCTGACCCACTGCAATACCGGTGCGTTGGCCACTGGCGGGTTCGGCACCGCGCTGGGCGTGATTCGCGCCGCGCATCTGGAGGGCATGATCGAGCGTGTCTACGCCGACGAGACCCGGCCCTGGTTGCAAGGCTCCCGTTTGACTGCCTGGGAGCTGGCTAACGAAGGTATCCCGGTGACCCTTAATGCCGATTCGGCAGCCGCTCACTTGATGCGCACCAAAGGTATTACCTGGGTGATCGTAGGTGCCGACCGGATTACCGCTAATGGCGATGTGGCCAACAAGATCGGGACTTACCAATTGGCCGTTGCTGCAATGCATCACGGCGTGCGTTTCATGGTTGTGGCGCCGAGTTCGACGATCGACATGGACATGGCCAGCGGTGAGGACATCGTCATTGAGGAGCGTGACGGTCGTGAGTTGCTTGAGGTCGGCGGTCAGCGAGTCGGTGCCGATGTCGATGCATTCAACCCGGTATTCGACGTGACGCCTGCTGACCTGATCGACGTAATCGTCACTGAAAAGGGGATTGTCGAGCGTCCGGACACTGCAAAAATGGCTCAATTGATGTGCCGCAAACGTCTGCATTGATCGCTTGGGCAGCCGGTGAAAGTTTTCGCCGCAAGGGCGCTGAACGGGCCTGTAAGCGTTTCTCAGCAATCTTGCGACGGATAAGCTCGTTTTCAGGGCTTTCAAAGGATAGGTGCTTAGCGGCGATTGTGGTAACATCCGGCGGTTTCCAGGGACGCTTGCGGTAGTCGTCCCTACTGCGCAGATCCAGGGCATAACTCGTTGATTTGTCGTAAGTCGTTGCCAGGCAAACGTGCCGGTAGCGGCGAGCTTCGTTCCTCCCGAATGGATGTACGAAGTTTCACCAGAAAAAGGAATCGAGCTTCTCATGGGCGAACTGGCCAAAGAAATCCTCCCGGTCAATATCGAAGACGAGCTGAAGCAGTCCTACCTCGACTACGCAATGAGCGTAATCGTCGGGCGGGCACTGCCCGATGCACGCGATGGCTTGAAGCCCGTGCACCGGCGTGTGCTGTTCGCGATGAGCGAACTGGGTAACGACTGGAACAAGCCGTACAAGAAATCCGCCCGTGTGGTCGGTGACGTTATCGGTAAGTATCACCCGCACGGCGACACTGCCGTATACGACACGATCGTTCGTATGGCGCAGCCATTCTCGCTGCGCTATTTGCTGGTAGATGGTCAGGGTAACTTCGGTTCGGTCGACGGCGACAACGCTGCGGCCATGCGATACACCGAAGTACGTATGACCAAGCTGGCTCACGAGCTGCTGGCTGACCTGCATAAAGAAACCGTGGACTGGGTGCCGAACTACGACGGCACGGAAATGATCCCGGCCGTTATGCCGACCCGTATTCCCAACCTGTTGGTCAACGGCTCCAGCGGTATCGCCGTGGGCATGGCGACCAACATCCCGCCGCACAACCTGGGTGAAGTCATCGACGGCTGTCTGGCGCTGATCGACAACCCGGAAATCTCCATCGATGAACTGATGCAGTTCATCCCGGGCCCGGACTTTCCGACTGCCGCGATCATCAATGGTCGTGCCGGTATCGTCGAAGCCTATCGCACCGGTCGTGGCCGCATCTACATGCGTGCCCGTTCGATGGTTGAAGACATCGACAAGGTCGGTGGTCGTCAGCAGATCGTTATTACCGAGCTGCCGTATCAGTTGAACAAGGCCCGTCTGATCGAAAAGATCGCCGAGCTGGTTAAAGAGAAGAAGCTCGAAGGTATTACAGAGCTGCGCGACGAGTCCGACAAAGACGGTATGCGCGTCGTGATCGAGCTGCGTCGTGGTGAAGTGCCTGAGGTCATCCTCAACAATCTTTATGCCCAGACCCAGCTGCAAAGCGTTTTCGGTATCAACATCGTTGCGCTGATCGATGGCCGTCCGCGAATCCTCAATCTCAAGGATCTGCTGGAAGCCTTTGTTCGTCACCGTCGTGAAGTGGTCACCCGTCGTACCGTATTTGAACTGCGTAAAGCCCGCGAGCGTGGTCATTTGCTCGAAGGTCAAGCGGTAGCCCTGTCGAACATCGATCCGGTTATCGCCCTTATCAAAGCCTCGCCGACACCTGCAGAAGCCAAAATCGGGTTGATTTCGACCCCTTGGGAGTCCAGCGCAGTCGTGGAAATGGTCGAGCGCGCTGGTGCGGATTCATGCCGTCCGGAAAATCTTGATCCACAGTACGGGCTGCGTGACGGCAAGTATTTCCTGTCGCCGGAACAGGCCCAGGCCATTCTCGAATTGCGTCTGCACCGCCTGACTGGTCTTGAGCATGAAAAACTGCTCACCGAGTATCAGGAAATCCTCAGCCAGATCGGCGAACTGTTGCGCATCCTCAACAGCGCCGTGCGTCTGATGGAAGTGATCCGCGAAGAGCTGGAACTGATCCGCGTCGAGTACGGCGATGTTCGTCGCACTGAGATTCTTGATGCGCGTCTGGACCTGACACTGGGCGACATGATTCCTGAAGAGGAGCGCGTCGTTACGATTTCCCACGGCGGCTATGCCAAGACTCAGCCTCTGGCGGTCTATCAGGCGCAGCGTCGTGGCGGTAAAGGCAAATCGGCTACCGGCATCAAGGATGAGGACTACATTGCTCACCTGCTGGTTGCCAACAGCCACACCACGCTGCTGATGTTCTCCAGCAAAGGTAAGGTGTACTGGCTCAAGACCTACGAGATCCCGGAAGCGTCCCGCGCTGCCCGTGGCCGTCCGTTGGTCAACCTGTTGCCATTGAGCGACGGCGAGTACATCACGACCATGCTGCCGGTCGACCTGGAAGCCATGCGCAAGCGGGCTGACGAGGAGGAAGAGGCTGGCATCGAAGGTGAGATCGACGACGCAGAGAACAGCAACGAGACCGAAGAAGAGCGTAAAGCACGCATCAAGGCTGCAGACAAGAAGAAGGCTCCATTCATCTTCATGTCCACCGCCAACGGTACCGTGAAGAAAACCCCGCTGGTGGCCTTCAGCCGTCAGCGTAGCGTGGGCCTGATCGCACTTGAGCTGGACGAAGGCGACATCCTGATTTCCGCAGCCATCACCGATGGCGAGCAGGAAATCATGCTGTTCTCTGATGGCGGCAAGGTAACGCGCTTCAAGGAATCTGACGTTCGCGCCATGGGTCGTACTGCTCGCGGTGTTCGCGGCATGCGTCTGCCTGAAGGGCAGAAGCTGATTTCGATGTTGATCCCGGAAGAAGGCAGCCAGATCCTGACTGCTTCCGAGCGTGGTTACGGTAAGCGTACGGCGATCACCGAGTTCCCTGAGTACAAGCGTGGCGGTCAGGGCGTTATTGCCATGGTCAGCAACGAGCGTAACGGTCGACTGGTCGGCGCGGTACAGGTACTCGACGGCGAAGAAATCATGCTGATCTCCGATCAGGGCACTCTGGTTCGTACCCGTGTCGATGAGGTTTCCAGTCTGGGTCGTAACACTCAGGGCGTCACGCTGATCAAGTTGGCCAGCGACGAGAAACTGGTCGGCCTGGAGCGTGTGCAAGAGCCATCGGAAATCGAAGGTGAAGAGCTGGTAGTCGGTGAAGACGGTGAAATCATTGAAGGCGAAGCGTTGAGCATTGCTGACGAAGACGTTTCCGCCGACGAGCTGCAAGCAGACGCCGCCCCGGACGAAGAAGAACCGCAGGAGTAACGCACAGCCTGCGGGAACGCGGTTTTTTCTGTAGGAGTGAGCTTGCTCGCGATAGCGTCAAGGTAGTCGATGAGTAATTGCCGAAATGACGCTATCGCGAGCAAGCTCACTCCTACAGGGATCATGTACATCAAGCAACCCTGTGTTGTTTGACAGAAGTAGCCAAAGGCTGCGAACGGTTCTGAACTGTGTCGCGGCCTTTGCCATCTTCGACTCCAAATGACCAAGCCTGAGAAAATCAGAGCGTAGTGAGAGTGGATATGAGCAAGCGAGCCTTTAACTTCTGCGCAGGTCCTGCTGCGCTTCCTGAAGCTGTTCTGCTGCGTGCCCAGGCGGAACTACTGGACTGGCATGGCAAAGGCCTGTCCGTCATGGAGATGAGCCATCGCAGTGATGAATTCACCTCCATCGCCAACAAGGCTGAGCAGGATCTGCGTGACCTGCTGACGATTCCCTCGAACTACAAAGTTCTGTTTCTGCAGGGTGGCGCGAGCCAGCAATTTGCTCAGATCCCCCTGAATTTGCTGCCGGAAAACGGCTCTGCCGACTATATCGATACCGGTATCTGGTCGCAGAAGGCTATCGAAGAAGCTTCGCGTTATGGTCACGTGAATGTGGCTGCCAGCGCCAAGCCCTACGATTACTTCGCTATCCCGGGTCAGAACGAGTGGAAGCTGTCCAAGGATGCTGCCTACGTTCATTACGCCCCGAACGAAACCATCGGTGGCCTGGAATTCGACTGGATTCCAGAAACCGGTGATGTGCCGCTGGTAGCTGACATGTCTTCGGACATTCTGTCCCGTCCGGTAGACGTCTCGCGTTTCGGCATGATCTACGCGGGTGCCCAGAAAAACATTGGCCCGAGCGGTATCGTCGTCGTGATCATTCGCGAAGACCTGCTGGGTCGCGCTCGTTCGCTGTGCCCGACCATGCTTAATTACAAGGTCGCAGCCGATAACGGCTCGATGTACAACACGCCGCCGACCCTGGCCTGGTACCTGTCCGGTCTGGTCTTCGAATGGCTGAAAGAGCAGGGTGGCGTTGAGGCCATCGGCAAGCTCAACGAAGTCAAAAAGCGCACGCTTTACGACTTCATTGATGCCAGTGGCCTGTACAGCAACCCGATCAACAAGTCTGACCGGTCGTGGATGAACGTGCCGTTCCGTCTGGCTGATGATCGTCTGGATAAGCCATTCCTGGCTGGCGCTGATGCGCGCGGGCTGCTCAATCTCAAAGGTCACCGTTCGGTCGGTGGCATGCGTGCCTCTATTTATAATGCTGTGGACATCAACGCGATCAATGCGCTGGTGGCTTACATGACAGAGTTCGAGAAGGAACACGGCTAATGTCCGAGCAAGAACTCAAGGCGCTGCGCGTCCGCATCGACAGCCTGGACGAAAAGGTCCTGGAGCTGATCAGTGAGCGCGCACGCTGCGCCCAGGAAGTGGCGCGGGTAAAAATGGCCAACCTGGCTGAAGGCGAAGTGCCGGTGTTTTATCGTCCTGAGCGTGAAGCCCAGGTGCTCAAACGTGTTATGGAGCGCAATCGCGGGCCGTTAAGCAATGAAGAAATGGCGCGTCTGTTTCGCGAAATCATGTCTTCATGCCTGGCGTTGGAGCAACCGTTGAAGGTTGCTTACCTCGGACCTGAAGGTACTTTCACCCAGGCGGCAGCCATCAAGCATTTCGGCAACGCAGTCATCAGTCTGCCGATGGCTGCGATTGATGAAGTGTTCCGTGAAGTGGCTGCCGGTGCGGTGAACTTTGGTGTGGTGCCGGTGGAAAACTCCACCGAAGGTGCGGTCAACCACACGCTGGACAGCTTCCTTGAGCATGACATGGTGATCTGTGGCGAAGTCGAGCTGCGCATCCACCATCATCTGCTGATCGGCGAAAACACCAAGACTGAAAGCATCAGCCGTATCTATTCCCATGCCCAATCGCTGGCCCAGTGCCGCAAATGGCTGGATGCTCATTACCCGAATGTCGAGCGGATCGCGGTTGCCAGCAACGCCGAAGCTGCCAAACGGGTCAAAGGCGAATGGAATTCCGCAGCGATTGCCGGTGACATGAGTGCAAACCTGTACGGTTTGACGCGCATCGCTGAAAAAATCGAAGACCGTCCGGACAACTCCACCCGGTTCCTGATCATAGGCAGTCAGGAAGTCCCGCCGACGGGTGATGACAAAACTTCGATCATTGTCTCGATGAGCAACAAGCCGGGTGCGCTACACGAGCTGCTGGTGCCTTTCCATGAGAACGGCCTGGATCTGACGCGCATCGAGACTCGGCCTTCGCGAAGTGGCAAGTGGACTTACGTGTTCTTCATCGACTTTGTGGGGCACCACCGAGATCCATTGGTCAAAGCGGTGCTGGAGCGGATCAGTCAGGAAGCGGTGGCGCTCAAGGTGTTGGGTTCGTATCCGAAAGCGGTTCTCTGAGGATTGAGCCGATACCTGTAGGAGCTCACAAGCAACGCGAGGCAGCGATAGCGGTGTATCAGACAGGACGCCATCGCTGCCTCGCGGTGCTCGTGAGCTCCTACGGATAATTGTTCCAATTCAGTAGATTGCATTTGTTGATAAGAGGTTAGCGACACATGACTGGCGACTTCCTCGCACTGGCTCAGCCGGGCGTGCAAAAACTTTCGCCTTATGTTCCAGGCAAGCCTGTGAGCGAACTGGCACGCGAGTTGGGCATCGATCCGGCAAAGATCATCAAGCTGGCCAGTAACGAAAATCCATTGGGTCCTAGCCCTAAGGCGCTGGCTGCAATTCGTGACGAGCTGGCAGAACTGACGCGTTACCCGGATGGCAATGGGTTTGAGCTGAAAAAACGCCTTGCCGCGCGTTGTGGTGTGCAAATCGAGCAAGTGACATTGGGTAACGGCTCCAATGACATTCTTGAGTTGGTCGCCCGTGCATACCTTGCGCCCGGGCTGAACGCGGTGTTCAGTGAATTCGCTTTCGCGGTGTATCCGATTGTCACCCAGGCCATCGGCGCAACGGCTCGTGTCACGCCCGCCAAGGATTGGGGGCATGATTTACCCGCAATGCTGGCAGCTATCGATAACGATACCCGCGTGGTGTTCATCGCTAATCCGAACAACCCGACCGGGACCTGGTTTGGCCCGCAGGCGTTGAGTGAGTTCCTTGCTGCCGTGCCGGAGCATGTGCTGGTGGTGCTGGACGAGGCGTACATCGAGTATGCCCACGGTGCCGACTTGCCCGATGGCCTCGATTACCTGGCTGATTATCCGAATCTGCTGGTCTCGCGCACGTTCTCCAAAGCCTACGGGCTGGCCTCGTTGCGGGTCGGCTACGCCCTGTCGTCCCCGGCAGTCGCGGACGTGCTTAATCGGGTTCGACAACCCTTCAACGTCAACAGCTTTGCGCTGGCTGCGGCATGCGCTGCTCTGGACGACGTTGAGTACGTGACCAAGAGTCGCCAGTTGAACGAAGTCGGCATGGAGCAGATTGAGGGTGGCTTGCGTTTACTTGGGTTGAGCTGGATTCCATCCAAAGGCAATTTCATTGCCATCGATCTTGGACGTGAAAGCGCTCCGGTTTATCAGGGGCTGCTGCGCGAAGGGGTGATTGTTCGCCCGGTCGCTGGCTACGGTATGCCCAATCATTTGCGTGTGAGTATCGGTTTGTTAGAAGAAAACACTCGTTTCCTTGAGGCGTTGGCCAAGGTTCTGGCGCGTGATTGATGTCATCTCAGTGAAACCAATCCAGCCTATTATTCGGCGCTTGGTGGTCGTGGGGCTTGGCCTGATTGGCGGGTCTTTCGCCAAAGGCATTCGTGAAAGTGGCGTGTGTGGCGAGGTAGTCGGCGTTGATCTCGATCCCCAGTCACGCAAGCTGGCCGTCGAGCTGGGTGTTGTGGATCGCTGTGAAGCGGATCTGGCTGTGGCGTGCCGTGATGCTGATGTGATTCAGCTCGCTGTTCCGATTCTCGCGATGGAAAAAGTCCTGGCGTTGCTGGCGACCTTTGACCTGGGCGACGCAGTGCTGACCGATGTTGGCAGTGCCAAAGGCAATGTGGTTCGAGCTGCGCGTCTGGCGTTCGGCGCAATGCCCCCGAGGTTCGTTCCTGGGCATCCAATTGCCGGGTCCGAACAGAGCGGCGTCGAAGCTTCCAATGCGCAGTTGTTCAAACGACACAAAGTAATACTCACGCCATTACCCGAGACTGATCCTGAGGCTCTGGCGGTGGTCGATCGACTCTGGTCCGAACTGGGTGCTGACGTGGAACACATGGAGGTCGAACGTCACGATGAGGTGCTGGCGGCAACCAGTCATCTGCCTCATCTGTTGGCGTTCGGGCTGGTGGATTCGTTGGCCAAGCGTAACGAAAATCTCGACATCTTCCGCTATGCAGCAGGCGGTTTTCGCGACTTCACGCGCATTGCGGGTAGCGATCCGGTGATGTGGCATGACATCTTTCTGGCCAACCGCGAGGCGGTTCTGCGCACACTCGATACCTTTCAAGCTGACCTGTATTCGCTGCGTGAGGCCATGGTCGCGGGCGATGGTCGTCAGTTGCTCGGGGTGTTTACCCGTGCAAGGGTGGCGCGCGAGCATTTCGGCAAGATTCTTGCGCGGCGAGCTTACGTAGAGCCAGCAGCGGCGGAGGATATGGTGTTTCTGGCCAGTCCTGGCGGTAGCGTGTCAGGCCGGGTGCGCGTGCCGGGCGACAAGTCCATCTCTCATCGTTCGATCATGCTGGGCTCGCTGGCTGAAGGGGTCACGGAAGTTGACGGTTTTCTTGAGGGCGAGGATGCACTGGCGACACTGCAAGCATTCCGCGACATGGGCGTGGTTATTGAGGGTCCGCACCATGGCCGTCTGACGATTCACGGCGTTGGCCTGCAGGGTCTCAAATCTGCACCTGGGCCGATTTATTTAGGCAACTCCGGTACGTCGATGCGTCTGCTGGCGGGTTTACTGGCTGCGCAAAGTTTCGACAGTACCCTGACCGGTGACGCTTCGCTGTCACGGCGTCCGATGGGGCGAGTTGTTGAGCCGTTGCGGGCTATGGGCGCAGTGATTGAAACCGCCGCAGAAGGGCGTCCGCCTTTGAAGATCAAGGGGGGGGAAACGCTCAATGGCCTGACCTATAACATGCCGATCGCCAGCGCTCAGGTCAAATCTTCACTGCTGTTGGCGGGGCTTTATGCCCACGGTATAACTACAGTGACCGAGCCAGCCCCGACGCGTGATCATACTGAGCGTATGCTGCGTGGCTTCGGTCATCCGGTGGACGTTGACGGGCCGAAAGTCTCGTTGTCTTCAGGCTCCGGATTGACGGGTGCGCGTATTGAAGTGCCTGCCGATATTTCCTCCGCCGCGTTCTTTATGGTGGCAGCTTCCATTGCCGAGGGTTCCGACCTTCTGCTTGAGCATGTCGGTATCAACCCGACACGTACCGGTGTTATCGAGATTCTGCGTCTGATGGGCGCGGACATTACGCTGGAAAATCAGCGTGAGGCGGGGGGCGAACCGGTGGCTGATGTGCGTGTGCGGTCTGCGCCGCTCAAGGGTATCGAGATTCCCGAGGCGTTGGTGCCGTTGGCGATTGATGAGTTTCCGGTGCTCTTTGTGGCGGCTGCCTGTGCCCAGGGGCGCACAGTGCTGCGTGGCGCGCAGGAGCTGAGAGTCAAGGAGTCAGATCGTATTCAGGCCATGGCCGACGGTCTGCTGGCGCTCGGCGTCAGTGTCGAGCCCACGCCGGACGGTATTATTATTGAGGGTGGTCAGATTGTTGGTGGTGTCGTGCACGCTCATGGCGATCACCGTATTGCGATGGCATTCAGTGTTGCGGCGTTGCGTGCCAGCGCGCCGATTCAGATCCATGATTGTGCGAACGTCGCTACGTCGTTCCCAAATTTTCTCGCGCTTAGCGCTCAAGTCGGCATGCGTGTAGCGCAAGAGGGGCAGTTGTGAAAACTCAAGCACCGGTTATTACCATTGATGGACCTAGCGGTTCGGGGAAGGGCACAGTTGCAGGGTTGCTGGCAAAGCGACTTGGCTGGTGTCTGCTCGATTCAGGCGCGCTGTATCGTTTGCTGGCGTTTGCTGCCCGCAACCACGGCGTGGACCTGACCAATGAAGAAGCCTTGAAGCTGTTGGCTGCACATCTGGATGTGCAGTTCGAAACCGGCACTGAAGGTCAGGAGCAGCGGATCATTCTCGAGGGTGAGGATGTCACTCACTCGATTCGTAACGAGCAGATTGGCAGTGGCGCCTCGCAGGTTGCTTCATTGCCTGCGGTGCGTGATGCATTGCTGCAGCGTCAGCGTGCTTTTCAGGAAGAGCCGGGCCTTGTCGCAGACGGTCGCGACATGGGAACCGTGGTTTTTCCGGATGCTCCGCTGAAGATATTCCTCACCGCCAGCGCCGAAGAACGTGCCCGTCGACGTTACTTGCAGTTGAAGGCCAAGGGGGATGATGTTAGTCTGTCGAGTCTGCTAGATGAGATAAGTGCCCGCGACGAGCGAGACACCCAGCGAGCGGTAGCTCCGCTCAAGCCAGCGCAAGACGCTATTCAGCTGGATTCAACCGAATTATCCATCGAGCAGGTGCTTGAACGCATTCTGAGTGAAATCGCGCTTCGCGATATCACCGGGTGACAAAGAAGCGTGTGGGAGACCAGAAATAGTCCCGCAGGCTTTCTTTTACTTGAACGAAACCCACGTTGTCTGGAGCGTGGCAGATGGGCGTATCCTTCGCCCTTGATCAACAGGAATTAAAATGAGCGAAAGCTTTGCAGAACTTTTTGAAGAAAGCCTAAAGACCCTCAACCTTCAGGCCGGTTCGATCATCACCGCTATCATCGTTGATATCGATTACCAGGCAGGCTGGGTGACGGTTCACGCCGGTCTGAAATCTGAAGGCCTGATCCCGCTGGAACAGTTCCACAACGACGCTGGCGATCTGACCATCAAGATCGGCGACGAAGTTCACGTTGCTCTGGACGCGGTAGAAGACGGCTTTGGCGAAACCAAGCTGTCCCGCGAAAAAGCCAAGCGTGCCGAGTGCTGGATTGTTCTGGAAGCGGCTTTCGCAGCTGAAGAAGTGGTCAAGGGCGTTATCAACGGTAAGGTTAAAGGCGGCTTCACTGTCGACGTTAACGGCATCCGTGCGTTCCTGCCTGGTTCTTTGGTCGACGTTCGCCCTGTGCGCGACACGACTCACCTGGAAGGCAAAGAGCTCGAGTTCAAGGTCATCAAGCTGGATCAGAAGCGCAACAACGTTGTTGTTTCGCGTCGCAGCGTGCTGGAAGCCGAGAACAGTGCCGAGCGCGAAGCTCTGCTCGAGTCCCTGCAGGAAGGTCAACAAGTCAAAGGTATCGTCAAGAACCTCACCGATTACGGCGCATTCGTCGATCTGGGTGGCGTCGATGGCCTGCTGCACATCACCGACATGGCCTGGAAGCGCATCAAGCATCCATCGGAAATCGTCAATGTTGGCGATGAGATTGATGTAAAAGTGCTGAAGTACGATCGCGAGCGCAATCGTGTTTCCCTGGGTCTGAAGCAACTGGGCGAAGACCCATGGGTTGCTATCAAGGCTCGTTACCCAGAAAGCACTCGCGTAACTGCGCGTGTTACCAACCTGACCGACTACGGCTGCTTCGCAGAGCTGGAAGAAGGCGTGGAAGGTCTGGTACACGTTTCCGAAATGGACTGGACCAACAAAAACATCCACCCTTCGAAAGTCGTACAAGTCGGCGACGAAGTGGAAGTTATGGTTCTGGACATCGACGAAGAGCGTCGTCGTATCTCCCTCGGCATCAAGCAGTGCAAATCTAACCCATGGGAAGATTTCTCTGGCCAGTTCAACAAGGGCGATAAAATCTCCGGCACCATCAAGTCGATCACCGATTTCGGTATCTTCATTGGTCTGGATGGCGGCATCGACGGTCTGGTTCACCTGTCCGACATCTCTTGGAACGAAGTGGGCGAAGAAGCCGTACGTCGCTTCAAGAAGGGCGACGAGCTCGACACCGTGATCCTGTCTGTTGATCCAGAGCGTGAGCGTATCTCGCTGGGCATCAAGCAGCTGGAAAGCGATCCGTTCTCCGAGTACGTCACTGTCAATGACAAAGGCGCAATCGTTCGCGGTATCGTTAAAGAAGTTGACGCCAAAGGCGCCATCATCACTCTGGCCGACGACATCGAAGCTTCCCTGAAAGCCTCCGAAATCAGCCGTGACCGCGTTGAAGACGCGCGTAACGTTCTGAAAGAAGGCGAAGAGATCGAAGCCAAGATCATCAGCGTTGACCGCAAGAGCCGCGTGATCAGCTTGTCCATCAAGTCGAAAGACGTTGAAGACGAGAAAGAAGCGATCCAAAGCCTGCGTAGCAAGCCAGAAGCCGCTGAAAACACTGGTCCTACCACTCTTGGTGACCTGTTGCGTGCACAAATGGAAAAGCAGAACTAAGTTCTGACTGACCATTAGAAAAAGGGCGACTTCGGTCGCCCTTTTTTGTGGGCGCAATTTGACCTTGGGTAGTCTGCATGACTTGTATTTCGGGGGTTGGCGCTTATGAGTGGATATCCCTCCATTGGAAGAGCAGCACATAAGTCAATACGCAGGCTATTAAATTTTATCCGGTCATGCTAAAACCTTCGGAGCGCTTATCTAGCTGCTTGAAAAAGAAGGGAAAAATATGACGAAGTCGGAGTTGATCGAACGAATTGTCACCCATCAAGGGCTGCTCTCATCGAAGGATGTCGAGCTGGCTATCAAGACTATGCTTGAGCAGATGTCCCAATGCCTGGCGACAGGCGACCGGATTGAAATACGGGGCTTCGGTAGCTTCTCACTCCACTATCGTGCGCCGCGTGTGGGGCGTAATCCGAAAACTGGCCAGTCGGTGAGTCTCGACGGCAAGTTCGTTCCTCATTTCAAGCCAGGGAAAGAACTTAGGGATCGTGTAAACGAAGATGAAGAGCACGATGATTGATTGTGCGTAGGGGGAAGGTATAAATGCTCAACCTGAAGCGTATGCTGTTTGCGTTGTTGCTGTTAGCGGTCGCTGCAGTCGTAGTGTTTTTTGTGCTGGAGAACCGGCAATCGGTTGTTCTGGTGTTGTTCGGTTGGTCGGCTCCTGCGGTGCCATTGGCGATCCCGGTACTGGTGGCTTTGCTCCTTGGGTTGGGTATTGGGCCCGTTTTGGGGGCTTATGTTGCACTGAGATCCAGGCGTCGTCTGCGCAGATCGAGCATCTGAATTAATTTTTCCTGACTGTCGCCGCTACTCGATATTTTCGGATATTTCGTACAGCGCTGGTCGAAGCATCCTAGATTCATCCGTGGTTTTTTATGGGGTAATGACGCCCCTCAAAAACACCATGGAGCGAGCAGGTGCGCATCTCATATCCCTTCATTTCCCATCATGGCGCTGTTCAAGGCGTCACGGGCTCCTGCCATCAGCTTCATCTTGATCCTGCGCAAAGTCTTCTAGTCGATTGCGGGCTGCATTTGGGGCTTGATGCAAGATCTGCCGACTCGTCGCGTATAGACTTTCCCACTGCGGGAATTACCGCGTTACTAGTCACTCATGTTCATCTGGATCATGTCGGGCGTATCCCTGATCTCATCGCAGCAGGTTACCGGGGGCCAATCCTGTGCAGCGAGCCTTCCGCGTTATTGCTTCCTTTGGTGCTCGAGGATGCGTTGAAAGTCGAGGGAGGTCGTGAGCCGAACGTAATCGATCAATATCTTCGCCATATTCGCAACGTGATTGTGCCGATCCCGTTCGGGCAATGGCACAGCCTGATTCTTGATGATGAGCTTACCTGTCGGGTCCGGTTGCAGCGTGCCGGGCATCTCCTTGGGTCGGCCTATGTAGAGTGCGACGTCTCATATCCTCTGCAAAGTCGAGATCAAAGGGTGGTTTTTTCAGGAGATGTCGGTGCGTCTCCAAATCCGTTGTTACGTGAGCCTTGTTCGCCGGAGCGAGCCGATATTCTCGTGCTGGAAAGCACTTACGGCGACAGGCTGCATGCGGACCGGTCAACGCGGCAGCAGCGTCTGGAGCAAGTGATAGATCGGGCGCTGGCTGATCAGGGAACAGTCCTGATCCCCGCGTTCAGCATCGGCCGTACTCAAGAGCTTCTGTTCGAGATCGAGGACATTCTGCATCGCAAATCGTTGCTGCTCGGCGAGACAGATGAGGATGGGGCGCAGGAGGCGTTTTCACCAATCGATTGGCCTCAGCTCCCCGTGATTCTCGATTCGCCCTTGGCAAACAGGTTCACGCAGGCGTATCGCGACATGAACCAGTACTGGAATGACTCTGCGCAGCAAAGGCTGGCCGGGCATCGCAACCCATTGAAGTTCAAGCAACTCATCAGTATCGAAAGCCACCAACAGCACCAGCAGGTAGTGAACTATCTGAAGAGTACCGGTCGGCCTGCAATCGTCATTGCGAGTAACGGCATGTGTTCCGGCGGACGCATCGTTAACTACCTCAAAGCCATGTTGGGAGATCCCCGGCACGAAATAGTCTTTACCGGCTACCAGGCCAAAGGCACCCCCGGAGCGGTTATTCAGGCGAGTGAGGGGGCTGAAGGCTTTGTGAAGATTGATCTGGATGGCGAGATGTACGAAATCAAGGCAAAGATCGCGACGGTGGGCGGATATTCGGCCCATGCGGACCAAGCGGGACTGGTGGATTTTGTAATGGGTATGAGTGAGTTGCCTGGACGTGTGGTGTTGGTCCATGGCGAAGACAGGGCGAAGCGCAGCCTTGCGGCAAAGTTGGAGTTTCACGGTCGCGAGCGTGGGGTTGAGTTGGAGGTGGTAGTGCCAGCATAACGGCTAAATCTATGCATGCTCGTTGCGCTGTGTATCGGATTGGTAAGTAAGTCTAAGTGCTCGGTGTAGAGCTGAAGATGGTTTGTGCAAGTCGCGGAAAAAGCTCAAGGGTCGCGATTGTCGAATTTGAATTTCGCCCGCATTTGCGGTCAGGTGGCGATTAGGAAGATTGCGAATTATGAGAAGTGAAGATAAGTACTCCGGTGAGGAGGATGTGGGATTTTTCGATTTGATGGTAAGTCTTTTTGCAAGAAAGACTCTTGTAGCGGGTATAGCTTTTCTAGCGATCATCGTTTCGATGGCTTATGTATTTTTAAAACAACCGATTTACGAAGCTAAGCTCTTTATTCATCCGCCTTCGCAAAATGATATCTCCTCTCTGAACTACGGTCGTGGCGAGTCAAGTGGTTTGAGGATGCTGGGAATAGAGGATGTATACGCTGTTTTTGTGCAAACTCTGCAATCTGAGTCGGCACGATACGATTACTTCAGGGCCGTTGTTGTGCCTGCATTGGGCGATGATCAAAGTAAAGGGTTCACGAGCGAGATGTTCAAAAGCTTCAATAAAACCCTCACAGTGGCAATGCCATCCAAGGATTCTCCGCAAGTCTACGTCGTGACCCTGGAGCATTCAGATCCAGAAAAGGCTGCTCGGTGGGTTTCAGAGTTTGTGGCGCTCGTTGCGCAGCGTGCAAGCCGAGAGATAATCAAGAGTGTTCAAAGTGATGCGGAGCTGAAAGCAAATAACCTGGATCAGCAGGTTTCGAGCGGTCAGGAAAGCGCTCGAAACCAGCGAGAGGACCGCATTGCTCGTCTGACGGAGGCGTTGGCTATTGCGCGATCAATCGGTATGGAGAGGCCAGTGCGTTTCTTTGGACCAACTGCAAATGGGCGCCCCTCGGAGGCTGATGGTGTTCTGGCATATATGCGGGGAACGAGAGCGTTGGAGGCAGAGATTCAAAATCTGCAGGAGCGCCCTTCGGATGACCCTTTCATTGGGGATTTACGTCATAAGCAATCACTGTCGAAATTTTATCGTCAGCTGAAAATTGATCCTGCCGGGATTTCCGTTTATCGCCAGGACGGAAATATTGAGTTGCCCCACGAGCCTGTTAAGCCGAGGGCTGCGCTTATTATTCTTCTGGGTGGAGTCATCGGTCTGATCGTAGGAATCCTTATCGCTGTCATTCTTGATTTCTTGGACGTTCGAGCTTCGAAGAGGGAGGAGAGTTTTGCCGATCAGAGGTAGATTTAGGCTCTTTCGTTTAATGAGCGGCCCCCATCAACCCTAGGCTTTCATCGTCCCAGCGAGCAGCTTTTTGAGTAGGGTGATCGCTTTTCCCGGTCCATGAGGTTCAGAGAGCGTGGCATCCGCGCCAAGAAGTGGCACAATCTCGGAAATATCATCGCGTGGCTAAGCTTGACCTCCAGTCTTGAGCTGCGGTTCTTTTTATTTTGTTTTACCACGACTCAGTTCGCTGGGGTGGGCACGTTAGGGGTTGGAAGATGACTACCGTTTTAGTTACGGGTGCTGATGGCTTCATTGGCTCGCATTTGACCGAGTTGCTCGTGCGTGAAGGCTATAAGGTCAAGGCGCTTTCTCAGTACAACTCGTTCAACTATTGGGGATGGCTTGAGGATGTGGATTGTTCACGAATCGAAGTCCTCAACGGTGATGTGAGGGATCCCCATTACTGCAAGCACATCACTAAAGATGTTGATATCGTTTTTCATTTGGCCGCGCTAATCGCTATTCCCTATTCTTACGTGGCCCCTGATAGCTACGTGGACACTAACGTGAAGGGTACGCTGAATATCTGCCAGGCAGCCCTTGAAAACGGCGTTAAGCGGGTTATTCATACGTCGACCAGTGAAGTTTATGGTACTGCGCAATATGTGCCGATTGACGAAAAGCATCCGCTGCAGGCGCAGTCACCCTACAGCGCGTCAAAAATAGGCGCAGATGCCATGGCGATGAGTTTTTTTAACGCCTTTGACCTCCCCTTGACTATCGCGCGTCCATTCAATACCTACGGTCCTCGGCAGTCTGCCCGCGCGGTCATCCCGACCATCATCAGCCAGATTGCCAGTGGGCAAAAACAGATCAAGCTCGGCGACGTCACGCCGACCCGTGATTTCAATTATGTGGCAGACACATGCCGAGGTTTTCTGGAACTCGCGCGCTGCGATCAGGCCATTGGCGAGACAGTCAACATTGGCTCCAATTTTGAAATCTCAGTGGGCGATACCCTCGATTTGATCCGGAAGTTGATGGGCAGTGATGTCGAGTTTCTGACCGATGACCAGCGCATGCGGCCTGGCAAATCAGAGGTCTTCCGGCTGTGGTGCGATAACGCCAAGATTCATGCTTTGACTGGTTTCACGCCGGCCTACGACATCGAGCGAGGGTTGCAGGAGACCATTAACTGGTTCACCCGCCCTGAGAATCTCGCCAAATATAAAGCCGATATTTACAACGTCTGAGGTGCTCGATGTACCAGTCCCTTGTCTCATTCATTCGCGAGCAGTATTCCAGCAATGAATTTATCCCTCTTCATGCTCCGGTGTTCGCGGGGAATGAACAGGAGTACGTTGCGGAAACCATTAAATCGACCTTCGTTTCGAGTGTCGGCGCATTCGTAGATCGATTCGAGCACGATATGCAGCTCTATACCGGTAGCCCTCGAGCCGTGGCGACTGTCAACGGTACGGCGGCGCTACATGTGGCGTTGCTTTTGGCTGGGGTTGAGCGTGGCGATCTTGTTATTACCCAGTCGCTGACATTTGTCGCGACGTGCAACGCTATTGCCTATTGTGGCGCTGAGCCAGTTTTTGTGGATGTGGACCGACACACGTTGGGCCTTTCGCCTCTCGCATTGGAGACTTGGCTGGAGTCTGAAGCTTTCCTTGATTCCGATGGTGGTTGCAGATTGCGCAAGAATGGCCAGCCGATCCGCGCATGTTTACCAATGCATACCTTTGGACACCCGGCGGATCTGAATGGCCTGGTTTCAGTTTGCGCAAAGTGGGGGCTTGCGCTTGTTGAGGACGCTGCAGAATCTCTTGGGAGCCTTTACAGCGGTCGCCACACCGGTACGTTTGGGCTTGTCGGGACCCTCAGTTTCAACGGAAACAAGATCATCACTACAGGTGGCGGGGGCATGATACTTGCCGATGAGGTGTTAGGTAGCAAAGCCAAGCACCTGACTACCACCGCGAAGCAGCCCCACCCCTATGAGTATGTACATGACGAAATTGGATACAACTACCGCCTGCCGAATCTGAACGCCGCACTTGGCTGTGCTCAGTTAGAACAGCTGGAGGGCTTTGTCGCGGCCAAGCGTTCATTGGCGCATGCCTACGCGGAAGAGCTTGCTGGCAGTGCGTTGCAATTTGTCATTGAGCCCGACGGATGTCGTTCAAACTATTGGCTCAATGCTGTTGTCTGCGAGGATCCATCGCAGCGGGACGAGCTGTTGAAATTTACCAATGAAAAGGGTGTCATGACGCGTCCGATCTGGACGCTAATGAATCGATTGAAGGCTTACGAGCATTGTTTGCAAGGCGATCTTAGTAATGCGCAGTGGCTCGAGTCTCGCGTCGTTAATCTTCCCAGTAGTGTTTCTGAGCGGGAAGCATAATGGCGCGCAGAGTTGCAGTTTTCACAGGAACCCGAGCTGAATATGGTCTACTTTACTGGCTTATGTCGGAAGTCAGGCAGGATCCAGCTCTTGAACTGCAGACTATTGTAGGTGGCATGCACCTGTCGCCGGAGTTTGGTGAAACCTGGCGTCTGGTCGAGAGTGATGGATTCACTATCGATGCCAAGGTCGAAATGCTGCTGTCGTCGGATACTGCCGTCGGGGTGGTGAAGTCAATGGGGCTTGGTGCCATTGGTTTTGCTGACGCCCTTGATCGTTTGCGGCCCGATGTGCTGGTTGTATTGGGAGACAGGTTCGAAGCGTTGAGCATTGCCCAGGCCGCTTTGGTCATGCGTATCCCTATCGCTCATTTACATGGTGGCGAGCTAACTGAGGGAGCTTACGATGACGGCATCAGGCATGCGTTGACAAAAATGGCTTACCTGCATTTCGTTGCCGCTCAGCCCTATAAGGCCAGAGTGATACAGATGGGTGAGGCTCCTGAACGTGTATTCAATGTCGGTGCGGTGGGACTGGATCACCTCAAGCGCACTCCATTGATGTCGCTGGAGGAACTTGGCGAAAGTCTTGGTTTTGACCTTCGTCCACCTTTTCTGCTGGTCACATACCATCCGGTTACTCTGGCCAATGAAGACCCTGTGGGGAGCTTCATGAATATTCTGAGTGCTTTGGACCAATTCACGGATTACCAGATAATTATCACTTACCCCAATGCTGACAACGGCGGTCGAGCAATCATTCCTGTGTTGGAGGCCTACGCGGCCGCACGGCCAGATCAGGTTCTGGCCATTCCTTCCCTTGGGTTTCGTCGTTATTTGAGCGTTGTAAAGCTAGCAGGTGCGGTGGTCGGCAACTCGTCCAGTGGCATCATAGAGGTGCCGTCCTTTCACGTACCTACGGTAAATGTGGGTGTCCGCCAGGCAGGTCGCTTGTGCGCTGACTCTGTCCTCCATTGCGCTGCAACCGTGGAGGGCGTTACTCAGGCGCTCGATACAGCCCTAAGCGCTGACTTCTCAGCCTTATGCAACTCCGCAGTAAATCCTTATGGAGAGGGTGATGCCGCGCGTAGCATTGTCGAGGTGCTCAGCACTTGCGATCTTGGGGTACAAAAGACCTTCCATGACTTGAGCTGACAAATGAATACACAGAATAAAGATGCGGTCTACATTATCGCCGAGGCAGGCGTTAATCATAACGGCGATAGAGAACGAGCATTCGAGCTTGTGGATATCGCTGCCGACGCGGGAGCGGATGCGGTCAAGTTTCAGACTTTTGACGCCCGTAAGCTGGCGTCGGTCAAAGCGCCGAAAGCCGGTTATCAAAAGCGGACAACTGATCAGTCCGAGAGTCAGCTCGAGATGCTCAAAAAGCTTGAGCTTCCTCGAGAGTGGCATCGTGATCTTTTAATTCATGCCAATAAGCGTGGGATCGACTTTCTGAGCACTGCATTTGATGGTGATAGTCTCGATTTTCTGGCCACTTTGAAAATTCCTTTATTTAAAGTCCCTTCTGGGGAGTTGACTAATGGCCCGCTGCTTTGGAAGTTCGCTCGTACAGGGTTACCACTGGTCTTGTCCACTGGCATGGCTACATTGAGTGAGGTCGAACAAGGTCTGGCGATAATTGCCCATGCCAAGGGGCATGAGCGAGAGCCTGCAAGTATGGAGGAGGTCTGGAAGTACTGGAGTCAACCAGACGCCCAGAAGCTCCTGGTGGATTCTGTAACGTTGCTTCATTGCACTTCGCAGTACCCAACACCATTGGAGGAAGTTAACCTGCGTGCGATGGATACCCTCAAGCATGCCTTTGGGCTTGCGGTTGGCTATTCCGATCATACGGAGGGGTTGCTGGTACCCGTAGCTGCCGTAGCGCGTGGTGCAAAAGTGATAGAGAAGCATTTTACGACGGATAGATCCCTGCCGGGACCAGATCACAAGGCATCTCTTGAACCCGCCGAGCTCAGGGAAATGGTTAGTCGTATCCGCGCCCTGGAAAAAATTCTGGGGGATGGGAGAAAGGCGCCACATCCCACTGAATGGGATACGCGTCTGGCGGCGAAACAACAAGTAGTGGCCGCGCGCGCAATTCCGGCGGGACAAACCTTTGTCCGTGATGACCTCACCACTGCGCGTTGCGGTGCAGGTCTGCCAGCCGTTTTGTTATGGGAAAAAATTGGCTGTCCTGCAAGCAGAGCTTATGAGCCTGGCGAGATTATCGAATGATCTTGTCGCGCAATCACGAGGCACCTCTGCCGGTGATCATTATGGGTGCTGGCGGGCACGCAAAGGTATTACTTTCATTGCTTCACTCTTTACGGGCTGAAGTTGCTGGTGTGTGTGACCCTGCATTAGGCGCTGATAAAGGGGGAGTGTGGAGGGGGATCCCGATTTTAGGCGGTGATGAGGCCTTGCAGAGTGTGAATCCTTCTGAGGTACTGCTCGTCAATGGTCTTGGGCAACTGGTACACGGGACTCGTAGGCAGAAACTGTATGAAGCGTTGATCGCGCGGGGATTCACTCTTCCCTCGGTGATCCATCCTGCGGCCTGGGTCGATCATACGGCGTATCTGGATGATGGCGTGCAGGTCATGGCTGGGGCGATTATTCAGGCCGATGCTCGTATAGGCAGTAACTCGATCATAAATACCGGGGCTGTAATCGACCATGACTGTATAATCGGTCGTCATGCGCACATTGCCCCTTCCTCTGTGCTTTGCGGCAGCGTATCTGTTGGTGATGGAAGTTTCATCGCTGCCGGTGCTACCGTAATTCAAGGCATCGCAATTGGGGAGCTAGCTGTAGTGGGCGCTGGCGTCACTGTCGTCAGAGATATTCCAGATGGACAGGTCATTCTGGGGGCGCCCGTACGAATCAAGGAATCGAGACATAATGTTCAGCCGAAGAAATCATGAAGCCAGTTGATAATCAGTTGTGGCGCAGTGTGCTGCTGCCAGCCGGGGCCACTATTCAACAGGCCATCAGCAATCTTGACGAGTCCGGATTACAAATCGTGCTGGTTGTCTGTGCTGAAGGGCGTCTGCAGGGAAGTGTCACTGATGGTGATGTGCGGCGTGCGTTGCTAAAAGGGCTGAAGCTCGAAAGTGCCGTTCAGGACATCATGTTCAAGGCACCGTTGGTTGTGCCGCCGGAAATCGGCCGTGAGATGGTCCTGCATTTGATGCACGCCAACAAAATTCACCAATTGCCGATAGTCGATGCGGAACGTCGCGTCGTCGGATTGCATTTGTGGGATGAGGTAATTGAGCCTGCGAATCGACCAAACACCATGGTGATCATGGCTGGCGGGTTGGGAAAGCGTCTCTTGCCTTTGACCGAAGATTGTCCCAAACCGATGCTACCGGTCGGCGGCAAGCCAATGCTGGAGCGAATCATCGAGCGGGCTAAAAGTGAAGGATTCCGTCGTTTTATCGTCTCCGTACATTATCTTGGCCACATTATCGAAGAGTATTTCGGGAATGGGGAACAGTGGGAGGTAGAAATTCGCTACCTCCATGAAGAGTCTCCACTTGGGACTGCCGGTGCGATCAGTCTCTTGAATCCTCGCCCGGACGAGCCCTTTGTCGTCACAAATGGTGATGTACTCAGCGACATTCGTTACGGTGAGATGCTTGATTTTCATACTCGTCATGGTGCAAAAGCCACAATGGCGGTTCGTTTGCATGAATGGCAGAACCCTTTCGGTGTAGTGCGCACTGAAGGTATCAACATCATCGGCTTTGATGAAAAGCCCGTGCATCGTACTCATGTCAATGCTGGTATATACGTTCTGGCTCCGACTGTGCTTGATGAACTGATCGCGGGTGAGCAATGTGATATGCCAACGCTGTTCGAGAGAATACAGCGCATGGGGCAGAGCACCATTGCCTATCCGATGCATGAGCCCTGGCTGGATGTCGGCAGGCCTGATGATCTTCAGAAAGCCCGAAGCCAGTACCTGGTTTGAACACGTTTTATGATTGGAGAATGATTTGAAAATTACCCCTAGTTCGTCCACTGATCTGTCCAGATTCTCCAAGCCTGTGGGTGAATTGGAAGTCTTCTACGGACTTCCGCGTGACGTGAAATTTTGCAAAATCTGCAACATGTCTAATCAGCAGCCGATGTCGAGCAACGAGTACGCGCATAGCCATAGCTCGACCAAAACAACGTTGAGCTTTGACGAAGAAGGCGTGTGTCATGCGTGTCGTTTCAACAAGCTCAAGGAAACCGGTGAAATCGACTGGGACGAGCGCGAGCGCGAGTTGCAGGAGCTATGCAACCAGTACCGGAAGTCTGACGGCTCGTACGACTGCATTGTAGGTGGCAGTGGCGGCAAAGACAGTGCCATGCAATCGCACCTGTTGAAATATAAGTACGGTATGAACCCGCTTACCGTTACCTGGTCTCCGCATTTGTATACCGATATCGGCTGGAAGAATTTTCAGAACTGGCTGCATGTCGGCGGTTTCGATAACTTCCTCTATACACCCAACGGTAAAATTCACCGCCTGCTGACGCGTAACGCGACTATTAATCTTCTTCACCCTTTTCAGCCTTTTATTCTCGGGCAAAAGACGTTCGTTGCAAAAATGGCCGCTCAGCTCAATATTCCGCTGATTTTCTACGGGGAAATGCCGGGTGAGTATGGCGAAAAAATCTCCCACAAGACGTCTAGCTATGCTGCTGCCAGCGAGTCAGCAGAAGCTGAAGGTTTCTCGTTGGATTATATTGGCGATACAGATGTAAGGGACATTTATCTAGGCGGCCAGCAGATCGGGAAATACCTGGATGAAGGTGTTCCACTGGTGGATTTGAAAAGTTATTTGCCAATGCCCCCTGATGTTCTGGAGCGCAAAGGGATTGATTTCAAATACTTGGGGTACTACAAAAAGTGGGTGCCGCAGGAAGCTTACTATTATGCCGTTGAGAACACCGGGTTCGAGGCTAATCCAGTCCGGACGGAAGGGACATACTCAAAGTACAACAGCCTCGACGACAAAGTAGATGGCTTCTTCTACTTCACCCGCTGGATCAAATTTGGTGTCGGTCGGACCATGATGGATTCCGCACAGGAAATCCGAAACCATCACATTGACAAGGAAGAAGCGTGCGCGCTCATGCGTCGCTACGAGGGTGAATACCCGGCTCGTTATGAGAAAGAATTCCTGGACTACATCAGCATGGACCGTGAAGAGTTTTTGGCGATCTGCGATCGCTTCCGCTCTCCACACCTCTGGCATGTAGTGGACGGTGAATGGAAGTTGCGTCATACGCCTTGGGATCAGCAAGGGTTTGGTGCATGAGTAATACCCGCCTCATTGCGCGCCTTGATGTCAAAGGCGCCAACCTGATAAAGGGGATTCATCTGGAGGGGCTGAGGATCATCGGCCCCCCTAATGACTTCGCTGCGAAGTACTACGAGCAGGGTATTGACGAGCTTATCTACATGGACTGTGTGGCCAGCCTCTACGGGCGTAACAGCCTTGGCCATTTGATTCAGCAAACGGCAGAGAATGTTTTCATTCCCATGACGGTGGGGGGAGGCGTTCGCTCTGTCGATGATGTTACCCATTTGTTGCGATGCGGTGCTGACAAGGTTGCAGTTAACACTGCGGCGGTGAATCAGCCCGCACTCATTACCGAAATCGCAAGGCGCTTTGGAAGCCAGTGCATGGTTCTTTCCATTGAAGCGAAACGGATGGGCCCTGATCGCTGGGAAGTGTTTACTGACAATGGTCGGGAAAGTACCGGACTTGATGTTGTCGAGTGGGCGGCCAAGGGTATGGCGCTGGGTGCTGGAGAGATTCTGTTGACCTCTGTCGACCAAGAGGGAACCCGCAAAGGCTTTGATCTGCCTCTGGTTCGGGCGGTGAGCAGCGTGGTCGATATCCCGGTAATTGCCAGCGGGGGAATGGGGAAGGCCGATGATATTGTTGCGGCGGTTGCGTCTGGCGCCGATGCTGCTGCCATGGCGGACATCCTGCATTACAACCGCGAATCACTGGCAGATATTCGCCGACAGGTATTAGCGGGTGGAGTAAGAGTGCGTGACTATGAGTAATGTAATCAGCCTGGTTGATTATGGTGTCGGTAATCTTCTTAGCGTACGGCGGGCATTAGAGCATTGCGGCGCCCAGGTTGAGCTCGTCACTACGCCTGAGCAGCTCGCCTGTGCGGGTAAGGTGTTGCTCCCTGGTGTCGGCGCTTACGCTAACGCGATGGCGATATTGTCGGAGCATGGTTTAGCCGACGGTCTGAGAGATTTTTCTCGCACGGGGAATCCGCTGTTGGGTATTTGTCTAGGTATGCAGTTGTTACTCGACAGCAGTACCGAATTTGGTTTTGTTGAAGGACTGGGTTTGATTCCTGGTAGCGTGCTGCCCATTCCTCGCAAGGGTGTGAGCGGAGAGTCCGTGAAAGTACCGAACATAGGTTGGCGCGATCTGCAGCCTGCGTCGGGGCGTGACGGTTGGAATGACACGCTGCTACATGGAACTCAGCGAGAGAACAATGCTGTTTACTTTGTTCACTCGTTTATGGCGGTCCCTGATTCTGACGAGCATCGGGTAGCTGATTGCATGTATGGAGGAGCGCCGGTCGCTGCCGTGATTGAGAATGGCAATGTTTGGGGGGCTCAGTTCCACCCCGAAAAAAGCGGCAAAGTGGGTCTTTCAATGCTCCAAACATTTGTAAACCTCAGATGAATATCCTTGCAGTTGTACCGGCGCGTGGCGGTTCCAAGCGCTTACCTGGCAAGAATATAAAGCTGTTAGGTGGAAAGCCCTTAATCGCCTGGACACTCGAGGCCGCTCTTAGTAGTGGTGAGTTCATTGATGTAGTCGTCACGACGGATGACAGCAACATCGCGAGTGTTGCTGAACAGTTCGGCGGGTCTGTCCCCTATTTGCGGAGTGCTGAGTTAGCAACGGATACCGCTACCAGCTATGACGTGGTGATGGATGTCCTCAAGCACTACGAGGCTATTCATGGGGAGGTTGATGGCGTCATGCTACTTCAACCTACCTCGCCGTTTCGGACCTCTGAGTCGATGAGTTCTGCTGTGCAACTGTTCGTTTCCAGTCGGGCGCCTGTGGTAAGCGTATGCGCAGCGGCAGTTCATCCTGCGTGGACGTTCAAAATTATCGAATCTTCACTCGACCCTTTTCTGGGATGGGACGATGTAGCCCAGAGGTCCCAAGACCTCACGCCAGCCTATACGTTGACGGGATCTCTTTATTTGATTAGTCCGCAGGATCTTCGCCGTCACAAACGATTCTTGATTCCGGGTACGCAGCCACTTGTTACCCGCAGTGGGGCGGAGGCGCTTGATATCGACACTGCTGATGATTGGCAGTTGGCTTTGAATTATCTGGCGTGCATGCGTCCATAGATAATTACGCAAACAGTTGCCGTTAAGTTTCAGCCATTAACCGGTTGTGCTAGTGCAGTGTTCAATCAATGTGTGCTGAGTATTGATAATGAGTCTAAAACAAATAGGCGGCGCAGCGGTTATTTATACTGCCTCTAATGGGTTTGCATCAGGTGCGCAGCTGCTCCTGCTTTTTTATTGTGCCTATGTCCTCCCCGGAGAAGCGCTGGGAACTCAGACATTGTTTATGGCCGTTGTAGCGCTTTCCAGTCAGGTTCTGGGATTAGGGTTGGTTGCGGCTTTTCAGAGGGATTTTTTTTCTGCAGAACCAGAACAGCGGCCTTTATACCTGTCGAGTATTGTCTGGATGTTGTTGATGAGCGGTGTGGTTTGCTGCGTCGTTGCGGTCTTGGTGGGGGCCGTCGTTTCTTCTTATTGGCTGGCTGCTCTGTACGTATTGCCTGTAGCACTTTTGGGCGCGCTAGGGCAGGCGCTTCAACAAGTTATTTTAGTGGTGTGGCAGTCTGAGGGTGCTCCACGACCTTATCTTTTCTACATGCTTTTTTATTGTGGTCTTCAGCTTGTTATCCCCGTCGCGCTTTTAAATATGTGGGGGGGTAGATGGGAAAGTGCCGTTTACGGCCAAGCACTGGTGTTTATTGTCGGTGGCCTCATGTCTGTGTATGGGTTGCGCGTTAAGGGCTATTTAACGCTCTCATTAAGCCGCGCTTACCTGAAGAAAGCATTAGCCTATGGGCTCCCCCTGGTCCCTTACCAGATAGCCGGTTGGGGAATGGCGATGCTGGATAGATTTATTATCACCGGTGTACTCGGTGTCGCCATCGCAGGTTATTACGCGCTGGCCTTTCAGGTCTCACAGCTGGTAAATATTGCTTCTGGTGGATTTGTTCAGGCCTTCACGCCTTGGCTTTATAAGGTCCTCGGTGATAAAGACGCTCGAACAATGGAGGTTGGCCGTCTGGTTTTTATTTATTCAGCATCTCTATCCGTACTGTGTTTGGTAAGTTTTCTAGCTTTTAAGGGCGTTGTAATCGTTATGGATCAGGAGTCTTACTGGCAGGCGTTGGGTTTTGCACCCTGGCTGTTTGCTGCCATGTTTTTCAATGGAATGTACAGAATAGCCAGCAGTTATTGTCTGTATTATGGCCAGACCCGTGCTTTGGCGTGGATGATCGGTGCTGTCGCGTTGCTCAGTGGTGTTCTGAATTGGTACCTGGTCCCTCTGTATGGGGCTATATCGGCAGCATGGACTTCCTGCTTTTCTTTTGCGTTGTTATTTGCTGCAACGTCTGTATTTACTCGTCGTAGGTATAACGCATGAGGCTGCTTTTTTCTTCGACAAGAACTCTCTCTGAACGTCATTCATGGTTGGCCGGATTCTGTCTTGCTTTTCCTTTTGCGTATCCAGGCGTACCGTATTATTGGATAGCGTTCGCAGTTTTTGGCTCGATGCTGTTTTACGGGCGACAACCCATACCGTTGCGAATACAGTTGCTTATCACCCTCGCTATGTTGAGCGCTGCGTTATCCAGTTACCTCGGCCTTTCAGGGTATTACATCGGCGAACGGCAGATTGCAGGTTCAATCCTGTTTTATGGTTTTTTTGTCTTCGGTTCTTTGGTTCCTGATTTACAACGATTTTTCAAAGGGCTTTTTGCGGGCATCTGTGTGGTTGCAACGCTCGTGATGCTGGTGTTTTTTATTGAACGCCCTTACCAGGTCGGATTGATAATGTTCTCTGTGGCCGATTATCGTCTCTGGGGTGCCAATTATTTCCCTGATTGGCCGAATTATTTGGCATTTATGCTTGGGTTGGGTTTTCTGTTGGGCATTTTCGTCGAGCGTCGTTTTGTCCTGGCGGCCGTTTGCCTGATAGCCGCTTTTATGACCACTTCTCGAACGCCACTGTTTGCGCTGGGATTTGCGCTGATTTTCATTCTCTTCAAGATGGGATGGCGGGCGCGTATTATTTCGTTTTTGGCAGGGTTGGTATTTTTGATTATCAGCGCAGTAGTGCTATTGCCGACTGCGGATATGGGGGCGGAGTTTTTCGTACGACTCTTCTTGTTTTCTGATCGCGCGGAGGTTTACTCCTCAGCCTGGCGTCTCTTTGAGGTTTCGCCTTACCTCGGGAGTGGAGCGGTATTGCTGGATGAGCGCGTTGGTAATCACGGCGCCGCTTCGTTCCACAACACCTATCTGGACATTCTCGTCCGGCAGGGTTTTTTGGGGCTGATAATTTTTCTGGCGCTGGTGTTTCCGAACATTCGCCGCGCACGCCCTGAACACGTTTGGATGATGGGGGCGATTATTATGTATTTTTTGGTCCCCTCAATGTTCCAGAACTTCCTGAAGCACCCCCATTTCGTAATGATTTACTCAGCGATCTTGGCGACTCTTGTTCGGCGGAAGGATTTGTAAGATGAGCCTGGAATACTGCGTACTGACAGATGGGTCGGTTGTTCAAGCTGTTGATATACGTGCTAAGTACGCATTGAGCATCTTTCAGACAGATTTATTCTACGACGTCTGTGAGGTGTTGGCGCGTCGGCATCGCCTTGAGGGTGTAGATCACAAGGTGTTAGTGAATCTGTACGCGCTGAAATCTTCTCGCGTAAAAGATATTGCAGCGCTTGTCTATTATGTCAGTGAGCACCTTTATGACGTGGCAGAAGTGCATGGTCGTGATGACTCGATCTTCGTTTTACGCGCCCTTGTTGGTACTGATGCTTTATCCATTCACAGCGTTGGGGACGCTCCTGGCTCGCATGTCGAAAGGTCTGCGCGACTGTCGATCGCAATGAAGATTATTTTTCACAGGGTCTTCCGACTGATACCGTCGCGAGTTCGCACTTCAGACACTGTCGTCAGGGGGTGGGTTGACGTCACTGAAGCGATGTACCCTGAGGAGGTCTTCGAGTCCACCCTGATGCTCTACCCATTCCCCTACGGCGTTGCTCGCCAGTTTCGCTTCTTCAGGTCCATGCGGCGACGTGGGGCAAAAGTGAAATTTGTAGGTTTGCCATATCCTTTTATCTCACTGGCGCGTTTGTTGTTGGGGGGGAACAAGCTTGATGCCCATATCGTCCGCCTTGAAACACTGGCTTATCAGCGTTATGCGCGCGAGCTAATTGCTATGGGCGTGCGCGAAGTGCGTACCAGTGACGAATTCGAGGTGGGCGCAGTCGCCATGTACGAACGTCTTATGGACGGTGGAGTAGAGGTGGTGAATACCGCCCATGGTGTTGGGCTATATTCGCCTTATGTCGCTTACAGCGAATTCAAGGGTGTGAACATCGCGCAGTCAAATTTTTACCGGCAGCGATGCCCGCGTATGAATCCAGGCCTACGGAGAAGTAAAAACTCAACGTTGCCTCTTGCTTCCGCCGACGCCGCTCGAAATCTCCCTCCAGCGATCGTGCTACTGGATCAGAACTTCATGGTTTTCAATTGTGTTGCGGAAGCTGAGGCGCTTGCTGAAACACAACGCCTTCTTGAAGCGTTCTGCACCTCGGCAAAGCTTCCACTGTTCATAAAGATTCATCCTAACAGTGCGCCAACGGAACAATCTGACCACGTCAGGCAGGTTAGGGATTGGGCTGATCTCGCTGGCTATCGTCCTGTTTTCGTCACAATAAACTCGACTGCCTTTTATGATGTTCAGGGTTATGGCCCTATTCTGGTGTGCGATGAGCCCTCTTTCCTCCCTGTCATCTACTTTGGTGAGGATTTGCTGGTTTACCGCTTCGACACTTTGGCCACAATGCTCGAAAATCTGATCAGCGAAAATGCCTGGTGGTCCGCTGCATCCAGACACATGCCAATTGCGGGTGACTAAGTGATCAAGCGTTTTATACTTTTCCTCTATACAGGTTTTCAGTTGCGGGCTCTTTATCGCTTTAGACGCGTGGGCGCGAGAGTTCGTCTCGGTAGGCGATTGTTTGTGTTCCCTAATAAGGTAAGCCTGGGTGAATATTGTTATGTCGGTTCGGGCTGTTATCTCGATGGAGATATCACGATTGGGGCCTATACGATGCTTGCCAATAACGTTGCGATCGTCGGAGGCGACCACGCATTTGGTTGCCCAGGGGTCACGATGCGGGATGGTGGGCGTGAGGAGTGGAGGCATACGGCACTAGGCCGTGATGTTTGGGTGGGGCACGGTGCAATCATCCTGAATGGTCTCAGTATCGGTGATGGAGCAATTGTTGCGGCAGGATCGGTGGTCACCAAAAATGTGGAGGCCTTTTCCGTTGTTGCTGGTAACCCGGCCCGCCACCTAAAATGGCGGTTTGATGAGGCAGGGCAAAAAGTGCATATAGAACGGTTGGACAGGAGCGGTACGCATGTTTGATTCAAAGAAGCTGTTGATCTCAGGCGGCACCGGCTCTTTCGGCAATGCTGTTCTCAAGCGTTTTCTCGACACGGACATTGCTGAAATCCGGATCTTCAGCCGTGATGAGAAAAAGCAGGACGACATGCGCAAGCTGTACGCCAGCAGCAAGCTGAAGTTCTACATTGGTGACGTGCGCGATTATCAGAGCGTGCTTAACGCGACGCGCGGGGTTGACTATATTTTCCATGCTGCTGCGCTCAAGCAGGTCCCGTCATGCGAGTTCCATCCTATGGAAGCGGTCAAGACGAACGTCATTGGCACCGAGAACCTGTTGGAAGCTGCGATTCAGAATGAGGTGCGCCGCGTCGTTTGTCTGAGCACCGATAAAGCTGTTTATCCGATCAACGCCATGGGTATTTCCAAGGCGATGATGGAAAAAGTCATGGTCGCGAAGTCTCGTAATATCGACGATACAAAGACGGTGATCTGCGGCACGCGTTACGGCAACGTCATGGCGTCGCGTG
The DNA here is from genome assembly GCF_022790535.1 of Pseudomonas maioricensis. Lineage (GTDB taxonomy): Bacteria > Pseudomonadota > Gammaproteobacteria > Pseudomonadales > Pseudomonadaceae > Aquipseudomonas > Aquipseudomonas maioricensis. The sequence goes on from NZ_LOHG01000007.1 coordinate 43,057, forward strand.
GCTCGGTGATTCCGCTGTTCATCGAGCAGATTCGCGCTGGCAAAGAGCTGACGCTGACTGATCCCAACATGACGCGTTTCATGATGACGCTTTCGGATGCTGTAGACCTGGTTCTGTATGCGTTTGAACACGGAAACAACGGCGATCTGTTTGTACAAAAAGCACCAGCTGCGACTGTTCAGACCCTTGCCCAGGCGCTGACCAGTCTGGTGGGTAAGCCCGATCACCCGATTCAGGTCATCGGTACCCGGCATGGCGAAAAACTGTATGAAGCCTTGTTGAGCCGCGAAGAAATGGCGTGCGCTGAAGACATGGGTGAGTACTACCGTATTCCGCCGGATCTGCGTGACCTGAACTACGCCAAGTTTGTAGAGCAGGGTGAAACCAGGATTTCATCCACTGAAGACTACAACTCTCACAATACCGAGCGGCTGGATGTTGAAGGTATGCAGCGCCTGTTGCTTAAGCTTGACTTCATGCGTGCTATCCAGCGTGGCGAAAACGCCACGCCGGAGGAGTGAGGATGAAAGTCCTGATTACCGGCGCCAATGGATTTGTCGGTCAGAATCTCGTCGCCCGTTTGGGTGAGCGTACCGATGTGGAAGTGCTGAGTTATACCCGTGCAGATAGCATGGACAGCCTTCCGGAGCTCGTGGCACAGGCTGACTTTGTTTTTCACCTGGCAGGCGTCAACCGCCCTCAGGATCCTCAAGAGTTTCGTACCGGTAATACCGACCTCACCACGGCGTTGTGCAATGCTGTTGCGGCTTGTGGAAGGCCGGTGCCTGTTTTGTACACCTCGTCCATTCAGGCCGGGCAGGAAAACCCGTATGGCAGCAGCAAACGGGGTGCTGAAGAGGCGCTTCTGGCATTGCATGCAGCGCATCAGGTGCCGGTGTTCCTGTTCCGTTTGCCCAATGTGTTTGGCAAATGGGCGCGCCCGTATTACAACTCGGCTGTAGCGACCTTTTGCCACAATATTGCTCGCGATCTGCCTATCAGCATCAATGACTCGTCTGCGTTGATTTCTCTGGTTTACATTGATGACGTTGTTAGCCGGTTCATGGCGATCATGGACGGTGCGTCCGCAGACCAGCCTTTTGTCAGCGTCGAACCTGAATATTCGATCAGCGTTGGCGATCTTTCGCAGCAGTTGTACGCCTTTCGCGACAGCCGCCAGTCGATGGTCACAGAGCCGGTGGGCACCGGATTGGTTCGGGCGCTGTACTCGACCTATCTCAGCTATTTGCCTCCTGAGCGATTTACCTATGAAGTCCCACGGCACGCCGATCCCCGTGGCGTGTTCGTAGAGATGCTCAAGACCCGCGATTCGGGTCAGTTTTCCTACTTCACCGCGCACCCCGGTATTACCCGCGGCGGGCACTACCACCATTCGAAAACTGAAAAGTTTCTGGTCATCAAAGGCAATGCCTGTTTTCGTTTCCGTCACATCGTGTCTGGTGAGTTTTATGAGTTGTTCACCACGGGGGAGCGACCGCAGATCGTCGAGACAGTACCTGGCTGGACGCACGACATCACCAACGTCGGTGATGACGAGATGATTGTGATGCTCTGGGCTAACGAAATTTTTGATCGCGAGCATCCGGACACTTTTGCCCGCCCCGTCGGTACCGAAGCCTGAGCCGCTGTTGACAGGATATTGAAATGAAAAAGCTGAAAATTGTAACTGTCGTAGGTACACGACCGGAGATTATTCGTTTGTCGCGCGTGATGGCGGCCCTGGATGAGCACTGCGATCACATTCTGGTGCATACCGGCCAGAACTATGACTACGAACTTAACGAGATATTTTTTCAGGACCTCGGCATACGCAAGCCTGATCATTTCCTTAATGCAGCGGGCGCCAGTGGTGCAGAAACCATTGGTAATGTGATTATTGCTGTTGACCGCGTACTGGCTGAGATTGAACCCGAGGCGCTTCTGGTGCTGGGGGATACGAATAGCTGCATGGCTGTTTTGCCCGCCAAGCGTCGCAAGATCCCCACCTTTCATATGGAAGCAGGCAATCGCTGTTTCGATATGCGTGTGCCTGAGGAAATCAATCGGCGTATCGTTGATCACACGGCGGATATCAACCTTACCTACAGCACCATCGCCCGCGATTACCTGCTGCGCGAAGGGCTGCCTGCCGATCGGGTGATCAAGACCGGTAGCCCGATGTTTGAAGTACTGGGTTACTACCGTGAGGGGATCGATAACTCGGATGTCCTGACGCGTCTCGGTCTCGAGTCCGGAAAGTTCTTTGTGGTCAGTGCGCACCGGGAAGAGAACATCGATTCGGACAAAAACTTCCTCAAGCTGGCTGACGTGCTCAACACGGTAGCCGAGCAGTTTGGACTGCCGGTCATTGTGTCGACGCATCCTCGGACACAAAAGCGTTTTGACGCCATGGGTGTAGAGTTTCACGCCAATGTGCGCTTGTTGAAACCGCTAGGGTTCAAGGACTACAACAAGCTTCAGCTCGAATCAAAAGCCGTGCTGTCCGATAGCGGCACCATCAGCGAAGAGTCCTCCATCCTGAACTTTCCTGCACTGAACATCCGCGAGGCGCACGAGCGTCCTGAAGGGATGGAGGAGGCGGCGGTGATGATGGTCGGACTGGAAACCGAGCGTGTGCTGCAAGGACTTTGTGTTCTTGAAAGCCAGGGGCGAGGTGATGCACGTAGCTTGCGTCTGGTCGCTGACTACAGCATGCCCAACGTTTCGGACAAGGTCGTGCGTATACTGCATAGCTACACCGACTACGTGAATCGCGTCGTCTGGAAGCAATACTGATTCGAGTAGTAAGCATGTGTGAAAGCAGTTTGAGAGTTCTGGTCGTTACGCAGTATTTCTGGCCAGAGAACATGCGGATCAATGATCTGGTTCGCGATCTTTCGGAAAAAGGCCATCAGGTTACCGTACTGACCGGGTTGCCCAATTATCCTGAAGGAGCCGTGTTCGAGCAGTTTCGCGAAAAACCGGAAGCATTTAGCGCCTACTGTGGTGCTGAAGTGGTGAGAGTACCGCTGATCCCGAGGGGCAAACGTAGTATCAGCCTGGCGCTGAATTATCTTTCGTTCTTTTTCAGCGCCTCAACCCTTGGCGCGTTCAAGCTGCGTAAGCATGAATTTGATACTGTCTTCGTCTATGCCGTATCACCCATCATGGCAGCCATTCCTGCACTGGTGATCGGGCGGCTGAAGCGTGCACCTGTCTTTGTCTGGGTACTGGACTTGTGGCCGGAGACATTGCGTGCGGTTGGTGTGCTCAAGCAGCCAATGCTCCTGGGGCTTGTCGGCAAGGTCGTGTCCTGGATTTACAACCGCACGGATTACTTGCTGCTGCAGTCTCACGGCTTTATCGAGAACGTTCGACGCTATTGCACCCGACCTATCAATAACGAGCGTCTGGTCTACTTCCCCAGTTGGGCTGAAGACGATTTTTCATCCTCTACACCACCTGCTTGCGACCTGATTAAGCCGGATCCCGAGGCCTTTACTGTCGTGTTCGCCGGTAATCTGGGCGATGCTCAGGACTTTCCCGCGGTGCTGGATGCTGCCGAGTCGCTACGTGGAAGCGTATCTGTGCGCTGGGTGATCGTTGGCGATGGGCGAATGAGCGAGTGGATTGCTGAGCAAATCGCGGCTCGTCAGTTGGACAATGTGCACTTGCTGGGGCGGCATCCGCTGGAGGCGATGCCTGGCTTGTTCGCGCAGGCTGACGCTTTGCTGGTTTCCCTGAAAACCAATGATGTGTTCGAAAAAACCATCCCGGGCAAAGTCCAGGCCTATCTGGCTTCCGGCAGGCCTCTGCTCGGCATGATCAATGGTGAAGCGGCGCGAGTGATAAAAGAGTCAGGCGCAGGCTTTGCCTGTGATTCCGGAGATGCACAGGGGCTGGCTGCCATTACTCGCTCGCTGGCCGATGCATCGAAGGACCGTCGCGACGATATGGGCCAGGCGGGCCGTCACTATTACGAGCAGCACTACGCCAAGGGCAATCTATTGATGCGCCTGGAATCCCTATTTCGTGATGCAACCCTTCGCAAGGCAAGCCAGCAATGAGTACTGCAGTTTTATTGACCGGTGCCACCGGTTTTGTTGGCAATGCATTGCTGAACAACCTTCTCAAGCGCGGCGACAGGGTCGTAGCCGCTGTACGTGACGTCTCGGCAGCGCTTGATCCGCGGGCCTCGCTTGAGTACATCGCTGGCCTGGATGGCAAGACTGACTGGGGAGACTGTCTCAAGGACGTGCAAGTGGTGATCCATTCGGCCGCGCGCGTGCATGTGATGAATGACACCGAAGCCGATCCTCTGGCAGCTTTTCGCGCTGTCAATGTCGAAGGTACCCTTAATCTGGCGCGTCAGGCTGCGGCAGCAGGCGTTAAGCGCTTCATCTTCATCAGTTCCATCAAGGTCAATGGTGAGGGCACTGCGCCAGGCCAGTCTTATCGAGCAGATGACACTCCAGCTCCCGCCGACCCGTACGGCGTATCCAAGATGGAAGCGGAGCAGGGGCTGCGCGCGCTGGCCGAGCAAGTGGGTCTGGAGGTGGTGATCATTCGCCCTGTACTGGTCTATGGCCCAGGGGTCAAGGCGAACTTCCTGTCGATGATGCGTTGGCTGGACAAAGGGGTACCGCTTCCTTTCGGCGCCATCGACAACCGACGCAGCCTCGTAGCGCTGGATAACCTGATCGATCTTATCCTTACGTGCATGACGCATCCTGCCGCTGCCAACCAGACGTTTCTGGTCAGTGACGGCGAAGACCTGTCGACAACCATGTTGTTGAAACGCATGGCTCGTGCTCTGGGGAAAACTGCGCGCTTGCTGCCGGTTCCGTCGGTGTTGCTTGTATGGGCCGCGACCCTGTTGGGAAGACGTTCGCTGTCCCAGCGCCTTTGCGGGTCCCTACAGGTCGATATTGAAAAAAACCGCTCGTTATTAGGCTGGACGCCCGTGGTAAATGTTGACGAGGCTTTGTCTATGGCTGCCCGTCCCTACCAGAAGCATGCACAGGAACAGGCAAAGAAATGACTCAATGGTGGCTTGTTCCGCTTGTGCTACTGGCGTCGTTATTGATGACCGCAGGCTTGCGCAGGTACGCGTTGGCAAAAAGTATCATCGACATTCCCAACGCTCGCAGCTCCCACGTCATCCCGACCCCCCGAGGCGGCGGCGTCGCCATCGTACTGGCGTTTCTGATCGTCCTTGCTGCGCTTGGTCTGAGTGGTCTTGCCGACTCCCGCTCAGTGATTGGTTTGGCAGGCGCTGGTGGCCTGATCGCGATCATTGGCTTTATGGATGATCACGGGCATATCGCAGCTCGTTGGCGTCTACTGGGGCATTTCACTTCAGCCGCGTGGGGGCTCTACTGGATGGGCGGCCTGCCACCGCTGTTGATGTTCGGTCATGAGTTTCATCTGGGGTGGATTGGCGCAGTTTTAGCGGCTTTTTATCTGGTCTGGGTGCTCAATCTTTACAACTTCATGGACGGAATCGATGGCATCGCAAGCATTGAAGCCATCTGCGTCTGCCTGGGGGCTTGTCTGATCTATGCGATGTCCGGTCACGCAGAGTTGATTATGTTCCCCTTGCTATTGGCTGCTGCTGTTACCGGTTTTCTGTTCTGGAACTTTCCCCCGGCACGCATTTTCATGGGCGATGCGGGAAGCGGTTTTCTGGGCATCATTCTGGCTCTGCTTTCACTGCAGGCGGCTTGGGCCGAGCCCTCCCTGCTGTGGAGCTGGCTGATCCTGCTGGGTGTATTCATTGTCGACGCTACAGTGACACTGATACATCGCTTGATTCGGGGCGAGAAGGTATATGAGGCCCATCGTTCTCATGCCTACCAATTTGCGACGCGCAGGTTTGGGCGGCACCTGCCAGTGACCCTCACTGTCGCGGTGATAAATATCGTCTGGTTGCTGCCTCTGGCGATGGCTGTCGGGGTATGGGGGATGGAGGGTACGACTGCATTGGTTCTTGCGTATGCCCCTCTGGTTGTACTCGCATTCAAGTTTTCAGCCGGAGCTGCCGAATAAGTCGGCGGGACGCTTTGTAATAAAATTGCTACACACCGGTTTTTTCATCAACTCTGTGCCTGTCGAAATCGTACAATGCGGCACGGAGTCTGTTGGAAGCAGAGGGATGATGATGAAGTTACGCTCGCGAATGCTTGGTCTTTCGCGCAAGAACAAGCGGATTGTGCAGGTTGGCGCCGATATTGTGCTGATCTGGATAGCGTTGGTGCTCGCCTTCGTCGTGCGATTGGGTTTTGACGCGGCCTATTTGCCTATCTCGAATCACGTCTGGTTGTTTGCCACTGCGCCTGTATTGACGATTCCTATCTTCATCCGTTTTGGCATGTACCGTGCCGTAATGCGATTTTTCGGCAACGATGCGCTTATTACCATTGGCAAGGCTGTTAGCCTCTCTGCGCTCTTGCTGGCACTTGTTGTCTACTGGTACAGCGACCATCAGGTCGTTGTACCGCGCTCAATCGTTTTCAATTACTGGTGGCTGAGCCTCGTCATGATCGGCGGCTTGCGATTACTCATGCGCCAGTATTTTTTAGGTGACTGGTTCATGGGAACTCTCCATGTGCCTTTCGCTACGCGGCACGACGGACTCCCCAAGGTTGCTATCTATGGTGCCGGTGCGGCCGGTAATCAACTGGTAGCAGCATTACGCATGGGGCGTTTGATGCGACCGGTGGCGTTCATTGATGATGATGACAACATCAGCAAACGCACTATTGCCGGACTACAGGTTTACAAGCCTAAACATATCCAGCAGATGATCGACGCCACGGGTGCCGAGGAGATTCTTCTGGCCGTGCCATCGGCGACCCGTGCGCGTCGCCGGGAAATTCTCGAGTACCTGGAAGGTTATCCGCTGCATGTGCGCAGTGTGCCCGGGTTTATGGACTTGGCCAGCGGCCGGGTGAAGGTTGACGACATCCAGGAAGTGGACATTGCCGACCTGCTCGGGCGTGATGCTGTACCTGCTCAGGAAGATCTGCTGGAGCATTGCATCGTCGGCAAGGTCGTATTGGTTACCGGAGCTGGCGGGTCGATTGGTTCCGAACTGTGTAGGCAAATCCTGGAGCAGGGGCCTACGACGCTGTTGATGTTCGAGCACAGCGAATTCAATCTTTACAGCATCATGAACGAGCTGGAGCAGCATGCGAACAGGAGCTCCTTGCCCGTTCAGCTCCTGCCGGTGCTTGGCTCCGTACGCAATGCCGGGAAATTACTGGAGGTCATGACAGCATGGAAGGTTGACACCGTTTACCATGCAGCCGCCTATAAACATGTCCCTATGGTTGAGCACAACATTGCCGAAGGCATCCTTAATAATGTCATTGGTACGCTGAATACAGCACAGACGGCCATACAGGCGGGCGTGAGTAACTTCGTGCTGGTTTCGACGGATAAGGCTGTAAGGCCGACCAATGTAATGGGTAGTACAAAACGCTTGGCGGAGATGGTATTGCAAGCGTTGAGCCAGGAAAGCGCTCCGGTTCTTTTCGGCAAAGCTGACAATGTTCCCTGCTTGAACAAAACCCGCTTTACCATGGTCCGCTTCGGCAATGTTCTGGGTTCTTCAGGATCAGTGATCCCGGTCTTTCATCGCCAGATAAAGGCTGGAGGTCCGATTACAGTAACCCACCCCAATATCACCCGCTATTTCATGACCATTCCTGAGGCTGCACAGCTGGTGATTCAGGCTGGCTCAATGGGTCAGGGGGGAGACGTTTTCGTGCTGGATATGGGCGAACCCGTGAAAATCGTAGCGCTGGCGGAAAAAATGGTTCATTTGTCAGGCTTGAGCATTCGTTCTGAGCGTAATCCGCATGGTGATATAGCGTTGGAGTTCACCGGCCTCAGGCCCGGTGAGAAATTGTATGAAGAGCTTTTGATCGGCGACAACGTATCCGCGACACGTCACCCTATGATCATGAGCGCGCACGAGGACTGCTACACATGGGAGGCGCTGAAGGAGCTGATAGGAGAACTCCTTGAGTCGTTGGAGAAGGATGATTACGATCAGGTCCGAAAAAACCTGCGTCGCATCGTGAGTGGTTATAACCCAGACGGTGAAATTGTCGACTGGTTTTATCTGCAGCGACGCAAGCCGGGCTAAGCGTTGTAGGCGTGGGTTCGGTGCCGCAAAAGCATCGCACCCAGCCTGGAAGCGAGGCTCTGGATTCTGCTCGGCCATCAGGCGCTGACACGGCGCTGTATCTTTCCAGGTCTGCCTGGTGCATGAGGTTGCTTGCTAAATCGCTTGGCAAGCGTTGACTTGTAAAGACTGTCGCCCGCAAAATCCCGAAATAACCCTATTGACGCCTAGATAGTTGAATCAAGCGGTTGGGCGCGATTGTTAATTCAGAAAAGCTACGGTTAAGGATTGATTTTGGCAGGGGCGAAAAGTATCTCATCTTCAGGTGAGGCAAAGTTTTTAATTCTTGCTGGCGTTTTGTATGCGTTGATGCATGGAGGCATTTTATTTATCCCCTCGGCGGTATTTTGGGATGACTGGGTAACGTTTGAAACCAGTGCCAGTGTGACTCTGGAAAACTATCGACAGGCTGGCGCTTTCTTTAATCTAGCCGGCTACCTACACATAGGTCTCACGTCCCTGGGGTTGTGGAGTTACAAGGTTCTCACCTTTGTTTTAATGGGGGGCTCAGGTTTTTTTCTGAATGCTATTTTAAAACGTAATGGCGTATTCGGGATTAGAGCACGGTATTTAGTTGTTTTACTCTTTATGCTGTTGCCATTTAATCTGGCACGTGTTGCCATGATCGATTTTCCTTACTCGATCTGCTACGCGCTGTTTTTTGCTGCGTGGCTGGCGATGGATCGCTATAGAGTGCTTGCGGCGGCGCTTTTTTTTCTGAGTTTTAATAGCAACTCGCTGTTGGTTTTTTACGCATTGCCAATGCTCGACCTTTTGTACCGAACTCAAGAGCGTTACACCCTTAATGGGTTGTGGCGTTTTTTTATATCCCGCTGGGAATTATTTTTCATTCCGTTCTTGTACTTCGGGATGAAAACCATGCTCTTCAAGCCAGAGGGTTTTTACGCAGGCTATAATCAGGGCTACAGTCTGATTGCGATTCCTTTGGCTATCAAAGCTCAGCTGAAAGATGTTGTCAATTTGAAGGTGGACTTTGCGGTTATGTTCTGCATGCTCGTGCCTGTCTATTATGCGTTGCGCAGGCAGTTTTTTATTCACAGGGATCCGGTTTCACTTATTAATTTTACCGTATTGTTCGGTACGGGGTTTTTGGCGCTCGTCCTGGGTGGCATTCCTTACTGGATACTCGGCTATATTCCTACGTTCCTCGAATGGACTTCAAGACACCAGTTACTGATGCCTTTGGGCGTAGCGCTCATCATGACAGCATTGCTCACATGTGCCACTGAGAGAGTTCAGCGCCTTCTGATATCACTGATCCTTTCCGCTTGCATCAGCTACGGGGTGGTGGGTTACGTCGGCTTCTACGTCGATTGGCAAAAGCAAAAAATCATTTTAAGTCAATTTAAACATGATCCTCTCGTCGCTCGCGCCAGTTTCGTGATCATCGATGATCAGACGAAGCAGTACAACGCGATCCATCGAAACTATCGCTTCTATGAGTGGAACGGGATGCTCACTCATTCTTTAGGAGATGAGTCGAGATTTGCCGTTGAAGTCGGTGATGTTGATGCTTACCGGAGTGGTAAGTTCGATGATTACTTTTCAAGTCTGTACAAGGCGGGTGCCCATCGACGTAGACCGGATGAGCGGGCGGTAGTCGTGACCCTTCGGAAAGGAGAAGGAGACGATGAAGAACGATCGTTTACTCTTTTACCTAAAATCGTCTACAGCTCTCGGCCGTTATCCTCGGAAGTGTTGAACGGAATGAACGCCGCCACAAGGCAGGAATAAGATGAAAAAAGTTGCCATTTTGCAGTCGAATTACATGCCGTGGAAGGGTTATTTTGATCTTATCGCAGCAGTCGATGAGTTTATTCTTTATGATGATATGCAGTACACGCGTCGGGATTGGCGCAACCGCAACAAGATAAAAACACCCCAAGGACTTCAATGGCTCACTGTCCCCGTCGAAGTGAAAGGGAAGTATCATCAGTTGATAAAAGACACCCAGATCGTTTCGGGCGGGTGGGCGAACGATCACCTGAACGCATTGAGCCAAAACTATAAACGTGCCAAGTTCTTCGATGAGGTGATGGCATGGTTGGTTCCAATATATACGGAATGCTTGCCACAGGACCTGTCTACGTTGAATCGACGCCTGGTGGAGGCGGTTTGCAACTACCTCGGAATACGCACGGTCATTCGCTCATCCAGTGAATTTAATCTTAAAGAAGGGAAGACTGAGCGTCTGGTAGACCTTTGCCTGCAGGCGCAGGCTACGGAATATGTTTCGGGGCCCTCTGCAATGGACTACGTGGTGCCAAGTCTTTTCTCAGACGCTGGAGTAAAGCTTACCTGGTTTGACTACAGCGGGTATCCTGAATATCCGCAACTCTGGGGTGCTTTTGAGCACGGTGTTTCTATCTTGGACCTTTTAATGAACTGCGGCCAGTCTGCCAAAGGCTTCATGAGGTTTGTAAAATGAAGTTGTCCATCGTTGCGACGCTGTATAAATCTACATCCTATATAAACGAGTTTTGCCAGCGTGCGGGTTCTGCAGCCCAGGCCCTCGTGGGCGATGAGTATGAAATCATTCTGGTCAACGACGGGTCGCCAGATGACAGCCTGAGTGTTGCTCAAGGCGTTGCTGACTCCAATGAAAAAGTTTGTGTGGTGGATCTCTCCAAAAATTTTGGTCATCACAAGGCCATGATGACAGGATTGAGCTTGGCAAAGGGGGAAAGGGTTTTTCTGATCGACAGCGACCTTGAGGAAGACCCCGAGTGGCTCACTCTGTTTGCTGAGTGCATGGCCACTCATCGTTGTGATGTGGTGTATGGCGTTCAAGGCACGCGTAAAGGCGGATGGGTAGAGCGGTTGACCGGCAATATCTTTTATCGCGCCTTCCGGTTGCTGACAGGCATATCCCAGCCAGACAATATTGTCACGGCACGCCTCATGACTGCGCAGTACGTAGCGGCACTGCTGCGGCATGAGGAGCGGGAGCTCAATATTGGGGGGCTGTGGATACTGACCGGATTTGATCAGCGTCCTTTAATGGTTGCTAAAAAAGCCAGTAGTCCTACGACCTATTCGCTGCGTAGCAAGCTGGGCCACCTGGTTAATGCCGTAACGTCCTTCAGCAGTCTCCCTCTTGTTTTCACATTCTATGTTGGCGCGGCTATCTCGTTCACCGCAGCCTGCTTCATTCTATACTTGCTTTTTCGCTATTTTATTGGATCCGCCCCGCCAACGGGCTATACCTCTGTTGTGGCATCGATCTGGTTTTTCTCGGGGTTGATCATATTTTTCATAGGGGTCCAAGGGATTTATATCTCGAAGATCTTCACCGAGGTGAAGAAGCGCCCATACACCATTATCAAGTCGATCTATAAAAAAGCGGACTGAGGGCACGGCATGGATAGGCAAGAGTCATCAGAACCTTCCTATGGAGTTCTTGGCGGGTTCCGGGCTCAGGGGCAGGATCATCCGGCAGTTGAGCAGATACGGGCAATCGGGTATGCCGTTGTTGAGTGTGGGTATACGCAAGCGCAAATCCAGGATATTGCCCAGCGTTTTGCAGCTGTATCCGAAGGCTATCGAGCAAAATATGGACCTGAAAGGTTACGAGCTTGCGATGAATTAAATACTGTTCGAGCGATCCTGGCTCAAGGGGACCCTGCGTTTCTACAGTTGGCGATGAATATTCCGTTGAACACGGTTCTGCAAAGCCTCATCGTGGGGAAGTTTATGTTGAGCCAGCAAAACGGCATCATCAATCCAGCCTGCGAAACCTACAATCAGGCGGCGTGGCATCGTGATCTTCCCTACCAGCATTTCGTGTCGTCTCGTCCACTCGCTCTCAATGCGTTGTATTGCATTGACGATTTTACTCTGGACAACGGCTGTACGTTCGTATTACCGGCGTCACACAGACTGGAAAATTTTCCCAGTGATGAATACATACGTCGAAATGCTGTGCAGGTCGAGGCAAAGGCTGGGTCATTTGTTGTCCTCGATTGCATGCTATTTCATCGCGGTGGTTACAACAGTACGCGGCAGCCCAGACGTGCGGTCAATCACCTGTTCACAGTTCCTTACTTTAAGCAGCAAATAGATTTGCCCTCGCTCATGGCCGCAGAAACACTGACTGCAGCGCAGAAGGATTTCCTGGGCTTTAACTACTCAACCCCTGCCACTGTAGAGCACTACCTCCACGGCAGGGGCGCATAGCGTGGTCGTATCAAATGCATAATCTTAATTTTATTCAGTAAGGATAGCCCATGACACATTCACCCTATTGCTGTCCTGTCACGCATCAGCCTCTTCACACGCATGATGGGAAACTGATCAGCGCGTGCGGCCATTCATATTCGTTGCTTTCTTCCGCACAGGGCAACGATATTCCTGTTTTCGTCGAAGCAGACAAACTCTCGGGTGGAGATGTCATCTCGCGTGCGATGTACACTCAAGATGACTCGGAAGGCGCATATGATAATTTCCTCTCATGGCTATTTGCTACGTTTGCACAAGACGAGCGTAGCTTTCGATTGGCACTCATTGAGCGTTTAAATATAGAGTCAGGTCACCGGGTTCTGGTTACCGGATGCGGATTAGGCGATGATCTGAAGTACATTTACCCTCTGCTGGGCGAAACTGGCGAGCTCTTCGCTCAGGATCTGTCAGATTTGATGGTTGCCGCTACCTCTCGTCGAATGGCTAGTGTGGTCCCTCAAGGACGGCAAAATCTTTATCTCTCCGTTTCAAATGCGTCGGCCCTGCCTTTCCCGGATGGTTATTTTGATTCCGCCTATCATTTTGGCGGCATTAATTTGTTTTCCGATATCCCCGGAGCTATCGCGGAAATGAACCGGGTCACCAAGACGGGTGGGAGGGTGTTGATAGGCGACGAAGGTGTCGCGCCTTGGCTGAAAAATACCGAGTACGGCAAGGCGGCAATACAGAACAACGGGTTGTGGGCATGCGATGCTCCACTTGAATATGTACCGTCGACCGCAAAAGACGTTTCTCTTTCCTGGACGTTGGGGAACTGTTTTTATGTCATTGACTTCACGGTTGGTGAAACGCTCCCTTTTATTGACATGGACGTTGTGCATAAAGGCACTCGTGGGGGCTCGATGCGTACGCGCTATTACGGCCAGCTTGAGGGCGTTAGTCCAGCCGTTAAGAACCGTGTAAAAGACGCGAGCCTGGAAGCCGGGGTTAGTGCAAGCCAATGGATAGAGGATGCCTTACGAGCACGTCTGGATACAGGTGAATGAAAATTATGACTTCAAAATCCGGACCTGAAGCCATCGGTCTATCTGACAAAGCGCTGCTGGCCGAGGTGTCTGACTACTACACTCAAAAGCTCTCGACTCATGGTGAAACACCCAAAGGCGTTGACTGGAATGGTGCCGAAGGGCAGGTACTGCGCTTCACCCAGCTTTGCAGGCTGATACAGCTTCAAACATTTTCTATCGCAGATCTTGGCTGCGGATATGGCGCGATGTTCGATTATCTTCGTACGAGTTACGATGATTTTTCCTATATCGGTGTCGATATTGCTGACGCAATGATTGATGCTGCGAAAAAACGATATGCACACCAGGACGCTGCCCGCTTTATCACTGCCAATCGCCCGGATGAGGTAGCTGACTATGCTGTGGCCAGCGGTATCTTTAATGTGCGTCTAGGTCGTTCTGATTCGGAATGGAAGGCGTATCTCGTAGACACACTTGATGTCTTGGCCAGTTCCAGCCGCTATGGTTTTGCGTTCAACTGCCTGACCAGCTACTCAGACGCGCCTTTTATGCGCAGTGATTTGTACTATGCGGACCCATGCTGGTTGTTTGATTTGTGCAAGCGTCGCTATTCAAAAAATGTAACGTTGTTGCATGACTATGACCTGTACGAGTTTACAATCCTTGTGAGGAAGTCATCGTGAAGAAATTGGTGATATTTGGAGTAGGGCAAATCGCAGAGCTTGCTCATCATTATTTTTCCACGGATTCCGACTATGAAGTGGTAGCGTTTACTGTGGACGCAGCCTACAGGCTTGAGTCGGAGTTTTTTGGCTTGCCGGTTGTGCCGTTCGAAAGTATTAGTGAGCACTTTCCACCCAGTGAATACAGTATGTTTATCGCGCTCAGTTATTCGGGGCTTAATTCAATACGTGCAAATAAATTTTCAGCAGCCCGGCAGTTGGGATATGGCTTGGCAAGTTATGTGAGTTCCCGGGCGAATTACTTAAGCTCTTCGTCGCCCGGAGAAAACTGCTTCATTCTCGAAGACAATACCATTCAGCCATTCGTCAGAATCGGTGAAAATGTCACGTTGTGGAGCGGTAATCATATTGGGCACCACAGCACATTGGCTGACCACTGTTTTATTTCCTCGCATGTCGTTATATCCGGAGGTGTCACGGTCGGTGCGTATTCCTTTATCGGTGTTAATGCCACGTTGCGTGACCATATAACTATTGGCGAAAAATGTGTGCTGGGGGCGGGCGTGCTTATATTAACAGACGCGGAAGCGGGTGGCGTTTACATGGGGACAGCCTCCCCGCGATCAAAGATACCGAGCTCACGGCTGCGTGGTTTATGAGCAGGGAATGGCAGAAGCTTGGGTTGCTTTACTGTCCAGGCACTGATGCTCGACATACCAAGCTGTTGACCCATGCTGCTAATCCGCTGCCTCTTCATCTGGAAGGTGATGTTTATCGAATATTTTATTGTGGCAGAGACGTTGAAAATCGTTCTTCAGTCGGCGCCGTCGATATTGACATTGTCAAACGTGTTGTAATTAAAGAGCATGTCGCGCCGTTCTTCGAGCATGGCGGGGAAGGAAGTTTTTTTGCAGATGGAGTCAGCATCGGAAATTGTTATACGGTCCAAGGGCGACGCTATATGGCCTTCATGGGGTGGCAGACACCGTCGGATGGCCATTGGCGTGGTGATATTGGTCGTGTAGAGGTTTTTGACAATCTTACTATTGCGACGGGTAGCGAATCGCTACTTATGGGTATGGGGGAAGAAGATCCCATTAGTCTTGCCTACCCTTGGGTGGAAGCCGGTGAGCACGGTTTAGATATGTGGTACCCATCGGTTGTTTCCTGGGAGGCCGGCAATGGTGAGATGCTCGCCGTGATTAAACATGCCACTTCCTCAGATGGGGAGCACTGGGAAAGGCATGGCGCTTCTGTGCCCTATAAATTGGGGGTTGCCCAAGCGTTTTCCCGGCCGACCATTTTAAAAGGTGACGACAATTTATTTCATATGTGGTTTTCCTTTCGCTCTGGAACAGGAGAGTCCTACCGGATCGGTCATGCCGCCAGCGTGGATGGTGTCAGCTGGCAACTAGCGTTCGACACGGCGATGTTGAATGTATCCCCTCACGGGTGGGACAGCGAAATGGTCGAGTATCCCTTTGTTTTAAGGCATGGCGGGGCTACGTACATGCTTTACAACGGCAACGGCTATGGGCGAAGTGGTTTTGGTTTGGCGGTATTGGCTGATGTATGAGCTGCTGGAGCGGTACCGGAATAACCGCACTCTCCGAGAGTTGTTTCGTTACGGCGTGGTCGGGCTGTTGAACAATGGGATAGGATTTTGCGTGTACCTTTTGCTGACATGGCTCGGCACTGACCCCTCGTTGACGATGACCTGCCTTTACGCAGTGGGAGCAACCGCCGGCTTTTTTGGCGCAAAAAAGATTGCCTTCAATCACTCTGGGCGTTTTTGGCAGACGGCCATCCGGTATGGCCTTGCTCATTTAGGGGGGTATAGTATCAATTTGGCCATGCTGCTTTACCTGCACGAGCGGCTGGGATGGCCGCATCAGTGGGTTCAGGCAGTGGCCATTGTAGTGGTGGCAGGTTATCTATTCATCGTACTGAAGTTCTTCGTATTTTCATCGCCCCGTGATGCCTCGACAAGCCGCTAGCGATAACTGTACTGCAGCTGTACGGCCAGTTTATAGGCTGAATTTATAGGTTGAAGGGATTGAAATGACTGACAAAAAAATTGAATTCAACCGGCCCTACATGACAGGTAAAGAGCTTCATTACATTGCTGAGGCTAAATTCGGCAATATGCTGGCAGGCGACGGGCCGTTTACCAAGCGCTGTCATCGCTGGTTAGAAGAGGTCGGTGACGTACCTACAGCGCTGCTGACGCATTCGTGTACCGCTGCGCTGGAGATGGCGGCCCTCCTGCTTGACATCCAGCCGGGGGACGAAGTGATTATGCCTTCCTATACCTTCGTTTCGACGGCCAATGCGTTTGTGCTGAGGGGCGGGGTGCCGGTGTTTGTGGATGTTCGGGCTGATACCCTTAATCTTGACGAGACTTTGGTCGAAGCTGCTATTACTGCTAAAACCCGCGCCATTGTTCCTGTGCACTACGCCGGGGTAGCGTGTGAAATGGATACGCTATTGGCGATCGCAAAAAAACACAGCTTGATGATTGTTGAGGATGCGGCGCAAGGTGTAATGGCCTCCTACAAAGGTCGTGCGTTAGGAAGTATTGGTGAACTCGGCGCCTACAGCTTTCATGAAACGAAGAATGTGATATCAGGAGAGGGAGGAGCGTTATTGGTACGCGATCCTCAGTTGGGTGCACGAGCGGAAATTATCAGAGAAAAAGGGACAGACAGAAGTCGTTTCTTCAGGGGACAGGTGGATAAATATACCTGGCAGGAAATGGGTTCCTCGTTTCTGCCCGGAGAGTTGACGGCTGCGTTTCTCTGGGCACAGTTGGAAGAGGCGCAAGCGATTACTAACTTGCGGCTGGCTATTTGGGAAAACTACCATACTCTTCTTGCTTCGCTTGAAACGGATAAGCTGATTCGTCGACCTATCGTACCCGCCGAGTGTGGGCATAATGCGCATATGTATTATGTGTTGCTAAACCCTGAAATTGACCGGGGAAAAGTGATCGAGTATCTAAAGCAACACTCCGTTTCCGCTGTCTTCCATTACGTGCCTCTGCACTCTTCACCCGGGGGGGTGAAGTTCGGACGTCATCATGGGAGCATGCAGGTGACTGATGATGTTTCGTCTCGAATTTTACGACTCCCCCTGTGGGTGGGTATGACAGCCCAACAACAGCATCGTATTATTGACGTCCTGGCAAAGGCGTTATTGATTGCGCGAAGATAAACAGACAAAACGTTGTTGCAGAGTGGCGGTCCTGATCGTTCATCAGAGCGCTCTGCAAGCGGAAATCGATCTGGGCTGAGCATTATTGGCGTTGTTCGTTGTTAAATACGCTACGTGTGCTCCAGTTCCCGAGGCCGCGGGATTTGAGGGGCGACGGCTTGCTCCCGTCTAGCAGCGGGCCACGCAGTTCGGAGTTTTATGTTTTCCAGTAAGTGGCGGTATGCCGCCTTAGTGCGCTGTCAGGGTCAAGAAGGTCATGGGTTAAGCGCACGATGCGTGAGAGTATCATCTAAAATATTTCTTAAAACCTACAAGGATTTTAGCATCTTTTATTGTTGGAATTTCATTGTAAGCTTCTGTGTAGTCATGCTGAAAAATAATGATCTCAGAAATGTTAGAGTTTAGGGGCTGTGTAATAACTCGACACGCTTACTTTAATTGACAGCTCACGACCCTGAACTAACTTTGGAAGGCGGCACACGGAATGTCGCATTCAATCAAATGATGTTACGGAGTGTTCCAGATGCGTAAAGCTTTTCTCTCCTCGCTGTTGTTCGCTGTGTTAACCAGTGTTTCGGTGGTTGCTACTGCCGCGCCCACTGCCCCTTTGGAAAAGACCGCGCCCGTCATGCAGGAGCAAATGGCAGCCAAGGTCAATATCAACACAGCTGACGCTGAGACCCTGCAAAAACAGCTCTCCGGTATCGGGAAAGGCAAGGCAGAAGCCATCGTTGCTTATCGAGAAGCCAACGGCGAGTTCACCTCGGTGGATGAATTGATCGAAGTCAAAGGCATTGGCAAAGCACTTCTGGACAAAAATCAGGACAAGATCGCGGTTGAGTAACCTTCGCTAAACCCTCTCAGAAGGCCGGTTTAGAGCCGGCCTTCTCGTCACCCTGGTCAAATTGATCACTTCTTCTTTGTCGGCCCGTGCGTCAGGCACCTCAGTGCTGATTCACTCCTTGACACATCAAATGACAATCGACATACAATATTTGAAATTACAGTCGTAATACTAAGATTTTGATCACGTGTGGAGATTTCAAATGAGCACTGTTAACGCAAAAGGGACAACCCTGATCATTGGCGCCTCTGCAGGCATTGGTCTTTTCGCTGTCCGTTAAAAGTCTTGAAGTCGTGACAAACAAGGTGCAGAA
Organism: Pseudomonas maioricensis; assembly: GCF_022790535.1. Lineage (GTDB taxonomy): Bacteria > Pseudomonadota > Gammaproteobacteria > Pseudomonadales > Pseudomonadaceae > Aquipseudomonas > Aquipseudomonas maioricensis. The sequence continues at coordinate 61,529 of NZ_LOHG01000007.1, forward strand.
CATCATGAGTGGTCGACGAATTGTTGTAACGGGCATGGGGCTGGTGACGCCCTTGGGGTCTGGTGTTGAGGCGGTCTGGCAGCGTTTGCTGGCAGGGCGTTCCGGCATCGTTCGGCTAGGTGATGAAGACGTCGCTGACCTGCCGGGCAAGGTCGGAGGTCGTGTACCGCTCAAGGCTGATGATCCCGAGGCGGGTTTTGATGCCGACAGCGCGGTGCCCGTGAAGGAACAAAAGAAGATGGACCGTTTCATTCTGTTTGCTCTGGCCGCCGCGAAAGAGGCGATTGAACAGGCAGGTTGGGTCGCCGAGAGTGAAGAGGCCCAAGAGCGTACCGCGACGATTATTGGCTCGGGTATCGGTGGCTTCGGAGCGATTGCCGATGCTGTACGCACCACTGACAGCCGTGGACCTCGGCGATTGTCGCCGTTTACGGTCCCTTCGTTTCTGGTCAATCTGGCGGCCGGGCATGTGTCTATCCAGTATGGCTTCAAGGGGCCGCTTGGCGCACCGGTGACGGCCTGCGCTGCAGGTGTGCAAGCGATTGGCGATGCTGCAAGGCTGATTCGTTGTGGTGAGGCGGACATTGCCATTTGCGGTGGCGCGGAAGCGGCTATCGACCGGGTTAGCCTGGGAGGCTTTGCGGCGGCCCGGGCCTTGTCCAGCGGCTTCAATGAAACGCCCGAGCGAGCTTCACGCCCCTTTGACCGGGACCGTGACGGTTTTGTGATGGGTGAGGGCGCGGGAATACTCGTGATTGAATCCCTGGACCATGCATTGGCTCGGGGAGCGAAGCCGATTGTCGAGCTCGTCGGGTATGGCACCAGCGCAGACGCGTATCACCTGACGGCAGGGCCCGAGGACGGTAGCGGGGCGCAACGAGCCATGGGCGCGGCAATCCGTCAGGCGGGGATCAAGCCGGAACACATCCAGCACTTGAATGCCCATGCAACGTCGACACCGGTTGGTGACAAAGGTGAAATGGCCGCAATCAAAGCGCTGTTTGGTGATCAGCACGCGATTGCGGTGACGTCGACCAAATCGGCGACCGGGCATTTGTTGGGGGCTGCGGGCGGGATAGAGGCCATCTTTACCGCTTTGGCTATTCGCGATCAGATAGCCCCGGCGACCCTTAACTTCGACAATCCCGACGACGCGGCTGCGGGGATTGATATTGTCCATGGCGCAGCGCGGGGCATGAACATCGAATACGCCTTGTCGAACGGCTTTGGCTTCGGCGGCGTCAACGCCAGCGTGCTGTTCAGGCGCTGGCAGGACTGATCAGGATTCGCTCGCCTGCTGCGTTAGCCAGTCTCGGGTCGTGTGCAGGATCCGCTGCGAAAGTGCCGGATCCTGCGTGCTGCGCGACAGCATCAGTGCACCAACCAGGGTCGACAGCATGACCACGCTTTGCGCGTCGGCATCTGGTCCGCACAGAGATTTTTGCAAGGACGCCAGGCGCGACTCGATCAGCTCATCGGTGATCGGACTGGCTTCCCCGCGCTGGCCAAGCTCCGAACTCATGGTCGGAATCGGACAGCCTTTTTCGGGAGCATTGCGATGCGTTTCCGAGAGGTACATTTCGATAAAGGCAGCCAGGCCGTTATCTTCTGTAAATGCTTTGCTGGAGTGCTCGTTGGCTTCGTCTGCAGCACAGCGTAGCGCCTTTTTCACCAAGTCATCCTTGGATTTGAAGTGCGCGTAAAAGCCGCCATGGGTCAGGCCCAGTGCTTTCATCAGGGGCTGTAGACCGGTCGCGCCGATACCGTCACGTCGGAAGCGTGCCGATGCTTCATGAAGGATGCGTTCGTGGGTCTGGGCCTTGTGATCTTGCGCGTACCGCATGCAACTCTCCTCACGCTGTGACCTTTAAATGTTGATCGACATTTTTACATGGATGAGGGTAAGGCGGAGCGTAAATTTCCTGGGCGGTCGCGCGGCAACACCGGCCCTGTATGAGCTCATCGAGGTTACGAGGCCAGCGATCAAGGTTTGTCTGACACTCCGCCATCGCTGGCCTCGTAACCTCGGTGAGCTCCTACAGGATTGGATTCAACGTGGAAGGTCGTGTTGCTTGACTGAAACCCGGCATTAAATTTTCCCGGCCCGAGCACGTTTTCTCATTGAATCAGCCCTTTTTCGTGAGCCCAAAGCATGCCTCAGTCATTACCCGCGACGGCTATGCCGTTGATTCGCCCGGCCAAGCCAACAGGCGAAGTCTATCGACGTTTCGATGCCAGTCTTGGCACCTCGATTTCCCTGCGCACGCTGGATGTTGATCAGGACCTTGAGCGTTTCAATCGTTGGCAGAACAACCCACGTGTTCTGCAGTTCTGGCAAGAGGGCGGAACCCTGGCGCAGCATCGAGAGTACTTGGAGAAGCAGGCCGCCGATCCCCATACGCTGACGTTGATCGGGTCCTTCGACGATGAGCCATTTGCATACTTTGAGGCCTACTGGGCGCTCGAAGACCGGATTGCGCCGTTCTGTAATCCCGGCGATTACGACCGCGGAATTCATATGCTGGTCGGCGAAGAAAGCCATCGGGGCCCTCATAAGGTCGCCAGTTGGCTCACGGCACTGGTGCATTATCTTTTTCTCGATGATGAGCGCACTCAACGGCTGGTTTCAGAGCCGCGCGCCGACAACGCGAAGATGATTGCTTACATGCAAAAACAGGGCTTTGAGAAAGAAAAGGAATTCGATTTTCCGCACAAGCGCGCGGCGTTGATGACCCTGGACCGACAACGTTTTTTTGAGCGGTGCGAGTGGGTTTAACAAGCCGGATTCTGTAGGAGCTGCCGAAGGCTGCGATTGGGGCAAAAAAGCTTCGCAGCCTTCGGCAGATCCTACAGGCGCAGTGTCGATCGCGTTCAGCGACGTACGGCGCGTGCTTCCTGGAGAGAGACCTTGCGGCAATGCACTAAAGCATCGCGAATCATGAAGTTCACCAGTGTGGGTGATACACCTAACTCTTTGGCAATGTCTTTCTGCGGAACGCCGTGCAGTCGATACATTTCGAATGCATAGCGCGTGCGGCTAGGCAGTTCGGTCAGTGCATCGGCGATGGTTTCCAGCGTCGTGAAGTTGATGTGTGAGGTTTCAGGGGAGGCGCCGTGGATAACCACATTGAGTCCCTCTTCCTCCGTGCCCGAGTACTTCTGCTCAAGCGCCTGTTTGCGGTAGTGATCGATCGCCAGGTTGCGCACGATCTGAAACAGGTAACTGAGCTGGGCTTTGATTGACGACGTAATTTGTGGCGCGGACTGCAATCGAAAGAAAGCGTCCTGTACGACATCTTCGGCCCGCGATCGGCAACCGGTGATTCGGGCTGCAATCTTGACCAGGATCAGGCGGTTCTCGACGAACGCCTGAAGAAGCGGTGAATCGCACGTACTTGTGGATAGTTGTTCCGGCATGGAAATCACCTTGCAGCAATTGGGCAGATGAAGCTTTCGTAGGGAAGCCCCCTACACACCGGGCAACAAATTAGGCTTGATGATAATGATTGTCAAATGAGAAATATATCTATCGGTATGCTTTTCTCAGCAGTCTGCGTCGCAGGTCTTGCTCTGCCTGACGATCAGCGCCCCTCGTGTTACTAATTATTTTTCACGCCCATCCGTTCTCTTTGATGACAGTCCCGGCTACCCGCCAGGCACCCATGCAGCAGGAGAATGACATGGTATTTGATCGCGAAGACCTCACCTTTCAGGTCGTGTGCAACCACGAAGAACAGTACTCGATCTGGCCTGAGTACAAGGCTATTCCTAATGGCTGGCGTGCAGTCGGCATGAAAGGTCTGAAGAAAGAGTGCCTGGAGTACATCGAACAGCACTGGACCGACATGCGCCCGTTGAGCCTGCGACAGAAGATGGATCAGGACAAAGTGGTGGCCTGAAGTGAGCGCCTTTAACAGTCTGCGCCTGTTCTGTCTGCCGTACTCCGGGGCCAGTGCCATGGTCTTCAGTCGCTGGCGTCGCACCTTGCCGCAGTGGCTTGAAATCCATCCACTGGAACTGCCCGGGCGAGGTATGCGCATGGGTGAGCCGCTGCAGACCGATATTCGTCAGTTGGCCTCGCAACTTGCTCGCGAGGTCAGCCGCCAGTTGCAGCAAAGTCCCGGACAACCCTACGCACTATTCGGGCATAGCCTTGGCGGATTGCTCGGTTATGAGCTGGCACATGCCTTGCTGACGTTGAACGTCCCGTCGCCGCTATGTCTGTTCGCCTCGGGCACGGCGGGGCCGGCGCGACGTGACGTCAGCGAATATCGCCAGGCCAAGACTGATGCCGAGCTGATCGAACGTTTGCGTACGCTCAAGGGCACCTCAGAAGTGGCGTTGGCAGATCCTGATCTGATGGCGCTGATGCTGCCCATTCTGCGTGCTGATTTTCTGATGTGTGGCAGCTTCGAATACCTGCCCCGTGAGCCGCTGCCAATGCCCGTGCATGTGTTCGGTGGCAAGCAGGACAGCGTGCGCGTCGAGGAACTACTCGACTGGCAGGATGAAACCACCGTCGGTTTCTCGCTGGACATGTTTGAAGGTCATCACTTTTTCCTGCAAAGCCAGGAAGCCTCTTTGTTGCGCTGTCTGCGTCGCTATGCCGAGCAGCATCTGGCGCGCGCCAATCGCCAGCGTTCACCTGCGGCGGCGGCCAGCTGAACCAGACAGCAGTACCCGGCGCGCATCTGGCGCGCCTCTCTTCGTGAACTCCCGATTGCAAGCCGGACTCAGGCAGGAACAACCATGAACGACGCGTTCGAACTCCCCAACACTCTGGTGCAGGCCCTGCAACAACGTGCAGAAGGCCAGCCTGATCGCATTGCCTTGCGTTTTCTGGCTGAGGAGGCCAGTGACGGCGCGGTGCTCAGTTATCGCCAGCTTGATCAGCGGGCGCGCACTATCGCGGCAGCCTTGCAAGCTCAGGTCGAGCCCGGCGAACGTGCAGTGTTGTTGTTCCCCAGCGGGCCGGATTATGTCGCGGCATTTTTTGGTTGCCTGTATGCCGGTGTTATTGCGGTGCCTGCCTATCCGCCCGAGTCGGCGCGTCGTCATCATCAGGAGCGTCTGCTGTCGATCATCGCCGACGCCGAGCCGCGGCTGATCCTGGCTCACAGCAGTTTGCGCGAATCCCTGCTGCAAATGAGCGAGCAGCTCAATGCCGCCGATGCTCCCCAACTGTTATGTGTGGATACCCTGGACATCGATCTGGCAAACGCCTGGCGTGAGCCGAGCCTGCACCAGGATGACATCGCGTTCCTGCAATACACATCCGGCTCTACCGCGTTGCCCAAAGGCGTGCAGGTCAGCCACGGCAATCTGGTGGCCAACGAGCTGCTGATTCGTCGCGGCTTCGGCATCGATCTCAACCCGAACGATGTCATCGTCAGTTGGTTGCCTCTGTATCACGACATGGGACTGATCGGCGGCTTGCTGCAACCGATCTTCAGCGGTGTACCGTGTGTGTTGATGTCGCCGGGCTACTTCCTCGGCCGTCCACTGCGCTGGCTGGAGGCAATCAGTGAGTACGGCGGCACGATCAGTGGCGGGCCTGATTTCGCCTATCGGCTATGCAGCGAACGAGTCAGTGACTCGGCTCTGGAAAAGTTAGACCTGAGCAAATGGCGCGTGGCATTTTCCGGCTCCGAGCCGATTCGTCAGGACAGTCTCGATCTGTTCAGCAGCAAGTTCGCCGCCAGCGGTTTCACGGCAGACAGTTTCTTCGCCTGCTACGGCTTGGCCGAAGCCACATTGTTCGTGACCGGCGGGCAGCGCGGACGCGGTATTCCGAATCTGGAAGTGAGCGATCAGGCGTTGGCGCAGAACCGCGCCGAGCCAGGTGCTGGCAGCGTGTTAATGAGTTGCGGTGGCAGTCAGCCCAAGCATGCGGTGTGTATTGTCGATGCCGTGAGTGGTGAGGTGCTGGCAGACAATCAAGTGGGGGAGATCTGGGCCGCCGGCCCCAGTATTGCCCATGGCTACTGGCGCAACCCCGAAGCCAGTGCCAGGACTTTTGTTGAGCGGGACGGCCGTACCTGGCTGCGTACCGGTGATCTTGGTTTTCTGCGTCATGGCGAACTGTTCGTCACAGGTCGCTTGAAAGACATGTTGATCGTGCGAGGTCATAACCTTTATCCGCAGGACATAGAGCAGGCCATCGAGCGCGAAGTCGACGTGGTCCGCAAGGGGCGTGTTGCCGCGTTTGCGGTGACTGAAAACGGTGTGGATGGCATTGGTATCGCGGCGGAAATCAGCCGTAGCGTGCAGAAAATCCTGCCGCCGGACGCTTTGATCAAGGCTATTCGGCAAACCGTGGCTGAGGCATTTCAGGAAACGCCAAGCGTCGTTGCATTGCTCAATCCCGGCGCATTGCCAAAGACTTCCAGCGGCAAGCTGCAACGCTCGGCCTGCCGCATCCGTCTGGCGGATGGCACGCTCGACAGTTATGCGTTTTTCCCGGTCGCCCAGCATAGGGGTGAGACTGATGCTGAACGGGCAACGGATAACACGGCTGCTGGCGATGACCTGCAACAGCGCATCGCCGCGATCTGGCGTGAGCAGCTGCACGTCGAGCACATTGCCGACGATGACCATTTCTTCCTGCTCGGTGGCAACTCGATCGCCGCAACCCAGGTCATGGGACGTTTACGTGAGGCTCTTGGTCTGGAGCTGAATCTACGCCTGTTGTTCGAGGCGCCTTCACTGGCCGAGTTCTGCACTGAAGTCGCGCGTCAGCAAGCCTCAGGTGCAACCCGCCAGAACAGCATTGCGTTGCTGCCGCGTGATCGTGATCTGCCCCAGTCGCTGGCGCAAAACCGCCTGTGGATTGTCTGGCAACTGGAGCCGCAAAGCGCTGCATACAACATTCCTGCCGCGCTGCGTTTGCGCGGCGATCTCGATCAGCAGGCCTTGATCAACAGCTTCGAGCAGTTGATCGAGCGGCATGAATCCCTGCGTACACGTTTTCTGGAGCGCGACGGGCATGCACTGCAACGCATTGAGCCCTCAGCAACGTTCACCTTGCAGCATCTGGACTTCAGTCATGTGCCGCAGGCCGAGCGCGATGCTCAGGTTGTGCAGGCCCGGGATCAGGACGCACGGACGGCCTTCGACCTTGAGCAAGGGCCGCTGCTGCGGGTGACGCTGGTGCGTCTCGACGACCAGGAGCATCAACTGTGGGTCACGTTGCACCACATCATTGCTGACGGCTGGTCGCTGAACGTGCTGATCGACGAGTTCTCACGCCTTTATGCAGCCGCCACTCAGGGACAGAAAGCGACCCTCACGCCCTTGTCGCTGCACTACGCTGATTACGCGCAATGGCAACGCGACTGGCTGGCGGCAGGCGAAGCACACCGCCAGCTCGTTTACTGGACGCAACAGTTGGGTGACGAACAGCCGGTATTGAGTCTGGCGACAGATCATCCGCGCAGTGCCTTGCGCACGCATCAGGCGGCGCGCTACAGCGTCCTGCTTGATGAGGGTTTGAGTAGCGCCTTGCGTTACACCGCCCATGAGCAAGGGGCGACGATGTTTATGGTCCTGCTGGCGGCATTCCAGAGCTTGCTGCATCGCTACAGCGGGCAGACCGACATCCGCATCGGCGTGCCAGGTGCCAACCGTCCTCGCCTTGAAACTCAAGGCCTGGTGGGCTTCTTCATCAATACTCTGGTGCTGCGCGCGACGGTTGATGCGCGCGAACCGTTCAGCCAATTACTCGACGAAACCCTGCACACGACGTTAGGCGCTCAGGCTCACCAGGACCTGCCTTTTGAGCAATTGCTTGAAGCGTTCCCGCAGGCCCGCGAGCAAGGCTTGTTTCAGGTGATGTTCAACCACCAGCAGCGAGACCTGAGCGCCTTGCGCCGTTTGCCGGGTTTGCTGGCCGACGAGCTGCCGTGGCACAGCCGGGAGGCCAAGTTCGACCTGCAACTGCACAGCGAAGAAGATCATCGCGGGCGTCTGGCACTGCATTTCGACTACGCCGCCGAGCTGTTTGATGTGCAGACCGTAAGGCGCATGGCGGAACACTTCACCGCGTTGTTACAGCAAGTCAGTGATCAACCCGACCGGTGCATTGGCGACCTTGTCTTGCTCAGCGCGGTTGAGCAGGCTCAGCAACTGGACTGGAGTCAGGCGCCTTGCGTGCCTGCCACCCGCTGGTTGCCGCAACTGTTGGCTGAACAGGCCACGCAGACACCCGAAGGTACCGCGCTGGTCTGGGACGGCGGGCAAATGGACTACGCCAGCCTGGATACTCAGTCCAATCGTCTCGCTCACTATTTGCGCGACAAGGGCGTCGGCCCGGACGTTTGCGTAGGTATCTGCGCCGAGCGTTCTCCGCAGTTGCTGATCGGCTTGCTGGCGATCGTCAAGGCGGGTGGCGCCTATGTGCCGCTGGACCCGGATTACCCCCGCGAGCGCCTGAGTTACATGCTGCACGACAGCGGGGTCAAACTGCTGCTGACCCAGAGCCATCTGTTGCCGGGCTTGCCGGTCAGCGAAGCCATCACCGCGATTACCCTCGATAATCTGCACCTGGACAACTGGCCGTGCAACGCACCGGGTCTGCATCTGTCTGGCGACAACCTCGCTTACGTGATTTACACCTCCGGCTCTACGGGGCAACCCAAGGGCGTGGGTAACACCCATGCGGCGTTGGCCGAGCGCCTGCAGTGGATGCAAGCGACTTATTGCCTTGTTGCCGGTGATGTCTTGATGCAAAAAGCCCCGGTCAGTTTTGATGTGTCGGTCTGGGAGTGTTTCTGGCCCCTGATCACTGGCTGCCGGTTGCTGATCGCCGCGCCGGGGGAGCATCGCGATCCCGCACGGATCATCGAACTCGTTCAGCAGTTCAACGTGACGACCCTGCACTTTGTGCCGCCGCTGTTGCAGCTGTTCATCGAAGATTCTGGCGTGACGCAGTGCACCAGTCTCAAGCGAGTGTTTTCCGGAGGCGAAGCACTGCCGACTGAGCTACGCAATCGGGTACTCAAGCAACTGCCGAACGTGCAACTACACAACCGGTATGGTCCGACCGAGACCGCGATCAACGTCACCCATTGGCATTGCCAGGCTGACGATGGCGAGCGCTCGCCGATTGGTCGACCGCTGGGCAACGTGCTGTGCCGGATTCTCGACAACGAGTTGAACCCGGTGCCTGCCGGAGTGCCGGGTGAACTGTGCATTGGTGGCATCGGTCTGGCGCGTGGTTATCTCGGACGTCCAGGGCTGAGCGCCGAGCGCTTTGTGCCGGATCCATTGGGCGAAGAGGGCGCTCGGCTGTACCGCACGGGTGACCTTGCGCGCTGGTCCGCCGATGGCGTCATTGACTATCTGGGGCGTCTCGATCAGCAGGTCAAACTGCGCGGTTTCCGGATTGAACCGGAAGAAATCGAAGCACGACTGCTGGCACAGCCCGGTGTGCGTCAGGCGGCGGTATTGGTACGCGAAGGCCCAGGCGGCGCGCAACTGATCGGCTGGTACACCGCCGACACCGACATTGCGGCCGAGCCATTGAAAGCCGCACTGGCTGTAGAGCTGCCGGAGTACATGGTACCCGCGCAACTGGTGCGTCTGGACCGCATGCCGCTGAGTCCCAGCGGCAAACTGGATCGCCGTGCGTTGCCGGACCCGCAATGGCAACAACGTGAACATGTGGCCCCGCGCACTGAGTTTGAACAGCAAATTGCTGCGATCTGGTGTGAGGTGCTAGGCCTTGAGCGGGTCGGGCTGAGCGATGACTTCTTCGCGCTGGGTGGCCATTCGTTGCTGGCGACGCAGATTGTTTCTCGTACCCGTCAGGCATGCGATGTCGAGCTGCCGTTGCGTGTGTTGTTCGACGCCAGTGAACTGGGTGCGTTTGCCGAACAGGTTCGTCTGATTCAACTGGCCGGCGACAGCAACCGCCAACTGCCGATCGAGCGCGTCGACCGCAGCCAGCGGGTACCGTTGTCTTATTCCCAACAGCGCATGTGGTTCCTCTGGCAACTGGAGCCGAACAGCCCGGCCTACAACGTCGGCGGTATGGCACGCTTGCGCGGCGTACTGGATATCAGCCGATTCGAAGCGGCATTGCACGCGCTCATCGCCCGTCACGAAACCCTGCGCACCACCTTCCCGAGCGTCAACGGCGTGGCCTGGCAGCAGGTGCAAACCGACTTGAATTTGCGCATGCAGTGGCAGGACTTTTCCGCGCTGGATGACAGCACCCGTGATCAGCGCTTGCAGGCATTTGCCGATGCTCAGGCTCACGAGCCATTCGACCTTGAGCGTGGCCCACTGCTGCGTGCCTGCCTGGTCAAAGCGGGTGAGCAGGAGCATTTCTTTGTTCTGACCCTGCATCACATCGTCACTGAAGGCTGGGCAATGGATATCTTTGCCCGGGAGCTCAGCGCGCTCTACGAAGCGTTCGTCGACGATCGTCAGTCGCCGCTTGAGCCGTTGGCAGTGCAGTATCTGGATTACAGCGTCTGGCAGCGGCAGTGGCTGGAGTCCGGTGAGCGTCAGCGCCAGCTGGATTACTGGACGACCAAACTCGGCAACGAACATCCGCTGCTGGAACTGCCCGGCGACCGCCCGCGTCCGCCTGTGCAAAGCCATCGCGGCGGCCTGTATCGCTTCGATCTGGGCGACGAGCTGGCGGCTCAGGTTCGTCAGTTCAACGCCGAACAGGGGCTGACCCTGTTCATGACCATGACCGCCGCGTTGGCCGTATTGCTCTTCCGCTACAGCGGTCAGCAGGACTTGCGCATTGGTGCGCCGGTGGCCAACCGGATTCGCCCGGAAAGTGAAGGGCTGATCGGTGCGTTCCTCAACACTCAGGTGCTGCGTTGCCAGCTCAACGGGCAGATGAGTGTCGCCGAACTGATCGATCAAGTACGCCAGACGGTGATTGAAGGCCAGTCCAATCAGGACTTGCCGTTCGATCATCTGGTCGAGGCACTGCAACCACCCCGCAGTGCTGCGTATAACCCGCTGTTCCAGGTGATGTGCAACGTGCAGCGTTGGGAGTTCCAGCAAAGCCGCACCTTGGCCGGGATGACCGTGGATTATCTGGTCAACGATGCAGCGGCGACCAAGTTCGACCTCAACCTGGAAGTGACCGACCTTGATCAGCGCTTGGGTTGCTGCCTGACCTACAGTTGCGACTTGTTCGACGAGGCGCGCATTGCTCGCATGGCCGAGCACTGGCGCACGTTACTGCAAGGTTTGCTGACGGATCCTGAACAGCGCTTGAGCGAGCTGCCGCTGTTTGAGTCGGCTGAGCGCGACCAGTTACTGTCCGGGCTGGCAGAAGAGAGCGGCGAGCATGACCTGTCGCACTGCATTCATGAGTTGTTCGCCGAACAGGTCCGCAAGACACCGGACGCTGGCGCCCTGACCTTTGCCGGACAGACACTGACCTACGACCAGCTCAATCGACGCGCCAACCAGTTGGCTCGTGCCCTGCGCGAGCGAGGTGTTGGCCCGCAAGTGAGAGTGGGTCTGGCCCTTGAGCGCTCCCACGAAATGGTCATAGGTCTGCTGGCGATTCTCAAGGCGGGCGGCGCTTATGTGCCGCTGGATCCGGAGTATCCGCTGGACCGTCTGCATTACATGATCGAAGACAGCGGCATCGGCTTGCTGTTGGCTGATGCGCAGTTGTTTGAAGCGTTGGGGGAATTGCCGGAGGGAGTCGTGAACTTCTCGTTCTCTGTTGGAGCGAGGCTTGCCCGCGAACCAGACGCCCCGGTGCAGCAGTCCCCCCGCGTTAACGTTCTTCGCGGGCAAGCCTCGCTCCAACAGAAGGACGTCTATCAATACGACGACGCTGAACTACCCAACCTGACCCTGCCGCAACATCAGGCCTACCTGATCTACACCTCCGGTTCCACCGGCAAGCCAAAAGGCGTCGTGGTCAGTCATGGCGAAATCGCGATGCATTGTCGTGCGGTCATTCAGCGTTTCGGCATGCGCAACGACGACTGCGAACTGCACTTCTACTCAATCAACTTCGACGCGGCCACCGAACGCTTGCTGGTGCCATTGCTCTGCGGTGCCCGTGTGGTCTTGCGGGCTCAAGGGCAATGGGGCGCGCAGGAAATCTGCGAGTTGATTCGTGAGCAGCACATCAACATTCTCGGCTTCACGCCCAGCTATGGCAGCCAGTTGGCGCAATGGTTGGCCAGCCAGCATGAAACGCTACCAATTCGTATGTGCATTACCGGCGGCGAAGCCTTGACCGGTGAGCACTTGCAGCGCATTCGCGCAGTGTTTAAACCACAGCAGTTTTTCAACGCCTATGGCCCTACGGAAACCGTCGTCATGCCTCTGGCCTGCCTGGCTCCCGAGGCGTTGGAGGAGGGCATGGCGACTGTGCCGATCGGTCGTGTCGTCGGCGCTCGCAGTGCTTACATTCTTGATGCCGATCTGGCCCTCGTTCCTCAGGGCGCGACGGGCGAGTTGTACATCGGCGGTGCCGGGCTGGCGGGTGGTTATCACCAGCGTCCCGGTATGACCGCAGAGCGCTTTGTGGTCGATCCGTTCTCGGCAAACGGCGGGCGTATGTACCGCACCGGTGATCTGGTACGGCAGCGTGCCGATGGGCTGGTGGAGTATCTGGGGCGTATCGACCATCAAGTGAAAATTCGTGGTTTCCGCATTGAGCTGGGCGAAATCGAAAACCGTCTGCTGGAGCACGCGTCGGTGCGCGAAGCTGTGGTGCTGGCCCTGGAGGCGCCGAGCGGAAAACAGCTGGTGGGCTATGTGGTGGGCGAGGGCGACGCGGCTCAGTTACGCGATGCCTTGAAGAAGCATTTGCTCAGTCAGCTCCCGGAATACATGGTGCCTGCTCAGTTGATTGTGCTCGATAGCATGCCGCTGACCGCCAACGGCAAGCTCGACCGTCGTGCTTTGCCTGCGCCTGATCCGGAGCACAGCCGCCAGCAATTCATGGCCCCGCAAAATGAGCTTGAGCAAGCGTTGGCGGCGATCTGGCGTGAGGTGTTGAACGTCGAACGCGTCGGTTTGCTGGACAACTTCTTCGAGCTGGGTGGCGACTCGATCCTGTCGATCCAGGTGGTCAGCCGCGCTCGGCAGGCCGGGATTCATTTCAGCCCGCGAGACATGTTCCAGCATCAGACCGTGCAGACGCTGGCCAACGTTGCGACTCGCGCCGAGCAGGTTCTTGCCGAGCAAGGGCCGGTGCTGGGTGCCGCGCAACTAACGCCTATTCAGCACTGGTTCTTTGCCAGCGACATCCCGCAGCGCCAGCACTGGAACCAGGCGGTGCTGCTGCAACCCAACGAAAACCTCGACCCGGCGCTGCTGGAGCAAGCCTTGCGTCAAGTCCTGGTGCAGCATGACGCGCTGCGCCTGCGCTTCACCGAACACAGCGGTCAATGGCATGCCGAGCACGCACCACTGGAACAGTGCGCAGTGCTCTGGCGCGCCGAAAGCGCTTCGCCGGAGCTGTTCGCCGATGCGCAACGTAGCCTCAATCTCCAGCGCGGTCCGCTGTTGCGTGGGGTTCTGATCAGCGATAACAGCGGGGCCCAGCAACTGCTGCTGACGATCCATCACCTGGTGGTGGACGGCGTGTCGTGGCGAATTCTGCTCGACGACTTACAAGCGGCTTATCGTGAGCAACCGCTGCCCGCCAAGACCAGCGCGTTCCGGGACTGGACCCAACGCTTGCAGGCATACGCCAACAGCGAGCCACTGCGCGAAGAGCTTCAGTGGTGGCAGACCCAATTGACTGGCAGCGGCGAGTTGCCGTTCGATCATCCGCAAGGCCGTCAGCTAAATGCTCAGGCTCAAACCTTCAGCGTGCGTCTGGATGCACAGCACACCCGACAGTTGCTGCAGCAGGCTCCGGCGGCCTATCGGACGCAGGTTAACGACTTGTTGCTGACGGCGCTGGCGCGGGTGGTGTGCCGCTGGACCGGCGAGGAATCTGCGCTGATTCAACTCGAGGGTCATGGGCGTGAAACCCTGTTCGATGATATCGACCTGACCTGCAGTGTCGGCTGGTTCACCAGTGCTTATCCGCTAAGGCTTACGCCGCAGGATGTGGCGGAAGAGACGGGTCGTGCTGCATCGATCAAGGTCATCAAAGAGCAACTGCGTCAGGTGCCACACAAGGGGCTGGGCTATGGCGTGCTGCGTTATCTGGCTGACGAGACATGTCGTCAAAGCATGGCCGCATTGCCTGAGGCCTCGATTACTTTCAATTATCTGGGGCAGTTCGATCAGAGCTTTGCCGACGATGCGCTGTTCAAACCGCTGGACGCTTTTGTCGGCCCGACTCACGACGAGCATGCACCACTGCCGAATGCCTTGAGCATCGACAGCCAGGTGTATGGCGGGGAACTGGTGCTGCGCTGGACCTTCAGCCATGAACGCTTCGCAGCAGCGACGATCGAAACGCTGGCCATGGCTTATGTCGATGAGCTGCAAGGCCTGATCGCTCATTGCCTGGACGATGCAGCAGGCGGGCTGACTCCCTCGGACTTCCCGCTGGCGCGTCTGACTCAAGCCCAACTGGACGCGCTGCCGGTTCCCGTCGCTTGCATCGAAGATGTCTATCCGCTGACGCCCATGCAGGAAGGCCTGCTTCTGCATACGTTGCTTGAGCCGGGTACCGGTATCTACTTCATGCAGGACCGCTATCGCATCAACAGCGAGATCGACCCGCAGCGTTTTGCTCAAGCGTGGCAAGCCGTCGTGGCCCGTCATGAAGCTTTGCGTGCTTCGTTTTGCTGGGACAGTGGCGAGCAGATGCTGCAAATCATTCACAAGCCGGGCGGTACGCGAATCGAGTTCGTCGACTGGAGTGCCGAGCCAGAAGCCACGCATGAAGAACGTCTGCAAACCCTGCTCAAAAGCGAGCGTGAAGCCGGTTTCGATCTGCTTCACGAAGCGCCTTTCCAACTGCGTCTGATCCGGGTCGCTGAGGGGCGCTACTGGTTCATGATGAGCAACCACCACATTCTGATCGATGCCTGGTGCCGTGGCTTGCTGATGAGCGATTTCTTTGAAATCTATACCGCGCTGGGCGAGGGGCGTGAAGCACAACTCGCCTTGCCGCCGCGTTATCGCGACTATATTGGCTGGCTGCAACGTCAGGACATTGCTCAGTCGAAGCAATGGTGGCGCAACAACCTGCAGGGCTTTGAGCGCACCACCTACATTCCCACGGATCGGCCATTGTTGCGCGAGCATGCAGGGCAAAGTGGCGGCATGATCGTCGGTGATCGCTACACGCGCCTTGATGCCGCCGAGGGGCAGCGCCTGAAAGAGCTTGCCCAGCGTCACCAGTTGACCGTCAACACCTTCGCCCAGGCGGCGTGGGCGCTGACCTTGCAGCGTTTGAGTGGCGACGCTGACGTGGTGTTTGGTGTCACGGTAGCGGGTCGTCCGGTAGACATGCCGCAGATGCAGCGCACGGTTGGCCTGTTCATCAACAGCATTCCGTTACGGGTCAGCCTGCCAGCCAACGATCAGCGCTGCACGGTGCTGGACTGGCTGCACGGCCTGCTGGACAGCAACCTGCAACTGCGCGAACACGAATACATGCCGCTGGTGCAGATTCAGGAATGCAGCGAACTGCCTAAAGGTCAGCCGCTGTTCGACAGTCTGTTTGTGTTCGAAAACGCCCCGGTTGAAGTCTCGGTACTGGACCGCGCCCAAAGCCTGAGCGCCAGTTCTGATTCCGGCCGCACTCACACCAATTTCCCGCTGACGGCGGTGTGTTACCCAGGCGACGACCTTGGGCTGCATCTTTCCTTCGACCAGCGCTATTTTGATGGTGAGACGGTTGAGCGCCTGCTGAGTGAATTCAAACGCCTGCTTCTGGCATTGGTAGACGGCATTCAGGGCGACATGGCCGAGCTGCCGTTGCTGGCAAATGTCGAGCGCGAGTGGCTGTTGCAAGGCTGCAACCAGAGCCAGCGTGATTACCCGTTGGAGCAGGGCTATGTGCGATTGTTCGAAGCTCGGGTCGAGGCACACCCTCAACGTATCGCTGCGACCTGCCTGGAGCATAAGTGGAGCTACAAAGACCTGAACCAGAACGCCAACCGCCTTGGCCACGCCCTGCGCAATGCCGGTGTTCAGGTCGATCAACCGGTAGCGTTGCTGGCTGAGCGCGGGCTGGATTTGCTGGGCATGATCGTCGGTAGCTTCAAGGCCGGGGCGGGATACCTGCCTCTGGATCCAGGCCTGCCCGCGCAACGTTTGAGCGGGATCATCGAGCAGAGCCGCACGCCATTGCTGGTGTGTACGGCAGCCTATAAAGAACAGGCGATGAGCCTTCTCGAAGCGTTTTCCTGCGCGGGCAAACCTCGTTTACTGGTTTGGGAAGACGTACAGCAGGGCAAGCACTCGACAGAAAACCCCGGAATTTATTCCGCCCCGGATAACCTGGCCTACGTGATCTTTACCTCCGGCTCCACCGGACAGCCCAAGGGGGTGATGGTCGAGCAGCGCGGCATGCTCAATAACCAGTTGAGCAAAGCACCGTACCTTAGCCTGGATCAGTTTGATGTGATCGCCCAGACGGCGTCGCAAAGCTTCGATATCTCGGTCTGGCAGTTCCTCGCCGCACCGCTGTTCGGGGCGCGGGTGGACATCGTGCCTAATGCGCTTGCCCATGATCCATTGGGCCTGCTCAAGCATGTTGAAAGCAGTGGCGTCACGGTGTTGGAGAGTGTGCCGTCGCTGATTCAGGGCATGCTGGTCGATGATCACCCACCGCTGGAGCGTTTGCGCTGGATGCTGCCGACCGGGGAGGCCATGCCGCCTGAACTGGCGCATCAATGGCTGCAGACTTATCCACACATCGGATTGGTGAATGCCTACGGTCCGGCCGAGTGTTCCGACGATGTTGCGTTCTTCCGTGTCGATCAGGCGTCTACTCAAGGCAGCTATCTGCCCATCGGCACGCCGACTGATAACAACCGTTTGTACCTGTTGGATGACGCGCTTGATTTGGTGCCGTCGGGTGCGGTGGGCGAGTTGTGCATCGCGGGTGTCGGCGTTGGCCGAGGCTATGTGCACGATCCGTTGCGTACGGCACCGGTTTTTGTGCCGCATCCATTCGGAGCACCGGGTGAGCGACTTTATCGCAGCGGCGATCTGGCGCGGCGTCGGGCTGATGGTGTACTTGAATACGTGGGGCGTATCGACCATCAGGTGAAGATTCGCGGTTTCCGGATCGAGCTGGGTGAAATCGAAGCGCGCCTGCATGAACAGCCAGAAATTCGTGATGCTGCTGTGGCGGTGCAGGAAGGGCCGAACGGTAAATACCTCGTTGGCTATCTGGTGCCTGTCGAGGCGCACGAGGGCGAGCTCCCGGAAGTCATCAAGGCACGCCTGCGAGCCTCGCTGCCGGATTACATGGTGCCGCTGCACTGGCTCATCCTCGACCAGTTGCCACGTAACGCCAACGGCAAACTGGATCGCAGGGCTCTACCCGGGGTCGACATCGGCCAGTTGCAAAGCCAGGCCTACGTCGCACCGCGCAATGAGCTTGAGCAGACCCTGGCGGACATCTGGGCTGAAGTGCTTAAAGTCGAACAGGTCGGCATCTACGACAACTTTTTCGAACTGGGTGGTCACTCATTGCTGGCCACGCAAATCGCCTCCCGTGTGCAGAACGCATTGCAACGCAACGTGCCATTAAGGGCGATGTTCGAGTGCAGCACGGTGGAGCAACTGGCCGCTTATATCGACGGGCTTGAGTCGAGTGAAATGACCGAGGAGAAAGTGGATCGTTTGAGTGACCTGATGGCGCAGTTGGAGGCACTGGACCAGGCCTGAACCTGCTGAGTTTTTGGGAGCAGCGCGAGGCCGCGATAGTGATTTTCTGATACACCGCTGTTGCGGCCTTGGTGAATTCTTGTTGCTTTTACAGGCCGTTCTTGTGCTGCAAGACGGTGCTGTAACTCGGAAGCCGAAGGGTTACACCCATAGAAAATGCAATCGTTTGAATTAAGGCGCTTTACCTGTAGCTGCCGAAGGCTGCGAAAGCAGTCTTCCTGACATATCGCCATTGCAGCCTTCGGCAGCTCCTACAGGGCTTAATCATCCAGATGGCTACTCAACAGGCTGCCATCGGCGCTAGTTCGTTGATCCATCTCAATGGCAGGCACCACCCGGGAGCGCATGATGCAAGTTGTGCAAGCTCCCTGTTTGCGTTGCGCCCGATCAAGGAAAGCCCATGAACGCCTCTTCAACCATCCCCGAGCAGCCACCCGCCCAGGTCAAGTTACCCATAGGTCTGCTGGTTGGCATCGCGGTCATGGTTGCCGTGCTGTTGCTGCCATTCCCGGCGGATCTACCCATTGCCGGGCAGCGCATGCTGGCGATTCTGGCGTTTGCTGTGGTGGTGTGGATCACCGAAGCGGTGTCGTACGAAGCCAGTGCAATCATGATCACCTCGCTAATGGCGTTCCTGATCGGCACGGCGCCGACCCTTAAAGACCCGTCCGTGATCTACGGTTCTTCTGCCGCGATTACCATGGCCCTGACAGGCTTCTCCAACTCGGCATTGGCGTTGGTGGCAGGCGCATTGTTCATTGCCGCTGCCATGACCCATACCGGGCTGGATCGGCGTATCGCTCTGGTCACGTTGTCACGCATCGGCACCAGCACGCGGCGGATCATGCTGGGTGCCATTGTCGTCACTATCCTGCTCAGCCTGGTGGTGCCCAGTGCCACAGCGCGCAGTGCGTGTGTGGTGCCGATCATGATGGGCGTGATTGCTGCGTTTGGTATGGACAAACGTTCCAATGTTGCTGCCGCGATCATGATTATTGTGGCTCAGGGGACCAGCATCTGGAATGTCGGGATTCAGACCGCTGCTGCGCAAAACCTGCTGACAGCAGGCTTCATGGACAAGATGCTCGGCGCCCGTGTGTCATGGCTCGACTGGCTGATTGCCGGTGCCCCCTGGGCGATCATCATGTCGGGCGTCCTGATCGTTCTGGTGCTCAAACTGCTGCCCCCGGAAAGTGACAATATTCCTGGCGGCAAAGAGGCGGTCGCCCAGTCCCTTGCAGAGATAGGCCCTATGACAGGGGCACAAAAGCGCCTGATGACCGTATCCATTGGCTTGCTGTTGCTGTGGGCCACCGAGGGCAAACTTCATAGCTTTGACACAACGTCCACGACTTACGCCGGGCTGGTCCTGTTGCTATTGCCGCGTTGGGGCGTGATGACCTGGAAAGACGTGCAGTCGCGAATCCCTTGGGGCACGGTGATTGTCTTCGGGGTCGGCATCAGCCTGGGTACGGCGTTGCTCACCACTCAGGCGGGACAGTGGCTGGGTGTTCAGGTGGTCAGCCGTACCGGGCTGGATCAGGTTGGGCCATTGAGCGTGTTCGCCATTCTGGCGGGCTTTCTGATTCTGATCCATCTGGGCTTCGCCAGTGCCACGGCACTGACCTCGGCAATGTTGCCGATCCTTATCGCTGTGCTGCAAACCCTGCCCGGGGATTTCAACCGACTGGGCATGACCATGCTGCTGGGGTTTGCCGTCAGTTACGGGTTCATTCTGCCGATCAATGCGCCGCAGAACATGGTCTGCCTGGGCACTGAAACCTTCACCGCCCGGCAGTTTGCCCGGGTCGGCATTCCGGTCACCGTGATCGGCTATCTGTTGATGCTGGTATTCGGCGCTACCTACTGGAAATGGTTGGGCTGGATGTAAGCGGCGGCAGTAAATCCCGACTGCGCTGGTGCGTTTCCTTAAGACAGGAATCTACCGGCGCTGAATGGCGTGGCAGATGCCCACTTCCGTGCTTTGCATCCACCGCATGCTATCGAGGGTTTGAAGGATGTCAGTCGCCATCAGTCGCAATGAAAATTTATCTGCCCGGCTCAACAGCGAGCCGGAAGAAGTGCTTTATCAGTTCGAAGACTCACCACTGCTGGAGCGTCAGAAGCAGCAGGAATCCAATGCTCGCAGTTATCCCCGACGCCTGCCGCTGGCGCTGAAACGCGCCCAGGGTATCTACGTTGAAGATGTGGAAGGTCGCACCTTTATTGACTGCCTGGCGGGAGCCGGGACCTTGGCGTTGGGGCATAACCATCCGGTGGTCATCGCCGCTATTCGCAAGGTACTCGATGACGGTCTGCCGCTGCATACCCTTGACCTGACTACCCCGGTCAAGGATCAATTCGTCCAGGACCTGTTCGGATTGTTGCCGGAAACCTTTGCCCGCGACGCGAAAATCCAGTTTTGCGGCCCCACCGGGACCGACGCAGTGGAAGCCGCATTGAAGCTGGTGCGCACCGCGACCGGGCGCACGACCGTGCTGTCGTTCCAGGGCGGGTATCACGGCATGAGCATGGGCGCACTGAGCCTGATGGGCAGTCTCGGGCCCAAAAAGCCTATGGCTGCATTGCTCAACAGTGGTGTGCAATTTCTGCCGTTTCCCTATGACTATCGGTGCCCGTTCGGGCTGGGTGGCGCCGAGGGTGTGAAGGTCAACCTGCGTTATCTGGAAAACCTGCTCAATGACCCGGAGGCTGGCGTGCAACTGCCCGCGGCCGCCATCGTTGAAGTGGTGCAGGGCGAGGGCGGGGTGATCCCGGCTGACCTGGACTGGCTACGTGGCCTGCGTCGGATCACCGAAAAGGCCGGAGTCGCGCTGATCGTCGATGAGATTCAGAGCGGTTTTGCCCGCACCGGCAAAATGTTTGCCTTTGAGCACGCGGGCATTGTGCCGGACGTCGTGGTGCTCTCAAAAGCCATCGGCGGCAGCCTGCCGCTGGCCGTGGTGGTTTATCGCGAGTGGCTGGACAAGTGGCTCCCGGGGGCGCATGCCGGGACTTTCCGTGGTAACCAGATGGCGATGGCGGCGGGTTCTGCCGTCATGGCTTATCTCAAACAGCATGATATCGCTGGCCATGCGACCGCGATGGGCGCTCGCCTGACCGAGCACCTGCGGGTACTGCAACGCGATTTCCCGCAGATGGGCGACATTCGTGGTCGTGGCTTGATGCTCGGGGTTGAACTGGTGGACCCGACAGGCGCTGTCGACGGTTTGGGCCATCCTCCGGCATTTGGCAAACTGGCACCGTTGGTGCAGAACGAATGCCTGAAGCGCGGGTTGATTCTGGAGCTGGGTGGTCGTCACGGCAGTGTCGTGCGCTTCCTGCCGCCCTTGGTTATCACCGCCGAGCAGGTGGATGAAGTGGCAAGGCGTTTTGCCAAGGCGCTGGCCGCAGCGGTGGAGCGGGTTTAGCCCGCTCTCATTAAACATAAAATAACTATCCGAATTTAGAAGCTTTTCTGTAGGAGTGAGCTTGCTCGCGATAGCGTCAGATCAGACGAGATCTACTTAACAGATCTACCGCTATCGCGAGCAAGCTCACTCCTACAGGGCTTGTGGTTAGCCCAACATCACATGCCGACTCAACAGTGCCCGCAACGCAGCGGGCTTGACGGGTTTGGGCAGGTAATCCAGCCCGGCTGCGTGCACTTGAGCGATCAGTTCCGGACGGCCGTCGGCGCTGATCACGACTCCCGGGAGCGGGTTGCCGAGGCGGGTACGCAGCCAGGCCATCAACTCGGTGCCGGTTTCGCCGTCATCCAGGTGGTAATCCACCAGCGCCAGCTGCGGGCGTACGCCTTCGTCCAGTAGCGCCTGGCATTGCTCGCGGCTGCGAGCGGTCCAGACCTGACAGCCCCAACGAGTCAGCAGGCTGTTCATGCCGATCAGAATGCTGTCTTCATTATCGATACACAGCACCTGCGTACCGGTCAGCGCTGTGCGGTTTGCATCGGCAACCACGCTGACGGGGACCGTCTGATGCTGGGCCAGTGGCACGCAGACACTGAACACGCTGCCTTTGCCCGCCCATGAACGTACCTGCAAGGTGTGGCCCAGCACACGACACAACCCGTCAGCGATGGCGAGCCCCAGCCCCAAGCCCTTTTCGGCGCGGGTCTGGTGGCTGTCCAGGCGCTTGAACTCCTCGAAAATCACCCGCTGCTTGTCTTTCGGAATACCAGGACCCCGATCCCAAACTTCAAGGCTCAGGTAGGTGCCCCGACGGCGTACACCCAGCAACACCGGACCCTTGCCATACCGGAACGCATTGGTCAGGAAGTTCTGCAGGATGCGCCTTAGCAACTTGGCATCGCTGTCGACCCGCAGTGCGGTGCCGCGTACCCGAAATGTCAGCCCTTGTTCTTGCGCCAGTGCTTTGAACTCTGCGCCCAGTGTGTCGAACAGCGTGTTGAGGGCGAACGGTTGGCGATCCGGGGTGATCTTGCCGTTTTCCAGGCGGGAAATATCCAGCAGGTCGCTGATCAGGTCTTCGGCCGAGCGTAGTGAGCTGTCCAAGTGCTGCACCAGTTGCCGGGCGTCAGCCGACATGCCGTCGTCTTGATGTGAAAGCGCTGCGGAAAACAAGCGTGCGGCATTCAGCGGTTGCATCAGGTCATGGCTGACTGCTGCAAGGAAGCGGGTCTTCGACTGGTTGGCGGTCTCTGCGGTGCCCTTGGCTTCGGTCAGTGCCAGGTTTAATTGCGACAGTTCGTGGGTCCGCTCGGCCACCCGCTGCTCAAGGCTTTCGTTGGCACCCTTGAGCGCATGTTCGGCATCGCGGAAGGCGGTAATGTCGGTGAAGCTCATGACAAAGCCGCCACCTGGCATCGGGTTGCCGATCAGCTCGATGACCCGGCCATTGGGGAACATGCGTTCTGAGGTGTGAGCACGGCCTTGGCGCATCCAGTGCAGGCGCCGGGCCACGTGGACTTCCGCCTCACCAGGGCCAAGCAAACCGCGTTCAGCGTTGTAGCGAATGATGTCGGCAATCGGCCGACCGATGCTGATCAGCCCCTCGGGGTAATTGAACAGCTCCAGATATCGGTGATTCCACGCCACCAGCTTCAGCGACTGGTCGACCACGCTGATCCCTTGCGTAATGTTCTCGATGGCGCCTTGCAGCAGAGCACGGTTGAACTGCAGGACTTCCGAGGCTTCGTCGGCAATGCGCACCACGTCTTCGAGCTGCATGTCGCGGCCTTCGATGGCTGCTTTCACCACGGCCCGGGTCGATGACGCGCCCAGTACACCGGCCAGCAAGCGTTCGGTGTGGGCAATCCAGTCGCCATTGGCGTTCTGGTTGGGGTTGAAGCCTTTGCCTTGTCGGTAGGCAAAGCGAATGAAGCTCTGGCGGGCGCGTTCTTCGCCAACAAACCGGGCAGAGAGGTTTAGCAAGTCTTCGACCTGTACAGCCAGCAGCGGCCGGTTGCCGCTGCTGACGCTGGCGTCCTGACCGATGAAGCGGCCAGCCTGCCAGTGCTCCGAAACCCGTGTTTTTGAGATCACCGAGACCCAGCCGAACAGAATGAAGTTACCCGCCAGCGACAGCACCACGCCTTGAGTCAGGGGCGTAATCGGCAGCCCCAACGGATTGCCGTGCAGCCAGGCCAGCAGCGGGAAGCTTTCCAGCGACCAGCCGAGGCTTTCAGCGGAGATCGGCAATACCAGTGTGTAGAACCAAAGGAAAATTCCTGCGCCCAACCCGGCGAAAACACCACGGCGGTTGGCTTGTTTCCACCACAGTGCGCCGAACATGGCGGGCGAAAGCTGAGTAATGGCTGCGAAGGCTATCTGGCCAATGGTCGCCAGACTGGCTGTCGAGCCGAGCAGCCGATAGCAGACATACGCCAGTAACAGAATGACCACGATGCTGACCCGGCGTACCGACAGCATCCAGTGGCGGAAGGCTTCGAATGGGCGTTCGGCGGTTTTGCGGCTCAGCAGCCAGGGCAGCAACATGTCGTTGGAAATCATCGTCGACAGCGCCACGCTGGCGACAATCACCATGCCGGTGGCCGCCGAGGCGCCGCCGATAAAGGCCAGCAAGGCCAGCGACGGATGTGTGGTCGCCAATGGCAGGCTGATCACGAATGAGTCAGGCAGTACCGAGTCAGGCAGCAGCATTTGCCCGGCGAGTGCGATTGGCACCACGAACAACGCTGCCAGCACCAGATAGGCCGGGAACACCCACTTGGCCAGACGCAAATCCTGCGGGTCGATATTTTCCACGACAGTGACGTGAAACTGTCGCGGCAGGCAGACAATCGCCATCATCGCCACGCCGGTCTGAACCACCATGGACGGCCAGTTGATGGTTTCTTTCCAGTATTCCTCAAGCCGTGGCGCAATCAGGGCTTGATTGAACAGATCATCGAAGCCGTCGTACAGGCCGTACGTCACGAACGCGCCCACCGCCATGAACGCGAACAGTTTGACCAGCGCCTCAAAGGCTATGGCCATGACCATGCCGCGGTGGTGCTCGGTCACGTCCAGATTGCGCGTGCCGAAGACGATCGTGAACAGCGCGAGCACCAGCGATACGATCAGTGCGGTGTCCTGCGCGCGGGTGCCGGTGGCATCGGCAACTGCGCCAATCAGGATGTTCACCCCGAGCACAATGCCTTTGAGCTGCAAGGCGATATAGGGCAGCACGCCAACCAGGCAGATCAGCGCAACGACCACCGCCAGGGACTGCGACTTGCCGTAGCGGGCGGCGATGAAGTCGGCAATAGAAGTAATGTTCTCCTGCTTGCTGATCAGGACCATCTTCTGCAACACCCAGGGTGCCAGCAGCATCAGCACCACAGGGCCGAGGTAGATCGGCAGGAACGACCACAACTGCTCTGCGGCCTGGCCTACCGCACCAAAGAACGTCCAGCTGGTGCAGTAAACCGCCAGCGACAGGCTGTACACCCACGCCCGCAACCGGGGAGGCAGCGAGGTGCTGCGCCGATCGCCGTAAAAGGCGATGGCAAACATGATGGCCATATAAGCGAGGGCGACGGCTGCAATCAGCCCGCTGGACAGCGACATAGACATTCAGAGCCTCAATGACAAGCTGGCTAGTCTCGCATGAAGGTTCGCGATTGTAGGAGCGACTTTAGTCGTGAAGCGGCATAGGGTCGCAGCCGGTGAATTTGCCAATATGCGATTCGTCGAGTTGAAACGTGCTTACTGTAGGAGCTGCGGAAGGCTGCGATTGCGGTATGTCAGAAAGATTGCTCTCGCAGCCTCCGGCAGCTCCTACAGATCACTTGATGTGTTCCATGACAGCCCGGTGTCAGAACACGTCGAACGCCTCCGGAAGAGTTTGCATTCGCAACAATCGGAAACGTCCTATCGACATTCCGTCATCTAACGTCTTCAATGTGGCCCAAGTCATTCAGGATCGCGGACGATGAGCCATCAGTCACAATTCTCCCTGCTTGGAAAGCGCCGTTTCCTGCCGTTTTTCATTACCCAGTCCCTTGGGGCGTTCAACGACAACATCCTCAAGCAATCGCTGATTCTGGCCATTCTTTACAAGTTGAACATCGACGGTGACCGTTCGATCTGGGTCAACCTGTGCGCCTTGCTGTTTATCCTGCCGTTCTTTCTGTTCTCGGCGCTGGCTGGGCAGTTTGGTGAAAAGTACGCCAAGGATGCCCTGATACGCCTGATCAAGCTGGCTGAGATCGGCATCATGCTGGTCGGAGCGGTGGGGTTTCTGTTCGGGCACCTGTGGCTGATGTTGCTGGCGTTGTTTGCCATGGGCACCCACTCGGCGCTGTTCGGGCCGGTGAAGTATTCGATCCTGCCGCAACACCTGCGCGAAGAGGAGTTGGTGGGCGGCAACGGGCTGGTGGAAATGGGCACTTTTCTGGCGATTCTGGCCGGGACCATTTGCGCCGGTGTGATGATGTCCACCGCCCATTACGAGATGATTGTCGCCAGCGCCATGGTCCTCACCGCGTGTCTGGGGTACGTCGCCAGCCACGGCATCCCTCGGGCTGCTGCCGTTGCGCCACAGATGAAGCTGGAGTGGAACATCTTCACTCAGACCTGGGCCACGTTACGCCTGGGGCTTGGGCAGACGCCAGCGGTGTCACGCTCAATCGTTGGCAACTCGTGGTTCTGGTTTGTCGGCGCGATCTACCTCACGCAGATCCCGTCCTACGCCAAAGAGTGGCTCTACGGTGACGAAACCGTTGTCACCCTGATTCTCACCGTCTTCTCCATCGGCATTGCGCTGGGGTCGATGCTCTGCGAGCGTCTCTCCGGACGTAAGGTGGAGATTGGTCTTGTGCCGTTCGGCTCCATGGGGCTGACCGTGTTTGGTCTTTTATTGTGGTGGCACTCCGGAGAGATGCCGCAGAACGTCATGGCCAATGACTGGTTGGGCGTGCTCGGTTTCAGCCAGGCGTGGTGGGTGCTGCTGGATATTCTCGGGATCGGGATTTTTGGCGGCTTCTATATCGTGCCGCTGTACGCGCTTATTCAGTCGCGCACGCTGGAAAGCGAGCGCTCGCGGGTCATTGCCTCTAATAACATCCTCAATGCGCTGTTCATGGTGGTATCGGCCATCGTCTCGATCCTGCTGCTCAGCGTCGCGAAGTTGTCGATTCCGGAGTTGTTCCTCGTCATCTCGTTGATGAACATTGCCGTCAATGTATACATCTTCAAGGTGGTGCCTGAGTTCACCATGCGCTTCCTGATCTGGTTGCTGAGCCATTCCATGTACCGGGTCAAACACCAGAATCTTGACTCGATTCCGGATGACGGACCGGCATTGTTGATCTGCAACCACGTGTCCTTTGTAGATGCCTTGCTGATCGGCGGAGCGGTTCGGCGGCCGATACGCTTTGTCATGTACTACAAGATCTACAACCTGCCGGTGCTCAATTTCATCTTCCGTACTGCCGGGACCATTCCCATTGCCGGGCGCAACGAGGACCTGCTGATCTACGATCAGGCTTTCAAAAAAGTTGCCCAGTACCTGAGCGAAGGCGAACTGGTATGCATCTTCCCGGAAGGCAAGTTGACCAGCGACGGCGAAATCGACGAGTTCAAAAGCGGCATGACGCGCATTCTTGAGCAAACCGCCGTGCCGGTGATTCCGCTGGCGTTGCAAGGCCTGTGGGGCAGCTTCTTCAGCCGCGCTCCGGGCAAGGGCTTGTTCCGGCGCTTGTGGTCGCGGGTAACCGTTGTCGCCGGTCCAGCGCTGAGCGGTGAGGCATCGGCCCCGGCAGCCGCTCGCGAGCAGGTGGCGTTGTTGCGTGGGGAATTGCGTTAAACCGCGGTTTATCAAGTTCGCGAAATCCTTGATTGAAACGTACCCCCTGTAGGAGCTGCCGAAGGCTGCGAATGCATCAGACCTGACACACCGCGATCGCAGCCTGCGGCAGCTCCTACAGATATTCCTTAGTGGTGTCGCACCCCCTGTAGACCACATAACCGTCGCGTCGGCTGTTCCGCCCCCGGCGTCGATGCCAGTTCTCGGCCATTCGTTAAATTTTGTTTCCTTGCCCTCGTTTCCTACTCAACAGGCCACCTTGCTGGCCATTCGATTGACGAGTACGAAACATCCCCCGAGGACACTGGAATGACACAGGCTCTTGTATCTGCCGTGGTTCACGATTTGATCGGTATCGGTTTTGGTCCATCCAATCTGGCACTGGCGATTGCCCTGCAGGAGCGGGGCGAGCGGGAGGGTGCGCTGGATGCGTTGTTCCTCGACAAACAGGCTGATTATCGCTGGCACGGCAACACGCTGGTCACGCAGAGTGAGTTGCAGATTTCCTTCCTCAAGGATCTGGTTACCTTGCGCAATCCCACCAGCCCGTTTTCTTTCGTCAACTACCTGAAGCAGCACGGTCGTCTGGTGGACTTCATCAACCTGGGCACTTTTTACCCGTGCCGTATGGAGTACAACGATTACCTGCGCTGGGTGGCTGCGCAGTTCAACGACCAAAGCCGGTATGGCGAAGAGGTCACTGCAATCGAGCCGGTGCTGCACAAGCAGCAAGTGGAAGCATTGCGAGTGATTTCCCGTGATACCCAGGGGCAGAGTCACGTGCGGACCACCCGTTCGGTGGTCGTCAGCCCGGGCGGCACCCCGCGTATTCCAGAGGCTTTCACGAGCCTGAAAAACGATGCGCGGGTGTTCCACCATTCCAGGTATCTGCAGTCCATGGCCCAGCAAGCCTGCGCCAATGGCAAGCCTATGCGCATCGCTATCATCGGCGGGGGGCAGAGCGCTGCCGAGGCGTTCATTGACCTCAATGACAGCTATCCGTCTGTTCAGGTCGACATGATCCTGCGCGGGTCGGCACTTAAACCTGCCGATGACAGCCCGTTCGTCAATGAAGTGTTTTCCCCTGAGTTCACTGACCTGATGTTCAGCCAGAACGGTGCCCAGCGCGAACAGATGATTCGCGAGTATCACAGCACTAACTATTCGGTGGTCGATATCGATCTGATCGAGCGAATTTACGGTGTGTTCTATCGCCAGAAAGTTTCCGGCATCGCCCGCCACACGTTCCGCAGCCTGACCTCGGTGCAGAACGCGACGGCTACGGCCAATGGCATCGAGGTAGCGCTGGGCAACCTGGCCAATGGTGAAAGCAGCGTGCAAACCTATGACGCGGTGGTGCTGGCCACCGGTTACGAGCGCCAGTTGCACCGGCACCTGCTGGAGCCGCTCAGTGAGTACCTGGGGGATTTCGAAGTAGACCGCGACTACCGGATCAAGACCGACAGCCGCTGCAAGGCTTCGATCTATATGCAGGGCTTTTGCGAGTCCAGCCACGGCCTGAGTGACACGTTGTTGTCGGTGTTACCGATCCGTGCCGATGAAATTGCCGAGTCGTTGTACGACAACGTTGTGCGTACAGGGCGTGATCAATCGGTGCTGGAGCGGTTGTTGGCGGTGGGCTAAGCACACCTCATTGAATTGAAATGCGATCTCTTGTGGGAGCCGGGCTTGCCCGCGATAAGGTCGACGCGATCTAACAGAGATTCGCGGTGTCCTTATCGCGGGCAAGCCCGGCTCCCACAGGCATCGCATTTCAATCAGACGCTGATCAATCCCACTTTGGCGCAAGGCTCGCGGGGCTGGTCAGGCGGTGGCCGCGATCCAGTGCTGCGATCTCTGCCATATCTTCATCGCTCAATTTCAGCTCGCGGGCCTTGAGGTTACTTTCCAGGTTGCTGCGTTTGGTCGAGGACGGGATCACCGCGTAGCCCAGTTGCATTGCCCACGCCAGAGTGACCTGCGCGGTTGAAGCATTGTGGCGTTTGGCGATCTGTTCAATCACAGGATCTTTAAGTACTTCGCCGTAAGCCAGCGTCATGTACGACGTGATCTGAATGCCGTTCTGTTTGGCGAAGTCAGCTACTTTGCGGTTCTGCAGGTACGGATGCAGTTCAATCTGGTTGGTCGCGATGTTCTCGGCACCGACCACCTCGATGGCTTCCTTCATCAGGGCAACCGTGAAGTTGGAAATGCCGATCTGCTTGGTCAGCCCCTGCTTTTTAGCCTCCAGCAACGCGGTCATGAATTCTTTGACCGAGACTTTGCCTTCAGGCGAAGGCCAGTGGATCAAGGTCAGATCAACGTGATCGGTCTGCAGTTTCGCCAGGCTTTCCTTCAGGCTCGGTATCAGCTTGTCGGCGGCAAAATTGTCAGTCCAGATTTTGGTAGTAATGAACAAATCATCGCGCGGCACGCTGCTGGCGGCGATGGCTTTGCCAACCTCTGCTTCGTTGCCGTAGATCTGTGCGGTATCGATCACCCGATAGCCAACTTCAAGACCGTTGGTCACCGAGTCAATGACAACCTGATCCTTGAGGCGAAAAGTGCCGAGGCCGAATGCTGGGACGGTCATGTGCGGTGCTCCTTCAATTGATTCAATAAACAAGACGTGAGCGCAGTATCCCGGCTCGAACCGCAGAGAAAAACAGTGGGGCGGGAAAGGGATATTTGCCTGTGCGTCACGAATAGGCTTGTGAGGTTGGTCAGTACCAGACGCGCAGGGTTCAAGATTTAGCGCATCTGTCCGGCACATCTCTGTCGTGCCGCACACCCTTGAACTGTAGGAGCTGCCGAAGGCTGCGATCGCTGTGAGTCAGGATAAACGCTTCG
>NZ_LOHG01000007.1:92048-117942 GCF_022790535.1 Pseudomonas maioricensis
CAGCCTGCGGCAGCTCCTACAGGAAATGCTTTTTAAATCAGTAGTTTGTCTGTTTTTAAGGTTAACTCATGCTGATAATCATGCAGGTCGTACTGCCAATGGCGTAGAGCCGGTCATCCACGTCATACAGCCGGCCTTCAGCCAATGCAGTCGAGCGACCGACGTGAATCACCTTGCCCTCGGCGCGTACGGGGCCGACGGCAAGGTTCAGTGCCCGGACGTAGCTGATGCGCAGGTCCAGCGTGGTGTAGCCCTGGCCTTTCTTGAGTCGGGTATGAATCGCGCAACCCATGCATGAGTCCAGTAACGTTGCCGCGTAACCGCCATGTACGCTGCCCAACGGGTTGTAGTGCCGCTCATCTGGCGTGCCCTGAAAAACAAACTCTCCTGGCGACCAGTGCAGCGGCACAAAATCCATCAGCTCACCAATTGGCGGGCAGGGTAGCTCGCCACGGCCGATACCCTCGAAGAATTCATAGGGCTCCAGTGCGGCCACGTCGGCCATACGCAGGGTGCCCGCTGCGCCCAGGCGATCACGGATGGCTTTTTCTTCTTGCAACCAGAGGCTTAGTTTCTCGTCGCGAGACAGGGTTGACATGGCGGCACTCCACAAGGCTATTGCAGTTTTAATTACGACCATAATCCTGTGGTTTTATGATGAGCGCAATATGAAATGGCAACTGCTCGTGAGGGTGTTTGCGGCCACTGAAGGCGCAGGCCATGGTTCGCCGGGCTTCTAACCTGAGCAGGAGTAAGTAGCGCTGTTCAAAAGCGGCCGATCAGCCCGGCTTTTTGTCGCAATCGGCGGGCTCGCGTTTTACGAAATGCTTGTGCATGTCAGAGGTGAGCGTCTCGATACGCTCGGTGAGCGACTTGGTCAGTTCGGTGAGGCGGGTGTTCTGTTCCAGCAGCGAGAGCATTTGCGCTGCCAGATCTTCGCGGTGTTGTGCATCCGCGTCGGCATTGGCTTTGTCGCGCGCTGACTGGCGGGTCTGAGCCAGCAGGATCAGTGGCGCTGCGTAGGCCGACTGGAGGCTGAATGCGAGATTCAGCAAGATAAACGGGTATAGATCGAATTGAGTCAGGCCGGTGACGTTGCACACGACCCAAAGCAGGACGATGACGGTCTGGGCTCCGAGGAAGGCCGGTGTACCGAAAAAGCGGGCAAAGGCCTCGGCCTTTAGGGCAAACCCATCATTGCCGAAAGTGCTCGCCAGGTGCGCGTGATGTTTGTGAAAGCGCAGGTGGTCGACAGCTTTCTTGTCTATCGATTCTGATGTTGTGTGCTGTTCAGAGAGGTCGTGTTCAGATCCTGCGGGGTTCATGACGGATACCAGATTACCGGGGCGTGCGGCCACTATAGGCGCTTGTGCCCGCATGTGGAGTCATGAACTGAACATGGGCTGAATAGGCAGCTCAAATCGGTAGGAGCGAATTTATTCGCGAAGGCGGCCTCGCATGTAGCAGGCATGTATCGGGTGTACGTGTCGCAGGATACGGCTTGCGTGGAATCAGCAAGCCGCTCCTTCGTACCGGGACCACCTGTTGATACTCCGCTTGCAGGCATGGCATATCCCACAGGCAAGGGCAATCAATCCGGGTGTAACGGCTTGGACAGATGCATGATGCTCGCGTAGTCATAGACATACTGGCGTCCTGCATGGCTTGTCAGACGTAACTGGTCGATCAGCAGTCGCTCTTTCTTGTTCAGGTATCTCAGCCCAGGGTGGTCACTTGACTTGAGGCGATCACGTTCATGGGCGTCAGGGAAAGCAATGACGTTCGTCATGAAATATCTCCTACTTTTGTGAGTCCTTGCTTCCGGTTATGTAGTCCCGGTCACTATTTGTGGCGACAGAGTCACCTTACCCAGAAAAAGTTGGAGCGATCAACCCTGCAAATGGATAGCCGGTCACACTATCTGCGTGACCTCGAAGCTTTGTCGGCTGCCGTTGACGTTGATTTCAACTTCATCGCCAGGCTGTTTGCCCAGTAACATCTGGCCCAACGGGGCGCGTGACGTAATAACGGTGAGTGTCTGCTCGCCATATTGAATCTTCAGACCAGCGGCATCCGGTCCCAGAAACAGATGCTGTTCAGCGCCAAGGTGGTTTTCCAGCGTGATCAGGTCGCCGGGTTGAATGCCCCTGGTCTCGCTGAATGGCAACAGGCTCAGCTTTTGATAGAGCCCCAGTGACAGGCGAATTTCTTCCATACGTCGTGCCTGGCCAGCAGCCAGGTAGGAGGCTTCCAGCCCAAGCGTGTCGTACTTGTTTTCAGCAATGTTTTCTTCGTGGGTAGCGGTTTCATAGGCCGTCTGCGCGGCGCGCTGGGCGATATTCAGATCAACCTGCAATCTATCGATGATCAGTTGCAACACGTCTTGCTTGTTCATGATTTATCCGCAGAACTGGAGAACATTGGCACGGCTTTTCTCGCTGGGCGCAGTGCGGTCCTGCTGCAGCCAGAAGTTGCATTTGGGGGCGCTGAAGTTTTTCTGCTGCTGTTCCTGCGCCTGCTCCCACGCTTGGCGTGCTTCGCTCTCGCGCAAGCTCTGTTCGTACTTCTCGAACATGGTTTTTTCTGCCTCGGGCGTTGGTTTGACTGCGGGCGGGGTGCTCAATTGCGCGGCGGCGTTATTGATCACTTGGGTCTCAGCCGCAGGCAGGGCCTTGTAGAACAGCATGCCGGTCAATACCACGGCTATGAAACCGAGCCAGATGCCAATGGCGATACAGGCGATCAGTTTCAGTGGTTGAACAGAAACATTCAGCTCGCGGCGACTGTGGGTGGGCATGGCAAAGTTCTCGGCGTGGACTGCAGATGCTGCGATTGTGCCATGAGCAGAGGCTGGTGAATGCCGGTTGTCTGAAGGACAATCGACGTTTTTTATCATTCGTCCTCAGGGAGCCCGGAATGAAAGCCTCTTGGGATATTTTTTGCAGCGTCGTCGACAACTACGGCGACATCGGCGTGACCTGGCGTCTGGCCCGGCAGCTAGTGGCTGAGCACGGCCTGGAAGTGAGGCTGTGGGTCGATGATCTGAGCGCCTTCGTGCGCGTGTGCCCCGGCGCCGAAGCCTCGGCTACGCAACAGTGGCGTGAAGGCGTTAGCGTCCATCAATGGCCGAAAGAGTGGCTAGCCACTGAAATCCCGGATGTGGTTGTCGAAGCATTCGCGTGCCGTCTGCCACCCGCTTATGAAGAGGCCATTGTTCAATGTTCACCACGGCCGGTGTGGATCAATCTGGAATACCTCAGCGCTGAAGAGTGGGTGAGCGGTTGCCATGGTCTGCCTTCGGTGCAATCGAGCGGGCTGCGCAAATCCTTCTTCTTTCCAGGCTTTCTCCCGACCACCGGGGGGCTGTTGCGTGAGCGCGCTTTGATCGCCACACGGCAGGCGTTCCAGCAAAACAGGCAGGAGCGCTCGCGATTCTTGCAAGCACTGGGCGTGACGCCGGAAGACGATGCACGATTGATCTCGGTATTTGCCTATGAGAACCCTGGCATTGGAGCCTGGCTGGATGCGCTGGCAGGCGATAGCAGGGCGACTCGTCTGCTGGTGCCGGAGGGGCGCATTCTCGGTGATCTGCAGGGCTGGCTGGGTGTTGAACCGCTTCGGGCTGGAATGCAGGAAACGCGCGGAGCACTGACGGTTCAGGTACTGCCGTTCGTCAGACAGGAAGATTACGACCGCCTGTTGTGGTGCTGTGATTTCAACGTGGTGCGCGGCGAAGACTCTTTTGTCAGGGCGCAATGGGCAGGGCGGCCCTTGCTCTGGCACATCTACGAACAGGACGATGATGCCCACTGGGTCAAGCTCGATGCGTTTCTGGAACTCTACCTCGCGGGGCTCTCGCCCGATGCTGGCAGGGCTTTGACTGATTTCTGGCATACCTGGAACGCAGGGACAGCCGGCGCTGAAAGCTGGCATGCGCTGCTTGAACACTGGCCCGATATAACAAACCATGCCGAGCGCTGGTGTCTGCAACAAGCTTCCCATGTTGATCTTGCGACGGCGCTGGTACTGTTTTGTGGAGTTTCGTATGATACGCGGCCTTGAGATTAGGCTCTGTACGAAAAAGACCTTCGTGTGACACGCGCGAAGCGGTTTCTCGTACAGAGCCTCGGCAAATTCCATCCAAATTCGGATATACGCAATGAAAACTGGTAAAGAACTCAAACCCGGTACCGTGATTCGTCTCGAAAACGACCCTTGGCTGGTTCAGAAAGCTGAATTCACCAAGTCCGGTCGTAACAGCGCCATCATGAAAACCAAGCTGAAAAACCTGCTGACCGGTTACAAGACCGAGATCGTTTACAGCGCTGACGACAAACTGGACGACGTGATCCTCGACCGCAAAGAAGCGACCCTGTCCTTCATCAGCGGCGACACTTACACGTTCATGGACACCACCGACTACACCATGTACGAGCTGAACGCTGAAGACATCGAAGCCGTTCTGCCATTCGTGGAAGAAGGCATGACCGACGTTTGCGAAGCGATCTTCTTCGAAGAGCGTCTGGTTTCGGTTGAACTGCCGACCACTATCGTTCGCGTAGTTGACTACACCGAAGGCTCGGCTCGTGGCGACACTTCCGGCAAGGTGATGAAGCCTGCCAAGCTGGCCAACGGTACCGAACTGCAAGTGGCTGATTTCATCGAAATCGGTGACCGCATCGAGATCGATACTCGCGAAGGCGGTTCCTACAAAGGCCGTGCTAAATAAGCACTGCTTTTACCGCGTTCAACAAAAAAGCCCGCAGCGATGCGGGCTTTTTTGTGGGCGCTTGTTTTGGCGCCTGTCGAACGAACATGGCTGCCATTTGTAGGAGGGAATTCATCCGCGAATGAATCCGCTGCCACAGGTTTCGGCCATGCTGCGGCGACGGGGACCGTTGCGATTACACCGTTACGTGCAGACGTACATCAACGTTGCCACGGGTGGCGTTCGAGTACGGGCACACCTGGTGAGCGGCTTCGACCAGTTGCTCAGCGTCAGCTTGTTCCAGACCTGGCAGGTTGATGTTCAGGTCGATGTCCAGACCGAAACCGCCAGGGATCTGGCCGATGCCGACGTGGGCAGTGATCGAGGCGTCAGCCGGGATGCTGCGCTTACTTTGACCAGCAACGAATTTCAGCGCGCCGATGAAGCAGGCCGAGTAGCCAGCAGCAAACAGTTGCTCAGGGTTGGTGGCCGCACCGCCCGCGCCGCCGAGTTCTTTTGGTGTAGCGAGTTTCACGTCCAGGATGTTGTCGCTGGAAACAGCACGACCGTCACGGCCGCCGGTTGCAGTTGCGATTGCGGTGTAAAGAGTATCCATGGTGTCACCTCATTCAGGGTCGGAAGATCGTAGTGATCAGAGTGGTTCAAAGCTTGTCTGTTTGCGCTGGAAAGGTGTGCGCTAACGGGGTACGGAATTAATGTATCGCGCTAATAGTTTGCGCGCAATATAATATTTCGGAATTTTTGAATCTGGATTCAAACGCAAGGTATGCAGGAGGTCGCCCAAGTTTCTCTGGCAAAGCGCTGTCGCGCAGTAAGCGGGGACCTGTAGGAGCGCGCTTGCCCGCGATGATGTCCGCGCAGATGAAAGATATGTCGGCGTAAAAATCGAATCGCGGGCAAGCGAGCTAGTCAAACGACATGCAAGCTACAGGATTGAAATACATTTTCCGTAGGAGCTGCCGAAGGCTGCGAAGCATTTATCCGTACACGCCGCGATCGCAGCCTTCGGCAGCTCCTACAGGTCCTGTGTTTGGCGGGAGACAGCAAGCTCGTGCTGCCCCTGATCAGTGGTCAACCCAAGAAAGGCAACGCCTTCAGACACTGTCCTGCAGATTTGCGCGCAGCTTTATCAACTCACCTTGCAGCTTCTGCAACTGCTCAATCTCCAGACCGCTGGCGGTCAGAATGCAACCGGGCACGGTCATGGCTTTTTGTTGCAGGGCGCGGCCTTGCTCTGTTAGGCGAAGCAGTACGACCCGTTCATCTTCCTTGCTACGGGTACGGCTGAGCAGCCCTTCGCCTTCCAGGCGCTTGAGCAGCGGCGTCAAGGAGCCAGGGTCAGTCAGCAGGCGAGTGCTCACTTCACCAACGGTGAGGCCGTCCTGTTCCCAGAGCACCATCATTGCCAGGTACTGTGGATAAGTCAGGCCCAGTGCCTGGAGCAGTGGCTTGTAGACCTTGGTCATCATCAATGAAGTCGAGTACAGGGCGAAACACAGTTGGTTGTCGAGCTGCAACGCTTGGCAGTTACTGTCGGCAGTGGGGCTGGCGTCAGCGCTCATGGGGTGGTCCTCTCTAGCGTGTGTCATGGCGACAATTTAGTGCTGTGATCTTTATTGCGCCAGATAAATTCCATCCGGTGCTTGCAGGTTACCGGTCGTGGGCGCCGGATACACGCATGAAACATGCGTAATAGCGCACATCGGTTATTTGCCTGAGCAGTCAGACTGCGTAGCATGCGCGCATCGTTTGAGTGGGGATCGTGGCGTGATTGAAGTGCTGATGTTTGTAGCGTTGGGTGCCGCGATGGGCACGCTGGGCGGGTTGTTCGGTATTGGTGGTGGCCTGGTTGCGATTCCTGCTTTAGGTGTTCTGTTCGGGCTCGATCAGCAACTGGCTCAAGGCACTGCTTTGCTGATGGTGTTGCCTAACGTGTTGTTGGCGCTGTGGCGCTATAACCAGCGCAACCGTATTTCCCTGCGTAACGCCATGATGCTGATCATCCCCAGTTTTTGTCTGGCGTGGCTGACCTCGCTGTGGGCGGTGCGCCTGGACCCGCAACACATGCGTCTGGCCTTCATCGCGTTTCTGATTCTGCTGACGGTTTTCAATCTGGCACAGATGTTCTGGCGCAAAGGCCAGGCCAGCAGCGAGTTGCGTCATGTCGACCGGCTCTGGGTGTTGGGGGTTGTCTCGGGTATTACCGGTGGTTTGTTCGGCGTGGGCGGTGGCGTCATTGCAACGCCCATTCTGACCAGCTTTTTCGGCGCTACTCAGGTGGTTGCGCAAGGCCTTGCACTGGCATTGGCCGCGCCCAGCACGGCAATCACACTGTTCACTTACGCCCTGCATGACCACGTCAACTGGAGCATGGGCATTCCGTTGGCTGTCGGCGGGCTGGCCAGCATCAGTTGGGGCGTGAAGCTGGCGCACTCGATGCCTGAGCGTTTGCTGCGCTCGTTGTTCTGCGGCTTTCTGGTGATCTGCGCGGTAATCCTGGCCTTTAAGGCCTGAAAGCCTAGAGCTTGAAACCCTCGGCGATGTGTTCGGCCAGGCATTCAGTAATGGGCGAAGCGCTTTTCGGATTGCGCAGCAGAACGATGCTTGCAGAGGGCAGGGGGGGGAGTCCTTCCGCTTCACCCAAAATGCGCAGGTCCGGGGTCATCAGGCTTTGCATTTGTGCCGTGACCGCCAGCCCTGCGCTGACCACCGCCATCAGTGCTGACAAGCTGGCGCTGGTGTACGCGACGCGGTAATCACGTTGCGCCGCGTCCAGCGCGGTGCATGCCCAATCACGGCAGAAGCAGTCACTGTTGAACATCGCAATGGGCATCGGGGTTTGTTCATGCGGGCAGAAACCCACTGCCTCAGCCCAGACGAAATGCTCCTGACGCAGAATCTGTCCGGTTTCAGTGCCAGGACGACAGGTGACAATACTCAGGTCCATGTCCTGGCGTTGCAGCAGCGCCGACGAGGATTCGCAATGCACTTCAATTTGAATCAGCGGATACGCCTGCGCGAAGCGCGACAGAATGCCGGGTAGAAAGCGCATGACGTAATCGTCAGGCGTGCCGATCTTCACCCTGCCCACCATGTGCGGCTCACGCAGGGTATTAAAGACTTCGCTGTGCAATTTCAGGATGCGCCGTGCATAACCGAGCAACACCTGACCTTCTGCGGTAAAGCTCACATTGCGGCCATCGCGCTGAAACAGCGAGCGCTGCAGGATGTCATCCTCCAGTCGTTTCATCTGCATGCTGACCGCCGATTGCGTACGGTTGACTGCTTCGCCCGCTCGGGTAAACCCACCGTGATCGGCGATGGCTACAAAGGTACGCAAAAGCTCCGTATCAATACTCGGATAGTTGGCCAATACATCAATCTCCCAGATGCAGCCCATAAGAAACATTCGTTGGATTGATCTTAGCTCTGGCGCGAGACTTTAGTCATCCCACATGGAGGGCAAGATGATGAAAGGTCAAAAAGGTTATGTGCTGGTAATGAAAACCCTGTCTCAGGATTCCTGGGTCGAGCGTTTGCTCAAGTCGGTCAAGAAACACGCTTCCCGCTGGTACGAACTGCATCGTCAACGTCGGCAGTTGGCGGCCTTGAGCGACGCTGCATTGAAAGACCTGGGGTTGAGCCGTGCCGATGCTTATCAGGAAGCCGAGCAGCATTTCTGGAACGACCCGATGAAACGCTGACATCGGCGTGCTGTATCGGTTAGCGTTGGGGCTCTTCGGGAGCCCCTTATGCTTTTAGAATTGTCGCTCAAGCAAGCACGTCGATTGGCATTGGCCGCCCAGGGTTTTAACGGGCGCCAGCCGCCAGCCACGATCAAGGCTGCTCATGTCACACAGTTGGTCGAGCGGCTCGGCTTGCTGCAGATTGACTCAGTGAATGCGCTGGTTCGTTCGCATTACCTGCCGCTGTTTTCCCGACTGGGTAACTACCCCCGGACGTTGCTGGATCAGGCCGCGTGGAGTCAGGGGCGGCAGCGTAAATTGTTTGAGTACTGGGGGCATGAGGCCTCGCTATTGCCTGTGAGCCTCTATCCGCTGATGCGCTGGCGCATGCGTCGCGCCGCTCAAGGAGAAGGTATTTACCGCCAGCTGGCGACATTTGGTCGTGAGCAACAGCCGACTGTCGCCCGCGTCCTGCAGGCTGTGCGTGAGCAAGGTGCGCTGGGGGCGGGAAGTTTGAGTACCCGTCAGGAGCGCGCCGGTCCCTGGTGGGACTGGAGTGCTGAAAAGCTTGCGCTGGAATGGCTATTTGCCGCGGGCGAGCTGACAGTCGCAGGGCGTCGTGGTTTTGAACGGCTCTATGACTTACCCGAGCGCGTGCTGCCGGGCGCAGTGCTGGATCACCCCGAGATCAGCGAGGATATGGCGCAGCGCGCCCTGTTGCTGCATGCAGCCACCGCGTTGGGTGTCGGCACCGAAAAGGATCTGCGTGATTATTTTCGGCAGGATCCGCTGCCGAGTCGACGCGCGCTGGCAGAGCTGGTGGAAGCGGGTGATCTACAGAGGGTTCGCATTCAAGACTGGCGGCAACCCGCATTCTGTCTCCCGGACAGCAAAGCACCGCGCAAGGTGTCTGCCAGTGCACTGCTGTCGCCGTTCGATTCATTGATCTGGGAGCGTGCCCGTACTGAACGGCTGTTCGATTTTCGCTATCGGCTGGAGATCTACACACCGCAGGCCAAAAGGGTTTACGGCTACTACGTGCTGCCGTTTCTGCACAACGAGCGCATTGCTGCGCGAGTCGATCTGCGCGCCGAACGTGCACCGGGGCGCCTTGCGGTACACGCAGTGCACGAAGAGCAGCCGGGCCTGGACGAAGAGGGCATGCAGGCGCTGGCGCGGAATCTGCGGCAGATGGCCGATTGGTTGGGGTTGGCTGAGGTGCAGGTTAATTGCGCGCGGGCGAGTGGTGTGAGGTTGAAGCAGGTAATGGATATCCTGGACTAGTTGTACGTGGGACCGGCTTTAGCCGGGAAGAGGCAAGTCCAACCGATACCTGTGCATTTTCAGGAATGCTGCCTTCCCGGCTAAAGCCGTTCCCACGCTCCAATAATCAGCGTCTGACCTGCTTCAACGTCTCGGCAATCAGAAACGCCAGTTCCAGCGACTGGTCCGCGTTCATCCGTGGGTCGCAGTGGGTGTGGTAACGGTCCGACAAACCATCTTCGGTAATCGGCCGGGCGCCGCCGATGCATTCGGTGACGTTCTGCCCGGTCATTTCGATATGGATGCCGCCGGCATACGTGCCTTCTGCCTGATGCACCTGGAAGAATTGTTTCACCTCACCGAGGATTTGCGCGAAGTCGCGGGTCTTGTAGCCGCTGCTGGCTTTGATCGTGTTGCCATGCATCGGGTCGGAACTCCACAGCACTTTGCGGCCTTCGCGCTCAACTGCCCGAATCAGCTGTGGCAAGTGGTCGCCGACCTTGTTTGCGCCCATGCGGGCGATCAGGTTGAGGCGGCCCGGATCGTTATCCGGATTTAGGATGTCGATCAGGCGGATCAGGTCATCGGTGTTCATGCTTGGCCCGACCTTGACGCCGATGGGGTTGTTAACCCCGCGCAGGAACTCCACATGAGCGCCATCCAGCTGCCGGGTGCGATCCCCGATCCAGAGCATGTGCGCCGAGCA
This sequence comes from Pseudomonas maioricensis, assembly GCF_022790535.1. Lineage (GTDB taxonomy): Bacteria > Pseudomonadota > Gammaproteobacteria > Pseudomonadales > Pseudomonadaceae > Aquipseudomonas > Aquipseudomonas maioricensis. Next base: position 102,433 of record NZ_LOHG01000007.1, read on the forward strand.
ATCGTAGTAATCGTTGGTCAGGCTGTCGCGGCGCACAAACGCTTCTTCATAGTTCAGCAGCAGGGCTTCGTGGGCGGTGAAGAAGCTGGTTTCGCGCAATTGCGGCGAGCTGTCCATGCCACAGGCGCGCATAAATGCCAGGGTTTCATCAATGCGGTCAGCCAGTTGGCTGTACTTTTCAGCCAGGGCCGAATTGGCGATGAAGTCCAGGTTCCACTTGTGCACTTGATGCAGATCGGCAAAACCGCCTTGGGCGAAGGCGCGCAACAGGTTCAGGGTCGCCGTGGACTGGTTATAGGCCTGGATCAGGCGATCCGGGTCTGGAACACGGCTTTTCTCATCGAAGCCGATTGCGTTGACGATGTCGCCGCGATACGCCGGGAAGGTCACGCCGTCGATGGTTTCATCGTTGGCCGAGCGCGGTTTGGCGAACTGGCCGGCCATCCGACCGACTTTTACTACCGGGCAGCCAGCGGCGAAGGTCATGACGATTGCCATCTGTAACAGCACTTTGAAGGTGTCGCGGATCTTGGCGGCGGAAAATTCGACGAAACTCTCTGCGCAATCACCACCCTGTAGCAGGAAGGCACGACCTTGGGTCACCTCGGCGAACTGTCGACGCAATTCTCTGGCCTCGCCTGCGAACACCAGAGGCGGATAGCTGGCCAATGTCTGCTCGACCTTCAACAAGTGCGCAGCATCGGGGTATTGAGGTTGCTGCTGAATGGGCAGTGCCCGCCAGCTGTCGGGGCTCCAGGGTTGGCTCATCATGAACTCATGGTCAGTGCGATCGGACCGGCATGTTAGCAGTTCGCCGGGTCGTCGCCAGCGAACAAGGGATGATCGGAGCCCCGGTGCGGCAATTAAAGAGAAAGAGCGTGACCTTGTTGCCGTGCTTGATCGACAATTCGCTTTTTTGCGCGGTCCGGTGACCGCCTCAACAGGCCAGACTTGGGCTCGCCGATAGGAGAAGCAATGACTGAGGAGCGGGTGGAGCGGATTCTGGCCGAGGTACACGACGATTTCGGCATGATTCGCGTACTGGAAGTCGACGACTACCGCTTCCTGGAGTTCGGCGATGCCATTGAGCAAAGCTGCACCTTTACGGCCGATCCCAGCTGGCTTGAGTACGATTACACCCGGGCGATGCTGATTGGTGCTTTGTGCCACGAGGCCCCTGAGAGCGCGCTGTTTCTGGGGTTGGGGGCTGGGACCCTGACTCAGGCTTGCCTCAAGTTTTTGCCGCTGGAAGATGTTGAGGCTATCGAGTTGCGGCCTGACGTGCCGCGGCTGGCTATTGAATTCATGGGGCTGGATGATGATCCCCGGTTGTACATCCGCATCGGAGATGCGCTTGAACTGCTGGAAACCGCTGAACCGGCTGACCTGATTTTCGTCGACCTCTATACCGATGTCGGTCCTGGCGTCGGGCATCTGGCCTGGAAATTCCTCGAGAGCTGTCAGAAGCGTCTGAATTCAGGCGGATGGCTGGTGATCAATCAATGGGCAGCGGATGACGGTAAACCGTTGGGTGCGGCGCTGTTGCGTGGCCTCTATCACCGGCACTACTGGGAGCTGCCGGTGAAGGAGGGCAACGTTATCCTGATCGTCCCGGCAGATCTCGACCAGGAGCTGGACATGGCATCGCTGAACGCTCGTGCTGAAGAGCTGGCACCACGCCTCGGTTATTCGCTGGCGTCATTGATCAAGGACGTTCGTCCGGCAACCTGAAGACAGGGCCTTCAGGTGTTGCTCATGTCCGGACACGGCGAACGACCTTTGGGGCGCATTTCTGTAGGAGCTGCCGAAGGCTGCGATGCATTTATCCTGACACATCGCCATCGCAGCCTTCGGCAGCTCCTACAGGCTGTATCACGCCTCCACTGTGGGACTCAGATCACACGCCTTTAAAGACACCAGGCCTGCGCTCCTGCATGGAAAGCAGGCCTTCTTTGGCGTCTTCGGTGTTCATTATCCGGTTAACCATGCCCGGCAGCGCCTGAGCTGCGGCTGTTTCACCTTCGAGCACAGCCTGACGGGCAGACGCAATCGTTGCGCGAATCGCCAAGGGTGCCTGCTCGGCGATGCGCCCCGCCAGAAGCAATGCATAAGGAAGCAGGTCTTCAGGCGCGGTTACTTCCTGAACCAGTCCCATGCGGCAGGCTTCCTGAGCATCGAACTCATCTCCGGTCAGCAGCCAGCGCATGGCGTTGCCCCATCCGGCGATCTGATGCAGGCGCAGCGTGGCACCACCAAATGCAAAAATCCCGCGATGGACTTCCAATTGTGCAAAGCGCGTAGTGCTTGCACACAGGTTGATATCCGACGCGAGCATCAACTCGATGCCCAGCGTCAGGCAATAGCCTTGCGCGGCGACGATGACCGGCTTGCTGACCCTTGGGCCTGCGAACACACCCCACGGATCACAGCCACCCTCGGGGACTTGCCAGCCGTTGATCAGGGCCGGACCCGCCTCGGCCAGATCCAGCCCGGCAGTGAAGTGTTCGCCGTGAGCAAATACCACCAGTACCCGGGCCTGATCGTCTCGTTCGTATTCTCCGTAAGCCAGGCTTAACTGGTTGAGAAGCTCCAGGTCGAATGCGTTGCGCTTGGCAACACGGTCCAGGCCAATGAGCATGACGTGGTCGTGCAGTTCACGGCTGACGCGGCCTTTCGTAGAGGAAGTCATGTAGGAAGTCCCTGCGCGTGGAGTAGGATCGGAGGCGGACTGTCTGACTGATCGGGTGAACCGTTTAAGCAGGTTCTCCCTTAATACCGGGCCTGTTGCAAAATAGACACTGTTGCTGGTTTGCGCAAAGCCTGTAGGTCTTGGACATCAGCCATGATTAGTGGTGAAAAAAATCCTCCTTTTTTTGCGTAATTCCGGTATAGTGCGCGCCGGTCTTTAACAGGACCCTCGTCAAGGTATTGCAATTCCCCGAAGCCAGCTTCGGCTGCTTGTTCGCTCTGCGGACTATCCTAGGCGATCCATTCATCAAACGTTTTCGCAAATCCCCGCCGACAAAGCAGCCAGGGTGACTTTAGGGTCGTACACGGCACGCGCAGCTTTGGAGCATGGGTCTTTGCGGATGCACTAGAGGCAGACCCATGACCCAGGAAATCGGCGGCTTCGCCGCTCTTGAACTTCACCCTAATATTGTTGCAGCAGTCGTCGCGACTGGCTACGAAGAGCCTTCGGCCATTCAGCAGCAATCGATCCCTATTATTCTTGCCGGCCACGACATGATCGGTCAGGCGCAAACCGGTACGGGTAAAACCGCCGCGTTCGCACTGCCTATCCTGCATCGTATCGACCCGAGCAAGCGCGAGCCGCAAGCACTGATCCTGGCGCCGACCCGCGAACTGGCCCTGCAAGTGGCCACCGCTTTCGAAACCTACGCCAAGCAAATGCCAGGCGTTACTGTTGTGGCTGTCTACGGCGGTGCGCCGATGGGCCCACAGCTGAAAGCAATCCGCAATGGCGCACAAATCGTTGTCGCCACTCCGGGCCGCCTGTGCGATCACCTGCGTCGTGACGAGAAAGTTCTCGCTACCGTGAACCACCTGGTTCTCGACGAAGCAGACGAAATGCTCAAACTGGGCTTCATGGACGACCTGGAAGTTATCTTCAAGGCCATGCCTGAAACCCGTCAGACCGTTTTGTTCTCGGCTACCCTGCCGCAGTCGATCCGTGCCATCGCCGAGCGCCATCTCCGCGATCCGAAGCACGTCAAGATCCAGACCAAGACCCAGACTGTTACCGCGATCGAACAGGCTCACCTGTTGGTTCACGCTGACCAGAAAACTTCTGCTGTTCTGAGCCTGCTGGAAGTCGAAGATTTCGACGCCCTGATCATGTTCGTGCGCACCAAGCAGGCAACTCTGGATCTGGCCAGCGCCCTTGAAGCCAAAGGCTACAAGGCTGCTGCGCTGAACGGCGACATCGCACAGAACCAGCGTGAGCGCGTTATCGACTCCCTCAAGGATGGCCGCCTGGACATCGTGGTAGCGACTGACGTTGCTGCTCGTGGTCTGGACGTTCCGCGTATCACTCACGTATTCAACGTTGACATGCCGTACGACCCAGAGTCCTACGTTCACCGTATCGGCCGTACTGGCCGTGCCGGTCGCGAAGGTCGTGCGCTGTTGCTGGTGACTCCGCGTGAGCGCCGCATGCTGCAAGTGATCGAGCGTGTAACCGGTCAGAAAGTTGCTGAAGTCCGCCTGCCGGATGCTCAGGCTGTTCTGGATGCTCGCATCAAGAAACTGACTAACAGCCTGTCGCCGCTGGTGGGTGATGCCGAGTCGACTCATGGTGATCTGCTCGATCGTCTGACTGCTGACATCGGTTGCAGCCCGCGTGCCCTGGCCGCAGCTCTGCTGCGCAAAGCTACCAACGGTCAGGCTCTGACCCTGGCAGCCATCGAGCGCGAGCGTCCACTGGTGCCGAACAACGCACCGCGTGAGCGTAGCGATCGTTCGTCGAGTGACCGTCCAGAGCGCAGTGGTGATCGTGAGCGTCGTGCTCCGGTTCCATTGGCCGAAGGTCGTGCTCGTTGCCGTACCGCGCTGGGTGCGCGTGATGGTATCGCTGCCAAGAACCTGCTGGGTGCAATCCTCAACGAAGGCGGCCTGGCCCGCGAAGCAATCGGCCGCATCCAGGTGCGCGACAGCTTCAGCCTGGTTGAACTGCCGGAAGATGGCCTTGAGCGTCTGCTGACCAAACTCAAGGACACCCGCGTTGCTGGCAAGCAGTTGAAGCTGCGTCGCTATCGCGAAGATTGATCAACGCTTGAGTTGATCGTCTGAATAAAAATCCCCGACTGGTTCGGGGATTTTTTTGTCTGGACTTTGAGATGTCGCAGCAAATTGGGTCTATGTAGGAGCTCACCGAGGTTACGAGGCCAGCGATGACGGTTTGCCTGACAGATAGCTATCGCTGGCCTCGTAACCTCGGTGAGCTCCTACAGGGTTGATTCAAATCTCACCCAAACCTGTAAATATCCATCCCCAGAGCCCCCATCGTGAAACCCTTGTGCGCCACGCTGAACTCACCACCGGCGCCTCGTGCGAAATACAGCGGCAGTAAATGCTCGTCAGTCGGATGGTTGCGTACCGCATTGGGCGCCTGCGCGCGGTAGTCGTGCAGGGCGACTTCGTCATTGCTGGCCAGCTTTTCGATCATCCAGTCACGAAACGTCTTGGCCCATGACTCCACGCTTTCCGGCCCCGCATGCCAGTCCAGTTCACGCAAATTGTGAGTGATGCTACCCGAGCCGATGATCAATACCCCCTGATCACGCAGGCTTGCCAGCGCCTGGCCAACCCTTGTTTGCAAGGCAGGACCTTCACGGCTGGGCAGGGAGACCTGAACGACAGGGATATCAGCGTTTGGGTACATCAACGAAAGTGGCACCCATACACCATGATCAAAGGGTCGCTGGCTGTTCGTCTTTGCTGGCAGTCCAGCGGCATTCAGCAGCTCGACGACTTCAATACTCAGCTCTGGAAGGCCTGGAGCCGGGTACTGAACCGCAAACAGGGCGGCAGGGAAACCGCCGAAGTCATGCCAGGTTTCTGGCTGGGGATTGGCGTTGACCAGCAACTCCTGACTTTCCCAGTGAGCTGAAACAATAACAATAGCCCTGGGCCTGGGCATCTCTGCTGCAAGACGTGCCAGGGCCGGACCGCTTTCGCCGGGTTCCAGCGCAAGCATCGGCGAGCCGTGAGAGATAAACAGACTAGGGAACATGTCGAGTGTCCTGAGGGGTAAAGTGGCACCATATTCAGTCAGATCATTGATCTAAATCTAATATAAGTTTTTGGGCGTTTTGATCGAATTATAAGGAGTATTCATGGAGGCCGAATTTTGGCACCAGCGTTGGGCCGCGAACCAGATTGGTTTCCATCAGCGGCAAGCCAATCCCTATCTCAAGACGTTCTGGCCTGATCTTGCTGTCGGGCAGGGCACGAGCGTCTTGGTGCCGCTGTGTGGCAAGAGCCTGGATCTGCTCTGGCTGGCCGAGCAGGGGCATCGGGTGCTGGGCGTCGAGCTGTCGGAAAAAGCGGTTCAGGAGTTTTTCAGCGAACGGCAGGTGGAGCCCGTCATCAGTCAGCGCGGTGCTTTCAGGGTCTATAGCGGCAAGGGAATTGAGTTGTGGTGCGGCGACTTCTTTGCATTGCGTGCCGAAGATGTCGCGGACTGCAGCGCACTCTACGATCGCGCCGCATTGATTGCCTTGCCGCCTGAGATGCGTGAGCAGTATGCCGCGCGCCTTGCTTCGGTGTTGCCTGCTGAGTGCCGAGGACTGCTAATCACGCTGGATTACGATCAGGCAAAGATTGATGGGCCACCGTTCTCCGTTCCTGATCAGGAGGTGCAGCGCTTGCTGGCAGAGGACTGGAAGCTGGATATATTGCAGACCAGTGATGTCCTCAAGGGCAGCGTGAAATTTGAACAGCGCGGTGTGGAGCGTCTGGAGGAGCGGGCTTACAGCTTGGCTAGACGCTGAAAAGACGCAAACGATTGACCTGTAGGAGCTGCCGAAGGCTGCGATGGCGATGTGTGAGGATAAATGCTTCGCAGCCTTCGGCAGCTCCTACAGATTATGTACTCGTATAAAAAAACCGGCACTGAGGCCGGTTTTTTTATACGGATGGATCAACCGCGGCGGCGCAGCGCCTCAATACGATCTTCCAGAGCCGGGTGGCTCATGAACAGCGCAGCCAGACCGCTCTTCAGACCACCGTTGATGCCGAAAGCCGTCAGGCTGTCAGGCATTTGCACCGGCACGCCCTGTTCGGAGCGCAGGCGTTGCAGAGCGCCGATCATGGCGCTGGTGCCTGCCAACCGGGCACCGGCTTCGTCAGCGCGGTATTCACGCTTACGCGAGAACCACATGACGATCGCGCTGGCCAGGAAGCCCAGAACCAGTTCGGCAAAGATCGTGGTCACGTAATAGGCGATGCCCTGACCGTTTTCGGTCTTGAAGATCACCTTGTCGACGAAGTTACCGATGATCCGGGCGAAGAACATCACAAAGGTGTTCACCACGCCCTGCACCAGCGCCAAGGTCACCATGTCGCCATTGGCAACGTGGCCGATTTCGTGTGCAAGGACCGCTTTCACTTCATCGGGGGAGAAGCGTTCCAGCAGGCCCTGGCTAACGGCAACCAGTGCGTCGTTCTTGTTCCAGCCGGTAGCGAAGGCGTTGGCTTCGTAGGCAGGGAAGATCCCGACTTCCGGCATCTTGATGCCAGCGTCGCGGGACAGTTGCTCAACGGTTTGCACCAGCCATTGTTCATGGCGGGTACGCGGTTGGGTGATGATCTGGGTGCCAGTGCTCATTTTCGCCATCCACTTGGAGATGAACAGCGAGAACAGCGAGCCAGCGAAACCAAAAACAGCGCAGAAGATCAGCAGCTGATTGAGGTTCAGATCAACCCCATTGGCCGCCATGAACCCGTTGAAGCCAAAAAGGCTCAGGGTGATGCTGGCAATCAGCACGACCGCCAGGTTAGTGGCCAAAAACAGCAAAATGCGCATCATGGTTTGGATGTTCTCCTCGTGACGAATATGTAACGCGTTGCGGGGTATATAAGGTGATGTCAGCGGCTATTCAACCCGACGACTATTTCAAACTGTGTCGCTTTGTGCGAACCAGTACCATTCGCTTTGGGCAAACAGGTCCCGCCCCAGAGCGGCTGGCCTCTGTCGGGTTTTACGCGGCTTGATTTTTTTGTGTCACGGCACATGCGCTGCCGACCAAAAGCGATCCCTTTACCCGGGTATCGCTATGACCGCAGAGAGACGGGAAGAATTGCGCCGGGCGTCGTTTGCGAAATCGACGCCTCAGCGTAAACCTCCCAATGTTACTGGCGGTATGTCTTGAGGAAGTTACCGATGCGTCCGATGGCCTGATCCAGGTCGTCAAGGCGCGGCAGGGTGACCACTCGGAAGTGGTCTGGCCATGGCCAGTTGAAGGCGGTGCCTTGAACGATCAGCAGCTTTTCCGACAGCAGCAGGTCGAGGGCGAACTTCTCGTCGTTGTGAATCGGGCAGATCTTGGGGTCTATGCGTGGGAACGCATACAGCGCGCCCATCGGCTTCACGCAGCTGACGCCGGGGATATCGTTAAGCAATTCCCAGGTGCGGTTACGCTGCTCCAGCAAGCGGCCGGCTGGCAGCACCAGATCGTTGATGCTCTGGTAGCCGCCCAGTGCAGTTTGAATGGCATGCTGGCTCGGCACGTTGGCACACAGGCGCATGTTGGCCAGGATGTCGATGCCTTCGATGTAGCTCTGCGCGTTGTGCTTGGGACCCGAGATGGCCACCCAGCCGGAGCGGAAACCCGCAACACGATAGGATTTGGACAGGCCGTTGAACGTCAGGCAAAGCACGTCAGGCGCCAGAGAGGCGGTGCAGATGTGCACGGCGTCGTCGTACAGGATCTTGTCGTAGATCTCGTCGGAAAAGACCACGAGATTGTGCTGACGCGCCAGTTCCAGCATGCCTTCCAGTACTTCTTTGGAGTACACGGCGCCGGTCGGGTTGTTCGGATTGATGATCACCATGGCTTTGGTGTTCGGGGTGATCTTGGCCTTGATGTCGGCCAGATCCGGCCACCAGTTGGCCTGCTCGTCGCACAGGTAGTGCACCGGGTTGCCGCCAGCGAGGCTGACGGCAGCGGTCCACAGCGGATAGTCCGGGGCCGGGATCAGCACTTCGTCGCCATTATTGAGCAGGGCCTGCATCGACATCACGATCAGCTCGGATACGCCGTTGCCCAGATAGATGTCTTCGATGCCGACACCTTCGACCTGCTTCTGCTGGTAATACTGCATGACGGCCTTACGTGCGCTGAACAGGCCTTTTGAGTCGCTGTAGCCTTGGGCTGTCGGCAAATTGCGAATCACGTCCTGCAGGATTTCGTCCGGCGCTTCGAAACCAAATGGCGCAGGGTTGCCGATGTTCAGCTTGAGGATGCGATGACCTTCCTCTTCCAGGCGTTTGGCGTGCTTGAGCACTGGGCCGCGAATGTCGTAGCAGACGTTGGCGAGCTTGTTCGATTTGCTGAACTGCATGGTGATTGATCCCGAAAATGGACGAGCCGTAGCGAGTTGTAAACCTGGTTCGCCGGGTATGACGCCGTAAAAATGAGTTTGTATGGACGAAACGTGAGTGACAGACTGGCGCCTAACGAGGCGCAATGATACGTGCCACCTGATCTGTGGAGAAGATACAGATCAGGCTTTTTCGACTGCGGAGGTGTACCTGTGGAAAAGTTGGACAAAACGCTGGAGGAATGGCGGGCCATGCTTGACCCGGAGCAGTACAACGTTTGCCGCCTCAAGGGCACCGAGCGTCCGTTCTCCGGTAAATACAACAGCACCAAAACGGATGGCGTCTACCATTGCATCTGTTGCAATGAGCCGCTGTTTGATTCCACCACCAAGTTTGATTCCGGCTGCGGCTGGCCAAGCTTCTATGCGCCTCTTGAGGGCAGCGCGGTGGTTGAGGTACGAGATGTCAGCCACGGGATGATTCGCACCGAAGTGGTCTGCGCCAAATGCGATGCGCACCTGGGACATGTATTCCCTGACGGTCCGCCGCCCACCGGCCTGCGTTACTGCATCAACTCGGTGTGCCTGGATCTGGTGCCTCGCGTCTGAAGCCTGATTTCCCGTAAGAGCCGCCCCGGTGTCACTGATACCGCGCTGTTACGCAGCCAACATTGGATCTGTAGGAGCGCACGAGCACCGCGAGGCCGCGATGGCGGTGTCTCAGGCAGGACGCCATCGCGGCCTCGCGGTGCTCGTGAGCTCCTACAGCATCGCGGGATGGCTTATAAGCCTCCATCACTCCCGGAAATTGAGATGCGCGCCAGGCACTGGCGCGCTAATTTCATGACCCGCTTTCAACAAGGATCACTGTCATGAGCGCTAATCTGCTGAGCATTCCGGTAACGACTATCAAGGGCGAATCGAAAACCCTGGCGGATTTCTCCGGCAAGGCTGTGCTGGTGGTCAACACGGCCAGTAAGTGTGGTTTCACGCCGCAGTACAAAGGGCTTGAGAAGCTTTGGCAGGATTACAAGGATCAGGGACTGGTCGTATTGGGCTTCCCCTGCAACCAGTTCGGTAAGCAGGAACCCGGTAATGAGGGGGCGATCTCCGAGTTCTGCGAGATGAATTTCGGGGTGAGTTTCCCGCTGTTCAAGAAAATCGATGTTAATGGCAGCGACGCACATCCGTTGTTCGTTCAATTGAAAAAGCAGGCACCTGGGCTGCTGGGCTCAGAGCGCATCAAATGGAATTTCACTAAATTCCTGATTGGCAAGGATGGTCAGTTGGTCAAGCGTTTCGCACCGCTGACCAAGCCGGAGGACCTTACCCGCGAAATTGAAGCGCTGCTCAAGTAATCAGTCTGCAGGCAGCCATTGGTCCAGCAGGCTGATCAGTTCGGCGCGGCGAAACGGTTTGGCCAGATAGTCACTCATGCCAGCAGCCCGGCAGCGTTCGCGCTCTTCGGGCATGGCGTTGGCGGTCAGTGCAATGATAGGCAGTTGTGGCCAGCGTCCGCTGTGGCGGATCTGGCGGCTGGCTTCGTAGCCATCCATGACGGGCATGTTGCAGTCCATCAGGATCAGGTCAAAGGTGTTGTGCTCCAGTTGGTCCAGTGCTTCGCCTCCGTGGCTGCTGACCGTCACCTCGCAGCCCAGTTTGCTTAACATGCCTTTGGCCACGAGTTGATTCACCGGGTTGTCTTCCACCAGAAGAATTCTAGCCGGGCGCAAACCTCTGCTGTCAGTCGCCTCTGTATTGAGGTCTGGCACGTGGTCCGGTTGCAGGGCCCTGGTCAGGCTTTGATAGAGCACATTGCGCGCCAAGGGTCGGGCATGCTGCTGCAAGGGCGCCAGGGCGCCCACCTGATCGCTGGGCATGAAGTTGCCGTAAGCGGTGACCAGAAGGATAGGGACATCAATCGCCGGGCGCATGCCGAACAGACATTCCGGGCAATCCGTGATCACCAGGTCCGGGCGGGTCTCGGCACTCATGTCCAGCATCTGCTCGTCCATGTTCCAGCGCCGAAAGTCGATGCCCCATTCAGGAAGCAGGTTGCCCAGCAGTTCCAGCAGGCCGCTGCTTGCCTTGCTGACTACCACGACGTGCCCCTTGAGCGGTGGCGGGATGACGGCAGCATGATGGATGGGCAAGGGCAGGTCGGCGCAGAACTGGCTGCCGAAGCCGGACTGCGACTGAATGCTCAAGCGACCGGACATTGCCTCACACAAGTTGTGAGTCAAGGCCAGGCCCAGCCCTGTTCCCCCGAACTGTCGGGTAATCGCTGCTTCAGCCTGGGTAAAGGGCTGGAAAATTCTCGCCTGTGCTTCCTGGGCGATACCGATGCCGGTGTCACTGATTTCAATGCGAACGCTGTTTTCCTGGGTTTCGGGGTCCAGGTCATTGCTTAATCGCACATCTACCCGGCCAAAACGGGTGAACTTCAGCGCGTTGGAGAGCAGATTGCTGACGATCTGCCGGACGCGCGTGGGGTCACCCAGAACCAGCGACGGGAATTGCGTATCGATGAAACACGTCAGCTCGACGCCGGGTGCGGCATTCTGGGACAGCAGGTTTGCCGTGTCCTCGACCAGTACGCCCAGATCGAAGGGGATGCGCTCCATCTGCAATTGGCCTGCGTTGAATTTGGACATGTCGAGGATGTCGTTGAGCAGTTCGACCAACACCTTGCCGGAGTCATGGGCGATCGACAGTTGCTGGCGCTGCTCGGCATTAAGCGAACTGTCCAGGGCCAGAGCAAGCATGCCCAGCAGGCCGTTGAGCGGCGTGCGGATTTCATGACTCATGTTGGCCAGGAACGCAGTTCGGGCCTGAGCCATCTCCAGCGCGGTACTGCGCGCTATCTTCAACTCTTCATTGGACTTGCTAAGCCGCGCGTTGCTGGCCTTCAGCTCAGTGGTGCGGGCAGAGACGATGTCTTCCAGTTCATTGCGATGCGCCGTTAAACGGTCTTCGGCTTCTACTCTTCGCGCCAACTCCGAGGCGATGCTGGCGAACTGGCGGTTAGCGACATCTACCAGCACGCCAATTTCATCGTTTTCGTGTTTCGGCGGGCATTGCAGCGGGGTCGGTGTCGGGTTGCTTGAATCACGTTTAGCCAGGGCGCGTATCACGCCCACCAAGGGTTTGGTCAGCGTCATATAGAACAGCAAAGTCAGCACGCCTGCCAGAATCAGGCTGCGCATGAAACCATTGAGCAGCGTGATGCCCGAGCGCTGCAGGAAGTGGTTGCCAAAAGCAAAGGTGTCGACGTTCAGGCGCAGCGTGCCAATCGATTCATTGGGTAAATGCGCCAGGTTCAGGGGGTCTTCGAACTGGCGGCTCTCACCGAAGAGGAAGTCACTGACGATCCGGTAGCGACTCTGCGAGAACGGGCGCTCGACACTGGAAAGCACCACATTGTTGTTATCGGTCAGTCTGGCACCGACTACCGCAGGTGATTGCAGCAGACCCAGCGTCAGTTCCTGAGCCAGTTCGGCGTCGATGTTGTAGGCAATACGCGAAGCGGTGTTGTGGCTGATTTCCAGCAGAGAGCGAATTTCACGATCGATGGAAGCATCTTCGCTGGCATAATCGATGGCAATTTGAAACACGCTTAGCAGCGTTCCCAGAATGAAGCCGAGCAGCACTGTCAGGCGAGCCTGTTTATACGAGAGCCGGTTAGTAAACGCTATATCCATAAGGGTTTTGCCACTTCTCGTTTCCTTCGCGGGGGCAAGCATAGCCGATCGGCGCTGGCTCTCATCAAGCAACTTATAGTTAACTGGATTGAAATGAATGTGGGACCGGCTTAGCCGGGAGGGCGTCGGCACATTTTTATTCATATGTGTGACGGCTCAAGCCTGTTCCACCGTGTTTACCGCGTATTAATCAAGGAGCCATTGTGGATTCTCGTTTGAATGCTTTTCTCGAACGCGCCGACGCCGTGTTGGCGCGGCTGGAGCCCCTGCTACCTGCGCCCCGCGAAGCGGTCGACTGGTCGCACGCCATGGCGGCACGCTGGGTTCGTGAAGGCCGTAGCGGTTATCTGTTGCCGCTTGAGGTCAGCCTCGACATGCGCTTGTCTGATTTGATCGGAGTGGATCTTCAGCGTGAGCAGTTAGGGCGCAATACGCGTCAGTTCATCGATGGCTTGCCCGCTAACCACGCGCTGCTCTGGGGTTCGCGCGGGACGGGTAAGTCTTCGCTGATTCGCGCGCTGCTCGCCGAGTATGCCCAGGCGGGCTTGCGGCTGATCGAAATCGAACGCGACCATTTGGGTGATTTGCCACGTGTCGTCGAGCAACTGCAAAAGCTGCCGCAGCGCTTCGTATTGTTTTGCGACGACCTGTCTTTTGAGGCAGGGGAGAGCGACTACCGGGTTCTGAAGAGTGTGCTTGATGGTTCTCTGGAGCAGGCACCGGACAACGTATTGCTCTACGCCACCTCCAACCGTCGTCATCTGGTACCGGAAAAGGAGAGCGACAATCACAACTGGCAACAGGTTGATGGCGAGCTGCATCCAAGCGAAGCGGTAGAAGACAAAATTGCCCTGTCGGATCGTTTTGGTCTGTGGCTGTCGTTCTATCCCTTCACTCAGGAGCATTACCTGAATGTGGTTGAGCACTGGATCACGCAACTCGCTCTGGCTGCCGGTCTTGCCTGGCAGCGCGATGAGGAGCTGGACAAGCACGCGATCCGCTGGGCGACCGGACGGGGCAACCGCAATGGCCGGTGTGCCTATCAATTCGCACGTTACTGGGTAGGTTTGAAATTGTTGGAGCAACAAACATGATTGATTTGCAAAGTGCTGGCGCGGGGCTGGATGGCTACAGCCTGTTGGCCGCTCAACTGGAGTCCCTGCTGGCGGACGAGAAAGACTTCATCGCGAATGCCGCGCAGTTCTCGGCTTTTTTGTACAGCCAGATCGATGACCTGAACTGGGCGGGCTTTTACCTGAATCGTAATGAAGAACTGGTGCTGGGGCCGTTTCAGGGCCAGATCGCCTGTGTCCGTATCCCTTTTGGCCGTGGCGTCTGCGGGGCCGCTGCGCAGAGTCGGCAAACCCAGCGGGTAGAGGATGTGCACGAGTTCCCGGGCCATATCGCCTGCGACAGCGCATCCAACAGCGAGCTGGTCGTGCCGTTAGTGAAAGACGGGCGTCTGATTGGGGTGTTGGATCTGGACAGTCCGAAAGTAGGCCGCTTCTCGGAGCTGGATCAGGCAGGCATTGAGCAGTTGGCAGCTATCTTTCTGAAAGCAACTGATTGCTGAAACCTGATTGGCGCATCGCCTTGGGCGTATGCGCCAATCAACGCTTTATCAGTCGTAGATGACCTTTTTCTTCCATTCCGATTCGGTGTCGTCAGCCTTCAGGCCTTCGGTCAGGGCGTTGTCATCGTCTGCGGTCGGTGCGATGTTGGTCAGTACCATGGAGTTGGCGCGAGCCAGTTGTTTCTCCATCGCCAGCAAGGCGGCCTGATACGTTACAGGATCAGGCTGGTTTTTCAGATACTGCACGCCACGCTCGAACGCCAGACGCGCCTGGCCTGGCTGATCCTGTTGCAGTGCAGCCTGGCCCAGGTTGTTGAAGAACTCGATATGCAGCATCACCAGAATGTTGCGGATCTCGCGAATCCAGTGTTTGGCTTCGCTGGTCTGCAGGAAACCGTCGTGAGCGGCGCGAGTGACCTGACCATGCAGCGCTTCTAATAGAAAGCGTACGTCTTTGGCCTTGGCTTCAGTCAGGATCGGGCTCGCCGGGTTGCTCACCGCAATGGCATCGCCTTGCCCAACCAGGGTGTTCAGTTCATCGACGCGGGTTTTCAGCTGTGCGTTGGTCTTGTCCAAGGCCAGCATGCGTTGCGTGACATTGAGCTCAAGGCGGGTCATCAACAGCTTTAAAGCAGGGGTAACCAGCTGGCCCGGGAACGTCTCGGAAATTTCAGTGCAGCGGCGCAGGCGGTCGCTGAGCTCGATCTTCGTTCGCGCTTTATCCAGCTTGGAGTTTTCTGCCACATGGTTGAGATAGCCGATCGCGATCAGGAGCGCAATGCCGGCTACTACCATCAGGGTAATCATCAGTGGAGTCACCGCGCGAACCTCTATATAGCTGTAGTCGAAAAATTGAAGTGAGTGTAGTGGCTAAGCACTATTGCGCATAGATGCACTGCTTGTAGTTTGTCGGCCAATCCATAAATAGCTGAAGCATACGGCGCCAAGCGGTCGGTTAAAGCAGGCGAAGTCATTGATTTAGATAAATTTTCACATTGGGGTTGACGACCCCTCAATCCATCCATAGAATGCGCGCCACTTACAGCGTAAAGCACCTAGCCAAGCGCAAGTTAAGCAGTGAAGTTGTACGTGTGTCCCCTTCGTCTAGTGGCCTAGGACACCGCCCTTTCACGGCGGTAACAGGGGTTCGAGTCCCCTAGGGGACGCCATATT
>NZ_LOHG01000007.1:118762-139616 GCF_022790535.1 Pseudomonas maioricensis
CCTAGGGGACGCCATTGCGGGAATAGCTCAGTTGGTAGAGCACGACCTTGCCAAGGTCGGGGTCGCGAGTTCGAGTCTCGTTTCCCGCTCCATATTTAACGAAAACGCCGCTCAATAGAGCGGCGTTTTTGTTTGTGCGTTTTTTGATCTCTGGCTTTACGCTTATGGGAAGTGCATTTCTGTAGGAGCTGCCGAAGGCTGCGAAACGTTTATCCTCACACACTGCCATCGCAGTCTTCGGCAGCTCCTACAGGTCACATGTTCGCTGTGCGACAGCGTGGTGTCAGTAGCAGGCAAAGATCCGCTGCAAGTCACCCAATCCGGAAATCAGCATGAAGCTGTTTCCAATGTTCACGCAAAACCTTCTTCTGATCTTCTACCATCTCACTCGCATCCAGTGCCGCAGGCCAGAAGGTGCGTGCTTTCTCCAGCGCCGCTCTGAGGTTGTAGAGCACCGGACGCCACGGAATATCCCCATATTCCGCCCACTTCCTGAAGTCCTCCATGGAGACCTCGTACCAGTTTTTGCTCATGCCCATATTCAGAGCAAATTGGCGCTCGTCTGGGATGTAGGCCTTGGTTACCACGATGTCGTAAGCAGGTGAGAGCTCGGCGTTGCGGCCATCCGGATAGATCATGCTCCAGTTCTTGAGATGCGCGTCGCCGTTCGCCAGCAAGATGTTGATCAGTAGTCGAACCGCCATCTGCGCGGCGTCTCGCTGGCCTTGACGCGAGTTTTGATAAATCAGCTTCCCTATCTGGTCATAACTGGCAGCGCGATATTTGTCGTGGGCGTAGGCAAAGAAAATCTGCGCAAAGTCTTCTGAATGGACGCGCTGGTTGTCTGGCAATCGATCGTATCGACGTATTCCGAAGGCGTACTGCTCGTTCGGCAGATTTATGTTGGGGAGCGCCTCGATGTTGCTCATCGGGATCAGCTTTATGTCGGGGATGTCGACGCCAGCAAGGGCGGCGAGTGTCATTGCTGTGTATTCATTGAGCGGCACAAAAGGATGCACGGTCGAGGGCGTTTTAATAATCCAGTCTCCCGGAGCATCGGGGTCACCGGTTATGTAGCGCCCATCCTGGTCTCGCATGGAAAATTTCATTTGCACACCGGCCAGGGAAAAATGCGCTCGGCTGTCAGGAATATCGATAACGGTAGGCTGGATTTTTCCGTGGTGCCGGAGAGCCATTTGCGGGATTTCCGAGGCATCCAGCGGGCTAGCAATCAGAGCTCCTGGGAGGTCTCGGCCCAGCCAGCCGAGCAGCGGGAATTCATTGTCCCGATGAACCTTCATCGCCTGCGACAGGAAATCCCGTAATGCGCCTTCGGGAAGCAGGTTGCTGAGCACTGCATGCAGTTTATGGCTGCTGATGTACGGGTGACTTGTCGCCAATTGGCGGGCCAGAGATGCGGGGTTGTTATGGGACAGTGTAAGTGGCTGCCTTGCCTCGTTATGGATGTACTCGGGCGCTAGTGTAAAAACGTTTTTGCCGTTGGAGTAACCCGCAACGTAACCGACGTTTTCTCCCTGAAGGGTGAGTCGTAAAGCTGAAACCGTTTCTTTGACCATTAGAGGTCTCCCCACGGGTTTTCAGCTTCTTCGGTCACTGTCTGAGTTTGCCCTGTGGTTTCAGGGTAGCGTTGATTGAGGGCAGGCTGATCTTCGTTGGCTAGAAGCTGTTGAACGGCAGCAAGCCTCGATTTGGGCACAAGAACCAACGCTGACTCCAACCCTTCAGCAATCTGATCGAGTGTGTTGAGTCGTGGGTTACCGCCTGCTTCGATTTTGCCGTACTGCTGTCTTGTGAGACCTGCAAGTAAGGGCATCTCCTGGATTTTTAATCCAAGAGCAAGTCGACGTTGGCGGATTTGATCAAGCAGTGTGGTTTTCATAGCGCTGTCTCGGTGTGAGATACGCAGTATGTAATCTATATGGCTCTCGTCAAGGTTAAAGAGCTATATGGATTACATTTTTATAAAAAGAGCCATATGGTTAACATTTTTTCCTCGTGAGCCTTATATGATTCTTTTTAAAGGGCAGAGGACATCATCAGTAGGCCTCACCCCTCTCGCACATCCCGCATCAACAACCCAAACCTCAAATCCACTCCTTCAGGCATCGGTATGTAAACCGTATGGCCATCCCCCGGTGCAACACCGATGGCTTCGCCTTCTACGTTCTGCAAGTACTCCAGATCGAAGTGGATGTTGCCACTGGGCGTCATCAGTTCAAGGTTATCGTCCAGATTGAAGCGGTTTTTGACCCGGACTTCGGCCAGCCCGTTACGTCGTTCGCCGGTCAGTTCGCCGACGAACTGCTGTTTCTCCGAAACCGAGTTGCCGTTCTGGTAGTTCTGATATTCATCATGCACATGCCTGCGCAGGAAGCCTTCGGTGTAGCCGCGCTGGGCCAGGGATTCCAGATCGCCCATCAGGCTGCGGTCGAATTCACGACCGGCTACCGCGTCGTCAATGGCGCGGCGGTAAACCTGCGTGGTGCGTGCGCAATAAAAGTGGGATTTGGTTCGGCCTTCGATTTTCAGTGAGTGCACGCCCATGTGCGTTAGACGCTCGACATGCTGTACGGCGCGCAGGTCCTTGGAGTTCATGATGTAGGTGCCGTGCTCGTCTTCGAAGGCGGGCATCAGTTCGCCCGGGCGGTTGGCTTCCTGCAACAGAAACACCTGATCAGTCGGCATGCCTTCGCCCAGCGTCGGTTCCGGCTGAAAGGTCTGCACGATGTCGCCGAGCTGATTTTCCGTCGCTTCCCGAGCTGAATATTTCCAGCGGCAGGCATTGGTGCAACTGCCCTGATTGGCGTCGCGCTTGTTGATGTAGCCCGACAACAGGCAGCGGCCGGAGTAGGCCATGCACAGTGCGCCGTGGACAAAAACTTCCAGCTCCATGGCGGGCACTTGCTGGCGTATTTCGTCGATCTCTTCGAGCGACAGCTCACGGGACAGGATGATTCGGCTCACGCCCTGAAGTTGCCAGAATTCGACGCTGGCCCAGTTCACGGTATTGGCCTGTACCGACAAGTGAATCGGCATCTGTGGGAAATGACGGCGCACCAGCATGATCAGGCCGGGGTCGGACATGATCAACGCGTCGGGCCCCATGGCGATCACCGGCTCCAGATCTTTGAGGAAGGTCTTCAGTTTGGCGTTGTGTGGCGCGATGTTCACTACGACGTAAAAACGTTTGCCCTGCGTGTGCGCCTCCTGGATGCCGATCGCCAACGTGGCATGGTCGAATTCGTTATTGCGCACTCGCAGGCTGTAGCGCGGCTGACCCGCGTACACCGCATTGGCGCCGTAGGCGAAGGCATAGCGCATGTTTTTCAAGGTGCCGGCCGGGGCCAGCAGTTCGGGAGCGGGGCTGGGAGCTAAGGAGGTCGAAGCAGCAAGGTTTGGCATGAGTGGGCGTCGGTCGCGAAATCGCGAGGGTAGTCGACTTGCCTGGCTTTTTTATTGATCTGGATCCATGTCTGAACGTCGCTGCAGAGAAATTTCTGCACTTATATAAAGCCGCAAATGCCTTGTTTGCACCATGGGGATGCGCCGGGTGACGAATCGCATCGCACTGAACAGCCGGTATATCCGTATCTGGAGTCGGGCTTTACACGGGTTTTTGGGTTTAGGCGCTGGCTGGCACAAACGCTGCATCATCCCCAATCAGGTCCACCGCGAACGTAGTCGAGTGGGCAGCCCCGTCGGTCAACGAAGATCGATCAGCCAACAAGGCCAGGGCACTATGGGTGGATCAGGCATAGAGGCCGGGTTAACCACCAAACGAACAGGCAAAGGCGCCTGAAACCGCAAGGTTTCAGGCGCTTTTTTTTGCTTTTTATTCCGTGATTGGCTTTGGTCGGGTGCTATCTATGAACGCCAGTATTGATCCTTCGAACCCCCTGAAAACCCTGATCGTGATCGGCAATGGCATGGTCGGACACCACTGTGTCGAGCAATTGATCGCCGGTGGCGCGCTGCAGCACTATCAACTGCATGTGTTTGGCGAAGAGCCGATGCGCGCTTATGACCGGGTGCATTTGTCCGAGTACTTCACCGGCCGTGACGCGGAGTCGTTGGCGCTTTCCGATGCTGCGCTGTATCAGACGCCCGGCGTCACGCTGCACCTGGGCACTCAAGTGCTGGAAATTGACCGCGACGGCCACAAAATCATTACCGCCAGCGGCAGTGTGCATTACGACAAGCTGGTGCTGGCCACCGGTTCTTACCCGTTTGTGCCGCCGATTGAAGGCGCCCACGGTGATTCGCGTCTGGTTTACCGCACCCTGGAAGATCTTGACGCGATCCGCACGGCGGCCACCAATGCCATTCGTGGCGTGGTGGTTGGTGGCGGCTTGCTGGGGCTGGAAGCGGCGAATGCCCTGAAAAGCCTTGGCCTCGAAGCACACGTCGTAGAGTTCGCGCCGCGCTTGATGCCGGTGCAGCTGGACGAGCAGGGCGGTATTGCCCTCAAGGATCGTATCGAGCAACTCGGGGTTGGCGTGCATCTCGCCCGAGGTACGCAGTCGATCACGGCGGGTGAGGAATATCGCTACCGGATGAACTTCGGCAACGATGAGTTCCTCGAAACCGACCTCATTGTGTTCTCGGCAGGTATTCGTGCACAGGATGCGCTGGCTCGCCAGTGCGGTCTGGACATTGGTCCGCGTGGCGGCGTCAGCATCGATGGCCAGTGCCTGAGCAGTGATCCGGATATCTACGCGATTGGTGAGTGCGCGGCATGGAATGGCAGCATCTTTGGCCTGGTTGCGCCGGGTTACCAGATGGCACGCGCCGTAGCGACGACCTTGTGCGGTGGCGAAGCTGATCCCTTCATGGGCGCAGATATGTCCACCAAACTGAAACTGCTGGGGGTCGACGTAGGCTCTATTGGCGATGCCCACGGCCACACACCAGGCTCGCGCAGCTATCAATTCATCGATCAGACCACCGCCAGCTATCGCCGTCTGGTGGTCGATGCATCCGGCAAGCATGTGATCGGTGCGGTGCTGGTGGGCGACAACAGCTACTACGACACCCTGCTGCAATACATGCAGAACGCAATCACGTTGCCCGCCGAACCGGCCAGCCTGATCCTTCCGAGTTCCTCCGGCGCACCGACCCTGGGTCCCGCTTCGCTGCCGGAAACCGCGACTATTTGTTCGTGCCACAACGTCACGAAAGGCGCGATCTGCTCGGCCATTGACGGCGGTTGTACCGATCTGGGTGTGCTCAAGTCTTCGACCAAGGCCTGCACCGGTTGCGGCGGTTGCGCCGCTTTGTTGAAAACGGTGTTTGAACACGAGCTGATTGCCCGTGGCGTCAGCGTTGATAAAAGCCTGTGCGAACACTTTGCCTACACCCGTCAGGAGTTGTACGCGCTGGTTCGCATCGAGGGTGTGCAGACGTTTGAAGAACTGCTTGCCAAGCATGGTCGTGGGCATACCGGTTGCGATATCTGCAAACCGGCCGTGGGGTCGATTCTGGCATCGTGCTGGAACCAGCCGATCATGGACGCCTCGCTGGTGCCTTTGCAGGACACCAACGACACCTTCATGGCCAACATGCAGAAGAACGGCACTTACTCGGTCGTGCCGCGCATCGCGGGTGGCGAAATCACCGCAGACAAGCTGATCGCCATTGGCGTCGTTGCCAAGAAATATGACCTGTACACCAAGATCACCGGTGGCCAGCGCATCGACCTGTTTGGTGCGCAGCTGCATGAGTTGCCAGACATCTGGTCTGAGCTGATCGAAGCCGGGTTCGAGACCGGGCATGCCTATGGCAAATCGACCCGTACGGTGAAGTCCTGTGTTGGCAGCACCTGGTGCCGTTACGGCGTGCAGGACAGTGTGCAAATGGCCCTGACCATTGAGGATCGCTACAAAGGTTTGCGCTCGCCGCACAAGCTCAAGTTCGCGGTCTCCGGCTGTACCCGTGAGTGTGCGGAAGCGCAGAGCAAAGACGTGGGCGTGATTGCCACCGAGAAGGGCTGGAACCTCTACATCTCCGGGAATGGCGGCATGCGTCCGCGCCATGCCGAACTGTTCGCCACCGACCTGGATGACGACACGCTGATCCGCTACATCGACCGTTTTCTGATGTTCTACATCCGCACGGCTGACAAGCTGCAACGTACTTCGGTATGGCGCGAGAGCCTGGAGGGCGGCCTGGATTACCTCAAGGACGTGATCATCAACGACAGCCTTGGGCTGGGCGCAGAGCTGGAAGCGCAGATGCAACTGGTGGTCGACCGCTACGAATGCGAATGGGCCAACACCCTCAAGAGTCCGGAAAAGCTCAAGCGCTTCCGCACCTTCGTCAACGACAAGCGTGCTGACCCGGACATTCATTTTGTTGAAGAGCGCGGCCAGCGTCGTCCGGCCACGGCTGCTGAATTGAACCTTATTCCTGTCGTCGAGGAGGCACTCTGATGAGCCTGGCAACTATCCAGCGTAGTGAATCTACCTTTGCACAGAACCTGAATGCCGCGTGGCATACGGTTTGCAGCCGCGAAGATCTGGTGACCAACTCAGGCGTGGTGGTCTGGCTGGACGGCGCGCAGGTCGCGCTGTTCTACCTGCCGGACGCCGAGGACGGTCAGCTTTACGCGGTGGACAATCGCGATCCGCAATCGGGGGTCAATGTCATTGGGCGTGGATTGATCGGCAGCATCAAGGGCGATCTGGTGATTGCCTCGCCGCTGTACAAGCAGCACTTTCGTTTAAAGGATGGCAGCTGTCTGGAATATCCGGAGCAGCGTTTGCGGGTCTGGCCTGTGCGTTTTGACGGCCAGGACGTGCAGCTCGCAGTGGAGTGAGTGGTCTGCCCGACGGTTTGGCCGTCGGGCAGTTGTCTGAACATGGAGCAGTAAAATGGCCAAACTGAGTACCGCTAAACGGATTGTCATCGGCTTCGCAATTGCTCCTTTGGCTTTGGCTGGCATGGTTCTTTATGCCTTGCAGGACATGGCGACACTCAAGGATCAAGCGGTGGTCATCGTCAAGGAAGACTGGC
This sequence comes from Pseudomonas maioricensis, assembly GCF_022790535.1. Classification (GTDB taxonomy): domain Bacteria; phylum Pseudomonadota; class Gammaproteobacteria; order Pseudomonadales; family Pseudomonadaceae; genus Aquipseudomonas; species Aquipseudomonas maioricensis. The sequence goes on from NZ_LOHG01000007.1 coordinate 125,795, forward strand.
CGAAAATCGCACCCATGATGGTCATTGCCACTGGCGTGCGTGATAACGGCAAGAACACCCGAGACTTGCTGCTCAATAAAGACAACCAGCAAACGCACGATGCCATCGATGCGACTAAAAAGCGCATCAGTCAGGCGTTCGAGACCCTTGAGCCGTTGCTCTACACGCCTGAAGGCAAAAGCGGTTATCAGGCCCTGAAGAAGAATCGTGAGGCTTACGTGGCCGCTTTCGTTCAGGTGCAAACCCTGATCAAGCAGGGCGCAGCCGATGCCGCCATGACTCAGCTACAGCAAAAAGTCATTCCCGCCGAGCAGGAAGTCTATAAAAGCCTGGATGAATTGATGGCGTTGCAGGGGCGGGTTTTCGCTGAGCGCGAGCAGGTTGCGCAACGTTTGTACAGCGATGCGCAACGTAATCTGCTGGCCCTGTTGTTGGCGTGCATCACGCTAGTAGTAGCTGCGGCGGTGATCGTGACGCGTAGCGTGATTCGTCCGTTGGGCGGTGAGCCAGATGAGGCCGCGCGGATCCTGAGCCGGATTGCCCTGGGTGACCTGACGATTGCGGTGCCGCTGCGCGCTGGTGACAGCGGCAGCCTGATGATGAACATGCGTGACATGCAGCAGAACCTCAATGAGATGGTGCGGGGCATTGCCAGTTCTGTGGATCGCGTGGCCAGTTCCTCCGAGCAACTGAGTGCAGTCAGTAGCCAGACCAGTAACAGCCTGCAGGCCCAGGGGCTGGAAATCGAGCAGGCAGCGGCAGCGGTTAACCAGATGACAGCGGCCGTCGATGAAGTGGCGCGCAATGCGGTGAGTACCAGTGAAGCGTCCCGCGAGTCGGAACAAACCGCCCAGCGTGGTCGGCAACAGGTTCAGGAAACCGTTGCCTCGATCAGTACGCTGGCGGACGGTGTCACCGACACCTCCGGGCGTATTCAGCAGTTGGCCGGGCGGGTGCAGGACATCAGCAGCGTGCTGGATGTGATCCGCAGCATTGCCGAGCAGACCAACCTGTTGGCGCTCAACGCGGCGATCGAGGCTGCTCGTGCCGGTGATGCCGGCCGGGGTTTTGCGGTGGTGGCCGATGAAGTGCGGGCGCTGGCCCATCGTACTCAGGTTTCGACGCAGGAAATCGAGCAGATGATCGGCAACATCCGTCTCGATACCGGTCAGGCCGTATCGGCCATGCACAGCAGCAGCGAACTGGTCCAGGCCACGCTGTTGATTGCCAGGCGTTCGGGCGATGCCCTTGAGGAAATCACCCGCTCCATCTCGCAGATCAACGAGCGCAACATGATGATTGCCAGCGCTACCGAAGAGCAGGCATTGGTGGCGCGTGAGGTGGATCGTAATCTGGTGGGTATTCGCAGCTTGTCCGATCAAGTCTTGCAGGGGGCGCAACACACCAATACGGCAGGGCACGAACTGGCGCAGATGGCCGGCACGCTGCATCAGACCGTGGCGAGGTTCAAGATTCAGGCGGGGTGAGTTCCAACAGTGGGACGCGGTCTCTGTTTGTTTGCTCGCGATAAATGATAATTCGTTCTGCCTGAGTGAAACGAAACATGCATCGCGGGCAAGCACCGCTCCCACATAGAACCAAGTTTGGTGCGCGAGAGCGATGGGTCAGGGACACCGGGGCGACTCCCACAGGAGACCGTGTTACCCATCCGAGAACTGCGCCAACAGAAAGTCTTTGAATTTTCTTTGCATATAAACCCATTCTAAAAATGAATTTAGTGAATAAAGAGCCGGGTGTTATGGTTTAGCCCGTTTCAGCACGGGTTTCGCCACAGGAGCATTGCGCCATGAGTTTCACTTCGCTGCATTGGGGGGCTTATCGCCCGCAAGTCGTCGACGGCGAATTGCGCGCCTTGGTGCCGGTGGAGTGGGACAGCGATCCATCGCCGATCGGTGATTCAGTGGCTGCTGCGCTGACATCGCCCACGCGTATCCGGCGGCCTGCAGTGCGGCGTAGTTTTTTAGAGCAGATCGAAGGGCACGGTCGCAGCCCTGAACTGCGCGGACAGGAACCTTTCGTGGAAGTCTCCTGGGACGTAGCGCTGGAGTTGGTTGCCAAGGAACTGAAACGGGTCAAATCCGAACACGGCAATCAGGCGATTTTCGGTGGCAGTTACGGCTGGGGCAGTGCTGGGCGCTTCCACCATGCACAAAGCCAGCTACACCGTTTCCTCAATGGCTTTGGCGGTTACGTGGCCAGCGTTGACAGCTACAGCCTTGGCGCCGGACGCGTGTTGATGCCGCACATCGTCGGCAACATGGACTGGCTTTTGGCGGCACACACCTCATGGAAAAACCTTGCGCAGCATTGCGAGCTGTTCGTCGCGTTCGGCGGCTTGCCTGCCAAAAATGCCCAGACCAGCCCCGGTGGTGCCAGTGACCACTTGTTGGCTACGGCCCTGCAAGACATGTCTGCGGCGGGCGTGGAGTTCGTCAACGTCAGCCCGCTGCGCGATGATCTGGTCGGCCCGGCGCGCAACGAATGGCTGCCGGTGCGGCCGGGCAGCGACACCGCTTTAATGATGGCTTTGGCTTACGTGTTGGTTACCGAAAGTCTGCACAACCAGGATTTTGTGCAGCGTTATGCGGTGGGCTATGAGCGCTTCCGTGATTACCTGCTGGGCGTTACCGATGGGCAGCCCAAAGACCCTGAATGGGCGCAGGCGCTGACCGATATTCCGGCTGCGCAGATTGCCGATCTGGCTCGGCGCATGGCCAGCAAGCGCACCATGATCAATATCGCCTATTCCTTGCAGCGCTCAGTGCATGGCGAGCAACCGTTCTGGATGACCGTGACGCTGGCCGCGCTGCTGGGGCAAATCGGGTTGCCCGGCGGTGGCTTCGGTCTCGGCTACGGTTGCATGAACAATACCGGCAGCGGTCGTAAGGCGTTTTCCGGGCCACGTTTTTCCCAGGGGCAGAACCCTGTCAAAAACTTTATCCCGGTGGCGCGGGTCGTGGACATGCTGCTCAACCCCGGTGCTGCTTTTGATTACAACGGCCAGCAACGGCAGTACCCGGACATCCGTCTGGTGTACTGGGCGGGCGGCAATATCTTTCACCACCATCAGGACCTCAATCGCCTGCTGCACGCCTGGCAGCGCCCGGAGACGATCATCGTCCACGAGCAGTTCTGGACCGCTCAAGCCAAGTACGCTGACATCGTGTTACCCGCCACGACGGCGCTGGAGCGTAACGATATCGGCAGTTCAGCATCGGATCGCTTCATGATTGCCATGCAGCAGGCGATCGAGCCGGTGGGTGAGTCCCGCGATGATTATGCGATTCTGGCCGAGCTTTCCGGGCGGTTGGACTTTGCCGAAGGCTTCACTGAAGGCCGCGATGCGACGGGCTGGTTGCGGCACATTTATGAAGAGTCACGGGGCAGGGCGGGGGAGTTCGGCATTCAATTGCCCGACTACGATCAGTTCTGGCGCGACGGTCTGTTCGAAGTCGAGTATCCAGAGCTGGATACTGTCTTGCTGCAAGCCTTCCGCAATGACCCGGACGCCCATCCATTGCCAACCCCGTCGGGTCGCATAGAAATTTTCTCCGAGCGCATTGCCGGGTTCGGTTACGCCGACTGCCCCGGTCACCCGGTGTGGCTGGACAAACCGGCCGCAGACTACCCGCTGCATCTGCTGTCGAACCAGCCGAAAACCCGCCTGCACAGCCAATACGATCATGGCAGCTACAGTCGTGCGTCGAAGATTCAACATCGTGAACCCCTTACCCTTAATACCGAAGATGCACGGGCACGGGGCATTAGCGACGGCGATGTGGTCAAGGTTTTCAATGAGCGTGGGGCGTTTCTGGCGGGGGTGATTGTCTCGGACAATATTCGTCCTGGCGTGGTCCAGATCGCTACGGGTGCGTGGTTCGACCCGCTGGTGCATGGCGAACCGGGCAGCCTGGAAAAACATGGCAATCCGAACGTGGTTACTGAGGATGTCGGCTCCTCAAGCCTGTCCCAAGGCTGCTCGGCGCAAACGGCGACGGTTGAAATTGTGAAGTGGGAAGGGGTGTTGCCGGGCGTCACAGCGTTTGAACCGCCGGTGATGGCGTTATAAGGGGCGATTGGGCCCTCCGGTTGGAACGCTTTCCCTTGTGGGAGCTGAGCTTGCTCGCGATAAACGATGACGCGGTCTGCCCGAAACACCGCAGCGCCTGCATCGCGGGCAAGCCCTGCTCCCACAAAGATCCTGCCGCGCCTGCTCGACCGTGTTGACCGTCGACCGCTCCCACAGGGTGTGCATTCCAGTTCAATTGCGCATTAATTCTGAAACCGGCTCTGCCGCAAGCGCTCCAGGCTATTGCTCAGATGCAGGCGCATGGCAGCCCTGGCGGCATCTCGGTCCTGATAGGCAATCGCGGCAAATATCTGCTCGTGTTCACGGCGCAGAATCTCCAGATAATCCGGCGAATGGGCGTTGCTGATCTGCATCCGCGAGCGGGGGATGATGCTGCTGCCCAGTTGCTCCATCACGTCGGTGAAGAAGCTGTTGGCGGTACACAGCGAGATCTGGTGATGAAATTCAAAATCGGCCAACGCAGTGTCGCTGCCTGGCGGGCATGCATTGAGGGTGTCGAGTGCCTGGCGGATCGCCTGCAGTTGCTCCGGCGTGCGTCGTTCGGCGGCCAGCGCGGCGGATTCAACTTCAAGGCTCTGACGCAGTTCAATGATTGCAATGGCATCGCGCAGCGTGCCGCTGATGCGCTCGTCAACCTGGAAGTCATTGGGGCGGCTGGCATCCACTACAAAGGTGCCAATGCCGTGCCGGGTTTCCACCAGCCCTTCGGCTTGCAGCCTGGACATGGCCTCGCGGACCACCGTGCGGCTGACGCCTTTCTCCTGAATGATCACCTGCTCGGTCGGCAGCTTTTCCCCGGCCTTTATCTCGCCCTCACGGATTCTGCGCGAGAAGTCATTGACCAGTTGCTGGGCCAGGCTGGTACGCCGATCCGGGATTGCAGGAGGGATTTCCATGTCACTCATTCAAGGTTTCCGTTGGGCCGCAGAGTATAACCTCAGCCAGCTGCCACGCTGGCGCCAGCTGGCACTATAATGCTGGTTCTTCGAAAACGAGTCAGCCCATGTCGGACCCAGACCTTTCGTCCCAGAAAAAACACAGACGTTTAGCCGAGACCCTGGTTGACCGCTTTGCTCAGCGCATGCGCGATGGCGTGCTCAAGCGCGGTGAGAAACTGCCCCCCGAGTTGCACATCATGGAAACCGAAGGCGTAAGCCGAACGGTGGTCCGTGATGCGCTATCGCGTATGCAGGCGGCCGGGCTGGTGGAAACCCGCCATGGAGTCGGCACCTTTGTTCTGGACATGCCTGCGCCTGCCGGTTTCGTGATTGGCCCAGCCACTATCGCGACCTTGCCTGACGTGCTTAATCTGCTGGAGTTTCGTTTGAGTCTGGAAGTCGAAGCGGCGGGCATGGCTGCGCAGCGCCGGACTCCGGAGGCGTTGCTGGAAATCAAGCAGGCGCTGGATGCATTACTCGAAGGTCCGCAAAAATCCGGGACGACGATCAACGCCGATTTCCAGTTTCACCTGAAAATCGCCAAGGCATCGGGTAACACTTACCTTATCGACATCATGAAGCACCTCGGCACCAAGCTGATTCCCCGCACCCGGATGAATTCTGCCTACACCGGGCAGAGTGATCGCACGGCGTATCTGGCCGGGATCAATGCCGAGCACCGACAGATTTATCTGGCAATTGCCGCCGGGAATGTGGATGCGGCGCGTTCGGCCATGTACTTGCACCTGAACAGCAGCCGCATCCGTTTGCATCAAACCCAGGCAAACCAGGAGTTGTACAGCAACTAGTGTTTAGCGAACCTCGGGTAATTACAGAAAGTTATATTGCACACCGACCCGCAGACGGAGCTGACGTTTGTCATCTTCGCTGTCGACTTTTATATCGCCGACTTCGAAGAACGGCACCCAGCGTTTATCGATCTTGTATTTGAATACGGCGTTTTGCTCATAATCAGTCTTGCCGTTGTCGTAGCGAACATAGTCGGCATCAAAGTAAGTGAACTGGTATTCGTACGCCCACTTGCCTTGTGGCGCGTAGTTGAGCCAGACGTCATAGCGGTTGATGCTCTGGTCGTCCATCGCATTGTTGGGCATGTCCTCATTGACCTTGTCCCGGTCCAGCTTGATCGAGTCGTAACGGTAGCGGGCCGAGGCATTCAATGTATCGCTGATGCGGTAGGTCGCTTTCAGGCCGAGTTTATAGGCCGTGGATTTTTCGATGCTCTCCAGCGCAATAGACGGGGTCAGCATCCAGTCCGCATTGAGTTTGTACTGGTAGGTCATGCCCAGTTCGTGGCCGTTGCCCACGGTGTTGTCAAAGGCCACGTCCTGGCGATCGCCAGCAGTTTTATATTTAAGCTCACCTTCAAAACCCAGGCCGTTATCCAGCCGTGTACCGAACTTGACCCGGTCGGAGTGCATTCGCGTACTTTCTGCGTATTGATGTCGATAGTTGACATAGCCACTGTCGGCCAGGGCGATAGTGGAGGTCAGCAGCGCAGCAAACGTCATTATTGCTTTGGTGGTTTTCATGTTTTTTATTCTTGTTAAATGAAAGGGAAAGTTTTGTTCACAGCAGATTTCAGGCAGCCGGGTTCCTCGGCAGAAACTGCCGAAGTACGCGACGGGTTAAAACTTCAGTGGTCTTACAGCGCCAGGCAGGCGACCGGTTGTTCGATGTTATGGGTGTTCATGTCGCGACTCGCCTGAACCAGAAGGCGGGTGTAGGCGTGCTGCGCCTCATGCCGGGCCAGCTCGCCCGTCTCAAGAATCTCCACAATTTTGCCGCCTTGCATCACTGCCACCTGCTCGCACAGATGAGCAACGACCGCCAGGTCATGGGTCACCATCAGGTACGTCAGGCCCTGCTCGCGGCGCAGGTCGGCGAGCAGGTTGAGGATTTCCGCCTGCACCGAAACATCCAGTGCGGAGGTAGGCTCATCCAGCAGCAGAACCCGGGGTTCAAGAATCAGCGCTCGAGCAATCGCCACCCGTTGCCGCTGACCGCCTGACAATTGATGCGGATAGCGAAAGCGAAAGCTGTCGTTGAGGCCGACCTTGCGCAGAATCGTGCTGACCCGATCATCGCGATCTCCGATGCGGTGTATCGCCAGCGGCTCCTTGAGTGCCGAGTCGATGGTGTGGCGCGGATGCAGCGAGGCGTAGGGGTCCTGAAAGACCATTTGCACGGTGCGATAGTGCTGCGCATCGAGCCTGCGCTGAACCTGTTGGCCGTTGACCTGCAGGGCGCCGGTCCAGTGCTGATATTGCCCGGCAAGGCAGCGCAGCACGGTGGTTTTGCCTGAGCCCGACTCGCCCACCAAACCGAACGCCTGACCTTCTTCGACGCGCAGGTTGACGTCATGCAGCACCTGATTGAGTGCCGGGCCAGTGCCGAAACTTAGGTTGAGTGACTGGACTTCGATCATCGCCATGGGAGTTACCTCAATGAGTCAGCCAGAGGGGATCGCGCTGGAGCACCGGCAAGCTGCTGCGCGGATGGTCCAGGCTCGGCAACGCGGCAAGCAGCCCGCGCGTGTAGGGATGCTCCGCCCTGGCCAGGTCGGCAGCTTCGAGTGATTCCATGACCCGGCCGGCGTACATCACCAGTACCCGGTCGCAGAAGTGTTGAACCAGATTCAGGTCGTGGCTGATGAACAGCAGGCCCAGATCCCGTTCACTTACCAGCTCTTCAAGAATGTTCAGCACCTGACGGCGTACGGAGACGTCCAGCGCCGAGGTGGGCTCGTCGGCGATGATCACCTGTGGGTCCGTAATGACCATCATCGCGATCATGATCCGTTGGCCCATGCCGCCGGAGACTTCATGCGGATAAAGCTGATAGACCCGCTGCGGGTCGCGGATATGCACCTTGGCGAGCATGTCCAGCGCACGCTCTTTAGCTTCCTGATGCGACACGTTGTGATGGGCCAGATAGGCCTCGGCAATCTGCTCGCCGACCTTCACCACCGGGTTCAGCGAGTACTTCGGGTCTTGCATGATCATCGACATACGACGGCCACGAACGCCCTGCATTTGTTTCTCGCTGGCGCTGAGCAGGTCGATATCGTCAAAACGCAGAGTCTTGGCGGTGATCCGCGCGGTGGCCGGGTGCAGACGCAATAAAGCGCGGCCAACGGTGGATTTGCCTGAGCCGGACTCGCCGACAATCGCCAGTTTTTCCCGGCCCAGATTGAACGACACGCCTTGCACGGCCAGAGTGGTCTTGCCTGCGCTGGTGAACTCGACGCGTAAATCGTCGACGGCGAGCTTGCTCTGTGATGCGGATAACTGAGACATGGCTGTTACCTCTTATTAATGTGTGGGATGTCCATATCCCTGAAACCGCCTTGATCAAACAATCTTCCAGGTTGGGCCTGATCCCTGTAGGAGCCAACGAGTTGGCCCCTACATGTCAGGCGTTTGGCATGCAAACTTTCGTGTTGACCCCAGTCCTGTAGGAGCTCACCGAGGTTACGAGGCCAGCGATGGCGGCGTGTCAGGCAAAGCGCTATCGCAGCCTTCGGCAGCTCCTACAGATCCCCGTTATTCATTACGCGGATCAAGCACGTCGCGCAGGCCGTCACCGAGCAGGTTGAATGCCAGGCTGACCAGCATGATCGTCGCGCCGGGTGCTGCGACCAGCCACCAGCTTTCCAGCATGTAACGTCGGCCGCTGGAGATCATCGCGCCCCATTCCGGCAGCGGTGCCTGCGCGCCCAGGCCGAGAAACCCGAGTGCCGCTGCCGTCAGAATGATGCTGGCCATGTTCATGGTCAGTCGGATGATCACCGACGACAGGCACATCGGAATGATGTGGCGGCCAATGATGCGCAGCGGCGAGCCGCCTTGTAGTTTCACCGCGACCACGAAGTCGGCATTACGCAGCGACAGGGTTTCAGCTCTCGCCAGGCGGGCAATTGGCGGCCAGGCGGTGAGCGCAATCGCGATGACTGCGTGCTCAAGGCCCGGGCCCAGTGCAGCAATAAAGGCCAGCGCCAGCACCAGGCTCGGGAACGAGATGAAGATGTCAGTGATGCGCATGAACAAGCTGTCGACCCAGCCACCGAAGTAGCCAGACACCGTGCCAATCAACAGGCCAATAGGACCTACGATTACTGTCACCAACAGCACGATGTACAGGGTGACGCGCGAGCCATACACCAGTCGGCTGAACACGTCGCGGCCGTACTCGTCCGTGCCGAACCAGTGAGCGGCACCGGGTGCCTGCAAAGCGCGGGCGAGGTCTTGCTGCAGCGGGTCATGGCTGGCGATCCAGGGTGCGAACAGCGCGACAATCATCAGCACTGCAATCACCAGCAGCCCGGCCAGGGTCATCGGGTTGCGCAGCAGAAAACGCATCATGCGGGCCGCGCTGCCGGTCAGTGCCGCCATGCTCGACGCAGGCACTGCTGCTGCCATAGGGGTAGCTTGAGAAGTCGTCATCAGCGGGTTCTCGGGTCGAAGACTTTATAAAGGGCGTCGCTGATCTGGTTCAGGGCGACAAAGATCAGCCCGATCAACAGCACGCACGCCATCACCGCATTCATGTCACCCAGCAGCAGGCTGCTGGTCAGGTACTGACCGAAACCTGGCCAGGCAAATACCGTTTCGATCAATACCGCACCTTCGAGCAATCCGCCGTAGGCGAGGGCGACGATGGTCAGCAGTTGCACGCGGATGTTGCGGAACGCATGGCCCCAGACAATCCTTCGTTGGGACAGGCCCTTTACCCGCGCCGTAATGATGTATTCCTGGGATAGCTGCTCAAGCATGAAGCTGCGGGTCATGCGGCTGATGTACGCCACCGAGTTGAAACTGAGAATGACCGCAGGCAACAGGATGTGCCGCAGGGCGCTGCGAAACGCCTCCCAATCGCCGGACAGTGCCGTGTCGATCAGCAGCAGGCCGGTGCGTGTCGGGATCAAGCCGTCGTAAGCCAGGCCAATCCGCCCAACGCCACCGGCCCAACCGAGCCAGGCGTAGAACACCAGGAAGGCCATCATGCCCAGCCAGAAGATCGGTGTTGAGTAACCAAACAAGGTGAACAAGCGAGCGATATGATCACCGGCACGGCCCTGATGAGTGGCGGCATAGACACCCAGCGGCAGCCCGGCCAGAACGCCGAAAACGATGGCCAGCGTGGCCAGTTCCAGGGTCGCCGGGAACACCCTTGCGATGTCTTCGATGACCGGGTGGCCGGTCAGCAGTGCGTTGCCAAAGTTGCCGTGCAGCAAGTCGTTGAGGTAACCACCAAACTGCACCCAAAGCGGCTTATCGAGACCCAGTTCTTTGTAAGCCTGAGCGTAGGTCGACGCGTCCGCGTCAGGGCCGACGATGGCCAGCACCGGATCGAGGGGCATGACCCGGCCGATGAAGAATGTGAGCAGCAACAGGCCGAACAGCGTCGCCAGCACTGAGCCGCTGCGCCGGGTCGTGCCCGCCATGCGGCTACCCCACAATGAAACAGATGCACTCGTCATAAGAATTCCTGCCTTGCGAAAGCGACTGAGAGTCCGGATCAACGTTGTTTGTAGACGTCGTGCAGGCGTGTCGTGGCGGCACTGTGGCCGATGTAACCACGCACATCGGCGTGCACTACAACCTCGTCTGTCATCTGCGAAACCGGCATGATTGCGCCGACTTGCTGGTCGTACAGGGTCTGAATGCGTTGATAGAGCGCCAGTTGGCGTTGCGCATCGCGCTCCTGTTCGGCCTGTTCGATCAGTTGATTGAGTTCGGCGCTGTAGAACGAGGTGCGCCAGCCCTGAAAGTTGCTCAGCTTCGCCGCTTCGCGGTTATCCGGGTTGTAGACCAATGCTCGCAGGCTTGAGTGAGGGTGGCGTTCGGCACCGCCACCGCCGCGTCCGACTAGAATGTCGAACTTGCGATCACGCATGGCTCCGTAAATCTGGTTGCCGGTGCCGGTAATGATCGTTGCGCGAATGCCGGCTTGAGCCAGGGTCGATTGCAGGCTGGTAGCGATGTTGATGAAGGGTGAGTCGGTCAGGGAGCGCAGAGTGATCGTGAAGCCTTTTTCATGCCCGGCCTCAGCCAGCAGACGTTTGGCTTCCTGCACGTTGAGGCGATAACCGGGGTCATCCAGGCGTGCCGCCAGACCCAGTTGCAGCGGGCGCTGGTTGGCGACGCCGTAGTGGGGCATGACCACGTCGTTGATGCCTTGATAATCGATCAGCAGGCGTATCGCTTTGCGCACCCTGATGTCCTGAAACAGCGGTTGCTCCATGCTCAGCGCAACGTAGTAAATAGTGCCGCGAGCGATGGTCTGCACGTTGACTTCAGGGGAGCGGGTCAGGGCTTTGATGTCGGTGGCGGCCATGCCGCGGGCCACGTCAAGATCACCGCGCTCGACCATCAGCCGCAGGGCCTGGGATTCGGTCATGTTGCGCATAATGACTCGACGCATTTTTGCCGGGCCGCGCCAGTAGTTGTCGAAGCGCGTCATCAGGATCACGTCATTGGCGCGCCAGATGTCCAGCTTGAAGGCGCCAGAACCTGCGGTGTGAGTGGTGAGCCACGCTGCACCCTGATCTTCACCCTGGGCATGTTGCATCGCAGTATGACGATCAATGACGAAAGCGCTTGGCGAGGTCGCGAGGGTGTTGAGCACCAGCAGCGGGTCGGTAGGGCGTGGCAGGTCGAGGACGAACGTCAGCGGGTCTTCAGCGCGCATCAGTTGCGCAACGTTCTGCGCGGTGTAGCCGTAGGCCTTCCAGGTCGAAGCCAGGGCGCGATTGAGGGTTACAACCCGTTGTAGCGACCAGGCCACATCCTGAGCGGTCAATGGCTGGCCGGAGTGAAAGGTCACGCCGGGGCGCAGATGAAAGGTGATACGCATGCGGTCTGCGCTGACTTCCCAGCGTTGCGCCAGCGCCGGGATCAGCGTGTCCGGGGCGCTGGCATCCTGTTCGAGCAGCATGTCGTAGACGTTGGAATTGACCTCGGCCACTTCAAGGCCCGTCGCGGCGGCAGGGTCCAGGGACAGCAGGTTGATCATGCTCATGCCAACCACCAGTTGATCAACCGGCGTTTCACCGCGCGCCATGCCGGGCGAGGTGTGCAGAAGCGTCGCAGTCAGCGCCACGCACAATAGCTGGCGCAGGCGCGAAGGCCAGAGTTTCATAGGGCAGTCCTTTCTTATATTTATTAAGACTCTTGTGCCAGAGGCGCTCATGTCGCCTCTGTGCGGTGCCGCCTGTCAGTAACGCTGGTGCGTGTTGGCCTCGATGTAGTGGAAGTTGATGTCTTCACCCAGGCCCGGGCGGTCTGACAAGTGCACGTAGCCTTCGTCGTCCATAGGGTCGACCAGCGTGTTCAGATAGGCCGGAACCTGCTCGTAATCGAGGAACGGATGCAGCAGACCGCGCTCATACCAGCGGCAGTTGCTGATGGCACCGATCACTTGCAGGTTGGCCGCGCCATTGCCGTGTACTTCGCAATCCATGCCAAACGCTTCGGCCATGTGCGCGACTTTCAGGCACGGACTGATACCGCCTACACCGGCGACCCCGGCGCGCAGGATATCGCATGATTTTGAAGTCACCCAGCTGGCACGGCTGTGGTATTTGCCATCGATGCTTTCCGGGCCGAGTACCGGGATGTCCAGGTTTGCAGCCAGCCAGGCATAAGATTCGGCGGAGTCTTCGATCATCGGTTCTTCAAACCAGGCGAAGTCGAGCTTCTGCAGTTCGCGACCGATGTAAAGCGCATCGACGCGGCTGTACCAGTGATAGCCATCGAGCATCAGCGCAACGTCCGGGCCGACCGCTTCACGCACCGCAGCGCAGGCCTTGACGTCCATGCGTGGGTTTGGCGCGAACGAGATCGGTGGCATCCAGGTGTGCAGCTTGATGGCTTTGTAGCCGCGGGCGACCAGCTTTTCGGCGAACTGACCGTATTCATCCGGTGTGGACAGGCCGCCAGGCAAGTCGTCGCCGCACATGGTTGAACCGTAAGCCAGGACTTTGTCGCGATAACCGCCGAGCAGTTTGTAGACCGGCTGTTTCAGCACTCGTCCGGCCAGATCCCACAGCGCCTGCTCGACCAGCGCCAACGCGCGGTCAGTCAGTTGGCTGGCGCTGCCGCGTTGCCAGTGAGCGAGTTCCTGCCAGATTTTTTCGCGGTTCATCGGGTTCTGGCCGATCAGCACTTTCTTCACGAAGGATTCGATGATGTGCGGGCGAATCAGCTCTGGAGCACCGAAGGAATAACCTTCGCTACCGTCGTCACACGCGATGCGCAGCATGGCCAGATTGACCGGTTTCTCTTCGCCGGGATGAGCATGACCGGCGCTGTCGACGGCGCGGCGTGATGGATGGGAAAAGACCTCGACACTGATACGGGTGATTTTCATAGAGAGCTTGCCTTGAATATTGTGATTATTAGCTGGCTTTGCTGTATGTCGTCATACAACGATGGCGCGATTATTTTCCCGGTTGGTTAGGTGTGTCAATGGGTATTTGTAGTTTTTATGGGGTGTATAGGTGTTTGGGAGGGGAGAGGGTGGTTCTTTTTATCGAGGGGAGGTATCTAAAGTCGTCATACTTCGTGGGGCGGGAGCAGCATCGGTTTTTAATCGCAATGCCATTCCTTGTGGGAGGTTCTATGTTTGTCCGCAGGCTCAATGCTTGATCGTGGGATGAAAATTGCGCGGTCTATGTGGGAGCCGAGCTTGCTCGCGATGAGTGCGACACTGTTTCAGATCGGGTCGTCCTTATCGCGAGCAAGCTCGG
>NZ_LOHG01000007.1:140216-176200 GCF_022790535.1 Pseudomonas maioricensis
CTCCCACAGGTCATCCATAGCCCACAGGTCATCCATAGCCCACAGGTCATCCATAGCCCACAGGTCATTCATCGGTTCTGAGACAGCACAATGTCAGCCCGCAGCTTTCTCCCGCTGCGCAAACGCCGCTTTGCCTACGCCTATCAGTGTCACGTCATTCTGCGGGGTGTGAATGCGCGCGCAGAGCACGTTGCGCAGATGCCGTTGCAGTGGGTTGCTGCGTGACAGGCCGGGGTTGCCGGACGCTTCGATTGCCAGTTCCACCGCGCGAATCGCGTTGGTCGTCACCAGGTATTTGATCTGCGCAGCATGAGCCGGTGGGGTCAGGCCGGTGGCAGCCGATTGCAACAGGCTATGGTTGTTGAACAGCAGCGTGTCGATCTCGCCAACCACCTCCTGAAAACGCGGTAGCGTCGATAGCGCAGCACCGAGGTTGGACGGTTTGCGCTCTTCGAGCCACTGCACGAACCAGTTACGTGCTGAGCGGGCAACGCCGTCGTAAACCGAGGACAGCAAGACCGACATCCACATGAAACCTGCCGGGTCGAGTTCCGCTTGCGGTGCGCTCCAAGGGCTGACGCTGACGGCGTTTTCCAGTGGTACCAAAACGTCTTCGAAGATCACTTCATGGCTGCATGTGGCGCGCATCCCCAGGTGATCCCAGTCTTCGACGATTCGAATCCCTGGGGTGTCCTTGTGTACCAGCCAGGCGCCCACCAGTGGATCGGCATCGTCGCTGCGTGCCCAGACGTTGTACCAGGTCAGGCCGTGGCTGCCGGTGGAGTAGATCTTGCTGCCGCTGATGCGCCAGCCTTCGGCGGTACGGCGTGCCGTTGTAGCGGGCAGGCCGCCGCGAGCAGGCGTGCCGAGGTCCGGTTCGACCCGCAACGAGTTGATTAATGCACCGTCGCGCACGGCTTCTTTCGCCACTTGCAGACGCAGATGCTCCGGCCAGCTTTTGCTCTGTTGCAGGCGTGCATGCTGGATGTATTGCATGACCAGAATCAACGCCGTGGACGGTTCGCCCTGAGCGACGGCGCTGATGGTTTGCAGCGCTTGCGGCAGGTCGGCACCGCCGCCACCCAGTTCGGAGGGGACGGTCAGCCCAAGCAGGCCGTGCTCGTGCAGCAGACGAAAATTCTCATGGGGAAACTCGCCGCTGTCGTCATAGCGCTGGGCAGTTGCGCCCAGGGCAGCGGTGATCGATGCCAGCCGGGCAGTGAAGGCCTCGGCGGACTCGATGTTGCTAACGCTGGCGGCAACGGGGCGAAGGGGGAGTGCGCTCATTGATGGGGTTTCCTTTATTTACTTGTTGGAACGAGGCTTGCCCGCGAAGCTGTCACCGCGGTGCGTCAGATATCTCGCGTACCGTTCTTCGTCCGGATGCGGCCCAGACCAAGCCTCGCTCCAACAGGAGTCAGGCCAACTCAGTCACTTCCTGCGGCACGTAGCGGTTTTGCGGCACTTGCAGGTTGAAGTGCTCGCGCAACGTAGAGCCGCTGTATTCGCTGCGGAACAAACCACGCTCTTGCAAGACCGGTACCACCAGTTCAGCGAAGTACTGCAAACCATCCGGCAGCAGCGAGTTGATGATGAAACCATCGGCTGCCTCGTGTTCGAACCAGGTCTGGATCGTGTCGGCAACCTGCTCGGCAGTACCAACGAATTCGCGGCGTGGTCGGGAGAAGAACAGCGCCACTTCGCGCAGGGTCAGGCCTTCCTCCTTCGCCAGCTGTTTAATCCGGTCCGAGCCGCCTTTCTGGCTGTTGGAACCCAGCTCGCCCAGTTCCGGGAACGGCGCGTCCAGCGGGTATTGGCTGAAGTCGTGATCATTGAACGGCCTCCCCAGCGCGACGATGGCGTCTTCGATGCTGACCAGTTCCACGGCTTGCTGATAGCGGCTTTCAACCTCGGCTTCATCGCGGCCGACGATAGGACGAATGCCCGGCAGGATCGACAAATCCAGTGGGTTACGGCCGAAGCCCACTGCGCGCTTTTTCAGATCGCGGTAGTAAGCCTGTGCCTCTTCCAGCGACTCCGCATGGACGAAAATGGCGTCTGAATATTCTGCGGCGAAGTTGCGTCCGTCCTCGGAAGTCCCAGCCTGGAAAATCAGCGGGTGGCCCTGCTTTGAGCGGGAGATGTTCAGCGGGCCTTTGACCGAGAAGAACTCGCCTTTGTGATTCAGTGCATGCAGCTTGCCCGGGGTGAAAAACTCGCCGGTCTTTTTGTTGCGGGCGAAGGCGTCGTCTTCCCATGAATCCCACAGGCCTTTGACCACCGATACATGTTCCTTGGCGATGCGGTAGCGCACGGGATGCGGCGGGTGTTCGCCTTTGCTGAAGTTATCGGCAGTGCCGCTGAGCCACGACGTCACGACGTTCCAGCCAGCACGGCCACCACTGATGTGATCCAGCGAAGAGATTTGTCGCGCGACCTGAAACGGTTCGGTGTAGCTCACCGTAACGGTCGCCACCAGGCCGATATTTTCCGTGGTCGCTGCCAGTGCCGACAGGATGGTCAGCGGCTCGAAACGGTTGAGGTAATGCGGGCTGGATTTCTCGTGGATGTGCAGGCTGTCGGCGATGAATACGAAATCAAATTTGGCCGCTTCTGCCAGTTTCGCCTGCTGTTTGTAATAGCCGAAGTTAACGCTGGCATCTGCCTGAGCGTTCGGGTGGCGCCATTCGCCCCAGCCGTGACCGACACCGTGGACCATTGCGCCTAGCTTCAATTGACGTGGCTCTTTTTGACGAGGCTTGCTCATGAGCGTGCTCCTGAATCTGAATGGGTTTATGTGAGGATTAATGAGCGGCTGTTTGCACAACCTGAGCACGCGAAGCGTTGAAGCTTTTGTCGAAGCCTTTTGAGACGTCGATCGATTTGGTCAGGATGCCTTCCTGTTGGTAAATATCAGCAGTGGCTTGCAGGCCCTTGATCACGTTGTCGTCGATCTCTACCCGGTTCATTTTGGTGGCGTTGGCGATTTCCAGATGAACCTCGATCGGCAGGCCGGTGATCGCCGCCTGAGCTTTGGCGTATTCAGCAGGGTGGGCGTTGCTCCACAGATAGGCGCGTTCAACCCGTGCCACGAAGTCATCAAGTTGCACGCGTTTGTCGGCGATGGCCTTGCTGGTCGCGGCCAGGTACAAGTGATTGCTCAACAGCTCGCTGCCGCTGATCAGTACCCGGTCATGACTCTGCGTGGTGGCGACTGTGGTGTACGGGTCCCATGTGGCCCACGCATCGGCACCGCCGCTGGACAAGAGAATGC
Organism: Pseudomonas maioricensis; assembly: GCF_022790535.1. Classification (GTDB taxonomy): domain Bacteria; phylum Pseudomonadota; class Gammaproteobacteria; order Pseudomonadales; family Pseudomonadaceae; genus Aquipseudomonas; species Aquipseudomonas maioricensis. Next base: position 143,491 of record NZ_LOHG01000007.1, read on the forward strand.
GCGATTCACCCGGCAGCAGATTGATGAAGGTGACATCGCTGGTTTGCAGGCCTGCCTGACGCAAGGCTTTTATCGCCAGGTAATGACCGATCGAACCACGCCCGGTCACGATGCGCTTGCCCTTGAGGTCAGCGACGGTTTTGACTGGAGAGTCTTTGGGCACCAGCAACGCGGTGGTGAAACGGCCTTCGGCGTGGGTAATACTGACGACTTTCAATGGGGCACCAGCACCGAGGGCAAAGACATAAGGCGCGTCGCCCAAAGCACCGATATCAACGGCACCTGCGTTCAATGCTTCACCCAGCGGAGCGGCAGAAGGGAATTCGGAGAACCTGATTTCGTAAGGCACGTTTTTCAGTTCGCCCGAGACTTGCAGCAGCGCCTTGATCGTCGATTTTTGATTGGCGACCAGCAGCGGCTCCAGGTCCGCTGCCATTGCTTGTTGGCCGAGGGTTACGCTCAGCAGCGCGCCCAGCAGGAGTTTCTTGAAGTTGAACGTGTTACGCAGCATGGGTGCATCTCCAGGCTAAGAGTTTGCTGGCAAGGACCTCCGCCTGGAGGGGTGGGTCCTGCTCTTGAGAAGGGTCAGATGAAAAGGGGCAGATCGTTTTCTAGATCACCTGAAAACCATGCGTACCGTCGCGAGCGAGCTGGTCCACCAGTCCGTACTCCCAATCCAGATAGGCCTGCATGGCTTCGCGTGGCGCGTCGGTGCCTTCGTAAGGACGGCGATAACGGTCGATGCGCGGTGAGGCCAGTCGGCTCTCGCCGGTTTCCAGTGGCAGCCCAGCCTTGATCCAGCTGGCGGTGCCGTCCTTGAGCAGGAACACCTGCTTGCCGGTCAGGGCTTCAACTTCGGGCACTGCAAGGCGCGCCAGTTTGCTGCTGCCGCAGGTCAAGACGTAGCGCTCGGTTGTGGGGATCTTGTGCAGCGCGTCCTGCAGTTGAGCGCGCAACGTCCACCATGCGCCGGGAATATGCTGCTTGACGTAGTTGGCGCTGGCAGTGAAATCCAGCACTGCAACGTCGCCATGCTGCTGCCATTCGGCAAGGGTGTGCGGGCTGATTTCTTCCACTTGTGGCGGCGCAGGAATAGGTGCGTTCCATTCGCCTTGTTCGCTGAAGTCGCTGGCTTGCAGACCGTCGATCACAAACACTTCCCAGCCCAGTTGGGCCAGCCAGGAGGCGGACATGTTGGCGCGCACGCCGTCATCGTCCACCAGTGCCAGACGCGCACCGCGCACGCTGGCGTAGTGATCGGTTTCCTGAACCAGTTGGCCGCCCGGCGTTGAACGTGCATTGGGCAAATGGCCTTTGGCGAATTCTTCCGGCGTGCGCACATCCAGCAGGTACGTGGTGCGTGATGGGTCAGCTTGCCAACCGCTCAGCTCGGCGCGGCTTGCACGGCGCACACCCGCCTTGTCGGCTACACGGCGGGCATCTGCTTCGGCGACTTCGCGGGTTTCTTCGCTGACTGCGGCAAAGCGGCGAGCCTGGCCGTGGTCCAGTGTCTGCCCCGCCAGCAGCCAGCCAATCGTGCCGTTGCGCAAGGCGCTCACCTGATTGGGAATGCCAGCGTTGACTAGTGATTGGGTGCCAATGATGCTGCGCGTACGCCCCGCGCAGTTAACGATGATGCGGGTGCTCGGGTCCGGTGCCAGTTCGCGGGCACGCAGTACCAGTTCAGCACCCGGCACACTGATCCCACTGGGGATGCTCATGGTCTGGTATTCGTCATAGCGACGTGCGTCGAGAACCACCACGTCGGCTTTGGAGTCCAGCAATTGCAGGACTTCCTCGGCCGCCAACGAAGGCGTGTGGCGATGATGTTCAACCAGTTCGCCGAAGGCTTTGCTGGGCACGTTGACGTCGATGAACAGTTCGCCGCCAGCCTCGCGCCAGCCTTGAAGGCCACCTTCGAGCAGTTTCACATCGCTGTAACCCAGTGCCTGTAAGCGCTCAAGGGCGCGCTGGGCCAGACCTTCGCCGTTGTCATAGACAGTCACGGCAGTGTCCAGACGCGGGATGCGTGACAGTACTTCCAGCTCAAGCTTCGACAGCGGGATGTTGGCGGCGAACAGCGGGTGCGCTTCAGCGAACGGTGCTTCCTCACGAACGTCGATCAGGGCGAGTTCTTCATGAGCCAGCAGCGCCTGACGGATATCGGCGAAGGAGCGGGTAACAGACTGAGTCATTGTGCGTGGCTCTCTTTGGCAGGGCTCTCTTTGGACAGATCCCAGATGTTGGGCAGAAAGGCGTTGGAATAGCCGGAGATAAACAGTTTTTCAGTGCCGTCGGGCTGATACACCGCCCGCCGCACAGCACCGATGTTGGCGCCATAAACGTGGATGCTGATCGAGACCTGATCGCTGAAAGCATTGCTGACCTGATGCACGTCATTGCTGCGTGGCGACAGGGCTTCGACATGGCCAGGCTCAAGGCGAATCGCCGGGCCTTCTTTTTCCAGTCGACCTTCCGGACTGCGGGCAAAACCCTGGGAATATTCTGCTCCACGCAACATGCCGATCAGGCCCCACACGCGGTGGTCGTGGATGGGAGTGCTTTGGCCGGGACCCCAGACGAAACTGACAATCGAAAAGCGTTGCCGGGAGTCGGCGTGCAGCAGGAATTGCTGATAGCGCTCGGGGCTGGGGATGGCGTATTCGTCAGGTAGCCAGTCATCGTGGCTGACCAGTTGACCCAGCAGCTTGCCACCGCGGTGCAGCAGATCGCCTTCGCGAGGATTGCTGTCGATCAGCTCTGCCAGCGCGCCAATGAATTCTCTGAGTCGTTCGGGGTGTCGGGTTTGCGTCATGTCTATACCAGCGCCAAGTTAATGCGTGGCTTAATATAAACATAATGTCTTAGTCTAATATGCGATTATTTTATGATTAGGTTATAACCAAAGGTGCTGAGAAAGAGCTAGCGATATGAAGCTTTAGGACTTGAGTGCTCAATATAGCTATCGCGAGCAAGCTCACTCCTACAGAGGACCGCGTTTCAGCTGTAGGAGTGAGCTTACTCGCGATGGCGTCGGTGGGCCAATGCAGCTGCAATCGTCGAGTTACTCCAGCCTGCTATCCACAAACCGCAAATGCCACTATGCTTTTCGCCTATCTCTTATCTGTCTTTTTATGTGCGGTCCGAATGAAAATTGATGATATCGATGCCTTTGTGGCGGTGATTCGTTGCCAGTCGATCAGCCATGCGGCGCAATCGCTGGATCTGACTCAGCCGGCGATTACCCGGCGGGTGCAGAATTTCGAGCAGGCGTTGGGCGTCGAATTGTTCGACCGCAACACCAAGCCGCTCAAGCCAACACAGATGGGTAACCAGGTTTATCAGCGCTGCCTGTCGATCCTGCGTGAGATGGATGCCTTGCGCGAGCTGGTGGCCAGCGACACACCGCCCAGTGGTCTATTACGACTGGGTGTGCCCCAGACGATCGGTGATGTGGTACTGCTCGACGCACTAAAACAACTGCGTAGCGAGTTTCCGGGTTTACGTGCGCAAGTGTCTACCGGCTGGGGCAGTCATCTGGTCAGCAAGATCGAGAACGGCGAACTGGACGCAGCCGCAGCGCTGTTCCCGGCAGGCAAGATTTTCCCGGAAAACATCATTGGCGAATCCATTGGCAAGATGGAGTTGGTGGTGGTTTGCGCGCGCTCGGCATTGCCTAAGGGCTCTGTGAAGCTTGCAGATTGTTATCAGCAGGGCTGGGTGCTCAACCCCGATGGCTGTGGTTTCCGTGCCGGGTTGCAGCGCACGTTGTCGGATCAGGGACTGAGCCTGAAGGTCAACCTGGAAACCTTTGGCACTGAACTGCAGTTGGGGCTGGTGGCCGACGGCATGGGCCTGGGTCTGGTGCCACGGCCCTTGCTTGAACGCAGCATTCATCGTGAGCAACTGGCAGTGTTGCCGGTCAAGGACTTCAAACCGGTCATGGATCTGTGGCTGATCTACCCGCGTTTCCTGGGCAACCTGCAAGGGCCGGTCAGCTCGTTCGGTGAGCTGGTGGCGCGGTCGCTGAAGCAGGTCAAAGACGCTGCTTGATTGAGAGTTTTCTAGCGAGCGCCTATCAGATAAGTACAAATCCTGTAGGAGATCACCGAGGTTACGAGGCCAGCGATAGCGGCGTGTCAGGCAAGCCGCCATCGCTGGCCTCGTAACCTCGGTGAGCGCCTACAGGTAATCCATTAGCCGCGCTGTCCCGGATCAGTGCTTATTGGCCTGAGCAGGCATGGCCAGCAGTTGCTTTTCCATGTTCCAGTCAAACGGCTCGTCGTTTTGCTCGGCTTCGTAGCGACGCTCTTCCAGCGACTGATACAGCTCGATTTCTTCGTCAGGCATGAAGTGCAGGCAGTCACCGGCGAAGAACCAGAGCAGGTCGCGAGGCACCAGATGGGCGATTTGTGGGTAGCGCTGGATCACCTGACACAGAATATCCTGGCCCAGATACTGGCTTTCGATAGGGTCTTGCGGCAGCAGGGTCAGCAGTTCGTCGAAGCGCTCCATGAACAAGGCATGGCTTTCTTCGGGCACCTGCTCGGCCTCGCCCAGTGCGACCAGGATGCTGCGCAGATGTGCCAGCAGGTTCAGTTGGTGGTCGAGATTGGCGTCGGCCATGGGGCAATCCTCAAAGACAAAAAAACAGGCGCGAGAGTATAAAGCTCTGCGCGCCTGCTGTGGTGACGGACTGACCAGTTCCTTCAATCCTTCAGCTCTTAGCGAATTTTGCCTTCGCTCAGGGTCAGTTCTTCCTTGGCAAAGTCATCGACGTCGATGACTTTGCGTCGCGCCGCCTCGGCTGCCCGCAGCGTTTCGGCCTCGGCCGGTTGCAGCACGCTGGCATTGAGCGCTGCGTCGATGACGTGCTCGCCTGCTACCGGTTTGAACTGCCCGCCCTTGAAGGCCACGTGCAGCTTTTTGTGCAATGGTTGCGCAGCGTTCAACAGGTCGCTGGCGTGTTGCAGTGCGCCGACTGCGTCGTCAGGCGATTGCGGGCGGTAGCAGCCAGCCAGCAACTCTTCCAGGGTCGGATCGCCTTTGGCGCGGCCCAGCACAGCGGCAACCTGCGCATCCAGCTTGTCGGACGGGCCTTTGTGACGACGTCCGAACGGGAACACCACAACGCGCAACAGAACGCCCAGTATGCGGTTCGGGAAGTTGCTCAACAGTTCATCCAGGGCGCGCTCGGACTCACCCAGTGCTTCTTCCATTGCCCACTCAAAGACAGGTTGCAGATGCTCGGGGTAGCCCAGGTCGTGATAGCGCTTGAGTGCGGCCGACGCCAGATACAGATGGCTCAATACATCGCCCAGTCGCGCCGACAGACGCTCGCGACGTTTGAGTTCACCCCCCAGCAACATCATGCTCAGGTCGGCGAGCATGGCGAAGGCTGCAGCCTGGCGATTCAACGCCCGGTAGTAACCCTGGCTCAGGTGATCGCCTGGTGCCCTCTCGAAGTGGCCAAAGCCCAGATTGAGAATGAACGTACTGGCGGCGTTGCTCACGGCAAAGCCGATGTGTTTGAGCAGCAAACTGTCGAACTCGAGCAATGCCTGATCATGGTCTTCGCGACCAGCCAGGGCCATTTCCTTGAGCACGAACGGATGGCAGCGAATCGCGCCCTGGCCAAAGATCATCAGGTTACGCGACAGAATGTTCGCGCCTTCAACCGTGATGAATATCGGCGCTCCTTGCCAGTTGCGGCCCAGATAGTTGTTCGGGCCCATGATGATGCCCTTGCCGCCATGCACATCCATCGCGTGGGTAATGCACTCGCGGCCACGCTCGGTCAGGTGGTACTTGAGGATCGCCGACAGCACTGACGGTTTCTCGCCAAGGTCTACCGCGTTGGCGGTGAGCATGCGCGCGCTGTCCATCAGCCACGCGTTGCCGCCGATCCGTGCCAGCGACTCCTGAATGCCTTCAAAGGCTGACAGCGGAACATTGAACTGCTCACGTACCTGCGCATATTGGCCAGTCACCAGACTGGTGAACTTGGCAGCGCCGGTACCGACTGCTGGCAGGGAGATAGAGCGACCCACCGACAGGCAGTTCATCAGCATCATCCAGCCTTTGCCGAGCATTTCCTGACCACCAATCAGGTACTCCAACGGGATAAATACGTCTTTACCGGAATTGGGGCCGTTCATGAACGCCGCGCCGAGCGGCAAGTGCCGACGGCCGATTTCAACGCCCGGGGTGTCTGTCGGAATCAGCGCAAGGCTGATGCCCAGATCGACTTCTTCGCCCAGCAAATGCTCCGGGTCGTAGGCTTTGAACGCCAGGCCGAGGAGGGTGGCGACGGGGCCGAGGGTGATGTAGCGCTTTTCCCAGTTCAGACGCAGGCCGATCACTTCTTCGCCCTGCCATTGGCCTTTGCAGATGATGCCGGTATCCGGCATAGCGCCAGCGTCGGAGCCTGCCAGCGGACCGGTCAGGGCGAAACACGGAATGTCATCGCCGCGAGCCAGACGCGGCAGGTAATGATTGCGTTGCTCGTCGGTGCCGTAATGCAGCAACAGTTCGGCAGGGCCGAGGGAGTTGGGGACCATGACCGTGGAGGCCAGGTCGCCACTGCGGGTAGCCAGTTTCATTGCCACTTGTGAGTGGGCGTAAGCCGAGAAACCTTTGCCGCCGAACTCTTTAGGGATGATCAGGGCAAAGAAGCCGTGTTGTTTGATGTGTTCCCAGGCGTGTGGCGGCAGGTCCATGGCCTGACCGATTTCCCAGTCGGTGACCATTGCGCACAGCTCTTCGGTGGGGCCGTCGATGAAGGCTTGTTCTTCTTCAGTGAGCTGGACTTTCGGATAGCTGAGCAGCAAGTCCCAATCGGGACGACCGCTGAACAGTTCGCCATCCCACCAGACAGTGCCTGCATCGATCGCATCGCGCTCGGTTTCAGACATGGGAGGCAACACTTTTTTGAACCAGGTGAACATCGGCGCGGTGAAATGTTTGCGCCGCAGGTCCGGCAGCGCCAGCGGCAATGCCACGGCCAGTAGCAGGATCCAGAAGATCGCCATCAGCCAGACCGGTGCATGGCTGATGATGCCCATCGCCAGCAAGTAAACAGCGACCACGCCCAGCGCAGGCATGGGCGCGACGCGACGGTGCGCCAGCCAGGCGATGCCGACGACCAGAACCACAATCCACAACAACAGCATAAGTAATCCTCCGTGATGACAGCAGCGAGCAGCCACTATCAAGAGCCGGGGCGTGTTCCGTCAAGGACGGTACCCGAGCGAGTGCATGGATAGTGACCCTGGCGGGGGGAGGGAGTTTCACTGCCTAATCCGTTGACCATCTGGAATGCATTCTTGTGGGAGCGGTGCTTGCCCGCGATAAGGCTGGACGCAATTCACTTTAGATTGCATCGACCCTATCGCGGGCAAGCACCGCTCCCACAAGACCAGCATTCCAGCAAGTCAACATAGAGATCTCCACACAAAGCACCGCCCACAGGACTGTATTTCAGGTCTATCCTGTCGCCCATCTTCAAGGAGAAAACAATGCTGAAAATCTGGGGTCGGAAAAACTCTTCCAACGTGCGCAAGGCACTCTGGATTGCTGAAGAGCTGGGCTTGCAATACGAGGCCCTCGATGCAGGCGGGGCATTTGGCCTAGTGGACGGTGCTGACTATCGCGCAAAGAACCCCAACGGTCGTATCCCGATGATCGAAGACGGTGACTTTGTGCTCTGGGAGTCCAACGCCATCGTGCGTTATCTGGCGGCCCGCCATGCGCCTGATTCGGCTCTGTATCCTGCTGACGTGCAGCAGCGTGCGACTGCCGATAAGTGGATGGACTGGACCACGTCGACCTTTGCAGGCCCGTTTCGCGATGTGTTCTGGGGCGTACTGCGAACGCCACCCGAGCAGCAGGACTGGGTACAGATCAATGGTGCGATCAAAACCTTGCAGAGCCTGTTGGTGGTTGTCGATGAGGCCCTGACGAAACAGCCTTACCTGTCCGGCGCCGAATTCGGCATGGGCGACATCCCGCTGGGCAGCTTTATTTACGCCTGGTTCGAAATGCCGATTGAACGACCTGCCATGCCACACCTCGAAAGCTGGTATGAGCGGCTTAAAGCCCGGCCTGCCTATCAGGCAGCGGTCATGACCGCGCTCACTTGACCGAGTTAGATGAGCCGCGTCGATAGGTACTATCAATAGATCGCGCTGTACTTGAACGGTCCGGCCAAGCACCATTGCGGTGCTGGCTGGAGTTGTAATCAGGTGTGTCAGCCCTCATCTATATCCCCTATTTCTTCACTGGTAATTTTTCCGATATGAGTTCTGCTCTATCCATCCGGCAGCTAACCAAAACCTACGGCAACGGTTTCCAGGCCCTGAGTGGTATCGATCTGGACGTCGCTGAAGGTGACTTTTTTGCCTTGCTCGGCCCTAATGGCGCGGGCAAATCCACCACCATCGGCATCATCTCGACCCTGGTCAACAAGTCCGGCGGTACGGTGAATATCTTCGGTCATGACCTGGACCGCGAACCCGCGGCGCTCAAGCGCTGCATCGGCGTGGTGCCTCAGGAATTCAATTTCAATCAGTTCGAGAAAGCCTTCGACATTGTCGTGACCCAGGCCGGTTACTACGGCATCCCGCTGAAGGTCGCCAAGGAACGCGCCGAGCAATACCTGACCCAGTTAGGGCTGTGGGACAAACGTGACGTGCCGTCGCGCTCTCTGTCCGGCGGTATGAAGCGTCGCTTGATGATTGCTCGCGCGCTGATTCATCAGCCGCGCCTGCTGATCCTCGATGAGCCGACTGCGGGTGTTGATATCGAACTGCGGCGCTCGATGTGGTCGTTCCTCACGGAGCTGAACGAGCAGGGCACGACCATTATTCTCACCACTCACTACCTGGAGGAGGCTGAGCAGCTGTGCCGCAACATCGGCATCATCGATCACGGGGTGATCGTTGAAAATACCGGCATGAAGCAGTTGCTCAACAAGATGACGGTGGAAACCTTCCTGCTTGATCTGAAGCACGAGTATCAGGTCGCGCCACAGTTGATCGGCTATCCCTGCGAACTGATCGACAGCCATACGCTGGAGGTCCAGGTCGACAAGACCATCGGCATCACCGCTCTGTTTGGCCAGTTGGCCGCGCAGAACATCGAAGTGCTGAGCCTGCGCAACAAAACCAATCGCCTTGAGGAGTTGTTCGTGTCACTGGTGGAAAAAAATCTGGCGAAGGTGGCAGTATGAGCAACGAAACGACTTCCGAGCTGCGCCCGAACCTGATTGCCCTGAACACGATCGTCTATCGCGAAATACGTCGCTTCATGCGTATCTGGCCACAGACCTTGCTGCCGCCAGCGATCACCATGGTTTTGTATTTCGTGATCTTCGGCAACCTGATCGGCCGTCAGATCGGCGACATGGGTGGCTTCACCTACATGCAGTACATCGTGCCGGGGCTGATCATGATGTCGGTGATCACCAACTCATACGGCAACGTGGTTTCCAGTTTCTTCGGTGCCAAGTTCCAGCGCTCGGTGGAAGAGTTGATGGTCTCGCCGGTTTCGCCCCACACCATATTGATCGGCTACGTACTGGGCGGTGTGCTGCGTGGGCTGGCTGTAGGCGTTATCGTGACGATCCTGTCGATGTTCTTCACTGATCTGCAGGTCCACCATCTGGGCGTGACCATTGTCGTAGTGCTGCTGACCGCGACGATCTTTTCGCTGCTGGGTTTCATCAACGCAGTATTTGCGCGCAACTTCGACGATATCTCGATTATCCCGACCTTCGTGCTGACCCCACTGACGTACCTGGGCGGCGTGTTCTACTCCATCAGCCTGCTGCCGCCGTTCTGGCAGACCGTGTCGCTGGCCAACCCGGTACTGCACATGGTCAACGCGTTCCGTTACGGCATTCTGGGTGTTTCGGATATCCGTATCAGCATCGCCATGGCGTTCATGGTCATCGCGACTATCGTGCTGTATCTCGGATGTGCGCGGCTGCTGGTGAGCGGGCGCGGGATGCGCTCTTAATAGACTCGGGATTGAAGCATTTTTTTGTGGGAGCAGACCAAGCTCTGCTCCCACAGGGTATGCACTGTTCCAAGGTAATGTGAAAACACCATGCTGGTAATCTCCAACAATGTGCACCTACCGGATGCCGAAATCGAATTGACTGCCATCCGTGCCCAGGGCGCGGGTGGACAGAACGTCAATAAGGTTTCCAGTGCGGTGCACCTGCGTTTCGACATCAACGCTTCATCGCTGCCGCCGTTCTACAAAGAGCGGTTGCTGGCGCTGCGTGATAGCCGGATTACCAGCGAAGGCGTGCTTGTGCTCAAAGCTCAGCAGTACCGTACCCAAGAGCAGAACCGCGCTGATGCGCTGGAGCGTCTGACCGAGCTGATCATCAGTGCAACCAAGGTCGAGAAGAAGCGTAGGCCGACCAAGCCAACGCTGGGTTCCAAGACCCGCCGTCTGGAGTCCAAGACCAAGCGCGGCTCGATCAAGGCCGGCCGCGGCAAAGTGGATTTCTGATCAGGCGCTATGTAGGCGCGCTGCCTTGGCCTGCTTGTAAAGCCAGACGCTCAGCGCCAGACCGCTGAGAGAGGCAAGCGCGGCGAACAGGAAGATCGAGGCAAAGCCAAAGCCTGCCGCCACCGCCCCGGCTACCGGGCCGGTGATCCCCAGTGACAAGTCGATGAACAGCGAATAAGCGCCTACTGCTGCGCCCCTGCTGGAGGCGGGCACCAGATTCACGGCTTCGACTCCCAAGGCCGGGAACACCAGCGAGAAGCCAAAACCGGTCAGCGCCGCGCCTGCCAGAGCCAGCTCCGGCGACGGCGCCATCCACAATAGCAGCAGGCCAAGGCTTTCAACGCTCAGGCAGCCGATCGCCACCTTGAAACCGCCGATTCGATTGATCATGTTGCCGAACAACAACCGCGCACCGATAAACGACGCGCCGAACAGGCTCAAACACAACACGGCGTTCGGCCAGTTATGGCTGTTGTAGTACAGCGTGATGAAAGTAGCGATGGTGCCAAAGCCGATAGACCCCAGCGCCAGGCCCATGCCATGGGGAAAGACTTTACCCAGTACGTGGATAAACGGCATGCGCTCGCCATGTACGATCGGTACGGCTTCTTTATTCCAGGCCAGTTTCAATCCGAGCAGGGCTAGCAGGATGATGCTCACGCCCATGCTCCACAGCCCCAACGTGCTGACCAGCATTACCCCCAGCGGCGCGCCGATGGCCAGTGCGCCGTAGCTGGCAATGCCATTCCAGGAAATGACTTTGGCGGTGTTCTGCGCGCCGACGCGTCCGATGCCCCAGCCGATCGACCCGGAACCCACCAGACTCTCGGCACTGCCCAATACCAGTCGGCCGAAGAACAGGCTGACCAGGCTGACCACGGGCCATGCCTGCAACCAGCTCGACAGCAGCATGAACACGCCGCTCAATCCACAACCGGCAAGCCCGAACAGCACGGCTTTCTTGGGCCCGAGGTTATCGATTATCCGTCCGGCGTACGGGCGACTGAGCAGGGTAGCCAGATACTGCACGCTGATCACCAGCCCCGCTGTGACCGCGCCAAACCCCAGGTCGGTGTGGACATAACCCGGGAGTACCGCCAACGGTATACCGACATTCAGGTAACCGATGAACGTGAACATGACGATGGAGACGACTTGCAGAGTGACGGCCATGGGGCGTTGCGAATCACTGCTTGGTGTATCAGGCATGAGTAAGCGGTCCACGATAACGGCGGGAAATCAAACGGGTGCTGCGGATCGAATCGAACCTTAGCAAGCTAACCAAGTGCTCAATGATAGCGGCGAACGAGCGCTGGGCTTGAGGTCTGCTTAAAAAAAATTCGGGCGAAGGTATTCGATCAGGGAGGTACAACGACTTACTGAGGCTGTTCGGGCGCGACCAGTTGTGTCGTCACCAGCGCGGCAAGGGCGTTTTCCTGATTGCCGAAGCGGTCGAGCAGGGCTTGCTTCTTTTCCGGGCTCAACTGCGCCCAGATTTTGATCATGAGTTCGGCGGTGCCGATCAGGGTATTGGCTTGTGCTTCGTTGAAATCTTTCATCTGCAGCCTGTGGTCATCGGCATTTCAGACGTATGAAAACACAGCGAGGCTGGTTTCCGATACGTCTGAAAAAATCACCCTCAGTCTTCGCTGGAGGCTTGCTGGCTTTGTTCGGCCTGTACACCGGCTTTCATTTCAGCCGGTTGACCGAGTTCCAGTTGAGCCAGTGTCGATTGCTCAGGCTCTTTCTGGCCAGGGGGGAAGTTAGGGATTTCATGCATTTTCAATGCTCCTTGCACAAGTTTTTTAGTTGCTGGGCAGAACCAGTGCTTCTAAAAAGCTTGGGCAGGATACAGCAGGAAAAATGACAAACAGACTTTTATCTCGACCGTTGGTCATGTACGGAAACAAAAACCGGGTTTTATTGTCCCGAGTCATGGCGAGTATTTCAGGCCGACAGGTCAGCTACTTGCCGACTTGATTTGCAACGCAATCTTGTGGGAGCAGGGCTTGCCCGCGATGCATGAGATGCAGGCAGACGACATACCGCGTTATCGTTTATCGTCGGAATGCCGCCTAGACCAAGCCCAGCTCCCACAGGTATTGACGTCAGCCTGAGAAATTTTTACTTACGCCCCTCAGCGCTTTTCGCCACCTCATCCGTGCGCGCCGCCATGATGAAGTCATTGCGGTGCAGGCCTTTGATGGAGTGGCTCCACCAGGTCACGGTGACTTTGCCCCACTCGGTCAGCAAACCCGGATGATGCCCTTCTGCTTCGGCTATCTCACCCACAGCATTGGTAAGCGCCAGGGCAAATTTGAAGTTCTTGAACAGATAGATTTTTTCCAGCTGCATGACGCCGTCGCGAACCTCGATACTCCAGTCAGGGATCTGTTTCAGCAGCTCGGGCAGTTCGGCTTCGCTGACCTGTGGGGCGTTGGCGCTGCAGGCTTCGCAGCTGGCTTGTGAAAGGTTGGTCATAAATAGGTTTCCTGTTCAGGCCACTTGGGATTTGGTTGAGGGGCTGGATGAAGGGCGGGGCGGGAATTTCGGTGCATGCAGTCCCAGCTGCATGGCGTGTTCGACCATCCCCATGATGTCTTCCTGAGCCAGATCGAATAATCGCTTCAAGTCGGGCAAGACAAAGTACAAGGGTTGCAGAATATCGATACGGTAAGGCGTACGCATCGCTTCCAGCGGATCGAACGCCTGATGTTCCGGTGTATTCGAAAGGCTGTAGACAGCCTCTTTGGGCGAAGAAAGAATCCCGCCGCCGTAGATTTTCCGGCCTTGGGCCGTATCAACAAGCCCGAATTCGATGGTCATCCAGTACAGGCGCGCCAGATACACGCGTTGTTCTTTGCTGGCGCCAAGGCCGAGCTTGCCGTAGGTGTGAGTGAATTCGGCGAACCAGGGGTTGGTCAGCAGTGGGCAATGGCCAAAGATTTCGTGAAAAATGTCCGGCTCTTGCAGGTAGTCCAGTTCTTCCTGGGTGCGAATGAAGGTCGCCACGGGAAACTGCTTGTTGGCCAGCAGCTCGAAAAAAGTCTGGAAGGGAATCAACGCCGGGACTCGCGCCACCTGCCATCCGGTGGTCGCGCCTAAAACGCTGTTGATTTCCGCCAATTGCGGGATGCGTTCCCGGGGCAGGGCAAGCTGCTCGATGCCGTCCAGATATTCCTGACAGGCGCGCGTCTCAATCACCTTCATCTGGCGGGTGATCAATGTGTTCCAGACCGCGTGCTCGTCGCTTGTGTAATCAATGAACCCGTGAGCATCGGGTTCACGTGCCACGTATTTCGTATGGCTCATGCTGCTCTCCCTGGGGTTCTTTTTATTGGGTTTGTTACGAACGCCCAGCTTCATCAATAGCGCGTTTCAGGCGCTCGGGATGTCAGCACCGGGGTACCACAGGTGCTGGCGCAGGTGTGTTTTCGTAAAGAAAACTTTACGGCGCAGGCCAATCCCTGATTATCTTATGGCGAGCGAGGTTTCCGGTGTCGGCGCTGTAACGAATTCTTGACGGTAAACTTCGGCTCATCACAAAAATAACAACAGCCACAGGATTCATCCGTCATGCGTATCAAAGTGCACTGTCAGAACCGCATCGGTATGACCCGCGATATTCTTGACCTGCTGGCCTCCTATGGCGTCAACGTCGCCCGGGGCGAGGTGGGGGGTGAGCACGGCGACGCCATCTATCTGCATTGTCCGAACCTGATCAATCTGCAATTCCAGTCGCTGCGCCCTCGCTTCGAGGCCATCGCTGGAGTCTTCGGCGTCAAACGCGTGGGGTTGATGCCCAGCGAACGGCGGCATATGGAGCTGGATGCCTTGCTTGGCGCGCTGGAGTTTCCGGTGTTGTCCATCGACATGGGCGGTTCGATTGTTGCGGCCAACCGCGCAGCGGCTCAACTGTTGGGCGTGCGGGTGGATGAAGTGCCGGGTATTGCGTTGTCGCGTTATGCCGAAGACCTCGATATACCGGCACTCATCCGTAGCAACAAATCGCGGATCAACGGCCTGCGGGTGACAATTCGCGGCGATGTATTTCTGGCCGACATCGCGCCTTTGCAGTCTCGCCATGACGACAGCGAAGCGATGGCGGGAGCAGTCTTGACCCTGCACCGCGCAGATCGGGTTGGCGAGCAGATCTATCAGGTACGCAAGGAGGAGCTGCGCGGGTTTGACAGTATCTTCCAGAGCTCCAGAGTCATGGCTGCAGTTGTGCGTGAAGCCAGGCGCATGGCGCCGCTGGATGCGCCGCTGCTGATTGAAGGCGAGACAGGCACCGGCAAGGAACTGCTGGCCCGTGCCTGCCATCTCGCCAGCCCCCGTGGTCAGTCCCCGTTAATGGCCATGAACTGTTCAGGTCTGTCTGATGCCATGGCTGAGACCGAACTGTTCGGTTATGGCCCAGGCGCGTTCGACGGGGCGCGAGCGGAGGGCAAGCTGGGTTTGCTGGAGCTGACGGCTGGCGGCACGTTGTTTCTCGACAGCGTCGGGGAGCTCAGTTTGCGCATGCAGGCCAGGCTGCTGCGTTTTCTGCAGGAAGGTTGCTTTCGGCGCGTCGGCAGTGATGAGGATGTTTTTCTGGATGTGCGCATCATGTGTTCCACTCAGACGGATTTGTCTGAGCTCTGCGCAAAGGGTGAATTTCGTCAGGATCTTTACCATCGCCTCAACGTCTTGACCCTGCATATCCCGCCATTACGCGAATGCCTGGACGGGCTCGGCCCGCTGGTGGAGCATTTTCTGGATCAGGCCAGTCGCCAGATAGGTTGCCCGCTGCCAAAGCTGGCGCCTGCCGCCATGGAGCGCTTGAGTCATTACCAATGGCCCGGCAACGTCCGGCAATTGGAGAATGTGCTGTTTCAGGCGGTTTCGTTGTGTGAAGGCGGGACGGTAAAAGCCGAACACATCCGCTTGCCGGATTACGGCGTGCGCGACCCGTTGGGGGAATTCTCAATGGAAGGTGGCCTGGAGGATATAGTCGGTCGTTTTGAAAAGGCGTTATTGCAGCGCTTGTATGTTGAATATCCCAGCAGTCGGCAACTTGGGAAGCGGTTGGGTGTTTCCCATACAACAGTGGCTAACAAGTTGCGGGATTATGGGTTAAGTAATTCCAGTAATCTGGATGACAATTATCGGTAGGAGCGAACTTGTTCGCGAGATGTTGGCCTATCAGCAAATATTTACCTGACACACCGTCTCGCCAACAAGTTGCCTCCTGCCCATAATCGCCTGGCGGGATATCACTCAACTATTGCTGCAGCCGTTACCCATCACCTGATAGCCCATCACGTGCTGCTGACCTTTGGAGTCTTCATAGGTCATGCGCATCGGGACGACCTTGCAGACGTCCGGGATGGTGCTGATCGAGATGACTTTGGCAATGTCAGGGTGGCTGCCATACGTGTATTGCTCTACGCGGGCTTGTTGAGCAGCAACTTTTGCTCCGGATTCTTCAGCCATTGCAAATGCACTAAAACCACAGAGTGCGAGAACCAACAGTGAGACTTTCATTTCTTTTTACCTTCTTGAGTTCGAAAGGGGGCACACCGCCTTTATGGGGCGATGCGTGAAGCGTTTATCAGGGGGTGATTAATGAGTCGTGGGGGACTGTCAGTTATTAATCACGTGCCGTGTGTGGCGGAGTTGATTCTAGGCTTGTCACCGAACTTCATATAGGAACACTTTTGATAAAGACTGTTGAGCGAATGGGCAACAATCCCTGCGAGGGCCGGGCCAGGGCCCTGCAAGTGTTCGGGTTCAGGATCGCCAATGTGATTATTGCAGGCTCAGATGCGCTCGGTAAGACCATCGTCGAATGGTCCCGACGCCGACAGGCGGATACAACAGGGGCATAAAACAACAACTATCCACCGAGGTAACCAAGATGAGTGCAGCTTCCCTGTACCCCGTCCGCCCAGAAGTCGCAGCGGCCACGCTGACCGATGAGGCGACTTACAAGGCCATGTACCAGCAGTCGGTGGTCAACCCCGACGGTTTCTGGCGTGAACAAGCTCAGCGTCTCGACTGGATCAAACCTTTTACCTCGGTCAAACAGACTTCTTTCGATGACCACCGTGTCGACATCAAATGGTTTGCCGATGGCACCCTGAACGTTGCCTATAACTGCCTGGATCGCCATCTGGAAGAGCGTGGCGACACCCTTGCAATCATCTGGGAAGGCGATGATCCTTCCGAAAGCCGCAACATTACCTATCGCGAGTTGCACGCTGAAGTGTGCAAGTTCGCCAACGCCCTGCGCGGTCAGGACGTGCATCGCGGCGACGTCGTGACTATTTATATGCCGATGATCCCCGAGGCAGTGGTCGCCATGCTGGCCTGCGCCCGCATCGGCGCTATTCACTCGGTGGTATTCGGCGGCTTCTCGCCTGAGGCACTGGCGGGTCGCATCATCGACTGCAAATCCAAAGTGGTCATCACCGCGGACGAAGGCCTGCGTGGCGGTAAGAAAACCGCCATGAAAGCCAACGTTGACCGGGCGTTGACCAACCCGGAAACCGCCAGCGTGCAGAAAGTGATCGTCTGCAAGCGCACCGGCGGCGACATCGAATGGAACCGCCACCGTGACATCTGGTACCACTCGTTGCTGGAAGTGGCTTCCGAGACCTGCGCACCGAAAGAAATGGGTGCCGAAGAATCGCTGTTTATCCTTTATACCTCTGGCTCCACCGGCAAACCGAAAGGCGTGCTGCATACCACTGGCGGTTATCTGCTGTACGCCGCGCTGACTCACGAGCGCGTGTTCGATTACAAGCCTGGCGAGATTTACTGGTGCACCGCTGACGTGGGTTGGGTTACCGGGCACAGCTACATTGTTTACGGGCCGCTGGCCAATGGCGCGACCACGCTGTTGTTCGAAGGCGTGCCTAACTATCCGGACATCACTCGCCTGTCGAAGATCGTCGACAAGCACAAGGTCAACATCCTCTACACCGCACCGACTGCCATTCGCGCGATGATGGCTGAAGGCACCAAGTCCGTTGAAGGCGCTGACGGTTCAAGCCTGCGTCTGCTGGGTTCGGTTGGGGAACCGATCAACCCGGAAGCCTGGAACTGGTACTACAACACTATCGGCAATAAAAACTGCCCGATTGTCGACACCTGGTGGCAGACCGAGACCGGCGGCATCCTTATCAGCCCGCTGCCGGGCGCCACGGCCCTCAAGCCTGGCTCGGCAACGCGTCCGTTCTTCGGCGTGATTCCGGCGTTAGTGGATAACCTTGGCAATCTGATTGAAGGTGCGGCCGAGGGTAACCTGGTGATCCTTGATTCGTGGCCGGGTCAGTCGCGTTCGCTGTACGGCGATCATGACCGGTTCGTCGACACCTACTTCAAGACTTTCCGGGGCATGTATTTCACTGGCGACGGCGCGCGCCGTGATGATGATGGCTATTACTGGATCACCGGTCGTGTGGATGACGTGCTGAACGTGTCCGGCCACCGGATGGGCACTGCTGAAATCGAAAGCGCCATGGTTGCGCATCCTAAGGTTGCCGAAGCTGCGGTGGTGGGTGTGCCTCACGATTTGAAGGGGCAGGGCATCTATGTCTACGTGACGCTGAACGGCGGCGAGGTGCCGGATGAGGCGCTGCGCATCGAATTGCGCAACTGGGTCCGTAAAGAGATCGGTCCGATTGCTTCGCCTGATGTGATTCAGTGGGCGCCAGGCCTGCCGAAAACCCGTTCCGGGAAAATCATGCGGCGCATCCTGCGCAAGATCGCCACGGGTGAATACGATTCGCTGGGTGATATCTCGACCCTGGCCGATCCGAGCGTGGTGCAGCATTTGATCGACACGCACAAGACCATGAGCGTGGCGTGACAGTCAGCGCTTGAAAGAGCCCCATCCGGTGTGAGCCGGGTGGGGCTTTTTGTTCGTCGGTGTCCCGTTTGTGCCAGGTACCTTCTCTTCGCCTTTCACATCGCCATCGCGAGCAAGCTCACTCCTACAGGACGATCGCTTTCCAACTGTAGGAGTGAGCTTGCTCGCGATGGCGTCGGTGCGGTTGCAGTCACTGCCTATCCAACCAGGATATATATCGATCTGTTACCCATCCCAACGCTCAGGTAACGTCACTACCTCCTGTGGGGCGAAGCACCTCATTTCCGTAGGAAATCGCGCCTAAAATGCATGGCAGATAAACATGCGGCAATACCACCCTTGCCGTATTACAAGGCTTTGCCAATAATGGGCGCGTATTTTGCTGCAATCACCGGTTATCTCGCCTTTTGCATTTGCATAACCGATTTTGGTTGTCAATGCGTACGTCGTGATTTTTAGCGCATCTGTAACTAGTTGTCGCATTGAAGAAATATCGACTTCGGGCGTGCCGTTAAAATGCCGCTCACTCGCTACAGGCTTGCGGGTCCGAAAAACGGTCCCAGCCGCCAGGCGTCTACCTCCAATAGTCCTCTTCGCACCCTGGGCTTGCGCTCATGTTGCCATTTGTCGTGTTTTACCGACGGAGTCCTGACAATGAAAAAGCTCATGCTGCTTGGCGCAATGGCGCTGACCGTTCTGGCTCAGCCAGTATTTGCAGACGAAAAGCCTCTGAAAATCGGTATCGAAGCAGCGTACCCTCCGTTCGCCTCCAAAGCGCCGGACGGCAGCATCGTCGGTTTCGACTACGATATCGGCAACGCGCTGTGCGCTGAGATGAAGGTCAAGTGCACATGGGTCGAGCAAGAGTTCGACGGTCTGATCCCTGCGCTAAAAGTGCGCAAGATCGACGCGATCCTGTCCTCGATGTCCATCACCGAAGACCGCAAGAAGTCCGTTGACTTCACTGATCGCTATTACAGCACTCAGGCGCGTCTGGTCATGAAGGAAGGCACCACTGTCAGCGACAGCCTGGATGAACTCAAAGGCAAGAAGATCGGCGCGCAACGTGGAACGATCCACGACACTTTCGCCAAAAAAGTGCTTGAGCCCAAGGGCGCCGTGATCAAGTCCTACAGCTCGCAGAACGAAATCTACCTGGACCTCAAGGCCGGTCGTCTGGACGGCACGGTAGCGGACGCGACCCTGCTGCAGGATGGTTTCCTGAAAACCGATTCGGGCAAAGGCTATGCTTTTGTCGGCCCGGCATTCACCGACCCGGCTTACTTCGGTGACGGCATTGGTATTGCTGTTCGCAAGGGCGATAAAGCCAACGTTGAGCGCATCAACGCTGCCATCGCGGCGATTCGCGCCAACGGCGAGTACAAGAAGATTCAGGACAAGTATTTCGACTTCGACGTTTACGGCAAGTAAACCTGTCGTCACGGATGGCGCAGCCAGAAGCCGTTTTCGGTGTTGTGGCTAGCGCCATTTTTTACACCCATGAGGACTGCACAACATGTTGAATGGCTACGGGGCTGTCATCCTCGAGGGCGCAGGGCTGACGCTGCAACTGGCCCTGTCGTCGATGGCGCTGGCAATCGTCCTGGGTCTGATTGGCGTGTCGTTGCGTTTGTCGCCGGTGCGCTGGCTGGCCTGGCTGGGTGACCTGTATTCAACCGTTATTCGCGGGATTCCCGATCTGGTCCTGATCCTGCTGATCTTCTACGGTGGTCAGGGCGCGCTCAACACCATTGCTCCCATGCTCGGTCACGACGATTACATCGACCTGAGCCCGTTGGCTGCCGGTATCGGTACCTTGGGGTTTATTTTCGGTGCTTATCTGTCGGAAACCTTCCGCGGTGCCTTCATGGCCATTCCAAAAGGGCAGGCCGAAGCGGGCCTTGCTTACGGGATGAGCCATTCCAAAGTGTTTTTCAGAATTCTGGTGCCGCAGATGGTTCGCCTGGCGATCCCCGGCTTCACCAACAACTGGCTGGTACTGACCAAGGCGACGGCGCTGATTTCGCTGGTTGGTCTGCAGGACATGATGTTTCTCGCCAAGCAGGCAGGCGACGCTACCAGCCAGCCCTTTACCTTTTTCCTGGCAGTTGCCGCGATTTATCTGCTCATAACCAGTATTTCGCTGTTGGCCCTGCGCCTTGTCGAAAAACGTTACTCCGTTGGAGTAAGGGCGGCTGAGCTGTGATTTTCGACTACAACGTCATTTGGGATAGCCTGCCGCTGTACTTCGCCGGGCTGGTGACCACCCTTGAGCTGCTTGGCATCGCCCTTGCGTTTGGTCTGCTGGCGGCGCTGCCGCTGGGCTTGATGCGGGTGTCGAAAAAGCCTTGGGTGAATATGCCTGCCTGGCTCTATACCTATGTAATTCGTGGCACGCCGATGCTGGTGCAGCTGTATCTGATCTATTACGGTCTGGCGCAATTCGCGGTCGTCCGCGAAAGCTTCTTGTGGCCATGGCTGTCCAGCGCGACCTTCTGTGCGTGCCTGGCATTCGCGATCAATACCAGTGCCTACACGGCGGAAATCATTGCTGGCAGTCTGAAGGCTACGCCTGCGGGCGAAATTGAAGCGGCGCGTGCCATGGGCATGTCGAAAAGCAAGATGTACCGCCGTATCCTGCTGCCCTCGGCCTTGCGCCGGGCGCTGCCGCAATATAGCAACGAAGTGATCATGATGCTGCAGACCACCAGTCTTGCGTCCAGCGTCACGCTGGTCGACATCACCGGTGCCGCGCGGGCGGTCAACTCTGAAAGCTTTTTGCCCTTCGAGGCGTTTATCACCGCAGGCGTGTTCTACCTGTGCCTGACATTCATTCTGGTGCGACTGTTCAAGCTGGCTGAGCGCCGCTGGCTGGGCTACCTCGCACCCCGGAAGGCCTGACATGCAAAGAACCGATCATGTATTGCCGTGGAGCACCCTCGGCACCGAGC
The DNA here is from genome assembly GCF_022790535.1 of Pseudomonas maioricensis. Lineage (GTDB taxonomy): Bacteria > Pseudomonadota > Gammaproteobacteria > Pseudomonadales > Pseudomonadaceae > Aquipseudomonas > Aquipseudomonas maioricensis. The sequence goes on from NZ_LOHG01000007.1 coordinate 164,818, forward strand.
GCCACTTGAGTGTGTTTCGTTTCGGCAGTGGCGAGCGCAAAGCTTATATCCAGGCCAGCTTGCACGCCGATGAGTTGCCGGGTATGCGTACGGCCTGGGAGCTTAAAAAGCGTCTGGCCGAACTCGAAGAGCAGGGCGCGCTCAAGGGTGTTATCGAACTGGTCCCGGTCGCCAACCCCATTGGGCTGGGGCAATTGCTGCAAGGCGCGCATCAAGGCCGCTTCGAGTTTGGCAGCGGCAAGAACTTCAATCGCGATTTCTCCGAGTTGAGTGAGCCGGTGGCCGAGTTGCTTGAAGGTCAGCTCGGCGATGATCCGCACAGCAACGTGCAGTTGATTCGCCAGGCCATGACTACAGTGCTGGGAAGCCTGCCTCCCGCGGAGACTGAGCTGCGCGGCATGCAGCGGATTCTGCTTAGTCACGCGTGCGTTGCCGATGTGGTGCTCGACCTGCATTGCGACGCCGACGCTGCATTGCACATGTACGCCTTGCCGCAACACTGGCCGCAATGGCGCTCGCTGACTGCGCATCTGAATGTGCAAGTGGCCTTGCTGGCGGAAGACTCCGGCGGCAGCTCGTTCGATGAGGCCTGTTCATTGCCGTGGTTGCGTCTGTCGCGGATTTTCCCGGATGCGCAGATCCCTCTGGCCTGTCTGGCGACGACCATTGAGCTGGGTGGTCAGGCGGATACCGGTAAACCTCAGGCCGAAGCGCATGCTGAAGGTATTCTGGCGTTCCTTGCCGAGCAGGGTTTCATTAGTGGTGAATGGCCGCAGGCTGCTCATGAAGCCTGTGAAGGCATGCCATTTGAAGGTACTGAATTGCTGTTTGCCCCGCATCCGGGTGTGGTGAGTTTCCTGCGCGAAGCGGGTGCCTGGGTTGAAGTCGGCGACCCTCTGTTTGAAGTCATTGATCCGCTCTCTGACCGGGTCAGCACGGTCTGCTCGAAAACTGCCGGGGTGTTGTTTGCCATCGAGCGGTTGCGTTATGCCCAGCCGGGTTTCTGGCTGGCCAAGGTAGCTGGACGGACTGTCCGGCGTCAGGGTCGGCTGCTCAATGACTGACCCATTTGTGAGAACTGAAAGCATGAACAAACTGGAAGTCCAGGACCTGCATAAACGCTATGGCAGCCATGAAGTGCTCAAGGGTGTTTCCCTGACCGCCAAGGCAGGTGATGTGATCAGCATCATTGGCTCCAGTGGCTCGGGGAAAAGTACCTTTTTGCGTTGCATCAATCTGTTGGAGCAGCCTCACGCAGGCAAGATTCTGCTCAACAATGAAGAGCTTAAACTGGTCGCCAACAAAGACGGCAGCATGAGAGCCGAGGACCCAAAGCAACTGCAACGCATGCGTTCGCGACTGTCGATGGTGTTCCAGCACTTCAATCTGTGGTCGCACATGACCGCACTGGAAAACATCATTGAGGCGCCCGTGCACGTATTGGGCGTGTCAAAAAAGGAAGCGCTGGAAAAGGCCGAGCATTTTCTGGCCAAGGTGGGCGTCGCGCATCGCAAGGATGCTTATCCAGGTCATATGTCTGGTGGTGAGCAGCAGCGTGTGGCGATTGCCCGCGCACTGGCGATGGAACCGGAGGTGATGCTGTTCGACGAGCCGACCTCCGCGCTGGACCCTGAGCTGGTGGGTGACGTGCTCAAAGTCATGCAGGCCCTTGCTCAGGAAGGCCGGACCATGGTCGTGGTGACCCACGAAATGGGCTTTGCCCGTGAGGTCTCCAATCAGTTGATCTTTCTCCACAAAGGCGTGGTCGAAGAGCGCGGTGATCCTCGTGAAGTGCTGGTCAATCCGCAATCCGAGCGCTTGCAGCAGTTTCTGTCAGGTAGTCTCAAGTAACGAAATGCTTCGTTTTGACGATGCCTTTAGGAAAGGAACAGTTCATGCTGCGCCGCAAGCAGCATGAACTGATAGCCGTAGACTCATCCTGGGCGTTGCGATGCCCGCCCCATAAGCTGTGTACACAGTTTTAACAACAGCGACACGTTTCGGATTGCACGCCATGACCGCTCAACGAATTGGTTTTCTTATCTGGCCCAGCACCAAAGCCCTGACTCTGGCGCTGGCTGAGGAAGCCTTGCGTGTTGCTCAGCGCGTCCATCCGGAAGTGCTTTACGAGTTGTCGTTTCTCCAGGCTGAAGTGCCCGCCGAGGGGGCATGGCAATTGCCCGGCGAACCATGGTCCGGGCGTCTGGAGGGTTGTCAGAAGCTGTTCTTGCTGGCGGACGAGCCGCCTGCGTCGATCAACCCGGCACTGACGTCTGCGCTCAAGCAACTGGTGCGTTCCGGCTGCGTGATCGGTGGGCTTTCAGCCGGGGTTTATCCGCTGGCGCAACTGGGCTTGCTCGATGGCTATCGTGCTGCCGTGCACTGGCGCTGGCAGGATGATTTCACCGAGCGTTTTCCGAAAGTCATCGCCACCAGTCATCTGTTCGACTGGGACCGTGATCGCCTGACCGCTTGCGGTGGCATGTCGGTACTGGATCTGTTGCTGGCAGTCCTGGCCCGGGACCACGGCGCCGAGCTGGCGGGTGCGGTGTCCGAAGAGCTGGTGGTTGAGCGTATACGTGAAGGTGGCGAGCGTCAGCGTATTCCACTGCAGAATCGCCTGGGCTCCAGTCATCCCAAGCTGACTCAGGCTGTGTTGTTGATGGAAGCGAACATCGAAGAGCCGCTGACCACTGATGAAATTGCCCAGCATGTTTGCGTTTCACGTCGTCAACTGGAGCGAATTTTCAAGCAGTACCTCAATCGCGTGCCAAGCCAGTATTACCTCGAGTTGCGCCTCAACAAGGCACGGCAGATGCTGATGCAGACCAGCAAATCCATCATCCAGATCGGCCTGTCCTGTGGCTTCTCATCCGGTCCGCACTTTTCCAGCGCCTACCGCAACTTTTTCGGCGCCACCCCGCGTGAAGACCGTAATCAACGCCGCAGCAGCAGCCCGTTTGAATTGTCATCGGTGCCCGCAGAGCGGGGGTGACTCTTGCCGGTTGTGGTGGTTGAGGATTTGTAGGAGTGAGCTTGCTCGCGATGGCGGCTTGTCAGAATAACTGTAGGTGACTGACAGAACGCTATCGCGAGCAAGCTCACTCCTACAGAGGGATGTATCAAGGCAAATCAATTCATAGTTATCGGCGGGCAATTCGGATCGCCGCCACTCGCTCCAACAATTCCACGCATCTGTATCTGCAACAATCCGCCCGCAACGTTTAAACTGCGCCTTTGCGATGGTTAATGTCGCATTGCCGAAAGTCAGCAGAAATACCGGTTTTGCGCTGTAACAAGTTGTCGCCTGGCGGCAAGGCCGGAGTGAAACCAGTCCTTACAATCTTCCCATCGCTCGCCAGTTTCAGGCAGGCGTTCCTCTTCAGGAGACTCCGATGTCCGTTGAGCAAGCTGCGGTGCAACGCGCCGATTTCGACCAGGTAATGGTCCCTAACTACGCTCCAGCCGGGTTCATCCCTGTGCGTGGTGCAGGTTCCCGAGTCTGGGACCAGTCGGGCCGTGAGCTGGTGGATCTCTCCGGCGGGATTGCCGTCAACGTACTGGGCCACTGCCATCCGGCGTTGGTGGGTGCCTTGACTGAGCAGGCCAACAATCTCTGGCACGTTTCCAACGTTTTCACCAATGAGCCGGCCCTGCGTCTGGCGAAGAAGCTGGTGGACGCCACATTTGCCGAGCGCGTGTTCTTCTGTAATTCGGGTGCCGAAGCCAACGAAGCCGCTTTCAAGCTGGCGCGTCGCGTTTCCCACGATCTATATGGTCCGGACAAGTACGAAATCATTGCTGCGCTGAACAGCTTTCACGGTCGTACGCTGTTCACCGTAACCGTTGGCGGTCAGTCCAAGTATTCCGACGGCTTCGGTCCGAAGATTACCGGCATCACTCATGTGCCGTTCAACGATCTGGAAGCCCTCAAGGCCGCAATCTCCGACAAGACCTGCGCGGTTGTGCTGGAGCCTATTCAGGGTGAAGGCGGTGTATTGCCTGCCGAACTCGAATATCTGCAAGGCGCGCGCGCACTGTGTGACGAGCATAAAGCGCTGCTGATTTTCGACGAGGTGCAAAGCGGCATGGGCCGTAGCGGTCGCCTGTTTGCCTACATGAATTACGGCGTCACGCCAGACATCCTGTCCAGCGCCAAGAGCATTGGCGGTGGTTTCCCGATGGCAGCCATGCTGACCACCGAAAAGCTGGCCAAGCACTTCGCCGTCGGCGTTCACGGTACGACCTACGGCGGCAACGCTCTGGCGTGTGCAGTGGGTAATGCGGTGATGGACGTGGTCCACACCCAGGAAGTGCGCGACGGTGTGACAGCCAAACATGCAAAGTTCAAGGCGCGCCTTGAGCAGATCGGCCAACAATATGGCGTGTTCTCGCAGATTCGTGGCATGGGCCTGTTGATCGGTTGTGTGCTGACTGATGCCTGGAAGGGCAAGGCCAAGGACTTCTTCAATGCCGCGGAGCACGAAGGCGTGATGATTCTGCAAGCCGGTCCTGACGTGGTGCGTTTTGCCCCGAGTCTGGTGATCGAAGACGCTGACATCGACGAAGGTCTGGATCGCTTCGAGCGCGCCGTGGCCAAGTTGACTCAGGCTTGATGGCGAGCTGATTCAACGCGACACCCCCGACGCTTGCCTGCAAGGCAAACGTCGGACATTTTCCTGTGCCATGTGGCGTTGATCCACGTGGCGCTTTTTTTCTGTGCCGGGTTTGCCCGGTCTGTGTTCTGGTAAGGAGTGGCACCATGCTCGTGATGCGCCCCGCGCAAATGGCTGATCTGGCCGAGGTTCAACGCCTCGCTGCCGACAGCCCGATCGGTGTCACGTCCCTGCCTGACGATGCGGGGCGGCTTGGCGACAAGATCGCCGCTTCGGAAGCCTCGTTCGCGGCCGAGGTGAGCTTCAATGGCGAAGAAACCTATTTCTTCGTACTGGAAGACAGCGAGAGCGGACGACTGGTGGGCTGTTCAGGGATTGTCGCCTCGGCGGGCTACTCCGAACCTTTCTACAGCTTCCGTAACGAAACCTTCGTTCACGCGTCTCGCGAGCTGAAGATTCATAACAAGATTCATGTTCTGTCCCAGTGCCACGACTTGACCGGCAATAGCCTGTTGACCAGTTTCTATGTGGTCCCTGAACTGGTGGGCAGCGCGTGGTCGGAGCTTAATTCCCGGGGGCGTCTGCTGTTTGTCGCCAGTCATCCGGAGCGTTTCGCCGATTCGGTGGTGACCGAGATCGTCGGTTACAGCGATGAAAATGGCGACTCGCCGTTCTGGGATGCCATCGGGCGCAACTTCTTCGATTTGAACTATGCCGCAGCCGAACGTCTGTGTGGGTTGAAAAGCCGGACATTCCTCGCCGAGCTGATGCCGCATTACCCGATTTATGTGCCGCTGTTGCCGGATGCTGCTCAGGAAGCCATGGGCCAGGTGCATCCGCGGGCGCAGATCACCTTCGACATCCTGATGCGCGAAGGCTTTGAGACCGATCACTACATCGATATTTTCGACGGTGGCCCGACCCTGCATGCGCGTGTTTCCGGGATTCGCTCCATTGCCCAGAGCCGGATGGTGCCCGTCAAAATAGATGCTCAACGGTCCACTGACACCGGTTCCGGCGGCCGTTTGTATCTGGTTGCCAATGGCTTGTTGCAGGATTACCGGGCGATATTGCTGGAGTTGGACTGGGCGCCAGGCAAGCCGGTCGCTCTTAGTCTGGCGGCAGCCGAGGCGCTGGGTGTCGGTGAAGACGCCAGCGTGCGGGTCGTGGCGGTCTGATACGCCTTTTGAATGTGGATGGCTGGTTTAGCGAGTTTCGCCGTTTCCCGAGGGAAGCGGTATTGAGGAGATAGCATGATCGTTCGTCCCGTAAGCAGCAGTGACCTGCCAGCGCTGATCGAGTTGGCGCGCAGCACAGGCGCTGGCCTGACGACCTTGCCCGCCAATGAAGAGCGTCTGGCGCACCGGGTCGGTTGGGCGGAAAAGACCTTTCGTGGCGAGGCTGGGCGTGGTGATGCGGATTACCTTTTTGTGCTCGAAGACGATGACGGCCGTGTGGTGGGTATCTCTGCCATCGCCGGGGCTGTCGGCCTGCGTGAGCCTTGGTACAACTACCGGGTGGGTTTGACGGTCAGCGCTTCTCAGGAGTTGAACATCTATCGGGAAATCCCGACGTTGTTCCTCGCCAATGACCTGACGGGTAATTCCGAGCTGTGCTCGCTGTTCCTGCATAGCGATTTCCGTAACGGTTTGAACGGGCGTCTGCTGGCCAAGGCGCGGATGCTGTTCATCGCCGAATTCCCGCAGTTGTTTGGCAACAAGATCATTGCCGAGATGCGCGGCATGTCCGATGAGAAGGGCCGCTCACCGTTCTGGGAAAGTCTGGGAAGGCACTTCTTCAAAATGGAGTTCAGTCAGGCGGATTACCTGACCGGTGTGGGCAACAAGGCGTTCATTGCTGAATTGATGCCCAAGTTCCCGCTGTACAGCTGCTTCCTCTCCGAAGATGCCCGTAACGTGATTGGCCGGGTGCACGCCGACACCGAGCCAGCGCTGACCATGCTCAAGGCCGAAGGCTTCAGCTATCAGGGTTACGTGGATATCTTCGACGCCGGTCCTGCGGTTGAGTGCGAGACCGCGAAGATCCGCGCCGTTCGCGACAGTGCGCCGTTGGTACTGGCCATCGGTACGCCGGGTGACGATGCCACGCAGTTCCTGATTCATAACCGCAAGCGTGAAGAGTGCAGAATCACTGTGGGCGCGGCGCGCTTTGCGGCCGGTACATTGGTGGTTGCCCCGGCGACCGCCAAGCGCCTGCGCCTGAGTGCGGGCGACAATGTCCGGGCTGTTCCGCTGTCCCCCGCGCGGGAGGCTGTCTGATGAGCACCTTGTATATCGCAGGCAACTGGCAGGCTGGGCAGGGCGAGGCGTTCGAGTCGCTCAATCCGGTAACTCAGCAGGTTGTGTGGTCCGGGCAAGGTGCAACGGCCGCTCAGGTAGACGTTGCCGTGCAGGCTGCGCGTCAGGCTTTTCCCGCATGGGCGAGTCGCACCCTGGAAGATCGCATCACCGTGCTGGAAGCTTTCGCCGCCAGCCTGAAAAGCCAGGCAGACGCTTTGGCGCAGTGCATTGGTGAAGAAACCGGCAAGCCGCTGTGGGAGTCCGCGACCGAAGTGACCAGTATGGTCAATAAAATCACTATCTCCGTGCAGAGCTACCGGGAGCGCACCGGCGAAAAGAGCGGTCCGCTGGGCGACGCGAATGCGGTGCTGCGTCACAAGCCGCATGGCGTGGTAGCGGTGTTCGGACCGTACAACTTTCCTGGGCATCTGCCCAATGGCCATATCGTCCCAGCGCTGCTGGCGGGTAACACGGTACTGTTTAAACCCAGTGAGTTGACGCCGAAAGTCGCCGAGCTGACGGTCAAGTGCTGGATCGAAGCCGGTTTGCCTGCGGGCGTGTTGAACCTGCTGCAAGGTGGTCGCGAGACCGGCATCGCTCTGGCTGCAAACCCTGGCATCGACGGGCTGTTTTTCACCGGATCCAGCCGTACTGGCAATGCTCTGCATCAGCAGTTTGCCGGTCGCCCGGACAAGATTCTTGCTCTGGAGATGGGCGGCAATAATCCGCTGGTGGTCGATCAGGTTGTCGATGTAGACGCGGCGGTTTATACGGTTATTCAGTCGGCGTTCATTTCAGCTGGGCAGCGTTGTACGTGTGCGCGACGTTTGCTGGTGCCGCAAGGTGCGTGGGGCGATGCCTTTCTGGAGCGTCTGGTTGAGGTCACGCGCAACATCGAAGTGGGCGCTTACGATCAGCAGCCTGCGCCGTTCATGGGCTCGGTCATCTCGCTGCATGCAGCCAGTGCCTTGCTGGCAGCGCAGGAGCAATTGCTTGCCAATGGCGCGTTGGCGTTACTGGAAATGACCCAGCCACAGGCGACGTCGGCGTTGCTCACACCAGGCATCATTGATGTTTCCGAGGTCAGCGATTCTCTTGACGAGGAGCTGTTCGGGCCATTGCTGCAGGTGCTTCGCTACGCGGACTTTGACACTGCCATAGCGTTGGCCAATGACACTCAGTACGGCCTGGCTGCCGGTTTGTTGTCGGACTCTGAAGCGCGTTACAAACAGTTCTGGCTGGAGAGCCGGGCGGGGATCGTCAACTGGAACAAACAACTGACGGGTGCAGCGAGTAGCGCACCGTTTGGTGGCGTGGGTGCGTCCGGCAACCATCGGGCGAGTGCGTATTACGCAGCGGATTATTGCGCGTATCCGGTAGCCTCGCTGGAAAGCAGCAGCCTGACCTTGCCTGCGACCCTGACGCCGGGTGTGCGGTTGTCGTGACACAACGCTGGCGTGCGACAGGCATGCATTTGTAGGAGTGAGCTTGCTCGCGATAACGGTAGACCTGTTAAGAAATTACCGTTTCGCCTGACGCTATCGCGAGCAAGCTCACTCCTACAGAAAATCCATTTCAGTCCAGTAAGTTATATTTTGTTTGATAGAGCTGCCCAAGGCTGCGAAGCGATGATTGAACCTTACGCTTATAAGAAAAGATCCACGGAGCCGAGCCGATGAAATCATACGAAGTCAATTTTGACGGCCTGGTCGGGCCGACGCATAACTACGGCGGGCTGTCCTACGGTAACGTCGCCTCGCAAAGTAATTGCCAGCAATCCTCCAATCCTCGCGAAGCAGCGTTGCAGGGGTTGGCAAAAATGAAAGCGCTGATGGACATGGGCTTCACTCAGGGCGTACTTGCCCCTCAGGAACGTCCCGATGTCGCCGGTTTGCGTCGCCTGGGTTTCGCTGGCAGTGATTCGCAGGTGATCCAGCAGGCTGCGAAACAGGCTATGCCCCTGTTGGCTGCCAGTTGTTCCGCATCGAGCATGTGGGTCGCCAACGCCGCAACGGTCAGCCCGAGCGCCGACACTGCCGATGGTCGCGTGCATTTCACCGCCGCCAACCTGGCCTGCAAGTACCATCGCAGCATTGAACATCCGACCACCAGCCGCGTGCTGGCGGCTATGTTCGCAAACCCGCAGCACTTCGCTCATCACGCCGCATTGCCCTCTGTTGCCCAGTTTGGTGATGAGGGCGCAGCCAACCATACCCGTCTGTGCCGTGACTATGGCGAGACGGGAGTGGAATTTTTCGTGTTTGGTCGTAGCGCCTTTGATGCGCGATTCCCCGAGCCGCAGAAGTATCCGGCACGTCAGACCCTGGAAGCATCCCAGGCGGTTGCCCGTTTGCATGGTTTGAGTGACAGCGCGGTGGTTTACGGCCAGCAGAACCCGGCGGTGATCGATCAGGGCGTGTTTCATAACGATGTAATCGCAGTGGGTAACGGCGAAGTGTTGTTCTATCACGAGGACGCATTTCTTCACACCGAGCGCATGCTGGCAGAACTGCAGGACAAACTTGCCCGTTGCGGCGCGCAGCTCAAGGCGATCTGCGTGCCCCGTGCAGAAGTTTCGGTCGAAGACGCGGTGCGTTCGTACCTGTTCAATAGCCAGTTGTTGTCCCGCCCCGACGGCACCATGTTGCTGGTTGTGCCTGAAGAGTGTCGCGGTAACGAGCGCGTCTGGCGTTACCTGCAAGGGCTGATCGCGGGAGCGGGGCCGGTCAAGGAAGTCAAAGTCTTCGACCTCAAACAGAGCATGCAGAATGGCGGCGGTCCGGCTTGCTTGCGTCTGCGGGTAGCGCTCAATAAATCCGAGCTGGCGGCGGTCAACCCTGGGGTTATCATGACCGCGCCGCTGTACGATACGCTCACGCAATGGGTGGACAGACATTACCGTGACCGCATGAGCGAAGATGATCTGGCGGACCCGCAATTGCTCATTGAATGCCGCGCGGCATTGGATGAATTGACGCAAATCCTTAAACTGGGCGCGGTCTATCCTTTTCAGTTGGCCTGAATTCTGGCGGGTCGTGCCAGGCACGATCCGCTGTACTTACCTCTCTATAGAGAACACCGATTATGAGCGACACCCTGCAGTTAATCCTTGAAGACACCGATGGCACCCAGCTGGAAACCTCTTGCACCCGCGTTGCTGTCGTCTGGCAGGGCAAGGAAATCTGGATTCAGCACGATGGCCGTGGTCAGTTGCTGATCGGTGTTGATGTCGAAGAAGGCGATGCCGAATACGCCAACCTGTTGTTGCGTCCTCTGGCAACCAACCTGGTCAGCCTGCAACTGGAAATGGAGCCTGCCGACGTCGGCGAAGACGAAGAGCACGTGCACGGCCCTGACTGCAATCACTAAGTCTCACTCCCACCCATAAGGGAACAGCGCCTATGCTTGCCCTCGGTAAACTGCTTGACCTGACTTTGGCTGGACGTGAGCCAGCAGAAAAGACTCAAGTGACAGTCGCCGGAGTGCGACTGCGATGGCTGAGCGAAGGCGCGCTGGAAGTACGTCCTGCCCAGGATCGGGATAACGGCACGGACTTGCTGTTATCCGCCGGTATCCACGGCAATGAGACCGCACCTATCGAGCTGCTGGATGAATTGATCCGCAGCATTGCCCGCAGCGAATTGCAGCCGCGGGCACGTATTCTTTTCCTGTTCGGCAACCCCGAAGCCATGCGTCGCGGCGAGCGTTATGTCGAGCAGGACGTCAACCGGCTATTCAACGGCCAACACGAACACAGCGGCGGTACCGAGGCGTTGCGTGCTTGTGAGCTCGAGCGGCTGGCAGCGACGTTCTTCAGCATTCCTGACCGCTACCGCTTGCACTACGACCTGCACACCGCGATACGTGGCTCGAAAATCGAGCAGTTTGCGTTGTATCCCTGGAAAGAGGGCCGTCAGCATTCGCGTCGGGAACTGGCACGTCTGCAAGCTGCCGGCATGACTGCGGTGCTGTTACAGAACAAACCCTCCATCGTGTTCAGCGCGTATACCTACGACAAGCTGGGGGCTGAGTCCTTTACCCTGGAGCTGGGTAAAGCGCGGCCATTCGGGCACAACCAGGAGGTTGACCTCACTCGTCTGCGCTTGCGGCTGGAGCAAATGATCGAAGGCACCGAGCCTGCGGTGCAAGAGAGTCTGGAGAGTCTGCAACTGTTCAGCGTTGCCCGGGAAATCATCAAGCACAGCGATGGCTTCAGGCTGCACCTGCCCTTGGACGTGGAGAATTTTTCACCGTTGGATAAAGGCTATGTTCTGGCCGACGACCTGAGCCATTCCCGCTGGGTTGTTGAAGAAGAGGGCGCGAGGATCATTTTCCCGAATCCCAAGGTCAAGAATGGCTTGCGAGCGGGGATATTGATTGTGCCTGCTACAGAGGATGGGCTGGTTTGATTCTGACCTGGACTCAGTAACTGCGGCGCTTCATCTACTGGATTGAAATGCATTTTCT
>NZ_LOHG01000007.1:176839-243040 GCF_022790535.1 Pseudomonas maioricensis
TCGGCAGCTCCTACAGGTCTAGCGTTTGGCGCGAGACTGCGCGGCAGCTCCCACAGGTTCATCGCCAACCAGTGAGAGCGATACCAGTCAATCAGCCGACTTTCTTCTGCCCCTCAACGCGACGAATCGCACGTACTTTGGCGACGGTGTCAGCGCAGGTTTTCGCCGCTTCCTGGCCTTTGTGCAGGAAGTGCTCGAAGAAGAATTTCAAATGCTCTTCACCAGCATGGAAGTGGTGTGGGGTCAGGACGACCGAGAACACTGGCACTTCGGTTTCCAACTGGACTTGCATCAACGCGCTGACCACCGACTGGGCGACGAACTCGTGGCGATAGATTCCGCCGTCGACCACCAGCGCTGCGCCTACGATGCCCGCGTAACGGCCGCTGTTGGCCAGCAGTTTGGCGTGCAGTGGGATTTCAAAGGCACCGCCGACTTCGAAGAAGTCGATGTCCGCTTCGGTGTAGCCATGGTTAGCCATTTCAGCGATGAAGCCGATTTTGCTTTGATCGACAATATCCTTGTGCCAGCAGGCCTGGATAAAAGCGATACGCTCGTTCGCGTGATTCTTGGTTTTGCTATCGATTGCGGTGGGTTGCATCTGTTCTGTCTCCTGTCTATAAAAAAACAGGGCGCTTTGGATCGAATGGGAAGGTCAGGCTAAGCCCGGCAGTGATACGAACGAAATCCGGTCGTGACGATGCGCGATGCGTTGCGGTGGTGCCAATCCCGTTCTCTCTTCATCCGGACTATGACCGTCGGCCCTGGGATCACACCAGGTCTGCTGACCTCGCTTTCGCGAGCGCTCGCGGGCTAAACGCATTGCGCGTCATTACCGCCGGTGGGGAATCGCACCCCGCCCTGAGAACGTTGCCACCGAAACATTTCGGCGGCGGGCATTTTTTAACACAGTTTCTCTGAATGTGCTTGGACGTATTCCTACAGTTGCCCTGACTTTTTCTTATAAGTAAGCCTTGGAATTGCACATCAACGCCTTGATTATTCTCATTCCACACCTCACAACTGAGGTTTGTCCTTATCAGGGAGCTTTATCGTGACGGCTATCGACTTGCGCAGTGACACAGTGACTCAGCCAACGCCCGGCATGCGTGCCGCCATGGCCTTGGCGCCGCTGGGCGACGATGTCTACGGCGAGGACCCGACGGTCAATCGTCTTGAGGCCTGGATGGCTGAGCAGCTTGGGTTTGCGGCTGCGCTGTTTGTCCCGACCGGCACGATGAGCAACCTGTTGGGCTTGATGGCTCATTGCGAGCGGGGTGACGAATACATCGTCGGCCAGCAGGCCCATACCTATAAATATGAAGGTGGCGGTGCCGCGGTGCTTGGCTCCATTCAGCCGCAGCCGCTGGAAAACCAGGCAGATGGCTCGCTGGATCTGGATCAGGTGCTGGCGACCATCAAGCCGGACGATTTCCATTTTGCCCGCACCCGTTTGCTGGCTCTGGAAAACACCATGCAAGGTAAAGTGCTGCCGTTAAGCTATCTGGCGGCCGCCCGCAAATTTACTCGCAAGCATGGTCTGGCGCTGCATCTGGACGGGGCGCGTTTGTACAACGCCGCAGTCAAGCTGGGTGTAGACGCGCGGGAAATTACTCAACACTTCGATTCCGTGTCGGTCTGCCTGTCCAAAGGTCTGGGGGCGCCGGTGGGGTCGGTGTTGTGCGGTTCTCAGGTGTTCATCGACAAGGCTCGTCGCTTGCGCAAAATGGTCGGTGGCGGCATGCGTCAGGCCGGCATGCTGGCGGCGGCGGGGCTGTATGCGCTTGAACATCATGTTGAACGCCTGGCTGATGACCACGCCAATGCGGCGTTTCTCGGTGCTGCCCTGGCAGAGCTGGGCTACCCGGTTGAGCCGGTGCACTCCAATATGGTCTACGTGCAGGTCGGTGAACGTGCTCAGGCACTGAAGACGTTCTGTGCCAAGCGAGGGATCATGCTCAGCGCTGCCCCCCGTTTGCGCATGATTACTCACCTGGATGTTTCCCGCGAACAACTCGAGACGGTAATCACAGCATTTGCTGACTTTTCCCGCACTTGAGGTGCCGATAGTCCAGTAGCTTTGTTCTATCGTACAAACACACTGTACCGTTGACGCAACGCCTATATAATGCGGCCCTTTGCCGTCGCTACGTCACATGACGTTTTGCACTTGCCTCTGGCCGCAGTCTCCGTGGAAGAACCTATGAAAAGCGCAGAAATCCGTGAAGCCTTCCTTGGCTTCTTCGAAGAGCAAGGCCACACCCGTGTAGCCTCAAGCTCCTTGATTCCGGGCAACGACCCGACCCTGCTGTTCACCAACGCAGGTATGAACCAGTTCAAGGACTGCTTCCTGGGCCAGGAAAAGCGAGCCTATACCCGTGCAGTGACCAGCCAGAAATGTGTGCGTGCCGGTGGCAAGCACAATGACCTGGAAAACGTCGGCTACACCGCGCGGCACCACACATTCTTCGAAATGCTGGGCAACTTCAGCTTCGGTGATTACTTCAAGCGTGATGCGATCACTTACGCCTGGACCTTCCTGACTTCGGAAAAATGGCTGAACCTGCCCAAGGACAAACTCTGGGTAACGGTCTACGCCAGCGACGACGAGGCCTACGATATCTGGACCAAGGACATCGGCGTACCGGCCGAGCGTATGGTTCGTATCGGTGACAACAAAGGCGCGCCGTACGCGTCCGACAACTTCTGGACCATGGGCGATACAGGGCCGTGTGGTCCTTGCACCGAGATTTTCTTCGATCACGGTCCTGAAATCTGGGGTGGTCCACCGGGCTCGCCGGAAGAAGACGGCGATCGTTACATCGAAATCTGGAACAACGTTTTCATGCAGTTCAACCGCACCGCTGACGGCGTGTTGCACCCGCTGCCTGCGCCCTCAGTAGACACCGGTATGGGCCTTGAGCGTGTCAGTGCTGTTCTGCAGCATGTGAACTCCAACTACGAAATCGACCTGTTCCAGAGCTTGCTGGCCGCAGCAGCGAAAGCCATTGGTTGCAGCAACGACAATCAGGCATCGCTGAAAGTTGTGGCCGACCACATTCGTTCTTGCGGCTTCCTGATCGCTGATGGCGTGCTGCCGTCTAATGAAGGCCGCGGTTATGTGCTGCGTCGCATCATTCGTCGCGCCTGCCGTCACGGCAACAAGCTGGGCGCCAAAGGCAGCTTCTTCTACCAGATCGTCGCTGCGCTGGTTGCCGAGATGGGTACTGCGTTCCCTGAGCTGGTTCAGCAACAGGCGCACATCGAGCGGGTACTCAAGGCCGAAGAAGAGCAGTTCGCCAAGACTCTGGAACAGGGCCTGAAAATCCTCGAGCAGGATCTGGCTGAGCTCAAAGGCAACGTCGTACCGGGTGACGTAGTGTTCAAACTCTACGACACCTACGGGTTCCCAATGGACCTGACCGGTGACATCGCTCGTGAGCGTAACCTGACTCTCGACGAGGAAGGTTTCGAGCGCGAGATGGATGCTCAACGTGTTCGTGCCCGTTCCGCCAGTTCGTTCGGTATGGACTACAACAGCCTTGTCAAAGTCGACGTGGCAACAGAGTTCACCGGCTACACCGCAACTCGTGGCGAAGCCAAAATCGTCGCGCTCTATAAAGAAGGCCAGAAAGTTGAGCAACTGAACGAAGGCGAAGAGGGCGTCGTAGTCCTTGATAAGACCCCGTTCTACGCTGAGTCCGGTGGCCAGATTGGCGATGGCGGCTCCCTCCTCGCTGGCGCGACGCGTTTCGACGTTCGTGACACCACCAAAACCGGTGGTGCATTCCTGCATCACGGCGTTGTGGCTGCCGGCACATTGACGGTTGGCGCGTCGGTCGATACCGAAGTGGACGCCGAGGTACGCAACGCGACGGCGTTGAACCACTCCGCGACTCACTTGCTGCACGCAGCCTTGCGTCAGGTGTTGGGCGAGCACGTCCAGCAGAAAGGTTCGTTGGTTGACAGTCAACGCCTGCGCTTTGACTTCAGCCATTTTGAAGCGATCAAGCCTGAGCAACTGAAAGCGCTGGAAGACATCGTCAACGCCGAAATCCGCAAGAACACCGCAGTCGAGACGGTCGAAACCGATATCGAAACGGCAAAGGCGCGTGGTGCCATGGCACTGTTTGGCGAGAAGTACGGCGACAGCGTGCGCGTGCTGAGCATGGGCGGTGATTTCTCCGTCGAGCTGTGCGGCGGCATTCACGCCAATCGCACTGGCGACATCGCGGTATTCAAGATTGTCAGCGAAGGCGGCGTGGCCGCTGGCGTTCGACGCATTGAGGCAGTCACCGGCGCAGCGGCGCTGGGTTATCTCAATGCAGCGGAAGATCAGCTCAAGGACGCCGCGACACTGGTCAAAGGCAACCGCGAGAATCTGTTGGACAAGCTGACGGCTGTGCTTGAGCGCAACCGTCTGCTGGAAAAACAACTGGAGCAATTGCAGGCCAAGGCGGCCAGCGCAGCGGGCGACGATCTGTTTTCCTCGGCACTGGATGTCAAAGGCGTGAAAGTGCTGGCCGTGCGCCTGGACGGTCAGGATGGCAAAGCGCTGCTGGCGCTTGTCGATCAGTTGAAGAACAAACTCGGTCGCGCAGTGATCCTGCTCGGCAGTGTGCATGAAGACAAGGTCGTACTGGTTGCGGGCGTAACCAAGGACCTGACTGGCCAACTCAAAGCCGGTGATTTGATGAAACAGGCTGCTGCGGCCGTAGGTGGTAAAGGCGGCGGTCGTCCTGACATGGCGCAAGGTGGCGGTGTGGATGCAGGTGCGCTGGATGCAGCGCTGGCGTTGACCGTGCCTTTCGTCGAGCAGGGTATTTAAGTCGACCTTCCGGAGCTGCCGCGTACCGATGCGGCAGTCCGGCGCTTGGATTTAACGTTTAATGGGCGCCCTTAATCGGGCAGAGGCGGCTTTGAGATGGCTTTGATCGTACAGAAATTTGGAGGCACCTCGGTGGGCTCTGTAGAGCGTATCGAGCAGGTTGCCGACAAGGTTAAGAAATTCCGTGAGCAGGGCGACGACCTGGTGGTTGTGCTTTCTGCCATGAGTGGTGAAACCAATCGTCTGATCGACCTTGCCAGGCAGATCAGCGATCAGCCGGTTCCTCGCGAGCTGGACGTGATCGTTTCCACGGGTGAGCAGGTGACGATTGCCCTGTTGGCCATGGCGCTGATGAAGCGTGGCGTGCCAGCAGTGTCTTACACCGGTAATCAGGTTCGTATTCTGACGGACAGCGCGCATAACAAGGCGCGTATTCTGCAGATCGACGATCAGAAAATTCGTGCAGACCTGAAGGCTGGCCGTGTTGTTGTGGTCGCCGGTTTCCAGGGTGTGGACGAGAACGGCAATATCACGACCCTGGGTCGTGGCGGTTCGGACACCACCGGCGTGGCGTTGGCCGCTGCGCTGAAGGCCGATGAGTGCCAGATCTATACGGATGTTGACGGTGTTTACACCACCGACCCGCGCGTGGTTTCCCAGGCACAGCGCCTGGACAAGATTACCTTCGAAGAGATGCTGGAAATGGCCAGCCTCGGTTCCAAGGTATTGCAGATCCGTGCGGTGGAATTTGCCGGCAAGTACAACGTCCCGCTGCGCGTATTGCACAGCTTCAAGGAGGGTCCAGGGACCCTCATTACCATTGATGAAGAGGAATCCATGGAACAGCCGATCATTTCCGGCATCGCTTTCAACCGCGATGAAGCCAAGCTGACCATCCGTGGCGTGCCAGACACCCCGGGTGTGGCGTTCAAAATTCTCGGCCCAATCAGTGCCGCGAACATCGAAGTCGACATGATCGTGCAGAACGTTGCGCACGATAACACTACCGACTTCACCTTCACCGTACACCGCAATGACTACCAGGCTGCCTTGCAGGTGCTGGAAACGACTGCGCGTGAAATCAGTGCGCGTGAAGTGATTGGCGATACCAAGATCGCCAAGGTGTCGATTGTGGGTGTTGGCATGCGTTCTCACGCAGGTGTAGCCAGCCGCATGTTCGAATCGCTGGCCAAGGAAAGCATCAATATCCAGATGATCTCGACGTCGGAAATCAAGGTTTCCGTGGTAATCGAGGAGAAGTACCTGGAGCTGGCAGTGCGTGCACTGCATACGGCCTTTGAGCTGGATGCCCCTCGACAGGGTGAGTGATGTATCGGCCGGGGGCGCAGTCTGACTGCGCCCCTTGCGTTTTTACCGGGCGCAAACTGTTCTTTTGCTTTCGCCGGTCGATACTCTGGTTACAACCGCGATGAACTCGCGGGCGTCGCCTTTGGTTTGCAGACTGTTGTCCCTGAATGTATTGCTTGAGGAGAAAGGTATGCTGATTCTGACTCGTCGGTGCGCAGAGAGCCTGATCATTGGTGATGGAGAAATCACCGTGACCGTGCTTGGCGTCAAAGGTAATCAGGTGCGTATCGGTGTCAACGCACCCAAGGAAGTCGCTGTCCATCGTGAAGAGATTTACCTGCGCATCAAGAAAGAGAAGGACGAAGAACCAAGCCATTAATTTTTATTGAATTTTTGGTTTGCAAACGGGGAAAAGGGTGGTTATTATACGCCCCGTGTTGCGGAGAGCTGGCCGAGTGGCCGAAGGCGCTCCCCTGCTAAGGGAGTACACCTCACAAGGGTGTCGGGGGTTCGAATCCCCCGTTCTCCGCCATTATTTGCGTAGTACGTTTTATCTGGCTTTAATCGGTAAGTTGTTGAATTTACTAGAAAAAAGTTCTTGACCAAAAGATTAGACGGCCTATAATGCGCGGCAACAAATGCACTCGTAGCTCAGCTGGATAGAGTACTCGGCTACGAACCGAGCGGTCACAGGTTCGAATCCTGTCGAGTGCACCATTTAAGAGTTGTTTGCAGTAATGCAAGTGACTTTGTTGTAACCAGCGGTGATCTGGTTTATCAAGCGCTAATGCACTCGTAGCTCAGCTGGATAGAGTACTCGGCTACGAACCGAGCGGTCACAGGTTCGAATCCTGTCGAGTGCACCAAACACCAAAAAGCCCGTATCGTCTGATACGGGCTTTTTGCTTTCTAGCGTTTGCCCTTCACGCAATCATGTTCGTCAAAGGTCACCTGGCTGCTACGACCTTTCTTCTCGTGATAGACATATCGCGTCTCGCCATTTCTGCTCACCACTTTGTCAGGTCTGCCCAGTAAGCTTTCAACATCCTTGCGCGTCATGCCGGGTGGCGTCTGCTGATTGATGATCGCTCGTCGGCGCTGCTCGGCATTCAGGCGGTTGCCGCACCCGTCGTCGCGCTGGCCCACGACCACCAGTTCTTTCTCTCGTGCAGCCTGTGCTGGCTTGCGATTGGTGTTGTCGGGTTGTCCGGCGCCTGGAAGCAGGGGGATGACAGTGCCAGGCGGGGCGTTGTATGCCTTTTGCCATTGCACGTTGTGATCACTTGGGCAGCCCAGGGACGTGAAGGTAATGTTGCCATCCGCGTCCTCGCAGCGCTGAACGCTGGATGCCTGGATAAGCGCGGATGAGCAGAGCAGGGCGAACCCCAAAAGAACGGCGGACCTGTATCGCATTCTGGTGTCTTCCTTGACGGGGGTTGAACAAGCCTAGCCGAGTCATTTCACTGGATGACGTGTTTTCTTGGCGGGATGTGTCGTCCCAGCTCTATTGCCGCATCAATGATTAACTTTGTGTTGCAACCGCTTGTTCTAGCCAGAATTTTGTAGCGTGCAATGTGGCCAAGCGGTGTATGATTGCGCCCGTCAGCCCCGCCGGGGCTTATGGAATACCTCCATGGACTTACCCAGTAGTTACTCAACAGTTTCTTTCAGCAATCATGCATTAACTGATTGATCTCCCGGCGTGCTCCGCTGCTGGGAGTGGAGTTCGCCTATGTCCGAAATCGAAGTAAAAAAAACGCAGGATAGTTTGCAGGATCGTCTGGCTCAGGTTATCGAGCTCCTGCAGCGCCAGCGTGTTGTTGAAGATCTGACCCATCGTCAGGAAGGTCAGAATCAAGACCGTGTAGAAAATCTGGTTCACCGGCAGAACCTTGTCGAGTTGCAACGCAAGCTCGATGACCTTCACTCCGCCGACGTCGCCTACATCCTGGAAGCATTGCCACTCGAAGATCGTCTGACGGTCTGGCAGTTGGTCAAGGCTGAGCGCGACGGCGACATCCTTCTGGAAGTATCCGACTCCGTTCGGGAAACGCTGATCGCCGACATGGACGATCACGAGCTGCTGGCTGCTGCCAAGGAAATGGACGCCGACGAACTGGCCGACCTTGCACCCGAGCTGCCGCGCGATGTCGTCCATGAACTGATGGAGGCTCTGGATACCCAGCAGCGCGAGCGTGTCCGTTCTGCCCTGTCGTATGAAGAAGAGCAAGTCGGCGCCCTGATGGACTTCGAGATGGTCACCATCCGTGAAGACGTCAGCCTGGAAGTCGTACTGCGTTACCTGCGTCGTCTGAAAGAGCTGCCGGGGCATACCGACAAGTTGTTCGTGGTTGACTACGATGGCGTGCTGAAGGGTGTGCTGCCCATCAAGCGCTTGCTGGTCAATGACCCTGATAAACAGGTTTCGGAAATCATGGCCAATGATCCGGTGAGTTTTCACCCGGATGGCGATGCCTATGAAGCTGCGCAGGCGTTCGAGCGATATGACCTTATTTCCTCGCCGGTGGTGGATAAGAACGGCAAGCTGATCGGCCGTCTGACCATCGACGAAATGGTTGACCTCATTCGTGAGGAGAGCGAAACCGAAGTCCTCAACATGGCGGGTTTGCGCGAAGAGGAAGATATTTTCGCCTCCGTCTGGCGTTCGCTTCGCAACCGTTGGGCGTGGCTGGCAATCAACCTGATCACCGCCTTTCTGGCGTCGCGTGTCATTGGTCTGTTTGAAGGCTCTATCGAGAAGCTCGTGGCGCTGGCTGCGCTGATGCCGATCGTTGCCGGTATTGGCGGTAACTCCGGTAATCAGACGATTACGATGATTGTGCGCGCCATGGCACTTGACCAGGTCAATACCGGTAACACCAAGCGACTGCTGCGCAAGGAGTTGGGTGTGGGCCTTGTCAACGGCCTGGTGTGGGGTGGGGTAATTGGTGTGGTGGCCTATTTGCTCTACGGCAGCTGGTCGTTAGGCGTGGTCATGACCGCTGCAATGACACTCAACCTGCTGCTCGCGGCCTTGATGGGGGTGACCATACCGATGGCGCTTTCCAAATTCGGGCGCGATCCGGCGATGGGTGCAAGCGTCATGATTACTGCGGTGACCGACAGTGGTGGCTTCTTCATTTTCCTCGGCCTCGCGACAATCTTCCTGCTTTAGTTGCTTTTGCTGCATAAAAAAACCGCCCCTTGAGGCGGTTTTTTTATGATTCGCGGAAATGTCTTACAGCAAAGCACTACAAATAAAAAAGCAAATAAAAAGCCGCGAATAAAAAAAGCCAGCAATTATGCTGGCTTGAAAACTTCGATCTAGTGATCAGTCTTCGTTGTCAGCAGCCAGCTCGGTGTCGTGTGCAATCAGTGACACCAATGCGTTCTGTTGACGGTGCGACAGCTGACGAAAACGCTGCAGCAATTCACGCTCATGCAGTGACAGCTCAGGGCTATCAAGGCGCAGGCTAGGTTCGTCGCCCAGAGCACCTTCCTGAATCAAGCTTTGTTCGAGGCGAGCAATGATTTCTGAGTTCATGCTGCGATGGTGGTTTTTAGCTACCTCTTGCACACGATTACGCATGCCATCTGGTAGACGTACAACGAACTTGTCAGCCGTGCGGCTGGAATAAGTAGCCTGTTTCATAGGGCTCATATATTTAACCGGTTAGTTCAGGGGAGCGGTTCTTGCAAGTCGCCGCATGGATGTCAATCTGTGACAGCCGTTTTAACGAAATGTTCAACCGTATTCTCAAAGAGGCCAGCATCATGCCCCAATCTGCCGGATCCTTGGCGTCAATTCTGTGACAAATATTGACCCAGATAAAGGCGATTAGCCAGCACCGATTATCAGAATTGCGAACAAATTTGCAAAGTCCTTATCTGCCCGCTCATCTGTAAGATTCGAATTCGTGCCGATACTGCACAGGTGCAAACTGCCATGATGGCTATTTGTCAGCGTAGAAGGTTATCCGCGAAATACGAATGCTGGCCGACGGACGTCACGGGAGGCACGTCATGGCTGTTCAGGGCGTATCACAGAATTGCGGATCGAACGATCCGCCAGGAGGGTGCGCAGGTCAGCGCAGGACAGGATCAAACTTGAAGCGGCGTCCGAGAATCAGTGCTACCACGAACAAGACGCTGAAGATCCCGGCTACGATTTTTGCTGCACTGCTCAGACCTTCAGCGGTTGCAGGCAGCTGGTAATCGACCACTACAGCCAGCAGGGCCAGGATGATGAACGATAAAGCTGACTTGGACATGGCGATTCTCTTTTTCGTGGTTTCTTTGGGGCTAGAGGCTCAGAGAGAGGGGGCTTTTAGAAGACCCAGCGAGGCTCGGCTCTCACGTTGGCTGAGTTCGAGGCAGGTGCCTCGTTGTCGTTGGCGAGGGTTACCGCCTGGGGATGGCTGCTGCGGTCGGTCATGATCGCCAGTTGCGGAGCCTGACGTAGCAGGTGGTGTGGCTGAGCCTGCAGTGCTGTTTGCTCTGCTTTGCCGTCGTCTTGAAAATGAAAAGCCACCAGTGCAACCAGAGCTGCAGCATTCAACACTGAAAGGGCTATGTTCATTTTCAATTACCTCCGACGGAACTTTCTTTAAGAAGGGTCTCTAGCGCATGAGGTATTGCAGTCTGCATGCCAAGTCAGATGATATAAAAATCCCTTATAAATCAATGGCTTGAATTTGAATGTGTGGCTGCTGAGCATGCGTTTTGCAATGGTGGCCATGTGGTGCATTGCAAAATGCATGGTCGTGCAGGTTCCCTGCAAAATAAACGGATATGGACCACAGCCGTGTAAGCCAAAGACGACATGACAAAGTGCCCATGTGCCGTTAACATGCACGCCGTCCTCGCTGGCACCAATCGGTGTGCTGGCCCGTTGTCTCAGTAGCTCAATTGGATAGAGCATCCCCCTCCTAAGGGGAAGGTTGGCAGTTCGAACCTGCCCTGGGACACCATATTATTCAAGGCTTCCAGCGATACTGGCTCACGCCGTATACCTTAAGGGTGCAGTGTTGTCGGCTGAGCGTTTCCTCATCGCACCGGATGTGATGGGCCTGCCGACCCGTATCAAGGATGAGAACGGAAATCGTCCTTGGAACGAGGGCGTCTAAGGCTCGATCTTTAGCTTTATATGCTCCAGAAACGCCGCTCTGAGAGCGGCGTTTGTGTTTTTGACGATTCGCGTCATGCTTCGGGAGTATCTTGACCCTGTGTACGACCTACTCCTGGAGAGCGATCCAGCCGTCGATTATCTCCTGCCGAACGGGTTGTAATTGATCGTTATTGTTCACATTGCGTGAAAGCTGCTGCGTCGTGCTGTCAGCGGAATGCCAGACCCATTTACCATGCGTGGTATCGGGAAGCGTCAACGATAACTGGGCGCCAATCGCTTTCAAGAGGGGGCCGGTGCGCAGGAAAACTTTCATTCGACTCAACGCGCTGGTGAAGTGAACGGCAGGCAGCGTGATGGCCTTAACAGGTAAAACGCCGGTCGTGGCGTGCACTACGGCTCGCGGATCAATCAACATGGTCACGGTCACCGGTTGCTCTGCCTCGGCTCGTATTACCAGCGATCGCTGAGCGGGAGAGCCCGCCAACGCATGTGCTGAGACGTACGGTGCATTGAAATCGGTGACGCCGTTTGCCACTGGCCAGTAGTTCACCAAACCATCCTTGATGTGATCGGATGCGCCCAAATGAACAGGAAACTCCACGGCACGAATGCTCTCGTTCTGCTGGTTGACGGTGCCTTCAATACGGCGTCGCAACGCATCCCACGAATGATCGACTGCCGGGCCGCCTTTGAGCTCAAGTGCAATTGTGGCGCGCACCAAGGCCAAAGGGCGCCCCAACAACAGGGCGATGGCGTCATCAGCATTGTTCGAGTCAGGCTGGATCTTATGCAACTGTGCCTTGGTCTCTATACGAAACCTGCGGATGCCTTCCACGCCACTTTCGCGAAGTGTGTGTACGAACGCAGTTAGCTCAGGGTGAGCAGGCTTGAGGAATTCCTCTGGATCGTCGAGCAAACGGGCATTCGGCGGCGGTGATTGCCACAGCACCTGAGCATCTGCGCCAGCACTGCAGCGAAGTGTGCCCAATGACTCACCATTCTCTTGGAAGAAGGAAATACCGCCGTCGACATTGTCGAGTACCACCCAGCCCATGACGGGTGAAGTGGAGGGGTGGGAGTTGCTTTGTACGGTGCCTGACCTGGCGCTTATCCATCGAAACTGAAGCCTTGCGGGGCGCGTGATTCTGACGGGAAGTGAGGCGACAGGCAGGGCATCATCTGATTGTGTTTCTGGCAGCAGACGTTTGCAGATCAGAACCTCCAGCGAATCAGGATTGCAGGCCGAGTGATCCTGAAAGCGTCCGAATCGGTCAACGATTCGCAATCTCTGTAACGTAAGCGCACCCGCTCGTAACGGGTTCATCGGGTTGTCTTGCAAGGGAGCGAACCAGTTTTCCCTGCCAACGGCCTCGGCGATCTGACTGATGTCTTCACGGCGCTTGAGGGTGCCATCCGTATCCTGATAAGGGTCGTAGACCGGTAGTTGCCCGGAGGGCCTGATCATCAATAACCCGGCGCCGAAATCACTCATTGTCTGGGTGGCCAGTGGTAGTGTGCCAATCCAGTCAAGCAGGTCTGCGAGCCCCGGTGCGTCGGGTTGACGACTGAGCACTGCCTGCACTGTGTTGATTAACTGAAGAGTGCCATGGTGGGCGAGCATGCCAGTCCCCCTGTATTGCCAGGCCGGGGCGTCCTTGACCAGATCATTGTCGATACGGAGATCGTGCTCTTGGTTCCACCCAAGATGATCAATCAGCGCCGGCTGACCGAAAGCTTCCGCGCCGGGTTGCTTGAGACTGACTTCATACTGGAACTGCCAGGGAAGCCAGGATGTCCACAGTGTGCCCATCTGCTTGGGCGATTGGGGTGGTAATTTCGATCGAAAACTGACGGAAGCTGCCGTAGCGTTGAGCAAAAAGGCTTGGGCCTGCTCGCCAAACAGTTTAGAGGCCGCCTCAGCGAAGCCTGGTGTTTCACCTTGCTGCTCTGTCAGATGTGTACGAACAAGAGACGGAGCCTCGGAAGAAAACAAAACAGCCTCTGCTGCCAGAGCATCAATCGGTGCCGCCAGCTCCTTTGGCAGACCCGGGCTAGCCGCCAGTGCGAGCCATTGTTGAGTTTCAAGGTGTAATTCTTTCTCCTCAACGGACAAGGTAGCTCCGGTGACAATCTGATCGCCCAGGCGACAAGGCAGCTGTCGACCCTCCGTATAGTCGAAGGGAGTAGACAACGACCGGGTTGCCAGTTCATGGCCGAGCAGCATCAACGACGGGTCCTGAGCTCGCCAGAATCGCGGCGCGGCCTGGCTTTCCAGCCGATACCCGGAAGGCAATCGTTGCTTGATGTGTTGCATGCTTTCACGAAGCTGCGTTTTCTCCTGATCAACTTGCCGGGATTCGAGCAAGATCTGCTTCGCCTGTGCCATGAGCACGGGGAATATTGTCTCGGCACTCAAGTGGCCCGTCGGCGCGTAGAGGGCAAGCTGGTATGTGTGCCAATCCGCGTACAACTGGCGTCGCGCGCGGGTTAGTTCGCCGCGGCGGCGATCCAGTGCCTGCTGTTCAATGCAGAGATCATCCAGCAACCTGGAGATTTCCTCGGACAAAGAAGCGATGGTCTGTGTCGCGTTATCGGTTTGTTTGGGAGGGAGGATCGCCCACAAACTGCCGCCGGAGCTGCTGGTAAAACCCGCCTCGTGCATCTGATTGGCATAGATGTCCGCGCCGTCGGGGCGCTCGACAGACTCTTGCACCTGGCCAAATTGCAACGCATTGAGACCGCCCTCAAGCTCAGGGGTACTGGCTACTGTCGCCACCAATACAGACAGGGCTTCGGGTACCGATGTGCCAACCGAACAGCTCAGTGGCTGTTGTTTAAGCGTCTCGAAATAACGGTTTCTCAAATCCCACTCAACTTCCTGTAGCGCGCTGTTGCACAACATCTGGTGGGGACGTGCGTTTCCTTTTTCGTAGCCCTGCCACGTGCAAAAGCGTTTGATCAGGCCAAGCCCGGAATCCGTTGAAAGAGGGCTGCTGATTTCCGGGCTGTACCAACCCACTACGTGATAAGCGAGTTTGTTTTTACCGGCGGGCAGGCCTTTCACATCGTCATAGAAGCCAAATACGCTAGCGCTGTTGGGATAGAAGGATGCGAATGTCGGATCGCCATAACCCAGCGCGGTCAGCGGAGCGTAACGTTTAGCCCCCGTGGCCTCGCGCCAGTCGTCAGCTGGAAAATGTTGACCGATGTATTGATTGCGTTGAGTGCGCGTCGCCATGTCGACGGGTACTGACGGGTGGATGAGTCCAAGACCAGCAGGCGGCGCATCATTGAGGCGGTCACTTTCAACCACCCAGCGCCGCGACTCGCAGGTTCCGTCCGGCTTGAACAACACACGTGTGATCAACCAGCGGTTTGGCGTGTTCGGAAATCCGCCGCCCTTGCGGGCTTTCCCTGTCGGGGCCGCATCCTGCTCTGCATGACGCAGCGCCTCAGGCAAGGTCCAGTGAAGGTGGATGCCCACCAGTGCCCCTTTGCCCTGCGCAAAGGGGTGTCCGCTATCGAGCACGGACTGCGTGAGGTTTGGGCGTCGTTGGCCTGATGGTTGAGAGGGGCCGGATAAATACATGAAGTCATACGTCGGGCCCAGCACCTCGTACTTGCTGTCGAACTGCCCGACGCGCAGCAGTTCCAGATCCATGGGGACAATCAACGTAGATAGATTAGAAGTAGGATTGTCCTGGCTCATGCTCTCTGATCCTTGATTCTGAACGTGACGATGCCGTTATTAGTTGCGAGCCTGGCGGCGAAATCGGCTGCGTTTTGTGCGCCCAGGCATTTAGCCAATTCGGCGGCAGCCAGGACGGGACCGCGCAGTACAGGATTCTTCGGGAAATTGAAGCCTTGGCTTTCGGCAGGCTCGATCAGGTCAACGCGACGCATTTGGCCATCGAACAGACACAAAAGAAGGTCAGGCGTCAGGTTCTCCGCCCGAAGCAGGGGCAGCGATTCGGTACTGTCGGCTGATGAGAAGCCTTTGACCTCAATGCCAGGCCAGGCGGATACCACACGAGAGCGAAGGATGAAGCCACTGATGACATCCGTCGAGGTGTCGGAACCATCCTCGCCCGTGCTTTCGTCGATCAGCGAGCGCCGAATCTTGTAAACCTCTTGCAGCGCATTCTCGATCAAGACAGTGCGCAGGCTTTTCTCTCGAGCGGGATCATCGCCCCCCAGACTTAAAGCCCCATCCAGCAAGGCTCGGAGCCAGTTGCGATCAACCCTGAAACAACGCAGTGACTCCTGCGGCACCATCGCCGGCTCCGGAATGAGGTAGCCGAGCGGTACGCCATAGAGCAGGAGCCAACGGCTGAGCCAGTTCTGGACGATGATCTGATCCGCGCTGATGCCTTGTTCGGTACTCGCATTGGTCGGAGCGCGCAGCCAGCAACTGAGTTGTTTTGCATCGAATGTCACATCGTAGATATTCGCGGCTATCGAATATCGGGGCGAAGCTACATTGCTTGCTGTCTCGCCTGACTCCATGCCCGGCATCTGCGCAGGCGATTCAGTCGGCTGTGTCTGAAAAGCGCTGAGATCGGAGTTCTGATACCACTGGATTTTGCAGCGATGCAGGGCGTTGCTGAACGCCTTGTTCGCCAAGCCCAGGTGTCGGCCCAACTGCCAGGCCGCAGCGTATCCGGTATCAAACATGCCAAGCTCAGGGTCGTAGCGCAGCAGGGCGTCAGCGCTGTTGGTCGAGACGGCAACTTCAAGGGGATTGGCCCGTAATGGCAGCAGCGGCCCGCGATACCAGGAAACCGTGTTGATCCCATCGCGAAGCTGATGATCCAGCGCGCAGTACCCTGTGGCGTAGGACTCCTTGACCAGGCTGACATCTGGCGAGTCATCCGCTTGCGGTACGCTGACAGGCTGCGCCATTGGGCCGTGATCGACGTTCTTGAGCAGGCTGGCAAAATCGTGATCGTTGTCCGTACAACCAAAACTCCAGGACAACAAGCTTGATAATTCGACTTCACCGTCTTGTGTTTCACCACCCGGCAAGATCTTGCCAAGACCATTGAGCGCAACCAGGTGGACAACGTAACGGTGTCCGGTCTGACAGGGTCGGTTACCGACGACTACCGCATATTCGCTATCGGGCGAATCATCGCTGGCAGCCGCCTTATCGGAGATTGAAACCCGTCGCACATGTGCCAGCCAAGGTAGGTCATCGAGTGTCGGCGCCAGACTCTCGAACTGACTTCTTGAAAGGCTGATGATCTGTCCGGACGGTTTGATTTCGGCTTCGCCAGCTTCAGCTTTTACCGGGTTTTCAGGCACTGCAAGGCGTGTCAGAGGTGGCGGATCCAGTTCGTCGAACACCAACAGTGCGAGCCAGGGCGGGCTGTCAGGGCCGGGCCGGGCGTCGGCACTTAATTGCCAGGGCAGGGTTGCCTGATTCAACAGCACATACGGAAGCGTTCCTTCAAAACGCCCCTGATGTCCGTCCGGTGGGTAACAGGCGTGCACCCCTTGCGGATCGATCTGGTGTGTAAGCGTCTGCACGATGATGGTTTGCGAGCGTTCGAAAACTTCCAGTTGTTTGACCGATCCTCGCTTGTCCTTGACGGTTTGCCGAATGCTGATTGTGTGTGTGCCCGACACAAGCGTTGGCCGGATAGAGGGCAGGTAAACCGTTTTTTTCTTTGAATTGTCCATTACTGACTCCTCCAGCGGCATATGCGCGGTGCATCGACCAGCAGACGTGATGGCGTGGCGGCTGCGTTGTCCGCAAGGTTGGGCATCTTGCGCATCGGGATGCTGGCTTGCACGATGGCGCCTTCATGAGAGGCCCGTTCGGACAGGTCATTGGCGACCTGCTGATCCACAACGGCAATGGCTTCAAGCAGCTCCATGCGTCGAGTTCCAACGTTTGGTGCATGGATCGAATCAGTCAGTTGGCTCATGTCAGGGTTTGCAACGACAGGACGGCGCACGGGGCGTACCCAGAAGGCTTGCTTGTCGTGCTGGCAGAGATCGCTCACAACAACAGGTGCATGCTCGGCCGCAGGCATCTTTTCAAGCGTCAACAGTGCACCGGTAAGCAAATCTGCCAGGGTTTGGTCTTTGGGTAAGGTTCCGGGGGCAGGGCGGCCTGATGGATTCCACAAGCCTATCGCGACCGAAGTGAGTGTCGGGCAAACCACCCAGTGGCCGGCATTCGCTGTCTGTACCGTGACAACGACTTCCAGATCCTGCGCGGTGATGTTCATCGGGCCGATGCCGAATTCACGACCTGGCCCGTGTGTCTGCCCGTCGACATCAAGGATCCTGGTGGGAATGCACAACGTAAGATCAATCTCCAGCGTCCCTGGATCTACCAGCCAGTGGGCAGCAGCGCTTTGTTCGGCATTTGCATCCGGGCTGAGCGGCAGATTTGTGAGCGGATCGATTTTGCCCAATAGCCCGGAACGCGCGGTGAGTGTTATCAGGCTGTCAGTAACGGTCGTCGTCCCGGCCACCTCGGGCTTTTCATTTTGCCGTTCTCCAGCGTTGGCTAATGGCAGGAAGCTGCCGCGAAAATCGCTCCAGCTTACCTCGGGCAGGGCAAGAGCTTTAGATTCACCGATCAGAATGTCTTTGCTCAGTCCATAAAAACTGACCCTTGCCAACGCGCCAAAAGGAGGCCCCCAAATCTCCATGGACACCGCAAGATCCAGGGCCAGTTTAAGCGTGATGGGCCAGACTTCGACTTCTGCCTCTACATGCACGGCGATCCTGACATTAGCGGCGTATGCGAAGGGTTGGAAGAAGATGATGAAATCCGCCTGCGCCTTGAACGTTGCTGTGCCCCAACTGGAGCGATAGTCGACTTGCAACAGTCCGCCGGCCATTACCGCTGAAGGCGTGAGTGCGAAGTATTGCTCGCCTTTGATCTGTACCTGATCGGAGACTTGCCAGTTGAGCGCCAGTCGCCCTACCCGAGGGTAATGGGCCGGAATTTTGAAGCCAGGGTGGTACCCGCCCAAGGTCATTACGAAGTCGCCAGCGTACTGACTGGGCTGCATCCAGCAATACAAGGCGAAGCCACCACTGATGACCGCATCCTTGCTTAGCAGGAAGGAGCCGGGCGCAAGCATCCCGTCGACCTTCAGCTCGCCCACTGCAGGGTGGTACTGGGCCTGCATCAGGATCTCAGCATGCACAAGGGGCGTGAGACTTAAACCAGCGGTTTTGGCCGGGGGGAAGTTGAGGTCAAGCTTGGCCATCACATTGACCTGGGTTTGCTCACTCAGCGACAACACCAACAGTCCCTTGCCCTCGAGGATCTTGAACGAGGTGAACCTGACACCGACTGCCACCCAGTGGTCGCCCCTGGAAGGACTGCTGATTTTTTCAAAACGGTCGATGGCGCTGCTATCGACGGTGCCGCTTTCCAGGGCGGTAATCATTGGGTGGGTGGCGACCTGCGCCAGACTCACGTTCTTCCAGTCTCGGTTGTAGCCAATACCGCCGGCCAGTCCGGTCACGTAAAACATGGGCGGACCGCCCAAGGGCGTGTCGAGTACGGTAAAAATGGCCACGTGAGTCGTTGCCGGTTCCTTGTCAGTGGCCGGTGTCTGGCAGTAGGAGCCGATTGCGCTGAGTGTGACTTGGCCGAAACCGATCATCACAGTGCCCGCGTAGTCGTTCTCTTGCCTTTTCACCAGCCCGCCGGACACCCTCAAGGCGTCGGTCGTGCAACTGACTGTCATCCCTCTGAGGTCCCAGTCTGGTTTTATCGGCAAACCGATCCGGGTTTTCATCTCAAGACCCAGCAATCCCAGTTTGAGCGGGCCGAGGCGGGCGGAGGCATCAAGCATGAAGCTGACGCTCGCGATATCAGTCGCAATCCCCAGACGCTCGAACGTGACGGGTCCCAGGTTTCGCCCCAATGGCAGCCACCATCCCCGGTCGGCTCCCACGGGTGGCGCAAACCCCGGGGCTGTGACGGATTTTGATGGATTGGTGGGTATCTCCGGGTCCGGCAGGGCAGTGGCTGGCGTTGCCGATACGACGGGCACTTTCGCAGCTTTGTTCTCTGGTACAGGGGGCAACGATTCTGACGGGGGCTTTTCTTTCACCGCGGGGTAATCGATCACTTTTTTGTAATCGATCAGCGTCAGATTCGCCCGCACTGAAGCTTTGCCTCCCAGCTTTTTCGGGGCGGGAAACACGTGGTCGTCGAGTCCTTTGAACAAGGTACCGAGTTCGACGTCGTTGCAAGTGCTGGACAGGCGCAAGCTCAGGTCATCAATGGCGGCCACATCGACCTTCTCAGCCTCCTGAGTGATGGACCGAACTGCGTGAGTCGCCGCTTTCATCGGGCCACCCACCAGAGGCAGCTTGAACAGATCCAGGGTAGGCACATCCAGTTGCAAGAAGTGTTGCCAAACAGTCGTCGCACCGTTTTCGGCAATCGGCTTGGCCGCGATCAACACCAGCGAGTATCGGGCGTCATTGATATCGACTTCGCAACGAATCCCCAAACGAGTGCCGGCTTTTCCGAGGCGGATGTCGAGGTAGAGTGAGCTGACCGTGACCGTGCTCTGTCCCAGCGGTGATTGGAAGCCAATCTCGCTCGCCATGTCATTGAGCAAGGCAGCCAGGTCGATGCGGGTTTTGATATCGCCGGTCAGGTGCCAGGTTCCCGCCTGGTAGACAAGGTCGAGGTCGGCACTCGTTTCACCTGTCTGGATCGCGGCCTTACCGTTCAGCTCGAATGAATGACTCGGGTTTCGCGTGTAATTGACTTCAAGGCTTTTCAAATGGACGGCGGCACCGCCTATCTTCACGACGGCATTTGAAGTCGCTGAGAGCTTGAATTGGGTATCAGCGCCAATACTCAGGCTCATCATAAAAGCGTTGATTTGCGCGTCGGCGAGTTCAGCGGGCAATTCGATCTTGAAGAGATCGTTGGCCAGATCCGAAAGAAACACGCTTGGAATTTCGACCATGAAATTCGCGGTCTTATCGAAGTGTGCCGACAGCAAGAACGTATATGGACCGATGGCCAGTGTGGCCTGAAGTCGGCTGTACCAGTGCCCATCATCAATCTCGAGCGCCAGCTCGACATCTCCCACCTCAAACGCGCTGTCATTGATTTTGAATGCAAGAAACCCCATCGTCAGGATTTCCAGCGAGAAAAACTTATCCCTCACACTGCCCTCAAGTTCCAGATGCGCAATGTGCAGCGTTTCCTGATCTTGTCGAAGCGGGGAGAGCAATTGAGTGATCTTCTCGGGCAGATGCAGCGTGCAGCCAGGGGCCAACGCCATGTACGCATCACCCACAGGTAAGGTAATTGAAAGGTCGAATACGGCTTCATCATCCTCCGGGCCGATGATCCACTGGCTGTCCAAAACAATCTGGGTTCCCTTGGCCGTGAAGTCCGTGCGCAGTATGAGAGAGGGTTTCAGATTGACCATCCCGTCGAACAGAATGAGATCGTCGTTGAAGCCAAGTTCGATGGTCGCCGAGGTGCGTTCTTCGCCTTTGATGGGTTGGCGAGTGTGAAAACTCCGCAAGTTGGGTATCCAGCCCTCAGCCCCTGCTGTCAGACTGCTTAAATCAAGGGCGAAGTCCGGGATTAGGCTTGTTAGCCAACCTTTACAGGGGTGGTCGGGGCTCTCTGTGTCGATGAAGAGATCCAGCATTTTGCCGTTGCTTGAGATATCCAGCGTGACATTGGCTTTATTGCCCTCGACCTGCAATTCACCCATCAACGAAAACTGCAGCACCGGCAGGCTGTCAGCCTCATCGAGACCACTGGCTCTTACGCGCAAAGCAGTCAAACTGGCTTTCAATTTTCCACTGAGCATCGAATACTCGAAGGTCCTGATCCTTCCTTCCAGCTCAATGAATACCCCATCTTCGTCAACGCCGACAGCGCCATTGACCCGCAGGTTGTCACTCAGCCCGAAGTGCTGGCGCACCTGCTGATCAAGGGAGTCTAGAAGCGTCGCGCTCGCAGTGAAATTGACCCCGGCTCGCATTAATCCGAGCTCAGTTGGCCAACCGCGTGCTATGTCTTGAGCCCACGATCGAACCAGCAGCCTCTCGTCCCTGGATCGTGCGGACCAGCTTTGCGCCTCAAAATCCACAGAGGAATACCAGAGTTTGATATCCGTCAACCCAAGCGCTGAGGCCAGAACGCTTTCATCGCAGTCGATAACTGGATAGGCCGATTTGGGTGTCCATCCAGCAGGCGCCTTGCCAAATTCAATGACCCAGTCAACCACGTCAGGGTCGGACGGGTCGCAGTTGAAGAGTCGAATGAACGGGGCATCGAAGAATGAAATACTTGAGGCCAGGTCTCGAATAAGCTCGCAGTTCTCATCCATAAGATTGTGAGCACGCAAAAATGCATCATCAAGGCCACTGTGTTCAGTGGGGAAGTCAGGAAGATGTGCAGTATCCAGAAATTTAAATTCCATTTTTGCTCCCCCAGTAGCTATTGCCGTCGACTGAATAAATACCTTGAATCTGTTATTGGTCACACGTTGGCTACGTTAAGTGTTTCTGTTTTGATCTTTTTTTTGCCGTTGATATTTTGGTTGAGTATTTTGTATGGGTTGTTTTTGTTATCTTTTCTATGGTCTTTTTTCCAATTTTTTTGTTTTCAGTCCCATCGGTCTTGCGAGGGCGATTACCTCCCGCATCCATGTCGGTTTCTTCAGAGACAAAATCAGATTCTTCGATGTCTTCGTATTCGTTGAGTTCATCCTGATCGTCTTTGAGAGCGGTACTAATGAGCCAGCGTGTAAGTCGATACTCATTGACATCAAACTCGTCACGCATGGCATCGACCACATAGTCGATTTTGCGGACTCTCCCAACGAAAATGCGATACCTGATAAAAGCAGCGGCAGGAGGGTGTAGGTAGTATTGACTGCTGAGGTCGTCAAATACGCTTCTTAGCGCATTTTTAATAATGACGTTTTCATATTTCTTTTCAAGGTAATAATTAAATAAATGTTCACCGGTGACCTCTTTTCTTCCTCGACGCTGCAGCTCTCCCAAAATGGCATGGACAAACTCACATTGATCGTTGTTTGTGTTGGGTAGAGGTTCGCCGTACATTATTAATTTGTAGAGATTTTCGGGCAGAATTGAATCGCTTTGCATCTTTGTTTTATCATCTTTTTCCTCCTCTATCGCATTTTCATTTTCATTTTCATTTTCATTTTCCATTGCATCAGTTTTTTCTACTTCCATAGGAGCGGTGTTGGCGTTTTTTATCTCAACGGCATGGGGAATTTGAGCCCCTATGTTCAAGGGAGAATGTTCTTGAAGGTAGCTATTAAGCTCCCCCGTGGGAAAAGACCTTACCCATAGTTCGTTTGGCACGAGGTAAGCAGTGATTTTTAACCCGATCGAATCGTAGTATTTACTCGCACGGATAGCACTTTCAATTGCGCACTGCTCGGTATTGGCATGGTAGCTGCCTGCAACCAGATTTTTGGCGCTGTTGTTTCCCAAACTGTCTTTATGAGCAATGAGGTGGCACCACTCTTGATCGGCGCTCGGGAAGTCGGGAAAAATATCCGGCACCGTTCTGAGGCACTCAGTTTTATACGCCTGATAAAAGTCTTTCGCTACAGGAATAGAATAGGCGTGTCTAATCATATTCGTAGCACTTAGTTCCTTCAGGTGATCCCCTAGTTCGAGAAGGCTCTCACGGATGATTTTGCTGAGATTTACACTTTCTCGAGCCCTGTCCAGATATTCAAGGGCGACTTCACGTTTCTGGGTGTGCCTGTCTATTGGTTTTTGCCGGGCAATGTGAGCATGTGCTTTGTTTAAAAAAGCTCGCACGCCGATAGCGTCATCCTTGTAATTATGGCTTGGAAAAGAGGGCAAGGGATTATCCGTTGGTTTGTTTCTTCTTTTGGCTGAAACGGAATTTTTTGCATAATAAATGAGCGTGTGGCGTGCTTCGTTCTGTAGGTCGGTTTCGTAGCGTTTAATTCGCGTCGAGTCGGTCAGGAAATATTCAAGGTTTGGTTTTGTTCTGAGACGGGTGAGAATGTCTGCTCGATCATGGGGCGCTTCATTTGGAAAAATGCTGTGGCCTATGTAAGTATCAAGATCGCGGATTGTTTCGTCATCCAGTCGACAAAAGTTATCTCTGCTTATTTTCAAATCCTTCGGAAGATCATCGAAACTTCGCGAAAAAAATCGATATTCGACCTCCTCTAAAGGGTCAGCCCGGCCTATAAGGTTGAAACCTCCACCCTTGTTCATCACGGCAGCGGGCATCAAGAAACTCTCGATTGTGTTTTTTTTTAAACGTAAAACTTCTAAAAAAGTGGGGCCATTTTCACTGGATATTATAGAGGGGCGGGAGGCATGCTTAATGGGGTCGTAATGTTGGCGAGATTTTGGCTCGTAAGTCAGAAAATTATTAAGGAATAGTCTGAAGGGCTTTTCGTCTTGTTCTTTATTGTCCGATATATAATCTGACTTCAGCTGAATTTTGTTGCCCTTGACAGCAAACAGTATCGGGCAATTTCCAACGTTTAGTTTAAGGACGCCATTTTTTTTGAGGCCTCTGATGTTTTCACGATTAAAAATATCAAAAACCTTAAAGCCAGATCCGTTAAGCCCCATTAGACCGTAGAATGGAATGTGTACAATGTTTTCAGCGTTAAATGAGGACGGATTGTTTGCACTCATTTGAGTGATAAGGGTCATGCGACAGGCTTCGATGCTGGCTTTATAATGATCGTCAACTTCTTTTGCTATTTTCGCAAAAAGCGTCAGTAAATCGCCTTTATTACGTTTGGAGGGAAATGTTAATTTTACAGGTGTATAGGCGTACGGAAAATCACTGGTGCAGTATGCTCTTGTCGCATTGTCGAGCTTTTTAGCGAGTATCCAGGTGCCGAGCGGATCACTGCAGTTGATTTTCAGTGATGTCAATTTTGAATTAAGATCACTTGTATCGTCAGGGGCTTTTAGTTTGCAGCTTTTGTACAGGGCTGATATGTCGTCTGCCCATAAAGAATCATGGCCAGAGCCCTTGTTTTCTTTCTCGCCTTCGCGAAGTATAGGTTCGTCTGTTTCCTTATCGAGCACGCGCCTCAGACAATCTATAATGGTTTTAGCCTCGTACTCCATGGCACCCCCTGGTTATCTTTACTTATTGATCGCCGCACTCTATTTTCTGCGTTCCTGTCTGCGATTCTCTGGCTAAGTCTTTCACTCCTGGTCAAATTTTTTAAGCAGCGAATTGTCGTCTTCAGAATCGACTGCCCAGCCTGAGCATCAGCGCATGAGATCTGGATTCGTCACCCATCCCGTAAGAGCCTTGATAGGTAAAGCCAGTCGTTATGCCACCGGGCAGGGCGAAATCAGCTCCCAGTGCAACGGTCATCAGGTTCTCGCTTTGCCCCTGAGTAGAAACGCCGTAGGTGGAGTCACTGATGTCGACGTAACCCATTCTTGCCGTACTGTCACCGCTGAAGGTGTGGCTGTATTCGATGCGACCGCGCAGGGTCACTTCGGCAGGCTTCAGCGACAGGCCATATTGCCCCCGCAGACCACCGCTTCCGGACATGACGGTCATGCGTTGTTCGGCATACGCCAGGTTGAATGCGCCGCTGCCGGACTCGCGGAAACCATCGAGTTTTGTCGATGAAACATCGACACGGCCATAGGGAGCGACGCGCCAGGCTTCTTCTCTGAACTCATAACCCGAACTGAGCGAGCCGAACAACTGATTGCCGTCACGCGAGCCCTTGGCGTATCCGCCGTTATCGGTGACGTAGCGGCGGCTGTCGAACGACAGGTTGCTGTAGCCGAGCAAACCATCGATGAACACGCCTCCCGGGTGAAAACTGCCGTATAGGGCGCCACTGAAGGAATCGCCCTTGCTGTGGCTGCCTTCGGAGCCGATATCGCTGGAGTCCCTGCCATAGCCAAAGCCGATGCCGGCGGTGAACGTGTCGAAGAAGCGATAATCGACACCGGCACTCATGCCGACCATGGTGCTATCGAGTTTTACGTCGTCACGGCGGGTATCGCTGACGTTGACGTAGCCACCGCTCCAGAAAGACAGATTGTCGTCTCCCAGCCAGCCGGAGTCGGAAACGGGTGCTGCGGATAATTGCGGGGAGGCTGAACGATCGGAGCCACTGAGTGACGACAGTGCCTGATACATGTCCGACGCGCTGGTATTACCGATGCGAGATTGGCGCGATTGCGGCAAACCGAGTTGCAGGTTGAAGTTGCTGCCGCGGCGACGCTGATTATCGTGCAGTTGTTCAAGGCGATCATTGAAGTTGTCGATCTGCGCGCGAGCAAAACGTGCGGCACTTTGTGCCTGGGCGCCGAGCATACCGACCACTTCCTGGTCATTGCTGGGATCAGAACGCCCCGCAACCTGAATTGTCAGGGTGATGGGTTGCGAGGCGCCCGAGGTATTGCTCAGGGTGTAGCGGATGATTGCTGCACCCGAAGCTTCTGCGGCTGCCACGAACGTCAGACTCGTGCCGCTAAGAGTGGTTTGACCCATGGATCTGGAAGGTATATCCAGCAAAGTCGCGCCAGTGAAAGGCCCTGCGCTGATGCCATCGGCCAGTTCCACGGTGACGGTCTGTCCAGCATACAAGGCGGCGCTGCGAGCGGCGCCGTTTGGCAGTGTGCCTGCGATGCTCAGGTTGTAGGTGACATCGAGCGTTGCACTGGAGGCGTCCCTGATCTGCACCGTAAAGGTCGCCGACCCGGCATTCGAAGGTATACCGGAGATCGTTCCGGAAGAGGCGTCAATGTTCAGCCCCGACGGCAGACCGGTGGCATTGAAACGATAGGGGCTGCTTCCACCACTCACGCTCAGCGCTTGTGCATAGCGCACACCGACCGTTGCCGCCGGTAACGAACCTGGGACAGGAGATACGACGAGGGAAGGGCTAGAAATCGTGATGTTGACCGTTGCTGCTGGCGAGGTGCCCGAGGCGTTGCTGGCAGTGTAGGTGAAAGAGTCTGTGCCTGAGTAACCTGTCATGGGTGTATAGGTAATGGTAGTGCCACTGGCGATCGCTGAACCATGGAGCGGGGCAGAGGCAATAGCAACCGAGCTGGCGGCC
Source organism: Pseudomonas maioricensis (assembly GCF_022790535.1). GTDB lineage: Bacteria > Pseudomonadota > Gammaproteobacteria > Pseudomonadales > Pseudomonadaceae > Aquipseudomonas > Aquipseudomonas maioricensis. The sequence goes on from NZ_LOHG01000007.1 coordinate 203,196, forward strand.
CCCCCAGACAGGGCCAGAGTCACCGGCGTGCTTGCGTTGGCAGCAACTGTGGCAGACACAGCACCTGCAACGGGCAACGCCCCTGCGGCAATATTGACCGAATAGGCCGTACTGCCCGTCGCGCCGTGATGGTCAGTCACTGTAATTGTGAAGTTGTAGCTGCCGACGCTGGTGGGCGTTCCGTTCAACACTCCGTTGGCTGAATCGAAATTCAACCCTGTTGGAACTGTGCCCGAACTCGCGTAGCTGTAAGGTGCAGTTCCGCCTGCTGCGCTGAACGATTGACTGTAGGCAGTGCCAATCTGGCCGCCAGGCAAGGTCGAAGGTGTTAATGCCAGCGTTGGCTGCGTCACGGTGATAGAAACTGTCGCGGGCGAAGAACTGCCCGTCGCGTTACTCGCCGTGTAAGTAAAGCTGTCTGTGCCCGAGTAACCTGCGGTCGGTGTGTAAGTCATTGACGTGCCGTTAGCCGTAGCGACCCCATGCAAGGGGCTGGATGCGACGGCGACGGATGTTGCTGTCCCACCGGTCAGCGCGAGCGTGATCGGGTTGCCGGAACTGTTGGCGGCCACGGTTGCGGTTGCATTGTTCGCACCGGGTGCAGCGAGCGCCCGGGTGACCGTGATCGTGTACAGTTGGGTAGTGCTGCCGTCCTGGGCGGTACCTGTCACGCTTATCGTGTTCTGGCCAGTAGTTAAACTGATCGCTGGCGATGTGGCGCCCGAGGCGACGGTGATTCCGTTGACCGTAATCGTCGCGTTGCTATCGCTGGCAGTCGGCGTAAAAGTGATCGACGATACGTTGCTGGCGACCGCCACACTGTAGGTGCTGGTGCCCGATGAAAATGAAGGCGAAAGCGTGCCGGATGACGCGATCAAGTTAGACAGAGTGGCATCACTGGAGACTGCTGCACCGCAGTTGATGGTCACTGTGCTGAGATAGGTGCCGACCTTGGTGCTGATGAACAAGCCATTGGTCAGATTCGCAGCCGAGGCACTGCCAGCGTGGCTGCCCGCGCTGCCGGTGTTGCTGCGGTAATCGAAATAAGGCGTGAACGTGGTCGGATTGCGCATGAGCACGCTATCGGCAGACAACGGATTGTTGTTGCCTACGTTGCCGCCGTTATCACTGAACGTCACCGAGACACTTTCACCGGCGGCGAAGGATCCAGCAGCAAAGGAGCGGGAAAAGCTGCCCGAGCCACTCAATCCATTAAGCGTCGCACAGCTCGCAGACAGCGCATAGGCTGTAGACGTGTCGAACAGCAGGCCGCTGATCGCCAGCGCCATGAACACGAAATACCTGGAAAACCTGGATGAAACGGATTGCCTATTCAGTGCAGTTGTTTCGCAGGCAAGCTTTTGTGCAGGGTACATTCAGTGAAACCGTCCTTAGAAGCGAGGTGCTGTTTAACCGAGCACCGACAACGCTGCCCGCTCTGGCCACTTATTCGTAATCGACTGAGCAGGCGGATTCTTTAAGTGGATGATTTTTTTCGGCGGACTTAGGGTGGTTTCGGCTGGTGTAGGCAGGTTTTGGGTGAGATGGAGTGTTGGACTTGCCTCGGTTCTATCTATGCGAGGTGCCCGATTTCTAGCCGATATTCTCCATCCCCAACAAGCGCGTCCTGGACCTGCAAAACGCACGTACGTTTTTAGGAGAACGACTGAGCATGCTGCTGCACGACCAGTATTATTTCAGCGACGAGAAGTTCTTGGAGACACAGGTTCTCTAGAGTGGCGCTTTTGACAAACAGAGCACGTGTGCAACCCTTGAAATATGCGCATCCAACCCACGCTGAGCATTTGCAGGCCAGTTACCTTTGGGTGAGGTCTTTCCAAAAAATGGATGGGTTTGACGAACCAGTCAGCGATTGCCTCTCGAGTTGCGAGAGGCAATCGCCGACGGTTTTTTTCCGACTGCAACGTTGGTTTTTATCCGAGTTCAGCCAGCGTCGGATAATCCGTATAACCGCGCTCTTCACCCTGATAGAAGGTTGTCGGGTCTGCCTCATTCAGTGCTGCACCTTGTTTGAGTCGCTCCACCAGATCCGGGTTGGCGAGGAACGCTGTGCCAAATGACACCAGGTCAGCATTTCCTTCCTGAAGCGACGTTTCTGCGCGTTCTGCGTCATAGCCTCCGTTGGCGATGTAGGTGCCTCCAAAACGACGCTTCAGTTCTCTGAAGTCGAATGACCCTGCACCGAGTTCAACGACGTGGAGATACGCCAGGCCATAGTGGCTGAGCATTTTCGCTGTGTAGTTGAAAATCGCCTGGGGATTGCTGTCGCTCATGGAGAAGTAATTGAAGATTGGCGACAGACGAACACCCACGCGGCTGGCTCCGAATACTTCGATGACCGACTCCACCACCTCTTTAAGAAACCGGGCGCGGTTTTCTACAGAGCCACCGTAAGAGTCGGTTCGGGCATTGGTGCCATCGCGCAGGAACTGATCGATCAAGTAACCGTTTGCAGCGTGGATTTCCACACCGTCGAATCCCGCGCGTTTTGCGTTTTCAGCAGCTTGGCGGAAGTCAGCGATTACCGCAGATATTTCATCCTGAGTCATGGCCCGTGGTAGCTCGTAGGGCTTAAGTCCTTCAGGCGTGTAGATTTCGCCGTCGGCCTTGATCGCTGAGGGGGCTACCGGCAGTTGATTATTGAGCTGCACCAGAGAGTGGGACAGACGTCCGACGTGCCAGAGTTGGAGAAAAATTCGTCCGCCTTCTGCATGCACGGCGTCGGTCACGTCTCTCCAGCCGGCGATTTGTTGGGCCGTGAAGATGCCTGGTGTCCTCATATAGCCTTTGCCTTGAGCTGAGATTTGAGAACCTTCAGTAATGATGAGGCCGGCACCGGCACGTTGGCGGTAGTACTCGACCACTGTGGCCGTCGGAACATCACCTTCCCCGGCACGGCTTCGCGTGAGCGGCGCCATGACCATGTGATTTTTAAGGGGGAGGCTGGCGATCTGTGCGGGGGATAGAAGAAGCTTGAGATTGCTAGTGGTCATGACGTGTCTCGGTAGGAGTCGGAAGTGTTGGGTAGCAATTGTCGAAACGATTTTTGCGCTGGGTTAAGCGCTACTACTTGAGTCGTCCCTGCTGTCGAAGGCGAGCGCCAATCTGCTGTATTTCTGTTTCGCCCTGCGCCAGCGCAGCCTTGCTCGTGTGGACCGAGTAGTGGCCCGTCACCAGGTCATACGGATGTTTTACCGCCGAGCCCATCACGAAAGTGCAATCGCCTTTCGCGATGAAGTTGATGGGTTGCTCCGACTCTTCAAACACGGCGAGTTCGCCGGTATCTATCACTGCACCTGCGTCCACACTTCCTGAACTGACAGCCAGCCATGCAACGGTGTGAGCGGGCGGCGGTGTGTAGCGCCAGTGCTCACCGTCTTCCAAATTCACGGCGAGATAGTTCATGTCACTCGGTGCTTCAATCTGGCTTTGAGCATCCCCATAGCGCCCCAGAAGCACACGGGCCGGGCCTGATTCTGGAACTTGGGAGGGCGCGAGATAGATACTCATTGCTGGCGCGTTTTCCAGCGATGGGGGCAATGCGACCCAGAGTTGGAATCCCTGAATTGAGGAATCGCTCGCCAGCGTAGCGTCGTGCCACACTCCATTGCCGGCCTGCATCCACTCAACACCCCCGGCTAGCAATAAGCCTGTCGCGCCGGTGGTGTCTTCATAAGACACATCGCCTTGGGTCATGAAGGTAACGGTTGCGATCCCTGAGTGCGGATGCATGCCGAAACTCGACTTACCACCCCCGGCGTTCAGACTGAAAATATCCAGGAAAATAAATGGCTTCAAAAGCTCTCCTAGATCACCTGGGCTGACAAGTCGCGTGATGGGGCCGTGTGTGCTGCCTTCGGTACGATGGACAATGCTGCGTGGTCGAACTGCGGTGGCGGCGGTCATATGTTTTCTCTCTGAATTTCGAGCACCATCGCCCGCAAGGTAACGTCGTCAAACAGGGCTTCGTTTGCCCGGGCCGATGCGTTTAATGAGTGAAATGCTCTCGTTGTTGCCGGACTGGGGGTTAACTCAGGGATCCGGTAGTTGGAGGTCAATCTCAGCAATGGCTCAAGGATATGTGTCCTTTGATTCCTTTATTAGATGGCATAATTGGATTGAACTGATCCATTTTTAAGGGGTGGCGATTACGTGATTGACCTGAATGACGTCGCGCTATTTGTACAAGTAGTACGCAGTGGCAGCTTCGCTGAAGCAGCTCGACAGCTTGGAATGCCCTCCAACACCTTGAGTCGGCGGGTTCAACAACTTGAGGGACAGCTCGGCACGAGGCTTCTGCAACGCTCCACGCGCAAGCTGACACTTACCCATTCCGGCGAGGCTTTTCACGAGCAATGCCGTGGGGCAGTGGACGGTCTGATTGATGCCGGGAAGCAGTTAATGATGGGAAGTCTGGAGCCGAGTGGCACCGTTCGCATTGCGGCGATGGCTGATTTCTTCGACTTCTTCCCCATGGAATGGGTGGCCGATTTTCTCGACGCGTATCCACGGGTACAGCTCGACTTCGTACTGAGCGATGCGCGCGCCGATTTGATTGCTGACCGGATCGACATTGCGTTTCGCGGTGGCGCATTGCAGGACTCAGGCTATGTCGGTCGTCAACTTCTTGGATCGGGCAACGAGGGGATGGTTGCCAGCCCCGGTTACCTCAGGAAAAGAGGCGTGCCCGCTACCCTTGAAGACCTCGTCAATCACGACTGTGTGAGTTTTGCTCACCCAAGCGGCGTCACCACCTGGCTTCTTCATGGGCCAAGCGGTGCAGAAGAAGAGGTGCGAATCACTAGCCGCTTCAATGGCAACACCGCCCAGGCCTTGCGTAAAGCAACCCTGGCCGGACTAGGCCTTGCCTTGCTGCCTTCTGCCATGACTAAGGCTGATCTTCAGCAGGGTCGCCTCGTGTCAGTGCTTCCCCAATACCACCGCACCGGGTACGGCCTGCATGTGCTTTACCCCAGTCGGCAGCATTTGCCGTTAGCGGTATCCGCATTCATCGGGTTGGTGATGGAGAAGCTGGAAGAGCAGCAATTCCCTGCGGCGGCGTTAGTGGATGAACGCTGATGAGGCATCCCACGAATAGCCGCCGCTGTAATCCTTGATCCGCTGCTGGTGGCCACTCATCAATGGCGACCAGCCGCCTTGCATCCTCACGCTGCCGCAGTTGCAATCGCTCTCGAACGCCACGCAAAAGCCAAAACCATGAGCAGTCCAAGGCCTGCCATTGCCGCGCCAGCCAGGGAAATCGCTGGATAACCCAGCCCGGCATTGATCACCGCTCCGCCCAGCGCCGCACCGATGGCGTTGCCGAAGTTGAAGGCACCGATGTTCACCGCCGAGGCCAGGTTGGGTGCGTCCTTCGCCGCTTCCATGACACGCATCTGTAGTGGCGGCACTAGAGCGAAGCTGGCAATACCCCATATCAGGATGGCAACGGCGGCAGGCAGCGGCCAACGCATCAATACGGTGAAGGCCAGCAAGACGACAATCAACACGCTCAGCGAAACGATCAGGGTGCGATCTATCGAGCGGTCGGCGGCTTTGCCGCCCCACATGTTGCCCAGCGTCAACCCCACACCGAACAGCACCAGCATGGCGGTGATGTACGCGGTAGAGGCGTGAGTCTCGCTGCTGAGGATTGGCGCGATGTAGGTGAAGACGGTAAACATTGCACCCGAGCCGACTACCGTCAGGGCCAAGGCACCCAGCACGCGGCCGCGGCCCAGTACCCTGATTTCGTCCATCACACTGACGCTTTGCGGTGCTGGCAGGTTGGGCAGGGCAAACCACAATGCGGCCATGGCCGCTACGCCGAGGCCGGTGATGCCCCAGAACGCGGTGCGCCAGCCGAACAGTTCGCCAAACCATGCGGCAAGTGGCACGCCGCCGATGGTCGCCAGGGTCAGGCCCATGAACATTGCCGCAACCGCACCGGCACGTTTTTCCGGGGCGACGACGCTGGCGGCGACGATGGAGCCAACGCCAAAGAACGCGCCGTGGTTCAGTGAAGTCACCACCCTGGCGACCATTAGGCTGTAGTAATCGGTAGCCAAAGCAGACATCAGATTACCCAGAGTAAAAATCGCCATGAGTCCGATCAGCAGATAGCGTCTTGGAATCTTGCCGGTGGTCAGCGTCATCAGCGGCGCACCGAGCAGCACGCCCAGGGCGTAAGCACTGACCAACAAACCGGCGGCAGGAATGGATACGCCGAGATCGGCAGCGATGCCCGGCAACATGCCCATGGGGGCGAACTCGGTAACGCCGATGCCGAAGGCACCAATGGCGAGTGCAACAAGGGGTGGGTTTATACGCATGAAAGGCTCCTTATCTATGCCGCCAATGCTACGATCTTCATTTTTCACGCGGTAGATAGTGTTTTTGGCAATCACCTTTGCGTAGGAAGCACAAATGGATTTTCACGGCAGGTCAGGTGAGATGAGCGTATTCACCATGGTGGCGCAGGAGGGCAGTTTGTCGGCAGCCGCACGTGCGCTGGGGCTGACACCCTCGGCGGTCAGCCGGATCATCGCGCGTACCGAACAACGTCTCGGCACCCGCCTGTTGTTGCGCACCACCCGTGCGATTACCTTCACCGCCGAGGGTGAGGCTTTTCTGCGCGGCGCCCGGCGTATCCTGGCCGATATGGCCGAGGTCGAAGAGGCCATTGCTGATCAAGGCGTGCCAAGGGGGCGATTGCGGGTCAGCGCCGCTCTTGGTCATGGGCGTCAGGCCATCGTCCCGTTGGTGGCAGCATTTAGCGCCCGTTACCCGAATATCGTTGTCGATCTCACTCTCGGAGATGAGGTGGTCGATATTCTCGGCGGGCAGGCCGATGTGGCGGTGCGCTTCGGCCATCTGCCCGACAGCCCGCTGACTGCGCGAAGAGTCGGCGATACCGGCCAGATAGTGGTGGCATCTCCCGAATATCTGCAGCGCCATGGCATTCCACAGGAACCGGAAGATTTGTTACGGCACAACTGCCTGCGCTTCAACTTCCGGCGTGCCGAACCCAACTGGCCGTTCCTCCGCGATGGAAGAGAGTTTTCCCTGAAAGTCAGCGGCAACATTGAATGCAGCAGTGGTGAAGCGCTGGCGCAATTCGCGCGAGTAGGTGCAGGCATCGCGCGTATCGGCGAGTTCAGCGTGAGAGAGGATCTGCTGCGTGGCGATCTGATACCGCTGTTGGAAGCCTGGAATCCTGGCGATCTGGAACCGATTCACGCGGTTTTCGTCGGTGGCCCGGCAATGCCAGCGCGGGTGCGATTGTTCGTGGACTTCCTGCTGGAACATCACCGGATGTGAGGTGGCCTCAGCTGAGCTCGGCCGCTACTCGGTGCCCATCCCTGGGCACCCCATAACACCAATCGCTTAAAACCCGATCGTCGCCGAAACCAGGTACGTCCTCGGCGTAGACAGCGTCAAGCCCGGTTCGCTGTCGTCCGACGCGCCTGCTGAGCTCCAGAAGCGTTTGTCCATGACGTTTTCGATGTTGGCGCGCAGGGTCACGGCTTTGTCGTCGACCTTGAAGGCATAGCGCGCGCCTACGTCAAACCGTTCCCAGGAGTCGATCTCCTTGGTGTTCGCCTGGTTCAGGTATTGGGAGCTGGAATAGATCCCGCGGCTGGTCAGGGTCAGCCCTTGAACATTCGGCACGTCCCATTCGGCGCCCAGATTGACGTTGTATTCAGGCGTTGCAGGGGCGCGTTTACCGTCGAATGCGCCGTTGATGGTGTCGGTCAGCTCGCTGTCGATGTACATCACGCCACCCAGCAGGCGAAAGCCTTTGAGGGGTTCACCGAACATGGTCAGCTCAATGCCGTTGTTCTCGCGCTTGCCGTTTGGACCAAAGACTCGCGTCGTAGCGTTGGTCTCATAAGCAGGTTGCTTGATTCTGAACGCGCTGGCGGTAAAGGCGAAGGTGCCCAGGTCGTACTTGGCGCCGACCTCAACCTGACGGCTGATGAAGGGCGGGAAGATCTCGTCTTCGTTCAGGGAAGTGGACGGTGCGACTTTGCCCTGGCTCAGGCCTTCCATGTAGTTGGCATATACCGACAGTTGATCGGTCACTTTGTACAGGATGCCGCCCGAGGGTGAGATTTTTTCCTCGTCGTAGGCCGTGTCACCTTTGACGTTGTTGGTCCAGTCATCGACCTGAACCCGCTGCCAGCGGGCGCCCAGGGTCAGCAGCAAGCGGTCATCGAAAAAGCCGAGTGTGTCGGACAACGCCAGGCCGCTGTAGCGGTTTTCTGTGTAGACCTTGTCATCCAGGCGGGTGGGGTTGCCGGGAGTGGGTGTCGCTACCGGGTTGAACAGGTTGCTGTTGGCTGGCGCATAACGAGCGCCGCCATTTTCGAAGTCCATGTAGAAGTAGCTGGCAGCCAGATTGACCTCATGGCTCACGGGGCCGGTCTGGAACCAGTTACGCACGCCCGCAGTCGCCGTGCGGACATTTTCGTCACGGGTAAAGTCGCGGGGCTGGACGCTGAAATCCCCTGCGTTGTTGGTGATTGAAACCGCGTGGCGAAGGAAGTCGTGATTACTTTTACGAGCGCCTACGCCGCCATACACCATGACCGAATCGTTGACGTCATACTCGGCATTTACTGCGCCGAACGTATCTTTGGTCCGCGCCTTGCTCCAGGCCTGCGCATAGTTGCGACGCACATCATTGGCACTCGGCACATTGGCATTTGCGCCGATCTGGACGCGTTCCTGCGGCGCATCGGTGTCGCGTTCGGTGTGCCCTATATCTGTCGAAAGCCGCAGGCGTTCGCCACGAAAATCCAGGCCCAACACGGCCATCTCGCGGTCGACGCTCTGGTGATCCCATTCGGTGTCGCCTGACTGTTTTACGCCATTGAAACGGACGCCGAATTTGCCCTCGTCACCGAATCTGCGACCGACGTCGATTGCGGTGCCTAGTTGATTATTTGAGGCGTAGCTGCCGGTGACTTCGGTGATGGGTTTGTCGGTGGCGCGCTTGGGCACCACGTTGATGCCGCCACCGACGGCGCCTCGCGGTGAGATGCCATTGATCAACTGGCTCGGGCCTTTGAGGATGTCGACCCGGTCGGCCATTTCCATGTCGATGGTGTAGGTCGGCAAGATGCCGTAAAGGCCGTTGTAAGAAACATCGCTGTTGAACAGGCTCAATCCACGGATGGTGAATTGTTCGTACCGACCGCCAGCCGGGTTGGTTGCGCGCACCGATGGGTCGCTGGCAATCAGATCGCCCAGGGTTCTGGCCTGCTGGTCCTTCACCGTCTGGCTGGTGTAGGTGGTCATGCTGAATGGCGTGTCCATGAAGTCCCGCGAGCCGAGCAGTCCTTGCGAGCCTTTGCGGGCAACCTGGCCTCCGGCATAAGCCTGACCATCTGTAGAACCTGCGGCACCCAGAATTGAGGTGGGCGCCAGTTGCAGGCTGCTGCCTTCCGGAGCCGGGATCAAGGTATAGGCATGATCCGCCACTGGCACCAGTTGCAGGCCGGACCCTTGCAGCAAGCGCGAGAAACCTTCCTCTACCGCATAGTCGCCCGATAAACCGGCGCTGGTACGACCGCTCACGAGGGCGGGATCGACCGACAGGTTAACGCCAGCCAGACCTGCAAAGCGGGTCAGCGCAGCACCCAGGCTACTGGCGGGTACCTCGTAAGTGCGACGATCTTCGTCTTGCGCCCAACTGGAAGAGGCGAAAAGCGGACTGGAGCTCAATGTCAGCAACAGGCTGAAATGCAGCAAGGGGCGCAAACGATAAGGCGACGCTGGGGGCATGGAAGTAAGCTCTCATATTTTGTTCACTTACCCGGGATGACCAGTGAGATGAAAAAAAGGGACAGGGTTTACGCAATTTTTTTACAGAAAGCATTTTTGAACGCCAGCCTTCTGTGAAAGCCCGTTCTGTAAGAGCTGACGAGCAACGCGAGGCAGCGATAGCGATATGTCAGGCAAACCTCAATCGCTGCCTCGCGTTGCTCGTCAGCTCCTAGAAAATGTGTGTTTGTGACATTTACTATTTGCTGCTCAGGTTTGTGGCCTGGCAGCGCGCTTATCCAAACACGTCACCAGACATAATTCTGGCTCCAGAAAATTGACAGGGTGCCGATAAACGTTGTGTCGGTGAAGCCCATTGAGTCCCCTGCGATGTTGAAACGTAGAGGACGGGTTGGCTCTCAACCCCCCGATCAGAGCCATGGAGCAGGGCTTTGGTGTAGAATTTGCTTAATGGCGTAGTGCTATTAACTGGTTTTTGCGCGCCAAAAAAAATGGGCAGCGAAGCTGGACCCGTCTATATGTTTGCCTTTGGGCTCATCTTCTTTCTTCCCTGACAGGACCCCTGATGCTGGCGTACAACCAAAAGAGTTTTCTGATTGTCGATGACTTCTCCGACTTCCGCAGCTCGGTGCGCTCTATGTTGCGCGAGTTGGGGGTGAGGGATGTGGACACCGCCGACACCGGAGAGCAGGCGCTGAAGATGTGTTCGCAGAAGCGCTACGATTTTGTTCTGCATGACTTCAACCTCGGTGACGGCAAGAAAAACGGCCAGCACGTACTTGAAGACCTGATGGTCGACCGCTTGCTGAGCCATGAAAGCGTGTTCGTCATGGTCACGGCTGAAAACAGCCAGGCGATGGTGATGAGTGCCCTTGAATGGGAACCGGATGCCTATCTGACCAAACCGTTCAACCGCGCAGGTCTCGCCCAGCGTCTTGAAAAGCTGGTACAGCGTAAAGGCTTGCTCAAGCCAATCCTGCAAGCGCTGGACCGCGGCAAGCCTGCTGAAGTGCTTGCCGCCTGTGTCGCGCTGACCAAGCAGGACCCGCGTTACGCACCGTTGTGCTTGCGTTACAAGGCCGATGCGCTGCGTGACCTTAAACAATATGAACCCCTTGAGGCATTGCTCAAATCCATTCTTGCCGATCGCCCTGCGCCTTGGGCGTATGCCGCACTCGGCAATTTGATGCTCAAGCGCAACAAGCACGCTGATGCGCAGGCGGTCTTCGATGCTGCTGTGAAAGCTTTTCCCGGCATGCCGATCCTTTACGACGGCCTGGCCGAAGCGCTGGTTGCGCGTGGCGATGTAGTCCGTGCACAAAAGGTGCTGGAAGACGCCGTGAAGATTTCGCCGCTGGCGGTGCGTCGACAGACGCTGCTTGGCAAGCTGGCGCTGGACAACAATGACTTCGAAGGCGCTTCCAAGGCCTATCGTCAGGCGGTCAATCAGGGCCAGTTTTCGCGCTTCAAAAACCCTGAAACCAACCTTGGTTTTGCTCAGGCATTGATTTCCCGTGGTGGCGATCAGGGGCTTGATGCGCGCGCACGTGTGGAGATCAACCAGACGCTCAGTGAGGTCGCCAAGGAAAACGGTACTGACCAGGGGCTTCAGGTCCGCACGAGGCTGATGAAGGCCGCCAGCGTGAAGCATTCAGATCCAGAGATGGCGGCCAAGCTGACCGCTGACGCCGTCGGCCGGTTGCAGGATATGGAGCAGTTCCTCAGTGCTGACGCGGCACTGGCTGTCGCCTCACAGTTGCAGAATCTCGGTCAGGCCGAGGCGGGTGCCAGCGTGCTGAAGAGTTGCGCCGAGATCTATGGTGATGATCCTCTGGTGATGAAAAACATCGCCAAACAAACGGATGATCCGACGATTCTTGGGGCCAACAAGGCTGCCATCGAACTCAATATTCAGGGCGTTCGCACTTACAAGGCTGGCAATCTGGACGAGGCACAGGACCTGTTCCGTCGAGCATTGGCGCTGCAGGCCCAGAACATCAGTATCGCCTTGAACCTGGCGCAGGCATTGCTCCACTCCATGGCTTCGTCTCCCAGCGCGGCGAAGCTGGAAGAGTGTCGCGGTTGCCTGAAAATGGTCGGCAAGATGCCCGAGAGTGATCCGCGTTTCGAGCGCTATCAAAAACTGCAGAGCAAGGCGTTTGGAGCATGAGCGAAAACGAAGCGAGTATGGATTTCTCCATGGTCATTGCCTCCACTGTGCATGACATGAAGAACTCCCTGTCGACACTGAGCCAGTCTCACAACCGGTGGCTCGAACAGTTGACCGATGCGCAGCGCGATACACCCGAGCACGGAGTCATCGAGTATGAGTTTGCCAGGCTGAACGGCATGCTCGTGCAATTGCTTGGCCTCTACAAGCTGGACGTCAATCAGTTGCCGTTGCGTCCTGATTATCATGAGATGGACGACTTCATCGAAGGCCAGCTGGCTCATCATCAGGAAGTGCTGAACAGTCGTGGCATCGTCGCCACCTGTGAAGTGGATGCGCTCATCCCGCTGGGTTTCTTTGATCGTGAACTGATCGGCACGGTGGTGGGCAATATCACCGTTAACGCCATACGTTATGCGCGCAAGACCATTGCCATTACGGTCAGCGAGGAAGAAGGGCAACTGTGCATCGTCATCAATGACGATGGCTCAGGCTACCCGGCCAGCATGATCGAGAAACAGGCCGACTATGCACTGGGCATCAACCAGGTCAGTGGCAGCACGGGGCTGGGCCTTTATTTCGCCGCGCGGATAGCCGAACGCCATCAGCGTAACGGTGTGCATGGGCGAATCGAGCTGGCCAATGGTGGCCCATTGGGCGGAGGCGTGTTCAGTCTGTTTCTGCCTTGAGTGTGCGTCATGATGCGGTGAAAAAAGGAAGAGCAGGCGCTCTTCCTTTTTTTTTGGGCGCGATTTTTCTCTTGGGGCAAACGGTACTTTGATCACCGCTAAACAACTGACCTCAATAAGTTTTTTTTGCGCTGCCGGTTTTCCGACAGCGGCTGGAAGGTACCGAATCTAAAGGCTTTTCGTGATGGTATGGATATTGCTTTTACCCTTTGTAACAGCGCTGACATTCCTGAACCGCCGAGTTATTGGCGTTCTGTATGCAGCCGTTCGAGGGTGTATTGGCAGTTCGGACTTTCTGAGAGAAGCGCATGAAGGCAGTAATTCTGGCGGGAGGGTTGGGGACTCGGATCAGTGAGGAATCACACCTCAAGCCCAAGCCGATGATTGAGATTGGTGGTAAGCCAATCATCTGGCACATCATGAAAATGTACTCGCATTACGGCATCAACGAGTTCGTGATTTGCCTGGGTTACAAGGGCTACGTCATCAAAGAATACTTTGCCAACTACTTCCTGCACATGTCTGATGTGACCTTCGACATGGCTGAAAACAGCATGCACATCCATCAGCGGCATGCCGAGCCCTGGCGCGTCACGCTGGTTGATACCGGTGAAGCCAGTGCCACGGGCGGACGCTTGCGCCGGGTGCGTGAGTACCTGGGTGACGAGACTTTTTGCTTCACCTACGGTGACGGCGTTTCGGACGTCAATATTCCTGAATTGATCGAATTTCACCGCCAGCACGGCAAACAGGCCACCGTCACCTCAGTACAGCCACCGGGGCGTTATGGCGCGCTGGATATTGAAGGCGACTGCGTCAAAGGCTTTCAGGAAAAACCTCAGGGCGACGGCGGCTGGATCAACGGCGGCTTCTTTGTGCTTGAGCCATCGGTGATTGATAGCATCGCTGACGACAACGTTACCTGGGAGTTCGAGCCGATGCGCAATCTGGCAGCCCGAGGTGAACTGATGAGCTTCACGCACCTTGGTTTCTGGCAGTCGATGGACACCCTGCGTGATCGCGTCATGCTCGAAGAGCGCTGGGCCAGCGGAAAAGCGGAATGGAAACTCTGGCGTTGAACGGATTCTGGGCAGGCAAAAAAGTACTGCTGACTGGCCACACCGGTTTCAAGGGTGGCTGGCTGGCGCTGTGGTTGCGCCAGTTGGGTGCTGAAGTCCAAGGCTTTGCGCTGCCTGCCGCCACGACGCCTGCATTGTGGCAAGTGGCGGGCGTGGAAGGCGCGGTGGCCAGCGATCTGGGCGATATTCGTGATGCCCAGGCGGTCGCCCGTTCTCTGCGCGCGTTCGAACCCGAAGTGGTGCTGCATCTGGCAGCGCAGCCACTGGTTCGCGAGTCTTATCGCACCCCGGCTGAAACCTATGCGACCAATGTGATGGGCACCGTCAACGTGCTGGAAGCGGTGCGTCAGTGTTCGAGCGTTCGCGCAGTGGTGGTGGTCACCACCGACAAGTGCTACGAGAACCGTGAGTGGCTCTGGCCTTACCGAGAGCAGGACACCTTGGGCGGTTTTGACCCATACAGCAACAGCAAGGCGTGTGTTGAACTGTTGTGTTCGTCGTACCGTAATTCCTTCCTGCAGGAATCCGGCGTTGCCTTGGCAACGGCGCGCGCGGGCAACGTTATCGGTGGCGGTGACTGGTCGCCGGAGCGCCTGGTGCCGGACATCTTCCGCGCCTGGCAAAACAATGAAGAAGTGACCCTTCGCTACCCTCAGGCAACCCGTCCCTGGCAGCACGCACTGGAGCCCCTGATGGGCTATCTGCTGCTGGCGCAGGCATTGGTCGAGGATGGCGAGAAACATGCCGGTGCCTGGAACTTCGGCCCCGAGAGCGGCAATGTCGCCACGGTGGAAAAGCTGGTTCGCACGCTGGCCGAAATGTGGCCACAGCCGGTGCGCTGGTCCGTGGATGCTCAGGTTCAGCCTCATGAGGCTGGCTTGTTGGCGCTGGACTCCAGCAAGGCTCGACAGCTGTTGGGCTGGGCGCCGCGCTGGTCATTTGAAACCACGCTTGAACGTACCCTGAGCTGGCATCTGGCCTGGCAGCAGGGGCGTGATATGCACACCTTTACCCGCGCGCAGATCGCGGATTACCAAGGCGATATCCATGAGTGAGAACACCCCGGAGCAGCTGCGCCAACAAATTGTCGAGCTGGTTGGTCGTTATGCAGAGCTGCAATATGCGCCGAAACCGTTCGTGGCAGGCCAGAGCGTTGTACCGCCGTCGGGCAAGGTAATCGGCGCTGGCGAACTGCAATCCATGACCGAGGCCGTACTGGATGGCTGGTTGACAACCGGGCGTTTCAACGACGCCTTCGAGCGTCGTCTCGCCAAGTACCTGGGTCGTCGTGCGGTGTTGACCACCAACTCTGGCTCATCCGCCAATCTGGTCGCGTTTTCCGCCTTGACCTCGCCGCGGCTGGGTGATCGGGCGATCAAACCCGGTGATGAAGTGATTGGTGTGGCCGCTGGCTTCCCGACGACCGTTAACCCGATCTTGCAGTTTGGTGCGGTGCCGGTTTTCGTCGATGTCGATCTGGTGACCTACAACATTGACCCTGCCAAGGTTGAAGCCGCGATCGGCCCGAAAACCAAAGCCATCATGCTCGCTCACACTCTGGGCAATCCCTATGACCTCGGCGTGATTCGCGCCCTGTGTGACAAATACAAGCTGTGGCTGATCGAAGACTGCTGCGACGCTCTGGGCGCGACCTATGACGGCAAAATGGTCGGTACCTTTGGTGATATCGGCACATTGAGTTTTTACCCGGCGCACCACATCACCATGGGCGAGGGTGGCGCGGTGTTTACCAATAACCCGTTGCTCAAACGCATCATGGAATCGTTCCGGGACTGGGGACGTGATTGCTATTGCGAGCCGGGTCAGGACAACACCTGCAAACAGCGTTTCTGTCAGACGCTGGGCACCTTGCCGGAAGGTTACGACCACAAGTACACCTATTCGCACTTGGGCTATAACCTGAAAATCACTGACATGCAGGCGGCCTGCGCGCTGGCGCAGCTGGATCGTCTGGATGATTTTATTGCGGCCCGCAAGCGCAACTTCAACTGGCTGACCGAGCGTCTGGCCACGTGTGCCGACTTTTTGATCCTGCCTGAGGCAACACCTAACAGTGATCCGTCCTGGTTCGGCTTCCCGCTGACCCTGCGCGACGGCTGTGGCTTCAAGCGTCTGGATCTGGTGCGCTATCTGGACAGCCAGGCGGTGGGTACGCGTTTGTTATTCGCCGGTAATTTGATCCGTCAGCCATACATGCTCAACCGCAACTATCGCGTGTCCGGTGACCTCACCGTTACCGACAAAATCATGAACGACACCTTCTGGATCGGCGTCTGGCCGGGCCTGGGCGAAGAGCATCTGGAACACGCCGTGCGTAGCATGGAAACCTTCTTCGGGTTGCGTAAGTAATGCGTGCCTACATCCTTTGCGGTGGCTTTGGGACTCGTCTGAGTGCCGTGCTTCAGGGCGGGCAAAAAGCGGTGGTCGACGTTCATGGTCGCCCGTTTCTCGCACTGGTCCTGGCGCAGCTCAAGCAGGCTGGCGTTGAGGATGCGGTGCTGTGCGCTCATTACCGGGCTGACCAATTGGCTGAATTATTGCCGGTCCTGGCGGCTGAGTCGGGCCTGAATCTGCAACTGGTGGTCGAGACCGAGCCGATGGGAACTGGCGGTGCTGTTTTGCACGCCTTGCAGGAAGTACCACCGGGGGGGCGTTTTCTGGTGCTCAATGCTGACACCTGGCTGGATCAGCAGGCGTATCGCCTGGCGTTCGCGGCGAGCAACGATGCAATTGTTGCCGTGCTGGTCGAGGATCGCTCGCGCTACGGCAGCCTCGACTGTTCGCAAGACCTTGAACTGCTGGCGCTCAATGAGAAGGGCGCATCAGGCCCAGGTCGCGTGAATGCGGGTGTGTATGCCTTTGCGGAAAACTCGTTGGGCGAGTTTGCCGTCCAGCCGTGCTCCATGGAAAAAGAGATTTTGCCGCGTTTGATTGAGCGTCGGCAGTTGTTCGCTTGCGAGTACTCAGGGCCTTTCATCGATATCGGAACGCCAGACTCGCTGGATGCCTTCAAGTCAGGGCTTCAAGGGGCTGATAAATGAATCGACTGGTAAAGAAACAAACGGTGTATGTCGATCAGACCATTCTTGACGCGGTTGAATGCATCGAGTCCGGTGACTTGCAGATCGTGTTCGTGGTCGATGATCAGGAATGCCTGGTAGGCGTGATCACCAACGGTGACCTGCGCCGCTACCTGTTGCAGGAAGGTGCGGACACTGATGTACCGGTCACGGCCTGCATGAATACTCATTACCGTTCGGTGCAGGTCGGTGCTTCTCGCGAAGAACTGCTGAAGATTTTCGACCTCAGCTTCAACGCTATCCCGGTGGTGGATGCGGCGGGTTGTCTGGTGGATGTGGTGACGCCTGCGTTGCTGGCTGCCAATTCCGAGGTCCCTGTTCTGGCCCGTGCCCGTGCACCGGTACGGATGAGTTTCAGCGGTGGCGGCTCAGACCTGACGTACTACTTCGTTGATAACCCTGCTGCCGTACTCAGTTGCACGTTGGGTTTGTATTCCCACGCGACATTGATCCCGCGCACCGACGATGTGATCCAGATTTTCTCCGAGGACCTGGGCACTCACGAGCGTTACGAGTCCATTTACGACCTCGCGCGTCATGCGGGCAAAGGCCTGTTGGCGACCATCGTTTCTGTTATTCAGCCTAACTACGGCCTGGACCTTTATATCCGCTCCGACTTCCCGGTGGGCTCCGGTCTGGGCGGCTCTTCGGCGGTGGCGACTGCGGTTATCGCAGCGTTCAACGAATTGCGCCGTGACCGCTGGAGCACCTATGAGGTAGCCGAGCTGGCGTTTCAGGCCGAGCGCCTGTGCTTTGGTATTGCGGGTGGCTGGCAAGACCAGTACGCCTCGGCCTTTGGCGGCTTCAACCTGATCGAGTTCAAAGAGGGTCGTAATCTGGTCCATCCGATTCGCCTGACCGAGTCAATCTGGAATGAGCTGGAGGAGTGCCTGGTGCTCTGCGATACGCAGATTTCCCATGACTCGGGCAAGCTCCACGAGCGCCAGCGCGAAGAGATGTCCAGCAAGGACTCCAAGGCGCCGCTGATCACTGAAAGTGTTGAGCTGTGTCGGCATATGCATCACCACCTGATACGCGGCGAGCTGCATGATTTCGGACGTTGCCTGCATCAGGGCTGGATGCTCAAAAGGCAATTTTCCAATGCCGTCAGCGATGGCGTGCTGGACCAGATCTATGATTCGGCCCTGGCCGCAGGTGCCCTCGGTGGTAAGCTGCTGGGTGCCGGTGGCGGCGGGTTCTTCCTGTTTTTCGTGCAGCCTCAGCATCGACGTGCCGTGACCGACAAGGTCCGGGAGCTGGGCTGCCGTATCACCGATTTCCGTTTCGAATCCAACGGTGTCACCTCCTGGCGGACCAAAATCCAATGAATGAGCAAGTTTTTTCCATCGATGGCGCTGTCATCGGCGGCGACCATGTCTACGTCATCGCTGAAGTGGGTAACAACCACAACGGTTCGGTGGAACTGGCCAAGCAGCTGGTGGATGCGTCTATCGAATCCGGCGCCGATTGCGTGAAGTTTCAACTGCGCAACCGCGACGCGCTGTATCGCACCAAGGCCGATGGCTCGCGCGCCGAAGACCTGGGCGTCGAGTACATTCAGGACTTGCTCGACAAGGTCGAACTGACTGTCGATGAGCACCGGCAGATTCGCGAGTACTGCAAGCTCAAAGGCATCAGCTACATCTGTACGCCGTGGGATGAGCCAAGCGTGGATGTACTGGCTGGCTTCGATGTGCCCGCGTTCAAAATTGCCTCGGCTGACCTGTGCAATCCGTACCTGATCGCCAAGGCCGCTTCCCTGGGCAAGCCGTTGATTCTTTCGACGGGCATGTCCCATGAGCATGAAATCGTTCGGACCATCGAACAGCTCAAAGGCCTGGGTGTGCCGTTCGCGCTGCTGCATTGCAACAGCACCTATCCGGCACCCGAGAGCGATATTCAACTGGGCTACATTGCCCGTCTGAAAGAACTGCACGGCATGATCGGTTATTCGGGGCACGAGCGCGGCACGGCGATTACCCTCGCAGCCGTGGCTTTGGGTGCCAAGCTGGTCGAGCGTCACATTACGCTGGACCGTGGCATGGAAGGGCCGGACCACCTGGCCAGCCTTGAGCCACTGGAGTTCCGCCAACTGGTCGAAGGCATTCGTCAGGTCCAGAAGGCATTGCCATGGACCGGTCCCGGCCGTCACGCCAGCCAGGGCGAACTGCTGAACCGCGAGAACCTGGGCAAGAGCGTGATTGCCGCCCGGGCGATCGAGAAAGGTGAAGTGTTCGAGCAAAACATGCTGCGCGTAGCCAGCCCTGGTCAGGGCCTGGCGCCTTATCGCCTGAGCGATCTGCTGGGCAAGCCTGCGGGCCGCAAGATCGAGCAGGGCGATTTCCTGTTCGACAGCGACCTGACCGAGCAAGAGGAAGTACGCCGAGAATACGACATGCCAATCCTCTGGGGCGTGCCGGTGCGTTACCACGACTTCCAGCAATACAACGAGTGGATCAAACCCGACCTGTTCGAGTTTCACTTGTCATACCGCGACTTGAGCGTTGCGCCTCAGCCGTTCCTCAGCACTGTCGAGTGCTCTCGTCTGGTGGTCCACGCCCCGGAGCTGTTTGAAAACAGCGAGCTGCTGGATCTGGTGTCCGATGACCTGGAGTACCGCCAGCGTTCCATCGTCAATCTGCAACGTGTCGTTGACGCGACCTTGCAGATGGCCGAGTTCTTCCCGAAAGCCGACTCGCTGCTGATTGTTGCCAACATTGGCGGCTTCTCTGCTGACGCACCGTTGCCATTCAGCCAGCGCACAGAGTTGTACGAGCGCTTCCGTGAGTCATGTGCTCAGATCGATTTCGGTCGTACCGAACTGATCCCGCAAAACATGGCGCCGTTCCCGTGGCACTTCGGCGGTCAGCGTCACCAGAATATTTTCATGATGCCCGACGAGCTGGCCGAGCAGGCCAAGCGTCTTGATCTGCGTCTGTGTCTGGACCTGTCGCATCTGCAAATGACCTGCTTCCACTTCGAACTGGACTTCCAGGCCGCACTGAAACTGCTCCTGCCGTACTCCGCTCACCTGCACGTGGCCGATGCCAAAGGTGCGAACGGTGAAGGCGTGGTCATGGGCACCGGTGACGTGGACTGGCCTGCGACCTGGGCGCAGCTCAAGCAGTATCCCACTGTCAGTTTCATCCCTGAGGTCTGGCAGGGCCACAAGGATCATGGTGCCGGTTTCTGGTCGGCACTGGAGTTCCTGAACTCACTGGAAGGTGATGTACATGAATGAGCAAGCGATCAGTGCACGTCTGGATCTTTTATTGAGTGAGTCGCTTGACTCGGCTCGTCAGCGTCAGCAGCAAACCCTGTTTGATGCTATGGGGGATGCCAGGAAACCCTTCGTTCTGTTTGGTGCCGGAAATCTTGGGAAGAAGGTCGCAGCAGTATTGCTGAAAATGGGCATGGTTCCAGAGGCCTTCATCGACAACAATGCAAGCCTTTGGGGCACTTCAATCCTGGGCATTGAGGTCCTCAGCCCTGCTCAGTTGGCAGCGCGAGAAAGTCGAGAGTTGCCGGCCATCATTGTCACCATCTGGTGCGGCGAAGCCACTGATACGATGGTTGAGCGTCTGGCCCCATTGCGTGCACTAGGGTTCGACCGAATTGCACCATTCGGTTATCTGGCCTGGCGTTTCCCTGAAGAATTTCTGCCGTATTACAGCCTGGATCTACCGGAAAAAGTGCTGAAGCAAGCGGGTCAGATTCGCCAGGCTTTCGAGTTGCTTGCTGATGATGCATCGCGTCAGCTGTTTGTTGACCATGTTGAATGGCGCCTGACATTCGATTACGACCTGCTGCCACCGGCTTCTACCACCGAGATGTATTTCGACGACCAGTTTGCCAATCGAAATGATAATGAAGTGGTGTACGACATTGGCGCATTCGACGGTGACTCGATCCATGGTTTTATCCGCAGTGGGCGGCAATACCGAGAGATCCATTCCTTTGAGCCCTCGGCACGCAATTTCTTGAAGCTTGAAGCCACCCTGGCAAGCCTGGCCGACAAACATTCCGGTTTGCATGCTCATGCCCTTGCTGTGGGTGACAGCACGGGTGAAATTCTGATCGAGGACGCCAGTGGCGCAGCATGCCGAGTCGGCATGGGCAGCGAAACCGTGCAGATGACGACTCTGGATGAATTGAGTAAAAAAATCGCTCCGGCGACATTCATAAAAATCGATATTGAAGGCTTTGAACCTCAATGTCTGGCTGGCGGACGTCAACTCATCAGTGAGTTGCATCCTGTGCTGGCGGTCTGCGTATATCACCTGCAGGACCATCTCTGGAGCATTTTGCTGCAGTTGCATGAATACCACGAAGGCTATCAGTTCAGCCTTTGTCAGCATTTGGCTGGCGGATGGGATCTGGTGCTTTACGCCGTGCCGGCCGACCGCGTCCTACCTCATTAACCCAGAATTTCAGGCGATTTCGTATGCGTGTTGCAGACTATGTCTTTGACTTTATTGCCCGCCAAGGCGTCGGGCACGTTTTCTTCCTGCCGGGCGGCGGGGCGATGCACCTCAACAATGCCTTGCTTCGCCAGCCAGCGCTGACTGCTGTCAGTATGCTGCACGAGCAGGGCGCAGCAATTGCAGCTGAAGGCTACGCACGTACCTCGGGTAACTTTGGTGCATGCATGGTTACGTCCGGTCCTGGTGCGACCAACGCGATTACCGGGCTTGCCGGTGCGTGGTTTGAATCGACGCCCGTTATGTTCGTATCAGGTCAGGTCAAGCGAGCTGACCTCAAAGGCGATACGGGCCTTCGGCAGTTGGGTACCCAGGAGCTGGACATCGTCAGTGTCGTCTCTCCAATCAGCAAATACGCGGTTTGCCTGCTTGATCCGAAGCAAGTGCGCTTTGAACTTGAGAAGGCTCATCACCTCATGATGAGTGGGCGCAAAGGCCCTGTCTGGATCGATATACCGCTGGATGTGCAGGCAACTGAAATCGATCCCGATCAACTGCCGGGCTACGTAGCCGATGACCGTCTGCAACTGGCATTGCCTGATCGCGCTGCCCTGCAGAGCCTTGCGGGACGTTTGCAAAGTGCACAGCGTCCAGTGTTGTTGGTAGGTAATGGCATCCATGGTGCTGGTGCTCAAGACGCGATGCGCGCGCTGATCGAGCGTCTGGGTATTCCGACCATGACCACCTGGATCGCAGCGGACCTGCTGGAGTACGAACATCCTCTGTATTTCGGACGCTGCGGTACCGTTGCTTCACGCGGTGCCAACTTCACGGTGCAGAACGCTGATCTGGTGATTGCGATTGGTTGCCGCATGGATTTTTCCATCACCGGTTTTGACCGTACTCAGTTCGCCCGTGCCGCTGAAATCGTTGTAGTCGACATCGACGCAGCTGAAATTGCCAAACTGGGCGATATGCCCGATCAGAAGTTTGTCTGCGACGCCGGAGCGTTCATTGACGGTTTGGCAAAAGCCGCAGAGGGCCACAGCTTTGACTACAAAGCCTGGCGCGAACGTTGCACAGACTGGAAGGACAAATATCCGGTTGTGCTGCAGGAGTACCGCGACAAGACTGGCTTCGTAAACAGCTATGTATTTACTGAAATGCTCTGCGATGCGTTGCAAGGTACCGACATGATTATCCCGGGCAGCTCCGGTGCGTCTATCGATACTTTCTGGATATCGGCCAAGTTGAAACGCGGGCAGCGTGCGGTTGCCACGGGCGGTCTGGGTTCAATGGGTTATGGCTTGCCAGCCTCTATCGGCGGCTGTCTGGGGAGCGGCGGACGCCGGACCATATCGGTGGATGGCGACGGTGGTTTCGTGATGAACATTCAGGAGCTGGAAGTTGCCAGTCGCCTGAAACTGCCGATCAAATATTTCGTTCTCAATAATAATGGCTATGCGTCGATTCGTGCATCGCAGAGCGGTTACTTCAAGCAGACCATTGGTTGCGACTCCACGTCAGGTCTGACCTTGCCGGACATCGGCGCACTGGCGGCCGCATTCGGTCTGCCTGTACTGCGTGTGAGTGATCAAGCCTCGCTACCGGAAGTCATCGCTCAGACTCTGGCTACTCCTGGCCCGGTGCTCTGTGAGGTGATGGTCGAACCTGATCAGGCCATTGGCCCGCGTATTACTTCGCGCATAGGTGAAAACGGCGTGATGGTTTCCGCCCCGCTGGAGGACCTGTTCCCGTTCCTGGATCGTGAAGAACTCAAGTCCAATATGTTGATTCCGCTGGTGGGTGAGTGATGAGTGCCGAATATTTGCTGCGCTACGCCGATAGCGGCTTCTACACCATGCAGGGACGTTTGATTCCGCCGCAGGATGGGCGCTTTCAGTCGTTCCCGCGTGGTCAATGGCGTGAAGAAATCGCGAACGCGGTGGTTGCCGGATTACGCGGTATCGAGTGGATCTACGATTTATACGGCGAGGGTGCCAACCCTCTGGAAACCGCACAAGGCCGTGCCGATCTGAAGGTTTGCCTGAATGAATACTCCATTTCAGTCGTGTCGATCTGCGCTGACTACTTCATGGATTGCCCATTTGTACGGTGTTCCGATGAAGAGCGTGCTGAGCGTGTCGAGCGTCTGCAATGGTTGATCGGTATCTGCCCGGAACTGGAGATCGGCCGAATCGTTATTCCTTTTGTGGACAACTCACGCATCGCAACTCCCGAAGAACAAGCGCTGGTCGTTGAATGTCTGCAACAGGTTTTGCCGATAGCACAAGCTCACGGCATCGAACTGCACCTTGAAACTGATATGGGGCCGCAAGCGTTCAGCGATTTGCTGGGGTTGCTTGATCATCCTCTGATCAAGGTCAATTACGACGCAGGTAATAGCTCGTCGCTAGGCTATGCGCCAGCGCAAGAGTTCGCAGCCTATGGTGCACGAATTGGTAGCTTCCATATCAAGGATCGACGCCTTGGTAGCACCACCGTGCCACTGGGGGAGGGGGACGCCGATTTCGCCAGCCTGCGTGAGCAATTGATTCGTTACGACTACCAAGGCGATTTCGTCTTGCAGGTTGCACGTGGCGTGCCTGGCGAAGAGCCCCTGTGGCTCAAACAAATGAGTGAGCTGTCAGCCGACTGGCTGCGCGGTAAACGTCTGGTCTGAATGAATCGAGGTTTTTGTGCGGATTTTATTTTGTGGTCTGGGCGGCATCGGACAGCGTCATTTGCGTAATCTGCGCACGGTGCTGGGTAACGAACTTGAAGTTCACGCCTACCGGGTGAGGGGGCAGCGGATCAAGTTGCAGGACAACCTGACCGTGGAGCAAGGCGCTGATCTGGAAACAGACTACGGCGTGATCGTGCACGCCGATCTGGATGCGGCTTTGGCAACGCAACCTCGGGCCGTCTACATCTGCAATCCAAACGCCCTGCATGTGCCGATTGCTCTGCGATGCGTCCGTGCAGGTGTGCCTGTCTTCATGGAAAAACCCCTGGCCAGCGATATGGAAGGCATAGAGGAGTTGCAGGCTTTGGTCGAGCAGAAAAGCCTGCTCTTCTACGTTGGCTACAACTTCCGTTTTCACCCGGGCCTGCAGCGCTTCAAGGCGTTGGTGGACAGCAAGCACTTTGGCAATATCATTCGCGTCAGCGCCGAAATCGGTGAATATTTGCCGAACTGGCACAAGTACGAAGACTACCGCCAGATGTACGCTGCCCGTGCGGATCAGGGCGGCGGCGTAATCCTGTCGCAGATCCATGAAATGGACCTGCTGTACTGGTTTTTCGGCCTGCCGAAAAGCATCCTGTGCCGTGGCGGCAAGCTGAGCAACCTGGAAATCGATGTGGAAGATACCGCCACTTCGTTGATGCAGTACGACGGTGAACACGGTTCATTCCCTATTCACTTGCATCAGGATTTCGTGCAGCGTCCACCGGTGCGTGTTTTCAAGATCATCGGTGATGCCGGCAGCGCAGAGCTGGATCTCATCAACCTGAAAATGAACGTTTATGACGCTGAAGGCCAAGTGTTGGAGCACTCAGCCTTTGAAGGCTTTGTACGCAACGACATGTTCCTTAATCAGGCGCAACATTTCATCGACTGCGTAACGGGCAAGTCGACCCCTCAGGTCACGCTCTTCGACGGCCTGCAGAGCCTGCGTCTGGCCCTGGCTGCCTTGGCTTCGCTGAAAAAAGGCGTGGAAGTCAACCTCGACGAGGTCACCGTCAATGGCTAATACCGGCGCGATGCAGCAGTTGTTCGACTTGACGGGCCGAGTGACGATCATTACCGGCGGCGCAGGTTTGCTGGGTTATCAACATGCCGTGGCGGTGGCTGGGTTGGGGGCGATTCCGGTGCTCATTGATGTCAGCCAGCCCGCGCTTGAGGTGGCTCGGGCCCGCTTGCTGGAAGAGACGGGCGTCGAGGCTGACACTTATGTCGCGGATATCACCCAACTGGATGCGCTGCAGCGTATTTGTGATGAAGTGCTCGCTGCGCATGGGCACATCGACATTCTGATCAACAATGCTGCCCGTAACCCCAAGGTGGAAAGTGCCGACGGCAAGAACTTCTCCCGTCTGGAGAATTTTCCCTGGGAGCAGTGGCAACTGGATCTGGATGTTGGTCTGGGTGGCGCTTTCAATTGTGCCAAGGTATTTGGCAAGCAAATGGCGCAGCAGAATAAAGGCGTGATTATCAACATTGCGTCTGATCTGGGTGTTATTGCCCCGGATCAGAGACTGTATCGCGTCGATGGTTGTGAGGCTAATCAGCAACCGGTCAAGCCGGTGACCTATTCAGTCGTCAAGCATGGCCTGATCGGGCTGACCAAATATCTGGCCACTTACTGGTGTGATCAAGGCGTACGTTGCAATGCAGTGTCGCCCGGCGGCGTGTATGCCGGTCAGAAAGACGTGTTCGTCAGTAAACTGACCCAGCTGATTCCGCTTGGCCGTATGGCCAGGGAAGATGAGTACCGAGGCGCGATTGCTTTTCTCTGCTCTGACGCTTCCACGTATATGAATGGTTGCAATCTGGTTATGGATGGTGGGCGCAGTGTCTGGTGACCGGGAGAGTACCGATGCGGTTTGTCGCACATGGTCGTTTTCAGGCCTGCATCGGAGTATCTGAATATGCAGGTTAACCTTCACGTTGCTCAGGTTCGTTCCGGTTTGGAGCGGGTCAGCCCGTTTCTGCCAGGTCTGGAGATCCTTCGCGGCAGCCACATCCTGATCACCGGTGCTACCGGCTTTTTTGGCAAGTGGCTGTTGGCATTGGTCGATCTGCTTAATGAAGGTGGGGCGCAGATCCGGGTGACTGCTGTCTCTCGATCACCTGAAGCGTTTCTCGACAAAGAGCCTTATTACCGCGATTCAGACTGGCTTCGTTGGATAAAGTCAGACACCTGCGAGCTTAAGCCTCTGTCGGAACATTTCGATTACTTGCTTCATGCCGCCACCGAGACTTCTGCAGCGGCTCATCAGGACCCTTTGGCGCTTTTTGACAGCATGCTTGAAGGGGCGCGGAACGTGCTCGAAGTGGCTGTGAACTGTGGTGTCAAACGCGTGATGCTTACCGGGTCCGGCGCGCAATACGGTGCACTACCTTCGGGTATGGAATGCTTCCCTGACGACACGTCGTTGTCTTGCGACAGCACCTCGCCGGGCAGCGCCTACGGGGAGGCCAAGCGAGCCCAGGAAACACTTGCTGCCTTGTACGCCAGGCGCCATGGCATTGAGGTGGTATTTACCCGTTGTTTCGCATTTGTTGGTCCAGGATTGCCTCTGGACGGGCATTTCGCTGTCGGCAACTTCATCCGGGACGCGCTGTGGCACGGACGGCTGGCTCTGAACTCTCGCGGCGAGGCGTTACGCAGCTATTTGTATGCTGCCGATCTCGCCGTCTGGCTGCTGGGTATTCTGGCGGTCGGGCAGTCCGGTCAGGCTTACAACGTAGGGTCCGATGAGGCGCTGAGTATTGCGCAATTGGCGATTCGCGTGGGCGGATGGCTGTCCCCGGACAAGCCCGTACTCATCGCGGACGCTCCAGCCAGTGGTCCCCGTTCGGTTTACGTCCCCTCCATCACGAAGGCGCGGGTGCTGGGGCTGGATGTCTGGACAGATTTGGAAAACGCGGTCAAAGAAACTGCAAAGTGGGCCGATACAAGTGGTTCAGGCGCGCGTAATGAAATGAGCGGTATTGAGGATAAATGATGAGCCAAGCAGAAAAGTCGAGCTATTGGGATGCGTTTTACGGTAGCAAGAAGAAAGGTGCTCCGGCCTATCCATCACAGTTTGCAGCGTTCGCGATCAACGAGCTGACCGATGTCGATGGAGTGATCGAGTTCGGTTGTGGCAACGGCCGTGATAGCGAATTCTTTGCGGCCTACGGTTTTGACCTCCTTGGCGTTGATGCTTCGGCTGAGGCTATTGAGTTGTGCCGCTCCAGAAGCATTCACGAACACGCGAACTACATGCAGTGTCAGGCGGCTGCTGCACGAGATCAAATAACTGCCTTCTTGGCCGGCAAGCGCAAGATTGCGGTCTATGCCCGCTTCTTTCTACATGCTATCGACGAAGCCGAGGCGAATGCTTTCCTCGATTTGCTCGGTACTTTGCTGCCCTCCCAGAGTCAGGTGCTGTTCGAATATCGTACTGTTGACGACGCCAGTCAGGACAAGACCTTTGGTACCGATCACTATCGACGGTTTCTGGATCACGCGGTTGTTCTGGAAAACATTGAGCGTGCGGGTTTCACGGTGACCTATCAGATTGAAGGGCGTGGTCTGGCCAAGTTTCGGACGGAAGACGCCAAAGTTGGCCGTTGCGTAGCGCACAAAATTTAAGTCGCCACCGTCAGCAATGCAGGCGCACCCGGGAGTTACAACATGCGGAATCTGGAAGGCAAGAAACTGGTTTTATTCGGCGCAGGCAAAAGCGGTGGGCTGTTCATTGAACAGAACCCTGGCCTGGATATCGTGGCAATTGCCGACAATGATCCGGCTAAACACGGCGCGCAGTTCTGCGGTTATCCGATTATTTCGGCCGAGCAGATAGCTGCCAGCGGGTGTGAGTTGATCGTTATCACCAGTGTCTGGTCAGACAGCATTCTTGCTCAGTTGGAGACGCTGGGCTTGTCGCATATACCGTCCATTATTCCCGGAAAACGTGAGATGAAAGGGATGCGTGATATTCATCCCTTCTCCCATCCACGCACTAAACAACTGGCCACAGAGGTCGTCCGTTTTTTTTCATCAATGGCCGAGTCTGCCGGGATCGATCTGTATCTTGATTTCGGGACGTTACTGGGTGCGTTGCGCGAAGGAGATTTTATCGCCTGGGACGATGACATCGATTTCTCGGTGAATGAGCCGCAATTTCAGGCAATGGTGAAGCTCGTACGTGACAATCAACAGCATTTGCCGACGCTGGAAGGCGTGACTTGGAACATCGAGTTGATTGCTTCCCATAATGTTGATTTCGCCATCAGGGTCACGTGTGGAAACGTCGAGGGTTTTGATCAGATCATCCCGTTCGAGACGGATATAGCCAGACGGGTGATGCGCGACGGATCATCGGTAATGATCGGCGCCATGCCTGAATGGTTTTGCCCGCAGAAGCACTTCGAAGGTTTTGACAGCATTGAGTTGTTTGGCACGACGCTCAAGGTTCCGACGGATGCCCATGACTATTTGCACTTTATCTACGGCGAATGGCGTGAGCCGAAAAAAGACATGACCTTTGCTGATTACAACAACGGTGGTGAAGTCCACTTTGAACAGTATGAAAATTCGGTCAGGCCTTTGTAAGGCTGGTTTTTGATTAAGCATCGTGGCAGCAGATACCGGGGAGGGTAACGCTGCCTTGCCGCTCCGGGCGATGTGTCATAGCTGATCGAACACGCCGAGTTAATGTGCTTCGGCCTCTAATAAACTATGTGCCGGGAGCCTTAGATGGTCCGTTCGCTGTTCGCCAAACGTCCGCATCCCTACTACATCATGGCGCCGGCTTATCGGCGCAACTCGGCGGGCATTCGTGTATTGCACATGCTGTGCGATGCGCTTATTCGCTCGGGTCATGAAGCCTATGTGACCACGACCGGTGTCCCCGCACACTTGATGACTCCTGTTCTGACTCAGAACACCATGGGTGAGCACAAGGCTGCCGGGATTGAGCCCATTGTGGTCATACCGGAGGTCATCGACGGCAATCCTCTTAACAGTAATGTCGTCGTTCGTTACCTTTTGAATCAGCCTGGTTTTCTGAGTCCCGTCAGCGATTATGAGCCGACAGATATTCAGTTTGCTTATACCAAGGCTCTGTTGCCGCCGGGGCATCCGGAAGATCACGTGCTGTATTTGCCCCCTGTCGACTTGAGTATCTTTCGTTTGTCAGACAACCCTGCGAAGCGTATCGCGGGCAAGGTAGCGTACTTTCGCGGCAAAAGCGGCAAAGGCTATATCGATCCTGATTTGCTTCCTGCTGGCGCCGTTGAAGTTACTTTGCTGAGCCCTGGGTCCTGGGAGGAACTCGCCGACCTGTTTCAACAGTGTGAGTATTTCTACTGTACCGAGGCGACTGGGATAGGGGCAGAGGCGGTGCTCTGCGGTTGTATAACCGTTGTTCTTCCCAACGAAAGGGCTCCATTGCAACTGGCTGTGCATGAAAACAAAGGCTATGGCGTGGCATGGGGCAATACTCCAGAGCTAATAGAGCGTGCCCGTGAAACCCTGCCGTTGTTCCGTGCAAGTTTGTTGAAACACCAGGAAGCCTTCTGGCTTGCACTGGATAACTTCATCGAGGTAACCCAGAAAGCAGCGCAGGACTTCACCGCCAGAAACCGGCGATTCGAAGTACTGCCCTGGTTGGCTGACCGTGCGCTATCGGCTCCTCGGCAGGCCTTGATCGATCAACAGTTCGCAAGTGTTCCAGTACCCGTTATTGGCGTGGTGGTCCTGGATCCTGCGGGCGACGCGGTCAAACGTTCAAAAACACTGGATAGTCTTGCCCGGCAAGCGCCCGCTCACGTCGAAGTGCGGCCATTGGTGTTGAGCAGCGCTGAAGGTGTTGGCGAATTCAGGTTTGATCCCGAGACGTATGTTGCAAGTATCAACAGCGCGCTTCATGAACTCGTATGTGACTGGTTCATGGTTGTGCAGGCTGGCGAAGAGTTCACATCGAGTGGACTGTTTGCTACCGGGCTGGAGTTGGCCTGTCAGTCCGGGCATCGTGCAGTTTACGCAGATGAAATCGTGCTCAAGTCTGACGGTCAGCGTGAGTTTCTGTTACGACCGGATCTGAACCTTGATCTGTTGCTGAGCAGCCCGGCCATGCTGATGCAGCACTGGATTTTCCGTCACGAAACCTGGAGAGAGCAGGGCGGCTTTGTCAGTGACTGCTTCGGTGCGTTTGAGCTCGAATACATTTTGCGCCTGATTGAATCGACTGGCTTTGAAGGCTTGGGGCATATCAGTGAACCGCTGGTGATCAGCGCGCCAACAGTCCTGGCTGATGATCCGCAGCAAGTGCAGGTGATCGAGCGCCACTTGCGGGCTAGAGGCTTTGCTCAGGCGCAGGTCAACTCACTATCGGCGGGATGCTATCAGATTGATTACGGGCAGCCGCAGACCGCCGGAGTGAGTATTCTGGTGCTGGTCGATGGCCGTCTCGCTGCTGCGCAGCGCTGCCTGGAAAGTCTGCTGGAAAACACCACCTACGGTAATTATGAGTTGCTGGTGCTGGACGGCGGAAATGACGACCCGGCTGTGTCGGGCTGGCTCGAAGGCATCGAACAGCTGGGCGTCGCGCATATCCGGGTCTTGCGCTATGGCGCCGGCCTTACGTCTGAAAGCCTCCTGAGCATGGCGGCCCAGGATGCGCAGGGCGAATTCGTACTGTTTCTCGATTCGGGCGTGGGCATCGTTGGCCAGGATTGGCTGCAGCAGATGCTCAATCATGGCCTGCGACCAGAAGTAGGCAGTGTCGGCGCGAAGCTGGTGAATGGCGAGGGCAAGTTACGCCACGGGGGCCTGTTACTCGGATTAAATGGGCCTGCCGATGTACTCTTCAAAGGTTCAGAAGCCAGCAGCCCGGGCTACATGCAACGACTGCAGGTGGAAAGCGACTTCTCTGCGTTGAGCGAGCAGTGCCTTTTGGTCAAGCGTGAATTGTTCCTCGCGGCAGGTGGCTTTGATGAGCAGATGGCCCCTTGGGCCCATGTTGACCTGTGTCTGAAAATGCAGCAGGCGGGCTATTTGAACGTACTCACGCCTCGAGTTCAGATGCTGATCAGCGAACCTGACAGTGTTGCGCCGACTGTGCAGGAGGAAGACCGCTTCTACGCCCGCTGGTTATCACAGCTGGCCGCCGAACCTGCTTACAATCCGAATTACTCCTTGAACCCTAAACGCCTCTTCAAAGTGGTCGAGAGTTCGCTCACCTGGCGGCCACTGGCAGGTCTGAGCGATTTGAAACGCGTCCTGGCGCAGCCGGGAGTGGAAACGCGTAGTCATGAATACCGGTTGGCTCAGCCATTCAACGCCATGCGTGACAAGGGGCTGATCGACGGTGCTGTAGTACCGGAGCTGCTGTCGGCAGTGGAGCTACAGCGCTTCGATCCGGATGTGATTGTGTTGCAACGACAGTTGGGCGACTCGCAGCGAGAAGCGATGCGCCGCATGAAAGCGTTCTCCAGGGCCTTCAAGGTTTATGAGCAAGGTGAGTACTTGTCGGCGGATTTAACCGACGCATTGCGAAGCAGGCTCGGTTTCATGGACCGTCTGGTGGTATCCAGTGATGCCTTGGCGAATATCTTCGATGGCTTCCACTCAGACATCCGCATTATTGAAAGTCGACTGGATCCGCGCTGGTGGAGCACTCTGCGCAGTGAGCGTCGTCATTCGGCAAAACCGCGAATCGGCTTGTCCGGGGACTCAATGAGCAGCGCTGACGTTGACATGGTTGCGGACGTCATTCGCGAGCTGGCTGATGAAGTTGAGTGGATCTTCCTGGGCGACTGCCCTGAAGCGCTGCGTCCGTTGTTTCATGAGGTCCACTCCAATGTCGCCATCGCAGAGTATCCGGCCAGGCTAGCCTCACTGAATCTGGATCTTGCGCTGGCACCGCTTGTCGATAACCTGTTCAATCGCTGCAAGAGCAACACGACGTTGTTGGAGTTCGGAATCTGTGGTGTACCGGTGATCTGTAGCGATCTGGAGCCGTATCGCTGTGGCTTGCCAGTAACGCGGGTCAAGAGTGCTGAGGGTGATTGGCTCGACGCGGTTCGTGCCCATCTTTCGGATCTGGAGGGCGCTGCCGCAATGGGCAGTGCGCTGCGGAGCGCCGTGCGTCGCGACTGGATGCTCGACGACGGGCAGTTGCAGAACTGGCGTGATATCTGGCTGCCGGATTGATTTTTTACCGAGCTGCTTGAAATATCGAACATCCGGTGCGTATTTTGTACGCTCTGGATGTAAAAGGAAGGATTCGCAAGCATGACCAGCGATGGCCACAACACGCTCGCACAGCGATTGACTGGCATAGATGAAATCGAGTGCGTCACACCCGATTTGAATGGCGTACCTCGCGGCAAGGTAATGACCGCAGCAGGCTTCCTCGAAGGGCGCCGTTTGCAGATGGCGCGTGGGGTTTTGCTGCAATGCATCATGGGCGGTTACCCGCTGTCGCGTTTTTACGGAAGCGATGACGGGGACGTGGCAATGGTGCCCGACGCCCAACAGATTCATCGTTTGCCGTGGAGTGTTGAGCCACGCGCATTGGCGATCTGTGACACCGAGGAGCTTGGCGGCGGGTTTTGTAATCTATCGACCCGTAGCCAGCTCAAGGCGGTGATTGCCCGTTACACCGAACGAGGTCTGGCGCCTGTCGTGGCGACCGAGCTGGAATTCTTTGTCTTTGCGCCCAACCCTGACCCAGCTAAACCGTTTCTGCCGCCCGGCGGGATCGATGGTCGCCGCGAAGAAGGTCACTCTGCGTTCAGCGTCAGCTCCAACAACGGCTTGCGGCCGTTCTTCAGCGAAGTCTATAAATGCATGGCGGCGCTGGGCTTGCCCCGCGATACCTTCATGCATGAAATGGGCGTTAGCCAGTTCGAGATCAATTTGCTGCATGGCGATCCGCTGCTGCTGGCCGACCAGACGTTTCTGTTCAAACATTTGCTCAAGGAAGTTGCGCTCAAGCATGGCTTGATCGTGGTCTGCATGGCCAAGCCGCTGGCGCAAACGGCGGGCAGCTCGATGCATATTCATCAGAGTGTGGTCGACCCGGTCACGGGCCTGAACGTATTCAGCGACGAGCAGGGCGAACCTACCGCGTTGTTCCGGCATTTTATTGCCGGTCAGCAAGCCTGCATGGCTGATTTCACCGCGCTGTTCGCGCCGAATGTGAACTCGTATCAGCGCCTGTGCCATCCCTTTGCGTCGCCGAACAACGCCTGCTGGTCCCATGACAATCGAGCAGCAGGGCTGCGCATCCCGGCCAGCAGCCCTTCGGCCAGACGGGTCGAAAACCGCCTGCCGGGTGCCGATGCCAATCCTTATCTGGCGATAGCCGCCAGCCTGGCAGCGGGGCTTCATGGTATTGATCAACAGTTGGAGCCGACGCCGCCGATACAGGGGGACATCCATGTGCCGGATGAATTGTCATTGCCATGTACCTTGCATGCCGCTCTGGAGCGTCTGAAACGCAGTCAATTGGCCAAGGAACTGTTTGGCGTTGAGTTCATCGAAGGCTACATCGCATCAAAGACCCTGGAGCTAACCAGTTTCTTCGATGAAATCACCCCCTGGGAAAGGCGCATTCTGGCTGCCCAGGCTTAAGAATCGTGTTATCGGAGTCGTCCATTCTGACGACTCCTTATTTTTGGAAAGTCGATGCGCCAAATCTGGAAGTCCTTTCAGGGTCTGTATTTTGCCTCCCTGATGATGTTGACCGGCTCCGGTCTCCTGAGTACATACCTGGCCTTGCGATTGTCCGCTGATCAGGTCGATGGCCTGTGGATCGGTGCGTTGATGGCCGCCAACTATGTGGGGTTGGTGCTGGGTGGCAAAGTAGGCCACCGGCTTATCGGGCGTGTCGGGCATATTCGTGCCTACGCGACTTGTGCGGGTATTGTCGGCGCAGCCGTGCTGGGCCTTGGGCTGATCGACTGGCTGCCGGCGTGGCTGTTCCTGCGGATGATTGTGGGCCTGGGCATGATGTGCCAATACATGGTGATCGAGAGCTGGTTGAACGAACAGGCAGCTCCCAAGCAGCGTGGCATGGTCTTCAGCGGTTATATGATCGCGTCCTACATGGGGCTGGTGCTGGGTCAGATGATTCTGGTGGTTCACCCCGGGTTAGGGCCAGAGCTGCTGATGCTGGTAGCGATGTGTTTTGCCCTGTGTCTGGTCCCTGTGGCCATGACCCGCAGCATTCACCCGGCACCCTTGCACCCCGCGCCTCTGGAGCCACGTTTCTTCATCAGTCGGGTGCCACAGTCGCTGACAACCGTATTGGGTGCAGGGCTGATCGTCGGTGCCTTCTATGGTCTGGCGCCCCTGTACGCAGCGCAACAGGGTCTGTCGACCGAGCATGTCGGTATGTTCATGGCCTGCTGTATTCTGGCCGGCCTGATGGTTCAGTGGCCATTGGGGCTTCTGTCTGACCGTTATGATCGTGCTCAGCTGATGCGGGCTTTTGCCGCCGTGTTGACGGTCGTGGCGTTGCCGTTGGCAGTGTTGCCCAGCATGCCTCTGGAAGTTTTGTTTCTGGTGGGGTTTGTGGTTTCGCTGGTTCAGTTCAGTCTTTATCCACTGGCCGTCGCTTTCGCCAATGACCACGTTGAAGGCGAGCGTAGGGTATCGCTGACGGCGATGTTGCTGATGACCTTTGGTATCGGCGCAAGTATCGGCCCGCTGGCGGCAGGTGCGCTGATGAAGGCGCTGGGCAGCAATATGCTTTATGCCTTCGTCTGTCTGACGTCCCTGTCGCTGGTGTTCCTGATCCGCCCTAAAGCTGTGACTCACTTGCACCAGGTGGACGACGCGCCATTGCATCACGTCGCAATGCCAGACAGCATGTCCAGTTCGCCACTGGTGGTTGCGCTTGATCCGCGGGTTGATGAGCAAGTGGTCCAGGATCAGATGCAGACCACGGTTGAGCCAGTGGCTGAACCCGAGGTTGAGGCACCGGTTGAGACGAGGGCTGAAGGTGAGGCCGATGGGGTTGTGCGGGATGTGGAGATCAACCGGCCTTAGCCTGGATTGGGTAGGGCGGACTGGATTGTATTTGTAAGAGATCACGAGCAGCGCGAGGCCGCGATGGCGGTTACCTGACCCGCCGCCATCGCGGCCTCGCGTTGCTCGTGCGCTCCTACAGAGGCAAGTCTCGATCAATAGACTCGGATAAACAAAAAAGGCGATTACGCTCACAGCGTAATCGCCTTTTTAACAGCTTGAAACCGCTGTCAGAAGTCGTCGTCCTTGTCGAAGCGACGTGCTTCGCGCTGCAGTTGATACACGAAACGCTCAACCTGACGTTGCACCAACCCGCTCATATTGTGAAAGCGAATCCCGGCAAACGTCGTGTTAACCCTTTCTTCGAAGTGCAGATACCGCAACTCAACTGGAGCGGTCATGGTGCCAAAGGGTAACTGAGCCACGAAACGCTCGTACACCTGACCCAGTTGCATGCGCTCAGAAACATCGCCTTCAAAACGAAGCTTGCAGCCGGTCGCCGAAATATCCAGCAGTTTGCCGCTCAGAGGAAATTTGAGTCGATCACCGCCCATCTCGATGCTGACCAACTGGGCCAGCTTCAATGCCGCGCGGAACGCATTGCGACGTTGATGGTAAATGACTTCCGTAGGCATCGGGCCACGGTAAAAACGCTCACCGTTGGCTTCCAGGATGGTCATCTGCGCGCTGCTTTCCCACGCGATGCGTACGCCATCATGAAAACCTTCAACCCGGTAAGCTTCGCCGTTGGCGAGGAATTTTTCGCCGTCACGAGGGATCATTTCGTCGAGGGCAATAACATCGCTTTCGCGGTCTACCTCGATCAGATAGCTCTGAAAACGCTGGGTACGCTCATGAAAAGTAATGATCAGAGGATCATGACTTTCAAGTAGCAGCCGCAAGTTGGCGGCAATTTCCAAAGGCGTATTGAGTACCTTTGGGGGCTGCGGAGCATCTTCCGCACTTGAGCCATTCACTTTTTTCCATCTCCAGGCAAAATACGACAGCAACGCAATGGCAGGCATTTTGCCAGCATGCAAAGCGCCTTGATACAGAAAACTACGCTTGGCTTAACGGACGTGGCTTTGCACGTCCGGATGTCGATCCCCGGCTGTCATACAGCGTGGGCATATCGCCGGTCAGTATCCGCAACTGATGCGCAGTAGAGGCCTGCTGCATCTGGATAGAGCTGCCGTTTTGAGTGTTCAGTTGCTGGCACTGATTAATCAGCGCGCTCAACTCGTCTCCAGCCTTCATCAATTGCTCGCCCACTGACGAATTTTCGGCGAGTGTGCTGAGGCCCTTACGATCCTGACTCAATCCCAATCCGCTGAGAATCTGGCTGCGTTTGCGGCCATGCTGCTCAAGCAAAATCACCAGTGCATGCTTTTTGGCAAGCACATGCTCCATTTCGACCATGTCGCGGCCGTGGAGGGCGAGGGACTCGGCCTGCAGAATTTCCAGCAATTGCTGGGCAGGAACCATGTCGTCGATCATCAGTTGGAGCAAAGTAGTGTCTTGCATCGCATGCTCTGGTTTTTAAGCGTCCAGAAGATCCAGCGCGAGCATTGGGCTAGCGCTGAGCTTCGAAATTAAGCAGCTTGCTGGCTACACGGTTGCTGTCTACTTGATAGCTGCCATCGGCGATTGCCTGTTTCAACTCTGCCACGCGGGCGCTGTTGACGGTTGGCAGGTCGCCCAACTTATCAGTGATCTTTTGCAACTGTTGAGCCTCACTGCTCAGCTTTACGGATTCGCCGGTGCTGCTGGTTTTTTCTGATGCTGCGGTCGCAACCGTTGCATCTGCCTTGCCTGCTTCCTTGGCGCTACCTGTACGGGTTGCGCCGCTTACTGCGGTGCCGCTATTAAGTCGGTTGAAGTCGATGACCATGATAAAAACTCCTCTGGTGTTTGGACGCTTGCCATGGTTTCGACCAAATGCAGAAAAACTTTAGCCTGCTAAGTGAAATCCATTTGCGATACGCGCAGAAATGGACCTCAAACCTCAGACGTTGTTTCGCAGTCTAGGAAAAACAAGCGTTTGACGCCAGCGTTCTATCAGATCACATAGGTGCCTCCACCTGGCCAGGGCCCGTAATGTTGGCTTTTATGATTCGTTTTGAATTGAGGTTGCGCACCCGTATCTGCTCGTTGAAAGTCCCGTCGGAGAGCGCTTCGCCGGGCATCCGTACAGAGATAGAGCCACTTCGCGCAGTAATGACCACCTGGTCGCCTTTGCGCACCATCTGCGGCTGCTCCAGAAAATTGGGTGCAATGATCTGATCGATGACCATTGGTCGGAGAACTTTCTGCCCTACAGCCTGATCTTCGGCAGATAGAAACCCCTGACCCAGCAGGCCGATGTCCCGTTCGCGCATCGCAATGTCCTGTTCAGTCACGATCGCGTCGCGCTTGAGTGGCCTGACTGCGGTGACGACATTGCGGAACAGGCGCACTTGAGCGGGCACGAATACGGTCCATGGCGACGAGCCTTCGCAGCGTACGCGGGTTGTGACGCGGCCTACCGGGCGTGGGCTTTCCAGGCTCGCTGTCAATTCCTTGTCACAGAGCGGCATGCGCAGGCGCGGGTCCAGTTGCCGAACTTCAATTTCAAAGCGACCTTCGATCTGGCTGGTCGCCAAATAGTCTTCAACTGTGAATTCAAGAAACCCCTGAGTGACGCCGATAAGCTGTTCAGGCATTGTAAAACTGTCTGCCCGGCTGTAATTCGCCAAGGTTGTCAGGCACAGCAGGGCCAACGAACAAAGCAGGCTGCGGTTCTTGAAAATCGTGTGTCGGGAAATTGTCGTTTTTGCATTCATGACGTATAAAAAGCAAGGCCCGTGCCGCTTACCTGATCAGGTGCTGTGGCGATGGTTACTTTGAAATGGGAGTCGCAGCATGGCCGGTGTAATGGATTCAGTTAACCAGCGTACGCAGCTGGTTGGGCAGAATCGCCTTGAGCTGTTGTTGTTCCGTCTCAACGGCAAACAGCTTTACGGGATTAACGTCTTCAAGGTGAAGGAGGTGCTGCAATGCCCCAAGCTCACCGTGATGCCTAAATCCAGTCGAATCGTTCGGGGCGTGGCAAATATTCGTGGCGGGACGATTCCTATTCTCGACCTGGCCATGGCAACCGGTTTGCCAGGGCAGATGTCGATTGATAACGCGTTCGTGATCATCACCGAGTACAACACCAAGGTTCAGGGTTTTCTGGTGGACTCGGTTGAGCGCATCGTGAACATGAACTGGGAAGAGATCCATCCGCCGCCCAAGGGCACCGGCCGCGATCACTATCTGACGGCTGTGACGCGGGTCGATAACCAGTTGGTCGAAATCATCGACGTCGAGAAAATTCTTGCCGAAGTTGCGCCAATGTCGGAATCCGTTTCCGTCGGCGTGATTGATGAAGAAACGCACCATAAGGCCATTTCCTTGCGGGTGCTGACCGTGGATGACTCCTCTGTGGCACGCAAACAGGTAAGTCGCTGTCTGCAGACCGTTGGGGTGGAAGTGGTCGCGCTCAACGATGGTCGTCAGGCTTTGGAGTATCTGAAGCAGATCGTCGCTGAGGGCAAGAAGCCGGAAGAAGAGTTTTTGATGATGATTTCCGACATTGAGATGCCGGAAATGGACGGTTACACGCTTACCTCCGAGATTCGTAACGATCCCCGGATGCAAAAATTGCACATCGTTTTGCACACTTCCCTGTCGGGTGTGTTCAATCAGGCTATGGTGAAGAAGGTCGGTGCGGATGACTTCCTCGCCAAATTCCGGCCTGATGACCTGGCAGCACGCGTTGTGGACAGGATCAAGGCAGCAGACATCAGCTAGGAACGTCGTTCCTGGTGGTTTTACATGATTTGAGAGGCGGCATTTTGGCTACGGGTAATTTGGATTTCGAGCAGTTCCGGGTATTTTTGGAAAAAGCCTGTGGCATCCTTTTGGGTGAGAACAAGCAGTACCTGGTTTCCAGTCGCCTCAACAAGTTGATGGAACAAAACGGCATCAAGACGCTTGGTGAGTTGATTCAACGTATCCAGACGCAGCCACGCAGCGGTTTGCGTGAGCAAGTAGTGGATGCGATGACGACCAACGAAACCTTGTGGTTTCGGGATACCTACCCGTTTGAAGTCATGAAGAACAAGGTGCTGCCTGAGGCAATCAAGGCCGCTCCCGGCCAGCGTCTGCGCATTTGGTCAGCCGCCTGTTCTTCTGGTCAGGAACCGTACTCGCTGTCGATGACCATCGATGAGTTCGAGCGCAGCAATCCTGGTCAGCTCAAATCCGGCGCGCAAATTGTGGCCACTGATCTGTCGGGTTTGATGCTCACCAACTGCAAGTCGGGTGAGTACGACAGTCTGGCGATCGGGCGTGGCCTGTCTCCGGACCGGTTGCAGCGCTATTTCGACGTCAAAGGGCCGGGGAAGTGGGCTGTGAAGGCGCCGATCAAGAGTCGGGTCGAGTTTCGTGCCTTCAACCTGCTGGACAGTTACGCAAGTCTGGGCAAGTTCGATATCGTCTTTTGCCGCAACGTGCTGATCTACTTTTCGGCCGAGGTCAAGAAAGACATCCTGTTGCGCATTCACGGCACGCTCAAGCCGGGTGGCTATCTGTTCCTCGGGGCTTCCGAGGCGTTGAACGGTTTGCCAGATCACTACCAGATGGTGCAGTGCAGCCCGGGGATTATTTACCAGGCCAAATAAGCCTCTGTGCTGTTCAAAAAGAGACCTTCGGGTCTCTTTTTTTGTTGGGGGCTGCCCCGGTGTCCATGGTGCCGCGCTGTCTCGCGGCAAACACAGGACCTGTAGGAGCTGCCGA
>NZ_LOHG01000007.1:243791-305570 GCF_022790535.1 Pseudomonas maioricensis
CCGAGCTTGCTCGCGAAAAACGATGATGTGGTCTGTCTGAACGGAAACTGGCAACTTTACGGCGCTCACCTTGCCGCTTATGCCACTCCCAGCGGAAATGCCTTGCCGCTTTTCTGGCATTGCCACTGCCTCCTGACCCGGCAACCCCTTGAAACAGGGCGTTTCTCAGATTGGCACGCTGATTGCTATGTCTCTATCAAGAAAATCTGGTCAACCGGTAAAGGTTTCCCGAAATGAGCATCAGCTTCGATAAAGCGCTAGGTATTCACGAAAAGGCACTGAGCTTTCGCGCTCAG
Source organism: Pseudomonas maioricensis (assembly GCF_022790535.1). Classification (GTDB taxonomy): domain Bacteria; phylum Pseudomonadota; class Gammaproteobacteria; order Pseudomonadales; family Pseudomonadaceae; genus Aquipseudomonas; species Aquipseudomonas maioricensis. Next base: position 244,088 of record NZ_LOHG01000007.1, read on the forward strand.
CGTGCCGAAGTGCTTGCCAATAACATCACCAACGCCGACACGCCTAACTACAAGGCTCGCGATCTGGACTTCTCGTCCGTGCTGGCCGCTGAGAGCGACAAGGCAAAAAACGGCAAGTTTGGCCTGAACATGACCAATAGCCGTCATATCGAAGCTGAAGGCCTGGGCAACACAGACGGTACCTTGATGTACCGCACACCGTCTGCGCCGTCGCTGGATCAGAACACCGTCGATGCTCAGGTTGAAGGCGCCAATTATGCGGAGAACTCCGTCGGTTTCCAGGCCAGCTTCACCCTGCTCAACAGTAAATTCAAAGGGCTGGTTGCAGCCCTTCGCGGAGAGTAATTCATGTCTCTAGCCAACGTCTTCAACATTGCCGGTAGCGGCATGAGTGCTCAGACCACTCGTTTGAATACCACCGCCAGTAACATCGCCAACGCCGAAACAGTGTCTTCGAGCATGGATCAGACCTATCGCGCCCGTCATCCGGTGTTCGCGACGGTTTTCCAGCAAAGCCAGCAGGGCGGCGGTTCGCTGTTTCAAGAGCAGGGCGAAGCCGGGCAGGGCGTACAGGTCAACGGCATCATCGAAGATGCTTCTAACCTTGAAGCACGCTACGAGCCCAATCACCCGTCTGCCGATGGCAATGGCTACGTGTACTACCCGAACGTGAACGTCGTTGAAGAAATGGCCGATATGATTTCTGCCAGTCGCTCGTTCCAGACCAACGCGGAAATCATGAATACCGCCAAATCAATGATGCAGAAGGTCCTGACCCTCGGTCAGTGATAAGGGGCGAATAACATGGCCGTTGAAAACGATGTATCAACGAATTTTATAAATGCGCTGCAAAACCCTGCCGCGTCTTCTTCGTCGAAGAATGACGCGCTGGGCAAAGATGCTTTCCTGCAGTTGCTGGTTACCCAGATGAAAAACCAGAACCCGCTGGAGCCGCAGGACAACGGTGAGTTCGTTGCTCAGCTGGCGCAATTCAGCAGCCTGGAAAGCATGCAGAACCTGACGTCGACAGTAGACAGCATTGCTGGCCTCTATCAATCGTCGCAAGCGCTGCAGGCCTCTTCGCTGGTCGGGCGCTCGGTCATCGTCAATGCCGGTTCGACCACCGTCGATACCACTAAAGGCATGACCGGTTCGGTTGTTGTGCCGTCGGCAAGTTCGGTGACAACTGTGAAGATTTATGACCCACAGTTGAACCTGGTCAAGACCATTGATATGGGCACCCAGTCTGCCGGTAACGCAAGTTTCACCTGGGACGGCACCAATGATGCCGGTGAAAAAGTGGCTGCAGGCAACTACAGCTTCGTGGCTAACGGTTCTCTGGAAGGCAAGTCGACTTCGTTGGCGACTTATCTACCTGCAACGGTCAATAGCGTAACGACCGGGGTTAACGGTGCAGAAATGGTACTTAATCTGGCCGGCGGCCAAAGTATCGGTCTGTCCCAAGTAAAAACTATCGGAATTTAGAGCCGACTCGACGGCGAAGGAGTGTTACATGTCATTCAATACCGGTCTTAGTGGGCTCTATGCGGCGAACAAAAGTCTCGACGTGGCGGGCAACAACATTGCCAACGTTGCGACCACGGGTTTCAAAGCTTCCCGTGTGGAGTTTGCCGACCAATACGCGCAATCCATTCGTGGTACTTCCGGCAACACCAACGTCGGCAGCGGCGTAAGAACAGCAGCGGTGTCCCAGCAGTTTACCCAGGGCACCCTGACCACCGGTACCGCGAACAGCCTTGACCTTGCGATCAACGGTAACGGCTTCTTCATGATCAGCAACAATGGCGAAAGTCTGTACACCCGTGCCGGTGCATTTCACACCGACAAGGAAGGCTATATCGTCAACAGCTCGGGCATGAACCTGCAGGGCTATAACGTCGATGCTGATGGCAACGTGGTAACCGGGATTGTGCAAAACCTGCGTGTCGATTCGTCGAACCTGGCGCCAAACCCGACTAACAACGTAACGATCACGTCGAACCTTAACTCCACCGCTGTTGCTCCTACGGTTTCACCGTTCGACCAGTCGAATGTCAAAACGTACAACAGCACGTTCAGTACTCCGATCTACGACTCTCAGGGTAATCAGCACTCTCTGGATCAGTATTTCGTGAAAACCGGTACTAACACTTGGGACATGTATACCCTGATTGACGGTCGTTCTATTGATAGTCCGGCGACGACGTCTCCTGACGTGGTGACGCCGAGCGTCAACACTCTGACCTTCGACTCATCCGGTAAGCTGGTCAGTACGACAGTCAAGTCGCCGGTTCCAGTTCCTCCAGCATTGGCCAACGTTGCTGTGAATGCTGACGGCACGATGCAGATCAATAACTGGAACCCAGCGCTCAACTCAGGTACGGCCACAGTGCCTAACTGGGTGGATAACGGTGCTGATCCTGCGGTAGGCGGCGTCCAGTTGGATATGTTGGCAACCACACAAACTGCTTCGGTTTCCGGTGCTATCGCCAAGAGCCAGAACGGCTACGCGACTGGCCAGATCAGCTCCATGAACGTCGACGCTACCGGCAACATGTTCGCCACCTACACCAACGGTCAGTCGAAGGTGATTGGTCAGGTTTCGCTGACCAACTTCGCCAACGTCCAGGGCTTGTCTCCTGCGGGCGGCACCAACTGGCGTGAAACCTTCTCTTCCGGTGTGCCTGTCACTGGCGCTCCTCAGTCGGGCACCCTGGGTGACATCACCGGGCAGGCGCTGGAAGACTCCAACGTTGACCTGACCATGGAGCTGGTTAACCTGATCAAGGCGCAGAGCAACTATCAGGCTAACGCCAAGACGATCTCCACCCAGAGCACCATCATGCAGACCACTATTCAGATGGCTTGATGAAAGTCGCTGTATTAGCTGCTCCAGAAAGCCCCTTTTCGAAGGGGCTTTTTTATGGGCGTTTGAATAATAAAATTCGGTCCTACAGTAAGTAGTAAATTCCGGATAGGTCACGCAATGACCTTGGAAATTTCCCACGCACGATGATGTGAGAATAAAACTTCCTCAATAAAAAACCGATCACGGTAAAAAGGGAGTTTTCATGTCGTTCAATGTTTCTATTGGTGGAATAAAAGCAGCAAATAAAAGACTCGAAGTGACGGGTAATAATATCGCCAACGTTGGCACGGTCGGATTCAAATCGTCACGAGCGCAGTTTTCTGCCTTGTATTCATCCTCGTATCTTGGGAGTGGGCAGAACTCGGTGGGTGATGGTGTGCGCCTGGCTTCCGTCAGGCAGAACTTCAATCAGGGCGAGAGCATAACCACTTCAGGGAGCCCGCTTGATATGCGGATCCAGGGCAACGGCTTTTTTGTGGTCAGTGATCGTGGCTCTCTTGCTTACACTCGTGCGGGCGCCTTCCTCAAGGATGCGCAGGATTATGTCGTCGATGATGAAGGAGGGCGTCTGCAGGGGTATGCCGCCAATGACAGCGGCGAAATCATGACAGGGGTGCGCACCGACCTGAAAATTGACACGTCGAATATCGCACCCAAAGCGACAACACGGGTTGCCGGAAATATCAACCTGGACGCCTCTCTGGCCTCAATGGCGCAGGTGCCGGTATTTGACCCGGGAAATCCCGCTACTTATACGCGCATGACCAGCCGGACGATCATGGATGAAGGCGCCGATCCATTGCCGCCTGCTGCGCATGAGCTCAAGCAATACTTCGTCAAGACTGAAGATAATCAGTGGTCAATGTACGTCTTGATTGATGGGCGTAACCCCTTGGATCCGGCCAGTGTCAGCCCGCAACAGGTGACGCTGGAAAAGGCTGCGGACGGCACGGTGCGCTTCTCGGGCAATAACCAGCACATCAGGAAAATATCCGATACCGAGTTTTCGTTACAGGGCTGGCGACCCGCAGAGCAGGTCGGCGCGGCCTGGGTAGCCAATGGTTTTGCCAATGGCGGGGCGGTGTCGTTGCCCCTGAGTGATGGTCCGGCGAGTGCGCTCAATGTTGGCGACGCAGTGATGCAAAGGCCGGTGCCGGTGTTCAAGGCAGCTGACGTGAAAACCTATAGCCGGGTGTTCGCCAGTGCGATCTTCGACAGTCAGGGAAAGCAGCACGAGCTGAAGCAGTACTTTGTCAAAGACGGGGCGAATAGTTGGCAGATGCATGTGCTGGTCAATGACCGCAACCCTTTGAACCCGGAATCAAAAGAGCCGTTGACGGCCAATGCGGTATTTAACGCTGACGGTTCGCTGAGGTCATTGACCGGCTCGCCGGGCTTGATGAATGGCGGCGCCAATAGCTTGCAGCTTGAGGGATGGGTACCCGCGATGGCTCGCGATCCCGGGACGAGTCGCGAACGCTGGATCTCCAATGGTGCGGCAACTGCCGATGGCGGCATTGCAATCGATTTGACCACTCTGCGTCAGCACAATGCGCCGAGCAGTCGTTCTTCACAGCAGGTTGATGGTCACTCGGCGGGGCAGTTGAACGCGTTGATCATTGGTCGCGACGGGATTCTGCGAGGCGGATTCAGTAACGGCCTGACCCGCAATATTGGTCAGGTGATGCTGGCCAATTTCGCCAATCTGCAAGGGTTGCAGCCTCAAAGTGATACGCGCTGGACCGAGACCGTTGCCTCGGGACCGGCAGATTTCGATGCGCCGGGCGCGGGTGGTCTGGGAGGGATTATCGGTGGGGCCCTAGAAGGATCCAATGTCACCCTGGCTGACGAGTTGATCGCGTTGATTCAAGCGCAAACAGCCTATCAGGCCAACTCGAAAGCGATTTCCACCGAAGTGACGTTGATGCAGACGTTGATTCAGTCGACCTGATCAGATCGAGCAATCTGACTTGATAAAGGAGCCGTTAAGTCGTTTCCAGCCCTTGCCGGGGCTGGTTTGCGCGCAGACGACACGGTCTGCGCCTTGCCATTTGTAATAGCGGGCGTTTTTGGCCTGGCTGGCGGGCGTAACCATCATCAGGGTTATGGCAATGATCAGGGCGTAACCTGCATGAGTGTTCATGTCAGTGTTCGGGTGCTCTATGGGTTGCGTTGAGGCAGAGCCTATCACTGAGTGAGTTTGATTCAGAGTCATTTTCTGGCGCGGGTTTGATCTTTGCGCAGTTTTTTTGGCGGCTCAAACCACTTCACTCTCGAAATGTGGCAATCCTCCGCCACATTCCGGTCATGGACTTCAGTCGGCGCCGCTGGCGTGTCCGTTTTTGCTGAACATTCAGTGCTTTGTATCGCGTCTTACAAGTTGGTCCGGATATTGCTATCTCCCTGTTAGAACAGCTACAGGCGGCAAGCGTCTGTCAGAGGAGGATGACTGTGGACAAGTTGCTTTACGTCGCGATGAGCGGTGCATCTGAAAACGCCGTTGCGCAAAAGGCTCATGCCAACAACCTGGCAAACGTATCGACCAATGGCTTCATGCGTGACCTTGAGCAGGCGCGTTCGATGCCGGTATTTGGCGAGGTTCAGCCTTCGCGTGCCTATGCCATGAGCGAACGTCCCGGTACTGACTTCAGTGGCGGCGCATTGATCGAAACCGGTCGCGAACTGGATATCGCGGTCAAGGGTGATGGCTGGATTGCTGTTCAGACCCCTGACGGTGGTGAGGCTTATACCCGTAGCGCAGGCATGAATATTGATGCCGTGGGTGTGCTTCGTGCTGGCAACGGTTTGCCGGTCATGGGCAACGGCGGTCCTATTGCCGTGCCGCCTCAGCAGCAAATTGAAATCGGCGCCGACGGCACCATCAGCGTTCGTTCGTTGGGTGAAAGCGCTCAGGTGATGGCCCAGGTAGACCGCATCAAGCTGGTCAGACCTGACGTGTCCACCATGGAAAAAGGCCCTGATGGCTTGATCCACCTCAAGAGCGGTGCCGCTGCTCCGGCAGATGCCAACGTTCAGGTCGAGTCGGGTTTCCTGCAGGCCAGCAACGTTAATGCCGTGGAAGAAATGACCGCCGTGCTGGCGCTGTCCCGCCAGTTTGAATTGCACGTCAAGATGATGAAAACCGCCGAGACCAATGACGAGTCCGCGACTCGCATCTTGCAAGGCTAACGATTGATAGCTTGCGTCGATGATCCGACGCTCGAGGAGATTCAAGAATGCTTCCAGCACTGTATGTAGCCAAAACCGGTCTCGCCGCTCAGGACATGAACCTGACGACCATTTCCAACAACCTGGCCAACGTGTCGACCACTGGCTTTAAAAGTGATCGCGCTGAATTCCAGGACCTGCTTTATCAGATCAAGCGCCAGCCGGGTGCTCAGTCGACCCAGGACAGCGAATTGCCGTCGGGTCTGCAACTGGGTACCGGTGTACGCATTGTCGGCACGCAGAAAAACTTCACTGCCGGTAGCCTGGAAACCACCGAAAACCCGCTCGACATCGCGGTCAACGGTCGTGGTTTCCTGCAGATCATGCAGCCGGACGGCACTATCGCTTACACCCGTGACGGTACTTTCCACCTGGACGGCAACGGCCAGATCGTGACCGCCAACGGTTACGCGCTGGAGCCTGCAATCGTGGTTCCACAAAACGCCCAGACCTTCACGGTCGGTCAGGACGGCACTGTGTCGATCACCCTGGCGGGTGCTGCTGCAACGCCACAGATCATCGGCAACATCCAGACTGCTGACTTCATCAACCCGGCCGGTTTGCAGGCTCAGGGCGGCAACCTCTTCCTGGAAACTGCCTCCAGCGGTGCACCGCAAGTCGGTACGCCTGGCTTGAACGGTCTGGGTACTACGTTGCAGAACACGCTGGAAGCTTCCAACGTCAGCACTGTTGAAGAGCTGGTGAACATGATCACCACTCAGCGCGCTTACGAGATGAACTCCAAGGTCATCTCCACCGCTGACCAGATGCTGCAGAACCTGACGCAGAATCTGTAACACCTTGATGTACCTGTTTGACCTGTTGCTGTACCCGCTCAATTCGATGAGGCGTCTGCCTGGCGCCTGCTACACCGCGAGGTTTTAAGTGTCATGAAACGGCTATCTGTTCTGCGGTTTTCAATGTTGGTGGTGCCATTCTGTGGAGTTGCTCTGCTGGCAGGCTGCGTTGCGCCCAATGCCAAACCTAATGACCCTTATTACGCGCCGGTGATGCCGCGTACACCGCTGCCTGCTGCGGCGAACAACGGTTCGATTTATCAGGCAGGTTTTGAGCAGAACATGTATGGCGACCGCAAGGCTTTCCGTGTGGGCGACATCATCACCATTACCCTGTCGGAGCGTATGGCGGCGAGCAAGGCAGCCAGTTCGGCCATCACCAAAGACAGCACCGCCAATATCGGTCTGACCTCGCTGTTTGGTTCCAGCCTGGTCACCAACAACCCGATTGGTCGTAACGATTTGAGCCTGAGCGCTGGCTACAACGGTGCGCGTTCCACTGAAGGCGACGGCAAGGCTGCGCAGAGCAACAGTCTGACCGGTTCGGTCACGGTCACTGTTGCCGACGTGATGCCTAACGGCATTCTCGCGGTGCGTGGCGAGAAGTGGATGACCCTGAACACCGGTGATGAACTGGTGCGTATTGCGGGTCTGGTTCGCGCTGATGACATCGCCACCGATAACACCGTTTCGTCCACTCGTGTGGCCGATGCGCGCATTACGTATTCAGGTACTGGTGCATTTGCCGATTCGAGCCAGCCAGGCTGGTTTGACCGGTTCTTCCTCAGCCCGTTGTTCCCTTTCTGATAGCGGGATAAACATGATCAATCTCAAGCAACTGCTCGCAGCCGCACTGCTGTTGTCCACCGCGTTCGGCGCTCATGCCGAGCGTCTGAAGGACATCGCCAGTATTTCCGGCGTACGGGCCAACCAGTTGATCGGTTATGGCCTGGTAGTCGGTCTCAATGGTACGGGTGACCAGACCACGCAGACCCCGTTCACCTTGCAGACCTTCAACAACATGCTGGCTCAGTTCGGCATCAAGGTGCCAGCCGGTTCTGGCACCGTGCAGTTGAAGAACGTTGCAGCGGTAGCGGTGTACGCAGACTTGCCTGCGTTCGCCAAGCCGGGGCAGACCGTCGACATCACTGTGTCGTCGATTGGTAACTCAAAAAGTTTGCGCGGCGGTGCGTTGTTGATGACCCCCATGAAAGGTGTCGACGGCAACGTCTATGCGATCGCTCAGGGCAACCTGGTCGTGGGCGGTTTTGATGCTGAAGGCCGAGATGGTTCGAAGATTACCGTCAACGTTCCGTCGTCCGGTCGTATCCCGGGCGGTGCCTCGGTAGAGCGGGCTGTACCAAGCGGTTTCAACCAGGGCAATACCCTGACGCTGAACCTGAACCGTTCGGACTTCACCACCGCCAAGCGCGTGGTGGACAAGATCAATGATCTGCTCGGGCCAGGTGTTGCCCAGGCGCTGGATGGTGGTTCGGTGCGTGTGACTGCGCCGTTGGATCCGGGTCAGCGTGTCGACTATCTGTCGGTGCTGGAAAACCTCGAAATCGATCCGGGTCAGACCTCTGCCAAAGTCATCATCAATTCGCGTACCGGTACCATCGTGATCGGTCAGAACGTCAAGGTTTCGCCTGCGGCTGTGACGCACGGCAGCCTGACAGTGACCATTACCGAAGACCCGATTGTCAGCCAGCCAGGCCCGCTGTCCGGTGGTCAGACGGCTGTGGTGCCGCGCTCCAAGCTGAATGCGCAACAAGAGCTGCACCCGATGTTCAAGTTCGGCCCTGGTACTACCCTGGACGAGATCGTCCGTGCGGTTAACCAGGTGGGCGCTGCGCCCGGCGACTTGATGGCAATCCTTGAAGCCTTGAAGCAGGCCGGCGCGTTGCAAGCCGACCTGATCGTGATCTGAGGACGTTGTCGATGGATATGCCCAAGGGCCCGATTTCTTCAGCAGTCGATTCAGGTGCCTACACCGACCTCAATCGCCTGAACTCGTTGAAAACCGGTGATGTGAACAGCGATGCCAACCTGAAAAAGGTTGCGCAGGAGTTCGAGTCGCTGTTCGTCAGTCAGATGCTCAAGGCAATGCGTTCTGCCAACGAAGTGCTGGCCAAGGACAACCCGATGAATACTGCCGCAACCCGGCAGTATCAGGACATGTATGACCAGCAGCTCTCGGTGACGTTATCCGGTCGTGGTAACGGTATCGGGCTGCAGGATGTACTGATGCGTCAGCTGTCCAAGACTCGCAACATGCACACCGCTGCAACCGCTGATGCGGCAAAGGGTGATGCTTCGACTGCTGCGAACGGTCTGGCTGCCAGCGTTCAGCAGCGGCCGTTGTGGGCAACCCGTTCGGCGGCGAGTGACAAGTCCGCCGTTGTCGCCGAAGGGCGCAACGATATGGCTGCACTCAATTCCCGGCGTCTGGCGTTGCCGAGTAAGCTCACTGATCGATTGCTGGCAGGCATCGTGCCGGCTGGCGCTACCGAGTTGTCGCCTGTTGCCCGCACTAATGTGGCGAGCAAAAGCAGTGGCAATGGCGACTGGACAATGGACCCGAATCTGGCTCCTGCCACACCGCAGTACGTGCGCAGCATGGCTCAGCCGCCACTGGCTCCGGCCAAGCGCGCGTTCGGTAACTCTGATGAGTTCATGGCGACCATGTTGCCATTGGCCAAGGACGCTGCCGCGCGCATTGGCGTGGATCCGGCGATATTGGTGGCGCAGGCTGCGCTGGAAACCGGCTGGGGTAAATCGATCATGCGTCAGCAGGACGGTAGCAGTAGCCACAACCTGTTTGGCATCAAGGCCACGGGTAGCTGGAACGGTGCGCAAGCCCGGGCAATTACCAGTGAGTTCCGTGACGGCAAGATGGTCAAGGAGACGGCGGACTTCCGTTCCTACGACTCCTTCGCAGACAGCTTCCATGACCTGGTAAGCCTGTTGCAGAACAACAATCGCTATAAAGAAGTGGTTAATTCTGCCGATAACCCGGAACAGTTTGTAAAAGAGTTGCAGAAGGCTGGATACGCTACGGATCCAGACTATGCCAGCAAGATTTCGCAGATTGCGAAACAGATGAAGAGTTACCAGAACTACGCCGCCGCTACGGGCTCTTCCACGACTTTATAAGGTTTTAATCATGTCGCTGCTTTCAATTGGGTTGTCCGGGATTAACGCGAGCAGTGCCGCGATCAATACCATCGGTAACAACACGGCTAACGTGGATACCGCGGGTTATTCGCGTCAGCAGGTGATGACCACTGCATCGGCACAGCGCAATATCGGTATCGGTGTTGGCTTCATTGGCACAGGCACAACCCTGTCCGATGTGCGCCGCATCTACAACAGCTACCTTGACGCCCAATTGCAGTCGAGTACCTCTCTCAGCGCCGACGCGGTTGCCTATTCCGGACAGGCCAGCAAGACCGACACCTTGCTGTCTGACAGCACGACCGGCGTGGCGGCGCAACTCTCGAAGTTCTTCACTGACCTGGCGGCCATTGGGACTAACCCTACCCAGTCTGCCGAGCGCTCGGCATTCCTGACCCAGGCCAATGCATTGTCTGCCCGATTCAATTCGGTGGCGGCGCAGTTGTCCTCGCAAAACGAGAACGTCAACGCACAGCTGGATACCTACACAAAGCAAGTCAACGAACTGACAACGACGATTGCCAGCCTGAACAAGCAGATCTCTCAGGCTTCTGCCGGCAATACATCGCCGAACAGCTTGCTCGACTCGCGCGGCGAAGCGGTTCGTCAGCTCAATGAGCTGGTGGGCGTGAAGGTTATCGAAACCAACGGCAATTTCGACGTTTATACCGGTACCGGTCAGTCGCTGGTCAGCGGCGGCACCTCGTACCAGATGAATGCAGTGCCAAGTAAAGACGATGCGCTGCAGTACAACCTACAGATCACCTACGGCCATACCTCCACGGACGTGACGTCGGCTTTGACCGGCGGCGCCATTGGCGGCCTGTTGCGTTATCGTTCGGAAGTGTTGACCCCGGCTACGAATGAGCTTGGGCGGGTGGCTATCGTGCTGGCCGACAAGATCAACAGCCAGCTCAGCCAGGGCATCGACAGCAAAGGTAATTTCGGTTCGGCACTGTTCAACAATATCAACAGTGCTGCCCTGATCAGTCAGCGAAGCATCGGCGCAACCACCAACAGTGCAGGCTCAGGCAACCTGGACGTGACTATCACGAGCTCCAGTGCGCTGACCGCCGACAATTACGAGGTCACTATTGGTTCCGATGGCGACAGTTATACCCTGCGCCGCTTACCTAATGGCGAGACGGTAGGTACCGGCGCGCTGAGTGATGATCCACCGAAAGAGTTTGAAGGCTTCAAGATGAGCCTTCACGACCCGCTGACCGCTACGGTTGCGGCGGGTGACACGTTCAAACTCTCGCCAACCGGTAACGGGGCTTCCGGCATCGCCGTGGCCTTGACCGATCCGAAAGACATCGCTTCAGCTGCTCCGCTGACGGCTACTGCGGGCGCTGGCAACACCGGCACCGGTGGTTTTACCCAGCCGACGATTACCAGCGCACCGGATATCTACACCACTACAAAACTGGCTGATTGGCAGGGTGCGATCAAAGACTCGACGCCAATGCGTCTGGTCATGGGCGCCGCTACCGGTGGTGTACAAACTTACTCCTTGCTGAGCGCCTCGGGCAGCCCGGTGCTGGACCAGAGCGGTAACGCCATCACTGGCACCATCGTTCAGGGTCAGACCAACACCATTAAACTCAACGTGGGTTACACGGACAACAGCACCACGCCGACCAGTCAAACGGCGTTGACGGTCGAAATGACCATCTCCGGCACCCCGCAAGCCAACGATACCTTCAGCATCGGCATGACCGGCGCTGGCTCTGCGGATAACCGCAATGTGACTGCGGCAGTTGCGTTGCAGACTGCCAAAACCGTGGGTGTTAACAACGGCGGAGCAGGTAGCAGCCTTTCCGGTGCATATGGCGACCTGGTGTCGACTGTCGGCACCCGTGCCAGCCAGGGTAAAAGCGACGTGACGGCGACCGCTGCCGTGTTGACTCAGGCCAAATCTGCACGCGACTCAGTGTCCGGCGTATCGCTGGATGAAGAAGCGGCCAACCTGATCAAGTATCAGCAGTACTACACCGCGTCTTCGCAGATCATCAAGGCGGCGCAATCCATTTTCAGCACGCTGCTCAACAGTCTTTAAGGAGTCGTAAATCATGCGTATTTCCACTACTCAGTTTTACGAGGTTTCGACCCAGAACTATCAGCGTAGCTACGCCAACGTGGTCAAGACTGGTGAGGAAGTCTCCAGCGGTATCAAGCTGAACACGGCGAGTGACGACCCTGTTGGTGCTGCACGCGTACTGCAACTGGCCCAGCAGAACTCGATGCTGACCCAGTACAAATCGAACATCAGCGTGATCAACAACAACATCGCCAACAGCGAGACGGCGCTGGACAGCATTATCTCCTCGATGCAGGCCGCCCGTGAATTGATCGTCAAAGCGGGTAACGGCTCGTACACCGATGCGGACCGGATCTCCACTGCCGGTGAACTCAAGCAGCTGCAGAGCCAGATTCTGGGGTTGATGAACACCCAGGATTCCAACGGTCAGTACATCTTTTCCGGCAGCAAGTCATCGACACCGCCGTACACGCTGAACTCCGATGGCACCTACAGCTACGTTGGCGACCAGACCACTATGGATCTGGCGGTGGGCGACGGCCTCAAATTACCGAGCAACGTTACCGGTTTCGAAGCCTTCGAGAAGTCTTTCGGCGCTGTGCGTACCTCATCGACGCTCACCAGCGGCCCCAACGACGGTAAAGTGGCGTTGTCCGGCGGGCTTTTGAAGTCCACCAATGCTTACAACGCAGCCTTCCAGGGTGGCGAGCCTTACTCGATCAGCTTTACCAGCGGTACTCAGTTCAAAATCACCGACAAAGCCGGTAATGACGTCACGTCCGAAGCCTCAACGGCCGGTGTCTTTGATTACAAAAAAAGTGACACTCAGTCGTTCACGTTCCGTGGCATCGAGCTGGGCTTTAACATCAATCTGTCGGAATCGGATAAAGCCTCACCTGCAGCGGCAACCGCTGCATTGACGGTACCTGTGCGTGCCTATTCGGTGGCTTCCACTCTGGATAGCATCACCACTTCGCGTAGCCCGGGTAACCCGTCGGCGACCACCATCAGCAATGCCGAGATTGGTTCGAGTGCAGCTGACAAGGCTGCCTATAACACGACGTTCCCGAGCAGTGGTGCAACGCTTCGTTACTCCGGCACCAATGGCTATGAGCTTTATGCCTCACCGTACGCGGTGGGCAATACTCCAGTGGCCACCGGAGTAGTGACGAGTACATCGGTGAGTGCCGGTGGCGCTAACTTCACCGTGCCGGGTACCCCGGCGGACGGCGATACATTCAATGATGCAGCCAATCCGGCGGTCACACTGCGGTATTCGTCTACCGACGGCTATGAACTGTATAACGCGCCGTACAACACCGGTGATACGCCTGTAGGTACCGGGACTATTACCGGGACGGTCGTGAAAGCGGCAGGTGTCGAGTTCACCATGGCTGGCAACAATGCGGTGGATGGCGACGTATATACCGTTCAAGCCGGTAATCACCAGACGCAGAACGTACTCAATACCTTGTCTGCGGCAATCAAGGCGATGACGACGCCGAGTAACGGGGACATCACCGTCGCGCAGGGCATCAATGCGGCGCTTACGGCTGCGCTGGGCAACATCACCAATAACATTGAGACCGCTTCGACGGCGCGATCCATTGGTGGTGCGAATCTGGTAGCGGCAGACGCTCAGGGGACGACCAACGAGTTGCTTCTGGGCAACAACGAGCTCGAGTCCGGTAAGATCGTCAACACCGACCTCGTGGAAGCCACCACCCGACTGACGCTGCAGCAGACTATGTTGCAGGCCTCGCAGACCGTCTTTACCCAGCTTTCCAAGTTGAATCTGTTCAGCCAGCTGTAAAAACGCTAGCGTACGAGCATTGGCCGTTTTTTTTCAGCGGTACGGGGAGCCAGTCGACTGGCTGGTTCCTCACCGCTCGTGAGTCCGCATTGTGAATTCAGCTCCCCTTGTCAGCATCGTCATTCCCGCCTTCAATCCGCGCTTTTTCCGGGCCGCGTTACAGAGTGCCCTCGATCAGACTTACGAACATCTTGAAATTGTCGTGTGCGATGACTGCATCACCGGCGAGATCAAAGCGATATACGACACGTTAGTACCTGATGCTGGGGGTATTTGCCGCTATGTAGCCAACCCTTATCGTCTGGGGCTTCAGCAAAACTTCCTGCGTTGCCTGGAAGAAGCCCAGGGCGAGTTCATCAAATTTCTGTGCGACGATGACTGGATATCGCCGACCTGTATCGCCATCCAGGCCTCAGTGCTGGGCAAGTATCCGGACGTTAATCTTGTCGTCGCCAAGCGCCATCTGGTGGATGTGCAGGAATACGTATTGCCCTTGCGAATGGGGAACGTAGGTCTCTCGCCTTACAGCGCTGTGTACCGGGGTGTGGACTTGCTTGCCATGTTCGAGAGGGCACCACGCAATTTGCTGGGTGGCTTCAGTGGCAGCCTGATGCGCCGCGCGGACGTTCTGGAATATTTGCCATCGCTAGCCCAAGAGGGCGAAGGGTTTGTCGCACTGCTGGACTTTACTCTGTTCATCTGCCTGCTTCGCCGCGGCAATCTGGTTGAACTGATCAGCATTGAAAGTACTGAACGTGTCCATCCTGATCGTTTCAGTAACAAGCCTGGCATTTACCAGAAGGCGACCCAGGAATGGGAATGGCTCAAGTTGATGCTGGCCGCCCGCACAGGCGAGAGCGCTCCGCAATCCGGATGGGTCCGTCATATTGCACTCGGTGATCGCGGACCTGAGGAGGAGTGGGACGAGTTCAACCTCTACGCGGTAATGGCGGATCGTCAGGGCGTATTGAACGGTCGGGTCGGCAGTGAAAGTGAAAGCTTCAGCCAGCTGTATGCCCAGTGGCTGGCCTGCAGGCAGTTCAATCCGCTACAGAAAAAACTCAATACGCGCCGTGCGGCTGCCTGGACCTGGCGTCCGCGGATCGTGACGGTGGTGCTGGATGTTCAGGGTGAACCCAACCTGCTTGACGTCACGTTGCAGAGTATCGCCGGCCAGGATTATGCCGCCGAGGCTGTGATACTGCTGAGTAATACGGCAAACACTGACAAGTATGATGCAGTGCGTTATCCGCTGGAGAGCAACTGGTCACGCCAGCTCAATGAAGTGCTGGCGCAACTGGACAATGCCGACTGGATTTATCTGTTGCGGGCCGGTGATGTACTCAGGTCTCCGGCGTTGATGATCCTGGCCGAACGTATTGTGCACATGCCGCACGTTAGCTGTGTATACAGCGATGAAGGCGCACTGGATGCAGACGACAAGTCGGTTGACTCAGTCTTCAAGCCTGACTTTAACCTCGACTTGCTACGTGGCTATCCTTATGTTGGCCGCGCCTTGGCATTTCAGCGCCAGTGCATCCTGGAAATGGGGGGGCTGAACCCGCAGTACGGTGAACTTGCACCCCACGATGCCATTTGGCGACTGGTCGAAAGTCAAGGCACGCAGGCGATCGAACACATTGCCGAACTGCAGGTCGAGTCGCACCTGTCTTACTCTCACTGGTTGTCCTTACCTGAAGTGGTTGAGCAAAGTGAGCCGATACTGTCGGCGCACTTGCAGCGTATTGGCGTGGAGCATGTGATTCATCATGGGCAATTGCCGCTGCTGAACCGGGTAGAGTATCTGCACCCCGAGCGTCCGCTGGTTTCGATCATTATTTCCGTCAAGGACCAGTTGGCTGCTCTTGAGCGTTGCGTCGACAGCCTGTTCAGCAAGACTGCGTATGTGAACTACGAGGTCCTGCTCGTTGATAAAGGCAGTGAAAGCGCCGAGACGCGTGATTGGCTGGCCGCAATGGGATCGTTGGGCAGTGACAAGTTGCGGGTGCTTGCCTACGAGGGCAGCACCAACGAAGCCGCGACCTTCAACTATGCCTCAGAGCAGGCACGGGGTGAGTATCTGGTCTCCCTCAGTCCGCATGTTGTCATGCATGATTCGGACTGGCTGGACAGCCTGCTCAATCATGCACAGCGTTCCGAGGTGGGTGTTGTTGGTGCCCGGATACTGAGTCTGGAAGGCACCGTGCTTCATGCAGGCACGGTGCTCGGCATGCAGGGGTTGGCGGGTAAACCTTTTACCAATGCATCGGTCACTGAGCCCGGCTACATGTACAGGCTGCAAATGGCGCAAAACTGGAGTGCCGTCAGCGGTAACTGCCTGATTGTTCGCAAGGATGTGTTTGATGCCATTGAAGGCATGGACGGAGCTGCTTTCAGTCAGGGGCTTCAAGACATTGACCTGTGCCTCAAGGCCGGACAAAGCGGTTACCTGGTGGTCTGGACGCCTGACGCCAGTGTCGTGTGGGTCGAGCCTGCTGCCGGTGCGCTTGCCATTGCTTTCCCGGAGCGGGTTGAAGATGAACAGCAGCGTTTTTACAAACGCTGGCTGCCCGCTATTGCCCGAGATCCTGCCTATAACCAGAACCTGAGTCTGGATGGCGGCGCAGGATTTGATCTTGAACCCGGACGAATTGCTGGCTGGGACCCGTTCTGCGGTCGACGCGAACCGTCGGTGCTGGCGCTGGCAATTAACCAGACCGCCGTTGGGCATTACCGTGTAACCCAGCCGTTTCTCGAGTTGCAGGCGGCAGGGCGCATTGTCGGGCGCACTGGCTTCGACGCACCGTCTATCGTCGAGTTACAGCGTCAATCACCAGACGTCGTGGTCTTTCAAGGCTGCTACTCGGAAGTCAGGCTTCCTAACGTCGTCAAGGTCAAAGCCCACTCTCAGGCAATGCGGATCTTTGAGCTGGATGATTACGTCGTCAAGGTCCCGGCCAAGAACGATCATGTGCGCTCGATGCCTCGTAACCTTGAGGCCAACTTGCGCCGTGGCATTGGCATGTGCGACAGGGTCGTTGTGTCGACCTATCCGCTGGCCCAGGCATTGGAAGGCATGCACAGCGATATCCGGGTCGTGCCCAATATGCTGGCCACTCACCTTTGGAGCAACTTGCACGGCAAGCGTCGCACGTCTACCAAGCCTCGTGTGGGTTGGGGAGGGGGCACCAGTCACCGAGGAGATCTGGAAATCATCGCCGAGGTGGTGCGTGAGTTGGCTGATGAGGTCGAGTGGGTGTTATTCGGTATGTGCCCCGACTCCCTCAAACCTTATATCCATGAATTCCACCCGGGGATCAGTCTGGATACCTATCCGGCGAAGCTGGCAAGCCTGAATCTGGATCTGGCGCTGGCGCCTCTGGAATTTCATATCTTCAATGACTGCAAAAGCAATCTGCGCTTGCTTGAGTATGGTGCTTGCGGTTACCCGGTGATCTGTACGGATACCGAAGCCTACCGAGGTCACTTGCCTTGCACGCGGGTTTACAGCAACAGTACGCAAGAGTGGTTGCAGGCCATCCGGATGCACTTGTCAGATCCGGACGCAAGCTATCGTATGGGCGATGAGTTGCGAGAGGCCGTGCTGCGCGACTTTATGTTACGCGGAGAGAATCTGCAGTATTGGGTCAACGGCTGGCTGCCGGACTGACCTTTAAGTAAACACGCCGCAGACCGCTGATAGAGCGTGTCGTGCCATGGAATCACAATAGGAAGCATTATGCAGAGCAATGTCGGGAAGCAGGCTAGTACCTCGATGAGAGAGCGTTTGACCGTGGTCCTTGTCGCTCACAAGCAGCCGGACTCATTGCGTCGCGCATTGAAATACTATGCTGATTTTTCATGCGCGATTCTGGTCGTCGATACTTCCCCTGAGTTGGACGCACAAGTCGCCCAATCGGGTGCGCAATACTTGCACAAGCCGCTGCTTGCTCATGCGGGAGCGAGCGCCAGGACAGCAGACATTCTGCCGAATGTGACGACTCCCTTGGTGGTGATGGCTGATGTCGACAGTTTCCTGTTCGCCGATGCTTTGAATGATGCTGTGCAGTTTCTAGATAGCCACGAGCAGTACGTCGCTTGCCAAGGTTATAGTCTGACGTACAGCGCCGATGTCAATCATGTGAATTACTTCCGTCGTGACCGCAAGGTGTGCGAGGACTATTCGGCAGAAAGTCCACATGAACGGGTCGCAACGTTCATGGCGCAGGGATTCCCGCTGCTCAACGCGGTTATACGCAACGCTACTTTGCAGGGCTGGTCAGCTTCCTTGCCAGCAGACACCGATGCGCACTGGCAGGAAATCGGCCAGATGCACTACTTGCTGGGTGTCGGGAAGGTGCGCATTCTGCCTGTTCCTTATGCACTGCATGCAGCGCGTGATCTCGAACAGGAAGTGTCGCGTGATCGGGATATTCGCAGTGCGCTGAAGTATGTCGATCCCAAGGCCAGGGCTGAGCGTGAAGGTTTTGCATCGACCCTGAGCGAAATATCAGGTGCGGTATTCACCCCGCAGCAGGTGCTGGACGGTTTTACAGCCCTTGCCGAATCACTTGAGACACAGAGTTATCTGGCCAGTGACAAGCTGGTTTGCTCCAGGTGGAACATAGGCGTCAATGAGCCTGAACCGCTTTTCGAGCCCCGTCAGTTTGTGGAGCTGCCATTTTACACCCCGTCATTTTTCAGCTTGCTCGAGCGGATCGAGTTTCTCATCCATTTGATGCCGGCCGGTCACGCTCATCTGGCTACTTTGGAAAGTGCACTGCTCAAGCAGGCGGAGCTCGCGCGTGTGCAGAGCAACCCGGATGCCGAGGCTCTCGAAAGTCGTCTTTGGCAGGCATATGAGCTCTATTCGTTCAATGCCGGTATTGTGCAGCGCCTTATTAGAGAACTGCGCTCCACCGAGACGCAGGCAGAGGAAGTCGAGCGACTTGTTGAGTGGTACGACCGCTTGCAGGCCGCGAGTGGTTCAGACAACGGCAAGCTGCTTGACGATATGCCATCGGGCCGATTGCTTAACTGGCTGGACTCCCGTGATCCTGCCCCGGCGGCGGTTAAAAAGCTGACTGCCGGCCTGGCTCGTAATCCGAAGGGGTCGCAGATCGGGATTCTGTTACTCGATCTGGAAGCTGATGTATTTAAACTGCAAGCGACCTTCGACAGTTTGATCAATGGTTTCAGCCGCTCCTTCAAGGTCATTATCTTTACCACCGCCAAGTCTCCGGCAGTGACCACCCCAGAAAATACGCTGCATTTCGTCAAAGTTAGCGAGAGTAACTACGTCGACAAGATGAATCAGAGTGTCAAGCAATCCAACTGTGACTGGTTCACCCTGGTACAGGCGGGTGAGGTCTTCACCAAGAACGGCTTGCTCCAGGCTTCGCTTGAGTTGGCAGACGCTGCAAACTGCCGCGCAGTCGCCATGGACGAGATTCACCGGGTTGAGGACGGTACGCTGACTCACGCATTCCGCCCGAGCTTCAACCTCGACCTATTACAAAGCTCGCCTGTGCTCATGGCTCGTCACTGGCTGATTAACCAGCAGGCCATGCTTGAGGCCGGTGGATATTCCCGTGAGCTCTCCGGCGCAATTGAACTTGACCTCCTGCTGCGTTTGATTGAGCAAGGCGGAATGAGCGGCCTGGCTCACCTGAGCGAGCCGTTGCTGATCTGTGACGCTCCCGAGCTGGAGGTCAATGAGGATGAACAAAAAGCACTGACCCGCCATCTGGCCAATCGCGGCTACAGGGCTGAAGTCAGCTCCGCGTTGTCCGGAACCTTCAAGATCGATTATCGCCATGCCGTTCGCCCGACCGTATCGATCCTGCTTGAAAGTCGCGATAACCTCCCTGAATTGCAGCGCTGCCTGCAGAGCATCCTGCAACGTACACGCTATCAGCGTTACGAAGTGCTGATCTGCGATAACAACAGCGGTGATGCCGGACTGTTGGCATGGCTCGATCAACAGGAGCAAAGCTCCAATCGAGTTCGTGTGTTCAAAAGCGATCAGCGTCTGAGCGCCGCTGTCTTGCGCAACAGTGTCAGCCAGGAAGCCAAAGGTGAGTACCTGGTTCTGATGGATGCCGAAAGCCAGATTGTTAACGTAGGCTGGATCGAATCGTTACTCAATCAGGCTCAACGCCCGGAAGTGGGTGTAGTAGGCGTCAGGTTAATTGATCCGGAGGGCACCGTTACTCAGGCGGGTCTGATTCTGGGGCTCAAGGGTGGCGTCGGTTCTGCTTTTGTCGGCGAGCCGAAAACCTCTCATGGTTACATGCAACGCCTGGTTGTAGAGCAGAACTATTCGGCGGTGTCGTCGGCGTGTCTGATGATTGGCAAAGAGCTTTACGATGCAGTCGGCGGGCTGGACGAAGGTCAGTTTGCCGATGAGTTAGGTGACGTCGACCTGTGCCTCAAGGCGGCTCAGGCAGGTTACTTGACGGTCTGGACCCCTCATGTGCAGGTCGTTCACTCCGGCGAAGTGCGCGCCAGCGAGTCGACTCTTGAGGCGTTGAAGGATAAGTGGCCTGGACCGTTCGCCCATGATGAGGCCTACAACTCCAATCTTGCCCTTGATGGCCCAGGTTTCACACTGGGTGCAATCCAGGCATAGGGCCGCGCCGGGATCGGGCGCTTGTCGTCTCAGATCCCCTGCAGTTCTGGCTCTGCATTCATTATTGTGGGATTTCAGGCAGGCCGTATGGCCTGCTTTTTCGTTAAGGCAAAAATTAGTCAAAACGTGCGGATCTGGTGACCTGCGGGTCATAAAGTGCATCTTCACTGTATTGTGTTGCAGGGAACGCCATGCGCCCGACTTGCTTAACGTGCCCATCGCCCTGAAAATGTCCCGCAAATCACCTCTTTCGGTAGCTCCCTGATTTTTGTGGGACGAATATTTACCTGTTTACTAATCGGGAAGCCATGATGATTGGCATAAAAAGCATAGCGAGTTACGTGCCCACAGCCGGTGTGGATAACTACGCTCAAGGTGCCAAGTTCGACAAGGATGAAGAATTTATCCTGGGTAAGATCGGCTCCACCTTTCTGCCGCGCAAAGACGCTGGCCAGGAAACGTCGGATCTCTGTGTCGAGGCGGTCAATAAACTGTTGGCCAATAACCCGCAATTGAGCCGTGAAAGCATTGATGTCTTGATCGTCGTGACTCAGAACGGTGATGAAGAAGGTTTGCCGCACACCGCTGCCATTGTCCAGGACAAGCTTGGCCTGTCGACCAATGTGGCAGCGTTCGATATCTCCCTGGGCTGCTCCGGGTATGTTTACGGTATCTATGCGATCAAAGGCTTCATGGAAGCCGCTGGCCTGAAAAATGGTTTGCTGGTGACTGCTGATCCGTATTCCAAGATCGTTAATCCCGAGGATCGAAACACCACCATGCTGTTCGGTGACGCCGCGACGGCCACCTGGATGGGCGAAGATGCCATCTGGCAACTGGGTAAGGCCAAGTTCGGCACCGACGGTTCCGGCGCGCCGCATTTGAAGGTCAGCGATGGTGTGTTCTTCATGAACGGTCGTCAGGTGTTCAACTTCGCGTTGCTTAAAGTCCCTGCGCATTTGCACGAGCTGCTGGCTGACTCCGGTCTGCAGCCTGATGACATCGACGCTTTCTGCATTCACCAAGGCAGTGCGGCAATCGTTGATGCGGTGGCGCGCCGGTTTGAAGACAAACCCGAGAAGTTTCTCAAGGATATGGTCGAGACCGGCAATACCGTGTCATCCAGTATCCCGCTGCTGCTCGAAAAGCATGTGCTGGATTCGACCTGGACCCGCGTTGCGCTGAGCGGGTTTGGTGTAGGCCTGTCCTGGGGTTCGGCCATTATCTATAAAGGCTGACTGGGATCTGTAGGAGGGGCGCGCGTCCACCGCGCTCCCTCGTTGATAGTGTTTAGCTTGTTGGCATACGCGCCATACCATCAGTACTCTCGCGGCTAAAGCCGCTCCTACGGATTACGCACTATCGTAGGTTTTCCCGAGCGGCGCTTCTGCTGCTTATTCCCATAAAGAGGGCGCTTGCTGGCAATTCGGCAGCGTTTTCCTGACGTCATTTTTCCGTTGGTTATCTGGTAAGCCCTTGTTTTACAGGGGGTGGCCGTCTGCTAGTAATTTTTTTCAAAAAAACGCTCAAGCAACTTGCTATTGCGACGATAACTATTACGAAGGTTCTCTAGGCACACCCGGCGCTTGCAGGGGCCGGAAGCCCGCAGTACTCATCCAACGAGGAATTCATCATGGCTTTAACAGTAAACACCAACGTTGCATCCCTGAACACTCAGAAGAACCTGGGTAAGGCAACTGACGCTCTCTCCGTTTCGATGACTCGTCTGTCCTCGGGCTTGAAAATCAACAGCGCTAAAGACGACGCTGCTGGCCTGCAAATCGCTACCCGTATGACTTCGCAAATCCGCGGTCAGACCATGGCGATCAAAAACGCCAACGACGGTATCTCGATCGCTCAGACCGCTGAAGGCGCTCTGCAAGAATCGACCAACATTCTGCAGCGTATGCGTGAACTGGCTGTTCAGTCCCGTAACGACAGCAACAGCTCGACTGACCGTGACGCTCTGAACAAAGAGTTCACTCAGATGAGTGAAGAACTGACCCGTATCGCCAACAGTACCAACCTGAACGGCAAGAACCTGATCGACGGTTCCGCCAGCACCATGACTTTCCAGGTTGGTTCCAACAGCGGTACTTCCAACCAGATCTCTCTGACCCTGACTGGCAGCTTCACTGCTGACAAACTGGGCGTTGGTTCGGCAATCAGCATCAGCGGCGCCACCAGCTCTGCTTCGGAAGCTGCATTCTCGGCCGCACTGGGTGCAATTGACTCGGCTCTGTCGATCATCAACGCCACTCGTGCTGACCTCGGTGCTGCACAAAACCGTCTGACCAGCACCATCTCCAACCTGCAGAACATCAACGAAAACGCCAGTGCTGCACTGGGTCGTGTACAAGATACCGACTTCGCTGCTGAAACTGCACAACTGACCAAGCAGCAGACTCTGCAACAAGCTTCCACTGCTATCCTGGCTCAGGCTAACCAACTGCCTTCCGCTGTACTGAAACTGCTTCAGTAATTTCGGAATGAGTTTTGGCGGGGGAGTGCGATTCGTGCTCTCTCGCTTTTTTACTTTCGGAGGTAATGGTCATGGATATGAGTGTAAAGCTGAACCTGTCTTATCCTGCCGCTCAACCGGCGACGCCAGCTGCTACTCCGGCTGCGGTCGTGGATAAGTCGGTAGAGAACTCTTCTGTCGCAAGTGTTGCTGCTTCGGCTGAAAGTAAAAATTCTCAGCAGGATATGTCTCAGAACGAAGAAAATGTAAAAGCTGCTGCGGAGGACATTCAAAAGTTCTTTCAGTCGGTCAAGCGTAATCTCGAGTTCTCGACTGATGAATCCTCTGGCCGGTTGGTAGTCAAAGTTATTGCCAGCGACTCGGGTCTGGTGATTCGGCAGATTCCCAATGAGGAAGTGTTGAAGTTGGCTGAAAGCTTGAGCGATGCGAGCAGTTTGTTGTTCAGAGCTGAAGTCTGAGTACTGGCACGAAACTTGTTGCGGGTTTTATGAAGCGGTAAAAGGTCAAAAGACCGGCAACACTCTTGAAGGGAGATGCACATGGCAAGTCCAATTTCCGCGAGTACGGGTCTGGGTTCCGGCCTGAATATCGGTGACATCGTCAAGGTCCTGGTTGATTCGGACAAAGCGGCGAAGCAGAACCAGATCACCACGCAAACCAGTAAGACGACTGCGTCCCTGTCTGCCGTGGCCAAGCTTCAGTCTGCCTTGACAGCTTTTCAAGACTCGATGAAGGCGCTCAACAGCACGACGACTCCGGCGTTTCTGGGGTTTGCGGCTACGTCTTCGACCGAAACCACGGCCAAGGCAACTGCCACCAATGCTGCGGTAAACGGTACGTACAATCTTGTTGTCAAGCAGTTGGCAACTGGCTCAAAGGTGGCATCTGCCGCAATCAGCCCGGCTCAGGCAAGTGCCATTCCGAGTGGTAAACTGACAATCACTCAAAATGGCATTGATTATGATGTCACCCTCAAGGGTGGCACGCTGGAAGAAACCCGTAACGCGATCAACACCTCGCTCCAGGGTAAAGGCATCAGCGCCAACATCATTAACGACGCAAACGGCGCGCGTCTGGTGTTTACGTCCACGACGACCGGTGCCGGTAACGACCTCAAGGTTGCGGGCGATGCCGCGTTCGGTACGCTGTTGGACATTGATGGCACCAAGACGATGAATGACACAGCGTCGGGTGGGGTTCCTGGCGCTGGGTCGATTTCTGGCTTCGCTCAGGATGCCAAATTCACCATCGACGGCCTGGAACTGACCAGCGCCAAGAACAAGGTCGAGGGCGCTGTCTCGGGTCTTACTCTTGAGCTGGTATCGGGTGGCAACGGTGTTGATGCATCAACCTTCAAGTCCTCAACCGTCACCGTTGCAACCAACACCGACGGTTTGAAAACTTCATTGCAGACCTTTGTCAACTCCTTCAACACGCTGGTCAATCTGGTGACTACGCTGACCAAAGGTTCGACGAACGCCAAAGGCGAATTTGTTGCTGCGGAACTGACGGGCGACTCGGCACCACGCAACATGCTTGCTGCAATCCGCAGTGAGATCGCGACGTCGACCAGCAGCAGCGGTCTGGGGTCTCTCGCGCAATTGGGTATTACCACGCAGGGTAACGGTACGCTGTTGTTGGATAACGTTAAATACACCGCTGCGATGAACGACAAGAAGTTGAGTGGGCAGGTTCAGAACCTGTTCACCGGCGATACCGGTTTGCTTGCTCGTGTCACCAAGGCAATCACCCCGTTCAGTCAAACGGGTGGGATCCTGGCGCAGAAGACGACTCAACTGAACAAAACCCAGGCGCAACTGACGGCCCAGCAGGATGCGCTGGATCGTCGTGTCGAGTCCCTGACTGCATCGTTGACCAAGAAATACAACGCCATGGACCTTGTGGTAGGGCAGTTAAAAGCTACCGCCTCCAGCATTACCTCGATCTTCGAGGCCATGAATGCTCAGAAGAACGCTTCGTAAGTAAAGTGTCTTGCCAAAACCCGACCGCCGTGTCGGGTTTTTGCTTTAGGCTAAAGTTTTTTGACTGGGCGTCGATAGCTTGGTTATGTGAATCCTGGAGTTGTTACGAGGTTATCTATGAATCCTATGTTAGCGTTGCGTCAGTACCAGAAGATTGGCTCTCAGGCTCAGACCTCTGAAGCCAGTCCTCATCGTCTCGTGCAAATGTTGATGCAGGGTGGCCTGGATCGCATGGCTCAAGCCAAGGGGGCAATGGCTCGCAAGGATCTGCCTAATAAAGGCATCTTTATCAGCAAGGCGATTGCCATTATTGGCGGCCTGCGCGAAGGCCTTGATCTGGACAAAGATCCGACTGACGCATTGCGTAATCAAGATAATCTTTATCACTTCATGATGAAGCGCTTGACTGAGGCGAACGTCAAGAATGACCCGAAAATACTGGATGAAGTCGCAGGCTTGCTGATTACGGTCAAGGAAGGCTGGGATGCAATTGCTGATCAACAAAATCAATAAGAAGCTGTTGTACTGAGGGTATTGACATGAGTGCTGCACTCAAGCGTATCGAAGAAACTCGCGAAGCGCTGGTTGGCGCCTTGGCTGAGCGCGATTGGGAAACCATCGGCAAACTGGATCTGGCCTGTCGTGCCTGTGTTGAGGATGTCATTAGTGAAGATACGCCTAATGAGCCGGAGTTGCGTAATAACCTGGAAGAGTTATTGACGGTGTATCGGCAGCTGATTGACACTGCAACGGGCGAACGTCAGGCAATTGTCGACGAAATGACGCAAATCACCCAAGCCAAAAATGCAGCAAAGGTTTACCATCTGTTTGATTCGTGACCGGTTGGTCAAAATAAGCTTTACGCCATAAATTTGACTGTTTACGGTATTTTGACTTAACTAGCGATGTTTACTATTTTCTGGTTCTCGGTATAAGCAGTGGCCGGGATACCAAGCTGCCCCATGTATGGGCATTGAGTTGACTAGGGAAGTTGCTATTGCATGTGGCGTGAAATCAAGATTCTCCTGATCGATGACGACAGCCAGCGCCGCCGTGATTTGGCGGTAATTCTGAATTTTCTTGGCGAAGAAAATCTCTCCTGCTCAAGCCAGGATTGGCAGCAGGTTGTCGGCTCTCTTACGTCCACTCGCGAAGTGCTTTGCGTGCTTGTCGGCACCGTTAGTGCGCCGGGCAGTCTTCAAGGACTGCTTAAGACCGTCGCAGCATGGGATGAGTTCCTTCCTGTTTTGCTTTTGGGAGAAAATTCTTCTTCCGCTGAGCTCCCTGAAGATTTGCGCCGCCGTGTGCTCTCCACGCTGGAAATGCCTCCTAGCTACAGCAAGCTACTGGATTCGCTGCACCGGGCTCAGGTTTACCGCGAAATGTATGACCAGGCGCGTGAGCGTGGTCGTCATCGCGAACCTAATCTGTTCCGTAGCCTGGTCGGTACCAGCCGCGCCATCCAGCATGTCCGGCAGATGATGCAGCAAGTTGCCGATACTGACGCCAGTGTGTTGATCCTGGGTGAGTCGGGGACGGGCAAGGAAGTGGTTGCGCGCAATCTGCACTATCACTCCAAGCGTCGTGATGCGCCGTTTGTACCGGTCAATTGCGGAGCGATACCGGCAGAGCTGCTCGAAAGCGAGCTGTTCGGTCACGAGAAGGGCGCCTTCACCGGGGCTATTACCAGCCGTGCCGGGCGTTTTGAGCTGGCCAATGGCGGTACGTTGTTTCTGGATGAAATCGGCGACATGCCTCTGCCTATGCAGGTCAAGTTGCTGCGGGTGCTTCAGGAGCGCACGTTTGAGCGCGTCGGCAGCAACAAGACGCAAAGCGTGGACGTACGGATTATCGCTGCCACACACAAAAATCTCGAAACTATGATCGAGATTGGCAGTTTCCGTGAAGACCTTTACTACCGCTTGAACGTCTTCCCGATCGAAATGGCTCCCTTGCGTGAGCGGGTTGAAGACATTCCGCTGCTGATGAATGAATTGATTTCGCGCATGGAGCACGAGAAGCGCGGTTCAATCCGTTTCAATTCTGCAGCCATCATGTCCCTGTGTCGTCACGGCTGGCCGGGTAACGTTCGTGAGCTGGCCAATCTGGTCGAGCGTATGGCGATCATGCATCCCTATGGTGTGATTGGTGTCGCTGAGCTGCCGAAGAAATTCCGTTACGTCGACGACGAAGACGAGCAGATGGTTGAAGGTATACGCAGCGATCTCGAAGAGCGTGTTGCAATCAACGGCCACACGCCTAACTTCGCCAATAGCGCTGTTCTGCCGCCAGAAGGTCTGGACCTGAAGGATTATCTGGGTGGGCTGGAACAAGGCTTGATTCAGCAGGCGCTGGATGATGCCAGCGGTATCGTGGCTCGCGCAGCAGAACGTCTGAGGATTCGTCGCACCACGCTGGTAGAGAAAATGCGTAAGTACGGCATGAGTCGCCGTGAGGGCGATGAACAGGCGGATGATTGACGCGTACATCGCCTGAATAAAGCCAAGCCCCTGAATTATCAGGGGCTTTTTTTTCGGCACGAGGATTGCTAAGTCTCCTGGAACATACCGTTTTTAATGACGGTTCGCCACGCGAGAGATTATCCATGTCCCAGGCCGCTCAGCAGATGTCTTCCGACCTTGCACTCCAAGTGCCGCCGTCCCTCGAGCTGGAAAGTCGTCAAGGGCTTGAACAGGCGTTCCAGCTGTTCAACCAGATGTCGTCGCAACTGACGGATTCCTACAGTTTGCTGGAAGCGCGGGTTACGGAGCTCAAAGGCGAGCTGGCGGTGGTCAGTGCTCAGCGTATGCAGGAGCTTGCAGAAAAGGAGCGATTGGCGTTCCGGCTGCAGAACCTGCTCGACCTGCTGCCTGGCGGCGTGATCGTGATCGACGCCATGGGCGTGGTGCGTGAAGCCAACCCTGCGGCGGTGGATCTGCTTGGACAACCCTTGGTAGGTGAACTCTGGCGGCATGTCATCAGCCGCTGTTTCGCGCCGCGTGAAGACGACGGTCATGAAATCTCCCTCAAGGATGGGCGTCGCCTGTCCATTTCCACGCGCTCACTGGATGCCGAGCCGGGTCAACTGGTTTTGCTCAATGACCTGACCGAAACCCGTCGTTTGCAGGGGCAACTGGCGCGCCATGAGCGCCTGTCGTCGTTGGGCCGAATGGTTGCTTCGTTGGCGCATCAGATCCGCACGCCACTGTCTGCCGCACTGATCTATGCCAGCCATTTGACGGAGCAGCAGTTGCCGGTGGAAACCCAGCAACGTTTTGCCGGGCGGCTCAAGGAGCGCCTGCACGAATTGGAGCATCAGGTTCGCGACATGCTGGTGTTTGCTCGTGGCGAGCTGCCGTTGACTGACCGTATCGCTCCGAATGAGTTGTTCCAGACGCTGCAGTCTGCGGCGCAAACGCATACTCAGGGCCTGTCGGTGCGTTGGCAGTGCGACAGTGTCGAGGGGCAGCTCTTGTGCAACCGCGACACGCTAGTCGGGGCGCTGCTCAATCTGGTGGAAAATGGCGTGCAGGCCAGTACCGGGCGTACTCGCCTGAAAATCCATGCGTACGCACGTGGTGATGTTTTGCGGATTTGCGTCAGTGATAACGGCAGTGGCATCGATGCTGCGGCTTTGGCTCGCATCGGCGAGCCTTTCTTTACCACCAAGACCACGGGCACTGGCCTTGGTCTGGCGGTGGTTACAGCGGTTACCCGTGCGCATCAGGGCGGTGTGCGGTATCAGTCCCGCGTGGGGCGTGGTACCTGTGCAATTGTCACACTGCCATTGGTCCCCGCTGGCACTGCTAAGGGAATCTGCTGATGGCTATCAAGGTATTGCTGGTCGAGGATGACCGCTCATTGCGAGAGGCGCTGGGCGATACCCTTGAGTTGGCGGGACATCTCTATCACGCCGTCGCCTGCGCTGAAGACGCGTTGCTGGCTGCTGCTGACGAGTCTTTCAGTCTGGTGATCAGCGACGTCAATATGCCCGGAATGGACGGTCATCAATTGCTGAGCCTGCTGCGGGAGCGTCATCCGCAGTTGCCGGTTCTCCTGATGACGGCTCACGGCGCGGTTGAGCGGGCGGTGGATGCCATGCGTCACGGTGCAGCCGATTATCTGGTCAAGCCGTTTGAGCCCAGGGTTTTACTGGCGCTGGTCGAGCGTCATGCGTTGGGTCGTTTGGGGCCAGCGGGAAATGACGGTCCTGTGGCGGTCGAGCCGGCCAGCGCGCAGTTGCTCAATCTGGCCAGTCGTGTGGCGAAAAGTGATTCGACTGTTCTGATTTCCGGTGAATCCGGGACGGGCAAGGAAGTGCTGGCGCGTTTTATCCATCAGCACTCGCCGCGCGCTGATAAGCCTTTCATCGCAATTAACTGCGCTGCGATTCCAGACAATATGCTGGAAGCCACCTTGTTCGGTCACGAGAAGGGTTCATTTACCGGCGCTATTGCGGCTCAGGCGGGCAAGTTCGAGCAGGCTGATGGCGGCACTATTCTGCTGGATGAAATTTCCGAAATGCCGTTGGGGCTGCAAGCCAAGCTGCTTCGCGTGCTGCAGGAGCGGGAAGTGGAGCGGGTCGGCGGTAAGAAGACCATCACTCTGGATATCCGGGTTGTAGCGACCACGAACCGCGATCTCGCCGGTGAAGTTGCAGCGGGTCGCTTCCGCGAGGATTTGTATTACCGTCTTTCGGTATTCCCGCTTGCGTGGCAGCCACTGCGTCAAAGGACCGCCGATATTCTGCCGCTTGCCGAGCGTCTGTTGGCCAAGCATGCCAATAAAATGAAACACGCTCCTGTCCGGCTGTCCGCGCAGGCACAAGCCTGCCTGGTGGGCTATGCCTGGCCGGGCAATGTTCGCGAGCTTGATAACGCCGTGCAGCGGGCTTTGATTTTGCAGCAGGGTGGCGTCATTCAGGCTGAAGATTTTTGCCTCACCGGGCCTGTTGTCTATGCGCCTGCGCCGGTGCCTGCAAGCCTCACTGTCAGTTCGCCGACGGCGGTCGTTTCGCCCGGCGCAGTGCCGGCTCCGCTGGAATTGGCGGGGTCTGATTCGGCCGGAGCGCTGGGCGATGACCTGCGCCGTCGAGAATTTCAGATGATCATTGATACGTTGCGCGCCGAACGTGGCCGTCGCAAAGAGGCTGCTGAGCGCCTGGGTATCAGCCCCCGTACCTTGCGCTACAAATTGGCGCAGATGCGTGATGCGGGGATGGATGTAGAAGGTTATTTGTTTGCGACCTGATGTTTTGCCGACCTTTGCCGATACTGTATCTCCAGACTGCGTGGATTTGTCGCAGATTAATAATTCAGTGACTTGGTTGGCCTCAACTGAGTCCCGTAAATACTGATTCAGAGCAAGGTTTGGCACAACTAACACATAGATTGATGTAGCTTGATGGCCAAATGCTGCTATGCAGCTGGCACTCTTGTTGCTTTGACATTAATGACCGCTGACTCGGTGTCAAAAATTTGCGGCCCTTATGAGAGAAACGTCCATGAGCCAAGGTGTTGAATTTAATCGCTTGATGTTGGACATGCGTTCCATGCAGATGGACGCCATGGCTGCGCCCAAGGCAGCAGCCACGCCGCAAATCGGCTCCAGCAGCTTTGCCGACATGCTTGGTCAGGCCGTTAACAAGGTCAATGACGTTCAGCAGGCTTCCAGTCAGCTGTCCAGCGCTTTCGAGATTGGCAAGAGCGGCGTCGACCTCACCGACGTGATGATCTCGTCGCAGAAAGCCAGTGTGTCTTTTCAGGCCTTGACCCAGGTTCGGAACAAACTGGTTCAGGCTTATCAAGACATCATGCAGATGCCGGTTTAAGGACGTATTGAGTCATGGCAGAAACACTCGCCGATAGCGTTCCGGCCAAGACAGGCGCTCCTTCAGGCAAGCCGTTGTTCGGTCTGGCCTTTCTGGAAAACCTTTCCGAGATGACCATGCTGCGTCAGGTTGGCCTTATGGTCGGCCTGGCTGCCAGTGTCGCCATCGGCTTTGCCGTGGTGCTCTGGTCACAGCAACCTGATTATCGTCCGCTCTACGGCAGCATGGCCGGGATGGACGCCAAGCAGGTCATGGACACGCTGACCAACGCCAATATTGCCTACACGGTAGAGCCTAATTCCGGTGCTTTGCTGGTGAAAGCTGATGACGTGCAGCGCGCCCGTATCCAGCTGGCGTCCGCTGGTATTGCGCAGACCGACGCCAACGTCGGCTTTGAAATTCTCGATAAGGATCAGGGGCTGGGTACCAGTCAGTTCATGGAAGCCACGCGCTATCGCCGTGGCCTTGAAGGTGAGCTGGCGCGGACTATTTCCTCGCTGAACAATATCAAGGGTGCCCGCGTGCACCTGGCGATCCCGAAAAGCTCGGTGTTCGTTCGTGATGACCGCAAGCCGACGGCTTCGATTCTGGTTGAGTTGTACCCGGGTCGCTCACTTGAGCCCGCTCAGGTCATGGCAATCGTCAATCTTGTGGCGACCAGTGTTCCTGAGTTGACCAAGTCGCAGGTCACTGTGGTCGATCAGAAGGGCAATCTGCTTTCTGATCAGGCGGAAAACTCCGAACTGACCATGGCGGGCAAGCAATTCGATTACGCGCGCCGCATGGAAGGCATGCTGACTCAGCGCGTACAGAATATCTTGCGTCCGGTACTGGGTACCGATCGTTACAAGGCCGAAGTCTCCGCCGATGTGGATTTCAGTGCTGTTGAATCCACCGCGGAAAGCTTCAACCCTGATCAGCCTGCGTTGCGCAGTGAGCAGTCGGTCAATGAGCAGCGCTCAAGCAGTTCGGGGCCTTCAGGTGTTCCGGGTGCGTTGAGCAACCAGCCGCCAGGGCCAGCAACTGCGCCGCAAACCGCTGGCGGTGGTGCAGCGGGTGCTGCTGCAGCCATTGCTCCTGGTCAGCCGCTGCTGGATGCCAATGGTCAGCAGATCATGGACCCGGCCACTGGTCAGCCAGCCTTGGCTCCATACCCGGCTGACAAGCGCGTGCAGTCGACCAAAAACTTTGAGCTGGACCGTTCCATCAGCCATACCAAGCAACAGCAGGGACGTTTGAATCGTCTGTCGGTTGCCGTGGTGGTTGATGATCAGGTCAAGATCAACCCGGCGAACGGCGAAACGACTCGTTCGCCATGGAGTGCAGAAGATCTTAATCGCTTCACACGCCTCGTGCAGAACGCCGTCGGTTTTGATGCCAGCCGTGGAGACAGTGTCAGCGTGGTCAACGTGCCGTTCTCGGCCGAGCAGGGCGAGCTGATTCCGGATATTCCGTTCTACTCGCAACAATGGTTCTGGGACATCGTCAAGCAGGCCATGGGTGTCATCTTCATTCTGGTTCTGGTGTTTGGTGTGCTGCGTCCGGTGTTGAACAACATCACCAATGGCAAGAGCAAAGAGCTCGCCGGTTTTGACGACGGTACGGGTGGTTTTGGTGGCATGGGTGGCGGTTCTGATGAGCTGTCCAATGACCGTGTCAGCCTGGGCGGCCCGCAAAGCATTCTGTTGCCTAGCCCGACCGAGGGTTATGACGCACAGCTGAATGCAATCAAGAGCTTGGTGGCTGAAGATCCGGGTCGTGTGGCCCAGGTTGTGAAAGAGTGGATTAACACTGATGAATGATCGAGCCGTCGTAGCCAAACTGAGCAAAGTCGAGAAAGCCGCCGTATTGCTGCTTTCCCTGGGTGAAACCGATGCTGCGCAGGTTCTGCGTCACATGGGGCCCAAGGAAGTTCAGCGCGTCGGCGTGGCGATGGCGCAGATGCGTAACGTGCATCGCGAGCAGGTCGAAGAGGTGATGACTGAGTTCGTCGAAATTGTCGGCGATCAGACTAGCCTGGGCGTCGGCTCGGATGGCTATATCCGCAAAATGCTGACTCAGGCATTGGGCGAGGACAAAGCGAACGGCTTGATCGACCGGATTCTGCTGGGTGGCAACACCAGCGGTCTGGACAGTCTGAAGTGGATGGAGCCACGTGCTGTGGCAGACGTCATCCGTTTCGAGCACCCGCAGATCCAGGCTATTGTGGTTGCTTACCTGGATGCTGACCAGGCGGGTGAAGTGCTCGGTCATTTCGACCATAAGGTGCGTCTGGATATTATTCTGCGCGTGTCTTCGCTCAATACCGTGCAGCCTGCCGCACTTAAAGAGTTGAACCAGATTCTCGAGAAGCAGTTCTCCGGTAACGCCAACACGTCGCGTACTACCCTGGGTGGTATCAAGCGTGCTGCAGATATCATGAACTTCCTCGACAGCTCCATCGAAGGCGCGCTCATGGATTCGATCCGCGAGGTCGACGAAGATCTGTCGACGCAGATCGAAGACCTCATGTTTGTCTTCAACAACTTGTCGGACGTGGACGACCGTGGCATCCAGGCGCTGTTGCGCGAGGTTTCTTCGGACGTACTGGTATTGGCCCTAAAGGGTTCCGACGAGGCGATCAAAGAGAAAATCTTCAAGAACATGTCCAAACGTGCCGCCGAACTGCTGCGCGACGATCTGGAAGCGAAGGGCCCGGTCCGCGTCAGCGACGTGGAAACCGCGCAGAAAGAGATCCTCACTATTGCTCGCCGTATGGCCGAAGCAGGGGAAATCGTTCTGGGTGGCAAGGGCGGCGAGGAAATGATCTAGTCTGTTGACGTTCCGTCGGAGAAACTGACCGGGGACGCGTTCCCCGGTGTCCACCGTCTGGCCTGGCAATGTCACCTGCCATGCGCCTGCGCTGAAACAATACAGACTCTAAGGCACTATCCATGTCCAGCTCCAACAAAGAACCGGTCAGCGAGCTTATCCGCGCCAAGGACGTCGGCGGTTTTGACGTCTGGTCGCTGCCCAGTTTCGATCCCTATCAAGAGCCTGAACCCGAGCCCGAACCGGTCGTTGAAGAGCCGGTTGATGCCATCGAAGAAGTCCCGCTGGAAGAAGTTCAGCCGCTGACCCTCGAAGAGTTGGAGAGCATCCGTCAGGAGGCTTACAACGAAGGTTTTGCCACGGGCGAAAAAGAAGGCTTTCACAGCACTCAACTCAAAGTGCGCCAGGAAGCCGACGTTGCGCTGAAGAGCAAGCTGGCGAGCCTTGACCTCTTGATGAGCCAGCTTTTTGACCCGATTGCCGAGCAGGACAAGCAGATCGAGCGCTCGGTCATTCATCTGGTCGAGCACATTGCCCGCAAGGTCATTCAGCGTGAGCTGACCACTGACTCGCGGCAGATCGGCAATGTATTGCGCGACGCACTGAAGCTTTTGCCTATGGGCGCAAGCAATGTGCGGATCTTCATCAACCCGCAGGACTTTGAAGTGGTTAAAGCCCTGCGTGAGCGTCATGAAGAAACGTGGCGCATTGTTGAAGATGAAACGCTGCAGGCCGGTGGTTGCCGGATCGAAACGGAACATAGCCGGATAGATGCGAGCATCGAAACTCGTCTTAGCCTGGCCATTGCCAAAATGTATGACCAGATGCACGAGCAGTCTCTGCATCCGGCGAGTCCGGACCTCAGCCTGGAACTGGAGGCCGAGCCGGTCGTGACTGGCGCTGTCAGCCCTGACGTCGAGAAATCCGATGCGCCTTGATCGCACCAGCTTCGGCAAGCGCCTCGGGTCTTATGCCGAAAACGTCGAGTTGCCCGCTCAGCCTGTCGTGGAAGGTCGCCTGCTGCGCATGGTCGGCCTGACGCTGGAAGCCGAGGGCTTACGGGCGGCGATGGGTAGCCGTTGCGTGGTGGTCAACGATGACAGTCACCACCCGGTTGAAGTTGAAGCCGAGGTGATGGGGTTTTCCGGCAGTAAAATCTTCTTGATGCCTGTAGGCAGTGTGGCCGGTCTTGCCCCGGGGGCCCGAGTGGTGCCTTTGGCAGATACCGGCCGTTTGCCGATGGGCATGAGCATGCTGGGGCGGGTGCTTGATGGAGCCGGTCGCGCCCTCGATGGCAAGGGCGCCATGAAGGCTGAAGACTGGGTGCCTATGGACGGGCCTACCATCAACCCATTGAAGCGCAACCCCATCAGTCAGCCTCTGGACGTGGGCATTCGCAGCATCAACGGATTGTTGACGGTGGGTCGTGGTCAGCGTCTCGGGCTGTTCGCCGGTACCGGCGTCGGTAAAAGCGTTCTGTTGGGCATGATGACGCGCTTCACCGAGGCAGACATCATTGTTGTCGGCCTGATCGGTGAGCGGGGTCGTGAGGTTAAGGAGTTCATCGAGCACAGCCTGGGTGAGGAAGGACTCAAGCGTTCGGTGGTGGTTGCGTCTCCTGCGGACGATGCGCCTTTGATGCGTTTGCGTGCTGCCATGTATTGCACGCGAATCGCCGAGTATTTCCGCGACAAGGGTAAAAACGTCCTGTTGCTGATGGATTCTCTGACGCGTTTTGCTCAGGCTCAACGGGAGATTGCCCTGGCGATTGGCGAGCCTCCTGCGACCAAAGGTTATCCGCCGTCGGTATTTGCCAAATTGCCCAAGCTGGTGGAACGCGCCGGTAATGCCGAGGCGGGTGGTGGCTCGATTACTGCGTTTTATACCGTGTTGTCCGAGGGTGATGACCAGCAGGACCCCATTGCGGACTCCGCGCGTGGCGTACTGGACGGTCACATTGTGTTGTCCCGCCGCCTTGCTGAAGAGGGGCACTATCCGGCGATCGACATCGAAGCCTCCATTAGCCGGGTCATGCCCGCAGTGGTCACCCCTGATCACATGAATCAGGCGCAGCATTTCAAACAGTTGTGGTCACGCTATCAACAAAGTCGCGATTTGATCAGTGTCGGCGCTTATGTGGCGGGCGGTGATCGGGAAACTGACCTGGCGATTCACTTGCAGCCCGTGCTTGTGCGCTATCTGCGCCAAGGGCTCAATGAAAATGAAAGCATGGAAAACAGCAGTGCGCAGTTGGCGGCAGTGTTCAGCCCGGCTGCGGGTGGTTGATAGACCATGGCCATAAGTCGCGCAGCGCGCCTGGCGCCCGTGGTGGATATGGCCGAGAACGCGGAGCGCAAGGCTGCCCAGAGTCTGGGGCACTTTCAAGGGCAGGTGCGCGTGGCGGAAGGCAAGCTCAACGACCTTGAGCAGTTTCGCCTCGACTATCAGCAGCAATGGATCGACAAAGGCGCCCATGGCGTCTCCGGGCAATGGCTGATGGGTTATCAGCGCTTCCTTACTCAGCTGGATACCGCTGTTGATCAGCAGCGCAGAAGCCTGGCCTGGCATCAGGACAACCTTGATAAGGCGCGCGGCACCTGGCAGCAGGCGTACGCCCGGGTCGAAGGCTTGCGCAAACTGGTCCAGCGCTATATCGACGAAGCACGACAGCTTGAGGACAAGCGCGAGCAAAAACTACTGGATGAGCTTTCGCAGCGGCTGCCAAGGCATGCGCCGTTTTAACCGCAGTGTTCGTTCGGATATATCGCAAATTATTAAACTGCAATGCAGCTCCCACAGAGAAAATTGCAGATATCACCAGCCAGTGCTAAACCTTGATTACGTGACGCACGCCTCACTCAGGAATTTTACATGCCGGTCACTTCTGAGCTTTCACCTGACGGTCAGCAACTGACCATTTTTATTTCCGGGCGCTTTGATTTTGCTTCCCATCAGGACTTCCGTGAAGCCTATGAACATCTGGGCAGCGAGCTGCGTTATGTCGTTGACCTGCGCGGTACCAACTACCTGGACAGTTCGGCACTGGGGATGCTTTTGCTATTGCGTGACCACGCCGGTGGCGAGCGCTCACGCATTCGTCTGGCCAACTGCAGTGCCGATGTCATCACCATCCTGACCATTTCCAATTTCTCGAAGCTGTTCCAGATAGGTTGAGTGAGACCTTGCCATCCTCCAGCGAATCCTTATGCATCCTGATCGCTGACGACAACGCCAGTGATCGCCTGCTGCTGTCCACTATTGTGGCTCGCCAGGGGCATCGAGTGCTGTGCGCCGCCAACGGTGCGGAGGCGGTCGCACTGTTTGAGGCTGATCGGCCGCAGATGATCCTGATGGACGCGATGATGCCGGTGATGGATGGCTTCGAAGCTGCCCGGCGCATCAAGGAACTGGCCGGTGAGGCCTTGGTACCGATCATTTTCCTCACGTCTCTGACGGAGGGGGCGGCGCTGGCTCGTTGCCTGGACGCCGGGGGCGACGACTTTATTGCGAAGCCTTACAACCAGACCGTCCTCAACGCCAAAATCAACGCCATGAATCGCCTGCGGTTGCTGCAGGAGACTGTCCTGCGGCAGCGCGATCTTATTTCGCGGCATCATGATTACCTGCTGAATGAGCAGCGAGTGGCCAAGGAGGTTTTCGATCAGGTCGCTCATTCGGGTTGCCTGGACGCGCCCAATATTCGCTATCTGCAGTCGCCTTACGCGTTGTTTAACGGTGACTTGCTCCTCGCTGCCTACACGCCAGCCGGGCATATGCATATGCTGCTAGGGGATTTCACCGGGCACGGTTTGCCCGCTGCGGTCGGTGCAATGCCGCTGGCAGAGGTGTTCTACGGTATGACGGCCAAGGGCTTCGGTCTGGCCGAAACCCTGCGTGAAATGAACGCCAAGCTTAAGCGCATCCTGCCAGTGGACATGTTCTGTTGCGCAACCCTGCTCTGCATCAACTTCCAGCAACAACAGTTTCAGGTCTGGAATGGCGGCCTGCCCGACGGTTATCTTCTGAGTGCTGCCACGGGTGAGCGTACCGCGCTGGTGTCCCGGCATCTGCCGCTTGGGGTGTTGGACTCGGCTTCGTTTGATGATGAGACTGAGGTGTATCCCTTCGCTCCGGGGGATCGGGTATTCCTGCTCTCTGACGGGGTTATCGACACCAGTGACAGCAAAGAACAACTGTTTGGTGTGCAGCGCTTGCATGAAGTATTTGCTGCCAATCGCGAACCCCGGTTGCTGATTTCGGAAATTCAGCAGGCGCTGGATGCCTTCGGTGGTCAGGCCCGCGATGACGTCAGCATGGTGGAAATCATCGCTGTAGAGCAGGCGGAAATGGGCGCACAAGCCGTGACCTACTCAGACAGCGGCACCTCTACGCCACTGGACTGGTCATCCACGTTCGAGTTCAGGGCTTCGACCCTCAGGCGTTTCAATCCTCTGCCTTACTTGTTGCAGTTGCTGCTCGAGGTGCATGGCCTGCGCAGTCAGAGCGGTGCGCTGTACAGTGTGCTCACTGAGCTTTATAGCAATGCGCTGGAGCACGGGGTTTTAGGCCTGGATTCAACGCTGAAAAGTAGTGCGTCAGGATTCGCCAGCTACTATCAGCAGCGGGCAGCGCGTCTGGCTGCTCTGGACAGTGGCTATATCCGTCTGCATTTCAACGTCACGCCAGAGGGAGAGGGTGGTCGTTTGAGTGTGCGGGTGGAGGACAGTGGTAAGGGTTTCAATGTTGATACAATTCTTGCGTTGCCGCCGGTGGTCGATGAGCTGTACGGTCGCGGTCTTGCGCTGGTGCGGGAGCTGAGTGAAACGGCCTCGTGGTCTACGGACGGACGGACCGCACGCGTCGAATTTTGCTGGGGAGCCAAGGCATAGCCCCCGGATTCTTGATCAGGGAGTGAACAAGGTGTCGGTAGTTCATCTGGATTACAGCGTATTGACTACGTTGCAGGAAGTCATGGAAGACGAGTATCCGACTCTCCTTGATGTGTTTATCAAAGACGCTGAGTACCGTATCTCCCGTTTGCGCCAGCTTATGGGGGCGCAGGCGTTCGACCTTCAGGAGCTGAGCATGATGGCTCACAGCTTCAAAGGCAGTAGCAGCAACATGGGCGCAATCCGCCTTGCCGACTTATGCCGGGAGCTTGAAGAGCGCAGCCGTCGCGACGACAGTGCCGGTCTTGACGAATTGCTGGCTGCACTTGATCACGAATACAGCACGGTGCGCCGGTTATTCGACGCCGAGCGCCAGTTTTTTATCGCGCACCCCTGATTCTGCTTCGTTGTTACTCCAGAGAGTATCTGGCCCATATCTTGCTATGTTCTCTGTAATCAGCTGTTTTTGCGGAGATCGACATGCCCCTCGCCACCAATGCTCTTCTTCAAACCACCCCTGTGGCGGCGTCGAAGACCAGTTCAGCCAATAACACAGTCAAGCCGGCCGACAGTGGCAAGGACGACAACTCCAGCTTCTCTGACGTATACGCCAAGCAGGCTCAGGCTAAATCCGCCGCGGGCAATGATGCCCCGGTCAAGGCCAAACCTGCTGCTGAAAAAGACAAGTCTGTGGCGGACAAGGGTGCTGCGGACAAGGACGACACTGCCGCTTCAGAGTCGACGACGGTTGCCGATAGCGGCAATGCATTGCCTGTCGAGCCGGTTGCCGCTGAAGACGACACTCAGTCGAGTGATGAACAAGTCGATCCGGCTCTCTTGCAGGCGTTGACGCCCGAGCCGGCCGTTGACCCTGCTCTGGATCCGGCCCTTGACCCTGCCTTGCAGGCATTGGCAAGCCAGGCCATCGCTCAGCCTGATGCCGATAAGTCAAAACTGGAAGTCGCGCCAGCCACCCCCGCTCAGGTGGCGCAGGTCACCGGCCCGGCCGAAGCGTCTTTTGACCCGAATGCTGATCCTCTCGACGATATGCCTGCGCTACAGTTTGCCCTTGAGAATGCCGCCGCCAAGGCGCAGCAGGCTCAGCAGTCGCATAATGCCAACGCAGTTGCTCAGCCGGGTAAGGGTGCAAAAACAGATAATGCCGCGGCTGATCCATCGCAGCTCGCCAATAACCTGGCAGCTCTGGATGACCAGCGCACCGTTTCCGATGACCCGAGTACCGAAAGTAGCGACAAGTCTTTTGAGGGTTTGCTCGATAGCGGCCTGAAGGATGTCAAAGACAGCGCGGGCGATACGCGTGTGGACAACTTTGCTGATCGCCTCGCTGCTTTGAGTCAGGCAGCGCAGCAGCCGCGTGCGGCGGCACCAGCAGTGCCGCTGATGAATCAGCCACTGGCGATGCATCAGAGTGGCTGGAGCGAAGGTGTCGTTGAGCGTGTCATGTATCTGTCGAGTCAGAACCTCAAGTCGGCAGATATCCAGTTGGAACCTGCCGAGTTGGGTCGTCTTGATATTCGTATCAACATGGCGCCGGATCAGCAGACTCAAGTGACCTTCATGAGTGCGCATATTGGTGTGCGAGAGGCACTGGAAAGCCAGATGTCGCGTCTGCGTGAGTCCTTTTCCCAGCAAGGCATGGGGCAAGTGGATGTGAACGTGTCTGACCAGTCTCGCAACCAGCAGAACCAGGCTCAGCAGCAAGAGCAGGCAAATAATGCTCGTGGTACTGGCAACGGTGGCTCGGGCGTCAATGGCGTCGATGGTTCGGTTGACGGTGGCGATGCAGATACTGGTGTAGCGATCAGCCAGCCAGCCCAGCGAGTCGTGGGTACCAGCGAGATCGATTACTACGCTTGATGGTTGGGGCTGTCGTTCAGCAAGCGCCTGAAAGCTCTCGTCGAACAAAGCGCAATCTTCCAGATTGAACGCTGTCTTGTAGGAGCTCACCGAGGTTACGAGGCCAGCGATGGCGTAGTGTCAGCCAAGCCGCTATCGCTGGCCTCGTAACTTCGGTGAGCTCCAGTCCAATGTTTGCTCCGCGACAGCGCTGAGTCATGGACATCGGGGTAGCTCCTGCAGCGCAACGAGTGCTGCAGAGTGCTGGAAATACATAAACCCTTGAAATATCCCGTCACTAAAACTCCCTTCCTGCTCATCCTCTCCCAACTCTGGCATAACACTTGCTCTCCCTCTGTCACGCATTAGCGAACCCCCCGAATAGTGACGGATTATTGGCATGGCGAAGAGCGACGAAGTTAAAGAACCTGGCTCGAAAGGCAAACTCAAGCTCATCATCGTTGCGGTAGTGGCTTTATTGCTGGCAGTTGGCCTTTCAGTAGGCGCGACATGGTTCTTCATGCACAGCTCCGAGCCTAAAGTGGATCCGGCAGCTGCTGCTGCGGCGGACCCCAATGCAAAACATCCTGCT
This sequence comes from Pseudomonas maioricensis, assembly GCF_022790535.1. Taxonomy (GTDB): domain Bacteria; phylum Pseudomonadota; class Gammaproteobacteria; order Pseudomonadales; family Pseudomonadaceae; genus Aquipseudomonas; species Aquipseudomonas maioricensis. The sequence continues at coordinate 285,087 of NZ_LOHG01000007.1, forward strand.
GTCTTTGAAGCGATGACCCCGGCGTTCGTGGTCAACTTCAACTCCAATGGTCGTCAGCGCTACATGCAAGTCAGCATCACCATGCTGGCGCGCAATCAGCCCGACCTGGATGCATTGAAAGTACACATGCCAGTCATTCGCAATAATCTGGTGATGCTCTTTGCAGGTATTCCCTTCGACCAGCTAGCCTCACCGATAGGTCAGGAAATGCTGCGTCAGAAAGCGACGGCCAGTGTTCAGGAGGTCGCCCAGAAAGAACTGGGTAAAACCGTGATCGAGCAACTGCTTTTCACTAACTTCGTACTGCAGTAGGAACACGACATGGCCGTGCAAGACCTGCTGTCCCAGGATGAGATCGACGCGCTGTTGCACGGCGTGGACGACGGTCTGGTTGCAACCGAGAATGCTGCTGAGCCCGGCAGCATTAAAAGCTACGACCTGACCAGTCAGGACCGGATCGTGCGGGGTCGGATGCCGACCCTGGAAATGATCAACGAGCGATTCGCCCGTTATACACGTATCAGCATGTTCAACCTGTTGCGTCGTTCCGCTGACGTGGCGGTGGGCGGCGTGCAGGTGATGAAGTTTGGCGAGTACGTGCATTCGTTGTACGTTCCGACCAGTCTCAACCTGGTCAAGCTTAAACCGCTGCGGGGCACCGGGCTGTTTATCCTTGATGCCAAGCTGGTGTTCAAACTGGTGGATAACTTCTTTGGCGGTGACGGTCGTCACGCCAAGATTGAAGGGCGTGAATTCACGCCAACCGAGCTGCGTGTGGTGCGCATGGTGCTCGACCAGGCCTTCATCGATATGAAAGAGGCCTGGCAGGCGATCATGGAAGTGAACTTCGAGTACATCAACTCCGAAGTGAACCCGGCCATGGCCAACATCGTCGGCCCAAGCGAAGCGGTTGTCGTCTCGACTTTCCATATCGAGCTGGACGGTGGTGGCGGCGATCTGCACGTTACCTTGCCTTACTCGATGATCGAGCCTATTCGGGAAATGCTCGATGCGGGCTTTCAGTCCGATCTGGATGACCAGGACGAGCGCTGGATCAACGCACTCAAGCAGGATGTGCTTGATGTCGCGGTGCCTATGAGCGCGACGGTTGTCCGTCGGCAGTTGCTGTTGCGCGACATCCTGCACATGCAGCCGGGTGACATTATCCCGGTTGAGATGCCTGACGAGATGGTGATGCGTGCCAATGGCGTGCCTTCATTCAAGGTCAAGCTGGGATCGCATCAAGGCAATCTGGCGTTGCAGGTCATCGAGCCGATAGAGCGGCGTTGAGTTTTTCTACCGCCGAAAATTTTTGTGCAACTGAATCAATGTTCACCGAGGACAACCGATGGCTGATGAAAACGATATGACGTCTGCTGATGATCAGGCGCTGGCCGATGAGTGGGCTGCAGCACTGGAAGAAACAGGTGATGACGGTCAAAGCGATATCGATGCGTTGCTCGCTGCGGACGCCGGAAACTCGGCAGCTTCCAGCCGTATGGCCATGGAAGAGTTCGGTAGCGTGCCCAAGAGCAATGCTCAGGTAACTCTGGATGGTCCGAACCTCGACGTGATCCTGGATATCCCTGTATCCATTTCCATGGAAGTGGGCAGTACCGATATCAACATCCGCAACCTGCTGCAGCTTAACCAGGGTTCGGTGATCGAGCTGGATCGTCTGGCGGGTGAGCCGCTTGATGTGTTGGTCAATGGCACGTTGATCGCGCATGGCGAGGTGGTGGTGGTCAACGAGAAGTTCGGCATCCGCCTGACTGATGTGATCAGCCCAAGCGAACGTATCAAGAAGCTGCGCTAGTGAAGGTGATAAAAGCGGTCACTGTCTTGCTTGCCATGCCGCTGAGTGCTCTGGCAGCCGAGCCTGCAATGCAGGCTGCGGCTCCTCAGGCAAATGCTGCGTTGTCGTCCGGCATGGGCGGGCAAATCGTGCAGTTGCTGTTCGGGCTGCTATTGGTGGTCGGTCTCATTTTTGCTTTGGCCTGGCTGATGCGCCGGGTTCAGCGCGGCGTACCGGGCAATGCTCAGGTTATTGAATTGGTCGGTTCGCGGGCCATCGGCCCACGCGACCGTCTGATGCTCATTCAGGTGGGTAACGAGCAGATTCTGCTGGGTGTTACACCTGGGCGAATCACACCTTTGCATGTGCTTAGCCAGCCTGTGCAGGTGCCCGAGCGTCAGCCAGTGAATTCCGAGTTTGCACAGCGTTTGATGGACTTGATGGGCAACAAGGTTCAGAAGGATAAGAAGTAATGCTGCGCATTCTGTTGACGCTTGTGCTGGTGCTGGCAGCGCCTTTGGCGTTCGCCGCCGATCCGTTGTCGATCCCGGCGATTACCCTGTCCAACGGTGCGGACGGCCAGCAGGAGTATTCGGTCAGCCTGCAAATTCTTCTGATCATGACGGCGCTGAGCTTCATTCCAGCGTTCGTGATGCTGATGACCAGCTTTACCCGAATCATCATTGTTTTCTCGATTCTGCGTCAGGCCCTTGGTCTCCAGCAGACGCCGTCCAACCAGATCCTGACTGGCATGGCGCTGTTTCTGACCATGTTCATCATGGCGCCGGTGTTTGATCGGGTGAATCAGGACGCTTTGCAGCCGTATCTGGCTGAAACGCTGACGGCGCAGGATGCAGTGGCTCGCGCACAAGTGCCGATCAAGGATTTCATGCTGGCGCAAACCCGTACCAGCGATCTTGAGCTGTTCATGCGCCTGTCCAAGCGCACTGACATTGCCTCTCCGGATCAGGCGCCGCTGACGATTCTGGTCCCGGCTTTTGTTATTTCCGAGCTCAAGACTGCCTTTCAGATCGGTTTCATGATCTTCATTCCGTTCCTGGTCATCGACCTGGTGGTCGCCAGCGTATTGATGGCGATGGGTATGATGATGCTGTCGCCGCTGATCATTTCCTTGCCGTTCAAAATCATGCTGTTTGTGCTGGTGGATGGCTGGGCGTTGATCGTCGGTACCCTCGCGGGCAGTTTTGGTGGTGTATGACCCGTCTTGATCAGGAGTCTGTGCGATGACGCCAGAAGTAGCTGTCGACCTGTTCCGCGAGGCGTTGTGGTTGACCACTGTGCTGGTGGCAATTCTGGTTATTCCCAGCCTGCTGTGTGGTTTGCTGGTCGCAATGTTTCAAGCAGCCACCCAGATCAACGAACAGACGTTGAGCTTTCTGCCGCGTCTCATCGTGATGCTGATCACCTTGATTATCGCCGGTCCGTGGCTGCTCAAGGTGTTCATGGAATACATCATTGGGCTCTATACCAGCATCCCGACTGTGATCGGCTAACCCCATGGAACCGGTTCTGGCCCTGACCAATGGGCAGATTGGCACGTGGGTCGCGAGCTTCATGCTGCCGATGTTCCGTATCACAGCGCTTCTGATGACCATGCCGATCATCGGTACGACGCTGGTCCCAGGCCGTGTCCGTCTTTATTTTGCGCTGGCTATTACGGTGGTTGTGGCTCCGGTTCTGCCGCCCATGCCGGAGGTCAATGCGCTGGACCTCTCAGCCCTTTTGCTGATTGGTGAGCAGATCATCATTGGTGCGGGCCTGGGGCTTTGCCTTCAGTTGTTCTTTCATGCCTTCGTGGTTGCCGGGCAGATCATTTCGACGCAAATGGGTATGGGCTTCGCCTCTATGGTCGACCCTACCAACGGGGTCTCTTCTGCCGTGATCGGCCAGTTCTTTACAATGCTGGTTACGCTGGTGTTCCTTGGCATGAACGGTCATCTGGTGGTGATTGAAACCCTGATCGAGAGTTTCACCACCATGCCGGTGGGGAGCGGTTTGCAGGTGTCCAATTTCTGGGGGCTGGCCAACGGTCTGACCTGGGTCATGAGTGCCGGGCTCAGGCTGGTTCTGCCAGCGATCACTGCGCTGCTGGTGGTCAACATTGCCTTCGGAATCATGACCCGTGCCGCCCCGCAGTTGAATATCTTCTCTATCGGTTTCCCGCTGACGCTGGTTCTGGGCATGGTCATTCTATGGATTACCCTGGGCGATATTCTTAACCAGTACCAGCCATTGGCGGTGCAGGCGTTGCAGACCTTCCGCGATATGGTGAGGGCTCGCTAAATGGCCGAGAACGAGAATGGTCAGGACAAGACAGAAGACCCCACGGACAAAAAGCGCCAGGACTCCCGGAATGACGGCCAGATCGCGCGCTCCAAGGAGCTAAATACCCTGGTTGTGATGCTGGCGGGCGCTATTGGCTTGATTATGGAGGGAGGGAAGGTCGCAGAGGCGATGGCCTACATGATGACGTCGAACTTCACGATTACCCGTGAAGTGCTGATGGATCAGGGTTCCATGGGGCGCATGCTGCTCGCGACCGGCAAGCTTGCTTTGACAGTCATGACGCCATTTTTGTTAGTCATGCTGGCCGCGGCGATCATTGGGCCTATCTCATTGGGCGGTTGGTTGTTCACCACCAAGTCGCTTTTTCCCAAGTTCAGCCGCATGAATCCTTTGTCCGGCCTCAAGCGCATGTTTTCTCCTCATGCGCTGATCGAGCTGGTCAAGTCTTTCGCGAAATTCGTCATTGTGTTGATCGTTGCACTGGTCGTGCTCGACATGGAGAAAGATGCACTGATCTCCATTGCGCACGAGCCGCTGGAAAGGGCGATTATTCACAGCCTGCAGGTGGTGGGCTGGAGTGCTATCTGGATGTCCAGCGGGCTGTTTTTCATTGCTGCAGTGGATGTGCCATTCCAGTTGTGGGACGCACACAAGAAGCTGCTGATGACCAAGCAAGAGGTTCGCGACGAGCATAAAAATGCTGAGGGTAGTCCTGAGGTCAAGCAGCGGATTCGTCAGTTGCGTTTTGAAATGTCACAGCGGCGAATGATGGAAGCGATTCCGCAAGCTGATGTGATAATTACCAACCCGACCCACTTTGCCGTCGCGCTCAAATACGATCCTGAGCAGGGCGGGGCGCCGATGCTGGTCGCCAAGGGTACCGATTTCATAGCGTTGAAAATTCGTGAGATCGGCGCGCATCACCAGATCCTGATCCTTGAGTCGCCAGGCCTGGCGCGCTCGATCTACTACAGTACCGAGCTTGATCAGGAGATCCCGGGTGGTTTGTATCTGGCGGTCGCTCAGGTGCTGGCTTATGTCTATCAGATCCGTCAGTACCATGCAGGTCAGGGCAAGCGCCCGGACCCGCTGGGGGATATCACCATTCCGCCGGATCTGCAGCGGGATGCTTGATTGCTGCTGTGACTGCGCCGGCGTCATCGCGAGCAAGCTCACTCCTACAGGTCTGATTTGACTGTAGGAGTGAGCTTGCTCGCGATGACGTCAGTTCAGGCACGCAAGGCGATCTCCTTTCAAAAAATACTATCCTTCTGATTTGAAATGCGTTTTCTGCAGGCGCGACCATTCCGTCTTCGACGTCATGCTGTCATGCGGCAAGCATCTGACTGTGCAGGCGCGCACGAGCGACGCATGGCTGCGGCTGCTGAACGTCGATCGCCACCACACAACCACGCAGCCTCACACTTTCTTACAGACCCCGCCCTCTATTTCATCACCAATTCAACAGTTGGAAAGCTTCTTGCAATAGGTCATGTCAGGTCGCCATCGGCGTCAAAGTTTTGATTTAGCGTGCAGGTGAATAATCGGTGGATCGCTCTCAGTTAATTAGTAGCGCACGCAGTAATCTGGCAGGCCTGGGTCGCGGCCAGTTGGGCGTTCCGCTGCTGCTGTTGATCATGATGGCAATGATGATGTTGCCCATCCCGCCGTTCCTGCTGGACGTCCTCTTCACCTTCAATATTGCGCTGTCCATCGTGGTTCTGTTGGTCTGCGTCTATGCACTACGTCCACTGGATTTCTCCGTTTTCCCGACCATCCTGCTGGTCGCCACGCTGCTGCGACTGGCGCTCAACGTTGCGTCTACCCGCGTGGTGATGCTTCATGGTCAGGACGGTCATGCCGCTGCCGGTAAGGTGATTCAGGCCTTCGGTGAGGTGGTGATTGGTGGTAACTACGTTGTCGGTATCGTGGTTTTCGCCATTCTGATGATCATCAACTTCGTGGTAATCACCAAAGGTGCCGGGCGTATCTCCGAGGTAAGCGCGCGTTTTACCCTGGACGCGATGCCCGGTAAGCAAATGGCAATCGATGCCGATTTGAACGCCGGCCTGATCGATCAACCTGAAGCCAAGCGACGTCGTCTTGAAGTTGCCCAGGAGGCCGAGTTCTACGGTTCCATGGACGGTGCCAGCAAGTTCGTTCGTGGTGACGCCGTAGCCGGCCTGTTGATCCTGTTTATCAACCTCATTGGCGGCATGCTGGTCGGGATGCTTCAGCACGGTATGACTTTCGCCGACGCTGGCAGGGTTTATACGCTGTTGACTATTGGTGACGGTTTGGTGGCGCAACTGCCGTCACTGCTGCTGTCGACTGCGGCCGCAATCATGGTGACTCGTGCTTCCGGTTCGGAAGAAATGGGCAAGTTGATCAATCGTCAGATGTTCACTTCCTATAAAGCCCTGGCTGTAGCGGGGGCGATAATGGTGGTGATGGGTCTCGTACCGGGAATGCCGCATTTTCCTTTCATTGGTATGGGGCTTATTGCAGGCGGTATCGCTTATCTGCTCTGGAAGAAAGAAAGCCAGGTCAAGGTCATGGCGCTGGAGGAGGTCAAGCGTCAGCAAGAGATGTTGCCATCGCCAACCCGTGCTCAGGACTCAAAAGAGTTGGGTTGGGATGACGTGACGCCTATCGACATGATCGGTCTGGAAGTAGGCTATCGCCTGATTCCGCTGGTGGACCGCAATCAGGGTGGTCAGCTCCTGGCGCGAATCAAAGGCGTGCGTAAGAAGCTTTCCCAGGAGTTGGGCTTCCTGATGCCGACCGTCCATATTCGCGACAACCTGGACCTGGCGCCAAGTGCCTATCGTTTGACGCTAATGGGCGTCACGTTGGCAGAAGCAGAGATTTATCCGGACCGCGAACTGGCGATTAACCCTGGCCAGGTCTTCGGATCGCTCAATGGTATTACCGCCAAGGACCCGGCGTTTGGCCTGGAAGCCGTCTGGATCGAAATCAGTCAGCGCAGTCAGGCTCAGTCACTGGGCTACACCGTTGTTGACGCCAGTACGGTGGTCGCGACCCACCTTAACCAGATTCTCTACAAGCACTCGCACGAGCTGATTGGCCATGAAGAAGTACAGCAGTTGATGCAATTGCTGGCTAAAGGCTCGCCTAAGCTGGCTGAGGAGCTGGTACCGGGCATCCTTTCGTTGTCGGCGTTGCTCAAGGTATTGCAGGCGCTGCTGTCTGAACAGGTACCGGTTCGGGATATCCGGACGATTGCCGAGGCTATCGCCAACAACGCTCAACGGAGTCAAGATACCGCCGCATTGGTGGCTGCTGTCCGAGTCGGATTGAGCCGCGCAATCGTGCAAAGCATTGTAGGCATTGAGCCGGAGCTACCAGTTATCACGCTGGAGCCAAGGTTGGAACAGATATTGCTCAATAGTCTGCAGAAGGCTGGTCAGGGTCAGGAAGAAGGCGTTCTTCTTGAGCCGAGCATGGCAGAGAAGCTTCAGCGTTCGCTGATCGATGCCGCCCAGCGTCAGGAGATGCAAGGCTTGCCAGTGATTCTGCTGGTAGCCGGCCCGGTTCGGGCGATGCTGTCGCGGTTTGGACGGCTGGCTGTACCGAATATGCACGTGTTGGCGTATCAGGAAATTCCTGACAACAAGCAAGTAACCATCGTAGCGACTGTCGGGCCTAACGGCTGAGGTAGTGAGTCATGCAAGTTAAGCGATTTTTCGCCGCCGATATGCGTCAAGCCATGAAACTGGTTCGTGATGAGCTGGGCGCTGAAGCGGCCATCATCGGCAACCGGCGAATTGCCGGTGGCGTCGAGCTGACTGCTGCCCTGGATTACAAGCTGTCCGCGCTGGCGCCACGCGTCCCGAATATCGAGCTTGAGGACGAGTTGCGCAAAACCCAGTCGCGCATCGTCTCGGCTCAGGCAGAACTGAACAATCGTGGTGACAGCGACGGCGCGACCAATCGCCAGTTGTTTGCCGGTTTGCCATTGAGCGCCGCTGACACTCACATCGAGCCGACTCTGGAAGAGCCGCCGCGTCCCTTTGTGCAGCCACAGGCCGCACCGGCTGCGCCAGCAGGTAATCAGCGCGGTTACGACTCGATGCGTTTTGAATTGAACGGCCTGCGCGAGCTGCTGGAAGTCCAGCTTGGCTCCCTGGCATGGAATCAGTTGCAAGGCAGCCGTCCGGCACAGGCGAACCTCTGGCGCCGTCTGCAACGTGTCGGCTTGTCTGGCCCGCTGTCACGCGACCTGCTGGAAATGATCCCTGATATCGACGAGCCGCGTCAGGCCTGGCGTATGCTCCTGGCGCACCTGGCGCGCATGATTGAAGTGCCTGACGTGGAGCCGCTGGAAGAGGGTGGTGTGATCGCCATGGTCGGCCCTGCCGGCATGGGCAAGACCACGACGCTCGCCAAGCTGGCCGCGCGCTACGTACTCAAGTACGGCGCACAGAATATCGCTTTGGTCAGCATGGACAGTTTCCGTATTGGTGCTCAGGAGCAACTCAAGACATTGGGTCGCATCCTCAATGTGCCGGTGACTCATGTCGATCCTGGCCAGTCACTGGCGCAGGCGCTTGATCCGCTGCTGCGCAAGCGTGTCGTGTTGATCGATACCGCCGGCCTGCAAGCCAGTGATCCGGCGTTGCGCATGCAGCTGGAAAGTCTGGCAGGGCGCGGCATCAAGTCTCGTAATTATCTGGTACTGGCAACCACCAGCCAGAAACAGGTGCTCACTGCGGCCTATCACAGCTACAAGCGCTGTGGTCTGGCGGGATGCATCCTGACCAAGCTGGACGAAACTGCCAGCCTGGGTGAAGTGCTCAGCCTTGCGATCAGTCATGAGCTGCCAGTGGCCTATCTGACTGATGGCCCACGAATTCCTGATGATCTTCACCTGCCTCGCAGGCACCAACTGGTGTCGCGTGCGGTCAATGTGCAGATGCAAGAAGAGCCAAGCGAAGAGGCCATGGCGGACATGTTCGCCGACCTTTACCACAACCCCAACAAACGGGTCGGTTAAGTGAAGCGAACTATTGGACGTTACCTGCATCGATGGTCTGCCCGGCATGGCTCTTCACTGAGCGTGTCGCCCGCAATCTGGCTACGGTCTACGCAAGACAAGGTAAAGAAATAACATGGGCAGCATGCATCCCGTACAGGTGATCGCGGTGACCGGCGGCAAGGGTGGCGTCGGTAAGACTAACGTGTCAGTGAATCTTTCGCTGGCCTTGGCCGAGCTCGGCCGGCGCGTCATGCTGCTGGACGCCGACCTTGGCCTGGCGAATGTCGATGTCCTTCTTGGCCTGACGCCTAAACGCACCCTTGCTGATGTGATCGAGGGCCGTTGTGAGCTTCGCGACGTCTTGTTGCAAGGTCCGGGCGGGATTCGAATCGTGCCTGCCGCTTCCGGCACCCAGAGCATGGTTCATCTGAGCCCGGCGCAACATGCCGGTCTGATCCAGGCGTTCAGCGACATTGGCGATAATCTGGATGTGCTGGTGATTGACACTGCAGCCGGGATTGGCGAGTCAGTGGTCAGCTTCGTTCGCGCTGCTCAGGAAGTGTTGCTGGTGGTCTGTGACGAGCCTACTTCGATCACCGACGCCTACGCGCTGATCAAGCTGCTCAATCGCGACTACGGCATGAACCGTTTCCGGGTTCTGGCCAACATGGCCCAGAGTCCGCAGGAAGGTCGCAACCTGTTTGCCAAGCTGACCAAGGTGACCGACCGTTTTCTTGACGTTGCCCTGCAATATGTTGGCGCCGTGCCTTACGACGAATGTGTTCGCAAGGCCGTCCAGAAGCAACGTGCCGTATACGAAGCTTTTCCACGCTCTAAATGCTCCCTGGCGTTCAAGGCTATTGCGCAGAAGGTCGATACCTGGCCACTGCCTGCCAACCCTCGCGGGCATCTTGAGTTCTTCGTCGAGCGACTGGTTTACCAGACAAGCGCAGGGCCTGTTCAATGACCGCGAGCGGCTACCAGATGTACAGCAAAGCGTCCAGAAACTCGCAATATGAGTTGATCGAGCGGTATGCTCCGCTGGTCAAGCGCATTGCGTACCACTTGCTGGCGCGTCTGCCAGCCAGTGTTCAGGTCGAAGACCTGATTCAGGCGGGCATGATCGGCTTGCTGGAAGTGTCCACCAAGTACGATTGCACCAAGGGCGCGAGTTTCGAGACTTACGCCGGGATTCGTATTCGCGGTGCGATGCTCGACGAAGTGCGTAAAGGGGACTGGGCGCCACGCTCTGTTCACCGCAATACACGCATGGTCAGTGACGCAATTCGCTCAATTGAAGCTAAAACAGGTCGCGACGCTAAAGATCACGAAGTTGCGGCCGAACTCCAATTGAGTCTCGATGATTATTACGGGATTTTGAACGATACCTTGGGCAGTCGCCTCTTCAGTTTTGACGACCTGTTGCAGGACGGCGAACATGAAGGGCTGCATGAGGATGGCGCAAGCGGTTCGCTTGAGCCGTCGCGCGACCTGGAGGATGAACGCTTCCAGGCTGCGTTGGCAGATGCAATTGCCAACTTGCCGGAGCGTGAACGTCTGGTCTTGGCGCTGTACTATGACGAGGAACTGAACCTCAAGGAAATCGGTGAGGTCCTGGGGGTCAGTGAATCGCGAGTCAGCCAGTTACACAGCCAGTGCGCCGCTCGTTTGCGGGGGCGTTTGGGAGAGTGGCGAGCGCGTTGACAGGCGGTATGCGTCCTTGGTGATGGCGTGTCGCGTGTGAGCAGGCTGTGCAAAGCGTTACGTGGGACAGTGGACAAGGCTGGAGCCGTACAGGTATTTCGCTCCACGGACTGTAAAAGCAATAGCTTTAATGCAGCCCGTGGATTTGCTGTGCGGTTTCCATAGTTGTTGATATACCAAGCCCGTCGTCGTTTTCGTACAGCCGATGTGAGCTGTGCCTGTATTGATTGAACAGCGCGTTCAGGTGCTGAACGCGTCAAAGACTGCTTGGAGGTCGAATTGGACAAGAACATGAAAATCCTCATCGTTGATGACTTCTCAACGATGCGGCGGATCATTAAAAACCTGCTACGTGATCTGGGCTTCACCAACACGTCCGAAGCCGATGACGGGCTTACCGCGTTGCCGATGCTGGAAAGCGGTTCTTTTGACTTTCTGGTAACGGACTGGAACATGCCTGGCATGACCGGTATCGACCTGCTGCGTAAAGTGCGTGCCGATGAGCGCCTCAAGCACCTGCCGGTGTTGATGGTGACCGCAGAAGCCAAGCGCGACCAGATCATTGAAGCGGCTCAGGCCGGCGTCAATGGTTATGTCGTCAAGCCATTCACGGCTCAGGCGCTGAAAGAAAAGATCGACAAGATCTTCGAGCGCGTCAATAGCTGATGTATGCCGCGAGGGCTCTATGGAGAACAACGAAACGTCAATGGGCGAGTTTGAAGCGACCCTGAAGAAACACGCTAGCGAGCTGGTGACGAGCCTTGAAAAAGGCCGTTTCGGCGACGCGGTGCAATTGATCCACGAGCTTAACCAGGCTCGGGATCGCGGTCTCTATCAAGAGATCGGCAAGCTGACTCGCGAGCTGCATAGTGCGATCGTCAATTTTCAAATTGACCCGAACATGCCGCAAGCCGAAGAAGTGTCCCAGATCACGGATGCCACCGAACGCCTGTCGTATGTTGTCAGGCTTACGGAAAACGCAGCTAACCGCACCATGGATCTGGTCGAGGAAAGCACTCCACTGATCCACAGTCTGAACGATGAGGCCAAGGCCTTGAGTGCTGACTGGGGGCGCTTCATGCGCCGTGAAGTCGGCGCAGAAGAGTTTCGTGAGCTGGCGCGGCGTGTCGATGGTTTCTTGACGCGCAGCGAACAGGATACCCAGAAGGTTTCCTCCCACCTCAACGATATTCTGCTGGCTCAGGACTTCCAGGACCTTACCGGTCAAGTGATCAAGCGCGTCACGCAATTGGTCACTGAAGTGGAGAGCAATCTGCTCAAACTGGTGCTCATGGCCAGTCATGTCGACCGCTTTGCGGGCATCGAACATGACGACGAATCCATCCGCGCAGAAAAAGATCCACAAAAACATCTCAAACAGGGTGAAGGTCCGCAGATTCATGCCGATAAACGGGAAGACGTTGTGTCCGGACAGGACGATGTAGACGATCTGCTATCGAGCCTGGGCTTCTAAGTCTGGTCTGTTGACGGTTAATTTTAGGGAGCACCCCAATGAGCTTCGGCGCCGATGAAGAGATCCTTCAGGATTTTCTGGTAGAGGCCGGCGAAATTCTGGAGCAGTTGTCTGAACAATTGGTCGAGCTGGAAAGCCGACCGGATGACGCAGATCTGCTCAATGCAATTTTTCGCGGTTTTCACACTGTAAAAGGGGGCGCCGGCTTCCTCCAGCTCCATGAGCTGGTGGAGTGCTGCCACATCGCCGAGAACGTCTTCGACATCCTGCGTAAGGGTGAGCGTCGGGTTGATTCGGAATTGATGGACGTGGTCCTGGAAGCGCTGGATGCGGTCAACGCGATGTTCAGCCAGGTGCGCGAACGTAGCGAAGTGACTCCGGCTACACCGGAATTGCTCGCGGCATTGGCGCGGCTGGCTGAGCCAGCATCGGCTGACGAAGCTCCTGCGGCAGAAGCCGTGGAAGAAGTAGAAGAGGCACCTGTTGAAGCTGCCGCTGAAGCCGCTTCAGACGAGATCACTGATACCGAATTCGAGCACTTGCTTGATCAGCTCAATTCCGCGAAAGAGCAGCCAGCGGCTGCTGCCGCGCCGTCCACTGGCGTAGCGGCATCCGATGAGATCACCGATTCGGAATTCGAATCGCTGCTCGATCAGTTACACGGCAAAGGCCAGTTTGCTGCAGACAGTGCAGCGCCTGCTGCCGTCGCTCCAGTTGCCGCACCCGCTGGCAAAGCGGAAAGCGGCGACATCACCGACGATGAATTTGAAGCATTGCTCGATCAGTTGCATGGCAAGGGTTCGTTCGATCCTTCCGCCGCAGCGGCTCCTGCTCCTGCTGCGGCGGCACCTGCTGCCAGCGCACCGGCGGGGAAGGGCGATGAAATCACCGACAACGAATTTGAAGCGCTGCTCGACGAGCTGCACGGCAAAGGCAAGTTCGAGCCTGACGTAGCGGCGGTTGCTGCACCTGCTGCGGCCGTGTCGGCGCCTGCCAAGCCCGCAGCACCGGCGGCCAAGCCTGCTCCGGCTGCAGCGGCCAAACCGGCAGCCGCGCCAGCGCCCGCCAAGGCTGCTGCACCTGCTCCTGCGCCAGCCAAGCCCGCTGCGCCACCGGCCGAGAAGCCGGTCGCCTCGGAAGCGGAAACCACCGTACGGGTTGATACCGCGCGCCTGGACGAGATCATGAACATGGTCGGCGAACTGGTGCTGGTGCGTAACCGTCTGGTACGCCTGGGTCTCAACAGTGGCGATGAAGCCATGTCCAAGGCCGTTTCCAACCTTGATGTGGTGACAGCTGACTTGCAGACCGCGGTGATGAAGACCCGGATGCAGCCGATCAAGAAAGTGTTCGGTCGCTTCCCACGATTGGTACGTGACCTGGCTCGCCAGCTCAAGAAAGAGATCAACCTGGAACTGGTCGGTGAAGAGACCGATCTGGACAAGAACCTCGTAGAGGCGCTTGCCGATCCACTGGTCCACTTGGTGCGTAACGCGGTCGACCACGGTGTAGAAACCCCGGAAGAGCGTGAGGCATCAGGCAAGCCGCGTGGCGGACGGGTCATTCTCTCTGCCGAGCAGGAAGGCGACCACATCCTGTTGTCGATCTCTGACGACGGCAAGGGCATGGACCCGAATGTCTTGCGCGCCATTGCGGTCAAGCGTGGCGTGATGGACAAGGACGCTGCTGATCGCCTGAGCGACACCGACTGCTACAACCTGATTTTTGCGCCAGGTTTCTCGACCAAAACCGAGATCTCCGACGTGTCGGGCCGTGGTGTGGGCATGGACGTGGTGAAAACCAAGATTGCCCAGCTCAACGGTACGATCAACATTTACTCGACCAAGGGTCAGGGCTCGAAGATCGTCATCAAGGTGCCGTTGACCCTGGCAATCATGCCGACCCTGATGGTGATGCTGGGCAATCAGGCCTTCGCATTCCCGCTGGTCAACGTCAACGAGATCTTCCACCTGGACCTGTCGACTACCAACGTTGTTGATGGTCAGGAAGTGGTAATCGTCCGTGACAAGGCACTGCCGCTGTTCTACCTCAAGCGCTGGCTGGTCAGCTCGGCCGTCCACGAAGAGCAGCATGAAGGGCATGTGGTGATTCTTTCGGTGGGCACCCAGCGTATCGGCTTCGTGGTCGATCAGTTGGTGGGCCAGGAAGAGGTGGTCATCAAGCCGCTGGGTAAAATGTTGCAGGGGACACCTGGCATGTCTGGCGCCACCATCACCGGTGACGGTCGCATTGCCTTGATTCTCGATGTGCCGAGTATGCTCAAGCGGTACGCCGCACGGCGTATTTGATTCTGGTGTCACGGGCAGACAACTGTCCGTGACGCCTGGTCAGGCGGTGTCGAAAACGCTGCGAATGGATGCGAGGCAATAACAATGACGAGTCGCAGACGCAGTTGGCAAAAGAGTGTGTGCGTCCCGTGACCTTTTGAGGCCTGCTTCGATCGGTTTTTCTGTCGTTGGGTGAAGCTTGCTTCAACGGCGCGTCGCATAGCGCAGCAGTTTCCGTGCAGCCTGTAATGGAGTGTTTATGGTAGTCAAGGTATTGGTGGTGGATGACTCCGGTTTCTTCCGCCGCCGCGTCACGGAAATTCTTTCTTCAGACCCAAACATCAAGGTTGTCGGTACCGCGAGCAACGGCAAGGAAGCGATTGATCTGGTGCTGTCGCTCAAACCTGACGTGATTACCATGGACTACGAAATGCCCATGATGGACGGCATCACTGCTGTTCGCCAAATCATGCAGCGCAGTCCAACCCCGGTGCTGATGTTCTCCTCGCTGACCCACGAAGGTGCCCGCGTTACGCTGGATGCCCTGGACGCCGGTGCGGTGGATTTCCTGCCCAAGAATTTTGAAGACATTTCGCGTAACCCGCAGAAGGTCAAGCAACTGCTGTGCGAAAAGGTCCACAGCATCTCGCGCAGTAATCGCCGTGGCTTGAGTGGTTCGGCTCCGGTGGCAGCGCCTGCAGTCGCCCCGGTTTCATCTCCAGCTCATTCCCCGACTCATACATCAACCGCTGCCCCTGCCACCGGCAGAACGGCCAGCCCGGCTCCAGCGCGCCCGATAACTCCGCGTGCGGCACCTGCGCCCGCTCCGGCGGCAAGCGGTTCGCACCCGCCGTTGTCAGGTATACCCAAGCGCAAGGCTTACAAGCTGGTCGCTATCGGCACCTCGACGGGCGGCCCGGTAGCCTTGCAGCGGGTGCTGACTCAGCTGCCTGCCAATTTTCCTGCGCCTATCGTACTGATTCAGCACATGCCCGCAGCATTCACCAAGGCCTTCGCCGAGCGTTTGGACAAGCTGTGCAAGATCAGCGTCAAGGAAGCGGAGGATGGCGACATCCTGCGTCCAGGCCTCGCGCTGTTGGCCCCGGGTGGCAAGCAGATGATGATCGATGGTCGCGGTGCGGTGAAAATCCTGCCAGGCGATGAGCGTCTGAATTACAAGCCTTGCGTAGATATCACCTTTGGTTCGGCGGCCAAATCGTATGGCGACAAGGTGCTGGCGGTCGTGCTTACCGGCATGGGCGCGGATGGTCGTGAGGGCGCGCGTTTACTCAAGCAAGGTGGCAGTCACGTCTGGGCTCAGGATGAAGCAAGCTGCGTGATCTATGGCATGCCAATGGCGATTGTCAAAGCTGACCTGGCGGACGCGATCTACAGTCTGGACGATATCGGCCGGCACTTGGTGGAGGCGTGTGTCTGATGGATGTTTTGAGTCTGATCGGTCTCATCCTCGCGTTCATTGCAATTGTCGGCGGTAACTATCTGGAAGGTGGACATCTGTCCGCCTTGCTCAATGGTCCTGCGGCATTGATCGTCATTGGCGGTACCCTGGCAGCATCAATGCTGCAGTCGCCCATGAGCGCTTTCAAACGGGCTATTCAAATTGGTATCTGGATTCTGTTTCCGCCGCGCATTGATCTGGCGGGCGGCATCGACCGGGTGGTCAACTGGAGCATGACCGCACGCAAGGAAGGTTTGCTGGGGCTTGAGTCGGTTGCCGACGCCGAGCCTGATACCTACGCTCGCAAAGGCTTGCAACTGCTGGTGGATGGGGCTGAGCCACAAGCGATTCGCAGCATCCTGGAAGTCGATTTTCTGACCCAGGAGCACCGTGATGTCCAGGCCGCCAAAGTATTCGAAAGCATGGGCGGCTATGCGCCGACCATCGGCATCATCGGTGCGGTGATGGGCCTTATTCACGTCATGGGTAATCTGGCCGATCCGAGTCAGTTGGGCAGCGGTATTGCCGTGGCGTTCGTAGCCACTATTTATGGCGTGGCTTCGGCCAACCTGATTCTGTTGCCGGTTGCCAACAAGCTCAAGGGCATTGCCTTGCGTCAGTCGCGTTATCGGGAAATGCTCCTCGAAGGTCTGCTGTCCATTGCCGAGGGTGAGAACCCGCGCTCCATTGAACTCAAGCTGCAAGGCTTCATGGAGTAATACGCCATGGCTCGACGTCGTCGACCCGAAGAGCACGAAAATCACGAGCGCTGGCTGGTGTCTTACGCGGACTTCATCACGCTGCTGTTTGCCTTTTTTGTCGTGATGTATTCGATTTCGTCTATCAACGAAGGCAAGTACAAGATCCTTTCCGAGGCCTTGGTCGGTGTATTCAACGACTCCGAGCGCAGCATGAAGCCGATCCCCATCGGTGAGCAGCGCCCACTGTCGGTCAAACCGGCCGAGCCCCTGGTCAGGGACAGCGAGCAAGTCGACGCGGGCATCGGCCAGAACACCACTGATCCGCTCAAGGAAATTGCCGACGATGTACGTGCGGGCTTCGGCGACCTGATCAAATCCAATCAGATGACGGTGCGCGGCAACGAGCTGTGGATTGAAATCGAACTCAGCTCAGGCCTGCTGTTCGGTAGCGGTGACGCCATTCCGAGCGACAAGGCGTTCACGATCATTGAAAAAGTCGCGAAGATCATCAAGCCATTCGACAACCCGATTCACGTCGAAGGTTTTACCGATGACCAGCCGATCAGCACCTCGCAGTTCCCGACCAACTGGGAACTCTCTTCGGCGCGCTCGTCGAGCATCGTACGGATGCTCGCGATGGAAGGGCTTAACCCCGCCCGCATGGCCTCGGTAGGGTATGGCGAATTCCAGCCAGTGGCTTCCAATGCGACGGCCGAAGGGCGTGGTCGCAACCGTCGGGTGGTGCTGGTGATCTCCCGTAATCTGGACGTGCGCCGTAGCCTGACCGCTTCAGGCTCGGCCAATGCGCAACCGGATGCTGCCTTGCGCCGTGCTGGCACACAAACTGCACCTGCGCCTGTCAACCCGGCGGTTCGCAGCAATACCGTCAATTCTTCGTCACCCGTACGATAGTCGTTTCTCGGTATGGCCACGCCATTACGGGAGGAAGAGCACACATGAGAGTCTGGGCAGTAGCCAATCAAAAAGGTGGCGTGGGTAAAACCACTTCGACCATCGCGTTAGCGGGGCTGTTGGCCGATGCGGGCAAGCGCGTGGTTGTGGTCGATCTCGACCCCCATGGCTCGATGACCAGCTACTTCGGTCACGACCCTGACCTGCTTGAACACAGCGTCTTTGACCTGTTCCTGAACAAAGGCAATATCCCCGATGGCTTGCCCGGCCAGTTGTTATTGCCGACCAGCGATCAGCGCATTTCCCTGCTGCCTTCGAGCACTGCACTGGCCACGCTTGAGCGCCAGTCACCCGGCCAGAGTGGCCTTGGGCTGGTAATCGCCAAAAGCCTGGCGCAGCTCTGGCAGGATTTCGACTACGCTTTGATCGATAGCCCACCCTTGTTGGGTGTCTTGATGGTCAATGCATTGGCGGCGAGTCAGCAGTTGGTGATCCCGGTGCAGACTGAGTTCCTTGCCGTCAAAGGTCTTGAGCGCATGGTCAACACCCTGGCGATGATCAACCGTTCACGTAAAGTCCCGTTGCCCTACACCATCGTGCCCACCTTGTTTGACCGGCGCACACAGGCGTCCATGGGGACCCTTAAATTGTTGCGTGACAGCTTTCCCGAGCATGTCTGGAAAGCTTATGTGCCCGTGGACACCCGTTTGCGCGATGCGAGCCGCAAGGGTGTCACGCCTTCTCAGTTCGACAACAAAAGCCGTGCGGTGCTGGCCTATCGGGCTTTGCTCAAGCATTTGTTGTCCGAGCAGCTCGTGGCGCAGGTGGCTTGAGATGAGCACGCAGTCTTTATTTTCGACAGGCACGCAGAACCATTCAAGTCGGGGCTTACATTGGCCGATAACTCATTCAAGCGGTAATCGCGTCAATCATTGTGTGGCACCTGTATGAACCTGAATCGGCCTGTAGAGATAGCAACACGACCGCAGTTGGCACTGCAGTCTTATCTGGATGCGCTGCTTCAGGACGCCACTGAAGATCTGCCCGAAGTATTGCCGGACGAGCCGAAGCTCGCAGAAGATGATTTTGAAGCAGCGGTGCGTGAAGAGCAGGAGCATGACAAGCGCATGCAGGCTCTGGCGACACCGATTGCTGTGGCCGTTGCTGCGCCTGCGCCTGTTGCCGTACCCGTTGCAGTTGCTGCACCGGTGGAGGTCCCGGTCGCCGCCCCCGTGGTGGCGCGGGTTGAAGTTGAAGTCGTGCCGGAAGTTGCAAAGGTGGTTTCGGTACCGACAGCAGAATTGATCGAGCCGGTTGCCGATGTTCATCTGGCAACCGCCCAGCGCACACCCACGCCGCCGCCTACCAGCGACGGTCGGCCTGCCTGGGCAGAGGAGCCGTTCGAATGCCTGTTGTTTGATGTGGCCGGTTTGACGTTGGCCGTGCCGCTGGTGTGTCTGGGGTCGATTTATCCCCTGGCCGGACATGATTTGACGCCGCTGTTTGGTCAGCCGGAATGGTTCCTCGGAATCCTGCCGAGCCAGAGTGGCAACCTGAAAGTCCTGGATACCGCGCGCTGGATCATGCCGGACCGGTACCGCGACGACTTTCGTCAGGGCTTGCAGTATGTAATTTCGGTTCAGGGTTATGAATGGGGGTTGGCGGTGCATCAGGTCAGCCGCTCATTGCGTCTTGACCCGAGCGAGATCAAATGGCGTACCCAGCGAGGGCAACGTCCCTGGTTGGCGGGCACAGTGATAGAGCACATGTGCGCCTTGCTGGATGTTTCAGAGTTGGCCGAGTTGATAGCCAGTGGCGCGGTCAAGCAGATGCACAAAACCAAATAATCAAGAGGGGGCGTAGAGCACGTCTCCTGCACAGCACACACGCGAGGGGTTGGGGTTATGAAGAAGTCGTCCGCACAAGGTTCCGAAGATCCTATTCTGCAGTGGGTTACCTTCCGCCTGGATAATGAGTCTTACGGCATCAACGTGATGCAGGTCCAGGAAGTGCTGCGCTATACCGAGATCGCGCCAGTACCGGGTGCTCCAAGCTATGTGCTGGGTATCATTAACCTGCGCGGTAACGTCGTGACCGTGATCGACACGCGTCAGCGTTTTGGTCTGGACCCGGTTGAAGTCAGCGACAACACGCGTATCGTGATCATCGAAGCTGACAAGCAAGTGGTCGGGATTCTGGTCGACAGCGTTGCTGAAGTGGTTTATCTGCGTCAGTCTGAGGTGGAAACCGCACCTAACGTGGGTAACGACGAGTCCGCCAAGTTCATTCAGGGCGTGTGCAACAAGAACGGTGAGTTGTTGATCCTTGTTGAACTGGACAAGATGATGTCTGAAGAAGAGTGGTCCGAGCTGGAGAACATCTGATTGATTCTTGAGGTAGCTGTCATTTTCCTGGGGGTTCTCTGGGTAGTGACCCTGGGTTTGTTCATCACGTACACGAAGCGCCAGCGCCAGCTCGACCTGAAGAGGGAAGAGCTGGACGCTTTGCGTGATCAGCGCTTTCGGGAGCTGGCCAGGCGTGTGGATCATTTCCAGAGCGGTACCGTCAAGATGGGTGAGGCTTTGCACGAGTTGCGGGCAACTGTCGGGCCTTTGCCTGACAAACTCACTGCGTTGGAACAGCGCGATCCGTCGACGTTGTCTTTTGCTCAGGCAGCGCGCCTGGTCGGCATGGGCGCCAGTGTCGACGAACTCACCCAGGCCTGTGGTTTGACTCAGGCAGAGGCTCAGTTGATGAGCAAGTTGCATAGTCATAATCAGGGGTGATATCGGACGCTCCTCCATCTTGTGGGGGCATATCCGTTTCTGTGGTGATGGCGGATATT
>NZ_LOHG01000008.1:0-68120 GCF_022790535.1 Pseudomonas maioricensis
GGTCCGCAGGGCGAAGAGATTTACTGCGACGACTATGGACGGATCAAGGTCAAGTTTTTCTGGGATCGCGAGGGTGGTCGCAACGAGCATTCCAGTTGCTGGCTGCGGGTCGCCACCGGCTGGGCGCATGAGCAATATGGCACGGCGATGATCCCGCGGGTCGGCATGGAAGTGATTGTGGGTTACTTCGAAGCCGATCCGGACCAGCCTTATGTGCAGGCCTGTTTACCCAATGCCGGTACGCGAGTGCCGCTGAACCTGCCCGCGCAAAACACCCAGACCGTGCTCAGGACCCAAAGCAGCCCGGGCGGCGCAGGCTTTAACGAGTTGCGCATCGAAGACCGCAAAGGTGCCGAGTCCATTTCCATCCGCGCTCAACGCGACTGGTCTGAGCACGTACTTAATGATCAGTCGATTCAGGTGGATAACCAGCGCAAGGTCAATGTCACCGGGCTTTCTAGTCACGAGTTGCACAGCGAAGAGCACCACCTTACGCATGGGGCACGCAAAACCCAGGTGCTGGCCGATGACTCGTTGACGGTGGTCGGTAATCAGCACATCAGCGCGACGAATCGTCTGGTCAGCGCGACTCAGGAAATACACCTCGCCGCCGGGCAAAACATGATTGTCGACGCCACGCTCAGCACCACGATTAAAGCGGGCGGCCACTGGATATCGATTACTCCTGCGGGGATTTTTACCAGCGTACCGATTCAGTTGGGTGGGGTTCCGGTGCCAGGAACCGCATCGGTGCCTTCACTGCCGATGCCGCTGGACAAGAGAACGGCGATCAGCCAGCCCGAGTCCGTTGCAGATCGCTCCAGTCTGGCGCTTCCCGGACAACTGGTAGGAGACACCCCGATTATCGAGCTGTGCCAGACGCCGCAAGGCAAAACACCCATGGAGTGCCCGCTGGAACATTGCCCTTGTGCAAGAAAATTACGCGAAGGGGGGCAGTGATGAATACCTGGATACTGCTTGAGCGTACGAAGTCAGTTCTGGCACAGCTATATAAAAAAGTCGGTGCGCCTAAGCTTTCAATGCTTTTCGATACCACGGAGTTAGCCGCCTACACCGAGCAAAGCCCGATTCTGGTGACGACCGATGAAACCTCGGACTTGCTCAAGGCCGTACAGCAAGCACCTGAAGATTGGCCTGGTTTGATCATTCAGAGTGAGCAGCCGACAGTCGCGGTCCTGGCTCATCTGCGTCAAATTCTGCTGGTTCGCTTTGGTGGCAGAGGCAGAGGTGTTTTACGGTATTCCAACCCTCTCACCGCCAGCTACTTTTTCCCGTCCTGTCAGACCGACGCACTCAAATACTGGCTTGGACCTATCAACCATTTGAGCTGGTACGGCGGGACGTGGGCTGACCGAGCCCTGGACGCAAGCTCTTGGCGAAATATCGAGAACCCTGAAGCGCAAAGCTGGGAACCAACGGCCCACGAAGCTGCGCTCGATAGCCATCAACAGCACGCCCTGCAGTGCCAGCAACGGGATCACTTCCTGTACCGCTGGTGGCTCAAGCAAAGCGACCTTTGTTATTCGCGTGGCCAGCAGTGGTTGCATGAGGGGCTGGACTACGGGTTTACGAAAGTTGATTCGCTTGAGCACTACCTGAACGTGCGTCGGGACTATCCAGCTCCTGACGTACCGCAAGAGTTGCCGAAAGGCTCGGACGAAAGCCGTTTTGCCTTCCTGCTGTACCACCTGCAAAAAAACTCCACCGGACAGGAATACTGAAATGGCGCAGAACGTCGGCGATCTGAGTCGTGGCCCTTGCTGTGAAATCAACAAACTCATCGTCCAGGTGGTTGGCAATGAGCATCCTGCGAGCCAGCGCCTTGCTTTTTATGAGTGCGACAGCGACAAACGACTGGATGCACTGACCGCTCAGGATTGTCCGGAAACCATCACGGCATTCATGTGCACGCCAAGCATGCTGCATGTCTGGGACTGGAGCGACGGATCTCGGAACCGAATGATGCTGGAGGTTGAATCAGAGAGCGGGTCGCCGATTCTGTTACCGCTGCCCGACGTGGGCATCACCGTTCGGCAACTGGACCAGCAACACAATCAAATCGTCCCGATATTGCCGTTCGTGGCGTTGCCCGGAATCAACAGTGCTCACGATTACGGCACGCCGGTGCTGTGTCGGCCCGGTTACATTTATGTGTTTCTCGGTAATCGCCTGTGGCGCGAGCTGGAAGTCCAGGTCACAGACGAAGGCACCACCTATCACGACATCGACCTGAACAAGTTTCGTATTGAGGGCGGATATGCCGATGATGCCCGTCTGGCCACGGGCAAAGGGTTGGACGACATCTGGCTGCCCGCTAACTGGAACAATAAGCGCGTTGAAGCCGAGTTATGTTTCAGCGAAGTACAGCTCAACCCTGCGCGGCTTAAACGTTTGGAGCAGGACCCGGGGTTACGCAAACAGCGTTGCCAAAGGCCCGACCTCAGAGTTGCCCAAGAGGCCTCAAGCCGTCGCTTTCAGGGCAAGCCCGACGGTGCGGCCATGCTCAAAGCATTCAGCGCCTTTGATGCATTTGACGCCGTCAATCAGTCAGAAGCGGGTGCCGCTCATACCTCGTGGCTGAACCTGAGACAGCATGCCTTTCCTGTATCGGTTCCAGCGCCGCAACGCGCGCGGCAGACTGGTTTTGAATGGATGCTCGATCAACCGGCTCAGTATTTGTGCGATCTGGGTGGACGGTTTCTGGCGACCGCTTTCAAGGCTGCACGGCAGCACGTTCAAAGGTGTGAAGACGGGAAGGCCGCTTATCTTCCGCAGCGCCTTGAAACCGGTGCCTGGGCGCAGCGTCTGGCGCAGCTCGTTGAGCCAACGGCCGAATCCAACAGCGGACTATGGGAGGCTCACCCGCCTGCAGAGGACGTTTTATCGCGCGCACGCTCCCGGCATCTCTACGGCGTAATGCTTGTGGACGCGCATTACCGGATGCGTCACCTGAACACCCGCATTCAGGAACAACAGCAGTTACTGGAATTGTGCGGTGCAAGGGCGCAACAGTACGGTCATCACGGCAGTGCGCTGCTGGTACAGCAGTTGATCGTGCCCGCGTCCATTGGCGGCCAGAAGAACCCGATGCATCAACAGCTGGAGCATCTCAAAGAGCAGGGTCGACTGGACATCAACCGCTTTACCGCCACCGGCGAGCGCACACAGTTGTGGCGCAGTCTGGAAATGAGCCAGTCGCTGCTCTGCGAGTGTCTGCAACAGCTGCATACCGAACAGAGCCTCGCTGATTACGCGAGCCAGGACGGATTCAAATACGCTGCATCTCTCTACTTCATCAGCCAGATGTTCGTCACATTGGCGTTGCGCCCAGCGGCTTACGATCCATTGGCGGTCAGTGGCGATATCACCGATGCCGTAACCCAGCTCAGTCTTTACAGCCCCAAAGAGAGCGCTGGTCAGCGCTGGCTCGCTAAAGTCGTCAACGATTTAGAGCATCCGCTGCACCGGATGCTCTGGCCGGATGCGGAGCTGCAAGACCTCAACGCTCCTTATCAGCCGCCCAGTGCGCCTGAAGTCAATCAGGGTGACGGACAGTTTCGCGGTACTGAGCTGGCGAAAATAGAGCGGAGCAACTTTTTTCCGCCTGCAAGCCCAGGCGATATCAACAGCCTGTTCCTGGCGACGTTGCTTAAAAGCGGCAACCTCAACTCCACGCTCACGACAGCTGCCAAGGGTGCCGCTGGGGCACTCATTGCTGTCCATGAAAACCTGCAAGGCGCTGTTGAAGCGGCGGAGCAGGCTTTGCATAAAGCCAAACAGGCTGGCGCCCGGCAATCCTCCACACCCTGGCGTGCAAGTACTGCGATACAACGGAGGGGCATTGCACAGCTGCGCAGCATGCTGCCTGACACCTTTGGCGACCTGCATTTCCTGAGCCGGGCCGAGGCCCATCACAAGGAATACCATGTTTTCGGTCTGGACGACCTGCCCGAGCAGCCCAACCGTTCTGCACACACGTATGGGGTATATCGCAATCAACACGGGGCCATGAAAAGTCCAGCTGAGCGACACGGCTATGCCGAGCAGCCCGTAATACTCTCGCCTGACCGAAGTGTGCTGGGTACGCCGGGGCAACATCCCACCTCAATATCGGTGCGTGACGCTAATCTGCGTTTCAATGAGGCGTGGCAGAAAGAGTTGATGGATAGCGCAGCGGATACGGCTGAAAAGGCAAGCGCTATAGAGAAGGCGGCGAAGCAGCTTAATGGGCTGCGCCATAACGGGTTTTTCGAGGTGTTGAATTCGGCTCCGTTTGCGGCGGGAGTGGTGGGGCTGGAACTGTGGAATTTGAGGAATGAGCTGGATGCGCAGGAGCAAGTCGGTAGGGAAAAAAGCCATTTCAGGGCCAGCGCAGGAATTTCAGGCGCATCGTTAGATCTTGCTATTGCGATGGAGGCACTCACAGTAAAGCTAGCGGGCAGTCAATCTATTCTGGCAGCCGCACGTACGACGCTGTTTACCCTTTCAGAGGCATCGGCCGAGCGGCTCCTGGGTCCTTTAAGTGCATACCTCGTGAAGGCGCTCAGCGCTCGCCTCCTTGGTCAGGTCGGTGCAGGTTTGGTGTTCGCCGGTCTTAACCTCTATGACGCCTGGTATTCCTACCGTTGGGGCGACGATGGCTATGTCGGCCACTTGCTTATGGCCGCTGGCGGGCTTATCGGCGCAGCCGGTAGTCTCATCGTCAGCAGCAGTGCGTTTCTCGGTCTGTCGCCGGCAGGTTGGGCTTGTCTGCTTTTAATCGGCATGGGGGCCGCATGGGTTTTTCTGTTTAGCAGTAGCCCCGTGGAGGACTGGTTGAAAAAAGGTCCTTTTGGAGGTGATCCCTACAACATGGCGGAGCACCTGCGTGACCCGCAAACAGCTTTTTACTACCTGGTCAGCCTGCTGGCCAACATACGGATCGGAGTAGAACGCAATCCGGATTTCGAGCCTGACGCGAAGCTGGACTTTCGCGACACGGTGCCCTTCGAAGTACGCAGTGCTAACACACGGATCCGTATTGAAAGCAATCTGAGCGGGCTATTCGGTGGGCCGAGTTCTTTAAATACTAAAGCTTTGCTTAATCTGAAAAGCTTTGAGGTTTATTTCGAAGCAAGCAGTGAGCGCAGCAGAACGAACAGCTCCCAACTCGATGTGACTCCCGTTGCCCACAGGCTTTGGCCAGATGCCCTGGAACTGTTCGTGAACACGCCGTTTTCTTACAAGGCAGAACCTCTCGCGAACCTGCCCGAGGTTTATCACGTATGGCGAGTACGTGCCCAGTTCAGCTTGAACGACGGGCAGCGCATCTGGGTCTTTCCCGCTCCACCCCCCAAGGACCCAACGCCCTTCGACCCGGCCTATTCGAAGCCGGATTTTGAAAGCATCGAACGTCTGTTCTGGGCTG
Organism: Pseudomonas maioricensis; assembly: GCF_022790535.1. Lineage (GTDB taxonomy): Bacteria > Pseudomonadota > Gammaproteobacteria > Pseudomonadales > Pseudomonadaceae > Aquipseudomonas > Aquipseudomonas maioricensis. Next base: position 5,429 of record NZ_LOHG01000008.1, read on the forward strand.
ATGAAAAAACACATAGAGCGAAGACTTCGCTATGAAGGCAGAGCAGACCTCTTACTACGCCCCGACAGCCTATCGGTCGGATAATATTCCCGATCAATTGCCTTCAGCAGAGCGGTCCTGGTTAAAGCGCTTCGGCAAACGACGCTTGCCATGGGGATATACGCTAGATATTGCCCCCGATGATTTCATGCGTAAACGCTCGCCCAGTAACTTACGGTTTCGCGAACAGATGCGCGAAGAACGAGAGAATGAAAAGGCGGCAGGCACCTATGTGCCTGCTCCTTATGAGCACGTGGATTTTCATGATCGACATGACCATCAGCGATTCAGGTTTTCACTGTGGTCCGCCAGATCGCAGTTTTGGGCTTATGTACACATGTTTGGAAAAGGCTGGTCGCTCATATTCACTCCCGTTTACATTTTCACCGCTATTTCTATCGGTGTTACTGCGAGGGGAGATTTTCTACCAGCGCTTATGGATTTTGTACAAAGCACTTACGACGTAATGCTACTTCCCCTTTATGCAGCTTGGGCATTGGCTGCGCTCGTCATTCACAAATTCCCCAAACTCTGGGTAAAACCCTCCCGAGGCCCAATCTGGGAGTTGAACCGCCGCACCGGTCTCGTAACCCTGTTCGACTACAACAATAACGGCGAATACAAAAAGAACGGCACCATCGGCGAGCTGACAGCCCCATTTTATGAGTTCGATGCTTACATCGTCTCCGTAGCAGAGCGGCAGGGCTCAATGAACCACATACTGTTTCTTGCCCATCGTTATCGCGATATCGTGATCGACTTCTCGTCCCTGGTTAACCTCGATAACCGCTGGCAAATGCCCTGCGCGCTGTGGGATTTCCTGCAGAACTACATGGACACCAGCGGCCCGCTGCCGGAGTTGCCGCGTTACGAAGAGTTCCGCCACCTCGATCCCACCACTGCTACCTACGACCAGAAAACCGGCCGCCCGCCGCGTTTCTGGATCGACATGGATGACGCAACTTACAAACAGCATCTGGACCATTTGCTGGACAACATTGATGACATCGAGACTTTTCAACGCCCAAACCTGATGGCGCAGTATGTAAGGTATGTGGACTGAAACCCATGACGACGAATTACAGTGAAACACCTTACTACGCACCGACGGCTTATCGCTCGGATAGCATCCCCGGTCAATTGCCTTCAGCAGAGCGGTCCTGGTTAAAACGCGTCGGCAAACGCCGCTTGCCATGGGGATACACGCTAGACATCGCCCCCGATGGTTTCTTGCGTAAGCGAGCACCGGATAAATTGCGATTTCAGGAGCAGATGTTCAAGGAACGTGATGAAAAGATGGCGGCAGGAACCTATGTGCCAGCCCCTTACGAGCACGTGGACTTTCATGATCGACATGATCACCAGCGATTCAGGTTTTCGCTTTGGTCCACCAGATCACAGTTTTGGCTGCACCTGTTGATATTTGGGAAAGGATTCTTTTTGGTCGGATTGGCTCCGCTCTTGTTCGCTCTAGTTGCAGCGATTTACACACTGCCGAACACGCCTATCGAAATAGCGATGGATACGCTTAAGTACGTTTTTCCTTGGGTTACAGGGCTTCCTCTTCTCTGCTGGGCCATAGGCTCTCTCGTCATTCACAAATTCCCCAAACTCTGGGTAAAACCCTCCCGAGGCCCAATCTGGGAGTTGAACCGCCGCACTGGTCTCGTAACCCTTTACGACTACAACAATAACGGCGAATACAAAAAGAACGGCACCATCGGCCAACTGACAGCTCCGTTTTATGAGTTCGATGCCTACATCGTTTCCGTAGTAGAGCGGCAGGGCTCGATGAACCACGTGCTGTTTCTCGCGCATCGTTATCGCGATATCGTGATCGACTTCTCGGCCCTGGTTAACCTCGACAACCGTTGGCAAATGCCCTGTGCGCTGTGGGATTTCCTGCAGAACTACATGGACACCAGCGGTCCACTACCGGAGTTGCCACGTTACGAAGAGTTCCGCCACCTCGATCCCGTCACTGCTACCTACGACCAGCAAACCGGCCGCCCGCCGCGTTTCTGGATCGACATGGATGACGCAACTTACAAACAGCATCTGGACCATTTACTGGACAACATCGACGCCATCGACACTTTTCAACGCCCAAACCTGATGGCGCAGTATGTAAGGTATGTGGACTGAAACCGATGGCGACGGATTACAGCACAACATTTTACTAGGCGTGTGCTTTCACCTTCTCCGCTCGGGCTACTGATTACCCTCAATCATCCCGAGTCAAAACTTCCAGCAATTCAATCTCGAAATGCAAATCAGACCCTGGCTTGATATGCGCGCCCATCTGTCGATCGCCGTAGGCCAGATGTGCAGGGACGAACAACGTGCGGATACCGCCGACTTTCATGCCCATCAGGCCCTGATCCCAGCCCTTGATCACACGTCCGGTGCCGATCACGCACTGGAAAGGCTTGCCGCGCCCATGGGATGAATCGAACACGGTGCCGTCGTCCAGTTTGCCGGTGTAGTGGGTGGTGATCAGCGCGCCTTTGACGACTGCCTTGCCGTCACCGGTGCGGATGTCTGTGATCAGCAATTCGTTGCTCATGGTGCTTTCTCTAATAAGGCGACAAGGGCGGCTTTTTCTCAGGAAAGCGTCAGTGGTGCAAGAGGTTTGATGAGCTAATCAACATTCCGGCACTCCTGCGATCAAGGCTGTAGGAGATTGCTTCGCGCCCCTGACACAGCGCTGTTACGCGGCAGACAGAGACCTGTAGGAGCGCACGAGCACCGCGAGGCCGCGATAGCGGGGTATCAGACAATATGCCATCGCGGCCTCGCGGTGCTCGTGCGCTCCTACAGTCGATTGTGTTTGCAACTCGATAGCGCGGAGTTGGAAAGGCCGGGTAATCTCCTGTGCTATTCAGCATTTTTCCAAATCAGAAGGGAGCAATTGAATGACCAACGCCACCGCTTCAAAAGTCGCACTGGTCACGGGCGCAGGCAGCGGCATTGGTCGTGCTGTGGCGTTGGGTTTGCTGGAGGATGGCTACAGCCTGGTACTGGCCGGGCGTCGTCAGGAGCCGTTGGACGAGCTGGCCTCTATTATTGGCGAGGCGGGCGGCAAGGCCATTGCCGTGTCCACTGATGTCCGCGACCCGACGAGTGTCGATGCGCTGTTCGCCAGAATCGAAGAGGCTTATGGCCGTCTGGATGTTCTGTTCAACAACGCAGGCGTGGGCGCCCCGGCTGTTCCGGTGGATGAGCTGGACGTCGAGAAGTGGCTGAACGTGATTAACACCAACGTGACTGGCGTATTTCTCTGTGCCCGTGCCGCGTTCGGGCTGATGCGCAGGCAGGTGCCGCAGGGTGGCCGGATCATCAATAACGGTTCGATATCCGCCCACACGCCACGACCGTTCAGTTCGCCTTACACCGCCAGCAAACATGCAGTGCTCGGGTTGACCAAGACGTTTGCGCTGGACGGTCGGGAATTCAACATTGCTTGCGGGCAGATCGATATCGGTAACGCGTTGACCGAACTCGCTGCACGCATGACCACCGGGGTGCGGCAGGCCAATGGGCAGACCGCGGTTGAGCCCATGATGGACGTCAAGGAGGTCGCCGATGCGGTGCGCTATATGGCGAGTTTGCCGCTGTCGACCAACGTGCTGAATATGACCGTCATGGCCACCAACATGCCTTTCGTTGGCCGCGGCTAGGTTTTATAGCGGCTTAGTTCAGGTTCTGGCTGGCAACAACCATGGCTTGAGCAATGTTGGTTTTTTCCGCTTCAGTGAAACCGTCCCAGACATGCACCTTGGCGTAGTAGCCCAGGCCTGCCAGGGAATAGAGGCTCAGGGTGAATACGATGAAGATGGTCACGAACGTCCAGCGGCCGCCGTCGCTCTCTTCACGGGAGGAGAAGTTCTCGGTGTAGGTGTCGTTGCCGTTACGCGATACAGCGTTGGCAGCCAGACGTTTGAACCATTGAAACAGGTAGATCATGACGAGTCGCAGCATGGGATTAGCCTCAAGTTTTAAAAGTGTGCAGTAGGGCGCCCAGCGGGCTGCCCGAAATCGTCGTTTGCGCTCAGGGCGCGCTCGGCCACAAATGCCGAAAACGAAAAAAGCCCGTCTATGACGGGCTTTTCTTTTTATAAATCTGGTCAAGTCGCCGGGCTTCGAATTCGACGACCATTGATGTCGTTGAGGTTCGATTCCGAGTGCGCTTACCGGTATTGCAACATTTTAGAACAAATGGTTTTGCCGTTCCATGACCGTTCGGCAGTTGTCAGACAACTAGTTGAATTTGCGGTGTGGCATTTTGTCGCGTGAAGGGCCGACTGATATTGCAATCATTTCGGAGTGCGAATCGATCGGCCCTTTAGTCCGCCTAGCGGGCTAACAATGCGGCATAACGCTGCAGATCCACGTTGCCACCGCTGATCAGAATCCCGACTTTCTGCCCTTTGAGCTGTTCTTTGATCTGCAAGGCCGCAGCAAAACTCAGGCAGCCGGTGGGCTCGACGACCATTTTCATTCGCTCGGCATAAAAGCGCATGGATTCGATCAGCTGTGCATCCGAGACCGTGAGGATGTCGTCGACGTCGCGGCGGATGATCGGAAAGGTGTGGTTGCCCAGGTATTGCGTTTGCGCGCCATCGGCAATGGTATCGGGAACTGCGATACGCACGATTTCACCCGAGCGGAACGAACGCTGTCCGTCATTGCCAGCTTCCGGTTCCACGCCATATAGCTTGCAGGCAGGGGACAGCGCTCGGGTAGATAGGGCTGAACCTGCGAGCAATCCGCCGCCACCCAGGCAGACCAACAGGGTATCCAGCGGACCGACTTCTTCGAACAGTTCCTTGGCAGCTGTGCCTTGCCCGGCAATCACGTCCGGATGGTCGTACGGTGGAATCAGGGTCATGCCCAAACGTTCGGAGTGCTCGCGGCCGATGGCTTCGCGGTCTTCGGTCTGGCGGTTGTAAATCACCACGTTCGCACCGTATTCCCGGGTCGCCGCAATTTTTGCCGGCGGCGCATCGTGGGGCATGACGATGGTGGCCGGAATGCCCAACAGCCGGGCGGCGAGGGCGATGCCCTGAGCATGGTTGCCGGAGGAAAACGCTACCACACCCCGTTTGCGCTGCTGTTCGTCAAATTTGGCCAAGGCGTTGAATGCGCCGCGAAACTTGAAGGCACCCACCCGTTGCAGGTTCTCGCATTTGAAAAAAACCTGTGCCTCAAACAGGCTATCCACTGTGCGGGAAGTCAGTACCGGCGTGCGGTTGGCCTGACCGACCAGACGTGTTGCGGCGTCTTCAACATCCTGGTAAGTGGGAAGGGCAAATGTGTTCATGCTGATAATCCTTCTCGAAATGAAAAGTGTCAGGCCGCAACGGCCATGGCTTCGACTTCAACTGCACAGCCGTAATGCAGCTGGGCAACGCCCGCAACGGCTCTGGCTGGACGGTGCTCCCCCAGCCATTGACTGTAGAGACGGTTGAACAGCGGCCATTGCTCGATATCCGTGACGTAGACCCGGACCTGTACGAGCTGCTGCCTACTGATACCTGCTGCCTCCAGACAACTGTCCAGATTGAGCAAGACTTGCCGTGTCTGTTCTTCAAACGAGGCATTTGCCAGGTGCGCACCGTCGGCAGTGATTGGCAATTGCCCGCTGATCATCACGAAGCCGTTTGCGATGGACAGGTGCGAGTAGTGCCCGGCAGGCGGGCTGATGGCGTTGCTGTTCTTGCAGAGGATTGGCTGGGACATGGCGCTCTCCTGTTGAAGGGCAGATGCAGGCATAAGTAGTAGGGACTATTTCAGATAGCTGTAAGCGGCTGCCCTGGAGACGCCGAGGTGTTGCGCAACCACTTCCATGGACTTGCGCATCTCCAGCACTCCCGATGCCTTCAACTCTCTGAGCAACACGCGACGCTCATCGGCCTTGAGTGAACGGGGCGTGCTTGCCGAGCGGCCTGCGAATTCGTCGATTCGTTTGCGGATGCTCTGGGCGCTATCCACTTCGAGGCTCTCGTCCACGCTGCAGTCCACCCGCGTGAACTGCGCCATGGCCGTCTGGACGCCTTGAAACAAGGTTAGATCGACGTTCATGCACAGCGCTGCAACGTACTGACCCTTGATATTACGGATACCGATCGAGGTACTTTTGGCCTGACGTCCATCAGGGAAATGATTGGCGTAATTGGCGATGATTTGCGGATAGGCCGGGTCAGCAATTCGCGCCAGGCCAAGCTCGGTGGCTGGGTCGCCGACTTTGCGCCCCGACAGGTTGTTATGAATGGCGTAGATCGCGTGATCCGGCGTTTGCAAGTCGTGCACGACCACTTCACAAAACGGCCCAAAGGTCTCACCCAAGCCTTGAGCGACCTGTTTGAGCTGTTCGAGCAGGTTGCGGGTTTCTGCTGATGGGTTGGGCATGGTTAAGAGTGTCTTGATAAATTATTAAGACAAACTATCCAGTAATTGACGAATAGTAAAGGTTGTTGGCGGTTTGATTTCTTTTGGAGCGCCTCCGTAGTCCAGTGCGCGGCGCTGTTGCGCAGCAAACACATGACCTGTAGGAGCTGCCGAAGGCTGCGATCAGTTATCGCTGACACACCGCAATCGCAGCCTTCGGCAGCTCCTACAAATCCTGTGTGTGCCATGCTGAGTCAGGTAGGAGGCAACTTGTTGGCGAGAGGTTTTGATGCGGTGATTCAGACTAGACGCGTGTCAGGCAGGAGGCAGCCAAGCCGTGATCAATCAGTGCCACGGATGTTGCGGACTATCAATAGGCCGCAAGCCATGCTGACGAAACAGCTCGCCATAGCCGCCCACCAGAAACTGGCCACTGCGTTGCAGCCAGTCTTCGCGGCGTTCCTCGTACACGCGGGGTATGTAATACCAAGGCAAGCCAGGGAGGTCGTGATGAACCAGATGCAGGTTCAGATTCAGGAACAACCAGCGCCACGGCCAACCGGCTTCGTTGATGACCGAACGATGCTCTGGCGATGACGCGGGACGGTGCTCATAGAAGGACCGCACCATGGATAACGCCAAGGCTAAAACACTGGCCAGCAAGTATTCGAGTACGCCGATACCGCCTTGTGCCTGGACGAACAGCAGCAAGCCGGCGGCGCAGACGATGTGAGTCAGCCACATCAGCCAGGCCTGTATTTCCCCTTTGCGTAAACGTTGCAGTTCCACCGCCGCCAGGCCGATCAGCGCTATCAGCGGGCCTACCAGCAAACGGCCATAGAGGGTTTTGTTCAGCCAATGCAGGCGGCGCGAGCCTGTGCTATTTCGTTCCCAGTGCTGTCCGCTGAAGTAGCGGCTCTCAGGGTCACGCTGCGGCAGGGTTAGCTCTTCATCGCGATGATGCAGCAGATGACTGTCGCGATACAGGGTGTAGGGGTACCAGATTGCCAAGGGCGCATAGCCCAGCGCCTTGTTGACCCACAACCAGCGAGTAGGGTGACCATGCAGCAATTCGTGTTGCACCGACATCCAGAAAGTAATCACCGGCACCAGCAACACCAGGGTCAGGCCACGCCCCAGCAGCGCGGAGTAATGGACCAGACTGAACCACGCCGCATAAGTCCCGATCAACAGGAGCCAGGTCGGCCAGTCGGTGCGCGCGGTCCATGTCGAACGGAGCCGTGATATGCGCTGTTGGTGCGCGGCATCTAGATAGTTGGGCATGTGTGCAGCCGAAGAAGGCAGTAGGGACCATAGGTCCAGTGGCCGCACAGTAGCAATTCTGGTTATTTCTGAATAATCACTTCTAGGCACATTTATATAGCGTCAGGTAATTAAAAAAAACGGTGCTTCCAGGTCATGATGGGTGCCCGCAGATTCGGTCATCTGGTTACGCAAGGAGCAGCCGCAGACGCAGCAGGCTCCGGACCGTATAGTGCGCGACTGGCATGGCAGCGGCTGGCTGCCGCTCGACGCTTGATTGCGCCCGTGACGCCTTGAGGCATTCGACAGGAGAACGAGGGATTTCATGACGAGACTATCAGTCACACCGGCAGAGGGTTTGCTGGACGAGCCGCGACGCATCGCTGTCGAAGGTCTCCAGCCTGCTCAAACCGTCGTGCTCTCTACTCGCACGTTGCGTGGCAATGGACAGTATTGGCTCAGCTCGGCGACGTATGTTGCCGATGCCGAAGGGCGTGTGGATCTGGAACGAGATGCTCCCATATCTGGCAGCTACGAAGGTGTCTCTGCGTTGGGCCTTCTCTGGAGTCAGCGGCCTGAAGTTGAGGGCGCCGCCGATGTGTTTCCGGATGACGTATTGCAGCCGTTGGTGACGCGAATATTCGTTGAGGGCAGTGATCAGGAGGTGGCGTTGATTCAGCGCCTTGCCGCCCACGGTGTTACCCGCCGGGAAGTCCGCGAGGACGGTCTGGTTGGCACACTGTTTATGCCTGCGAGCAAAGGGCCGCATCCCGCCGTCATTGTGCTCAATGGCTCCGGTGGCGGGATCAACGAGCCTCGGGCTGCGCTCTACGCATCACGAGGTTACGCCGCCTTCGCATTGGGGTATTTCAAAGCACCAGGTTTGTCGTCTTACATTTCCAATACGCCGCTGGAGTATTTCGTGGCGGGTTTGAACTGGGTTCGTCGAGAGGTGCGGCCTGCTTATGATTTTGTCGCGCTGAGCGGCCAGTCGCGGGGCGGCGAATTGGTACTGCTGCTCGGCAGTATGTTTCCTGAGGCAGTGTCGGCGGTCATTGGTTACGTACCCAGCGCTTTGGTGCATGGCGGGCAAGCGGCGGCGGACCCGGCGGTAGGCCGCGATGGGCCAGCCTGGCTTTATGAAGGCAAGCCATTGGTGCATCTCTGGAACGATAATAAAACCGCTTCCTGGGCTGCAAAAGATGCCGGTTTGCGTAATGCCGAATCGATCAGCACCGCGCTACTGGACCATGAAGCCGTGCAGCGGGTAGCCATCCCGGTAGAGAAAATCCAGGGACCAGTCTTGTTGCTGTCGGCAGGTGACGACGCTGCATGGCCTTCAGCGCGGTTTTCGAGAATGGCGTTGCAGCGGCTTCAAGAGGCGGGTCATCCCTGGCCTGTGCAGCATCTGGATTTCGAACACGCCGGGCATACCATTCTGCTGCCGCACATACCTGCCACCTACAGCGTTGACGGAGCACCTGCGGCGAATGCCGAGGCCAACGAGCAATCATGGCGAGCGGTAAAGGCGTTTCTCGACGCAGCGGTCAACGCCCGCGCTACAAAAGAGTCGTGATCAGATCTTGATGGGCTGTGGCGCCTTGACCGTGGTCCGGCGCCCCAGTACCACAGTGCCTACCACTCCCGCCGCAAATACCCAGGTCAAAGGGTCGATGTGCTCACCGAACCACAGTGCGGAGAAGGCGATCGTGAAGAAGATCTGCAGCAGTTGAACCTGTCCGACCCGGGCGATGCCGCCCATGGCGAGACCCGCATACCACGCAAAGAAACCGATAAATTGCGAGAACAGGGTGACATAGCCAAACGCCCACAATGTCGGTGCGCTGATCGTGCCTTGATGCTGCGAAGCGAGGTACAGAACAGGGCCCAGCAGTAAGGGAAAAGCCAGCACCAATGCCCAGCAGATGACTTGCCAGCCACCCATTTCTTTGGCCAGGCGTCCACCCTCGGCATAGCCCAGACCGCCAAGCGCGATGGCTGCCAACATCAACAGGTCGCCACTACTGACACTGCCTGCGCCTTGAATCATGGCGTAAGCCAGAACGAGCACACTACCCAGTGCGGCGCATGCCCAGAATGCTTTGGAAGGCCGCTCATGGTGCAGCCATGCAGCGTACATAGCGACGATCAGCGGTTGCAGGCCATTGACCAGTGCGCCGTGGGAAGAGGGCAGTGTTTGCATCGCCCATGATGACAGGACGGGGAAGCCGACAATCACGCCAAGGATCACGAAACACAGCCCTTTGAATTGCTGCAACGTCGGCCAGCGCTCGCGTCGACAGAGCAGTAGCGCGGCAGCAGGAATTGCTGCAACAAGCGCCCGGCCCAGGCCGTTAAGCAAAGGATGAATTTCTTCGACCACGATGCGAGTCATGGGCAGGGTAAGGCTGAAAATTATAACGCCGAGCAGGCCCAGGGCCATGCCGGTGTTAACGCGAGATTTCATAAACGGCTCGTCGTTCAGGGATGCGGGCCGGTATTTAGCCATAGAGGCGCACTGTCCAAGCGCTACAGAGAGCGACAGAGTGGGCAGTACACTTTGCGGGTATGGGATCGCCGTTGTTTGCAACGGGAGGGCGGTGTTTCTGATAATGCAGGTTTGTTGGCTGTACTGGCCCCTTCGCGAATGAATTCGCTCCTACCGGATTTGCGCTGACGACGTGAGATCGGCTTTAGCCGGGAGGGCGGTGTTTCTGATGATGCAGGTTTGTTGGCTGTATCGGCGCCTTCGCGAATGAATTCGCTCCTACCGGATTTGCGCTGACGACGTGAGACCGGCTTTAGCCGGGAGGGCGGTGTTTCTGATGATGCAGGTTTGTCGGCAGTACCGGCGCCTTCGCGAATGAATTCGCTCGTACCAGGATTTGCGCTGACGACGTGAGACCGACTCCCACAGGGGCGGGTGTTCACCACCGCTCGCAGGATCGTGCAATGAACAGCGCTAATCAGGCAAACGATGTGAGGTCAGCGACAGTACAATTTCGGGGCACTGCAGTAGCACCTCTGGTGACCAGTTACGTCGCATCAATGCATGTTTCGACGGTAGACCGGAACGAGGTGGCCGGACATAATGGCGGCCGCTGTTTGCCTGCCAATAATTCCCGCCTGCATCGATCGCCTGCCGCATCAGTGATCGGTCAGTACTCAAGTCATATCAGCTCAATCATTTCCTTGTAAAAACCAGTCTGGTGTTCACCGGCCTGGCGCTTCGCTATTGGAGTTCAAATGCTGTTACCCATTCTGTTGTTGTCGGCTGCCGGCTTTACGGTGCTGACGACCGAATTCGTCATTGTTGGCCTGTTGCCCGGCATTGCCCGGGACCTTGAGGTCAGCATCCCTCAAGCGGGTTTGCTGGTGACATTGTTCGCGTTCACGGTGGCCTGCCTCGGCCCATTCCTGACCGCCTATTTCGCGCGCTTCGAGCGCAAGAAACTGTTCGTAACGGTCATGGTGCTGTTTGCGCTCGCCAATACCCTTGCGGCACTGAGCCCCAATATCGTCGTGATGGGCATTGCACGGCTGATACCCGCGCTCGGTTTGCCGGTGTTCTGGGCATTGGCCAGCGAGACAGCGGTTGATCTGGTCGGGCCTGAGCACGCAGGTCGTGCGATGGCGAAGATCACTTTCGGCATCGTCTGCGCCACGGTATTTGGCATTCCGGTGGGGACGCTGGTCGCAGACGCGGTGGGCTGGCGCGTGGCGTTTGGCATGCTCGCGGTGCTGGCGCTGGCAAAAGCGCTGCTGCTGTGGGTGTATCTGCCGAGCATCCGCGTGACCCGTCAGGACGCTTCTCTTCGCCAACAGATGCGCGTTCTGCGCAGCCCCGTATTGCAAGGCCATGTGTTGTTGTCGGTGCTGGTGTTCTCCGGGATGTTTACCGCCTACACCTATCTGGCGGACATCCTTGAACGACTGGCTGGCTTCAACGGCACCGTGGTGGGCTGGTGCCTGATGGCGTTTGGTGCGGTGGGCCTGATCGGCAATTCACTGGGTGGGCGTGCGGTAGACAAGCATCCGCTGATGGCGTCGATTGTCTTCTGCGCGTTCATGGTGGCGGGCATGGTTGCTTTGATACCGAGCATCCACTCGCCGGTTTTTCTGGCCATGGCGCTGGCGACCTGGGGGATTACGCAGGCAGCACTGTTCCTGGTCAGCCATGTGCGAGTCATGAAAGCTGCGGAGGGCGCGACAGCCTTTGGCGCTTCACTGAATATTTCAGGTGCCAATCTGGGGATTGGTCTGGGGGCTATCGTGGGAGGTCGAATGATCGATTCGTATGGGCTGCAGAGCCTCGGTTATGCGGCAGCGTGCTTTGTCGGGCTTTCCATTCTGCTGGCTGTCCTGTTGATGGGGCGGCCCGTTTCCGAGCCATTGCCGGAGTAGGTACCTGACGTCCTGAACCCTTGGTCGGCACGTCGCCGATATTGAGTGCCGGTGATAGCTCCCAAGCACGCCCGCCGCTAGAATCGCCGCCTCAATGGGCTTGGCCACTGTTGCTGGCCAGGCATTGTCTGTTTGGGGAATGTGATGGCGGTAGCCCGCGCGACGTTTACTGAAGGACGCATAGCACGCCATATTCTGGTCATGAGTAGCACGAGTGCCCTGAGCCTGTTCGCGGTGTTTCTGGTGGACATATTGACGCTCGTCTATGTCTCCATGCTGCACCAGCCCTTGCTGCTTGCAGCCGTTGGCATTGCCAAGGTGCTGATCTTCCTCAACAGTGCGCTGGCCAATGGGCTGATTCTTGCGGCTGCGACGGTACTGTCCGAACGAATCGGTCATCGCGCAAGCCAGGCAGTTTCACGTTTCACCACCAGCCTGATCCTGATGGTACTGATCGTCTGTGGTCTGTCAGCAGCCTTGCAATTGGCGTTGATCGTGCCGATTACCCATCTGCTGGGTGCTGATGCTGCGACCTATGAGGCCGCACGGGTATTTATTTGGCTGGCATTGCCTTTCAGCGTGCTGCAGTCCGCCATGCAGATGTCGGCGCAAATCCTGCGGACTGCCGGGGACAGTCGCCGCGCATTGTGGGTGGTGCTTTCTGGCGCGGTTACGTTGGCCGTTGCCGATCCGCTGCTGATCTTTGTACTGGGCCTGGGGCTTGAAGGGGCCGGTATTTCCTACGCATTGTCGGCGTTCGTGTCTGCCAGTCTGGGGCTGTACTGGGTGCGTCGCCATGTCGGGATGAAGGTGTCAGTCAGGCCAAAACTGCTGCGCATGCACGTCAAACGCACGTTCCGGGTGGCCTTGCCTGCAATGGTTGGCAATTTGGCGACGCCCGTAGGGTTGGCGTATCTTGTCTCGTCCGTGGCTACTTTTGGCACATCAGCTTTAGCGGCGATGGCAGTCCTTGACCGGGTCCTGCAGTTTTCCTACTGCGCTTTTTTTGCGTTGCCGAGTGCCTTGGCACCGGTTCTCGGACAGAATATCGGCGCTCACCTCGATAAGCGGGCCAACGCGGCAATCGTCTTTTCGCGAAGGCTGGTGGTTGTTTACGGGCTGTTTGTCTGGGGATTGTTATTGCTTACCTGCGGTACCATTGCCGATTTCTACGGCCTTGAAGGCGAAGGCCGAGTGCTGTTTCTGGCCTTTTGTCAGTTGGGTGGTGGTTTGTGGGTACTGATTGGTCTGGATTTCGTCTCGATTGCCGTTTTCGTAACCATGCAGCGGCCTTGGTTTGTGGCGATGTTCGCCTGGCTTAGGTCCACTGCAGGCACAGTACCGTTCGTGTTCGCCGGCATGCATGTGTTCGGCAGCAGTGGGGTGATGCCAGGCATGTTTACCGGCAATGCGCTGATTGCAGTGATCTCGACCGTTGTTGCGTCCATTACTGCAAAGCGGTTTTTTGAACGACGGAACCAGCCCGCGAGCGCCGGGATAATTTGAATGAAGCGGTTATCGGATTTTTATGTCAGTTGACGAATCAGGGAATGAATCAGGCGAAGAAGTCGCGCCAAAGCGTCGTCGGGCGCCCAAAGGGGAGATGCGCAGAGCGGCGCTGCTTGACGCGGCAACAGTGATTTTTGCCCGGGATGGCTATACCAGTGCTTCGATGCGCGATGTCGCGACGCTTGCCGGTATCACGACCGTAGGCCTGTTACATCACTTCCCCAATAAAGAAGCGTTGCTGGCTGCGCTGCTGGATCGTAGGGATCAGCGGGTGACTTCGAGGTTTCACGAGCTGACGACCGAACTCACCGTGCAGGGTTTCCTCAAGTTTCTGAGGCTGAGCATGGGGTTTAGTGTCGAGGATGCTGCCGAATGTCAGGCGTCACTGGTGATGAATACCGAAAGTCTTTCCCATGCTCATCCGGCATGGTCCTGGCATCAAGACAGATTTCACCTTACCCACCAGCATGCTCGCGGCCATTTGAACGCGTTGAAAGAGGCGGGTGAAATTCGTGCCGATATCGACGTGAAGGCCATGGCCCAAGAGATTTTCTCGGTCATGGACGGCTTGCAGATTCAGTGGCTGAGATGCCCGGAAGAGGTGGATGTCATGGCGGTGTTCGACATCTATTTGCGGCGTCTCGGGAAGGACATTCAGGCTCATCCTTGAGCCTGAACGCTGACGCTTAGTAAGCCTGTGTGGCGTTCACCTGCACGGCTTTGCGCAGTGGCAGTGGCAGCGGGTTACTGTCGCGGGTGGTCAGGTGTTCCGGGAACAGCGTGGTCAAGGTGCGATTCAGGGTCAGATTTTCCGAATCCGAACCGACGAGAATCTTGAACTTGCCAGCGTCCACATCCCAGCTTGCAGTCTTGTCTACGTAGTAGGCCAGGGAGCGTGAGTCGATCGGGATGCTGACGGTTTTGCTTTCGCCGGGTTGCAGATACACCTTGGTAAAGCCCTTGAGTTCCTTCTCAGGACGATCAACGGCCGGTTTCACCGGTTGCACATACAACTGCGCGACTTCGAAGCCCGCCTTGTTACCGGTGTTGGTCAGGGTGAATTTCACGTCGATGGTTGCGCCGGGGCTCAGCACGTTGGTCGACAGTTTCAGATCGCTGTAGCCGAAAGTGGTGTACGACAGACCGTAGCCGAACGGGTAAAGCGGTTTGGCGTGTTTCTTGTCATAACCGCGATAGCCCATGTACAGACCTTCGCTGTAGGTCATTTCGGTCAGCGGATTGCTGCCACGGTAAGCCGCCGGGTCCGGATAGGACGCATAGCTCGGGTTATCTTCGATTTTCTTGTCGATGGTGATCGGCAGTTTGCCCGAAGGGTTGACCTTGCCATACAGAATCTCTGCCAGTGCCTGACCGCCTTGTTGGCCCGGGAACCAGGCTTGCAAGGTGGCGCCGACTTTGTTCGCCCAAGGCTGCATGTCAGCAACGCCGCCGCCGTGCATGACCACGATGGTGTTCGGGTTGGCGCGGGTCACGAAACTGATCAGCTCAGCCTGTTGATCGGGCAGCTCGAAGCCATGGTCAGAGCCTTCGCCTTCATGCTCGTAATTGGAACCTGTGGCGACCACGACCGCGTCGTATTTCGACAGATCCTTGGGTGGACGCAGGGACGCCCAGCTCATCTGTACCCCGGTAATCCCGCCCAGTGCCGGGATGAAGTTACCCTGCACGCGTTGGTATTCAAGCTTCACGGTGTAGGGTTTGCCAGCGACCAGCGCCGGAGTTTTGCCGGAGGTGGTCATGGCGTTTACCACGTCTGCGGAGTACGGCACGCCGTCGCTCTGCAACACCAGCTCATCGTTGACCCACAGTTTGTAAGGGCCGTCCGCACGGACTTTGAACACGTGTGCACCGGACACCGTTGGCTTGATCGTCGCGGTGAATCTGGCCGAGAAAGCACCCGCTGTCGGGCTGAAACCAGACACAGCCGTAGTGCCCGCGTTGGTTTCGTTGGTGCCAGTGGTCCAGTTGAGGTTCACGCCAGGCTCGACGCGAGTCACGCTTGGGCTGCCGGACAAGCTGGTGTTGGAGAAGTACTCAGCCTTGACGCCCGAATTGCTGATGCCTTTGTCATTGGTTGCCGGTTGATACCAGGCCGACGACTTCGGGTTCAGGCTCAGTTCCGGAAGATAGGTAACGTTCGAGCTGCTCGACGCCAGTTGTTGCAAGCCGCTCAGTTCGGTCACGTAGCTGTTAGGCGGTGAATTGGCGGTGCCGAAAGGTGAGGCGGGGGCCTCGTGTGCCCAGTCGCCGATCACTGCGACTTTTGCGGTCTTGGCCAGTGGCAACAGCGGTTTGCCTTCAGTGGTGTTTTCATTGCGCAGCAGCACGATGGATTCGCGAGCCGTGTTCAGCGCCGCACGTGCGCCATATTCGGGATGGTCCAGCGTCTTGGCAGTGTTTAGGTGTTCCTGGAAGTCATAGCTGACGATGGCGCGCAGGTTGCGTTTGACCTTGTCATCGATAACATTCTGGGTGAGCTGGCCACTCCAGAGATACGGCAGCAGGTTGGCTTCGGTAAATTGCAGGCCCGACGGCATGTCGATATCGGTACCGGCCCAAGCGCCTTTGAACGCATCGTGAATGGCGTTGAAGTCGCTGATTACGGTGCCCTGATAACCCCATTCACCCTTGAGCACTTCAGTGATCAGGTGATGGTTTTCACAGGCGTAGTCGCCGTTGACTTTGTTGAAACCACACATGATCGACGCAACGTTGGCGTTTTTCACCATCGACTCGAAGCCTGGCAGATACAGTTCGCGCAGGGTGCGTTCGTCAGCAATAACGTTGACTGCCTGGCGATTGGCTTCCTGTTCGTTGGCCAGGTAATGCTTGCCACTGGCCTGAATGCCCTGAACCTGAATGGCATTGACCACGGCCGGTGCAAGCACGGCACCGAGGAACGGATCCTCACCACTCATGTACTCGGCGGAGCGGCCGTTGTAAGGCGTCCGGTACAGGTTGACGCCCGGTGAGAGCATTTGCTGGCCACCCGAGATACGGGTTTCGTAGGCAATGGCCAGGCCGAACTCCTTGGCGCGATTGATGCTCCAGGTCGCAGCGAGTGCGGACTGGGACGGGTACTGCGCACCGAATGTCGCGTTGTTGACGTGCACACCCATTGAGGAATCGTAGGCCGTGGTTCCTTTGATGCCCCACTTGAGCAGCGGCGGGATCATGTGCCCGTCGTTGACCCGGGTAAAGTTGATCTTTTCGGACTGGCTCATGTTGTCCAGGATTGAACTGACACGGGCTTCGACTTCATTGCCGGTAGCTGGCGTGACGGCGGCCAGGGCCAGATTGGCCTGCAGGACGCTGAAGGTCAGCAGGCTCAGGCTCAGGGTATGTTTGAAAGCTGACACGGCAAGCGTCCTTTTGGCGGATGCAATCGGCTGATGGTGGGGTTGGTTCATGGACGTTGCGCCTGGGTCGGGGCGTCATCGGTCATCACCGGCGCGTCGAGCACGGTGGAAGGGCCTTTTGCCGTGGATGTGCTGACATTGGCAGCGCCAGTCAACTGATCACGTCTGGCTTCTACCTGCACACGAATCTGCTCGGCGGACGTGGCAGCGTTCGTCGCAGAAGTTGAGTCCGCCGCCAGGGCAGACAAACTTTGCGCGCAGAGTAATACAGCGCTAATAACAGACAGCAAGGGTCGACTCATCGATTGCATCTCGATTGATGGTTTAGAGAAAAAAAGAAAAGGCTGTTAGGGCGCACGGTTAAATGCGCCGAACGTTAAGTCAGGTTCGAGTCATAAAAGTTCAGTGGCGAAGAAGGATATTTGTAAGCGCGGCGTTATTAAATGGTGGCACATGGCCTGAGAGGGGTTTTCAAGCGTTTTAAGCAGAATTGAGTTTGGAGGTTCGTTTGATTTTATGCCTGTTCAGGGTTTTTATTGCTGAAAAATCTATTTTTGTGGTTATAAAAACTGTTATTTATAATTTTATGAGATTATTATTGCTTTGTTGTAAACCTAACTGTCGTTAGGTTTAGTGTTCTGGTAAGCTGTTCGTCGTGCTTGAAGTGGGCGATATTATGCGAGATTTAATAATCGGTTACTTAGCCGCTATAAGGCTTTTTGTTGGGCGCCTAATAAGAAGATTTATTGTTGGTTTTGACCTGTTTTAGAATAGCAGTGGCTGACGCTGTTTCAGTGTTTGGTTTGATCGAGTTTATATAAAGCGCGTGCTGGAGGGTATTTGCCCGTGAGTGGGCTAGTGGTTTAAGTATCGTCTTTCCTTTTTTAACGATGTCATCATTTATGCAGTTACTTCCCGCCGATACGCTCCACCCAGCGACTGCTGAGAGAAAATACGCGATCGACCTCGCCGTCCTGAAAACCGTCCAGCAACTCAATCATGTCCAGTCCAGAAAACTGACATTTGGCCAGATCTACATGCAGATGCTGCGCACGCGCACGCGCATTCCACCGATTGCTCAGTGCGTAGAAGCGGTTGATGCGTTGGTGAAGGAGGGGCTGTTGGTGTCAGAGCGGATACTGGATGAGGATCCTGCGTTTCCCTACACCCAGCACATTATCAGCGGGCTGACCGAGATTGCAGCAGCCTCTCTGAGAGGGGAGTGCTAGCGACGCCCGGAGCTGCTCAACATGGCGTGCAGCTTGTTCCGCAAATCGAACTCGTTGAATGGCTTCTGGACCACAGCCGAACCGTTCAGACCCAGAACATCGGTGTCGGCATAGCCCGTGACAAAGAGCACCGGCAGGGCTGGATGGTTCTTATGGATCAGGCTGGCGAGCTCACCGCCGGTCATGCCTGGCATTGCAAAGTCGGTCAGCACCAGATCAATGTCCTGATCCAGCATGGTCAGCGCCTGCGCGCCATCCTTTGCCTGTTTGACCTTGTATTCCATGGACTCAAGCATCTGCACCGTCACGGCCCTGACTTCCGGGTCGTCGTCCACAAGCAGGATCGTGTGCGCGCCACCCCCGTGAGAGGGGGCCTGAGTCAATGTCTGCTCATCCGCCAGAGTCACTGGTTTGTCGACGCTGGGCAGATAGACCATGACTTTGGTGCCGGCTCCCAGCTCGCTTTCAATCATTACGCCGCCGCCCGATTGCTTGGCGAAGCCGAATACCTGAGCCAGGCCGAGGCCCGAGCCCTTACCCACGTCTTTGGTGGTGTAGAACGGTTCGAACGCCCGAAGCAGGGTCTCGGGGCTCATGCCGCTGCCTGAGTCACGGATAGCCAACACTACATATTTGCCTGGCTCCGGGTCCTCCGGGCGTATGGCAGGCCGGGTGACGTGCTCATTGAACGTGGAAAAGCACAGCGAGCCGCCCATGGCCATGGCGTCTCGCGCATTGATCGCCAGGTTGAGGATGATCATCTCGGTCTGGGTCGGGTCGCCCATCGCATACCAGAGGTCGTTGGCCAGATCGGTTTCGATCCAGATACTGCCACCCAGTGCGCGGCCGAGCAGGGTGCCCATGCCACGAATGGTGTCATTGAGATTGATGGCGGTTGGCTGCAGGCGCTGGCGCCGGGAGAAAGACAGCAGTTGAGCCGTGAGCTTGGCCCCGCGTTCGCCTGCGTCCTTGACGTTCTGCAAGCGTTTGGCGGTCTTGTCCAGTGTGCCGCGTTCGATGTCCCTGATCGCGAAGGTAGTGCTGGTCAGGATCACGGTCAGCAGGTTGTTGAAGTCATGAGCCACGCCAGCGGTTAGCTGACCTACTACTTCCAGGCGCTGCATCTGCTGCAAGTCCGCTTCGATCCGTTCCCGTTCGCTGATTTGCGCCCGCAGTCTCTGGTTAGCCGCGGCCAGTTCATCAATGACTGCGCGCTCCTCGGTAATGTCGCGAACGGCGGCATACATCAGCCCGCCCTCGGGGACGATGGTCCACGACAGCCAGCGGTAGTCACCGGACTTGTGCTTCATGCGGTTGACGAACCGGGTAGAGATATTGCCCTGGGCAATGCTTTCCATTTCGTGGAGTGTTGTGCGGAAGTCATCCGGGTGGATCAACTCCCATAAACGCATCTGGCTGATCTGCTCATGCGACCAGCCCAGCGTCGCCTCCCAGGCCGGATTGAACGAGATAGGCGTCATGTCCAGTTGCAGCACGGCGAGCAGCTCCCTGGACAGCTCCCAGATTCGATCACGCTCTCGCGTGCGCTGCTCGATACGCGCCCCCAGCACTTCGTTCAGCTCGACCAGCTCCCGGGTCGCTTGCTTGCGCTCGCTGATGTCCTGCATGACGCCGGTAATGCGCACGCATCTGCCATTTTCGAACACCGAGCGGCCGCTGGAGAACAGCCAGCGTGAGCGGCCATTGGGCATCAGTGCCCGGTATTCGATCTGGTAGTCAGACTCCCGGGCAATGACTGCATTGATTTTCGACTCCAGCAGCGCGCGATCTTCCGGATGGCATCGAGCAAGCAGGAACGCCAAGTCCACCGAGGTGTGGGGCAATATTTCGTACAACGTGTTGCAGCGTTCATCCCAGAGCATCCGGCCGGTGGCGGGCTGGATTTCCCAGACGCCCATCAGTGCGGCTTCAATGGCGAGACGCGCCCTTACCTCAACGTCCTGAAGCGCGGTTTCCGCCGCCCGTCGCTGGGTGCGTTCGCGCACTTCCGACACCGCACGCCTGACGGCTTTGGGCAGCATCTTGAAGTTTTGCTTGAGGACGTAATCAACAGCCCCCAGGCGCATCATTTCCACGGCCTGCTGCTCGCCGAAAATGCCTGAGAGAAAGATGAAAGGGGTTTCAGGTGCGAGCTGTTGGGCGATTTTCAGCACATCTGCGCCGGATGACCCCGGCAGCAGAAAATCACACAGAACTACATCAAACACCTGTTGAGTGAGCGCCTGTGCGGCACCCTGGTGATTGTGTACCAGGGTGGAGTCAACTTTGATGCCACTGGCCTCCAAGGACAAAAGGGTCAATTCCGCATCCTGCGGACTGTCTTCAATAAGGAGGAGCTTCAATTCTTTGAGTGGCATTAAGTCTGACTGCGCTTAATCAAATTGGGATCAGGAGCTAGGACGACGCTGAGCTCTGACCGATCCAGGTGGTGGTTCGTTCAGCACGGCCCAGAAAATTCCCAGATCGGAGATGGCGCTGACGAACTCTTTGAACTCCACAGGTTTGACGACATAGGCATTGACGCCCAGTTGATAGGCGCGCGACAGGTCCAGTTCTTCACGGGAGGAGGTCAGCATGACCACCGGGATGCTGCGTAAATCTTCTGACTGGCGAATCGCGTCGAGTACCTGCAACCCGTCGACCTTGGGCAGTTTTAGGTCCAGCAGCAGTACTGCTGGATTGCCGCCAGTGCGCTCTGCATAAGCATTGCGGCGAAACAGGTAGTCGAGCGCTTCCGCGCCGTCGCGCAGCACAATCACTTCGTTGGCCAACTGGCTGCGTTCGAGTGCGACCAGGGTCAGCTCCAGATCGTTGGGGTTGTCTTCAACCAGTAAGATGGGTTTGAGCATTTTTTTTCCTTCGTACTCAGACGACTGGGTTCAGGGTTTTGTAGGGCAGGGTGAAGGAGAACGTCGCGCCTTGGTTGAGGACGCCTTCCGCGTGAACGGTACCGCCGTGTCGCTCGATAATCCGCCGGACATTGGCCAGGCCAATACCGGTGCCTTCGAACTCCTCCATTCGGTGCAGGCGCTGGAATACGCCGAACAGCTTGTCGGCGTATTGCATATCGAAGCCAACACCGTTATCCCTGACGCTGACGACAACGCCTTGGGGGTCCTGAACCGCAGTTATTTCAATGACAGCAATGGTTTCATTGCGGGTGTATTTTATTGCGTTGGCGAGCAGGTTGCGCATCGCCAGGTGTAAAAAAGCCGGGTCGGCAATAATGATAGGCAATTCGCCCACCACCCACTCGATTGTCCGGCCTTCATAGTCGGGCTGCATCTCCCGCTGAATCGACTCAACCATGGCCGTCAGATTGACCTCTGACTGACGCATGGCGGATCTGCCCATCTGCGAGAAGCTCAGCAGGTTGTCAACCAGGGTTCCGGCGAACTTCGCCGAATCACCGATGGTGCTCAGAAAGCGTTGGCCACGCTCAGACAGGTTTCCCTGTTCCATATCCTTGAGCAGCTCTGCATAACCGGCAATATGCCGAAGCGGGGCGCGCAGGTCGTGGGAAACGCTATAGGAAAACGCTTCCAGCTCTTTGTTGCTGCGCTTGAGTTCAGTGGCCAGTTGCGCCATTTCCTCAGCCTTGCGCAGGACGATGCCCAGCACTGCAAGGCGCAATTCGCCAACACCTTCCAGCTCGGTTTCTTCCCAGGCAGCGGAATACCCTTCGACGGTCTGCTTCCACAATTCAAAGCTTTGACGAGGACTCAGGGAGCCGTTTTTATCAATGGATTTTTCCGGCTTGCCAGCCCAGTGAACCACTCGGGTCTGCTCGGGTTTGAACCAGATAAGGTAGTTGGAGTGCAGTTCTGAAATGGACACCGCCAGCACGCCACTCACCGCCCGGGCAAGGCCAGGTATTTGCGCGACGTCCAGGCTTACGTTGTTGGTCTGGAAGGTATCGGGGGCACCGCGCTCCGCGAGCCATGCAGCCAATGCGCGAACGGAGCGCTCAGGCGGCGTCTGGCCAAACAGTTCGCATTCTTCATCCGAGACCACCGCGGCACCACAGGCGCCCACGAAGCGGATAAATGTCTCCGGAAGGGATTTCAGGCCCTTGAACACGCTGTCATGGTCGGCCATTGCCGCCAGCATGTGCACGATGTCTTTGCGCAGCCCCAGCATTCGATGGTTACGCAGGTGAGCTTCTTTGGTTTCAACCTGCAACGACAGGACACGTCCCAGCAATTCGCAGGCCGAACGGGTCTGGAAACTGACTGGATGCGGTGCAGCGTTATGGCAGGAGATCAGGCCCCACAATTGGCCATCGACCACAATCGAGATGGACATGGAGGCACCGGTGCCCATGTTGCGCATGTACTGCAAGTGCACCGGGGAAACGCTGCGCAGCGTCGCGTAGCTCAGGTCGAGCGGGCGCTGTGTTTTGGGATTGATGCCAGGCGTGATCACCGACGGGGTGTAATTGGCATCCGCAATGATCCGGATGCGATTCAGGCAATACAATTCGCGCGCTTGCGCAGGAATGTCCGATGCCGGAAAGCAAAGCCCCAGATAACGTGGATATCCGGCGTCTGCCAGCTCGGCGTTGACCACGCCGTTGCCATCCTTGTCGAAACGGTAAGCATTGACCCGACCGAACCCGGTAATGCGCTTGATAAAGCGCACCGATCGTTCACACAGCTCGTCAACGCTTTCTTCCTCACGCATCTGACTGATGAACGCGCGAACCAGTGGGTACAACTGTCCGTGAGCCGTGGCGGTGTCACCGGCCGGTTCGAATTCGGCAATCAGCACGCCTTCGTTGCGGTGCAGCATCATTGCCACCGCTTGACCCGCACGATCGCCTTTGAGGAACGTCACGTCACCGACGTGGAAAGGCTGCGCCTCATCTTCGTCCAGCTCACCTAACTGGCCAACAAATGCGGTGCCATCTTTAACGAGGGAGTCGAGGTCGCTACCCAGCAATTGGGCAGCATCCACATTCAGCCACTGGGCAATGTTCTCGCTGATCTGGACAATCGTCATCGCGGGCTCATCAATAACGATCAGAAACCCTTGCGGTTGAATGCTGCCCGGTGTGCGAATAGGCTCGCGAGCACAGTTATCGATGGCCGCCTGCAGAGATGCGTGAGTGTCGGTAGCGGTCAAAATTTTCCCCTCTTGAAGGCTTCAGAGACGGTTGGCACAGACTCAGGTGATGAGCTGAAGAACGCCGGGTCGCATTCGTCCCAAAAAATCCGATGACACAGTATCAAATTATTGAAAGTCGCACTGCGGCCGTTGATATGTTGTTGGACGATTGGGGGGATTTTTATCGTTAATTACGGTGATCTTTACGCTCACTCACTTCGATGAGCATAATTATCATTATTAGGCGTAGGGCTTAGCGGCCAGAGAAACCTGCATGGCAGTTTTTCCGCAACCATCCCTCAATATTGCAAAGACGATCGTGATTTGCTGAAGCTGACCCATCTGATGCAAGAGGCAACGATGAAGATAGGGCAGCTTCTTTCCTTGGCAATTGTTAGCGAGGAGATGTAATGCTCTATCGTGATAGCGACAAGTATATCCACGATCAACGACTGGAACTGACTATGCAGAGTGCTTCTTTCGACCCATCGGCCACCGCATCGGTACTGCTGAACGCCTGGCGCAGCGGTGAGTTACTGCTTGAGTTGCCCGCAGCGCTCAGGCCCGTGACGCTTGAGCAGGGCTATGCCGCGCAGAACCAGTTGTTCAAGGCTGCCGGAGGGCCACGGGCAGGGTGGAAACTTGGTGTCGGCAGCCCGGCGGCGATGCGCTCCGGTAATCTGTCGCGCCCCCTGGTGGGTCAGTTGGAGCAAGACCGCTGTCATCGCAGCGGGGTGCATCTGCAAATGCCTGCGCCGACTCAGGTCACCATCGAGTGCGAGATCGCATTTATCCTGGACCGTGATTTGCCACCGCTGTCGGGCAGGAAAATCGAGCCTCAGGACATCCGCTCCACCTGCGTCACTTTCGAAGTGGTGCGCTCACGATTTACTGACCGCAAGACAGTCGGCTGGCCGAGCTTTGTCGCGGACAACGTAGGTTTTGAGGCGCTGGTGATCGGCGAATCAGTGTGCGCAGGACTGGACGAAAACGCTCTGCGTGAGTTGGCCGAAACCGTTGTCGTGTATCTGGATGGCGAACCCAGGGCCAAGGGGTTATTTGATGACACGGCGACCAATCCACTGAATTCTCTGACTGCGCTTTTTCAACATGCTGCGGAGTACGGGATCACTTTGCAGGCCGGTGAGATCATCTCTACCGGAGCCATGTGTCAGCCCTTCGATATTGTGGGTTCAGGTCATAAATTGTCGGCCAGATACTTTGGCAAGACATTGGATTTTTCAGTTTAAAAAACTAATGTCAGCCTTGGTTGTTTTGGCTGCGCATCTGCTTGTAATAGCTTAGCGATATCGGTGATTCTAGCCGGCTATTAGCATTGATATGGATATGCAGATGCGTCACCTCAAAGAATTGACCCGCCCGTTAGCCAGTCAGAGCATCCATGGCATAACCTTTCATTTCGAGCCGTCCTGTCAGGATGAGTTGGCTACGCTGGTCCGTCGCTTTATCGCGGCGCCTGAGGCGCACGCGACGCTGGATATCCCTGAGGAGACACGCGGTGTGTTCCTGCTTGAGGGGCAGCGTAAATGGGTGTTGAAGTACAACCGTCTTGCGCACTGGAAAAAACAGCTACAAAACTACCTGGGTCTCAAGAAAGTTTTCGGGCTGCATGATTTGACGAACGAATTCATCAATCTCTCAGCGGTGTCGCCGCGCTCCACTAGCGTTCCTCGTGTTGCCGGGTTCGGGTATAAGGCGCGTTTCCCGTTTCTCAAGGAAGAATATCTTTTGCTGGGTTTCTTCGATCAGCACTGCAGCGTTGATGATCGACTTACCCAGCACCCTGAAGACGCTCATTCTCTGCTGCCTCAAGTATTCCGCCTCTTTGAGCAAATGCTCAGCGAAGGCTTTGTGCACATGGACCCACATCCAAAAAATATTCTGATCGGGCCGGACGGCAGCTTGCGCCTGATCGACTTTGAATGCTGCGCTCATTCAGTGATCAACCACGATTTCAGTCTTGGTTTTTTGATGGGGTATTTCTATCACTACTGGATCAAGCGTTTTATTGCGCTCGAAGACTATCGGGCGCTGTGTGAGCGCTATTTGCTTGATGAACAGCCAGGACTTGACCGGGCCGTTTTTCTGCCCGTCTTCGAGCGTTTCCTGACGAAGAAAGTATCGCGCAGTACCCGCTACAGCATCTTTACCAGTGCCAGCCATCAAACCGCATTCAGACAGGCGCCCGATACGCATCCTTGATGGGATGCTGGCTCTGTGCAGATACGCGCCTATGCGCTCAAGGGGATTGCCGAGATGGAGTTCATCTCGGCAAGTGGGGCATTTGAAGCGCAACCGGGCGAGGGTGGGGGTCGTCACGACGGCCGCCGGGGCAAGGTTGGCGGGTTCAATCGCCGCCTTTCATGCGCCGCGCAATCAGGTAGAGACCCAAGCCCACCAGTGCAGTGGCTGCACCGATATACCCGGTGCTGGTCCAGCCCAGCCCGGCGGTAATTGCCATCCCGCCAAACCATGGTCCAAGCGCATTCGCCAGGTTGAATGCCGCATGGTTGGACGCGGCAGCCAGGCTTGGGGCTTCGTGAGCAATGTCCATGAGGCGGATCTGTAGTGGAGCCGCCAGAGCCACCATTGTTCCGACAAGCCCGATGCCTAGCGTGACGCCCCACAGCGAACCGGCTGCAAGCGGAAAGAACAGCAGCACTGCCATCGACCAGACGAGTATCAGGCCCACCGCACGGAACTGCAGACGGTCGAACAGTTTACCTCCGGCGATGTTGCCGATGATGCCGCCCAGTCCGAAAGCAGCCAGCCCGAAGGGAATCCATTGCGGTGTTACGCGGGTGACTTCGAGCATCGTGGGTGCCAGATAACTGAAGACGCAGAACATCCCGGCAAAGCCAATGGCGCCAATCGCAAGGGCCATCCAGACCTGCGGTTTGGTGAAAGCGCGCAGTTCCTTGCGCGGATCACTGCGCGGCTCATCATGGCGGTCAGGCACAAAGCGCCAGACCAGCGCGATGGTGCAGATTGCAATGGCCCCTACCAGCGCGAAGGCGGATCGCCAGCCGAAAAACTGACCCAACACCGTCGCAATAGGGTTGCCCAGCAGCATCGCCAGCGTCAGGCCCATCATCACCCTTGCCACGGCACCGGCACGCTTATTGGTAGGCACCATGCTCGAAGCCACCACTGCTGCGATACCGAAATAGGCGCCATGAGGCAGGCCGCTGATAAACCGAAAGGCAATCAAGCTGCCAAATGTCGGCGTAAACGCAGTTGCCAGATTGCCCAGAGCGTACAGCGCCATCAGCAGTAGAAGCAGGTGTTTGCGCAGCAACCTGGCACCCAGAATGGCCAAAAGCGGTGCTCCGACCATCACCCCCAATGCATACGCGCTGATGGCATGGCCGACCTGTGGTTCGCTCAATTGCAGGTTGCTGGCGATGTCGGGCATCAGCCCCATGATCGCGAATTCGCCAGTACCGATAGCGAAAGCGCCTACGGCCATTGCGGCTTCCATTTTGGCGGCCGAGCGTGCGGGCAGTGCATGCCCGGGTGTTTGCTGAATAGACATGCGTCGTCAAAATCTCAAGGGTCACGAAGAGTGCGGCGCCGATGCTAACCAGAAATCGGCGAAAGGGTCTAGAACGCCCTTTGGCGATAGAGTTCAGAAGAATCAGTGTCCACCGGCAGACACTTTACCCGGTGCGTCTACGGGAAGGGGCCAGGGAGATGCACTCGGCGGCAGGCATTCAGCGTTCTGCTCGCTGTGTCATAACCAGAATGTGGGGCGTGATCAGAGCAAGTGCGTCAGTACCATCAGTTTTTGAATCGTGCACGAACAGCATCAAGGTCTTTAAGGACGGTAGGCGGCTCTTTGTCCAGAGGCAGGTTTTCCCGATCTTCGATTGCATCATGAGATTTGGACGAGTCGGCTGGTAGCGCCGAGAACAATGGATCGAGATCGCGTTGCGCATTGCCTCTTTCTGCCACTAACTCGAAGGTCTTGCGGGTTGCCGCTACTGATGTCAGTGACGAGACCAGGACCTCGGCGATTTTCACTCGGGCGACTACGCCATCAGATGGAGAGCCTGCCCAGTGTGTGTCACCCTGGCGCATCACGAGTCGCTGCTGATCAGCTGCGTTGTAGTCGAACCAACCAGGTCGCACGATGGTGTAAGGCAGCCCGCTGGCACGCACCAACCGTTCGCCTCGCCGTTTCCAGTCATGCCCGACACTGGGTTTTGTCACTCCGACAGTCGTCATCAAGGCTATCCGGGCGGGCGCACTCAGCACGCTCAGAACATTGCGCACGGCGCCGTAATTGACCTGCTCGGCGCCTCGCGGATCATTGCCGCTGATGCCGTGTGTGAACACAATTCCGGTCACTCCGGCAACCGCTTCGTGCAGCGTATCGGCACGCGTGAGGTCGCCGACAATGACCTTTACGCCGGCCGGAAACAGTTTGGCCTGATCCGGATCGCGCACCAGTGCCCGCGTCTCGTATCCACGTTTTAATGCCTCGGCAACAACCGGTTGACCGATGCTGCCACTCGCACCAACGACCAGCACTACCGGGTTTTCTCCACCCGGATTTTCTTTAACGTCCTGATGGGTGACGTCGCTGGCCATGTCTGCCTTCGGATTCGCCGGTGAAGTTGCTTCTGCCATGACCATTTCGGTCAGCAAAGAGAGCAGAAGCGGCACCGAGAACCTGATTGAGAAAAAACTCATGATGCGTACTCCAAGCGTCATTGACCAAAAGATCGGGCAGAGGGCGCTGGTTCTTTCGTGTTTTTGTCACAGATCCACGCTCATCAAGCGCTGGTCCTGAAAGTCGCATGCTGAGCCCCAATATCCACTACCAAAGCTCTTCCAGCGCGTCGTTGAACGAGGCTTACATATCTATGATGAGGTGAGCTCTCGCCTCGCCACGTTGCAAGACCTGCGTGCTAGTCGACTGGAGGCGGGGCAGGTCGGTGGAGTACATCCTACGGAGCCTGATCTCTCCAATTAAGAGGCTTATTCGGGATACCTTCCTGAACTGAGTTCATCAGTGCGGTATTTGGTGCTGGAGGTAATGGATTTGACTTGGCTCGCATGCCGGAACGACTTCTATCGACGGCGGTGGTTGCGGGCACTGCTATAACCGACAAAGCGTTGCCTCGTCCTTAGCGCTTGGGGGATGTAAAAAACAGCATCGGATCAGGTCGCCCTTATGCGAAAAATCCGTGACTGATTAGCTCAAGAGCTTCTTCAACTGCGCAATAGCCGGGCGTGGTGGTAGCGGCTTCCAGAGCGGCCAATCCTCCAAAGGTCTTCTGTGCTTTGTTAAGCCAGTGAGCTGACTTGGTCTTGTCACCAAAAACGTGCTCAGCGAGAATCACTAGCTTACTCACCCGGTACAGGCGGTCGCCTTCATCTAGCGACAGGCGCTCGCCCTTGATCTGACGGCGGCGCAGGGTAGGCGCGCTGATGATCCCAAGGTTGACTGCGCTGACGCCGTGTCTGGACAGGTTGTCGAGGGCTGTCAGCGATACGCCGTTGCGAATAAGCTGATCCATACATTGACCAGGTACTCCCTCCATCAGCTGTAGCACCTGAGAGTCCATTTGAGTAATCATGATTGCGTCCATTGTCCGGGTAGTCGCGTAGGAGGATAGAGCAAGCAAACCTGAGGGAGTGGTAATGGGCTGTACTGGCAGGGGTTATGTCGCGTAGGGGGCGATGTGCTTCGGTAGTCGTAATCGTAAGTGAGTCGCCTGCGAGCTCATGATTAGTGACACTGCCTGCATCCTTGCGCGACAACTGGAAGGGAAACTTCGTGATTCGCGGCCAAGAAAAAGGGCGGTTTTGTCAGAGCAGCCTCTCAGTGATTCAGATCACGAGATGACTAAAGTTCTGCAAAACCGCCCAGTCGCTTGATTCAATATGGCTCCACGACCTGGACTCGAACCAGGGACCCAGTGATTAACAGTCACTTGCTCTACCAACTGAGCTATCGCGGAATGAGCGCTATGTTACTGTTTCAATTGGATTAGTCAAGCGTGTGCCGAAAATATTTTTACTATTCAGCAGCTTGGCGAGAGGCGTCTCCAAAAGGAGCGAGCTTTGGCGTAGTGTCATGACATGCCCTTTGTGACTGATCTCTAGAGAGGTGAAAGAAGTGACCGTCAGCAATCGTCTTGAATCGTTATTTCCTGCGCTGGAACAGATCCCTGAGCAGTACCGTCCTGTTGAGGCCATCGAACAGCGCGAGTACTTGGTCAATGGCACGTTGCAGCTGTGGCAAGGGCCTTTGGCACCGGTGCGCAGCCCGGTGTGTCTTAGTGGTGCCGACGGTATCCGCTCAGTCATTCTGGGCAGCACTCCTTTGCTGGATGCGGCCACCGCGATGACTGCACTGGAGGCGGCGGTTCAGGCTTACGACAGAGGGCAGGGCGCCTGGCCGACGATGCGGGTTGTTGAGCGTATTCAGCATGTAGAGGCGTTTCTCAAGCGCATGCGCGAGCAGCGTGAGGCAGTGGTTAAGCTGCTGATGTGGGAGATTGGCAAAAATCTCAAGGACTCGGAGAAAGAGTTTGATCGCACCTGCGATTACATCGTCGATACCATCAATGCGCTCAAGGAGCTGGATCGGCGTTCGAGTCGTTTCGAGCTTGAGCAGGACACCTTGGGCCAGATTCGCCGGGTTCCTCTGGGCGTGACGCTGTGTATGGGACCCTACAACTATCCGCTTAATGAAACCTTCACCACGCTCATACCGGCACTGATCATGGGCAATACCGTGGTCTTCAAGCCGGCCAAGTTTGGTGTGTTGTTGATCCGGCCATTGCTGGAAGCCTTTCGGGACAGTTTCCCGGCCGGTGTCATCAACGTTATCTACGGCAGCGGTCGGGAAACGGTCAGTGCATTGATGGCTAGCGGCAAGGTCGATGTGTTCGCCTTTATCGGCACTAATAAAGCGGCCAGTGACTTGAAGAAGCTTCATCCCAAGCCACATCGTCTGCGTGCTGCACTGGGCCTGGATGCCAAGAATCCAGGCATTGTGTTGCCGGATGTGGACCTGGACAACGCGGTGAGTGAGTCTATAACCGGGGCGTTGTCTTTCAATGGTCAGCGTTGCACTGCGCTCAAGATTCTCTTCGTGCATGAAAGTGTGGTCGACAGTTTTCTGGAAAAATTTCAGCACAAACTTGCCCAGTTGAAAGCCGGGATGCCATGGGAGGCGGGGGTGTCGTTAACGCCATTGCCTGAGCCTGGCAAGACCGACTACCTCAAGGGGCTGGTCGAAGACGCTGTGAGTAAGGGCGCGCGCGTGGTCAATGAGGGCGGCGGGGAGATCAATGAAACATTCTTCTACCCGGCGGTGTTGTATCCAGTGACTTCGGCTATGCGGGTTTACCATGAAGAACAGTTTGGTCCGGTAGTGCCCATTGTCGCTTATCGCGATCTGGAGTCGGTGATCGACTACGTACTGGACTCGGACTTCGGCCAGCAACTAAGCATTTTTGGCAGTGATTCTGCTCAGGTCGGACGTCTGGTGGACGCGTTTACCAATCAGGTCGGGCGTATCAACATCAATGCGCAGTGTCAGCGTGGCCCGGATCAGTTTCCCTTCAACGGTCGCAAAAACTCGGCCGAAGGGACTTTGTCGGTTCATGACGCGCTTCGGGTTTTCTCGATCCGTACGTTGGTTGCGACCAAATTTCAGGAAAGTAACAAAAAGCTGGTCAGCGACATTATTCGTAATCGGGAGTCCAGCTTCCTCACCACGGACTATATTTTCTAACGGATGGGGACTGGGACGTCAGGCTGGCGGTGCAGCGGCACCGTAGTCTGGCAGCCCTGTTATTGTGGATGAGTGAGTTGGGTTAAATCGTTATTCCAAAAGATCCGTATCGAGATACTTCGCGGAATCAAGTTGATGCTGTAATGTGTCGGGCGTCTTTAAAAAAGAATCTGCTTTAGTGATATTGAATGGAATATAACAGTGCGCCGAACTCGTTCGTGTGCCATGGTTACGGACACTGAAATTTGCTTGACGAATATCTCCTTGCGAAGCAGTCGATACCCCCCGAATTCGCACGTTTTGCGAACCCGTCTTGTGTCAGGCGGACCCCGCGCTGGTCAGTATTCTTCCCTGAAGTGTTGGTGTTTGTTACTCCTGCATGGCGTCGCGATGATCTTTATCGTCCTTTATCGCGGAGTTTTCGTGGTGAATACTTTTCGTCGGAACGGTCAGGCATGAATCTCGGTAAGTTGGATCCAATCATAAATATTCGCCGGAATGAATTACCGGTGCTGATTAACAACTCGTCGCACAGGGTTGACGCGTCGCTAGTTTATGTTGAGCGCTGGTTCAAGCGTGTGGAGGTTTTGCGATGATTGTTGACGACGGTGATGTCTTTGATCGGTTGCTGGCCAATTGTGATCAGGAGCCTATTCAGGTCCCGGGTGCAATTCAGCCCCATGGCGTGCTGCTGACTGTCAATGAGGCAACCTGGGTCGTGCAACAACTCAGCGCAAATGCCGATGGGCTCTTCGGTCGTCCTGCATCGGAACTGGCTGGGAAGGACCTTGAAATCGTGCTGGGCGCACAACAGGCGCAGCAAGTGCGCAGCGCTGCAGCGGCCTATTCACTGGACGAAGTCAATCCGCTGTCGTTGACCTATGGCCTGGGTCAGATGGACTGCACCTTGCATCGTTACGACGGATTGCTGGTGCTGGAGATCGAAAATCCCGGTGAGCTTACTTCAGCCAGCATGCAGCATCTGGATCGTGGCCTGGGCCGCACGCTGCGTCGTCTGCAAGGTGCAAAATCTCTCGCAGAGCTTTACGAAATAAGCGTCCGCGAAATTCAGGCATTGACCGGTTATGACCGCGTGCTTATCTATCGTTTCGAAGCCGAAGGGCATGGCCAGGTTATTGCTGAGGCGTCCAGCCCAGGCATGGACATCTATAACGGTCTGTTTTTTCCGGCGTCCGATATTCCGAGCCAGGCTCGTGAACTGTACCGGGTCAATTGGTTGCGGATAATCCCCGATGCGCGCTATATGCCTGTGCCTCTGGTGCCACTGCTACGCCCTGATACGTTGTTGCCGCTGGACATGACACATTCGCTGTTGCGCAGTGTTTCGCCGATTCATTGCCAATACATGAAGAATATGGGCGTGTTGTCCTCTATGAGCATTTCTTTGCTAAAGGACGATCGTCTCTGGGGGCTGATCAGTTGTGGCAATCGCCAGCCGTTGCTGGTGCCACATGGGTTGCGGGCCGCATGCCAGACGATTGGTCAGGTGCTGTCGATGCAGATCAGTGCTCTTGAAGAAGCCGAGATAACCCGTCAGCGCCAGAAGAAAGAGGTGTTGCTCGCCGAGCTTGCCCGAGCAATGCACTCGGCAGCGGACAAGGATGTATTAGAGGCGCTGGCACAGGATCCAGAGTCGCTGATGGCGTTGACCGGAGCGTCAGGCGTCGCTGTGCTGGTAGAGGAGCGATTGCACGTGTGGGGCGCTTGTCCTGCGGTAGAGCATATCCGTTCTCTTTATACCTGGCTTCAACAGCAGCCTTCAGGCATTTATGAATCATCGAATCTGAGTGCCGATTTCCCGGCTGCCCATGAATATCAGGATGTCGGCAGCGGCCTTCTGACGTTTACGTTGCCCAAGCCGGTGGACAATGCCGTGCTGTGGTTTCGTCCGGAGGTCAAGGACAGCGTTCACTGGAGCGGCGACCCGAGCAAGCCGATGGAAATGTCCGAAACCGATACCGGTAACCGGCTTCAGCCTCGCAAATCATTCGAGATATGGAAGGAGCAGGTGGATGGCAAAGCGCATCGCTGGGACAGTGGTGACCTGTTCGCGGTCGCTGACCTGAGACGCTCTGCGCTGGAGGCCGACCTGTCTCGTCAGGTGCTACGTGAGCAGGAAGCTGTGCGTGCGCGGGATGAGCTGGTCGCGGTGGTTTCCCATGACTTGCGCAACCCAATGACTGTCATCGTCATGCAGTGCGGAATGATGCAGCGTTTGATCGGGGCCGACAGCACTCCGTCCTCCAAGCGGGTCAACTCAGCTATCGATACGATGCAGCGTGCGACAACGAGAATGACCAATCTGCTGGAGGATCTTCTGGATACCTCGAAAATCGAGGCCGGACGCTATTCCATCACGACGCAGCTTCGCGATGTAAGTCAGATTTTCGAAGAGGCTTATTCGCTGCTTGCACCGTTGGCGCTGAATAAATTCATTGATCTGAGTTTTGTATCCGAACCCGGCCTGCGTGTTATGGCTGATCCGGAGCGGCTGTTTCAGGTGCTGTCCAACCTGATTGGGAACGCCATCAAGTTCACTCCAAGAGAGGGGCGAGTCGCTATCACCGCCGAAAAACAGGGTGACTACGCCACCTTCAGCGTTGTCGACACTGGAGCCGGTATCGCCCCTGACCAACTACCTCATGTGTTTGAACGATACTGGCGGATTCGTGAGGGTAATCCGAGTGGTACGGGTCTGGGGCTTTACATCTCAATGGGGATCGTCAAAGCCCATGGCGGTGAGTTATGGGTCCGCAGTGAATTGGGGCAAGGCAGCGAATTCAGCTTTACTGTGCCCTTGGTCTCTCTTGAGGCAATGGCCGAATAGACCGCCTGACCGCAGCACGCAACTTCAAGCTTTGTGCGGGAGTCGACATGGGTAATCAATGGTCTTCAGGCAGGAGCCGCCATCATGATTTCACGTATACCTGAGCAGTTGTACTTTGACGAGAACCACTCCATTCCCAATAGCAGATTACCGGTGCTGATCTATCGGGGGGTGTCGTTTGATAGCCCCGATACTGCCAAGGCGTTCGAGCGGCTCTTTACCAGCAATCACTGGCTGGCAAAGTGGCGTGACGGGATTTTTGACTACCACCATTATCACGCTACTGCGCATGAGGCGCTGGGCGTGGCAAGCGGCGCCGCACGGGTGATGCTCGGGGGCGCAGGCGGGCAGGAAGTCACCGTGGCACCTGGCGATGTGCTGGTATTGCCAGCCGGAACCGGTCACTGCTGCCTCGAACAAAGTGATGACTTCCTGGTTGTGGGGGCTTATCCCTACAATCAGAGCAATTACGATATCCAGCGTGCAGACCCTGCTGTGCTGCCGGTTTCAAGGAAGCGTATTGTCGAGGTGCCTTTGCCCGAAGCCGATCCCCTTAATGGCACGACAGGGGCTTTACTGCGATTCTGGATCTGAGTCCTTACCAGACTGGTCAGTCAGTTAATTTCGTCATGAACCGTTGCTTTGTTTGGATAACCGGGACAGCTTCTATATTCTTTGGTCTATCCGCTTTTCAGGGACATCGGATGCGCTGTCATTCGATCTTTGAATATGCGCCTGTTTTCTGCCATGCCAAGGAAACCAGATGACCATCGTCAGCACGCCGCTATCTGGCGTCAATCAGCCACTCAAGGGCATCGCGCTCATTGTGCTGGCAACGTTTCTGTTTGCCAGTCATGACACCATCTCCAAGTACCTGTCCGGTTTCTATCCCGTCTTCATGGTCGTCTGGGTGCGTTACTTAGTGCATACCTTGCTCATGGCCGGGATTTTCATGCCCTCGGCAGGGCTGCGGGTTTTGCGTACCAAACGTTTGAAGCTGCAAATAATAAGGGCGCTCTGTCTGTTGGGTACCAGCCTGTTGTTCACGACCGGGCTGATGTATATCCCGCTGGCCGAAGCAACCGCCGTTAACTTCCTTGCGCCATTGTTGATCACCGCTATGTCGGTGCCGTTACTGCACGAGCATGTCACGCGTAAACAGTGGGCCGCAGTGCTGGTGGGTTTTGTGGGGGTGCTGATCATCGTGCATCCCGGAGGTGAGTTGTTTACTCCGGCTGTTTTGCTGCCGTTGGCTTCTGCGACGCTATTTGCGTCCTATCAGTTGCTGACCCGCATGGTCAGTGCTCATGACAGTCCGACCACCAGCAACTTTTTTGCCGGGCTGTTCAACAGCCTTGTCATGACCGCATTGCTACCTTTTTTCTGGACGGTGCCGGAGCTCAAGCATCTGCCGTTCATGCTGGCGCTCGGCGCATGCGGCATGGTTGCTCATTTACTGTTGACCCAGGCCTTTCGCTTCGCCGCTCCCGCGATGCTGGCGCCGTTCAGTTATTGCCAGATTGTATTCGCCGGTTTGCTGGGCTATCTGGTGTTCGGTCATGCGCCGTCTTTGACGGCTCAATTGGGCATCGCGGTAATCTGCCTGAGCGGATTGGCAGCAGCGTGGCAACAGCGCACCAAGGCCTGACGGGTAGCGACTCCTGACGTCCATTTGTTGAAATGCCTTGATATATACAGGCACGCCCCCATTGAACTCGTAGCGCTTTTGAAAAGCTTATTTCTGTCTATGCGAACGCAACTGGAGAAATCGCTATGTATCCTGATGTACAGCTATTCATCGATGGTCAATGGCGTGCAGGCCAACAAGGTCGCACCCTGCCAGTCATCGATCCTGCCACAGGTGAGAAATTGGGCACCGTTGCGCACGCCAGTATTCCTGACCTCGATGAAGCGCTTGCCGCTGCCGAGCGTGGTTTTGCGGTGTGGCGCAAGACTTCGGCTTACGATCGCTACAAGACGATGCAGAAAGCCGCGCAACTTCTGCGCGAACGCGCGGATGTCATTGCCAGGATTATGACTCAGGAACAGGGCAAGCCTTTGGCTGAGGCCCGTGCCGAGGTGCTGTCCGGTGCTGATGTCGTCGAATGGTTGGCCGAAGAGGGCCGTCGTAGTTATGGCCGCATTGTTCCATCCCGTGGAGCAAGCGTTGAGCAGAAGGTCGTCAAGGAACCGGTTGGGCCCGTCGCTGCGTTTACACCGTGGAACTTCCCGATCAATCAAATCGTGCGCAAACTCTCGTCGGCTCTTGCTGCGGGCTGTTCAATCATCGTCAAGGCCCCTGAAGAAACACCGGCATCACCTGCCGAGCTGATTCGGGCGTTTGCAGACGCGGGTGTCCCAGCAGGTGTTATTGGCCTGGTGTACGGTGATCCAGCGGAAATTTCCTCTTATCTCATCCCTCACCCGGTTATCCGCAAGGTGACTTTCACCGGCTCGACACCGGTCGGCAAGCAGCTGGCTGCTCTGGCCGGGCAGCACATGAAACGCGCCACAATGGAGCTAGGTGGTCATGCTCCGGCGCTGGTTTTTGATGATGCCGATGTTGATCTTGCTGCGCGCGTGTTGGCTACGGCCAAGTTCCGCAATGCCGGTCAGGTGTGCGTTTCACCGACTCGCATTCTGGTCCAGCGCGGGGTGTTCGATGCATTCCTCGAGAAGTTTGTCGGTCTGACTCGGGAGATCAAGGTAGGTAACGGTCTGGACTCCACTGTAACCATGGGGCCGGTCGCCAATGAGCGACGTATTCCGGCACTGGCGGCATTGGTAGAGGACGCTAAAGCTGCTGGCGCGACGCTGAATGCTGGCGGTCGGGCGATTGATGGCCCTGGCTACTTCTTCGAGCCCACCGTACTCAGTGGCCTGACTCGCGAAATGCGCATCATGAACGAGGAGCCGTTCGGTCCAGTCGCTCTGTTGGTGCCGTTCGATACGGTTGAAGAGGCCATAGCCGAATCCAATCGAGTACCGTTTGGTCTGGCTTCTTATGCCTTTACCACGTCAATGAAGACGGCTCATGCGTTGAGCACCTACATTGAGGCGGGCATGCTGTCCATCAATCATCAGGGTATTGGTTTGCCGGAAGTGCCATTTGGTGGCATCAAGGATTCTGGTTATGGCTCTGAAGGTGGTACCGAAGCGATTGAGGCTTATCTGAATACCAAGCTGGTGACTCAGTTCAACCTTTAAGCGCTTAGCGACACAGACGCAAGAAAGCAAAAGGCCGCCAGCTTCTTGATGAACTGGCGGCCTTTCTTTTGGAGCGATTAACTGGCGAATCACTCGGTGGCTTGTAGCCCTTGTTGCTTCATCACCAGATTCTTTTCTTTCTTGTACTGCAAGGCTACGGCTGGAGGCGGGTTACTTTTGCCTGTTTCCATCCATTGGCGGATCCGGCTAGCGTCCGCAAAGTGTGTGTATTTGCCGAATGCATCGAGAATCACCATCGACACAGGACGATTGGCCATGCTGGTCAGCAGCACCAGGCAGTGCCCGGCCTGATTGGTGAAACCCGTCTTGGTCAATTTGATGTCCCAGTTGGATTTTCGAACCAGGTGGTCGGTGTTGCTGAAGCCGAGGCTGTAAGTCGGCTTGCGGAACGTTACGGTTTTCTCCGGCGTTGTACTTAACTCGCTAAGCGCTGGATATTTACGTGATGCCAATAGCAGTTTGGTCAGATCGCGGGCGGTAGAAACGTTGTATATCGAGAGGCCTGTAGGCTCGACATATACGGTGTGCTTCATACCCAAGGCCTTGGCTTTAGCATTCATCGCCAGAATGAACGCTGCGTAGCCGCCCGGATAACTGTGCGCGAGGCTGGCCGCCGCGCGATTTTCAGACGACATCAAGGTAATGAGCAGCATTTCCCGGCGCGGTAGTTCGCTGCCCAGCTTTACCCGGGAGAACACGCCTTTCATTTCCGGCGTCTGAGAAATATTGACCGGAATGACCTCATCCATAGACTGCTTGGCGTCCAGCACGACCATTGCGGTCATGAGTTTGGTAACCGATGCGATGGGTACGATGACATCCGGATTGCTTGAATACAGAACTTTATCGGTTTGCAGATCGACGACCATGGCACTGCCTGACGCCAGATGAAGAAGTGACGGGTCACGATTAAGTGGGGCAGGGTCGTTCGCATAGGCACTGGTGGATAGTGCCGGGCCTGCAAGTGCAAATAAAAGGCCCAAAAGTGGAAGACGAATTTTCAAGAGCAGCGCTCACTAAAAGTGGAGTGTGGTATCACACAGGGTTAAAGAAACTGCGCGGTATTTTATGAGCAGGCCTGACTACTGTCGATGGGTGTTGTAGGACGTTTCACTAATAAGCTTAATATTTAACTTTGCATCGACCGGCTGAAATATCGTCCGTCGATGACAATAGTCGTGGTGTCCGGCGCCAGCACCGATTAGCATCCCATGCCATCGATAGCAGCCGACACAGACCGAAGGAGTCGCGCAATGCCCAAGGGGTTTATCAGCAAGGATTACGTTGTTTTAGTGATAGTTGCCGGTGCAATAGCCGTTCTGTTGATGGGGGCAGGATTCTTTTCAAGGCCTGCAGACTGGGTGGGTTGGGTTCAGGCAACGGGCTTGATTATCGGCATGATGGTCGCTGTTGCAGTGCCGGGTATTCAGCGCAGTCAGGAGGCGGCAGTGCAACACAAGGCTATGCGCGAAGGGCAGATCGGTTATGCCAGGCGCATGCAGTACCTGTGCGGCGAGCTGGGCGAGCTGTTGGGCAAAATCAGCCTGAGCCTGAACCATCTGCGCGCAACTGATCGGCATCGCTTGAAGTATGTCTTGCAAGATTATCTGCACCGCCTGTTTGAATCCCACAAGGATGACCTGAATGACGATCGCGTAGTGATTGCTTACGAGCTGCGTCAGGTCGCCAACGACCTTATCGATGAGCTGGAAAGTGGTCGTTCGGATCGGGTGGTGTTCATGAGCATGGAGAAGCGTCTGCAGAAACTGACCCATCGGTGTCAGGTCAACGCAGCGATGGCTGAGCGTCTCTGATTGTCGGTTGCGAATTCGCAGCCAAAAAAAGCCCGCATCAGGGGAGTGATGCGGGCAAGGGGATGTGCGGAGCAACGCACGATTCATTCAGGGCGTAAAACCAGGTGAGCTGTCGGTCTATCGCGAGTGGTCAGCCATTCAACTGACCACTTTCAAACATATCGGAACGCGCTTGTGCGGCATTCAGCGAGGCGAAAGGGCCGCTGACGGGCTCACCGTCGTGCACCAGATACCAGCAGGCCAGAAGACCTTGGGCTCTAAGGGCTTGCGGGACTGCGCTGCCTACTACTGACATGATTTTGAGTGTGTTCATAAGTGCCTCCAACAATCTATGGCGCTACTCTACGGCGTCATGGGACGCAGCAGAAATCAACGCTCTCGATAGTGGACATTGATGAACAGGCAAGCCGGAGATGTTCGGCGGATGAGGGTCAGTCGACGACCTGGTCCAGCATGTTGATGACTTCCTCGTCGGACAACACGCCTTTTTCCACCAGATTCTGAGCCAGAAGCGCAACGAACTTGGCGGTCCTGTGGCCTTCAAGGCTCTTGAGTTCTGTCAATGCGCTGTAGACCTTGTTCGACGTACAGAGTCCGACCATTCGATGTGGGTTCTGTGTCGGCATCCTGATTTCCTTATTGTTATGGCTGACTGGTAGCAATGGCGTTGGAAGGTTTTCATTTGGCCAGAGGCGAGCCGGAACTGTTAGCAGGCTATCGTCTTTTTTTCGCCGATCTTGAGCCTGAAGATAGCTGTTATCGGCCATCCAGCAAAAAAAAGCCCCGCCGGTAAGGGCGGGGCTTTTTCAATGGTTACCAGCGACCACGATCATAATAGCCGCGCGGCGGTCCGTAATAACCCGGCGGAGGGCCGTAATAGCCAGGTGGTGGGCCATACACGCGCACGGGCGGCGGCGCTACAACCTGATAAGCCGGTTGGTAATAGACGGGTTGTGGCGGTGCCTGAACGTAGACCGGCTGTTGGACATAGACCGGCTGTTGCTCAACATAGACCGTTCTGTCGCGGCCGGAAGAGACCGCCGAACCAATAACGCCACCCACAATTGCACCTACAACTGCAGGGCCCGCCCAGCCACCGCCGCCACCATGGGCGTTCGCCTGGCCGGCCATGGCCAGAGCAGCTAACAGCAAGGCAACCTTGGGGATTTGACGAATCATGACTATTCCTCGACTTTCAACCCGTTGTCGCGGGCCTGCATTACTCTCAAGCACTGCCACGGGATAACTCTTAAGACAGCGCTTTGCTAAAAAACTGCGAAGCCGTTAAGTAAATTTTGTGTAAGGTATCCGGCGAGTTGGATCAGGCCGTGTTGCGGTGCTGATATTACGCTTTTCAATGAAGCAATGACTAATACCGTTCGGGAGAAAAAATGCCCATTATCCCTGACAAGGAAACCGTACTGTGCATGTCGCTCGCTGCGCGACCAGGCAACTTCGGTGTTCGTTTCCATAACCATCTCTACCAGCAATTGGGTCTCAATTTTTATTACAAGGCTTTTTGCCCTTCGGACTTGCCCGCTGCTATCGCCGGGATGCGTTCACTGGGGATTCGCGGCTGTGCCGTTTCCATGCCCTTCAAGGAAGCAAGCATTTCGTTGGTTGATGAAATGGATGACTCCGCTGCGGCTATCACGTCGATCAACACCATCGTCAATACTGCTGGCCATCTCAAGGCTTACAACACGGATTACATTGCTGTCGCACAGCTAATGGACAGCCATGCTGTGCCGCGTACCGAGTTCGCTCTGCGCGGCAGTGGCGGGATGGCCAAGGCGGTGGCTTTCGCTATGCGCGATGTTGGCTTCACAGACGGGGTAATCGTTGCCCGCAATGAGAAGGCGGGACGGGCGCTGGCTGAGTCCTGTGGACTGCGTTGGCAAGCGGAGCTGGGGGACTTTCGGCCATCTTTACTGGTCAATGTCACCCCGCTGGGGATGATCGGTGCTCAATCAGATGAACTGGCGTTCAGTCTCGACGCTATCGACGCGGCCGACACGGTCTTTGATGTCGTCGCCAACCCCGCCAATACGCCACTTATCGAGGCCGCACGCGCGCGAAGCAAGCACGTTATCAGCGGCGATGAAGTGGCAGCCATTCAGGCGCTGGAGCAGTTTGTGTTGTATACCGGCGTTCGTCCGAGCGATGAGCAGTTTCAGCAAGCTGCGGCATTCGCCCGGGCGGGATAAAGGTTGAATCCTGCCCGGATTGAGCGCTTTGTCCACAGTACTATTCGAGCTTGGCCAGACGCTCTTCCAGTGCCGCAATGCGGGCTTCGAGTTCGTCCAGTCGTTCGGCGGAGCCAGTGTTCGCAGAGGATGATTGGTTAGGCTGGTTTTGCCGCGCCGTGAGGATTTCCTGCAGGTCATCCGCATTGCCCAGGGTGTGCATATAGCGGTCCTCCCGCTGGCCTGACTGGCGTGGCAGGAGTATCGCCAGATTTCTGGCGATTAACCGCTCAAGTTGATGGATGACCTGCTCGGTATCTTCAAAGTCATGCATGCGGTTACTGCGGGTCAGCAGTTCATTGACCGTCTGCGGACCGCGCAGCAGCAAGAGGCCAGTCAGAATCACCTGAGCTGGCACCAGCTCCAGGGTTTTATCGACACGCTGCTCCCAGCGATCAGCGCGACTCCCCATCACTAGCCGAACCAGACCACGGCCCTCCAAGGCACGCAGGCTTTGACCAACGGGGCCGGGATTGAGGTTCATCACCGGATCACGACTGGTTTTTTGATTGCAGGCAGTGACCAGCGCATTCAGCGTCAGTGGGTAGGTTTCCGGGCTGGTTGCCTGCTTTTCGATCAGACAGCCCAAAATACGCACCTCAGTGCTGCTCAGGTTCAGCGCATCCGGTTGCTCGGACGGATTGCTTGCGGACTGTTCTGTGGACATGGCGCTTTCCATAGGCAATGACGGGCAGATAGCCTATGGGCTGCACGGGATTATTTCCAGCAGCAACTTCGGGCTGCGCACGTTAGCCATAAACAGGCACAGCACGGTCGGGCTGACATGCCTATAATCAGCCACTTTCTTTAAAGGACTTGTCATGACTATTTCCCTGTACGCTGCTTCCGTTCCGGTTTTCCAGCAAATGCTCACTGCCTTGAGCCAGATCCTGACCAAAGCTGAAGCCCACGCCGCACAGAAAAATATCCAGCCTGAAGCTTTGCTGCAGGCCCGTCTGTATCCGGACATGCTCAACTTCACACGTCAGGTTCAGATCGCTGTGGACTTCGCCAAAGGCGCATCAGCGCGCTTGGCTCAGATTGAAATGCCCAAGTATGACGACACTGAAACCAGCTTTGCGGAGCTGCAGGAGTTGCTGGCGAAAACGCTGGCCTTCATCGGTAGCATCAAACCGGAACAGATCGACGGCAACGAAGGGATCGAAATCATCCTGCGTCCCGGTACCCCCAAGGAAAAGCGCTTCACTGGCCAGACTTACTTGCTCAGCTATAGCCTGCCGCAGTTTTTCTTCCACGTGACTACCGCCTACGACCTGTTGCGCCACAATGGCATCGAGATCGGCAAGCGCGACTTCATGGGTACTGTTTAAGTCTTTTATGCGCGTTTAAGTCGCATCGGTGAATAGCTTCTGTCTGGCACCTTCGGTAATCGCAACGATGCCCGGGTGCTTGACCTTGCGCTCTACTGAAATGGCGTAAAAAGACTCGGTCACGGCATCTGTCTGGCCGAGTAGCTGCACGCCATATTGCGCCTGGACTTCATCGGCGATCACGCTGGGGGCAACGAATATGCCGCTGCCTGACTTGCCGAATGCCTTCATCAGCGCGCTGTCATCGAATTCCCCGACAATCCTTGGCTGGACTTTAAGCTCCGCGAACCAGCGCATCAGCCGACTGCGCACCACAGTTTCCTGGCCGGGAATCAACAAGGGGGCACCTTGCATACCGAACGGAAAATTCTGCCCGTAACGCTCTGAAAGCTCCGTGGTGGCGAAAAAGCTGATTCCGCATTCGCCCAGCTTCTGGCTGTAGCCTTTGATATCCAGATGCGAGGGCATAGGGCTGTCGGATATCACCAGATCAAGGCGCTGAATAGCCAGATCTGCAAGCAGTCGCTCGAGTTTATCTTCGCGGCAGGTAATGCGAATTGGCTCACTCAATTCCATTGTTGGCGCAATAAGTCTGTACACAATCGACTTGGGCACCACGTCAGCGACCCCGACGCGGAACAGTATTTGCTGTTCATCCGGCTGGGCCCGTAACACCGACTCCAATTCGTTGCCAAGCTGGAACATCTGTTCGGCGTAGGGCAGGGTGAGGCGCCCGGCTTCGGTAAGCTCAAGTTGCCGGCCGACCCTCTGAAACAGATCGACGCCCAGCGATTGCTCAAGCAGGCTGATCTGGCCGCTGATGGTCTGTGCGGTGAGGTTCAACTGATCGCAAGCCCGCACAATGCTGCCGGTTTTAGCTACCACCCAAAAGTAATGCAGTTGACGATAGTTAAGCATGGGCGTTCTCGATTCGGTTTCGCCGAAGTATACAGCTTAAAAATACGAATTTTACTGATGATCTGATCTCTCTAGAATGCTGGCCTATCGCCGGAGCAGTATCGACCGGTTCATTTTCGAGGCTTCAGATGATCAAACCTCTTTACGCAGTGTTGCTAGCTGTACCCCTCATGGTTATGGCAGGCTGTGACCAAATCGAAACATCCAGTAAACAACTGTTGAGCACCGCGGCTGATTCAGCCAAGCAAGCAATCGACGATACTCACAAGGCCGCAACACAAGCCTTGG
Source organism: Pseudomonas maioricensis (assembly GCF_022790535.1). Classification (GTDB taxonomy): domain Bacteria; phylum Pseudomonadota; class Gammaproteobacteria; order Pseudomonadales; family Pseudomonadaceae; genus Aquipseudomonas; species Aquipseudomonas maioricensis. The sequence continues at coordinate 49,217 of NZ_LOHG01000008.1, forward strand.
ATGATGCCAAACAGGATCTGTCCATGGCGCAGCCCAAAGCTGAGCAGAAAGACGACGAAAGCAAGCAAGAAATCTGACCTTATCTACTGACTGAATCAGGGCAATACACATGGAATACCTGTTAGAACTCGCTTCAAGTCCAGCTGCCTGGATTGCCTTGGCTACCCTTGTGGTCATGGAAGTCGTGCTGGGCATCGATAACCTGATTTTCATCTCCATCTTGACCAACAAGCTGCCGGCTCATCAGCAGCAAAAGGCACGTCGCCTGGGTATTGGTATGGCGTTGTTCCTGCGTCTGGGCTTACTCAGCACCGTTGCCTGGATCGTGCAGCTTACTGAACCTGTCATCGAGATCCTGGGGCAGGTGTTCTCATGGAAGGACATGATCCTGATTGCAGGTGGTCTGTTCCTGGTCTGGAAGGCTACGACCGAGATTCACCACAGCGTTGATGTAAAGACCGAGGAAGAGCAGAAGCTGGATACAACCATCACCCTGAGCATGGGTGCGGCGATTAGTCAGATTCTGGTACTGGACCTAGTGTTCTCGATCGACAGCATTATTACGGCTGTCGGCATGACCGAACACTTGCCAATCATGATTATCGCGGTGGTGTCTGCTGTGATCGTAATGCTGGTGGCAGCTGAGCCGTTGGCCAAGTTCATCAATGACAACCCGAGTGTTGTGATGTTGGCGCTGGGCTTCCTGATCATGATCGGCATGACGCTGATCGCAGAAGGTTTCGGTGCTCACGTACCAAAAGGCTACATCTATGCGGCGATGGCTTTCTCGGCCTTGATCGAGGTCCTGAATCTGTGGGCGCGTAAGGCCAAGATGAAAAAAGAAGCAGCAGCTCAAGCGTCCAAGGCGTAATAGCCAGGTTCGATTGCCAGCCTGAAAAACAAGCGGCCGGTATGGGCAATGTCCATACCGGCCGCTTTATTTGAGATAACTCAATCAGGCTCGCTCAATGGGCCGGAACGTGCCGTCGGCCCTTGATTGGCTTCATGGGTTTAGCTGCTGCGGGTTCAACACTGCGATGGTGATGATGACGACGGGAAATACGCATCACACCCCAGAGCATGGCGGTGGCAACAGCCAGCCATGCGGCGATCAGCATCACGATTGTCATTTCCAGGCTCATACGTCCTCCACGGACCCTGCTTTTCATTTGCGGTCCTTATAATCGACAGTCTAGTACGTGGCATGTTTCCGTTAGTTGACCAATGGTCGAAGCTTCATGATTGATTTGATCTATGTGCGGCTGAAGACTGCACATTGAGGTATACCCCGCACCTGACGCGTCCTATTATCGTCGTCCGAGCCGGGCCGTGGGTTGTCCGGCGCTTGTTGAAGTGAGTAAAAATGTCGCCGGTATTTCCTCTGTCTCGTGTCGCTGGCCTCAAGCGTTTAGGCGCGGTCATTGCGGTTGTCCTTACCCTTGGCGGTTGTGCCTCGGCCTTGAGCCCTGAAATTAAACGCCTCCCGGACCGCGTCGAGCTCAACAACGTCCCATTCTTCCGTGGTAACGCCTACCAGAGTGGTCCCGGCGCACTGGCCAGCATGCTGTCTTATCAGCGGGTGCAGATAACCCCCGGGCTATTGGACAAATCCCTGCAATTGCCAGGCGGCGAGAGCAAGCTAGAACAAAATATGCAGCAAGTGGCGCGGCAGTACGGGTTTCTGGTGTACCCGCTAGACAGTGGGCTGCAGTCGTTGCTGACGCAGGTATCGGCAGGTTATCCGGTGATGGTGCGTTTCGCTGAGGGGGCGATCTTCACCGAACCGCGTTACGGCGTGCTTGTCGGTTACAACCGCAACAAGCAGACCGTGTTGCTCCACGCTGGCATGAATCGACATTTGCTGATGAGTTTCAGCAGCTTTGCCTCGGCTTGGGAAAAGACCGGCAGTTGGGCTGTACTGATTCAGAACCCGCGTCAGCTGCCTGCCAATCTCGATGAGCAGCGCTGGTCGAAGGCAGCCAACGACCTGGCTCAGGCAGGGCAAGAGCAGGCCGCTGGCGAAGCTATCAAGACACTTAAAAGCCGCTGATCAGCTGTCGCGTCTGGTTAGAAGCCAAGCTTGTCTCGAAGGCTGTAATACCAGGCGCCCAGTGCTGTAAGGGGCGTGCGCAGCAACTGTCCGCCGGGGAAAGGGTAATGTGGCAAACCGGCGAACGCGTCAAAGCGTTCGGCCTGCCCACGTAAAGCCTCGGCCAGTACCTTGCCAGCCAGGTGGGTGTACGTCACTCCGTGGCCACTACAGCCCTGAGAGTAGTAAATGTTGTCACCCAGTCGGCCCACTTGCGGCAGTCGCGACAGAGTCAGCAGGAAGTTGCCCGTCCAGGCGTAGTCAATTTTCACATCCTTGAGCTGCGGAAATGCCTTGAGCATTTTCGGGCGGATGATCGCCTCAATGTTCGCCGGATCGCGTGCGCCGTAAACTACACCACCCCCGAAAATCAGGCGCTTGTCTGCGGACAGTCGATAATAATCCAGAAGGTAGTTGCAATCCTCGACGCAGTAATCCTGAGGCAGCAGCGTTCTCGCCAACTCGTCACTCAGGGGTTCAGTTGTAATGACCTGAGTACCGCAGGGCATGGACTTGGCTGCCAGTTCTGGCACCAGATTACCCAGATAGGCGTTCCCGGCGACAATCACAAAGCGCGCTTTGACTCTGCCTGATTGCGTATGAACAACCGGGGCAGCGCCGCGTTCTATTCGTACGGCTGCAGATTGTTCATGGATGACGCCACCCAGCGACTCCACTGCGGCGGCTTCACCGAGCGCGAGATTGAGCGGGTGAATATGGCCACCGCTCATATCGAGCATGCCGCCTATGTATTGATCCGAGGCGACTACTTCGCGCATGCGACGCTTGTCCAGCAGTTCCAACTGAGTGTGGCCGTAGCGTTCCCACAAGCGCTTCTGCGCTTCCAGGTGCCCCATCTGCTTGTCAGTGATGGCGGCGAATACTCCGCCGTCTTTCAAGTCGCACTGAATCTGATACTTCGCAACACGCTCGCGGATGATTGCGCCGCCTTCGAACGCCATTTGACCAAGCAGTTGCGCCTCCCGGGGGGCGACAGAGCGCTCAATCACGTCAATATCTCGGCTGTAACTGTTAACGATCTGCCCGCCATTGCGGCCAGAAGCGCCAAAGCCGACCTTGGCAGCTTCCAGAACAGTAACCTTGAATCCATGCTCCAGCAGGAACAGGGCGCTGGACAAACCGGTATAGCCAGCACCAATGATACAAACGTCAGTTTCCACATCACCCTGCAACTGCGGGCGGTCCGGTACCGGATTGGCCGAAGCGGCGTAATAGGAATGCGGATAAGGAGTGTTCGCCATCCTTCAACCTCCGTTTAATATTTTTTACGAAGGTTCAGATCCTACCCGAGATAAAAAATCTCCACCAGCCAGTGATCAAACAAAGAGACAAATCGCCGATAGCGAAAAAATTCGCATATTCATGGAGTTAGCGCGAAAAAAGGTGTTGACACACATTCCAATATCCGTAGAATGCCGACCCACAGCAGGCGCGTAGCTCAGTTGGTTAGAGCACCACCTTGACATGGTGGGGGTCGCTGGTTCGAGTCCAGTCGCGCCTACCAAACAAAATCCGGTCCTGCTGCCGGTCTAGAAGGGTCTACAGAGATGTAGACCCTTTTTTGTTGCCCGTTTCAAAAATCGATTTGCAAAACTTTTGCAAAACCCCCACTCAGAATGCCAATTTGGCACCCACCTCGACGTACTCGATTTTCTTCTCGTCATGCCCCTCCTGATAATGCCGCGTCATCTTCTCGTCCGCATGGCCCAGCAGTGCCTGGATGTACTCCTGTGGGAATTTCTGCTGCTCATAAAGCCAGGCACCTAAAGCGCGGATCTCGTGAAAAGTGGGGCGCTCACCTGTTCGTTTCGCTGAACCCCACTCAGCTCCATGCTGATCATGGGTGCGCACCGAAGAAAGCAAACATGCCGAGGATGAAGGAAAGGATGCAGGTCCAGCGCAGCATAAAGGTGGCGAAACCGTCAGGCTTCTTGGGTTGCTGCATCTGCACTGCAACCGGCGCTTCGTCGATGCGCTTGGTGGCGGATGGATGGGATGGGGATTCCGAGCTACGCCTCGCCGACTTTGGCTTTGATGCGTGACGTGATGCCGTGCTCTACCAAGTCATATGTGATCACCGATGACTTGGCCTGCGCCGTCGATTCGGCTCTCGCGCGGCTTTGTAAGCGGGAGCAGCAAATGGGCGACATGATCTGGCTCTACTATGGCGCCAAGTGGCCTGCTGTTCGCGTTGGTCGTCATTACCAGTGCAGCGAGATGAAAGCGCGTGAGCTAATCAAGGCTGGTGTTGCTTGGATTGATTGCGTGTTGGAGAACCTAAAAGAGGCGGCATGAAAAAAGAGTTGTCCATATGGAATGGCTCTGTTTTCATGGCACGGTGTTCAGCTGTTCCAGCGCGGCACCAATCCCCAAGCCTCGTTTGCTGCGAGGCTTTTCTTTTTGTTGTGGCAATGTGGTATTACCTAGCTCTCTATCCAAGGAAGTTAGGAGACTCCATGAAACGCGATCTTCAGCACGTTAAGCATTTGCTAGAACTGATACAGGCGCACGCCGATGTAGACGGAGTCTACTATGACGAATTGGAGGTTAAGTGGCAGCAGTCAGGCGGAAACGCTGCTGTTCCGCTTAGGCCCAGCGAGTGCAATTACCTCCTCAACCGATGTGCTGATGCTGGGTTCATTACCATCCGGGCGGCATGAACCAAGTCCAGTTAACTTGGAGTGGGCATGACTACCTTGACTCTGTCTCGGCGCCTTCGCACTGATTTACAGGTACGCAAACTACCGCGTTTGTATGCGTAACTGAGCAAATTATCCTAAGCCCCGGCATTTGCCGGGGCTTTTTCGTTTTCGGCTCCACCACACCCATTGCTCTGAGCTGGGAGTGCTGTTGGAGCCGGATTTATTCATCTCCCCGAGAGGGAGGACACCGGATGCCTAACATGCCTGACAAGCCAGATTCATGGGCTGCACTCTGGGTCGCTCTCTCGAATCCACTCTGGCAGGGCGCGCTCATGGCGATCCTCATCTGTTGTTTGCGGATCCTTTACGAGGCGAAGGAAACCAGCAAGCGCCGAATGATCTTCGAGGCGCTGATCTGCGGCGGTCTTTCGCTTTCTGCCACCCGTCAGTACTTGAGCGGCGCAAGGCAGAAGCGCCTCGGCTTCATGACTTCTCCAATGATGGTCACCTTTGCCTGGTTGATGTAATCGGCGATGACCTGGAAGAGGTAGGAGAGATTGCCGCACGGGTAGAGAAATCCGGTTTGCTCGACCAGATCGGCGTCGACCCTGCCGGAATCGGCGGAGTGCTCGACGCCTTGGTAGCCGCCGGGGTTCCTCAAGAAAAAATTATCGGTATTTCGCAAGGCTGGAAGCTCGGCGGCGCGATCAAGACGACCGAGCAAGCTCGCCGAGGGAGGGTTGGCGCACGGCGGTCAGCCGATGATGGCCTGGTGTTGCGGGAATGCCCGCGTCGAGCCGCGCGGGAACTCAATTTTGATCACGAAACAGGCATCCGGGTCCGCAAAAATTGACCCCCTGATGGCCACTTTCAACGCAATTTCGCTCATGTCGCTCAACCCCGAGAGCAAACGCGGGATGGACGATTATCTGAAACACGGTTTCTTCGGACTTGTAGGCTGACTATGGCATTTCGTTGGTACAACCCGCTGACGTGGCGCTTTTTTGGCTACACGGATCCGGTGACAGGCGACTATGTCGAGGTCGACCTCGAAGTCGGTGGCAAGCGCACCAAGGCCGGTGTGCGAATCACGCCCAAGAATGCGATGAGCATTGGGATCGTCTGGTCTTGCGTAAAGATTCTCTGTGAGTCTGTTTCCGGGCTGCCTCTAAAGCTTTACGACGACAAGGGCGGTAAGCGCGTGATTGTCCCTTACGGCGATCGCATCGCTCGTCTGCTGCGCAAGCCCAATCCTTACATGACCCGGCTCAACTTCCTCAAAGCTGCGGTTGTGAACATGGCGCTGCGGGGTAACAGCTACAACCTCATAGAGCGCAATGACCGTGGTGAACCGGTGGGTTTTATCCCGCTTCCGGTTGATTGTGTCGAGGTCAGCCTGGATGACGACCTGATCTATTGGGTGACGCTCGGGGGTAATTGGTTCAACAGTTGCTGGCGTTCGATCCGCATCTGTTCGACCTGGGCGGCTACCCGCTCAAGGCCGTTTATGCGTTTCCAGTCTTCGGCCGCCTCTCGCAGACAATCTGAAACCCGCGTGTTGGCTTCGGCAAGTTTTGTGCGCAGCATGTTTCGTTCGGCTGTGATTTCGCTGTGCATTTCTACCAGCTTGGCAGTGTTCTGCCTGTACCTTGATAGCTCCTCCTGAAGCAATCTTCCTCTTCCACCAGGTGGGTGTGCTGGCGCTGCATTTCTTCAGGTGTGGGTGAGAACGGCCAATTCTCGGCGTCGTAGTCGATTTCCATGGGTGAGCTCATTGTATGTATGGATATACAGTAATCGAGCGCCGCGACTTTGGACAAGCCAGGGTGACGAGTAGCACGTGGATGGGGTGTTTTTCAGTCGGCAGGACGCCGGAGGAGGGATGAAGCTCGTACCAATTTACTGAAAAAAAAAGCCCGCGTTTGCGGGCTTTTTTCTTGCTCTGTTTTATTTCTTTCTTGCGATAACGATCAGTGACCCGCCCACAGGAAGACTGACACCTGCCCGGATCAACAGAAACTCAACCTTCATTACCATTTCAAGGGCGCTATTCAGCCAGTGAGGTATCTTGAGTTCCGCCTGAGGGTCATCATCGTGTCTCGCCTGAGACTGTTTGCGTGACAGCCACATGACCGGGACGAGCAAGCTTACAAAGGATGTGGCGTAGAGCACGTCAAGCCCGGTCGCCTTTATCTTCGAAATCATCTCAGACCTTGAATATCGGCGTACGTGGCATGCGATTTCATCGGTGTGCGACCACAGCCATTGATGTTGAGGCACAGAAACCATGAGCGTTCCGCCTGGCTTCAGCGCTGATACAAGGTTCTTCAGCGTCAGCTCATCCTGCTCAATGTGCTCGACTACATCAAATGCGCCAATCACGTCGTAGCGCGACTCTTCAGACATCGCTGTGGCATCGAGCTGCTTGAACTGGGCGTTCGGCAATCGTTTCCTGGCGTGGACGAGCCCTTCCTCGAAATATTCAGAACCGTGTAACTCGGCGGAAGGGAAGGCCTTGCCCACCCCTTCAAGAACGAACGCCGTACCGCATCCGATCTCCAGAAAGTTTTTAAAGCTGCCGGCGTACTTTTTCAGTGCCCAGAGGATTACTCTGTTTCGTGCTCTGAACCACCAGTGATTTGCCTCAGCTGAAGCCAATATCTCGAACGCGTCGGCGGGGAATGGGGGGGGAGCTGAATCCATCCAGAAAACTCCATTTGTACTAAGGCGGCGAGGAATGGCAGCGTAGGAAAAGACGCAGCCTAATGCATGATGCATCCCTAGGTACAGAGGGGAAGACGGTGTTGGTTTGAGCGTTTGGTTATTTAATCGGCAAAACGCGGGGGGGCAGTCCCTCCATGAGCGCCACATGCCCATGGATGGCGCGTTCCTCTAACACCTGCTAATCCGCACATTCGGCGAAAAGCTGTAGCAAAATACAGGTGTAAGTTATTGATTCTTATAGGGTGGTTCGCGATGTTCTGGTTGCTGCGGCTAACGGCTATATCCTTTTATAATCAATAGCTTAGCGAATACTCACGGTCACCTTGACATGGTGGGGGTCGCTGGTTCGAGTCCAGTCGCGCCTACCAACAAAATCCGGTCCTGCTGCCGGTACAGAAGGGTCTACAGAGATGTAGACCCTTTTTTGTTGCCCGATTGAAAAATGGTTTTGCAAAACTTTTGCAAAACCCCCACTCAGAATGCCAATTCGGCACCTACCTCGACGTACTCGATTTTCTTCTCGTCATGCCCATCCTGATAATGCTGCGTCATCTTCTCGTCCGCATGACTCGGTAGTGCCTGGATTTGCTCCTGCGGAAATTTCTGTTGTTCGTAAAGCCAAGCTTGTAATGGAGTCCCTGATTCAGGGGCTGAGATTGACCCGTTGCTTGACGGAGTGTCCTCTGAGCTTGCCAGGCTCTATGCGAGGGGGATTCTGATGCTAACCCTTCACTTCGAATGAGTTGTGGGCCGATTGGAGTAAGGGTGGCTGAACTTCCGGATAATAAATGCGCCGGAACCTTAGAGGCGAGTTTTAAAAGCCGTCAAATGCACTCATCAGACAAGCTGACCAGTACCAGGGAGTTACTCCGTGGTCGTGGCCAAATTTTTTGGGCATGAAGTCATGGTCGAGGTGTTCAGAACCGTCCGCGCAGGCCACCCGGTAGTTCCTGCCTGAGCATACATATCATGTCGGGAGTCTGGGTTTATCCTCGGGCGCGCTGTCGTTTCTTGGTTTAGCCAGTCTGGCGATGGGGCGCTCTATAAAATTATATGAAACCCAAGACACTGCTGCAGTTCCGGCACAAACCAACAAAAGAGAAGCCTCCTCGCTGATGACCCCCTGCTTGTATTGGTAAAGAACTGCGTATGTGATTACTGGATGACACAGATAGGTTGAATATGACCAATCACCTAAACGATTTAACACGAAAAAATTGCCGAGGTATTTGTTCAGGGAAATAAACGCAGTGACGATAAGGGCGCAAGGCAGTCCTGTGTGGAGCAGGTTATGTGCAGCACTGCCGCTCCTCCATATAATTCCGGTTGATCCGATAATCATGAGTAGTGCGAAAGGTGATGAGATTTTTTTGATCGCGCCGGCATTATTTATCGCCCCGACAATCATGCCAAGCAGAAACTCGTATACAAGAGGCAGGCCATAAAATGTAAATGCGCCGCCAAGCTTCGGTACCAGATATTGCAGCGCAAAAACACCTGTGAAAACAATAGGAATCAACAGGTTTTTTGGCGCGTAGAGCGCCATAAAGAATATGGCGTAAAACGCGATTTCGTAGTTCAGTGTCCATCCCACGGTTACGAGGGGTAGCAGTCCGATGCCGGCGGGATTTTGAGCGGGCACGAAAAACATACTTTTAAGCAAGAATTCAGTGTCGTAGGTTGCATAAAATAATATGTAGGGCGCGGCGCTTACGCTTAGGGCTACGATGAGTGTGAATACCCAGTAAGCTGGGAGAATTCGAAAGAGCCGTTGTTTTGCAAATTCAAATGGTGTCGGGTGTTTTTTTGTTGAAGATGAATATATGACAAATCCGCTTATTATGAAAAATATATCAACCCCTATTGCTCCATAGTTTGCTAGGGAACTCCCTATTGGCGAAGTTGTGCCGAATCCATAAAATATTTGTACATAGTGATGGAATACCACAATCCATGCCGCGAATGCTCTAAGTAACTGTATTGATCCTATCATGCTTCCTGCTTTATATGGATTGCTTCTCATGTTCGATATACTACCATGTCGCGGAATAACGCACTACGCCATCTATGTCTTGACCGTAGGTAAGCCAGGGCCACAACCTTCAACGGTATTTGGCGATTTTTTTGAGAAAAATATGACCGTGATTGAAGAATATCGCGATGTATTGATCCGCACGTAATGGGGGGAGAAGCACGCAGGTCAGATCGCTGTGGCTGGAGCGTCCGGAATCGATTAACGGCTAGCCGGATTGGTGGGGTGAAGGTTACACCGACTCCTACATAAGCCCGACAGTACAACTGCTGGAACAGGAATGATCCGAATTATCCGTTCCTGTCCGGGGCGAAGGAGATGTCCCGCGAACTGGTTCAGGCTGCAGGACATTTGTGCTTGCCCAGTCCTCGGCGGTCGCTTGTAGGCAGTTTTTGAGAGCCTGGCGTTGGCTTACGCCAGTTTTGTGCGCAGCACGTTTCGTTTGATTGACTTCGCTGCGCATGTCTATCAGCTTGCAGTGTTCTGATTGTGTGTTAGCGGGACTATTGCTGGTACTCGCCACCTATATCTCTTCAGCCCCGAGAAGCGTGCATTTCAGCTCAGGGCAAGCACTGTCGACATGCTGTAGTAACTCGAGGCATGGGATTCAGTCAGTGTTGACCGCAACGCTGAACAGCGCTGTAACCCTCCGCTCGGTGAGCGCAGCAATAGCGTATGGCGCCACCTGATCATGCTCGTCATTACTGTCTCTACAATCGTTCGAAGGCAGGGAGCATGGCACCTTTGAAATGGCCGACTCTGCATCCAGTGGTTTGGCTGCTTTCGCATGGTTCGCTGCGATTTCACTGAGAGTTGACACTGTGCGTCTCCTGGTCCCGGCGCATCGCTGCGTCCTTGAGCTTTAGTAAATTGACTGCCACGTCAAAATTACGTCTGTTTGCTGTGGTTGCTGACGCCTGCTGCAAGCGCTGCGCCAGTGTGCTGACCGCTCGGACGAGCGGGCTTAGAGCGGGTTATGGAATTAGCCACGAGATTCCGAATGTGCGGTTTTGGTCTTCGGGCCTGCAATGACCCATGCAATCAGCCCCACAACAGGAACGAAGACCAGCGCCAGAATCCAGAGACATTTGCTTTCTCGACTGCCTTCGCTTTTGACGATCCGCATGACTACCAAAAACTCGACTATCACCAGGATGGTCGCGAATATGATCCACAGCACGGGCATATTCATTATTGCCGCCAGTACATTCCAACTCTCTGAATTACCCATAGCATTGCTCTCCCTTGGTCGTTACTGCTTAGTCACGACCGCGCTGCAAGGGTTCAATCCGCTATTGGATAGAGCTGTAGAGGCAGGCCTCACACCTGAGGTGGCGGGTTGCGCTGGCTAGAGGTAGCCTTCGGTATTTTTCAGCAACTGGGCAGCTGCATCAAATTCTTCAAGCGAGTTTTTCCGCCAGTTCAGCGGGTCTCGCAAGTAGTGGTTAAGGAGCCAGTGGATGGTCGCTGCCTGCTCGTCTTCGGCCCGTTCCGCGATAGGGTGGCCTAACCTTCGCAGCACCTGCGCAGTAGGCTGACAGCCGAAGTTTGGCCTACCTAAAATAAATCGTAGATCGGGTGTAAGTGGCAACTCGGTTGGCTTGGCAAGTAATTCCTGCAGGTCCAGCACTGCGCTGGAAGAGTCCGTCACGGTGTGCGTCAGGGGCGCCGTTAAGCGTTCGAGCAAAGGTACGGGGACGATCGCGTATTTTTTCCTGTTCATAGGCTCCGCCCCGTAAATTCTGGTTGCGTAGTACTATATTGCCATTGTCTGGCGCTGCGAAGGGGGGGCGATCGGTAATGAGGGCACTTACTGAGAAATGCTATTCGATTGAGTAACTCTTAGCGCTCAATCGATCTTTTCAGATAGTCGATATTGGAGGCGGTGAAGCGACCGGGAGGGGATCAGCCGGTAACGACAGTGCCCCTCAGGAATATCTCGCGGCGGTCCTTCCTGCCAATTTTTTCGTATTTGCTGAGCTTGTAGACGTTTTCGAACGCCTCATGGTCAATGGACGTGTACGTGGCAAGTTCATCGGCTACCAGTTGGTCATAATGCGCTTCAGTGATAAAGCGATAAATGTCTCGCTTGTAGAAAAAACCGAATTGAAACGCCAGTGTTTCGCTGAAATAGAGAGAGGTCTGGGGGAAGCAATTCTCCAGGTCTATCGCCATCGGCTCGCCTTCCGGGGCCAGGTTGACCATGACATTATTCGCCCAGAAGTCCATGTGGGTTATCTGTTTTTCATGCAGGGATCGCAGCAGGCTAAATGAAAGCTTTATGAAGGATTCGATCTGTTCGGGTGCTGACTCGAGCCACGTTATACCGTTAACGTGTTCGTTGAGTAATTCAGTAAGGATGAAATATTCCTGGGTGATCCCAAGCGTTGATTTGCTGTAGCCAAACCCTGCAAGAGGGGTTATCGGGGCGCCACGACGATAAGCCTCAACGGTATTCAATACTTCCTCTACTGGCCAGTCATACATGCCGTCGGACTTGGCGCGTCCCAGTGTGACGCGGATTCGGGACTTCAGGCTGTCGAGTGGTTGAGCCTTGGCGAACAGTTCGTCATCCACGCCTTGCAGTGGTGCGCTGACTCGCTCAAGGCCGGGGAAGCGTCGTGCGCGAACCAGATTGCACAGTGCGTCACGCTTGGCGTCCGAGGGAGCCTCGACCAGGAAAAATGTGGCATCAAGATATTTGAATGTGTGTGGAAACTGCTGATAAATCTCTTTGACCGCGAACATAAATCCTTCATCTTTGTGGCGAATTGCTATTCCATGTCGAATATTAACAGTACTGATAAGTCATTCACAGACTGATCTCTCATCTTCACTTGACAGTCGCTTACTTAAAGCGAGAGCACTAACGCCCTGAAGCGCGCGGTTCAACGCATGACGCACAGGAGGGTGAGGAATCCCGGGTTTCGCTTTTGGCGAATCTGAGCTATAGCTAAGGCTCATTAACTTGCATGGCAAGGAGCAGTCGATGTCGGAAGTACAGCAGAGCCTCACAGGCACGTCCTCGGACGTGAAGTATGATGAGCTGATCGCGCATCTGAAGGATCAAGGCAAGCAAATAGACTGGTTGCTGCAATTTCTGGTCAAGTTTGTTGTGACTACTCCGGTAGAAATTGGCATAACGCTATCGGTAGGCGGCAACCTTGTGTCGGGTCAGTTGATCTCCCACGACACCTACTTCAGGCAGTTGGCTGAGGACATGGCAGCACCGTTGGCTCAGTTCGAAGGCGGTGTTGATGAGTCAATGAAGCAGATCATTTTGTCTTTCACCCCCGGAGAGTCGGCGGACGAAACCACAGCCTTTCACTTCATCCATTTGAAGGATTGCAAGACCTATTCAAGTGACCAGAGTCCGATTTGCGCAGAAGGCGTTCTGTGGCGCGGCAAGATTGCCTCGGTGGATGGCTTCACCATTGGTCTGCTGGCGAGGGCCTGAGTTTACTCATGAGTATCAGACCCCGGCTTTTGTCGGGGTTTTTTATCGCTGAATCCCCATACCCCTCGATAAAACCCTTCAGAAATTGAGCTGGATCAACTCAACTCTTATTAGCGGTGGCGCAGGTGGCAGCGGCTGCCTAGTCTTGGTTTTACACACCAAGGGAGATACGCCATGCGCAACGTTCTGGTCGCTTATGATGGCTCGCAGCCCGCTAAACGTGCACTTCAATACGTCATTGAGCGTGCCGGTGACAGTGCGAGTCCGCTTGAGGTTCATGTAATCAATGCTCAGCATGGCGCCGTGGTATACGGCGACTACGTCACTGCCAGCATGATCGAGGAAATCAACAATGGCCTCCTGGATGAGGCCGATAAAGTGCTAAAGGAGGCCGCATTAATGCTGGCTGCCGCAGACGTGACGCATAAAACTCATGCGGCGTTAGGTAATGTTGCTGAGCAGGTGAATGCAGCTATCAAGCAGTTGGGTTGCGACACTGTCGTTATGGGGACTCGAGGTCTCGGCAGCTTCAGTGGGCTGTTGCTGGGTTCGGTCGCCAATCGCGTTATCCATGAGGTTTCAGTGCCTGTAGTGCTGATTAAGTAGTCAGCGCCCATTGGCGGCGAGCGGGGCGGTCACACGGCCTGTCGGGCGAACGATTTGACGATCGATTTGGTTGCAGCACTGACATTCAGGTCGCTGACGTTTTTGACTGGCGACCACTTGCACGCGGCAATTTCATTTTGCGGTTCTGGTTTGGCTGATGACGAAATTATCGCCATGAATATGTAGTGAGTGACGTCGTCTTTCTCATATTCATTCAGGTAGACCAGATCAAGATTCTGCAGCCCTGTCTCCTCGCGCAGCTCTCGAACGGCCGCCTGTTCAGGCGTTTCACCCATCTCGATCTTGCCGCCAGGCAGGGCCCATTTGGATTTGGGCTTACGCACGTACAGAATCCTGCCGTCGCGTTTGCAGATCACTGTTGCCCGTTCTTTCATGGTTTGTTCACCTTATGTAAATGCTGGCCCTCTTGATGAAGGGCGCATTACTTCAATCTGTGAAGGTGATCAGACGTCTCGGTAATCATATTGTCACAAAAACTTCACAAAAATGTCTTAAGCACGAATGGTGCCATTTTCCTCTGCCTGATTCTCTATTTCGGCGAGTGTTGGGTAAAGCTTGAGCATGAAAAGCCTGACTTCAAATAATTGGGCTTTATTGCATTGATGATGAGGGGATTGTCCTTCGTTACAAATCAGGCGCCGCGATTTATTCAAGAGTTTTGAAGAGCCGGCCCTGGGTAGCGTAGGGAACATTTGATAAGTTTTTTCAAGGCGCGCTCTAAAAAAGGGCACATCAATGGCGCTCAGGCAAACTATGCGCAGTTATTTGTCCTGAATGGAGATAGGAATTCTTTATTAAAGACCGCTTGTCGGAAGGTAGCGGCTATCTGGGTTATCCCGCTGTCACATTCATTGCAAGGGGCTGTTTGTCCAGACAGTCCCATCGCCCAAAAGGTTACCTCATGACTATGCACAATGATTTCAGCACTCAAGCAAACGTATTGATGTTCGAATTGAATGACGCAACCACTGCGATGATGGGAATGGTGGGGGCGCACCAGACCACAGGACCAGTATGGGTTGCTGCTACCGCACGGCAAAGCCTGTCATTCGGCCGCTGGAGTGCTTTTATCAGACGTTCCGAAATCTATGGCCAGGCTCTTGTCGGGTAGAGGCTTGAACGCTCATGGTTTTTCGCCACCTCGTTTCATACCGATTCAAAGGGAACATGCGCGAACACTCTTTTGAGTTGCCGGAGCAAGTGCTCACCGAGAACATGGCTGCTTTGCACCTGCTGCAACTGCACTTTGGCGACGCGGAGAGTGGTCTGACTATGCCAAACGCCGCCGCGCCTCCTGAAGAGGTGCTGGCTCAGGCCAGGCTCTTGGGGATTACCGATATCCGTTTCATTCCCGCCAAATAACCCTTCTTTTTACTGTCATCAACGCTTCTGTCTGATTATTGACAGGCTGAGCTACAGGCAGGGTGTCTGAAGCCGCGCTCAAGGCTAAACTGTGCACGCCGATAAATCTGGCGGCTTTCTTGCAGCTGATATGAATATGCCACTTGCACGGTTTTGCAGGCACCGCGAAGATAAGCGCCTGCTGTCTCTGGTTTTGGAGCTTTCATGAGTGTTCCGCCCTTGGCCCCTGACCGAACGCAATCGAGTGTCAGCAACGAGCCTGTTCGTGGCTATCCGGTCAGTACCGGGCAAGGCGCGGCCGTGGATTGCGACGGCGAACCTATCGAAGTGGTCCTCGCCGCCATCCAGGAGTGCATGGGGGAAATACCCTGGGCGGTGTACGCCGTCGGTGACCCCATGCATCTACTAGGGCGCGGCGAAAGCCAGATGCGTTGGTCGGTGAGTGTTGCCAACGACCGGTTTGATGATTTCTGTCGCGAATACGGTTTGCAGCGCTGGGCTGCGGGCAGGGGCGAAGGCGTACTTGCCTGGCTTGTTGCGCCGCAAAGCGAGGCGGCCAATGTCGAGTTGGCCGCGCTCGCGCTACGGCTTGGTAACCGCCTGCAGGTTGATGCATTGGCTCGGGCGCAGATTACCCAGCGAGTGCTCTATGAAATTACCTACCTGGCCAGTTCGACCCGCGATCGCAGTGCTTTCCTGGAGGGGGTGCATCATCAGCTTGCCTCGCTGATTGACGCAGAGAACTTCTATCTTGCGCTTTACGACCCAGGCAGCGACAAAATCACCTACCCGTACTACATCGACATCACGGACGTAGAGGCGCTTGAGTCCGAGGCTTATGAGTTCCTGGACCGCTCAAGGTTGTCCATGACCGGGTATGTCCTGACCAGCGGCCAGCCGCTGTTTGTCGACGCCGCGGGTATTGAGCGGGCACGGATGCAGAAACGCTTTTACTGCGTCGGGCATCGCCCGGAGTTCTGGATGGGAGCGCCGCTGAAGAATGCCTCGGATGAAGTCTTCGGCATGCTGGCCATGCAGGTGTACGACGTATCCCGAGTCTACAGCGCCGAGGACCGGGCTTTGTTTCTGGTCGTGGTTCGTCATGTTGCCATGGCGTTGGACCGTATCCTGCACCGCGCCGACCTTGAGCGGACGGTCATGCTTCGCACCCAGGAGCTCTCGACGCTCAATGACGCGCTGCGTCAGGAGGTTGCCGAGCGTGAGCGGGCCGAGCATTTGCAAAGTGCCTTGTTTCAGATTGCCGAACTGTCCAGCCAGCCTGGCGACATGGCTGAGCTCTTCCACAGCCTGCATTTAATCGTGGGAGAATTGCTGGTCGCGCTCAACTTCTATATTGCGCTGTTTGACACGTCTACCGCAGAAGTGACTTTTCCCTACTACGTGGATGAGCGCCAGGCCACCCGGCCAGCTGCGCGTCGGGGCCAGCGCGGCCTTACCGAGTACGTCATACGAGAGCGTCGCGCCTGCCTGATTGATCAGGACGAAACGATCAGGCTTGAGCGCCGCGGTGAGATTGAAGTGGTCAGGGAGGGCATCCGCTCTTCATCATGGCTGGGCATTCCATTGTTTGACGGGAATGACGTGCGTGGCGTGCTGGCCGTGCAAAGTTACTCGCCATTGGTGCGTTACTCATTACGCGATCAGGAGCTGCTGACGTTCGTCTCCCGGCATATCGACACTGCGCTGTCTCGGCGTAGCGCTGCTGAAGCGGTGCATACCGCCAACCTGCGCCTGGAAGCACGGGTTCAGGACAGAACCCGTGAGCTGGATTACGCCAACGCCAAGCTCCAGCATGAAAACTCCCATGATTCGCTTACCGGCTTACCAAACCGCAGTCATTTGCAGCAACGCCTGCAGTCGGCATGGCTGGAGTTTCGTAATCATGGCAGCGAACTGGGGGTGATGTTTATCGACCTCGACCGTTTCAAGCTGGTGAATGACAGCCTGGGACACCATTTTGGCGATCAACTGCTGACTCAGGCTGCGGACCGCCTGCGTGGTTGCATGCGTGAAACGGATTTGCTGGCACGTCTGGGCGGTGACGAGTTTGCCGTTCTGGCCGCAGGTGCGCCGCTGGAAGTCGCTATCGGGATTGCCGAGCGCATTCTTGCCGCTTTCGATTTGCCGTTTTTCATCGATGGTCATGCGGTGTTTTCATCCTGCAGCATCGGCGTTGTCGGCGCCGACAGCCAGTTTCATCAAATGCCGGCGGATTTGCTGCGTGATGCTGATATGGCGATGTACCGGGTCAAGAACGGCGGACGTGACAGCTACGCGGTGTTCAATCAGGAGTTGCGTCGCGAGGTCTCCGATCAGGTCGAGCGCGAGGGCGCCTTGCGCAATGCCCTCAAGCGTGCGGACGAATTGATTCCCTACTTTCAGCCGATTGTGTGTGTAAACACCGGCAAGCTGCTGGCCCTTGAGGCGCTTATCCGCTGGCGTCAACCCGACGGCAAGATCCTCGCTCCGGGCCAGTTTCTACCGGCTCTGGAAGGCTTGCGTCTGATTGGCCGTCTGGACTTGTACATGTTGCGCTGCGTTGTGGAGATTCTTGCGCGGCCAGGCAATGAGCATTGGCCCACCGTGCACGTGAATTGCTCCAGCTACAGCATCACACGACCCGAATTTGCCGGAGAAGTGTTAACGCTGTTGGCGAACTACGAGGTGGCACCTTCCAGAATCTGCCTGGAGCTGACCGAAGGGGCTCTGGTTGCAGAGCCTGAATTGGCCAGGCAGTCAATGAAACAGCTTGCCGACCATGGCATGACGGTGGTTCTGGACGACTTTGGCGCAGGTTTTTCGTCCCTCAGTTACGTCCATCAGTATCACTTCTGCGGCTTGAAAATCGACAAGTCGTTTACGCTTGAGCTGACGACCAGCGCTCGTAGCCGGGCGATCGTGCGTGCAATCGTGCGGATGGCCGAGTCCCTCGATTTGACGGTGGTGGCTGAAGGTGTTGAAGATCAGGCAACCCTCGACTTGCTACGTGAGATCGGTGCAGGTCAGGCTCAGGGCTATTTCTTCGCCGTGCCGTTACCGGAAGACAAGCTGCAGCTAAATATCTGATGGACCGGCAAACCTCGGCCAATGCTGGCCGCAGATTGCCGTTTATTCTCACCTGAATAGACAGCCGCCGAGCCACAGCCTTTGTGTTCCAAGGCCTGCAGCGCGGCAACCAAAGTGGCATCGGTCTTGCTCTACTTGCTGGGCGTCACAATCGGCAACAGGAGGTGAGCATGAATACCGCTAGTATCAGTGCGCTCCATCACCTGGTTTCTCAGGCGGTGGGTCGCAAGACTCAAGAGGATGTAAGCACAGATGCCTTCTCGGTACCGGTCGGGGCTGCCAGCCCTGTCCCGGCCGTGGATGCTATCGCGCAAAATAATGGCAGCCAGCAGAACGGAGCTTATGACGAAGCTTTCGCCAAAATGCTGCTCAGCCTGAAGACTGCTACGCAGAAGACCGAAACCGAAGCTGAGCCGTCGTTTATCTCGGCAGCCAATGACAGCAACATCGCGGCCCGTGATTCAGCGGTCACCAGCGAGGCGGACGCGGCCGAAGCGGTATCGAAGTTCACTTCGACTCAGCAGGAGTTCAAGGACTACATGGACTTGACGCCCGCAGAGAAGATGCGTGAGCAACTGACCGGTGTCAGCAAGGAAGAGTATGAAGCCATGACGCCTGAGCAAAAGCTCGACGTCGATACCAAGCTTCAAACAGCCTTGAAAGAGCAGCAGCAACAGACTACAGCTGATGTAAACGGCAAAATCCTCGCGGCTCGTCTGGCGCTGTTTTAAACCCGATATCACAAATACCGGTGACTGCCTGCAGGAGATCGCACCGTGCCCCTGGCACGGCGCTGTCTCGCGGCACATGTAAGACTTGTAGGAGCTGCCGAAGGCTGCGATTGCGATGCGTCAGGATAGATG
>NZ_LOHG01000008.1:68145-111671 GCF_022790535.1 Pseudomonas maioricensis
TTCAATCCAGTAGCCTGCAGCCGTGCAGTCTACATCTGTTTCACTCCAACTGATCCCGATACGGCAAGTCCGGCCCGACTTTGGTACAGGTCAGCGCGGCGGCCTGTACTGCGAACTTGAGCATCTCATCAACCGTGTCCTTGCGCAGGGTTGGCAAGCTGAGCGGGTCATCCAGCCCGCGCTCGCTCAAGAAGGTTATCAAGGCAGCCTGAAAAGTATCGCCCGCACCCACGGTATCAGCAGTTTTCACGGTTTGTGCCGGCACTGACCAGCTACCGTGCTGGCGGGTGAAGACCGTCGCACCCTGAGTTCCCTGGGTCAGCACCACAAGCTGGCAGCGCTTGCTTAGCCAGCTTTGAGCGATGGTCTGTGGGTCTTTGTCGGGGTAAAGCAGGCCCAGGTCCTCGTCGCTGACCTTGATGATGTGAGCGTGCTCGGCGAAAGCGCTGATCTGCTCGCGCCAACGGCTGATATCGGGTGCAGGGTTGAGGCGCACATTAGGGTCAAGGGTAATCAGTCGCTTCCCGCTCTCTCGGCTTACCAGTGCCAGCAGCGTGTCGGCGACAGGCTGAACCACCAGTGAAAACGAACCGACATGAATGCCGCGCACTTGCGGATCAAGCTCCGGCAGATGTTCCAGCTGCAACTTGCGATCGGCACAGCCCTCACCGCGAAAACTGTAATGAGGCGAACCATCGACGTCCACTGCAACCATGGCCAGCGTGGTGGGTGCATCGAAGCTGATCAGGTAATCGGGTTTTACCCCTTCGTGCTCCAGCACGTTGCGCAGCCGCTGGCCTAGATAGTCGGTGGAAAGGCCAGCGAACAGTCCGGCGTCTACGCCCAGGCGCCGCAAACCCACTGCGACATTGAATGGCGAGCCGCCCGCAATGGCCTGAAAGCCGATTTTGTTGAGTTGCCTGCCACCGTCGGGCTGGCTGAAGAAGTCGAACAGTGCTTCGCCACAAACGAGAAACATAGATGCTCCCTGAAATAATTTCACCGGTGCGGCCTAGATGGCCTGCAACTGGTCACGATACCGCTGATAAACCTGCTGATAGGCAACGACGTTCTGGGCAATGGGCCGGGTTTCACTGCTGTTATCCAGACTCACGCAGCGGGCGCACAGACTGTCCAGACTTTCCCCGGCCGGGTCGGCGCTGGCATGACACCAGGCTGCCTGAATGGCGGCACCTAAAGCTGCGGCTTCAGCCTGCTCGGTACAGACCACGGGAGTATCCATAATGTCGGCAACGATCTGCCGCCAAACCGGACTTTTGGCTCCACCTCCAATCAGGCGAATGTTATCGCTTCTGATACCGCTTGCACGCAGCAGGTCAAGGCCATAACGCAAACCGAAGGTGGTGCCTTCGACGACCGCCCGGCACAGGTTGGCCTGGGTGAGGTTGGTGGCGTCCAGGCCGAGTATGCTGCCGGTGGCATGGGGCAGGGCGGGGACACGCTCGCCATTGAGAAACGGCAGCATCGACACGCCTTCGGCGCCGATCGGGGCCTGGTTGACGGCCTGGTTAAAGGCCGCGATATCCAGTCCCAGCAGCTCACGAACGGCACCCGTCGCATTGGTCAGGTTCATCGTGCAAATCAGCGGGAGCCAGCCGCCGGACGAAGAGCAGAAGGTTGCCACTGACGCCTGCTCACTGACACTTGCCCGGTCGGCAAACGCATAGACGGTACCCGAAGAACCAAGGCTCATGGTGATCGCACCCGGATGGATGTTTCCGGTGCCGATGGCGCCCATCATGTTGTCGCCGCCACCGCTGGAGACCAGCGCCTGCGGGTTAATGCCCAGACGCCTCGCGATATCCGGTAAAACAGTGCCCACCGGCTGGTGCGCTTCAAGCAACTCGGGCAGCGCGCGGCTCAAGTTGCCACTGGGGTCAATGTGTTCGAGTAGTGCCAGATCCCACTGACGGCTGCGCACATTGAAATACCCGGTGCCCGAGGCATCGCCATACTCACTGGCGCAACGGCCGGTGAGCCAGTAGTTGAGGTAGTCATGGGGCAACAGGATTTTGGCGATCCGCTCAAATATCGAGGGATGCTCCTCCTTGGTCCAGAGCAGCTTCGACACGGTGTAGCCCGGCGCGATTGCGATACCCAGGCGCTCCAGCGAGCCGCTTTCGCCTCCCAGATATTCCAGTAATCGATCATTCTGCGGCGCGCTTTCGGTATCGCACCACAGCTTCGCCGGGCGCAGCACCTGGCCGTTATCGTCGAGCAGTACCAAGCCATGTTGTTGGCCGGATACGCCAATGCCGAGGATCTGCTGCCCGGATATTCCCGCCTGAAGAAGCGCCTCGGCAGTCGCCTGCTCGAAGGCTGACAGCCATTGTTCGACGTTCTGCTCACGTCGGCCATTATGGCCGCTGATCATGCTGTGCGAGGCTGATCCCTGTCCCAGCACTTGGCCTGAGGCAGCGTCGAGTACGATGGCCTTGGTGCCTTGGGTGCCGCAATCGATTCCAAGAAACATGCGCACCTCACACGGTTTTAGCCAACAGGTTTTCCAGCGTTTTGCTGACGCCCAACTGCTTGAGGCTGTTCAGATTCTTTTCGAAGGCTGCGACGAATTCGGCGGACTGAGGGATAGCTGCACCAAATATCTCCTCGACTGCCAGCAAGCGCTGCGTGATCAATACATCATCGGCCACCAGCGCCTTGCAGAATTCAGCGCGCGGGTCGACGACCTTATAGGCAACCCCGTTTTCGCCTTCGTGGCGTTGCAGATACAGAGCCCACGCGGCGACTACCAGGGACGCACGCTCCAGATTGCCCTGGTCGACAATCAGCCGATTGATCGTTGGGACGGTAAATTTCGGGAATTTCGAGGAGCCGTCCGAGCAGACCCTTTCCAACTGATCTGCAATCGCCTGATTGGAGAACCGTTCGATCAGCGTGTCCTTGTAGCCTTCCAGATCAATACCGGGCACTGAAGCCAATTGCGGCGTGACGTCCAGGTCCATGTACGCGCGGATGTAGCTGACGAAAAGCGGGTCGTTCATGGTTTCGTGAACGAAGCGGTAGCCTTTCAGTGCGCCCAGATACGTGAGCGCCAGGTGGCTACCGTTGAGTAGCTTGATCTTCATCTCTTCGTAGGGTGTGACGTCGTCGGTGAACTGCACGCCAACCTGTTCCCAGGCCGGGCGTCCATCGACGAACTTGTCTTCCAGCACCCATTGCACAAAAGGTTCGCAGACTACTGGCCAGGCATCATCAATGCCTTTTTCGTCAGCCAGTTTCAGGCGATGGGTTGTGCTGGTCATTGGCGTGATGCGGTCGACCATGGCGTTGGGGAAGCTGACGTGTTCGGCGATCCAGTCGTGCAGATCAGGATTACCTTGTGCAGCGAAGGCCAGCAGGGCTTTGCGCGCCACCGCGCCGTTATGCGGCAGGTTATCGCAGGACATCACAGTGAAGGCGGGTATCCCTGCTGCGCGACGTTTTGCCAGTGCCGCACAAAGCAGCCCGAACACCGTGCGCGGGGCTTGCGGATAGCTCAAGTCGTGCTGGATTTGCGGCAGGTGGATCATGAACTGGCCATTGCTGTCATCGATGCAATAACCGCCTTCGGTGATCGTCAGCGAAACGATGCGAATCTGCGGGCTGGCAAGCTTGTCGATGACCGCCTGGATGTCATCCTCCGCCAGCAACATGCCGCTGATCGAACCGATGATCCGGGTTTCCGTATCAGGCGTGTCGCCCAGTTCGTAGAGCGTGTAGAGATAATCCTGGCCCGCGAGTGCATCACGCACGCCTCTGTCTTCGGGACGCAGGCCAATGCCACAGATGCTCCAGTCCAGGCCCTGGCCGCTGTTCATCAACGCGTCGGTATAAAACGCCTGATGTGCCCGATGGAATCCGCCTACGCCGATGTGGGCAATGCCTTGAGTTGTGGCTTCAGGGTTGTAGTCAGGCAGGGCGATACCGTCACCGAGCTGAGACAAATTCTGTTTGTTCAATTTCATGACAATAATTCCTGATTTCAGGCTGCGACCGGCAAGGCTTTGGCGATCACCAACCCCTGAGCGTCGAACAAGTGGCAGTGAGCGCTATCGAGATGAAGGTTGAGCGTGTCGCCGTACTGGCTGGCCAGGTCCCCGCGAATACGCATGGTCAATGCCTCGCCCGAGCGGGTCCGCACATGGCAATAGGTGTCGCTACCCAGACGCTCGCTGACGTCGGCGATGACCTCCATCTGGCAGTCACCTTCTTTGGCGATGTTCAGATGCTCCGGACGAATACCGAGGGTGACCGGGTCGCCAACGCTCTGCTGTGCATTACCGAATGGCAGGTTGATCCTGGCCCCTGCATCCAGAGTCACTTCGCAACCGTCCGCGTCGACCCGGCTGATAATGCCTTTGAGAAAGCCCATCTTTGGCGTGCCCAGAAAACCGGCGACGAAAAGGTTGGCCGGGTGGTGGTACAGCTCAAGCGGAGAACCGACTTGCTCGACCTTGCCGCCATTCAGTACCACGACTTTGTCGGCCAGGGTCATGGCTTCGACCTGGTCGTGGGTCACGTAAATCATGGTCGCTTGCAGTTCTTTATGCAGGCGAGACAGCTCCAGGCGTGTCTGCACGCGCAGCGCGGCGTCGAGGTTCGACAAGGGCTCGTCGAACAGGAAGATTTTCGGGTTGCGCACGATGGCGCGGCCGATCGCTACCCGTTGGCGCTGACCGCCGGAAAGCTGCTTGGGTTTGCGCTCCAGCAAGGGACCCAGCTCAAGAATGCGCGCCGCCTCATCGACTTTCTTTTTGATCACAGCTTTGTCGCCGCCGGCCAGATCCAGAGCGAAAGACAGGTTCTTGCCCACGGTCATGTGCGGGTACAGGGCGTAGGTCTGGAACACCATGGCCAGGTCGCGTTTGGCGGGCGTGACCTGGGTGATGTCACGGCCATCGAGTTCGATAGTGCCGGAAGTCACGTCCTCCAGACCGGCGATGAGACGTAGCAGGGTGGACTTGCCACAGCCCGACGGACCAACGAATACCACGAACTCACGATCTTTTACGTCCAGATCAATGCCTTTGATGATCTGGTGACCGTCGAAGCCTTTTTGCAGATTTCTGATGCTGAGGTTAGCCATGGTGGCCTCCGTTCTTATTCTTTAAACCTGATGGGTACCTCTGTAGGAGTGAGCTTGCTCGCGATGGGGGCAGACGCTCGGCAAAAATATCGCCTGATATGACGCTATCGCGAGCAAGCTCACTCCTACAGGGGGCCGTGTTTAGTACAACACAGCGGGTTATTTCACGGCACCGAACGACAGGCCGCGCACCAGCTGCTTCTGGCTGATCCAGCCGAAGATCAGGATTGGCGCACACGCCAGGGTCGAGACGGCCGAGAGCTTGGCCCAGAACAACCCTTCGGGGCTTGAGTAGGACGCGATCAGCGCAGTCAGTGGCGCGGCGTTGGATGACGTCAGGTTCAGTGACCAGAACGCCTCGTTCCAGCACAGAATCAGTGACAGCAGTGCGGTCGACGCCAGGCCGCCTTTGCAGATTGGAATCAGGACCTTGAAGATCTCCTGGCGAGTGCTGGCGCCGTCAAGCCTGGACGCCTCGAGGATTTCGCCGGGGATGTCCTTGAAGTAGGTGTAAATCATCCAGACCACGATGGGCAGGTTGATCAGCGTGTAGATCACGATCAGCGCAATGCGGCTGTCCAGCAGGCCAAAGGTCTTGGCCAGCAGGTAGATCGGCATCAGCACGCCCACCGGGGGCAGCATCTTCGTCGAGAGCATCCACAGCAGCGTGCTTTTGGTCCGTTTGGTCTCGAAAAAAGCCATGGAGTAAGCTGCGGGCACGGCGATCAGCATGCACAGAATCGTTGCGCTGAACGAGATGACCACCGAGTTCCAGGCAAAGTGGAAGTAGTCGCTGCGTTCCTGGATGTGCAGGTAGTTTTCCAGGGTCGGGGTGAAGATAAACTGCGGAGGTGTGGCAAACGCGTCGATTTCGGTTTTGAAGCTGGTCAGAACCATCCAGAAGATCGGAAAGAAAATCAGCGCCGCGATCAGCCAGCACAACGTCCCGAGCAGCACACTTTGCAGACGTCGTGATTGTTTGAGCGTCATCATTGTTTGGCCCTCAGGACTTGTCGGTGAGGTTTTTGCCGATCATCCGGATCAGGATGATTGCGGCAATGTTGGCGATTACCACGGCAATCAAACCGCCAGCGGACGCCATGCCCACATCGAATTGCAGCAGCGCCTGGTTGTAGATCAGGTACGCCAGGTTGGTCGAGGCGAAACCCGGCCCGCCGTTAGTGGTGGTGAAGATTTCGGCGAATACCGAGAGCAGGAAGATGGTTTCGATCATCACCACCACCGCAATCGGCCGTGCCAGATGCGGCAGCGTCAGGTGCCAGAAAATAGCGATAGGCCCGGCACCGTCGAGACGGGCGGCTTCTTTTTGCTCCTGATCCAGCGATTGCATGGCGGTCATCAGGATCAGAATGGCGAACGGTAGCCACTGCCACGAGACAATGATGATGATCGACAGCAGCGGGTAATTGGCCAGCCAGTCCACAGGCTGGGCGCCGAACAGCTTCCAGACCGCGGCCAGAATGCCGGACACGGGATGGAAAATCAGGTTCTTCCAGATCAGTGCGCCTACGGTGGGCATGATGAAAAACGGCGAAATCAGCAATACCCGGACAATGCCGCGACCGAGGAACTCGCTGGCCTCCAGCAGTGCAGAAATCAGCACACCCAACACCACGCTGATCAACAGCACGCTACCGACGAGCAGGAGTGTATTGGTCGCGCCGGGAATAAATCCGCTGTCGGTCACGAAGTATTCGAAGTTTTCCAGACCAACGAATTCGTTCTCGCCAGGGTTGAGCAGGTTGTAACGGATCAGCGAGAAGTAAATGGTCATGCCCAGCGGGACGACCATCCACACCAGTAGAAGCAGGACTGACGGGCTGACCAGAAACCAGCCTGGTTTGGTCACGCTGCCTTTGGCTTGCGAATTGGCACTGGGCGTAGCCGCCTGAGGCGTGATAGTTGAGGTTGTCATGGCGAAGATCCTGGCGACAAAGGAAAGCGGGGTGTCGGGGCGCTCGTCGCCCCCGACCAATAGTCAGCAACGACTACTTTTTCGGATAACCCGCTCGCTTCATGTCCCGCTCGGTCGAGGTCTGCGCGTTTTTCAACGCGGCATCAGGCGTTGCCGTGCCCACCAGTGCGGCGGAGAACTGCTGGCCAACCGAGGTCCCGATAGCCTGGAACTCCGGAATGGTCACCAGTTGAATGCCCACATAGGGAACAGGTTTGAGGGTCGGCGTTTTTGGCGTAACGGCCTTCAAAGACTCCAGCGTGATGTTGGCAAAAGGCGCGGCTTTCTTGTAAGCATCGGTGTAGGTCGAAGCGCGAGTCCCTGGTGGTACGTTGGACACGCCATCTTTCTCGGCTACCAATGCTGCGTACTCTTTTGAGGTTGCCCATTCGGTAAAGGCTTTGGCGTCGGCCTGGTTTTTCGCGCTGGTCGGGATTGCCAATGCCCATGAGTACAACCATGCGGAGCCTTTGTCGGTGACTTCATGAGGTGCATAGGTGAAGCCGACACTGTCAGCGACCTTGCTCTGGCTCTTGTCTGTCACGAATGAGCCGGCGACGCTGGCATCGACCCAGATTGCGCATTTGCCGCTGTTGAACAGCGCAAGGTTTTCGTTGAAGCCGTTACTCGAAGCACCCGGAGGACCAGACTTCTTCATGGTGTTCACGTAGTAGTTCAGCGCGTTCTTCCATTCCGGCTGGTCGAACTGCGGCTTCCACTGCTCATCAAACCAGCGTCCGCCAAACGAGTTGGCGACGGTACTGATTAACGCCATGTTTTCGCCCCAGCCCGCTTTGCCACGCAGGCAGATGCCGTACTGTTCTTTGGACTTGTCGGTAAGCTTGTCGGCGAACTCGGCGATCTGTGTCCAGGTAGGACGTTCCGGCATGGTCAGGCCCGCGGCCTTGAACAGGTCGGTGCGGTAGTAAGTGATCGAACTCTCGGCATAGAAGGGCAGCGCAAACAGTTTGCCATCCACCGACAACCCGTCGCGTACCGACGGGAAAACGTCATCCAGCGCGTAACTGGCAGGCAGGTCCTTCATCTCCTGAAGCCAGCCTTTGGCGCCCCACAGCGATGCTTCGTACATGCCAATGGTCAGTACGTCGAACTGGCCGCCTTTGGTGGCGATGTCAGTGGTCAGGCGCTGGCGCAGAACGTTTTCTTCCAGTACGACCCACTTCAGTTTGATATCGGGATGCTGCTCTTCGAACGTTTTCGACAGACGCTGCATGCGGATCATGTCGCTGTTGTTGACCGTGGCGATGGTGACGTCGCCCGCAGAGGCGGTGGCGCAGAGTGTCAGACAGGTACCGGCAAGCAGAACTTTTGCAGAGGTCTTCATTTATCACTCCTCTTCAGTGCCCGGAGGGCTACAGAAGGTCAGTTATTGTTTTTGTGTCTTCCGGAGGCAAGGAAGATGTACATGGATTACAACGGGCGCCGACGCAGATGACAAATCCTGCGTGACACTTCGACTGATACTTTTCTGCACTGGTCGGCAGGCGAAAAAATCCATACGAGACTGCCGCAACCGGGCTGCGACAGTCTGCAGCGCAGTCTCAGCGTAGACGCTCGGCGAGGAGGTGGGGTGAATCAGTACAGGTTTTGCTCAGTCAGGCGCTGAACGGCCAGGCGTCGATAGTGCGAAGGCGTCATGCCCTTGAGCTGTTGAAAGCGTCGATTGAAGTTGGAGATATTATTGAAGCCTGATTCAAAGCAGACATCGGTGACTGGCTTGTCTCCGTCGGCCAGCAGCTCGCAGGATTTGCTTATCCGCAGGCGGTTGACGAATTCGACGTAACAACGTCCGGTGGCTTGTTTGAAGACCCGGGAAAAGTACGTGGGCTTCATGCCCAGATAATCCGCGACTTCTTCCAGTGGCAGCTCGCGGGCGTAGTTGGCGAAGATGTAATCCACTGCGCGGTTGGTGCGATCTACGCTGTGCTCATCCGCCATGGGAGCTGAATTACTGCCTGACAGCAACTGGTAGTCCTCGCACACGGCCAGCAGTTCAAGGAGGATGAGGAAGTGCCCAAGGCGGCTGATGCCTTTGGAGTCGGCGATCTTCTGCATCAGTTGGGTGGCTTTGCGGATGGTGCGTTTACAGCGAAACTCGATACCGTACTGAGCGCGCTCCAGCAAAGGCGCCAGGGTTTTCAGTTCAGCGAATATCTGACTGCCGCTCTCCAGCAACTCATCGGTGAAATTCACCAACATGTCACGTTTGCTGACCACTTCGTCCTCGGCAACCTGGCTGATCCAGTTGTGGGGCAGGTTGGGGCCGGTGAGGAACAGCGTTTCCGGGTAGAAATTGCCAATGTAGTCACCCACGAAGACCTTGCCTGAACTGGCTACGATCAGGTGCAACTCGTATTCCTTGTGGAAGTGCCAGCGCACCAGCGGGCAGGGAAAGCCGTGTTCGCGGTAGATGATCGACAGGCCATTATGGTCGTCCATCAATTCGTACGACGGGTCTGTGACCCTTGTTGTTTTTGTCATGGTATGGCCTGTATGCAGAATGCCAGGCCACTAATGTGCACTATTTGGGTGTGCGATCAAACCGCCTGAGTTAACAACGACGCTGTAGGAGGCCGTCCACAGCGCTGTCGCACAGCGCACGGGTAACCTGCAGGAGCCAACTTGCTGGCGAGACGTCGGGCCTGCATCGTCAGAAATTGCGCCTCGCCAACAAGTTGGCTCCTACAATGGCGTGAACTGCTCCCGTCGCGAATGAAATCATGAAAACCATCCTTCTCATCGGCATAGGCTCTGGCAATCCGGAGCAGATTACGGTTCAGGCGATCAATGCGCTTAACCGTGCCAAGGTATTTTTCGTTCTGGATAAGGGCTATGCGGTTGATGATTTGCTGCGCCTGAGAAGAGATATCTGTGAGCGCTACATAACGCATGACGACTATCGCATCCTCCAGGTGCGCGATCCTTCGCGGGAAGATGATCCTCATTCCTATCAGCGAGGTGTAGCTCTGTGGCATGAGCAGCGAGCGGCGCTGTTTCAACGCTTGATCATGGATGAAGTGGAGCCCGGCCAAACGGCGGCGTTTCTGATCTGGGGCGAACCAACGCTGTATGACAGCACGTTGCGTATCTTCGATCTTATTCTCATGAATGATCCGCAACTATTTGATTATAAAGTGATTCCAGGGATAAGCAGCGTGCAGGCCCTTGCTGCGCAGCATCGTATTCCACTGAACCGCGTTGGCGAGTCAATCCGCATCACGACAGGCCGCAGGCTCGCGCTTGAGGAAGGTGAAACCCCCGAAAATACGGTGGTGATGCTGGACGCGCACTGCACATTCGAGCGTTTTCTCAATCGGGGGCTGCATATTTACTGGGGGGCGTACCTGGGTACCCCGGACGAAATACTGATTGCCGGGCTGCTGGACGAGGTTTGTGAAGAGATCAAAGCGGTGAGGGCAGCCGCGCGCAAGGACAAGGGCTGGATCATGGATACGTACTTGCTGAGGAATGAGATGTAGAATCTAGCTATTTGATTTAAATATTTGATTCTAAATAATATTCAGGATTTTTGTGTGGGCTTGGTAGCGGGGCGTATACCTGCGTAGTCAGGTATTTCGCTCCGCCAACAAGTCGGCTCCTGCAGGTCCTCTGTGTCACACGGGATTGCGATTCTTCGCCTCAATCCACTGCGCCATGTACTGCGTGCTCTTGTGGTGGTGATGACGCAGCATCGCCCCGGTGAAGTTGGCTGTTCGGTGAGCCTCAAGGTTTTCGCGCAGTGCCTCGATCCGTGCAATAAGGCTCGCGCAATGCTGCTGATGCTGGTATCGCGCTTCAAGCAGGGCCCATCCCGCGCGCTGAGCCTGATGCCAGAGGTGTTCATCCTGGTAGAGGCGCACGGCCGCTTCGGCGATGCCTGCTGCGCTGCTGGCGATGCTTCCGGGCCATGGCTGGTCATCGCTCATGGCTTCGGCGCCGATCGGCGTGGTGACAGTGGGCGTACCGCAGAGCATGGCGTCGACAATCTTGCCTTTGACGCCTGCACCGAAACGCAGCGGTGCCAGGCATACGCGTGCTCCGGACATGACCTGCAAGGCATCTTCGGCCCAGTTCATCACATGGAATCCCTGAGCGGCGTTATGCAAGGCGGTGGCCTTGGGCGGCGTGTAAGCCCCGTAAATATGCAGCTGGGCCTTGGGTAGCTGTTGGCGGATCAACGGCCATATTGCGTTTTTCATCCAGAGCACAGCATCCCAGTTGGGCGCGTGACGGAAGTTGCCGATACTCAAAAAGTGAGCGCGATCGGCAAAAGGTCGGGCAGGTGCCGGTACGCTGCTGATCATCAGCGGGCACCAGTGCAGAATGGCGTGTGGTACGGCAAACCGGCTGGTCAGCAACTGCATTTCGACGTCGGAGGTCATCAGGCTGAGGTCGGAGCGGTATAGCGCTGCGACTTCACGCTGGGCCAGATCACCGGTCGCCATCAGAGAGAAAATGTCCCGCCGCGATGATTCAAAAAAATCATTTAAATCATCAGGTTGTGAGCTGTTTGTGATGTATTGCTTGAGTTGGTGGTGGCGAGCATGACGCAGGCTTTGCAGGTCTGAGGTCTCCAGGATTCGCAGAGCGCCTGGACACTGCTTTTCAACCCGCCAGCCAAATTGTTCTTCAATCATGAACTGATCGAAAAGGACGATATCCGGCTGCAGTTCATGGATGAAAATATCAAAGCTGCTGTTGTTGAGTTCGATGCTCACTTCATCAATACCCAACTGGCCAAGATCCGCCTTGTGCTCCCCCTCGGTGGCCGGGCTGGCGAAAGTGATGCGCCACCCTTGCTCAAGAAAGCACTGAATCAGTTGCATGACGTGCCCGCTGGCCGCCGACGACCGGGGCTCGGGCCACACATAGCCAATAATCAATACGTGAGTCGGTGCTTTCACCACCGGGTTTTGCGCTAGCCGCTGCGAGTCGTGCTTATCCAAGGATGCTTTTTACCTTGTCGCGCAACTGATCAATGGAAAACGGTTTGCCGATGCTGTGCATGCCGGCCGGCACATCAATGTTCTCGGCATAGCCGCTGGCAAACAGAATGGGCAGGGAAGGACGAAGCTCGCGGGTTTTAACCGCCAGTTGAGCGCCGCTGATGCCTGGAAGGCCATGGTCGGTCATCATCAGATCAATGACGCTGGAGCCGTCCTGCAGCACCTTCAGTGCCTCTTCTCCGTCCTCCGCTTCGACCACGTTGTATTCCAGTTCCTCAAGCACGTCGACGATGAGCATGCGGACAATAGCGTCGTCTTCGACCACGAGAATGGTGCTGGCGGGGGCAGACATGTTTGAGTTCCTTCAAATAGAGACGGTAAACGGCAGCAGTGACACGTGCGGCCGTTGATGAGTAAACAAAATAACGCCGGAAGTTCCCAGAGCCAACAGAGGCACCCGTTTGAGTGCGTAGTGGCCATTTTGTAACCATTGTGAAGCGATAGGCAGGTTTCTGTTGAATTAAATGTCAGAAAATTCAGCTATCTGTGTCAGAAATGAGAGTCTTTTTCTAAAGTTTACGGCAAACTTCATGGTTTGATGATCACCAAGGATGACTCATGATCCGTCCGTCTACCGTCGATGAGCAACGTTTTCGTAAATTGCTTGGCCGCAACGTCACGCTGCCTTTGAGTGTGGGCGTCATCAGCGCGGTCTTTTTCATTGGGCTGATCAGCTATTTGCTGTCGGTCATCCAGTGGGTCGAGCATACCGACCGGGTGATCAACAATACCAATCGCGCATTGAAGCTTTCCATCGACATGGAAACGGGCATGCGCGGTTATCTGCTGGCCGGAGATGAACGTTATCTTGATCCGTACGAACTGGCGAAGCCAGCGCTTACTGCCGAACTCAAGGGCCTTGAGGCGCTGGTCAGTGACAACCCGCCCCAGGTTGACCGGCTCAAGCGCATTCAGGCGTTGCAGGACGACTGGAGTCAATACGCCGAGGAAATGATTCAGCAGCGCCGGATCAAGGGTGAATACATTGCCCCCTTGCGTACCGGGCGAGGCAAGCGTCTGACCGACGAGGTCCGCAGTCAGTACGAGGAAGTTGTCGCAGTTGAGCAGCAACTGCGTCTGTCGCGCAACGCCGATGTCACCCGCACGACCGTCCTGTGCGTAACCCTCTACCTCATCTTCGTACTGAGCGTCAGTGGGTTCCTGGCGTACATCGGTCGCCGGGACCTGCTGGCGCTCTCCAGTACCTACGGCGATAACCTCAAGCTTCAGGAAGAAAACGCCGAGCGCCTCAAAAAGGTTGCCTGGCTGCGCAACGGCCAGAGCGAATTGGCCGAGCAGGTGTTGGGGCAGTTGACCCTGAATACCCTGGGCGGCAACGTTTTGCAGTTTTTCTCTCAATACCTGGGCAGTGTGGTTGCAGCCATTTATGTTCGTCAGGAGCATGGCGGGCTCAAGCGTGTGGCTTCTTACGGGTTTTCCCGTGAGCAGGAGCAGTACGAACAGTCGATTTACAGCGGCGAAGGCATCATTGGTCAGGCCGCGCAGCAGGATCAGATCATTCGCCTTGATGAAGTGCCGGGCGATTACTTCAAAGTGTCTTCCGGTCTGGGTGAGGGCAATCCACGCAGTATCCTGGTGGTCCCGACCAGCAACGACGATCAGGTCAATGGCGTCATCGAACTGGGCTTCCTGCGTGCGCTGACCGAAAGCGATGTCGAGTTCATGGAGTTGATTGCCGACAACGTGGGCACCTCCATTGAAGCTGCGCGTTATCGCCAGCGTCTGCAGGAAGTCCTGGCCGAAACCCAGCAGTTGAACGAGGAACTGCAAGTCCAGCAGGAAGAGCTGCGTACCGCCAACGAAGAGCTGGAAGAGCAATCAAGGATTCTCAAGGAATCCCAGGCTCATCTGGAAACCCAGCAGGCGGAGCTGGAGCAAACCAACGAGCAACTGGCTGACCAGGCTCAGGTCCTGGCCGATCAGCGCGATGCGCTGGATCACAAGAATGAAGAACTGAACATTGCGCAGGTGGAGCTTGAAGCCCGTGCCGATGAGCTGCAGCGTTCCAGCAAGTACAAGTCCGAATTCCTGGCCAATATGTCCCACGAGCTGCGTACACCGCTGAACAGCTCATTGATTCTGGCCAAACTGCTTGCGGAGAACCCGGCAGAGAACCTCACTGCCGAGCAGGTCAAATTCGCCGAATCGATTTATTCGGCGGGTAATGACTTGCTCAACCTTATCAACGACATTCTGGATATTTCCAAGGTCGAAGCCGGCAAGCTGGACATGCGCCCTGAAAACAGCAGCGTTTCGCGTCTGGTCGAGGGGCTGCGCAATATGTTCCAGCCGTTGGCTGCCGACAAGAAGCTGGACTTCCATGTAGAGGTGCAGGCCGGTGCGCCGACCATGCTCTACACCGATCGCCAGCGTCTGGAGCAGATTCTGAAAAACCTGTTGTCGAACGCCATCAAGTTTACCGAAACCGGCACCGTCAGCATGACGGTCTCGCGCCAGCCTGGTGCGGGTATCGTGTTCACCGTCCGCGACTCGGGCATCGGTATTGCGGCGGAGCAACAGGAAAGTATTTTCGAAGCGTTCCGCCAGGCGGACGGCACCACCAATCGGCGTTATGGCGGTACGGGGCTCGGACTGTCTATTTCCCGCGACCTCGCGCGGTTGCTCGGGGGGTCGATCAGCGTGACCAGCGAACCGGGGCAGGGCAGTATCTTCTCGCTGATCCTGCCGGAGCAGTACGTCGAGCCAATGCTGTCAGAGTCGGGAGACGTCCCGCCAGCGGTCGCCGCGCCGGTCCTGCCGGTGCAATTCCTGGCGCCTGCGCCGATCAAGGTCCCTGCAGCTCCCGCCCCGGTACCTTTGCCGACTTTTGCCGACGATCGCGAAAAGCTGCCATCGACCAAGCGCTGTATCCTGGTCATCGAAGACGAGGTGGCTTTCGCCAGGATTCTTTTTGACCTGGCCCATGAGCTGGGTTACCACTGCCTGGTTGCCCATGCGGCCGATGATGGTTTCAACCTGGCTGCGCAGTTCGTGCCTGACGCAATCCTGCTGGACATGCGCCTGCCGGATCACTCAGGGCTGACGGTTCTGCAGCGTCTGAAAGAGCTGGCACCTACACGTCATATCCCCGTGCACGTTATTTCCGTAGAAGACCGTCAGGAAGCGGCCATGCACATGGGCGCGGTGGGTTATGCGGTCAAGCCGACCACCCGCGAAGAGCTCAAGGATGTGTTTGCCAAGCTGGAGTCCAAGTTGACCCAGAAGGTCAAACGCATCCTGCTGGTCGAAGACGATGCGCTGCAGCGCGACAGCATTGCGCGGCTGATTGGCGATGACGACATTGAAATCACGGCGGTAGGTTTTGCCCAGGATGCACTGGATCTGCTGCGCGACAATATCTACGACTGCATGATCATTGATCTCAAGTTGCCTGACATGCTTGGCAATGACTTGCTCAAGCGTATGTCCACCGACGAGATCTGCTCGTTCCCGCCGGTGATTGTCTACACCGGACGTAATCTGACCCGCGATGAAGAAGCCGAACTGATGAAGTATTCGCGTTCGATCATCATCAAGGGCGCGCGCTCACCAGAGCGCCTGCTGGATGAGGTCACGCTGTTCCTTCACAAGGTTGAGTCGCAGCTCTCGAACGAGCGGCAGAAGATGCTCAAGACTGCGCGCAGCCGGGACAAAGTGTTTGAAGGGCGCCGGATCCTGGTGGTCGATGACGACGTGCGTAACATCTTTGCCTTGACCAGCGCGCTGGAGCACAAAGGCGCTGTTGTTGAAGTGGCGCGAAACGGCATCGAGGCCATCAGCAAGCTGGACGAGGTTGAAGATATCGACCTGGTGCTGATGGACGTGATGATGCCCGAGATGGACGGCTACGAAGCGACCATCGAAATCCGCAAGGACCCTCGCTGGCGCAAGCTGCCGATCATTGCGGTGACCGCCAAGGCCATGAAGGATGATCAGGAGCGTTGCCTGCAGGCGGGCTCCAACGACTACCTGGCCAAGCCTATCGATCTGGATCGGCTGTTCTCGTTGATTCGTGTATGGCTGCCGAAAATGGAACGTATTTGAGTTGGACAAGCCCAATGTGAGCATCCAACTCAGGATTAAAGGCTCCGCTATGTCTCAAGACAGAAACACGGACATCGAAATACGTCTGTTGATTGAGGCTATTTATCTCAAATACAGCTACGATTTTCGTGATTATTCCGGGGCTTCAGTGAAGCGCCGGATCAGTCACGCGCTGCGCCAGTTTGACTGCTCCACGGTGTCTGCGCTTCAAGAGCGGGTGATTCACGACCCCCAGGCGTTCATGCAATTGCTGCAGTTTATGACTATTCCGGTCAGCGAGATGTTTCGTGATCCCTCGCACTTTCTGGCCATTCGTCAGGAAGTGGTTCCCTTGCTGCGTACCTATCCGTCAATAAAGATATGGATTGCGGGCTGCAGCACGGGCGAGGAGGTCTATTCCATGGCTATCCTGCTGCGCGAAGAGGGATTGCTGGATCGAACCATTATTTACGCCACTGACATTAATCCGAGTTCGCTGGAGAAGGCTCAGCAAGGGATCTTCTCGATGGAAAACGTGCGTGCGTACACTGACAACTATCAGAAAGCAGGGGGGCAGTGTGCATTTTCCGATTACTACACCAGTGCCTACGATTACGCGATTTTCGACAAGACCCTGCGCGAAAACGTGACGTTTGCTGACCATAGTCTGGCCACTGACAGTGTGTTCTCCGAAACGCAGATGATTTCCTGCCGCAATGTCCTGATCTACTTCAACAAGAAACTGCAGAATCGAGCTTTTGGTTTGTTCCATGACTCGCTCTGCCACCGCGGCTTTCTGGTGCTGGGTAGCAAGGAAACACTGGATTTTTCCGATTACAGCAGCCAGTTCGAGCCCTTGGTCAAACCGGAACGGATCTACCGCAAGTCATGAAGACATCTTTTCCTGAAAAAGCCGCGGAGGGCCATACGTTACCCGTCGTTGACGCCATTGTAGTGGGGGCCTCAGCGGGTGGGGTCGAGGCGCTGCTCAAAGTGTTCTCGCGGCTCAGGGTCGGCTATCGACTGCCCATTCTGACGGTGTTGCATGTGCCTGAAGACCGCCGCAGCCAGCTGGCTCAAGTGTTTCAGGCAAGGCTGTCGATCAAGGTCAAAGAAGCCGATGACAAAGAAGACATAGCGCCTGGCACGCTGTACTTTGCCGCGCCTGGCTATCACTTGTCGGTGGAGAACGATTTCAGCCTGTCGCTTAGTCAGGAGGATCGTGTATTCCATTCACGGCCCAGTATTGACATCCTTTTCCAGTCAGCCGCCGATGCCTATGGCCCGCGTCTGGCAGGTTTTCTACTCACCGGGGCCAATAATGACGGGGCCTTTGGTTTGTCGTGTATCAAACAGTCCGGCGGTATGACGGTAATCCAGGACCCCAACCAGGCTCAGGCGCGCACCATGCCTGAAGCGGCGCTTGCGTTGCATGAGCCGGATTACCTTCTGCCTTTAAACGATATAGGCCAATTGCTGGTCGAGCTGGAACGAATTGCATGCTGAATCACATTCAAGCCAAGCTGTTGATCGTCGACGATCTGCCGGAAAACCTTCTGGCGCTTGAAGCGCTGATCAAGCGTGAAGATCGCGAGGTGTACAAGGCGTTGTCCGCCGATGAAGCCCTGTCATTGCTACTGCAGCACGAATTTGCCATGGCCATTCTGGATGTCCAGATGCCGGGCATGAACGGTTTCGAGCTCGCTGAGTTGATGCGCGGTACGGACCGGACCAAAAATATCCCGATCGTGTTTGTCAGTGCCGCAGGCCGAGAGCTCAATTATGCGTTCAAGGGTTACGAAAGTGGCGCGGTGGACTTTCTGCACAAACCGCTGGATATCCATGCGGTAAAGAGCAAGGTCAACGTATTCGTTGATCTCTATCGGCAGCGCAAGGCCATGAAGCTGCAAGTCGAGGCGCTGGAGCAAAGCCGTCGTGAGCAAGAAGTATTGCTGGCAAAGTTGCAGGTGACACAGAACGAGCTTGAGCACGCGATTCGCATGCGTGATGACTTCATGTCAATCGTGTCCCACGAAGTGCGTACGCCGCTTAACGGCTTGATCCTCGAAACCCAACTGCGCAAGTTGCACCTGGCCAAAGACAACGCTTCAGCATTCACCATGGACAAGTTGCGGGCCATGGTTGACCGCGATGAGCGTCAGATCCAGAGCCTTATCCGGCTTATCGAGGACATGCTCGACGTGTCCCGTATTCGCACCGGCAAGCTGTCGATTCGGACCAGTGCATTTGATCTTGCGGAGTTGGTAAGCAATCTGCTCGAAAGCTTTTCTGCGCAGATTGCGGCAGCTGAATCCAGTGTGACGTTCACCGCTGAAGAGCCGGTTATTGGCGTGTGGGACGAGTTCCGTATCGAGCAAGTGGTCGCCAATCTGCTGACCAATGCGTTGCGCTATGGCGCGCGCAAGCCCATTGAAGTCAGGGTTTATGCCGTTGAAGGGCAGGCGCGGGTCGAGGTACGTGATCAGGGCATCGGTATCAGTCCTGAAAACCAGCGGCGCATCTTCCAGCAATTCGAGCGGGTCGCCGCCAATCATGCGGTCCACGGTCTGGGCCTGGGCCTGTTTATTTCCGACCAGATAGTCGCTGCCCATGGTGGCGAAATTGTTGTTGAGAGTGCAGAGGGCGAAGGCTCGATGTTCAGGGTCTGCCTGCCGGTTTGATGGCGCGGGTTGTAGGCGTCAGATTTATCCGATAATTACGCAACCTACGGCAACCGCCATGGTCGTAAAGGCAGCTATTTATAGACCGAAGGCAGTCCCATGAGCTCTGATGCAGAAAATGTCGTACTCATCGTCGAAGACGAACCGCTGATCCTGATGCTGCTCGCCGATTACTTGTCGGGCGAGGGTTATCGGGTGTTGCAGGCGGAAAACGGTGAGCAGGCGTTCGAGATCCTTGCGACCAAACCCCACCTGGATTTGATGATCACTGATTACCGTCTGCCAGGCGGCATCTCTGGCGTCATGATCGCTGAGCCCGCCGTCAAACTGCGACCTGAGTTGAAGGTTATTTTCATCAGCGGCTACCCAGCGGAAATCCTTGAGTCGGGCAGCCCTATTGCCGCCAAGGCACCGATCCTGGCCAAGCCGTTCAACATGGAAACCCTGCACTCCCAGATCGAAAAGCTGCTGGCCTGAATCGATCATCCCTCCCGCGCCATCCCTGACCTCCAGATGGCGCCGAAACCGTTAAACCTCAATCATCTCCCTTACCTTGGACGTCAGATTGTCGAAGGCGAAAGGCTTGGTAATCATCTGCATGCCATCGTCAAGAAAACCGGCCCTGACCGCCGCGTGTTCGGCATAACCGGTGATAAACAGCACCTTTAGGCCTGGGCGCAATTGACGACCTATCTCGGCTAATTGCCGACCATTCATGCCCGGGAGGCCCACATCACTGATCAGCAGATCGACGCGCTGCCCTGATTCAAGAATCGGTACCGCCTCAGCGCCGGTGCTGGCTTCGACAAAGGCATAACCCAACTCGCTCAACACTTCGCTGACCAATACCCTGACAGCGGCATCGTCCTCGACAATAAGCACAGTCTCGCCGTCTTTGGCGAAACTCTCGGTGTTGTGAATGATCTGTTCGTCCTGAGTCTGCTGGCCTTTGAAGCGTGGCAGGTAAAGCTGCACGGTGGTTCCCTTGCCGACCTCGCTTTTAATCGCAACATGTCCATGAGACTGTTTGCTGAAACCATAGATCATTGAAAGGCCCAGCCCGGTCCCCTGGCCGATGGGTTTGGTCGTAAAGAACGGATCAAAGGCACGGCTCATCACGCTATCCGGCATTCCGTAACCGGTATCGCTGACGCTGAGCACAACGTAGTCGCCGGGCAGCAGGTTTTCGTGAGCGTTGGTAAAGGACCTGTCCAGACTTTGATTGGACGATTCGACGATCAGAAGACCGCCGTCAGGCATTGCGTCACGGGCGTTGAGCACCAGGTTGAGCAGGGCGCTTTCCAGCTGATTGGGATCCGCTTCTGCGGTCCATAGAGGGGCATGCAAGTGCAACTCGAGACGAATGCTCTCGTTGAGGCTGCGATTGAGCAGTTCGCTCATGGAGCGGATCAGTTGATTCATGTCTACTGGTTTGGAATCCAGTGACTGGCGGCGTGAGAAGGCAAGTAGTCGGTGGGTCAGGGCGGCGGCACGGTTGGCGGAGGTTACGCCAAGGTCGATCAGACTGTTCAGGTCCTCGGTTTTTCCGCGAGCCAGGCGTCTTCGCAGCAATTCAAGACTGCCGATAATCCCGGTCAGCATGTTGTTGAAGTCGTGGGCAATGCCCCCTGTCAATTGGCCAACAGCTTCCATT
Organism: Pseudomonas maioricensis; assembly: GCF_022790535.1. Classification (GTDB taxonomy): domain Bacteria; phylum Pseudomonadota; class Gammaproteobacteria; order Pseudomonadales; family Pseudomonadaceae; genus Aquipseudomonas; species Aquipseudomonas maioricensis. The sequence goes on from NZ_LOHG01000008.1 coordinate 88,634, forward strand.
TTCTGCGATTGGCGCAACACTTCTTCGTTGTGCCTGAGTTGGGAAGTGCGTTCTTCGACTTGCTGCTCAAGGGTTTCGTTAAGTCGTCGAAGTTGCGCCTCGGCCTGCTTGCGCTCAGTGATGTCTGAAGTTACTCCCGCCAGTGAGCTGACTCTGCCATTCTTGGCGCGAATGGCTCGTGCCCTGACGTCTACCCAATTCAACGAGCCGTCAGGCCATACATTGCGGTATTCAATGATGAAGTCGTCACCATTGTCCAGGCTACGCTGTAACGCCGATTGCATGCGTGGCTGGTCTTCGGCATAAACGGTGTCCAGCCAGTCCTCGTAGTCAAATCGCTCATCCTCGCTGCGCCCATAGTGAGAGCGGGAGATAGCCGAGCAGTCGAGTGTCAGGAACTCTGCTTCGAGTTGCCATGAACCCAGGCGTCCGGCCTTGAGTGCGTTCTGCAGGCGTTGTTCACCTTCCGCCAGGTCTTCCATGCGAGCTCTGGCTTCGTACTGCCGTCTTCGTCCGCGTATGGCGGTGGTGACAAGGCTGACCAGCGTGGTCGGGTGAAAGGGACGCTCGAGAAACGTTACATTACCTAGCATCGTGCCCAAATAAGCCGAGGGGCTTTGCTCCGGGCCGCCGTGATGGGTCAGAAGCACTACAGGAAGGTCCGACCAGGGCGGCTGGCGCTCCAGCGTCTCCACCAAGGAGCTGATATCTTTGCCACGCAAAGCCTCATCGGCAATGATCGCCATCCCTGCGCCGAGGCTCAGCTCGGCGCTCAGGTCGGCAAGCGTATGCGCGACCAGGGCGGGAAAACCCGCCTCCTGCAGAATCATCAAAGCGATCTGGCTGTCCCGGCCCCGTGGGGCCAGGATGATTGCCCGTTCTGATAGCAGCCCGGGCGTGCTCACTCCCTGTCATCCTGCATCAAGGGGCTGGTTGAGCCCGCATACTGAGGGACGCCGGTAAGCACGCCCTGGAAGGCTGCGAGCGGTTCGCCGATTTTCAGGCCCTGATGACTGATGCGATACTCCCTGATGGTGGACTCATGAGTGCCAGTGCGCTTTTTGATAACGGAAATCGCACGGCGAACTTCGCCCATGGCTTCGAAGTAGCGCAACAGCATGACAGTGTCGGCGAGATAAGTAATGTCAACGGGGGCTCGCATGTCGCCCACAAGACCATGTTGAGCGACTGTCATGAACGTCGAGGCGCCCTGACGGTTCAGGTAGAGCAGCAGTTCGTGCATGTGCAGAACCAGCGCATTTTCTTCCGGCATAGCCGCCTGGTAGCCGTTGATGCTGTCAATAACCACCGTCTTGATCTGCTTTTCGTCGACGCTTGCCCGTACCCGGTGAGCGAATTCGCCAGGTGACAGCTCAGCGGCGTCGACCTGTTCAATCAGCAGGTTACCGCTTTTCTCCAGAGCTTCCAGATCGATGCCGACTTTGCGCATGCGATTGAATAGCAGGCCCAGTTCTTCATCGAAGATGAAAAGTCCGACACGTTCGCCTCGAGCCACTGCAGCAGCCGCAAAGACTAGCGCGATCAGCGATTTGCCTGTACCCGCAGGCCCCAGAATCAATGTACTCGAACCGCCATCGATGCCGCCGCCCAACAACGCATCCAGTTCAGCCACGCCGCTGGATAGCACGCTGCGCTCAAATCGGTTGCGGTGTTCCGCAGCAACCAGTCGCGGATAAACGTGGATGCCATTGGCCTTGATGGTGAAATCATGAAAGCCGCCACGGTATTTCTGCCCGCGATACTTCACCACCCGGACGCGCCGCCGCTCTGCGCCGTAATTCGGGTTCAGCTCTTCAAGCCGGATCACACCGTGCGCGACGCTGTGCACGGTCTTGTCCAAAGCTTCGGTGGTCAGGTCATCCAGAAGCAATACAGTCGCGTCATAGCGCGTGAAGTAGTGCTTGATGGACAGAATCTGTCGTCTATAGCGCAGCGAGCTTTGTGCCAGCAAGCGGATTTCCGATAGGCTGTCGATCACGACTCGGGTCGGTTTGACCCGCTCGACCACTTCGAAGATCTGACGCGTTGCTTCGCCCAGTTCCAGGTCCGAGGAATACAACAGACTCTGGTGATTATCAGCATCGAGCAGGCTTTCAGGTGGCGTCAGCTCGAAAATTACGATGTTCTCATCCAGATCCCAGCCGTGCGACTTCGCGCCGTCGCGCAGTTCGATGTCGGTCTCTGAAAGAGTGATATACAGACAGCGCTCGCCCGCAAGGGCGCCTGCACGTAAAAACTGCAAAGCGACTGTCGTTTTGCCAGTGCCTGGTTCGCCCTCGAGAAGAAACACGTGCCGACGGGAAAGACCGCCTGCCAGAATGTCATCGAGGCCCACAATACCGGTTGCTGCTTTTGATGTAGTCAAGAATCGCCCTCTTGCGACCTTAGGGGGGTGGCATAGCCTTAAATCGGCCGCTGCGCTGTCAATGCCTATGACACAGCTTAATATCACTTACACACTACTTGACCGCTGTGCCCCGCGAGCGTTCAGACTTTTGCACCGTGCAGGCCGCGTTCAGGCGCGTTTTGGGACAACGGTCCGGCACTTGGCACATCCGCCGCCTTATCGCCTAAAGGCCAGCCTTGATATAGTCTCTGGCTGAATCGGGTCGTGGCTAGAACAAGAAAAATCAAGAGAGGAACCTCCGTGTCTGACTATCAATCCTTTGTTGTAGAGCTGAGTGATCACATTGCCCACGTGCAGATCAATCGACCGGAAAAGGTCAATGCGATGGACGCTGCATTCTGGTCTGAAATCATTGATATTTTCCAGTGGATTGATGAGACCGATGAAGTGCGTGTTGTGGTCCTCAGCGGGGCGGGCAAGCACTTCTCTTCAGGCATCGATCTGCAACTGTTGGCCTCTGTGGCCAATGAACTGGGGAAGGACCCGGGGCGTAATGCACGAACGTTGCGGCGCAAGATTCAGCAGTTGCAGGCTTCGTTTACTGCGGTTGACCGTTGTCGCAAACCGGTGCTTGCAGCCATTCAAGGCTATTGCCTCGGCGGTGCCATCGACCTGGTGTCTGCGTGCGATATGCGTTATTGCGCTCAGGATGCAAAGTTTGCGATTCGTGAAATCGACATGGGCATGGCCGCCGACGTGGGAACGCTGCAGCGCCTGCCCCGGATTATCGGCGATGGCATCATGCGCGAGCTGGCGTATACCGGGCGTACGGTTGAAGCTGCGGAGGCAAAGGAGATCGGGCTGGTCAATCGTGTTTTTTCCGACGCGACCAGTCTGCTCGAAGGCGTGTTGAACCTTGCTAAAGAAATCGCCGCCAAGTCTCCTATCGCCATCACCGGCACGAAGGAAATGATCAGCTATATGCGTGATCACCGCGTGGATGACGGGCTGGAACACGTTGCTATCTGGAACGCTGCCATGCTGCAATCAGCAGACTTGAAAACCGCCATGTTTGCTCAGATGAGCAAGCAAAAGCCGGCTTTCGAGAACTAGAGCGAAAGCCAGAGCGCGCATCAGATCAACGTATCAGGGAGTTTTTTATGTCGGGCCCCAGTCGCTGGACCACCGCTGTACTGGATATTCAGATGCCGGGCGGTTGGGCTGTCGTCCACAGCGAGCAAGGCTTCCTGCTGGACAATAACGGGGCGATGTTTCCCCGGGAATGGCTCAAGCGTCAGGAGCTTGATGTCATCAGCGAACACGGCATCGGTCATTTCGATGGCGAGCCGGTTTATCTGTATGTCCTCAAAGAGGCAGTTGAGGTAGAAGGCTGCAGTTGGCAAGGATTACGGCAGTTCATGTTGTCTGGCGAGTACGAAGTCTTCCAGCAACTGGGCTATGCCGCGCAGATCAGCACCTGGGCCCGTGAACACCGTTTTTGTGGCAGTTGCGGACGCCCTACGGTACAAGTCCCGGGCGAGCGGGCGATGTATTGCGAACACGATAACCTGCGCTTTTATCCGCGTATCTCACCGAGCATGATCGTCTTGATCACCCGTGGTGACGAAATCCTGCTGGCCCGTTCGCCGCGTTTCGTGACCGGTGTCTACAGCACACTGGCCGGGTTTGTGGAACCGGGTGAGTCCGCCGAAGACTGTGTCCGCCGCGAGGTGATGGAAGAGGTGCAGGTCAAGGTCAGGGACATCAAGTATGTGGGAAGCCAGTGCTGGCCGTTTCCCCATTCAATGATGTTGGGTTTTCATGCCGAATATGAGAGTGGCGAGATTGTCCCTCAGGCGGACGAAATCGAAGATGCCCGCTGGTTCAGCATCAATGATCTGCCGCCGTTGCCAGCCAATCGCTCGATTGCCCGGCACTTGATCGAGTTGTACCTGGCGCAGCGTTCAGGCGCCCCCGAACCAGTGTTGCCAGGCTAGGCGGGCGGTCAGGCACAACACGACGGTGATGAACACCGGGCGAATGAACTTTGCTCCGCCCTTGATAGCGCTGCGGGCGCCAAGGGCAGCCCCAAGCATCACCGCGACGCCCATACTCAGGCCGATCAGCCAGTCCACCTGCCCGGAAACAATGAACACGGTGAGCGCCGCGGCATTGCTGACGAAGTTCATGGTGCGTGCCACGCCACTGGCCTTCACAAGATCAAGCGGATACATCAGCAGGGTGCTGACCGTCCAGAACGCGCCAGTCCCCGGGCCCGCCACGCCGTCATAGAAGCCCAGGCCCAGACCTTGCGGGAACTGCCATTTTTTCCTGATCGGTGCATCGCTGTTTATCGGGGCTTTGGGTGTGCCACCGAACAGTAGGTACAAGCCGCAACCGAAGACGATCACGGGCAGCATCTGGTTGATCCATTCGCCAGGCAGGTACTGAGCGATCACGGCGCCGATCAACGCACCGATGGCGGTACCGACCAGTGCATGCGTCCATTGCCGTGGATGAAACAGCTTGCGCCGGTAGAAGGTAAAACCAGCGGTGGCCGAGCCGAAGGTTGAACTGAGTTTGTTGGTGCCCAGCACCAGATGCGGTGGCAGGCCTGCGGTCATCAGCGCCGGGGTGGTCAGCAAACCACCGCCTCCGGCAATGGCATCGATAAAACCGGCAACAAAGGCAACGACAACGAGCACCGCAAGGGTGCTCAGCTCGACACTCAGTTCAATTGGCATGGGAAGGGCTTACTTGGCAGTCGGGCAGAAAAGCTGCCCCGGAAGCTGCATATATTACTGCAGGACAGTCGTATCAGGTAGGAGGCAACAAGTTCGCTCCTACCGGCTTGTGCTGGGTCAGGTAGGAGGCAACTTGTTGGCGAGAAGGTTTACGGGGTGGTCAGGACAGAAACCCGCCATCCACGTTCAACGCAACACCGGTGGTATAGCTCGACGCTGAGCTTGCCAGGTACAGCACGGCACCGGCCATCTCAGAGGGATCGGCAACCCGTTTTAGCGGGATTTGCTGGAGGGCGGTTTTCAGAATCGCATCGTTCTTGACCAGCGCCGAGGCGAATTTGGTGTCGGTCAGGCCCGGTAGCAGGGCGTTGCAGCGAATACCAAAAGGCGCGCATTCCTTGGCGAACACTTTGGTCATGTTGATCACTGCGGCTTTAGTCACCGAATAGATCCCCTGGAAAACGCCCGGAGAAACGCCGTTGATCGATGCCACATTGATAATGCTGCCGCCGCCGTTGTCGCGCATCAGCTTGCCTGCTTCAACCGACATGAAGAAATAGCCACGAATATTCACGTCGACGGTTTTCTGAAACGCACCCAGGTCAGTGTCCAGCACATTACAGAACTGCGGGTTGGTCGCGGCATTGTTGACCAGAATATCCAGTCTGCCGAATTGCTCGCGGATCTGGGCGAAGACCGCTGTTATCTGCTCCATCTCACCGATATGACACGCAATGGCGGTTGCCTGACCGCCCTCGGCGTTGATTGCCTCGGCTATTTGCTGGCAGCCTTCGATTTTGCGGCTGCTGACAATGACGTGCGCACCTTGCTGCGCCAGCAATCGTGCGATGGCTTCACCAATGCCGCGACTGGCGCCGGATACAAAAGCAATTTTGCCATCAAGGTCGAACAGTTCGGTTCTGGACATAGTTTTTTCTCCTTCTCTTGTCCCAGTCAAAGGCTGGATTTATCGATGACCTGCAGGCTCATGTGTTCGAGCAGTTTGTTCATATGAATAAACTGTGCGAAGCGCTTGTCCTGGGTCTGGCCCTGGAAGAAACGGTAGTAGATTTGCTGGACGATCCCCGCCAGCCGGAACAGCCCGTAGGTGTAATAGAAATCGAAATTTTCGATGGCGATGCCCGAGCGTTCAGCGTAGTAGTCGACGAATTGTTGACGAGTCAACATACCGGGTGCATGGCTGGGCTGGCGTCGCATCAGCTGGACCGGGGCCGGATCGTTGGCTTCAATCCAGTAGGCAAGGGTGTTGCCGAGATCCATCAGCGGGTCGCCCAGCGTGGTCATCTCCCAATCCAGCACGCCGATGATCTGCAGCGGATTTTCCGGGTCCAATAGCACGTTATCGAAACGGTAGTCGTTGTGCACAATTGCCGGAACCGAGTGGTCTGCGGGCATCTTCTCTGCCAGCCACGCTTTGACATGCGTCCACTCCGGCGCGTCCGGCGTACGCGCTTTGTCATAGCGTTCAGCCCAGCCACGAATCTGACGCTCAACATAACCTTCCGGTTTACCCAGATCACCCAGTCCGCAGGCCTGATAGTCCACACCGTGTAGCTCCACGAGCCGATCAATAAAGCTTTTGCAGAGTGTCCGGGTCTGGGGCGCTGTGAGATTCAGCTCCTTTGGCAGGTCGGAGCGCAGGATGATCCCCTTGATGCGCTCCATGACATAAAACCCGGAGCCGATCACTGACTCGTCGGTGCAGTGCAGGTACGCTTTCGGGCAAAACGGGAACGCATCCTTGAGCTGATTGATGATGCGGTACTCACGGCCCATGTCATGGGCCGATTTGGCTTTTTGGCCAAAAGGCGGGCGTCTTAGGACGAATTCCTGATCAGGATACTGCACCAGGTAGGTGAGATTGGATGCGCCGCCGGGAAACTGGCTGATCACGGGACTGCCCTCAAGGCCCGTAATATTGGCCTTGAGGTAAGGGTCTATGAGCGCGGCATCCAGCTCTTCGCCTGCGCGGATCTGTGTGGACTGGTCAGTAAGCGCCATGCTTATCCCTTCTGCTTATTATGGTGCGCATAGATCATTGACTAATCGAATGGTGGCAACAACGTGCAGGCTGTCTTATTGGCCGCCGTGTTGCTCGTCGATCATTGCCTTTGATGGCCCGTACACTTTTATAGCCGAGACGAAAAAACGGGCAAAAAAAACCGAAGCGCTCAGGCTTCGGTTTCCTTTGCCGGACTCATTGATCAGGCCGGGAACAGTTCGCTCAGCTTCATCGCCAGCATCATGTCGCCTTCGGCGCGCAATTTGCCGCCCATGAAGGCCTGCATACCGTCGGTCTCGCCGCTGACGATGCCCTGCAGGGTTTCGCCATCCATAACCAGAGTGACCTGAGCGTCAGGGTTTTCGCCTTCCTGCAGTTCGCAGGTGCTGTCTTTGACGATCAGCGAGAAGTGTTTGTCTTCATCGATACGGAAGCCGAAAACCAGGTCCAGGCCAGCAGCGGCACTTGGGTTGAACTTGGCTTTCATGGCTTGAACGGCGTCGGCTACGGAGGTCATGGTTCGATCCTTTTTAGTGGTTGTTCTGTAACGGGTTTACCGGGGTCATCGATAGGTAATGAGTTCCGGCATATTCATCAGTTGCAAGTGAGCATGGTTGTTAAAACTCGCCAGCGCGACCTCACGACCACGGAACTTCAATTGGTTGAGCGACGTGTTGACGATTTGCCAGTTCAGCTCGAAAGCCTGCTGAACGGGCATCTGGGTCATCAGGTGGAGCAGGGCAGTAATGGTGCCGCCCGAGGTAAACACTGCAATGCGTTCGCCGCTCTGGGCGCGCTCCAGTATTCGTTGCAAACCGGCTTGAACCTGAGCCACGAACGCTTCCCAGCTTTGCAGTTCGGGACTGTCATGCTCACCGCTGAGCCAGCGTGCGACGATCAACGAAAACAGGCGCTGAAATTCGGCGCGGTTCTGGGCAGCATTGCGCATCACATGCAGCGCTTCGGGCTCTTCACCCAGCATGGCGGGCAGCAATACGCGGATCGTGGTTTGCGCATCAAATTCGTCAAAGGCCGCGTCGACCTCCAGTTGAGGCGTTTTCAGGCCTGCAACCCGGAGCTGATCCAGCGCCAGCTCGGCAGTGTGCTGCTGTCGGCGCAAGCTGCCGGCGATGCAGCGATCAAAGCCTGAGCCGAGCCTGGAGAGATACGCCCCCAGCACTTCTGACTGGCGAACCCCGACAGGCGACAGTACATCGTAATCGTCGGCACCAAAAGACGCCTGGCCATGTCGTATCAAGTAGATGCTGCCCACGTCCGTATCCCGGTACGTTGAAGTGTTTGCGAGGTTATGAGGATGCCGAAGGCGTGTCAATGAAAAAACATACGCTTGTTTGAATGGTCGTTCTCTAAACGATTGACGGCTGGTCGCCGACAGGTCGCGCCGGTATGCTTGGGTGATCCGCGACCCTTGAATGGTAAGGGCGCCATCGAAGTGAGGAGTCTCTGTGGAGTTTTTAGCCGATTACGCCAGTTTCCTGGCCAAAACGGTCACCCTGGTTGTAGCCATCGTTGTTGTTCTTGTGGCGATTGCGTCGTTGCGCGGCAAAGGCCGCCGTCGGTCGGCCGGGCAATTGCAAGTCACCAAGCTCAATGATTTCTACAAGGCTTTGCGTGAGCGCCTCGAACAGTCGCTGCTCGACAAGGACCGCCTCAAGACGCTGCGTAAAGAGCAGGCTAAAAGCCTCAAGAAAGACAAGAAGCTGGCTGACCCCAAGCCGCGCGTTTATGTGCTGGATTTCGATGGCGACATTAAGGCCTCTGCAACGGAAAGCCTGCGCCATGAAATTACGGCGCTGCTGACGCTTGCTACCGAGAAGGACGAGGTTGTGTTGCGTCTCGAAAGCGGTGGCGGCATGGTGCACAGCTATGGCCTGGCTTCCTCGCAACTGGCGCGTATTCGTCAGGCAGGTATTCCGCTGACTATTTGCATCGACAAAGTGGCGGCCAGCGGTGGCTACATGATGGCTTGCATCGGTGACAAGATCATCAGCGCGCCTTTTGCCATTCTTGGTTCGATTGGCGTCGTGGCTCAGTTGCCTAACGTCAACCGTCTGCTGAAAAAGCACGATATCGATTTTGAGGTACTCACTGCGGGCGAATACAAACGTACCTTGACGGTGTTTGGCGAAAACACCGAGAAAGGCCGCGAGAAGTTTCAGCAGGATCTGGACATTACCCACGACCTGTTCAAAAACTTCGTTGCCAATTACCGTCCGCAACTGGCGATTGATGAAGTGGCTACCGGCGAGGTATGGCTGGGCGTCGCGGCGCTGGACAAGCAGTTGGTCGACGAGCTGAAGACCAGCGACGAGTACATTGGTGAGCGCGCCAAGACGGCCGAAGTGTTCCACCTGCATTATGTGCAGCGTAAAAGTCTGCAAGAACGCATGGGCATGGCTGCGACCGGTTCAGTGGACCGGCTCCTGTTGGGTTGGTGGAGTCGTCTGACGCAACAACGCTTCTGGTAAAACCTTCAAGCGTCGCCTGCAATTGCAGGCGACGCTTTTTATTGCCTCGAATAAATCAACGCGCGGTATTTATACAGGTCATTTCGCTTCGCTATATCGCTAAGACTGGCAATCTCTTTGCAATAAGGAAATTGCCCGAAATGCCTGAAACAGCCGACTACCTTGCGAACAATCCACTGCTTGATACCTTCGTCACCGATCACGGCGCGGTCATCAAAAGCCCGGCAAGTTTTGCCCGGGCGCTGATCAAAGCGTACGCCCTCAAACATTGGGCGCTTGATGTTGATCCTGATGTCACTCCTGACGACACTTCATTTCAAATCGCCGCCAGGCGTAATTGGTGCGCGGTCCTGCCGCCAATGAGGTGTGACGCGCCTGGGTCGGGAAGATTACCGGTAGGACCGAATTCATTCGGGAAGAGGCCAGCACATCCGCCAGATTTTATCGTCGGCAATATCGTCTTCCCGGCTCAAACCGGTCCCCCGATATGAAAAAAGCCCAGGCTGGAAATCCAGACCTGGGCTTTTTCGGGCAGCGAACGAATTAACGTCTGCGGAACAACGGCAGCGGCTCGTCGGTTGCAGCCTGATACGTCACCGAAAAGTCCTTCAATCCCTCAAGGGCTTCGTAGGGGTCTTTGTCGGCGCGAATAGCGAATGCGTCGAAGCCGCAGCGGTGCAGGTAGAACAGTTGGTCTCGCAGAACATCGCCGATAGCCCGCAGCTCGCCCTTATAACCATAACGATCTCGCAGCAGGCGCGCGTTAGAGTAGCTTCGGCCGTCGGTGAAGGCCGGGAAGTTCAGGGCAATGACCTGGAACTTGTCGACATCAGCGCCGATCTCTTCAGCTTCTTCGTCGCTGTCCAGCCAGACACCCAGGCCGCCATCACGAGCAGCAAGGGCGTGGCCATGCTCGCGCCACAGCGCAAGCGGAACGATCAGGTCGTCGCAGTTGGACAACTCATCAAAGGACGTCTCCTTGGGCAGCAAGTGCCAGGTTTCATCGATGACTTCGTTATTCTTAATTATTCGCTGCATAGACGCGCTCCTTGAAAGGGTCGATGCCGATACGCTGGTAAGTGTCGATAAAGCGCTCGTCTTCGTTGCGTTTTTCAACGTAAACGTCGATCAGCTTCTCGATCACATCCGGCATGGCGTCCTGAGCAAAGGAAGGGCCCAGGATCTTACCCAGACTGGCGTCGCGACTTGCGCTGCCACCCAGGGAGACCTGATAGAACTCTTCGCCTTTCTTGTCCACGCCCAGAATGCCGATATGGCCGACATGATGGTGACCGCATGCGTTCATGCAACCGGAAATGTTCAGGTCCAGCTCGCCGATGTCGAACAGGTAGTCCAGGTCGTCGAAGCGGCGCTGGATGGATTCGGCAATCGGGATCGACTTGGCGTTGGCCAGCGAGCAGAAATCGCCGCCAGGGCAGCAAATAATGTCCGTCAGCAGCCCCACGTTAGGGGTGGCAAAACCTTGCTCGCGCAGCTCGTGCCACAAGGTGAACAGTTGGCTCTCTTCCACGTCGGCAAGAATGATGTTCTGCTCGTGAGAGGTGCGCAGTTGACCGAAGCTGTAACGATCGGCCAGGTCTGCAACGCCGTCGAGCTGCTTGTCGGTCAAGTCGCCGGGTGCAACACCGGTAGGCTTGAGGGACAGCGTGACTGCTACGTAGCCCGGCTTTTTGTGAGCCAGGGTGTTGCGCGTACGCCAGCGAGCAAAGCCCGGATGTTCCTGATCCAGTTTCGCCAGTTCAGCACTGAAGTCTTCCAGCGCTTTGTAATCAGGGTCGACGAAGTGTTTGGAGACGCGATGTACTTCAGCTTCAGTCAACGTGGTCTGGCCGCCACGCAGGTGGGCCATCTCTGCATCGACTTTCTCGGCGAACACTTCAGGGGTCAATGCCTTGACCAGAATCTTGATCCGCGCCTTGTACTTGTTGTCACGACGGCCGTAACGGTTGTAAACCCGCAGGATCGCATCGAGATAGCTCAACAGGTCCTGCCATGGCAGGAATTCATTGATGAAGGCGCCTACCACTGGCGTACGGCCCAGGCCACCGCCGACCAATACACGGAAGCCCAGCTCGCCAGCCTGGTTCAGGACAGGCTCAAGACCAATGTCGTGAACTTCGATGGCGGCACGGTCGCTGGTTGAACCATTGATCGCGATCTTGAACTTACGCGGCAGGTAAGCAAATTCAGGGTGGAAAGTGGTCCATTGACGGACGATTTCGCACCATGGACGCGGGTCTACCAACTCGTCAGCCGCTACGCCGGCGAACTGATCGGTGGTGACGTTGCGCAGGCAGTTGCCGCTGGTCTGAATGGCGTGCATCTGCACGGTTGCCAGCTCGGCAAGGATGTCCGGAATGTCTTCCAGCGCGGGCCAGTTGAACTGAACATTCTGCCGTGTGCTGATGTGTGCGTAGCCCTTGTCATAATCGCGAGCGATCTTGGCCATCATCCGTGTCTGGCGTGAGGTCAGCTGGCCGTAAGGCACAGCCACGCGCAGCATCGGCGCAAAACGCTGGATATAGAGGCCATTTTGCAAGCGCAAAGGGCGGAACTCTTCTTCGCTGAGTTCCCCCGCAAGATAGCGTCGGGTCTGATCACGGAACTGCTTGACGCGGTCCTCGATGATCCGCTGGTCGTACTCGTCGTATACGTACATATAGGTCCTGTTCTCAGGCAATTACCACAGCAAATCTGCGCGCACGGCCGCGCACTCCAGACGGAGCCGGGGGAAGATACCAGTTTGCGGATATACACAAAAGTGGCGTTTGCATATATGCAAATAGCTAAAAGTGATAAGCCTTTGGTCCGACGCTGATAACCCTGCTTGTGGTATGGGCATCCCTCGGCTTTACTGGGGTCGAGTCTGACCTGAAATAACCTGAGACTCACCGCTTTATCCGTGCTGCCACTAATAAAACAGACAAGAGGCAATGTTCATGAGCAACCATCCCAAAGTTTCCAAGAACGACAGTCATGTTGATGCGTGGGCCATTTTTTTCATCATCATTCTTGTTGTGGGAGCCGCAGTGTTCTGGGTCAGCCATCAATAAGACTTCTCGGCACACATTTGCGGTGCAGACAATCGGGTTAGCGGCCGATAGCTAAGTGGATCGTCGAAAAGATCTTTGGCTATTTATCAAGGCTCGTCTGAATGACTCGACTTTGCTGCGGCGTGCTTGTGGTCGCTTTAGGGGGCTGGCTGAACGCCGCCAGCGCCGCCTCAGTGGTTTTTCTGAGTCCCGGACCTGCGTCCGATGGCTACTGGTCCGTCTACGCGCGATTCATGCAAGCGGCGGCGACCCGGCTCGGCATGAACCTCACGGTGCTCTACAGCAACCGTGACACGCGGCAACTGGTCGAGCAGGCGAGGGATGCGCTGCAGGGGCCGAGCCGTCCGGACTATCTGGTGTTTTCCAATGAACTCAATATTGCGCCCGAGATTCTTCGCCTGTCACAGAACAGCGAGGTAAAGCTCTTTGCCGTAAACAACACGTTGACCGCGGACCAGTTGCGTATTCTTGGTGACGTTTCGCAACGCTACCCCAACTTTATTGGCAGCCTGGTAGGGGACGACGAGACGGGTGGCTATCTCACTGCCAAACGCTTGATCAGCCTGCATCCGCCACTAAAGGCTGGCGATGTGATCGAAATGCTCGCTTTTTCAGGTACCAATACCACTCCGGTCTCGTTGAAGCGTGAGCAGGGCATGCGTCGGGCGCTGGCCGAGCATCCGGAAGTTCGTTTGCGGCAGATCGTATTGGGCGGCTGGCGACGTGATCGTGCGCTTGAGCAAGCCCGTGTGCTGCTTCGGCGCTACCCGCAGATCAGCCTGATCTGGTCGGCGAATGATCAAATGGTATTTGGCGCCATGGATGCCGTACGGGAAACAGCACGAGAGCCGGGCAGGGAGGTGCTGTTCAGCTCCATCAACTGGTCTCCGCAATCGCTGATTGCGCTGCAGGACGGGCGTATCAGTGCGCTGGCGGGTGGGCACTTCATGCTGGGTGGTCTGGCCATGGTCCTTTTGCATGATTACGACACAACTGCCCCTGCCGCGCGCCTTATTATCGGTGCCCGTCAGGCCCAGGTCATGAAAGAGGTCAGTGTCAGTGATTTGAGTCGGATTCGCGCTGACAGCATGCGCGATGACTATGGTGTGGATTTCCGTGCCCTGAGCCTGAAAGGCCAGCCAGCGGGAACTGACTATTCATTTTTGTTGCGTCCGGCTTCTCCATAGGCAGGACTTCAGCCGATGGCAAAGTACACGACCAACTGCACAAGGCCGAACAGCAGGGCAGCGAAGAACAGCGTAAAAGACAGGCCGATGACCGCAAAGTGGATCGGCTTGCCGCGGGTGAAATCCCGCTCACGGTTTTTCCCGCTTTGCACGCCGAATGCGGCCGCCATCACGCTGTGTAGCATTTGCCAGAACGTCGGTGGTTTGCTGTCTTCAGGCTCTGGCGGTTCAGGCGCGGATGGCTGATGCATGTTGCCTCCTGATGTGTACTCACGAGGATAGCCGAGCAATAGCGTCTGGTCAGGCTAGCGGCAGTGCCCCATCAATCCACCCAGACTTCAACTCGTCGGTTCTTGATGCGTCCGTCGTCAAGATCGTTGGCTGCCACCGGCATTTCATCACCAAAGCCGACAACTTCCCGTAACGTCACATTGCTCTTGATCAACTCTCGACGCACCGCCATGGCGCGCAGTCGGGAGAGTAGCTGCGCGCGTTTGGGGTCGCTTTTCGCATCGCCAAAACCCACCAGCGTGACCCGTTGATCGAGTTTGTCGTGTTGCTTCAGATACTCTGCTACTCGTTTCACGTCGAGCAGCGCCTTGTTATCCAGCGTGGCGCTGCCTTGGGCAAACCTGAAGTTGACCGACAGCCGTTCTGCTTCGCGGGTCAGTGCCTGATAGTCGCCGGGCATCTGTGCTGTTGCCTGAACCTTGATGGCTTGTACCGTTTGCGCAACGAATCCGTTTTGCGCAACCACGGCCTGACCCTCGGGACTCTGGGCGAAATTGATCAGCGCGGTCGCCCAGGGTTGATGCGTTTCCACGGGGAGGTAAAGGTAAAGACGGCGCGATAACGGATAATCTTCTGTCGCAATCAGGCCTACGGTGGGGAGCATGGGCCGTGAGTCACCGTCAGCTACAGCCACGGCTCTGGAATGACGTACATAGGGCAGGCCAATGAAACCGATGCCGTTACGGTCTGTGCTGACTTCATTGGACAGTTGTTCGCTGGACTCGAAGCGCTTTGCAGTTGAGGAAAGTGTCTTGCGGTATTTGAGCAGGACAAGTTCTTTGAATGTTTCGAAAGTCCCTGATTGCTCGTCACGGGCATAGAGATGGATTTCGCCTTCTTTGCCGCCCAATGCCTGCCAGTTTCGGATTTCGCCAGAAAATATACGCGCCAGTTGTTCTGTTGTCAGTTCGCGTATCGGGTTGCCGGGATGCACGATGACTGCAACTCCATCGATGGCGATGACCTGCTCGGCTCCCGGGCTTTTCAGGTTGCCGATCTCCGCAAGGTCTTGAACTTCCTTATCTTTGACTGGCCGTGACGACGCGGCTATATCGGCTTTTCCAGCCTTCAATGCAGCGAAGCCTGTCCCGGAGCCGTGGGCAGCGATTTCGACAATCAGTTTTTTGCCATCAGCCGCAGTTCCGGTCACCCGGAGTTCGTTGGCCACGGTACCCGTCTCAGTGTGAATATCACGCGCGCCTTGTTTGCGCAGTAGTCCTTCGACAAGGGCAGGGCCGAGTTGGGCGTCGATGGTATTGGAGCCATGAATGCGCAGCACCGGGTTGTGATCGGGAGGCGAAGGCAGGCTGGCGGTTGCGTCAAGCGCGAGTAATGAGAATACAGCCAGCAACGAAACAGCGCGCAGCATGTGCGGCACCTTGAATATCAGGAAAGTGCCGAGAGATTAAGTCGGATTGATTACCGCAATGTGACAATTGGGTTCAGTAACATAGTAAGGTGCTCGCTGAGCCCGATGAGTGTTGGTGGCCGAGGCACTGGCGACGTGGGACCGACTTCAGCCGGGAAAGGGCCATCACAGGCACTGAAAATCAGTCGCCAGAAGTACCCGCTTCCGGCTGAAGCCGGTCCCACGTTTAAATGTGACTAATTCATCGCGAAATCAGCTCAATTCCAGCCAGATCGGCGCATGATCCGACGGTTTTTCCATGCCGCGCAGTTCGTAATCAACCCCGCCAGCCTTGATGCGTGGCTGTAGGCCGTTGGAGGCCATGATCAAGTCGATGCGCAACCCGCGTTTGGGCTGATCCTCGAAGCCGCGGCTGCGATAGTCAAACCAGCTGAACTGATCAATCACTTCCGGGTGAAGGTGTCGGAAACTGTCCACCAGCCCCCAGTTCTTCAGGCGAGCCATCCATTCGCGCTCTTCTGGCAGAAAGCTGCACTTGCCGGTTTTCAGCCAGCGCTTGGCGTTGTCCGGGCCGATGCCAATATCACTGTCTTCCGGGGAAATGTTCACGTCGCCCATGACGATGAGTGGCTGGTCGTTGCTGAAACGGGTTTCCAGCAAGGCCTGAAGGTCATTGTAGAAACGCTGTTTGGCCGGAAACTTGGTCGGATGGTCGCGGCTTTCTCCTTGCGGGAAATAGCCATTCATTACGGTAATCGGTTGGCCGTTATCGTCGGCGAATGTGCCCCAGATGAAGCGCTTCTGCGCCTCTTCATCGTCCGTTTCGAAGCCTTTGTGCATAGCCAGCGGCATTTTGCGGGAGAGCAGCGCCACACCGTAGTGACCTTTTTGTCCGTGGAAGTGCACGTGATACCCCAACGCTTCAATTTCCGCCTGGGGGAACTGCTCGTCAGAGACTTTGGTTTCCTGCAGGCCGATAACATCAGGCTGGTGTTTCTCGATCAGCGCCGCCAACTGATGAGGTCGGGCACGAAGCCCGTTGATATTGAACGAAACGATTTTCATGGGCGGGCAGTCCTGGCAAATACAAAAAAGCGATGCTAGCTGACCTGTCGCTTCATCACCAGTGCGGTTAGATCAGTCTGTGCCAGGCGTTGCCGATGGCAGCCTCTTAGTGTGTTCACGAAGGATATTGGAACTGAGGCAGCAGGCGTTGACTCGAACCCTTTGTACCACCGGAGCGCTGCCGTCCGAGCTGCGCCTTGAAGAGAGGTTGTTCCATGCCTGAATCGTCTGCCATCGTGGCTGAAGTTCGTCAGCTCGACAGCGGTTACTCGAGGGAAACCCGCTCGCTGCTGTATCACGCCTATCGCCACGAACCGGGCTTCGCCTACCTGTTCAATGCTGAACGCAACGGCTTCGATCAGCGCGTCAGAGCGACCGTCCGCGAACTGGTCAAGCAGCATTTCCTGCAGGATTTACCTGCTATCGGTCTGTTCATCGAAGATCGTCTGGTGGGTGCCGCGCTGATCGCGCCTCCGCAGCGCCGTCTGGGTATCACCGAGAGTTGGGCCTGGCGTTTACGCATGGTGCTCAGTACGGGGTTTAACTGCACTCGACGCTATCTGGAGTATTACAACGCCGTTCTGGCGTGCCTGCCTTCGGAGTCCGTTCATGTTCTGCCACTGCTTGGAGTTCATCCCGAGTTTCAGGGCGAGCACCTTGGCGAACAACTGCTCCAGGCCGTGCATAACTGGTGCGCCGAGGATGAAAGTTCTCAAGGCATCGTGCTCGACACCGGGAATGCTCGTTACCTTGAGTTCTATAAAAGACAGGGATACGAGGAAATAGGTGAAGTTGCTGTAGGACCTATCCGAGAACACGTGTTTTTCCGCCCAAATCCTCAGGTTTCACTGCAAGAGATGGCGTAAAGGTATGAATTTCTTACTTTTTGGCGGGTTCCAGTGATAACCGTTGCTCGTGTTAGCATTCGCGCCATGAAGTTTCTTGCAAGGTTTACCAGCGGTTTGATACTCAGTATCTCCACTGTTGCGGCGTTCGCCGACGCCCAGTTGGAGGTGAGGGTATCGCCTGCCAACTCCGAACTCAAAGCCAATATTGAAGGTTACGTGGGCAGCCCCGGCGAGCGTGATGCCGACAGCCTGCAGCATTTCAGCATCGGCGCTGAGGAGCAGGCGCAGCGCGCAGCTCAGGCTCTGGGTTACTACCAGGCGAAAGTCGCCAGTGAGGTGAAGACCGGCAAAAGCAAAGAGCCGCAGTTGGTAATTACCGTTCAGCCCGGCGAGCCGATTCATTTGCGCGATGTCACGGTTCGCATTGAAGGAGAGGCAGCCTCACTCAAGGCATTCCGCACGCCCAAAGGTGATGCGCTGAAAAGCGGAGCGGTGCTCAACCATGGTTATTACGAGGATGCCAAGCGCCTGATACAGAATCAGGCGTCTCGCTATGGCTTCTTTTCCGGGCGCTTTGTTCAGCAGCGGCTCTCGGTGGATCCGGCAGCGGGTGTGGCAGATATCGATCTGGTTTACGACAGCGGCCCGCGTTACACCCTGGGCAAAGTCAGCTTCAGCGGCGACGCCCCTTTCGATGATGACCTGTTGCGGCGCATGGTGCCCTTCAAGGAAAACACGCCTTATGACTCGGAGTTGATCGCCGAACTGAATCAGGCGATGCAGACCAGTGGCTATTTCGAAGGCGTCCGTGTGGACGCCACACCGACCACGGCAGTGGGGCAGGAAATTCCTGTCACTGTTCAGCTAGAAACACGCAAGCCGCGCACCATGGGGCTCGGGCTGGGCTATTCCACAGACGTCGGTCCCCGCGGCAAGGCCAACTGGACCCGTCATTGGGCCAACCCTCAGGGCCACAGCTACGGGATTGAAAGCGAGCTGTCTGCACCGCGTCAGAACGTAGGCCTCTGGTATGACATACCGCTGGACCCGCCGCTGACCGACAAGCTGCGCTTCGCAGGTGGTTACCAATACGAGGAAATCGCGGGTACCGACACGCTCAGCAAATTACTGACGGTTGGCCCTGAGTGGCACAGCAAGCTGCCCAGTGGCTGGGAGAGAGTCATTTCGCTCAAGTGGCAACGGGAAGAGTATCGCCTGGGCGACGACTCCGGCCTGAGCACGCTGTTGATGCCGGGCGTCAGCTATTCCTATCTGCGCAGCGACAATCGCATCGATCCGCACAATGGCTATCGCCTACAGTTCGATGCCCAGGTGGCCAAGGAAGGGCTGATGTCAGATTCGAACCTTTTGCATGGCAATGTGTTGCTCAAGGGGCTGACCACCCTTTGGGATAATCACCGCTTTCTCGCGCGCGTACAGTTCGGTGGCAACGCTACCAACGGGTATAAGTCGATACCGCCATCGCTGCGTTTTTTCGCGGGCGGCGACCAGAGTGTGCGCGGCTACGACTATCAGACCCTTTCCCCGGAGAACTCGGACGGTGACCGTATCGGCGGTCGATACATGGTCGCAGGCAGCCTCGAATACCAATACTCGATTGCGGAAAAGTGGCGAGTCGCGACGTTTGTCGACCAAGGCAACTCGTTTGACAAGCTCGAATTGCCGAGCCTCAAGACAGGTGTCGGTATCGGTGTACGCTGGGTTTCACCTGTAGGCCCATTACGTCTGGATCTGGCGCACGCGCTGGACGATGACGGCGGCATCAGACTGCATTTCTCGATGGGACCGGAGCTATGAAGCCTCTGAATTGGCGGCGCTCATTGAAAGTCGCGGGCCTGGTAATCGTCAGTATTGTCCTCCTGCTGTTTATCACCTTGTGGTTGTTACTTGGGACCGAGACAGGCAGCCGTTGGGCCCTGGCGCGTGTGCCGGGCCTGCAGATAGAAAACTTCAGCGGTCACCTTGCGGGGCAGTGGCAGGCCGATCATCTGCTCTGGCAGCAAGACGCGACAGGCATTGAAATCGATAATCCGGCGCTGGACTGGTCGCCCGGCTGTCTGTTGAAAATGACCCTGTGCATTGATCGTTTACAGGCCGATCAGGTTCGCCTGCAGCTGGCTCCGGGTTCGGATACCGGGCAAAGCGGGCCTTTTCAACTGCCCGATTTGAAGTTGCCGTTAGCGATTCGTTTGAGCGATGTGCGCATTGGCAGCCTGTTGCTGGATGGCGCCGAGCAACTAGCCGATGTACGGCTGGCTGCTCACTGGACCGCCGAGGGCCTGCGACTGGATGACGTTCATCTGCGCCGTGATGATCTGGTACTGGATCTGGCCGGGCTGCTCCAGCCATCCGGGAAATGGCCGCTTACAGCAACCGGTCTATTGAAGTTACCTGACGTTGCCGACCGTGCATGGACCCTCAATCTGGATGTTCAAGGCAATCTGCTTGAAACCTTGCAGCTCAAAGGAATCAGCAGTGGTTACCTGCAGGGGCAATTGAACGGCGAACTGGAACCCTTGGCGGAACACCTGCCTGCGCGGTTGAAGATTATTGCCGAACCTTTCAAAGCGGCCGATTCGTTGCCGGACACGTTGCAACTCAACCAATTGTCGCTCGATGCGCAAGGCGATCTGCAACAGGGTTACCAGTTACACGGAACAGCCAGTCTGCCTGCAGAACAAGGCCCGGTCGCCCTGGTGCTCAACGGGCGAGTCGATGCAAAAGGCGCGGTTATCGAGGCCCTCGATCTGAGTGCCGACGCAGAGCATCGTCTGAGCCTTAACGGCATGGTGAACTGGGAGCAGGCGCTGCGTGCCGAGGTGAAAATCGATTGGTTGGACTTTCCCTGGCACCGGCTCTATCCATTGATTGAAGAGCCTCAGGTGGCATTGCGTAAGTTCACCGGCGAGGTGTCTTACACCGATGGCAAATACCTGGGTAACTTCATTGCCAACCTTGACGGCCCGGCAGGCGCATTCAGTCTGGTCAGCCCGTTTAGTGGGGATTTGACCCAGGTATTCCTGCCACAACTGGAAATGGTCGCCGGGCAGGGCAAGGCCACCGGGCATCTGAACCTGCAGTTCGCCGATGGAATCAGTTGGGATACAGCACTGGATCTGAGCGCAATCGATCCTGCTTATTGGGTTGCGCAATTGCCCGGTACGCTGGCTGGCCCGTTGCGCAGCAAAGGTCAGTTCAGAAACGAACAGTTAAGCCTGAACGCGGATCTGGATCTGAAGGGCAGGCTGCGTGGTCAGCCTGCTGTCTTGCAGGTCAAAGCCGAGGGGGGCGGTGACAAGTGGAATGTGGGTGCGCTTGCGGTGCGCCTGGGCGATAACCGGATTCAGGGGGCTGGCAGCTTGCAGCAGCGGCTGCTGGGTCAACTGGACATCAACTTGTTGCGATTGGGGCAGCTTTGGCCAGGCTTGCAAGGGCAGGTCAAAGGCCGTCTTGATGTGGCCGGGACCCTGCAAGCGCCACAAGGCCAGTTAGCCCTTCAGGGCTCGCAACTGGGCTTTCAGGACAACCAACTAAAAGCCTTGGCGCTGAATGCCAGGCTCGACAACCGTCAGCGGGCAACGGTCGATATCAAAGGCAGCGGCATTCAGCTTGGCGACAAGCAGTTGGGCACGCTGGTCGTAGACGCTCAGGGCGATATAAAGCGCCAGCAATTGAAGCTTGATTTGCAAGGGCCGCTGCTCAAGCTGGGTCTGGGCCTGGACGGCAATCTGGACAAGGGTAACTGGCGTGGACGGCTTGCCAGCGGTGATGTGCAAACAGGCGGGCAGCGCTGGCAGTTGCAGCAACCAGCGAAACTTGAACGACTGGCCGATGGCAAACTGAATTTCGGTGCCCATTGCTGGCTGTCGGGTGCTGCCAGTCTGTGTGGTGAGGACCAGCGTCTGATGCCCGAGCCGCGTCTGCGTTACCACTTGAAGAACTTCCCCCTGGAAAGTCTGGCCCAATGGCTTCCTAAAGATTTTGCCTGGAAAGGTTCGTTGAATGCCGACGTGCAGCTCGACGTGCCGGCTGCTGGGCCGAGCGGACAAATCACAGTCAATGCCGGTGGGGGAACGCTTCGCGTCAAAGAGAAGGATCAGTGGCTGGACTTCCCTTACGAAACCCTGGTCCTGGTCAGCAAGTTGACCCCGAAACTGATCGACAGTCGTCTGGATTTTCAGGGTGCAAAGCTCGGCGCGTTGCAGGTTAATGCGCGGATCGACCCATTGGCAAAAAACAAGACCTTGAGTGGCGACTTCAGTCTGAACGGGCTTGACCTGTCCATCGCCCGACCATTCGTGCCAATGGTGCAGAAACTCAATGGTCGGCTGAACGGCAGCGGTCGATTGTCGGGCGGTCTGCTGGCCCCTCTGGTGAACGGCAACGTGATCCTCAGCGGCGGTGAAATTTCCGGCCCGGAGCTGCCGATAAGTATTCAAGACCTGAACATACAGGCGCTGATTGCCGGAGAAAACGTCCAGCTGGATGGTCGATGGAAAAGTGGCGAGGCCGGTAAGGGGCGTTTGACCGGCGAGTTCGGCTGGAGTCAGGCATTGGTGGTGGACTTGAGTCTCCAGGGCTCTCGTCTGCCAATCACGGTTGAGCCTTACGCCAGTCTTGAAGCTGCGCCCGATCTGAAAATATCCATGCAAGGTGGCCGTCTGGGAGTCTCGGGCAAGGTACTGATTCCCAAGGGCGCGATTACCATTCGCGAGTTGCCACCTTCCACCGTCAAGCTGTCAGGCGATACGGTGATCGTCGGTCAACAAACCGAGGAGGGCGCGCCGCCGTTGGCGATGGCCATGGACATCGACGTCCAGGTGGGTCAGGAGAAGTTGAGCTTCACCGGTTTCGGACTGACCGCTGACCTTGCCGGGCGGGTGCATATTGGCGACAACCTCGATACCCGTGGCGAACTCAACCTCAATAACGGGCGATATCGTGCTTATGGGCAGCGGTTGACGATTCGCAAGGCGCGGCTGCTTTTTGCAGGACCGATTGATCAGCCGTACCTGGACGTCGAAGCCATTCGGCAGACTGATGACATTGTCGCGGGTATCCGCTTATCCGGCAGCGCAGAGCAACCGACGACTACGGTGTTTTCGGAGCCAGCGATGAGTCAGGAGCAGGCGCTGTCTTACCTGGTGCTGGGGCGTCCGCTCAACAATACCGGTGAAGACAGCAATATGATGGCTCAGGCCGCGCTGGCGTTGGGGCTGGCGGGCAGTGAGTCGACCACCGGCAAGCTTGCTAAAGATCTGGGCATTCGTGATTTCGAACTGGATACGTCGGGCTCCGGTGACAAAACCAATGTGGTCGCCAGCGGCAAGATCACGGACAAGTTGAGCTTGCGCTATGGCGTCGGGGTGTTTGAACCGGCCAATACCATTGCCTTGAGGTACATGCTGAGCAAAAAGGTTTATCTGGAAGCGGCGAGCGGGATCGCGAGTTCGCTGGATATTTTCTACAAGCGGGATTTTTGATTGCTGGAAAATCAGAGCGGAACACGCGGGCTGGCTTTAGCCGGGAAAGCGGCTTTTCTGATCTATCAGCCTGGAA
>NZ_LOHG01000008.1:111696-253012 GCF_022790535.1 Pseudomonas maioricensis
CTCCCACGGGGGACCGAATTGACCGGGCGACGCCGGTGTACTGAAATGCTATCCCTTGTGGGAGCGAGGCTTGCCCGCGATACAGGCGCTGCGGTGGATCAGTGGAACCGGGTCGAATTCATCACTCTGCACTCTAGGTCGATCAACACTTTCATGGTTAACTTCCGGGTCTAATCAACCCGTGGAAAAAGGATTCAGCTCATGGCTCAAGTGACTCGTAGAGGCAACCCTGTCCAAATCAATGGCGAACTGCCAAAGGTCGGCGCTGCAGCTCCGGCCTTCAAGCTGGTCGGCGCTGATCTTGCTGACGTGACCCTGGCCGACTTTTCCGGCAAGCGTAAAGTACTGAACATTTTCCCAAGCGTTGATACGCCTACGTGCGCCACCTCCGTGCGTAAGTTCAATGCCCAGGCCAACGACCTGAATAACGCAGTCGTTCTGTGCATCTCCGCAGACCTGCCATTCGCCCAAGCCCGCTTCTGTGGCGCTGAAGGTCTGGAAAATGTGAAAAACCTCTCCACCATGCGTGGCGGCGAGTTCAAAGAAAACTACGGCGTTGCCATCGCTGATGGGCCGATGGTAGGCCTGACCACTCGTGCCGTAGTCGTACTGGATGAGAATGACAAAGTGCTTTACAGCGAACTGGTTCCTGAAATTGGCCAGGAACCTGACTACGATGCTGCGTTGGCCGTACTGAAGTAACACCTCGCAATACTTGGACGGCCTGAATATGTTCAGGCCGTTTTCGTTTACGCTTCAGCTGTTTAACAAAAGTAAGGACTAGGTAAATTGCCGGTAAAGGCGCTTTGCTTGTCACGCATCTGTGCTTATTGTTCACCCTCCTGAAAGCCCCATCCGCAATGGTTGATTTATTCATGCAATTGTCTGGCCCCCGTAGTTCCCGTCGCTGGCTCCTCAGCCTGTTGGTCCTGTTGATTATCGTCGGCCTGTGCTGGTGGTTGTGGCCGACATCTGCGCCGAACAAAGAGGGCGCAAGCCGTAAGGCTGGAGGTGCGGCTCAAAGCGGCATTGCCCGACCAGGATTTGGTGGCTCAACCGTTGCTGTACCGGTACGGGTCGCGCCTGCGGTGTTGGGTGATTTCCCTATTTACTACAAGGCGCTGGGTACGGTGACTGCGATGAACACCATCAACGTGCGCAGCCGGGTCGCAGGGGAACTGGTCAAAATCAATTTTCAGGAAGGGCAGATGGTCAAGGCCGGAGACTTGCTGGCCGAGATCGACCCGCGCAGTTATCAGATTGCCTTGCAGCAGGCTGAGGGCACCCTGGCGACCAATCAGGCACTGTTGAAAAACGCGCAGCTGGACGTTCAGCGTTATCGCGGGCTGTACGCCGAAGACAGCATTGCAAAACAGACCCTGGACACCGCCGAATCGCTGGTCAACCAGTATCAGGGCACGATCAAGACCAATCAGGCGGCGGTCGGCGACGCGAAGCTCAACCTTGAATTCACCCGTATTCGTGCACCGATTGCCGGTCGCATCGGCCTCAAACAGCTGGACGTCGGCAATCTGGTCGCAGCCAACGACACGACTGCGCTGGTGATCATCACTCAAACCAAGCCTATTACCGTTGCGTTTACCTTGCCGGAGAAAGACCTGTCGGCAGTGATCGCACGTTATCGCAGCGGCGACAAACTGCCAGTGGAAGCCTGGGACCGTGGCGACGTAAAGCAACAGGCCAAGGGCGTGCTCGCCAGCCTGGATAACCAGATCGATGTCGCCACCGGGACGCTGAAGTTCAAGGCGCGCTTCGATAATCAGGACGAGGTGTTGTTCCCCAACCAGTTCGTCAATGTGCATCTGCTGGCCGACACGCTCAAACAGGCGGTACTGGTGCCAACGGCGGCTATCCAGTTTGGTACCAGTGGCACGTTCGTCTACGCCATGGACGGTGACAACAAGGTCAAGATCCGAGCCCTCAAAACCGGTGCCAACAATGAGCAACAGACCGTCGTCAGTGAGGGGTTGTCAGCCGGTGATCGCGTGGTGCTGGAAGGTACTGACCGTCTACGCGATGGCGCTGCGGTAGAAGTGGTCACCGACAGCAAGGATGTGCCGACTACGCCAGGTCAGCAGTTGCAGGGCAAACCGGGCAAGGGCAGTGATGAGTCGGCGTCTGTTGCCAAGGCGGAAAGTACGCGCGCATGAACATCTCCAGACTGTTCATCCTGCGGCCGGTCGCTACGACCCTGAGCATGCTTGCCATCGTTCTGGCCGGTTTGATCGCCTATAAATTGTTGCCGGTTTCTGCATTGCCGCAAGTCGATTACCCGACTATCCGGGTGATGACGTTGTACCCTGGCGCAAGTCCGCAAGTGATGACCAGTGCTGTAACCGCGCCACTTGAACGCCAGTTCGGGCAGATGCCGGGCCTGAGCCAGATGGCGTCCACCAGTTCCGGTGGCGCGTCGGTGATCACCTTGCGCTTCAGCCTGGACCTGAACATGGATGTGGCAGAGCAATCGGTGCAGGCTGCCATCAATGCCGCAACCAATCTTTTGCCGACGGATTTGCCCGCGCCGCCGGTTTACAACAAGGTCAACCCGGCAGATACCCCGGTCCTGACACTCGCTATCACCTCCAAAACCATGCTGTTGCCCAAGCTCAACGATCTGGTCGACACGCGCATGGCGCAGAAGATCTCCCAGATTAGCGGGGTCGGCATGGTCAGTATTGCCGGTGGTCAGCGTCAGGCGGTACGGATCAAGGTTAACCCCGACGCTCTCGCGGCCAACGGGTTGAACCTGTCAGATGTGCGCACGTTGATTGGTGCTTCCAACGTCAATCAGCCCAAGGGCAACTTCGATGGCCCGACCCGCGTGTCGATGCTCGATGCCAATGACCAGCTTAAATCGCCTGAGGAATACGCCAATCTGATTCTGGCCTACAGCAATGGTGCACCGCTGCGCCTGAAGGACGTGGCAGAAATCGTTGACGGCGCCGAGAACGAGCGTCTGGCGGCGTGGGCCAATGAAAACCAGGCGGTGCTGCTCAATATTCAGCGTCAGCCGGGTGCCAACGTCATTGAGGTGGTGGACCGGATCAAGGCGCTGCTCCCGAGCATTACCGATAACCTGCCAGCGGGGCTGGATGTCGTGGTCCTGACAGACCGCACCCAGACGATTCGTGCCTCGGTCAAAGACGTGCAGCACGAATTGCTGATTGCCATCGTGCTCGTCGTACTGGTTACCTTCCTGTTTCTACGTCGCTTCAGCGCCACGATCATTCCGTCGATTGCTGTGCCGCTGTCGCTTGTGGGCACTTTCGGTGTGATGTATCTGGCGGGGTTTTCGGTCAATAACCTGACCTTGATGGCGATGACA
The DNA here is from genome assembly GCF_022790535.1 of Pseudomonas maioricensis. Classification (GTDB taxonomy): domain Bacteria; phylum Pseudomonadota; class Gammaproteobacteria; order Pseudomonadales; family Pseudomonadaceae; genus Aquipseudomonas; species Aquipseudomonas maioricensis. The sequence continues at coordinate 115,043 of NZ_LOHG01000008.1, forward strand.
ATTGCCACCGGGTTCGTGGTCGACGATGCCATCGTCATGCTGGAAAACATTTCCCGACATATCGAAGAGGGCGAGTCGCCTATGCAGGCGGCTCTCAAGGGCGCCAAGCAGATTGGTTTCACGCTGGTATCGCTGACCATCTCCCTGATTGCCGTATTGATCCCGCTGCTGTTCATGGCGGACGTAGTAGGGCGGTTGTTCCGCGAGTTTGCCATTACGCTGGCGGTCGCCATTCTGATATCGCTGGTGGTGTCGCTGACCCTGACGCCGATGATGTGTGCCCGTTTGCTGAAGCGCGAGCCGAGGGAAGAAGAACAAAGCCGTTTCTACCGGGCCAGTGGCGCCTGGCTGGACTGGTTGGTGGAGGCGTACGGCAACAAGCTGCGTTGGGTACTCAAGCATCAACCTCTCACGTTGCTGGTGGCCATCGGCACACTGGCATTGACCGTTTTCCTGTACATGGTCGTGCCCAAGGGCTTCTTTCCCGTGCAGGACACCGGCGTCATCCAGGGTATCTCCGAGGCACCGCAATCTGTGTCGTTCGCGGCAATGAGCGAGCGCCAGCAGTCCTTGGCGAAGATCATTCTGCAAGACCCCGACGTGGCAAGCCTTTCATCCTATATCGGTGTCGATGGCGACAACGCCACGCTCAACAGCGGTCGTCTGTTGATCAACCTCAAGACGCATGCCGAGCGCGATGTCACCGCGACCGAGATTATTCAGCGTCTGCAGCCGCAGTTGGACAAGTTGTCGGGTATCCGCCTGTTCCTGCAACCGGTGCAAGACCTGACCATCGAGGATCGGGTCAGTCGAACCCAGTATCAATTCAGCATGTCGTCGCCGGATGCCGAACTGCTCAGTCTGTGGAGCGGGCGCTTGGTCGATGCGTTGAGTAAACGTCCCGAACTGACCGATGTCGCCAGTGACTTGCAGGACAAAGGTCTGCAGGTCTACCTGAACATTGACCGGGATGCGGCAAGCCGTCTCGGGGTCACCGTGGCCAATATCACTGATGCGTTGTATGACGCGTTTGGGCAACGGCAGATTTCCACGATCTACACTCAGGCCAGCCAGTACCGGGTGGTGCTGCAAGCCGCGACGGCCAGCGAGTTGGGGCCGGAGGCGCTGGAGCAGATTCATGTCAAAACCACCGACGGCGCTCAGGTCAAACTGTCGAGTCTGGCGCATGTCGAACAGCGTCAGGCGCAACTGGCCATTGCGCACCTGGGGCAGTTTCCGGCGGTCATGATGTCCTTCAATCTGGCGTCCGATGTCGCTCTGGGCGCAGCTGTAGAAGTCATTCAACAGGTAGAGAAAGACATCGGCATGCCAATTGGTGTGCAAACTGAATTCCAGGGCGCGGCTCAGGCTTTCCAGGCATCTCTGTCCAGTACCTTGCTGCTGATTCTCGCAGCGATCGTGACCATGTACATCGTGCTGGGTGTGCTGTACGAGAGTTACATTCATCCGATCACTATTCTTTCGACATTGCCGTCAGCTGCGGTTGGGGCTTTGCTGGCCTTGCTGATCAGTGGCAATGATCTGGGCATGATCGCGATTATCGGCATCATCCTGCTGATCGGTATCGTCAAGAAGAACGCCATCATGATGATCGACTTTGCTTTGGATGCTGAGCGTAATCGAGGCGTTGATCCCGAAACAGCGATCTACGAGGCCGCATTGCTGCGTTTTCGGCCGATCCTCATGACCACCATGGCGGCGCTGTTCGGCGCGATACCGCTAATGCTGGCAAGTGGTTCCGGCGCTGAATTGCGCCAGCCATTGGGGCTGGTGATGGTTGGCGGCCTGATGCTGAGTCAGGTGCTGACGTTATTCACGACGCCCGTTATTTATCTCTATTTTGACCGGATGGGTCGCCGCTGGGGCCGCAAGCCGGATTCCAGCGCGCGTCTGGAGCAGGCTGACGCATGAACCTGTCCGGCCCTTTTATCCGCAGACCGGTAGCAACCATGCTGCTCAGTCTGGCGATCATGCTGCTGGGCGGCGTCAGCTTTGGGCTGCTGCCGGTGGCGCCGCTGCCGAATATGGATTTCCCGGTCATCGTGGTTTCTGCGAGTTTGCCGGGGGCCAGCCCGGAAATCATGGCCTCCAGTGTTGCCACGCCGCTGGAGCGCTCACTGGGTTCGATCGCCGGCATTAACACCATGAGCAGTCGATCAAGCCAGGGCTCCACACGGGTGATTCTGCAGTTCGACCTGGACCGCGATATCAACGGTGCGGCGCGAGAGGTGCAAGCGGCCATCAATGCGTCGCGCAATCTGCTGCCCAGCGGGATGCGCAGCATGCCGACCTACAAAAAGGTCAACCCGTCCCAGGCGCCAATCATGGTCTTATCGCTGACCTCCGAAGTGCTGGAGAAGGGCGAACTCTACGATATGGCGTCGACGATTCTCTCCCAAAGCCTGTCTCAGGTCAGTGGCGTGGGCGAGGTACAGATCGGTGGCAGTTCGCTGCCTGCGGTGCGAATCGAGCTTGAGCCACAGTTGCTGGATCAGTACGGCGTATCGCTGGATGAGGTGCGCACAGCGGTGAACGCCGCCAACGTCCGTCGTCCAAAGGGGGCGGTGGAAAACTCCAAGTACAACTGGCAGGTTCAGGCCAACGATCAACTGGAGAAAGCATCGGATTATGAGTCGCTGATCATTCGCTACCAGGACGGCGCAGCATTACGCCTCAAGGATGTCGCGAAGGTCAGCGACGGCGTGGAAAATCGCTACAACTCAGGCTTCTTCAACAAAAAGCCTGCAGTGCTGCTGGTGATCAACCGGCAGGCAGGCGCCAACATTATTGAAACCGTGGCGCAGATCAAGGCCCAACTGCCTGCTCTGGAGGCCGTGTTACCCGCCAGTGCCACGTTGAAGGTTGCGATGGATCGCTCGCCGGTGATCAAGGCCACGTTGCATGAGGCGGAGATGACGCTGTTGATCGCCGTCATTCTGGTGATCCTGGTGGTTTACCTGTTCCTCGGCAACTTCCGCGCATCGCTGATCCCGACACTGGCGGTCCCCGTTTCGTTGGTCGGCACCTTCGCGATCATGTACCTGTACGGATTTTCCCTGAACAACCTGTCGTTAATGGCGTTGATTCTTGCCACGGGGTTGGTAGTCGACGATGCGATCGTGGTGCTGGAAAACATTTCCCGGCATATCGACAAGGGGCTGGCCCCCTTGCAAGCAGCCTATCTGGGTGCCAAAGAGGTGGGCTTCACTCTGTTGGCCATGAACGTATCGCTGGTGGCAGTGTTCATCTCGATCCTGTTCATGGGCGGTCTGGTGGAAAGTCTGTTCCGCGAGTTCTCCATTACGCTTTCGGCATCGATCATTGTGTCGCTCGTCGTGTCGCTGACGCTGACCCCGATGCTCTGCGCGCGCTGGCTCAAACCTCACGTGCCGGGCAGCGAAAATGCTTTGCAGCGCTGGAGCAGCCGGGTCAATGATCGCATGGTGGCGGGTTACGACCGCAGTCTGGGTTGGGTGATGCGCCATCGGCGGCTGACGCTGCTCAGCTTGCTGGTGACGGTGGTGGTTAACGTGGCGTTGTACGTGGTGGTGCCCAAGACCTTCCTGCCCACCCAGGACACCGGGCAACTGATGGGCTTCGTAAGGGGCGATGACGGGCTGTCATTCACGGTCATGCAGCCGAAAATGGAAAAGTTTCGCGACGCTATTCTTGCCGACCCGGCGGTGGACACCGTGGCGGGTTTTATCGGTGGCAGCAACGGCACCAACAATGCGTTCATGCTGGTACGTCTGAAACCCGTCTCGGAGCGCAAGCTCACTGCCGAGCAGGTGGTGGAGCGCTTGCGCAAGGAAATGCCGAAGGTACCGGGCGGCCGCGTTTTCCTGTCGCCTGACCAGGATCTGCAATTGGGTGGCGGGCGCGAGCAGACGACTTCGGCCTATCAGTACATCCTGCAAAGCGGTGATCTGAATGCGCTGCGTGAGTGGTATCCCAAAGTGGTGGCGGCGCTCAAATCCCTTCCCGAGCTGACGGCTATCGATGCGCGCGAAGGGCGCGGCGCGCAGCAAGTCACGTTGCAGGTCGACCGAGATGCCGCCAAACGCCTGGGTATCGACATGGACATGGTCACAGCGGTGCTCAACAACGCTTATAGCCAGCGTCAGGTCTCGACGATTTATGACAGCCTCAACCAGTACAAGGTGGTGATGGAGGTCAATCCGAAGTTTGCTCAGGACCCGGCGACCCTTGAGCAGGTCCAGGTGATCACTGCGGACGGTAATCGAGTGCCTTTGTCGAGCATTGCCCGGTATGAGCGCAGCCTGGCAGATGACACGGTTTCCCATGACGGGCAGTTCGCTTCGGAAAATATTTCATTCGATCTGGCCGAAGGCTACAGCCTTGATCAGGCCACAGTGGCCATTGAGCGTGCGGTGGCAGAAGTGGGCTTGCCTTCGGACGTTATCGCCAAGATGGCCGGCACTGCCGATGCTTTTGCCGCCACCCAGAAAAGCCAGCCATGGATGATTCTCGGTGCTTTGCTGGCGGTGTATCTGGTGCTGGGTATCCTGTACGAAAGCTACATCCACCCGCTGACCATCCTGTCTACGCTGCCCTCCGCCGGGGTAGGGGCCTTGTTGAGCATCTATGTGCTGGGTTCGCAGTTCAGCCTGATTTCGCTACTGGGGCTGTTCCTGTTGATCGGGGTGGTGAAGAAAAACGCCATCATGATGATCGACCTGGCGCTGCAGCTGGAACGTGACAGTGGCATGAGCCCGGTCGAATCGATTCGCGCCGCGTGCCTGCAACGTCTGCGGCCTATCCTGATGACTACCATGGCGGCCATTCTCGGCGCCTTGCCGCTGCTGCTGAGCACGGCTGATGGCGCTGAAATGCGTCGTCCATTGGGTCTGTGCATCATAGGCGGGCTGGTCTTCAGCCAGGTCCTGACCCTTTACACCACCCCGGTGGTCTACCTCTATCTCGACCGTTTGCGCCACCGCTTCAACAACTGGCGTGGCGTGCGTACCGATGCTGCTTTGGAAACTCCGCTATGACCGCACAACAGAAGATCAACCGTCTGAAACACTGGCCTGGGCGCACGCTTTGCCTGGCGTTATCTGTTGCGCTGCTGAGTGCCTGTGCGGTGGGGCCGGATTATAAAAAGCCGCAGATGGCAACGCCCGCGCAGTTCAAGGGGGCAGAGGGCTGGACCCAGGCTTCGCCCAGCGATGCGATTGCCCGCGGCGCCTGGTGGGAAATTTACGGCGACACGCAACTGAACGGCCTGGTCGAGAAGCTCAACAGCTCCAACCAGACCGTGGCCCAGTACGAGGCACAGTATCGCCAGGCCAAGGCGCTGGTTCGCAGCTCTCGCGGGGCTTTCTTTCCGACGCTTGATTTCTCCGCTGGCAAGACCCGTTCAAGCCAGGGTACGGGCAGCAGCAGTTCGAGCCTGAGCAGTTCAAGCAGCGGCATTCGTGACACCTACAACACGCAACTGGGCGTCAGTTGGGAAGCCGATATCTGGGGCAAGCTGCGCCGTGGACTGGAGGCCGACACTGCCAGCGCCCAGGCAAGCCTCGCGGACCTTGCCGCCATGCAACTGAGCCTGCAATCGGAGTTGGTGCAGAACTACTTGCAGCTACGTGTCATCGACGAGCAAAAGCGCTTGCTTGAAGCCACTGTCGAGGCGTATCAGCGTTCGTTGACCCTGACCCAGAATCAATACCGCGCGGGTATTTCCGGGCGTGACTCCGTAGCGCAGGCGCAAACCCAGCTGAAAAGCACTCAGGCTGATCTGATCGATCTGGTCTGGCAGCGTGCGCAATTCGAGAACGCCATTGCCGTGCTCATGGGCCAGGCCCCGGCGGACTTTAATCTGGCCGCCAGCACGTCGATCCCCGCGCTGCCTGCAATTCCCTTGGAGTTACCGTCGCAGTTGCTTGAGCGCCGCCCGGATATTGCCGCGGCGGAGCGTTCGGTGATGGCAGCCAATGCCAATATCGGTATCGCCAAAGCGGCGTATTACCCGGACCTGACCTTGAGCATGAGCGGTGGTTACAGCAGCAGCACATTCTCCAACTGGGTCAGCCTGCCCAATCGTTTCTGGTCAGTGGGGCCGCAACTGGCGATGACGCTTTTCGACGGAGGTCAGCGTTCTGCGGAAGTAGATCGAACTGAAGCCGTTTACGACCAGACGGTGGCGCAGTACCGGCAGACGGTCCTGAGCGGTTTTCAGGAAGTGGAAAATTACCTGGTGCAGCTCAAAGTCTACGAAGACGAAGCCAGCGTGCGCGCCGAGGCGCTGGATGCCGCCCGTGAATCCCTGCGCCTGACCAGTAATCAGTACAAGGCTGGCCTGATCGGTTACCTGGACGTGGTCAACGTCCAGGCCACCGCCCTGAGTAACGAACGTAGTGTGCTGACCTTGCTGCAAAGCCGGCTGATTGCCAGCGTTCAGCTGATCGCCGCATTGGGTGGGGGCTGGGATGCTCAACGTGGCCTGGATATACAGGCGGGTAAGGATTGAAGGATCGACCCCGCGCAAGTGCTTAAAGAAGGCTTTGCTGAAAGCCTGTCTAAGTGAGCGCACTTTATTGTTGGAGCGAGGCTTGCCCGCGAAAAGACGATAATGAAGGCTATCTGGCTGACCTCGTCGTCTGATTCGCGGGCAAGCCTCGCTCCAACAAGAATCGGTTACGTTAAAAATTTCTAATTGATGGCAATCCGCCATATTTTCGACGAGTGACCGCCACAAGCTGTTGAACTCCCGGTAGAATCGCCTTTTTTGACTGGGCATGGATACGCTCATTTATCCAAGTCGCGGTCATCCATGCTGATTGGCAGTTACACCTCGTCGTTGGTTCTGGTTTCAATCTTCGTCGCCATCCTCGCTTCCTACACCGCGCTTGATCTGGCTGGCCGCATTGCGTCGTCCAAAGGACGGGTTGCTGCTCTGTGGATGGCTGGTGGTGCCTGTTCCATGGGCGTAGGCATCTGGTCCATGCACTTCATTGGCATGCTGGCTTTCGATCTGCCGATCGAGCTGGCTTTTGACCTGCCCATTACATCCCTTTCACTGCTGATCGCGGTTCTGTCGTCAGGGTTTGCCCTGTGGCTGGTCAGCCAGCCGCAATTGCCTTTGCCAGTGCTGGGCCTAGGGGCGTTGTTCATGGGGGCGGGCATCAGCGCCATGCATTACACCGGCATGGCATCGTTGCGCATGTATCCGGGCATTACCTATGACCCCGCGACAGTACTGGCCTCACTGGCCATAGCGATTGCCGCTTCGGCCGCTGCACTGTGGATTGCCTTTCGCTTGCGCCAACAGACGCCCCATGTACGCGTTGCCCGTGGCGCAGCAGCGGTGGTCATGGGCATGGCAATTGTCGGCATGCATTACACCGGCATGGCGGCGGCGAGTTTTTCTGAAGACAGCTACTGCGGTGCCCTCGCTGACGGTATTCACTTCACCGGCCTGTTCTCATTGGTGTTGGTCGCCACTCTGGCGGTATTGACCTTCACATTGCTGACATCAGTCCTCGACGCAAGGCTTGAGGCCAGGACCGCTGAGCTGTCCCAATCCCTTATTCAGGTCAACCGTGAGCTGATGCACATGGCCCAGCACGACACATTGACCGGGTTGCCGAACCGGGTGTTGCTGGCTGAACGAATCGAGCAGGCCATGCGGCGCGTTGACGCCAAAGGCGGTTGTTTTGCGCTCATGTTCATGGATCTGGATGGCTTCAAACCGGTCAACGATGCTTTTGGTCATCATGTTGGTGATCAGCTGCTGCGGGAAGTGGGGTTGCGTTTGCGAGCCAATCTGCACCGTCGCGATACCCTGGCGCGCATCGGTGGCGATGAGTTCGTGCTGCTGGTTGAAGTGGATGACATTCAGGACACGGCGTGCATCGCTGCCCGCCAGGTCAGTGTTATTGCCCAGCAGTTCCATATCGCAGGTGAATTGCTGCAAGTGTCGGTCAGCATCGGTATAGCGCTTTACCCGGGCTGCGGGCAGACCCAGGAGGAGTTGCTGATGAATGCCGATGCGGCGATGTACCACGCGAAGGCTGCCGGTAAAAACGGTTACAGCTTCTTTGATACCACCATGAATACCAATGCGCGCAATCAGTTGGAGCTGCTGCAAGAGCTGCGCATTGCCCTCAAGTACAAGCACTTTTGCCTGTTCTATCAACCCAAGTTTGACGCTGTCAGCGGCGAACCGGTGGGGGCGGAAGCGCTGTTGCGCTGGAATCATCCGCAGAAAGGTCTGTTGTTGCCTGACTCGTTTATCGGCCTCGCGGAAAAGACCGGCCTGATTGTCAGTATCGGTGAGTGGGTCCTGGACGAAGCCTGTCGCCAGATGCGTATCTGGGCTGACATGGGGTATGGCCATTGGCGTGTCGCGGTGAACCTGTCGACGCTGCAATTCTGTCACTCCAGTCTGGTCGACACGGTGGCCAGGTCGCTTGAGCGCCATGGTCTGCCAGCCAACAGCCTGACGCTGGAAATCACTGAGACCACGGCCATGAGTGACGCCGAGGCAAGTGTGGCGGTATTGCAGCAGTTGTCGGAAATGGGTGTGGATTTGTCCATTGATGATTTTGGCACCGGCTATTCGAGCCTGATGTACCTCAAACGACTGCCTGCCAACGAGCTCAAGATTGATCGCGGCTTCGTTCGCGATCTGGAGCATGACAGCGATGACGCAGCGATCATTTCAGCGATTGTCGCGGTCGGTCAGGCGCTGAACCTGCGGATTGTCGCCGAAGGGATCGAGACAGATCGTCAACAAAGTTTCCTGACACGCCTGGGCTGCGACTCGCTGCAAGGCTATCTGCTCGGCCATCCGCTCCCTGCGGAGCGCTTCATGGCTGACATTCACGCGGCTAGAGCCGCTACCGTATTGGCGGGCTAGACTGGTAACCTCGAACCGCTGCTAATACCGCGCTGTCGCGAAGAAAACATTGCATCTGTAGGAGCTGCCGAAGGCTGCGAAACATTAATCCTGACACACCGCGTTCGCAGCCTTCGGCAGCTCCTACAGATCCAATGTTAGCTGTGCCACAGTGCTGTGTCTGGAACATAGCGCTGCCTCTTACAGAGAATACAATTCGCTTCTGAACGTTGAACTCTTGTTAGATCAAAGTCATGCCCCGTTTTACAGGAGACATTTATGGATAAAGTTCTCATCATCACGGGCGGTTCCCGTGGTATTGGCGCAGCCACTGCGTTGCTTGCTGCTTCGCAGGGTTACCGAATCTGCATTAATTACCTCTCCGATCACCGCGCCGCAGAGGAAGTGTGTGAGCAGGTTCGTGCCCTGGGTGCCAGCGTGTTTGCCGTTCAGGCTGACGTCAGTAACGAAGATGAAATTATTCGTTTATTCGCCCGCGTCGATGCCGAACTCGGTCCGGTGACTCATCTGGTCAACAATGCCGCTACCGTCGCCCACGCTTCCCGTGTCGAGGAACTGACCGAGTTTCGTTTGCTGAAAATGATGATGACCAATGTGGTCGGTCCGATGCTCTGCAGCAAGCACGCGCTGATGCGCATGTCTCCACGCCATGGCGGTAAAGGTGGCAGCATCGTCAATGTGTCCTCGGTAGCATCGCGCCTCGGTTCACCTGGTGAATACGTTGACTACGCCGCTTCAAAGGGCGCGCTCGACACTTTCACGACGGGCCTGGCTCGCGAAGTGGCAGGCGAGGGTATCCGCGTCAATGCCGTTCGCCCGGGCTACATTTTTACTGACTTTCACGCCCTGAGCGGCGACCCGCACCGGGTCAGCAAGCTGGAATCCGGTATTCCCATGGGCCGTGGCGGCGTTGCCGAAGAAGTTGCCGAAGCCATCGTCTGGCTGCTGTCGGAGAAGGCTTCATATGCGACCGGCACGTTCATTGATCTGGGGGGCGGTCGCTGATTCGCTCAATTCGCAAGCATTGAGTGAATGATCCGTCCCAGGGTCTGCATCGCTTTGTCTGATGCGTCATTCCAGATACCGCCGTAATTCAGGCGGATGCAGTGGCGGAAGCGCCGGGTGGGAGAAAAGATCGGCCCTGGCGCGATGCTGATGCCTTGAGCCAGCGCCGTTTTGAAAACCTGCAGTGAGTCGACTTGCTCCGGGAGTTCCAGCCACAGGAAATAGCCGCCCGTGGGCTGGCTGACCCTGGTTTGCGCAGGAAAATAACGCCCTATGGCGCCGAGCATCGCCCGCTGCTGATCCTCAAGGGCATAACGCAGTTTGCGTAGATGCCGGTCGTAGCCGCCGTGCTGTAAATAGTCGGCAATCGCCGCCTGAGCAGGCATCGATGCGCAGAGCGATGTCATCAGCTTCAGCCGCTCGATTTTTTGCGCGTAGCGTCCTGCCGCTACCCAGCCAATTCGATAACCGGGGGCCAGGCTCTTGGCGAAGGACCCGCAGTGCATGACCAGCCCTTGAGTGTCGAAGGCCTTGGCCGGTTTAGGCGCATGGGGGCCGTAATACAGTTCTGCGTAGACATCATCTTCAATCAGCGGGACTTGGTGCTCTGCGAGCAAGGCCACCAGTGCTTGTTTGCGTGCCTCAGGCACCAGTGCGCCAGTCGGATTCTGAAAACTGGTCATGCACCAGCACGCCTTGATGGGATGGCGTTCCAGCGTTTGCGCAAGGATGTCCAGATCAATACCGTCCCGGGGATGTACCGGGATTTCCACGGCCTTGAGTTTGAGGCGTTCCAGCACCTGCAGGCAGGCATAAAAGGCGGGCGCTTCGATGGCGACAAGATCGCCAGGCTGTGTGACGGCCTGCAAGCAAAGATTCAGCGCCTCCAGAGCGCCGTTGGTGATCAGCAGCTCTTCCATGGGCAACACCAGACCACCGACCATGTAGCGCAGGGCGATTTGCCGACGTAACTGTGGGTATCCCGGTGACATATCAGTCACCACGACGCGTGGGTCCATGTCCCGGCTGGCGCTGGCAAGTGAGCGAGACAGACGTTGCATGGGGAACAACATCGGGCTGGGGAATGCTGAGCCGAAGGGCACGGTGTTAGGGTCTTTGATGGAACCCAGCACCGAAAACACCAGTTCGCTGACATCGACTTCAGTGGACTCGCCGACATGAGCCTCAATGAGCGGTTCGCTGAATGCGACGCCTGACTGATCAAGTGCCTTGGCGTTGACGAAATAACCGGAGCGGGGCCGGGCACGGATCAGCCCGCGGCGTTCTAGCAGGTAATAAGCCTGGAACACCGTAGATGGGCTGATACCGTGAGTCTGACTCGCATAACGGACTGACGGCACGCGCTGCCCTGGCGCCAGCACGCCGGTCCGGATCAGTTCGGCGATGTTATCGGCATACTTTTCGTAACGCTTCATGACGTCTCGCGGGCTATGTTCGATCATGTCGGACGCTCATCTGAATCACGGGGCAGTGAACAACAGGGTGAGCGACGCGACGTGTTGAAAACAGGGCCAGCTTAACGATTAAAGACCGGATCAGATACCGTCAGACACTCGTATTTACGGGTTCAAATGACGGTCTGTGAATCCTCGTCGTCACGGTCCACCGTGTGATGCCGCAGATCTCGCGCCTTGTAGATGGTTAGCGCATCGGCTTCCGCTTCAGTAATGGGCACCTTGATGCCATCGATCTCTGCTTCGGACATGTGGGTTGCATCGTTGGTAGTGATCGAAACTTCAGCAGTAGGGCTGCTGTAGCGCACGCCGTCGATCTCGGCCGAACAGTGCGCGTAGGTTGCATCGAATTGCAGAGGCATGGTGATCTCCTTTCACTGGGGCTGCTTGATTTACGACCGTGCGGACAATGGAGTGTTAGCCCGCACTCTTGCCGTCCGTCGCTGTCCATTGGCTGCGATGCTTTTGTAGGAGCTGCCGGAGGCTGCGCAGCATTGATCCGTACACATCGCGATCGCAGCCTTCGGCAGCGCCTACAGGTCCAATGTTTTGCCTCACGACTGTATCTCGCACCCCGTAGTGATCTCGTAACCCCTCAAGACATTTTTCAAGGAGCAACAATGAATGCATGGTGGCAAGAAGTCTGGGTAGCGCTTCAAGCGGAATTTTCCGATATCACCGATGCCACCCAGCTGACGCAGGTCACGGTCAGGCTTACGCTCGCCGCGGTGCTTGGCGGAATTCTGGGGTTTGAGCGTGAGCATAAGGGCAAGGCGGCAGGCGTTCGCACTCATATGCTGGTAGCAATGGGCGCGGCATTATTCGTACTGGCACCGCGGATGGCCGGAGCTGATGACGCTGCGTTGAGTCGGGTTACTCAGGGAATTGTTGCCGGTATTGGTTTTCTCGGCGCCGGGACAATTCTCAAGGATCGCGCGCAGAGGACCGATCAGGTCAAAGGCCTGACGACTTCTGCCGGGCTCTGGATGACCGCCGCGATCGGAATCGCGGCGGGTATGGGGCGGGAGGCCACGGCGTTGTTGAGTACTGTGCTCGCGCTGGGAATTCTGAGTCTGATGCCGATAGTGATCGGCAAAATAGACCCCGCTGAAGAGAACCCCGATAAAAAGGACGGCTCGGAAAAGCCCTGACGCAATAAGCGCCTATTCGGGAAAGTCCTGGCCCAGGATAGCGGGCGGTTCTTCTGGCGGCGGATCACCTACCGGGGTAGGGATGACCGGGGGCATAGTCGGCGGAGGGTCCTGCTCAGGTTTGGGTACCGGCAGTGCCGGGTCATCAATCATCGGATCGGGCGTTTCTGGCGGAATAGGGATGTTCATTGGCGTCACCTCTACGTGCTGGATGGCATAGGGCAAATGCGGTCGCAAAATGACATTTTTCTGGCCACGCCTGTTTCGACCACATGCTTTCGCGGATGGCTCACTCAATCGACAAGCGAACGACCAATCTGCGTCTAAGCTGACAGTCGTCTTGTGCTGCCTGACTGCAAACCTCTTTGAACTTTTCCCGTCCGTGACTGCTCGGAAACCAGTAGGCCGGATTCAGTCTCTCGACTGTGGCCGCCAGAAAATTCTTGCTCAGGTTGCCAGCGGTACGGCGGCCTGACCATCTTCATGCATGGATTGCACAGGAGCGTCCCCAGGGGCGTGAGGAGTGATGCTCGATGAATGTGACCGCTGATCAACCGTACGGCCCGGATTCCTTGGCCAGTGATGTACCACACCCGACTCGACCCCTACCTTTGACCCAAGCCTTGCAACTGCCGCGCATTGTGATTGAAGACACGACGCCGGTTATTGAAGGTGGGCTTTTTGCTGTCAAAGGGATCATTGGCCAGCCCGTCACGGTAACCAGCAAGGTATTTGCTGACGGTCACGACAAACTGGCTGTGCAGATTCGCTGGCGTTCGGCTACCGAAGACACCTGGCACAGCGCGCCCATGCAGGATCTGGGCAATGACAGCTGGGTTGGCGAATTCACGCCGACTGCTGTGAGTCGATATATCTTCCGGCTTGAAGCCTGGATCGACCAGTTCGCCAGTTATCGCTATGAGCTTGAGAAGAAGTTTGGCGCAGGCGTGTCCATCGAGTTGGAGTTGACCGAAGGCCGCATTCATCTGGAACATGCTGCAGAACGCAGTTCCGGTGAGCTAAAGGCGCAGATACTCCGTGTTCTGGGTGAGCTGGAGCGCGCAGAGCCCGAGGCAAGAGTGGCGCAGTTGCTGAACAGCGAAACGTCGGCCTTGATGAGTCAGGCTGACAATCACGCGTTTCTGAGCCGCAGCGTCGAGTTCCCGCTGGATGTGGAGCGCGAGCTCGCGCAATTTGCCAGTTGGTATGAATTGTTCCCTCGCTCGATCACCGATGATCCGAATCGACACGGCACCTTCAGGGACGTGCATTCCCGGTTACCAATGATCCGTGACATGGGTTTTGACGTGCTGTATTTCCCGCCGATCCACCCCATTGGACGTGCACATCGTAAAGGTCCGAACAACTCCCTGACGGCAGGCCCGGATGACCCGGGCAGCCCGTACGCTATTGGCAGTGAGGACGGCGGCCACGAAGCGATTCACCCGCAGTTGGGCAGCCGCGAAGATTTCCGCAATCTGGTAGCGGCAGCCGCCGACCACGGCTTGGAGATCGCTCTGGATTTCGCCATTCAGTGTTCTCAGGATCACCCTTGGCTCAAGGAGCATCCGGGCTGGTTCACCTGGCGTCCTGACGGCACGATCCGTTACGCGGAGAACCCGCCAAAGAAATATCAGGACATCGTCAACGTCGACTTCTACGCACCCGATGCAGTACCCGGGCTGTGGCTGGAGTTGCGGGATGTGGTGCTGGGTTGGGTCGAAGAGGGGGTGAAGATCTTCCGGGTGGACAACCCGCACACCAAACCGCTGCCGTTCTGGCAGTGGATGATTGATGACATTCGCAGCCAGCACCCGGACGTGATGTTTCTTGCAGAGGCGTTCACCAAGCCAGCGATGATGGCGCGGTTGGGCAAGGTTGGTTACTCCCAGAGCTACACCTATTTCACCTGGCGTAACACCAAGGCCGAGTTGTCCGAATATTTCACTCAGCTTAATGAAGCGCCTTGGCGCGACTGTTACCGGCCAAATTTCTTTGTTAATACGCCGGACATCAATCCGCACTTTTTGCATGAGTCCGGACGTGCCGGATTTTTGATCCGGGCAGCGCTTGCAACCATGGGTTCTGGCCTCTGGGGTATGTATTCCGGCTTTGAGTTGTGTGAGTCGGCGCCCGTGCCAGGCAAGGAAGAATACCTGGATTCCGAGAAGTATGAGATCCGTCCTCGGGACTACACGGCGCCAGGCAATATCATTGCCGAGATTGCCCAGCTCAATCGCATCCGGCGTCAGAATCCGGCGTTGCAGACGCACCTGGGCCTGAAGCTTTATACGGTCTGGAATGACAACATTCTGTACTTCGGCAAGCGCAGCGCCGATGGCAGCAACTTCATTCTGGTTGCCGTCAGCCTTGATCCATTCAATGCGCAGGAAGCGCATTTCGAGTTGCCTTTGTGGGAGATGGGTTTGCCAGATGATGCAGCGACTTCCGGTGAAGATTTGATGACCGGACACCGCTGGACCTGGTACGGGAAAAACCAGTTCATGCGTATCGATCCTTCGTATCAGCCTTTCGGCATCTGGCGTATCCAGTCCAACTAACAGGGAATGAGCTATGGCGAAGAAACCCAAGAGCGCGGCCTTCATCAAGGACCCGCTCTGGTACAAGGATGCGGTGATTTATCAGGTCCACGTAAAGTCTTTTTATGACTCTAATAACGATGGGATCGGTGATTTTCCGGGCTTGATCTCCAAGCTCGACTACATCGCCGAACTGGGCGTGAATACCATCTGGTTATTGCCGTTCTACCCGTCCCCGCGCCGCGATGACGGCTATGACATCGCTGACTATCGCGGTGTCCACAGCGACTACGGCACCATGGCGGATGCCAAAAAGTTTATTGCCGAGGCGCATAAACGCGGGCTGCGAGTGATCACTGAGCTGGTCATCAACCACACCTCGGATCAGCACCCCTGGTTTCAAAAGGCGCGTACCGCCAAGAAGGGCTCCAAGGCCCGTGATTTCTACGTCTGGTCCGACACCAA
Source organism: Pseudomonas maioricensis (assembly GCF_022790535.1). Lineage (GTDB taxonomy): Bacteria > Pseudomonadota > Gammaproteobacteria > Pseudomonadales > Pseudomonadaceae > Aquipseudomonas > Aquipseudomonas maioricensis. Next base: position 130,581 of record NZ_LOHG01000008.1, read on the forward strand.
CGACAAGTACGACGGCACCCGGATCATTTTTCTCGATACCGAGACATCCAACTGGACCTGGGATCCGGTCGCCGGGCAGTACTTCTGGCATCGTTTCTATTCGCACCAGCCGGATTTGAATTTCGATAATCCGCAGGTCATGAAAGCGGTGCTCGAAGTCATGCGCTACTGGTTGGACATGGGGATCGATGGCCTGCGTCTGGATGCCATTCCGTATTTGATCGAGCGCGACGGCACCAACAACGAAAACCTGCCCGAGACCCATGCGGTGCTCAAGCAGATCCGTGCTGAAATCGACGCCAATTACCCGGATCGCATGCTGCTGGCAGAGGCCAATCAGTGGCCGGAAGATACCCAGCTGTACTTCGGTGATACCAAGGGTGATGACGGTGATGAATGCCATATGGCGTTTCACTTTCCACTGATGCCGCGCATGTACATGGCGCTGGCTCAGGAGGATCGTTTCCCGATTACCGATATCCTGCGCCAGACGCCGGAAATTCCGGCCAACTGCCAGTGGGCGATTTTCCTGCGTAACCACGATGAGCTGACGCTTGAAATGGTCACTGACCGTGAGCGTGATTACCTGTGGAACTACTACGCAGCAGACCGTAGGGCACGCATCAACCTGGGTATTCGTCGCCGTCTGGCTCCGCTGATGGAGCGAGATCGTCGACGTGTCGAGTTGCTCAACAGCATGCTTTTGTCGATGCCAGGTACGCCCACGTTGTACTACGGCGACGAGATCGGCATGGGCGATAACATCTATCTGGGCGACCGTGATGGGGTCCGCACGCCGATGCAGTGGTCCATCGACCGTAACGGCGGATTCTCGCGCGCTGATCCGGCCAGCCTGGTATTGCCGCCTATCATGGACCCGCTGTACGGCTTTCAGTCGGTCAATGTCGAGACCCAGAACAACGACCCGCATTCGCTGCTTAACTGGAACCGGCGCATGTTGGCGGTGCGCAAACAACAGAAGGCCTTTGGTCGTGGCGTGCTGAAAATGCTGTCGCCGAGTAATCGCCGGATCCTGGCCTATACCCGTGAATACACCGGGCCGGATGGCAAGACCGAGATCATTTTGTGTGTCGCCAATATGTCCAGCGCCTCGCAGGCCGCCGAACTGGAGCTTTCAGCCTATGCCGGCACGGTCCCGGTTGAAATGCTCGGAGGCAGCGCTTTCCCACCGATTGGCCAACTGACGTATCTGTTGACCTTACCGCCTTATGGCTTTTATTGGTTCTTGCTCGCCGCAGAAAACCAGATGCCGAGCTGGCATGTGGAGCCTGCGCAAAGCATGCCGGACTTCCCGACCATGGTCCTGAAAAAACGCCTCGAAGAATTGCTCGAAGAGCCCTTGCGCACAGTGATGGAACAGAATTCGCTGGCGCTCTATCTGCCGAAGCGCCGCTGGTTTGCCGCCAAGGACAAAACCATCGACAAAGTGCATATCGCCTACGCCGTGCGTTTTGGCGACGCCGCGCATCCGGTTCTGCTCAGCGAAATCGAAGTCACGGCGGGCGATCATCACGCACGCTACCAACTGCCGTTTGGCATGCTCGCTGAGGATGACATCAGCAGCGCCTTGCCACAGCAACTGGCTTTGGCCCGCGTACGCCGGGGCCGTCAGGTAGGGTTGGTCACAGACGCTTTCACTCTGGAAACTTTTATTCGCGCGGTGGTACACGGCATGCAAGTGCAAACCGTGCTCCCTAGCAGTGAAGGGGAGTTGCGTTTCGAGCACACTTCGCAACTTCAACCGCTGGGTTTGAGTAATGAGTCGGAAGTGCGCTACCTGTCTGCTGAGCAGTCCAATAGCTCGGTGGTGGTAGGTAGCAGCCTGGTGCTGAAGATGATTCGCCGGGTCAATCCGGGCATTCATCCGGAACTGGAAATGGGCGCTTATCTGACCAATGCCGGTTACCAGTACATCTCGCCGCTGCTGGGTTCAGTTGTACGTGTCGGCAATGACGGCCAGCATCATTTGCTGATGATTGCCCAGGGGTATCTGAGTAATCAGGGCGATGCGTGGGAGTGGACTCAGAACAATCTGGAACGTGCAGTGCGTGACGAGATGTCTCACAGTGTTTCCGGCCAGGAACAGCATTACAACGCCTTGCTGGAATTGAAGGATTTCGCCGGTAATCTGGGGCTTCGTCTGGGGGAAATGCACCAGGTGCTGGCGGCTTCAACTGACAATCCGGATTTTGCGGTTGAGGTCACCAGCGTCAAAGACAGCCAGGCTTCCGGCAAAAGCGTCGTTGCACAAATGGAGCACGCGCTGCAATTGCTGGAGCAGAACAAAGGTGCACTGGAACCTGTTGATCAGCAGTTGGTCAGTGATTTGCTGACCAACCGCAAGAAAGTTCTGGCGCATGTGCAAGCATTGGCCAAACGCTCGGTGGGAGGTCTGCGTATCAGGGTTCACGGCGACCTGCACCTTGGCCAGGTATTGGTGGTCAAGGGCGATGCTTACCTGATCGACTTTGAAGGCGAGCCCGCGCGTTCGGTGCAGGAGCGCCGCGCCAAGTACAGCCCGTTCAAGGACGTCAGTGGTGTGTTGCGATCATTCGATTACGCGGCGGCCATGGCAGTACGCAGTGCGCAAAGTGTCGATACATCGCCGGAAGCCGGTGCAGCGCGTCGGCGAGTTGCTGAAACTTATTTGAACCAGGCGCGTGAAGCCTTCATCGAAGGTTATCGTTCGGCAACTGCCGGATTGGCCCACGCCTGGAAAGACGCCAAGGGTGAGGCCGCAGCGCTTGAGCTGTTCACCCTGGAAAAAACTGCTTATGAAGTGGTCTACGAAGCTGAAAACCGCCCGGCCTGGTTGTCCGTGCCGTTGCAAGGTTTGCGTGGGTTGCTCAATCTGTCTGATGGAGAGTCTTGATGAATGCGCCTGACGAAACCGGCGCGGGCCCGCGACTGATGCCCGCAGCTGTAGACATGGATGCATTGATCCGTGCTGAACACCGTGATCCCTTCTCGATACTGGGTCCCCATGGCGATGGGGCCAATGGTCAGATCATTCGTGCTTACCTGCCCGATGCGCTGAGCGTAACGGTGTTGGCGCGCGAAGGAGGACATGAGCTGGGCGCGCTGGAAATGAGCGCAGTCCCAGGTTTCTTTATTGGGCGTTTTGCTCAGGTTCAACCTTATCTGTTGAAGATAAACTGGGCCGGTGGCGAGCAAATCACCGAAGACCCCTACAGTTTTGGCCCGCTGCTGGGCGAGATGGACCTCTACCTGTTTGCCGAAGGTAACCATCGCGATCTGAGCAGTTGCCTGGGTGCCCAATTGACCACCGTGGAAGGTATTCAGGGGGTGCGCTTTGCTGTCTGGGCACCCAATGCCCGACGCGTCTCGGTGGTTGGTAGTTTCAATAATTGGGATGGACGTCGTCATCCGATGCGCCTGCGCCATCCTACCGGAGTCTGGGAAGTGTTCGTCCCGCGCCTGCAGCCAGGTGAGCTGTACAAGTTCGAGATTCTGGGCGCGCACGGGATTCTGCCGCTCAAGTCCGACCCGATGGCATTGGCGACGACGTTGCCACCGGACACCGCGTCGAAAGTCTCTGCTCCGCTGCAATTTGAATGGCACGACAACGATTGGCTGCAATCGCGCGGTGATCGTCATGCGGCCAATGCGCCGCTGTCGATCTATGAGCTGCATGCTGGCTCATGGCAGATGGAACAGAACGATGAAGGGCAGTGGCGTCAGTACAACTGGCGTGAGCTGGCTGATCGTTTGATCCCTTATGTGAAAGAACTGGGGTTCACCCATATCGAGCTGATGCCGATCATGGAACACCCGTTTGGCGGATCGTGGGGCTATCAGCTTCTCGCCCAATTCGCACCGACTGCACGTTATGGTTCACCGGAAGATTTCGCCGCGTTCGTCAACGCGTGCCACCAGGCAGAAATCGGCGTGATTCTGGACTGGGTGCCTGCGCACTTTCCTACCGATACCCACGGACTGGCACAGTTCGATGGCACCGCCCTGTACGAATACGCCAACCCCCAGGAAGGCTTTCATCAGGACTGGGACACGTTGATCTACAACCTCGGGCGCACCGAAGTACACGGTTTCATGCTGGCTTCGGCTCTGCACTGGCTCAAGCATTACCATATCGACGGCCTGCGAGTGGACGCTGTGGCATCGATGCTTTATCGCGATTATTCGCGGAAAGCCGGTGAGTGGGTGCCCAACCGTTTTGGTGGTCGTGAGAACCTTGAGGCAATCGACTTTTTGCGCCACCTCAACGATGTCGTCGCTCTGGAAGCGCCGGGTACACTGGTGATCGCCGAAGAGTCTACCGCCTGGCCTGGCGTCAGCCAGAGCACGCAACAGGGAGGTCTGGGCTTTGCTTATAAGTGGAACATGGGCTGGATGCACGACACGCTGCACTACATGCAGCAGGACCCGGTGCATCGGGCGCACCATCACGGCGAGCTGAGTTTCGGTCTGATGTACGCCTGGTCCGAAAAATTCATCCTGCCGATTTCTCACGACGAAGTGGTTCATGGCAAGCATTCGCTGATCGACAAAATGCCCGGTGATCGCTGGCAGAAGTTTGCCAACTTGCGGGCTTATCTGACGTTCATGTGGACTCATCCCGGCAAGAAACTATTGTTCATGGGCTGTGAGTTTGGGCAATGGCGTGAATGGAACCATGATGAGCAACTGGACTGGTACCTGTTGCAATACGCCGAGCACATCGGAGTGAAAAAACTGGTGAGCGACCTTAACCGGGTCTATCGCGAAGAAAAAGCACTGCACGAGCGCGACACCGAGCCGATGGGCTTCCAGTGGCTGATCGGCGACGACGCCGCCAACAGCGTGTTCGCCTACATGCGCTGGAGTAAGGAGGGCGAACCTTTGCTGGTGGTTGCCAACCTCACGCCGGTACCGCGCGAGGCTTATCGCGTGGGTGTGCCTTATGGCGGTAACTGGGTCGAGTTGCTTAACAGCGACGCAGAAATGTACGCAGGTTCAAACCTGGGCAATGGCGGCGGTGTGCATGCTGACGAGATCAAGAGCCATGGTCAGCCTGTATCTCTGTCGTTGAACCTGCCACCGCTGGCGGTGTTGATTCTCAAGCCGAGGGCGAGTGAGGGCTAATCGCTTAATCTGAAAAACCGCGCTGCATTTATCGCGGGCAAGCACCGCTCCCATAGATGGACCTCGATCACCTGTGGGAGCGGTGCTTGCCCGCGAATCAGTCGATGCAGTATTTTCAGATACTCAGCGTTATCTTTCGTCGCCGCGTCGGAATGCGACCGGATCAGGCCTCACTTCAACAGACCTGTAATTACAGATGCACTTCAACCGCTAAGGGAAGGTGGTCCGAGAGGTGCGTCCACGGCTTGTTACCCAGAATTCGCGGTTCATGGCTGGTGGCGTTACGCAGGTAAACCCGGTCCAGACGCAGCATCGGGAAGCGCGCAGGATAGGATTTGGCGAGCGCGCCGTGATGGCGCTCGAACACCTCGTGTAAATACTCACAACGGGCCAGGCGTTTGTTGCCGCGCAACTGCCAGTCGTTAAAATCCCCCGCGATGATTACCGGTGCATGGCTGGGCAGAGAGTCCAGCAGCTTGCAGAGTAAATCCAGTTGTAGCTGACGATGACTTTCCAGCAGGCTCAGGTGTACGCAGATGGCGTGGACTTCATCATGGCCAGGCACTTGTAGAACACAATGCAGCAGGCCGCGACGCTCGGGTCCGGTGATCGAAATATCCAGATTACGATGTTGCAGAATCGGGTATTTGGACAGTATCGCGTTGCCGTGGTGACCGTCGGGATATACCGCATTGCGACCGTAGGCGAAGTCACTCCACATACTGTCGGCGAGAAATTCGTAGTGAGAGGTTTCCGGCCAGTCAGCGTGTCGGGACGCGTGCCGTTCATGGCTGCCCAATACTTCCTGAAGGAAGACCAGGTCGGCGCTGGTGCTGCGAACGGCCTCGCGCAGCTCGGGCAAAATGAAACGGCGATTGAGCGCGGTAAAGCCTTTGTGGGTATTCACCGTCAGCACGCGCAAGCGATGAATATCAGGGATATCACTCATGTCCACTACGTCGGCATTAACGCCAGCTGGATCAGGGGGCACGCGGATGCTCCTATAAACGGGTATGTAGATCGGACTGGCACGTGATGCACCAGTTCATCTTTTTTATGCCCCGCTGACCTGGGCCTTCGCACGGCGAGACAGCAGCACCGTGAGGCCCAGTCCGCCAATCGACAGCAGCGAAGCAAAGAAGAAAATCCACGAATAGCCCAACCCCAATGCGATTGCGCCCATGATGGGTCCGGCAATCGCCAGCGCCAGATCGAAGAACACTGCGTAAGCACTCAAGCCAGCACTGCGACTACTGGACGGCACTTGCTTGATCGCTTCGACACCCAGCGCTGGATACACCAGTGACAATCCAAGGCCAGTCAGGCCCGCGCCGGTGAGTGCAAAGGCGGTATTGGGCGAAATCCACAGCAACACCAGCCCCAGCGTTTCCACTGCCATGCACAGAATGGCTGAGGTAAAGCCGCCCAGCCGATTGATCGCGCCGATGAACAAAAGCCGTGCGGCAATAAAACATACGCCAAAGACACTCAGGCACCAGGCTGCACCTTCCCAGCCGCGGCTGACGTAGAACAGGGTGATGAAGGTGGTCATGGTTCCGTAGCCGATCGACGCGAGGGTCAGGCTCAGGCCGTAAGGTGCAATGCGCCCAAACACCGACCAGAAGGGCAGGCGCTCGCCCTTGATCACCGGCGGTGCCGTTTGTTTACGGATGACCAGCAATGACAGGGAGGCCATCACCGTCAGCGCGATACCCAGGGTGAAGAAGCCCAGCTCATGACTCATCAGGTAGCCCAGCGGCGCGCCGATGGCGATTGCACCGTAGGAGGCGATACCGTTCCAGGAAATCGCCCGGGCCGTGTGCTCCGGTCCCACCTTGCCGATGCACCAACTGATGCTGCCCACGCCGATCAGGCCTTGCGAGACGCCCAGGAACAGCCGGGAAACGATGAGGATGGTCAGGCTGACTTCGGGCAGGTGTTCGAGCAGCGCTGCGGCCAGGGTCAACACGCCGCTGATCGCGATACCGGACATTCCGTACACCACGGCGAGCTTGGTGCCGATGGTGTCGCAGATCTTGCCTGCCGTTGGGCGGCTGAGCAGGGTGGCCAGGTATTGGGAGCCGATCACAAGGCCCGCGACTACTGCGCTGAAGCCTAGCTGGTCATGCACATAACCGGGCAACACCGCGATTGGCAAGCCGATACAGAGGAAGGCAACGAAGGTGTAGAAAACCACGGAAACGATCTGCAGGGTGATCGTCATGGAGCTGGGCTGTGCAACGGGCGGCGGGGTGGCAACAGACATGGGGCTCTTTCGCTGGCAGGCGGTAGGGAGTGGCCACATCATGGCCTTGCACGCAAACAAATGAAAGCATGCTAACGATGTAAAGGCGCAACAATTTATAAAACAGTAATTGCTGGAATTCTCAGGTGGTCATAGGATGACTGACCACAATCATAAAAACAAAGGATCCTCCTGTGAGCAAACCTCTTCTCCTGGCTGCGGCCGTTGTCTACGGATTAAGCATGAACGCCAGCGCCTCGACTTTCGCTTACATTTCCAGCCCGGTTGACGGACTGATTTCCCAGTACAGCCTAGATGAAGCGAGCGGTAAGCTGAGTCTGGTGGAGCAGACCAAAGCGGGGGATATGGTTAACCCGATGGCGATCAGCCCTGACGGTAAAGTTCTTTATGCCGCGTTGCGGGTCAAACCCTTCCAGGTCCTGGGCTTCAGCATTGATGCCAAAAGCGGGCACTTGACTGAGCTGTCCCGAGGCCCGCTGGCCGAGAGCCTCGCTTACCTGTCTACTGACCGCAGCGGTCGCTTTTTGATGGGCGCGTCTTACGGTGCTGACGCCATCACGGTTCAGGCTATTGATGCGGCGAAGAAGCCTGACGACAAAATCCAGACCTACAAAACCGGTCCGCATGCGCACTCTGTACGCACCGACCCGAGCAACCGTTTTGCCTACGCCGGTAATCTCGGTGCCGACCACGTGCTGCAGTATCGGCTGGACGACAAGACCGGAGCGCTGACGCCAATCGGCAGTGGTTTCGTCAGCGTGCCTGCCAAAACCGGGCCACGGCATTTGGCGTTTTCCAGTGATGGCAAGTTTCTGTTTGTCGACGGCGAGATGAGCGGCACTGTCACAGCGTTCTCGATTGACGACAAAACCGGTGCGTTGACGCAAGTCGCACAAGCCAGCGGTATTCCCGAACGTCTGAAGCTGGCCCACGGCGAAGTGCGTGATGCGAGCAACAACGATTTGAAAGACGATCCGACGCCGCGCATCTGGGCGGCTGACCTGCGTTTGTCGCCAGACGGCAAGTTGCTGTTCATGACTGAACGCACCACCAGTTCGGTATCAGCATTCGCTGTCAATGGCGCAACCGGTGCGCTGACCTTCCTTGATAACTACCCGGTGGAAGAGAAGCAGCCACGCAACATCGCCTTCTCGCCCAATGGTAAATGGCTATTGGTGACCGGTGAGAAAGCCGAAAAGGTGGGTGTTTACGGGGTGGGCGACAAGGGCGCACTGAAACGTGTCAGTGAAGCCGAGTCCGGCAAGGGCGCGTTGTGGATTGAGGTGTTGCAGCTCAAGTAATGCTTGTCTGGAAATGAAAAAAGCCCGGTCAGATTGACCGGGCTTTTTCGTTTTGAGGCTTTTATAACCTGAATGCAGTCCTTTGAATGGGAATGCACTTCCTGTAGGAGCTGCCGCAGGCTGCGAAGCATTTAGCCTGATAGATCGCCATCGCAGCCTTCGGCAGCTCCTACAAGGCCTCTATCAGAACACCACACCCTGGCTACGCAGGTAGTCATCGTAGGTGCCGCTGAAGTCGGTTACGCCGTCCGGGGTCAGCTCGATGATTCGAGTGGCCAGCGAGGACACGAACTCACGGTCGTGGCTGACAAAGATCAGCGTGCCCGGGTAGTTTTCCAGCGCCAGGTTCAGCGCTTCAATGGATTCCATGTCCAGGTGGTTGGTCGGTTCGTCCATGATCAGTACGTTCGGCTTTTGCAGGATCAGCTTGCCGAACAACATCCGGCCTTGCTCACCACCGGAAATCACCTTCACCGACTTCTGGATCTCGTCGTTGGAGAACAGCATCCGGCCTAGGGTGCCACGGATCATCTGCTCGCCTTGAGTCCACTGACCCATCCAGTCGAACAGCGTGACGTCGTTTTCGAAGTCGTGGGCGTGATCCTGAGCGTAGTAACCCAGCTCCGCAGCGTCGGTCCACTTGATGCTACCGGCGTCCGGGGTCAATTCGTTGACCAGGGTGCGCAGGAGGGTGGTTTTGCCGATACCGTTCGGGCCAATGATCGCAACGCGCTCGCCGGCTTCAACCTGGAAGCTGAAGTCCTTGAACAGCGGCTTGCCGTCGAAGCCTTTGGCCATGCGCTCGACGATGACCGCCTGACGGTGCAGCTTTTTAGTCTGCTCGAAGCGGATGAACGGGCTGACACGGCTCGAAGGCTTGACTTCAGCCAGCTGGATCTTGTCGATTGCCTTGGCGCGGGACGTGGCCTGTTTGGCTTTCGAGGCGTTGGCCGAGAAGCGGCTGACGAACGATTGCAGCTCGGTAATCTGCGCTTTCTTCTTGGCGTTGTCCGACAGCAGTTGCTCGCGGGACTGGGTCGCCACGGTCATGTACTCGTCGTAGTTGCCCGGGAACAGGCGCAGCTCGCCGTAATCCAGGTCAGCCATGTGGGTGCACACGCTGTTCAGGAAGTGACGGTCGTGAGAGATGATGATCATCAGGCTGTTACGCTGGGTCAGGATGTTTTCCAGCCAGCGAATGGTGTTGATGTCCAGGTGGTTGGTCGGTTCGTCGAGCAACAGTACTTCAGGATCGGAGAACAACGCCTGCGCCAGCAATACACGCAGTTTCCAGCCTGGTGACACTTCGCTCATCGGGCCATTGTGTTGCTCGATGCCGATACCCAGACCCAGCAGCAACTCACCAGCGCGGGATTCGGCGGTGTAACCGTCCATCTCTGCGAATTCGGTTTCCAGCTCGGCGACAGCCATGCCGTCTTCTTCGGTCATTTCCGGCATCGAGTAGATGCGGTCACGCTCCGCCTTGACCTTCCACAGCTCTTCGTGACCCATGATCACGGTATCGATCACGGTGAATTCTTCGTAGGCGAACTGATCCTGGCGCAGTTTACCCAGACGAACGTTCGGTTCGAGCATCACTTGCCCACCGGAAGGCTCCAGATCACCGCCCAGGATCTTCATGAAGGTGGATTTACCGCAGCCGTTGGCGCCGATCAGGCCGTAACGGTTACCGGCACCAAACTTGACCGAGACGTTCTCGAACAAGGGCTTGGCGCCGAACTGCATGGTGATATTCGCTGTGGAGATCAATTACCTTACCTTTCAATTAGTTACGCGGCTCTGGTTTGTGCCTTGGACCAACTCTGGACCAATATTAAGCTTTTCCATCTCACCCCAATCGCCACTTGAGCTAAGCCAGCGCGCATATGTCGAGAGCAGCATCTGGACTGAGTGTCCGAGCTGTTGGGCGATAAAAGAGGGATTCATTCCAGACATTATGCATATTGTCGCATAAGTGTGACGACAGTTGTAAGGCGGCCGGTGTCGCACCCCTAACTTGACCAGAGTCGGAATCCACTGCTTGTGAAGGTCGGAGGTCTGCCGGATGTGCACAGTGTTCTTGGACGGCGGGAAGCAGTACGGAAAGTCCTTGAGCTTGCCTTTCCCCTGTTTTCTCCGGTCCAGATAGGATTGCGCAAAGCGAAGGGCGTGAATTGCCCGATCGTTAAGCAGCACGTAGCGGTTTTTTCGTGTCTTTGTGCGCTCCTTGATCTCGCCACGAACGATCACCCTACATACGCGTGCCTGGCGTTTTTCGAAATCAATCTCGTCCCAGCGCAGCGCAATGACTTCCTGCAGTCGCATGCCGGTAAAAAAGGCAAACTCGAAGAACGCCGCATAGATGTGGCTCGGCCAATGCTCGGCAGCGTACAAGCAGGCGATGATCTTGTTGGCCTCTTCAATTGTTAGTGGGTCAGGATTAGGTGCCTTCCGCTTTGGCATGTCCAGAAGCTCAGCCGGATTTTTGTCCAGTAGATCCTCGCGAACGGCGTCATCCAAAATGGTTTTAAGTTTGGTTATCGCGTTCCGCTTCACTCCTTGCGAGAACCAATCAATTTTGCCGATGACGCGCCTGAGCATCATGGTGGTGATGGTGCTGACCGGAGTGAGCACCAAGTGCGGCATCCAGTACAGATTCATGGTGCCTACATAGTTGCTGCGTGCACCTTCCTCGATCTCTCTCCCATCGAGCCAGAGCTGGACATACTCGCCGAACAGAACCGTCGCATCGGCAGCGATTGCCGAGTCAGGAAACAGCTCGGCGTATTTTTGGTCCGTCATCAGGCCGTGCTTAATCAGGCCGACTACTTGATCTCTAAAACGGGTGGCAGCCTGGATCCCCGCTTTCGTGGGGGGATACGTGAGCGTTTCGGAGCAGCGCTTACCGTTCCAACTGAACCGGAAACGGAATGTCTCCCCCCTGAGATCAAGCCCGGCGGGGAGACCCACAGACTTTCTAGCCATTCGTCATATCTCCTGACGCTGTAAATAATGTGATTTCCGATCTTGTTCCAGACGCCGTTGGGTATTTGCCCGCGGCCACGCCTTGCTTGGAGCGCCTTAACGGTCGTGCCGAGCCGATCGGCCATTTGCTTCTCGGTCAATTTGTCCGGTTCTGGTAAGTCCGTGATTTTCTGTAGGGCGGCCATGATCGCGTCCTCGGTTGGTCTGGAGGCGTAATGCTCCGGGCGGCAGAAGGGGTTAGGCGGATATCTTGCTGAGCGCTTCGTCGGCAACCTTCATCGCCGCCTGGGCGTCGTTCACATAGGCCGGATCGAATCCGCCGCACAGGTGAATGGTTGCCTGGCAGGCCCGCAGGTTCTTGCGGGTGAGCTTCAAGGCTGCGACCAGCTCCTCGCACAGCGCACGTTCTTCGCGTCCGATATCCCAGAAGCGCTGGCCCCAGTGTCCGGCCGGGGGAGGGTTGGTGTTCTGCACGCCCAAGGCCATCGCGCCAACCGTTGCGTCAAGCAGGTCACGCTTATAGGCGTTATCACCATCGATGCTCAGGCCGTTGCGGCGCAGCGCGTCTAGCGCGTTGTTCAGGTTCGCCTCGGGCGACGGCAATACCAGGTCGAAATCGGCCTTGCCCGGCCGGAGAGCGATGAGAAACATCTGGCAGTCGAGCGGCAGGTGCAACGCGACATCGGAGATCGCTTCAATAGCTGCTTCTCGCAGCAGGTGTTTTTGATCGGCCATAAGAATTCTCCGCCCGCCGATCACCGGCAGGCTTGAAGTAGGGGGAGGGGTTAGATGTCGTTTATCGCGCAGGCATGCGCTATTTGCATGCGTAAAGCTTGTCGAGTGTGAATATCGATTAGTGCACGCTTGCGTAACCTTTCAGTCCAAATGTCAGTTTCTTTTAGAAAGCGATTTCTGGACGATCTTGTGTGTACTCGAGCGATGGTGGCGATACGTCTGCGAAATGTCTCATTGGGTGTACCTCGGTGATGGAGGTCTATGGTTTCGCACCTAAACTGTCGGTTTCCCGACTAAATTAAGCCACCTCTCGACGCGCCCACCAGCAGACTGGGCCGTCATCGGTATCGTGAATTGCGAGGCAGAACCAGTTTTCGCCGTCTGGCCGGTCCGGCTCCCAGTAGCTGCAGTCGGGATCGCCTGCTTCGAAGTAGCGCTCAGATACCGATTCGTCGCTGTGATACTCGAGCGATACCATCTTCACTTGAAGACTTTGTTCAGCGATCCAGGCTTTGCATTTTTCTCCGTCGCCTTCGTCGAAGTCGGGCATTTCAGGATGCGCAAACATCCCGTATTCATCGCGCACAACTGGCGCTGCTGCGATCAGTTTGATTTCTTCGGGCATGACTGCGTCCTTATCGCTACAGCGGCTGGCTTTGGATTGCTGGTAGTGAGCCGACTGTCACAAATCGCGACGTTCATCGGCCGTATGTTTGTGGGTCTGGCGAAAGCCAGCTTCACTTAAAAGAACGGAGGCCGCTCATGGACTATTGGCGGCCGGTGTCGATGGTCAGGGAGGGGTAATGAGCACCACACAGGAATGCATCTACTGCCACACGCTCGTGGCGGTATTTAGTGCAGCATTCAGGCTCGGTTTTGATCCATATGCCTTAGCGGTTCAGGCGAAGCTGGAGTTGTTAGGCGAAGAGGAGGACTCGCCGAGCCTGATTGCGGATGCTGCTGAGCGAGTTATAAACGAGTCGCTTTTGGTGGCAAGGCTTCGATGCCGCTAGCCGTACAAGCTCGTTCAACTGGGGAGATCCCATGCACGAGCTGGCTTTGTGGTTTGTCTTGATGCTGTTCTTCGCCGCGCTAATCGTCGCGACCTTGATCGTCCTGATCTTTGGTGACGATTAGACGCCTGAGCATGGTTGCACCTGGTATTCAGTGATGGTGTGCGCCGGGCTGTCGCGAATGCCCAGGCGATCGGCGACGTAGACTTCCAACTGTGCGCCTTGCAATTTGTCCCAGCTGGGCAGGGTGGCCACATGATGGCAGGTCACGAGCAGGGGCACGTCGCGGCGCATGCACTCCTCCCACGATGCGCCGTCTGGGTTGATCTCGGCGTGGTTAACCACATCGAAACCCAGGCCGCGGAGGCGGGCGGCTTCAGCGGCGAAGGCGGGGAAGTTGTACTCGGGTAGGCCAGTCATTGGCCCGCAGAGGTTGATTCGATGCATGGCGCTATTCCTGAGAGGTGCTGGACGTTATGTTATGGATTTATAGATGGGTGAGGTAATCTGAGATCGCTAGAAATATGGAGATCGTGCCTTTGTACAAATACTGTCGTGTGGATAAATATTCTTTAAATAATTTAAGTGCGAACAATATCTTTTTGAATCACCACTCTGCTTTCAATGATCCCTTTGAGTGTCGGTGTGAAATTATCTATGGCTTTCCTTTACTCTCCGATCCATCTGATCGCCTGATAGCGGTACTAAACGCTTGGGGGTTTAGCGATCCCGAGGATGATCTCGTCAAAGAACACTATCCTGAATTTGCAGAAAGTCTGGAGGAAGGGGAGCCCATAATAGAACTGTTTATCGAGCGGGCGAGGATCTCTTGCTTCAGCGAACGTAACAATAACCTCCTGATGTGGGCTCACTACGGAGACGGACTAAGGGGGTTCTGTGTAGAGTTTGATCCGGACTTAATCATCCCGGCAGGACGAGATGCGAGGGTGTACAAGGTGCTGTATGAAGATTCGCCCGCTGTGATAGATGCCTCGGTAATGGCAATGCTTTACGATCAGCGCGACTGGAATAATGATGCCTACTTCGAAACGCAGACGCTGTCCAATTTTTATGGTGACGATCGTAGCGCTGATTTAGAAATGTATACCGTAGGCTTTAAATGCGCTTCGGAGCGTCTTCGCGAAATATACCAAAAAATGCTTGCTACTAAACCTATTGCTTGGAGCTATGAGGAAGAGCTGCGTTTAATAGACTTTGATAGTAGAGATAATGATCTTGGCGTTCTCCTAGAGTACTCTGCGATGTCTGTTAAATCTGTGATCATAGGAGAGAGGATGAGTGCCGAGAAGCAGATCCAGCTAATAGCTATTATTAAGAGCGTAAGGCCCGGTTTAAGGATACAGAGGGCGATTATGGTTAAAGGGAGCTTTGATATCGAGGTCGTCGATTTTGAATGATTGAAAGCGCGAACTTGATAACCGCCATCATTCGTTGTCAGTTAGTATGGCGAATGCTGCAGCTGCCACTCTCGGAACTTGTCCATTGCCAAGGGCTTTAATTCGGTCCACCCGATGGGCCACCCCATTAGCCACTCGACCCATTGCGGGTTCAGTTGGCCACCGTCGGAGGCCATAACTGCGTGGTCCAATCGATCGTTCGATCGGTCCGCTCCGGACTTTCGCGTCAGTGCCGCTGGCGATGAGCCTTTCGCCATGCTGGCCACCGGAGTCGGCCACTGCTTCACGGCGCTGCTTAGGCCCCAACCTGCGTTCTTGCTGCTGCTGCTGCCTGGCTGGTTGTGGTTGTGGTTGCCGTGCACCGTCGGCGTAGGCCAGAGCATCGCCGCGGTTACCAGTCTCGGAGACCTCCTTGCTCTCTCTGACGGGCAATCCCCCCTCCTGCTGTCCCATGCAACTGGTGTGGGCAACAAGCCAAACCCGGTCCCGCTGATGGGGCGCTCCAGTGTCGGATGCTGAAACAATGCACCACTGCGCGTCATACCCCATTTGGGCAAGGTCACCGAGGACCAAGGCAAGTCCTCTTCCCACAAGCAAAGGTGAGTTTTCCAGGTACACCTTTTTAGGTCGTACCTCGCTGATGATTCGCGCCATTTCACGCCAGAGCCCGGACCTTGCCCCATCGATCCCTGCACCATTCCCGGCAACTGATATGTCCTGACACGGGAATCCGCCAGAAACCACGTCAACAAGTCCGCGCCATGGTCTTCCGTCAAAACTGCACACGTCAGACCAAATCGGGAAAGTTGGGAGGGCTCCATCGTTTTGTCGTTGCGCCAGAACTTGTGCTGAGTAGGCATCACGCTCAACGGCGCAGACGGTTCGCCACCCGAGCAAGTGGCCTCCGAGTATTCCGCCACCAGAGCCTGCGAAAAGAGCCAGCTCATTCATATTTTCTCCAAAGGGGCGCCATCCCATTTCAGGATACAGGATAGTGGCTATTTGCTTGCGAATAGTGTTTGATGCAGCTGGGATCTGGCATAACGCCAGTATAGGCATTGGAAACTTTGAGATGCTGCAACAGGCTTTGCGTGTAATTATGGTAAGCGTGGTTGCGATAGCAATATGTGCCGCATTCGGTTGTTATTTTTTAATTTCAGGAGGTGCTTTCCCTTTAAGTATTTCTGAAGGGGCAACGCTTCTAGCACAAGTGTTCGGAATTACAGGGCTTCTATGGATAATAATCCATTGCGGTACTGCGACAGGAACGGTCTCTACCGAGAAATTAATCGGTAGTACGTTGGTACTGTCTCTAGCTTTTGGGGCTAATAATACTTGGACCTATGGCTTGTCAATATTCATCGTTGCCACTTTGGTGACTGAGCTTCAGTTTCTTGAGAAGTTGGCAGCCATGTTTACAAATCGAGATAAGTACTGGGACTATTTGTCGCAGCAATCTCAAGAGGAAATCAGAACTAAAGCTCTAGCAGAAGCTGTTGAGGACAAAACATTAGAGGAGAAAGACTCTGTAACTGAGAATGCTCAGGATGATGATTTGGGGACGCCAGCATCAGGGTCGGATCTTAGCTCCTCTGCTGAAGAGAGGCAAAAAGATCCGACGCCAAAGAATCTAGATCCTGAAAGGTCCGGCGTCTCCGGGGCCGAGTCCAATAAAGAGCAATCTGGTGGAGCGGGAGCAGAAAAATCTGCGGAGGTGGACTTAGCTTCGGATCCTGTGCTTGCAACCGATTCAAACGGTAGAGAAGTCGGCAAAAATCAGATATATGACGTTGATCACTATTTGCCTCGTGGCAGCCCACAGACTTATATCAAAAATTTCGACCCGGCGAAGCAAGCCGATATCAATATGGCTTTTTCAGCTAAAGCAATAGCCGCTCTGGTCTCAGACCGTGGGCCTTTGCCTCGTGGCATTGTACGACATGATATGTCAATACGGACGCGTGGCGGAACCACTGAACTGGATGCCGTAATAACTCACGGCAATACAGATTATATTGTAGAAGTGAAGAATTCACGATCACCAACGGTTGTACAGCGCGGGATTGTTCAGGTCTTGCGTAATGTGCGCATGTATACCGATCTGGTTAGAGTTACTGATTCGACTCAAAGAATTCATGCAATCCTAATTGTTCCAGTTGGTTCTGGTGTTGAGAGATCAATGAATTTGGGTGTAAGTGTGTTTGAGTTTGATCCGTCGACGGGTGTTATAAAGCAAAAATCATAATATTCGTTCATGGGGGCGGGCAACTTTGCTAGATTGGCGTGAGATACCATTCAGGTCAGATATTCGGCAATGGTTGGCAGGACCTTCAATTACCCGCTGAACATTGGAGGCCTTGACCACCAATGATCATTTTCGCCGGTGTGGTGTGGTGTGATTCGATAGTCGGTAGGGGGTAAGCGCTGAACAGGTTCAGCTGCTGTTCCTGTAAGTGCTGCTCTTGCTGTTGGCGCTGACTCTTTGCTTTGGCGTAGGCGATTCGCGCTCTGGCGATCGCCATGTAGGCGGCGTCTTGCTCGATCCCAATGAACTCAAATCCCTCGAGTACTGCCGCCTTGCCAGTGCTGCCCGATCCCATGAACGGGTCCAGTGTCTTGCCGCCTGGTGGCGTGACTAGCCGGAGCAGATAGGCCATCAGTTCCGTGGGCTTTACCGTGGGGTGGTTGTTGCCCTTTGTGTCAGTGGTTTCGACCTTGCGAAGCGTGGTGCCCTGTTTGAACTGTGGGCCGGGATCGATCAGGCCTTCGTGGCGATCGGCTCGGCTAGTCTTGGCGCAGTAGTAGAAGCGGGCGGCGCTGCCGGTATCACCGTGAAACGCACCCTCGACGCGGGAGTACTCGCCGTAGGTGTGCTTATCTGGCGAGCTGCTCTCGGTACCTTTTACCGGTGCGGCGGCACCAGCCTCTGCGGGGAACATGGCTACCACAACGTCGCTGCCATCGTGGATCAGGTTCGCTGGCCATCTACCCAGCTGGCTGGCCTTGTCGACGTTAGCCGCAACCTTTGCGCCGTGTGCTGCTACGTGAGCCGGATCGTTCATCCATGGTCTGGCCCAACCTTCTGGCTTAGATACCTTGCCATTCTCATCACCGCCACCGAGTCTTTCGCCTGTCGGCGCAACGCGGCATGCATCGATGTTGATTGCACCGGTGCCGTGCTCGGCCACGTTGGCAGCGACGGTGCCGGGGAAGGGCTTGCGCGCCATGCAGATTGGCTCATGCGCTGGCTTGAGAGCAGTCCCCCAGCCAGCGTGATCGCCTTTCAGGTTGTGTGACTTCGGGAAGCCTGAGCCGAACACCCACATAATCTGGTCGCGGATCTCGAACCCTGCCATTTCGATACCGACTGCCATGTGATGGTAGGTGCGGGCCGCGGCGAACGAAAGCAGGTGCCCGCCAGGCTTGAGTACTCGCAGCGCTTCGGTTGCCCATTCCAGCGTAAAGGCTTGAAAGGCACCCATCGCCGCTGGCGTAAGGTCATATTTACCAGCCCCGCTGCGATCGAGCGGTGACCGCCATTCGGCCCGCAAGCCCCTGCGTGTGACGGCATGCTGGCCCTGTAAGCGGCGCGGTCCTCGATGTCTTGACCATCCCAGCTTTTGCCCATGAAGCGGATGCCATAGGGCGGGTCGGTTACAACGCTATCTACCGAGTTGGCGGGCAGGCCGCGCATCACCTCCAGGCAGTCGCCTAGGTGTAGTTCATATTCCATGGGAGATCTCCATGCATGCGCCGCCATGCGGGTTCAGATAGGTGGCGTGATTCGATGAAGTGAGGTATTTGTGTTGCCCGGCATAGGGCCAAACAGGGGAAATTTGGAATGACGAACCAAGCGCAGATTGACGCTATTGAGCACTTGTTGTTGGCAGTGCTGAAGCGATTAGGAACCACGTTTTCCGACATCGCCATTGAAGAGGCGCTTGCATCACTCTGGAGTGATGATGCACCCGGAGGTCTTGAGCGACGCGGATATGCACGTGATTATCTTGCGGACCTAAGAGCTCGGTTGGGCTAGCTGCTCAGAGCGCCATCTCAACCTGAGTCTCGGGCTGCCAGATTGGCGAACTGTTGTGCGCCTCAATCCTGTCCGCAATGACGTTGGCTCGCTGACCTGCAGTTGGCGGGGCATACATTCCGAACCGACTGATGCTGCCGCCATTCACAGCGGCGTTGGTGGAGTCGGCCGACGCAAAGGGCAAATACTGGAAAATGGCTGGGTCCAGCATCCGCAAGCCGTGAAGCTTGCAGGCTGGCCTCCCGTGGTCGTCACAGATGGCGTCCATTGCCGCGGCCATTCGCTTCCACCACGGCGTTGTTCCTGGCGTTGACCACTGTCCCGAACTGCCAATTGCAACCGTTCGCCAACACCTTGCCAGTCGCTGCAAGCGCTCCAGCGATTCATGCAAGTGCCATACCGGCACACCGCGCAACTCTTCTGGCCACTGCCGAATAAGAGTGTCGTTTGCTTGCTCATCGCCGTCGATCACATCAGGGATCAGCGCCCATGTGAATCCTGGGTGGCGATGCCAGTCCTCTACCCACCGGATGTAACCATCGATATCCAGTTCGCCGCCTTTCTTCCAGACTGAAAACGCGCCGTTGTCGAATACAAAAGATTTGCAGGCATCGGCAACAATGCCCATGTCGTCCTGACGCGGGAAGGGAACCAGCGCGTGACGCCCGGCCAGGAACTTTGCGGCATCCTCGCGCTTACCACCAATCGGTGTGCCGTGGTAATGAATCATCCGCTCAGCCTCACGGTCTCTATTTCCACGCCCTGGTGTGTGGCGATGATCGTCTGGTCCCCGCCGAAGCGTTCCGACAGTTCGTCAGCAATTCGCTCGTGATACCCAGACTTGATCAGCGCCGTGGCTGTCTTGATGTGCTCAACCATCACCACCACACGCGAGCGGATTTCCAAGTTGTAGATGATCGTATCGCCGTCCGATGGGCAGACAGCCGTGAAGGTGTGCCGGTAGATGTTCATAGGTCATCCTTGCAGGGGTGGCGTGAGTCGTTGGAGTTCTATATATAAGGGCATCTCAATACCTATGGTTACGGGAGTCGAATATGCGCAATTTCTGGTTTGCAACTCGCAACAACATTGATGCCTGCCGAGTACATGGCCCGTTTTACAAGGCTGAGGCAGTAACGGCCCAGAACGTGGTGATTCAAGAAGGTGCTGATGCTGTATCCGTCATCTACAGTGCCGATGACCACCTCACCGCATTCTGCATCGGTGAATTGAAGAGTTGATACGGAACTCACGTCGCCTAATGGAAATGCCACTTCGGAATAACCGTTATAGCCACGCGGTTTAAAGCCAGGCGCATTGCAGGTCTAAGCTCATATCTCAACCCACGAGGGTTCCGACATGACCGACAAGCACGCAATGGAACTGAAGCAGGCGCTGGTTGCTGTATTCGCAACAGCAGCGAGCATGGGTATCGATATCGACGAGCTTTCAGAGCAGGCGGCGAGTGATCTGGACGAAGAGGAGGCGGGGTGGTTCGATCAGTTCAAGCCAGGTGCGGTGCATGAGCTTCGATACTGCCGGGACCTGGTGAAGGGCTTCGATCTCGTTGACCATTAATCAGCATTAGGCGGTGACGCGTTCGCCGATCACCGTGGTGGTGAAGCTGACGCTGTATTCGAGCTGAAGCCGGAAGTTGCCGCCGCAGGTGTCGCACTCCATGTCTTTGTCACCGTAGTCCTCGGTTTCGATGTGGATCACGGTCGCGCAATGCGGACATTTGCACTCGTCCTGCGCCCTGTAGTCCCACTCGTCATAATCCTCGGCCGCGACCTTAGCCAGCGCCTCAGCCTTGGCTACTGCATCGATTGCGTCTTGGCATGGCTTGCAGATAAACCCATCACGCCGACCCCAAGGGGTGTCTACCAGCGTGGTTCTGTGAGCGTTGCAACTCACGCAAACGTCATGCTTGTCGCAGACGATGTAGCTGTAGGCTTCGGTGTTGCCGGTGCACTTGTTACAGCCTGATACCCAGTACCAAGCGCCGTCGATGCGTTCAGCGTACAGACCCTTTTCAGGAGCGGTCAGCTCAACGTAAGGCAGGCCGTTTCGGTGGGGGTTGCCGTGCCAACCATCGTTCCACTTGCAGGTGTGGCCGCTGCGCGTGCGCTCAGTCCACTCGCCGGGAATTTCCGGGATCAGAATCTTGGTGTCCTTGCTCATGGTGATCTCCATGCATGCGCCGCTCTCCGTTACCGGATGCGACATAGTGGCTATTTGGTTTGAGTTGGGGTATTACGGGTGACCGGCATGGAGCCGGATCATGGAGTGTATTGCGTGAAGATTTTTATCAGTTGGTCCGGCAAGCGGAGCCTTGCTGTAGCCGAAGTGATGAGTGACTGGATCAAGTGCGTGCTTCAGGCATCGCATCCCTGGATTTCAACTCGCCATATTGACCGTGGCTCGCTTTGGTTTTCTGAGATCAATGACAAGCTCCGGGAAGTTTCTGTGGGAATTGTGTGCTTAACCCAAGAGAATAAAAATAAACCATGGATTCTCTTTGAGACTGGTGCGCTAGCCAAAGGGCTTTCGGGAAGCAGGGTTTGTACTTTCCTAGTAGATCTTCAGCCCTCTGACTTGGTTGACCCTCTTGCTCAGTTCAATCACACGGTGCCAACAGAGAGCAGCGTCCGCGAACTAGTCAAAACATTGAATATTTGCCTAGGTGATGATGCCTTGGAGGAAAGGGTTTTAGAAAAGATATTTGATGTCTACTGGCCAAGTTTTGAGGATGAATTTTCGAGAGCACTCAACGAATTTCCCCAAAATGAGGTGGTTGCACCAAGAACTGAGAATGACATCCTTTCAGAAATTCTTGAGAACACTCGCTCTCTCGGTAAGCGGGTTGGAATGCTGGAGTCTGCTCGGCCAAGGCAGCGCGATGTGACTACCATGGAGCAGCCTTTAGGCTCAGCTAACGTCTTCGGCTTTAATCAGGCGCGCAAATTTATCGATCAGTGGATTGCTGAGGGGCTCAGTCTGACAGAGATCCAGACAGGAATACGCGCTTTGAACCTTACTCCAGTGGGGAAGATGAAGGCGCGGGCATATGCTGAAAGCGTTATCGGGGATTCGAGTCCGTCTGATCCATCAGATAGCCATGAGAATTTGATGTAAGGGGATATTGAAGGCCGCACCCGCCGTCACGCAGTCCTATGCCGCAGGAACTAAGTTCCGACCCAATATCTTGGAGGTAGCAAACACCTTTGATGATCTTCATCGCCGCGTCGAACACCTTCGCCCCGTTCGGCTGTCGAATGCGATGCTTCATGTTTGGCTGGATGCTCACGCAGTCGACAAAGACGAAGTAGGGATTTCGATCTGGTCGTCATCGGCCTGATCCGGGTTGTTCAGGATGCATCTGACGCCGTGATCGTAAATCTCACGCGCCACGCATTCGCTAACTACGATTTCGTGGCGCGGATATTTCAGAAACTCCGAAAGCTCCACGTCACCCATCAGATCCATCTTCAGGATGGCGACCTGCAGAAGCTCACTGGTTTCGATATCGTCGGCGCGAGCCCTAACCCTTTTCAGGGTCTCCTCAATGCCTGGCCGAACCCGATGGCGCAATTCCTTCTCGGCGAACTTGGTTCGCTTGGCCTTGAGCTTGTCGTTCCGCTGCTCTTGGTTCATCGCCATAACCTGACTCCTTCAAACCGCTGGGCGGCAGATGTATGTGCTACTGGCGCAGGCCATGTCGGACGCGAGATTTAATCCGCCTCATGCCGCCTTCACCTGATGCCAAGCACCGGCCGCGTAGAACAGACTTGCCGCCTGTGCTTCGTCGAGGGATATCTCGGCCGGTATCGCGATCCAGCCCGACGCCACCAGGTGGTTCTGATTGCAGCTACCGCGCAGTTCAAGGTAGTAGTGCTCGATCGCATCCGTCAGCCGCTCGACCTTGTAGATGCCCTCGGGCGATATCTCCACGGACTTCACATACTCAACGCCGCGCTCGTCCCGACACATGGCGCTGATGTAGATCGTCCAGCGGTAGGAGAAGTCGAAGAGGGCGTTGGCGATCGCCAAGCTGCGTATATGCTTGTGGCTTTTCCAGTTCACCATGATCTGCAGGCCGCTGGGATCGATGTTCACGACGGCGACGTGGTTGGTGTTGAGCAGGGCGCGGCAACTGCGCTCGGCGCGTGCAAAGCAATTATTCGCTTTTCGACATTTCATATCGAGGCCGCCATCTTGCGCAGCGTGCCTCGCTCAGTGCGGCTGAGCGCTGGCTTCTTCCGCTTTAGCACCGTCTCAGGATCGATGGTGCTCTTTCGGATTGGGGGCAGTGGATGATCCGGGACGCCCGGGCCGATCTGCATCTGACCGCCTGATGCGAAGAAGGCAGCTTTCGCCGCCTCCAGTTGAGATTGCCGCTGATTGGCGGCAAGGATGAAGTTGTCTGTCACGCTGCTACCTGCTCCAGGGTTACCCCCGGCATGTTGAATTCCGAGCCTTGCGACTCGACAAGGTCGTCGAGGTTTTGCCAGTTGACCGTGAGGACCGAAATAGGCGCTTGCCCAGCGGCCACGGCTTTCACCAGTGCCTCCAAGTCAGTTACGCGAGCTTCGAGGCGCGTAGGCTTGGGCTGAACCTTGGCGGATGGAACTGCGGTCACTCGCGCAACTGGCGGCGACTTTTCAACCACCGGTGCTGGTTTGGTAACCACCGATGGCTGAGTGCGCTGAGCGGCTGCCTGTCGCTGAGCCTCTTTATCCTCAAGACGTTTCTTCTCTTCTTGGCGGATTCGCTCGCGCTGGTCTTCTTCTTTCTTTTGCTCAGCCAACTGGTGTTCGTTGATGCGGACCTTGATCAGAGCCACGAGGTCGTCATTGGCTTTCAGGGCCAGTTGCTGGATGTCGTTGAACAGAAAGTTGTAGTCAGCTGCGTGTTCGGCAAGGCTGGTCAGATTTAAGCGGATGCTGTCGGCGCGCTGGCTTGCATCGATCTTTGCCCGTGAAAGCTCAGTGTCTACGGCGTCCTGCAGGCTTGCGATGGTGCGCTTGTTCTTCATTGCGCCCGCGAAATCGACCGGCGTAACCGGCAGCGTCACACGCCCGAGAGTCTTGTTAATTGCGGCGATGTGATCAGCCAAGGCAATTTCGGCTTTCTGCTTAATGTTGGTTTTGACGAGCAGTTCCTGCGCTTTTACCAGCTTGTCTACCTTGAGACGGGTTTCCCTGGCATGGCCGCTGATTCGATCCAGCGAGGAAAACAGTTCGGCTATCGTCGCGGTTTGAGACAGCGCCTGCTTTTTAGCCGTGGTCACAGCCTCTTCGACATCGCCGCACCACTTCACGGCTTTCTTTGCGTCCGCGAAGTCTTGATCGGTTTCGAGTGTGGTTTTCACCGAGTCGATGACGGCGAGAGCCGACTCTTCGAACACTTTGAGGTTGCTGGCGGTAACCATGCCAGTCAGTTCAATTTTCAGGGCGGGCAGTTCGTCTGGCGCTTTGCCTACGACTATCGAAGGTGCGTTAGCCAGTTCAAAGCTGGCCAAGTCCTGTTCGAACTGTTTCCAGCCTTCAACCAGTTGAGCAGCTCGGCCCGGCACCGGCCGGTATTCCATTGAGACGAAGTTCTGCTCCGTGCCGTCTGAGCAAACGAAGATGACGCGCTCTGCGCCGCTCACAAGCAACTGTTGTTCGAGCTGCCAGTAGTAATGGGGAGCCAAGTCTCCGGCGCGCACTTGGGCAGCCAGCGATTCATTCCAGAGCTTATGCTCGAACAATGTCTCGCCCATCATGGTCGCGCCGTCCATTGAGGCCAGCAGGTTACCGCTGGTGCCCACGACCGGATAAAGCTCTTCGCCGATCATGACCTCTACCAAAGGCCGGGCAAGGGCTTCAGTCGCGTGGCCCTTATCAAAGATGCGCTGTGTCTGCGGCGTCACTTCCGGCGCAATCCCGGTTTTCTTCAGCGTTAGCAGTTCGGTGCGGCTTTGATACTTCGAAGCCCCCATCATCGCTGGCGCTTCTGAGGCGGTGAAGTGTTCGGCGCGAAGTGCGAGCCACTCGGCGGATCCCTGGGCTACGTTATGGATTTTCATGCTGCGGCACCTTCGAGTGGTTTCAGTTGGTTGATGGCATCGGTCTGCTCGTCAGAGAGCGTGTATTTGCTGCTGACGGTTGCGATTAAGTGTTCAGGTGACGATCTGCCTGCCTCCACGGCCGTCCGCCACTTCGGCAGGTTTTCGGCCAGTTTGTCGTCGGGGTAGGGTGGAAGGTCGCCGGGCTCAGCGCCGCGTGTCGGCGATACATCCCGAACTCGCGGCGCGCTTTCTTCCAGCTCGTCAGGGCTGTAAACGCCGAGAATCACGTCAGGGCAATACAGTCGCGACCAGCGCTTGGTTGCGAGGTAGGCCAGTTGCTGGCGCGGATCGTCAGCCCAAAGAGTACTGTTGCGCGTCCGGGCCTGAGCGAGCAGCAGTTCCAAAACTCGGGGCTCATCTTCGCCGCGGAACGTTGCCCACACCTTCACGCCGAGGCCGTCTTCGTCTTCCAGCCTCCAGCCAGGCTGGCGGTATTGCTTGCCGTCCGAGTTCGTTTTGATCTCGAACTTGCCGATGACCTTTTCCCAGGCACCAAACCATTCGTAATGAAGGCGATCCATGACTGGCGCGCAGGTCGTGATCACTGCGTTGACCAACTGAGCTTCGTAGCCGAGCACGCCATTCACCAGGTGCGTTTTCTGGGCCACAGCGAACGGGTTCATCTTCCATTGCATCGACTGCATCACCACCGCGAGGCAGTCGGCCGAATTGCCGTTGAAGTGCTTCGGCAGCGTTGCCCGGCCCAGCGCCATGACTTCAGCCAGGCGCATCATTTTGTCGAGGCTGTCGCCGTCGAGAACCAAAGCACTGGTGCTTGTTGCAGCGTGTGGAAGCAGATGGAGATTCGACTCATGAATGACGGGTGCAACGTTTTGTGCAGACATATGAAATCCTTGCCGCGCTATTCGCAGCCTTGAAAAATAGAGAGGGATTACAGCGGGGCGATTCGATCAGCGAGACACAGGGCCAGCATCAGAAAGGTGAAGCCTGCGAGAACCGGGAACGAGCCTCGCCAGAAGACATACCGGCGTCGGCGTTGATTGGCGTTCATCCACACCCCTTGATTGGTCGACGCTTCAGCCAGTCTGCTTTGATCGGGTAGGGCAGATCAGCAACACGCATGCCGCGAGGCGGGGAGAAGGTGCCGCGCACTTGAGCAGGCTGGGTGCGAACATCGAGCTCTTCGACCTGCTCGTCGATAAGCGACTTCACGATTGGCTGACTCACGCGCACCTCCGCATTCTGGCAAGTTGCTCTTCATTAGAACGAGCACGGATGAACATCAGGCATTGCGTATAGCGCGTGTGCTCTTTGCAATCGATTGCACTGAGTGCGTAAGCCATTTCCACCGCCATCTGCGTTTCACAGTGCAGGCTGTAGTCTTCGGCGTTCTCAATCAGCTTCTGGATACGCGAGTCGATCATGCCGACCGCAATTTCGTGCTTGGTCACGCGGCACCTCCTTTTGGTGGGCAGATCAGCTCCATCTGAGCGATGCATGCCTGGATATTTGCTTTCAGCTTTAGCCGACGATCCAGCTCGCGTTCGCGTCGGGCCTTTTGGTCGACTGGGTTGTCGTAGTCGTGGGCGAACTCGTCGTAGCGAGGCTTTTCGTTCCCCCACTCATCACGGCTGCGGACAGACGCCCGGCCTTGGGCGCTGTCCTGATAACGCTCAAGGTCGAAGTCGGGCATGGTAGCCTCTGTTGGTTGGGATCAAATCCACTCGCTCAGCCCTCGGCCGCTCGCTATTGCCGATGGGCGCGAGGGGAGGACTGGGAATGGAATAGGGAATAGGTGCCGGTCTTTCCCGACTGTCACACCGGCTACTCAAGGTGTTAGGAGGCAGTTTCCAGGCGTCGAGCACGCTCCCAAACTACAAAAGGACCCGCTTTCGTTTTGGCTATCGCCGAATAAGCGCAGATGGCCGGAGCTGATCCCGGCATAACGAGTGTTTCGCGATTTGCGCGAGTTAGGGGATGGATACCCTTGTTCAGATCCGCCGCTCGTTGACGTTAACTACGCATCAGCCTGCGCATTCATCTGCTTTGCTGGTCACGTCTCCAGCGCCGAGTTCCACGATCCGTATTCATTTCGCCAGCGCTCGATAACAACCGATTCTGTGCGATTGACGCAGGGGGCCGCTTTCGCGGTGTGTACTCATCCGCATCGGGGTGTGATCTGTCGGCATCGTTACCCGCTTGCCCTTGCAGTGGCTCTCCGCTTCAAAGGCCTCACATCCTCCACGTCGCTAAATGCTCAGGACGCCGACGGTAGTTGCCGACAGATCACACCCCGATGCGCTCTCTCTGAGAGGATCGGGCAATTTATGCGGTTGCCTTGAGGATTGCCGCATCGGCGACGGCAAGCGCTGCGTGTACTTGTCGAGGTGCGCAGCGCCAAGCCTTGCAAGACCTACAAGATTCGTCAGCGCTTCAAGCAGCTCTTCTGATGCTGTCATCATCTTGGCCTGCCTCAGCGCCTCGTCACGAGTGATTTCGCAATCACGAATGGTCGGGCGTGCGTCGCGCCGAACTACCAACGCCACGCCTTGGTATGACAGATGCCGATCTGTATTGATGATCCGGTACCCGCCAGTTACTTCCGTAGTGTCGACTTCAAGAGCCATTGTCTTTTCTCCGTTGATTTCCAATGCCGCCTCATAGAAGCGGCATCAGTAAATCGCACGCACAAAAAAGCCCGAGCGGATCGGGCTGTTTGTTATGCAGGACGTGCTAAAAAAACTACAGCGAACTCACCATGCACCGAACCAGATGCCAGTTCCATGCACCGCAGCGACGGGGAAGAAAATAGCTCCGGCAATCAGGAACCCCCAGCTTGCAGTCTTGAAGCAGACAACCACATGGGTAAGCCAAGATGCGACCAGCCAAATCATCGGTGCTACATAGAGTATGCCTTTCATGTGAATTCCTTGTGAGAAGAACCGGCAATACTATCATTTTGATAGCTTCCCCATGAGGCAGCTAAACGCCGATTTGGTGAAATCCGGAGAGTTGATTGCCCGTCAGCCCCTCGTGAGAAGGGCTGCCAGTGAAATCTGTTATTGCTCACTCCAAGTCGCCTATAGATGTCCTTTTTGCTGGACCTTTCAGGGAGACGGCTTGAAGTGCGCCCCTTGGCCTCACTCGCGTGGCTGATCCTGTGTTCCTGATCTGCTGACGTTTGCTCGGCTTCGAGTCGGCGGGTTCTCCCGCGATATCCAGTTCCAGAGCTGGCATGGCATCGACTATTTGTTGCTCGCGCTTACCAGGTGATTCCCGGGATAGTCGATGGCGAGGGTCTTAAGCTGTTAAAGAGCGGGCGGGGCCTTTCAGTCCCTGTCGCTGCGCTTGTTCTGCGCTTCGATGGATGTAGTTAACCACCGGTATATTTATTCGTCAATACCGATGGTTAATTTAATTTTATTGGGCGTGAGTTATGCTTTTGCTATTACTGGATGGATGTACAGTTTTGAGGGAGGGTATGAGCGTGACGCAGACGAAGGCGAAACCAGCAGTACGAGTTGAGATGTCCGGGGTAGAGCGCTTGGGGTTGCGTGTGTCAGAGATGATCAACCACCCAGTCGCGCAGGTTCAACGCTGGGTGACTATTCATCGCCTGGTTACTGATGGGGATCGGGAGTGGGAGGAGGTGATCGGAGTATTAGCAGCCACGGACGAGCTGGACTTGACTTTTGAGGATGATGGTGCGGTGACGGTTCGGTGGGAGCCAATACCGGGTGACGGTCGACATACCAAAGACGTCGAAGAGATGGAAGGGGAGACAGCTGATTTTTGAAGTGGCGCAAAAAAGCCCGCTCAACGGCGGGCTTTGATAGATATATTTCGATCAATTAAGCGGGCGCGCTCAATGGATAAGCCGATTTTGACCCGCGAGCGACGAAATCATATCAAAATATCTTGCCGCATCTTTGGCGTTGGCTAAATTGAATAGCGCATCGCTGTAGTCGCTGGCCATGTTTAGGTGAGGAGTAATCTCTTTTTCCACAGTACTACTTGCAGTGTAAACAAAATAGCTACCTGTTTTCTCCCCTAGGGCTTTGCGGCCCTCCATGAATGTCATGACCTTGACAGATGTTTCCTTGAATTTAGAATTTAGATCATTGACGTTGAAGTCTATGGCCTCGGTGATATGATATTTTCCATTCTTGAGGATGAAGTCAGCATTGAATCCGCTTTTTTCGTTAAGCGGATAGTTATATACCATCTTGTGCTTGCTGAGATCATCTGTGCTCTTGGCAAGCAAATCCATTGACTCAAATTTGTCTTTGAGATGGCTGAGTATTCTAGGTGTTCTAGTGACCTTCTCTTTTGCTGAGTAAGGCTTGATAAGCAAATTGAAAAGATTTCTAACGCGCTGTTCATACTGCTTTTCATCGTCAATAACAAATTCAGCAGTCTCAGAAAGATAGCTTGGAGACCTAAAGCTTTTAAGCATAGAAAGCGATCTATCTGCAGAGCCGGAAAGCTTAGATATGTATTCGATGGAATCTTTCAGGTTCTCTATATCTTCAATACTTGAGGTTCCATCAAGCATGCGCAACTTCGCCGAAGCGTTTAGTACGCGTACGTCAAGTGTGTCACGCTTGAAAACTACTAAGCCGACGTTGATGATTTCTCCGCGCTTCGGGTCCGGCATGTACTTTATGATTGAGTATTTAAACGCTCTCATCATATCCTCCCTTTGATCGCATTGATTCTGTCAAGCCTAGCATTAGAGTCCCACCAGTCAATATAGCCTTTTCGTTCGCGCTTTGTCATCCACTCGGATGGCATATTTTCCAGGATCTCCTCGACGTCGCTCGTGGAGATCTTAGCTAAGGCGTCTAAGCATGCGACAGCTTCGGTTCTGTCATAGTTCAGAGTGAGATTGATGAGCAGGAAGGACCCTTGTGTATTGCTTGCGGGGTGCAGTGCCTCAAAGCCATCATGTCCAGTCTCAAAGCATGCTCTACTGAAATCAAATGCCAAAGCAATAAAGTTGTTGTCGAAACTCTGTCTCCACAGATAATTTCCCCAATGCCTGTCTTCATTGTTGACAAATATATCGAATGCGTAAAGCCTGCTTAAAAATGTCTTGAGATTATTGACCTTAATTTTATGGTCGAGGATCTGCCTTACTTCATGCAGCTGACTGATCTTCTTTACGCCGCCTTCCCATAAAGATCCGAAACCTGTACCACCTTCAGATAAGTTTATAAAAGCGTAGTTGGGCGTTGGTATAGTCACTCGATACGCAAGTTCGTAGCACATTAGCTCGCTGGCAGGAACTTTTCCCTTTCCGTCAGTAGGTTTTTTTACTGCGTAGTCCTTGCCGTCGCGCGCGTTAACTATTAACTGAAGGTCTGCCGATCCTTGGTTATTTGGGTACTCGGTAAGGATGTCAACTGCAAACATTCTTTTTTGGTAGCCAAGCTCTTTTCCTTTGAGGTCTGGGCCTTTATCTAGTCCTGATCCATCTTTGCTATCCATATTAAGTCCCTTGAGCCCAGTTTAATTCAGCTTGCTAAATTATTTAGTTTAAAACGTTCTTAAATCTGAATTATATATTGCTAAACCAAGTTCGCGTTCCAGACGAGAAGCACTCTTGCCTGGATGAATGTCATATCCCGCCGAATCATCCGATCCTTGTGCTTTGTATTGTCAGAGATCATCTCAAAGTGCTCCTCATCCGCAACCTGCAGGCGCTTTATGTAGATGTGGTCATCCCACGAAAACAGGTAAATCCCATCGCCTACAAAATCTTTGATGTTGACGTTCACGATCAGCGGATCGCGATGCTTGATCGTCGGCTCCATCGACTGACCCCAGCCCGTCACCATCTTCAGGTGGTAATACTCTTCAAAGTCGACGCCCATCTCCCGCAGATTGCTTGGGCTGACGCGGATATCCTTCAGCATTTCCGGGAAATCGTGTGCGAGCTGCCCGCCACCCATTGCCGCGCGAATATCGTAATGGGCGATCCATACTTCGTCGCCGACCAAACCTGGGCGGGAGAAATCACCCGCGATCACGTTACTGGCCTGGCTGGCTTGCACCTCGACGGCAGTGTCCTCAACCGCGTTCGCAATCTGCTTCCGGGCGTCGTCTGACAGATTCTTCCCGTGCTTTGCCAGCATCTGCTGAACGATGTCCGCGGATGACTGGGGCGCAATCGGTCTCGCAGTGCTGGTAAGTGACTCGATCTCATCAGCCAGGCGCTTGCTGAATTTTTCAACTGGCTCTTGGAGCATGCGCGACAGGACGGCTGCGAACTTGGTGTTCAAGGGATTGATGCCCTTGAAATACAAGTTCACGGCAGCCGGCGTCATTCCCGCCTCATCGGCGATTTTCTTTTGGCTTAGCTTCAACTCGTTCTTCTTGGAAAGGAACAGGTCGTGCGCAGCTGCGCACTCGGCAAGCAGCTCGGGCGGGAGGATACGTTTCTTGGTCATCGCGCGAATGTATACCAATGGTTAAAAATAAGAAGAAACCATCGGTATTGATTAATAATTAACAGATGGTTAATATCGGCCTCATCTACAACAGAGGCACGACCATGAATGAGACTTCCCTAGACAAGTTCGTGGCTGACAAAGGGCAGTCCGAAGCCGCACGGCTTCTTCGGGTGACAGCCCCAGCCATTCACAAAGCCCTTTCTGCGAAACGCGACATCCGCGTGCTTGAACTGCCCGACGGCAGCTTTCAGGCGCAGGAGCAGCGCCCGTTTCCATCCCAAAAATCCGCCGCTTAAACCCATTCCAACCACACAAGGAAGCCTTAGATGGCATACGACGATTCGCGCCACGTGAAAGACCGGGAGATCAAGTCCCGCTACGACGATGAGACCTATGAAGCGCTCAAGGCAGTGGCGCGACTTCACAAACTGCAATTGGCCGTCTTCGTACGCATGTGCGTGGAAGAGAAGCTGGAAAGCATCGTTGAGCAGGATGTTACCGACAAACACCAGATGGCCTGAAGTCCCTGAAGGAGGCCAACGTGCCCGAAAACACGATCTGCCACGGGATCGACGGGAAGCTCTACGAAAAGCTTGAAAGGCTGGCAAAAGCTGCGGGTATGACCCCGGATGAGTACGCCACAAAGCTTGGAACAGAGCGGATCTTCGAAAAGACCAGGCCCAAGGGAGCCGGAAAACTCCGACACCTACCCACAACACGGCGTGACCCGCCGCAGGACTTAATAGGCCCTGAAAAAGGAGGGACTGATGAAGGCTCCCAATAGCAAAACCCAAATTGCAGGCACAAAAAAGCCCGGCGGCAACCGGGCTTCTTCAACAGCGTATTTCGTACAACTCTGTGAGGCCGATTATGCATACCTCTAATATCGATGTACAGGCCCTGAAGAATCCCGCGCCACATTTTGCGAATCACGAAAACGTGGCGCGGAAAATGTCGTCCCGTGAAATCGCTAATGTCACCGGCAAGCGTCATAACAACGTGAAGCGCGACATCGTCTCAATGCTTACCGACCTTGAAGAAGATGTGCTCATTTTTGAGCACATCTATTTGGACGGTTACAAGCGGGAGCAGGTCGAGTATTTGCTTGATCGTGAACTGACCGACACGCTGCTCACCGGCTACAGCGCCAAAATGCGCCGCGCTGTCATTCGGCGCTGGACTGAGCTGGAAGGGCAGAGCACAGCCCGTCAGGCGGTGATTGCGAACGGCACGAAGGTCGTCGGCGAACTGGCAATTCTGGAGTGTTTCACGCGCCTGTTAAAGCCTGCACCGTCCAGCCAGGTGATGATGCTCAACAAGATCGCCATCAACAACGGCTTGGACCCGAAGTTTCTCCCTGGCTACGCCATTGATGCAGACCCTGAGTCCCTCAGTGGGTCCAGCATGCCCACGAAGTCAGCCACAGCGCTGCTGAAAGACAACGCCATTCGCATTGCTCCGGCCGCCTTCAATCGAATGCTGGCAGACGCGGGCATCATCAAGGTAATGCAGCGCAAGAACTCCAAGCAGGTTCTGGTCGACTTCTGGTCAGTAACCGAGAAGGGGCTTCGCTACGGCAAGAACCTCACAAGCCCTCAATCCCCTCGCGAGACGCAGCCTCACTGGTACGTGGATCGCTTCCTTGAGCTGGCCAAATTGGTCGGGAAGGCCTGATATGCAATACACCGTCACGATTAACCAGGCGAAGGCGTTGGAGTGGGGGCTGAATGCTCAGCAAGCTCTGCTGTTTGCTTTCGTCTATGAGTGCCCGAGCTGGGCCAATCCAATCAAGACGGATACCGGGATCTACTTCGCGCTGAGCAAGAGCAAGATCGTTGATGAATTGCCGTTGCTGACTGATAAGCCTGATACCGCTTACCGACTTTTGAAAGCCCTGCGAGACGCGGGCTTGATTGAGCTTTCCAGCACGTCGAGCATCACTTTGATTCGTCTCACTGAGAAGGCGAAAGAGTGGAATCGGAAACTGGATGGGTCGGAAAAATATCCGACCTCAGATGCGATTGATGGTCGGAAAAAAATCCGATCCACCTCGGAAAAATCTCCGAGCAAGGTCGGAAAAAAATCCGAGCCAGGGTCGGAAAAATCTCCGACAAATCAGGATACCAATAATCAGGGTACCAATCAGGTAACCAGTAATCAGGATTTGCAGGACGGCTCGGACAAGCCGAACCGGTCCAGCGGCATGGTGCTGGTTGGCGGCATCGAAGCCCCCCGAGTTGAAATCCCCGCCGATATGCCCGGCCCCAAAGATCAGTCCTGCAAAACCTTCAAGACCTGGGCGAACTACGCCATGTCCTACCGCAAGCGTTACAAGGCGTGGCCGGTTTGGAATGCCAAGGTGGGAGGGCAGGTCGGTCTGCTGATTGGCCGTCTCGGTATCGACGTCGCTCACAGCGTGGCCGCGTACTACCTCGGCATCAACGACGCGCAACTGATCCGCAAATGCCACAGCCTCAACGAACTGCTGGCCAACGCTGAGGGCTACCACACCCAGTGGGTCACTCAGACCCAAATGAACGGCCGCACAGCCCGTCAGCAGGAAGACACTCAGGCCAACATGAATGCGGCACAGGAAGCTGGTCGCAAGATTCGTGAGGGAGGGCCGCGCAATGCTTTCCTCTGAAAAAGTTGCAGAGCTGGCCGGTGCGATCTGCGCCACTGCCGAAACTCTCGGGCAAACGATCAGCGCGACTGCTGCTGAGCTGATGGCCGAAGACTTGTCGTTGTATCCGCCTGGCGATATCCGCAAAGCACTTCAGTCGTGCCGCCGCGAACTGACCGGCCGCTTCACCCTGGCTGCTGTGCTGCAGCGCATCGAAGCTGAGGATGGCCGTCCGGGCAAGGACGAGGCATGGGCGATCGCCATGACCACCAACGACGAATTCGAAACGGTGGTGCTCACTGACGAGATCCAGCTCGCCTTGGCTGCCGCCAAACCTGTGCTCGATGCGGGCGACAAGATCGGCGCACGAATGGCGTTCATCAGCGCATACGAGCGCTTGGTCAGTCAGGCTCGCGAGGATCACAAGGCGGTGAACTGGCACGCGTCTATCGGCTTTGACGCGAACCGCCGTGTGCAGGCCATCACCAAGGCTGTGCAGATGCAGCGCATTCCTCAGGAGCGCGGGCAGTTATATCTGGCCGACCTCAACGTCGTACCAATCAGCCAGGACGGCCAAGCCATCACGGGCCTTCTCACAGGGCAGGTCACACTGCCGAGCGCAGACGTCCGGCAAAGGCTCAAGGCGGTTAAGGACAGCATGGCTGAAATGAGCCGGGCGAGCGCCGAGCGTCGTACAGAATTGAAGATTCAAGCCGCCAATGATTTGGCTAGCCGTCTCGCATTGCTGCAGCAGCAGGCCGAGGATTTGGAATTGAAGAGGGCTGCGCGATGACCGACAAGATCAGCGTCAACTGCCAAGCCAAACTGACCGAGGCAATCACCAGCCTGACCACCATGTACAGGGAAAAGCGTTTCGTAGTCGTCTCACTGCGCCCGGGCAAGGACCGAACCCTCGACCAGAACGCACTCTGGTTCGCGATGTACAAGCGAATCTCCGAGATGACCCAGATCGGCGACCCTGCCGAGGCGCGCAAGTACTGCAAGCTGCACATTGGCGTGCAGATCCTGCTGAACGAAGACGCCGGCTTTCAGGCTGATTGGTATCGCGTCATGCGTCATCTGCCATACGAGGCGAAGCTGGACATGATGGGCGGCTGCCATCTATTCGGCCCGGATGGCTTCCCGGTGACCAGCCTGTTCAACCGCGCGCAGGGCATCCAGTACACCGACCGTATCGTTACGCACTTCACCCGTCACGGCGTTGTGTTCTCAGATCTTCTGGGCGAGGTAGCTGCATGAGACTCGCCATCAAAGAGCGCAAATCCAAGAAATGCAGAGTTGAACAGTGCGGGGCCTCATTCGTCCCGCAGCGACTCGGCCAAGCGGTATGCAGTCCAGCCTGCGCAATGATCGACGCACCGAGACACGCCCCCAAGGCTCGCAAGGCTCTTGCCGACGTCCAGCGCGCCGAGATCAAGGTTCGCAAGGAGAAGCTGAAGAGCAGGGCGGATCACCTCAAGGACACACAACAGGCTTTCAACGCTTGGGTTCGCGAGCGTGATGCATTGCTGCCATGCATCAGCTGCGGTCGTCATCACCAGGGCAAGTACGACGCTGGCCATTACCGGACAGTGGGGAGCAATCCCGCGCTGCGCTTCGAGCCGCTGAATTGCCACAAGCAGTGCGTGCCCTGCAACCAGCACAAGTCCGGGAACATCGTGGAGTACCGGATCAACCTAGTGCTGCGCATCGGTGCCGTAAACGTTGAATGGCTTGAAGGGCCCCATGAGCCCCAGAAGTACACCGTCGAGGAATTGAAAGCGATGACCGCCGATTACCGGGCGAAGACCAGAGAACTCAAGAAGGGGCAGGCAGCATGACTTATCGCAACGTAGTTTCAGCAGTAGTGCGTGCTCTGGCCGCCGAGACAATCAACAGCGCGGGCGGATCCGACTTCGAACCCAAAGTGCAGTGCGCCAAGCAGAAGGGCGAGATCGTCGGCAAGGAAGCGGCATTCCTCACCGACTGCTGGGTGTTCGGGCGGCTGCATAAGGGGCTGACCACGGCACACTGGCGGGCGCTGGTGGCGAAATTCTCCACGCACGTCGAAAGAAAGCATGTGGCAATCGCGGAGCTGACCAGGGCTGTGCGATCGCCAGCACCAGAGCGGTTCCGTGACTGTGCCGTGGTGACGTGGGCAATGCCCAAGCTGCCAGGCGTTGATGGAAAACGCTCGACGAACGTTCTGCCGGCGGGCTGGTACGAGATGGACAACTGGTCGAATGAGCCGCACCCGATCAAGACCCAGGAGCGCTGGAGAAGGGATATTCGCAAGGCGCTGGAGCGAGAGGTGGATGAGGCTTTGGTATCTGCTCAAACCATCCTGGATGCAGAGGGACTTATTGAGACACAAGCTGCTTGACGCGGTTGAGCCAATGAGCCACCATCACCTCATCCTGTCATTTCTGCGGGTGTAGGAATGAATCAAAAAGCCCGGCCTCTGTGTCGGGCTTTCTGTTTCTTGGAGGGCTGCCGATAAGATATTCTGCAGCCACTTACGAGGAGACAGAGATGACCGATCAGTATCGTGCGCGCGGACTGATAGCCGCAAAGAGTTCAAGAATCGAGAAGCTTCTTCGTGATCTTGGAGGGCAAGGTCTTGGACTCAAAGAGTTGCGAGCAAGCATTGCCAACAAATTATCCGACGGTGTGCAGAAACAGCTTCAAGGTGTGCACTTCCTGCGTAACCAAGCTGCGCATGACGACAACTTTCAGATTTCCGAGCAAAGCCTCAGGGAATTCTCAGCCACGGCAGACGATCTGGTATTCCAGCTTGAGTTGATGATTGACGGCCTGACTGTAGAAGAGCCAGCCTCTGAGTTCCAATCTCGCGATGATTTGGTGCATTTAAGCCAAGGTGCAGGTGTTGCCGCGCCGCTTTTGAGTGAAAATGATCGGGAGATACTCCGCAAAAGGGCGCTTACTGAAGTTGAAAATCGTCGCTTGGCTAGCGAAATGGACCTGAAGAGCGTCAGGGGAACGAAGGGCAGAATTTCAGCTGAGACGAAGTCCAAAATTAAGGAGCAAGCTATCAAGGTAGGAGCCAGTTTTTTGGTGAACCTCTTTAAGAAGTGATACCTGCTTCACGCCAGTAATTACCGCCCTAGAAGCCCGACTATGACGTCGGGTTTTTTTACGCTCAGCGTTTCCCTCCTCGTAACCTCTGATGGTTATTCACCGAGGGCCTATTTCGTTCCTGTCGCTCTTTTGGCCGCATCCTGCGGTCCTTTTATTCAGAGGTAAAGATGGACCCTACCGACCTCGGCCCAGGCACAGCTACCTGGCTGGGCGGTACTGGCACCGTATTGCTTGCTGGCTTCCTATGGCTGCGCAAGTTTCTATCTCGAGACGCAGCAGATCGGGCGATGGACAACGCTGATATCGGCACCGTCCGCCGGCTGAACGAACTGCTCGACTCCGAACGTGTTGCACGCAAAGAGGCTGAGGCCCGCGCTGATCAATTCGCCAAGGAACGTAACGAACTCGCCGCCGCAGTGGGCCGGATGGAGGGGAAGATCGAAGCCCTGACCAGTCAGGTCGCCCAGCTCACACAAAGAGTCACCCAGCAAAGCGACGAGATCACTCGCCTTCGCACCAAGTTGGGAGGAATCAACTGATGGACAGATGCTCAATGGAATTCATTGCTCGCCGCTGGTGGCGTCGGATCGAGATATGGGTCATTGCGATCCTGCTCGCTGCCGGGTCTGCCTCGATGGGGTTTCAGGTTGCCCAATGGAAGCTCGGCGACTGGTACGTGCAGCGAGTGGCCGAGGTTCGCCAGGGCTACGACGAGGCAACGACTCAGCGTGACCTGCGCCTTAGCAAATTGGCAGACAAGACGACAGAAGCTGCCGGGAAGGTCGAGGCAGCATCCGCCAACGCAGTGCAGGCGGCAGATACTGCGAGCCAGGCGGCCGACAAGGTCAACAAGGCGGTAGAGCGGGTTAGCCCGTAACTGACTCTGTTTTGACTGCGGAGCTAATTACCGGAGACCCCGGGCCTAAACCCCATACACTGATCAAGGGTGTCTTTAGTTCGTTTGAGTGCCTCAAGGGCTTCTTTTCTTTCCTCTCCTTTGGGCGAGAATACATCTGCTCTTGACATGTTGAGCTGCGCTTCCAAATGAAAAATTTCATCTCTATAGGGCTTGCAGCGCTTATCAGAAGCTGTGAGAGCCTTGTATTTCTCTGCTTCAGTCTTGGCTGCAATGGCATCATTGCCCGTACTTGAGAGCTTCTTTTCCGTCTCAGCCAGACGGTAATCCTTTGTGGCCAGATCCATCTGGCTCTGGCGGTAAAGGTCGTTCAGCTGTTTATTCTCAAGGCGCTGAGCGTCTAGGTCCTTTCTGAGCTCATTAATGGAGTCAGTCAGGTGTCTGACATCGCTCCTGAGTTGGGATCTTTCATCCAGAGCGGCGGACCAATAAATTCCCCAACTGACTACGCCCCCGATTAGAGCCGCTATTACTGCTCCATCTCTCAGGTTCCATCGTACAGTCCATGGGGCTTTAGGTTCATTTTGCGTTGACATGTAATTTCTCAAGTTAAGACTTTTGCGGGTCGCAACGTAGCATCTTAAATCCGGAGGAAGGTAGCCGTGAGCAGACCATTTCCTCCGCCTTCACTCTTAGTGCTTTCGGACCTATCCGATTTTGTTATCCGGCTGACTCCTGCGCCGGAAGTATGGGAGTGGCTCCAAGCCGAGATCCTTGCTGACACCGGCAGTATCCACAATGAAGACCACGCCCATCTGATAGACGCCGACATCCAAGTGATGTGGGCATCGTCCAGTTATGGCAAGCAGGGGCGCACTGTCCTTGGTCAAGCTGAGCAAGTCATGTTCCGCGCCGGTGGCTGGCAGAAAGCCAGGATGGAACAACAGATGCGCGACTGGTTCGGGGATATCCCTGCCTACATCATCACCCTGGCCGCCGACTACTGCGCTCAATGCTCGGATGAAGACTTCTGCGCACTGGTTGAGCACGAGCTGTATCACATCGCCCAGGCCAAAGATCAGTACGGCGCACCCAAGTTCACGCAGGAAGGTCTGCCCAAGCTTGAGATGCGCGGTCATGACGTTGAAGAGTTCGTTGGCGTGGTTCGCCGCTACGGTGCGAGCCCTGACGTTCAGGCTCTGGTGGATGCTGCAAACAAACCTGCCGAGGTAGGCAAATTGAACATATCGAGGGCCTGCGGAACCTGTCTGCTCAAGTCCGCCTGACTTCATGACAGGTTTTGACAAAAGGCAATCATATGGCAGTACTACGAAGCGAGGTCAAAGCCTTCATCGTTCAGGCTCTCGCCTGCTTCGATACGCCATCTCAGGTGGTTGCATCGGTCAAAACAGAATTCGGTATAGAAATCACTCGCCAGCAGTGCGAATCACACGATCCGACCAAGTTCGCCGGGCGTGGCTTGGGTGCGAAGTGGGCTGAGTTGTTCCATGACGCCCGTAAACGGTTTCGTGAAGAGACTGCTGACATCCCTATAGCTAACAGGGCGTTCCGACTCCGAACGCTCGGGCGCATGGCTGAGAAAGCCGAAAACATGAAGAACATGGCGTTGACTGCTCAGCTACTGGAACAGGCCGCCAAAGAGGTGGGCGATGTTTTCGTGAATCGCCGCCTTGAACCCGAAAAGCCTCTTGGCTCCCAAGCTGACCAGCAGCACGCGATAGCTGAGTACAAGCTGGAGCCAGATGAGCATGTCCCGACTACCCCGTACCTTTGATCAGCCGGTAAAGCTAACCCCAAAGCAGGCGAATATTTACGTGTGGGGTTTTCAGCCTCAGGCGCGCTTCCGTGACGCTGTGTGTGGTCGCCGGTTCGGCAAGACGTTCCTTGGGAAGGCAGAGATGCGCCGGGCTGCCAGGCTTGCCGCAGAGTGGGGCGTGAGCGTAGAGGACGAGATTTGGTATGGCGCACCGACGTTCAAGCAGGCCAAGCGCGTGTTCTGGCGTCGGCTGAAGCAGGCAATACCTGAAGCATGGCGCGCACACCGACCTAACGAGACGGAATGCTCGATCACACTGAAGTCTGGTCACGTCATGCGCGTGGTCGGCCTCGACAACTACGACAACCTGCGCGGGTCCGGCCTGTTCTTCGTACTTGTGGATGAGTGGGCCGACTGTCCTTGGGCTGCGTGGGAAGAAGTCCTGCGACCAATGCTCTCGACGTGTCAGTACACGCTACCCGGTGGCGAAATTCGAAAGGGCGGTCATGCGCTGCGCATCGGTACGCCCAAGGGTTTCAATCACTGCTACGACACGTATCTGGATGGTCAGCCAGGTGCAGAGCCGGACCACAAGAGCTGGCAGTACACCTCATTGCAGGGCGGCAACGTTCCGGCCGAAGAGTTGGAAGCTGCCAGCCGAAAAATGGATCCTCGGACCTTCCGGCAAGAATATGAGGCCGGGTTCGAAAGTTACTCAGGGGTCGTTTACTACACCTTCAGCCGGGCTGAATGCTCGACCACTGAGCGAATCAAGCCAAGCGAAGCGCTGCACATAGGGATGGACTTCAACGTCATGAAGATGAGTGCGGTGGTCTATGTCGTTCGCGACGGCCTGCCTCTCGCCCTGGACGAGTTCCACAAGGTGCGGGATACGCCGGAGATGATCGAAAAGATTCAGGCGCGATTTCAAGGGCACACGATCGCCGTTTACCCAGATGCCAGTGGACAGAACACCAGCAGCAAAAATGCCAGCGAGTCCGATCTATCACTGCTCAAGAAGGCGGGCTTCACCGTGGTAGTGGATTCGACCAACCCGGGAGTTAAGGATCGGGTGAATGCTGTCAACGCCATGTTCCTAAACACTTACGGCGAGCGCCGACTCAAGGTCAACATTGACCAGTGTCCGCAGCTCACTCAGTGCCTGGAGCGCCAGACCTACACGGACAAGGGCGAGCCGGACAAAGACCCGAAAAAGGGTCATGACCACATGAACGACGCCGCTGGTTACTTCATTGCCAAGCGGTACCCGATCAAGTCACGCACCGCATCCACTGAATCTCTGAGAATGTAATCCCATGAGCGATGACCCAAGCAAAACGCTTAAGGCAGTCGAGGCCATGCGCGAAGATTGTGCCATCGTCGAGCCTTTGATGAAGGGCACAAGTGCGATGCGCCGAGCAGGTGAGTCGCTGCTGCCGAAATGGCCCAAAGAGGAAGACCGCGACTACAAGGTGCGGTTAAAGCAGTCGACTCTCTTGCCCGCATACAGCGAAACAGTCAAAAACAACACCGGCCGCGTATTCGCGGAGCCGATAGTGCTTGGTGATGACGTACCTGATTCCATCAAGACCTGTGCCGAAAACTTCGATCGTCAAGGCAACAACCTGCAGGTCTGGGCGCAAGCTTTTTTCAGTACTGCTCTTGCCTGCGGGCTTTGCCACGTCCTTATCGATTATCCTAAGACTGTGGACGAAACAGGCGCACCAGTCGTGCGCACGAAAGCCGACGAAAAGGCAGCAAAGGTTAGACCTTACGCGGTCATGATCCGGCCTCAGCAGGTGCTGGGCTGGCGATCAAATACATCCGGTGGCGAGCACGTCCTGACTCAGTTTCGCTACATGGAGTCGGTTGAAGAGGATGCTGGTGAGTTCGGGACAGCGCAGGTCGACCAGATACGCGTATTGGTGATCGGGGGCTGGGCCACCTACCGCGAAGTGGAGAAGGACGGACGCAAGACCTGGGCACTACATGATCAGGGAGCGAATTCGCTAAAAACGATTCCCCTGACCACGTACTACACCAATCGCACAGGCTACATGACCGCTACGCCGCCACTGTTGGAGCTGGCCCACCTCAATGTGAAACACTGGCAGTCGCAGAGTGATCAGGACAACATCCTGCACGTTGCCCGTGTGCCCATGCTGGCAATTATTGGCGTCGAAGATGCTGACTGGGAACTGAAGGTTGGGACTGCCTCAGCGACCAAGCTGCCAAAAGAAGGAGACATGAAATGGGTCGAGCACACCGGCAGGGCAATCGATGCTGGACGGACGTCACTGTCTGACCTCGAAGATCAGATGCGTATCGCCGGTGCAAAACTGCTTCAGAAGGACAAGCAGGCGACCAAGACTGCCACCCAGGCTGAGGAGGAGGCCGCCCAGGAGATGAGCCCACTTCAAACCATGGCCGAGCAGTTGGAAGATGCGCTTGACCAGTCGCTACAGTTTTTCGCTGAGTACACCGGTCAGACAGAAGGCGGCCATGTACAAGTCAATGGCAACTTCGATGTCGACTTTGCTCCAGAGACAACCTTGCCTCTGCTGCTGAACATGGCAAGCCAGGGACGACTGTCTGACCAGACGCTATTCGCTGAGTATCAGCGCCGCGGCGTCGTGTCCAACGACCTTAAATGGGAGGAGGAGAAGCAAAAGATTCAGGACCAAGGCCCCGCTCTCGGAGTTCTCTAGATGCCAACTGTTAACCAGATGTTGGCTGATGAGAGCGTTGCGCACGCCATTTCTCTGGAGAAGTACAAGCTGGGAGTGGTCCGGCGCATCATCGCGCTGCTGAACCGATCTGATGCGCGCTTGGTGAGTGAGTTGGCTGACGCGCTTGATCGGTTGCCTGCGGACTCATTTACCGTGGAGCGTCTTGATGGACTGCTTGATCAGGTCCGCGAGGTGAACGCATCTGCGTATGCTCAGGTGGCGCAAGAACTGCGGAGCGGCATTGCAGAGCTATCAGGTTACGAGGTCGACTGGCAGCACAAGCTGCTTGAGACCACGCTACCTGAACCTGTCATAG
Source organism: Pseudomonas maioricensis (assembly GCF_022790535.1). GTDB lineage: Bacteria > Pseudomonadota > Gammaproteobacteria > Pseudomonadales > Pseudomonadaceae > Aquipseudomonas > Aquipseudomonas maioricensis. The sequence continues at coordinate 173,387 of NZ_LOHG01000008.1, forward strand.
CCAGATTCCCGCTGGTTCGTCTTGCCGCCGATCAGGTCTATGCCACAGCCATGGCTCGTCCTTTCCAGGGGCGGCTGTTGAGCAATTGGGCGAGCACGGTTGAGGCGGATCGCATGCTGAAGATCCGCAATGCGGTCAGCAGCGGCTATCTCGAAGGGAAGACAACTGACCAGATTATTCGTAGCGTCCGAGGTACAAGGGCCAACGGTTATGCCGACGGCTTCCTTGAGCGCCCGAGGCAGGATCTGGCCACGGTTATTCGCTCTGCAGTGAGCCATACCGCCGCATTCGCACGCGAAAACCTGTACGAGGCTAACAGTGACATTGTTGCGGCCGAGGATTGGACCAGTACGCTGGACACCAAGACCTCCGCGCCATGCCGTATCCGCGACAAGCTGTCTTACGCCGTAGGGACGCACAAGCCAATTGGGCACAAGGTGCCGTGGCTCCAAGGGCCCGGCCGGCTTCACTTCAATTGCCGCTCTACCTCTGCACCAAGAACCAAATCGTGGCGCGAACTGGGCATCCCGATTGATGAGATGACAGATAGGCAGAGGGCGAGCATGGATGGCGCTGTTCCCGCTGATACCGATTATGGACAGTGGCTTGAGCGTCAGTCGGATGCGCGCAAGCTGGAAGTTCTAGGTCCAGCACGCTTTCAGATGTTCAAGGACGGCAAGGGCTTGGATCAGTTTTACAGTCCGACTGGCGAGTGGTTAACCCTGGAGCAATTGAAAGAGCGTGACGCCAAGGCATTCGCTAAGATGGCAGCATGACCGACAAGCCGCGCTTCCACGTAATACAAGGCACGCCTGCTCCCGATACTCCGGTGGAGAGGGTGCGCAAGCGTGTCCGCGCAATGCCCAAGCCTGCGGCGATGATCCAGTGTCATCGGTGCGGTGGGCGCGAGGTCATCGAGACCAATACGGGGGTCATGCTCAAGGGGGGTAAACATTCCGGTGGAACGAAGGCGCTCATTTGCGTTGCCTGCCTAATTAAAGGACAGAGAGTGACGCTCTGATTGTTGCGGCGAGCAAACCCGGGTTAATCTGCACCCTCAATCAAGGAGGGTTTATGGACAATCGCGACGAAGACCATCAAGACGAGCCGGTTATTGAGCGCCGGTGCGCAAATGATCACCCGGCTGAGGGAACGGTTCAGCGAGGCGGTCACTACTACTGCACCGACTGCGATGAGGCGGGCCGTTACCTGCCTTAGCAAATGAAAACAGAAACCTATAGCCCTGGCATCCGCCGGGGCTTTTTTATGGGCGCGATTCCGGATGGATAGCGCCGCACCTGGCCGGATGGCCGTTAAATTGGGCGGATGCCCGGAGACCGCATGAAACTGAAACTCGATGAGCAAGGCCACGTTGTCGTTCAAGACGGCCGCCCGGTATACGTCCATGACGACGGCAAAGAAGTCCCGTTCGATGCGGTGGGTACCGTGAACACCATCACCCGCCTGAACGGTGAGGCCAAGTCCCACCGTGAGCGCGCCGAGTCTGCTGAAGGCAAGCTGAAAGGCTTCGAAGGCATCGAGGATGGTGATGCAGCGCGTCATGCACTCGAAACCCTCAAGAACCTTGACGAGGGCAAGCTGATTCAGGCGGGCAAGGTCGACGAAATCAAGCAGGCGGCCGCCAAAGCAGCTCAAGAGCAGGTGGCCGCCGCGAGCAAGACCCACGCCGAGGAACTGGCCAAGGCCAAGCAAGGCCTGGATCAGCGTGATCAGACCATCCACGGTCTTCTGATTGGCGGGTCGTTCAAGGGCTCCAAGCTGATCTCCGAGAAGTTCGCCATTCCTGCCGACTTGGTGGAAGCCCGTTTCGGCCAGAACTTCAAGGTCGAAGAAAACAAGGTTGTCGCCTACGACGGGGCAGGCAACAAGATTTTCTCCCGCGCCCGTCCAGGTGAGCTGGCTGATTTCGAAGAGGCCCTCGAATCCATCGTGGAACAGTACCCGTATAAAGACCACATCCTGAAGAGCTCCGGCGGCAATGGCGGCGGCGCTCCAAACAGCGGCGGTGGCGGCAATGGCAAGAAGACCGTCACCCGCCAGCATTTCGATTCTCTGGACCCGACCGCAAAGGCCGAGTTCGCGCGTTCCGGCGGCGAAGTCACTGACTGATACCGCGCTTGGCCGAAACCCGGATGGGGATCGGTGCTTGGGTCGGATGACCCGCTATCAAACCACCCAAACATTGATCCCTTAGGAGCTTCAAATGGCTAACAACCTGACCGGCCTCGTGCCTACGCTGTACAACGCAGTTGATGTCGTGTCGCGCGAACTGGTGGGCTTTATCCCTGCCGTTTCGTCCGACATGACCTATAACCGTGCGGCGGTGGGCCAAACCGTCACCTCCCCAGTCACCAACGGCGCTACTGCGAGCGACATCGTTCCAGCAGTGACCCCGCCAAACGACGGCGACCAAAACATCGGCTCCGTGTCGATGACCATCACCAAGGCTCGCCGAGTGCCGATTCGCTGGAATGGCGAAGAAAAGCTGGGCCTCGACAACAACGGTGCTTCGTACAACATCATCCTTCGCGATCAAATCGCGCAGGGTATGCGCACCCTGGTCAACGAAGTTGAAGCGGATCTGGCTGCTGTCGCTATCAGCGCCTCGCGCGCTTACGGCACCGCTGGCACCACGCCGTTCGCTTCCAACCTGGCAGACAGCGCCCAGATGCGCCGCATCCTTTCGGACAACGGCGCGCCGCTGGGCGATCTGCAGTTGGTCATCGATACGTCGGCAGGCGCAAACATGCGCACACTGACCCAGCTCTCCAAGGCCAACGAAGCCAACGATGACAGCCTGTTGCGTCGCGGTGTGCTGCTGGATGTTCACGGTTTCGCGATCCGCGAGTCTGCGCAGGTCAAAACTCCGCTGGTCGGTAGCGCCGCTGCGGCAACCACCAATACCACCGGCTATGCAGTGGGCGCGACCGCGATCACCCTTGCGTCGGCTGGTACCGGCGGCGTATTGGCGGGCGACATCATCAGTTTTGCAGGCGACAACAGTAAGTATGTGGTGGCAGCAGGTGACGCTGATGTATCGAACGGCGGCGTCATCACTCTGGCCTCGCCGGGCTTGCGTAAAGCCATTCCGGCCGCAGCTACCGCGGTAACCGTCATCACCGGCAGCACTCGCAGTGCAGCGTTCGCACGGTCGGCAATTGCGCTGGCTACGCGCGCACCGGCGCTGCCTCCGCAGGGTGACTCGGCTATTGACCGGATGCTGATCACCGACCCTGTGAGCGGCCTGACATTCGAAGTGGCTATGTACGCCCAGTACCGCCAGATGCAGTACGAAGTATCGCTGGCATGGGGCACTAAGGCAGTCAAATCCGAGCACATCGCCACGCTTCTCGGCTAAACCATCAGCGGCCAGCACACATGTGTCGGCCGCACCATTGCGGGAGATCGATATGAGCGACAAAACAGTGAAGGTTAAGTCCTGGCACAAGAGTCAGGGTGACTTCGTGATCATCAATGAATCCGATTTCGACAAAGATGTTCATACCCTGTACGGCGAGAAGAAGCTTACGCAAAAAGAGCAAAAGGCTCTGGACGAACAGGCTGCTAAAGATCTGCTGGACGCCACCAAGGCTTCGTTGACTCAGAAGGGTATTGCCTTCGACGACAGCGCTAGCCAAGCAGACCTTCAGGCTCTTCTTGACGCGGCGGAGTAAATCATGGCGCTGGTTATCGAAGATGGCAGCGTTGTAGCTGGCGCAGAGAGCTATGCCAGCGCCGCCGAATTTGCGACATATGCCGCCAATTACGGGAAGATCATTCCTGTCGAGGAAGTGGCGCAGGAAGTTCTTCTGCGCCGCTCAGCCCTGCAAATGGAGGCGATGTCTTGGAAGGGTAACGTGGTTCATATAGACCAGCCATTGAAATGGCCTCGCGCGGATGTTTGTCGTAACGGGTTTATTTTGGATTACGACCGCATACCCCCGCAGATTAAGGCCGGGCAGATGGCGTTGGCGGCTGAGATTCACGCTGACGACTTGGTCGACCCAGACACCAAGATGGGCGCGATTGTCTCAGAGACTGTTGGCCCGCTCAGCACCACCTATGCATCGGCCAAGACCTCTGCAAGCAAGCCTGCTGCGATTCGTCAGTCGTATGCGCAGTTCGCTGGCCTTGTTGAATCCTCCGGCCAGATCAAGCTGAGTCGCGGCTAAAGCCCCATTGCCAGTTTCAGCAGTTCGCCTCGGGCTTCAACGCCCTCCAGTAGCGCATCCTCAATCATGTCGATCGCTTCGGCAGCCTCGTCGCTGAATAGGTCTCCAGCTGGCAGGATTCTGTCGATGAACCCCTGACTCCGATGAGATGTTTTAGTCGGTTGCAGTACGACGACAAGCTCATGTCGAAGGTTCGCGACATCTGTTTTCATACAGCCAGATATTGGCTTTGACAGCTGCAGGTGCAGCCTCAAAGTTGTGATCTTTTTTACAGCTTTAGCAACTTCCAGCATCTGTAACCCTTGAATCCACGGTTAATGGGCGCGCTTTATGCCAGATATCTACGATCGAGCCAAGGCCACATCGGCCCGATTACTCGCGCCGCGCTCCGCAGGTGGCAAGGGGCTTGAGTTGACGCTTATCCGTACCACGCAGGGCGAGTACGACCCCGAAACTGGAGGGGCATCGAACGCCACGGAGCGATTCGATGGATCGGGTTTGCGTGAGACCTACAAGCAGTCGGACATCGACGGCACCCGCATCAAACAGGGTGACTTCAAAATCCTGATATCCCCAATCCTTCTCACGGGTGAGGACATGCCGCAACCCAGGAGTCTCGATGCCATCGTATTTGACGGCGACACCTACATCATCCAAAGCGTTGATCCTTGGAATTACGCCGGTCTTGCAGTCGGCTTCCGTGTGCAGGCCAGAAAATGAGCTTCAGCCTTGACCTCAAAGCGTTCGTGGAGAAAGCCAGGGCTAATGCGGAAACCGTAGTGAAGAAGGTTTCACTCGACTTAGCCTATTCAGTGATTGATCGCTCCCCAGTGGGCAATCCTGAACTTTGGTCATCCAATGCTGTGGCAGTTGAATATAACAACGAGGTCAAGCGGCTTAATACTGAGGCGCGACGTAGCCCTGAAAACCTCACTAAAGGAGGGCGTCTCAGGCCGGGCCGATTGATTAAAGACGGCATGGATTTGAGTTCAGGGAAGGATTACGTAGGCGGCCGCTTTCGTGGAAACTGGCAAGTAAGTTTTGACGTTCCGGAGGCAGGCCAACTGGAGATAATCGATCCTCGCGGCACTCAGGCCAAGGGTAGTGCGGCGGTGATGATTCAGTCTTTCAATAGTGAGGTAGGGACAATCTGGTTGATGAACAACCTTCCATACGGTCCGCGCCTCGAATACGAAGGCTGGTCGAGGCAAGCGCCCGCAGGAATGGTCCGGGTGTCTGTCACCGAGTGGCAGACCTACGTCAATGACGCTGTGGCAGGACTCGATAAATGAGCGACCGACTGATCAGGGCGGCATTTGAAACCCGCCTCAATGCTTGGGCGAATGCGAGAAGCCCGAAGTTGCCGATCGCGTTTGAAGACGTGGCGTTTACCCCACCATCAGACGGCGGCACGTATTTGCAAGCGTATTTGCTGCCGGCACGCACAGACAGCCAAGATTTGGAGGGGGCTCACACCGCTTTTTTTGGTGTGTTTCAGGTCAGCATCGTGACCGCTGCCGGGAATGGCAGAGGGGCGGCGTCAGCCATCGCTGACGAGCTTCGCGCAGTGTTCCCGAACAACCTCGACCTGACACAGGGCGGACTTACCGTCTACGTCCGATCACCGCTATCGACTGCATCAGCAATCGCAGGCGACACCACCACGACGATGCCGACTTCTTTCCAGTATCGCGCAGACACTTTCTAACCCGCCCATTGGGCACACCCTGAACCCGCCATTGAGCGGGTTTTTTCATTTCTGAAAAGAGGAAACACCAATGGCGTTCAAGCTCCCCAACGGCGCGATCATGGAAATTGCATCTATGTTCAGCGCAGCCGTGCTAGCCACTGCCATCAGCAACGCGCAGCCTGCCGTTGTTCAGGCGGCAGGTCACAGCCTGGAAGACGGTGACATCATCGTCGTTACCTCCGGCTGGACTCGCCTGAATGACCGTGTGGCCCGCGTTGACGCTGCGCTGGCAGACTCGTTCGGGCTGGAAGGCATCGACACCACCAAGACCAATGTCTACACGGCTGGTGCCGGTGTTGGCTCCGTCCGCACTGTGAGTGCCTGGGCGCAGATTGCGCAGATCACTGAAGTGGCTACGAGCGGCGGGGACCAACAGTTCACCACTTTCGGCTTCCTGGAAGACGATGACGACCGTCAACTGCCGACCACCAAGTCGCCGATCAGCATGACGATCACCGTCGCGGATGACCCGCTGTTGCCTTATGTGCCGATCTGCGAGAGCGCAGACGAGGACAAGGAAGCCCGCGTAGTGCGGCTGAAGCTGCCGAATGGCTCCGAGATCTACTACAACGCTTACATCTCGATCACTTCGACGCCGTCGCTGTCTCGCAACAACATCATGACCCGCACCATCACTCTGTCGCTGGCCTCGCGCCCGACTCGTTATCAGGCGGCGGCGTAACCCATGGCGAAGATCAAGATTGCTCAGACTCCGACCTTCACGGCGAAGGTCGGCATCCCGCGCGTTGGCGGCGAGCCTGTTGAGGTGGAGTTCACTTTCGCTTATCTGAATCGCCTGGAGTTGTCGGCGTTGTTCGACAAGTGGAACCAAGCCCGCGACGCCCATGCTGCCAAGGTCAAGGAGGACGCCATGTCGTGGCAGGAGGCAACGGCCTCCGAGATCGAGTTGCAGGTTTCCCAGATCAAGGAAATCGTTACTGACTGGGCCTTCGACGACAAGTTTGATGACGACGCCATTGCCGCGCTTGTCACCACTTGCGTTGGCGCACCTCAGGCAGTGCTGGAGGCCTACCAAAGCGCGTACAACCCGGCCCGTTTGGGAAACTGATTGCGGCGTCCAGGGCCTTGTATGAGCCGGGCCCATCGGATGCCGACCTCGCAGCCTTCGGGCTCACCAAGGCTGACATTCCCGATGTTGAGTTCGAGGTATGGCCTGACATCTGGCCTGCTTTCCTCCTGTTCGAAGCAATGTCCACGCAATGGCGTGTTGGGATGGGTGGGCCGATTGGCCTCGACTACACCGCTATCCCCGTTGTCGCCCAACTGCTGGGCATGAAACCAACCGACACCACCAAAGCATTCCAGGACATACGTGTCATGGAGGCCCAAGCCATGCTCGTTATGAGCGAGTCTAGATAAGGCCCGTGGTTTAGGGCAGCTATTGAAGGTGAGTTATGGACATTGCATCGCTCGGCATAAGCATTGATACGTCTGACGTTGCGAAGGCCTCCAATGATCTCGACAAGTTCACGACAGCAGGTGCCCGAGCAGAGAAGGCCTCTGAGGGCTTGTCCAAGGGTGCTGACAAGACCACGGAGTCGTTCAAAAGGCAAAAAGATGAACTGAGCGACCTGTTGGGGGAAATTGACCCGACGGTAAAAGCCCTTGGTCGACTCGACGAGCTGGAAGCCAAGCTCGCCAAGCACAAAGGCGTCGGTCTGGATGCCGCTACCTTCAGCGAATACCAGGCGAAGATCGATCAATCCCGGGCGAACCTCGGCCGTTTTGATGACAGCCTGACCCGGACTGGCAACACCGCCAAGCAAACAGCCGCTGCGCTGCGTGGCGTTCCTGCTCAGTTCACGGATATCGCCGTGTCGCTGCAAGGCGGCCAGGCGCCGCTAACTGTTTTGCTGCAGCAAGGCGGGCAGTTGAAAGATATGTTTGGCGGCATCGGTCCGGCAGCCAAAGCGCTAGGCGGATATGTCGTCGGACTGATCAACCCTTTCACCGTGGCAGCCGCAGTCGCGGCGGCTTTGGGGATTGCCTATTACAAAGGATCTCAGGAAGCCACTGACTTTCAGAACTCGCTGATCCTAACCGGGAACGCTGCGGGCACGAGCGCACCACAGCTTGCCACGCTGGCTAAACAGATATCGGCAACCGTTGGTACTACGGGTGCTGCCGCCGAGGTGCTGGTGCAGCTATCTGCATCCGGCAAAGTGGCGTCGGATTCGTTTGGCGATATCGCTCGCGCTGCGCTTTCCATGCAGGATGCTACAGGCAAGGCCGCATCTGAAACCGTTGCGGAGTTCGTAAAGATTGGCAAGGACCCCGTGGCCGCCGCGAAGGATCTGAACGACCAATACGGTTTTCTAACCCAGTCCGTGTACGCCCAGATCGTTGCGCTCAAGTCGCAAGGCGATGAAGTAGGCGCGGTCAAGTTGCTAACCGATACCTACGCAAATGCTGTGCAGACCCGGGCAAGTGAGATCACGCAGAACCTCGGCTATATCGAGCGCGGTTGGCTTGCGATTAAAAATGCAGCCAAAGGCGCGCTGGATGCCACCCTTGAAATTGGTCGAGATAGCACGCTGGACGACAGAAGGGCGGTGCTTGAAAAGGCTCTGGCGAGCGCGACCAATACCGGTGCCGGCCCTCGCGGCGGTGGAGGTCAGTCTCGAGACGCCATCCAGGCTGAGCTGAACCTTGTAAATCTTCAGATCGAGGCGGAAAAAGCCAAAGGCCAGTTCCAGGCCGACAATGTGCGCATTCAGAAGGAGGCCATCAGCGCCAGTATCGCCATCAAGGCGACCAACGACGCGAGCCTGACCAACGAAGAAAAGCGCACGAAGCTATCCACTGAGTACCTGCGCAACGTCGAGAAAATCAGGGCAGCCAACCCTAACGCGGCAGAGGTCCAGCCTGCGGCTGTTGCCAAAGGCTTGGCGAACATTGCTGACAAAAACAAGGACCCGAAGACAGCCAGCAGCGCCGTCGATTTGTCGGTGTTCAACGATGCTCAGAATCAGCTGAAGTCTGTCCTCAGCTACTACCAGAACATCGAGAAGGAACTTGACTCAGCCCAAAAGGCTGGTCTGCTATCGGCCGAGTCTTACAGCAGCCAAAGGGTTGCTTTGGTCGAGCAGGAGCGGGTCGAGATTGCGGCAGCTTACGAAGCCGAAATCGCAGCATTGGAAGCAGCCAAGGGCAAGGCCAGCACTTCAGCCGCGCAGCGCCTCCAGCTTGATCAGAAGATTGCCGACGCCCGAGCCAGCATGGTCAAGGCTCAGCAGGAGTCGGAAACTAAGCTTGGAGTTCTGGCCAATGAGGAAAAGGGGCGGATCGATAGGCAAGCTCTTGCTATCAGCAACTACACGGACGCGCTAAACCGTCAGAACGACGCTTTGCGGCTTGCCGGGCAGCGAGCCGCTGAAGGTGTTGGGCAGGGTGACCGCCAGGCATCGCTGAACGGTTCGCTTGATGGCATTGCTGACCGGGCCAACCAGCAGCGTCTGGATCTGGCGCGGGATAAGGCTGACGCCTCGCGCAACATGAGTGCCGAGGAGTACCAGAAAAAGCTTGAGTCCATCAACCAAAGCGAGCGCGAGCTCACCGAAACCACGCTCAGCAACTACGACAAGATGTCGGAGGCGCAGGGCAGCTGGAGCAACGGCGCAACGTCGGCATTCCAGAATTACATCGAGTCGGCGCGCGACGTGGCTGGGCAGACGAAAAGCTTGTTCACCAGTGCCTTCAGCGGCATGGAAGACGCGATCGTCAACTTCGCCCTAACCGGCAAGCTGTCCTTCGCTGATTTCGCTAAGTCGATTCTCGCTGATATGGCTCGGATCGCGGCCCGACAGGCCAGCTCGGCTCTGTTGAGCTCGCTTGTTGGCGCGGCTACGTCGTACTTCACTGGCGGCGGAGGCGCTACGGGTGCTGCCACTGCTGGCGGGGCGCAAGCAGGGGCCTCTAACTTCGGTAGCCAGTTCGATGCAAGCAACGGGAGTGTTGCCTTCCCTCAAGCACTGGGCGGTGCTTGGAATGGCGGCGTTCAGATGTTTGCCAACGGTGCGGCCTTCTCTAACAGCATCGTCAGCAACCCGACTGCCTTTGGTATGGCGGGCGGCAAGACCGGTGTTATGGGTGAGGCAGGTCCGGAGGCGATCATGCCTCTGACCCGGACTGCGGGTGGCCAACTTGGCGTTCGCGCCTTAGGTGGTGGTGCTGGGGCGTCGAGCAACACATACAACTTCCCCGTCGCTGTATCCGTGCAGGTCCCTGAAGATCAATCTCAATCCAATCAGGCTGATTCCGCAGCTATGGGGAAAGCCATTCAGTCTGTTGCGAAGACTGAGGCCGAGCAGGCCATTTCGCGCTCCACCCAGCCGGGTGGGCGTATCTGGAAGATCCTCAACAACCAAGGCTAGAGGCCGAAAATGGCAGATATATTCACATGGCGGCCCGATAAGGAGCCGACGGCCTCGATTGCGTTTCGGACCAAATCAGCCAAGTTCGGTGATGGGTACGAGCAGGTTGCCAAGGACGGCATCAACAACAAGTCGCAGTCGTGGCCACTGACGTTCACGGGTGACAAAGCCCGAAGCAAGGAAATCATGGCGTTCCTCGACCGCCAAGGCGGGGCGGCGGCCTTCAACTGGACAGAGCCCATGGGCGAAGTCCTGCTGTATCGCTGCAAAACCTACCAGCTCCGCAACGTCAGCGCGTCCGTCTGGACCGTCAGCGCAACCTTTGAACAGGCTTTCCACCCATGAGTATTCAACCAATCAACATCGGCCAGACGGCGAACGATGGGAACGGCGAATCCCTGCGTGACGGTGGCTTGAAGATCAACGCGAACTTTGCCGATCTTGATCAGCGTGCGCTGGATGCAGCAGCGTTGATTGCGGCCAAGGTCGACAAGGTGGACGGCCTCGGCCTTTCTGAAACCTCATTCACTCAAGGCGAGAAGACCAAGCTCGCAGGACTGGAGTCGCCACACTTTCGCGGAACGTTCGCCACGCTTGCGGCGCTGGTCGTCGGTGTCGCTGCGCCCGTACCGGGCGACTATGCCGATGTTGATACCGCTGGCGCGGATGCAGTTCGCTACATCTGGGACAGCACCGATAGCGTGTGGCTGGCGGGTGGCTCATCGGATGCGATCACGGCAGCGCAGGTCAAGAGCCTGTATGAGTCGAATCCGGACACTAACCCGTTCACCGACGTCGAAAAGGCGAAGGTCGGCGCGATAGCTACAACCACTGACGGCCTGGCCGAAGGTGCTACGAACAAGTACTGGACCAGCGCCCGAACTCTCGGCGCCGCATTGGCTGGCCTAGTGCTCGATAGCGCTACAGTAATCGCTGCTACCGACACTGTGTTGACTGGATTAGGTAAGTTGCAGGCCCAGATCAGCGCACACGTCGGGAAGCGCGGCGCTGCCCAGCATCCGGTCTCCAATATTACCGATCCCGGCTTCATGCCTGCCTTTCCGTCGGTCACCGACGGCAAGACCTACGGATTCAAGAATGGTGTATTTGTTGAGGTGTCAGCCTCATCAGTGAACAACAACGTATTTGGCGAAATGAGGCAATTGTCTAGCCGAAACTCTGTTGTGCCGGGAGTTGCGTTCGGAGATGGACAACTGATTGGAAATGCCCTCGCGCAGTACCCGCAAGTAGTTGCCAACCTTCAAAGCTCGACTCCGACTGTAGCTGTCACAACTCCCGCGCTGTGGTTGTCGGATCCTGCACAGCGTGCCTGTTGGGCTTATGACTCAGTCAACGATCAAATCAGGGTGCCCGATCTCAATGGTAAGTCAGCTGGTTCAATTGGTCCGGCGATGTTTAGGCCTGATGGAACGCTTGGGTTTGCACCTGGTGCTATTCGACGGGATCAGATCCAGAACATCACGGGGAGTTTCACACCTGCTCTCGACACGGGAACATTGAGATCGGCCGCTAACGGCGGGATCGTCTCTGGTGCATTTAAGCGAGGCGCAACTCGAGGCAGCACTAATAGTGTTGGGCAGCTTGCCGGTAGTTCGGATGTTGATTTCGACGCATCTGGGAGTGTTCGTACCGGTACAGAAACCTTTCCTACGCACTTTGTTGGGGTTTGGGGCGTAGTTTTGTTCGGCGCTGTGGTCAATGCAGGCACTGCCGACGCAGGTGCGCTTGCCACAAGTTATGCGAATCAACAGGCATCGATTACCGCGCTACAAGTCTCCGACGCTGGGAAGCGCAACAAACTCGTCAAGTCTGCCGAGCAAACAGTGGCGTCCGGGGGATTCATTGTTTGGGCTCACGGTCTCGGAGTCGTGCCCGAAACGATTGAGGCTTCCTACGTCTGCAAAGTTGCTGAGTATGGTTACGGGGTAGGCGACACAATCAAATGTTCAACACGGCTTTTTGCTTCCTCTACTGAGTACGGAATGCAGTACTCCGCAGATGCCACTAACGTGACCGTCTTCATGCCGGATGTTTTGTCGATACTTCAAAAAGGAACTCGTGGCGGCGGCGTTGTGATGACCCCCGCCAGCTGGAGGATCGTTATCAAGGTGGAGAAACCATAATGGTGCAGAAATATTATGCGCACAGTTTAACGGGGGGATACCTTGGGTCTTGGGACGGATCTGAGCCTGACGATGAGAATGCCGTGGAGGTGCCAGAAGCACGGCCTGATATCGGGTTCGTCTGGGATTTTGCACTGGGCCATTGGTACGAGAGTTACGAGTCTAAACTGGCTAAGGCCAACTTGGAGCATCTGCGACTGACAAAAGAGGCGAATGCCCAAGTCGCTGCTCTTACTGGCATCGTCAATACGCTGGATTATGCGATTAACGGCCAAGATTCAGATAGTGAAGAGTACATAGAGCCCACAGATGCTGAGATTACCGAACTGCCGATTCGGCAGAAGCAACTGAAAGCCTGGAACTCTTACAGCCTAAAGCTGAGCCGCATGCCGACTCAGGTCACGTGGCCTCACGATCCGGTATGGCCTGTTGTCCCAGAAACATACAGCGATGAAATGAGCTCTGCTCCAGCCGCACCAGAGCTGTAACTCCTCCTGAGTAAATCCAATGCCAATTACCGCAGATATCCAGACCCTGGAGCCGGGCGCGTGGGTGGAGCTTTTCGAGCTTGATGCTACCGCGCTGGGCGCTGAGCTGTACCGCTTCCACGGCTACCCGCAAGAAGCCTCGATCTTCTGGCAGGGGCACGAGTACTCCCCATGGCCGATCAAGGCTGAAGGCTTCGAAATGACCGGGCAGGGTACGCAGCCTTCCCCGACGCTTTCAGTAGGCAACGTCGGCGGGTTCATCACAGCGCTGGTGCTGTACTTCGATGATCTGGTGGGTGCCAAGCTGATCCGGCACCGGACGCTGGGCAGATATCTTGATGGTCAGCCCGAAGCCGACCCGGACGAAGAGATCCCGGTGGACATTTGGTATGTCGAACGCAAGTCAGGCGAGGACAAGGAAACGGTCCAGTTTGAGCTGTCCAGCGCGCTCGACTTCATGGGCGTGCAGCTTCCTCGACGGCAGATCGTGGCGAACGTCTGCTGGTGGCTGAGCTGTGGTGGTTACCGTGGCCCGTACTGCGGGTACAACGGTCCACCAGTCGCCGATGCCGACGACATCATCGTGACTGATGCGGCCTTCGACAAGTGCGGCGGCAGGCTGACCAGCTGCAAGCTGCGCTTTGGTGCCAACAACCCGCTGCCCTACGGCAGTTTCCCGGCTGCCGGACTAATCAGGTGACCACATGAACAAGGCAACCATCGCCGCGATTGAGCGGCACGCCATGGCCGAGTATCCGCGTGAGTGTTGCGGCCTGGTCATCCGCGAGAGCCGCAAGCAGCTTTACGTGCCTTGCCGAAACACGGCGAGTAGCCCAAGTGAGCACTTCCGGCTTTCGCCTGAGGACTATGCATCGGCCGAGGATCGCGGAACCATTCTTGCCGTGATTCACAGCCACCCGGATTGTCCACCGCAACCCAGCGAAGCGGACCGGGCGTCCTGCGAGGCATCCGGCTTGCCGTGGCACATCATCGAGGTCCGCAAAGGTGACGATGACCAGGTGCGTATCGGCCAGATGGCCAGCCTTGAGCCCACCGGTTACCAGACGCCGCTGATTGGCCGCAAGTTTGCCCATGGCGTGCACGACTGCCTGAGCATCATCCTGGACTTCTACCGTCGTGAGATGGGCATCGAGCTCGGCAACTACGACCGCGAGGACGGCTGGTGGGAGCGGGGCGGCAATCTCTATCTTGAGCACCTGCCTGAGGCAGGATTCGAGCGCGTAGGCTCGCCCGAGCACGGTGACATAGTGCTGATGCAGGTCCGGTCAACGGTGCCGAATCACGCCGGCATCTACTTGGCTGATGGTGTCTTGAAGACTGAGCCTGAGCACTACCCAGCGCCTGGCACCATCCTGCACCACCTGTACGGCAGGGACAGCAAGCGCGACAACTTCGGCGGGTACTTTCAGGAAGTGACGGTCAGCTATTGGCGATACATCGGCGATGGCCGGTCCACGATATAAAGCGGCCACGCCGCTGGAGATTTGCATGCAAGCAAATCAGAGCTATGACGTCGTCATCAACAATCTATTTACGCACCAATGCGGGCTTATCTGCGGCGCGTCAGTCGAGGTCGCCATAATGGATGGCGGGATCGAAATCGACAGACTGACATTCAAGGGGAAGGTAGGGCCGGGTGGGACTGGTTATCGTAAGGTATACCAAGGAAAGCCCGGCCTTACGGCGGAGCTTGTGGTGGGGAGTTGTGATATGACGTTTGCCGAAGGCAAGGCAGAGAGGGCCCCCCTACTTTAGGTGATCAGCACCCAAGTTTTCCAGATCAAGAGTACAGAGGAAGTTGTGAACCCATGAAATCATCAAGCCATGATCGCGAGCAGAGCGAGTCCGGGGGTAAATGGTTATTAAATATTGCGGATCGCTTCCACGGAATGAAAATTCCCGATATGCCCATTCCACACTTTGACGAAGTGCATCCGCAAGGCCTGGGTGCGCGGCGCAGTTCTCGATTGACCACCGCAGCCACTGACGATGTACGTCGTGGATTACTTTAATATCCTGTGCAAGCTTCTGATTGCGAGGTGTGAACTCGACATACGTGCAGTAGGTGCTGTTCAGATAACCGGCAGCGCAGCCTAAAGTCATAAATGGGCGGTCCGGTTTGTTCATGGATTCTAGAAAGTCTTTAAGCCCATTCTCTTCAGTTGCCTCGTGAATCTCCGCAAGCCTATGAGGCTCCGCCACCAGGTCGATGGCGCCATTATTATGGTCCCCGTCTGGCCTTGACTCTGCGATATAGGGCCAGCGTTGAAAGTGATCGGTCCCGATGTCGTGCTTCATGGCATACCTGTCCATAGGCTTGGTGAGGGCAAGAAGCTACTACTGAGCATCGCCAACCGCCACTGGCTTTCCATCCACGCTGGATGGGTGGACAGGTGCCTCATAGCGATGCGCAGGGCCGACACCATCTTTAGGTATTTATGCTGGCACTATGGTATTTTCCCGTCCCATTATGGAGGGGAGACCTGGGATGGGAGCGTTAGTAATCGGGAATGATGAATCGGCACTGGCTCTGTTGGAGACCCTTTTACGGGATCCAGATGCAACGGTGCCTGAGGTCGAGTTCGACGACTGGCCTAGATTCGAGATGCACGTCAAAGGCGAGCGCTATCATTCAACGATAACTCCCGAGCTGATGGAGTCATTCCTAGATCTCCAAAAGACAATCAACAAATCGTTTGCACTGGTGCGCTACTCGGATTCGAGTAGACGGCTCACAAACGCAGATCGGGATGATCTGAAGATCCTCGTTAAAGTAGGGGAAGGAAGTTCTGGCTTCGTAGCTAAGCTTGAGGAACAAGCGACAGCGATAACTGCTGGATTATGCGAGGGCTTCAAAGCCATGGATTCTAGGCACAAACTGATTACTTTTCTTGCGCTGGGGGCTATGGGGTTCGGCACCTTGGGCTTCAACTACCACCTAGACCACCAGACTGAAGCAAGGAAGGCTGAGCTGGCCAAGCTTGAGTCGGACGCCGAGCGAGCTGAGCGAATGAAGACGCTCGAGCTCGTCAAAGAGGCATCCGAAGGCTCTTCAGATCGCTATGCAGTGTTGATGAATATGGTGGCGGAGCATACGCCACAGATTCAGACAATATCTGAACACATGGCGGGGACCTATAACAAAATCATTTTTGCCACCAAGGACTCCGATTCGATCAATGTTCAGGGGGTTCAGGTGTCGGGCGCTGCAGTAGATGAGCTAAGCAATACGCCCCGGAATATTTCAGTTGAGGACCGGTCTGCAAGCGTCTTCATGATTCGCGGTGTTGATCACAGGTCAAAAACTGAATACAAGCTGTCCCTATACGACGTGCTCCGGAAAAATGAGATCACGGCAACGCTTCCAAAAGACGGCTCGTTTGTTACCGACAAGATTCTTGACGTAATCCAAGAGGCTGAGTGGGGTGGCAAGGTGGTAATGCTTCACCTGATCACAAAAACTAGAGCCGGAAAACTAGTAAAGGCCGAGGTTGAAAAGGTCACAAGGATCACAGATCAAGACGCTTATCAGGACGCCCCTGATGATCAGCTAGCTACAAATCGATAAGAAAAGCCCAGCCCCGCGCTGGGCTTTTTGCATCTGATTGGCATTAAAAAAGCCTGAGGACCAGGCTTTTTACGGGAATTTCTATTCGTCGATCGCAACAGAGTCAAAGGCGAACTGCACTCTGTACTGCACAAGCGTTAGGTCTGGTATTGCCTCAGTGGCGTACCGGACTGCGTCTGGAAAGTCGCTTGCAATTAGCATCCCGCGAGGTCGTGTTCCATCGCGTCGGGCGTACCAGCCGAGGTAGCGTGCAATTTGGCCAACTGCAGAATCTTTCGCCTGGCCGACCTTCAGCTCAATGACGACCCGGCGACCTGCAGCGTCCTCTGCGAGTATGTCGATGCGGCCGACCTCGATATTGACTTGGCGATCAACGAAACGCAGCCCCTTCTCAATGCTATCGAGGTTACGAACCAAATAGGTTTCGACGTCCCGCTCCAAGGTGATGGAGGTTTCTACAAGCTCCTCGATACTGGAATCATCGCCAGTTTCAAATCCATCCTGCTCACCCTCAGCCGACGGAGCCCATGTATTCACTCCATGGATTTCGGGGTCGTACCGGTGGAATTGTCCATCTTCAGACCGGTAGAGGAATCGGTCAGCCCATTTGTGATGGATGTATGCCTTGGAGTTGTTGACCGTACAGGCATACAGGTGAGCGCTGAATGTGCCAGGGGTCCATCTACCAGGAAAGTTACTTTCGATATGGTCTTTGATTTGTCTCCTTGTTACACCGGTTGTTGCTTGTTCAACGAAGCTGCGAAGGGCTCCTGCCATAGTTGTCATGATAAGTTCTCGATTGTTGCGCCATTGTAAAAAAGCACCAGCGGGGCAAGCTACTCTTGCAGTGCCTCAAATTGAGGGTCAAGGATCTTGAGTAGCATATGATCGTGCTCGGCGCGCGTTACCCTGTAGAACATACACCGGTCTAACAGAATTCTCTTCATACTTCGGGCCGATGCTAGGTGCCTGGGCTCGACAGAGATCGTCGCGGTCTTGTCGATTCGAGTGTCGGTCACTTCCAAGTGATAGCGCCCAATCAAGCCATCTTCTCGCTTGGTGTGTCCGAGTAGTTTGAAGGTGAGGGTGGGTTCGTACACGCTGGGCTCCTATGTATGGCAAGGCGGGATAGGTAAAGTCAGATACCAGGATAGGTGTTACACCGCCTTCTCAAGTCTGCCAGTCTCAGCGTTGAACCAGACATAACCTTTGCTTTGGTACCAAGTGGCTAGGTCTTGGTGACTCATTTCATCACGATCCAGAGTTCTTGCGTCGAGCCGGATCTTCGTGTGGCAAAACTCAACCGCGATATCCTCTGCTCGAGACAGAATCCAGTTTCCGACACCGCGCTTTCTGAACTCACTAAGTACGAAAATTTCGTAGATCAAACCTTCGGTATCTGCACAATCCTCATAGATTAGAATCCCGGCTTCAAAATCGCCCGACATCGCAATGAAATCGTGTGTCTTAGGGCTGGAGCCTTTGTAATAGCGCTCTTGAAGCAAAATGCTGTTGATTTCCCGCTGAGAACTGATCTTCCTCAATTGGAGCATGGTTAACCCTTTTCAGAGCTGTTAAGGGAAGGTCAGGTACTGATATGGGCTCAAGCTGTGGATTTCACTAGCGCGCTCGCAGCTCTGGTGTAGTGGAATACTCTATTTCCTGATTTATTGCGGTCAAGCTCAAGCAGTCCCAGTCTCGCCAGTGTGCGTAGATCATCCTCAAGAAAACGAGCATCTTCGTATTTGATGTTTCCGCCGCTCGCCGCTTGCAACAGAGTATGGCCGCTTAGCTTAATCTCGATAGCGGTGCTGGCCCCGAGAGATTCAAACTGCCGCAAAATATCTAGTGCCTGGTCTGAGATGACCGAGGACGGATTAAGACCTGCGCCGATATCCGAAAATCCCGCGAATGTGCTCGCGAAAGCGGTAAGCATGTCATCCAAGCGACCCAGTACGGCAGTTAACTCGCTGCTTTGTTGACCTAATACTGCCTTAATTCCAATGGTCGTCGTGTGATTTGCTTCAATCATCGACTTGATTTCGTGGTGGTTTGATTTGACTAGCCAGGTCATGAAGTCATTGAAGTCGGAGCCACTGGCCGCATCTCTGCCGCTTTTGAATTGCCCTATAAGGCCAACAACGCTTGTAAAGGCTGAGGACAATGTCATGGCTGTCGCTGGGTCGATCATTGAATGTTCCTCGTAAGTGAGGGAGAGGAGGGTAGTCGCTGAGTAATTACCCATAATTTTAGCTTAGGGCTGCAGCAGACCCGATGCGTTCGGGTCTGTCTATTGTCACCATAATGGTGATGGTTGATATGCAGTTGCGGCGCGCACATCCCACAGCATCACCGTGGGTGACCTTGTGGATACTATTTCTTGGTATAGCGTTTGCGAGGCTTGGGACCTTTGGGGGTGGCGCTGAGAGCAACCATCCTATCTACCTCCTCGAGGGCCATGAACGCGCGACGAATCGCGTCGCTCATCTCCTGTCCGGTCTGCTCGCTGAGATTGGAGATAAGAGGCTCATCAATACTTCTGAGCAGAGCATCCTTCTTGATACTTGTCGTCATGGGCATCAGCGAAGGGGCTGAGGCATCGGAATCACTGGCATGGTCAGCGTTTTGGCTGAAGGTTACCTCAACGGACAACCCGTTCTCCCGCCCCATTTCAATCAGAACGTCTGCTAGCTCACCCAGCCCCATTCGCTTTAGATGCGGAGACTCGAAGCTTTCTTCGAGGCGATCTGTGATTTCAGCATTGAGGCTGCGCTTTGTCTTTCGAGCGGACTCCTCGAGCATCTCCCGGAGTGCTAGGGGCATCCGCAGCGGGTAGGCGGTCGGCTGGATCTTCTCGCTCATCTTGGTCCTAGGGGTAAAGGTGTATATGGAGTATGCAAATAGATTCGTTTTGAGATCAAAGAATCTATTTGACGTCATTGAGTTGATGGCATCTAATAGATTCATATCACAAGGAGCCAATCATGGCAGCGAAGACACCCATCACCCCCTATCCCTTGCGCCTAAGGCCGCACGTTAAAGAGGCCGCAAAGGCTCAGTCAGAGATCTACCGACGCAGCCTGAATACTGAAATTGAGATGCTTATCGAGGAGGGGTTGAAATGGCGGGAAATGCAGCAGAGCAAACAGGCAGTAGCCTAAAACGAAGAAACCCCGGCTTGCAGGCCAGGGTCTCGGGTGTGAAAACTTTCGACGGAGTTCACGAGATGAATACTAACACAGTAGTTGACATGCGCAAATTCGTGGAGGCCCGCAATGGCGAGGTCTTCACTACGACGCAAAATGTAGCGGACGCTTTTGGCAAGCTGCACAAAGATGTTCTCCGCAAGGTGGAAAGTCTTGATTGCTCGCTGCAATTCACTGAGCGCAATTTTACGCTCAGTGAATATGTGGATGGCTCCGGCCGCCGTCTACCACAATGGAGCATGACCAAAGACGGCTTCATGTTCTTGGTCATGGGGTTTACAGGGAAAGCGGCCGCCGCGATCAAGGAAGGCTACATCGCGGCCTTCAACAGTATGGCTGAGCGTTTAGCTGTGAGTGCTGAAGCTTTGGTGGGGGACCTGGTCGGCGCTGTAATCGGCAGCAGCGGTGAAGTCGTGCTGGATCGCGTCATTGACCAGAAAGCCTATTCGGTGCCTCGCGTAATGCAGCGCAGCTTCCGCCACACCATGAAGAGCCGCCTTCGCTCGCGATTCAATGTTCAGCGTACTGCGCTCATTCCTGCTGAATGCTTGGCTGACGCGTGCAACTTTGTCGCGGCATATGCCCTTGAAGGCGAGTTCATCGCGAGGGAGTTTGAGCAATCAAGGGCTGATCGACTGAGCATCAACTTTCCACTGGAGGCGCTGACAAAGCGCCGCCCGGATATGCTCACAGATCGTGGCAATGGTCGGGCTTGGCTTGATGTGAGCATGCACGACCTCTGCTCTAGGCCGCAGGACTCTTCTCTTTGCGAACAGATTCTGTGTGAATTGCGCGATCACGGCTACGACATCGAAGGCGCTTGGTTTGAGGTTCGCAGTTTGCGTAATCGACTCGGTGAGCTGAATTCATTTTTGACCGGGCTTGGCGTGGCTATGCAGCAGCCAACACGCTATTCGGTTGAGCTGGAGGAGGCGGCATGAATTCAGCGATTATCCCGTTTGCTTATGAGGGTCAGCCCGTCCGCTTCAATAGCGACGGCTGGATCAATGCCACTGACGTGGCAAAGTGGTTTGGGAAAAAGCCTGCGGAATGGGTAAGGCTTCCAGCAAGCGAGCGCTATATAGCTGCGCTCGCGAAGGCGCTACACATCGAGGTCAAGGAGGGATTATCCCACTTTGGCCTTATCGCTACCGATCGTGGCGGAAGGACGCCGGGCACATGGCTTCATCCCAAGCTAGCTGTCGCATTCGCTCGCTGGCTCGACGATGACTTCGCTGTTTGGTGCGACCTGCACATCGACGCACTAATTCACGGCGAGCTAAATGAAAAACAGAACTTCGAGCGCGCTTGCCGCGCTCTGGATAGCGCTCAAAAGGTTGCCAGTCTCAGTGGCAAGGAGCTAGCGGCGTTTCGCTGGAAGAAGCCCAGACTTGTTCATGAGGTAGATTATTGGCGAGACCAACTGCAAATGACCCTCGGCCTCGACGCCGCGTAGATATACCTAATCAAAATCAACCCTGCCTCGGCGGGGTTTTGGTGCTGTTCCGGCTGGATAGATAGAGTGTGAGCAGGTTGTGGCAAGATCTATTATGGGTGATAAGCTGGCACCTGGCCTTATGCTCCGGAGTGACTGGCCTTGCACACCACCCTAATTGCCTTATAAATCAACAGGATGTTATGTTTTATGGCCAAATTGCCCACCACCGTGAACCCCCAGATGCCGCTTGCCATCGACGCCCAGGTTGAGATAGATGGGATTGGGATGGGCGTATTGTCAGACGGCACGCCATTTCTCACAGCGCGAGGATTGGCACGGCTATGTGGGATACAGCATACATCGATTTTGGATTTAGCTAACGACTGGGACTCCAGTCGGCCTGCTGTGGTTAAAATTCAATCGCTTTTACAGTCTCACGGACTCTCCTACGCCTCTCCCTACACCGCTATCAATGATAAGACCGGGGCGTTTCACGCTTACCCTGACGGTGTGTGCTTGGCGTTTCTTGAGTATTACGCCTTCGAGGCGGGCATAAATAAGAAAGAAGAAGCCCTGATGAATTTCAGGCTTCTGGCCGGAAAGGCATTACGCGACTTCATTTACACCCAAGTAGGGTACGATCCGGAAAACCACGTTCCGGCTCAATGGAAGCAATTTCACGACCGAATGTCCTTGGTCTATAACGCCGCACCCGCTGGCTATTTTGGAGTCTTCAAGGAGATAGCGGACATGGTTCTGCATCTCGGCCAGAGCGGATTGCATATTGACAGTAGCTTTGTCCCGGATATCAGCGTAGGGCAGCACTGGGGGCGGTACTGGAAAGATGGTTCGCTGGAAAATCAATTCGGCGAAAGAAAGAAATTTGCCCATAATTACCCAGAGTATTTCCCGCAGGCACTGTCCAATCCTCAAGAGTCGAATTGCTATCCTGAATCGGCTTTAGGTGAATTCCGGCGCTGGTTCAGGGAAACTTACATAGGCCAAGGAAAGTTCGAAACGTATCTAAAGGGCAAAGCCAAAGATAAGTCTTTGCCGGTTTCCTTTGCTCAGCTGGCAATAGCCTCGTACCAAAACCCCAAGCAGTTGAATTGATCTCGTGCTGCTGAGCCCAACGCTGGGCTGGGTTGGGCTTTTTGCATTCGGATCATCAAAAGTAGCTTTGGCGCCTTGCGTTCTTCGGTCAGCAGCCCGGGCCTCTCTAACTGTTGTGCTGCTGGTAACTGCATTTTTTGGTCCGATACCCTTCCTAATATATAAGCTAGGAGCATACCTGAATGACACAAATGGAGTGGTCGGCCATCCTGACCGCAGTGGCTACTGTCTTGTTGGTGATAGTCGGGGGCGCACAACTCATTGTATTGCAGGCACAACGCCGTCAGCAGAGGCTGGACCTCGCGGAGGTTTATCGCCGACGATGGGCGGAGAGCGCTGCACAGTGGGCAGCAGTTGTATTTCTAGGTAGGGATCCTGATGATTTTTACCAAGTCGCTAGCAAAGAAGAGCTTGAAAAATTTAAGGCTGCAGTAAGCGCGAGCAGCGCATATGAGCAAGATCCATGGGCGCTACATTCCGTTCGGACGATCAGCTCGATCTTGAGCGAGGTTACGTTGCGAATACTTCAGGGGCAGCTTCGAATCGAGGATGCCTACCCTATATTCGGGACCGAACTCCTCAGGCATAGCAGACCTCTCCGGTCTCTTTTGGATGGCCGGACTGACTACGGAGGCTACGGCCGTTTGGGGCCCGATCATCAGCAAAGGCTGCATATTGATCTTCGTGGATACATGCAAGACTGGCTCATATACCACGATGGTATCCGTCGCAGATCTTTAATTATTATCGATATGTTATGGGCGGAGGCTGTGCGGCTTGAAGACTTGCCTCCGTCAGATATAAAAAGCGCAGCAGATGCAAAAAAGATAACCGGCCACTTGAATAAGAAACGTCTCAAAACCGAATTCTACCGGTTGAGGGGCAGGTCGCGCTTTCTTCGCGCTTGGCGGCTAGCAAAATCTCTAGGGCATGCAGAGTACCGACGCATTGGGCGAAAGATAGGCGTTGATGAAAAAAGACTGCAAGAGCTGGATGTCGAATGGACAGAGCGCATTCTGAGGGACTTCAAATAGTTGTCCCTTTGGCTTAATGATCTGCCGTTACTTGAGCCAGAAATAAATTCAAATTTTATTTTTTACTAAATTTTGTGTGGGTATCGCTAGGCGGGGCTAGGGCAGCCTCTGGCTGGTGCTACAGTCGCCGCAAATCCAAGCGAGGGAACGACGTGAAATTATTGATTGCTGCTGCTTTATTGGCACTGGTCGCAGGCTGTTCAACTTCTCCGGTGACAGAGGCTGACGCAAAGCCTGTTCCACTAGAGAGGATTTATCAGTCGAGCATGGTCGCGGGCTCATCTGGCTACAAGGACGGACAGGCTACGGTAGTGTTCCTGCGAGATTCGGGCTACTACGGCTCAGGCTGCAGCCACGATGTGTTTGTTAACAATGTGAAAGTCTTTGCTATAAGGCAGGGCGAGTTTATTCGCTTGGCACTGCCTGCTGGCTCCTACTTCTTCCGACTTGAAACGGGTGGCGGCCTGTGCCCGAACATCGCGACCTCTCAAAGCTCTGAATTGAAAGTCGGCCAAGAAGAGGCGTATAGGATTCTTCTGCCTTCCGATGGAAATCTAAGGCTAACTCGAACGAAATGAAATCAAAAAACTAAAGACCGCCTCCGGGCGGTTTTTTTGTGCGCGGAGGAAGCAATGTCGCAGACAGTAGACAAAATGCAAACAGTAGTAGTTTCGGGTGCGCTGATAGGCTTAACCGGAAAGCGAGAGCACCCTATATGCACCAGTCCAGGAACGTCGATCCATGGGCTGATGGGATATTTTCGCCAGTTCAAGGGGTTTGAAAAGCACATGATAGAAAGCGCCGCGCGCGGTATCAGGTATGCCGTTTTTGTGGGCAAGCAAAACATTGGAGAAGACGATCTCGGAAAGCCTGTCGGCCGTGAAGTGATACGCATTGTTCCAGTTCTGGCAGGCTCAAAACGAGCTGGCTTCTTGCAGACAATTATTGGGGTTGTACTTATCGTTGTCGGCGGCATTATGCAGAACCCTGCATTGATCCAGTTCGGTGCCGCAATTGCCATCGGCGGCGTGCTTCAGATGCTCAGCCCTCAAGCCAAAGGCCTGGGCTCTCAGGATTCACCTGACAATCGGCCCAGTTATAGCTTCAACGGCCCAGTGAACACGACAGCCCAAGGCAATCCGGTGCCGCTTCTTTATGGCCGCATGATCGTAGGCAGCGCCGTCATCAGCGCCGGTATCTACACCGAAGACCAGATGTAATCAGCCCCAGAATCCCAAGGCCCGCCACTGAGCGGGTTTTTTTCGCCTGAAGGAAAGTCATGACTGCTCAAGCCCTCGTTGGTTTTAAAGGCGGCGAGTCCAAAGCCAAGCCTCCTGTTGAATCCCCCGACAGCCTCCAAAGCATTGCTTTCGGTCGAATTCTCGATCTGATCAGTGAGGGGGAGATTCGCGGACTTGTCAGTGGGGAGCGGTCGGTATTCCTCAGCGAAACGCCGGCCGCAAATCAGAACGGCACGCTCAATTTCGGCGGGCTGAAAATCGATTACCGCTACGGCAGTCAGGACCAAACCTACATGGAGGGTTTTCCGGCCGTTGAGAGCGAGACGGCTGTAGGTGTCGCCCTGACGCAGCAGCAGCCGTGGACTCATGCGATCAACAACTTGCAGCTATCGGCGATCCGAATCCGCCTGGCAGCGTCAAGGCTCTTCCAGACAGATACGTCGAACGGCAATACAGACGGCTACAGCGTCAGCTACACCATCTCGCTATCCACGGATGGCGGGCCTTTTGTTCCTCAGGTCAACTCTGCCTTCACAGGTAAAACAAGTTCAAAGTACGAGCGCTCGCACCGCATCGAGCTGCCACCGGCTGTTGGTGGTTGGACTGTCCGAGTCATTCGCACTACGCCTGACAGCACCACCGGCTCGATTGGAGATACCACAACGGTCGATGCGTTCGTAGACATCATTGACGCGAAGCTACGTTACCCGGGATCTGCATACATCGGTACCCGATTTGACGCGTCCCAGTTCCAAACCATCCCGACAAGATCATTCGACTGCTACGGGCGGATCATCAGCGTCCCATCCAACTACGATCCTGACAGCCGTGCTTATACCGGCGTGTGGGACGGCAGCTTCAAGCCTGCCTGGACTGATAACCCTGCGTGGATCTACTACGACCTGTTGCTGCACTACCGCTACGGCCTTGGCCACATGCTCAATGCCGCGCAGGTCGATAAGTGGGAGCTGTACCGGATCGGTCAGTATTGCGACCAGATGGTTTCGGACGGCAAGGGCCGCACTGAGCCGCGCTTTACCTGCAACCTTTACCTGACTGTTCGCGCCGATGCTTTGAAGGTCCTGCAGGATCTGGCGACCACCTTCAGGGGGATTTCCTACTGGGGCGCTGGATCCGTCATCACGTCGTCGGATATGCCGGAAGACCCGGTGTATACCTACTCCAACGCAAACGTGATCGATGGCAAATTCGTCTACAGCGGTTCAGCCAAGAAGACGCGTTACACCGTCGCACTGGTGAGCTGGAACGACCCGACCGACTTCTACCGGCAGAAAGTCCAGTACGTTGACGACCAAGACGGCATTCAGCGCTATGGCATTCAGCAAACAGAGATCACCGCTACCGGCTGCACCTCCCAGGCGCAGGCCACCCGCATTGGGAAGTGGGCACTGCTCACCAACCGGCTGGAGACTGAAAGCGTTCAGTTCTCTGTTGGTCTGGATGGCGTGATTGCGCGGCCAGGCCAGATAATTCGGGTCGCAGATAATGACCGGGCAGGGCGCCGCATTGGTGGTCGCCTGCGTTCTTCGACGCTGGAGTCGTTGGTGCTTGATGCTGACGTAACCGCATACCCGGGTGACACCATCACGCTGATCATGCCGACCGGCAAAGCAGTCTCTCGCGAGATCGCTTCTGTCGGCTACCCGCTGACGTGGGATGCCACCGGGATCACATGGGACAACGGCACCATCACCATGGACACCACGGGGTTCCCGTCCGACGTTCAGCAAGTGACGCTGGTAGAGCCGCTCGAGGCGCTGCCGCCGATGCATTCAATGTGGGCAATTGATTCGCCTCAATTGGTCGCTCAGCAGTTCCGGATCATGTCCATTGCCGAGGATTTCTCGGACGACAACATGCGGTTCGCGATCAGTGCGGTGAAGCACAACTCTTCCAAATACGCCGCGATCGATAAGGGCGCAAAGATCGAGTCACCACCGATCACAATCATCCCGCCGAGCGTGCAGCAGCCACCCACCGACATTGTTCTCAGCAATGCGAACTTCGTTGACCAGGGCAGCACGGTCAACGTGATGACGATTCAGTGGGCGGCAGCACCGAGCGCGATCGCCTATGAGGTCTACTGGCGCAAGAATGACGGCGACTGGATCTACGCGGGTCGCACCGGTACGACGTCGGTAGAGGTCAGCGGGATCTACGCCGGGCGCTACGTGGCCAAGGTTCAGGCGGTCAACTCGCTAAACATCGCCTCGATCTTCGCCACTTCGGTCGAGACGGTGCTCAACGGCAAAACCACGCCGCCGCCTGTCGTGACGGCATTCGAGGCGGTCCCGATCGTCTTTGGCATAAAGCTTAATTGGACTATCCCAGCTGGCTTCGGCACCGCGGACCTGCAGCGCTCTGAAATATGGTTCGGCACCAATAGCGATCTGTCGTCAGCGACCAAGTTCGGGGATTACGCCTATCCGCAGACAGACCTGACCATTATGGGGTTGGCCAACGGCGTGTCTTTCTTCTTCTGGGTTCGCCTCGTCGACAAGATCGGTAACGTGGGTGCGTTCTATGGGCCGGTCAACGGGCAGGCCAGCAGTGATGCAAAACCGATTCTTGATTACCTGAACGGGCAAATCACTGATACCCAACTGAGCCGACTTCTGCTGGAAAAGATCGATTCAGGTGGCGGCGCGCAGGTTGAGGTTGACGCGCTGAAGAGCGAGTTGGCTGCGATGTACACCATCAAGACCCAGCTCACTGTCGATGGCGTGCCATACATGGCCGGTATCGGTATCGGCGTCGAGAACGACGAAGGCGAGATCACCAGCCAAGTGCTGATCGCCGCGAGCCGGTTTGCCGTCGTTGATCCGAACTCCAGTGAGGTCTTCTACCCGTTCGTTATCCAAAACGGTCAAGTGATCATGAATTCGGCATTCATTGGGGTTGGCACGATTACCAGCGCGATGATCGGCGAGTTCATCCAGTCGACGAACTTCGTTGATGGCGTAAGCGGGTGGCGGCTCAACAAAAATGGTGAGTTGCAAATCAACGGCTCAGGCGGGAAAGGTCGGTTCCGCCTGATCGAATCCGGTCTTTACATGTATGACCTGAACAACAAGCTCCGCATTCGGATGGAGGTCTAATGCCAGTCTTTGAGCTTTATAACGCTGACGGCTCGCTGCAATTCGACATGGCGGGGCGTGTTCCGCGAATTTTGGGAAGCCTCGTAATCAGTGGCGCGGGGTCCTTGATAAACGAAGGGCTCCGCACTGGGGAGATGTTCTACACCTTGAACCTCACCGACGCGGGATTGACCACAGGGGTTCCGAGCGTAACGGCCGTGGGTAATACATTGTCATGGGGTGCCCCGACGCAGCCCATGTTCCTAACCTACATGGTGTATTGAATGGCGCTCATTGAGGTTATCAACGACGCGAACACGGTTCTGATCGACGACAACTACAGCAACATGTGCCTCGCCAGTTCTGGAATATTGACTCTTTATTACAACAGTCCCGGAAGCGGCGGGAACAGCGATATGAATTTCATATCGTACACAGGTGGCGCGAATGAGTTTCCTCAATTAGTGCTCGAGCTAAGCGGATCGGTGGCTGTGGCTCAGGTTTTCAACACGAGGTCCGGCAATACATGGATCTGGAGCATCGCTTTTCTCAGCGCTTACTACGGATACCAGGTTAACTACTACGTACTCTCTGTGCCCTCATCTGTCGCCGATGCCGGTGGCATGCTTCAGTTGAGAGATGGCAACGAAAAACTGGTGTTCGACAGCAACCTGAAGTACATGGCCGTCAAAGGTCTGTGCAGCCCGTCCCAAAACAGCAACATAAATCTGAACATGGCTCCTGAGCGCAGGTATGGCGTGCTCGCTTCCAGCACTGGATGGACCCGGATGTTTCAGCGAGCGAATCCTCTGGAGCCAGCGGCGCCTTACACCTATCTCACTCAAAACGCCTCGCTCCTGCATTACAGGTCGGGGACCAACATCGTTTCAAGCAATGGCATCCACCAGCAGGGCACGGTAAAGGTGGATAACCCTGGGAACTTGGGTTCGCGGGCGGGAACCGCGCGTCTAATCATCCTCGACATCACCAACTTCTAAGCGGTTAGCCCGAGATTTGAGGAATGACCTACATCCCAGCAATGTGTGCGCCACGTCTCATTTCTGCTTCATCCATGGCACAGGGCCAATGGCCAACTAGGCTTGCGTAAGGACACCATTTTCAAGGAGCAAGATGTGACTCCGGATCAAGGATACGATCAAGAAGATGACCCGGTAACGCGCTTGGCTGCTTGGGGAGACCGATGGATCATGGTCTCCGGCCAAGTTGCTTGCGTGGAATGCCGCGCGTCTCAGCGCCCGAGTCAAGCGGGGGAGGTCTTCAAGCACTCCCGAAGTTGCAGTCATGTGGGTCGATCTATATCGCGCCCGTGGAGAGACCTAGCGGATATCCTCCAACTCCTTGTATGACCAGTCGTCGAATCGATCACAAGGTGGTGGCTAAAAGTTATCATTTTCTCCTACTCCCGCTACAGTAAATCTCCATCAATCTGGAACGATGGTGCCCATCTGGGCGCCCGGATCACGGGGGCAGGCGATGTATTCATCAGTATTTGACGGACTTTACTCACCCTCCGAGATGACAGGGGAGGAGTCTCAGGTGAGAAGTGACACTGCTGTAGATCAGAGGGTGTTGGCCTTTTCCATGCGATGGCACGTGATAGGCGTGTACCTTAGATGTGTGAAATGCGGGAAGGACCAGCGTGCCAGCGACAGTTCTCAGCCATTCCCACATGATGCGAATTGCTCAAGCAGGTCGCCCGCTGAGCAATATCCTTGGCGCGAACTTAGCAACATACTTTTTTCACTGCCAAGCTGACAAACCTTTAAAGGCCGGTACTGTGCATTTCCGGCACCCCCTCTAAACGCCAAAGTCCTAAACCTTATGTACCCAAAACCGCCCCGAGCGGTTTTTTTTCGTCTGGAGAAAAGTATGTCCGTATCTGAGAAAGACCGCGATGTGTTGGCGAGAACCCTGTGGGGCGAAGCTCGTGGGGAGGGCCTGAATGGTCAGATCGCTGTGGCATGGACCATCCGCAACCGGGTAGACCTGGACCTGCACAACGACGGCAAGCCTGACTGGTGGGGTGAAGGCTATGTAGGCGTTTGCCAGAAGGCATGGCAGTTCAGCTGCTGGAACAAGAACGACCCGAATTATCCGTTCCTGACCGGGGCCAAAACGATCCCTTTCCGCGAACTGGCTCAGGCGCGTATTGCTGCCGACCTGGTGATCGACGGCAAGCAGCCTGATCCAACTGGCGGTGCGACTCACTATTACGCCACCACGATGCCGAAGTCTCCGCCGTGGGCCGCCAAGGCCAAACAGACCTTACGACTGGGTCGCCACGTTTTCTTCAAGGATGTTCCATGAGCGCAGCGACTCAGCTGTATCTGAAGATCGGCGGCCTAGCTTTGATCCTGCTGGTTATCGGCGCCTCGCTTTACGGCGCTTACAGCCACGGCGTGACCGTTACTGATCTGGCGTGGCAGGCGAAGTGGGACAAACAGGGCGACGTCCAGGCGCAGGCAGTGGCAGCCACAACCGCCGATTATCGAACCGAAGAACAGCGCCGCCAGAATGCGGCCAACCAGGTGGCAAACGATGCGAGACAAGAACAAGCCCATGCGCTCAGCGATTCTGCTGTCGCTGATGCTGCTGGCGACCGGCTGCACATCGAAGCTGGAAAACTGGCAGCCTCCGCCAGTTGCTCCACCGGCGATACCGGCGCTGCCGAACGAGGCAAGACAGCCACCCGCGCCGCCATGGTGCTCTCCGACCTGTTCCAAAGGGCTGACAAGCGAGCGGGAGAGATGGCAAAGGCTTATGACTCAGCCCGAATAGCTGGTCAGGCTTGCGAAGCTGCTTATGATGCCCTTACCCGCAAATAGCGGGAGCACTATACTTTAGCGATTTGCACGGAGGCGCCTGATGGATCGCCAGTTGGCTGGGATTTCAATCTGCATGACCATTGCCTGGGTGGCGGTCGTGCTGATCATCATATGGACGATGTATCCTGATTAATCCTCGCGGGAGATCAGCTCTGGTCCCTGATTCCGTACATTCCCAACTGCTTTGCCCACTGGATACCACTCGAAATCATCAACCGGTTGGCAACACTCCATCGCAATCTCTGCTGCCCGCTCGGGCGACAAGTCCAGCTCAAGCCATTCATTCGCGAACTCCGGTGTCAGCACAAGCGGTCGCCGGTCGTGGATGTCGACCATGCCCTGGTCACTGGCGGCGGTGATAATCACAAAACCATCCTCCTCGCGCGGCTCCAGCCCGGGCGTCACTTGAGCCAGCCCGCCGTAGAACATCGGTGCCTGGCTTTTCAGCCTGATGAAGTAGGGCTGCTTCCTCTTCGGGTCGTCAGGATCCTTGACCCACTCAAACCAACCATTAGCTGGAACCAGCACACGGCCATTAGGCCAAAGCTGCTTGAAGAACTTTCCCGTCGTTACCGTCTCGACCCTCGCATTGATAGGGTCGGGCCTTTTCCCCTTCGCCCAGAACGGCGACCATCCCCAGCGGACTTTGTCCACGCTCAGGCCTTCCTCCAAACCCCGGATTACTTCAACACGAGTGCTCGGCGCCACGTTGTAGCGTTCAATCGGCCACTCATCATAGCCATTGATCACAATCTGCTTTGCCCCCAGCTCTTTCAGGTAGTGGTCCATGGGTTCGTAGATCGAGTAGCGTCCGCACATGATGTCACCCGTCGAAATGTCCTACATATGAGATTGACCACGGCCGTCCGAAATCGTTAACTGTACGTTCATACAGTATTCACCGTTAGGTTAGCATCATGACCGTTACCGTCCTTGGCCCTGTCTCGACGGGGGGCGAAAAGCTCCCGCTATTTTCTTTTCATGTGCCTGCAGGGTTCCCGTCGCCAGCCGCCGATCACATCGAAAAGCACCTATCCCTCGATGAGCTTTTCGACATCCGAGCGCCGCATGTCTACCTGGTCAAGATCGAGGGCGACAGCATGCAAGGGGCGGGTATCTACAGCGGGGACGTCGTGATCGTTGACCGCAGCCTGTACGCGGAGCATGGCGATATCGTCATCGCCGCGCTCAATTCAGAGCCGGTGTGCAAGCGTCTGCACATGCGTGACAACGTGTGCATGCTCACCTCTGAAAACAGCAAATATCCACCACGCCATGTTTTGGAATGCGATGAGTTAGTGATCTGGGGCGTTGTGAAATACAGCGTGCGCGATCATGACAACTCATGATCCAGTCTTTGCTTTGATCGACTGCAATAGCTTCTATGCGAGCTGCGAGCGGGTCTTTCGTCCCGATCTGGCCAAAACGCCAATCGTAGTGCTGAGTAACAATGATGGCTGTGTCATCGCTCGCAGCTATGACGCGAAGCCTTTTGTGAAGATGGGCGCGCCGTACTTTCAGATCAAGGATGCGCTCCGGCAGAACGGCGTCCAGGCCTTCAGTAGTAACTACGCGCTGTACGGAGATATTAGCGAACGTGTGATGACTGTCATCGAGTCGATGGTTCCAGCCGTTGAGGTCTACAGCATCGACGAGGCATTCGCGGACCTGACCGGCATACCAGGTGACCTGACAGCTTTTGGCCGAACGATCCGCACCGCGGTACACCGATCAACTGGTATTCCTGTCGGTGTGGGCATCGGTCCCACCAAAACACTGGCCAAGCTGGCCAACCACACGGCTAAACGGCTTCAGTCCTACACGGGCGGGGTAGTGGATATTTGTAACCCGCATAACCGCGCCTGGGTGTTGCGCAACACCGCCGTATCTGAGGTTTGGGGTGTGGGCCGCAAGATGAGGGGTCACCTTGAGGCGATGAACATCCTGACTGCTATGGACCTGGCCAAGGCCGACCCGACAACGCTTGGCAAGAAATTTAGCGTCGTCATCGAGAAGACTGTCCGGGAGCTCTCCGGCATCAGCTGTCTTGAACTGGGCGAGGAAGAGCCACCGAAGCAGGAAATTTGCTCTAGCCGGATGTTCGGCAAGCGCCTGACCACGATCGAGCCTATAAAAGAGGCGGTGGCTACCTACGTCCAGCGTGCGGCAGAAAAGCTGCGGGCGCAGAACTCCCTGTGCAAGAAAATCAGGGTCAGCATCCGGACTGGCATGTTTAACCCCGAAGAGGCGAAGTATGCCAACGGGGCCCTGGTCGAGTTGCCATACCCCACTAATGACGTGCGGTTGATGACCAAGGCTGCGACTGAGGCGATCAACCGGCTATTCCGACCGGGCTTCAAATACAGCAAAGCCGAAGTGCTGCTGATGGATCTACGGCAGCCTGGCGAATTCACCGATGATCTGTTCGCTCCATGCCAACCGCACGCGGCGGAGAAGGTGATGGGCGTCCTCGACGAAATTAACCAGAGGTGGGGGCGTGGGACGCTGCGCACCGCGAATGTGCCCTCCGACCCAGATTGGGGAATGCGGCGGGACATGATGAGCCAGAGCTTCACAACGAGGCTCGATCAGCTTTGGACTGTGAAGTGCAATTAATGGAGGCGGGAATGCTCGTGCTTGCTGATCCGGTCCTTGAGCATGAACAGGCTCAACTCGAAATGCAGGAATGGCTGGAGGACAGGAAAAAAGGGAGTTTGTAAGTCGGCAGGACGCCGGGGATGTTGGACCAGCATTTGGACCAATGGTGGGTTTTGTCGGGGGTTGGAGCAGGCTACAACCCCCGTAATTGCGCTCTACAACCCTCAGGAATACCCAATGCAAACTGCATGGTGATATTCGCTGTGGAGATCAATTACCTTACCTTTCAATAACTTGGGATTTGGCTGGAGGCAGCCGGTACCGATGTGATGCCCGTTTCCGTCTTTGCCCTGGCGATTTTTATCACGGGCCGAGGGCCATTCTTTGGGCCATATCTAGCCAGCATCTGCGCCCCGTTGGGGGGATGACTGGAAATGAATGCGGGATTCATGCCGAATTTGGCGCGCATTGTCGCATAGAGTGAGTGGCAGTTGTATGGCAGGCAGGATTAATCATCCATCGCGTGCAGGCCGTCCCTGATACACCGACTTGCCAATAAGGTGACTGCCACAGGGGCACACGGCTCAAACAGCGAACGTGCACCACTCGCGGACTGAACTGGCGCTTTGCGGCAGATGTCTAGTAACCATCGCTTCCACATTCGGAAGCTGTTCCTGGAGTACAGCCCGTGAATATTTTTGAAGCCCTGAGAGAAAGCCATGATCGCCAGCGCGGCTACGCCGACATTCTGGTCAAAACCAGCGGCGACAGCGCTGAGCGTGTTGAGGCCTACAAACAGTTGAAAGCCGAGCTTCAGGCTCACGAAACCGCCGAAGAGCGTTTCTTCTATATTCCTTTGATGGAACACGACAATGGCGTGGACCTGAGTCGTCACGCCATCTCGGAACACCATGAGATGGACGAGATGATGGAAACGCTGGACGAGACTGAAATGTCCAGCCCGGCCTGGCTGGCTACCGCCAAGAAGCTGTCCGAGAAGGTTCATCACCACTTGAAGGAAGAAGAGCAGAAGTTCTTTCAGATGGCGGGCAAGCTGCTGGATGAAAAACAAAAAGAAGCCTTGGCGGGTAAGTACGTCAAAGAGTACGAAGAACAACTCACCGAAGCTTGAGCCCGCGTGGCGGCGCGCATGCTTAGTCCATGCGCGATGCCTGGCGGTGTAGAATCCGCCTTTTAATCCTCAAGGATTGTCATGAAGCTTCTGATCTCGGTAATGGCCCTGGCGGTGTTGGCAGGTTGTACTTCGCCATCTAATCAGGCACGGGCTGTTGGCCCTTACAAAACCTATTCAAGCCAGAAAGCTGCTGCTGTCGTTGCGCAGTGCATAGAGTACTCCTGGCAGGATGAAGCGTTAATGGGTGCCGAGGCTGATGCCTTCATGCAGTCCACTGAGAAGGGCTTTACGGTTTACAACACCGGTGCAGAATTCTTCGTCGATGTGCAGCCCCAAGGCGGTGCAAGTGCGATCCGCTATTACGCGCCACCGTCGAATCCGGCAGCAGAACGTCGCGGCGCTGCACTGGCGACCTGTCTGTAAGTTTGCTCGTGGGACCGGCTTTAGCCGGGAGGGCGATATTCCTGATCACAGTCATGCAGCGAATGCGCCGGCCCTTTCCCGGCTGAAGCAGGTCTCACGCCGTGAATTCTGGCAAAACTACGCAAGTGCGACGCAAAAAAGCCCGACTCACAGAGCCGGGCTTTTTCACATGCGTGTAAGTGACGATCAATTATCGTCAGAACCTGCTGCGCCACCGCCGGTACCGTTAGGACCGTTCTTTCCAGGAGCGCCTGTCTTGCCTACGCTGCTGCCAGTGGTGCCGCCGTCAACCGACTTGCCAGCACCTGAACCTGTTGCGCGACCGTTTGCGTTGGGCTCTGCCTTAGTACTGCCCGACGATGGCGCCGGATGGGTGCCAGGCGGTACAGCCGAACCACTTTGCACGCCGCCCGTTTCAGGCTTTACCGGGCCGGTGCTGGAGGAAGCTGCAAATGCGGAACCAAACGAAAGTGAAAGCAGGCCTGCAAGCAAAAAGTTAGTCGTCTTTGACTTCATCATGGTACGTCTCCAATTTATGAGCGATACCTGATATTGGTCAGCCACTCTCGCACTAGAGTGCCCTTGGTGGCGACGAACGGTCATGGTGTGCTGGCCAGGCTCAAGGCTCCAGCTTGTTGAGCTCGCAATATTCCAGCCAATCCATACCGGCCATCTGCGCCACCTCCTTGTGCACCTCACGCCGCTGGCTTTCATATTCCTCAGGGCTTGCGGCAGTCAGTTGCAGTGTCAGCTCCCAGGCAAACAAGCCTTGCAACTCGGCCTGCGCTTCGAAGGCTTCATGCAGACGCTCCTCGCGATATTGTTCCCGGGTCAATCCGGCAGCCTGAGCGGCTAGCGGATTGAGCTTTTCCAGCTCCTGCTGCAGTTCAGGACGCTGAGCCAGAAACGTCTCCAGCGCCAATTGATGCGGATGTTCTGCTGTAGCCATTGGATCTCCAAAGTGAGTGTTTCCGGGTGTGTGATCAAACAGACCGTTACTGATGATACTCGTTGGTTTTTTTCCATCCAGTGCTGTGGCACACTCGGAGTCATTATTCCGCTATTCCAGATTGTATTCCGCTATAGCGGAATACAAGTGCCGGGTACATGCAGCAGACGCGGTCGCTGTAGGAGCTCACCGAGGTTACGAGGCCAGCGATAGCAATTTGTCTGACGTGACGCCATCGCTGGCCTCGTAACCTCGGTGAGCTCCTACAGGGGTTGGTTCAATTCGGTTTGTTTATTTACAGGAGCACTTCATGAGCATTACTCGTTATGGCGCAGGTAGCGTTGCCGGTGGCGGTCAGCCGCGTCCTTTCGCTCGCGCGGTTGAAGCCGACGGTTGGTTGCATGTGTCGGGTCAGGTACCCGCAGAAAACGGCGAAATCATTGTGGGCGGTATCGTCGAGCAAACTCACAAGACGCTGCAAAATCTGGTCGCGATCCTTACCGAAGCGGGTTATGGGCTGGAAGATGTGGTACGGGTCGGCGTCTGGCTGGAAGACCCAAGGGATTTCTGGAGCTTCAACAAGGTGTTTGGTGAGTATTTCAAACCCGAACATGCCCCGGCTCGTGCCTGCGTGCAGGCCAGCATGATGGTCGATTGCAAGGTCGAGATTGACTGCATCGCTTACAAGAAAAAAGCCTGAGTTTCAGCACCATCTGTAGGAGCTGCCGCAGGCTGCGAAGCATTATTCCCGGCAAGCCGCGATCGCAGCCTTCGGCAGCTCCTACAAGTCCGATGATCGCAGCGAGACGGTGCCGTGGGCGCAAAGGCAGTGCTTCAAGAAATATCGCATTGGGCAACTTATCGATGGATAACCGAATATGACCGAAGACACCATCAAACGCCGTGCCCGTGGGCTGGACCGGGCGTTTGATATCCTGGATTTTCTCAAGGAGCAGGGGACGCCGATGCGGCCCAACGAGATCGCCAGTGGCATAGGCAGTCCTAAGTCGACGGTTTATGAATTGGTCGGCTCATTGCTGGAACGGCGCATCCTTGAGTCGGTTGGCACAGACGGCCAGGTGTATCTGGGACGTCAGTTGTATTTTCTGGGTCAGGCGCATCTGCGTCACTTCGACTTTACTCGCGAAGCGCAGATCAGCCTCGGCGAAATCGTCAGCCAGACGCGTGAAACCGCGCAGATGTGCCTGCTTAATGGCCGCAAGTACACCGTCGCACTGATGAAGGAAGGCGAGCGGCACTTCCGGATCTCTTCCAATATTGGCGAGAACGCACCGATTCCGTGGACCGCCTCCGGGCGTTTGCTGCTTTGCCATTTGAGTGACCTGGAGATTGTTGACCTGATTGACGCCGAGGATTTCATCCTGCCCGATGGTCAGAAGCTGCCGCTTGAAACGTTTCTGAGTGAAATTCGTAAGGCCGGTGAGGAGGGTTTTTTCTCGTTTGATAGCGTTGCAGACACCTTCACCCATTGTTTCGCTGCACCCGTAAGGGATGAACATGGCGTGTGCATTGCAACGCTGTGCATCGTCGCCCCGCGGGCTGACGCCAAAAAACATTACGCCGACTACCGCAGGGTGCTGATTGACAGTGCCAACGGGCTGGCGCGTCGCATCAACGAATAATACCCGGGAGACCACCATGACTATTGCAGCAGTAGAAAAGGGCGCCGCCGCACCAGGCGATCATCTGGTGCGTGACGTAAGCCTGCCAGCCCTGGTCATTCACCGTCAGGCGCTGGATCACAACATTCGCTGGATGCAGGCGTTCGTCACCAACAGCGGTGCCGAACTGGCGCCGCATGGCAAGACGAGCATGGTGCCAACCTTGTTTCGTCGGCAACTGGAAGAAGGTGCCTGGGGCATGACCCTGGCCACAGCCGTGCAAACCCGTGCAGCCTACGCCCATGGGGTCCGCCGGGTGCTGATGGCTAATCAGTTGGTAGGCACCGCTAACATGGCGTTGATCGCTGATCTGCTTGCCGACTCCATGTTCGACTTCCACTGCATGGTCGATCATCCAGACAATGTGGCGGCCCTGGGCGAGTTCTTCGCTGCGCGCGGGCTGCGTCTGAACGTGATGATCGAATATGGGGTGCTGGGAGGCCGCTGTGGTTGTCGCAGTGAGCAACAGGTGCTTGATCTGGCGGAAGCGATTGCCGCTCAGCCGGCCTTGGCTCTGACCGGAATCGAAGGTTACGAAGGGGTGATTCACGGCGATCAGGCAGAAAGCGGTATTCGTGCTTTTGCAGCGTCACTGGTGCGTCTGGCGGTGGACTTGCAGGATCGTGGTGCATTTGCGCGGGAGCGGCCAATTGTCACCGCCTCGGGCTCGGCCTGGTATGACCTGATCGCTGAAGCGTTTGATGAGCGTCAGGTGCGTGAGCGATTTCTTGGCGTGCTGCGCCCCGGTAGTTATGTCGTGCATGACCATGGCATCTACAAAGATGCGCAGTGCTGCGTGCTGGATCGCCGCTCTGATTTGCATGAAGGCCTGCGCCCTGCAATGGAAGTCTGGGCTCATGTGCAGTCCATGCCAGAGCCAGGTTTTGCGGTGATCGCCCTGGGTAAACGCGACGTGGCTTATGACGCCGGTTTGCCCAGCCCGTTGCTCTGCTATAAGCCGGGTGTCGTGCCTGCTCAGGGTGTGGATGTCAGCGCTTGCAAGGTCACTGCGGTAATGGATCAGCATGCGTTCATGACCGTGGCGCCGGGCTGCGAGCTAAAAGTCGGCGACATCATTGCCTTTGGTTCTTCCCACCCGTGTCTGACCTTCGACAAATGGCGCCGGGGTTGTCTGGTGGATGAAAACCTTCAGGTTATCGAAAGTTTCGACACGTATTTCTAACGTCGGGAG
Source organism: Pseudomonas maioricensis (assembly GCF_022790535.1). Taxonomy (GTDB): domain Bacteria; phylum Pseudomonadota; class Gammaproteobacteria; order Pseudomonadales; family Pseudomonadaceae; genus Aquipseudomonas; species Aquipseudomonas maioricensis. The sequence continues at coordinate 211,900 of NZ_LOHG01000008.1, forward strand.
TCGTGCTCAATGAGTGAGCTGATCAGTTATAGCCACCCACGGATCGCCCTGATCGGCGAATGCATGATCGAACTGCAGCAGCATGCCAGCGGTACGCTTCAGCAGAGTTTTGGTGGCGATACGCTGAATACCGCAGTTTACATGTCTCGGGTGCTTGGCCATGGCGCACAGGTGGATTATGTGACTGCACTGGGCGATGACAGCTTCAGTGATGCCATGTGCCTAGGGTGGGAGCAAGAGGGGATTGGCCTGAGCAGGGTGCAGCGATTGCCAGGCCGATTGCCAGGCCTGTACTGCATTCAGACAGATCCTTGCGGCGAGCGTCGCTTCCTGTACTGGCGTAACGAAGCCGCGGTGCGTGACTGCTTCGCAACCGCGCAGGCCGACGCCATTCTCGGTGCGCTGCCGGATTATGATCTGTTGTATCTGAGTGGCGTGACCCTGGCCGTGTTGGGCGAGCAGGGCCGCCAGCGGCTGTTTACCGCCTTGGCCCAAGCCCGTGTGCGAGGCACGAGAGTTGCGTTCGATAACAACTATCGACCGCGACTCTGGGCATCAGTCGAACAGGCGCGTGAGGCGTATCGTGCGTGTCTGGTTCATGTTGATGCGGCGTTACTGACCGAGGAGGACGAGCAGGCATTGTTCGGTTATGCCGAAAGCGAGCAACTGCTGAGCGCCTACCGCGAGCTGGGCATCAGCGAAGTCGTAGTCAAGCGGGGTTCGCAAAGCTGTCTGGTGGAATCGGGGGGTGAACGCTTTGAAATTCCCACTCGTCGAGTGGAGCGGGTCATCGATAGCACCGCGGCAGGGGATTCGTTCAGCGCGGCTTATCTATCGACGCGTCTGCGCGGCGGCAGCCCGGTACAGGCCGCCGAAGCAGGACATCGGCTGGCCAGCGTCGTGATTCAGCACCCCGGGGCTTTGATTCCCAAGAGCGTGATGCCGGGTTTGTAGGTGACGCCGCGCCGTTCGTTCAATCCGTAGGACCGCATTGCATTAATAAGACGTGGTCGTGCATAGCAATCTTCAATCCCGATAAAACACTTGAACCAGGTGATAACCAAACTTGCTCTTGATCGGCCCGTGCACCGTGCGCAGTGGTTTTTTGAAGATCACTTGATCAATCGCACCGACCATTTGTCCGGGGCGGACTTCGCCCAGATCACCACCGCGTTTGCCGGACGGGCAGGTTGAATGCTTCTTGGCCAAAACGTCGAACGCTTCGCCCTTGGCAATGCGTTGTTTGAGTTGTTCGGCCTCTTCGGCGGTTTTCACCAGAATGTGGCGGGCTTGGGCTTTCATGAGTCAGGAGCCTGAAGAAAAAACGGCGGCCATTATCACACAGCAATGAGCCGCCTGCGCGTCGCTGGCCGAGCATGACAGTGGGTGGGCACACGCTGTAAAACCCGCCAGAACGAATGGCAGTGTTGCCATGACTACCGCTCTGTCCGGTATCCTTGCCGCGGATTTCTCACTTGGCATGGAGTTGCGCGCACGATGATTGTCGGAATCGACCTTGGTACCACCAACAGCCTGGTAGCCGTCTGGCATGAAGGTACGCCGCAATTGGTTCCCAATGCGCTTGAGCAACTCCTGACGCCCAGCGTCGTTGGTCTTGATGATGAGGGGCGGGTGCTGGTTGGACAGGCTGCCCGGGAGCGTTTGCAAACCCACCCCAAACAAACTGTTGCGTTGTTCAAACGGCACATGGGTAGCGCCCACGAAGTGCGCCTGGGCAGCAAGCTTTTTCGCCCTGAAGAGTTGTCGTCGCTGGTTTTACGCAGCCTCAAAGACGATGTCGAGCGTCAGTTTGGCGTGACCGTGACCGAGGCGGTTATCAGTGTGCCGGCCTATTTCAACGACGCGCAGCGCAAAGCCACCAAAATTGCCGGAGAGCTGGCAGGTCTTAAAGTCGAGCGACTGATCAACGAGCCTACGGCGGCTGCGCTTGCTTACGGCCTGCACCAGCGTGAGAGCTCAAGCTCGTTTCTGGTCTTCGACCTTGGCGGTGGCACGTTTGACGTGTCGATCCTTGAACTGTTCGACGGCGTCATGGAAGTTCGTGCAAGTGCTGGCGACAATTTCCTCGGTGGCGAGGATTTCGATACGTTGCTGGTTCAGTCCTTTCTGGCTGCTCAAACCGATCCACAGGTCTTGGCGAGTTTGAGTTCACCTGAGCTGGCGCACCGTTTACGCCGTGAAGCCGAGCGTGTACGGCAAGTTCTGGGGCAGCAGGAGAGCGCCACGTTCACCATACGCCAGGCTGAATCCGAGACGTCGCAGGTCTATACCCAGACTCAGTTGGCGGATTTGTTTGCGCCGCTGCTTACGCGTTTGCGTACGCCGATAGAAACCGCTCTGCGCGATGCGCGTATTCGCCCTTCGGAGCTTGATGAAGTGCTGCTGGTGGGCGGCACGACCCGCATGCCGATGATTCGTCGGATGGTCGCGGGTCTGTTTGGTCGCTTTCCTTCGATCCAACTGGACCCTGATCAATCGATCGCGCTGGGCGCCGCCGTTCAGGCTGCATTGAAATCAAGGGATGCCGCCCTTGAGGAAGTGGTGTTGACGGATGTTTGTCCGTACACCCTTGGCATTGAGACGTCTATGAGTGTTGGAGGCGGGATCCAGAGCGGGCACTTTCTGCCGATCATCGAGCGCAATAACGTGGTACCGGTCAGTAAGGTAAAGACGGTGTCCACGCTGCACGATCAACAGACGCAGGTACTGGTCAAGATCTATCAGGGGGAGAGCCGCTGGGTCAGGGAGAATGTGTTTCTGGGCGAGATGGACATCGCTGTCCCGCCGGCCCCGCGAGGGCAGGTGGACCTGGACGTGCGTTTTACCTACGACAATAACGGCCTGCTGGAGGCCGAAGTGCAGATTCCTATGACCGGTGAGACGCGTCACCTGGTTATCGAAAACAATCCCGGGGTACTCGACCCGCAGGAAGTCCAGGCGCGGCTGGCTGCATTGGCCAAGCTGAAAATACACCCCCGTGAGCAACAGGTGAACAGTTTGCTGGTCGCCCGCCTGGAGCGGTTGTATCAAGAAAGCCTCGGCGATTTGCGGATCAAGCTGGATCAGATGGCCAGCCATTTTCAGCATGTACTGGAAGGTCAGGATGAGCGGCAGATTCGCGAAATCCGCGTGGAGATGACCCAGCATCTGGATGGCATTGAGCAGGGCCTCTGGCAATGAGTTGTTGGGAGATTCTGGGGCTATCGGAAGATTCGGATTCGCGCAGTATCAAGCGTCAGTACGCGGCATTGCTCAAGAAGCACCGACCCGACGAGGACCCGGCAGGTTTCCAGCGCCTGCGCGAAGCTTACGAGCAGGCAATCAACTGGAGTCGTGACGAGGAGCCGTCGGTTTTCGACGAGCCAACGAAGTTACCTCCAGAAGTCGCGGTCCCGCTGACGGGGCCGAGCATGGCTGAAAAACTGGCGATGCAGTTGCTCAAGGACGTAGAGCCTATCGGGCTGGCCAGTCGTTTTGAACAGGCCAAAAACAGCTACTGCGCTGTAGAGTTTGAACAGCAGCTGCTGCACCTGTCCCTGTCGGACTCCCCGCGCGCCATTGCGCTGGCTGAGTGGGGCATTCAGAACTTTCACTGGTTAAGCCCCTGGCTTCGGGATGACGGCGTGGCCCTCCCGCAGCAGCAGCTCAAGCAATTGCTGTCGCGGATGTACCAACACCATGAGGAAAAACTGCGACGACTCCTTGAGGCGCGTGACGTTGGTGCTTTCTCTCAGGCGTTTGTAAAACTCGGCAAAAGTGAATGGCTCGGGCCGATCGAGCGCCAGGGCTGGCTCAATGCATTCGTCGCGCAGTTGCTGACCGAGAGTGAGTTCTGGTCCCAGGAGTTGTTCGAGACTGTCTGTGCTCAGCAAGGCTGGAAAGTACCCGGCACTTATGGCCGTTGCCCTGAACCGGAATGGTCCCGTTTGCAGGCGCGCAGCCATGCTCATATTTTCGCGGTTGAGCGACGCCGACTCGCAGGTCTCGATCAACCCACCCCGCAATGCCGCGCTGCGCAGATGATGTTTGGCAACCTGACGCTGGAGCAACGCCAGATCATGGCCCATCGTTTCAGTGAAGATGACTGGAACGCCTGCCGAGAGCTGAGTGAGAAAATCATCAACCTTCATCCGCTGTTGCGTTCTGAAATGCCTGGCGGCGAGCCTTGGTTCTGGCGCAACTGGGAAGGCGTCAGTAAACCCTTGCCCATGTATCTACCGTTGCTGGGTATGGGCGCCGGTTGGGTCATTCATGATCAACAGGTGCGAATGATTGCACTCTCGCAAAGCGTGGGTTCAGCGATCTTCTGGATGATGGTGATGGCACTTCCGATGCTGCTCATGCTGTGGCTGTTTCGCGGCATTGCCGATCGCAACCTGGAGCAGGACGCTTGGCTCACTCGTCTCATTTCTCCCCGCGTGAGCTTGCGTCAGCCAGCACCGTCACTCATTCGCGTGCTATTGCCTTGCTGGGCCATGGGGCTATTGATCTGGGCGGCCTTTGGGTTGTACCCCATGATCGGCTACGCGGCAGGGTTACTGGCGCTTGAGCTTTTGCCTCACCTGCCGGGCAAGGGGTTGATCAAGTCCTGGGGCGATGGGATGCGCCGTCCCGTTGACCTTTCAACGCTGTTAATGAAAGTCATGCTCGCCTCTGCGTTGCTGATAACGCTGGGTGCCTTGACCTATATCGATAATCAGCGAGTCGGCCGCGATCAGGGCTTGCAACCTTTCGTCATGCGACCGTGCACAGGCTTGAAGGACACAGCGCCCGGGTGCCGGTTTCCGGCGACCGAAGCCCAATGGTATGGCAAACAAACCAACGGACAGGACGCGCCATGAACCGCAATATGCTGGTGGGTATCTGTGTAGCAGGCGTCATTGCGTTCAGTGCGCTGAAACCTCGCGACGTCACCTTGCGGTCCATGGTCAATAGTTGGCTGGGGCTTGCCGGTTCGGTTGAGCATAGTCAGGCCAGTGCGTTACGGCCGTTGATCTCATGCCTCAATTTTGTGGATGTAGTCTGGCGCCGCGCTTACGAGGACTATCGGGCGCGGGACCCTGCGGCGGAAAGTCCCGACAAGGTACTCGCTGAACGCTATCCCGAGCTTTTTTCGGCGGGACAAAGGACGCAGCCTGGCAACTCGGCAAGAGCTACGGGGCGCCCTGATCAGTGTTTGCTGGCGGCGGATCAAAAGCGTCGATTGGTAGAGAAATTCCCTCATCTGGAAGCGGTTTATCAGCGCTACGTGACTTCATTGCTGAGGGCCGACGAATTCACGCGGCGATTTGATTTTTATCCGGTGCTGGGCGCACGTCCGGACAGCGCTGCCGACAAGGCTGCACGTGACGTCGAGTTTGTGCCGATGGCGGAGGCGTTTCTGCGGGCGTCCAGCGAGTTGCGAGCGCAAGTCGATGATGAGGATCGACGTATTCGTACAGCCCAGTTGAACCTGCTCAGGCAGCGTGACCATTCGCAAATGGCGTTTTTGCCCGGCCTTATTCAGCAGACCCGTGAAGAAATGGATGCGCTGACCGTTGCTGCTGACGCGCAAAAACTTACCCGGGAGCAACTCGCCGCAGCCATCGAACGACTGCAAGCGAGTTGGGTTTGGGATGCGACTGATCCGCGCCCCGGGATGGGTAATGCTGACGATGACGCACGACACAACTGGTTCAGGGTCCAGACGCCCGCTGAAGAATACTTGCAGGCCTTGCGTGAGCTGAGCGATCACTGGCACAACAACGCTGACCCTCAGCGCTTGAGTGATGATTTTGCGCTGGCTGGCAAGCGCTTCGACCGGTTGATTGACTCGTATAACAGCGCAGTACTTATGAATTACTAGACCGGGGCGCATCAGGCATGATGTTGAGGGCTCCGGCTATACAACCTGCTTGATCTATCATTGCTTACCGGGGCGTTCTACCGCCAAGCTATGCACATTCATCCTGATAATCGTCGTCCGGGATGAATGTCGCATGCGATGCGGCATCTTTCAGTCAAATCATTTGTGCGGTGTTGCTTATGGATTTCCCGGCGTTGTTGAAGATTCTGGCCAGCCAGGATGGATCGGACCTTTATCTGTCTACCGGAGCACCACCCTGCGCCAAGTTCAATGGGGTGCTCAAACCGCTGGGCACTGAGTCGCTCAAGCCCGGTCAGGTCGCGCTGGTCGCCGACGGGCTGATGGATGCCGAGCAGAAGCTGGAATTTCACCGCGAGCTGGAAATGAACCTCGCTGTGTCGATGGCCGGAATCGGGCGCTTCCGGATCAATATCTTCATGCAGCGCAACGAAGTGTCGATTGTGGCGCGCAACATCAAGCTGGATATTCCGCGTTTCGAAGACCTGCACCTGCCTCCCGTGCTACTCGACGTGATCATGGAAAAACACGGCCTTGTGCTGTTTGTCGGCGCCACCGGTTCCGGTAAATCCACATCACTGGCGGCGCTGATCGACCATCGCAACCGTAATGCCAGCGGGCACATCATCACCATCGAAGACCCCGTGGAGTTCATTCACCGCCACAAGAAGTCGATCATTAATCAGCGTGAGGTCGGCGTTGATACTCGCAGTTTCCGCGCTGCGCTGAAGAACACCCTGCGCCAGGCGCCGGACGTGATCCTGATCGGTGAAATCCGCGACCGGGAGACCATGGAACATGCGCTGGCTTTCGCCGATACCGGCCATCTGTGCCTGTCGACGCTGCACGCGAACAATGCAAACCAGGCGCTGGACCGGATCATCAATTTCTTTCCGGAGGAGCGGCGTCAGCAATTGCTCCAGGATCTGGGCAACAACCTCAAGGCATTCGTTTCTCAGCGACTGGTCAAGACCACGGATGGCAAACGCCGGGCCGCCGTAGAGGTCATGATGGGGACGCCGACCATTCGCGACCTGATTCAGCGCAATGAGCTGACTGAGCTGAAAGGCATCATGGAAAAATCCGCAAATCTGGGCATGCAGACGTTCGACAGTGCGCTGTTCGACCTTGCCGTTTCGGGCGTGATCAGTGAAGAAGAAGCGCTCAAGTACGCCGATTCCCAGAACAACGTGCGCCTGCGGCTGAAGCTGCACGGTGAAGGCGTGACAGCCAACCCGACCGCAGCGCCGAGTGCGCCTGTCGGCACCTCCAGCGTGAATGTGTCGGACTGGGGGCTGGTGGACGAGCGTGACGAGGGTGGCGGGCAGAGTTGAGTCTTTACCCGTACACCGGGAGCATGTAATGGACTGTAGGAGCTGCCGAAGGCTGCGAAGCTTTTACACCGCGATCGCAGCCTCCGGCAGCTCCTACAGGTCCTGTGTTTGCTGCGCGACAGCGCGCTGTAAGCAAACGCAAAATCAATCAGGTACTAACGCGCCAGCCACCCACCATCCACATTCCACGCTGCGCCACGTACCTGGCTGCCAGCCTCGCTGGACAGGAACAACACCAGCTCACCCAACTGTGACGGGGTCACGAACTCGAGCGATGGCTGCTTTTCGGCCAGCAAATCGTGTTTGGCCTGATCTGCGTCACCATTGGCGGCTGCGCGGTCATCGATCTGCTGTTGCACCAGTGGCGTCAGCACCCAGCCGGGGCAAATCGCATTGCAGGTGACGTGAGTCGTGGCGGTTTCCAGCCCGACGACCTTGGTCAGCCCGATGACCCCGTGCTTGGCGGCAACGTAAGCCGCCTTGCCCGTAGACCCTACAAGGCCGTGTACCGAAGCAATGTTGATGATGCGCCCCCAGTTTTTACGGCGCATGCCCGGCAGGCAAAGGCGCGTGCTGTGGAATACCGAGGAAAGGTTGATCGCGATGATCGAATCCCAGCGCTCGACAGGGAAGTCCTCTACCGCGTCGACGTGTTGAATGCCCGCGTTATTGACCAGAATGTCGACGCCGCCGAATTCACGTTCGGCGTAGTCAATCATTTCGGCGATCTGCTCGGGCTTGCTCACATCGGCGGGGTGATGACCCACCTTGCCACCCAATTTCGCGACGTCGGCGATCACTGCTGATGCATCGCCGAAGCCATTGAGGATCAGGTCGGCCCCGGCCTGCGCGAGCGAGAGGGCGATACCCAGCCCGATGCCGCTGGTGGAACCGGTGACTAATGCGGTCTTGCCTTTAAGACTCATACGTTTTGCCTCACACAATGCCTGTGGCGTAGAAGGTGCCGATCACCACGAACACGGCGAGTGTCTTGATGATGGTGATGCCGAAAATGTCCTTGTAAGCCTCGCGATGGGTCAAGCCGGTGACTGCCAGCAAGGTGATCACCGCGCCGTTGTGCGGCAACGTGTCCATGCCGCCGCTGGCCATCGAGGCTACTCGGTGCAGCACTTCCAGAGGAATGTTGGCTGCATTGGCGGCACTGATGAACGTTTCCGACATAGCCGCCAGAGCGATGCTCATCCCTCCGGACGCTGAGCCGGTGATACCGGCCAGCAACGTCACGGTGACCGCTTCGTTGACCAGCGGGTTCGGGATATTCTTGAGCCAGTCTGCCAGGACCAGAAAGCCCGGCAACGAGGCGATAACCGCACCAAAGCCATATTCCGAGGCAGTATTCATTGCCGCCAGTAATGCACCGCTGACGGCACTTTTGCTGCCTTCCGCCAGGCGGCTGCGAATCGCTTTAAAGCCAAACGCCAGAACCATCAGGATCCCGATCAGCAACGCGGCTTCGACGGCCCAGATGGCGGTCAGTTTGGCAATTTCAGTTTGCACCGGTGTGGCCATGCCCGGCAGTGCCAGGGTATGAGTCTTGCCATACCACTGGGGGATCCACCAGGTGAATAGCAAGTTCATGACCCCTACCAGCAGCAGCGGTGAAAGCGCAATCCACGGGTTGGGCAGCTTGATGTCTTCTGGCGTGTCCGGCTCGTTGCGCAATTCGGTGCCATAGCCTTCACCGGCCCGCTGGGCTTTGTTGCGTTGGCGCTGCAGGTAAAGCATGCCGGCGCAGAAGACGAAAATAGTGCCAATCACGCCCAGCCAGGGCGCTGCCCACGCCGTTGTATTGAAAAACGTGGTCGGGATGATGTTTTGTATTTGCGGCGTGCCGGGCAGGGCGTCCATGGTGAAAGAAAACGCACCTAGCGCAATGGTTGCCGGTATCAGACGCTTGGGGATATTGCTCTGGCGGAACATCTCCGCAGCAAACGGATACACCGCAAACACCACCACGAACAACGAAACGCCGCCATAGGTGAGCAGGGCGCAGACCAACACGATCACCAACATGGCCTGGCGTGTGCCGAGCACGCCAATCGCGGCAGCGACGATGGCCCGGGAGAAACCCGACAATTCGATCAGCTTGCCGAACACCGCACCGAGCAGGAACACGGGAAAGTACAACTTGATGAAGCCGACCATCTTGTCCATGAACACGCCGGTGAAGGCCGGTGCGACAGCGGACGGATCAGTCAGCAACACTGCGCCGAGGGCGGCGATGGGGGCGAAGAGGATAACGCTGTAACCACGATAGGCCGCGAGCATCAACAGCGCGAGGGCTGCCAAGGCGATAATCACACTCATTGAGTGTCTCCTGGCCTGGGAATCCGGCGAACTCAGAGGCCGCCGAAAGCGCTCTGCATGGATCGCTGAATCCTGTCGGCATATTGTTATTGTTTTCGGCAGCGGTCGTGCCGCAGGAATGCTTTAGCGGGAATCGTGCCAGTTTGATAACTGGTTGATCTTCAAGGGAATAATGGTTGTTGGGCTGCGGGCGGTTGATTTTTGTCTCTATAAAGAGACTTTTCCGCTTTCCAGCCTACTGAGTCTCCAGACACCACGATGTTGTGCGGGAGACACAGAACGTATGTGGGAGTCGCCCCGGCGTCCCTGACACCATGCTGTCGCGGAGCAAACATTGGACTGTAGCTCACCGAGGTAACGAGGCCAGCGATGGCGGTGTGCCAGATAAACCGCTATCGCTGGCCCCGTTACCTCGGTGAGCTCCTACAGGATTTGGGTCAACTCTGAAAATCGCATCTCGTTTGATAGGAGCGGTGCTTGCCCGCGATTGAAGCGCCGCGCAGTCCTGGATTCCCGGAATCGAGCAGGTCTCCATTAAGAGACCTCAGTCTCTCTATTGAGACTCGGCAATCCCCAGCGCGGCCATTTTCTTGTACAAGGTCGAGCGGCCAAGCCCCAACTGACTCGCTGCTTCCACGACATTCCCCGCGCACTGCACCAGCGCCTGCTCGATCAATTGCCGATCAAAGCGCTGCCGTGCCTGACTGAAAGTCTCACATGGGCCAGGTTGGCAAGCCCCGCCGGGCCGTTGGTTGACAGGCACCAGGCTGCCAATTGCTGCACGAATCTCTTTAGCGTCGAGGATCAGGTCGTCACTGAGCAGTGCCGCGCGCTCCAGCACATTGCGCAACTCACGGATATTGCCTGGCCAGGCGTGCTGCGCCAGTAACGCCTGAGCGCCAGGCTCCAGTTCGTGCTGGCTGCGCAACTCTTCGAGGATCGATTCACTGAGTGCTGGCAGGTCATCGAGTCGCTCGCGTAATGGCGGCACCTGAATGGGCAACACGCTCAAGCGATAATAAAGGTCTGCGCGAAACTGGCCGCGCTTGATGGCGGCTTCAAGATCGGTGGACGTTGCTGCAATCAGCCGGATATCACTTTTGTGTACTTCGTTGGAGCCGACAGGTTCGTACTCTTTCTCTTGCAAGACGCGCAGTAGCTTGCTCTGCAACGGCAGTGGCATGTCGCCAATCTCATCGAGAAACAAGGTCCCGCCCTGGGCAATCTGCAATTTCCCCGGGCGCCCCTTGCGATCAGCCCCGGTAAAAGCGCCCGGCGCTGTGCCAAAAAACTCGGCTTCCAGCAACGTCTCGGGAATGGCTGCGCTGTTGATGCTGACAAACGCCTTGTGCGCACGGGGAGAAGCATTGTGAATGGCATGCGCCAGTAACTCTTTGCCGGTGCCGGTTTCGCCCAGCAGCAGCACCGGTGATTCGGCACTGGCACTGCGTCGCGCCCGGCGTTTGACTTCCAGGCTGGCGGCGCTGGTGCCGATAAAGTGCGCGAAGCTATATTTCGCCTGGCGGGCACGCAGCAAGGAACGGGTCGAGGCAAGCTCTTCCTGCATGCTCAGATACCGTTTGAGCAGCGGTGACAGCGACTGCAACTCATCAAATAGCGCGAAGCCAATAGCGCCGATCAACCCGCCTGAGTCATCGTGGATGGGTAAACGCATGACCACCAGCGGGTCTTTTGCGGTGTCCATCATGTCAAGCAGGATAGGACGCCCGTTGGTTGCGACCTGACGCAGCAGGCTGCCCGGAATGACCTTTTCACAGGGCTGGCCCAGCGCCAGACTTGAGTCCTGTAGCCCGAAGCGGCGGGCGTAGCGTTCGTTGATCCAGACGATCTTCGCGTCTTTGTCGACAATCACTGTGCCTTCGCTCGACTGCTCGATAATTTCGAACAACGAACGAATCGCCAATTGGCGAACGCTGCGGTAGTCGTTAAGGCTATGGCTCTCTTTCATAGGGTGTTCCGTGGTGTGTCACCGGCGTCTGGCCGTACAGAATGCCCGTTTTTTCAACTGAATCCAGGGTGCGCCGCCGCCAGCAATTCCTTGGTGTAAGGATGTTGGGGCGCGTCGAACAGATCGTGACTGGCGCCACGTTCGACAACTTTGCCGTCTTTAACCACGATCACGTCATGGGCCAATGCTTTGACCACCGCCAGGTCGTGACTGATGAACAGATACGTCAGGCCATGTTTTTCCTGTAACTGGCGCAGCAAGGCCACGACTTGTTTCTGTACTGTCCGGTCAAGTGCAGACGTAGGCTCGTCAAGCAGGATCAACGCTGGCTTGAGGACCAGGGCCCTGGCAATAGCGATCCGTTGACGCTGGCCACCGGAAAACTCATGGGGGTAGCGGTGTCGACTTTGAGGGTCGATACCGACTTCTTCCAGCACGCGAATGACTTCAACCTCACACTGCAGCGCGTCCATCTCACTATGGACTTCAAGCCCTTCGCTGATGATTTGTGCCACTGACATACGTGGGCTCAGGCTTCCGTAAGGGTCCTGAAAAACCACCTGCATCTGCTTGCGCCAGGGACGCATCTGCTTCTGATTGAGGTCATTCAGGCTCTGTCCTTGAAACCGGATACTGCCACGCGATTCAAGAAGGCGCAGGATTGCCTGACCAAGTGTCGATTTTCCCGAGCCTGATTCGCCAACAATTCCAAGGGTTTTGCCACGCTCAATGCTCAGGCTGATGTCATCCACCGCCTTCAGATACTCCTTGTGATGGCGGAAAATACCGCCGCTCAGAGAGAACCATACGCGTAAGTTGTCCACCTCAAGCACCTTCTCCCGGCTGTCCCGGGGCAGCGGTTCACCCGCTGGCTCGGCATCGAGCAAAAGCTTGCTGTACGGGTGTTGCGGCTGCTTGAACAAAGAGTGGCAATTGGACTGTTCGACGATTTCTCCCGCGCGCATCACGCAGACTCGCTGAGCAATGCTGTGCACCAGATTCAGGTCATGGCTGATCAACAACAGCGACATGTTCAGGCGCTGTTGCAGCTCTTTCAGCAGCAGCAGGATCTTGCGCTGGACAGTGACATCCAGAGCTGTAGTCGGCTCGTCGGCAATCAGTAACTCCGGCTCACACGCCAGCGCCATGGCAATCATCACCCGTTGCCGCTGACCACCGGAAAGCTCGTGCGGATAAGCTTTCAAGCGCTTCTCTGGCTGCTGGATACCTACCAGTTCGAGCAGTTCGACAATGCGTTTTTGCGCGGCCCGGCCAGCCAGGCCCTTGTGCAGCAGGAGGGTTTCACCGATTTGTTTGGACACAGTGTGCAGCGGGTTAAGCGAGGTCATCGGCTCCTGGAAGATCATGCCGATCTGGTTACCACGCAAACGGCGCAACGTTCGACTGTCTGCGCCGAGAAGCTGCTGGCCCCGATACAGAATGCTGCCGGTGCTTGTCGTGCCGCTGGCGGGCAGGAGTTGCAGGATCGAGTGTGCGGTGACCGACTTGCCGGAGCCGGACTCACCCACCAGCGCCAGGCATTCACCGGCGCGGATGTCCAGGCTCAGGTTCTTGACCACCGTCTGCCCGCTGAAGGCGACGCTGAGGTCACGGATTTCAATCAGGTTGTCCGACATATCAAGACCTCGGGTCGAAGGCATCACGCAACGCCTCACCAATAAACACCAGCAGTGACAGGATCAGCGCCAGGGTGAAGAAGGCTGTCAGGCCCAGCCAGGGGGCTTGCAGGTTCTGTTTGCCCTGGGCAATCAGTTCCCCCAGTGACGCGCTGCCAGCTGGCATGCCAAAACCAAGGAAGTCCAGCGCCGTAAGCGTCGAGATGGCGCCGGTGAGAATAAAAGGCAGGTAACTCAGTGTCGCGTTCATCGCGTTAGGCAGGATGTGCCGGGTGATGACCTTGCGATCACTCATGCCCAGCGCCCGAGCGGCTTTGACGTACTCCAGATTACGCCCGCGAAGGAACTCCGCACGCACCACATCCACCAGGGCCAGCCAGGAGAACAGTGCCATGATGCCCAGCAGCCACCAGAAATTGGGTTCAACGAAGCCGGACAGAATGATCAGCAAATAAAGAACCGGCAAACCTGACCAGACCTCCAGCAAGCGCTGACCGATCAAGTCGACCCAGCCCCCGTAATAACCTTGTAGCGCGCCCGCGGCGATACCAATCAGGGCACTGATTGCGGTCAGGGCCAGGGCAAACAGAATGGATACCCTGGCGCCGAAGATCACCCGGGCGAGCACGTCGCGGGCCTGATCATCGGTGCCTAACCAGTTCTGCGCGGTCGGCGGGCTGGGGGCAGGGCGGTTTAGTTCGTAATTAGGGGTGTTGTCACTGAACGGAATGGGCGGAAACAGCATCCAGCCGTCGCCCTTGTCGATCAGGTCCCGAACGTAATCACTGCGGTAGTCCGGCTGGAAGGGGAGTTGGCCACCAAACTCCTGCTCGGTGTAGCGTTTGAGCGCCGGGAAATAAAGCGAATGCTGGTAACTGAGCACCAATGGTTTGTCATTGGCGATCAGCTCGCCACCCAGTGTCAGCAAGAACAAACCGCAGAACAGCCACAGCGACCACCAGCCGCGGCGGTTATTACGAAAACGGTCCAGGCGTCGTTGGGCCAGCGGAGAAAGTCTGCTCATCAGGCGTTCCTCGCGCTGAAGTCGATTCGCGGATCGACCAGGGTGTAGCAGATGTCTCCGACCAGTTTTATCAGCAAGCCAAACAGGGTGAAGATAAACAGCGAGCCGAACACTACGGGGTAGTCACGCGAAACGGCGGCTTCGTAGCTCATGCGCCCGAGGCCATCCAGAGAGAAAATCACCTCGATGAGCAGCGAGCCTGCAAAAAACACGCTGATGAATGCCTGAGGGATACCCGCTACCACCAGCAGCATTGCGTTGCGGAATACATGGCCGTACAGCACGCGACGCTCGCTCAAGCCTTTGGCCCGGGCGGTGACTACATACTGGCGAGTGATTTCATTGAGGAAGGAGTTCTTGGTCAGAATGGTCAGGGTGGCGAAACCGCCGATGACCAGTGACGAAACCGGTAGCACCAGGTGCCAGAAGTAGTCGGCGATTTTGCCTACCGTTGTCATTTGTTCGAAGTCTTCTGATACCAGGCCGCGTACCGGGAACCAGTTAAGGGACGTGCCCCCGGCGAAAAGCACCACCAGCAGCATCGCGAACAGAAAAGCAGGCATCGCATAGCCAATAATGATTGCAGTGCTGCTCCAGATGTCGAAATGACTGCCGTGTTTGACCGCCTTGCGAATCCCTAGCGGGATCGAGACCAGATAGGTGATCAGCGTTGCCCAAAGTCCCAACGAAATCGACACCGGCATTTTTTGCAGAATCAGATCGGTGACCGTCGCGCCCCGGAAGAAGCTTTTACCAAAATCCAGCTGCGCATAGCTTTTCAGCATCAGCCACAGTCGTTCATGCAGAGGTTTGTCAAAGCCGTACTGGTGCTCGATTTCCTTGATCAACTTGGGGTCAAGACCCCGAGAGGCGCGTGACGGGTTGGTATTGACGGATTCGGCCGCCGCGCTGCCCGTACTGGCGCTTGCGCCGCCGATGCCTTGCAGGCGAGCAATTGCCTGCTCCACCGGGCCGCCGGGCGCTGCCTGTACGATGAAAAAGTTGACCAGCAGAATGCACAGCAGGGTCGGGATGATCAGTAACAGGCGTCGTAATAAGTAGCCGAGCATTCATTTCATCTCCGAGGCGATGGCAGACGCACCGCGTTTTTCTGCGAATTGCTCGTTGGTCAGCGGGGTTGGACTGACTTCCCACCAGGTATCAATAGCCTCGGCGTTGCTGGCCTGAATTTTCGGGATGCCAAAACGGTTCCACCACAGCGTCGAGGCGCCGGGCGGGTAATAGTTGGGAATCCAGTAATAGCCCCATTGCAGTACCCGATCGAGGCAGCGGGCATAGTCGACCATGGTGGACTTCTTGTCGGCACTGACCAGTCCGGCAATCAGGCTGTCGACCGCAGGGTTCTGCAGCACCATATAGTTGTTGGAGCCCGGGTCCCGTGCACCTCTGGAACCGAAGTTGTTGTAGAGCTCCATGCCCGGTGAGGTTGAGACCGTGTAGCCGGTGACGATCATGTCGTAATCCCGGGCCATGACCCGGTTCAGGAACTGCGCCGCATCGATCCGGCGGATTTCGAAGTCGATGCCGATTTGCGCGAGATTGCGCTTGTAAGGCAGCAGTATTTTTTCAAATCCGGCCTGGCCATTAAGGAACGTAAAGGTAAACGGCTCGCCTTGGGCATTGACCAGATGGTCGCCTTTGGGGGTCCATCCTGCGGCTTCGAGCAGCTTCAACGCCTCAAGCTGCTTGTCACGGATATAACCTGTGCCGTCGGTTTTGGGGGTGTGGAATACTTGATTGAAGACCTCCGGTGGCACTGACTCGCGCAGTGGTTCGAGAATTTTCAGCTCGGCCGGAGTCGGCAGTTCAGTCGCTGCCAGGGAGGAGTTCGAGAAGTAGCTGTTCTGGCGGATGTACATGTTGCGCATCATCTGCCGGTTGGTCCATTCGAAATCCCAAAGCATCGACAGCGCCTGGCGTACCCGGCGATCCTGAAACATCGGCCGGTCCTGGTTGAACACAAAGCCTTGAGAACTTTGCACCGCCCCCTTGGCCAGGTGGGCTTTTTGCAAGCGGCCTTCGCTCAGCGCCGGGCTGTCATACAGAATCGAGTAAGCGGTAGCCGAGTATTCGCGGTTGTAATCGTAAGCGCCGCCCTTGAGGACCTGGCGTGCAACATCGGTATCGCCGAAGTATTCGACGCTGAACGTATCGAAGTTGTAGAAGCCACGATTGACCGGCAAATCCCTGGCCCACCATTGCGGATCACGAGCGAACGTAATGCTGCGTCCCGAGTCAACCTTGGCTACCTTGTAGGGGCCGCTGCCCACCGGTATTTCAAAACCGCCACCACCGGCGAAGTCACGACTTTTCCACCAGTGCTCAGGAAAAACCGGCAGCGAGGCGAGGTCCAGTGGTAGCGTCCGGCTTTCGTTAGTCTTGAAGTCAAAACGGATCTGCGTCGGTGATTCGACCTCGACACCTTTGATGTCCTGAAACTGGGTCCGGTAGGAGAGGCTGCCCTGGGTCATCAGCAAGTCGTAGGTGTAGCGCACGTCTTCAGCGGTAATAGGCACGCCATCGGCAAAGCGGGCCTTGGGATTAATGAAGAATCGAAGGGACAGGCCGTCTTCACCGCGCTCGATGCGTTCGGCTACCAGACCGTAAACGGTGTAGGGCTCGTCCAGCGAGCGTACCGCTAACGGTGAATAGACCATGCCGTTGAGTTGGGAAACGCCGGTGCCTTTGTCCAGATACGGCATCAGGTGATCGAACTGACCGATTTCCTGCGCGGAGCGACGCATGCTGCCCCCTTTTGGCGCATCCGGGTTCACGTAATCGAAGTGTTTGAAATCGGCCGGATACCGTGGGGCTTCGCCATACACCGTCAGGGCGTGTTGCGGTGCAGCGCACAGTAGTTGAGGGCCGGAAAACAGGACCAGCATTGCCACGATCAGCGATGAAGAAACAAAACGCATTACTGGAATCCTGACTGATGCTTGCGGGTGGGCATCAGGGTTGAGAGTGGCGATGATTAAAGTCATACGACAGGCACGACCAGGCAATGTTCTTGACTGGTAAATACAGGCTTCAACAAGGTACCGGAACCCGGGCACCTTTGTAACCGGATGATGCGCAGCGCACAGACGGGTGATGTGCCAAAACCCAGCAATTTGCTTGCCGGTGTAGCGCTGTGTTGTTGATAAACGCCTTCGTGAGGCGAGCAGATACAGATGGGACCGGCTTCAGCCGGGAGGGCGTTGTTTCTGACAATGCAGGTTTGTCGACTCTTCGGGCCTCTTCGCGAATAAATTCGCTCCTACCGGATTTGCGCTGACGGTGTCAGGACCACGGCAGCCGAACATGCAGGTGCAGGTTGGCATCCCACAAACAAAAACGGCCCGCCTGAGGCGAGCCGTTTTGAGCGTCAGCAGCGAGGAATCAATCCTGGCGGCTGGTCACTTCCAGCAGGTGATAACCAAACTGGGTTTTTACCGGGCCTTGCACGACATTGATTGGAGCACTGAATACGACTGTGTCGAATTCCTTGACCATTTGGCCTGGGCCGAACGAACCCAGATCGCCGCCTTGGCGGCTGGATGGGCAGCTGGAGTTGGATTTGGCGACTTCCGCGAAATCAGCACCGCCTTCGATCTGAGCTTTGAGTTCGTTGCATTTCTCTTCGCTGGATACAAGGATGTGGCGGGCAGTGGCTTTAGCCATTGGGAGTTACTCCTGTGAAAAAAAAGAAAGAGCCTACCGGATTAAGGAACGCATTTCCCGATAAAGTTCAGGCTGATAACCCAGAGACGGGGCGAGCGGCATTTATTTGCCGCTCTTTTGCGTTCATTACCTGTACCGCAGCCTGCTCACAGCGTCGCGCAGCAACTGCTCGGTCGCATCCCAGCCCAGGCAACCATCAGTCACTGACACTCCGTAACGCATGGATCCGCTGATCGGCTGGCAGCCTTCGAACAGATGGCTCTCGATCATCATGCCCACCAGCGATGAGTCGCCTTGCAAGCGCTGGGCAAGCACGTCACTGAACACCTCGGGCTGGCGCAAAGGGTCCTTACCGCTGTTGGCGTGACTGCAATCGACCATGATGCGCTCGGCGATCCGTTGTTTCGCCAGGCTCTCGCGCACTTGCGCAACATGTTGAGGGTCGTAGTTGGGGCCTTTGTGACCACCGCGCAGCACGATATGCGTGTCGGGATTGCCTGCGGTTTCGATGATTGCCGGATGTCCCTGGCGATCCAGTCCAAAATGGCGATGGCCGTGAGCGGCTGACCGCATGGCGTCACTGGCGACCGTAATGCCCCCGTCGGTGCCGTTCTTGAAACCGACGGGGATTGGCAATCCGCTGGCCATTTCCCGGTGAATTTGTGATTCAGTCGTGCGCGCGCCAATGGCGACCCAACTGAGCAGGTCGTCGAAGTAGCCTGCTGCCATGGGTTGCAGAATTTCCGTCGCAACGGGCAGGCCCAGGCGCAGCATTTCGCGCATCAGATGGCGCGACAGCGTCAGGCCTGCGGCCATGTCGTCGCTGCCATCAAGCTGGGGATCGTAAGCCAGGCCCTTCCAGCCGACTGTGGTGCGGGGCTTTTCTACATAGGCGCGCATCACCAGCAGCATCTGATCACTGACCTCACCGGCGAGAGCCGCCAGACGTTCGGCGTATTCAAGCGCTGATTGCGAGTCGTGAAGAGAGCAGGGGCCGACAACGACCAGCAGGCGCGAGTCTTCGCCGTTGAGAATGGCGCGAACGGCGCGGCGATGGGCTGCAACCTGTTCGCTGAGTGTCAGGTCCAGTGGCAACTGGGCTTTCAGTTGCAAGCTGCCTGGCAGGCGCTGCGGGGCGGGAATGCTGTCGAGCACGGTCAGGTTGCGGGACGACAGGTCAGACGGTTTCATTGCGATGGACGAGTTCATGATTCTGCTTCCTGGGCTGGCGGGTCCGGCCCGCTCAAGCCCTACTGGGGTGTTCGACAATTTGCCGGATCGGCGTTCTGTAGTGACTTGCCACCTGTCAGTGACCGAACGGAGGCGGCTGGCTGTCCCGTACGGAGGCTGCTAAATCGCCAGGCAGTGCAAATGTCGGTGCGGTAATAGGTGCTGTAGTTCATGTTCTGTTCCTCGATTGAATTCAAAATTTCAGGGGCGCTAAAAAACAAAACCCCCGGTCGGGTAGCCGACCGGGGGTAGAGAATTCTCTGGTTGGCGTCCCCTTGAAGTGGGCGCCGGATGGGTATCAGGCGCGCCAGTGGCTAAACCAATACCCATAATAAGAAGTGTTTTGCGGTGCAACGCTTGCGGATTCACCACGCACGGCCGTACGCGAAACCAGGCGACTAACGCTGGTTTGCAACAGTGGCTGTGAAGTGGATGGCAACATGATACGTCTCCGTTAAGTGACGCGAGCTTACTTCAGGCTCGCTGACGAATTCAATCATAAATCTCAATCAAGGCCATAGGCTGCTATTGCCCCGCATGACTCTTGAGTGGGTGCGCCTTCTGGTGGCGAAGCCCAAACGGCATTTTCTTGCGCTGCGCTTAGCTGTTAATCGAGCGAGGGGTATTTATGAGGTCGGGATTTGTTGAGAGCTGTTTATAGGCGAGCATTTCCACTGGGAAAATTCGCAACCAGATGTTTAAAGCTACGAACTGATTCGCGCACCATCCTGCTTATTAAGGTGCGTGAATCCTACAAGCAACAGCGTCTTTGCTGACGCTGAATGGGATCACTCAGACGTCGTCCCGACTTGAGTCGAAGGGGGGGACGGAATGATGCCGTCCTTCATGCCCAGCAAAACCGCCACTTTATGCGCTTCTCCGCGTCGGCCCTTTTTGCGCCCGGCCAGCACTTGATAGGTGGTGGCCGGATCAATGGAATTCTCTCGGGCAAACTCTTGAACAGATTTCCCTTGATGTTCAAGCCATGCCTTGGCTTGTGCAGCGGTGCGTATTCCGGGCATAGTTCAAAACCGTTCAAATCAGTTTAAATTTATCTAGATTCTACCATTCGTAAGGGTTGGGTCAACAGGATTAAGCATTCAAATGAGTGGAATAGGTTCCCGATTAAGAAAGGAAAGAGAGCGTTTGGGCTTGTCTCAACGTGCTTTTGGAGAGATCGGTGGAGTGGAAGCTAACGCTCAGGGCAAATATGAAAGTGGTGATCGTGCTCCCAAGGCCGATTATCTGGCAGCCGTCGCCGCTAAAGGCGTGGATGTTCTGTTTGTGCTGACTGCTATCCCTACGCCGCTCCTTGTCGATAATCTGAGTAATGCCGAGGAGAAAGTATTGGGTAGCTACCGCACCCTGAGCAAGGAAGATCAAGACGCTATCAAGCGATTGACTGTCACCATGGCTGAGCTATCTGCTTCATATGCGATCCAGAGCAAGACCGCTAACCGCAAGGAAGATTGATGGTCCATTGAGGGAAAGGAATCGCCTCTTAAAAAATTTCATGATTCATGGGCATCAGTGATAGCGTGTCCTTAGTGCTATCGCAGAATCAATGTAGGCCAGGCCTTGCGTAAAGCTGGGTCTGGCCTTTTGTTTTTGCTATGGTGACCCGTATTCGTTATGACCGTTCTGCGAGGTGTCTGCTTGATTAAGGTGCTAGTTGTTGATGACCATGATCTTGTCCGGACAGGCATTACGCGCATGTTGGCTGACATCGATGGGCTTCAAGTGGTCGGCCAGGCCGACTCCGGTGAGGAGTCGCTGAAGAAGGCGCGGGAACTGAAACCGGACGTCGTTCTGATGGACGTCAAGATGCCGGGCATTGGTGGCCTTGAAGCCACGCGCAAGCTGTTGCGTAGTCATCCCGAGATCAAGGTAGTGGCCGTTACGGTGTGCGAGGAAGATCCTTTTCCAACGCGTTTGCTGCAGGCCGGTGCTGCTGGCTACATGACCAAGGGCGCGGGTCTGGCGGAAATGGTACAGGCCATTCGTCTGGTATTTGCCGGGCAACGCTACATCAGCCCGCAGATTGCCCAGCAGTTGGCCCTCAAGTCGTTCCAGCCTCAAGTCAACAATTCTCCGTTCGATCTACTGTCGGAACGTGAGATACAGATTGCATTGATGATCGTCGGTTGCCAGAAAGTCCAGACCATCTCTGACAAACTGTGCTTGTCCCCTAAAACCGTAAATACCTACCGTTACCGTATCTTTGAGAAGCTGTCGATTGGCAGCGATGTCGAGCTGGCTTTGCTGGCGGTACGTCACGGCATGGTCGATGCCAGCGCCTGAAATGAACCCACCGTTTGACCCGAGTGCCTTTCTTGCAACCTGTAGTGGCCGCCCTGGCGTGTATCGCATGTTCGATGCCGAGGCGCGTCTGCTGTACGTGGGTAAAGCCAAGAACCTGAAAAACCGTCTGGCGAGTTACTTTCGCAAGACCGGGCATGCGCCAAAGACCAGTGCGCTGGTTTCGCGGATTGCCCAGATCGAAACCACGATCACCGCCAACGAAACTGAAGCGCTGCTGCTTGAGCAAACGCTGATCAAAGAATGGCGTCCGCCTTACAACATTCTGCTGCGCGACGATAAGTCCTACCCTTATGTCTATCTGTCGGACGGCAATTTTCCGCGCCTGAGCATTCACCGTGGCGCCAAGAAACCCAAAGGCCGTTACTTTGGGCCTTATCCCAGCGCTGGGGCGGTGCGGGAAAGTCTGAGTCTGATGCAGAAAACCTTCCTGGTTCGGCAGTGCGAAGACAGCTTCTACAAGAACCGCACCCGGCCGTGCCTGCAATATCAGATCAAACGCTGCAAAGGTCCTTGTGTGGGCCTCGTCGAACCAGAGGTTTATGCGGAAGACGTGCGCCACTCGGTGATGTTCCTGGAGGGTCGAAGCAACACCCTGACCGACGAGTTGAACGCATTAATGGAAAAAGCCGCCATGAGTCTGGATTTCGAACAGGCTGCGGAGTTGCGGGACCAGATTGCATTGCTGCGCCGCGTTCAGGATCAGCAGAGCATGGAGGGTGGCACAGGTGACGTTGATGTGGTGGCGGCGTTCGTCAATCCAGGCGGTGCTTGTGTGCACTTGATCAGCGTCCGTGGTGGCAGGGTGCTGGGCAGCAAGAATTTCTTCCCTCAGGTCGGGATCGAGGAGGAGGTGGGCGAAGTCATGTCGGCCTTCCTGTCGCAGTATTTCCTGGGTGGTGTCGACCGTGAGCTGCCTTCGGAAGTCATCGTCAACGTGCTGCATGACGATTTCCCGACGTTGATTGATGCCATCGAAGAGTCTCGTGGTCGCGAGCTGGTGATCAGCCACCGGGTGCGAGGCACCCGTGCTCGCTGGCAGCAGATGGCGGTGACTAACGCGGAGCAGGCGTTGTCGGCGCGGCTCGCCAACCGTCAGCATGTGGCGGCTCGCTTCGATGCACTGCAAAAAGTCCTCAACCTCGACGAGCCACCGCTGCGCCTCGAATGTTATGACATCAGCCATTCCAGTGGCGAAGCCACCGTTGCATCCTGCGTTGTATTTGGCCCCGAAGGGCCGATCAAGTCGGACTACCGCCGCTATAACATTGAAGGTGTAACTGCAGGCGATGACTATGCCGCCATGCACCAGGCGCTCACCCGTCGCTTCAGCAAGCTCAAGGACGGCGAGGGCAAGCTGCCGGATATTCTGCTGGTCGACGGCGGTAAAGGGCAGATGTCGATGGCCCGCGATGTGTTGAACGAGCTAGCGGTTCCTGACCTGATTCTGTTAGGCGTTGCCAAGGGCACGACGCGTAAGGCCGGGTTCGAAACCCTCTATCTGAATGACTCCGCCCATGAGTTCACCTTGCCGGGAGATTCTCCGGCGCTGCACCTCATTCAGCAGATACGTGACGAAGCTCACCGTTTTGCGATTACCGGGCATCGGGCGCGACGCGGTAAGACGCGGCGCACGTCCAGCCTCGAAGGTGTCGCCGGAGTAGGGCCTACAAGGCGTCGCGACCTGCTCAAACACTTCGGCGGCTTGCAGGAATTGTCCCGTGCGAGCATCGAAGAAATAGCAAAAGCACCCGGAATCAGTAAAAAGCTTGCAGAGTCGATTTATGCAAACCTGCACAGCGAGTAGAATGCCCGCTCACCTCGTAGCAAGTTGTGCCGATGAATATCCCTAATCTGATCACCGTTCTACGTGTCCTCCTGATTCCGATCTTCATTCTGCTGTTTTACTTGCCTTACCATTGGAGCTACATGGCGGCCAGTAGCGTCTTCGCTTTTGCAGCGGCGACTGACTGGCTCGATGGTTATCTGGCCCGTCGTCTGGAGCAGAGCACGCCGTTTGGCGCGTTTCTCGATCCGGTAGCGGACAAGCTGATGGTTGCAGTTGCACTGGTTTTGCTGGTTCAGGCCCACGCCAATCTCTGGCTGACATTGCCCGCTGCCGTGATTATCGGCCGTGAGATCGTTATTTCCGCTTTGCGCGAATGGATGGCCGAACTCGGCGCCAGGGCGCAGGTAGCGGTGTCGAACCTTGGCAAATGGAAGACTGCTGCGCAAATGCTGGCACTGGTCATCTTGCTGGCCAATCCACCCGCGTTCACGTTCTGGGTGGTGCTGGGTTACGTTCTGTTGATTCTCGCTGCGGGCCTGACTTTATGGTCGATGCTGCAATACCTGAGGGCCGCATGGCCGCACTTGAAAACCACGGCGGATAAAAAATAAGTTTTTAAAACAAAGGGTTGACGGCGCGGTTTGAATCTATAGAATAGCGCCCGTCACCAAGACGCGGGAATAGCTCAGTTGGTAGAGCACGACCTTGCCAAGGTCGGGGTCGCGAGTTCGAGTCTCGTTTCCCGCTCCAAGTTTGTACGCATTGAGTGTTTGCGGTTTAAGCACTGAATGTTTGAGGCCGAGTAGCAAAATGGTTATGCCGCGGATTGCAAATCCGCTTACGCCGGTTCGATTCCGACCTCGGCCTCCACTATTAAAGAACCCGAAGATTAACGTCTTCGGGTTTTTTATTGTCTTCGATAAAGCCATTCCCTTAATATTTTTTAGACCTTTGAGGTGACTCGTTCATGAGTCTTGCAGCCGCGTGCCCTCTGGCTCACGGCTAGCGGGTTGGACGAGGCAGCGATTTATCATGGTGAAAATCAGAGGATAAATGAGGATGAGGTACGACGAAAAATTAATCGAAGAGGCTGTGCTCGCCCTGCTGGCAACCTTCAGTTTCAACAACGGCAATGCATGGAAAGGGTTCGACTTCGAGATCATGAATCGGCTGCACGAGCATGGTTTCATCGATGATCCTGTCGGTAAAAAGAAGTCGGTCTGGTTAACGGCCGAAGGCCGCGAGCGGGGCAGAGAAATAGCCGACCGGCTGTTTGGTATGGGCGCTCAAGCGAGGGACGCATCCAGTACTGAGAGCTGACTAACCGCTATGACTGCACATGGGACGCAGCGAACTCAGTGCCTAAAGTCACCAGACTACTTCAACGCTTTGCTCAGGCAGGAAAAGGCCAGGCGGCATGTCTGCCGTCGGGACGGTCTGGAAAAGACGGGGTATATAGTGTTTTATGCCGTCGAATTTTCAGGATTGTCAGACAATGAGAATGGATGAGCAGTATTTCGAGGACTTCCGGTGCGTTGTGTGTGATTGTCGGCCTTTTGATCCGAGTGACGGAACCCTCAGCGGCCTTTACAGCATTGAAGATTTGGTGGATGAGCCGTGCGCAGGGTGTGGCCACGCCATGACCCTTGAAGACCTCGAGGCCATGACGCATGCGGCCGAGCTTCATATGATCAGGTCGCTGTTTGCCCCAGGTTGACAGTGGTTATTACGCTAACGTCATCACACTGGCGTTAGCAGCCTGCGAATGGCGCGATAAACTCTCCGCCGATATCGCACTTTTTCCCGTTTTCCCGATCTATGTCTGTCCCGGCCGTGCTGATTTCCTGCGCGGACAACTGCAAGACATGGTGCCGATGGATCGCCCGCTACCTGTATTTCTCGTTCGATGGATGCGCCGACCGCTGTTGTTGGCTGCGATTTTTTTACTGGGTATCGGCGGTTGCAGTCAGCAACAGAGCCGCGATATTGCCAATCAGTTCAGCAAAGGCAAGCCTGACGAAATTTTCCAGACCAGTGTCGATCGCATGGCAACACTAGGCATGCACGATAACTTGCAAAGCCTCTATCTGCTGATGAACAAGCTCTACCTGCGCAACCCCAGCCAGTGGCGTCAGTCGGGTTATACGGATGCCATCAGTGCTGCTCGGGCGATCCGTCAGGCCATCGAGCAGCGTCAGCCGCTCCCCGCGCTTGGGGACCGCCGTGATCTGGCGGCGCTGAGCTATTCCCTCAG
This sequence comes from Pseudomonas maioricensis, assembly GCF_022790535.1. Lineage (GTDB taxonomy): Bacteria > Pseudomonadota > Gammaproteobacteria > Pseudomonadales > Pseudomonadaceae > Aquipseudomonas > Aquipseudomonas maioricensis. Next base: position 237,352 of record NZ_LOHG01000008.1, read on the forward strand.
TCCAGAGTTTCGTGGCGACCGTGTGGGCGCCTTCATCTACGCGATTGGCAGCATGCTTATCACGGCGCATGGCGGACGCACCGAGTTCTACGTGACTGACTCAATCAATCCACAATTCGTCAGCAACGCCGCTCGTAATATCGAGAAAGCCACCTGGTTACTCAGTCAGCGCCAGGATGCCAATGGCGTGTTATTGCTGTTTTCCAATGAGATATCGGACCAATCCAGCAATCTCAGTTTTGCCGTCGAGTTTGGCAAGATCGTTGCCCGTCTTGATCTGCTCGCGCAGATCCTCGATGAGCGTTATCGGCGTATTGGCCTCAATTACGCTCAAAGCTTGTTGCTGATGAACTTCCTGCCGGTGCAGTAGTGATTTGGTGTGTTCTTACCGTGTCAGGATGAGCAGCAGATGATTTGAACTGCTGCAACCTCAGGGTGCCGAAACTGAAACAACCATGAGGACAGCGTGATGACTGAAGAAAAGAAAGAAACCGGGAAAGAAACCAGGAAAGACGACACACCGGCTCACTCCACCAAGGAAGAGCGCGAGCGCCTGAAGGACTTCAATAAGGGGGGGATTCCGCCTGGCGCTTGCTGATTGATCAGCTATTCGTCGCTATTTGTGCCTCGCTTCAAGGTGCAAATAGCGAGCAGTCGGTGCACCGCGAGCGCTACTCAGCACGTCCCCGTACAATTCTCCCGGCCTTCACTTCATCCGCAAAACCCAGCAGACGGGCTTCCGAGGTCTGATAGTTATTAACGACCTCCTGCATTGCATCAGCCTCTGCCTGATTACCCGCATCCGCCAGGGCGTTGGCCTTCCCGTGCAGATCGGCAGCCGACCATTTGAGCAAAAACGCCGCTGAAATCAGCGCCTCTCGAAGTTCCTGATTGTCCTTGCCGGTGTTCATATTGCTTCCCTGTGAAAATGGCTGACGCTGCACTCCACAAGCCGAGGCGTGGCGAAAACAGTCTCAGCGTGATTCGGATAACAAGCAGTGAGAATAGTTACAGAGCGAAAATCAACAAGGGCCTGTCGGAAACGCGTCGGCGCATTGTGATTTAATGGCTCCGTTTTCGAGAAGGAGAAAGTGATCATGGATAAAGCTTTTCGCCAACCGATGTTCATCGTTGGAATACCGCTAACAATCTGCGGGTTTGTATTTGGGCTGAACGGATTGCTCGCAGACCGCACGTTTGCATACATGGCGCCAGGCTTGTTGATACCTGGGCTGGTTTTCATGCTCGTTGGGTGGAAGCAGCGCAATAAGTGATTAGCCAATCGAGTCAGGAAAGGGGGGGGATCTGGTCAGAGCCGTTATCTCTAGAGATCGACCAGCATCGTTCTGATTATCAGGATTTGACCAGTCAGTTTGAATTGTCGACCGCGCTCCCTGTCAGCTTTCTTTTAGGGAGGAAAGCTTATGGCAGTCACACTGAAAACGCTCACGGGTGAGGAAATCCCCACAGAACATCGCCGTCCAGACCTTGAAGCTCTGATCGTTGTGCAAAGTCATGACGGTTCACTTCATTATCTGGAGTCCGACGAAGAAGCGGCGAATCTTGTGGTTGATCTTCATAAGGAAGATCAAGAGGAGGGTGGCTGAACAGGCATGGCGTACTGGCTGCTTTAGTGCGGTAGACCAATTCGCATTGTCGCGCCATCATGTCGCGTCTGCGCGGTCGGAGTGAAAGAAAAAAAGCCCGGCCGTAGCGTCGGGCTTTAGTTGTCTAGTACATAAGGACATGGTCATGCGGGTTGTCTCGTTCGTAACTTTTTTTGCTATAACGCTTGCTGGTTGCTCTGGAATTCCTTCCGTTCCATACGAAGAGCCTACCCAATCAGAGGGTGTGGCGCGTATTCGTGTCATCACGAACTCCAGCGTGTATGGAGACAGCATCACTGGCAGTTGCGCCCCGGCTACCCGTCATATGATGGCTGACGCCGGACGTTTTGGGCGTGATGGAACAGCGAACATCAACTATCCGCAGTTCCCCCTCAGGTTGGCGAACATTGGCATGCCAAATAGAGTTGCGCCCACTCTTGCCGAATACGTACCGGCAATCCGGATGGGCGAGGGAGTGTACAAAGAGGTAGTCACCGAGTACCGCGTCAGGGCTGACCAGCCATTCCAAATCGCAACTCTGGGCGCAACCATTGGCAGCTATGGCAGTACTTACTCGTCCTGCGGTGGCCAGGCGCTCGTTTATAAACTGGAGCCTGGTAAAGACTACGAAGCGTTGGTCGGGGTGGGTACCAGACCCAACAAAGATGGCGGGCAAGCGCTTGTTTGCATGCTTGGGGTTATCGAACTTTTGCCTTTGCCCGGCACTTCAATCGTCATTCCCAAAAGGCTGACGCCTGCCGAGCCGCCGAAGGCGGTCTGCAAAAACTAACTTGCACAGCCCGATGCTATCCTCGGGCTTTTCGAAGAGAGATCACAATGCGTTTTTGGGCAGGAACTTTAGTAGCGGCAGCTTTTGTAGTTTTGGTGGGGTGCAGCGCGTCTACTGCCCAAAAAATTGATAAATTTGCCACCTTGCGTGCTTGGGAGTTTTACCGCACAGACATTAAGTACGGATATTTTGACGAAAAAACTGGCGTCCGCCTGGCTGGGAATTTTCAGCCAGCGATGCTGCCGTTAAGGATTGCTGACAATGATGAATGGATGGACTTCACCGCTGAAAAGCGTGGCGGCTACATTATTTTTGGCAACCGTTTACAGCGAAAGACATTTCCGACGGGTTTAGAACCCATCGCAGAATTTATTGCCTGGGCTGATCTATCAGCGACGCAGCGGACGGCGAGCGCTAAAAAACTAAATGCGAGGGATGAGTTCACCGCCATTAACGCGCGAGTTGTGGCTGAAAACGGCACAGGTGAACCTCTACTGATTTTCAAGAAAAACTCGCTTTCATTCACAAGTCCGTCGAGCTATTCGATAGATCTGCCCAATGCCAGAGAGATGGTGCGTAGAGCCTTTATCTGGAACAGTGCTGCCGAATCGAAAGTATCTGACTGACTGTGACGCTTCATGCTCGACAACCCTTTACCCCCGCACTTGCTCTGGTGCCATGACTGCGGCGCGCAAGGGCCGGGCATTGACTCGATCATGAACGACCGTGCCTGCGGCAACCTGCTTCAAGAAACCCGCAATGTGAGCGTTTTTTTGGCTTTAAGTACTATAAACACCCTGCGTCGTTCGGAGAGGCCCAGCGTTGCGTGCTACCTTATTGAGATCAATGACGGAGCATGGAATCAGGAATGCCAGCGCTAGCTAGAAACCTTGTATTTATCTTATTTCCCTTGTCCCTGGCCGCACTGGGCTACTCCGTTGAAGGATTCCGAGATAATCCTGCGGATGCCTCAAATGCCTATGGGCTTCCACCTGTCGTAATGTACTTCGTAGTGCTGATGGCGGTGGGTACTTTTTCACTTTGTCTGGCTGGCCTTGGCAAGCTATTGGAGCGTCAGTCGACACTGGGTAGCGGTAAGAACATAGTGCTACGGCTGCTGTGCTATTCGCCGTTGTTGCTGTCAGCATGTCTGACCGCTTTTGTTAGTGCGGCATACGCTCTGAGCTCTTCGGCCGGCTTCGCTGCACTCGTTCTTTCGCTGATTTCAGCGGCAAGCGTTTTGTATTGGCTATCACGTGGACCTGCCGCGAATCAGAGGTAGCAGATTAGCGATTGTTTGTAATAAGCCTGGCCTAACCGCCAGGCTTTTTTGTGTGTCGGATTTATCTGTAATTAGTAAAGCCACGGCATGATCTAGAATCCAATTGCAAGCCAGGCAAGTCGATATTGTGCGGCGGGATTCCCTTCATCAGATGAACGTTTGAGTAGGGGGGTAGCTTCCGCCAATAGTAAGCGTATTTTTTTTGTGAGAGCGTCTTTTTTTTCTTCGGGGAATTTGTCTTTATCGGATAGCTGACGCCGAATATTGAATAGTTCGTTATTCAGATCATCAATTTCGTTCAGGTAAGGCAGCGCCTTGAAGTACAGCGCCTCGGCCCCCGGTGAAACATCAATTGGCACCGCGATTGCGAGATCAGTGAACCAAGCCGCTAAGGCTAGATAAAGATGTCCGACACCGCTTTTAGCCACTGCGTCATCCTCTTGGTAATCTGCTTAGGTGGATTATTCAGAGCCTACTATAGCGCCATGTTCGATCGTCACATCAAGTTTCATGAGTTAACCGAGCCAGTGAGTATTGACCCTCGCCAATACCGCCAACCGACCACTAACTCAATCCTGCTTTTGCACTACTGCGCTTTGCACATCCGTCATCTCCGTGATGCGAAGCAGGCCTGTAACGATTCTTGGTGTTGCCGCATCATGATCTGCATATTCGAACGTTTCTCGCTCGAATCCGTGTAACCGTAGGTGTCTTCTATTTTGTATTGGAGTCGGGAAATATCGCTCCGGATCGATTCGCATTGGTCGTTCTGCATCTTGACCAACCTTGCATTCGCGGCAGAGAGCTCAGAGCTGAGTTTTGTGTAAGCATCTCTCCATTTCTCATTTACTTTCAGGTTTTCATCATTCGTCCGAGCAAGTTCAGAACTTCTGCTTTTCTCGGTATCCAGAGAGCTTTTGAGTTGCCCGTAGTCGATACCTCCCAAAACTAATGCGGAAAGACCGGCGCCTATAAGTGCAGCAATCGGTACTGCCACAGCCAATTTCGAGATGGTCGACCAGAAGTCGGTGTCTGTAGGATGCTGCGCCATACCGTTGTCCTTGGTAAAACGGGCATTTTCTGACGCATCTGAAGCTAAAAGCAATGTATTGATAAGGCGGGCAAGAAAGTGAATAGACCTGAGCCACCTGCATTGTTGCGCAACATTACGGAGGTTGGATTTCGATTTACACCTTCGCCCGAAGCGGTGGGAAAGGATAAAGGTTGAGATCCTTGCCGACACCGGCAGCATTCAAAACCAGGACTACGCGCATCTGATAGATGCTGACATCCGGGTGATGTGGGCATCGTCCGGCTACACCAGGCAGGGGCGGACTGTCCTCGGCCAGGCTGAACACGTCATGTGTGGAAATCTAGAATTGCGGCAATTTAAACAACAAGGGCTTACCCGATAAAATCGCGGTAAGCCCTTGTTTTAAATGTGGTGCCCCGAGCCGGGGTCGAACCGGCACGTCCAAAGGACGAGGGATTTTAAGTCCCTTGCGTCTACCAATTTCGCCATCGGGGCGGTAGCGCTGAAGAGCAGGGAATATATACATCCAACCCCCTTGAAGCAAGCCCGCAAGATATTGAAATAAGACAAGATCTTGCTTTTGCGGCTGGAAAAAAGGGTTGGGCCTCTTCTGCGGTTGGTTGAGGCCCATCGGTTACGGCGGTGGCGGTGATCAATTACGTGTTAACGACTTGCTTCAAAAATGGCGCTGTGCGGCTCGCCTTAACCTTGATGATCTGTTCAGGCGTGCCCGCGGCGACAATCTGGCCGCCCTGATCACCCGCGCCGGGGCCGATGTCGATGACCCAGTCACTCTGCGCCACAACGCGCATTTCGTGCTCGACCACCACGACACTGTTTCCGGCGTCCACCAGGTGATTGAGCTGTTTGAGCAGACGGTCGACGTCAGTGGGGTGCAGGCCGGTGGTGGGCTCATCCAGCACGTATAAGGTGGCGCCACGCTGGGTGCGTTGCAGCTCGGTGGCCAATTTGATGCGCTGCGCTTCTCCGCCCGAGAGTTCGGTCGCCGGTTGTCCAAGGCGCAGGTAGCCCAGGCCGATATCGCGGAGCACGGTCAGCGGCCGCAATACGGCAGGTTGGTCTTTGAACCGTTCAACAGCGTCATCTACGGTGAGCCGCAGTACCTCGGCGATGTTCAAGCCTTGCCATTTGACGGTCAGGGTTTGCGGGTTATAGCGTGCGCCATGGCAGGTAGAGCAGGGGGCATAAACGCTGGGCATGAACAGCAATTCAACGCTGACAAAACCTTCGCCTTCGCACACCGGGCATCTGCCTTTGGCTACGTTGAAAGAGAACTGTCCTGCGTCGTAGCCCTCTTTGCGGGATTGCGGGGTCGCCGCGAACAGCTTGCGGACCTGATCGAAGAGTCCGGTGTAGGTCGCAAGGTTCGAACGGGGCGTACGACCGATAGGCTTCTGGTCAACCTTGACCAGCCGGCGAATGGCGTCAAGGCCCGCGACGACGCTGCCGCTGGCAGACTGTGGCGCATCGTCTTCAAGGCTAGGGGTTTCTGTGTCGTTGTTTTCAGTGGCATGCCCCAGATGGCCGCCTACCAGCTCCAGCAAGGCGTGGCTGACGAGGCTCGACTTCCCTGATCCGGAAATGCCGGTCACGGAAGTGAAGCAGCCGAGCGGGAATGCTGCGCTCAGATTGTTGAGGTTATTGCGGGTAACGCCTTCCAGTTTTAACCAGTCCTTGGGCTGACGTCGCTTCGGTTTGCTGGCTTTGCCTGTCGCGAACAGATGCAGGCGGGTTTGTGATGCCTCGACTTCGGCCAAGCCAGCGGGCGGGCCGCTATACAGAACGCGCCCGCCGTGTTCGCCAGCAGCAGGGCCGACGTCGATCAACCAGTCGGCGCGCCGCATGGTTTCGAGATCGTGCTCTACGACGAACAGTGAGTTGCCCGCGTCTTTAAGGCGCTGCAGTGCGTTGAAGAGAGCTTCGCCATCGGCGGGATGCAGTCCGGCCGATGGTTCGTCCAGCACATAGATGACGCCAAACAGTTGGGAGCCGAGCTGGGTCGCTAGCCGCAGCCGTTGCAATTCGCCGGACGAAAGCGTGGGCGTGCTGCGCTCAAGAGCCAGATAGCCGAGGCCCAGATCAGTCAGTGTGCTGACTCGGCCCAACAGGTCCTGAGCAATACGCTGCGCTGCTATGCGCTTTTCGACGGAAAGATCATCTTTGAGTGGTGCGTCTGACGCGGCAACCGGGCGCAGCACCTCTGCGAGCTGCAGCAGGGACATTTGCGCCAGTTCGCCAATATCGAAACCGGCGAATTTTACCGAGAGCGCGGTTTGGGTGAGGCGCTTGCCGTCGCACAGTGAGCACGGACTGCCGATCATGAATTGTGCGACGCGCTTTTTCATCAGTGCGCTTTGGGAGTGGGTGAAGGTGTGCAGCACGTATTTTCGGGCGCCGGTGAAGGTGCCCTGGTAGCTCGGCTCCAGCTTCTGCTTCAGCGCCTTCCGGGTTTGCGCAGGTGTCAGGCCCGCGTATACCGGTGCGGTGGGTTGTTCATCGGTGAACAGGATCCAGTCGCGCTGCTTTTTCGGCAGATCTCGCCACGGAATGTCCACGTCATAGCCCAGAGTGACCAGGATGTCCCGCAGGTTCTGGCCTTGCCACGCCGTTGGCCATGAAGCAATGGCACGTTGGCGGATGGTCAGTGAGTCATCCGGGACCATCGACTGCTCGGTGACTTCATAAACCCTGCCCAGCCCGTGACATTGTGGGCAAGCGCCTTGCGGCGTGTTGGGCGAGAAGTCTTCCGCGTACAACATGGGCTGTCCTGCCGGGTAGCTGCCCGCTCGTGAGTAGAGCATGCGGATCAGGCTCGACAGCGTCGTGACACTGCCTACGGAGGAGCGTGTGCTCGGTGTGCCGCGTTGTTGTTGCAACGCGACTGCGGGCGGCAACCCTTCAATGGAGTCGACGTCAGGTACACCGACCTGGTCAATCAGCCTTCTGGCGTACGGTGCGACGGATTCGAAATAGCGCCGCTGGGCTTCGGCATAGAGCGTCGAGAAAGCCAGCGAAGATTTGCCTGAACCGGATACTCCCGTGAATACAACCAGGGCATCACGGGGAACGTCGACGTCGACGTTCTTCAAGTTGTGTTCGCGTGCGCCCCGGACCCTGACAAAACCGCTGCGTTGCAGTGGTTCAGCGGATGAAAGCGTCTTCTGGTCAGGGGGCGTGTGCTGTGAGGTCATCGTCCAGCCTTGTCGTTCAAAATGGCGACGGCAGGGCGCGCGCCTGTTGCAAAGGGAAACAGCTCAGGGTTTGACCGTTTCGGTGGAAGGGGCCGTCGGAACCTTCGGGGTGTGGCCCTGATCGTCTTGCCGATTGCCCGTTTGCTTTTCTTCGGTTCTGGATTCCTGCGTGCGCTGCTCATGGTCGGCGATGTCGGCCGGGCTTTGCTCAGGGGCGTTGAGATTGTTGCTTTGATTGTCGCGTTTGTCATGAGCCATTTTCAGATCTCCGAAGGTTACAGGGTTACGATCCGGCAACATTGCTGATCGTTCAATCGGATGGGTGTGCGTTTATGCTCGTGTCGTTCGTCGGCTGCTGGACGCGTAAGTGCAAACTGTCGGCCAGGCAGTAGGTCATCCGGTGATAGCCGTCGCGTCTTTAATCTGTGCGAGTCACCGCATCCGCCGTGTTCCGGCTTTAGTCTGGAGTGCCATAGGTGTTTCGCGAGGTGTTACTTACGTCGGAGCTATTGGTTTTTGATGTAGGACTGGTCCTACAATCTTAGGATCTGTTGTAGGAAGTTAGCTGTTGGCGGTTTAATTCAGTGATTGCTAAAGAATTAACGGATCTGGTGTGGAGCAAGCTGACCCATGAAAGAGATAGGTAAACGGCTCCGAGAGGAGCGCAGGCGGCTAGGGTTGTCCCAGCGTGATCTTGGTTTGCTGGGTGGCGTTGCCGCCAATGCCCAGGGCAAGTATGAAGGCGGTGAGCGTGCACCCAGAGCGGATTATCTCGCTGCATTGGCCCGGGCTGGCGTTGATGTTCTGTATGTCCTGACTAATCGCCGAACTGCACGAATCCAGATAGACAGCGCGTCAGGCAAACTTGACGGTGGAACCGCCAACCCACAATTGTTATTGGCTGAAGTCCAGCACGCCGTCCGGCACTTCGTATCGACTCTGGAGGAGCTATCCAGCGGCTACGAACCTGAGGACAGGCGCACCAAGCTTTAGAAGCTAAAGCCTTGATCGCAACGCGAAAGGCGTCAGTCGCAAGCTTGTATCCATTCAGGCGACGGTTGGGGGTCACGTTTTGCCCGATGACTCGGCAACGACCTTTTCCGCCAGACTCTGCAGATAAGTTGCGAGGGCAACTTCTTCCAGGCGCAAGCCTTTACGTTGCCGGGTTCGCGGTAACAGGGCGAGTTCACCGAGCAGGAAACCTTCCAGTACGGCCGGGTGGATATAGCACTTGCGGCAGATCGCCGGGGTGTTCCCTAACTGCCGGGCTACCTCCTTCACCATTTCAACGATATGTTTTTTGGCATCTGCTTCGGGTTCCCAATGCAGCTTGCGCAGTGTGGCCAATGCCAGCGCGCTGCCAGCCCAGGTCCGGTAGTCTTTGGCCGTAAAGTCCGCGCCTGTGAGTTGATGCAGGTACGCGTTGATATCCGAAGAACTCACTGTATGGCGTTCGCCTTTGTCGTCCAGGTACTGGAACAGGTTCTGGCCGGGCAACTCCATACAGCGTTTGATGACCTTCGCCAGGCGGCGGTCCGTCACACTGATCTGATGCTCGACGCCGCTTTTGCCACGAAACTCAAAAACGATATCGTTGCCATGCACTTCAACGTGTTTATTGCGCAGGGTCGTCAGTCCGTAGGAGCGGTTGTCCCGGGCGTACTGGCTGTTGCCAATGCGGATCAGTGTCGCATCGAGTAGCGAAACCACTGTAGCCATCACCTTGTCGCGGCCAATGCCGGGTTCTGCAAGCTGAGCTTCGATTTTCTTCCGGACCTTGGGCAGCGCCAGGCCGAATTCGATCATTCGTGAGTATTTGTTCTGATCACGCACTTCCCGCCAGCGTGGGTGATAGCGGTATTGCTTGCGTCCACGTGCATCGCGGCCGGTGGCTTGTAAATGTCCGCGTGGGTCAGGGCAAATCCAGACGTCGGTGTAAGCCGGAGGGATGACAAGGGCATTGATCCGCTTGATTTCCGCTTCGTCACGAATCCGTTGGCCGTCTCTGTCGAAGTAGACAAACTTGCCTCGCAGGATTTTTCGGCTAAAGCCGGCTTGCGTATCTTCAACGTAATGCAGGTCTGGAGGCAGTTGGTCAACGACAGTCGAATCAGGCATGGCAGCAATCCACAAGGCAGTTATGTGGATTGACCGCGGCGGTTCTCAGGGGTGCCCAGTATTTGTGATCAGGCCAGGACCGCCACCGATTTGATCTGTGCCCAGAGTTGCTGCCCCGGCACGAGCCGTAGTTGATCACGCGAGTATCGGGTGATCCGCGCCAACAAGGGCGTGCCTGCCGCGTCCAGTCGGACCAGCACATGCGCCGTATTGTCTGCGGGGATCTCGCTGATCACAGTGACTGGCAGCCGATTGAGGATGCTGCTCTGGTCGTCGGGGTGCAGGTTGAGGCTGACGTCCCGCGCCTGCACCTTGAAGCGTAAAGCCTTGCCTGATGGCAGCGGCGTATGGGCTAGGCGCATTCGCAGCACGCTGTGGGGCAGGGCGACGCTGAGCAATTGATACTCGGCGTCGTAGGCAACGACGGACCCTTCAATCACCACGCCAGCGTCGTCGCCCATGGCCATGGGTAAGTCCAGTCGCGCCAGGGTTTCGCCAATGGGACCGCTTGCCAGGGCTTTGCCGTCGCTCATGAGGACCAGATGATCGGCCAGACGTGCCACCTCGTCCTGAGAGTGACTGACGTAAAGCATGGGGATCTCCAGCTCATCGTGCAGACGCTCCAGATACGGCAGAATTTCACTTTTGCGTTTCGCGTCCAGCGCCGCGAGAGGTTCGTCGAGCAATAGCAGGCGCGGGCTGGTCAGCAGCGCTCTGGCGATACCCACCCGTTGTCGCTCTCCACCAGAGAGCTTGTCAGGGCGTCGCTCCTGCAGATGTTCGATGCCCAGTAACTGTGTGGCGTGGTGCAGGTCGACATGGCGCTGATCGGCCGCAATACGGCGCAGGCCAAACTCCAGATTGCCCCGCACCGATAAATGCGGAAACAGACTCGCTTCCTGAAAAACATAACCAAGTGCACGCTTGTGCGGGGGCACGAACAGGCCTTTGGCAGTGTCCTGCCAGACTTCATCGTTGATTTGAATAAGCCCTTGCCGAGGTTTTTCCAGCCCTGCAATGCAGCGCAGGCAAGTGGTTTTGCCCGAGCCCGAGTGGCCATACAGCGCAGTCACTCCGCGCCCCGGTAAGCGTAGATCGACGTCTACGCTGAAGGCCGGGTATTCCATCTGCAACCGCACCTGGATCTCGGAAGTCATGGATCAGCTCCAGGCCGCTTTGGTCTTGCCGCTTGAGTAAAGCGCCAGAAGAACCAGGAAAGAAAACACTACCATTGAACCCGCCAGCCAATGCGCCTGCAGGTACTCCATGGATTCCACATGATCGAAGATCTGTACGGAAACCACGCGGGTCTTGTCCGGGATATTGCCGCCAATCATCAACACCACGCCAAATTCGCCGACCGTGTGAGCGAAACCAAGAATCGCGCCGGTGATGAAGCCAGGCTTGGCAAGCGGTAATACGACACTGAAAAAGGTATCCCAAGGGTTGGCGCGCAGCGTTGCCGCCACTTCCAGCGGACGTGTACCGATGGCAGAGAAGGCGTTTTGCAAAGGCTGCACAACAAAGGGCATGGAATAAAGCACCGAACCAATGACCAAACCAGGAAAGCTGAACGTCAGCGTTCCCAAACCCAGGCTTTGAGTCAGTTGACCGACAGTACCGTTAGGGCCGAGCAATAACAGCAGGTAAAACCCGATGACCGTGGGCGGTAGCACCAGAGGCAAGGCGACGATGGCCCCGATCGGGCCCTTGAGCCAGGAGCGGGTATGGGCCAGCCATAAGGCGATAGGTGTGCCGATCACCAGCAGAATCAAGGTAGTCAGCGACGCCAGTTTCAGGGTCAACCAGATTGCAGCGAAGTCGGTACTGTCGAGCGGCATTTACAGTTGGTATCCGAAGGATTTGATCACAGCGGCAGCTTTTGGACCTTTGAGGTATTCAACCAGCGCTTTGGCTGCAGCGTTGTCTTTGCCTTTGTTGAGAATCACGGCGTCTTGTTTGATCGGGTCGTGCAACTCGGCCGGTACGATCCAGGCCGAGCCGCCATTCACTTTGCCGTCTTTATAAATCTGCGACAGGGCGACAAAACCCAGCTCGGCATTGCCAGTGGAGACGAACTGATACGCCTGGGTGATGCTTTGACCTTCGACGATTTTGGCTTTGGTCGCATCAGTGAGGCCGAGTTTGGCGAGTACCTGCGTGGCGGCCAAACCGTACGGGGCGGCTTTCGGGTTAGCGATGGACAAGTGCTGGTATTCATTTTTCTTCAGCACGTCGCCTTTAGCGTCGACATAGCCTTCTTTGGCCGACCACAGGGCCAGCGTTCCGACGGCGTAGGTAAAGCGCGAGCCCTTGACGATGTCACCTTCGCTTTCCAGCTTGGCCGGGGTGGTGTCATCGGCGGCGAGGAACACTTCGAACGGCGCGCCGTTTTTGATCTGGGTGTAGAACTGCCCGGTGGAGCCGAATGCCGCGACCAGTTTATGGCCGGTGTCCGCTTCAAAATCCTTGGCAATGGCCTGAATGGGTGCGGTGAAGTTCGCGGCAACGGCGACCTGTACTTCGTCAGCGAAGGCAGGGCTCATCGCCAATGCGGCGATCACGCCCGCCAGGGATTTGAAGGCGAGATGACGGGGGAAAGAGGGCATTGAAAGGTTCCATGTAAAAGCAGGGCATAAAACGACCGGGTACCGGCCATTCGCTATATATATAAATATATAGCGATGCTTTGTTCCATGGGAAGCTAAGTTTTATGGCCGGATGAGTTTTTCCAGCGCCTGGCGTGCAATCAGCCGGGTTAATTGTTCAGCACCATGCTCATGTTTGATCCCCACCGACTGTCCGGCCCAGAGGTTCATGAAGTCGCCGTTGCCCAAAGGTTCGGCAATTGCCCGCAAAGGCATCAGGGCGCCACCTGCCAACGGGAATGCCGGTGCCAGCGTGCTCATAGGACCCAGTTCAGCCATCACCCGATTGACGATGCCACGGGCCGGGCGCCCGGTGAAAATGTTGGTCAGCGCGGTCTGGCTGCTATCTGCGGTGCGTAGCGCCTTGTAGTGAGGCTTGCTGACCTTGGCTTCGGCACAGAACAGGTAGGCCGTACCGATCTGTACCGCGCAGGCGCCGAGCATGAATGCCGCGGCGATCCCACGCCCATCAGCAATGCCGCCAGCGGCAATCACCGGCACGCTGACTGCGTCCACGATCTGCGGCACCAGCGCCAGGGTGCCGATCTGTGTGGTCAGTTCTGTGCTGAGGAAGATCCCCCGGTGCCCGCCAGCTTCGTAGCCCATGGCAATGATGGCGTCACAGCCATTTGCCTCCAGCCAGACCGCTTCGGCAACGGTTGTGGCTGATGAGATGACCTTGGCACCGCTTGCCTTGACCCTTGCAAGCAGGTCGGGTTCGGGCAGCCCGAAGTGGAAACTGACGACTTCGGGTTTCAAGGTTTCGACCAGTTCGCAACTGGCGAGATCAAAGGGGGCACGGCTGGATACCGGCGTAGGGGCATCAACGTCAGCGCCCAACTCAAGGTAATAAGGCCGCAGTGCCTCCTTCCAGTTTTCGTGACTTTGCGGATCATCCTGAGGCGGTTGATGGCAGAAGAAATTCAGGTTCAGCGGTGCCTTGGTGTGTTGACGTATGAGCGCGACTTCATCGCGGATTTGCTGTGGGCTCAGCATCGCACACGGGAGGGAGGCGAGACCGCCAGCATTGCCTACCGCGATGGCCATCGCGGAACCGCCTGCGCCCGCCATCGGCGCGAGAAGAATGGGCAGTTCAATCCCGAACACATCAAGGAGGCGAGTATCAGGCCAAGCGTTCATAGAGGCTCCGTGCGGTTTTTTTGGGGAAGCGCTATTGAGCGTGTGTGAGAGGCATTTGGCAACCGGTCACTGAGCGTATTTGACATAAGAGACGATCGGTCTAATATTGCCTACCATGACTATACCCGCAATGAAACGCCGCCCAGGCAGGCCACCCAAGGTCGACCGGGAAAATTTTGAAACCCGCGAAGTGCTGATCCGCTGCGGCACGCAAGTGCTGACTGAGCAGGGTTTCACCGCTACGGGCATCGATTACATCCTCAAGCGGGTGGGTGTGCCCAAGGGTTCTTTCTATCATTACTTTCCCAGCAAGGAAGCGTTCGGCCACGCCGTACTGGAGAGCTATGCCGATTACTTCTCGCAAAAGCTGGATCGCTGGCTGCTCGATGAAACGTTGACGCCCCTTGAGCGTCTGGTGGGTTTTGTGCAAAACGCCAAAGCGGGTATGGCGCGTCATGATTATCGACGTGGCTGTCTGGTGGGCAATCTCGGGCAGGAAGTCAGCATGCTGCCTGAAGGTTTTCGGGAAGTTCTGGAGGGTATTTTTCTCGATTGGCAAACACGTTTGAGCGCCTGTTTTCGAGCAGCTCAGGCACAAGGTGAGCTGGCGCGTCACGCGGATTGCGACGAGTTGGCGGCGTTCTTCTGGATTGGCTGGGAAGGTGCGGTGCTGCGCGCGCGTCTGGTTGCCAGTGAGGCGCCGCTTAACACCTATATTTCGGGGTTTCTTCGCGGGCTGCCGCAATAAGCCTTTTCAAACATTAAAAGACGATCGGTCTAAATTGGAGGCAAGCATGTTCAAAGGCATCTTGATCGAAAAAGACGACACGGGTTATCGCTCGACGCTGGCGCAGATCAGTGAGGAATCGCTGCCGGATGGCGACGTGACCGTGGATGTGTCGTACAGCACCCTGAACTACAAGGATGGGTTGGCGATCACGGGCAAGGGACCTATCGTTCGCAGCTTTCCAATGGTGCCCGGTGTGGATCTTGCCGGGACCGTGACCCTCAGCAGTGATCCGGATTTTGCAGTCGGCGATCAGGTATTACTCAACGGCTGGGGTGTTGGAGAGGGTCATTGGGGTGGGCTGGCGCAGAAAGCCCGCCTGCAAGGTAAATGGTTGATCCGTTTGCCTGCGGCGTTCAGTGCCGCACAGGCCATGGCGATCGGGACCGCAGGTTACACGGCGATGCTGGCGGTGATGGCGCTGGAAAACAACGGTGTGACGCCAGACAAGGGCGATGTGCTGGTCACTGGAGCCAATGGTGGCGTGGGCAGTTTCGCCGTGGCCATTCTTGCCCGGCTGGGCTACCGGGTAGTGGCGTCCACCGGGCGCCTGAATGAAAGCTCTTATCTTGAGCAACTGGGGGCGGCCGAGATCATTGACCGCCACACGTTGTCGGAACCCGGAAGGCCCTTGATCAAAGAACGCTGGGCGGGTGCGATCGATTCGATTGGCAGCCATACACTGGCCAACATCTGCGCGGCCACTCGTTATCGCGGCACGGTAGCCGCGTGTGGTCTGGCGCAGGGCATGGAGTTTCCCGCGTCGGTTGCACCGTTCATTTTGCGTGGCATTACTCTCGCGGGCATCGACAGCGTCACCCGGCCTCGCGAGGACAGAGTGGCTGCCTGGGCCAGGCTGGCGACTGATCTGGATCTTTCGTTACTGCCGCTGATCAGCCGTGAAATCGGCCTGAGCGACGTGATCGACATCGCGCCCAGACTCCTGGCAGGTGAGGTCCGGGGCAGGGTGGTTGTGGATGTAAACCGCTAGCCGCGACTGAGCGCTGCGATGATCTTTAGGAGCCGAGCTTGCTTGCGATACAC
>NZ_LOHG01000008.1:253787-274994 GCF_022790535.1 Pseudomonas maioricensis
CCGAGCTTGCTCGCGATATAGACGACACGGAACGTCAGATCTACCGAGGTGCCTGCATCGCGGGCAAGCACCGCTCCCACAGGAAAAACCGCGTTTCATCTGTGGGAGCTACCGGTGGCTTGAGCCAACTCACTCTCCCGGTCCAGCAATTTCTGCTTGCGCTCTACGCCCCACCGATACCCTGAAATACCACCGTCACTGCGCACCACCCGGTGACAAGGAATGGCCACTGCCAGCCGGTTGGCGCCGCAGGCCATGGCCACGGCTCGAAAGGACGTGGGCGCGCCGATGCGTTGGGCAATTTCCGCGTAGCTCGCGGTACTGCCCGGCGGTATCTCCTTGAGTGCCAGCCAGACCCGCTGTTGGAAAGCCGTGCCGCGCATGTCCAGAGGCAGGTCCAGGCCCAGGTTGGGTGATTCGATAAAACCCACCACCCTGGCGATCATCTGCTCGAAATCGTCGTCCGCCCCAACCAGGGTTGCGTGGCGGAACTGATCCTGAAATTCACGTACCAGCAACTCCGGATCGTCACCCAGCAGGATGGCGCACACGCCGAGCTGGCTCTGGGCAACCAGAATAGAGCCCAGCGAGCATTCGCCAATCGCGAAGCGTATTTCGGTGTCATGGCCACCTTGGCGATACTGCGCCGGTCTCATGCCCAGCAACCCGCCAGACGCCGCATAAAAACGACTGCTGGAGTTGAAGCCTGCGTCGTACAGAGCGTCGGTAATCGAGCCTCCCGAGGACAATTGCTGGCGTATCTTTTTGGCTCTGTGTGCATTGGCATACGCCTTGGGCGTCAACCCGGTCACCGCCTTGAACACTCGATGAAAATGATAGGGGCTGAGTCCCGAACTCTCGGCAAGCTCTTTCAGGCTGGGAGCACTATCGGCGTCTTCGATGCGACGACAGGCGCAGGACACCAAGGCTGCGTGCATCCGGGCGACATGGCTTTGGTCTGCGGCGGCACGTTTGCTGGGGCGATACCCTGCAGCTTCGGCTTGCTCGACGCTGTCAAAAAACACAACGTTATCGGGGTTGGGCAGGCGCGACAGGCTGCTCGGGCGACAGTAGACGCCAGTGGTCCGCACGCCATAGACGAACTGCTCGTCCGCTGAAGCATCGCGGGTCAGCACCGCTTTCCAGCGCGGGTCATTTTCGGTAGCCGACGATGATGATTTGCTGCGTGTCATGAGCCGATACCTTACACGGATACGATGAGCCTCAGCTTATTGGGCGAGTAGACCGCCTGCACTCCGGGTCTTGCGGTCAAATTCGATTCAGTCGGCAAGCATCGGCGGCAGGGTCCCCAGCAGAGAAACCGCCGCCAGAGCGGCCATACCAAACAGGCATTCGAACGCTACGCTGATACGCACTTGGTTTAACCGCAACGTGCCGCGATTCAGCGCCAATCGGTTGAACAGTGCCAGTGCGAGCATGCACAACACCATGACCACTTTGATGCCAAGCACCAGGCCAAAGCCGGAAAGCGCGGGCGTCGGCCAAGGCGCGCCACTCATGACCCGAACGTTGACCAATCCAGTCAGGAAAATCAGCGCCACCATGACATAACCGAAACCGCCAAAGCGCAGCAATACCCCTCGCATGTCGACATCCGCGGGTTTACGTAGCAGCGTCAGCAACAGACCTAGACCGCCCAGCCATGCTCCGACCGCCAGCAGATGAACGAACTGGTTGAGGATCAGCAACTGGCCGTACACACCGTCGAACATCGCCACGTGCCCTACCGGGGCCAATGTCGCGAGTAGCAGGGTTGCGAGCAGCAGATTCAGCCATGGCAAGCGGCGGTTGCGGGTCAGTAAAACCAGCAGCGCCAGGTTAAAAACCAAGTGCCAGACCCAGAACTTGCCGAAAGCCGTGTGGCCAAGGACCAACAGCAAGGTTGCCGGAGCAAGGCTATCAGCCCAACTGCCTGCCATGCTCGCAGCGGTCAGCAGCAGCCAGGCAATGGCGCTGGCCAACCCGAGCGCTGTAAGCCATCGCAGGACCTTGATCGGCTGAAGGTAGTTGGCGCGAGCCAGGTGAGTGCGCAACAGGAGCTGCTGTGAAAGATAAATCCCGAACAGCGTCAGCAGCACCCAGAAGTGCACGAAGCGACACAGGATGAGTGCGGTCTGCATGAATCAGGGGCTTACGGTAAAGGTATAGCTGCCTTCGCTCTTGTGCGTGTCAACGGATACCGCGTGCCATTCGACCTTGTAGTCTCCAGCCGCCAGCGGCGCGGTCGGCGTAACGATGAGGGTTTTCTTGTCGGCGGGATCAGTTGCAATACCAGGGACCGGCTCAACCAGAGTTTTGCCGCCCGGGGTGGTTGAGGTGATGCTGACTTTGGTGAATTTTTCTTCAACGCCTTCCGAGAAGTGCAGGCGCAGTTCCTTGGGGCTGCTGACGGTGCTACTGGCAGCGGGCAACTGGCTCTCCAGGTGCGCGTGAGCCATTGCATTGGTGGCCGCGGTCAGGGAAGCGAGAAGGGTCAGAGTCGAGAGGAGGTGCTTGAACGGTTGGGCAGACATCAAAAAATTACCTGTTTGCGGAAGCTGGATTATGCGCTGTTGATCGGCATTCAAGGGCCCAATAGACCAGAAACTGCCCGGCGACTCCAGCGTTGAGTACCCCATCAGGATAAAAAATCAAAAAAAAGCCACCGCACAAAAGTGAGGTGGCTATAAAGTTTTAACCAAAGGAATGATGAAGTGGGAGCATCAATCTGGCGCCCTCTGATGCGGATTCAGAGAGCGATCGAATACGTTCTTCATCGCCGCCCACACTATCACCGCTGGAAAGATTCAGACTATTACGATAATTGATAGTGACTATCATCAAACCAAGAGGCGCCTGAAGTTTCAAAGGTGTTAAAAACTCGCGGGCAGGTGAGCAAACCTGTCCGTTCGAATCGGCATCTGGAGCTTGAACAGAATCGTCAGAATTCTTGATCATTCCTGTATGTCAACAATGTCTGTATTCATTTTCGCATCTGCCGTATCTCTTCGCTTATTGAGTCTCCTGTGCCAAGGCGGGTCATTCTTGCTGTAGCCTTGTTGCGCGAAAAACGATAAGCAATATTGAAACAGGGGAAAGAAATGAAGTTTCTGACATGTAATCTCATCACGCTGGCGGTCTCACTGGGAGTGAGTCAACTGGCATCGGCGGCCACCGTCAGCGATCAGTCTGAAGCCACCGGATTTGTGGAAGGCAGCAGCCTCAACCTCAACCTCAGAAACTATTATTTCAATCGTGATGGCAAGAACCGCAATGGCGATCGCGTAGGCGATCAGAAGGACTGGACCCAGGCTGTGTTGGGTAATTTCAGTTCCGGATTTACTCAAGGCACTGTGGGGTTCGGGGTCGATGCATACGGCTACTGGGGCCTGAAGCTGGACGGCGGCGCCGGGACAAGCGGCACCGGCAACCTGCCAGTGAACCGCAATGATTCACCAGAGAACGAATACGGCACTGCGGGCGGTGCGGTGAAACTCCGTATTTCCAAAACCGAATTGCGCTACGGCAACCTGCAGCCAACAGCGCCGGTATTTGCTGCTGGCGGGACAAGACTGTTCCCGCAAACAGCAACCGGTTTCAATCTGCTGAGCAGTGAAATCGATGGGCTTGATCTGGATGTCGGGCACTTCACCGGCAGTAATGGCCCGGTGACAACCAACAATAATCACGGTCTGCATGCGGCCTACGCAGATGTCGAGTCAAGTAGCGTTGATTACGCCGGTGGCAAGTACACCATTAACGACAATCTGACTGTCAGCCTCTACGGTTCGGATCTCAAGGATGTATGGCATCAGTACTACGCCAATACCAACCTGACGCTGCCGCTGGCTGATGAGCAGTCGCTGAATCTTGATTTCAATATCTATCGCACCACCGATTCGGGCCAATCCAAAGCGGGTGATATCAGCAACACTACATGGTCGATGGCCGCCGCTTATTCTTTCCTGACGGCTCATACAGTGACACTGGCGTTCCAGAAAGTTAATGGCGATACGCCATTTGACTATGTTGCTTTCGGTGATAATTCGGCCGGTGATACAGCGGATTCGATCTTCCTCAACAACTCCGTGCAGTACTCGGACTTCAACGGTCCCGGAGAAAAATCATGGCAGGCGCGTTATGACCTGAACATGGCAAGTTATGGCGTCCCCGGCCTTGGATTCATGGTGCGTTACGTCAAAGGTTATGACATCGACGGCACCAATATGCCTGCCAATACCCAGTACGGCGGTTACGGTGAAGATGGTAAGCACCACGAGACCGATGTCGAAGCCAAGTACGTGGTCCAGACCGGACCTGCCAAGGACCTCGCATTGCGTCTGCGTCAGTCCTGGCACCGGGCCAATGCCGATCAGGGCGATACCGATAACAATGAATTCCGCCTGATCGCTGACTACCCGATCAATATCTTCTGATACCCAGTGCCTATCGCCAGGCAGCCGTAGCGTCTGCCTGGTTTTTTCGGTCTGGTACTTTCACTCATGTCAGCGGCGAGCACTGTGCGTTACAAGATTCGGCGTTTGCTGATAGAGCGCTGGCGGTACGGCATTCGGGCGGCTGGCGGGAATATTCAGCTTGATGGCGTGAATGATCGTTTGCGCCTGAGCGAGAATTTCGCTGACCAGGGTGGCTGTCGCGTAGTCCCCATAGCGGCTGGCGCGCTGAGTCACAGGCTGAAGCTGTCGGGCAAATGACCCCAGCTCTTGCGCGCGGCTGTGTATGTTATTCAGTCCGTCTGCAAATGGCACCTCAGCACAATGCTGAATCGGTGCCCTCATCGACGCCAGCAGCACGCGCTCCGGCATACCACCGAAATCCTTGATACGTTCACACAGGTACTCAATGTGAGTGGTGGTCGCTTCGGCCAAGCCATCAAATGGCTGCTTCATGACGGTAAAGCCCGGGTTGCGCAGATGATGCTGAATATTTTTCAACTGATCGAGCAGCTCGACGTGCGTACTCAGGTGCCTGCGCATCAAATCAACCAGCTCAATACGGGCGATTCGACTCAGTGAAAAGTGTGCGCCGTATGCGCTGACACGACAGTCGGTCCAGTGAGTGCGTTCGCCATTCATTGTGTTCATCATGCTCAACTCCTGCGCGTTCATAGTGCTGAAGTACGCAGGTTAATTAAAAGTTCTCGCACGGTCTGTGCTACCTGCAGTCAGCGGACTAGCGCCTGAGTGTGTTCCTTGTATACCTTGGTTTGATCCGGTTGAGATAAACAGGCCCTGGTAATACCGAGCAAGGGAATAGTGTGCCGACGGCCCTGGTTAATAAACGTCATCTGAGTGCTTATGAAGGGCGGGCCATTATTGTTCACAAAGTGCAGTGGGTGGCTTAATTAAAGCCAACACGAGAAAAGGCCGCTGCAGGGAACTGCAGCGGCCTTTTCTTGCTTCGCTAAACATGATCAGGGCTCATGAGATCAACCATTCTGGCAATTGTTACCGCCGCTGATGCGGGTGTATTGCAGATTGTGCTCAACACCTTTGCTGTCTAGATACAGCATGTGCGCCTGGACGGGGCCGCAGGTGGTGCTCTCGGCAGAAGTCACTTTGAGGACTTTGGCAATATCCAGATTTTGCGAGTAGTTGTAATCCACAGAAGGGGGCAATTGTGCGTTGTTATTGACGGAGTCGTTAGCCGAAGCAAACACCGAGAAAAACGAAAGGGCAGCGAACAGGGCAAAGTTTTTCATGTGAATCTCCACTGAGTATCAAGTCGGAATGCCTGCAAAGCTTCAAGGTTTGCTTTGCTGTTGGAATGAATTCTAGGCGCGTTATGGGGTATGCAAAAATGGAGGCTGTCGATAGACGCCATCACTGCAACTGATACTTGATAAGCACGATAAGTAGCAGCGCAATAAGACGCTGCTGGAATCTAAAAATTCGATGCGCAACATGTGTTCTATCAATGGATCAGATAGCCAACTTCCATCGTCGATTGCATGCTCTTGGCCATCAATTCGCCACGGAGGCTGGCCATGCAAAAGTTCGAAATACTTCGTTCAACCCGTTTCGACAATCTGGTTCATGAGTACGGTCTGGACGGCAGTCGTTTGCTCCCTTGGCAAGGCTACCCGATGCCGTTTGCCGGTGGCTGGTGTGTGGTGCGCCCCGGCACTCGCAGTGAGCCGCATACCCAGATCGATCAGGAGATATTCATCGCTATCAAGGGCCGCTCACGGCTGGTGATTGGCGAGCGAGAGCTGGAGTTTGGCGTGGGTGATATCGCGGCGATTCCCAAGCACACCGATCATTACATCATCAATGATTCACCCGAGGACTTTCATTTCTACGTGGTCTGGTGGGACATGAATTACGTCAACGACTTCGTCGCTCAGCACAACGAGACTACGGGGTGCCTGAATGACTAGGTTCGTGGTCACCATCACCCCACCGACGCCCAACGGCGACTTGCATATCGGCCATATCGCCGGACCGTTTCTGGGCGCTGACGTGTTCACCCGTGTGCAACGTCAGCGAGGTCATGACTGCGTACTGGTTTCCTATTCCGATGACTACCAGTCTTACATGCTGCGCAAAGGCCTGGAGCAGGGCGTTGACCCTGTCGAGCTGGCTGTGCGCAATTCGGACCGGATTGAAGCGTCACTGGCGGCGATCAATATCAGGCCCGATAACTGGATGCGGCCGCAGGACAATGCGTTCTTCGCTGACGCGGTGCGTGAGGTGTTCGACAAGGCCCGTGAGGCGGGAGTCATCGAGTTTCGTGATGCCAGCGAAGCTTACTGCGCGGGCTGTGATGTCTGGGGCTACGAAGCCTTTGCTCGTGGACTGTGCAACTACTGCGGTGCCGAATCCGACGCCAGCCAATGCGAAAACTGCGCTCAGGCACCGGACTCGATGCTCATGACCGCGCTGCACTGCAAACTCTGCAGCCAGCCTGTGCAGTGGCGTAACAGCCATCGCGCATTTCTCAAACTGGCGCTGTTCAAGCCAGCGTTGCGCGACCGCTTGCTCAATCGCAAATGGCGCAAGCCGCTGAATAACTGGCTGGTCGAGACCCTTGAGCATTTGCACGACTGGGGCGTGACACGGCCCGGCGATGCCGGACTGGACCTGGCAGAGGGTGATTCATGTCGTGTCCATACCTGGTTCATGGGGCTGGCCGGTTACATGGCGGCGTTTCGTGAACATGCGGCGCAGATCGGCAAGCCACATCTGTTCCAGCAGTACTGGCAATCAGGGCAGGGCACGCTGGTGCACTTTCTTGGTTTCGATTGCGTGTTCAGCCACGCAGTGGTCTATCCGGCCTTGCTATCGGTGCTCGATGATTTAGACGTTCGCCAACTGTTCATGCCCAATCAGTTCCTCAAACTCGACGGCCTCAACCTGTCCACCAGCCGTAACCATGCGATCTGGGTCGCTGACCTGGTCGCCCAGGCATGCGCCGACAGCGCTCGCCTTTATCTGGCCGCCGTTGCACCGGAGGAGTGTGAAGGTGATTTCCGTCTGCAGCATTTCCAGCAGTGGCGGGCGGAAGTGTTCGACGATTTTTTCCCGGCGTTGCTGGAGGCCGGCGCGCGGCAGGGCGGCAGCAGTTGGTGGAACGGAATGTGCGGGCCCGACGCAGGCTTGCTTGAAGCGTTGCGCCTGCAATGGATCAAGGCAACCCAGCCAGAGCTGTTCTCGATGAAAAGCATGGCGGGTGTGCTGCTCGACGTGATCGCCATCGCCAAAACCCGCTTGGCTGAAGGGCGGCAGGTCAGTCACTTTGCTGCCTTCATCGCCGTCACCGGGCAGGCCCTGATTCCCGACACGGCGGCGCGTGTTGCCGAGGCATTTGCGCTGCCGCTGGACAGAGTCAGCGCGACGATTCTTACCGGCTCGGCCGCTGAATACTGCATCTGAACGGACTCATCACTCATGTTTATGGACTATGACGTCGCAGTGATTGGCGCCGGGATTATCGGTGCGAGTATTGCGGCCCGACTCAGCAGTGCCGGTATGGCGGTTGCCCTGCTTGAAAAAGGCGTGGTCGGTGCTAGTGGGGCCAGTGGTTTCTCGGGTGGTCTGGTGCGGCTTTACGACCCTGATCCGTTGTTGATGGACCTTGCAGCGTTTTCCATCGGCCAGATACACGACGGTGTTTTTGCGAGTACTTACGCCAAAGCATTGCAACGCAGCGGAGCGCTCTACTGCGCTGCGCCGGAGCAGACGAGCGAGCTTCAGCGCGCAATAGAACGACACGCCAGCGCTGAGTACCCCATGCGCCTGATCTCGGCTCAGGAACTCAACGGTATGCACTTCGCGCCGATTCCGGAAGGTGAGCGGGTGATTCTTTTCGAGCCCCATGCCTGCGTCGGTAATGTACGGCTGGCGACGCACCTGCTCGCTGATGTGGTGCGCAGCAATGGTTTGCTGCTGGAGCATTGCGAGGTGCAATCGATTGATTGCCACTCCCGACACGAGGTTCATGTCGGGCTGGGCGCCAGTACGCTGCGCTGCCGTGCATTGGTGGTGGCGGCGGGCGGCTGGAGTCGTCAATGGGTGCCGGAGTTGAAGCTGGAGACCCGCTCGATTCCCCTGGCCAGGGTGCTGACCGACGCAGATTGCGGTATGCCGATCATAGACGCGGTCAGCCAGAGTTATCTGATCCCGCTGACGCGGCATATCGCGCAAACCGGTTGCGGTTTCCGCGATATTCGAGTGTCCCCGAGTGAGCTGCCGCCCACTGACGCGCGTAATCAACAAGATGCGGCAAGGCGAGTACGCCAACTGACCGGTTGCACTCATTCACGCGTGCTGGATGTGTTGCCGGGGTTCGATAGCTACAGCCCTGATGGCAGGCCCTTGCTGGGGGTCGTCGGTGAAGACAGCCCGTTGTTTCTGGCTACTGGCATGTCCGGTCTTGGTTTCAAATTTGCTCCGGGCATTGCCTGTATTGCGTTGGAACAGGTGCAGCGACATCTGCTGAATACACCACCTCATCAGGACTGGTCTGCACTTTCGCCGCTGCGAGCCATGTTGCCTGTTGCACCTGTCGGGGTGCAGCCATGAAGAGGCTCAAGGTCGGCGTGTCTGCCTTGTTTGATCCTGCTGACACTCCGCACGCCCGGACCTTTCTGCGGGCGCTGTGCGTGGCGCGCAATTTCATTCCGGGCCTCGCGCACGTGCAGTGGCACTTTCTGGATGACGGTGCGCACCCGGTGCGTGCCGAAGAGGTCGCTCGTGAAATGGTCGCGGCCAACGTTGATCTGGTGGTTGGCCATTTTTCATCCGACGCGGCGGTCAGTGCGGCGGCGGTTTATCGGCAGGCAGGCATTGCACTGCTGACCCCCGCGGCGACTATTGATTGCCTGACGCGTGACCACCACAACGTGTTTCGCTTCTGCCCATCGGACCGCCAACTGGCCAGGGATCTGCTTGCCTGGATCAAGGTTAGAGGCTGGAAAACCCTTCACGTTGTCGCCGATCAAAGTGCTCATGGGCGGGCCCTTGCCAAGGGTATCGCTCAGGCGGCAGCCGATTACGGCATAGCTCAAACCCATGAGCGTGAACAGGCGCAGGTGGAGGTTTTTGCCGGACGCCTGCGCAGCAGCCGTGAGCATTGGCGGCAACGTCGGGCCAGCGGCAGTCGGCGGCCGCTGATTTTCACTGATGACGCCGCCTCGCGCTGGCTGGGTAACGCCGCCGTTGACGACTCCACGACCTGGGTCATCGGCTTCGGCAGTCCCGATGATGAGGCAGATCGTTGTCACGGCACCGTCCAGCACCAGGCGCTATTTGAGACGGCCCCCGAAACCTACTACCGGGAGAGCCTGCTGCTGTTTCATGTGCTGGGTGTGCTGGCGAACCGTGAGTGGCGCCGCGCCGATCTGCTTCAGGCCCTCAATCACACAACGTTCAGCACGCCCCTGGGCGACGTCAGCTTCGATCAGGGTGAGCTCAGAGGTGCCTGTAACCGGCTATGGCAGGTCGGTCCCCACGGTTTGCGCGCGGTAACCGGATCGTGCGCCGAAAACGGGTCCAGCGATTAGACAACGCCCTCAACCCTCATGCCTTCAACACTATGGATGGAACGCAAATGAACGCATCAACACCCGGAGTCGCTCACGCAGACGCCGTATGCATCGGCTTTGGCCCGGCAGGGATCGCGCTGTCGTGCGTATTTGAAGACGCACGGGAAGCTGGCACGCCGCCAGGGGATCTCTCCCTGTGTTTTCTCGAAGCGGCTCACGAGACTCACTGGCATCGTGAGTTGTTGCTCAGTGGCACCGACATCAACCACCACGTCTTTCGAGACCTGGTGACACCGCGTAATCCGCGCAGCCGGTTTTCGTTTGCAATGTACCTCAAGGACAAAGGCCGCCTGTTCGATTTCGGTTTGCTGGGGCGTCCCGCCAGCCGTCATGAGTGGTCGGACTATCTGCGCTGGGTCTCGGCGCAAGTGGACAGCCAGACACACTTCAACGCCCCGGTAAGGGAAATCCTGCCGGTGATCCGCGATGGCCGCCTCAAACTCGTACGGATCGAGACGCAGAAGGGCAGCTTCGAGACTCGTAACATCGTGCTGTCCAGCGGCAGCACGCCGCGCATACCCGAGCAGTTTTCCGGCTTGCTGGGGGCGACGCTGTTTCACACTTCGCAGTTTCTGACCCGTTTGCAGGCGTTCGGCAACGTCTTGCCCAAGCGCTGGCTGGTACTCGGTTCGGGGCAGAGCGCCAGCGAGTCGGTGCTGGAGTTGATAGCCCGTGACAGCGATCTTCTCGTGCATTCGGTGCACCGTTCTGCGGGTTTCAAATTGACCCAGTTGGGCCAGTTCCCCAATCGGGTTTTTGCCCCGGACCACGTCGATTACTTCCACAGCCTGGCCCCTGCGGCCCGCCAGCGGTTTTTGCAGTGCAGCAGTTCGACCAATTACGCCGGGATTGATCCGGATGAAAGCCAGAAGCTGTTTTCCGTGATTTACGAGGACAGCATTGCCGGGCGTCAGCGTCTGCGAAGCCATGCCTACAGCGAAATCAGTCAACTGGAAAAAACGCCTGACGGCTACCGGGTCACCCTGACCGACACCTTCAGTTTGCTCAGTCAGGTCGTGGAGGTGGACGTCATCGTGCTGGGCACTGGCTATCAGCAGCCTGTGTTGCCGCCGTTGTTGAGCAACCTGCAGCCTTGGCTCAAGGCCGATCTGGATGGCGGGCTGGTGATTGATCGCGATTATCGCGTGGCCACTCAAGGGCAATGCGACGTGAAGGTGTGGGTCAACGGTCTTTCAGAACGCAGCCATGGCATCAGCGACAGCCAGTCCTTTTCGCTGATGGCATTGCGCGCCGGGCGCATTGCTCAAGGCCTTGAACGGGCTGTTCAGGCGCACACCCACGAACCGCTTCTGGCTGAATGACATGACCCCTACCTACAACAATATTTCCGATATCGTCCACGACCAGACCTTTCTCAACGTCAAAGGCGTTGGGCCTGAGTTCTTTTTGAAGCTGGAATCTCTCAATCCGGCGGGCTCGATCAAGCTCAAGACCGCCGTCGGCCTGGTCGACGATTTGTGTGCCCGCGGCCAGATCAACCCGGATACGGTTCTGATCGAATCGTCGTCGGGTAATCTGGGTGTCGCACTGGCGATGATCTGCGCTGAGCGCGGGATCAGATTCACCTGTGTGGTCGACCCCAACAGCTCCAATCACAACATCCGCTTGATGCGCACTTACGGTGCCGAAGTGATTCAAGTCGATGAGCCGGATGCCAACGGCGGATTCCTCGGTACGCGCATTGCACTGATACGTCAGAAGGTTGCGGCTGACTCGCGTTACGTCTGGCTCAACCAGTACGAAAACGCTGCCAACCCTCGTGCCCATGCGCGAACGACTGCGCAGTCCATCGGTCGGCATTTTGGTCACGTGGATTATCTGTTTGTCGGCGCAGGCACCACAGGCACGCTGATGGGCTGTGTGCAGTATTTCCGCCGCCATCACCCGGCCACGGTCATTGTTGCAGTGGACAGCGTCGGCTCGGTGACCTTCGATACGCCGCCCGGCAAGCGCTTTATTCCGGGTCTGGGCACCAGTCAGCGGCCGCCGATTTTCAATGCCGAGGGCATCGATTATCTGGAGATGGTCCCCGAGCAGAAAACCATCGCCATGTGTCGCGTGCTGGCGCGCACCAAAGGGCTATTGGTGGGTGGGTCCACCGCCACAGTGGTTGCCGCAGTGCACGCCTGGCGCGAGCGTATTGAACCCGGTTCAGTGGTGGTCGCGTTGTCGCCGGACTGGGGGGAGCGTTATCTGGACACGCTCTACGATGATTCGTGGGTGGAGCAACGCTTCGGCAGTCAGGTACTGCAGATGACGCTGGACGACCTGTCGGTTGAACCTTCGCTGACCACCGATCTGCGTAGCGAGCGCCTCAAACAATCGGCTTTTCATGTGGTCGACGGCAAAACCGTTGCGCAGATTCTTGCTGAAGATCCGGTGGCGTGCATCGACGACGTTCAGCAGGCTTATCTGGAGCATCACGCCGGACGCAGCATCAACCCCGACAGCTATTTTCTGCGCTTCCCGCAAGCCCCGGCGAATCGAATTATCGCCTTGCCCGCCAGCTTGTCCGGTGAGCAGCCGGTCAGTGGCATCAAATGGATTTCCAGCTTTCCCGGCAATATCGACACCGGGCTGCAACGCGCTTCTGCGGTTTTGCTGCTCAACCATGCCCGCACCGGATACGCCTACGCCTGCCTGGAAGCGTCCCGGATCAGCGCGATGCGTACAGCTGCGTCGGCGGTACTGGCCACTCGGTGGCTGAACAGACAACACAGAAAAATCGGTCGCCTGTCTGTCGTGGGGGCAGGGTTCATTGCCAGAACAATTCTCGACATGTTCGTCAGCGATGGCTGGCAGGTCGATGCGCTGGACGTCTTCGATGTGCATGCCGGTTCAGCGGCCGCGCTGATCGGGCATGCCACTGTGCAGCATGAGCTGGTCTGCCAGGCAGTAGACCTTGATACGGCATTGCAGGCCGAGGTCGTGGTGTTCGCCACCACCGCACCGAGTCCTTATGTGATCGAACAGCGATTTCGGCCTGAGCAGATTCTGCTGAACATTTCCCTGCGCGATCTGGGCCCGGAAATCATCGCCGAGGCCAATAACATTGTTGATGATGTCGAGCATTGTCTGAAGGCCGGGACATCGCCGGATCTCGCCGTGCAGCGTTATCAGAGCCGTTCGTTTATCACCGGCACGCTGGCGCAACTCATGCTCGGTGAAGTCGAGGTCAGCCCGGACAGGCCCACGATCTTCTCGCCATTCGGGCTGGGCGTCCTGGATCTGGCGGTGGGCAAGCGCGTTTATGAGCGCGCACTGGAGCAGGGCAGCGCATTGCCGGTGACCGACTTTTTCTTCGAATCGAAGCGCTGGTGATGCCCATGCCAATCAACATCGACACGAAACGCATCTCCATCATCGGCATGGGGTCCCGGGGCCTCAGCGTGCTGGAGCAATTGATTCGTGCGGCCCGAATCAATCCCCGCGAGGCTTTGCTTATCGAGCTGTTTGACCCACAGCCACCCGGCAGCGGTCTGCATGCGCCCGAGCAGCCTGACTACCTGATGCTCAACACCATGGCAGGCCAGTTGTCGGCATTCTCCTCGGCCTTTCCAGTGTGGAAAGCCGGTGATCCTCCCGGGCTGACGTTCTTGCAATGGTGCACCGCTGAGAAGCTACGACTGGATGAGCGAGGCCATGTCAGCAACAGCCACGCGGGAAGGCCCATCGAGTTTGGTGACTTCGTACCGCGCAAGCTGCTCGGTCGTTACCTCCGTGATTGCTACCGCTACCTGTTGCGGTTATGCCCGGCGCACGTGGACGTTCGTCATCACCGGGGCATAGTGACTGGCTGTTGCCCGACGCCTGGTGATCGGGGCTTTTATCTGCTCACCGCTGACGGGCAGCGCTGTGAGACTGATGCGGTCTTCGTGACGACCGGACATACGCCGCAACCTGCCGTGCAATGTACGGGTGATCGCGTCGCGGTTGAGGGGCTGGGATTGAGCGCAATGGACTGCATCGCATCGCTGACCGAAGGCCGGGGCGGGCGCTTCGAACGGGACGACAGCCTGGCGGGCTGGCGTTACACGCCTTCAGGGCTGGAGCCGCAGATTGAGCTGTTTTCCCGTTCGGGCCTGCCCTTTCATTGCCGCCCGCAATGGACTCCGTCAGCGGTTGTGCCGCAGCGCATGTTTTTCATCGCTCAGGCCATCGCAGTGCAGCGTGAAAACTGCCCCGATGGTCGACTGGACTTCGTTCAGCATGTGCTGCCGCTGATCAAGGATGAAATGCGCGGGGCTTTTTATGTCGCCATGGCTCGTCTGCAACAAGCTGAGCGAGCAGAGGATGTTCGCCGGGTACTTCAGGGGGCGAGCAGCGCTGAAGCCCGGTCTGAAGCATTCGCGACGCTGGCTGAGGCGTATGGCGCGTTCAATCCGCAGGACTATTTGAACACTCAAGGCTGGCAGGGTGAGCCGCACACCTACGCCCAGTGGTTTCGCGAATGGATTGCCAACGATCTGGCCCGCAGCCGCCTTGGGACCGAGAACAGTCCGCTCACGCAGGCGCTGGAGGTCTGGCGTGATTGCCGCGACCTGTTGCGCCTGGCTGTGGATCACAACGGCCTGAGTGATTGCTCGACCCAGGCGTTTTACGGCGGGTGGGCCAGGCTCGGCAATCGTCTGGTGGGCGGCCCGCAGAAGGAGCGCTACGAGGATTTGCTGGCGCTGATCGATGCCGGAGTGGTCCGGCTGCTACCGCCGATGGCTATCAATGAGGTCGATAACCTTGAGGTCGATAGCCTGATTCGGGCCCGCAATGCCCATGGCGGGTTGAGCCAGAACCGTTGCGCTTTGATCGATGACTTGCTGCGGCAGGGATTGATCAGGATGGCCCATCCGTATCCGGCGGATGGCGTCGCCATTGATAGCTCAAGCCGAGCCATACGGCGTGACGGGACCGTCAACCAGCACCTCTGGGTGCTGGGGCCCGCAGTCGAAGGCAGTCGCTTCTACAACCATTACGTGCCAACACCTGATCCTGCCTGCAAGGCGCCGCTGGAGGCGCACATTGCGGTGCAGGCCTGCCTCAGGGCGCTGCATGCCGAAGCAGCCGGTTGCGTTGTGCATTAGCCCCGGCGGTTGAACGCCATCACCTCAAACTCTCCGTTAAAAAAGGATTATCTCCATGGTCGAGATCACTTTGCTGACCGCGCTCGCTGGCGCTTTTATCGTGCTGATCATCAGTCCCGGCCCGAACTTTCTGGTCATTACCCAGCTGTCATTCAGCCAGTCCAGGCAACAGGGGATCTGTGCCGGGTTGGGCGTCGCATCAGGCAGCATTATCTGGGCGTTGCTGGCCTGTACCGGCCTGGGTCTGGTGTTCCAGCAGTTGCCATGGGCGCAACCCGCGTTGCAGTTGCTGGGCGGCGCGTATCTGATCTGGCTGGGCAGCAAAAGCCTGCGCAATGCTGGCGCACAACCCAAACCCCGCAACCTTGGCGAACTGGGCATCGGTAGCCTGGGACGGGCCTACCGCTTCGGTTTGCTGACCAACATGACCAACCCCAAGGCGCTGGCCTTTTACACCAGCGTTTTCACTACCGTTTCGACGCCTGGGCTGCCGATGTGGGTGCGTGTCGCCGGGGTATCGATCATCGCGGTGCTGGCCATTTCATGGTTCGTACTACTCGCCACGTTGTTTTCCATTCCCGCCGTACAAGCTCGCTATCAGCGTATGAAAAAGACCATCGACATCATTACCGGGTTGTTCATGGTCGCTTTTGGTCTGCGCTTGCTGATCGGTCTGTGGCCTGTCTGATCAGCAGATTTCACACAGAACCCGTGGGACCGAACCTATTCGGGAAGAGGCCATTCCATTCGCCGCATTTTTTCCGTCAGGAATGCCGCCTTACCGGACGCTTATTCATTTGAACAAGGATGAACACCATGCAAAACAATGATTGGCACTATCCCACTTCAATTCGGGTGGGGCCTGGCCGGGTACTGGAATTGGCTCAGGCCTGCGAAGCCAGCGGTATCCGGCGACCACTCATGGTGACCGACCGATTCCTCGGTGGTACTGACATGATTCAGCAGGCGCTGGCGCAGTGCCGCGGAACACTTGGGCATTGCGGTCTGTTTGATCAGGTCAAAGGCAATCCAACCGGCACTAACGTGGCTGAAGGGCTACACGCCTACAAGGCGGGTGGGCACGACGGCGTGATTGCTTTCGGCGGTGGGTCTGCGCTGGATGCCGCCAAGGCCATCGCACTGATGTCCGGACAGACGCGCCCGCTGTGGGATTTTGAAGACATCGGTGAAAATCACCTGCGTGCCGACCCGCAGGGTATAGCCCCGATTATTGCGCTGCCGACCACTGCCGGGACTGGCTCGGAAACAGGGCGGGCCGCAGTAATCACCGATGAGCAGGCACGGGTCAAACGCACCATCTTGCATATCCGGATGATGCCCCGGGTGGCCATTCTTGATGCCAACCTGACCTTGGGTTTACCGGCCCACCTGACCGCTGCAACCGGTGTTGATGCCTTGACCCATTGCATGGAGGCGTACTGTTCGCCTGTCTATCACCCGATGGCCGAAGCGGTGGCGGTCAAGGGCATGCAGATGATCAAACAGTTCTTGCCCCAGGTTGTTGCCGACGGCCTTGATGTACAGGCCCGGCAGGAAATGCTCGTTGCTTCCTGCCTGGGCGCCGCGGCCTTTCAGCGCGGGCTCGGTGGTGTGCACGCCATTGCCCAGACACTGGGCGCTTTGTATGACCACCACCACGGGTTGCTCAACGCGATCCTGCTGCCTTATGTGCTTCAGTCCAATCAGCCCGCGCTCGGTCCGCAAATGGAGGAGCTGGCCTTGGCGCTTCGTCTTTCCAAGTCTGGGTTTAATGGGGTGATGGAATGGCTGCTGGCGTTGCGTGAGCAGATCGGCATCCCGCATACCCTTGGCGAGTTGGGTATCGATGAGCGTGACGCGGAACTGATTGGGCAGATGGCGTTTGCCGATGGCTGTTCGCAGACCAATCCGATCCGCCACTCGGCGCAGACGTATGCACAGATATTCTGCAAGGCAGTTCATGGACGTTGATCAGCGTTTGATCATCGACGAGGCGACGATCAAACGCCTCGATACGGTCTGGCAGGACGTTGTCGAACAGGGCCGGATTGTCGGAGGCGTGTTGTTGCTGGCGCAGGATGGCGTGGTCCGTTACGCGTCTGCCCGCGGCTGGGCAGATCGCGAAGCAGAGATTGCCGTCACCCGTGAGCACAGTTTCAGGCTTGCGTCGTTGACCAAGCTGATCACGTCAGTCTGTGTTCTGCGTCTACACGAGCAAGGCATGCTGCACCTGGATGATGCGCTGACACGCTGGTTGCCGGATTTCGTGCCAAGGCTGGCCGATGGGATGGCTCCGGGCATCACATTGCGCCATCTGTTGTCCCACACCTCAGGGCTGGGTTACGGCTTCGGGTTGCCTCCCGGCAACGCCTACGAGCAGGCTGGAGTCAGTGACGGACTGGACCTCGTGGCCTTTGATCAGGCTGAAAACCTCAAGCGACTGGCCAGCGTTCCTTTGTTGTTCAAGCCGGGCTGTGCATGGCGTTATTCAATCGCCACCGAGGTACTGGGAGTAGTCATCGAACGTGTAACCGGGATGGCGTTGCCCGAGGCCATTGCCCATTGGGTAACCCGGCCGTTGGGCATGAGCGCTAGCGGTTTCTACATCGAAGGTTCGCAAGCTCCCGCCTGTGCCTACAAGGATCATGCGGGGATACCCACGCGTATCGGGCGCACCGATGAACTGCTTCTCGACAGCGGCAGGGCCCGCGTTTCGGCCAGCCGTCATACTGCCTCGCGGGCGTGGCCGTCTGCTGGCGCAGGCATGCTCGGCACTGCCGATGATTATTTGCGGCTGCTGGAGTGCTTGCGCCAGGGAGGCGCGCCGTTATTGAACCGTGCGAGTACATCGGGTTTGCTGAGTAACGCGATTGGCGATGTGCATATCGAGGGCAGGGGCGCTGGCTGGAAATTCGGCCTCGGCCCTTTGTTACTCACTGACCCGGCTCAGGCCGGGCAACTGCAGGGCGCTGGAACCTGGTCGTGGTGTGGCGTGTACGGTTGTCATTACTGGGTCGACCCGCAGGCTGGGGTGAGTCTGATCGCGATGACCAACACTGCCGTCGCCGGTGCCTGGGGCGAGTTTCCGGATGCGCTGGTCGCGGCGATTTATCGCCGCGACTGATCAAGCCCTGGTGAATTGCTTGCGATAGCTGCTGGGGCTGATACCCACCATGTTGCGGAAGTGGCGGCGGAACGATTCCTCGGAACCGAACCCCGCGACGTCGACGACTTCAGTCAGGCGCATGTTGGATGACTCCAGCAGTTCCTTGGCATAAGCGATGCGCTCGCCCAGCAGCCAGTCATTCGGGGTCAGACCGGTACTTTCCATGAAGCTGCGGTGCAGCGTGCGCGTGCTGACGGCCGCGTGGTCGGCCATCTCCTTGATACTGTGCGGGCGTTGAAGGTCACTGCGAATCCAGTCCATCAGCTTGGAAATCGGCCCTTCGCTGGACGACACCAGTTGGCGTGAAGCGTATTGCGACTGACCGCCTTCGCGATGGGGCGGGATCACCATTCGCTGTGCAACCATGTTCGCGACTTTCGCACCGTGATCGTTGCGCACCAGATGCAGCATCATGTCCAGGCCAGCAGCAGAACCCGCTGCGGTGACGATCTGCCCCTGATCGACATACAGCTCATTGGGCTGGATGGTCAGTTCCGGGTACATGCTGGCCAGCAGGTCCGTGTAGCGCCAGTGGGTGGTGACGCGTTTACCTTCCAGCAAACCTGCCGCAGCCAGTACAAATGCACCGGTACAAATCGAGCAGATGCGTGCGCCTCGGGCATGAGCGTCCTGCAACTGGGTAATCAGCTTGGCCGGAACCTCCGATTCAACGCCGCGCCAGCCGGGCACAATGATGGTGTCGGCGTTCTCCAGCAGCACTTCACCCGGTGTGGGCACGATGGTAATACCGCCTGCAGCGGTAATCTCGCCTTCATCCACCGGGAACGTGGCGAACTCGTACCAGGTTACACCCAGCTCGGGTCTTTTCAAGGCGAACACTTCTACCGTGCAGCCAAATTCAAAGGTGCACAGCTGGTTGTAGATGAGGGCGACGACGAGATGGTTTTTCATGGCACGATGTTACCGGATATTGGCATTTCCGCCAGTAGTGCGGTGCAAATGTACTGGTTAACCTGAAGCCCTGAAATCAGGCGGTTGCCTCAACATTTGCCAGCGGTCGCCGGTGCGATCCAGGGAGTACGTTCGTGTCTATCAACATCGGTATCTACGTCTATGACGACGTTGAAGTTCTTGACTTCGCAGGTCCGTACGAAGTCTTCACCACCGCGACCCGCATGCATTTGCGCAAAAGCCGCGATGACCGGGCGTTGTTCAACGTATTTACCATCGGTCGTACTACCGACCCCATCCGGGCGCGCGCCGGGCTGAAAGTCGACCCCGACCACTCGATCAATGACCACCCGGTGATCGACTGCCTGATTGTTCCGGGAGGCGTGGTCAATGCCGAACTGGAAAAGGCTGACGTGATTCGCTGGATCACCAGCCAATGCGCGCCTGAGCGCGTCGTCGCGGCAGTCTGCACGGGTGCCTTTCTATTGGTCAAGACCGGCAAGCTGGCCGGTAAGCAGGTGACCACCCACTGGGAGGATATTGACGACTTGAAGGAGATGTTTCCTTCCGTCGA
This sequence comes from Pseudomonas maioricensis, assembly GCF_022790535.1. Taxonomy (GTDB): domain Bacteria; phylum Pseudomonadota; class Gammaproteobacteria; order Pseudomonadales; family Pseudomonadaceae; genus Aquipseudomonas; species Aquipseudomonas maioricensis. The sequence continues at coordinate 273,605 of NZ_LOHG01000008.1, forward strand.
CGTGCTCAGCACCTTGCGTTGGGTTGATGAGGGCGCTTTCGTGACCTCGGCCGGTATTTCCGCTGGCATCGACATGAGCCTGCACCTTGTGGAGCGTCTGCACAGTCGCGAGCTGGCGGAGCGTACTGCTTTGCAAATGGATTTCGACTGGACTGAAAACGACTGACGCTGACTGCGTTAAACATCTGGCTGACGCGGTCGGCCAGATGACTGCCTGCTGACCTTCGTCATACGCGCCAGACCTCCCACCGTTTTTCGCAACAAGCTGGCACATGAGGCTTGCGGCGCGCCACTATCTCCCTCCAACGTGCAGTCCAGAGCCTTCAACGCTTACGCTAGAGTGCAGGAAATAATGAATACCCATTTCTTCAAAGTCGTCCAGACCGTTGCTGTCCACGGTTCCTTTTCGGAAGCTGCGGCGATTCTGGGGTGCAGCCAGTCAAACATCAGTTACGCCATCAAAGAAGTCGAAGACTATTTCAACAAGCGCCTGTTCATCCGCAGCCGTGCGGGTTGCACGTTGACGCCTGAAGGCCAGGTCATCAGCCGGACGCTGGACAGTCTGCTGGCGACCCTGGAGCAACTAAAAAAAATGAGCTCAGCGGCAGTGTCACGATTCGTTATTGCAATCATATAGACGAGACGTCGCTGGCCGGGTGCATCGAGACCATGACCCGCTTGCATCCAGGCGTGCATCTGAATGTTGTGCATGGCAGCGAACAGCATCCAGGCCTGGACCTGCTGCGCAGGGAGGCGGCGGATATCCTGATTCTGCCGAGTGCGGTGCTGGATGAGCATCATGTTGAACACGTGCGATGGGCAGATGCTTATGTGTTGGTGGCTGCGCGAAGCCGTTCGCTGACGCCGCGGCCGTTTCATGAGCTGTGCGAGAGCGTCCGTTATGTTTCCTGGCGTCATGCCGGTGTGGAGCGTTTGCACGGTCAGTTGGCGGCTGCTCAGGTCCGTCTGAGTCACCGTGGGGAGCTCAGTTGCGTTGCTACGTTGCTTGATCTGGTCGGCAAGGGGCAATGCATGACTATTTTGCCCAGTCGTTTGTTACCGGAACCGAGCGCTTTGTACGAGTGCGTGCGTTTGCCGGTCGCGGTTGAGCGCAGTATCAGTGTTGTCGCCCGGCCGGGGTCGTTGCTGTCCAATGCGGCTAATGAGGTGGTTGAAGTGCTGAAGAGGTTGCCGGTTGGGGGGTAGGGCGATTCAGGAAATTATTGCGTACATATCCGTTATTTCGGTAACGGCTAATATCGGTTGCGCTTTTACAGCGCCTCACTTTTGTGCCGGAAGCCGGCCCAGCCAAAAGTAAGCAAAAGGCTCTTGCCCCACCACTTGGTACCTCGCTGTCGCTCGGCATGCCCGTAATCCGACATTGCTGCGC
>NZ_LOHG01000009.1:0-64448 GCF_022790535.1 Pseudomonas maioricensis
TTTATGCACGAAGAAAAAAGGCTCAGCTGTAGGAGCGCGCTTGCCCGCGATGGACGTTCACGCTTTTAGCCTGACACACCGCCTCGCAGCCTTCGGCAGCTCCTACCGGTTCACCGCTATCGGGTAGGACCGAATTCATTCGGGAGGAGGCCGGTACAGACGCTACATACCTATCGCCTGCAGGATGATCCGGCCCACCGGGTTCTTTGGCTGCTGCGATACTGTATGGCAGCAGTAATACCGCGTTTTTGTACAACCAAATTCCCTCCTACACCTCCTCCGTTTTGCTTTAAGGTTCGGCTACAGTTTTTCCCACACCGCATTACCCCAGCCAAGGAAGCAGCCATGCCCGTAACAACCTCTCTCAGTGCCGGTTTCATGGTGGTTCACGGCAACCGCCTTGATGATCTGCGCAGTCTGGTTGTGTCCTGGATGCGCCGTTATCCGCTCGCGCCTTTAGAAAATGAAATCGCTCTGGTACAGAGCAACGGCATTGCTCAATGGCTGAAGCTGGCCTTGGCTGAGGATGCAGAAGATGAGGACTTGGGTGGCTGTGGCATTGCCGCAGCAATCGATGTCCAGCTCCCAGGCAGCTTCATGTGGCAGCTGTATCGATCGGTATTGGGCAAAGATGAAATCCCGGCCGCGTCACTTTTGGACAAGGCTCCGTTGACCTGGCGCCTGATGCGTTTGCTACCCGCTTTGATTGATCAACCGCATTTCGAACCCCTGCGCCGGTTCCTCACCGCCGATACGGACCTACGCAAGCGCTACCAGTTGTCTGAGCGCCTGGCTGACCTGTTCGACCAATACCAGGTCTACCGCGCTGACTGGTTGGAGGACTGGGCAGCAGGTCGCCATCAATTGCGTAACGTCAGAGGCGAAGCCAAACCTCTGACCCCGGCAAATTGCTGGCAGGCTGAGTTGTGGCGTGCGTTGCTATTGGATGTTGGCACCGAAGGAATGGCCCAAAGCCGGGCAGGAGTGCATCAGCGCTTTATCGAACGTATCACGCAGATGAATGAAGCCCCGGCGGGTCTACCGGCTCGGGTCATCGTCTTCGGTATTTCGTCACTGCCCGCTCAGGCTCTGGAAGCATTGGCCGGGTTGGCACGATTCAGCCAGGTGCTGCTTTGTGTACACAACCCATGTCGTCACCACTGGGCGGACATCGTCGCCGACAAAGACTTGCTGCGGCACCAATACAAGCGACAGGCCCGCAAGGCGGGAATGCCAGTAGTGCTTGATCCACAAGCGTTGCATCAACATGCTCACCCTCTATTGGCTGCATGGGGAAAGCAGGGCCGCGATTACATCAATCTGCTGGACAGTCACGATGATCCTGGCAGCTACCGCTCTGCCTTCAAGGACGGGCGTATCGATCTGTTCAGCGAGTCTGATCCGCATACCATTCTCAACCAGTTGCAGGACGATATCCTGGAGTTGCGGCCTCTCGACGAAACCCGGAATCTATGGCCCGCTGTTGACCCGTTGCAAGACCGCTCGATTCGTTTCCATGTCGCGCACAGCGCTCAGCGTGAAGTCGAGATTTTGCACGACCAGCTACTCGCACGATTCAGTAAAGATCCTGACCTGCGACCGCGCGATATGATCGTCATGGTTCCGGATATCGACAGTTATGCGCCCCACATCCGCGCCGTGTTTGGTCAGATCGAGCGTGATGACCGTCGTTTCATCCCGTTCACCCTTGCGGACCAAGGGCAGCGCGGCCGCGAGCCTCTGCTGATTGCGGTCGAGCACTTGCTGAAGATTCCGGACAGCCGTTTCCCGGTCAGCGAGATCCTCGACCTACTGGACGTTCCCGCGTTACGTGCGCGTTTCAAGATCAAGGAACGTGACCTACCGACACTTCATCGCTGGATTGAAGGTGCAGGCGTACGTTGGGGCCTGAACGCCGAGCAGCGTGAAGGGCTCGGTTTGCCTGCTGCTCTGGAACAGAACAGCTGGCATTTCGGATTACGGCGCATGTTGCTCGGTTATGCCGTCGGTGCCGGTGCTGCCTGTGATGGTATCGAACCCTATGACGAAATTGGCGGCCTGGATGCAGCCTTGATCGGCCCGCTAGTGGCGTTGATCGACGCGCTTCAGGTTGCCCACAGCGAGCTTTCCTCGCCAGCGGTAGCGACGGAGTGGGGCTTACGCCTGCAAGCACTGATACAGCTGTTCTTCCAGGCTGACAGCGAGCACGACGATTACCTGCTCGCGCAACTGGAGCAATTGCGCGAGACCTGGCTGGAGACGTGTGAATCGGTTGGCTTGCAAGACGAACTGCCACTGACCGTCGTACGTGAGGCATGGCTGACAGGGCTTGATCAGGGCCGTCTGTCGCAGCGCTTTCTCGCAGGCTCGGTCAACTTCTGCACACTGATGCCGATGCGTGCGATTCCGTTCAAGCTGGTGTGTCTGCTCGGCATGAACGACGGTGACTACCCCCGCGCGCAGCCACCACTGGACTTCGACTTGATGGGCAGCGATTACCGTCCCGGTGACCGCTCACGTCGTGAAGACGATCGTTACTTATTACTCGAAGCACTGCTCTCAGCACGGGATCAGCTGTACATCAGTTGGGTGGGTCGCAGCATTCGTGACAACAGTGAGCGGCCGCCATCCGTGTTGATCGGCCAGTTGCGTGATCATCTGGCGGCTGGCTGGAGACTCCTGAACGCCCAGGAGCCGATGGAGGCTAAAAAGCGCGATCCCGGTCAGCAGCTTCTGCACGCGCTGACCCTCGAACACCCGCTGCAGCCTTTCAGTGCGCAGTACTTTCATGAGAACACAGGCTTCTTCAGCTTCGCCCGTGAATGGCAGGTCTTGCATGAGTCCAATGTCACCGTGCCGACAACCAAGCCACTCCCTGCCCACGAACAAGACGAGCCACTGAACCTCGCTCAACTGCAGGACTTCCTCAGAAACCCGGTCAAACATTTCTTCAGCCAGCGCCTGAAGATCTACTTCGAAGTCGCCGAAGCTCCGCTGGCTGATGAAGAACCGTTTGTGCTCGATGCTCTAGAGCGTTACAGCCTCAGCGACAGCCTGCTGAACGCCGCGCTGACCAGCTCGCAGGATAGCGATGAGGTATTGCAGGCTCAGGCGTTAAAACTTCAGGGCAGTGGCTTATTACCCATGGCAGGTTTCGGCAGCAGCTTGCGAGAAGAGTTGATCGAGCCTTTGCCTGACTTGCTGCAGCGTTATCAGAGCATCCTTCATAGATGGCCTGAACCGCTCAGCAGCGCGCTGCCGGTCAGTTATGCCCATCAAAACGTACGTCTGGAAGGCTGGTTGGGTGGCTTGCATGGCAATGCTCAGGGTGAGTACTTGTTGGTCACCGCGATCCCCAACTCCATCGGTTCGAAGAAAAACCGTAAATGGCATCGCCTGATTCGCCCCTGGGTTCTGCATCTGGTGGGTTGCGCGTGCGGGCTGCCGTTGAGCACTGCGCTGGTAGCCAGCGATGAAACGTTGCTGCTGGACCCGCTGGATAAATCTCTCGCCACAGCTGCGCTGAATGACTTGCTCACCGCCTGGCTGAGTGGCATGCAGCGACCTTTACCGGTCGCAGTCAAAACAGCGTTCGCCTGGCTTGGGCAGAATGACGAAAGCAAAGCTGAAGCGGCGGCACGCAAAGCCTATGAAGGCGACGGGCAAACCACCGACGGCGAGCGACGCGAAAGTACTGCGCTGGCCCGGCAGTTCCCGGACTTCGACGCGTTGATCGACAGCGAAGAATTCGCCGGTTGGTGCGATGCGCTCTACAAGCCGATTTTCGACGCGCCTTGGCAAAGTGAAGGAGCCAGCGCATGACCGACATTCAACACACCGCATCCTTGGCTCTGCGTTTCCCGCTGCGTGGCAGCCAACTGATCGAAGCCAGCGCCGGTACCGGCAAGACTTTCACCATTTCGGCGCTTTATGTGCGACTGGTTCTCGGCCATGGCGGTGACGCGTCCGGTTTTGGTCGCGAGCTGTTACCGCCGCAAATCCTCGTCGTGACCTTTACTGATGCTGCGACCAAAGAGCTGCGCGACCGGATTCGTATTCGCCTGGCTGAAGCTGCACGCTTTTTTCGTGAAGAAATCAGCGCGCCTGATGAGTTGATCAATGAACTGCGCGAGCAGTTCAGCCCCGAGCAATGGCCAGCCTGCGCCAGTCGTTTGGATATCGCTGCACAATGGATGGACGAAGCTGCGGTATCGACGATCCACAGTTGGTGCCAGCGCATGCTGCGCGAACATGCTTTCGACAGCGGCAGCCTGTTCACCCAGACCCTGGAAACCGATCACAGCGATTTGCTTGGCGAAGTGCTGCGCGATTACTGGCGATTGTTCTGCTACCCCATGAGCGGCGATGCGCTGAACTGGGTACGCGACAACTGGAGTGGCCCTGCCGCCTTGTTACCTCGGGTACGCAGCCTGTTTGGCAGCGACCGGGCGGTCCCGACGCAAGAACCTGCCGAGTTGATCGCTGCCTCTCTGCAACAACGTCGCGAAGCGCTCAAAGCACTTAAATCTCCATGGACTAACTGGGCGGCGGAGTTACACGCCATCTGCATCGACGGCGTGGCCTGCAAAGTGGTTGATGGGCGCAAGATGCAGGAGCGCTACTTTCGACCATGGTTTGAAAAGCTCACTGCCTGGGCGGCTGATGACGAGCTGGAAGAGCTTGATCTGGGCACCGGCTTTACCCGACTGACGCCCGATGGCATCGCCGAAGCGTGGAAGAGCAACCCGCCTTCCCATCCAGCCTTCGAGGCAATGGTCGAACTCAAAGTCGCGCTCGATACCTTACCGACACCCGATGCCGCAGTGCTCGAACACGCTGCCCACTGGGTCGGTATGCGCTTCGAAGCAGAAAAACGTCGTCGTGCGGAAATGGGCTTTGACGACATGCTGCTCAGGCTCGACGCTGCGCTGCAAAGCTCAGGCGGCGAGCGGTTGGCAACGCTGATTCGCGAGCAATTTCCGGTGGCCCTGATCGACGAATTTCAGGACACCGACCCCGTGCAATATCGGATCTTCGAGAGCATCTATCGCCTCGAAGAAAACGACACCGAAACCGGGCTGTTCCTGATCGGCGACCCCAAACAAGCGATCTACGCCTTCCGTGGTGCCGACATTTACACCTACCTGCGCGCACGGCAGGCCACGACCGGAAGATGGCACACGCTGGACACCAACTACCGCTCCAGCCACTCCATGGTCGAAGCGGTCAATCATGTGTTCCAGCGTGCCGAGCAGCGTCAGGAAGGGCGCGGTGCATTTCTGTTTCGCGAAGGCGACAAGAACGATGTGCCATTTTCGGATGCGCTTTCTCAAGGCCGCAAAGACGCTCTGCAAATAGACGGCACGCCGCTGGCTGCGCTGAATGTCTGGCAACTGGCAAGCGATCAGCCGGTCTCAGGCGTCAGCTATCGCCAGCAACTGGCTGCCAGTTGCGCCAGTGAAATCGTCCGGCTGCTTAACGCCGGGCAACAAGGCCGCGCCGGTTTCGCCACTGTGGATAAAGACCTTAAAGGCCTGCTGCCTGCCGACATCGCGATTCTGGTGCGTGACGGCAAAGAGGCTCAGGCGGTGCGCGGCGAATTGTCGGCCCGTGGCGTGCGCAGCGTTTACCTGTCCGACAAGGACTCAGTGTTCGCTGCCCAAGAGGCTCATGACGTACTGGCTTGGCTCAAGGCCTGCGCCGAGCCGGATTCCGAACGCACCCTGCGCGCCGCATTGGCATGCATCACCCTGGCGTTGCCGCTGGCAGAGCTGGAGCGCTTGAATCAGGACGAATTAGCGTGGGAAGCGCGTGTCATGCAGTTCCGCGGTTATCACCTGATCTGGCGTAACCAGGGCGTGCTGCCAATGCTGCGCCGCTTGCTGCACGACTTCCATTTGCCGCAGACCCTGATCACTCGTAGTGATGGCGAGCGTGTCCTGACCAACCTGTTGCACCTGTCCGAGTTACTGCAGCAAGCCGCTGCCGAACTGGATGGCGAGCAAGCCTTGATCCGCCATTTAGGCGAGCATCTGGCACTGTCCGGTCAGGCCGGAGAAGAACAGATTCTGCGTCTGGAAAGCGACGAGCAACTGGTCAAGGTCGTGACCATCCACAAGTCCAAAGGCTTGCAGTATCCGCTGGTGTTCCTGCCGTTCATATGTTCCAGCAAACCGGTGGATGGCACGCGTCTGCCGCTGCATTTCCACGATGAAAACGGCAAAGCACAGGTCAGCCTCAAACCTACTGCAGCACTGATCGAACAGTCCGACAACGAGCGTCTGGCCGAAGACCTGCGCTTGCTTTATGTCGCCCTGACTCGCGCCGAATACGCCTGCTGGCTGGGCGTGGCTGACCTCAAGCGCGGTAATTCCAGCAGCTCCATGTTGCACCGCTCGGCATTGGGTTACCTGCTGGGCGGCGGCATGCCGTTGGTCGAGTCAGCAGGCCTGGCGTCATGGCTGCGCGATCTTGGCGAAGGCTGTGACGGGATCAGCGTCGACGGCGTGCCAGCCGCGACCGCAGAAACCTTCAGTCCGCCACGCAACGAAGCAACCCTGCTCAAACCGCGCATGCCTAAACGCCGTGCTGCAGAAAACTGGTGGATCGCGTCCTATAGCGCGTTACGCATTGGCGACACGATCACCGCAGGCAGCGATGAGTCGCCCGACAGTCCACAAGCGCAAAAGCTGTTCGACGACGAACGCCTCGACCCCGAGGCACCGCGTGAAGTGCTGGTCAGCGGTGGTGATATCCATCGTTTTCCACGCGGACCGAATCCCGGCACGTTCCTCCACGGTTTGCTCGAATGGGCAGGTAACGAAGGTTTTGCCAAAGCGGTCAGCGAGCCTCAGGGGCTCAAGGATGCTGTTGCCCGCCGCTGTAACCGCCGTGGTTGGGAAGGCTGGATCGACACCCTGACTGGCTGGCTGACTCAGGTTTTGAATCTGCAATTGTCGCTGGCCAGCGACAGTGTGCCGATCTCTCTGGGGGCCATGGATCAGCCCAATCAGTACCGTATCGAAATGGAGTTCTGGTTCGCCTGCCGCAAAGTCGACGTCGCACAAATGGACGCTCTGGTACGTCGCTACACCCACGATAATGCGCCGCGAGCCGCAACAGAAACGGTTTCCCTGAACGGCATGTTCAAGGGCTTTATCGACCTTACCTTTGAGCATGAAGGCCGTTACTACGTGGCGGATTACAAATCCAACTGGCTCGGGCCTGATGATGAAAGCTACACCCAGGACGCCATGACCAGCGCGATTCTGGAAAACCGTTACGACCTGCAATACGTGCTGTACCTGTTGGCGTTGCATCGCCAGCTCAAGGCGCGTCTCGCCGATTACGATTACGACCAACACATGGGCGGCGCATTTTATGTGTTCCTGCGTGGCGCTTATTCAACCAGCCAGGGCGCTTGGTTTACCCGGCCACCACGGGAGCTGATCGAAGCCCTGGATCTCATGTTCCAGGGCAAGTCAGTGACTGAAGAGTTCGTCCTCACCGGAGAACCCGCATGAGCCGCTCATTCGCTGAACTGCTGCCTACGCCTCTTGATGCACAGAGCCTGGCTGACCTGGCGCCGCTGACCAACGTCCGTGATCTGCTGTTGTTGCTTGAGCGCTGGGTCGAGCGTGGCTGGTTGCGGGCGCTGGATAAAGCTTTCGTGGCGTTCCTCAGTGAGCTGGATCCTGCAGCGGACTCGCTGGTACTGCTCGCCGCTGCGTTGACCAGCCACCAACTCGGTCACGGCCATGTATGCCTTGACCTGTACGAGACCCTCAAAGAGCCGGACTTCGCCCTGTCTCTGCCCCCCGAAGGCGATGTGCAAAGCGGCCCTATGCTGCTGCCGTCGCAATTGCTGGTGGCGCTGGATGGCGGCGCATGGTGCCAGGCGTTGCTGGGCAGCACGCTGGTTGCTCGAGGTGATGACGCAAGCGAAGGCGCTGCCAGCAAACCTTTGGTGTTGTCCGACCGGCGTTTGTATTTACGCCGTTACTGGACGTATGAGCGGCGCATCGGCGCGATACTGCGTCAGCGGCTGGCACAACAGGAGGCCGTCACTGATGACCTCGGCCAGCGTTTGAATGTGCTGTTCCCGCCGGACACCACGCCGGATGCGCTGATCGACTGGCAGAAGCTGGCCTGTGCACTGGCAACTCGCGGCGCATTCAGCATCATTACCGGCGGCCCCGGCACCGGTAAAACCACCACCGTTGTTCGCTTGCTGGCATTGCTGCAAACCCCTGCCGTGCAGGCGGGTCAGCCGCTGCGTATTCGTCTGGCTGCACCCACCGGCAAGGCCGCGGCGCGTTTGACCGAGTCCATCAGCCAGCAAGTGCAAAGCCTGACGGTCAGCGAAGACGTGCGACAGAAAATTCCTGCCGAAGTGACCACCGTGCACCGACTACTGGGCAGTCGTCCGGGCACACGGCACTTCCGTCATCACGCCGGTAATCTGCTGCCACTGGACGTTCTGGTCGTCGATGAAGCCTCGATGATCGACCTGGAAATGATGGCTAATCTGCTGGAAGCCCTGCCGCCTCACGCACGGCTTGTGCTGCTGGGTGACAAGGACCAGTTGGCTTCCGTTGAAGCGGGCGCGGTGCTGGGCGATTTGTGCCGTGATGCCGAAGCCGGGCTGTACAGTCCGCAAACCCAGCGCTGGCTGGAAGTAATCAGCGGCGAAGACTTGAATCGCGCCGGTTTGCAGAAAGGCGATGAGCAGCAGCATCCATTGGCTCAGCAGGTTGCGATGCTGCGTTACTCGCGACGCTTTGGCGAAGGCAGTGGTATCGGCAAACTGGCGCGGCTGGTCAATCAGCAGCAGCCTGAACAGGCTCGTGATCTGCTGGCTGCACGAAACCATAAGGACCTGCACGCACTCGCGCTCAAGAGCGAACAGGACCGCTCACTGGAGCGGCTGCTACTCGACGGTCTCGACCAAGGCCCGGAAGGCCCGCAGGGCTATCGGCATTATCTGGGCGTGATGGCCGCGCAGCGGCCGCCACAGGATGCCATGCTGGAAGATGAGCGCTGGGGCCAATGGGCGCGAGCGGTACTGAACGCATTTGATGCGTTTCAGTTGCTGTGCGCTGTGCGTAAAGGGCCGTGGGGCGTTGAAGGTTTGAATCGGCGCATCACGACTGCGCTGTTCGAAGCCCGGCTGATTGAAAGTGATCAACACTGGTACGAAGGTCGCCCGGTATTGATGACCCGCAATGACTACGGGCTTGGTTTGATGAACGGCGACATCGGCATTGCCTTGCGCCTGCCCGAGCGCGATGGGCCGGAAGCGGGCAAGCAGGTGCTGCGTGTGGCGTTCCCGCGTAATGACGGCAGTGGCGGCGTGCGTTTTGTTTTGCCGAGCCGGCTTAACGATGTGGAGACGGTTTACGCCATGACGGTGCATAAATCCCAGGGCTCGGAGTTCGCCCATACCGCATTGATATTGCCTGAGGCGCTGAATCCGGTGCTCACCAAAGAGCTGATCTACACCGGCATCACCCGCGCCAAGCATTGGTTCAGCCTCATCGAACCTCGCAAAGGGGTGTTCGAAGAAGCGCTGCGCCGCAAGGTGAAGCGCTTGAGTGGGTTGATGCTGGAGCTGTAAAAACAACAACAACCTCTATCTGTAGGAGCGCACGAGCACCGCGAGGCCGCGATGGCGGTCTGCCTGATACACCGCCATCGCGGCCTCGCGGTGCTCGTGCGCTCCTACAGGGAGAGTGTGTCAGCGATCCAGCCCCATAAACTGCATCACCCTTTCGCCCGCCTGACCCGCACGAATGGTCTGCGGTCCGGCGTCGGCCTGCACCACGCCGTTTTCCATGAAAATCACTCGGTCTGAAATGGACATCGCGAAGTCCATTTCGTGGGTGACGATCAACATGGTCATGCCTTCCTTCGCCAGGTCGCTGATGACCTTCAGCACATCGCCAACCAGCTCCGGGTCCAGCGCCGAGGTTGGCTCGTCGAATAGCATGATCTGCGGATCCATCGCCAAGGCGCGGGCGATCGCCACACGTTGCTGCTGGCCACCTGACAGCTGATGCGGATACTTGTGGGCATGCGCGAGCAGGCCAACCTTGTCCAGCAGTGCATAACCGCGTTGCTCGCTGATCAGCCGGTCGCGTCCGTGATAGCGTGGGGCGAGGGTGACGTTGTCGAGGATCGTCCGGTGCGGGAACAGGTTGAAGTTCTGGAACACCATGCCGATGCGCTGCACCCCGCGCCGGATCTGCGCGTTGTTGGGCTTGTCGCCGGCATGAATAAAGCTCTCACCAAACAGAATGATCTCGCCGTCATCAATACTTTCCAGACCATTGACGGTACGGATCAGCGACGTTTTACCCGAGCCAGACGGACCGATGATGGAGATTACCTGACCGGCATTCACGTCCAGATTGATGCCCTTGAGCACCTCATGATTGCCGTAGCTTTTATGAATGGTGTGCAACTGCAGCGCTGGAGCAACGCCGTTTTCGACGGGAGCTGCGGCTTTCGAAACCGCTGCCGGAAGACTGCTGCGCAGCTGCAGCACGCTGGCGTCATCCAGTGTTTGCGGCTTGCGATTGTTCAGTTCCAGATGTTGCTCAAGCCAATGGAACAGCCAGCCAAACACCGTGACGATCATCACGTAATACACCGCCACGGCCGACAGGGTTTCCATGACCAGAAAGTTTTGCGCGTAGAGGCGTTGGCCCACTGTCAGCAATTCGGTCAGGGAAATCACCGAGATGATCGAGGTGAGTTTCACCACGGTGATGTATTCGTTGATCAACGTTGGCAGCGAGATACGAAACGCCTGCGGGATCACGATCAGCCGCTGCATACCCAGCACGCCAATACCTAGCGCACGTCCGGCTTCTTTCTGCCCCTTGGCGACTGAAATCAAACCGCCCCGGTGGATTTCCGCCATGTAGGCGGCTTCTGTCACCACCAGCGCAAACAGACCTGAATAGAACGGGTCGGAGAACACTTCACGGGTGAACGGCAGCATTTGCGGCAGGTTGTAGACGAAGATCACCAGCACCAGCAGCGGAATGCTGCGGAAGAACCAGATATAAAGCGACGCCGGAACACTCACCCAGCGCGAGGTTGACAGTTTGGCCGAGGCCAGCAGGAAGCCCAGCAGCATGCCGATGAACCAACCCAGCGCGCTGAGTTGAATCACCGTGATGCAGGACTTCCAGAAGTCCACCATCGAGAACAGAGAAAAAAAGTAGGACCATTCGAATTGCATGTACACCGCATCCTGATTAGCGCAGATCTCTGTGGGAGCGAGGCTTGCCCGCGATAAGGTTTAGGTGATTGACCTGAATACCGTATCGCCCTTATCGCGGGCAAGCCTCGCTCCCACAGGGTTATGCTGTGAATTAGTTACTCGGCGCTTCCAGGTTGTATTTCTTCAGCAGCGCATCGTATTCACCAGACTTCTTGGTCTCGTCGAAGGCCTTGAGCAGCGCTTGATACAGCTCCTCGTTGCCTTTCTTGACGTAGATGCCCAGCGTCTGCTGATAGATTGAGTGCTCGGTGCTGACCACTACGCGACCTTTGGTGCGTTCGGCGATCATGCCTGCGGCGCCGTCGATTTCCACTTGAGCCTGAACGTTGCCGGACAGCAGCGCTTGAGTCACTTCAGGTGCCGATGGGAATTCGCTGACCGAGATTGCGCCTTTGTTGTTCGGTACGCAGTAATCCACCGACAGCTTGTTGAACTGGGCAACCCAGGTGGTGCCTTTTTCCAGACCGATCTTCAGGCCGCAGAGGTCTTCCGGCACCTTGGGTTTAACCTTGCTGTCTTTGAGCACCATGATCGCTGCGCCGGTTTTGGCGTAAGGGATGGTCTGCGCCTGGGTCTGACGCTCCGGGGTGATGTACATGCCAGAGATGATCGCGTCGTAGTGACCCGAGTTCAGGCTGAGGATCAGGCTGGAGAATTTTGTGTCGACGAAGTCCGCTTTGAGGTTCATGTGTTTGGCGAGCATGTGTGCAAGCTCGGGGTCGGAGCCAACGACATTTTTCTTCTCGTCGTAGGATTCAAACGGTGGATAAGTGATCTCCATACCCACTTTGAACACGCCCGGTGTAACAGTAGGGGCGGCGTGCACCAGCGTCGCGCCGAACACGGCGGCGGCAAGCACGGTCAAGCGGACAGCAATGTTCTTTTTATTGCGCATCGTCGAGGACTCCAAAGTAGAGAAAAGTAAGGCACGTCAGGGTTGGAAAAAGGGTATTCAGACAAATCAGAGCGGTTCTGACGCCTGGTTTTTCAAGTGGCCAAAGCTCGAAGGCTTGCGGGCTTTTTCATAAAGCTTCAATTCGCCGTTCTCCACTTTTCTGCGCAGGTACTGATAGGTCTGCAGTGCCTGGCCGAACATGTGTTCGCCGATGGTGATCTCCTCGTAATCCTGTGCGCCTGCCTTGGCGAACTGCGGCAACGGTTTGATTTGCGTGTGGAAATCGCAGGCGTAGAACAGTGGAAACGAATAGCGTTCTTCGCTGACGGTTCTGACCCGATGGGCTGTTGCAACGAACGTACCAGCGGTCATCACTTCGAGCATGTCACCAATATTGACCACAAACGCGCCCTCCACAGGCGGTGCGTCGATCCATTGACCCAGATCGTTCATCACTTCCAGGCCCGGCTTGTCAGCCAGCAAGATCGTGAAGCACTCGTAATCGGTGTGCGCACCAATACCGGGCGCGTCCTGGGCGGCGTCATCGAATGGGTAATGAATCAAACGCAACTTGGAAGGTGGCCGCGTCACCATGGCATCGAAGTAACCCTCTTCCAGACCGAGTGCCAACGCGAAGCCATCAAACAGCCGCCGACCCAAGGCGAACACCGCCGCGTAATAGGCTTGCACCGCTGGCTTGAAGCCTGGCAGGTCCGGCCATTCGTTGGCGCCGATCAGCGGAGTTTTAGCGATCACCAGTGGGTCTTCATCACCCACTTCAAAGCCGATGTCGAAGGCTTCCTTGTGGTCCGGTTTGCCTTTGGCATACACCTCTTCGCCTTCCGGTACGAAGCCTTTATGGCTTCGGGACGTGCCGATGTAGTGCTGCATCTTGTAATCCAGCGACTGAGCGAAGAGGTCCTTGGCCGCCTGGCGCAGACCATCGATCAACTGCGTATCGATGCCGTGATTCTTGATGTACAGAAAGCCAACTTCCCGCGCCGCTTTGCCGAGTTCTTCGGCAACGGCCTGACGCTTGGTTATGTCGGTGCTGAACAGAGCGGCGATGTCCACCACCGGAATGCTGTTGAAGTTGGCGATGGCTTGAGAATGATCCGGCATGACAACAGGCTCCATTAGCGGTGGGTGGATTGAGTGAAGCGCTGGAAGTGTTCGCGTTCGGTCTTGCCCATCCAGGTGTTCAGCGACCATAGATCGGCCACCGGGACATTGGTGAAGGGCAGGTGGTGCAAGTAGCCATCGGCACCGAACTCTGGCGTCAGCGTGGTGACTTGATAGCCGCGCTCCTGTTGCGAGCGCCAGATCGCTTCCCAGTGTTGCTGATGGAAGGCCAGCTCTTTTGCGTATTCCGGTGCAGCAGGGTGGGGCACCTGTGGGCCCTGGTCGTAACCGACACGTGCCTGAATGTGATGAACGCGTTCGACGAAGGCGCTCAGGTCGTCTTCGGGGTCGTTGAGCAGACGCTCGCAGGTCACGATCCAGTGGCTGATGTCGCTGGTGAAACGCAGGTCCGGCAATTGCCGAATCAACTCAAGCGTGACCCATGGGTTGAACAGGGACCGTGAGCGGTGGGTTTCGAAGGTGCATAACTGACCGTGTTTGCGTGCCAGTTCCAGGGCCTGACCGAAGAACTCCACTTGTTGTGGTAATTGCCAACGATCATTGCCCGCCAGTACGTTGACGAAACGCGGCGACAGTTCGCTGGCCCAGCCCAGTTTCTTGTCCAGATCAGTGAGGTGTTCGGCGACCGTGGCTGATTGTTCTGGCAGCACGTCGTAAGCCGTGAATACGGTGCTGATATACCCCACCCGATTGGCTCGCAAGAATGCCGCAAACTCGGCCCGCTCGGCGGCAGCCAGCGGGAGGCGAGCTTCCATACCGTCGAACCCCGCTTCAAGCAGTTCTTCCAGGGCCTGAGTTTTACTCGCGGTATAACCCCAGAGGGTGCGGAATATTTCCAGCTTCATCGATCGACCTCAAAGATTGCACGGGCGTGTGGCGCGGCTTGATCTTAGGTGGGCGTGATGATCGGGAAGAATAGGAAAGCTCAAATCGATAGTTCAGAGATTTGTGAAGTATCAGCGGCTAGCGCATATCCACTGTGGGAGTGGTGCTTGCTCGCGAAGAACGATGACACCGTATCCGGGAAAACCCGAGGTGCCTGATTCGCCGGAATGCCGCCCAGACCAAGCCTCGCTCCAACGGTTGCTAACCGGTGCTTAAGGCACGAACCCCGGAGTTATAGGCATTTCGTCTCACGTCAGCACAAGCGTACTATTCGCGCACGACCGTTTTGCTGACGATCCTCGTCAAGGTATTGCGCAAGTCACGCCGTAGAGCGTCTGCCATGCCAACTGTCTTTCTTTTTTGCTTCTGCCGACCGGATTAATCCCTCCGGGGTTGTCATAGGCACGCTACTTTTAAATCACCCGGCAACGATCCGGGTGATCACAGAAAAACCGTACAGAACCGACACCGCTGTGGACCAGCGTCGCCAACCCGACGTATCAGCGGCTAACCGTGATGAATACCAGAGGTTTTACGATGCAAACACTACTGATCAATGGTCAGGAGCATGAGCTGGATGTCGCTGAAGACATGCCACTGCTCTGGGTCCTGCGCGACGTGCTGGGCCTGACGGGCACCAAATATGGCTGCGGTATTGCCCAGTGCGGCGTCTGCACGGTGCATCTCGATGGCCAGGCCGTGCGCTCTTGCGTGTTGCCGGTCAGTGCCGTGGCCGGACGCAAGGTCACCACCATTGAAGCGGTCGGCGAATTGCCGGTCGGTCAGGAAGTGCAAAAAGCCTGGCTCGCGCACGAAGTCGTGCAATGCGGTTACTGCCAGCCGGGGCAGATCATGTCTGCTGTGGCGTTGTTGCAGGCGCATCCTGACGCCAACGATGAACAGATCACCGAGGCCATGGCCGGGAATCTGTGCCGTTGCGCGACCTACACGCGGATTCGTGCCGCTATCAAAAGCGTCAGTCAGGCCTGAAGGAACACACCATGTCAGAAGTAAAAGGATCTGCAGCGACGGTGTCGCGCCGCGGGCTGCTCAAGGGTGGCGCGCTTTCTCTCGGCGGGCTGGTGATCAGCACCTGGCTCCCGCCAATGGCAACACGCAGCATGGCGGCAGAGGCGGTCAGCACTGCTCGTCTGGGTGACAAGGCCTCACCGGGTTTCGGTGCCTTTGTACGCGTAGCCCTCGACGGCCAGGTCACGGTGATCTCGCCGAAAATCGAAATGGGTCAGGGCGTGCAGACCGGCATCGCGATGATGGTCGCCGAAGAGCTGGAAGTGCCGCTCAGCTCGGTGAGGATTGAAGAGTCGCCGCCCGACGCTGCGCTGTATACCGACAACATTCTGCAGTTCCAGGCCACCGGCGGTTCTTCATCGACCCGCTACACGTGGGAGCCATTGCGCAAAGCCGGAGCAACCGCACGTGTTCTGCTAATCGAAGCCGCCGCCGTTCGCTGGAACGTCGCGCCAAGCCTGTGCCGTGCCGAAAACGGCAAGGTGCTGGGTCCGAATGGTAAGTCACTCGCCTATGGCGAACTGGTAGAAGCTGCCGCCGCGCTCCCGGTTCCCAAGGATGTGCCGCTCAAGGCTATCGCCGACTTCAAATTGCTGGGCACTTCCGCCCAACGTCTGGATACGCCGCACAAGGTCAACGGCTCGGCGCAGTTCACCATCGACGTGAAAATCCCCGACATGCTGATTGCTTCGTCGCTGACCTGTCCGGTCCACGGCGGCAAGCTGCGCAGCGTGAAAGACGAGGCGGCCCGTAAAGTCCCCGGCGTGCGCGATGTGGTCCGCCTGGAGAATGCTGTCGCCGTTACCGCGACCAATTTCTGGTCCTGCCAGCAAGCGCTCAAGGCGCTGGAAATCGAATGGGACCTCGGTCCGCACGCGTCGATTGATTCCGCACAGCTGGATAAAGAACTGCTGGATGCCAGTTCCAAAGATGGCGTGTTTGCCAAGCAGACCGGTGATATCGGCGCGGCGCTAAAGAACTCTTCAAGTCAGTTCGAAGCCGTGTACCAGCAGCCGTTCCTTTCTCATTCGCCGCTGGAACCGATGACCTGTGTTGCTCATGTTCGCCCTGACATGTGCGAGCTATGGGTCGGTTGCCAAGCGCCGGGCTTTGCGCAAATGGGCGCGGCGAAGGTGGCCGGTTTGCCTGTGGATAAAGTAGTTATCCACAACCAGCTCATCGGTGGCGGCTTCGGTCGTCGTCTGGAGTCGGACTTCATCTTTCAGGCAGTGGACATCGCCCGCCAGCTCAGCTATCCGATCAAACTGATCTGGAGCCGAGAAGAGGACATGACCCACGACAAGTACCGCCCGCATTACGTGGATCGCATGAATGCGGCGCTGGGCAAAGACGGTAAACCGGTCGGTTGGGAGCATCGCATCGCTGGCGCTTCAGTCATGGCCGCTTACGTGGGCAAGCTGCCGGAAAGCGGCGTGGATGCTGACGCTGTGGAGGTTGCGATTGATCCGGTCTACAAACTGGACAGCCTGCAAGTGCGCTACATCCGCCAGGACCCGGACGTCATTCCGGTTTCATGGTGGCGTGGCGTGGGTCCGTTGCGCAGCACCTACGCCGTCGAAAGCTTCATCGACGAGCTGGCGCACAACGCCAAGGTTGATCCGGTTGAATACCGCTTGAGCCTGATGCAGGAACAGCCGCGCGCTCAGGCTGTATTAAAGAAAGCCGCAGAACTTGCGGACTGGAAAACCCCTTTGCCAGCAGGCCACGGTCGTGGCGTAGCAGTCAGCGCGGTATTTGGCAGCTTTGTGGCGACTATCGTCGAGCTGGAAGTGCAGGCTAATAAAGGGCTGCGCATCAAGCGCCTGATTACCGTAGTGGATTGCGGCTTTGCCACCAACCCGAGGTCTGTCGAGTCGCAGATGGAGGGCGGCACGTTGTTCGGCCTGTCGGCTGCGCTGTTCAACGAAATCCTCATCGAGAAAGGCCAGGTCGTGCAGACCAACTTCCACGCCTATCGGCAAATCCGCATGAGTGATGCACCGCCGGTTGAGGTGCATGTGATCAAGAGTGAAGAAAGCCCCGGTGGTGTTGGTGAGACCGGTGCAGTGCCTGCCGCTGCCGCGTTGGTCAATGCCGTGTTCGCCGCGTCGAAAGTACGCGAGCGTCGTTTGCCACTGAGCCGTTTCGGCTATTTCACTCTTTAAGGAGCGCGATCATGAAAACGTTGAATTATGCGCTCGCCGTGCTGGGTGCAAGCTTTGCGCTCACGGCTCAGGCTGCGGATCAAAGCCTCATCAGCAAAGGTGAGTATCTAACCCGCGCGGCTGATTGCGTGGCCTGTCACGTGGTACCCGGCGGCAAGCCCTATGCCGGTGGGCTGGAATTCAAGCTGCCGTTTGGCACGCTGTATTCGCCCAACATCACCCCCGATAAAGAAACCGGTATTGGTAACTGGACCGACGACGAGTTCGTCAGCGCCCTGCAAAAAGGTGTCGGCAAAGACGGCAAGCATTACTACCCGGCTTTCCCTTACACCTCTTACACGCTGATGCCGCGCGAAGACATTCTGGCGATCAAGGCCTATCTGTTCAGCCTTGAGCCGATCAGCCAGAAGCCGAAGGAAAACGACCTGGCGTTCCCGTTCAACCAGCGCTGGGGCATGTTCTTCTGGAACGCAATTTTTGCCGGTAACGAGCGGTTCGTGCCCGACAGCAAGCAGTCGGCCGAATGGAATCGTGGCGCCTATCTGGTTCAAGGCCCAGGCCACTGCGGCGAATGCCATACCCCGCGCAATATCTTCCAGGCCATGAGCAGCGGCAAATCCCTGGCCGGTGGCGAAATTGGCAACTGGCGCGCTTACAACATCAGCTCTGACCCGAAACACGGGATTGGTGCCTGGCCGCAAGAGGCGCTGGTGAGCTATCTCTCCAAAGGTTACGCGCCGGGTTATGGCGGTGCGGGTGGGCCGATGGCGGATGCTGTCGAACACAGCCTGCGCTACCTGACGCCGGAAGATGTGAACGCGATCGCCGTGTACCTAAAGTCCACACCTGCACGTAGCGAAGGTGTGCCGCGGCCGACGGCTGCCGTTAACGACAAGTCGGAAAAAGGCCTTGGCAACAAAGTCTTCACCGACTCCTGCGTGGGCTGTCACCGCCTCGACGGTACGGGTAATCAGTCGGCTATTGCGACCTTGATCGGTCTGAAAACAGTCAACGATCCGGCAGGCACCAACCTGATGGCAACGTTGCTGGAAGGCCACACCCAAGGCATGCTCCGCGCCGATCAACGCATGCCCGACTTCGCCCGCGCTTACAACGATACCGAGCTGGCAGCGGTCAGCACATTCGTCCTGCGCCGGTTTGGGCAGAGCAATGGTGAAGTGAAGGCTGAAGACGTAGCGAAATCGAGAGAGGCTTCGTTGCACTGATTGGCGGTGCTTATCATTTAAATTGAAATGCTCTCCTCTGTGGGAGCCGGGCTTGCCCGCGATAAGGCTGGACGCGATCTAAAGAGAATCGCGCCAGCCTTATCGCGGGCAAGCCCAGCTCCCACAGAGGATTCCCATTCCAATTCAAGATGTGGGTCATTAGCCGTGCATCAGCCTTCCAACATCCACCGCAACGTCTCTTTCAGCGGCGGTGTCTGCCAGTTCGGCACCAGCTCGCGCAGGCGCGAGTTATCCCCGCACAACGTCTTCACTTCATTCTCCCGGACAAACGCCGGATTCACTTCAGTGATGATTTCATGGCCGGTGATTTCGCTGCACATGTCGATCACTTCGCGTAGCGAATGAGTGATCCCCGAGCTGACGTTGATGGTCTGGCCAATAGGCTGAACCTCCAGCAACCCCCGATAAGCACTGACCACCGCGCGCACGTCACTGAAGTCTCGCCACACATCAAGGTTGCCCAGCTCGATCTGCCCGGCTTTGCGCAAAAAGTGGGAAACGATCTTGGGCAGCAGGAAATTCTCGTCCTGGCCCACACCGGTGTAGTTGAACGGGCGGGTGATGACGATAGGCAGGCGGCTATGCCAAAGGTTGGCCATGTACTCCATGGCTATTTTGCTGACGGCATAATCATTGGCAGGCGAAGGCGCGGTGGCTTCATTCAGCAACCCTTCTGACGTGTTGCCGTAGACATTCGCGCTGCTCGCGATCAGCACGCACTCCGGGGTTTTACCGCAAGCGTCAATGGCCTCCAGCAGATTGCGGGTCCCTATCAGGTTGACTTGATAAAAAGCGTCGGCCACGCCGTGTCCAACAAAAGCTACCGCAGCAAGGTGCACCACGATGTCCGGCTGGAGTTCGGCCAACAATTTGTGCAGCGTTGGCGCATCGGCCAGGTCGGCCTGAAAGTAACCCGCCTGCTGCGAAGGCTGGCGACCTATGCCGATGACTTCGCAGCCCTGAGCCGCCAGCTCGGCGGCCATAAAGCGTCCAGTGAAACCCTGAATGCCGGTAATCAATGCGCGCTTGCCAGCAATACTCATCAGAAGCTGATGCCTCTTTCGTTACGCAGCAGGTCTGCTTCAACCATCATTCGGCAAAGCTCCTCAAGCGTGGTTTTAGACTCCCAGCTGAGGATTTTCTTTGCCTTGGCCGGATCACCGATGAGCAGTTCGACTTCATTCGGACGATAAAATTTCGGATTGACCGTCACCAGAACCTTGCCTGTTTCGCTATCCAGCGCGTGCTCGTCTTCTCCTCTGCCTTTCCACTCGATGTCCATGCCGACGGATTTGAACGTCATGGTGACGAAATCCCGCACGGTTTCCACGCGGTTGGTGGCAAGGATGAAGGTGTCCGGCTCGTCAGCCTGAAGCATGCGCCACATGCCTTCCACGTACTCTTTGGAGTAGCCCCAGTCGCGTTGGGCGTCCATGTTGCCCAGTGAAAACGACTCCAGTTGGCCCAGTTTGATCTTGGCCACCGAGTCCGTGATCTTGCGGGTCACGAACTCCAGCCCGCGCAGAGGCGATTCGTGGTTGAACAGAATCCCGCTGGTGCCAAAAATGCCATAGGACTCGCGGTAGTTGATCGTCATCCAGTGCGCATAAAGCTTGGCTACCCCGTAAGGACTGCGCGGGTAAAAAGGCGTGCTTTCAATTTGCGGGATGGCTTGCACCTTGCCGAACATCTCGGAGGTGGATGCCTGATAGAAGCGAATCTTCGGGTTAACAATGCGAATGGCTTCCAGCAGGTTAACGACGCCGACGCCGGTAATTTCTGCCGTCGTGAACGGCTGCTCAAACGAAACGCCGACGAAGCTCTGGGCGGCCAGGTTATAGATTTCCGTGGCTTCGGTTTTCTGCAGCAAACGGATGCTGGCTGACAAATCCGTCAGGTCGTACTCAACCAGATGCAGGTTGGGGTGGTTCTGAATGCCTAGCTCATTGATGCGCCAGAAATTGACTGAGCTGGTACGGCGGTAAGTGCCATAGACGGTGTAGCCTTTTTCGAGCAACAACTCGCTCAAGTAGGCTCCATCCTGTCCTGTAATACCGGTAACGATTGCTTTCATACGATGGCTTTCAACTCCATTCAAGAGGATAGAGCGGTCACCGGTTCATGGGTCTTCATGACCTGAACGGCATCGGGCGACCATCCTTGAGACTGCGGGGCAGACGTTACGCGAAACCCTAGCCATGCTAGACGACGTACCCACCAAGTAAAGCTGGTTGGCAACATCTCGCAAAAAAAACGCAACGTTGCGGAAAGTCTGCTTTATTCATTCATACGGGGGTAAGTGGTGAGCCCGATGTGGTCCAGCCTCAGGCATACGGCGGTGTGTAGCGCTTTTGCAGGTCGCGCTTGAAATCTGACCAAGGGTCATTCAGCCGTTCTCATCACTTGCCGATAACCGAAACACACTTACACACTTACACACTTAATAGATTGATCGGTGGCCTAATGTTTAACACTCGCTTGAAAAGGGAATTACAGGCGCAACAAGCCGAGTTGGATGTTTATAGGCAGATGGAAGCCGGCATGAACGCGCAGATGCTCTCCATCACCCTCGATCCCAGCTATCGCGTTACTGATATCAATGCCAACTTCCTCACATCCCTGGGGTACAGCGCCGAGCACGTGCGTGGGCGCTCCATGGATGAACTGGTGCCTTCCTACGTTAAACAGCTCGATTGCTATCGCAACCTGAGGGCTGCGGTGGATGCTGGCACATCGGTCATCGATAACTACCGCTTCCTCAAAGTGGATGGCAGCCTGGCCTGGGTGCGGGCTATCTGGTATCCGATCATGGGCGCAGACGGCAAGTTGTCGCAGATCCGTTGCTTCGGTTCAGACATCACCGAGGCGATTGAACTGGCGACGGAAAACGCCGGGTTCATCCAGGCGCTGCTGCGCTCTACTGCGGTCATCGAGTTTGATCTTGGCGGGCATGTCATTACCGCCAACGATCAGTTTCTGCGCGGTATGGGTTACAGCCTTTCGCAGATCAAGGGCAAGCATCACAGTATGTTTTGCGAGCCTGAAGAAACCTCTTCATCGAAGTACAAAGAATTCTGGGCGACGTTGAACCGTGGTGAGTTCGTCGCCAGCCGATTCAAGCGTATCGACGCTCACGGCCGCGTGGTCTGGCTGGAGGCGACGTATAACCCGGTGCACGACGCTCAGGGCAAGCTCTATAAGGTCGTGAAGTTCGCCACCGTAGTGACGGATCAGGTCGAGCGCGAGGTGGAGGTCAGCGAGGCGGCGGGCATTGCTTTCGAAATATCCCAGCGTACAGATTTGAGCGCTCAGCGTGGCGCGACGGTGGTGCAGGATACCGTGGATACCATGCGCAAGATTTCTGACGAGATGCAGTCGGCCTCCGAGGGCATTGAGGCGCTGGGCAAGCAATCGTTGCTGATCAGCTCTATCGTGCAGACCATCGGTGGGATTGCCCAGCAAACCAACCTGCTGGCACTCAACGCGGCCATCGAAGCGGCTCGCGCCGGTGAGCAGGGACGAGGCTTCGCGGTGGTCGCCGATGAGGTCAGGCAACTGGCCGGGCGTACCAGCACCGCCACCGAGGAAATTGTCAGCGTGGTGCAGCAAAACCAGAATCTGGTCGATGCTGCTGTACGCGGCATGGCCAACAGTCGAGGTCAGGCTGAACAGGGATTGGGGCTGGCAAACGACGCGGGTTCGGTGATTGTCGAAATTCAGGAAGGCGCCCGACAGGTGGTGGGGGCCGTGAGCCGGTTTGCCAATCAGCTGAAGTGAATCCTTACTGCAATACGTCCCTGTAGGAGCTGCCGGAGGCTGCGATTGCTGTGTGTCATGCAGAGCGCAATCGGCGCCGTCGTAACCTCCGACAACTCCTACAGGTTCGTTGTTAACTGCACGATGCCGGGTTTCGCCCGGCGTAAGCATTGAGTACCCTTGCCAGCCAAACCGCTCCAGGGGAGCCTCGGTGCTCATGAACCTCTCTTTCAAGCAATGGCGCAAGGGTTTTGCCTTGGCCATGCCTTTTGCCATCCTGCTCGCTGGCTGTGATAGCGGTGATAAACAGCCCGCGCCGCCGCCAGAACCACCGGCACCGCCGCACACCACTTATACCCAGGCGAACTGGGATGCTTTGCCTGCTGTCTCGGATTCGGATCTGCAAGCCGGTTTCGCCTCATGGCGTAGCGCCTGTCTGCGCCTCAAGGCCGATGCGGTCTGGGGCGCGACCTGTGCTGCCGCTGCTGCAGTGCCCCTGGATGCAGGTGCTGCGCAGATTCGCAGCTTTCTGCAGGAAAACCTTCAGGTCTACGGCATGCGCTCAGCAACCGGCAGCGCCGATGGTTTGATCACTGGCTATTACGAGCCGGTCTATCCCGGCAGCCTGACCAAAACGGCCAAGGCCTCGGTACCGATCTACGGCGTACCTGACGATTTGATTATTGTGAACCTGGAAAGCATCTACCCGGAACTCAAGGGTAAACGTCTGCGCGGGCGTCTCGAAGGCCGTGTACTCAAGCCTTACGATGATGCCGCCACCATCAATGCCCAAGGCCTGAATGCGCCCGTAGTTGCCTGGTTGACTGACCCGATGGATCTGCAGTTTCTGCAAATTCAGGGTTCTGGCAGGGTACGCCTGGATAACGGCAAGCAGATTCGCATCGCTTACGCGGACCAGAACGGCAGGCCTTACCGGGCCATTGGTCGCTGGCTGGTAGAGCAGGGCGCGATTCCCAAGGAAGACGTCACCATGGGCAGCATCGCCGCATGGGCCAAAGCCAACCCGTTACGCATCCCCGAGCTATTGGGCAGCAACCCCAGCTATGTGTTTTTCACCCGCAACCCTGACAGCAACGAAGGGCCTCGCGGCTCATTGAATGTGCCGTTGACGGCGGGTTATAGCGTTGCGATCGACCGTAAAGTGATCCCGCTGGGCAGCCTGCTCTGGCTATCAACGACCCGACCAGACGGTACCGCTCTGGTTCGCCCGGTTGCTGCTCAAGATACAGGCGGTGCGATTGCCGGAGAGGTTCGTGCCGATTTGTTCTGGGGCACGGGTGATGAGGCAGGCCACTTGGCCGGTGATATGAAACAGAAGGGCAATATCTGGTTGCTGTGGCCCAAGGGTATGCCTGTGCCTCAGGGATAGTGGCCAACATACTACCTTGGTCATCGAATAATACTTTAGTGAGCACCGGACGGTGTCCAAGCACCGTGTCGGGGCTTCTTTTTGAGCAAAATCTGATTGTGCCCAACAACGTTGCGCTTTCGGCCATAGCGTATTAGTGATGCATCAAACAAGTGCAAAAGTGGTTAGCTGACGAGCTGCAGGCCTTGCTCTCTATGGTTTTGAGGGTATCAATCGCTTTGCATGACGTCTTTCCGTCGCCAAAGATATGACGTTTTTCTGTCGCTGACACCGCTCATCTGGAAAGTTCATTCAGGCTGTTACAAAATATTGACACCATCATATTGATATCACACAGTTGGTACTAATATTTTCGTATGAGCTGATGCTCAGCTAGCTGGTAGTCAGAGGTCGGCTTCAATGAAACGCGCAGATGACGTTGGAAATTTATTCCGAAGTTTCGGGGCAAGTACGGACAGCTACCTGGAAATTGAAGGCGACTTCGACTACAAGGAAAAGCCTTCTGCAGTGCGGCCGTCAGATATACGAGCGGTGTCGCCTGATCTAACGCCAGGCGAACCCCAGTCCTCGACTCTCCCGTCTTTGCAGGCACAGAGTCTCGCAAGTGAGCCCGATCACGCTGAGACAATCCAGCCGCGTCCTGCTTCGACCCCGCTGCAGAATCTATTGCGGGAAGTGGCTCGCGCACGTGAAGCGGAAGCAGCCGCGCGTAACCAGCAAGCACTGCTGCAATCCCTCGGTAAAGAACCGCTCAAGCCCTTGAAGGCTCAGGTTGTCGCCGTCGTCTCCCCCAAAGGCGGCGTGGGCAAGACCACCCTCAGTGCCGGCCTTGCAACGGTGTTGCGGCTGCAAGGCGGGCAAACCCTGGCCATCGACCTCGATCCGCAAAGTGCCTTGCAGTACCACCTGCAAGTCAGCCCGGATGTTGCGGGTATGGGCAATGCCAGCCTGCTGGGCGAGAACTGGCGCTCCTTGTTGCTGCCAGGTTCGGCGGGCACGCAATTGCTGCCGTACGGCATATTGAATGAAGAAGAACGCCGCACTCTGGAGCGCTTTCTGGACAGTGATCCGCAGTGGCTCGCCCGTCAGTTGGCGCGCATGGATCTGGGAGAGCGTGACGTCGTGGTGATCGACACGCCTCCAGGCCGCACGGCTTATCTGGAACAAGTGCTGACCGTGGCGGACCATATTCTGGTCGTCGCCACCGCAGACGCCGCCTCCTACCAGACGCTCGATCAAATGGAACGTCTGCTCTCTACAAGCAGGCCGCGCTCAACTCCGTTCACGTGCAGTTATGTCATCAACCAGTTCGATGCTTCGCGAGCGTTCTCGCGCGACATGCTGGTGGTGCTCGAACGCCGCTTGGGCAGGCAATTGCTGGGTGTTGTGAATGTCGATCATGACATCAGCGAGGCCCTGGCTTATGGTCGCAACCCGCTCGAAGGCGCCTGCGCCTCTGAAGGTTGCAAGGACATGCTGGCCCTGGGCCGAGCCATGACCGCTCAACTAATGACGCAGAAAGCCAAAGAGTCCTACATCTCATGACCTCGGTAGTACCTGAAGTGTCCCGACCGCGGACACGCGCAGAACTGTGCCTGAATGCCCTTGTGAAGACTGTCGACGGCTTGCCCGTTGGCCTCGCCCGGGCGCTTAAATTCGCCGCTTTCGCGGTTGGCCTGGTACTGATGCTATTTGTCGTCACCGCCCCTCTGGAGTTGTACGCCCAGTGCGCCTTCGGCCTGCTGTGCTTCGCCGCCATGATGGTCCTTCGCAAGTTCCCGGGGCGAGTCTCGGTGCTGGCGTTGATCATGCTGTCGCTGACGGCATCGCTGCGCTACATGTACTGGCGCCTGACCTCGACCCTGGACTTCGACAACTGGCTGGACAGCTTGCTGGGCTACGGCCTGATCGTGGCTGAGTTCTACACCCTGGTGGTTATCGTGCTGGGTTACGTGCAGACCGCCTGGCCGCTGCGTCGCAAGCCGATGATCATGACTGACCCGCCCAGCGAGTGGCCGACCGTCGACGTATTTATTCCGTCTTACAACGAAGCCTTGAGCATCGTGAAGCTGACCATTTTTGCTGCCCAAGCCATCGACTGGCCTCGGGACAAGCTCAATGTCTATGTGCTTGATGATGGGCGTCGTGAGGATTTTCGTGAGTTCTGCGAGCAAATCGGCGTGGGCTACATCGTGCGCGACAACAACCGTCATGCGAAAGCCGGCAACCTTAACGAAGCCCTCAAGGTTACCCATGGCGAATACATCGCCATGTTCGACGCGGACCACGTGCCGACCCGCTCTTTTCTGCAAGTGACGATGGGCTGGTTCCTCAAGGACCCTAAGCTCGCCATGCTGCAGACGCCGCACTTTTTCTTCTCGCCAGACCCGTTCGAGAAGAATCTGGACACATACCGGTCGGTGCCCAACGAAGGTGAGCTGTTCTACGGTCTGCTGCAAGACGGCAACGACCTGTGGAACGCGACTTTCTTCTGTGGCTCCTGTGCCGTATTGCGTCGTACCAGCTTGCTGGAAGTCGGCGGCGTTGCAGTCGAAACCGTCACCGAAGATGCCCACACCGCGCTCAAACTGAACCGCAAGGGCTACAACACCGCCTACCTGGCGATCCCGCAAGCGGCAGGTCTGGCAACTGAAAGCCTCTCGCGACATATCGCGCAGCGGATCCGCTGGGCGAGGGGCATGGCGCAAATTTTCCGTACTGATAACCCTTTGCTCGGCAAAGGACTGAAGCTGGGCCAGCGCCTGTGTTATGCCAACGCCATGCTGCACTTCTTCTACGGTTTGCCGCGACTGGTGTTCCTCACTGCTCCCCTGGCGTACCTGTTGTTCGGTGCGGAGGTCATGCACGCATCGGCTCTGATGATTACCGCCTACGTGCTGCCGCATATTTTCCACGCCAGTCTGACCAACTCCGCCGTTCAGGGCCGGTTCCGGCATTCGTTCTGGAACGAGGTCTACGAGGCTGTTCTGGCCTGGTACATCATGGGGCCGGTATTGATGGCCATGATCAATCCCAAGTTCGGCGGCTTCAACGTGACCGACAAGGGCGGGATCGTTGACGAGAAATACTTCGACTGGACGCTGGCTCGCCCCTACATCATCTTGCTGGGGCTGAATGCCACAGTGTTCTGCATCGGCATCTACACCCTGTTCCACAGTGGGTGGAGCAACGATGCGGCCACGTTGACCCTGGTGATCAACATGGCGTGGACCATCTACAACATCATGATCACCAGCGCTGCGATCGCAGTGGCCAGTGAGACACGTCAGGTCCGTACCGAACCTCGTGTGCAAGTGCAATTGCCGGTGCGTGTCACCCGGGCCGACGGCAGTCAGATCGACGGCGTAACACAGGACTTTTCCCAGACGGGTCTGGGCATGAAGTTGCCTGCCGATGCCGGTATCCAGAATGGCGAAGTCATCCAGATTGCGCTGTTCCGCAAAAACTACAGCAGCGAGTTCCCGGCCAACGTGGTGTTTACCCGTAATGGCGATATCGGCGCTCGCTTCATCGACCTGTCGCTGCGTCAGCAAAGCGAACTGGTACGTCTGACGTTCGCCCGTGCCGACACCTGGGCCGCGAGTTGGGGGCAGGGCAAGCCCGACTCCCCGTTGGTGGCCTTGCGCGAAGTGGGCCAGATCGGCTGGCGCGGTGTCTGCGAGCTGTTCAGCGCCACACGAAACGATATCGGTCGACTTCTCTGGTGGCGTCGCCGCTCTTCCAAAACTTCTGAAAACTCTCTGGAAATGCCATGACTTCTTCGTATTTCGTACGCGGGAACCGGCCCGTTAATGGCAATACGCTGAAACGGCTTTCTTCCGTGCTGGCTTTACTGGTCAGCACTTCGGTATTGGCGGACACCGCTGCAGTGACAAGCGAAACGCCTGCCGCCAGCAGCGACTACAGCCTGACGTTCAAGCAGCTTGGTCGTGTTTACCCGATGGTGTTACGCGGTGTTGAATCCGCCGACGGGGTCAACTTCGATATCCGTGCCGACCAGATTGTCACCGGCGCGCGACTCAAGCTTGAGTACAGCTACTCACCGGCCCTGCTTGAAGACATGTCGCAGCTCAATGTGATGGTCAACGATGAAGTGGCCGCCAGCCTGCCACTGAGCAAAGAAGGCGCAGGCAAGCCGCAGACCCAGATTGTCGAGATCCCTTCGCACCTGATCACCGAGTTCAACCGCCTGAGCCTGCAGTTTATCGGGCACTACTCGATGAGCTGTGAAGACCCGCTGCACTCCAGCCTGTGGGCGAGGGTGGGCAATACTTCGCAACTGGAGATTCAAGTCACGCCGCTGACGACGGCAAACGATCTGGCGGCATTGCCTCAGCCGTTTTTTGATCGTCGCGATGCCCGTCTTTTGAATCTGCCTATCGTGTTCGGCGCTGCGCCGGATAACGGAACCGTGGAAGCCGCCGGTGTGGTGTCGTCCTGGTTCGGCTCGCTGGCAAGCTACCGTGGTTCGGTGTTTCCTGCCCAGATCAACAGCTTGCCAGCCACCGGCAATGCCGTGGTACTGGTCAATGGCAGCACCGCGCAAGACATCGGCGGGCTGAATATCCCTGCGGCCAAAGGCCCGACGTTGTCGGTCGTGACCAACCCCAACGATGCCAACGGCAAGATCCTGGTCGTCAGTGGGCGCGACACGGCAGAGCTCAAGCGCGCAGCCACCGCTCTGGTGCTGGGGCGCCAGACACTGTCCGGTGAAAGTGTCGTCATCGACAGCCTTCAAGCCTTGCCGCCGCGCAAGCCCTACGACGCGCCGTACTGGGTGCCAAGTGATCGTCCGGTAAAGCTGGGTGAATTGCTCGAAGCCAAAAAATTCAATGTCGCGGGCTACAACCCCGGGGACATCGTCGTGCCGCTCAACTTCCCGCCGGATCTGTCCAGCTGGCAAGAAGACGGCGCGCCGCTGAATCTTAAATATCGCTACACGCCTCAGCAGACTTCGACCAACTCGTCGCTCACCGTCAGCCTCAATGATCGCCTGATTGAAGCCAAACAGTTGCCGTCCCTGGAAAAGCTCGACAAGAGCCTGCTGGCGAAGATCAAGAAAGAAGATGACAGCCTGTCCCGTGAGACGCGCATGTTGCTGCCGCTCAACTCGGTGGCCCTGCAGTCGCGCCTGCAACTGCGCTATATGTTCGACTACATCCGTCAGGGTGAATGTCAGGACATCATCATCGACAACATGCGCGCCGGTATCGACCCGGATTCGACGCTGGACCTGAGCGGCTACAAACACTTCATCGCAATGCCTAACCTGGGCGTGTTCAAGGACTCGGGTTTCCCGTTCACGCGCATGGCTGACCTTTCGGAAACCGCCGTTGTGTTGCCTGACAATGCCGGTGCCGCCGAGCTGAGTGCCTACCTGACAATCCTCGGTCGTTTCGGTCAGTCGACGGGTTATCCGGCGACTGCGGTCACCGTCACTCAGGCCGCGCAAGTGGCTTCAGTGGCTGGCAAAGATTTGCTGGTTCTGGCTTCTGGCGATAATCAGCCGCTGCTCAAGCAGTGGGCCAATCAATTGCCCATCGTTGCCAATGATGCTCAGCAGAGTTTCAAGCTTTCCAACCTGTCGTTCCGCCTGCGTGACTGGGTGAGCCCGGATCTGGAAGTCAATCAGCGTAATGCGCGCATGGCTCTGGCGTTCTCCGGCGAAAAACGCAGCTCTTACCTGACCGGCTTTGAATCGCCCCTGCAGAGTGGTCGCAGCGTCGTGGTGATTTCCAGCGGCACGCCGGAAACCCTTCAGGACGTGACCAACGCCGTCACCGGCAATGAAGATTACACCCAGGCGATTCAGGGCAGCCTCGTGGTCGTGCACGGCAAGACCGTTGAGCCATTGCTGGCCGAAGAGCTGTATCACGTCGGCTCGCTGGGGTTCTTCAAGAACCTGCAATGGCAGCTGTCGCGCAACGTGCTGTTGATGATGATTGTGTCTGCTTTCGGTATAGCGTTGCTGACGTTGTTGTCCTACGTCGCCCTACGTGCGCGGGCCCGTGAAAGGGTCGAAGGCTGATGTCTTTCACCTCGAACACTGCACAGTCGTGCAGCCAACACGACCCCTGTAGGAGCGCACGAGCACCGCGAGGCCGCGATGGCGGTGTCTCAGGCAGAACGCTATCGCTGCCTCGCGGTGCTCGTGAGCTCCTACAGAAAAGCATTTGTGCTCTCGCCCTGGGACTGTCGATGCTGCTACCAACGCTAGCCCAGGCTCGGACCTGTGAAGTCACGACCTGGCCGTTGTGGCAGACCTTCGATAAACATTTCGTGCAGGCCGATGGCCGTGTGCTGGACGCCAGCACCCCACAGCTAAACAGCTCTTCTGAAGGGATGTCCTACAGCATGTTCTTTGCCTTGGTCGCTAATGATCGGGCAAGTTTTGATCAGCTGTGGCACTGGGCGCAGAACAATCTGGCGGCTGGCGATATCAGCACGCATCTGCCTGCATGGCTCTGGGGCAGGGACGATGCCGGAACGTGGCGTGTGCTGGACGACAATTCGGCATCCGACGCGGATTTGTGGTTTGCCTACGCACTGCTCGAAGCCGGGCGGTTGTGGGAAAACGACGAATACACAGATGCCGCCCGCAAGATCCTGCACAACGTGGTCACTCAGGAAGTCGCCGACTTACCCGGTCTGGGCAAAATGCTCCTGCCGGGTTTTCGCGGTTTCGTGAAGCCTGATCAATGGATGCTCAACCCCAGCTACATGCCGATTCCGTTGCTGAGGCGTTTTGCCGAGTTCGACCGCAGCGGTCCGTGGGCTGAAATTGCCGTCAACACCGCCACCCTGATCAAGGCCGTCAGCCACAAGGGTTTTGTGGCTGACTGGGTCAGCTATCGCGCCACCGGGCCGGGCAAGGGCGAGTTCATTGTTGACCCGATCAAGGGCGAGCAGGGCAGCTACGATGCCATTCGCGTTTACTTGTGGGCGGGCATTACGCCGAGCAAGGATCCACTGGCAGCGCCCATTCTGAAGCACCTCCGCGGCATGCAGCGCGCCATCGCAGCCAATGGCGTACCTCCCGAAAAAGTCCAGGTCAGCAGTGCAAAACTCAGTGGCGACGGCCCTTGGGGTTTCTCCGCAGCGCTGCTGCCGTATCTCGATGCACTGGATGAGGACGTTGAACGCAACCGTCAAGCCAGGCGCGTCCAGACATTCATGGCGCAAAGCCTCACGCCTGAGGCCGTCAAGATCGCGCAACCGCCGTATTACCACTTCGTGCTGGGTCTGTTTGCCCTCGGTCACATGGATCAGCGCTACCACTTTCTCGACGACGGAAAGTTACAGACTTTCTGGGAGAAGACATGCTCTCGCACCGCCACGCAGTAATCTCAGGGGTGTTCGCCGCCCTGCTCAGCAGCAACAGTTTTGCCGCACTCGACAGTGCCGGGCAGGCCTTGCTGCAGCAGGGACGTTACTGGCAGGAGCATAACGACACGGCCCGGGCGACCGAGGTATGGAACAAGCTATTGCTGATCGATCCTCAGCAGGCTGATGCGTTGCATGGTCTGGGCATGCTTGGGGTTACCACCAAGCGCCCGGCTCAGGCCGAGCAGTATTTACAGCTCATGCGCAAGTTTCATCCTGATGCACCGTTGACCCTGCAACTGGAGCAGGCGATTAACCTGCAAGGCGATGCCAACGAGCAACTGCTGGACCAAATCCAGATGGCCATGGCCTCTGACGAGCAGGACAAAGCGATCAGCTTGTACCGTCAGTTGTTCGCGGGCAAACCGCCGCAAGGTGAACTGGGCCTGAGGTATTACTCGTACCTGGGCTATTCGAAAGACGGTCAGAAAGAAGCGCGTCAGGGCCTTGAGCGTCTACTGCAACAAACGCCCAACAACCCGCGTATCAAACTGGCTCTGGCCAGAATCCTGACGCTGGACGAGTCGACCCGCATCGAAGGCATTCGGCGTTTGGCACAGTTGTCCACCGTGCAGGAGCTTGGCGGCGAAGCAACCGAGAGCTGGCGCCAGGCGTTGCTTTGGATGGGCTCGGCGGGTGCTGTTGAAGGGCCGCTATACGAGAGTTATCTCAAGGCTTACCCGGATGACAGTGAAGTTCGCGAGCACTTGAACACGCTGCGCAGCGAAGGCGTAGCCGCAGAAAACTCCAACCTGAGCAGAGCTTTCAAAGCGCTGCAGGACAACCAGTTGGGTGTGGCAGAGCAGGCATTTCTGACTCGTCTCAAAGACCAGCCTCAAGACAGCGATGCGCTAGGTGGCCTGGGTCTGGTGCGTCAAAAACAAGGGCGTACCAGCGACGCCAATGAACTGCTCAAACGCGCTGCGGCCGGTGGCAAGAATACCCGCTGGCAAGCCGCGCTGGACAGCAATCGCTACTGGGATCTGCTGACTCAGGCCAGCCGTGCGCGAGCCGAACAGGATTTGCAGGGCGCACGTCGTTTGCTGCAACAGGCCATCGCCAGCAAGCCGCGTCAGGTTGAAGGTTATGTGGCGCTGGGCGGTGTGCAGGCCGATCTGGATCAACTAGATAGCGCCGAAGCCAGTTACCGTCAGGCCCTGACGCTGGACGCGGATAATCCTGATGCGCTGGCTGGCCTGGTTACTGTTCTGTCGCAGGGCGGCAAGGCCAGCCAGGGGCTGCGATTGATCGAAGGGCTAAACGCTGATCAGCAAAAGCGCATTGGCGATTTGCGTCCGCTGCGTGCCGCCGTTGCTGTGGGCCAGGCGAAAAACGCCGAGCGCTCGGGCGACCTCAAGGGCGCAGTTATTGC
The DNA here is from genome assembly GCF_022790535.1 of Pseudomonas maioricensis. GTDB lineage: Bacteria > Pseudomonadota > Gammaproteobacteria > Pseudomonadales > Pseudomonadaceae > Aquipseudomonas > Aquipseudomonas maioricensis. Next base: position 32,577 of record NZ_LOHG01000009.1, read on the forward strand.
CCAGCAGGACGCGGTGCGCAATGACCCGCAAGACCCATGGGTGAGCTTCGATCTGGCACGTCTGTATGTGTTGACTGATGCGCCGGACAAGGCGCGTCAGACCGTTGCTGAACTGGTCAAAGCCAACCCGCAAAAGCCCGAAGCGTTGTACGTCAGTGCGCTGATTTCGAGCCAGCTTGGCGAATGGTCAGCCGCGCAAACTACGTTGGATCGTATACCGGCCGGGCAACGCTCGTCGGCCATGCAGCAACTGGCCAGGGACGTGCAAGTGCAGGCGCTGATCAGTCAGGCTTCGACGCTGACTAAACAGGGTAATCGTGCCCAGGCATTGAGTGTGCTCCGCCAGGCGGAACTCAACGTCGGCGGTAAGCCCGATCTGCTCGGCGCGGTCGCTGCCGGTTTCGCCGATGCGGGTGATACCGATCACGGTTTGTCGATCCTGCGTAGCGCAATTGCGCAGAGCAGTTCTCCATCCCCGGCGCTGCAACTGGCCTATGCCGGGATCTTGCTGAAGACCGGTGATGATGTGCAGGTGAACCAGATCCTGCGTGACCTGCGTAACCAGAAACTGCAGGCATCCGAACAGCGTAGCTACGACGATCTGCTGTTCCTGTACACCGTGCGTCAAGCCGATCTGCTGCGCGAGAAGGGTGATCTGGTCGCCGCTTATGACACGCTGGCTCCTGCCCTTGCGCAACGGCCTGATGACTCGTTGGCCGTTGCTTCGTTGGCGCGTATGTTCCTCGCCAACAACGATGCCAAAAAAGCTATCGAGCTTTACAAACCGCTGCTGGCGAAAAAGCCTCAGGACCCGGAACTGCAAATCGGTATGGCGCAGGCCCTGAACAAGTCCGGTGACTATCGCGGTGCAGAAGCCGCCATCGATAAAGCGTTGGCGCTGGCCCCGAATAACCCGCAGATACTGGCCACAGCAGCGAGCTTGTACCGCGCGCAAGGCAAGAACGCCAAGGCGTCTGAGCTGTATAGCCGTGCGCTGGCGTTGCAGGAACCGGTGAAGAAGGCGGATGCCAACCCGTTCGCGGGCGTAGTAGCCGCCAACCCCTTTGTGGGCGCTCGCGGTCAACGTAGCGAATCGCGCCTGAGCGAAAGCAGCATCAATCAGATTCCCGAGCCTGCTGAAGTACAGGTCGCCTCGGCTGAAGAAACGGCTGCTGCGCCGGTGGCATCCAATGGCCGTACGTTCAATCAGACGGCTGCCTATTCGCAGCTATCGCCTCGCACTGATGGCAATGGTCGAGTCTTGCCGGGTAAAAGCACGGCAGACTCGCCCGACCCGCGTCAGTCGATGCAGCGTGCGCTGGATCAGATCCAGCAAGAACGTAGCCCACGCGTAACGCAGGGCGTCACGTATCGCGGCAACGACAGCGAGTCCGGTCTGAGCAAAATGACCGAAGTACAAGCGCCACTGGAAATCAGCTGGCCGCTGGACGACAACCGCATTGCCTTGCGTGTCACGCCGGTCTGGCTGAATGCCGGGAGTGTGGGTTCGGATTCGGAAAACCGCTTCGGCAGTGGTCCGGCGATTCCCGGCGCTCAGCTGACTTCAGGTCTTAGCGCTACCGATGCCGCCAACTTGCAAACGGCTCTGAATGCCAGCCCTGGCAGCGCAGTGCTGAACTCGCTGGCGGGCTCCACAGGTGGCTCGATTGGTCGTCAGCAAGACAACGGTATCGGCCTGGCCCTGGCCTATGAAAACCCGTCGCTGGGCTTGAAAACCGATCTGGGCACCAGCCCGATGGGCTTCCTCTACAGCACCGTAGTTGGTGGCATCAGCCTGGATCGTTCGTTTACCGATGGCAGTGATTTCCGTTATGGCATCAGCCTGTCGCGGCGTTCGGTCACCGACAGTCTGGCATCTTTTGCAGGTGCTGAGGATCGTCGCAGTGGCTTGAAATGGGGCGGCGTAACCGCCAATGGCGGGCGTCTGCAGCTGGGTTATGACGACGGTGATGTCGGTGCATATGGTTACGGCTCGGTGCACAAACTGGTGGGCAACAACGTTGAGTCCAACAGCAGGCTGGAAGGCGGTACCGGGGTTTACTGGTATCTGCAGAACAACGACAGCAAGCAGTTGACCGCAGGCCTGAGCCTGACTGGCATCAGCTACGACAAGAACCAGAGCAACTTCACCTACGGCAACGGCGGCTACTTCAGCCCGCAGAACTTCTTCGCTATTGGTGTGCCGGTGAGCTGGTCGCAACGTACGGATCGTTTGAGCTATTCCCTGCGCGGGTCGGTCGGCCTGCAACACATCGAGCAGGACGCTGCACCGTACTTCCCGAACGACAACGCTTTGCAGGCCGCGCTGGAGCAGGTCTCGCAGGTCTACGCCGCGTCCGGTATCAGCGTGCCGACTCAATACAGCGGACAGAACAAAACCGGGGTTGGCTACAACTTCGGCGCCAATGCCGAATACCGCTTCGGCAGTAACTTCTTTATGGGCGGTAACTTCGGCATCGATAACGCACGTGACTACAAACAGTTCACCGGTGGTTTGTACCTGCGCTACATGTTCGATGACTTCAACGGCCAGATGGCCTTGCCGGTCAGCCCTTACCGTTCCCCTTATTCCAATTAAGCGACAGGAGATTCACCGTGGCAGCATCGATTCTGGCAGGCATGACGATCTTGATGATCGGCGACAGTCATCTGGCAACGCCTGATTACCTGATTTCCACTTTGCATGACGACCTGGTCCAGCAGGGCGCAAAAGTCCACACCCTGGGCGTCTGTGGTTCCAACGCCGGTGACTGGCTTAAAGTCACTCCGGGCACCTGTGGCGGCGCCGAGCGTCGTGGCACTGAAAAAGCCGTGGTGCTGGGCGGCAAGGCTGCGACCCAACCGATCAGCGAATTGCTGGCCAGCGACAAACCGGATCTGGTGCTGATCGTCTTGGGCGACACCATGGCCAGCTACCCGAAACCGGCTTTTCCGAAGGCCTGGTTGTGGCAGCAAACCACCGCGTTCACCAAAGCTATCGCAGCCACCGGCACCCAGTGCGTGTGGGTCGGCCCTAACTGGGGGACTGAAGGCGGCAAGTACGGCAAGACCTTTGCTCGCGTTGAAATGATGTCCAAGTTCCTCGCCAGCAACGTTGCGCCGTGCAGCTACATCGATTCGCTCGCCTTCTCCAAACCAGGCCAGTGGGCCACAGTCGATGGTCAGCATTTGACCTCGCAAGGTTACAAGACCTGGAGCGAAGACATCAGCAAAGCCCTGCTTGCAGCGCCAGCCTTGAAGGACGCTAAAAAATGATAAAGCCACTGACTGCATTTCTGGCTGTCCCTGCGCTTGCTCTGAGCAGTCTGGCCAGCGCTGAAATCGCGCTGTACCCGAGCGGACCTGCCGAGGACTCGGCCTTCATCCGCTTCATCAATGCCGCGCCTGCGCCGCTGCAAGTCACTGCGCAGGAAGGGGCTGCGCCTTTGCAACTGGACGCCGCAAAACCGGCATCGGCGTTTTTCCCGGTTCAGGCCAGTAGTCCAATCAAAGGCACCCTGGCCAGTGGTGCGCAAAAAATACCGTTGACACTGAGTGTTGAACCGGGCGAATTCGCCACTGTGGTTGCGATTGCTGACGGCGCCAAAGGCGTGAAGCAAGTTGCGGTGCGTGAGCAGCCCGATGACTTCAACGGCCTCAAGGCGTCGCTGGCTTTTTTCAGCCTTGATGCCAGTTGTGCCGATGCGAGCCTGCGTCCTGCCGGGCGTACCGCCGATCTGTTCAAAGCTGTGCCGGAAGGCACCCTGCAACGACGTTCGATCAACCCGGTGAGCCTCTCGGTGCAACTGGTGTGTGCCAACGCCAATGTCGGTTCACCGCTGGCGCTGGGTGAGCTCAAAGCAGGCGAGCGTTACAGCGTGTTGTTGGTGCCTTCGGCCAACGGCCCACAACTATTGTCGGCCACGGATGCTTTGGCCCACTGATCGGATTGCGCATTCGCCATGGTTTTCGCCTCACTCGAGTTCCTGACGTTATTCCTGCCAGCCTTCTTGCTGGTGTATTCGCTGGCCAGACCGGCCTGGCGTAACGTCATCCTGCTGATTGGCAGTTGGTTGTTCTACGGCTGGTTGAGCCCGTTGTTCCTGTCTTTGCACATCGTGCTGACCATCGTCGCCTTCGTTGGCGGTTTACTGGTTGACCGTGCGCAAGAAGGATCACGCGGGCGCATGCGTCTGTTGATCGGCTTTATCGTCCTCAACACGGCGGTGCTCTGCTGGTACAAGTACGCCAATATTGTGGCCGGAACCTGGAGTGAACTGATCACCTACTATGGCGCCATGCCCCTTGAGTGGCAGCGCGTGGCTTTACCCGCCGGGCTGTCGTTCATCGTGTTGCAGGCGATTTCCTATCTGGTGGATGTGCATCGGCATACCGTGCCGGTAGAGCGCAGCTTCATTAACTACGCGACCTACATTTCCATGTTCGGTCACTCCATCGCCGGGCCGATCATTCGCTATGACTGGGTACGTCGTGAGCTGAGCGAGCGTTATTTCGACTGGCAGAATTTCTCCCTCGGTGCGCGCCGTTTCATGATCGGCATGTGCATGAAGGTGCTGGTGGCCGATACGTTGTCGCCGCTGGTAGACGTGGCGTTCCATCTGGAAAATCCGTCGTTTGTCGACGCCTGGATCGGTTGCCTGGCCTATTCGCTGCAGCTGTTTTTCGACTTCGCCGGTTACAGCGCCATGGCCATCGGTCTGGGCCTGATGCTGGGCTTCCACTTTCCGGAAAACTTCAACCGGCCGTATCTGGCCAGCAGTATTCAGGACTTCTGGCGGCGCTGGCATTTGTCGTTGTCCAGCTGGCTGCGTGATTACCTGTACATCGGCCTGGGCGGTAACCGTAACGGCGTGTGGAAAACCTATCGCAACCTGTTCCTGACCATGGCCATCGCAGGTTTGTGGCACGGCGGCGACAGCTGGAACTACTTGCTGTGGGGTTCTGCACACGGCATTGCCTTGTGTGTCGACCGGGCCTGGTCGCGCTCCAGTCTGCCGAGCATTCCGCCGTTGTTGTCGCACACCTTGACGCTGCTGTTCGTGTGCCTGGCCTGGACGCTGTTCCGCGCACCGGACTTCCACTCGGCAATGAACATGTACGCCGGTCAATTCGGTCTGCATGGCATGGCGCTGGGTGATGCGCTGGCCGTGACTCTGCGTCCCGTACACGGTCTGGCGGCTTTGCTGGGCGTGTTCTGCATCGTCGCGCCATTGCTGCAAAAACGTTGTGAACAACGATTCGGAGGCAGCGCGCTCTTTGCCCTGACTGCCGCCCTTTGGCCCGTGGCCGGTTTCATGCTGTCGTTCGCTCTGATCGCCAGCCGCGAAGCCGTACCCTTTCTGTACTTCCAATTCTGATGACTACGCCAAAGATCGTTTCGCCCAAGATCCCGGTAACACCCGTACCGCCTAGCGAGCTCGCCACCCGGATCAGCCCGGTGGCGGGTTTTACGCTCGCAGCTTTCATGGCCGTCGGGCTGTTGTCCTGCGCATGGCTTTTCTGGAATGGCAAAGTCGAATTGTTGCCACCCAACGTCACGACTGATGAAGTGCTGCACGGCGATGTCACTCACAAAATCGCCAAGCAGCTCTCCGGTGCCACGTTGGCGCAACAAGCTGCCAACCTGGAACGCGCTGCCAGCTGGCTAGTGTTCAACGATACGGGGCCGCGTGTACGTCAGGGTTGTCCAGGCTGGTTGTTCATTGCCGATGAGCTGAAAATCAACCGCCACGCCCAGGCGAATGCCGATGCCAAAGCTCAGGCCGTCATCGACCTGCAGCAGCGGTTGGCCAAGCGTGGTGTGAAACTGCTGGTGGCGGTTGTACCGGATAAAAGCCGGATTGCTAGCGAGCAACTGTGCGGAGTGAGCCGTCCTGCGCAACTGCGTGACCGGGTTTCCAACTGGACCGCTACGTTGCACAGCAATGGCGTCAATGCGCTGGATCTCACGTCGACCTTGGAACCGATCGGTGCCAAAGCCTATCTGCGTACCGACACCCACTGGAGCGAGACCGGTGCCGACGCTGCTGCCGAGGCGGTCGCGGCGCAGGTTCGGGCTTCAGGCATGCAAGCCACGCCGCAGAAAAGCTTCGACGTACGCAGCGCGCCATCGGCCCCGCGCCCTGGCGACCTGGTGCGTCTGGCCGGGATCGACTGGCTGCCTCTTTCGTTGCAGCCGACTCCGGAAAGCGTCGCCGCCAGTGAAATCACCGAGCGAGCTCAAGCCGTGCAGAGCGGCGGTGACAACCTCGACGACCTGTTCGGGGATGACAACCTGCCTAACGTCGCCCTGATTGGCACTTCGTTCTCGCGCAACTCCAATTTCGCAGGCTTTCTACAGTTGGCCCTGGGAGCACCGATTGGTAACTTCGGTAAGGACGGTGGGGAGTTCTCCGGTGCCGCCAATGTCTATTTCGACAGCCCTGCCTTCAAGCAGACTCCGCCTCAATTGCTGATCTGGGAAATCCCGGAGCGTGATTTGCAGACGCCGTATGAGGTCATCAAGAGCGGGTTGTAGGCGTCTCGCGATAAACGATGAGCGCATGCAAATTACCGGTTTGAAGTCCATTTTCTGTAGGAGCTGCCGAAGGCTGCGAAGCATTTTGCCTGATACACCGCGATCGCAGCCTTCGGCAGCTCCTACGGGACCTGTGTTGGGCGCGATGTCGTGGGACTGGATGAAAGCGGGCGGTTTTTACAGCCATGGATTCTGTCCAAATGGTCAATATTTAGCCCGTCGGTCGTTTTAATCCGTGCTTTATACGTGGGTATGATTTCAGGAACGTGCCGGGCTGGTTACCGTGCAGGCCATGAGTGCGCAGATCATCGGCACTTCTACTCATTGGTATTGAAGGTAACTGGTTTGGCTAAATCCCCGGTGATCGCGGTCGTCGACGACGACACTGCTGTCCGCACTGGCCTCGATAGTCTTGTTCGCTCCCTGGGTTTCGTCGCCTGCCTGTTTGCCTCGGCCGAGGAGTTCCTGATTTCCCCTTGCCTGACAAAAGCAGATTGCCTCATTACAGATGTGCAAATGCCTGGCATGAGTGGCGTTGAACTGCACGAGCAACTGAACCGTCAGGGTGTGCAGATCCCGACCATCTTCATCACTGCCTTCCCTGAAGAGTCTGTACGAAAACGTGCCATGACCGGCAGTGCTGTCGGTTTCTTTGGCAAACCCTTCAATGCCACCGTGCTGATTGACTGCATCGAATCGGTCCTACCGGTGGTTTGATTCTCCAGACAAAATGACGTGCAGCAGCGCCCTCGGTGTCCATGGCACCGCGCCGTTTGTGGGAGCAGGGCTTGCCCGCGATGCATGAGACGCAGCTAGAAGCCATACCGCGTTATCGTCGATGCCAACAGCGTGGATCGCCACCCGGTCGTTCCTACAGAGGACTTCACTCCCCCAAGAACATCTTGCACCGCGAGCGCAACCAGCGTCCGGCCGGGTCATTGTTTGCCTGGACGCCCCAGCTCATGACCAGATCGAAATCCATCGCGGGCAAAGGCAGGGGATCGCTGCGCAGCCCACCCTGAGCAACCATCGTCTGCGCCACATAATCGGGCACCAGCGCGAGCATGTCTGTTTGAGCCAGCAACGCAGGCAGAACATTGAATTGCGAGACGGATAGCAGCACTTTGCGCTGTAACCCGGCATCTCTCAGTGTCTGATCGATATCCCGGTCCATATTCGATGCAAAAGACACCCGTGCGTGCGGGCGGCGGCACAGTTCGCTGAGGCAGACCTGATCAGGCATTGTGTCGGTGCGCAATACGACCGGGCGTACCCGTCGTAGTGATGCGCGATGATGAGTGGCATCAGATGCGGCGCTGAGGCCAATACCCAAGCTGACTTCACCGGACGCTAGCAGCGCTGGCATCTGCTCGGGATCGGCCCGCACTATGGTCAACGAAACACCCGGCGCTTCAACCCGCAGGCGACGCAACAGCATCGGCAGCAGCGCATACTCGACGTCGCTGGACACGGCCAGTCGAATGGACGCCTCGCTGGTGGCGGCGATAAACGCGGCAGGTTTACTGAGCGACGAGAATACCCCGTGCATTTGCTCAAAAGCACCCAGACCCAGCAGCGGATTGTGGTCATTGCCCGGCACTTCATATCTGTTCATCGCATTTGCTACCTGGGCCGAAGCCGTTGTGCATGGACTGATCGATAGAGCCGGTTCCATGAACACTCAGAAGCTGAATCCGGCATGCAATTACTTTAAGTAAAGTAAGCAATAAATACGCTTGTACATGAGGAGCAACGTCTAATGCATGAGTTCAGGTTTTTATACGTGTGTTTAATCACGGCTTAACTACGTAACGATTAGTGCACCCTGGAATTCACGGCGTTTTCTATATGTTCAAGCATGGTTTTACCGCAGAACGGTTTGGTCAGGAAGGCCTTGGCCCCTGCATCCAGTGCGCGTTTTTCGATGGGCTTTTCCGGGAAGGCAGTGATGAAAATGATCGGGATCTGACTACCCTGTTCATTAAGTCTGTCCTGCAGCTCCAGGCCGCTCATGTCAGGCATCTGCACGTCAGTAATCAAGCAGGCGCTGCTGGCCCGCGAGGCCGAACCGAGGAAGTCCAGAGGGGATGAAAACAAGGCCGAGTGGTAGCCGACAGAGCGCACAAGACTGTCGATCGCGATTCGAACGGATTCGTCATCGTCGACGATTGAAATGGTCAGTGGAATAGACATGCCGCAGTACCTGATGGAAATCGAGAATAAAGTTAACGAATGTCTCGATTTAATAACTTAACGATACGCGGTATTGCGGCAATTCAACATCATACGGGTGTATAAAACTCGGAATTATAGGTATCAAAAAAGATACATAAGTAATAAGCGTGTTCGCATCGTCCTGTAGGCGCTGCCGAAGCCTGCGAATGTTGGTGTATCAGAAACACCGCTTTCGCGACCCTCGGGGGTGTCTGTCAAACAACAAGCAATCCCGGATTGAAACCTGTCCTGTAGGAGCTCACCGAGGTTACGAGGCCAGCGATAGCGGCCTGTCTGACACTCCGCCATCGCTGGCTTCGTAACGTCGGTGAGCGCCTACAAATCCAATGTTTGCTGCACGACTGATGCGCTCAAGAGATGCAGGTTATTTCCCCAGCTCCAGCGCTTCGGCCATTCGCACCAGCTCAGCAAACGACTTGGCGTTCATCTTCTTCATGGCGTGGCCGCGATGGATCTTGACGGTGATTTCGCTCAGGCCGATTTCTCCAGCGATCTGCTTGTTCATCAGGCCTGAAGCCGCCAAGGCCATGATCTCTTTCTCTCTGGGCGTCAGGGTCTCAAAGCGCGCGCGGATTTCATTGGCGTTCTTGTTGGCCTGGCGGCCGTTCTTGTCTTTCTCCAGCGCAGAGGTCACCGCGTCCAGCAAGTCCTGCTCGCGGAAGGGTTTCGCCAGAAAGTCCACCGCCCCGGCCTTCATCGCCCGGACAGTCATGGCGATATCGCCGTGGCCAGTCATGAACACGATGGGCAGGTTGACGTTGGCGCGTACCAGTTCGTTCTGGAAGTCGAGGCCGCTGGTGCCTTGCAGCCGAACGTCAAGCACCAGGCAACTGGGCACGTCGGGTCGCTGAAACTGAGTGAAGTCTGCCACCGAAGGAAACGTCTCCACCCGCAGGCCTATAGAGCGCAGGAGGCTGCTCAAGGCATCACGCAGGGCAGCGTCGTCATCGACAATGAACACGATCGGATCGTGGCTGACTTTGACCGCACTTCTGTTCATCGGGTGATCGTCATTCATCGTCTGTTTCTTCTTGTTGGGGGAGGGCGAAGAGCAGCGCGGCCCCTTCGCCAGGTTGGCTCTGGGCCCAGATCCGACCGCCGTGCGCCTCGATAATCGAGCGACAGATCGACAACCCCATACCCATGCCTTCAGGTTTTGTGGTGAAAAAAGCGTTGAACAAACGACCCATGTCATCCGGCTGAATTCCCGGGCCGCTGTCACGCACTTCTATGACGACTTCGTTTTGCGACTCATGGCTTAAACGCAGGTTCATCTTGCGCGACGAACCATGATGACCACTCATGGCCTGCATGCCATTGATCAGCAAGTTGATCAGCACTTGCTGCAACTGAATACGGTCGCCCATCACACAGGGCACGTCACTGGCGATCTCTTGCACCAGCTCAACCCGGGCTCGCTGGATTTCACGGGCAACCAGGCTCACAGATTCTTCTATTACTTCTCGCAAGTCCACCGGTGCCCGTTGCGGATCGGCTTTGCGGGACAGGGCGCGAATACGGCGGATCACTTCGCTGGCCCTGAAGGTTTCGCTGAGGATGCGCTCCAGCGCCTGAGCTGCTTCATTGATATCCGGCTCTCGGCGATTGAGCCAGCGTAGCGAAGCCTCAGCGTTGGTCGTGACCGCGGCCAATGGCTGATTCACTTCATGCGCAATCGACGCCGCCAGCTCGCCAAGGGTTGTAACGCGGGTCACGTGCGCCAGCTCGGTTTGCGAGCGGTGCAGCGCCTCCTCGGCCTGCTTGGCGGCCGTTACGTCCATCAACGCTCCGACGTATTCGCAATGACCGTCCTGATCGTGGGTAAGGTGCGCAAGCATGTGCAGGTATTTAATGCGCCCGTCAGGCATGAGCAGACGGTGTTCGACGCTCAGGTCCGGCGTCAGGTCCCGGGCCTTGGCAATGGCGTCCACCACCAGTAGCAAGTCATCGGGATGAGTTCTTTGCAGGACCCGATCAATCGACGCGTGAGAACCCGCTTCGTACTCGAAGATCCGCTGGGTCTCTTCCGACCAGTGCATCTCCAGGTCCGGAACACGGAAACCAACACTGCCCGTGCGGCTCAAGCGCTGAGCATCAATCAGAAACGCTTCACTGCGACGCAACGCCTGATGCGCTTCGGCGAGCAGACAGACCTGCTCCTGCAACCGGTCATTGACCGCTTTGTTGCTGCGCGCCAGCACCGTAGTGATACCGATAGCAGCAATGCTCACCAGACAGCGGGCAACGGCAGGCAACTCGGCGTCCTGGCCGTGAGTCAGCAGAAAGGAAATGATCGTCAGCGACAGGCAACTCAGGGCAACGATCGTCAAACCGTGCCGACTGAAGATATTCACCGACAACAAAATAACCGCGACATAGAGCACCGCCACCGCCACGTCCAGCGACGTCACCGTATCGATGATAAACACCACCGTGGTAATGGCGACCGCGACCAGACGAAGCAAAAACGATGAGGATCGGGCGTTGAGCCCTGAGCCGGTGTGCCCGGCAGACAACGTAACGGGTGTATTCATACTGAACGCATCATGCCCTTGAACGCTGCCCGACATCGCACTGAACAGCATCTGATCCTTGAATGGGCGCAGCGGTACAAACGACAACGACCGCGTGCCAGTGTGGCAAGGATTCTAAGGGCGGGCTGGGAAAGAGCCTATAGCCAGAATGGTTATTTTTGGTACGTTTGTGCTTTTGGTTGCGATGGGGCGGGGGGTAACGACGCATGAAGGTCCCGATAGAACTCAACTAATCTCACGAATGCTGTTTCGTTGGCGAGTTAATTGCAGAATTATCAGGCACTGCCGATGTATGAATAGATGAGCACGGATATTGATTGTTTGTAAGCGTGTGAAAGCGAGTGAACGTAATTATTTGACGCCAGTTAAATGCTCTAAACGGTTGTTTAATAAGACATGTGTTCACCACTCGCTTATGAAATGAAACCCGCTGATACTTGCGCCAGAACTCTTTTGCAGTGAGAAGCAATGCAATGCCGATGATTCCCTTGGTGATTTGCGATGACTCCAACATGGCCCGCAAGCAGTTGCTGAGGGCTTTGCCTGCGGAGTGGGGCGTGTCGGTTACGCAGGCGACCAATGGGCTCGAAGGTCTCGATGCCGTGCGTCGTGGGTTGGGTGAGGTCATGTTGCTGGACCTGACCATGCCGGTCATGGATGGCTATCAGACGCTTGCTGCCATTCGCGCTGAAAACCTCGACGCCAAGATTATTGTTGTTTCCGGTGACGTTCAGGACGAAGCCGTCCGCCGTGTCATGGAGTTGGGCGCACTGGCGTTCATCAAAAAGCCGGCTGATCCCGATGAGTTGAAGCAGACGCTGACCCGGCTGGGTCTGCTGGGCGAACCTGCCCCCGTCCCGACTATTGCCCCCGCCATGACCGGCGCGATTATCAGTTTCCAGGACGCGTTTCGCGAAACCATCAACGTCGCCATGGGCCGCGCCGCAGCCCTGCTGGCCAAGGTGTTGGGTGTGTTCGTGCAGTTGCCGGTGCCTACCGTCAACATGTTCGAGGTCGGTGAGTTGCACATGGCGTTGGCGGACGCGCACAGCAGTGAGCGGCTGACGGCCATCTGTCAGGGCTACATTGGCGGGGGCATTGCGGGCGAAGCGTTGCTGATCTTCCATGACTCGGACATCGCCGACATGGGCTCGCTGATGCACCGCGATTCGGCGGACTACACCGACGAGGAAATGCTCCTCGACCTGTCCACCATCTTGATTGGCGCCTGTCTGAGCGGGATTGCCGAGCAGATCGACGTGGAGTTCTCCCAGGGGCACCCGCAGATGCTGGGTTCACAGGTGGGCATTGACCAACTGATCAGTATCAATCAGACACGCTGGCAGAAAACCCTGGCCGTTGAGCTCAGCTACAGCGTTGAGGGGCATAGCATCAACTTCGACTTGCTGATGTTGTTCACCGAAGATTCGGTCGACCGCCTGACGAAAAAACTCGCGTACTTGATGAGCTGACCCATGAGTAATCAGATCGATATCAAAGAGCTTCATTGGCTGCTGACCGTCACCCAGAACATCGACGTCGGTATTGTGGTACTCGACCGTGATTATCGTGTGCAGGTCTGGAACACCTTCATGGAGAACCGCTCTGGCGTGGTGCCGTATGACGCTGCCGGGCAGTCGATCTTCAAGTTGTTCCCGGAGCTCAATCCTAAGTGGTTCAGCAAAAAAGTCGACAACGTGATTACCCTGGGTACGCCTGCGTTCACCATATGGGAGCAGCGGCCTTATCTGGTGCGGTTCAAGAACTACCAGCCGATCACTGGCCGCGAAGACTTCATGTACCAGAACACCACGATGTTCCCGCTGCGCTCGACCAACAGCGAGATCACCCACATCTGCCTGGTGATCTACGACGTGACGGATGTGGCCACTAACCGCCATCTGCTGCAGACGGCGAACCACGAGTTGGCAAAGCTTTCCAGTACCGATCACCTTACCGGCCTGTTCAATCGTGGGCATTGGGAAGAGTTGCTCAAGCTGGAATACGCTCGGCACACGCGATACAGCGGCGTGTCCTCCCTGGTGATGTGCGATATCGATCACTTCAAACGGGTTAACGATACGTTTGGTCATCAAGCGGGTGACAAGGTGATTCAGCGCGTCGCTCAGGTCATGCGCAAGCATGTGCGTGATGCCGACATTGCCGGACGTTATGGTGGCGAAGAATTCGCGGTGCTGCTGCCTGACACCAATAAAGCCGGTGCCAAAGTGTTCTGCGAGCGTTTACGCCTGGCGGTGGAAGCTGAGACCGTGCAGCACGAGGGTCATGCGATCAAGTGCACGATCAGCCTTGGCGTTGCCGACCTGTCCAAGCCGACCAGCGAATATAAAACCCTGATTGAATGGGCTGACCAGGCGCTTTATCTGTCGAAGAAAAACGGTCGCAATCAGGTGTCGGTGGACGAATAAGCCGCCGATTGCTGGTAGGATCGACGTTTTTCCGGCGACGATCACGGACATCATGCGACCACAATCCACACTCACAGTAACCCCTGTCGACCAGCCATTGATCGGGCGCGTGAGCCCGCCAGGCTCGAAATCCATCACCAACCGTGCGCTGTTGCTCGCAGGCCTGGCCCAAGGCACCAGTCGCCTGAGCGGTGCGCTTAAAAGTGACGACACGCGTGTGATGTCCGAAGCCTTGCGCCTGATGGGCGTGCAGGTTGACGAGCCGGATGACAGCACCTTCGTGGTCACCAGCAACGGCCAGTGGCTTGCACCTTCGCAAGCGCTGTTCCTGGGGAACGCCGGCACGGCTACGCGTTTTCTGACGGCAGCGCTGGCTAATTTCCAGGGTGACTTTGTCGTTGATGGCGATGAGTACATGCGCAAGCGTCCCATCGGTCCGCTGGTTGATGCACTGCAGCGCATGGGCGTCGACGTCAGTTCGCCGACCGGCTGTCCGCCTGTGGCAATCAAGGGGCAGGGTGGTCTGGCTGCGGGACGTATCGAAATCGATGGCAACCTGTCCAGTCAGTACGTCTCTGCGCTGTTGATGGCTGGAGCCTGCGGCAAAGGCCCGATTGAAGTCGCGCTGACCGGCAGTGACATTGGCGCGCGCGGTTATGTCGACCTGACACTGGCGGCGATGAAAGCCTTTGGTGCTGAAGTCGAAGTTATCAGTGATACGGCGTGGAAAGTCTCGGCCACCGGCTACAAAGCCACTGATTTCCACATCGAGCCGGATGCGTCGGCAGCCACTTACTTGTGGGCCGCGCAGGCTATCACCGGCGGTAATATCGATCTGGGTGTCGCGACCGAAGATTTCACTCAGCCTGATGCTTTGGCCAGCCAGTTGATCGAGCGCTTCCCGAACATGCCGCCAGTGATCGATGGTTCGCAAATGCAGGATGCGATTCCAACCCTGGCCGTGCTCGCTGCGTTCAACAATCAGCCGGTGCGTTTCGTCGGCATCGCGAATCTACGGGTCAAGGAATGCGACCGTATTTCCGCGTTGTCCCATGGGCTGTGTGCGATTGCACCGGGGCTGGCGGTGGAAGAGGGTGACGACCTGATCGTTCACGCGAACCCGCAGTTGGCAGGCAGCACCGTGGACGCGTTGATCGACACCCACGCTGATCACCGCATAGCCATGTGCTTCGCGCTGGCCGGGCTGAAAATCGCAGGCATCCGGATTCAGGACCCTGATTGCGTCGGCAAGACTTATCCCGGCTACTGGGATGCGTTGCAGTCGCTGGGGGTCAAGGTTCAGCGGCAGGATTGAGCTGGAATTTCTCTTCCTGTGGGTGATTTATGTTTGCCTGCAAGCCAAATTATCGAGGATCTCATCACCCCTGTGGGAGCGGTGCTTGCCCGCGATAAAGGCGACGCGGTCTAAAGTGAGTCGCGTCCAGCCTTATCGCGGGCAAGCACCGCTCCCACAGGACCTGCAGCAGACTCAAACTCCATTGAATCTTTCGCGCCGCCTCCCATAAACAGCACGCTACGCCGTTGCCACGGTGCTTTCAGCCAATGCTGCTTTGCATCTCAGGCATCATGAATGCCTTCCTCATGTTCAGGACTCATTCATGGCGCTCCTCTATAAAGCTGATCCCGCACGGGGTGAACAGTGGAAAGCACTGTTTGCCGAACACGCTCCGGATATCGAGTGGCGCGCCTGGCCGGACATCGGCGATCCTCGGGACATCACTTACCTTGCCGCCTGGCTTGCCCCGGATGATCTGCAAACCCTGCTGCCAAACTTGCAGGTGGTGTTTGCCTTGTCGGCAGGTGTTGACCAACTGGATTTGAGTCGCCTGCCCGAGGCGTTGCCGGTGGTACGTTTGCTGGATCCCGGGATTGGCCGGGGCATGTGCGAGTACGCGTGCTTCGCCGTATTGAGCTTGCACCGGGACATGCTGCGTTATCGACAGCAACAGCTTGAGGGCCACTGGCAGGCGCATCGTCTTTTGCCAGCGAACAGGCGTCGCGTGGGCGTTATGGGGCTTGGGTTACAGGCGCAGCAGATTCTCGCCAGCTTGCAGAACTTCGGCTTCGAGCTATCGGGCTGGGCGCGCAGCGAGCACCAGATCGAGGGCGTCGTGTGCTATGCGGGCAGCGCACAGTTGCCGACGTTTCTGAATCAGTGCGACATTTTGGTGTGCGTGCTGCCATTGACCGAGCAGACCACGGGCATTCTGAATCGTGAATTGTTCGAGCAACTGCCCAAAGGGGCGGCCTTGGTGAACATGGGCCGGGGCGGGCATTTGATTGAACAGGATCTGCTGCAAGCCCTGGACAGCGGTCATGTCAGCGCCGCAGTGCTTGATGTGTTGCAACAGGAGCCTGCTGACCCTGCGCACCCGTTCTGGCGTCACCCACAGATAATGCTCACACCGCACATCGCGGCAATGACCCAACCGGATAGCGCATTTCCCGGCCTGCTGGAAAACATCCGACGCTTCGAGCGCGGCGAGCCGATGCTCGGGCAAGTGGATCGCGGGCAGGGGTACTAGTGCCCACAGATATCTGTGGAGCTCACGAGCAGCGCGAGGCAGCGATAGCGTTCTATCTGACACTCCGCCATCGCTGGCCTCGTAAACGCGGTGAGCTCCTACAGGTCCCAGGTTGATCAGTTCAGCGCACCAACGACCCCAGCAAACCGCCGAGAAACTTCTGCCCGGCAATCATCTGACTCACCTCGATGAACTCGTCCGGCTTGTGTGCCTGCTCGATGGAGCCAGGGCCGCAGACCACCACGGGTACGTTCAGGCGCTGAGCGAACAGGCCGCCTTCTGTGCCGTAGGACACTTTGACGCTGCCAGTGCCCGCAGGTGCAAACGCCTGCAGCATGCGCACGGCTTCGACGCTGGGATGAGTGTCCAGGCCGGGATATTCGTTCAGGGTTTCGATCTCGATGGCTGCTACGGCCGAAACCTTACGTGCTTCTCGAACGATTGCCTCCGCCTGTTCGCGCAACTGATCGAGAAACAGTTCCGGATCATCCGCATTGAGATTGCGCAGCTCGAAATCCAGCGTGCATAGATTCGGCACGATATTCAGCGCCTTGCCGCCATCGATCCTGCCGACGTGTACCGTGCTGTACGGAATGTCGTAGTCGGCATCCTGAGCGCCGTGTTGTTGCAGTTGTTTTTGGCTGAGACGCAGTGAAGCAATGAAATCGCTGGCCAGATGAATCGCATTGACCGCCAGCGGCGCGAGAGAGGAGTGCGCTTCCTGACCACGACAGAACGTCCGGAACGAGCTTTTACCTTTGTGGCCCAGCGCGAACTGCATGTTGGTGGGTTCACCGACGATGCACAGAAAAGGGCGCTGCGGCGCGAGGTGCAGCACGTCGAGCAGACGTCGCACACCGACGCAGCCGATCTCTTCGTCGTGCGACAACGCCAGTTGCAGCGGACGGGTCAGATTCAGGTCGGCTGCATCCAGCATGCTATCGATAGCCAATGCGATGAAGCCTTTCATGTCGCAACTGCCGCGACCGTAAATCCGCCCATCCATCTCGGTAGCCTTGAACGGTGGCAGGGTCCATGCCTGCCCTGCGACCGGCACCACATCGGTGTGGCCTGAAAGCAAGATCCCTGGCTGATCGGTTGGTCCGGTGCTGGCGAACAGATTGGCCTTGTGCCCGGTTTCATCCTTGACGATCAGCGCCTCGATGCCCTTGGTCGCCAGCAAATCCCGAACGTATTCAATCAGTCCCATGTTCGATTCAGAAGACACCGTATCGAATGCCAGCAGGCGGCTGAGTATCTCTCGTACACGCGGCTTCATGAGGCTTTGCTCTGCTGAGTATTGGCACTGGCGAAGCGGCGGATGTCGAAGGGCGCAATCGAGGTACTGGTGCTGCCGGTGCTGAGCAGTTCGGCCATCACATCACCCACGCCGGGACCCAGCTGAAAGCCATGGCCGCAGAAGCCGAAGGCGTAAAACAAACCGTCGACAGTGCCGCTACGGCCTATGACTGGTAATGAATCCGGCAGATAGCCTTCGATGCCGCTCCACACCCGAATGATGTTGAGGTTGGCGACGCCCGGCAGTAAACGCCGCATCTGCTGCAATTGATTGATGGTGCTGCGGAGCTCTACTGCGACCCGTTTGTTGACCATGTCCGGTTTGCTGCGAAAGCCGCCGCCAATGATGATGTTGCCACGGGGGATCTGCCGGAAATAAATGACCTCTTCGGCGATTTTGGTATAGACGCCGATGACGGTCGGCAGCGCGTAGGGCACCGGTTCGGTGACGGCCATTTGCGGGCCGAAGGTGTCCAGCGGCACCGGCTCACCGAACTGCGCTGAAAGCTTTTGCCCCCAGGCTCCAGCGGTAATCAGCAATTGGTCGGCGCTGAACACGCGGCCGTCACTGGTCGTGACTTCAAACTGATTACCGACTTTCTGTACCTCGGTGACTTCAGTGCGTTCCTCAATCCGCGCACCGGCGCGGATCGCTGCGCGGGCAAAAGCGGGCGCAGCCAGACGCGGATTGGCGTGCCCGTCGTGAGGGGCGTAAGACCCCCCTTTGACCACCGGGCCGAGAAATGGAAAACGCTGATGCAGTTCTCGGCCACTGTAGATACGCAGATCCAGTTCGCGGGCCTCGGGTGCTGCGGCATAAGCCTCCAGCTCGGCGATTTCATCCTCGCGATAGCAGACGCGCATGTGGCCGCTCGGCAGAAACTCCAGATCCTCGCCAATCAGTTCCGGCAGCCTGCCCCACAAGGCGCGGGAGCGGTTAGCCAGTTCCAGTTGACCGAGGAAGCGACCCTGACGGCGCACGTTGCCGAAGTTAACGCCACTGGCGTACTGGCCGATCATGTCGCGCTCAAGAAGGGTCACTGACTGGCCGCGCTGGCGCAGAAAAAAAGCGGTGGCCGAACCCATGAATCCGCCGCCGACAATCAATACATCGGATTTTTGCTGTTTCATGACACGACCTCATCAGTGAGCATCGACAACGGCTTGATCGGTGCCTGACCGCGTTGACGACCGACCAGCTCCACGGAGACGCCCGCCTCGGCGGCGATCACTTCTGCCCCGGCCTGCGAACAATAGCGCCCCTGGCAACGGCCCATGCCGACCCGGCTGAAGGCTTTGGCGCGGTTGACTTCACAGGCACCTTTTTCCCGGACTACGCCACGTAGTTCGCCTGCGCTGATCATTTCGCAGCGGCAGATGATTGTTTCGTCTGGCAGCGATTTGGCTTGCGCCGACGGCCAGGGGAAGGCTTCGGCCAGTCCGACCCGGAAGCGGTCCATGACTGCCAACTGCCTTATTTGCGTTTGCATCACGCTGGCATCCACCGGCAACTTCAGATCTTGTAGAACGGCCAGCGCCGCGAGGCGACCGGCTTGCTCCGCGGCATCTGCGCCACGGATTTTCGCACCGTCGCCTGCGGCGTAAACACCACTGACTGAAGTACGTCCGACCTCATCGACATCCAGCAGCCACTGGCTGGAGACCTCGTCAAAACGCAGACGACAACCCGCCAGATCAGCAAGTTGAGTTTCCGGTCGCAGGTGATACCCCAGTGCCACGGCATCGCAATCGACCTGTTGTGTGTTGCCTTTGCCGTCTTTGAAATGCACGCCGCTGACGCCGGTTTGAGCGTCGCCTATTACCTGCAAAGGCTCGACACCCAGATGCACCGGCACCTTGGCGCTGCGCAGGCGAGCGAGTAGCTTCATGCCTTCGAGCAGCACACCGGGGCGCGCCAGCAGCTTGGGCGTAGCCATGATCCGCTTGCTCAGCGGCGAGGTGTCCAGCACGGCAGCCACTTCTGCCCCGGCTTTCACGTATTGGCTGGCGACCAGGTACAGCAAGGGACCGCTGCCCATGAACACGACTTTGTGACCGATGGAAACGGATTGCGCCTTGAGGGCTATCTGCGCACCGCCAAGGCTGTAAGTCCCTGCCAGTTGCCAGCCCTTGATGGGCATCAGCCGGTCTGTGGCACCGGTGCAGAGAATCAGCGCGTCGTAGTTCAGTACGGAGTGCTGCCCCTGATGGACGCAGCACAACTGGCCTTCACTCAGGTTCCAGACCAGTGTGTCGGGGCGGTAATCGATGTGCTCGCGCAGGCGGTCAAAGGTCTGGTGCAGATCCCGGGCCTTGTCGGCTTCGGTGCCATACAGCGCCGCGTAATCGCGTTTGAAACCTTCGGGCTGACGGCGATAGATTTGCCCGCCGTCGCGACGGTTTTCATCGATCAGAATCGGTTTGATCCCCGCCGCAATCAACGTCTGAGCACAGCGCGTACCGGCTGGCCCGGCGCCTACAATCACTACCCGTGGAGTGGCCATGTCGCCTCCGGTTGTGTGGTGACGATATCCAGCCCTTCACGGGCTTCACTGGAGCAGGCGCGCAAACGCTCGCCGGAGCGGGTCCAGACCCAGCAGTCCTGGCAGGCGCCCATCAGGCAGAAACCGGCACGTCGGCCGGGATCGAATTCTGACTGGCGCAGCGATACGCCTTGAGTCAGCAGTGCGACCATCAAAGTGTCGCCCTGCAGCGCTTCAATCGGTGCGCCGTCCACCACCAGGCTCACCGTGGCCCGGTCGCGCTCGCCCAGCCTTACAAAACGCCCTTTCATGCGTAGGCTCCCACGGTTATGTCTTCCAGATCCTGTTGGTTTTTGCGCAGCGCGTTGCTGTCCAGATGGCAGAGTACTTCACTGCCTCCGGCTATTTCACGACGGCCAGGCGCGGTGCGATTGCACAAGCCTTCGACGCGTTGCGGGCAGCGATTCAAAAAGGTACACAGCTGCGGCATGTTGATCGGCGGGCTGATCGGCGGCAGCGTGCCGCACGTGGTCGTGCCACAGGTTTCCAGCCAGCCCTGACGCAGCTCAGGGACCGAATGCACCAGCAAGTCGGTGTAGGGGTGAAACGGCGTATGGCCGAAGGACTCACGGCTGCCTTCTTCCACCTTGTGGCCGCTGTACATCACCACAATGTCGTCGCACAGCGCACGCACGGTGGAAATGTCGTGGCTGATGAACAGGTACGACACACCCAGCTCCCGGCGCAAATCGCCGAGCAGTTCGAGAATCGCTGCGCCGACCACTGTATCCAGCGCTGAAGTCACTTCATCGCAGAGGATCAGGTCCGGTTTTGCAGCCAGTGCGCGGGCCAGATTGACCCGCTGTTTTTGCCCACCGGACAGTTCGCTGGGGCGCCGCTCCGCTATGTCGCGGGGCAGGCGCACCAGATCGAGTAATTCGTCGATGCGCTGACGCAAGGCGGCCCCTTTGAGGTTGAAGTACATCTTTAACGGACGGCTGAGAATGGTGCTGATGCTGTGCATCGGGTTCAGCGCGGTGTCGGCATTCTGGAACACCATTTGAATGCGTCGGAATTGATCGTCAGTACGCCCAGCCAGGTCGCCGGACAGCGGCTGCCCGTCGAATTTCAAACTGCCGCGCGCCGGATCAAGCAGCCCCGCCACGACCCGGGCCAGAGTGGACTTGCCCGAGCCCGACTCGCCAATCACGCCAATCGCCTGACCTCGATTAATAGTCAGGTCTATGTCTTCAAGCACGCGAATCATCGGCATGCCTTGCATGTCTTTATTGCCATAACCGGCTGACATTTCAGTGATGGTCAGCAACGGCACATTCTGCGCGACCTCACTGGCCGGACGGAGTGTCGCGTCGGGGCGGGCAGCGGCCAGCAGGCTGCGGGTGTAGGGATGCTCCGGATCTTTAAGCAACGCTGCGGTATTACTCTGCTCGACGATCTGGCCGCCCTTGAGCACCACAATCTGATCGGCCATTTGCGCCACGACTGCCAGGTCATGCGAGACGTAGACAGCTGTAGCGCCACGTTCCCGCACGACGCGCTTGAACGCCCGCAGCACATCGATTTGCGTCGTAACGTCCAGCGCCGTCGTGGGCTCATCAAGGATCACCAATACCGGGTCGCTGATCAGCGCCATCGCCGCCATGACCCGTTGCAACTGGCCACCGGAAACCTGGTGCGGGAAGCGCTGGCCGATGTGTTCCGGGTTGGGCAATGACAGGTCACGAAACAGCTCGACGGCCTTGGCTTCAAGCTCTGCGCGCTTGCCGAGCCCATGAATCAGCGCGCCTTCGATGACTTGATCGATGAGCCGTTTTGCAGGGTTGAACGCTGCGGCTGCGCTTTGTGCGATGTACGACACCCGGTTCCCGCGCAACCCTTGCAGGACGCCTTCCGGCAAATCGAGCATGTCGTGCTCGCCGATCTGCACCGAGCCACCGGCCAGACGGCAGCCGCGTCGGGCATAACCGAGCAAGGCCAGGGCAATTGTGGTTTTGCCTGACCCGGACTCACCGATCAGCGCCAGCACTTCCCCTTTCTCCAGGGCAAAGCTCACGCCTTTGACGATTTCGATGTCACCGCTGTCTGCGCTGGCGACGACTCGCAGGTCCTGGACCTTGATCAATTGGCTCATCTCAGTGTCCTCCTGAACGTCGGCTACGCCGTGATGAAAGCCTGTCGATGAATAGGTTTACGCCGATAGTCAGTGTGCCGATAGCCAACGCCGGAATCACGATGGCGGGCGCGCCCTGATTCAGCCCGCCGATGTTCTCACGCACCAGTGAGCCGAGGTCGGCGTCGGGTGGCTGGACGCCGAGACCGAGGAAGCTCATGCCGCTGAGCAGCAGCACGATGAAGCCGAAGCGGAGGCCCAGATCGGTCAGAACCGGGTTGAGCATGTTGGGCAGGATTTCCACGCAGGCGATGTACAAGCGGCGTTCGCCCCGGGTACGTGCCACCTGCACGTATTCCAGTGCTTCGATGTTGACCGCCAGGCTGCGGGCGATACGAAATGCGCCGGGGGAAAAACTCAGCACCGCAGTGGTGATCAGCAGCGTCACCGACGAGCCAAACGCGGAGACCATGATCAGCGCCAGCATCTTGCTAGGGATCGAGATAAATGCATCCATCAAGCGGCTGATGACTTCATCCAGCCATTTCGGCACCACGACTGCGAGCAAAGCAAGACTGGTCCCCAGACCGCTCGCCAGCACGGCTGAAATCAGCGCCAGCCCGACGGTAAAGCGCGATCCGGCCAGCACCCGGCTGAGCATGTCACGGCCCAGATAATCTGTGCCGAAAGGGTAAGCGCCGCTCATGCTGTCAAAGACATTGTTGGACACGACTTCACCGACCGGATGGGGCGCGAGCCATGGCCCGAACAGCGCCACCAACAACCAGAAGATGCACACGAATGCGCCTGCCAGCCCCAGCCAGGACGTGCTGTGCGCGACCTTGCCCAATGACAGGTCGGGAGAGGATGGCGTCGATTTTACAATGAGGTTATTCATTGGGTTCTCAGCCTCGGGTTGGAGAGGATGGCGCACAGGTCGGCAATCAGTACCAGCCCCAGATACGCGGAGCAGAAGAGCATGGTGCAGGCTTGCACCAGCGCCATGTCGCGGTTGGTTACGGCGTCGACCATCAGGCTGGCGACACCCGGATAGTTGAAGATGGTCTCGACGATGACGACACCGCCGAGCAGGTAAGAAAGGCTCAGCGCGATGGCATTGGCGATCGGGCCGATAGCGTTGGGCAGCGCATGGCGCAACACGATGCGTACGGGGCTGACGCCTTTGAGGCGGGCCATTTCCACATAAGGGCTGTCCAGTTGATCAATGACTGCCGCGCGAGTCATGCGGGCCATTTGCGCGACGATGACGCAGCAAAGCGTCATCACCGGCAGCGCATAGGTACGGATGAATTCCAGAGGGGAGTGGGTATCGCTGGCATAGGACAACGCCGACAGCCAGCCCAGATTGACCGCGAAAATCAGCACCGCAAGGGTTGCCACCAGAAACTCCGGAACGGCAACCAGCGCCAGCGTGATGAAACTCAGCGCACTGTCCAGGCGGCCGCCACGGCCCATGGCCGAACCAATGCCCAGCACCAGCGCGACCGGCACGGAAACCAGTGCGGTCGCTCCGGCCAGCATCAGGGTATTGGGGAAGCGCCCGCCGACCAGTTCGGCAACCGACATGGCGTTGGAAGCTGACTCGCCAAAATTGCCACTGAGCAGGTTCATCAACCAGCTCAGGTAGCGCACCACACCCGGTTGATCCAGGCCCATTTTTATCCGCAATGCCGCGACCTGTTCAGGCGTCGCGAATTGCCCGAGGGCAGCTTGAGCCGCGTCGCCGGGTAGCACCGCCGTAATGGCGAAGACCACCATGGAAACGATCAGCAGAGTCAGGATCGCAGCGCCGAAGCGCTTGCCGATCAACCAGAGTGTGTTGCTATTCATGGCATTGCTCCGGCAAAGGAAAAACCAGCTGCTATCAAGCGTCCAGCCAGATTTGCTCGCTGAACATGTAGCCCATGAAGCCGCCGAGCGGATTACTGCCATAGCCTTTGATGCGCTTGTCGACTCCGTCAATGTTACTGATGAAAACCGGAATACCGATCCCGCAGTGATCGTGAACAAGAGTCTGCATGTCGCCATACATCTTGGCGCGTTTGGCTTCGTCGGTTTCGCCGCGTGCCAGCATCAGCAACTGGTCGAACTGCTCGTTCTTCCAGGCGGATTCGTTCCACGGTGCAGCAGACTGGAAGAACTGCGAAAAAATGACGTCGGCGTTAGGGCGCGGGTTGATGTTGCCGAAACTCAGCGGGTGCTTCATCCAGTGGTTGGACCAGTAGCCGTCACTGGGCAGACGGTTGACGTTGAGCGTCAGGCCGGCTTCTTTGGCGGACTGTTGCAGCAGCACTGCAATGTCCACTGAACCGGTGGCCGCAGGTGAGGCGGCCACGGCCATCGTAATTTTTTCCATGCCGGCTTTTTTCAGGTGGAAGCGGGCTTTTTCCGGGTCGTATACGCGCTGCGGCAAATCAGCGTTGAAGTAGCGTGAGCCTGGAGAAATCGGCGTGTCATTACCGACGCGGGCGTAGCCACGGAACACTGCCGATTTCACTTGTTCGCGATCCAGCAGGTACTTCATGGCCAGGGTGAAGTCCGGGCTTTGCCCCGGCATCTGGTCCTGACGGATGATCAGGTCGGTGTAGTTACCTGACGGTGCATCGAACACGCTGTGCTTGGCGCTGGCGGTAATGCGCGCGGTGGAGCGCGGGTTGACCTCGTTGATCAGGTGCACGTCGCCAGACAGCAGCGCGTTGACCCGTGAAGGCTCGTCGCCAATAGCGATGAATTCGATTTCGTCCAGATACGGCAGGCCCGGCTTCCAGTAGTTCGGGTTGCGCACGCTGATCGAGCGCACGCCCGGTTTGAACTCTTTGACCTTGAATGGCCCGGTGCCGATGCCTTGATTGAAATCAGTGGTGCCTTCCGGAACGATCAACAGGTGCGATACCGCCAGAATCGATGGCAGCTCGGCGTTGGCGGCGCTGAGGCGAATTTGCACCTCGTTCGCGCCGGTGGCTTTGACTTCGCTGACCTGAGCCATCAACGGCATGACTTTTGAGCCGGTCAATGGGTCCTTGTGGCGGTTCAACGAGAACACCACATCGGCAGGCGTCAGGGCTTTGCCGTTGTGGAACGTCACGTCCTTGCGCAACGTCACGGTCCACAAGGTGGCGTCGTCGCTTTCGATGCGCTCGGCCAGCTCCATCTGCGGTACCAGATGGGAGTCGAAGCGGGTCAGGCCGTTATAGAACATGAAGTGCCGAACATAGTCGGTGGACAGTGCGCCCTTGGCCGGGTCGAGGGTGTCGGCGGTAGAACTGGACATACCAGCGACGCGAATTCGCCCGCCGGGTTTGCCCTTGGCAGGCGTTGCCGTTTCGTCGGCAAAGACTTTGCCCGCTGCGCCAAACAGACTGGTCGCACCGCTGGCGACGACACCCGCAACGCCCAGCATTCGTAACGCGTCACGGCGTGAAAGACCGCGATTGAGCCCTTCGAATACCCGCAGGCTTTCCTGGCCCGAGATCAATCGCGAATCGTCTTTGTTGTCAGCCATATCAGTTCTACCTGTCGATTAAGGGAATGCATGAGTTGCTCACGGTTGACCGGAGCGTCCTTGAAACGCACACAACGACGGTGAAGCAAGAATCTAGTGCCGGGCATCCTGAAAGCGGTACCACGCGCCCACCAGTGGCAGGAACCATGGCGTGCCGAAGTGCCCGGGTACGGCTGGCCAGTCAAGCTCGCGCCACGGGTTGGCTTGGGGGTTGCCGTCCATGACGTCGGCCATGACCTGGCCCATGTGAACAGACATCTGTACGCCATGGCCGCTGTAGCCCATGGAGTAGAAAACGCCTTCGTGTTCACCCGCACGCGGCAGGCGGTCGGAAGTCATGTCCACCAGTCCGCCCCAGCAGTAATCCACTTTGACGCTGGCCAGTTGCGGGAACATCTGCACCATGGCAGCCCGCAGCACCTTGCCGCTTTTGGCGTCAGAGGTTGCGTTGGACATGGCGAAACGCGCCCGGCCGCCGAACAGCAAGCGGTTATCCGGTGTCAGGCGGAAATAATTGCCGATCATTCGGCTGGTCACGTAGGCGCGCTGTTGTGGCAGTAATTGATCGATCAAGATCTGGGGCAGCACCTCGGTCGCAATCACGAAACTGCCCACCGGTACGATGCGCCGCCGATACCAGCCTGGACCGCCATGCTGGCAAGCACCGGTTGCCAGCAGGATCTGTTTGGCCTGAATAGATCCTTTGGCCGTATTCAGCAGATAACCTGAAGCGTTGGCCTGCCAGTTCTTGACGGCGGCGTTCTGGAAAACCTGTGCCCCGTGGCGCACTGCAGCGTCGGCCAGCCCGACGCCAAAACGCCCGACATGCATCTGCACGCCATTGCGCTGCAGCAGGCCGCCGTGGAATTCGGCAGAGTCCACTTCGGCACGTGTCTCTTCTGCGGACAGCAGCTCAACGTCCGCGTCCACTTCCCGACGAATCAGCTCGCAGGTGCGGGCCATGCCTTCGAAATGCATAGGTTTGGCGGCCAGCTTCAGCTTGCCGTTACGGGTCATGTCACACGCAATCTGTTCCTGCTCGACCAACGTGACGACAGTCTTTACGGCGCTTTCATAAGCCAGGTAATACTCGCGGGCCTGATCGGCACCCAGGCTGGCGGTCAGCGCCGAATAGTCCTGAGCCACGCCGGTATTGCACTGACCACCGTTGCGGCCGGATGCTTCACCGATGATCCGGTCAGCCTCCAGCACCACCACGCTTGCGCCTTTCATCGCCAGGGCGCGTGCTGCCGAAAGACCGGTAAAGCCGCCCCCGACAATCGCGACATCCACCTGGCCTTCCACCGCGCCGGTCTGTGCCCCGTTAAAAACCGGTGCGGTATCAAGCCAGTAGGATTCACTTCGCATGTCGCTGTCCTTACCTGTGGCGTTGGGTGACCAGTGCTTTGCTGCTTACAGACCGACCAGCGCAGGCAGGCCGCCGATGTCTTTGATGGTGTGGTAGCCATAAGACTCGTTGGCAGATACGTCGTGGCCACGGGCAACGAACGCGCGGTTCTTGATCTTCATGTCGTGGGCCGGGAACAGGTCGTAACGGAAGCTCGAAGAAACGTGCAGCACGTCCTGCGGGCCGCAACCGAGGTTGTCGAGCATGAACTCGAACGCACGAAGGCGTGGCTTGTAGGCTTGAGCCTGTTCTGCGGTGAAGACTTTATGGAACGGTGCGCCGAGCATGTTGACGTTGGACATGATCTGGCTGTCGCTGGCGTTGGAGAAAATCACCAGCGGAATCTTGTCGGCGATTTTTGCCAGGCCTGCTGGCACATCGGCGTGCGGACCCCAGGTTGGAACCGCGTCGTAGTAAAGCTGGCCTTCCTGGCGGTATTCGATACCCCAACGTTTACAGGTACGCTCCAGCGCAGTCTTGATGATTTCGTCGTAAGGCACCCAGTCGCCCATGACTTGATCCAGGCGATAGGCGGAGAAATCCTTGACGAACTCTTCCATGCGTTCAGTGGGAACACGGTCCGCGAAGAGTTCGCGGGTCATGGCGCCCATGTGGAAGTTGGTCAACGTACCGTAGCAATCGAACGTAATGAATTTGGGGCGTAGAAAGCTCATTGAGTGCGGTCCTGAAGTTCGTTAAGTCGAGGCGGGGTATGCCTGTGCTTCTGGTTTGAAGCGGATGATGCAACGCTGCACCACACCTTCATTACAACACCGTGAAATCAGCAGATGACGTTAAAAGTGCGGGCTGCTTGATAGAAAACGCCGTTTTAGGGGGCGCCCTCAGCACACTTTGCGGAGCGCTCCAGCCTTGGGCGGGCCTCGTGTTTATGTGCCTTTATGAGCGTTTATGGTGCTGAACCCGAACAGATGTGGGGCTGGCGCAGCACAAACTGCGTTGGATCGGACAAAAAAAACGGGAGCCGCCAGAAAGCTGCTCCCGTTGTTTTGTAGTTATCTGTGGGAGCTGGGCTTGCCCGCGATAAGGCTGGACGCGATTTACTTCAGATCGCGGTCTCCTCATCGCGGGCAAGCCCAGCTCCCACAGAAATAGCATTCCAACTCAAGGGTGGTGAGTTGTTCGCTCTTACTGCGCGATATCGATCAACACACTTTTAAAACGCAGATTGGCTTCGAATGCTTCGCGCCCCAGATCCTTGCCGATGCCGGAGCGTTTATAGCCACCGGTCGGCAGGATGTAGTCGTTGCTACGGCCATAGCGGTTGACCCAGACGGTGCCGACTTCCAGCTTGCGAATCAGCCGCAGCGCCCGATTCAGGTCAGCAGTGTGTACGCCCGCGCACAAACCATAGGTGTCGTGTTCGGCCAGTTTCAGGGCCTCTTCCTCGGTGTCGAATGCCTGAATGGTCAGCACCGGACCAAATATCTCCTCGCAGACTGCCGGGCTTTGGCTGTCCACTGCGGTCAGCAATGTCGGCTGGTAATAAGCACCGCCCATGCCTTCGAACAGGCCGCCACCGGCCAGCACTTCGGCTCCGGCCTGGCGCGCACGCTGGACGATGTTGTCGATGCGGCTGGCCTGTAAATGGGAAATGATAGGAGGCAGCGTGGCGTCCGGTGACCAGGTCGGGCCAGGGCGCAAAGAAGCGAAGTAGCCCTGAAGATGCTCGATGAACGGAGCCATTATCGAGCGTTCGATCAACAGCCGTGAACCCGAAACACACACCTGTCCGGCATTACCGGTAATGGCCAAAGCAACCGTGCGTGCTGTTTTGGCCAGATCAGGCACGTCCGCGAATACCAGTTGCGGGCTTTTACCGCCCAGCTCCAGCGTGACCGGTTTAGGGCCAATCAGTGCGCAGGTGGACATGATGCTGGAGCCCGTCGCTGTCGAGCCTGTGAACGTCACTTTGGATATACGCGGATGACGACACAGCGCGTCGCCTGTGGTGCGCCCATCCCCCTGGATCACATTGAACATCCCGGCCGGAAGACCCGCCTGTATAGCCAGTTCCGCAAAACGCAGGCTGGAAAACGGCGTCAGTTCCGATGGCTTGAGCACCACCGCGTTGCCCGCAGCGAGCGCCGGTGCGACTTTCCAGTGGCCCATGCTCAAAGGGAAATTCCACGGCGCGATCGCCGCGATAACGCCATAAGGTTCGGCGATCTGCATGCCCAGCCGATCGCTTTGAGTCGCAGCCACTTCACCACCGTGCTTGTCTGCCAGCTCGGCAAAAAAACGGATCCCTTCGGCGACGTAAGGAATGTCCCACGCCAGCACATCTTTATGTGGGCGCGTCGAACCTACCGCTTCCAGTGGCCCCAGGATCGCGCCGTCGGCTTCAATCAAATCTGCCCAGCGCCGCATGACGCGGGCCCGCTCGCGAGGTGGGCGGCTGGCCCAGTCACTCTGTTTGAACGCTTGCCAGGCATTGCTGACCGCTTCGTCCACCATGTTCGCGTCGGCAACCGGCAGGCCAGCGTAAACCTGCCCGTCGGAGGGGCGCGATACGTCCATGCCTGACTGGGCATCGCGATAACGACCACCGATGAAGTGCGCGCTGCGAACAGCAATTTGACGAGGATCGAAGCTATCCATGAAGGACTCCAGCGGATAAAAAAGCCAGCCCCCATGCTAGGAAAAAAGACCAAGCATTTGCTGCCGACCTTCATGGGGTTTTAAGCAGTTACTGTGGTAAACGGCGGCCTGCCTCATGCAATCTGCCGAATCGTTCCGAGCCTCTTGCCATGAGCTGCAAACAGATGGGATACAGGCGTTATTGCCCTTGCGCGCCCCTTTGACCGGAGAGCTTTTTCATGGCCGATTCGCAACGTTCTTCATACTCGTATCGCCCGATGACTGCAGACGATGTCGACGCTGCACATCAACTTTCAGTGCAGTTGAAGTGGCCGCATCGCCGCGAAGACTGGGCGATGCTGCAGCGCGTCAGTCAGGGCTTCGTTGCTGAAGATAAAGGCCGCGTGATCGGCAGCGCATTCACCTGTCATCAAGGTGATTTCTCAACCATTGGGCTGGTGATCGTCAGTAACGAATACCAGGGCAAAGGCATTGGCCGACAGTTGATGAACCTGGCGATTGATGGCGCCACTCCTCGCACCGCCGTTCTCAACGCGACCCTGGCCGGAGCGCCGCTTTACGCGAGTATGGGGTTCGTTGATTTCGGCAGTGTCGAACAACGCCAGGGCCAGGCTCCAGCCGAAGCACCGTCAGCACCTTCGCTGGCGTTCAGCGAAAGCTGCCGCTCAGTGGGCGAAGCGGATTACCCGCGCCTGTTCGAGTTGGCCAACGCGGGCAGCGGGCTTAATCGCACTTCGGTGCTCAAGGACCTGCTGCCGAGTGTCGAGCATTCGGCAGCCATTGAGCGCAATGGGCAACTCCAGGCGTTCGCCCTGTTGCGTCCGTTTGGTCGTGGGCTGTGCATCGGCCCGGTGATCGCTCAAAACGTTGAGCAGGCTAAATACCTGATCAGCCAGTTGCTGTCGCGAGTGCCGTATTCGTTCGTGCGTATCGATATTCCGACTGATAGCGGCCTGGCGGGCTGGCTGGACCAGGCCGGTTTGAAAGCCGTCGACAGCGTTACCCAAATGGCCAAAGGCAAGGCTCCGCAGGCCAGTGCGGGCGTCACACAGTTTGCCTTGGTCACCCAGGCTATTGGTTAATCCGGAGATTCCTGAATGTCACAGCTAAAAGCTTTGCTGTTGGTCCGCGCTGACGGCAGTCAAATTGATACACCGTTGAAACAGGGCGCTTTGAGCGCCAGCGATCCGTTCAGTGATGTACGTGAGGTTGCTTATGCGGGTCCCGATGGAGTGAGTGCAGGTGTAGTCAGCGCAGGAGGGGGGTGGCGCTCCGAAGCCTATCCGTTCACGGAAATGCTGGTGGTTCACAAGGGGCGCGTCAGCCTGCGTGTTGACGGTGAAACCCTCGAAGCCAGCCCCGGCGAAAGCGTCGTCGTCGAGCAGGGGGTCGCCTGTCAGATCGATGCCGTAGATGGCAGCCTTTGGGCTTTTTGCGCGGTTAGTGGCCCCGCGCCGTCGACGCAACCGGCATTGACCTGGATCGACAAGCGAGTTGCGCTTACACCGTCGGCTGCCCCCGAGGCCAGCATTCTGATTGGCCCGGCACCGCAGTGTCGCTCACACAACGCCTATGAAGCCCCGAACAGCTCCCTGCGTATCGGCGTCTGGGATTCGACACCTTATGCCCGTGGTGGTCGGCCGCACAAAGTGCATGAGTTGATGCACCTGATCGAAGGCCAGGTGACGCTCACCGGCGCAGACGGCGATGCGCTGATCGTGAAAACCGGCGACACCGTATTCGTTCCGCAAGGCGCGAGCTGTGCGTGGGAAAGCACGGTGTATGTGCGCAAGTACTACGTGGTGGTTTGATTCTTCGCTCTGAACGCGAGCATCTGTGGGAGCTGAGCTTGCTCGCGATGAACGATGACGCGGTATAGCCATGAAACCGAGTCGCCAATATCGCGGGCAAGCCCGGCTCCCACAGGGATTTGCGATCCGCCTGAGACGGTTGTCTGCGGGGGATTCTATGTTGGACTGCAAGGGTTGATTCCGGTGGGAGCGAATTCATTCGCGAATGCGTCCTGTCAGGCGACAGAAGTGTTGAATCTGCCGGCCCTTTCCCGAATAAATTCGGTCCCACAGGTTCTGCATAAGCTTTGAGAGGCTACCCACCTGTGGGAGCTGA
>NZ_LOHG01000009.1:65035-74440 GCF_022790535.1 Pseudomonas maioricensis
TTGCTCGCGATGAACGATAACGCGGTATCGCCATGAAACCGAGTCGCCAATATCGCGGGCAAGCCCGGCTCCCACAGGGGTTTTGTGGGCTTCTTGAAATTGTTAAATCGCCCGGTAACTCAGGCTGAAGCCCAGCTCAGCCGACTCTCCCTGTTGCAACAACCGCAACCCTGGATGCCCCGGCAGATGGTGGGCGTTCACCGGGTGGCTGACGGGTTCGAAACAGAAAAAATCCAGCCCGGGCGGGCAGAACACCAGGAAAAACTCACTACCCGTTGCCCGGCATTCCAGCTCATAACCCAGATCAGGCTGACTGATCAGGCCATTGCCATCCCACTCGGTAAAACCGTTGTCCAGGCGGGTTAGCGGCAGGCTGTTCAAGGCATTGAAGTTCCACTCGGCCGGTATATCTTCCAGCTGAGTGGGCAAGCCTGCTTCATCAGTCATCCAGACATGCGAAGCCTTGGCCCGCAACTGGGTGTTAGCGGTGCGGGGCAGGTAAGGGTGTAGGCCCAGCCCATGCCAGGCCGCACGTGGTTCCAGATGAGTGACCTTCAAAGTGATGCTCAGCGTACCGTCCTGCAAGCTGAAGCGTAGCTCTGCGCGATAGGCAAAAGGCGTGGTGCTGTTCAGTTCGAGGCAAGCGTGTTGAGCACTCTTCTCCACGACCTCCCAAGGCTGCTGCCAGGCACTGCCATGAATGGGCAGGGCGTCGTTGGCGCTGTTGGGCGCAAGCGCGAACCAGCCATCAGGACTTTCGAACCCACCGTTGCTGATCCTGTTCGACCAGGGCGCCAGCGGATAGCACGCCAGTTTACGTGCGGTCCCGGCGCTCAGGGCTTCGTCATTGCTGGGACGCAGCAACGGCTGACCACTGGCGATCACGCTCCAGTTAACAATACTGCCGCCGGTCAGCGGGGCCAGCGTCAGTCGGGTGATGCCATCTTCAAGCGTCAGGAGTGCCGGGTGCATGGTGATCTGCCGTATGAGTAGAGTTAGAGCGCTCAAGCCGTTTTGCGACGCCAGGTCAGCAGCACGATCCCGGTGACTACAATCAGGCCGCCAATGATCTGGCCGCCACTGAGCAATTGATCAAGGATTAACCAGCCAAACAACAGACTCGCCACCGGCTCGATGTTCATCACCGGCGCGTTGCGAGCCATGTCCAGGCGGTTCACGCAAATGAACAGCAGGGAAAACCCGACGCCGTACAACGTGACCAGACACGCCAGTGCGGTCCAGCCGGTTGAGGTGGAAGGCAATGAAACACCGCCAGGCAGCACGCCGCTGAAACCTGCCAGTGCTGCGGCGCTGAATACAATCAACATGGTCAGCATGCTGCGGACGGTGCCGCGTAGGGACGAGAGCTTGTGGTCGGTGATCCACAGCGCGCAGGCGAAAACTCCCGCTGCGCCGAAGCCAAAGGCGATGCCTTCGAGCCACTGAGCCTCAGTGCTGTGCTGGCTGGACAAACGCTCAGGTACGTCCAGCGCGAAGACCAGACCGATCAGAATGAAGCCCATCAGCAGGGCAGCACGGGCAGTGGGCCTGGCACCACCTAAAGCCCAGGTAAGCAATGCCAGCAGAATCGGCGCAACGTTGGCAATCAACAATGCCAGCGCAACCGGAATTCGGGCTACAGCCGAGTAAATGCAGAAGCTTTGTGCCGCGATCAGCAAGCCCAGCAACAATTGCCAGCGCCAGGTACCGGCGGTCAAACGAGGGCGTTCACGTTGCCAGAGCACCAGGCCGGTCAGCACCAGTAAGGTCACCCCCGAGCGACACAGAATCGCCAGCAGCAAGCCGGTGTCATGATCGAAGGCGATACGCGCGGCGATGTGATTACCTGCGAAAGCACAGGCGAGGAGGGCGAGGAGCAATACAGCGATGTGGCGGGGAAACAAAGCAGGAGCAGACATGAGCAACCAGCCTCCTTGGCTGGAAAACAAAGGCTGGCGGAGATGATCTGTAGGAGTGAGCTTGCTCGCGATGGCGTCAGATCATTCAAAGATTGTTGAATGACATATCAAATCGCGAGCAAGCTCACTCCTACAGTTTTTGCTGCTATCTCGAAGCCTTACAACACAACACTCGGCAACCACAGGGAGATTGCAGGGATGTAGGTGACCAGCATCAGCACCATGAACAGTGCGGCGTAGAACGGCAGCAGGGCTTTTACAGTGGCTTCGATGGTCACTTTACCCACCGCCGCACCCACGAACAGGACCGCGCCCACCGGCGGTGTAATCAATCCGATCCCCAGGTTCACCAGCATGATCATGCCGAAGTGCACCGGGTCGACGCCCACGCTCGCAACCACAGGCAGCAGGATTGGCGTCAGGATCAGGATCAACGGCGCCATGTCCATGATGGTGCCCAGCAGCAGCAACATGACGTTGATGCACATCAGGATCACATAGCGGTTATCCGAGATGGTCAGGAACGCCGTGGTGATTTTCATCGGAATTTCCATCAGCGTCAGGATGTACCCGAAGCTGGCAGCGAAGCCGATCAGAATCATCACGATGGAAATGGTACGTGCCGCCCGGTGCATCAACTTGGGCAGGTCGCGCCATTTGTAATCGCGGTAGATGAACATGGTGACGAAAAACGACCAGAGCACGGCAATGGCTGCCGACTCGGTGGCGGTGAACACGCCCGACAGGATGCCTCCCAGAATGATGACGAGAGCCATCATGCCCCACAACGCTTCAGCGGCGATTTTCAGCGCCTGACGCATTGGGATCACTTCGCCTTTCGGGTAGTTGCGC
Organism: Pseudomonas maioricensis; assembly: GCF_022790535.1. Lineage (GTDB taxonomy): Bacteria > Pseudomonadota > Gammaproteobacteria > Pseudomonadales > Pseudomonadaceae > Aquipseudomonas > Aquipseudomonas maioricensis. Next base: position 67,807 of record NZ_LOHG01000009.1, read on the forward strand.
TTGCGGGCAAAGATCATGCACAGGCCCATCATCACCGCACTGAGCAACAGGCCTGGCATGATGCCCGCCATGAACAGCGAAGCGATGGATACCGTGCCGCCAGCCGCCAGCGAGTACAGCACCGAGTTATGGCTGGGAGGCGTCAGCAAGGCCTGTACAGAACCGCTGACTGTCACCGCTGTGGAGAAATCACGGGGATAACCGGCACGCTCCATTTCCGGGATCAGTACCGAGCCCACCGATGCTGTATCGGCCACTGAAGAGCCGGAAATCGCGCCGAAGAAGGTCGACGCCACGATGTTCACAAGGGACAGGCCGCCACGTACGAAGCCGACCAGTACGCCTGCAAACGCCACGAGCCGCCGTGACATGCCGCCTTCGGCCATGATCGCGCCCGCGAGGACGAAGAACGGGATCGCCAGCAGAGAGAACTTGTTAACGCCGCCTGCAATTTGAATCATCAGTGCATCGGCGGGGATATCGATCCACCAGGCCCCGATCAGAGCGGAAAGACCTAATGCATAAGCGACCGGCATGCCGATCAGGATCAGGGCGATGAAACTGCCTAACAGTATGAGAGCATCCATTTATGCCGCACCTTCGCTTTCTTCAACGACATCAAAATGCATCACGGAACGGTGGCTTTGGTCACCCAGGAACACTCTTTCCAGGATGAAAATCAGCGTCACGATCGCGCCAAGGGGAATAGGCAGGTAGGTAATACCGACTCGCAGTGCCGGGATCTCGCCGAGGTACTGGTTCCAGGTGGTCGCGCAGAGTTTGAAACCCTTGAAAATCATGAACAGCGCAACAATGGCCATCAAGACCTGCACCAGCACTGCTGCGGCCTTACGGGCTTGAAGGGGCAGACGATCTACAGCCATGGACACCGCCATGTGTGCGCCCGCGCGGTAGCTCGCGGCAGCGCCGAAGAAGGTGAATACCACCATCAACAGAATCGCAACCGGTTCTGGCCAGCTTGAGCCGGTGCCCAGGACGTACCGGGTGAAGATGCCCCAAGGAATAATCAGGGTCATGATCAGGACCGCGAAACCGGCAATCCCGATACATATCCGATAAATAATATCGTTAATGCTCAACAGCGTATTTTTCATGAAGGCTCACCACAGCGGCGGCGAACGAGCTTGCGCTCGCCCCCGCGGCGTTAACGGACTGACTGATAGGGCTGTTTAGTTCTTGGCAGCGGCCAGAGCTGGATTGGTCTGTACCGCTTCGATGCGGTCGATCAGCTCTTTGTACGGTGCACCGTATTTGTCGCGAATCGGCTGGGTAGCGTCGTAGAAGGCTTTTTTCTGCTCAGGCGTCAGCGTGATGAACTCCACGCCGGCGGCTTTAAGCTTGGCTTCTGCTTCAGCAGACGATTTGTCCCACAGCACGCGCTCTTCAGCCTGAGCCTCTTTGGCCAGTTTTTTCACCAGCGCCTGCTGCTCGGGCTTCAGCTTTTCCCAAGTCACCTTCGCCATCACGATTGGCTCGGGCAGGATCAAGTGCTCGGTCATGGTGAAGAACTTGGCGTTCTGGTAGTGGTTGTGCTGGAAGTAGGTTGGCGGGTTGTTTTCTGCGCCGTCGATAACACCGGTCTGCAAGGCGCTGAAGATTTCGCCGGTGGCCATGCCGATACCGCTGCCGCCCATGGCATTAAAGGTATCGATGAACAGCGGGTTGCCCTGCACGCGAATCTTCATGCCCTTGAGGTCGGAGAGCTGGCGCACTGGTTTCTTGGTGTACAGGTTACGGGTGCCGCCATCCATCCACGCCAAGGCAACCATGTTCGCTGGAGAGTTGGTGATCTTGTCGAGAATTTCCTGGCCGATCTCGCCGTCAATGATCGTGCGCATGTGCGCCTGATCACGGAATACGAACGGCAGGTTGAAGACGTTCACGTCAGGCACCACTGGGCCTACGATGCCAAGGCTGACCCGGGTCATCTGGACTGCGCCGCTCTGCAGTTGTTCAACCACTTCTTTTTCAGAACCCAGCACACCGCCGGCGTACATTTTGAAGCTGAACTCGCCTTTGGACTGCTCTTCGAGCTTTTTGCCCATGTTCTGTTCGGCCACTACCGGGGCATAACCAGCAGGGTGAACTTCAGCGAATTTGATTTTGACTTCAGCCTGGGCCAGGCCCGACATGCAGAAGGCCAGCGGAAGTGCTGCGATGAGAAGCTTGCGTTTGAAATCCATGGATAACTCCAGTTTTGTTGTTTTTGTGGTGCTGGTGGATTTGTTGGGTGAATCTTCAGCCCTTGAACGCAGGCTCCTCCAGGCCTTTGACTCCGGGTCTCAGGGCAAAGACGCCACCTGCCAGTGGCTGGTCGCTGATATCGCCACCGGGGCGAATCGAGGTTACATAAAGCGTGTCCATGTTCGGACCACCAAAAGCGCACATAGTGGGTTTCTTCACAGGAACATTAAGTGAGCGATCGAGCTTTCCGGCTGGCGTGAAACGGTGGATCAAGCCTGCATCGTTGCCGCAGATCCAGTAACAGCCATCGGCGTCTACGGCTGCTCCGTCAGGGCGGCCCAGATAGTTGTTCATGTCGACGAACAAACGACGGTTATGAGGCGTGCCGCTGTCCGTGTCGTAATCGAATGCCCAGATTTTTTGCACACTTGGGTGCGAGTCTGACAAGTACATGATCTTGCCGTCCGGGCTGAACGCCAGGCCGTTGGGCACGATGAAGTCGCTGAGTTGCGCCGTGAGCGCTACGCTCTGGCCAGCGCCGTAACGATACATCGCGCCGACAGGTGCGCCCGCGCCCATGTCCATCAACATGGTGCCCGCCCAGAAGCGGCCTTGACGGTCACAGCGTCCATCGTTGAACCGCATGCCTGGCAATGCATGTTCAACGCTGGCCAGAGCAAGACTGCCCAGGGTGCCGTCGGCCTGCTCGGTGAGGCGATACAGACCGTCTTCCATGCCAGCGATCCAGTCGCCGTTCTCGGCACGAGCGACACAGGCGAGCATTTGTGGCGCTTTCCAGCTTTGGCTGCTGTCATCGGCCGGATCCCAGCGATGCAGTTTGCCCGCTGGAATATCGACCCAATAAAGGGCCTGTTCCTTGGCGCTCCACACCGGGCTTTCACCCGTTGCGTTCTGTGCGTCGAGAATCAATTCAGCATCCATGTCGGGCTGTCCTCTTTATTATTTTTATCGCTGTTCAGTTGTCGCCAAAAGGACCTGATGCGACGAATGCGCCGCCTTGATAAACCATGGCCGGGTCGTCGGCAGCTGGCATCGGTTGCGCTTCGACCTTGTCGCGAAACTGCTCCGAGCTGTCCTTGGGGTGGTAGCCAAGGTGTGCTGCGTAACGGTTGTCCCACCAGACATCGCGGTTGGCAGAGGCGCCATAAACGATGGTGTGGCCGACATTCGGCGCATAAAGCGAGCGCTCGATCAGTTGCGTCAAATCGTCGAAGCTTAGCCAGGTGCTCATCATTCGACGGTTTTGTGGTTCGGGGAATGATGAGCCGATACGGATGCTCACAGTTTCGATGCCGTAACGATCAAAATAGAAGCTGGCCATGTCCTCGCCGTAGGATTTAGACAGGCCGTAATAGCTGTCTGGACGGCGCGGGGAGAGCGCATCAATGGTTTCGTCCTGCTTGTAGAAACCGATGACGTGGTTGGAGCTGGCGAAAATAATACGCTTCACGCCATGACGACGGGCGGCCTCATAGATATGGAAGACACCGCTGATATTCGCACCGAGGATTTCTTCGAACGGCCGTTCAACCGAAACTCCGCCAAAATGCAGGATCGCGTCGACACCTTCGACCAGTTGGTGAACGGCTTGTTTGTCAGAGAGATCGCACAGTTGCACTTCTTCGCTGGAATCAACAGCCGGAGCCATTTCGCTGATGTCGGAGAGGCGCAGGACCTTGGCGTAAGGACGCAGGCTTTGTCGTAGAACTTTGCCCAAACCGCCTGCCGCGCCTGTCAGTAGCAGACGATTGAAGGGATTTTGGGCGGTATGAGTCGTTGTCATGAGAGTCCCTTGCAATTCTTATTAGTTGTCATCTGTTGTCGTATGACTTCCGGTGATTATTTGCAGTCGCCTGTAGCTTTGTCAACGCGACTTAGGTCGAAATGATGGCTGGTAGTCACTGGGGCTGTATAGGCCGCTCTGGTATTTACGGCGCCCACGGTCCTTTGGCAAACATTGGACCTGTAGGAGCTGCCGAAGGCTGCGATGGCGCCGTGTCAGGATAAAAGCTTCGCAGCCTCCGGCAGCTCCTACAGGGAGTAGAGTTTGTTACTTAAAGCAACGAAAGCGGGTAGCTGATGAAGATCCGGTTTTCGTCGAACTCGTTGGTGCTGAAGTCGCGACGAATGGAGGAGTTGCGCCACCGGAAGTTCAGGCTCTTGAACGTGCCACTCTGTACGGTGTACGCCAGCTCCGACTCACGGCCCCATTCTTTGCCATTAGTGATAGCCCCAACGTGAACATTGTCACCGCTGATGTATCGGTTCATCAGTGTCAGGCCCGGCACGCCGAGGATTGCGAAGTCCAGGTCGTGACGCAACTGCCAGGATTTCTCCTTGGCGTTGTCATAACTGGCGTTGTAGCTATCGTTCGCCAGGGTGCCGCCGCTGGTGCCGTTGACCCGGAACCAGCCGTCATCGCCACTGACTTTCTGCAGGCCGACATACAGCGTGTTGCCTTTGTATTTGGCTGAGAGCAAAGCGTAGGCGGTTTTGTTATCCAGATCGCCAGCCAGTTTGTTGCCGTCTTCTTCACCCCAGAAGTAACCCAGGTTGGCGCCGAGCGTTACGTCGCCAATCGGTTGGCTGTGCAGGACGTTGATGAATTTCTGGTTGTAGATGTCTTCCAGTTGGGCGTACCACAACCCGATCTGGGTGCGCTTTTCATTGAAGGCGTATTCACCGCCGCCAAAGTTGAAGCGATCAGACTGGAAAGCGCCCCGACCGTTGAGCGACATGTCTTCCATGCTCGCGTCGTTACGTGGGCTGTTACCGCGGAACTGACCGCCATACAGGGTCAGACCGGCCAATTCTTTCGAGGTGATCTGGCCGCCACGGAACGTCTGCGGCAGCGAGCGGCCGTCGTCTGAACGCAGGATCGGCAGCACTGGCATCCACTCGCCGATCTTCAATTCAGTATTGGAAACCTTGGCCTTGGCAGCGACGCCCAAGCGTCCAAAATCATCCGCCGGGCGACCATCGCTATGGATGGGCAGCAGTTGTGTGCCGCCAGTGCCCTTGCCGCCATCAAGCTTCACCGAATACATGCCCAGTACATCAACCCCGAACCCGACCACGCCTTGGGTGTAACCGGATTTGGCATCCAGAATGAAACTCTGCGTCCACTCCTCGGCCTTGCCCTGCGGGGCTGCGCTGTTGGGGTAGGACGGGTTGGTGAAGTTACGATTGAAGTAGGCGTTACGGAAAGTCAGTGTGGCTTTGCTGTCGTCTACGAACCCTTCGGCCATGCCCATTAACGGGAAAGTCAGGCCCATCGTGCCCAGCCCAAGAACGACCAGTGAACGTTTCTTTTGAGATCTCATTATTGTTGTGCTCCCATTTTTTTGACAAAGCAGTCCTCCAGCGGCCGTTGATCGGCCTGTACGATGGAAGAATGCAAGACGCCCCCATGCCGGGGCTTAAGACCTGAACCGCAATGCGGACGAGCCTTTACTTCGAAACGGAAAAACCGTTAGCGAATTCGATGAAAAGAGGATTTATCCCGGGCTTGATCGGGAGCGCGAATACAAGCTCTTACAGGACACGAGGTGTGCTGGTTGCTAAAGCGCGGACATTGCGGGGTTCGAACGAGGTTCGTCATACGTGTGCTTCCCTGATTATTGTTATTTTTGTTATCTGTCGTCGTACAACTTTTGGCGATATTTGCAGTCTGCCCTGGCTTTGTCAATAAGCCTTTCGGACGGGTTTGAGGAATGTCAGGATGTTGTCGATGAGTGGCTCGCGGAAGGGCAGAGAGCGTCTTTCGCCACGCGTCTATTGGCACGTTGGCCATTCAATCCCCAACATAACTTCACAGACGAAACGCGTTTCCCCTGTGGGAGCCGAGCTTGCTCGCGATGCAGGCGCTTCGATTTAGCGAGCAGCTCGCATTGCTCCTGTCGCGGGCATGTTTATCAACCTGGAGCCATCATCATGAAAATAGGCCTGATATCCGACACCCATGGCCTGTTGCGCCCTCAAGCCCTGGATGCGCTCCAGGGCTGCGAGCACCTGATTCATGCGGGTGATATCGGCAAGTCCGCTATCCTCGATACCTTGCGTGAGCTCGCGCCGCTGACCGCTGTGCGTGGCAACAATGACGAGGACGACACCTGGGCCAGCGATGTGCCCTATTCAGAGGTACTGCAGGTGGAGGGCGTAGGCATTTACGTGACCCACATTCTGGCTGATGTACCGCAACCGCTGCCCGATGATGTCCAGGTGGTCGTCGTGGGTCACTCTCATAAGCCACTGATCGAGCAACGCGACGGCGTACTTTTCATCAACCCGGGCAGCGCCGGGCCACGGCGTTTCAAATTGCCGATTTCGGTTGCCTTGCTGCACATTGATGAGCAAGGCGTAAGGGCTGAGCTGATTGAATTGGCTGTGTGAAGCTGGAATACATCCT
>NZ_LOHG01000009.1:75082-275027 GCF_022790535.1 Pseudomonas maioricensis
TCGGCAGCTCCTACAGGTCAATGTTAGCCGCGGGCTGGGCGGTGCCATGGATCATGAGCGGCTATTTGGCCACCGGATCCAGGCCGCTTTTTTTGATCGCATCGGCTGCGGCCACTGAACCCAGATACTCCAGCAGTTGCCGGGCTTGCTCTGGATGCGTGCTGCGCGAAGATACGGCGCCGGAATAAAGCGTCATTTGCTGGGCCTGATCTGGAATCAAACCGATGATGTCGATCCCTTCAACCGGCTTGAGCTCGCTCAGTTGCTGAAAACCGATCTGTGCTTCGCCACGGGCTACAACCTCACCGACCGGCGTCGCAGGGATCATGCGGCTTTTGCTCTGCATCAGATCCCCTATATGCATCTGATTGAACAGCACGCGGGACAGGTAAACGCCGCTGGCGCTGTCTGAATAGGCGACGGACGTAGCATCAAGCAAGGTCTTTTTGAACGCTTCCATGGTGCTGATATCGGGTTTGGGCGCGCCGTGCTGCACAGCCATGGCAATGTAGGATTTACCCAGATCGACGCGACTCTTGGGGTCTATCTGACCATTTTTGATGAGCTTATCCAGCGCCGAACTTACCATCAGGACCACATCGGCAGGTTCATTGCGGGCCAGCCGATTGGGGATCGCTTGCGGTGTGGCGCCCATCGACGGTGCAGCCTCGGCCACCAGGCGCACGCCGGTACGCTGCTCATAGTCGCCGCTGATTGCATTGAGCGCGCCCATGATGCCACCGGAGCTGAGAACGATCAGGGAGACGGGTTTGGCGGGTGTCGCGGCGCTGACGAAAGCCGCAGGAGAGATGAAGAGGACGGCGCCAAAGAAGCATGAAAGAATTTTTTGCATGTGGAGATAGACCTTGCAGTGTAAGAAACCCGACGATTATGTGGCAAAGCCGACAACATTGCGCGGCTATCGAACAGCCGATTTTCGAACGAAAGACATTTCCACAGCAGGATGAAGTTAACTAACGGATACAGTTTTTGTTTCAAGTTTGTAACACTTGTAGGAAATTGCATATTTCGTGCTCGCGGTTTTATTCATGATTTCAAAGGCCTGTGAAACAAACGACCATTCATCGCCCCGGCAGACTTAAATCTCTTTTGACTGCCACACTGGCTTACACAATTAGGCACTCTCCTTTACCTAGGTAATCCGACAATGATCAACGATCATTTGACCGGAACCTCGTGCTGTATTCATGGCCGTTCGCGTGTAGATGAAAGTTCTGAGTGTTCCCTGAATAAAATAGGTGCGTCTGAAACTTGCGCGGCGGTAGCGTTGGCGTCAATAACCCATCGCGATCACGCCGTTGTTGAACCCTGGCCTATTAGTGTTTCAGTCTTGATACTGATGTGCACTTATAATGGGCAGTCGTTTTTAGAAAAACAGTTGCAGTCGATCAAAGATCAAACCTGTCACGACTGGCACGTTGCTGTTTCAGATGACGGGTCAGAGGACGCAACGGTCAATATTATCAACCGCTACCGGTACCTGTGGGGTGAAGATAAAGTCAGCCTGTGGCGCGGGCCTGAGCGAGGCTTTGCCCGTAACTTTATTTCAACCATCTGTAATAAAAACCTGTCCGCAAGTTATTACGCCTGGTGCGATCAGGATGATGTATGGGATGTGCATAAGTTACAGGCTGCGCTGACGTGGTTGAACAGTGTTCCCGAGGAGGTCCCTGCGTTGTATTTCGGTCGCACGGAGTTAGTTGATCAGCGCGGGGAGGCATTGGGTTATTCGCCGTTGTTTCGGCGTCCACCTTCGTTCGCCAACGCATTGGTTCAGAACATCGGCGGCGGTAATACCATGGTGTTGAATCATGCCGCGCGTTTACTCCTGGAAGAAGCCGGGCAACATCTGGACATCGTCTCCCATGACTGGTGGGCGTATTTGTTGATCACCGGTGTGGGTGGCAACGTTTTCTACGATGCCACACCTTATGTTCATTACCGGCAGCACGGCGCCAATCTGGTCGGTTCGAATTCCGGCTGGTCAGCCCGAGTGGTTCGGATACGCATGTTGTTTCAAGGCCGTTTTCGGCACTGGAATGCGGCCAATATTGCGGGTCTGGAAACGATCCAGCATCGCCTTACGCACGAAAATCGTCTCATTCTGGAAAAATTCAAAGCGCTGCGTGGTCAGCATTTCCTCGGTCGGCTACTTGGCCTGCGCCGCTCCGGAGTCTATCGCCAGACGGTGCTCGGTAATCTCGGCTTGCTGTTTGCCAGTGTGATTAACGAAATCTGACAGGCGTGGCTTCAAGCATCATTTCAATAAGGAGCTTCCTATTAACGTGAACCCCCATCTTACGCCTGGGGCCGACCCCCTGAGTCTTATTCGCAGCCTATGGCAGTATCGTCAACTTATCGCTGTCATGACCAAACGAGAAGTCATCGGCCGTTATCGAGGCTCGATAATGGGCCTGGCCTGGTCTTTCTTTAACCCCGTCCTGATGCTTGCTGTTTACACGTTTGTTTTCTCGGAAATCTTTCAAGCGCGGTGGGTCGGTCAAGAGACCGGTAAAGGTGGTTTTGCAATTCTTCTCTTCGTAGGGATGATTGTGCATGGCCTGTTTTCCGAGTGTGCCAACCGTTCGCCCGCCCTCATCATTTCAAACAGCAACTATGTCAAGAAAGTCGTTTTTCCGCTGGAAATCCTGACCGTAGTCACGTTGGGGTCCGCCCTGTTTCATACCCTTGTCAGCCTGGTGGTCTTATTGGCTGCTCAGTTTTTATTGACTCAGCAGTTGCAAGTCAGTGCCCTGTTTTTTCCGTTGATATTACTGCCTTTGGTGATCGCGACATCAGGTGTCAGTTGGGGCCTGTCCGCACTGGGTGTTTATCTGCGCGATGTGGGACAGGTGATTGTGGTGCTCACCACCGTATTGCTGTTTTTATCACCGGTACTGTATCCCGTGGCGGCATTGCCAGCAGCCTATCAGCCCTGGCTGAAACTCAATCCGCTGACGTACATCATTGAGGAAAGTCGCAATGTATTACTGCTCGGAAAATTCCCGCAATGGGACAGTCTGGCGACAGCCATGTTGATCGCGTTGGCGATTGCCGCAGCCGGGTTCTGGTTTTTTCAGAAAACCCGCAAGGGGTTTGCCGATGTCATCTGAAGAAAATGTCATCAGCGTACGTGACATTTCCAAATGCTTTCATACCTACGAAAAACCTTTTGACCGGCTCAAGCACTCCATCATTCCCCGCCTGCAACGCAAACTCGGATCCCCTGTAACGTCTTATGGCAGAGAGTTCTGGGCACTGCGCAACATTGATTTTGACGTTCGGCGTGGTGAAACCGTGGGCATCGTCGGGCGCAATGGCTCAGGCAAGTCCACGTTGCTGCAGATTATCTGTGGGACTTTGACGCCTTCGGCTGGGGTTATACAGACCCATGGTCGGGTCGCGGCGCTGCTTGAGTTGGGCTCCGGCTTCAATCCGGAGTTCACCGGGCGGGAAAATGTCTATCTGAATGCCGCGGTGCTTGGTCTGGACCATGACGAGGTCGATCAACGTTTTGATGCCATTGCCAGCTTTGCGGATATTGGTGAGTTCATCGATCAGCCGGTCAAGGCGTATTCCAGTGGCATGGTGGTTCGTCTTGCGTTCGCGGTACAGGCTCAGGTAGATCCCGACATTCTGGTCGTGGACGAAGCGCTTTCAGTAGGCGACGCACGATTCCAGGCCAAATGCTTCGAGCGGTTGCGGCAGTTGAAAAACAATGGCACCAGTATTCTGCTGGTGACTCATGCCAGCGAACAGGTGGTCACTCACTGCGACCGTGCCGTTCTACTGGAGCAAGGTAGGGTCGAGATGCTCGGGCCCTCGAGGCCGGTGATCAACCGTTATCTGGATATTCTTTTTGGTCGGGACAAGCCTGCCGAACTCATGCAGGCGCGGTCAGAGAACCTATCGGCTCTAGCCAGCCTTGATACTTCCCGGGCGGGTACAACACCGCAGTTACTATTCGATCAAGGCGCTTACGCCAGTCGTGCCGGGTTCAACGCTCATGAGTATCGATGGGGCAATGGCGCTGCCAGCGTGCTGGACTTTCACCTTGTCGCCAATGGTCGCTGCTTTCCTGCCGTCATCGAACCCGGTGCTGAAGTGGTTCTGCATCTGGCCATCCGCTTCCACCGCATGGTCATCAACCCGATCCTTGGCTTCACGATAAAAACCAAAGAAGGAGTGACCGTTTACGGCACCAACTCCTTGTTGCTCTCCTGTGCCGCGACTCAACGACTCGGCGCAGCCGACTCCGATGCCATTGCCTGCCTGCAGTTCACCAACCGACTTGCCAGTGGTGACTACTTCATCTCCATCGGTGTTGCCTCTCGGGAAGGTGAGGACGTCGTTCCCCATGATCGTCGTTACGACTCCATTCATTTCGTCGTGCCATCAACCCCGCAAGCGCTTGGCCTTATAGATCTGGCCGTCACTATGGATATCGATCAGGTGCCTGAACATGATCAAGCTACAAGAGAAGGGATACCGCTTTAACTCCGAGACCGGCATATGGGTGCGCGACGATTATCAGGGGCTTTCTTACAGCGATGGTGATGAAAGCGAAGAGCGGATAGCGCGGATTATCCGAGAGGCTGAAGATTTGTCAGTCCTGTCCAGGGAGTTGACTAATCAAAGCGTTGGTTGGGCGTCGATTTATCATCTGGACAGTGCCAGGGCCAATATCCTGCGCCCGTTCGAGGGCTACCTTTGCGGCCGGACGCTGGAGGTCGGCGCTGGTTGTGGTGCCATCAGCCGTTATCTGGGGGAGTGCGGTGGTTCAGTCCTGAGCCTGGAAGGCAGTGTGCGCCGAGCCCACATAACGGCAAGTCGTACGCGGGACCTGGATAATGTCGTAGTGGTCGCCGAGCGTTTTGAAGAGTTTGATACCGACGAGCGTTTCAACGTCGTGACGCTTATAGGCGTGCTGGAATATGCCGGTGTCTTCAGCCAGGACAAGGACGCAGCACTTCGGATGCTCAAGCGTGCGCGTCAGCTGTTATTGCCCGACGGCAAGCTGTTCATCGCCATTGAAAATCAGTTGGGGCTGAAGTATTTCGCCGGGGCCCCCGAAGACCATATCGGATTACCTATGTATGGGATCGAGGGGCGTTACACCAAAGGAAAACCACAAACGTTCGGTCGAAAAGAACTGGACGCCCTTATCAAGGCGGCAGGTTTTCAGCAGTCAGAGTTCCTGTACCCGGCTCCGGATTACAAACTGCCCCACTCGATCATCACTGAGCGGGGGTTCAATACTGACTCATTCGATGCGGCAGCCCTGGCCTGGCAAAGCGCCAAAAGAGACCTGCAATTACCGAAGGAAACTACGTTCAATCTTGAGCGTACCTGGCCTGTGGTGATCTCCAATGGCCTCGGTACTGAGCTGGCAAACTCGTTTCTGGTCGCCGCGTCGTGTGCTGCTGAAACCTGTGTGGGGGCGAATATTCTGGCGTATCACTACAACACTGGTCGTATCCCGGTGTTCTGTAAGTCGTCGCGGTTTATCAAAACCCCGACAGGTATTGAAGTTCAGCATGAGCGGCTGTTTAAAGGCCCGTGGAATCAACCCGAAAGTCATTTTCAACATATCCTCACTGACGTCGACTCCTACGTCTGTGGCGCTCCTCTAAGCCAGCGTTTCGTCAATATTGCGACCACGCCGGACTGGATGACCCAGGATTTTGGGGTGTTTATCCGGGAGTATCTGGAGCACCTGCGAGCCCTGCTTTCAGTCCACGAGTGCAGCCTTGAGCTCAAGCGTATCGATGAGCAGTTGCCAGGTATTTTTGTCGATGCTGTGCCGCAGAACATCTTGGTCAAATCCGACGGTACTCCGCTGTTCATTGATGTCGAATGGGATTTATCGGGAGGTGTGGAACTGGGCTACTTGCTGGTGCGTGGACTCCTCCCGCTCATCACCAGCACCCAGCCCTTTCACCCCAGCATCATGCCGCCCACCCGCAAGCAGTTCATGTTAGAAGCGATTGACTCGGCAGGTCTGGTCATTACCGAGGAGGATATCAATCGCTACGTTGCGCTTGAGGCGTTGTTTCAGGGCCTGGTCACCGGGCGTTCGGCCAGTGAGTTCCTCGATTGGAAACCCGATGAGCCAATCAATCAGAAGGTGGTGCCTGCTGCAGTGCCTTTGCAAGCCAAGCTTTACTACAGCAACGGGGATGGCGAATTCAAGGAGTATGCGTGCATCACTCACGACTTGATTCCCGGCCATCAACAATTGTGTTTTTCTTTTGCCTCGATGCCAGCCCGTCCACGGCGATTAAGGCTCGACCCGGTCGACCAGAAGGTCTCGTTCGCACTGGATAATGTGCGCCTGCTCAGGGGAGGCAACGAAGTCTGGGCGTGGGACCGTGATGTCCAGAGTCTGATTGCTACCTCCGGGTTGATGAGGGTCGACAAGTCCGGTACACCGGTCTTTTTCTTGAGTCTGGATGACGATCCTTATCTGGAGTTACCGGTTGACCTGTCTTTCATTGATGGGGTTGAGCATCTCAGCCTGCACCTTGATCTGGTGCTTTACACCGACGAGGTCATGGCGCGGCTGGTCAGCGTTGAGCTTAATAGCGTCAGCCAGTATCAGCAGGCGTTCCAGAGTTCGCTTGCACCGCTGGCTGAGCAAATTCAGGCGCTGAGCCGCAGTGTGGGAGATCTGGACAGGGTCACTCATGGCCTTGCTGAAAGTGTGATCGAGTCCGAGAAGGATACGATCGGCATGGTTGAGCGATTGCTGGTTGATCATCGCCAGATACTGACGCGGCAAATGGGAGAGCTGGACAGAGTCACTCACTCGCTGGCCGAAAGCGTCATCGAGACCGAGCATGAAACGATTGAGACCATCGAGCGCCTTTTGAGCGATCAGAGCCACGTTGTTAACGAACGAGGCTTACAGATAGAGCGACTAAAACAAGAGTTGCGCAGCCAGCAAATCGACAAAGACACCCACATCCATCATTTGAACCTGCATGTTATTGCGCTGGAATCGTCATACAGTCGCAGGCTCTCCGCGCCCGTGCGTAAATCGCTAAGTGCCATCCGGCGCGTCAAGCGTATCTCGACGTTGGTCCCCTCAATGGTCCAGCGTGGCGGCGGACTCACGGAAACCATGGCCAGGGTTATTCGCGTTCTCAGGCAGCACGGCGTAAAGGGGCTCGTCGACCGGGTACGCTGGTTCAGCGGCACCGATCACGGTCAAAACGAAAACCTGTTGGCTCCCGAAGTACCCAGCCGCCACGACTATGCCGCCTGGATCGAGCGCTATGACACGTTGAGCGTGCAGTCGCGCTGGGAGATAACCGAACATATCCGCACCTGGGAAAAACAACCGCTGATTTCCATCATCATGCCGGTGTTCGATCCGCCTCTGGATCTACTCCGGGCGGCGGTCGATAGCGTGCGATATCAGCTTTATCCCCATTGGGAACTGTGCATTGCCGATGATGCGTCTACTGATCTGGATGTCCGGCAATATCTGGAGCAGCTCCAACACGATGACCCGCAAATCAAAGTGGTTTTTCGCGAACACAATGGTCACATATGCGCAGCGAGTAATTCGGCGATAGAACTCGCCAGGGGTGACTATCTGGCGCTGATGGACAACGACGATCTGATCGCGGAACACGCCTTGTATTGGGTGGCGCGCGCGGTCGTGGAGAATCCCGAGGTCGGGCTGATCTATTCGGACGAAGACAAGATTGACCTGCTGGGCAAACGCAGCAGCGCTTATTTCAAGCCCGACTGGAACGCTTTTTTGTTTCGTTCGCAGAACATGATTTGCCACTTGGGTGTTTACCGGCGCGATGTTGTTGAGCGTGTCGGAGGTTTTCGCCTGGGGTTCGAAGGTGCGCAGGATTATGACCTGGCCATGCGCTGTGCCGAACAACTCAAGCCCGATCAGATCTTTCACATCCCGAGAGTGCTCTATCACTGGCGCATCCACGAGGGCAGCACGGCACAAGGGGGCGACCAAAAGCCCTATGCGGCAGAGGCTGGCCTCAAGGCGCTGAACGAGCATCTGCAACGTCAATCCATGTCAGCTCATGCAGAATTACTGCCTATGGGCATGTATCGGGTTCGTCATCGACTGCCCGATGTTTTGCCCTTGGTGAGTCTCATCATTCCAACGCGCAATGCGCATGTGCTGGTCAAACAATGCATCGACAGCATCCGGCAACTGACAACCTATGAAAACTACGAAATCATTCTCGTGGATAACGGCTCTGACGACGAAGAATCGCTTCGCTATTTCGCCGAGCTCGAAGGCGAGGCTGATGTACTGGTGATACGCGATGAGCGACCTTTCAATTATTCGGCGCTGAATAATCTCGCGGTGCGCCAGGCGCGTGGCGAATTAGTGGGTTTGATCAACAACGATATAGAGGTCATCAGTCCTCAATGGCTGGAGGAAATGGTCTCGCTTGCGCTGTTACCTGGCGTGGGAGCCGTAGGGGCCCGACTCTGGTATCCCGATGATCGACTTCAGCATGGTGGCGTCATAGTCGGGATTGGCGGGGTCGCTGGACACTCACATAAATGCTTGCCCAGAGGCGAATACGGCTACTTCTGTCGCGCATCACTGATTCAGGAAATGTCCGCAGTGACCGCCGCGTGCATGGTCATCAGGAAATCAGTGTTCGAGCAGGTCAACGGGCTGGACGAGGTTAACCTTAAAGTCGCTTTCAACGATGTCGACTTCTGCTTGCGTCTGCGCGAAGCGGGTTATGTGAATGTGTTTACGCCTTTCGCGGAGCTGTACCACCACGAGTCAGCGACTCGCGGTGCGGAAGACACGCGCCGCAAGAAAAAGCGCTTCAAGCGTGAGATTGATTACATGCTCGCAAGGTGGCCAGAGATCAAGGTGGATTACGCCTACAACCCCAACCTGACCCTGGACCATGAAGACTTCGGCCTCGCGTGGCCGCCGCGGGTTTAGTTTCTATTTGACTGTGAACCAGCTCCAGCCATTGGCTGTACCTGTAAACGAAAGGCCTTTGTTCTCATCAAGCCTTGATGTGTCGTTGTCGGGGGCCAGGACGACGTTGGCGCCCGACAAACGGAAATCGAACGTCGCCAGGTTGAGGGTCACCATGACGATGTCGGGGTGAGGTGTACCTAGTTTGTAGGCCTCTGCCGGGGACTGTGCTCCGACAAAGGCGAGATGCTGGTAGCGGTTATAAACGTCTCGCTGTTTCCCGTCTGGATCCATTCGGCTCCACAGTGTTTTTTGCGGGAAGTAATTGATTCCGTTGACGACTGATATTCCGGATGCAATCAGGAACATTGCAGGCGTCGTGCTCTCCAGGACCACAACTCTTTTACCTTTCAGGGCGCTGGCTAGCGTGTCGGCAGTCGTGGGTACAGGACGCAGCCGGACTTCGCTGGGGGCGATGCTGATGGGATGAAAGCTCACTGTAGTCGCCAGCGACAGCCCCAGACTGATGAGGACAAAGGGTTTGAATCTGTTGGTTATCAGGAAGTAGCTGAGGGCGGCAGTGATGAGAAGTATCAATATCAACAGGCTGGATGGCATGCCGGACGTCAGGGTGCTGTCCAGCTGTGCGAGGCTGCGGTACACGATATAAATCCAGCCCACGGAGACCGCGACGGCAATGACTTTGACAGTTTGTGTGGACTCTTGGGGTTGAGATTTTTGGCCCAACAAGAGTCGGGTAAGAATCAGGCTCGCAAGGCCCAATGCCAGATCAGCGCGATAGGGCGCAGAACGCCCCCACAAAGAGTATTTGGCCAGATCAGTCGGGAAACCGACAAACATGTAGTAGAGCAGTACTCCGCATATCGCGGTGAGCGACCATTCCAGTGCCGTCAGCCTGTTCTGTATGGCTCGCAATGCGACCAGGGCCGCCAAGGGCAGTAACAGGTAATAAAAGCTGGAGATTTCGCTTTGATTACTCATGGTGCTGTTGATCAGTTGCAGGGTCGGGATGTTTGTGAAACCTCTAAGCAGCAGTGGAAGTGTTGCCGTACCGCCCACGGTGAGCCGCTGCCCGGGATAGACCGTCTGGGACATTGTCTGCACCGCATCGCTGGCGTCTAACCACCATGCGGCGACGAGGGCTCCCGCTACACCCATCGCAAAGAGATAGGTTATGCCTCTTGGAAGCGTTAGCTGCTGGTGGAGCTTTTCACGGATGACTATTCCTATCGTCATGGCAACGAACACGTAGCCGACTGAAACCTGCCAAGGGGGATACAGGATGAACGCAAACCCGGCACTCGCGAGTCCGAGCAAAACGCCCAACGGAATCAGCCTGTAGAGGGAGGAAGTTTTGAGAATCTGCAACGCACTGAGCAATATCAAGCAGGGGAAGAAAACGGTGTAAGCGGGCCAGAAGGACCAGCCAACGACATAAGGTGCGCAGCAGAACAGCGCTGAGAACAGGAAACCATGCTTCCAGTGCTCGTCAGACAGCCTGTTGAGTACGAACGCCAGTGCCAGGAAGCATCCGACGATTGGAAAACACCAGTTCCATGACAACGCACGCCTCAAATCAAATACAAAAAAGCCCCATGTGGCTGGCTTGGCCAGTGCCGTGACATGAGCGATGGGAACGCTGGTCATGCTGGTGACCATCATGTTCTGGCCATCCTCCCCCACGTTCTTGTTAACAACTGGAAACGGCGGCTCATGGTTGAATTGCGCTATGGCAAAGGGGGTCTGAACCAGCCACTCATCGCTGCGTATTGGCTGGTCGTTGCCCATGATTCTGATGCTGTCCATTTCGACAAAGGGAGCATTGGCCTGGCCATGGTGTAACGAAGATCCTGTTAACCCCAGACCCACAAAGAGGAATGAAACCAGCAGGACAAATGAACTGAACAGCGCGGGCTCTGATAGGCCCAGCGCGAATCGGTGATTGATCCGCTGAGTGATCGCGGTCGATTTAATGAACGCAATGGCCAGGAACAGCACGCTAAAGGCAATGATCAGTTTTATTGGGCGGATAACACTCTTGTCATTGGCAGGGTCCTGATAAACATAAAGGCTTTGCGCAGTTGCCGAGGGTGTCAGTGTTATCGACTCACCTGACGCAATCCGGGCTATCGCCGTGACTGCGTGTACCCCGGTTTTTATACCGTCGGGTATTTCGAATGAAACTCTCCATCCTGAATTCAACCACTGAGGCCGCTGGAAGATTTCCGCCACGTCTGGCCGCAAAGGCTTTTCAAATACCCCGGCGTACACCTCTTTGTCATCCAGCCGTATTGCGATCGAGGTGATTTGTCGACTGGCCTGCTCGGCGGCTGCCCACCCTTGAGCGGTGATGCGATTGTTTTCAAACGTGATCAAGTCGATATGACCTCGACCTGCGGCGGGGGATAGTTGTGGCTCGGTTGCCCAAACGGTACTGCAGTAAATACTCAGCAGTAGTGCAATGTTGAACATATAAAACGGTTTGAAAATACTGAGTTCAGCCCTGGCTTCGTGGGCGCGCGCGTGAAAGGCGACTATCAGTCCTTTGATACAGGATGCGGCGTTGATAATGAGGAATGTCGAATAGCGAGGGCGAGAATTTGACGTCATTTATTGGCTGCCTTCTGTTTTAAATGATCAGTGACCAATCCAGAAAAACAGCGCTACTCTGGTGAGCGCAATCTGTGAAGCAGGCGTTGACTATACGATGTGCTTTATTGCTTTAGCAACCGGCGGACATGAACTATCGTGCTAGTCTAAGTCACTGTTATAGCCCTGTAGTGATAGCAAGTGTAACGTCAGCCTTACAATAACGTCGGCGTGCGAGTCATCACGTGATTTCGATAAGGGGGTAATGGGGATGTCGCTCAATAACTGTCCGGTGTGTGAAACACGGTTGAAAGAGTCGTTGTTTAACTGGCATTTTTCCTGCCCGAGTTGCGCCTATGAGCAGTCGAGTCTCTTGCCTGCCATTAATGAAAATAGGGCGCACGACAATATCGACGAGGCGGCAAGAGAAACGGGGCTGCGGGAGCTGCGACTCAGTAATTTCAGAATACTGCTGCAGGCCATCACCGCGTTGAAACCCGAGGGCGGGCGCTTACTGGATGTGGGGAGTGCACACGGCTGGTTTCTTGAGGCCGCCATGGGTACTTATGACGTATTGGGTGTGGAGCCCGATGAAGCCATCTGTGCCGCCAGTGCTGCGCGTGGTCTCCCTGTCCGGAACGGCTATTTTCCGGATGTTTTACTGGACCTCGAAACATTTGACGTGATTGTATTTAACGATGTGCTGGAACATATTCCGCCGGTTATCGAGATCCTGCGGTCCTGTCATGAACGACTCAATGAAGGTGGTTATCTGGTTGTCAATTTGCCCAGCAGCAATGGCGTGTTTTATCGCGTCGCCCGGGTGTTTTCGCGGTTGGGTTACACGGGTTTCTTTGAGCGGCTTTGGCAAAAAGGCTTGCCTTCACCGCATGTGCATTATTTCAATGAACATAACCTTGCCACGCTGCTTGAACGCAACGGTTTTGTAATGACCTCTACCGGGCGGCTGCCCGTCGTCAGCCTCACGGGGTTGTATTCCAGAATTTCCTTTGCCGGGAAAATGGGGCGGTTGAGCAAAGTTATTATTTATTGTGCCGTTGCCCTTGCATTGCCGGTTCTAAAGTTACTGCCCAATGACATTGTTTATTTAGTAGCGCGCAAAGCCTGACGGGTTAAGAACGAGGCCTGACTATCGGGCGGTCTTTTCATAAGACCGATTTTTCAACAGGATCCAGGTATTTGTAGCGGGCATTATGGGACGATTTTTTTTGCGGTATGTCAGCGTGGGCATGGTGAATACAGTGATTCACTGCGGTGTATTTGCAGTGCTGTTCTTCTGTGTAGGGGCCAGCCAGGCTGTGAGCAATTTGCTGGCATTTACGGTAGCCGTAACCTTTAGTTTTTTTGCCAATGCCCGGTTCACGTTCAGCGCCGATGCTACGGCAGTGCGCTATTTCCTGTATGTCGGTTTCATGGGGCTGTTGGCTGGCACTTTTGGCCTGCTGGCCGATATCTGGGCGCTTCCTCCTCTTCTGATGCTGACGCTTTTTGCCTCTTTTAGCCTGGTATGCGGGTTCATCTATTCCAGATTCATTGTGTTCGCAAAAACGCGGTCATGAATGCTGCCAGGCTCATGAACGTCATTCGCTTTACAGGCTAATCGGGCTGGCCTGATGTGATTCCCGCTGACAAGGCGTTCCTGCATTTCGCCAAAAGATGATGTATCCAAATTCCGGTTGCGCCGTGTTGCGGAGCAGCAGTCAGGTCCGGACTCTTCCAGAAAGCTGGGGCCGTGATGTACCCACAGAGCATCACCAAGGTACACACATGACCCACATCGCAATCGTTCTACCGGCGTATAACGAAGAGCTTACCGTTGCTGCGACGATCGAAGATTTTTTTCAAGAGCTGCCAGATGCCTCGATCTGGGTGATAAACAATCGCTCGACCGACGCCACTGAGCACATTGCCCGGCAGACCCTGCAGAGGTTGAGGTGCCTGGGCGGAGTGGTCAATGAGCCTCGACCGGGCAAAGGCAATGCCGTCAGGCGCGCGCTTCTGGATATCGATGCCGAAGTCTACGTGCTGGCCGACGCTGACCTGACTTATCCCGCATCTGATGTTCACGCATTGCTCAAGCCCGTGCTGGCTGGCGAAGCCGATATGGTCGTGGGTGACAGGCACAGCCAAGGGCAGTATGCCGTCGAGAACAAGCGCGCATTGCACGGGTTTGGAAACCGTTTGGTACGTGACCTGGTGAACCGGTTATTCGGTGCAAACCTGGCCGATATCATGAGCGGTTACCGGGTTTTCAATCGGCGTTTCGTCAAAAGCTATCCGATACTTGTGGAAGGTTTCGAAATTGAAACTGACATGACGCTCCACGCACTCGACAAGCGTTTTCGTATCGTCGAAATTCCATCGGATTATCGTGACCGCCCCAGCGGGAGCTTTTCGAAGCTCAACACAGTCAAGGATGGGGTGCGGGTCGTGAGTACTATATGGAACATCCTTCGCTATTACCGACCCATGCTTTTCTTTGGCGGTTGCGCATTGATATTCGCGCTGGCGGGCCTGATCGCTGCCGTCCCGGTGATCAACGACTGGATCCGTGAGCAGTACATCTACCATATCCCGCTGGCTATCCTGGCAACGGGGCTGGAGCTGGTTGCGGTGGCGATGGCTTCGATCGGGTTAATACTGGATTCAATTTCACAGCAGGATCGAAGGCACTTCGAGCTTGAGTTGTTGCGCATGACTCACCCTGCTCAAGGGCAGGCTGGTTGGAGCTCGCCTGAGAATGGACGAGAGGCTCGACCGGTTACTCAGGAGCGCGCTAACCCACAGAGCACAAAGCATCTGTGAGCGTGCGGCTGATTTAAGTCAAATTCTGAAATGACTCACCATCGTCTGCAACTGATTACCCAGACGCGCCAGCTCAACGCTGGAGGCTGCGGTTTCCTCGCTTGCTGAGGCAGTCTGCTCGGAGATGTCGCGCACGCTGATGATGCTGCGGCTGATTTCCTCAGCCACAGAGCTTTGCTGCTCGGCAGCGGCGGCGATTTGCTGGTTCATGGCCTGAATGCTGGAAACCGTCTGGGTAATGCTGCCTAGCGAGGTCCCGGCTTTGCGGGTCAAGGCGACGCTGCTGTCGGTCAGCTCGCGGCTGCTGAGCATGATGCTCGAAACCTGACGCGTGCCGTTTTGCAGGCCGCTGACCAGGCTTTCGATTTCTTCGGTCGATTGCTGGGTCCGTTGCGCCAGACCACGAACTTCATCTGCTACGACGGCAAATCCACGACCGGCTTCCCCTGCGCGCGCCGCTTCAATGGCGGCGTTGAGGGCCAGCAGGTTGGTTTGCTCGGCAACCGCTTTGATCACGTCCATGACCTTGCCGATCTTGTCGCTTTCCTGTTCCAGCTGAGTCATCGCATCGGCGGAGCGCACCACTTCAGAAGCCAGACGCTCGATTTGTGCGATGGCTTCACCGACGACTTTGTCGCCTGCGCGGGCTTCGCTGTCGGCTGCCGAAGCGGCCTGGGATGCTTGCTCTGCGTTGCGGGCAACCTCCTGCACGGTGGCTGACATTTCGTTCATGGCGGTGGCAACCTGGTCAGTCTCGACCTTCTGGCTGTTGACCCCGGCGCTGGTCTGCTCGGTCACTGCGGAAAGTTCTTCGGCAGCGCTGGCAATCTGCGTGACGCCATCACGAATGCCGCCGATCAAGTCGCGCAGCGTGCTGCCCATACGCTGAATACCTTGCTGCAATTCGCCCAGTTCATCGCGGCGGGTTACGACGGTACTGTGTGTGAGATCGCCGGAGGCAATGCGCTCGACTACATTCAGCGTGTCCCGCAGCGGGCGGTTGATCTGTTGGGTGATGACGGCTGCCGCAAGTGTGCCCAATACCAGTGCCAGCAGCGTGCAGGTGATCTGCAGAGTACGTGCCTGACTGGTGTTCTGTTCACGAGCATTGAGCTGGAAGTCGTACATGGCGTCACTTGCCTGAGTGATCGCGCGCCCTTGTTCAAGGGTTTCTTTCGTGGCTTCCAGGACATCCGCGTTTGCTGCTGTGAAGCGCTGCACCGCCGCACGGTAGCCGATCAGCGAAGCCTCTAGCTGCTTGAGCTTGTCACCATGTCTGGTTCCAAAGGTCGCGTACAGCTGCTCCATGCCTTTGAGTGCTGTGTCGAGTTGCCGGAACGCGTTGTCTTTGGTGGTCGTCGTCGCGTTGCCGGTATAACCGCGGACTTCGTAGCGCACCAGTGCCAGGTTTTCCTTGGCCTTCATGATGTCCTGATAGGCAGCGAAGCGTTCATCACCTGAAGGCATCTGCATCACGTCATCCAGAATCTGACCAATCAGCTCTGCGCCTTTGACGGCATAGACACCCATCTCTTTGCGTACGGCGGCGTCAGTTTTGTAGGCCTCGCGCATCTTGCTCAGCGACTTCTGATAATCGGCGGTGAGGCTACTGATCTTCTGCAGGCTGCCCAGGTTGGTTGCGCTGGCAAATACTGTGGCAAGACGATTTTGTTGCGCATCGAACTGATCCAGTGCCGTTTGTGCCACGGCCGCGCTTTTCTCGTCGCCCTTATCCACCACATATTGCAACCGTGCGGAGTTCACGTCGTCCAGCAGAGCATTGAGCTGGGTGATGTCGACCATTCTGTCGCTGCGCTCAATCAGCTTGCTGACGCTGCTCCAGCCGGTGGCTGCAAGCACGGCAGTCAGAATCAGCACTACGCCGAAACCCAGCGCCAGTTTCATTTTGACGCTGATATTTGCAAACCACGTATTCATGACACTCCTTGGAAATCTTGCCAAAGCTGCAGTAAGGGAGCCAGCGATAGAGATGAACGGACGACGCTGATCACTGATCGAGGCGCTAGCCTGAAACAAATTGATATATATGAATGCATGAATACTAAAAATTGTGGCGCTTGGCCATCAATTTTTTGGCGTCATTTTATCGAGGGTGTCGGGGCGATCTTGCAAATACGTGCTTCAGAAACGCTCAAGCCCGGCATTTAGCCGGGCTTGAGGTGTATTGCGAGGTGCTGACTGAAAAGGGTCAGACCTTGAAGTGGCTCACCAGCATTTGCAGCTGATTGCCCAGTCGGGCGAGTTCAACGCTGGATGCGGCGGTCTCTTCGCTGGCCGAAGCGGTCTGCTCGGACACATCGCGCACGTTGATGATGCTGCGGCTGATTTCCTCGGCGACTGCGCTTTGCTCTTCCGCTGCGGCAGCGATTTGCTGGTTCATCGCTTGAATGTTGGAAACCGTCAGCGTGATGCTTTCCAGCGATGTACCGGCCTTGCGTGTCAGGGTCACGCTGCTTTCAGTCAGCTCACGGCTGCTGAGCATAATGCTTGAAACCTGACGGGTGCCGTTCTGCAAACCGGCGACCAGCGCTTCGATTTCTTCGGTGGATTTCTGTGTGCGCTGCGCCAGACCGCGGACTTCATCAGCGACTACCGCAAAACCACGACCGGCTTCACCGGCACGCGCCGCTTCGATCGCAGCGTTGAGGGCCAGCAGGTTGGTTTGCTCAGCGACGGCTTTGATCACGTCCATGACCTTGCCGATCTTGTCGCTTTCCTGTTCAAGCTGAGTCATCGCGTCAGTGGAGCGCACGACCTCGGCTGCCAGACGTTCAATCTGCACGATGGCTTCGCCGACAACTTTGTCACCGTTGCGCGCTTCTTTATCGGCTACCGATGCCGCGTGGGATGCTTGCTCGGCATTACGTGCAACTTCCTGCACCGTGGCCGACATTTCGTGCATGGCCGTTGCCACTTGATCAGTTTCAACTTTCTGACTGTTAACACCCGCGCTGGTCTGCTCGGTGACTGCAGACAGTTCTTCTGCGGCGCTGGCAATCTGCACAACGCTGTCACGGATATTGCCGATCAGATCACGCAGGGTTGTACCCATGCGCTGAATGCCCTGTTGCAGTTCACCCAGTTCGTCGCGACGGGTCACGACCATGGTGTGCGACAAGTCGCCGGAGCCGATGCGCTCGACAACTTCCAGGGTATCTTTCAATGGACGGGTGATCTGACGCGTGATGATCACTGCCGCCAATACGCCCAGTACCAGGGCAAGCAGGGTGCAGATCAATTGCATGTTGCGTGCGTCAGCGCTTTCGATGTCGCGACGATCCAGCTGGATCTGGTACATGTCATCGCTGAGTTTGACGATGGTTGCGCCTTGGGTTGTCATGTTTTTGCGCAGTACCGCGAGGCTAGCAATGGTGGTTTTGAAGTCAATCAAAGAGGCGCGGTACTCGCCCAGCTCGGCTTCCAGCTGCTTGAGACGGTCAGCTTGTACGCCGCTGAAAGTCGATTGAGTGGCTTGCAGACCTTTGACCGCGTTCTCGATCTGGTTCAGCGCCTTTTGCTCATTTTCAGGCGTGGTGTTGCCGGTATAGCCGCGAGTCTCATAACGCGCGAGCATCAGGTCCTGTTTGACCTTGCTGATGGCTTGATACTGTTCAAAACGACGTTCGTCATCTGCGCCCAGGTTCAAGACATCGGCGTAGAGCTGATCGACCAGCGCGTTGCCTTTGTCGGCATGAGCGCCCATTGAATCGCGTGCGCTATTGCTGGCTTTGTAACCGGCGCGCATTTCTGCGAGGCCTTTTTCATATTCGGCGATTACCGTGCTCAGTTGCTTCAACAGTGCAATGTTTTCCGGGCTCTTGAAGCTTTTCAGCAGTTTTTCCTGCTGAGCCTGGAAGCCATCCAGGGCCACCTGAACGGTCTGAGCCACGGTGTCGTCACCGTCTGCGACCATGTACTGCAGGCGCGTCACGCGCAATTTGGTCAACTGGGCATTGAGTTCAGTGATGTCACTCATCCAGTTGCTGCGGTCAATGAGTTTGCTCAGGCTGTTCCAGCCAGTCAGAGCGAGGATGGCAGTAAAAATAAGCACGAGCCCAAAACCGAGGGCGAGCTTCATATTGACGCTGATATTGGCAAACCAGCTGTTCATTGTGTTTCTCCACGAGTTTTTTTGCTTGGAAGATCAATCACAGCCGGAGCGTTATTTTTTTAAGGCAGCGAGACATCTGTACAACACCCTATCGGCAATGGTTTGCGAACCTGAATGGCCGGTCGTCAAAAAGTAATGCACAGTTTCAAGCAGTTGTTTGATCACCAGTTTTTAATCGCGGAAAAGTTTTAAGCAGATATCGGACATCATATTTGTTGAGTTAATTATCACGCAGGTTATTGGATCCAATTACCTCTTTCGCAGAGTGTGTTGGTTAGGCGGCTTTATATATACCCTATGATCACAAGGCTTTATTGCAGGCAAAATTAAGCCCGGCCAAAGCCGGGCTGTTTGAAGAGCAGATGAAATCAGCTCAGACGATTTGCACCAACGTGGTCAGCACCATCAGCAGCGACACGGTTAGCACCGACGTGATCAGCACCATCAGCAGCGACACGGTTAGCACCAACGTGGTCAGCACCATCAGCAGCGACACGGTTAGCACCGACGCGGTCAGCACCATCAGCAGCGAGACGGTTAGCACCGACGTGATCAGCACCATCAGAAGTCAGACGGTTAGCACCGACGCGGTCAGCGCCATCAGCAGCGATGCGGTTTGCACCGACGTTGGTATGAACTGCGCCACCTTCAGCCACAACGATGACTGCCGGAGTAGGGTCTATCAGGTTGGTGTCGTTGTTGCCTGGAAGGCTTGGAAGCTGTGGAGACGCGAAAGCACTTGAAGCCAGTACGGAGAAGGTCAGGCCGAAAATCAGTTTTGAAGTTTTCATGGTAGTTGCTCCAGATCGGGTTAGTTGTTAACTCGGTATGGAGGCAATGCTACGCCGCTGAGATTTATTAAGAAGTCAATGCTATTGGTACCCATCATTGGCCAAATTGATAGTTGAAAATGCCGCTCAAGGAACGGTGATTCAGGTCGATGATGAGGTGCACTCGAATTTCTTTTATCGGCGTACATGGGTAGCTGCATGTGAACGAAGCCCAGGCAACAGCGAGCCGTTATAAGGGCTCCTACAGCACCTTCCTTTTACCTCTTGGGGTGCTGTTCATCGGTGCTGTCCTTTCCTATGGATTGGGCGCATTGGATAACGCACGCTCTCGAGACAGCGAGCGAGATGGCGTGACGTTGCAGCTCAGCAGTCTGGGGACGCGATTGGCGGAGCGCGTTCGATTTGCTTTCAGTGGCACCGAGGGTATCGCGCAGCTCATCAGCATCGACGGCAGTATTTCCCCACAGCATTTCAGGCGCATGGCTCAAAGCGCAATCGAGGCTGTCCCTTACATTCGCCACATTGTCATCGCGCCCGGTGATGTGATTCAGGATACCTACCCTCTGGCAGGCAACGAGGGGATTATCGGGCTGAACTATAGTACCCGCCCGGAACAGTTCCCCCTTATTGTGAAAGCGCGCCTGTCGGGTGCCGCGTTGCTGGCCGGACCTGTGACCTTGTACCAGGGGGGCCGGGAGTTGATCTACCGGCGTCCTGTTTTCCTGTCTGCCCGTCATGAGCATGATGCTTATTGGGGGCTCGTTTCCGTGGTTGCCGGTACTGACGCGTTATTGAAGGCGGGCGGCATTGAGGAAGAGGAAGGGCTGAAAGTTGCGCTGCGCGGTCAGGATGGCCATGGGGCTGAGGGCGGGATGATTTACGGCGATGCAGCGCTTTTTCAGAGCGATCCAGTTTTAGTCGAGGTCAGTATTCCCGGTGGCACTTGGCAACTGGCGGCTCAGCCCAAAGCTGGCTGGGCAAAAGTCACCATTATCGACTCCTCGCTTTTTCTTCTGGCGATTTCCACATCGCTGCTGCTGAGCATTTTTATTCTGCAGGCCAGCCTTAATCACCGACTGATTCGTCGGCGAAATTCCGAGCTGCGCGATGAAATCGCCGAGCGGGAAAATATTTCCTCTTCGTTGGTACAAAGTGAGGATCGTTTTCGCACCTTGTTCGAGCGCTCTCCTGACCCTATCTGGATCAGAGGCCAGGATGGGCGGATTAACCTGGGCAACTCTGCTGGGCTTCGAGCTTTGGGGTTCGAGGGCCCTGCATTCCCGAGCGTTACCGTCGCCGATATTTCACCGCAGTTCCAGCCGGATGGTCAGTCCTCCGCGGACAAAGCTGCAGCTTTGAGGGCCGAGGTCGAGCGTGAGGGTTCATTGCGTTTTGAATGGGACCACAAGCGTGTGGATGGCAGTGTCTTCCCCACCGAGGTGACGCTGTGCACCATGCAGCTTGCACACGAGCAGGTGACGTACGCGATCGTTCGCGATATCACCGCTCGCAAGGAGGCTGAACGGGGGCTTGAGCGTCTGGCTCATTTTGACTCGGTGACCGGCCTGCCTAATCGGGTGTTGTTCCACAAACAGCTGAATCAAGGCATTGAGCAGGCAAAGCGGCAAAACAACTGCATGGCCGTGCTGATGCTGGATCTGGATGGTTTCAAAATGGTCAACGACAGTCTTGGCCACCCCATGGGGGATTTATTGCTGCAACACGCCACTCGCCGTTTTGTCGATGCGGTGAGGTTCGGGGATGTTGTCGCCCGATTGGGGGGCGATGAGTTTGGTTTCATTCTCGACGGGCTTGAATGCGAGGCGGACGCCGTCCCTGTGGTGGGGATGATCCTGCGATCGTTACAGGAACCGTTCGATCTGGAGGGCACCGCTGCACTCGTGACCGCCAGTATCGGCGTCACGATGTACCCCGCGAATGGCGCTACCGCCCAGGCGCTGCTGACTCAGGCCGATACGGCGATGTACGCCGCCAAAGAAGGCGGGCGCAATGATTTCTGCTTCTACCAGCCGCATATGACCACGCTGATTCAGGCGCGAGTGGCGCTGGAGGCCGCACTGCGTCAGGCACTTGAGCGCAATGAGTTCGAGGTCTGGTATCAATCCAAGCTGGATCTGAAAAGTGGCCGGGTTGAGGGGGCGGAGGCACTGATCAGATGGCGCAGCCCGACGCTTGGGCTGGTGTCGCCTGCCGATTTTATCCCGCTTGCAGAGCGCACCGGGTTGATCGTCTCTATTGGCCAGTGGGTGCTGGAGCACGTGTGCCGTCAGGCCCGGCGCTGGCGCGATAGCGGAGTATTTACCCGGCACGTGGCGATCAACGTGGCAGTGCTGCAAATAGAACGCGGAAATTTTGTCGAAGACGTGCGGCTGGCTTTGCAGCGCCATGACCTGCCGCCCCAGGCGCTGGAAATTGAAGTCACCGAAAGCCTGATCATGAATCGCCAGGAGTTGGCGCACACGGTACTGAGTCAGTTGCGCAGCATGGGGCTGACTGTCGCCGTCGATGATTTCGGCACGGGCTACTCGTCCCTGGCGTATTTGAAAGACTTGCCCATCGACAACCTGAAGATAGATCGCACGTTCGTTTCCGGTCTGCCTCATGACAAAGCCTACGTCGCGATTACCCAGGCGGTTATTGAATTAGGTCATGCACTGGGTTTCACCGTCACCGCCGAAGGGATTGAAACCCCGGAGCAACTGGCGTTCCTGCGCAATGCTGGTTGTGACACGGGCCAAGGCTACTTGATCAGCCGACCCATGCCGGTCGACGAATTTGAAGAATGGCTGGGTGTTCCCATCCCGACTTGAAAACGTGATCTACAATCAAATAGCCACCATTCATCGGAAGGTTTTCATAATCCTGTCATCCGGCCGACACGAATAAGTAAGCGCACTGTCCATTGATGCACTTGGCCCAAACTGGAACGGAGATCCGGTCGGTTTACAACTGGTTGAAATTTCAGAGCTGCGCCTCATGAAGAAAACGTTGCTCGCCAATTTGCGAGCGCTTATGTCTGTGCCTCACGACAACCCCGGCTTGGTCAAAGCCCAATACATCGCGTTGTCCCGACAACTGCCGATGATGTATTTCATTCTGCTTATCAATACGCTGGTGTTGGCGGGCACTCACTATTCATTGGCGCCGCGCTGGCTGGCCGTGTATTGCCCGCTGATCATGACGGTATTCGGCGTCATCCGTGCCGCGGAGTGGTGGCGAACCCGTAACCGCATACCCAGCCCGACAAAGATGCTGGCTGCCTTGAAGCGTACGAATCGTCTTGCGCCCTTTGTCGCGGCCGGGTTTACCGCGTGGTCGCTGGCGCTGTTTCCGTATGGCGATAGCTACGGTCAGGCTCATGTCGCGTTCTACATGGCGATTACGGTCATCGGCTGCATCTTTTGCATGATGCATTTGCTCCCCGCCGCGCTGGCGACCACCGTTGTGGTCAACACAGCGTTTGTGATTTTTTTCGCGTCGACCAACAACATCACGTTTATCGCCACTGCGATTGATGTGCTGCTGGTCTCCGTTGCGATGCTCGTCATTCTGAAAGCCCAGTACGGCGATTTCACCCGCCTGGTGAACATGCAGGCCAGCACTGAAAGGCTCAGTAACGAGAACCGTCGCCTCGCCAACATGGACAGCCTGACCGGGCTGGCAAACCGCCGACAGTTTTTTTCTCAACTGGAATCCTTGCTGACGAATGCCCGCGAGCAGGACGTGCGTCTGGCGGTTGGCTTAATCGACCTGGACGGCTTTAAACCGGTGAATGATCTTTACGGCCACAGCATTGGCGACAAGCTGCTGTATCAGGTCGGACAACGTCTGACAGGTCTGCTCGATGACGGCGTGCACCTGGCCCGACTGGGCGGAGACGAGTTTGCGTTGATCATGACCGATGCCAAAAGCGACGAGCAATTGCGTACTTTCGGTGAGCTGATCTGTGCGCAAATGCGTGAGCCGTTCATGCTCGTGGATATTCCAATTCAGATCAGTGCTTCCTTCGGCATCGCAACATTTCCTGATCTGGCGGCCAGCGAAACCGAAGTCTATGAGTACGCCGATTACGCGCTTTACCAAAGCAAGCGGAACAGACCCGGTACGGTCTGTATGTTTTCCGCTGCCCACCGTCAGCAACTCAATCGGCAAGGGCTCACCGAGCAGGCACTGCGCAGGGCTGACTTGCACGAAGAGTTTCACGTGGTCTTCCAGCCGATCATGGACATCTGCACTCAGCGCACCGTAGCGTTCGAAGCACTGGCTCGTTGGAAAAGCCCTGAATTGGGTAACGTTCCGCCCAGTGAATTTATCCCCATCGCCGAACGCATCGGCATGGTCAACCGCCTCACTGTGCCGCTGCTGACCAAGGCCCTACGGACTGCAAAGTCCTGGCCCGCCGGGGTTCATCTATCGTTCAACCTGTCCGCGCATGACTGCGGGTCGGAAGAGGCGGCGCAGATTATCGTGCAGGTCATCAAGGACAGCGGATTCGATCCGGCGTGCCTGGACCTTGAAATCACCGAAACGGCGGTTATTCAGGACCTGGCCCAGACTCAAGCCGCCATCGCCCTGTTTCGCAACCTGGGCTGCGGCATTTCCCTGGATGACTTCGGTACCGGGTATTCGAGCCTTAGCCAGATACATGCCCTGTCCCTGACCAAACTCAAGGTCGACCGCACCTTCGTTACCGACCTGCACCTCAACCCGGCCAGCTTCAAGATCGTCAAATCGCTGATTGCGTTGTGTCACGACATGCAGCTTGAGTGCATCGTCGAAGGGGTGGAAACCGAGGCCGAACTGGATGCGCTGAAAAGCCTGGGCTGTATGTCGGCGCAGGGCTACCTGTTTTCGCGGCCAATGCCACCGGAAGACATTGACCGGTGGTTTAACAGTGAGCAAGTGAGCCTGGTCTGCGCGCTCTGACATGGCCGACCAATCAAGCAAAACGCAATCTTCCAAGTGAACCCTGTCCTGTAGGAGCTCACCGAGGTTACGAGGCCAGCGATGACGGTGTGTCTGATACTCCGCTATCGCTGGCCTCGTAACCTCGGTGAGCTCCTGCAAATCCAGTGTTTGCTGCGCGACAGCTGTATGTCTGGTCATGGAAATATTGTGGCTGTACTGGCCTCTTCCCGGATAAATCCGGTCCCACGTCTTATACATTCCTGAGCTGAGCTGCTCACGACTGATCCGCAAACCTCAGTTCCCGCGATTGCCCCAGCAGCAGTCCCTGATTCAACTCCGTCACTTCCCGAATGTAATCCCACAGCACCGTAATCCGCTTCAACTTCCTCAAGTCCTCCCGACAGTACATCCAGAAATGTCGGGTGATGTTCACCTCCTCTGGCAGTACCGGTATCAACCGCGAGTCCTGAGCGGCTAGAAAGCACGGCAAGATGGCCAGTGCACGTCCTTGCAGCGCCGCGAGGTATTGGGCAATCACGCTGGTGCTGCGCAGTTGCGCCTGCGCGCCGGGCAGCAGATTGCTGAGGTAAAGCAGTTCGGAACTGAACGCCAGATCATCCACGTAGCTGATGAACGTATGCGCGGTCAGGTCGGCGCTGCTATTGATGGGCGCATGAGCGTCGAGATAGTCCTGGGTCGCATACAGGCGCAGGTTGTAGTCGCACAGTTTGCAGCACACATAAGGCCCATGTTCCGGGCGTTCCAGGGCGATGACGATATCGGCTTCTCGCTTGGAAAGGCTGATGAAGTGCGGCAGCGGCAGAATGTCTACCGAGATGTCTGAGTAGTTATCAAGAAAATGGCTGAGCTGCGGCGTGATGAAAAAACTGCCAAAGCCTTCGGTACAGCCGATGCGAATATGCCCGGATAACGCCAGGCCTGATCCTGAAACCTGCTCGCAGGCCAAATGCAGGGTGCTTTCGATGGACTCGGCATAGCCCAGCAATCGTTGCCCCTCGGCAGTGAGGACGAAACCGTTATTGCGGGACTTCTCAAACAACAGCGTCCCGAGCGAGCCCTCCAGCGAAGTAATGCGTCGCGACACCGTGGTGTAATCCACCGCCAGACGTTTGGCTGCAGTGCTGGCCTTGCGGGTGCGGGCCACTTCAAGGAAAAACTTCAGGTCATCCCAGTTCAGGCTGCTCAGGGAGGTGATGTTTTTTTGCATGTTGGTCCTGCTTTTATGTGCGTTCTTGTTAGAAGTTTGCACATCTATACTCCAACGCAGCCAGTAAACACAGAGCCGGTTGGCGCTGGACCTGTAGGAGCGCCGAAGGCTGCGATGGCGGTGCGTCAGGATTTACGTCTCGCAGCCTTCGGCAGCTCCTACAGGGAATGGATTTCAATTCATAGGATGAGTTGGGCTTAACAGCTTCACAATCCCAGGCAACACCCCACGACATAACACCCTGCACAACAATAAATAAGCGGAGGAGTTTATGAAGGACGCAATGACGGCGGACGCTGGTGCACTCGATGCCGGTCCCGCGAAGAAAACCAAATCCTATCGTCTTGCCGGTGCGGCGAGCATGGCGGGCACTACCATCGAGTGGTACGACTTTTTCCTGTACGGCACTGCCGCCGCTCTGATCTTCAACAAAATCTTCTTTCCGGCACTGGACCCGATCACCGGCGTATTGGCGGCATTCGCCACCTATGCAGTGGGCTTTCTCGGGCGGCCTTTGGGCGGGATTATTTTCGGGCATTTCGGCGACCGCATCGGGCGCAAATCCATGCTGTTGATGACGCTGATGATGATGGGGATTCCGACCATCATCATCGGTCTGATTCCCACGTATGAGCAGATCGGTTACTGGGCGGCGCTGATTCTGGTGGTCATGCGCTTTCTGCAAGGTATGGCGGTCGGTGGCGAATGGGGCGGCGCGGTGTTGATGGCCGTCGAACATGCGCCCGAAGGCAAAAAAGGCTTCTATGGGAGCCTGCCGCAAACCGGTGTGGGTGCAGGTCTAGTACTGGCTACGCTGGCCATGGGCATGGTCGCTAAACTTCCCGAAGAAGACATGCTCAGTTGGGGCTGGCGACTGCCGTTTATTGCCAGCATCGTATTGCTGGGCGTCGGGTGGCTGATCCGTCTGAAGGTCCCGGAGTCGCCTGATTTCGAAAAGCTCAAGCAGGACAAAATCGCCGTCAAGGTGCCGCTGTTCAGAGTGCTGCGTGAACATCCACGGGAAACCCTGACGATTATTGGCGCGCGCACCGCAGAGAACGCCTGGTTTTACATGTCGGTGACCTTTGCTCTGGCCTATGCGGCCAATCAGCTACAGATTCCACGCGCCGATGTGCTCAATGCGATTACCGCGGGCGCGGCCCTTTCATTGATCACGATGCCGTTCTGCGGCTACCTCTCGGACAAAGTCGGCCAGCGCCGTTTGTACTTCGCCGGTCTACTGCTGCTGTGCGCATTCGCTTATCCCTTCTTCGCCATGCTCGGCACCCGTGAGCCGGTGTTGGTCTGGTGGGCGATGGTGCTGGCGGTAGGGGTGATCTTCCCGATCCTGTATGCCCCGGAATCTCTGTTGTTCGCCCGGCAGTTTCCGGCAGAAATCCGTTACAGCGGGATCTCGGTTTCAGTACAACTGGCTGGCGTATTAGGCGGTGGTTTCGCGCCGATGATCGCCACCAAGCTGCTGGCTTACGCCGATGGCAGCCCGCATTACGTGATCGTTTATCTGGTGGGTATGGGTGTTGTGGCTCTGGTTTGTACCGCGCTGATGAAGCGTGATCCGCCTCGGCATCGGGCGTCCAGCCCGAGTCCCGAATAACTGTTTGATCAGGAGATTTCGATGAACGCTTCCCCGAACAAAAAGGACAATAACGTGGATCGAGTCAAGCTACTGATCGACGGCGAATGGGTGGAATCACAAAGCACCGAGTGGCACGACATTATCAACCCGGCGACCCAGCAAGTGCTGGCTCAGGTGCCGTTCGCCACCTCCGGCGAAGTCGATGCCGCCGTGGCCGCCGCACACAAGGCGTTCCAGACCTGGCGCCATACGCCGATCGGTGCGCGGATGCGCATCATGCTGAAACTGCAGGCCCTGATTCGTGAACACTCGCCTCGTATCGCAGCAGTGCTGAGCGCGGAGCAGGGCAAGACCATCGCGGATGCCGAGGGCGATATCTTCCGCGGCCTGGAGGTGGTTGAGCACGCCTGCTCCATTGGCAGCCTGCAGATGGGCGAGTTCTCCGAAAACGTGGCAGGCGGCGTTGATACTTATACGTTGCGCCAACCCTTGGGCGTCTGCGCTGGCATCACCCCATTCAACTTCCCGGCAATGATCCCGCTGTGGATGTTCCCGATGGCCATTGCCTGCGGCAATACCTTCGTGCTCAAGCCCTCCGAACAGGACCCGATGTCGACCATGTTGCTGGTCGAACTCGCCGTAGAGGCGGGTGTTCCGCCGGGCGTTCTCAACGTGGTGCATGGCGGCAAAGAGGTGGTGGACGCCATCTGCACCCACAGTGAAATCAAAGCCGTGTCCTTTGTTGGCTCCACGGCCGTCGGCACTCACGTCTACAACCTTGCCGGTCAGCATGGCAAACGGGTGCAATCGATGATGGGCGCGAAGAACCATGCCGTGGTGCTGCCCGACGCCAATCGTCAGCAAACCCTGAACGCGCTGGTCGGGGCCGGTTTCGGCGCTGCCGGTCAGCGTTGCATGGCCACGTCGGTGGTCGTCCTGGTCGGAGCGGCGAAACAGTGGCTGCCGGACCTTAAAGCCCTTGCTCAGAAACTCAAGGTCAATGCTGGAAGCGAGGCGGGTACCGATGTCGGCCCAGTCATTTCCAGACGCGCAAAGCAGCGGATTCTGGACCTGATCGAAAGCGGAGTGAAGGAAGGCGCGAAGCTGGAACTGGACGGCCGAGACATCAAGGTGCCGGGTTTTGAAGATGGCAATTTTGTCGGGCCGACGCTGTTCTCTGGCGTAACCACGGACATGCAGATCTACACGCAGGAGATATTCGGTCCGG
This sequence comes from Pseudomonas maioricensis, assembly GCF_022790535.1. Lineage (GTDB taxonomy): Bacteria > Pseudomonadota > Gammaproteobacteria > Pseudomonadales > Pseudomonadaceae > Aquipseudomonas > Aquipseudomonas maioricensis. Next base: position 103,374 of record NZ_LOHG01000009.1, read on the forward strand.
TGCTGGTCGTGCTGGAAGTCGACACGCTTGATCAGGCCATCGCGCTGGTCAACGCCAATCCGTATGGCAATGGCACCGGCCTGTTCACCCAGAGTGGTGCGGCAGCACGCAAGTTTCAGAGTGAAATCGACGTGGGGCAGGTGGGCATCAACATCCCGATTCCGGTGCCCGTGCCGTTCTTCAGCTTCACCGGTTCACGCGGGTCCAAGCTCGGCGACCTCGGTCCATACGGCAAACAGGTAGTGCAGTTCTACACTCAGACCAAGACCGTCACCAGCCGCTGGTTTGACGATGACAGCGTCAATGACGGGGTGAATACCACCATAAACCTCAAGTAGAAGAAAAATCCTGTGGGAGCTGAGCTTGCTCGCGATAGGTGCACCGCAATTCTAGAGTGAACCGTGTCCAGCCTTATCGTCGGAATGCCGCCCAGACCAAGCTCAGCTCCTACAGGGAATTGCGGTGGGTTTGAAACACAAGGAGAACAACAATGAAAATCGCATTCATCGGCCTGGGTAACATGGGCGCGCCGATGGCCCGTAATCTGCTCAAGGCCGGGCATCATCTGCATCTGTTCGACCTCAACACCACCATCCTCAATGGGCTGGCTGGATTGGGCGGGCGCATCAGCGAATCGCCGAAACATGCAGCTCAAGGCGCTGAACTGGTGATCACCATGCTGCCCGCTGCCGCCCATGTTCGCAGCGTCTATCTCAGTGAGGACGGCGTGCTCGCGGGTATCGGCTCAGGGGTGCCCGCAGTGGATTGCAGCACCATTGACCCGCAAACCATTCGCGAAGTGGCTGCCGCAGCGGCTAAGCAAGGCGTGAGCCTGGGCGATGCGCCGGTTTCCGGCGGTACCGGCGGCGCGCAGGCAGGTACGCTGACGTTCATGGTCGGTGCCAGCGACGAGCATTTCGAAACGCTCAAGCCAGTGCTGGCGCAGATGGGCAAGAACATCGTTCATTGCGGTGGCATCGGCACCGGGCAAATCGCCAAAATCTGCAACAACATGCTGCTGGGTATCTCCATGATCGGCGTGGCCGAAGCCATGGCGCTGGGCGATTCGTTGGGCATCGACACTGAGGTGTTGGCGAAAATCATCAACACCTCGACAGGGCGCTGCTGGAGTTCCGAGATGTACAACCCATGGCCGGGCATCGTCGACACCGCGCCAGCTTCCCGAGGTTATACCGGCGGCTTTGGTGCCGAGCTGATGCTCAAGGATCTTGGCCTGGCCACAGAGGCGGCGCGGGTCGCACACCAACCGGTGATCCTCGGCGCGGTGGCGCAACAGCTGTATCAGGCGATGAGCCTGCGCGGCGAGGGCGGCAAGGACTTCTCGGCGATTGTTGAGGGGTATCGCAAGAAGGTATGAAACTGATGCAATTCAATGTGGGAGCAGAGCTTGCTCGCGATAAGGTTGAACGCGGTTCACTTCAGATCGCATCAAGCCTTATCGCGAGCAAGCTCTGCTCCCACAGATGATTGCATTCCAGCCTCTCATCGTTGGGCGCCGCCTGTTTCGCCTAAGGCGCGCGCAGCAAATCCAGCATCTCCTGCAGATCAGTGATGTGCTGCAGATTCATGCACAGTTCGCCCAGGTGCTCGGCTTGCATGGCGGGCAAAGCGCGGGTGGCCAGCGAGCTGTATTTCTGCCACAGCTCGCTGTCGCCAATCGGGTTCAATGGGCCGCCCAGCGGGGTTTTGATTTGCAATGAAGCGCTACGCCCGTCTTCGCAGATCAGGATGACATGCGGCTCATCCAGTGGCGCAAGCGACGCATCGACGTGCATTTGAATCTTCTGCATGAACGCCAGTAACGCCGGTGATGTGCGCTTTTTCTCCTCGTATGCATCAAGCCCCGCATGGCCCAGTACGCAACGCACCGTCAGGGCGTACGGCAGGCTCATTTGCGCAGCCGCCAGGGTTTGCGTGTCGAGCCCGGCGCACATGTCCACCAGAAACGCGCTGGCGTTCACCTTGATGGATTTCACCTGGTCTGCATTGATTTGCAGCTCGCTCAGCAACTGCCCAATCGCGTCGATGGCCGAGTGGGTGCCACGGCACGCCGCATACGGTTTGATGGAGCAGCGTGCCAGTTTCCAGACCTCGCCCAAGCCTTCTGTCAGCGCTTGAGGTTGTGCCGTGTCGCGAGCGAGTGTGCGCAAGAATCCGCCCCACACGTCGTCGAACACCTGCGTCGGCCCGGTGATGCCTTCTCGGGCGAGCAATGCTGCGAGTACACCGCCTTCGGCCGGGCGTCCGGCATGGAGTTTTTTGCTGTCGGCACCATCGTGAATGAACGCCCACAAACCGCCACTCATACTGGCTGAAAGGCCCAGTGCCGATCCGGTCTGTTGCTCATCAAGCCTCAGCAACCGTGCGCATGCCGCTGCCGCGCCGAATACACCGCAGGTTCCAGTGGAGTGCCATCCCGCTTCGTTGTGGGGTGAATAGCCCCCGCAAGCTTCAAGCACCCGGCGCGCCACGTCGTAGCCGATGATCATGGCGGTGATCAGCTCTTTGCCGTCCGGCATCGGCTCGCACAGCGGTAGCACCGCAAGCATCGCCGGAACGACGACCGCGCCGGAGTGATCGCAACCGCCTGAATCATCCAGCTCAAGTGCGTGCGCGGCGATCCCGTTGATCAGCGCTGCGTTGCGGGCCGATAACCCATAGTCGGCCCCCCAGATCACCGATGCGCCTTCTGCTTCGCTGGCGTTCATGGCACGCAATGCATTTTGCGTCAGAGGAGTTTGCGACCCGGCCAGCGCAGCGCCCAAGGTGTCGAGCAGATGCTGCTTGGCTTTAACGACCAGCGCTTCGGGTAATTCATCGAATGAAGTACGACAGATGAATTGACTGAGGGTTTCAACGGCGTTGCTCATGAAAAGAGGCTCATAAATGGGAATGATCGCTATCTCTGTAGGAGCTGCCGAAGGCTGCGATGGCATTATTCCTGATGCACCGCCTTCGCAGCCTTCGGCAGCTCCTACAGAATCAACGTAAGGCGTCAGCTTGTCAGGCGTTCTGCACGTTGTAATGCCGCTCAAACACCGCAGCCGGGTGATCTTCAGGCAGGGTGTTGTGGTTACCGCTCCACCAGTCGGCGACCTCCTCGGCAGTGGCAAACCAGACATCCGGTTGGGCCTTGAGCCAAGTCAACAGCTCCAGCAGCAAGCCGCTGCGGCCAACAGTGCCCAAGGTTTCCGGGTGCAGGCGCAGCACGTAACACAGGCCAAAACGGTGGAAGCCATTGAAATCATGCTGCCAGTTTTTCAACACCTCGGCGCTGGAGCCGATTCGCGCCTGGCTGACCGGCACGGCAGGCGCAAGGTTGAAGGCGAAGTAAGGCTCGTCTTCCAGCTCGCAGTGCAGCGGCAGTTCAACCAGCGGTTGGCTGTCAGCGTTGGTTGCCGGATGCAGGTAGGGCAGATCATCGCCTGCCCAGGACGACGACCAGGCGATGCCTTCTTCGCGTAAGGCATCGACGAAGCCCGGTGCATAACTGCCCGCGGGTGCGCGAAAGCCGCTGGGACGCTGACCGGTCATCTCGGCGATGACCTGGCAGCCTCGTTTTAGCGAGGCGCGTTGTGCGGTGAGATCCAGTGCTGAAAAGTCTTCATGGCGATAACCCGAACAGGCGATTTCGTGCCCGGCAGCGTTGATGGCTTGAATCACCTGCGGATTTTCCTCGGCAACAATACCGGGGATGCACCAGGTCGATGGCAGGTTCTGATCAGCCAGAATCTGCAGCACGCGTTGCACGCCGCGCGTGGTGCCGTAGCGCCAGACCGAGAGGCTTTTATCCCGCCCTGCGATGGCCGGGACCTGAGTCAGGATGCCGTGCACATCGTTGTAGTCGAACGTGATGACCACTGCGCAGCGATACGGTGCAGGCCAGGTTGAACGGGCTTCACTCATGGCGGTGCTCCTTGAGCCAAAAGTTGGCGACGTCGTTGCACGTGGCGAACCAGACATCCGGATGGCTGTGCATGTGTTCGAGAAAGCGTTCCAGAATGCCGATGCGCCCCGGTTTGCCGCTGATCTTGGGGTGGAACAGCGTGGTCATGCACAGACCTTCGCGATAGGTGCCGTCGAACTCGCTACACCAGTTGTCCAGCGTCTGGTCGTAACTGGCGATGCGGTCCAGCCCGGCGGGATAATTCGGCGCCCGGGTGTAAGCCAGCGAGGCGTAATCGTCCAGTTCCCAGCGCCCGGGGATTTCCACTAAGCCGTCTGGCTGACCGGGCACTTCGATGAAGTACGGGCGGTCGTCGCCACGCATGCTGCTGGAGTAGGTCACGCCGCAGTCCATGAGCAGGGCGGGTGTTTCTTTGTGCCAGTCGCCTGAAGGCGTGCGGAAACCTGTGGCAGTGATGCCCAGATAACGTTTGAAAATGTCGGCGCTGACTTTCATGACGTCGCGCTGGGCTTGCAGGTCCAGGGCGAAAAAAGATTCGTGGCGATAGCCGTGATAAGCCACTTCGTGGCCATGTTCGATGATTGACTGGCACTGGCGCGGCCAGTTTTCCACCACCCAGCTCGGGACAAAAAATGTCGCCGGTGTGGCATGGGCTTTAAGCATATCCAGCAGGCGAGGCAAGGCGCGATAGGGGCCGTAGCTGCCGAAAGTGAAGTATTCCGGTTTCTGCCAGATCGAACCGTCGAGCATCGCAGCACCGGTCGGGCCGTCCAGATCGAACGCCAGGGCGACGCTGGCGCGGGCGTTATCGGGCCAGCGCAGATCGTGGGTGGCAAACATGGGCGTCTCCATTGCAAACCGTTGAGCATCACCCGCCCGATCCATGGGCGAGTGTCGTTTGGCTTACTTGGCGCCGTTCAGAACCGCTTCTTTGACTGCGCCGTTCTGGAGCTGCCACTTGCCGAGGATCTGCTCGTAGGTGCCGTCTTTGATCATGTCGTTGAGGGTGGCGATGATCGCTGCGCTCAGCTCCGGATTATGTTTGGCAACGCCCAGACCGGTGAGCTGACGAGCCAATGGCTCACCCAGAACTTTGAATACGCCAGGTTCCTGGCCCTGAATGTACGGCAGGGTTTCGCTGCCTTGCACGGCGGCGTCCAGGCGCGACTGACGCAGTTGCGCACGTGCATCAGCGCTGCCTTCGGTACCGACTACGGTGATGGCCGGTTTGCCTTTGGCGACGCAATTCACGTCACTCCATTTGGCGATCTCCACCGGGAACGTGGTGCGACGGCTGGTGCCGATCTTCTTGCCGCACATGTCTTCAACGGTCTTCAGGTCTTTCTGCGATTCGAGGGTGTAGAACTGCGGGCCTGTGCTGAAGTAGTCGACGAAGTCCACGGTCTGCTGACGCTCAGGGGTGTCGGTCATACCCGACAGCACGATGTCGATACGGTTGGTTGCCAGGCCGCTGACCATTTGCTCGAAAGCGGTTTCCTGCCACTTGATCTCAGTACCCAGACGCTTGGCAATTTCGGTACCCAGGTCGTAATCGACGCCGGTCAGTTTGCCGGTTGCCGGGTCCTTGAAATCCATCGGAGGATAATTCGGGGCAATACCCGCAGCAATGAAGCCCTTTTCCTTGATGGATTTTGGCAGTGCGTGAGTGTCGGCTGCCCAGCTCGAAACCGAAATCAGGGCGGACAGTACAGCGGTAGCGGTAAGCGCGAAAGTTTTCAAATCGGACATCCTCAGCAAGGGTTAGGGATCAATTCAGAACGGCAGCAATAAAATCCTGGGTGCGTTGATTGCGCGGGTTCATCAGCACGTCTTCCGGTGCCCCCGTCTCTATGATTTGCCCGGCATCCATGAACACCACGCGGTTGGCCACTTCCCGGGCAAAGCCCAGTTCGTGAGTGACCACGATCATGGTCATGCCGCTTTTGGCCAGGTCGCGCATGACCGACAGCACTTCCCCGACCAGCTCAGGGTCAAGCGCCGAAGTCGGCTCATCGAAAAGCATCAGCTTGGGGCGCATGGCCAAGGCACGGGCGATGGCAACACGTTGCTGCTGACCACCCGAAAGCTCGATGGGATAAGCATTGGCCTTGGCTTCCAGGCCGACACGCTTGAGCAGTTCCATGGCCAGTTCGCGGCAATCCTCAACAGGTTGGCGCAGCACCTGGGAGGGCCCTTCGATGATGTTTTCCAGCACTGTCATGTGGGCGAACAGGTTGAAACGCTGAAACACCATGCCGGTCTTGAGCCGCTGTTTAGCGATTTGTACGTCGCTCAGTTCCACCAGCTTGTGGCCGTCGGTACGGAAACCGAGGATTTCGTCATCCACCCACAAGCCGCCAGCGTCGACTTTTTCCAGCTGGTTGATGCAACGCAGCAAGGTGCTTTTGCCCGAGCCTGACGGGCCGATGATGCACAGCACTTCGCCGTGAGGGATTTCCAGATTCACGTTCTTGAGCGCCTGGAAGTCGCCGAAGAACTTGTTGACGTCTACCGCCTTGACGATGTTCAGCATGATTGCGCCTCCTGAGGCTCAGTTACGTTTGCCAGCGCCACGGGCGAAGCGTTTTTCCAGTCGGCTCTGACCGAACGTCAGGATGGTCACGACCGCCAGATACCAGATGCCGGCCACGATCAGCAGCTCCATGACGCGGGCGTTGGCGTAGTAAATGTTCTGGGCGTTGTGCAGCAGCTCCGAGTACTGAATGACGCTGGCCAGACTGGTCATTTTCACCATGCCGATGAACTCGTTGCTGACCGGCGGGATGATGATGCGCATGGCCTGCGGCAGGATGATCCGGCGCAAGGCTTGCAGGCGCGGCATGCCGATGGACTTGGCAGCTTCATACTGGCCACTGTCCACCGAGAGCAGACCGGCACGCACCACTTCGGCGGTGTAGGCACCTTGGTTGATGCCCAGGCCCAACAGCGCAGCGGCAAACGGCGTAATCACCTCAACAGTCTTGAACTCGAACAGACCGGGGATGCCCAGAGTCGGGAAGATCAACGCCAGGTTGAACCACAGCAGCAGTTGCAGGATCAGCGGCGTACCCCGGAACAGCCAGGTGTAACCCTGAGCGACGTAGCGCAGCAGCGGGTTCTGCGACATGCGCATCACCGCAACGATGACCCCGAGTACGACCCCAAGCGCCATGGCCAGAATCGACATGATGATGGTGTTGAGCAGGCCGAACATGATCGATTCTGCTGTCAGGAACTGCCGCACGAAACCCCATTCGATATTGCCGTTGATGAAGGCGTTAACCAGCCCGATCAACATCACCACGATGAGTGTCGCGGCGAAGTAGCGGCCGTAGTAACGACGCGGTACCACCTTGTAGGTCGAAATGTCGTACTTGGCTGCAAGTGAAGCGCGTTCGGCGCTGGCTGAAGCTTGAGGCTTGGACATGATGCAATACCCTCCGATGAATCAGCCGCGCGGACCCGCGTAGTCGAGTGCCCATTTTTCCTGAGCGATCAACTGCGCCTTGAAGCGCTCGATCTGCTCGGCAACCCGCACGGGCGAAGTACCGCCCCAGCCACTGCGCGCGGCCAATGCTGCTTCCAGCGTCAGTGCGTCGAGCACTTCAGGCGTCAGGCGTGAGTCAGTTGCGGCCAGTTGTTGGGTGCTGAGTTCTTCCAGGCCGATATTGTTTTCTTCACAGAGTTGCACCAGCTTGCCAGTGATCTCGTGCGCTTCCTTGAACGGCACGCCGCGTACAGCCAGCCAGTCTGCGACCTCGGTGGCGAGGGTGAAGCCCAGTGGTGCCTGACGCAGCAATTCGTCAGCGCGCACCTTCATGGTCTGGACCATGCCCGCGAAGGCTGGCAGCACCAGGTGAACCGTTTCCAGGCTGTCGAGAATCGCGTGTTTGTCTTCGCTCAAATCACGGTTGTACGACAGTGGTTGAGCCTTGAGCACGGCCAGAATGCCGGTCAGGCTGCCGATCAATCGGCCTGATTTGCCGCGGGCCAGTTCGGCTATATCCGGGTTCTTTTTCTGCGGCATGATCGAGCTGCCGGTGGCGTAACCGTCGTCCAGTTCCACCCAGCGGAACTGACGCGACGTCCATAGGCAGAACTCTTCGGCCAGTCGCGAAATATTGATGCCGAGCATGCTGCTGCAGAACAGGAATTCCGCGACGTGATCGCGGCTGGCGACCGCATCGATGGAGTTCTCGCAGGGGCCGCTGTAGCCCATTTCTGCTGCCGAACGTTGCGGGTCGCGGGCGATGGCCGAGCCCGCCAGGGCCGCTGCGCCCAATGGCGACAGATTGAAGCGTTTGTCCCAGTCTTGCAGGCGCTGAACGTCACGGTGAATGGCCTGAGCATGCGCCATCAAATGATGAGCGAACACGATCGGCTGCGCCTGCTGCAAGTGAGTAAAGCCCGGCGCAATGGTGTTGATGTGCTGTTCGGCTTGTGAGACCAGCGCCTTTTGCAGTTCGAGAATGGCCAGGGTCATGACCCGTACCTGATCGCGCAGGAACAGGCGCATGTCATTCGCTGACTGATCATTGCGTGAACGGCCTGCACGCAATTTGCCGCCCAGTGTGCCAAGGCGTTCTGTCAGCAGACGCTCAATGAACGTATGCACATCTTCGTCGGCGGCAATCGGCTCAATGCTGCCCGCAGCGAAGTCCACATCGATGGTGCGCAGCGCTTCAACGATGCGTGCAGTTTCGTCGGTGTCCAGCAGCCCGGCGCGGTTCAATTCATTGGCATGCGCCTTGGAGCCAGCAATGTCGTACGGCGTCAGACGGAAGTAGGCGCGTGGCGAGCGTGACAGGTTTGCCATGGCTTCTGCCGGGCCGGTTTTGAAGCGCGCGCCCCAAAGGCGATCAGTTGCGTCAGACATGTAAATTCTCCGTTGGCACGTTGATTGCTCAAACCCTTTTGTGTGTTATCAACTGCGATGTGAAGATCGCAGGGCGAGCAAGGAATAAGTGGGCTTACACATAACGTTGAATCGATCAATTGAGAGGGATGCTAGAAAAAACCAACGCGTGGGGAAATGTTTTAAATGGCAAGTCAACTTACTGAAACTGGAAACCTGCCAAAAAGAAGTGGTGAAGCGGCGATGTCAATGGCCACTGCCATGGACTTGAAACTCTTCAAGGTTTTTAGGGCAGTGGTTGAAGCAGGAGGCTTTACTGCGGCACAGGTAGAACTGAATATCAGCCTGGCTGCAATCAGCAAACAGATATCCGATCTTGAAATCAGACTCGGCATGCGCCTATGTACGCGGGGGCGGGAAAAGTTCTGCCTGACCGAACAAGGCAAGATCATTTATGACGCCAGCCTCGACCTGTTCATGGCGCTGGATAACTTTCGCGATCGCTTGGGCAATGTCCGGGGTGAGTTATTGGGCGATTTGAATATCGCGGTCATTGATAACACCGTTTCAGACCCGGACTCTCCCTTGATTGAAGCTCTGAAAGCCTTGCAAATAAAGGCTCCAAAGGCCAAGGTGCGTCTCAATGTGGCACCGCTGGACGAAATCGAACAAGGCATTCTGAAGGGCCGTTTTGCAGTGGGCATTGTGCCGGTTTATAGCGGCAAAGATGACTTTCAGGTGATGCCGTTGTACGACGAAATATCAGAGCTTTACTGTTCGAGCGGTCATCCATTTTTTGCCATGAATGATGACAGTATCGATGAGCAGTGCCTGTCTCAGGCAGAATTCGTTGAGCACGCTTATGCGGTTCATGCAGGCAAGCCGAAACTAATGAGCAGCCGCGAAGTGACCGCGGTGGCCACTCAGGTTGAGGCCGTGGCGATCCTGATTAAAACCGGTCGTTACCTGGGTTATTTGCCTGTTCATTGGGCGAGAAGTTACGTTGAACGTGGTGAGATGCGCGCCATAAAGAGGCAGAAATTTGCCATAGCCACACCAGTGAAATTGTTGTACAGGCAACAGGTGCCACGTAATCCTTTAGTGGATGCTTTTCTACAGATAATGCAGGAAAGTTCAGCCGTTAATAACAAAAGTTAATAAGGCTTAAATAAGCGCACGCTGTCGGTGCGCGTTACTTAAATACCCGTTTATCGTGCACCTGAACTGAACATTATGGGTTGGATTGGCTGTTCCTCGACGCTTCGCGCAGGCGTTGCAGGAAAACCGATTCGGCTTTTGTCAGGCGTTGTTCCTGATTCCACAGCAGGCTGATGTCCACGGAGCCAACGCCTTCTTCAGGCGGCAGGCGCCACAGATGCCCGGCACTCAATTCTTTCTGGCAGATGTGCTGCGGCAGGCAGGCGATGCCGAAACCCGCCAGCACCAGACGTAACACCTCCTGGGTATTGGCTGACGAGGCGACGATTTGCCCGGTCAACTGATGCAGGTCGCGAAACTCGGCAAGCGATGACAACGTGCCGCCCAGCAGATCCCCGGTGAAAATAATTAACGGCTCGTTGCGCAGGTCTGCGAGGCTCAGGTCCTCACGTCCATATAAAGGGTGCGCGTCGCTGCAATAAAACGCGTAGTGCTCTTGAGTCAGGCACTGCTGGCCGAGCCAGGCAGGGGCGGTACGATTGACCGCGAGGCCGACACTGGCGGTTTTCTGAGCGAGAGAACTGAGAATCGCATCGCTTGATTGCACGTCGATTTCCAGGGTGATGCCGGGATAGTCGCGATGCAGCTCCAAAAGAAATCTGTCGTAGGCCGGGCAGCGAATGCCGCTCACCGTGAGCAGGCGAACTTTGCCCACCACCTGATCGCTGCTGCGTTCAAGGGCCGCATCCAGTTGCGTGAAGTGGCCTTGCACTTCGGCCGCCACACGCAGTGTTTCGATACCTGACTGGGTGAGCAGAAAGCGTGGCCCACGGCGCTCGATCAGCGCCGCACCGAGTTGCTCTTCCAGGCGTTTGATCGCCTGGCTTACCGCAGGCTGGGACAGGTGCAGACGCACTGCGGCGCGGCTGATACTCAGCTCCTGTGCCACGACCTGAAATGTACGCAACAGATTCCAGTCCAGTCGCTCGCCCAATGGTCGCGAAGAGGGGCGGGGGATGGCTACCGGGCTAGTTGATTGAGTCACTGCACAGCCTTTATTGGTGAAAAAAATAATGAATATAAGTAATGGCGAATTGAACTGCGTTGCCCTTTGCTCTTAAAAAGGCTGCACAAATTGCGCCATGACCTTTTTGATGGAACCCACGATGTCCGCTTCTGCCAGCCACAATCGGCTACCGCTGCACATGCCCGAGACCGAGCGCGCCGCCCGTTGCGAGCTCGCTGCGCTCTATCGTTTGCTGGCGTACTACCGCATGACCGACCTGATCGATACGCATATTTCCTTGCGGCTACCGGGCGACAGCGGGCACTTTCTGATCAACCGCTATGGCACCTTGTTCGAGCGCATGAGCGCCAGCACGCTGGTGAAGATCGACAGCGAGGGTAACGTCGTCGACGAGTTCTATCCCGAGCATCGCGTCAACCGTGCAGGCTTCGTCATTCATTCGGCGATCCATGCGGCACGCCCCGATGCGCACTGTGTGATTCATACCCACACCGCAGCGGGCATTGCAGTCTCTGCGCAACTGGCGGGGCTGTTGCCGTTGAGTCAGCATGCCTTGAAGTTTTACAACCGCCTGAGCTATCACACCTACGAAGGCATCGCCCTTCATGTCGCCGAGCGTGAGCGTCTGGTGGCCGATCTGGGCAGTACCAATGCGATGATTTTGCGTAATCATGGTTTGTTGGTGGCAGGTGGTTCAGCGGCTGAAGCCTTCTCCAATATTTACTTTCTGGAGCGTGCCTGCCAGGCGCAGGTTCAGGCATTGGCTGGCGGCACCGAATTGATACAGCCCGACCCGCAGGTCTGCGAGCACACTGCGCAGCAGTTCGAGGCCGATGACAGCGATGGCATCACTGAGCTGGCCTGGGAGGCTGCGCTGGAATTGATCGCCAGCCAGCGTCACGAGTATTGCTCATGAAGCCTCTGGTGTTGCTTGGATCAGGCGGCGGCCTGGGTCGTGTTCGTGAAAATCTCCTGGCGCTGGATTCGTCGCTGACGATTTTGCGGCCGGGCGAAGCGGGTGCGCAGGAGGCTGAAGTTGCACTCTGCTGGAACCCGTCAGCGGGCGATCTGGGAATGTTCCCTCACTTACGTCTGATTCATTCCATCGCTGCCGGTGCTGATCAGATCTTCAAGGACCCGAGTCGGCCAGCACACGTTCCTGTCTGCCGCATCATCGATCCAGACCATCGGCTGGGCATGATCGAGTACGTGTTGTGGGGTGTTTTGCACTACCACCGTGGCTTTGATCAGATGCTGAAAAATCAGGCCCGTGTGGTGTGGAACCGGCCTGGGCAGCAACCCGCCAAGCAAACCCGAGTGGGCGTTATGGGGCTTGGCGAGCTGGGCCGCGCCGTTGCGGTGCAACTGGCGGGGCTGGGTTTCGATACGCGTGGCTGGGCACGCCGTCCGCAGCAGGTAGAAGGTGTAAAAACCTTCCAATTAGCTGAATTCAATGAATTTTTGAGCGGTTTGGACATCCTGGTCTGTTTATTGCCTCTTACCACAGAGACAGTCGGCATTCTGAATCGCGAGACCTTCGCACTCATGACGAAGGGCTCGGTGGTTATTAACTGTGGTCGTGGCGAACATCTGCGTTGCGATGACTTGCTGGCAGCGCTGGACAGCGGTCAGTTGCGTGGCGCTTTGCTGGATGTATTCGAGCAGGAACCGTTACCCAAGGAAGATCCATTCTGGCGCCATCCGCAAATATGCGTGACGCCGCACATTGCTTCATCCGCTTCCTACGAAGTGATCGCTGAGCAGATTCTGGGGAACCTGAAACGCCTTGATGCGGAGCTACCCTTGGCGAATCAGGTGAACCCGGAACAGGGCTACTAGGGAGAGTAGTAACAAGTCAGACCTAGAGGGGGCTTCTTGGGGAGAAGAAGCCGGGGCTGGCTGTGAGTGTCTACAAGCTGCTTATCCAATGAGCTTCTTGATAATAAGAAAGCCATCGCGAATGTATTGGCGAAAGAAACATTCCCTTCTGAATCTGCCAATAAATATCCGCTCGCCCAACGAAGGATAGCGGATGCGATAACCAACGGAGCAGCAGTAATGAATGTCAGTAAATTGAGTGTCATTGCCCTGGCAGTGGCAGCGGGATCTGTGCAGCCGGTTTTTGCTGATTCTCAGGCAGACGCAAAGGGTTTTCTGGAAGGCGCCAAGTTGAATGTCAAGGCGCGCAACATGTACATGAACCGTGATAACCGCGCGACTAACGCGACCAAAGCTTACGGCGAAGAGTGGGCTCAGGGCTTCATCGGTAACTTCGAATCCGGCTTCACCCAAGGCACCGTAGGTTTCGGTCTTGATGCCATTGGCCTGTACGGCATGAAGCTGGACACCGGCGGTGGTCGTTTCGGCGGCGGCACCGGTTTGCTGCAACCCACCAAAGATGGCCAGGGCGTCAAGGACGACTACGGCTATGCGGGCGCAGCAGTAAAAATGCGCATTTCCAAAACCGTGCTCAAGTTTGGTGATCAGGTTGTCAACAACCCGGTGTTCGCCACCTCTGACAGCCGTCTGTTGCCAGAAACTGCCCAAGGTCTTTTGGTCACCAGTAACGAGATCGATAGCCTCACGCTGCAGGGCGGTCACTTCACGGCGCTGAGAAACCGCAACCAGAGTTCCCACGATAATGCGGGCCTGGATGTCATCAACTTTGGTGGCGGTGCGTACAAGTTCAACAAGAACCTGTCGACCAGCGCGTACTACTCCAACGTCGAAGATATCTGGCGTAAATACTACGGCAGCCTGACCTATGCGTTAGCGCTGACGCCGCAAGATGCTGTGAAGTTTGACCTCAACGCTTACGACACCAAGAGCATTGGCAAAGAAGAGTTGGGCAAATACGACAACACCATCTGGAGCCTGACGGCGTCGTACAGCATTGGCGCGCACACCTTCCAGGTGGGTCGTCAGGTGGTTAACGGCACCAAAGGCTACGACTACGGTATCGACGGTAATAGCACCATCTTCCTCGGTAACTCGGTTCAGTATTCCGACTTCAACCATGAAGACGAGAAGTCCTGGCAGGCTCGTTACGACCTGAACATGGCGACCTATGGCGTGCCGGGTCTGAGCTTCATGACGCGGTATGTGAAAGGCACCGACTTCAAAACCGCCACCAGTGATGATGCCAAGGCCTGGGAGCGTGACGTTGAAGTCAAGTACGTCTTCCAGTCCGGTCCTGCCAAGGATCTGAGTTTGCGTGTGCGTGCCGCCAGCTATCGTAGCCCGTCTTCTGATGGCGCCGGTAAAGTCGATGACACGCGTCTGATCATTGAGTACCCGATCAGCATCCTGTAACCCGTTTCGATCCCCATCGAGATGTAGCCCGCTCCGGATTCATCCTCTGGAGCGGGTTTTTTATTGGCGCGTTTCAAGGGTTCAACCTGCGGTAGTCACGACCGCTCTGGATCAGCGCATCAATGGTTGCCAAGGGCGGCGTCCAGCCGAGCACCCGACGCGCTTTGTCCGAATCAACCGCGAGTGACGCACACAGCGTTGAATACATTGCACCTTTACCCAGCAACCTGGCTCCATGGCGCAATAACGACTTGGGCACAGGCACTAGCCGAGCGGTCGAGCCCATACCGTTCGCCAGGTGCGTCACCAGTTCAGCGGTGGACATGTCAGCGCCGTCGGATATCAGAAAAAGCTCATTGGCCGCCGCCGGGTGCTTGATGCACAGCGCAATGAAATCCACCAGATTCTCCAGGGCAATCATGCTGCGCCGGTTATGGATGGCGGCAAACGGCATGGGGACACCCGAATGAACCCATTGCATCAATCGTGAGAAATTCCGCGGTGCGTGTCCTGCGTACACCAGTGGCGGGCGGATGATCACCCACTCCATGGCTGTCCCTTGTAACAGCTTTTGCAACGCTTGCTCAGCTTCAAGTTTTGACTGTGCGTAGTCATCCGTCGGGGCGGGCAGGGATATTTCGCTGAACGGGGCGTGGTGGGTTGTCGAGCCGTTGACACCGACTGAACTGATGAAAATGAAACGTCGGGTGCCTGCCGATAATGCCTGCCGTGCCAGGGCCAGTGTGCCGTCGACATTGGTACTTCTGAGTTCTTTAAGCGAAGTGCCGGGTGTGGCGAGATGGGCAGCAACATGAATGACGGTATCTACGTCTTGCAGAGCAGCGGACCAGTCGGTCGCCGCATTGGCTGTACCTACTTGAATCAGGGAAGCCCCAGAAGGCTCCCGGTTTTCGTGCCGTGTCGAACCTATCACTTGGTATTCAGAGTCCGTGGCAAGCCTGTGCAGTAGTGCTTTACCGATAAAACCTGTTGCGCCGGTGACGAGAATTTTCATGGTCTTCCTGACATGTCATGTGCAATAGCTGGAAGCAGAATAGTCGCAAGATCGGGTATTGCTGATTGTTGGCGGCACAGACCCGTTGCCAAATGTGTAGCGGTGGCGTATTTCAATTTCCGGCGCTCAGGCCTTTCATGCTCAACGCTTCCAGCAATGCCGCCGCATACCCCGGCAACGCATCGAAATCCAGCGCGCACAGGAGTAATTGCCGGTCGGCCCATGCGTCGCTCAACGGCACACTTTTGAAGTGATGCTGCCCTTGCCAGCGTTGCACTGCTGCTTGCGGCACGATGCTCAATCCTGCGCCGTGGCTGGCCATTCGGATCGCTGCGTCAAAGCCTTCAGCGCGCACCCTGATGCGCAGCCGCTTACCGACATGCAACGCTTGCGCTTCCAGGTGCAGCGCCAGCGCACTGTTGGCCGACAGGCCGACGAATTCGTAATCCAGCGCCTGGCTGAAATGCAGGTGCTCTTCAAGCGCCAATGAATGATTCAGCGGCATGATCAGGCTCAATGGGTCCGCTCGAAACGGTCGGGTCTGCAGGTCACTGGCGTCGACGGCGTCGGAGATAATCCCGATGTCGGCCGTGCCATTGCGCAACGCATGAAGGATGCGCAGGCTCGGTTGTTCTTCGACATCGATGTCGATGTTCGGATGGCTGACCAGGAAATCCGCCAACAGCTCTGGCAGATGCTCGCTGAGGGTTGAGCTGTTGCACAGCAGGCGCACTTGTCCCTTGAATCCCTTGGCATAGTCCGCGAGATCAAACTGCATGCGCTCTACCTGTTGCAGTATCAGCCGCGCGTGCTGCGCCAGCGCCTTGCCCGCAGGCGTGGGCGTAACGCCGCGCCGACCGCGTTCTAGCAGCGGAATGTTCAGCGAGGTTTCCAGCCCTCGAATGCGCGCACTCGCTGACGCCAATGACAAATGACTGCGCGCTGCTCCGGCGGTGATATTGCCGCTTTCCAGCACATTCAAAAACAGGCGTAGGTCAATCAGATCGAAGTGCATGTGGGTTTTCTGGTGTGGCTCATCTCAAAACAATGCAAACCACCGCATTGAAATACATATTTCTGTAGGAGCTGCCGAAGGCTGCGAAGCGTTGACCCTGACACGAAGCCATCGCAGCCTTCGGCAGCTCCTACAGGTATTCAGACAGCGACCAGTAAATACAGCCTCTGCTTCTGCCTGAGGCTGGCTCAGTATATGGCGAATTTTCCAATACGGTCTGTGCTGCCAATATAACGCCATGAACGACATTATCGAGCACTACCAAACTCTCGGCTGGACCTTGTCAATACTGGTGATAGGGACTTTTCTGCTGGCCGGAACCGTGAAGGGTGTAATCGGCCTTGGCTTGCCGACTGTGGCCATGGGCTTGCTCGGGATGGCTATGCTTCCGGCGCAGGCAGCCGCATTACTGATTATTCCTTCGACTGTGACCAATGTCTGGCAACTGATGACTGGCGGTCATCTGATCCCTTTGCTCAAGCGGCTTTGGCCCATGTTGCTGATGATTACTTCAGGGACAGTTTTGGGGTCCATGGTCATCGGCATCAGCAGCGGCCCGTTGATGACTCGGGCGTTAGGCGCGGCCTTGTTGCTTTACGCCTTGAGCGGGCTCTTTTTACCGACGCTGCGCGTTGCGCCACGTCATGAAGTCTGGCTTGGCCCTGTGTGCGGTTTTGTCACCGGCGTGATCACCTCGGCCACCGGGGTGTTTGTGATCCCGGCCGTGCCTTACCTGCAAGCATTGGGTTTGGAGCGCAACGCGTTAGTGCAGGCGTTGGGGCTGTCGTTCACAGTCTCGACGCTGGCGTTGGCAGGTGGCCTGTTCTGGAATGGCGCGCTCGGTGGCGGCGAGTTGGGGGCTTCTGTTCTGGCGCTGATCCCTGCGCTGCTGGGCATGTGGTTTGGGCAGTGGCTGCGTCAGCGGATCAGCGCGCAGACGTTCAAGCGCGTGTTCTTTATCGGCATGGGAATATTGGGTTTGCATCTCATGCTCAGCTAGTAGCGTTCAATAATGAAGGGCTTATTCGTGCTTGTGGGTCAAAAGTTATTTGATCTCGTCGGCCTTATTCCGACAAGCCTCAGCCTGTATCTTTCGCCCATCAAATTTAATGACCCTCCCTTTTACTTGATGGGGTAACGCATGAAAAAGATTCTGTTGTTGAACGGCGGCAAACAATTCGCTCACTCCGATGGTCGGTACAACGCCACCCTGCACGAAGCGGCGGTGGCTTATCTGGATCGCTCCGGGTTCGACGTCAAAGAAACCTTCATTGATGGCGGTTACAACATCGCGGATGAAGTGCAGAAGTACCTGTGGGCAGACGTCATCATTTATCAAATGCCAGGCTGGTGGATGGGCGCGCCGTGGACCGTCAAGAAGTACATCGACGAAGTCTTCACTGAGGGGCATGGTTCGCTTTACGCCAACGATGGCCGTACCCGATCCGATGCGTCGCAGAAATACGGCAGCGGCGGCTTGCTCAAGGGCAAGCAGTACATGATTTCTGCAACCTGGAACGCGCCACAGCAAGCGTTTGAAGACCCGACTGATTTCTTCGAAGGCAAAGGTGTGGATGCAGTGTACTTCCCGTTCCACAAAGCCAACGAGTTCCTCGACATGACCGGCTTGCCGACTTTCCTTGCCGTGGATGTCATGAAAATGCCGAACATCGAGAACGACGTGAAGCGTTACGAAGCGCATCTGGCGAAAGTGTTTGGGGTGTAACCGCAGGTTTGACAGGGGCGCCTAACCCCGTGGGAACGAAAGCGGCGGTACAGACGATAGATATGTATTGGATGTACTGAGGTCTTCGCGAATGAATTCGCTGCCACAGGTTCGGCCCTCAGTATTGGTTTTCAACTCTTGCTCAAATTAGCGCTAATATCCCGCGTATTTTCGAGCGGAGTACAAGGATGAAAGCCCGGTCTGACGAATTACAGGTATTTGTTTCAGTCATCGAAAGCGGTTCAATTTCTGCCGCTGCCGAGCAGATCGGGCAGACGCCATCGGCCATCAGCCGCACGCTGTCGCGCCTTGAGGCCAAGCTGGAAACCACCCTGATCAACCGCACCACGCGGCGCATGGACCTGACCGAGGAGGGCAAGTACTTTCTCGAACAGGCCCGGCAGATCCTGGCGCAAATGGAAGACCTCGAAGAACGCCTGTCACTGCGTCACCAGACGCCGGCCGGGCGTTTGCGGATCAACGCGGCATCGCCATTCATGTTCCATTCGGTCGTGCCTTACGTGGCCGAGTTTCGCCAGCGTTGTCCGGAGATCCAGCTGGAGCTCAACACTAACGATCTGATCATTGATCTGCTGGAGCAAAGTACCGACGTCGCCATCCGGATCGGCAACCTTGCTGATTCGACCTTGCATGCCCGTTTTCTGGGCAGCAGCCCGCTGAATATTCTGGCCAGCCCGGCTTATCTTGAGCGTCATGGTCAGCCGAAAACGGTGGCAGCTCTGGCCAGTCATACACTGCTGGGCTTTACCCACACCGAAACCCTCAATCACTGGCCGTTACGCCATGCCGAAGGTGATCGCTTACTGATCCAGCCAACTATTTCCGCGTCCAGCGGCGAGACCCTGCGCCACCTGGCGCTAGCGGGTGAGGGGATCGTTTGTCTGTCGCACTTCATGACCCACGAAGACATCCGCCTGGGCCGCCTGAAAATTATCCTGCCCGCCGCCAACAGCGGCCATCGCCAACCGATTCATGCGGTGTACTACCGCAACTCACAGCTGGCGCTGAGGATTCAATGCTTCCTGGATTTCATTCAGGAGAAAATGGCGGGGTATGTGGTTTAGTTGGCCACTTGCGACTAGACCGCGACGGTTCAACAAGACTGTGAGTGCATTCTCTGTAGGAGCTGCCGAAGGCTGCGAAGCATTCATTCTGACACACCACCATCGCAGCCTTCGGCAGCTCCTACAGGTCTAAAATTTGCGTTTACGGCCTCACTGGTCATTAATCAATCTCGTCTGACCTTCACATTAAGGAAGCCTCATGCGAGTGGTTATGTTCAAGACACTGGCTTTGTCAGTGGCAATCATCAGTTCCTCTTCAGTATTCGCCGTCACGCTGGAAGGCGGTGCGGTGGCGTCGCCTGATGAGTATGGCGCCAAGGTCGCGGCGGATGTGCTGCGCAAAGGCGGCAACGCGGTGGATGCCGCCGTCGCTACGGCGTTCACGCTCGCCGTGACCTACCCAGAGGCGGGCAACATTGGTGGCGGTGGTTTCATGACCTTGTTCATGGATGGCAAACCGTATTTCCTCGATTACCGCGAGACTGCACCTAAAGCTGCCAGCCGCAACATGTACCTCAACGAAAAGGGCGAGGTCATTGAAAGCATGAGCCTCGTTGGCGCTCGCGCAGTGGGCGTGCCGGGCACGGTCATGGGGCTTTGGGAAGCGCATCAGAAATTCGGCAAGCTGAAGTGGGCTGAACTGCTGACTCCTGCGATTGGCTATGCTCAGAACGGCTTCAAGGTGGCTGAAAAACAGTACATGTACCGCCAGGAAGCCTTGGAGCTTTTTAAAGGTACGACCAACTTCAATGACTATTTCGGCAGCATGAAGGTGGGTGAAACCTTGCGCCAACCTGAGTTGGCCAAGACCCTGGAACGCATCGCCAACAAAGGTGCCGATGAATTCTACAAAGGCGAAACCGCTGATCTATTGGTCAAGCAGATGGAGCATGACAAGGGGCTGGTGACCAAACAGGATCTTGCTGATTACAAAGCGCTTTGGCGCAAGCCGCTACACGTCAACTGGCAGGGCAACACGTTGTACACAGCGCCGCTGCCCAGCTCTGGCGGTGTGGCGTTGGCGCAACTGATCGGCATCAAAGAGCAGCGGGCTGACGATTTCAAGGGCGTGGCGCTGAATTCCGCCAAGTACATTCATCTGCTGGCGGAGATCGAAAAACGTGTATTTGCCGATCGCGCTGATTACCTGGGCGACCCGAACTTCACCAAGGCACCTGTTGCAGAGTTGATCGACCCGAGTTATCTGGTCAAGCGCGCAAATGAGATCAACCCGACCGCAATTTCCCCGACCGAAAAGGTCAAACCGGGGCTGGAACCGCACCAGACCACGCACTTTTCCATCGTCGACAAACAGGGCAACGCGGTCAGCAACACTTACACGCTGAACTGGGATTACGGCAGTGGCGTGGTAGTGAAAGGCGCGGGCTTCCTGCTCAACGACGAGATGGACGATTTCAGTTCCAAGCCGGGCGTGGCTAACGCGTTTGGTGTGGTCGGCGGTAGCGCCAATGCCATCGAGCCGGGCAAGCGCATGCTTTCATCGATGAGCCCAAGCCTGGTGACACGTGACGGCCAGGTAACGCTGGTACTGGGTACACCCGGTGGCTCGCGGATTTTCACTTCGATCTTTCAGGTGCTGAACAATATTTACGACTACAAGCTCCCGCTGAAGGAAGCCGTAGGGGCGCAGCGCGTGCATCACCAGTTATTGCCCAAGGACACCATTTACTACGATTCCCACGCACCGCTGACCGGCAAAGTTGCCGACGAGCTGAAAGCCATGGGCTACACGCTCGAAGATCAGGGTTGGGAGATGGGTAACGTGCAGGCGATCAAAGTGGACGGCACGAAGCTGGAAACAGCCTCGGATCCGAGGGGCAGGGGAGTGGGGATGGTGGTGCGGTGATTAACTCATTGCTGAATTGAAATGAAATTTATCTGTGGGAGCAGAGCTTGCTCGCGATAAGGCTGAACGCGACCTAAAGTGAATCGCGTCCAGCCTTATCGCGAGCAAGCTCTGCTCCCACAAGTGGTCAGCTTTTGTGGCTAATTAATGATGCTCACGCGTAGCGCGGAATTTCACGTCTGCCCAGCGCTCTTCCATCAAGGCCAGGTTAACCCGTGTTGGCGCGAGGTAGGTCAGGTGACCGCCGCCGTCCAGTGCAAGGTTTTCCACGGCTTTGACTTCAAACTCTTCGAGCTTCTTCTTGTCCGTGCACTCGATCCAGCGAGCTGAATACACAGTGATCGGCTCGTAAGCGCATTCGACTTTGTATTCTTCCTTCAGTCGGCTTGCTACCACATCGAACTGCAGCACACCCACGGCGCCGAGAATGATGTCGTTGCTGCGCAGCGGGAAGAACACCTGCGTGGCGCCTTCTTCGGCCAGTTGCTGCAAACCCTGACGCAATTGCTTGGACTTGAGCGGATCCTTCAGGCGCACGCGACGGAACAGTTCCGGGGCGAAGTGCGGGATGCCGGTGAAGCCCAGGCTTTCGCCTTCGGTGAAGGTATCGCCGATCTGAATCGTGCCGTGGTTGTGCAAACCGATGATGTCGCCCGCGTAGGCTTCTTCAAGCATTTCACGCTCGGAAGAGAAGAACGTCAGCGCGTCGCCGATACGCACGTCTTTGCCCAACCTGACATGGCGCATTTTCATGCCCTTGTCGTAGCGGCCCGAACAGATACGCATGAAGGCGATACGGTCGCGGTGTTTCGGGTCCATGTTCGCCTGGATCTTGAACACGAAGCCGGTGAATTTCTCTTCAACCGGTTCAACGGTGCGCTCATTGGCAACACGGGCCAAAGGCTTCGGCGCCCAGTTCACGACCGCATCCAGTACGTGGTCAACACCGAAGTTGCCCAGAGCCGTACCGAAGAACACCGGGGTCAGTTGACCGTTGATGAACTCTTCCTGATTGAACTCGTGGCAGGCGCCTTGCACCAGTTCCAATTGCTCGACGAAACGGTCGTACTCGTCACCCAGATGAGCGCGGGCTTCGTCCGAATCCAGCTTCTGGATGATCTTGGTTTCAGTGCGCTCGTGGCCATGGCCTGCGGTGTAGACAATGATGTAGTCGTCAGCCAGGTGGTAAACACCCTTGAAGTCGCGGTAGCAACCAATCGGCCAGGTCACTGGCGCAGCCTTGATTTTCAGGACTGCTTCGATCTCGTCCAGCAACTCGATCGGGTCGCGAATATCGCGGTCGAGTTTGTTTATGAAGCTGACGATCGGCGTGTCACGCAGACGGCACACGTCCATCAGGGCGATGGTCCGTGGCTCAACCCCTTTACCACCATCGAGCACCATCAGCGCCGAGTCGACGGCGGTCAGGGTGCGATAGGTATCTTCGGAGAAGTCTTCGTGGCCCGGGGTGTCGAGCAGGTTGATCATGTGATCGCGATACGGGAACTGCATGACCGACGTGGTAATGGAGATGCCGCGTTGCTTCTCCATTTCCATCCAGTCGGACGTCGCGTGACGATCTGATTTACGAGATTTCACCGTGCCGGCGACGGAAATGGCCTTGCCCATCAACAGCAGTTTTTCTGTGATGGTGGTTTTACCCGCATCCGGGTGGGAAATAATGGCGAAAGTGCGGCGTTTCGCGACTTCGGCGGCCTGTTGGGTCATGGGAAATCGCCTGGCAGGTGAGTCAAAAAAGGGCGCAGATTATAGCCTAAGTCGAGGCAATAACCGTACCGTTGAGTAGATGCGCGGTGGCCAATTAGCATCTTTCATGGGAACCTTTCAGGTCGTGGAGACGTCCATTCCCCCGTCAAGGCCAGTAAAACGGCCAACGTCAGGGGCTGATTCATCAGCATTGTTGGCTTGACGAAGCTGCGCTAATGGCTTGTGTTTTCGCCGAGGGCAACCTCAATGGCGACCCACCCGCTGCTCTTCGCGAACGTTATTCCTGATCACCTGCAAGGGGCGGTCAACGGCAACGCGTTCGCCGACTGAAATAAGGAGTCCGCCTGTGGCTAATCGCTATGGCAAGGGGCTGATTGGAGGTGCGGTTGTAATCGCACTCCTGGCCCTGCTGATCCACTGGATCGGCATCAGTACTATCAAGCAATATCAGGATGACCTGCTTTTCTATCTGCAAGCTCACCTGATTCTGGTTCTGGTTTCAATGTTGGCGGCCCTTGTGGTCGGGATCCCGGCGGGCATTGCCCTTAGCCGACCAAGCATGGTTGGCCGCGCCGAACGCTTCATGCAGATCTTCAACATTGGCAACACCGTTCCCCCTCTCGCCGTTCTGGCCATTGCCCTCGGGATTCTCGGGATCGGTAGTGGACCTGCGATCTTCGCGCTGTTCCTCGCCTCGCTGTTGCCCATCGTGCGCAACACCTATGAAGGCCTCAAAAACGTTCAGGGTTCACTCAAAGAAGCGGCTGTCGGCATCGGCATGACGCCGCGTCAGGTTTTGTGGCGGGTGGAGTTGCCCAACGCCGTGCCGATCATCGTCGGTGGTGTGCGTGTCGCGCTGGCCATCAACGTGGGTACTGCACCGCTGGCCTTCCTGATCGGCGCCAACAGCCTCGGCAGCCTGATCTTCCCGGGCATCGCCTTGAACAATCAGCCGCAACTGGTGCTGGGCGCAGCGTGTACCGCTCTGCTGGCATTGCTGCTCGATGGTCTGGTGACACTCGCCAGTCGTACTTGGCTGGAACGCGGCCTGACTCGCTGAGCGAAAGGATTACCGATGAAAAAATTATGCTTGTTTCTAGGCTTTGCCATGCTGTTCCCGGCATTTGCCCAAGCGGCGGACAAACCGCTGCTGCGCATTGGCGCTCGTGTGTTTACCGAGCAGACCATGCTGGCTGAACTCACCGCGCAATACCTGCGTACCAAAAACTACGACGTGCAAATCACTGGCGGTCTGGGCAGCAACCTGGCCCGTAGCGCACAGGAAAGCGGTCAGCTGGATCTGCTGTGGGAATACACCGGCGTTTCGCTGGTGGCTTACAACCACATCGATGAAAAGCTCGACAGCGAACAAACCTACGCACGGGTGAAAGAAGTCGACGCCAAGAAAGGCCTGGTCTGGCTTTCGCCGTCGAAATTCAATAACACCTACGCCTTGGCGTTGCCGCAGAAAGTGGCGGACAAATACCCGCAGGTCAACACCATGACCGACCTGACCAAAGTCCTCAAAGACGAAGCCAAAGAGGGTCATGTCGTAGCGCTGGACACCGAGTTCGCCAACCGTTCCGACGGTCTGATCGGCATGGTCAAGCATTACGACATGAATCTCGGTCGTGAAAACACTCGGCAGATGGACGCAGGCCTGGTCTACACCGCGCTGCGTAACGGCCAGGTATTTGCCGGGCTCGTCTACACCACCGACGGCCGCTTGAACGCCTTCAAACTCAAAGTGCTGGAAGACGACAAGCATTACTTCCCGGACTACACCGCCGCCCCGGTGATCCGTCAGGAGTATCTGGACAAGCATCCGGAAATTGCCACGTTGCTCAAGCCGCTGGCTGATTTGCTGGACAACCAGACCATGATTGACCTCAACGCTCGTATCGACGTTGGTCATGAAAGCCCGTCCACGGTTGCCGCAGATTTCCTGCGTCAGCACCCACTTAACTAAGGAAGGAGACGATATGAGTATTTTTAGCGCCTTCTCCCACCTGGATTGGGCACAGGTCATTCAACTGACCTGGCAGCACATCACGCTGGTCGGCATTGCTGTGACACTGGCCATCGTTGTCGGTGTTCCACTGGGTGTGTTGATGACCCGCTTCCCGGCGCTCGCTGGCCCACTGCAAGCCAGCGCCACCGTTCTGCTGACCGTGCCATCGATTGCCCTGTTCGGCCTGCTGCTCCCGTTCTACTCCAAGTTCGGCCAGGGCCTTGGCCCGATGCCCGCTATTACCGCCGTGTTTCTGTACTCCCTGCTGCCGATTATGCGCAACACGTATCTGGCACTCACAGGTGTGGAACCGGGTATCCGCGAAGCCGCCAAAGGCATTGGCATGACCTTCGGCCAGCGCCTGCGCATGGTTGAACTGCCTATCGCCGTACCGGTGATCCTCGCTGGCGTGCGTACTGCCGTGGTGATGAACATCGGCGTCATGACCATTGCCGCCACCATCGGTGCTGGCGGTCTGGGTGTACTTATTCTTGCTTCAATCAGCCGCAGCGATATGTCGATGCTGATCGTCGGCGCGGTACTGGTCAGCATTCTGGCCATCATCGCTGACCTTCTCCTGCAATGGCTGCAACGTGCGCTGACTCCAAAAGGATTACTGAAATGATCGAACTCCAGAACCTATCCAAGACTTTCCAAAGCAACGGCAAAGAAGTGAAGGCTGTTGATTCGGTCAGCCTCACCGTGAACGAAGGTGAGATCTGCGTCTTCCTCGGCCCCTCGGGTTGCGGCAAGTCCACCACCCTGAAAATGATCAACCGCCTGATCATGCCGACCTCCGGCAAGGTGCTGATCAACGGTGAAGACACCACTGATCTGGACGAAGTGACCCTGCGTCGCAACATCGGTTACGTGATTCAGCAGATCGGTCTGTTCCCGAACATGACCATCGAAGAAAACATCGTAGTGGTCCCAAAACTCTTGGGCTGGGACGCCAAGCGTTGCCACGACCGTGCTCGTGAACTGATGAGCATGATCAAGCTGGAACCCAAGCAGTACCTGCATCGCTACCCGCGTGAGCTGTCCGGAGGTCAACAGCAGCGTATCGGTGTGATCCGCGCCCTGGCGGCTGACGCGCCCTTGCTGTTGATGGACGAACCTTTCGGTGCGGTCGACCCGATCAACCGCGAGATGATCCAGAACGAATTCTTCGAAATGCAGCGCGCGCTGAACAAGACCGTGATCATGGTCAGCCACGACATCGACGAAGCCATCAAGCTGGGCGACAAGATCGCTATCTTCCGCGCAGGCAAACTGCTGCAGATCGACCACCCGGATACCTTGCTGGCGCACCCGGCAGACGAGTTCGTGTCGAGCTTCGTCGGCCAGGACAGCACCCTCAAGCGTCTGCTGTTGGTCAAAGCCGAAGACGCTGCGGACAACGCCCCATCGGTCAGCCCGGAAACCCCAGTTGCCGATGCACTGGAAGTGATGGACGAAAACGACCGTCGCTACATCGTCGTCACCGATGCCGAGAACAAGGCCATGGGCTATGTGCGTCGTCGCGACCTGCATCGCCAGACCGGCGACTGCCTGCAGTTCCTGCGTCCGTTCAACGCCACCGCAGCCTACGACGAACACTTGCGCATCCTGCTGTCGCGCATGTACGAGTTCAACCGCTCATGGCTGCCGGTGCTGGATGCCGAAAACGTGTTCCTGGGTGAAGTAACTCAGGAATCGATCGCTGAATACCTGAGCTCGGGCCGTTCACGTGGTGGCAAGACGAGCATTGTTTCACCGGCTGAGATTGCGGCTGACGCTCAGGCCTGATGTAAAAGCCCCGCGCTGCAATGGCGCGGGGTTTGCTCATCCTCGTAGTGCATCCGTAGGAGAGGCTTTGGCCGCGAGAAGGTCGGTACATTCGCTGGATCGCCTTCACCAGGAACAGCGTCCTCCCGGTTAAAGCCAGTCCTAAGGGATTGCGCGGTCCTTGTGGGGGGGCGTCTCCGCATGGATCCCGGTTGCTCCACATGTCACCCGTTCCCCCGCCTTTATAGCCTATCGGTAGACGTCTTTACGGTTTCCAAGCTGTACGACGAGAACTCGCAAGGCGCCATCTTGTATCTCGCATATCACCCGATAATCTCCAACGCGATAGCGCCACAAACCTCCCAATGGCCCAACCAAAGCTTTGCCGGTGCTACGAGGATCATCACGACTGACGATCCGTTCATCCATATAGTCCAGGATGCGTTTGGCTATTTGCCGATCCAGTTTGCGTAATTGCGTTTTTACGGTATCCGTATATTCAATCGTCCAAACCAAGGTCTTTCCTTACATCGGCAGCTGAGTGAACGGCTTCCTGCCCCTTGCGCAAGCGCTCGAGGACCTCGGCCGCCAGATAATAGTCCTCGAGCTCAGTCAGGCCGTTGTCGATTATTTCGCGAAGATAAAAAGCTTTGGTTCGGCCGGTGCTGCTAGCCAAAAAATCAAGGCGTTGCTCAATTTCGGGTGCTAAGCGAATGGAAGTAGCCATATTTAAGTCTCCTGTGAATGCATGTATTCAATGTATCACACGCTCCTGAGGACGCTCCAAACCTAGTGTGTACCTCCGATTATCGGTAGCTGATTCTCAAGGCTCGACGGGGATGTAGCTATCACGTCGGTAACTCATCCTTGACTCCAACTCGTCTGCTCCCGCTCCCGCAGGAGACCGCATTCTCCTGCGGAGAGTGATTTTGTGCTCTATTGCGGCTCTACTGTAATCAACGATCTCTCAACTAACCCCTGCGCAATCTCGACCAGATGCACCACCGAAAATGCCAGGTCGCGTTTCTGGCCGGTGAAATGGTCGCTGGATTCGTAGGCGGTGGCGGCTGCGCAGCGGAGTAGGTCGCTGACGCTCTTGTTCGAGTGTGGTTTTCATCACGTTGTTACTCCTGAAAATTCCGGAGCCATCATTTGCCGCTCTCACACAGCAAAGGGGTGGCAGCTATGTACGGGGTGAGAGACCGGCAGGAGCACCCGGCCAGACCGAAGTCTGCCCATACACAGCTGCCATAACGGGCAGGCGGATGCACCTGATACAACCGGGCTCTCACACCCGACCACCGATTCTTCAGTGGCGGAGCGCAGGCTAGTTCCGGGAAATGGCGGGCGCAAGCGGGTTTGAGTTTCTAGGAAACTTCACACGGGAGATAGGGACGAGTCATTCGTAATCGTCACATTTTTTGTGGGAAATCCCCGTCTTGTGGGAGCTGGGCTTGCCCGCGATAAGGTCGCCGCAGATATCAGGTCTATCGCATTCAGCCTTATCGTCGGAATGCCGCCCAGACCAAGCCCGGCTCCCACAGGTTCTGCGGTGATAGATATACCGAGAAGGCGCCATCTCACCACTCGATTCACCTCAAAAATGAACATCAAGCTGTCACACAGGTCCGTTACTACAGTGGGGCATACGAGCCGATCCGGCACAAACGTCTGCAAATGCGACATTTTTTGTTGATCTCAAACCCCTCAGGTCCTACAGTTCGCGCCGAACGTCCATGCTGGAAACGATCCATCCGGCTCAAGTACTGACGACGAGACAGCAAGGCCATAGGGAATGCGCTTCCTGGTGGCCTTTTTGCTTTCGGCGGACATGCCTTGGGAAGTAGGCGAACCAAAGTGGGGATACGGAGGACGTTCATTTGCACCCATTGATTAATGCAGTTTGCCAGTAGGAGTTTCCGCATGCCGATCCAGGTCGAAGACTATTTCCAGCGCGACACCTTCAACAAAATGAAGGCGTTTGCCGACAAGCAAGAAACCCCTTTCGTGGTTATCGATACCGCGATGATCAGCCAGGCCTACGATGACCTGCGCGCAGGTTTCGAATTCGCCAAGGTTTACTACGCCGTCAAAGCCAACCCGGCGGTCGAAATCATCGACCTGCTCAAGGACAAAGGTTCGAGCTTCGACATCGCGTCGATCTATGAGCTGGACAAGGTCATGGACCGCGGTGTCACTCCAGACCGCATCAGCTACGGCAACACCATCAAGAAATCCAAGGACATCCGCTACTTCTACGAGAAGGGCGTGCGTCTGTTCTCCACGGACTCCGAAGCCGACCTGCGCAACATCGCCAAGGCTGCGCCGGGTTCGAAAGTCTACGTGCGTATCCTGACCGAAGGCTCGACCACGGCTGACTGGCCTCTGTCGCGTAAATTCGGCTGCCAGACCGACATGGCCATGGACCTGCTGATCCTGGCTCGTGATCTGGGTCTGGTGCCTTACGGCCTGTCGTTCCACGTCGGTTCGCAACAGCGCGACATCAGCGTCTGGGACGCGGCGATTGCCAAGGTCAAAGTGATCTTCGAGCGTCTGAAAGAAGAAGACGGCATCACCCTCAAGCTGATCAACATGGGCGGCGGCTTCCCGGCCAACTACATCACCCGCACCAACAGCCTGGAAACCTACGCTGAAGAAATCATTCGCTACCTGAAAGAAGACTTCGGTGATGACCTACCGGAAATCATTCTGGAACCAGGCCGTTCGTTGATCGCCAACGCCGGTATCCTGGTCAGCGAAGTGGTGCTGGTGTCGCGTAAATCCCGCACTGCGGTTGAGCGTTGGGTGTACACGGATGTGGGCAAGTTCTCCGGCTTGATCGAAACCATGGACGAAGCCATCAAGTTCCCGATCTGGACCGAAAAGAAAGGCGAGATGGAAGAAGTGGTTATCGCCGGCCCAACCTGCGACAGCGCCGACATCATGTACGAAAACTACAAGTACGGCCTGCCGCTGAACCTGGCCATCGGTGACCGCCTGTACTGGCTGTCCACCGGCGCGTACACCACTAGCTACAGCGCTGTTGAGTTCAATGGCTTCCCGCCGCTGAAATCGTTCTACGTTTAAGCATTTGGCTGTTAAGGCTGAGTGAAAAAACCCGCGAGTGATCGCGGGTTTTTTTATGAGCACAGGTTTATTTTGCACATACACGCACAGGCCCAACGTTCTAAATGTTCACAACACCGAATGAGTGCGGTTAATCATGTTTTGAGCCAGGGTCAGGCGAGTGCCCATCTGATTTATCTGAAAAATGAAAGTCCTCACATTGCTCTTGTCACTGATGAGCAACAACTGATTTCTGGAGTCATTCAGGGTTTCGCGTAAACGAGTGCAGTAACCAAGCACATTACCGGCTGCTTCCAATGCGACGGTATATTCAGTTCGTGAGGCGTCAAGGCTGCTATTGGCGAGATCCAGTTGTTTTTGCACAGGCCCGGAAAATGTTGAATCAGGCCTGCGATGCCGGGCTTCATGCTCTGCAATCTTGACCCTCATGAAGTCAACCGTGCGCGGGATAATGTCAGTGGCGGTTTGCAGAAGCAGTTTCAGCTCGCTGAACGCTGTATAAAGCAAACCGTCAAATTGGGTGAGCTTTTGCGACAGGAAATACGTCACATCGTAGGTTTTACTGGAGGGGCTGATACCGAGTTTACCGTTCATGTTGAATGGCTCTGCATGAAGCAACAAGGTATTCAGATTTTCACGAACGGCGTCAGTACCCTCTGGTCGTTTGTAGAGTTTGAGTTGGCTAACCAGTTCGTTGGCTTCATCAATGACTCGGGTGGCATCCTGATGCAGTTGGCGTAGGTTCTTTACTGTTCCTGGCCATAGAGGAATATCACGCTTGGCACGAGCCGCAACATTGTTCAGTGCCGGGTGTTGGCCGCTCTGCAGTAATGGTAGGGTAAGGTTTTTCAAGAAGCTGTCGACGGAGATGGCATAACGCTCAAGATAGGCTTGGAAGTTATTCAAGCCAAGCACATCAGACTTGCCGATAAAATATGCAGCCATGGCAATGCTCGCTTATTGTTGTGATCGAAGAGTGCGGTACAAGGGCGGGCGTTGCCACCCTTGTAACGTCATCGTTCGATTTGTTTAGCGGAAGGATGGCAAGTAATGGATCACCGCTTTAGCGTCCTGAAGCCACTGCTCGACAGACTCATCGTCGTCGTGCTGTGTCGACGTGTGCTTGTTTACGAAGGACATCAATGAGGTGACGATTTTCGAGTACTCCTGAACGTACTTCGCGCGCTCATCGTCAAAGCCGTGGATGCTGTCGATTAACCGGATGCGCTGGTCAGCCATCCTTGCTTCATCTTTCTTGTCGTTGATTTTCTGTATTTCTGCATCAATACGAGCGCGTAGGTTTTTGCGCAGGCTCAACAGCCCGAAGTAGTTCAGTGATGCGTCAAGGGTGGCGAGTGACTTCTGCAACAGATCAAGGGCAGCCTTCACGGCAACTGCGTGTGGACCTGCCAGTTGGAGAGCGGCGAGCGATTCGGCGTTGAGAATGGTCTCTTGACCAATATCGGCAAACCCCTTGGTTTCAAGGGCCTTGATTGCATCGTTCAATGTGTGCAGTTCGCTGTTGAGGATGCTGTTACGCTCTTCAAGGACAGTAATCTCTGCAGGCAGTCTCACAGCCTCTATGTCGAGCGTTGCTAGGGAGGCCATAGTTGATTGGCGGCTGAATGTTTCTTTGAGCAACTTCAGGTGATTGGCCATTTGCATTGCCCTTTCGCCAGTGATCTCTGTCGCATCAACCCGGACGCCCGAGATGCGTCCCAGAATATATTCCCGATCATCTTCATCAGTGACTTCCTCAAGGTCGTCTTTATAGCGCGCGACCTGGTCGATAGGATACTCCAGCGCAAAGCTTATTTTCTGGGCTGCGTCGTAAAATTCCCGGTGCGCGTCATTCAGTCCGGCGTTCAGACTGTTGAATTTGGCAAAGACATTTGGCAGAAAGTTTGTTGCGTTGTGGTAGACGGTGGCTTCTATCATTTTCGAGTTGCAGGCATTTTTTGCATCACGCATCGCGATCATATCGGGCACGTCAAGAAATATAGGGGTATTCATGGCTATTAGACTCCGACGCTGTAAAGTTGTCTTGGGGTGATGCTCTGACGCTGCATATTAGTGTTGGGATTATTCTCTTCACGGAATTCTTTATCGGCCTGGTCAAAGACCTCATAAAGGAGTGCAGCATCGCGGCCAATCGTTTCCCAAGGTGTAACGACGGATCGAAAGTGATCCCTGAACTGGTATAAGTTCAAGGCGTCATTGATGGTGTCTACGCCTTGCCTGGACCGCTCGATGAATAGGGTGAGGTGATTCCACACGATGGCCAGATTTTTGGTGGCCATGTCGGCGTCAACGGCAATGGCATCCAGGTCCTGCAGTTTGCTTCGTACTCGATGTAACGAAGCAAGGACTTTATCTTTAGTGCGCATTTCTGCGATCTTACCTTCCTGCTCCCGGCGCAGTTCATTACGTTCTTTACGGATTTTTTCCGCTTCAACGCCGTTGTAAATAGCAATGCCCAGTCCGACGATGTTCAATTGAGACGCCGCTTCCAGAGCAGACTTGACAGAGTTCTTGTAGGCGGCGTTAAGCTCTTCAATTTTTGTGGCGCGAAGCTCGATGTTTTCGCTCAGCGTTTTTATAGCATGTGCAAGATTGCTGTTGTTGATGGTTTCGATCTTGATTTTGATCTCGGGGATCACTTTTTCCGCAAGGTCAATGCTGAATTTGTCGAGGCGTTTTTTCAGAGTGTCCGCATCGCTTTGTTGCCGTTTCACGGCTTCGAGTATATTGTCCAGAAAATAGCTGAATTGGCTGACGGTGTATTTGTCCGCTGCGTCAAACTGGAACTCTTTGAGACGGTCGCCGAGTTCATCCTTAAGCTTTCGAAGATCTTCCAGTGTTCTGATGTTGTACGTGTCGAGTTTGTTTAGTGTTCTTACATCACTGATGATTTCTTGCATGGTGATGCCGTTGTTTTTGATGTCGCCAGCAAATATCTGAAGCTTACTGGTCACGGCGATCAAGTCAGTGCGTAATGGGTTCCACGTCCGGGCGTGGTTGTTTATCAGTGTAAACGTCTTTTGAAAGTCCTTGGGTTCCAGACCCTTTCCTGCGCCATCACCTTCGTTGTAGCCAAGGTAGCCAATCACTGCACCTAGTTCGACTGGCAACGCGAGGCCTTCCATTTCATAGCGCTTGATGTCCAGAATCTGGTCTTTTGTCAGAATTAATCCAGGTCCACGAGTTGAGTCCGGCAGACGGCCTACCGAGGCGTGGATTAAAATTAGCGGCGCTCTACTGGCTTCGTCGACCAAGGTGTCGTCGGCCACTGGAGTATCATATTGATAAGTCATTTCATTAATCCTTTAATGAATGGGCTGAAAGTTATTACGTGTGCAGCTTCGTGCTGCACAATCGCTAGGCTAGGTGTCAGGGTAGGGCGGGTCAAAGCGGGAAGTAAGTCCGGATTTGTAATGCGCTGAAGTTTCATGCTTTAACGTTAGTTATTGTTGCAAGGCCTGTTATTCAGCCACCGTTCAAACCCCCGGTTTAAACGTTGCTCCTCTGTAAACGCCCACTTGACAGCGAAACGTCTTACTCGCGAAGTCTGGAGTGCCACTTCACCAACGAGTTGATTCCTACAGATTGCGTGGCACCTGTGAAGCGGCTGCCCTTTCGCGTCTTCGGGAATCAGATACAGATGAGAATTCATCCCTTTTAGGCGCATAATGCGCCGCATTGCGGGTCCATGAGGTCGTAAGGGTGCTGAAGAAGATTCTGTTTCAAGTCCACTGGTTCTTCGGCATCACGGCCGGGCTCGTGCTGGCGTTGATGGGTATAACCGGGGCTCTCTATTCGTTCGAGGATGAGATCCTTGAGTGGATCAACCCTGATGCGTTGATCATCGAGGTGCGTGGCACACCTTTGCCACCGGTAGAGTTGGTGCGCAAACTGGAAGCCGAAACGGGGCTGACCGTGGCGATCCTGCGCGTACAGGTCGTGGGCGACAAAGCTGCACAGGTTTATTTCACGCCGCCACCCGGTGAGCGGCGCGGGCCGATGCGCAACTTCAACCCGTACACCGGTGAAGTCACGGGCGACGCTGCCGGTGCCGGTTTTTTTGATTTTGTTTTGCGCCTGCACCGATTCCTCGCCATGGGGGAATACGGCAAACAGGTGACCGCTGCCTGCACGCTGATTCTGATTTTCTTCTGCCTGTCCGGGCTTTATTTACGCTGGCCACGCAAGGCTCTGAACTGGCGTATCTGGCTGACCATGGACTGGGCCAAAAAGGGTCGCAGCTTCAACTGGGACCTGCATTCGGTATTTGGCACCTGGTGCCTGCTGTTCTATCTGCTGTTCGCTGTCACCGGTTTGAACTGGTCTTACGACTGGTTCAGCAATGGCATGCACGCGTTGCTGGGCGATGCGCCAATAGGCGAGCAGCGGCGGGGTGGTGGTATGCGCCCTGTCGGTAAAAGCGAGCCAGCGCCGAAGGCTGATTACGTCGCGATCTGGAACAGTATTCAGGCGACGGCAGGTCCAGCATTGGCTTCGTACAATATTCGCCTGCCCAACACTGCCGGTCAGCCCGCGACCATTTTCTACCTGCTCAAGGATTCGCCACATCCACGGGCGCTCAACCAGATCACCCTAGACCCTGCCACCGGCAGCATCAGCGCGGTGTCCCGCTATGCCGAGAAGAGCTTCGGCGCGCAGTTGCTGGTCAGCAATTACAGCCTGCACGTTGGCAGTTATTTCGGCATGCCGGGGCGGATCATCATGACCGTCGCATCGCTGATGATGCCGCTGTTTTTCATCACGGGCTGGTTGTTGTATCTGGATCGTCGACGCAAGAAGCGCGATGTGCGCAACGCCCGTGCGGGTGTCGCCAGCAACATTGAAGGGCCTGCATGGCTGATTGGTTTTGCCAGTCAGAGCGGGTTTGCCGAACAGTTGGCCTGGCAGACGGCCGGGCAACTGCAAGCTGCGGGAATGCCGGTGAATGTTCAGCGCCTGGCTGATGTCACCGAACAGGACTTGAGCCAAAGCCGTAACGCGCTATTTGTGGTCAGCACGTTCGGCGACGGCGAAGCGCCGGACAGTGCCCGGGCTTTCGAGCGCAAGCTGCTAGGGGCAGGGCTGTCACTGGAAAATCTGAATTATGCGGTGCTGGGGCTTGGCGATCGGCAGTATCAACATTTCTGTGCGTTTGCTCATCGCTTGCAGGACTGGTTGAAAGAGCGGGGCGGCCAGTCGCTGTTTGCCTCCGTGGAAGTGGACAGCGCCGACCCGGTCGCCCTGCAGCATTGGCAGCAGCAGTTGGGGCAATTGACTGGCAGTACGCCTGCGGTTCTCTGGCAAGCGCCCGCTTATGACAACTGGGTTTTGTCGCAGCGCGAACTGCTTAATCCGGGCAGCAGCGGTTCGAAGGTGTTTCTGTTGGGCCTGACACCGCCGCCGTCGAACACATGGGCGGCTGGCGACCTGGTGGAGGTGATGCCACGCAACAGCCCGCAGGCCGTCGAAGACTTTCTCGCCGGGCTGGGTGTTGCTGTCGATAGCAGCGTGAACATTGGCGGGCTGGACGAGCCTGTCGAAGTGGCATTGGCCAGCCGTCAATTGCCTCACCACCGTGCGCATCTTGTGGGGCTGCATGCTCAGGCATTGATTGATGCGTTGGTACCGTTGGCCCCGCGTGAGTACTCCATCGCGTCTATCGCCGAGGATGGCGTGCTGGAGTTGATCGTGCGTCAGGAGCTGCATCCGGATGGAGGTCTGGGGCTGGGTTCCGGTTGGCTGACGGAGCATGTTGCGCTCAACGAAGCGGTCA
Organism: Pseudomonas maioricensis; assembly: GCF_022790535.1. Taxonomy (GTDB): domain Bacteria; phylum Pseudomonadota; class Gammaproteobacteria; order Pseudomonadales; family Pseudomonadaceae; genus Aquipseudomonas; species Aquipseudomonas maioricensis. Next base: position 138,749 of record NZ_LOHG01000009.1, read on the forward strand.
GTCTGCGAGTGCGGCGCAACAGCAGCTTCCATCTGCCCGCCGAGCCTCGACCATTGATCCTGCTGGGTAACGGCACCGGGCTGGCCGGGTTGCGCAGTCTGCTCAAGGCGCGCATCGCACAGGGGCAGTTGAGCAATTGGTTGCTGTTTGGCGAGCGTCATCAGGCCTTTGACTTTCATTGCGGTGACGAATTGCGGGCGTGGCTGGCGGCAGGAAAACTCACGCGGCTGGACCTGGCGTTTTCCCGTGATCAGGCTGAGAAGATTTATGTGCAGGATCGCTTGCTGCAAGCCGCGGACGAGTTAAAAGCGTGGCTTGCGGACGGCGCAGCGATTTACATCTGCGGCAGCCTGGAAGGCATGGCGGCTGGAGTGGACACGGCGCTGATCGAGATCATTGGCGCGCAGGCAGTGGGAGAGTTGATCGAGGAAGGGCGGTATCGAAGGGATGTTTATTGACAGTCCCTGAAGCGAATTCAGTGAACTCGGTCCTATGTGGGAGCCGAGCTTGCTCGCGATAAGGTTCACACGATTTGTGTTAGATCGCGTACAACTTCATCGCGAGCAAGCTCGGCTCCTACAGGTCTATCATCAACCCTTAAATTTACGCCGCCACAAACTGCTCGGCGTAATGGCAGGCAACCTGGCGGTTGTCGACCAGACGCAGGGCCGGTTCTTCAGTGGAGCAACGCTCGGTCGCGTACGGGCAGCGCTTGTGGAAGGCGCAGCCGCTTGGCGGGTCGAGCGGGTTAGGCAGTTCACCGACGATCTTGATCTTCGGCTTCAGCGGGTCCGGATGAATCGTCGGGGTCGCCGACAGCAACGCCTGGGTGTACGGGTGCAGCGGACGGTTATAGATCTCTTCCTTGGGACCCATTTCCGCCGGGCGGCCCAGATACATCACCAGCACCGTATCCGCAACGTGACGCACCACCGACAGGTTGTGGGAGATGAACACGTAAGCCGTGTTGAACTCCTGCTGCAGGTCCATGAACAGGTTCAGCACCTGTGCCTGAATCGACACGTCCAGCGCGGAAGTCGGTTCGTCTGCCACCAGCACTTTTGGTTGCAGCATCATGGCGCGAGCCAGAGCGATACGCTGACGCTGACCACCGGAGAACATGTGCGGATAACGCTGATAGTGCTCAGGGCGCAAACCGACCTGAGCCATCATCGCCTGCACTTTCTCCCGACGTTCCTTGGCAGACAGGTTGGTGTTGATCAACAGCGGCTCGCCGAGCTGATCACCAATTTTCTGCCGTGGATTGAGCGACGCGTACGGGCTCTGAAAAACCATCTGCACGTCTTTGCGCAGTTGCTTGCGTTGATCCTTGGTGGCACCGGTAACTTCCTGACCGGCGATTTTCAGCGAGCCAGAGGATGGCTCTTCAATCAGGGTCAAGGCGCGGGCCAGGGTCGACTTGCCACAGCCGGACTCACCGACCACAGCCAGCGTCTTTCCTGCTTCAAGTTCGAAAGACACGCCATTAAGTGCGCGTACCAGTGCGTGACCTTTGAACAGGCCACGGGAGACTTCGTAGTGACGGGTAAGGTCGCGGGCGGTAAGAACGACGCTCATTACGCCACCTCCTGATTCAACGGATAGAAGCAACGCGCCAGGCTGTGAGCTTTTGGATCAAGCCCTGGGCGCTGGGTGCGGCATTTGTCCTGCACGTAAGGGCAGCGCGGCGAGAGCAGGCAGCCTTGCGGGCGGTCATAACGACCCGGGACCATGCCCGGGAGGGTCGCCAGACGCTCGGCACCCATGCTGTGTTCCGGAATCGCCGCCAGCAGCGCTTCGCTGTAGGGGTGTGCCGGCACGTCGAACAAACCGGGTACCTGACCCACTTCAACCGCCTGGCCTGCATACATCACGCAGACACGCTGAGCGGTTTCAGCCACAACCGCCAGGTCGTGAGTAATCAGCACCAGCGCCATGTCCTGCTCTTTTTGCAGGCTTAGCAGCAGTTCCATGATCTGCGCCTGAATCGTTACGTCCAGTGCAGTGGTGGGTTCGTCAGCGATCAGCAGCTTGGGTTCGCCAGCAATCGCCATGGCAATCGCCACACGCTGGCTCATGCCGCCCGACAGTTGATGCGGGTACGCATTGAGACGCGATGCAGCGCCCGGGATTTCAACTTTCTGCAGCAGCTCAAGGGCACGTTGACGCGCCGCCCTGCCAGACAGGTTCAGGTGTTGACGCAGAACCTCTTCGATCTGGAAGCCCACGGTGTAGCTGGGGTTCAGTGCGGTCATTGGGTCTTGAAAGACCATCGCCAGGTCTTTACCGATGATCTTGCGACGCTGCCGGGAGTTGAGCTTGAGCAGCTCATGGCCGTCGAAGTTCAGTGAGTCAGCGGTGATCACGCCAGGGTGATCGATCAGGCCCATCAACGCCATCATGGTTACGGATTTACCCGAACCCGACTCGCCGACGATGGCCATGACTTCGCCTTTCTCGACGCTCAGCGACAGGCCATCGACAACAGGCACTGCGCTGGCATCGCCGAAGCGGACGTTGAGATTCTTGATTTCCAGAAGTGACATGCGAATCTCCTCAGGCGGCATTTTTGAGTTTCGGGTCCAGCGCATCGCGCAGCCCGTCGCCCATCAGGTTGATTGCCAGCACGCTGAGCAAAATGGTCAGACCCGGCAGGCTCACTACCCACCAGGCGCGTTCGATGTAGTCCCGTGCCGAAGCAAGCATGGTGCCCCACTCAGGTGTTGGCGGTTGCACGCCCAGACCGAGGAAGCCCAGCGCAGCGGCGTCGAGGATTGCCGAGGAGAAACTCAAGGTCGCCTGCACGATCAGCGGTGCCATGCAGTTTGGCAGCACGGTGATGAACATCAGGCGCGGCAGGGTAGCGCCAGCCAGACGCGCAGCCGTCACGTAGTCGCGGTTCAGTTCGCCCATCACCGCAGCGCGGGTCAGACGAACGTACGAAGGCAGCGAGACGATGGCGATCGCGATTACGGTGTTGATCAGGCCAGGGCCGAGGATGGCGACAATCGCCACTGCCAGCAGCAGCGAAGGCAGGGCAAGCATGATGTCCATCAGGCGCATGATTGTCGGGCCGAGAATGCGCGGGAAGAACCCGGCCAGCAGGCCCATCAGAATGCCCGGAATCAACGACATGACTACCGACGACAAACCGATCAGCAGCGACAGGCGCGAACCTTCGATCAGGCGCGAGAGCAGGTCACGGCCCAGTTCGTCGGTGCCCAGCAGAAACTGCCATTGGCCGCCTTCAAGCCAGACCGGAGGGGTCAACAGGAAGTCACGGTATTGCTCGCTCGGGTCATGCGGCGCGACCCAAGGGGCAAACAGCGCGCAGAACACGATCAGGGTCATGAACATCAGGCCGGCAACCGCGCCTTTGTTTTTCGCAAAGGCTTGCCAGAATTCTTTGTACGGCGAGGGGTAAAGCAGGCTTTGATCGACTGCTACCGCAGGAGTAGGTGTGCTCATAGGTAATGATCTCAGCGCTGGTGACGGATGCGTGGGTTGGCAAAGCCGTAGAGGATGTCCACCACGAAGTTGACCAGGATCACCAGGCAGGCGATCAGCAGAATGCCGTTTTGTACCACTGGGTAGTCACGGGCACCGATCGCTTCGATCAGCCACTTGCCGATACCCGGCCAGGAGAAGATCGTTTCGGTCAGTACCGCACCGGCGAGCAGGGCGCCAACTTGCAGGCCGAACACAGTCAATACCGGGATCAGCGCGTTACGCAGGCCATGCACGAACACCACGCGAGCAGGCGACAGGCCCTTGGCACGAGCGGTCCGGACGTAGTCTTCACGCAGTACTTCCAGCATCGAAGAACGGGTCATCCGGGCGATCACCGCCAACGGGATGGTACCGAGCACGATGGCAGGCAGAATCAGGTGATGCAGTGCATCAAGGAAGGCGCCTTCTTCATCGCTGAGCAATGTGTCGATCAGCATGAAACCGGTTCTTGGCGGGATGTCATACAGCAGGTCGATACGCCCGGAGACCGGTGTCCAGCCCAGCGTCACCGAGAAGAACATGATCAGGATCAGGCCCCACCAGAAGATCGGCATCGAATAGCCCGCCAGGGAAATACCCATCACCCCGTGATCGAATAACGAACCCCGTTTGAGCGCAGCGATGACTCCGGCCAGCAAGCCAAGAATGCCCGCAAAGATCAGTGCTGCAATCGACAGTTCCAATGTGGCCGGGAACAGTGCGGTGAACTCGGTCCACACGCTGGTCCGCGTGCGCAACGATTCGCCAAGGTCGCCTTGGGCGAGCTTGCCGACATAATCCAGGTATTGCGCATACAGGGGTTTGTTAAGGCCAAGGCGTTCCATGGCCTGAGCGTGCATTTCCGGATCGACCCGGCGTTCACCCATCATGACTTCAACCGGGTCGCCCGGAATCAGGCGGATCAAGGCAAAGGTCAGCAAGGTGATGCCGAAAAACGTGGGTATCAACAACCCCACTCGGCGGGCGATAAAACTAAACATCTTTGTGTGTACCTCATCAGCCGGTTAGGCGTATTCCAGCGGGGCTCTGGTTAGAGCCCGCCGGATTATTTTTCTACTTCACCCTGGTAGTGGCGAAGTTGTTATTGGTCAGCGGGCTAATTTGGTAGCCTTCGACGTTGCTACGCATTGCAGTAAACAGTTTTGGATAAGCCAGGCTCAGCCAGGGTACGTCTTTAGCGAAAATCTGCTGGGCTTGTTCGTAGAGTGCAGCGCGCTCCGCCGGGTCGGTCTTTTCCCGAGCCTTGGAGATTGCCTCTTCAAAAGCCTTGTTACACCAGCGGGCGTAATTTTCACCATTCTTCGCGGCTTCGCAACTCAGGTTAGGTGTCAGGAAGTTATCCGGGTCGCCATTGTCGCCAGCCCAGCCTGCAAACACCATGTCGTGTTCACCTGCTTTGGCACGTTTTAGCATCTCGCCCCATTCCATGACGCGCAGATTCAACTTCAAACCGATTTTGGCCAGGTCCGCTTGCAGCATTTGCGCACCCAGCGCCGGGTTCGGGTTAGTCACTGCGCCGCCATTACGCAAGAACAGGCTGAACTCCTGACCTTCCGGAACGCCTGCTTCTTTAAGCAGTGCCCGTGCTTTTTCCTGGTCGTGTGTCGGGTTCTTGATGTCGTGGGCGTAGCCGAGCAGGGTTGGAGGATACGGATTTACCCCTTCAGTTGCTTTGCCTTCGCCGAACAACGCCTTGATATACGCTTTTTTGTCGAACGCCAGATTGATCGCTTCACGCACACGCACATCGCTCAGGTACTTATGCGTCGTGTTGATGGCGATGTAGCTGGTCATCATGGCTTCCATCTCGTCGATCTTGAGCTTGGGGTCTGCCTTGATGGTTGCGATGTCGTCCGGTTTTGGATAAAGCGCGACCTGACACTCATTAGCCTTGAGCTTTTGCAGGCGCACATTGCTGTCCAGTGTGATCGCAAAAATCAGCGCTTCACTGGGCACTGCACCCTTCCAGTAATCCGGGTTGGCTTTATAGCGAACTTGAGCGTCTTTGGCATAGCGAGTCAGGATGAACGGGCCTGTGCCGATGGGCTTGCTGTTCAGTTCTGCTGTTTTGCCCGCTTTGAGCAACTGGTCGGCGTACTCGGCGGAATAGATCGAGGTGAACGGCATGGCCAGGTCACGCAGGAACGGCGACTCAGGACGCGTCAGGGTGAATTTGACGGTGTGGTCGTCGATCTTTTCGATGCTTTTAAGCAGGTCATTGAAGCCCATGCTTTCAAAATAAGGGTAACCGGTCAGAGATTTCTCATGCCAAGGGTGCTTCGGGTCCAGCTGACGCTGAAAGCTCCAAAGGACGTCATCGGCGTTCATCTCGCGGCTTGGTTTGAAATACTCGGTGGTCTGGAACTTGACGCCTTTGCGCAGGTGGAACGTGTAGGTCAGGCCGTCGTCACTGACGTCCCAGCTTTCAGCGAGGTTGGGTTCTGTCTCGGTGGTGCCGGGCTTGAAGCCTACCAGTTTGTCGAGGAACGTTTCTGCCGTGGCATCAGCCGTGACAGCGGTGGTGTATTGAACGATATCGAAGCCTTCAGGGCTGGCTTCGGTGCACACCACCAAAGGCTTGGCCGAGACGCTCATTGCCGCACTGAGCAGTGCCAGGGCGATAGAGTTGCGTAGCGATAGCAGTTTCAATGGGAAACCTCCGTTGATTGAGCGTCAAAGACTGATCCGCCGCGGTGTTGGCCCCCGCGGCGGATCGGTCAGGTCACGAATTACAGGATGTTGAATGGAATCGTGGTTACCAGACGGAACTCGTTGATGTTGCCATCAGCCTGGTTTTCGCTGGCGCGGTGCGTGGTGTAGGTCGCGCGGATCGCGGTGGCCTTGAGTGGGCCGGACTGTACAGCGTATGAAGTGCCGATGCCGTACTCGTAGTGCGTTTCGCCGTCCATTGCCAGCACGTCGCTATACGCAGTGCCTTTGTACTTGGTGCCGTCGATGTCCCAGCCGCGAGCTTGGTAGATGTTGAATTTCAGACCTGGCACGCCGTATTCAGCCATGTTCAGCACGTAGCTGAGCTGAAGGGATTTCTCGTTCGGGCCGTTGAAGTCCGACAGCAGGGAGTTGGCCAGGAAGATCGCGTTGGATTCGCCGAGGTAGTCAAAGTACTCGTCGCCGTTCACGTCCTGATAAGCGATGCTAAAGCTGTGCGCTTTGTGGGTCGCGGTGAACGACAGGCTGTAAGTGTCGTTGTCGATCGGACCCAGCTTGCGGCTGCCGGAATCTTTGGTTTTGTAGTAGTTCAGGTTGGAGCTCAAGCCCAGTACGTCGGTATCGCCCAGTTCATGGGTGAACGCGAAATAGTACTGGTGCCAGAAGTCTTCAACGTTGGACGCATACAGGCTGGTCGTCAGACTCTCGAACGGCTTGTAATCCATACCTGCCATGTCGACCCGATCAGCCGTCGCACCGTTGCCAGCATACGAAGAGCTGAACTTGGTCATGCTCTGTTGCATACGTGGCGAAATGCGATCGTAACTACCGGCCTGGAACGACAAGTTGTTGAATTCGGCGCTTTTCAGCGTGACACCGTTGAAGCTCGATGGCAGCGCGCGGTTGCCGAGGTAGGCAATCACAGGGTTGTTCAGCGACTGGCGGCCTGCGGTCAGGGTGGTGTTGGAAACACGCGCTGTGATGTTGGCAAGACCTGCCTTGCTCCATTGGCCGACTGCGTCACCGTCACTGTCAGCCAGGGTGCGGTTGGAGCTGTTGATGAAGTGATCCTGATCACGATCCAGCGCAATCGCGTTGTAAAGTGCCAGTTCAGTGGAGAAGCCTACAACGCCTTGAGTGAAGCCCGAGGTGTAGTTAACGATGGTGCCCTGTTGCCAGTTGATGCGACGTGGGGTTGTTTTTGTAACGCCATCATCCTGATAACTGTAGCGCGGGGTATCTCGACGACGCAGCTCGTTCGAATACCAGTTACGCGTCGTACCGGTCAGGTGTGAATCTTCAATGAAGCCACCGGCCTCGCCCTGTGCACTTTTAGAACTCAGCTCGGTTGGCACGAATGCCTGGCTAACAGGTTCTGCCTGGGCCATTGCGCTCAATGAAGCAATAGACAAAGCGACTGCTGCGGTACTGACTTTTCTCACGATTGAAGCTCCCTTTACTACTTATAGTTGCCAGTTTTTTTGGTCTGGCTCTGGTTGTATGAGGCTTTTTTTGCCCCGTTTTTTTGGATACATCTGCTAACAAAACGAATTTCTGGAACAGTGATACTCACCGCCCTGGTCAAGGGCAGTGAGTGTCTGTTGGTCTTTTGCTTAGTCGGCGACGCTGACGCCGGTGAAAGTGTTACGTCCGAACGGGCTGACTTTGAAACCCTGCACTTCTTTACGCAGCGGCTGGTTGACCGTGGAGTGAGCGATCGGTGTGATTGGCACTTGCTGTTTCAAGTACTGCTGGGCCTGTTTGTACAGGTCGGTACGCTTCTCTCTGTCCGCGGTGGCAACAGCGGCCTTGACCAGTGCGTCGTATTTCTCGTCGCACCACATGGAGTAGTTGTTACCGCCAATGGCCGCACAGCTGTACAGCGTGCCCATCCAGTTGTCCGGATCACCATTGTCGCCAGTCCAGCCGATTAGCGAGATATCGTGCTCACCCGCCTTGGTGCGCTTGAGGTATTCGCCCCACTCGTAGCTGACGATCTTGACCTTGATACCCACTTTGGCCCAATCGGCCTGGAGCATTTCAGCCATCAGTTTGGCGTTGGGGTTGTAAGGACGTTGTACCGGCATTGCCCAGAGGGTCAGCTCGGTACCTTCCTTGATGCCCGCAGCGCGCAGCAGCTCTTTGGCTTTTTCAGGGTTGTACGGGTTGTCCTTGATGGTCTCGTCGTAAGACCACTGGGTCGGCGGCATGGCATTGACGGCCAGTTGGCCTGCGCCCTGATACACGGCGTTGATGATCGCCTGTTTGTTGACGGCCATGTCCAGCGCCTGACGCACTTCCAGTTTGCCCAATGGCTCATGGCGAACGTTGTACGAGATATAACCCAGGTTGAAGCCAGCCTGTTCCATCACCTTCAGGTCTTTGTCTTCCTTGAGCTTCTGGATATCGGCCGGGCGTGGGTTGAGCGAAACCTGGCACTCGTTGGCCTTGAGCTTCTGCATCCGTACCGAGGCGTCGGTATTGATCGCGAAAATCAGGTTGTCGATTTTGACGCGGCTCGGGTCCCAGAACTCCTTGTTGCCCTTGTAGCGAATTTGCGAGTCTTTCTGGTAACGCTGGAATACAAAGGCGCCGGTACCGATAGGCTTCTGGTTGATGTCGTGCAGGTTGCCGGACTTCATCAACTGGTCTGCGTATTCAGCGGACAGAATCGAGGCGAAGTTCATCGCGACGTTCTGGATGAACGCGGCATCAACCTTGTTCAGGGTGAAGACCACGGTCAGCGGATCGGTTTTTTCCACCGACTTGATGTTCTTGTTCAGGCCCATGCCGTTGAAGTACGGGAATTCGGTCGGGTAAGCGACACGAAACGGGTGATCCTGTTTGAGCATGCGATTGAACGTGAACAGCACGTCATCGGCGTTGAACTCGCGGGTTGGTTTGAAGTACGGCGTGGTGTGGAACTTCACCCCTTCGCGCAAGTGGAAGGTGTAGGTCAGGCCGTCTTCGGAAACATCCCACTTGGTGGCCAGTGCCGGGATGACTGCCGTGCTGCCCTGTTCGAATTCTGTCAGGCGATTGTAGATCGGTTCGGCGGCGTCGTTATCGGTGCCGGCCGTGTACTGGGCGATGTCGAAACCTGCCGGGCTGCCTTCCGAGCAAAACACCAGATTGCTTGCGGCTTGAGCCGCAGGCGTCATGCCCAGCAAACCAAGGCTGAACAACGACGACATGGCAATGGTTTTACGCATGATGATCCTTATCCTTCAAGTGAGTAGTTAATGCCCAACAATTGCCAGGCAAAGCATTGCCTGCAAGCTGGAAGCCTTCTCGACTGCTCAGTAACAAAATGAAATAGCTTGGCCCGCGCCCTCGAAGGTATGTCCGTTGGGCGAGACTGTATGTAGTACCTGGTGCCTAAAAGCGCGTAGGAAACTTCTGTATGTAGTTAGCGCACTTTATGTAGGCGCTGCCGAAGGCTGCGATAGCGTTATATCTGACGCACCGCGATTCGCAGCCTTCGGCAGCTCCTATAAGGAAATACGAATATTTATATATCCGACAAAAGGAAGTAACTGCGCTGTTTGACAGCGCAGTTACTTGGTCTTACTTGCCGGTAACGCTAACGCCGTAGAACGAGTTCAGACCAAACGGGCTGATCTTGAAGTCTTGTACGGTAGTGCGCATCGGTTGGTAAACCGTCGAGTGCGCGATAGGCGTCATTGGCACGGCCTCTTTGAGGAGGTGCTGTGCCTGTTTATACAGTTCGGTACGCTTGGCCTGGTCGGTCGTTTCCTTGGCCTGGTGGATCAAGGTATCGAACGGCTTGTCACACCATTTGGCAAAGTTGTTGCCGTTGATGGCGTCACAGCCAAACAGGGTACCCAGCCAGTTGTCCGGGTCACCATTGTCACCGCTCCAGCCAATCAGCATTGCGCCGTTTTCACCGGCTTTGGCGCGCTTGATGTACTCGCCCCACTCATAGCTGACGATCTTGGCGTTGATACCGATTTTCTTCCAGTCGGACTGGAGCATCTCGGCCATCAGTTTGGCGTTCGGGTTGTAAGGACGCTGAACCGGCATCGCCCACAGGGTGATTTCGGTGCCTTCCTTGATGCCAGCCTGCTTGAGCAAGGCTTTGGCTTTTTCAACGTCAAACGGTGCATCTTTGATGGTGGTGTCGTAAGACCACTGGGTTGGCGGCATGGCGTTCACAGCCAGTTGGCCCGCGCCCTGATACACCGCATCAATGATGCCTTGCTTGTTCACGGCCATGTCCAGGGCCTGGCGAACTTCCTTGATGGCCAGAGGGTTTGGCTGATCGCTACCCTTGATCTTGTCCATGGTGTTGTAAGCGATGTAACCCAGGTTGAAGCCTGCCTGATCCGGCATCTTCAGGTCCTTGTCGGCCTTGAGTGGAGCGAGGTCGGCAGGGCGCGGGTAAGCGGTGATCTGGCATTCGCCTTTCTTGAGCTTCTGCGCACGAACCGAAGCATCGGTAGTGATGGCGAAGATCAGGTTGTCGATTTTGACGTCTTCAGGCTTCCAGTAGTCCTTGTTCCCGGTGTAACGGATATTGGAGTCTTTCTGGTAGCTCTTGAAGACGAAAGGACCGGTGCCGATAGGCTGCTGATTGATCAGCTCCGGCTTGCCTTCCTTGAGCAGCTTGTCAGCGTATTCAGCAGACTGGATGGACGCGAAGCTCATGGCCAGGTTCTGGATGAAAGCAGCGTCGACTGTGCCTAGCGTCATCTTGACGGTGTGGGCATCAACCTTCTCGATCTTGGTGATGTTGGTGTCCATCGCCATGTCGGTGAAATACGGGAACTCGGTCGGATAGGCTTTGCGGTACGGCATATCCTTGTCGATCATGCGATTAAACGTGAACAGCACGTCATCAGCATTGAATTCGCGGGTTGGCTTGAAGTACGGGGTGGTGTGGAACTTGACGCCTTCACGCAGGTGGAAGGTGTAAGTCAGGCCATCCGGGGACACGTCCCAGCTGGTGGCCAGGCCTGGTACTACAGCGGTACCGCCACGTTCGAACTGGCTCAAACGGTTGAAAACCGTTTCCGCTGCTGCGTCGAAGTCGGTACCAGTGGTGTATTGGCCTGGGTCGAAACCGGCCGGGCTGCCTTCGGAGCAGAACACGAGGTTCGATGCCGCTTGAGCGAAAGGAGCTGCAGTGATCAAGCCTGCACTGAGTAGAAACGGAATGACCGCGTGTTTGAGCATGGTGGCCTCAGGTTGTTGTCATTTTTAAAATAGAGGATCTGACCTTGTGAGCCGATCTTGCCGATACTTATGCAGGGGCCATACCCAAAGCAAGATGTTGACGCCAAGGAAGTCTCAAAGTGTGGCACGACCGTACAGGAATGTCGCATAAGTGTAATTTCTGACGCATTTGATCGTTTGCGCGTCGCATTCGGGAAGGTTTTGCGCACCAATCGTGCGCAGTCAAACGTGTTGAATGCACTCGATTGGCGCGGCAGTGTTACCAATTTTTCGAATGGTCCGGTTATTTGGTCAGGCTTACACCATAAAACGGCGTCAGGCCGAAGGGGCTGAGTTTGAAGTCCTGTACTTCCTTGCGCATTGGCTGGAAGACCCGGGAATTGGCAATCGGTGTGATCGGCACTTGCGCCTTGAGGATCTGCTGCGCCTGTTGATACAGCTTGATGCGCTCGTCGCGATCTGTTGTCAGCTTGGCTTTCTGTACAAGCTTGTCGTAGGCGGGGTCGCACCACTTCGCGTAGTTGCTGCCTTTGACGGCTGCGCAGCTGTACAGCACACCGAGCCAGTTGTCCGGGTCGCCGTTGTCACCCGTCCAGCCGTAGATCATTGCATCGTGCTCGCCAGCCTTGGCGCGCTTGATGTACTCGCCCCACTCATAACTGACGATATTGGCTTTGATGCCGACCTTGGCCCAATCGGCCTGAATCATCTGGGCCGACATGCGTGCGTTGGGGTTGGAAGCGCGTTGCACGGTCATCGCCCACAGATTGATCTGGGTGCCCGGTGCGATCCCGGCTTCCTTGAGAAGCTGTTTGGCTTTTACCGGATCGTGCGGTGCATCCTTGATAGTCGGGTCATAACTCCATTGGCCCGGAGGAATGGCGTTCTGAGCCAGTTGCCCGGCACTTTGGTAAACGGCCTTGATGATCGCCGGTTTATCAATGGCCATGTCCAGCGCTTGGCGCACTTTGAGTTGATCCAGTGGCGGATGGGTCACGTTATAGGCCAGGAAGCCGAGGTTGAAGCCCGGCTGGCTAATGACTTTGAGGTTTGGATCCTTCTCCATCTGCTCAATGTCCTGCGGACGCGGATAACCGCTGACCTGGCACTCGCCTGCCTTGAGTTTCTGCAGCCGAACCGCTGCATCGCCGTTGATAGAGAAGATCAGGTGATCAAGCTTCACATCTTCGGGTTTCCAGTACGCCGTGTTCGCGTCGTAACGAATCTGCGCGTCCTTCTGGTAGCGCTTGAACACGAACGGTCCGGTGCCGATCGGCTTCTGATTGAGCTCTTCAGCTTTGCCCTGCTTGAGCAACTGATCCGCATACTCCGCCGATTGCACGGATGCAAAGCTCATGGCCAGGTTCTGCACGAACGCTGCATCGACGTTGTTGAGGTTGAACTTCACGGTCTGGTCATCGACTTTCTCGACGTTCTTGATCGTGGTGTTCATCCCCATATCAGTGAAGTAAGGAGACTCTGACGGGTACGCCTTGCGGAACGGGTGGTTGGCGTCCAGCAGGCGCTGGAAGGTGAACAGTACGTCGTCGGCGTTGAAGTCCCGGGTGGGCGTGAAGTAATCAGTGGTATGAAACTTCACGCCGGGACGCAGGTGAAAGGTGTATGTCAGGCCGTCGTTGGAGACGTCCCAGCGTGTCGCCAACCCCGGCTCGACTTCAGTGCCGCCGCGCTTGAACTGCGTCAGGCGGTTGAACACCGTTTCTGCCGAGGCATCGAAGTCTGTGCCGCTGGTGTACTGGCTTGGATCAAACCCCGCGGGGCTGGCTTCTGAGCAATAGACCAGCGTGCTGGCAGCGTGAGCCAATGGCGCGCAGGCCAGAAGGGCGGTGGTCAAAAGCAGTGGTTTGAATACATGTTTTCCCATGGAACCCTCGCGAGTGCGGCAGTGGCTGCCTGACTTTCATCAGGCAGTTGGACAGCGCAGGATGTCGTACTGTCGTGCCGCTCACAAGCCTCGCATGTCGAGAGTCGAAATTGCTTCCGATACCTGTTTTAAGCCTCTTTGCTATTGCCCATCGCCTTGGCGCTTTGGCGTTGTTTTATCTCTGCGACATCCTTGAGCCCGATGGCGCTACCAAGTTTCTTGAGATAGTCCCACGAGTTCAGACTTTCCTTCGCAAAGGTCTGGAACCTCTTGTGTACGACTTCCTGAAGTTCCTTGTGCAGTCTTTCGAGGTCGGTCAAAGAGCTGGCGCGTTTGATTTGCTCGGGATTTTTGCTCGCCCAATCAAGAAAGATATCGTCCAGAAGGTAGGTGTCCTCCGGGTGTACAAAATAGCTGAGGGCGATATCGGTCGGTTTCATCTCCGAGCCAAACCGCCAGTAATTGAGCATGGCGCCCGCCACCTGCTTGATAGCGCTCGACGCGCAGCTTGCCGCCAGTTTATGCAACGGATGATCGGCATGATCCTTGGCCAACTGGGAATGCGTGGGATCTGTGGACCCGGTTCGATGGGGATCGGCCACGGTATGGGTCTGTATATCGTCGATACTGTTGCCGATGATTTGCAGTATTCCCTGGAAAATCGTGCTGTAGGCGTTGCCCGCTAAACGCAAGGGGCTGGAGATGACCCAGTAGTAGAGCTCAAGCAGATTGAAGCCGGGATTAGCGCTGGCCTTGTCACGGGCGGCAAGGAAGTCTTGAAACGTCTCCAGCAACCACGCTTCGTTATGTTCATTGAGCAGAATCAGCAGCATTTGCTCCGACTCGGAGCGATCGCCGGGCTTGGTCGGGGTGAAATCCCATATTTGGCCTGGCGCCAGGAGCTTGGCGATAGGGCCTGCCAGGCTGGCGATTATGTCAGTGCCTCCAAATGTACCGGTCACTACTGGCAGTTTGTGTTTGCAGTCGGCCGGGCCTGTCCACGGTAGTACGTCCTTATGATTCAGGGCAATGAGATTCAACTCGACAAAGTTGGAGTGCGCGAAAAAGTCTTCGAGTATATGCAGCGCTCCGCCCAGCTTGCGTAAACCTTCCGGGGTGTAACCCTCTTTCATGGCGGCGTACAGTTCCCTGTACATTTTTGCGCCTGAAAGATGTATGTACGACTTCATCGACGTGTCGTAATCCACCTCCAGAAGTGGATCATCGTCCAGCACCCAGGCTTCGAACTCCGGATCGCGTTCAGCGGGATCCGCCGGGGTGGGATCTTCAACTCTCGGGTTGTCGATGTGATGGCTCGGGCGGTAGACCCCCAGTTTCTGCTCGGTCACTCTGAAGCTGGAACTGTCTTGGGCCCTTAACTCGGGAAATTTTCTGGCGGCCATTACATCGACCACCGCGGTCAGTGCTTCGCGCGACATGACCGCGGGGAAGTCTTTCTTCTGATTTTTGCCCCGGACGATCTTGGGATCCAGTAATTGCGCATGATCCCGAAGCCAGTTACCGAAATACATGGCTCGCAGGTCTTCTTTGGCAAAGCCAACCGCCTCCAGGCCTGCTTCGATTCGTTCGTGGCTGAAAAGGCCGTTGCCGCTGCCATCTGCTTCAAATGCTTCGCGGTCGGGGTCCATCGCGTCGCTCTCCAGCCGCACGATGTCACTCTGTCTTTCCCGTACCGCTTGCATGCCCTGGGCGTAATTGATTTTGATGAGGTGTTCGGCTTTATCCCCCTCGACGTAGAGGCCGAGGATCAGGTCGTCTTCTTCCTGCAGCCCGGCCCCTGCCATGTGCAAAGCAAAGCGGGAGCCTTCTTCGCCGGCGGAATCCGAGTGCAGAGACGGTGTGCTGGCTGCGTGATGGGGGGCAATGTCCCGGCGGATTACATCGTCCAGGTGGTGGCCGAACTCATGAAGCAGCACGGCCAGCAGCTCCCAGGTGGCGTCGGGGTGTTTGACGATGTGCTGCATTGCCGCCGCATGAATCCTGATGGTCCGGTCGCGGTTGTTGTAATCGGCTGGATAGGTACCCGACGAGACAATCTCGTAGCGAGGGAGGGGGACGGTCCCTGCGATCAGAGCTTTTTGCAGTTCCAGATACACCCTGGGAGGGATGTCCACGCCAAAAACAGTTGCCATTTCCATGATGAATTGAGGTGCAGCGTACGTACGGGCCAAACCGGTCAGGAGCGTCAGGGCAAAGGTACTGTCCAGGCGCTGTCGGCTCGTGCCTGATGAAGAGGCGAATGCGTTTTTGCCGACCGCCTTGCTGCCATGCATCAGGTGATTAATGTAGCGGGCGTTTTTTTTCGGTGAGGCAGTTTGAGGATTCATCCGTGAGTCCTTGGGGGTGTGCAGACGCATAAGGTCGCGTCGCATTGAAATGAGTTGGGTGAGGCCGGATGAAGTTTATAGACGGGGCCTGACCGAAAAAGCAGGACCTGCCTTCAATTGCTGTAGGTGAGGGATTCAAGCGGGGTACGAGTGGTGAGCGATGATCCGGAGAGATGGCGGCAACCTGGGGCTGCCGCCGACTTATCAAGCAATAGTCATCAAGGGATGGCGACTTCGATCACGCCATCGGCAGTCACTGTTACATCGCTGGTGCCCGCTTCGACCTCAGGCGTCGGCGCTGCTGAGTCGCGAGCTGCTTTCATCATCATGACGGGAGCACGCAGATAGGGCTGTGGGTAACCGGACGTGTTGAAGTTCAGGTTGACCACTTTGTAGCCCGTGCCGCCCAGTGCCTCGGTGACCAGTTGGGCCCGTGCGCGAAACGCCGTGACGGCTTCCTTGAGCAGCGTGTCTTCACTGGCCTTGCGGGTAGGTTTGGAGATAGAGAAGTCCATACCACCCATCTTCATATCGCCGAGCAGTTCACCGGTCAATTTGGACAGTGCTGCGAAGTCCGCGCTCTCCAGGCGTAGCTCGGCGCGCTCGCGCCAGCCGGTGATCTTCTGGCCTTTGTCGTCGTAGATCGGGTAGCTGTTGCGATTACCCTGGCGAATGGTGACGTCCTTGACCTGACGTGCCTGGCCAAGCGCCTTGTTCAGGGTTTCGGTAATTTCGGCCGCCAGTTTGGCTGGGTCGGTATTCTGCGCTTCGCTGTACAGCGTGACGTTCATCAGGTCACGGGTGACCTCCTGATTGACCTCCGCATGTACAGAAACCTGGTTGTAGTTAACGCTGTCTGCCAGGGCTGGAACGCTGGTCAGGGCAGCGGCGCCGAGGGTGAGCAGGGCGGCGGTAGGGCGAAGGCTGAACATTGGAAACTCCTTGTTATGAGGCGTGTCGTTGTCGAACAGGCCTGCACCGCAGGTTGCTGCGGCGCAAAGCTTTAAGACTGTGAGTAAGGAATGTGGTTCCGGCAGCGTCATGGCTGCCAGCCACCTGATCGCCGAAACGAAAGGTAAATTATTCATGAAACCTGTGGTGGTTTGCCGCAGTTTGCGCAGTTTTTGTTGTTGCTTGGTTATACTCGCTGCGATCCGCCTGGAGCACTCATCAGGAGAGCTCATGCTCGCCCCCGTTCAAATGTTGTCCGCTACGCGCCAGAATCTCTGGCGTCTGACGTTTATCCGCACGCTGGTACTGGCTGCCCAGGCCGGTTCCGTGGGCATTGCGTACCTGTTCCATTTGTTACCTCTGCCGTGGATGCAACTGGCGATCACCCTCGGATTCTCGATGATCTGGTGTGCGGTGACGGCAGTTCGCCTGCGCACGTCGTTGCCGGTGACGGAGCAAGAGTACGCCGTGCAGTTGGCTTTCGACCTGTTTATTCACAGCGCGCTGCTGTATTACTCGGGCGGTTCAACCAACCCCTTCGTTTCTTACTACCTTGTGCCGTTGACCATTGCGGCGGTCACGTTGCCATGGCGCTATTCGCTGATGCTGTCGGGCATCGCGCTGGCGCTTTACAGCTGGCTCCTGGGGCATTCCTTTCCGCTGGACACCTATCCGATCTCCCGGGAAAACATGCAGATCTATGGCATGTGGCTGAGCTTTGCCCTGGCCGCAGCCGTCATCACTTTTTTTGCGGCAAAGATGGCCGAGGAGTTGCGACGTCAGGAGCAACTGCGCGCCGAGCGCCGTGAAGAAGGGTTGCGCGATCAGCAACTGCTGGCGGTGGCGACGCAGGCGGCCGGTGCGGCCCATGAGCTGGGCACACCGCTGGCGACCATGAGCGTACTGCTCAAGGAAATGCGCCAGGACCACAATGACCCTGCGTTACAGGATGATCTGGAAGTCCTTCAGGAACAGGTTAAACAGTGCAAGCAGACCCTGCAGCAACTGGTGCGTGCCGCAGAGGCCAACCGCCGTCTGGCAGTGGAAATGCAGACCGTCAGCCATTGGCTCAATGAAGCGCTTGATCGTTGGCACTTGATGCGCCCTGAGGCCAGCTACCGGTTTCAGTTGCTTGGCAAGGATGCAGCGCCCATGCTTGCGCCGCCGCCTGACCTGACTCAGGCGCTGCTCAACCTGCTTAATAATGCTGCCGATGCCTGCCCCGAGGGCCTGGAAGTGAATCTGAACTGGGACAGTACCGAAATCTGTATCAGCATCCGCGACCATGGGCCCGGCGTGCCACTGGCAATCGCCGAACAAATCGGTAAACCTTTCTTTACGACCAAAGGTAAGGGCTTCGGCCTCGGCCTTTTCTTGAGCAAGGCCAGCGTGACCCGCGCAGGTGGCTCGGTAAAACTCTACAGTCATGAGGATGGCGGCACGCTCACCGAGCTGCGCTTGCCCCGTGACGCCCGAGGAGATGATGTATGAGCGATGAAACCCAGGTTGAAGGCGAAGAACTGCCGCATCTGTTGCTGGTTGATGATGACGCCACTTTCACGCGTGTAATGGCGCGGGCAATGTCCCGTCGCGGTTTCCGTGTGAGTACCGCCGGTTCCGCCGAAGAAGGTTTGATCCTGGCTCAATCGGACATCCCTGAATTCGCTGCGCTGGACCTGAAAATGGACGGCGATTCCGGTCTGGTGCTGCTGCCCAAGCTGCTGGAACTGGACCCGGACATGCGCGTAGTGATCCTCACCGGTTATTCGAGCATTGCCACGGCGGTCGAGGCCATCAAGCGCGGTGCCTGCAACTACTTGTGCAAACCTGCCGATGCCGACGATGTACTCGCAGCGCTGTTGTCGCAGCATTCGGACCTGGACACGCTGGTGCCGGACAACCCGATGTCGGTTGATCGCTTGCAGTGGGAGCACATCCAGCGTGTGTTGACCGAACACGAAGGCAACATTTCCGCTACCGCCAGAGCGCTGGGCATGCACCGCCGCACCTTGCAGCGCAAGTTGCAGAAACGCCCCGTACGCCGCTAACAGTTGCTGTTTGTCATGGATGATCGCGCAGTGCGTCCGCCGCTAACGCCCGGACGCTGAACTTCACCAGAAGTCGAGTCGTCACCATGAGTAGCAATGCCGAGTATTCCACTGTCAATGACAGCGTGCGGGAGAAGTTCTTCTCTCGCGTCTGGAAACTGATCACCCCTTACTGGCGAAGCGAAGAAAAGCGCCTGGCCTGGGTTCTTTTGATCGCCGTGATAGTCCTTTCGCTGTTCAGCGTGGCCATTTCCGTGGTGCTCAACAGCTGGTATCGGGACTTCTATAACGCACTGGAAAAGAAAGACCTCGCGGCCTTCACGCAGTCGATTCTGTATTTCTGCGGCATCGCCACCGTCGGGATTCTCGGTGCCGTATATCGCCTGTATCTGACGCAAATGCTCACGATTCGCTGGCGGCGCTGGCTCACCGAGCAGCATTTCACCAAATGGCTGAGCCATAAAAGCTATTACCAGCTGGAACAGAACGGTTACACCGATAACCCCGACCAGCGTTTGTCCGATGACCTCAACCAATTCACCAGCAACACCTTGAGCCTGGGCCTTGGCTTGATGAAGACGGTGGTCAGTCTGGTGTCCTTTTCGATCATTTTGTGGGGCGTCTCCGGCAGCATCGAAGTGCTCGGCGTCACGATCCCGGGCTACATGTTCTGGGCTGCGTTTCTCTACGCGGTGGTGGGCAGTTGGCTCACACACGTGATCGGTCGCCGGTTGATTCCGCTGAGCAACCAGCAGGAGCGTTATGAGGCAGACCTGCGTTTCTCACTGGTTCGCGTGCGGGAAAATGCCGAGAGCATCGCGTTGTCTGATGGCGAGCCCAACGAGAACCAGCGCCTGAGTTCACGCTTCGGCATGGTCTGGAGCAACTTCTGGTCGATGATGCGCGTGCAAAAGCGCCTGACGTTCTTTACTGCGGGTTACTCACAGATTGCGATCATCTTCGCCTTTGTCGTGGCTGCACCCCGCTACTTTGCCGGCAAGATCGAGCTGGGCGAGCTCATGCAGATCAACTCCGCCTTCGGCAGTGTGCAAGAGAACTTCAGCTGGTTCATTGACGCCTACGCCACGCTCGCGTCGTGGCGTGCGACGTGTGATCGTCTGCTCAGCTTTCGGCAAGCCCTGGATCAGAACGAAGCTCATGTGTCAGCCATCAAAATCAGCCATGCCGGTGACTCGCTGAGTCTGGCCGGGCTGGCGCTGCAACTGGGCGCAAGTCGACAGCTGCTGAACAACACGAGCCTGAACGTTGCTGCCGGTGAGCGGGTCATGGTGGGCGGCCGCTCCGGCAGTGGCAAAAGTACCTTGCTGCGGGCACTGGGTGGGTTATGGCAGGACGGCAAAGGCCATATTCAGCTTCCCGCTGAGCGTTATTTATTCCTGCCGCAGAGGCCTTATCTGCCCATCGGCACTTTGCGTGAGGCCATGAGTTATCCACAGGCCGTGGAAGTCTACCCGGCAGAGCGCTTCGCGCAGGTGCTGAAGACCTGTCGGCTGGAGCATCTCGTGTCGCGCCTTGATGAGAGTAATCACTGGCAACGCATGTTGTCCCCGGGTGAGCAGCAGCGGGTGGCCTTTGCTCGCGCGCTATTGTTCAAGCCTCGCTGGCTTTATATGGATGAAGCCACGTCGGCCATGGACGAGGAAGACGAGGCGTTGCTGTATCAGGCGCTGATTGATGAGTTACCGGATGTAACTCTGATCAGCATCGGCCATCGCAGCAGCCTGAGGCGTTTTCACAGGCGGCTGCTGCGAATAGAGGGCGGAGATTTGCGCGAACAGCCGCATTCTCTGCCTGTTGTATGATCGGTTCGTACTATTCAGTCGTTTTTACGAATGTGATCGTATAACCCGGTGAGCTATCATCACTTCTTTCATTGCTTGAGATTGACGTTGGATATGGAAAATCAAAGCGCACTGCCTCGCGCACGCCGCAAGCACCGCAGCCTTGCGCAAGAGCTGGTTACTGAACTGTCCGAGCGGATTCGCAGCGGGCTGCTCAAGCGTGGCGACAAGCTACCGACCGAATCGGCCATCATGGAAGAGCAGGGCGTCAGCCGCACGGTGGTGCGTGAAGCCATTTCACGTCTCCAGGCATCCGGCCTGGTAGAAACCCGTCACGGCATCGGTACCTTTGTGCTGGATACGCCGAGCCCCAGTGGTTTCCGGATAGACCCGGCGACCATCGTCACCTTGCGTGATGTGCTGGCGATTCTCGAGTTGCGTATCAGCCTGGAGGTCGAATCGGCCGGGCTGGCTGCGCAGCGACGTACTGACGAGCAATTGCTGGCGATGCGTCAGGCGCTGGACGCATTGAATGAAAGTGCTTTGCATGCCACTGATGCGGTGGGTTCGGACTTCCAGTTCCACCTGCAGATTGCGCTGTCGACAGGCAACCGCTATTTCACTGACATCATGACCCACCTGGGTACCAGCATCATCCCTCGTACCCGTCTGAACTCGGCGCGCCTTGCGCATGACGATCAGCAGCATTACATGAACCGTCTGAGCCGTGAGCACGAAGAGATTTACGATGCCATCGCTCGACAGGACTCCGACGCCGCCCGCGCCGCGATGCGCCTGCACCTGACCAACAGCCGCGAACGCCTGCGCCATGCCCATGAAGAGGCAGAATCGCAAAGGGCTTGATTGAGTGCCGCTGGATGGCGCGCCTCAATACCTGTGGGAGCAGAGCTTGCTCGCGATAAGGCTGGATGCGGTTCATTTCAGATCGCATCCAGCCTTATCGCGGGCAAGCCCAGCTCCCACAGAACTTGCGTAGTCCGGCAGGGCCGCTCGCCCCAGTGATCATACGACCTTAGTCTATTCAATTTCCCGCCAAGGCCCATTCCTCCGGGGCCTGCGCTACCATCTGCTACCGCTCGCGGAAAAAACCGAAAATCCCTGTTGAGTGATTTTATTATCAGTTGTACGATGACTTACGACATCGGCAGACGACCGGTGATCCATTCACAATAAATGCTCCCAGGGTGTTCGAATAATGAATCCACAAGAACTGAAGTCCATCCTTTCCCACGGTCTGCTGTCCTTCCCGGTTACCGACTTCAATGCGCAGGGCGACTTCCATCGCGCTGGCTACGTTAAACGTCTTGAGTGGCTGGCCCCGTACGGCGCAAGCGCTCTGTTCGCTGCCGGCGGTACAGGTGAGTTCTTCTCCCTGGCAGCCAGCGAATACTCCGAAGTAATCAAGACCGCGGTCGATACCTGCGCTACCAGCGTGCCAATCCTGGCTGGCGTTGGCGGTTCGACCCGTCAAGCCATCGAATACGCTCAAGAAGCAGAGCGTCTGGGCGCCAAAGGCCTGCTGCTGCTGCCGCACTACCTGACTGAAGCCAGCCAGGACGGCGTTGCTGCCCACGTTGAAGCCGTTTGTAAGTCGGTGAAAATCGGCGTGGTTGTTTACAACCGTAACGTCTGCCGCCTGACTGCTCCACTGCTGGAGCAACTGGCTGAGCGCTGCCCTAACCTGATCGGCTACAAAGACGGTCTGGGTGACATTGAACTGATGGTTTCGATCCGCCGTCGTCTGGGCGATCGCTTCTCGTACCTGGGTGGTTTGCCGACCGCTGAAGTCTATGCTGCGGCCTACAAAGCGCTGGGCGTTCCGGTGTATTCCTCGGCAGTTTTCAACTTCGTACCGAAGCTGGCGATGGACTTCTACCACGCTATCGCGAAGGACGATCACGTTGCTGTTGGCAAATACATCGACGACTTCTTCCTGCCATACCTGGACATCCGTAACCGTAAATCCGGTTATGCCGTCAGCATCGTCAAGGCGGGCGCGAAAATCGCCGGTTACGACGCAGGTCCAGTGCGTACACCACTGACTGACCTGACTGCCGAAGAGTACGAAATGCTCGCCGCGCTGATGGACAAGCAAGGTAAGCAGTAACACACCACGGAAACAAAGCCGCTGAGCGATCAGCGGCTTTGTGCCATGGGCGGTTTGCCAGCGACACAAGGGCTGATGAAGTTTGCATTGGCTTGTAAGGAAGCGCATTAACTGTGGGTGGGGAGCGTCGTACACACGACCATTCCCAAGGGGCCGGCAGGCGCAAGCAGCAAAAAAAATAGATTTACCCGCGTAAAAAAAATAATTAGTGGGAGTTCACACACACATGCAACAGTCCAAGCCGACTCACGTCCGCTATTTGATCCTGCTCATGCTTTTTCTGGTGACCACGATCAACTACGCCGACCGCGCTACCATCGCTATCGCGGGCTCCAGCCTGCAAAAAGACCTTGGTATCGACGCTGTCACTCTCGGGTACATCTTCTCTGCTTTCGGCTGGGCCTACGTGGCTGGTCAGATTCCAGGTGGCTGGCTGCTCGACCGTTTCGGTTCCAAGAAAATCTACGCATTAAGCATCTTCACCTGGTCGCTGTTCACCTTGCTGCAAGGCTATGTAGGTGAATTCGGCGTCGGCTCCGCCGTCGTTGTGCTGTTCATGCTGCGTTTCATGGTCGGTCTGGCCGAAGCGCCTTCCTTCCCTGGCAACGCGCGTATCGTGGCAGCCTGGTTCCCGACCGCTGAACGCGGCACGGCATCTGCCATCTTCAACTCCGCGCAATACTTCGCCACCGTACTGTTCGCTCCGCTCATGGGCTGGATCGTCTACAAGTTCGGCTGGCAGCATGTGTTCGTCGTGATGGGTGCCATCGGTATCGTGTTCTCGGCGGTCTGGATGAAAGTCATCTACAGCCCACGTCAACACCCGCGCATCAACAAGGAAGAGTTTGATCACATCGCCAACAACGGCGGCATGGTCGACATGGATCAAGACCAGGGCAAAGGTAAAGGCACGAGCGGCGGCCCTAAATGGGACTACATCCGTCAGCTGCTGACTAACCGCATGATGCTCGGTATCTATCTGAGCCAGTACTGCATCAACGGCATCACCTACTTCTTCCTGACCTGGTTCCCGGTGTACCTGGTTCAAGAACGTGGCATGACCATCCTCAAGGCGGGCATCATTGCGTCCCTGCCAGCGATCTGTGGTTTCATCGGTGGTGTATTGGGCGGTGTGATTTCCGACTACCTGCTGCGCAAAGGCCACTCGCTGACCTTCGCTCGCAAGGCTCCGATCATCGGCGGCTTGCTGCTGTCGACGACCATCGTTGCTTGTAACTACGTTGATATCGAATGGATGGTGGTTGGCTTCATGGCCCTGGCATTCTTCGGTAAAGGTGTAGGCGCGCTGGGTTGGGCGGTTATGTCCGACGCTTCGCCAAAGCAGATCGCCGGTTTGAGCGGTGGCCTGTTCAACACCTTCGGTAACATCGCTTCGATCACTACTCCTATCGTGATTGGTTACATCATCAGCTCCACTGGCTCGTTCAAATGGGCTCTGGTGTTCGTGGGTGCCAACGCTGTGGTAGCGGTGTTCAGCTATATCTTTATTGTTGGCGAGATCAAACGCGTTGAACTGAAAGAGCCTCCAACCAAGGGGCCACTGACTGGCGAAGACGCCAGCGAACTTTCTCAAGCTAAATCCTGAGGAAACCGTGATGAACCTGATTCAACATGCCGACTCCCCACGCTACATCCGGCTGCATGAGCTGGATAACGTGGTGGTAGTAGTTAACGATCAAGGTGTGCCTGCCGGTACTGAATTTGATAATGGTCTGGTGACCGTCGATAACGTTCCGCAGAGCCACAAGGTCAACACCGTCGATATCGCTGAAGGCGAGCCGATCATTCGTTATGGGCACACCATTGGGTATGCCCTGCAGCCGATTCCACGGGGCAGTTGGGTCAGGGAAGATCAACTGCGTATGCCATCGGCACCGGCTCTGGACAGCCTGCCGATGTCAGACGCGGTGCCGGAAAGAGGCGCACCGCTGGAAGGTTTTACCTTCGAAGGTTATCGCAACGCCGACGGTACTGTCGGCACGCGCAACATTCTGGGCATTACCACCACCGTGCAGTGCGTGACCGGGGTGCTTGACCATGCGGTCAAGCGCATCCGCGAAGAGCTGTTGCCCAAGTACCCCCATGTCGATGACGTGGTGGCACTTACTCATACTTACGGCTGCGGTGTAGCTATTACCGCGACCGATGCTTACATCCCGATCCGTACCGTGCGTAACCTTGCGCGTAACCCGAACCTGGGTGGCGAAGCGCTGGTGATCGGTCTGGGCTGCGAAAAACTGCAGGCCGGGCAAGTCATGCATGAAGACGACCTGTCCGTCGATCTCAGTGATCAGTGGATGTATCGCCTGCAGGACTCCAGCCATGGCTTCAATGAAATGATCGAGCAGATCATGGAATTGGCCGAAGTGCGCTTGAAGAAGCTGGATCTGCGTCGCCGTGAAACCGTGCCAGCCTCGGAGTTGATTCTGGGCATGCAGTGCGGCGGCAGCGATGCGTTTTCGGGTATCACCGCCAACCCGGCGCTGGGATACGCCTCGGACTTGCTGCTGCGCGCAGGCGCAACGGTGATGTTTTCGGAAGTGACCGAAGTGCGCGACGCCATCTACTTGCTCACCTCCCGCGCGGAGACGCAGGAAGTGGCCGAGGAACTGGTGCGGGAAATGGACTGGTACGACCGTTACCTGGCAAAGGGCGAGGCTGATCGCAGCGCCAACACTACGCCGGGCAACAAGAAGGGCGGTCTGTCGAACATTGTCGAGAAGTCCCTGGGATCGATCGTCAAGTCCGGCAACAGCGCGATCAATGGCGTGCTTGGCCCTGGCGAGCGGTTCAAGCGCAAAGGCCTGATTTTCTGTGCAACGCCGGCCAGCGACTTTGTCTGCGGCACCTTGCAACTGGCAGCCGGTATGAACCTGCATGTGTTCACCACCGGTCGTGGTACGCCGTATGGCCTGGCAATGTCACCTGTGGTCAAGGTCTCGACCCGTACAGAACTGGCGCAGCGCTGGCCTGATCTGATCGACATTGATGCCGGTCGTATCGCGACCGGGCGTGCAACCATCGAAGACCTGGGTTGGGAGCTGTTCCACTTCTACCTGGACGTGGCCAGCGGCAAGAAAAAGACCTGGACCGAGCATTATCGTCTGCACAACGACATTACCTTGTTCAACCCGGCGCCGATTACATAACCTCCCGGTTTTTGTAGGAGCCAACTTGTTGGCTAAAGGGCCTGACGCGGTGTTGTGTCAGGCACGCTGCCTTCGCGAACACGTTCGCTCCTACCGGTCCAAAGCATCGTTACGTCGCCGCTGGTCCTCTCACTTTCAGGTCCTCTGAACTTACGTCTTCCCATCGCTCTCACTTGTTAGGTCCGGGCATTTCTGCCCGCTTGGTTCTCATAGCCTGCAAGGAGAGAAAAATGCGTGCACTGACTTATCACGGGGCTCACGATGTTCGCGTCGATAACGTTCCTGATCCGGTTATTGAAGAAGTCGATGACGTTCTGTTGAAAGTCACCGCAACGGCCATTTGTGGCTCGGATCTGCACTTGTACCGCGGCAAGATCCCGGCAACGGAGTCGGGCGATATCTTCGGCCATGAATTCATGGGTATCGTCGAAGAAGTCGGCTCTCAGGTCACAACGGTCAAGCCTGGTGACAGGGTGGTTATTCCTTTTGTGATTGCCTGTGGCAGTTGTTTCTTCTGCCAGCTGGATCAATTCGCAGCGTGTGAAACCACGAACACCGGGCGTGGCGCGATCCTCAACAAAAAGTCCATTCCACCGGGTGCAGCGCTGTTCGGTTTCAGCCATTTGTACGGCGGTATTCCAGGCGGCCAGGCTGAGTATGTCCGCGTGCCTAAAGGCAATACCGGGCCCTTCAAAGTGCCGGGCACGCTGGCTGATGAAAAGGTGTTGTTCCTTTCCGACATCCTGCCAACCGCCTGGCAAGCAGTGCTCAATAGCGGCGTGGGTCAAGGCTCAAGCCTCGCTATTTATGGCGCCGGGCCGGTAGGTCTGCTCAGCGCAGCGTGTGCACGAATGCTGGGCGTCGAGAAAATCTTCATGGTTGACCATCACGCTTACAGGTTGAGCTACGCGCAAAGCACCTACGGCGTGATCCCCATCAACTTCGATGAAGACGATGATCCGGCCGACACGATCATTCAGCAGACGCGAGGCATGCGCGGGGTCGATGGTGTTATCGATGCCGTGGGTTTCGAAGCCAAGGGCAGCACCACCGAGACGATTCTCGCGACACTGAAACTGGAAGGCAGTAGCGGTAAAGCGTTACGTCAGTGCATCGCTGCAGTACGACGCGGCGGTGTCGTGAGCGTGCCGGGCGTTTACGCCGGTTTCATCCATGGCTTCCTGTTCGGCGACGCGTTCGATAAAGGCCTGACGTTCAAGATGGGTCAGACCCATGTGCAGCGCTATCTGCCTGAACTGCTGGAGCACATTGAAAGCGGCGCGCTGGAACCAGAGGCGATCATTACCCATCGCATGTCGCTGGAAAATGCCGCCGAGGGCTACACACTTTTCGACAAGAAGCAGGAGGAGTGTCGCAAGGTGATTCTGGTGCCGGGGCTTGATGGCCGGGAGGGCGATTGATTCCGTTGGCGATTATATAGTTGCCCATGTGCTGACAGGCCGACCGCCACTCCGACGATACAGGCGTCTCGGCCCGTCAGACATACGGTGTCATCGTTCATCGCGGGCAAGCACCGCTCCCACAGAACGCACGCATCCCGCCTGGGCCTCGGTCGGTGCGCGAGAGCTCATTGCCTCTCAGGAATACTTCGCCGAATGGTGTGGGAAGCCGACGAGGCGCGCACCGATCACCATCTCGCTGATCCAGTTAGTCAACATCGAGCTGTAGATGCTCTGGCTCAGGTCGCTGCTCAATGCATGGTCTGCGCCATCCACCAGACGATAGGTGAGGGAGTGGGCCAGCTCGAATGCGCCGCGATAGCTCATCAGGGTTGCATGAGGTACGTAGTCATCCTGCTCGGATTCAATCAGCAACACGTCGCCCTTGAACTCCTTGCAGGCGGCCAGTGCCCGATTGTCTGCCGCCGTCACGGCTGAACGGCGATAGTGCGCAAGCTTGTCGCGATCCAGCTCTTGCTTGGGCATTTGCCAGTCCGCATCCCAGTACAGCGCAGGCACCCGCAAGGCGAGCCATTTCACCGGGCGCATGGAGCTGAGGATCGTTGCCAGATACCCGCCGTAGCTGCTGCCGATCACGGCGATGGCATCGTTATCCACCGCCGGGTGGCTAATCAGTCGGTCGTAGGCCGCGAGCAGGTCGGCCAGGCTTTGCTCGCGTGATACCTTGCCGCGCATTTCGTGGGTGCGCTCATGGCCACGCAGATCGAAGGTCAGGCACACGCAGCCAAGACCGGTGATGTTCTTGGCGCGTGCCAGATCTCTTTGCTGGCTACCGCCCCAGCCGTGTACGAAAAGAATGCCGGGAATTTTTGCGCCAGGAGTCAGTATCGTCCCGGAGATCGATTGACCATCGACTGCAATTTCAATGCTTTCACTGCTGACACTCATAAGGTTGGACCTTTGTGAATTTGCTAATGAAACCGACTTGGGGATCGTCGCCTTCGTAAAGAACGCTGGCATCCGCCGGGATCTTGGTTTCGCCGTAGATTTCGTGAGTCGACGCGCAAATACGCTGCAGCGCGGGGTCGGCAGCGAAGGCCAGTAACGCCTCCACTTCGGCGGGGCTCGCACCGCCGATTCGCCAAGACTGTTCAAGCACTCCGGAACAGCGTTCGCCTTTGGCGTTGGTACCCTGAGCGATATCGTAATTTCGCCGTGAGGCGATAAAATCCGGGAAGTGTTTGAGCGCTGCGTTTTCATAATCCATGGCTTGGGTCACCGCACGCCGCACGTACTCTTCAAGCTCCAGCGCGAGCAGCGCTTCATAACCGCCGCGCACCACCCACAGGGTAGAGCCGCCGTAGACCGTTTCACCGGTGTTGTCTTCGGTCAGGCATTGAGTTCCGTGGTAGCTGGCGGTGATCCCGCCGACGGTCACCTGGCCAACGCTCAGCGTAACGACGTCAGTAAGATCCTCCTCAATCACCAGACCCCATGTCGCGACCTCGTCCATGTTTTGCTCGCCGATGGCCGCTTTGAGCTGAGCCTGGTGGGTCACAACGATTTGCCCGCGACCCGCCGTTGCCAGCACAGGTTTGATGCGCGCAGCCCCTGTGGCGAGAATCTGCTCGCCCGCACGTAGCGCATCGGCCTCGTTGAACACGGTGAAACCACCCAGCACCGACTGCGCAGCGTCTTCATGAAATCGACGTGACCATCCGCGTGGCTGCTGGGTGGCATCTTTCAGTAAAGGATGTGAAATGGCTTTGGTGGCCATGAATGGCTCGGCAATCAACCCGCCAAACAGATCGTCGGCCGACTGGATGTTCAGCGCGCTGTTTTCCTGCTTGCCGATCAAGGTGTCCGACGGGATGAAGTAGAGGTTCGCAGCGGTATGAATAGCGCTGTCATAGAGACCGAGAAACTCGCACCCCAGCAGGGTTGCGAGTTTCTCGGCCAGCTTTTGATGAACACTCACTTCGTGC
Source organism: Pseudomonas maioricensis (assembly GCF_022790535.1). Classification (GTDB taxonomy): domain Bacteria; phylum Pseudomonadota; class Gammaproteobacteria; order Pseudomonadales; family Pseudomonadaceae; genus Aquipseudomonas; species Aquipseudomonas maioricensis. The sequence continues at coordinate 167,863 of NZ_LOHG01000009.1, forward strand.
GTGGCGAGTTTTTTGTGGGTGGGCAAAAGAACTACTGCAGCTTTTTCAGTGCTCGTTCCGGATTCGCTCATGGACGACTCCCTGTGTCGGAAATGACTACGAAGCTTGCTCTATGGCGCTGATCAGTTCCTGCTTGTTCATGCTTGAACGCCCCGCAATCTGCAGGCCGCGGGCACGTTGAAGCAGGTCGACCTTGGTCTGGGATTCCAGAGACTGGTTACTGCGTGGGGCGCCCTTTTTGGTAGCGACGGCTCGCTTGGCGGAGTCCTTGCGGTCATGAGATTTTGCAGCCGGAGACTTTTGGGTTCCCGAGCCACCTTTGCGCTCACCGCCGCCGGACTGCTTGTTGACGGTAGCCCAGGCGCGGGCTTCGGCTTCCCCTTTGGAGACGCCTTTTTGCTCGTAGCCCTCTTCAATGTGGGCCGCTTTGCGTTTTTGCTCCTGGGTGTATTTGTCTTTATTTGCGGTAGGCATTTGCGTTTCTCCTTCCGTTAGTGGCACCCGAACAAGCCAAAACATTGCGTCGGGCTTCACTGTTATGAATCGCGGCGCAGGAGGAGAGTTCCTTGGCGCTGACCGCCGGAAAGAGGTAGCCCGTTCAACATCTCATTCGCTTGTGAGATCACCTTCACGCTTATGTGCAGCCCCCAGAGCGCTGTATTCCTTGCGTAACGCCCGCAGTTCTTTCTGGTCCAGCTTGTCCAGATTCAACAACGCGTTCTGAGCATCCTTGGTCACCCGCAACAACTCATCGATCTTGATGTGCAGCACATCGTTGTCGCGGTTTTGGGTGTTCTGGATCAGGAATACCATCAGGAACGTGATGATCGTGGTGGAGGTGTTGATGATCAGTTGCCAGGTGTCGTTGTAATGAAACCAGGGACCGGTAATGGCCCACAGGCAAATCAGGGCAATGGCAGCGATGAATGTTCGTGCGCTTCCAGCCCACTTTGATAAACCTTGGGCAAATCGGGAAAACTTCATGCGGTGCAGCCTTTCGTGGATTCTATTCACTAGAGACCACACATGAATCCTGAAATTTCTTCTTACAAATACTTTCATGCAGACCGACGGCGAAAACTTCATCTACAGTGAAATTGTTTTGCAACGCTGAAGTGTTTATATCCCCTCATGGATCGAATGACAGGAGAGATATTATGCCGATGATCGCGAGATGGGCCCTGCAAGGGATCGCACTGTTCCTGTTCGCCTGGATGGCGACAATGGCGGGGCAGTGGAGCAGCAAAATTATGGACGGCACTCGCTCAGACCGGCTTGCGATAGTGGCTGAAGGTGCGCTGATGAATGCGAAGACAGTCGCCAGTAATGAAGCGGCGAGCAGCGCGCAGTAGGCTATCGGATTTAAACGATTTATTGAGGGTGGCGGCTGTAGTTTATCGCTACCTCGCAGTCTCGCAGCCAACAGGGATCCGTTGGAGCGAGGCTTGCCCGCGAACCGAACGACGCGGTATGACGACCCTCCGCATTATCGTTCTTCGCGGGCAAGCCTCGCTCCTACAAGTCCAATGCCTGCTGCGTGACTGCGCACAGAAGGCGCCATCTGCATCAAATAGCAGGCAAAAAAAGACCCGCTACGAGGCGGGTCAGGAGATTCAACAGGAGTGACGCTAGGTTAAAAGCGACCCCGTGAAAATCATGTGAAAAGGATGTCGCAGAAACGAAAAGCCCGGCAATTAGCCGGGCTGTTTATTTTCTGGTTTATAGCTTGATCATTAGCGCGCATGTGCCGCCGTCTGTTTAACCGAGGTAGCGCTAAATTGCCCCGGTAATGTATGAGGGGCATTAATGCGTGATGTCATTTTGTTAGCAAATTCACGTGCTTCGTCCAGGCTGCGACATTTAACCGGGTAATTGTCCAGCTTCACGACCCAATTGGCGCCGTGAGTCCCTTCTTCTATTTGGATAAGCATAAGCAAGCATCTCCATCAGTGAGGTGAACGAAACGCCGATCAACGGCGGCTGAAAACGTCGGGAAAATCCTGCACCGAAAATGGCGAATGAGCTACACAAAAATTACCAAACCGATGAACGTAACGTGCCCGTATTTATTGACCGAAACGCCCTTTGTTGAAACGACAAAAACACCGCTCTGCGTGTGGCAGTAGCGGCGTTTTAGTATCAGTTTTAACGTGATGCTTAGTTCAAGTGTGCCTTCAGCTCAGTACCGGCCTGACGCATCGCGGCTTGTACTTGCGGAATCTGGCTCAACGGGTTGAGCAAGCCATAGTCGTGGATCATGCCGTTGTAACGCACGGTGGTTACAGCAACACCGGCAGCATCCAGTTTGCGGGCATACGCTTCGCCTTCGTCACGCAGTACATCGGCGCCTGCGGTCTGTACCAGTGCTGGCGGCAGGCCGCGCAGTTGTTCGATTGTCGCTTTGAGTGGCGAAGCGTGGATCTGAGCACGCTCTGTAGCGCTAGTGGTGTAGTTGTCCCAGAACCATTTCATCATGCCCTTGGTCAGGAAGTGACCTTCAGCGAATTCGTTGTACGAACCGGTCTCGAAGTTCGAATCGGTCACCGGCCACAGCAACAGCTGGAAGCGCAGTTTAGGGGTGTTCTGTTCCTTGGCCATCAAGCTGACCACGGCTGCCATGTTTCCGCCGACGCTGTTACCGGCCACTGCCAGACGCGAACCATCGACGCCGATTTCCTTACCGTGCTCAGCCACCCATTTAGTCGCGGCGTAAGCCTGATTGATTGCAGTCGGGTAGTGCGCTTCGGGAGACGGCGTGTAGTTGACGTACACCGCTACTGCACCGGAGTTGACCACCAGGTCATGGATCAGGCGTTCATGAGTAGCGAAGTCACCCAGTACCCAGCCGCCACCATGGAAGAACATGAACACCGGCAGATCACCTTTCACATTGGCCGGGCGGACGATTTTCAGATCAATCGATTCGCCTGCCACTTTGATGCTGCGGTCGCTAACTTGTACACCCGACAAATCAACCTTTACCGATTGCTGTGCGCCGGTGAGCACGGCGCGTGCATCTTTGGGGCTCAACTGTTCAAGCGGCTTGCCGCCACCTGCGGCCAAGGCGTTGAGAAAGCCTTGGGTCTGGTGCTCGATGTACGGGGTTTCAGCAGCGAAAGCGGTGTTGATAGACAGCGCGAGTACGGTCAGTGCAGTGGCTTTTTTGATGATGTTCATGGCGATAGTCCTTGAATACTAATGGTCGTTAAAAGTCGTTCGAATGTTGATCAGGCAACAGCCAGTGTTTTGCGGCTGCGGGCATCCAGGCTGAAAGCCCCTGCGCCGTTGGCAGCGATCTGCAGCAAGCCACCGGCGATGGCGACGTTTTTCAGGAAGTTGATCAACTGGCCCTGGTCAGCAAAGTTGTTGTGGAAGACTACTGCGGTCACGACGGTGAAACCGGCCATCAGCAGCGCAATCAGGCGCGCCTTGTAGCCCAGCACCAGAGCAGTGGCGAAGCCGATTTCCACGATCAGTGCAGCGATGAACGCCAGGTCCGGAAAAGGCATGCCGCTGGAGGCGATGTAGCCTTTGGTTGCTGCCGGTGCTGCCAGCTTGCCGAAGCCGCTGAACAGAAACAGAGAGGCGAGCAGTGCGCGGCCAGCCAGAGAAGTGAAAGCTGCTTGAGTGTTGGTGTTCATGGTTGTTGCTCCAAATTCGAATCAGTCAGATTTGTGTGCTGGGGGTCTGTGTCAGCACCATGGAGCGAATAGTAGAGAGGTAGCGAGATGTGATAAATCGGCTGGAAACGGTTTTACTGTCAACTAGAACGGGACAGTTGAGCCGAGCTCAATTCCACCTGTAGGACCGGCTTTAGCCGGGAGGGCGATATCCCAGGCGATACAAAGTTGTTGGGTGAAAGATCGCTCTCCCGGCTAAAGCCGGTCCTACGGGGTGCCTGGAAAAGAGTCATGCCGAAACCGACTGATATCCGGAGTAAAGGTCGTTTGGTATTGCCCTTGCATCGGATCAAGAATGAAGCAGGTTTTTTCGTGTTCAGTTCGGGCGGGGATCAAGTCGAGATGGATCAGTTGCGTGAGCAGTGTTTGTGGGAACAAGTCACGATTCGTCAGATTCAACCTGTTGCCTTAAGCGCGTCGCTTAGGGTCGATGTTTGCGTGATCGGCGGCGGTATCACCGGTTTGTCCGCGGCACTGCATTTACTGGAAAGCGGCAAGTCTGTCGCGCTGCTCGAAGCCTCGCGCATAGGCACCGGTGGCTCGGGGCGCAACGTCGGGCTGGTCAATGCCGGTAGCTGGATTGCACCTGATGACGCTGCCGCGATTCTCGGCCCCGGCGTGGGCGAAAAATTCAACACGGTCATGGGCCTGGCCCCTGCGCTGGTGTTCGACCTGATCGAAAAATATTCGATAGATTGCCAGGCGCGTCACGACGGTACGTTGCACATGGCGCATAACGCCAATGGCGCCAAAGACATCGAGGCGCGCCACAATCAATGGAAGCGCCGTGGCGCCGATGTCGAGTTGCTGACCGGCGCCAGGTGCCGTGAATACTGCGGCACCGATAAAATCCCGACCGCGTTGCTCGACCGGCGTGCCGGCACGATTAACCCGATGGCGTACACCGTTGGCCTCGCCGAAACCGTGCTCAAGCTTGGTGGGCAGATCTTCCAGAACTCGCCCGTGCAGGCCGTTACTCGTGAAGGCTCGGCATGGGTCGTCAGCACCGTCGGTGGTGCGGTCACGGCTGACAAAGTCGTGGTCTCCACTGGTGCTTACACCGAGGGCGAGTGGGCCGGTATCAAACAGAATTTCTTCAAGGGCTATTACTACAACGTCGCGTCCGAGCCGTTGAGCTCAAGCGCCGCGGATGAAGTACTCAAGCACGGTCAGGGCTCCTGGGACACGCGCATGGTGCTAAGCAGTATTCGACGTGATAACGAAGGTCGTCTGATCCTCGGCAGTATGGGCAAGATGAACAACAAACCTGACTGGTTCATCCGCAGTTGGGCGGACCGTATTCAGAGCCATTACTTCCCGCAACTGGGGAAAGTCCAATGGCAGATGCACTGGACGGGCTGCATCGACTTCACCCCTGATCACATGGTCAAACTCTTCGAGCCTGCGCCGGGGCTTGTGGCCGCCAATGGCTATAACGGTCGCGGTAATACCACGGGGACGGTTATGGGCAAAGCCTTCGCAGACTTTCTGGTCAAGGATGACCCGAGCGTGCTGCCCATCCCGTTCGCGCCAGCCCATGAGTTGAAAAGCGCAGGCGTGCGCGCGCTGGCCTATGAAACCGGCTTCAACCTGTATCATGCCGGGCAGTGTCTGCGGGTTATTCTTTAAGGCTGGAGTGGCGGTTCTGTAGGAGCGAATTTATTCGCGAAAGGGCCATTACATCCGGTACATTTTCGATCCTTCGCGAATAAATTTGCTCCCACAGGTTCTCCATCGACTTCAGGACTTCCCTATGCCTACCGACTGGCACAGCAACGCCATCACCCGTGCCACCCCTGTCGACAAGACCTACAAGAACACCCAGAACGTGCGGCGTTTCATGCTTGAGCAGTGCGGGGACGGGTTCAAGTTTGATCGGGATTTCATGGCCTGGATTCGCAACGAGACCCCCAAGACCATGGGCGATGTCGCCGATGAGTGGCACCGTCGGCAGCGCTGATCAATCGGCCCGGAAGCCCCAGACAATTTCTACCACCCGTACCGCGACAATCAAATACAGCAGGCAAAAGAACACCTGCAGCAGGACGTGGTAGCGCAGTTTGGCTAAACGATGCAGACCGTCGCTGATATTCATCAACATCAGCACGGTGGACACCACGATCAGCCCCAGCCCCGTCACCTGCGATCCCCATAACCCCATGAAAACCTGGTGATTACCGTTAAGCGCGCTGCTGCCTGCGGCAAATAGCAACGCGCAGACCAGCAGGTTTTTGACGTTGTCGAACACCTTGGTATTCAGATCGTGGTCCAGCAGACCCAGATACCGCCTCCATAACTTGCTCATGTTTCGTCACCTTTGCTAACGCAGCAGACGGGGGAGCGCTTGAGCAAGGATAGGTCGTCAGACACCACATCACTCCCTGATCGGTAACAGATTAAACGGCATCTTCCAGATTGCCCCTATTCTGTAGGAGCTCACCGAGGTTACGAGGCCAGCGATAGCGGTTCGTCAGACACCACATCACTCCCTGATCGATAACGGATTTCTGTAGGAGCTGACGAGCAGCGCGAGGCTGCGATGGCGGAGTATCAGACAGACCACTATCGCAGCCTCGCGGTGCTCGTCAGCTCCTACAGGGCAACAGGGTAATGCGAACGATCACGCCAGCGGCGCGATCCCCAATGCTTGCGAGCACTCCAGTAATGAGCGGCGCTGGGTGTCGGCGTAGAGCTTGAGTTCGTTGATGGTGCTGCGCCCCAGTGCGCGTTCGAAGTCCTGCTGATTCGAACTGGTGCCGTAATGGGACTGCGCGTCATCGCCCAGGTTGGACTGGAAAATCCCCGCCGCGCTGACGGGCAGGAAGTCCTCATAGACCAGCGGCTCGAAGTGCACGTAACCCGCCTCGATCAACTGCTCAAGATCGGCGCTCTGCTGCACGCCTGCGCCCATCGCCACACCTTGCTCTGTAGCGAAGTAGCGGAAGTAAGCCAGATCCTGCGCACGCATCTGTTCGTAGCTGTCCGGGAACGCCGTGAAGGTTTTCCCCAGCAGTTCGGCATAGCGCACCGCGTTACCTTCGTTGGGGAATTCACCCAGCGCGCCCCGGGCCTCGTTCAGCAACTGGTCGTACAGCTCGCGGCCTTTAGGTGTAAGAGCCGCGCCACGTTGTTCTATTTCACCGAAGCGTGCTGAGTGGCTGCCTGCTTCAGTGGCGGACTGACCGACAAACGTAATGGCTTCTTCCAGCGCCTTGAAACTGGTCTGGCGCAGCAGGATAGGGCACTCGCGACGCGGCGGACCTTCCACTACGGCCTTGGGCGTGATGCCTTTTTTGGGCATGCCGTCCTGCACCGTATCGATGTCCAGCGTGCGTGGCGTCAGGTGATTGATGTGCGGGCCGCGAAACGCCACCACGTCAGCAATCAGGCGATGTTGGGCGTTCAGCTGTTTGTACTGCTCCAGGCTCACGGTTGCAGTGCTGTGCCAGCGGAACGTTTCCAGCGCTTGCTCAACGAAGTCCAGCGCGTCGGCTTCAGTCAGGCCGCCGTCCAGTTCCGATTTTTCAATCAACTGCAGTGCGCGAGGAGTGAAGATGTTGCGCTTGCTCAGCACCTGACTGGCGAAATCCCGCAGTTCGGTATTGTCGATCAGCTCCAGGCGCAGCAGCGAGGTGAATACCCGAAACGGGCTGACTTGCAGCGCGTGTTCATGCACGGCGCGAAAAGCCGTGGAATGCACGGGCACGCCCGCAGGGGTCAGGTCGTAGTAGCCCACGGGCTCCATCCCCATGACCGCAAACAGGCGGCTTAATGTGGCCAGTTCGGTCGCGGTGCCGACGCGGATTGCGCCATGGCGCTCCATGTCCAGACGCTGAATTTCGCCCGTCTGCTTCAAGCTCTGCGCAACCTGAGCGTTGCGCGCCAGCACGCCTTCGTTGGTCTCTGCGACCAGATCCATCAACGTCCCGTAGAGCGGCACTTCGGTTTTGTACATGTCCGACATCGCACGGGAAAAGCGGGCGCGGATCTCGTCACGGTTAGCGAAGCTTGAAGCTGTCATTGCAGGGATTCTCCTATTATTCGCAATCAGGCCTTGCTGGCCTATATCGGCGCAATCCACGGTTGCAGGTATTGGAATGGCGTTTATGTGGGAGCAGAGCTTGCTCGCGATTCAGACACCTCGGTTTGCCTGATGCACCGAGTTGCCAGAATCGCGGGCAAGCCTCGCTCCCACATAGATCGCGCAATACTCGGCGTCGTGATCAACCATTGAGCTTGCAGGCTAAAAGGTACTCAAACATTCCATAGGCTAGCTGGGAGAGCGTTTTATCCACTGATGATTATTCCAACCCAGCCAGACACTGCTCAAAAATATCCAGCCCTTCGCGCATCACCTCTGGCTCAATCGTCAACGGTGCCAGCAGGCGGATGATGTGCCGCGACTTGCCGCTGGGCATCAGCAACAGCCCCGCGTTACGAGCCGCTTCCAGCAATTGCGCCAACTGCCGTGTGCCGGGCGCGCCGTCGGCGGTGATCAATTCGATACCGCGCATGGCGCCAACGCCTGTCAGCCGTCCAAGATACGGCGACAGTTTGTTGGCCAGCCATGCTTCGTAACGGCTGACGATCATGTTTTCCTGCATCTCGCCCCAGGCCGACAGGTTCTCGTCGTTCAACTGGTCGAGGCTGGCGATACCCGCCGCGCAGGCAATCGGGTTGCCGGAATACGTACCGCCAAGGCCACCTTTAGGCAGCGTATCCATCAATGCCCGACGCCCGACCACCGCGCCCATCGGGATGCCGCCTGCAATGCTTTTGCCCAGCAAGATCAAGTCGGGTTCTATACCCAGCCTCGTAAAGGCAAAGCGCTGCCCGGTACGCCCAAAGCCTGACTGGATTTCATCAGCGATCAGCAGGATGCCCTTGTCGTCACAGAACCTGCGCAACGCCTGAGCGAAGTCGGGCTGCATGGCCAGAAAACCCCCTTCACCCTGAACCGCTTCGAAGATGAAACAGGCCACATCGTTGACGTCGATTTCAACGCTGAACAGCCGATCAAGCGCCTTGAGCGCCTGTTCGGTAGTGACGTCGTTGTCTTTGCTCGGATAGGGAATGTGAAACACCGGGCCAGGCAACACGCCGACTTTCTGCTTGTACGGCGCGACTTTGCCATTGAGGTTCAACGTGGCCAGCGTGCGGCCATGAAAACCGCCGTCAAAGGCGATAACCGCAGTTTTACCCGTGGCGCCGCGCACGATCTTCAGCGCGTTTTCGGCAGCTTCAGCTCCGCTGTTGGTGAGCATGCCGCTGAGCGGATAAGACACCGGGACAAACTTCTCCAGCTTGTCCATGAACTTGACGTAGGGCTCATGAGGCACGGCATTGAAGCAGTAGTGTGTGAGTCGGGTGGCCTGATCCTGAATAGCGGCCACCACCTGAGCATTGGTATGCCCTAGATTGAGCACCCCAATACCGCCAACAAAGTCGATGTAGCGCTTATTGTCGGTGTCCCATACTTCGGCGTTTTTACCGTGGGAGAGTGTCAGCGGATGAACATGAGAAATCGACTGACTGATGTTTTCGCGACTCATTATCAATGTCTGCCCAGAGAGAGTGCGCCTATATAAGCGAGTAAAGCCAATCCCTCACAAGCGAAATAAACTCGCGGCGTTATTCCAATAATTCGGGACGTGTTGATGATTGACAGACCGCGTCTGTAGGAGGGAGCTTGCTCGCGATGCTTTTTTCCATTCAGAGAACGACTCCCAGGCAGGACGCCATCGCGAGCAAGCTCACTCCTACAGGTGATCACTTAACCTGTGGAAGCGAGGCAGGGACTGGGCCGCATCCGGACGATGAACAATGACGCGATATGTCTGATGCCCAACTCAAATCCACACATCATTAACCGCCGTCCGGTCACTCTCCTCATGCCCGGTATTCAATACTCCGCGCGGTTCGATCAGCAGCAGTTTCACTTCTTGCTCAGCATAGGGTTTGTGCTCGATGCCTTTACCAACGACATACATCTCACCGGCAGCCACCGTGACAAACCCGTCACGAAAATCGATGCGCAATTCGCCTTCAAGAATAATGAACGTCTCATCGGTATCGGTATGGGAGTGCCAGATAAAGTCACCCTGGATCTTCACCACTTTGAACTGATAGTCGTTCATTTCGGCCACGACTTTTGGCGTCCATTGCTCATTGAACAGCGCATATTTGGCGGCGAAATTAACCGGGGTGTAGGGCGGGGCAGAACAGGTGCTGGTCATGGTCGGTGCTCACGGTTGATTGAGAGGCCACAACCTTAGCGAGCCACACATGACCCGTATTGCATGATCGTGCAGCTTTGGCGGTCGCTGTCAGCTGCGGCCGAGCATCTTCAGCCAGCGGGCGGGCGAGATACCAAACGCTTGGCTGTATTGGCGCGTCATGTGGCTCTGATCGAAGAAACCACAGGCCAGCGCAGCGTCACTCAACGGTTGGCCTGCAACCAGTAAACGACGCACTTCGGCCAGGCGGCGCTGGGTGATGTAGCGATAGGGACTGGTGCCATACAACGCGCGAAAATCCCGCGACAGACTCCAGCGATCACGCCCGCTGGCCTGCACCAGATCGTCCAGCGTAATGACCTGATCCAGCGCGTCATGAATGTAAATCCGCGCCCGCTCTGCCGCTGCATAGTCCAGCGCCCGCCGACCACGCTTATTGCCCGCAGCCACATCCAGCGCCTGCGCCAGGTCGTAAATGGCGTCCTCTTCTTCAAGTGGATCCAGCGCGTTATCCATGCTTTGCAGCAAAGCACTGGTCGCCGCAAACAAGCGTGGATCGCTGGACAAACCACCCGCCACAAAGGGCAATGACTTGCCGCCCAACACTTGTTGAATCAGTGAGGGTTCGATGTAAAACATTCGGTAGTGAAAGCCTGCATCGGTCCCGGCCTCGCCGTCATGGACTTCATCCGGGTGCAAAACCATCGTGCCACCGGCCAGGCTGTGGCGGTAATCGTTGCGGTAATGAAAACTCTGCACACCCGCCAGCGTGCGCCCGATGGCGTAGGTGTCGTGCCGATGAGGCGTGTAGCCGTGCCCGCCGAAGTAAGCCTCGATCCGTTCCATCTTCCGCGACTGCGGCGCGCGCACCAGCCAGTCGCGTTTGTTTTGTGTGGTCATGGAGGTTTGCACCCCAAGGTTACGATGGGCACACGATAGCTAAAAAACAGGGGAGAAGGGGCAAGTAAATGCGGGGAGTCGGGAATTTGCAGGAGTGAGCTTGCTCGCGATAGCGTCAGCTCAGGCGATGATTTTCGACGGAGAAGTCGAATCGCGAGCAAGCTCACTCCTACAAAAACAACACGTATCTGAACTTGCTCAGCGCCTGTAGGAGCTGCCGAAGGCTGCGATCGCGGTATGCCAGGGAGACTGCTATCGGCGCCGTCGTAACCTCCGACAACGCCTACAGAAATAGCACCGGCTAAGCGCTTGACCGTGAATAGAGTTCCTACAGGGCTTTGGTGCTTAGATCAAAACGCCAGGCCGACCTTCACGCCATACTCATCGCGCTTGAGTTTGGTGTTATCAGCCACGTCCGAATCCTCGTCGAGCTTGTATTCGGAGCGGGTGTAATAGACGCCAGCGGTCAGAGGTAGAGAGCCGTTCTGGTTCATCAGGAAGCTGACTTCGGCATAAGGGTTGGTGCGGTCCTTGAGGTCGACGGTGTCGCTGCCCAGATCATTCACCTTGATGTACGTATCGGAGTTGATCGTGCGGCGTGCGCCCAGCTCAACACGCATCGTGCCTTGATCGAACTTATGGTTGTAACCCAGCGCAGCTTTGGCAAACGGCGAGCGGGCGGTCATTTCGATGTCGTACTCGTCAGAGTCCGGCTCGTAACGCGTCCAGCCATAACCACCCCCGACAATCACGTCCACGAAGTTGCGCGCATCCAGTGCCGCACGCCAGCCCAGGTCTACATCACCTTGGCCTTCCTTGAGCTTGTTGTCGCTCTTCTTGCCGTACTTGGCCTCAACACCCGCCTGATAAATAAAGCCCGACTCGGCCGTCAGTTTGTTACCGAAATTGAAAAACAAACCCGCCTGGGGCATGTGCTCTTTATCCGACTCGCTGCCGCCTTCCAGCTTGAAGTCACCGTAACTGCCCAGCAAACCGGCGATGAAAATCGGGTCGGTGGAGGATGCAGCCATCGCGTAAGGCGCGGTCAGCAGAGCGGTGAGGGCGGAGAGTTTCAGCAGGCGAGGGGCAAAACGAATAGACACTTTTCAACTCCTTGTGAAAAAAATGTGAAAACAAAGCGTCTGGTTCGAGGGGATCGGGCGGGAGAAGTTCGGGGGCTGGTGTAGGAAAATGCCGCTGCCTCGACATTCCTGCAGTGCACCCAGCGGACGGCATTGGCAGAAATTAAGACAGATCCTACAAAGCTTCGCGTTGATGGATGAGACGACGAGGTAACGTATGATTGCCGTCTTATCGAAATCACCAAGGACCCAGCCATGCCGACGTTGAGCAAACGCGATCAGGCCCGTATCGAACGTCGCCTGGCGTCTACCCTGACCGAAGCGTGCGAAACCGCAAAAGCGGAAATCGTTGGTTTCTCCTGGCTGACCCACGAAGTGGATTACGCGGCATTCCCCGCCAGCCTGCGCGTGGTGTGGATCTTCGATACACAAGCGCAAAAAGATCAGGCGCTCGCCACTGGCCAGCGTGAGCGCATGGTTGAGCTGACTGCCCAGGCATTGGAAGACGCAGAAATCGTCATTGCCGATGTGAGCAAACGCGTGCAATTCGACAGCGAAGAGCAATGCCAGCGCGCCAACGGCGGCAACTGGCAACAACGCCTGGCTCGGGGCTGAAGCATGGCCAAGGACATCGAGAACCCCTGTACCTCTGTTTGCCAGTTGAGTGGCGACTTATGTGTGAGCTGCGGCCGTAACAAAGAAGACATCCGCAAATGGCGGCGAATGAACCGTCCCGAGAAAATGGCCGCCGTGCAGCGCGCCAGTCAGCGACTGAAAAGCCTGAATAAAAAGAAAGGATAGGCACGCGTTGTCAGGCGCTGTGAAAGCCGCTGCCCTCTGCAATACTTCTTGAAAATCGTCACCCGACTTGTCGCCAGGGAAAATCATGAAAACAAAAAGCCTGATGTTCTTGTGTCTGTTCAGTGTGCTCGGAGCCTTGCAGGCGAACGCCGCGGATAAATCCTGTGCTGAGGCCATTGGCGACAAGCGCTCGGCACTGCTCGTGAAGCAATGCATCAGCGTGTCGCCCGCCACACATCCACCGTGCAACGCGGCCAACAGCTGCGAAATGATCAACAGCGAAGTCGAACGCGGTTGCGGCATGTTGAGCGACGACGCGAGCGCGCCGGACTTCTGCACGTTCGCCCTCACAAAACCTGAAACCTTCCAGGGCGCATTAATCTCCGGCAGCGGAATCGAGGACCACACCGTCACCGTGCTGCTCAATGACGGCCGGCGCTTCACCGCCTATTGCGACGGCAAATGCGGTTCGTGGTTTATCGCCGAAGACGAAGGGGAGGCCACCTTGCTGCCCAATATCGTGGGCCGCAACGTCAAAGTCACCGTGGCGAGTGAGCCCAACAAAGACCGCATCGCCGGGCCTGCAGAAGATGAGAAGTTGGTGTTTGTGAAGAAGATTGAGTTGGTTAAGTAACACGCCGACTTCTGACGTGTAGGAGCTGCCGAAGGCTGCGATTTGCCATGCGCCAGGATTGACGCCTTCGCAGCCTTCGGCAGCTCCTACAAAAAATATATTCCAGATAGGGGTTGATGGCGCTAAGGCTGCGACTGCGGCTAACCTCTACTTCTGCGGCTCAAACGCCTCAAGCCGCGCCTGCACCGCATCGTCGAAAATCATGTACAGCGCTTCAACATCACTCGGTCGCAAGCGCTTGGCCGTCTCCAGCCCAAGGATGAAAGCGATCTGTAACTCGCCCTCGCTCTCAATATCTTCGCGGGTGCTGGCGGCATCCAGAGAGCGGAGCAGCTTATCAATGGGCCCACGAATAGGCTTTGGCAGCCTTAACAGGTCCAGCCGTTCTTGTGGCATTACGCTCTCCAGGCCATCGACCGGGTCGAGGGCGGTTAGTAAGCCGATCATAGTGGGCCAAAACGGGCGGGAAGGGGATAGAAAAAGCGACGTAATGTTTGGGACAGCCCCACAGCGCAAATTCTTCGGTTGCTGTCTTTGTGCCCATGGCGCCACGCTGTCGGGCGGCAGATACAGGACCGGTGGGACCGGATTCATCCGGGAAGAGGCCAGTGCATCCGCCACATCATCGTTGTGTGGAATGCCGCCTTCCCGGATGAATCCGGTCCCACCGGTTCTGTGTAGCTTCAGATAATTAAGTGTTGTTGGCAGGAGTGACCGCAGGAGTGTCTGCTACGCACCCGGCTTCACCCGCTCTATCAAGTCATTCAGCACATACGTGTCCAGAAATGCCTTCACCTGCGTGACCTGCCCGTCCTTGAATGTCAGGTGCCACAGGTAATTATTTCGGTACGGCTGCTGATCAATGGCTGTGGCTTCACCGTTCCACAGCACAACCACCACATCGCCTTCAGCCACGATGCTCAAAACGGTTGGTTTGATAGGGGTGGCCAGTCGCGCACTGATCGGCTTTACCGCTCGCTCCAGAAAGTCCTTTTTACCTTGGTACACGCCAGAGACAGGGCTGGAACCGGCGACGGTCCACTCAGTGTCAGGCGTTAACAGATCGAACGTTGTGCCCTTGCCTTGCTGCCAGTTCACAAACGATTGACGGACCAACTCGGCGTTTGAATGCGCAGCTGATTTGTCCGTCGCCCATGCTGCGCTCGTCAAAAGCACAGCAAGCAGAGCAGCAGCCTGAACTCGAAAAACCGTTTTCACCCATGCAGTCATGACCATTCACTCCATTGCGGTTGTAGGGATTCTTGTCTAGAAGACCCTAACCCGCAGGTGGGCTGGTGGTGTAGCTCGATACTGCCTGGAGATTGCCTGATGCTGCATTCTTCAAGCAGGCTACATATGCGTATTGTTTTACGTATGACAGTGCGTATAATCTGCAAGCGCTGCAACCTACGATCAGGGCCAATTTACAGGCCTGCTAACCTGCGAACGTTATGAATCAGAGCACGTGTTCAACGTGCAGATGCATTCAATCTACGAACATTATGAATTTACGCGCGTACTCATCCTGCGAACGTATTCAACCACGAACATACCGAGGCATTAAGCGCATGAGTGCACTCCTGGACCGAGCTGAGCAGGCGGTATCCGCAACAGCAATGGTGCGTGGCTTCAGTGCGAAATTGAAGGAAGTCACCAGTGGAGTGATTACTCACCTGGTGATTTTCAAGGACAACGAGCCCGCGGCAGTGCTGATAGGTGTAGACGCCTACCAGGCCTTGCAGGACGAGCTCGAAGACCTTCGCGCTGAACGCCTGGCCATTGAGCGCCTGCCCACCTTGAACGATCAGAACACAGTGAGCCTTGAGGATATGGAGGCTCGCTTCAAGTAGGCATCAGCCAATGCAATGGAGCGTCCGTTTCCACCCCGAAGTAGAGCAAGACCTCAAACAGCTGGGAACGGCTGAAGCGAGGAGAATCCTAAAAGTCATTCGTGAGCGTATCGCTGAAGGGGAGCCCGATAAAATCGGCAAGCCACTGCGCGGAATGCTCACCGGATACCGCAGGATTCGGACAGGTGATGTGCGCATTATGTACCGCATTAATGGCACGGAGATTGTTCTTGTGCTGTGTGGGCGCCAGGCGCGACGACGAAGTCTACGCGGCCGCCACCCGGCGAGCCTGACTTGAACCCTGCTTCGGCGGGGTTTTTTCGCTCTATCGTTTTGTGAGTGTCTTCAGGGTTGGCGCCCGCTGATCTCCAGGTGACCATCACAGCTCATCAAAGCCATTAGCTTCTTTTGCCCGATGTCGAACGGGACAATCCACCAGTCCGTTCTGGAGTCATACGATGCCCCAGGCTGCAGTTCATAGGGTGTTGTTTTCACCTGCTGAGGGTGCCTTAAGAAATAAGCATCCAGTGACTGCAGCCAGAACTGCTCACCGTAATCGGGACAGGACATTTCAGGTCGCTCTTCGCATCCGGCAAGCATGACCGGCAGCAAAATCGCCAAAGTTTTAAAGCAGACTTTCATTGGCTATTCCTTGGGAGGTCGGGCTAAGCCTAACAGAGCTGCTTGTTTGACAGGCTGCGTGACGGAAGCAACACCCTTGTCGCTAGAGCCACACTGCCCGCCGAAATATCAAAAGTCGTCCCGTTAGCCCGCGCCATATCATCGGACAGGATGGCCGCCACCGCACCACCGATACCCTGCGCCACATAGGTGTTCACTTCTTGATTGTCGCGCACCACGCCGCCGCCAAAGTCGTCGGCAAAAAGGTAGGAGCGAACCTGTTCGCGAAGCGGTAGACCTGACGCACCGCGTGAGACCCCTCGCCAACAAGTTGCCCCCAACTGACACCTCGCCATTTCAATCAAATGCGCAATTGAAAATACATGATCACGCTGACTGCCGTTCAGGCTCATGACGGCTGAACACCGCCTCACCTGCGTTCCAAAGACGCGTCTCGATCACCCGATGCACATCGCACACTTCCAGCATCAACAGGTGAGCGGTGCTGGCAATGGTCAGCAGATCGGTCTCGTCCGCGTCGGTGGGCTTCATGTTGATCAGCGTATCGAGGAAGCGCGTAACAAGGCTGACTCGCCGCTCAGCACAGGCTTGCAAGTCTTTCAATGGCGCCTCGGAGTCCAGCAAAAAAACGGGGTTGTCCTGACCCGGTTGGGTGAGAGGGATGTAGCGGGGGAGTGGTGGGCTGTGGCTCATTGTGAAGCTCCTATGTTGTGTTCGACCGCCGCGACCGTCGTCAAACGATCAAGGCGGCAGCTGTGCGTGGATTGACGAACCGGAACATAGGAACAACCCGGCAGGCCGTGAGGCCTTCCACGCACAGCCACCATAACAGTGGCAGCTGCTTCACCTATGTTGAACGGATCGTCAAATCCAGTCGTTGATTTGGCAACGACGGCGCGCAGGTTAGGGGTCTAGCAGGAGGCGAAGGGGGTATTTATATATATTTTTTCGTGAGGTTGAAGCATGGATGTATTGCCGGGCATGAGCGGCCGACAGTCGACCTGTAACACCAGCTGGAGCGGTTGGGATCGTTGTGGGTAGGGGGCTCATCTGCTTGGGCGTTGGTGGCATGGCTCGATACGGCATGGCAATTATCTAGTGCTTTACGGGAAAGAACGCTGAAAGTACTGGTAACTCAACCAACCAACGGCCACAAAAAGCATCTGCGTCGCCGCGAGGTGCTTTTTTACTGCTGGGCCGGGGTAATTTGAAACAAGTCGGTATCTATCTGTTTTTTCTAGTTAATAATTTATTGGTCAACTTGCTTGGAATACCAGTTGGAACGCAGCGTGGTCTGGATTCCGATGGACGGTGCTTTTGTGAACCGCCCCCAAAAGCGAATCGGGGCCAAATCTATCAAGCAAATGGTAGTGCTGTTGATTGTTGCCCCTGCGCGTACGATGTCCCCACTCGCACGTACAGGAGCTCCTGACAACGATACCGTCAATGATTACTGTGCTGGCTAAGCCGACTCTTGAAGTACTGCGCAGTCTCTTTGTCGGTGCAGTATAGGTAGCAACCCTTCATCCCGCGTGTCATCAGGGTTCGGTACGTATTTTTGATGATCAGGTCTGTTTCACTTTTCGCGAGGGTAGGTTGCTCTTTCATCATTTTTTTCCACCCGCGAATCGATTTATCGTGCTTGTCGCGCTCATCCGGGGATGTCACTACCTGACCGTCACGTACGACTAGATCTGGCCCGATAATCACCCCGATGTAGTCGACTTCCAAACCTTGGCAGGTATGAATGCAGCCAACCTGCTCGATGGAGTTCTCAGCGATGATCCATAGGCTGCCATCCTGATTCAGGTTCCATTGGCGTTTGTAGTCACCAATGACGATATCAGCAGCGGCGGGGTCTTTCTTGCTCAACCATGGCCAGCAATAGCCCGCGACCACACGAGCTTTGTTTCCATGGTTTTTCTCGTTGATTGCTTCATGCATCGTCTGAGGTGAGTCGAACATCTTAAACTCGTACTCTTGAGTCTCAAGCGTCGGATTTGCCGTCGTGCGAATGCCTAGCGTGTCATCCAGCCATGCCAGGTAACCGTCAGAGCCACTGCAGCGAAACTGCGAAGACAGCACGTGTTCTTCCACCACAGCACCCTTGGCTTTTGCAAAGGCGCGTATCGCCTGCTTGCTGCCGATATCGCTCAAGGTTACACGCTGGTCTTCATCAATGAAGAAAATTGAGCATTTCGCTGAGTCAATCAGCTCTTTGATCTGGTTCTCCCCAAGGTTTCCGTAAAGCCCGCTTTTCTCATTCAGCCGGTGAGCTTCGTCCACGATAAGCGCATCGAACGTGTTGGGCTCAGTGTCGATGAATGCCCCAGAGCCTGAAAAGAAATTCGAGAAATGGCTGCGCTTGATGGTGCCAACCAGTTTGCTTTCGTAGACCTTGCGTGGGGCAGCATTCTTGGAGACGTATTTGCTCATCAGCTTCAATTCGGTGAGTTTCACCAGCAGATTGATAGCGAGAACAGTTTTCCCGGTGCCCGGTCCACCTTCGATGATCATCACCTTGGGGGCTTGGTCCGAGGCCTCGCTTGCCGCCGCCAGCGCCGACTCAAAAATTGCTTTCTGATCGTCAATCAATACGAACTCGGGTTTGCCTTTCATCAACCCCCCGAGCGCTTCGGCTAGCGCCTTGGACGGGCGAATTTTTCCTTCGGACAGCTCGTAAAGAACCTCTTTGTTGTCGCCATGACTTATATGCTTTTTCAGAAAGCTTCTGAGTTTACTGAGCTCTTCCGGGCCTTTCAGAAACAGGGGAGCCTTGCTGATGTGGGGCTCGTAGTGAGCTGAATCTATGATGCCGTCGCTGACGTAGTTATGGAGGTAGGCACACGGGCGGATTTCGATGCTTTTGTCATACACCGCCTCGTTGAAGCCTTCAACAGCGCTGCATATGACCACACCTGATAGGACGGGTGAATGGTCTCAATGAGGCCGCCACCCAATGCCGTTTTGACGATGGCATCCTTGGTTGTGGCGTTGGCCTTACTCCATTGCTTCAGCTCGATCAGTACGGCCTTTTTTGCCTGGTTTTCGTCGCGACCGGTGAGTAGAAAGTCGATTCGCTTCGACGACTGCGGAATGTGCAATTCAATGGCCAGGCCTGCATCACTCGGCAGGCCCTCATCTCTAAGGACCTTGGCCATATATGTTAGGGACCCTTGCCACGACCTGATTTCCGAGGTGCCAACGTTCTTGCCGGTAGCTTCCTTGTAATGCCTGAGGATCACCTCCTCGATGTCATCGTTATCGTTGTCTTTAAGAAATTGCTGTTTGGTCGCAGCGTAAACGATCACGGGTTGTCCTTAGATACGGGGTGGTCAGAGTCGGTCGTACTTTTTGCTGCTGCTTCTGGCTTTAGCCACGGGGTACTTCTGGCCATTCGAGGCGAGTTTCCGTGTCACCGCCTCGTTGAGGTCAATGCCGAGTACGCTGCTCAGGCGAACCAGGTACATCAGTACGTCCGCCAGTTCGTCCTTGACGGCTTGGCCGATTTCGGGATCTGTTGCGGCAGAGATCGAGTCGGCATCGCTCATCCATTGGAAAATCTCGCACAGCTCGCCGACCTCGCCAGTGAGAGCCAGGATGAGATTTTTGGGAGAGTGGAACTGCTGCCAGTCGCGATCATCTGCGAACCGCTGGAGGGATGCGGCAAGCTTCACTACGTCAACCAGTGGCGCGGATGAGCTGTCTGAGTCACTCACGGGGTTATCTCTTTGGGAATCAGTGGGGAAAATGTGTAGGAAAACTGGCCTTGGATTGTAAGAGTTTTTTCTGTGTTCGCAGATTTTTTTGTGTTTTTTCTCACCTGTTGGTTGCCGGCCGGAGTGCTTGCCA
This sequence comes from Pseudomonas maioricensis, assembly GCF_022790535.1. GTDB lineage: Bacteria > Pseudomonadota > Gammaproteobacteria > Pseudomonadales > Pseudomonadaceae > Aquipseudomonas > Aquipseudomonas maioricensis. The sequence goes on from NZ_LOHG01000009.1 coordinate 187,540, forward strand.
GTGTTCGCCATCGATGAGTGTGAATCCGCAGAGGGTGACTGCGAATTCACAGCTGGGGTCTGTCGCTTTTTAGTGAACTATTTCTTGGATTGCGGGCTGAATGTGAGTTGCCCAAAACTTCACCAGAGGGCTACAAGTGATGTGAAACATTAGCCAGCATGCGTAGATGACGTACCCCCCCGATCACAAGCTGCCCCTGTACTGACTCGGTTATCCAAACGTAGGCAATCCCCCCCAATACTTTGGGGGGGTTAATTACTGTTTAACCTTGAAGGAGTGAACCTATGGAGATGTGAAGATCTTGAGATCTACATCAAGTTCATCCGCAGTACTCAACCAGTCCTCAATCAGTTGATACGCCTGAATACTAGTGGCCGGACAAGCTAGTGGGTTTTCCATGCTTTTTATGAAATGTTTAGTGGAGAAGGAGTTGCCAGCGACAATCCAAATCTCCTTCTTACATTTCATCGATACTCTTCGCTTGCAGATAACATCCCAGACTTTGTCAGAAAGTGAATCGTCATCCGGGGCAGGATGATTAATAACTCCGTCCACTAACCGATACCGGGTGTCTAGCGGAAACTCTGCATCATCAGAGGGCCAAGATTGCTTCCATGTAAAATAGTTCCCAGGCTTTACGCTCTTACGGCCCGAAACCAACATGTGAATATTTTTTATTGCCTGACTACCCACCTCTGCAATAGCACCAGCTGAAGAGCCTGGATTTAGGGCATCACCGCACTTGACATGAACGAAGCATAACTTATCTGGCGAAGACAAAATAAAATCAGCGGGCTCAACTCCCATGTCGCAGCACAGTACGATATCGCAGCCAGGGATATATGTCGTGAAGGGGCCGAGCGATCCAAGTGGAGTTGCTGGGTCTCCGTAACCCTTCAGTAGGTCGATCAGGTGAAAAATCGAATCCGTATCAAAAAAATCTCGGGTGGTGCGATGATACTTATGATCACGGGTGTGCCCCTTCTCTCTGAGATCGGGAGCTTTCAGTGCATCTAGTGGAAAGAGGGCATTGCCTGCGAAGCTGTCCTCGGCAGAAATTCCACGCTCATAGGGCAAGGCTAATCTGTAAAAAGCCCCTGCCAAATAAGTTACGCCGTCTTCATACAATACTTTCAACTTGTGTCCTGTATTCAGATACTCGACGACCCACTCGATATCAGCCCTGTCTTCGGAAGCCCCAGATAGAGAGACCTCGAAATAACCGTCATTATCCAAATACTCCAGCGCAAGTTCTATCAGATCACCCTGCGCGTCGATAGTTATCCCTTGTTGATAGTCAGCATAAATGAAATCAGGATAGATTACCCCGTTAGCAGTTTGTACCGGGCCCTCAAGATCCGTAAAGTCCAGTAGCACGGATAGGATTTCTGAGGTCGGCTTTTCGGTGATCGGTTGTGCGTAGGACTTTATCAGACGCCCAGCATTACCTCCGGCATTGATACATTCGCCAATCGCGTCGACCCATTGAGAAACATCTTGAAGGGTAAAATTAGATTCTTTTTGATCTACGACCCTTCCTGACCTTGCGCCAATGTAATAGCTGCTGTCTCTTTTGCCATCCAGACCAATGTTATCGACCTTTACCATAGTTAATGCATAACGAGAATTGCTCTGACTGCCGCGTCCGCCATCGAGGTTCTGCCCCTTCAGCGCCACGGACTCAGGGCGGCGTACCGCCTGGCCGATTGCACGCGCGTGGGTTTCTTTGATTTGGTGAATTGCTGTTTTTGCAGCCAACGCAGTCAATTTGTCAATATGAATGGCATCACCGAGCCGATATTGTTCCTGATTGTAATAGCGCCCACCGCCGCTATCGAAGATAGCTACGCCTGAGTCAATTTCCTTTACAACAATGACGTGCAGCTTCGGCTCGAAGAAAAGCTTGCCTGTAAAGAATTTTGAGCTATTGAACTCAACATAGACCATGACCCGTAAATCAAGAACCTCGTCATAGGCCTTGACTAGTGAGCCAGAACCATGCAACTCCCAATACAGGCGATCCATAAGTAAAGGCAGAGAAAAATCATTTTCTTTCTGAACAAAGCACATCGACACATAAGGAATCTTTAGATCATCTTCCGGGTCTATGGTGTTGAGATTTACCCTCTCTTTGAATTTTCCGTCAAAATAGCTGTACCTCGGGAAACTTTCGAGAAAAGATTCAATCAGATAACTTGTGCTCAGGGAACTAACAAATTCTGATGCGCCGCCATTGGCAAGGTAGTCATCGAATTGTTTGTATCCTTCCCACATGCCCTCATTCGCGCCCCGGCTTAAGTCGACCACTAGTGGTTGAACATCCCCATAGCGGCGTACGATCCGACCTACGGCCTGGACCAGTTCGCGCCCACTCCCCAACTCATAGGTGAGGATCAGCAGCTTAGCCTCAGGAATATCAACTCCTTCATCAAGCTTGTGCTGGTGAATGATCACCCGCAGCCCTTCGACTTTAAGCGCTCGGCCAACTCGCTTGAACTTATTTTGCGCCTCGTCGATTTCCAATCGCTCATGCACGCTTGCCGTGGTGAATGATTGAGAAAGGAGGTCATGATATTTTTGTATCTCCTCAAGGCTCTTGCACTTCACGATACACTTCACGTTCTTGTTCGTATCGAGATAGTCTATAATACCTGCAAGTAGCTCCGCTTCCCCTTCGATCTGCTTGTACTGGGGCTCCATAATGACCCCATCCTCGATGGCCTCTTTGAACGTAAAAACATAAAAATGGTCGGTGCTTACATTTAGCTCAAATAAGTCATTGCGATAAGGTGTTGCAGTGACCACCACTTTCATTGCTGAGGACTGACGTATTATTTCACGCCAAACTGGAGATGGCTCAGAGTGTCCTTCGTCTACAATGATCAGATCAAAGTCGTCTTGGACGTTTTTTAGTTCATCCTCACCCAACCTCGTCAGTTTCTGGAAGCTGGTGATGTAGACTCCATCACCCTGATCAAAATCAGAGTCACGAAAGGTTTTTTTAAGCTCAAGCTCTTGGTCGCCAATCGTACTCCGGAAAAACTTTCTTGAGATCTCTCGGAAAAGCTGATCTTTCACAGCTTTTCGATGGCATATCACAAGAACTTTCAGCGCATCTGATAGATGCGATATGAGAGAGATAACACCTGTTTTCCCGGCGCCCGTGGGTAAGTTGATCAGGAAGCCCCTCTCAGTGTCGTTTTCTTCGGCATATCTGACAAAGCTGCGAACAGCTTCCAGCTGACATTTTCTTAACTTTTCTTCAGCAGAATCCAAGTATTCCAGGATAGTCACAGCAGTCTTCCATGCAATTGAAAGTGGCCGTCTCGGCTATTAACGCCGCGATGCCAGTAGAGAGTGTCAAAAGGCCACAATGCCACATCCCTCCGGGCCGGTGGCAGTTTTTTTGATACCCTTCATGCAGCAGAGTAGAGTCCCCTCCGTGCTATGCCGCAGGCCCGTGATCGACCATCGCCTCTGTTTTCGGCTAAAAACATTATTTGAAGCCCATACGACCAGCTTTCTTTCAGCGCCTCAGCCAGAGGTGGCGCCAATGCCCACAGAATCGGTATTCGCACTGGCCAGGTAACGTATGCTATTGCGTACGTTAGGTGCGTAAACGGCCACCTAGGTATATGAAAATAGACGTTATGCTTATCCGAAGCATGTCCGACTCGGCAATCAGCGAGACCATTGGCCAACCCATGGTTTTTCTAATCGACGAGAAAGCAGTCGTATGGTCAGCAGGTAGTAGTACCGCGTCGCCTCGCTGTGTCGATCTAGGCGATGTTCAAGAAACCAAACCACATGCTTTCTCTGCCAAGCCCAAGGTGTTTCTCGCTGCCAGCGATCTGCAATTTCAGCTTGGATAAGCGTTGCTTGCCGTAAATGGCGCTGCTGCGTCGCGTGCGATCCGGTCAGCACTCCAGCCAAGAACAGCTCCATATCGAATGGCTTGCTCATGTCCGTCCTCCAATGTATGTAGCGACCACATCGATCCGACCGTGCCCCAGCTCATAGCTGATTTGACTCCGGGCCACACGATCAAGGTGCCTATTTACCTGGCAGCATCGGCCGCCGTTGATAGGCGCGAAGTGTTGGGTGATTTGCTCGTAGCGATCACATGCGTACGCCGCCCGCAGCTCATGAAAACCTTTGAGATTGCCTGCATGTAGGGTGTCCCGCGCTGGGCGGACGATTTCCTGCAGAACGTTCAGGTAGCTTTCGTTTGGCGCAATCAGGTTGCGGCTACCTGCAGGCAATACCTGCCGTGCAAACTCAAGTGCATCTCGAACATCGACATCCACCGCAATCCAACGGGGCGCCGAGGCGCCGGCGCGGCCTCCTTTGGTGCCATCCTGAATGTTTATCCTTCCTAGGTCAGTAGCCTCACGGCTTAGCCGTGGCAGGTCACCCAAGATGGCTTCACGCAAGCGCATGCCGGTGGCTCGCGCCAATAGAACGATCGCAGCGGCCCGCAGTTGATGTTGGCTGCAAAGCGCATCGACGATCTGTTTCACCTGTTCGCGATTCTGGCCTTGCGGCACTGATTGTCGAACCCCGTTGCGCTGCATACCTAACGCCTTGCTCGGACTTGGCAGCTTCACGTACTGATCACCGCGAAGCGCGGCCATGGTCCTGTTAACGCTGGATAGCCGGTTTTGTGCAGTGCTGATGGCGAGCTCACCGCGCGCTACAACGTCGCGCAGATACGCCGCATAGTCGGCCAACACCTTCCGATTAATCTGCCGCGCATCATTAATGCCGGGCCCCTGTTCGGAGCGGCACCACTTCACGAATGCCTGCCACCGATCACAGTGCGCCTTGACCGTGCCGTAATGGCCTCCGCCGAACATGCCTTTCAGCGCCTGCGGTCCTGCGTAGCTCAACTGCCTGCCGTAGCCGAAATTGCGGCCATTCCGCCTACCTATCAATGCCATGTCGATCACCTCTTCACCTGGTCTCAGACTTTCGCCCCACGTCATCCCGCCAAGAATGCTGAGTGTTATCAGGGATCAAGGCCCCTGCGGCCTGTGGGGTGTCCTCTAGCGCGGGACTGGCGGCTCCTTACGACCGGGAGCAAGGGCATCTCATGATCTGGCCTCCTGAGCACCGTTACCGGTGGGCGGGTGGAGGCAGCACTGGCTGACGAGACCAGCGCCTGAAGATCCTGAGTCGGGTGAACGCAGCGGTGCGATGACCGGGGCATGCCTGACTGTCAGTCAGGTGCAGTCCATTCCCTGGTCTGCGGCACCATCATCTGTAGCGCTGTTGCTGGTGATATCGGCGTTTGTCACGCCGATTGTCACGAGGAGAGTTGCGGCAAAGCCCCGTTCTATATGGGCTGCAGCAGTGGTAGGAGCGCCCGTCTCTTTCCAGTAGAAAGAGACGGGCGCAGGTTGGCGCAAGATTTGGCCAAGCGGATAGGTTGCTGCAGGGCAGCGAAGTAGGAAGTGTCGTTGGCACACGAGGGCCATGATCTGAAGTAGGCATCCATCACCGGGGAGGTGACCGGGCGAGCTGCCGGATGCTAATCGCCCTTGGGGAGAACCACCGCGGGAGCGGCATGACCTTTAAGGTTCGGGTCACCTGGGGTGCTGTCATCGACAGCGTTTGCACGGCCAGTTCTACGCCTGTGGATAAACCCGGTCAAGGGCCGAAATTCAGCGCTTTTGGGGGCGTGCAAAGTGGTTATCCATCGGTGGAATTCCGTGGTAAGTCACGGACAAAGTCGTGGCTTTTAGCTCTTTAAAGTGAGGTCCATCCAAACAGGGCGGCTTTGCAGCCCAGTTTGGATGGACCCGTGCTAAAAAGCGGATAAGCGAGGCTGCCTGCCCCGAATCTTGAGCGCTCAAATGTTGCTGCTGCCGTTCTTGCGCTGTACAGAGCTAGCGGATCGGCACCACGTTATTGTCTCTGACTTGACCGTATGCAGAGGCGAGCAGGCTGCCGGTGGCGGCCTTCTGGATGTACTCACTCCACCAGGCCATCATCGGGCGCCGGCGCTCGATGTAATCGGCTCGGTTGTAGGCGCTGCGCACCTCATCCTTGTCGACGTGCGCCAGTGCGACCTCAATGAGTTCCGGGTCCCACCCATGCTCATTCAAAATGGTGCTGGCCATCGAGCGCATGCCGTGGCTGACTAACCGATCCTGGAACCCCATGCGTTTCAACGCCATGTTGGCAGTTTGGCTATTGGCGTGGGTGCGCGGATTTCTGTCTGCCGGGAAGACGTATTCGCGATGGCCGCTGTGAGTCTTCAGTGACTCCAGCAACGCGACAGCGTGATCACTCAAAGGAATGCTGTGTGGGCGGCGCTTCTTCATCCGCTCCGCAGGGATAGTCCAAACGCGCCTTTCAAAGTCGATGTCTGCCCAGCGAGTAGTCGCCGCCTCCGCGGGGCGAGTCATCGTGTGCAACTGCCATTCGATCAGGCAGCGGGTGGTGCGTTTGATGCTGGCGTTCGCGATCTCCAGCATGAGCTCGGGGAGCTCTTCGGGTGGAAGCGCAGCCATGTTCTCTTTCTTGGGCTTTTTGAAAACCGCCCTGATCCCGCTGAGCGGGTTGGCGAAGATCAGGCCGGAATTTACACCGTAGGTCATGATCTCGTTTAGCCGCTGGCTAAGCCGTTTGACCGTCTCCAGGCTGCCTTTCGCTTCTATTGGTCGAAGCAATGCGATCACCATCGGTGCGGTGATTTTCGTCAGTGGTGTCGTCCTCAAGTCGGGGAATACATGCAGCGAGAGCGACCGCCAAATGTCCTCGGCGTAGGCCGGGGTCACCGAGTCTTTCTTGAGCTCGAACCAGGCGGTGGCCACGTTCTCGAAGGTGTGTTCCGTTTCTGCGCGCTTGGCTTCATTCAACGTATTGCGCTGTACCTTCGGATCGATCCCTTGGGCGAGCAGCTCGCGTGCATCGACTGCCATCTTTCGTGCGTTGGCCAGTGACAGTTCAGGATAGGTCCCGAAGCCGATGTTGATGCGCTTCTTGGTCACCGGTTCGCGGTAGTTGAAATTCCACAGCAACGAGCCGTTGCTGCGTACGCGGAGCTGTAAACCGTCACCGTCTGTAAGGACGTAATCCTTGGACGCGGGTTTGACTCCCTTGAGCTGTCGATCGGAGAGGCGGAGGTTTTGAGCAGGCATGAGATTCTCCTCAGGCACTGATTCGGTATTCCAAAGATTAGCACCGAGTGAGGTGGAATACCGCCTGGAATACCCGAACGGTTGGAACTCAAAAACTCTCAAAAGACCGCAAAAGCGCTGGAGGCCGCGTATTTCCTGGGTTTCAGGCACAAAAAAAGACGTCCGTGGACGTCTTTTTTTGATCATTTGGTGGAGCCGGGGGGATTTGAACCCCCGTCCGCCAGTACTCCGCTGTCGGTCCTACATGCTTAGCCGTGTCTATTAAGTTAACCCTCAGCGACCCGACGGGCAGGGTGCTTTGGGCGAGCTGTGTAAGTTTTAGCCGATTCGTCCACAGCGTACTGCACGGCGATTCTGTTCTATATGACAATCATTTTGGGTTTACAGACATCCCCTGATGATTGCTGGAGCCGAAGCTACCAGAAGTGCGGCTAGGCTGCTTACGCAGCTAGTTGAGCACCGTAGTTATCGTCATTGGCAACTATAGAAAGTTGCAACAGTGGATTTACGACTTCTGTTACCAAGTCGGCATGCACCTAAAGTTTCATCACCGGCGTCGAATCCTAATCGGCCCCAGGTGACTGCTTTCGCAGTCAGGTCGCGGAGTGTACTCCAATGAGCTCCTCGCGTCGACCTTCTGGCGCATCCGTTTTCGGCCAGCCAGGGGCTGGCCGAAATGCGAATTACTTGGCGCCTTCGCTGGCCGACCCAGTGTTTTTCAGCTTGGTGATGGTTTTGGTGGTCAGCTCTATACACGTTTTATCGTCGCCAGCTTTTTGGGCTTTTACCGCATCGGCTTGGGTTTTCTCGATTTCAGCTTTAGTGTCGGCCGACATGTTGGCATTGGCTGAAGTATGGGCATCCTTCAGCGTCTGCAGGTTGGCACCACACAGGTCATCGGCGGCGAAAGCCGGGGAACCCAACAGGGCGGCGGTGAGGAACAATCCAGTAAGTGCTGTGCGCTTCATGTGTATCTCCTTTTAAGCCTGTGGACTCGGTGTGGCCGGTCGATGAGGCCTGTAGCCGAGGTCTGTGAGTAAGCCCGACTACAGAATTGGCGGGCTCACAGAAACTGACTGCTCACAAACGCAGGGGTTCTATTTTTTTTCGTGCTCATGTGAAAAAGCCATATTTCGTGATAAGGGCACCAAAATGGGGCGATTGCCGCTGTTATGTCGCGATCAGGCAGTTTTGGCCTGTGTGACGCGATCTACTAGATACACCAACCCGTGGTAGTCGATACCGCCATGTTGTGAGAGGCCGATCTCGCATGTGCGGCTGGTCGAAATGCCTTCGTTGCACTGCTGGACCGCTTCTTTGAGGGTGCGCAGCGAGTGTGCGTTCAGCTCGGGTGTGGTGAAGCCTTTGTCGCCCGCAAAGCCGCAGCAATGGATGCCTTCAGGGATGACGACGTTGATGCTGCACAGGCGCGCCAGCTCGATTAGCGCCTGACTTTCACCCAGATGCTGAGTGCTGCACGTGACGTGCACGGCGATCGGTTCTTGCTGTGGCGTGAAGGTCAGTTTGTCGAGCAGATGCGTGCGGATAAAGCGCACGGGATCGTACAGATCGAGGCCTGTTTCCTTGAGGTTTTCAACCAGGCGCAAGGTGCAGGGGCTGGTGTCGCAATAGATTGGGTCGAGCCCACCCCGGCTGGCTTTGCCGAGCGCGGCGAGCAGTTGCTCACGTTTGCTGTCGGCTTGCTCCTTGTAACCTTTTGACGCAAAAGGCTGGCCGCAGCACAGGTTGTCCTGATCTTCGGGGAATACCACTTGGTAGCCTGCTTTTTCGAGCAGGCCACGGGTTTTATCCAGTAGCGACATTTGTTCTTTATCACCCGCTGCGGGGCCCATCACCCGGGATACACAGGCTGCGAGGTAAACCACTCGCGGACGTTGGTCCTCGATGGGCGGGGTAAAGCGTATCGCTTGTTCAGGCTGCGGCATGGCGGGGGACCATTGCGGCACTCGACCGGCCGAGGCTTTGCTCAGCGCGGCGGAAATTTTGGCGAGACGCGGCGCACCGAGCAGCATGCGTGCGCCATTGGCGGCATGCAGGGTGAAGCGCGCGCCTTGCAGCATGGTCTTGAAGTGATTGGCCATCCAGCCCGCAGCCTGTGCATGACTGGCTTCCTGGCTGCGCAGTTTTTTGACCAGTTCGCCGGTGTTGATCCCTACAGGGCAGCGCTGTGCGCACAGACCGGTGGCTGCGCAGGTTTCGATTCCTTGATAGTGGTAGGCCTTTTCCAGTTCATCGGTGTTGGTACCCGCTCGTTTGCGCGCCTGAATGTCTCGCCAGATGACGATGCGTTGTCGCGGGCTGAGGGTCAGGCCTTTGGAGGGGCAGACCGGTTCGCAGAAGCCGCACTCGATGCACTTGTCGATGATTTCGTCGGCTGCGGGTAAAGGCTTGAGGTGCTTGAGGTGGATCTGCGGGTCCTCACTCAGGACCACGTCAGGGTTGAGAATGCCGTTGGGGTCGAGCAGGCGTTTGAGTTGCCACATCAGTTGGTAAGCATCGTGGCCCCATTCCAGTTCAACGAAGGGGGCCATGTTGCGGCCGGTGCCGTGCTCGGCTTTGAGCGAGCCGCCAAACTCGACCGCCACCAGTTGCGCCACGTCTTCCATGAACGCCTGATAGCGGGCGACTTCTTCCGGGTTGTTGAAGCCCTGAGTGAACACGAAGTGCAGATTACCTTCCAGGGCATGGCCGAACAGGATGGCTTCGTCGTAGTGGTGTTTGTCGAACAGCGCAATGAGGCGACGCACGCCGTTGGCCAGTTCCTCAACGGGGAAGGTGACGTCTTCGATGATCACCGTGGTGCCGGTCTGCCGCACGGCGCCGACGGCGGGGAAGGTGTCTTTGCGGATGGCCCACAGGCGGGCGTTTTCCAGCGGGTCTTCGGTGAAGTCGACCTGCTTCTCCACCGGGAACGACGCCAGAGAAGTCATGATCTGCGCCAGTTGCTCGTGCAGCAGCGGGCTGGATGCCGCGCGGGCTTCGATCAGTAGCGCGCAGGCATTTGTCGACAGTTCACGTACGAATGCGGGCATACCGGGTTTGTTCTGCACCGAGCGCATGCTGCGTCGGTCGAGTAACTCGACGGCGGCCACAGGTTGGCTTTTCAGGACGGTGACGGCGTTGCAGCAGGTTTCCACATCCGGGAAGACGATCAGGGCCGAGGCTTTATGAGGATGATCGACGACGGTGTCGTACGTCACCGCGCTGATGAAGCCCAACGTGCCTTCGGAACCCACTAGCAGATGGCTGAGGATATCCAGTGGCTCGTCAAAATCCACGAGGGCGTTGAGTGACAGGCCGGTGGTGTTTTTCAGGCGGTATTTGTGGCGAATTTTGGCGGCCAATTCGGTATTGGCACGGGTCTCGCGGCTCAGTCTGGCGAGTTGTTCCAGCAGGTCAGCGTGGCTGATGCGAAAGGCAGCCACGCTGTCGGGGTCTTCAGTATCGATGCGCGTACCGTCGGCGAGCACCAAGCGTATGCCAGCCAGCGTGTGATAGGTATTTTGCGCCGTACCACAGCACATGCCGCTGGCATTGTTGGCCACGATGCCACCGATTTTGCAGGCATTGATGGACGCCGGGTCTGGCCCGATCTTGCGTCCGTAAGGTGCGAGCCAGGCATTGGCCTGCGCGCCGATCACGCCGGGTTGCAGGCGTATCTGGGTGCCGTGCTCGCGTACTTCGCGGCCATTCCAGTTATCGCCGAGTACCAACAGCACCGAATCGCTGATGGCCTGGCCCGAAAGGCTGGTGCCTGCTGCGCGAAAGGTCAGCGGTACGTTTTCCCGCTGGGCCAGTTTCAACAGGCTGACCACTTCGTCTTCGGACTCAACGCGAATCACCAGCTTGGGGATCAAGCGGTAGAAGCTTGCGTCCGTGCCGAATGCCAGCGTTGAAAGCGGATCGTCGAAGCGTCGCTCGGCGGGGATAAGCCGAGCGACATCGGTCAGGAAGGGGGCAGGGAGGTTCACACGGTCTTCCTCATGCAATCAGCTTTAGGGTGCCGCAGCATCTGGCGTGCCGCGTGCTTGCTGCTTCAGGTTGTACGGGCTTAAGCGCCTAGCTCACGGACCAGTGAATCGCGAGAAATCTCGCTGATGGATTTGGCTCCAGTCAGGACCATGGCCACGCGCATTTCCTTTTCAAACAGGTCGAGCAGGTTTTTCACTCCCGCTTCACCGTGGGTGGCCAAGGCGTAGATAAACGCACGGCCAATCAGCACCGCATCGGCACCGAGGGCGATCATGCGCACCACGTCCAGGCCACTGCGGATCCCTGAATCTGCGAGGATTTTCAAGTCGCCCTTCACCGCGTCGGCAATGGCGGGCAAGGCACGGGCGCTGGACAGCACGCCATCGAGCTGACGGCCGCCATGGTTGGAAACGATGATGCCGTCGGCACCGAATTTCACGGCGTCGCGGGCGTCTTCGGGGTCAAGAATGCCTTTGATGAGCATCGGCCCGTCCCAGGTTTCGCGAATCCATTCCAGGTCTTTCCAGGAAATGGACGGATCGAAGTTATTGCCCAGCCAGCCAATGTAGTCGGCGAGCCCGGTGGGATTGCCGCGGTAGGTGGAAATGTTGCCCAGATCATGGGGGCGACCATTTACACCAACATCCCATGCCCATTGAGGATGAGTCATGGCTTGCAGCACCCGGCGCATCGGGCCGTTTGCGCCGCTCATGCCATGGTGGGCGTCGCGGTAACGAGCGCCGGGCACCGGCATGTCGACGGTGAACACCAGCGTCTTGACCCCGGCAGCCTTGGCCCGCTCAAGGGCGTTGCGCATGAAGCCGCGGTCCTTGAGCACGTAGAGCTGAAACCAGATGGGGCGGTCGATGGCGGGAGCAACTTCTTCAATCGGGCAGACCGACACCGTGGACAAGGTAAACGGGATGCCTTTGGCCGCTGCCGCGCGCGCCGCCTGCACTTCGCCTCGCCGTGCATACATGCCGCACAGGCCGATAGGTGCCAGCGCCATGGGCATGCTCATGGACTCGCCGAACAACGTGGTATTCAGGCTCAGTTCCGACATGTTTTTCAGGACGCGCTGGCGTAAGGCAATGCTGGCAAGGTCCGAGACGTTATGGCGCAACGTGTGCTCGGCGTAGGCGCCGCCGTCGGCGTAATGAAACAGGAAGGGCGGCAGTTTGCGTTGCGCTGCGGCGCGGTAGTCAGTGGAGGCAGAAATAATCATGGGCTCTCACAGCGTCGAGTAAGTGGGGCGAAGGCCGGGCGCACCTGAGCGCGCCCGACGCTCGTTTCATCAGTGCACCAGCATGCCGGTGAACCAGTACGCCTGGGCGTAGGTCATGCAGCCAATAATCGTGGCGAAGAAAATGCTGTGCTTGAGGGTGAAGCGGAACAGGTCAGACTCTTTGCCGACCAGCCCGGTTGCTGCGCAAGCCACGGCGATGGACTGCGGCGAAATCATCTTGCCCGTCACGCCGCCGGTGGAGTTCGCCGCCACCATCAGCACATCGCTGACGCCAACCTGATGCGCGGTGGTCGCTTGTAACGAGCCAAACAGCGCATTGGACGATGTGTCCGAGCCGGTCAGGAACACGCCCAGCCAGCCGAGGAATGGCGAGAAGAACGGGAAGGCTGCACCGGTTCCGGCCAATACCAGCGCCAGCGTCGAGGACATTCCCGAGTAGTTCATGACGAAGGCAAAGGCCAGCACCATGCCAATGGAGATGATCGCCCAGCGCAACTCTTTGAGGGTTTCTTTGAACGTGGTCAGGCCCGTCATTGGAGTGATCCGCAACACGAGCATCGCGAGGATGGCCGAGAACAGGATCGCGGTCCCCGAGGCGGCGATCAGGTCAAACTTGTAAACAGCAGGCATGGCTGTCGCGTTGGCAACGATAGGTGCAGTTTTCATCACCAGTTGATCGAGATGCGGGATGGGAATGTTTATCGTCCACGCCTGCATCGCGCCGCCAGCGGCAAACATGGCCTTGAAGGGTTTCAGTGTCCAGATGGTGACCATCACCGTGAGTATCAGGAAGGGAGACCATGCCTTGATGATTTGCCCGATGGTGTAGGGCGATTTAACCGATGTGCGGGGCTGACCAAAACCGCCAGGGCTGCCCATGACTGCTGCACCGCCGGACTGGATGATGTCGGTTTCCCCGGCTTTTTTGGGCTGCCAGACTTTGAGGAACAGGGTCAGCGATACCATGCTGACCAGTGCCGAAGTGATATCGGGCAGTTCCGGGCCAATATAGTTGGAGGTGAGGTATTGGGTGATGCCGAAACTCACGCCTGCGACCAGCGCTGCAGGCCAGGTCTCCTTGACCCCTTTAACGCCATCCATCATGAACATCAGCCAGAACGGCACGAAGACCGACAGGAACGGCAATTGCCGACCTGCCATTGCACCGATCTTGAAAGCATCAATGCCTGACACCTGGCCCGCCACGATCACCGGGATCCCCAATGCGCCGAAGGCGACAGGCGCGGTGTTGGCAATCAGACACAGCCCTGCTGCGTACAGCGGGTTCAAACCAAGGCCGACCAACAGGGCAGCAGTAATCGCCACCGGTGCGCCAAAGCCTGCTGCACCCTCCAGAAACGCCCCAAAACAAAACGCGATCAACAGCACCTGGATACGCTGGTCATCGGTGATGGACATGACCGAGCTGCGGATGATCTCGAACTGACCACTCTTCACCGTCAGTTTGTAGAGAAACACCGCCGCGACAATGATCCATGCGATGGGCCATAACCCGTAGGCAAATCCATAACCGGCGGCAGCGAGTGCCATGTCAGCAGGCATCTGGAAAGCAAAGATCGCTACCAGTATCGACAGCACCAGCGTAATGCTCCCGGCGACATGCCCTTTGAGCCTGAATACGGCGAGCGCCAGAAAGAAAAACACAATCGGTATGAGCGCAGCGGCGGCCGAAAGGCCAAGACTGCCCAGGGGGGTGTAGAGCTGTTGCCAGGTTTGCATATGGGTGGCCCCTAATTGTTTTTGGATAGGCCCGGTATTCCGTGTCTTACGTGCGAGGCTTCGAGCTGACGCCCAGGGTGGCAGACGTCGTGCCGATGCTGACGAACGAATCGCACAGCTCACCAGTTCAAGCCTTTCATCATTGCGAAAGGTACTTGCAGCGCAGTAGAGGTTAGCCACTCACGCTGGCATTGGATAATTGGTAATACCAATTTACAATGTCTAGTCGCTAGCGTAGAAGCCTCTCTATTGGTGTGTCAATTTGCGGTCGTGCAACTTTCGTAGGAGAACCCTTTGAAAGTAGCTTCTGATACGGCATTTCAGGGGTTATCTGGTGGGTGCCTGAGTGGCGGCAATCAGCCAGAATACGCAGGCCCGGTAACGCGATCGGGGATGTGGAGTGAGAGTGATGGGCTTTGATCAGGTGCGTCAGCGCCGTTTGTCCGACGATATCGTCGAGCAGTTGGAACGAATGATTCTTGAGGGCACGCTCAAGGCAGGGGGGCGACTGCCTGCCGAGCGGGCCCTGGCCGAGCAGTTTGGTGTTTCCCGGCCTTCTTTGCGTGAAGCCATCCAGAAATTGACCGCCAAAGGCTTGTTGATCAGCCGTCAGGGTGGCGGCAATTATGTGGTCGAGAATATCGGCTCGACCTTCAGCGATCCGCTGCTGCATTTGCTGGAGAGCAGCCCGGATGCTCAGCGCGACTTGCTGGAGTTCCGCCATACGCTTGAAGCCTCTTGTGCGTATTACGCGGCCATGCGCGCGACTGATGTAGACCGCGAGCGTCTACGCCAGGCCTTCGACACGTTGCAGGACTGTTATGGCCGTGAAGGGGAAGTCAGCCGGGCAGAAGAGGGCGCTGCTGATGCGAGCTTTCATATGGCGATCGCTGAAGCCAGCCACAACGCTATTTTGCTGCACACCATTCGCGGTCTGTTCGACCTGCTCAAGCGCAACGTGGTGATCAATATTGGTGGGATGTACAAACAGCGCAGCGAAACCCGCGACATGCTGATCCGTCAGCATCAGGAGCTTTACACGGCAATTATCGAAGGGCGAGCGGACGACGCGCGTGATGTTTCCAGTCGTCACCTGCTGTATGTGCAGGAGGTGCTGGAAGAGGTTCGGCAGCAAGTGCAGCGCACGGCCCGGGCTGAGCGGCGCAATGGGATGTGATTGAGCTAGAACTGTAGGCGCTAAACCTGTGGGAGCGAATTCATTCGCGAAAGCGTGGGTACAGCCGATGAAGGTCTATCGACTGTACTGGCCTCTTCCCGAATAAATTCGCTCCTACCGGTCGAGCCAGCAGGGCAGGGCAGGGAATCAGGCGCTCAGCCTAATCATCCTTGCCTTTGGTCCGCACGGCCCGTTGCAGCTCGCGATCAGAATCACGCTCACGCTCGGTATGGCGCTTGTCGTATTCCTTCTTACCTTTGCCCAGAGCAATTTCGCACTTGATCAAGTGCTGCTTCCAGTAAAGGGAAAGCGCTACGCACGCATAGCCTTTTTGCTGAACCGATGAGGTCAGCTTTTCAAGCTCACGTGCATTAAGCAGCAGTTTGCGGGTGCGTGTCGGGTCAGCGATGACGTGCGTGCTGGCAGTCGTCAGTGGCGAAATATGGCTACCCATCAGCCAGGCCTCACCATCTTTGAGCAGCACGTAACTGTCGACCAGCTGTACCTTGTTGGCACGCAGACTTTTTACTTCCCAGCCAGCCAGGACCAGACCGGCCTCGAACTTGTGTTCGATGAAGTAATCGTGACGCGCTTTTTTATTTTGCGCGATGGTCCCTGTAGGGTGTTTCTTGAGCTTAGCCATAGGCGACGCATTATAGGGACTCGCTTCGATGTCGGCTACGCAGACCGTGCGAAAACTACTGCGCTCGACATTACTGCGTTAAAAACAGACGAAAAATGCTCATTTAGAACACCTAGACTCCGCTTTTTCGCCTGTTTTTGCCTTGTCCTGCCTTCGCTCGCTACGTTTTCACACGGTCTGTCCGGAAGCTGCACGCTTGAGCGCGATGATTGAATCCCGGACAATGCGCCTGGTTCTGCGCCGTATTCAGGGGTGCGAAGCGAAGGTGACTTTTATTTCATTCGAACCGATGCTGGCTTGCCAGGGTCGATGTGTTCATCACGTCGTTCACCGAGGTGAGGCGTGTTTGCAGTATCCGCAGGTTGGGTGACGGGCCTTGGCGCTCCTTGCTTTGACGTTTTTTTGATGCGCTATGTGGCGCCGTTCGGCATTCATGTTGTGTTTGCCGCTCAGCTTTGGAATTGACGCTGACATGACTACGCATATCCAACGTTCCGCTCTTTTGCCTTACCCGGCCAAGGCTCTCTATGACCTGGTCAACGATGTAGAGCGCTACTCCGAATTCTTGCCCTGGTGCTCTGAAGCTAAAGTGCTGGAGGTGGGCGAGGAGCACATGCGTGCCAGCCTGGAGATCGCCAAGGGCGGCCTGAGCCAACATTTTGTAACGCAAAACACGCTGGTACCGGGCCAATCCATTGTGATGGACCTGGTCGAAGGGCCTTTCGAGCAACTGCACGGCGTCTGGACGTTCAAGGCGCTGGGCGAGAAAGCCTGCAAAATCAGCCTCGATCTGTCGTTTGATTACGCGGGGCCCATCGTCCGGGCCACGCTTGGGCCGCTGTTCAATCAGGCTGCGAACACGTTGGTGGATGCGTTCTGCCAGCGAGCGAAACAATTGCATGGCTGAGGCACTGATTACGGTCGAGGTGGTGCACGCCGGGGTGGATCGGCAGTCGCTACGTGCTGTTGATGTGCCGGCGGGGTCGACTGTTCAGCAGGCATTGCTGATTTCAGGCGTAGGCAATGAGTTTCCTGAGCTGGATCTGGTCCATTGCCCTGTGGGTATCTTTGGCAAGGCGGTCAGGCATGAGCGTGTGCTGGAGCAGGGTGACCGGATTGAGATCTATCGCCCGCTGCTGGCCGACCCCAAAGAGGTCCGACGCCTGCGGGCAGCCAAGGCCGCAAAAGCTCGAAAGGATAGCGAGCGTTAGGCGCGTTGTTTTTTCCTTAACCCGCAGACAGCAAAAAGCCCGGCATGCCGGGCTTTTTTGTAGCTGCAGTATTGTTTACTGCGGCGACACTTCCAATGGTTCCTGAGTCGGAACAGGAACGGTCTCGACTTTGTCGACGTCCTTCTGGATCTGGTCCAGCAGCGACCCTGGCTTGGCAGGTTCTTCTTTAGGCTGCTGTGGCGTGACGGTAGAGCCACCGTCGTTGCCAAGGATGGCTTCATCACGGCTTACGCCTGGCATGAAGTCGCCCGACAGGCTGACCAGTTGGTCGTTGCCATTGAAGATCAGCGAGACACGCTCCTGCTGGCGTTCACCGCCACCTGGCTGCAGGCTGTACAGATAATCCCAGCGATCGGCATGGAAAGTATCGGTCAGCAGAGGGTTGCCCATGATAAACCGTACTTGCCGTCGGGTCATTCCCGGCCTTAACTGGTCTATCATGTCCTGCGTGACGACATTGCCTTGCTGGATGTCGATTTTGTAAACCCCGGGGAATGAACAACCGGCGAGTGCGAGCAGTCCCACAAGGGTGAAACTGGTTAGCAGGAGCTTGGTGTTTTGCATCGGTGGGCGACTTCCACTATCTTGGCTGGGACAACGTAAACCCCGATCATACCTGCATTAAGAGAAGCTGCGAAGCAGCGTCTGCGAGAAAGCTGACCATGGTTGAAAATAGCGAACTACGAAAAGCCGGACTTAAAGTGACCCTGCCACGGGTCAAAATACTACAGATGCTCGATTCCGCCGAGCAGCGCCACATGAGTGCCGAGGATGTTTACAAGGCACTGATGGAAGCTAGCGAGGACGTCGGACTGGCCACGGTTTACCGTGTCCTGACCCAATTCGAAGCTGCCGGATTAGTGGTTCGCCACAATTTCGACGGTGGACATGCGGTATTCGAACTGGCTGACGGCGGCCACCACGACCATATGGTCAACGTGGAATCCGGAGAAGTGATCGAATTCTTCGACGAAGAAATCGAAAAGCTTCAAAAGGCCATTGTCGAGCGGCACGGTTTCGATTTGGTGGATCACAATCTGGTGCTGTACGTGCGCAATAAGAAGGCGTAAGTCTTTTTGATGCATCAGCAAAGGCGACCCTAGGGTCGCCTTTGTGCGTTTTTGGATGTGAATAAGTCTTGGGGCGGGGCTGAGGGCGCGAATTGGTAGGAGCGAATTCATTCGCGAAGACGGCCTTCCTTCCGATGCAAATATGGCTGCTGTACCGGCCCACTCGCGAATGAATTCGCTCCCATGGGAATTGTGTCTGCAGGCCAGTCTTCCACGGGTTTGAGGTCGTCGTTGAGTCTGGAAGCTGTTCTGAATTATGTAGGAGCTGCCGAAGGCTGCGAATGGCGGCCATTGCTTCGCAGCCTTCGGCAGCTCCTACACTGAAAGCGGCAGCCTTCAGCTCTTAGCCGTAACGACCATCTTCTTCGCGTGGGCCAAAGACTCTTTGGTCAGGTCTATGCCGCCCAGCATCCTCGCGACTTCTTCTATACGTTCGTTCTTGCTCAGTTTTGATACAGCGGTGCGCGTGGCGTCGCTGTCGCGGACTTTGTGGACAAACAGGTGTTGATGCCCCTGTGCGGCCACTTGCGGAAGGTGAGTGACGGTCATGACCTGGCCGCGATCACCCAGACGTCGCAAGAGCTGACCAACGATTTCGGCCGTTGGCCCGCCGATCCCAACGTCCACCTCGTCGAATACCAGTGTTGGCACACGTGAGGTTTGTGCGGTGATCACCTGGATCGCCAGGCTGATCCGGGATAGCTCACCGCCCGAAGCCACTTTCGCCAGCGCTTTTAGCGGCTGGCCCGGGTTGGCGCTGACCAGCAGCTCAACCTGTTCAAGGCCGTTGGGCAGTAGTTCTTTCTCGGGGTTGGCTTTCAGCTCGATGCTGAACCGCCCACCCGGCATGCCGAGTCGCTGGATTTCATGTTCCACGGCGGCTGCGAGTTCCGGTGCTGCGCGATGACGCATGTCACTCAGTTCCCGGGCCTTTTCCTTGTAGTGACGTGCGAACGATGCCACTTCATTTTCCAGGCGCTCGATTGCCTCGTCGTTGGCATTCAGTGTTTCGATCTCGTCCAGCAGCTTCTGTTGAAGTGTCGCGACTTCAGTGGGCTGGATGCGATGCTTGCGCGCCAGGGTATAGATAGCATCCAGGCGTTCTTCGATCTGCTGCAGACGGGCCGGGTCAGCGTCGAAGTGATCAAGGAAGCGATTGAGTTCGCCCACCGCTTCTTCTACCTGAATCTGCGCACTGGACAGCAGGTTGGTGGCTTCGCTCAAGGCGGTAGGGGAGTCATTGACGCTGCCCAGCCGATGCAGGCTCGCGGTCAGTGCGTTCAGCACATTACCTGAGTCATTTTCGCTGCATTGCTCGACAACCTGACGGCAAATGCTCAGCAGGCTTTCGGCGTTGGTCAGGGTTTTCTGTTCCTGCTCAAGATGTTCCAGTTCGTTTTCGCCGAGGCTCAGGCTTTCGAGTTCTTCAAGCTGATAGCTCAGCAGTTGATGGCGTGCGCGCTGCTCGTCGCCGGAGTTGGAGAGCCTGTCGAGTTCCTGGCGAGTCTGGCGCCAGCGTTGGGCGGCCAGTTGTACCTGACGGGCCAGATCGGTAGCACCAGCGTATTCATCCAGCAGACGACGGTGTGTGTCAGTCTTGAGCAGCGACTGATGCTCGTGCTGGCTGTGTATGTCTATCAGCAGCTCGCCCAGTGCTTTCAAGTCACCTTGAGGGCAGGGCGTGCCATTGATATAGGCGCGTGAGCGGCCTTCTGCGGTGATGACGCGGCGCAGAATACATGGACCGTCATTGTCGAGGTCGCGCTCCTGCAGCCAGGTTTGCGCTTCAGGAATGTCGCCCAGGTCGAACGTCGCCAGGATGTCAGCCTTTTCCGCACCGGGGCGCACCACGCCACTGTCGGCCCTGTCGCCAAGGGTCAGGCCGAGGGCGTCGAGCATGATTGATTTACCAGCACCGGTCTCACCGGTGATCACGCTCATGCCACGGTCCAGCTCGAGGTCGAGATGTTCAACGATGGCGTAGTTATGTACGGAAAGGTGCACCAGCATGGAGTGGCTCCCAAGCGATAAGTCTGGTTATTTATACAGTGTTTTGTTCGCGGGTGACAATGCCCTGATTTAGCTCGATTCGTTCGGGAATACGCTTTTTTTAGTTCATTTGGCGATTTGTTCAAGCGCGATAAGGGCTTGGCTTTGGCCGGAAGGTTTGTGAGGACTTTTGTCGATCTGCTGAAATTTGCTCTTGAAGCTGAAAATTCCGCTCCCATATAGGGGGGCAGAAGCGCGATTTGAGGTCGCGGACGTATTGGAAAGGAGAAATCTATGGCTGACGAACAGAATCTGGATGCGCAGACCCAGGACCAGGCTGCCGAAGCGGTTTCCGGTGAAGATTTGGTAACCCGCGTGCAAGTGCTCGAAGAGCAACTGGCTGCGGCGCAGGACCAGTCCCTGCGAGTGGCTGCGGATTTGCAGAACGTCCGCCGCCGTGCAGAACAGGATGTAGAAAAGGCTCACAAGTTCGCCCTCGAGAAATTCGCCGGTGACTTGCTGCCGATCGTTGACAGCCTTGAGCGTGGTCTTGAGCTGTCCAATCCGGACGACGAAAGCATTCGTCCGATGCGTGAAGGCATCGAGCTGACGCTGAAAATGTTTAGCGACACCCTCAAGCGTTACAACCTCGAAGCCATTGATCCGCATGGTCAGCCATTCAATGCCGAGCACCATCAGGCAATGGCCATGCAGGAAAGCGCTGACGTTGAACCCAACAGCGTGTTGAAAGTGTTTCAGAAGGGCTACCAGCTCAATGGTCGTCTGCTGCGCCCGGCCATGGTCGTGGTCAGCAAGGCACCATCGCCTGTTCAGCCATCAATTGATGAGCAGGCTTGAAATCAGCTGTCTGGCCCCCATTTATAGGCCAAGCGTTTAAGAGCTACCGCAATTTGTAAACGCAGTTGCGGCAACCAAATTCAAAATTTCGGGAGATTCAAAGATGGGCAGAATTATCGGTATCGACCTGGGGACCACCAACTCCTGCGTCTCTATTCTGGAAAACGGTAGCGTCAAGGTTATCGAGAACGCCGAAGGCGCGCGTACCACGCCTTCGATCATCGCTTATGCCAACGATGGCGAGATCCTGGTAGGCCAGTCGGCCAAGCGCCAGGCGGTCACCAACCCGCATAACACTCTGTACGCGGTAAAGCGTCTGATCGGTCGTAAGTTCGAAGAAGAAGTTGTTCAGAAAGACATTCAGATGGTCCCTTACAAAATCGCCAAAGCTGACAATGGCGATGCGTGGGTTGAAGTCAACGGCAAGAAAATGTCGCCTCCTCAGATTTCTGCTGAAATCCTGAAGAAGATGAAGAAAACCGCTGAAGACTACCTCGGCGAAGCAGTGACCGAGGCGGTGATCACCGTTCCGGCTTACTTCAACGACAGCCAGCGTCAGGCCACCAAAGACGCCGGTCGCATTGCCGGTCTGGACGTAAAACGTATTATCAACGAACCAACCGCAGCCGCTCTGGCATACGGTATGGACAAAGCGAAGGGCGACCACACTGTCATCGTTTATGACCTGGGTGGCGGTACTTTCGACGTTTCGGTTATCGAAATTGCTGAAGTTGATGGCGAGCACCAGTTCGAAGTGCTGGCAACCAACGGTGACACGTTCCTGGGTGGCGAAGACTTCGACATCCGTCTGATCGACTACCTCGTTGACGAATTCAAGAAAGAAAGCGGCATGAACCTTAAAGGGGACCCGCTGGCCATGCAGCGCCTGAAAGAAGCCGCTGAAAAAGCCAAGATCGAACTGTCTTCGAGCAATTCGACCGACGTTAACCTGCCGTACATCACTGCAGATGCGACCGGTCCTAAGCACTTGAACGTCAAGATCTCCCGCGCCAAGCTGGAATCGCTGGTTGAAGACCTGGTTCAGCGCACCATCGAACCTTGCCGTATCGCGTTGAAAGACTCCGGTATCGACATCAGCGCCATCAACGACGTGATCCTGGTCGGTGGCCAGACTCGTATGCCGTTGGTACAGCAGAAAGTCACTGAGTTCTTCGGCAAAGAAGCGCGTAAAGACGTTAACCCGGACGAAGCCGTCGCCATGGGTGCTGCTATCCAGGGCGCAGTATTGGCCGGTGACGTTAAAGACGTTCTGCTGCTGGACGTTAGCCCGCTGACACTGGGTATCGAAACCATGGGCGGCGTGATGACTGCTCTGATCGACAAGAACACCACGATTCCTACCAAGAAATCGCAAGTGTTCTCCACTGCTGACGACAACCAGAACGCTGTGACCATTCACGTGCTGCAAGGTGAGCGCAAGCAGGCGGGTCAGAACAAGTCTCTGGGCAAGTTCGACCTGGCCGAGATTCCACCAGCACCACGTGGCGTTCCACAGATCGAAGTGACCTTCGACATCGACGCCAACGGCATTCTGCACGTGGGCGCCAAAGACAAGGCAACCGGCAAGCAGCAGTCGATCGTGATCAAAGCCAACTCCGGTCTGTCGGATGAAGAAATTCAGCAAATGATCCGTGATGCTGAAGCCAACACTGAAGAAGACCGCAAGTTCGAAGAGCTGGCGACTGCTCGTAACCAGGGCGATGCGCTGGTTCACTCGACTCGCAAAATGATCTCCGACGCGGGCGACAAAGTCACCGCGGAAGAGAAGACTGCGATCGAAGCTGCACTGGTTGCTCTTGAAGCTGCAGTCAAAGGCGACGACAAGGCTGCCATCGACGCGAAAGTCGAAGAGCTGTCCAAGGTCTCCGCGCCAGTGGCTCAGAAAATGTACGCCGAGCAGGCCGAGCAACCACAAGCGGGTGCTCAGGCGGCGAAGGAAGAAACCAAGCCTGCTGACGACGTTGTCGATGCAGAGTTTGAAGAAGTAAAAGAAAACAAGTAAGCGCAGGCTCACTTGCAAGCCAGTTGACCGTTTTCGGGCGGTCGCTGGTAGGATGTCGCCGCGCGGGAGCTTGCTCCCGCGTTGGCGTGTCTGGAATAGACGAAATTTTTGCGGCCTGCGGTATCTACCGCAAGCTGCTGTGGCAAGGTCGTCATGCTCCTGCATGGTGGCTTGTTCTGCCGCTTTCCCGGTCAGCCTGGCCGGTGAAATGAAGACCAGGATCGTTGAATTGACGTGAGTTGGGTCCGGGGCCTGTATGGGGCTCAACGAGTTTGGCAAAGCTCAGGAGGGTTTTGCCGGACGTCCTCAAGAGTGCGGAAGAATTTATGGCAAAGCGTGACTATTACGAAGTTTTGGGGGTGGAGCGAGGCTCCAGCGAGGCTGATCTGAAGAAAGCTTATCGTCGTCTGGCGATGAAGCATCACCCTGATCGCAATCCTGATGACAAAGCATCGGAAGAGCTGTTCAAAGAAGCCAATGAGGCCTACGAAGTTCTGTCCGATGCGAGCAAGCGTGCGGCCTATGACCAATACGGTCACGCTGGCGTCGACCCAAGCATGGGTGGCGGCGGCTTCGGTGGCGGTGCTGGCGGTGCAAACTTCTCCGATATCTTCGGCGATGTATTCAGTGACTTCTTCGGCGGTGGCCGGGGCGGTGGCGGTGGTCGTGGTGGCGCTCAGCGCGGTAGCGATCTGCGTTACACCCTTGAGCTGAACCTCGAAGAAGCCGTGCGTGGTACCTCGGTTAATATTCGGGTCCCGACGCTGGTCAATTGCAAACCTTGCGACGGTTCGGGTGCCAAGAAAGGCTCCTCGCCTGTTACCTGCCCGACGTGCGGCGGTATTGGTCAGGTTCGCATGCAGCAAGGTTTCTTCTCGGTGCAGCAAACCTGCCCGCGTTGCCACGGTAACGGCAAGATCATTTCCGATCCGTGCGACTCGTGCCACGGTGAAGGTCGTGTCGAAGAGTACAAGACGCTCGCTGTGAAAGTGCCGCCTGGAGTGGATACCGGCGATCGCATCCGTCTCTCCGGCGAAGGCGAAGCGGGTACGCAAGGTGGGCCAACGGGCGACCTGTACGTGGTGATCAATGTGCGCGAGCACGCGATCTTCCAGCGTGACGGTAAGCATCTGTTCTGCGAAGTGCCAATCAGCTTCACCGATGCCGCACTTGGTGGTGAGCTTGAAGTGCCAACGCTGGATGGTCGCGTCAAACTGAAGATTCCTGAAGGTACCCAGACGGGCAAACAGTTCCGCTTGCGTGGCAAGGGCGTAGCGCCGGTACGTGGCGGTGGCGCAGGGGACTTGATGTGCCGTGTGGCTGTCGAGACTCCGGTCAATCTGGGTCGTCGTCAGCGTGAACTGCTCGAAGAGTTCCGCTCAACGCTTGAAGGCGATAGCTCTCACTCCCCGAAAGCCACCGGCTGGTTTGACGGTGTGAAGCGTTTCTTCGGCGATTTGTAACGGGAGCAGGACATGCGACGTATTGCAGTGATGGGCGCCGCCGGGCGCATGGGTAAAATTCTCATCGAGGCCGTTCAGCAGGCGCCTGGCGCTGGTCTGACTGCGGCTATTGATCGTCCTGACAGCACGCTGGTTGGTGCTGATGCGGGCGAGTTGGCTGCACTGGGTCGGATCGGTGTACCGCTGTCGGGTGATCTGGCTCGGGTGGCTGACGAATTCGATGTGTTGATCGACTTCACGCACCCTTCGGTAACGCTGAAGAACCTGGCGTTCTGCCGCAAGGCTGGCAAGGCGATGATCATCGGCACTACAGGTTTCAGTGCTGAAGAGAAGCAGCGTATCGCCGAGGCGGGTAAAGAAATCCCGATTGTTTTCGCGGCTAACTTCAGCGTCGGTCTGAATCTCTGTCTGAAGCTGCTCGACACCGCCGCTCGCGTGTTGGGCGATGATGTCGATATCGAAATCATCGAAGCGCATCACCGTCATAAGGTCGACGCGCCATCAGGCACTGCGTTGCGCCTGGGTGAAGTGGTTGCCAATGCATTGGGTCGTGATCTGGAAAAGGTCGCTGTCTACGGCCGTGAAGGTCAGACCGGCGCACGTGATCGCGAAACCATTGGCTTCGCGACGATTCGTGCAGGTGACGTGGTGGGTGATCACACGGTCTTGTTCGCCTCCGAAGGCGAGCGCGTCGAGATCACGCACAAGGCCTCCAGCCGCATGACCTTCGCCAAAGGTGCGGTTAGAGCTGCAATGTGGCTTGAAGGGCGCGAAGCGGGTCTGTATGACATGCAGGACGTGCTTGATCTGCACTGATTGACCGCTGCGAGAGAGGCGTAACCCCTGAGATACAGGGTTTGCGCCTCTGTTTTATTCTTTCTCGGGAACTTCTGTCGCATTCCCTCGTCTTTTCGCCTCATTGGCGGTAGACCAAAAAAGCCTTTTTCTGTAAGCTACAGCTTTAGTGTGTCCACTAAAAGCGCGCAGATGATTCGATAAGAAAGCGGGGTGACGTAACTACGTCATTCCGCTTTTTTGCAACCTGCGAACGCCCTTTCAGGCTTTACTTACGGGAGGTCTTCTTGACTAAGCCAGCCATACTCGCCCTTGCTGATGGCAGCATTTTTCGCGGCGAAGCCATTGGAGCCGACGGTCAAACCGTTGGCGAGGTAGTGTTTAACACTGCCATGACCGGCTATCAGGAAATCCTTACCGATCCTTCCTATGCCCAGCAAATCGTTACTCTGACGTACCCGCACATCGGCAACACCGGTACCACTCCTGAAGACGCTGAGTCAGATCGCGTCTGGTCTGCCGGTCTGGTCATTCGTGATCTGCCGCTGGTTGCCAGCAACTGGCGTAACAAGCTGTCGCTGGATGAATACCTGAAAGCCAACAACGTCGTAGCAATCGCTGGCATCGACACCCGTCGCCTGACCCGCATCCTGCGTGAGAAAGGCGCACAGAACGGCTGCATCATGGCCGGTGACAACATTTCCGAAGAAGCTGCAATTGCTGCCGCGCGTGGCTTCCCGGGCCTGAAAGGCATGGACCTGGCGAAAGTCGTCAGCGTCAAGGAAGCGTACGAGTGGCGCTCCAGCGTCTGGTCGTTGAAGACTGATAGCTGCCCGGAAATCGCCGCGTCCGAATTGCCATACCACGTTGTAGCCTATGACTACGGCGTCAAGGTCAACATCCTGCGCATGCTGGTTGAGCGCGGTTGCCGCGTGACCGTGGTCCCTGCGCAAACGCCTGCCAGCGAAGTACTCGCGTACAAGCCTGACGGTGTATTCCTGTCCAACGGCCCTGGCGACCCGGAGCCGTGCGATTACGCCATCAAGGCGATCAAGGAAGTGCTGGAAACCGACATTCCGGTATTCGGTATTTGCCTGGGTCACCAACTGCTGGCGCTGGCTTCCGGTGCCAAGACAGTGAAGATGGGCCATGGCCACCACGGTGCCAACCACCCGGTACAGGATCTGAAAACCGGCGTTGTGATGATCACCAGCCAGAACCACGGTTTTGCGGTGGATGAAGCGACACTGCCGGCCAATGTTCAGGCGATCCACAAGTCGCTGTTCGACGGCAGCCTGCAGGGCATCGAGCGTACCGACAAGGACGCGTTCAGCTTCCAGGGTCACCCTGAAGCAAGCCCGGGCCCGACTGACGTGGCTCCGCTGTTTGATCGTTTCATCGAAACCATGGCCAAGCGACGCTGAACGGTTGCCTTGAGAATGTAACGCGCAGCGCTGGGCTGGACCTGGATGAACGTCCGGCGAAGACCGCCCAGCCGCTGCAAAGAAGTTCAAGACGGCTTGCCGACTGACCTACGGATTTGAGTGACAAACCCATGCCAAAACGTACAGACATTAAAAGCATCCTGATTCTCGGCGCCGGTCCTATCGTGATCGGTCAGGCCTGTGAATTCGACTACTCCGGCGCCCAGGCCTGTAAAGCCCTGCGCGAAGAGGGTTATCGCGTCATCCTGGTGAACTCCAACCCAGCGACCATCATGACCGACCCGGCAATGGCCGACGCGACCTACATCGAGCCGATCAAGTGGCAGACGGTTGCCAAGATCATCGAAAAAGAGCGTCCAGACGCCGTGCTGCCAACCATGGGTGGTCAAACCGCTCTGAACTGCGCACTGGATCTGGAGCGCGAAGGCGTTCTGGCCAAGTTCGGCGTTGAGATGATCGGTGCAAACGCCGACACCATCGACAAGGCTGAAGACCGTTCGCGTTTCGACAAAGCCATGAAATCCATCGGTCTGGACTGCCCACGTTCGGGTATCGCCCACACTATGGAAGAGTCCTACGCGGTTCTGGAAAAGCTCGGCTTCCCGTGCATCATCCGTCCATCATTCACCATGGGCGGCACCGGTGGCGGTATCGCGTACAACCGTGAAGAGTTCGAAGAAATCTGCACCCGCGGTCTGGACCTGTCTCCGACCAAGGAACTGCTGATCGACGAATCGCTGATCGGCTGGAAAGAATATGAGATGGAAGTTGTCCGCGACAAAAAGGACAACTGCATCATCGTCTGCTCCATCGAAAACTTCGACCCGATGGGCGTCCACACCGGCGACTCGATCACTGTTGCGCCAGCGCAAACGCTGACCGACAAGGAATACCAGATCATGCGTAACGCCTCTTTGGCGGTACTGCGTGAAATCGGTGTGGAAACCGGTGGCTCCAACGTTCAGTTCGGCATCTGCCCGAACACTGGCCGTATGGTTGTGATCGAGATGAACCCGCGTGTATCGCGCTCCTCGGCACTGGCTTCGAAAGCGACCGGCTTCCCGATCGCTCGCGTAGCCGCCAAACTGGCTATCGGTTACACCCTTGACGAGCTACAGAACGAAATCACTGGCGGCAAGACTCCGGCGTCTTTCGAGCCTTCGATCGACTACGTCGTGACCAAGCTGCCACGCTTTGCCTTCGAGAAATTCTCCAAGGCTGACGCTCGCCTGACCACGCAAATGAAGTCGGTCGGTGAAGTCATGGCAATCGGCCGGACCTTCCAGGAATCCCTGCAGAAAGCTTTGCGCGGTCTGGAAGTGGGTGTGTGTGGTCTTGATCCGAAGCTGGACCTGAGCAACCCGGAAAGCATGAGCACCCTCAAGCGCGAGCTGACCGTACCGGGCGCCGAGCGTATCTGGTACGTGGCTGATGCATTCCGTGCGGGCATGACGGTCGAAGAAATCTTCGCCATGAACATGATCGATCCGTGGTTCCTGGTACAGATCGAAGATCTGATCAAGGAAGAAGAGAAGGTCAAGACTCTGGGTCTGTCGGCTATCGATCACAGCCTGATGTTCCGCCTCAAGCGTAAAGGCTTCTCTGATGCACGTCTGGCCAAGCTGCTGGGCGTTACCGAGAAGAACCTGCGCACTCATCGTCACAAGCTGGAAGTGTTCCCGGTCTACAAGCGCGTTGACACGTGTGCCGCCGAGTTCGCTACTGACACCGCTTACCTGTACTCGACGTACGAAGAAGAGTGCGAAGCTGCACCGACAGGTCGTGACAAGATCATGATCCTGGGTGGCGGTCCTAACCGTATTGGCCAAGGCATCGAGTTCGACTACTGCTGTGTACATGCGGCTCTCGCCCTGCGCGAAGACGGGTACGAGACCATCATGGTCAACTGCAACCCGGAAACCGTATCCACCGACTACGACACCTCCGATCGCCTGTACTTCGAGCCGGTAACTCTGGAAGACGTACTGGAAATCGTCCGTGTCGAGAAGCCTAAGGGCGTGATCGTTCAGTACGGTGGCCAGACGCCTCTGAAACTGGCTCGCGCTCTTGAAGCGGCCGGTGTGCCAATCATCGGCACCAGCCCTGATGCTATCGACCGTGCAGAAGATCGTGAGCGCTTCCAGCAAATGGTTGAGCGCCTGAACCTGCGTCAGCCGCCTAACGCCACTGTGCGCAGCGAAGACGAAGCGATTCGCGCTGCTGCAAAAATCGGTTATCCGCTGGTTGTGCGTCCGTCCTACGTGTTGGGCGGTCGTGCGATGGAAATCGTTTATCAGGAAGACGAGCTCAAGCGCTACCTGCGCGAAGCGGTTCAAGTGTCCAACGACAGCCCGGTACTGCTGGACCACTTCCTGAACTGCGCCATTGAAATGGACGTCGATGCCGTTTGTGACGGTACTGACGTGGTGATCGGCGCGATCATGCAGCACATTGAACAGGCTGGCGTTCACTCCGGTGACTCCGCATGTTCGCTGCCTCCGTACTCGCTCCCGGCTCATATCCAGGACGAGATGCGCGAGCAGGTGAAGAAGATGGCGCTGGAGCTGGGTGTGGTCGGCCTGATGAACGTGCAGTTGGCGTTGCAGGGTGAAGACATCTACGTGATCGAAGTGAACCCGCGTGCCTCGCGTACCGTGCCGTTCGTTTCCAAGTGCATCGGTGTTTCCCTGGCGATGATCGCTGCGCGCGTCATGGCAGGTAAAACCCTGAAAGAGCTGAACTTCACCAAAGAGATCATCCCGAATTTCTACAGCGTGAAAGAGGCGGTGTTCCCGTTCGCCAAATTCCCTGGCGTTGACCCGATCCTTGGCCCAGAGATGAAGTCGACCGGCGAGGTCATGGGTGTGGGTGATACGTTCGGTGAGGCATTCGCCAAGGCTCAGATGGGCGCCAGCGAAGTACTGCCGACCGGTGGCACTGCGTTCATCAGCGTACGTGACGACGACAAGCCTTTGGTGGCTGGCGTTGCTCGTGACCTGATCAATCTTGGTTTCGAAATCGTTGCCACTGCCGGTACTGCCAAGTTGATTGAAGAGGCGGGCCTGAAGGTTCGTCGTGTCAACAAAGTGACCGAAGGCCGTCCGCACGTTGTCGACATGATCAAGAATGACGAAGTCACGCTGATCATCAACACCACCGAGGGGCGTCAGTCGATCGCTGATTCCTACTCTATTCGTCGTAATGCCTTGCAGCACAAAATCTACTGCACCACGACGATTGCTGCGGGCGAGGCCATCTGCGAAGCGCTGAAATTCGGTCCGGAAAAGACCGTGCGTCGCTTGCAGGATCTACATGCAGGATTGAAGGCATGATCAAATACCCAATGACAGTTCAGGGCGCTCGCGCCCTGGAAGAAGAGTTGACCCACCTGACCAAGGTGGTTCGCCCAAAACTCAGCCAGGACATCGGTACTGCGCGTGAGTTGGGTGACCTGAAGGAAAACGCTGAGTACCACGCTGCCCGCGAGCAGCAAGGTATGGTTGAGGCGCGTATCCGTGATATCGAAGGCCGTATGCAGAATGCTGTGGTCATTGATGTCACCACGATCCCGCATACCGGCAAAGTGATTTTCGGCACCACAGTGGAAATCGCCAACGTCGAGACTGACGAATCTGTGAAATACCAGATCGTCGGTGAAGACGAGGCAGACATCAAACAGGGCAAGATTTCGGTCGGCTCACCCATCGCTCGCGCCTTGATTGCCAAGGAAGAGGGTGATGTGGTGGTGGTCAAAACGCCAAGCGGCGTGATCGAGTACGAGATTGTTGAAGTCAGCCACATTTGAACAAAGTCGCCCGTTTTCGACGGGCGCATTGACCTGGCAGCTTGCCCAGACTTTTTGGGTGGGCGGCCTGGTCTTGTTGCATCTGGCGATGCTCGCAGTACTTGATCAGACCGGCCTTGCGCCGTTGTTGATCAATGAGCTCACCGGTTTTTCCGGCGCGTTACTGGTCGGGATTGCAGTGTTATGTGCGACCCTGCAGTTGGCTGTTTTGGTGAGTTTCAAGCGGTCGGCAGGTATCTGGCGTGATTTGCGCGGACAATTGCTGATCGTTGCGATTCTGTCGGCGGGCGGCTACTTCGCCTTGCGGCTGTGGTTGCCGAATGCGATTAGCTGGCAGTTGCTGAGCTACACGATTTTGGGAATGTCCGGCCTGCTGCTGGTTTTACAGCCTGTGCCGGAGAGTAGCGCCAGGGCACGCTGATGCGGCCCTGGGCTGGTGATATCAAACTGCGCGATGGACGTTGGAAAGCTGCTTGTTTACCTTTGGGTTCTTGCGGTAGATCAACGCCATTTTGCCGATGACCTGCACAAGATCCGCAGATCCGGCCTTGCACAGTTCGGCAATGGCTTGAAGGCGGCTTTCGCGATCCAGGATGTTGAGTTTGATCTTGATCAGCTCGTGATCGCTCAGTGCGCGCTCCAGTTCGGCTAGCACACCTTCGGTCAAACCATTGTCAGCCACGATCAATACCGGTTTCAGATGGTGGCCAATGGATTTGTACTGTTTCTTCTGCTCTTGAGTGAGCGGCATAATCTGACCCCTGCGTCTGATCTTGTAAAAAGCGGCGGCCAGTTTACCCGAGCGAGTCCGGGACCGCCCACTTAATCACGACTCGATTATTTTTGAGGTGCCCCGTGGCCCGTTCCAAGACAAGCCATAACTGGCTCAAAGAACACTTCGACGACAAATACGTCAAAATGGCGCAAAAGGACGGCTACCGTTCACGCGCCAGCTACAAGCTGCTCGAGATTCAGGAAAAGGACAAAATTATTCGTCCTGGTATGACCGTCATTGACCTCGGCGCTGCGCCCGGAGGCTGGTCGCAAGTGACCAGTCGTCTGATTGGGGGTCAAGGTCGGCTGATTGCGTCTGACATACTGGAAATGGACAGCATCCCTGATGTCACCTTTATTCAAGGGGATTTCACCGAGGACGCGGTCCTTGCACAAATTCTGGAAGCTGTCGGTAATACACAGGTAGACCTTGTGATTTCCGATATGGCCCCCAATATGAGTGGACTGAGTGCTGTTGACATGCCTCGCGCAATGTTTCTTTGCGAGTTGGCACTCGATCTTGCCGGACGGGTTTTGCGCCCTGGTGGTGATTTTCTGATCAAGGTTTTCCAGGGTGAAGGCTTTGATGTGTACCACAAGGACATTCGCAAGCTGTTTGACAAGGTTCAGATGCGCAAGCCGTTGTCATCGCGTGATCGCTCCCGCGAGCAGTATTTGTTGGGGCGTGGTTTCCGCGGTATTGAAGGTTCGGCGAGCGATGAGCGCCTTTGAGGTGCAGCGATAGTTTTTTTTAAATGGCCTTGTCGATGCAGCATCACCGAGCATCGTGTAGTCAAAGTTTCACAAAGGGTTACAGACGGCGCCTGCCACATCTGTAGGTTCTGTAGTAAGTTAGGCCGGTGAATATCATGCGAGGCACGCTCTGCGTGGAGCTTGCTTCAGAGGGTAGCTAATTGAACGATATGGCAAAGAATTTGATCCTGTGGTTGATCATCGCAGCTGTCCTGGTGACGGTGATGAACAACTTCTCCAGCCCTAACGAGCCGCAGACCCTCAACTATTCCGAGTTCATCCAGCAAGTGAAGGATGGCAAGGTCGAGAAAGTTGCTGTGGATGGCTACGTCATCACGGGCAAGCGCAGTGATGGCGACACCTTCAAGACCATTCGTCCGGCGATTCAGGACAATGGTTTGATTGGTGATCTGGTCAACAACAACGTGGTTGTTGAAGGCAAACAGCCTGAACAGCAGAGCATCTGGACCCAGTTGCTGGTAGCCAGCTTCCCGATTCTGGTGATCATCGCTGTCTTCATGTTCTTCATGCGCCAGATGCAAGGTGGTGCTGGAGGCAAGGGCGG
Source organism: Pseudomonas maioricensis (assembly GCF_022790535.1). GTDB lineage: Bacteria > Pseudomonadota > Gammaproteobacteria > Pseudomonadales > Pseudomonadaceae > Aquipseudomonas > Aquipseudomonas maioricensis. The sequence continues at coordinate 220,256 of NZ_LOHG01000009.1, forward strand.
GCCGATGAGTTTCGGCAAGAGCAAGGCGCGCCTTCTCTCTGAAGATCAGGTCAAGACCACGCTGGCTGACGTTGCAGGTTGCGACGAAGCCAAGGAAGAAGTGGGCGAGCTGGTCGAATTCCTCCGTGATCCGGGCAAATTCCAGCGTCTGGGCGGTCGTATTCCTCGCGGCGTGCTGATGGTTGGCCCGCCGGGTACCGGTAAAACCTTGCTGGCGAAAGCCATTGCGGGTGAAGCGAAAGTACCGTTCTTCACGATCTCCGGTTCTGACTTCGTGGAAATGTTCGTGGGTGTTGGCGCAAGCCGCGTTCGCGACATGTTCGAACAAGCCAAGAAGCATGCTCCTTGCATCATCTTCATCGACGAAATCGATGCCGTGGGTCGCCATCGTGGCGCGGGCATGGGTGGTGGTCATGATGAGCGTGAGCAGACTCTCAACCAGTTGCTGGTAGAGATGGACGGCTTTGAAATGAATGACGGCATCATCGTCATCGCTGCGACCAACCGTCCTGACGTACTCGACCCTGCGCTGCTGCGCCCAGGCCGTTTTGACCGTCAGGTCGTAGTGGGTCTGCCGGATATTCGCGGTCGTGAACAGATTCTCAAGGTTCACATGCGTAAAGTGCCGATGGGCGACGACGTCAACGCGGGTGTTATTGCGCGTGGTACGCCTGGCTTCTCCGGTGCTGACCTTGCCAACCTGGTTAACGAGGCATCGCTGTTCGCTGCCCGTACCGGTAAGCGCATCGTCGAGATGAAAGAGTTTGAACTCGCCAAAGACAAAATCATGATGGGCGCTGAGCGCAAATCCATGGTCATGTCCGAGAAAGAGAAGCGCAACACGGCTTATCACGAAGCGGGTCACGCAATCGTGGGTCGTGTGGTGCCAGAGCATGATCCGGTTTACAAAGTGTCGATCATCCCTCGCGGTCGTGCGCTGGGTGTCACTATGTTCCTCCCTGAGGAAGATCGTTACAGCCTGTCCAAGCGTGCCCTGATCAGTCAGATCTGCTCGTTGTATGGCGGTCGGATTGCTGAAGAGATGACCCTGGGTTTTGACGGTGTTACCACTGGCGCTTCCAACGACATCATGCGGGCCAGTCAGATTGCCCGGAACATGGTGACCAAGTGGGGGCTCTCAGAGAAGCTGGGTCCTCTGCTGTACGGCGAAGACGAAGATCAGGGCTACCTGGGTCGTGGCGGCGGTGGCACCAGCAGTGGTTTGTCGGCTGACACCTCTCGTTTGATTGACTCTGAAGTGCGCAGCATCATCGATCAGTGCTACGGCACCGCCAAACAGATCCTCACCGACAATCGTGAGAAGCTCGACGCGATGGCAGATGCGTTGATGAAGTACGAAACGATTGATGCTGAGCAGATCGACGATATTATGGCTGGCCGTACTCCGCGTGAGCCGCGCGATTGGGAAGGTGGTTCGGGTACTCCAGGTACGCCGGTTACACCTCCGGACGTTCGTCCGGAAGCCCCGATCGGTGGCCCTGCCGCTGAACACTAAGGCCTGACATGAACGCTGTGCTGTACCCAACCCGGTTGCCTTGCGGCAACCGGGTTCTTGATTTGTCCCGTACGCATGTTATGGGCATCCTCAACGCAACTCCCGATTCCTTCTCTGATGGTGGTCGCTACACCCATCTCGATGCTGCGTTGAAGCACGCACAGGCGATGGTTGCTGCGGGGGCTACGCTGATTGATGTCGGGGGCGAATCTACTCGCCCTGGCGCGCGTGCCGTGTCGCCCACTGAAGAGCTTGAGCGTGTTGCGCCTGTCGTAGAAGCCTTGAGTCGTGAGCTGGATGTGATCATTTCGGTGGACACGTCAACGCCTGCGGTTATTCGCGAAACAGCGCGTCTAGGCGCCGGACTGATCAACGATGTTCGTTCGTTGCGTCGTGATGGTGCGCTGGATGCGGCTGCAGCTACGGGGTTGCCGGTGTGCTTGATGCACATGCGCGGCGAGCCGGGTGACATGCAGGATGATCCGAAGTATGGCGATCTGGTCGCAGAGGTCAGCGCGTTCTTGCGCGAGCGAATGGACCAGTGCGCAGTTGCCGGCATTCCTGAAGAGCGCATTATTCTTGATCCGGGTTTTGGCTTCGCCAAGAGCCTCGATCACAATCTGAGCTTGTTCAAGCATATGCAGGAACTGCATATGCTGGGGCGTCCGCTATTGGTTGGCGTCTCGCGCAAGAGCATGATTGGCGGTGCGCTGGGTCGCCCGGTGGGTGAGCGCCTTTATGGTGGTCTTGCCCTTGCCGCGCTGGCGATGACCAAGGGCGCAAGAATTCTACGTGTGCATGATGTGGCCGAAACGGTCGATGTCGTGCGGATGATTGCCGCAGTTGAAGCGGCGCAATAAGAATATTGGAGCATCCATGATTACCAAGAAATACTTCGGAACCGACGGCATTCGTGGTCGAGTGGGGCAGTTCCCTATCACTCCAGAATTCATGCTGAAGCTCGGTTGGGCAGCAGGCATGGCGTTTCGTCGTCTTGGCGCCTGCCGCATTCTGGTCGGCAAGGACACGCGTATTTCAGGTTACATGTTCGAGTCTGCGCTTGAGGCGGGTCTCTCTGCTGCGGGCGCTGACGTCATGCTGCTCGGACCAATGCCTACGCCTGCAATTGCTTATCTGACCCGTACTTTCCATGCAGAAGCCGGGATCGTGATCAGCGCGTCGCACAATCCGCACTACGACAACGGTATCAAGTTCTTTTCCGGCCAGGGCACGAAACTGCCAGACGAAATCGAGCTGATGATCGAAGAGCTGCTCGATGCGCCAATGACGGTCGTCGAATCGGAAAAACTCGGCAAGGTTTCGCGTATCAACGACGCTGCGGGCCGCTATATCGAGTTCTGCAAGAGCAGTGTGCCAACCAGTACCGACTTTGCCGGCCTCAAGCTTGTGATCGACTGTGCTCATGGCGCGACCTATAAAGTCGCCCCGAATGTATTTCGTGAGCTGGGCGCGCACGTCACGGTGTTGTCCGCGCAGCCTGACGGCCTGAACATCAACGAAAATTGCGGCTCCACTCATATGGGGGCGCTACAGGCGGCCGTGCTGGCTGAGCACGCAGACTTGGGTATCGGTTTTGATGGCGATGGCGATCGCGTCTTGATGGTTGATCACACCGGCGCTGTCGTTGATGGCGATGAGCTGTTGTTTATCATCGCTCGTGATCTTCATGCGCGTGGTCGTCTGCAAGGCGGCGTGGTGGGTACCCTGATGAGCAACCTCGGCCTGGAGCTGGCTTTGGCTGATCTGGATATTCCGTTCGTGCGTGCCAACGTGGGTGACCGTTATGTGATCGCCGAACTGCTGGAACGTAACTGGCAGGTTGGTGGTGAAAACTCGGGGCACGTGGTTTGCTTCCAGCATACGACCACCGGCGATGCAATTATTGCTGCGCTACAGGTGCTGCTGGCTCTGCGTCGTAATGGCGAGAGCCTTGCGCAGGCGCGTCAGGCGCTTCGCAAGTGTCCACAAGTGCTGGTTAACGTTCGGTTCTCGGGTGGTGTTGACCCGGTTTCGCACCCTGCAGTCAAAGAGGCGTGTGACCGTGTTACCGCCGCTATGGAAGGGCGTGGTCGCGTATTGTTGCGCAAGTCCGGGACCGAGCCGCTGGTGCGTGTCATGGTTGAAGGTGAGGACGAAGTGCAGGTTCGCGGTTATGCCGATGAGCTGGCAAAACTGGTTGCTGAAGTTTGCGCCTGATTTCGGCTTGCCAGTGTTGAAACTGTTGGGTAACATCTGCGCCCACTTTGACCGACGAGGTACAGCATGCGTCGCCCTATGGTAGCTGGTAACTGGAAGATGCACGGTACCCGCGCCAGCGTCGCTGAGCTGATCGAGGGCCTTGCTGAGCAGGTCCTCCCTGGCGGTGTTGATGTGGCGGTATTTCCGTCGAGCCTGCACATAAGCTTGGTAGTCGAAGGTTTGCAGGGTAAATCGATTTCCGTGGGTGCGCAGAATTGCGCCCATGAAGCAGGACAGGGTGCTTTGACCGGGGAGGTGTCTCCGAGTCAATTGGCTGATGCGGGTTGCAAGCTGGTACTTGTTGGGCATTCGGAGCGTCGCCAGATTATGGGCGAAAGCGATGATGTTCTTATTCGCAAGTTCGCTGCAGCTCAGGCAAGCGGCCTGACGCCGGTGCTGTGCATTGGCGAAACCCTTGAGGAGCGTGAAGCTGGCAAAACGCTTGAGGTTGTCGGGCAACAACTTGACAGCATCATCGCGGCGCTGGGTATCAAGGCTCTCGTAAATGCAGTAATCGCTTACGAGCCAGTCTGGGCCATTGGCACCGGGCTGACCGCTTCGCCTCAACAGGCGCAGGACGTGCACGCAGCCATTCGTGCGCAGTTGGCGAAAGAGAATGCTGAGGTCGCACAAGGCGTGCGACTTCTTTATGGCGGCAGCGTGAAGGCGGCCAATGCGGCCGAACTGTTCGGCATGCCGGATATCGATGGGGGGCTCATTGGTGGTGCCTCCCTGAATGCAGCTGAGTTCGGTGCGATTATTCGCGCCGCGGGAAACTGAAAAAATGCTGGAAACAGTCGTAGTCGTTTTTCATCTGCTGGCCGCTCTGGGCGTTGTTGTCCTGGTTTTGCTGCAGCAGGGTAAAGGTGCGGACGCTGGTGCGTCTTTCGGAGCAGGTGCATCAAATACTGTGTTCGGAAGCCAAGGTTCCTCTACCTTTCTTAGTAAGTTTACTGGTATACTCGCCGCAGCTTTTTTCATAACCAGCTTGGGGTTAGGTTACTTTGCTAAAGAGAAAGCTCATGAGCTGACTCAAGTAGGTTTGCCAGATCCAGCGGTAATGGAGGTGAAGCAAAAGCCGGCAGCAGATGATGTTCCGGTGCTCGAAGGGCAAAAGCCAGCTGTTGTTCCAGCTGACGTACCTCAAGCTCCAGAGCAGAAGTAAGGTTTCAACGGGCAGTGAAGTTTGAGGCTGCCAAAGATGTATTGCCGAGGTGGTGGAATTGGTAGACACGCAACCTTGAGGTGGTTGTGCCCATAGGGTGTAGGGGTTCGAGTCCCCTTCTCGGTACCAATTATCAGGAGAGCCCGCTGTTGCGGGCTTTCTTGTAGGTGGAAGGTTACATTGACCCTGCAAGGGATCGGTCGTATACTTCCGCCCCAGCTTTGTCGCGGGGTGGAGCAGTCTGGTAGCTCGTCGGGCTCATAACCCGAAGGTCGTCGGTTCAAATCCGGCCCCCGCAACCAGTTTAAGGAGCCCCTTTTAAGGGGCTTTTTGTTAGCTGGACACTTTCAACGCCGCTGTTCGACGGCGTTTCAAGGATGGGCGTTTCGCCCATTTTTTTATTTTGCATAGCATGCACATACATGCACGAGGGGGTTCAGGTGTCGAGCAAGCTAGAAGAGTTGCAGGCCTTGCTGGCCCCGGTGGTCGTGGCCCTGGGCTATGAATGCTGGGGTATTGAGTTTTCGGCTCAAGGTCGCCACTCAATGTTGCGCGTTTATATTGATAAGGAAGGCGGCGTGCTGGTGGACGATTGTGCCATCGTGAGCCGTCAAATCAGCGGTGTTCTGGATGTTGAAGATCCGATTTCCGTTGAATACACCCTTGAAGTTTCCTCGCCTGGCATGGAACGCCCACTGTTCACTATCGAGCAGTTTGCACAATTTGCCGGTGCACAAGTGAAGATCAAGCTGCGTTCGCCTTTCGAGGGTCGACGCAACTTTCAGGGCCTTCTGCGTGGTGTAGAAGAGCAGGACGTTGTGGTGCAGGTAGAAGACCATGAGTTCCTGTTGCCGATCGATATGATCGACAAGGCCAACATTATTCCCACGTTTGACTGATACGTGCCAAATACTGCGGATCCCGCGGATCCAATGGCTTGCGAAAGGCGAGGCGTACGATGAGCAAAGAAGTACTGCTGGTTGTTGAGTCGGTGTCCAATGAAAAGGGCGTCCCGGCAGGTGTTATTTTTGAAGCGCTGGAACTGGCTCTGGCCACAGCGACAAAAAAACGCTTTGAAGATGAAGTTGAGCTGCGTGTAGAGATCAACCGTCAGACGGGTAACTACGAGACGTTCCGTCGCTGGACAGTGGTCGAAGACGAAGACCTTGACGATCCAGCATACGAGCTGGCCGTCGATCAGGCTCAAGAGAAAAGGCCAGGCGCTGTAGCCGGCGACCTGATCGAAGAAAAAATCGAATCCATCGAGTTCGGCCGCATCGCTGCGCAGACTGCCAAGCAAGTCATTGTGCAGAAGGTTCGCGAAGCTGAGCGTGCCCAAGTGGTTGACGCCTATCGTGAACGATTGGGCGAAATCATTTCCGGTACTGTTAAAAAGGTCACGCGTGACAACGTCATCGTTGATCTGGGTAACAACGCTGAAGCGCTGTTGGCTCGTGAAGACATTATTTCCCGCGAAACCTTCCGCGTAGGTGTCCGTCTGCGGGCTCTGCTGAAGGAAATTCGTACAGAAAACCGTGGTCCGCAGTTGATCCTGTCGCGTACAGCGCCAGAGATGCTGATTGAGCTTTTCCGCATTGAAGTGCCGGAAATCGCTGAAGGTCTGATCGAGGTGATGGCTGCCTCTCGTGACCCGGGTTCGCGTGCAAAGATCGCTGTTCGCTCCAAGGACAAACGAATCGATCCGCAAGGCGCCTGTATCGGCATGCGTGGTTCGCGAGTTCAGGCTGTTTCGGGCGAACTGGGTGGCGAGCGAGTGGATATCGTCCTGTGGGATGACAATCCGGCTCAGTTCGTCATCAACGCGATGTCCCCGGCTGAAGTGGCGGCAATCATCGTTGATGAAGACGCCCATGCAATGGACATTGCGGTCGGTGCCGACAACCTGGCTCAGGCCATCGGCCGCGGCGGTCAGAACGTGCGTCTTGCCAGCCAGTTGACTGGCTGGACCCTGAACGTAATGACCGAATCCGACATCCAGGCCAAGCAGCAAGCAGAAACCGGCGACATCCTGCGCAACTTCATCGACGAGCTGGAAGTCGACGAAGACCTGGCGCAAGTGCTGGTAGATGAAGGCTTCACCAGCCTGGAAGAGATTGCCTACGTACCGGTGGAGGAGATGCTCAACATCGACGGCTTTGACGAGGAAACCGTCAACGAGCTTCGTGCTCGGGCCAAGGATCGTTTGTTGACCAAAGCCATCGCTACAGAGGAAAAGCTGGCAGACGCCCATCCGGCCGAAGACCTGCTCTCGCTTGAGGGTATGGACAAGGATTTGGCGATGGAACTGGCGGTGCGCGGCGTAATTACCCGCGAAGACCTGGCCGAGCAGTCTATTGACGATCTGCTCGACATCGACGGCATTGATGATATTCGTGCCGGCAAGTTGATCATGGCCGCCCGAGCCCACTGGTTCGAGTAATTAGGCGCGGCCTGAGGAGAGAAGTGCATGACGCAAGTCACGGTGAAACAACTGGCCGATGAGGTCAAAACACCGGTAGAGCGCCTGTTGCAGCAGATGCGTGAGGCAGGTCTGCCGCACACCGCCGCCGAAGAACATGTGACTGACAGTGAGAAGCAATCGTTGCTGACTCACTTGAAGAGCAGCCACAAGGCGAAAGTGGAAGAACCACGCAAGATCACGCTGCAGCGTAAAACCACCAGCACCCTGCGTGTTGCTGGCAGCAAAAGCATCAGCGTTGAAGTACGCAAGAAGAAAGTGTTCGTGCAGCGCAGCCCGGAAGAAATCGAGGCCGAGCGCAAGCGCGAGCTTGATGAACGTCGCGCCGTAGAAAATGCTGCCCGTCAAAAGGCTGAAGAAGAAGCCAAGCGCCGCGCCGAAGAAGAAGCGCGTAATCAGCCTTCAGCTCCTGCCGCCGTTGCTACTGAAGCAGCAGCGCCAGCTCCGGCTGCCGAACCTGTTCAGGAAGCACCTGTCGCTGCTCCTGCTCCGGCTCCGGTTGCTGAAGTTCGCAAGCGTGACGAACAGCGTCGTCCGGACAAGCCGCGCAGCGATGATCGCAATGCTCGTGGTGGTGACGGTGATCGCAAGAACGCCCCGCATCGCGCCTCTGTTAAAGAGAAAGCTCCAGCGCCACGCGTTGCCCCGCGCACTACTGACGAAGAAAGCGATGGCTTCCGTCGTGGTGGTCGTGGCAAGGCCAAGCTGAAGAAGCGTAATGCTCACGGTTTCCAGAGCCCTACCGGCCCTGTGGTTCGTGACGTGAAAATCGGTGAGACCATCACTGTCGGCGACCTGGCACAACAAATGTCGGTCAAGGCAGCTGAGATCATCAAGTTCATGTTCAAGCTGGGTACTCCGGCCACCATCAACCAGGTTCTGGATCAGGAAACTGCTCAACTGGTTGCTGAAGAGCTGGGCCACAAAGTGACCCTGGTCAGCGATACAGCCCTGGAAGATTCCCTGGCAGAATCGTTGAAGTTCGAAGGTGAAACGTTCTCCCGTGCTCCTGTTGTGACCGTAATGGGTCACGTTGACCACGGTAAGACTTCCCTGCTCGACTATATTCGTCGTGCCAAGGTTGCTGCTGGCGAAGCCGGTGGTATCACCCAGCACATTGGTGCATACCACGTTGAAACCGAACGCGGCATGGTCACCTTCCTCGACACCCCGGGTCACGCCGCGTTTACCGCAATGCGTGCTCGTGGTGCCAAGGCCACTGACATAGTAATCCTCGTTGTTGCTGCTGACGACGGCGTGATGCCACAGACCATCGAAGCCGTGCAACACGCCAAGGCTGCCGGTGTTCCGCTGGTCGTTGCAGTGAACAAGATCGACAAGCCGGGCGCTGACCTGGACCGCATCCGTAGTGAACTGTCGGTTCACGGCGTGACGTCCGAAGAGTGGGGCGGTGAAACGCCGTTCGTTTCGGTCTCCGCGAAGATGGGTACCGGTGTTGATGACCTGCTCGAAGCAGTTCTGTTGCAGGCTGAAGTCCTGGAACTGACTGCAACACCTTCGGCTCCTGGCCGTGGTGTTGTTGTTGAGTCGCGTCTCGACAAGGGCCGTGGTCCGGTCGCAACTGTTCTGGTTCAGGACGGTACGCTGCGTCAGGGCGACATGGTGCTGGTTGGTTCGAACTATGGCCGCGTTCGCGCCATGCTCGACGAGAACGGCAAGCCAATCAAGGAAGCAGGTCCAGCCATTCCGGTCGAAATCCTCGGCCTGGACGGTACACCGGACGCTGGCGACGAGATGAGCGTTGTTGCTGACGAGAAGAAAGCCCGTGAAGTGGCTCTGTTCCGTCAAGGCAAGTTCCGCGAAGTCAAACTGGCCCGTGCTCACGCTGGCAAGCTGGAGAACATCTTCGAGAACATGGGTCAGGAAGAGAAGAAGACGCTTAACATCGTCCTCAAATCCGACGTCCGTGGTTCCCTGGAAGCTCTGCAGGGCGCATTGAACGGCCTGGGTAACGACGAAGTGCAAGTGCGCGTTGTCGGCGGCGGTGTCGGTGGTATCACCGAGAGCGATGCTAACCTGGCGCTGGCTTCCAACGCTGTACTGTTCGGCTTCAACGTGCGTGCTGATGCTGGCGCTCGCAAGATCGTCGAGCAGGAAGGTCTGGATATGCGTTACTACAACGTGATCTACGACATCATCGAAGACGTCAAGAAAGCCCTTACCGGTATGCTTGGCAGCGATGTTCGGGAAAATATCCTGGGTATTGCTGAAGTCCGCGACGTGTTCCGTTCGCCGAAGTTTGGCGCGATCGCTGGTTGCATGGTTATCGAAGGCGTTGTCTTCCGTAACCGTCCGATTCGTGTACTGCGTGAAGACATCGTTATCTTCGAAGGCGAGCTGGAATCCCTGCGTCGCTTCAAGGATGACGCTTCCGAAGTTCGTGCCGGCATGGAATGTGGTATTGGCGTCAAGAGCTACAACGACGTCAAAGTCGGTGACAAGATCGAAGTCTTCGAGAAGGTCCAAGTGGCTCGCAGCCTCTAAGTCGCGAGCTATAGGAGCCATGGCAGGTCTTCGCATGCAAATGCCGCAGACCCTGTCATGGGCTCAACACGCAACGCCCGGTCCGACATCTGTCAGGCCGGGCGTTTGCCGCTTTCAGACCGCGAGGGTTTCGCCCCCGGTCAGTATCAGGTAGCAAAACATGGCAAAAGAATATAGCCGTACCCAACGCATTGGCGATCAGATGCAGCGCGAGCTGGCTCAACTGATCCGTCGCGAAATCAAGGACCCGCGCGTAGGTCTGGTCACCATCACTGCTGTTGATGTCAGCCGTGACGTCGGTCACGCCAAGATTTTCATGACCGTCATGGGTCAGGACAGCGCTGAAGAAATTTCGCAGACCATCAAGGTGCTGAACTCCGCTGCAGGCTTCCTGCGGATGCAGCTGGCCCGTGAAATGAAACTGCGCAGCGTGCCTCAGTTGCACTTCCACTACGACGAGAGCGTCGTGCGTGGTGCGCACCTTTCGGCCCTGATCGAACGTGCTGTTGCCGAAGACGGCCAGCATGCCGGTGACGCGCCGCAGAGCACCAAGCCAGAAAGCAACGAGGAATAAGGCGTGGCTCAGGTCAAGCGCATTCGTCGTAACGTCAGTGGGATCATCCTGCTCGACAAACCTCTGGGCTTCACTTCCAACGCCGCCTTGCAGAAGGTGCGTTGGTTGCTCAATGCCGAGAAGGCTGGCCACACCGGCAGCCTCGATCCGTTGGCCAGTGGCGTACTGCCGTTGTGCTTCGGCGAAGCCACCAAGTTCTCGCAATACCTGCTCGACTCAGACAAGGCCTACGAAACACTGGCGCAATTGGGTAAAACCACGACTACCGGCGATGCCGAAGGCGAGGTTTTGCAGACGCGTCCAGTGACCGTTGGTCGTAACGATATCGAAGCGGTATTGCCGGGATTTCGCGGTGAAATCAGTCAGATACCACCGATGTACTCCGCTCTCAAGCGTGACGGGCAACCCCTGTATAAGCTGGCACGTGCCGGGGAAGTAGTGGAGCGCGAACCGCGTTCTGTTACTATTGCGCGCCTGGAATTGCTCGAATGTGATGCAGACACTGCACGCTTCTCGGTCGATTGCAGCAAAGGTACATATATACGTACCCTGGTTGAAGATATTGGTGAGAAACTGGGCTGCGGTGCTTATGTCGCGCAATTGCGCCGTACACAAGCCGGACCTTTCAGCCTGGCCCAGACGGTCACTCTGGAAGAGTTGGAGCAGGTGCACGCCGACGGCGGTAATGAAGCAGTTGATCGCTTCCTGATGCCATCGGACAGCGGTTTGCAGGACTGGCCGGTATTGCAGTTTTCGGAACACAGTTCGTTTTACTGGCTGCATGGTCAGCCGGTAAGAGCACCGGACGCCCCGCAATTTGGCATGGTTCGGGTGCAAGATCACAATGGTCGCTTCATCGGTATCGGTGAAGTGAGCGAAGACGGGCGGATCGCGCCACGTCGTTTGATTCGGTCAGAATGACCGAACCTCGGGTCATGTGAATGATCCGGGAGAGGATGGCTGTTAACAGGCACGGTCATTCCTCATCTTTTAATACAAGGGTTTGCCCTTGGCCTGTTGAAACCGCTCTTCGGAACGGTTTCCTGATAAAAGGATTGCCCACATGGCACTCAGCGTTGAAGAAAAAGCTCAGATCGTAACCGACTACCAGCAAGCTGTTGGTGACACTGGTTCGCCAGAAGTGCAAGTTGCACTGCTGACCGCCAACATCAACAAACTGCAAGGCCACTTCAAGGCCAACGGTAAAGATCACCACTCGCGTCGTGGTCTGATCCGTATGGTAAACCAGCGTCGTAAGCTGCTGGATTACCTGAAAGGTAAGGACGTTAGCCGTTACAGCGCCCTGATCGGTCGTCTGGGTCTGCGTCGCTAATAACGACTCGGATAGAGGTTGGTTGTCTGCGTCGTCTTACCGTTTTTCGGTAAGGCTGGCAGGCTCCCAGCCTCTAGTTGTATCTGGACAGTCGTGGGGCCGATTCCCCGCACCGCCCAAGAATTCGTAAGAAACCAGTTCCCCAAGAGCCACAAAGAAGGTAGGAAACCGTGAACCCGGTAATCAAGAAATTTCAATTCGGTCAATCGACCGTAACCCTCGAGACTGGCCGCATTGCCCGTCAAGCTTCGGGTGCTGTATTGGTCACCGTTGACGATGACGTCACCGTACTTGTGACTGTGGTCGGCGCCAAGACAGCAGACCCAAGCAAAGGCTTCTTCCCACTTTCCGTGCACTACCAGGAAAAAACCTACGCTGCAGGTAAAATCCCTGGTGGCTTCTTCAAGCGTGAAGGTCGTCCTTCCGAGAAAGAAACCCTGACCTCGCGACTGATCGACCGTCCGATCCGTCCGCTGTTTCCAGAAGGCTTCATGAACGAAGTGCAGGTTGTCTGCACCGTCGTTTCCACCAGCAAGAAAACCGATCCGGACGTCGCTGCGATGATCGGTACTTCGGCTGCTCTGGCAATCTCCGGCATTCCTTTCGATGGCCCGATCGGCGCAGCTCGCGTTGCTTTCCACGAAAGCACCGGTTACCTGCTGAACCCGACTTACGAGCAACTCAAGGCTTCGAGCCTGGACATGGTTGTAGCCGGTACCGAAGAAGCCGTTCTGATGGTTGAATCGGAAGCAAAAGAGCTGACTGAAGACCAGATGCTGGGTGCAGTACTGTTCGCCCACGACGAATTCCAGTCGGTGATCAAGGCTGTTAAAGAACTGGCTGCCGAAGCTGCCAAGCCTACCTGGGCCTGGACGCCGAAGCCTGAAGCCACTTCGCTGCTGAGCGCTATCCGCGCTGAGTTCGGCGACGCGATTTCCCAGGCTTATACCATCACCGTAAAAGCTGACCGTTACGCGCGTCTGGGCGAGCTGAAAGATCAGATCGTTGCCAAACTCGCTGTAGAAGAAGGCAGCCCTTCTGCCAGCGAAGTCAAAGCAGCGTTCGGTGAAATCGAATACCGCACCGTTCGTGAGAACATCGTTAACGGCAAGCCACGTATCGATGGTCGCGACACTCGCACCGTACGTCCGTTGAACATCGAAGTCGGCGTTCTGCCGAAGACTCACGGTTCGGCTCTGTTCACCCGTGGTGAAACTCAGGCACTGGTTGTTGCCACCCTGGGTACCGCACGTGACGCGCAACTGCTCGACACCCTTGAAGGCGAGAAAAAAGACCCGTTCATGCTGCACTACAACTTCCCTCCGTTCTCGGTGGGCGAGTGTGGTCGCATGGGTGGCGCTGGCCGTCGCGAGATCGGTCACGGCCGTCTGGCTCGTCGTTCGGTTCAGGCCATGCTGCCTGCTGCTGACGTATTCCCGTACACCATCCGTATCGTTTCGGAAATCACCGAGTCCAACGGTTCCAGCTCCATGGCTTCCGTTTGCGGTGCTTCCCTGGCACTGATGGACGCTGGTGTACCGATGAAGGCACCTGTTGCCGGTATCGCCATGGGTCTGGTTAAAGAAGGCGAGAAATTCGCCATCCTGACCGACATCCTGGGTGACGAAGACCACCTGGGCGACATGGACTTCAAAGTAGCCGGTACCGCTAAAGGTGTTACCGCGCTGCAGATGGACATCAAGATCAAGGGCATCACCGAAGAAATCATGGAAATCGCTCTGGGCCAAGCCCTGGAAGCGCGCCTGAACATCCTCGGTCAGATGAACCAGATCATTGGTCAGTCGCGTACCGAGCTGTCGGAAAATGCTCCGACCATGATCGCGATGAAAATCGACACCGACAAAATCCGTGATGTTATCGGTAAAGGTGGCGCAACCATCCGTGCAATCTGTGAAGAGACCAAGGCTTCGATCGATATCGAAGACGATGGCTCGATCAAGATCTTCGGCGAAACCAAGGAAGCCGCTGAGGCAGCACGTCAGCGCGTTCTGGGTATCACTGCTGAGGCCGAGATCGGCAAGATCTACGTGGGCAAGGTTGAGCGCATCGTCGACTTCGGCGCGTTCGTCAACATCCTGCCTGGCAAGGACGGTCTGGTTCACATCTCCATGCTGAGCGACGCTCGCGTTGAGAAAGTGACCGACATCCTGAAAGAAGGCGAGGAAGTCGAAGTGCTGGTACTGGACGTCGACAACCGTGGCCGTATCAAGCTGTCGATCAAAGACGTTGCTGCTGCGAAAGCATCGGGCGTCTGATCTGTCGATCAGTTAGCTGCTAAAAAAGGGATCCTTCGGGATCCCTTTTTTATGTGTCTAATTAAGTAGTTACGGAACTTTTTTGGGTAATAATCAAAGCATGCATCTTGCACGCGAAAGTTTCGACGAGCGGGCAATCTGCACGATTCCAAAAAAATGCCGTTTTCATAACTTGTTGTTTTTAAAGGATTTATAATCATTCTCAATGTTGGCATACGGCTTGCGATATATACCAGTAACCCTGCTGCCACTTGCTGGCGCAGTTTCTGAGAAAAACAGGAGTTACTCGTATGAAGAAGTTCGCTATTGCTGCTGCCACCGCTACTGCACTGACTCTGACTATGGCCAACGCTGCCTTCGCTCAGACTTCCGCTACCCCAATGGTCGTAGCTGCCAACACCACTACTCAAGAAGTGAAAGAAGACACTTCTGATACCTGGATCACCACCAAGGTCAAAGCTGACCTGCTGACTGAGAAAGGCATCCCAGGTTCGGACATCAAGGTTGAAACCAACAAAGGCGTGGTTTCCCTGTCCTCTATGGTCAAAGTGACCGAAGCTCAGAAAAATACTGCCGTCGCTATCACCAAGAAAATCAAAGGTGTTAAAGACGTATCGGCTGCAGGCCTGAAAGCTGAGTAATCAGACATTCATCGCTGAACAAGTAAATGGATTGGTGGATAACCTGGATGGGTAACCGCTGATTCTGGAAGGTTCATGCGAAAGACCACAAGGATGTGGTCATTAAAAGCCCTGGCGGAAACGTCGGGGCTTTTTCTATGGGTCTAAAATGCAGCTTTCCAATTTAGGTCCATTACCTGTAAGAGCTGCCGAAGGCTGCGATGCATTCATCCTGCTGCAACGCCATCGCAGCCTTCGGCAGCTCCTACACGATTAGAGGGTGTTCCCTCAATTCCCGCGCTTGCTATCGATCCTTACCAAACGGCCACCTTCAAAGCGCAGGTATTGATACATGCCGTGGTCCGGGCCGTAGATCCATTCTTCGATCCTCACCTGCTCAGACTGACGGTAATTGCCGCTGTAGGTCTCCTTCGAGCCAATGACTTCCTGACTTACAGGCACACCACACTTTTGCTGCACTTCAAACGCGCGATCACCGGCGCTGATGAGCTGGCTGCCACAACGCAGGGTTGCCGCTTGAGATGCGCTGGCAAAAGCCAACAAGACCAGGCTGGGAATCAAATACAGGTGCATGCAGTTACTCGCTGTCCAGATGCAATGGGCTGATCACGCTGCCGTCCTTTTCTGCCTGACCCAGTTTGGCGTCGACGAAATAGACTCGCTCATCTTCGAGTTTGCCCTTGTCCACCAGGTAATCCTTGATGCTGCTGGCGCGATTCTGGCCGAGCTCACGTAACAATACCTCGTTGCCGCTCCAGAATTGAATGATCTCGCTACGCATCTTGTTGGCGCGTTCTTCCTTGCCCAGGTCAGTCCACTGCGCCAGCGGTTGTTTTTTCAGGCGTGCGCGATAGATACCCTCAAGCATCGGTGCCTTCTCGCTATCCGGTACCTCAACCATCGCAGCCCTGGCCGGGACCTTGTCGCCGCGACGCTGGAGGATCTTGTAGTAAGTGTATTGATATTCGCGTTCAAGACGCTGCTGAGCGAGGAATGGGCCATCGCTGCTGGCGGCACTTGTACCTTCAATCTCAAGGCGCAGGGTAGGGCGCTCCTTGAGGGCCGCCGCAAGCTTATCCAGCGCCTTTTGTGCATCGGCGCTCAAGTCAGTGACACCGGGCGCGAACTTCACGCTGCTCAGGTCCTCAGAGCCTCCGCCGGTGACTAGCCCGCCAATGAAGTTGAATGGCGCCGCTGCCGCGCGGACGACCAGATTACGCAGGGTCTGCCAGACAATGGGCATGACACTGAACTGCGGATTGTTCAAATCCCCGGATACGGGCAGCTCGATGGATATCCTGCCGTTAACGTCCTTGAGTAGCGCCACCGCCAGCTTCAAGGGAAGGTCTACCGCATCCGGGCTGTCGACTTTTTCACCCAGCTCCAGTTGTTCCACCACGACCTTGTTCTCAGCCTGCAACTGGCCTTTGGTAATTTTGTAATGCAGGTCCAGATTGAGCCGCCCCTTACGGATGCGGTACCCCGCAAATTTGCCGGAGTACGGCGTCAGGGTGGTCAGTTCCACTCGTTTGAAGCTGGTGGCGATGTCCAGCGCTGCCATAGGGTCAAACGGATTCAGGCTGCCTTTGATGGTGACCGGTGCGTAACGGTCCACCTTACCGTTGACGTTCACCGTGGCAGGGTCCGACTGACGATTGTCCAGAGTGCCAATCTTGCCGTTGAGTTGCTGAATGGCCGTAGCGAAATTTGGCGTCAGGCTGAAGTCGGCAAAGTTGGCCGAGCCGTCATTGATATCCACTTCACCGATGCGAATACCCAGCGGTTTCGAGTTGCTGGCTGAGGCGTTGGTCTTGGCTGCCGGAGACTTATCCGCTGGCTGTGGGATCAGCAGGTCATCGATATTGGTCGTCCGGTCATTGTTGATCATGAAGCGCGCGTAGGGTTGCTCCAGATTGACCCTGGCGATGTTCAGACTGTCGCCGTGCTCGTAATTGAGGCCTTCAAGCGTCAGTTTTTGCCACTTCAGGAAATCACGCTTTTTCAGCGTGTCCAGTGTGTGCAGTTGTTCGACCTGGGCTTTACCGTTGATGTTGAACGCCAGTGGCTCGGTGCTTTTCAGATTCACTGCCAGATCGCTGCCCAGCATGCCGCTGCGCAGTTCCAGGCGAATGAACGGGCTGATGTAGGCTTGGGCGACCCTCAGGTCGATATCGCGGGTCGTGATATCCAGCTTTGCGCTGACCGGGTTCAGGTTGACGTCGCCCGCTGCGGTAATTTTGCCCTGCTTGCCGACGCCAGTATCCAGCTTCAGCGTAAACGGCGATTTGTTCAGGCTGTCGAAATTTTGCAGGTCCAGATTCAACGGGCTGAGATCAAGTGCTACCGGCTCTTTCTGACTGCGATCAGCAAGGTGGACCTGGTAATCGCGCAGTTGCACGTCTTTGAGCAGCACTTGCCATGGCTTGGAAGCTTCGACAGGTTTGGCGGTCGAAGCCTGAGTCTCCGCTGCCGCTGGAGCAGCCTTGTCATCCACCACCGGTTTTGCTGCTGGTGTGCTGTCGGTAGCCGCTTTGGGTTTTGCAGCAGGTTTGGCAGGCTGACTGGCAAACAGCTTTTGCCAGTCCAACTGACCGTCAGCCTCCAGTGCTGCCCAGGTTTCGAGTTTTGTGCTGCGGATCTTGCCAACAGTGACTAATTGTTTAGCCAGATCGACCGAGCTTTCTGTGACATCCAGACGTTGCAAGCGCGCCAGTGGGCGGCCATCCGGAGCGTCGATGGCGAACGGCGCGATGCTCAGTGAGGTGTTGGTCAGCTTCAACTCGGTTTCTTTCGAAAGATTGAGTGAATAAGCCGTGCTGAGGTTCATCGTGCCGTCTTTCAACACCAATGGCAGGGCATCGCGCACATAGGGCCACCAGACCTTCATTTTGCTGTCAGTGACTTTCAGCGTGCCTTCAGATGTGATTGGTAGCAGGCTGATGCGCCCGACCCAATCGATCTGCCCTCCCTCAGGCCCTGCGGCGACCATCGTCATGTCCGCATTGTCTTCCGGCAGGGTGCTGAGGTTCTTCAGCTCCAGATTCAGCTTGTCGTAAAGAAACTCGATCGGTTCGCTGGGCCTCATGTCCTGGAAGTGCACGTAACCGTCAGCCAGTTTTATTTCGTCGATGCGTAGCGGGAAGGGTTTGCTGGCAGGTTCATCTGCGGCGGCAGGCTCGCTGGGCGGCAACTTGAACAGCTGACTCAGGTTCAGTGTGCCGTCCTTGCCGAACAGCAGTTCAGTCTTGGGTTTGATCAGCTCGACGGCCCGCAGATGCAAGGCGCGGGTCCAGAGGCTATCAACCTGCAGATTGGTATAAAGCTTTTCGAAGCCGACCTGCTCTTTACCCGGTGCGCCGATAGTCAGGCCCCACAAGGTCAGCTCAAGGCTGTAGGGATTGAATTCAATGCGTTCAAGGCGCGCCGGGACAGTGGAGTAGGCAGCCAGTTGCTGGTTGGCAATGCGTAAACCGACTCCGGGCAAAATCAGAAAGCCCAGAACGCTATAGAGTCCGAAAACGACCAGTAAGGTGCCAACTGCGCGTATCAATCCTTTGGACATGTGAGGCGTCGTCTCTCTTTATCGGACTTTATGGGAGCTCCTTGGAGTATGGCATGCCAATCTGGTTCCGAAGACGCTGCCCCTGCATGTTGTGGGATATTTCCCTAAGGCTTGTGCGGCATCAGAGTTGCAGAATAAGGGTCTTGAGCGGTGGCTGATTATCCAGCGACGGGAAATCTGCAGCCGGCGGCATGACCTGCCAATCGCGAACAGGGCGCCCGCTTTTGGTGGCACATCGCAGGACCTGCTCTCGCCAATCCTCCATGCTGACCTTTGCCAGATTATTGCAGCAGATCAGTACGCCGGCCTCGGCAGTGGTCAGCAGCGCAGGCTTGAGCAGGCTTTGATAGTCACGCAGCAGGTCTACCGTACCGAAAGCGCTTTTGGCCCAGGCAGGCGGGTCCAGCAGGACCAGGTCGTATTGGCGTTGTTCCAGTTTCACATAGTCAGGCAGTTTATGGCCGCGGCGCTGAGTGATAGGCAGGCCTGCCATTTGCCGGATTGCCGGGAAGTAATCGGACTGGATGAACGACATACCCGGCAATTGCGGGTTAAGTGCGCCGTTTTCGCGACCCACGGCGAGGTTGCCTTCCGCGAAGTCCAGATTGCAGACTTCACTCGCCCCGCCCGCAGCTGCGCTCAGGCCAACACCGCAGGTATAGGCGAAAAGATTGAGCACGCTTTTGCCCTGGCTGTGCTGCTTGACCCAGCCCCGGGTATTACGCAGGTCAAGAAACAGCAACGGGTCCTGCCCGGCGTGCCGCCCGCGTATGCGGTAATTGAGACCCCATTCGTGGCCGATCAGGTCTTCAAGTGCAGCAGGCTCGGCTTTGTAGACGACATCTTCGCGGTCAATTCGCGAAT
Organism: Pseudomonas maioricensis; assembly: GCF_022790535.1. Lineage (GTDB taxonomy): Bacteria > Pseudomonadota > Gammaproteobacteria > Pseudomonadales > Pseudomonadaceae > Aquipseudomonas > Aquipseudomonas maioricensis. The sequence continues at coordinate 239,430 of NZ_LOHG01000009.1, forward strand.
TGCCCTGGGAGCGATCGTTGTAGACCAGCAACAAATCCAGGCCCAGTCGGCTATTCACAGCGGCATGAAGCTCAAGCAGCGCATCACGCTCAAGGCGAGTATGGAAACTCTGTATAAGCAGTTGCGGACCGTAACGATCAATGGTCAGACCGCTGGCGCCTTCCTGGCTGCCGTGGAACAGCCGATAACAGTCCGTGCCTTGCTGATGCAGCTCGGCAAGCAGCGGTTGACGGTTATCGAGGGCGACGCTGAGCGCCTGAATCAAGGAAGACATGCTAAGCGCCTTGGCTGGATGTAGGCGCGGCAGTTTATCAGGTAAGGCCTGATTTCAGGTTGTGAATGCAATCCTTGTGGGAGCGGTGCTTGCCCGCGATGCATGTGTCGCAATTCGCAGGTAGACCGAATTATCGTTTATCGTCGCAAATGCCACCCAGACCAGGCTCTGCTCCCACAATTTGTAGTCCAAGTCAGGCTTCGATTACCGCGCCAACGCCAGTGCCACGCCCTGACCGCCGCCGATACACAGCGTCGCAAGGCCCTTTTTGGCGTCGCGCTTGATCATCTCGTGCAGCAGGGTCACCAGTACGCGGCAGCCTGAGGCGCCAATCGGGTGGCCCAGCGCGATAGCGCCGCCATTCACGTTGACCTTGGCCATGTCCCAGCCCAGCTCTTTGCCGACGGACAAGGCCTGGGCTGCGAAGGCTTCGTTGGCTTCGATCAGCTCGAGCTGTTCAATCGACCAACCGGCTTTGTCGAGGCAGCGGCGAGTTGCGCTGACCGGACCGATGCCCATGATGGCGGGGTCAACACCGGCATTGGCATACGCGGCGATGCGTGCGAGCACGGGCAAGCCCAGCTCTGCAGCTTTTGCTGCACTCATCAGGATCACCGCAGCGGCGCCATCGTTGAGCGAAGAGGCGTTACCGGCTGTCACTGAGCCGTCTTTCTTGAAGGCAGGTTTGAGCTTGCCCAGCGTTTCAGCTGTGGTGCCTGCGCGGGGTTGCTCGTCGATTGCGAAGGCCACCGGCTCGCCCTTGCGCTGAGGGATCATAATCGGCGTGATTTCGTCGACGAAACGACCTCCCTCAATTGCGGCAACGGCTTTTTGCTGCGAAGACGCTGCAAACGCATCCTGTGCCTCGCGGCTGACTTCGTATTTGTCGGCCAGATTCTCGGCAGTGATACCCATGTGATAGTCATTGAACGCATCCCACAAACCATCGCTGATCATGGTATCTACCAACGTGCTGTGGCCCATGCGCAGGCCAGTTCGTGCGCCGGGCATGACGTAGTTGGACAGGCTCATGTTTTCCTGGCCCCCGGCAATGATCACTTCAGCGTCGCCACAGCGGATCGCCTGGGTCGCCAGGTGCAATGCCTTGAGGCCCGAGCCGCAGACTTTATTCAGCGTCATCGCCGGAACGGCAAATGGCAGGCCTGCTTTGATTGCGGCCTGGCGCGCCGGGTTTTGCCCCGCGCCTGCTGTGAGCACCTGCCCCATGATGACTTCATCGACTTGCGCGCCATCCAGCCCGGTTTGTACCAGAAGCTGGCGGATGACCGCTGCGCCCAGATCAACTGCGGATATATTCGCCAGTGAACCCTGGAAACTTCCGACTGCGGTACGAGTGGCGGCAACGATAACGACGTCTTGCATGGCGCGGATCCTCACTATTATTGGGTTTTACGTCAGGCGCTTTGCAGGCCGCCCGATTCGCTGTGATCAGAAAGACATGTTGGCACAGAAGTCGGGCCAGCTTCCAACCGAGAACTGGTCAGTACCGGTTCTGCGATCACAGCCCCATTCGCCGACGGGCGCGGTGAATTGAAGCATTGCGTACCGCCCAGCGCAGCACGGGAGCGCTGCGTTTGACGCCTGCACGAATTATCCGTCGGCGCAGTGGGGATTGGCGCAGCTCCAGCATGTCACTGGCCCACAGTGGCAGCAGGTCGATACCGGCCTGCATCATCAGTGCGCCCATGGGTTTAGCCAGCAAGCTCGGTGCGGGCGCGTTGAGCAGGATGCGCAGCACTTCTCGGCTCCGTTCGTCGCACAGCAATTGAGGCCGCATCTGTTCGAGATACTCGGCAATTGCCTGGGAGGAGCGAGGTACATTTCGTGCACCGAGGCGCTCTGCGATAACAGCGGTTTCTGCGTAGTACTTGTCCTGATCTGCCAGTGAAAGTACTGGATTCAGATAGCGCAGGTGCGCCGCAAGGAAGTTGCTGACCTCGGCTACATGCACCCACGTCAGCAAGTCCGGATCGCTGGCGGCATAAGGACGACCATCCGGTGCAGTACCGGTGACCTGCAAATGGATCGTGCGGACTTTGTCGATCAGCCAGTTGGCATCACGGGTTGAGCCGAAGGTCGTCCCGGAAATAAATTGCCCGGTACGCCGTAGCCGTCCAAGCATGTCCTGGCGAAAGTTGGAGTGATCCCACACGCCAGCCAGCGCAAGAGGATGCAAGGCTTGCAGCATCAGGGCGCTGAGGCCGCCGATCAGCATGGAGGGGAAGTCACCATGCACCTGCCAGCAGATAGCGTCTGGCCCAAACAGACCCGGATCGCCCTTGGGATTTTCCAGATCGAGTTGGCCGAGGGATAAGCCCGTCAGGCTCATCACCTGGGTTTCGATACGACTACGGATGAATTCCATGGGGTCTCATTACGCGGGGCGCAAACGGCTGAGTAGCACGACAACCTGTAGGAGCTGCCGAAGGCTGCGATAGCGGTGTGTCTGAGCAGATGCTATCGCAGCCTTCGGCAGCGCCTACAGTTCCTTTGTGACTAAGCGACCATGCCCCGCTTCCTTCAACGATTCAAGCGTTTGTCGATCAGCCCCTCCACCACACTTGGGTCAGCCAAGGTTGATGTGTCGCCCAGGCTATCCAGTTCATTGCAGGCGATCTTGCGCAAAATACGCCGCATGATCTTGCCCGAACGGGTTTTTGGCAGGGCGGGAGCCCATTGGATCAATTCCGGTTTGGCAAAGCTGCCAATCTCCGAGCTGACGTGGGCAAGCAGCTGTTTCTTCAGCTCATCGTTGGCGTCGACTCCGTCCATGGGCGTCACAAAGGCATAAATGCCCATGCCTTTGACGTCGTGGGGATAACCCACCACGGCGGCTTCAGCGATGCTGTCGTGCAGCACCAATGCGCTTTCTACTTCCGCCGTGCCGATGCGATGGCCTGACACATTGATCACGTCATCAACACGTCCTGTGATCCAGTAATCGCCATGTTCGTCGCGGCGCGCACCGTCGCCGGTGAAATAATAGCCAGGGAACGGTTTGAAATAGGTGTCGATCATGCGCTGATTATCGCCATAGACGCTGCGAATCTGCGCAGGCCAGCTGGCTTTGATGACCAGTAAACCGCTGGCCGGACCTTCAATCTCGTTACCCTTTTCATCGAGTAAAACGGGCTGTACACCAAACATCGGCTGGGTCGCGCAGCCTGGCTTGATCGGGCTGTTGCTGATCAGCGGGGTCATCATGATGCCGCCGGTTTCTGTCTGCCACCAGGTATCGATGATGGGGCAGCGCTCTTTGCCTACCTCACGGAAATACCATTCCCACGCTTCAGGGTTGATAGGCTCACCGACGCTGCCGAGCAATCGCAGACTTTCCCGGGACGTGGACTGCAGCGGCTTTGGACCTTCACGCATCAAGGCGCGCAAGGCGGTTGGCGCGGTGTAGAAAATATTGACCTGATGCTTGTCGATGACCTGCCAGAAGCGCGACGCATCGGGATAGTTGGGCACGCCTTCGAACATCAGGGTGGTGGCGCCATTGGCCAACGGCCCGTAAACAATATAGCTGTGGCCCGTGACCCAACCGACATCCGCCGTGCACCAAAAGACCTCGCCATCGTGATAGTCAAAAGCGTACTGGAAGGTCATGGCGGCCTGCAGCAAATACCCGCCAGTGGTGTGCAAAACACCCTTGGGTTTGCCGGTGCTGCCTGAGGTGTAGAGGATAAACAGCGGATCTTCAGCGTCCATCACTTCCGGCGGGCAATCGTCGCTCACATTCTGCAGGCTTTCGTGGTACCAGATATCCCGATCAGGCACCCACTCGACCTTGCCTTTGGTTCGCTGCACGACCAGCACGGTGCTGACGTCCGGGCAGCTCTGCAAGGCCTTGTCGACGTTTTGCTTGAGCGGTATCTGTTTGCCGCCGCGCACGCCTTCGTCTGCGGTGATCACTGTGCGACAGTCGGCGTCAAGGATCCGGTCGCGCAGGGCTTCAGGCGAGAACCCACCGAACACCACTGAATGCATCGCGCCAATTCGTGTACAGGCGAGCATCGCGTAAGCGGCTTCAGGGACCATCGGCATATAGATACACACCCGATCACCTTTCTTCACGCCCCGGCTTTTCAGCACGTTGGCCAAGCGGGCGACGTGCTGATGCAGTTGCCTGTAGGTGATTTTGGCCGAGTCGGAAGGGTTGTCACCTTCCCAGATGATAGCGACCTGCTCACCGCGATCCTTCAGATGGCGGTCGATGCAGTTGTAGCTGACGTTGAGTTTGGCATCTTTGAACCACTCCGCTGCGCCGGTTTTCAGGTCGGTCTTTTGCACAGTGCTCCAGGGGGCTGACCAGTCGAGGAACTGATTGGCCTGTTCGGCCCAGAACTGGTCGGGCTGCTCCACCGATTGACGGTACATGCGCTGATAGTCTGAGTGGCTGAGCTGTGCGGCCTGTCGTACTGCTTCTGCCTTGGGGAACTTGCTGATATCGAACATGACGGTTCCTTATTCTTGTGGAGTCATCAAAGAATAGGAGCTTGTTGGGGGAGGGTGGGTTCAATTGGGTGGGATGCCACGTGCCCGTTCTGTAGGAGCTGCCGAAGGCTGCGATTGGCTGTGTGTCAGGCAGGCCGCCTTCGCAGCCTTCGGCAGCTCCTACAGGGGCGGGTTGATTTGTTACGAACGCTAACGATATGCCCCGGAAATAGCCTGATTCTGACAGACCTATCCCTTTCATCTGCGTGAAGTTTCCTAGAAAATCCTGACCCCTTGCGTGGGTGGATTTTGCTCTCTAGGCTGCGCCGGTCACTGCTCATCAGTGATCGGGTTTAGCAGCCTGTGGAGGGTAGCCACGCAGACTTACCGCTTATGGCGGCTTTGCGTGGGGCGTCTTCGGGCGCGCCGGATTTGGCTATCTTCCCCGGTCTGCTAACCCGCGACAAAGCCGCCACCCTCATTCGTTTAGCAGCGATTGTCCGGTGGCCTCACAGGAAGGTAGTCATGAAAAAAGTAACACCGGATCCACCCGACATTTCTCTCGAGGAATCCCTGCTGCACGTCAGCGACCTGCTGCGTTGTGCTGCCGCTACCGCATACGAGTCCGGCGACAGCCTAAACGGCCCGAAACGTGACTTGGCTTTTTCGGTGGTGCACTTGATTGGCATGGCCAGAACCGAACTGGATCGCTCGTTGGCGCGGGTCGAGGCGCACTGAGCCTGGCCTGAGATGCTATCCCTTGTGGGAGCTGGGCTTGCCCGCGATAAGGTCAACCTGATTTACAGGCCTCAACCTGGTTATCGTTCATCGCGGGCAAGCCCAGCTCACACACGTACAGCGTTTACCACATCCCAAGAGCACAAAACCCGCCGTCTCTTGCGAGAGCAGCGGGTTTGGGTGTCGCTTTGGGCCAATCAGCCGCGGTGACGGCCGCGGAAGTAGTTGATCAGGCCTTGGGTCGAAGCATCGTCGGCAGGCTCGTCGGTGCCACCGGTCAGGCGTTGGTAAACGGCTTTACCCATTTCCTTGCCCAGCTCCACGCCCCATTGGTCGAAGGCGTTGATACCCCAGATCACGCTTTGCACGAAGACCTTGTGCTCATACATCGCGACCAGCGCTCCGAGGCGGCGAGGGCTGATGCGCTCTACCACCAGTGTGTTGCTCGGACGGTTGCCCGGGATGACCTTGTGCGGTGCAAGTTTCTGCACGTCTTCTTCGCTCAGCCCTTTATCACGCAATTCAGCTTCGGCTTCTGCACGGGTTTTACCGATCATCAGCGCCTGGCTTTGTGACAGGCAGTTGGCGTACAGCCACTGGTGATGATCAGAAACCGGGTTGAAGCTGACAATCGGCACGATGAAGTCGGCCGGGATCAATTGGGTGCCTTGGTGCAGCAACTGGTGATACGCGTGCTGACCGTTGCAGCCTACGCCACCCCAGATCACCGGGCCGGTGTCGGTCGCCGTCGGCGTGCCGTCCTGACGGACGCTTTTGCCGTTGGATTCCATGTCCAGCTGTTGCAAGTGTTTGGTGATGTTGCGCAGGTAGTGGTCGTACGGCAGGATCGCGTGGCTCTGCGCGCCCCAGAAATTACCGTACCAGACGCCCAGCAAGCCCAGCAGCACCGGCATATTCTGCTCGAAAGGTGCGGTCAGGAAGTGTTGGTCCATGGAATAAGCACCGGACAACAGTTCCTTGAAGTTGGACATGCCGATAGCCAGTGCGATAGGCAGCCCGATGGCCGACCACAGCGAGTAACGACCACCGACCCAGTCCCACATCGGGAAGATATTCTCTTCACGGATCCCGAACGCTACGGCTGCGGCGTTGTTGCTCGACACCGCGATGAAGTGGCGATACAGCTCAGCCTCGGAACCACCTTGTGCCAGATACCAGGCACGCGCCGCGGTTGCGTTCTTGAGGGTTTCCAGTGTGGTGAAGGTCTTCGACGAAACGATGAACAGCGTCGTTTCGGCGCGCAGCTTCATGGTCAGTTCGTGGAACTCACTGCCGTCAATGTTCGCCAGGTAGTGGCAGCGCACGCCTTTCTGGGCGTAAGACAACAGCGCTTCAGAGACCAGCTCCGGGCCGAGGAATGAGCCACCGATGCCGATGTTCACCACGTCGGTGATTGGCTTTTCGGTGTAACCGCGCCACAGGCCATCGTGAATGCGGCCGACCAGATCAGTCATCTGGTTCAGCACTTTGTGCACTTCAGGCATCACATTGACGCCATTGACCTGCAGCTTGTCGCCCACTGGACGGCGCAGCGCAGTATGCAGGGCCGGGCGGCCTTCGGAAGAGTTGACCAGTTCGCCGTCGTACTGCGCCTTGATGGCGTCTTTGAGGCCCACTTCATTGGCCAGCTTGACCAGCAAGTCGCGCGTTTCGGTATTGATCAGGTTCTTCGAGTAATCGAGGAACAGTCCGCAACTGCTCAGGGTGAATTGGCTGAAACGCTGCGGGTCAGCATTGAAGGCTTCGCGCATGCTGAAATTCTGCATGGCTTCGCGGTGTTGGTTGAGCGCCTGCCATGCGGGCAGGGCGGTCACATCAGAAGGGGTGCGGTAGTACGCCATCGCTGCGGGTTTCCTTGTACTTGGAACTGGCTAAACACTGAAAGCGAAGATAAGCAGACTTTTTAATCGTGGCACCAAGACTAAACATAATGTGCGGCTGTGTCTGCGCCTGAACGACTTGGGACTCGGTACTATTTCACACGAAGCTGTCGGTTCGATGAACAGCCATCGCATCGGTGCTGTCAGGCAACCGGTACGAATAGGGCATTGCGGGTGGGGCGAAGTTCATTGCCTAGTGTAGGCAGGAAGATACGTAAATTGTAGGAGCTGCCGAAGGCTGCGAAAGCGCTCGTCCTGACACACCGCCATCGCAGCCTTCGGCAGCTCCTACAAGGCCTCCTGTTGGGCTTAATGCTGCTCGCGGTTCAGATGCAGATTATCGATCAAACGGGTCTTGCCCAGAAACGCAGCGGCCAGAATCACCAGATCGCCATCTTGATCGGTCGCGGGGCGCAGGCTGGTGGCTTCGCGGATTTCCAGATAGTCGGGGCGGAACCCGGCCGCTTCGAGCTGGCGCTTGCCCGCCTCGAGCAGGGTGACGAAGTTTTTGTCACCGCTATCGACAGCTGCGCCAATCTCCTGGATGACTTTATAAAGGGCCGGTGCGACAGCGCGCTGTTCTTCGTTGAGATAACCGTTGCGTGACGACAGTGCGAGGCCGTCTTCGGCGCGAACAGTAGGCTCGCCAATGATCTGAATCGGCATATTCAGATCGCGAACCAGCGCGCGGATGACTGCCAACTGCTGGAAGTCCTTTTCGCCAAATACGGCCAGGTCAGGCTGAACCATGTTGAACAGCTTGCTGACAACCGTCGACACGCCGTCGAAATGACCAGGACGGCTGGCGCCGCACAGACCTTCGGAAATAACCGGGACGCTGACTGTCGTCTGGTCGGTCATCCCGTGGGGATACATTTCTTCAACGTTGGGCGTGAACAACAGGTGGCAACCTGCTTCGAGCAACTTTGCCTGATCGGCAGCGAGGGTGCGCGGGTAGGTCGCCAAATCTTCGTTGGGTCCGAATTGCATGGGGTTGACGAAGATAGTCGCTACTACGAAGTCGGCGCGCTGTGCCGCTTTGGTCACCAGCGCTGTGTGGCCGCTGTGCAGATTGCCCATGGTGGGCACGAGGCCGACCCGCTTGCCTTCACTGCGTGCACGAGCGATGGCGGCGCGCAATTCGCGTACGGTTTTTACTGTGTTCATGCCGAGAATCCGTGTTCTGTTCCGGGGAAGCTGACGTCTTTGACTGCTGTGACATAGGCATGAAGTGCTGACTGGATGTCAGGCTGACCGGTCATGAAGTTCTTCACGAACTTGGGGACGCGCCCGGTGATGGAAAGGCCGAGCATGTCATGCATGACCAGCACCTGGCCGTCGGTAGCACTGCCTGCGCCAATACCGATGACCGGGATTTTCACCGCATGGCTGATTTCTTGCGCCAGTTCGCTCGGTACGCATTCCAGCAGAATCATCGCTGCACCGGCCTGTTCCAGGGTAATCGCATCGGCGCGCATCTGCCGCGCCTGGGTCTCCAGACGACCTTGAACTTTGTAACCGCCCAGCACGTTGACTGATTGCGGAGTCAGGCCCATGTGCGCGCAGACCGGGATACCGCGATCCGCCAGCAGACGAATCGACTCAGCCAGCCAGGCCGCGCCTTCAATTTTTACCATGTGCGCGCCCGCCTGCATCAACGCGGCGCTGTTGGCGTAAGTCTGGTCCAGGGTTGCATAAGACATGAAGGGCAGGTCGGCCATGACCAGCGCGCCCTGATTGCCACGTTTAACGCAGGCAACGTGATAGGCCGTATCGGCAGTGGTCACAGGCAGCGTGCTGTCATGGCCTTGCAGGACCATGCCCAACGAGTCGCCGACCAGCAGCACTTCGACGCCAGCCTGGCTGGCCGCATGGGCAAAGGTCGCGTCATAGCAAGTCAGCATGGCGATTTTTTCGCCTTTCTGCTTGAGTGCCTGCAACGACGTTACGGTGATATCTGGCATGGAAAAGTCCTCTGTCAGGCGCGGTGAACACTACGGCGAGCAGCGCGTGAAATTCATCCTGGAGAAGCAGGTACACCGTCGTTTGCGGTGTTTAAAAGCAGCCTGCTTGCGCCCATAAGCCAGCGAACAGGCTGGCGGGACGCCTATCTTCGTGAGGAGGGGGGATTAAGTCAATTGCCTGTTTCAGCCGACCATTGCGCAGGTGAGCATGCCGTTAAACACTGCGCGCGCGAGGTGTTACAGATGAGTGTTACCGCGTGCCGTCTGTTACGCCTGAGGTGCCAGGCGCTCGATACCTTCAAACGGGCAGCGGGTCAGCAATTTGCTCAGGGAGCGGCCATCCGCCAATTGCAAGTCAGGGGCAAGCTCGGCCAGCGGATAGAGCACGAAAGCCCGGGCCTGCATATGGTAGTGCGGCACCTTGAGCCGTGCCTCGTCGATCAGACGGTCGCCAAATACCAGAATGTCCAGGTCCAGGGTGCGTGGTCCCCAGCGCTCGGTGCGTTCCCGACCCTGGCCCTGTTCGATGGCCTGCAAGGCGTCGAGCAGGGCCAAAGGTTCGAGCGTGGTGTCCAGCGCTGCAACGGCGTTGGTGTAACGCGGCTGATTGGGCAACAGCGAGTCGCTTACATAGAATGAAGAGACGCCTACCCATTTGCTCTGCGGCAGTTTCGCCAAGGCCCGGATGGCCTGACGCAATTGGTCGGCTGGGGCAGCCAGATTACTGCCCATGCCTATATAGACGCGTTCCAAAGGTTGTTACTCGCCCGATGCGGCCGGTGCATCGCCACCGGCACGTTTGCGTTTAGGGCCGCTGCTTCTGCGTCGTTTGCGAGGCGCGCCCGCATCTGGTTTGCTGCCCAGATCGCTGATCATGTTGCGGCGTTCGCTGTCGTTGGCGTCCTGATAGTCGGTCCACCATTCGCCAAGGCCATCGGTTTCTTCGCCCGCGCTTTCACGCAGCAGCAGGAAGTCGTAACCAGCCCGGAAGCGTGGATTGTCGAGCAGCAGGTCAGCACGCTTGCCGGAGCGACGTGGCAGGCGTTCCTGCATGTCCCAGATTTCCCGGATCGGCATGGTAAAGCGCTTTGGAATCGCAATACGCTGGCACTGCTCGATGATCAGCTCGTTGGCTGCTTCCTGCATCGCGGGGATCGGAGGCATGCCACGCTCTTGCAGACGCAGCACTTTGGCTGGCAAGGCAGGCCATAGCAGCGCTGCGAACAGGAATGCCGGTGTGACCGGTTTGTTCTGCTTGATCCGCAGATCAGTGTTGGCCAGGGCCTGGCTGATGAGCGTATGAGTGTACGTCGGGCGATATTCCAGGGCCTTGGCGCTGGCCGGGAACAGCGGGTCGAACAGTTCCAGATCTACCAGCATTTCGAAGGTCGGCTCGGCATAGCCGGACAGGAACAGTTTGAGCACTTCTTCGAACAGCCGTGCCGAAGGGATATCGCGCAGCATCGGCGCCAGCGGTCGGATCGGTGTGGCGCTGTGTTTCTCGATACCGAAATCCAGCTTGGCGGCGAAACGCACGGCACGCAGCATGCGCACCGGGTCTTCCTTGTAACGCTGCTCCGGGTCACCAATCAGGCGGATCAGGCGATTGCGAATATCGTGTACGCCGTTGGCGTAGTCGAGAATGCGCTCGCTGACCGGATCGTAATACAGCGCGTTGATGGTGAAGTCACGACGCTGGGCGTCGTCTTCCAGAGTGCCATAAACGTTGTCGCGCAGAATCCGCCCGCTTTCATTACGTGAGGACTGATTGCTGTCCTCTTCTTCGTCATCTTGCGGATGGTTGGCGCGGAACGTGGCGACTTCGATGATTTCTCGACCGAAGTGGATGTGGACCAACTTGAAGCGGCGGCCAATGATGCGGGCGTTACGGAATTCGGCACGCACCTGCTCCGGTGTGGCGCTGGTGGCGACGTCGAAGTCTTTGGGCGTGATATTCAGCATCAGGTCGCGGACACAGCCGCCAACCAGATAAGCCTGATAGCCGGCATTTTGCAGGCGTTCGACAATATTCACCGCATAGCGACTGAATTGGCCGCGTTGCAGCGAGTGTTGGCTGCTGTTGAGCACTTCAGGCGTGCTGCGAATATGTTGCTGCGGTTTACGCAGTGGAGTACGGAATGACTGGAACAGCTTCTTCAGCATGGGATGCACTGTTTGAAGGAATATTCGGCCATAAACGAAGAATGACCGCATGATGGGCGGGGATTCTAGCATTTAGTCAGGGGATGGTGTAGGAAGCTGCGCGATGGTGTTAAGCCATCTGCCAGGCGCTGAGATCTGTAGGAGCTGCCGAAGGCTGCGAATTGGGTCTGCCATGAGAATGCTTTCGCAGCCTTCGGCAGCTCCTACAGGATTCGGTGATTCATTGAGAGCGCATTTCAATCTGGGGATGTGTCAGGAGGGAGTTTCTTTCAGAAGCTACTGGGGGAGCCGAAGCTCCCCCAAAGTGCGTGCTCTTATTTTTATTTTGTCTGTGGGCTTCTTGTTTTTGTTGAGTGCCCATTCACGAGACTTTCGTCTGTGAAACCTCCCAATCGGGAGTCAAGAGCAAACGGATTGCTTTGGTCGCTGTGTTGCAATGATCATTTGATCCAACCAGTTCAGGCGCTACCTTAGGGTAGTTTTTGTTGTTCTCAGCCTGGTTGCGGGGCAAGCCCCAAATACAACGCCTCTCCAAAAGAATCAGTTAGCTGCGCCTCCGCCGTGTTGTTCTTGTTATGCGTGAGTCGATTCGTATTGTTTTTATTATGGTGTTTAGCACTGCGTGTTTTTGTTGTTCTTGTACTAGAGATATAGCAGGACCTGTGCCAACTTTTACAAACCCTTTAAAACCGGGGCTTTCAGAGGTTTGATGGCTTTTGAGTGGCACAAAAAAGCCGGAGTTTTCGTTACCGTAAACCCCGGCTTTTGTTACGCACACCTGTTGAGGTAACAGTTTCTGGCCCATTCACAACGCACGGGCCAGAGCCTCGCAAGGCTGATCAGGTTTCGCTCGCGACGCCTTTGCGACGAGGAATGCCCAGACGCTGGCGACGCTCCCACAGGCATTTGCGACTGACGCCCAGTTTGCGCGCCAGCTCGGTCTCGGTCATGTGGTCCTGATGCTCCAGTACGAAGTGCTGAAAATAGTCCTCAAGGGACAGATCTTCAGTGGGTTCATGGCTGGTGGAGCTTGCGGAGCCTTGCTGGGGAGCGAGGCCGATGAAGTCTTCGTCTTCCAGATCGCTGAGTTCAATGTCGATGCCCAGCAGTTCTGCAGAGATTTCCGGGCTTTCACACAAAATAACTGCCCGCTCTACAGCGTTCTCCAGTTCGCGAACGTTGCCAGGCCAGGTGTACTGGCGAATGGCGAGTTCTGCGTCGGGAGCAAATCTCAGGTCGTTACGACCGGCCTTGAGACTTTGTCGGGTCAGGAAGGCGCGGGCGATATCCAGCACATCGTTACCGCGCTCGCGCAGTGCGGGGAGCTTCAAGGCAATAACGTGCAGACGGTAATAAAGGTCTTCGCGGAACTGGCCGACTTTGGCCAGGCTTTTCAGGTCTCGGTGAGTGGCCGCTATCAGGCGTACATCCACTTTCTGTGACTGGACTGAACCCACGCGACGAATTTCGCCCTCTTGCAGCACGCGCAATAGACGCGCCTGAGCTTCGAGCGGCAACTCGCCAATTTCGTCGAGGAACAGCGTGCCGCCATCGGCTGCTTCCACTAGACCGGCACGGCCAGCACTGGCACCCGTGAACGCGCCTTTTTCGTGGCCGAACAGCTCGGACTCGATCAGCGTTTCTGGAATCGCCGCACAGTTGACCGAAATCATCGGGGCTTTTGCCCGGCGCGACAGATTGTGCAGTGCGCGCGCGACCAACTCTTTACCCGTGCCTGATTCACCCTGAATCAGCACGTTCGAATCGGTGGGGGCGACCTTGCGAATCTTGCTGTAGAGATCCTGCATGGGGGCGCAGGAGCCAATGATGCCGATCTCGCCATTGCTGTTATCAACGCCAGCTTTGTCCGGGTTACCGGCTTTGGCGGCGCTGCGGTCAGCCTGAATGCTTTGCACGGTCTGGCGATCGCGCAGGATACGGGCAACTGCCTGAAGCATTTCGTCGTGGTCGAACGGCTTGGCGATGTAATCGACGGCGCCCATTTTCATGGAATCGACCGCCGAGCGCAGGCTTGCGTAGCTGGTCATGATCAGCACCGGTTTGCCCTCGCCGAGCTTTATAAGCTCAGTGCCGGGAGCCCCGGGCAAGCGCAAATCGCTGACGATCAGATCAAACGAAGGAATGCTGAAACGTTCCTGTGCTTCCTGCACCGAACCTGCTTCGCTGACCTGGTACTGGTTACGTTCGAGCAGGCGGCGAAGGGCCGAGCGGATGATTGTTTCGTCTTCGACGATCAGAATATGGGGCATTTATTCAATTCTCTCGACGGGCTCAGTTCACGGCGGACGTCGCTTCGACATGGCGTGGCAGTGTGACCCGAATACGGGTCCCGCGCTCGTGCTCGGTATCAACCGGGCTGTCGATGGTGATCTGTCCATAATGCTCTTCAACGATGGAATAGACCAGCGCGAGGCCCAGTCCAGTCCCTTCACCCGGGTCCTTGGTGGTGAAGAACGGTTCGAACAATCGATCCATGATTGCTTTCGGAATTCCACTGCCTTCGTCTTCTACGATCAGATCGACAGTGTGTTCGGATACTTCGCTCCTGACCCTGACGGCGCTACCGGCAGGTGAGGCGTCGCGGGCGTTGGAGAGCAGGTTGATCAGTACCTGTGCGAGCCGCTGCGGATCACCGTCGACCCAGTGTTCGGGGTTGCACAGATTGTAGAACTGGACTTCGAAGTTGCGCCGGTTCAATGCCAGCAGGCCAATGGCATCCTGTGCCACTTCAGCCAGACAAACCGCTTCATCGCTATGTTGATGGCTGCCTGCGTGGGCGAAGCTCATCAATGACTGAACAATGCGTGAAACGCGTTTGGTCTGTTCGAGGATCTGGCTGCTGATTTCGGTCAGTTCGCCATCTTCCTCACGCTCTTCGCGAAGGTTTTGCGCAAGGCAGGCAATGCCGGTAATCGGGTTGCCGATCTCGTGGGCAACCCCGGCTGCCAGGCGACCAATACTGGCAAGGCGCTCGGAGTGCACCAGTTTGTCTTCCAGCATCTGTGTTTCTGTCAGGTCTTCAACCAGCAGCACCAGCCCGCTGTTACCTGGTGCCAGCGGTTCATCGATAGCGGCTTTGTGCAGGTTCAGCCAGCGGATTTGGCCATCCAGAGGCAGACGCTGTTTATGCAAGTGTTCGTCGGGCACATTAATGAAGCCGCTGAGCAATTCTTTCCAGGGTTCGGTAATGGTCTCAAGCCGAGAGCCCACGACGCGCTGGGCGGCAATGCCGGTGAGCTCTTCCATGGCTTTGTTCCACATCAGGATCTCTTGATCCTTGGCCAGCGAACACACCCCCATCGGCAGCTCTTGAAGCGTCTGGCGGTGATAGCGGCGCAGCGCATCAAGCTCAGCTGCCAGACCGGTCAGGCGAGAGTGGTAGTCTTCAAGTCGGCTTTCGATGAAGTGGATGTCTTCGGTGACATAGTTTTCGCCGCTGGACTTATACGGCAAAAACGTCTCAACCATGTCCTGTGCCACGCTGGGGCCCATCAAGCCTGAGAGGTTGGCTTCGATTCTGTCCCTTAACCGGCGCAAGGCGTAAGGCCGACGTTCGTCGAATGGCAGGTAAAGATCGCGCAATGCCTGTTCGACCTCCTTTTGCGCGGCCTTGGCCCCCAAGGGTTTGGCCAGTTGCGTGGCGAACTCCTGAGGCGATACGGCGTGTAGCTCGCGGCGCTGCGGGCGACGAACGTTATCCACAGCGCACGCTTCGGCGGCGCTGGCTTCTTCGGGACTTGGGTTGCTGAACAACGAAATCAGGGTGAATACCAGTACGTTTGCGGCCAGTGAAGCAATCGCTGCCATGTGCCAACTGGTGTCATCGAGCACATAAATCATGTTCAGCAGCGGGATGTAAAAGCCCCTGAAGTCGCCAATCAACGGCAACAGCATGCTTACGATCCAGACGCTGATGCCCGCGAGCAACCCCGCGATGAAGCCTCGTCGATTGGCCGCTGGCCAATACAAAACTGACAGCACACCCGGCAGAAATTGCAGGGTGGCGACAAACGCAACGATACCCAGATTGGCCAGGTCCTGCTGCGCACCCAGTAACAGATAGAACCCATAACCGGCCATGATGATCGCCACGATCAGCCCACGGCGGGTCCACTTCAGCCAGCGGTAAATATTACCTTCCGCCGGTGGCTGATAAAGCGGCAGCACAAGGTGGTTCAGCGCCATGCCGGACAATGCCAGCGTGGTGACAATGATCAAGCCGCTGGCCGCCGACAGACCGCCAACATAAGCCAGCAGCGCCAGTGACTTGCTGTTTACCGCGATGCCGATGCCCAGCGTGAAAAACTCGGGGCTGGTGGTTGCGCCAAGTTTGAGCCCTGCCCATAGAATCAACGGCACGGCCAGGCTCATCAATAACAAGAACAGCGGCAGGCCCCAACTTGCGCTGACCAGCGCTCGCGGGTTGAGATTCTCGGTAAACGTCATGTGGTACATGTGCGGCATGACGATGGCTGAGGCGAAGAACACCAATAACAGTGTTCGCCACGGACCTTCTTGCAGGGGCGTGTGCAGGGCGGCGAGGGCGGTCTGATTCTGCAGCAGCCACAGTTCGAGTTGCTGCGGGCCGTCGAACACGCCATACAGGGCATAGATACCGATACCGCCGATGGCCACCAGTTTGATCACCGACTCGAAGGCTATGGCGAACACCAGTCCTTCGTGTTTCTCGCGGGTGGCAATGTGGCGCGAGCCGAAGAAAATCGTGAACAGGGTAATCAGCGCGCAGAAGGCTACGGCGACTCGATCCTGTACGGGCTCGCGGGTCAGGATGCCAATTGAGTCGGCCACGGCCTGGATCTGCAGAGCCAGTAGCGGAAGCACGCCAATCAACATGAATATTGTGGTCAGCGCTCCTGCCCAAGTGCTGCGAAAGCGGAACGCGAACAGATCTGCCAGAGACGACAGTTGATAGGTGCGGGTAATACGCAGGATCGGGTAGAGCAACACGGGTGCCAGCAGAAATGCGCCGGAAACCCCGAGGTAGCTGGACAGGAAGCCATAACCGTACTGGTACGCCAGACCCACCGTGCCGTAGAAGGCCCATGCACTGGCGTAAACACCGAGGGACAGCGTGTAGGTCAGCGGGTGGCGGATCACCCAGCGCGGGATGACGCCGCGTTCGCTGATCCACGCCACGCCAAACAGCATGAGCAGATAGGCGGCGCTGACCAGAATCATCTGGGTCAGGCTAAAGCTCATCGGCATCTTTTTGACTCTGGAGAATGAAGGTCACCACGATCAGGATCAGCCATAGCAAATAAGGCCGATACCATGCGCCGGTGGCATCAATCCACCAATCCATGATGGCGGGCGAAAACAGGTAAATGCCGACTACCAGCAACAAGACCAAGCGGTAAATATACATTTGGCCTCCTTCACGATTCATTCGCGTTGCGGCAGTTGAGGAGCGGCATGGTAACGGATGGCGAGTAACCTGCAAGCGTCGCGTGAGCGGCTGCGTATGCCAGTTTGCGTCGATCGCTCTATCTCAGTCTATTGCAGCTTCCTCAAGGTTCCGTTGGCGAGGAATTGCGGAAACGTTCCAGCGCTCGATTGCCCACTTCAATACCTCTTGAGGGGTGCCGTACGCGAGTGCAGATTCTGTTTGCTGGCCCAGTGCGCGCAAAGCTCGCAGCAGCAGTGGCGTCGCCTGATCGGTCTCCAGGGGCGGCGAACGATAGCTTTTGCCAAGCTTGTGGCCGTCGGGCTGGGTAATCAGCGGTACGTGCAGGTAACGCGGTTGCGGTGCGCCAAGTAATTCCTGAAGGTAAAGCTGGCGCGGGGTAGAGTCGAGCAGGTCGGCGCCGCGGACGATATCGGTCACGCCCTGCATGGCGTCATCAATGACGACCGCCAGTTGATAGGCATAAAACCCGTCACGGCGGCGTATGACAAAGTCGCCGACGGCCCGACCAAGATGTTGTTGAAACGTGCCTTGCACCCGGTCTTCAAACCGGTACAGCAGTTCCGGTACCCGGATGCGGATGGCAGCCTCTTGAGGCGAGTGTCCGGCGTTTCTGCAGGTGCCCGGATAAATACCCTGAAACGGTTCGAGCTGTTTGCGCGAGCAGGTGCAGGCGTAGGCAAGGCCATGGCTGAACCAGCGATTGATGACTTCCTGATAAGCCTCATGACGATGGCTCTGCGTGACCAGTTGGCCGTCCCATTCAAAACCGTAGCGTTCGAGCGTCTCAAGAATGGCGCTTTGAGCACCCGCGACTTCTCGAGGCGGGTCGAGGTCTTCCATGCGCATCAGCCACTGACCACCGACTGCGCGGGCATCGAGGTAAGACGCGAGTGCTGCGACCAGTGAGCCAAAGTGCAGATAACCGCTGGGCGTCGGCGCAAAGCGCCCGATGTAGGAGGGGGATTTCATGGGGCGGATGTTACTGGAGATTGTTGGATATCTGTAGGAGATCGTCCGTTGTCCATGACACCGCGGTCACAATGCAACACTGACCTGTAGGAGCGCACGAGCACCGCGAGGCCGCGATGGCGTTCTGCCTGAAACACCGCCATCGCGGCCTCGCGGTGCTCGTGCGCTCCTACAGGGTGGGGAGTTTGGTTGAGCTGAAAAACAACAAAGGACGCCGAAGCGTCCTTTGTGTGCAAAGTTGCGGGTCGTATTACTTGCCGACCTGCTTTTCCTTGATTTCTGCCAACGTTTTGCAGTCGATGCAAAGGTCGGCGGTCGGGCGGGCTTCGAGGCGGCGGATGCCGATCTCGACGCCGCATGATTCGCACCAGCCGTATTCTTCGTCTTCGATCAATTGCAGCGTCTTGTCGATCTTCTTGATCAACTTGCGCTCGCGATCACGAGCGCGAAGCTCAAGACTGAATTCTTCTTCCTGGCTGGCACGATCGGCCGGATCAGGAAAGTTGGCAGCCTCGTCCTTCATGTGAGTCATGGTGCGATCGACTTCATTCATCAACTGCTGCTTCCAGCCGTTGAGGATTTTCGTGAAGTGGCCGCGCATTTCAGCGCTCATATACTCTTCACCCTTACCGAGTTCGTAAGGCTTGAAGTCACCGTTCAGCTGGTTGTTCTGCTGCTTTTCTTGGGTGGGCATGAATGGACCGCCTCTCACTCTTTAATCCATTGCGCAGGAAAATATCCATCACCGGCACCTGCCGGCCCTGCGGCTGCAAGCGGGCGAACTTACCAGATCGAATCGGAGCGCGCTACTCCCGGTTGTCGAGCGTGCATTCGGTCTGGGCGGTTAATGGCCGTTGCAACAGACGCGGGCCTGAAGAAAACGTTCCACGCCTGAAACGCGTTACACCCATTTGGATAGATTTTGCTCTGCACTCCACTGTTGTCGGGGCGTGATTAACTTCCCTGTGCAGATGAGTGCTTGGGTAGAATCGCTCATCATTTTGTATGTCTGCGGGCATCCGGTCGGATCAAATTAAGGAAGGCTAATGGCTCAGCCCTACAGTGCGCGCAGTCGCGCCATCGAACCATTCCATGTCATGGCGTTGCTGGCACGGGCGAATGAATTGCAGGCGGCAGGGCACGACGTCATTCATCTGGAAATCGGCGAGCCTGACTTCACCACGGCGCAACCCATTGTTGCGGCCGGGCAGGCCGCGCTGGCGGCGGGCAAAACACGTTATACCGCGGCGCGGGGCCTGCCTGAATTACGTGAGGCCATCGCTGGCTTTTACGGTCAGCGCTACGGCGTGACTGTGGATCCTGGGCGGATTCTGGTGACCCCCGGTGGTTCGGGCGCGCTGCTCCTGGCCAGCAGTTTATTGGTTGATCCCGGTAAGCACTGGTTGCTGGCTGACCCTGGTTACCCGTGTAACCGGCACTTTCTGCGCCTCGTGGAAGGCGCTGCACAGTTGGTCCCGGTCGGTCCTCAGGAGCGCTATCAACTTACGCCGGATCTGGTGGCACGGCATTGGGATCGGGACAGCGTCGGCGCACTGGTTGCATCGCCTGCGAACCCGACCGGTACCTTGCTGAGTCGCGATGAACTGGCAGCGCTTTCCTCCACCCTCAAGGCGCGCAACGGGCACCTGGTGGTAGACGAGATCTATCACGGTCTGACTTATGGCACTGATGCTGCGAGTGTGCTGGAAGTCGATGATGAGGCGTTCGTTCTCAATAGTTTTTCAAAGTATTTCGGCATGACCGGTTGGCGACTGGGCTGGCTGGTTGCTCCTCAGGACGCTGTGGCTGATCTGGAAAAACTGGCCCAGAATCTTTATATCAGCGCGCCTAGCATGGCCCAGTACGCTGCGCTGGCTTGCTTTGAGCCAGAGACGCTGGAAATCCTGGAGCAGCGTCGTACCGAGTTCGGGCTGCGTCGCGACTTCCTGTTACCGGCGTTACGCGAGCTCGGTTTCGGTATCGCGGTGGAACCCGAAGGTGCGTTTTATCTGTATGCCGACATCAGCACGTTCGGCGGCGATGCGTTCTCTTTCTGTCAGCACTTCCTTGAAACTGAACACGTTGCATTCACGCCGGGGCTGGACTTTGGCCGCTTCCAGGCGGGGCACCACGTGCGCTTCGCCTACACCCAGAGTCTGCCGCGTTTACAAGAGGCGGTGGAGCGCATTGCTCGCGGCTTAAGGAGCTGGCAAGGCTGATGCGTTTTTCTCCAGAGCTTGAACAGGGTTTGCTGCTGGTGCGCTACAAGCGTTTTCTGGCGGATATTCAGACTGACAAAGGCGAATTGCTGACCATCCATTGCCCCAATACGGGGTCAATGTTCAATTGCATGATGCCCGGTGGGCGTGTGTGGTTCAGCCGCTCCAACGATCCAAAGCGCAAGTTGCCCGGCACCTGGGAAATCAGCGAAACCCCTCAGGGACGGTTGGCCTGCGTCAACACCGGGCGGGCGAATACCTTGGTAGAGGAGGCTTTGCGCGCCGGCGTCATAACCGAACTGAATGGTTTTACTGCGCTCAAGCGGGAAGTGGCCTACGGTCAAGAAAAAAGCCGGGTGGATTTCCGTCTGGATTATCCGCAGGGACCGGCTTATGTAGAGGTCAAAAGCGTCACGCTGGGCTTTGACGACAGCGCAGTGGCGGCGTTTCCAGATGCGGTCACCCAACGTGGTGCCCGCCACTTGCGGGAACTGGCGACCCTGGCTCGCGAAGGTGTGCGTGCGGTGTTGTTGTACTGCGTCAATCTAACGGGCATTGAAGCCGTGCGACCGGCCCAAGAGATTGACCCAGGCTACGCTGCCGCGTTGCGCGAGGCGGTTGAGGCGGGCGTTGAGGTGTTGGCGTATGGCGTGCATCTGACACCAGAGGAAATCTTCATTGATCGTCCCTTGACGCTGCGCTGGGGCGTAGAAACTGATCAATCGGCACCGGGTATATCAATCCAGATGCCTTGATGATCTTCATGGCTGGTAATGCCGCGTAATGACTGTCCTTCACAAGGGCCTGCCACACATTCGCCGCTTTCAATGAGGAACAAGGCCCCGTGAGTTGCGCAGTGAATCAAACTCGCGCTGGGGTCCAGAAACTGGTCGGGCTGCCATTCCAGTGGCACGCCTCGATGTGGGCAGCGGTTGTCATAAACGAACACCTGCCCGTTGCGACGCGTGGCGAACAGTTTTCGGCCATTGATTTCAAAGCCGCGGCTTTGGGCTTCCGGCAATTGGTCACCGGTACAGAGCAGTTTCACCAGGGCCTCCGTTGGGCGCGTGAAGATGGGTTCTCAGGCCTGGCAGTGTGTCAGTCTTTGCAGGGATGTGGATGATCAAATCTCGACGACAGCCCAGGGCGAGCAGGACTATTGCGTGCGGATGTACTGGCGTCTTCCCGGATAAATCCGGTCCCACGACGGTCTCGTAATGTTCGAGTATCAACCGTTACCTCATGAAACTGCCGCAGTGGCGGACGAGACTGGGGGTGAGACATCATGCCTGGTTCAGAAACTTCCGGTTCTCACGTAGTCCACCTCTCTCTTGTTCCTAACGGCAATCTGCTGGTCGCTGGCTCATATATCTTCTCGCTTTGATTGTTTGAAGCGTATCAGGACGACCTATGAGCATGGATATCTGCGATGAAGATGAGCAATTGGCACGCCAGGTGATTGGCCTGTTCGATTTGATGGCGCTGGATGTCAACGACACTGAGGCCCGAGTCGTGGGTTTATGTCAGCGGGCGATGACGCCCTTAGGACCTATCGCGGGCATCTGCGTCTATCCGCGCTTCGTGTTGTTGGCGCGAACGACTCTGGATCGTCTACTCCATCGCGATATTCGCGTGGTGGCTGTGGTCAATTTTCCCTATGGCTCGCCGGGCATTGAGGCAGTTGTCTCTGAAACGCGTGCGGCGGTCATGTCGGGCGCCGATGAGATCGACATGGTGTACCCGTTTCGTACGCTGCTTTCGGGCGATCAGCAGACTGGGAAAGACATGATTGCTGCATGCCGTGCTGCATGCGGCCCTCGCACTGTACTCACCGTGACGCTGGAGGTGGGCGATCTGCGTGACCCCCAGATCATTCGTAATGCCTGCCAAGGGGCGATTTTGGCGGGCGCAAACTTTATCAAGACCAGCACCGGCAAACTTGTGGACCCTCCTACCCCCCAGGCTGTGCGGATCATGCTTGAGTGCATTGTTGAAGTCGGCGGGCAGGTTGGGCTCAAACTTTGCGGTGGCTTGCGGACCCTTGCCGACGCCAGGCTGTTCATCGATATGGCGCGTGCACGCTTTGGCCCGCAGTGGGTCAGTGCTCAGCGAGTACGGCTGGTGGGGTCAAGCTTGCTGGACGATGTATTGATGCAGCTCGGAGTTTTCGCGCCAGGTTCCAATGAGCATGGGTACTGAATGCTCCGGTGGCAGGAAGAAGTCATCTGTGTCGAAGATTGGCATCGACAAAAGTCACAGGCAAAAAAAGACCCGGCAAAAAGCCGGGTCAAAAACCGTGATTAGCCTGATGAGGAGATAATCTGAAAGTCCGAACCAAGGTCTTTCAGCTATCGGCCAGTCTCGCGACCGGTTGTGATAATCATATCGATTCTCATTTGCAAGTCAATGACTTCTTCTCATCTATTTTCAGGAGCGGCTCTATCAACCCTTTCCAGAGCCTGCCCGATGGCTGACCATTTTGTTCAAAACGTCTTTGCGATCGTTGGGCAGGTCATTCCAGTGAATGTCCATTAGCGCTGCATCAATCGCATACAACAGCACTTTGGTGGCTCGAAATCCTCGCTTTCGGACCGCCCGATAAGCATCCACAGCCCCCATTCGACGTAAATCCGAAGCGCTGTGTATACCCACGGCGTGTAACCATTGTGCTGACGTCTTGCCGACGTTTTTCAGGTGCTGCAGTTCATCGTTCATCATGCCTCCGTGCAATGTTGAGCTCTGACTGTGGGTGAAAACATGGCAAGTCTGGAAAGATTGTAGCGTTTGAGGGGGAAGGCGCAGGGGCGGTGATCGGATAGATAGCTTCAGGTGATCAGTGGACGGCGGGGCAGTACGAACACGGCCCGGCATGCATTGCGCATGCGGGCGTGATCAATACGGAACGTGCGGAAGTTTCAGTGCGTTCGGTAGCGCAAGCGTGTACCGAAGTTGACTGACATCAGAATTTCGTCTGCGGTCAGTTCGCGCGGGAAGAACGTTCCGGAAATCTGGGCATGTGCAATGCTTGCCCCTTCCAGTGGCGTGCTGCTCAGGTCAAGCCCGCGCAGGTCGGCGGAGCGGAAGTACGCATCGGTGAAGTCGATACCGGCTGTGTCGAGGTTGCGCAAGTCCAGTCCGCGGAAATCACCGCCCTTGAAATCGATCGTGCCTGACTTGGGTTTTTCCTGGTTGAACCCTGCCACATCGTCGTTACGCAACATCGCGTACAGCGGGGAATCCAGTACTTTGGGCTGACTCATAGCGCCTCGCTTTTCCGTTCCGTTAGAATTATGACGCCAGTATATCGCCACTATTTTGAAGCCGTGAAGCACTAACTGCCAAACGGCTCAAAACATTGTTTTAGAGCGCAGGAAGGCGCTGACGAAGGTTTTCGATCAGGCTGTCGAGATCACTGCTTTTATTGGTTTCGACGCGTTTGCTGTGCAGGGTTTCTTCTGCTGTCAGCGGTTCGCGGCTGGCTTGTTGGGCCTGGATAACTTCCATTGTTGCGTCTGACGGGTCGGTGTTTTCTGCCTGACGCTGAGCGAGCCAGCCAGCGATGACAGCCTCCGGTGCATCGCAATCCAGAATCAGGAACGGCACACCGGTGGTTTCGGCGACTTTCGAGGCGGCTTTGCGTTGTGCCTGTTTAAGGTACGTGGCATCGATCACCACCGGGAACCCGGCGCGCAGGACTACTCCGGCAAGCTCATGCAGGCGGTTATAGGTCGCGTTGCTGGCGTCGGCTTCATAAAGGTTGGCGTCCTGACCGGCAAACAGGCGCTTGCGTTCCACGTCCGAGCGCAGGCGTACAGCCCCCAGCGATTCCACAAGGCGCTTGGCAACGTGGCTCTTGCCCACCGCAGAGACGCCGTGGGTAATGACCAGAAAACGCGATGGGATGGCGCTATAGCTTTCCGCAAGGTTGGCGTAGTTGCGGTACTGGCGCAGGGTGGCACCGCGTTGAACCGCGTCGGCGTCCGCCGGCAGACTGAACAGCGCAACCTTGGCGCGTACCAGCGCACGATAGGCCTTGTAGAAATTCAGCAGCTCCAAGCCCTGATAGTCACCGGTCAACTCCAGATACTGGCTGACAAGGCGGCGTGCCAGAGACTTTAGGCCACGGTCTTCCAGGTCCATCGCCAGGAAACCGATATCGGCATAAACGTCCGTCATGCGGAACGGTTCGTTGAATTCGATGCAGTCGAAAATGACGACCTTGTCATTGATCAGGGTGATGTTGCCCAGATGGATGTCACCGTGGCACTCGCGGATGAACCCGTCTGATTTGCGCTGGGCGAGGAGTGGTTTGAGCCTTTCGAAGCTCGATTCGGCCCAGGCTTGCAAGGCATCGAGTTGCAGAAGGTCGGTCTTTTCGCTGATTAGCGGGCGAATTTGTTCAAAGTTTTGCAGGACCGGCGCCATCACACTGTCAGGCGAGCCCAGTTCGTTTTCCGGGCCGACCTTCGGGGCGGCGATATGGAATTGACCGATTTGGGTCGCAATATTATCGATGTGTGCAGGCGTCAATTCACCATTTGCCTGCAAAGTGCTCAGCAGCCCGTCCTGCGGGAACTGACGCATTTTCAGCGCGTATTCGATGACTTCGCCTTCGCCACCCAATTGTGGCGCGTCGGCGCTGCCAGTCACCGGGATGACTTCCAGGTACAGGTCGTTGGTCAGGCGCTGGTTGAGACGCAACTCTTCTTTGCAGAAGTGCTCACGAGCAGAGAGTGTCGTGAAGTCCAGAAAACCGAAGTTGACGGGTTTCTTGAATTTGTAAACGAAAGGCCCGGTGAGCAGCACCCACGAAATGTGCGTTTCGATGAGCTGGAAGCCCTCGACCGGATGTGGAAACAGGGCGGGGTTCTGCAGGGCTGCAATCAGTGACTGGCTCACGGACGATCCTTCAAGAGTGATGTTTCATTAAATGCGTCAAGGTGGCCATTATGGCCGCTTGGCGCGAGGCTGCAAACCTCCGGTAAGGGTGCCTGTCGAACCCCGGCAAAGTGCGTATAATCCGCCGCCATGACTCGTACTCGATCCTCTCGCAAAGCAAAAAAACCTGCCTCTGGCGGCCTTCGTACCTGGTTAGGCTGGGGGTTGAAGCTCGGCATTGTCGGGCTCGTCGTGCTGGCGGGCTTCGCTATTTACCTCGACGCCATTGTTCAGGAGAAATTTTCCGGCAAACGCTGGATGATCCCTGCCAAGGTGTATGCGCGCCCGCTTGAGCTATTTGTTGGGCAGAAGCTCAGCAAGGATGACTTCCTGATTGAGCTTGATGCGCTGGGCTATCGACGGGAAAGCGTTGCGAACGGTCCGGGCGCCGCTGCCGTCAGTGGCAACACCGTGGACCTTAATACCCGCGGTTTTCAGTTCTATGAAGGCTCCGATCCCGCGCAGCAGATCCGTGTGCGTTTCTCTGGCGATTACGTTGCAGATCTTTCGTCGGCCAATGGTGCCAAGCTGGCAGTTGCTCGCCTGGAACCCCTGATGATCGGCGGGCTGTACCCCAAGAATCTGGAAGACCGCATCCTGATCAAGCTCGATCAGGCTCCGCCGTATCTGCTTGATACACTTGTAACTGTTGAAGACCGTGATTTTTATCACCACTTCGGTGTGTCACCCAAGTCGATCGCCCGGGCATTCTGGGTGAACGCGTCAGCCGGACAAATGCGTCAAGGGGGCAGTACGCTGACCCAGCAGTTGGTCAAGAACTTCTACCTGACCAACGAACGCAGCCTTACCCGCAAGCTGACTGAAGCGATGATGGCTGTTTTGCTGGAGATTCATTACAGCAAGCAGGAAATTCTTGAGGCTTACCTTAACGAGGTGTTCGTCGGTCAGGACGGCCAACGGGCGGTGCACGGCTTTGGCCTTGCCAGTCAGTATTTCTTCAGCCAGCCATTGTCTGAGCTGAAGTTACATCAGGTCGCGTTGCTGGTCGGTCTGGTTAAAGGGCCTTCCTATTACAACCCGCGACGTAATCCGGAACGTGCACTTGAACGACGCAATCTGGTGCTCGACCTGCTGGAGCAGCAGGGTGTTGCCACACCTGAAGCGGTGGCAGCGGCCAAGAAAATGCCGCTGGGTGTAACCAAGACCGGTAGCCTGGCTGACAGCTCTTTCCCTGGCTTCCTTGATCTGGTCAAACGTCAGTTGCGCGAAGACTATCGCGACGAGGACTTGACCGAAGAAGGTCTGCGTATCTTCACCAGCTTTGATCCGATCCTGCAGATGAAGTCTGAATCGGCCATGAGCGAGACGTTTAAACGTCTGTCGGGTCGCAAAGGCGTGGATGATGTCGAAGCCGCCATGGTTGTGACTAACCCGGAAACAGGTGAAGTCCAGGCATTGATCGGCAGTCGCAAGGCAGGTTATGCCGGTTTCAATCGGGCCATCGACGCTGTGCGTCCAATTGGCTCATTGGTCAAACCGTCCATTTACCTTACTGCACTGGAGCGCCCGAGCCAGTACACCTTGACCAGTTGGGTGGCGGATGAGCCGTTTCAGGTAAAAGGTGCTGACGGTCAGGTATGGAAGCCGCAAAACTTCGACCACAAGGCTCACGGTAATATCTTCCTGTATCAGGGGTTGGCGCATTCCTACAACTTGTCCAGTGCCAAGCTCGGCCTTGAAGTCGGTGTGCCGAATGTATTCAAAACCATCGGCAAGCTAGGTGTTGACGTTGACTGGCCTGCTTACCCTTCGATGTTGTTGGGTGCCGGTGCGTTGAGTCCGATTCAGGTTGCGACAATGTTCCAGACCATCGCGAACGGCGGTTTCAATACCCCGATGCGAGGGATTCGTAGCGTTCTGACTGCCGAGGGCGAACCGCTCAAACGCTACCCGTTCCAGATCCAGCAGCGTTTCGATCCGGGCTCGATCTACCTCCTGCAAAATGCGATGCAGCGGGTGATGCGCGAAGGTACGGGACGTTCTGTTTATAACGTACTGCCAAGCTCGTTGAACCTGGCGGGTAAATCCGGGACGACCAACGATTCTCGCGACAGCTGGTTTGCAGGCTTCAGTCAGGATCTGCTGGCGGTTGTGTGGCTTGGTCGAGATGACAACGGCAAAACGCCGTTCACTGGCGCGACCGGTGCATTGCAGGTCTGGACCAGTTTCATGAAAAAGGCAGATCCGCTGCCGCTGGACATGGCGCAGCCTGATAACGTGGTGCAGGTCTGGGTTAATGCCGCGACAGGGGAGGGCTCCGATGCGGGTTGCCCGAACGCGGTGCAGATGCCGTATATTCGCGGCAGTGAACCGGCACCCGGCGCTGCATGTGGCGGTCCTGCGGCCCCGGCTCAGGAAGTGATGGATTGGGTCAAGGGTTGGCTGAACTAGAAGAATTGAGAGCGCCCAAAGAGGATCTAAAGTGAACAAGTGGTTGATTCCAGCGATAACAGCTCTGGCTTTGCTCAATGGTTGTGCCAGCGTAGAGCGGGGTTCAATTCCAGTGGTGGATTCGGGCTCCAAGGTTTCCAATAGCGAACGTGTTTCGCGCAATGGTGCTTCTCGGGCAAACGTTGCTCAGGCTCCTGCACAGGCTCAATCCGTGCCGCAAGATTCCGGTGTCGTGGTCATGATTCCAGGTGGAGGCGGTGGTAGTTCTGCGCCTATCGATACCTATGCCGCTCCGGTTGGGCAGGCGCCGATCAGTGTCAGCCCGCCGATTGATACTTCTTCGGTCAGCGCGCCTGTCACCAGCAATACTTACAACATGCCTGCTTCGACACCTAGTGGGATCCCGTCTTCCGGTAGTGGATTGTCCGCCGACGAGCAACTTGATGGCCCGGTTCTGGCGTTGTTGACCACTGCTCAGCAGCAGCAGAACGGCGGCGACCTCAACGGTGCGTCGTCAAGCCTTGAGCGTGCGCAGCGCGTTGCTCCTCGTGAGCCGCAAGTCATCTATCGATTGGCTCAGGTGCGACTGGCCCAAGGGGACGCTGCGCAGGCCGAGCAACTGGCGCGTCGTGGTTTGACTTATGCCAATGGGCGTCCAAGTCTGCAGGCCAGTCTCTGGGACATCATCGCTCAGGCGCGTGAAAAACAGGGTGACGCCGCCGGCGCTGCTCTGGCGCGTCAAAAAGCCAGGGTTGGCGCTTGATGGATCAGCGCTTTCCTGAGGTCGCGGAGCATTTGC
The DNA here is from genome assembly GCF_022790535.1 of Pseudomonas maioricensis. Classification (GTDB taxonomy): domain Bacteria; phylum Pseudomonadota; class Gammaproteobacteria; order Pseudomonadales; family Pseudomonadaceae; genus Aquipseudomonas; species Aquipseudomonas maioricensis. The sequence continues at coordinate 267,714 of NZ_LOHG01000009.1, forward strand.
TGCTGATCGAGCGCGAATTGCGTGTACTGGGCTGGTGGAGTGATCTGCCGCCCAGTGAGCAGGCGCTTTCCAGTGGCGAGCCGTTCTGCGTTGATACGCTTGAGTTCGAGCAGTGGCTGCAGTGGATTTTCCTGCCAAGAATGAAGTTGATTCTGGAGAATGATCTACCGCTGCCAAATGCCTCGGGCATTCTTGAAATGGCTGAGATGGTCTACGCGACACGCCAGCGGGAAACCCAGCCTTTGCAGCAGTTACTTGCCCAGTTTGATCGGCTGATCAGCCAGGCCCGCTAACGGCTGGCCGTTCTTGCAGGCGCCCCATGATACTGCGCTGTCTCGCGGCAAACATAGGACCTGTAGGAGCTGCCGAAGGCTGCGATCGCGGCGTGTCAGGATAAAATGCTTCGCAGCTTTCGGCAGCTCCTACAAAAGCACGATGCTATCAAGGCAGATCAGCAGCCTTATCAAAGGCAATAATCGTTTATTGCCTTTTGCGTTTCTGCAATACGCCCTTGCCGCTCATCTTCTGAAAGGCGTTTCAGCCCCCCTTCAACTTGCTCGCGTACGCGAGGGTTGTTCTGCAACTGGGCGAGATTCGTGCGCAGGATTTTGCAGTCCTCGGCGCGTCGGGCGTCTTGCTGGGCAACTTTCTTTTTGACTGCATTATTAATTTCCCGCTGCTCAGCCTCAGCTTCTATTGCCGACTTTGAACTCTCTGAAGTGGCGGGCGCGGCAGGCGGTTTCTGGATATCGATCTGCTGGGTTTGTCGCCCGGCCGGGGGCTGGGCGTCGAAATGAGTAACGCCCTGGTCATCGACCCATTTATAAATTTGAGCCGCATGGGCAGGGACGCTGAACGCCGTCGCTATAATCGCCGCGAAAATCATGCAACGCATGTTGCTTCCTTCCAGATACGTTTGCCCTGAAAGCTACCACAAGGCCATCTCAATGACCTTATTCGACGCAGTTTGGTGCGGTTAATTGGAAGAAAGCTCACGGATGACTTGACTTGGGGCAGGCGAATCACAACAATCCAAAGTTCGCTGTGAAGGGACTGCCAGAAGCAGACCATCTCGGTAGATCATGAGGCGCACACCCGCGCCGACCTGTAACACCCGCAACGCGTTACCTCGCGCTGGGTGGGAACGCCCCGAAACACTCAGGGGTTACCCAATACTTGCTCAGTCAGTGCTGACGTAGTCGGCGACCACCGTCGCTCATGCTCTGCTTGGCAGTAAAACCTATTAAGACCCGTCCTCGTTTGTGGACGGTATTCTGGCGTTTTAGAGGTGAACAACGTGGAGCTCTTATCCGGCGCTGAAATGGTCGTCCGCTTTTTGCGTGACGAAGGCGTTAAGCATATCTATGGGTACCCAGGCGGTGCCCTCCTGCACATTTACGACGCCCTGTTCAAAGAGCCAGCCGTTAATCACATCCTTGTTCGTCACGAGCAAGCGGCGACGCACATGGCTGACGGCTATGCGCGCGCCACCGGCAAGGCCGGTGTGGTGCTGGTAACTTCCGGTCCGGGTGCTACCAACGCAATCACCGGCATCGCCACGGCTTACATGGATTCGATTCCAATGGTCGTGCTGTCCGGGCAGGTCGCGAGCACGCTGGTCGGTACCGATGCGTTCCAGGAAACCGACATGATCGGTATTTCCCGGCCTATCGTGAAGCACAGCTTCATGATCAAGCACCCGTCGGAAATCCCGGAAGTGCTGAAGAAGGCTTTCTACCTGGCGCAGTCCGGTCGTCCGGGCCCTGTGGTTGTCGATATTCCGAAGGACATGACCAACCCGGCCGAGAAGTTCGAATACGTATTCCCCAAGAAAGCCAAGCTGCGCTCTTACAGCCCGGCTGTTCGTGGTCACTCAGGCCAGATCCGCAAGGCAGTCGAAATGCTGCTGGCGGCCAAGCGTCCTATCATTTATGCCGGTGGCGGCGTGATCATGGGCAATGGCTCCGAGCCGCTGACTGAGTTGGCGCAGAAGCTCAACGCTCCCGTGACCAATACGCTGATGGGCTTGGGTAGCTATCCAGGTATGGACCGTCAGTTTGTCGGCATGCTGGGTATGCACGGCAGCTACACCGCCAACCTGGCGATGCACCATGCGGACGTGATTCTGGCTGTTGGCGCGCGTTTCGATGACCGAGTCATCAACGGCGCTGCCAAGTTCTGCCCGAACGCCAAAGTTATCCACATCGATATCGATCCGGCTTCGATCTCCAAGACCATCAAGGCCGATGTGCCTATCGTAGGTCCGGTTGAGAGCGTTCTGACTGAAATGGTCGCGACCCTCAAAGAGATCGGCGAGCTGCCAGACAAGGCCCTGGTTGCCAGCTGGTGGAAGCAGATTGACGAGTGGCGTGGTGATCGTGACCTGTTCCCGTACAACCCGGGCGACGGCAGCGTCATCAAGCCGCAGAAAGTCATCGAGACCTTGTGCGAAGTCACCAACGGCGATGCTTTTGTTACGTCCGACGTTGGTCAGCATCAGATGTTTGCTGCGCAGTACTATCGCTTCAACAAACCGAATCGCTGGATCAACTCTGGCGGTCTGGGCACCATGGGCTTTGGCTTTCCGGCTGCGATGGGCGTCAAGCTCAGCTTCCCTGAGGCGCATGTCGCTTGTGTAACAGGTGAAGGCAGCATCCAGATGAATATCCAGGAGCTGTCGACCTGTCTGCAGTACGGTCTGCCTGTAAAAATCATCCTGCTCAACAACGGCGTGCTCGGCATGGTTCGTCAATGGCAGGACATGAGCTACAGCGGTCGTCACTCGCACTCCTACATGGAGTCGCTGCCTGACTTCGTGAAACTGGTCGAAGCTTATGGCCATGTCGGCATGAAGATCACAGATTTGAAAGATCTGAAGCCGAAGATGGAAGAAGCGTTCGCCATGACGGATCGTCTGGTGTTCATCGATATTCAGGTTGACGTCACCGAGCACGTTTATCCGATGCAGATCAAAGACGGCTCCATGCGCGATATGTGGCTCAGCAAGACGGAGCGGACCTAATCATGCGGCACATCATTTCCCTTTTGCTGGAAAACGAACCGGGTGCTTTGTCTCGCGTCGTTGGCCTGTTTTCGCAGCGCAACTACAACATCGAAAGCCTGACTGTGGCCCCAACCGAAGACCCGACCTTGTCGCGTCTGACGCTGACCACAGTTGGCCAGGATGAGGTGATCGAGCAGATCACCAAAAACCTCAACAAGCTGGTCGAGGTAGTCAAGCTGGTAGATCTGTCGGAGAGCGCCCATATCGAGCGTGAACTGATGCTGATCAAGGTGAAGGCTACTGGCGCCCAACGCGCCGAGATCAAGCGCACCACGGATATTTTCCGTGGGCAAATCGTTGACGTTTCAGCCAGCGTTTATACCGTGCAACTGACCGGTACTAGCGACAAGCTGGACAGCTTCATTCAGGCCATCGGCACTGCCGCTATCCTGGAAACAGTACGCAGCGGCGTGACGGGCATTGCCCGTGGCGACAAAGTGCTGAGCATCTAATCTCATTTTGCAAAATGGCCTGAAGGCCACGATAACAGGGGAATTCCATGAAAGTTTATTACGACAAAGACTGCGACCTTTCGATCATCCAGGGCAAAAAAGTTGCCATCATCGGTTACGGCTCCCAAGGCCACGCTCAAGCGTGCAACCTGAAAGACTCCGGCGTTGATGTCACTGTTGGCCTGCGTAAAGGTTCGGCTACTGTCGCCAAGGCTGAAGCTCATGGCCTGAAAGTGACTGACGTTGCTTCCGCTGTTGCTGCTGCAGACCTGGTCATGATCCTGACCCCGGACGAGTTCCAGTCCGCGCTGTACAAAAACGAAGTTGAGCCGAACATCAAGAAGGGCGCCACGCTGGCCTTCTCCCACGGTTTTGCGATCCACTACAACCAGGTCGTGCCTCGCGCTGACCTGGACGTGATCATGATCGCGCCAAAAGCGCCAGGTCACACTGTTCGTACCGAGTTCGTCAAAGGCGGCGGTATCCCTGACCTGATCGCTGTTTACCAGGATGCTTCGGGCAACGCTAAAAACGTTGCACTGTCTTACGCTTCGGGCGTTGGCGGCGGCCGTACCGGTATCATCGAAACCACATTTAAAGACGAGACTGAAACCGACCTGTTCGGCGAGCAGGCTGTTCTGTGTGGCGGTACTGTTGAGCTGGTCAAAGCAGGCTTCGAAACTCTGGTTGAAGCCGGTTATGCTCCAGAAATGGCTTACTTCGAGTGCCTGCACGAACTGAAGTTGATCGTTGACCTCATGTACGAAGGCGGTATCGCCAACATGAACTACTCGATCTCCAACAACGCCGAATACGGCGAGTACGTGACCGGTCCTGAAGTGATCAACGCCGAATCCCGTCAGGCCATGCGCAACGCTCTGAAGCGCATCCAGGACGGTGAGTACGCGAAGATGTTCATCAGTGAAGGTGCTACCGGCTATCCTTCGATGACCGCCAAGCGTCGTAACAACGCCGCTCACGGTATCGAAATCATCGGTGAGCAACTGCGCTCCATGATGCCTTGGATTGGTGCCAACAAGATCGTCGACAAAGCCAAGAACTAAGTCCTCGCGACGCTGTTCAACGCTAGAAAAACGCGGCCAACCGGCCGCGTTTTTTCGTTAAGCGGGACCGCATCTGGTATAAAGCTGCATCGTTTGCAGACGAACCCTCGTCGCAAGCATCTGTCGAAACTTTCCACACCGTTGCAAGGTAAAGTCTATGAGCGAACGTCCTGAAGAGCCAAACAAGGCCTCTGACGCCGAAAGCCTGCTACCGATCGATGAGCATATTGAAGAAGGACACGACGCCGAAGGGCGCAAGGTCCGGCATCGCGGCATCTATCTGCTGCCCAACCTGTTCACTACTGCGAATCTGTTCGCGGGCTTTTATTCCATTATCAGCTCGATGAGCGCACAGAGCGCCTTGGCTGCGGGAGACTCCGCAGGGGCAAGCAAGTACTTTGCATTCGCCGCCATCGCTATCTTTGTCGCCATGGTGCTCGACGGCCTGGATGGGCGTGTGGCGCGCATGACTAATACTCAGAGTGCATTTGGCGCTGAGTATGACTCCCTCTCCGACATGGTTGCCTTTGGTGTCGCTCCGGCACTGCTGGCTTTTGGTTGGGCGCTGGGTGATATGGGCAAAGTTGGCTGGATGGTTGCCTTCATCTATGTCGCTGGCGCTGCACTGCGTCTGGCTCGCTTCAACACCATGGTTGGCAAAGCCGACAAACGTTATTTCATCGGTCTGGCGAGTCCTGCTGCGGCGGGCGTTGTTGCCGGTACGGTCTGGGCGTTCAGCGATTACGGAATCCAGGGTTCCAAACTGTCGTTCCTGGTGGCTTTGCTGGTTGCAGCGGCGGGCATGCTGATGGTCAGCAACATCAAGTACAACAGCTTTAAGGAGCTGGACCTGAAAGGGCGAGTGCCGTTTGTCGCGATTCTGGCCGTCGTGCTGGTGTTCGCTGTGGTGTTCAGCGACCCGCCGCGCATTCTGCTGCTGATATTCCTCGCTTATGCAGCATCCGGTCCTATCCAATATTTATTGCGTCTGCGTCGTCACAAATCGGCCGAGTGATGTAATTTCCCCCATACTCCACAGTCTATTGGTGCATCAGTTCCTCTGGATTGTGGAGTCATCATGCTAATCAAAATCCCTTCAGCGTCTGATAGCAAAGAATCGGACGTTACCCCTGAATCTCTCTATCTCTCTCGTCGCACCCTGTTGGGTTCTTCGCTTGCCGGTTTGGCTGTCAGTGCCTTGCCGCGCTGGGCGAGCGCTGCCGACCCTTCTCTGTATCCGGATGTGGAGTCTGGCAAGGCCCCCGCGTGGTTCGCCGAAAAGCTTCCCGACACCAAATGGCAGGCGGTCAACGTCAAGGGGGAAGCGATTACCCCTTTCAAGGACGCAACGCACTACAACAACTTCTATGAATTTGGCACCGACAAGGGCGATCCCGCGCAAAACGCCGGTTCCTTGAAGACTGAGCCGTGGAGTGTTGTTATCGATGGTGAGGTCGGCAAGCCGGGTCGTTATGCGCTTGAAGACTTCATGAAGCCTTACCAGTTGGAAGAGCGTATTTATCGTCTGCGCTGCGTAGAGGCCTGGTCCATGGTCATTCCCTGGATCGGGTTTCCAATCTCGGCTTTGCTCAAGCAGGTTGAGCCTACCGCGAAGGCCAAGTACATCCGCTTTGAAACTCTGCAGGATCCCAAGACCATGTCTGGGCAGCGTTCAGGTTTTGCCTTGATTGATTGGCCTTATGTGGAAGGGCTTCGGCTGGACGAGGCGATGAACCCTTTGGCTATTCTTGCGGTTGGCATGTATGGACGTGAGCTGCCTAACCAGAATGGCGCGCCGTTGCGTTTGGTGGTGCCATGGAAGTATGGCTTTAAAAGCGTTAAGTCCATTGTGCGCATCAGTCTGGTCAGCGAGCAGCCCAAGACAACCTGGCAAAGCATCGCAGCTAACGAGTATGGCTTTTATGCCAACGTGAACCCGACTGTTGATCATCCCCGCTGGACCCAGGCGCATGAGCGCAGGCTGCCGAGCGGATTGTTCAGTCCCAACGTTCGACAAACCGAAATGTTCAATGGGTACGGGGAGGAGGTTGCCTCCTTATATACAGGTCTGGATTTGCGGAAGAATTATTGATGCGTTACCCGTTTTGGCGCTTGGGCGTTTTTGTAGCTGCTTGTGTTGCACCGGTGCTCTGGCTTTATCAGGCATGGATCTTTGCGCTGGGGCCTGATCCCGGGAAGGTGCTTGTCGACCGGCTCGGCCTTGGCACCCTGATACTGCTACTGATCACGCTGGCAATGACGCCATTGCAGAAACTGACGGGGTGGGCAGGCTGGATTGCTGTCAGGCGCCAGTTGGGGCTTTGGTGCTTTGCTTATGTATTCATGCACATGAGCGCGTATGCCGTTTTCATATTGGGGCTGGATTGGTCGCAGTTGGGGGTGGAGCTGGTCAAGCGTCCATACATCATCGTCGGCAGCCTTGCCTTTATATGTCTGCTGGCGCTGGCTGTGACTTCCAATCGTTATAGCCAGAGACGGCTAGGGGCGCGCTGGAAAAAACTTCATCGGCTTATCTATGTGATTTTGGGGTTGGGCCTGCTGCATATGTTCTGGATTGTCAGGGCGGATCTGAAGGAGTGGTCTTTATATGCAGTAATCGGTCTGCTGTTGCTGAGTCTCCGGATCCCAATGATTGCTAGGCGAATCCCGCGTGTAATTGGGTCTAAACCAAAAGTTCCAACAAAAGCGTGAATTAGGGGTTGACGGCCTCTCG
>NZ_LOHG01000010.1:0-142247 GCF_022790535.1 Pseudomonas maioricensis
ACGCAGCAAGGTCGGATTATGGGCATGCCGAGCCTAGGCGAGGCACCCAGTGGTGGGGCAAGAGCGTTTTGGTTACTTTTGTCTGGGCCGGCTTCCGGATCCATCAAAAGTGAGGCGCTGTAAAAGCGCAACCAATATCAGCCGTTACCTAATAACGGATATGCTCACACAAACCACAAACCACAAACCACAAACCACAAACCACAAACCAGAACCAAACGACCAAACCCCAGCCAATAAAAAAGCCGACCCGGATAACCAGGTCGGCTTTCTTGCAACAACAATCCCGAAGGGATTATTACTTGCGGCTAGCCTTGTCCAACATACGCAGAGCGCGCTCGTTGGCTTCGTCAGCAGTTTGCTGAGCTTTTTGAGCAGCAGCCAGAGCTTCGTCAGCTTTGCGATACGCTTCGTCAGCGCGAGCTTGCGAACGAGCAGCTGCGTCTTCGGTAGCGGTCAGGCGAGCTTCGGTTTCTTTGGAAACGCTGCTGCAACCGGTAGCCAGAACTGCTGCCAGAGCCAGAGCAGAAAATTTCAGAGCGTTGTTCATTGTGTTCCCCTTCAAGGACTTTTTTTCAAATTAGTCATCTCTCGAAAATGAGAAAATGACCGGCGTACATAGTACCCACTGTTTGTAGTAAGTAAACTGACGAAGCGCAAGAAGCGGTAGATTTTCTGCGCTTTGAAAGTGTTCCGCGTTACTTCCCACCGGTTTTGTATGAAAAGTATCCAGCTGTCCTGGCGGTTGCCTGCGCAGCCCCTGTAGCCAGAGGCTTGCGGGCAACAGCCCGACAGTTGTAAACGAGGATCGTCTACCCCGTCAGCGGGTGTCCATTGGCGCTTGGTATATGCCGAACATACACATGTTTAGCTTACGTCGAGGTGACTTTCAATTCACCCCGACGTCTCAATCGACAAGCTCCGGCAATGTTCAGTTCAACGCTCTGATCAATCAGATGTTCGGTCGCGGCTTTTTGCGGTCGATACGCTTGAGCATATTCCCAAATGACGCCTACTATTTGCAGGTGCTCTTTTGTTGGGATCAGCAAAGCTCTTCTCGGTGTCCAAAACAGGCACGGGGTGGCGTAGATGTTCCTTCGCCGGAAAAACATCGGTAAGGTAGGGGTCAAATTCCAAGACCCGCGAGGAGTAGTGATGAGCGAGGCGTTGTCCATCCACCATGATGAGACCGGTCACCAGTTTGAAATCAGCATTGACGGTCACCGTGCTTACCTGACCTACATGGACCTGGGTAAGCAGACTCTGGATATCTACCGGACCTTCGTCCCCAATGCTCTGCGGGGCAGGGGGATTGCCGCTGCGCTGACTGAGCAGGCGCTCGACTATGCCGACAGCATCGGCTACACGGTCATACCGTCCTGCTCTTATGTAGAACGCTACATGGAGCGCAACCAGCGTCAGGCCGCCAAGATCTGAAACGGGTCCTGTTTCAAGCAGGCACTCAGAAAAACGCCGAGCATTTGCTCGGCGTTTTCGTTTCTGCTGCTGATCAGCCGCGTTGGCGTTTCGGCAGTACGTCCTTGAGCTTGGCATGCATGCTGCGCAAGGTTTTTTCGGTGCTTTCCCAATCGATGCAGGCATCGGTCACGGATACGCCGTATTGCAGTTCCGACAGATCCTTGGGAATGGCCTGACAGCCCCAGTTCAAATGACTCTCAACCATCAGGCCGATGATCGACTGGTTGCCTTCCAGAATCTGGTTGGCGACGTTTTCCATGACCAGTGGCTGCAGGGCCGGGTCTTTGTTGGAGTTGGCGTGGCTGCAGTCAACCATGATATTAGGCTTGATCTTCGCCTTGTTCAGCGCCTGTTCGCACAGGGCAACGCTGACCGAATCATAGTTGGGTTTACCGTTGCCGCCGCGCAGTACGACGTGACCGTAAGCATTGCCTTTGGTGGTCACGATGGACACGCCACCTTCCTGATTGATGCCCAGGAAACGGTGCGGGCTGGAGACCGATTGCAGTGCATTGATAGCAACGGTCAGGCCGCCGTCGGTGCCATTCTTGAAACCCACTGCCGAAGACAGACCCGAAGCCATTTCCCGGTGAGTCTGAGACTCGGTGGTTCGTGCACCGATGGCCGACCAGCTGATCAGATCCTGCAGGTACTGCGGGGAGATCGGGTCCAGCGCTTCGGTAGCTGTCGGCAGGCCCATTTCAGCCAGGTCGAGCAGCAATTGACGGCCGATATGCAGGCCGTCCTGAATCTTGAATGAGTCGTCCAGATACGGATCGTTGATCAGGCCTTTCCAGCCCACGGTGGTGCGAGGCTTCTCGAAGTAGACGCGCATCACCAGATACAGTGTGTCGGAAACCTCGGCAGCCAGCGCCTTTAGGCGCTCGGCGTATTCGTGCGCAGCCTTGATGTCATGGATCGAGCACGGCCCGATCACGATGAACAGGCGATGATCCTTGCCGTCGAGAATGTCGCGTACCACTTCACGGCCCTGGCTCACTGTTTTCAGTGCAGCGGCGGTGAGCGGGATTTCACGCTTGAGCTGATCCGGCGTGATCAGTGTCTCGTTGGAGGAAACGTTGAGGTCGTCAATCGGTAAATCAGCCATCGTGCTACTCATCAGGTCGCGTATGCCGGCCGCCAACGAACCCCGTGGGGCGAAGCCAGGCATGATTGAGCGAAACGGGGGACCGAACCTTAGCGCGTTAGGCCTTGCCGATACAATGGGCAAACGCTGCTTTATCGAGCAGCACGGACTATTGGTGGTCGGTTTACGCGTCTGCGGTGTGTTGCCACCATTTGCAAGCTGCCGTGCGGGCAACGATAGTGTTCGCCTTGATCGGGGGTGTATTTGAATCAGCTTGAACTTAGCGACTTTGATGTCGACCAGCAGTTATTGCAGCTACCTGGCTCTTCCTTGCTGATCTTTACCAGCGTCGGCTGCGCCAGTTGTCGTTACGCCCGGCAACAGCTGCCATTACTGGATCTAGGTATCGACCGGATATGCTGGATCGATGCTGCCGACAGCGGCGGCGCGGTGGCGCGTTATGAGGTGTTTCATTTACCTGCGCTCTTCCTTATCAGTGATGGGCAGTTTTACGGCGCGTTGCGTACGAAACTGACCCGGCAGGATCTGCGCCAGGCAGTGGCGGGTGCCTTGGGTCGCGAGCCTGACGAGCTGCCTTGAATTCGACGCGGCTACACAGTCTTTACAGGAGGTATCACATGAAGGGTGAATTGAAGCAGCCACGGATCGGCATTATCGGCACTGGGGCCGTCGGTGGTTTTTACGGGGTGATGCTGGCTAAAGCCGGGTTTGATGTGCATTTTCTCTTGCGCAGCGAGCTGAGCGCAGTGGCACGCGAAGGGCTGCATGTTCAAAGCGCAGTGCATGGCGAGCTGGTGCTCAATCCGGTTCAGGCTTATTCCAGTGCCGCAGATATGCTGCCATGCGACTGGCTGCTGATTGGAGCCAAGTCCACTGCCAATGCAGCGCTGGCGCCCGCCATCATTCAGGCGGCCGCGCCGGATGCCAAGGTGTTGGTCTTGCAGAACGGTCTGGCCGTAGAGGACAGCTTGCGCGCCAGGCTGCCTGACACCCTGCATTTGCTGGGTGGTTTGTGTTTCATCTGTGTGCATCGTTCTGGCCCCGGCAAAGTAGTGCATCAAGCGCTGGGCGGCGTCAATCTGGGCTATCACAGTGGACCGGCCGCTGATGACGTGGCTCGCCAGACAATCGTCGAGCAGGGCGCAAGCCTGTTTCATGCAGCAGGTCTGAACTCCGAAGCCATGACCAATCTGCAGCAGGCTCGCTGGCAGAAACTGGTCTGGAATATTCCTTACAACGGCTTATCAACCTTGCTCCAGGCTGGTACCACGGAACTGATGACGAACACTGATACCCGTGCATTGATTCTGGCGCTGATGGATGAAGTGGGGCGAGGCGCGCAGGCGTGCGGTCACGTATTGCCTGAGGGCTATGCGCAAAACCTGTTCGCCATGACCGAGAAGATGCCGGATTATCACCCCAGCATGTATCTGGACTATCAGGCGCAGCGCCCGCTAGAGCTAGAGGCTATCTATGCCAAGCCGTTGAGTGCCGCAATGCAGGCAGGATGCGATATGCCTCAGGTGCGCATGCTGTATCAGGCTCTGGCGTTTCTCGATGCACGCAATCGCTGAACCTTCAGGATCAGCCCGGTCACTGCGAGAAGGCTCGTGATGTGGTCTCTACCGGACAGGTGCCCCATGGCATCAGTAACGAGCTGAAGGCTTGACGGCAGCGGCCTGCAGGTAATTGCCGTCGCAGTCGTTTGTGCGCTGCTAAGCTGAATCCATCTCCGCCATTCTGGCTGTTCGGGAGGATGCACATGATTCGTTCGATGCTGTATGCCACAGACCTTGGTCTCTATGCGCCCTATGTTATGCAGCACGCGCTGGCACTGGCTCGAACATTCAAGGCCGAGCTCTATGTCGTGCATGTGGTGGAGCCTATGGGGTTGTTCGCTGAGTCGGTGCTGCAAAGCTATCTGGGTGAAGATGCGCTTAAAGATCTTCGCAGCCAGGGTCTTAATTCGGTCATGGAGGGGATCGAGCAGAAGGTCCTTGATGGATTTCGTGACGAGTTGGGGGCGGATCATCAGGATCTGGCACTGATCAGTACCGTCCGCGTGGTACAGGGCGATCCGTGCAATATGATTCTGGAGCAGGCGGATGAGCTCAAGGTGGATTTGCTGGTGGTTGGCAGCCATAGCCGAGGGGCGGAAACCACCACGCCGATAGGTCGCACGGCGGCACGGGTTCTTCAGCTCTCGCAGGTGCCGGTATACATGGTGCCGGGTTGTACCAAAAGCGTGCGTACGTCCAACGGGCTCACCGATTGAAATCGTGCGTGCCTTTATCGCCTAAAGATGATAAAAAGTTCTAGCTAAGTCGTCCTGACCATTAATCCAGTTATATACCGTCGCAGATGCCCTCGGGCGTCTTCCTGCTTTGAGGGATTCATATGAAGCTTCAACAATTGCGCTACATCTGGGAAGTGGCGCACCACGACCTCAACGTTTCCGCGACGGCTCAGAGCCTTTATACCTCTCAGCCTGGCATCAGCAAGCAGATCCGCCTGCTCGAAGATGAGTTGGGTGTTGAGGTTTTTGCTCGCAGTGGCAAGCACCTGACCCGCGTTACCCCGGCCGGTGAGCGCATCATTACCACCGCCGGAGAGATTCTGCGCAAGGTTGAAAGCATCAAGCAGATTGCCCAGGAATTCTCCAACGAGAAGAAAGGCACGCTATCGATCGCAACCACGCACACTCAGGCGCGTTATGCGCTGCCGCCGGTGATCAGCAATTTCATCAAGCAATACCCGGACGTGTCGCTGCACATGCATCAAGGTTCGCCGATGCAGATTGCGGAAATGGCTGCAGATGGCACGGTGGATTTCGCCATTGCGACAGAGGCCCTGGAGTTGTTCGGTGATCTGGTGATGATGCCGTGCTATCGCTGGAACCGCTGCGTTGTGGTGCCCCATGGTCACCCATTGACCAAGGTGCCCAAGCTGACGCTGGAGCTGCTGGCTGAATACCCGATTGTGACCTATGTGTTCGGCTTTACCGGCCGCTCCAAGCTGGACGAAGCCTTCAGCCATCGCGGTCTGACGCCGAAAGTCGTGTTTACCGCTGCTGATGCTGACGTGATCAAGACTTATGTACGTTTGGGCCTGGGTGTCGGCATCGTTGCCAAAATGGCCGTCGATACCAAGCTGGACAACGATCTGGTCATGCTTGATGCCAGCGATCTGTTTGAATCAAGCGTCACCAAAATCGGTTTCCGTCGCGGTACTTTCCTGCGCGGCTTCATGTGCGACTTCATCGAGAAGTTCGCTCCGCACCTGACCCGTGAAGTCATGGCCAAAGCGATCCAGTGCCACAATAAGCAGGAGCTGGAAGAGCTGTTTGACGGAGTGGAATTGCCGGTGCATTGATTGTCGTTCAGGCACCCTTTATCTGTAGCCGCTCACGAGCATTGCGAAGCAGCGATGGCGTACTGTCTGATACAACGCTATCGCGGCATCGCGGTGCTCGTGCGCTCCTACAGATCCTATGTGTTACAGGTTGGCATCACACCTTGGCGATCAGATTCCCCGAGTGCAATCCGCACTCTTTCTGCGTCGCTTCTTCCCACCACCAACGACCTTCGCGCTCATGCTGGTTCGGCAGCACCGGACGTGTGCAAGGCTCACAGCCAATACTGATGAAGCCACGCTCGTGCAGGCTGTTGTAGGGCAGTTCGAGCATCCGGATATAGCCCCAGATTTTTTCGCTGCTCATCTGTGCCAACGGGTTGAACTTGTACAGGGTGCGCTCGGGTGTCGAGAATGCGCTGTCGATTTCCAGTGCCGCCACCTGGCTGCGGGTGCCAGGGCTCTGGTCACGACGCTGACCAGTTGCCCAAGCCTTCACGCCAGATAGTTTTCGGCGCAGTGGTTCGATTTTACGCACGCCGCAGCATTCACCATGACCGTCCCGGTAAAAGCTGAACAAGCCCTTTTCCTTGACGAACGGTTCGAGCTTTTGCTGATCCGGGGTCATGATCTCGATATCGATTTTGTAATGCTCGCGAACCTGCTCGATAAAGCGATAGGTCTCCGGGTGCAGGCGACCCGTGTCCAGGCTGAACACCTTGACGTTTTTGTTCAGTTTCCAGGCCATGTCCACCAGCACCACGTCTTCGGCGCCGCTGAACGAAATCCACAGTTCGTCACCGAAGTGCTGGAAGGCCAGTTTGAGAATGTCCTGGGCCGACTTGTTGGCGTAGGTCGCTGCAAGTTCGGCGACATCGAAGGGTGTGCTCATCAGGCGGTTTCCTAAATATGGCGCTTAGGCGCTCGTAATGAGGCGAATGTTAACAAAATCCTTCAGCGAATTGGCCGGTTTGCCATGCATCGTCTAGAGTGCGGTCTCTTTTTTGAATGCATGGAGCGTGCTGTGGAAATTGCCTGTCTGGACCTGGAAGGTGTGCTGGTCCCGGAGATCTGGATCGAGTTTGCCGAGAAGACCGGCATTGAATCGCTACGTGCAACGACCCGGGATGTTTCTGATTACGATGTGTTGATGCAGCAGCGGTTGCGCATTCTTGATGAGCACGGCTTCAAACTGTCAGACATTCAGGAGGTGATCAGCACCTTGCAGCCGCTGGAAGGTGCCATCGAGTTTGTCGACTGGCTGCGAGAGCGCTTCCAGGTGGTGATTCTTTCTGACACGTTTTACGAGTTTTCCCAGCCACTGATGCGCCAACTCGGTTTCCCGACATTGTTGTGTCACCGGCTGGTCACTGATGAAACGGGGCGAGTGGTGAGTTATCAACTACGTCAGAAAGACCCCAAGCGTCAGTCGGTGCTGGCACTCAAGAGCCTGTACTACCGGGTCATTGCAGCGGGGGATTCGTATAACGATGTGACAATGCTGGCCGAGGCTGATGTCGGCATTCTGTTTCATGCGCCTGACAACGTGATCCGCGAATTTCCGCAGTTCCCGGCAGTGCAGAGCTTTGATGCGTTGAAGGCAGAGTTCATCAAAGCGTCGAATCGGGATTTGAACATATAGATGCATTTTTTGTAGGAGCTGCCGAAGGCTGCGAGGCATTTATCCTGGTGCACCGCCTTCGCAGCCTTCGGCAGCCCCTACAGGATCAGAGGAGCATCATTTTTTCCAGGGTATCCAGCAAAACCCGCACTTTGGTAAACGATTCCTGATATTCCGCCTCGCACTCCGAATCGGCAACGATGCCGCCGCCAGCCCAGCAGGAGACCCTGCCGTCTTTAAGCAGCAAGCTACGAATCGCGATGGAGCTGTCCATTTCGCCGCGCACATCCAGATACATCAATGATCCGCAATAAATGCTGCGCCGGGTAGGCTCCAGTTCATCGATGATCTGCATCGCGCGTATTTTCGGCGCGCCGGTGATGGAGCCTCCGGGAAAGCTGCCCGCGATCAAGTCCAGTGCGTCGTGATCATCCGCCAACTCGCCCACCACACTGCTGACCAGATGGTGCACGTTGGGATAGCTTTCCAGGCTGAACAACTCAGGTACTTTTACTGAGCCGATCCTGCAACTGCGGCCCAGATCATTGCGCAGCAGATCGACGATCATCAGGTTTTCCGCGCGATCCTTGGTGCTGGACAGCAGTTCTTGCGCGTAGGCTTGATCTTGCGCAGCGTCCTGGCCGCGAGGGCGTGTGCCTTTGATGGGGCGGGTCTCGACGTGGCCATGGCTGACCCTGACAAAGCGTTCAGGTGAAAGGCTCAACACCGCATCGCCCCCCGGCAGTGCCTGGTATCCGGAAAAGGGCGTCGGGCAGGCGTGGCGCAACGCGCAATAAGCCGTCCACGAGTCGCCTTGGTATCGGGCCTGGAAACGCTGGGTGAGATTGACCTGGTAACAGTCGCCTGCCTGAATGTAGGCCTGAATCTTTTCGAAGGCGGCACGATAAGCGTCGGCATTGATCGACGGTGCAAATTGACCTTGCAGGCCGAAGATGCCTGACCCGGACTCATGCGGTTGGCTGAATAGCTCAGTCAGCCGCTGACGCTCGCTATCCACCAGCGATGGATGAAACACCAGTTGGCTGGTGTGCTGCTGGTGATCACTGATCAGCGCCCAGGCGTACAACCCCAGACGCGCATCGGGAAGTTGCAGATCATCAAGCGCCGCACCGGATTGCGCTTCCAGACGGCGACCGAAGTCGTAACTCAGATAGCCGATCAGACCACCTGCAAAAGGCAGCTCGCAGTCCGAGGGTAATTGGGCGTGACCCAGGTTGTTCAAGCCTGTGCGCAAGCGCTGGAAAAACTCACTGCCGGTTTCTCTGGCGTCCGGCAGGAAGGTCTGCACAGGCCAGGCACTCAGCAGATCGAAGCGTCCACGTTCGGCAATGGGGCGGCCGCTGTCCAGCAGCACTGCGCCCGGCGCGTGGCGGATACGTTGAAACCAGGCTGCCGGGTCGGGGGAGTAGGGCAGCGGATAGAGTGAGCAATCAGGCATTCGAGAGTGTCGGTTCGGAGCGCGGGGTGGGGATTGTAGTCCTCCGTCGGGGCCACTCCTAGTGGAGCGTCGGAATCGCCCTTCACATGACGCGTGTATCCAGCTTTTTATTGTGGCGGTACGTGACCGAACAACTCCTGGACAAACTGCAAGCGCTGTTCAGGTGTTTCCTGTTCGCCGTTGAGCGCCAGTTGTTCCAGTCTTGCTTCGACAGCCTGGGTCCTGTGAGTCAACCCGCAGTCGTTGGCGATCTGAATATTCAGGCCGGGGCGGGCGTTGAGTTCGAGGATCAGCGGCCCGTGCTCCTGGTCGAGCACCATGTCGACGCCGATATAGCCCAGCCCACACAGCTCATAACACTCGGCAGCCAGTTTCATGAAGCCATCCCAGTTCGGTAGCTGTACGCCGTCCACTGCGTTGGTGGTGTCCGGGTGCTTGGTGATGATGGTGTTCAGCCAGGTGCCGCGCAGGGTAATGCCGGTGGCGAGGTCTACACCCACGCCAATAGCGCCCTGATGGAGGTTGGCTTTGCCGCCGGACTGCCGGGTTGGCAGGCGCAGCATGGCCATTACCGGGTAGCCCATGAGCACGATGATGCGGATGTCCGGCACGCCTTCGTAACTGATGCTTTTAAAAATCTGATCCGGGGTGACCCGGTATTCGATCAGCGCCCGATCCCGGTGACCGCCCAGGGAGTAAAGGCCGGTGAGGATGCTTGACACCTGATGCTCGATTTCCGAGTGGCTGACGATGCGCCCGGAAACGGTACGATAGCGCCCCTCGAAACGGTCAGCGATGACCAGAATGCCGTCGCCGCCCGCGCCCTGAGCGGGCTTGATCACGAAATCGCTGCGACCACCAATGATCTCGTCGAGCTTGTCGATTTCTTTCTCGGTGGAAATGACCCCGTACATTTCTGGCACATTGATGCCCGCGGCAATGGCCCGTTCCTTGGTGATGATCTTGTCATCGACAATCGGATACAGGCTGCGCTTGTTGTACTTGAGCACGTAATCGGCATTACGCCGGTTGATGCCCATGATGCCCCGGGCTTCCAGGGCCTTCCAGGTTTTCCAGAGGCCGATCATTTGGCTTCTTCTTGTTTGGATTCTTCCTTGAGGAAGGCCTTGAAACGGACCAGTTCAGTCAGGCGATAGCCGCGATAGCGACCCATTGCCAACATGAAGCCCACCAGAATCAACAGCACTGCCGGGAAGGTGAAGACAAAGTAGATCAGCTCCGGCACGCTCATGATGATGTGCGCCAGGGAGGCGGCGAACAGCGTGCCGATGGCGACTTTCATGGCATGACCGCCACCCCGTTCTTCCCAGGTAATCGACAAGCGTTCAATGGTCATCGTCAGAATCACCATCGGGAACAGCGCCACAGAGAGACCGCGCTCCAGGCCGAGCTTGTGGCTGAGTACGCTGATGGCTGCAATCAGTACCACCACGAACGTCAGGACCACCGACAGGCGGGGCAGCATTTGCAGCTTCAGGTGTTCCAGATAAGAGCGTAAAGACAGGCCGAGCGCGGTGATCACTGTGAACAGGATGATGCCAAAGCCGAGCTGGGTTTCCCTGAAGGCGAGGGCGATCAATACCGGCGTAAAGGTACCTAGCGTTTGCAAGCCGATCAGGTTGCGCAGGACCAGAATCACCAGCACACCAATCGGGATCATGACCATGATCATGAACGTCTGTTGGGTTTCCAGCGGCAGACCATACAACGAATATTCAAGAAAGTCGGCGTCAGTGCTGGCGTCGGTCAACTGAGCCAGACGGATCGCGTTCATCTCGCTGTTGTTGAGGCTGAAGGTGACGACGGCTTTTCTGCCGCCATCGACGGTGATCAGGTTCTCGTCGCCCGTCCACCACAACAGACGATCGTCAGGCAGACCCTTTTCACCCGTGTCCGGATTGAAGTAGAGCCAGTCCTTGCCGTTGAAACTGCGCAACCATAGCTCGGGACTCTGTGGCTGGTCAGCGACAAGGCGGATGGTGTGGACTTTTTCCATCGGTACGTGAGCGATGGACAGCAGCAATTCGGTGATGCGCGCTTTATTGGAGCTGGAGGTATCACCGGCCAGCAGCAATTTCACGTTGTCATCATTGAGGTTGTTGACCCGTTTGATGGCTTCAGTGATGAAGGTTTCAACGTCTGCAGAGTGCTGACGAATAGGGGCAAGCAGCGCTTCGGCGGCGACTTTTTCCGGACCCTCGACGGCAATGCTGTCGCGGAATATCGGCCCTTTGGTCTTCAGCCGTTCTCCGCTATAGCGCTTGGTCAGCACCAGGCGGTAATACAGCGTCTGGTTGCCGGTTGCACGGCGCGCCGACCAGGTCACCTTGCGGTTGCCATCGACACGGTTGACGCTGACCCCGTAGTTATTGGAGATGAAGCTTTCGTTCAGGCTGATGAAGTCTCGCGCCAGCGGCGGGACGAACATCTGGACCTTTACCGAATCCTTATTGTTGTTGGCGACGAATTCGACCTTGGCATCGATATTCCACAGGTCGTCGGTTTCGTCCTCGGTCACCGGGATGCCGAGCGCCAGAATCTGATAGGCCGTGATTGCGATTCCGAGGGTCACCAGGACGCCAATCAGGATTTTCAGATGCAGAGTCAGAGAGCGCATTGGTTTACTCGGTGGTTTGAGCAGTGATTTCACAGCCAGGCTTGCCCGCTGCGTACTTAAGGCTTGGGTCGACCAGCGCATCAAAGCGTTTCAACGCCTCGGAGCCGATCAAAAGCGGGTATTGGAAAGCACTTCGGTCGGTCAAGTTCACTTCTATCGTGCGTAAAGATGCACCCATGCACACATCAAGGCTGATAACCGGGCGCGCGGTGTACTTTTTATCATCGTCTGCATCGTAATCATCGGCGCGCCGTTTGATCTTGCTGACCCGGGCCAGTGGCCGTTCAATGGGGTGCGCATGGGCATCATCGATAGCCAGATAAAAGCGTACCCAGGTCTCACCGTTGCGCTTGAAATGTTTGATGTCCCGAGCGCTCAGTGAAGCAGTCTTGGCGCCGGTGTCGAGTTTGGCGGCGACTTGCAGGTCGATATCGTTGAGCTGGGCGTACTCGTTCAGACCGTAGACGGTCTTGTCCGCCGCCAGAGCGTTAACGGATAACAGAAGGAGACAGAGCAGGGCGGGAAGGGCTTTGAAAGTCATAGATCCTGGCACATTAAGGGCGGTCATCCAGACGTCGACCCTGAGTCATTTAGTGGCTGGCGCAGTGCTATCACTGACGATCAGCTGGGGCGGCATTCTAGCATGAAGGTACGTCTCGCTCACTGCGATGATCCTGTGAGCACTGCTTCTGTGGGAGCCGGGCTTCCCCGCGATAAGCGCCTCAATATCTAAATGTTGTGGTGCTTTCATCGCGGGCAAGCCCAGCTCCCACAAGCCGTAGCTTGCAATGGTATTGTCGACACCTGCAGGATTTTCTTTGACTGATTGGCGTTGCAAGGCTACTTTTAGCTCAAATAAATTCAATGGTGTCGACAATGTTGGATTCGGCCGAAAGTGCTGCTCCAGTGACAGATGATTCGGAAACGCTTTCCGAAAACGTCTTCCGTCGCATTCAGGCTGCGATTATCAAAGGCGAGATCGCCCCCGGCAGCAAGATTTCCGAGCCTGAACTGGCACGCACTTACGGCATCAGTCGTGGTCCCTTGCGTGAGGCCATCCATCGTCTGGAAGGCCAGCGTCTGCTGGTACGTGTACCGCATGTGGGCGCTCGGGTCGTTTCCCTGAGTCATGCCGAGTTGATCGAACTCTACGAAATCCGTGAGTCGCTGGAAGGCATGGCATGTCGCCTGGCAGCCGAACGCATGACGGCACAGGAAATCGACGAGCTGCGCCAGGTGCTGGACACCCACGAGCGCGACGCAGCCTTTCAAGCGGGCGTTGGCTACTACCAGCAGGAAGGTGATTTCGATTTCCACTATCGGATCATTCAGGGCAGCGGTAATCGCACCCTGACGCAAATGCTTTGCGGCGACCTTTATCAGCTGGTGCGCATGTACCGTATCCAGTTCTCGGCAACGCCTAACCGGCCCCGCCAGGCATTTGCCGAACACCATCGTATTCTCGACGCCATCGCCGACCGTGACGGTGAGTTGGCCGAACTGTTGATGCGCCGTCACATCGCTGCGTCCAAACGCAACATCGAACGGCACTATTTAGATCAGCATTTAGACCCGCATTCAGATCAGCGGCCCCTAGAAAAGCCTGCTCCAACCCGAGGTGAACAATGAATTCCAATAAAACCACTCCAGGCCAGCGTTTTCGTGATGCGGTTGCCAGCGAACAGCCGTTGCAAGTGGTAGGTGCGATCAATGCCAATCATGCGTTGCTGGCCAAGCGCGCCGGGTTCAAGGCTATTTATCTATCCGGTGGCGGAGTGGCTGCCGGATCATTGGGGATTCCCGATCTGGGGATTACCGGTCTGGATGACGTACTGACTGACGTACGGCGTATCACCGATGTCTGCGATCTGCCTTTGCTCGTAGACGTCGATACGGGGTTTGGCTCTTCGGCCTTTAACGTGGCACGCACCGTGCGCTCGATGATCAAGTTCGGCGCGGCGGCGATCCACATTGAAGACCAGGTGGGAGCCAAGCGTTGCGGCCATCGCCCGAATAAAGAAATCGTTACCCAACAGGAAATGGTCGATCGTATCAAGGCCGCAGTCGATGCTCGCACCGACGACAGTTTCGTGATCATGGCCCGCACTGATGCACTGGCAGTGGAGGGGCTGGAATCAGCCCTTGAGCGTGCGGCTGCGTGTATCGAAGCGGGTGCCGACATGGTCTTCCCGGAAGCCATCACCGAGCTGGACATGTACAAGCTGTTTGCCTCCCGGGTCAAAGCGCCGATTCTGGCCAACATCACCGAGTTTGGTGCCACACCGCTGTTCACCGTGGATGAGCTGCGCAGCGCCGATGTTTCTCTGGTGCTCTATCCTTTATCGGCATTCCGCGCCATGAACAAGGCGGCGGAAAACGTCTACGGCGCGATTCGCCGGGATGGCAGCCAGAAAAATGTGGTCGACACCATGCAGACTCGGATGGAGCTGTATGACGCAATTGATTACCACACCTTTGAGCAGAAGCTCGATGCGCTGTTTGCGCAGAAGAAGGGGTGATTTTCCTGTAGGAGCTGCCGAAGGCTGCGATGGCGGTATGTCAGGATGAAAGCTTCGCAGCCTGCGGCAGCTCCTACAGAACATGATGATCTGAATTGCCAAATCCCTAAAAAATCCAAGATTGGAGAGAGCAATGGCTGAAGCAAAAGTATTGAGTGGCGCTGGCCTGCGTGGCCAGGTTGCCGGACAGACTGCCTTGTCTACCGTGGGCCAGACCGGTGCTGGTTTGACCTATCGTGGCTACGATGTGAAAGAGCTGGCCGCCGAAGCCCGTTTCGAAGAAGTTGCCTACCTGTTGCTGTACGGCGAATTGCCGACTCAAGCGCAACTGGACACGTATCTGGCGAAGCTGAAAAAACTTCGCGACCTGCCGCAAGCCTTGAAAGAAGTGCTTGAACGAATTCCGGCCGACACGCATCCGATGGACGTGATGCGTACTGGCGCGTCAATGCTCGGCACCCTGGAGCCGGAAACCGGCTTCGAGCAACAGCGCGATTCCACCGACCGCCTGCTCGCCGCGTTCCCGGCGATCATGTGCTACTGGTACCGCTTCAGTCATGACGGCAAACGAATCGATTGCGTGACTGACGAAAACTCCATAGGCGCGCATTTCCTGCACCTGTTGCTGAACAAGAAGCCGAGCGAGCTGCACTGCAAGGTCATGGACGTGTCGCTGATCCTTTATGCGGAGCACGAATTCAACGCGTCGACTTTCACCGCGCGTGTGTGCGCATCGACGCTGTCCGACCTGTTTTCGTGCATCACCGCGGCCATCGGTACATTACGTGGTCCATTGCACGGCGGGGCGAATGAAGCGGCGATGGACATGATCGAGAAGTTTGGCTCGGCCGAAGAGGCGGTCAAAGGCACCCTCGGTATGCTCGAGCGCAAAGACAAGATCATGGGCTTCGGCCATGCGATCTATAAAGAGTCGGATCCACGCAACGAAGTGATCAAGGGCTGGGCGAAACAGCTGGCTGACGAAGCGGGCGATACCGTGTTGTATCCGGTGTCCGAAGCTATCGACAAAACCATGTGGGAGCAGAAAAAGCTGTTTCCCAACGCTGACTTCTACCATGCGTCTGCGTACCACTTCATGGGCATCCCGACCAAGCTCTTCACGCCGATTTTCGTCTGCTCGCGCCTGACTGGCTGGGCTGCGCATGTCTTCGAGCAGCGCGCCAACAACCGCATTATCCGGCCCAGCGCCGAATACGTCGGCGTTGAGCAGCGCAGTTTTGTGAGCATAGAAAAGCGCTGACCGTAAACGTTATTGCTGACCCAACACTGGACTTGTAGGAGTGAGCTTGCTCGCGATAACGGCAGATCGGTTGATAAATTATCGTCTGACATGACGCTATCGCGAGCAAGCTCACTCCTACAGTAAAAGCACTCCAAATTAGGTAGTTGTCCTGCGCCATGAATTCAGAACACCGCAAACCCTTGCCCGGCACTTCACTGGATTACTTCGATGCCCGTGAGGCGGTCGATGCGATCAAACCGGGTGCTTATGACGGCTTGCCCTATACCTCGCGCGTGCTTGCGGAGAATCTGGTGCGGCGCTGCGATCCGGCAACCCTGAGTGCCTCCCTTGAGCAATTGATCGAGCGCAAGCGCGATCTGGACTTTCCCTGGTTTCCGGCGCGTGTCGTGTGCCATGACATCCTGGGTCAGACCGCGCTGGTAGACCTTGCGGGGTTGCGTGACGCCATTGCCTTACAAGGGGGAGACCCGTCGCTGGTCAATCCCGTGGTGCCGACGCAGTTGATTGTCGATCATTCTCTGGCGGTCGAGCACGGTGGCTTCGAGGCGGATGCTTTCGAGCGAAACAGGGCCATTGAGGATCGACGCAACGAGGACCGTTTTCACTTCATCAACTGGACCAAAAAAGCCTTCAAGAACGTCGACGTGATCCCGCCCGGCAACGGCATCATGCACCAGATCAATCTGGAGCGAATGTCGCCGGTGGTGCACGCGCTGGAGGGTGTGGCGTTCCCGGATACGCTGGTGGGCACTGATAGCCACACGCCCCATGTGGATGCGCTGGGGGTGATCGCCATTGGTGTCGGCGGGCTTGAGGCCGAGAGCGTGATGCTCGGTCGGGCATCGTGGATGCGCCTGCCGGATATCATCGGTGTGGAGTTGGTGGGCAAGCGTCAGCCGGGAATCACCGCGACCGACATCGTACTGGCTGTTACCGAGTTCCTGCGCGCCGAGAAAGTCGTGTCTTCGTACCTGGAGTTTTTCGGCGAGGGGGCTAACGCGTTGACGCTGGGGGATCGGGCGACCATTTCCAATATGACCCCGGAATTCGGCGCGACGGCTGCGATGTTTTACATCGACCAGCAAACGCTTGATTACCTGACCCTGACGGGGCGCGATCCGGAGCAGGTCAAACTGGTCGAGACCTACGCAAAACAGACGGGATTGTGGGCAGACAGCCTGCAAACCGCCGAATACGAGCGGGTGCTGAGGTTCGATCTGTCCAGCGTGGTGCGCAATATCGCCGGGCCTTCCAACCCCCATCGCCGCGTGCCGACCTCCGAGCTGGCGGCCATGGGGATTTCCGGTGTCGTGGAAAACGAACCGGGCCTGATGCCTGACGGCGCAGTAATCATTGCGGCCATTACCAGTTGCACCAACACCAGTAACCCGCGCAACGTAATCGCCGCAGGGTTGCTGGCGCGCAACGCCAATGCCGCTGGGCTGACCCGCAAACCCTGGGTCAAGTCGTCTCTCGCCCCAGGTTCCAAAGCCGTGCAGTTGTACCTTGAAGACGCTGGCCTGCTACCTGAACTGGAAGCGCTGGGCTTTGGTATCGTCGGTTTTGCCTGCACGACCTGTAACGGTATGAGTGGTGCGCTGGATCCGGTTATCCAGCAGGAGGTCATCGACCGCGATCTTTACGCCACGGCAGTGCTGTCCGGTAACCGCAATTTCGATGGGCGCATTCATCCTTACGCCAAGCAGGCCTTTCTGGCTTCGCCGCCGTTGGTTGTCGCGTATGCAATCGCTGGCACCATTCGTTTTGATATCGAGAAGGACGTGCTCGGCATCGATAAAGCGGGCAACCCGGTCACCCTGAAAGATATCTGGCCCAGCGATGAAGAAATCGATGCGGTGGTCAAGGCCAGCGTCAAGCCGGACCAGTTCCGTCAGGTCTACATTCCGATGTTCGAGATCAAGGCGGACAATGGCGAGCAGGTCAAACCCCTTTACGACTGGCGTGCACCGAGCACTTACATTCGGCGCCCACCTTATTGGGAGGGCGCATTAGCCGGTGCCCGTCCTTTGAAGGGGATGCGCCCGCTGGCGGTGTTGGGCGACAACATCACCACCGATCATCTGTCACCTTCGAACGCCATCATGCTCGACAGTGCTGCCGGGGAGTACCTGGCCAAAATGGGCTTGCCGGAAGAGGACTTCAACTCTTATGCGACCCACCGCGGAGATCACCTCACGGCCCAGCGCGCGACGTTTGCCAACCCCAAACTGCTCAACGAGATGGTCCGTATCGACGGCAAGGTCAAGCAGGGCTCCTTGGCTCGCGTCGAGCCGGAGGGTCAGGTCACGCGGATGTGGGAAGCCATCGAAACCTACATGGAGCGCAAGCAGCCACTGATCATCATTGCCGGAGCTGACTACGGCCAGGGTTCATCCCGTGACTGGGCAGCCAAGGGCGTGCGGCTTGCGGGCGTCGAAGCCATTGCTGCAGAAGGTTTCGAGCGTATCCACCGCACCAATCTGGTGGGTATGGGCGTGCTGCCGCTGGAGTTCAAGCCGGGTGTCGATCGGCATACGCTGGGAATTGATGGCAGCGAAACCTTCGACGTGATCGGCGAGCGTATTCCGCGCAGCACCTTGACGCTGGTGATCAATCGCAAGAACGGTGAGCGAGTTGAAGTGCCCGTTACCTGCCGTCTTGATACCGCCGAAGAGGTTTCGATCTACGAAGCAGGTGGCGTTTTGCAGCGGTTTGCGCAGGACTTTCTTGAGGCGGCCGAGGTGGTTTGAATATTGGCAGGCCCTTTTTAAAGGCGACGCAAATTCCCTGTAGGAGTGAACTTGTTCGCGAGGCGTTTCATCAGACAGGCCGCTTCGCCAACAAGTTGGCTCCTACAGGGGGCGGGCTCGCCCACAGGACAACGATTTCATGACTCATAAAGCACAAATAAAAATCCCCGCCACCTATATGCGTGGCGGTACCAGCAAAGGCGTTTTCTTCAACCTTGCCGACTTGCCCGAAAACGCGCAGGTCCCCGGCGCTGCACGTGATGCTTTGCTGCTGCGGGTTATTGGCAGCCCTGATCCCTATGAGAAGCAGATCGACGGCATGGGCGGGGCAACCTCCAGCACCAGCAAAACCGTCATCGTATCGCGCAGCAGTCGCGCGGATCATGACGTGGATTATCTGTTTGGCCAGGTTTCCATCGATAAGCCTTTCGTCGACTGGAGTGGCAACTGCGGCAACCTCTCTGCGGCTGTAGGCCCGTTCGCGATCAGCAGCGGCTTGGTAGACGTCTCGCGTACTCCGCAAAATGGCATGGCGGTGGTACGCATCTGGCAGGCCAATATCGGCAAGACGATCATTGCCCATGTGCCGATGACCGACGGCGTGGTGCAGGAAACCGGCGATTTCGAACTGGATGGCGTGACGTTCCCCGCCGCCGAAGTACGTCTGGAGTTTCTCGATCCGGCAGCCGACGAGGAGGGTGAGGGCGGTTCGATGTTCCCCACTGGCAATCTGGTGGATGAGCTGGCGGTACCGGGTATCGGCACGTTTCAGGCGACTTTTATCAATGCCGGGATCCCGACGATCTTCGTCAACGCACGCGACATCGGCTACACCGGTAGCGAGTTGCAGGGCGATATCAATGGCGATCCGAAAGCCTTGGCGATGTTCGAAGCGATTCGAGCCCATGGCGCGCTGCGCATGGGCCTGATTAAGCATCTGGACGAAGCAGCGACTCGTCAGCACACGCCAAAAGTGGCGTTTGTGGCCGGGCCTGCCGACTACACTGCGTCGAGCGGCAAGCCGGTGGCGGCCAGCAGTATCGATTTGTTGGTGCGTGCGATGTCCATGGGCAAACTGCACCACGCCATGATGGGCACTGCTGCGGTAGCCATCGGCACGGCGGCCGCGATTCCGGGCACGCTGGTTAATCTCGCCGCAGGCGGAGTGGAGCGCGAGGCCGTACGTTTTGGGCACCCCTCGGGCACATTGCGGGTAGGTGCTCAGGCACAGCAAATTAACGGTGAGTGGAAAGTCACCAAGGCCATCATGAGTCGCAGCGCCCGGGTGTTAATGGAAGGGTGGGTGCGGGTTCCCGAGTAACACACGACCTGGAACTGCCCTCCGGGTTGTCTCGCGGCAAACATGCGGCCTGTAGGAGCTGCCGAAGGCTGCGATTACGGTGTGTCAGCGTGAATGTTTCGCAGCCTTCGGCAGCTCCTACAGAAATGCATTTCAATCAAGTAGCTTGAATATTGTTTGAAAAGAGCTGCCGAAGGCTGCGAAGCGATCAACCCTGAATCACCGCTCTTGCAGCTTTCCAGCACCTGCAGGGCATCACTGAGGAGTAGAGCAATGAGCGCCAACGTTGATCTGAATAACCGCCCGGACTACGACCAGGTTTTGCAGGACATCGCTGACTATGTATTGAATTACAAGGTCGAGTCCGCGCTGGCGCTGGATACTGCTCGCAATAGCCTGATCGATGCGCTGGGCTGTGGCTTGTTGTCCTTGCGCTTTCCTGAATGCACCAAGCATCTTGGGCCGATTGTCGAGGGCACGATTGTGCCGCTCGGCGCTCGGGTCCCCGGCACAAACTTGCGTCTGGATCCGGTCAAGGCGGCATGGGACATCGGTTGCATCATCCGCTGGCTGGATTACAACGACACATGGCTGGCTGCGGAGTGGGGGCATCCTTCGGACAATCTGGCGGCCATTCTGGCAGTGGCTGACCATGTCTCCCAGAAGCGGGTCGTCAATGGCGAAGCGCCCTTGAACATGCGTGATGTGCTCGAAGCCATGGTCATGGCCCATGAGATCCAGGGTGTACTGGCGCTGGAGAACTCTTTCAATCGAGTGGGCCTGGATCACGTGGTGCTGGTTAAAGTGGCCTCTACGGCGCTCAGTGCCAGGCTCATGGGCGCTAATCGTGAGCAGATACTGTCGGCGTTGTCGCATGCCTTTGTTGATGGCCAGGCGCTGCGTACTTATCGGCACGCGCCCAACGCAGGTTCGCGCAAATCATGGGCTGCGGGAGATGCCAGCAGTCGTGGCGTACGGCTGGCGGATATTGCCCTGCGTGGCGAAATGGGTATACCTGGCGCATTGAGCGCGGCGCAATGGGGTTTTTACGACGTTTCCTTTAGCCAGACCAATAAAGACCTGGCGCTCAAGCCTGAGGGTAAACGCCAGTTCAGCCTGTCCCAGCCGTACGGCAGCTACGTGATGGAGAATGTGCTGTTCAAGGTCAGTTTTCCTGCGGAGTTTCATGCCCAGACCGCTTGCGAAGCTGCGGTGATCCTGCATCCGCTGGTGCGTAACCGGCTTTCCGAGATCGACCGAATCGTCGTCACTACCCATGAATCGGCAATCCGGATCATTTCCAAGGAAGGTCCGCTGGCGAACTCTGCCGACCGGGATCATTGCCTGCAGTACATGATTGCCGTGCCATTGGTCTACGGCACCCTGGTGGCCGAGCATTACGAAGACAGCTTTCACGCCGCGCACCCGATCATCGACCAGTTACGCGAAAAAATGGTGGTCATTGAGGAGGAGCGCTATAGCCGCGACTATCTGGATCCGGAAAAGCGCTCCATCGCCAATGCCATCCAGGTGTACTTCAAAGATGCAACCAGTACTGACCGTATCGAAATCGAATACCCCATTGGCCATCGCCGCCGCCGTGCCGATGGCATACCGCTGCTGGAGGCGAAGTTCAAGAGCAACCTGGCAAGCCGATTCCCCCCTCAGCGCTGCGAGCAGATTTTTGCGTTGTGCAAAGATCAGGAGCAACTGGAGGGGATGGCGGTTAACCGGTTTATGGAAATGTGGGTGGGGTGAGGCGCGGGGGCCAAGTGCGCTCATTAAACTACTGGATTGAAATGCATTTTCTGTAGGAGCTGCCGAAGGCTGCGATCAGTTATCGCTGACACACCGCCATAGCAGCCTGCGGCAGCTCCTACAGATTTCAAGCATTACTTGAAACGCCGCTCGACGCCTTTTTCCACCAGCACCTTGGCCGAGATTTCTTCTACGGAGAAGTGAGTGGAATTGATGTGCGGGATATTCTCGCGGCGGAACAGGCCTTCTACCTCACGCACCTCGAATTCGCACTGCGCATAGCTGGAATAGCGGCTGTTGGGTTTGCGCTCGTGGCGAATGGCAGTCAGGCGATCTGGGTCAATCGTAAGGCCAAACAACTTGTTGCGGTGTTCCTTCAGCGCGTTCGGCAGTTGAAGGCGCTCCATGTCATCTTCGGTCAGCGGGTAATTGGCGGCGCGGATGCCGAACTGCATGGCCATGTACAGACAGGTCGGGGTTTTGCCGCACCGGGAAACCCCCACCAGAATGATGTCGGCCTTGTCGTAGTAATGCGTGCGCGCACCGTCGTCGTTGTCCAGTGCAAAGTTGACCGCCTCGATTCGCTCCATGTAATTGGAGTTGTGACCGATTGAGTGCGATTTGCCCACCGAGTAGGAGGAGTGTGAACTAAGCTCTTGCTCCAGCGGGGCCAGGAAGGTCGAAAAGATGTCAATCATGAAGCCGTTGGACGTCGCCAGAATCTCGCGAATGTCCTGATTGACGATGGTGTCGAAGATGATGGGGCGCACATCGTCCTTGTCGGCGGCATTGTTGATTTGTTGTACCATCGCCCGCGCCTTTTCGACGCTATCGATGTAGGGCCTGGTGAACTTGTTGAACGTAATGTTCTCAAATTGCGCTAGCAGGCTTTGGCCAAGGGTTTCAGCGGTAATCCCGGTGCCGTCGGAGATAAAAAAAGCAGATCGTTTCATTTGCGCCTTTGGCCTTAAGCTGGTGACGAATGTTGGATATCATAGGCGCGCTTGCGGGCCTGAGTGGCTGGCATTCATAACTTTTTTCCAGGTTTCGGCTTGAGGCCAGGCCAGAAAGTGTTCGGGGCCACGCTGTAGCGGGGCGACCCAGACTGAGCTTTTCCCAACAACAACACAGTTAGTGGAGAGATCACCTTGGTAGAGTACGTAGTTTCCCTCGATAAGCTCGGCGTCCATGATGTGGAGCATGTGGGAGGCAAGAACGCATCCCTCGGCGAAATGATCAGCAACCTTGCCGGTGCTGGCGTTTCGGTGCCCGGTGGCTTCGCCACTACGGCCCAGGCCTACCGTGATTTCCTTGAGTTGAGTGGTCTGAACGATCAGATTCACGCAGCCCTGGACGCTCTGGATGTCGACGATGTCAACGCGCTGGCCAAAACCGGTGCGCAGATTCGTCAGTGGATCATGGAAGCCGAGTTCCCCGAGAAGCTTAACGCCGAGATTCGCACCGCCTTCGCCGAGTTGTCGGCAGGTAACCCGAACCTTGCCGTTGCCGTGCGCTCTTCCGCCACCGCTGAAGACCTGCCTGACGCCTCTTTTGCCGGTCAGCAGGAAACCTTCCTTAATATCCGTGGTGTCGAAAACGTCATTCGCGCGGCCAAGGAAGTGTTCGCCTCGTTGTTCAATGATCGGGCCATTTCCTATCGCGTCCACCAGGGCTTTGATCACAAGCTCGTCGCCTTGTCGGCGGGTGTGCAGCGCATGGTGCGCTCCGAGACCGGTACTGCAGGCGTGATGTTTACCCTGGACACTGAATCAGGCTTCCGCGACGTGGTGTTCATCACCGGCGCTTACGGCTTGGGTGAAACGGTGGTGCAGGGTGCGGTCAACCCTGACGAATTCTATGTACACAAGGGCACCCTCGCTGCGGGTCGCCCGGCCATTCTGCGCCGAAACCTGGGCAGCAAGGCCATCAAGATGATCTATGGCGAAGAAGCCAAGGCCGGTCGTTCGGTGAAAACCGTGGACGTCGAGCCTGCTGATCGCGCGCGTTTCTGCCTGAGTGACGATGAAGTCGCAGAGCTGGCCAAGCAGGCGATGATCATCGAGAAGCATTACAAGGCACCGATGGACATCGAGTGGGCCAAAGACGGTGATGACGGCAAGCTGTACATCGTTCAGGCGCGTCCGGAAACCGTGAAAAGCCGCGCTCAGGCGAATGTCATGGAGCGTTATCTGCTCAAGGAAACCGGCACTGTGCTGGTTGAAGGCCGTGCGATTGGTCAGCGTATCGGCGCAGGCAAGGTACGCATCATCAAAGACGTTTCCGAGATGGACAAGGTCCAGCCCGGCGACGTTCTGGTTTCCGACATGACCGACCCGGACTGGGAACCGGTCATGAAGCGCGCCAGTGCCATCGTCACCAACCGTGGCGGCCGTACCTGCCACGCGGCGATCATCGCCCGTGAACTGGGGATCCCGGCTGTCGTGGGTTGCGGTAACGCGACCCAGTTGCTGCAGGACGGTCAGGGTGTCACGGTTTCCTGCGCTGAAGGCGATACCGGTTACATCTTTGAAGGCGAGCTGGGCTTCGACATCAAGACCAACTCGGTCGATGCGATGCCTGAGTTGCCGTTCAAGATCATGATGAACGTCGGTAACCCGGACCGGGCTTTCGACTTTGCCCAGTTGCCCAACGCCGGTGTCGGTCTGGCGCGTCTGGAATTCATCATCAACCGCATGATCGGCGTGCACCCCAAGGCGCTGCTCAATTACGACAGCCTGCCTCTGGATATCAAGGACAGCGTCGACAAGCGCATCGCCGGGTACGACGATCCGGTGGGTTTCTATGTCGAGAAACTGGTCGAGGGCATCAGTACTCTGGCCGCAGCATTTACTCCGAAAAAGGTCATTGTGCGCCTCTCGGACTTCAAGTCCAACGAGTACGCCAACCTGATCGGCGGCAAGATGTACGAGCCGGAAGAAGAAAACCCGATGCTGGGTTTCCGTGGGGCTTCGCGTTACATCAGCGAAAACTTCCGCGATTGCTTCGAGCTGGAATGCCGTGCCCTCAAGCGTGTACGTGAGGAAATGGGCCTGACCAACGTCGAGATCATGGTGCCGTTCGTGCGCACGCTGGGCGAGGCCAGTCAGGTCATTGACCTGCTGGCGGAGAACGGTCTGAAGCGCGGCGAGAATGGCCTGCGCGTGATCATGATGTGTGAGCTGCCGTCCAACGCCATTCTGGCCGAGGAGTTCCTGGAGTACTTCGACGGTTTCTCCATCGGCTCCAATGACCTGACTCAACTGACACTGGGCCTGGATCGCGACTCGGGCGTCATCGCGCATCTCTTTGACGAGCGTAATCCAGCGGTGAAAAAGCTGCTGTCCAACGCCATTCAAGCCTGTAACAAGGCTGGCAAGTACATCGGTATCTGTGGTCAGGGTCCTTCAGACCATCCAGACCTTGCCCGCTGGCTGATGGATCAAGGCATTGAAAGCGTTTCGTTGAACCCGGATTCCGTGCTGGAAACCTGGTTCTTCCTGGCTGAGGCTCAGGCTCCGGTTTGATGTGACTGAGTGAAGCCCCGGTTCATTCACGTGAGCCGGGGCTTTTTTACGTTTACCATGGACGGTTTCCACACCGACCCTTGATTGTTTGAGCAATATGCAAAGCAGCAGCACTCTCTTTCCTGTAGCTCTGATCAGCGCCGAGCGTCGTGGCGATCTGGTCGAAGACGTATACCGCCTGAAGCCTGCCAACAGCCCCGACTACAGTGTTGAAATTGCCGTAACACGACTCGGCCTTGTGGCGCAGCCCGATGTTCGGGGTGTGCCGGTGATCCTTATGCATGGCAGCTTTTCAAACCGGCGCTTCTGGTATTCGCCTAAAGGCATCGGTCTGGGTGCATACCTGGCTCGAGCCGGTTTCGACGTCTGGATACCGGAAATGCGCGGGCACGGATTGTCGGCACGCAACGAAGCCTATCGCTACAACCGGGTTGCGGATTATGCGCGCTACGACGTGCCCGCCATCGCCGCGTTCGTTCGCGAGCAAAGCGGACAGATTCCGCACTGGATCGGCCACTCACTTGGCGGCACCACGCTGGCAGCTGCTTTGGGCGGGCAGTATCTCGGTCCACCGGGCGCGGCCTCTGTCGCCTTGTTCGGGAGCCAGGTCAGCCGCAATTACTGGCCCCTGAAAATGCCCCCTGTGCAATGGGCTGGCCGCTTGCTGCTCAAGCCGTTCGATCATATTTCCGGCCCGCGTTTCAAGCGCGGTCCAGAAGACGAGCCGGTCGGGCTGGTGCTTGAAAGTATGCGTTGGCACGGTCTGTTCGGACGTTTCGGTGACCGGGAAACTGACTGGTGGGCTGGCTTGCCAGGCGTCGAAGTTCCTGTGCTCGCCGTAGCCGCGGTCGGTGATCATCAGGATCCGGTCTGGGCCTGTCGCAAGCTTTTTGATCAGGTGGGTTCGCAACAGCGCAAGTTCATCAACCTGGGACGTGAGCAGGGTTTCTCGCAAGATTTCGATCACGTCCAGATGCTGGTCAGCAAAAATGCCCAGCGAGAGGTCTGGCCGCTGGTCATCGAATGGCTGAACGAAGGTTGCGTCCCTGTACAGGAGCTGTCGCAAACGCCGATGGCCGTGGGGGACTGAGCGCAAGGTGTTTCGCTGCTGCAGGCTAGCGATTAAGCTACGACGCAAATGCAGTTCAGTTAAAGGTCATGAAGCTGGCTACGTCCTGCTCTTATGAGCTACGGTTCATAGGCAGAGACCGACCCTTCACTGACAGGAGTATCGCCATGCATTACCTCACGCCCGATTTGTGCGACGCCTACCCGGACCTGGTTCAGGTACTTGAACCGATGTTCAGTAACTTCGGCGGTCGTGATTCGTTTGGTGGTGAAATCGTCACCGTAAAATGCTTTGAGGACAATTCGCTGGTCAAGGAGCAGGCCGAACTGGACGGGAAGGGCAAGGTTCTGGTCGTAGACGGCGGTGGGTCTCTGCGCTGCGCATTACTCGGTGACATGATCGCCGAGAAGGCCGCACGTAATGGCTGGCAAGGCATGGTTATCTATGGCTGCATCCGCGATGTGGATGTGCTGGCGCAGACTGATCTGGGTGTTCAGGCGTTGGCCAGTCACCCGCTGAGAACCCATAAACGCGGTCTCGGTGACTTGAACGTGGTGGTGACCTTTGCGGGTGTTACGTTCCGTCCCGGCGAATATGTGTATGCCGACAATAATGGCGTGATCGTTTCTCCCTCGCCTCTGAAAATGCCCGAATAAGCGAAGTATTGATGTTCGACGAGACAAACGCGCAGTGGGGGCTGGTTCATGCCCTCGTATTGGATGGTAAAGGCGGGGCGCGTTTCATCGCTCGGACCGAACTGGATGGCCTGCAATTGCAGCCGCATGAAAGTGTCTGGCTGCATTGGGATCGCGGTCATCCGCAGACGCACACATGGTTACGCACAGCCAGTGGGCTGAGTGAATTTGCCTGTGACTTGCTGCTCGAGGAAAACACCCGGCCACGCTTGCTGCCATTGCCTGACGAAAAACTGCTGCTGTTTCTGCGCGGAGTGAATCTCAACCCAGGGGCTGAGCCTGAAGACATGGTCTCGGTGCGGATTTTCGCCGCTGCCCAGCAGGTCATTTCTCTGCGTCTGCGTCCGCTGCGTGCCACCGACGAGTTGATCGAGCAGCTCAACGAAGGCAAGGGGCCAAAAACTGCATCTGAGCTGATTCTTTATCTCGCCCAGTACCTGACAGACAAGGTTCAGGCGCTGGTGGGCGACCTCACCGAATCGGTCGATGAAGAGGAAGAAAAGATAGACGCTGACGAGCGGTATACCCCCGAACATGGCGATATGCTCCATATTCGACGCCGCGCCGCGGGGCTGCGCCGTTTTCTCTCACCGCAGCGTGAAATTTACGCCCAGCTTAGTCGCAGCAAGCTGCCGTGGTTCGTTGACGATGACGCCGATTACTGGAACGAACTCAACAACAGCCTGACGCGTTACCTTGAAGAGCTGGAATTGACCCGCGAGCGAGTGGGGCTGGTGCTGGAGTCCGAAGACCGGCGGCTACGCGAGCGCATGAACCACACCATGTACCGCTTCGGCATCATTACCGGGATTTTCCTGCCCATGAGCTTTTTGACCGGTCTGCTGGGTATTAATGTGGGCGGCATTCCAGGCTCTGACAGCCCTTATGGTTTTTTGATCGCCTGCGCATTGATTGCCGCACTGGCGTTAGGGCAGTGGTGGTTGTTCCGTCGGTTGCGCTGGGTTTGATGGTTACAATTTTTAATGTTCGTCCAGGGGGCAGTTTGTGACTCACCCGGATTGGTTCACGTCTTCTCTGGACGTTACGAGAGGTGCCTATGCACGATCCGTTTGAAGAATCATTGCGCGACATGCTCAAGTCGTCCTCCTCCAGCCGGGATGATGACGCCTGCCTGGGGCGCGTATTGAAAACCGCCAATCGCCAAGTGGGCGCAGGTGTGTTGTTCAGTCTGCTGGGACGCTGGACCGAAGCGATGATGATCGCCTTGAACAATGGCTCAGCCCACGTTGCACCGGTTTCACGTCAAAAGAATTCTACCGCTCGTCCTGTCGATAAGGCTGATTGAACATGGAATTGGATCTCTGGACTCAGAGTCTGGTTGCCGCAATGACTGCATTGTGGACCAAAGTTGCAAATTTCATCCCGAATCTGTTCGGCGCACTGGTGGTCGTGCTGCTGGGTTTCGTGGTTGCCAAGTTGCTCGACACCCTGTTGTCTAAGTTGCTCGCCAAACTGGGCCTGGATCGTTTGATGGCAGGCACCGGCCTGACCAAACTGATCAGCCGTGCGGGCGTTCAGGTGCCGATCTCCACCCTGATCGGCAAGATTGTTTACTGGTTCGTCTTGTTGATCTTTCTGGTTTCGGCCGCTGAATCGCTGGGGCTTGAGCGTGTTTCTGCAACGCTGGACATGCTGGCCCTGTATCTGCCCAAGGTTTTTGGTGCCGCTCTGGTGCTGCTGGTCGGCGTACTGCTGGCCCAACTGGTCAACGGTCTGGTGCGTGGCGCGGCGGAAGGAGTAGGGCTGGATTACTCCGCAGGTCTGGGGCGAATCGCCCAGGGCCTGGTCATTATCATCAGTATTTCGGTGGCGATCAGTCAGTTAGAGGTCAAAACTGACCTGCTGAACCACGTGATTGTGATCGGTTTGATTACCGTTGGTCTGGCAATTGCGCTGGCCATGGGCCTGGGAAGTCGTGAGCTTGCTGGCCAAATACTGGCAGGGATTTATGTGCGGGAGTTGTATCAGGTAGGCCAAGAGGTGCGTGTTGGCGATGTCGAAGGGCAGATTGAAGAGATTGGTACGGTGAAAACCACATTGCTTACAGATGACGGGGAGTTGGTTTCATTGTCCAACCGCGTCCTTCTGGAACAGCGAGTGAGCAGCCGTTAAGCGGCTAACCTGCTACTCTATGCCGCCACAAATTGCCGTTTCAATGGCAGTGGCGGCCATTGACCTGACTGTCGGCACGACTTGTTTTGAATAACCCTCAACCGCTATCGATGCGCTACGACCCCCGCGAGCTCTCTGATGAGGAGCTGGTTGCGCGCGCCCACGTCGAACTTTTTCATGTGACGCGGGCTTACGAAGAGTTGATGCGTCGCTATCAACGAACACTTTTTAACGTCTGCGCACGTTATTTAGGGAACGATCGCGATGCTGATGATGTCTGTCAGGAAGTGATGCTTAAGGTGTTGTATGGCTTGAAGAATTTTGAGGGTAAATCGAAATTCAAAACATGGCTGTACAGCATCACTTACAACGAATGCATCACGCAGTACAGAAAGGAACGGCGTAAGCGTCGCTTGATGGACGCTTTGAGTCTGGATCCACTTGAGGAAGCGTCGGAAGAAAAGACGCCTAAACCTGAAGAACGGGGCGGGCTTGATCGCTGGCTGGTGCATGTGAACCCGATCGATCGGGAGATTCTGGTACTGCGATTTGTTGCAGAACTTGAATTCCAGGAGATCGCAGACATCATGCACATGGGCTTGAGTGCAACGAAAATGCGCTACAAGCGGGCTTTAGATAAATTACGTGAGAAATTTGCAGGCATTACCGAAACTTAACTCGGTGCAAATATCTCTAACGAGCAGGCAAGTTCTGATAGACTTGCCGATGAGTTGTCCCCAGCGATGTGGGACTGCTTTACAATCACCAGATGGGGATTTAACGGATGAAACTGAAAAACACCTTGGGCTTGGCCATTGGTACTATTGTTGCCGCGGCATCTTTCGGCGCTCTGGCACAAGGCCAAGGCGCAGTCGAAATCGAAGGCTTCGCCAAGAAAGAGTACTACGACAGCGCCCGTAACTTTAAAAACGACGGCAACCTGTTCGGCGGCTCGATTGGCTACTTCCTGACCGACGACGTAGAAGTACGTCTGGGTTACGACGAAGTTCATAACGTTCGCAGCGACAGTGGCAAGAACATCAAGGGCTCCAACACTGCCCTGGACGCTCTGTACCACTTCAACAATCCGGGCGACATGCTGCGTCCGTACGTTTCGGCTGGTTTCTCTGATCAAAGCATCGGTCAAGACGCTCGCGGCGGCCGTAACGGTTCTACCTTCGCCAACATCGGCGGCGGTGCCAAGCTTTACTTCACTGACAACTTCTATGCCCGTGCTGGCGTTGAAGCTCAGTACAACATCGACCAAGGCGACACCGAGTGGGCTCCTAGCGTCGGTATCGGCGTAAACTTCGGTGGCGGCTCCAAGAAAGTTGAAGCAGCACCAGCTCCAGTAGCTGAAGTGTGCTCCGACAGCGACAACGACGGCGTGTGCGACAACGTCGACAAGTGCCCGGACACCCCAGCCAACGTTACCGTTGACGCTGATGGCTGCCCAGCAGTTGCCGAAGTGGTTCGTGTTGAGCTGGACGTGAAGTTCGATTTCGACAAATCCGTAGTCAAGCCTAACAGCTACGGCGACATCAAGAACCTCGCTGACTTCATGCAACAGTACCCACAAACCACCACCACTGTTGAAGGTCACACTGACTCCGTCGGTCCTGACGCTTACAACCAGAAACTGTCCGAGCGTCGTGCAAACGCCGTTAAACAGGTTCTGGTTAACCAGTACGGTGTTGGCGCTAGCCGCGTAAACTCGGTTGGTTATGGCGAATCCCGCCCAGTTGCTGACAACGCAACTGACGCTGGCCGCGCTGTTAACCGTCGCGTAGAAGCTGAAGTTGAAGCACAAGCTAAGTAATTAGCCTGCTTTACTCGCTTCAATAGCGGTGTAAAAGAGAAGCCCGGCTAATGCCGGGCTTTTCTTTGCCTGCGATTTACGCTGTACCTTCAAGCCGTTTGACTGGCTGCTGCTTCCAGCACCGCAACATCCATTGCGCCTGCCACCTCTCCGATGACCAGAATGGCCGGGCTTTTCAGTTCGAAAAGGGCTGCGTCCTGCTGCATATCGGCCAGTGAACTCCGGCACTCCCTTTGCTGAGGCAGGGAAGCATTCTCGATCATCGCCACGGGCATGTTCAGTGACATCCCGCCACTGATCAGGCTCTCGCGTATTTCGCCCAGTTTTGCCACGCCCATGTACACCACCAGCGTTGTTCCTCCCTGTGCCAGTGCTTGCCAGTTCAATGTACTGTCGTCCTGAGTGTGAGCTGTCACCAGCGTCACGCCACGACTGACACCCCGCAAGGTCAGGGAGATTCCACATTGCGTCGCGCCTGCGAGGCCTGCCGTGATGCCATTGACCAGTTCAACTTCAACCCCATGAGCACGCAGCCAATCAGCTTCTTCGCCGCCACGACCGAATATGCACGGGTCGCCGCCTTTCAGGCGCACCACGCATTTGCCCTGACGCACGTAGCGCAGCATCAGGCGATGGATGAACGCTTGCGGTGTCGAGCGGCAACCGCCGCGTTTACCCACTGCAATGACGCGCGCAGTTGGGCAATGCTCCAGTACTGCGTTGTTGACCAGATCATCGATCAACACCATGTCGGCTTCGCGCAGTGCTCTTACGGCTTTGAGGGTCAGCAACTCTGGATCACCGGGGCCGGCGCCGACCAGCCAGACTTTTGCATTCATGCTATTCACCTCATTAGTTGATCGCGACGGTCGTCAGCAGTCGTTTGATTTCCGGCACGCAAGAGCCACACATGCTGCCGCAGCCGAGTTGGGTCTTGAGTTGAATCAGGTCCATACCTTTGGCGATGCCATCGCACACGGCGCTTTCACTGATATTCATGCAGTTGCACAGGGTTTTTCCGCTTGATGTTTTGCCTGCCCCAGAGCCTGGTGCGCGGCTTATCGGCGCGAGCAGCCAGCGACGCATCTCGTCGTCGATTTCCCGCCCTTCCAGCCACAGACTTTGCAGCCATTCTTTGGCAAGGGTTTCTCCGCATAACCGGATGGCGGTTATCCGGCCCTGGTCCAGGCGAATGCGCTTGCTGATGCCTTGGCGATTATCGTCATAAGCCAGCACCGGGCCGTGATCCAGCCCCAGCAATTGGTCAATTCGATCCAGCAACTCCTGACCCGGCGCTTCGTGATTGGCTGCACGCAGTGTTAAGGCAGGACGCTCGCGGCCTGCAAGGTTCAGGCTGGTGTACGCAAACTCGTCGCATAACGAGCGCAACGCATCCAGACGGCG
Source organism: Pseudomonas maioricensis (assembly GCF_022790535.1). GTDB lineage: Bacteria > Pseudomonadota > Gammaproteobacteria > Pseudomonadales > Pseudomonadaceae > Aquipseudomonas > Aquipseudomonas maioricensis. The sequence goes on from NZ_LOHG01000010.1 coordinate 31,892, forward strand.
CTGCACGTCGCCTTCGATCAGTATGAATAGCCGCCACGACAGGTCGACTTTGTCGATGCGCACGCCAGAGTGCTTCAGCTCAGGTTGCCTGGAAATCGGATCGAACGCTGGCTGGGTGAGCACGTTTACTCCGCCCTTCAGGAATCGATCTCCCCAGTGCATCGGGATGAAGGCATGGCCAGCCCGCAAGCCGTCATCGCTGCCAACGGGAACGATCACGCTGCCACGTCTGCTTTGCAGATTGACCAGATCACCCGCTTGCAGGCGGTAGCGATGCAGATCTTCCGGATGCAGGCTCAGTACTGCTTCACTCACATGGCCGAACAAGCGCGCAGCGGTGCCTGTGCGGCTCATACCGTGCCATTGATCACGCAGGCGGCCAGTGTTCAGGGTTAGCGGGAAGCGGCTGTCGCGTAGCTCTTTGGCAGCGCTGTACGGTTCGCTGATGAATCGGGCTCTGCCTGATGGTGTTGGAAACACGCCATCCAGATACAGCCTGGCTGTGCCGTTGGTGGCACCGGCCGGGAATGGCCATTGCTGCGGTCCACGCTGATCAATGACGTCGTAGCTGATGCCGGACAAGTCCAGGTCGCGACCTTGGGTCAGTTGCTTGTATTCGTCGAACAGCGCCTGGGGCTGCTGGAAATCAAAAAGGGCAACGGTATCAGGTTGCAGTCGAGCCTGGAGGCGTTGTGCGAAATCGACCGTGATTGCCCAGTCGGGGCGCGCTTCGCCAGGCGCCGCGACGGCTTTGCGCACATGGGATATACGCCGTTCGGAGTTGGTCACCGAGCCTTCTTTTTCGCCCCAACTGGCCGCAGGCAGCAGCAGGTCAGCGAAGCGGGCGGTTTCAGTGGTGCGAAAAGCTTCCTGAAGGACCACGAATGGGCACGCGCTCAAAGCCTCGCGAACACGAGTCTGATCGGGCATCGATTGCGCCGGATTTGTGCAGGCGATCCATACGGCTTTGATCGTGCCGCTGCGCATCTGCTCGAACAGTTCTATCGCTGACAAACCGGGGGTGGCGGGTAATGTATCGACCCCCCAGTACTGTGCGATTTCAGCCCGGTGTTCGGCGTTGGCTGCTTCCCGGTGGCCGGGAAGCAGGTTGGAGAGGCTGCCAGTCTCGCGACCGCCCATGGCATTAGGTTGGCCGGTCAGAGAAAACGGGCCGGCACCGGGGCGGCCTATTTGCCCGGTGGCCAGATGCAGATTGATCAGCGCGCTGTTTTTGGCGCTGCCAGCAGTCGACTGATTCAAGCCCATGCACCACAGCGACAGAAAGCTGGGTGCCTGGCCGATCCATTGCGCGCATTCCCGCAGTTGTTGCAGCGAGATGCCGCAGGTCTGCGTGACCATTTGCGGCGAGTAGTGATGCACCAGGCTTTTCAGCTCGGTATAACCCTCAGTGTGTTGCTCGATGAAATCCTGATCGACCCAGCCTTCCCAAAGCAGCAGGTGCAGGATGCCGTGGAACAGCGCAACGTCGGTTCCGGGAATAATCGCCAGATGCATGTCCGCCAGATCGCAGGTGTCTGTGCGCCGAGGATCGATGACGATGATTTTCATCTCGGGACGCTGGCTTTTCGCTTCTTCCAGGCGTCGGAACAGGATCGGGTGGGCGTAGGCCATGTTGCTGCCGACGATCATCACGCAATCGCTGAGCTCGATGTCTTCATAGCTGCAAGGTGGTGCGTCCGCGCCCAGGCTACGTTTATAGCCCACCACGGCGGACGACATGCATAGCCGGGAATTACTGTCGATATTGTTGGTGCCAATCAGAGCGCGCGCCAGCTTATTGAACGCGTAGTAATCCTCTGTCAGCAGTTGTCCCGAAATGTAGAACGCGACGCTGTCAGGTCCATGTTCGCGAATGGTTTCTGCGAATACATTAGCGGCGTGATCAAGGGCGGCGTCCCAATCTGTAACGCTGCGTCCCAGCTGTTTGCTCAGGCGCAATTCCGGGTATAGCGCCCGTGCGCTTGGATCACCAGTGAGGTGCAGGGTTGAGCCTTTGCTGCACAGCTTGCCAAAGTTGGCTGGATGCGTCGGGTCGCCCGTGACACCGATAATGTTGCGTCCGTCGTGTTCTATCAGCACGCCACAGCCGACCCCGCAATAGCAACAGGTGGATGCGGTGGTTTGCGTGATGGGCGCGGGGATACTGGTCAGGCGCATAACGCGGTATCCATTTGCGATGGGCTCACTTCACCGAACATCAGTTGATCGCGAAGGGCGGTTATGGACTGCTGGCCGCGAATCAGGCGCAGGTACCAACCGCCGTCAGTGGTGTCGCCGTACAGGCACGCGCCCACCAGCAGATCGTCTTTGATCACCAGTTTTTTGTAGGTGCCGCTGAATGGGTCTCGCAGGATTATGGTTTCCGTGCCTTCGCCGCCCATGAAATCGCCAGCGGAAAACAGATCAATCCCGGTCACCTTCAGCTTGGTGGAGGTAACTGAACCCTTGTAACGGGCAAAACCTAGTTGGGCGAGGTGGTTGGCGCAGACTTTGGCCTGCTCGAACAAGGGCGCTACCAGGCCATACGCAGTGCCACGGTGACTGGCGCATTCGCCTATCGCGTAGATCCTCGGATCGTAGGTTTGCAACGTATCGTTGACCAGGATGCCCCGGTTGCAGGGCAATCCAGCCAGTTCCGCGAGTTCGGTCGCCGGGCGAATACCGGCAGCCATCACGACCAGATCGGCCGGGATAATGTCGCCATTTTTAAACTGCACGGCGTTGACCGCGCCTCGGCCGTTATCCAGCAATGCCTCGGTCTGTTCGTTCAGGCGAAAGTGCAGGCCGCGGGCCTCCAGCGCGCTTTGGAGTAATTGCCCGGCGGCTTTATCCAGCTGACGTTCCAGCAGCCATTTACCGATGTGCACGACCGTGACGTCCATGCCACGCATCTTGAGCCCGTTGGCGGCTTCGAGGCCGAGCAGGCCGCCACCGATCACCACCGCATGTTTTTGGGTTTTGGCGGTGTGGATCATGACTCGCGTGTCCGCGATGTCGCGATAACCGATGACGCCGCTCAAGGTGCTGCCCGGCATCGGTGGCATGAATGGCGTAGAGCCTGTGGCAATCAGCAGGCGGTCGTAATGCGCTACCGTGCCGTCGTCGGCGATCACCTGACGTTTGGCCCGGTTGATTTTCACCACTCTGCGATTGAGCAGAAGCTGAATGTTGTTGCCCAGATACCAGTCGAGGTCGTTGAGCACGATGTCTTCGAACTTCTGCTCACCTGCCAGCACCGGGGAGAGCATGATGCGGTTGTAGTTAGGGTGCGGCTCGGCGCCAAATACGGTGATATCGTAAAGTTCGTCGCTGAGCTTGAGCAGCTCCTCCAGCGTACGAACGCCGGCCATGCCGTTGCCAATCATCACCAGTTTGAGTTTTCTCATCTTGCCTCCGAGAAGCCCGCGAGAGGGTGCTCGACAAATTCTGCGCAAACAAAAAAAGGCGTCCCGCTAGTTAACTAGCGAGGACGCCTTTGTCCGGTCCCGTTCTCTCGGGAAGCTCAGCCTTCGTCTTTGAAGGCTGGAGCGATATGAGTTGCTTGAGGAAAGATATGCAGGGGGTGTGCCAGATAGAGTTGTCTGGTGGAGAAACTGTGGGAGCAGGGCTTGCCAGCGATAGGGCTGGACCCGGTTCACTTCATAGCGCGGTGCCCTTATCGTCGGAATGCCGCCCAAACCAAGCCCTGCTCCCACCGCGTCGCATTTTATCGGGGAGTATCACCTTGGTGCGCTATGCCCCGAACCGGGGCGATTTTGCTCAGTGACGCATCAGCCAAACGATGGCGATCAGATTCAGTAGCAGAGAAACCAGCGCCACCGTCCTCCAGACCTTTAGTGGTTCGCGTTCAAGCAGGGGTTGAGTGCGTTTCACCAGCGGACGGTGCTCCGCCTGCTCCAGCTCCAGTAGCCACTGTTCAGCAGTTTCGTAGCTCTGTTGCGGATCGGCCTGCAGTGCCTTGGACAGGTTTTGGTCCAGCCAGTCAGGCAGGTCGGGGCGATAGCGGCTGGCGGGGGTTGGTATACCGAAACGCCTATGCTGGAACGCTTCGATCTCGCCGTACGGGTAATGTCCGGTCAGCAGGTAATAAAGGGTCACGCCCACCGCATAAAGATCCTGGCGGGGAGTGGGCTCGTCGCCATTGAATGCTTCTGGTGCTATGAAGCTTGGCGTGCCCGGCAACTCGCCCGGTGTCAGCGTGGAAAGGCCGGGACAGTAGGCGAGGCCGAAATCCAGCAGACGTAATTCGCCGTCATCTTCGAGCAACAGGTTTTCCGGTTTGATATCCCTGTGAATAATATTCCGCCGGTGCAGCAAGCCGACTGCTCTCAATAGCTGCGTGGCATGCGCCAGCCATTGCGCCACGGACAGTTGGCCGTGCTCATTGAAAAGTTGCATCAGGCTGCGGCCTGAGTGTTCACGCATGACGTAATACAGGTGCTGGCGATCAGGTACGGGATGGGTTTCAGGGAAAAAACGGCCCGCCACGCGCTTCAAAAACCATTCTTCCAGTAGCAACCCCTGCCCAGCGCCGGGTTCGTCATGGCGATTGCCAGGGAGCGTTTTCAATAACCAGCGCTGATTGTGCTGGTCGGTGACCCGATACAGCAGCGATTGCCGAGATTCCGCCAGCAACCCGTTAATCTGCCAGCCTTCAAAAGCCTGGCCAGTCTTTAAAGGAGGCGGCAATGGCCATTGTTGAAGCTGGATGAGAGCGTCGCCAAGGTCATCCTGACCCAGCGTGTCGACGCGAATCAGCACGGCACTGGCGTTGTCCTGACTACCGGCCAGGTGTGCAGCGCTGACCAGCGTCTGCACGGCACGATCCAGATCCTCTTGCTCAGTGAGAATCGAACGAATACTCGCGTCACCCAATGTTGCCCAGACTCCATCGCTGAGCAGTAGCAGGCGTTCGCCCTCGCGCAATTCGCCGTCCAGATAATCCATGACCAGGTATTGGTCCAGGCCCAGCGCGCGCTTGAGCACATGCTGCATGTCTGGCTGTTCCCAGACATGATCCTCACTGATGCGTTGCAGTTCGCCCGCGTGCCAGCGATAGGCACGACAATCGCCTACGTGGGCGAGAGTGAAGCGCCGGCCCCGTAGCACCAGCACGCTAAGGGTGGTCAGCAAGCCATTGGCCTGCAACCAGCGATTCTGTGCCAGCAGCAACCGGTCAAGGGATTGAGCGACGCCCCAGGTTTCCGGCGTCGAATAGTAATCCAGCGCCAGCGCTTGCAAGGTGGATTGCGCCGCGAGGGCGCCATCCACGCATTGACTGACGCCATCGGCCAGGGCAAACAGATAGCCCTTGCTGGCGGCAAGGGCCGGGGCGGGAGTCACCAGGCGCATGGCGTCCTGATTCTCCGCCCGCGGCCCGCTGGCGCTGAATTGAGCAAGGCTCAGTCGCAAGCTCATCAATGACCTCAGACGCGTGCAGCGGTTACTGCTGCCGAGCCCCAGGTGGTTCTCCAGCGGCGCTTGACGTTAAACAGGCCGAACCAGGCCAGTACGCCAAGGAATGCAAACAGCCACAGGCCCATCTGATAGTCGCCGGTGTGTTGTTTGATCGAACCCAGGCCGGCCGCGAGCAGGAAGCCGCCGATACCGCCCGCCATGCCGATCAGGCCGGTCATGACGCCGATTTCCTTGCGAAAGCGCTGTGGCACCAACTGGAACACTGCGCCATTACCTGCACCGAGACCGAGCATCGCGGCGACAAACAGTGCCAATGCCGCCCAGGAGCTGGGCAGATTGAAACCCACTGCTGCGATGCAGATTGCGGCGACGGCGTACATGCCTGCCAGGGTGCGAATGCCGCCGAAACGGTCAGCCAGGGCGCCGCCCAGTGGACGCATCAGACTGCCGCCAAACACGCAGGCTGCGGTGTAGTAACCGGCCGTGACCGGGCTAAGGCCATATTGGTCGTTGAAGTAGCCGGGCAGGGCGCTCGCCAGGCCGATAAAACCACCAAAGGTCACGCTGTAGAAAAACATGAACCACCAACTGTCACGATCGCCCAGTGCTTTGAGGTAGTCGCTCATGGACTTGGGTTTGGCGCGTTCTGGAGCGTTACGTGCCATCAGCGAGAACGCGATCAGCGTCAGCACCAGCGGAATGACCGCAAAGCCGAACACATTGCTCCAGCCAAAGGCTGCTGCCAGTACCGGGGCAATCAGCGCTGCCAGCACCGTGCCCGAGTTGCCTGCACCGGCAATGCCCATCGCCTTGCCCTGATGCTCCGCTGGATACCACTGAGAGGCCAGCGGCAATGCGACCGCGAACGATGCACCTGCCACCCCGAGAAATACGCCCAGCAGCAACGCCTGCTCGTAGGTGTGAATGCCCAGATTCCAGGCCGTGAACAGGGCCAGAATCACAATGACCTGGCCGATGATGCCGGCGGTCTTCGGCGACAGCTGGTCGGCCACGATCCCCATCACAAAGCGCAGCAGGGCGCCCGCCAGAATCGGCGTCGCTACCATCAGGCCGCGTTGTTGGGTGGTGAGTTGCAGGTCGGTTGCGATCTGCACTGCCATTGGGCCGAGCAGGTACCAGACCATGAAGCTCAGGTCGAAATACAGAAATGCGGCGAACAGGGTCGGTTTGTGACCGGCCTTCCAGAAGCTTGTATTCATTGAACACCTCATCTGCAAAAAGGAGATCTGTCGGTTCAGGCACGGACCTGAGCCGTAACGGGCTTGAATCTGTAGAAACCTGCAGGTGGGCGTCCATAACCTCGGCAGCTCCACCAACTCCAGTCACTGGAGCCAAAACGCAAAAAACGCCGCAACCCGATTCGCGTTGGCGAAAGAGGTGTGCGACGTCTTTGTCGTAGAGTGGGGCAACCGCCGTTGGTTACCTGTGGTGATTAACTAGCAAAAGCTGGGCCATCTAGAAAGATGGAGGGTTTTTGGGAGTTGTTCTACGGTCCATCAAACTGCGCTGACTCGAGCCAACCGGTGTTTCCTGTAGGAGCGCACTCGCACCGCGAGGCCGCGATGGCGGTGTATCAGGCAGGACGCCATCGCTGCCTCGCGGTGCTCGTGAGCTCCTACAAAAGCTTTTAAATTCAGTGGCATACATTCAGTTTTTGATAGGCGAAGAGCTTGCTCTGCTCCCACAAATCCACAAAACTACGACTCAACCCAACAACTCACTCATCGCAATAATCTGCTCCGCGACCTGGATCAGCTTCTGCTGTCTACTCATGGCCTGGCGACGCATCAGGGTATAGGCCTCTTCCTCCTTGCAATCCTTCATCTTCATCAGCAGACCCTTGGCCAACTCGATGCGTTTGCGCTCGGCCAGTTGCTGGTCCCGTGCCTGAAGTTGTGCACGCAAGGCTTGATCGCTCTCAAAACGGGCCATCGCCACATCGAGAATCGGCTGCAGGCGCTGGGCGTGAATGCCTTCAACGATATAAGCACTTACCCCTGACTTGATGGCCTGGCGCATCACGCCCGGATCATGCTCATCAGTAAACATCACAATAGGGCGCGGTTGATCGCGACTGACCATCACCACCTGCTCCATCACATCGCGGCCAGGTGATTCGGTGTCGATCAGAATCACATCCGGGCGAAGCGCTTCAACCCGGGCGGGCAGGTCGATAATCAGCCCGGACTCGTCGATCACCTCAAAGCCCGCCTCACTGAGCGCGGCCTTCAGACGCCCGACTTTTTTTGCCGTGTCATTGATCAAGAGGATACGCAGCATAGTCATCAGCTCCTCATCGAGTCAGGTCGGCAGTTGCCGAACTGGCCAGCGCATGAAGCTTGAAGCTGCGCGCATAGCCTGCCGGATCAGAACCGTCCCAGACCTTGCCGTCGATCAACTGGCTGCTGCGCATCGTTGTTGCGGGAACCTCGATGCCCAGTGCCTCGGCGGCCTGTCGGTACAGCGCCAATTGATGCACGCCCTTGGCCACATTGAGGTAGTCAGGATCCTCACGCAGCAAGCCCCAGCGCCGGAACTGAGTCATGAACCACATACCGTCGGACAGATACGGCAGATTGACTTCGCCCTTACCGTGGAAACGCAATGCATGGTGATCGTGCCACTGGTTACCCAGTCCGTCTCGATAATCGCCCAGCAGGCGGGGTTCGATGTAGCTGGCGGGAGCATCGAGATAGTCCGCGCCACTGAGCAGTTGCGCGGTACTGCGGCGGTTTTCGTCGCTGGATTCGATAAAGCGGCTGGCTTCCAGTACGGCCATGACCAAGGCTCGTGCCGTGTTCGGATTCTGTTCGACGAATTCACGAGTGCAGCCCAGCACTTTTTCCGGATGGTTCGGCCAGATTGCCTGGGTAGTGGCAAAGGTAAAGCCCAATTGCTGATCCACCGCACTGGCGCCCCAGGGTTCGCCTACACAGAAACCATCAATTCGACCGGCTTCCAGGTGCTCAACCATACGCGGCGGCGGGACCACCACACTGGTAACGTCCTGCAAGGGGTGAATACCCTGACTTGCCAGCCAGTAGTAAAGCCACATGGCGTGGTTGCCGGTAGGAAAGGTCTGCGCGAAGGTCAGCTTTGTGCCGCTTTGGTGCGCCTGGCGATCCAGTGCCTCAGGAGTGACCACGCCAGCGTCTTGCAGCGCGCGCGACAGATTGATGCTCTGGCCATTCTGGTTCAGCCCCATCAGCACGGCCATGTCGGTGGCTGCGCTGCCGCCAATCCCTAATTGAACTGCGTAAATCAACCCATAGAGAGTGTGGGCTGCGTGCAATTCGCCGCTGACCAGTTTGTCGCGCAGGCTGGCCCAGGAGGGTTGACGTTTGAGGTTCAGGCTCAGGCCATAAGGCTGGGCAAAGCCCTGCGTCGCGGCCACCACGATAGAGGCGCTATCGGACAAAGGCATGAAGCCGATGTCCAGACTGTTCATCTCTGGCGCATCGCTGCCAGCTACCCAGGCCAAGGGGTTTCGAGTGGGCTCGTTCATAAAGGTCATCTGTCCTCTGCCATGACGACTGCGGGTGAACCTGTGATTTCCGGTTCGGGTTGGCAGGAATCTTCCATAAAAAAAGCGTCGTTCAATCCTTCGCAAAAGCAAAGACGGAACGACGCCGTTGTCGATGCAGGACGCCACCGTTGGCGCGCTGCTATTAGCTTAAGCCAAGCAAGCGATATGCCAGTGTCATGCTCACCTAATCGTGGCATAGGTATCTAGACAGCTTTCAAATCGAGTACCTCGCTGTCGCTCGGCCGACGTGGTTTGACGGGGCGCCTCAGATCAAAAGCAAAGCGAATACAGCGGTTACACCCCGAACCGGTAGGAGCGAACTTGTTCGCGAGACGTCCGCAAATCCAACAAAGGTCTCGTCTGACACACCGCTTCGCAGCCTTCGGCAGCTCCTACAGTTGTGCAGTAAACCCAAGAATCAGGTCGGCTGTCAGGCCGCCGCGCTTTTGATTTTGATCTGCGGGCGGGTACATCGAGCACCAGCGAGGTGCCGAGTGGTGGGGTAAAAGCCTTTTGCTTACTTTTGGCTGGGCCGGCTTCCGGCGCAAAAGTGAGGCGCGGTAAGGGCGCAACCAATATCAGCCCTGACCGCGGTAATGGATATGTACACAAAGAATCGCTACATGAATGATGTGCATATACCTATGCCAATCACAGCATCACAATCGATCAGTTCATGCAAAAGCCTGCAGGCATGCCTCGCACGCAATCGCTCAGACGTCTATAATCGCCGCCCTGAATTCAGCTTCTTACGAGCCGCGCCCGCCCATGTATAACCTGGCCCGCCAGTTACTGTTCAAACTTTCCCCGGAAACTTCCCACGACCTGTCGCTGGATCTGATTGGCGCTGGTGGCCGGTTGGGTATCAATGGCCTGTTGAGCAAGGCTCCGGCGCGTCTGCCGGTTAATGTCATGGGGCTGGATTTTCCTAATCCAGTCGGGCTGGCTGCTGGTCTGGACAAGAATGGCGCCGCCATTGACGGCTTTGCCCAACTGGGCTTCGGCTTTGTTGAGATCGGTACGGTCACTCCCCGTCCTCAGCCCGGTAATCCGAAGCCGCGAATTTTCCGTTTGCCTCATGCTGAAGCGATCATCAACCGCATGGGCTTCAACAACCTGGGTGTCGACAACCTTGTCGCCCGGGTTCAGGCCGCCAGCTACAAAGGCATTCTGGGTATCAATATCGGTAAGAATTTCGATACGCCGGTCGAGCGCGCGGTAGACGACTACCTGATCTGTCTGGATAAGGTTTACGCCCACGCCAGCTATGTAACGGTCAATGTGAGTTCGCCAAACACACCCGGCCTGCGCAGCCTGCAGTTCGGCGATTCGCTCAAGCAACTGCTCGAAGCATTACGCATTCGTCAGGAAGCGCTCACCCGGATGCACGGCAAACGAGTGCCGCTGGCTATCAAGATTGCACCGGACATGACCGATGAAGAAACCGTGCTGGTGGCAGCGGCACTGATCGAGTCGGGCATGGATGCAGTGATCGCCACCAATACCACCCTGAGCCGCGAAGGCGTCGAAGGTTTGCCGCACGGTGACGAGGCGGGCGGTTTGTCCGGCGCTCCGGTGCGCGAGAAGAGCACCCATACCGTGAAGGTGCTGGCTGGCGAACTGGCCGGGCGTATGCCGATCATTGCGGCGGGCGGGATCACCGAAGGCAAGCATGCGGCTGAGAAAATCGCTGCGGGTGCCAGTCTGGTGCAGATCTACTCCGGCTTTATCTACAAAGGCCCGGCGCTGATTCGTCAGTCGATAGATGCCATTGCTGCAATGCCTCGGGGCTAAAACCCGAGCGCGAGACCAAAAAAAGGGGCTCCATATGGAACCCCTTGGGCTTGCGCCCGGCGCCCGGATGGGACGCTTCTGGTTTGAACTGCTTTCAGAGATTTGATGGACTAGTCGGAAATTACCTGATTATCCGACCGCGTGAAGTTCGTTGAGTCTGTGGATTCCCGCAGTGCCGGTCATACCGTCCCAGTTGTCGCCGCGTCCTTCTCGCCAGCCATTGATCCAGGCTTGGCGCACCGACGGTAGAGTAAAAGGGCAAAGCTCACGGGATTTACCATGAACGCCGTACTGATATCCGCGTAAAAATGCTCTTTCCAACGGATCACGCTTAAGTCTTCTCATAGGGTGTTGCCCTCGTTTGTTGACTGTTATGTCCCTGAGACCTCATGTCGAGGTCGGGCAGAAATTTTCTGCCGTTGGTACCCGCTGCCGGCGTCGCGGGCTTTAGTGTTCTCACCGTTGCGGTGACAACCTGTGGTGATTTCTAACCAATGGATCGGACGCTGTGAATGACCGTTTTGTCATAAGCACGTCATATTTGTAATAACTGGAACATAAGCAAAGATGTGTTTCAAACTTGATTATTTGTGCAGCCCTGCTCCTGTAAGGCTTGGGACGATTATTGAGACCGCTTCGCAACCGCAGATGATGGCGGCTTGCAAGCACGCGTCATTCGACGAAGGGTCGCGATGTGACTTTTTATTACCGCCGTTGTCGTGCTGAATAGTAATTTTTAAATGTTCCCTGGCCACGATGGTCAGGAGATGACTGCCTTGGTGACATATGTTCACAGGGTGGTCAGGCACAAGTTGTGTGCCACGCAGGCGTTCTCCAAGAAAGACGTCTGTTTTAAATCTGGTCGGGCAATGCGTTGCCCGCCGCTTATGGCTCAGGCCCTGGAAGACTCATGTCGGACCGTTACGAACTTTTCCTCACTTGCCCTAAAGGCCTGGAAGGGCTGCTTGCCGAGGAAGCCACTGCGCTTGGCCTCGAGGAAACCCGCGAACACACCTCGGCCATCCGGGGCAGTGCCGACATGGAGACTGCCTACCGGCTCTGCCTCTGGTCGCGTCTGGCCAACCGCGTCCTGCTGGTCCTGAAACGTTTCCCGATGAAGGACGCGGAAGACCTGTACAACGGCGTCCTGCATGTCGACTGGCACGACCATCTGGAGCCGGATGGTTCGTTGGCGGTTGAATTCAGCGGTCATGGTTCGGGCATCGACAACACCCATTTCGGCGCCTTGAAGGTCAAGGACGCCATCGTCGACAAGTTGCGCATGCCAGACGGTTCGCGTCCTTCCGTGGACAAGCTGAACCCGGATCTGCGTGTGCACCTGCGTCTGGATCGGGGCGAAGCGATTCTTTCTCTGGACCTGTCTGGCCATAGCCTGCACCAACGTGGCTATCGTCTGCAGCAGGGCGCAGCGCCATTGAAAGAAAACCTGGCTGCCGCGATTCTGATTCGTGCGGGCTGGCCGCGCATTGCTGCGGAAGGCGGCGCGCTGGCTGACCCGATGTGCGGCGTGGGCACTTTCCTGGTCGAGGCGGCGATGATCGCTGCCGACATCGCGCCTAACCTCAAGCGCGAGCGCTGGGGCTTTTCTGCATGGCTTGGGCATGTACCAGCGTTGTGGCGCAAGTTGCATGACGAAGCGCTGGAGCGGGCCGAGGCTGGTCTGGCCAAACCACCACTGTGGATTCGCGGCTATGAAGCTGATCCGCGTCTGATTCAGCCCGGTCGTAACAACGTCGAGCGGGCGGGACTGAGTGAGTGGATCAAGATTTATCAGGGTGAAGTAGCGACATTCGAGCCGCGTCCGGATCAGAACCAGAAAGGTCTGGTCATCTGTAACCCTCCATACGGCGAACGACTGGGCGATGAAGCGAGCTTGTTGTATCTCTATCAGAACCTGGGCGAGCGTTTGCGCCAGGCCTGCCTGAACTGGGAAGCTGCGGTGTTCACCGGCGCGCCGGATCTGGGTAAGCGCATGGGGATTCGCAGTCACAAGCAATATGCTTTCTGGAACGGTGCCTTGCCGTGCAAGTTGCTGCTTATCAAAGTCCTGCCCGACCAGTTCGTGACGGGCGAGCGTCGCACGGCCGAACAGCGTCAGGTTGAGCGTGAGCAAGTCGAACCGGAAGACACCAGCCCGCTGGTCACGCCAGGCAAGTACGAGAAGTACAACAAGAACGGTAATCCGATCAAGCCGGCCCCAGTGGTTGTCGAACAGCCGCGCCTGAGCGAAGGCGGGCAGATGTTTGCCAACCGCCTGCAGAAGAACCTCAAGCTGTTGGGCAAATGGGTGCGTCGTGAAGGCATCGATTGCTATCGCGTGTATGACGCCGACATGCCTGAGTATTCTCTGGCTATCGATTTGTATCAGGACTGGGTTCACGTTCAGGAATACGCAGCGCCAAAGTCCATCGATCCGGAAAAAGCTTCTGCCCGTTTGTTCGATGCCCTGGCAGCGATCCCTCAAGCGCTGAATGTCGACAAGAGTCGCGTGGTGATAAAGCGCCGCGAACGTCAGAGCGGTACCAAACAGTACGAGCGGCAAAGTGCTCAGGGCCAGTTTGTTGAAGTCAATGAAGGTGGCATCAAGCTGCTGGTCAATTTGACGGATTACCTGGACACCGGTCTGTTCCTTGATCATCGTCCAATGCGCATGCGTATCCAGCGTGAAGCCGAGGGCAAGCGGTTCCTCAATCTGTACGCCTACACCGCAACAGCCAGCGTGCATGCGGCCAAAGGCGGTGCGCGTAGCACCACCAGTGTTGACCTGTCCCGGACTTACCTCGATTGGGCGCGTCGCAACCTGTCGCTGAATGGCTTCTCCGACAAAAACCGTTTGGAGCAGGGCGATGTCATGGCCTGGCTGGAAGCCTGCCGTGAAGAGTACGACCTGATCTTTATCGATCCACCGACCTTCTCCAACTCCAAGCGTATGGAAGGGATTTTCGACGTACAACGTGATCAGGTGCAGTTGCTTGACCTGGCCATGGCTCGCCTGGCGCCAGGTGGCGTACTGTACTTCTCGAACAACTTCCGCAAGTTTGTCCTCGATGAAAACCTTGCACAGCGTTATGCCGTGGAAGAAATCACTGGCCAGACCATTGATCCTGACTTCGCCCGCAACAGCAAAATCCACAGGGCGTGGAAGATCACAGCCAAATAATCGGCTCGGCGAGCATCGATCCGTTCGCATTTGTGGCGGATCGATGCGCAAATGGGGCAGGCTCAGGCTAGGCAAAGTACTGGCGAATAGCTATAACTGAGCTACAGCCAGCGTGACGCTTCTCTATGCTGTAGCGTCACGAGTCCGATTTATGCCTACGAGTCAGATTCGCCCCAAGATTCTTGGCTTTATCAATGAACAGGCCTCTGCGTGGGTCGTCGCGACATTTGCCTTTCTGGTGGGTGCCGTTCTGACGGCAGTGTTGGCAGTGGCCAACTTCGATCTCTATCAGCGCCAATTGCGTCAGCGTTTCGATCTGCTGGCCAATGAACGCTTCAGTCGTATTCAGGAGCGCCTCGATGGCCAGGCCTATCGTCTGGATAGCCTGCGGCGCTTCTTCACGTTCTCCGATACCGTCACCCGAGCTGAATTCAATGGGTTCGCTGATCCTTTACTGATCGGCACTCAGGCTTATTCATGGGCGCCAAAAGTGCTGAACGCACAGCGCCACTCGTTTGAGCAGCAGGCGGTAGCCGAGGGGTTAACGGGTTTTACGATTCGTCAGATAGCTCAAAACGGGACACTCGAAACGGCCGGTATCCGACCCGACTATTTCCCGATGCTCTTTACCCGGTCGCGCAGCAGCCTGCCGTTACCGCTGGGTTTTGATATCGGGTCTGAAAGTGTGCGCCGTGATGCCATCGATCTGGCTGGCAAGCTGGGCGCAATGGTCGCAACACCAAGAGTCAATCTTGTCGGTCTTGAGCCGGAAAATTCCAGCGGCGTGTTGCTATTGGGCCCCGTCATGTCCGCTGAAAATAGCCCGGTAAGCGAGGTCAGTGGCTTTGTCATGGCGGTCATCAGCCTCAGCAAGTTGATGACTGAGGGGCTACCGTCTCAGGACAACCTGACACTGACCATGCGGGACCTGACATCGCCAGCGGAACCGCAGTTGCTCTATCAATCGGCCACGCCTGCCGCATCGGATGAAATACGGGTCAGCACGTTATTACGCATGGCGAATCGTGACTACCTGCTGGATATCCGGCCCACCGAGATGTTCATGAACAGTAATCAGTCGCTGGCTGGCAGCGTGATTTTCATGGGTGGGTTGTTGAGCCTGCTACTCAGCGCGCTGCTTTACAACCTGGTCAGTCAGCGCCAGCGTGCCTTGCGCCTGGTTGATGAGCGTACAGCCGAACTGCGTGTGCGCGAGCGGCAGTTGCGTGGTGCGCATGGGGAGCTCAGCAATGTACTGAATGCGGCAACCGATGTTGCAATCATTGCGACGGATCTGAACGGGGTGATCAGTACGTTCAACGTGGGCGCGCAGAAGATGTTGGGGTATAGCGAGGAGGAGGTGCTGGGCCATTTCCAGCTCAAGGACCTGCAATTGGCTGCCGAACTGGAAGACCATGCTCAGCATTTGAGTCAGGCTTATGGTTATCGGGTTACCGCCAGTCAGGCGATCTTTGTCGAGGCAAACGAGGCGAATGGTCACAATTCCCACGAGTGGACATTCGTTCGCCATGACGGCAGTTCGCTGACGGTCAACATGCTGGTCACCGCAGTGCGCAACGAACATGAACAGTGGGTAGGGTATCTGGCTGTCTGTATTGATATCACCGAGCGTACGCTGGTTTATGAAGCACTTGCAGCGCGAGACCTTCTGCTGAAGAAAATCAGCGCGCATGTGCCTGGCGGTATCTACCAGTACCAGATGGACGCCGACGGTCAGTCGCGTTTCAACTACATCAACGATGGGATGTGCGAACTGCATGGCATGACTCATGAGCAGATGCTGCTGGATTTCAAATCGGTATTTGCTCGTGTCCATCCTCTGGATGCGCAGCGCGTGAAGGACTCCATGTACGCCTCGGCGCAACAAATGACGCCTTGGCACGCTGAGTACCGACTCAATGTTCCAGGGCATGGGCTGCGTTGGGTGCACGGCCACGCAACGCCTGAAGCGCAGCCCGGCGGTGCGGTTATCTGGCATGGTTTCCTCTCCGAGATCACGGACATGAAGCGTGTGGAGGAGGAGTTGCGTGCGCTGTCGGTAACTGACGTGCTGACGGGTGCCTACAACCGGCGTTATTTCCAGGAACGCTTGAATGCTGAATTGGCCCGTGTCCATCGTCATGGCGGGTCGTTGTCGCTGATCATGCTCGATATTGATCACTTCAAACGCATCAATGATGAGTATGGGCATGCGGTCGGTGACACGGTGCTACAGGCCATTTGCCAAAGAATCACCACTCGATTGCGCCGCAGTGATGTCTTCTGTCGACTGGGCGGTGAGGAATTTATGGTGCTTTGCCCAGGCAACACGGCCATTGAGGCTCACGAACTGGCGATTCAGCTCTGGACTGTGTTGCGCAGCCATCCAGTGGAGGGTGTCGGGCTGGTCACGGCCAGTTTTGGTGTCGCGAGCTGGCGGGCAGGTGAGGGGGCCGATGCGCTGCTGCTGCGTGCAGACTCCGGGGTTTATGCGGCCAAGCAGGCGGGGCGGGATCGGGTTGCGTGTGAGAGGCAGGAGGCAGCCAGTTTGTGAGGATTGGCAAACATTGGTCTTGTAAGAGCTGCCGAAGGCTGCGATGGCGGTGTGTCAGGAAAAATGTTTCGCAGCCTTCGGCAGCTCCTACAGAAAGCACATATTGCTGTTTGTCTGATAGGGGCAAGCGGGCGACCTGAATCACCCGCCAACTCTCCCTGTCCTTACTGCTGCCGTATAGAGACTGTGTTGTCGCCCAGTTTCGGCTGACGATACAGCTCGACCAGCACTTCATCGAGCACTGACGAAGCGCCCCATGGTCGTGGGTCGTTGAGGATGGCGACCACTGCCCAGGTATTGCCATTGCTGTCGCGGCTGAAGCCAGCAATAGCGCGAACGTTGTTCAAGGTGCCGGTCTTGATATGCGCTTCACCCAGCAGCGGAGTGCGCTTCAGGCGCTTACGCATGGTGCCGTCCATGCCTGCAAGCGGCATAGAACTCATGAATTCTGCTGCGTAGGGGCTTTTCCACGCGGCTTGCAGAATGATGGCCATTTCCCGGGCGCTGACGCGTTCGTCCCGAGAGAGCCCAGAGCCATTCTCCATGACCAGATGAGGGGCCGTAATGCCTTTCTTGGCCAGCCACTGACGAATCACCCGTTGTGCTGCTTTGGCGTCATCGCCATCAGCATCGTTGCGGTACTCCGAGCCCAGGCTCAGGAACAACTGCTGAGCCATGGTGTTGTTGCTGAATTTGTTGATGTCGCGAATCACTTCAACCAGGTCTGGTGAAAAAGCCTTGGCCAGCAACTTGGCGCTGCCGGGTACTACGTCCACCCGATCCTTGCCTTGAATGGTGCCGCCCAACTCCTGCCAGATCGCCCGTACGGCACCTGCTGCATAAGTCGGGTGATCCAGCAGAGACAGGTAAGTCTGCGAGTTGCAGCCATCGCCAAGTTGGCCGGTGACAGTCACGTTAACCGTGCCATCCGGCTGGGTGACGGGGTTGTAACGAACATCGCCACATTGTTTGGACGCGAGAGCTTTGACCTGGTTATCGACGCGAATAGTCGCGATCGGCGGCTCAACCGACACCATGACTTTGCCGCCATCGTTGCGTGTGATGAAGCGCAGCGCCTTGAGATTGACCATCAGCGAGTCAGGCTTGACCAGGAACGGCTTGTTTCTGTCGTTACCATCATCATCGAACACAGGCAGTTGCGGTTGTACGAAGTGGCTGCGATCCAGCACCAGATCGCCGGTAACCTGCTGCACGCCGTTGGCACGCAGGTCACGCATCAGCAACCAGAGCTTTTCCATGTTCAGCTTGGGGTCGCCGCCGCCTTTGAGGTACAGGTTGCCACGCAATACGCCGTTATTAAGCGTGCCGTCGGTGAAGAATTCGGTTTTCCACTGGTGGGTAGGCCCAAGCATTTCAAGGGCGGCGTAGGTCGTGACCAGTTTCATGGTTGAAGCCGGGTTCACCGAAACATCGGCATTGAACACCGTCGGCGTACCGGGCCCGTTCAGGGGCAACATCACCAATGAAAGCGCGTCATTACCCAGCTTGCTGGCTTTGAGCGCTTGCTGAACTTTGGGGGGGAGTGAAGTATTGATAGGCGCGGCGTAGACAGGCAGGGCCAGCGGTAAAAGAAGCGAGGCAAAAAACAATGGACGCAATGATTTGATCATTCAACAACCCCTACAACAAAGACGGGACACGAGAGGGCATGGATGGATTCCCTCGATAAAAAATACAGATGACTCAAATAGAACGCCGAAACGGTTCGTTAACAATATGTAATACGTCTGAATAGAGCGGCATTATGCCCCAACCGTGGGCGAGTTGTGCCTTGGTCAGGCGTCCGGGCCAAGTATTTTTGTCATTGCGATGCAGCACAGTGTCGCTATCAATGGCGCTGGCTGGTCTGACTGCGCCGGTTTTATGGGCATTTGCTTTGCCAAGCTGATAAAGTGCGCCCCGATATTACTCAAGAGGATTGTTCCAATGGCCACTAATCGTTCCCGTCGTCTGCGCAAAAAACTCTGCGTTGATGAATTCCAGGAGCTGGGTTTTGAGCTGAACCTGGACTTCAAGGAAGATCTGGATGACCAGGCGATCGACGCATTCCTCGACGCTTTTCTGACTGAAGCCATGGACGCCAATGGTCTTGATTACGTTGGTGGTGATGACTTCGGTCTGGTTTGCCTCGCCAAACGCGGTTCTGTCAGCGAAGAGCAGCGTGCAATCGTTGAAGCATGGCTCAAGGGTCGCAGCGAACTGACCAAAGTTGAAGTCAGCCCGCTGATGGACGCATGGCACCCGGAAACGCCGATCAATCCGGCAGCCTGATGTCAGGGCGGCAGGCTTCATGCCTGCCGCCTCATCCCTTTCTTCATTCCTCCCTTACGCCGCTCTGTTCAGCTGCTCCCGCAGCGCCTGTTCCAGATCAAGCATTGCAACTTCGATGGCTCGTTGACGTTCCTGGATGACGCTTTCGGTCGTTGTTTCCATGCACGCATCCTCTAACGCTTCGCATGTCTCAATCACCTGGGTTGCACGAATGATTCGCGCGGCACCTTTGATCCTGTGCGCAAGCAGGCATAACTCGTGTTGGTCCTTGGCTGGCAGCAGAACGGCAAGCTCCATACGATCTTCTTCGCTGCTGTGCAGGAGCTGTTCGAGCAATCGCCGAATCATCTCGGGGCGTTCACCGGTCAGGGCACTGATGCTGCCCATGTTGAAAGCGGGCTGCAGTTCTGCGGATGAAGTCTGTTCGGTGTCGGGCACTGTTTCATCCCGTGGGTGAATGTTACTCAGGCGCTCGTTCAGGGAGTTCAGGCTGATAGGCTTGAACAGGCAGTCGTCCATACCGGCTTCGCGACATCGCTGTTTCTCTTCCGGTTGTGCGTTGGCGGTGAAACCCAGAACGGTACAAGGCGCCTGGCGAGACGCTTGTTCCTGATTACGGATCGCCCGGGTCAAGTCATAGCCATTCATGATCGGCATATTGCAATCAGTCACGACGACATCGAAATGGCCTGCCAGCCAGAGTTCCAGGCCTTGTGCGCCGTGTTCCGCTACCGCACAGCGATGCCCGAGAAACTCAAGTTGCTGGCAGAGCAACAAGGAGTTTGCTGGATGGTCGTCGACTACCAGAATATTCAGCGCAGCGTTGGCCTGTGCAGCGCTTGCAGGGTGTTCTGCGGATATCGCCAGAGGTTCCAGTGTGGTGAGGCTGAAGGTCATGTTGACCTGTGTGCCCTGACCCTGCTCACTGCTCAACTCCAGCGTGCCGCCCATCATCTCGCACAGGCTACGACAGATCACCAGTCCCAGACCGGCCCCGGTGCGTGCCTGTTGACCATTGTCGTCAGCCTGAGCAAAAGGCTCGAACAACCGCTGGAGATCTTCTTTACTGATACCGATGCCCGTGTCCTGAATCCGTACGTGTAATTGCAACTGTCGGGAATCGGTCTCGCTTTCGGTCTGCAAGATGATTTTGATCTGGCCCTTTTCTGTGAATTTGATCGCGTTGCTGATCAGGTTGGAAAGAATCTGTTTGAAGCGCAGCGGGTCGACCAGGACGTCGGTATTGATGCCACTGTCCAGGTCGAGCAGAAGACTGAGGCTCTTTTGTCGGGCCAGCCCGTCGAACACACGTACTACGGACTCAACCAGTTGACGCAGGTTGGCGCGTTCCGGGCTCAAGGTCAGGCGACCGGATTCAATACGTGCGACGTCGAGGATGTCTCCAATCAGTTCCAGCAGGTCCTTGGCCGAGCTGTAAGCGACCTCTACGGCCGGCCGGTCCAGATGGCCCTGGTCAGCGCGCTTGAGCGCCAGCTCGAGCATGCCTATCACCGCATTCATCGGTGTTCGTATCTCATGACTCATGGTGGCGAGAAAGGTACTTTTGGCTCGATTGGCATTGTCCGCCTGGTCCTTGGCGGCGCGCAGGTCCTCGATCAGTTGTCGACGTTCGCTGATATCGATCCAGCCTCCAATAATGCCTTTTACCTCGCCCAATGAATCCCGGAAGGGCAGAATCCAGTGATATATCGTGAGCTGTCGTTCTCCGATCTGCAGGGTGCGATCGAGGATTTTCGGGCTATTGCTGGCCATGACTTGCTGATAATCACTGGCAAATTCCCTGGCCTCGAAAACATTGCTCAGGACGCCTTCAGTGACACTTTTCTCGAGGATGTCTTCACGTCGCGCATCAAAAGCCTTCAGGTAGCTGTCATTGCACATGCGCAGCAAGCCTTCGCGGTCGCGCACATAGATAGGGTGCGGACTGCCATTGACCAGTGCTCTCATGAATTCGAACTGGTCGTTCAAGGCTCGTTCGGCCTGTTCGCGCTTTTTGATCTGGCGCCGCATGTACGCGTTCCAGGCCAGAGAGCCCAATAACAAGAGACCTGCACCCAATACAATCTGGTAGATCTGTCGCTGGTAATCCTGCCAGTTGCCGCCAGCCGGGGTGAAAGATCGCCAGCGATTGTTGATCGCCGCAAGTTCCTGAGGGGCGATGCTCGACAGTGCTTTATCAAGAATACTGTTCAGCTCAGTCGCTTTCCGGGAGGTGGCCATCGCAATCAAAGCCGGTTTGTCACCGACCGTCGTCGTGATCTGTAGTCTGTTCTCAAAAATCCCCGATGCCAGAAAATAGTTGGCACTTACCAGCGAGGTAATTGCCGCCTCGACCCGGCCCTGAGCAAGCATTTCCAGCGTTTGAAACGGATTATCAACTTCTATAGGGACCACTGCGGGAAACTCGCGTCGCAGGAACGCCATGACTGGACTGCCCAACGGGATCGCGACCCGCTTGCCGCTCAGTTGATCCAGATTGATCGAGTTTTCTGGCCATTTACGGGTGACCAGTACGAATGAATTGTCCAGGTAGGGCCGACTGAAACTGAATTGATCCTCTCGCTCCTCACTGGAGATCAGGGCACCGATCAGGTCCGCCTGACCCTGGCTGACCTGACTCATCACGTCGGCCATGCTGGGCGCGCGGTTGATCTCGAAGCGTAAACCGGTACGCAGGCGCACCAGTTCAAGCAGGTCGGCGGTTATCCCGCGAAAATTGCCGCTGGCATCAAAAAATGTCAGTGGCGCATAAGACTCGTTGATGACAACCCTGACGGTAGGATGCTGTTGGATCCAGCGTTCTTCCCGCTGGGTCAACTGGAGCTTCTGGTCCGTCAGCATCAGGTCGCTGGCGCCCCAGCGTCTAGATATTGCGATGCGCTCTTCGACCGGAATGGCTTTGAGGGTGGCATTGAGTATGTCCAGCAACTGACTGTTTTCGCCACCTACCGCAAAGCTGAAACCATCAGGCTCATGCCGGCTGAAATTAGCCATCTGGATGTTGTTGAGGTAACCCTTGTTGATCATGTATTGGGTGGAAATGGTGTCTCCGAGAAAGACATCCGCCTGATTGAATGCAACGGCATTGATCGCGCTTTGAAACGATGGATAGGTTTTCACTGCCGTTTTGGGGTAAAGCTTCTGAACTTCTTCGGGGGGCAGATAGTGGTACATCATGCTCAGGCGCATTTCCGCCAGGCCGTCAGAGAGTGCGCGCGTTTCGCCAATCCGGGTGACGAGCACGGGTTGATCTACGGCATAGGGCGTTGAGAGTTTGATGTTCCGGTCTGTCGCTTCGAAACCGTTCGCGCTGCCCAGCAGGTCTATCTGCCCGGTCGCAAGGGCCGCAATGGCTGTCTGTCTGGATTCGAAGCGCAGGACTCTGACAGGCAGGTCCAGCGCCCTGGAAATAATGCTCGCATAGTCAGCGGTAAGCCCTTCGTAATCACGACCGTTAAGTGTCATGTCGAAAGGCGGATAGTCAGGGGCCGAAGTCCCCAGGACCAATTCGCGCTTGTCGCGTATCCACTGCCATTGCGCTTTGTCCAGTTGCAGCTCCATATGCCCAATGCTGGAGCGACCCAGCAAGGTATACAGTTCGGCCGCAACGACAGCGGTCTGCCACCCGAGGCCAAAGCAAATGCTCGTGGTCAGGATCAAGTAGTAATTAAAGCGCTTGGACATCCTGTTCCTCACACTAGCGCGTTGCGTTTTGCTATCTCGATTAGTTCTACCAGGGTTTTGACCCTGAGTTTTTGCATCAGGCGTGTTTTGTAAGTGCTGACGGTCTTGTTGCTGAGAAACATGCCTTTAGCAATTTCCTTGTTCGTTCGACCCTGAGCGAACAACTGCAATACCATCAGTTCGCGATCATTGACCAGTTTAAAAAGCTCTATTTCGCTGGGCTCTCCATTTTCACCACTGGGCGTAGACAGTGCCTGACTTGGGAAGTAATTGTAGCCGGATAATACTGCTTTTACCGAACTGAGCAATTCACTCAGATCTTCCTGTTTACAGACATAACCTGCTGCGCCTGACTGCATGCACCGAATCGCGAACAGACTTGGGGTTTGTGAGGTTAGCACCAGTATTTTCGAAGCCAGCCCCATGGAATTGAAGCGGGCCAGTACCTCGAGGCCGTCCAGCTTGGGGATGCTGATGTCCAGAATGATCAGGTCAGGCATGCATTCGCGGACCATTTGCATTGCATCCACACCATTATCAGTCTCGCCCACGACTTCGTAGTTTTCGTTTTCCAGGAGCATTCTTACGGCAAGACGAATGACCGGATGGTCATCGATGATAAAAACTGAGTTCATAGTTCAATCCATACGAGATGCGAGGAAAGCGCGCACCTTAGCTCAGATGTTCAGGCAGGCACATGAAGAGACCCTGCTATAGGTGATATATAGGAAAGTTCCTACAATAATTAGCGTATTGGAGTACGCGGGAACTCGTTTTTGTAACGCGCAATGTTTAAAATGAGTGGGAATACAGGGCGCTATTAAGTGCCGATGATCATGCTGTTTATTGCGATTGGGAATTAACCTACAGGTAGTTTATACGCTTTCAGTAGTTGTATCAGCATAGTTCACTACAGCTCGAAAGGGTGCCGGGTCTGCAGCGTTTTTTTCGGATCCATCAGCGCGCCTCGTGTGTGCATGGGGGCGGTTAGCTGTCCGGGAAGTATGACGCCATCAGCCTGGAGAGATCCGGGCCGTGTAGCGGCTTGTTGAGGCAACCGAGCAAAGGGAGTTCACGTTTAGCCGCCAGTTGTTCGAGGGCCTGCAGTTGAGGCGTGTCCAGGCCGCTCAGAACGATCGCGTATCGTGCCATTCCAGCCTTGAAGGCCTGTTCGATGACGTCGAAACCCTCACCGTCTGGCAGGCACTGATCGCAAAGCAGCAGATCGTATGGCTCGGCGCTTCGCTGGATGGCTTGCATGGCCTCCGCTGCGGTAAGGGCAGGGGTTAACAGAAAGTACCCCAGATTATTCAGAAGTATCTGTGTGGCAATCAACTGGAAGGGGTGATCTTCCACGAGCAGAATGCGTAAGTTGTGTTTAAACATCAGGTAGTCCGGCAGAAGCTGGCGCAGGCCTGGCGCCGACCGGCGCACAGCTGCAGGCGTCGGGCAGCATCGACAATGGCCAGTGAAAGAGTAAGTGGAGGCGGCCATTAATGGCTCTCAAGCGGGGGAGTATCAGGCAGGCACGAAGACATTTGCGATAAGACGATTCCTAAAAAAATGTAGGAAGCGTCTGAAGTTGTCGAAGATTTGCTGCTGAGAAGGGGGGGCTGCCGCCCAATCGTTCAAGGACGCCGGGCGGCAGTGCCTGCTTTACATAGGGCTTGAGCGGCCGGTCATTTCCCTGGCCATTTCACTGGCATAGCTGTCGGTCATTCCAGCAATAAAGTCGATCATGCGCAGGAATGATGCATGCAAGGGGGCATGAGGATCGGGCGCATTGTTGCCCAGCAGATCGAGAATGCGCCTGTGCTTGAACGAGGGCGCCCGGCCGCCGAACTGCTCCAGTGCAGCGCCACAGAAAGCGTTGAGCAGTATTTCAAGCGTGGTGTAAGCACCGATCTCGTGCAGGGTCTTGCGCTTGTCCTGAAAGATTTTCTTGCGGGCCATGTCCTTGGCGCTCAGTACACAGCGCTTTGCCGGGCCATGCATGTGTTCGACCAGATCGCCACTGAGCGTACCGGCCAGTAATGCGTCCTGCTGTTCGACGAAGGCCCTCGCAGCGGCGTTGGTCAGATGCTCGATGGCTTTGCCGCGCAGGATCGCCAGTTTGCGCCGACGCGAGTCATCAGGACCCAGTTGGCGATAGGTGTCAGGCAAATCATCGCCGACCAGCCCCAACAGCAGCGACTCTACCTCCGCGTACTCCAGCAGCTCCATCTCCAGCCCGTCTTCAAGATCGATCAGGGCGTAACAGATGTCATCTGCGGCCTCCATCAGATAGACCAATGGGTGCCGCGCCCAACGCTGCTCTTCAAGTTGTGGCAGCCCCAGTTTCTGCGCGATCTGTTCAAGGATCGGCAGCTCGCTCTGGTAGCAGCCAAATTTGTGTTTCTTATAGCCCAGGGAGTCGGCATGGCGAGCCGTCCATGGGTACTTCAGGTAGGTGCCGAGGGTGGCATAAGTCAGTCGTGTGCCGCCGTCGAACTGGTGATACTCCAGCTGCGTCAGGACTCGAAAACCCTGTGCGTTACCTTCGAAGTTGAGGAAGTCGTTGCGTTCAACCTCACTCATCGCATCGAGCCAGCCCCGGCCGGCAGCTTGTTTGAACCAGTTACGGATAGCGTCTTCGCCGGAATGGCCGAACGGAGGATTGCCAATGTCGTGCGCCAGGCAAGCCGACTGTACGACCATGCCCAGATCACTGGGATCACACCAGTCGGGCAGGGCGCTGCGCAGTGTTTCACCAACCCGCATACCCAATGAACGACCGACGCAACTGACTTCCAGCGAGTGGGTCAGGCGCGTATGAATGTGATCGTTGCTCGACACCGGATGGACTTGTGTCTTGCGCCCGAGACGACGAAATGCCCCGGAAAAAATGATTCGGTCATGATCCTTATGGAAAGGACTGCGCCCCAGTTCTTCCGGGCTGTGCAGGGTTTTGCCAAGTCGTTCGCGGTTGAGCAGGGTTTGCCAATCCAAGGCGTTCACTCCGTCGGTTAAGACCGCCTAGCTTCCGGGTTCCAGGACCCGGCTGCAAGGGGGTCAGAAGCCCGCTGCGTCAACATCGATCAAGAGAATGCGTTGGTCATTGTCGAAAAACTGTCCAGCGGTCAGGCAATACTGGTTAGTGGTAGCGTCTCGATAGGTATTGGAGAGGATCAGGCGGCGCTCATGCCAGCCTTCTGCAAGCAGATGATAGAAGTAGGGGCGCCAGGACCAATTGTGGCCAATGTAGGCAGCGTCAGACCGCCATTCACCGTTGCGCCACTCGAGGTTGGGCGTGAGTTGAGTACCGTGTCGGTCGCACTGGTAGAAACGCAGCAGCCAAGGGTAATCGTGCAGTTGTGGCAACTGGTTGAGTGAGCTCTGGTCCCAGTGTTGCAGGATAGACATCAACGAAGCCAGTTGCTGGCGCAGCCCCATGACCAGTGCTCGCTCCGCCAGCTTTTTCTGCACGTAGCGGTCGCGCAGACGGGCGAATTGTTCAACGAATGCATCTGGCTGGAAGAAGGTTTGCTCGCCGGGAGCAAACAGAAAACCCTGGACATAGCGTGCGCCGCACTCCAGGGCAAAGTGCAATTCGGCTTCCGTTTCGACTCCTTCGGCGATAATCCAGCAGCCGGTTTTTTCTGCCATTTGGGCCAGTGCTTTAACAATGTCGCTGCTCGGCCCGCCTTTTGCTGCTGCCTGAAACAAGCGCATATCAAGCTTGAGTATGTCGGGCTGCAGAGCCAGTACGCGGTCCAGTTGCGAGTAGCCAGCACCGAAATCATCAATGGCGATTCGTGCACCTGCCTCGCGGTAACGGCTCACTACTTCCGCAAGACGCTGGCTATTGCCATCCAGTTCGGTGATTTCAAACACGATGCGTTGAGGCTCTACGCCGTTTCGTTGCAGTTGCTTGAGGCTGGGTAGAGGTTGCCCCGGGCGCAGGCGAGAAATCCACCGGGGTGAAATATTCAGGCTCAGAAACCAGTCGTCGGGCGCCTCATGCAATCGGCTCAGAGCGTTGTCGCGGATGATGCGATCCAGGCGACGTAATGAAGCGGCAGGCACTTTCGGATCTGCGAACAGCGGACCCACTGACTTTAGCTGGCCGTCGTCCTTGCGCACACGGCCCAATGCTTCAACACCAGCAATACGGCCAGTAGCGGTATCAATGAACGGCTGAAAGCAGGCAATAGGTTGCCCATCAATCACATGGCCTCCTCAGTAAACTCGGCAGTTGAAATCAAAATTTCCACAGCAAAATCGATGGCTTCAGTGAAATCTGAAGCCATCGATCCAACTTGACAGGGAGGTGCTGCTTGCAAGAACGCAGCCAATTGCCACTAGCGCTTTCGGGAGGACCCTAACGCCATTCTGATAACAGGCAACAGGCTTACACCGAGTTTGATGATCCGGGTCAGACCGCCAGGACGCGAGCCCTTTGCGCCTTTACCGCCGAGGAACCCCAGCAGCGAAACGACACCCATACCCCACAAGGGGGCATGCTTGATGCCGAGCGCGCCCTGCCAGTCGGTACCCATCCCGCGAACCCTTCGCAACGGCTGGAGAAGATTGTTCGACTCCTGCCGGATTTCCTGACGATGCATTTCCATGCGCAGGCGAACCAGCGCTTTGCGCAATTCGCGGCGGGAATGTTTCTGGTGAGATTCGGGCAGACTCATCGCATCAATCGCTCACGGTCATTGGCCAGTTCTTCGAGTGTCGCGTTGAACGGCGAGGACTCGTCGAATATGGCAGCTTTGAGACGCAGGGCGCAAAACAGCGCACACAACGTATAGAACACGCATAGACCGATAATGCCGGCCAGACGATAGCTGTCCCACAGTACGATCAGTAGTAATGCCGACAGGCCCGTCAGCAGCAGCAAGGCGAAGACAAGCGCCAGGCCGGCGAACAGGAGCAGGCTCAAAGTACGGGCCTTTTGCTCCTGAAGCTCGATACCGAACAGCTCTACATGGCTGTGCAGCAACCCGAGGACAGCCGCGCCAAGCCGCCGCGGCGACGATGAGGTCTGGTCTGATGCCTGACCGGATTCAGTTCCCAGAGCCATAATCGTTAGCGCCTTGTTGCCAGCAGGCCAATCAGAAAACCAACGCCAGCCGCGATGCCTACCGACTGCCATGGGTTGGTTTGAACATAATCTTCGGTTGCTACGACGGCGGCCTTGCCCCGCTCACGAAGTGATTCTTCGGTGAGTTTCAGGGTTTCGCGGGCGCGCAGCAGGCTTTCATTGATCTGGCTACGTAATTCGTCAGCCTGCTCGCCTGCCAGTGAAGCGGTGTGTTCCAGGAGCTTCTCCGTATCGGCAACCAGGACCTGAAAGTCAGCCATCAAGATTTCCTGAGCGTTCTGTGCTGTTTGGCGTGCCATTTTTCTCTCCATTAGGTGCGTATGGGCTTTCGAGTCCAGGGGCTTGCTGAAGGTTCACTTCAATGCCACATCAAATCCAGGTATCCGTTCGGGCCTGTTTTGCGGTGTGTTGGTGCGCGGCCATTAGCTGTGCGCTTATCAGGAGCGCGTTCGAGCAGGCGTTATCTGGACGCAAGCGCTGTGCCCGGAGTTTCCACGATTTTATTCGCTCTGTCTCGGGGCATGTCCTGACAGTGCCGTTTGTTGTGACACCTTCAAGACCTGGCCTCATCGGGGCAGGATTTGGCTATGCTGTACTCCGACGCTAAATCGTGGGGACTGCTTTGGCGACAGTCCGCTGGTTTACTCGCCGAAAGAGGTGCTCGTTTTACAGGGACTGTCTTTTGGCAAATCATGGCAGTACTGTCGCCGTTCAGTGGCGTTCAGGCATGGGCTGGAGAGTGGCATGGAGCGGTTGTATTCCCTTCAAGGGCTGAGGGGCCTTGCAGTGCTGGGCGTGGTGCTTTTCCACATGACGGCCGTCGAACTGAAGTATTCGGGGGGCGACAGGCTCTTGCCGGGCTGGCTGGATTTTTTTCAGTTAGGTGTCGATCTGTTTTTCGTCATCAGTGGTTTCGTGATGGTGATTGTCAGTCGTGGGCGGTTCCAGAACGGCGTTGAACGGCAGCGTTTTCTGTTCAATCGCGTATCGCGTATATACCCCACGTACTGGTTGTATTTTTTCATCACCTTGCTGGTTTATCTGGTTCAGCCAGGAATGGTCAACAGCGCTCACGGCGAGTCGAACCTGTGGCGGTCATTCTTGCTCCTGCCCAGTGACAAGGTGCTGCTGGTGATGGTGGCGTGGTCACTGGTGTTCGAGTTGTGGTTCTACCTGGTTTTCAGTGTTTTGCTGTTTTTCAAAGAGCGCAGCTTGCCATGGCTGCTTGCTGTCTGGGCGTTGGTGTTACTGGTGTTCAATGCGCTGGAGGATTGGCAGGAGTATTCGCCGGTGCTGGCGGTGATCCTTCACCCTTATGCACTGGAATTTATCGCCGGAGCATTACTGGCCCTGTTCTTTTACAGCCCGAACAGCGCGCGTATTCCTGGTTCTGCTGTCTGGGGGCTTTTGGCTGCGGCGGTGCTGCTGGGGATTCCGGTGATAGGTGCTTACGGGTTGTTTGAAGGACACGGCTTCTCGAGGATGGTGATAGTCGGTGTGGTGTTCGCTACGCTGGTTTTCGCGCTGGCGTTGCTGGAGCGTCGTGGGCATGTCTCGATGCCAAAGGGACTGGTGTTAATCGGGGACATGTCTTACACCGTCTATCTGTCACATCTATTGGTGCTGGGCGTTATCGGGCGTATCTGGCAGTTGTTGGGCGGTTGGCCTGCCAGCCTCATGGACAATATTTTCTTCTGCGCACTGATGATGGGTGCGGTGCTATGTTACGGCTGGGTCGGTTATCGCTGTTTCGAGAAGCCGGTGCTGGATCGGGCCAACACGTTTGCCCGCAAACACTTTCGAGCTCGCTCATCTAGCCTGGAGCGGGCGCAGTAGGATTCTGGCGGCAACTCCCTGTTGGAGTGACAGTTGGATATACAGCTCGCGTCAATTACCCCTTACGGCGGCATCACCGTGATGTTGCCTGCTGCACTGGTTATCACCGGCTGGCTATGGATGACCCGTTCGCGACGCTCGGCACTTCTGTGGATCGCCACAGTGTTCGCGGTCTACTCGATCGTGGCGGTCAGCAAAATCCTTTTCAAAGGCTGGGGCGTGGCACTGGAAAGTCTGGGCATTTATGTCTTGAGTGGCCATGCGATGAATACGTGCCTGGTACTCACGGTAGGATTGAGTCTGCTCGCCCGTCAGGTTCATCCGCTACTGAACTGGCCCGCAGCAGCAATTGGCTTGGCGGTGGGCTGGATGTTCAGCATCTATTGCGTTGCGCCATTCATCCATCCGTTGCCCGAAGCTGTTGCTGGTGCACTGTTGGGCTCGCTGGCAGCCTGCCTTTTTTTACTGGGTCTGGAGAATATCCAGCCAGGCAGAATTCCTTCTGCAGCCTTGCTGGTGGGGTTGCTGCTTATTGCCTTCAATGCCACTACGCCCAAGTACACCGCAGAATCGATTCTGGACCGTATATCAATGCGTATCTCCGGTGCTGAACAGGTTTTCAGGGCACCAGAGTGGCGGGTTCCCGAGCAACCGCTTTGAATCCAGCTTGCTGCTTTCGCAACCGAGCCTTGCTCGACGACCCTCTGCAGCAGGCCTAAAATAGCGGCTAATTTCCTGTATTGAGGGTTGCCTGCATGCCTCCTGAATGCCAGTTGTTCGGCACCTTGGGGTGCCATCTTTGTGAAGTCGCCGAGGCTGAGTTGATGCCGCTGGTGGAGCATGGGTTGTTGGTCGAACTGGTAGACATCGGTGACAGCGAGCGCCTGGTCGATACCTACGGGTTGCGTATCCCTGTCCTGCGTCGTGTTGATACCGGCGCGGAGCTGGACTGGCCGTTCAGTGTGGAGCGGGTTGTCAGCTTTTTATCGTAGGTGTCGAGACCAAACCGCGGCAACGGATATGCGCTTCCTTTGAGCGCTGATTGCCTGCGATATGCACACCGCAGACTGCTGGCAAACATCCGTACACGATATTGAGTGGAACTTTGCGCCGTTGAGTGTGTAAAAGACTAGGTAAACCTTCATCCGGGCAGGCCTTTTTGACTGCCTTGCATTTTTCTCAGCAAATGGACGAATGATGAAACCTTATCTCTGGCTTGGCCTTATTGGCGCATTTTCTCTGAATACCGCACTCGCCGATTCGTTATCGGTTCCGATGAATCTGGTCAGTGCTACGGACGCAGCGAAGCCGATTGGCGAAGTCATCATCACGGAAACTGAATACGGTCTGCTTTTCACGCCTAGCCTGACTTCCTTACCTGCGGGTGTTCATGGCTTTCATATCCACGAAAATGCCAGCTGTGAAACGGCGACCAAAGACGGTGTGAAAATTGCCGCTCAGGCGGCCGGTGGGCATTGGGACCCGAAAAAAACCGGCAAGCATCTGGGGCCTTACGCCAACGGTCACCTGGGTGACCTGCCAGCGATCTATGTCACTGAAGATGGTATGGCCAATTACCCGGTTCTGGCACCTCGCTTGAAAAAACTCAAGGACGTCAAAGGCCATGCACTGATGATCCATGCGGGCGCAGACAACCATTCTGATATGCCCAAACCTCTAGGGGGGGGTGGTGATCGGGTTGCGTGCGGCGTGATCTGATACGCTCCGCCGATTCGCGATGAACAGGCTCTTGGGTGATAATGCCTGCGGCTCATCAAGAGCAGTCCCAAGAGCCTTTCTCCGTGAGCCCCGTATGTCCGAGTCTGTTTTTTCCGCCGCCAAAAGCCAAGCGAGCACGCTGTATTTGCCACCCGGCACGTGGGTGACTGTACTTGATTGTCTGTGCGCGCATTTCAGCGCCATCAGCCGCGAGCAGTGGCTTGATCGTATCGCAAGGGGACGTGTGCTGGATGCAAATGGCAAACCTGTAGCCGCAGATCTGGCTTACAGGGAAGGCCTGCGCATTCATTACTTCCGTGAAGTGCCCAATGAGACGCCGATTCCGGTTCTGGAATCCATTCTCTATGCAGACGAGCACCTGGTGGTTGCCGATAAGCCTCATTTCCTGCCGGTGACGCCCGCTGGTGAGTACGTCGAACAGACATTGCTGCGCCGTTTGATCCGTCGACTGGACAATCCTGATCTGGTGCCCTTGCATCGGATTGACAGACACACCGCAGGGCTGGTGTTGTTTTCTGCCAACAAGCAGACCCGTTCTGCTTATCAGTCACTGTTCCCGACCCGTCAGATCGACAAGCGCTATGAAGCCATTGCGCCTGCATTGCCGGGTATCGAATTCCCCCGCGTGCACAAAAGCCGGTTGATCGATGGCGAGCCTTTCTTTCGCATGCAGGAAGGGCACGGCGCCAGTAATACCGAGACCGCCATGGAGGTTTGCGAACGCAACGGCGATCTCTGGCGGTACGGGTTGTACCCGGTGACGGGCAAAAAACACCAGTTGCGGGTGCACATGGCCGCTCTGGGAGCCGGTATCTGCAATGACCCTTTTTACCCGGATGTAATCAAGGACGCAGTGGACGATTACGCCAGACCCTTGAAATTGCTCGCTCAAAGCTTGCGCTTTTGTGATCCGGTCACAGGGCAGCCGCGGCAATTTCAGAGCGAGATTCGTCTGGACTGGTAATCCGGTGTTTTTCGTAACCCATAAAAAACCCGCACTTGGCGGGTTTCTTTAGATCTACTACACCGCAGCCAGATCAGAGGTCCTTGACGGTACGTACTTGATCTTTATTGACGCGAGTTTCCTTGCCGTCAAGTTGCTTGAACTCGTAGAAGCCCGAATCTTCATCATACTTGGGTGTATCGACGGCCTGAATTTCCCGGCCATCGGTCAAGGTGATCACGGTCGGCGATGCGCAGCCAGCAAGGGATGCGAGGCCCAGTGCGAGCAAAAAGGCAGCGGGAAGGGTCCGTTGGTTCATTACGGTGTCTCCTGGTCGATTCTTGGTTAACTGACGTTAAGACGTAACTGTCTTCAGCAAGTTCAATCAATATTAGTCGCTGCGCAAGGCTTGAGTCAGCCGGTGGTCCGGGTCAGCAACTCCGGAGTATTGAGGTTGGCCAGCCGCGGATCGTCAGCGTCACACTGCACGGCAACTGCATGAAGACGTTCCATCACCCTGCGCGGGCTGCGTTCACCGCTCTGCCAGGCGGCTTCAAAAGCCTCTGCGTGGTGGGTCGGAATAATACAAAGCAGGGGTTGCCAGTGTGTTCCGCTGCGTACCATCACCGGTTGCCCGGGGTGCTTGAGCGACGTTTCCCGCAGGCTCTGCAGCAATGAGAGGTCGATCGATGGCACATCGCATGGCAAAACCAACAGATGCGAATTGCGTGCGAGGGGCAGGGCTGCACGTATGCCCGCGAATGGCCCGTGAAACTCGTCGTTGCCATCCTGCACCAGTCGATCGGCGTAAACCGCATAGTGTTCCAGGTTGCGATTGCAGGAGATGAGCAGGTCGTCGGTCAACGGCCGGGTCAGCCGATGCAGATGCTGTATCAGCGGCTCGCCCTGCCACGGGATCAGGCCTTTGTCCCTGCCGCCCATACGCTGACCCTGACCACCGGCCAGCAGCAGGATTGAACAGGCGGGAAGGGTGATGGCATCTGGCATGAGCGACTCGACCGAAGCAGTGAAATGGGGTGCTGTGATATAACACCGGCCTGTTTTCTCTACAACTGGACTGAGCGATGAAAGCCAAGGCTGACACCCCCTTTGTACCGCTGAATATTGCTGTTTTGACGGTCAGTGACACCCGCACCCGGGAAACTGACACCTCCGGCCAGATGTTTGTCGATCGCCTGACTGAGGCCGGTCACAGCCTGATCGAGCGCGTTCTGCTCAAGGATGATCTGTACAAGATCCGTGCGAAGGTCGCTGGCTGGATTGCCGATGATGAAGTGCAAGTCGTGTTGATTACCGGCGGTACGGGCTTCACAGGTCGTGACAGCACGCCGGAAGCGGTTGCGTGCCTGCTGGACAAACAGGTCGATGGTTTCGGTGAGCTGTTCCGTCAGATATCAGTACCTGATATCGGCACATCGACCATTCAATCCCGCGCGCTGGCGGGTCTGGCCAACGGTACGCTGGTGTGCTGTCTGCCCGGGTCGACCAATGCGGTGCGTACCGGTTGGGACGGCATTCTCGCCCAGCAACTGGACAACCGTTTTCGCCCCTGCAACTTCGTGCCGCATTTGAAGCAAGCCGAGCCTTGCGCAACACGTGGATAAAGCGCCAATGAACAAGCCCTTGATGCCGGTCGAACAGGCCTTGGCACGTTTGCTGGAAATGGCTGAAGCAGCGCCAGTAACCGAGTCCGAAACAGTGCCATTGGCGCAAGCCCAAGGCCGTGTGCTGGCCCAGGACATGATTGCGACATTTGACCTTCCGCCTTGGCCCAACAGCGCCATGGACGGTTATGCGTTGCGTCTGGCGGACTGGAAAGGCGAGCCACTGGTGGTCAGCCAGCGGATTTTTGCCGGGCAGGCACCAGAGCCATTGGCCGCTGGTACCTGTGCACGAATCTTCACGGGGGCTCCGGTCCCCGCGGGGGCTGATTGTGTCGAAATGCAGGAAAACGCTGAGGTCTTTCCCGATCAGCGCGTGGGTTTTACCGAACCTCTGCAGATTGATCAGAACATTCGTCCACAGGGTCAGGAAACCCGAACAGGCGACAAGGTGCTCGCCGCCGGTACACGCCTTGGCCCTATCGAGCTTGGGCTGGGGGCTTCATTGGGGCTGGCTGAGTTGCAAGTCGTCAGACGCATACGGGTTGCCGTGCTTTCGACCGGCGATGAGCTGATCGAGCCGGGGCAGCCGTTGGGGCCGGGGCAGATCTACAACAGCAACCGCGTGTTGCTATGCAGTTGGTTGAAAAGACTGGAGTGCGACGTGGTCGATGCCGGGATTCTGCCCGACGATCTGGAAAAGACGCGCACAGCGTTGGGCGCGCTCAGCAATGTGGATCTTATCCTGTCTACCGGCGGAGTTTCTGTGGGTGAGGCTGATTTTCTCGGGCACGCATTACGTGAAGAGGGCGAGTTGTCGCTGTGGAAGCTTGCCATCAAGCCTGGAAAACCGCTGACATTCGGGCATTTTCGGGGCGTGCCGGTGATTGGCTTGCCAGGCAATCCTGCCTCGACGCTGGTGACCTTTGCTCTGCTGGCTCGTCCTTATCTGTTACGCCGTCAGGGTGTGGCCGACGTCACGCCTCTACAGTTTCCAGTACCGGCTGGTTTCGTCTGGACCAAGCCCGGTAATCGCCGCGAGTATTTACGCGGACGACTGGAGCAAGGGCGTGCAGTGTTTTACAAAAACCAAAGCTCTGGCGTGTTGCGCAGTGCGGCCTGGGCCGATGGCCTGATCGAGGTGCGCGAGGGTAGTACAGTGGCAGAGGGGGAATGGGTCAACTTCATTCCTTTGAGTGAAGTGCTCGGTTGATTGGGTTTTTACCCATCCGCATGGTCTATCCGCGAGGCATGAGCTACCCTCAAAAACGCTGACAAGTTGGGCATTCGAATTTCGCCCTGGAGTTTTGTTATGCCGTCTTTGAGAGTGGCTTGTGTCATCCCGACCTATAACGGGCGAAACGATTTACAGCGGTTACTGGATTCTCTGGCAACTCAGACAGCCGTTTTTGACACGCTGATTGTCGATTCCAGTTCCCGTGATGGAACCCTTGAGTTGGCGCGTTCGCGTTGCGCCAATGTGATCCGCGTCGACAGCAAGGATTTCAACCACGGCGGCACACGGCAAATGATGGTTGAGTTCAATCCCGATTATGACGTCTATGTCTATATGACTCAGGACGCCTACGTCGAGGACGTCGAGGCCATTGCCAATATTTTGCTGCCTTTCGCTGACCCAAAGGTGGGGGCTGTCTGCGGGCGTCAGTTGCCTCACAAAGATGCCAGCTTGCTCGCGCAGCATGCCCGCCTGTTCAACTATCCGCCGGTTTCACAGATCAAGACTCTGGAAGATGCTCCGGTGCTAGGCATCAAGACTCCGTTCATGTCCAACTCGTTTGCGGCCTATCGCCGCGAGGCCTTGCTGGATGTCGGTGGTTTTCCGCCGCATGTGATCCTCTCTGAAGACATGTATGTCACAGCCAAAATGCTTCTGGCTGGCTGGAAGGTGGCCTACGAAGGCTCGGCGGTGTGCCGTCACTCGCACAACTACACCGTGTGGGAAGAGTTTCGGCGCTATTTTGATATTGGCGTGTTCCAGTCTCGCGAGGCCTGGATCTACGACACCTTTGGTGGCGTGGCTGGGGAGGGGATGCGTTACGTCAAATCAGAGCTCAAGTTCCTTGGCCCTCGGCGCTTTCTGCTTTGGCCACTGTCGTTTATTCGCAATGCTGCCAAGTTGGTTGCTTACAAACTCAGCAAGCAGGAAAAGCGTCTGCCTAAACGCTTGAAGAAAAAACTGGGCATGCATGGGCGGTATTGGGATGGGCCGTATGCGTAAACCGAATGCATCTGTGTTGGAGGGTTATTGAGGCGCGTTGAATCAGCGGCAATTGCTGCGCTGCTGATATTTGTTCCGTCCTAACGGACGGGCCCCTTTGTTACGGCAAAGGGGCGAAACCATTTTGCGCTGACGTCCGGCCCCCGCTGCGCGGCGGTTCCCTCCTTCCGGTGCCGTGGTGGGGCGACGCGCCGACGGGCCATCCATGGCCCAACGGCGCTCGCTCGGCATCCATGCCGAGCGCACCCCACCACGACACCTCCACTCGGCCTGCCGACGCTAATCTCGCGTCGTTGCGAACTGCGTGGCACGGCATGCAAAAGCTTTAAAAGCGATTGCATTCGCAATCAATCCTTCCCGGCTTCCTCTTCCTGCCGGTCTGCTTCAAACAACTGCGCCAGTTCTTTCCTGGCTTCGCGAGCGGTTTGCAGTACCTTCGCCGCATCGTCATACACCAGATGTTGCGCTGCCAGAACCTGTTCATCGTGACGTTTGAAGCGACTGATACGCGCATCGGCCTGGGTCTGGCTCAGGCCCAGACCTACCAGCGTACGTCGACTCATTTCCAGGCTGGAATAAAACGTTTCCCGAACGGCCTGCGCACCGACATCAAGCAGGCGATGCACGTGCTGTCTGTTACGGGCACGAGCGATGATCTTGATGTTCGGATACAGCTTGTTGACCAGCTCGGCCGTCTTGATATTGATGTCGGGATCATCAGTCGCAATGATGAAAAACTCGGCCTGTTCGACTTTTGCCGCGCGAAGGATCTCAGGGCGCAACGGGTCTCCATAGAACACTGGAACGTTGCCGAAGCTGCGGGAAAATTCGATTGACTCTACTGCCGTATCCAGCGCAACGAAGGGGATATTCTGCGCACGCAGAATCCGCGCCACGATCTGCCCCATACGGCCCATGCCCGCAATGACTACCCGAGGTGAATCGGTGTTGATATCCCGGTATTCGTC
Organism: Pseudomonas maioricensis; assembly: GCF_022790535.1. GTDB lineage: Bacteria > Pseudomonadota > Gammaproteobacteria > Pseudomonadales > Pseudomonadaceae > Aquipseudomonas > Aquipseudomonas maioricensis. The sequence continues at coordinate 68,841 of NZ_LOHG01000010.1, forward strand.
CGGCACTTCCACGGTAACCGGCTTGGGTTTGAGCCAGTGCGCAATTCCCAGCAGCAACAGTGGGGTCAACGCCATGGACAAGGTGATGGTCAGCACCAGCGTGTCGTATAGACGGGCATCAAACAGACCCTGATCACTGCCGATCTGGAACACCACAAAGGCGAACTCACCGCCCGCGGCGAGCACGATGCCCAGTCGTAAAGCGCTTTGTTTACCCAGCCCACCTGCCAGACGGCCAACAACAAACAGCAGTGGCAGTTTGATGAAGATCAGCAGCAGCGTCAGCCCCAGCACAACAAGCGGCTCGCTGAGCAGCAGGCTCAGGTTGGCGCCCATGCCCACGCTCATGAAAAACAGCCCGAGCAGCAGCCCTTTGAAGGGTTCGATCTGTGACTCCAGCTCGTGACGGTACTCGGAGTCGGCCAGCAGCAGCCCGGCGAGGAAAGCGCCCAGCGCCATGGACACGCCCACCAGATCCATTAGCCACGCGGTACCGATGACCACCAGCAATGCGGTCGCCGTGGACACCTCCTGGATTTTTGTCTTGGCCACGATACGGAATACCGGCCGCAGCAGGTAACGGCCACCTACCACCACAATCGCAATAACGCCTAGTACTTCGAGGCCGTGAGTCAGGCCATCACTGGCGCTGAGCTTGTCATCGGTACCCGCGAGCAGCGGCACCATGGCAATCAGTGGAATGGCCGCGATGTCCTGAAACAGCAGAATGGCAAACGCCAGTCGACCGTGAGGGCTATTGAGTTCCTTGCGTTCGGCCAGGCTCTGCAGGCCGAACGCTGTGGAAGACAGCGCCAGCCCCAGGCCCAGCACAACGGCAGTATTCAGTGGCTGACCGAAGGCGAGCAGGGCAATAGCGCCGATGACCAGTCCCGTCAACAGTACCTGCGCCATGCCTACGCCGAATACTGCTTTACGCATCACCCATAGGCGTTTTGGCGAAAGTTCGAGGCCGATGATAAACAACAGCAGTACGACGCCCAGTTCAGAGATGTGGCTGACGCTCTCCGGATTGCCGATCAGCCCCAGTACTGAAGGGCCGATGATTACGCCGGCGAACAGATAGCCGATAACGGCCCCCAGTTGCAGCCGCTTGGCCAGTGGAACGGTCAAAACCGCGGCAAACAGAAACACGACTGCGGCCTGCAACAGGCTGCCTTCATGGGGCATGGTTGACTCCTTGCTAATCACGAAAAGGCCGCATGAGCGGCCTTGAATAGAGGCTATTAAACCATGCGAATTGTAACCAGCGTTGTCCGGATGTGCTCTGGCGTGGGTATCTGTCAGGTGTGGGAGGCGAATTGGCTGTAGGGCCAGTGCATGCAGGATGCCGGTGTCAGGCTTGGCACATCAGCGTAAGATGGGCGCGCATTTGTGCGCAACGAGTGCAGTCCATGAAGATTTCAGGAACCTTGTAATGACCAATAAACAACGTTTGATTTATTCGCTGCTGATTGCCCTGGCGGTACTGGCGATCATGCTGGGCCTGTCTCGTTTGCAGGCCAGCGGTGTCATCACCGAGAAGACTTTCCAGTACATCGCCATCGCCGTTGCCGTGCTGGTTGTGGTTATCAACGGCGTGATACGCCGCAAGGTCAAACGCTGAGCGCTTGCGGCTCAGTGCAAACCGGGCAGTTACTGTGCCGACTTGTCCGGTTCGTTGAGCTGTTCCATCGCCTGAGGATGCAGGCTGTAGCTCTTGTCCGGATTGAGAAAAATAACGCCTTCGTCGCACAGGCGTTTCAATACTTCCCGCACACTCAGAAATGACAACGGGATATCCAGCTTCAGCAATTGGCTGTGTACGCCACGAACGCCCAGAGGTTGCCCTTCGCTGGTGGCGTGCAGCAGCGCATCCAGGACCTTCAGGCGGACCAGACTGGTCCGCAGACCAAAGCTTTTCAGCAGCTTCCTGATGGGTTCATTGCCCTGACGCTCTGTATCGATCGCTGGCGCCTGGGCCTGCGCTGCAATGGCTGACTGGCGCAGCATCGTTCGGGTGGTGGTGGCTTGACGATTAAACATGCGCAAATTCCTTTTCAGGCTCTAAAAATACTTGCCTCACTTACTAAGACGTATGAGCGCTGAAAATCCTCAACATTTTCCGAAAAAAAGTTTACCGATCATCGTTTCAAGCCTCTCCCAGTGAGCCGTTAATCCTTAAATTTTTCTGATGTTCTTCGTCTTTAACTGAGCGACAGCCCGTCAAGGCTGTGCCTGTCCACAAGCCAGCCATCAGGAGTCAGAGTGATCATTTTCAAGCGCGTGCCGACGTTGTGTATTTGCGGATTGTTGTTTGGCCTGAGTCTCAGTGCTCATGCGCAGTTACCTAAGGGTCAGGCTGGCGCAGAGATTCGTCGGACGACGTTCGGGGTGCCGCATATCCGCGCGCAAAACGAGCGCGGTCTTGGCTACGGAATTGGTTACGCCTACGCGCAGGACAACCTCTGCCTGCTGGCCAATGAAGTGGTCACGGTAAACGGCGAGCGCTCGCGTTACTTTGGTCCCGAGAAGCAGACCACCGAGCAGCGCAATAACATGGCCAGCGATGTGTTCTTCAACTGGCTGAATACGCCTCAGGCTGTGGCCGCGTTCTGGAAGGCCCAGACGCCACAGGTCCGGCAATTGGTCGAGGGGTATGTCGCGGGGTATAACCGGTTTCTGACGGAGACGCGACAAGCCGGTAATCAGGGCGAATGTTTGCAGGCGCAGTGGTTGCGTCCGATCACCACCGACGATCAGGTCAAACTCACCCGCCGCCTTCTGGTAGAAGGCGGCGTAGGGCGTTTTGCCGAAGCCCTTGCCGCCGCCGCACCGCCCGCTGCTAGCGTCGCCAGTCACTCAATGGATTCGACGTCGTTCACCAGTGCTCTCGCCCATGATCAGGACTTTGCTCTGGAGAGGGGGAGTAACGCTGTGGCGATTGGTCGTGACCGATCTGAAAATGGCCGAGGCATGTTGTTGGCCAACCCACATTTCCCGTGGGTGGGCGGCATGCGTTTCTATCAGATGCACCTGACCATACCCGGCAAGCTCGATGTCATGGGGGCCGCGCTGCCGGGGTTGCCGTTGATCAATATCGGCTTCAGCCAGCACCTGGCCTGGACCCATACGGTGGACACCTCCAAACACTTCACCCTGTACCGGCTAAAGCTTGATCCCAAGGACCCCACTCGTTATCTGGTTGACGGGCAATCGCGCCCGCTGCAAAAGACCCGGGTCAGCGTCATGCTGAGCGACAAGGATGGCAAGCCGCAGCAGCAAACCCGCGAGATTTATCAGTCCGAGTTTGGCCCCGTGGTGCAGTGGCCGGGCAAGCTGGACTGGAACCGTGAATATGCCTATAGCTTACGCGACGCAAACCTTGGCAATGATCGGGTCATGCAGCAGTGGTATGCGATGAACCGGTCCAGAAACCTTGCGGAGTTGAAAAACGCGTTGCAGAAAATTCAGGGCATCCCTTGGGTCAATACGTTAGCCGTAGACGATCAGGGGCAGACGCTCTACACCAATTTTTCGGTTGTCCCGAATGTCAGCAGCCAAAAGCTGGCGCAATGCAGCGATCCTTCTGCTGGTTTGGAGATGATCGTGCTGGATGGCTCGCGCAAGGCCTGCGCCTGGGACAACGATATGTCAGCCGCACAGCCGGGGATCTTCCCAAGCTCAGCCTTGCCAATGTTAAGCCGTAGCGATTATCTGCAGAACTCCAATGATTCGGCGTGGATGACCAACCCGGCACAGCCATTGACGGGCTTTTCGCCACTGATCAGCCGTGATGCCCAGCCGCTTGGGCCGCGTACACGTTTTGCCGTGGATCGGCTCGGCAGCCTGCAGCAGGCTGGCAAGGTTAGCATCGCGGACCTGCAGGCCATGGTCATGGATAACCGGGTGTATCTCGCCGAGGCCGGTGGAGTGCTGGATGATCTGCTGCAGTACTGTGCTGGTTACTCCGGACCTGACGCTGCAACGGTCAAAAGTGTTTGCACGAGCATGCGTCAGTGGGATCGCAGTGCCAATCTGGATGCAGGCGTGGGGTTCGTGCATTTTCAAAACATCGCCAAGGCGCTGCAGACTGTTCCGAATGCCTGGCGAATTGCCTTTGACCCGGCCAATCCGGTCCACACACCTCGCGGTCTGGATTTGCGTCAAGCCGGTGTAACGCATGCGCTGCATGCAGCGGTGCTGGCGTCGGCGGAACAGCTGAGTAAAGCTGGTGTGACCGAAGAAACTCACTGGGGCGATATTCAAGTCTCTACTGCGGGCCAGCAGCAGACGCCAATCCACGGTGGTCCGGCTGTTCTGGGCGTTTACAACGCGATGCAGACCGTGCCGCGTCCTGATGGCAAGCGTGAAGTCGTCAGTGGCAGCAGCTATTTGCAAGTGGTGAGTTTCGATGAGCGCGGCCCGCAGGCTCAGGGCTTGCTGGCGCCCTCGGAGTCAACTCGTGATACATCGCCGCATCGTCGGGATCAGACCGAGGCGTTCTCTAAAAAACAATGGGCTGTGTTGCCATTCACCGAGCAGCAGATCACGGCAGACCCTGCTTATCAGTTGCAAGTGATCAAGGAAGGGCAGAGGTAATCTCAGGGCGGCGATAAGGCTGGTTCGGATCTGTTTAGATCGCGTCCAGTCTTATCGTCGGAATGCCGCCCAAACCAGGCTCAGTTCCCATAGGGAGCTGCTCCTGCTTCAGGGGATTGTCAGGCTAGCCCCTCGGCGTAACACCAGGTCGTCTGTTGATGACCTGGTTGCCTTCGTTGTTTCGGGTCACTGTCACGGGCAAGACCTTGGGCAGCGACGCCACCAGACCGACCATGTCCTGCGTGTTGTAACTGCCGCCGATGCGGATCGCGCCGGTGGCATTGTCAGCGAGCAAAACCGGTTGTGGCAGATAGCGGTTGATCAGTGGCAGCGCCTGCGCCAAGGGCAGGTTATTGATCACCAGCTTGCCGTTGCGCCAGGCCAGAATGTTGTCATTGGCGTAGGTTTCGCTGATCTGCGGTTCGAAGTCGCCACTCTTGTAGCTCGCCTGCATGCCGGGTTCAAGGCGATACCCGCTACCCGGTTGGGAGCTGTCACTGACCACTTGCACTGACCCTTCCAGCAGCATCACCCGGACCTGATCCTGATACATCCAGACGTTGAATTTGGTGCCGGTGACCTTGACGCTGCCTTGGCCCGCTTTCACCACAAACGGATGCTGGGCATCGTGGCTGACCTCGAAGAACGCCTCGCCCTTGTCCAGCACTACACTGCGTCGATCCTTGTAGTTGGCGAAAGTCAGACGGGTTCCCAGGTTCAGTTCCACACGGCTACCGTCTGCCATGGTGACGAGGCGGGTACTGCCGTTGGCTTCATAACTGTCATAAGCATTCGGCAGCCAGCCCTGATTCCAGCCTATGTAACCTGCCACTGGCACGGCGAGCGCAACGATGGCGGCTGCAACGGCATAATTACGCCAGGTTTTACCGGGCGCTTTGGTTGCCGGGTTATTGCGCAATCGCACGACATTGTTGTCGGCAGGCAATGGATTGACCGGCACCACCTGCTCGGAGATATCCCAGATTTCCAGCATCGCTTCATATTCAACGGTATGCAGCGGATGCGCATGTAGCCATTGTTCAAACGCCTGGCGCTCGTCTGCCGTGCAATCACTGGCGTGCATGCGCATGCACCAATGTGCTGCGGCATCGGTGATGGCATCGTATTCGGCTTCGCTGAGAATTGGGTCGCTCATTGGTACTCCGGCTGTAGGAGTATTCTACATGCGCGTGGGAGCGGGGGAGAACAGTTGTGGCTATTGAATATCAACGCATCAGCCCATTTTTTGGGTAATAGCGGTCGATTCGCGTTAACGCATTGTTTAAGCACTCCTGTTAAGTGCTCTGCGGTATTAAACTGTCGGTTTTCATATACAACCTCTCACGGAGCCATGGATGAACGTGCGTATCGAACACACCTCCAGTCCTACTGAAGAAGAAGTATCGGCAATCCTAACGCCCTTGCGCGCCTACAACGTCGCCAAGGCAGGCCAGTCCGGGGCGGAGAAGTTCGCACTGCTAGTCAAGGATGAACAAGGCGACGAGGTTCTCGGCGGGTTGAAGGGCAGCATTTTTTATAGCTGGATGTTCATCGAGTTGCTGGTAGTGCCGGAACAAGCCCGGGGGCAGGGGCTTGGCGTGCGTCTGATGGCAATGGCTGAAGACCTGGCGCGTGAGAAAAACTGCACAGGTATATGGCTTGATACGTTCGATTTTCAGGCGCCTGAATTTTACAGAAGCCTCGGTTATAACGAGTGCGGTCAAATTAACGATTATCCACCGGGGCATCGACGTTACTTTTTTCAGAAGCGTCTGGATCAAAACTGATGGTGTAGATTCACCTCTTCAAGGGTGAGCGTTAACCTCGACAATCGTCACGACACTCTTCCTGTTGTTAACGCTGACCTCTGGAGTCTTCAATGTCTGCACCCCATGACAATCAGATGCATACCCTTGGCTTCACCGAGTTAACCGAGGTACTGCGGAAGATATTTGTGCGCCATGGCACTTCGGAGGAAGTGGCTAAGGTGTTGTCGAAAAACTGCGCAAGTGCCCAGCGCGACGGCTCTCACAGCCACGGCATTTTTCGCATTCCCGGTTATTTGTCATCACTGGCCAGTGGCTGGGTCGACGGTAAGGCGGTGCCGGTAGTCGAAGACGTAGCGGCTGGGTTTATCCGCGTGGATGCGGCCAACGGTTTTGCGCAGCCAGCGTTGGCGGCTGCCACGCCATTGCTGATCGAAAAAGTAAAAAGTGCCGGTATCGCGATCCTGGCCATTCGTAGCTCTCACCACTTTGCGGCGTTATGGCCTGATGTAGAGCCTTTTGCCGAACAGGGGCTGGTTGCGCTGAGCGTGGTCAATAGCATGACATGTGTGGTGCCCCATGGCGCACAGAAACCTCTGTTTGGCACTAATCCGATAGCCTTCGCTGCGCCTCGCGCAGGCGGGGAGCCGATTGTTTTTGATCTGGCGACCAGCGCCATTGCCAACGGCGACGTGCAGATTGCTGCGCGAGCGGGTCGCACCTTGCCTGCCGGAATGGGCGTTGACCGCGCCGGGCAACCTACTCAAGACCCCAAAGCGATCCTGGAGGGCGGGGCGCTTCTGCCGTTCGGAGGCTATAAGGGATCTGCACTGTCGATGATGGTTGAGTTGCTTGCAGCTGCGCTCACCGGCGGCAATTTCTCGTTCGAATTCGATTGGTCCGGACACCCGGGCGCGCAAACTCCCTGGACCGGGCAATTGCTGATTGTGATAGACCCGGATAAAGGCAGCGGCCAACACTTCGCAATGCGTAGCGAGGAGCTGGTCAGGCAGATGCAAGGTGTGGGGCAGGAGCGCATGCCGGGTGATCGGCGATATGTGGAACGGGCAAAATCGCTTGCGGGCGGCATCGAGATTTCGCTCGCGGAGTGGGAAAACCTGCAAGCACTCGCCGCTGTGTAGGCGTTCAGCCCAAAAACGGACGGGGCGACTGATCGGCAGCATCGCCGTTCGTCGTCCTCTGGCTTGCGTTATGACGCTGATCCAAATACTGTATGTTTAAACAGTAATTTGAAAGAGGCGGTCGCCATGTCCCTTGAATGCGTTGCAAATACTTCAACTGATCACATATCCATCATCGCTGGCATGGATGAAATGCAGCGCGAGGATTTTCTGGCCCTGGCGGCGGCGCTTCGTCAGTTCAACGTCTACGAGCCTCTGGTATCCATGGCTATCGTCAACGCCCGGCACCCGGTTGAATGTCATAGTCGGCTGGCGGCTGACTGACTTCAGTGTCTGCAGGTGCATCCTGCTCAGTTTCAGCTATTTCGGCCGAGCGGGCATGACGACTCTTCCCGCTGCGTATCAAGCGCAACGCCAGCAGTGTGCCGAACAGCGAAACCACGCACCAGCCCAGCAGGAAATTTGCCACGCTTGATTCTCCAGACCGCGCCTGATGCAAAGCATAGGCGCGAATGATTGAGCTTTTTTCAACCTGATGGAAGTGGCTCTTGAGCTTTATACCACTGTGAGACGAATGATGAGGTTCGCCAGGTGTCGTGATCGAGGCTGGCAGAGAGTCAGGGAGCTCACCTGTACTTGATTGGCTGTATATGAAACGTATATGCTTCATATATTCCATTCGAGGTGAATTATGGGTCTGGTCAAGATTTCCGAACATATGCACGCCAATATTCGCGCGGCAAGTGCCGCGCTTAGCCGTTCGATCAATGCTCAGGCTGAGCACTGGATGCGTGTCGGCATGCTTAGCGAGTTGCACCCGGCGCTGAACTACAGCGAGATTTGCCAGATGTTGATTCGTACTGAAAATGCCGATGGCATTGTTTTGAGTGCGCAGACCTTCGATATCTCGCCTGTTCAGTCCCAGCCACAGGTAGCTTCTCGATGAGCGGCCCTGTCAGCATCAAAAGTGAAGCAGATCTGGTTCAGTTGCGAATCGCCGGCAGGTTGGCTGCTGACGTTCTGGCCATGATCACGCCGCATGTAAAAGCAGGCATCAGTACCGAGGCGCTGGACGATATCTGTAATGAGTACATCGTCAAAGAGCTGAAAGTGATTCCTGCCAATGTTGGCTATCACGGGTTTACCAAAACGACCTGCATCTCACCCAACGCAGTGGTATGCCACGGTATACCGTCGGCGTCAGACATTCTCAAGGATGGCGACATCATCAATATTGATGTCGCTGTTATCAAAGACGGTTGGTATGGCGATACCAGCCGGATGTATTTCGTGGGCGAGGTCAGCCCGCTGGCAAAGCGTCTGGTACATACCACCTATGAAGCTACTCGTGCGGGCATTCACGCGGTGCGTCCAGGTGCAACGCTGGGTGATATCGGGCATGCCATCCAGACGGTTGCGCATCGCGAAGGTTTCAGTGTCGTTCGTGAGTATTGCGGGCACGGGATTGGACGTAATTATCACGAAGATCCTCAAGTCCTGCATTACGGCGCTCAGGGCAAGGGGATGAGACTCAAACCAGGCATGGTGTTCACCATCGAGCCCATGATCAACGCAGGCAAGCCAGGCACCAAAGTCCTGCCGGATGGCTGGACAGTCCTGACCAGAGACTTGTCGTTGTCTGCCCAGTGGGAACATATGGTCGCGGTGACCGAGACGGGGTTTGAGCTGTTGACTCCATGGCCGGAAGGCACGGGCGAATACCCGGAAATCTGACGTAAAAAAGCCCGACCTGGAGCAGGTCGGGCTAGATGTACTGCTACGCGTCGTAGGCCTTTGCCGCAACAACTCCAGCAGAGCTGAGCTTGATCGGGTAATGCAACGAGCGGCCCGCTTTGCCCGTCGAATCAACACTGCCATCATGGATAAGGCCGTCTTTCTGCAAATGCTCCAGGGTGTCCGCGACTGCGTTCTCCCCCCGATAGTTGTCCAGCACTTCTTTGCCCAGGCCAGTGGGGTGGGCGTGCAGTAGTCGGGTCAGGACTTCTTTTTCAAGGTCTTTATCGATGGTCATGCTTACCTCGCGTTGCTGGTTTGATGAGCGCTGCTTGATAAGTGGGACCGCCTCGAAATCGTTTTGTTTAGACTTTCTCTTCCTTGCGTGTTTTTTTCCAGTGCACCTGGGTTACGCCCAGTATCTCTGCCTGAAGAAGCGCCGGTCTGATCGGTCCTGTAGCAACGCTGTCGTCTAGCTGCCAGACGCCCGCGTGCAGCGTTGCAATGTGCAGCGCATCGCTTTCGCAGAGCTGTAGTGCCTGATGAGAAAAGTGCCGAGGTTCGCCGCGAAACTGATAATGAATTTCAAAATCCGTCTGATCGTTCATCATTGCCCCCTGCCTGTGGGATGTCGAGATACATCTCTGAAAATGCGTACTTCCTGGTACCTGGAAGCTTGAGCCGAGGAGGCTCAACAGCGTGCTACCAGTTCATTTAGAGATCGATACAGGCTTGCAAAGAACTTCAAGCGGCCATGAATCGTACTGCTGCTCCAGATGTCCTTTTGTCTGAAAAAGGGAAGACGAGAATTACACTGATTTAGACATATTTGTACACATCTCCGATGAGCGGTGATGTGTTTTTTCACGTGGCTCAAGGGGCTCTGGACAAGCCCCTCAACGCCCTTCGTGATAGTCGTTTAGCTGCAGCTTTTCAGGTCCACCGGGCCCACGAACTCATTGCCTCGACCCATCACGCAGGCGACTCGCTGATTGCGCTGGCGCTCCCAGCTTTCGACGGGATAAGTCTTGTTCCAGGCCTGGTATAACTGCTGATCCTGACGTGACAAACGCAGGTTGTACTGCTTGCTCATATAGAAGTAAATGCGCGCGATCATGCCGCGAATGGAAGGCCGTGGCATGACCTTCTTGGCCTTGAAATCAACCTGCGTCAAGCAGGAACCGTACTGACCGGTCTGGGTTGGAAGCCAGCCAAAACTGAAGTTGTTTCGGTCGCCATTGACCTCGCCAATACTAGGCACCAGGTTGTGCAGGTCGGCTTCGGCTTGCTGAAAAACCTTGTCGTTTTTCGTGCAATTCTTGCGTCCACCGTTCTGCCAGCACTGGCGCAGGTGGCCGATCTGCCATGCGGGGACAATATGTTCCCACTCAATGCGTTTGGCCCGAGTTGCATTTTTGCGCGGAACGTAACCGCAGCCAGCGATATCGACTTTATTACCGCTGTATTTACAGCCACAGTAAAACTCGGTGGACTGAGCCGAATAGAGACCCCAGGCAACCTTTTTAGCCTGGCTGAAGGTGTGGGGCGCTTCGGCAGTAGCAGTGAGTGAAGTGGTGAGGAGCAGTGTCGTACAAAGCAGGGTAAAAAATCGCACAATCATGCCGTCAATCTTCCTTCGGCACTGTCCAGAAAATTTGCACGCCGCCATCATCCCGATAGGCGAGGGTTACGTTGTCGTTTTCCGCGATCTCTTCAAGCAACTGATTCCATTCGTCCTCAACTTCGTCCGGCAGGCGGAATATCAATGCTGCTTTGGCTTTTTGCGCCGTCGGCGAATTGATGATCTTTTGCACTCGCACGCCTAGACGTTCGTAAGAGTTGGGGAGGGATTGAGTTGCTGCGCCTGGATTTGCCACGGAAAGGTTCCTTGGGTTGCTGTACGAGCATACAGTATTTCACTGTGGGCCGTTTCGCAACTCTGCTGTAGGAACAAATTCTTGGGTTTGTGTGATTGCGCATAGTCTGGCGGTCGCCGCTGGGCATTCAATCCTCAAGAAAAATCTGAACAGGCCGATTGCTGAAGCAGGACTCGAATTTTCAGGATGACGGTAATGACTATTTCCGAGCTTGGTTTCTCAGCATCTACATTCAGTGTCAATGCAGGCTCCGCAGCAAGCGCAGAAGCCTTGTCAGAAGACGAGAAGAAGGTCGATAGCACCGCCCTCGGGGACAAACAGGTGAGCGGCGATATCTCCGATAATCTGAGTGCATCGGCAAAACAGATGCTCAAGCGTCTGGCCGAACTTCAATCGCAGTTGCGTGATCTGCGAAGTAAAATGCGAGCCGCGGAAAACGCCTCCTATTCAAATCTCGCCGCCCGGAACGCGGTTGTGGCGAGCTTTCAAAATCAGATATCAGCCATCACCGGGACCATATTGCTGATGTCCGGTTCGCTGTTCAAAGAGCTGGACCGAAGCGGTGGTCTGAACATCACGGTATAAATCCCTCCTCGATTTTAGCTTTTCCGGGCGTTGACAATCCCTTCGCCGGTTCTCATAGTTCGTATCTCGCAAACGTTTGCGCCATGGTCCGTGACCGGGGGCGTCAAGTGTTGCCCGACACAATAATCATAAGATCGGAGTGTACCTATGAAGCTGCCATTTGCTGGACGCGTTCTTGCCGTCGCTATGCTCGCTGCTGTTGCCGCTAGTACCTCTCTCCCGGCTTTATCGGCTGAGTCTTCGGACAAGCCCAAAGTCGCGCTGGTCATGAAGTCCCTTGCCAATGAATTCTTCCGCACCATGGAAGATGGCGCCAAGGCTTATCAGAAAGAAAACGCCGACAAGTTTGACCTGATTTCCAATGGCATCAAGGACGAGTCGGACACGTCCAATCAGATTCGCATCGTCGAGCAGATGATCGTTTCCAAGGTCAACGCGCTGGTTATTGCCCCGGCAGATTCCAAAGCGTTGGTGCCGGTCATCAAGAAGGCCATGGATGCGGGTATTACCGTAGTGAACATCGACAACCAGCTTGATGCCGATGTGCTGAAAAGCAAGGGTATCAGTGTTCCGTTTGTGGGCCCTGACAACCGCAAGGGAGCGAAGCTGGTGGGTGAATACCTGGCCCGTGACCTGAATCCGGGTGATGAAGTCGGGATTATTGAAGGTGTTCCGACTACCACCAATGCTCAACAGCGCACAGCTGGATTCAAGGACGCCATGGAAGCCAGGCAGATGAAGATCGTCTCGGTACAGTCTGGCAATTGGGAGATCGACAAGGGCAACGCGGTTGCCTCGGCCATGCTTAATGCGCATCCGAATCTCAAAGCCCTGCTGGCCGGAAATGACAGCATGGCGCTGGGCGCTGTGTCTGCCGTTCGTGCAGCAGGCAAGGCGGGGCAGGTCAAAGTGGTTGGCTACGACAACATCAAGGCGATTCAACCTATGATCGAAGACGGCCGCGTGCTGGCTACCGCCGATCAATTCGCCGCCAGGCAAGCCATGTTCGGCATCGACGCAGCCCTGAAAATTCTCAAGGGTGAAAAGGTCGAGACTGTTAATGGCGTCATCGAAACGCCGGTGACTCTGATCACCAAATCCAAACCGTAACCCCTTCGCCGAATGACTGCATCTGCCCGTATCGGGCAGGTGCATGGAGAGTTTTATGTCGGTTTCTGATCAAACCGCCGTGCTGTCTGTCAGCGGTATAGGTAAGACCTACGCGCAACCCGTGCTGGGCGACATTGACCTGACGTTGATGCGTGGTGAAGTGCTCGCTCTCACGGGTGAGAATGGCGCCGGTAAAAGTACCCTTTCGAAAATCATAGGCGGGCTGGAAACGCCGACTACCGGGCAGATGCAATTTCAAGGGGAAAGTTATCAGCCAGCAAACCGTACGCAGGCAGAGAAGCTTGGCGTGCGCATGGTGATGCAGGAGCTCAATCTGCTGCCCACCCTGTCTGTTGCAGAAAACCTGTTTCTCGACAACTTGCCGCGTCGTGCAGGCTGGATCAATCGCAAGCGTCTGCGTGAAGACGCGATCAAGGCCATGGCTCAAGTCGGGCTGGACGCTATTGATCCGGATACGCTGGTCAGTGAGCTAGGCATCGGTCATCAGCAGATGGTGGAGATTGCCCGCAACCTGATCGGTGACTGTCGTGTCCTGATACTGGATGAGCCTACGGCCATGCTGACGGCCCGGGAAGTCGAGATGTTGTTCGAGCAGATCACCCGTCTGCAGGCGCGCGGCGTGTCGATCATTTACATCTCTCACCGCCTTGAAGAGTTGCAGCGTGTTGCGCAACGTATTGCCGTGCTGCGTGACGGCAAGCTGGTGTGCGTCGATGCTATCGCCAATTACAGCAGTGAGCAGTTGGTGACGTTGATGGTCGGCCGGGAGCTGGGTGACAAGATTGATCTGGGAACCCGTCAGATTGGTGAGGTGGCCCTGAATGTCAAAGGTCTGGGGCGTGGCGGAAAGGTCCGGGACGTTTCATTCCAGGTCCGCAAAGGTGAAATTTTCGGCATTTCCGGGTTGATCGGCGCTGGGCGTACCGAGCTTTTGCGCCTGATCTATGGCGCAGATCTGGCCGACAGCGGCAGCATCGAACTGGGTAACCCGCTTCGGGTGGTGTCGATTCGCTCTCCTGCTGACGCAGTTCGCGAGGGCATCGCGCTGATTACCGAAGATCGTAAGGGCGAAGGGCTGCTGTTGACTCAGTCCATCAGCGCCAATATCGCCTTGGGCAATATGGATGCGGTATCGGCTGGCGGGCTGGTCAACGCTCACGATGAAGCGAGCCTGGCAAAACGGCAGATTGATGCCATGCGTATTCGCAGTTCTGGTCCGGCGCAACTGGTTTCAGAGCTGTCCGGGGGCAATCAGCAAAAGGTGGTTATCGGGCGCTGGCTGGAGCGCGATTGCCCGATCATGCTGTTTGATGAACCCACCCGCGGCATTGATGTAGGGGCCAAGTTCGATATTTACGGCCTGCTTGGCGAACTGACCCGTCAGGGCAGGGCACTGATCGTGGTCTCCAGTGATCTGCGTGAGCTGATGTTGATCTGTGATCGCATCGGCGTGCTGTCTGCAGGGCGTCTGATCGATACCTTCGAACGCGACAGCTGGACCCAGGACGAACTGCTTGCCGCCGCATTTGCCGGCTATCAAAAACGCGACGCGCTGCTCAGTGAAGCGGCGCCGAGGACTGCTTGATGAAAACCTCTACCCCTTCACAGGCTCTTTCCGCACCGGCAAAACGTGGCGGTACTTATTTCGGTCTGGGAACCTACCTGGGCCTTGCGGGTGCCTTGCTGGCAATGATCGTCCTGTTCTCACTGCTCAGCGATCACTTTCTCTCGTACAACACGTTCAGCACCATCGCCAATCAGATTCCTGATCTGATGGTGCTGGCGGTAGGTATGACATTCGTGCTGATTATCGGCGGCATTGATCTGTCCGTGGGGTCGGTGCTCGCTCTGGCAGCTTCCGCCGTCAGCGTGGCGATTCTTGGCTGGGGCTGGAGTATTTTCCCGGCTGCGTTGTTGGGCATGGCCTGCGCCACACTGGCGGGCACGCTTACCGGCTCGATCACGGTCGCCTGGCGAATCCCTTCATTTATCGTGTCTCTGGGTGTGCTGGAGATGGCCCGCGGTGTTGCTTACCAGATGACCGATTCGCGCACCGCCTACATTGGTGATGCCTACGCCTGGTTATCTAACCCGTTCGCCTTCGGTATCTCCCCCTCGTTTGTCATTGCCTTGCTGGTGATTTTTGCCGCGCAGGCGCTACTCACCCGCACCGTATTTGGACGCTACTTGATCGGCATTGGTACCAACGAAGAGGCCGTGCGTCTGGCGGGCATCAACCCCAAGCCATACAAGATTCTGGTGTTCTCAATGATGGGCCTGTTGGCGGGCGTCGCGGCGCTGTTCCAGATTTCCCGTCTGGAAGCCGCCGATCCCAACGCGGGCTCGGGGCTGGAGTTGCAGGTGATCGCCGCGGTGGTCATTGGTGGCACCAGTTTGATGGGCGGACGTGGTTCGATCATCAGCACTTTCTTTGGTGTGTTGATCATTTCGGTGCTGGCAGCCGGGTTGGCGCAAATCGGTGCCACGGAGCCAACCAAGCGGATTATCACCGGTGCGGTAATCGTCATCGCCGTAGTGCTCGACACTTATCGCAGTCACCGCGCAAAGCGCCAGGTCTGACATGGCAACAATCAAGGATGTGGCGGCGCTGGCCGGTATTTCTTACACGACGGTTTCTCATGTCTTGAACAATTCCCGGCCTGTAAGCGATCAAGTCAGGATCAAGGTCGAGGCGGCCATTCGGCAGCTGGATTATGTACCCAGTGCCGTGGCGCGCTCCCTCAAGGCAAAGTCCACATCGACCATCGGCTTGCTGATACCGAATGGTGTCAACCCGTATTTCGCCGAGCTGGCCCGAGGCATTGAGGATTACTGCGAGCGCAACGGTTTCTGCGTGATCCTGTGCAACTGCGATGACAATGCAGATAAACAGCGTGGCTATTTGCGGGTGTTGCTGGAGAAGCGCGTCGACGGGCTGATCGTGTCCTCGGTGGGCGGGGATCCCGGGCTGGACGGCGGTCTCGCAGGTGTGCGTACGCCCATGGTGGTGGTTGACCGCGAACTTGAAGGTATCGACGCTGATCTCGTGCGTATTGATCACGAACTGGGCGGTTATCTGGCGACTCGTCATCTCCTTGATTTGGGGCATCGCCATATCGCCTGTATTCATGGTCCCGCGCAAACCAGCGTGGCACGGTTGAGGCTGCAAGGTTACGAGCGGGCGATGGCTGAGGCGGGCATTCACGTCGATCCTCATTGGGTCATCGAAAGCGACTACACCAGCCCGGGTGGTTATCAGGCGGCTGTCAGCCTGTTGGCAGGTAAGCCACCGACCGCTATTTTTGCCGGAAATGACATGATCGGAATCGGCGTATTGCGCGCCGCTGCCGAGCGTAATGTCCGCGTGCCAAGGGATCTCTCCGTGGTGGGGTTCGACGATATAGAAATGAGCCGCTATGTATACCCAGCCTTGACGACGGTCGGGCAGTCGATTGTCTCGCTGGGCGAGAGTGCCGCGCAGATGCTTTTAAGGCGCATCACTGGCGTGTTCGAGGATGCAACCGAGCAGCGTGTCGTTGCGCCAAGCATCGTGCTGCGTGAGTCTACGGCACCGCCGCTCTATGAATTACGTTGAGTCATAACTACGTCGAGTCATAACGATGAATGCGAAAAAGAATTCTGACGTGTCGTCCGCCCAGGTAGTGGTGATCGGCAGCTTGAATATGGATCTGGTCACACGTGCGCAACGATTGCCGGGGCCTGGGGAAACCCTGAGCGGCGATTCATTCGCCACCGTATCGGGCGGCAAGGGCGCCAACCAGGCCGTTGCGGCGGCCCGGCTGGGTGCGCGTGTGGCAATGATTGGCTGCGTCGGTGATGACGCCTATGGCGAGCAACTGCGTAATGCTCTGCTGGCTGAGCAGATTGACTGCCAAGGATTGACCACTGTCGCTGATGTTTCTACTGGCATTGCTTCAATCGTGGTGGATGCCGATGGCCAGAACGCGATCATTATTGTCGCGGGGGGCAACGGTCGCCTCACGCCGGATGTCATTGACCGCTTCGATGCTCTGCTCGGCGCTGCACAGGTCGTTATTTGTCAGTTGGAAGTGCCATTGCCTACCGTTGCGCATGCACTGCGTCGAGCGCGGGAGTTGGGCAAGACAGTGATCCTCAATCCCGCTCCGGCGGTCGCTGCATTGCCTGATCAGTGGTATTCGTTGATCGACTATCTGATTCCCAACGAAACCGAGGCGGCTATTCTGAGCGGTATCGCAGTGGACTCGGTGGCGTCGGCAGAGCGCGCAACACAGTCCCTGCTGGCTTCGGGTGCGAGCAAGGTCATCATCACGCTGGGGGAGCAGGGGGCATTGCTGGCGTCAGGACAGGGGAGCGAGCATTTTCCTGCGCCGCGCGTTACTGCGGTCGACAGTACGGCTGCTGGTGATACATTTGTTGGCGGTTTCGCTGCTGCGCTCGCTCAAGGCCACACCGAAGCTGACGCGATTCGTTTCGCGCAGAAGGCTGCGGCAATATCTGTAACCCGTGCTGGCGCGCAGCCCTCCATCCCCGATAGCGCTGAAGTCCAAAGGTTCGCTTTTACATGAAAAAAACACCGCTGCTCAACATCGCACTGTCCCGAGTCATCGCCTCTCTGGGGCATGGCGATATCCTGATGATTGTCGACGCAGGCATGCCAATCCCGGCAGGCGTTGAATTGATTGATCTGGCGCTCACCCGTGGCGTAGCCGATTTCGCCAGCGTGCTGGATACCGTCCTGAGTGAAATGCAGGTCGAAAGCCATGTGCTGGCTGAGGAAATCATGTTCAAGAAGCCGCCAGCCCTGAGTGTTATCGAAGGTTTGAATCTGGATGGTGATCTGGGTGAGCAGCGTCTGCTCAGTCACGAGGCGCTGAAGGCCTTGAGCAAAAGCGCGAGAGCAATCGTCCGTACTGGCGAATTTGAGCCATACAGCAACATTGCATTGGTTGCCGGTGTGGTTTTCTGACTGTCCGCAAGGACGCTTTTCTGGAACAGGGAGTTCTTTATGCACCTTTTGCATCTCGTCAAACAGTTACCTTTCACACAGTTGCTTCGGAGCCTGCTGCTATTGTCCATTCTCAGTGCGAGCGTTACCCAGGCCGCGGAAAAGCGCGATTTGATTATCGATACTGACCCTGGGGCTGATGACGTGGTGGCGTTGCTGCTTGCGCTGGCGTCGCCCGAGGAGTTGAACGTCCTGGCGATTACGACCGTGGCGGGCAATGTGCGGCTGGACAAAACTTCGCGCAATGCCCGGCTGGCAAGGGAGTGGGCCGGCCGTGAGGACGTGCCGGTGTATGCCGGGGCCTCGAAGCCTTTGGTGCGTAAACCGATTTACGCGGAGAATGTTCACGGTCAGGAAGGGCTGCCCGGCGTCCCCGTGCATGAACCAACGCAAGGGCTGGCGCAGGGTAACGCGGTGCAGTATCTGATTGATACGTTGCGCAAGGCCAGGCCGCACAGCATCACCATTGCCATGCTCGGGCCGCAAACCAATCTGGCGTTGGCGCTGGTGCAGGATCCGGAAATCACCCAAGGCATCAAGGAAGTCGTGGTGATGGGCGGCGCGCATTTCAATGGCGGTAATATCACACCGGTTGCCGAGTTCAATCTGTTCGCCGATCCCCATGCGGCTCAGGTTGTCCTGGCCAGCGGTGTCAAACTGACCTATCTGCCGCTGGATGTAACCCACAAAATCCTGACTAGCGAACAGCGTCTGGCGCAGATTGCTGCGCTGGATAATCAGGCAGGCAAACTGGTCGGCAGTATTCTCAACGAATACGTAAAACTGGATATGGCTCACTACGGTTTGCCAGGCGGACCGGTTCATGACGCGAGTGTCATTGCATGGTTGCTCAAGCCTGAGCTGTTCAGCGGCAGGCAGATCAACGTGGCAATCGACAGCCGCGAAGGTTTAGGTTTTGGTCAGACCGTTGCTGACTGGTATGACACGCTGGGCCTGGATAAAAATGTGTTCTGGGTCGAAAGCGGCGACGCACAGGGCTTTTTCGACTTACTGACCAGTCGGTTATCACGCCTCAAATAGCGGCCATTTGGCTGGCCGGTTCAGGACACTCGTTGTGCTGTACCGGTTTCGCTGGGGTATCGGGCGAGCACTTGAGTGATGAACGCAAGGGCGCCCTCAGTTCCCAGCTCCTTCACCAGCAAGTCCACTGCAATAATCGCCAGCTCTTCCGGGTTTCCCGGGCTGTGTGATGAATGCCCCTGCGGCCATTTGGCCTTGATGTCTGCATCGATAGATACGACTGCCATTACTGCCTCTTCTCGTCGTCTGTAAGGGGATCCATGAACTGCGTGACCTGCATGGCCAAACGCTGAGCGCAGTAAAGCACTTCAGATTCTTTTTAGCACTGCTACCTAAGGCGGGCTGACTGGTGGCCGTGGAATCCTCAGGCCTGTTTACTCATGTTTTGTGACGATTTGCTTTCGCGTGCACAGAGTGGGTCGGGCAGACTGCTCAGCTGGCTGGCCTGATGGCATTTAACTGGCCATGTATTGCAACGAATAGGTTGGGATGCTGTCGCAAGGGTTCAGCTTTTGTTTATCGGTCAAGGAGTCTGTATGCCGTGGAAAATATCGTCAGTCGGGTTGGTCGTTGCTTTGTCGTTAATGGCAGGGTGCAGCAGCACGCCTGAGCCAGCAGCTCAAGAGCCGAATGCTCCCGTCGCCAGTGGTCGTTGTGACGCTGCTGGTGCTCAGTTCGCTGTAGGTCAGCAAGCTTCAGCTGCATTGCTGGCTCAAGCCCGGGCCAAGGCCGGGGCGCAGGATGCGCGATTCATCGGTGCCAATGACATGGTCACGCTGGAATACCGTTCTAATCGCGTCAATCTGAATACCGACGCCAATGGCAAGGTAGTGCGGGTTAACTGCGGTTGAGTCGAGTGGTTTTGCTACAGGCATAAAAAAACCCCGTCAGTGACGGGGTTTTTTTAGACCGCTCGGATTACTCCGGACGAACCTGAGCAGCTTGCATGCCCTTTTGGCCTTTCTCAGCCACGAAGGAAACGGTCTGGCCTTCTTTCAGGCTTTTGAAACCGTCGCTTTCGATAGCTTTGAAGTGTACGAACAGGTCGTCACCGCCACCCTGTGGGGTGATAAAGCCGAAGCCTTTTTCATCGTTGAACCATTTTACGGTGCCGGTTTGGCGATTAGACATGGTGAATCTCCAAGAACATAATTTTTCAGTGTACGTGTTGCTCAGGCCAACTGGGCACACCGGCCTATCATAGTCGAAATGCGGGAATGTAGAACTTTTTCAGTAAGAACTTTGAGTCAGTGTCGTAAGAAGGAACCGCATAACGTCCCTAGAACTTACCTTTTCAACTACATTAATCATAGGTCCATGCTGCGACAGCGGGGCTGCAAGGCACGTATTACGTGGCTTTCAGAAAAGCGCTGCTAACTTGCGGGTAGTACGCCCCGCGTCACAGTCCAGATTCATCTATATCAATTATTTTTTTGGTCCGGCGCAGTTTTTAGCCACTAAATCCCGCATTTTTGCTGTTTGCTGAGGGGTTGGTGGCGGATTGGCATTGCTCATCTTTTCAATTTCAGCGCTGGTGAAATTTTTGCTGACTTGTTCGGCGCCGCACTCGCAATGGGCTTTTGCGGATTTCTGATCCAGCGTCTGGCCCGCGGTTGCGACGCAGTCGTTGATAAATTTTGTTTTGGTTGGCGCGCTCATGGCTGCCTGGGTACTGAGTGGCACTGCGAGTGCGATAGGGGCGAGCAGGGCGAAAAGACTTAACTTCATGGCGTTCTCCTTATAAGGCACAGCGATAAGGCACAGCGGGATTGCTATGAGTTACACAACCATCTGACGGCCTTGAGGCGCTCCAGTTCAGTGCGCTTTTTATTGGGCTGGGTGTTGGAGGCGGTGATTAAGTGATATGGCGTGCATGTGCTCGGGCTGAGCTGTGATAGGATGCGCGTCCTTTATATCTGTTCGCTGCTGGCTAGAGCTTGTCTAACCTCGTCGTTCAGCTTTTTATTGTTCAATCCAGTCATCTGGTTCGGTTCAAGGTTGGCCGCGAGGCTCCTGCCACTGTGAGGCAGGCATACCACCGGATCACGTACTGGCTCATCCCAACCCACGTGACCTTTGGTAGGGGTCACCACTAGGAGAGGAGGCGCCATGCCCACCATTACTCTTCCCGACGGCAGTCAACGTTCATTCGATCACCCGGTTTCCGTAGCCGAGGTCGCGCTTTCCATTGGTGCTGGTCTGGCCAAGGCCACCGTCGCCGGTAAAGTCGACGGCCAACTGGTCGATGCCAGCGATTTGATCGAAAAAGATGCCAGTCTGCAGATCATTACCCCCAAGGACCAGGAAGGGCTGGAGATCATCCGCCACTCGTGCGCCCACCTGGTAGGTCATGCAGTCAAGCAGCTGTACCCGACTGCAAAAATGGTTATCGGCCCAGTCATTGATGACGGCTTTTATTACGATATCGCTTACGAGCGCCCGTTCACGCCTGAAGACATGGCAGCGATCGAGCAGCGTATGCAGCAGTTGATCGAAAAAGATTACGACGTCATCAAGAAGGTCACTCCGCGTGCCGAAGTGATCGAAGTATTCACTGCGCGCCATGAAGATTACAAGCTGCGTCTGGTTGAAGACATGCCAGAGCAGCAGACCATGGGTCTGTACTACCACGAAGAATACGTCGACATGTGCCGCGGCCCGCACGTGCCGAACACTCGCTTCCTAAAGTCGTTCAAGCTGACCAAGCTGTCGGGCGCCTACTGGCGTGGTGATGCCAAGAACGAGCAGTTGCAGCGTGTCTACGGCACTGCCTGGGCTGACAAGAAGCAACTGGCTGCTTACATCCAGCGGATCGAAGAAGCTGAGAAGCGCGATCACCGCAAGATCGGCAAGCGCCTCGGCCTGTTTCACACCCAGGAAGAAGCGCCAGGCATGGTGTTCTGGCATCCGCAGGGCTGGACCTTGTACCAGGTGCTTGAGCAGTACATGCGCAAGGTGCAGCGCGAGAACGGTTATCTGGAGATCAAAACTCCGCAGGTCGTCGATCGCTCCCTGTGGGAGAAGTCGGGTCACTGGGCGAACTACGCCGACAACATGTTCACCACCGAGTCAGAAAGCCGCGACTACGCAATCAAGCCGATGAACTGCCCTTGCCACGTGCAGGTGTTCAATCAAGGCCTGAAAAGCTACCGCGAGCTGCCAATGCGTCTGGCCGAGTTCGGTGCCTGCCACCGTAACGAGCCGTCCGGTGCGTTGCACGGGATCATGCGCGTACGTGGCTTTACTCAGGATGATGCGCACATCTTCTGTACTGAAGATCAGATGCAGGCCGAGTCCGCAGCGTTCATCAAGCTGACCCTGGATGTGTACGCTGATTTTGGCTTCAAGGACATCGAACTGAAGCTTTCAACTCGTCCAGAGAAGCGTGTAGGTTCCGACGAACTGTGGGATCGCGCTGAAAGCGCGTTGGCGTCGGCTCTGGACAGTGCTGGTCTGCCATATGATCTGCAGCCGGGCGAAGGCGCGTTTTACGGTCCGAAAATCGAGTTTTCGTTGAAGGACTGTCTGGGTCGTGTCTGGCAATGTGGTACCCTGCAGCTCGATTTCAACTTGCCGATCCGTTTGAGCGCGGAATACGTGTCCGAAGACAACAGCCGTAAGCATCCGGTCATGTTGCACCGGGCGATTCTCGGTTCCTTCGAGCGTTTCATCGGAATTCTGATCGAGCACTATGAAGGTGCGTTCCCGGCCTGGCTGGCGCCCACTCAGGCAGTGATTATGAATATCACTGATAAACAGGCAGATTTTGCCCTTGAAGTGGAAAAAATTCTCGCGGAAAGCGGGTTTCGTGCCAAGTCCGACTTGAGAAATGAAAAGATCGGCTTTAAAATCCGTGAGCATACTTTGCTCAAGGTTCCTTATCTCCTCGTGATTGGAGATCGGGAAGTTGAAATGCAAACTGTCGCTGTGCGGACACGTGAAGGTGCAGACCTCGGCTCGATGCCGGTCGCCCAATTCGCTGAATTTCTCGCACAAGCGGTTTCCCGGCGTGGTCGCCAAGATTCGGAGTAATTATTATTAAGCGTGAAATGAGACAAGATAAACGAGCTGCACCGAAAGCCCCGATCAACGAGAATATCTCGGCACGCGAGGTTCGGTTAATTGGAGCTGAAGGCGAGCAGCTTGGGATTGTGTCAATTGAAGACGCGCTTCTTAAGGCTGAAGAGGCCAAACTGGATTTGGTGGAAATTTCCGCCGATGCAGTACCCCCTGTTTGCAAGCTGATGGACTACGGCAAATCGATCTTCGAGAAGAAGAAGCAGATTGCTGCCGCGAAGAAAAACCAGAAGCAGATTCAGGTTAAAGAAATCAAGTTTCGTCCAGGGACGGAGGAAGGGGATTACCAGGTAAAACTACGCAACCTGGTACGTTTCCTGAGTGACGGGGACAGGGCCAAGGTATCGTTGAGATTCCGTGGTCGTGAGATGGCCCACCAGGAGCTGGGCATGGAACTGTTGAAGCGGGTTGAAGGTGACCTGCTCGAATACGGTTCCGTTGAGCAGCATCCTAAGATGGAAGGACGCCAGCTGATTATGGTCATCGCCCCGAAAAAGAAGAAATAACCACCAGGGCACGGCAGGCCTTGCGGTTATGTTTATCAACTGAATGCGGAGTATCCGAACATGCCAAAGATGAAGACTAAAAGTGGTGCAGCTAAGCGGTTTTTGAAAACTGCTAACGGCATCAAGCACAAACACGCTTTCAAGAGCCACATCCTGACCAAAATGTCGACCAAGCGTAAGCGTCAACTGCGCGGTAGCAGCTTGCTGCATCCGTCTGACGTGGCAAAAGTCGAGCGCATGCTGCGCCTTCGTTAATTTTGATCAAGAATAGAGGAAGTAACTCATGGCTCGTGTAAAGCGTGGCGTCATTGCCCGTAAGCGTCACAAAAAAATTCTGAAACTTGCTAAAGGCTACTACGGCGCGCGTTCACGCGTATTCCGTGTTGCCAAGCAAGCGGTAATCAAGGCAGGCCAGTACGCCTACCGTGACCGTCGTCAGAAAAAACGTCAGTTCCGCGCTCTGTGGATCGCTCGTATCAACGCTGGTGCTCGTATCAACGGTCTGTCCTACAGCCGTTTCATCGCCGGCCTGAAAAAAGCGTCCATCGAGATCGACCGTAAGGTTCTGGCTGATCTGGCAGTGAACGAAAAAGCGGCGTTTGCTGCGATTGTCGAGAAAGCTAAAGCCACTTTGGCCTAAGTCCCCGACAATCACCGGGCCTCGGTTTTCCGGGGCTCGGTGTTAAACGTCATAAATAGGGGAAGAGCCTTAAAGCTCTTCCCCTATTTCGTATCTGGAGTCTGTACATGGAAAACCTGGACGCGCTGGTCTCGCAAGCTCTTGAGGCTGTGCAGAGCGCTGAAGATATCAATGCCCTGGAGCAAATCCGGGTTCAATACCTTGGCAAGAAGGGCGAGTTGACTCAGGTGATGAAGACCCTGGGGAATTTGCCTGCAGAAGAGCGTCCGCAAGTCGGCGCCCTGATCAATGTCGCCAAGGAGCGTGTCACAGAGGTTCTCAATGCCCGCAAGGCGTCGTTCGAGGAAGCGGATCTCGCCGCCAAACTCGCCGCCGAGTCCATTGACGTGACCCTGCCTGGCCGTGGCCAGACCTCGGGCGGTCTGCATCCGGTTACCCGTACTCTGGAGCGCATCGAACAATTCTTCACCCACATTGGCTACGGCATCGCCGAAGGCCCTGAGGTGGAAGACGATTACCATAACTTTGAAGCGCTCAACATCCCAGGCCATCACCCGGCCCGCTCGATGCATGACACCTTCTATTTCAATGCGAACATGTTGTTGCGCACCCATACCTCGCCGGTACAGGTCCGCACCATGGAATCGCAGCGCCCGCCGATCCGCATTGTTTGCCCGGGCCGTGTATACCGCAGCGACTCCGATATCACTCACTCGCCGATGTTCCACCAGGTTGAAGGCCTGCTGGTCGATCGCGATATCAACTTCGCTGACCTGAAAGGGACTATCGAAGAGTTCCTGCGGGTGTTCTTCGAAAAAGAACTGGCCGTGCGTTTCCGCCCGTCTTACTTCCCGTTCACCGAGCCTTCTGCTGAAGTCGACATGGAATGTGTGATGTGCAGCGGTAAAGGTTGCCGTGTCTGCAAACAGACTGGCTGGCTGGAAGTAATGGGTTGCGGCATGGTTCACCCAAACGTGTTGCGTATGTCCGGCATTGATCCTGAAGAATTCTCGGGCTTTGCTTTCGGCATGGGCGTGGAGCGTCTGGCCATGCTGCGTTACGGCGTCAACGACTTGCGTCTGTTCTTCGATAACGACTTGCGGTTCCTCGCGCAATTTCGCTGAGGCGCTTCGCGGCAGCCCGCCAGTAGCCGCTGTCGCAGAGCACCGGAGTCGCCCGTAACGCATTTTTTTGGAGAGCAGGATGAAATTCAGTGAACAATGGTTGCGCGGCTGGGTAAGCCCGCAAGTATCCCGCGACGAGCTGGTTGCTCGTTTGTCGATGGCCGGCCTTGAAGTCGATAGCGTCACCCCGGCTGCGGGTGTATTCAGCGGTGTGGTCGTCGGCGAAGTGCTGAGCACCGAGCAACACCCCGATGCTGACAAATTGCGCGTATGCCAGGTCAGCAACGGCTCGGAAACCTTTCAGGTTGTCTGCGGCGCGCCAAACGTGCGTCCGGGTCTGAAGATTCCATTCGCCATGATCGGTTCCGAGTTGCCGGGCGATTTCAAGATCAAGAAAGCCAAGCTGCGTGGCGTTGAGTCCAACGGCATGCTGTGTTCCCAATCCGAGCTTCAGGTAGGCGAGGGCAACGACGGCCTGATGGAACTTCCAGCCGATGCGCCGGTGGGTGAAGACTTCCGTGTGTACCTTGAGCTGGATGACGCCAGCATCGAAGTTGACCTGACCCCCAACCGTGGCGACTGCCTGTCGCTGGCTGGTCTGGCTCGCGAAGTAGGCGCGCTCTACGCGGCCCCGGTGGCTGTTCCGGCTGTTGCTGCTGTTGCGGTAACACACGATGAAGTACGTCCGGTTGACGTGCTGGCGACCAACGCCTGCCCACGCTACCTCGGGCGCGTGATTCGCAATGTTGATCTGTCTCGTCCCACGCCTTTGTGGATGGTTGAGCGTCTGCGTCGTTCCGATATTCGCAGCATCGACGCAGTAGTCGACATCACCAACTACGTGATGATTGAGCTGGGTCAGCCATTGCATGCGTTTGATCTGGCTGAAATCAATGGCGGCATCCGTGTGCGTATGGCAGAAGAGGGCGAGAAGCTCGTTCTGCTGGACGGTCAGGAAGTCAGCCTGCGTTCCGACACTCTGGTGATTGCTGACCACCAGCGCGCCTTGGCAATCGCCGGTGTGATGGGAGGGGAGCACAGCGGTGTTTCCAGCTCCACTCGTGATGTGTTCCTGGAGAGTGCGTTCTTCGACCAGATCGCCGTTGCGGGTAAAGCCCGTTCGTATGGCCTGCACACCGACGCTTCACATCGCTACGAGCGTGGCGTTGACTGGCAGTTGGCTCGCAAGGCGATGGAACGAGCCACTGGCCTGCTGCTGGAAATCACCGGTGGCGAAGCCGGTCCGGTAATCGAAGCTGTCAGCGAAAAAGATCTGCCGTCGATCGCACCGGTCACTTTGCGTGCCGAGCGTATCGAGCAGATGCTGGGTCTGAAAATGGACCCTGCGGAAATCGAAGGGCTTTTGACCGGCCTGGGTTTGACCGTTTCTGCTGAAGCAGCAGGGCAGTGGCGTGTTGAAGTGCCAAGCCATCGCTTCGACATCAGCCTTGAAGTTGATCTGATCGAAGAGCTGGCGCGCCTTTACGGTTACAACCGTCTGCCAGTTCGCTACCCGCAGGCGCGTCTTGCGCCTCAAGCCAAAGCTGAAGCCCGTAGCGATCTGCCTGAATTACGTCGTCTATTGGTCGCTCGTGGTTATCAGGAAGCAATTACCTACAGCTTCATCGATCCTAAACAGTTCGAACTGTTCAGCCCCGGTGCTGAGCCATTGCTGTTGGCGAACCCTATCTCCAACGACATGGCCGCCATGCGTGCGTCGTTGTGGCCAGGCCTAGTCAAATCGTTGCAGCACAACCTCAATCGTCAGCAGGATCGCGTTCGTCTGTTCGAAAGCGGCTTGCGCTTCGTCGGTCAACTCGATGGCCTGAAGCAAGAGCCGATGCTGGCAGGCGTGGTCTGCGGTAGCCGCTTGCCTGAGGGTTGGGCGCAAGGTCGTGACGTGGTCGATTTCTTCGACGTTAAAGCGGACGTAGAGGCTGTTCTGGGTTTTGCCGGTGCGCTCGACGCTTTCACTTTTGTACCGGGCAAGCATCCAGCACTGCACCCTGGCCAGACTGCGCGCATCGAACGCGACGGTCGTGAAGTAGGCTACGTCGGTGCCATTCACCCTGAATTGTCGAAAACCCTGGGTCTGGATCGTCCAGTCTTTGTTTTCGAGCTGGTTCTGGCAGAAGTTGCACTGGGTAAAATGCCTAAATTCCAGGAGTTGTCGCGCTTTCCTGAAGTACGACGTGACCTGGCGCTGCTGGCTGATGAAGGTGTTCCAGCGACTGCCGTTCTCGACGTTATTCGAGAAAATGCAGGCGAATGGCTCACAGACCTCAGGCTATTTGACGTTTATCAGGGTAAAGGCATTGATCCGCATAGAAAAAGCCTTGCAGTTGGCTTGACCTGGCAGCATCCATCGCGCACTCTTAACGACGATGAGGTCAATGCGGCGACGCATAAAATCCTCACCTCACTCGAGGAAAGGTTAAACGCCACGTTAAGGAAGTAGCGTATGGGGGCTCTGACGAAAGCTGAGATGGCCGAACGTCTGTATGAAGAGCTGGGCCTGAATAAACGAGAAGCCAAGGAATTGGTGGAGCTGTTCTTCGAGGAAATCAGGCACGCTCTGGAAGATAACGAGCAAGTCAAATTGTCCGGATTCGGCAATTTTGACCTGCGAGATAAACGCCAGCGGCCAGGTAGAAATCCGAAGACAGGGGAAGAAATTCCTATCACGGCTCGCCGTGTTGTCACGTTCCGTCCAGGGCAGAAGTTGAAGGCCCGAGTTGAGGCTTATGCTGGAACCAAGTCATAACGACGAGTTACCGCCGATCCCAGGCAAACGCTACTTCACCATTGGTGAGGTCAGTGAACTCTGCGCGGTCAAACCGCACGTTTTGCGCTATTGGGAACAGGAGTTTCCTCAGCTCAACCCCGTTAAACGACGTGGTAACCGCCGGTATTATCAGCGCGAAGACGTGCTGATGATCCGGCAGATCCGCGGCTTGCTCTACGAGCAAGGTTTCACCATCGGTGGTGCGCGTTTGCGTATGACCGCTGGCGAACCCAAGGATGACACTCAGGATTACAAGCAATTGATCCGGCAGATGATCGTCGAGCTGGAAGACGTTCTGGTGGTATTGGGCAAGTAGAAAGGGCCCGGATACTTCCATAATTCAAAAGCTTAGGTTATATTCCTCGAAGTTTCCGCAGCATTGAAACTGATACACGCCTAGTCGGGGCGTAGCGCAGCCCGGTAGCGCACTTGCATGGGGTGCAAGGGGTCGAGTGTTCGAATCACTCCGTCCCGACCATATTCTCTGACTAAAATCAGACACTTAAGCCGGTTATCTCAACCGGCTTTTTTGTGCCTGCGCAATATATGCGCAAAACTGGCGCAAAACCATCCGATGATTTCGCTGATATTCAGGCCGGAATCGCTTCAGACCAGACGATTTCCTAGTGGTCGCGCTGGTAGTTTTCGTCAACTCCTCCGTCGCGTGCCCCGCGATCTTCCGACCATTCTTCCCGTCCTTTCTGTACAGATGCAGCGATGGGGGGGCTATGCGCTACGGACGAGCTGGATTTTCCCTTCGAAGACGATGGCGCGGTGACGGTGAGATGGGAACCGATATCGCTCGGAGATCGCCCGATTGAAGCTGTCGAGGAGAGGGAAGAGGAGTCCGTGCCTTTCTGATCAGGCATAAAAAAAGGCCACTTAGTGGCGGGCCTCGTTTGGCGGGGGATACCCTATTATTCTGGGTATAGGGTTCCAAGCAGGGATCTTACATCTTGGTTCAAGCCGTTCACTCCTGGCACCTGGACGGCGCGGGAATCTGCGACCAGCATGGCTTGAACGCGCTCTCGATTCTGCGGCATGTTGGTAATTTCTTGCTCAATACCCTTCATTTCTTCGTCGAAAGCTTCGGTCGCTCGCTTGGTTAGCCGCTCAATCTCATAGCTGCTTTTTGCGTTTGGATATCGCCGCTAATGCCCTTTCGCTTTTGACCTCTTCTGAGTGCCTTTCAATGCGAAGGCGTACGCAGCCCCCGCGTCGACCTCAGATTGAGTCTCGTAGCGAGTCCAGCCAAACACGCCAATCCCCAGAACAAGCGCGGCAGCTAAAAATCCCTGAATTACGTTCTTCATATCCCCTCCATAGGTGAAAGGTGATTCTACCTTGCCACCACTGGCGAGCACACTCCGCTTGCCTCAGAGCCAAATCTCAGACATGAAAAAGCCCGCGATGGGGGAGCGGGCTAAGGCCTGATAGTGCCTGCATTCAAATTACGAGGCTGCTCGTGAAAAAAGCGTGAAGGTCTGACTGAAAATGTTCGGCGCTAGGCTTGGCCGCACCAAAATCTGCAACAAATCCGCCCAAGCTTGTCTACTCTTCATGAAACTATCGGGTCAGCAGAGGGCGCACGATGTATTCAAAACCAGATATCCAGCGAATTCTTGAAACAGCGTTTTTGCCCTCGAAGTGCGAATGCGTTGTCAGTGCAAACGACAGTTTCTCGGTGAAGCTCATCAATCCCGCATCAGGTGATATCGAGCTGTATGTAGCAGCGATCTCCTGGTCTGAGCTTTCCACCAGCAGGTCCATCGCCAAGCTGGTGCTCTCGCTGAAAGAACAGAGGGACCTTATGGGTAAGATGGAGCTGTCCATGAAGCGATTGGGGTAGGGCTGACACGAACAAGCCCGGCAAACTGGCTCCTACAAATCCCTATCCTCAGATAATCCAAACTCATGGCTTCAAAAACAGAAACATTACCCACAATGGGAGGGCGAGGACCAAAGGCACCCCGACGAGCAGGACTAAACCCTGAACAAGGTATCTCCAGCGATAGAGGCGGGTCCCTTCAGGTGCGTTCCTGGCATCCTTCCACCAATCCCAAAGGTCCAGAATCCTTAGCAGCTCAAAAACATCTCCGATGTCTGCACGCAATGCCAATTTCTCCCTTTTGCTACAACTCGATATCCGCGCGTAGCACTGGTTCACACCGACTGGCCATTCTACACATACAGCACCCGACCCAAGAGGTGGGTATCGTCGACCCGGATCTCCTCTGGGTCAAGCGATCCGTCAACCAGCAGGGGGGCGCGGTCCTTAGCCCTCGGAGCCATCGAATGACCCCAGCGGTAATCATCTTGAGATGGAAATGGTCGGTCAGAGGCTATGCTGGGTGGTCAAGTCGTAGGTATTTCCCCAGACGGTAATGACGTTCGAGCCGTTGGTGCTGGAAGCCACTTCCTCGGCTGCGTCAGCGATCTTTTGCCGAGCGTCGTCTGACAGGTTTTTCCCCGTGCTCTGCCAGCATCTGCTGAACGATGTCCGCGGATGACTGGGGCGCAATCGGTCTCGCAGTGCTGGTGAGTGACTCGATCTCATCAGCCAGGCGCTTGCTGAATTTCTCCATTGGCTCTTGGAGCATGCGCGACAGGCCGGCTGCGAACTTGGTGTTCAGGGGATTGATGCCCTTGAAATACAAGTTCACGGCAGCCGGCGTCATTCCCGCCCCATCGGCGATTTTTCTTATGGCTGAGCTTCAGCTCGTTCTTTTTCGGGCGACTGCTCCAGCCATTCACAAAGCCCTATCCGCGAAACGGGACATCCGTGTGCTTGAGCTGCCCGATACCTCTCTTATATTTGGCTGCTCGACCTGGAAATGTTCGAAACCACTAAACCTACCAATGGTAGGTTACGACGAATAAGGTTCTTGCTAGGCTATCTACGAATGGTAGGTAAACCCCTAAAGGAGAACCGATGATGTCACTCAATCCTATTTTGTTCATGGGCGGCTCTGGCGCTATTGGCCATCGCGCCGCGCAGGCATTGCGCACGGCCCATCCCGATATCCCGCTGCTGATCGGCGGCCGAGACCTTGGCAAAGCTCAGCAAGCAGCGGAGCAGATGGGTGGCGCGCAGGGCGTGCAGATTGATTCCGGTGCAGAGGACCTCGGGCTCGGCGACCGTCAGGTCAGCGCCGTGGTGGTGTTTTACATGGATCACTCGCTTTCCGGGCTGCGTTATGCGCAGAAGCGTGGCGTGCCGCACCTCAGTATCTCTTCAGGCATCTTCGAGATTGCACCGGAAATAGCCGCCTACATGCACACGCCTGATGCTGCGCCCATCGTTCTCGGTTACGAATGGCTGGTGGGTGCCACGACCGTGCCTACGCTTGAAGTCGCCCGGTCGTTTGGCCGGGTGGACGAGATATGCATCAACGCACTGGTCGATGAGCAGGACACCGGCGGGCCGACCGTTGCCACCGATTTTGAACACTTGAACAGAATGTTGCCCGCTGCGCTGACTCGCCGGAAAGGTGTGTATGTCTGGCGTGAAGGAGATGATGCAAAGGCCAGTTTCCACGCTGTGGATGGTACGGTTCTCGAATCCTCTGGATTTTCCTCAATTGATGTCGTTGGTTTGGCGACTGCAACGGGGGCGTCCAACGTGCAGTTCAACCTGGCGACCGGCGTAAGTTCGACCCGTCGTCAGGGTGGGGCGATGTCGACGGAGATCGTCATTGAACTCGCTGGCGAGGATCTGAAGGGCAAGCCACTGCGTACGCGTCATGCCGTTGTGCATCCGGCAGGCGCTGCTGTGCTGACAGGGCTTAGTGTGGCAATGATTCTTGAGCGACTGCTCGGGCTGGACGGCCAGATACCGACTCCGCCCGGTCTGTACTTCCCTTATCAGATTCTCGACGCCAAAACGTATCTGCAACGTTTGGAGCGAGAGGGCGGCGAATTGCGCGAACTGCAATCGGAATGAGTCAGCGCGACGCTCACTGTAGGTGGCGTTCTTGATCGAGGGTGGCAATACCAATGCGTAAGCTAACGCGTCCTCCTTGTGGAGGAGGACGCCACGCCGGTAACTGCGCCGTCAGGATTTGGCCTTGATCGCATATAACCCGCCCGCAATCACCAATAAACCTCCTGCAATCGTCCACGCATCCGGGACTTCGCCGAACACAAAAACACCGATGAGGGTGGCGAATACCAGCAGGGTGTAGTTGAACGGTTGCAGGCTGCCCGCCGTGGCCAGTTTGAGTGACTGAATGAGCAGTAGCTGGGCGACGATGCCGGTCGTTGAGAGCACGCCAATCAACAACCATTGGTCAACAGTTGGATCTACCCAGCCGGGTAATCATGCCTCAGGGGCTTTCGCCGGGATTGGGGTGGTGTGTGCCGGCGCGCGCCTGCTCAAGCTGGACGAGCAAACCTTCAGGCACGCCCTCGGTATTGCGGAATATTTTGGCCCGCGCTGTCCGATGATGCGCGTGGTGGATTACCCGTCGATGCTGCGTGATGCCCATGGCGCTGGCGCTCATGCGGGCATACATGCGCTGCTGATGGCCCAGGCTGGCGTCACGGGTGCTCCCGCCGAAACCATCGAATTGGTGGGAGGGCTCCCTTACTGGCAGGGCTTGGGCGAAACCTGGGAAATCGACGAGCAATACTTCAAACCCTGGCCGGTCTGTCGCTGGGCCCAGCCAGCATTGACTGCCATGACGCAGCTGATGAGCGTGCACCCGGAGATCGCCCCCGGGAACATCGAAGCGATCCAGATTGAGACCTTTCACGAATCAGTGCGTTTGCAGGGGCATTTCCCCAAAAATGCCGATGAAGCGCAATACGCGTTGGCATTTCCGGTTGCCGCCCTGGTGGCGCGGGGTCGCGTCACTGCAGATGAAGTGACAGGTACGGCTATTGATGCTCCGGATATTCTGGCTATCAGCGAGAAAGTCAGCATCAGTGAGGCGGCTGATCTATCTGCGCGTTTTCCGGAAGAGATCCTGTCTCGTGTCACGATTGAACTTAAAAACGGCAATCGCATTGTCAGTCCGACGACCTCTGCCAAGGGGGATCCGGCCAACCCGATGTCTGCCGCCGAGTTCATCGAAAAATATCGGCTGTATTCAGAGCAAAGCCTCGGAGGCTCTCGCAGCCGGTTGCTTGAGCAGGCAGTCGCCAGCCTGGCAGAAAAGACTGATTGCGAAGGGCTGCTTAACCTTCTTCTGTCTCCCTGCACTGAAGCTGCTTACAAGTGAACGCCCAGCCAAGGGGGGAAATTGATGACTTACGTTTTTGAAAGCGTGCTCAGGGATCAGAACCTGCGTTATTCGTCCTCTGCCAAAACCCTGTCAAAGCCGCAGTCAGTGGTAAGGGTTGCATTTATCCTGCTGGATAACTTTTCCCTGATGTCGTTTAGCGGCGCGATGGACGCACTGGTGACTGCAAACCTGATGAGCGAGGCGCCGATTTTCGATATCCAGAAAATCAGCCTCAAAGGCGATGCAGTCTTGAGTGATTTGGGGGTCGTCGTTCCCGTTGACCTGGAGCTTTCGGAACTGCGTGCGCGCCATGATTTGCTTGTTGTGGTTGGCGGCTTGCGTGTCGAGTTGAAAAGCAACCCGTGTCTGCGACGCAAGCTGATTGCCGCCGCGGCCTGCGGCACGAGCATGGGCGGGTTGTGGAATGGCGCCTACTTTCTTGCAGATGCCCGGGTAATGGACGGGTACCTCTGTGCTTTCCACCCTGACGGGCGCGCAATGATGGCGGATACTTTTCCCAATCTGCGTATCTGTGACCGGAGCCATGTGGTTGATTCCGAGCGGATGACGTGTGCAGGCGCGAGCAGCGCTTTGCGGATGATGCTGGAGTACATCCGCGGCACCCAAGGCAGTTCGTTGACCCGGGCAGTGGAGGAAATTCTCGGGTGTGACGAGTATGAGCGTGTAAGCGGTGTGTCCACTGTGTCGGTGGACTCTGATCCGACGCTGCCGCAAGCCCTGAAGCTGGCGCTGGAATTGATGCACAACAACATAGAAGAGCCGTTGAGCCTCGATGACCTAGCTGCTTGCGCCGGAATTTCAAAGCGCCAGCTTGAGCGCCGGTTCTTTCGCTTTGTCGGAGCCGCTCCCGGTCGGTATTACCTGGAACTGCGATTGACCCGGGCTCGACAGCTTGTTCTGCAGACCAATCGATCCATCACCGATATTGCCATGGCCACCGGTTTTGTGAGCATGCCGCATTTTCACAAACGCTTTCGAGACTTCTTTGACGCCGCCCCCGGCAGTTACCGGGCGACATACGAATTACGCAAGCGAGCGAGCGGTTAGCATCGCCCGGCTTGAAAAAACGAATGTTTTGATGCTTCTGCTGCTATCAAAGAATAATTCCATAATTGGAATGCTTTTCTGTAGGAGCTGCCGAAGGCTGCGAAGCATTGACCCTGACATATCGCCACCGCAGCCTTCGTTAGGAAATTGCACCGTACCTGACCCCCGATTGCATTACCACTGACCAGTGGTTTGCATTCTACCTGACCACCTCCGCTCGGCACGCGTGGTTTAGCAGGCTCACGCTAGAGAAGAAAAGCCTGTGAGTCGCCCAATGGTGATGTTTAAATTCAAGCTGGTGGCGTGACCTGTGGATTTCCATCGTATATGCATGTCCAGCCCCGATACCTGAGCTCGACATTCTATTTTCGATACCCTGCGCCTTCAAAGTGCTCGCTCATTCCGGTGACAAGCTCAGGGCCGTCCTCTACACAGGTAAAACTGTGGAGGTTCGCATTTTCTTCCCTTCGCGTATTGATCAGTTTAGGTAGTGTCGATGCTTATCTGATGCCTTCATGCTGATATTCTGGAAAATCCGCGTTGTGGGAGGTTCGTGATTCTGTGGAGCCCGGGCCATCCATTGAACCCTTTGGAATGGCTTATCAAAACAATACTGGTAAGTGCTAAGGACGGCAGCCAAAGGCCGGTGTTTCCACAAAGCTAACGCCTGACAGGTCGATGGTTTGAAGGCTTAACTTTACTTGTGTGATCAGAGTCATGAGGGGTCAAAAACGCCAAGTGGCTCCGCCGCCTATGATGTGTAAGGCTGCGTTACGATAAGTCCCAGAGAGGGTATCGCCCGAGCGTGCTTTCGTTTGGTTGACATCCATGTCTCCCAGCCAGACCAAAGTGTAGGCCGCATGTACGTCCAGCCCTTCGTCGATCTTATAATTGAATCCGGTTGCAAATCGCCAGGCTTCTCCCATCGGGTTGTCAACGGTGCGGTCCTTGTCGTCTACCGCAGAGCTGTCATAACCTAACCCCATGCTCCAGCGAAGACGCGGCGAAGCTTGGTATTGTGTCCCGACGGACACGTGCCACGTATCCTTGTACTTGCGGTCGGCCGTACGACTGACGTCAGCAGCATTGGCGTCGATCTCAACGCCAATGTCCCCGAATTCACTCCAGTCCTGCCAACCTAGGCTGCCCAGTAGCTTCCACTCTGAATTGAGGTCGTGGGCAACACTGAACAAGACGGTCTGAGGTACCGACATATCCAGCTCCAAAGAGTCCACATCCAGGCGACGCAGCGCGGCGTTGATGAGAGGATTATCGACATTACGTATCTTGGGACTGTCCTTGAACTCCAGATCAATTTTACTGGTGTAGGCCAAGCCGAGCTGGGTGCGTTCGCTTAATTGATAAAGTAGACCGACATTGACTCCCACACCGACGTCAGTGTCTTTGAATTCGAGTTGCCCGTCGGGGCTATCGCGCAGACCAAGCAGATTATTGTTGATGGCCGTTTCATTGCGGTAGTAGGCGTACATGATGCGCGGGCCGATGCCAATCGACAGATCATCAGTAAACTTATGCGCCAAAGTCGGTTGGAATGAAACACCGATAATCGCCGCTTCCTGATTGAAGTATCGACCGGCCCAGTCATCATCATAATCAAGGGCGAGACCAAAGTTTCCGTACATGCCAAAACCGATGGCCGATTTCTCGTCAATCTGATGACTAATAAACAGGCTGGCTCCCGGTAGGTATTGCAGGGCATTGCCGCCCTCATTGCCCTCGAACTGATTATTGCTGTTTCGAGAGAAGCGCATGTCACCCAAAATCACCTGCGCATTAGCGCTTAATTGAGTGCCGTACAGTGCGGTGATACCCGCTGGGTTGCTCATCAGCACGCTGGGGTCGATAGCCAATGCAGCGGAACCGGCATTGGCAAGGCCGTTACTCTCTTGTCCTGCTTCGTAAATGAGAATGCCTCCGGCAAATGCCTTGCCAACAAACAAGCCCAAGCTCATAGCCAGGATGGCGACGAAGTATCTGTGAAAGGGGGCGCGTGGATACATGCCGTTTCCTCTTGCGATACGTCAGGTCAATTAAACCGATATTGAAGTTCAACCGAAGCCGTCAGGATCATCCCCCCGCCGCTAAGCTAGTAGCCAAGCGGCGTGGAAACAATCCTTTCAGCCAGTCCGGCTTACGACTATTTCTTTAGTTGGTGGAATGAGTTGGCAATGTCTTTTGCCCAGACATCGAGCACCGCCTTGAAATCACTTGCTTCCATTTCTTGGGAGGCACCATCCAAGTCATCACCGGCGCCTTTACGGACTACCTGGGCCACGACCTTGTTATCGTCACTATTGAGGAACGCCGCTTCGGTCGCGAGTGTCGTATCCTGATCGCGTATACCGGTAGCCGCGCTGACGCCTGCGGCAACCAGTGCAATAGGAATTACCTCGTAGGGACGTAAGCCTTTGGTCTTGGCACTCACTGCGGTGATGGCTGGGCGAACGACCAATACTCCAGGCCCGGGCCCGGTCGCCAGTGGCAGCTCCCTGGAGAACGCGTTTTTCAAGGTTTGATCGTAATAGTCCGTAATCCCTTTAAGGGTTTTCAGCGGAATCTTCGCGGTGGGTTGAGGTTTGGGATAGAACTGGCTTGGCTCGACGTAAACACCGGTATATTGGTTTGCTTTCACGTCGGGATCAATCCAGCGCATGACCGCTTCCCCGGAAGGTGATTTCTCCTCCTTGAGTACACTGTAGTCCTTGAGGAATCCTGAGTACTGGTCAGGTTCTACATATTTGTTGGCGCAGCCGGACAGCGCCAAGTTCAATACAAATACTGATGCAACGAGAATTCTTGTTTGCATTGGATGCTCCAATTTCTAGCGGCTAAAGCCACCCATAAGTCGATGCCAAAGCTGAAGTGGTATCGGCCAGGCAGGAAGCGGATTGCGAACCGTTATTCGTTCACCGTGGCGCGGCGACGGTGCATTGCTTATGGCGTGACGATGTTGAACCAGAAGTCGAAGTCATCCATGTAAGAGACCAGCTCTTCCAGCTTGCCTTGCGTGCCGTCGACCTTAATCCCTCCAGAGGCCAGCGCATCTTTCAAAGAGGTTTCCTTCAACACGATTTTGTTAAGCGTGTCGCGTGTCAGCGTTACTTTGGCGTCGGCATCTTTTGCTACAACACCTTCGGTATGGTTGAGCACGCCGTTCCCCATCTCCACCGAATATTGCTGCTTAAGGTCGGTAAAATCGAAGTTCAATGACAGACGCTTGCCGTCAGCTTTCGGGCCGTTCAGGCGCATTGCAAGGAAGTCGAAAAACAGATCCAGATCCATAGCACGGACAGTGTCGGGGCTAGCTGTATCGGGGGTGGGGAGCTTCATTACGCCTTCACGAAGTTCTTTAGCGCCCGTGAGGTAGAAGTTACGCCATGGACCACTTTCAGCCTGGTAGCCCAACTGTTCGAGTGCATCGGCCTGCATGTTCTTGGCCGCCTGATTCGACGGGTTCGCGAACACAACATGGTTGACCACCTCAGCGACCCAACGAAACTCACCCTTGTCCATGTACTCTTTGGCCTTCTTGAGTACCGCCTCTTCGCCGCCCATCATCTCGACGTAATGTTTGCCACCTTCTTCTGGAGGCAATTCGTTCAGCGAGGCAGGGTTGCCGGTGAACCAGCCTAGGTACAGCACA
This sequence comes from Pseudomonas maioricensis, assembly GCF_022790535.1. Lineage (GTDB taxonomy): Bacteria > Pseudomonadota > Gammaproteobacteria > Pseudomonadales > Pseudomonadaceae > Aquipseudomonas > Aquipseudomonas maioricensis. Next base: position 106,813 of record NZ_LOHG01000010.1, read on the forward strand.
TAGGTGGCTTTAACGTTGTGATTCACCGAGCCGTAGTACCCACGGTTGGAGAACTTGTTAGCGATCTCCTTGGGCAGTTTGAACTGCTCTGCGATCTCGACCATGGTGTAGCCTTTGTTGATTAAGCGCAGTGTCTCGTCATTGATGTAGCGGTACATGTCGCGCTGCGACGACAATTGCTCGCGAACCTCCTTGTTGCCCCAGACCGGCCAATGGTGCATGGCGTACATCACCTGGACATCGTCGCCCCATAACTTCAGCGATTCGTTAAGGTATTTCGACCAAGGGAGCGGTTCGCGTATTTTTGCTCCACGCAACGAGTAGGTGTTGTGCAGCGTGTGCGTCGAGTCCTCAGCGGTGTTGAGCGCTTTTTTCTCTTTGATGTAATAGAGCATTTCAGCCGGTGCTTCACTGCCTGGCGCATAGAGGAATTGGTAGGTCAGGCCGTCGATGATGTGCGTTTCGCCGGTCGTCTTGATGATGTCAGTCGGGGGGATCAGGGTCACGGTACCTGCTGAAGTCGTGGTTCCCAGTCCCGCACCCAACTGGCCGGTCGATGCTGGTGGCAACAGGTTGCCGTACATGTAACTGGCACGGCGACTCATGGCTGTGCCCGCCATGACGTTTTCGGCTACCGCATGCTCTAAAAAGCCCAGCGGTGCGTAGATCTTGACCTTACCGGCCTTCACATCATCTTCGTTGACTACTCCGCGTACGCCGCCGTAATGGTCAATATGGCTGTGGGTGTAGATTACTGCCACGACTGGTTTCTTCGGCCGGTGCTGATAGTAGAGATCCAATGCCGCTTTAGCGGTTTCAGTAGAAATCAGCGGGTCAAAAACTGTAATGCCTTCCTTGCCCTCAACGATAGTCATGTTCGACAAGTCGTAGTTACGCACCTGGTAAATACCGTCTGTGACCTCGAACAGACCAGAGATATTGATCAACTGAGATTGACGCCAGAGGCTTGGATTGGTCGTGTCCGGCGCTTGCTCACCCTCCTTGATAAAAGAATATTTGGCCGGGTCCCAAATGACGTTGCCCGAAGAACCCTTGATAACCGTGGAAGGTAGTGGGGCGATGAATCCTTTGTGCGCAAGCTCGAAAGACGTTTTATCGTTGAACGGTAGTTCCTTGAGCAGGGCATCATTAGCTTCCTTGGTGGCGACGGAGGCGGGTTTGGGTTTGTCCACCTCTGCTGCTAACGCGTGGCTAACCATTGCCATTGCTGCGACGAGTGAGAAGATACCGACTGACTTCAGGGTTCGCCGACTGCTAGGGGCAAACAGTTGCCCACCTAACTTCATTTTGGACGTCATTTTCCAAGCTCCTTCTATACGACGGAACGCGCTAGGGCCATAAGCGCTACTGACAAGCAAAAATAAAAGTAGTAGCGATTGGGGAATAGTCGAGAGCCCTTAATCAATTCACGGAGGTTGAAAGAGGAAGAGGCTGTTAGTTAGCTTGCTAATAAACTTTTAATATCTATCAAATCTACGAATGAGAGCAGTTAGCCATCTTTCGGCTATTTACCGATATTTTTTAGACGGTTGCACTTGAGATCGCAAAGTTGTGCAGGAGTGCTAAAGCGGTTCAGCTTTCGTCAGTCATGAGTGAACAAATCAAATGCGTAGCGTTTGCGCCTCTGTATTTAATCGACGAGTGGTAAATATTTCACATTTTTAATAATCATATAAAACGCAGGTGCAGCAGTACGTCACCTGCGTTTCTGTCCGTTGGTCAACTATCTGATTAATATGTTTCTAGCCAGTATTCCGGTGTTTCAACTGCGAGACACACTATGTCAGGGATTAATACCTTTGGCATAAAACAGTGTAAGCACCGGTTGCTTGTTTTAATGAACTTAAGCCTGTGTGATGCTCATAACAGGTGACAATAAGTAGGGGACGAGCTTAGTAGATGCCACAACGACACTAGTTATAGGGCTGATGAAATGGTTACTGGTTTTTACCTTGGGAACAGGAACGTTACCGCAACCCTGAAACCCCAGCCCTGCGGGCCATCATCGGGACTCTCTATCCAATAGCGGGGGCCAGCCTGCACAGTCAGAGGCTGGCCTTTGATTTTCAACAGCTGGGTGACCATCAGGTTGATTGGTATCGACCACTCACGAGACTGCCAGTTGTAGGTCGACTCAGTGTTGATTCCGTAGGTAGTGAACTGGCTGTTTGTGAATGACAGAAAGGGTTGAAGAAAGGTTGAATTAACCTTGTCCTTCTCGTCTGGCGGGCTGTCGTCTAAGCCCCATAGGTGATTGGCGAGAATTCCGCGTGTCCATCCATTAGATTGTTTGAGCGCCACGACTGTTGGTCCCAAGGCCCATTGTTCACTGCTCAGTAGGTCGTCACTCCCGGTTGGTATCAAAATAGCTGGACCAGCGCCTAGTATCCACCCGCTGTCGGTTGGCTTCTTCGGAGAAAAGAAAAAGCTCTGAGTGACATCGCCCACCCCGGATTTATCAGCTGCGCCTCCAGGCGCGAGTCCATGTTGATCAATGACCGGCAGAATCGTGCGAGATATCAGGTTCCAGTCGTCGTTCAAAGTGAAAGGCAGCACAGGCTGGATGTTTGTGAGACTGCGCATGCCGCCTCCACTAGGACCCATTTTCTGGTCCCAGTTGTATTGCACAGGCAGGCTGTACATCGCTGCAACGGGGTTGAGGGCTTGTTTAGCAAGTTCTGCTGAATCTTCAGCATGAACCCAAGTGCTCTGCGACAAAATGCCAGAGGCCAGTAATACGAATGCGCTGAGTTTACTGAACACATTTCGCTCCTTTGTCCGGCAAGTCCGGATAGCTGCGCTAAGTCAATTTTCTACCCTCAATAGCGTAGGCCTCTAAATGCGGTGAAGCTTGAAATGAAACGATTTTAGAACGCCCCTGGTCGCCATGTGCTCATCAAGACGCTCCATCAGACATCAACTTGGTACCCATTACGACATAGCTACTATTAGCGTTACTGGTCAAGTCGAATGCAATTGACTGGTTAGATTGGAAATAAATGGTCAATTAAATGCAATTACGCACTCGGCGGCCAGATAATTCAACTCCATATTTAAAGCAGTCTGGACGTCGGGGGAGACTCGATTTTCAGGGGTACAAGTCTGTAGGATGCGCTATCTCAGCGCTTGTTCAGGTCCGGTCAGATGATCGGGCGCGAGTCTTTGAACAAGGCTGCTCATTCAGCGTACGCACCGATAGCTATGGAGTACTCCATGCACGAATCCCGATCCTCACCTTCCAGTCAGTTCACGCTTCGCAGTCACCTTCGGTGCGGCGTCGTCGAGCTGCCTGTGCACTACATGCGTGGCGGCACTTCGACTGGCGTAGTGATTTGGGAGCCTTTGTTGCCCCGCGATGAAGAACTGCGTGCAGAGGTGCTGCGTCATCTGATGGGCGTTCCACTGTCAGGCGATCAGCCAGGGAATCGGCAGATCACCGGCCTCGGCAGAGGCCCGGCCACCAGCAATAAAGTGTTCCTGGCCCGGATCGAAGAAACGTCGGCAGGGCCACAGATCATCAGCACGCTTGCCCAGCTGGCGAGCGATCATAGCGCTATCGACTGGAGTGTGAACTGCGGCAACATGTCTTCTGCGTTGCCGCTCTGGGCTCTTGATACAGGGCTTATACCGGCACCTGCCAGCGGAACCTTTGAAGTACCAATCAAGAACACCAACACTGGCGTCGTGACGCTTGCGCGGATGTATCGCGATGAGCAAGGGCGTTTCATCAATGCTGAAATTCCGGGCGTTCATGGCGCCTTTCCCAGCGTCGATCTGTTTCTGCAGTCGCCCGTAGGGAACAAGACTGGCGCGTTCTTGCCGACCGGAAATGTTCTCGACAGGGTCGCCGGGCACGACGTTTCGTGCGTCGATGTCGCGGTGCCGATGGTCATCGCTGATGCGGCGGGCTTTGGCAAAACGGGGCATGAGCCCATTTCGGTGCTTGAGGCTGACAAAACGTTCATGGCGCAGCTACGTCAAGTCTGGATTGAGGCAGGGCTCAAGATGCGCCTGCGCCGCCGTGATGGTGAGCTTATGAGCCTTGCAGATTTGGAGCGAAGCGAGACCATACCCAAGGTCTGTATCGTTGGCGCTCCACGTCATGGAGGCAATATTGCGGTGCGATATTTCACGCCGCAAACGGGGCATGCGTCGATGGCTGTTTCAGGCGGCTGCTGTCTTGCCGCTGCGTGTCTGTTACCGGGGACTGTTGCTCATAAGATCGCAGTGGGTATTGCTGAGCCTGTTGCCTCGTTTTCAGATATCGAGGTGAGCATCGAGAATCCGGCGGGCAAACTGGATACCACCGTCAGTGTGAGAACTGAAGGCCGACATATCGAAGTCAAGGCTGCTGCCTACCGTCGCAGCGCGCAAATACTGATGCGCGGGCACGCACCCTTGTACAGAGCTTCCGCCCAGCTGATTGAGGCACTGGAGAGTGTTATTCCGGGCTGAAAGAGCCGAATTTTAGGCAAAAGAAAAGCCCGCGATGGGGATCAACGGGCTTAAAGTCATGAAGGAGCTGGGTTAACCATACGGGGCAGGGCGTGAAAAAAACGTGAATGAAAACGGCAAATGTCTTCACTTCTTTCTGGTAAGCCTTAATCCGTTAGCGACCCTCGCCATACATCCCGTTCAAGATCACCAGTTCAAGTGTCGCCACGATCACGCACAGCGATATGAAACCCGGGCTGAAAACCCGCTTGCGGTTCGATGAGTCGCTGTCGGGCCATGGTCCATCAATGAAAAAACCGATGATCAGCAGGCCAATCAGCAACGCCCAATTCTGAGTCCTTTTCGTCCCTCTGTTACGTTCCCATTCGGCCATCTGCTCAGCTTACCTTCGCGATTGATCAGCTTTAAAAACCCTACTGTAACTCCAGTAGAAGCAGGAGAGCCCCGGCATCAGGCCTGTATTTGCTATTTAACACCCCGCGATAGTTAAAATATTGTCCTCCCGCATGAGGTCAATCGGTTAGCATCGGTGCAGCCACGCGCAGTGGGACTCTCACACTTAACAAGGACTACAAGATGTTCGCCAAAGCGTTCGTTCCGCTGATGTTGGTTACGTCGATGAGTCAGGCTGCGCCAACGGTGAAGATTTTCAACTGGACGGATTATTTCGCACCAGACACGCTGACTAATTTCCAGAAAGAAACGGGTATTGCCGCCACTTACGACACCTACGAGCGCAACGAGACGCTGGACGAAATCCTGAAGACGGGACATTCCGGTTACGACATCGTGGTGCCGTCGAGTCATTTTCTGGCTCGCCAGATTGAGCGCGGCAACCTGCAGAAACTGGACAAGAGCCAGTTGCCGAACTGGAAGAACCTTAATCCGGTTTTACTTCAGGCGTTGGCAAACGTCGATCCCGGCAATGCATACGCGTTCCCTTATCTATGGGGAACCACCGGCATCGGCTACAACGCGGCCAAGGTCCAAGCGGTATTGGGCAAGGACATGCCCCTGAATTCCTGGGATTTGATCTTCAAACCCGAAAACCTGAAAAAGCTTTCTCAATGCGGCGTGGCAATGGTCGACAGTGCCGCGAGCGTTGTGCCGATTGCGCTTAACTATCTGAACCTTCCTCCCGACAGCACAAACGCTGCGGATTACCCCAAGGCCAAAGCAGCTTTGCGCGCGGTACGGCCCTACGTTCGCTATTTCAACTCCACCGACTACATAACGGATCTGGCCAGCGGCAAGATCTGCGTGGCGGTAGGGTATTCCGGGGACGTCATGCTCGCGCAGCATCAGGCGCAGCAAGCAGGCAAGGGCGTAGAAATCAACTACGCGCTACCGCGGGAAGGTTCACCTATGTGGTTTGACATGATGGCCATCCCCGCAGACGCGCCCAATCAAAAAGCGGCCTATGCCTTCATGAACTACGTGCTTAACCCCAAGGTGATCAGCGGCATTTCTAATTACCTGCATTACGCGAATGGCAATGAGAAAGCTGAGGCGCTGGTGGAGGCTTCCGTTCACAACGACACCGCAATCTATCCCGACGCGGAAACGCTCAGTACCTTGTTCGCACTCCAGGCCATCCCCGCCGATATCGAAACGCTCAGATCGCAGGTGTGGGCGGAAGTCAAAGCAGAGCAGTGATACGCTGGATCAGCTTCGACTCTGCCGCGTCTGCTGCATCAGCCAGTCGCGAAAAAGCAGCGCATGCTGCTTTTGCGATTTGCGCTCTGGGCTGACCACCCAATACGACTCCCCCGAACGCACCGGTTTGCCAAACGGCATATGAAGCTCGCCGCGTTGCAGCTCTCGTTCGACGTAATGGATGGGTACGACCGCAAGACCCAGGCCGCTGACCGCCGCGCTGATGAGCATTTCGCTCTGAGAAAACCGTACGCCCTGAATAAGCCCCGTGCCGACGCATCCCGAGGCGCGCAGCCATTGCAGCCAAAGGCTCGGTCGGCTTGCGTTCTGCAGGGTGGGGATTGTGGAAAAATCCAGCTGATCACGCTTGTCACCCACGCTGATCAGCCTGGGTGAAGCGACTACCACAAGCTCCTCGGCAAACAGCTCCAGCGCTCTGGCGTCGTTCCACGCACCCGCGCCGCGCATGATGGCGATATCGAAACCGCACGTTTTGAAGTCAACGTCGGCTTCGATCGGGTTAACCTCGACGGGGATCTCAGGCGCCTGCTGAACGAAGTTTTCCAGTCGCGGCGCTAGCCAGCGCGAGACGAATGTAGGGTTGGCACCAATCATCAGCGACGCATCCGCTTTGCGCCCGCGGACCAGATCGATGGAGACTTCTTCGAGCCGGTTAAGCATAGGCACCACGTCCTGAACGTACTTGCTGCCTGCATCGGTAAGGATCAGGCGCGAACCCGAGCGCTCGAACAGGCGCATGCCCAGGAACTGTTCCAGATTGGTGATCTGGCGGCTGACCCCACTTTGCGTCACGGACAGATCTTCCGCTGCTCGAGTGAAATTCAAATGCCGTGCCGAGGCTTCGAATGCCTGAAGCGCGGAGAGCGAGGGTAGAAATCGGCGCATGGCATTGATCCTGAGTGAGGGCGGCATGATTTTTAGTCATGACGACCCCATTTTTCAAGGCTTCAGTTGTAAAAAGCTTTGTGTCATCAATATGTCGTAAGAATCTGCATCTGGTTAGGACGCTTCGTCATACGCCGTGCATGCAGCATTCTACGGTGTCCGGTAACAGCGACCTTGAGTACAGTTTTCTTGCGTTGCACTGAGCAGAAGTCATCTGCCAACAATAAGTCGAACAGCACCTGGTTTCGGTCAGGTGCGTTGTCCAATCGACATTTGCTTCACCTGTCTTTTTTCGACTGCCAACCAGATTTTCGCGAGATGATGAGTCCAAAACATCACAAGTGGCCCAGAAAAAAGGAACGTTTTCATGATTACGCGCAGAAGATTTACCAAGCTTTTTGGGGCGACTGTCATCAGTGCGTCGACGGGGTTGGTTTCACTGAGTGCCAAAGCAGCCAGTTCGCTTGAGCGTGTGAAGTCGTCGGGCGTCTTGCGTATCGGCTCCATCGCCGATGGCGCGCCTTACTATCAGAAAAGCCTGACCGGGGGGCCATGGCGCGGCTTCTACATCGACATCTGCCAGAAGCTTGCAGATGATCTGGGCGTTAAACTCTCGATTCTGGAAACCACCTGGGGCAACTCGGTGCTGGACCTGCAGGCCAGCAAGATTGATGTGTTCTTTGGGTTGAACCCCACCCCAGAGCGCCAGAAAGTCATCGATTTCTCGGGTCCGGTGTTCAAGAACTCGTTCACCTTTATTGCCAAAAAGTCGGTGACTGCGAAGACGTGGGAAGACTTCAATACCGCTGAGATGCGCATAGGTGTCGATGCGGGCTCTTCACACGATAGCGCCGTGACCCGCCTGGCGCCGAACGCTACGGTCTCCCGTCTGAAAACCGCCAGTGATGCGACGGCGGCCCTGCAATCCGGTCGTGTAGACGCCCAGTGTCTGGTGATGGTGCTCGCGCTTGCGTTGCGCGCGAAGAACCCGGCGATCGGTCAGTTGATCGTGCCAACCCCATTGAACTCCACGACCTCCAACGCGGGCTTCCGTCGTGAGGAGGATACATCCTGGCGCGAGTTCGTTGATGCATGGATAACCGAGCACCGTGAAAACGGCTTCATCAAGGACGCGATCATGCGCAACATGGCGTTGGTTAATGTCACCCAGAAGGATTTCCCTGAAGGCTTCGAAATCTGATAACCCCTCATTGCTGATGGGCCGTTTGCAAACCTGGTTATGTGACGTGGGGTTTTGACATGTATGAGTGGGATTTCTCTGCACTCTGGGAATACCGCTGGCTGTTGCTGGAAGGCCTGGGGCTGACGGTATCTTTTACCGCTGCCATCGTGGTTGGAGGGCTGGTTATTGGTCTGTTGGCGGCGATGGGCCTGCTGTCGCGCTTTATGCCGGTGCGCGCCGTCGCGCTGATGTTCACTGAAGTGTTTCGCTGCACACCCGTGCTGGTGCAGCTGATCTGGTTTTACTACGCGCTGCCGATTCTGGCGGGTATCGAGATGACGCCGATCACCGCGTCGCTGCTTGCCTTGTCCTGTTACGGCGGTGCGTTCTACGCAGAGATCATCCGCGGCGGCATCGTTTCCATTGAATCGGGCCAGCGCGAGGCGGGCGGGGCGTTGGGCATGACTCCGATGCTGACGATGCGGCGGATCATTCTGCCCCAGGCGATCAGGCGCATGGTGCCTGCGCTGATGAACCAGTCGATCATGCAATTCAAAAATACCTCTCTGGTTTCTGTGTTGGCCGTGCCCGATCTGGTGTATCAGGGGCAGATGATTGCCCATGACAGTTTTCGGCCGCTCGAAACCTATTCAGCCGTGGCCGTTGCCTACTTTGTGATCCTGTTTCCGCTCACCCTTATCGTGCGTTATCGCGAGAAGAAACACGGAGCCATCCAATAATGTCCACGAAACCGAAGATCGAAATCACTGCGTTGCGCAAAAGTTTCGGTGAGCTGGAAGTGTTGAAGAACATCAACTTCAGGGTTGAGGAGGGCGGCGTAGTCTCGCTGATCGGGCCATCCGGATCGGGTAAGTCAACGCTGCTTCGTTCGATCAATTTATTGGTTGAACCCGATGCAGGCGAAATCCGCGTGGGGGATACCACGTTCCTTTTCGGTCAGGGGCGTCGACCACCGGGCACCAAAGAGCTCGCAGCTTTTCGTGCGCGCACCGGCATGGTCTTTCAGAATTTCAATCTCTTCCCTCACATGAGCGTGCTGGAAAATGTGATGGAGGCCCCCGTCCATGTGCGTCGGCTGAGCAAGAGCGTCGCTCGTGATCTGGCCATGTCGCAGTTGGAAAAGGTGGGGCTGGCTGACCGCGCGCGGCAAATGCCCAAGACCTTGTCGGGTGGTCAGATGCAGCGCGTGGCTATTGCCCGGGCGTTGGCCATGGAACCTGAAGTGATGCTTTTTGATGAAGCCACTTCAGCCCTGGACCCTGAATTGGTCGGCGAGGTATTGGCCACAATGCAGAAGTTGGCGGCCGATGGCATGACGATGGTGATCGTGACCCATGAGATTGCCTTTGCGCGCGAAGTGGCCGACAGAGTCGTGTTCATGCGTGACGGCTACGTGGTTGAGGATGGTCCTGCACGCGAAACGATCGACAACCCTCGCGAAGAAGCGACGCGCAACTTTCTAAACCACTTTCATAAAGGTAACGGCGCCCGTTAAACAGCGCTTGACCGGTTTCATACACATTAATCGTGCCCAGTCCTTGATGCGTTCAGGCTGCGCTGCGGGCGGAGGAGTCATGACCATGACCAACGAAAGCATTCAAAGACTTCGGGTCTTCTTGATTGAAAGCCCGATAAAAATGGCGCGTCTTCAGGGCGTGGGCAACGTTAAAGGCAGCGTAAAGCGTGTGTTGGTTGAGCTGACTTCAAGTTCCGGCATTGTCGGCTGGGGAGAGGCTGCGCCTTGGGAGGTCTTTACCGGCACAGCTGAAGGTGCATTCGCCGCGATCGACACTTATCTTCGCCCTTTGGTGATCGGGGCAAACATTCGCTCGATTCGGGCCACCACCTTGGCAATGGACACGGCACTGGTCGGCCATGGTGAAGCCAAACTCGCCATCGAGACCGCGATGTTCGACATCCTCGGCAAATCCTGCGGGTTATCCATTGCCGACCTGCTGGGCGGCAGAGTGCGCGACAGTATCCCGCTCTCGTTTTCGATTGCCGATCCGGACTTTGAAGCGGACATGGAGCGGATGCGGGCGATGGTTCCGGCAGGTAACCGAATCTTCAAGGTCAAGACCGGGGTTAAACCCCACGCCGAGGACATGGCCCATTTAGAGGCCATGCGCAGCGAGTTCGGCAACTCGATTGATTTGCGACTCGACTACAACCAGGCGCTGGCACCCTTTGGCGCAATCAGCATTCTGCGAGACGTCGACCAGTTCCGCCCGACCTTCATCGAGCAGCCGGTCCCGCGTAATTGCCTGGCGGCAATGGCGTCTTTTGCCGATGCACTGGATACGCCGATTCTGGCGGATGAGAGCTGTTTTGACGCCCGTGATCTGATGGAAATCATCCGTCTCGGCGCGGCCGATGCGATCTCGGTCAAGCTGATGAAAGCCGGTGGCATTCTCAAGGCACAGGGGATCATGGCCATCGCCGACACCGTGCATATCCCGGCCTACGGCGGCACGTTGTGGGAGGGCGGTGTAGCGCTGGCCGCAGGGACTCAGTTCATTGCGGCAACGCCGGGCATGTCGTTGGGTTGTGAGTTCTACATGCCGCATCACGTGCTGACCGAAGACGTGTTGGAGGAGCGCATCCCCAACCGTGATGGTGCTGTGATTGTGCCGACCGGGCCGGGGCTTGGCATTTCTGTCAGTGAAGCCTCGCTGCGTGGCAATGCGCGCATTCTGGCTGAACGATGAGTGGTGCATCGAGTATGAAAGAGGGCGCAGCAATCTCGTCCCGGCACATCGTTGTCATTGGCGGCGGCATCGTTGGCGTGTGTACTGCGCTGGCCTTGCTCAAGGACGGCCATCGCGTGACGATTCTTGAGCCGCAAGAGCCGGGAGGCCAGCAGGCAGCGAGTTACGGCAATGGTGCGTTTGTGAGTCCGGCTTCGATCATTCCGATGTCGATGCCAGGGCTGTGGAAAAAGGTCCCCGGTTTTCTCATGGATCCTCAGGGGCCATTCACGATTCGCTGGCAGTACCTGGTGAGGCTCGCACCGTGGCTGATCCGCTTCGTCAAGGCGGGTGCTACTCCGGCCAGGGCCGCCCGAACAGCCGGGATCCTGTCGACGTTGTTGTCCGATGCGCCTGCGCGGCATCTGGCACTTGCCACCGCGTGCGGCGTACCGGAGCTCATTCGTCAGGACGGTTTGCTGTACGTTTATCCGGACCGTGAAGCCTTCGCTCTGGAGGCTTTTTCATGGCAGCTACGGCGCGACAATGGCATTCAATGGTGGGAGCTGGACGCTGCTGCGCTGCATGAATTCGAGCCCGCGCTGAACCGCCGTTACACCTTCGGTGTGTTGCTTGAAAGTGGTGGGCATTGCCTTGATCCCGGTGCTTATGTGCGGGGATTGGTGAATAGCTTTACTTCGCTCGGCGGCGAGCTGATCCGGGCGCGGGCCGAAGGATTCAACATCAGCAATGCCCGTTTGCAAAGCGTGCGCACAGACAAGGGCCTGGTTGTCTGTGATGGCGCGGTCATCAGCGCCGGTATTCACTCCAAAGTGCTCGCGAAAAGTGTCGGTGACAGGGTTTCTCTGGAAAGCGAGCGGGGCTACCACGTCGAAATTGCCCAGCCTGCCAGCGGCCCGCGCATACCGGTAATGCCTTCGGACGGCAAGATGGCCAACACCATGACGCTGGGCGGATTGCGCGCTTCGGGTCAGGTGGAGCTCGCCGGTGTTGACTGCCCGCCTGACTGGAAGCGCGCCGATATCCTCCTGCATCACTTGTTGAAGACGTATCCCGGGCTCGGCGACGATCCTGCGCAGTTGAAGATATCGCGCTGGCAAGGCAATCGACCTTCAACACCCGATGGGCTGCCTGTGATCGCCGCGTCCCGGGCGACGCATGACGTTGTGCATGCCTTTGGTCATGGCCATGTCGGCCTTGCTTCCGCACCCATGACTGCACAAGTTGTGGCCAGTCTTTTTGCGGGTGAGGCTGCGCCTCTCGACATCACACCTTTCGCGGCATCACGCTTCTGATCGAGGAATAATTAGACGTTGGTGGCTGATCTGCTACTGAGCAAACGGCATAAGCTTATGTTTATACGGTTCTTCAATAGTTTCCGTAAATTATTATAATTAAATGGAATTTTAAGGGTGCTGACCATACTTTCCCTGACGGTCAGCGCCTCCTCGAAAGGCGAAGGATTCCATGACCCTACGAAAACTGATTCTCGCGACAGGGCTGATGCTCGCAGCAGTAACCGCGCATGCCGAACAGACCATCAGTATTGGTTACCAGCGCTCTTCCACGCTGTGGATCCTGCTCAAGGAAAACGGCCAACTGGAGGAACGGCTCAAACCGCTTGGGTTCACGGTCAATTGGCATGAGTTCAGCAGCGGGCTGCTCAGTGCGTTGAATGCCGGGGCGGTTGATTTGCACGCTGATGTGGCTGACGCCTTTGCATTGTTCACACAAGCCGCCGATGCACCATTGACCTACTACGCACGTGAAGCGCCATCGCCCAGTGCTCAGGCGATCATCGTCTCGAAGGACTCGCCGATCAAAAGTGTCGCCGACCTCAAGGGTAAAACCGTAGCGGTCTCAAAGGGTTCTGGCAGTCACTTCCTGCTGATCTCGGCGCTGAAAGAAGCCGGGCTTACCCTGAATGACATCACGCCGCGCTATCTGGAAGCACCGGACGGTGTCGCCGCTTTTGCCAGCGGCAAGGTCGATGCCTGGGCAATCTGGGACCCGTTCCTGGCCACCCAACAACGCGAGCATCAGGTGCGAGTCATCACTGATGGCAGTCAGGGGTTGGCCAACTACAACCGCTTTTATCTCGCCAATACCAGCTTTGCCAACGCACACCCTGAGGTTTTGCAGGTAGTGATCGACACCCTGCGCGAGTCTGGCAAATGGGTGAAGTCGCACCCGCAAGACGCGGCGAAAATACTTGCGCCGGTGTGGGGCAACATCCCTGTAGAAACCGTGGAGCTGGCTAACAGCCGTCGCAGCTACGACATCATTCCCGTCAAACCCGAAGAATTGGCCGAGCAGCAGCGCATTGCCGACACCTATTACGGGGCAAAACTGATCCCCAAGCCGCTGAAAACTTCCGGCATGAATATCTGGGCGCCACAAGGCAAATAGCGTGAGGTTCAACCCCTTCGACTGGAGCTGCACATGAGCCGTCAAATTCACCTGTCCGCGTTTTTGCTGACCGGGCCGGTCATTCACAGTCACGCGGCCTGGCGTCATCCCGAGACCCTCGGCAACTACCTTGATCCCGAGTATTACGCACGCACTGCGCGTGTTGTGGAGGAGGGGTTATTCGACTTTCTGTTCTTTGCTGATCGTCTTGCCGTAGGTGATCAGATGGGCGGCTCCCGTGACGTGGCATTGCGTTACGGCGCACAAGACGCCACGCGCCTGGACCCGTTGCCGATCTTGTCTTATCTGGTCGGCCAGACCCGCAAGCTGGGCCTGGGGGCCACACGCTCGACCACCTATTACGAGCCAGCCCATATTGCGCGAGAGTTCGCCACCCTCGATCACTTGTCCAAAGGCCGCGCCGCCTGGAACATCGTGACGTCGATGAACGACAGCGAAGGACGTTTGTTCGGCAAGGAAAAACATCTTGAGCATGACCTGCGCTACGACCGCGCCGACGAGTTTGTCGAGGTGGCGCTCAAGCTCTGGCGCAGTTGGGAGCATGACGCGCTGAAGCTGGACCGTGAGGCGGGTGTGTTGGCGGATCCGTCAAAAATTCATCCGGTGCAGCATCAGGGTGAGTGGTTCAAGGTTGAAGGGCCGCTGAATATTCCGCGCACCCCTCAAGGTCGGCCAGTGCTGATACAGGCGGGTTCTTCAGGGCGCGGTCGGCGCTTTGGCGCGCGCTGGGCCGAAGCGATTTTCACCATCCATCCGCACCTCAAAGCCATGCAGGCATTCCGTGAAGACGTGCGCGGGCAAGTGGTGCAACAAGGGCGTACGGCAGACAGTTGCAAGGTGTTGACGGCAGTGATGCCGTTTATTGGTGGTTCTGAAGCCGAGGCCCGCGCCAAACGCGACAAGCACAACGCATTGGCGCGTCCTGAGTTGGGCCTGGTGACACTGGCCTCGCAGTTGAACGTCGACCTGTCGCCATTCCCTCTGTCGGCGACGCTGGCAGAAATTGCCGGGTCGCCATTGATTCATGCCGCTGCTGCGGAGAAGTTGCTGATGCAGGGTGCTGAGACCACGCTGGAAGAGCTCGGCAGGATTTTCGCCAGCAGCGTTCGCGTGCCGCAACTGGTGGGTACCGGCGCGCAGATCGCTGATCAACTGGCAGATATTTTCCTGCGCGGCGGCTGCGATGGTTTCGTCATTTCTCCAGCGTATTTGCCGGGCTCTTTCAGTGAGTTCGTCGAAAGCGTGATTCCGCATTTGCAGCGCAAGGGGCTGTTTCGCACCGGGTATGAAGGTTCGACGTTAAGGGAACACCTTGGGCTTGGGGCTGAGTCATGAGTTCAGGCGCTGCTCAGCGTTGCTTGAGTCGTCGATCCGCCTCGGTCCATGTGCCGGTCATCAGGCTGGTCGGTGCGAAATCCTCGAAAGCCCAGCGAATCGAGACGGCTGCCGGACGCCAAACCACTGCTTCCACATCGAGTGTCCACAAGCGTTCCGCGCCCTTGAAGGCTGCGATCAGCGGGCTTTCGTGAATCAGCTCGGTACGCCCGGAAAGCTGCAGCATGTCGCCCGTTGAAAAGTCGACGAATAACAATCCAGCCTTGGGATTAAGCTCAAGGTTGCCCAGCGTATTGAAGTGCAGGTTCCCGGCATAGTCCGGGATGGTCAGATGATTGCCTTCCACTTTAATGAACCCCGGCCGTCCTCCACGGTGGGATACATCGATTGAGCGTTGCTGGTCCGCGTGATCGATGTAACTGGCAACGAAGAACGTATCCGCATCGCGAATGATCGTCGTGGTTCGCTCGTTCAGTTCAGCGAAGTCCAGGCGCTGGGGCTTATCGCCAGAAACCTCCAGCGATCTCGAATACTGACGTTGCTGAATGTACTGGGGGCAATTGCCGAAAGCCTGTTCGACGGCGATCTCCAGTCGATCATCTTCAGCCTGCGTGATCACCCCGTTGACGCGACTCCTGCGCCGTTTATGCAACTCGATACCCAGCAGGCCGATGGCATCGCCTGTTTGCAGTCCCGCAGCCGCAGGGTCTTGCTGGTCAGGTGAGACTTGCAGCGTCAGGTGGGTTGGATCGGATGAAGTGACAAAGCCTTCCGGCCCTTCGATCAGGGTTGCCCATGGTCTGCTCTCTGAATCCACCGCGCCCGCGATTATAAAAGGCAGTTGCCGGTAGAAGTCCCGGTGCTGATCAGGCAGGTAGTTGCGGATGATCTTCGGACCAAAAGCCTCCATCTGCTCGGACACGCCGAGCTGTTGGTGAAGCTTTTTTTCACCTGCATGCCACGGGGAGCGAGAAGGCTTTGGGAGCTGTTCCATGAGTGGGCACTCTTAGTGTCGGTGGCTTAGTGTCGGGGGGTGGGGCGGTGTTAAAGGGTAATCAGCTGATCCTAGCTGCTTATTGCAACTCAGGCCCGATTTTACCGGGCATCAGCAGGCGATGAGCAGATAAGGCGCCGAGTGAGCAGGGAGAATCGAATGTATCGATTTGTATAAGAATTGTATGTGAATGGAAATGAGTCGTAGTAACATTGCCCGACAATATGACCGGGTTACAGGTGTGCCCGGTGTCTTATAAGGTCTGCATGTTCATGCGTCGAATTCTTGTTTCACTCTGCCTCCTCAATGCGTACTCCGTTTCTGCCCTCGCTGAACAAACCGCATCCGCAAATCTGCCTCTAGAACTGCAGGCGACCGATATCAACGGAACTGCTGAAACCGAAAACCCGCAAGGCCCGGTGAATGGGTACCGGGCAACTCGGTCAGCCAGTGCCACACGCACTGATACTTCAATTCATGAAACGCCACAGTCCATCAGCGTGGTTTCACGTGATGTGGTTGAGGATATCGGCGCAACCCGTTTGCAGGACGCACTGGATTACGCAGGGGGCGTTGGCCGGGCCAATAACTTTGGCGGGCAAGGCATGACCACGTTCACCGTACGTGGCTTTACGACGGGGGAGTTCTACCGCAACGGATTCCCGATAAACCGTGGTTACCCGAACATGCCCGACGCCAATACCATTGAGCGTCTTGAAGTCCTGCGAGGTCCGGCCACCACGCTGTATGGCCGAGGTGATCCGGGCGGTACCTTCAACGTGATCTCCAAACAACCGCTTGCCGAGCGCACCGTCACCCTGGGCAGCCAGGTCAACGATCAGGGCATGCATCGCGGCACGCTGGACGCCAGCGGCCCACTGGACGAGGAAGGCAAACTGGCCTATCGCATCAACATGGTGGGCGAGGGCGGCGATACCTTCCGGGATCACGTCGAGACCGAGCGTTACGGAGTTGCACCGGTATTGACCTGGCAGGTGAGTGACACGACCCGCCTGACTTTCGAAGGTGATTTCATGCGCAACAATCACCCTCTCGACCGGGGGCTGACGCGGTATCCGGCCCAAACCAGTACCGCATCGCGGGACACGTTCTTTGGCGAGAAAGACGCTGGCAAACTGCACAATGACAACAACATGGCGCAGCTGCGTTTTGAGCACATGCTCAATGACAACTGGACACTCGGGGGCGGTACACAGTGGCTCGACGGTACCCTGCAAGGCAACGCCATCGAAGCCAACGGCCTGGCCGCTGATGGCCGGACGCTGGGGCGTAACTTCAACTATCGCAAGCTGGAGTGGACGTCTAAAGACACCCAGTTGAACCTCACCGGGCACTTCTCCACGGGCGGGTTTGATCACACCCTGCTGACCGGTATCGAATACGAAGATTACGACTACACGTCGATCATTCAACGCTCAAACGGCGCGGTCGGCGCCTACCCGATTGATATCTACAATCCCGTTTACGGCCAGCCTCGCCCAGCGTTGACCCGAACGCCCACTGACGACAGGGAAAACCTCAAGACCTACGCGGCGTTCATCCAGGATCAGGTGGCCCTGACCGAGCGCTTGAAAGTGCTGGCAGGCGCACGCTTCGAACGCTTTGAGCATGAGTACGAGTCCTATGTGCCGGGTGTCAGTGCGTGGTCGAAAAGTGACAACGCAGTGACGCCACGACTGGGTGTGATCTACGACCTTACCGACACTGTCGCCATTTACGCGGACGCTGCACGTTCCTTCAAACCCAACACGGGTGCTGCTCGCCTGGGCGGTGGCTTCAAGCCGGAGGAGGGCAAGTCTGTCGAAATGGGCATCAAGTGGGAAGCACTGGACGGCCAGTTGAGTGTTGATGCAGCGGTGTACCAGATCGAAAAGCAGAACGTTTTGACCACCGATCCTGTCGTCAACACGTTCAGTGTCGCGGCCGGGGAAGTCCGCAGCCGTGGCTTTGACTTGAATGTGGCGGGCAATCTGACCCCAGAATGGCGTGTGATTGGCGGGTATGCCTATGTGGATGCAGAAGTGACCAAGGACAACACGTTGAAGTCCGGGACTCGTCTGCTGAACATTCCCGAGAACAGCTTCAGCCTGCTCAACGTCTATGAATTTCAGGACGGCGGCATGAAAGGCCTGGGGCTTGGAGTCGGTGCCAAGTATGTCGACCAGCGCGCGGGCCAGACCGCAGCCAATGCGTTCTCGATGGACAGCTATACCGTGGTGGACCTGCTGGGTTACTACAAGGTCAACGAAAAGATCCGCTTGAATCTTGACCTGAAAAACCTGTTCGACAGTCACTACGAAGAAGGCGCCTTCGGGAACGTCTACGCCTACCCGGGTGCTCCACGCACCGTTCAGGCGGGGATTTCCTACACATTGTAGTGAGCGGAAACCGGTTCTTCGTAACCGTGGCCTGTTTTTGCTGCGCGACGCATGCCCGCCCATCAAACACAGGCCACCCCCTGAATTTGAAATGCGTTTCTGTAGGAGCTGCCGAAGGCTGCGAAGCATTTATCCTGAAGCCCCGCGATCGCAGTCTCGCAGCAAGCATGGGATCTGTTGGAGCGAGGCTTGCCCGCGAACCAGTCGGCGCGGTGTGTCAGGCACTGCTGCGTTAACGTTCTTCGCGGGCAAGCCTCGCTCCAACAGAAATCCTCGATCCAACAGGAGTTATATGCAGTGAGTCGCGCACGATTACGCGTCTGTCAGACAGTACGCCGTGCCACCAGCCTCGCCAGCCACAGGCACAATCCAAACGCAATCAGTGCCATCGCTGTCAGCACATGGATCATCGCGTCGCTGCCCATTTCCGAAATCACATAACCGCACGCAATCGGCGCTACGGCTTGGGCGAGTAATGCCGGGCGTGCCATTCGGCCGGACACAACGGCGTAATCACTTTGATGTACGACCACCAGCGGCAACGTGCTTTTGACGATAGCGCGCAGGCCATTACCTGCGCCGTAACACACCAGGCCCCATGCGACGAGAGCGGGCGCGAAGTCCACCAGCAACAGCCCCAGAGCCGTCATGCCGCTGGAGAGCAGGGCGGTGAACATCGGGGCCTTACGCTTGAACATCAGGTCGATGACCCGACACAACACCTGCGCCGGGCCGATCATCGCGGCCAGCGCAATCGCCGAGGCGAGACTGTGCCCGCGGGCTTGCAGCACCGTCAGAATCACAATCGAGAGACAGGTCATCAAGGCTGCGGCAATCGCAAACAACGCGGTCATTGCCCAGTAAATGGACGGCGCGAGCGGAGTACCACTGCCCTGAGCCGCACGCCTGGACCCGGCCATCGGCACATGGGCGTCCAGCGCATAACGATACAAGGGGTAGAGTAAAAACAGGACGACCGTGCCGAACACGCCACAGGTCATTCGCCAGCCCATGAGGTGATCCATCAGTGCCAGAAGCGGCCAGATAACGGTGGTACAGAACCCGGAAATCAGCGTGATCCCGACAATGATCGGTCGAGCCTCAAGCCCATAAGTCGCGCCAAGTGACGTGAACAGCGCATCGTAAAGTCCGCTCGCCATGGCGACACCGATGATCACCCAGGCCAGCAGAAAGACCGGTAGCGAGGGGGCGAGCGCCATCAACCACAGGCCAGCGGCGAGAATCAATCCGTGAGCCGCCAGCACCTTACGCCCGCCGAGGCTCGCAATCAGTCGCCCGCACAGCGGGGACAGCAGGCTGGCGACCAGCAAACCGATGGATGCACCGCCCAACACCCATTGATGTGGCCAGCCCGTGTCAGCCGCAATGGGGTCAGCCAGTACGCCCAGCAGGTAAAACGACCCGCCCCAGGAGAGTATTTGCAGCAACCCGAGCAGGGCGATTTTGCCATTGCCGGGGCGGCGGGGCAGAGCAGCGGTATTCAATCGAGGTCCTTAGCGTCAAGCCGTCAGTGCGCCAGTCACAGTCCGGAATCCTAGCAGCTTCAAAGTGCTCAATGACAGCGGTCAGGCCTCAACGCAGGCTCCACGACACGCCGACATAAACCCCAAGACCTTCACCCGGTGTCGAGCGTGCGGCGTCCAGCCCTCGGTCGTCGTAACCCGGCGTGACGGTCGCAGCGTAGTGTTTGTTGGTCAGGTTGCGCATGTCCACCCAGGTCTGCCAGTCGTTCTTCGCTGCGTTGTAGCCCACAGTTGCGCCGAACAGTGCGTATGGATCGGCGTAGTAGCTGTTGGCGTAATCCACCGCGGCTTTGGAGACCAGTTGGGTATTGATCGCCGCGAAGAAGCCTTGCGGCCAGTCGTAGCGCAACTCGCCCTGGTAGTAATGCATGGGCAGACCGGGCAAGCGGTTGTCGCCGAAGCGATCATCGTCCCGGTAGTGGAAATCGCTGAAGGTGTAGGCCTGACGCAAGCTCAGCTCGCCGCCCTCATGGGACCACAGCTTGCTCAGCAGGCTGGCCTCCACGCCCTGGTGCACGGTGGGGCTGGCATTGAGTTCGTAGGGGGTAGTCGCATTGGCGTCCGCAAGCACCGAAAGCAGTTCGTGGCGCACTTGCGCGTAGTACCACGCCAAGCTCCATTGGCCGAGCGCGCTTTCCCCACGGCCGCCGATTTCCAGGGTGGTCGCGGTCTGGTTACGCAGTTCGATCGGGTCGCGTTGTGCACCGGTGGCGACGCCGCTGCCTGCCGGGAACAGCTGGTTGGAGCTGTAGATCAATGACCAGGGATGAGGACCCTCTACCGAACGACTGAGGTTGGCAAACACCTGCACGTCCGGCGTCAACTGGTAGCGCATGCCCAAACGAGGCGCATAGTCCCAGTCGCTCATGCTGGTCTTGCCACCGTCATCAGGGTAAGTCACTGCGCTCTCGCGTCGGGTATAGATGGCTGCGAGGCCGGTGGTCAGCCACAAATCGTTGGCGATCTCCAGATCGTTGCCGACATGCAGCACGGTGTCAGAACCCTGATAGGTGAAGTCGCGGATGCGTGTGCCAGGCGCGTAGTTAGCGGTGTTGCCAGTCGGGATGCGGACGAACTCGCTGGCACCGGAGTTGGGCAGGTGTTTGGTCACGCGCAGGCCCAGTGTGCTGTTGCTCTCCAGACCCCACAACGTATCGCGACGCTTGTAATCGAACGTGCCGCTGACGTCTGTGTAAGCCACTCTCAGGCGGTTCGGCCCTTCGCGCAGGTCCATGGGGTAGTCGTGATAGGCGAGGCCGGTCTGGATGCTCGAATCGTCGTCGATGTACCAGGTAGTTTTGTTGCCGATGAACGTGCTGCCCGGTTGGTCGCGGTTGTAGTCCCGCGACTCGTAGGTGGGGTTGGCCGCTCGGGAATTGTGTTCGATGGAATTTTTGGTCACACGCCCGGCAAGTTCATTGTCGGTCTCGCGGTGGCGCAGATAGAAGCGAGTTTCCAGGTTCGGGTTAAAGCGATAACCGAAGTTGGCGATTACCCCTTGGCTTTGACTGGCCGTGTGATCCTGATAACCGTCGGAACGTGCATCAGTCATGGCCACGTAGTAGTCGAAGTCCCCCAGCACTTGCCCGGAACTGACCTGACGTTGTTGGTAGCCGTGGCTACCTGTCACGTATCGCACCTGCAGCAGCGGGGCATCGTAGCCGGTATGGCTGACGTAATTGATGGCGCCACCCAGCGCCAGTGCGCCCCGGTCGAAACCGTTGGCACCGCGCAGCACTTCCACATGGTCGAGCCACAACGGCTCCAGCAATTCATAAGGCGTGCCGCCGGGGCCTGTGAGTGGCAGACCGTCGAGCATCGCGTAAACCCCGGAGGCATGCGCACCCGGTGCGCGATTGATACCCGAGCCGCGTATTGAAATCTTCACCCCTTCGTTGCCCGCCGACTGGGCATAGACACCCGGCTGATACGCCAGCACATCCTGATTGCTGGCCACGCGGCCCTGCAGAGGGCGACGCAGGTCGATCACATTGGTGCCGCCGGGTACCTTGGCAAGGTGTTCTTTCGCGTCTTCGACTGACAGGTCTTCGCCGCTCAGCTCCTGTTCACGTATCAGCAGCTGCCCCAACTCCATCTCCTGAGCCTCGGCCAGCGCCGGACAAATAAGGGCCAGGCCCAGTAGCGCGGCGGGCAGGGGTTTCGGCGAAAACATTGGGGGCTCCAGACATAGAAAACAGACAGTGAAACTTGCGACGTATGAAAGAACGAAAGAAGCACACTGCAATTTTGCTTTTTTGCCAGACACCAGCGTGCCTGATTTACCGCGTCAACTGGTTCGCGGGCAAGCCTCGCTTCAACAAACCCTTCCATTCAGTTGGTTACACTTGGTTGATGGAGCCCCCCTTGTTTATGGCATCACGCTGTCGTGTTTAAAACAGGGGCGGGTTCAACCGTGCAATCATCCGCGGAACCTACCGGCCCTAAGCGGCAATGGCTCAAACACATTTTTCGAAGGCGGTCTGTATGCACGGTATATCGATTTCAGAATTCATCTCGCACTGGGAGGCGTTAGGTGTTGATGCGCAAGCTAGCTCACCTTGGCAGATGACGCAGCAGTGCGAAAATTTTGTAAGCACCATCATGGCTAACCTTGGGCCCGATTATGAGCGCCAGGGCGATATCGCTATTCATAAAACTGCTCGGGTCGAAGACGGTGCGGTGCTCAAGGGGGTGATCGTCATCGGGCCAAACTGTTTCATTGCCGCAGGTGCCTATTTGCGCGGCGGTGTGTTTCTTGGCAGCGACTGCATTGTCGGTCCCAGTTGCGAACTGAAAAGCAGCTTCATGCTTGATCGCAGCAAGCTCGCCCACTTCAATTTTGTGGGCGATTCACTATTGGGTCAGGACGTGAATATCGAGGCAGGTGCCGTTATTGCGAACTATCGCAACGAGTTTGCGGGGGCACACATCCGGATCCAGCACGGCGACCGGACCATCGAAACCGGCGTCGCGAAGTTCGGTGCACTGGTGGGGGACGGCAGCAGAATTGGCGCAAATGCGGTGATCGCACCGGGTGCCTTGCTTCAGCGAGGCAGCGTTGTACCGAGGCTTGGGCTTGTCGATCAATACCCGAGGTCCTGAATCCAGGCTCCGGATCACGGTGCACGGCGCCAGAGGCGGCACCGTGCATGATTGCTCTTTAGATCACTGCTGCAAATCACCGACTGCGAGCACATCCGGTTTGTAGGTCTGGTACCACTTGCGCTGGCTGACCACCAGATCTCGGGCGCTTTTAAGCTCCATTTCGGACATCGTGGCGTAACTGACCTGGCTGTCACTGACGCGCTGCATTTGATTATTGATGACTTTGTAGAGCGCCCAGCCTTTGCTTTCCATGCACAGCCGACTGCCGTCATTGATGATCTTCGACTCGGAAAAGCCAAGTGAGCGCATGACTTGCACGCCTTGGCCATTCAGTTTGTAGTTATCGACATGAGACTTGAGACAGGCATTCAGACTTTCACTGAACTGCGCTGCGGTCTGCTTGTTAACCTCCGTCTTGAAGTAGACGCCGTCATCCTTGAAATCCATTTCCGGGCGGTCGGAGACCACACTTTTCGGAGTGCTGACATAATCGGGCGATGTCGAGCCGGATGAAGGTGAATGCGCTGCACAGCCATGGAGCAGGCTGGCTACCAGGGTGAGCGTAAGCAGGGATGGGGCAGCGTGCATCTGGACGTCCTTGAGCAATTCATGTGAAGTCTGGCAGCCGCGTAGGTTGCAGCTGTACCGAACGCGGCTATAGAGCGTTGTTTGAAACAATGGTTCATGAACCCCAGCCAGAGCACCACGAGCTCATAAGAGAATGGCAGGCAGGTATAACCGACATGACATTTCCCGCTGGCAGGTTCATTTTTCTAACCATAGAACCAGACGCTCTTTCCTCAGAGGCTTTAAATCATTTATTAATACCGGCCCGTTATCCGATCTGATGTTGCCTGAGCCGGTGGGCCGTTTTCAGGCGTATCTTGCATTGCAGGTCAATCGATAACCCGAGTCATGAACCCTATCTGGAGCACGCATGAGCGCTATCGAATACCGCAACCTTGGCCGCAACGGTGTCAAGGTCTCGCCACTTACCCTGGGCACCATGATGTTTGGTGAGCAGACCGATGATGCGGTCGCAAAGCGCATCGTCGACAAGGCATTTGAACAGGGCATCAACTTCATCGACACCGCCAATAACTACAACGGCGGCGTGTCCGAGGAAGTGGTGGGCCGATTGATCGCCGGGCGTCGTTCGCACTGGGTCCTGGCTACCAAGTTCGGTAACCCTAATCCTGGTGGCCGGGCACCTAATGATCGTGGCGCTTCGCGGCCCAGCATCATTCAGTCTGTGGAATCGAGCCTCAAACGTTTGAACACCGATTACATCGACCTGCTTTATCTGCATCGCGAAGACGACAGCGTACCGGTGGAGGAAACCCTGCGTACGCTGTCGGACCTGATCCGTGCGGGCAAGATCCGCTCTTATGGTTTGTCCAATCATCGTGGCTGGAAACTCGCGGAGTTCAGCCGTACTGCCGATCTGATGGGCATTGAACGTCCAGCCGCCAGCCAGCCGCTGTACAACCTGGCTAACCGTCAGATTGAAGTTGAACACTTGCCTGCAGCCGAGTACTACGGGATCGGTGTGGTGTCCTACAGCCCGCTGGCCCGTGGGGTTCTGACCGCCAAGTACGATCCAGATTTGCCACCAGCCGAAGGTACCCGTGCCGGGCGCAATGACCCACGCTTGCAACAGACGGAATGGCGCGCCGAATCGTTGAATCTGGCGCAACGGGTCAAGGACCACGCCGAGGCACGGGGCATCACGCCGGGGCAATTCGCGCTCGCCTGGGTGTTGAATAACAAGCTGGTCACGTCTGCCATTGCCGGTCCTCGCACGGAAGAGCAGTGGAACGATTATGAGCCTGCGCTGAACTACGCGTTCACGGCCGAAGACGAGGCGTTCGTTAATGGTCTGGTGGTCACCGGGCATTCGTCGACCCCGGGCTACAACGACCCAAGTCATCCGTTTCTTGGGCGTCAATCGCGGGTTTGACGGTAGGCACCGTTCCTGCTGACTCCCGTTTGCTTCGCAACAGCGCGCTGTCCGGGAAGTGACAACACGATCGATCAGCCTGGAACGCCATCCCCCTGTAGGAGTGACCGGGGTGGCGCTCCACCTTGCTCGCGATGGAGGCACTGCGGTACATCAGGCATGTCGCGTCATCGTTCATCGCGAGCAAGCTCAGCTCCCACAGAGTTGGCGCAATGTCGTAGAGCCGGCCGGGTTTGCGGCGCCAAAGGTGTCAGGTACACCGGAGCAGGTCTTGCTATTGCTCTCTAGCCTTGAAAATTCCAGTTGTAACGCACTGTTTGCAGGCCTCGCCCTTGCGTCCGGCATAAAGCGCCGGTATACAGCGGCCACAAAGGAGCTTTCATGGTTATTTCTTATCGAACGTCTGAGTCACCTGCGCCGAGGTTTTCGCCAAATCTGTTGAGAATTGGTGTGTTGATGGCCTGTGGCGTGGGCACTGGTTGGCTGGCGGATGCGGCGTGGGCAGAAAACAGCACAGCCGCAAATAGCGGCGTGCTGCTGGACGCGATCACGGTCAGCGGCGAACAAGACGCTGGCTATCAGGCCAGTGAGGCTGCGGTCGGTGGTTTTGGTCAAGCGCCCTTGCTGGATACACCTGCTTCCATTGCGGTGATCACCGAGCAGCGACTCAAGGATCAGCAGGCGCGTCTGCTCAGCGAAGTGCTGCGCAACGATGCTTCGGTGGGCGAGAGCTATGCGCCAGTGGGTTACTACGAGAACTTTGTGGTGCGCGGTTTTGCCCTCAATTCGGCCAGCAGCTACAAGATCAACGGCCGGACCATCACCGGCGAGCAGAACGTCGCGCTGGAAAACAAGCAGCAGGTTGAGTTGCTCAAGGGGCTGGCAGGTTTGCAAAGCGGGGTGTCCGAGCCCGGTGGTTTGGTCAACTATGTCAGCAAGCGTCCGGAAAATGTCCGTTCGGTCACGGTGTCCACCAACGAACAGGGCGAGCGCTATCTGGCGACCGATCTGGGCGGCTGGTTCGGCAGCGAGCAGCAGTTGGGTATTCGTACCAACCTCGCCCATGAAGACATTCGCTCCTATGCTGATCACGCCGACGGCAAACGTGACTTTGCTTCGCTGGCGGTCGACTGGAACATCAGCCCCGACAGCCTGCTGCAACTGAATGCCGAGTATCAGAACCGCGAACAGCGCTCCGTACCGGGTTATCAGTTACTGGGCGGCACCACGGTGCCCCACAATCCGGACCCCAAAGACCTGTTGGGCTACCAGAGCTGGTCCAATCCGGTGGGCATTCAGTCGCTGAACCTTGACGGGCTTTATGAGTACCGCTTCAACGAGTCATGGAAAGCCAGCCTCAGCGCCTCGCGCAGCCGTGTGGTGATCGATGATTACAGCACCTTTGCCTGGGGCTGCTATGGCTCTGGCAGTTGCTCGGGGATTGATGTGGCGAATTACTTCAGTCCTGAAGGTGAGTACGATATTTCGGACTATCGCAGCCCTGACGATACCCGCCGCAACGACGAGGCGCAGGCCGCTATCAGCGGACAATTCGACACCGGTTTTCTCAAGCATGACCTGACGTTTGGAACCACGGCATTCCGTCGTCTGGTGGATCGTCGCGCGTCGTTTAACAAATTTATTGGCACGGGCACCATCGGCAGCACTCCCGGCACATTCGAGCCCGCGCCTGGCGAACTCGGTCACACCTACCGCCGCCTGGACAGCCGTCAATATGGACTGTTCGCCACCGACAGAATCAGCTTCGACGAGCAGTGGCAAACGGTGCTGGGCGGTCGGCAAATTCGCCTTGATGAAGAAAGCTACGACAGCACAGGCGCCACCACCCGGCACACCCAGCGCGCAGAGTTTCTGCCTCAGGCGGCGCTGATCTACAAACCACGCCCGGACACGTCGCTGTACATCAGCTACAGCAAAGGATTATCGCTGGGGGGCGAAGCGTCCTGGTTCAGCAGCAACGCCGATGAGATTCTGCCGCCGACCACCTCAAAGCAGATCGAACTGGGTGCCAAGCACGACTGGCAAAATCTGAGCCTGACTGCCGCGCTGTTCCAGATCACACAGGATTACCAGTACAACCGTCCCAACGACGATGGAACCCTGACCTACGTTCAGCAAGGCAAGCAGAAAAATACCGGCCTTGAACTGTCAGCCAATGGTCGTGTGACGTCGAATCTGCAAGTATCGGCCAGCGTCGCCGCGATTCGGGCGCGTGTCTCGGGCAGTGGCACCGAGGCCTACGACGGTCATCAGGCAATCAACGTTCCCAAACTTCGCGCCGCGCTGCACGGTGGCTACAGCATTCCCGGCTTCAACGGTCTGGCCTTGCTGGGTGGCGTGCAGTACAGCGGCAGCAAGTACGCCAACCGCCAGGGCAGCGTGAAGGTTGATGACTACGCGGTATTTGATATGGGCGGACGCTACAGCACCAGGGTCGAGGGCTATGACACGGTCTTGCGACTGACCGTGGATAACCTGTTCGATAAACGTTACTGGCGTGATGTAGGCGAGTCTGCGGGCGACGGTTATCTGTTCCCGGGCGCGCCACGGACTGCGCGGTTGTCAGCTACTGTGAATTTCTGAGGTCAGGCATGAGCAAGTTTTTTATAAGTGGCACGCTGTTGGTATGCGCTGCACTCGGTGGGTGTCAGCAACGGCCTCCGGCCAATGATCAACTGGACGCCGTGCTGTGGACGCAAACGTCTATCGAGCACGAATTGATTTATCGGCAGGTGTTCGACAGCGCCACCCGGCAACTGGATGTCGCGCTGGCTGACCCGAAATGGGACGCTTTGGCGCAACCGCCAAGGGATCTGACTGGTCTGCCTCCGGCGGTGATCGTCGATATCGACGAAACCTTGCTCGATAACATCCCGCTCAATGCCCGTGATATTCGCAACGACGAGATCTATTCCTACGACCGCTGGAATGTGTGGGTTGACGAGGCCAAAGCCCAGGCTCTACCGGGCGCAGTGGGCTTCCTTCAAGCCGCTACTCAGCGCGGCGTGAAGGTGTATTACCTGACCAATCGTGAGCATTCGCAAGTAGCGGCGACAGTGAAAAACCTTCGCCTGCGCGGCTTCCCGGTGAGCGATTCGCAGCAGGTATTGGCTGCTGCAACACCCACGGGGGGCTGTGAAAAAGACGGATACGGTAAAACCTGTCGCCGCCAATGGGTCGCCAGTCACGCGCGGGTACTGATGCTGGTGGGGGATTCGTTTGGCGATTTCGTTCAGGCTGGGGGCAATAACCTCGTAGCACAACGCAAGGCGGCCGAGCCTTATCTTGCCTGGTTGGGACAACGCTGGTTCCTGTTGCCCAATCCGACTTATGGCAAATGGTACAGCGCACCTTATGGCGATCAGGAAGACCTGCCCATGACGCGTAAACGCGAGCTCAAACAACAGGCGCTGGATCTCCAGCAATAACTTCACAGCCAAGGCTGTCCAGGCTGGCGCCCGGCGCCAGTGGACCGAGGGGCAAACCATGTCAACGCTGGAAATCATTGCGGTGGTCATCAACATCATCGGCGTGTGGCTCACCACCCAGCGCATTCGCTGGTGCTGGCCAGTGAGTGTGGTGGCGGTGTTGTTGTATGCGTGGATTTTTTACGACGCAAAGCTTTATTCGGACATGTTGCTGCAGGTGATTTTTGCCTTCCTTCAAGGCTACGGCTGGTGGTGCTGGAGTCAGGGTGGGCTGGACGATGGCAAGGTGCATGTGGCACGTCTGCCGCTGAACACCGCTGTGTTGAACCTGATCGTCGGAGCGCTGGCAGCCGTGCTTCTCGGAGGGCTGATGGCGCACTTTACCGACGCGGTCGTGCCATGGCTGGACGCTTCGCTGACAGCCTTCAGCCTGGTCGCCAGCGTCTGGGCTGCCCGCAAGTACGTGGCCAGTTGGTGGTTATGGATTGTCCTCGACTGCGTGTATGTCGGCATGTACCTGCATCGTGATCTGGACCTTACTGCCGGTTTATATGCAGGTTTCGTGGTGCTGGCGTTCTACGGCTACCGCGCCTGGCGGCGGGATTTGTTGAGTCAGGAATCCCGGCGCGGTGAATTGGGCGCCGGGGCTTGAGCCAGCAAATCACTGAGTTGACCCAAATCTGTAGGAGGTCACTGAGGTTACGAGGCCAGCGATGGCGGTCTGTCTGATACACCGCTATCGCGGCCACGCGGTGCTCGTGCGCTCCTACAGGTCCTCTGTCGCGGGCGAGTCAGCGGTAACCTGTGTGATGCGCTGCGCCCATTGATCGTCTAGCATGCGGTCCCGAAAACAATGAGCACATCCATGCAGAAGTTGCTGAACGAGATACTCGACGAAGTACGTCCGTTGATTGGAATGGGCAAGGTCGCCAACTACATTCCGGCGCTGGGCGAAGTGCCTGCCAATCAATTGGGTATTGCCGTATATGGCAACGACGGTGAGCTGTATTGCGCGGGAGACGCAGAGACGCGTTTTTCGATCCAGAGTATCTCCAAGGTCTTCAGCCTGGTTCAAGCCATTGGCCATTCAGGAGAGGACATCTGGCAGCGCCTGGGCCACGAGCCATCGGGCCAGCCGTTCAACTCGCTGGTGCAGCTGGAGTTCGAACGAGGCAAACCACGCAACCCGTTCATCAATGCCGGGGCCTTGGTGATCTGCGATATCAACCAGTCGCGCTTCGCCGCTCCAGCGCTGTCCATGCGTGATTTTGTGCGACGTCTGTGCGGTAACCCCGAGATTATTTCCGACTCGAAAGTGGCCGAGTCCGAATATCAGCATCGCTCACGAAACGCTGCGGCAGCGTACCTGATGAAATCCTTCGACAACTTCCATGGTGAGGTGGAAGCGGTACTGCGCAGTTACTTCCATCACTGCGCCTTGAGCATGAGTTGTGTCGATCTGGCGCGTGCCTTTGGCTTCCTCGCCAATCAAGGCTATTGCGTGCACAGCGGTGAGCAAATCCTCAGTGCTCGGCAGACCAAGCAACTCAATTCGATTATGGCCACCAGCGGGCTGTACGACGAGGCAGGCAACTTTGCCTATCGAGTCGGTTTGCCCGGCAAGAGCGGGGTAGGTGGCGGCATCGTTGCGGTGGTGCCGGGGCGTTTCACGGTGTGCGTCTGGTCGCCGGAGCTCAATGCCGCGGGCAACTCTCTTGCGGGCATGGCAGCACTGGAAAAGCTCAGCTCGCGTATTGAATGGTCGGTGTTCTGACCGCCCCTTCATGGGAATACGGTAAATCTCCGAGCATTCACGCTTCTGCGTGGGTCTATTGAGTTCGAAACAGTCGCCATCAGGCTGATTCCACTTTCAGTAGCCCCAGGGGAAGCATGCTTTTGAATCGATCAATGCTGCCGGTTTTCGGGGTTTCGCTCCGTGTTCCAGGCGTATTCAAGCCACTCATGATCGCACTCGGCGGCCTGTTGCTCGCGGCGTGCGGCACACAACGCAGCCAGCAGGCACCTGAGCTGACACCGGGCCAGATACGTGCGCAGATCGTGCGCCTGATGCCCGCTAAAACCCCTGACCGGGAAGGCTGGGCGGCTGATATCCAGACAGCGTTTACGGCGCAGGAACTGGAACCCAGCACGGAAAACCTGTGTTCTGTACTGGCGGTCACCGAGCAGGAATCCACTTATCAGGTCGACCCGGCCGTGCCGGGAATGGCAAGAATCGCTCGCGGGGAAATAGATCGCCGCGCCGCACGACTGCACATCCCGCAAGTGCTCATCAACCGTGCCTTGAAGATCCGTTCGCCCAACGGCAAAACCTATGCGGCGCGACTTGAAGCGGCACGTACCGAGAAGGACCTCAGCGCTCTCTTTGATGATTTCATTGGCATGGTCCCGATGGGGCAGACCCTGTTCGGCAGCCTGAACCCGGTACACACCGGCGGGCCGATGCAAGTCAGCATCGCCTTCGCCGAGAAACAGGCCAAGGGTTATCCCTATCCGGTCGACGGGACGATACGCCGTGAAGTATTCACTCGACGTGGCGGCATGTATTTCGGGATCGCCCATTTGCTCGGCTACCCGGCGGATTATCCGCAGTCTCTCTACCGTTTCGCCGATTTCAACGCCGGCTGGTACGCCAGTCGCAATGCCGCCTTCCAGAGCGCTGTCAGCCGCGCCACGGGTATCAAACTGGCGCTGGACGGTGACCTGATTCGCTACGATTCGACGTCACCGGGTGCCACCGAGCTGGCGATTCGCACATTGGGCAAGCGTCTGGACATGAGCAATTCGGCTATTTTCAGCCAGCTCAAACAGGGCGACACGCTGGAATTTCAGGAGACTGAAGTGTACGAGCGGGTATTCAGGCTTGCCGATCAGACAGCAGGCAAGCCGTTGCCCCGGGCGATCCTGCCGGGCATCACGCTGCAAAGCCCGAAGATCACCCGTGACCTGACCACCGCCTGGTTTGCCGAGCGTGTCGATGATCGACGTGAACGGTGCGTGCAGCGGGCAGGGCGCTAGGGGAGTTCTTGCCAACTGACGTCGGTCAGCCCCGCACGCTGCGCGTGATGCTTGAGCAGGACGATCTCCTCGGGAGGTGGCGACAGATTGTGCAACACGCCAATACCCGCGTGCAGGCAGGCGTAGTACCAGGCATCGGTGTCGGTCATTTGTGAGTCAGCTTGTACGAACAGTTTCAGTTGCCCGTGGATCGAGTAGCGGATCTCGAAATGTCGGCTAATTGCCATATAGCGCTCCAAGAGTGATAGCGCTATGACACTAATGGCTTTCTGATAGTTCAGATGTTTTTTTGGCTTAACTTTTCGAGCGTCAATGAGTCCTGGCGGCCATCGAAGAACGTATCGAGGACGCCTTGAAAAACTTTGCGCTCAGGCGCTGCGGCAGCGAAAAGCGTCATGCTGGACTGCAGTTTGACGTCGTCTGGCGAGCCGAATATCTGTCGTGCGGTCCATTGGGTGTGGGGTTCGATGAGCTTCGCGCATTGTTCGAGACGCGGTCCCAGAACCGGGTGAGCAAGGTAGGCGCGGGCTTCGTCCAGGCAAGTAATCGCAAAACGGCGCGCCATCTCGCTGCGACCGAGGCCGATGATCTGCGGGAACACGAACCACATCCAGTGGCTGTGTTTGCGACCGGTGCTCAACTCTTCGAGCACCCGTGCGAACACCGGGTCTTGTGCGTCGACGAACCGCTGTAAATCGTAGGTGTCTTCCATGTTGCACGTCCTCAGAGCTTATGATGTGAGCTTAGCCAGTTGCATGTTCAGTACCTGCCGCGATGTCCCTGAAATCACGCTGTTGCGCAGCATTAACAGGACCTGTAGGAGTTATTGCTGCGATCGCGATCTGTCAGGATAAATGCTTCGCAGCCTTCGGCAGCTCCTACAGGAAATACATTTCAATCCAGTAGTTTGTATGTGGTTTGGTGCTCGTGAGCTCCAAATGTCACCGCCAGCAAGTTTTCATTTCAGCCATTCAG
Source organism: Pseudomonas maioricensis (assembly GCF_022790535.1). Taxonomy (GTDB): domain Bacteria; phylum Pseudomonadota; class Gammaproteobacteria; order Pseudomonadales; family Pseudomonadaceae; genus Aquipseudomonas; species Aquipseudomonas maioricensis. The sequence goes on from NZ_LOHG01000010.1 coordinate 138,990, forward strand.
AGTCTCCCCACGCATGCCTGTTGTCAGTCGTTTCACCGCTTTTCTCGATCAGGCGCGTCGTGCCATGGGCTTGGTCTGGACCACCTCCCGTGGTCTGTCTCTGGGCCTGATCGTTGCCACACTGATGGCCGGTATTTTGCCTGCGCTGGCCGCCTGGCTGGGTCAGCGTATCGTCGATGCCGTGGTCGCCGCCATGCAATTGCACGCAGCTGCTGGCGAGGCGCCGTTGTGGCCGGTGTTGCGTTATGTGTTGATGGAGGCCGGGGTGTTGGCGTTGCTGGCCGGAACTCAGCGCGCATTGTCCGTGCAGCAATCGCTGTTGCGGGTGCAGCTGGGCCAGAAGGTCAACACACTGATTCTTGAGAAAGCCCAGACCCTGTCACTGATCCAGTTCGAGGATTCCGAGTTCTACGACAAGCTGGTGCGGGTTCGTCGAGAAGCCTCGACCCGGCCGCTTGCACTGGTGACCAAATCCCTCGGGCTGATCCAGAACCTGATTTCGCTGATCAGCTTTGGCATTCTGCTGGTGCACTTTTCGCCGTGGGCGCTGTTGATTCTGGTGATCGGTGCGCTGCCGGTATTCTTCGCCGAGGCGCATTTCTCCGGTGATGCGTTTCGACTGTTCACCCGACGCGCTCCGGAAAGCCGTCAGCAGAATTACATCGAGACCCTGCTTTCCCACGAAACCTACATCAAGGAGGTCAAGCTGTTTGGCTTCGGCCCGTTGCTGATGCAGCGTTATCGCGACACCTTCCAGCGGCTGTACGCCGAAGACCGCAAGCTCACCCTGCGTCGCGATGGCTGGGGCTTTCTGCTGGGGCTGTTGGGCACCAGCGCGTTCTATCTGGCCTACGCCTGGATCGTGATCGACGCGGTGCACGGCAAGATCACCCTGGGGCAGATGACCATGTATCTGGTGTTGTTCAAACAGGGACAAAGTGCGGTCAGCAGCAGCCTCAGCGCAATCAGCGGGCTTTACGAAGACGGCTTGTACCTGGCTGATCTTTACGAGTATCTGGGGCAGCCCGTGCCGGTGGACACCGGTCATGTGACCGCAGGAGTATCGCCCGGCGATGGCTTGCGATTTGAAGGTGTCAGTTTCAGTTATCCGGGCTCCAGTCACGTAACGCTTGAGAACATCGACCTGCATTTGATGCCCGGTCGCAGCGTAGCGTTGGTTGGCGAAAACGGCTCCGGCAAGACGACGCTGATCAAGTTGCTGACCCGTCTGTATCGGCCCAATCAGGGACGCATCCTGCTCGACGGCAGTGATCTCAATGACTGGAACGAAGATACGTTGCGACGACGCATCGGTGTCATCTTCCAGGATTACATTCGCTACCAGTTCGTGGTTGGCGAAAACCTGGGGGTTGGCGATATCGATGCGTTTGGCGAAGAGAACCGTTGGCGCGAGGCGGCCAGCCAAGGCATGGCAGCGGAGTTCATCGAGCGTCTGGACAAAGGCTATGCCACGCAACTGGGCAGGTGGTTTGCAGGCGGGCAGGAACTGTCAGGCGGGCAGTGGCAGAAGATCGCCTTGTCCCGGGCTTACATGCGCCGTAACGCCGACATTCTGATTCTGGACGAGCCGACCGCGGCGCTCGATGCCGGGGCTGAAGCAGCGGTATTTGATCACTTTCGCGAGTACGCCAAGGGGCGCATGACGCTGCTGATTTCCCATCGTTTTTCGAGTGTGCGTAACGCGGACCATATCGTGGTGCTGGATAAGGGCAGGGTGCTGGAGCGGGGCGATCACGCCAGCCTGGTGACTGCGGGTGGCCGCTATGCCGAACTGTTTGATTTGCAGGCGCGCGGGTATCGGTAGGTGATTGGCCCATCAGGTTGATTGCATCTCGCAGATTGCGCAAAACTCTGCGGGACCGAATTTATTCGGGAAGCGGCCGTTACAGACAGTGCATATTCAGCGCCTGGCAATCAGTCATCCCGAATGAATTCGGTCCCACCTCGTGACTTATCCGGTGGATATTCTCTGATCCCTGCTTGGGTATGGCGCCCGGTTTTTTTAGAGCAGGGTGCCGTACATAACTCTTACTTCATGTTTCATTGCTTGCTCGCAACACGAGGCGCGGTGTATCACTTTGGGCTGATATTTTTTGCTCAGGAGAGATTGCACATGCGCGCTGCAAACATTGCCGGTTTCATGCTGGCTCTGGCATTACCCGTCGGGGCGATGGCCGAAACACCCAGCTATGGCAAGCAACTTGAGGGTTTTAAGTACCCTTATCCGTTGAGCAAATTCGAATTCGAGTCTCAGGGTAAAAAGCTCGAAATGGGCTACATGGATGTCGCCGCCCAAGGCAAGGCCAACGGCAAGACCGTCGTGCTTCTGCATGGCAAGAATTTCTGCGGCGCAACCTGGGAAGACAGCATCAAGGCCTTGAGCACCGCGGGCTATCGCGTGATCGCGCCAGACCAGATTGGATTCTGTACCTCCAGCAAGCCCGAACAGTACCAATACACTTTCCAGCAACTGGCGACCAACACCCACGCGCTACTCGCCAAACTGGGCGTCGACAAGGCGACCATCATCGGCCACTCCACCGGCGGCATGCTCGCCACTCGCTATGCCTTGATGTACCCGAAGCAGACTCAACAATTGGTCATGGTCAACCCGATTGGCCTGGAAGACTGGAAAGCCTTGGGTGTGCCGTATCGCACCGTGGATCAATGGTATGCGCGTGAGCTGAAAGTCACGGCTGAAGGTATTCGCAAATACGAGCAGAACACCTATTACGCGGGCCGCTGGAAGCCTGAATACGATAAGTGGGTGGACATGCTTGCAGGCTTGAGCAACGGTCCGGGCAAGGAAGTGGTGGCGTGGAACTCGGCGCTGATCTACGACATGATTTTTACCCAGCCGGTGTTTTACGAATTCCCGAAAGTCAGCGTCCCGACATTGCTGATGGTTGGCGATGCAGACACCACTGCCATTGGCAGTGACATCGTCTCGCCGGAGCTCAAGGCTAAACTGGGTAATTACAAGGTGCTGGGTAAAGAGGTCGCCAAGATGATTCCTGGCGCAAAACTGGTTGAGTTCCCGGGGATGGGGCATGCCCCGCAGATGGAAGATCCGGCGGGGTTCAATAAGGCGCTGATTTCGGGGTTGGGTGGGAAGTGAACTCTGACATGAGCTCTTGATTCAGAATTTTTTGCCGTGCGAGGATTTTAGAGACACCGCTAAACTAGCGTCGGAAGGCTGAGCGGAGGTGCCGGGGTGTGGGTCGCTCGGCATGGATT
>NZ_LOHG01000010.1:142272-255826 GCF_022790535.1 Pseudomonas maioricensis
GCCGGAGTCGAAGGTACCCCTGCGAAGCATCGGCCGTACGTCAGCGCAAATGGTTACTTTTGTCGAAACAAAAGTGACCCGACCGTCAGGACGGAACCAGACTCAAGGGCACCGGAAGTGATGCTGATTCCCTGCTGTGCTTGCTAATACGTCCAAGAAGTTTGGTGGCATTGAAGCCCTGTTCAGAGTAGGTATCTGGATAGGGTTTCATATCAATTCAACAACTCTGCAAACGCCTTGTCCGCCTCCAGCACGGCTGGCAGTGCGGCGAACAGCGCGTCAAGATTCACACCCTCAGTCAGCGGCCCGGTGACTGCCTGTTGCGCTTCAGGCGTGGCACCGCCATGGGCTTCGAGCGCGTCGGAAATCAGCATCGCCTGGGCCACAATACGGGGCAGGGGAGAGTTGGCTGGCGCCTGAAGCGGTTTCGCCTGATAGGCAATGGCTTGCTGAATGACCACCGGCAACTGCCAGCGACGAGCGAGTTCGGCACCGACTTCGGGATAGCCAAAACCCAGTTGCATTGTTTCATTGGCGGCACGGCCGGGCGTACCGGTCTTGCTCGCGGCATTGATCCGCTCGGCGACTTCGGGTGCACCGGTTTGAATCAGCAGTTCGCCGATGTCATGCATCACGCCACAGGTAAACGCGATTTCTGCATCCTCACCGCTCTGCTTGGCCAGAATCCGGCAAATACCCGCTACCTGAAAACTCTTCAGCCAGAACCCTTTCAGGTCAAAGCTTGGCCCGGCCTTGAACGCTCCCGTCACTGCCGAAGCCAGCACCAGCGTCCGCAGCGTGTTAAACCCCAGACGCATCGCCGCGTCTTCAATGCTTGATGACTCACGTGAACCGCGAAATCTGGAAGAGTTGGCCAGTCGCAGAATTTTCGCCGAAATCACCGGATCCTTTTCGATGTTGCGAGCGATGCTTTCCAGGCTGGAAGAAGGGCTGTCGAACTGCTGGATCAAGTCCTGCGCGACTTTGGGAATGCTGGGCAGACTGGGTAACTTGGTGAACAGCGTTTCAATATCCATGGAAGACTCACCTTTTTTCGACCTGAAACAGAACGATAGGTGATTTTGGCGAGCCTGCACGGCCAACGATCGTTAAATGCGTGAAACAGTAGGCAAATCCGATAGGTACGCGCGCCAATCTGCGGGCGTTTGCCCGCGAAGGGCGACCGGGTAAATCAGGCGTACCGCGTCATCGTTGATCGCGAGCAAGCTCTGCTCCTATCAAACAAGGTGCAATTTCAGCGTTGACCTAAATCCTGTAGGAGCTCATCGAGGTTACGAGGCCAGCGATCGCGGTTTATCTGACACACCGCCATCGCTGGCCTCGTAACCTCGGTGAGCTCCTACAGTCAGTTCTACCGCGTCATCGGAATATGCTTAACCCGACACCGGCGTAACCAGCTTGCCTTCATCGATATAACGACTTAGGTTGGCGAACACCAGGTCGGCCATGGCCTGGCGGGTCTCATAGGTGCCGCTGCCGATATGCGGGGTGAGTACAACCTGATCCATACTGATCAACTCGGCAGGCACGTTGGGTTCGTCCTCGAATACATCCAGTGCTGCACCGGCGATTTCACCCGCTTGTAGCGAGGCGATCAGGGCCTTCTCGTCGACCACCGAACCTCGCGCCACGTTAATCAGGAAAGAATCAGCACCCAGCGCCTTGAGCACCGAGGCACTGATAAGCTTCTCGGTATCGGCACCGCCCGGCACGATCACCACCAGATAATCGCTGACCTTGGCCAATTCGTGGAGGTCGGCGTAATGGGTGTAGGAGACATCCGCATAGGCCTGGCCGCGACGGAAGTACGCGATATTCATGTCGAACGCCGCTGCGCGAGTGGCGATGGTTTTGCCAATTTTCCCCAGCCCGACGATGCCGCAGGTCTTGCCTGCCAGATCACGGCCAAGCGGGAACTTGCCCTCTGGCCACTTGCCTGCACGGACAAAACGTTCAGCTTCGCTGATCTTGCGGCTCACACAGAGCATCAATGCCAGTGCAGTTTCGGCGACAGCTTTGTTCAGAACGTCCGGAGTATTACTGAATTTAATGCCCCGACCCGACAGATAGTCGGTGTCGATTGCGTCGTAACCTACGCCGAAGCTGGTGACCACTTCAAGGTTGGGCAGGCGCTCAAGCACCTGATTGTCGGTGCCATAGACTGCGCTGGTAACGATGGCGCGGATGTTCTTGCCGTGGGTGGAGAGCCAGGATTCCAGATCGGCGATCTCCCAACGGTTGTGCACGGTAAAGTCCCGAGCCAGTGCCTGAGTGAGAGAGGCGTGCATTTGGCCCCAGACCAGTACTTCGGCTTTGCTTTGAGTCATAGTGGATCGCTCGTCATTTTATTTTTGAAAAACATGAAGGCATGCTTAGCGTCATATGTCATCGTACAACTACGCTCTGATCATATACGCATAGTGTCGTCATTCAAGCCCGAATGTTCGAACCGAGGCCTGTCGAAGGGTTCAGATAATCCGTCTAGCCAGCGACTTGCCGCCCTCGTGGGCCGGTTTCCAGAATCAACAAGGCCAGTAAGATAGCGAGCACGATACCGCCCAGCAACCAGGCACCTGCAGCCTGGAATATCGGTAAGGTCAACGCGCCGCCCATGGCCATGCGAGCCAGCAAATAGCCGAACACTGGTGTCAACAGGGCGCTGAAAGTGAACACCAGGAAGTTGATGGCGCCGGTCGCGCTGCCCTTGACGTTGTCGGCGTTGACTTCCTTGATGATTGAGTAAGGAATCATTGCCGCACCGGAGCCGATACCCAGCAGCAAACCGAACAGATAAGGCGGGGCAATCCCGCCAGGCAAATACAGGATCGCCGCGCTGGCGAGCAGCATCAGCGACGCTCCGCCGATCAGTACCGGTTTGCGTCTGCCAATGCGGTCGGAAATATAGCCGAGTAGCGGGCAACCAATCACCCAGCCCAAAGGGATCATGCTGCTGCGGTTCACTGCTTCGCTGTAGCTGACCGCCAGGCCGTCACGTAGAAACGGTACGCCCCAGATCATGTCGCCGATGGTCGTCGGCAGAAACAACAGGCCTGCCGTAAAACCACACAGCCACGACTGGGGATTACTCAAGACCTGCTTGTAGGGCGTCAACACTGAACCCAGCGAATTGCTGCTCCCTTCAGGCCGTGGATCGTGACCTTTGGGCGTCATGCACAGCACCAGAACAGCGATGACAAACAGGCAGCCGGCAGCAATGAACCAGAATTGCTGCCACGGGATAGTCCCATGAATGATCGGTCCCACGGCAAATTGCCCTGCGAAACCGCCCATCATGCCGAAGCATTGAGTGAAGCCGACAGCAGTCGCCAGATAACGGGGCGGGAAGCCATGGGTCGCCAGATACACCGCGCCGATAAAAGCACACGCCGACCCGGCACCTTGCAGCAGACGACCCATTTGCGCGACCTGCAATTCTCCCAGCCCGAACAGAGCAGCACCCAGTGCGACCATCAGGATTCCGGCCGGGATCACGTATTTGGCGCCTAACCGGTCGAGGGCTGCACCGGCAATAATCGAGAAAATCGAGTAGGTGTAGTAATACAGGCCGACCAGTGCACTGACCGCCACGACGTCACGGCCGAACGCTTCGGTCAGTTCCGGCATCATCACGCCCGGAGCCGAGCGCAGCGCGTATTGCACAAAGTAGAAGAGGGCGCAGAACAGCCAGGCGATGACGAATCCCATGTGCAGCGGTTCGGAGCGTAGGGGCAGGCTTGCGGATGACGCAGGAGGCATGAGAGTGGCCTTGTTGGGCGGGCGGTAACCTGCAGCCTAGACGCTTTTTGTGACCCGATAGCTGCGCCGGATCAATGGATGTGTCTCGCGGCGAACATAGGACCTGTAGGAGCTGCCGAAGGCTGCGATCGCGGCGTATCAGGATAAAAGCCTCGCAGCCTTAGGTGCTCCTACAGAAAATGCATTTCAATCCAGTAGCTCGCGATAGCGTCGGTTCAGACGATAAATTCGTCGACCAGGAAAACGGATCGCGAGCAAGGTGGAACGCCACCCCGGTCACTCCTACAGGGCCAGGTTTTCAGTGCTGCAGAAGGTGCTGACAAAAAAAGGCGCTCGTTAGAGCGCCTGAAACACCTTGATTGCAGAGCGGGAGCTTCCAAGGCGGTGTTGCTAAACTTTCACGTTCTTTTTCACAGAACGCTCAACGGGTACTCGACAATCACCCTGACCTCATCGAGGTCCGACTCAAATGCCGTCGCACGGGTGGTGGCCTGTCGCACGCGCAGTGACAGGTCCTTCAGGTTGCCGGTCTGGACGATATATTTCGCTTCTATATCCCGCTCCCAGCGCTTCTGATCGGTCAGTGGGTTGCCATCAGAATCGCGGCGCATATAGGTGCTGTTCGCATTGGAATAGTCGGCATCGGTACCCTTGCCATAACGCGTCATGAACGACAGACCTGGCACCCCGAATGTGGTCATGTCGAGGTTGTAGGTGACCATCCACGAGCGTTCTTTGGGTGAGTTGAAATCGCTGTACTGAATGGAGTTCGCCAGGTAGATCGAGTCAGACTGTCTGAGGTAATCGAAATCGTCGTCGCCTTCATTTCGCTGGTGAGAGAGAGCCAGCGTATGTGCACCGTACTGGAGACCGATTTTTGCACTCCAGATGTCGTTGTCGAATTCACCCAGAAGTTTTTTGCCTTCGTCGGTGGCGTTGTAGTGGTTCAGGCTACCGGTCAGCGCCAACTCATCAGAGAGGGGCAGGGTGTAAGAGGTGGAAGCGTACTTCTGATCCCAGGCGTCTTTCAGCCGGCTGGTGTACAGGCTGAGACTCAGCCGATCGGTGGCTTGGTAATCTCCACCAAAGTAGGCGACCCACGGAGCGTTTACTGAGCCTGCATAAAACGTGGCGAAGTTATCGTGCATGCTGCTGGAGGCTGGCTGACTCATTGAGTGAAGGCGACCACCCTGAAGGGTTAAACCGCTGATACTTGTGTTGGTCGCCGTTACGCCGCGAAAGCTTTCAGGCAGGAGTCGCGAGTCGCCAAACGAAACCACCGGGGTTGATGGAAAAACATCTCCGGCCTGGACGATGGTATCGAATGCTCTGGCTTTCAGTGCGCCGCCGACTTTGCTGTAGTCGTCCACGGCCTTGCCGTCACCATCGACCGGAAGAACATCGAACGAACTGCGTCCACCGTTTCGGCCATCCCCGGTATCAAGTTTGATGCCCAGCATTGCAAAAGCATCGACACCAATGCCAAAGGTGCCCTGGGTAAAACCCGATTCGAATTTGCCGATCACGCCTTGTGCCCAGGCCTCGGAATAGCCATTCCCGGTAGGGCTAGACTCGCCTTTGCGATGATCACGGTTCATGTAAAAGCTGCGATTCAGCACGGTCAGCGTACTGCCTTCGATGAAACCTTCTTTTTGCTCCTCGGCGAAGGCAGCAAGCGGTGTAACACTGGCTGTGGCCGATAAAACGGCCAATGTTATTTTCTTGATGTTAGTCATGTTCGCTCCGTTAAAATCGGCAGATTTTTATGTGTCGACCTGGCTTTTTATATACATCCGAGCGCTGCCAGTGGGGCGTAATCTTGACGAATTAAAGGTAACGGCGAGATGGTTGAAAGATTACAAATATGAAATAAAGCGCTGATTTTAGGCGGGGGGCGACGTTAACGTTCAGTACCGTAAGATCCCTTACGCGTCCTTCTGGATTTTGTCAGGAATTGATGACGTCAGAAAACGACGTCGTAGTCGATGCCTACGTTATAAGGTGTCGAAGTCTTAGACATATAAACTTACAAAAACCCAACAATGTTTTAATCAATCATTGCGCTTACCTTTTTGTAAGTACTTCAAAACGACGGGGCGATGAGTAGTATCTATTCAGATGCCGAACAGCTGGTCTGCATTTATAAGGTTTCATTTACAGGCCAGGGACCAAGGCAGCCGCACTATTTATTTCGGGGATGTCCATCATGCAGCGTCGGGAATTTATACAGCTTGCGGGTAGCGCTGTTGCGCTGGCTGCACTCCCAGGTATAGCGTCGGCCGATCAAGCCAAACCTGCATCCGGAGTGGCTCAATCTTCCCCAATGGATCGGGGGTATGTATTACCGACTCGAGGGCCACTACAGAGTTCTGCGTTGCCGGTAAATGCAGGGGCCGAGGGAATGCGTTATCGCACGCCTTTTCGCTTTGGCATGGGCGGTACACAAATAGGCAATATATTTGCGCCCATCAGTGATGATCAGGCTCAGGCAGTGCTGAAACAGGCATGGGACGCGGGGGTAAGGTATTTCGACACTTCGCCTTTTTATGGCTATGGACTCAGCGAACATAGACTGGGCCAGTTCTTGAGGGGTAAACCCCGTCATGAATACCTCGTGTCTACGAAGGTCGGGCGTGTGTTCAAGCCAAGCCCCGCTACTAAAGTAGACGACTCCTTATGGACGGAACCTCTGCCATTTCGCTATGAATATGATTACACCGCTGCGGGTACACGTCGCTCAATAGAAGACAGCTTGCAACGATTGGGTTTGGCAAAAATAGACATCGTCTATATTCATGACTTGGGGCCGGATAACACTGAACTGCCAGGCGCCTGGCAAAAGAACTATGAAATAGCGACCCGAGGCGCGATGGCAGAACTGACCAAAATGAGGGAGGAGGGTCTTATTGGTGCCTGGGGATTTGGTATCAATGCGCCTGATGCAGCAATACTGTCCGCGCAATCCAGTGTTCCAACTCCAGACATCATATTGTTAGCCTGTCAGTACTCAATTATTGATCACGCCTTCGCGATTGAAAAAACCTTTCCCGCTCTGGCTCGCAAAGGAATATCGGTCGTAGTAGGGACACCGCTGAATGATGGTTTTCTCGGCGGCCGCAATCGTTATAACTTCAGCACCAAACTGCCCGATGGGGTCCTCGAAAAACGAGCCAGGCTAACGACCGTGTGCGACAGGTTCGGCATCGATATACGCACCGCGGCTTTGCAATTTGCGGCCGCACCGAAAATAGTGTCGGCCATCATTCCAGGTGCGCGTGTTCCTGGCCAGGTCAAAGCTAACGCTGAATCGATGAGCGTCAAAATTCCTCAAGAGTTCTGGGAGACCCTTCGCCGGGAAAAACTGATTCTTCCCGGCGCTGAATCTCCTGCTTGAATCTGGGCCGCTGCGACCGGGGCAGGCGTCACGGCCTGCTTCTTTGAAACAGGATCAGTGCAATCAGGCATGCCGTGATCTGAATGCCACCCAGTGTCGTCACCGGCGTGTAGGGCAACACGGAAGCCAGCCAGGTGGTGATTGCCGCTGCACCCATGGAAACGAAGCCAAACAGAGCCGACGCCAGTCCCGCCTCTTTGCCAAACGGCCCCATGGCGAGCGCTGTTCCGAGCGGGTTGGCCAGGCCCATTCCCCACAGGAAGGTAACCATCGAAAGTGCGTACCAGCTGAGGCTCGGATGGGCAGGGCCTGCGAGCAGAAGACCGCCGCCAGTCAAGGCACAGATGATACCTGCCGACGCTACGTTTCGAGGACCATAGCGGTGTGCGAGGCGCGGTGCGGCCATGCCCGCTGCGAATACGACAAAGACGGTAGACGCGAAGTACAGTCCGGTCTGCAATGACGTCAGACCGATCCCTTTCATCAAAATAGCGGGGGCCGCAGCAAATGAGGCAAACAATCCGCTCATCAAGAGGCTCATCGAAAGTGCCGGCAAGATGAACCGCTTATCCAGCGCTAATCTCCGATAGTCACGTAAGACGCTTCTGGCTGAATGCGCTACCCGGTGCTCGACGGGATGCGTTTCTCCCAAACCCCTGGCATAAAAGAAAGCAAGTGCAGTGGCGGCGAGGCCAACAAGGATAAAAATTGCACGCCACCCGAGCGTATCGGACAGCACGCTACCCGCCAATGGTGAGAAACCCGGGGCTGCGGCGGTGGCGATCATCGTCAGAGACAAGGCGCGGGCAAGAGCCTCGCCCTGGAACAGATCCCTTGCGATTGCGCGTGACAGCACAGAGGCTGCGCACACGCCCAAGGCCTGAATAACGCGTCCTGCTATCAGTATATCTAGCGTATTGGCGAGACCGCTGATGACGGTACCCAGTACGAAGATGAAGAGTCCGCCCAGTACAAGTTTTTTTCGCCCGTAACGGTCGGCAAGTGGCCCCACTACCAACTGGCCGAGTGCGAATGTGATGAAGAAGCTGGAAAGCGTCAGGCCGAGATCGCGTTCGGTGACGCCTAGCTCTTGGGCGATCGCCGGAAATGCCGGGAGAATGATATTGGTGGAGAGCATGCTGATAGCCGCCAGGCCTGCCAGCAATGCCACAAGTCTGCCGGTCAGCGGTTGGCTGGAGTGTGCCGCTTGCATTTCGGTAACTGACGACGCGTGCCTGGTTTCCATAGTGGATCTCGAGAACCTGATGTGAGTAACGGGTTGTTGAACCTCCCAGGCAGAATTCCCGCTTGGGTATTCGAGTCCCGCAGCGTTGCAATGCCTGGGCTGCTGGACGATGTTAATCTGGGCCTGCTGTGCACCCTGAAACAGCCCGGTACTTCTGAGCGTGCGTAGCAACCAAGCAGCCGTATTTAAATTTCTTGAGCTGGTCAACTCCGTGACCATATTACGATCTGGTCACATGTTGTCAATGAGCGCTCACAGAGCTAAGCTGGAAATATGACTAATTCAATCAAGACCCCGCCGCCCCGCGGGCCATCTGATCACAGCGTTCGTGATCAGGTCGTGGAAGCGGCTATGCAACATTTCGGACACTACGGATACGAGAAAACCACCGTCTCTGACCTCGCCAAAGCGATCGGTTTTTCCAAGGCCTATATCTACAAATTCTTTGATTCGAAGCAGGCCATAGGTGAGGTGATCTGTTCCAATCGCCTCGCGATGATCATGGGCATTGTGGATGCCGCGATCAAGGATGCGCCCACAGCTTCAGAGAAGCTGCGACGCCTGTTCCGCTCACTGGTTGAGGCCGGTAGTGACCTGTTTTTCCATGACCGCAAACTGTATGACATCGCCTCTGTTGCGGCACGCGATCAGTGGCCTTCAGCTGCCGCGCACGACGAACGCTTGCGTGTGCTGATTCAGCAGATTGTGCTGGAGGGGCGAGAGTCGGGAGAGTTTGAGCGCAAGACCCCGCTGGACGAGGCGGTTCAAGCCATTCATCTGGTGATGCGTCCTTACATCAGTCCCGTGCAATTGCAGTACAACCTGGACATCGTGACGACGGCCCCTGTGCTTCTGTCCGCGCTGATACTGCGAAGTCTTGCACCCTGAATTGTGACCATTGACTAAATTGGTCACTAAACAGAGAATTGGATTCCTGCTCACTTACCGAAGTAAGGGATCCCATGTTCCGTCCCAGCCCCGCAATCCTTATCGTCTGCTTGCTGCCTTTTCTTTTGGCGGCATGCGGCGAGTCCTCGAACGTACGCGACCCGCGCAACCAACCTCCGCTGGTAAGGGCCGCGACCGTAACCAGCGCTGTTGATCCATCGCGCTCATTTACGGGGGTGGTGGTCGCTCGAGTTCAGAGCGATTTAGGCTTTCGGGTATCCGGGAAAGTCTTGGAGCGCCTGGTTGATACGGGCCAGACCGTCAAGCGCGGTCAGCCCCTTATGCGCCTGGACCCTGTGGATCTTGATCTCCAGTTTCGGGCTCAACAGCAAGCTGTCGCGGCCGCCGAAGCACGCGCACGGCAGACGGCCGCTGACGAAGCCCGTAATCGAAATCTGATCGCGTCTGGCGCAATCTCTGCATCGTCCTATGACCGGATCAAGTCCTTGGCCGACACTGCCAAGGCAGAACTGAGTGCAGCACAAGCCCAGGCCAACGTTGCTCGCAACGCAGCAGGCTATGCGGTGTTGCTGGCCGATGCCGATGGAGTTGTCGTCGAGACCCTGGCCGAACCGGGTCAGGTCGTCAGCGCAGGGCAGGCGGTCGTTCGGCTGGCAAAAACGGGTCAGCGGGAGGCGGTCGTGTATCTCCCCGAAACCTTGCGTCCGGCTTTGGGGAGTCAAGGCCAGGCAAAGTTGTACGGTAATGACACAAACGTCATCCCCGCGAAGTTGCGACTTCTTTCTGACGCTGCAGATCCACTCACTCGTACTTTCGAAGCTCGGTATGTGCTTGAAGGCGCGCACGCCAATGCTCCGCTGGGTGCTACGGTAACCCTCAGCATCGCTGATGAAGGGGCGGCCGGGCCAACGCTTGCGGTTCCTGTTGCGGCTATCCATGACTCAGGCAAAGGGCCGGGTGTCTGGGTCATCTCAGGCGTACCCGCTACGGTGTCATGGCGCGCCATTCAGTTACTTGGTGTAAGTGACGAGTCGGCGCGAGTCAGCGGTGGTATCAAGCCCGGAGAGCAGGTCGTGGCGCTGGGTGCGCACTTGCTTCACGACGGGCAAGAGGTGCTGATGTTGCAATCAGGCACGAATGCCTTTGCCGGGGCAAAGCAATGAGTAACGGGCGTTTCAACCTCTCGGCACTCGCCGTTCGCGAGCGGTCCATCACGCTGTTCCTGATTTTTCTGATAGGAGTGGCGGGCACTCTTTCGTTTTTCAAGCTCGGACGTGCAGAAGATCCGCCGTTTACCGTTAAGCAGATGACGATTATTTCTGCCTGGCCAGGCGCTACCGCGCAGGAGATGCAGGATCAGGTCGCAGAGCCGCTCGAAAAGCGCATGCAGGAGCTTAAATGGTATGACCGCAGCGAGACCTACACCCGTCCAGGTTTGGCGTTCACCATGGTTTCACTCCTGGATAAAACGCCGCCTTCCCAAGTGCAGGAAGAGTTTTATCAAGCCCGTAAAAAACTGAGTGATGCGGCAAGAAACTTACCGGCCGGTGTTATCGGTCCGATGGTCAATGATGAGTTCTCGGACGTGACGTTCGCGCTCTTTGCCCTGAAGGCAAAAGGTGAGCCCCAGCGGTTACTCGTCCGCGACGCCGAATCGTTGCGTCAGCGTCTGTTGCACGTACCTGGCGTCAAGAAGATCAACATCATTGGCGAGCAGGCGGAGCGCATTTTTGTATCGTTCTCCCATGAGCGGCTGGCGACACTGGGCATCTCGCCTCAGGACATTTTTTCGGCACTCAACAGCCAGAACGTTTTGACGCCTGCCGGTTCGATTGAAACCAATGGCCCACAGGTGTTTTTGCGTCTGGACGGAGCGTTCGACACGCTGGAGAAAATTCGTAATACGCCCATCGTCGTTCAGGCTAAAACCCTGAAGCTTGCAGATGTTGCGAACGTTGTGCGTGGGTACGAAGACCCGGCGACGTTCATGGTTCGTAATCAGGGCGAACCGGCTCTCTTGCTGGGGATTGTGATGCGTGAGGGCTGGAATGGTCTGGACCTCGGGAAAGCGTTGGATGCCGAGACGCTGAAAATCAATGCAAGTATGCCGCTGGGTATGACGCTTTCGAAGGTCACCGACCAGTCGGTCAATATCAGTTCGGCCGTTGACGAGTTCATGGTCAAGTTCTTCGTCGCGCTGCTGGTCGTGATGCTGGTCTGCTTCCTCAGCATGGGCTGGCGGGTGGGTGTAGTGGTTGCGGCGGCTGTGCCGCTCACCCTGGCCATTGTATTTGTGGTGATGGAGGCCTCGGGCAAGAACTTTGACCGTATAACCCTTGGCTCACTGATCCTGGCACTGGGGCTACTGGTGGACGACGCCATTATTGCCATCGAAATGATGGTGGTAAAAATGGAAGAGGGCTATGACCGCATCAAGGCGTCAGCGTATGCCTGGAGCCACACGGCGGCGCCAATGCTGGCAGGTACACTGGTGACCGCTGTCGGCTTCATGCCTAACGGTTTTGCTCAGTCAACGGCGGGTGAATACACCAGCAATATGTTCTGGATCGTGGGCATTGCGCTGATCGCTTCGTGGGTCGTCGCAGTGGTTTTTACGCCCTATCTGGGCGTGAAGATGTTGCCTGAAATCACGCCGGTCGAAGGCGGCCATGCCGCTATCTACGATACTGCTCACTACAATCGCTTCAGACGAATTCTAACCCGTGTCATCGCCCGCAAATGGTGGGTGGCTGGCGCGGTCATCATTGCATTTGCCGTGGCGATCTTCGGCATGGGGCTGGTTAAAAAACAATTCTTCCCGACCTCGGACCGTCCAGAGGTGTTGATCGAAGTGCAGATGCCCTATGGCACCTCTATCGAGCAAACCAGCGCTACCACGGCGAAAATCGAAACATGGCTACAAAAGCAGGACGCCGCGAAGATCGTCACGTCTTACATCGGGCAGGGTTCGCCGCGTTTTTACCTGGCAATGGCACCAGAGCTGCCTGATCCATCGTTCGCCAAGATCGTGGTGTTGACCGACAGTCAGGATGCCCGCGAGTCTCTCAAACACACTATTCGCGAAGCGGTTGCCCAGGGCCTGGCGCCTGAGGCGCGCGTGCGGGTGACGCAACTGGTATTCGGCCCTTACTCACCTTTTCCCGTTGCGTACCGGGTCATGGGGCCAAATCCCGACACGCTGCGCGCGATCGCTGGGCAAGTAGAGAACGTCTTGATGGCAAGCCCGATGATGAGGACCGTCAACAGTGATTGGGGACCACGCACGCCAACCCTGCATTTTTCTCTGGATCAGAATCGGTTGCAGGCAGTCGGGCTAACGTCCAGCGCAGTTGCCCAGCAATTGCAGTTTCTGCTCTCGGGTGTCCCCATTACGTCTGTGCGCGAAGACATCCGCTCGGTCGAAGTGATGGGGCGGGCAGCAGGCAATATCCGCCTGGACCCGGCGAAGATCGAGGGTTTCACGCTCGTGGGTTCGGCAGGACAGCGCGTTCCCCTGTCCCAGATTGGTGAAGTGGGCGTTCGGATGGAAGACCCCATTTTGCGCCGCCGTGACCGTGTGCCGACCATCACGGTACGGGGGGATATCGCCGAGAATCTGCAGCCGCCGGACGTGTCCGCCGGAATCATGAAAGACCTGCAGCCCATCATCGCCAGCCTTCCTGATGGGTACCGTATCGAGCAGGCCGGTTCTATTGAGGAGTCAGCGAAGGCGACAGTGGCGCTGGCCCCCCTGTTTCCGATCATGATTGCGATCACGTTACTGATCATCATCCTGCAGGTGCGATCGATGTCGGCGATGGTAATGGTATTTCTGACCGCGCCACTTGGGCTGATTGGCGTGGTGCCGACTTTGCTCTTGTTCGGCCAGCCGTTCGGGATCAATGCGCTTGTGGGGCTGATCGCGCTATCCGGCATCCTGATGCGCAATACATTGATCCTGATCGGGCAAATCGACCAGAACGAAAAAGAAGGGCTTGATCCTTTCCATGCGGTGGTTGAAGCAACCGTCCAGCGAGCACGCCCGGTATTGCTAACGGCGCTCGCGGCGATCCTTGCCTTTATCCCGCTGACTCATTCGGTGTTCTGGGGCACTCTGGCTTACACCCTGATTGGCGGCACCCTGGGGGGCACCGTCATGACACTGGTCTTTCTACCTGCGATGTACTCCATCTGGTTCAAGATCCGTCCAGAAGGGGAGCCGCAAGCACAACGGCTTGCGCCGTGAAGTCAGGCAAGGCCAGCGGCCCGGGTCATCTAGCTGATGACTCGGCGCATTCAGCCCGGTGCGTTGGTCGGTGGTTCACGGTCGGCAGGATGATTGACGCCGTCGCTGGTTTTCACCGGCCCCAGGTCGTAAGGATTCACACCTTCGAGGCAACCAATGTTGTAGCCGTATTGATCCGGAGATGAGCGTCTCTGGTGATGGGTGTAGATACCGCAGTTGCCGCAGAAATAATGCTGTGCCGTCCGGGTGTTGAACTGATAAAGCTTGAGCTGGCTCTGGCCTTGAATGACCTTGATACCGTCCAGCGCAACCGTGGCAACGATGGCACCTTTACGGCGGCACATCGAACAATCACAACGCCTGGGGTCGACAATGCCATTCGGTAAATCCAGCTCCAGCACAACCGCGCCGCAATGACAGGCTGCGCGGTGTTTGGGTTTGATTTCAGTCGGGCCAACTTTCTTGATCACGGTCTGTTCCTCCCAAAGTAATCCGAAAGGATAGCCCGTTTGCTTGTATGCGAGAGATTCGCGGTGGCCGTAGGAGTGGCCGCACCGTCTTCGACTCCGCGCTGTCGCGCAGCAAACGCGGGATCTGTAGGAGCGCACGAGCACCGCGAGGCCGCGATGGCGGTGTATCGGACAGGACGCCATCGCTGCCTCGCGGTGCTCGTGAGCTCTAACAGAAACCATTCCAAATCAGATGGTTGTAGTTCGTTTGATAAGAGTGGCTTTAGCCGCAAGCGTCGTATCGGGTGAACATTCTTTTGCGGGGGGGAACTGACGCTCTCACGGCTAAAGCCGGTCCCAAAGTCTGTATCTCAGCGCACCAGACAAGGCCGTTTGTTATCAAACTCCCAGCCCGAAACCAGATATTGCATCGCGACCGCATCGTTTCGTGCGCCGAGGCCCATGCCTTTGTACACCTCGTTTGCCTGAGCCAGAGCGTCCCAGTCCAGATCGATTCCTAGCCCCGGACGCTTCGGTACCGCGACAAGTCCTCCGTTGATGGTCAGCGGTTCTTTGGTCAGACGCTGACCGTCCTGCCAGATCCAGTGCGTATCGATGGCGGTGACTTTGCCTGGCGCGGCGGCTGCCACGTGGGTAAACATCGCCAGGGAAATATCGAAATGATTGTTGGAATGTGAGCCCCAGGTGAGCCCCCAGTCGTTGCACAACTGGGCGACACGCACTGAACCTTGCATTGTCCAGAAGTGCGGGTCGGCAAGCGGAATATCCACGGATTGAAGTTGAATGGCATGACCCATCTGGCGCCAGTCGGTGGCAATCATGTTGGTGGCGGTGCGCAGCCCGGTCGCGCGACGAAACTCGGCCATGACCTCACGCCCCGAGTAGCCATTTTCCGCGCCGCACGGGTCTTCGGCATACGCTAGGACGTCATGTTGATCGCGGCATAAGGCGATGGCTTCTTTCAGCGACCAGGCGCCGTTCGGATCAAGGGTAATGCGTGCCTCGGGGAAGCGCTCCGAGAGCGCCGTTACCGCTTCGATTTCTTCAGCGCCGCGAAGCACGCCACCCTTGAGTTTGAAGTCTTTGAAACCGTAGCGCTCGTAGGCGGCTTCGGCCAGACCGACAACTTTCTCCGGTGTCAGGGCCTCTTCGTTACGCACCCTGAACCAAGCACTTTCGCTGTCCGGCTCGGTGCGGTAGGGCAGGTCAGTACGGGTCTGGTCGCCCACGTAAAACAGGTAGCCCAGCATCTCAACTGCGTCACGCTGTTGACCCTCGCCCAACAATGCCGCTACTGGCACTTCAAGGTGTTGGCCAAGCAGATCGAGCAGTGCGCATTCCACGGCAGTGACTGCGTGAATCGTGATGCGCAGGTCGAAGGTTTGCAGACCCCGACCACCGGAGTCACGATCCGCGAAGCTGCTACGAACCTGATTCAGCAGGCTCTGATAGTTGCCGATCGACTGGCCGATCAGCAAAGCGCGAGCGTCTTCCAGCGTCTGCCGGATACCTTCGCCGCCTGGCACCTCACCCACCCCGATACGCCCGGCGTTGTCCTTTAGAATTAGCACATTACGGGTGAAGTAGGGGCTGTGGGCTCCGCTCAGATTGAGCAGCATGCTGTCGTGACCGGCAACCGGAACAACTTGAAGTTCCGTGATGACGGGGGCGCCACGGGTGGTTGAGCTTGAGGTTAATGCGTTCATTATTCGAATTCCTTATTCGCGAGGCTCAGTGGCTGGTCTTGGCGATAACAGCCGGTGAGGTTTGTGGCGGTTCCGGCTGAGCGGGCAAGCCTTTGAGTTCGATTCGCTTGATGTCACCGACGATGAACAGGTAACTGATCGCGGCGATAAACGCGTTAACACCGACGAACACCAAGGCCATTTTGAAAGAGCCGGTAGCCGCAATGATGTAGCCGATGATGATCGGTGTGGAGATCGAGGAGAGGTTGCCAAAGGTGTTGAAAATCCCACCTGACAAACCCGCAATCTGCTTGGGTGAAACATCAGACATGACTGCCCAGCCCAGCGCGCCGATACCCTTGCCGAAGAAGGCCAGCGCCATGAACGACACCACCATCCAGTCAGCGTCCACGTAGTTGCAGATGATCATCGACATGGACAGAAACATGCCCAGGACGATCGGGGTTTTACGCGCGACGCTCAGTGAGTTGCCACGACGCAACAGCATGTCGGAGAACACACCGCCCAATACGCCACCGAGGAAACCGCAAATGGCCGGCAGTGAGGCGATGAACCCGGCTTTGAGGATGGTCATGCCGCGTTCTTGAACGAGATAAACCGGAAACCAGGTGAGGAAAAAGTACGTCAGCGCGTTAATGCAGAACTGGCCAAGGTAGATGCCGACCATCATCCGGTTACAGAGCAACTGGCGGATATAGTCCCACTTCGGACCGCTGTCTTTCTTCGTGCGCTTGTCGTCGAGATCAACCAGGCCGCCGTTCTCGGCGATGTAGCGGACTTCTGCTTCGTTTGCCAGCGGGTGATCCTTGGGGCTGTAAATCACCTTCATCCAGACAATCGAAAATACGATGCCCAGCGCGCCCATCACGATGAATACGTGTTCCCAGCCGAAGCTGTAAACGATCCAGCCCATCAGCGGTGCGAACAGCGCGGTCGCGAAGTACTGCGCGGAATTGAACACTGCCGATGCGGTGCCGCGCTCTTTCGTAGGAAACCACGAGGCTACGATGCGGGCGTTACCGGGGAAGGATGGGGCTTCGGCGAGGCCGACCGTAAAGCGCAGGAGGAACAACAGAACCACCGCAGTCGAAATCCCGAACTCGCCTATGTAGCCCTGCAACAGAGTGAAGAATGACCAAGTGAAAATACTGCCGGCGTAGACTTTTTTTGAGCCAAACCGGTCCAGCAGCCAGCCACCGGGGATTTGCCCGAGCACATAAGCCCAGCCAAAGGCGGAGAAGATGTAACCCAGCGTGATGGCATCAATGCCTAGAGCTTTCTGGATACTGGAACCAGCGATGGAGATGGTCGCGCGGTCGGCGAAATTGATCGTTGTCACCAGAAACAGCATGAGCAGGATCAAATACCGGGCGCGGGTTTTCTTTTGTTCTTGCATGTCTGACGCTCCCACGAATTATTTTTATGCGGGTAGATAGGTAATCGTCGGCAGTCAACACGTCTGTTGTCGTATAACGATAACGTTATCATTTCGCAGATAACGTTATCATTCAAGCGCTGTTTGGAAGATTTTCGTTAAAAATGGAAATTCAGGTGCTGGCGCGTTCGATGAGGGTGAAGCCGCTGTCGATACGTGTCTGAGCGTTTTCGCCAGAAAAACGCCGTAGCAGAGCTTCTGCGACCTCACTGCCCATGATTGAGGAGTTCACGCTGATCGTCGAAAGGGCGGGATGTGCAAAGCGACTGTTGGTCGTGTCGCCGAAACCCAGAACTGCAATGTCTTCCGGTACACGAAGCCCTGAGGCAGCAGCCTGTGCCAGAACACCCATCGCAACGGTGTCGGAACTGCAGAAGACCAGCTCGGGGCGATCTTGACGAAGCAGTAACCGCTTCAGGCCTTCACGTCCGACTTCCCAGGTGGCGGGCAGGGGAAGAATTTCGACGGGGACATCTTCTATCTGATGGCTTTTCAGTTGCTCGATCAGGCTGTTGCAACGACGAATGCCACGAGGATCATCCACCGTGATCACTGAAAATCGCCGATAACCTTTGGCGACAAAATGGTCTGCAACGGTTTTGCCGACGTCTTCATGTGAGAAACCAACCTGCATGTCCAGGCATGTTTCGCTCAGGTCCCATGCCTCGACAACCGGGATTCCCGCCGACGCCAGACGCTGTCGGCTGCCCGCAGTATGAAGTGTTCCGGTCAACACAATGCCGTCAGGTCTGCGGCCCAGAATAGCTTCCAGCAAAGCTTCTTCTTTCTCGGGTGAGTAGCCTGTCGGGCCCAGGAGCGACTGATAACCTGCATCGGTCAGACGGTCCATCATCGCCTGTACGGCCGTGGCAAAAATCGAATGGGAGATGGTCGGAAGAAGAATCGCAACCAGCTTGCTTTTGCTGGTTGCCAGGCTGCCGGCCAGCAGGTTCGGGACGTAGCCCATCGTCCTGACGAATTCGAGCACATGGGCGCGAGTCGCGTCGCTGACCAACTCAGGCCGGTTAATGGCGCGCGAGACGGTGATGGGCGATACGCCTGCAGCTTTCGCGACATCGATCACGGTGACCGGCATATCCGCCGCGTCTGCCGGGTCCACAAGCTCCCTTCTTGATTTCCTTGCCACTGTTTTCCCGCGTGCTTTTGGAGGGTGGGGGCACCCGGTGTTTAAACCCGTGCTGAAAATTGGTATTCCCCAGAGGTGGGCAGTGTACGAAACGGGGGGGGATCCAGCAAATACGCACTTTAGCTGGGGAGGTGGGCTTGAGCATGTGCTTGTTCTGAGGGTAGGGGTATAATTGCGTTGACTTGACCAGTCATTTGCGTTGGATTTGATTAGCAGACTGCGTGTTCTTTAGCGGCAGAAATTTGCCAAGAGCAGACGCTCAGAAGTGATCACCTTCCGAAAGGAGGATAATCTGGAGCTAGCGCAACGATGCTCGATCAACTACCTTCGCACTGCGAATAGCGGCAATGAATTTTCAATTATGTATGATCCTCATCGATCAAGAGAAAGTTATGACTGAAAACAATAAAAGCCTGGATATACTCGGCGCCAAACCTCTTTCCGAATCTGTCAAGACTATGACAGAAGGCACTGTGCAAGGAGTTTCGGCTTTACTAAGTCGGATATGCCTGCCTGCTGCCGAGGAGTTTGGATTATTATTGAAAGATAAAGTCGGCAACTGGCGATCTAACAATGCCGCAAAAATGGCTGCCAAAGCTAACCAAATTTTGGAGGGAATACCCTTCCAAGAAACGCTTTCCGCTCATCCCAAAATAGCATTTAAAGCTGTAGAGGATTCGTCTTGGACAGATGACGATGTAGTGCTATCGCTTTGGGCTGGGCTATTAGTTTCTTCCTGCACCAAATCGGGAAAAGACGAAAGCAATTTGATTTTCCTCAATCTTCTTTCGCAGTTAACGTCTAGCCAGGTGAGGGTGCTTAAATATGCCTGCGAAAACGCTAAAGTCTTCATAGCGCCAAGTGGTTGGATAATGGCTGGAGATCTCAGGGTAGAGGCGATGGAGATTGTAAGGATTACCAATGTCACGGATATGCACCAACTTGATAGGGAGCTTGATCATCTGCGGCAACTTGGAGTCATTGAAAATGGATTTGACGTTAATAGCACCAAGGCAGATATCACACCCACTTCACTTGGCCTGCAATTGTACGTACGCAGCCAAGGGTACGTAGGATCGCCAATTGCTTTTTTTGAGATGTCCGGCCCAGTTGAAGTCAAGGACCCATCTGAAGTTAAAGGGAGGATCTATCAGGGGATTTTCTCTGAAGAATTTGATCTTCCTGAGGAGTAATCAGTTTTTAATTTGTTGAAATAATATGGATGCTTAGGCTGAATGAGAAGTGTGTCGGCTAGGATTTCACGGGACGCAGATTTTAGATAGATATCATTTAACATTGATTACGATAAGCCTGCCCCATTAGATATCGCGTTCCTCTAGCGTAGTGAGATCAGTGAACAATATGTCAAAAGGATTGATAGTTACGCTCGACGAAATTCCGTTTTTTGACCTGTCTCATGCAGGTGGGAAATTTTGCCGTACGCTTACTTTTTTTGTAGGCGGCGAGTGGCGCATATGGTTTTCCCTAGGTGATGGGCGATATATTGAGAGCCATGGTTGGCCCGCAGAGGGATGTTATTTTGGAGAGTTCGCCGAGCGTGAGTCAGATATCTATCTTCATTTTGTAGACTTTATAGCACAGAAGGCAAGCTATATAGAAGTAAGTAAGGCATTTGCTGGTTTGTATGACGATTTCTGTAATCTTTCGGCAAGCTTGGCTAAGATATCACACATACATAAAACAAAAGATGTGCTAGGTCATGGTGACGCACGTATGGTGGTGACCGAAGTTGAATATTTTTTCTCCATTTGCCGAAGTATGATTGATTTGCTTCAGGAGGTTGCTTGCGAGCTTTGGGGTAAATTAACTTTGTGTGTAGATTATTTGGCTGCCAAGAAACCTTTGCGTGGGTCTTTTCGTGAAATGGTTATGTATCAAGGCCGTTTAACTAGCAAGGAAGAACTTCAAGCTAGATTCGGGCTGCCTGAGCCTTGGGCAGATTTTTACATTAGACATGCGGGTTTCTTTCTTCAGATCAGAAGGTTTCGTGACAATATTGTTCATAACGGCTCACAGGTTCAAACTATTTTTTCGGGTGAAGACGGGTACCTCGTCAACTTAAATTTTAAGCCTTTCGGTGATATGGAGGTTTGGAGAGAGGCCGATAAAGTGACAAACGATCTGGTTCCTCTAATGCCGGCGCTTGGGATGGTTGCGTTTAAAACCCTCTTAGTTTGTGAAGATTTTTCGGCCATGATGGAGAGCACCTTTCAGTTTTCCGAGCCGATAGTTCCGGGGATGAGGTTGTATTCGCGCGGGTATTTTGATGAGCATTTTGCCGCGGTGCTGGGAGACGCTCGACAACGATATATAGAGTTCTATGAAGATGGGATCGATGGGTGAGCTAGTTTTGTAGATGTCCTGCTAAGTAGGATCGCTTTGGGATGTCCGCCTAGGGCAAATGTGCGACGAACCATCTGAGCCGCAGTTGGCTGAATGGGCGTTATTCGTGCCTGGCTGGCTCAGTGCCCGGTATGGTGTGCACAGATCCGCATCGAGCAGGGCGCCCGCCGCCAGCGCGATACATGCCGCAGAATGCTTGCGGGTGACGCTATCCACCACGGCCTTTGAAGGACTAATGCGGGCGTCAGGGAGCGTCCCCATCGCAAAGGGCCCTTCGTACCCTGGAAAACTCAGGTCGCGAATCCATACTTTTGGCCGACTGCTGCCAGTCAGTGAGACGCAGAGCGCTAGCCAAGTCCAATGCAACCGCTTGCTAAGGTCCAGTGCAAATGCCTGGTCAAATGAAACGCAATACCCCAACCAAGCTCACGCTATAGCAATCACTCGCCGTTGCCATCCGCGGGTATCGTCTAACCGCGCTTTTCCTCGCGTGCTAATTTATCTCCAGATTAAAAGCCCCTCGTTCATCAAAGGCTCTGCCCGGTTGCAGCCTATTGGGAGATTTCATGACACACGCCAAACAAAACGGCCTGGCTCTGCGCTACGGCGAAGCAGATACAAACACAAAAATCCCCGAAAACTGGAACCCGATTCTCGATCAATTGGTAAGTCATCGCAGCGTCCGCGCTTTCAACAACAAGCCACTGCCAGAAGGAACGCTTGAGGCGCTGATCGCTGCCGCGCAGTCGGCGGCGAGTTCATCAAATCTGCAGGTATGGAGCGTGATCGCCGTTCAGGACCCGTCGCGCAAAGCGCGCCTCGCGGAATTTGCCGGTAATCAGGCCTACATTCGCCAGGCGCCGCTGTTCCTGGTCTGGCTGGCCGATCTCTCCAGAGTGTCCCGAGTGGCGGAACGCGCTGGCGTCGAGCTCCAGGCGCTGCCTTATATCGAGAGTCTGTTGCTGGGCACTATCGATGCTTCGTTAGCCGCCCAGAACGCGGTGGTTGCACTGGAGTCGATGGGGCTGGGCAGTGTTTACATCGGTGCAATACGCAATGACATCAAAAGTGTCGCGCAGGAGTTGGAGCTGCCACCTCAGGTGTACCCGGTGTTTGGTATGTGTGTGGGTTATCCCGACGCTGAACGTCCGGCACAGGTAAAGCCGCGCTTGCCCCAGGCGGCGGTCTTGCACCACGAGCGCTACAGCGCGAAGTCTGAACAGTCCTCGGTAGAGCAATATGATCAGCGCCTCGGCGCGTTTTATCAGCAGGAGGGTATGAAGGCTGCGGGCTGGTCGGAGCAAGTCGTGAATCGCTTGCGCAGTATTTCCAGCCTGCATGGGCGTGAAGAATTGGTCAGGGCGTTGCAGCAGTTGGGTTTCGGCCTGCGCTAGCAGGCTCGGCTTGCTGATGACTTACTTCGCTCGCGGAAAAACCAGTCTGAACGTCGTCACCCGTTCCAGCTCGCTTTCGACCGTTACCTGACCTTGATGAACACTCATGATCGAGCGAACAATCGCCAGCCCCAGACCGGTGCCGCCCTGTTGCCGCGAGCGGCTGGCGTGTACCCGGTAGAAACGGTCAAACAGCCGGGGCAGGTGCTCGGCTTCGATGCCTTCGCCGGTATTGCTCACTGCAAGGGTGACCTCGCTGGCGTGGCTGTTGAGGGTAACGTTCACTGTGCTGCCGGGTGTGCCGTGGCGGATGGCGTTGGAGACTAAATTGGAGATCGCCCGCTGGATCATCAGTCGTTCTCCCAGCGTTGTGGCGCTGCCTTGAACCACCAGCGACATCTCTTTTTCTTCTGCCGACAGGGCAAACAGTTCTGCGACCTTGCTGGCTTCCTCCGCCAGATCGACTGCAGTGAAGGCCAATAGCGTTGAGGGTTGGCTCACGCTGGCCAGAAACAGCATCTGGGAGACCATACGGGATAAACGCTCAAGCTCTTCAGTGCAGGACTCCAGCGCCTGTTTGTATTCCTCGGGTGGCCGTTCTCTGGACAACGTGACTTGCGCCTTGCCCATCAGGTTGTTCATGGGTGAGCGCAGTTCATGGGCCAGATCATCCGAAAACTGCGCCAGTTGCTGAATGTCTTCAGCCAGCCGGTTGAGCATGATATTGACGGCGTGGGCCAGGTCGCGGAGTTCGTCAGGCAGCCCGGCGGCTTTCATGCGGTGTGATAAATCCCGGGCCGATACCTTGTGCGCAACCTTGCGAAATGCGCGCAGCGGTCTCAACCCGCGATGCACGATCCACCACGCGCAACCGCCTACCAGCAGCAGAATGAGTGGCAAGGCAATAAGCGTGGATTTCACATAGGCGCCGAGCAGCAAGGCATCGTTTTCTCTGTCGAGCGCGAGCAATACCAGCACCTTCTGGCCGCCTTTGAGGCGCACCTGTTTGCTGGCAACCAATATCTCGTGACCTGCCGAGGATTCAACCCGCTGGAACTCATCCCGGGCGTCTTCGGTGAAGGGCTCTGGCAGCACCATTTGTTCGTCTTCGCCCAGGCTCAGCAAGCGTTTTCTCGGGGTGCCCGAATCGAGGATCGTCAGGGTGAAGTCGTCGTGCCCGACAATCTGATCGCGCAAGTGATGAGGTGCCAGTACTACGTCTGCGGGAGTGCTGAAGCCCTCCGACAGGCTATGGTCGATTTGCTCCAGCTTTTCCTGGAGGCCGTTTCTGGCGCGTAAATCCAGCTGATGGGAGATGGAGGCGTAAGCGAATGTCGCCATGACCAATACCAACACTGCACACATCACCGTCACGGCCAGACCCAGCCGGGTCGACAACCGCGTGGGTTTCATTCGCGTACTTCCAGTACATACCCCACACCACGCAGGGTATGGATCAGCTTTTGCTCAAAGGGCTCGTCGACTTTTGCCCGCAAACGGCGTATCGAGACTTCGACGACGTTGGTGTCGCAGTCGAAATTCATGTCCCATACCAGAGAGATGATCTGCGTGCGTGACATGACTTCGCCGCTGTGACGCATCAGCAGGTGGAGCAGGGCGAACTCCTTGGTGGTCAGGTCGATACGCTGCGTGCCGCGAAAAGCCCGGTGTCGTCCCTGATCCAGCTCAAGGTCGCCGACTCGTAGCACCTCCGGCAAGCCAGGTTGCTCGGTGCGGCGCATGAGGGTGCGAACTCTGGCCAGCAGTTCGGGAAACTCAAACGGCTTTACCAGGTAGTCATCAGCGCCCATTTCCAGGCCCCGGACCTTTTCTTCAAGACGACCTCGGGCGGTGACCATCATGACCCGTGTATTGCTGTTTCTGCGCAGACGGGTCAACACCTCCCAACCGTCCATTTCCGGCAGGTTCACATCCAGAATAATCAGGTCGTAGGTTTGATGCTGGGCCAGATAAAGCCCGTCAAGCCCCGTGGCGGCCAGGTCAACGACATAGCCACTCTCGGTCAGGCCCTGATGCATGTACTCGGCAGTTTTCGGCTCGTCCTCTACAACAAGGATTCGCATAGGGTTTTCCTGTGATTTATAGGGGGTGATATCCGTTTCGACAGACGCGTTCTTGGGCGCAACCTTGTCGGAGTATTCCGGATCCGGCGGATTCTGGAGTCTGTAGCCGCTTCAGGGTCAAGCACGCCGTCGCGCAGTGTAATCAAGATGCACTGCCATTTTTCTTAAATGTCAGGATTGTCATTTTTCAGCAATCCTGTTGCTAACTCCCTTTGCATAAAGTCCCCGCATCTAACTTGATGGTGGTTCGGACAATGCACAGGAGCAGCTGGAAAACCCTTGGCGCGCACGGGTATAGACCTTTTTCCATGGCACACGCAGTGACCGTCGGCGGGCTCTTCGCCCTGTTGTCGTTCGTTGCGCCGGGTGTTGCGCTTGCGCAAAGCCTGAGTCTGCCTCAGGCCATTGAGGCCGCATTCGCGGAAAACCCTGACCTTGCCGCCGCGCGATGGGAAATAGGCATAGCCGAGGGCGATAAGCAGCAGGCTGGTCTGATGCCCAACCCGGAGTTGTCCTGGGAGGTGGAGGACACACGTCGCAACACCAGCACCACCACGGTCATGCTCAGTCAGGCACTGGAACTGGGCGGCAAGCGCGGTGCTCGCGTCGAAGCGGCCAGTCGGTCACAGGATGCTGCGCAGATCGAACTGGAACGGCGTGGCAACGAGCTGCGTGCTGAAGTCGTTCAGGCGTTCTTTACCGCAGTACGTGCGCAAACAGGTCTGGAACTGGCACGACAATCCCAGGCACTTGCTCAGCGGGGTCTGGAAGTGGCCGATGGGCGTGTGCGTGCGGGCAAATCATCGCCCGTTGAGGTGACGCGTGCGCAGGTACAACTGGCCGAAACCGACCTGCTGGTGCGTCGCGCCGAAACCCTGAAAACCAATAGCTATCGCGATCTGGCGCGCACCACTGGCTCGCCTGTTTCGTCGTTTGATCGACTGGAATACGCTGATTTGTCGCCGGGCAAATCACCGTCAGCGGCAAAGATGCTCACGGCGATCAATCAATCTGCCGAGCTGCGTCTGGCCCATGCCCAGATCGAGCAGCGGGATGCGGCTCTGGGGTCGGAGCGAGCCCAGCGTGTACCGGATCTCACCGTCAGTATCGGCAGCCAGTACAGCCGCGAAGACCGTGAACGAGTGAATGTCGTCGGTTTATCGGCACCGCTTCCGCTGTTCAACCGTAATCAGGGCAACGTCCTGGCCGCCTCGCGCCGGGCAGATCAGGCCCGCGATTTACGCAACGCGGTAGAACTCAGATTGCGGACACAGACCCAGGCAGCGCTCGACCAATGGGCGACCGCCAGTAAAGAAGTCGAGTCTTTCAATCAGGTCATTCTGCCCTCGGCGAAAAGCGCAGTGGATGCGGCTACCCGTGGTTTCGAGATGGGCAAGTTCGGCTTTCTGGAAGTCCTCGATGCGCAGCGCACGTTGATTGCTGCCCGCAGCCAATACCTTGAATCACTGGCCATTGCCACGGACGCCAGAGTGACTGTCGAGCGCATCTACGGCGACATCACTGCATTCACTGCCACTCCTTAATCCTTACTTTTCGCACTTATCGGGCGCATCGCTGTGTACATCAATACGTGATCGCCGGGAGCATCCATGGATAACAAAAGAAGCATAACCATTGCCCTGGCGGTGGTCGCAATCATTGGTCTGGGCAGCCTGACACTGGGCAACCAGGGGCTTCCCGTTGCAGCTGAGGCGGCCAAGGACGCAAAGCACGACCATGCGCAAGAAGACGGGCATGCTGACGAGAAGGGGCACGCCGAGAATGACAGCCATAGCGACGGCAAGGCTGATGAGAAGGGCCACGCTGACGAAGAACACGGCGAGGAAAAACACAGCGACGAAGAGCACGGCGAAAAAGGTCATGGTGCCGAAGCTTCCGGTGACTCTCACGAAGAAGAAGGCAAGCTCGAACTCAGCGCAGAACAGATCAAGTCAGCGGGCATAGAACTGGCCGTCGCGGCACCTCGGTCGATGAGCACTTCTGTGACATTCCCCGGCGAAATTCGCTTTGACGAAGACCGCACCACGCACGTCGTACCCCGGGTAGGTGGAGTCGTGGAAGAGGTCAAGGTTGACCTTGGCCAGTCGGTGAAAAAAGGCCAGGTGCTGGCCGTGATCGCCAGTCAGCAAATCTCCGATCAACGCAGTGAGCTGAATGCGGCGCAGCGCCGTCTTGAACTCGCCCGCCTGACCATGCAGCGCGAAAAAAAGCTCTGGGAAGACAAGATTTCTGCTGAGCAGGATTATCTGTTGGCGCGTCAGGCTTATCAGGAAGCAGATATCAGTTACGCCAACGGACGGCAGAAGCTGAGTGCCATCGGCGCCAGTCTGAAATCTTCAGCGGGCAATCGATACGAACTGATTGCTCCGTTTGACTCGGTGGTCGTCGAGAAACATCTGGCGATAGGTGAGGTGGTTAACGACACCACTTCAGCTTTCACGCTCTCCGACTTATCGCGGGTCTGGGCGACGTTTGGCGTCGCGCCCAAAGACCTGAACAAAGTCGTTGTGGGCCGAGCGGTCACGGTCAGTGCGCCTGACCTCGATGCTCAGGTCGAAGGCCGCATCAGTTATGTGGGAAACCTGCTGGGCGAACAGACCCGCGCGGCTGCGGTGCGCGTGGTTTTAGCCAACCCTGAAGGTGCCTGGCGTCCAGGCCTCTTTGTCTCGATTGATGTGACCGCCGAGAAAGCCAACGCGGCCGTGAGCCTGCCTGAGTCTGCCATTCAGTCCGTTGAAGACCAGGCCTCGGTGTTCGTGCGCAACGCTGAAGGCTTTGAACTGCGCCCGGTGAAAGTCGGCAGGCGCGACGGCGGTTATGTGGAAATCACTCAAGGCTTGACGGCGGGCACCCAAGTGGCCGCCGCTGGCAGTTTCATTCTCAAGTCCGAGCTGGGTAAAGGCTCCGCTGAGCACTCCCATTGATCTGCCTCGCAAGAGTACAACGTCATGTTTGAACGGTTGATCCAATTCGCAATCGAGCAGCGCATCGTGGTGATGCTTGCGGTGTTGCTCATGGCAGGGCTCGGCATTGCCAGCTATCAGAAACTGCCCATCGATGCTGTGCCTGACATCACCAACGTACAGGTGCAAATCAATACCTCGGCTCCCGGTTTTTCACCGCTGGAGACAGAACAACGGGTGACGTTCTCGATCGAGACGAGCATGGCAGGCCTGCCGGGTCTGCAGCAGACCCGCTCTCTGTCGCGCTCGGGACTGTCACAGGTCACGGTGATTTTTGAGGACGGTACTGATCTGTTCTTCGCTCGCCAGTTGGTCGGTGAGCGTCTGCAAATCGCCAAGGATCAGTTACCCGAAGGTGTCGATGCGGTCATGGGGCCAATCTCCACTGGGCTCGGCGAGATTTTCCTCTGGACGGTGGAGGCCAAAGAGGGCGCACTGAAGGAAGACGGTACGCCTTACACACCGACCGATTTGCGGGTGATTCAGGACTGGATCATCAAGCCGCAGCTGCGCAACGTGCCGGGCGTTGCCGAGATCAACACCATCGGCGGCTTTGCCAAGCAGTACCAGATCGCGCCAGATCCAAAGAAACTGGCTGCCTACAAACTCACGCTGAACGATCTGGTTGCGGCGTTGGAACGCAACAACGCCAATATCGGCGCCGGCTACATTGAACGCGGCGGCGAGCAGTTACTGATTCGAGCGCCGGGCCAGTTGGGCACGGTGCAGGACATCGCCAACATCGTCATCGCCAATGTTCAGGGCACACCGATCAGGGTCAGCAGCGTGGCCGATGTGGGTATCGGTCAGGAACTGCGCTCCGGCGCTGCGACCGAAAATGGCCGTGAAGTGGTACTCGGTACCGTGTTCATGCTGATCGGCGAAAACAGCCGCACGGTCTCGCAGGCGGTAGCCACCAAGCTGGCTGATATCAACCGTTCGCTGCCTGAAGGCGTTGAAGCGATCACGGTGTACGACCGCACCAACCTGGTTGAAAAAGCCATTGCCACGGTGAAGAAGAACCTCATCGAAGGGGCCATTCTGGTCATCGCGATTCTGTTTTTGTTCCTCGGTAATATCCGTGCCGCGCTGATCACCGCGATGGTGATTCCCCTGGCCATGCTGTTCACGTTCACGGGCATGTTCACCAACAAAGTCAGTGCCAACCTGATGAGCCTGGGTGCGCTGGACTTTGGCATCATCGTCGATGGCGCAGTGGTGATCGTCGAGAACGCAATCCGCAGACTGGCCCACGCGCAGCAGAAATACGGACGGATGTTGACCCGTTCGGAGCGCTTTCATGAGGTATTTGCAGCGGCCAAAGAAGCGCGCCGCCCGCTGATTTTTGGTCAGTTGATCATCATGGTCGTTTATTTACCGATCTTCGCCCTGACGGGTGTCGAAGGCAAAATGTTCCACCCGATGGCCTTCACCGTGGTGATCGCGCTATTGGGCGCCATGATCCTGTCGGTTACGTTCGTACCAGCGGCCATTGCCATGTTTGTCACCGGCAAGGTCAAGGAAGAAGAGGGCGTAGTGATGCGTACCGCGCGTCTGCGCTACGCACCTGTTCTGAAATGGGTTCTGAGCCATCGCTCGATAGCGTTCTCCTTCGCCGTTGTGCTGATTGTCCTGTCCGGCTTTACCGCGAGCCGTATGGGCAGCGAGTTCATACCGAGCTTGAGTGAGGGCGACTTTGCCTTGCAGGCGCTTCGGGTGCCCGGCACCAGCCTGACTCAATCGGTGGACATGCAGCAGCGCCTTGAGAAAGCCATCGTCGAGAAAATGCCGGAAGTCGAGCGGGTGTTTGCCCGAACGGGCACGGCAGAGATTGCTGCTGATCCTATGCCGCCGAACATCTCCGACAGCTATGTCATGCTCAAGCCGCAGAGTGAATGGCCAGACCCCGGCAAGTCTCGCGAGGCGCTGATTGCCGAGTTGCAGCAGGCTGCTGCGACAGTGCCGGGCAGTAACTATGAGCTGTCACAGCCGATTCAGTTGCGCTTCAACGAGCTGGTGTCGGGTGTGCGCAGTGACGTCGCCGTAAAGGTGTTCGGCGATGATATGGCGGTTTTGAATCAGACTGCCGCGAAAATCGCTGCGACGTTGCAGAAGGTACCAGGCTCGTCCGAGGTCAAGGTCGAACAAACCACTGGCTTGCCGGTACTGACGATCAATATTGATCGCGACAAGGCCGCGCGTTATGGCCTCAATGTGGGCGATGTTCAGGACGCTATTGCCATCGCGGTAGGCGGGCGGCAGGCGGGCACTCTCTATGAGGGTGATCGTCGCTTTGACATGGTCGTGCGACTGTCGGAAACGTTGCGAACGGACGTGGCCGGGCTGTCCAGTCTGCTCATCCCGGTGCCCGCGACGGCAAGCAGCGTTAATCAGCAGATCAGCTTTATTTCACTGTCTCAGGTAGCAAACCTGGACCTGGTGCTGGGTCCTAACCAGATCAGCCGGGAAAACGGTAAACGTCTGGTCATTGTCAGTGCCAACGTCCGAGGCCGTGACCTCGGTTCTTTTGTCGAGGAGGCGGGAGAGACTATTCAGCGCGACGTTCAGATCCCGGCAGGCTACTGGACCAATTGGGGCGGCCAGTTCGAACAATTGCAATCCGCTGCCAAGCGCCTGCAGATCGTCGTGCCGGTAGCGTTGCTGATGGTGCTGGCATTGTTGTTCATGATGTTCAACAACCTGAAGGACGGCTTGCTGGTTTTCACCGGTATTCCGTTCGCTTTGACCGGCGGCGTCATGGCGCTCTGGCTGAGGGACATTCCGTTGTCCATCTCGGCGGGGGTTGGCTTTATCGCGTTGTCGGGTGTGGCAGTGCTGAACGGTCTGGTGATGATCTCGTTCATCCGCAATCTGCGCGAGGAGGGGCGTTCACTGGGGGACGCGATTAACGAAGGGGCTTTGACACGCTTGCGACCGGTGCTGATGACCGCATTGGTGGCGTCTCTGGGTTTCATTCCGATGGCGTTGGCGACCGGTACGGGGGCTGAAGTTCAGCGCCCGCTGGCGACTGTGGTGATTGGCGGAATACTGTCATCGACCGCGCTGACCTTATTGGTTCTGCCTGCGCTGTATCAATGGGCGCACCGTCGGGAAGAAGAACAGACATAGTATTAGTGTTGTAAATGAGTAGCCCGCGACAGGTGACTGTTGCGGGCTTTTTTATGTGTCAAGTGTAGCCCGCGGCCCCTGTAGGAGTGAGCTTGCTCACGATGGCATTTCTTCTAGCGATACTTTCTTTACGAATAAGATTGCTATCGCGAGCAAGCTCACTCCTACAGGTACCGTGTCTGTTGTGTTGATAGAGGGAGTCATGATTATGTGTCTATCAGAAACAAAAAAAACGCCCCGAAGGGCGCTAAAGATTCACCTTGACCAAAGGAGCTTGTCAGCTGCTAAAGGTGAATAGAGTGGAGCCTAAGTTGATCCTTAACCTTTTTCAGGTTCATTAGCTGGGGTCTGCTTCTCGGTATTTACAAGTCGCGACGCCTCGCTATTTAATTGATCGTTAAATTTCAATTCCTGGGCGATCTTGATTTTTTCGGCCGCTGGACTGGCGCGTTCACTTCCGTCGTGAGCCAGTGCTACGGTAGAGGATAAGGCGATCACTGTGAAGGCGATTGATCTGATGATATTCATAGTCGTTACCGTTTGTGTAAGGGCAGTCACTGAGGGGCATTGAAGCAATCTGCGTCACGCGCCTCAGTGTTAGCGCCCATTGTAAGTGTCGAAGCTAACAGCGCGGTGAGTGAATAATTACAATGTTGTAATTATTGGTGTCAGTGCGGTGATGTCATTTATTGAAAGATTTCTAAAACGTCATTTGCGTGCAACGTCGTTGTTAGCGGTCTACGGTTAGTTTGTAATCACCCCATAAACCGAGACGAAAAAAATGCAAATCGCTAAATCGTTGTTGCTCAGCCTTGCTCTGCTTGCTCCGATGACATCCTATGCTTCCAGCGGGCACGATCCGATGTCGGCAAAGATTATCAAGGCGCATCAGGAATTTGTTAGAAATTATGCCGCCGAGAAGAAGCAGACGCCGCCAGGTATTATCAAGTATCAATATGGTATGAAACTGGATATTGAAAAAGTCGTCCGTGTGTCTTCAGCTTCTACTGCGTGCGGCGTTAATCCGCAATTGATGACGTACGAGGACTCCGCAGGCACGTTGAAGACAGTTAAATATCAAGCGCTGAATGAGTGCAGAAACAAAAATTGATGGGAGAGGTTGATTCAAAACCTGTCACCAGGCGCGGCTGCGCTAAACATGAAATGAAAAGCTTCACGTGTTTTCCAGCCGCGCTGCCAACCCTTCGATAAACACCGTTTCGGCCCGACTCATGCGCTGTTCACGGTTCCACAGCAGATGAATGTCGACATCCGCAACACCTTCCAATGGCGGTACTCGCCACAATAATCCCTGCTCCACATCATCTGCCACGACATGCTCAGGCAGGCATCCCAGGCCAATCCCCGCGATCACCAATCGGCGAATTTCTTCGAGGCTCGAAGAGGACGCCACAATTCTGCCGCTGAACCCCTGTTGATCACGAAAAATGGTCAGGGGCGAAAGCATTCCGCCGATTTGATCGCTGGTGAAACTGACGAAGTTTTCTGACTGCAAATCGCTCTGACTCAGGTCGGTGCGACCGTACAGAGGATGATTCCGGCCGCAGAAAAACACATAGCGTTGGCGCTGAAACAGGCGTTGCTCAAGCCGCGGTTGTGGGCGTCGATTGAGGCTCAAGCCTACTGTCGCGGTCCTCTCCAGCAAGGCACTGACAATGTCAGAGCTGCGCATCACGTCAACTTCGAGGTCTACGCGGGGATGTTCTCGGTGGAACTCGGTCAGGAAGTTGTCGAAGTTGCTTGAAACGATGCGGCTGATCATCAGTAGACGGACCTTACCGATTACTTCATCACCGGGCATTTGCAGGGTATTGCTCACCTGAGAAACCTGGCCGTAGATCTCACCCGCCAACGCGAAGATCTTCACCCCGGCTTCGGTCAGATCGAAACGCGGGCCCCGGCGCGCAATGAGCTGGCAGCCGAGTTGTTCTTCCAGCCGCTTGAGGGCCTGGCTCACCGCCGGTTGGGTCAGGTGCATTCTGGCCGCGGCGCGGCTGATGCTCAGTTCCTGGCCAATAACCCGGAAGGTACGCAGCAGGTTCCAGTCAAGCCGGTCGTTGAGCAATGAAGGGATATCGCGGGAGGAGTCTGTCACGAGCGGCCTCAATAATAACTTCGGCTTATAGTTCGAATAACAAATAGAAATTTGACTGATTATGCCTCCCGAGCAAAAAATCCGTCCATAGTCGCCGACAGAGCGCCTCTGAAATACCCCTTTCTCCTGCCAAAAATACTAACCAATGGAGTTGATTCATGAAGCCTCCCGCTTCTGCGCAGCCACGCCGGGCTGCCGCCGCCGCATTCATCGGTACGATGATCGAGTGGTACGACTTTTATATTTATGCCACCGCTGCCGCTCTGGTATTCGGTCAGCTCTTTTTCCCGTCCGAAGACAAACTATTCAGCACCATGGCGGCCTTCGGGACATTCGCCGTGGGCTTCTTCGCCCGACCGTTGGGCGGCATTGTCTTTGGGCACATTGGCGATCGTATCGGTCGCAAGAAGTCGCTGGTTATCACGCTGGTGATGATGGGCGTGGTGACGGTCTGTATCGGTTTGCTCCCAACGTATGCGCAAATCGGTGCTGCGGCTCCGGTGTTGCTGATTTTGCTGCGCGTGGTGCAAGGCATTGCCGTTGGCGGAGAGTGGGGTGGCGCGGTATTGATGGCGGGCGAACATGCGCCCAAAGGCCGTCGTAACTTCTTCGCGTCGTTTGCACAACTGGGCAGCCCGGCAGGCCTGATTCTTTCGCTGCTGGCGTTTAGCGCCGTGACTCGCTTGCCCGAAGAAGACTTGATGAGCTGGGGCTGGCGTCTGCCGTTTCTGGCCAGCGCAGCCTTGCTGATTGTTGGCCTGGCAATTCGTCTGGGCGTCAATGAGTCGCCTGAATTCCTCAACGATAAAGAGCAGGCACGGCTGGAGGTCGCCAGATCCGGACGCAAAGCTCAGGCACCTGTGTTTGAGGTGCTGAAAACTTCATGGCGTCCTTTGCTGTTGTGCATTGGCGCCAACACGTTGGGCATTGCCGGCGTCTATTTCACCAATACCTTCATGATTGCCTACAGCACCCAGCAGTTGGGCTTGCCACGTTCGCTGATTCTGGAGTGTCTGTTCGTTGTCGCTATCATCCAGTTCTGCATCCAGCCGGTGGCGGCATGGGTTGCGGAAAAAATCGGTGCGACGCGTTTTCTGTGTGGGGTGACGATTCTGGCAATGGCCTCGCCGTATCCCATGTTCATCCTGGTCAGCAGTGGCCAGGCGCCGTTGATCATTCTCGGCATTGCCCTGGCGGTGGTGTGCATGGCGTCGTTTTACGCGGTGATCGCCGGGTACGTCAGCGGCATGTTCGAAACCCGCGTTCGCTACACCGCGATTTCCCTGGCCTATCAGGTGTGCGGTGCATTGGCGGGTGGTCTGACCCCGTTGATCGGCACATGGCTGGCTCATTCCTACCCTGGCCAATGGTGGCCGATGGCGGTGTTCTACAGCCTTATCGCAGGCACTTCGCTGATCTGTGTATTGGCGCTGGCCAAGCGACACGCTACGGCATTCTCACTGGAAACAGCGCGCGAAGCCTGACCGGCTCGACCTATTGAATGAGGAACATCCCATGCTCAGCTTTTTTCACCCGGAACAACTGCTGCACTTCCCGAAAAGCTATTACTCCCGTGGGCAAATGCGTACGCCTCAGGAGGTCCCGCAGCGGGCTCAGAATCTTTTGCAGGCCGTCGAGGGGCTGGCGTTTGATATCCGCCAGCCTGACGATTTCGGTCTGGATCCTTTGCTGGCGGTGCACAGCGCTGCTTACCTGACCTTCCTCAAAGACGCTCACGCCGACTGGAAGCAGATGCCCGACGATTGGGGCGACGAGGTGATGTCGAACATTTTCGTGCGTGAGCCTAATGCGTTGCGCGGCATACTCGCCAAGGCTGCGCGTTATCTGGCGGACGGCAGTTGCCCGGTCGGGGAAAGTACCTGGCGTTCGGCTTATTGGTCAGCCCAGAGCGCTGTCGCCGCTGCCAAAGCGGTGCTCGACGGTGAGCCTGCAGCCTATGCGCTGTGCCGCCCACCAGGGCATCACGCCCGTGCCGAAGCCGCGGGCGGTTTTTGCTACGTCAACAGTGCGGCGGTTGCGGCGCAGGTCCTGCGGGACGGTTTTGAGCGGGTCGCGGTGCTGGACACCGACATGCATCACGGTCAGGGCATTCAAGAGATTTTCTACGAGCGCGATGATGTGCTGTATGTGTCCATTCATGGCAATCCGGAGAACTTCTATCCGGGCGTGGCCGGTTTCGAAGACGAGCAGGGCGCGGGTGCTGGAGTCGGCTACAACGTGAACTTCCCCATGCCCCATGG
Source organism: Pseudomonas maioricensis (assembly GCF_022790535.1). Classification (GTDB taxonomy): domain Bacteria; phylum Pseudomonadota; class Gammaproteobacteria; order Pseudomonadales; family Pseudomonadaceae; genus Aquipseudomonas; species Aquipseudomonas maioricensis. Next base: position 176,935 of record NZ_LOHG01000010.1, read on the forward strand.
TTCGCCCGAATCGGTGTTCATGGGCAAGCTCGAACAGTCACTGGCCGCCGTAAAATCCTTTGATGCGCAGGTGCTGGTGCTGTCTTTGGGGTTCGATATCTATGAACTCGATCCGCAAAGTCAGGTGGCTGTGACGCGTGAAGGCTTCGCGAAGCTGGGTGAGCGGATTCGCAGCCTGGGCCTGCCATGCGTGATCGTGCAGGAAGGCGGTTACCACCTGGAAACGCTGGTCAGCAACGCCCATGCGTTTTTTGAAGGGGCGCAGGTCTGGAAGGATGCCGTGCGCAAGGCCTGACACCCCCCAACCCCGTGGGAGCAGAGCTTGCTCGCGATAAGGCTGAACGCGATCTAGAGCAAATCGCATCCAGCCTTATCGCGAGCAAGCTCTGCTCCCACAAAGATTGTATTTCGGTAAATGTGTGTTGCTTTCACCGCTTCTGCAACCACCCCAGAAAACTGCCTTTCTTGATGGCCGCCGGTTTCTCTGTTAGCAGTGACTGGCTGCTGTGCTGGCGCACGGCCTGGAGTTTCTTCAGGGCGTTTTTGATCTGGCCTTCCAGTTCCATGGTTTCCCGGGCCGTGGTCTTGTCAATGCGGTACACCACGCACGAGGTCAGGGCGGTAAAGCGGGCTTCGGACGGAGTGTCATTAAGAATGCTCTGTTCACCCATGACTTCACTCGGGCCCATGCGTCCGGCTTCGATAAAGTTATTACCGTCGGACACCTCGGCAGAGACCACGCCTGTGGCAATCACCATCAGGCTGTCTGTTACTTCATCTGCCTCGATGATCACTTGGCCCGCAGCGTACTCCCTGGCAACCATGCTTTGTGCCAGATGGTTTTTCTCTTCAGTGTTCAGGGCGCGGAACACTTTCACTTCGTCCAGCAACGTGCGTGCGCGGGACACCGGTTCGGCGAGCACATCTGATTGCCAGGCAATGCCGGCCGCTTCGAGGTGACGATAGGCAAGGTCGAACAACAGATTGCGCACTTCACTTTTCTTGTCCAGGTCCTTGATGAACCCGGTGACGGTGTATTCGATAGTCGTTGGGCTGGCCTCCTTGACCACGGCACGTGCCTTGGGGAAGGGCAGCAAGGCGCTGCTGCCTTGCAGCGCACGGTCCAGCGCATCCAGCACGAGACGAGGGCGAATGTGTGGCGAGACCATGATGTTGATCGATACGCCAAACATGTCTTTGGGGCGGCTTAGGTTGACGATTTTGGCTTTGGCGGCCACCGAGTTCGGGATCACTGCTGTGCTGCCTGTGCCGGTCAGCAGGTGAGTGGCACGCCAGTCGATATCAATGACCTTGCCTTCAACCCCGTCGATGCTGATCGAATCATCGACCTGATAGGGCTTGGTGGTATTGAGGATGATCCCGGAGAAGACGTCGCTGAGGGTGCTTTGCAGCGCCAGACCGACCACGATTGCCATCGCCCCGGATGTCGCCAGCAGACCTTTGACGGGCAACTGCATCACGTAACCCGCCGCAGCAACAATGGCGATCAGGAAGATCACCGCGCCAATCACTTCCTGCAGCAAACGGCCGCTATGACCGATACGGCGCATCAGCAGAACACCGATGATTTCCGTCAGCGTCCGGGCAGCAAGAATCCACCAGACGATTTCCAGTGCGGTGGCGGCCAGATGGCGGGCGCTGTCGTCCTCCCACGGAGCGCTGTCCAGAGGGCTCAGGCCTGCGCTGATAATCACCACGCTGTACACCAGAAACAACGCAAGTCGAACCGCAACCCGCTGTAGGCGGTATTGATAAGGCACCAGATTCCAGCTGGCCAGATCAAGCAGGACCAGCAGCATGCTGCAGATCAACGGGTAGCTTTGAATAAATGCGGGCATGGTCTGATCCTGTGGAAAGAAAGGACGGCGAGGTAAATGCAGTGAGCGCAGATTAAGCGGGTGCATCGAGCTGATAAAGCTGGTAGAAAGCGTCTGACTGTCAACCGGTGAGCGACAATGAACCCGTTCGAAGATATGCGTATTTTTACCCAGGTGATGGAGTCCGGCAGTTTTACGGCGGCTGCGGACCAACTGGGGCTGTCCAAACAATTCATCAGTCGTCGCCTGATGCAGCTCGAAGAGCGGCTCGGGGTTCGCTTGCTCAACCGTTCGACCCGTCGGCTGGACGTCACCCCGCTGGGGCAGGCGTATTACGAATCGGCATTGCGTCTGGTCGCTGATCTTGAGCAGGCGGAGCAGAGCATAGCCGGACAAAACACTCAGCCGCGAGGCACTATTCGCCTGACTGCGCCGCTGTCGTTTGCCATTGAGCATTTGGGACCGTTATTGCCGGTATTCCTGCAGCGCTACCCCGAGGTGTCGGTGGAAGTGGACCTGAGTGATCGCTCCGTGGATTTGCTGGGGGAAGGCTACGATCTCGCGCTGCGCATCGGGGTGCTGGAGGACTCAACGCTGATTGCCCGCCACATTGCCACGATCGAGCGGGTGTTCTGTTGCAGTCCTGACTATCTGGAACGAAGGGGTGCGCCTGCCGAACCGGAAGAGCTCAAGGACCACGATTGCCTGCCTTACGGCCACAGCCGCCAGGTGCAGTGGCGCTTCGAACGTAACGGTAAACCGCTGACGGTCAGCCTTTGCGGGCGCATGCGCGCCAATAACGGCGAACTGCTGCGCGATGCTGCGATTGGTGGGCTGGGTATCACTTATCTGCCGTTGTTCATCGTTGGTTCGGCGTTGAAGTCCGGGCATCTGGTCCGCGTTCTCAATGAGTTCCGCACGCCGCCGCTGGCTTTGTCTGCGGTGTACCCGCAGCATCGCCAGGGTGCGCGGCCGGTGCAGGCGCTGATCGAATTCCTCAAGGAAACGCTGGCTCAGTGTCCATCCCTGGTGTCGCCTGACTGAACAAGCACAAGGGTGCAATTCAAGACAAATCATGCCCGTCATCATTCGGGCTACAGGTAGGGGCTGCCGTATGCTTTCTCGCATTTGGCGCAGCTTCTACACAAGGATATTTGTCTTGAGGAACGCCCATGCCCCTGTCCATTTCACCGATGTTGCGCGGCCTGAGTCTGGGCCTTGTATTGTTTTCCGGTATTGCCAGTGCCGAGGTTCCGCCTCAACAGAAAACCCAGGTGCCGGGTTATCAGCGTCTGGCAGTTGGTGATTACGAAGTCACCGCGCTGTTCGACGGCTACAACGATTTATCCCCCGATTTGCTCAAGGGCCTGAGTCCCGGCCAGATCCGCGCGTTGCTGGCGCGCCGGGCGATCGAGACGCCGGGCGTGCAAACTGCGTTCAATGCTTTCCTGATCAATACGGGCAAACACCTGATCCTCGTCGACACTGGCGCGGGTGCCTGCATCGGCGAGACTGCCGGTTTTCTTTCGGCAAATATCAAGGCATCCGGGTACAGCCCCGAGCAGGTAGACACTGTTTTGCTGACGCACCTGCATCTTGATCATGTCTGCGGGCTGGTGGATGCCCAGAAGAAGCCGATCTTCGCCAATGCCACGGTGTACGCCGCCAAGCCTGAAGCTGATTACTGGCTGGACCCGACGGCGATCAGCCGGGCACCCGAGAAGGCGCGGGAGTTTTTCAGAATTCCTCAGGAGTCCATCGCGCCGTATCTCGTGTCGGGTCGTTTCAAGACCTTCACACCGGGTGACTCGCCAGTGCCTGAAGTTAAAACCGCGCTGGAAGCAGGTCACACACCGGGCAGCACCACTTACCTGTTCAGCTCGCAAGGCCAAAGCATCGTGTTCATGGGCGACCTTGTCCATGACCTCGCCGTGCAGTTTGCTCACCCGGAAGTCTCGATCAGCTTTGATGTGAACGCCAGGCAGGCGATTGCCAGCCGCGATCAGGTGTTCAGCATGGTGGCCAAGCAGAAAATCTGGGCCGCGGCTGCACACCTGCCGTTCCCGGGTATCGGTCACATCAATGCAGTGGACAAACATTTCGAATGGGTGCCGGTGGAATACGGGCCTTATCAACGCGCTGCCAAGGTGCCGTTGTTGAAATAAACCCCCCGCGTTATCTACTGCGTCCGGAACCTGCCCGAGCTGTTCAAGCCTCGAGTCGGTTCTGGATTTTTTTTGCTTTGCCAATAGGGTAGGGTGACCGATTCCATCCGCCATGAGCCGAAGGAGTCATTTTGAGCGCCCCTGCGATTGCCCATTTGCATAGCGAAAAGTTCTCCGCAACGCGGGTGGTGGATGCGCGCCCGAATCCCGAGAAAATAATCGATATTCCCTGTCTTGATGCTTTCTCGATCATCGTCCAGCTTGAGGATTTTGCCGAGCATCGGCTATGGCGAGGCCGGCGTCTGAGCTATGCCGGTGGGTACAGTCAGGGCAGCGTGTCTTTGCCGTTCATGGGGGATGAACTGCGCTGCCAGCACCGTGCGTCTTATGACAATCTGCGCTTCAACATTGCGCGGCAGACCTTTGATGATTATCAGCGGGAAAATGGTGGCCGGTTAATCAGTGGCTTTCGCTATGAACAGGGCGGTCAGGATCCGGTGCTGTATCACCTGGCTCAGGCGATGTTGCCTGCGCTGCGCGACCCTGCCGCTGCCAACCAGTTGTTCATCGATCACATATTGTTGGCAATGTGCGCGCACTCCATCACTCGATACGGACGTATTGCCTCGACTGCTGGCAAGTTCACCACCACCCTGACGCCGCTTCAGGAGCGTCTGGCCAAGGAGATGATTGCCAGCAACCTGGGCAGCGTTCTGTCTGTCGAGCGAATTGCGCAGGAGTGCTCGCTGAGTCGCAGCCACTTTTCCCGAGCCTTCAAACAGGCCACCGGCGTGGCACCGCACACCTGGTTGTTGCAGATGCGTGTAGAGAAGGCCAAAGAGTTGTTGATGGCGAAGCCTGTGCTGTCCCTGGTCAACATTGCTCAGGCGTGCGGCTTCTCGGACCAACCGCACCTGACCCGCGTATTTACTCGCCTGGTGGGAGTCACTCCGAGTGTGTGGCGCAGTCATCAACGTGGTTCGGTGATTGTGTTGGTTTGAAGGGGGATGAGCAGGCAAGTGATGCTTCATGCATGAGGTCGCATTTGCTGTTGGAGCGAGGCTTGCCCGCGAAGCAGACGACGCGGCAGGTCTGGAAGGCTGCGTCATCGTGCTTCGCGGGCAAGCCTCGCTCCAACAGGAGAGGGTATTCCCCGGACATCAATCCTTACGGCGGCCAGCCACCACAAACACAACCAGCGCAATCAACGGCAAGCCTGCACCCAGTAGTACAACGCCATGCCAGCCGTTCTGTTCGTACAGGCTGCTCGCCAGGGCAGAGCCGATAGCACCGCCGACGAAGATGCTGGTCATGTACAAGGCGTTCAAACGACCACGGCTGGCCGGGTCAAGGGCGTAGACGGCGCGTTGCCCCAGTACCATGTTCATTTGTACCGCGAAGTCGAGTAAAACCCCGGTAATCGCCAGGCCAATCACGCTGTAACCCGGCTGGCTCAGCCCAATCAAAAAAGCGACGGGTGCGAGGCTCATGGCAAGGAAGGACGCACGTCGGGTGTGACCGGCATCGGCCAGACGCCCGGCTACAGGGGCTGCAATGGCACCAATGGCACCCACGAGTGCAAACAGGGCGATCTGGGTTTGCGAAAGGCCGAACTGCCTCGACAGCTCAATCGGTACGGCTGTCCAGAACAGGCTGAACGCGGCAAACAGCAGACCCTGGTACAGCGCCCGATGACGCAACACCGAATGCGTGCGCAGCAAGGTCAGCAACGAACCCAGCAGTTGCCCGTAAGAGGCTTTGTGATCCGGGGTACGTTTGGGAATGGTCAGGGCCAGCACCATAATGATCGCCAGCATGACCACCGACGCGGTCATGAACACTGCGCGCCAGCCGAAATGGTCGGCGATCAGGCTGGACAGCGGTCGGGCCAGCAGGATGCCCAGTAGCAGACCGCCCATGATATTGCCGACCACTTGCCCGCGGGTTTCTTCGGGGGCCAGATGCGCCGCTAGCGGCACCAGCATTTGTACGGATACCGAACTGAAGCCGATCAACAGGGAGATCATCAGAAACCCGTTGGCGTGTTCGCTGAAGGCTGCGGCCAAGAGGCTGGCAGTCGCCACGACTGCGGTGCCGATCATCAGCTTTCGGTTTTCCAGCAGGTCAGCCAGAGGTACCAGGAACAGCAGGCCAAGGGCGTAGCCGATCTGGGTCAGCGATACGATCAGGCTGGCGCTGTGTGCTGACAGACCCACGTCGGGGGCAATCAGCTCGACGATGGGCTGGGCATAGTAAATGTTCGCCACAATGGCGCCGCAGCAAAAAGCGAAGAGCAGCACGAGGCCGCGAGTCAGGGTGTGCTGAGGCGTTTGAGCGGATGACGCTGCTGAGGGATTCATACGGGTTGGCTCATGTTCTGTCTGGATGGGGTCAGTCCGTAGCGACAGGCTAACGGCTTGGTATGGCTGCAACTCTAAGCGAGCCGTGGGCTGAGCAGAATCGCTGGCTTGCGCAACACAGCGTTGCGCAAAAAGCACCGCGGTATGTTCATTGCGTCGTGCCCACGACTTCTGTGAGGAAGTTGATGAAGCTATTTACCCGCCGGGAACCACGATGGTTGGGTAAATACAGCGCATTGATGGCTGAGTGGGCACGGTCCGGGTTGATTTCATAGTCGCTGAGTACGCGGGTCAGCCTGCCTTGGTCTACGTCCGCGCTTACCAGCCAGTCGGCCAGTAAAGCCATTCCTGCACCCGCCAGAGCCGCCTTGCGCAGAACATCGGCATTACTGCTTTTCAGGCGACCCTTGACCTCTACCTGCCGGGCTTCGCCGTCACGCAAGAAGCTCCAGACCTGCCGGTGGGCGGCGTAACTGAAGCGCAGGCAGTCATGCTCAAGCAGGTCGTCAGGTTTGACGGGGTGGCCGTTTACAGCCAGATATTCCGGGCTCGCGACCACCCAGCGGCTGAACTCGCCGATCTTGCGGCACACCAGCTCATCGGTAGGGGCGGCTGCGCCCAGACGAATCGCCACGTCATAACGCCCGCCCAGCAGGTCGTCCAGGTCATCGCTGAGGTTGAAGTCCAGTTCCAGATGCGGATGGCGGGCCAGAAAACGCCCCAGATGCGGTGCTATAAGACGTCGTCCGAACTCGACCGGCACGCAGACTCGTAATTGCCCCACCGGCTCGTCGCCGCGATCCATGATCTGTGCGTCGGCATCGGCTACATCCTCAAGGATCTTGCGGGCTTTCTGATAATAACGGGCACCAGCTTCGGTCAGGGTGACCTGGCGCGTCGAGCGATTGAGCAGCACGGCCCCGAGCTCTGTCTCCAGTGCATCGACCATACGGGTGACCGAAGAGGTCGCGAGATCGAGCTTGCGTGCCGCAGCGGAAAAGCCCTTGGCGTCTACGGCCTCGACGAACATTTTCAGTGCTGACAACTTGTCCATCGACGCTCCAGCGGAAATCGGCAGTCAGGTAATAGTAAGGACATTATCGCGATCTTGATAAGGGCACAGACGTACAAGTTCTCAGGTCTGCCCAATTGTTACATTTATAGCGGATGGCTACTATGATAGTGCTTCATCTGCAAGTTCAACCCATACACTTGTATGATTGTGCTTAGTCGCAACTAAAGTTTATTGATTTAGTCGGGTTCCTATCCTTATAGATAGTATCGGTAGAATGAATTAGCTGCTTACATACGCTGAGCCGCCAGTGATAAATTCCCGTTGATCGCGATTGATCCCTGCGCCGGATACTTACCGACACCCGACGGACAGCGTGAATAAAAATGATCAGTCTCGGTCAAGCCAGCGTCTCTCTTGAATTAAGAGAAGTGTTCAGAAACGGCGTACCGCTGCGGGTAGGCACCCGTGCGTTCGATATTCTGGAGCTGTTGATTTCCTGTCCGGGCCGACTGGTCAGCAAGGACGAAATTCTTCAGCGGGTCTGGCCAGACACCGTGGTCGAAGAAAACAACTTGCAGGTGCACGTCTCAGCGCTGCGCAAAGCCCTGGGTGAAGACCGCGATCTGATCCGGACCATTCCCGGTCGTGGTTACATGTTGGTGGGTGGTGAGGATGATTCTGCGCTTGCATCTGCAACAGATCATGCGGATGCACCCTGCGGCAACGGCTTCGGTGGCGCGATGCTGCGTAAAAGTGATTTGCCCCATAACGTCGCCTTGATCGGGCGCGAACAGGCACTGGAAGAAGTCTGCGAGGCATTGCTGGGTGATCCGTTGGTGAGCCTGGTAGGTTCGGGAGGGATTGGCAAAACGTCGCTGGCGGTTGCGGTGGCTCACCACTTGTCCCTGACGGAAAGCCTGCACGTCTGCTTTGTGCCGCTGGCGCAGGTGGTCAGCCCTGAGCGTATCGTTGAGTCCCTGGCCTTTGCGCTGGATCTGGTAGTGTTGCCCGGGCAGCCGCTGATTGAATCCATTGTCGAGTGCCTGGATCAGCAGAACCGCCTGGTCATTCTGGATAATTGCGAGCACCTGATCGAAGCGGTTGCAGCGGTCAGTGAGCATTTGCTGCGCAGTTGTCCATCGTTACGCATCCTCATCACCAGTCGTGAGCCACTGCGGATTGGTGGCGAACGTACACTCAGCGTGAGGCCGCTGGATATTCCGGAGCAGGGCGCTGGTCGGGAAGTCATTCTGCAAAGCAGCTCAGCACAATTGTTCATGACTCGCCTGCGCGCCCTGGATTGCTTTTTCCCTGCTGAACACCTCCAGACGCTGGATGAGCAAAGTGTTGAGTTGATCGCGCAGACGTGTCGGCAACTGGACGGTATCCCGCTGGCGCTGGAGATGGCTGCTGCCAGGGCGGCCACTCTGGGGTTGTTTGAGTTGGTGCAAAGTCTGCAACTTAACCCGCATTTATTGTCCGGTGGTCTGCGCAGTGCGCCGGATCGGCATCAGTCACTGGTGGCATCCATGGAGTGGAGCTATCGTTTGCTCAGCCCGGACGAATGTGCGGTACTGGAGCGCCTGGGGCGACTGGAGGGGCGTTTTACCCTTGCCCAGGCGTGCGAAATGGCCCAGACCTCAGTGTTGCCAAAAGGGCGAGTGATGGACTGCATCGTCAGTCTGGCGCAGAAGTCCTTGTTGCTGGTGGTGGCCGAAGGGCCATTCCGGTTTTACCGGCTGTTACGCGTTACCCGCAGCTGGCTCAGGGAAGCAGTCGGCAAGCTGTCGGGCGACAATGTTTCACCGCAGGGCGCCTGGCAGGGTGCTGAACGACTGCAGAGCGCTGAGCGTCCCGTATCGATGCCGGTGATTGCGTCCTGGGGGGCGCCCCACAGTCAGCACGAGTCAGACTATTTTCATCGCAATCACCAACGAATTCTGGCGACAAGCCAATAGCATCAAGCTTCGGAAAATCTGTATATGAGCGCAACATCCAAGGTTTATGTAGTCGACGATGAGTGTGCGATTCGCACGTCGTTGGCTCGCCTGCTGCATTCTGCCGACATCAATACCGAGTGTTTTGCCAGCGCCCAGGAGTTTCTCCAGCAACGTTTTGAGGATCAGCCGACGTGCTTGCTACTGGATGTCAATCTTGCGACGTCCAGCGGTTTTGATGTGCAAGAGGAGCTACTGCGGCGAGGCCATCGTTTTCCGATTATTTTCATGACTGGTTTTGGCACTATTCCGATGTCGGTAAAGGCCATCAAGGCGGGGGCGCACGAGTTCCTGACCAAGCCCTTCGAGCCGGACCATTTGCTGATGGTTGTGCGTCAGGCGCTTGAGCACGACGAAGGCGATCTGGTCAGTCGCCTGCATGTCGAAAGCGTCAGGCGCCGGTTCGATACCTTGACACCGCGCGAGCGGGAAGTGATGACGCTGCTGGTAACCGGCAAGATGAACAAACAGATTGCCAGCGATCTGGGCACCAGTGAAATCACGGTGAAAGTTCATAAACGGCACATTATGACGAAGATGAAGGCGCGCACCTTGATTGACCTGGTCAAGATGCACGAACAATTAAGTCTGGTGAGTTGATTGATAACAGCACAATTATACATAGAGTCAATCACCCACTTTGGACGATTGGCGTAGTCTCTGTTTCTATTACTTTTACTGTCATGAAGTTGAGCTTATGATCCTCATCTGCGTTGTTGATGACGACGCTTCCGTGCGAAACGGTCTTGGTAATCTTCTCAAGTCTTTGGGGTATGCCTCTGTGGGCTTTGCATCGGGCGAGGAGTTTCTGGCTTCTTCAACAATTGATGAAGCGGATTGCGTATTTCTTGATTTGATGATGAAAGGTATGCAAGGGCTGGAGGTGCTTCAGGAGTTGAAAGCGGCGGGTAACCCCGTCGCGGTGTTTTGCATGTCAGCCCAGGATGATGAGGGCACCATTCGTCGAACACTCGACGCCGGCGCTTTGGGATTCTTGCGCAAGCCTTTCTCGGAAGACGCGTTACTCGATGCGATAAAGCGGGCACTTGAACACCAGTAAAGGTCTTTTATGAGTAGCATCCGGGCAGCGCCAGGCCCCAGCGTTCAGGTCAAGGCCGATTCACAAGCCGAAGGCTACACGCCGCAGTGGCTGTCGCTTTTGTCCTGGGACTTGCTCTTTGTCGACGGAGAAATTGATCGTTATCGCGTCCATGTGCAGGGCTGCTACCGCCAGTGGCTGATTTTTCGCTCCTCGGCGCGTCAGGTGGAGAGCAGTCAGCGACGTATCGAGCACGAGTTTTTCCTGTCGCCCCGGCTTGAGCCGCAGTGGGCATTGGTCCCTCAAGCTGTGCTGCATACTGCCGAAGGTCCGCTGCTGGTCTGTGATGACCCTGGCGGTCAGGCGCTGCATGAGCTCGCTGACGGCAAAATATCCATTGATCGCTTCCTGCGCTTTGCACTGGGCGCAGCCCGGGCCGTTGGGCAAGCGCATGGTAACGGCCTGTTGCACAGAGATATCAAACCGAGCAATCTGATTCAGGGCGCCGATGGCATCGTGCGGCTCACGGGGTTTGGCGTCAGTACCGAGGTCCACTCCGGCACTTCTGCAAGTGTCGACGATGCCATCTGCGGAACGCTGGCCTACATGTCTCCCGAGCAGGCGGGACGTGTCGGGCAGCAGGCGGATCAGCGTAGCGACCTTTATTCATTAGGCATGACGTTCTATGAGCTGCTGACCGGCAGATTGCCCTTTGAAGCCAGTGACGCGGTTGAGTGGGTGTATTGCCATGTGGCTCGTCAGCCGCCGTCCCCGCGGCAATTCCGCAACTCGATTCCCGTGCCACTGTGTCAGGTGATTGAGCAACTGATTGCCAAGAACCCTGCGGATCGCTATCAAACGGCGTGCAGCCTTGAGGCTGACTTGCGCAAGTGCCTGACGCAGTGGAGTGAGTTTCAGCATATCGCTGCGTTTGAGCCTGCCGGTAAGGATCGCCGACAACAAGGCAGTGAACCGCACGTCTTGCTGACGCGGCCCGTTGAGCACCAGGCGCTGCACGCGGCGTTTAGCCGGGTAGCCGAGTCGGGGCTGTGCGAAATAGTGCTGCTTTCAGGGCAAACCGGCGCTGGTAAATCCACTCTGGTTCGTCAGCTGCATCAGGATCTTGCCCTGAGTCGGGTGTTATTTGCGTCCGGAAAGTTTGACCAGACGGCGCACAATGGCCCTTACGCTTCTCTGGCCCAGGCATTGCGCTCACTGATCATGCGCGTGCTGGGGGAGACGACGGAGGAGTTGCAGCTGTGGCGTGACAAGCTGGCGCTGGCGGTTGCCGGGCATGGTCGTTTAATCGCAAATCTGGTGCCCGAGATCGAGTTCATTCTTGGGCCGCAGGCGCCAGGGCCGGATTTGCCCGCCAATGAAACCAAGCATTTATTCCATTACGTGCTGCAGCGCTTTCTGAACAGTTTTGTCAGTCCCGAGCGGCCGTTGGTGTTGTTCTTTGATGACCTGCAGTGGCTTGACGACGCGACCCTGTCGTTTATCTCGTCGTTCAGTTCCGGGCAATACCGAAACATTCTTTTGATACTTGCCTACCGCGACGGTCAGGCCGGTGATTCTTCCCTGTTAGGCGACTTCATCAGCTTGTTGCGCCGGGCACCTGCGAGGCTTACAGAGATTCACGTAGGCGCACTGGATCTGGATGCAGTCGCGCAGTGGGTTGGTTTGACCCTGGACGCTGAGGCTGCACAGATAACGCCGTTAGCGGAGCTTATTCACGAAAAAACCGGCGGTAATCCGTTTTTCGTTGGCCAGTTGTTGCGCACTTTGCTGGAGGAGCAACTGATCCGCTTTGACCCTCGGGCCAGCCGGTGGAACTGGAGTGAGGAGGGTATTCGCGATCATCGACATGCCGAGAACGTCATCGACCTGATGGTGGTACGGATTGCTCGACTTCCTGCGCAGACACGGCGTGTGCTTGGTCAGATGGCCTGCGTGGGTTCAAGCGTCGACTTGTGGACTCTGGCGCGGATAAGCCATGCAGATGAGGCCGCTCTGCGCGCCGACCTGAACCCTGCCATAGAGGCCGGCCTGGTGGTTGAGGATCACCAGGGGTTTGCGTTCTACCACGATCGCGTGCAGGAGTCGGCTTATGAGCTGACGCCTCTGTCTGCAAGGCCTTCTGAACATGCGCGCATTGCCCGCCTGTTGATCGCCGGCCTTGAGGGCAGGGGGCGTGCGGATCAGATATTCCGTATTACCGGTCACTTGCAGCGCATACAACTAGAGCCGATAGATGATGCCGAGCGTCGTCTGTTCTGCGCTTTGTTGGTACAGGCAGCACAACAGGCCATGGAGTCTGCGGCGATTCAGTCTGCCTTGGGGTATCTGCTGACGGCCAGGTCATTGATCGTTGACTGGCGCTGGCAGGACGATGCCGAACTCAGTCGCGAGCTGGGCATGGTGCACGCCCAGTGCCTGATTCTGGATGGGCAGTTTGAGCGGGCGAGTGAGGTTATCGACGAGTTGCTCTGTCAGGTTCAGTCCCATGTACCTCGCGCAGAAGTTTACGGCCTGAAAGTCGAACTGCAGATGCTGACCTGCAGTTATCAGGACGCAGTGAGGACGGCGGGTGAAGGTCTACGGATGTTTGGCATTCATATCCCGGTGCAGATCGATGATCGGGAAGTCGAGCAGCGTTATCGATTTTTGCTGGACGTGCTGGGTACGCGGCAGATTAGCTCGCTGGCTGACTTGCCTGAAATGCGCAACGTGTCCTATGAGGCTGCCATGGGCCTGATGGCGAGCATGATCGCCCCGGCTTCGTTTATCGACGATGACCTGCTGTTTGTCCTGACGTGCGAGATGGCCCTGTTATCCCTCGAGTATGGCGTCTGTCCGGCTGCGACCCATGGTCTTGGATGGTTCGGCGTGGCACTGGCTCACCAGTACGGAGCTTATGAAGACGCGGCGGCGTATGCGCAATTGGCACGGACACTGGTTTCGCGTCACGGCTATGCCAGCTCCGAAAGCGCAACGCTGGTTGCCCTGGATCAGGTCAGCGTCTGGACCCAGCCACTGGAGCATGCGCTGGGCTACGCCAGATCAGCATTTGCCAGCAGTTACAACGCGGGCAACCTGACCATGAGTTGCTATGCCTCTGTGCATGTCGTGTCAAACCTGCTGGTGATGGGCGAGTACCTCGAAAAAATTGAAGAAGAAATCGAGAGAGGCCTGGACTTCGCCCGGCGGGTGCGTTTTCGGGATGTGGAAGATGCGTTAATGACCTTCGCCGGTTTCATTGGCGCCCTGCGTCAGGGCCGCGACTCAATCCCGGACGGACTGGCCAGCGCCCGCGACAGCGCCATGACGCCCGTAGCATTCTGGTGGTGGTTGTTCGAAGGTATCTCCAGATACATCTATCGCGACTTCGTCGGTTCGGCGCAGTGCCTGGAAAAGGCGAGTAACCTTGCGTGGTCGACACCTGCGCATATTCATCTGTTCGACCTGCATTTTTTCAGCGCATTGAATCTGGCTGCGGGTTGTCGTAATGGGGAGGGCGCCGAGGGAGTGCTCGACCGCATGGCACCGCACCTGGAAAAACTTGAGCGCTGGGCGGCCCTCAACCCGCAGAATTTCAAGGACAAGGCCTTGTTGGTGCGAGCGGAAAAGGCCCGTGTGCAGGGGAATGATTTTGCCGCAATGACGCTCTATGAAGGTGCGATCACCGCTGCAGCCAATGGCGGCTTCGTTCATGTGCAGGCGCTGGCCCATGAGCTGGCAGGCGAGTTTCATCATGTTCGCGGGCTGTACACCTCTGCACGCAGTCATTACCGCAATGCGCGTGACTGTTATCACCGCTGGGGAGCATCGGGCAAGGTAGCGGGCCTCGAAGCGCGCGGCGGCATTCTCCGTGCGCAGGCATCTTTGTCGCGGCCTTCGGTCAGTATTTCCGTGGGGCAGGAGTCACTGGATCTGGTCTCGGTCATGAAGGCGTCTCAGGCACTCTCCGGGGAAATCGTTCTGGACCGGCTGATCGGCACCCTGCTGACCCACACGATTGTCCATGCAGGGGCTCAGCAGGCACTGTTACTGCTCGTCAACGACGATGCGCCACAGGTCAGAGCCACCGGTAAAGCCAATGAGTCGGGCATCGACGTCGATTTGTCCGTGATGATGCCAACAGGCAGGGATCTGCCGCTGTCGATGCTCTATACCGTGATGCGCACCCGACAGCTGATCGTGCTGGACAACGCCATGCAGCCGCATGCCTTCAGCGAAGACGAGTACTTCCGGGATCGCCTCATACGTTCTGTGCTGTGCCTGCCGCTGGTCAAGCAGGGCGAGGTGGTGGGGGTGCTGTATCTGGAAAACAACCTGGCGCCGGGTGTCTTCACTTCCAGTCGTACTGCGGTCCTGGAACTGCTTGCCGGACAGGCCGCCATCTCGCTGGAAAATGCTCGTTTGTATGCCGAGTTGCTGGAGGAAAACAGTCGTCGCAAGGAGATTGAAGCCGCGCTGCGAACCAGTAAGGCAACGCTTGCATTGGGTCAGCGTATCAGCCAGTCGGGCAGTTTTCGCTGGGATCCGGTCATCGACGAGGCGCAATGGTCCGACGAGTTGTTCGCGGTCTGGGGGCTGCCGGTGAGTGCCACTGCGCCCTCACTGCCCGAACTGGAACCGATGATTCACGCCGAAGACCTGCAAGCCTTCTCGTCGATGTTGTCGCGGGCATTGCGCAGCTCCAGTGCGTTTGAGCACACGTTCCGGATTGTCAGGCCTGATGGCGCGGTTCGTCACCTTGAACTGCTCGGAGAGCCCGACGGTGATCAGTTTTTTGTCGGTGTGGTCAGCGATGTCACCGAGCGCAAGAATACTGAAACTGCTTTGCGTACTGCCCGTGCGGAATTGGGCAGGGTGTCCCAGGCAACGACCATGGGTGAATTGGCGGCGTCGATCGCTCATGAAATCAATCAGCCGCTGGCGTCGATTGTTTCCAATGCCAGTGCCAGCATGCGCTGGTTGAGTCGGCAAGTGCCGGTGGTCGACGAGGCGCTGGCCGGGCTGGGGGACATCGTCAATGATGGCAAACGTGCTGCCGATATTGTGCGTGCGTTGCAGTCGCTGGCCAGGCAAGCCCCGCTCAATCGTGAGCCGTTGTACATCAACGAAGTGATTCGACAGGTCGTGTTGTTGACTGCCAGCGAGATTGAGCAGCGTCAGGTATTGCTCTACAAGGCGGTCAGTGAACCTCAGTTGCAGGTGGAAGGGGATGCCGTGCAGTTGCAGCAAGTGATCCTGAATCTGATCATGAATGCAGTGGATGCTATGAGCGATCTCCATGACCGGCCGCGGCGACTGGCGATCAGTTGCGATACCGTGGCGGGTGAGTACGTTGTAGTCAGTGTTCAGGACAATGGCTTCGGGATTGATCCGGTGCACCTGGAGCGGTTGTTCGATGCATTTTTCACCACCAAGGAAAAAGGCATGGGCATGGGGCTGGCGATCTGCAGGTCAATCATCGACGCCCATGGCGGGATGCTGCGTGCGTTTTCCGGACGGTCGAGCGGGGCGGTGTTTGTGTTTACCTTGCCGGTGGTGAGGCAAGGGCAATGAGACCTGAGCGCCTGTATCAGCGGAATGCAGCCGCTGCGTTGTCGCGCAGCAAAGTTTGGGCCTGTAGGAGCGCATAAGCACCGCGAGGCCGCGATGGCGGTGCATCAGGCAGGACGCCATCGCTGCCTCGCGGTGCTCGTGAGCTCTTACAGAAAAGCATCCCAAATCAGGTCGTCATATTTTTTGATGAGAGCTGATCCTGGCTGATTCAACCCCGCGCAAACTCCAGCAAATCCTTGTTCAACTCATCCTTGTGCGTGAAGTACACCGCGTGCGGTGCGCCAGGATAGACCTTGAGTTGCGCGCCCGGGATCAGCGCGGCTGCCGCTTTACCGGTGACGTCGAAATTGACCACTGCATCGCCGTCCCCGTGAATGACCAGCGTCGGCACATCAAACTTCGCCAGATCTGGACGGAAGTCAGTTTCCGAGAATGCCCCGACGCAGTCCAGAGTGCCTTTGATGCCGGCTTGCAGCGCCATGCCCTGCGTCCAGTCCAGCATGGGCTTGCCTACCGAAGAACCCGGTTGATCACTGCCCGTGAAGATCGGGCCGAAAGCATCAAGGAACGCTGCACGGTCATTCAGTACGCCCGAGCGGATACCGTCAAAAATAGCCGGGTCCATGCCTTCCGGGTGATCTTCGCGACGAATCATCAATGGCGTGACCGCGCTCACCAGCACTGCTTTGGAAACGCGCTCGCTGCCATGACGGCCGATGTAACGCGCAACCTCGCCACCGCCCATCGAGAAACCTACCAGCGTCACGTCGGTGAGATTCAGCGAAGTGATCAGCGCCTGCAGATCGTCAGCGAAGGTGTCGTAGTCATAACCTGTCCATGGCTGGCTGGAACGGCCGAATCCACGGCGGTCATGAGCGATGACCCGAAAGCCGTTTTCGGCCAGGAAGTTCATCTGGTATTCCCACATGTCGGCATTTAACGGCCAACCGTGACACAGAACGATGGGCTGGCCGCTGCCCCAATCCTTGTAGTAAATCTGGGTGCCGTCAGTGGTGGTAATCGTAGGCATGATCTTCTCCGGGGTGGGCTTGAACAAAGGTTTGCAAGTTGAGCCCTGACGTTAGGCTTCGATGCAGTTCAAGTCTTTGGCATCGTCTGAAACGTTCTTAACCTGCCTGTGAGCCTGATGGTCAGGGTGGCGCTGATTAACCTGCGCTTCAGAACGTTTAATGTTTTGCAAAGGACTTTAAGGGTCGCCATCACCAGACTCGATCCCTGCCATACACCTCTGAGCAGGAGAGTCTGTAATGAATGCGTTCAGCCCGTTATCCATCCGTCATATCGAACAAGCTGCGGTCAGTCAGGTTCCATCTTTCGACACCTTGTCGTCCGCCGTAGAAGAACTGATGAAGTCTGCATCGGTTGACGCCACCCGTGAAGCGAGTCTGAAACTGCTGGAAAGCAGCGTTACAACCCCGGGCATTGATCCGTTGGCCTACCGATTGATTTGCTCGCTGCTGCCAGCCTTGCGTGACCGTCAGGCTGATCATGACGACTCTGTCGAGCGTGCGATGCTGGTGCTTTGTTCGCATTTGTCCACGCGCTTCGAAACACCCAAGGCCGCGCCGCAACCTTGCGAGAAAGTCGCCCTGTCGCCCTGGCAGGAGCGCCGTGCCAAGGAAATGATGTCCAGCCATATGGATCGCGGCCTGTCCATCGCCCAGATCGCTACCGAGTGCTCGTTGTCACGCAGCCATTTTTCCCGGGCATTCAAGAAAAACACCGGTTACTCTCCGCGAGACTGGTTCCTGCAGGTCCGTCTGGACAAGGCAAAGGCATTGCTGACCGAGACCAGTATTTCCATTTCGCGTATCAGCCTTGACTGTGGTTTCGCCGATCAGTCTCATTTCACTCGTGTGTTTACCCGGGTCGCAGGCCTGACGCCTTTCAACTGGAGACGCTCCCTGTCTACGCAAGGCCGTCAGGCGGGTTGATCAGTTGAGAAGGTCCAGCGGATATTCGATAACCAGATAAAGCCGATCGATATCGTCCCCGGCCTGCGCCGTATTGGCTCGATGAGAGACATGGGAAACGTTCAGCGACAGGTCTTTGGCCGGTCCCGACTGTACGGTGTATTTGAGGTCAATATCGCGTTCCCAGTGTCGACCGCCTTTGCCCTGAATGGGCTGGTAACGCCCGGTATCACTGTCGAACGGGTTATAGGCCCCGCCCTGAGCGGCGTGAGTACCATCGATTTTGTCACCGGTGACGTAACGGGTCATGAATTTAAGCCCTGGTACTCCCAGCGTCGCGAAATCCAGGTCGTATCGTGCTTGCCATGATTGTTCATGGGCGCCATTGAAGTCTGCGTACTTGATTGAGTTCGCCAGATAAATAGAGTCGCCTCCCACGAAGTCGAAAGGGCTGTCGCCGTCGATTTTCTGCCACGCAACCGTCAGTGCCTGGCTGCCAAAGCGGTATTTTGCCGACAGGCTGAAGGCCGTGTTGTTGATCGATCCGGCATCTGCATTGCCACTGTCCAGAGTCCGGTAGACATTGCTATCCAGCAGTAAAGAGCTGTTGGCCGAAAGCGCTTGATTCAGGTGCAGGTTGCCGTAGTACTGCTGCCAGGTGTCAGACAGTTGCGACGCGTAGAGCGAACCGCCCAATGGCCCGTCACCTGAAAACTCGATCCCGGCCAGACTGATGCTCTTATTGCGCGTGGTTGCGCCGTAACCGTCGAAGTCGTCGTGAGTGCTGGAGGCGTTCTGATTCTTGAAGGCCGTGAAGTGTCCGGCGACCATTCGCAGGCCTTCAATTTCTTCGCTGTCGAGGAAAAAGCCGGTGGCGTATTCCGGTTGCAAGCGCTTGTCTGCGGTGTCGAACACCGGCGTTTCAACCTCCATCTCGCCAAACTTCAGCGTTGTTTTCGAATAACGCAACTTGAGTGCTGCGCCGCCGCTGGAGTAGTCGTGTTCAGCACGACCATCGCTGTCCAGCGGCAGCAGACCGGCACCTGCATGTCCGCGTCCACCGTCCAGTTTCAGCCCATAAAAAGCGTGAGCATCGATACCGACACCGACGTCTCCCTGAGTAAAGCCTGATTTCAGATTGGCGATGAAGCCCTGCGCCCATTCCTGGCGATAGCTTTGCCCGTTATGGCCGGTGCGGTAGTCGTTGTGCAGAAAGAAATTGCGCGAGAGCAGGTTCAGGGTCGTATCTTCTACAAAGCCATGCTCTTCAGCGCTGACCGTCATCGCTCTGGTGGAGCCGAGGATTGCCAGCGCGGCAACCAGTGTGAAACGAACGTGCATAAGCCTGCCCTTTTTCTGTGAGGCGCACAGGCTGGCAGGTGTGGGGCGGGAGGAATTGATTGGGTGTGCGCAAATGTTTTCATGGGATGAACGACATGCAAACCACTGGATTGAAATGCATTTTCTGTAGGAGCTGCCGAAGGCTGCGATGCATTTCTCCTGACACACCGCGATCGCAGCCTCCGGCAGCTCCTACAGACACCAATGTTTGCTGCGCGGCAGCCCGGTGTCAGGGAGGCGGTGTGATGTCCTGCGGGAATTGCGATTGCAGGTAACATAAAGCACAAAACTACAAGGCAGGACGCCGACAACCGTGCTTACCTGCCATCAGGTAAGCCTTGGCTATTTTCATTCCTCAGATCCGGACCTTTTCCCATGAATCGCAATGACCTGCGCCGAGTCGATCTCAATCTGTTGGTGATTTTTGAAGCATTGATGTTTGAGCGCAATCTGACCCGGGTCGCGGAAAAGCTGTTCATGGGGCAGCCCGCCGTCAGTGCTGCGTTGTCTCGTTTGCGCGATCTGTTTGACGACCCGCTGCTATTGCGTAGCGGCCGCGGAATGGAGCCGACGGTGCGGGCGCTGGACATCCTCAAGGAAATCCAGCCAGCACTGGATACGATTTCCGGTGCGGTCAGTCGCGCCAAGGATTTCGATCCTTCAACCAGTTGTGACGTATTTCGTATCGGCTTGTCCGATGACGCCGAGTTTGGTCTGCTGCCACCTTTGCTGCATCAACTGCGGGAAGAAGCGCCTGGCATCATCGTGGTGGTTCGGCGCGCCAACTACCTGTTGATGCCCGCATTGCTCGCGTCGGGAGAGATCTCGGTGGGCGTCAGCTATACCACCGATTTGCCCGCCAATGCCAAACGCAAGAAGTTACGCGACATCGATTGCAAGGTGCTGCGTGGAGATTCTCGCCCAGGTGCGCTGACGCTCGACGAGTACTGCGAACGGCCTCACGCAATGGTGTCGTTCTCCGGGGACCTGTCCGGCAACATCGATCTGGATCTGGCCAAAGTAGGGCGCACCCGCAAAGTGGTGCTGGGCGTGCCGCAGTTCAATGGCTTGCGTGCCTTGCTGGCAGGGACCGAACTGATCGCTACTGTGCCGGATTACGCTGCCTGTGCTCTGGTTGAAGGCTGCGCGTTACGTGCTGACGATCCGCCGTTCCCGATTGTCCCGGCCGAGTTGTCGATGGTCTGGAGCGGGGTGCACGACAATGATCCCGCTGAACGCTGGTTGCGCTCACGCGTCAGTCAGCACATGTCCAAAACCCCTGACGTGAGTTGAGACGGTCTATGTGGGAGCTGGGCTTGCTCGCGATGAGGCTGGACGCGATTTACGTTAGATCGCGTCCAGCCTCATCGCGAGCAAGCTCAGCTCCCACATGGCGGGTCGCTGTCTCGAACATCCCTGGCCGTGTTTTTGGGCACGGCTGATCCAATAAAGCACAAGCATTCAATTATCATTTAGCTTTAACGCGGCACTATCGAATCCAGAGTTGGCCAGTACATGCAGACCCGCTGTCTTGGCCATTTCCCAATTTCGTGGGTGCGTGATGATTGATTCGACATTAGAAAATTTATCCCTTGAGAACCGGGCCCGCGACCTCGGTCTGCTGTTTCTCAGGATCACCGGCGCTGCTTTTCTCCTGGCCGTGCATGGCCTGCCCAAGCTGCTCGATTTCAACAACCAACTGACGCTTATCGAAGACCCGTTCCATATGGGCGCGCAGTTGACCCTGATTCTCGCGATCTTTGCCGAAGTCCTGTGCCCGCTGCTGATCGCGGCGGGGATCTTTGTGCGTCTTGCCTGCCTGCCCATTCTGTTCTTGTTGCTGGTTGCCCTCATCGTGGTCCACCCGGAGTGGACGCTGGAGCAGGGTCAGTTCGGCTGGTTGCTACTGATCATTTTTACCTCTGTGTTTATCGCCGGGCCAGGACGGCTCGCGCTTAACGCACGTTTCAACGGAGTGGTTCGTTATGCCTGATTCAAACTCTCTGGCCCAGGAAGCGGTCGTGGTCAACCAGCCAGCATTCAATGAGGTTGTGACGCTGGTGATCAAGCACCGCATTCGCGCGGGTATGGAAGCTGATTACGAAGCGTGGTTGCGCCGCATTGTCGGGATCGCATCCGGATACCCAGGCCATTTGGGCGTCGACGTGATCCGCAGCAACTCGGGTGGCCTGCATTTGTTTACCTGCGTACTACGCTTTCATTCGACCGATGCCATGCAGCGCTGGCTGGATTCTGACGAGCGCAGCCAGTTGGTCAAAGAAGCCCATCCGATGCTCGCCGATGGCGACCAGACTGAAGTCAATCCGCACAACGAGTTCTGGTTTACGCCGGCGTCCGAAGCGTCCGCGCCGCAGCCGCCGCGCTGGAAACAAGCCTGCGTGACCTTTCTGGTCATCTGTCCGCTGACGCTGTTGATCCCATTGATCTGGGGCCCGGTTTTCGCTTTGAGTCCGCTGCTCGCCAACTACGTGGTGAGCACCGCATTGGTCACGGTGACCATCGTCTTGCTGGTTTGCTACGTGATGATGCCCGCCGCAACCCGGCTGTTTGCACCTTGGCTGAACGCCGCGCAGAAACAGCCTCCCATGGAGTGATGCGATGAGCAATGACGATAAAGACCCCGATCAGGAACGCCGCCGCTTTCTGGCCAAAAGCACGTTGCTCAGCGCTGCTGCAGCGATCTTTCCCTCTTTCCCCTTCGCTGGCTATGCCGGTGCCTCTCAATACTCTGTCGAAGGAACTGCAATGAACGTCGAACTGATTCTCTATAACGGCCAACTGCATACTGTCGATCGTGAAAAACCCAAGGCCAGCGCCGTCGCCATCAGCGGTGGCCGCTTCGTGGCGGTTGGTACCGATGCTGAAGTCATGGCGCTGCGGGGCAGTGCGACTCAGGTCATCGACCTGCAAAAACGCACTGTTATCCCGGGCCTCAATGACTCCCACCTGCACTTGATTCGTGGCGGGTTGAACTACAACCTCGAACTGCGCTGGGAAGGCGTGCCGTCACTGGCGGACGCGTTGCGCATGCTCAAGGATCAGGCTGACCGTACACCGACCCCGCAGTGGGTGCGTGTAGTTGGCGGCTGGAACGAATTCCAGTTTGCTGAAAAACGCATGCCGACCCTGGAAGAACTCAATCAGGCAGCACCGGATACCCCGGTTTTCGTCCTGCACCTCTACGACCGTGCTTTGCTCAACCGTGCCGCACTACGTGTGGCTGGCTACACCCGCAATACGCCAAACCCGCCGGGTGGCGAAATCGTTCGCGACTCCAATGGCGATCCGACCGGCATGCTGGTGGCCAAGCCCAACGCGATGATTCTGTACTCGACACTGGCCAAAGGGCCGAAGCTGCCGCTTGAGTATCAGGTCAACTCGACGCGGCAGTTCATGCGTGAACTCAATCGTCTGGGCGTCACCAGTGCGATCGATGCGGGCGGTGGTTTCCAGAACTACCCGGATGATTACGCCGTCATTGAGCAGTTGGCCCGTGAGAAGCATTTGACGGTGCGCATTGCCTACAACCTGTTCACCCAGAAGCCGAAAGAAGAACTGGCTGACTTCAAGAACTGGACCAGTTCGGTCAAGTTGCATCAGGGTGATGACTTCCTGCGTCACAACGGCGCCGGTGAAATGCTTGCGTTCTCGGCCGCAGACTTCGAAGACTTCCTGGAGCCACGCCCTGATCTGCCACCGGGTATGGAGCAGGATCTGGAACCCGTGGTCCGTCACCTGGTGGAGAATCGCTGGCCGTTCCGCCTGCACGCCACCTATGACGAATCCATTTCGCGGATGCTCGACGTATTCGAGAAGGTCAACCGCGAGATCCCGTTCAACAATCTGCCGTGGTTCTTCGACCATTGCGAAACCATCACGCCGAAAAACATTGAGCGCGTTCGTGCGCTGAATGGCGGTATCGCGATTCAGGACCGGATGGCTTTCCAGGGCGAGTACTTCGTCGAGCGTTACGGTTCAAAGGCGGCCGAACACACGCCGCCGATCAAGCGCATGCTGGCCGAGGGCGTTCCGGTCGGTGCCGGTACCGACGCCACGCGAGTCTCCAGCTACAACCCATGGACGTCCCTGTACTGGATGGTCAGCGGTCGTACGGTTGGCGGGCTTGAGCTGTATCCAGAAGGCCTGTCACGTGACACCGCGCTGGAGCTGTTCACTCACGGCAGCGCCTGGTTCTCTTCCGAGCAAGGCAAGAAGGGCATGATCAAAGTCGGCCAACTGGCTGACCTGGTGGCCCTGTCGGCAGATTACTTCAGCGTTGAAGAAGAGTCGATCAAGTGGATCGAATCGGTGCTGACAGTGGTTGACGGCAAGGTGGTGTACGGCAGCGGCGACTTCGAAAAACTCGCGCCGCCTCAGGTCCCGGTCCTGCCGGACTGGTCGCCGGTAGTCAAAGTGCCAGGTCACTGGCGCCCGAATTCGCCGCTGGTGGCGCAGGTTCACCAATGCAGCGGCCCTTGTGTCGTGCATTCCCACAGCCATGAGCGCGCGCGTATGTCCAGCGTACCGGTCAGCGACTTCCAGGGTTTCTGGGGCGCATTCGGCTGTTCATGTTTCGCATTCTGATCAATAGCCATTACGGCAACGCTGACATTCTGAAACCTGAAGGAGTTATCCCATGAGTACTGCTACCCCTTGGAAACGCTTGAACAAAGACGACGCGGTTGTTTTGCTGGTCGACCACCAGACTGGTCTGATCTCGCTGGTGCAGGATTTCCAGCCTAACGAGTTCAAGAACAACGTGCTGGCACTGGCTGATCTGGCCAAGTTCTTCAAGCTGCCGACCATTCTGACCACCAGCTTTGAAAACGGTCCGAACGGCCCTATGGTTCCTGAGTTGAAAGAGCTGTTCCCGGACGCGCCGTACATTCCGCGTCCAGGCCAGATCAACGCCTGGGATAACGAAGACTTCGTCAAGGCAGTGAAAGCCACCGGCCGCAAGCAACTGATCATCGCCGGTGTTGTGACCGACGTATGTGTCGCTTTTCCGACCTTGTCGGCGCTGGCTGAAGGTTTTGAAGTGTTTGTCGTGACTGACGCGTCGGGCACTTTCAACGAAACCGTGCAACAGGCTGCCTGGGCCCGCATGACGGCTGCCGGTGCGCAACTGGTGAACTGGTTCTCCGTAGCGTGCGAGCTGCAGGTTGACTGGCGTAACGATATGGAAGGCCTGGCGAACCTGCTGTCGCCACGCATTCCTAACTACCGCAACCTGATGAACAGCTACACAGCACTGACTGCCAAGTAAGTTCGGCGGGTCAAAAAGGCGCCCCACCTCGGTGGGGCGCCTTTTTTTGTGCGGTAAATGCGGTCTCCCGCAGTGAAACAATGACACGGAACCGGCTTCAGCCGCCAAGGCGGCATCACTGACGATGAAGACGGACCGTACGGACCTCTTCGGCTGAAGCCGGTCCTGCGGGATAGCGCGGTCTATGTGGGAGCTGAGCAGATGGGTGATGGCGTGGGATCCATACAATCTCTGTGCATGGGCCGTCAGAAATACCGTCTTCCCCCTGTCAATTCGAGCGCTGCCCCGGATTCATTGTCTGTTGCTTAATAAGCACGGCCAAACAATCCCGCTCGATGCTATTCGTTGTTTTATAAGCGCATTGATCATTGAGGCTGCCCCATGAATTTTCGACATTACACGCTGGGTCGCCGGGGTTCTTTCTGGGTGGCTGCTGCGGTGGTCATGCACACGTTGTGGACCAGTGCGGCGCCTGCCATGACCTACCCGCTGTATGCCCGGGAATGGTCGCTGACACCGACCGTCACGACGCTGATCTTCGCAGTGTTCCCCATCGCTGTGGTGGCGACACTGATCGTGCTCGGTGATTTGTCTGACTACATCGGACGGCGGGCTGCGATGCTGCTGGGGTTAGGGTCATCACTGCTGGGCGTGTTGCTATTCGCTGTCGCACCCGACGTGACCTGGCTACTGATCGGGCGGGCGTTCATGGGTGTCGGCGTCGGACTGTCTGCCGGGCCTTCAGCCGCTGCGGTGGTGGAGTTCAGTGCGCCGGGGCAGGCTAAACAGGCCGGTTCGATTACCACCGCAGCGCAGGCATTGGGGTTGGCCTCAGCGTTGATCCTCAGCGGCGCGTTGATTCAGTACGCGCCGCTGCCGACCCGCTTGAGTTTCCTGCTGTTAGTGCTGGTGTTGATTGCAACGCTGTTCGGTACCTGGTTCCTGCCCCGGCATACACGCGCAGAAAGCAGGCAGGCCTGGAAGCCGCGCTTGCCGAGCATCCATAAACCGCTGCGCAGGGTGTTTCTGGTGGCAGTCACCGCTGTGCTCAGCGGCTACTCACTGGGGGCAACGATGCTCTCGTTAGGGTCGCAGATTGCCCACGACCTGATCGGTTCCAGCAATGCATTGGTCAACGGCGCCGCTATTTCGGTGTTTGCGATTGTTACTGGCGCGACCGGTATTGTCGCGCGGCGCTTGTCTGCCCATATCGCGATCATCATTGGTGGTGCATTCGCCTGCATGGGCATGTTGTTGCTGATCCTCGCAACCTCCGACCATGCTCTGCTGGTCTTCCTGTTATCGAGCGCGAGCAGTGGTGTTGGCTATAGCCTGCTGTTCATGGGCGGCCTGAATCTGATCAACGCCCATGCACCGGCTCATCATCGGGCAGGCACTTTGTCTGCGTTGTTTTTGGTGGCGTATCTGATGCAGGGCGTGGTGGCGATGTCGCTGGGCAGGGCCGCGACACGCTGGGGCCTGGATCTGGCGATTGATGTAGGCTGTGCGGCACTCGCATTGTTGAGCCTGTTTGCGATTTTGCTGGTGGTCCTTGTGCGCAGGCCCGCCATCGCCAGCAGCGCCCAGCCATTGACACCTTGAGATTACAGTGTGCTTGCGCCTATCTACTGACAAGGAATACCCCTATGAAGCTGGTTCGTTTTGGTTTGCCGGGTGCTGAAAAACCGGGTCTGATCGACTCCAACGGTGATATTCGTGACCTCTCTGCTCACCTCGATGACATCGACGGCGCTGCACTTTCCAGCGAAAGCCTGTCGCGTTTGAGCGCGATCAATAGCGCGTCGCTGCCGTTGGTTGCTGTCGATGTGCGTGTTGGCCCACCCGTCAGTAAGGGCGGGCGGGTGATCTGCATCGGGCTCAATTACACCGATCACGCCGCTGAAACCAATTTGCCGATCCCTGCCGAACCGGTGATGTTCCTCAAGGCTTGTCATCCTACCGGCGCCAACGACGATATTCGCTTGCCGATCGGCTCGGTGAAGGCCGACTGGGAAGTCGAACTGGGTATCGTCATCGGTACTCAAGGGTTGTACATCGACAAAGCTGACGCCTTGAAGCACATCGCCGGTTACTGCGTGGTGAATGACTTTTCTGAGCGCAGTTATCAGATGGAGCGGGGCGGGCAGTGGACCAAAGGCAAGAGCTTCCCAGGCTTTGCGCCTGTTGGCCCTTGGCTGGTAACCACGGATGAAGTGGCTGATTCCGGCAAGCTGGCATTGTGGCTGGACGTTAACGGCACGCGCCATCAGGACGGCAACACGGCTAACCAGATTTTCGATGTGGCGACTGTCGTGAGCTATGTGTCGCAGTTTATCGAGCTGGAGCCCGGCGACCTGATCTGCACCGGTACCCCCGCCGGGGTCGGGCTGGGCCACAAGCCTGAGCCGCTGTTTCTCAAACCCGGCGATGTGGTGACGCTGGGTGTCGAAGGGCTTGGGCAGCAGCGGCAGGTGATCAAGGCTTTTTGACGTTGCCTGAAATGCGATTACCTTGGGGGAAATTCTGTGTTGGCCTGCAAACGCAAACCCCGGTAGGAGCGAATTTATTCGCGATGGGGGCGGTGCATCCGCAGCCTGTGTACGAGGCTTGCTCAGGACTCAGCCCTTGATGGGGCAGGCATGGGATGTCGTCGCTCATCGCGAGCAAGCTCAGCTCCCACAAGGGGAGCACATTTCACATCCGGTAAGTGGTTTAATTTCGAGCAATCAAAGCAGCAACAAAATCAGCCACTAAAGCCACCGCAATAGCCGACGCGGCGATCACGAACAACATGACGTGGTGGCCGTCGTTGGCGTTGAAAATCACTGAATACCCATAACCGCCCAGCGCTTGAAACGTCGCAAAGGAAACGGTCGCACGGCTCCAGGCTACTTGCTGCTGGTCGTGGCGAGGTACCAGCTCGTGGATCCGGCCCAGCGCCAGTGGCACGATGCCGGGCGGGAACGAACCAATGATGATCGCCAGCAGCGCGAGCAGGGCGAAACTGCTGGTGCTGCACAACAACGCGACAGCCACTGCCTGTACTGCCAACACCACACGAATTGAGGTGCGCGCGCCCAGACGGTCCGCCAGAAAGCCATAGACCACTGGCCCCAGAATCGCCCCGACGCCGTACATGACCCAGATCACTGCACCGGCGTGCGCAGTAAGACCAAGCCCCCGCGTCACGTAATCCACCAGAAATACCATCGCTGGTACCAGACCGATGGCCATCAGCGCGTATTGGCCGAACAACAGGTAGATCCCTGGATCCATGCGGCTGTGCTGCGTTTGATGGGGCTCCGGGTTTGAGGCCGACGCTGCTGCGGTAGCACTTACCGATGGCCAGCCGAACCAGCTGATTGCGGTCAGTGCGAGGGAAACCAGGCCCAGACCAATCCAGGCATCGCGCAAGCCCAGCGACAAAAGGAACGGTACCAGCGTGCCGGAACCGGCGATGCCGAGGCCGACGCCGATAAAGATTGCGCCGCTGGCCAGCCCCCGGCGAGCGACGGGCACGTGAGGAATCACGGTTGCGGCCACAACCACCATGATTGCGCCGCCCGCGATACCGGACAGCAAGCGCCAACTGAAGAACCAGGCGAGGGACAGCGGGTAAGCGCACGCAAAGAACGAGGCGGTGGCAATCAGCATCATCAGCCGCAGTGAATGCCCGTTGGACAGTCGCGCGGCAATAGGGCGGCCGGTCAGCGCGCCGATCAGATAACCGATCAGATTGGCTGCGCTGAGATAAATCACATCCGATGCGGAGAACCACTGGGCGTGAATCAACGAAGGAATCAACGGCGTAT
This sequence comes from Pseudomonas maioricensis, assembly GCF_022790535.1. GTDB lineage: Bacteria > Pseudomonadota > Gammaproteobacteria > Pseudomonadales > Pseudomonadaceae > Aquipseudomonas > Aquipseudomonas maioricensis. Next base: position 205,297 of record NZ_LOHG01000010.1, read on the forward strand.
AGGCAAATCGCGCCAGGCCAATGCTGACCAGGCTGGCGCTAAGGCCCGCAAGAATATGCAGCCAGACGCTATTGCGCCGGGGTGCAAGGGTGTCAGTGGTGGTGTGCATGGTGGAATGTCCTTTCCCATGAATTCTGGAAATTAAAGTGAGCACTGCAAAGTGCTTGGCTGCGTCCATAGTAACGGCGATGATTGATGCAATATTGCAGTTAATTCTCTTGGCTAAGATGCAAAAATGCATCGCGGAGGCGTTTTTGAATTGGGACGACACACGAATCTTTCTGGCTGTGTGCAGGAAGTCCACGTTGCGCGGCGCGGCGCGCGTGCTGAATGTGGATCAGGCCACTGTCGGGCGCAGAATTGCGGCGCTGGAGAAAGCGCTGGGCACCACGGTATTTTTACGGACTTCGGAAGGCTACGTGCTGACAGCCGCGGGGGAGGCGGTGTTTCGCTCGGCGGAAAAAATGGAGCGTTCGGCACTGGAGCTTCAGCGTCAGGTTCAGGGGCTTGATGATCGACTGAAGGGAGAGGTGCGCATCACCTCTACCGATTCGTTAGCCATCGACTTTCTGATTCCCGCCATCGCCAACCTGCATCGGCAGCACCCTGATGTGAAAGTCCGGCTTGATGCTTCTATTCAAATGCTCAGCCTGTCCAGGCGCGAAGCCGACATTGCGATCAGAAACGTCAAGCCGGAAAACCCTGACCTCATTGCCCGGTGCATCGCGCGCTGGCCGGTGGGGCTGTTCGCTTCGGCGGAATATGCGCAACGTCGCGGCTCACCTGAACAAGGTGCAGCCTTTGCCGGGCACGACGTGATCATGTTTCAGCCCTATCTGGAAAGTGGCCGTGAAGCGACTATCGTTTCTGAGCCGGTCACCCATGGGCGTCTGGTTGCAACCGTTAATTCGGGCTTGATGATGCGACATTCAATCGCTGCAGGAATCGGCATCGGCGAAATCCCGGTGTGCCTGGGTGAGCGGGACGGGCTGACCCGGCTGTGGCCTGACCGACAACGACAGGAAACCTATGACGTCTGGCTGGTGACTCACGAAGATTTGCGGCATACCGCGCGGGTCAGGGCGGTGATTGATCAGATTGTCGACGTATTTGGCGAGGTTGGATGAGGCTTATAGTGCTTACACTCGAATGGATGCTTTTGACATCATAAAACCGATTTACGGTTGTTTTTCCTCGAAAATCGGCGTCTTTACACCTTGACGACGAGCATTAACCAATGTGCCATTATCGGCCGCTTGCATTTCAAGGCAAATGGTAGAGAATCGCCGCATGGCGAGCCTCGCCCCCCTTTTTCATCTTTATATTGCATGCCTGAGTGATCAGGTTTGCCGACATCGGTCAGGAGTTCAAACAATATGGCAGCAGTGCAGCAGCAGACCGTTGAAGCGATCAAGAAGTCTCAGTCCGAGTTGACAGCCGCATGGGTTGCAGCACTGGAAGCAAACGGCGCCACTCGCAACATCAAGGATGATGACCTGAAACAACAGATGGCAGATTTCTTCCACCTGGTTGTTTCTGTGGCTGAGAAGGGCCGTCACCAATCACTGGCAGGCAGTGACTGGGACGAAATTCGCCAGTTCCTCGAAAAGCTTTCTCAAAGCCGCGCCCTGATCGGTCAGGACTCACAGCAGACCGCCAGTTTTATTTTTTCCTTCAAAGGGCCTTTGTTTGCTTTGCTGCAGCGTGAATACCACGCAGATCCGGTGATGTATGCCGAACAGTTGCTGGAGCTTTCCGAGTTGCTTGATGCGCTGGCCATGCACACTATTCGCACCTTCCAGAAGTCGCGTGAGAGCGTGATCAAGCGTCAGCAGGAAGAGTTGCTGGAGCTGTCGACCCCGGTCGTCAAACTATGGGACGGCGTACTGGCTTTGCCAATGATCGGCACCCTGGATTCGCAGCGGACTCAGGTGGTCATGGAGTCCCTGTTGCAGCGCATCGTCGATACCGGTTCGGAAATTGCCATCATCGACATCACCGGCGTGCCAACCGTTGACACGCTGGTCGCCCAGCACCTGCTGAAAACCGTTACTGCTATCCGTTTGATGGGCGCTGACTGCATCATCAGTGGCGTGCGCCCACAAATTGCACAAACCATCGTGCACCTGGGTCTGGACCTGCAAGGCGTCGTGACCAAGGCTAATCTCGCCGATGCGCTGGCTCTGTCGCTGAAGCGCCTGGGGCTGACCGTCACCAAGGCGGTATAAGTTCATGGAACGTATTCCTATTTTGCAGATGGGTGCTTATCTGCTCGTCACTATTCAGGTCGACATGCACGATCAGCTTGCGCTGACCCTGCAGGACGACCTGTCCGAGCGCATCAGCAAAACCTCTGCACGGGGTGTATTGATCGACATCTCAGCGCTCGACATCGTCGATTCGTTCGTCGGGCGCATGATCGGCACCATTTCCGGCCTGTCGCGGATCATGGATGCCGAGACCGTGCTGGTGGGTATGCAACCCGCTGTGGCGATCACGCTGGTTGAACTGGGCATGACCTTGCCGGGTGTAAGCACCGCGTTGAACGTGGAGCGCGGTATGAGACTGTTACAAGAGCGAGTTGACGCGCAATGACCGTGCGTAGCAGCGGCACGCAACCGGTGCTGATCGAACAGGATGTCGTACTTGCACGCCAGACGGCTCGCAAGCTGGCTCAGGAGTGCGGCATGCGCTTGATCGATCTGACCAAGATGGTTACCGCCGTCAGTGAGTTGGCCCGTAATACCATGGTTTACGGTGGCGGCGGCGACATGGACTGGCAGATTATCGAAGATGGCCTGCGCACCGGCTTGCGGATCACCTTCCGCGACGAAGGTCCGGGTATCCCTGATCTGAAACTGGCGATGACCGATGGCTGGACTTCCGGCAATGGCATGGGGCTTGGTCTGACGGGCGCCAAACGCCTGGTGGAAGAGTTTGAACTGGACACCGCGCCCGGTGCCGGTACTCGCATAACGATTACCCGATGGACTTGAATCTGCGCAGCACCCTGACGCAGGTTTTGTTGATCGAAGACTCCAGCCAGGTAGGGCACGCCAGACGAACCGCTCAGCAATTGGCGCAAGCACTTGCGTTCGATGAGGTGGATGCCGGACGTGTGGCGTTGGTGGCAACGGAACTGGCCAGCAACATCCTCAAGCATGTCGGGCGTGGTGAGTTACACCTGCGGGTGTTCGATTCACCTGCACTGTCTGGCATCGAGATTATTGCGGTGGATCGCGGCCCGGGTTTCGACCTGCATGATTGTCTGCGCGATGGTTTTTCGACCGGCGGCACGCAAGGTATAGGCCTGGGCGCAATGGCGCGACAGGCGGACGTCTTTGATGTCCATGCGGATGCCCGTGGCGCAGTGGTTCTGACCCGGTTTTATCGACGCAAAGACAAGGTCCGGGACCTGCGCATCGGTATCAGCCAGCATTCACTGCATGATGATCCTGCCTGCGGCGACGTCTGGTCGTTGGCAATGGAAGGGCAGCGGATCAGCGTGCTGGTGGTGGATGGCCTGGGTCATGGCGAAGACGCTGAGGTCGCCGCTCGGGCGGGTGAAGTGGAGTTTCAGCGGCGGCCTTTCGATTCGGCCGAGCAGATTTTTGACGATATGCACCACGCCATGAGGGGCACGCGTGGCGGCGCGGCGGCAGTCGTTCAGTTCGACGCGGGTAGTGGTGGGCTGCGTTTTGTGGGAATCGGCAATATCGGCGCAACTCTGATTGAGGGTGATAAAACCCGAGGGTTGGTATCGCATCCGGGCATCGTCGGTCTGCAGTTCCGAAAGGCTCAGGCGTTCGAGCATGCGGGCGCGCAAGGGCAGTTGCTGGTGATGTTCAGCGATGGCCTGCAATCTCGTTGGAACCTGCGTGACTATCCGGGTCTGATCTATCGGCATCCAGCGATTATCGCTGCTGTGCTGCATCGCGATTTTTGCCGCGGTCGCGACGATGTCACTGTTTTGGTCATTACCCTGGAGGCGTTCAATGCCTGATTCGACTGTTACCGATCAGTCCCTTGAGCTACAGCAACTGCGCGCTGAGGCGGATGCCTTGCGTGCCGAGCTTGAAGAAACCAATCAGGGTGTACTCGCGTTGTATGCCGAGCTCGACAATCAGGCAGATGAATTGCGTCAGGCCTCTGACTTGAAGAGCCGCTTCCTCTCATACATGAGTCATGAGTTCCGTACCCCGTTGGGCTCGATTCTGAGTATCACCAGCTTGCTCAAGGACGAAATCGACGGGCCGTTGAGTGAAGAGCAACACAAGCAAGTTGCATTCGTCAGTGGCGCGGCCCGTGAGTTGAGCGATATGGTCGATGACTTGCTGGACCTGGCCAAGATTGAAGCCGGACGCATCTCGATTTCCCCCGCCTGGTTCGACATGTTCGACTTGTTCTCGGCGTTACGCGGGATGTTTCGACCAATCGTGAACGCCTCGTCTGTTGACCTCATTTTCGAAGAACCAGTGGGCCTGCCACGCCTGTACACCGACGATAAAAAGCTTGCACAGATTCTGCGCAATTTCGTTTCCAACTCCCTCAAGTTCACTCAGCGTGGCGAGGTGCGGGTTTCGGCCCGGCTGGAAGGCGAGAACGAAATACGCTTCGCGGTAAGTGACACCGGCGTAGGCATTCCTCAGGAAATGCACGGCGCGCTTTTCGAAGACTTCTCCCAGATCGATTCGCCCTTGCAGAAACGGCTGCGTGGAACGGGCCTTGGCTTGTCTATATGCAAACGTTTCGCTGAGTTGCTTGGCGGGCGGGTAGGGCTTGAGAGCGAGCCGGGCCTGGGGTCAACATTCTTCGTCATCATTCCGCTGGCCATTGCGGCAGGGCACCCCGATGAAACGTGAGCTGCGGTTACTGATCGTCGATGACAACGCCGCCACGCGTTACGCGTTGCGTCGGCGCATGGAGCGTCACGACTTCATCGTTTCGGAAGCGGGCACCGGCACCGAGGGCCTGGAGCTGATCGCTGCACAGGTTCCTGATGCATTGATCCTTGATGTGAACCTGCCGGACATGAGCGGTTTTGACATTGTCAGACTGCTGCGCTCCGAGCCACGTACTGCTTTGCTGCCGGTGGTGCATGTCTCTGCTGCGTCTATTCAGACCGCGGACATTGTTACCGGGCTGGAGGCCGGGGCTGATGCGTATCTGGTGCACCCGGTAGACCCGGATGTGCTGTTGGCTACATTACGCACCTTGCTGCGGGTACGAGACACCGAATACGCCTTGCGCGAAAGTGAGGCGCGCTTCCGGGAAATCTTCGTCAACATTTCTGCGCCCATTGCAGTCATGGATGCACAGCTCAAGGTTCATGAATGCAACCACGCCTTCGCACTGCTGATTCAGCAAAGCGTGGCACAGCCAACAATGCTCGGCTCCCTGGCTGACGGTCAGGATGAGATTATTCAGGAACTGCGCGCTGGCTTGCTGGCGGGCGAACGCTGGCAAGGCACATTGCGCATGCTGGTCAGAGGCGAGCTGCGTGAGACCGAGTGGCAGATATCGCCTTATCGCACGCCGCAGTTGAGCCTGGTGTTTATCGAGGACGTGACAGAGCACCGGCAGCGAGAGCAGTCACACCTCAAGCAACTCGACAACGTCAACACCCGGCTTGCCCACGAGGTTGCCGAACGGGCGCGCACTGAGGCGCAGTTGCTTCAGGCGCAAAAAATGGATGCGATTGGCAAGTTGACCGGCGGCATCGCCCACGACTTCAACAATTTGCTGACCGGGATCATTACCGGCATCGAGTTGATCAAGAAGCGCACCCAGGAAAACCGTCCCGAGAAAATCATGCGTTACGCCGAGGCAGCGCTGGCGTCGGCGTCAAGTGCCGCTGCATTGACTCACCGCCTGCTGGCATTTGCCCGTCAGCAGCCACTGGACGCCCGGCCGATCGATATCAACCAACACATCCGGTCCCTGGAAGACTTGCTACGGCGCACCATCGGCAAACGCATAGCGCTGACACTGGACCTTACTTCGCAGTCGGCCATCGCGCTGGTGGATTCCAGCCAGTTGGAAAGTGCTTTGCTGAATCTGGTCATCAATGCCCGCGACGCATTGCCTAAGGGCGGCACGATCCGTGTGACCACTTTCGCTGCTCATTCCAAGGGCGACGCGAGGCTGGCGGACGGTCCGTACCTCGCGCTATCCGTTAAAGACGACGGGATTGGCATCGAACACAGCGTCATCGATAAAGTATTCGACCCGTTCTTCACCACCAAACCTATTGGTGAAGGCACGGGGCTGGGGCTCTCAACGATTTACGGTTTTGCCCGGCAGTCGCGGGGCGATGTCGTGATCCGTAGTGTTGCGGGGCACGGGACTGAAGTCACCCTGATGCTGCCTGCCGGAGTCGACTCCGTGCCGGTCGAGCTGCCACCCGCCGCCGCGCCACGAGAGGGCGCAGGGCAACACATCCTCATCGTGGAAGACACAGCTTCGGTGCGAATGTTCGTCAACGAGTTATTGATCGATACAGGTTACCGCTGCACCCAGGCATCGGACGTTGCTACGGCGCTTTCGATACTGGAAAACGATCCATCGATCGACCTGCTGCTCACAGACGTCGGTTTGCCACATATGAATGGCCGCGAGTTGGCGGATCGCGCCAGAGCCTGGCGACCGTGCCTGCCGGTGCTGTTCATGACCGGGTACGCAGAGAATGCCGTTAACCGGCAAAGCTTCCTGGGGCAGGGCATGGACATGATCATCAAACCTTTCAAGCTAGGTGCCTTGCTCGAGAAAGTCGACTTGATGCTGGAGACAAATCCCCGCGAAGCCTGACAGACCGGCACGTTTCGGTGACCGGTCGGTCAGAATCAGAAATATGTAGTGCTCTAAAATAATCACTACATAATCATTGACGCATGCCGTTTCGACTTGCATTATGCAGCTGTCTCCCTGATCGGGAGAACTGGAAAGGGTGTTCTTGACATGCACGACGAGCCGTCGTGATGTTCCCGGATGTGTGCTGCCCACAAGGCAGATTGATGAAGCTGACCTGGCATGAGCGTTATTTGACGTGAAGGTGCTGGCGATACGTCCTCATGAGGCTTGTGGCTGACTGCTGTCAGAGTCGCTGTTGGTCTCGGATATTCGCTAACTCTCCTCTCGTTGTGACGCTGCTCTGTAGCGGCTTTTCATCAAGGCTACATGCATCTAGTCAAGGGCCGACTCTGCAGACGTATGAACGAATGCTGTGTTTCGTTTATCTGCAGCGACATGAACCCATTGGCCGATTTGATGATGTGTTTGAGCTGACTAATTAATCAGATGACGAGCGGTCAAGGAGTTACACATGAACTTGAATAACCAACCAACGATTAATGAACTTGCCGAGCTGTTTGCAGCGCGTAAAGACAGCCTCGATAACCACATATTGTGGGTCTGCGAAGAGGGCGAGGTGCGTATTGACCCTCTTGCATCAGGCGTACCTGAAGAAGAGTTTGTTCATCGCCATCCGAACCTGCGCGCCCGGTTGTCGATGTACCGTCGTGGTCACGGCTGGGTCGGTAAAAAAGCAGCCGCCGACAAGCAGTTCATGAGCGATGTCCTGCAAACACTGCACGATGCCTGGAATCAGGCTGAGCGTCAGCCAGACGTTCGGGTTGCAGAAGGCTCGTATTGATGTGAACTCACGGCCATCTTCGTGGGAGCGAATTCATTCGCGAAGACTGCCGGGACAACGATAAATATGCAGTGACGATACCGGCCTCTTCGCGAATGAATTCGCTCCCGCTAAGGGGGGGTAGGTATATCCGGTAGTGGTTAGTGCAGTTCAAGAGCGCTCATAAGAAGTGCGAACCGGTAAGTTGTTTTAATGTGCCCTCCGAGCATGCTCGGAGGGCATTTTGTTTTAGATTAATGGAACGCCAGAACAGTAAGTTCCCCCCTGTATACGCTCGTGCAGCTTCTGGCCTGTATCGCGCCAAGTAGGCGTGTTGTGTTCGATAGGTTAGGCTTGGCCGCGTCCCAGTGTGGGTTAGCGCCGGGCGGTATCTGATCTTCATCGTTCATTACAAGGCGTACGTATGGATTTGCGGCAACTGGAAGCGTTCGCGGCGGTCATGTCGGCGGGCAGTGTGACGGCGGCAGGCAAAATGCTCGGCCGTTCACAACCCTCTGTTACCCGGGTCATTCAGGAGCTTGAGCAGGAGCTCGGCTTTGCGTTGTTCGAGCGCAGCGGGCCCAAGGTCACGCCTACCCAGAAAGCCTTCATGATGTATGCGGAGGTCGAAAGTGCCTTGTTGGGCATACGCAATATCCGCCAGCGTGCTCAGCATATTGCTCAGGACGAGAACCGTCAGATCAAGCTGGTGGCAATCCCGGCGCTGGCTGCCGGGCTGCTTCCACTGGCTCTGTCCCGACTGCCACAAGCCCTGCAGCCGCAGCATATTCAGTTGCACAGCATGTCTCCGGAAAATGTAGTCCAGGCGGTACTTTCAAAGACGATGGATCTCGGGGCCGTGAGCCTGCCGCTTGAGCATCGGGGTCTGGATATTCACTGGATTGGGGAGTCGCCGTGTGTCGCTGTTCTGTCAGGCGATTCGGAGCTGGCTCGTTACGATGTGCTGCCTATGGATGTTCTGGCTGAGCATCCGTTGATCACTATGTCTAACCCGTTCCGTTTCCGGCGTCGCATCGATAAGGCGTTTCAGGATGCGGGCGGAAAGACGCCGCATATGCTCGATACAAATACCTCGCTGGTTGCGATGCAGATGGCCCGCGTGGGGTTGGGAGTCGCGCTCGTGGATCCGTTCACGGCGTTGGGCGTTCCGATCAGTGGTGTTGTAGTGCGACCTATCGAGTGCAACATCCCGTTCTTCTTCGGCTTGATTTCTGCCTTCGCCAGCCCGCTTTCCGACGTGTCGGTCGCCCTGGTAGAAGAGCTCGCCCAATCCGCTCAATCGCTGTTGCCGACCATGATCATGCATGACCCCAGCGAGCATGACGCTTTGCTGCAAAGTATTTATGCGGGTTAGCCGCAGGTTTTGAGCGGTGCGCTTACCTTCATCAGAGCTAAACCCAATCTTGATCTGAAATGCAGTTCCCTGTGGGAGCAGAGCTTGCTCGCGATAAGGCTGAATGCGATCTGAAGTGAATAGTGTCCAGCCTTATCGCGAGCAAGCTCTGCTCCCACAAGGGATCCGCATTTGCCGCACATCTTCATCCCTAATTCCTTTCTGGAATATCAATATTCAATAATCATCGTTGTAGGAATATTCGGCGGCTTTTACTATTCGCTATATGAATTCATACCGCTTATGAATTCGAAAATGTATGAGTGTGGAACGCTTCTTGTATAGCAAGTGACCACCTTTCCTCGAGCGCCGAGTATTGAAAATGTCCGATATGAACACCGTCAGCGGTCTTGCTGCGCTGGAAGCTCGTCTGCAGCAGGATCTGCAATGGCTGGATCTGCCCGCATCACCCTGGGTAAAACCACGGGTCAATGACGGCCAGGCGGTATTGGACGTGGCCATCATCGGCGGCGGTATGGCAGGGCTGGCACTGGCCGCCGAGCTGCGCAATATGGGTGTGGTCGCGCGCATCTACGACCAATCGCCCACCGGCTTCGAAGGCCCTTGGGCGACCACGGCGCGCATGGAAACCCTGCGCTCGCCCAAGCAGTTGACCGGGCCTGCACTGGGGTTGCCCGCACTGACCTTTCGTGCCTGGTTCGAGGCCCAGTTCGGCCTGGAGGCCTGGAACGCTCTGGACAAGATTCCGCGTCTGCAATGGGCTGATTACCTGCGTTGGTATCGCAAGGCATTGAATCTCGACGTGCGCAACGAGCATCGCGTCAGCCGCGTACAGCCTAGGACTGACGGGCTGGTGGAACTGGACATTGAGGGCCCGGCGGAGACTCAGCACGTGCTGGCTCGCCATGTAGTCCTGGCGACCGGGCGCGACGGCTTAGGCGGTCCTTGGGTGCCCGATTTCGCGCACGACTTGCCCCGAGACGTCTGGGCGCATTCGGCCGACGGTTTGCAGGATGACTGGTTCGTCGGCAAGCGCGTTGCAGTGATCGGTGGTGGTGCGTCGGCGATGGACAGTGCCGCCACGGCGCTGGAAGCCGGTGCGCAGCGTGTCGATCTGTTGATTCGTCGGGCCGAGCTGCCACGGGTCAATAAAGGCAAGGGCGCCGGTAATCCGGGCATGACCCACGGTTACTGGCGTCTGCCGGATGCCTGGAAATGGCGAATTCGCAAATACCTCAACACTCAGCAAGTCCCGCCGCCACGCGGCAGCACCCAGCGCGTCTCGCGCTCACCCAACTCACGCTTTCTGTTGAACAGCCCGGTTGTCGCCGTTCAGCAAAACCCGGCCGGTGGCCTGTGGCTGGATACGCCGAAAGCTCGGATCGAGGTGGATTTTCTGGTGTTTGCCACCGGCTTCCGGACTAATTTCCAACTGCGTCCCGAATTCGCCAGTTTCGCCCAGCATGTCCGTGCCTGGAGCGACAGCTTCACACCGCCAGGGGGCGAGCCGGATAACGAACTGGAGGACTTGCCGGACCTGGGCCTGTGCTTCGAGTTTCAGGAGAAGACCCCTGGCGCATGCCCTGGCATCGGTCAGATCCACTGCTTCAATTACCCCGCAGCCCTGAGCTACGGCGCGGTGTCGGGTGATATTCCGGCCATCAGCGAAGGCGCCAAGCGTCTCGCTCAAGGTCTCGCCGGGCAGTTGTTCAATGAAGATATCGAGCTGCATTTCGCGGCTATGCAGAATTATGCCGAGCCTGAACTGCTCGGTGACGAATGGGTTGCCAGCGAGCCTACGGCTCAAGAGTTGCGCGGATGATCGGCTGGCTGGTGCGGCGTCTGAGCCAGTCGCTGCTGGTGGTGCTGCTGATGACGCTGGTGGTGTTCATTGGCCTGAACGCCATAGGCAACCCCATGGATATTCTGGTCGGCGAAGACCTGAATCAGGCCGAACGGCTCGCGGCCATCGCGCATCTGGGGTTGGACAAGCCGTTGTGGCAGCAATACCTGCTGTTTCTCAAAGGCGCGGTGCAAGGCAATCTCGGGCAAAGTTTTGTCTATCACGAAGACGCCATGCGCCTGATCGTGCAGCGGCTGCCTGCAACGTTTGAACTGGCGTTCAGCGCGATGTTTCTGGCGGTTGTACTTGGCGTACCGCTGGGCATGTTCGCGGGCCGTTATCCCGATCATCCTCTGTCACGCGTGCTGATGGCTTCAAGCATCGTTGGTTTCTCGCTGCCCGCGTTCTGGGTGGCGCTGATGATGATCATGCTGTTCTCCATCAAGCTCGGCTGGCTGCCCGCCAGTGGCCGTGGCGAAACGCGCGAGCTGTTCGGTATTCAGTGGTCCTTTCTGACTCTGGATGGCTTGCAGCATCTGATTTTGCCTGCACTCAATCTGGCGTTGTTCAAGATATCCCTGGTGCTGCGTCTGACCCGTGCTGGAGTGCGTGAAGTGCTGCCGCAGGAGTACGTGAAGTTTGCCCGGGCCAAAGGCCTGTCACCGGTGCGGGTGATGTGCATGCATGTGATGCGCAACACCATGATCCCGCTGGTCACGGTGTTGGCCATGGAGCTGGGTTCGACCATCGCTTATGCCGTGGTAACCGAAAGCATTTTCGCCTGGCCGGGTGCAGGCAAGTTGATTCTGGACAGCATCAACATGCTCGACCGCCCGGTGGTCGTGGCATATCTGATGGTGGTCGTGGTGATTTTTGTGGTGCTCAACCTGATTGTCGATGCCTTGTATTACTTCCTCGACCCGCGTGTGCGTGTGGAGGCGAAACGATGAGCCAGGCTCCTGTAGCGACCTTCAAGGCGCAGTCTCCATGGCGGCGTGGTGTGTCGGAGTTCAAGACCTCGCCCACAGCCATGCTCGGTTTGCTGGTGTTGGTTTTCATCGTCGGGGTCGCGGCGCTGGCGCCGTGGATTGTCTATCAGAACCCTTATGATCTGATGCAGCTCAACGTGCTTGATGCGCGCCTGCCGCCAGGCACGGAGAACGTCGACGGCGGCTACACCTATTGGCTGGGGACTGATGGTCAGGGTCGCGACCTGTTGTCGGCGATTATCTATGGTCTGCGTATCAGTCTCTGGGTAGGTATCGGTTCTGCGTTGATCGCCGCGGTACTCGGCACCATGCTCGGTTTGCTTTCTGCCTATGCGGGCGGTTGGGTCGATGCCTTGTTGATGCGTCTGGTGGATCTGCTGCTGTCGTTCCCGGTCATTCTCATGGCGTTGATGATTCTTGCCTGGCTGGGCAAGGGCGTCGGTAATGTGATGCTGACGCTGGTGGTGCTGGAGTGGGCCTACTACGCACGGACTGCCCGGGGTCAGGCGCTGACTGAAAGTCGCCGCGAATACGTTGATGCCGCACGCGGGCAGGGCATTGGTTCGTGGCGCATCGTGGTTGGGCACATTCTGCCTAACTGCCTGCCGCCGCTGATCGTCATTGGTGCATTGCAGATTGCCCGGGCGATCACCCTGGAAGCCACGCTGTCGTTCCTGGGCCTGGGTGTGCCGATTACCGAGCCCTCTCTGGGCCTGCTGATTGCCAACGGTTTTCAGTACATGCTCAGTGATGAGTACTGGATCAGTTTCTACCCCGGTCTTGCGCTTCTGATAACCATCGTCGCCATCAACCTGGTGGGCGACCGTTTACGTGATGTGCTGAACCCGAGGTTGCAACGATGAGCCTGCCCGACATCTCTGCCGAGCCGTTGGCAAACGTGCAGCCGACTCTGGATGTGCGCGGGCTGTGCACTTCTTTCTACACTCGTGCGGGAGTGCTGCCTGCGGTGCGTGATGTATCGCTGAGCATTCAGCCGGGGCGCATCCTTGGCCTGGTGGGCGAGTCCGGTTCCGGCAAGTCAGTCACCGGTTTCTCCATCCTCGGGCTGGTCGATGAACCGGGGCGGATCAGCGGCGGGGAAGTGCTGTTTCAAGGCCGTGACCTGACGCGTCTGTCGGCCAAAGAGCTGCGTCACCTGCAAGGTAATCGGATCGCGATGATCTTCCAGGACCCGATGATGACCCTCAACCCGGTGCTGCGCGTCGACACGCAAATGATCGAGGCGGTGCAAGCGCATCAACCGCTCAGCCGTGCCGAGGCTCGTGAACATGCCAGCCGGACCTTGAGCCTGCTGGGCATCGCCAGCCCTGATGAGCGTCTGCGCGCCTATCCACACCAGCTGTCTGGAGGCATGCGTCAGCGGGTGGCGATTGCCATTGCGTTGCTGCACTCGCCTGACTTGATTATTGCCGATGAACCCACCACCGCGCTGGACGTGACCATTCAGGCGCAGATTCTCAGTGAAGTGCAGAAGCTGGTCCGCCAGCAGGGCACCTCATTGATCTGGATCACCCACGACCTGTCGGTCGTCGCCGGGCTGGCCGACGACATCGCCGTGATGTACGCCGGGCGGATCGTTGAGCAGGGCAGTGTCGCCGCTGTGCTGGATCGTCCGCAACATCCGTACACCCAAGGGTTGATCGACAGCCTGCCAAGCCGCAACAAACGCGGCCAGCGTCTGCGGCAGATTCCGGGCATGGCGCCAGACTTGCTGTCGATGCCAGCGGGCTGTGCCTTCGCTGCCCGCTGCAGCCGAGCGACTTCGGTGTGCGAGCAGGAACCGCCCAGTCAAGCGATAGAGCCGGGCCGACTGGTCCGCTGTTTTCATCCGGGAGCCGCCGATGAGCAATGAATCGACGCCAATCATTGAGCTGCGCGATGTCAGCAAGACGTTCGGTAAAGCCAGTCCTGAAACCGGGCTGCAGCATATGTTGCAGCGCCTGCAACTGACTCGGCCGACCTCGGTGACTCACGCTGTTGACCGGGTAGACCTGCGCATCGTGCGTGGCGAAGTGGTCGGGTTGGTGGGCGAGTCCGGCTGTGGCAAGTCGACCCTTGGCCGAATGGTCGCGGGCTTGCTGCCGGTGTCTTCCGGCACGGCTTTCATTGACGGCAACTCCATTGAGGATTTCACCCATGAAGAGCGTCAGGCTGCGCGACTGAAAATTCAGATGATTTTTCAGGACCCGTCCGCGAGCCTCAACCCGCGCCTTCGGGTGGACCGCATCGTCGGGGAGGGCGCGCTGCTGCATGGCCTGACCGACAAAGCCGGGTTCGACGATTACGTCAGCGCCCAACTGCAACGTGCCGGGCTCAGCCCGCAACTGCGCCAGCGCTATCCGCATCAGTTCAGTGGCGGTCAGCGTCAGCGCATCGGTATTGCTCGTGCGTTGGCGGTACAGCCTGAATTGCTGGTGTGCGATGAATCAGTGGCGGCACTGGACGTGTCGATTCAGGCGCAGATTCTTAACCTGTTCATGGACCTGCGCGACGAGCTGGGCCTGACCTATCTGTTCATCAGCCATGACCTTGGCGTGGTTGAGCATCTGTGCGATCGCGTGGTTGTCATGTACCTGGGGCGGGTCGTGGAGAGCGCCGACGTCGACGATCTGTTCAGTCGTGCCAATCATCCATACACCCAGGCTTTGCTGGCGCAGATCCCGCGTTTCGATATTCGCAGTGCCCGTTATGACGCGATCAAAGGGGAAATCCCCAGCCCGCTGAACCCGCCCGCCGGGTGTCATTTCCATCCTCGTTGCCCGCACGCCATGGCGCGCTGTCGCGTGGAAGTTCCACCGCTCAGGGAGGTTTCGCCGAACCACCTGAGCGCTTGTCACCTCAACGAAACAGCCTGAACGGGCGCCTGATCGTCCGTCTTTCTTATTGCCATTGCGTACAAGGAAACAACACATGAAACCTCTTGTTCGTTCACTGTTGGCCTCGGCTCTGATTCTGGCTGGCGGCAGTGCCTCGGCTGAGGCCCTGCGTATCGGTTACGCCGACCCGGTCTCGTCCCTCGATCCTCAACTGAACAACTACGCCGGTGACCGCTCGGTGGCGCTGCATGCCTTCGAATCGCTGGTCAATCGTCACGACGACAAGACCCTGCCGGGTCTGGCCAAAAGCTGGAAAGTGCTGAATGACAAGACCTGGGAGTTCAGCCTGCGCGATGACGTCAAATGGCAGGATGGCAAACCGCTGACCGCTGACGATTTCGTGTTCTCCTTTGAGCGTGCCCGCGCTGTGCCAGGCTCCGTAGCGTCTTACGCCGGTGCCATGCGTACCGTTGAGTCGATCCAGGCCAAGGATGATCACACCCTGATCATCAAGACCCGCACGCCTAACGCCAACCTGCTGCCGGACGTTGATTCGATCTACATCGTCAGCCGCCATGTCGGTGCAGGTGCTGCGAGCGCCGATTACAACTCCGGCAAAGCTATGGTCGGCACCGGGCCTTATCGTTTTGTCTCCTTTGTGCCAGGCGACCGCACGATTTTCGAGCGCAACAACGAGTACTGGGGCGAGAAGCCGCTGTGGGACAGCGTCGATTATCGTTACATCGCCAACGCCGCGAGCCGCACCGCAGCCTTGCTGGCGGGTGATGTGGACGTGATCGACAAGGTTTCGCCGACGGATGTGGCGCGCCTGCGTCAAAGCCCTAACGTGAAGGTTTACGCTTACTCCGGGCTGCGTGCGCTGATTGTTCAACCAAGCTTCCGCGAAGGCCCGAACGAGTTTATCCGCGATAACGCGGGCAAACCGCTGGAGCAAAACCCGTTGCGTGACGTGAAGGTGCGCAAGGCGTTGTCGCTGGCGATCAATCGTCAGGCGATTGTCGAGCGCATCATGCAAGGTACCGTGACCGAGGCCAACCAGTGGATGCCAGCCAATACCTTTGGCTACAACGCAGACCTGAAAAATATTCCGTACGACCCGAAACAGGCCAAGGAGCTGCTCAAAGAGGCGGGCTTCCCGGATGGCTTCCAGCTGACCGTGCACGTCCCGGGTGACCGCTACCCGCAAGCGCCGGAAACCATGCAGGCGGTGGCGCAGTTCTGGTCGCGTATCGGCGTCAAAGTACAGCTGGAAGTCCTGCCGTGGGCGGTTTACGCCGGTAAGGCGAACAAGAATGAACTGGCGATCAGCGTGATCGGCTGGGGTAACGGTACTGGTGAAGCGGCTTATGCGCTGACCAACATTCTGACCACCGTTGACAGCACCAAAGGTCTGGGCGCGTCCAACTGGGGGCACTACAGCAACCCGTTGGTAGACCAGGCGCTGACCAAAGCCACCGCCGAGTTCGACGAAGCCAAGCGTCGGGCCATTCTGGAAGAGTCCGCCAAGGTCGTGACTGACGACGTCGGCATCATCCCGCTGTTCCATTACCAGAACATTTGGGCTGCGCGCAAAGACCTGAAAGTTGAGCCTCTGGTCAGCGACCGTACCGCCGCCAGCATGGTTACCAAGCTGCCTTGAAGTCTTGACGCTCTGAGCCTGACGCCTTTGCGGGCGACAGGCATCAGCCCGATGCAATCAGAGGATTTGTGATGAATTCCACCGTTCAATCGCCGGATGTGCTGGATGATTTGCTGGGCCTGACGCCCGGCACGCATCTGCATCAGGTTCGTCATGCCCGTGACAAAGTGCTGGCCGCTACTCAGGGCAGCCACGCGCAGTTTTTCGACCCGCAGCTTGAGAATAATCTGTCCCTGAATGAGCGCCTGCTGGTGGCCTATTTCGCCAGCCTTCTGACGCCCAGCCCGTTGTTGGCCGATTACTATAAGGAGCAATTGCATGCACTGAGCGTAGATCCATTGCTGATCGCCGCAGTGGATTTCGCAGCCCTTGAACGCCTGACGGATCCTCGCTTGCAAGCCATTCTCGGTTTCACCCGCACCCTGATCGAACGCCCGGTGGAAGGTGATAAGCAGGCGTTACACGTGCTGCAACAAGCCGGATTGTCCACCGCAGAAATCGTCGTGCTGGCGCAGTTGATTGCTTATCTGTCTTATCAGGTCCGGCTGGCTGCCGGTCTTGCCGCATTGTCAGCCGCAGGAGCCGCATGATGAGTGAGCCGATCCGCATTAATGGTTTCACAAGCGAAGTACTGGGCTGGAAGGCCTGGCTGCCGACCATCAAGCTTGAGAACGCGACGCCTGCACAAGTGGCTGTGCTGGAGGAGAGTCATCCTCAGGCCAAGGTCTCCGATTACTACCTGACCCTGGCACACCAGCCTGAAGTGTTGCGCCAGCGATCGGCTGCATTCAACGCGATCATGTACGCTCCTGGCGGCTTGTCACGGGCTGAGCGCGAGCTGGCCAGTACGGTCGTTTCCCGGATCAATCAGTGTGTGTATTGCGCCTCGGTGCATGCCCAGCGTTTTGAGCAACTGGCCAAGCGCAACGACGTGATTGCCGAGATCTTCACGAACCCTGAAACAGCCGGGACTACCGACAGGGAAAAAGCCATCGTGCGTTTTTCCATCGACCTGACCCTTGATCCCTCGGCGCTGGGGGCTCAACACATTCAGCCACTGCGTGCGCAAGGCCTGGATGACGCGCAGATTCTGGACCTGATCCACGCGATCTCGATTTTCGCCTGGGCCAATCGTCTGATGCTCAACCTTGGCGAACCCGTCTACAAAGGCGAGTAGGCGCGGCTTTCCAGCCAATCGAGCGTTTGAATAAAAACCTCGATAAAAATTGTACAAACTCCTGTTAGTCGTATAGCTTTTAAGTCTGAAGGGTCAACATCCCGGTGTTGTTGTGGTCTTTGACCTTGCACCTGGATGCTGACCCTTTTTTGGTCTGGTTTTGAAGACCCGGACGGGATGCGTCGAATGGCACGGCTTTGGTTAGTGGTTTTTCTGCTGTTTAGTCAGGTGTTCGGTCAAGTGGCAAGTGCCTCGTGGCAAGAAGCGTTGCCCAATGCTCAGGTCATCGGCGGGGGCGATCTGCGCGTGTTCGGCTTCCGTGTCTATACCGCGCGATTGCTGAGTGTTGGCAAGCCTTTGAAGGCTGATCAGCCGTTTGCGCTGGAGCTGACCTATCACCGGACAATTTCCAGGGATGATCTGGTCGAAGCCAGCATTGTCGAGATCAAGCGCACTTCACCGAAGGCGGTCCCCGAGAAGCAGTTGGTCGCCTGGCGTGAGCAAATGGCCCAGGCGTTTGTCGATGTTGAAGAGGGCACGAAAATTACCGGGGTGTATTTCCCGGGCCGCGAAGCACGCTTTTACGTCGGTGACAAACTGCAGCACGTTGTACAGGATCCGCAGTTTGCAAAAGCGTTCTTTGATATCTGGCTAAGCCCGAAAACCCGCAACCCCGAGCTGCGTGAGCAACTGATGGGACGCACCGCCAAGTAATTTATTTTGTTGGGAGCAGCCACATGTTGAAGGCTTTGATCATCGCTGCATGTATCGGTTTGACTGCCTGCAGCGGCGTAGACGTGAAGCAATACAGTCAGGAGACCCCCAAGCTCGATTTGCGTGAGTATTTCACCGGTCGCGTTGTGGCGCAGGGCATCTTCCAGAAGCGCTCGGGAGAGGTCACCAAACGCATGGACGTTGTGATTAACGGCCGTAGCGAAGGCGAAGCGCTGATCCTGCACGAGGACTTCACCTACAGCGACGGTAAAAAAGAAACCCGGGTATGGACGCTTCGCCCTGATGGCCCTGGCCGCTGGAAGGGTACGGCTGGTGACGTTGACGGCGAAGCTTTCGGTGAAGTCTCCGGCAATGCCTTCCATTGGCGCTATGTGCTGAACCTCCCTGTGGATGGCACGACCTACAAAGTGCACTTCGATGACTGGATGTGGCTGCTCGACGACAAGACCCTGGCCAATCGCTCGTACATGAGCAAGCTGGGTGTGGAGTTGGGGCAGGTGACGTTTTTCTTTCGTAAGGAATAGTGGTCAATAGAAGAACTTGTAGGAGCTGCCGAAGGCTGCGAATGGCTGCGAGTCAGGATTAATGTCTCGCAGCCTTCGGCAGCTCCTACAGAACATATTCCAGCTCAGGCAGCTGTGATCAGTTGGATTCTGGTCCTGTGATGCGGCGCCGTCCCTGTTCTGTCTGTTATCTGAAATTTCTTGAAACCTTCTCTGCCGCTCCATCCCACCCCTCTGTAGTATGGCTACCCCGGCCTTTGATGCCGGGCGCATGACCATGAATTCCTCACCGGGTGCCTCGCATGACCGATTCTGTTTCAACCTCCAGCAGAGATTTCATTCTGGTGGCCTGCGCATTGCTGATCGTCATGGTTGGCACAACGTTACCGACGCCGCTGTATGTCTATTACCAACAGCAAATGGGTTTCGGTGAAACCTGGGTGACGCTGATCTTCTCGATCTATGCGGCCGGGGTTATTGCGGCGTTGCTGGCAGTCGGCAGTTGGTCGGATCAGGTAGGCCGTCGCCCCATGCTGTGTGCCGGTCTGGTCATGGGCGCGATCAGCGCAGTGATTTTCCTGTATTGCGATTCCATCGGCGGTCTGTTGATGGGGCGACTGTTTTCCGGTTTTTCTGCGGGCATCATGACCGGGACTGCGACCGTGGCCGTCATCGAACTGGCCCCCAAGTCCTGGAGTAAGCGGTCAACGCTTGTCGCGACGGCCGCCAATATGTTTGGCCTTGGGCTGGGGCCTTTGCTCGCGGGCCTGACTTCTCAGCATTTACCGCACCCTCTGCAATTGGTGTTCTGGCTGCATCTGGGTTTTCTGGCTATTGCACTGGTGGGCGTCATGGTCTCTCGTGAAACGGTCACGCGCCCTGCAGTGCCACGTCTGCGAGTCATGCGTCCCTCCATCCCTGCTGAAGTGCGCGGCCTGTTCATACCGGCGGCCATTGCCGGTCTGGCAGGTTTCAGCGTCGCAGGGCTGTTCACCAGCATGGTCCCGTCGATCATGCGTCAGGTCATGGAGCAGTCCAGCGGTATCGTCATCGGTGCGGTGGTTGGTTCGTTCTTCGCAGCTTCAGTAGTTGGCCAGGCGCTGCTGCAATGGCTGCCGTCCCGCCAGCATATGACCCTGGGCTGTGTCGCATTGATCATCGGCATGCTGACCCTGGGGTTGAGCATTGCCACCGAGCAAATCCTGCTGCTGATCATTGCCGGCATCACGGCAGGGATAGGGCAGGGCATGGTGTTCCGCGCAGGTATGGGCGCTGTGACCGCTGCCAGTCCTGCGCACCAGAAAGCCGCAGTCGCCTCGGCGTTGTTTGTGGTGCTGTATCTCTCCATGTCACTGCCGGTGATTGCCGTTGGCGTCAGCGTGCCAGTCTTTGGCTTGCGCCATGTGGGCGAGTTGTTCAGCGCTATTGTTGCGCTGATTGCTGTGGTTGCGATGTGGAGCATGAAAAGGGCGCAGGCTGTGGCGGCCTGACGGGACATGGAAAACAAAAAAAGCCTCGCGATGCGGGGCTTTTTGCCCTGCGCAGGTTGAGTCAGGCGTGTCAGTTCGTCGGGCGCAGCACAAACCTGCTATCCGCCCGGGTAAACAAAGGACTAACAAGAAGGCCAGGACTTTCACATGCGCGCGGCACGGCCGCCCAAGGACTAGCCATGAGCTTGCTTGATACCCGTCGCCCGCAAATGTTCCCTGTTTTCACTCCCGCCCAGATCGAGCTTGCCCGGCGCTTTGCCAATGGTCCGGCGCAGCACTTCGAACCGGGAGCGACCATGTTCAACGTAGGCGAACGCGGGATTGCCATCTGGCTGGTGCTTGAAGGTACGGTGGACTTGATTCGGCGTGACGGGCTGGGTCGTGAGGCGGTTATCACTCAGGGGGGGCCGGGGGAGATCACCGGCGAGTCGGGCCTTTTAGGGGATCGTGCTTCGCTGGTGGAAGGTCGTGCCGGGCTGGACGGCTGTATGGCGCTGCCTTACGACGTCGCGCACATACGGGCGTTGATCATCGGCTCGGCAGAGTTGGGTGAAATGGTCATGCGTGCGTTCATTTTGCGTCGGGTCGGGATGATCCAGTCTGACCGGGTCGGTTCGATTCTGGTGGGCCATTCCGGAGAGGGGCGGCTGGCCGGATTGCAGGGTTTTCTGACTCGCAATGGTTACCCGAATACGGTGCTCGACATCTCCTCGGACGATGAAGAAACAAAGCTGCTGATTGCTCGTCTGGGTGTTGCCGAGGCCGACCTGCCGCTGATGATCTGTCCCAACGGCACCGTTCTGAAAAATCCCGATAACGCCGAGGCTGCGGTTTGCCTGGGGATTACCCCGCAGCTGGACCCTGATGTGATCTACGACATCGCTGTCGTGGGGGCCGGGCCTGCGGGATTGGCCACTGCGGTGTATGCCGCCTCAGAAGGTTTGTCGGTGCTGGTGCTGGATCAGCGGGCGTATGGCGGTCAGGCCGGCGCTTCGGCGCGGATTGAAAACTATCTGGGGTTCCCGACCGGGATTTCCGGCCAGGCACTGGCCGGTCGCGCGTTCACCCAGGCGCAGAAATTCGGCGCGAAGATGGCCATCCCGTTGCAGGTTGCCCATCTGGATTGCTCGGTGCCCGACCTGCCGCGTGTCGAACTGACGACGGGCGCAAGTATCCATGCAAAGGCGGTGGTGATTGCATCCGGTGCGCGTTATCGCAAGTTACCCGTGGCCAATATTGATGTATTCGAGGGCAAGGGCGTTTCGTACTGGGCGTCACCCATAGAAGCGAAGATCTGTCAGGGAGCGGAAGTTGCTCTGGTGGGCGCGGGAAACTCCGCAGGGCAGGCAGTGGCGTTTCTGGCTCCGCAGGTCAAGCGTTTGCACCTGGTGGTGCGCGGCGCAGGGCTGGAAGCGGCGATGTCTCAGTACCTGATCGAGCGCATTGCCTCGTTACCCAATGTGGTGATCCATACCCGTACTGAAATCGTTGAGCTACAAGGTGATGAGGTCAGCGGCCTGCAAAGCGCTGTATTCCAGAATCGCGACACATTGCAACGCGACACGCGCCCATTGCGGCATCTGTTTCTGTTCATTGGCGCCGATCCCAATACCGACTGGTTGCGTGATTGCGTGGATACCGACGCTAAAGGCTTTGTCATCACTGGCCGCTCGGTGTGCAGTGTCGCGGTGGACGACTGGATTCCTTTGCCGCTGGAGACCAACCGCAAGGGTGTCTTTGCCATCGGCGATGTGCGGGCGCAGTCGACCAAACGGGTGGCTGCCGCAGTAGGCGAGGGCGCGGCAGTGGTCGCGCAGATATTTGAGGCAATGAAGCGGGTGTGACGCTCGGTCATTCCTGCAAGAAGACTGATTCAATCAGTGGATTCGCATGATGTTCGGCATTTGCTACAAATAGGGCGAGAGGCACATATCTTGCTCTGCTAACAATAAAACTATTGATAGCTAGCAAAAAATAGAGAGCCTTTGATCATGATCGCTACCTCCACTCGCGCCGTCATCTGCACACCTCATACCGAAGCCAGTGCCGCCGGCCTGCGTATTCTCGACGCAGGAGGTACGGCCATCGATGCGATGCTGGCCGCCAGCGCCATGCTTGCGGCGGTTTTTCCGCACATGACCGGGTTAGGCGGCGATGCCCTGTGGATGATCCATGACAGCAAGGTACGCACCATCGTGGGGATTGGTCACGCCGGTCAGCGCTTGCCTGAGGGTGGAAAAATCACCGTCCGCGGGCCTGCTTCGGTTGCTAGCACCGCGGGTGCGTTGGCCAGTTGGCAGACCGCAGCGAACATCAGTCGTCTTGAGTGGGGCTCCAGGCTGGGTTGGGGGGACTTGCTGGAAGACGCCGCTGTGATGGCCGATCGTGGTGCGCCGGTGTCCCAGTCGCAATTGTTCTGGCAGACGATGCGTCAGCCGCTGATCGAGCAATTGCCTGACCTGCATCGGCTGTGCAAGACCGACGGGCGCTGGCTGGGCGAGGGCGACACGCTGCGTCAGCCCGAGCTGGCCAATACGTTGCGGCATCTGGCCAGGCACGGCGTTGAGGATTTCTATCGTGGCGAGTTGGCCGAGGCATTCGGTGCGGCGTTTGACCAGCTCGGTTGTGGCCTGACCGCAGCCGATCTGGCGGCTACTCGTGCGCTTGAAGTCGCGCCGATTTCGGCGCGTTATCGTCAGGGTCGACTCTACAACGTGGCGCCGCCGTGTCAGGGTCTGTATACCTTGCAGGCAATGGCCGCGCTGCAACACAAGTCATTGGCGCAAGTCGATAACGGCAGCGCGCAGTACTACCACTACCTGGTGGAAGCCATTAAGCAGGGGTTGCTGCGGCGTAATGCGCAGTTGTGCGATCCGCTGAGGTCAGCGTGGGATTTCGCTGCCAGCCTGGAGGATGAGCAAATCAAGGCTTATGCCGATGCCATCGACGATCAGCGAGCTGCGCCCTGGAATGAACCGGGTCGACCTGCCGATACTGTCTGGATGGCGGCCACCGATGCCCAAGGTCGAACCGCGTGCCTGATCCAGAGCCTGTTTCACGATTTCGGTTCGGGCTGCATCCTGGGTGATACCGGCGTGCTGTGGCAGAACCGTGCTGCGGGTTTCAATGCCGATCCTGCTCACGTTAATGGCTGGGCTCCCGGCAAGCGGCCTGCGCATACCTTGAATCCGTCCTGCTATCTGGCCGATGACGGCCGTCGCTGGTTCTTCGGCACCCAGGGTGGCGATGGCCAGCCACAGACGCAGATGGTGCTGGCTACGCAACTGGTGGACTATCAGCGGCCGATTGATGTAGCGCTGGAAACCCCGCGCTTTTTGCTGGGCCGCAGTTTCTTCGACAGCACCGATAACCTCAAACTTGAAGGTGACATGAGCGCCGCGACCCTCGAAGGGCTGGCTGCCATGGGGCATGAGGTGGAAATCATTCCCGCACGCAGCCCCATGACCGGGCATGCTGGAATCATCGCCATCGATGCCGACGAGCGTCGCAGCGCCATGCATGATCCTCGCGGCGAAGGTCTCGCACTGGGGCAACCGAACTGATCGAAAAAGCCTTTGTACAGGGGGTTTGCCGGTGCCGGACGGCTGGCGGATAATGCCGCCGATTGTCCGCTGTGCGCAGTTCGTTTGCGCGGCGGCACCTGGCTTTACGGAAAATAGAGGAAAGAATGGGCTTGAGCACTGTCACTGCCAAACAGCTTGAGGTACAGCGCATCGCCGATGCGCTGTTCAAGGCTATCGCCCAACATCGTTTGCCGCCCGGCACGCGACTGATCGAAGCGCAAATCGTCGAAACCCTGCAAGCCAATCGTAACCATGTGCAGGTGGCCTTGCAGCGCCTGGCAATGCAGAAAGTGGTGACCATCGAGGCCAATCGCGGGGCCATGGTTGCGCAGCCTACCGCCAAGGAAGCCCGGGATATTTTCAGCGCCCGGCGTGCCATTGAGCGGGCAATCGTCGAAGGCATTACCCCTGCGGTCATGCGCAAACAGCGCCAGCGTATTGCGACGCACATGAACAATGAGCGCAAAGCCACCAGCGATACTGATCGTCGGGCCATCGTGCGTGAGCTGAGCGAGTTTCATTTGATGCTCGGCCAGATCAGTGGCAACACCGTACTCAGTGACATCCTTGCCAATCTGATGGTGCGCAGTTCGCTGATTGTCGCGTTGTATCAGCGTAATGACGTGCCGTCCTGCGCGTCGGACGAGCATCAGGAGATCATTACGGCACTGGAGAACGGCAACAACGAACGTGCCGTTGCGGTGATGCTTGAGCACCTGGATGAGCTGGAAGCGCAGCTTGCCCTTGAAGAAAGCGCGCCGGAAGAGTTCAACCTGCGGCAGGCGTTGAGTGATTGAGAACCAGCAGCATTGCTGAAATAGATTTTTCTGTAGGAGCTGCCGAAGGCTGCGAAGCATTCATCCTGACACGATGCCATCGCAGCCTTCGGCAGCTCCTACAGGTCCAGGCAAGTTGCAGATATCGACTCAGGCTTCAGTAATACCCCAACCGGGCGGTTGAAGGTTTGTCTCCCTGCCTTGAACCCCATCAACGGCGCGCTTATTTCGGCGACTACTGCAGCAGGCGAAGGTGCGTCGAAGACGATGAAGTCGGCGCGGCAACCGGGCAGCAGACCGTAGTCGGGC
This sequence comes from Pseudomonas maioricensis, assembly GCF_022790535.1. Classification (GTDB taxonomy): domain Bacteria; phylum Pseudomonadota; class Gammaproteobacteria; order Pseudomonadales; family Pseudomonadaceae; genus Aquipseudomonas; species Aquipseudomonas maioricensis. The sequence continues at coordinate 230,205 of NZ_LOHG01000010.1, forward strand.
AAGCGCAGCATTCGCGCGGATTCGCTGGATACCCACGCCAGGCATTGCAGCAATTGCGGCACCGTCCCCATCTGACTGACGTTGGCGAACAGGTTGGCCTGCCGGATCAGCGACGCATCGCCATAGGGCGTAAACGGGTTGCCGATGTTGTTGGTAGACACTGAGCAGATCACGCCGCAGGCGTGTAGATGTTCCAGCGGAGCCAGCCCGCGAGGCTTGTTGTGGAATGACTCGCGGCCCATCAGAAACAGATCGGTAGACGGCAGGCAGGTCACCTGTACACCGACTTTCGCCAGATGAAGGCCCAGCACGGTCATTTGCTCTTTGGGTAACGTCGACAGCTTGGTCACATGGCCGATTGTCACACGTCCCGACCAGCCATGCAGTTGTGTGCAGCGCGCCACCTCCATGACCGTCATGCCTTCCGGGTTCAGGTCGAAGTCCAGATGCAGGTCCAGGTCACAGTCGTATTTCACGGCCAGTTCGAAGAGGCGCTGTATCTGTCCGTTCGGATCGCTGTCCATGTAAGGGCAGCCACCGAGAACCGTTGCGCCGTTTTCCAGCGCCTGACACAGCAGTGCTTCGGTGCCCGGATTGTTCAGCAAGCCTTCCTGGGGGAACACGCAGATTTCCAGACTGATCGCCCAGGCATAATCCGCCTGCAAGCGGCGAATGGCGTTGAAACCAGTCAGGCCGATCTGCGGGTCAAGTTCCACATGGGTACGCATGTGGGTCGTGCCCTGAAGAATGGCTTTATCGAGCACCAGCGCGCCGCGGCGATAGACATCTTCTTCGGTGAATTCAGCTTTGGCCGCGCGGGTCTGCGCCACCGCCTCCGCGAGAGTGCCTTCATGCAGATGACAACGCTGCATGATGCAGGCCTTGTCCAGATGGATGTGGGTCTCGATCAGCCCCGGCAACAGTAATCGGCCCTCAAGATCCAGAGTCTGCCGGTTGACTGCCGCCTCGCTGAAGCGCTCGACGAAATAGCCGTCTTCCACGTACAGCACGCCTTGCGCATCGCCGTCGCCGAGTCGGGCATTGATGATTTTCAGGGCGGTCATACGCTCATTCCTTGAATGCTGTTGGCATTTTCGCTGCTGGCGCTTTCACCCAGATAAGCCGCCGCCAGTTCTTTATCGTCGCGTAACTCGGCGGCACTGGCAGATTTCACAATGCAACCGGTTTCCAGCACGTAGGCGCGGTCAGCGACTTGCAAGGCAAGGTTGGCCATTTGATCCACCAGCAAAATCGTCACGCCTTCGTCGCGAAGCGCTGCCAGCGCGTCGTAAAGTTCGCCGATCATGGCGGGAGAGAGGCCTAGCGACGGTTCATCCAGCAACAGGATTTTCGGTTTGGCCATCAGGCCGCGACCTACCGCGACCATCTGTTGCTCGCCACCTGAGAGCATGCCCGCCGGGTTATCGATACGGTCGCGCAGGCGCGGGAAGCGCTTGAGGATCGCCTCGATTTCAGCCTCGGCATCAAAGGCTTCGCGTCGTGAGTAACTGCCCAGTAACAGGTTGTCGCGCACGCTCAGGTACGGGAACACCTGACGGCCTTCCGGTACCAATGCCAGACCTTTGCCTGCGATGGTGCTGGCGCTGGCCTGGTCGATGCTTTCGTTGTCCAGCAGGATGCTGCCATCGGTTGCGCGATGCAGGCCCGCGAGACATTGCAGGATGCTGGATTTGCCCGCCCCGTTGGCACCCAGAATCGCCACCAGCTCGCCGGGATTAACCAGTAAATTGACTTTGTTGACCACTGCTGCGGCGCCGTAGTCAATGACCAGATCCTTGACGTAAAGCCGCGCATCGCGACTTCCATCCCAGGCTTGATCGCGTGGCGTTGCCTGATAATCGGTGCCGCCCAGATACGCGGCGATCACCTGCTGATTCTGGCGAATTTCGGCAGGAGGCCCCGACGCGATGGGCTTGCCCGCATCCAGCACCAGCAAGTGCTCAGACACTGACATCACCAGCGACATGTCGTGCTCGACGAGGATTACCGTCAGGCCGAAGTCCGCCAGCTTGCGCAGCAGCACGGCCAGATCGTCAGTGTCGCGGCGGCTCAGGCCGGCAGCCGGTTCATCCAGCAGCAATACCGCAGGCGCGGTGGCCAGCGCCCGTGCGATTTCCACCAGTCTCCGGTCAACGTGGGGCAGGTCTTCGGCGGCGATATTCACTTCCCCGCGGTAACCCACCAGAGCCAACAGGTCCAGCGCGAGGCTGCGTTGCCCGGAGGTCGACAGGTTGAAAGGCAGGCCGAGGCGACCTTTCTGCATCGCCACCAAGAGGTTATCCAGCACCGACATCTCGCCGAATAACAGCGTGGTCTGATAGGTCCGGGCGATACCGGCACGGGCGCTTTTCCACGCAGGCAGGCCAGCCAATGGCTGTTGCAGTTCTATCTGACCGCTGTCCGGGGCATAGAACCCGCTGATCATGTTCAGCACCGTGGTTTTACCCGCGCCATTGGGGCCGATGATGCTGGTGATACTTCCGGCAGGTGCATGCAGGCTGACGTGTTGCGCCGCCTGCACACCGCCGAAGCGAATACCGATATCGGTCACCCGCAAACCGGTGGACGGGCCACGGCTTTGCAGGTGCTCGGCGATACGTTGGGTGTTGATCGTGGTGGGAGGCAACAAGCGGGTCGGCTTGATCCAGCGACGGGCGAGGGCGCCCAGCAAACCGTTCGGCGCGACCCACAGCACCAGCAGCAACAGCACCGAGAAAATCAGCAGGCGGTATTCGGCGAAGTCCGACAGCAACTCCGGCACCAGTACAATCAGTAATGCACCGATCAGCGGCCCGAACAGCATGCCACTGCCGCCGACAATCACCGCCAGCACAAACAGGATCGACTGCGAAAACGGAAAGGATTCAGGGTTGATAAACATCAGCAGGGGCGCAAGCAGACCGCCTGCCAGGCCGGTCAATGCCGCTGACAGGGCGAACGCCAGGGTTTTGCTCAAGACCGGATTGAAGCCCAGCGAGCGCGCGGCAATTTCAGACGCCTTCACGGCGCGCATGGCTTTGCCCCAGGTGCTGTGGCTCAAGCGCTGATAGAAGAGCAATGCGCCGATCATCAGCGCACCCGCCAGCAGCGCGAGCAGAATAGCCGGATCAAGGCCTGCAAATTCAGGCAGTGGAATCCCCATCAGGCCATTCGAACCACCGGTTACGTCACGCCATTCAATGAGGCTGTGATGCACCACGAAAGCGAACGCAATGGTAATCATCGCCAGATAAGGGCCGCTGACCCGCAACGCAGGAATGGCCAGCAATGCGCCGATCAGGCCACAGACAATGCCCGCCAGCGGCAACGCCAGCCATAGCGGCCAGCCCGCCATGGTCAGCAGTGCCGATACGTAAGCGCCAATGGCGTAAAACGCGATATGGCCAAACGAGATTTGCCCACTCAAACCAATCAGGATATTCAGGCCGACACCGACTACGGCCGCCAGGGCGCAAAGGGTGAAGACCAGCAGGGAATAGCTGTCCAGCGTGAAGGCCATGAAGCCGCACGCGACTGCGAGCAAGCCGATGAAAACCGGAGCTGCGAGGGTTTTGATGTCTTTCATACTTTCACCAGAGCCTTGCTGCCGAACAGACCGTTGGGACGAATCGCCAAGGCGAGAATGACCAGCGCAAAGGTGAATATCTGGGTGAAGGCCGAGCCGAAATACAGGGTGATCAACGCTTCAGCCAGACCGAACAGCAGCCCGGCCGCGAACACGCCCCCGGCACTGGTGATGCCGCCCAGAATCGCCACCGCAAAAGCCTTCAGGCCAAACAGCATGCCCATCTCGGCGTTGACGCTGAACAGCGGCGCAATCAACAAGCCCGCCACGGCCGCGAACACCGTGGAAATAGCAAAAGCGATCGCCACCACCCGATTGACGTTGATGCCCATCAGCATCGCCGCACGCGGGTTTTGCACGCAGGCTTCAAGCACCTTGCCCAGCCGTGTGTAGCGCCGGACCAGATACAAGGCCAGGGCAATTGCTGCGCCGACCAGCGGAATCAATAACTGCAGCGCGCCAACGCTGCTGCCAAACAGCTCGACGTTGAGGTTGACCAGGTTGCTCTCGAACTGGCGAGGCTCCTTGCCGAATGTGAACAGCGCCAGATTGTCCACCAGAATGCCGCCTGCCACCGTCGCCATCAGCCAGGCTTGTGACCCCCGGCTGTGGAATGGCCGCACCAGCCAGCGCTCGATCACCAGGCCGTAAAGCGCGCAGAGGATCAGCGTCAGAGGCAAGGCCAGCCATAGCGACCAGCCCCAGTTGATGCAAAAGGTGTAGCCCAGCACCGCGCCGACCATCATGGCGCTGCCTTGGGCAAAGTTGACGGTGCGCGAAACGATGTAGGTCAGGTGAAAACCTAACGCCAGTAGCGCGTACATGCTGCCCAGGCCGAGGCCGGTGACAATGGCGGCGGTGAACATGGCGACTCCTTTAAGGCTTCAACGGTACGATCTGGTCGTTGACGAAGTGCGTGAACAGATAGTCGTCCGGCCCCAGCGCATCGTGTTTCTGCGCGGTGAACGGCTGTTTGTAATGTTTGATCAAACCGTCGTATTCACTGATGGCGTAGAAACCGTCGCGGACCGCTTTGCCGTCGGTACTGCCAGCTTTCTCGATGGCCAGTGCGGCCAGATGCAGCGCGTCGTAGGCGTTGGCGATACCCACGGCAGGCGTAACGTCAGCCAGGGTCTTGATTTGCGGATAAGTGCTTTTCAGCGCGCTCAGCAGGGCATCGCCCTTGGCGCTGTTGTGTTCGGTGAACACGTAGGTCTGAATGAAGTGCACGCGGGAAGCATTCGGCCCGGCCAGCTCACCGAAACGACCGCCCGCCGGACCCCAGTGGGACACAACCGGTACATCCCAGCCCATGCGATCCAGGGATTTGACGACCTGTGCCGAAGGGCCGACGTTGCCCACCATCAGCAGGGTGTCAGCTCCAGCGTTTTTCAGACGGGTCAGCTGCGGTACGACGTCGAGGTCGCTGTCCTGAATGCGTTCAACCCCGGCGTTGGCCATGCCGCGTTTTTCCAGCGCACGTTTAAAGCCGGCTTCGTTGGACTCACCCCACGGGTTGTTGATCAGGATCATTCCCGGCTTTTTCATGCCGTTATCGACGCCGTATTTCACCAGCGCTTCGTCCACCAGTTCGTCGACTGCCGAAACCCGGAACACGTAGTTATCAGCAGCGCCGTTCTCGGTGATTTTGGTACCCGCTGCCCAGATGCCCATGAACGGCACCTTCATCTGATTGGCCAGCGGCACAATGGCCAGAGACACCGGTGTATCCAGGCCGCCAAACAACACGGTGACCTTTTCCCGCTGGACCAGCTCGCGAGCGGCCAGCATGCCCTTGGACGGGTTGCTTTCATCGTCGCGGCGCACCAGCTCCAGTTGACGTCCGAGTACGCCACCCTTGGCGTTGACTTCATTGATGGCCATGGTCAGGCCGCGGGTCAGGGCTTCGCCGGATTTGGCTGACTGCCCTGACAGGGCTGCCACCAGTCCGACTTTGATCGGCGGCTCAGCGGCTTGCGCGCCACCGAACATAGCCATGTTGAGCGTGACTGCCGCAGCCACGGGAAACAGCAGACGTTGCAGGTTTGGAAGCCGGATGGCCATAGTGTGTTCTCCTGATTGCTAGCAGTTGCATATTTATTGCTAGCAAGTAGGATGCCAGTCGTAACGGCCCGCAAAACGTTGGTTTTTTCAAGAGATCTTCAACGATTGCGCGCCAAATTAAAGCGGCATGCACCATGGGGATGCGTGATGGCAATTTTAACCAAGTCCAAGGGCGGGAGATAAAGCGATGTCGGAAGTTAATAAAGATGTACAGATTGTTAGCAATTTTCTGGAAGCGTCCATGGCGCCGGATCCGGTTCGGGCCGCAACGTTCATGAGTGAGGACGTGAAGATCACCTTCACAGGGGGCCGCGTGATGCCCACCCCGCAGGACATCACCGCGTTCAATGGCTCGCGCTACGCCTGGGTCAAAAAGGCGTTGGGCAACTTCGACTGGATGGATCGCGGTGATCATACCGTGGTGTATTCCAACGGCACGCTTTACGGCGAATGGCCGGACGGTCGTAGTTTTTCGGGCAATCGCTATCTGGATCGCTTCGAGGTCCGCAACGGCAAGATCACTCATATGGACGTCTGGAATGACAGCGCCGAGTGGTTGCTGGTGCCGGAGATTGCCAAGGCTTGACTGGCTGCTGGATTGATCCGCCGTTTCAGAGTTGAAATGCTTTCCCGTGGGTGTCATGACTGGGACTGGCTTGGCTCACCGCGAAACCTGTGGGACCGAATTTATTCGGGAAGGCGGCATTCCAGACGATACACAGGCTGCGGATGTACTAACCCCTTCGCGAATGAATTCGCTCCCACGGGAATTGTGTTTGCAGGCCAGCTTAGAGTCTCCCCACAGGTCCAGCGTCTGGCTGAAGTCAAAAACTCATGGGCTGACGCCACATACCGCACATGGCCCGTGCTTCCATCCACACTGGCCTTTGTGAAGAGCGTCGCGGTAAGGTGGTGGTTTCTTCACTCGCACTCAGAGAGGCCGTGGTATGCGCTTTTCCCCCTTTGTCGAACGGATAGCCGGGCAGGGCGTTGCCGCCTGGGATATTCACTTCGCTGCCTGGCAAGCCCAGCGTAATGGGGAGGATGTGATCATTCTCAGTGTCGGTGACCCTGATTTCGCGACCCCGGACTTCATTACCGAGGCAGCCGTCGGCGCACTGCACGCCGGGGACACCCATTACACCGATATCGCTGGCCGTCCTGCATTGCGTGAGGCCATTGCCGAGCGCTATTCCAATCGTCTTGGACGGTCTGTACAGGCGGAAAACGTGATCACGTTGGCCGGTGCGCAAAATGCTTTGTTTGTAAGCGCCATGTGCTTGTTGCAAGCGGGTGACGAAGTCATTGTCCTTGACCCGATGTACGTCACTTATGAGGCAACCCTCAAGGCAAGTGGGGCAACGCCGGTGCGTGTCAAGTGTGAGGCCGATGCTGGTTTTCGCCCGGATATCGCTCGTCTCAAGGCGGCTATTACCCCACGTACTCGCGCTATTTTTTTCTCCAATCCCAATAATCCAACCGGCGTTGTGCTCACTGCCGAAGAGCTGCAGGGCATTGCCGAGGTGGCCATCGCCCATGATCTATGGGTCGTCGTCGACGAAGTTTACGAAAGCCTCTGCTACGAGCGTGAACACACCAGTCTGGCCAGTTTGCCGGGCATGGCTGAGCGCTGCGTGATTGTTGGCAGCTTGTCCAAATCCCATGCAATGACCGGCTGGCGATTTGGCTGGATCATCGCCGACCCGCAGTTAGTGAGCCACGCGGAAAATCTTTCGTTGAGCATGCTTTACGGCTTGCCCGGTTTCGTCATGGCGGGGGCGCTGGCAGCGGTGCTTGCCCACGAAGAAGTAACGGTGGGCATGCGCGATATTTATCAACGCAGACGCGATCTGGTGGTCAACGGTTTGAGTGAGTGCCCCGGTATCGAGGTGCGCAGCCCCGACGCCGGCATGTTCGTCCTGCTGGACGTGCGTGGTACGGGCCTGAGCTCGCTGGACTTTGCCTGGCGCCTGTTCCGCGAGGCGGGTGTGTCGGTGCTGGACGCCGCCGCATTCGGGGAGCCCGCGCAGGGTTTTGTGCGGTTGTCGTTCACCGTAAGCGATGAGCAACTGGCCCGCGCTTGTGTGCGAATCAAGTCGTTCGTGACGACGCTCGACAAGTTTTGAATAAGGTATTTCCGTGAACGAATTTATTGCCCCTGTTGACCCGGCCAAGGCCTACCGCTTGCTCAATCACGGCCCGACAGTGCTTGTCTCTGCCAGGCACGAAGGGGTCGACAACGTCATGGCGGCCGCTTGGGCCTGTGCGCTGGATTTCATGCCTGCCAAGCTCACCGTGGTCCTCGACAAAATTGCCAAAACCCGTGAGCTGGTTGAGAAGAGCGGGCTGTTCGTGATTCAGGTGCCGACGGCCGCGCAATTGCGACTGACCCATGAAGTGGGCACGCGAAGCTTGTTCGATGAGGCGGACAAACTTCAGCGCTCCGGTGTGGAACTGTTCGATGTTCCCGGCCATGATCAGCCATTTGTGGCTGGATGCTCTGCCTGGCTGGCGTGTCGCCTGATCCCCGAACCGCACAATCAGTCGAGTTACGACTTGTTCATCGGTGAAGTCGTTGGGGCATGGGCCGACACGCGTGTGTTCAAGGACGGGCACTGGCATTTCGAAAGTGCCGATCCCGCGTGGCGCAGCTTGCACTACATCGCGGGCGGGCATTTTTATGCAATTGGCGAGGCGCTGGACGTTCCGGGTAGCGAAGACGCCTGAGGGCTGCTTACACGGCCCTCAACGTGTCTGAACCAGCTCCAGAATCACGTTTCCGGCGGCCGATGGCTCAATCAGCAGGCGTGTTGAGTCAGCATGATGGGGCACCTGATTGCTCTCGATAATCGCCCGCGCGGCGTGCAGATTTTTGCTATTGATCCGCAGGGCAATCGCGTGGGGTCGCTCGTTCGCGGCTTCAGGCAGGTTGACCCCGGCAAACTCGGTTTTAGCCGTGCTCAGCGACATGGCGCGCAATACGCCACAGCCGGTGTCAGCCTCCAGCACATCGCCGTTGTAGCGCACGGCATCGCCATACAGTGCCTTCCAGCGGGGCTCCAGTTGCGCAGGGTCTGCGAGGTAAGTCACTGCAAGGATGCCATCGGCACCGTTGGGATGATTTTGCCATTCCGGTACCCAGATCAATTCCGGGCGGTGTTGATGGCAGATGAAGTTGGACACGTCAGGATGCTTTTCGTCCATGAACAGCCCTAGGGACACTACGGCTTCATCCGGGCTGCCGTCGGGCAAGGTCATCTTGCGTCGGAAGTCGATGCGACCCTGGCTCGCCAGACCCGCTTTTGTCAGCCGTGAGTAGTCGGCATCTGCGTCCTTGCTGTGCAGCGCCACCAGCGAAACACCTTCTTCGCCGCGATCAATAAACGTGCCCAACTGGCGACCGAAGCAGAAGCCGTTCACCGAATTGGTACCAAATTTCGAGGCGTCATCCACGGCGATGATCTCGATAAAGTTGCTCGGGAACATTACTAACGTGGTGACAGTGCCCCATGGGTGATAACTGACGGGCGAGGGGGCAAAACCCATCTTGCGGTACAGCTCCAGGGCTTGCGGGTGATTGCGTACGGTAACCAGCGGGTGGTCAATGCCCTGTGGGGATTGAGCGGCTGCGGCCATGATCATTGCTCCCGTTCGGTGATGGTTTTCGAGGTCAGGGTCGCCAGCGAATGCGGTGCGCTACCGACGATTTTCGCCGGTGTGCCCGCGACTACTGCGCCCGCGGGTACCGGCTTGAGCACCACGGCATTGGCAGCCACGATGGCCTTGGCGCCGACTTCTATGTTGCCCAGTACGGTGGCACCCGCACAGAGCAATGCGCCTCGGCGGATCTTGGGATGACGGTCGCCAACTTCCGCGAGCGTGCTGCCCAGTGTTACGCCATGCCAGAGGCTGACTTCGTCTTCAACCACAGCAGTCTCGCCAATGACCAGGCCGATGCCGTGATCCACGAACAGCGCTTTGCCTAATCTGGCCGCCGGGTGAATATCAATGCTCCAGGTGTTGGCTGCCCAGTTCTGGACCAGCACTGCGCTCTGGATATCACCTTCATTCCACAAGGCGTGGCCGATACGATAGGCCTGCACCGCCTGGATACCCCGGAAAGTCAGAAATGCGGTCAGGTGATCGGGGCAGGCCGGATTGACGATCACCAGATGATTGATGTCTGCCGCTGCGGCTGATGCGATATCGGGATGGGCGCGAATGATGTCGGTGAACCAGTTCGTCAGGTCGGCATTGTTGGCCTGGCCTTTGAGCTGCCGGGCAAGATTCGCTGCCAGCGCTGTTTCGAAGGAGGGCTGCGACACAATCCCTTGCTGCACATATTGGCTCAATACGGGATTGCGATCAGCCAACTGTCGGGCTTGATCCTGCAGGCGCTGCCAAAGGGAATCCATGACCTTCTCCTTTTTGGGGTCGACCGAGTATGGGCAGGCACAGGGGGCGCTATCAATCCTCATGGGGTGATAGCTCTGTTGCTTTTTTCGCAACGCAGAAGGGCCGGGCTCTCGTCAGATGCCTGCTGCATTGATGGCTTTTTGACACGGATTCTGCCCGCTGTTACGGTGCCGTCCGCTGTCTGACCCATCACTGTTTCTATACGAAGGACCGTTAAATGTATTACCCGCGTGAGGCTGAAAAAGACCATCTCTACAATCGGGTCATTCTGTTGATCATCGCTTGTTGCGTGATGTTGGTGCTCGCCGCCATGGCGCGAAGCAGCGGTTTGATTTACGGCGCGATCAAGACAGGCGCGGTTGAAGTCAACGCGACCGTGACGCAAGTGGAGGACATTTCGAGAACCTCCGACATGAAGCTGATCCACTACCGGTACGTCGATCAGAACGAGCAAACCCATGATGACGCTTACGTTCGTGACTGGCCCGAGAAGAGCGAATCGTATGAGGTGGGGCAGACGGTGCCGGTTCTGTACTCGCGCTGGTTCCCGTCGAAAAACTCTTTTTCAGGCAAGCTCAACAGTCATAGGCCTGGTTTTTTCATCATGACTGGCTGCTTATCGCTAGCGTTGCTGACGCTATTGATCTCGCTGTGGACGATCAGACGCATCGGAATTTTGAAGGCTGAAGACCGTTATTACTGACACTGCGGTCTGCTGTCATTCTGACTGGCTGGCAGTCGGCCAGATTCCCAGGCATTCAAGCCGGAGATCGACCGACTGACTACAGCGATTTATCTCAAACCAGGTATTTGTTAAACCACTCCAGCGTCCGGTCCCAGGCCAGTTTGGCGGCCGCTTCGTCGTAGCGCGGAGTGGAGTCATTATGGAAACCATGGTTGGCCCCCGGATAAACGTATGCCTGATACGTTTTGCCAGCCGCTTTCAATGCCTGCTCATAAGCCGCTGCGCCTTCATTGATGCGGGTGTCCAGTTCGCCGTAGTGGATCAATAGCGGTGCCTTGATTCGTGGCACGTCTGCGGTGTTGGCCTGACGTCCGTAGAAGGGGACGGCGGCAGCCAGTTCGGGGTATGCAACGGCTGCCGCGTTGGCAACACCGCCGCCATAACAGAAGCCGGTGATGCCGACTTTGCCGGTGGACGCGTCGTGCTTCATCATCCACTCGATGGCAGCGAAGAAGTCGTTCATCAGTTTTTCCGGGTTAACGGTCTGCTGCAGCTCGCGACCTTTGTCATCGTTACCCGGGTAGCCGCCCACTGAGGTCAGGCCATCGGGGGCGAGGGCAATGAAACCGGCTTTCGCCACGCGGCGAGCGACGTCTTCGATATAGGGGTTGAGCCCGCGATTTTCATGTGCAACAACCACTGCAGGTAGCTTACCGGTGGCCTTTGCCGGGCGCACCAGATAAGCGCGGACCTGCCCGTGACCTTTGGGCGATGGGTAGGTGACGTATTCGGCGACGATATCCGGGTCGGTGAATTCCACCTGCTGGGCCAGCGCGTAGTTGGGGCTTAACGAGGCGAGTACTGCGCTGGCCGTCAGGCCGAATACGGTGAAGGCAGCGGCGCGATCAAGAAATTCACGTCTGTTGATCTTGCCGTGGGCGTAGTAGTCGTACAACTCAAGCAGTTCCGGGGAAAAATCTTTCGCGGTAAGACGCTCCATCTGTTCGCTCCTTCTTCGGTCAGTCGGCTGATTAAAGCAGTCTTTACCGGTGAGGCAAATGGGCATTGGGGAACTGTCCTTGGCACACCGTTATCGCGGATCAAACTCGATTTCATGTGGGAGCGGTGCTTGGTCTGGGCGGCATTCCGACGATAAGAACACCGCGGTTTGTACTTCAGAACGCGTCGCCTCTATCGCGGGCAAGCACCGCTCCCACATGAAAATCGCGTCTATTCAGTGCCTTTGACCGCTACAGAGCAGTGCGGCGTTGCGCGCTCTGTTCTGATACCAATAGCGGGTATGATGGCGCCACCTCGGACCGATGACGTCGGTCCGGGGATGACCTGAAGTCTGGAGCCGCTACCCCGATGTTCACCGTTACCCGCTTTGAAAACCCGCCACCCGAGTCCATCAAAAGCCAGATCATGCAGATGGTGGTGGATTACATCACTGACATCAGCATGGTCAACATCGCGCCCAGCAATCCGTTGTACAGCCTCTATCAATATGGCGTCGGCTTCGAGGTTCACCTTTATATCGAGGCCATGGACGGGTCCAAAGGGATCCCTGTGGAATTGATCGTCGCGCTGGACGCTGATGAGCCGGACACCGTTATCGGCTTTCTGCTGTATTTGCCCGTCAAGGATGATCCGGATGCGTGCGCGGTAGCGTTTATGGCCGTGCAAGCCAGCCAGCGCCGCAAAGGCGTGGCGCGCGGCATGCTCAAGGAGATGACCGGACGCTACCCGCACGCCGAACTTGCCTGTCGCGCCGCCGCCGTGCCGCGCTTCGAAGCAATGGGGTTTCAGGTTCTGGCCGCGCGCGGTCCACAGGTCCTGATGAACACGTGGGATCACGGCACTGAGGGGTTGGTGGCAGTGCTGGACGTTGCGCCGATCTACAATTCGCTGGAGATTCGGCAAATTCATGCATATCTACTTCAGCAGCACGGAAAACGGCCGATGATAGAGGCTGAGAAACAGCGTGATCGGCATCTGGATCAACTGACGCGACAAGCCAAAGCCCTTGTTGATGCGCGTCAAAGACCAGCGTCCAATGACACTATTGATTAATACGCACGTTTGATTATCGGTAAAAGTTCGCTCCGCAACCTGTATCCGATTACAATTACCGTTCGCGGTTCCCGAAACACGTGTACATATGTGCTTAACATCGCATGATCTTCTGGTGTGACAAATATCAGATGTTGTTCCGTGAAAGGCCTGGGTGCTGGTTGTAACAAGGTTGTCGGGGCTGTTTATTCCGACGATGTACCAAGAGATTCAATGTCACTCAGCAGCTGAAAACAATGGCAAACAAGAAGTCAGCTCAGGAGAGACAAGAGAGTGAGGTTGATAGCAGTAAATCAGCCTTGTATGTCCAGCCGTCGGTCCTGCCGATTGCCGATGTTCACGATGCCACGTCGCATGCGTGTAACCGGTATCAGATGCGTAGATTGACGGAGGGATGACGTTCTATCCTGGAAATCACAGTATGTTAAAAAAAGTGAACACAGCCCTTCTGGGCCTGGCGCTGTCGATGGGACTTACGCCTTTGCATGCAGAAGAAGCCAAGAAAGTCGATGTGTTGTTGATCGGCGGCGGCATCATGAGCGCCACGCTCGGCACATGGCTCAACGAGCTGGAGCCGACCTGGACCATGGAAATGGTCGAGCGTCTCGACAAGGTTGCCGAAGAAAGCTCCAACGGCTGGAACAATGCCGGTACCGGTCACTCTGCCCTGGCCGAGTCGAACTACACCCCGTACGGTAAAGACGGCAAGATCGAGATCGCCAAGGCCATCGAGATCAACGAAGCGTTCCAGGTCACCCGTCAGTTCATGGCGTGGCAGGTCAAGAACGGCGTTTTGAAGAATCCGCATTCGTTCATCAACTCTACCCCGCACATGAGCTTCATGTGGGGTGACGATAACGTCAAATTCCTCAAGGCCCGCTACGAGGCGCTGAAAACCAGCCCACTGTTCGCCGGCATGCAGTACAGCGAAGATCAGGCACAAATCAAGCAGTGGGTTCCACTGATGATGGAAGGCCGTGATCCAAGCCAGAAAATCGCTGCCACCTGGTCGCCGCTCGGTACCGATGCGAACTGGGGCGAAGTGACTCGTCAATACGTTGCCAATCTGCAGACCAAGCCCAACTTCGACCTGAAGTTGTCGAGCGAAGTCAACGCGATTACGCGTAACAAGGACGGCAGCTGGCACGTCGAGTACAAAAATCTGAAAGACGGCACCACTCACGGCACAGATGCGAAATTCGTGTTTGTCGGTGCGGGTGGCGGTGCGTTGAAGCTGCTGCAAAAAGCTGACATCCCAGAGGCTCGCGAATACGGCGGCTTCCCGGTCGGTGGTTCGTTCCTGGTGACCGAGAATCAAGACCTCGCTCTTCAGCACATGGCCAAGGCCTATGGTATCGCCTCGACTGGCGCGCCACCCATGTCCGTGCCGCACCTGGACACCCGTGTGCTGGACGGCAAGCGCATGATCCTGTTTGGACCATTCGCGACCTTCTCCACCAAGTTCCTCAAGGAAGGCTCTTACCTCGACCTGCTGTCGACCACCACGACTCATAACGTGTGGCCGATGACCAAGGTTGGTGTTGAGCAGTATCCGCTGATCGAGTATCTGGCTGGTCAGTTGATGATGTCGGATGACGATCGCTTCAACGCACTGAAAGAGTACTTCCCACACGCCAAGAAAGAAGACTGGCGCTTGTGGCAAGCCGGTCAGCGCGTGCAGATCATCAAGCGCGATGCTGAAAAAGGCGGTGTGTTGAAGCTGGGTACCGAGGTTGTTTTCTCTCAGGACCGCTCTATTGCAGGCCTGCTGGGCGCTTCCCCAGGTGCATCGACTGCTCCTCCGATCATGATCGACGTGCTTGAGAAGGCTTTCAAGGACAAGGTTGCTACTCCAGAGTGGCAAGCCCGTATGCGCCAGATCGTTCCGAGCTACGGCACCAAGCTGAATGGCTCGCCTGAGCGCGTTCAGCAGTCGTGGGATTACACTGCTGAAGTCCTGCAGCTGACCAAGCCGCCGGTAATCGACCCTGCGGCGTATCCTGCTGCCAGCGCTGCACCGGCCAAACCGGCCAAGCCGCAGCCAAGCAACCCTGCTGCTGATATGGCGCTGTAACACGCCTTATCTTCAGAGGTACCGGGTGAAGCGGTCAGCAATGGCCACTTGAAACCCGAACCAGAAACCCGGCACTGCCTTAATGGCATTGCCGGGTTTTTGCGTTTCAGGTCCCGAGGTTTTTAAAAAAGCGACTGCTTAATAACCACATATAAGTATGGGTTTAATCGACTAAAACCTCAGGCTTGAAAATCACGTTTGCCTGGCTTGATAAATAAGCTATGTTGTAAGACGTCGTATAAGATAATTCGATCTTGTACGCGTCACCAATAAACAATAACAAGGAACAACCATGACCAAGAGTTTCAAACTGCTCGCTGCATTTCTCTGCCTGTTCAGTGGCTACATTGCAACTGCCCAGGCGTCGGATCAGGCTGATGTAGAAAAGGCTGTCGATCAACTTACCCAAGCCATGTGGCACAAAGATATTGCGCAACTGCAGGCGTTGACCGCTGAGAACCTCACTTACGGGCACTCCAGCGGAAACATCCAGGACAAGAAAGCTTTTATTGCCGATATCGAAACCGGCAAGAGCGCTTTCAACAGGCTTGAGATGCAGAAGCAGCACGTCACCCTGTCGGGTGATACCGCGCTGGTTCGCAACCACTTTTCCGCCGATGCAGTGAACAGTGGCAAGGTTGTCCCTACCGAAATCGAGAATTTCCAGATCTGGCAGAAGCAGGGCGGGAAATGGCTGCTGATCGGACGTCAGGCGTTCAAGTTCTGATGTAAGTCTAAGCACCGCTTTCATAAGACTGCACTGTCTGTTGGAGCGAGGCTTGCCCGCGAATGATTTGCGGGCAAGCCTCGCTCCAACAGGGCAATTGTCAGCGCCTACAAGTTCTGTGCGCTAGCCACAACTCGACTGAGTCCTCACGCTCGTCTCTAACCACAGTTCGTCCAGATTGCTGAATCCCCATTCCTTCGCTGATTCACGGCCCACGATGCGGTCCTGACCCACTAACGCCGCGAGGTTGACGGTGGTCTGCGCGATGTACTCATGGTTGTTGGCGCAAAAGAACACCCGGACCTTGGGTGTGAGCAACGACTTCTCATGCTGCTCGGTGACCACGCCAATTCTTCCGCTTTGCAGGCGAACCAGCGCGCCGACCGGATAAATGCCGACGCATTTGACGAACGCCTGGAAGACTTTTTCATCAAAGTGACCTTGCCATTGGGCCATGCGGTGAATGGCTTCGGCAGGCCCCCAGGCTTCTTTGTAGGGGCGGTCCGAGGTGACGGCGTCATAGACATCGCATACCGCGCCCATCCGGGCGAACAGGCTGATCTGGCTGCCAGCCAGTCTGTGCGGGTAACCCGTGCCATCGATCTTTTCATGGTGATGCAGGCAGACGTCCATGACGCGCGAGCTGAAATGCTGGCTCTGCATCAACATATTGGCGCCACACTCGGAGTGGCTGCGCATGGTCATGAATTCCTCATCGCTGAGCGCGCCTGGCTTGTTCAGGATGGTCAACGGGATCACCACTTTGCCAATGTCATGCATCAGGCCTGCGATACCCGCCTCGTGAACCAGTGCAGGCGGCAGCCCAAGCTGGCGGGCGAGGGCGATCATTAGTGCGCAGACCGCGACCGAGTGCATGTAGGTGTATTCATCGCAGGTTTTCAGGCGGGCGAGGCTAATCAAAGCGTCAGGATGTCGAGAAATCGAGTCGGAGATTTCCTCGACCAGTTCGCTGACCTGCTCCATCTCAATGACCCGGCCCATGCGCAAATCGCTGAACATCTTCTCGACTGCCGCCCTGGAGTGAGCGCAAAGCTTGAGCGACCTGGAGATTTCCTGATTGAGTGCAACACGGTGCGGAATCGGTCGGCTGGCGATGGTCCGCAGGCTGGTGGGCAGCGTTGGGTCTGGTTGCAGCGAGGTGGCGGGTATCGGGCTGGCGCCTCGGCTGTCATCAATCCAGAGTTCAGCGACTCTGGCATCAAGGATGCGTTGTAAGTCATGCTCGTTCGAGAGCATGAATCCGTGTTTCCAGAATGACTGCTCTATCCCTGAGCCGCAGAATTCGTGTACGTACATGCCAAGCCGCAGCTCGGTCACAGAGATATGTTTCAGCACGATAATGACTCGCTTTTGTTATGGCTGAATTTCACGATCAGCGCATTCGGAGCTGATCGGGCTTTTCCCGCGGTTGCTACACCGAGAACCTCGCTACCAGACGATTAAGGCCTACGGCCAGTTGCGACAGCTCATTACTGGCCAATGAGGTCTGGCTGGCCGCTGATGAGCTTTGTGAAGATAGATCGCGGATGCTCACCAGGTTCTGGTCAACCGAGCGCGCGACTTGCGCCTGCTGCTCTGACGCCGTGGCAATCAGCATGTTTCTCTCATTAATGTCGGAGATTGCAGAGGTGATTTCCTTGATCGCGATACCGGCCTCATGGGCAATCTGCAATGTCGACCCGGCTTCAAGCGTGCTTTGTTTCATCGACTGCACCGCCAGCGTCGAGTCTTTCTGGATGCCCTGAATCATCTGCTCGATTTCCCGGGTAGACGTCTGGGTCCTGTGGGCCAGTGCGCGGACTTCGTCGGCCACCACGGCAAACCCGCGACCTTGTTCACCGGCGCGTGCTGCTTCGATGGCGGCGTTCAAGGCGAGCAGGTTGGTTTGTTCGGCGATGGAGCCAATCACGTCCAGCACCTTGGCAATATGCTGTGCCTGGTTGGCCAGGCCTTCGACTTCAACGCCGGTGCGCTCGACCGTGGTGCTGAGTTTTTCCAGCGAGGCGATGGTCTGGCTGACGCGTTCCTGCCCGGTTCGGGCCGAGCGTTCTGATGCCTGGGTTGATTGAGAGGCAGCAACCGCATTGCGTGCGACCTCTTCGACAGCAGCGGTCATCTCGTTAACGGCCGTGGCTGCCTGTTCGGTTTCCATACTCTGACGCTGGATACCGGCATTGGATTCTTTGGTGATCGAGCTCATTTCCTCGGCAGCGGAGGCGAGTTGTCCTGATGAGTCCGATATGTGCTGGATCGTGCCTTTGAGACTCGCGAGCATCGTTGCCGTGGCAGTCTGCAGCTCGGTCATTTCATCTGCGCCGCTGATTTCGACCGTCGTGCGTAAGTCGCCGTCGGCAATCTTGCGGGTGGTGATCAACAAGGTTTGAATAGGCTGGGTAATACTTCGGGTAAACGCCACCGCTACAACTATCGTTACAAGCACGGCGATAACAATGAATATCATTGATATGTAGCGCCCGCTGGTAAAACTTCCATCCGCGATGGCGCCAGACTGATCTGCACCTTTCTCATTAATGGCAATCAACTCCTCGATCGAGTTTTGCAGTGCCACGGCCTGAGGCTTGGAAGTGTCTTGTATGAATACCGCCATTTCCTGGTAGGTGCGGGTTTTACTCAGCTCCATCAGTTCGTCGATTTTGCTTTGGTAGGAACTGACGTTGGCCGAGACTTTATTGAACAGCTCTTTCTCGTCAGCGCCACCGACCATCGGTGCATAGTCTTGAGTGGCGGTGCTCAAGTTGGCTTTAAGTTGATTGATTTTCTTGATCGATGCTTCGCCCTGGCGTGCGTCATCCATGACAAAACGCCTCGCGTCCAGGCGATACAGAAGCATGGCGGTCTCTATCCTGCCAGCCTGTCTGACGCTGGGCAGCCAGTTATTTTGCAGGTCGGATGCGGAGTCATGGATGTCGTCCATTTTGAGCAGCGAGGCAACGCCAAGGCCGATCAATAATGAACAGATGATGCCGAAGCTGAACAGGGCTCTGGTGGTCAGTTTTATATTTCTTGTTTTCATGCCGAGATACCTCGAATCGCCACACTGCGATAGCTGAGATTCAACTGATCTATCTCATGGCGACTTGCCATCAATGTAGTCGCCACAATGTGAAAAAACCATCACCTGTGTAAAAAAGTTTTGTTGTTTGCACAGGGCGGGTTATTCAAGTCCATCGGCGTTTATAACTGAAACTTTAAGGGCTTCAAGAAGTGGTTTATTTGACGCCATTAAATATTAATTGGATCCACTTGGTTAAGTTTAAAGTTGCAAAGCTTACTAACTATTGGTGTTATGTTATATCCGCTGCGGCTTGCGATGTATCAGTAAAGAGCAATGCCTTGAGTCCGCCTTCGGCTTCGGCGTCGGGGAACTCCGGCGGGTTCGCCAGGCGTTGCTCGAAGCGGAGGGCCGGAGATTCGATGGCGGTGTGGTTTATCAGGAAACTGGAGCCCAGGCTTGGTTCATTCATGCAGGCCAGCACCTGACCTCCCGGCACTAGCAGCTCCGGCATACGCCGCAGCACTTTCTGGTAATCCTTGTCGAGCAGGAAGCTGCCGCGCTGGAAGGAGGGCGGATCAATAATAACGAGGTCATAAGGCCCGGATTTTTTGACCTTTCCCCAGGACTTGAACAGCTCATGATCCAGAAAGCTGACGTTGCGCAGGTCATGCTGATTGAGGCGATGGTTCTCGCGGCCGCGGGTGAGTGCCGCCCGGGACATGTCCAGGTTGACCACGTGTTCAGCGCCGCCTGCGATGGCCGCGACGGAAAAGCCACAGGTGTAGGCGAACAGATTCAATATCCGTTTGCCCTGCGCGTTAGCACGCACCCAGTCGCGCCCGTAACGCATGTCCAGAAACAGCCCGCAGTTCTGCTTCCTGCCCAGATCGACCTTGAAGTGCAGACCGCTTTCAGTGATCTGCCATTCTTCCACTCGTTCCCCCAGCAGCCACTCGGTGGTGCTTTCCGGCAAGTAGCGGTGTTGCAACAACAAGGTGTGTGCCTTGCTATTCAGCCATTGCGGCGTGCGGGTCAGTTCCAGCAGCAATTCGGTCAGCGCGTCCAGTTCGGGCTTTGCAGGCTCGCGGAACAGCGAAACCAGGACCACGCCCTGCATCCAGTCGACGGTGAGCTGCTCAAGTCCTGGCCAGACGCGGCCCCGGCCATGAAACAAACGCCGGGTTTCATCGGGCGCGGTTTGCAGGGCATCAAGCAGATGCTGGTTAAGGATGGCGAGTGCTTCTGGGGTCATGACAGGCGATCAGTGGCGAAAGGGCGCGACATGTTAAACGTTATCGATGCCGGACGGGCAGCGACGTCAAGCCGGATGGCTGATCAGGTACAGGCAGATCGACAGCGTCACCAGCGAGCCGAGGGTCGAAACCAGAATTGTGCTGGAGACCAGTGACGCCTCGCGCTTGTAATACTCGGCCAGCATGAACGGGCCAGTGCCGGTGGGCAGTGCACTAAGCAGCAGGGCGGCATTGGCCCACAAGAGCGGCACGTCGA
Source organism: Pseudomonas maioricensis (assembly GCF_022790535.1). GTDB lineage: Bacteria > Pseudomonadota > Gammaproteobacteria > Pseudomonadales > Pseudomonadaceae > Aquipseudomonas > Aquipseudomonas maioricensis. Next base: position 250,376 of record NZ_LOHG01000010.1, read on the forward strand.
AGACATGAAACACCAGCACCCAGGTCAGCAGCGGGTGGCCGATCAGCTTGATCAGAACCAGTAGCGATGTCCCCTCGCGTGTGCCTTGCTGTTTTTCGGCGAGGAACAAGCCAAGCGCGACTAGTGCGCAGGGGCTGGTCGCCGCACCCAAGAGGCTGAGCAGTTTTTCCAGGGCACCGGGAAGCGGCGCGCCGGTGCTGGCCCATAACGCGCCAAGGAGCGGAGACACCACAAGAGGGTTTTTCGCCAGCGCCAGGAATACTTTGAAGGCAATACGGTGCGGCCTGCGTTCGGTTTGCAGCCCGACTTCCACGCAGACCAGCGCCAGGCCAAATAATACGCATACCACCAGAAGCGCCCCGACCAGCGCCGGTTCCAGTCCTTCCTGGCCGAGCACCATTACGCACAGAGGAATGCCGATATAACCGGCATTGGCATAGGAACCACCGAGCGCGTCGATACTGGCGTCGGCCAGGTTAGTGCCTTTTTTCCAGCGCAGCAGCAGCGTGATGACGAATACCGACAAGGTGCTCAACGTGAAACCGATAACAAAACCCGGGTGCCAGATCTGTTCCCAGGTGGAGGTTGCCGTCACGCTGAACAGCAGTGCTGGCAAACACAGCCAGACCACCATCCGGTTGATTTCCGATGCAGCGTTGGGCCCCAGACGATTTGTACGACGGCAGATGAACCCCAGCAGGATCAAGGCAAAAATCGGCAGCAATACGTTGAGAACAGCAAACATTCAGGCCAGACCCGTTGCGCACAAACAGGCTGGCAAGGTTAAGGATGAAAATCGTTAGCGTCCAATCTATTTTTCCGGCCTTGGGAGCGCCGTCTATCTACTGGCCGCTCCGGGTAAGAATATTGTCACAACCGGGCTTTAGCCTCGAAGTCCACACATTGCTCGGCTCCCGGTGCTTGTCTGACGGACCGCAATGGCCCCTCATTCCCGGTGAGCACCCGCCATGACAATAATAGAAGCCGACTTCAACGTATTAGATGAGCAGCAGATACGCGCTGCTCTCAAGCGTCTGTCTTTTTTGCGCATCAAGATGGAGGCAGCGGCCCGGACGCCGATCGAAGCCATGGCCGTGCATCCTGATTATCAGGACAGTGCACGCAACCTGCTGGGCTACCTCGCGCTGCGTCGCCACGATATTCGTCCTCTACAAAGGCAGCTGGCAGATCTCGGGCTGTCCTCTCTGGGACGCTGTGAAGCGAATGCGCTTTCATCGGTCGACAGAGTCATTGATGTCATGCAGCGGTTACTCCCCGGAGCGCAGCTGCATGAGACCGCAGGTACATTAGAGGCGGGTGTGGGAAGTGCGCTTTTGGAACTCCACGCAGATCAGCTATTTGGCGGTCCGCAGCCGGAGAGGGGCGTCCGTATCATGGTGACAATGCCGCAGGAAGCCGCGACAAATCCGCAGCTGGTGAGTGATCTGATCGAGGCTGGCATGGATTGCCAGCGTATCAACTGTGCCCACGACGAACCTGATGCATGGCTGAAAATGATCAGGCACGCCCGAAGTGCAGCTGCCAAAGCGGGCAAACCCTGTCAGGTAATGATGGATTTGGCGGGTCCGAAATTGCGCACCGGCCGGATACAGCCTGGTCCGGCTGTGTTGAAAATCCGCCCCCGTAAAGATGATTTCGGACGCGTAGTCACGGCCGCCAGTGTCTGGCTGGTAGCAGATCTTCAAGCCTGCCCGAACGCTGAGTATTGCTTTCAATTACCAACCCCGTGGCTTGAACAGCTGCAGGCCGATGACCAGCTCGAGTTTAGGGATGCAAGGGATTCAGCGCGTTCGTTGTTAATCGTGGAGGTCACCGACCAAGGCTGTCGGGCTGAGTTACGTAAGACTGCCTATGTGATCCCGGGCGTCGAATTGCAGCTGAAAAAGCATCGCGGTCGCAAGAAGTCGTCGCGCGTCACCGCGGTCCCGGTGCGTGAGCAAAGTATCTTGTTGAACGAAGGTGATGTGCTTTTACTGGGTGCAGATGCTGACTATGGCCATCCCGCTGTCCTGGACAATGCCGGTAAGGTCCTGACACCGGCGCGCATCGGTTGCACGTTGCCGGAAGTGTTCAAGGATCTGCGCGCCAATGAGCCTGTCTGGTTTGACGACGGAAAAATCGGTGGACGCATCCAGTCAGTGCATGAGGATGCCGTGTCTGTCCGAATCACCCATGCGCCAGGGGGGAGCAGGTTGAAGAGCGACAAGGGTATCAACCTGCCGGACAGTGACCTGAAACTTGGCGCTCTGTCGGCGGAAGATATCGGTGCCCTTGAGTTTGCTGCTCAACATGCGGACGTCGTGGAGATGTCGTTCGTCAACAGCCCGGAAGACGTCAAGTCCCTGCTTGCGCACTTGCAACGGCTCGATGCCGAGCACTTGGGCGTGGTGCTGAAAATCGAAACGCGTCGCGGCTTCGAAAGCCTGGCAGCCTTGCTGCTGGCAGGCATGCAGAGGCCGCGTCTGGGGGTGATGATTGCCCGGGGCGACCTGGCCGTGGAGAACGGCTTCGAGCGCACGGCGGAGCTACAGGAAGAAATCCTGTGTATCTGCGAGGCTGCGCATGTGCCGGTGATCTGGGCCACTCAGGTGCTGGAATCTCTGGCCAAGAAAGGCGCCGCCACGCGCGCGGAAATTACTGATGCGGCGATGGGGGTACGAGCGGAATGCGTCATGCTTAATAAAGGACCGCATATTCTCGATGCCATGAAGACACTGGATGACTTGCTGATTCGCATGCAGGGGCATCGCAGCAAGAAGCGGGATTTATTGCGCAAGCTGAACGTAGCCGATGTGAACGCCTGACCGGCATTCACATCGACGCGCGGCTTAATAGACCTGCGGGATGATCAGCTCACTTGGCGTTGGCACACGGCTGTAGTCCTCGCGGCGCTGCCGTTCAGGCAGCTCAATGGCGGGTTGCTCGACTTCTTCGTAGGGCATTTGGCCAAGCAGGTGATGAATGCAATTCAGGCGCGCGGTCTTCTTGTCGTCAGCCTGCACGACCCACCAGGGCGCTTCAGCGATGTGGGTGCGCTCAAGCATGATTTCCTTGGCTTTGGTGTAATCCTCCCAGCGCCGCCGAGACTCCAGGTCCATTGGGCTGAGCTTCCATTGCTTGAGCGGGTCATGGATGCGGCTGAGAAAGCGCAGGTGCTGTTCCTGATCGGAAATCGAGAACCAGTATTTGATCAGCTGTATGCCGGAGCGAGCGAGCATGCGTTCGAACTCGGGGACGGTACGGAAAAACTCTTCGTACTGATCGTCATCGCAAAAACCCATGACCTTTTCGACACCGGCACGGTTGTACCAACTGCGGTCGAACAGAACGATTTCTCCGGCGGCAGGCAGATGTGAAACGTAGCGCTGGAAATACCACTGAGTGCGTTCACGGTCGTTGGGCGCGGGCAGCGCGGCGACACGGCAGACCCGAGGGTTAAGCCGCTGGGTAATACGCTTGATCACGCCACCTTTCCCGGCGGCATCGCGGCCCTCGAAAAGGATCACTACTTTGTGACCGGTCTTCACCACCCAGCTTTGTAACTTGACCAGTTCGCCCTGCAGGCGGAACAGCTCGCTGAAATACAGGTGGCGGGCCTGTTTCTCGTCGCTGTCACTGATGTCGCTTTCGAAAAGCTTGTCGAGGCTGTACTCGTCTTCAGCCAGTTCGAGTTCCAGCTCTTCGTCGTTGTGATCGAGCAGTTCACGGTGGATGCGACGCGCGAGATTTTCGTGGGAAGGAGACATGTCGGGCGCTCACCTGTAGGAAAAGTCCTCAGATGTTAATCAGGCTATATGACGCAAAGGTGACAGTTTGAAGACTCATCGTGGCATATAACGACGTTGCCAGCGGTGGGGGATAAACAGCGTCAAAAGCCCAAGCAATGCGGCAAATGCGCCACTGATCAGCAGGGCATTGGCTCCCAGGCGGTTCTCCAGCAATGCGCCGATGACGGCGCCCATGCACATGCCCGCCCACGGCACCAACTGTATCCGCCAGCCGTCACGGCGCTCGCCCAGCATCCAGCGGCCCAGGCCACGCCCGAAACGTGAAAGAGCCCCCGTCACGTATGTCAGCCCCACCGGCAGCCCGTTAACCTGTTCGACGGCCGCATTGAGCATGCCCATGGCCAGAATGGCCGCCATCACTGTAAGAAGTTGCGAGCCCATCGGCCATGCCGCAGCAGCACACAGCAGCATGCCGATACTCAGCAGCAAGGGCAGGGCGCGTCGACCGGCGAGACGGGCGACAATGACACCCAGTGCGTTGCCCGCTACAAAGGTGATGATTGCCAGCAACAGGCGGGACGTGGTGTTCAGGTCGCCATCGCTGATTGCCACTGCCAGACGTGTGGTGTTGCCGCTCATGAAAGAGACGTAGTCGCCGGTTGCCATAAACCCTATGGCGTCGGTCATGCCCGCGAGGATCGAAAGACAGGCCGCCAATGACATACCGACACGGCCGCGCCATTTCTGCATGTGCAGATGCTTCAGGTTAGCGCTGGCACTGACGGTAGAAGGAAGCATTGAAGGTCCCTGCATTGATCACTGATTCAGACACGAGCAGTGCGACGCTTAAAGCGCTTTGGCGCGAACGATCCGCTTGGCTTTGATCTCGTCTGCGTAGGCTTTGAGCTGGTCAGCATCGCCGTATAGGCGATTGACCAACTGCAGAATGGCCGTGACGTCGACATCAGTCATTTGTTCGGCAAGCTTGAGTATTTCGTTGGCAGTGCTTTCAAGATTAGCGGCTGTCCCTTTCAGGTGGCGCTTGAGTTCCTGGGTTGGCTTGTTCAGGGCCATGATGTTTCCTTCTTATAAGTACCGTCGATTGCTATGCGGTGGAGCATCGCTTTTTCTGGGGGAACAAGCAATGCGTTGGCTACCTGGTTATCCATAAGAGACGTCTTGGCAGGCTGTAATCCTGTAACGGAGACTTCTCGTGTTTCGGAAGCTTCCTACAAACCTGCTCTGCATCGGCTGGCTGACGTATCGAGCTGCTGTCGGCAAAGTCCCGCCTTTTACTCAGGCCAAGGACTCGCCCATGTTCAACCCCGCCAATCGCGCCTCGTTCACGCTGGAAATCGCCGGGCTTGAGCATGACCTGCGAGTGCTGGCCTTTACCGCCAAGGAATCCATCAGCCGACCGTTCAGCGTGCGGATAGAGCTGGTCAGCGAGCGTGCCAATCTCAAACTGGAGGACTTGTTACACCGCCTGGCGTTTCTGAGGTTCGACGCCGACGGTAATGGCCTTCACGGACAGATCTGCGAAATCGCTCAGGGTGATTCCGGCAAGCGCTTCACCCACTATTTCATCCAGTTGGTGCCCAGTCTCAAGCGACTGGAATACCGCAGCAATCATCGGATCTTTCAGGGCAAGACTGTTCCCGAAATTATCGCGCTGGTGCTCAAGGATCACGCCATCTTCAGT
>NZ_LOHG01000011.1:0-87178 GCF_022790535.1 Pseudomonas maioricensis
CCGAGCTTGCTCGCGATGAACGATGACACGGTGGCCCTGAAGAACCAGGGCGACCGCATCGCGAGCAAGCTCGGGCTCCTACAGGAGGAAACCTCCAATATAGAGCAGCAGCTTACTCGTCATACCCCAGATTCGGCGCCAGCCAGCGCTCGGTCACATTCAAGTCCTGACCTTTACGCGCGGTGTAACTTTCCACCTGATCCTTGTCGACCTTGCCCACGGCGAAGTATTGCGCCTGTGGGTGGGCGAAGTACCAGCCGCTGACCGCCGCCGCCGGGAACATGGCGTAATGTTCGGTGAGGAACACGCCGCTTTTGCCTGGTTTGCCGTCCGGCATCGGGTCCAGCAGTTCGAACAGCGTGCCTTTCTCGGTGTGATCCGGGCAGGCTGGATAGCCGGGAGCAGGGCGGATACCCGCGTATTGCTCTTTGATCAGCGCGTCATTGTCCAGTTGCTCATCCTTGGCATAGCCCCAGTGCTCTTTACGCACTTGTTGGTGCAGCCACTCGGCACAGGCTTCCGCGAGGCGGTCGGCCAAGGCTTTGACCATAATCGCGTTGTAGTCGTCGCCCGCGTCCTGATAAGCCTTGGAAACCTCTTCGGCGCCGATACCAGCGGTAGTAATGAAGCCGCCGATATAGTCAGTGACGCCGCTGTCTTTAGGTGCAACAAAGTCAGCCAGCGAGAAGTTTGGTTTGCCATCGGTCTTGATGATCTGCTGACGCAGGTGATGCAGCTTCGCCAGCGGCAGGCCATCGTCGCCGTAGACTTCCAGATCGTCGTCATTCACCTGATTGGCAGGCCAGAAACCAAACACGGCGCGGGCGCTGATCAGTTTTTCATCAATCAACTTGCGCAGCAGTTGCTGAGCATCGGCAAACAGTGACGTCGCCGCTTCGCCAACTACTTCGTCAGTGAGAATGCGCGGATATTTGCCGGCCAGATCCCAGGAAATAAAGAACGGCGTCCAGTCGATGTATTCGGCAAGCACGTCCAGATCGATGTTTTCCAGCACCTTGGCGCCCGTAAACGTCGGTTTCACCGGGTTGTAGGTCGCCCAGTCAAACTGCGGTTTCTTGGCAACCGCAGCGCCGTAGCTCAGGCGCTCGGTGCGAGCGCTGCGAGCCGAAGTACGTTCGCGGACTTCGATGTATTCAAGACGGGTCTTCTCGATGAACGCCGGTTTCAGTTCCTTGGACAGCAACTGTGTGGCCACGCCCACTGCGCGCGAGGCGTCTGTCACGTAAATCACTGCATCGTTGCTGTACTTGGGTTCGATCTTCACCGCCGTGTGCGCTTTGGAGGTGGTCGCGCCGCCGATCATCAGTGGCAGATGAAAGTCCTGGCGCTGCATTTCCCGGGCTACGTGGACCATTTCATCCAGCGACGGAGTAATCAGGCCAGATAGGCCGATGATGTCGCACTTTTGTTCTTTAGCGACTTGCAGGATCTTCTCTGCAGGCACCATCACACCGAGGTCGACAATGTCATAGCCATTGCAACCCAGCACCACACCCACAATGTTTTTACCGATATCGTGCACGTCGCCCTTGACCGTAGCCATGAGGATCTTGCCCTTGGCTTCTGGCTTGTCACCTTTTTCCAGTTCGATGAACGGGATCAGGTGGGCAACGGCCTGCTTCATTACGCGAGCGGACTTGACCACTTGCGGGAGGAACATTTTGCCCGAGCCGAACAGGTCGCCGACGATGTTCATGCCGGACATCAGCGGGCCTTCGATCACTTCGATCGGGCGGGCGAATGACTGACGGGACTCTTCGGTGTCTTCAACGATGTGCGTGGTAATACCCTTGACCAGCGCATGTTCCAGGCGCTTGTTCACCGGCCAGCCGCGCCATTCTTCGGTTTCCGCTTCTTTGACGCTGCCGTCGCCCTTAAACTTGTCAGCAATCGCCAGCAACGCATCGGTGCCGTCAGCTGTGCGGTTAAGTACTACGTCTTCCACACAGTCACGCAACTCGGCCGGTATCTGGTCGTAGATCTCCAGCTGCCCGGCGTTGACGATGCCCATGCTCAGGCCGTTACGGATCGCGTACAGCAAGAACACCGAGTGAATCGCTTCCCGCACCGGGTTATTGCCGCGGAACGAGAACGAAACATTGGACACACCGCCCGACGTCAGCGCGTAAGGCAGTTCGTCGCGGATGTAGGCACAGGCGTTAATGAAGTCGACTGCATAGTTGTTGTGCTCTTCGATGCCGGTGGCAATGGCGAAGATGTTCGGGTCGAAAATGATGTCTTCCGGCGGGAAGCCGACCTCATTGACCAGAATGTCGTAGGAGCGTTTGCAGATTTCTTTTTTGCGCGCTTCGGTGTCGGCCTGGCCGTCTTCGTCGAACGCCATCACCACAACTGCGGCGCCGTAACGCTTGCAGAGTTTTGCGTGATGGATGAACTGCTCGACGCCTTCTTTCATGCTGATCGAGTTGACGATGCCCTTGCCCTGAATGCACTTGAGGCCCGCTTCAATCACTTCCCACTTGGAGGAGTCGATCATGATAGGCACCCGGGAGATATCCGGCTCGCCTGCGATCAGGTTGAGGAAGGTCACCATGGCCTTCTTCGAGTCCAGCATCCCTTCGTCCATGTTGATGTCGATCACTTGGGCACCGGCTTCGACCTGTTGCAGGGCGACTTCCAGGGCTTCGGTGTAGTTATCTTCACGGATCAGACGGGCAAAGCGGGCGGAACCGGTGATGTTGGTTCGCTCGCCGACGTTGACGAACAGCGAGTTGCGATCAATGGTGAACGGCTCAAGGCCGGACAGGCGACAGGCTTTCGGGATGTCCGGAATTTGCCGTGGGGCATAACCGGCGACTGCCTCAGCGATTGCCTTGATGTGGCCCGGCGTCGTGCCGCAGCAGCCACCGACGATGTTCAGGAAGCCGCTTTGGGCGAACTCCTCGATGATTTTTGCGGTCTGGCTCGGCAGTTCGTCGTATTCGCCAAACTCGTTCGGCAAGCCCGCGTTAGGGTGCGCGGAGACGTAAGTGCTGGCCTTGTTCGACAGCTCTTGCAGGTACGGGCGCAGATCGCTGGCACCCAGCGCGCAGTTCAAGCCCACCGAGATCGGCTTGGCATGGCTGACCGAGTTCCAGAACGCTTCAGTGGTCTGGCCGGAGAGGGTGCGGCCGGAGGCGTCGGTGATGGTCCCGGAAATCATGATCGGCAATTCAAAACCGATCTCTTCGAAGACGCCCTGCACGGCAAAGATCGCCGCCTTGGCATTGAGGGTGTCGAAAATGGTTTCGATCAGGATCAGGTCTGCGCCGCCTTCAATCAGACCGCGAGTCGCTTCCGTGTAGTTTTCTACCAGCTCATCGAACGTCACGTTGCGATAGCCGGGGTTGTTCACGTCTGGCGACAGTGAGCAGGTACGGCTGGTCGGGCCGAGAACACCGGCGACGAAGCGCGGCTTGTCAGGGGTTTCCAGCGTCTTGGCGTCAGCGACTTTGCGAGCCAGTCGAGCACCTTCCACGTTCAGCTCGTAGACGATTTCTTCCATGCCGTAATCAGCCTGGGAAACCTGTGTGGCGTTGAAGGTGTTGGTTTCGAGAATGTCAGCGCCAGCGTCCAGATAAGCTTTCTCGATGGCGCCGATCACGTCCGGGCGCGTCAGCACCAGCAGATCGTTGTTGCCCTTGACGTCACTTGGCCAATCGGCAAAGCGCTTGCCGCGATAGTCTTCTTCCTCAAGGCGATAGCTCTGGATCATGGTGCCCATGCCGCCGTCGAGGATCAGGATCCTCTGCTGGAGAGCTTGCTGGAGAGCATGAAGACGGGCGCTGCGATCAGACATAGGGCTACCTGGAAAAGATCGATACAGAAAGGTCGAAATGATAGCAAACCCGAACGGTTTTAGTGTTGATAACACTTTGGTATGAATATCGCTCATGTTGGTGTGCGATATCCTCTGTAGAATTGCTGCGTTTTTTCTCCTCTTAGAATCTTTTGGACGCTGGATATGCCGTATCGCTTTGTTGTAAGCATCGCAGTGTTGTCGATGTGCGGCATGTTCCAGGCTCAGGCGGGCGATCAGCCTGTGCAGCCGAATATTTCCTATGTACGGGATATCCAGCCGATCCTTACCGAAAAGTGCGTGGCCTGCCATGCCTGTAACGACGCGCCGTGCCAGCTGAATCTCGGTGCTGGGGAGGGCGTCGCCCGTGGGGCCAGCAAAATCCCGGTGTATGAAGGGGATCGCAGTGTCGCGCAGGCACCCACTCGTTTATTTATCGATGCCAGCGGGCCGAAAGCCTGGGAGAGCAAGGGTTTTTATTCAGTGCTCGACGCTCAGGGCAGTCAGGCCGCGCTGATGAGCAGAATGCTGGACCTGGGGCGTAACGCGCCACTGGAGCCCAATGCGAAGATTCCACCTGAGATCGCACTGGGGCTCAATCGCGAGAATCTTTGCGCTCAACCCGGTGAGTTCAATGCTTACGCTCAGGCGCATCCCAAGGAAGGCATGCCGCTGGCTGTCGCCGGGCTTACCGACGCTGAGTATCAGACCTTGCAACGCTGGTTCGCAGCGGGCGCGCCTACGGACGACAAGGCGCTGAATCCGTCTATCAGCGAAATATCACAGATTGCCGAGTGGGAAGCGTTACTCAACCAGCGTGGGTCTACTCAAGCGCTGGTGGGCCGGTGGCTGTACGAGCATTTATTCCTCGCGCACATCTACTTTGTTGGTGGTGAGCCAGGGCACTTCTTTCACTGGGTGCGCTCGCGTACGCCGAGCGGTCAGCCGATCGACGTGATAGCAACGCGCAGGCCGAACGACGATCCGGGCAGTGATTTTTACTACCGCCTTGAGCAAGTCAAAGGCGTGATCGTCCACAAGACTCATATCACCTATGCGCTCGGTCCGCAGAAGATGGCGCGGGTCAAGCAGCTGTTCTACGGCAACCAGTGGCATGTCGATTCACTGCCCGGCTATGGGCCGGGTCGTCGGGCCAATCCGTTTGAAACCTTTGAAGCCATTCCCGCAGTAGCCCGCTATCAATTCATGCTGGATAACGCCGAGTACTTCGTCCGCACGTTCATTCGCGGACCGGTGTGCCGCGGCCAGATCGCCACTGATGTGATTCGTGACCAGTTCTGGGTGATGTTTCAGGAGCCCGCTTTTGATCGCTACGTCGTCGATGCCCGATATCGCGGTCTGGCAACGCCGCTGCTTGCAATGCCGGGGCAAAACGATGACGTGGGCAGTGTGCTGAGTTTATGGCGCAGCTATCGCGACAAGCGCAACGAATATGAAGACCTGCGCCGCGACAGCTATGCCCACACGCCGCCACCGGGCTGGGCAACGTTGTGGGCAGGTAACGATAATGCGCTGCTGACGGTCTTTCGGCATTTTGACAGTGCATCGGTGAATAAAGGCCTGATAGGAGAGGTACCCCAGACCCTTTGGCTATTTGACTATCCGCTGCTGGAACGCACGTATTACCAGTTGGCAGTGAATTTTGACGTTTACGGTAACTTGTCGCATCAGGTTCAGACACGCTTGTATTTTGATCTGATCCGTAATGGCGCCGAGGTTAACTTCCTGCGCCTGATGCCCGCAGACAAACGCGATGATCTGTTGAACGACTGGTATCGCAACGGCGGCAAAGTCAAGATGTGGCTGGATTATCAGAGCATCGACAATGACACGCCGAGCGGCATGAAGCTGGATGAAAAGGATCCGAAACGTGATTTCGCCCTGAAGCTGGTGGAGCGCGCCGGTACGCTGAATGCAGCCCCGGATCCGATCAATCGCTGTTCGGGTGCTTACTGTTCACGAGTCGGTATCAGTAACAGTTTTGCTCAGGTTGAGCAGTCGCTGAGCCATCTGACGGCGCGGCCTGCAGCGGGCCTGAAGGTGATCGATTATTTGCCCGAGGCGACCATGCTGCGTATCGAGGACGGCACGGGCAAGCGAATGATGTACAGCATGCTGCGTAACCGCGCGCATACGAATGTCGCGTTTTTACTGGGTGAGTCTTATCGCTACGATCCGGGGCTGGATACGCTGACTATTTATCCTGGGGTATTGGCGAGTTACCCGAACTTCATGTTCAACGTGTCTGCCAATGAGGTGCCCGAGTTCGTTCAGATGATGCAGCAGGCCAGGCATCAGCCAGAGTTTGAGAAGATTGTCGAACGTTGGGGTGTGCGGCGCAGCAATCCGCAGTTCTGGACGTACTTCCATGACCTGACCCGGTACATTCAGGAAACCGATCCTGTTGAGGCGGGGGTGATGGATATGAATCGGTATGAAAATCTGTAGGAAGACCTTGGTTTTGTATTGACCCTATCGCGAGCAAGCTCGGCTCCCACATGAGACTGTATTCTCCTGTAGGAGCCGAGCTTGCTCGCGATCGGAATCGACCTCTTACCCGCCGCACACCACGCGCCACATGGCCTGCGGCCATCTACCGCTGACCGGAAAAGTCATTTTTTCATGACCTTTTGTGAACTCTCACGGTCCGACCCCGTGAGTGTCCTTGGGCCTGCCGTTGTTCTCGCAGCCCTGGATTGTTGTTCAAAAGGTGCCATGAGGTTCGTGATGTTGATTTCGGTTCAAGCCCTGCGGGCACTCGCCGCGTGGGTCGTAGTGTGTCACCACTTTATGCAGATTTTTTTCAACTTTAACGCCAGTGGCCCTGTTGGCGACTTCTTCGTGACGAAGGGTGCTGTAGGCGTTGATATCTTTTTCGTGATCAGCGGTCTGGTGATTTTCCTGTCCACGCAGAACAGCGAAATGCCCGCCAGACGATTCATGCTGAACCGCATTATCCGCATTGTTCCTGCCTACTGGTTCTATACCGCAGCGATGGGCTTGTTGCTGGTGTTCGCGGCGCCATTGCTGCCGCATCAGGTCATCAACTGGCAGACGTTCATGCTGTCGCTGTTTTTCATCCCGGCGGAGAACCCGGGTGGTTATGGGCTGTACCCCACCTTGAATGTGGGCTGGACTCTTAACTACGAAATGTTTTTCTATCTGCTGTTTTCCACGGTATTCCTGTTCAAACAGCGGCATCGGCCGTTGATCGTCGCAGCCGCATTGTTTGCGGTCTGTGAAGTGCTGGCGCGCTCGGGGCTGATCAGCCGGTTTTATGGCAACGACATCATCTATGAGTTCTTGCTTGGCATCGGCATCGGCATCATTTACCGCCGGGGCTGGATCAAGGAGGGTTTCTGGTTGCCGTTACTGGGGATCGCTACGGGGCTGGTCGTTATCTATCACTTGGGCGCCGATCAGGATCGCCTGCTTAACTGGGGGCTTCCAAGTGCGCTGATAGTATTGTCGTGCATTGCCATGGAACCGGTTTTCCGGGGCAACAAGTTGCTCAAAGTGTTGGGCGATTGTTCTTATTCGGTTTATCTGTTGCACGTTCTGGTTCTATATGGCGGCTGGCTCGCCTCGCAGCATTACAACCTCAACCCTTATCTGGTCTTCGCGATTTGTGTGCCGGTCATCGCGCTGGGTGCATGGATCAGTTACGAGTGGCTGGAGAAGGGCCTGTATCGTCGCATGAAGGGCTGGCTGGACGAGCGACGGGCCAGAAATGCTTCTCAGGCGCTTTCCTGACAAAAATACTAGGACTTTGTACGAAGCCGGGGATTGGCGTAAACTGCCAGCACGTCTGCGAGGAATTTTCATGACCGCTATTACAATTACCGATGCTGCCCACGATTACCTGGCCGATCTGCTGGAAAAGCAGAATACCCCGGGCATTGGCATCCGCGTGTTTATTACCCAGCCTGGCACCCAGTACGCTGAAACCTGCATTGCCTACTGCAAGCCCGGCGAAGAGAAACCAGAAGACAAGGCCATTGGCCTGAAAAGCTTCACCGCCTGGATTGATGGTTTCAGCGAAGCATTTCTGGATGATGCCGTTGTCGATTACGCGACTGACCGCATGGGCGGCCAACTGACGATCAAGGCACCCAACGCAAAAGTGCCGACGGTCAGTGCGGACAGTCCGATCAATGACCGTATCAACTATTACCTGCAAACCGAGATCAACCCGGGGCTGGCCAGCCATGGCGGTCAGGTCACCCTGATCGATGTGGTTGAAGAGCAGGAGCAACATATTGCAGTGTTGCAGTTTGGCGGTGGTTGCCAGGGTTGCGGTCAGGCTGACGTGACGCTGAAAGAAGGCATCGAGCGCACCCTGCTTGAGCGCATTCCCGAGCTGAATGGCGTACGTGATGTGACTGACCACACGCAGAAAGAAAACGCTTACTACTAAGCTGTTTGCTGCTCCGTGTTAAAAAGCCCCGACGTGTTCGGGGTTTTTTGTGTGATCTGGATACCTGAGCATCCCGCGCTTATAAGCTGGAATGCTCATCCTCTGTGGGAGCTGGGCTTGCCCGCGATGAGGTTGATTAACTTTAGATCGCGCCACCCTCATCGCGGGCAAGTCCGGCTCCCACAGTAAATTGTGCTTTTACTGCCTGAACAAATGCGCATGCCCTGCGCGGTACAGGGATGACTCGCTGAATGCATCGCTGGATAACACACGGCCGACCAAGATCAGTGCTGTCCGGCGAAATCCCTTCTCCGCAACTTTAGCTTCGATATCCGCCAGAGTGCCTGTGACCCAGTCCTGATCGGGCCAGCTGGCGCGATGAACTACGGCAATCGGGCATTCCGGACCGTAATGCGGCGTCAGTTCGGCGACGATTTTTGGCAGATTATTGACCCCCAGATGAACCGCCATGGTCGCCTGGTGACGCGCCAGGTCGGCCAGGGCTTCACCTTTCGGCATCGACGTCTTGTCCGCATAACGGGTCAGGATCACCGTTTGGGAAATATCCGGCAGGGTCAGTTCGGACTCCAGCAGCGCAGCGCAGGCCGCGGTGGCCGTCACGCCCGGGATGATCTCGAATGGAATACCCAGCTCGCGCAAGTGGCGGATCTGCTCACCGATCGCGCCGTACAGGCTCGGGTCGCCAGAGTGTACGCGAGCCACATCCTGGCCTTGTTCATGAGCAGATTTCATCAAGGCGACGATTTGTTCCAGGTGTAACTCGGCACTGTTACTCACCTGAACCGCCTGATGGCCTTCCAGAACGGCGGCAGGCACCAGTGAGCCCGCGTAGATGATCACTGGACAGGTGCGGATCAGTCGCTGGCCTTTGACTGTGATCAGCTCAGGATCGCCGGGGCCTGCGCCGATGAAAAAGACCGTCATGGAGACTCCAGGTCAAAGGGTAGAAAAGGTGGATTATCCGCTAACCGGTTGGGCAATGGCCAAGGCAAAAGTGGCTTGCGGGGTTTTCTGGCGAGTGATGAGCAATTCGGCCGGACCGGATTGGCTCGCCGATGCCAAGGCGGCACTTTCTGCTACTCCATAACAACCGGTGTGCTCGAAAGCGATCTGTGATCGATGACTGAGCTGTGACTCATGGACGCTCAGTTGAGTGGCCGTGAAGAAGTGCAGAGGTAAATCAAGCTGCTTCGCCAGCTCCAGCAGGCCGGGTTCGCGGCTCTTCAGATCAATAGAGGCGAGGGCGCTGATGGCTTCGATGCGCAGGTTCTGACGTTCAAGGCTGCGTTCGATCAGTTCCAGCAATGCGCCTGTAGAACAGCCGCGCTGGCAACCAAGGCCGACCACCAGGGTCGGCCTTATCTGATCAGACGGCCTGATCAAGAGCGGGGTTGTTGCGACGGAAAAGCCAGGTGCTGATCAGGCCCAGCGCCACCCAGAACAGCGCATTGGTCAGCAGCGAGGCAATCACGAATTGCGATTCCAGCGCCTCTGGAGCAAGGCTCTCGTGGACTTCGGGCTGGGGAGCGCCAATCACGTGAGGTACGACCAGAATCGCCACGCCCAAGGCTTTCAGCAGCCAACTGCGGGAAAAGACGATCAACGCCAGGGCGACAGCAGTGGAGGCCGCCGTGCCAATCCACCATAGTTGCCGCTGGTTAAGGTCCGCTGCGGCAGTACCCGGCAGCTCGGGTGGCAGGCCCAAGGTCGGGGCGAGGGTAAACACCGCAAAACCCGCGAGCCCCCAGAACACGCCTTGGGACGTCTTGCCCGGTGCCTTCAAGGTGTACAGGGCGGCCAGCATCAAAGCGAAACCTACCGCAACCACCAGATTGCCGCCGGTGGTAGAAACAATTCGCTGCCAGCCGTCTTCCGGCGACCAGGCTTCTTCGTCATGACTATGTCCGGCCGGTGCGGCTTCACCGTGGGCGTGTTCATGAACCTGCTCGGCCAGCGAGTTCTCGTAGGTTTCGGCCTGCAGAATCAACGGAGTGATCCAGAAGCTTTGCAGCAGGGTCAGCAGCAGGGCGGCGAGCAAGCCGGTGAATCCTGCCGTTTGAGCAATTCGCTTGAACATGGCGTCAGGTCTCAGTGGCAGGGGAAGGCAGCGCTGTGGCGAGTATCGTGAGCGGCGTTGTGTACCGCTTCGATGTGCGAGAAACCCGCGAAGTAAACCAGGCAGGCCCCGAGGATTGCTGCGCTGATCGCGGCGGTCAGGCGCTGGCTCTGGGTGGCTGTACTGCTGGCGGAATGGCTGGTTGTACTGATCGACATGGCGCTTCCCTCTTGTATGTCGGCAAGCAGGCATGCGCAGCAAGATCCCGCTGACGATCGTCAGGGGAGTGCAACTGCGCCCGCCCACCGCGGGTTCGTTATTGATTTCATGTCGGGCCGGTCTCCGGGCTTGCAAGGGGCTGTAGGGCTATGCGCCGCTCAACCTGCAAGAATCGCCTTCCCATGCCGTTACCTGCACAGTGGATCTGATTCTTCACTTGCTTACCGTTGCGGGGGCAGCGCCGGACTTGCACAAGCCCTAAGGCTTGAACGCACCGGTTTCCCGTTTCACCCCGTGAGGGGCACCCGTAACAAGGCGTGTAGGAGAGCATGCGCCAGCGTGGAACGTCAATCAGTTGATTGACCTGCCCGCGGTCACTGCGTAGCCTTGCGGGTTCGAGGTTCTCCCGCTGGATCCGGCATGGGTTCACAGGGAGCTAAGACGGGAACGCGGTCGATGCCGCGGCTGCCCCCGCAACTGTAAGCGGTCATGATTTACTGCACAGCCATTGCATAGCCACTGCTTCACGCGGGAAGGCGCAATGACTGCCCGGATATCTTCGGGGTGCGCCGCAAGCCAGGAGACCTGCCTCGATTCGGGCCTTGAGCCCGACGAATTCTCACTACAACCGGGCGGGGTGATCCGGTGGCGAATCGTATCCCTGTGGTTACATACTTGTGACCACACAGGTTTTTCGTCCTGCTTGCCCGCCGTATTGCCAAAGGGCATCCGATGAAAACACTGGCCAAACTTCCCGTCACTATCGTTACCGGCTTTCTCGGCTCTGGTAAAACCACCTTGCTGCGCCACATGCTCGATAACGCCGAGGGGCGACGCATTGCCGTGATCGTCAATGAATTCGGCGAGCTGGGTATCGATGGCGAAATCCTCAAGCAATGCACCATTGGCTGTACCGAAGAAGAAGCGACCGGCCGTGTCTATGAGCTGGCCAATGGTTGCTTGTGCTGCACCGTTCAGGAGGAGTTTTTCCCGGTGATGCGCGAACTGGTTGCGCGCCGCGGCGATCTGGACCACATCCTCATCGAAACATCCGGCCTTGCTCTGCCAAAACCGCTCGTACAAGCCTTCCAGTGGCCCGAAATCCGTAATGCCTGCACGGTCGATGCGGTCATCACCGTGGTAGACAGTCCGGCAGTACTGGCAGGCACCTTCGCCGCATTCCCTGATCAGGTAGACGCTCAGCGCAAGCTGGACCCGAACCTCGATCACGAGTCGCCGTTGCACGAACTGTTCGCTGATCAACTGGCCAGCGCCGATCTGGTAATCCTCAACAAAGCCGACATGATCGACGCCGCAGGTCTGGCATCGGTGCGTGCCGAGGTTTCCGAAGAGCTACCGCCAGCGGTCAAGGTGATCGAAGCGAGCAGCGGTCGTCTGCCGATCAATGTCCTGTTGGGGCTGGGGGCCGAATCGGAGCAGCACATCGATGGTCGCAAGACCCATCACGATCACCACGAGGGCGATGATCATGATGACCACGATCACGACGCGTTCGATTCCATCTCGATCAAGTTGCCGCAAGCTGACGAAAGCCTGCTGCTCGACGCATTGACCCAACTGGTGGTGCAACACGGGATTCTGCGCGTCAAGGGTTTCGCGGCGATTCCAGGCAAACCGATGCGTTTATTGATTCAGGGCGTCGGTACGCGTTTCGACAAGCACTTCGACCGTGCCTGGGGCGCAGACGAAGAGCGCGCGACCCAATTGGTCCTGATTGGTCAGAAGCTTGATGCTGCTGCACTCGAAGCTCAACTGCGCGCTGCGCTTGCGGGTTGATGCATGCACCTGCTGAGAACCCAGCCCGGTGGTTTTGTACCGGACGACAGTATTGCCGACCTCGGGCAAACGCCCGCCGAGCTGGTCATTCTCTGCAGCGGTGATTCAAGCCTGGCGTTGCTCGCCGAAGCGGCGCAGCAACTCCCTGAGGATTATCCGACCTTGCGTCTGGCTAACCCGATGCAGGTTCAGAACCACGCGTCAGTGGACCTCTATTTCGATGAGGTCCTGCGTCACGCCAAGGTGATTCTGATCTCCCTGCACGGCGGGATCGGCTATTGGCGTTATGGCGTCGAGCGCCTCATGGAGCTTGCTGCAAGCGGTGTGCAAGTGATCATGGTTCCGGGGTGTGACCGCCATGATCCCGAGTTGACGGAGCGCAGCACCGCTCCCGCTGATGACTGCCATCGGTTATGGCAGTTTCTGCGTCAGGGCGGTATGCATAACGCGCTGGATTTCTATCGTTGTCTCGCGACTCGCCTGCTCGGTCGGGACTATCCATGGTCCGAGCCACAGGCCTTGCCGCGCACCGCGGTTTATCATCCGCAGGGCGTCAGCGCCAACCCTGAAAGCTGGTTCGCTGACTGGTTGCCGAATCAACCGGTCGTGGCGCTTCTTTTCTATCGCTCCCACTTGCAGGCCGCCAATACCGCGTTCATCGATGTGTTTTGCGCTCGTCTGCAGGCGCAAGGCTTGAACCCTTTGCCCATCGCCGTGGCCAGTCTGAAGGAAGCGGGCTGTATGACGGTGGTCGAGGACTGGCTGGACGAGGTCGGCGCTGAACTGATCCTCAATACCACCGGGTTCGCTCAGTCCAGTCCTGAAGCGCCGCATGTGCGTCCGTTTCGCCGCAATATCCCGGTTATTCAGGCGATTTGCGCGCAGGACAACGAACCTGGCTGGCGCGCCAGTGAGCAGGGCCTCGGTGCTCGGGATCTGGCCATGCACATTGCCTTGCCCGAGCTGGACGGCAGAATCATCAGTCGGCCGATCAGCTTCAAGGATCTGGCCTGGCGCAGCGAGCGCAGTCAATCGGATGTGGTTTGCTATCGCCCGCACTCCGAGCGCATGGATTTCGTCGCCGAGCTGGCACGCCGCTGGGTTCTGCTTGCACGCCTGCCCAATGCCGACAAACGCGTCGCGTTGATTCTAGCCAATTACCCCACACGCGACGGGCGCATTGGCAACGGGGTCGGTCTGGATACACCAGCAGCAGCGCTGAATATCCTCCGTGCAATGCGGCATGAGGGCTATCCGGTTGCCGAGTTGCCGGAAACCGGTACCGACCTGATTCACCAGTTGCTCGGCGGCGTGACCAACGATCTCGACAGCATCGACCTGCGGCCTTGCCAGCAAAGCATGGCGCTGGACGAGTACACCGCTGCCTTTGAAAACTTGCCTTTGGCCAACCGTGAAGCGGTCATTGCGCGCTGGGGTGCGCCTCATAACGACCCGATGTTTCGCAGCGGACGAATGATGATCGCCGGAATCAGGTACGGCCTGACCTTTGTCGGCATCCAGCCTGCGCGTGGCTATCAAGTGGACGCCAGCGCCGTCTATCACGATCCGGACCTGGTGCCGCCTCATGGCTACCTGGCATTTTATTTCTGGCTGCGCAAAGCGTACGGCGCCCACGCGGTGGTGCACGTCGGCAAACACGGCAATCTGGAGTGGCTGCCGGGCAAGGGCGTTGGGTTGTCGGAGAATTGCTGGCCAGACGCAATTCTTGGTGCAATGCCGAACATCTATCCCTTTATCGTCAACGACCCAGGCGAAGGTGCTCAGGCCAAACGCCGGACCCAAGCGGTGATTATCGATCACCTGATGCCGCCACTGACGCGTGCTGAAACCTACGGCCCGTTGCGCAACCTGGAGTTGCTCGCGGACGAGTATTACGAAGCGCAGTTGCTGGACCCACGTCGCGCGCTGGAACTGCAGCGGGATATTCTCAAGCTGGTCCGGGAAACCAATATTGATCAGGAACTGGCACTGGATGCCTCTCTGAAAGACGACAATGCAGCGATCTGGTTGCCAAGGCTGGACACGTACCTGTGCGATTTGAAGGAGTCTCAGATTCGCGATGGCTTGCATATTTTTGGTGAATCTCCCACCGGCCGCCTGCGTATAGACACCTTGTTGGCGTTGCTGCGCATTCCTCGCGGCGACGGTCGTGGGGCGCAATCGAGCCTGCTACGGGCCTTGAGCAAAGCGTTCGAATTGAATTTCGATCCGCTGGACTGCGACCTTGCGCAGCCCTGGCTGGAGAAAAAGCCGTCAGCGCTGGCCGCGATCAGTAGCGACCCCTGGCGTACGGCGGGCGACACCCGTGAGCGCCTTGAACTGTACGCAGCCTGGCTTATTGATCACGTTGTTAATAATGACGAATATGAAATCCCATTTGAAAACAATGATCTGCGTGAAATAGTTAACAATTTGAAAGAAGTTGTAGCGCCGCGCCTTGACGCCTGTGGCCCAGCGGAGATTCAAGGACTGCTGGATGCCTTGAGCGGTCGGTTCGTACCGGCAGGTCCTAGCGGGGCGCCCAGCCGCGGTCGCATAGACGTACTGCCTACCGGACGAAACTTCTTCTCCGTTGACGTGCGAAACCTGCCCACCACAACCGCTTGGCGCATCGGCTTTCAGTCAGCAAATTTGTTGCTGGAGAGGCACTTACAAGATCATGGTGATCATTTACGTCAACTGGGTTTATCGGTGTGGGGCACCGCCACAATGCGCACCGGTGGTGATGACATTGCTCAAGCCATGGCGCTGATGGGCGTTCGACCGGTGTGGGCAACAGGCAGTCAGCGGGTCGATGACTTTGAAATCCTGCCGTTGAGCTTGCTGGACCGGCCTCGGGTTGACGTGACGCTGCGAGTGTCCGGCTTCTTCCGCGACGCCTTCGCCAATCTGATCCGGTTGTTTGACGCAGCGGTACAGGCCGTTGCTGCACTGGACGAACCGGACGACCTGAACCCGCTGGCTGCAAAAGTTCGCGAAGAGCGCACGGCGTTGCTGGAGAACGGTGTTGCTGGTGACGAGGCAGCACGTCAAGCCGGCTGGCGTATCTTCGGTGCCAAGCCCGGTGCATATGGCGCCGGTGTTCAGGGCGCTATTGACGGTCGACTCTGGCAAAGCCGTGATGACCTGGCCGAGGTCTATCTGAACTGGGGCGGCTACGCTTATGGCGCGACGGATGAAGGCACGCCCGCCCGGGAGCGTTTTGCCCGTCGCCTGTCCCAGGTTCAGGCTGTGGTACAGAATCAGGACAACCGAGAGCACGACTTGCTCGACTCCAACGACTATTACCAGTTTCAGGGCGGCATGCTGGCGGCAGCTGAGAGCTTGAGTGGTCAGAAGACCGCGAGCTATCACGGCGATCACAGCCAGCCGGATTTGCCAAAAATCCGCACCCTGAAGGAAGAATTGAACCGGGTTATCCGTTCACGCGCCGCTAACCCGAAATGGATCGACGGCGCAAAGCGCCATGGTTATAAAGGCGCATTCGAGATGGCCGCGACCGTGGACTTTCTGTTCGCCTTCGACGCCACCACCGAACTGATCGACGATCACCAATATGCGCTGCTGGCCGATGCTTATCTGCTTGATCCATCGACCCGTGAATTCATTCAGCAGCACAACCCCGATGCCTTGCGGGATATGACCGAGCGCATGCTTGAAGCGCAGCAGCGTGGGTTATGGCAGGAACCGGGCAATTACCGTGACGCGCTGGAAAGCCTGTTGCTGGACATAGAAGAGAGCTGATGACGTTGCGCGATATGACCTTGAGCGATACCCCACACTTCCCTCTGGCGGCCGTAGTGGGCGCCGATGAGCTGAAACTGGCGCTGTGCCTGAGCGCCATCGACCCGAAAATCGGTGGTGTACTGATCGAGGGGCCAAGGGGAATGGCCAAATCAACGCTGGCTCGCGGTCTGGCCGACTTGTTGGCCAGCGGGCAGTTCATCACGCTGCCACTGGGGGCCACCGAAGAACGGCTGGTCGGTACCCTTGATCTTGACGCGGCCCTCGGCGAAGGCCGGGCGCAGTTTTCTCCAGGTGTATTGGCAAAGGCTGACGGCGGCGTTTTGTATGTCGATGAAGTCAACCTATTGGCTGATCACCTGGTCGACCTGTTGCTGGACGTCGCTGCCAGCGGCGTCAATCTGGTGGAGCGCGACGGCATCTCTCATCGCCATCAGGCGCGTTTCGTGCTGATTGGCACGATGAATCCTGAAGAAGGGGAGTTGCGGCCGCAGTTGCTGGACCGTTTCGGCCTGAACGTGGTGCTGAGCGGTCAAACATTGCCCGCAGAGCGGGGGCAGATCATTCGTCGGCGTCTGGATTTCGATAGCGATCCGCGTTCTTTTTGCGAGCAGTGGGAAGGTGAGCAGCAGGCACTCAAGCAACGCTGCGAACAGGCACGCATCGCGCTCGGTAATATCGCGCTGGATGACACGTCTCTCAGCATTATTACCGAGCGTTGTTTTGCCGCAGGCGTCGACGGCATGCGCGCTGATCTGGTCTGGCTGCGTGCTGCCCGCGCCCATGCGGCCTGGCGTGGCGCGTCTGCGATTGAAATGCAGGATATCGATGCTGTCGCAGAGTTTGCCTTGCGCCACCGGCGTCGTGACTCTCTAACTCAGGAGCAGCCACCTCAGGAGCAAGCGCCGCAGCAGCCTGCGCCGCATCAAGACTCGTCAGGCACAGATCAAGGTCAGGGCAGTTGGGGCGAGTTGCCCGCCCAGGCAATATCTACAGGCGTACGTCGCGAAGTGCCGAGCTGGCCAAAAAAGCCTTAGGCATCCGTCCTCGCTGTTCTCCGGGGGCGGATGCCAGGCCCCGGCCAGGCAAAGTTGCCGGTGGCCGCACTGGCGCGCTGCGCAGTGGTGCTGATGGAGCAATTGCCTGGCTGCCGACACTGTTGCGCGGGAAACCAAAGCTCCGGGGTGATCTGATCCGTAAGCCTCGCAGCCAAAAGGCTACCGAGTTATGGCTGGTGATCGTCGATGCGTCGGCTTCCACAAGGCGCTATCAGGCCCTGAGCCACGCCAAAGGGCTATTGGCTGAATTGTTTGATGACGCTTATCGCCGCCGTGTGCGTTTGGCGCTGCTGACGGCTAATGGCAACACGCCGCGCTGGCAGCATCAGGGTCTCAAGGCCTCCAGCGCGCTGCAACCGTGGCTGGATGAGCTGGGTGCGGGAGGTGGGACACCATTAACAGCCGCGTTTGATCTTGCACGCCAATGGCTGGATAAACGTCAGAAACAGCATCCAGCCGAACAGCAGCGTCTGTTGGTCCTGACCGATGGTCGAGTGAAGGATTCAGGCGCGTTGCCGGTATTCAACTGTCCGGGCCTGTTGATCGATATTGAAAGCGGCCCGATCCGGTTGGGCAGAGCGCTACAGATGGCGTTGAGTCTGGGGATCGAGTATCAGCACATTGATGGGCTGAAGGTTCGCTAGACAAGGCGGGCTGTCGTGTCATCGTTTATCGCGATCAAGCTCGGCTCCTACAGGGATCATCGATATCTGTAGGAGCCGAGCTTGATCGCGATACATAAGACGCCGCCTGAAGGCGCACCGCGTTATCTTTTATGCCGGGTGAGCATCCACAGGGGCCGCGTCTACATTGCCTCAGGCTGGCATGGTCCACGGCTCAAGGCGGTGGCCTTCGTTGCTGATTTCAGCGCGGGCCAGTTCAAGCTCGTTAGCCAGACGCTTGGCATCCGAGTAGGTGCTACGAGCGATCTGGCGGCGGCCAATGCGATTGCTGGTGCGGTCGATGACCGTCAGGCTCAGCTCGCCGTTACCGTCTTGCGGTGCCCAGGCTACGCATTGGAAAGGTTCAAAAGCGTGTCCAGCGATCAGAAGTGCATCGTTGAAGCGCAATGGGGCGTTCATGGTCATTTCCTCAAAGTGCCCGTATCAAAAGTAATCGCTGCCGGTTGGGCTTACCGTTCAGCTGGTTACTTGTGTTGATGATCCCGAGTGCCATTCGAGTCACACAGCACATCAATTATTTTCAATTCTTTTACACATCGCCCGGTTTTCGCGGGCTGTAGAGCGGTTGTCTGCAGATTTCCAATTCCTTTTGTCAGCTCCGCCTTCCGCGCCTGTCCGCGTGGAGTGCGCTAATTACCTTTCGATCTGAACCCTATAGTTAATCGGTACAAGCGACTGTCAAATATTTGCTAACGTTCAAAACGCCGCCTCCAACTAACTGTTTATAAAATGTTTTTATTAACTGGATTTCAATTATGGCGCCAAGGACTTCCTTATGCATGAATCGGCACCACCACCGCGACGCCTGTTAATTGTTGATCCGTGCGACGACTGTCATCAGCTTATCCCTGTCCTGCGCGCAGCAGGCTGGGATGTCGATAGCAGTACCGTTGAGGCCGCTGCCAACCGCAGCTGCGATGTGGGACTGATCCGTCTGATGCCTTATCACTTTGAGCATCCAGAAGGGGTTAAAGACCTGATTACGCGCAGCCATACCGAATGGATCGCGGTATTGAGTCCGGATGACTTGCGCCGAGAGAAAATCGGCGACTTTGTCTGCGAGTGGTTTTTTGACTTTCATACCTTGCCGTTTGATGTCGCACGTATGCAGGTCACGCTGGGTCGCGCCTATGGTATGGCTCGGCTGCGTGCTCAGGGAGCGGCTTACGTGTCGGGACCGGAGCATGAAATGCTGGGCGAAAGTCGTCCGATTCGTGAACTTCGCAGGCTACTGAGCAAGCTGGCGCCAACTGAGTCTCCGGTGTTGATCCGCGGCGAGTCGGGTACTGGCAAAGAGCTGATCGCGCGCAACCTGCACTCTCAGTCACACCGGCGAAATAAACCTTTCGTTGCCATCAACTGCGCGACCACGCCTGAACATTTGCTTCAGGGTGAGCTGTTTGGCTATGAGAAGGGCGCTTTCGAAGGCGCAAACGAACTGAAAATCGGCAGCATCGAGGCGGCTGACGGCGGCACGCTGTTTCTCGATGAAATTGGTGACCTGCCCATGGAGCTTCAAGCCAGTCTGCTGCGCTTCCTACAGGACAAACAGATCGAACGCATTGGCGGGAGAGTGGCGATCGGTGTCGACGTCAGGGTGCTGGCCGCTACCCACGTTGACCTTGAGTCTGCGATCCGCAAGAAACGCTTTCGTGAGGACTTGTATTACCGCTTGAACGTATTGCAGGTCGGTACTGCGCCGCTGCGCGAACGGCACGGCGACCTGGCGTTACTGGCCAATCACTTCGCGCATTTCTATAGCCAGGAAACCGGTCGGCGTGTGCGCAACTTCAGTCAGGACGCACTGGTCGCGATGGGCAAACATGACTGGCCGGGTAACGTCCGTGAGCTGGCCAATCGTGTGCGCCGTGGATTGGTCCTGGCGGAGGGGCGGCAGATTGAAGCGGCTGATCTGGGGCTGCTGGGCGAGGACGATATAGTCAGCAGCATGGGGACTCTGGATGACTACAAGTCCAGGGCTGAACGCCAGGCACTGTGTGACGTGTTGACGCGTCACAGCGACAACCTGAGTGTGGCCGCCAAGGTGCTGGGGATTTCCCGGCCCACGTTTTATCGTCTACTGCACAAGCATCAGATTCGTTGAACGGTGCCGTCGCTCAGGCGCACTTGAGTAGTTGCTCGACTGCCGCGAAGACTCGTTCGCGTCGTTGGGCCCAAGTGCCGCCGATGACCAGATAATTCTGCTGATGCTGTTCAAGCCAGTGCAAGGTGTCATGGAAGAATGCCTGTCGTGACGCCAGCTCGGGTTGGCACCGCTGACCGTCGCCCACCCAGTTGATATCGCGCGGATCAAGCAACAGATGCAAATCATAGTGTCGAGCCAGCAATGCGGGCTCAATCCACGCAGGACAATCCCCGAATAACGTTTCACTCCAGAGCTTGTTGCTCAACAGGTGAGTATCGAGGATTAACAGCTCGGGCGCGGCGGCGCGGGCAGCATCTTCTCGGTCCAGTTGGCCCTGAGCGATGGCGGGGATATCCGCGTAACAGGTATCCCGCTGGTGCTGCTCAATAAAGCTGCGTACATACTCGCGCACCAGCACACCACCGAAGCAGCGCTGTATTTCTGCTGCCAGCGAGCTTTTGCCAGTCGACTCGGGACCGGTGAGTACGAGTACTTTCATTAAGCGGTTGCCTTGGACCACGTTAAGATGGCGCGCCGGGGGGCTGCCAGGCAATAAGGTGAAGGCATCGCTAATTCTCGGAAGGGCGGAAACGGTCCCGATTGTAAGCGTATATGAAGCTGCGCGCAGTCATTCGAAGCAAAAACCAGCGGCTGGCGTCTTGCTTGTAACTTCGGTCCGGGCGTCAAACGTCACGGGGCAAACTTCAGTGGCAGCGTCGTGCCTCAAGGTCTGTTAGCATCGCCACGCCTTGCTTTGGCCGTTGCTGTAAGCGTCCGTTTTTAACGGAGTTTTCACCTTTTGACGGGCATATTTGCACGCTGTTTTGACATGACAATTTTAAGAGGCTTGCTTCGAGCAATGCTTCACTTGGGGGAATGATGGATCTTTGGACCGCCGCTCAGGCATTGATTCTCGGGATTGTGGAGGGGCTGACGGAGTTCCTGCCCATTTCCAGCACCGGGCACCAGATCATTGTCGCGGACTTGATCGACTTCGGTGGCGAGAGGGCGATGGCCTTCAACATCATCATTCAACTCGGCGCGATACTTGCCGTGGTCTGGGAGTTTCGCCGCAAGGTCATTGATGTGGTCATCGGGCTGCCCAAACAACGTCAGGCGCAACGCTTCACGCTCAATCTGCTGATCGCTTTTCTGCCCGCCGTTGTGCTGGGTGTGATGTTTGCAGACTTGATCCACGAATACCTGTTCAACCCGATTACGGTCGCGACGGCTCTGGTCATCGGCGGTGTGATCATGCTGTGGGCCGAGCGTCGGGACCACGTAGTTCATGCCGAAAGCGTTGATGATATGACCTGGCGCGACGCGCTGAAGGTCGGTTGCGCGCAGTGTCTGGCGATGATTCCGGGGACTTCTCGTTCTGGCTCGACGATCATTGGTGGTCTGCTGTTCGGCTTGTCGCGCAAAACCGCTACCGAGTTTTCCTTCTTTCTGGCCATGCCGACCATGGTCGGCGCTGCTGTTTACTCGGGTTACAAGTACCGCGATCTGTTCCAGCCTGATGACTTCCCGGTGTTTGCTCTGGGTTTCGTTGTGTCCTTTATCTTCGCCATGATAGCTGTGCGCGGGCTGCTCAAGTTCATTGCCAGTCACAGCTACGCAGTATTTGCCTGGTACCGCATTGTCTTTGGCCTGCTGATTCTGGCGACCTGGCAGTTCGGCTGGATTGACTGGACCAGCGTGCAAGGCTGATGGGCGCAGAATCACGCATCAGACCCCATAAACCGGCAGCGCCAAAACAGCAGCCGCTACGTTTCGCGCGAGTCAAACTGGCGATCTTCCTGGCCATTTGTCTGCTGCCGGTAATCGGCCTCACGTCGCTGTTGCTCAACGGCGTGTGGTTGCCCGCTGCGGTCTACCTGACGATGAGCCTGCTGGTGTTCTTTCTCTACTGGCGCGACAAGCGCCAGGCCAGAGCTGGCGGCTGGCGGACTCCGGAGAAAATCCTCCACGCCGTGGAGCTGCTGGGTGGCTGGCCGGGCGCGATGCTTGCGCAGCAAGTGCTGCGTCATAAAACCCGCAAACTGTCCTTTCAAGTGCTGTTCTGGCTGATCGTGCTGCTGCATGAGGTGATCTGGATTGATCGTGTGTTGCTGGGTGGCAATTACCTGAGCAGGCACTTTTACTAAGCCGTCACAACTTCAGTGCGACCTGCTGTTTCTTCGGCAATTTGCTGACTACCAACTGATGCGAACGGGTCAACAGGTCTCGCAACTCCTCGTCACTCAGGGAGTAGGGCGTGGCGACGCTGATCCAGTACGCTCGCGCCAGATACGGAGCGGGTCTTACGCCAGGGCGATCGACATAACCGAGGAATAATTCGGGCGCTACTTTGAAAGACAGGCCTTTGCCTGCCAGATCCATCACCGCAAACATCTTGTTGCCAGCAATCGAAAACACTCGCGTACCGCCCCATTTGTAGTCCTCACGGGCACCCGGCAGTTGCAGGCAAAACGCGGCAACTTGCTCAATGTCCATTGGCTGGTCAGCCGTCTTCTCAATGGCCATGAGTCTGCTCCTGATGGCTTGCTTTGGGTGTAACGGGTTCGTATTTGAACGCCTGGCTTACATGTTCAATCCACGCGCGCACGGCGGGCAACATGCCGCGCCGCTGGGTGTAGGCCGCTTGCAAGTTACCACTGGGCAGCGACCAATCAGGCAACAACTGAATCAACTGACCATTGGCCAACTCTTCGTGACAATTCATCAAAGGCAGCATGGTCAGGCCTAGCCCTTGCAGAGCGGCATTTTTGCGAATCGGGAAGTCATCCACCACCAGGCGTGGATCGAGTGCCAATTCGCAGCGTTCGCCATTGCTGTGCATCAGTTGAAAGTGCACCTTGCGGTCGGCCTCAGCAGCGCCCAGCACTGGCAACGCGGCCAGGTCTTGTGGATGGGTGATGTTGTGTCCTTTCAGCAAGGCCGGCGATGCCACGATGGCGGCGCGGGCCGGAGACAATTGACGCACGATCAGGCTTGGGTCGTCGTCGCCAACGTCACGGACGCGTAACGCGACGTCGATGCCCTCGTTGACCAGATCGACTCGACGATTGACCAGAATCAGCTCCAGTTGCACCTGCGGATGCCGGATGAGGAATTCGTTGACCACTTCGGACAGATTCCAGTGCGTCATGCCAATCGGGCACGACACTCGCAATCTGCCACGCGGCTCGGCTGTCAACGACGCGACTGCCTCATCGGCCATCTCCGCTTCAAGCAGCATCGCTTGGCAGTGGCTCAGATAACGCTCGCCCACAGCCGTCAGTGCCAGTTTGCGCGTAGTGCGTTGCAGCAGGCTCGCGCCCAAACGCTCTTCAAGTTCGGCAATACGCCGTGACAGACGCGATTTGGGAATGCCCAGCAGGCGTCCGGCGGCAGCAAAGCCACCGTATTCGACGACTTTGGCGAAATAGTAAAGGTCGTTAAGGTCTTGCATACCGGGATCGATTGTCCTGTGTGTAGAACGAACTATCACATTTAAGCCGACTAATCAGCGATTGGATTGCGCTGTAGGATTATCCCCACTTGATCGCCAGCTGGCGACTTTTCATTTGGGAAGCACGTTATGAAACTTTTGCACATCGATTCCAGCATCCTCGGCGATCACTCTGCGTCTCGCCAGCTCAGCCGCGAAGTCGTTTCAGCCTTTACTGCTGTTGAACAAAACGCACAGGTCATTTACCGCGATCTGGCCAGCGAATCACTGAACCACTTTTCCCCGGCAACGCTTGCCGCAGCGGGCACGCCCGAAGAAGGTCGTGATTCAGCGCAGAAGCAGGAAGTGGCGACCAATGAACAAATCCTGCAAGAATTCCTCGATGCCGACGTGGTTGTGATTGGTGCACCAGTCTACAACTTCACTATTCCTAGCCAGCTCAAGGCCTGGATTGACCGCATTACCGTTGCCGGGCGTACCTTCCGTTACACCGAAACAGGCCCGGAAGGCCTGGCTGGCGGTAAACA
Organism: Pseudomonas maioricensis; assembly: GCF_022790535.1. Taxonomy (GTDB): domain Bacteria; phylum Pseudomonadota; class Gammaproteobacteria; order Pseudomonadales; family Pseudomonadaceae; genus Aquipseudomonas; species Aquipseudomonas maioricensis. The sequence continues at coordinate 23,985 of NZ_LOHG01000011.1, forward strand.
AGTGATCATCGTTTCCACTGCTGGTGGTTTGCACGTCGGTCAACCGACCAGTGTTGGCCATGAGGATTTCCTCAAGGTTCTGTTCGGTTTCATTGGTGTGACCGATTTGAAGTTTGTCTTCGCTCACGGCCTGGCTTATGGCGAGGAGCCGCGTGCCAATGCACTGACTGCGGCGCAAAAGCAGATTGCAGAAGAGTTGTTTGCGGTAGCGTGAAACAGGCTTACTGAACACCGCTGTTGAGAGAACTCCAGTGCCCATGGCACTGGAGTTTTTTGCTGTCTGGCGTATGCCAATCAAACATAAATGCAACGTTTGTCGCCCGTTACGCTCTTAAAACCGGTGAGGCCTTGAAAAAGGTACGCAGACTCAATCGGAATAGCTCAGATCAATCCGATCGTTTCAACTCGACTGACGTGAAGCGGATGACTGGAATTTATGACGACACCGGAAAAGCAGTACGTGGAGTGGCTGGTTGAACAGTCAATGCTCAATGCCGCACGACAGCGCGCCAAGTTGTACTCAGGGCAAGGCAGGCTTTGGCAACGTCCATTCGCCGAGTCCCGACCCAGAGATGCATCGGCGATTGCATCGGTCTGGTTTACTGCTTATCCGGCGTCGATCATCACCCGACAGGGCGGATCGGTCCTTGAAGCGCTGGGCGATGAAACGCTCTGGCACGCCATGTCCGAGATTGGTATTCAAGGCATTCACAACGGCCCGCTGAAAACCTCCGGCGGCCTTCAGGGACGGCAGCACACACCTACTATCGACGGTAACTTTGACCGGATCAGCTTCGGTATCGACCCTGAGCTGGGCACCGATGCGCAGTTGCTCAGCCTGAGCCGCATCGCTGCAGCGCACAACGCAGTGGTCATTGATGATGTGATCCCGTCGCACACCGGCAAAGGTTCCGACTTCCGACTGGCCGAAATGGCCTATGAGGATTATCCGGGCCTGTATCACATGGTCGAAATCCGTGAGGAAGACTGGCAGCTGCTGCCGGATATTCCGGCTGGCCGCGACGCTGTGAACCTGATGCCCGAAGTAGTCGATGCGTTGAAGGACAAGCATTACATCGTCGGTCAGTTACAACGGGTAATTTTCTTTGAGCCTGGCGTCAAGGAAACCGACTGGAGTGCTACCGGTATTGTCCAGGGGGTAGACGGCAAGGCCCGGCGTTGGGTGTACCTGCATTACTTCAAGGAAGGTCAGCCATCCTTGAACTGGCTGGACCCAAGTTTCGCGGCGCAGCAAATGATCATCGGCGATGCGCTACATTCCATTGACGTCATGGGCGCGCGGGTTTTACGTCTGGATGCCAATGGTTTTCTGGGCGTCGAGCGCAAGGCTGAAGGCAATGCCTGGTCTGAAAGTCATCCACTGTCGATCACCGGCAATCAGTTGTTGGGCGGGGCGATCCGCAAGGCGGGCGGTTTCAGTTTTCAGGAATTGAACCTGACGCTGGACGACATCGCCTCGATGTCTCATGGCGGTGCAGATCTGTCTTACGACTTCATTTCCCGCCCGGCTTACCAGCATGCGCTGCTGACCGGCACCACTGAGTTTCTGCGGCTGATGCTGCGCCAGGTACATGCTTTTGGCATTGACCCGGCGTCGCTGATTCATGCGCTGCAGAACCATGACGAATTAACCCTGGAGCTGGTGCACTTCTGGACGCTGCACGCCCATGACACCTACCACTATCAAGGCCAGACGCTGCCCGGCAATATTCTTCGCGAGCATATCCGTGAAGAAATGTACGAGCGGCTCGCGGGAGAGCACGCCCCGTATAACCTGAAGTTCGTGACCAATGGCGTGTCGTGCACCACCGCAAGCATCATTACAGCGGCATTGGGCATTCGTGATCTGGACGCGATCACCGACGAAGATGTCCAGAAAATCCAGCACATCCACTTGCTGTTGGTGATGTTCAACGCCATGCAACCCGGCGTGTTTGCCTTGTCAGGCTGGGATTTGGTCGGCGCGCTGCCATTGCCTGCTGATCAGGTTCAGCATCTGATGCAGGACGGCGATACCCGCTGGATCCATCGCGGTGCTTACGATCTGGTCGATCTGGACCCTGAAGCCGACTTTTCGGCGGGCAACATGCCCCGCGCCAGAACGCTGTACGGCAGCCTCGTCAGTCAGCTACAACGTCCCGATTCATTTGCTTCGCAGTTGAAGAAAATCCTCGCAGTGCGCCGTGCCTACGACATCGCTGCAAGCAAGCAGATCCTGATTCCGGATGTGCAGCATCCAGGACTGCTGATCATGGTGCACGAGTTGCCTGCCGGAAAGGGCACGCAGATCACGGCGCTGAACTTCAGCAACGAGCCAGTGGTGGAAACCCTGCACCTGGCTGACATAGCCCCGGGTCCTGTGGTGGATATCATTAATGAACGGGTCGAAGGCGACCTGACAGACCAGGGTGAGTTCACGATTACTCTCGACGCTTATGAGGGGTTGGCGTTGCGCGTAGTCAGTGCGTTGCCAGGTTTTTAAACACCGTCCCCGACACCGACTGTGTAGCTCCGTTGACGAAATGACGACATATCTGGCCTGATACTGTCCGGATGTAAACGTCAACGGAAGCTGCATGGATATCAAACACAGTCTCAAACAGCGCATCGTCATCGTCTTCACGCTGATGAGTACTCTGGTCGCCTTGATCTTTGCAGCAGGCATTGTCGTCACTGTGCACCTGGTGGGTAAAAAGCTGACCACACTTTCAATGAACGGCGACTTGCACCGCCTGCTGTTGATGGATGACGTCGCCAACTGGAGCCATCGACCGGAAAAAGACTCGTTTTTCTACGTGCAGGATGCGTCGGGCCTGTTTGCGATGCCTGATGTTCTCAAGCCTCTTGGGCCCGGATTTCATAAAGTCACCAAAGACAACATCAGTTACTACGCGATGGTTGACGTAGTGGATGGTCGTCAGTACGTCTTGCTGCGGGACCAGTCCGCGACGATTCAGCGCGAGCGCATCTTGTTTGCCATTGTTCTGGTGGGGTTTGTGCTCAGCGTTCTGTTGGCGTTGTTGCTGGGGCGCCTCCTCGCACAGCGGGTCATGGCGCCCGTTGTAAAACTGGCGGGCCAGGTGCGTCACCGTGATCAGGTCATGGACGCCGCCCCGGCGCTGGCACCGGATTATGCGCATGACGAAGTGGGTGAGCTTGCTGTGTCTTTCGATGAAACCCTGGGCCGACTGCGCGCCGCCCTGAGTCGCGAGAAGATGTTCACCAGCGATGTCAGTCATGAACTGCGCACGCCGTTGATGGTGCTGGCGAGTTCCTGTGAGTTGTTGTTGGAAAATCCCGCCGTCGACCCTCGATCACGTAATCAGGTGTTACGCATCTCCCGCGCCAGCGAAGGCATGCGCCAACTGGTGGAAACCTTCCTGCTACTGGCCCGTATCGACACCGAGGTGCCAGGGCATGGCCCGCGCTCAACGCTCACGGCGGTGGCGGATGAGTTAGTGGATATCTGGCGCAAACCCATCGAAGAAAAAGGCCTGACCTTGCGCTATGAGCCCGGCGTCGGTTCGGATCGCCTGTACAACGCAACGCTGCTGCATTCGGTCATGAGCAACCTGCTGCGCAATGCCTGGCACTACACCGACGAAGGCTTTATCAGCCTGAACCTGCACGGTAACCGCTTTACGGTTGAAGACAGCGGAATCGGTATACCGATTGAGAAACAGCAGGCCATGTTCCAGCCTTTTGTCCGCGGCGATGAGCAGCGAGGGGAAGGCCTCGGTCTGGGCCTGTCGCTGGTGCAGCGCATCTGCACGCATCAAGGGTGGTCGGTCAATCTTGAAAGCCGTGTGCCACAGGGGTGCTGTTTTGAAGTGAGCCTGGTGGTATCCGCTGCTTCTGCAGATAAACCTGAGAGTACCCGGAAACCGAACGCTGTCAGTCAGCCTGCTTAGACAGGTGCTTGCAGTGATGCGATGTGATCAACCCGTTTATCTTGAGAGTGATCCTGAATGACGACCCTGAAAATTACCTCGGGCGGGTATGAGTTTCTTGCTGAGACCCATCCGGACGCACCGCAAACCGTTGCGGCTTTTCTCACGCTGTTGCCATACCGACAGAAAGCGATTCACGTTCGATGGAGCGGTGAGGCTTGCTGGGTACCATTGGGTGAGTACCAACTGCTGTTGAACGATCAGCCCATCGGCTTTGAAAACCACACCAGCCATCCATCGGTAGGGGACATTCTGTTCTACCCCGGGCCTTACAGCGAGACCGAGATCCTGATCGCCTATGGTTCGTGCAGCTTCGCCAGCAAAATGGGGCAATTGGCCGGTAATCACTTCCTGACCATTGTGCAGGGCAAGGAAAACCTGCGCGCCCTCGGGGTTAAAACCCTTTGGGAAGGTGCGCAGGATGTACTGTTTGAGCTGGCCTGACCGGTTCAGGCTCAGGTTGCCAATGCGCGCCACAGCGCCCAGGCGATCATCAACCAGATCAGCACGATGCAGACGACCATCAACCAGCGTCCATTGAGGCTGATTCGCTCTCCTGCCATGGCTTGTGCTTCGGGACGACAGCGTTGCTGCAGCGCGTCGGGGATCAGACGCAGGGCGAGGGCGATACCCAGCGGCAGCAGAAGCACGTCGTCCAGAAAGCCCAGCACCGGGATGAAATCGGGAATCAGATCAATCGGGCTGATGGCGTAAGCCACGGTCACCAATGCGATGATTTTCGGCAGCCAGGGCATGTCCGGTTGACGGCAGCATAACCAGAGCAGAATCAGATTGGCTTTAAGACGGCGAGCCCAGAGCTTCAGTTGTTTTACGGTGTTGCTGATCATTGTGACTACTCGTCAGGCGGCGCGTGTTGGCGCCCTGTAAAAGTGGAATGTGGTGCCAGACAAATCCGTTCATTCAAGCTCCTGTGTCTGTTCCGCAGCGCTTACCTGGAAGCGCCGCCCAGGTCTTTGAAGCACGCCTGTTGATGGAAAACAAAAGGCACGTCGGGTAACGCTGTGAATTGCCGGATCAACATCCGGTACTCGGCGTCCGGGTCCAGATCAGCGAACTGTTCTGGCCAGAATATCTTGGCCAGCCATTGCGCCCCGATCACATTGAAAACACTGTTATAGAACTGATGATTGAGGCCTTGTACGCAGTTTTCTGCTGAGTTCGCAGTGGCCGCAAAGCCCGGGCGGGACATCAAACGGTTCATTTCGCTGTTGATACGTTCGGCATCGGCGCCATAGCCAAAAGGGATGGCGGTAACTCCATTGCGTTGACGCTGGGTGCCCGTCATGAGGTACACGTCGGGTTTACTCAAAATCAGTGTTTCCAGTGCTACGTCGGCTGACTCGCTGCGCAGATAGCGCGAGCCCAGGTTTATTGCTCCCAGGTTTTCAATCAGCAAGCCCCAGCCAGCGTGGGCCTGAGTGTGGCAGCACCCGCCAGATCCCGCTTGTCCGGCCCGCGCCTCGACAAATACTTTGGGGCCGGGTAAACCCGCAGTTTTCTCGCGGATGTGCGCCAACTGCCGACGGTAGACCTGCAAGTAGGCAGTTGCGTTGTCTTCCCGGCCCAATATCTGGCCCAGCAACTCCAGACTGCGGGGTACGTTAACCAAGGGATCCAGCTCATTGTCGACATAGATCAGGGGGATTCCCAGCCGCTCAAGCACGCTGTTGAGTACCGTATTCTCTATGGCTGCGCGCCCACTGAGGCGGGCGATGATCAGGTCAGGGTGGGTGCGCAGCAGGCTTTCGATGTCCAGCTGGCCGGTGTCGGGAAAGTCCAGGTCCTGGACCTGCTTTGCCTGCGGCCAGCGCTGGCTCACGACCTTCCACAGCCCAGGGTCGGAGCTGGCCAGATTGTTATCCCACGCAACGACCCGGGCCAACGGTGACTTACGCTCCAGCAATGCCAATGACAGGAGCACGTTACTGTCCTGCAGCACGATACGTTGCGGGGCGTGGGGCAGTGTGACGCTGCGCCCGGCCAGATCGACGACTGTGAGTGGGTAATTCGCGGCCTGGCTGGTCGTGCAGCACAATAGTAGCCCGGCAATTACCTTGCATGCCGCCAATGCCAGGTTTTTAAGGGGATTACGCGGACATCCCGAGACAACGCGTTGCCCCTGTGGGAGCGAGGCTTGCCCGCGATTCAGACGCCGCATTCCATCAGTTACACCGTTTAATCGTTCATCGCGGGCAAGCGCCGCTCCCACAGGGCCGCGCCCTGAAGCGCAGATCATGCCACCGACCCGTCGACATGAATCTGCACCCGGCCCTGGCTGCAGCGTTCGACCCGGGCGTGTACCCGATAGACCTGTGCCAGCATGGCCGGGGTCAGGGTCTGTGCCGGGCTGCCTGCGGCGTTCAGGCGGCCGCGTTCGAGGACCATGATCTGGTCGGCCCAACGCGCCGCCAGCCCGAGGTCATGGAGCACAACCACGACGATGCGACCCTGATCGGCCAACTGTCGAACCATGCTCATGACGTCATTCTGGTAACGCAGATCGAGCGCACTGGTGGGCTCGTCGAGCAACAGCAGGCGCGGTTGACGAATCACCGCCTGAGCCAGGCTGACCATCTGGCGTTGACCACCGGACAGACTCTCCAGCGGTTGCAGGGCCAGATGCATGATTCCCAGTTGCTCCAGTACTGCACAGGCTTTGTCTTGTTGCTCCCTTGCGCTGCCAACCATGGCCAGCGAATCACCACCGCGTAATGCGCCGAGCAACGTTTCGAGCACACTCAAGGCAATGCCATCGGGCAAGGTCTGAGGCATGAAACCCAGCACAGCGGCACGTTCACGACGCTTGCAACGCAGCAGGTCGAGGTCGCCGAGACGTATTTCGCCCGTGGCAGACAGTAGCCCGGCAAGGCTGCGCAGCAGGGTCGACTTGCCTGCACCATTGGGGCCGACCAGCGCCACGACCTGGCCTGGAGCCACGTCGGGCAGATCGATGCCGTGCAGGACGGTGCTGTGCTTGTAGCCGACGGTGAGATTACGCACCTGCAACAGGCTCATGTCCGGCCTCGCTTGAGAATCAGGCTCATGAACAGCGGCACGCCGACCACGGCGGTCACGATGCCGATAGGCAAGACCACGCCCGGTATGAGTTGTTTGCTGACAATCGCCGACAGCGACATGATCAATGCGCCCATCAATGCACTGACCGGCAGGAAGAACCGGTGATCTTCACCGATCAGCATGCGGGCGATGTGTGGGCCTACCAGTCCGATAAAACCGATCGTGCCGACAAACGCCACCGCAGTGGCAGCCAGCAGACTGATGCGCAGCAGGGCGCCCAGACGCAAACGAGCGACGTCAATGCCCAGCGTTGCAGCACGCTCGTCGCCCAGGCGCAGGGTGGTCATCTGCCAGGAAGCACGCAAACTGAATGGCAATACCACAAAGAACACCGCGGCCAGCGTTTGCACCGCAGGCCAACTGGCTCGGCTAAGGCTGCCCATGCTCCAGAACACCAATTGCTGCAAGGCATCCGCCGAGGCCAGGTATTGCAGCAGCGCGACCATGGCATTGAAGCTGAAGACCAGCGCGATGCCGAACAACACCAGTGACTGCACGCCGCCCGTGAGGCTCGCAACCGCCTGCAACAGCAAGACCGAGGCAAAGGCGAAGATGAACGCGTTGGCGGTGATCAACCAGCTACCGGGGACGCCCGGGATACCCAGGTCGAGCACGATAGCCAGTGCCGCACCGAAGGAGGCTGCCGATGACACGCCCAGGGTGAACGGGCTGGCCAGCGGATTGTTGAGGATGGTCTGCATTTCCGCCCCGGCCAGGGACAGAGCAGCGCCGACCAATACCGCCATCAGCGCGAACGGCAGGCGCAGCTCACGGACAATCACCTGGGTGTCCGGGTCAGTACTGGCGGGGGCGAATATCGCCAGCAGCACATCGCTCGCGGCAAAGCGCGTGGTGCCCAGCGTGATGTCAGCCACCAGACAAGCCAGCAACGTCGCCACGAGTACGGCGCAGATCCACAGACGTTTACGCAGGATTCTGCTGTAGGCGACATGCAGTGTTTCGGCGTTCAGCGTGGGCTGCGAACGACTCAAAACCTGGCGCTCACGCTGGCGACGAACGAGGCAGGCTCGCCTGCGTAATTACCATCGGTACCGGCTGCGGTTTCGATGTACTTGCGGTCAGTCAGATTGCGGCCGTTAAGGGCAACACGGATGTTTTCATCGATGTCGTAGAACACGCTGGCATCGACCCGGGCATAGCCACCCACGTCATAGCTGTTATTGATATCACCCTGGCGTTCACCTACGGCAATCACACCCGCGCCAAAGCCCAGGCCTTTCATCGGCCCATCCTGCAGTTGATAGCTGGACCAGATCGACCCGCTGAGGATCGGCACTCCATCCAGACGGTTGCCCGTTTCTATTTCGGTATCCTTGGTGACCTTGGCGTCCAGGACGCTGACGTTGCCGATGATTTCCCAGCCTTCCAGCGGCGTACCACTGACATCCAGTTCTACGCCACGCACCCGCTGTTCGCCGGTCTGTACGGAGTAGTTGTCATCCGTCGGGTCGGGCGCAGCCACGTTCTGTCGGGTGATCTCGAACATCGACAGGGTTGCACTGAGGCGGTCAGGGATCAGATCGAACTTGGCGCCCACCTCATATTGTTCGCCTTCCTCTGGATCCAGCGTGCTGCCGCTGCGTTGAATATCGCTCTGAGGTGTAAACGAGGTGCTGTAGCTGGCGTAGAGCGCGAGCCAGTGAGTGGGCTGATACACCAGACCCAAGCGTGGCGAAACCTTGGTCGGGTCCATGTTAGTCGGGGTTGATACACGGTCCTGGCCCGGAGCGGAACCGGGAACGGTTGTGGTGTTGCGCTGACGAGTGTCGTCGTAGCGGGCGCCCACGATCAGCTTCCATTGCTCGCTCAGGTCAATCTGGTCCTGAAGATAGAAGCTGTAGGACTCAACCTTGTAATCGGTCTCCTCGTTGAAGGCGAACGCGCCTGGCTGGGCGCCGTAAACCGGATTGAAAATATCGATGGAGCCCAATGTTGCCCGATCGCTGGCGACATTGCGCTTGCCGTCGATGTATTCAAAACCAGCCAGCGCTGTGTGGTTCAGGCCGCCAGTCGCAAAACGGGCAATGGCTTCGAACTGCATGTCCAGCGTCTTGACACGTTCATCGCCATCGGTCGCCCGGCGGCGCAGGGTCCGGCCGTCAGCAGCGAGGTCGCGTAAATCCACCACATAGCGGTTTTTGTGAGACTCGTCCCAGCGAGTCATCTGGCGCAGGGTCAGCCAGTCATTCACGTCGTGCTCGGCGCGGTACCAGGCCGAAAACTTGTCGGCTTTGTCCCTGGACCAAGGCTCGTGCAAGTAACGGTCGGCGCTCATATTGATCTTGCCGTTTACCGGTATTAGCCCGCGGTCGAACGGGCTGGTCTGGTTGATGTATTCCAGGCCGGCGTCCACGCGGGTGACATCGCTGGGCTCCCAGCGCAATGTCGGGGCGATATACGTGCGCTTGCTGTCGCGAAAAGTGTCACGAAACCCGCGCTCGGTCTGCGTGGCAACCGTCATGCGTCCTGCCAGTGTCTTCGCTTCGTCCAGTGGACCACTGGCGTTGGCCTCAAGGCGATAGAAGTCATAGGAACCGGCCTGCGCCTTGACTTCCGCTTCGGGCGTGAAGCTCGGCTGCCGGGTGACCAGATTGATCAACCCGCCCGGGTTGCCACGGCCATACAGCACCGAGGCCGGACCCTTGAGCACCTCGACACGTTCGACGTTGGCCAGGTCACGCAGCGCTTCGGGGCGCGACACCAGCGGGTTGATCAGCATGCCGTCCACGGCATAAGTCGTGGCTTTGAAGCCACGAATAATGAAGCTCTCTGAAGAGCCTCCGTGGCTATTGCCACGCTGCACGCTGCTGACGTTGGTCAGCGCATCGCCGAGATTATTGACCTGTTGATCCTGCAGTACTTGCCGCGACACCACCTGAATGGATTGTGGAATGTCACGCAGGGCGCTGTCGGTTTTAGTGCCCGTGGCGCTGCGAGTCGCACGATAACCCTGTACCGGGCCGTCCGCGCGCTCGACAAAACTGGTGGAAGTAATGGTAGAAGGGGCGAGATTGACTGCGCCGCTGGCGGGCTGCGCGAACAGCAGCAACGTGCGGTCATCCGTCAGCGACCAACCCAGGCCTGAATCCCTGAGCAACTGCGTCAATGCTTCGCGCTCACTGAGCTCTCCACTGAGGGCTGGTGCGGTTTTGCCCGCTGCAAGCGCAGCGTCGAAGCTCAACTGCAACTGATTCTGTCGAGCGAATTGTGCCAGCGCCGATGCCAGCGGCTGGGCATTCATGCTGTAACGGGCAGTACGAGGACTTTCAGGAGCCTCGGCAGCCCAACTGTTCCCCATGGGCAGCATGATGAGCAGGGCGAGCGACGGCAATGCAGGTAGGCGCGACATCAATACGATCCTTCATACGTCTTGATTACGTTTGCGAAAAATTCTCAAACTGATCATCAAAGACGTAACGCTCGCGGATTTTTCTCAACGTCGGGTAAAAAAATCGCAAAAAAAATCGAGGACGACTGTAAACACCCGTCCTCGCAGGTTGGATCAGCTTGCAGACGCTTCCGGAAGTTTTGCGATGACCTTGATCTCGAAGTCAAAGCCGTACAGCCAGGTAACACCCACAGCGGTAAGCGTGGGGTGCGGCGCTTCACCCCAGAATTCCGGCACGACCTTCCAGATCGTTTCGAAACGAGAAGCGGGATCAACCATGAACACTGTCACATCGATCACATCATCGAATGTACAGCCTGCCGACTGGAGAATCGCATTCAGATTGGTGAACGCCTTTCTGGTCTGGGTTTCGAGGTCCGGCTCCGGTGAGCCATCTTCGTTGCTGCCAACCTGGCCGGAAACGAACAGAAAACCGTTGGAGCGGATAGCCGGGGAGTAGCGGTTACGTTCGTAAAGCGCTTGACGGCCGGCCGGGAAAACTACGTCACGTGTGGTCATGGTCTGGTTACCTTGTCTGGATAGCGAACCCGACTGACTTTAGGCACTTGCGCTCGCGCGATAAACGAGCAACCTTATCCAGCACTGTTTGCGAATTCCAAACAATCCAACGGTTAATCGGGGCACCCATGGATCGTTTTGACGCAATGCTGGCATTTGCCCGCGTGGTGGAGGCGGGTAGCTTTACCAAAGCTGCCGATACGCTGCACATGAGCAAAACCACCGTCACCCAGCTGGTTCAACAGCTGGAGGCGAGGCTGCGGGTCAAATTGCTTAACCGCACCACGCGCAAGGTCAACGTGACTGCCGATGGCGCCGTGTATTACGAGCGGGTGATCAGCCTGCTGGCTGACCTGGATGACGCTGAAACTGGCTTGTCCAGCGCAGCGTCGTTGCCGCGAGGCAGGCTGCGAGTGGACGTGCCCAGCCCGCTGGCGAGAATGATCCTGATGCCCGCATTGCCCGCCTTTCATGCGCAATACCCGGATATCCAGATCGACATGGGTGTCAGCGATCGAGTAGTCGACATCATTGGTGAGAATGTCGACTGCGTGGTACGCGGCGGCGAGCTCACGGATCAGTCGTTAATGGCGCGTCGGGTAGGCGACTTGCGGCTTGGAATCTACGCGGCGCCAGCTTATCTGCAGCGCCTCGGCACGCCCTTGCATCCGCGTGATCTGGAAAACTCGTCACATCGAATCGTCGGTTTTCTCTGGGCGCGTACCGGCAAAGCGTTGCCATACGCCATGCGTAACAACGAAGAAAATCTGCTTATCCACGGGCGCTACGTACTGGCGGTCGACGATGGCAACGCCTATCTGGCAGCGGGGCTGGCGGGGTTAGGTGTGATATGGCTGCCGGACTACATGGCCAAGGACCATGTGGCAGCTGGCGAGTTGGTTCCGTTGTTCGAAGAGTGGCGGATGGCATCCATGCCGCTCTACGTAGCCTTTCCACCGAACCGGCATGTCAGCATCAAGGTCAGAGTTTTCATCGATTGGGTTGCAGAACTCATGGCAGAGCATGCCCCAGTGCTCGAATTGCGTGATGGAAACGATATGACCCAGCGCTGACAGCAGGCGCTCAGGTTCCACTGAAAACCGCCCGGCAAGGGCGGCTTTCATTTCACCGGCAGTAGCGCTACAACCAGGCTTTTATTTGAGCGCTCACTGCGGCCGTGGAAATCCCGTAACGGTCATGCAGCGTCGGTAACGCGCCAGCATCGAGGAAGGCATCCGGCAGGGCTATCTGCCTGAACGTCGGCGTGACGCCATTCCTGAGCAAAACGCTGGCAACCGCTTCGCCGAGCCCGCCCATGATTGAATGGTTTTCTGCGGTCACCACCAGCCGACCCGGCTTGCGGGCTTCCGCGAGAATGGTCTGCTCATCCAGCGGTTTTACGGTCGGCACGTGCAGCACCGCAACATCCACGCCGTCGGCCCGGAGTTTTTCTGCGGCTTCGAGGGCGCGCATGGTCATCAGTCCGGTGGAGATGATCAGCACGTCGTTGCCGGTTCTCAGGGTCTTGGCTTTGCCAATCTCGAAGGTATAGCCGTACTCGTCCAGCACTACCGGCACATTGCCGCGCAGCAGGCGCATGTAAACCGGCCCTTGGTGAGCGGCAATAGCGGGCACCGCCTGCTCGATTTCCAATGCATCGCACGGGTCGACAATCATCAGGTTCGGCATGGCGCGGAAGATAGCCAGATCGTCAGTGGCCTGGTGGCTGGGACCGTAACCGGTGGTCAGGCCTGGCAAGCCGCAGACAATTTTGACATTGAGGTTTTCTTCAGCGATCGCCATGCAGATGAAGTCATATGCGCGGCGTGAAGCAAATACTGCGTAAGTGGTTGCGAAGGGCACAAAGCCTTCCCTCGCCATGCCCGCAGCAGCGCTCATGAGCAATTGTTCAGCCATGCCCATTTGATAAAAACGCTCGGGGTGCGCTTTGGCAAATATATGCAGGTCAGTGTATTTGGAGAGGTCCGCTGACAGCCCGACAATGTCTTTGCGTTCCTCGGCCAGTTTCGCCAATGCATGGCCAAACGGAGCAGGGCGTGTTGCCTGACCTTCAGAGGCTATGGAGGCAATCATCGCCGACGTCGTCAGGCGTTTTTTGCCGGTTACAGCGCTGTTTTCGCGACTCATACGGTTCTCCCGATCTGCAGGTTGTCCAGCGCCAGATCCCACTCGTTCTCATCGACGCGAATGAAATGGGTTTTCTCGCGGGTTTCAAGGAAGTCCACACCCTTGCCCATTCGGGTGTCACAAATGATCACCCTCGGTTGGGGGGAGGGATGACTGCGAGCCGCATCGAAGGCGCTGACCAGTGCATTGATGTCATTGCCATCGACACGCTGGGTGAACCAGCCGAACGCCTGCCAGCGATCCACAATCGGCTCGAAGGCCAGCACTTCGCTGGAATGCCCATCGGCCTGCTGGTTATTGACGTCGACAATTGCGATCAGGTTGTCGAGTTTCCAGTGGGAGGCCGACATCACGGCCTCCCAGGTCGAGCCTTCGTTGAGTTCGCCGTCCGACAACAGGTTGTAAACGAATGAAGCGGACTGTTTGCGCTTCAGGCCCAGACAGGCACCGACGGCGATCCCCAGGCCGTGGCCCAGTGAGCCGCCGGTTATTTCCATGCCGGGGGTATAAGCGGCCATGCCAGACATCGGCAAACGACTGTCATCCGAGCCGTAGGTGTCGAGCTCGTCAAGCGGGATGATTTGCGCCTCGATCAGCGCTGCGTAAAGCGCAATTGCGTAGTGACCGATGGACAGATAAAAGCGGTCCCGTCCTTCCCAGTCAGGATCATCAGCCCGGTAGTTCAGCGCGTGGAAATAAGACACCGCAAGCAGGTCGGCTGCACCGAGTGCCTGGCCGACATAGCCTTGCCCCTGGACTTGTCCCATCTTCAGCGCGTGACGGCGTATGTTGTAGGCGCGTTCGAGCAGCGCCGTAGCCGGTGAAGAATCTGCAGTCATGATAAATACTCCGTTAACTCAACGATTGACCGAGGCGGCCGGGATGCGCAGCACCAGCACTGCACCCACCAGCAACACGCCGGTGATCAGGTACATCCCGATGGCGCTGGAGCCAGTTGTGCTGGTTATCCAGCCGATCAGGTAGGGCGAGCAGAAGCCCGCAAGGTTGGCGAAGCTGTTGATACCGGCGATGCCCGCCGCAGCCGAGACCCCACCGAGCAAGGTGGTAGGCAGCATCCAGAACAGCGAGGAAGCAGAGAGCACGCCCGCAGCCGCGAGGCACAGACTCAACACCGACAACAGCAGGTTGCCGCCAAAGATCGCGGCTAATGTGAGGCCACAGGCACCGGCGATCATGGGGATGACCAGGTGCCAGCGGCGTTCGCGATGTTTGTCACCGCTGCGGCCCATCAGCAGCATGGCGACGATGGCGCACATGTACGGCACGCTGGTCATCAGGCCGATGTGCAGTGCGTTGGTGAGACCTGCGTTGCGAATCAGCGTCGGCAGCCAGAAAGTGATTGCGTATTGGCCCATGACGACACAGAAGTAAATGCAGGCCAGCATCCATAGTCGGCGGTCGCGCAGAAAATCATTCACCGAGCCGTGTGTCACTTTCTGGCTGTTGTCCTCGGCCAGTTCCTTGTTGATCAGTTGCTTTTCTTCTTCACTCAGCCATGTGGCTTCATGCACGCCATCCTTGAGATAGCCCAATACGAAGAAGCCGACGATGACCGTAGGAATGGCTTCGATGACGAACATCCACTGCCATCCCGCCCAGCCATGGAAACCCGCGAATGCATTCATGATCCAGCCGGACAGCGGGCCACCGATCATTCCGGAAAGAGGGATCGCGATGAACCACAGCACGGTCATTTTTGCCCGGCGGTAGGAGGGGAACCAATAGGTCAGGTACAGCAGCAGACCCGGTGCCAGTCCCGCTTCTGCGACGCCCAGCAGAAATCGCAGGCCGTAAAACTGCCACGCGGTTTCAACAAAGGCGAAGAGGGCCGAAATGATTCCCCACGAGATCATGATCCGCGCAATCCAGCGACGGGCACCGACTCGATGCAGGATCAGGTTGCTGGGGACTTCGCAGAGAAAGTAGCCAATGAAGAACATGCCTGCGCCAAGACCGTAAACAGCCTCGCTCAACGCCAGGTCGTTCATCATTTGCAGCTTGGCGAAGCCGACGTTGACCCGGTCGAGGTAAGCGCACAGGTAGCACAGCATCAGGAACGGCATCAGCCGCCAGGCGGTTTTGCGATAAGCGTTGGAGCGCACGGCCGAAGCCGCTTCAAGGCTCATGGTGGTGGTAATCATGATGGTCTGATCTCTTGTTTTTATAGACCGTCAGGCCGTGTGGCCCGACGTATCATCGATCCAGAACAGCGCGGGCAACCCGCTCATGCAATATCAGTGAATCAGCATGCCGCCGTTGACGTCCAGCGTGATACCGGTGAGGTATGCAGACAGGTCGCTGGCGAGAAACAGCGCCGCATTCGCGACGTCCTGAGCGGCGCCCAGTCGACCGAGCGGGATGCCTTCGATAATCGCGTGCCTGCGCTCGTCCTGCATCAAGCCGCCGGTGATGTCGGTATGAATCAAGCCTGGGGCAATGGAATTGACCCGAATGTTATCCGGGCCGAACTCACGGGCCATGGCTTTGCCGAGCCCCAGAACACCAGCTTTGGCGGCGCTGTAATGCGGACCGCCGAAAATACCGCCGCCGCGCTGCGCGGAAACCGACGACATGCAGACGATGCTGCCGGATGACTGCGCCCGCATGGTTGGGATCACGGCCTGAGACATCAGCAAGGTACCGCGCAGACTGACGTCCATTACCTTGTCGTAGTCCGAAGGCTTGATGTCGAGGGTTTTGATCGGTTGGGTAATCCCGGCGTTGTTGACCAGCACGTCAATGCGGCCAAAACGTTCGATGATCTTTGCCACCGCCTGCTGAACCTGGGACGGGTCGGCGACGTTGGCGGCAAGCCCCAGATGACCTTCGCCCAGAGACGCCGCAGCGTCCCGTGCGGCGGACTCATCCAGATCGAGGATGACCACTGTTGCGCCGTGGCTGGCAAAGGTGATTGCGGTTGCCCGACCAATGCCACGCTCTGATGCGGCGCCGGTGATGATCGCGATTTTGCCTTGAAGAAGCATGGGAGTTACCTCTGAATATTGTTTTTATGATGTCGACGCTGAAACCCGTCGATGACTCAGAGTGTTCTGCACACATGCCGTGAGCAATAACGCAAAAATCATTGGATGCTGAAAAAAATTCAGCGCTCGTCAATACGCCAGGCAGGTGTTTGAATACAAACGCTCGTGAATACAAGAACGACAGCGAAGAGTATGACCATGCGTTCCACTGCCGATGCCACCCCCGTACTCCCACCCCTGAGAGCCATTCAGTGCTTCGAACAGACCGCACGCTTCGGCAACGTTGCCAGAGCGGCTGAAGCACTGGACCTGACGCCCTCCGCGGTGAGTCATCAATTGGCCAACCTGGAAGCGATGATTGGCCGTCAGCTATTCCTGCGAGCCGCTCGAGGGGTAAGCCTGACGCCGGTTGGCGAGCAATACCTGAAAGACGTGTCGGGGTTGTTGCACAGCCTCGCGGTGGCCACCGAACGGGCGGCCAGCGATGTCAGCCTTGACTGTCTGCGACTGCACTCCGCGCCGAGCTTCGGCTTGTTGTGGCTGATGCCGCGCCTGGAAGCATTTCGTCAAAGCCATCCGGACATTCAGATCAACCTGTCGTGCTCCTACGAGTCACTGCATTTCAGTCGCGACAAGATCGACGTGGATATACGGCACGGCAAACCCAACTGGCCAAGTTATGAAGTGCGCACGGTCGGCAATGAAACATTTTCGGTGCTGGCTTCACCTAAACTCCTGGCTCAACGGCCTGTGTATGGCGCAGCTACGTTGCTGGAAAGCGATCTGATCCTTTCGGAAGCAACCTTGCTGAAGTGGCCGGAATGGTTCGCTCAGCATGGCTTGGCGAGACCGGAAAAACCCTACGCTTTGAGTTTCGACCGCTCGTACATGACCCTTGAAGCGGCCAGTCACGGATTGGGCTTTGCCTTGGAAAGCACACTGCTGGCGCAGAAATACCTGACTTCCGGCGCTTTGGTCGAGGTGGCACCGCAAGCCCTGAGCGCAGCGGTAGCGGCTCATCACCTGGTCTATCCAAAAGCCCATTCGAGCTTTCCCCGGGTGAGGCGTTTTCTGCAATGGATGGAAACCGAGTTGGGGCATGGCTTCGTGTATTGAATACCTGCAGCACGCTGTTGCACGGCAAACATTCAATTTGTAGGAGCTGCCGAAGGCTGCGATAGCGGCATGTCAGGATAAGTGCCTCGCAGCCTTCGGCAGCTCCTACAGAAGGCTCATTTCAATTTGGGGGGGGTGTTTGATGGGAGTTCATAGGTGACCTCGTGATACTAGAAGCAGGGCTTTGCGCCAAGAGCCTTACTTTTTCCCAGCGCTGAGTTTCTCGTAGCTCAGGCGCAAGTCGTTGGCCCAGCCGTCCAATACTGGTTTCACGCTGTCCAGCGTCAATTGGGTTTTATCGTTTTCCAGTGCCTCACCGCTGCCTTTACGCACGACCTGGGCGAGCACTTTGTTGTTGTCCGCATCAAGAAAGGCCGCTTCTGTAGCAATTTCAACGTTCTGATCCCGACCGCCAGCCGCGGTATTCACGGCTGCAGCAAGCAGCGCAACCGGGACTATTTCGTAAGGCCTGAGGCCTTCGGTGGACGTTGATACGGCGGTGATCGCGGGGCGGACAATAATGGTATTGGGCCCGGGTGCCGTGGCGATGCTCAGGTTTTTGCCCAGCTCGCGTTTCAGCGCTGTATCAAAGTAACGCGTGATTGCTTGCAACGTCTGCGTACTGATCACCGCTGTCGGTTGCGGCTTCGGGTAGAACTGGCTGGGCTCGATATAGACGTGAGTGTATTTGTTCAGCTGAATATCCGGGTCAATCCAGCGCATGACCGGTGCTCCGCTCGCGCTTTCAGCCGGTTTGAGCTGGCTGTAGTCCTTGAGAAAGCCTGAATACTGACTCGGATCGACCCGCGAACTGGCGCATCCTGCGAGGCCTAGAGCGGCGCAGCACAGAAGCACTTGTAGTAGTGAAGTTTTCATTGAGTGAATCCCTGCGTATTGGGGAAACCTGTTTGGGCTCAACAGACATATCTGCACGTGCAAACACAACTGCGCCCCGATACGTCCTTGCGCGGGTATGACCCTTGATCGACGTTTACGCCCACGCCGTTGGACGGCACCCTGAGAACGCTAGCAGGTCACTCAACGACTGCCAGTGAATACGCCCGAAAACCTGTAAAGATGCAAAACAGTCCTCATACAGCACGCGCAACTTGTGCAGCACCGCCGACAACATTGCGCCACCCTGATTGAGCAGAGCTAATAACGTGAGTTGATATTAAGCCGCACGGTGTAACTGCAGTTTTACAGCAGCCGCTCATCCGGAAGTTGATCGCTGTGGGCATAGGCTCACGGCGATCGATACTTTCCGGCGCTTTTTCAACCCTTACTGTGTTCCGAGGAAGTGGGAGGGTTAGCGACTCCACGCGGACCTGTAACGCCCCAGATGACTAAACCCACCAGTGGCAATGCCAAAATCAAAATAGCCCAGCCTGACTTGGTGCCCGCCGGTTTGGTGCTGCGATATACGCTGACAATTGCCCACACATCTAACAGCAGGACAATTAACACCGCGCCGATTGAAAACAGAGACATCTCCATTATCGATCTCCTGATTGCTGAAAGAGCGGACGCGCCGCGTATCGCGGCGCTGCCCTTTAGCAACCGATGTTAGTGAGCGGCGTCGCCGCCATGTTTTTCTGCGAGGGCCTGTGCATGCTTCAAGTGCTCTTTCAGCACGGGCAGCGTTTTGCTGGCGAACGCCTTCAACTCTGCATCTTTGCCATCGCTGGCTTCTTTCTCGAACAACTCGATGGTCTGTTCGTGTGCCTTGACCTGATTGTTGGCGTAGGCCTGATCGAATGACTTGGCGCCCCGCAGCTCGAGAATCATTGATTTGGCCTTATCCATCAGCATGGCCTGATCGGACACCTCAAGTTTTTTGCTTGCCGCGATTTTTGCCAGTTCTTCATTCGCTTTGGTGTGATCCTTGACCATCATGTCCGCGAACGCTTTGACATCGGCGGAGGTGCTTTTTCCCTGCGCAAGTTTGCCAGCCTCCACTTCAGCGACGCCTTTGGCTGACGCGTCTTCGACAAAATCGTCGTTATCCTGTGCGGCGAAAGCGCCATGGCTAGAAGCCGCCAGGATAAAAGCCAGTGCAGTATTACGAACTAATAGAGACATTTTATATTCCTTCTGTTCATTTTAATGATCAGGCACTGTCACGCCTGTTACTGGACCTGTGACGTAATCGACTGATTAAAGGTTCAGCCTTTTTTGGGTTCGTTTTTTAGAATTAATCTGACGCGCAGGTATCGTCTGCATCAATGGCGTTTGAATGTTTAAGCACCTCAATCCAGAACAGCGACAGCCCATACTCGATAGTTAATACAGAAGTAATAATTCCCCACCTCGATAACGGTCGTCCTGTCATGAGTATGAAAGTGCGAACTCACGGAAAGGGTCGCAGTCCACCCTCAGTGCATCAATTTTCAATGATACTGGAGGGGCCACAATGACTGATTATCCAACACCACCTTTTGCGGGCCAGCAGCAAACCGTGCCGGGTAGCCAGCAAAAAATGCAGCCAATCCCTGATTGTGGTGAAACCAGCTACAAAGGTTCGGGACGTTTGGCAAACAAGATCGCACTGATTACTGGCGGTGATAGCGGTATCGGCCGTGCGGTCGCCATTGCATTTGCAAGGGAAGGCGCGGATGTGGCGATCTCTTACCTCGACGAACACGAAGACGCGCGTGAAACCGCACGCTGGGTGGAGGAGGCGGGCAGACAGTGTCTGTTGTTGCCGGGTGATCTCACGCAAAAAGCTCAATGCTCCGCGATCGTAGACCAGACGGTCGAAAAGTTCGGGCGCATCGACATCCTGGTGAACAACGCAGCGTTCCAGATGAGCCGGGAGACGCTGGAAGAGATTTCAGATGAAGAATGGGTCAAGACTTTTGATCTGAACATCACGGCCATGTTCAGGATCTGCAAGGCGGCTCTGCCTTCCATGGCGGCGGGCAGTTCGATCATCAACACCAGTTCGGTGAATTCAGACATGCCCAAGCCCACGCTTTTGGCCTACGCAACGACCAAAGGCGCCATTGCCAACTTTACGGCGGGACTGGCTCAAATGCTTGGCGAACGCGGGATTCGCGTGAACAGCGTAGCCCCAGGCCCCATCTGGACGCCTCTGATCGTGTCGACTATGCCCGAGGAGGAGGTTAAAGAATTCGGCGCGCAAACCCCGCTGGGTCGCCCCGGGCAACCTGTTGAGGTTGCGCCGATTTACGTACTGCTAGCCTCCGACGAAGGCAGCTACATCTCCGGCTCGCGGTATGCCGTAACCGGTGGCAAGCCTATTTTATGAAGACGACCTGCCATCCAGCAGGTCGATAACATCCAGATGTCGCCGCAGTATCCCTGTGGCGACACCGTTTCAGCGCCGGCCGACTTACCGAAGCCTCTATGCCTGAATTCGTTCAATAATCGCATTCAGCAACACGTCACAGCCCATGCGTGCATCTTCGGGGTATACATCTTCGGCCTCGTTGTGGCTCAGCCCGCCGACGCAGGGGATGAATACCATGGTGGTCGGACAGTGCCGCGCCAGCAGGATTGCGTCGTGACCGGCACCACTGACGATGTCCTGATGTGGATAACCGAGTGCCTCGACCGCGCGCCGTACAGCCGCTACACAATTACTGTCGAACGGCGTGGCCGGGCTAAGCCAGTGACGCTGGATGTTCATCGTCAGCCCCCGGGCATTGGCAATTTGCTGGAAGCGCTGCTGTACCTGTTGCCCCATCAGAGCAATCTGCTCGTCGTGATGGTGACGCAGGTCGACGGTAAAGCTCACGTTGCCAGCGATGGTGTTGCGCGATGATTTGGCGATGGTCACCTGGCCGATGGTCACCAGACCCTGAGGGGCGAACTCCTCGGCCAGTGCTTCAAGCTGCGCGGCCATCTGCGCCACGCCGAACAAGGCGTCCTTGCGCAGCTTCATCGGCGTTGTACCGGCATGGGCGCTCTGGCCCTGGACCTGCACATCGAGCCAGCAAATGGCCTGGCCGCCTGTCACGACGCCCACCGGAATGCCGTTATCTTCGAGAATCGGGCCTTGTTCGATGTGCGCTTCGAAATACGCATCGAAAGGGCGCTTGAATGGTTGCTCACCCACATGCCCCGTGGCGTCCAGCGCCTGGGCGACACTGATACCCTCTGCATCGCAGGCGTCCAGCGCGGTCTGTAAGTCCAGGCTTCCGGTGAACACGGCCGAACCGAACATGGCAGGGGTGAAGCGCGCGCCTTCTTCATTGGTCCAGACTGCTATTTCGATGGGCCGCTGACTTTGAATATCCTGTTCATTAAGGCAGCGAACCACTTCCAGTCCGCTTAATACGCCATAGATCCCATCAAAGCGGCCGCCTTTGGGCTGGGTGTCCAAATGGCTGCCCATGACGACTGGGGCAAGGCTGTCATCCAGCCCGGCACGTCGTGCAAACAGGTTGCCGATGGCGTCGAAGCTCAGGGTCATGCCTTCTGCACGGCACCAACTCATGAACAGTTCGCGACCGGCTTTATCTTCTGCTGACAAGGCAAGGCGGCAGTTGCCACCTTTGGCCGTCGCGCCGATTTTGGCCATGTCCATCAGGCTGCCCCACAGGCGGTCGCCGTTGCATTGATATACGTTCATTACCAACCTCTTGCGTGTTTCTTCAGTAACCCAGCGTCGGGTCCACCAGATTGTTCAGGGGTTCACCACTGATCAGGCGGCGCGCGTTTTCCGCCACCTGTAGCGCGATGCAATCATGAGAGGCGGCGGACGCCATGTGGGGCGTGATGATGACGCCCGGCAACTGCCACAAAGGGTCATCGCGTGTTAACGGTTCGTGCTCGAATACATCGAGCACGGCGCCGCGCAGTTGCCCGCAAGCCAATGCCTGCTGCAGGTCATCAACCCGCAAGTGCTGGCCGCGACCCGCGTTTACGATGACGGCGCCAGGGGCCAGGGAGGCAAAGGTGTTTGCACACAAAATACCGCGCGTGGCGTCGGTCAGTGGCAGCAGGTTGATCAGCATGTCCAGGCCGTCGAGAAATGTAGCGAATTGCTCGTTACCGTAATGGCAGGTTACGCCCGGCAACTGGCGCGGGCTGCGGGCCCAGCCGCGTACCGCGTAACCGGCTCCGGTGAGATCAGTCGCAATGGCCGCGCCCAGCGAACCGAGGCCCATCACGCCGACCCTGAACTGACTGGCAGGCCGTTGAGGGTGTCGCAGCCAGTGATTCTCGCGTTGCTGGGTGATGACGCGATCAAAGTCCCGGTGAAAATGCAGCACTGCCCAGCGCACGTATTCGGTCATGCCCTGACGATGGTCAGGGTCGACCACCCGGCAAGCAGGCACGTCAGGGCGGCTTGGGTCGGTCTGTAAATGATCGACGCCCGCAGCCACCGAATGCACCAGTTGCAGATTGTGCAACCGGGCCATGCTGTTGGCCGGTGGGTACCAGCAGGCGGCGACTTGCGCCTGAGCAGCGGCCGGATCGTCAGCCAGTACGACCTGTAGCTCCGGAGCCTGACGGGCAAATGCCGCCTGCAGTTGGCCGAGCAGGGCGGTGTCGCGACTCAACAGAACGACAGTGGTCATGAGCAGTACGACTCGCGCTGGTCTTCTATCAGGGTCAGCGCGGCATGCCAGCTCAGCTGAATGATTTCCGCCGCTTCGTCGCGATCAAATTGCTGCGCGGTCAGGCGGCAGACTTCTTCGCTAGGTTGCAGCAGCTTGCTGTTACCGGCCAGGGCCTGAATCTGCGCCTGACAGGCACGCTCCAGAAAATGAATTTCGTGAAAGGCCTGGGCCACGCTGCCTCCCGCTGCCAACAAACCGTGATTACGCAGAATCATCGCTTTATGAGGGCCAAGATCGGCCACCAGTCGCTGTCGTTCTTCCAGCGACAGGGCGATCCCTTCATAGGTGTGATAACCGAGCTTGCCGTAGAACTTCAACGCATGCTGGGTGATCGGCAACAAACCGTGCTCCTGTGCCGCGACTGCCATACCGGCTGCCGTATGGGTATGAATCACGCAGTTGAGGTCCTCACGCGCCATGTGGATCGCTGAGTGAACAATGAACCCGGCAGCATTGACCCGACTGTTTTCCGTGTCGCCATTGACGACCTGACCATGCTCATCGATGCGCACCAGATCACTGGCTTTCATCCGGTCGAAGATCACGCCGTAGCGGTTGATCAGGAAGTGATGCTCCGGACCCGGAATGCGCAGGCTGATGTGGGTGTCGATCAAGTCGGTCATGCGAAAGTGTGCAATCAACCGGTACAGAGCCGCCAGCTCGCAGCGTGCCTGCCATTCCACGGCGTCGATAGAGTAAGGGGTGTTCATGAAAGCTCCTTGTTGAAGGCTGGCTGTGCCGCCGCGCTGGTGTCACCTCGCAAACGGGCCAGACCACAGACGCCGAACAGTGAAATACCTGCCAGTACGCTGAAGAAAATCGCCAGAGGCAACCATTGCCCGGCGTAGTGGGTAGCCAGCAAGGTGCCGATGATCGGCGTGCTGCCCCCGGCAATCGCGCAAATCAACTGGTAGGCGATGGAAATCCCGCTGTAGCGCAGATGCGCCGGGAAGGCTTGCGCCATGTAACCGGCAATGACCGCGTACAACGCCGAAAGGGTGATCACGGCCATGGCAATGCCGAGCGTCATCAATGCCAGGTTCTGGGTGCCCACCAGCAAAAACATTGGATAGGGCATGACCATCGAGAGCAGGGCGGCCAGCATCAGGAAGCGGCCTTCACCGATGCGCTCGGCCAGCAATGCGCTGATGGGTTGTGAAATGAATTGCAGGATGGTCACGATGAACAGGCAATCCAGAATCGTTGCGCGGGAGATGCCCTGGTACTGCGTGACGTAAGTAATCATGAAGGTGTTGGTGAAAAAGAAGCCGGCAGAGCCGATGGTTACGGCGCAGGCGGCGAAGAAAATCTGCCGCCAGCAGGTGCGCAGCACGTCTAGTACCGGGTACTTGGCGGTTGCGCCTTTCGCGGCTACGTCTTTGAATTCCGGCGACTCTTCAACACCAAAGCGAATGGCGAGGCCAATCATCATCAGTACACCGCTGGCCAGAAACGGCAGGCGCCAGCCCCAGTCGGCGAATTCGGCTGGCTCTAAAGACGTCACCAGCCTGAAGGCGATCAACGCCAGCAGCAAACCCGCCGGGCTCCCCAACTGGGCGAAAGAGGCATAGAAGGTTTTGCGGCCCTTCGGCGCATGCTCGCTGGCCATCAGTACCGCGCCGCCCCA
Organism: Pseudomonas maioricensis; assembly: GCF_022790535.1. Taxonomy (GTDB): domain Bacteria; phylum Pseudomonadota; class Gammaproteobacteria; order Pseudomonadales; family Pseudomonadaceae; genus Aquipseudomonas; species Aquipseudomonas maioricensis. Next base: position 48,470 of record NZ_LOHG01000011.1, read on the forward strand.
TTCGCCGCCTACGGAAATACCTTGAACGATACGCAGCACTACCAGGCCGATAGGTGCCCAGATACCGGCAGTGGCGTAGGTCGGCAGTAAGCCGATACCTGTCGTCGCGAGGCCCATCAAGAGCATGGTGAACAACAACATCTTCTTGCGCCCAAGACGATCACCGAGGTGACCGAAGACCATCCCGGCCATAGGCCGCGCGATAAAGCCGACTGCAAAAGTACCAAACGCGGCGAGGGTGCTCAGGCCCGGTGTATCGCTGGGGAAAAACACCTGGCCAAGGATCAGCGCAGCGGCAGTGGCATAGATGTAGAAATCGTAGAATTCGATGGTCGTCCCGACGAATGCGGCGGCAGCCGCCCGGCGAGGCTGGTTCGATGAGGTTCGCATGCAAGGCCCTTTTGGTTTTGGCGTTATGGCAGGGGTCGAGGCTGATTACGTGGCGCTCTAAGGGCGCTTACATGCTTTATCGCTCGCAGCCTATAATTAATCAATTTGCTAATACTTATTTCATGTATTAGTCAGGCTACTAATGGTGTGGGAATGAGCGATATCGAATCGGGCGAGGCTCAAGGCAAATGGCAAGGTCGGCGCTTTCTCAATGACCGCCTCGACTGGAATCTGCTGCGTACCTATCTGGCGATTGGAGAAGAGCGCAGTATCAGCCGCGCGGCGGCGAGGCTTTTCGTCACGCAATCAGCGGTCAGCCAGTCACTCAAACGCCTTGAAGAACAGCTCGATTGCGCGTTGATCGTTCGCAAAGGGCCGCGCTTCGACCTGACTCACGCGGGAGAGGAAGTGTTTGGTATTGCTCAAGAGATGTACGGCAACGTTTCACGCTTGGGCACGGCCGTTGAAGACGCCGAGGAGGAGGTCGTGGGTAAGGTCCGCGTGCTCTCCATCAGCCATGTGCAGTCGCCCCTCTATGATGACTTTCTTGCCGACTTTCATTTGCTGCATCCGCGCGTTGAACTTGAACTGGAGGTCATGCGCAGCTCGGATATTCAGAGCTCTCTGAACCAGAAAACAGCCAGTCTGGGGATTGGCCTGTGTCGTTTCCCTCAGGCGAAACTGGAGCGTGTGCTGTTGATGCGCCAGCGCTATGCGTTTTTCTGCGGCAAGCGACATCGGCTGTTCGGCAAACGCGGGTTGGCGCTCGATGCATTGCAGGGTGAGAACTTTGTCAGCTTCACCAGCGACCAGCTCGGAGGCAATCTTTCGCCCTTGACCGTGTTCCGTGATCAGCAGGGCTTCACCGGGAAAATCGTTGCTTCATCGCCCAGTTTCGAAGAGATCCGCCGATTGATCATCGCCGGTTACGGTATTGGTTGTTTGCCAGAACACTTGGTGGACAACGATTTGCACAACGGTCTGATCTGGCGTTTGCCACCGGCGGAGGGTGTGGTGGATGTCGACATGTTCCTGATGTGGAACCGCGACCAACGCATGAACCGCGCCGAGACGGTTTTTCTTGAGTCGTTTCGGCGAGTCATCGAAGAGGCGGTTTAATCACGATTATTGGGCGTGCCAGCCCAATTGCCTGGAAATACGCTGGGTGGCTGCCACGAGCTGCTTGACGTAATCCTGCTTGAGTTCTTCGCGAAAGCGGAAGCAGGGGAATGACACGCTCATCCCGCCGATCACATGGCCAAAACGGTCGCGGATCGGCGCCGCCAGGCAGCGCATATTGTCTTCGAACTCCTCATGGTCTTCGGCGTAGCCCTGTTCGCGAACCACTTGAAGCTCTTGCAAATAAGCGTCGACCGTCGTCAAGGTATTGGCCGTGCGGCGTTCGAAACTTTCCTCCTGCAAGTGCGCCAGCAACTCAGGCTGCTCCAGCCAGGCCATCAACACTTTACCGATCCCGGTGCAATACAGCGGTGCGCGTCGACCGATGCGCGAGTACATGCGCAGGTTGTATTTGGAATCGATCTTGTGCACGTAAACGATGCTGCCTTCGTCAAGAATCCCCAAATGCACGGTCTCGCCGGTCAGCTCGTTGATACGGCGCATACCCGGTTCAGCCTCGCGGACGATGTCCAGATGGGGCAGGGCTTGTGCTCCCAGTTCAAACAGCCGAACGCTGAGCCGGTAGCGGTCTTCGGCATCCTGAACCACATAACCGCGGGCCTTGAGTGACTGCAAAAATCGGTAAACCGTGCTTTTGGACATATCCAGTTTCTGCGCGATTTCCGATACGCCGCTTTCCTCGGGATGTTCTGCCAATGCCTCTAGTACCGCCATGGTCCGGCCTACTGCGGAGACCAGTTCATTGTTCTGGAGAGTGCTGTTGTCCATGAAGGCTCCAACGGGAACGGAAAACCCAAGGATATACGCTTGCGGATCAAAACGCTGTTTCATTTTGCTTGACGAGCTGGAAATTCTGATCAAAACTCCGTCGCAAGTTGCAAATGAAACGCCGTTTTAAAAATAATAAGGCGCGTAATGATGAATGTGATTTCAAGACAACCGCCGCAATCCGTTTCACACGAACCCGTCAAGGTCGCCCTGGTGGGTGAGTGCATGATTGAGATGCGCGCCGAATCAGCCTCGGACTTCAGTCAGACCTTTGGCGGTGACACGCTCAATACCGCTGTCTACCTGGCCCGGCTGAGTCCAGTCTCACGCATTGCGGTGGAGTACGTGACCGCCATCGGTGCAGACAGCTTCAGCGACGCTATGCGCCAGTTGTGGTGTGACGAGAGAGTTGGCAACCAGCATGTGCGGGTGATCAAGGATGCATTGCCAGGCTTGTACGTTATCCAGACTGATCCCCGTGGCGAACGGCGCTTTGTCTATTGGCGCAGTCAGGCTGCAGCGCGGCGCATGTTCGACGGGCCTGAAGCAGATGAAATGCTGCAAGCTCTGGCCAATTACGATGTGCTTTACCTCAGCGGGATCAGCCTGGCGATCCTCACGCCTCAAGGCCGTGAGCGCCTTCTGCAGGCTGTGGGTCAGGCCCGCGAATCCGGTACTCGGATTGTCTTCGATAACAACTTCCGTCCTCACCTGTGGCCCGATGCTGACGCAGCGCGCAAGGCCTACAGCGACATTCTGCGCCTGACCGATCTGGCCCTGATTACCTGGGAAGACGACGAAGCCCTGTTTGGATATGCCGATGTCGAGGCCTTGTTTCGGGCCTACGCCAGCTTCGGCGTGGGCGAAGTCGTACTCAAACGCGGCGCGGCGTCTTGCCTGATCGACTGCGCCGGTGACCGCTTTGAGGTACCGGCCGAAGCGGTACACAACATCGTCGACACAACGGCGGCCGGTGATTCCTTCAGCGCTGGTTATCTCTCGTGTCGCCTACAAGGTGGCGAGCCGGATCTGGCCGCCCAGTGCGGACATCGCCTGGCCGCTCAAGTCGTCCAGCACCGCGGTGCACTGATCCCCAGCGCCGCGATGCCTTGCCTGGACATGCCTTCGTTTTCTTTTGCTGCAGAGGCCCGTAACTGATGAAAATTATTGAAGCCCGCGTGATCGTGACCTGCCCGGGTCGTAACCTGATCACCCTTAAAATCGTCACGGACGCCGGCATTTACGGCATCGGCGACGCCACCTTGAACGGCCGTGAACTGGCAGTGGTCGCGTACCTTGAAGAGCATGTGCTGCCCGCGCTGATCGGGCGCGACGCCCATCGCATCGAAGACATCTGGCAATACCTGTATCGCGGGGCTTACTGGCGCCGTGGCCCGGTGACCATGACCGCGATTGCCGCAGTGGACATCGCACTGTGGGACATCAAGGCCAAGGCCGCCAGTATGCCGCTGTATCAATTGCTGGGCGGCAAAAGCCGCGAGCGGGTGATGGTTTACGGGCACGCTACGGGTAAAGACATCGAAGGTTGTCTCGACGAAGTCGCCCGCCATGTAGAACTGGGTTACAAAGCCGTGCGCGTGCAATGCGGGATTCCCGGCATCGCCACCACCTATGGTGTGGCCAAACGCAGCGGCGAGCGTTATGAACCGGCCGACAGTGATCTGCCTGCCGAGCACATGTGGGACACCGCCAAGTACCTCAACTACGTGCCCAAGCTGTTTGCGGCCGTTCGCGAGCGCTTTGGTGATGACCTGCACATCCTTCATGACGTCCATCATCGCCTCACGCCTATCGAAGCAGGTCGGCTGGGCAAATCCGTCGAGCCCTTCAACCTGTTCTGGCTTGAGGACTGCACCCCGGCTGAAAATCAGGAGGCGTTTCGCCTGATCCGCCAGCACACCACCACGCCGTTGGCAGTGGGTGAAGTGTTCAACTCGATTCATGACTGCCGCGAGCTGATTCAGGAGCAGTTGATCGACTACATCCGTGCCACCCTGGTGCATGCAGGTGGCATTACCCATGTGCGACGGATTGCCGATTTTGCGGCGCTGTTTCAGGTGCGCACCGGCTTTCACGGCGCCACCGACCTGTCGCCAGTGTGCATGGGCGCCGCGCTGCATTTCGATACCTGGGTGCCCAACTTCGGTATTCAGGAACACATGCCCCACGACGAACGCATCGACGAAGTCTTCCCTCACGCTTATCGCTTTGAAGACGGCCATTTCACCCCTGGCGAAACCCCGGGCCATGGCGTCGACATCGATGAGAACCTCGCTGCGAAATACCCCTACAAACGCGCCAGCCTGCCGGTCAACCGCCTGGAAGACGGCACGCTCTGGCATTGGTAAGACAATCGAATCATCACAACAAAAACATCAGGCGGCGGCCGCCCTGACAGGAGTTACCCGATGAAAGCCTTTCAAGTAAGAGCACCTTTTGAGTTCGGCCTGGCCCACGTCGAGGTGCCGCAAGTCGCACCCGGCGAAGTCAAGGTGGACGTCGCCTACGCCGGTATCTGCGGCTCGGACATGCACATCATTCACGGTCAGAACGCTTTCGTGCGTTTCCCTCGAGTCACCGGCCACGAGTTCTCCGGCGTGGTACGCGAAGTGGGCGATGGCGTTGAACACCTCAAGGCGGGCGACCGCGTGTGCATCGATCCGGTGATAAGTTGCGGCACGTGCTACCCGTGCAGAATCAATCGCCCCAACGTCTGCACAAAACTGCAAGTGATTGGTGTGCACCGTGACGGTGGTTTCAGCGAGCAGGTCTGCGTCCCGGCCAGTAACGCCCATCGCCTGCCTGACTCGATGTCCCTGAGTCACGCGGCGCTGGTGGAACCTTATTCCATCGCGCTCAATGTGTTGGATCGCATGCACGTTCATCCGGGCGACAGTCTGTTGATTTACGGCGCTGGCGTGATTGGCCTGACCCTGGTGCAGATGGCCCGGGCACTGGGCTTGACCGACATCACTGTCACCGACGTCATTGATGCGCGCCTGGAAACCGCCAAAGCCCTGGGCGCCAGTCGCACGCTCAATGGTCAGGATGTCGACGTCGAAGCCACGATGCGCGAGTTGACTCAAGGCGAAGGCGTGCCGCTGATTGTCGACGCCGCGTGCATTCCGTCCTTGATGCCGCAAATGGTCCGCTTGGCCTCACCAGCAGGACGTATCGGCTTGCTGGGCTTCAATGCAACGCCGAGTGATCTGGTGCAACTGGAGATGATCAAGAAGGAGTTGACGCTGGTGGGCTCGCGCCTGAACAACCGCAAGTTTCCCAGGGTGATCGAACTGATCGCCAGCGGCAAATTGCAGGTTCAGGAACTGGTCAGCCATCAAGTGTCTTTCGACGAGATGCCAGCGGCCATCGACCTGATCGAAAACCATCCTGAACAGACCCGCAAGGTGCTGGTGCAGTTGAGTGAAGCGCGTCACTAGTCCGATATAGATACGAGTGCCCCTTTGGGCACCCTCACCGAATAAACATAAAAAGCGGGAGGTTCCAATGTTTGGTCAAGGTCGTACATTAATCATCATCATGCTGTTCCTGGCAGGCGTCATTAACTACCTGGATCGCTCGGCATTGTCTGTTGCTGCTCCTTTCATCCAGAAGGACTACGGTCTGACGACGGGTGAAATGGGCATGATCTTCAGTAGTTTTTTCGTCGGCTACGCGGCGTTCAACTTCATCGGTGGCTGGGCCGCCGACCGCTATGGCGCCAAAACCACGCTGTTGTTGGCGATGGTGCTGTGGTCCCTGTTCAGCGGCCTCACTGTGCTGACCGTAGGCTTTGCTTCTCTGGTGCTGATCCGCATTCTGTTCGGCATGGGGGAAGGGCCACTGAGCGTCACCACCAGCAAGATGGTCAACAACTGGTACACGCCAAAACAGCGGGCTCGGGCGCTGGGTTCGTCGATGTCCGGCACGCCTCTTGGCGGTGCGATCTCCGGGCCTGTCGTGGGCTTTATCGCCATCAGCTACGGCTGGAAGGTCTCATTCATTATCATCATGATCGTGGGCCTGATCTGGGCTGCGGTCTGGTACAAGTTCGTCAAGGACAAACCTGAAGGCAAGGTTGCCGAGGAAATCCAGCGCGCCGAAGGCACGAGCGAAGTGGCTTCGTTGCCGGTGCATCCGCTGCGTTATTACCTTAAACAACCCACTGTGTTGTTCACTTCACTGGCGTTCTTTTCCTATAACTACACGCTGTTCTTCTTCCTGACCTGGTTCCCAAGCTACCTGACCATGGCTCACGGCTTGAACGTCAAGGACATGAGCATTGCCACCGTCATTCCGTGGCTGCTGGGTTTCCTGGGTCTGGCGCTGGGCGGTTTCATCTCTGACTTCGTGTTCAAGAAGACCGGGCGGATGATGTTCTCGCGCAAAGTCGTGCTGGTGACCTGCCTGTTGGCGTGTGCGGCCTGCATTGCGGTAGCGGGGATCGTCAAAACGCTTTATCCGGCGGTCATTCTCGTCGCACTGGCGGTGTTCTTCCTGTACCTGACCGGCGCCATCTACTGGGCGATCATTCAGGACACCGTGCCTGCTGCCCGGGTTGGTGGCGTCAGCGGCTTCATGCATTTCCTGGCGAACACCTCGGGCATCATTGGTCCGACCTTGACCGGTTTTCTGGTGCAATTCACCGGTTCGTTTACCAGTGCATTCCTGCTGGCAGGGCTGTTGACCGTCATCGGCGCGGTCTGTGTGGCGCGCTACGTCAAACCGCTAAGCGCTGCAGACACCGGTGAAGCGGCTGTGCAGGCACCGCAACATGATTCGGCCTTGAGCCATCCCAGAACATAAGGAGTGTGTCGATGCCTATTGTGAACCGCGTGCCCGCTACCGGCACTGCGTCAGCGCCAGAAGCGGTCATTGGAATTGTGCATCTTGGCCTGGGGGCGTTTCATCGCGCTCATCAGGCGGTCTACCTGCAACGTCACCTCAATCGTCATGGCCAGAGCGACTGGGGGTTGTGCAGCGCCAACCTGCGCTCCAATCGTGCGGTGGTTGATCTTTTGCGTGAACAGGACTTTCGTTACCACGTTGCCGAGTACAGCGACCGCGAACAGGTGACGCTGCGTGAAATTGCTGTCCTGCGCGAAGCGTTATATGCGGGTGAGGGCGGTGATGAGCTGGAGTTGCTGTTGCAGCGCATGGCCGCGCCGCAAACGCGGATTGTCACGCTCACCGTCACTGAAAAAGGTTATTGCCTGAGCCCATCCACAGGGCAACTACGCCTTGAGGACCCGACGATTGCCCACGACATTGCTCATCCGCAAACGCCACGTTCGGCACCGGGCATTGTCCTTGAAGCCTTGCGCCGCCGTCGTGCTGCCGGGATTCCGGCGTTCACGGTGCTGTGTTGCGACAACATGCCTGATAACGGCCAGCGTACCCGGCAGGCAGTACGCGGACTGGCAGCAGAGCTGGACCAGGAACTGGCGCAGTGGATCGATCAGCACGTAGCGTTTCCCAGCTGTATGGTCGACCGGATTGTCCCGGCCATGACCGCCGAGTCTTTCAGTCGGCTGGAGCAGCAACTGGACTGCCATGATCCGGCTGCAATTGTGTGTGAAAGCTTTAGCCAGTGGGTCATTGAGGACAACTTTCCGCTGGGTCGCCCAGACTGGGAAGTGGAAGGCGTGCAGATGGTTGACGACGTGCAGCCCTTCGAAACGATGAAGCTGCGCATGCTCAACGGCAGCCATTCGCTGTTGGCTTACGTGGGCGTGCTGGCAGGTCATGAAACGGTATTCGAGGCGGTCAGCGACCCGCGCCTGGCGGGACTTATCGAGCACTATATGACCCAAGAAGCGGCGCCCACCCTGAACATGCCAGCGGGTATCGACCTTGCACTCTATGCCCGCGATCTTAAAGCGCGCTTTGCCAATGACAGCCTGCAACATCGGCTGCGACAAATCGCCATGGACGGTTCGCAGAAACTGCCGCAACGCTGGTTGCTCGGTGCACAGCAGTTGCTCGATGACGGTCGCGACATTTCCAGCTCCGCGCTGGGCATTGCAGCCTGGATTCGTTACTGCACACAAACGATAACGCAGGTCGTGGACGACCCGTTGAATGCCACCTTTGCTGATCTGGCGGGACGCTTTGAAGGCGCATCACTGGTGGACGCGTTTCTGGAACTGGATGAAGTCTTCCCGACCGAGCTGTCGAAGCGCGCGGCGTTTCGCGATGCCGTGCAGCAGGCCTATAGCTCGCTGATTGACGACGGCATAAACAGCGTCTTGCAACGCTTTGCTGCTCATAACTAACAAGAAAGGAGACGCACATGGAACAGACATGGCGCTGGTTCGGCCCTAAAGACCCGATTTCCCTGGCAGACGTGCGGCAAACCGGCGCGACCGGCATCGTCACTGCGCTGCACGAAATTCCCAATGGCGAAGTGTGGCCAGTAGAAGCCATCGCCGCGCGTAAACAGATGATTGAAGCCGCCGGGCTGACCTGGTCCGTGGTGGAGAGTATTCCGGTACACGAAGACGTCAAGCGCGGTTGTGGTCGTCGTGACGAGTACATCGCCAACTATCAGCAGAGTGTGCGTAATCTGGCGAGTTGCGGCATCGATATCGTCTGCTACAACTTCATGCCGGTGCTGGACTGGACGCGTACCGACCTTGCGTGGGAACTGGCGGATGGAGGCTGGGCGCTGCGTTTTGATCAGACTGCTTTTGCCGCGTTCGACCTGTTCATTCTCAAGCGTCCCGGGGCGGAAGCCGAGTACAGCGACGCAGATGTTCAGCAAGCCAAGGCTTATTTCGACGGGCTCACGCACAGCCAGACCCAGGCGCTGGTGAATACGCTGATCGCAGGCCTACCAGGCGCTGAAGAGCATTACACCCTTGAAGATTTTCGCGCCTTGCTGCGCACTTACGCGGATATCGACGAAGCCAGATTGCGTGAGCATCTGGGCTATTTTCTGCGGGCATTGATTCCCGTAGCAGAAGAAGTCGGCGTGCGCATGGCTATCCATCCGGACGATCCGCCCCGTGCGCTGCTCGGTCTGCCGCGTATTCTCTCTACCGCCGCCGACGCTCAATGGCTGCTGGACGCTGCGCCTAGTCAGGCCAATGGATTGACGTTCTGCACCGGGTCGTATGGCGTGCGCGAAGATAACGATCTTGTGGCGATGGCGAAGCACTTTGCGCCGTACATCTACTTCACGCACCTGCGCTCAACCCGCCGTGAAGCCGACCCGCGCAGCTTCCACGAAGCCCACCACCTGGACGGTGACGTGGACATGGTCGGCGTCATCCGTGAACTAGTCACCGAGGAGCGCAGACGCCAACGCGAAGGCGGCCCACGCCTGCCACTGCGCCCGGATCACGGCCATCAATTGCTGGACGACCAGCACCGCAAGAGCAACCCTGGATACTCGCTGATTGGTCGACTCAAAGGGCTGGCAGAGATTCGCGGGGTGGAGTTGGCAGTGCGGCAGCAGTTGGGCTGAAAGACCTTAGCGCCTGATCGTCCGGATGCGGCCCAGACCAAGCCCAGCTCCCACAGGAGACCGCGATCTCCTGTGGGAGCTGGGCTTGGTCTGGGCCGCATCCGGACGATTCAGTCGCCACTATTTGTCAGAAAAACCGCATTATCGTTCTTCGCGGGCAAGCCTCGCTCCAAAGCAAACCGCGATCTCATGTGGGAGCCGGGCTTGGTCTGGGCCGCATCCGGACGATTTAGGCGCCTCAGATATCAAGTCAACACATCCTCCGGCCCCAGCGCCTGCAGCCAGCGCCCCTCGGAGCGACTCAAATGCTGGCGCATCGAGGTCTGGGCGCTGAGGACGTCCTTGGTGGCAACCGCGCGCAGAATCGCCTCATGCTCGATGACCGCGGCCTCCCAGGTCGAAGCATTCTCTGAATGCTTGCTGAGGTGGGCTGAAATCGGATTATGTCGCTCATCAAACAGCGCCGTAATGATCCGTACCAGGGCCGAGTTGCCGCTCATTTTAGCCAGGCGCTGATGAAACTTACGGTCGTCCTCAAGGGGCGGCAGGCCGTTGGCAATGCTTGTGCGCATCGCGTCGATGCAGTCCTGCAAATAACGGTAATCGCTTTTCTTGCCATGCAAGCAGGCCAGAATCACACTCTCGCCTTCGATCAGCGCACGGGCCTGCATCAGCTCCGATGGGCTCTCGCCCAAAGTGACAGCCTTACCGCCAACGTCCTTGGGGTTAGCTCGCACATAAACGCCCGAGCCCATCTTGATTTCAACGGCACCTTCGATTTCCAGCGCAATCAGCGCCTCGCGCAGTGAGGGTCTGGACACACCCAGCAGACGCGTCAGATCCCGTTCGGGAGGCAGCCTCGCGCCGGTTTTAAAATCCGCCTGCGCGATGTAATTGCGCAGTTGATCGGCAATTTTCTGATACGGCTTTCGGTCAGCGGCGTTGATCGGTGAAACCATGGCGTCGGCGTCCATCGGAAAGTTGGCGAAGGCTACCATAGCGACCGATTACGGCGCCGCTGCTGAAGCGGTCCATGGAATAGAGGTTAAGGGCTTCATCACATCACTGCGCCGATCTGCCACGGCAAGAACTCGTTATCCCCCAAACCATTTTCTTCACTGCAGGTTTGCCGTCCGGAAGCGGTATCGAGCATCAACTGGAACAAGCGCTGGCCGGACTCGGCCACAGACTCCAGGCCGTCCACGATTCCGCCAGCATCGAAATCCATGTCCAGTTCCATGCGCTGGAACAGCCCGGTATTGGTAGCGATCTTCAACGATGGGGTGGGCTTGCAGCCATAGGTCGAACCCCGGCCGGTAGTAAAACAGATCAGGTTCGCGCCGCCCGCGACCTGGCCGGTAGCAGACACCGGGTCGTAGCCGGGAGTGTCCATGAACACCAGCCCGCGGGCTTCAATGCTTTCCGCGTATTGGTAAACCCCCATCAAGCCGGTAGCGCCTGCCTTGGCCACAGCGCCCAGGGATTTTTCCAGAATGGTAGTGATGCCACCGGCCTTGTTGCCAGGCGAGGGGTTGTTGTTCATGTCGCCGTCGTTGTGCTGCACGTAGGCTTCCCACCAGCGAATCCGCTCCATCAATTTAGCTGCGATGTCGGGGGCGGCGGCGCGGGCCGTCAGCAGGTGTTCAGCGCCATAAATCTCCGGGGTTTCCGAAAGAATCGCGGTGCCGCCTTGTTTGACCAGCAGATCCACCGCTGCGCCCAGTGCCGGGTTGGCGGTGATGCCTGAGTAACCATCCGAGCCGCCGCATTGCAGGCCGACGCACAGATGGCTGGCAGATACGGTTGTGCGCTTGAAGCTGTTAATGACCGGCAACATCGCTTCTATGTGGGCGATGCCGCGTTGCACGGTTTCGCGCGTGCCGCCCGCGTCCTGAATGATCAGACTGGCCTTGAGCAGTGCGGATCGATCATCCAGCTCATTCAGTAGCGGCGTGAGCTGATTAACCTCACACCCCAGACCGATCAACAGCACGCCGGCGAAGTTGGCGTGATTCGCGTAGCCGCTTAGCGTCCGTTTAAGAATGTCGATGCCTTCGCCTTTGGCGCCCATGCCGCAGCCGCTGCCATGGGTGATGGCAACCACGCCGTCGACATTGGGGAAGTCTTTCAGGCGTTCGGCAGAGAACGCCTGGGCGATGTGTTTGCAGACAGTCGCGGAGCAATTGACGCTGGAAATGATCCCGATGTAATTGCGGGTACCGACGCGTCCATCGTCGCGCAGGTAACCTTCGAATGTGACCGGCTCATGGCTCAATGTTGTGGGCACATAGGCGTTTTGCACGCTGTGTTCGGTCGTGACGGTCGGCATCGCGAGGTTATGCACGTGCACATAGTCGCCTGGCTCGATGCTCTGGGTAGCCTGGCCGATAGTCTGGCCATATTTGAGTACCTGCTGCCCGATCGACACACGGCGCAGGGCAATCTTGTGACCCGACGGTATCGGCTGTCGTGCAACCAGGGCAATGCCGTCAGCGCTCAACGACTGGCCTTCGGCGATGTCGCCCCGGGCCACAGCGACATCATCTCCGGGTGTCAAAACAAGCAAGGAGGGCTGGTTCATGGTGCGTCCTCTTCAACGGCTTTTCAGCACTCGATGATTGCTTTGACGACGCCCTGTTTCGGGTCGAGCAAGGTGGTGAACGACTCGGCCACATTCTTGAGTGTCAGCCGGTGGGTGTTCAACGCTGCGTCTGGAATCAAGCCGTTGCGCAAGCATTCTTCCACGTAGTGAAAGTCTTCTTTGGTGGCGTTACGGCTGCCCATTAACGTGGCTTCACGCTTGTGAAATTCAGGGTCGGAAAAGGTAATGGAATCCCTGACCACCGAAATCATCACGTAAGTGCCGCCGTGCGCGATGAACTCGAAGCCGCGTTCCATCGCTCGGGCATTGCCGGTGGCATCGAACACCACATCGAAGAAATCACCCCCTGTGAGGTCAGACAGGGCCTGCTTGTCGCCTTCGCCGATTTTTACGGCCGCATGGATATTCAAATGCTGCGAACAGAACGCCAGTCGGTCATCCCGGGTGTCCAGCACCGTGACCTGAGCCCCGCGCAGGTTGGCGAAGATCGCCGCTGCCATGCCAATCGGGCCGGTACCGACCACCAGCACGCGCTTGTCGGCCTGCACATTTGAGCGCCGCACCGCGTGTGCGCCGATCGACAGGAATTCGATCATGGCGGCCTGATCGAGGGACACCCCCATTGCTTTGTGCACGAACGCCTGCGGGATACTCAGGTATACGGTGAAGGCCCCATCGCAGTGAACACCCAGGACCTGGATACAGGTGCAGCAGTTGGTTTTTCCCTGACGGCAGGCACTGCAGGTCCCGCAGGAAAGGTAAGGCATCACGTAAACCACATCGCCAACAGCCAGCTCGCTGGTGCCGTCAGCGTCTTCGACCACCCCGGAGAATTCATGGCCCATCACGCGCGGGTAATCGAGGTAAGGCTGGTTACCGGTGTAGATATGCAGGTCAGTGCCGCAGACGCCAACTCGTTTGACACGGATCAGGACCTCTCCGGGTTGCCGGACCGGTTTGTCACGTTCAATGGCGGTCAACGATCCAGGTTCATTACAGATGACAGTCAGCATGCTGATGCTCCTTGTTTATGGGGAAGGGCACCGAACGCGCTGCTGATGGGGGATCTATTCATCAGTGGGATCTCTTTTTGTTGTAGTCGGACAGGTGCCCGCTCGGATGATCACGGCTGAAAAACTACACGCCACACATTACATTGGCAAGACCAATATCAACTCAATCTGGATTGGACTGACCAATCGTATTTTTCAGACAAGTGAATGCGGCATCGGACGCCTGCTTGTAAAACCGATGATGTGACCTTCATGATGCTCAGCGGGCATTCATCCGGGCCCGAGCACTTTCAAGCACACTCGCAGGGCAAAAGGACAACAAGATGTTTGAACTGGACTACGCGCTGGCACAGGAGATAGTCGACCGGGCGATGGCCATCCTGCCGTGCAATGTCAACGTCATGGACAGTCAGGGATTGATCCTGGGGAGCGGTGAAACCGGACGTATCAATACCCGCCACGAGGGGGCGCAGCAGGTTTTGGCCACGCAGCAAATCCTGTCCATCGACATTCATCAGGCCTCGGGTCTCAAGGGCGTTCAACAGGGTATCAATGTACCGCTCATGCATGACGGGCGATTGATTGGCGTACTGGGGCTGACGGGGGATCCGCAGGCGCTGGGCACCTACGCGCAGTTGTTGCGCATGACCGCTGAAATGCTCGTCGCTCAACGCCATCGGGAGGATGAGCGCCAGTGGCGCAAACTGCGTATTGATGAACTCCTGTCACTGCTGCTGAACGAAACTGGCGAACCGGCCCGGCTGCTGGATGAAGCGCAACGACTGGGCCTCAAACCTCAGCTTGCACGCACACCGATATGGATTGAGCTGGCCTCGGATCAGGCGATTGCAGCAGTGTGTGAATGGCTGCAGGGACGAGCGGCGGACAGTTGGTGCCTGAGTTACTCTTCTAGAACACTGCTCTGGTGCCCCCCCTCGACAGCGGTTATTGACCCGGACAAGCTCCAGCAGAAAATGCAAACCCAGGGTTGGCTCGTAGACCGCCTGGCAATCGGCGTGCCTGCGCAGGACATCGTGCAACTGCGCAAAGTCTGCATCCGGGTGAAGACGCTCGCCGCTTATGGCCTGGCGGTGATGACACACGAAAAAGTTTTGCACCTGACCCGCTATCGCTTGCCGGTGATGTTGTGGGCGCATCGGGAAGAGGGCGCGACGGACGAACTACTGGCGATTATCGAGAAGGTCCGTGCCAGCGACAGCAATGGCCAGTTGATGCAGACCCTGCGCAGTTGGTGTGAACATAGCGGACAGGTTCAACAGTGCGCAGCAGCGTTGGGCTTGCACCGCAACAGCCTGCGCTATCGGATGGACCGTATCGCGGAAATCACCGGCCTGGACCTGAGCAGGATCGATGACGTGATGACGTTGTACCTCGGTGTGCAGTTGCTTCCGGGAATTTCACTGGCTTGTGCGGGCGACCAATAAAACAGTTAATTTATTGTTCTGAAGACCGAAGCGTATTAGATGCATAGGCTGTCAGCCTGAAGGCACAACAAATAGATCGCCGGAGAGCGTCAATGAAGATCGTCATAGCACCTGATTCGTTTAAAGACAGCCTGAGCGCAGCCGGTGTTGCTGAAGCGATTGCGCTGGGGCTGGCGGAAGTCTTTCCCCAGGCCGAACTTGTTCAATGCCCCATGGCCGATGGCGGCGAGGGCACCGTGGATGCGATCCTGGCGGTACTCGACGGCGAACGCCGTCAGGCTGTCGTCACCGGACCACTCGGGACTGAAGTCACGGCCCAGTGGGGGTGGTTACCCGAGTCGCGTACCGCAATCATTGAAATGGCCGAGGCCAGTGGCTTGCAACTGGTGGCAGTGGCGCAACGGAATGCGTGTATCACCTCCACTGTGGGGACCGGCCAGCTGATCGTTGAAGCCCTTGATGCTGGCGCTGAGAAAATCGTCTTGACCATCGGCGGCAGCGCAACCAATGACGGCGGTGCGGGCATGCTCACTGCGCTGGGTGTGCGTTTTTATGATGCACAAGAAAACGAAGTGCAGCCCGGAGGTTTGGCGCTGTCCGGTCTGGCGCGCATCGAGCTGAACGGGCTGGACCCGCGTTTGCAGGCCGTCAGTTTCGAAATTGCAGCTGATGTCGATAACCCGCTGTGCGGTCCCCACGGTGCCTCATTCACCTTTGGCCGACAAAAAGGCGCGAGCCCTGAGCAAATACAATCACTGGACCATGCACTGGCCCACTATGCGGACTGCTGCGCTGCCGTGCTTGAGCACGATGTACGGGACGAGCCCGGCGCAGGTGCTGCGGGAGGCATGGGCTTTGCCGCAAAAGCATTTCTGAAGGCGGGTTTTCGACCGGGTGTTGAAGTGGTTGCCGAGTTGGTCGGCCTGGCAGACAAAGTCCAGGGCGCAGACTTTGTTGTCAGTGGGGAGGGCAGTTGCGACTTCCAGACCCTGAGAGGCAAAACCCCTATGGGGGTCGCCCGGATCGCGCAAAAGCATAACGTGCCGGTGCTGATTCTCACCGGAACCCTGGGTGAAGGTTACGAAGCCCTTTATCAGCACGGCATTACCGCCGCGTTTTCGGTGGTTTCAGGTCCCATGAGTCTGACTGATGCCTGTCAGGAAGCCTCGCGCTTGTTGCAGCAGAGCGCAAGGGATGTCGCCCGCGTCTGGCAACTGGGGCACACGAGACGCTAGTTATCTTCGACGTTATCAATGTGCTTGAAACGCTCGATTAGAAAGTCGATCAGGCTGCGCACCCGCGCTGATAAATGCAGTTGCTGCGGATAGACCGCATACACGTCAGCGCGGGTTGGCGTCTGGTCCTCAAGCACCAGTCGCAGACGGCCACTGCGCACATAACGGGCTATGTCCCATTCGGCCCTGAGCAGTATGCCGAACCCCTCCAGCGCCCAGTTCAGGGCGACTTCGCCGTCATTACAACCCAGTGCGCCATGCACCTTCACGTTGTCCGTGCGCCCGCCATTGGTAAAGCTCCACACCCCGTAAGGTGACTCGTTCTGGCGAATGAAAATGCAATTATGGTTCTGCAGTTCACTGAGCTTCTGCGGTGTCCCGTATTTCTCGAGGTACAGCGGCGAGGCACACAGCAGGCGCCGGTTGGAGGCAATCTTTCGTGCATGAAAGGCGGCGTCCGGCAGGGTTCCGAAACGAATGCCCAAATCGAAACCGTGTGCTGCCAGATCCAGAGGATGGTCACTGATCTCCAGCTGGATTTCGACTTCGGGATACAGGGCGAAGAACGCCGCGAGGGCGGGGCCAACATGCCGACGGCCGAAGCCCAGAGACGCGTTGACGCGGATCAAGCCTTTAGGCGTCGCACGGCTGCTGCTCATCAACTGCTCAAGATCGTCGATCTGGGTCAGGATGCGCGCCGCATGAGAGAAATACAGTTCGCCCTCCGAGGTCAGGCTCATTGATCGCGTCGTACGGTTGACCAGGCGGATGCCTAGCCGCGCTTCCAGTGCGGTCAACCGCTTACTCACTGCTGGCGGGGTAACGCCCAGCTCACGCGCTGTCGCAGCAAGGCTGCCCTTGTTGGCCAACAAGTGGAAAAAAGACAAATCCAGGGTTTGGCTCATTCGTAACTCAAAGTTATTTATGTAGTGATTTGGAGTAACTCATGCCTCTTTATTCACTACATATACTCCGATCACACCCCTTTGGACAGCCCGGTTCGACGGGAATAACAAGAACGTGACGAGAGTGGAGTTGAAGATGAGCGCATACAAAATTGCTGCAGTTCCAGGTGACGGCATCGGTGTAGAAGTCATCGCGGCAGGCGTTGAAGTGCTGCAGGCCCTGTCTGAAAAATCCGGGTTCGAACTGGATTTCAAACACTTCGACTGGAATTCCGACAACTATCTTAAAAACGGTTACTACATTCCCGAGGGCGGCCTGGAAGAGCTGAAAACCTTCGATGCGATTTTCTTCGGTGCGGTCGGCGCACTCAACGTGCCAGACCATATTTCCCTTTGGGGCCTGCGTCTGCCCATCTGTCAGGGCTTTGATCAGTACGCCAACGTACGTCCGGCGCGAGTGCTGCCGGGCGTTAAAAGCCCGCTGCATAACGGCGAGCAGATCGACTGGGTGGTGGTGCGGGAAAACTCGGAGGGTGAATACTCCGGTAACGGTGGCCGTGTTCACCGTGGTTTGCCTGAAGAAGTCGCCACTGAAGTGTCGGTATTTACCCGTGCAGGGGTAGAGCGCATTCATCGCTTTGCGTTCGAACTGGCGCAAAGTCGACCGCGCAAACACCTGACCATGGTCACCAAGTCCAACGCCCAGCGACATGGCATGGTGCTCTGGGACGAGATTTTCTATGAAGTTGCCAAGGACTTCCCGGACGTCAAAATCGATAAGGAACTGGTCGACGCAGTGACCACGCGAATGGTGCTGAAACCGTCGACGCTGGACGTCATCGTCGCCACCAATCTGCATGCCGACATTCTCTCGGACCTTGCCGCTGCCTTGTCCGGCAGCCTGGGCATTGCACCGACTGCAAACCTCAACCCGTCGCACAAATTCCCGTCAATGTTCGAGCCGATTCACGGCTCGGCATTCGACATCACGGGTAAAGGCGTGGCGAACCCGATCGCGACGTTCTGGACCGCCGCAATGATGCTTGAGCATCTGGGTGAGCCCGCAGCCGCCAAGCAATTGATGTCGGCCATCGAAGCGGTAACCGAAAGTGGCTTGCACACTCCAGACCTCGGCGGCACCGCCACTACCCGGCAGATCACCGATGCGGTGATCGCGCTGATCAAGCGCTGATTCAAAGTAGTACTGCGGCACAACGCCAAGGGGCAGTTCACTGGAGCTGACCCCTCGGCATTTCCTGACAACAATAAAAATCAGGGCCCTGTCATGAAAAGAATATTTGGCAAGCTGTACGTGCAAGTGCTCATCGCCGTCATCCTCGGCGCGCTGGTGGGCGTGCTGGTTCCGGAAACCGGAACCGCGCTCAAACCGTTGGGTGATGCGTTCATCAAACTGATCAAAATGCTCCTGGCTCCGGTGATCTTCCTCACGGTAGTGACAGGCATTGCCAAGATGGAAAACATGAAAGAGCTGGGCCGCGTCGGTTTTCGTGCGCTCATCTATTTTGAAGTGGTGTCGACCCTGGCGCTGGTGGTTGGCCTGGTGGTCGTTGACGTGTTCAAGCCAGGCGCCGGCATGAACATCGATGTGGCAACACTCGATGCCTCCAGTCTGGCCAACTACACCACAGCGGCGAAACACACGACGTTCATGGATTTCTTCATGAACATCATTCCAGACACCATCGTCGATGCGTTTGCCAAAGGCAATGTGCTGCAAATCCTGCTGTTTTCAATATTGCTGGGTGTCGCGCTGGCTCACGTCGGGCCGCGTGGCAAACCCTTTGTCGACATGCTCGACAGCCTGATGCAGGGCATGTTTCGCATCGTCAACATGGTCATGCGTCTGGCACCCATCGGTGCGTTTGGTGCAATCGCCTTCACCATTGGCAAATACGGTTTTGGTTCGCTGTTTTCGCTGGGCAAATTAATGGCCTGTGTTTACCTGACCTGCATCGTGTTCGTGATCTTCGTGCTGGGGCCTATCTGCCGCTACAGCGGGTTCAGCCTGTGGAAGTTTCTCAAGTTCATCAAGGAGGAGCTGTTCACCGTGCTGGGCACCAGTTCGTCTGAGTCGGTGCTGCCGCAGATGATCTCGAAGATGGAAAAAGCTGGTGTGTCCAAACCGGTTGCGGGGATGATCATCCCGTCCAGCCTGACCTTCAACCCTGATGGACAGGCGATCTACTACACCATCGCGGCGATCTTTATTGCTCAGGCGACCAACACGCCGTTGACGCTGACCGACCAGTTGATTGTCCTGGCCGTATTGATGTTTACCTCCAAAGGATCTGCGGGGGTTACCGGTTCTGGCTTCATCATTTTGGCGGCGACGCTGTCTTCGCTGGGCACGATTCCGGTGGCGGGGATGGTCTTGTTGCTGGGTGTTGATCGGTTCATGTCCGAAGCACGGGCGATCACCAACACCATTGGCAACGGCGTGGGCACCATGGCCATCGCCAAATGGGTAGGCGCGCTGGACACGGTGAAGATGAACAAAGCGCTTAATGGTGAACCCGAGGACACGAAGCCTGTTAGACAGCCTGAGAATGTGGCGGCTTATCCCGCGACGGAGAGCAGTCCGTTGGTGGACGGCCTCGAAAGGGCGAGGCGCCTGTCCTAGGTTTGTGTAATTCCAGAAGCGTATGGCTTCTATCGAACAACATGCACTCCCTTGAACCAGGGTGCATGTTCCAGGCGATCGCCCCGCGCCGTCGCGAAATAATCACTGAATCTGTAGGAGCGCACGAGCAACGCGAGGCCGCGATGGCGACCTGCCTGATACACCGCGATCGCTGGCCTCGTAACCTCGGTGAGCTCCTACAGGTCAGGGTTTAATCTGGAGAATTGCAGTTGTTCGAGGAACGCGAGGCCGCGATGGCGGCCTGTCTCATACACCGCCATCGCCGGCCTCGTAACCTCGGTGAGCTCCTACACGTCAGGGGTTGGCCGGGCCATAGCACGCAGTCATGGACAAATCATTCAGCTATCTGCGAAAACACTTCCTTGGCCGCAAACAGCCCGTTAAGCGCGGCGGGGAAACCGGCATACACAGCCATTTGCATGATGACTTCGACAATCTCCTGCTCGGAGCAGCCAACATTACGTGCACCGTGGATGTGTACCTTGAGCTGTGGTGCTGCATTGCCCAATGCCGTGAGCGCCGCGACAACAGCAAGCTCTCGGGTCTTGAGGTCCAGACCCGGCCTCGAGTAAATATCGCCAAACGGAAACTCGATAAGCAGTCGTGCGAAATCAGGAGCAATATCCTTCAGGCTCTCAATGACATTTTCCCCCGCCTGACCATCAATCTCTTTAAGCTTCGCCAAGCCTCTGACATAACGTTGGTTTTCCATGGGTATCTCCTGAGATGAACTGTGACTGGCACCTTAGGCGGGGCCTTGGCTTTTGATCCAATACTCTTTAGGTGATACCTTTTCGGTATGAATGAAGCCATCGATCTGCGGCAGTTCCGGTACTTCCTTGCCCTCAGCGAGGAACTCAACTTTGGGCGTGCCGCGACGCGCCTGAATATTTCCCAGCCACCGCTCAGTCGACAAATCCGCCAGCTGGAAACCCTGCTCGGCGTCGATTTGTTCGTGCGGACCACTACCGGCGTCACCCTGACCCAGGCGGGCCTGGCGTTCGTGCCAGAGGTCAAACGAACACTGGCACAGGCCGCGAAAGCCGTGGCGATTGCTCAAGCGACGATTGAGGATGAGTGCGATCAGCTGCGTGTGGGATACACCACGGTGTTTGATCGCAGCGTCATTCCCGATGTGTCCGGGCCGCTAAACGTGCGCTATCCGGGCGTGCGAATGACCATGGCGGGCAAGCACTCGATCAGCCTCGTGCGGGACATCAGCAATGGCGTAATGGATGTGGCTTTCATCGGCTTGCACACCGAGACCAAAGGCCTGAATGTCGAGACACTGCTGGAAGAGCCAGTGGTGGTTGCGCTGCCCGCCAGCCACCCCCTTGCCCGCAAGCGCAGGCTGGGCTTTTCAGACCTGGCTGACGAGGCGATATTCCGCTTCGAGCGGCGACTGAACCCCGGGTTTTATGATCATTGTCTGACGGTTTTTGAGCGACACAACTTCAAGCCGCGCACGATTCCTGAACCCGACGACCATCACATCCTGCTCGGCCTGATTGCCGAGGGGCAGGGCATCGCGTTCGTTTCCGCCTCACTCCAGAATGTCACACGGCGCGGTGTGGTCTTTCGCCCGCTCAGGAATCAGGCGAGCGAGCTGTCCAGCGGGATCGCCGTAGTGTGGAACGCCCGCAAATCGTCAGCAGTTCTGGATTATTTACTCGAACTTGTGCGGATCAACGCGAAGCCGAAATGAGCCTGATCAGGCGCTGAATCTGCCCATTTGCGCCAGGGTGGATCATCGTTGGCACTTGATTGGTGCGCAGGTCGTTTTGCACAAGAAAAACTGATCGTTGCGGTGTAAAAAACCCGTTTGTCACACCTTGGCGTGTCGACGGATCATTTCTTCATTCTTGATCAATGGAGAACATGATGAGTACGACGCAAACTACACAGGCGCTGTCCGACTCGGCACCTGTTGCATCTTCAGCGCCTGTTGCCTCGGGCAAGAAAATGAGCCGCCTGGCGGCTGCCAGTACGATCGGCACGACGCTGGAGTGGTACGA
Organism: Pseudomonas maioricensis; assembly: GCF_022790535.1. Taxonomy (GTDB): domain Bacteria; phylum Pseudomonadota; class Gammaproteobacteria; order Pseudomonadales; family Pseudomonadaceae; genus Aquipseudomonas; species Aquipseudomonas maioricensis. Next base: position 70,134 of record NZ_LOHG01000011.1, read on the forward strand.
CTTCACGGTCTACAACCTGATGGCGGCGCTGGTCTTCAATGCGATCTTCTTTCCCTCTTTCGATCCGCTCACCGGCACCATTCTCGCGTTTTCAACCTATGCCGTTGGTTATATCTCACGACCTCTCGGTGGCATTGTCTTTGGTCATCTGGGCGATAAGCTCGGCCGTCGTTTTGTGCTGGTCACCACGCTGGTATTGATGGGCGTGGCCACAGGCCTGATGGGCTTGTTGCCCACCTACGCCGCGTGGGGCATCTGGAGTCCGATTCTGCTGGTGGCGTTGCGCTTCGTGCAGGGCGCGGCGATTGGCGGTGAATGGGCGGGCGCGGTTTTGCTCTCCATGGAGCATGGTGCGCAGCATCAGCGTGGTCGTAATGCGTCTTTCACCCAGGTAGGCCCATCGTGCGGTACGTTGCTGGGCACCGGCTTCATTGCGTTGGTTTCCTGGGGGCTGAGCCCGGAAGACTTCCAGTCGTGGGGCTGGCGCATTCCGTTCCTGTCGAGTGTCGCACTGGTGATCTTTGGCCTCTGGCTGCGTCGCGGGGTGGAAGAAACCCCGGTTTTCAAGGAGATCGAAGCACACAACGCAACGGCAAAAACGCCGATCAAGGAAGTCTTCAGTAACCACTGGCGTCGACTGCTGCTGGCAGGCGGTGCGCGTGTCGGATCGGACGTTCTTTATGCGCTGGTTGTAGTGTTCACGCTGACCTACGTGACGACGGTTTTGCATTTGCCGCGACCTCTGGCGCTCACCGCAACGATGATTGGCGCGGGGCTGAACGCGATTTGTGTGCCGCTGTTCGGCATCCTCTCCGACAAGATCGGCCGACGTCCCGTGTACATCGGCGGCGCGCTGTGTGCGATGGTCTGGGCTTTTGTATTCTTCAAACTGATGAACACTGCCGAGCCTCTGTCGATTTGCATCGCAGTCGTCGTGGGCCTGGTCATTCACGCCGCGATGTACGGCCCACAAGCTGCGTTCGTAACCGAACAGTTTCCGACCCGGGTGCGCTACGCCGGTTCGTCGCTGGCCTACACCCTGGCAGGCATTATCGGCGGCGGCTTCGCTCCGCTGATCATCGCCAGCCTTTACAAGTCTTACAACTCGACACTGGCTGTTTCGTTGTATGTGTGTGCAGCGCTGAGCATTACGTTGATTGCGCTGATCTGCGCCAGAGAGACAGCGGGTAAGCCGTTGGAGAAATAGCCTGTAAGGTTCAGGCATAGAGAAAGCCCCCGAGCCTTTGGTCGGGGGCTTTTTTTGTGGGCGGCGTGCGATAGATATAAACCCTCGGAGTCACGAGTCTCTTGACCTCGATAGGCTAGATACCCCACTTGCTGCACGAGGGGGCATCACATCGATGATGGACCTGCAGTGTTTTTCTATCGGTAGGAGCGCGCTTGCCCGCGATTCGGTCATTCAGTCGATGAATAAATTGCCTGTGCTAACGCGATCGCGGGCAAGCGCGCTCCTACAGGTAAAAAAGCATTTCAAGTCAGAGAGACAGGCGCACAAGAAGGTCATGACGACCCCGGCAGTAGTCGGCGCGCGTGCGCTTTTAAAGAAGACAGGTGGGTGTGCTTGCGGGGAGGGGAGTGAAGATCGGGGCATTACACAGCGCAATGCCCCGATCTTTATCAATCAATCAGACAACTCATTTCGTACGGCTGACTTTCACATCCTTGAACAGGCAGAACACCAGTACAGCAGCCAGAATTTCCAGCACAGCAACGAAGTACAGACCTGCTGCCAGGCTGCCAGTCAGTGTGCGCAGCCAGCCGATCATGTAAGGCGCGATGAAGCCTGCCAGGTTACCGATGCAGTTGATCAGTGCAATGCCGCCAGCCGCTGCGGTACCGGCGAGGAACGCGCCCGGGATCGACCAGAACACCGGAAACGCAGCAAGGATGCCGGCTGCTGCAATGGTCAACGCAATCAGGGCCATGGTCGCATTGCCCAGGCAAAGACCGGTGGCGATCAAACCCAGACCTGCCAGCAAGGCGGCAGTGGCGCAATGAATGCGACGCTCGGCGGTTTTGTCCGAGTGATGACCGTTCCACAGCATGGCCAGGGTGCCGACGATAAAGGGAATCGCCGCCAGCAAGCCGATGCTCATGGTGTCGTTGACGCCCAGTGACTTGATCACCGAAGGCGTCCAGAAGGCAATGGTGGCGTTTCCCGAAACGATGCAGAAATACACCAGCGTACACAGCCAGACCTTGGGATTGCGGATCAGGGCTTTCAGGTCGCTGTGTTTCTCCGGCTCCGCATCTTCGCGGGCAATCACCGCGCTGACCATTTGCTGTTCAGCAGGGCTCAGCCATTTGGCGTTGACGGGTTTTTCCGGCAAATAACGCAGCACGGCGAAGCCCGCGATCACCGAAGGTATGCCTTCGAGGATGAACAGCCACTGCCAGTTCGCCAGGCTACCGACACCCACCATGCGGCTCATGATGAAGCCGGCAATCGGCCCACCGACGACACCGGCAATCGCGAACGAGGTCATGAACATCCCGTTGATGCGTGCCCGTTGTGCGGCAGGGAACCAGTAAGTCAGGTACAGCACCACGCCAGGAAAGAACCCGGCTTCGAACACACCCAGCAAGAACCGCAAGATGTAAAACGACATCGGGCTGGAGACGTAGGCCATCGCCATCGACGTCAGGCCCCACAGGATCGTGATCCGGGCCAGGGTGCGACGTGCACCGATCTTTTCCAGCAAGAGGTTGCTGGGCACCTCAAACAGGAAATAGCCGATGAAAAAGATACCGGCTCCAAGCCCGTAGACGGCCTCGCTGAAGCCCAGATCATCGAGCATGGCCAGCTTGGCGAAGCCGACGTTGACCCGATCGATCCAGGCCAGCACAAACAGAAACACCAGAAACGGAAGCAAGCGCCAGGCAATCTTGCGGTAGGTTGCAGCGGTCGCGGCCTTGTCAGAGGCACTTTCAGCTGAACTGGCGGGCAGGGCGGGATTGTGGTTCATGTTGCATCTCCATCGATCAAGAGCTGGCGGCCTTCAGAGGCCGCCATACCGGTTCGCGCGTGGTATCGGCCACGAGCGCAACGACAATCACGCTTACGTTTAAGGGGCGCGCAACAGGGCTTCGACACTGCGCGCGATTTGCAATACACGGGCGTCCTGGCCGTTCAGCCCGGCAATCGACAACCCCACCGGTAATTCACCCGCTTTATGACACGGAAGACCCAGTGCGCACCCGTCGAGAAAATTGATCACGCTGGTGTTGCGCAGAACCAGGCCGTTAGTGGCGAAGAAATGAGCATCGTCCTGCTCCAGTGGCGCCAGTTCCGGAGGTACCACCGCAACACTGGGCATCAGCCATGCATCGGCATCCGCCAGCTTCTGGCTGGCCAGTGCGATCATCTTCTGACGCTGGGCCAGCAGGTGCAGGTAATCGGCGGCGCTCAACGCCTCGCCGCGACGAATGCGCTGTGCCACGCGTGGGTCGTAGTCTGCAGCGTGCGCACCGGTGAGCCAGCCCTGATGCAGGTACCAGGCTTCAGCGGCCGTCAGCCCACCCGCAGCGTTGATCTTCGGCAGTTCGTGCAATTCGGAAAAGTCGAACCAGCGAATCGATGCACCGGCGTCAGTCAGGCGTTGCAGGGTCCGTTCAAACGCAGCGGCTACGGTTGCATCGACACTGTCCATGACGAAATCACGGGTGACGGCCAGACGCAGCCCTTGCAGTGAGGCAGGGCGAGTATTAAGGCTTTCGCCTGACAGGACGCTGTCGAGCAAAATACTGTCGTCGACATTGGCGGTCAGCGCGCCAATCGAGTCCAGACTCGTTGCCAGCGGGAACGCCCCTTGCGCAGAGACACGGCTGGCGGTGGGCTTGAACCCTACCAGTGAGCAGAACGCCGCCGGGATGCGAAGCGATCCACCGGTGTCAGTACCCAGCCCGGCCACTGCCATGCCTTCGACGACGCTGACCGCTGCGCCCGAACTCGATCCACCGGCGATGCGCCCGGCAGCGACAGGGCTGACAGGTGAGCCGTGATGCGGGTTCAGCCCCAGACCGGAGAACGCGAACTCGCTCATGTTGGTACGACCCAGCAGAATCGCACCGGCAGCTTTCAAGCGAGCGACGACCGGAGCGTCAGCGGTAGCGGGGGCACCACCGGCCAACACTTTGGAACCCGCGGCTGTGACCTGGCCGGTCACGTCGAACAAATCCTTGACCGAAACCGGCAGGCCAGCCAACGGGGAGGGCACATAGCCTGCGGCGCGGGCGAGGTCACTGGCCTGCGCGGCTTGCATGGCACTGTCAGCATCCACCGTTATATAGGCACTACCGCCTTGCGCGCGGTGTGCATTGATACGTTCCAGCGCCGCCGCGACCAGCGCCTGACTGGTCGTGGCGCCACTGGCGAGATCTTCAGCAAGCTCTTTGATTGGCTTCATTGATATCACTCCGCGACTGGCAAAGGTTCCACGCTGTAGGCATGGCGCAGGCTGCGGTTAAGTACAGGGTCGAACAACTCCATTTCGAAGGTTTCGCCGTAGCCCAACTCACCAATCACGGGTTGAGTACCGCAGAACATTGCGGTGCCTTGCTCTAGGCTCGCGCTGTCATTGAGTTTGGCCAGCAGGGTTGCCGGGGCCAGCAGGCTGGTGACCGTACCTTCCTGATAGAGCGTGCGAGCACCGTCGCGAGTACGCCAGGTGCGCATGATCAGTTGATCCCAATGCCCCTGGACTTCATCGAAAAGCCACGCAGTAGCGGCAATCGGCTTGTCACACATTTGCTTGGAAACGGTGACGTCGAAGGCCTCGACCTTGCGGTCTGTGTGGTCCGAGCCCAAACCGACCAGCAGGCCAAGGCTGCTGGGGATGAGCACGAACTCGGTTTCGCCGGAGGAGTCTTTCCCAGGCACCTGAATGGTTTCAGATGGGTTTAGCAGGCTGGCGGCGACACGATAGAAGCAAGGAATCTGTGTCGGGCGGCGAACCCCAAGGGCTTCCAGCTCGGCAATATGGTGTTCCACTGCGGCACTGTTGCGACCGGCCCAACCGGCGATGATCAAGTGATCGATGTCTACAACAACTTCGCCATGGTTAGCGACCTGAAGATTTAGCTGAGTCAAAGCGGTGCCCTCGTTTGAGTAGGAAAAACATCAGCGCGTCGTGAAGTTACACTGATATATCACAGGTTTATCAATACGCAATTGATATGCCAGCTCGCTTCTTCCTTCACATAAAATGATTATTATCAATAGGTTGTGAGGTTTTCAGGGCTTCCGTCAGGCACCAGGGAGCGTTACCTGTTACCCATGTCGCACCACATTTGGGCGATTGGTGCCCACTAATGGCGCGTTTTGTTACCGGCTGGCAGCGGCGTAGAAAGCGACAATCCAGCTGATATGAAATACAGTGATATATCAGCGCCGCCTTGAGGATTAACCGATTGCTTGATTCAACTGACCTGCCGAACGCCGACGAAGTTGGCAAATCACCTGCTAAAAGTGGGGCCAGTCTGCGCGAACTGGCGTATGTACAGATCAAGCAACGGATCATTTCCTGCCACTTGCGGCCGGGCGAGGCTATCAATGAGGCGCAACTGACTCAGTTGCTGGGGCTTGGTCGTACCCCGGTGCATCAGGCACTGCACCGTCTGGAAATGGAAGGCATGGTGACTATCCTGCCGCGCAAGGGCGTGATGGTGACGCCGATTTCGCTTAACGACATCCTCGACATGATCGAAGTGCGCAGAACCAACGAAGAGTTGTGCGTGAGACTGGCTGTCGAACGCGCTCAGGAAGAAGACTTCACGCGCATGCGCGAAATTATCGGGCGTACCCAGCCACTGCTGGAGCGCCGCGATGTAAAGGGCCTGATGGAAGTCGACCTGCAGTTTCATCTGGCGATATCTGCCGCTGCGCGCAACCGGGTGTTGGCCGAACTGCTACGTACGTTGCATGAGAAACAGGCGCGCTTCTGGTTTCTGACGCTGTCCGAAATGCACCACAGTGAACGTATCTACGACGAGCACATGCAGATTCTGACTGCGATGCAGAACCGTGACAGTGAGGCGGCCATTAAGGCCATCCATCATCATATCGACGACTTCCGCCGAGCCATCATGCGCACCCTCTGACAGGGTCCGCATAACTGATCGACGCGTGTACAGCGTGTGCGCCGATCTGCCCCCACATCCGGCGCCTTGAAAACTCTGGCGTGCAACTTGCGTGTGGATCCTGCGTACTGACGCCTTTTGTGTGGGTGGATCAACTATTTTCTGTACGGGCTGTTGTGCATGAACATGAAGTTTCTGGAAACCTTTGTATGGGTCGCACGGCTGAAAAGCTTTCGCCTGACCGCCGAAAAAATGTTCAGCACCCAGGCTTCCATTTCCAACCGGATTGCCGCGCTGGAGGAAGAGCTCGGCGCCAAGCTATTCCTGCGTGACTCCAAACGCGTGTCCCTGACGCCCGAGGGCGAGCGGGTGCTCGACTATGCCGAACAAATGATCGACACCCTGCACGCGCTCCAGCAATCGATCAGCGCGACCAGCGATCTGAAAGGATGCCTGCGGATCGGCATCATGGATACGGTCATTCACACGTGGCTGAGCCCGTTCATATCGACCCTCATGGAATGCTACCCGGCGGTTGAAATCGAGCTTACGGTCGATACATCGCTCAACTTGTGCGACCAGCTACAGAAAGGCTATCTGGATTTGATCGTGCAGACCGATATGGTCCGCAGTGATTCAGTGCGCAACCAGCATCTGGCCGTATTTCCGGTTGAGTGGATTGTTCCGGCAGGCTCCATCTACCAGCGCAACTATGCATCCATAGATGACCTGGCGGGTGAGCGGATCATCACCTATTCCCGTAATTCCCGTCCGCATCAGGACATCCTCAATCTGCTGCATGCAGGCGGCGTCGAAAATCCGCGGATCAGTTGTGTCAACTCGGTGGCTGCCATGACCCGGCTGGTCTGCGACGGATTTGGCATCGGCGCCTTGCCGGCCTCGTTGGTGAGCAAAGAATTGGCCGATGGCAAGCTGTTCATCCTTGAAAACGTAGCCCGGCCTCAGGCACTGGATATCATTGCTTGCTGGCGCGCCGGGGTCGGCCTGGAACTCACGGAGCAGGTGGTGAGCATTGCGCGTCACACGCTTGAGCAATACGCCAGAGAGATGGGGCCGGACATGGTGATTCTCAGTTCGGCCAGGTAGTTGTCACTGGGTATCGCTGATTCCCGGTCCGATTCGCGCATCGATGGCGCGGATCTCCGCCTCTGACAGAGGGCGCCAGTCTTGCGGCTCTATGCCGTACTCGTCTTGCGCAGCCGCGATGACCTCTTCGAGAGAAAAGTAAACATGGTCACCCTCGACCCTGGGCTGCGTGTAGTCGATGTAGCGAATCACCAGGTAGATGAATTCTGCGTCATCGGTAACCAGACCGAACGCGACCAGAGCGGTCACGCCGGTTCCGTCAGGGTTGCGGACGTTGGCGAGCAGATAGCGCGGGGAGGGTGGGTTCACGAGCAAGGTCCTTCTGAGCGATGAGTCGGCGCAGTTCTGACCGTCATAGTGGAGGGGGCGTTCGCCAATAGCCCGATCAATGCTGTGGTCATCTGTATGGACTGGATGAGTCGAGAGTAATGCCGGGGATAAACACATGGCACCTCAGGACAAATGGAAACACCTGTCCTGAAAGGCACAACCGCATCGAACCGTTTAAACTTGCTCACCTTTTGATAAAGCCCATCAAGCCTTTGCTCTGGCATTGATACGGTAGCTACTCGGTGACATACAGAACCATCGCTCGCACGCTTTGTTGAATGCACTTTGATTTTTGAATCCTAAACGGTAAGCAACTTCCTTGAGCGCCATCGAGGTATGGGTCAGCAGGTGAATGCCTTGCTGATGTTTTACGTCGTCGACAAGGCGTTGAAAGCACATGCCTTCGGCGTTCAGGAAACGGGAAAGTTGACGTTGTGTGAGATTCAGACTGCTGAGCACATACTCCATTGCCAACGATTTGCCCTGATGAAGATGCTGCAATATAACGCGCCGGGTCTGGGCTACTGCACTGTCCATCTCCAGTTGCTGTTTCTGCATCTTCAAGTGATTGCCATGAATCGACTGCAGCGATGTGTCGCCGGTCGGTATGGATAAACCACAATCAGCCCTTAAAAACGTCAGGGCATTTACCGGTGCTGAGAACGTTATATGGCGGCCGAAAAGTGCCTCCAGTTGTCGGGTATCCGCGGGCCTGGAATAAGTGAACTCGGCGGCCAAAGGCATTATTCGGGTGGTGGGTACCAGCCAGTGTATGAGCCCCAGGGTGATCGACGTGACTGCATCAATGAACGCCCTCGGCAGGTCTGGGGCTTGTGCGTCAGCAGCAACGCCCGCAATGCGAACGGTAGTGGCCGATTCATCCAGAAACATGCAAAAGCCGATGCCGACAGTGACGTGGTACTCGACCATATGCCGGAGCGCATCAAGCACTGTTGCGCTGGACATGATTGCATAACCTAAAAGCCCCAGATTACCCGGATGTGCTTTGTTATAGGCCAACAAACCAATGTCCTCGTTGCCGGCGCGCTGCTGCGCAGCCACCAGAAGTTGCATGATTGTGTTTAGCGGGATGTTTTTATTGCCACCCGACGGCGCTGTATTTGCAGAACCGGCTTGTAAATCACGACGGCTGTTTGCGGAGGGCGTTATTGCGTCGATACACGCCTGAGCAAAGGTGGGGGAGAGGCTGAGCATTTTTATCCCGTGTCAAATTAAATTGTTCCTTTTTTATTGTGGTTATGAAGGTTTTTCAGGGAGCGAATTTAACTCATTTGCTCAGCACTGTGTTGCTCGCGTACTTCGCAGCTGCCAACGATGTGAGCAAAGTAGAACGGTTTTTATATGAATTAACGAGGTCTCTCCACATGCTGCTAAGAACGTTGAAAATAGCCAATCGTGTCATGGCGTGTTTTGCATTGATTGTATTGATCGTCGGTGCGCTAGGGCTGTTTAGCCTTCATCAAATGTCTACCGTGCGTAATGAAGGCCTGGTGATTGAAAACAGCTCCCTTCCAGGTATTGCTCTGGGGGATGACATTGCGCTGGCGTTCTCCAATACCCGGATTGATGCGGTCAAACTGGTTTCTGCTGATGATCAGCATCTGCAGGCTGCGTACGCAAACCTGCAGTCTCAACTCGAAGTATTCAATGCCGCGATAGCTGCTTACCGGCCACTGATAGGCTCGAAAAACGAAGCCGATCTGATCGATGGCATCGCCTCGTCGTACCGCCAATACAGCGCGGGCGCGGTCCGCGCGTATGAGCTGTTGAAAGCGCATCAAAGAGACGCCGCACGTGGGCTGGTCTCGGATGAGATGACCATTACCGCCCAGGAGGTCACCAGGCTCCTGAAAGAACTGGAAGCTTTCAACGATAACGAAAAGTCGATTGCCAGCGACCGTGCGAGTGACGCTTACGATGACGCTGAAATCATTATCTACTGGGTAATTGCACTGGCGGTTCTGGCCACCATTCTTTTAGCCTGGCGCCTGACCAGCAGTATTGCCGGGCCTATTAGTCAGGCTCTGAATGCTTCTGAAAAAGTCTCTTCTGGCGACTTGCGCAGCCTGGCGCAAGACATCCGCGGGACCGACGAAGCGGCGATGTTGTTGCAGTCAATGGAGCGCATGAGGGCAAGCTTGCAATCAACTCTTTCTCAAGTGGGCGGGGCTTCTGACCAGTTGGGTTCTGCGGCTGAGGAAATGGACGCATTGATGCGCGACAGTAACGCCGATCTCAACGTCCAGAACGGCGAAATAGAGATGGCGGCTACTGCGGTCACAGAAATGAGTCACGCCGTCGAAGAGGTTGCTCGAAATGCGGTGGCAACCTCAGAAGAATCGCGATCGTCGACGCGTGCTGCCCGCGAGGGGCAAGAGGAACTTGAAAGCACCGTGAGATCGGTTTCCGAGCTGGCTGAGCACGTTGCCAGTGCTTCAACTGAGGCTCAACTGCTGTCCTCATACACCAAAGATATCAGCCGGGTGCTGGAAGTCATTCGCGCAGTGTCGGAGCAGACGAACCTGCTGGCGCTTAATGCTGCGATTGAAGCAGCAAGGGCAGGGGAAGCTGGACGCGGCTTCGCGGTCGTTGCTGATGAGGTGCGAGCGTTGGCACACCGTACCGGCGAATCGACCCGGGAAATTGAAATCATGATCGGGAAAATTCAACAGGGTACGGCCGACACTGTGAGCGCGCTTTCTTCGAGCACCGAGCAGGCATCCCATACCCGTCAACAAGCAGAATCCGCCAGCCGGGCGCTGGCCTTGATCGCTTCTGCTGTAGCGGGTATTGATGAGCGCAATCTGGTAATTGCCAGCGCCTCCGAGGAGCAGGCCCAGGTTGCCCGGGAAGTCGACCATAACCTGGTCAGGATCAGGGATCTGTCCGCGCAGTCAGCAGTGCGCTCCGATCAAACCATGAGCGCGAGTGTAACCCTCGCTCGGCTCGCCAGTGAGTTGCGGGTATCACTGCAGCAATTTCAGCTTTGAGTGCTTACCAGCAGTTGCCCCCACGCAATGGGGTGCAACTGCTGGTTCTCGTGCTTGACAAGGCAGTAGGTGCTTCGAGTCCCGGGTTTTCTCGCGTCGCCTGCTCGAAGAGCTCGATGGGCGTCATCAGACGCCGACGCTAGTATTGGCATTTGCTCGGCAGTGAAACCTGATCGGTGAACAGGCTTCAAAAAGGACACCACGGATCCCCGCCATTGGCGCTTTCCAGCATCTTCGGGAAACTGCGCCCGAAATTCCAGCCTGAGGCAGTTGCGGTCATGGTTGTCTTACACACGGGGTTCTTTTCCGAGACGATGACGTCCAGGTAGTACTGATTACCGTAGAGGGTCGGTGCCCAGAGCAACATCTCGCTTTGTTCCGTTCGCTTGTCGACCTTCAGTTGGAAGGCATTGACGATCGTTCCCCCCGTTGAAACTTCGATCACTCTCGGGTGGTAGCAATGATTCAGATAGCGCTGAACCCGCTCCTCAACCAGACTGCGCTCCTGCGCCAAACAGTATTCCGGGCTCGCCACGCCTTTGCTCAGCAATTCGTCCTTGGTGTACGGATGCAGCGAGCATCCGCCGAGCAGCATGAAAACGCCCGCCATGAGTTTTTTGTGCATCGTTAAAAATCCTGGAATGGATGGCTGAGTGCTGTTTATCGGCGCAAGGCTGCGACACTTCAGTTTTCCTTCGTAACGACATGCACTCCGATCTTGCAATGCCCTTTATGCACTAGATAGACATGAACTATGCACTAATCATGCACTGGTTTTACAGGTATTAATCAGTTGGTGATAACCAACAAATCACCCTTCGTTTATGCGTGTTTTGGCTGTCGTAATAAACATGCCGAGACGGTCTACTGGCGTCAGAAAATAAATTTTAATTCCCCCTCAACTAATACGAATGCACTGCCGATAGTCGTAACAAGGTGGTTCTGGTTCACCCCTCCGTTAAGAAACAGCGCAGGGTGCCTTGTAACGGTTAGAGCATGGAGCGCTATCGATACTATTGACTTCAATGAGATGACATCCATGACGATAAGAAATATGAACATCGCTCCTCGAGCGTTTCTTGGCTTCGCTTTCATTGCTCTATTGGTCGTCGCGTTAGGGTTTTTCGCTCTGAATCGCATGAGCTTGATTCGTCAGGCCACAGTCGACATGGAGACCAACACCTTGCCCAGCATCACGCTGTTAGGCAACGTTAACGAATCCGTCCTGCGCTTGAGGGTTTTTTCACTGCGTCTGCTGGTCAACCGCGAACCGGAAATGCTTCAGGAAAGCGATCAGCGCATTGCAGAAATCATCAGCCAGTTGCAAACCGCCAAGTCTGCTTACAGTGCATTGCCTGCGGAAGCTGACGAAAGAGCCGTTTATCAGCAGTTCGATGGAACACTGGGGCAATACCTGATTTTACTTAGCCAGGCCGTGCAGCTTTCTCGCGATAACAAAGTTGAAGAGACTCGCGCCATGATCAACGCCGGCATGAGACAGACTTCAGACTTGATGACCCAACAACTCAAGGCCCTTGTTGATATCAATAGGGCGAGCGCTATCGCGGGTTCTAAAGTAGCAGGCCAGCAGTACGACGGTGCAACTGTCGCCATTATTGCCGTCGCGGTTATTGCGTCATTAATGACGGTCTTGCTGGCGTGGTTGTTGACGCGCAGTATTGTGGCGCCGTTGTCTAGGGCCGTGAATGCCGCTCAGGAGATTGCTGCGGGCAACCTGACTAAACACATCGAAGTTGATGGCAAGGACGAACCGGCACGCTTGCTTGAAGCGCTGGTGATCATGCAGCAGAACTTGCGCACAACCATTGAAATGATCTCAGGCTCCGCTACGCAGCTGGCATCCGCTGCAGAAGAGTTGAGCGCCGTGACTGAAGAGTCGTCGCGCGGCTTGCAACAGCAGAACGACGAAATAGAACAAGCCGCGACTGCCGTGAATGAAATGACGGCCGCAGTAGAGGAAGTTGCCCGCAATGCTGTGTCCACCTCTCAGGCTTCAGAGCAATCCACAGACACCGCCCGTCAGGGGCGCGATAAAGTCGTGCAAACCGTACAAGCGATTCAGACCATGACTCAGGACGTCCAGACCACGTCCAACTTGGTCGAAGGCCTTGCCGAACAGGGCCGGGATATTGGCAAAGTACTGGACGTCATTCGCTCAATCGCAGAGCAAACCAACTTGCTGGCATTGAACGCAGCAATCGAGGCTGCAAGGGCTGGCGAGGCAGGTCGCGGTTTCGCTGTGGTTGCCGATGAGGTCAGGGCGCTGGCACATCGCACCGCGGAGTCAACACGAGAGATTGAACAGATGGTTGCCGGTATTCAGAGCGGCACCGGCAATGCAGTGCAGTCAATGGCGTTGAACACGAGCCGTACCCAAACCACACTGGAACTCGCCCGGGCGGCAGGCGAGGCGCTGGAGCAGATCACTGAGGCCATTTCGCAGATCAACGAGCGCAACCTGGTGATTGCCAGCGCGTCCGAAGAGCAGGCTCAGGTTTCTCGTGAGGTGGACCGTAACCTCGTGAATATCCGGGACCTGGCCACTCAGTCCGCGGCCGGGGCCAATCAGACCAGTGCCGCCAGCCATGAGCTGTCGAGACTGGCTGTGGACCTGAACGGTATGGTGGCGCGCTTTGTAATTTGATTTGCTAGCGTTGGAACCAAAGTATTGGCCGGTTAAAACCTTGAGCGCGCTGGGCAGATAATCTGCTCAGCGCGTTTCGCATTATAAATAGATAGCGGGGAGGGTGTTCAGGGCTGGGCGAGGGCGGACGCACGTCGTTCGCTGATGCGCTCCACGGTCTCCATATGTTCTGTACCCCAGGCACAGAGCGCTCCCAGTGCCGTTGCCAGGGACTGCCCGAAAGGCGTGAGCGAATATTCAACCTTTGGCGGTATTTCCTGAAAGTCCACACGCGCAATGATTTCATCGCGCTCCAATTCCTTGAGCTGCTGGATCAGCACCTTATCGGTCACGCCGCCGATGGCGCGTTTCAATTCGCCATAGCGGTGAACATTCCTGGTCAGATTATAAAGAACCAGAGGTTTCCATTTGCCGCCAAGCACAGCCAGGGCGGCTTCTAGCCCGCATTTGAAGGTTTCATTTGCCATTATTCGGGCCGCTCCCAGCGGTACTTACCAAAAGGTGCATACTATTCAAAATAATAGCGTGGATCTACAGTTGTGCCTCACATTCTGAGGGCATCACCATGAGCAGGCTTAACGGAAAAGTGGCGGTTATCACCGGCGGCAACAGTGGAATCGGCTTGGCCAGTGCCATACGTTTTGCAGCCGAGGGCGCACAGGTCGTTATTATTGGTCGACGCCAGGAGCAGCTGGACACCGCTCTACAGTTGATTGGTCATGACGCTTTAGCCATTCAGGCTGATATCTCCAACCTCGACGACCTTGACAGGGCTTACGCCCAAATCAAAGCCAACACAGGACGGGTTGACGTGCTGTTCGCCAATGCCGGGCTGGGAGATTTCGAGCCACTCGGATCGATTACCGAGGAGTCCTTTGATCGCACCTTTGGCATCAACGTCAAAGGCTCGCTGTTCACCGTGCAAAAAGCGTTGCCACTGATGGGTGCCGGCGGATCGATCATCCTGACTGGCTCGACGACAGGGACCATGGGCACGCCAGCGTTCAGCGTGTACAGCGCCACCAAGGCGGCGCTCCGTAATTTCGCAAGAAGCTGGGCACTGGATCTGAAAGGCACAGGCATTCGCGTCAACGTACTTTCCCCAGGGCCGATCTCGACACCAGGCCTGGACCTGGCACTGGCGCCCACAGGCCAGGCAGATGCCATTGTTGAAGGCATGGTCGCGTTGTTACCGGCAGGCCGTATCGGACAACCCGAAGACGTTGCGGCAGCTGCATTGTTCCTGGCGTCGGATGAGAGCAGCTTCATGACCGGCAGCGAAATGTTTGTAGATGGCGGTTTTGCTCAGGTTTGAATTGAGGAGAGGTTTTGCCAGCTGAAATCTGGCTGGCATCGCTGCTGGCTACACAATATATAGGTACGCATAATGTATATTATGTTAAATCATATTATAGGTTCCCTTACACCTTGATTCACTCCAGCCCCAAAGTACCTGGTCCGACTACAAGGATGCTGCCCCCCTTAGGACATTTACGTTGTTAGAGCCTCCATAAAGGATTTCGCACCTGCGATGCCTTCGCTGGGATGATCTGTTCTTCTTGCGTCTGTGCGCACGCACGTCGCTAAAATCCCCGGCAGCCTGCAAAGCTACCGGGGATCTATGTCCCTCAAGAGCTAACAGCAGCTCCAAAATAGAAACTCAGGTAAAGGCCCAATCCTGCGCTGGCGCAGGTTGCGCGCCTATCAGTTCTACCTCTGTAGAAACGGCGGCGACGTTTTGCGGCGCAAAGATCACGGTATCTTGCAACTCCGTCAACGGCCAGTGTTCGTCCAGAGCCAGCTCGAAACGCTGTCCCAACTCGTTGGTTTCGTAGTTCTTGAGGTAAGTGCGGCCCAACTCTTCGTTGTAACTCAGTTTGAGTGTATCGCCGCGACCATCTCCGAACCCGGTAAAGCCCAGCGCCGAGACATCAATGTGATCGACCCGCTTGTCGAAGTTTTCGATGACGTCGGAAAAACTGTCCGTGGCCGTGCGGTAGCTATCGCGGGTGGAGGAGTAAAGGAAAGTGTCTGCGCCCTCTCCGCCATCCAAAATGTCACGGCCGGCACCACTCTGGATAACGTCATCTCCCCCGCCTCCGTTGATATGGTCGTTACCCCCCAGGCCCTGGATTATTTCAGCAATAGCCGAGCCGTTGATCACGTCAGCGCCTGCGGTGCCTTTGATGTTCACAGGTCCGAACACCAGGTTGTCGGTGTTCAACTGATCGAGGTAATTACCCTCAAGCACAAGTTCGAAGCGTTGACCCTGAGTGTTGGCTTCAAAACTTTTCAGGTACGTACGCGTGCCTTCATCGTTTACCTGAAGTGAAAGCGTGCCGTCCAGACCATTGCCCAAGCCGGTGAATCCAAGGCCAATCAGGTCGATACGATCTTGAGTCGCGTCGAAATCAATAATGCGGTCGCTGCCAGTGGTGGTGCTGGTACGGAAGCTGTCGCTGACCGCATCGAATCTGAAAATGTCAGCGCCAGTGCCGCCGATCAGGACGTCCCGCCCGCCGTTGCCCTCCAATACGTCATCGCCGCCCAGACCTTTTATGATTTCAGCCTGATCGTTGCCCATCAGATTGTCCGCGCCGGTCCAGCCATCAATGTGGCGATTGCCGTCCTGGCTGCCGAATGTAGTGTCCAGAGAGCCATCAGCATTAAGCCGGGTAATGGCGTAACCAGCCTGGCCGACGACTACGATTTTTCCGTCTTCCTGCACGGTTACGCCACGCGCAGAGTAGCCTTCATTAGCACCTAATGCCGGGTGAACGACGCCGTTGTCGCCGAAGCTGGTATCAAAGCTGCCATCTGCGTTGAGGCGCACTACGGTAGCGGCGTCGAACGTCGTGCTGGTGCCTGCAATGATGATTTTGCCATCGGGCTGCACAGTGACCGCAGATTGCCCCTGTAGCCCGAACGACGCTTCGAACGCCAGGGTGCCGTTGTCAGCAAAGCTGGTGTCCAGTTCGCCGTCAGCAGTGACTCTGACAATGCTGTAGGAGTAGTCACTCATTGCCGAGTAATTTCCACCGAACAGGAAGCTGCCGTCCGGTTGCACTGTCGTCGAATTGTAAACCCCGATGAACTCACCTCCACCGGTGAAGGTGAACTTGCCATTCTCACCAAACTCAGTGGCCATTGAACCATCGGCGTTGAGCTTGGCCACAGCAGGGTAGTCACCCTCCATGCCCGTGATGTAGAGGGTCCCGTCCGGGTTTACCGTAATATGTCCGCCGTTGTCGGCGGGCGGAATATCGAGGTCAACAACCCCGGTGCCACCAAAGGTGGTATCCGCGGTGCCATCCTCACTGAATCGCTGAACACGTACGCCCATCGGCCCGGCGATGGCTGACAGAATATGGCCGTCCGGCTGCACCGTCATATAGATGCCCTGATCCTGGTCTACCGTCGCCTGAACCATTAACACACCGTCGTCACCAAACGTCGTGTCCAGCGTGCCGTCCGCATTGAGGCGGATCACCGAGTAATTGTCGCGTGTTTCGTGCTCTTCATAAGGATCGCCCAAACGGCCAAGGACATAGGTACTGAAGCCTGCAACCAGTATCTTGCCATCCGCCTGCATGGCGACGCTGTTGGCCTTATCACCCAGGATTGAGGGATCTACTGAAACCTGCCCGGGCGCTGTGATCACGGTATGCGTGCGTTGCTCTTCCATGTTGCCAATCCTTTAAACGTCATGGGATCCACCTCGAAGTGGAATAAGGGCGCTCGTCGAGATGTCGGACGACCGAGCAAAACTCTGACCTCGATAGACGCAACATGTGCCAGAAATCTGTTCAGCGTGGATTTGAAATGCATTTTCT
>NZ_LOHG01000011.1:87819-243911 GCF_022790535.1 Pseudomonas maioricensis
TCGGCAGGTCCTGCAGGCCCTATGTTTGCTGCAAGACTCACAGCTTCTGCGTGAACTTGACGAAGCACTACTGAGCCCTGCTCATGGCTTCATGTTGAAAACCCCGGTTATCAGCGCAAGCCCGGTGCCATAGGCTCCAGCCATGAAAAGCCCACCCTGCCTGTTTCATCCAGTGCACCAGCGATTATGGCTTCGCACCAGGATGGAATTATTGAGGAACATCCGGCGTCAGCCACCCAAGACGCTAGATGACGGTCGATTGACAAGGAGAAAGCCCCATGAAGTTTGATACGCCTGCGCGCAGCAACCCGATTGATCAAATGAAGGTGATTGGACAACCCAAAGATCGCGTTGAAGGCAAACTGAAAACCACCGGCACGGCGACCTATGCCTATGAACAACAGGCCACTGTCAGCCCCCCTGCTTACGGCTATGTATTAGGTTCATCAATCGGCAAGGGGCGGATCTCATCAATTGATTCGAGCGAAGCACGCCAGGCCAGTGGCGTCATTGCAATCGTCACCTATGAGAATGCAGGTCAACTGGACAGGGGCGAGTTTTACGTTGATCGCGCACTGGCCGGTCCTCAGGTGGATCATTATCACCAGGCAGTAGCAATCGTCGTTGCGCACACGTTTGAAGAGGCCCGGGCCGCTTCAGCATTGGTTAGGGTCCATTACGTCAGCGAACCTGGAGCCTACGACCTGGCTGCGCAACGAGAGTCAGCCAAAACACCCGCACCGGGTGCGTTTGGCCCTCCTCCACACACGGCAGTCGGAGATTTCGAAGGCGCGTTCAAAAAGGCTGCTTTCACACTCGATGGCCATTACACCACTCCGGATCACGCCCACGCGATGATGGAGCCCCACGCAACCATCGCGCAGTGGCAAGGAGACAAGCTGACGCTATGGACGTCTATTCAGCAAATGAACTGGGGTGTCAGAGACCTGGCCAAAACACTGGGTATCCCCAAAGACAACGTTCACTTGATCTCGCCATACATTGGCGGCGGCTTTGGCGGGAAAGGCACCATTCTGTGTGACGCCGTGCTGGCGTCTCTCGCGGCGAAAGCGGCCGGGCGCCCTGTAAAAGTGGCGCTTCCACGCCCGCTCATGTTTAACAACCTGACGCACAGGCCCGCGACGATTCAAAGAATCCGCCTGGGTGCCAGCCCGGACGGCACGCTTACCGCAATAGGCCACGAGAGTTGGTCGGGCAACCTGCGAGGTGGTCGCACTGAGGCGGCTACTGCATCGACCCGAACGTTGTATGCGGGTGCGAACCGTATGACCCGTTTATACCTTGCCGAACTCGACCTTGCCGAAGGCAGCGCCATGCGTGCGCCAGGTGAAGCGCCTGGCATGATGGCGCTGGAAATTGCCATGGACGAAATGGCTGAAAAACTGGGTATGGACCCTGTGAAATTTCGCGTCATCAACGACACCCAGGTCGACCCGGAGCAGCCAGATCGTCGTTTCTCTCAGCGCCAGTTAGTCGAGTGCCTGAATACGGGAGCTGAACGTTTTGGCTGGGCTCTACGCAATCCCCTTCCCGGCAAGGAACTGCATGACGGCTGGTGGACCGGCATCGGCATGGCGTCTGCCATTCGTGGCGCGCCCACTACGAAATCGGCTGCACGTGTCCGGCTTGACCGTAAAGGCATGGTCACCGTCGAAACAGATATGACGGATATCGGCACCGGCTCTTACACGATCATTGCCCAGACTGCTGCTGAAATGATGGGCGTTGAAATGGACAAAGTGAACGTCTACCTGGGGAATTCAAGATTCCCGGAGTCTTCAGGTTCTGGCGGCCAATGGGGTGCAGCCTCATCCACGGCGGGCGTCTATGCGGCTTGTGTGAAACTCAGGGAAGCCATCGCTGAGAAGCTGGGGCTCGATCCAGCGAAAACGGAGTTTATCGGTGGTCACGTTCGTGAAGGTTCGAACAGCCTGCCATTGGCAGAAGCGACAAAGGATGGTGACCTGTCGGCCGAAGACGTCATGGAGTTCGGCGACCTGGCAAAACAGTATGCTCAGCAAACCTTTGGCGCACACTTTGTCGAGGTGGGTGTAAACGCCGCGACAGGAGAAATTCGCATTCGCCGTCAGTTAGCGGTGTGTGCCGCAGGCAGAATACTTAACCCCAAAACAGCTCGCAGTCAGATCATCGGGGGTATGACCATGGGCGCAGGCGCAGCCCTTATGGAAGAAATGATTGTGGATCATCGCCTGGGATTTTTTGTTAATCACGATCTGGCCAGCTACGAGGTACCGGTGCATGCCGACATCCCTCATCAGGAGGTCATTTTCCTCGATGAAGTGGACCCTTACGCAACACCTCTCAAGGCCAAGGGTGTCGGCGAGCTCGGTATTTCTGGAGCCGCCGCGGCGATTGCCAACGCTGTTTATAACGCTACCGGCGTCAGGGTTCGCGATTACCCCATCACGCTCGATAAGCTCATTGACCAGTTGCCCGCTTTGGGCTGACTTTTCCCCATAACTAACTGTTTTGGCTTCGGAGTAACAAATGCAGCTAAGCCGCACGAATTTGGCAGATATTGTTTATTTCCTCGCCATCGCTCGGCATCAAAGCTTCAGAAAGGCTGGTCTGGAGGCGGGAATCAGTGCGTCGGCGCTGAGCCATGCCATGAAAGGACTTGAGACCCGGCTTGGCGTTCGACTGCTCAATCGCACGACGCGGAGCGTGACGCTCACCGCCGCTGGCGAGGAACTGCAGAGCCTGATCAGCGCTCCGGTCAATGATATCGGCCAAGCACTGGAAGCCCTGAACAGGCTCCGCGATGAACCCGCCGGACGTATCCGCCTGAACGTCTTGAGCGACGGTGCCAAACTACTGCTGGGTCCCGTGCTTCCGGTTTTTGTGGATCGCTATCCGGACATTGAGATCGATCTGACCGTGACCAATCGAATGGTCGATGTCATCGGCGAGGGGCATGATGCAGGCATTCGATTTGGTGGGACGGTTCCCGCAGACATGATCGCTCGACGACTGTCTCCCGATGTTGCGTGGGCAGTTGTTGGCTCGCCTGATTACCTCAAACGATTCGGCACCCCGAAACACCCGGAAGATCTACACCATCATCGTTGTTTACGTGTGCGCCTGGGTAATGCACACATCTACCATTGGCAATTCTCTAAAGAAGGCCAACAGCTGGAGATTGACGTTCCCGGAGCCATCACGATCGATGAGGCGCGTGTTGGTGTAACGATGGCAATGCGCGGCGCTGGATTGATGTACGTTCTAGCCTCGGTAGTAGAGCGACAGATCGCGGAAGGCTCGCTGCAGCGAGTACTGGAAGACTGGACTCACTACGACCCGGGGTTCCACATCTACTACTCAAGCTTCAGACAGGTACCTGTAGGCCTTCGTCTACTTATTGATCTGATTCGCGAACTTGAACCTATGGGTCCACTCCCCTAGCGAGTTTAGCGCGCCTGTCGCTTGATGAAGACCTCACTAAATACAGGCGCGGCGTTGCTCAAGACTTCGCCCAGGTTTCAGTCGCGATCAAACTCGATCAACACCTTGCCAACGTGTTGCGCAGCGGCGAAATAGGCATACGCATCAGGCGCGTCGTCGAACCTGAAAGTCTTCGCGACTACCGTTTGAATGCCGTTCGCTTCGATGGCGCGCAGCAGGTCGACGAACATCTTGCGGTTGCCGTTGGCGATGCCCCGGATTGTCACGTTTTTCAGGATGAGCGATACATAGTCAGGTATTGGCGACTTCTGTCCAGGGCTTACACCTATCACGGCAATACGCCCGTTCACAGCTGCTGCCGCGATGGATTGGCCCAACGTATCTTGACCGCCCGTCTCGATGATAATGTCGGCACCCGCGTTCCCGGTAAGCAGCATCAACTGTGCGGCCCAGTCGGTATGGGTGCGGTAATTCACGGTGATGTCCGCGCCGAGCTCGCGAACATATTCCAGTTTCTCATCGCTTGAGGAAGTCATCGCCACTCGCGCGCCCAGGACCTTGGCGATTTTCAACGCTGCCAAGGCCACTCCCCCAGTGCCCAGGCAAAGAACAAGTTCGCCCGGCTTTACCTTGCAAACCTTAACCAAAGCATTCCATGCGGTAAGCCCAGCGGACGCGAGTGCGGCGACATCTTTATCCATCAACGCTTCCGGGACGCGGATCAACGCCGCTGCCGGAAGTACAATTTTTTCAGCAAGCCAGCCATCGTGGCTGACACCGACGTCATGGCTGAAAACGTCAGCGCGAAACTCCCCGTCCAGCCAGTTGGGAAAATGACCGCAGATGACCCGGTCACCTGGCTCAAACTGCTCAACCCCTTCGCCGACTGCAATGACTTCTCCGACGCCCTCGGAAACCGGGATACGTTCAGGCGCCTGCTTAGGGCCATATATACCCCGAAGAATCTGGACGTCTCGACTGATGAGGCTCACGAGACGGGGGGCGATAACCACTTCCCCTGCCCCGGCAAACAATTCGGGGCGGGTGGTCGCGGTCAGTGAGTCCAGGCCATTTTGAGCACCTATCTGGAAAGCTTTCATCGGGTAATCCTTGTTTCGCAAAATTTAGAACGTGGAGATGTATCGAGCCTTGGGCATTCCCAAAAGGCACCGACTGCACCTTACAAGAAAGATCGCTGCCGTGTAGCGGCCCTGAGCGCAAACCAGTCCACCGCCCCCGCTCGATAGACTGACGATGCACGCCTGTGCAGTAACGCCCGATTGATTGAACGCTCACGACTCGACACCGACTAACCCCCTGAGAGCTGCCTGACCCAAACCATATCAGGCAGTGTTACTGGCTAGGAGCAACACCGGTCTTGATGACGTGGGTTGTTCACAGCACTTATTGGGGGATTCAATGACCGAGGATTTGACACGACTTTTTACTGAACACGCGATTCTGGGCATTTCGCTGGCAAGCTGGATTTTCGCGCTGTGTGCAGCGTCGCTGAGTTACGTGTTTGCCAGAACGGCTATCGGCTTCGTTTTAAAAAGAATTCAAGCACGCTCGGCCGCGGGTAACGGCCACATGAACTACATTGCGGGCCAGGTACTTTCGGGGACCAGTAACACACTGCTGGTATTGGCCTCGATACTGATTGGCGTCGGGATTCTTGATCTACCCGAGCGCTGGCTAGGTCGGGTCAGCAGCCTCTGGTTCGTCGTGGCGGCCTTGCAGGTCGGGCTCTGGATGAACCGGGCATTAGCGCTCGGTTTACATCGTTATTTTTCCCGTCATAGCGCAAACCAGACTTTTCAAGCCGGTGCACTGGCAACCCTGAGCCTATGGGGCGCCAGAGTTTTGCTCTGGGCTGTCGTGTTGTTGGCCATGCTGTCCAACGTGGGTGTCAACATCACAGCCTTTGTTGCAAGTCTGGGTGTGGGCGGTATTGCTGTAGCGCTGGCGGTTCAGAATATTCTGGGCGATGTATTTGCCTCGCTGTCCATTGCTGTCGACAAGCCATTTGAAGTGGGTGATTTCATCGTCGTAGGTTCGCTCTCCGGGACTGTCGAGCACGTAGGGTTGAAGACGACGCGCATCAGAAGCCTCGGTGGCGAGCAAATCGTGATGGCCAATGCCAACATGATTGCGAGCACCATTCAGAACTACAAGCGGCTGCAGGAGCGGCGGATTGTCTTTGAGTTCCGCCTTACCTATGACTGTTCAGCAGAGCAGATCAAGCAGCTCACACAAAAGGTTGAAGACATCATCAAGAACGAAGACAAGGCTCGCTTCGACAGGTGTCATTTCAAAGGCTTCGGGGAAAGCGCACTGGAATTCGAGACGGTTTATATCGTGCTGGATGCGAGTTACAACGTCTATATGGATGTTCAGCAGGAGATTAACCTGCAGATCATGACGGCAGTCGCTGATCTGGATGCGCAGTTCGCTTTCCCTTCGCGCACCGTCAATGTCGCTTCATTGCCCGGGCACAGCGAGACGGGTTCGATCAAGGCGCTGTCACCCGCTTCCGAGCCTGCATAAAGGCTGTCTTTGAGCAGCGCAGAAAGGAGGTGCAATCGGCGCGTGATGGCCAGGCGATCACGCGGATTGCCGCTGGGCAGCAATCCGCAATGGCTGGACGCCGTTGCCTTGGCGCAGGCTACCCGACCCAACTGACGGCGGTTTTGGGAATAACTTCAGACTCGTCGAGCTTGGAGGCAAACATGCTTACTGCCTCGACGGCGTCGCTGGTACCGCTGCGAATCTGCAAAATCACCGAGCCCGCTTGATCGGCCAGGCTAACGCCGCGTTTTGCGCCCTCCTGAGTGGCGTTCATGCTGGCGACTGCATCACGGGTTTCAGAGAGGATCTTGCCGATCATTTCGGCAATCTCAGCTGTTGAGCGGCTGGTACGCCCCGCCAGTTGCCGGACTTCGTCGGCCACAACCGCAAAACCTCGCCCCTGATCGCCAGCGCGCGCTGCTTCAATGGCGGCATTGAGAGCCAGCAGGTTGGTTTGATCAGCAATACCACGAATAGTATTGACGATGGCTGTGATCTGTTCGGAGCGCTCGCCCAATTGACCGACAAGCCGGGCTGACGCGCCAATATTGTCGGCTATCTGGCGCATTTCCTGGGCGGTTTCCTGAATGACCTGGGCACCCTGCTCGGCAACTTTTTCGGTCTCCGCAGAAATATGGTATGCCCGTGAGGCACCGCGGGAGTCCTCTTCAAAGCGCTCGACACGCTCGGTGATATCACTGGCAAACTTGATGACCTTGGACAATTTACCGTCAGCGTCATACACCGGGTTATAAGTCGCCTCCAGCCAGACTACTCGTCCGTTCTTACCGAGACGTTTGAACTGCCCGCTGAAAAACTCACCCGCATTCAACCGACGCCAGAAGTCGCTGTATTCAGTGCTATTGACCAGGTCTGACTCGCAAAACAGCCGGTGGTGCTTACCCTTGAGGTCGTTCAGGCCGTAACCCATGGTCCGCAGAAAGTTGTCGTTGGCCGAAATAATGTTGCCAGCGAGATCAAACTCAATGACGGCCATTGCCCGATCCAGTGCGGCGAGTTTGCCCCGCGTCAGCGCTTCCTGGGTAACTTTTTCAGTCACGTCCAGCGCGTATTTGACGATCCTCAGCACTTGGCCACGCTCGTCGAGCACCGGGTTGTAACTGGCTTCAAGCCAGACATTCTGCCCCGCTGCGTTGACTCTCTGGAACGTACCGGAGACGAATTTACCGGCCTGCAGTTGCGACCAGAACTGGCTGTAATCGGCGCTACGGGTCAGCGCCGGGGTACAGAAGTCCCGATGCGATTTACCGGCTAACTGTTCTGCGCGATAGCCCATTGCGGTAAGAAAATTGTCGTTGGCCCGAAGGACTTTGCCGTCCAGACTAAACTCGACAACCGCCATGGAGCGGCCCAGTGCTTCGATCAATCCCTTATAACCCACGACTTCGGCCGTCCTGGCCGCCAGTTCATCTTTAAGCGATTTATTGAACATGGACCTGCCCTCAGTGCTGCCTCAACGTATATATCTTCAACAGATATCGGCGGACAAACCGGCAACTGGATTACGCTGGTCACAATTATGTTTTGACGTCAACAAACTGAATATTGGCCCGCAAAAAACGACGCAGCGTCGAGTCAAGGTGACCGGCAGGGTTCAAGACCCTGCTATGTATTCATCTCCGGATAACCTGTTTGTTGTGACGCCTTTGCTCCTTGGCCACGGTCGGTATTACTGAACACCCGTCACTGATGTTTGTCCCAACAGGCTAATGAGAGATTGCTATACGGAATGATCGAAATGAATCCTGTGACACCAGACGGTCGTTACTTTGTGATCAACGGGCAACTGTGGCGCTGCTCCAACCCCCATCTGGATGAAGGCAAGCGACAGCGCCTGGTAACCGATCTGATGGCGGCCCGGCGAGCGGTAAAAGCAGCGAAAGCTTCGGGCGATCCCGAGCAGATGAAGGCAGCGAGATCAGAGGTTCAGATAGCCAAGGTGGCTCTTGGGGAGCGAGGGCCGGTTTGGTGGGAGGATGGTGCGTCAGACTTCAACCGGTACAAGGTCACTAACACGCCATATGAGCAATGGTATCGAGCACTGGACGTCTCTGATTCCTGAACCGGGACGGACTTTTTTAGCGTACAGGCATCCAACCCAGATATAGCCACCGTGCTTCCAGATCACATTCTCTCGGCCAAGGGGTATCTATGACCTTCTACATTTTTCTGCTCGCGTGTTGCGCAGCCGCTGCAACGGGCATCATCTTCAAGCCCGGCGCCTGGTACGAATCGCTGCAAAAACCGGGTTTCACGCCGCCGAACTGGGCGTTTCCAGTGGCTTGGACAACAATTTATCTGTTGCTCGCATGGGCCGGTTATCGCATGACGCTACTCCCCGGCAGCGAGACTGTCCTGGCGCTGTGGGCGGCTCAAATTGCACTGAATACGCTGTGGACACCGGTGTTTTTTGGGGCAAATAAAATCCTCGCTGCAATGGTCATCCTTGGCTTGCTCTGGATTGTCGTTGCCACAATGGTGGTCATGGCATTGCAGCTGGATGTCATCACCGGGCTGATTCTGTTTCCCTATCTGGCGTGGCTTTCGGTGGCTGCTGCACTTAACTTTTCGATCCTGCGTCACAACAAGTGAGGGCCGCAATCTGACTCGTGCAGGCCGCGCTGGCCCAGACCTTCCCCGCCCCAAAAGCCCTGCTTTGCTGGCTGCAGGTGAAACCGTTGTGCTCTTCGACGGCACCTGCAAGCTTTGCAACGGCTGGGCGCGCTTCGTCATCCACTACGACCGGAACCACCTGATCAAGCTTGCCGCCGTTCAGTCTTGCGAAGGGCAGCGGCTGCTTGAATGGGCCGGGTTGCCTCAGGATAAATTCAATACCATTGTGCTGATTGCGGATGAATCCGTGTCCATTCGCTCCGATGCGATGTTCAGGATTCTGAAGCGCTTACCTGCGCCGTGGCGCTGGCTAAGCGTTGCGAGGGTCATCCCTGCCGGGATGCGCGACTGGATGTATAACAAGATTGCGCTCAATCGCTACAAGCTGTTTGGTCGCTACGATTCCTGCCAATTGCCTGCGCCCGATCATGAACATCGCTTTTTGAAGGCAGATGAGCTGTCCTGAAGCCAGAACGTTTACGAGACTGAAGCAGTCCTATTCGCTGTACCGGATGAGAGTTAGCTGAATGCTATTCAATACATTGGTTTTCCTCGCGACCCTGATTGGCATGGAAGGGTTCGCGTACTTCGCACATCGCTACGTGATGCATGGCTGGGGCTGGGGCTGGCACCGCTCTCACCATGAACCACGCAGCGGCTGGTTCGAAAAGAACGACCTTTATGCGTTGGTTTTCGCGCTGCTCGCCATTGTGCTGATTGCCGTGGGCACTCAGGGTGCGCATCCACTGGAATGGATCGGCGCCGGAATGACTGCGTACGGTTTGCTGTATTTTCTGGCCCATGATGGCCTGGTTCACAAGCGGTGGCCGCTAAAATACGTGCCTAGAAACGGCTACCTCAAACGTCTGTATCAAGCTCATCTGATGCATCACGCGGTTTCCGGAAAGGAGCACTGCGTATCTTTCGGCTTTCTGTATGCGCCGTCTATTCCCCGACTTCGCGCACAACTTCGTGAACTGCATGCGGGGCCGTTGCGCAAGTCCGATGAGGACGCTGCCACAGGCTCTCCTGACGTTCAGGCCACTGACGCCCCCGTGAAGTAAGCGCCTGCCATAGCCCGGACACGACCAAGCGTAATTTGTCTCCTTTGGAAGTAGACACTCGGGTATCCCAGGCGTGAGCGCCGCGCTGCTTCACTTTGATACCAATTTCGCGGTACACGCCGCACGCAGTTGCCACCGCCCACGCTGACCGCCAGGGCAGCGAGGTGAGCCCAGCTTTCGAGCTTGAGTAAAAAGGCTCTGCCAAATCCACCAGGCGCTGCGCCAGTATCGCCAGCGACCCTCGATACTGCGGGTCTGCAAGGCTGTGTGCGGGGATTGACAGTTCGTCGAGCCACGCCAGAGGCAAGTAGCAGCGCCCGACTCCCGCATCCTCCACGATGTCACGGGCAATATTGGTCAACTGGAACGCCATACCGAGGTCGCAGGCACGGTCCAGGGTCTCCTCGTCACTAACACCCATGACCTGCGCCATCATCAGACCTACAACCCCGGCTACGTGATAGCAGT
Source organism: Pseudomonas maioricensis (assembly GCF_022790535.1). Lineage (GTDB taxonomy): Bacteria > Pseudomonadota > Gammaproteobacteria > Pseudomonadales > Pseudomonadaceae > Aquipseudomonas > Aquipseudomonas maioricensis. Next base: position 97,998 of record NZ_LOHG01000011.1, read on the forward strand.
AGTCGAGTGTGTCGTCGATTGAAAAGTATTGGCGCTGACGCGCATCCATTGCGAAGCCAGCCAGGTGTTCAAGGGCATACCGTTCCTGAATCCTGTGGCGGATGACAACTTCCCTGAATGCCGAAAATGCGGGGTTCTCAACCGCAAGGCCCGCATACACAGCCTGGGTCTGGGCGACGAGGCTTGCCAGTCTATGGTGGACCTCGGCCTGATCAACCGTTGTGGCCGAATGCCCTGCTTCCTGGCCATCAATGACGTCATCGCAATGTCGACACCAGGCATACAGCATAACGGCACTGCTGCGAGTGGCGGGGTCAAACAGGCGCGACGCTGCAGCGAAACTCTTGGAACCCACCGCAATACTTTGTTTGGCGTGATCCAGCAAGGCCTGATCATCGTTGTCGTTGGCAATCATGGATGCATCGCCTCCAGCATCAATCCTGCGGTGGCTTTCGCCGAGCCGATCACACCGGGAACCCCGGCACCGGGATGAGTACCTGCACCCACAAGATAGAGGTTGGGCAACTCGGCATCGCGATTGTGAGGCCGGAACCACGCGCTCTGACGCAGAATGGGTTCCAACGAAAACGCCGAGCCAAGGTGCGCATTAAGTTCACTGTGGAAATCGTCGGGAGTGAATATTCGGCAAGTCACCAGATCTTCGCGCAAGCCTGGTATGTAGCGTTTCTCAAGGTACTCAAAGATACGGTCCCGGTAGCGTGGGCCTTCAACTGCCCAGTCAATCGGCGCATTCCCAAGGTGCGGCACCGGCGAAAGCACGTAATGGCTTGAACAGCCAGGTGGGGCGAGGCTCGGGTCCGTTACGCAAGGCGTGTGCAAATAGAGCGAGAAATCGTCCGGCAACACTTCACCTTTGAAGATTTCCTGAATGAGGTCGCGATAACGCGGCCCGAAACACACGGTGTGATGTCGAAGCTGTGGCTGTTCGCGCTTCAAGCCGAAGTGGATGACAAACAAAGAGTTGCTGAAACGCTTGGTTTTCAAGCGTTTGCCCTCTTGCTGCCCTCTTGGATTGGCTGCCAGCAGGTCAGCATAGGTGTGTACCACGTCGGCATTGGAGGCAACGCTGTCAGCGTTAAAGGTACGGCCATCCTTGAGAGTGACGCCGGTGGCCCTGCCTCCATTGACGTTGATGCTGGCAACGTCTGCATTGAGTTCGACACGGCCGCCTATGTCCTCAAACAGTTTGACCATTGCCTGAACCAGAGCGCCGGTTCCCCCTCGGGGAAACCAGACACCCCACTCCCTCTCCAGCGCATGAATGAGCGTGTAGATCGAAGAGGTCGCGAACGGATTACCGCCGACGAGTAATGAATGAAAAGAGAACGTTTGACGCAGCTTTTCGTTTTTGACGAAGCGCGACACCATTGCATAGACGCTGCGCCATGCCTCAAGCCGCGCCAACTGTGGCCCGGCACGGACCATGTCCTTGAAGGACAAAAACGGTACCGCACCGAGTTTGAGATAACCTTCTCGGAACACTGCCCTGGAATAAGAGAGGAAGCGTTCATAACCGGCGACATCCTCAGGGTTCAGCGCCTGTATCTGTCGATCAAGTGAGGCCTGGTCATTGGCATAGTCGAACCGGGTGCCGTCCTCCCAGCACAGCCGGTAAAACGGTGATACGGGCAACAGTTCCACGTAATCCTGTATGGATTTGCCCGCAGCCGTGAACAGCTCCTCGATGGCTGTCGGGTCAGTGATAACCGTCGGACCTGCATCGAACGTGAATCCCTGATCGTGATAGACATATGCGCGACCACCTGGCTTGTCGCGTTTTTCCAGCAAGGTAGTCTGTACGCCAGCGGCCTGAAGCCGTATCGCCAGTGCCAGACCGCCGAAACCTGCACCAATCACAATCGCTTGTTTTGCCTGGGTCATACTCGTTTCTCGTAGTGGCTGGGCAGGTAGCGCCGCGCGGCGCGTACCGCCTCATTAACGGGGACGGGGGGCTTGCCCACCAACAGGCGCAGCTTGTCGCGCAGGTTGCTTTCACCCGCATAGAAACGACTGATCAAGCCTTCTGAAAGCCGGTAAAAACGCTGCATGACTTTCCAGCGATCGCTTGGCCGGCCAGCCAGAAAAAGCATGCGATTGAGCAAACGGTAGAAGCGTTGATCACGCCAGGCCTGAGCGCCTAGTTCATGGATGCCTTCGGCGAGCAGGTCTGCGTCGATGCGGGGCTGGCGGGCTATCCAGTCGGCGAGCCGCACGGCATGGGGCAACGAATAACCGGTTGTGCAATGGAAGAGACCGGCACGCAGCCCTGAGCGAGGCTGACCTGGCGCCTCCTGCCGGAAACCGGCGAAATCACCGGCCAGGGTGATGGGCAGCACGCCCTCTTCTTCTCGAAGGCATGCAGCAACTTGCCAATCCTGTGCACGGACATAGTCGGCAATGTTCTGTCGCAACTGCGCGGCGGAAAAACCATGGTCATCGATGTAGTGAGTGTCCTCTACTAACACCGTGTCCGCAGTAAACGGCAGTACGTAAACGAATCTGTAGCCCTCAGCCTGCGTCACCCGTGCATCCATGATGATTGGGGCGTGGAGGCCATGAGGGCTTCGCAGCCGTAGTAGCTGCCCCAGAAACGCCTGGCGCCCCAGTACCATGTGCGCGTTGACCTGCACGCCCCGACCGTCGATTACCGCCAGGGCGGAGAGTTCTTCGCCACTTTCAAGTAGAACGGAGCGCGGTGTGATGCGAACGATACGCTTGGAAGTCAGCAGGTCCTTGCCCAAGGCTGCCTCAATCACCTGAGCAAAGCGCTCGGAGGTAATACTGGCGTAGCCGCTGTTCAAGCGACGCGAGTAGCCTGGAAAGTGCACGTCATAGCCAGGCCAATGCTGAACGATCAGAGGCTTGAGCCATTCACGCTGATGAGCATTTAGATCGCCATCATGAAAAGACCAGGTATGGTTCCCGCCCAGACGCGTTTGCTCTTCAATGCACAGGACCTTTAACTCAGGGCGAACCTGCTTCAGGCGCCAGGCAATTAAACCGTTCGCCAGACCTCCACCCGCGAGGATCAAGTCGTAAGTCATGAAACCAACTCCCTGAGCACGGGCGCTTTGGTGCGCGCCACTGTTTCAATAATATTTGCCGCCCTTGCCCGGCCGCCGGCTTTTTCGAGCTGCACCGCCAGCCGATTGAGGGGCTCAGGTGAGAAATCCAGCACGCGTTGTAGTCTCTCGTGAATTTTCCGTGCTCCTGCGCGCCGGTGCAGTCGCAGTCCCAGTTTATGGAAGCTAACCCGTGAGGCTACACCAGGCTGGTCAAAACCAATGGGCATGACCAGCATGGGCGTGCGCGCCACAATTGCATCCATGACCGTGTTCATTCCGCCGTGGCTCACGAGCGCATCAGCTTTGCCGAGCACCCATTGCTGAGGGGCAAAATCGGTTACCCATGTCGCGCCCTTACGTTTGAGTTCACGCTCCTGAGACCTGTCCAGCCCGCCGCAATGAGCAACCAGAAGCTGGGCATCCAGCCGTCTGCATGCCGCGCTGATCCTTTCGAATATTCCCATTCGTTTACCCTGCAGTGTCCCCAGACTGGCGAATACAAACGGTCGGCCCGGCTCGATGGGTAAATCGCCCTGCTTTGCCTCGGCGGGTGACCGTAGTGGGCCGACAGCATGAAAATGCCCAGGAAGATATGTACGGGGAAAATCAAAACCCTCAACGGTCTGACTGATCTGAGCGTATGGCGACAGAAATTCGTGCAAGCCGCCGCGGGGCGGCAAAGCCAATCTTCGACAGGCCCCTTTCAAGACATCACCCAAGGGGCTCATGAGCCAGTCATATACTCTCTGGCTGCCTCGGTAGATTCGTTGGCTGCGCTCGTCTGTACCGAAAGCAAATGGCATCACGGGAAGTGGAAGATGCGGATCGCGGTTGACCGGCAACGCACAGGCCAATGAGACATAAGGCAGCCCTATTCCCTCCGCAATCAAGCCACCTGCTGCTTCCATCTGATCGCACAGTAAAACGTCAACGCCACGTAGCGCCAAAGCTGCAGGCAACTCTGCACAAAGCATAGTGGTGGTTCGGCACAAGTCGCGAATAACCGGGCGTAATCTCAACGGGTTGTTCGAAGAAGCGGCGCGACGCAGCACCGCATTCAGGCTGCCTGATGGATGAGTGTCGAACCCCAGCGAGTGAAAGTCGATGCGCTGATCGGTCAACCAGCGGCATGCATCGCCCTGCTGGAAAAATGTCACCTGATGGCCGCGATCGATCAATTCGCTCGCCAGCGCCTGAAACGCCTGAAAGTGGCTATAGAAAGCGGGCGCTACGACACCGAAATGGCTCATGCGTGCGAGGCGTATGGATGGCTAGAGGGCAACAAACGAGCCGTGCGAAGTGCGGCCAGATCCGGTGATCCTGTGCAAAAGCAGGCGATTCGAAGCTGGCGGATTACCACGTCGAAGTGATCAATGACGGCCTGAGTCGACATTGTTGCCGTTTGTAACACTCCTGCGGCCTGGCCGACGATATCCGCACCGAGTCGTATGGCCTTCGCCGCATCGACTCCATTACGAACGCCTCCGGATGCGATCAGCGTCACATCAGGCAAAGCGTGGCGAACCATTGCGACGCTGGTTGCTGTAGGAATACCCCAGTTGGCGAATGCCATTGCGACTTCTCGATCTCCGGGCCGCTGAGCACGTTCCGCTTCGACTACTGCCCAGCTTGTGCCCCCGGCTCCAGCCACATCTATGACACGTACGCCTGCTGAAACCAGCGCAACAGCAACTGATGCAGAAAGGCCTGCGCCGACTTCCTTGACGATCACTGGCACGCCGACGGTACCGGCGACCTCACTGATGGCCTGCAAAATGCCCTGCCAATTCTTGTCGCCTTCGGGCTGAACCGCTTCCTGCAGCGGATTCAGATGAATGATCAAGGCATCCGCCTGCAAGGTGTCGACGGCCCTGCGCGCCAGGTCCATACCGTCCTTTTCAAGCAACTGCGCGGCGCCGATATTACCCAGCAGTGGAACGCTCGGGGCCAGACGCCTGAGCTCGCGGGTCAGCCCTTGATCGTTGCCACTGCGTAGCCCCACTCGCTGGGAGCCAACACCCATGGCGATACCGAGGGCTTGAGCAGCCTCGGCCAGATGTCGGTTGATGGCAGTGGAGCGCTCTGCCCCGCCCGTCATCGAACTGATGAGCAATGGTGCACACAAAGGCATGCCCAGAAATGCAAATTGCAGGTCAATTTTATCCAGATGGAGCTCTGGCAAAGCGCAGTGTTCGAATTGCACCGCGTCTAGCCCGGACAACCTGGCTTGTGCCCTGGCACGCTGGTCCAGCACGATGTTGAGATGATCGTCCTTTCTTCTACTCAAATCGTGATCTTTCATCAAAGCTCCAAAATGCTTGAATCATTTGCCAGCGCGTGTGGTCATTTTATTCACGGATGTTGTACAAGAAATGAGGATGTACAACTCTGATAAAAGTTGAGGCATTCAAAAAACGAAGTCGTTCCGTGTTTATGCCGCTCACATCTCTGCATCTCGACGTAAACACCGAACAGCACCAAAAAGGTAGAAAGAACCGATGACAATGGACTCAGGCGCACTCATCGAATCCGGCTTTATTGAGCATCTGACCCAGATTCGCGCGGCCGTTGACAAGCGTCTGGATGAGTTGTTACCCGAATGCAGCAACGAGCGGGACCTGGTTGCGCTGGCCATGCGCGAATGCACGCTGGCGCCGGGCAAGCGCATGCGACCTATTCTATTAGTGCTGGCCGCTGAGGGGCTTGGGCACGAGGGTGATCGGGCTGTGGATCTGGGCTGCGCGGTCGAAATGATTCACGCCGCTTCACTCGTCCTGGATGACATGCCGTGCATGGACAACGCACAGCTCAGACGAGGTCTGCCGACAACGCATCTGAAGTTTGGCGAAGACGTTGCAGTGCTGACAGCGGTTGCGTTGCTCAGTCACGCATTTGGCGTGATCGCGTCCATCAACAATCTGCCAGCAGAGACCCGCACGCAACTGGTAGGCATCGTGGCCAATACCGTAGGTATGCAAGGCCTGGTACGGGGCCAGTTTCAGGACTTACGCGACGGTCAGCAGGGGCGCAGTGCCGAAGAAATAGCACTGACCAACAACCTCAAAACCGGCGTGTTATTCGGAGCGATCATGGACATGGCATGGCTGATCAGTGACGCCAGCGCAGCCAAGCGGCCGATGCTGCAGAACTTCGCGATGGAATTCGGACAAGCCTTCCAGATGTACGACGATCTCATGGACAAGTCGCTGGACAGCAACAAGGATCAGGGAAAGGACCACGGTAAATCGACTTTCGTTGCTTTATACGGCGAACAGAAGGTACGCGATCAGCTGCGGCAGCACCTGGCGAATGCGGAGTGTCACCTTCTTGAAGTTTACGGCAGCTCTCGAATGATCATGGATTACATGCGCATGATCTTCGACAAAGCTGCCGCGGTCGCCTAGCGTGGAGTTGTGCAGTTATTTAGCTAGCTCGACGGCCTGCTTCAGTTTTTCGGCGTCGGTAAAGCGTTGCTCATTGACGACTACACCGTCTTTCAATGTCAGCCATTGCACCGACTCTCTGTCGCCACCATAGCGAGTGGCTACCCTGCCGTCCTGGTCCAGCAAAATCCTGTATTTCGCCGAACGCATCGCAGGTACTGCGACTAGCTTGATCATCGACGGCATCTTTTCGATATCAGCCACATACACCGCATGACGCGCTTCAAGATACCCTTCGGGCTGGTCCTCGATTGCCGCGTTGAGCAGTTTGGCCGCTGACATGCTACGGGCGACTAGCAGTACTTTGGCGTCGTTATTCAGCGTGTAGGCGTTATCCCTCTGGTCAAGCAGCGTCCATTTGTACACCGGGGCAGTCGTGCCTTCTGCAAAGGCCTGGCCACTCACAAGTAATCCGATCAGAGCTGCAACACGCCACATGGGTAAGACCTTTTATGGGGAGGAAGTCAAAAGCTCCCGCATATTACGCCAGCGGTCTATCGCGCTCTACTGGTCGAAGCCTTTTTCGGAGAGCGAGTGGCGGATCGATAATCACGCTCACGGCATTTACGCAGTAACCGGTCTCGGGGACCTGTGGGTCTTATCGAATGGATGAGTGCCTTAATCAATCGCCGCCAATTGCGGTGCGGCGACATCCAGAAATTCGCCAGCGCGCGCATTATCCTGGTCTGTCTCACGGTCCCTCTCCCTGACATAACTTAGTGCGGTTTAACTTTGAATCCTTTTTTCGACGCAGCCGAGCTGAAATGGTTTGCTTTATTTATTACGTGATCACGCGATGGAGTTTCGCCAGCTAGCAACGACGCTCATGCTGATGAGGCCCGGGAGGACGACAAGTTCACTGCTGGGAGATAAGCGAATTGCCTGATGGGCAAGCGGTCAGCTCTACTATCATCGCCAGGGCGCACCTTGGATTCTGCTTCAGTAGGCAGCATCGTTTTTCAGCACGACTCTCCCGCGAGCATGCGCTGATGGAAATAAGGCAGGTACTGCAGCGCGTACATTGCTGACCGGGTTTGCATCTCATGCCTATCGCCGAAAAAACGATGCTGGCGAGTAAAGATGCCTATACGCCCTCCCAACGCAAACCCCCAGGCCAGACATACTGTGCCGGCGGGGATCCCATCCACGTCCTCTGTCCCACAGAGCCCGGTGGTGGCGATGACCGTATTGGCGGGGCTGTCACGCAGCGCTCCAATCGCCATCTCCCGGGCGACTTCCTTACTGGTGAGATTGAAATGTTCAATCGTTCTCAGACTCACGCCCAACAACCGGTTTTTGGCCTCAGGGGAATAAACCACATAGCCGCTTTCGACCACGTCGCCACAATGTGGCACTTCGGCCAATAACGAAATAATCCGCCCTGCGGTGCACGATTCGGCGGTGGTCAAATAAAGCGAATGGTTTTGCAGGTACTCCACAAGTTCGTCGGCTTTCATCATTAGCTCCAGTCAGGCGATTGATGCTGCCTTTATCCGCCGCAATGCCTGATCGGCTTCCTGTTGCAGCAAGAGACGTGTAGCGATTGGGTCAGGCACATCGTCGTGCTGTTCAAGTCCCGCACGGTCCGCATCCACATTCAGCAACAAAGCGCAAAGACTGGCGTGCACGATCAAAGCGGCTGACGTGACATCACTGCGCATATGCTTCATCACCCAAGGCAACGCTTGCTCGGCAAGGCACAGGCCTTCATGACAACTTCGCGCAGCAGCAAGTGATGCGAGGGTGATTCCCAGCGTGAGCTCTTGCGTATGGACACCTCCCTTTTCGGAAAGCTCATCGATATAAGCTTGAAAGGTACGCATGTCATTATCTGCGTGCGCTGCCAGTAACGCTGTTAACCGCTCACATGATCCAATCAACTCCATGCGTTCTGGCGCAGGGTGTTTTCGCTGCGCGTTACGCAGCGCCATCAGCAATAGACCCAGCCCCAGGTTGGCGCAGACCGAAACCGTTGCACCACAACTGGGTACCGGTGTGTCTGCTGAAACTTGCTCAAGCCATGACTCCAGTGTTGTCGACCAAAGGCTCATGCTGCCTCCTTTTTGTATCTGGACGCCGTATAGCGTTTACTCTACGCGCCATCGATCCAGGCGCCTGTAGACCGTCAGACAACGCAACCGGACCGTTGTTAACTAACCCTCTTTGTGGTGTGAGAAGCCATCAGTGACCAAGACGTCGGCGGGTAAAACCCGAAGTTACACTCGGCCATTCGTTTGCTCATGGCCACACGACACTTGAGTACGTTTGAAAACTGCTTTAGATATGGAGCTCACCACGGGCCTGCTCTGTCGAGACTGCCTCCCGACAACGAGCACAGCCAAAGGAATTGCGTTTAATGTTTCACCTCATGTTCAGCCTGCCTTGCCTGTACGCCATCATCCGTTTTATCTGGCCAATGCCATGGGCTCTTTCCGCAAGAATTGCAGTCGCACTGCTGTTGATACTTGCCTCGCAATACCATCTCTACAGTCGGCTATCTTCAGGAAGCGTTTTCTCGCCGGAGTTTCCGCGCAGCATCGTGATGCTTTTTAACTGGGGATTTGGCGCAATCCTGTTGATCGCGGTGTTTCAGATACTGGTCGATCTGGGCACGCTGCTGACCATGCTGGTTAGACGTCAGTGGCTGACCGTCCCGACTGGCCTGCGCTATGGGATTGGTGCTGCTGCGCTATTGCTGTCAGCAATCGGTGTCAATCAGGCAGTCCGCGTGCCGCCGCTCAAAGATATCGATGTTGCAATTCGAAACCTGCCCCCGCAATTTGAGGGTTATCAGATATTGCAGCTCACGGACCTGCACATCAGTCGGCTTTTTGACCAGCCGTGGACACGCGACGTCGTCAGCAAATCAAACGAGCTGGGCGTCAACCTGATCGTCGTAACCGGCGATTTGATCGACGGTTCAGTCAGCGACCGGACGCTGGATATTGATGCCCTGCGTAACCTGCATGCTCCGGACGGGGTGTACGTCATCCCCGGCAATCACGAGTATTTCTTTGATAACGAAGCCTGGATGCAGCACTTTGTCTCGCTGGGCATGATTCCGCTTGCCAACAGCCATACGCTGCTCAAGCGCGACGGCGCGCAGATTGTATTGGCTGGCGTCACCGATGTGACTGCGCCCAAAACCGGCTTCCCCGCGCCAGACCTGCAACTGGCGCTGAAAGGATCACCAAAAGACACGCCGATCATTCTGCTGGATCACCAGCCGAGGAATGCCCGGCTCTCAGCCGATCAAGGCGTGGACCTGCAGCTGTCCGGCCATACCCACGGCGGAATGATCCTGGGGCTTGAGCGGGTAATCGCCCTCGCGAATGAAGGCTTCGTGTCCGGGTTTTATCAGGTGGGCGACATGCAGTTGTACGTCAACAACGGCACGGCCCTGTGGCCCGGCTTCGCCCTTCGGCTGGGCGTACCGTCGGAGCTGACGCGCATTACTCTGCGACGCGCAAGCGGTTCGGATAAGCCATAGATGACTCGTCGGGGCATCCGTGCCCCGCAGCAGGGGCTGCCCGAAGCCTCGGCAAATAAAGGTAAGCTTCAGGAGCGTAAAAAGGCGACGAGTCATGCATGAAGCGCTAGTGCGCGCCCATGCATTTTGTCCTCGTATGAAAAACAAGAGAGAGAAGTCCTTATGAAAATGAAACAGGCCTGGTTGTCGCTGGCCCTGATCTCCACGCTTTTCGCCGTATCGGCTCAGGCTCAAACTGACGATAAATGGGTATCAGCATGGTTGGGTGCCATTCAGGGGCCCTACCCGGTCGGTAACCCCTCGGCGCAGCCGGATCTGAGTCTCGCTTTTCCTGCGCCGAATCAAGGCGCACAGGATCAAACCTTTCGACTGATGGTTCGGCCAGACATCTGGACGGGACAAACACGGATCCGCCTGTCCAACGAACTGGGCACCCAGCCCGTTACGTTTGACGGTGTTTACGTGGGCTTACAGCAAGGTAGCTCGGCAGTCATGCGAGGCACTAACCAGGCCGTCTCTTTTGCGGGCAAGCCCAGCATTGAGATTCCACCGGGTACATCGGCCTGGAGTGATCCCGTCACACTGCCGTTTGCCCAGGCAAAAGACTTGTCACTCCTTCAAGGTCGCAGGCTGGCCGTCAGCTTTCATGTAAAAGGCCAGAGCGGCCCGATGACATGGCATGCCAAGGCACTGAACACTTCTTATGTCAGTCGGCCTGGCGCGGGTTCTGTAGGCCATTCCGAAGCAGAAAACGCCTTCCCTTTCAGCACCACCTCCACCTACTTTCTGGACGCAGTCGACATGATGGCGCCCAAAGATACCAAGGTCGTGGTTGCCTTTGGGGACTCCATCACTGATGGCACCGGTACGACTTTGAACGGCGATGATCGCTGGCCAGATGTACTCGCCAGGAAGTTGCATGCTGTTTATGGAGACAGGGTTTCAGTCGTCAACGTAGGTATTGGTGGCAATCAAATTGCCGGGCCTGCCGCCTATTCGCCGCAAGCACCTTTTGCTGGCGGCCCGTCAGCAAAAATGCGCGTGGAAAGAGATGTTCTGGGCGTCTCTGGTGTAACGACTGTTATCTGGCTGGAAGGCATCAACGACCTCAGCAAGAACGGCAATGCCTCAGTTGAGACGGTCAAGGCTGCGATGACCGAAACGCTGAACAAAATAAGATCGCAGCGACCAGAGATCAGAGTCATTGGCGGGACAGTGATTACCGCCCTTGGAAGCACCAGTGCTGCGCATGGTCATGCTGAACAGAATACAAAACGTGAAGCGCTGAACACCTTCATCCGCACATCCGGCCTCTTTGACGATGTGATCGACTTTGAAGCCGCCACGCTCGACCCGGCAACCGGTGGTATGCGTGTTGAGTTTGTGCCCGACAGCACGGTGGGCGGACCCGGCGACAAATTGCATCCGAACAGAGCGGGCTATCAGGCAATGGCCGAGAAGATAGACATTTCGCGACTGTTCAAGGCCGATGCCAAATAAGGACCGGACAGTAGCGGCTCTTTGGTTGAGCCGCTACTTCTGCGAACAATCTACGTTGTTCAACAACTCAACGTCGCCGCCGCATTTTCAAAGCTTGAACTTGCCCACCAGCGTATTGAACGAGATCGCCAGACGAGACAACTCCTGACTCGACGCATTGGTCTGGTTCGCACCTGCTGAGGTTTGAGTCGACAAGTCCTGAATGTTCACCAGGTTGCGATCAACCTCTCGTGCAACCTGCGCCTGCTCTTCCGCTGCGCTGGCGATGACCAGATTGCGTTCGTTGATCTGGCTGACACCCGCGCTGATTCGTTCCAGGGCCAGGCCAGCTTCGGTTGCCAGCGACTGTGTGCTCTGAGCCATCGACTGGCTTTTGCCCATCGACTGCACGGCTTCATCAGCACCGGCGCGTACGACCTTGATCATCGCCTCGATTTCGCCAGTGGAGGCTTGGGTACGGTGGGCCAACGCCCGGACTTCATCCGCTACAACGGCGAAGCCTCGACCCTGCTCACCAGCACGAGCGGCTTCGATGGCAGCGTTGAGAGCCAGCAGGTTGGTTTGCTCGGCAATACCGCGGATCACGTCGAGCACTTTGGTGATGTCACGAATCTGACCCGCCAGCGTTTCAACGCGCTGCGTGGAGTCATTGATGTCCACTGCCATGGTGTTCATGGCCGTCACTGCCTGCTGCACTTGATGTTGACCCTTGATGGCATCTTCGGCGGTCTGGCTTGATACTTCAGAAGTGCTGGCTGCGTTACGGGCAACCTCCTCTACCGCTGCAGTCATCTGGTTGACTGCCGTGGCAGCCTGCTGAATTTCATCATTTTGACGAACCAGGCCCTGGGTGCTGTCTTCAGTGACTGCCGTCAGTTCTTCAGCGGCCGAGGCCAACTGATCAGATGCATCGGCGATTTGTTGCACGGTGCCTTTGAGGTCTTTCTGCATGTTGGACAGCGCTTTGAGCAGTTGCCCGGTTTCATCCTGACTACCTGCTGCTATCTCTTTGCTCAGGTCACCCTGGGCGATTCGGGTTGCGCTTTCTACAGACAGGTAAAGCGGCTTGGTGATCATGCGCGTTACCCACAAGCCCAGTATCACAGCGGCACCGGCAGCAATAAGCGCCCCGATGATCAGCGCCCATGTCACTCGATGGTTGGTGTCTTCACCCGAGGCCGCAACATCAGCTGCCTGGCGTGCATTGGACTCGATCATGATTTTGACTTCGCCAATGGTTTTGCGATACGCAGGCGTTGCAACGGTATCACCTAGCTTGGCTGCCTGATCGACATCGCCGCTTTTTAGCACCGCGAACACGTTTTCTGCGGCTGCGACGTAGGCTGGCCAGTCGCGCTCGAAGTCATTACCCGCGGCACGCTCATCAGCTTCGAGCGGAGTGGCTCGATAGATTTTGAACTGTTGTTCAGCCTCCGCCTGGTTGTCCCTGAAAGACAAAACCGCAGCGTTTATTTCCTCAGGCGTTGCTTTGCGTAACCCCAGGTTGAGCGCCCTGAACATGTCACGGTGGGTAGCAATCACGTTCGCCTTGACCGAGTCGGTTTTCTGAATCGACACCAGGTTGTTGCTGACCGTGTTCTGCAACTGGCCATAAATCGTTGAGATTCCGCTATATCCAAGCGCCGCAACGCCGACCGTGATGACGGCACAAAGACCAAATGCAGAGAGCAGTTTTGATTTGAGCTTCAGATTCAGGAACTGGGACATTGGAAGCACTCGGGTCTGGAATTGTTAGAGTCGAGAGCTAAACGGACCAACGCCCTCTCTAGCCGCGTTATCGACTGAGAGTGAGCAAACTTTATTGCCCCTGTAACACTAAGTTACAGAGCCAGTTCCTGATACACGTCGTGGGCGCAGCATACGACTGTGTAGGCGCGCACGAGCACCGCGAGGCCGCGATAGCGATGTATCAGACAAAACACCATCGCGGCCTCGCGGTGCTCGTGCGCTCCTACAGATTTTTAACTTGCTGCGCGACAACGTGGTGTCATGGTCGCGAGGCAATTTCGTCCAGATGCTGAAGCAGGTCTTGCGGGTCTTCATACACCCTCAACGCTCCCGCCCGCTCTAGCTCACCAATGTCATAACCGCCCGACAACATCCCGATTCCGGTTGCCTTGCAGCGTCGGGCTGCAAGCATGTCCCAGATCGCATCGCCGACCACCAGGCACTCATCAATGGCCACGTCCATCTTGCGCGCAGCAGCGATGAATAAATCGGGATCAGGTTTGCCGTACTGCACGTCGTCGCGGGTGATGATGTCGATGTCGTTGATGTCCAGCTTCAGCGCTTTCAAATTGATGGTTGCTGTATCTATTCCGCCGCTTGTCGCAATACACCACTTGAGGTTGTCTTCGCTGAGCGCATCAAGCAGTTCAATAGCCCCAGGCAAAGCAATGATCTGCCCCTGCAGCCGTTTGTAAGCCTGCGCATGTTTATCGCTGAGGCGTTGCGCTTGTTCGTCCGTGATCTTCAGTCCGGTTTCTCGCGACAGCGACTTGAGCATAAGCCCGCCACTCATGCCGATTTTCCTGTGGATGCGCCACATGGCGAGAGGAATATCTTCTGAGTCCAGCGCTTCTTTCCACGCTGCAACGTTTTGGTAGACGCTGTCGGTAAGCGTGCCATCAAGATCAAAGATGAATGAAGTCTGGGGACGCATCAGGCGGTTCCTTTAATGAAGTCAGGTTGGGTACCCATGTTTCGAGTGCCTGACAACCTGTGCGTTCGGTATTTCGTCACACGCCTTCTTTTGTTCGCACCTCACGGCAACAAACCTCAAAAAACTATAAATAAGTTGTACAAGAAGCTACATTGGTACAGGTTTTTTTGATCCATTGCCGTAGAAGACGAGGATAGCGTTGTGGATAGAGGGATCGGATGAGTAGGGCCCGCCGACTGTGTCTGATTCTGGGCGATCAGTTATCTTTTGAACTTGCCTCGTTAACCGGGCTGGATGTCGAGCGTGATGCAGTCTTGCTGGTCGAGGTCATGGAGGAAGCCAGCCACGTTCCTCATCACCCTCAGAAGATCACACTGATTTTCAGTGCCATGCGGCACTTTGCCGAGGCTTTGAAAGCACGCGGTATTTGTGTGCACTACGTCAGGCTCGATGACCCGCAGAACAGCGGCTCAGTACCTGGCGAGTTGCTTCGTTGGCACTCGTTGTTGCAGCCAGAAACGTTGCACCTGACCGAGACCGGTGACTGGCGTCTGGAGCAATCGATCAAGCAGTGCGGCTTACCGATCCTGTGGCACAGCGACACGCGTTTTCTCTGCAGTCGCACCGGGTTTTCTGACTGGGCTCAAGGTAAAAAACAGCTACGGATGGAATTCTTCTACCGCGAAATGCGCCGCAAAAGCCGGTTGTTGCTCAATGGCGACGGTACACCGGTCGGGGGTGCATGGAACTTCGATGCAGAAAACCGCAAAGCGCTGCCCAAAAACGTTCGTGCCCCCTACCCGGCTCGTTTCTCTACCGACGCAATCACTCAGGAAGTGATCACGCTGGTTCGGGAAAGGTTCTCCTGTCACTACGGTGCGTTGGATAACTTTGATTACCCGGTAACTCATGCCGAGGCCCAGTCTCTCTGGGAGTACTTTCTGGACTATGGGCTGGCAGGCTTTGGCGATTATCAGGATGCGATGGCCAGCGATGAACCGTTTCTTTTCCATGCACGCATCAGTGCGGCGCTGAACATTGGTCTGTTGGATCTGCGCCAGTTGTGCAGCGATGTGGAGTCGGCGTATTGGTCAGGCAGGATTGCGCTGAATGCCGCAGAGGGCTTCATTCGTCAACTGATCGGCTGGCGCGAGTATGTCCGTGGCGTGTACTGGTTGAAGATGCCGGATTACGCCAGCGGTAATGCGTTCGGCAACAGCAGACCGCTGCCGGAGTTTTACTGGACCGGCAAAACCAGAATGAACTGCATGCGCCAGGCCATTGGTCAAAGCCTGGAATACGCCTATGCCCACCACATTCAACGGCTGATGGTAACGGGCAACTTTGCGCTGCTGGCAGGCATAGCACCGCCGCAGATATGCGAGTGGTATCTGGCGATTTATATGGATGCGTTCGACTGGGTCGAATTGCCCAACACGCTGGGCATGGTCATGCACGCCGATGGCGGCTATCTCGGCTCAAAGCCTTATTGCGCCAGCGGTCAGTACATCAAGCGCATGTCCAATTACTGTGGTGACTGTGCTTACAAAGTGACCGAAAGCACCGCCGACAATGCGTGCCCGTTCAACGCTCTGTATTGGCATTTCCTGATGCGCCACGGTGATGTTTTGCGGGGTAATCAGCGCATGGGCATGATTTATAGAAATCTCGACCGCATGGACGAATCCAAACAGGAAGCACTCTGGCAACGGGGTGAGATGTTGCTCGCCAAACTGGATGCGGGGGAGTTGATTTGACACGGCTTCTTTGTCCGGGCGACCTCACAGCGGCTCATGGAATTCACGCGTTTCTTCTGTAGGAGTGAGCTTGCTCGCGATAGCGGTAGAACTGTTGAGAAATTATCGTCTGACCAGACGCTATCGCGAGCAAGCTCACTCCTACAGGGCCTAATGTTCACTGCTCGAAGGGCGCACTTCTACAGAAGTACATTTCAATGCCAAGAATTGGATTTTTCATGCGAGCAATGCGTTGAAGAAAAGTGAGCTGCCGGTAAAAACCTGCGTTGTCTGTGGCTTGCCCTTTACCTGGCGCAAGAAGTGGGCTCGCTGCTGGGATGAGGTCCGCTACTGTTCGGAGCGTTGCAGGCGGCACAAGCACGCCGCTCGTTGATATCGCGCATATGTCCGAAAGCGTCCTGCATGCGACCGAGCGCTGTCTGTTGCCGTGCTTGTCTCGCCCATACCATGTCCTCTGCCGTTCACATACTGTAGAAGCCAAGAGGACAGACCATGAGCAACAGAGCCCTGATTGTCATTGATGTACAACATTCCTTTCGCCACTCCGCCTATTGGTCCGAAACCGGCCTGCCGGGCTACCTGAAAAATCAACAGGCGTTGATTGACGGCTGTGTCCAGCAAGGCATCCCCGTGGTACAAGTCTTCCACGTTGAGGAGCAGGGACACTTTTCCCTGGCTTCGGGCCATGTGAAAACCCTGGACGAGGTATCAATCAACCCTGACGTGATCATTCACAAGCGTCACCACAGCGCTTTCGCAGGCACCCCACTGGCCAGTTGGCTGAGGGAGAGAAACATCAATTCCTTGATCATCAGCGGCATCCGCACCGAACAGTGCTGTGAAACCACTACACGTCACGCTTCAGACAGTGGCTTCAACGTGGACTTCGTCAGCGAGGCGACTTTGACGTTCCCCATGACTCACTCACGCAGTGGCCGCACTTATAGTCCGGCGGACATTCGTGAGCGTACCGAATTGGTGCTGGAAGATCGCTTTGCCCGGATTACCACCGCCGCTCAGGCACTGGCAGGTTAAACGATGATCGTCCCGGTGTTGTTTGTACTGCTGCCCAATGTGCTGATGCTTGATCTCGCAGGCCCGGCGGAAGTACTGCGCATGGCCTCGCAACTTGAAGGCCCGAACGGGCTGGATTTTGATTTGCAGTACGTCAGCCCGGTGCCTTCACTGCAATCATCAATCGGCCTGCCACTCGCAGGTCTTGCGCCTTTGCCGGAGACCCTGTCGCCAGGGACGATGGTCGTGCTGGTGGGCTCTACAACGAACCTGTCACCTTCTGGTCTACTGGAATTCGAGTCAGCCAGCGCCGCCGTCACCGACTGGCTTCGTCAGGTATTCGAGCCGTCAGGCGAGCGATTGGTGTGCATTTGCGCCGGGGCGTTAAGTGCCGCAAGAGCGGGTTTGCTGGACGGCCGACAATGCACCACCCACCATTCCCTTTGCACGACGTTGCAGGCTCTCGCGCCAACGGCACGAGTCCTGGAAAACCGGCTGTATGTGACTGACGGTCAAATCAGCTGCAGCGCTGGCGTCACGGCGGGCATAGACCTGATGCTGCATCTGCTCGCCGAACTGGCAGGACCACAAATGGCCTGCGCGGTGGCTCGGGACATGGTCGTGTACATGCGGCGTGGCGGCGCAGACCCGCAACTGTCGCCCTGGGTCAGCGGCCGCAACCACTTGCATCCCGCACTCCATCGGGTGCAGGACGCACTCACCGCAGCACCGTGCGATGACTGGAGCGTGACTCGCATGGCAAGCCTGGCCTGTACCAGCAGCCGACATCTGGCGCGTCTGTTCCATGAGCACGCTGGGGTTAGCCCGCTCGATTACTTACACCGGCTGCGGGTCAGCGTCGCCCGCGAACTGTTGGCCCAATCAAACCTTGATATGGAAGCCATCGCTGAACGCGCAGGTTTCGGCTCGGCCAGACATCTACGCCGTATCTGGGGCAAGTACGAAACCGCTCCGCCATCGGAAAGCCGGTACGTTTAGTCGCACGCTCCTGAGTCAGTTGCAAGACGAATACAAAGGGGTGATTGATGTATTTATGAACCTCACTCAGCAGTCCTTGCGGATTTATCACTCTAGTGCGCGCTACACGTGGCTCTTATATTGATGCCGGATGCATCAGCAAGCGCTTGAGTAAGCGCGATATCGCTTTCCTCTTCCCCTCCCCGTCACGGTGCTCAACTCCCGACCAGGCTCATCTATCTGGAATTGCAGAGAACGCTATGACCGACAGTTACGACCCCATACGCCGGGCAATGATGATTGCGCTTGCCGCACTACCACTAAGCGGAACTGCGTCCGCCTATAGCCAGGCGGGCGAAGTCCGGCACACCGGTTCGCGGACCCTCGTGGCGTACTTTTCCCGCTCTGGAAATACGCGTGTCGTCGCAGGCTTGATCCAGCGATCGCTGGCCACTGACGTATTCGAAATCCGGACCGCCTCGCCCTACCCCGAGGATTACCTGGAGACGGTGGAACAAGCCCGGCAGGAGCGTGACGCGGGATACGAGCCGGAACTGGACATGAAGATTTCTGACATTCAACGCTACGACACCGTGCTGCTCGGCTTCCCTGTCTGGGGAGAAACCGCTCCACCAGTGATTCGCGCATTCCTGAGCGCCCACGACCTGGCCGGTAAAACACTGATTCCGTTTATCACCCATGGAGGCTACGGCCTGGGTAATAGCTTGAAGGTCCTTTCAAGCCACGTCCTTAAAGCCCGACTGCTGGAAGGTTTCGTGATGCAGGCCGATCAGGAAAGGCAAACCATGAACAGCGTCGAGAGCTGGTTGAGCGAAGCAAAGCTCAAGGGCTGAACGCTTCAGAATTATCACTTCCCGCCAAACGCGGTGGCACACCCGATGAGGTTGGGGCCGGAAGGCACGTTTATCACCGGCAGCGACATCCTCATGGACGGTGGTGTTACGGCGCAGTACTGGTATGGCGAGGATATGGGCTGAACGAACGCCCAAACCAGAGCGTTGCAATACCCCCTGTAGGAGCTGCCGAAGGCTGCGATGGCGGTGTATCAGGCATAACTGATCGCAGCCTTCGGCAGCTCCTACAGAATATGCATTTCAGGCTTCTACGGAGGGTTGCGTTTGCAGCGCAACGGCCTAGCGGATCTCATTGACGTACATGAAGTGCTCAGTGCTCGCACGCTGGTGGGTCATCATCACCGGCGTAGCCGCCTGATCGAATGACACAGCATCAATGATCATCAGCGCATGGGGCGCAGTCAGTTCAAGCAGACGGCAATCCTCTTCATTGGCCAGGCCAGCGGTCAGTTGCTCGCGCACGGCTGCAACTCGCAGACCGTACTGTTCCAGCAGATAGCGATACAGCAACTCTGGCAGCTCATCCGGCCCCGGGAAGTCCGGCACCTTGCTGGCCACAATCGTGAACTGCTCGTGCATGGCGGCCACGCCGTCGATGCTGCGCAGACGGTGCAATCGATACACAGGGCTGCCTGCTTCGATCAGGAGCTTTTCAGCATCCTGCGCACTCGCTTCGCCTAACTGATAATCGAGCAATACGGTGCGCGACTTGAGCAGTGCCCCTTCCTTATTGTGCAAACGAAAGTACTGAAAGAAATAGCGCAGGTTGTGCAGTGGCGCCCAGCCAGTCACCACGGTGCCCGTCTTGCGGCGGCGCATCAGCATCCCTTCGGACACCAGTTCGGCCAGTGCACGGCGGATGGTGCCGACTGACACGCCAAAATCAGCGGCCAGCGCGTTTTCGCTGGGTATCACCGTGCCGCTGGTCCACTCACCGAGCAGAATCGCCTCGGATATCTGCCGTTTGACCACTTCATAAAGAGGCGCACTGTCGTTTTCGCTCAGCCGCGAAAAATTCCCGGATGCGGGCGGCGAATTGCTATCTGTCATCTTTTTTCCTTGACGGGCCGTGCGTGGATACTTAACTATAAACTATATAGAAATACATCGAGAGCAAAAATGACGACGAATGCAGCGCTGAAACAGGCACTCCAGTCGATCGAAGCGGATCATGATTCGCTCATCAGCGATCTGCAACGAATGATCGCCGTGGACACCTGTTTTCCTCCGGGAGCAGGCTATGGTGCGTTTGCCGACCTGATGGAAGAATTAGTCACGCCACTGGCCATGAACACCCGGCGCGTCACGGTGCCCGAGGCGCTGTGGCAGACCCGCAGTGGCGAAGCCTATGGCGAGCGCATCAATCTTGTCGCCCGCCAGGCAGGAGATCAGGAGGTGTGTAGCCTGTATTTCCACGTCGACACGGTACCGCCCGGCGACGGCTGGACCCAGCCGCCGCTGCAACTGACCGAGGTTGAAGGCAAGCTCATCGGACGCGGCACCGCTGACATGAAAGGCAGTATTGCCTCTACCCTCGCCGCCTTGCGCGCCGCGCAGCGTTTCAATTTGCCGTTGCGTTACTGCCCTTCGCTGCTGCTGTGCACTGATGAAGAAGGCGGTTTGTACCCCGGCATTCGTTATCTGGCTGAACAACAGTTGGTCGAAGGCCATATCCTCAGTTTCAACGGCGGCGCGGCTCCGCGTATCTGGGCGGGCTGTTTCGGCAGTGTCGATTTGAAGATTACCGTCAAAGGGCGGTCTTCTCATTCGGGTGAGCCGGTCAACGCGATCAATGCCATCGAACAGAGCCTGCCGCTACTGAATGCGCTGCACAGTCTTAAACAGCAGGTGCAACAGCGAGCCTGGCCGATGCCCGCGCCACCGCATTACAACGGCGCCCCGCTGATTTCACGCATGACGCTGGCCGCTGCACATGGTGGCAGCAAGGGATCAACCGTCCCGGCGCAATTCGAGATTCTGATCAATCGCCGCTATGCGCCGCAGGAGCCATTCGAACAGGTCATGGCTGAATTGCAGCAGTGCATCGATACCGCCATGGCTGATAGCGAAGCGTTGTCCGTTGAACACGAAATCATCGGTCATCTGGCGCCGGTCGCAGACCCTACAGGCCCGCACTGGCCACGCTGGCAGGCGGCACTTGGGGTTGGCTTTGGCTTCACTGAAGAACAATTCCAGTGCTATGGCTCGTCGAGTAGCTCGGACATGGGCTGGGTACAGCAAGCCGGCATTCAGGAGATTCTCCTGGGTGGGCTGATCCGTCCGGAAAGCCGGATCCATGCCGCTGACGAATACACCACGCGCGGCGATCTGGTCGCATTGGCGCAATCGATTCTGGCTTATCTGGCAGCGGACTTTACCCCGCCAGCTCAGCCTGACTGAACACTGTAAGCCCCGAAGACCGGCATCAAGACTGGTTATCGGCTTTGTTTTACCTGGCTGCCCTACGCCCACTCATTGCTAAGTGAAGTATCGCCATGACCACAGTTTTCAGGCTCAATCGCCGTCGTTTCCTGACCACCTCCGCCATTGTCACCGGCGCAGCGATGCTGCCGTTCTCCAGCACGCTATGGGCTGCAGCCGCTGCACGCAAAGGCGGCACCTTGCGGATCAGCGTCGATCAGGCAGTTGGCATGCTCAATCCGCTGCTGGCGCGGGTCAATCCTGAGTACTTGCTCAGCGAGTTGCTCTACAACGGGCTGACGCGCCTGAGCCAGGATATGCAGGCCGAACCCGATCTGGCTCAATCCTGGAGCCATAACGATACCCTCACGGAGTGGACGTTCACGCTGCGCAGCAATGTGCTCTTCCATGACGGCAGTACTTGCACGGCCAAGGACGTCGCCGCCAGCCTGCAGGCGATCCTTGATCCGAAGACGGCCTCACCCGGCCTGCGCAACATCGGCCCGATCCAGAGCGTAGAGGCGCTGGATGATTTGCGCGTCAAGCTGACCACCAGTGCACCGTACGCCGACCTGCCGGTGAGCCTGGCTTATCCGGACGCCAAGATCGTCCCGGCCGCCATCGTGCAAGGCGACCTGAGCCGCCTCTCCCGCGAAGCCGTGGGCACCGGTCCTTTCAAGTTGGTGTCATTCGAACCTGAACGCATGGTGGTCGTTGCCCGCAACGAGCGTTTCTACGACCCGCAGCGTCCGCATCTGGACCGCGTTGAAATCCGTGTGTACCCAGACCCGTCTTCAGAAAGCTCGGCGCTGATGTCCGGCGACATCGACCTCATGCTTTCCGCTCAAGCCACTGAGTTCAGTCGTCTCAGTGAAGCCAGCGGGGTCAAAGGCCTGCGCGTCGCTTCCGGTCAATTCCTGAACATCAACATGGCCTGCGATCAACCGCCGTTCAACGACGTTCGCGTTCGCCAGGCGCTGTCCCTGTGTGTTGACCGCGCAGCGCTGGTGGATTTTGTCGCTGAAGGCTTTGGTACGCCCGGCAATGACACCCCGCTCAATGCCGCCTACCGCTACCACAGCGACATCGCCTTGCGCGAAGCCAACATTGAGCAGGCAAAGAAACTGCTGGCCGATGCGGGTTACCCGAACGGTCTGGACATCACACTGGTTGCCTCGGACAAACCGTCCACACGCACGCAACTCGGCATCGCGGTGCGTGAAATGGCCAAGCCTGCCGGTTTCAACATCAACGTTGCGACCATGGCCAACAGCACCTATCTGGATCAGGTCTGGAAGAAGGGCAACTTCTACGTTGGCTTCTACAACATGCAGCCCTCCGCGGACGCAGTGTTCTCGCTGCTGTACACGTCGAACGCCGCCTGGAACGAAACCCGCTGGAACAACGCCGAGTTCGACGCGGCTGTTGCCGCCGCGCGTGGCACTGACGACCCGGTCAAACGCGCCGCCCTGTACGCCACCGCGCAAAAACTCATGCACGAACAAGTGCCGTCACTGATCCCGACTTTCTTTGATGTACTGGCCGCACAGCGCAACTACGTTCAGGGCTATCAACTGCACCCACGCGGCGCGGTATTCCGTCTTGATCAGGCATGGCTGGACGACAGCGCGCCAAAGCGTGGATAAACCGAGGATAAACCTGTGACTGCTGCTTATCTGACCAAGCGTTTGCTGTTGGTCGTGTACACCCTGCTGATCGTGTCACTGCTGGTCTTTGCCATTACCCAGTTGCTGCCCGCCGATGCCGCGGTGACGCTGCTGGGCCAGAGCGCCACGCCTGAAGCCCTCGCCGCTCTGCGGACAAAACTCGGGCTTGATCAACCTGCCTGGCTGCAATTCAGTCACTGGCTGATGGCTGTGTTGCAGGGGGATCTCGGCGTGTCGATGCGTAATGGCCAGCCGGTGCTGGGGTCGCTGCTTGATGCGCTCGGCCGCTCGCTGCTGTTGGCGGCCTGCTCGTTGCTGCTGATGCTGGCAGTGGCGATTCCATTGGGGATCATTGCCGCTGTGAGGCGTGGCCGTCCGGTCGACCTGATCATCGGCGTGCTCTCCTATATAGGTGTGTCATTGCCGGAGTTCGTCACCGCCACACTGCTGATCCTGCTCTTTGCCGATGTCTGGCAATGGCTGCCAGCAACCGGTTATGTGCCTCTTGGCGACAACTTCGTAGAAGGCATCCGCCACTTGGTTCTGCCGACGCTGACGGTGTCGATGATCATGGTTGCCCATGTTTCCCGCATGGTGCGCTCGGAAATGGTCGATGTACTGGAGACCGACTATATCCGCGCTGCCCGCCTTAAAGGCCTGACACGGCGGCGGGTATTGCTGCGTCACGCGCTGCGCAACGGCTTGCTGCCAACCATCACCATCGTCGCTCTGGACGTGGGTTACCTGCTGGGCGGCATCGTCGTGGTCGAGGAGATTTTCAACATCCCGGGGATCGGCCGCGAACTGCTGGTGGCTGTCGCTGCCCGCGACTTACCGGCGATTCAGGGCGGTGTGCTGATCCTTGCTGCTACCTATTGCGTGGTCAACTTTGTGGCTGACCTGACCTATGCCTATCTCGACCGGCGAATTCAATATGCGTAATGTTTTTTACCGGCTGCTGGCAACGCCTCAGGGCTTGCTGGGCAGTCTTATCCTGCTGCTCGCTGTGGTGCTGGTGGTTGCCGGGCCAGCCCTGGCGCCATTCGACCCGGAAGCCATTTCGATTCTTGCCCGCTACAAGGCGCCGAGCCTGGTGCATTGGCTGGGCACGGATCAGATGGGCCGTGACATCCTCAGCCGCGTGCTGATCGGCGCGCGAGCGACCATTTCGTTATCGGTCTTTGCGACTGCCATGGCGATGCTCATCGGCGCATTGCTCGGCACCGTCAGCGGTTATATCGGCGGACGTATCGACGAAGCGCTGATGCGTACGCTGGATGCGGTGATGTCGATCCCTACCCTGCTGTTTGCGTTGTTGATTGTCAGCACCCTGGGCAGAAGCGATTTCAACGCGGTACTGGCCATCACCATTGCTTTCGTACCCGGCATGGCACGGATTGCCCGCAGCGTCGCCCTCGCCGCTCGCCGTCAGGACTATGTGAATGCCGCCATTGCCCGGGGCGAATCCACCGCCTACATCGTCATTCGGGAAATGCTGCCCAATATCGTGGCGCCGATCATCGTGGAGGCGACCATACGCGTGGCCTTCGCCATCATGCTGTTCGCGACGCTCAGTTTTCTGGGCCTTGGCGCGCAACCACCACAGCCAGAATGGGGCCTGATGGTGGCCGAAGCGCGGCGCTATTTCTTTCAGGCACCGTGGATGATGCTGATGCCGGGTCTGGCCATCGCCATCATTGCGATCGGTTTCAACTTGCTGGGTGATGGCTTGCGCGATGCCCTTAATCCTAAGGGGCACCGCTCATGAGTACAGTCTTGCAAGTGGCTGACTACAGCCTCGACTATCAATTGCCTACGGGCGCTCTGCACGTGTTGCAGAACATCGATTTCAGCGTTGCTGCGGGCGAAGTTGTTGGTCTGGTCGGTGAGTCCGGCTCGGGTAAAACCACGTTGGGCTGGGCAATCATGCGTTACCTGGCAGGCAACGCCCGGGAGATTGGCGGCAGCATCAGCCTGCAGGGCGAGAACCTGCTGCAAATGCCCCAGCGCCAGGTGGAAACACTGCGTGGCGGGCGGCTGGGGATGATCTTTCAAGACCCTAGCGCCTCTCTTAACCCGACCCTCAGCCTTGGCGAGCAGGTCGTGGAAGTGCTGACCCGCCACCGCAACCTCGGTTACCGCGAAGCCTGGGCCTTGGGCGAGCAATTGTTGGCCGACGTCGACCTCAAAGACCCCGCTGCCATGATGAAGCGCTTTCCCCATGAAGCCTCGGGCGGTGAAAAACAGCGCGTGCTGATTGCCACTGCCTTTGCGTGTCGTCCGCAATGCCTGATTTTTGATGAGCCGACCACGGCACTCGACGTGATCAGCTCGGCGCAGATCCTGCAGTTGTTCCGCCGTCTGCGCGAAGAAACCGGGGTTGCTTCTTTATATATCTCCCATGATCTGGCGCTGGTATCGCGAGTCGCGGACCGGGTTTGTGTGCTCAACCAAGGGCGCATTGTCGAGCAGGCACGCGGCGGGCGTATTTTCAGTGCGCCGGGTGATCCTTACACGCAACGTTTGGTCGCGGCCGTTCCAGCCGCCGACAAACGTCTGCTGGATGAACAAAAAGCCACGGGGGCACCGCTGCTGCAAGTCAGCGACCTCAACGTCCGTTATGGTCGGCCCGGCATGCTCGACAGTCTGTTGCGACGCAAATCCGTGACCTCTATGGGCGCTCGCGACATGAACCTGAGCATGGCGCGTGGTGAGATCCTCGGCATCATTGGCGAATCAGGCTCGGGCAAATCAACCCTGGCCAAGGCCCTGACCGGTCTGACCCCGTTCACGGGTGCCGTGTATTTCGATGGCACGCCGATCGCCGGGCCTGCACAAATGGATCGCGATTACCGGCGCAAGGTGCAGATCATCTTCCAGCACCCGGATGCGTCCCTCAACCCAAGGCAAACGATCGGCCAGATTCTCTCCCGACCACTGCGCCTGTATGGCTTGAACGAGGGCGAAACCGAGACGGACGCCATCGCCCGTCTACTCCGCGAAGTGCGCTTGCCTGAAGACTTTGCCAGCCGCTATCCCCACGAGCTGTCGGGTGGACAAAAGCAGCGTGTAGCCATTGCACGCGCCTTCGCCGCCCGCCCGGAACTGGTCATCTGCGATGAAATTACCGCTGCACTGGACGTTTCGGTGCAAGCAACGGTTATCGAACTGCTGCTGGAGCTGCGACGCCAGCACGGCACTGCGTACCTGTTCATCACTCATGACCTGAACCTGATCCGGCAGATCGCCCACCGTATCGCGGTGATGTACCGCGGCGACTTGCTGGAAATTCTGCCCGCCGTCGATATGGCCGCACAGGCAACTCACCCCTATACCCGCGCCCTGCTCGATGCAGTGCCACAGCCTTTGAATGAAATGGAGCCCCTGCATGACGCCTGAAGCGCTACTCGAACGCATTGACGAGGCGTACTGCCTGCATTTTCTGGCGCGCATGGTGCAGCACAAAAGCTACAGCGCCACCCCCGAAGAAAGGCAATTGGCTGAGTACATGGCGGGACAGATGCAGGCGCTGGGTCTGGATTCGCAATTGATGCCAGTTCCAGGCGAACGCCTGAACGCTATCGGCACGCTCAAGGGTCAGGGCGGCGGCCACAGCCTGTTGTTCAACGGGCACCTGGACACCAACCCGGTGACCGAGGGCTGGACCGTGGATCCGTGGGCCGGAAAGATTGATGACGAGTTCATTTATGGCATCGGCGTCTCCAACATGAAAGCGGGCGACGCTGCCTACTTCTGTGCGCTGAAAACCTTGATCGACGCCGGTATCAAGCTCAAGGGTGATGTCATCCTGACGTACGTGGTCGGTGAGTTGCAGGGCGGCATCGGCACCATCGCGGCTATAGAACAAGGCGTGAAAGCGGATTACTTCATCAACTCTGAACCCACTGACTTGCAGGCCGTCACCCTGCATGTGGGCTCGTTGATGTTCGTGATTGAACTGACAGGCGATACCCGTCACCTGTCCAAACGTGAAGAAGCCGTAGACGTGATTACCGCTGCGGTGCGATTGATTCCGCAGATCAACGGCATCACCTTCAGCGGTGCCCGCTCGCCGGAACATGAAAAGGTTAACCGCGGGCACATCGGCGTGGTGCGCGGCGCGCTGGGCCGCGATCTGGAAGAATGGCGTCCGCCGCAAGTCGCGGACTTCCTGCGCTTGCGCGGTTCGGCTCGCTACACCCCTGGCCAGACAGTGGAGTCGGTGCTGGCAGACATACAGCGCCTGCTCGATCAGCTCTGCGAACAATTTCCGGGGCTGCAAGCAGAGTTGATCAACGACAGCGATAACCAGCCGTTGATGCCGCCCTTCGAAGTGTCCCACGACTCGCTGATCGTCAAGGCGGTCAACGCGGCTTATCTGCAGGTCCGTGGCGAGCCTCAGCCAACCGGGATCATCACCCCGCCCGCCTATTTCGGCACCGACGCTGCGCACTTTTACCAGCGCCTGGGCATGCAAGGCGTGGTCTGCGGCCCCGGCGGCAAGTTCAACACCATGCCGGATGAACGCGTGCATAAAGTCGACTATCTGGACATGGTGCGCGTCTACATTCTGGCCATCCTCAGTGTGTGTGAGGTTGCCGAATAAGACTTAACGCACAACAGGTATTCATAAGTAAAAGGCAAGGACGCCCACAATAAAAATAGCGTTTTTCAACTTCGCATCTGCTGATTATTTTTGATAAGGGTTTAAACCATGCGGTCAGCTTTCATGCTTGGCAGTGCAACGCTGTGCGCGGCTATCTCCGGCGCGGCGTTGGGGGATGATGTTCTCGGCAATCCGTTTTTCAAAGACAGCACCACACAAATCGTGGCGCGAAACTTCTACTTCAATCGTGACTTCCGCAATGCAGCGTCCAACGCGCAAAGCTATCGCGAGGAGTGGGCACAAGGTTTCATCGGTACGTTCACCTCGGGCTTCACACCCGGGACTGTAGGCTTCGGGGTCGATGCGATTGGCCTTTACGGCATGAAACTCGACAGCAGCTCGGACCGAATCGGCAGCGGCTTGCTGCCGAGCAGTGGCAACCATGTAGCGGGCGTCGACCACGCGGCAGACGACTACTCTCGGGCCGCAGGCGCAGTGAAGGTGAAAATTTCAAAGACCGTGCTGAAATACGGCCAGCAAACGCTGAACTTGCCGGTCTACTCCACCGGTGACAGCCGTTTGCTGCCGGAGACAACCGAAGGTTTCTATTTGAGCAGTAAGGAAATCGACAACCTGCGAGTTGATGTTGCGCACCTGACGTCGTTGAGCGCCTACAGCCAGAGTGCTCACAACGCCAGTGGTATGACCAAGGCCGATGTAGTGGGTGCCACTTACAACTTCACGCCGAACCTGACCGGTGCTATTTACGCATCGGATGTTGAAGACTTGTGGAAGAAGAAGTATCTGGGCCTGAGTTGGGTTAAACCGATCGACTCCAGACAAGCCTTCACTGCTGATTTTCGCTTCTACAACCAGAAGAGTACCGGTGCTGAGAATGGCGGGGATATCGACAGCAACTCGTTCAGTCTCAAGGGCGCTTATGCTTATGGCCCACATAAGGTAACGCTGGCCTATCAAGCGATCACCGGCAAGAACGGCTATGTGTTTTACACCGACGGCGGCAACACCGACTACATGGCCAACTACGTGCAATACGCCGAGTTCACCCGCGAAGACGAACGCTCATGGCAAGCACGCTACGACTTCAACTTCGCGGCCTTGGGTGTGCCCGGGTTAGAGGTTTTTGCCCGCTACATCAGCGGTGACAACATCAGCCTGGCCAACGGTTCGCGTAATCAGAACGAATGGGAGCGCGACCTGGAAGCGTCCTACGTGATTCAGAGCGGTCCGTTGAAAGACCTTTCGTTCCGGGTACGCCAGGCGACCTATCGCAACTCGTTCAGTGGTGACGTCGATGACGTGAGGTTCATCACCCAGTATCCGATCAATCTTTGATGGGTAACGCTGGTTAATGGTAGGAGCCAACTTGTTGGCGAGGCGATAGTTCTGAGTTAACAGGCTCACTGCCTCGCCAACAAGTTGGCTCCTACCGGCCGGATTTCGAGTGCAGCGGCGTCACGATCTGCGAATGATTTTGATCGAATGCGTCAGGGTCGGTTTGCGCGTCACGCTAATGGCTCGGCGGGTCACGGTATCGATAGTAATGTTCCAGTAACCACTGCTTGGCACAGTGATTTTGGCCGGAAAGGTATCGAAAGCACCGCCGTGATAAGTATGGCGGCCACCGTTCTTGAAGCTGCGAAAGTTCGCATCGCTCATGAGGCGGATGTTGCAAGTCTGTGAAGCCTGAATGACCACGATGTCGTCTTCATTGAGGTGTTCACGCTGGTGTATGAATTTCATTTACGGCTCCGGCCATCATATAGTTAAGGCCTTTCTATCGTTGAAAGCTTTTCAGGCTTTTTGGGCAAGGATCGTTGTCAGCAGTCCAGGAAAGCGACTGTCGATGTCGTCGCTGCGCAATGAGTTCATGTGGGTCGTACCCGCACTTTGCGTCATCACCAGGCCCGCATCGCGCAAAACCCGAAAATGATGAGACATGCTCGACTTGGGGCGGCCGCCGTCCAGCTCGCCACAAGTTGCCTGAGGCACGCTGCCCAGATGCCGGACTATCTCCAGGCGAACCGGATCGCTCAACGCATGAAAGATACGCTCAAGCTCGAAGTCGCTGGCTGGGGGATGTTTGAATGGTCGCATGCGGCGAATCATACACGGGGCTTTACCCGACAGCCATTGTTCGAATAGTATCGAACAAACGAAACGCCATCTTCGAGGTACGTTCAATGTCTGCCCTGTTCCAACCCTATACCCTGAAAGACATCACGCTGCGCAACCGTATCGCGGTCCCGCCTATGTGCCAATACAGCGCTACTGACGGTCTGATCAACGAATGGCACCAGGTCCACCTGGCCGCAATCGCCCGCGGTGGCGCCGGTCTGGTGATCGTTGAAGCCACGGCTGTGTCGCCTGAGGGTCGTATCACACCGGGCTGCACCGGGATCTGGAACGATGAACTGGCGCAAGCGTTTGTGCCTGTGGTCAAGGCCATCAAGGCCGCAGGTTCCGTACCTGGCATTCAGATTGCTCACGCAGGTCGCAAGGCCAGCGCCAATCGTCCGTGGGAAGGCGACGATCATATTGCTGCCGATGATGCGCGTGGCTGGCAGACGATTGCCCCCTCAGCCATCGCCTTTGGTGCCAACCTTCCAAAACAGCCTACGGCCATGACCCTGGATGACATCGCTCGCGTCCGCGAGGATTTTGTCGCCGCGGCACGACGGGCACGGGATGCAGGTTTCGAATGGCTCGAACTGCACTTCGCGCATGGTTATCTGGCGCAGTCGTTCTTCTCCGAGCACTCCAACCACCGCGAAGATGCCTATGGTGGCAGTTTTGAAAACCGTAGCCGCTTCCTGCTGGAAACCCTGGCGGCCGTACGCGAAGTCTGGCCTGAGCATTTGCCGCTGACCGCCCGTTTTGGCGTACTGGAGTTCGACGGCCGTGACGAGCAGACGCTGGTGGAGTCCATTGAGTTGACCCGTCAGTTCAAGGCCGCGGGCCTGGATATGCTCAGCGTCAGCATCGGCTTTACCATCCCTGAAACCCAGATTCCATGGGGCCCGGCCTTCATGGGGCCAATTGCCGAGCGAGTCCGTCGCGAAGCAGGTATTCCGGTTTCTTCGGCCTGGGGTTTCGGTACTCCAGCTATTGCCGAGCAGGTGGTCAAAGACGGTCAGCTTGATCTGGTCATGGTCGGCCGAGCGCATTTGGCCAACCCGCACTGGGCGTATTACGCAGCCAAAGAACTGGGTGTCGATCGGGCATCCTGGACCCTGCCTGCGCCCTACGCTCACTGGCTTGAGCGTTACTAAGCACTTGCTTCAGCCGCAACAGGTATAAAACAGAAAGGCGACCCGCGTGGTCGCCTTTCTGTTTTCAGTAACGCCTTTGCTGTGCGCTGTTTATCTTGAGTCGTTGTCCCAGATCCAGCCCCACATGCCTGGCAAGTGAACGGCGATGGCGCTGGTCGGTACCGTTCGGGACGTCGCTGCGCGTTGCAACTCGGCGCGGTCGTCGTAGAAAGGCTTGGGGGCGACTTTGAGCCCGGTTGCCTGAGCGCTGTCCAACAGAATCTGCAGATACTCGCGGGTATGCCGTGCGGTGTAGCGGTTGAGGTCGTGAAAGGTCACCACAATCGGGATTGCGCCATCTACCGCGTAAAACTCACCGCTGGCAACCCGCTCACGTACCTCGGACATTTCCCTGAGCATGTGGGCGCGTCGACGCGGGCTGGCATTGAAACCCCAGATCTTGCCGTCATTGGCGCTGATGTCCGTCAACAAAACCTGCATGCCATGGCGCTGGTAGGCTGCGAATGTTCGACTGTCGTAGTTCCAGAACGGCGGGCGCAACAACGTCGGCGGGCTGCCCATGCTTGTCGCTATGATCGAACTGCCTTGTTGCAGCGAGTGCTCCAGCTCTTCAGGGCTCAACGAACGATGATTGGTATGGGCAGGCGTTGCCGAGTGAAAACCGAGGATATGCCCTGCATCGCTTTCGCGGCGCATGATCCTGCGTCCCCTGTCGCTGTTGCCCGCCCGCGAAACGCCGGTCTGAACGAAGAAGATCGCTTTGATATCGTTTTGCACAGGATTCTGCGCGAGGCTATGCAGCACTTCCAGAGTCGGGTTGGCCAGGCTGGAAGCACTTGGTCCGTCGTCAAAGGTCACAACAAAGCGGATGGGCGCTTGCTGGCTCAAGCGTTCCGAGGTGTGTTCACTCAGGGGGATGGGCGCTGCAATACAACCCGCAAGCGCCGCCGAAATGGTCAGCCCGGATAAAACGCTACAGATACTTCTCATTGACTTGGGTTTTCCGGGTTACAGCCGCAGGGCATGGCGCAGGGTCTCTTCAGGCACCCTTGCGTAGATAATATTGGACATTTAACGAGACAGGCAGCAGTTGTGTCATGTCGGTACTTCAAACCCGGATGCGCTGGTTGCCTGCAAAAAAAACGCGAGTGTATACGCAGGTCATTTAGCTGTGTAGTGCTCAATGCCTTTGTAGGGCGCGTTATTGCAAGCTAGCGGATGTCTGGGGGGCGATGTATCAGAACGGACGTATCGTGACCTCGCGTTACCGGTGCAGGTCCCCTGTTTTGGCGCGAGGCAGTGGGGTGTATGGGCGGTACTGCACGTCTATAGTGAGTTCATTCAGCGTAAATAACTGTGCCCGGTTCTGACCCAGTTCACAGGTCCGCACGCCTGGGCTTTATTTACTGACTCTGGAGCATTCCAATCATGATAACTTCCCTGCCAGGCTGACCTGGACGCATGGAGTGCCCTTTTCAAGCACCGATGAACCAGCCGATTATCTGCAACTCGTCGTTTTTTATAAAAAAATGAATTTTTTCGGGTTTGTTTTGTTCAGATATCGGGGAGCAACAAAATGGATCCACGTTGCTGTGCTTCCCGATTTTTAATGTATGAGGCTGAGGAAAGGAAAAATGACTCAATCACCGCAGTATGAAGAGTCCTCACAAGACCGGGATCTGATCTTGATCGTCGAAGACGAACCAATGATCCGGGACTTTGTGCAAGAGATTCTGGAGTTTGAGGGCGGCTTCAGGACTGAGTCTGTGGAGAATGCCGATCAAGCGGTTGAGTATCTCGAAAAGCATGCCGGTGATGTCTCGCTACTGCTGACCGACGTGCGCATGCCTGGCAGCATGGATGGCATCGCGCTGGCTAACCTGGTTGCCACTAAATGGGGTATTCCCATTGTCGTCATGTCTGGCCATGGAACACCGGGCAGCGATCAGCTTCCTGCCGATATCCTGTTCATCGCCAAGCCCTGGACTATTTCCCAGTTGCTTGATGGTGTCCACAACACCCTCAGTGCCAGCAAGGCACCTTTAAGTGTCTCCGCGACCGAAACGCGCTAAGCGTCACCACGACTCCTGAACTGCCTTTTTGATTTCCATTCATCAAGGCTCTCTGCGCTACAAAGCGATGGCAATAGACCGTGCGGTCGGCGTCAGTCGGCAGCAGGGGTCGATATTTACAGTGGGTTGACCGGTCATTCAAGCGATGTATTCCAGTGCGATCCATTGCAGGGGCTCGCAGAGCTCTTTTGCAGGGCTATTTAAAGTCCCGGCTGCGGACATCCAGCCCGGTGAGCAAAGGCGTCAGATCATAGAGCCGTTGTGCAATCAGATGACGTACGCCACCTTGTGATTCCAGACGGCCAAACACCTGAAGCAATTGCGCGCTCACCAACACTTTGCGTTGCCGCTCGGCAAGATCGCGCCAGACCACCACGTTAACCATTCCAAACTCGTCCTCAAGTGTCACAAAGGTCACACCGCTGGCCGTTCCTGGACGCTGACGACCAACCACTAACCCCGCGACGCTCAGAGTCCGGCCATGTTCAAGGTCAAGCAGGTCTTTTGAGCTGCGAAAGCGTTTCGCAGCCAGTTGACGGCGCAGCATGGCGAGTGGATGCGGGCCCAGCGTGGTGCCGGTCATGGCGTAATCGGCCATCAAGTCTTGCGCAACAGTGGGCAACGGCAGAGAAACCTGTGTTTCTTCACTGCGCTGCTCGGGACCAAACAAGGGCCGTTGCACTTCAACCCCAGCCACTTCCCAGCGCGCCCGATGACGATGCCCGATCAAACCGCGCAGCGCACCTGAATCAGCCAGTTGCTCCAGCGCCCGGCCATCGAGCCCGGCACGCTGACTCAAATCGGTGGCGTCTTGCAATGCGCCCCGCTCCCTGGCCATTTCGATACGTCGACCATCGTCCTCACGAAAACCCTTGATCATCCGCAGCCCCATGCGCAAGGCCAGTGAGCGATTGCGATCGGTGTGTTCGACAGGCTCAAGTGAGCAATCCCAGTCGCTATAGCGCACGTCTACCGGACGTATTTCAATGTGGTGGCGACGGGCGTCCTGCAGGATTTGATCCGGGCTATAGAACCCCATTGGCCAACTGTTGATCAGCGCGCAGGCAAAGGCTGCGGGTTCATGGCACTTCAGCCAGCAACTGGCATACGTCAGCAAGGCAAAACTGGCGGCATGGGACTCTGGAAATCCGTAGCTGCCGAAGCCCTTGATCTGCTCGAAGATGCGTTGAATGAATGCAGGCTCGTAACCATTGGCGGTCATCCGTTCCGCGAGACGAACACGATGTGGCTCCAGGCCGCCATGACGCTTCCAGGCTGCCATGGAACGACGCAGTTCATCTGCCTCGCCGGGCGTGTAATCAGCGGCGATGATCGCCACCTCCATGACCTGTTCCTGAAACAACGGCACGCCCAGGGTTCGATTGAATACTTTCTCCAGCCTGGGCGGATAACTAACCTCCTCCTCCTTATTTCGCCTGCGAAGATAAGGATGAACCATGTCGCCCTGAATCGGCCCCGGCCGGACAATGGCCACCTCGATCACCAGATCATAAAACTTCTTGGGTTTCATGCGCGGCAGCATGGCCATCTGCGCCCGGGACTCAATCTGGAACACCCCAACAGTGTCAGCGCGGCCAATCATCTCGTAGGTGACCGGGTCATCTTCCGGCAGGGAGGCAAGCGTCCAGTCGTTCCCCCGGTAGCGGCGCACCAGATCAAAGGTTCTACGCAACGCGCTGAGCATGCCCAAGGCCAGAATGTCGACCTTGAGCAAACCTACTGCATCCAGATCGTCCTTGTCCCACTGAATGATGGTCCTGTCAGCCATCGCAGCGTTTTCTACGGGCACCAGGGTGTTGAGCGGGTGCTCGGAAATCACGAAGCCACCGGGGTGTTGCGATAAGTGCCGGGGAAACCCTATCAGCTCGCGGGTCAGGGTCAGAACACGATGGAGTATGGGAGTTTGCGGGTCGAATCCACTTTCACGCAGGCGTTCCGCCGTCGGTAACTCATCACTCCAGTTGCTGAAACAATCAGCCAGGGCATTGATCTGGTCGGGTGGCAGGCCCAGCACTCTGGCGATATCCCGTACGGCTCCCGTGCCGTGATAAGTGCTGGCCACCGCCGTCAGCGCCGCCCTGCCCCGGCCATAGCGCTTAAACACGTACTGCAAGACTTCTTCGCGACGCTCGTGCTCAAAGTCCACGTCGATATCGGGCGGCTCGTTCCGCTCTTTTGAGATGAAACGCTCGAACAGCAGATTGCTTCTTTCCGGGTTCAGCTCAGTAATGCCCAGCGCAAAGCAGACCACCGAGTTAGCCGCAGAGCCACGGCCCTGACAGAGGATGTCGCGGCCGCGAGCGAACTGGACAATGTCGTGAACCGTCAGAAAGTAACTGTCGAATTTCATTTCGCTGATCAGGCGCAGTTCTTTCTCTATCTGGGCCCTTGTCTCTTGCGTGGGCCCACATGGCCAACGCTTGCGCGCACCTTCCTCGGTCTTCTCCCGTAGCCATGAAGTAGATGTGTGCCCGGAGGGCACCAGTTCATGGGGGTACTCGTACTGCAACTGGTTTAGATCGAAGCAGCAGCGTCGGGCAATATGTACCGTTTCAGCCAACAGTGTTTCAGGATAGAGCGCAGCCAAAGCGTCTGTTGAGCGCAAATGCCGCTCGCCATTGGGGAACAAGTGATGGCCTGCTTCGGCCACCGTCGTGTGACGGCGGATAGCGGTCATGGTGTCCTGCAAAGCTCGCCGACCTCGGGCATGCATGTGGACATCGCCGCTGGCAACGGCTGGAATGTGCAGGTTTTGCGCTAGATCCCGTAGTTTCTCCAGGCGATGCTGGTCATCAGGTCCGCGATGCAGCTCGACAGCCAGCCACAACACGTCAGCAAACTGGCTGCCTAACCAGCGGCCGTGCTCAAGCAGGTTACTGTCCGTGAGTTCGGTGTCGGGTACCCACAAGGCCAGCAGTCCCGGCATGGCATGGCCGAAGTCCTCGCGAAACAGTTGATATTGACCTTTTTTGGCTCTGCGTCGGGCCACGGTTATCAACTGGCACAGCGCTTGGTAGCCCTGCAGATTCTCCACCAGCAAAACCACCTTTGGCCCATCGTCGATCTGCATTTCGCTGCCGACGATCAGAGGCAGGCCGGTTTTTTTCGAGGCCTGCCAGGCACGAACGATCCCTGCCAGCGTGCATTCGTCGGTGATTGCCAGCGCCGCATAGCCGTGGGCCGTGGCCCGTTCAAAGAGTTCAAGGGCGCTGGATGCTCCACGCTGAAAACTGAAGTTCGTCAGGCAGTGCAATTCGGCATATGGCTGGTTCATGCAAACCAGCCATGCAATAACAGATCACCCTGTTCGCCAACAGGTCGATACGCCCAGCCACGCTGACCGGTCCTGGTCTCGACCAGATAATAGTCACGACGCACATCGCCACCGTCCCACCAGCCTGATTCAATACGCTCGGGCCCGGCAAGAATCCGTGTCCCGACACCCTGCAAAGGTTGTGGCTCAGGCAATAACCAGCCAGGTCTGGGGATTGTCGGCGCGCGAGGCCTGGTCTTGGTCTTGGTCACAAGGTTGCGCTGCCAGGCGCATTCAGGACGATGATCGGCGTGCATCTGCAATGCATTGACCGAATCGTCACCCAGGCGCGCGCGCAAACGTTCACGCAGCTGCTCCCAAGGCAATGCCTGCTGTGGACGCTCGTCAAACAACTCTCGAAATACCGGAACAAAAGCGGGCAAGTCACGCGCCAGCATACGCACAGCGCGTACCGGTGACGTCACCTGTATCTGCTCAAGTCTGCCTCTGGCCAGTTCAAACAGCATGCCCGCTTCGCGCTCGGCACTAAGCAAGCCAATGGGCACGATGCTTTCGGGTCCATCGTTATGTTCCAGATACAGGCTAAAACGCTGCACGCCGCTGTCGCGCCCGGCCAGGAATGCAGCCAGGTCTGCGACCAGTCGCTTGAGGGGGAATAACAACGCCTGATGTGACTCGACATCGAAATTCAACTCGATGCGCACATCGAAGTAGTCCGGTGGTGCGTAACACTCCAGCGCGACCGGACGCTCGCCCAGCAAATTATCCAGATGCTGCAACACTTGCGCTGGAAAGCGTCGCGCCAGAGTGTCGCGTGGCAAGCTCAGGACCTGACGCAGGGTACGCAAGCCCATACGCGACAGCGCCAGGGCAACTTCACGACTCAGCCCCACCCTGTCCACCGGCATGTGCTCCAGTCTCTGGCGCAACTCATGGGGACAGGTCACGGCGAGCCCGTCATGGGCGTTTGCCAACATGCGCGCAGCCACAGGATTGGGTGCCACGACAATGCGATGGCTGAAGCCTAACGCGCTCAACTCCTGACGCAGGCGCGCTTCGAATACAGGCCATGGTCCGAACAGGCCGAGGCTGGACTCGACTTCCATGAGCAAAACCCGTGGGTACCTGAGGCTGACTTGCGAACTGAAGCGATAGGCCCACGCAGCCAGCAATCGGTGCAGACGCTCGGTCTCGGCAGGGTCATATTCGACGGTGGCAAAGTCCCTGACCAACACCTGCGCGCTGGTCAGGGACTGACCAGCCCGTAACCCCAAAGCACGAGCCGCCGGGTTGACCGCCTGCAAGATGCGACGCTGCGCGGTACCACTCAGCAACGCGAGCGGCTCATCAGGGTCGGCACGACGGCGCATGACGCCGTCCAGTGCCATTTGTGGCAACAGGACACAGGCCCACAGCATAGGAACCTCAGGCGTCAGTTGAAAAAGGGATAGGGGAAACAGGGGCCAGGCCACCACGGCATTTCAGTATCCGTAATTGCTCGGGCCTGGTATCGATGGCAACACGTAACGCTGCGGGCGATGGGTTGTGCATGGCTGCCATGGGGCGGCAGGCGAAAGCCAGGGTCTGCCCCGTTTCGGCGGCCACCTGCAAGCGACGCAATGCCCGATCATCTGCCTGGCGTGGCCAGCACAGCACGGCTCCGCAACTGCCGGAGCGCAGGCATTGCTCGGCAGCCCATAATGCATCGCGTTCGCTGGCCTGAATCAGATTGACCTGACGCATGTCTACGCCCGCCGCCAGCCAGGCCTGCGGGTATGGAATATAAGGAGGAGCCACCAGCACGACCCGCTCGCCGCTGTCGGTCAGCCTGGCCAAAGTGGGCCAGAGCAGGCGCAACTCACCACTGCCATCGGCCGCGACAAGAATCTCGCTCAGTGCTGATGCAGGCCAGCCACCGGTTGGCAACACCTTGTCCAGCGCAGAATGACCAGTAGGCTGCAGGCCGACAGGCGCTGTGTGTTGCCGACCTTTCCAGACCCGACGCTCGTCCAGCAGCGAATCGAGACTGACAACGGCGCCCATCATGCACGCCTCACCAGACCACAGAACACACCCTCAATGGCGAAGTCCTGATCCGGCTCCACAACAATGGGGGCATACGCCGGATTGCGCGGCAGCAGGACAAAGCTATCGCTGCCCTTTTGCAAACGCTTGATTGTCACTTCGCCATCGAGTCGTGCAACCACGATTTGCCCGTCATGGGCATCGCTGCTGCGGTGCACGCCTACCAGATCACCATCGAGGATACCGTCCTCAATCATCGAATCGCCTTGAACACGCAGCAGGTAATCGGGTACCCGGGAAAAAGTACTGCGATCCATCAGCAAGGTGTCGTGGTGGTCTACGTCCGGACCAATCGGCATGCCTGCGGCCACACGGCCCATGACCGGAATGGCCAGCATTTCGGGCCGCGGGGTTGACTGAACCAGACGAATCCCCCGGGCCTGATTGGGCAGCACCTCGATCAGCCCGGCTTCGGTCAGGGCAATGATGTGCTTGCGGGCCACGCTACGCGAAGCAAAACCAAAGGCTTCGGAGATTTCGGCCAGGCTCGGAGATTGACCTTGCTGCGCGATACGATCACGGATGAAGGTCAGGATGGCGCTACGTTTGGGAGATAATGTACTCATGGAGCACATTTGTACTCCATTGTATTATTTCTGGCTAGAGCATTTGGTCGCCGCACCCGTCAGCGACCAAAGAAACTCAGGACGGGCAGCCCTCGGCGCCGTCGTTCAGCCCTTGTTTGTAGTTTTCGTATTCAAGCGTTGCCTTGCCATTGACCCACTTGAGGGTCAGGACCAGCACTGAATCGAAGTCATCGCCCGTCCAGTCATCGAGCAAGGTGATTTTCTTTCCAGATGCCTCTTCGGCAACCTTGTTGATCAATTCCGGCAGGTAACCGTGGGACCAGGCGGTATAGATGGTCGCGTCGTGATACTTGTCTCGCATCAACTCATCAGCCAGCGCACCCGTGTCATTGGCGCCATAGTCAATGTTGACCGGCAGGCCAAGCTTGATGGCGCTCGGCCCGACCGTCATCAATGGACGGAGGTAGCTGTAAGAGTGATCGCCCTCACCCTCCTCTACATGACGACTGGGGTTGGCGGCAAAAATGAAATTGGCTTTGCCAAATTGTCGCGGCAGTAACTCGGAGAGATCAATGGCGCGGTTCAGGCCCTGACAGTTGAGCTGACCAAGCCCCATGGAAGGTTTCTCCGCATGGCGCATGAACACTAAGGTTTGAGTACCGTTCTTGGGTTCGGCATGCACGCCTTTACCCAGACTGAACAGTGCGACGGACGATGCAACCAATGCCACAGGAACAAAAAACCAGGCACAGCGTCGCTGCAGGCGGCTGAGGATAGTGGATCGGGAAATTTTCATGAGTCTCTTATTTTGGCGTGCAGTAGTGAGGTGCGTAGCATGAAATGCTTCCCTGAGTGGGTCAGCTACCCCGTACAACTCCCTTTTCGAGCACTCCGAAGCGTGTCCCTGAAACGCCCCACAGCCTAACGCGCATATATTTCGATCTTGTTGACGTGCCAATAGGAGTCGAAATTGCCCTTAAGGTTGCACACGACCCGGCCAAAAGTCGGAAAAATCAAAGGCCAAGGTGTAATTGAATGTGTGTTCCTCATGGATAAACCACATTGGCCTGCCAGTACTCATTACTTGCGAAGCCCGCAAAACACGGCACTGAGCGCGACTGCCAAACCCGCCAGAGCATACACCCATACAGCAGAAGTAACAGGCAACAATAGGCCTGCCAACAAAGGCCCGATGCCTGCTCCTATGTCTCGCCATACCGCATTGGCGGCGAGCGCCTGCACCCGATCAGGACCGGGGTTACGCTGGGCAACAAGGGTCGTGACCAGAGGCAGTTGCACCGCACGCAGCACCAATACCCCACCGGCGCCCAGTATCAACCAGTGGGAGCCGAACGCGATCAGTGCAAGACACGTCAATACAGAACAGACCACCAGCATGCGAACCGCGCCGAAATGGTCCGCAGCCCGCCCGCCTACAGGGCTCAGAACCATCTCTGAGACATAACGCAAGGCCAGTAAAACGCCGGCCACAATAACGCCGTTGCCGCCCATCACTGTCTGCGCCTGTAACGCGAGACTAAAGATAAACAAGCCGTCCAGCGCAACGCCTTCGATAAATGACCAGGTGGCGACACTGTCTGGCGCCTTGAAACGGCGACCCGTGGGGGCAGGCATGGCATGCGGGCTGTCAGGCAGGCGCCGTGCAAGCCACCAGCCGGTCAGCGCAGCAACGGTCAGCAACATGAAAATCACCCGTGGGCCAAATTCAATGCTCACGAGCGCGCCCAGCGGCAATGCGATCATGGGGCCGATGGCAATAAATGCCCTTGAGCGACCCGAGCGATGCGCCGCGCCTGCAGCGTCTGACGTGGCCAGTACCTGGGTTGAGAGGTTCATGGCCGCATAGGCCAGCCCCCACCCCAGACGCAGAATCAAAAGCCACCAGAAACCTGAAATGAAGGCGTTGCCCAAGGCACAGACAGCGGCCGTCGCAGCAGCGAGCATTACGGTAGGACGGTCTCCATTGCGCGCGTAATAGCGCACCACATAGCTGTAACCGAAGATACGCACCAACCGATTCGCCGCGAGCAAGATACCCGCTTGCGTCAGGCTGATACCAAACGCTTCAACGTGCATGGGTAACAACAGATACAGCAAGACATCGCTGGGCAGACACAGCGCCAATACTATTGCGGAACGACGGGAAGCAACATCAGCAGTGCGCGGAGCCGAAGCCATATCCAGAAAAACCCGGTTACAAAGCGGAACCGAAGCATGCCGCGTCAGGGTTGCTTATGACAACCCTGTGACGGGGAAATAGCTTTTTCAGCGCTGCGGCATGACCGAAAGAGCCTTTAGGAATAACAGGCATGACTCACATCAACAAATCGAAATATTTTCCATTTACCGTAAAAAAATCTCGGCTGATGCGCTTTGGGAGTGCTACTTTTGGTCTTCGTAAGGACTGTTCAGAAATATTGCAGGAAGGCGCCTCGGCTGACGTAGGAAACTACTGATCTCATACTTAGGCCTCTCAGCTTTTGCTGCCGTCTAGACAGCTCCCTTGCCTCCCATTTGAGCTATGGAAGTGCTCGTTTGAAAGAGGTGGGTCTCATGAATAAAGTCACGTTCCCCAATGCTTGTCAGCTGATGCGCTGGTATTTCCATCCGGTGGGCTTCGAAGCCACCATGGACGCACCCAGCAGCATGGTAGCCCGCCTGTTTGACCGGGCCAGTGGCGAGACGGTCATCGCCGTTGCCGGTCTGCGTTGCGCAACCGTCATGAATGCGACTGAGGTGGAACTGATCATCGAGGCCATCGAGGCAGAGCTGGAATCGTTCGTGCCTCTGCGCGCTGTAGGGCTTTGAATAACTCGGCCCCTGACACGCGCGACACTGGACCAGTAGGAGCTCACCGAGGTTACGAGGCCAGCGATGGCGGTGTATCAGACAAACCGCCATCGCTGGCCTCGTAAACTCGGTGAGCGCCTACAGGACAGGGTTAAATCTGGAAACTACAAGCGGTCCTCAAGACCTCGCATATCCTCAAAAAACGGCTTGTCTGCCGGTATCCGGTCTGACGCTCGGGTCGTGTTCACCCCCTCCTTTGCGCTGCCATCGATATACCAGTAGCAGTGCCGCACGGCCCGGGTAATCGCCACGTACGCGAGACGCAAGACTTCATCTTTTTGCGCATTATCGAAGGCATCGGCGTCTCCTGGGCTGCCCAACCCGGCCTGACGATAAAGCTGATTCTTGTACGGTGAATGCGTCAAATGCTGGCAGTCACCCAACAGGAACACCGCGTCCGCTTGCAAGCCCTTGGCGCTGTGGTAGGTCAGCTGTTTGAAGCGTCGCGCCTGTGGTGGCAGCGCATAATCAGCATTCACTAACGCCTGTAACTTATCGGAAAGCAACGCTTTATCGCTGCTCTTGCGGTAAAGCAACAGGATCGAGTCGCCGTCGTTGTAGTGCTCGATGAGACGTTCCGTCAGCGACTCGTCATTGCGCTCCAGCACTCTGACTGGCAGCAATTCCTGCACAGCACCGCTGGCCTTGGCTTTCTTGCCTGCAATGGCAGGTGCTGCGCGCACGATATGCTCGGCAGCATCAATGATGTGCTGATGGCTGCGGTAGTTGTCACTGAGCATGACTTTGGTGGTCGCAGGCGCTGGAAACTCCTTGGGGAACTCCATGAAGAATTTCGGCGAGCTGCCACGCCAGCCATAGATCGATTGCCAGTCATCGCCCACACATAATAACGAGGCGTGTTGAGCGGTATGACCGATGTGCAGGTCTGAACCCCGACGACGGATCTCCCGCAAACAGGCGCGTACCCACGAAACGATCTGTGGCGAGACGTCCTGAAACTCATCGATCATCAGGTGCGAAAGCGGCCTGAGCTGATGGTCACCCACCAGTTTAAGATTCTCCGGCGAATTTTCGCCAAACAGGGCAAACATCCGGTTATAGGTCATCACCGGCGGTGTCTGAGTGAGCAAGTGATTTTCAAACGCTTTCCAGAACAAGCTCAAGGCTTCAAAGAAGTAACGGTCGGGATCGTTCCCGGCGAAACTCATTTCGGCCACTGCCGCCGGGACATCCAGCCCTAGGTTCTCGATAAAACCTGCCGCAGCAACAAAACTGTCCAGCAACGGTGCTGCGCTCAGATCCCCCTTGACCTTGTAATCAAACCCGGGCCCGGCAACGGCGGCGCCAGACAAAGACTGCAGGACGCGACTGCCAGCCTCATAGCTATCCAGCCATATCAATGGCTTGCGGCAGAATGCTTGAAACAGTGTGCGTTTGATCACCCATTCAGCCCACACAGGTAACTTGGCACCCTGGCGCTTCATCTGCTGGTCTTCGGATGGATCGAAACCCAGCACCACCCAGGCGTCGAGCTCTGCAATGTACCCGTGTAGATGGAAGCCAAAGCCATTGATCTCGACGGTCTGTCGCATCGGCTCGACGCCTTTGATGGGCCAGGCTTTGGCGCGTATCCACAGATCTTCGATGATGTCGCACAGTTCTTCATCGCGCCGCGCCGACAGCTCGGTAACGGTCACGCGCTTTTGTACGTCGGGGTGATCACGCTCCAGCTCCTTGAGCTGCAGCGCCTGACGGTAAAGCGGGGCCATGACGTCGCGGAAACGCTCATCGCTGGCGTACAGGTCGCGATAACACAGGTTGAGTTGCTGACGCTGGGCGTCGTTGATGCGCAGATCAAATGGATTACTGTCTGCGCCCTCTTCCAGCCCGGCTATGGTTTGAGTTCCCAGGTTTTCGAACGCCGTCAGTTTCTCCAGGCCCGGCATGCTGCGCACCAGCGGCAAAATACGCGAGTGGAAGGTGCGTACTACTTCGCGTGCCTGTTTCTGGTCAAGCGAGTGGCCCCAGCAGGTAAACACCTCGACCAGTTTATTGACAAAGTCCTTGCGAGACTCGCGAGTGAACGTCACCACGGTCATGGAACCCAGCTCAAAGCCCAGGTAGTGGTGAAGCAGCAAAATGCGCAGCACCAACGACGTCGACTTGCCTGCCCCTGCACCCGCGATGACGTAAGTTGACGGGGTATCACTGAAGATCATCTTCCATTGCGCAGCGCTGGGTTGTGCGTGAGCAGGTAACTTCTGGCCGACATCGGCTTTCATGCGTTTTTTGATGTCTGCGGTCAGCGGAAGCCGCCAATCATCGAACAGATGGTCATCCACTTTCGGCCCACGATGTTCAATCGGACGGGTATCCCGGATCACCAGGACCTTGCGGCCTTCTTCGATCCCTTCCAGATGGCCCTCTGCATAGCCCTCTTCCAGACCGTGCATATGACCATTGAGATAGCCGTCTGCATGACCTTGTCTCCAGGACGGCGCATGTTGCGACCCCAGGCGACTCAAGCCCCGGCCCAGCAGCCGCGAGAGCAGACGTTTGATCAGGGGTAGCTGATGGAGGGGGCGCAAATCGGATTCGGCATCGACGGGAACATCAACAGGCAGTTTGTCTGGCACGCAGGCTCCAGGGCACAGATAAGCAAAAGTGCCCTATGGTCGCCCGATTCAGCCTTCAGCTCCAGTAAATGCTTTGCGATCAGATGATTAGCCGATCAAGTGCAGGTTAAGTAGAGAATAAGGCACCTAAACGAATCGGATTAATCGATTGGTTAAAGCGATTATTTACGCTTTTTATCGATAATTATTTGATCAATCATAGCTGCCATCAACAACCGAACAACGTTCAGCAGCCCCGGGCTCACATTCACCGCCCGCTACTGCACAGGAGGCCACACCATGCTGCAATTACGACCTTTCAACACTCTGGGCGGCGCCAACCACGGCTGGCTGGACGCACATCACCATTTCTCGTTCGCCGAGTACTATGATCCAAAACGCATGAACTGGGGTCAGCTGCGAGTCTGGAACGACGACGTGATCCAGGCCGGGACGGGCTTCCCGAAACACCCGCATCGGGACATGGAAATCATCACTTACGTCCGTGAAGGCGCCATCACTCACGAAGATAATCTGGGTAACAAAGGCCGCACCGAGGCTGGCGATGTTCAGGTCATGAGTGCTGGCACCGGTGTCGCCCATAGCGAATACAACATGGAACCGACGGCAACCAAGATCTTCCAGATCTGGATCATGCCCAACGAAACCGGCTCAGCGCCTTCCTGGGGTGCCAAACCGTTTCCAAAAGGCGACCGCGAAGGCTT
Organism: Pseudomonas maioricensis; assembly: GCF_022790535.1. Taxonomy (GTDB): domain Bacteria; phylum Pseudomonadota; class Gammaproteobacteria; order Pseudomonadales; family Pseudomonadaceae; genus Aquipseudomonas; species Aquipseudomonas maioricensis. The sequence goes on from NZ_LOHG01000011.1 coordinate 142,962, forward strand.
CGTGACCCTGGCCAGCGGCAAGTCTGGTGATGATGTGAGTCTGCGTATCCGCGCTGACGCACGTCTGGTTGCTGCCAACCTGAAAGCCGGTGAAACCGCCGAATACCACATGGATGCGGGTCGACGCGCTTACCTGGTGCCTGCTACCGGCAGCATTGAGGTCAACGGTCTGCAAGCAAACGCCCGAGACGGCGTTGCAGTAGAAGAAGAGCGTGTGCTGCGGGTAACGGCCATCGACGACAGCGAAATCGTGCTGGTCGATGTGGCCTGAGTCTTGAGCAAACGCTGTAACACGAAAAAGCCCGGGCTCTCGCGAGTCCGGGCTTTTTTGTACATGCGCTATTGATCAGCAATCACTCAGCCTGCGTCTTGCCCAGATTACCGGTAGGAGCGAATTCATTCGCGAAGAGGCCGGTACATCCGCAGCTGATGTACCGCCTGAACCACCGCCTTCCCGAATGAACTCGGTCCTACCGGTCAACGTACATCAGACGATCCATGGACTCCGCGCCCTTCCCTGTAGATCGCTTATTGCATCAGGCAATCGCTGCATCCACCAACACCTGAGCTTCTGCGACCAGGCGCTTGAGGTGGTCTTCTCCGACGAAACTCTCGGCGTAGATTTTGTAGATGTCTTCGGTGCCCGATGGACGCGCTGCAAACCAGCCGTTTTCAGTCATCACCTTCAAGCCACCAATCGCCTGGTTATTGCCTGGAGCGTGGCTGAGGACACTTTGAATGGCCTCACCTGCCAACTCAGTCGACTTGACCTGGTCCGGCGACAATTTACCCAGTGCAGCTTTTTGCTCAGGACTGGCTTTGGCCTCGACACGTGTGGAGAACGGCTCGCCCAGTTCCTGAGTCAGGGAATGATAGATTTCGCTCGGGTCACGGCCTTTGCGGGCAGTGATTTCCGCGGCCAACAGCGCTGGAATCAGACCATCCTTGTCAGTGGTCCAGACCGTACCGTCTTTGCGCAAGAACGAGGCACCGGCACTTTCTTCCCCGCCAAAGCCCAGCGAGCCATCGAACAGCCCTTCGGCAAAGAACTTGAAGCCCACCGGCACTTCATACAGACGGCGCCCCAGGCGTGCAGTGACCCGATCAATCATCCCGCTGCTGACCACGGTTTTGCCGACAGCAGCATCGGCGCGCCAGTCAGGACGATTCTGGAACAGGTAATCAATGGAAACGGCCAGATAGTTGTTAGGCGCCAGCAAACCACCGCTCGGCGTCACGATGCCATGGCGATCGTGGTCAGGGTCACAGGCGAACGCGACCTGATACTTGTCCTTCAGGCCAATCAGGCCCTGCATGGCGAAGTTTGACGATGGGTCCATGCGAATGCGTCCGTCCCAGTCAACGCTCATGAAGCGGAACGTCGGGTCAACAAACTGGTTCACAACGTCCAGATTCAGGCCGTAGTGTTCACCGATTGCCGACCAGTAACGCACGCCTGCGCCTCCCAGCGGGTCGACGCCAAGACGCAGACCTGCGCTGCGGATCGCGTCCATGTCGATCACGTTCTTCAGATCGGCAACATAGGTATTGAGGTAGTCATGGCGGTGTGTCGTATCAGCACGCAACGCTTTTTCATGGCTGACGCGGCTAACGCCAAGTACTTTTTCAGCCAGCAGTTCGTTGGCCTTGGCTTCAATCCATTTGGTGATATGGCTGTCAGCCGGACCACCGTTTGGAGGGTTGTACTTGAAACCGCCGCTTTCAGGGGGGTTATGCGACGGGGTGATGACAATACCGTCAGCCAGGCCGGATGTGCGGCCACGGTTGTAGCAAATGATCGCGTGGGAAACCGCCGGGGTCGGGGTGTACTCATCACCCTCGGAAATCATCACCTGCACGCCATTGGCGGCAAGGACTTCCAGAGCGCTGGCCGCGGCTGGCGTGGACAAGGCATGTGTATCGGCGCCGAGGAACAACGGGCCGTCGATACCATTGGCCTGACGATAAAGACAAATCGCCTGACTGATTGCCAGAACATGCCACTCGTTGAAACTCAGCTCGAACGAGCTGCCACGATGGCCGGAAGTACCAAATGCCACGCGCTGGGTCGAGATCGACGCATCAGGCTGGCCGGTGTAATAGGCGGTTACCAGTCGCGGAATATCGACCAGCAACTGAGCCGGTGCCAGCTTGCCGGCGAAGGGACTGAGACTCATACAACCTCCATGAAAAAACGGAATAGAAATAAAGCTGGCTGCTGTACTGGCTAGAAATGATCAGCGGCGCGGCAGTTTACTGGCAGTTTGACCTTGCTGCTTGGCTATCGATCCATAAGCCTTTGCTGGATCACACCTGCCACCAGGCCGGCAGTAACTGCCGAACCCTGGGTTCGGCAAAACGATCGTCGATAAGCATGACCACGCCCCTGTCTTGCTGACTCCGAATTACTCGACCCGCCGCCTGCACGACCTTCTGTATGCCCGGATAAAGGTAGGTGTAATCGTAGCCCGCGCCGAACAACACAGCCATGCGTTGTTTGAGTTGTTCATTGACCGGGTTGAATTGGGCAAGCCCCAGTGTCGCAATGAATGCGCCGATCAGACGCGCGCCCGGCAAATCGATACCTTCGCCAAACGCACCGCCGAGGACCGCAAAGCCGATTCCCTGGCTTTCGAGGGTAAAACGATCCAGAAACCCCTGACGCTCGCTTTCGCTCATGCCCCTGGCCTGGTGCCACAGAGGAATGTGCGGATACCGTTGCTGCATCAGGTCAGCGACTTGTTGCTGATAATCGAAGCTGCTGAAAAATGCCAGATAATTGCCCGGCCGCGCTTGAAACTGCTCCGCCAGCAGTTCGACTATCGGGTCCAAAGACGCCTGGCGATGGTTAAAACGGGTGGAGATCCGGCTGATAATCTGCACGTCCAGTTGCTCCCGACTGAACGGTGATACCACATCAACCCACGCGGTATCCGCAGGCAAACCCAGTAGATCGGCGTAATAGTGACGAGGGTTGAGGGTTGCAGAGAACAACACGCTGCTGCGTGCGGCCGTCAACCTCGGCCGAATGAACCGGGCGGGTACCACATTGCGCAGGCACAACCTGGAGCTGCTGCGTTTGCTAGTCAGCGCCCTTTTGCTGATATCAAACACAAAATGCTCGTCGAACAACTCGGCGATCCGCACAAACGCGATCACCTCGAAATAAAAACTCTGCAGCGTGCCAGTAAGCGCATGCGGGTGATCGTTGAAATAATCACCCATGGCCGCCACGCACAGGTTCAGCGTGTGCAGAAACTTGCCTGGGGTTTCGGGGTAAGCCTGATAAGGCGCAAGCTGCTCTTTATGCAGCGCGTTCCATTCCCGGTTTACCCGCTGCAGCATTTTCTGCAAAGCCTCGGGTGCCGTCTGGCGCAGCGCGCTCAGGCTCTGCTGATCAAGGCTGGCGCTGTACATCTGCCGAGCACGCTCCACCATGTTGTGGGCTTCGTCCACCAACACCGCTACGCGCCATTGGTTGAACTGGCTGAGGCCGAACAACAACGCGCTGAGATCAAAGTAATAGTTGTAGTCCGCTATCACCACGTCCGCCCAACGAGCTATCTCCTGGCTGAGGTAGTAAGGACAAACCTCATGGGCGAGAGCAGCCTCACGCATCCCCGCCTGATCCAGCCAGGGACCAGAAAGCGCCGCGTCTCGCGCAGCAGGCAAACGGTCATAGAAACCTTTGGCCAGCGGACAGGAGTCTCCATTACAGGCTTTGTCCGGGTGCTCGCACGCCTTGTCCCGGGCGACCAGTTCCAGCACGCGCAATTTTAGCTCCGGTGCGCTGGTGCGGATGACCGTCAGTGCATCCAGCGCTAACTTGCGGCCCGGAGTTTTAGCCGTCAGAAAGAATATTTTGTCCAACTGCTGGGTCGGCACCGCCTTGAGCATCGGAAACAGCGTGCCAATCGTCTTGCCGATTCCGGTAGGCGCCTGCGCCATAAGACAGCGCCCGGTGCTGACGGACTTGTAAACCGACTCGGCCAAATGACGCTGCCCCATACGAAAGCTGCCATGGGGAAACTTCAGCAGGTTCAATTGCTGATTACGCTCGGCGCTGTGCTGTAGCTCCTGCTTGGCCCAGCGCAAGAAGACACCGCAGTGATGCTGAAAAAACGCCTTCAGTGTTGGCGCCGCGAAGCGCTCCCGAATCAGCGTTTCCTGTTCGGAGTCGACATTGAAATACACCAGCGCCAGGTTCACTTCGGATAACTGCAACTTCTCGCACAACAGCCATCCATAGACCTTCGCCTGCGCCCAATGCAGTTGCCGATGGTTGTCTGGCATAGAGGAAAGATCACCGCGATATGTCTTGATTTCCTCCAGTTGATTAATCGCAGGGTCGTAGCCATCAGCCCTGCCGCGAATCCTGAGTTGTTGATACTCCCCCGAAAGCGAGACTTCAGTCTGGTACCCGGGGCCGCGCCGGGCAGCCACGCTGCGATGCCCGGCGATACCCTCGAGGGCGGTAGGCGAAGGAGTAAAACGCAAATCGAGATCACCGGTTTTGGCGGTGAATTCGCACAGAGCCCGCACAGCAATGAGATAGCGGGCTTGATCAGAGGGATCAGGCGCTAACGAGCGCTGGTCTTCAGCGCTGATCTCAAGCTTCCTTTGAGAAGGGTTAGATGAAGAAATGACGGTCACAACCTGAAATACGAATACTGGATGGGCGTACAGATACCAGCACCGTTCATCTCTGGCAAACAGAAATGGATCGGCGGAGCCTTCAGCATCAGATCCGCCTTACCAGAATCTGCCTCGCCTCATACCAGGCAATGACAGGAAAATCAGCGCCCCGAAAGTATCTCCGCGACCGCACCACCAGTTTGCGGGTCAACCGTCATGACGCGGCCCTTGTCAGGATCAGACGCACGTACGCGGGCAATGATCGATTCCTGATCGTCAAATTCAACCCGGCGTTTGCGATACAGACTTTGCAAACCCTCAAGCGTCAGGCCGCTTATGTCGCCCAGCCATTGCAAAACCTGATCAGGCGCCGCTGAGCCCTGCAAGGCTTTGTGCAAATCGGGCAACGCCACCAGCATGCCTGGATGAAGCCGTCGCAGAAAACCTTCAAGATCCCGTCCTTCATTGACGAAGGGTGAAAACAGCAGGCAGATCAGCTGTGCTTCGCTGACACCAAACCCCTCCTGCGCAAAGGTGGCAGCCAACTCGCGACGCGTGGCAATCCCCTCCTCGCTGGCGTAAGCCTTCATGGCCTGATCAATCAGGCGCTTGGGCATCCCTTTACGGCACATCAACGTTTTGGCCAATTGCAGGTATTCAGCAATACCCTCGGCATAACTGCGGCCCTGAACGTATTGCACTTTCAGACCGCGCATATGCGCCATCAACAGAGGGTTAGCGCAATCAGACTCGCTGAAGCTGAAGGCCAGATCATCAAAGCGGAAGCCCAGAAACTCGGTGAGCAACTTCCAGTGCTCCTCGGCATTACTGACGATCAAATCGGAGATGGCAATAAACGCCGGCGCTCCGGCTTTACTGGTGGCCGTCACGGGAGCGCTCATCGGCTCCGCTGATTCGTCATTCGCCCCATACAGTTCCTGATGGTAGGACTCGCTGATTCTGCCAATGACGCTCAGCATGGCATTGAAGCTCTGGCTTGCCCCGTCCTTGAAACGATACGCCGTACGCGGCGCAAGGCGCATCACCCAAGTGACGTATTGTTTCTGCTCCTTGCGAGAGTCGCCACTGACCACGGCATCCACCCCGCTGCCCCAGGTCGTCGCTCGCTCAAAGAAGCCGGCCAGCCTCAAGTAACAGCTGTTGCAGAACGTGGTCCGACCGTCCCCGGCCGATACATGACCACTGACCAGCATGTCGGAACGATTCTGCTCCCGCGCGGAATAAGAGATAGGCGTATCGGGCTCGAATACCCTGACAATCTCGTGGTCGACCTCCAGTAATTCCACCCTGGGATCGTCGTGCAGGAAAAGTGCGGAATACGTGCGCTGAATATTCCCTAACACCGCGGGCGTAACGCCAGCGTGGCGCATGGTCGCAACGCGCAGATTAAACGTCGCAGGCGAGCGCCCGGCGATGCTCAACTGGGCTGCGCGCAGGAGCGCCACGGTATAGGCGCTGTCCTTGCCTCCGCTGAAGGGGACCATCACATTGAAGCTGGAAATACGCTCGATACCGCCAGCCGCAACGATCAAACGCTGGATAAGCAGCTGCAACGCTGTGCGCTCTGCCCGACGAAAATAACTCAGCAAGCGTTGCAGGACTTGCTGGTAGACGTAATTCATTGCCTGTTCGTGAATAGAGCTCATGCCGTCTCACCTCCTTGTTTTCCACAACGCCGCACGCTGCAAGCACGGATGTTCAAATCGGGCAGCCTTAAAAAATAATCAGCGACCATGACTCATTCCCTGAGTGTTAAGTACCCAACTATTATCGATATTAACAACACAATTACAAGACGGCTTTAAGGAATAAAAATAACAGCGTTAGTGCGTTTAATATCCTTGCTATTAAACGCGTTAGTTTAATTATATGTTTATGCACACTGCTGTCCGGCGCCGTCCTGACTACCGTAAATGTTCAGTGCCACCTCGCGGACACGCGAGCAGCAGCCGTTCATAGAGGGTCCAAAGCAGGCAGCCACTCTGTTTCCGAATCCAGTGTATGAACTCATATTGTTAATGTCATCGCGAAGGGGCCGATGCGGGCGGGATGTTTAAAACAGATAATTCCATCTGTTTTGGGTCTCTGATTGTTTAAGCCAGTAATAGTCTGGCTATCTCCTCTCGTCTAAAACCAAAACCCGCAACGAAAAATGCCCTCCAGAGAGGAAGGCATTTTGACTGCGACTGCATTAAATCTGGTCTATCAGACCTGAGAATCTTCCACTTCAAGGACCGCGCGCCCACCAATCGGACATCCATCCATGTAGCGATGCGCCTGAACCACTTCACTGAGCGGGAAAACACGAGTCTTTAGCGGTGCCAGCACCCGATCGGCCGTCAGTTGGTTGATGTCACGCAGCGCACGTTGCAACGCGGCCTCATCCTGGGTGATGCCCAGCTCCGGCTTGCCGGTGAAGTTGCCCAGGCAATGCACGAAAAACTGGATGTTCTTCTGGAAAGCTGCGCAGGCAGGAAATGGCGTCTGATTACCGCCTTGCAGGCCGTAAAGCACCAGACTGCCACGCGGCGCCAGCACATCACCCATGATCGACATCTGCGGGCCACCCAGACCGTCAAGCACCACATCGACACCGCGGTTATCGGTGTACTTGTTAACGGCCATCAACAAGTCCTGCTCCTCAGTTACCACCACCTTGTCGGCACCCAGAGAGAGCAGATACTCACGAGCATCATCCGTTTTGGTCACAGCGATTACTCGTGCACCCAACGCTTTACCCAACTGTACGAACGATGGGCCTGCGCAGTGACTGGCATCCGTCACCAGCGCCGTCTGGCCTGGCTTGATTCGCGCCAGATCGACATAAGCAAAATAAGCCACCAGCAGCGACGTGTAATGAACACTGGCCTCAACCGGCGTCAGCACGTCGGGGTAACGCGTCAGAGACGTACGGGGCAGGACGATCAGTTCGCCATAAACCGGATGCTGGTTCGGATCCGCTGACGGGAAGCTGGCAACCTTGTCGCCAATTTTCAGATCGTCCACGCCGTCGCCGAGAGCGGTGACCACACCGGCCATCTCGTGGCCGAGGCCAGCGGGAAGCCGTGCCTGGGAAGGAGCCAGATTTTGCCGCCAAAGCACGTCGTACCAGCTGATACCGATTGCCTGGACACGTACCTGTACCTCACCGGGTGCTGGCAACGCGACCGGATGCTCTTCGACCTTGAGCACCTCGGCTGGACCAAACTGATGAAAACGAATCGTGCGGGACATTTCGAACCTCGCCTAGAAAACCTTGATGCCATGAACTCTATCCGGGCTCTGCCGGTAACACTATCAGTGGCTATTAATAGTCGACATGTCTGTCATCGATTGTCATAGGTTTCGCAGGGGTATTCCCGGATCAATCCTGCGACGCCCATGCATCCATAGGCGGCCATTGTTCGCATGTCAGCCAGACAATGCAACCCATAGCGCTGCTGTACGCTTCACCTCACACGGTCTGCTCAGGCAAAAAACGCTGTACTGATTAGGCGCGTCGGCGAGCTGCTCGTTCCATCGACTTGCCGCGCGGTCGTGACGCCCAAGCGATGGGGCGGGCTCAAGGTTAAATTTATGAATGCGTAAATGTAGCGTTTGCTCGTATTATTCACGCCACAGATGTGTAGGAGAATTGCCGCTGGATTATCGGCATCATCCGCCCCGCTTCACTTAACGCTGATAAATGTCAGCTGTTTGCACACCATCGCATTGATCAACGGCTGAGATCTCCCGCCATGAACCGCAACGACCTGCGTCGCGTCGACCTCAATTTGCTCATCGTTTTCGAAACCCTGATGCATGAGCGCAGTGTTACGCGGGCGGCCGAAAAGCTGTTTCTCGGGCAGCCAGCAATCAGCGCAGCGCTGTCACGATTGCGCGGTCTGTTCGACGACCCCTTGTTCGTCCGCACCGGACGCAGCATGGAGCCGACCGCCAGGGCTACAGAGATTTTCGCCCTGCTTTCACCGGCTCTTGATTCGATTTCAACGGCGGTCAGTCGCGCATCGGAGTTTGATCCTGCGACCAGCACCGCCGTATTCCGGATAGGCCTGTCGGATGACGCGGAGTTCGCCCTTCTGCCGTCGTTGCTCAAACGTCTGCGCTCGGAGTCGCCGGGTATCGTCCTCGTGGTCCGCCGGGTCAACTACATTCTGATGCCCGCATTGCTGGCGTCGGGCGAGATATCCATTGGCGTCAGCTACACCAACGACTTGCCCGCCAACGCCAAGCGCAAAGTCTTGCGCAGAAGCAAGGCCATGCTGCTGCGCGCCGACACCATGCCTGGTCCGTTAAGCCTGGAAGACTTCTGCTCCCGACCCCATGCACTGGTTTCATTCGCCGGCGACTTGAGCGGCTTTATCGATGAACACCTGGAAAAAATCGGCTGCAAACGCCACGTCGTCCTCGCCGTACCGCAATTCAACGGCCTGGCAACCCTGCTCACCGGTACCGACATCGTCGCCACCGTGCCCGACTACGCAGCCGCCGTCCTGGCAGCCGCTGGTGGTGTAAGGGCCGAGGCGTTACCGATCGAAACCCAGACCTTCGAACTGCACATGGCCTGGCGTGGGTCGCAGGATAATGATCCGGGTGAGCGATGGTTGCGTTCGCGGATTCAGATGTTTTTTGGGGACCCTGACAGCCTCTAAGCGTCGTCTGGAAGGCTTGTTTATCTTCCTTGAAACAAAGCACCAACTTGACGGTATTCACAAGCCTGTCATGGGTATCTCCTGATTACAGACGGAATCGAGGCGATTCGGCAGACCTGATCAAAGGTGCAACGCAGGCTTGGGCTGGCGAACGCCATGAGCAGAAGGTACGCGGACACGCAGCGCAATCAGCAACGCAGCCAGCAGCATCAGCACAGCCGCCGCGACGAATACGCCTGCGCTGCCACCGAGGCTGAACATTGCACCGCCAGCGGCGGCGCCTGTGGCGATGGCTGACTGCACAGAGGCCACTACCATGCCTCCGGCGCTTTCCGCCTGATCAGGTACCGCGCTGGCGACCCAGTTCGACCACGCCACCGGCACGCCGCCAAAGGCCAGCCCCCAGATCGCCAGCAGTACCGCTTGCCCCGGTACCGAGGCAGGCAACAGCACCAAGGCCAGTGCTGCAACACCGACCAGCGCGGGCATCAATACGAGAGTGGCCAGCGGATGGCGCTCCAGCAGCTTCCCGGCCAACAGCGTGCCGACGAAATTCGCCATACCGAACCCCAGCAGCATCAGCGACAGGCCTTGCGAGCCAATGCCGGTCGTCCCTTCAAGGAAAGGCCGGACATAGGTGAACATCGCGAAGTGGCCACTGTGCACCAGCACGCAACCGAACATCCCCATGGCGATGCCCGGGCGCACCAACACCTCTAAAACGGTGCGCAGTCTTGCCGGCCGACGCGGCGCGAGGCGCGGCAGAGTGAACGACTGAAAAGCCAGGGTCACCATGCCTACCGCCGCCGCTGCAAAGAACGCACTGCGCCAGCCATACAGCCCGCCCATATAGCTGCCCAGCGGCACAGCCACTACCGTGCCGATGGCGATGCCGCTGAAAATGATCGACAGCGCCCGGGGCAACAGAGCACTCGGCACCAGGCGCATCGCTACTGCCGCCGCCATGCTCCAGAAACCGCCAAGGGCAATGCCGAGCAAGATGCGCATCAATAACAGCACCGCGAAGCTGGAGGAAACGGCGACCAGCAGATTGGAGGCGACCATCAACGTGGAAAAGCCCAGCAACACCCAACGTCGGTCGATGCCTCGGGTCAGGCCTGGGACCAACAAACCAGCGAACAGCGCCACCACTGCGGTCACCGTTACCGCCTGGCCAGCCAGCGCTTCGGACACTCCCAGGTCGGTAGCCATCAGGGTCAACAAACTCGCCGGAAGGTACTCAGCGGTCAGTAAGCCGAACACTCCCATTGCCAACGAGAAGACGGCCATCCACGCGGGCGTCGCAGGCTCTACGTCCGCGTCGACGCCGGAATGGCGGTCGGATACGGCGTTACATACACAGTCAGTCATTGCACGGATCTCCCAATCTTCATTACGAACCGAAGTCTAGGCGCCGAAAACCGGATGATCTATGATCCAAAGTCTGTACTTTTTGATCAAAACACCTGAACGATGCCAGCGGATCAGTTTGCTCTCTCCTCGGACCTCATCAACGAGCTGTTGCGCGGCATGCGCTTGCGTGGCGTTGAATACCGGCGTATCCAGACGGGCCCAACATTTGGTTTGGGTTTCGCGGAAAAACCTGGGCACGCTTGGTTCCACTTCATGGCCGTCGGCAATGCGGTGCTGCAAATGGAAGACGGCAGCACCTACGCGCTGTCTGCCGGCAACGCCGTGTTCATCTCCCATGGCGCAGCCCATCAACTGTTTTCCCATCAGGACGCGCCTGTCCAGGACATCGACCGTTTAGACGGCGCGCCCTTGGGTGACACCGTCAGCGCGGTGGATACCGGAACCGATGCCAGCCCCACGCCGAGCACTATTTTGTTCAGTGGTTGTATGGAGTTTGAACTGGGCAGTATTCATGGCCTTGGCCGACTGATGCCGGGCCTGATGCTGATTGATGCAGGCGGTCAGCGTTACCCTGGGCTGGTGCCGATTCTGACCACCATGGAACGCGAGGTCAGCGCTGCCCGTGTCGGCTTCGCCGGTATCCTCGCGCGGTTGGCCGACGTAGTGGCTGCCATGGTCGTTCGCGGCTGGGTCGAGTGCGCCTGCGGCAATGCCTCTGGCCTGGTCGCCGCCTTGCGCGATCCACGCCTGGCCGGTGCACTGCTGGCGCTCCATCAACAACCGGGCCGTGACTGGACCGTTGCGCAGTTGGCAGAGCACTGCAATACCTCGCGCTCGGTCTTCGCAGACCGCTTCCAGGTGACGATTGGCATGGCCCCGCTGCGCTATGTCACCGAACTGCGAATGCGGCTTGCAAGCCAGTGGCTGACCCTCGAAAGGCTACCGATTGAAGAGGTCGCGCAGCGTCTGGGCTATACATCCCAGGCCGCGTTCAGTCGTGCATTCAAGCGCATTACGGGCAAGACGCCTGGATTGAGTCGTAAGGTGAGGCAAGCCGAACGCAGCTAGTAGTTGATCCGTGCCCCAGACTCATTTCCCCCCCGTTACATCAAGGAATGTACCGGTAACGAATGACGCCTCCGCGCTTGCCAGCCATAGAATCGCGCGTGCGACCTCCTCCGGCTGACCACCGCGTCCCATGGGGATCGAGTCCTTGACGCGATCGACCCGCCCCGGCTCTCCGCCACTGGCATGCATTTCGGTATAGATATGTCCGGGGCGAATACAGTTGACGCGTATGCCTTCCCGGGCCACCTCCTTTGCAAAGCCAATGGTGAAGGTCTCCAACGCCCCCTTTGACGCCGCATAGTCGACGTACTCATTGGGACTACCAAGTCGCGCCGAGGCCGATGAGACATTGATCACCACCCCGCCCGGGCCGTTGTGACGGTAAGACATGCGCTTAACCGCCTGTTGGGCACAGAGAATTGGCCCAATGGCGTTGACCGCAAAGATCCGCTGCATCCGCTCGAAGCCGAGGTCCTCCAGGCGTGACTGAGGCGACAGCATTCCCGCGTTATTAACCAAGACGTCAATGCGCCCGAACGTCCGGTCGATGGCCGAGAACAAATCGGCCACCTGTTGGGGATCCGCACTGTCGGCCCGCATCGCCAACGCCCGGTGCCCCAATGCCTCCACATCCGCAACCACAGCAAGCGCTGCGGCCTCGTTTGCGACGTAGCTGATCGCAACGTCATAACCGCTTGCGGCCGCCAGCCGGGCCGTTGCTGCCCCTACTCCACGACTTCCACCCGTGATCAGAATCAGCGGTGCCTGCGAGACGTTGACCATTAAACATAACTCCTGAGCCGTTGGCTGTATTAGCCGATAATGAGGATGCCGCTGGCGATCACTACGCACGCCAGTATCCGGCGGGCGGTGAGCGTCTCGCCGAGAAACAGATAGCCGATCAACGCCGCAAACAGCACGCTGGTTTCCCGCAATGCCGATACCGCACCCAGAGGCGCTTCGTTCATGGCGTAGATGACCATTGCATAGGCGAGCAAGGAGACCAGCCCGCCGACCACAGCAGTCACTGTTCCGGGCCGGACGGAGAACAAGCTGCGAGTGTCACGCAGGCCGATGTAGACAATCGGCATCAGCACGCCCCACAGGGCGCACATCCACACCGTGTAGGCAAGCGGCGCGCCGGATAGCCTGGCACCAATGCCGTCGACCACGCTGTAGGCGGCGATAAAGCCGCCCGTTCCCAGCGCATAGGGCAGGCTGGGAACCGATAGACTGCGGCCTCTGAAAGCCAGCGAAATAATCCCGCCTGACACCAGCGCAATGCCGAGTAATACCTCAGGCGTAATGCTTTCTCCGGCAAACACCGCGGCCCCCAAAGTGATCAGCACCGGCGACGATCCACGTGAAATCGGATAGATCTGCCCCAGGTCGCCGACCCGGTAACTGCGCACCAGAAACAGGTTGTAGCCGACATGCAGCACCCCCGAAAGCACCGCGTAACCCCAACTCTCAATCGCGGGCGGCGCCATGAACACTGCGGCGACGATACTAGTGATGGCGATGGCAATGCACATCACCGTCATGGACCACAACCGATCGGCACCGCTACGCAGCAGCGCGTTCCAACTGGCATGCAGAAGCGCGGCGAAAAGCACGAGGAGGATGATATGAATAGGCATGCGCCACTTTAGGCAATGTGGCACCGGGACTAAAGCGAAGTCTCCTCATCGCAGCATGAGCTAATACTCATAACTCACTCATCCGGTTGCTGGACTTTCAGTGCCTCGCTGACCAGCCATTGGCGAAAGCTGGCGATGTGCGGCTGCGATTCGATGCCCTTGGGGCAGACGAAGTAATAAGCCAATGGCGATGGAAGCGCCACATCAAACAGCCGCACCAAACGGCCATCGCTGATTTCATTCTCGACATGCCCGCTGCGCACCAATGCAACGCCTTGGCCGAGCAAAGCTGCCTCGACCGTCATGTTGGTATCGCCAAATCTGACGCTCTCCCGGAGCGGTAAATAGGCCAGGCCGACGGCTTGAAACCATACCTCCCATTTTGGTACCAACTCGGCACCATCCCGCGTCAGTAGCGGGAAGTGCAACAGTTCTGCAGGGCTCTGCGGAATCCCGACGCGGCGCAACAGTTCAGGGCTGGCCACAGGAAATACCTCCTCCCCAAACAGGAACTCAGAATGCAGACCGGGGTAATTGCCCTTGCCGAGCCTGATCGCAACATCAGCCTGACCGTGAGAAAAGTGGATGACTTTATCCGTGGTGTCCAGCGCGACCAAGAGCTCGGGGTGTTGACGAGAAAGACGCGGCAAGCGTGGCAGCAGCCATTTGAGAGCGAAGGAATAGGTGGTGCTGACGCTGAGTCGAACCCTGTCCTTTTGCTCGCGCAAATCTCCCAAAGTCGCCTCCAGGCTGATGAAAAACTCCCGCACGATGGGCGCCAGCGCAGCCCCCGCTGCCGTGAGGCGTAACGCCTTGCCACGCTCAAACAACTGCACTCCCCACAGGGCCTCAAGATGCTTGAGCTGATGACTGACCGCGCTTTGAGTCACATGTAGCTCTTGTGCGGCCGACGTAAAGGTCAAGTGCCGGGTGGCAGCTTCAAATGCGCGCAAGGTCGCGGTGGGCGGCAGGTCTCTCATAGGGGGCAGTATCCAGCGAGTTAAGAAGAGCGCATACATGAACGCTAGCTCATGATAGAGCTAAACTTACTCGAAACGTGATGGCGACTGCATTGAACGATCTGCCACAAGCACATCCCCAATGTCGCGCATCACTTGCCTGATGGCCTGATCGGCACGGTTCCAATGACTGGCATCGATGCAAAGATTGATGCCAGTCAGTACAACCCCTTAGATCAAGTGCGCAGGATCTCGTCGATGGCACTCTTCTTCGGCCGCATCGCGCTGTAGACCTGCCAAATGATGAAAACCAGCGCCAGTGCCAGGAACGAGGCAGCGATGGGATTGGCAAGGAATGCCAGGAAGTTGCCATCCGACAGCATGAGTCCGCGACGCAAGTTGGTTTCAGCCATAGGCCCCAGAATGAAGCCGATAATGAACGGTGCTGCGGGCATGCCCGCCTTGACGAAGCCATAGCCAAGGACACCGAATAACAAAATCGACCAGACATCGAACAGGCGGCTGGACAAGCCGAAAGCTCCGACGACACAGAGCACCAGAATGATCGGCAGCAAAATGTGTTTTGGCACATCCAGCAGCTTGATGAACAGGCGCAGGCCGTAGAACTCCATGAACAGCATCATGAAGGTGGCGACGATCAATGCAGCAAAGATCGTGTACACCAGCGGCCCCTGGCTTATAAACAGCAGCGGCCCTGGCTGGATACCGTGTATCAGAAAACCGCCGAGCATGATCGCGGTAACGGTGTCACCGGGAATACCCAGTGTCATCAAAGGCATCATGGCGCCGCCGATACCCGCGTTGTTCGCCGTTTCACTGGCAACGACCCCACCGATGTTGCCTTTGCCGTAGGAGTCAGGATCCTTGGCGCGCTTCTTGGCGATGATATACGCCACCAGGTTTGAAGTGCCCGCACCAATGCCCGGCAAAATGCCAATCCCCAAACCTATTAGCGCGGAGCGAAAAGAGTTAGGAATCTGCTCGCGAAACTCTTTGAGTGAGAAACCGAAGCCTTTGATGTTTTTCATGCTCACTGAGCGTGCCTTGCCCTGCTTGGCATATCGGCCGGATTCCGCAAGCTTGATAATCTCGGCGACCGCAAACATGCCGATCATTACCGTGAGCATGGAAAAGCCACCGTTCAGTTCAGGGAAGCCGAAGGTGAAGCGGCGGATCGCTTCAACCGGAGCAATACCCACGGTAGAAACGGCAAAGCCCAATGCGCCCGCGAATAACCCTTTGGCCATGGACCCCGCAGACAGCGTGGCAATCAGGGTCAAGGAGAACACTGCGATCGCAAAATATTCATGAGGACCGAAACGTAATGCGACCTTGGCAAGCTGCGGAGCGATGAACATCAGCGCCGCAATACTGAACAGAGTGCCCAAAAAGGAGAAGACGATGCCAATGCCCAGCGCCTTGACGCCATGGCCCTGCTCCATCAGCGGCCCACCGTCGAACACCGTCGCAATCGATGACGGTGTCCCGGGAATCTTCAGCAGGATCGCCGAGATAAGCCCCCCCGAGGTGGCACCAATGAACAGCGACACCAACAACGAAAGACCGGCCTGAGGCCCCATGGTAAAGGTCAGCGGCAGGCACAGTGCGACGGCCATAGTGGCTGACAGACCGGGCACGGCACCGAAGACGATTCCCACGGCCACGCCGATGGCCATCAGCAACATGATATTGATTGAGAAAACTGCACCGAAGCCTTGCTGTAACAAGTCGAGCATGCGAGATACTCCTAGAAATTCATCAGGCCAGCGGGCAGCATCAAATCGAAGGCCTCGCGGAACAGCAGGTAGATGACGGCCGAGGTCGCCAAGGCGATCAGGGCGTAAGTGACGTGTCGTACCTTCTGGTCGTGCGGCGTCAACACGATGAACTGCAGATACAGATAGACCACCGTCATGATCGGAAAACCGACCGGATTCATCAACGCGATATAGCCCACGATCAGGGCTAGCGTCTTGACCACGGTTTTCACATCAACAGCAGTGCTCGTCTCCTCTACATCGACCTGGGGGAGGTTGTCGGCCGGAGCTTGAGGTGTGGAAAAAACACTGACGAGCTGTATGACGGCAAGGAGGCCGAGCATCCCCGCCAACAGCGCCGGAACGAAAGCCGCATCGATACCGGAGTGAGTCGGTAGTTTGAGCGTCATGAGTAAGTAGCCGAGCGCGGTGCCAAACATGGCAGCGCCGATAATCAGCTCTTTTTTCTTGCAAGTAGCCATCGAAAGACCTCAATAAATAGTCCAAGCGCTACGGGCTGGCGATAAGGCCAGCCCGTCTCAGGTGTCACTTGGTGCGCAGAACATCCTTGAATTGCATGAAGTCGTCGCGGGTCTTGGCAAGGATTTTCTTGGACTCTTCGGTGCCGTAATAAGCAACCGGCTGCTTGAACTTCTTCAGTTCCTCGGCGTATTCGGGCATTTCGCTGATCTGCTTCATGATGTCTGCCATCTTGCTCACAATCGCTACGTCAGTACCCTTCGGGAACGCTACGACATAAGGCTTGTCGATGGTGAAGTCGACACCTTGCTCCTTGAAGGTCGGGACGTTATCCAGCATAGCGTTGCGTTCGTCATTAGGCTGACCCAGCGCGACCATTTGCCCGCCGTTGACGTAGTCTTGTACTGAGCCGTAACTGATGGCGCCGAGGTCGATACGCGCGCCAAGCAGTGCGACAACTTTCTCCGATACGGTGCCGGCATCAACCATCTTCAGTTTGACCCCGGTGATTTTCTCGAACATCAGGCCCTGAATATGCGAGAAGTTACCCATCTCGGTGCCGTAGGTAACGCTTTCTGGCTTGGCCTTGGCCTTGGCGATAAGGTCCTTGACGCTGGTCACTCCGGACTGAGTAGAAGCTACGAATACCGCGCCCTTGTCGACCCCGGCAATGCAGGAAACATCAAACGCTTCGAAGCTGTCATCTGAGAGCCCCGCCACTTCGTTAACGATCAGTTGCCCTGGATGTGTGAAGAGGATGGTGTTCCCGTCCGCTGCTGCACTTTTCACCTGCTCAGCCGCCAGCGTGCCACCGCCTCCGGCAACGTTGGTTACCACCATGGTGGTGCCGGTGATCTTGTTGAAATACTTGGCCATCATGCGGGCATTGAAGTCGGTATCACCGCCGGGGTTGGCGATGACGACGACTTGCACCGAGCGCGTCGGCCATTTCACATCCGCTGCGAAGGCCATGCTGTTTGAAGTGATAGCACCCATGCCAACAAGTGCAGAAAGGAGAGAGACTCGAAGTGTTTTTATCATTGGAATGCTCCGGTTTTAAAAAACTGACCGAACTTGTGGGCTCGGCGAAGTTGTAACTCTTTATGTCAGAACACCGACTTACATACCGGTGATCGCTATTAGGGGTGGGTGCATTAGGCGTTCAAGGCGTTTCCCGTCGGGGCGCAGGTCGCTACTGCACAGATCAGAAACAGTGCATCGACCGCTGATCAATGAACGCACAGTCGTCCGCGAACTGCTGGCTGGCAAAGACTTGTGTGTGGAAGGTTGGAGATGCTGTGCGCCCTGCTCTGCCGGGCTTTGCGGCCAAACCACGGCATGCTCTAGGCGTGAACATAGATGGGGAATCAAGGAATACTGCGTGTTGCTTTCAAGACGCGCGACGAGGGTCGTCAGCATGATCTGAGCCTCAATTATTATTATTTTTTGTCATATGTTGTCATATGACTTGAGCTTTTCTACCAAGCAGCCGCACTGCTGTCAATGTGCAATCGGCTGGTGAAAAATACCTTTCAACTGTCTGCCATGAACTGCGGACATAGAAGCGCTATGGTTTCAATCCCACAATTGAAGACATTCAGGCACGAATAACTTCAGATCATTTAAAGGATGTGTTTTTTCGAGTCGTACGATAACTTACCCAGTCTCGGACTATCCCTGCTCATGCTGACCAGGCGAGCAGGCGTCACCGGTCAGCTTCGCGGAGTCGAAAACAAAAATAACAACGTGTTCGATCATTGGAAGATCAAGCCATATGCCTGAAACCAAACCGGGCCGGGTCCGTTACTCGATCCTGCTGATGCTGTTTTTTGTCACATCAGTGACGTTCGCCGACCGCTCCAGCCTGTCCATTGCCGGTTCTGCCTTGCAGGCTGATTTAGGAATTGACGCGCTGACCCTCGGCTATATTTTCTCGGCGTTCGGCTGGGCCTACGTGATCGGCCAGATTCCTGGAGGCTGGCTGTGCGACCGCTTTGGTGCGCGTCGGGTGTACGGCATCGCGCTGTTCAGTTGGTCGCTATTTACCCTGTTACAGGGGTTCGTCGGCGTGTTACCGCTGAGCTGGACAATCGTCAGCCTGTTCCTCCTCAGGATGGCGGTGGGCTTTGCCGGCGCCCCCTGTTTCCCAGGTAACGCCCGGATAATTGCCGCCTGGTTTCCAAGCGCAGAGCGCGCCACGGCAACTGCCATTTCGAGTTCAGCGCAATACTCTGCCACGGCGATCTTCGCCCCCTTGATGGGCTGGGTCGTCCAGGCTATGGGCTGGCAGTACGTGTTCATCGTGCTCGGTGGATTTGGTCTGCTGTTCAGCATCCTCTGGTTCAGGGTCATCCACGGGCCACGTGAGCATCCGACAATCACCCAGGCCGAATTCAGCCATATAGAATCCGGCGGCGGATTGCTGGACCTTGAGCCTCGCGTTGGCGATACCACCGAATCGCAGTGGCGTTACCTCAAGTTGCTACTGAGCCACAGAACGCTGATAGGCCTTTATCTAGGCCAATACTGCAACAATGCGATTACCTATTTTTTCCTGACGTGGTTCCCTGTCTATCTGGTACAGGCGCGCGGCATGACCATCCTCTCCGCCGGTTTCTTCACGGCGTTACCAGCGATCAGCGGTTTCGTGGGTGGCGTCCTGGGAGGTTTGATATCCGATGGTCTGCTGCGTCAGGGCTATTCCCTGACACTGGCGCGCAAGCTCCCCATCGTCTGTGGTCTGCTGCTGTCTAGCAGTATGGTGCTGTGCATTTACGTTCAAAGCGACGCCGCTGTGGTCGGGCTCATGGCCCTGGCTTTCTTTGGCAAAGGCTTCGGCTCGCATGGCTGGACTTTAGTCGCCGATACCTCGCCGCGTCAGATCATCGGCCTCTCGGGCGGTCTGTTCAACACCTTTGGCAACTTGGCGGCGATAACCACCCCAATTGTGGTTGGCTATCTGGTCAGTCGCACCGGCTCGTTCGATTCGGCGTTGGTTTACGTCGCGGCCAATGCTCTGCTGGCGGTGTTTTTCTACCTGGTTGTGGTGGGCCGTATTTACCGGATCGATCTGGAAAAAGGGGCGAGCGATTCGGCCGTAAAGGATTGAACTCATCAGTGTTCATTTTGGGCTAACAATAAAAAGGAGCGTGTCATGAGTCATTTGAGCGAAGCATTGATACAAGCCCTTGACCTGATCGGTTTAATGAACCCCGGCAAACTGCTGTAACGCCGGGGCCCGGACCACAGGTTGGGGGTGTGATGACGTTTCAAGCTCTTTTATGAAACGTTATCTTCCCCCAAATCAATCCTATGACTGCTGCAACCGAAGAGGCTGCCAGCACGCTGAGTTTGGCGGACGACAGTAACGCAGCATCGGAAAACGCCAACGATGCAATAAAAATAGACATGGTGAAGCCAATCCCTGCCAACAGGCCGACTAGCCCTACTCCACTCCACGTCACGCCAGCAGGCAACTTGCAGACGTTAAGTTTGACCAGAGCAAAGCTGGCCAGCATCACGCCCAACGGTTTTCCAAGCACCAACGCCAGCATCACACCCACAAACACTTTCTGGGAAAGCGCCTCATCCAGATTGGCACCCGCAAAGCTCACACCTGCGTTAGCCAGTGCGAACAGGGGCATGACGCCAAAAGCCACCCATGGGTGCAACCCAATCTGGATTCGCTGTACGGGTGGCAGCACTTCGCGCTGCGCGTGGCGCAATTGCTTGAGTGGTTCTGCGACCGCCTGCGGATTGTCTTTGGCCTGAGAAAAGCGGTCCATTAACTCATGGAAGGTCCGCCCGATTGTCTCCAGTGGACGCTCCGTTGCGGGCTTGGAGTTCACCGGCGTCATGAGCCCAAGTATCACTCCCGCCAGCGTTGGATGAACTCCAGTCTTCAACAGACCAAACCAGACGATGGCACCTGGCACAACATAGGCGTATGCCTTTCCTATGCCCATTCGCTGTAAAACCAGTACCAGCGCCAAACCGCCCAACGCGACCACCAGCCCTAGATAATCCAGGCTCGCGGTGTAAAAAATCGCGATGATCAAAATCGCGACGATGTCATCGATAATGGCCAGTGCCAACAGCAGAATCCGCACGCCACTCGGGATAGATTTCCCCAGCAAGGCGAGTACCCCGACCGCAAAAGCAATGTCCGTCGCGGTAGGCACAGCCCACCCGGCACTCGCCTCGCTACCGTGATTGAGCAGTGTATAAATGATCGCCGGCATCATGACACCGCCCAGCGCCGCCCCTAAAGGCAGTGTCGCGAGTTTCATATTCGCCAGTGCGCCGTCCTTGATCTCTTGGCGGATTTCAGCCCCAACCACCAAAAAGAAGATCGTCATCAGGCCATCATTCACCAGAAAATGAAGTGAGCGGGAGACGCTGAAATCGCCCACCCCCAAGGTGACTTGCGTGTGCCAGAAATGCTCATAGGATTCGGCGACCGGACTATTGGCCCAAATCAGAGCCGCCAAGGCCGCGAGCAAAAGGACGATCCCGCTGACCGCTTCAATATGAGAGAACCGCTCCAGCGCAGAAAACGCACGTTCGGTTAAAACCTGAGGACGGGGAATGACTGCAGAGGCCGAGTTTTTTTCAGACACGATAACGCTCCGTTGGCGGCCCGACCAACGTTTGAATTTAACCTGCGCAGTGCCGTATGCAACAACGCACCCAGCGCGATCATAAGAAGCTGGCGGATCAGATGCAAATTGCCATAGCCCAATGCGTCCTATGCAGCACGGCTCTACTGCCTGCCCTGACGAGACGCTGATTCATCCATCGAGGGCTGGATAAAGCCGCGAGCCAACTGCTGATACAGCTCAGGCCCCATTCTTGAACTCACTGCCTTGGCGATCAGGGCGACAGCCATCAGGCTGATCACCATAGAGTGGCTGTCGATCATTTCCATGACGATGATCGCGGACGTGATGGGCGACTGGGTAACTGCAGCCAAAAAACCGACCATGCATAGCGCGATCATGGGCTGCGCAGCCAGGCCGAACAGATCAGCGACGTTTGCACCTACGGCGGCCCCCACGGCCAGGGCCGGTGCAAAGATGCCGCCGGGAATGCCCGAGAAATAAGTCACCACCGTGGCGAGAAAACGCGTGATTGGTGCGTGCCATGGCAGGCTGATTTCGGAAGCGATGACATGGGACGTGATGCCGTACCCACTGCCAAAAGACATGCCACCGCTCAGCCAACCCAATATCGCCACAATCAAGCCACAGATCCCGGCAAACCAGACGGGATGGCTGGCGCGCCACTCCCAGACTACAAATCGACGATGTCGCTGAGGCCACAGCAGCATACGGCTGAACAACCCGCCCAGCAACCCGCAGCCGACACCGATCGCCATCACTGGCGCGACGATATCGACATTGATGCCCTCTATGTCGAAATGACCGAAGTAGTTGTAATTACCTTGCAAGGCAATGGCGACCATCCCCGACAGGATTATGGTACTGAGCAGCACCCCGCTGGTGCGGGTTTCCAGCTTGCGTCCCAGCTCTTCCACAGCGAAGGCGATGCCGGCCAGAGGGGTGTTGAACGCGGCCGCAATACCTGCCGCACCACCGGCCAGAATCAGGTCTTCAGCCCGGATGATCCGCGCGTTGGGCAAGAACCGATGAAAGAAATGCATGATCGAGGCCGCGACCTGCACGGAGGGACCTTCGCGCCCAGCCGAAAAGCCCCCAGTCAACGCCAATGTGCCGAGCCCTATCTTGGCGAAGGCTATCCGCAGCGACACCAGACCGTCCACGCGCTTGCCCTGATGAACCAAGCGTGTCGCCGCAATCACCTGCGGGATTCCACTGCCCTGAGCACCGACAAAAAAACGTGTCGTGAGCCACACCACCAGCATGCCGATCAGTGGGGTGTAAATGAAGGGAAGCCACGGCCGCTCGGCAGTCTGCTGGGCAAATTGCGCCAGGGCCATATCGGCTAAACGAGCAAACATAACGACCAGCAGGCCCGCCATGGTCGCGGCCGCCCAAAGCGTAATACGAGTGCGCCAGCGCATCGACGCGAAACGACGGCGTATCAGTATTATCGGTTTGATCACTCGATGGCTTCCAGTTGCGGTTCAGCACTCTGTGTCAGCAAGACTACCCAATTAAACCGCCACGTCCAAATGCCCGACACCGCTGTTTGCACGCCTATGCTACCGAGACCGGACAGCTTTACGGTTCTCGCTATACACCTGCGCAAACATTGGCTAGCAACTCGCCAACTTTTTCGCCTGCATCAACTACAGTGCAATGACTCTGGATAAAGCCATAACAAGACGGAGCATTCCCAATGCGAGTAACACAGCGCTTCACCCTTCTGGCCGCTGCGGCAACCCTGGCAGTAGCAACCACCGCTGCACAGGCTGCACCGGTGTTTATCAATGTACTCACCGGTGGCACTAGCGGGGTTTATTATCCGATCGGGGTTGCCCTTTCACAAATCTACGGTGAAGCAATACCTGGCGTGAAGACCTCGGTTCAAGCCACCAAAGCGTCGGTGGAGAATTTGAACCTGCTGCAGTCCGGGCGCGGAGAGTTGGCTTTTGCCCTCGGTGATTCGGTTGCCGACGCAAAAAATGGTGTGGAGGACGCTGGATTCAAAGTGCCGCTGACCAAGCTGCGCGCCATTGCAGGGGCCTATCCCAACTACATTCAGATCGTGGCCAGTAAGGAATCAGGCATCAAGACGCTGGCGGACCTCAAAGGCAAAACCGTCTCAGTCGGAGCCCCAAAGTCAGGCACGGAGCTCAATGCACGGGCGATTTTCAAGGCGGCCGGATTGACCTATGAAGACATGGGTAAAGTTCAGTACCTGCCCTTCGCTGAATCTGTCGAACTGATCAAAAACCGCCAGTTGGACGCCACACTACAGTCGTCCGGGCTTGGCATGGCGGCGATTCGCGACCTGTCCTCGGTCATGCCGTTGAACTATGTCTCGATCCCCGTCGACGTGGTGGCGAATATTGGCAACCCTGCCTACCAGAGCGCAATGATTCCGGCCAATACCTATGATGGGCAACCGGAGGCAGTACCGACGGTTGCGATCACCAACATTCTCGTTACTCGTGAAGATGTTCCGGATGAGGTTGCCTATGAGATGACCAGGCTGATCTTCGAAAACCTCACGCGTCTGGGCAACTCTCACTCAGCAGCCAAAGACATCAAGCTGGATAATGCCGCGAAAAATCTTCCCATCCCACTGCACCCGGGTGCCGAGCGTTACTGCAAAGAAAAAGGCGTGCTCTAAACAGGCAAAGTGCAGAGGCGCCACGTGCCGCCGCACCGACACGTCGCTCGATTTCAATGCAGTCATGAGGCAGGCAGCACATGAGTGAAGATCAGCACGGTATTCCCGCGAACCCGCGGGACTGGCCAAAAACCTTGTTTTATGTAGCGCTGGCGTTTTCGATCTTTCAGATCATCACCGCGGCGTTTGCACCCATCTCCAGCCAGATATTGAGGGCCGTCCACGTTGGCTTCCTCCTTTGGGTGGTGTTTCTGAGTTATCCGGCTTATGGCAAAAAACGCCCTTGGCAACCTTTGGCCTGGGTACTAAGCCTGGCCAGTATTGCCACCGCACTCTATCAGTGGGTATTTGAGGCGGATCTGATTCAGCGCTCTGGTGACCTGACCACCAGCGACATGGTGATCGGGCTGGTCTTGATCGCGCTGGTGTTCGAGGCTGCCCGGCGGGTGATGGGCATCGCACTCCCGGTGATCTGTGGTTTGTTCCTGGCTTATGGTTTATTGGGGGAGTACCTGCCCGGTGATCTGGCCCACCGAGGGTATGGCTTCGACCAGATCGTCAACCAGTTGTCTTTTGGTACCGAAGGGCTGTACGGAACCCCCACTTACGTATCCGCCACCTACATTTTTCTGTTCATCCTGTTTGGTGCATTCCTTGAACAGGCTGGCATGATCAAATTGTTCACTGATTTCGCCATGGGACTGTTCGGCCACAAAACCGGAGGGCCAGCGAAGGTAGCGGTTGTTTCTTCAGCACTGATGGGCACCATCACCGGCTCGGGCATCGCGAATGTCGTCACTACAGGGCAGTTTACTATTCCGCTGATGAAGCGCTTCGGCTACCGGGCAGCGTTCGCTGGCGGGGTGGAAGCAACCTCAAGCATGGGCAGCCAACTGATGCCGCCCGTGATGGGCGCAGTGGCATTCATCATGGCTGAAACCATCAACGTGCCTTTTGTAGAGATCGCCAAGGCTGCACTGATTCCCGCTATCCTCTATTTCGGCTCGGTATTCTGGATGGTTCATCTGGAAGCCAAACGCTCCAGTCTACAGGGACTGCCCAAAGACCAATGCCCCAGCGCGCTGGGCGCTGTAAAGGAAAACTGGTACCTGCTGATTCCTCTGTTGGTGCTGGTCTATCTACTATTTTCGGGACGCACCCCGCTGTTTTCCGGCATGGTTGGGCTGGCATTGACTGCCATTGTGATTCTCGGTTCGGCGATCATCCTCAGGGTATCCAGCTTCGCTTTACGCTGCGCATTCTGGATTGCGTTGGGGGTGCTGTGCGTCGGCTTTTTCCAGTTAGGGATCGCAGTGATCTTCGCGGTCATCGCAGTTTTGGTAGCGGTCTGCTGGTTTATCAAGGGCGGTCGCGAGACCCTGACTATATGCCTGCATGCACTGGTTGATGGCGCACGTCACGCAGTACCAGTCGGGATTGCCTGTGCATTAGTCGGCATCATCATCGGTGTGGTTTCACTTACCGGTATTGCATCAACCTTCGCTGGTTACATTTTGGCAATTGGCCGGGACAATCTGCTGTTGTCACTGATCCTCACCATGATCACTTGCCTGGTTTTGGGCATGGGGATCCCAACCATTCCCAACTACATCATTACCAGTTCAATCGCCGCACCGGCCCTGTTGGAGCTAGGGGTTCCACTGATTGTGTCGCATATGTTCGTGTTCTATTTCGGCATCCTTGCTGACCTCACCCCGCCGGTCGCTCTGGCTTGCTTTGCCGCTGCGCCGATTGCCAAAGAGACAGGATTCAAGATAAGTCTATGGGCGGTACGCATCGCGCTGGCCGGGTTTGTCATTCCATTCATGGCGGTTTATAACCCGGCACTTATGCTGCAAGGTGACAACCTGTGGATGACCGCGTACATGCTGATCAAGACAACCCTGGCCGTGGGCCTCTGGGGCATGGCCTCCACCGGGTATCTGCAACAGAAAATGCCGGTATGGGAACGCTCACTCAGCTTCATCGCCGGAGCTTTACTGGTAGTGGCTCTGCCGTTGACCGATGAGATCGGCTTCGCGCTGGGCTTATTATTGATCGGCCAGCACTACTGGCGCGCTCGTCAGTCAGGCTTGGCGAAAGCATGATCGGTTTGTGTCTGGGCCTTGCAGGTGTGGTGTGGGCCCAACTCCCCCTCTCCCATTTCACGCTCGCCTGGACCCACACCATCGAAAAAATCCGCTGGGAGGAAGACTATCGCGTCACCGAGCAGGGCCTGCTGTTGGGTGAGGCCCGGGTCCGTGGGGCTGGCGCGGGCATGGAGATCCCGCCAGACGCACAACTTCAAAACGGCAGTTGGCATTACCACCGTCAAATGCCGCCCCTGCAGCCGCTCAAACTTGCTCGCACACCGCAAGCTGGTGACTTTCAGCTGTGTTTCGATGACGCCTGCCACTTGATGAGCGAATGGGTAGGAGTACCCAATAGCAGTGACGCGTCAATAGAGCTCTGGAGCTGTGCGTAAGACCAAGGCCGCGACTGCAACTGACCTGGCAACAGAACAGGTTGGATAAAAAGCGTGCATTAATCTGCCTTAAGAAAAATTTAGTTTAAAGGACGGGCTTAGCGGCCCAAAATCCTGCCGCCGTTAGAGTTCACACCATCACTGCACATTGCCTGAGTCGCGTGTGAGCACTGCGCACAAGGCGTGATTTTCAATTCAATGATCAGCTCTAATGTTCAGCGTTCTGACGGACATAAACGATCGCTTACCAGGCCTGTGACCGCAGCCTGGTTGACCTCATAAAGTTGTTCTCAAGGGTGAATGGCTTCGCTCCAGAGATTGCAACTGACGCTGATCCCCCGATTGCTCGGGCGGACAACCCACACCCTCGGCACCTGACAGCCGATTGATTGTTCGATCCGACTGGGGAACCAAGTATCTCGTTCTACCCTCGGAACAGCGGGCATCAATATAAATGCACGCAATGCGTGCCCTAACCAAGGAGGCTCTCGTGGGTCAAAATCCAAAGGATGATCTACCCGTCAATCCTCAGCCCGTCAGTGAGGACGGCATTCCTGCTCCCAGCGGTGCCGCTAATCTCATTGATACCGACTACGTCATCGGCCAAGACAACATAAAGGGTGACTTCTCCTTTTCGCTCGATATCCATGGCAAAGTTTTCATCATTTCGGCAGCTGCAATATTGCTGTTCGTCATTCTGACATTGGCGCTACAGAATGAGGTCGAACCCCTTTTCAGCTCCATCCGCGACTGGCTGACCAGCCACCTTGCATGGTTTTTCATGAGCGTGGCGAACGTGTTTGTTGTGCTGTGTCTGGCGTTGATTGTTTCCCCGTTAGGCAAGGTTCGCCTGGGCGGAAGAGACGCCAAACCAGACCATACTTACATTGGTTGGTTTTCAATGCTCTTTGCCGCCGGCATGGGTATCGGACTGATGTTCTATGGCGTTGCCGAACCTATGTCGCACTACGCCGCGTCAATGGGTGGTGTCACTCTCGACGCTAATGGGGCGCGTACCGACTGGGCTCCGCTGGCAGGTGCTGCAGGCGATATGAAAGGGTCCGCCGACCTGGCGATGGCCTCAACAATCTTCCACTGGGGACTGCACCCTTGGGCGATCTACGCGATTGTTGCTCTGTCCCTTGCTCTTTTTTCTTACAACAAGGGTCTGCCGCTCTCAATACGCTCGGTCTTCTATCCATTGCTGGGCGAGCGTGTCTGGGGATGGCCAGGGCATATCATCGATATACTCGCGGTTTTCGCCACGCTCTTCGGATTGGCGACATCACTAGGGATCGGTGCAGAACAGGCAGCTGCGGGGATTGAGTATCTATTCGGTATCAAGTCCACGAACCTGAGCAAAGTTGTGCTGATCATTGGCATTACACTGATCGCACTATGGTCGGTTTTGGCAGGTCTGGACAAAGGCGTGAAGCTGCTGTCCCAGATCAACATGGGTTTGGCGCTGTTGCTGCTGCTGTTCATTATTGTAGTGGGCCCGACCCTGGCAATTTTCAGCGGGTTCTTCAAGAACCTGGTGACCTATGCAGAGTACCTTCCGGCACTATCCAACCCCTTTGGAAGAACTGACACCGAGTTCACTCAAGGCTGGACTGCGTTCTACTGGGCCTGGTGGATCAGTTGGTCGCCCTTTGTCGGGATGTTTATCGCCCGTGTCAGTCGTGGCCGAACAGTTCGAGAGTTCCTGGTCTCGGTGTTGCTGGTACCTACACTCGTCTCAGTGTTGTGGATGACGACGTTCGGCGGAACGGCGATTGACCAGGCCACGGTCCAGGGATTTGTCGGTGTCAAGGATGCCGTTCTGGAACTCAAATTGTTCGCAATGCTCGGGCATTTACCGCTCAAGGAAATCACCTCGTTTCTGGGGATTATCCTGGTCATTGTCTTCTTCATTACGTCCTCTGACTCAGGATCGCTGGTGATCGACACCATCACAGCTGGTGGCAAGGTCGACGCGCCTGTCCCGCAACGCGTGTTCTGGGCGGTTATCGAAGGCGTAATCGCTATCGCTTTGCTGCTTGGGGGTGGTCTGATCGCATTGCAGGCGATGGCAGTTTCTACCGGCCTGCCCTTCGCGATCGTACTGATGCTGGGCTGCATTTCGCTGGTCAAAGGCCTGATGTCTGAACCCCGAGCCTGACGCCTGAAGGGTTCGCCATTATCTTCAGGAACTGCGGGGCTGTAACGCTTCTGGAAGCGTTGCTACCTCGCAGTGTGGCATGAGGATGGCTGACCTGTTCCTGCCCATTGTGAACAACAGGTACCCGGTTCAACCAGCCTCCCTGGCGCCGAAAAGTCTCTGCGGTTCTACGCAATAAACCTTCGATTACCCAAGACAGCCGGTCAATCCCATAACGCCCCGACGGGAGTCGACGAGGAGTAGTGTTTGGCTACTTGCGCCTGCAGCAACTCGGCAGTAGCAAGGGCATCGGTTAATGCGTGATGCGCATGGTAGTTTGGCAGGTTGTAGCGCACGCGGCTGTCAGCCAGCCTGATCGAGGGCTGAGGACGACGCAGAAGCCGGTCGAGCCATCCCGGTTTCTGTCTGTGCATTCGTGCTTCCAGCTGCATGGTGTCAATGACCGGAAATTGCAGCCCTTCTCCCAGGTAACGGCGAAACGCCTGATCAAGAAAGCCTCGCTCCATATTGCGGTAATGCACAACCATCACCTTCCCTGCCATCGCACCCAACAGGGCGTCCACAACCTCCGTCAGGGGGGGAGCCTGCAAAATATCGGTATGGGTTATGTGGTGGAACGTGATCGATTGGTCACTCAGCCCTGAGGGAGGCTTGATCACCCGATAAAATGCCTGACCACAGCATACACGTTGCAAGCTGAACGGCATCAGCCCGATGCTGACAATGCTATCGCTCTGCGCATTGAGGCCGGTCGTCTCCACATCCATGGCCAGCAGTTGCACTTGCTCTATGGGGGTGTTTGCGTCGACGACGCCAGCTTCATAGAAGCTTCGCACGCAAGGATTAATCGCGTTCTTAGCCAATGTCTGAAACCTGTCGGCCCACTCCACGGTTTCAGGTTTGCTTACGGAGCGGCCATTCATCATTGCGGCTGACGCCCTTTGCCCGGATAGCGAAACCGCAGAAAATTCTGCGCATTGCTCAACACCTGAAACGCCTCTTTCAGGTTGTGCCTTTCACTGGTCGAAAAGCGCTCAGGCTCGATGTAGTTATCGGGCGTCGTGCCCTGCTCCAGGGCGTCTGCTTGATGCCGGATGCGGACCATGGACAAAAACTCCAATGCGTAACGCAGATGCTCAACTGCATCGGGCTGTAAACGCTGGGTCGTGCTGATTGCATCGAGGCGATCAAATGAGTTCTGCGCCGTGCTGGCGCATGCCAGAGCATGGATGCGGATGAGATCGGTCAGGGGCGCTGTTCCCCTGCCCTTCAAATTGATGATTCTCTTCTGCTGGCCGTCTGTTTCCACTACAAAAGTACGGAAGAATCCCAACGGAGGTGTACGGTTCAGCGCGATCCGGGCCATTGCGTTAAGAAACCCGGGATGGGTGCTGGATTTTTCCGCACACAACGTCTTGAGTTCCTGAACGAGATCTAGCTGGCCATAGACACCATCGAGGTCGAAAAAAATACAGCTGTTAAGTAGCGTCGCAGCATTTGGTTTTTCAATCCATTGCTCAAAGTAGGCCCGCCAGACCCGTAACGGCTGCCGCCACTGATCATTGGTGGCCATCACCCCACCCTTGCAGTAGCTATAACCGCACGCTGCGAGGCCATCACTGACGAATGTGGCCAGACTGTGAAAATAACCGTCATGCAGGACGGGATCGAACCGATCATCCAGCACCAGAGCGTTATCCTGGTCGGTTACCAGCAGTTGTTCATCTCGTGCCATCGAGCCCAATACCATGAAGCAGTACGGTACTGGCGGCGGGCCGAGTTCTTTCTCCGCCAACTCAATCAGACGTTGGGTAAAGGCCCGGCCAATACCTGAAATAGCGCTGCCAATCATGTGCGCAGTCGCGCCGTCCCGCACCATGCGAATGTAGGTCGCGCGAAGATCGCGGAGCAACGAGCGCAGTCCCGCGACAGACGTCTGATTGGATATTCGGTTGACCAGGTACAAGCTACTCTGGGACTCGTAACGGATGATATCCGACAGATTAATCAGCCCTAAGGTACGGCCCTTGTACACGACTGGCAGGTGATGAATATTGCGCCTCAGCATCACCAGCATGGCCTCGAACACCGAGTCATCTGCCTGTATTGCTACGGGATCACTGGACATGACTTCACTGATAGGTGTAGACACCCCACTTAGCCCCAAGGCAACCAAACGGGTACGCAGATCACGATCAGTGACGATACCGACCATCTTTGCCGCTTCGCCTTCAACCGCAGCCATAACCACAACACAAGAAACACTTTGTTCGGTCATGACTTTAGCGGCGTCATGCACCGAGGTATCGGATGCGACCCAAACCAGCGCACGAGAAATCAAAGCGCGACTTTTGAGCTGGATCAACTCGCTTGCACGGCCTTGGGCATCGACGGCGGACTTGAGTCTGGAGTGGCCTTCAGCCTCAACGAAATCGGCAAAGGCATCGTGTTGCGCGCATAACTGAGCGAACACCTCTGCGGGAATAAAGTAAATCAGGCTGTCTTCCAGGGCCCGGGCAGGAAAGCGAACTTTGTTGCTGCGCAGCAAACCTGCCTGGCCAAAGATGTCTCCTTCAACGAGTCGGTTATAGAGCTCACCATTTCTGCGATAAACCTCCACTGCCCCGCTGCGCACGTAGTGCAGATCCTGAATGACCGCTCCCGCCTCAAGAATATCGCTGCCGGCCTTGAAATAGCTGACTTCAACGCGCCGGGCGATAGCATCCAGCGATGCCTGGGGCAAGGTATCGAAAGGTGCGAAGCGTTGAAGATGGTCGCGAATCTCCAGTAACTCGATTTGCATGGAACCTCAAGGTTGATGAACAAGGTGGGTTCGGCGAAGTACCCGGGCAGTATTGGTGCTCCAGTCATGCGCCACCAAATCACATGTCAGAGCGATGTTCAACCAACCTGTGCCCGTGTGAAGAACCCCGCATGGGGAACCGTCGTAATCGCTGTATGTCCTCGTAGCCAGCAACAGGTCGTCTTGTCATGCACATTTGTGTAACATGCCCCGCTGGGTGTCACCGCACAACGCGGCATGGCAGGTTTAACTTAGCGCAGGTCGGGCCGCCGCGCGGGGTTATCGCGCCTATGAACCTGGATCCCTCACGTCTTGAAAAAGACCATAGCCATCGTGCAACACCTGCCACGCTGGCTTTTCTCACCCGCTTTTTCGCTGCCGAATCCGCTGGCGGCCTGATGTTGATGGCGGCTGCGTTTGCCGCTCTCGTCGTCGCCAACTCCTCATGGTCTGAAGCTTACTTTTCAACCCTGCATATCAAGCTATTCGGTCTCTCGATCGAACATTGGGTCAACGATGGGTTGATGGCTATTTTCTTCATGCTGGTCGGCCTCGAAATCAAGCGTGAAATGCTCGTGGGTCAGTTATCCAGATGGAGCCAGCGCGCACTTCCAGGCTTTGCCGCACTGGGAGGGATGCTTTTGCCGGCATTGATCTACATTGCCATCAACTGGGGAAATCCTGAAACCCTGGGTGGGTGGGCAATCCCTGCGGCAACGGACATCGCCTTTGCGTTGGGCGTTTTGTCCCTGCTGGGCAAGCGCGTTCCTGTCTCTTTGAAAATTTTTCTGTCTGCGCTGGCGATTCTTGATGACCTTGGGGCAGTGGTGATCATCGCACTGTTCTACACCAGCGGTTTATCCATCAGCATGCTCCTGGCTTCGCTGGCCGTGATTGTGTTTTTGCTCGTGCTCAACCGTTGTGGAGTGAAGAGGCTCTGGCCTTACCTGATGGCGGGCGGTTTGCTGTGGTTCTTCATGCTCCAGTCCGGCATTCACGCAACCTTGGCGGGAGTCATTCTTGCACTCTGCATTCCGCTGGGTGATTCGAACAACGAGCGAAACTCTCCACTTCTCTATCTGGAGGAAAAGCTGCATCCGTGGGTTGCTTTCGCCGTCGTGCCCGTCTTTGGTTTTGCCAATGCAGGGGTGTCTTTTGCAGGCATGTCGCCAGGTAATCTGATTGATCCAGTGCCGCTGGGTGTTGCTTTGGGGCTCTTGCTGGGTAAGCAAGTGGGCGTGTTCGGTTTCTCAGCGCTGGCCATTCGTTCAGGTCTGGCAAAATTGCCGGAAGAATGTGGTTGGTTCCATCTATACGGCATAGCACTGCTATGCGGCATTGGCTTCACGATGAGCCTGTTTATCGGGGCGCTCGCCTTTGCCGGAAATCCACTCCTGGTGGATGAGGTAAAGGTCGGTGTGTTACTCGGTTCTGTGCTTTCCGCTGCTCTAGGGGTTGCTGTTCTTCTCAGCGCCAGACCGCTCCGGCTCTGAGAGTCCAAAAGCGTTATACAACAGCCTGTTTGGCTGATCATTTGGCCTTTGCACAAACCCTGGAGCTCCATTCACTTCCAGTGGATTGCTACATCGGGGGTGTATCTGAGGGCATGCTTTGAATGGTTTGAAAAGGATGCCCCCAGCCTGACGCTCAACAATCCCCTTCCTGGAAAACCACTCTCTGCTCGCCGCCGAAGTGTTACGGCGAGTAGATGGATACATGGCGACCTCCAGAGGAACGATTTCAGTATCGTTTACTGGCTTCCGTTGTCATGGGACGGGCCCATGTCACATGTAGCCCTTGTGCGGCCGACGTAAAGGTCAAGTGCCGGGTGGCAGCTTCAACTGCGCGCCAGGTCGCGGTGGGCGGCAGCTCTCTCATAAAGTCAGTATCCAGCGGGTTATGATGAACGCTCGCTCATGATAGAGCCCAACCCACCCAAAGCGTCACTTAGGGAGCCATCACGTTAGCGTGAGCGGCTTCCACTCTGTCAGGTTCCGCCTGGAATCGGCTCAGATCGTGCGTACAAGCAACTATCACCTCCGTAAGACGCGCCGCACGTTGGCGCGCTTGCAGTTTGAATATGACGATACGGCTATGGAGAACTGATAGACACGCTTCGGCCATTGCCCCCTGAAAAGTCCGTACGGGGCCGATCATCACGCTGACTGAACTCTCGATAAACACCTGCATCCATCGTGTACCTTCACCAAGAGGATGTTCACATGGCTAGCCCAAAAGAAAACCTGCTCGATTGGCTTCGCGATGCCCACGCTATGGAGCAACAGGCGGAGAAGATGCTCACTGCTCAATCTGAGCGCCTTGAGCATTATCCCGAGCTCAAATCCCGGATCGATCAGCACATTCAGGAAACCCTCGGTCAGCAAAAATTGATCGATGAATGTCTGTCCCGCCTTGGCGGCAGCGCTTCGACGATCAAAGATCTGACCGGCAAGCTGATGGCGTTTGGACAAGCCGTAGGCGGGTCAATGATGAGCGACGAAGTTGTCAAAGGTGCGATGGCTGGCTACGTATTCGAGAACGTAGAAATCGCTACGTACAAGGTGCTCATTGCGGCGGCGCAAGCGGCTGGCGATGCCCAGACCCAGGCAGCTTGCGAACAAATTCTTGCGCAGGAAGAAGCTATGGCCAAATGGCTTCTGGAGCACTTGCCCGAGATTACGAAAGCCTTCCTGATCCGGTCAGAAAATCCCGACCTCGAAGCTAAAAAGTGACGCTTTGGGCACAGCCGCTTATTGCGGCTGCTGCCCACCACTCAGTCCATAACAGGCGAAAAAGTGGGAACCTTCTGAAGCAAACCATTCGTCAACCCAATCAAAAACTGCTGAAATTTTCCGCTCAATCCTCCGCTCATTAGTTTGCAAGCGCAGTCATCCGAAGTGATGACATGACCCCGTGAACGAGAGGAATGAACATGTTTCTACACAATAAACGTCTTCAGTACACCGTCCGTGTTGCTCAGCCCAATCCAGGTTTGGCGAATCTTTTACTTGAACAATTTGGCGGTGCCCAGGGAGAACTGGCGGCCGCTGCTCGCTACTTTACCCAGGCATTGGCAGAAGAAGATCCAGGCAGAAAAGACCTTTTGATGGATATCGCTACCGAGGAGCTGAGCCACCTCGAAATCGTCGGGTCAATCATTGTGATGCTCAACAAAGGTGCAAAGGGTCAACTGGCGGAAGGTGTACAGGAAGAGGGCGAGCTGTACCGTGCCATTAACGGTGCCGGTAACGACTCCCACATCACCAGCCTGTTGTACGGCGCAGGTGCGCCATTGGTGAACTCCGCGGGTGTTCCCTGGACAGCCGCTTACATTGACACCATTGGTGAACCTACTGCCGACTTCCGCTCGAACATCGCCGCAGAAGCCCGCGCCAAGATGGTTTACGAGCGCCTGATAAATGTGGTGGACGATCCGGGCATCAAAGACGCGCTGGGCTTCCTCATGACGCGTGAAATAGCGCATCAGAAATCGTTCGAGAAAGCTCTCCACTCCATCCAGCCGAATTTCCCGCAGGGCAAACTGCCCGGTATGCCTGAGTTCGCCCGAACCTATTTCAACATGTCCAATGGCGAGCCAAATTTGCGCGGTCCCTGGAACAGTGAGGATGAGTTTGAGTACGTCGAAATCCCGCAGCCGGCAGTCGATGGCGGTGACGG
Organism: Pseudomonas maioricensis; assembly: GCF_022790535.1. GTDB lineage: Bacteria > Pseudomonadota > Gammaproteobacteria > Pseudomonadales > Pseudomonadaceae > Aquipseudomonas > Aquipseudomonas maioricensis. The sequence goes on from NZ_LOHG01000011.1 coordinate 177,974, forward strand.
TACAGCATCGGTAATGCTAAATGACGCCGAGGCGACCACACTCGAAATGATGAAGCTGCGAACCGCATCTGACACAACCGCAAATCCCGTCACGGGTGCGGACCTTGGCTCTGGTCTGGCTCAAAAATAAAGCGCGACATAAAGCAGACTATGGGTGCCGGGACTCCAGCACCCATCTTTGATTGGGAGATATGGCATGCGAATAATCAGAGAGATAGCCAAATCAGAAGCTATGGAAAGCTTTATCGCCCGCCCCAGATTCGCGTTAGGCGCGACGATTTTCTTGGCGGGAACCAGCCTTTTACTGACTGAAGCTCTCAAGGTCATTTACAGGTAGGTCAACGGCGACGGGAACCGCGCAATCAATTCCAGCTCGGCAGAGCTGCAGCGTCTGCGCAAAGGCAGTGCGCCGCTGTCACGGCACAGGAGACAGACGGGTCACTGATACGGCGATGACAGATGCTTAACGGTAATAGAGGCCAGCGACCCCACCAACATGATCGCTGCCATGACAACGATGTCGCCCACCTGAAAATACGTGGGCGACATTACCTGTTTAGTCCCGTGCCACAACCAACTCACGAATCAGCCTGATCAAATCTTCCAGTGCCACGGGTTTACCAAGGGAGGCATCAAAACACCCCTCCCCTTGGTAGTTCGCTCCCTCACCCGCTCCATATCCCGTAAGCGCAATCGCTGGCAGTGTTGTGTAGTCCGGCAGTTTGCGCAGCGCGGCAAGAAATTGATGACCGTCCATACCTGGCAGCCCTATGTCGGAAATGATCACGTCGAAGCGTTGCGATGGTGCCACGGTCAGCGCAGTTGACGGATGATCGAATGCTTCTACCTGTCCATCCTCCAGTTCAAGCAACAACTGCAGCGCTTCCAGAACCTCGGACGAATCATCAACCAGCATTATCCTGATACCGGAGAGTTGACCACCGTCAGCATCGAGACCCTGGGCATCTTGCTGACCCGACACATCTGCCAACGGCAACTCCACAGTGAAGCATGAGCCTTTGCCCGCCCCCTCGGAATACGCATGAATTCGCCCATGATGGCTTTCCACCAGTTGCTCGACCAGCGCAAGGCCAATCCCCAACCCAGCCCGGCGCTGACCCGCAGGATGGTGATCAGCTTGTCCAAACATCTCAAAGATGCGTTGCAACTGATCTTTCTCGATGCCTGGCCCCGTATCGGTTACCTCGATACGTACCCACTGCTCCTGCTGCGTTACCACAACGCTCACATCGCCTTCGGCCGGAGTAAATTTGATGGCATTACTCAGCAAGTTCCAGATGATCTGTTCGATTCTGGTCTGGTCTGCGTGAATGAACAGGCTCTGCTGCGGTGTCTCGAACCGGATCTTGCAACCTGGCTCGGCCTTGAAGACTACCTGTCTGATTTCGTTGACCACCGCCACTATATCGAGCGTCTTGCATTGCAACTGCAATTTGCCATTACGTACCCGCGCAACATCCATCAGGTCATCGATGATGCGTGCCTGGCTAGCAACTGCGTCGGTGATGGTGCCAATGGCTTTTTGCAGCGTCGGGTCTTTTTTCGCGACCGGAAGCCGCCGAGCCACCTGAGCATTTAACTGAATAAGATTTAACGGATGTTTGAGTTCATGCGACATGACCGCAAAGAACTGGTCCTTTTGCTGGATAGAGTTCAGTGACTCCGCAAGGCTCTGCTGCTGTTCTTCCTGCAACTTGATATGGTCAGTCATATCGCGCGCGATTTTGACGAAGCCCTGGAAACCTTTGCTCGCCAACGCGGTGACCTCACCACTGCAATAGAACCTGCTGCCGTCCTTGCGCACATGCCAGCGCTCGTCATCGCTACGGCCATGGGTACTGGCAGTGGCGAGCTCCGTTTCCGGAACACCTGAGCGTTGATCCTCGTCGGAAAAAATGAAGCGAAAATGCCTGCCTTCGGCTTCCTCTCTGCTGTATCCAAAGGTGTGCCACGCGCCTTTGTTCCAATCGGTAATGATGCCCTGCTCATCCAGCACCACGATTGCATAATCATGGGTGCTTTCCGTTACAAGGCGCATTCGCTCTTCACTCAAGCGAAGTTCCTGCTCCGCCTCGCGGCGGGAGGTGATATCAACAAAAGTGAGAACGATCCCACCGATCTGATCCACGTTGGACCGGAAAGGCAATACCCGCACGATGTACCAGCGGCCGCTGGAACTGGCGATTTCCCGCTCGATGCCCTTTAGCGATTCGAACACCGACATGGCATCGTCGATCATTTCATCGTATTTAAGCCGGTGAGTGATATCCATCAACGGGCGGCCAGCGTCTACCGACCGCATGTTGAAAATATCGGTCGCCCTCGGGGTGAACCATTTGATTCGCAGTTCTCTGTCAACGAAAACAGTCGCGATGTCGGTGGAGCTGATCAGGTTACTCAGGTAGTCGTTGACCTGGTCTGTTTCCTCGACCTTGATCTTCAACTCGTGGTTCACCGTCAGAAGCTCTTCGTTGATCGACTGCAACTCTTCCTTGCTGGTTTCCAGCTCTTCGGACGCGGACCGCAGTTCTTCATTGATCGCCTGCATTTCCTCATTGGAGGCCTTGAGCTCTTCGCTGGAGACCTCCGCCTGCTCGATCACTTCCTGAAGTTGCAATTTGGTCCGCTGCAACTCGCGGTCCAGATTGGAAAGCATCTGGTTCTCTGACTGCACGGACACATCGGAGCTGACGTTCTGCGCGTCTATCTCCTGCTCGCTGAACAGGATGTACAGGCAGTTGAGCTCTGTTACCGAGTCGGTGAAAGGATGCACTTCAATCTGCACCTGATAGTGCTGTGCGTCGCGCTTATGGTTAACGGGACGCGCTCTGGCGGATTGCCCGGATTGTTGAGCCTGGAAGATCGTAGTACGCAGTTCCAGACGCAGGTCGCCGCTGACCAGCGACAGCAGATTATTGCTGACTTCTCCCGTCATATGCTGCAAGTAGCGGCCAGCCCCCTGGCTGATATAAAGCACATCCGCTTCGTTATTGATAATAATGCTGGGCGGGGAAAAGCGTTCTGCAGCCCGGTGGTAAAGCTCGACCGTTGACGGCTTTTTGGCCACCCGGGCGTCGCTGGGCTGGGACGCCGAAATTGTTCGGGCATAGCCACCACGAGGCATCGCCGGCAGTCGATGGGTGTTCGGGCCGCTGCGCGCGCGAAAGATGCGATTTTTTTTGTCCAGGGTCGTGAATAGTTCAGGGCACGCATCGGCTGATTCCGAAGTGCCAAGAAACAGATAACCTCCCTCGCGCAGCGCAAAATGGAACATCTGCAAAATCTCGCGCTGAACGTCGCGATCAAGATAAATGAGCAGATTGCGACAGACAATCAGGTCGATCTGCGAAAAAGGCGGATCTACCAGCAGGCTATGTTTGGCGAACAGAACGCGCTCGCGAATGTCTTTGCGCACCCGGTAGTTGGTGTCCTCCTTGACGAAGTAATGGCGCAACCGTACAGGCGAGACGTCGGTGACAATGGCTTCGGAATAGAGCCCATTGCGACCGGCACCAATAGCGCGTTCGTCAATATCGCTGGCGAATATCTGGATCTTGAGATCGGAAGATATCTCGGCTTTGTAATCGTTGAGCAGAATAGCGAGCGAGTAGGCTTCCTCACCCGTGGAAGTGCCCGCAGACCAGACACGAATTTCCTTGGCACTATCCGGGTGTTGCTGACGGGCGAAAAGCTGCGGCACCACTTCGCGCTCCAGCGACTCAAAAGAATCACGATCGCGAAAGAAATTGGTCACGCCAATGAGCATGTCATCAAGCAGCGCCTTGGTTTCTTCAACGTGCTCCTCTATGTAGCGATAGTAAGACGGTAAATCAGGTTGCGTTGTGACCTGCATTCGCCGCTCGATACGACGTAGAACAGTGGCCCGCTTGTAGTGCCGAAAATCGTGTCCGGTGCCTGCACGCAACTTGGCGAGAATATCAAGCAACGCTTGCTCGGCTTGTTCGGCCGCCCGCTCATCGAGTTTGGGCGCAGGACCAGGAAGAATGTCAGCGGCATTCGGCAGCTGGATGCGCTGGGCGTTGTGCCATAACTCCAGAATCTTCTGCGGCAGCTCGACCACCGGCAGCACGAAGTCAACCTGCTGAGTCTTGATAGCTGCCTGCGGCATCCCGTCGTACTCGGCATCCTCCGGGTGCTGGGCAAGCGTCACCCCGCCTTGCTCTTTGATACGCGATAAGCCAACGGCTCCGTCAGAGCCGGTACCTGACAACACGACGCAAAATGCGCGCTCTTTATGTACATCAGCCAGGTCGCGGAAAAACAGGTCTATGGTCTCGTGACCGCCATGCCTGGGGACCGGAGGCAAGGCGCGCAAATAACCATCGTTCATGGCCAGGCGTTGCCCTGGGGAAATGACGTACACATGGTTGCGTTCGATGGGTAAGGCAGAAGTCAACTGTGTGACCGGCATTTTGGTTCGGTTGGCGAGTAGTTTGCCAGCGCTGCTTTGGTGCTCGGGAGACAAGTGCAGCACCACCACAAAGGCCATTCCGCTATTAGCCGGCATGTGCTCGAAAAAGTGCTGAGCAGCCTGCAGTCCGCCTGCAGAGGCCCCAATGCCGACTACTGGAAAATCAAGGTGGCTGGGCTGGGTATCATTGCGCTGAGGGCGGCCTACGCCGGCATTTTCCTGGGTGTTCATCACGTAAGTCCTATCGTGGCCGTACCTATTCTGTAAGTTACCTCTTAGAGCAAGCTTGTTAGCTACGGTCGTCCATGGCGAACAAAGAATCTGCAGCAAGCGAACACCTGGAAAAGAGATGGTATTCATAATAGCGCATAGGTGAAGCCCTGACGTCATGCCATGAAGATGCAACGTGACGTTGGCAAAACGCCTGCACCATTAACCGCTTGCGGTGATTCCTAGTGATGCCATAGAGATATCAGCTGACTCGACCGGATAGTTGCGCCTGATTAACGGGAGGTCTCACGACAAGTGCCTTCGCGCTGCGAGCTTCATCCGCCCGCGGTAATACTGACAGAACCCTCATGGGCTATCGGCGTCTACCGGTGCATGCAGTCGACGATATCCAACCACTTTGATACGAGGGGTCAACATGGTCGCCGAGCTTAACTCCGAAAAAAACACATCAACGACAGGTAAGCTGGCCATCGCCTGTTTCGTCTCATCGGCAATCGCAGGATGTGCCGGGAGCAACAGCGCATCTCCGGTCGAGGCACCGGGTAATCCCGCCACGGTGCTCACCAGGACTCTTGAGGCTGGAGCAGATGCGCTTCAGTCCCGCCCGCCTGTCGCGGCACTCAATACATACCTGGATGGCTTCCACTTTTATAACGGCGACATGAAGGCGCAAATGGAAGCTCATCACTACTGCTCAGTCCTCAATGAAGAGGTGATTCAGTGCGTGATCTATGACGGCAACATGAAGGATGCCAAGCTGATGGGCGTGGAATACATCATCAGCGAGCAGTTGTTTTCTACTCTGCCTCCAGCCGAGAAAACGTTATGGCACAGCCATGTTCACGAAGTGAAGTCTGGCCAGCTCATTGCTCCCGGTATCCCTGCGGCGGCTGAACACGCCTTGATGGAAAAGCTGGTTCACACCTATGGCAAGACGTGGCACACCTGGCATACCGATCAGGACAAACAACTGCCCTTGGGCATGCCTCAGCTCATGATGGGTTTCACAGCCGACGGCCAGGCCGATCCATCGATGGTCATGCAGCGCAACAAACGATTTGGCATTGATAGCGCAGCAGAGAAAAAAGCCCGAGAGGACATCCCTGCGCCAAGCGTGCAGCCCGGGGCAGACGCCTGGAGTGACGGCAAGGTGATTCAGATTGATGACCCTTCTAGCGCCCGGCACTCTCACTAGCGCGGAACTGGGGACCCTTGTCCTCTCAGGCAGCACGTCGACTTAAGTATCGAGTAACAACACATCAGGAGCGACTGACTAATGGGCAAGGACAGTGCAATCCTCGTTGCCGGAATTTTCAACCAGCTTCGCGTCCTCCGGGAATCCGTGATGGTTCTGGAGGCCGCCTAATCTGACTTGACGTCGCTCCAGGGCTCGCAAACGATGGATATTGAGGGGGCTGTCCATCTGTCTTTCATGAAACTTCAAGATCAGATCGCTGGAATGGAGGAGACCCTGGCATCCATTGCAGAGGCTACCGGTGAGATACCCAAGTTGTGAGTTCAGGAAGAGCGAGGTTGGCCCTTGAGAGTTCATCCACCCCACGACCTTCACGGGCGGATTGACTCGGTACCCTGTCGCTGCCCGCTTATAACTTCTGCAACCGTCGCGCCTTCAGGGGCTGAGCTGGCCATTCGGAAACTGTGTTACTGACTGGAAGCGTTGAACGTTGCTTCACGCGGTACATCAGACATGATCGGGTTCCCCGTACAGCCACCTGTACAGGACAAGCGGCGCCGTTGCAGCGCCGCTTGCTTCACCTCAACGCTGTCACTTGGATTCCAGCGTTGCGGCCTGATTACCGCCTTGCTCCGCAATCTTTGTCAGCTTTTCATCAGCGCCCTTTTCCTCAGCGAGCGTGGCAGCCAACAACGCTGCAGCGTCATCAAGTTTAAGATGTTTGGCCATTGCCAGCAGAGTGCCATAGGCGGCTATCTCGTAGTGCTCAACCTTCTGCGCCGCACCAATCAACGCCGCATCCAGAACGGCCCCCTTCTCGATCTCTTCCAGGATCTCTTTGGACTCTTCAACCAGCCCCTCCATGGCCGCGCATTTCATGCGTTTCAACTTTAACCCGGTTAGTTCCACCAGTTGATCAATACGCTCGATCTGACCTTGGGTTTCCTCAAGATGTGAGTTGAAGGCATCTGCCAGCAGCGGGTTGGTCGCCGCTCTCGCCAAACGCGGCAGCGCTTTGGTGATTTGCTTTTCAGCACTGTAAACATCGGAAAGTTCATGGATAAACAGGTCTTGGATAGTTTTTCTAGCCATTTCAACACTTCCTTCTGATCAGTATGCCGTCGCCTCGTCGCGGCGTTCGCATGGGATTTACATTGCAGTATTTGCAATGCACGAAAAACTGACCCGGTTGATTTAGGAAGTGTTCAAAGAATTTTCACAGGGGCGGATAAAAGGTTCAGAGATCACTCAAGGCTGAACCAAGCCCGCCGCACTTTCCCACCCAGCGCGCGATCGCGCCTATGTTTGTGCAGCAATAAGGGATGTTTTAACGACGTGCGCGCGAACATGTTAATCGCGCCTGAGGCGATCAGATCAGTAGAATAGATTGCGGTCACATCAGGGCATTATCACGAACACGCCTATAAGAGGCGTCGTCAATAACCAATGCTTATCAGCATTCGTTGTGACAGCCCGACTTGGTTGCCGGTGATGTTGTGAAAATAAACACGCATACGTCCCGAGAAACAATCGCAGACAGATAGACGAGTCGGCCCTCATGGACAGACGGCTGACCTCATCCATTCGTGCTGATGAGATTCGCTTTGGCAACGCGGGCCAGGATGAAGCCAGGCCTGGCCGGCGCTGCCAGTCACGACGGTTGCCTACTTGTGTTCATCGGCCTTGCCCTCTTGCATCTGAACAGAGGATCGAGTGCCGTCCGTATTGGCTTTGGTCGTAGTGTCGGAGTTCTCGAAGCAGCCGTGCAGTAACACTACAATGCTCAAACCTAGGAAAATGTGTAATTTTTTCATCTTCACGCCTCGTTCACACGTTTACTGGAAGCGAATTTCCTTTCTTGACTATTGGCATTCGCGAGTCGATAGCGAACATCGCCAATGAGCTCCGCTATTGCTCTACTGGTCGACAGACCTTTGAAATCCAGATCCGGAATAACGACAGATATCAGTGGATGGTTGTTTAACGTCACGCGAAGCGTATGCAAGCCATTATCTTCGCTGAACAAGCAGTGATCCGGCAGTAGCGCACGCTCGATGATGTATTTAATTTCCAGGGCAGACAAACCATAATTATCCATGGGTAAATCCTCAAAAACCTCACTTCCAAGTGAATATTTATCATATGAATCTGAGGCGAAGCGCCAGGCACTCACCTTATTAACATCCGACTAAGTGAGCTCTCGAAACGCTTTATTTTTTGAATCATTTACCGACGAATGGCAGCATTGCCGCTGCGCTTTCACAGGACACCTGTTTATGTAGCTGCGCTACTTGTACGACTCTTGTATAACTTACGTTTCGTAAACTGATGTTTGCCTGCTATCAATGCGATTATCCGAAGCAACATCTGCGGTGAAGTCATTCACCGCCGAGATCTGTTAGTCAGGAATGATCGAGATCTTCCCGTTGCGCTCCAGAATGGCGTATTTGATCTGCTCTACTCGCTCGACCCCCTGCCCGATTCTTGCAGCTTCCATGATGTCATCTTCCTGAATCCGCGCTTCGTGCATGCGATGGCGCAAAAATGCGCCGTTCTCCACAACAATGGTCGGGCCCCCATCGATCAGTTTTGCGACCCGCTTGAAGCGACGTTTGATCAGCGAAAACCCGATGTCGATCACCATGAGCGTGATGATAACCAGAATGGCATTAGTGACCGAAAAATCATCCCCAAGTAACGCTTGCTGGGTGGCTTCACCGATGACCATCAGCAAGACGAAATCAAACGAAGTCAGCTCTCCCAGAGATCGTCTGCCTGATATTTTGAACAGCACCATCAACGCAAGATAGATGGCGCCCGCGCGCAAGACTGCATCCATGTGGCACCTATGGGTAGATAAATTGAGTGATCGGAATGTGGCCACCACCGGCGATAGCGATCTCGCTTCTGATGAGTCCCAGGCCACTGCTTTTCCAGGAAACGTAAAGTGTCGCGTCTCCCCGTTTATCAGCCATCAGCGTAAGCGCCAGACCCTCGGACGTGCCTGTTGAAGTTATCGGCTGTGGCTGGATTGAATCGATGCTGAAGCTTTCCAGCATGCCCTTGCCAATCAGCACTGTGACCGTTTGACCGGCTTTTCCCTGCGTTCGTATGATCATCGAGTTCGAGCCGCCGCTGCGATGGAAACGCTCATACTCCACAGTCAGATCCCCTGGATCACTGACGGCTACGAGCGAGCTGAGCGGCCCCCTAGAAAATAAGCCAAGCAGGGTCAGGATCACCACCGCCAGAAGCACGTACCAACCTAAGCGCTCGAACTTCCAGACCTTGCGTTGCAACTGGATATCCTCGATCACTGGATGCTCGCGATCCTTCATCTCATGCTCTAACACGCCCATGTGCCTCGCCCCGATAGATGACCAATCATGACCCTGAGAGTCGCCGACCACACCGTTCTCAATGGAGCGCTCGCCCCCTGTCATAGTTCCAGAGCATCATGATCCGACCACGGCAGTGAGGTAGCCAACGCTTGAATAGTCCAGACTGGCCGGGATCAATCCGGGTCCTGACAGCGGTCTCAAAGACCGCCTGGCAAAGGAATGGCAAGTAGTAGTACTCGCGGATGGGGTACTCGCACCTCCAGGCGTCTGACGGCACCGAAGGTTCGCGCATGTGTCGACTTAACGGTGCGTCGCGCTGACGCTTGGACAAAATGCCGACCTTTGGTCCGTCATCCCGATCAGACCGGCAGTAACGAAGTCGAATATTTCAACCCACCCGCTCAGGAGATGCCGATGAAAAGCTATATAACCCCGCTGGCCTTGCTGCTTGGTATGGCGGGTAGCCAGGTGATGGCTCAGACTTCGTCCAACCCCCTGGACAGTGAGCGCTGGCAGTCCCGGCCGCTGATCGTGGTGGCGCCCAACGCCGGCGATGCTACCTGGCTGCAGTTCGAGCAGGACCTGATGAAGCCTGCCAACCGTGAAGCCTTCGTCGACCGCGAAATGGTGCTGTATACCGTGGTGGGTGGAGTCGGTAAACGCAATGACCAAGCCCTGGACCCGCGCGCGACCTCAGCTCTGCTGAGCAGCCTTGGCGTTGAGCCCGACGGCCCGACCCGGTTGCTGCTGGTAGGTAAAGACGGCGGCACAAAAATTGACCAACACGCGCCACTGGACGTCAGCGTGGTCTTCGCGACCATCGACAAAATGCCGATGCGGCAGAATCGCTGACCCGGTGATTTCTCGACCTGTCGCGGCCTTGAGCGCAGAATTGACAGGGCAAGCGTCGTGACGGGACGTTAGTGTCCGGTTGTGACCAGTAGTAATCCCTTCCTCCCCCGCCGCGCCTTGTCTGACGATCAATTAACACCTGCACAAAAGAGTACCCGATGGGCTACACCATTCGAAAAGCAGTCAGCCAGGACGCTACAGCAATAAGCCTGGTCATCGTGACCACACTGCGCGAATCCAATGCTCAGGATTATTCGCCAGACATCATTGAGTCCGTGCAGCAAAGCTTTTCACCATCGGCGATCCTTGGCTTTCTAGCCAACCGGCAGGTGTATGTGGCGAGCATCGACAGCCATGTCATCGCAACGGGCAGCCTCGATCAGGACACTGTCCGAAGTGTATTCGTTGACCCGGCCCATCAGGGGAATGACATAGGGACTCAGCTGATATCGACACTCGAGGCAACAGCTGCGCTGAACGGAGTGAGACGGTTGCGGGTCCCATCCTCGATCACTGCAGAAGGATTTTATCGCTCGCTGGGTTTTCAGAAAATCAGGGACGAGTTTCACGGTGCCGAGCGCACCATCATCATGGAAAAAGTTCTGGCCGTATGATCCGCGCCCCTGATCAAAAACCCTCAACGCAGCCTTTAAATGCCAGAATCTGCGCACTGGATCGTTTTGGAGACCACCATGCTTCGCGCGTTTGAACAATGGCTCGACCCCTTCCCGCCCGATGAAGTACCGCCACCGCCTGACGGCCTGGCCCGTTTTCTGTGGGCCTGCACACGCGGCGCACGCGGCTATATCCTTGCCCTTGCGTTACTCAGTGCCGGTGTGTCGATTTACGAAGCCTGGCTCTTTTCGTTTCTCGGCCAGGTCGTGGACCTGCTGTCGACCTGGCAGGCTGGCGGCGATGCGGCCTTACAGGAAAGCCGCGTGCTGTGGGGTATCGGCATCGTATTGCTGACCAGCATCGGCCTCGTAGCGTTGCGCACGATGGTTCAGCATCAGGTATTGGCGATCAACCTGCCCTTGCGCCTGCGCTGGGATTTCCATCGACTGATGTTGCGCCAAAGCCTGTCTTTCTTTTCCGATGAGTTCTCCGGGCGAGTCACCACCAAGGTGATGCAGACTGCCCTGTCTGTGCGCGATGTGCTGTTCACGATCATCGAGATCGCACCGGGGATCGGGGTCTACTTCATCGCGATCATCGCGCTGGCTGGTGCTTTTGACCTGAAGCTGATGCTGCCTTTTATTGCCTGGGTGGCGTTGTTCGGTCTGGCCATGCGTTATTTCGTGCCCCGCCTGGGTAAGGTCGGCCAGGAACAGGCCAATGCGCGGTCATCGATGACCGGACGTATTTCGGACGCCTACACCAACATCACCACGGTAAAGCTGTTCTCACACTCCAAACGTGAAGCGCACTTCGCCCGCGCCGCCATGGAGGACTTCAAGCTGACCGGCTTACGCCAGATGCGTCTGGTCAGCCAGTTCGAGATCGTCAACCAGGCATTGGTAGTGGCGTTGATCATGGGCGCAGGCGGTTATGCCCTGTGGCTGTGGCATCAAGGCCAGGTTGGCACCGGCGCGGTTGCAGCAATTACCGCCATGGCGCTACGCATCAATGGCATGTCGCACTGGATCATGTGGCAAATGACTTCGCTGTTCGAGAACATCGGTACCGTACAGGACGGCATGGCCACTCTGACCCGCGGCCCCAAGGTACAGGATGCGCCGGACGCGGACGCTCTGGTGACCACGGGTGGCGCGGTCACCTTCGATAATGTCAGCTTCAACTACAACGGCGAGCGCCAGGTGCTTGATGGCCTGAGCCTGACTATTCGGCCGGGTGAAAAAATCGGCTTGGTGGGTCGTTCCGGCGCTGGTAAATCCACACTGATCAACCTGCTGTTACGCTTCTATGACGTCGACAAAGGCGAGATTCGCATCGACGGACAAAACATCGCGCACGTCACTCAGGACAGTCTGCGCAGCGCCATCGGCATGGTCACTCAAGACACGTCCCTGCTGCACCGCTCCATTCGCGACAACATCGCCTATGGCCGTCCCGATGCGACTGACGAGCAAATCCGTACGGCGGCGGCCAATGCCCAGGCTGATGGATTTATCAGCCAGCTCAGCGACAAACAAGGTCATAGCGGCTACAACACGCTGGTGGGCGAGCGCGGCATCAAGCTTTCCGGCGGCCAGCGTCAGCGCGTCGCGATTGCCCGGGTGATGCTCAAGAATGCCCCGATCCTGCTGCTTGACGAGGCCACCAGCGCGCTGGACTCGGAGGTCGAGGTGGCCATCCAGGAAAGCCTTGATGAAATGATGGAGGGCAAGACCGTGATCGCCATCGCCCATCGTCTGTCCACGATTGCAGCCATGGACCGGCTCATCGTCATGGATGACGGACGCATCATAGAGCAAGGCACCCACGCCGAGTTGCTTGTCAGGAATGGTACCTATGCACGGCTATGGCACCACCAGAGCGGCGGGTTTCTGGGCGAGGATCAGGGCGTGGTTGAACCCATTGAATAGCGCGACCGTCATTTGATCTTGACCACAACTTTGCCTCTGGCCCGCCCTTTAGCCAGGTATTCGAGCGCGTCTTTTGCTTGCTCGAACGCAAAAACCTTGTCGATCACCGGACGAATCTGTTCGGCTTCAAGCAACTTGGCAATCTCGCCGAGTTGATCGCCGTCGGGCCGAACGAAGAGGAAGGAATAGGTCACCCCTCTGTTTCTTGTGAGCCGCATAATCCTGCGGCTCATAAGCCCAAAGATGAAGCCAAGCAAGCTGTTCAATCCGCGTGCACGGGCGAACGCTTTATCCAAAGGGCCAACCAGCGAAACGATCTTGCCGCCAGGCTTGAGAACGTCAACGGACTTCTCTATCGCGTCGCCCCGGAGCGTTCCGAGCACCAGATCGTAGTCACTTAGCACCGTCTCGAATGCCTGCTTCTTGTAATCGATCACCGTCTCTGCACCCAAACTGCTGACCAGTTGCACATTGGCCGTACTGGTATTGGTTGCCACTTTGGCGCCGAGATATCTCGCAAGCTGGATCGCAAAACTGCCAATGCCTCCAGAGCCGGCCGGAATAAATACTTTATGGCCCGGTTGAAGATCAGCACGTTCCCTGAACGCTTGCCACGAGGTCAGCCCAACCATCGGAATCGACGCCGCTTGCACAAAGTCCAGGTTGGCTGGTTTCAATGCGGCCGCGCTTTGCGGTACAACCGCAAACTCGGCGATTGAGCCGGTGCCGAGGTCGAACAGGCTGGCGAAGATCGCATCCCCAACCTTGAAGCGAGTCACGCCGCTACCGACCGCGGTGATTACGCCAGCCAGGTCACTGCCCAGAACGGCGGGCAGCTGGAACTTCAGGACGGGCTTGAAGATGCCGGTTGGGATCATGTTGTCGATAGGATTGATCCCGGCAGCGTGCACTTCGACCAACACTTCATCGGGCTTTAACACTGGCAGTGAAACCTGAGCAAAGCCCACATCAGGGGATTTGCCGTAGCGTTTAAAAACAAGCGCTTTCATGGTGCTCTGATTCCGAATAATGTGCGGGGAAATCCCGGCAGGCTAAGCGCATCCCCTGTGTGCGTTTTTTCAAAGCCCCCTGCCGAGTGCTCCCCGCAAACAACTTCGCAGGAAGCCTGTATGTTACGAAACCAGAACCATCAGGCTTTCGGCTGATAGCGCTCGGCGGCATGGGCCTGGCGGATGTCAGACAACAAGCCCTGACGCGCTCCATCCAGTGCATCCCAGCGCTCTGCGACGTGCAGCGGTGGAATGGTCACGAGTTCACGGCGGTCGAACCCGACCAGAGCGGCATCGACCAGCTCATCAACCTCCATTACATCGGCAATGGTATTAACGTCGATTCCCGCCCTCTCCCATATCTCAGTGCGCGTCGCGGCAGGCAGAACGGCCTGGACATAAACGCCCTTTGGAGAGAGTTCAAGGTTCAGGCCTTGAGACAGGAACAGCACAAACGCTTTGGTAGCACCATAAATCGTCATGCCAAACTCGGGTGCCAGGCCCACCACCGAGCCGATATTGATGATTGAGCCTGTACCTGACTGAGCAAAACGCGGGGCGACTGCGGCGGCCAAGCGGGTCAGCGCAGTGATGTTAAGGGTGATCAGGTTCTCGATAGCGTCTGCTTCCTGCTGGACGAACCCGCCCGACTGAGCCATGCCAGCGTTGTTGATGAGAATGCCAATATCAGCGTCGTCGCGCAGGCGAGCTTCAAGTGCAGTGAGGTCCGCAGCCCGGGTCAAATCGGCTTGCAGCACTTCAACTGCAACGCCGTTTTCTTCGCGCAAGTGCGCTGCCAGCGCGTCAAGGCGGGTCTTGTCACGTGCCACCAGCACCAGGTTATGACCACGGCTGGCGAAGCGTTTGGCGTAGGTGGCGCCGATACCGGTAGAGGCGCCGGTGATGAGTACAGTAGCGAGCTTTGTCATGGGAATCCTTCAAAAATTGGGGTTCGATCAGGCGTGGTAGCTAAGCGCTTCAGCCGGAAATGGTCGGGTAGTCGGTATAACCTGCCGCGCCGCCGCCATAGAGCGTGGCCGGGTTGAGCTGCGCCAGTGTTGCTCCGGTTTTCAATCGCTCGACCAGATCCGGGTTGCTGATGAAAGGACGACCAAAGGCAACGAGGTCAGCCTTGTCAGCATTCAAATGCTCAGTGGCAAGTTTCAGGTCGTAGCCGTTATTGGCCAGATAGGTCTGCTTGAAGCGACTGCGCAGTGCCGCGTAGTCGAACTCGGCCACATCACGCGGACCACCCGTTGCGCCTTCCACCACATGCAGAAAAGCCACGCCCAGGGCACTGAGTTGCTCGACGATGTACTCGTACTGCGGTTGCGGGTCGCTGCTGGAAATTGCATTGGCAGGCGAAACCGGTGAGATACGCACGCCCGTGCGCCCTGCCCCGATTTCTTCAACCACGGCCGTGACCACTTCCAGCAACAGGCGTGAGCGATTTTCGATAGAGCCACCGTAGGCATCAGTACGCTGGTTGGCACCGTCCTTGATGAACTGTTCCAACAGATAGCCGTTGGCTCCGTGAATTTCCACACCGTCAAAACCAGCAGCAATGGCGTTGGCCGCTGCCTGACGAAAATCGTTGACGATGCCAGGCAGTTCCGCGAGTTGAAGCGCGCGCGGCTCGGAAACGTCAGCAAATTCATTGTTAACGAAGACCTTGGTCTGCGCCCGTAGCGCTGAAGGCGCGACCGGCGCTGCACCACCCGGTTGCAAGTCAACGTGAGACACGCGGCCTACATGCCAAAGCTGGACAAAGATCCTTCCGCCCTCGGCATGCACAGCATCGGTAACCTTGCGCCAGCCCGCAATCTGTTCGGGCGTGTAAAGACCGGGTGTGTCCTGATAGCCCTGAGCCTGCGCTGAAACTTGTGTGGCCTCGGTGATGATCAGCCCTGCCGAAGCGCGCTGGGCATAGTAAGTGGCAGCCAATTCGCCGGGGACCAAGCCCGCACCGGCACGGTTACGGGTCAATGGCGCCATGACAACACGATTGGCGAGGGTCAGGTCGCCGAGGGCATAGGGTTCGAATAACGTTTTGTCGGACATTTGTTTTGGCTTCTGATGTGTGGATGAAGCCAATGATTACGGTCGCAATCTAAAATGTCAACGGTTTGATGTCGATCAACATCAATGTATAGTGTCGCACTCATAACGGTACAAACTTGAATGGGTAAGCGATGAAAGTCACCAGGCAACAGGCCCAAGCGAATCGCGCGCACATTGTCGAAACCGCATCGGCCCTTTTTCGGGAACGCGGTTATGACGGGGTTGGCATTGCTGATCTGATGGCGGCGGCTGGCTTTACTCAGGGCGGTTTCTACAAACACTTCCGCTCCAAGGCTGATCTGATGGCCGAGTCAGCCAGTTGCGGCATCGCCCAATCTGCAGCGCTGACGGCGGGAGCATCAGTTCAGGAGTTCATTGAGGTTTATCTTTCCCGCGAGCATCGCGACGACCGTTCCACCGGTTGCACGATGGCAGCGTTATGCGCAGATGCTGCGCGTAAGGAGGACGAGGTTCGGGCTACATTTGCTGCTGGTATCGAAACCCAACTGGCCACGCTACGAGAAGGCGCAGGGCATTCGGACGATACGGACTCTGCCCAATTACGCAAACGGCGTCTTGCTGTCATGGCGCAGGCACTCGGGGCAATCGTCCTGTCTCGTGCATGCCCGGATGACTCAACACTGGCCGATGAGATTCTCGCCGCCAGTCGCGAAGCTATTCTGGGGTCAGTGACTCCCTCTTCCGCTCCCGACAAGAAAATGTAAACCCTTGAGTTGAAAACGCATGGCAAGGAGCTGCCGAAAGCCACTCACTTGCTGCGCTACGGTGCCATGCATAGACGGTCACGACCCGCATGCTTGGCGGTATAAAGCGCGGCATCAGCAGCACCGATCAACGCTCCGGCACTGACTTGAGGCGCGACTGCAACCGCCAGCCCCAGGCTGATAGTGACCCTGGCACCTTCGCCCAATACCGGATGCGGAACATTGAGCTTGGCAACTGCCGCCCGCAGTGCTTCGGCTAACGTGCTGACTTTGTTGGCATCCGCATTAATCATCAACACCAGAATCTCTTCGCCACCAAAACGGAACGTCAACGCTCCTGTGTTTTTTGCGGTCTGCTGAATAGTTTCGCTCAGCAATCTGAGGCAGGTATCGCCCTGCGGGTGGCCATAACTGTCGTTGTAGAGTTTGAAGTGATCGATATCCAGCAGGATCGCGGCCACTTTCGTGGGCGTCTGCAAGGCGTGCTCCCAAATGGACATCAGGACTTCTTCCTGATAGCGCCGGTTGAACAATTGCGTGAGCGCATCAGTGCGGGCCATCTCCATCAATTGCACCTGCAACAAACGCCCTCTCAGCGCGAACAGATAGCTCATGCGGCTGCCCCGTTCCAGGAAATAAGACGCCATTAACAACAGCGCCACTGTGGCGACAAATAACAGTGCATTGGCTTGCCAGATCAGGAAGTCTGCAAAATTGGCAAGATAGGTCGTCACCAACTGGATGATCAACATGACGCTCATCGCCAGCGCAGCGTAACGCAGCGGTAGCTGCTGGATCATCGTGCAATACACCATGAGCAACAGCATCCCCAATTGATAATGAAGCCTGTAGGGGCTGTCGCTGTAGATCATGACCACCAACGGCATCAGCGACGCCAGTACGGTACCCATCGCTGCAGCGGTTTCCAGCGACCATCGTTGTGTCAGACGTTGAACCAGCAGCAAAAGCACGATGAACAGAGGGGTAATCAGGCACAAGCGTCCGAGTGCGACGTAGGTGAATACATCGCGCAGTGTCAGCCAGTCGCTGATCAGGAACAGGTTGTAAACCAGCCCTCCTCCAATACCGACGATGGTGAGGAATTGACGCCGCTGCTCAAGTGTTTCTGCTTCGTAGCGTTGTTCAAGATCGTCGCTAAAGCGCAACGCACGCACGCCTGAGACGATGGTCTGCTCGACCTCGATCAGCGTTTGAGGATCTTTGGAGCTGGGGCGATCCAGGAGGGTATTCAGCATGCGGCACCGCAACGACAAAAAGGAATCGGTTGGGATAGCTCGATTGAAACCTCTTGCTATCCAGATAACGGCAGCGACCGGCAAAAGCGATCGCTCCGTTTTCGCGTTATGAGTGCCAGTGATCACGTTCTACATTTTGAAACGTGACACCACCATTCGTAGTTCGCCAGCCAACGTCGACAACTCGTTAGCGGTGACCGCGTTATCTTCGATCTCTTCCCTGAGTGCCTCGCTCCCATTACGAATCTCAGTAACATTGCGGTTGATGTCTTCGGACACCGAATGCTGCTCCACCGCGGCACTGGCGATCTGGGTGTTCATGCCGACAATCCGGTCAACACCGTTATTGATTTCATCAAGGCTGGCCGCAGCCAGGTCAGCAGACGCAATACAATCCTGCGCTCTGTGCCTGCCCGCTTTCATTTGCTCTACTGCCGCCGTGGTTGCAAGTTGCAACTCTTGAATAATCCGACGAATTTCTTCGGTCGAATTCTGCGTACGCGATGCCAGGGTCCGGACCTCGTCAGCAACCACTGCGAAGCCGCGCCCCTGCTCACCAGCGCGGGCAGCTTCGATGGCCGCATTGAGCGCCAACAGATTGGTTTGATCAGCAATGTTGCGGATCACCTCGATCACGCCGCCGATTTCCTGGCTGTGCAGGGCAAGCGCAGACACTTTGTCAGCGCTGGCTTCAACTTCACTGGCCAGTTCTTCTACTGTTATCCGGGTGTCGCGCATCACCGCCAGACCAGTATTAGAAGCCTGGCTGGCTTGCTCCGCAGCTCGAGCGGCACCCTCGGTATTTTGCGCAACGTCTGCAACGCTTGCGGTCATCTCGTTGATCGCCGTGGCGACTTGCTCAGTCTCACCCTGCTGGGAACCCATTGACTGCCTGGCGCGATCAATCGACAAGCCCAGGCGTTGAGCGGCTTCCGATACGGACTGCGAGCTCTGCTCAACCTGAGTCAACGACGTGCTGAACGCTTGCGCCATATGGTTGAGGCCATTACCGATGTCTGCCATCTCATCTTTACCCTGCACTTTCGCGCGGGCCGTGAGATCGCCTTGGGCGATAAGCTGCGTAGCACTCAGCACACCGTCGATGGCACGCCGCATTGAGGTGTAAATACCAGCAAATGAATAGATCAGCAGCAGGCCGATAAGGGCCAAGCCGCCCAATATGAACGCTCTGTCTGCTGTTTTTTCGCCGACTCGCTGTTCCAGCAGTTCAGACAGTGACTCCTGAAGCATGTCCTGCGCCTTGTACAAGTCGGCCACCACAGCGTTGCCTTTTGCTGGCAGGTCTTGCACGCCGCTGATGGTGTCGCTCGTCGAGCGTATCAACGCTTCAATGTCGTTGCGAAAACTGTCCAGATTCGCCAGCGCGTTGGTTACCGGCTGTTGAATGCTGTCAGCGAGAGCGGGTTCCTTGCGGCGCAAAAGACCGATGCTCTGTTGGAGTTCTGTGCGTATCTGGGCTTCTTGCTTTAGCAACGATTGCAATGAAGAACGAGTGCTGTCACTTAATGGTTGCCCATTGCGCAACCCACTGGCCAGGCCTCGTAGCTGCCCGACGATATTGATTTGTCGAGGCAACCTGAGCGTGCTTTGGTCAATCATGAACAGCGACGCGTAATCTTCATCCAGCACCATGCCGGAAGTGGCTGAAACGAAATAGATGAAATTCAATGTCTGAGTCAGTTGCTCGTTCCACTCATCGAACGCTTTCATCTGATTGGCATCAGGTTTGGCCTGATCGACGAGTCGCTGAGCCCCCGAGCGCAAGCGCTGCACGCGGTCGCCTGTTTCCAGCGTCACATTGTATTGTCGGTCAGTAGATTCAAGCTTTGAAAAAGCGTCCTGAAGCTTCGCCTGGTTGGCAGCGAAATCAGCTTGAGCAGTGGAGTCACCACTCAACAATCGGTTGGTCAGCGCACGCTGCATCATCGACAGGCGAAGGACAGGCGTGACATCCATCAAGTAGCGCTGGCCTAGTTGCTCTGAACGCACCCCTTCAATGCTGTCATTGATCTGGTGAACTATTCGTGCAGCAAGGAGTGAAAGCGCAATCAGGACGATGAAGGCAAGCAGTGCGAATTTTGCGGGAAAACGTAGACGGCTGGACAGGTAAACGGCAGGAGCAAGGATGTTCATAGGATTCTCACAGCCCTTATTGGGGCGATTTTTTAGTGAAGGTGAGAACAATCCGTTTCTCTAATAAGCAGGGACTTCTTTGACCCCTTTGCAACGCACTTGATAGCGTGACACTACGAGCGCCATTCGATAATGGCCATGAGACATCATCGAAGTCAAAGCTCCGACTTGTAAGGCCTGCAGAAAGTTGCGTGGATATTTTCTGTTTCGGCAATATTTCGATTTTTATTGGGTTTTAGCGACGAATGGCGATGTGCCATCGAGGAATCTGTTGCCGGGTGACACGTTTCCCGTGTCGACGCATCCGGTACAGCCAGGGTTATACCTCCCTCGCCTACTATCAGGTTATTTCATACATAAGACCTACATAATGCCTTTAAAGAATAATATCAATATTCCAAAATAGCATTTCCAACGCTTTTGTTATGCAAATAACATTCATAGCAGACGACATCGTTTCAGGCATCACAACCTCTATCAGACCAACCAATCTGCACCCTCACCACGGGCCAGTGCCAGTTCAATGGACACCGCCCGACATGACAAAGACGCTTGCAGCAAGCGCTGCCAAAACGTTCCCGCTTTCAACACTCACCGCTGCTTTGTTGCTCGGGGCATTCTCGCCCCTCGTCGAGGCCGACAATGACGAATCCAGGCTCAGCACCGTTACGGTGATATCCACCGGCGTACGAGGACAACAGCGGACAGTGGCAGACAGTCCTGCGCCTATCGACATCATCAACAGTGATCAACTGCTAAAAACGGGCCGCGCAGAACTCTCTGAAGCGATCGCCAAACTGCTGCCCTCCTTCAATTTCGGAACAAATATTGCGGGCTACAACTCGGTGACCCGGCCGCTGAGCAATCGAAGCCTGGGGCCGGCTTACACGCTGGTGCTGGTCAACGGCAAGCGGCGGCACAATGGCGCAGTGGGTCAGCGAGGCTCAATCGATAACAGCGGTGCCAACGCAGTGGATATCGATCTGATCCCGGTCAGCGCCGTGGACCACATCGAAGTGCTCAAGGACAGCGCTGCCGCTCAGTACGGTTCTGACGCAGTTGCCGGGGTGATCAACATTATTCTCAAGTCCGGTGATTCCGGCGGGCACTATGAAAGCACCTACGGCAAGCTATTCTCGGGCGCGGGAGAAACCCTGAAGATTGCAGGTGACCAAGGCTTTACCCTTGGCGAAAAAGGCTTTTTCCACTTTTCAGCGGATGCCCGCAAACGAGGTGAAGCCGCCTGGAACGACAAGGCGGACAGTAGCGTTCGGGCGTTCAGCGACCCGGCAAAAGAAGCGTCCTGGGATCGCGTGGCAATCAAGAACGGCGATCCGGATTTGAAAGCCTTTAACCTCGCTTACAACGCCGAATTACCGCTGGAAGATCTGACGTTGTACTCCTTCACCACTTATGGCGAGCGCGACGCAGAGGCCGCTAACTATTTTCGCCTGCCCACTGGCACTGCCTCGGTGCCCGAAGTGCTCCCCGACGGTTACTACCCGTTGAACAACATCAAGGATACCGATTACCAGTTTCTGTTCGGTGGCAAGGGCGAGGCCGCCGACTGGAACTGGGACCTGAGCACCACCTACGGACGGAACAACGTTCATCACTCCAGCGACTTGAATATCAATCCGTCACTGGGCACGGCGTCGCCGACCAAATTCGACAATCTGGCGACTTTCCGCTTTGAACAATGGGTTAACAACCTGGACTTCACCCGTCGCTACGACAGCCTGTTTCAGTTGACCCCACCTGTGCAAGTATCAGCGGGGCTGGAACATCGCTGGGAACGTTTCAGCACCTTCGCGGGTGATCCGGAAGCCTATATTACCGGCACCTACCCTGCCGCTTCGGGGGCTCAGGCGGCCGTGACCATTCGCCCGGAGGATGAGGTCAACCTGATTCGCAACAACTATGCGGGCTACCTGGACCTTGGCTTTGATCTGACGGATCGCTGGTTTCTCGACGTCGCGGGACGGGTTGAACATTACGACGACGATTCAGGCAATACCTTTGGCCTGAAAGTGAACTCCCGTTACGAACTGACCGATACGGTTGCCGTACGTGGCACTGTCGGCACCGGCTTTCGTGCCCCTTCCCTGACCCAGATCGGCTATACGGTTGCGGACAATCGGGTCGCTGTCGATGTAAACGGCAACGTCGTACCGGCCGTGACCCGCCTGACCCCGTCAGGCAGCAACCTGGCCGCAGCGTTAGGCGGCGATGATCTGAAACCGGAGAAGTCGCGCAACCTCGGGCTGGGGTTGACCTGGCAACCGGCACCCCGAACCAGTGTTACGGCGGATGCTTACCTGATCGACATTGATGATCGAATTGCACTGACCAGCAACATTTATGATCAGGGCAACGGGGTGATCAACGGCATCCTCACCGCTCAAGGCGTCCCCAGCGGCACGTGGGTCAACTATTACACCAACGCATTCGACACCCGTACGCGGGGTCTGGATATCGTTGCCGACCACAGTACTCCGCTGGATGCCTGGGGAGAGGTGCGCTGGAGCCTGGGCTTCAACTGGAACAAAACCACTATTGAAGGCGTGCGCGATACGCCTGCTGCGCTGGCCAGCTCCGGTGTCACCCTGGTAGGACGTGATCGCGAAGGCGATTTGACCGAAGCATCACCCAAGACCAAATGGATACTGGGCGCCAACTGGAAGGTCGACGACCTGGCGGTAAACCTGCAGACCAGCCGAAACGGCGCAGTCAAGACACTGGCCGTCAATCCCAGTGGCGATCGTAGCTTTGGCGCCAAGTGGATAACCGATCTGGACGTCAGCTACACCTTTATTGATCAACTGACGGTAAGCATCGGCGGGACCAATATCTTTGACGTGCGGCCATCAAAAAATGCGGTTTACAGCAACCTCGGCCTGGCACCGTATGGCAACCCGCCGTTCTACCCGGGTGGCGGTTACTGGTACACCAAACTGGCTTATGATTTTTAGTTGATTAGTGATACTGCTCTACTTATCTGCGAATGAGGATCTGTGGGAGCAGAGCTTGCTCGCGATAAGGCTGGAAGCGGTCCAAAGTGAATCGCGTCCAGCCTTATCGCGAGCAAGCTCTGCTCCCACAGAATTCTGCGCAACTCCGCAAACCACCGGATTATTACCCGCCGAGCGATACTCAATATCATTCCGAATGATATTAACTTTTGTTTCATTCGATTCGTGCAATACAACCCTCAAGAACAGAATCCGCCCATCTTAATATTCCGGCGGACATTCCCATGGCTCAGAAATTCAATCAATTGCGCTTTCCACTCGCCGCGTTGGCGCTGGTGGTGATAAGCGCTTGCGGCGGAGCGCCTGAAGCGACGGTCGCGCCTGCGGCAGCCAAAGTCAGTGTTGCCAAGGTTCTGGAACAACCCGTCAACGAGTGGGATGAGTTCACCGGTCGCCTCGAAGCCCCCGAAACCGTAGAGATTCGCCCTCGCGTATCCGGTCAGATCGATGCCGTAGCCTTCACTGATGGCGCGCTGGTCAAGAAAGGCGACGTGCTGTTCCAGATCGACCCTCGCCCGTTCCAGTCAGAAGTTCGCCGCCTCGAAGCACAACTGCAGCAAGTTCGCGCGACGGCAACCCGCAGTGAAAACGAAGCCCAGCGTGGTGAGCGCCTGCGAACCAACAACGCTATCTCCGCTGAACTGGCTGATTCGCGCACCACCACTGCACAAGAAGCCCGTGCCGGTGTAGCGGCCATTCAGGCCCAGCTGGACCTGGCAAAACTCAACCTGAGCTTCACCCGCGTGACGTCGCCTATCAGTGGTCGCGTGAGCCGCGCCGAAATCACAGCCGGTAACATCGTCACCGCCGACGTGACGCCGTTGACCAGCGTGGTTTCCACCGACAAGGTTTACGCCTACTTCGACGCCGATGAGCGTGTCTTCCTTAAATACACCGAGCTGGCTCGCAAAGGCCAACGTGGCCAAACGACTCCGGTGTACCTGGGGCTTTCCAATGAAGTTGGCAACCCACACCAGGGCCAGATGAACTTCGTCGACAACCAGGTCAACCCGCGTACCGGCACCATTCGCGGTCGCGCTGTATTCGACAACAGCGACGGTAGCTTCACCCCGGGCCTGTATGCACGGGTCAAACTGGTTGGCAGCGGTACCTACTCCGCGGTGCTGATCAACGATGAAGCCGTCGGCACTGATCTGGGCAAGAAATTCGTGCTGGTCATGGACAAGGACAACAAGCCCTCTTACCGCCCGGTTGAGCTGGGGCCAAAAGTCGAAGGTCTGCGCATCGTGCGTAGCGGCCTGAGCAAAGACGACACCATCGTCGTCAAGGGCCTGCAACGTGTGCGTCCAGGCCAGCCGGTTACCCCGGAAGTCACTCCGATGGCCAGCGCCGAGACCCTCGCCGCGCTACTCAAACAACGCCAGGCTCTGGAAGCCAGCAACTTGCCGCAAGTGAAGCCTAAAGCACCTGAAAAAGTTGCCGGCATCGCCGCGCCACGCGGTTAAGGGAAACCACTGATGAACTTCTCTCAATTCTTTATCTCGCGTCCGATCTTCGCGGCAGTGCTGTCGCTGTTGATCCTGATCGCCGGGTCGATTTCACTCTTCCAGTTACCGATCAGTGAATACCCCGAAGTCGTACCGCCAACCGTGGTCGTTCGTGCCAACTTCCCGGGCGCCAACCCCAAGGTCATCGGCGAAACCGTCGCGGCTCCGCTGGAGCAAGCCATTACCGGTGTCGAAAACATGCTGTACATGTCTTCGCAATCCACCGCCGACGGCAAGATCACCCTGACCATCACTTTCGCGCTGGGTACTGACCTGGATAACGCGCAGGTACAGGTTCAGAACCGGGTCACCCGAACCGAGCCGAAACTGCCCGAAGAAGTGACGCGCATCGGTATCACCGTAGACAAGGCGTCGCCCGATCTGACGATGGTGGTCCACCTGACCTCGCCGGATAAACGTTACGACATGCTTTACCTGTCCAACTACGCCATCCTCAACATCAAGGACGAGCTGGCTCGCCTTGGCGGTGTCGGTGACGTGCAGTTGTTCGGTATGGGCGATTACTCGTTGCGAGTCTGGCTGGACCCAAACAAGACTGCTTCGCGCAATCTGACCGCGACCGATGTTGTAAACGCTATTCGCGAACAGAACCGTCAGGTCGCTGCGGGCCAGTTGGGCGCACCGCCCTCGCCTAGCGCTACCAGCTTCCAGATGTCAGTGAACACTCAGGGCCGTCTGGTCAGCGAAGAAGAATTCGAAAACATCGTGATTCGCTCCGGCGCCGATGGCGAAATCACTCGACTGCGCGATGTAGCGCGCGTCGAACTGGGCTCCAACCAATACGCCTTGCGCTCATTGCTGGATAACCAGCCCGCTGTGGCGATTCCAATCTTCCAGCGCCCTGGCTCCAACGCCATCGACATCTCCAACGAAGTTCGGGCAAAAATGACCGAACTAAAGCAAAACTTCCCTGAAGGAATGGATTTCAGCATCGTTTACGACCCGACGATCTTTGTTCGTGGCTCGATCGAGGCGGTTATCCATACCCTGTTCGAGGCGTTGATTCTGGTTGTGCTGGTGGTGATCCTGTTCCTGCAGACCTGGCGTGCTTCGATCATTCCGTTGGCTGCGGTACCGGTATCGCTGATCGGTACGTTCGCCGTGATGCACATGTTCGGCTTCTCACTCAATGCGCTATCGCTGTTCGGACTGGTTCTGGCCATCGGTATCGTGGTCGACGACGCCATCGTGGTGGTGGAAAACGTCGAGCGAAACATCGGACTCGGGCTGACCCCGGTCGAAGCCACCAAACGGGCCATGAAAGAAGTGACAGGGCCAATCATCGCCACGGCACTGGTGCTGTGTGCGGTATTCATCCCGGCTGCGTTCATCTCCGGATTGACCGGGCAGTTCTATAAGCAGTTTGCCCTGACGATTGCGATTTCCACGGTGATTTCGGCCTTCAACTCCCTGACTCTTTCTCCGGCGCTGTCAGCCGTGCTGCTCAAGGCTCACGACGCGCCAAAGGATCGTTTCTCGCGCGGCCTCGACAAAATATTTGGTGGTTGGTTGTTCCGGCCGTTCAACCGCGTGTTCGAACGCGCCAGTAACAGCTATGTGGGAATCGTCGGTCGCGTGATCCGCAGCAGCGGCATTGCCCTGGTGCTTTACGGCGGCCTGATGGTGCTGACCTACTTCGGTTTCGCCACCACACCAACAGGCTTCGTGCCGCCTCAGGACAAACAGTATCTGGTGGCTTTCGCCCAACTGCCGGACGCGGCCAGCCTGGACCGTACCGAAGACGTCATCAAACGCATGTCCGACATTGCCTTGAAACAGGAAGGTGTTGAAAGTGCGGTGGCGTTCCCTGGCCTGTCCATCAACGGTTTCACGAATAGCCCGAACGCCGGCATCGTGTTTGTGACCCTCAAGCCTTTTGAAGACCGTAAAGACGCCAGCCTGTCAGCGGGTGCCATCGCGGGTGCATTGAACGGCAAATTCGGCGACATTCAGGACGCCTACATGGCGATCTTCCCGCCACCGCCGGTACAAGGCCTGGGTACCATCGGCGGTTTCCGCCTGCAGATCGAAGACCGTGGCAACCTCGGTTACGACGAGCTCTATAAAGAGACGATGAACATCATCGCCAAGAGCCACAGCGTGCCGGAACTGGCCGGGCTGTTCACCAGCTACACCGTGAACGTGCCGCAAGTCGATGCTGCCATTGACCGTGAAAAAGCCAAGACCCACGGCGTGGCCATCAGCGACATTTTCGACACCCTTCAGGTGTATCTGGGCTCGCTGTACGCCAACGACTTCAACCGTTTCGGTCGTACTTATCAGGTCAACGTTCAGGCTGAACAACAGTTCCGTCAGGATGCCGACCAGATTGGTCAGCTCAAGGTTCGCAACAACCTTGGCGAGATGATTCCACTGGCGACCTTTATCAAAGTCAGCGATACCGCTGGCCCTGATCGCGTCATGCATTACAACGGCTTCATCACGGCTGAAATCAACGGCGCTGCGGCTCCGGGTTACAGCTCGGGTCAGGCTCAGGCCGCCGTGGAGAAACTGCTCAAGGACGAACTGCCTAATGGCATGACCTACGAGTGGACGGAGATCACGTATCAGCAAATCCTGTCAGGCAATACCGCGCTGCTGGTTTTCCCGCTGTGCGTACTGCTGGCCTTCCTGGTGCTGGCTGCTCAGTACGAAAGCTGGAGCCTGCCACTGGCGGTGATTCTGATCGTACCGATGACACTGCTGTCGGCCATCACTGGTGTGATCCTGTCCGGTAGCGACAACAACATCTTTACCCAGATCGGACTGATCGTATTGGTGGGACTGGCCTGTAAGAACGCGATCCTTATTGTCGAATTCGCCAAGGACAAGCAAAGCGAGGGCATGTCGCCGCTGGAAGCCGTACTGGAAGCGTGCCGCCTGCGTCTGCGTCCGATCCTGATGACCTCCTTCGCGTTCATCATGGGGGTTGTGCCGCTGGTGTTCTCCAGTGGTGCCGGTGCAGAAATGCGTCACGCCATGGGTGTAGCGGTGTTCTCGGGGATGCTTGGGGTGACTTTCTTCGGCTTGCTGCTGACACCGGTGTTCTACGTGCTGATTCGTAATTTTGTTGAGCGCAAAGAGGCCCGCAAGGCAGCCAAGGCACAGAGCCTGCAAACCCTGAACCCGGAGGCGCATTGATGAATTCGTTAAAGCTGTTCATGCCGAGCCTGCTGGTTCTCGCACTGGCGGCCTGTGCGGTCGGCCCTGATTACAAGGCACCCGATACCGCAGCAGCCAAGGTCGCTTCGGCGGAGAAAGGTAATTATGACCGCAGCCATCAGCAAACCGTCTGGTGGCAGCAGTTCGACGACCCGACGCTGAATAAGCTGGTGGCAAAGTCGCTCAACGACAACCGCGAACTGCGCGTCGCCTTTGCCCGCCTGAAAGCGGCCCGGGCGATCCGCGATGATGTCAGCAATGACGCCATGCCCGTGGTGACCAGCCGGGTCAGCAGTGATCTCGGCAAAGGCCAGCAACCTGGCATCACCGAGCGCCGCGTCAGCAGTGAACGTTACGATCTGGGCCTGGACATGGCCTGGGAACTGGACCTGTTTGGGCGGATCCAGCGTGAACTGGAAGCCAGCGAAGCCGATCAGGACGTTGCCGAGGCCAATCTGTATCAGCTTCAGGTCACCCTGATCGCTGAAGTAGTAGATGCCTATGGCCAGTTGCGCGGTGCGCAGCTGCGTGAAGGCATTGCCCGGGAAAACCTGAAAAACCAGCAGGAATCCCGTGGCGTTACCGAACAACTGCGCGATGCCGGTGTGGGTAACGAACTTGATGTCGTGAGAGCGGACGCCCGCCTCGCCGCCGTCGAAGCTTCGGTCCCACAACTGCAAGCTGAGCAGGTTCGTCAGCGTAATCGCATTGCGACTTTGCTCGGTGAACGTCCGGAAAGCCTGAGTGTTGATCTGAGCCCGGCGAAACTGCCAGCCATTGCCAAAGCACTGCCCATTGGTGATCCGACGCAGTTGCTGCGTCAGCGTCCGGACATTCGCTCGGCAGAGCGTCAACTGGCCTCCTCGACTGCGCGGATTGGTGTCGCAACCGCTGATTTGTTCCCTCGCGTCAGCCTGAGTGGTTTTCTGGGCTTCACCGCGGGACGTGGGTCGCAGATCGGCTCCTCAGCCGCCCGGGCATGGTCGTTAGGGCCGAGCATATCCTGGGCAGCTTTTGACCTGGGCAGCGTGCGAGCGCGAATCCGGGGCGCCGACGCCGATGCTGAAGGCGCGCTGGCCAACTACGAGCAGCAAGTGTTATTGGCACTGGAAGAGTCGGAAAATGCGTTCAGCGACTATGACAAACGTCAGCAACGTTTGGTCTCTCTGATCCGGCAAAGTGAAGCCAGTCGCGCGGCGGCCAATCTGGCGTCGATCCAGTATCGCGAAGGCACCGCAGACTTCCTGGTCCTGCTGGACGCGGAGCGCGAGCGTCTGGCGGCCGAGGACTCACAGGCTCAGGCTGAGATTGAGCTGTATCACGGCATTGTCGCTATCTATAAAGCACTGGGCGGAGGTTGGCAGCCACAGGCTTGATGGATTGAATGCTTAAACCAGGAAGCCCCGATTTCGGGGCTTTTTGGTGTCTGGCGTTTAGTGATATGTCCCCATAAATCACTAAATGGAAGAACTATAGATACCGGACACTCAACATACACCGTTTGACACCAAGCCATCCCTCCACGAAGCTGCAAGCCGTAAAGAAATGGATATCGGTGTGCTCATGCCTTTTCGAGGCTACTTTTCAAAAAACACTGCCCGTCGCCGTATCGGACTGGTAGCCGCTTTGGTTCTGATCGTGCTGGCAGGCGTCGTTTACCTGACACGACAATGGTCAACCCCGCCTGCTCCGCCAGTGCTTAGCCAGACTTACGGCGAGGCCCTGGAACTTGCACACAACGGAAAGCCTGGCGCTGCAAGGGTCCTCTATCAACACCTGGCCCGCACCGACCTCTCCGACATTCGTCGCGCCAGCCTGCTGGCTGAACTCGCAAACTACCCAAGTCCTCAGGCATTGAAGTTGCTGGATGCGGCACTGCAGAATGATTCGGTGCTGGTCCGCCAGGCAGCGATTGGCGTCACGCAAAAAATGCTACCTGACGGCAAGCGCAGTATTCTGCTGGGGCCAATGCTCGAGGATCGGGAGCCTGCGGTTCGCTTCGACGCAACGTGGGCGCTGCTCGACCTGTCTCCGGATGAACTGGGCCTGTATTACGCAGCCTTGCAGCACAGTGTTGAACTCTGCGTGACCGCCCTAAAGGCCCAGCCCCCTTCGGGCACCAGCCAGGTGCAACTGGCGCGCCTGCTCGCGCACAACGGCGATAAACCCTCTGCGTTGGCTGCCTTGCAAGTTGCGATGGACCTGGAGCCAAAAAACCTCGAAGCGTCCATCGCCTACCTGGAGCTACTCGACCAGCTAGGGCAAACCGAGCGTGCACGCCAGCTGCTGGCCCGCCTGCTGGCCCAACATCCGCAGTCCTCCAGGCTACAACATGCCTTGGGCATGTGGCTCCTTGACCACGAACAGAGCGAATATGCTCTGCTTGCACTGGCCAAGGCGGTTGAACTAGAGCCCGACAACACGACTTACCGCTATGATCTGGCGGTAGCACTGCACGACCTTGAGCAACTTGAAGCCGCGCAGAAACAATTGGCCGAAATCCTCCAGCGCCAGCCCGCCAACCGCCAGGCCAGAATAATGTTGATTCGATACTGGAAGGAAACCGGGCAACTGCAAAACGTACAGGTACTGCAGGCCGAGCTTGAGCAGCAAAACCCGGATGACCCAGCCCTGCAACAGGGGCTTTAGCTGTAAAGGACTGCCGAGCGAAAAAATACGCTGTTTGGGGTAGCCGCTAATATCAGAAATAACTTACAGCCGAGTTCATCTGATAAGACAACGTGAGTGGCGCGGCCACCAACTCTAGTCATTCACGTCGCTAGTTAATTGCATCAAAACTATTTTCTAACTCAAAAAAAAAGTGCATGATTTGCACGCTACTGCTTTAAAACCACCTTTTTTCATCACAGCGAAGCGACAGGAAAGCGTTAATCCCTCGGGGAAAAACGCGACCTTGGGTTCCGTTAAGGCACCTTCAATACACGCACTCTTCCCAAGCGCTTGTCTTATCGTTTTGTGACGCTGGTAACAGCCAATCACCGTCGGAGTATGTTATTTGTCCAGACTTGCCGAGTTTCGCGCAGCAGAAAAAGCCCTTCAGGAACAGCTGGCTCAGCTGGAGTCCTTGAAGAATGATGCGGGCCTGAAAAAGGAGATCGAGTTCGAACAGAAGCTTCAGGCTTTGATGAGCAGCTATGACAAGGGTCTGCGCGACATCATTACGATCCTTGATCCAAAAGGCTCGTCGTCCCTGCCCGTAGCAGCCGGGCCAAAGCGCCGTCGCGCACGCGTCGTCAAGGTTTATCAAAACCCGCACACCGGTGAACTGATCGAGACCAAAGGTGGTAACCACCGCGGCCTGAAGTCCTGGAAAGAGCAATACGGTGTTGAAACCGTGGATTCATGGCTTCGCGCCTGATCAAACTCTGCCCGTTAAAAAGCCCTGCCTCTGCAGGGCTTTTTTATAAAAACGACAACTCTCTGACGTCAGATATAACTCTTTGAGATTAATCGCTGTTCGCGTGTCGCCTGCGCTGTGGATATAGTTCGAATTGAGTTACGCGGATCACGATGCCTATAACTGTTCAGCCTGCGATTACGATACCTATGTATATGCACGGCTCGTCGCCGTCCTCGACATGCATATGCCGCAACCGCCATCAGCAATCCATGCTAATAACAACCAGCATTATCATTGGTACTTGTCAGAATATTCCGATATTTATAAGTACGGACGTTCCAGATTTTTCTCACGGGCTTCACGTTTTTTTCACAGGCCGTCTTCCACTATAGAGGCTGCTAAAGGATTAGCGCCCCATGCCCGCTTCGGCGGGCCTCTTTTTGCCTGAAATTCGTGCATGCCACGGATTCACTGCGCCCCGCCTAGCCGCAATGTATTGCGAATCTGCATGGCTTCATCACTGGTAGCCGCGTAACCGGCAGCAGAACCTGCGTATGACAGCGACCATGCTGTATCAGCGGTCGCCGCGGCCACCAGCGTCTGAGTCATGACGTGCACCCCGTTCTGAGTGATCGTACAGCTTGTCTCCATTGCGGGTAGCTTGCTGAGCTCCGTCGCGTGAATGCGGGTACAGACGCTCTGGAAGCCACTGCGCGCGAAATTCACCTGTACAGCCTTACGCATCTCCAGCAGCACGCCCTCGACATTCACCTGATGGCCTGATTGCAGACGCGACTCGGTAAGCTCCATGACCATGACCGGGTTACCCGCCTCGTCATTTTTGGCTGCTCGTTGCCTGGATTGAGGCGAAGGCTGCCCGGCAGCGGGCTCACTAGCGCCCAGCTCTTCAACTTGCCAGCCGCTCGGCCAGATGATAACCGCATCACCCGCATGAGCCCCTCCGACGACCAGCGTCAGAAAAAAACCAATGAATGAATATCTGTATCGCGGGTCAATCATGAGGGCACCACCCAAGTACATAGGCGACAAAGTCTGACCGCCCGCAGCTTCGGGAACAAGGGCTGTCACGCGGCAATTGAGTCGCAGGTTTGGCTTCGACGCGGGCGGCCCGTATCATTTGCCCATACAGAAGACCTCAACCGGAGATATCCATGAGTTTGCAAGACCTTAATACCTTCCCTGGCGTAACCGCAGAGCCTGAGGTTGCGACCCGGCAATTCGTGTTCAACCACACCATGCTGAGGGTCAAGGACATTACCGCGTCACTGGACTTCTACACCCGCGTATTGGGTTTCAGTCTGGTTGAAAAGCGTGACTTCCCCGAGGCCGAATTCAGCCTGTACTTCCTGGCACTGGTCGACAAAAGTCAGATCCCTGCAGATGACGCGGCTCGTAACGTGTGGATGAAGTCCATTCCCGGCATTCTCGAGTTGACGCACAACCACGGCACCGAAAAAGATCCAGCGTTTGCCTACCACAATGGCAACACTGACCCTCGAGGGTTTGGGCACATATGCATTTCCGTGCCGGACGTGCATGTTGCCTGCGAACGCTTTGAAAAACTGGGCGTGGACTTCCAGAAGCGCCTCGCTGACGGGCGCATGAACAGCCTGGCATTCATCAAGGATCCGGACGGCTACTGGGTAGAAATCATCCAGCCGACACCACTGTAAGCACAAACAAAAAGGGCCTCATGAATAATCATGAGGCCCTTTTTTTATTGCCTGAACATTATGTGCTTACGCTGGCGCAGAGGTTCGGATCAAGTGATCGAATGCGCTGAGAGAGGCTTTGGCACCCTCCCCCAGGGCAATGATGATCTGCTTGTAAGGCGTGGTGGTGACGTCGCCTGCAGCAAAGATACCTGGAAGCGAAGTTTCCCCACGGGAGTCGACAACGATCTCGCCGCGTGGCGACAGCTCGATACTGCCTTTGAGCCAATCGGTGTTGGGCAGCAGACCGATTTGCACGAAGATACCTTCCAGTTCTACCGTGACTTCCTCACCGTTCACACGGTTTTTGTAACGCAACCCGTTGACCTTCTGCTCATCGCCGGTGACCTCAGTGGTCTGCGCGTTGGTGATGACCGTTACGTTAGGCAAACTGGTCAGCTTGCGCTGCAACACGGCGTCAGCCCGCAATTGCACATCAAACTCCAGCAATGTGACGTGAGCCACGATACCGGCCAAATCAATGGCAGCTTCGACGCCGGAGTTACCGCCGCCAATCACCGCAACACGCTTGCCTTTGAACAACGGGCCATCGCAATGCGGGCAGTAAGCAACACCTTTGTTGCGATATTGCTGCTCGCCCGGAACGTTCATTTCCCTCCAGCGTGCGCCAGTGGCGAGAATAACGGTCTTGGCCTTGAGACTAGCACCGCCGGCAAATTTCACTTCGTGCAGCGCACCGTCCTTGCCGGGAATCAGTTGGTCTGCACGCTGCAGGTTCATGATGTCCACTTCGTACTGCTTGACGTGCTCTTCAAGCGCTACAGCCAGTTTCGGACCTTCGGTGTGCTGCACTGAAATGAAGTTCTCGATAGCCATGGTGTCCAGCACCTGACCGCCGAAGCGCTCAGCCGCCACACCGGTACGAATACCTTTGCGCGCTGCGTACACTGCCGCTGCGGAGCCTGCCGGGCCACCGCCAACTACCAATACATCAAACGCTTCTTTGGCATTGAGTTTCTGTGCCTGACGATCACCAGCACCGGTGTCGATTTTGGCCAGAATTTCTTCCAGACCCATACGGCCCTGACCAAACAGTTCACCGTTCAGGTAGATGCTCGGCACCGACATGATATGGCGATCGGTGACTTCGTCCTGGAACAGCGCACCATCAATAGCGATGTGTTTGATGTTCGGGTTGAGCACTGCCATCAGGTTCAGCGCCTGCACGACGTCCGGGCAGTTCTGGCAAGACTGGGAAAAATAGGTTTCGAACGTGAATTCGCCTTCAAGTGCGCGAATCTGTTCGATGGTGTCCGCGCTGGCCTTGGATGGGTAGCCGCCAACCTGCAGCAATGCCAATACCAGCGAAGTGAATTCGTGGCCCATCGGGATACCGGCGAAACGCAGGCTGATGTCTTGTCCCGGGCTGTTGAGCGAGAACGACGGGGTACGCACGTCGGTGCCGCTGTCATTAAGGGTAATGTCTTTCGAAACGCTGATCACGTCATTGAGCAACGCCAGCATTTCCTGGGATTTCGCGCCGTCATCGAGGGACGCGACGATCTCGACCGGGCGGGTAAGACGCTCCAGGTACGATTTCAGCTGGGCTTTAAGATTGGCGTCCAACATGCGGGCGATTCCTTTAGCAATTAGAAAAACAGGAAGTAGAAAAAACAACGCCCAGGCGATAGTCGCCCGGGCGTTTTTTGGGGCGATGCGGTTTACGTGCTTAAGCGCTCAGCGCCCCAAGCCGGTTCATACGGCTTAGATCTTGCCAACCAGGTCCAAAGATGGAGCCAGAGTGGCTTCGCCTTCTTTCCATTTAGCTGGGCAAACTTCG
The DNA here is from genome assembly GCF_022790535.1 of Pseudomonas maioricensis. GTDB lineage: Bacteria > Pseudomonadota > Gammaproteobacteria > Pseudomonadales > Pseudomonadaceae > Aquipseudomonas > Aquipseudomonas maioricensis. The sequence goes on from NZ_LOHG01000011.1 coordinate 212,416, forward strand.
CCTGGGTGTGCAGCAACGTACTGAGCAGCTTTGACTTTACGCAGCAGCTCGGAAGCGTCGCGGCCTACACCACCGTCGTTCAGCTCAACGATTTTGATCTGACCTTCTGGGTTGATCACGAAAGTACCGCGGTCAGCCAGACCAGCTTCTTCGATCAGCACGTCGAAGTTGCGGGACAGGATGTGAGTCGGGTCGCCGATCAGTGGGTACTGGATTTTGCCGATGGCTGGCGAAGTGTTGTGCCAGGCAGCGTGTGCGAAATGGGTGTCAGTCGACACACCGTAGATTTCAACGCCCAGTTTTTTGAAGTCGGCGTAGTTATCAGCAAGGTCTTCCAGTTCGGTCGGGCATACGAAGGTGAAGTCTGCTGGGTAGAAGAAGACGACAGACCATTTGCCTTTGAAGTCAGCTTCAGACACGTCTACGAAAGAGCCGTTCTGGAATGCAGTGGCTTTGAACGGTTTTACCTGGCTGTTGATGATAGGCATCGGTGAATCTCCTAGTGGGTTGTTAATTCGATGAGACAGAGCTTACGCATAATGGCCTATGTAGGCTCATTGGCAAACCTCATGTGCACGATTGGTTTTGACTATAAGGGAGGCTTATTAATAGAAGGAAAGGTAATTTCGCTTTTGAAGGTCAAACGCCTCGCAAAGGCTCAAACTCGGCAATTTCCCCACCTCTCCCTCCCCTAATCTCACCCTTGGGCGAACTTTCGATTCGCGGCCAGCATGCGAGACGACGAAAACAAGGCTCTTAACCTGCACCGGCAAATAACCAGACCAAAAAAATCGATTCGCTATCACAACTCAAATAGTATGTAATTACAGGGTACATACCACAGTATGAAATAAAGGATCATGAAATGGCTCGCGGCGGCATCAACAAGGCTTTGGTACAGACAGCAAGACTTGCGCTACTGGCCCGCGGTGAGCACCCCAGCATCGACTCAGTACGCATTGAAATGGGCAACACCGGCTCGAAAACCACCATCCATCGCTATCTGAGAGAGCTGGACGAAAGCGATCGGGCAGGCACAACACCTTCGGACATCACTGATGAGTTGACCGAACTGGTCACCCGCCTCGCGCATCGCCTGCAAGGCAAGGCCCAAGAGACCATTGATGAGGCTCAGTCGCGCTTCGATGTAACGTGTTATCAGAAGGATGAAGCACTGCATCAGGCAAACAGTCAGCTCGCAGAGATGACCGCACGCTGGAATCGCAAGACCGAACAATTGAAGGAGCAGGCAACGACGCTGCTTGCCACCCGCGAACGACTGCAGACGGAGCACACCCAGAATGCTCGTCTGACTCAAGCCAATCAGGATTTGATGAATCGACTCGCAGACAAAGACGAACAGATTCGCTCACTGGAAGAAAAAACCCTGAAAGCCCTCGAATCCGCAAAACAACAACGTGAGCAAGAGCAACGACGATATGAGGAACACGCTCTAGAGCTGCAGACAGAGTTGCGTCAGACGCAAAGCCTGGCGACGCAACATCAGCAAGATATCACCCGGCTTACGCGGGATAATGAGCGACTATTGGCAGAGAACCGCAGTGCTCTGCGGGAGCTGGATACTCACAATGACCAGCTAACCAAAGCCTCGGCTCAAGCTGCCAGCACGCTGGAACAGTTACAGAGCACGCAAACCCGCTGCACCGTGCTTGAAGAGCGCGCTCGCCTCGCACAACAGGACAGCGCCGAGGCCCGGCAGCAGCTTACTGATCAGCTACAGCAGAATCGGGTATTGGAGTTGATATTGATCAAGACCGAGTTGGCACTGGAAGGCTTGCGAAACGATCATTCCACAACGACCGCCCCCTCAAAGCATCGCCCCGATTAGCCCTGATCGTGGCGCTCAAGCATGGTCCTGACGCGCAAACCCAACTCATCCACGGTAAAAGGCTTGGTCATCATGTCCATGCCGCACCCAAGGAAGTCGCCTCGAACCTGAGCCTCTGGCGCATAACCGGTCATGAACAGCACGCGTAAATCAGGCCGATACTGCCTGGCGATTTCGGCGAGCTGACGACCATTCAAGCCCGGCAGTCCCACATCGCTGACTAACAAATCAATACGCTGCTGCCCCTGCAAGTAAGGCATCGCAGCCTTGCTGTCGCCCGCCTCCAGAGTGGAATAGCCAAGCTCATGCAGCACATCAACCACCAGCATGCGCACAGGCTCTTCGTCTTCAACCACCAAAACACACTCGCCGCTGACCGCTCGCGGTGCCTCCAGCCCAGTCACGACTGCCGTGATGCGCTCACCAAGGTCTTGATCACAAGACAGGTAAAGATGAACCGTCGTGCCCTGCCCCTCGACACTGTCGATCACAACATGACCACCCGTTTGCTTGACGAAACCGTAGACCATCGACAAACCAAGGCCCGTACCCTGGCCGATAGGCTTAGTGGTGAAGAATGGATCGAAGGCTCGATCCAGAACATCGTCAGGCATACCTGATCCGGTATCACGCACACTCAGACGAACATATTCACCAGGCGAAACCTCTCCCGAGCGCCCCTCAACCCTGACATGCTCACTGGCAACCGTTAGCTGACCACCGTCGGGCATCGCGTCCCGAGCATTGATGACAAGGTTCAGCAACGCGTTTTCCAATTGATGTTCGTCGGTACTGGTGAGCTGCAGCCCCTCGCTCAGCTCGATACGCAACTCAATGCTTTCGCCGGTCGTGCGGGCCAGCAACTCCTGCATGGATGTCACCATCTGATTCACATCGACAGCACAGTTGTTGAGCGATTGTCGACGGGCGAAAGCCAGTAGCCTGTGAGTCAGCGCCGCAGCGCGATTGGCTGAGGTCATGGCCGCACTGATGTAGCGATCAATCTCTCCCGTCCGGCCAGCAGCAATGCGTCGCTGCATCAAGTCCAGAGCGCCAAGTACGCCGGTGAGCATGTTGTTGAAGTCGTGGGCGATACCGCCGGTTAGCTGGCCGATGGCGTCCATTTTTTGCGCATGACGCAGGGTTTCTTGGGCCTGCTCACGCTCGGCCATTTCGATTTGCAGCAGCTCGTTGATACTGGCCAGCTCACGAGTACGCTCGGCCACTCGCAACTCGAGGCTCTCATTGAGCTCGCGGAGCGCTTCTTCTGCATTGACCTGGGCGGTAATGTCAGTGTGAGTGCCAAGCCAGTGGGTGATATGCCCATGCTCATCGCGGATCGGCAAGGCGCGAGCCAGAAACCAGTTGTAGCCACCATCCTTGCCGCGTAGCGGAAACGTGTCTTCCCAGATCGAGCCCGTCGCGAAGCAGTGCACCATCCGCGCGGTGACCCGACCAACATGCTCCGGGTGATGAACCGAGCGCCAGCCCAGCGCCCGCATGGCTTCCAGGGAAGCCCCGGTATAGTCATACCAGCGCTCGTTGTACCAATAAATATTGCCCGCGGAGTCCGCAGTCCATGCCAACTGACTCATGTTGTCGGCCAGGCTGCGGAATTGACGCTCGCTCTCCAGCAACGCGTCAATGTTGCGCATGGGGCCTATATCTTGCTCATCAAAGGTCAATGGCATTGCCGCCCAATAGTATTGACTGCTCATCGCAGGTGTCCTTCCTGGAATATATGATCAACCCGGCCTTCATCCTGAATCCCGGGCATAGCTCTATTTACACAAACGGCGCCTAACGATCAACCGGGGAACGCATGGTGACAAACTCTTCAGCGAGTGTCGGGTGCACACCCACCGTATCGTCAAACTGACGCTTGGTCGCGCCAGCCTTCAATGCAATGGCCAACCCCTGAATGATTTCACCCGCCTCCGGACCGACCATGTGGCAGCCGAGAACGACGTCTGTGTCGGCGTCGACGACCAGCTTCATGAGGGTACGTTCCTGGTTATCGGTCAGGGTCAACTTCATTGGACGGAAGCGACTTTCAAAAACCCGCACGGCATAACCCGCTTTTTCCGCCTCTTCCTCGGCCAACCCGACGGTACCGATGTTCGGCAGGCTGAAAACGGCGGTCGGAATGTGCATGTAGTCCACAGCGCGATAATCTTCCGGCCTGAACAGGCGTCGGGCGACGGCCATACCTTCGGCCAACGCTACAGGCGTTAATTGAACTCTGCCGATCACATCACCGATAGCCAGAATCGATGGTTCGCTGCTCTGGTAGTTATCGTCGACCTCGACGAAGCCGTTCTTGTCCAGTTTGACGTTGACGTGCTCCAGACCGAGATTGTCGAGCATAGGTCGACGCCCGGTGGCATAAAACACGCAATCGGCGCTCACCTCCTCCCCGTTCTTGAGAATGAGTTGCAGGCTGCCATCGGATTGTTTCTCGATGCGTTCGATATCGGAATTGAACCGCACATCCATACCGCGCTTGGTCAGCTCCTCGTGCAAGTGAGTGCGAACGCTGCCATCAAAACCGCGCAGGAACATTTCGCCACGGTACATCAGCGTGGTATCCGCCCCGAGGCCATGGAAAATCGAGGCAAACTCGACGGCGATGTACCCGCCGCCCACGACCACGATGCGCTTTGGAAGCTGTTTGAGATAAAACGCCTCATTGGACGTGATGGCGTGTTCGCGCCCCGGGATATCCGGCACCTGCGGCCAGCCTCCGGTAGCGATCAGAATATGTTCGGCGCTGTAAGTCTGGCCATTAACCTCAACTTCGTGAGGCCCTTTGAGCGCCGCATGGCCTTCGAGCAACGTAACGCCGCTGTTAACCAGCAAGTTGCGATAGATACCGTTGAGATGCTGGATCTGCCGATCCTTGTTGGCAATCAATGTTGCCCAGTCGAAGCCGGGTTCACCGGTTGACCAGCCGAAGCTTTTGGCCTGCTCGAAATCCTCAGCGTAATGGGCGCCATAAACCAATAGCTTTTTGGGTACACAGCCCACGTTGACACAGGTGCCGCCCAGGTAACGGCTCTCGGCCACCGCCACGCGCGCACCAAAACCAGCGGCGAAACGCCCGGCGCGAACACCGCCAGAACCGGCACCGATTACAAAGAGGTCAAAGTCGTAAGCCATGTAAATCTCCTGAGCAGAGCTACAGCATATCAGCCAGAAACGACAAAGCCACCCGAAGGTGGCTTTGTCCTACAAGCAAGTCTGAAGAATTCTCAGAGGCTTAGCTGCCTTTCTTGTAGAAATGCTCGAAGCAGAAGTTGGTTGCTTCGATGTAACCTTCAGCGCCACCGCAGTCAAAACGAGTGCCTTTGAATTTGTAGGCCAGCACGTTGCCTTCTGCTGCCTGCTTCATCAAAGCGTCGGTGATCTGGATTTCACCACCCTTGCCTGGCTCAGTGGCTTCGATTTTCGCGAAGATGTCCGGCGTCAGGATGTAACGACCAATGATCGCCAGGTTGGAAGGCGCATCTTCCGGCTTTGGCTTTTCAACCATGTCGGTTACACGGAACAGACCCGGCTTGATTTCTTCGCCAGCGATAACGCCGTATTTCTGCGTTTCGTTCGCAGGTACTTCCTGAATGGCGACGATCGAGCAGCCATAGTGCTTGTGCAGCTTGACCATCTGGGCCAATACGCCTTCGCCTTCAAGGTTCACGCACAGGTCATCGGCAAGTACGACAGCAAAGGCTTCGTTACCGATCAATGGACGACCGCTGAGGATTGCGTGGCCCAGGCCTTTCATTTCGGTCTGGCGAGTGTAGGAGAAGCTGCACTCATCAATCAGCTTGCGGATACCAACCAGGTATTTTTCCTTGTCGGTGCCTTTGATCTGCGTTTCCAGCTCATAGCTGATGTCGAAATGGTCTTCCAGTGCGCGCTTGCCGCGACCGGTGACAATGGAAATTTCGTTAAGGCCCGCAGCAAGAGCTTCTTCCACGCCGTATTGGATCAGTGGCTTGTTGACCACTGGCAGCATCTCTTTAGGCATGGCTTTGGTCGCTGGCAAAAAGCGAGTGCCGTAACCGGCTGCGGGGAACAAGCATTTCTTGATCATAAAAGTCCTTCATGAGGGCTATTGGCGTTAGCGGCGCAGTCTAATCAGGCGGCGATCACCTTACAATGCCCCGCCTCTGGCCTTTCGATGCCATGGTAGAGGAATCCTCGAGCAGATAGTTCCACTCGATTTCAGATTTAAGAACATCAGAGAAAACTTTAACGCTCAATGCCATACCCGCCGAACCTGCTTCATTCGAGCTAAAGGGTCCCGGCCACGCGGGTTGATTCACCCAGCCGGGACTGCATTGAAAGGCCCTTCCAAGCGTAGCCCATCACCATGTAACGCGTAGGACTATTCCTTGACTGATACCACGCAAACGCCCTCCTGACACGACGCAGGAGACAGTTATACAAGCCGGGCTTTATGATGTGCGGCTGCACACACACCAAAGAGACTGCTGCAATGTCGCAAGAAAAAAACGTAAACGGTTACCTGATTAAAAAGCTTCAGGACGGCCAATGGTGGGCCTGCTCTGCAGACGGAGAAGCGATAGCGGGCCCATTTGCCAGCGAAGAAGCCGCAGTTGAAGTCGCCGCCGTGTTGCAGGATCAGCCAAAAGCCGCACGTCGACGCCCCTCAAACAAAGCCTGATCGCAAAAGCGTTGAATGATATCGGAACGATGGCCCCGATGTTCAGTCATAGCACCAACGACGCTTGACGCACCTTATCCCCCGTCTCATTCAAGAAGTACGAAAAACATGATCAGAGTTTTGTCCATTATTGCTGTACTGGCCCTTACCGGCTGCGCAACCGCCTCTAACACCTACCTCAAAAACGGCCGACAGGGCCTGAACATTGACTGTTCGGGCGAGGCGATGTCATGGGCAAGCTGCTACGAAAAGGCAGATGCATCCTGCGCAGGTACTGGCTATGAAATCGTGGGCACCGATGGCACCCCGCGCCCTCCCGAAAGTGACAAGACCCTCGGGGTTGACGTAGGCAACTACAAAAATCGCAGCGTGCTGGTGGTGTGCAAATAAAAGGGTTTAACCCGAGATGCAGAATGTCGCTGCATGCTGCACATCCTTGGGGCGGATCGGCACATTGGACAGCCGCTCGTAAACCTTGATCGAACTGCCGCCTGAACGGCTTTCGACATCCAGAACTGCGGCAGGATCCTTACTGAACTTCTGCGCGACAATCACCCGCAAGCCGTCGTGGTGTGGCTCTATCAACGGAGGTTTGCGGCTGTCGGCAATCTTGCCAACGAAACACTCGGTATATTCCTTGGGAGTTTTGCCAGACATCACGTTCATGGTCGCTGGGGTATGTTCGATATCTGCGACGGTGGCACAGCCAGTCATCGCCAGAGCCAAAATTACGACAGCCAATTTCATACAATCCTCCCGGTAAAAGTGCTACGACAAGCTTGGCGGGAATTAAATCCCGTATAAAGTCGTTTTTAGCGCGCAGACTGCAATAAAACCTGAATCGCTGATAAATGCCGACCCGCGTCATGCTATCGTTTTGATTTTTCGAAAAAAGCCTTACGCCGGAGACACCCATGAAATTCGTACACCAGCGCGAGCACCTCAATGAAGACGACCTGGTCGTCATCGAGTGTTCTCAGCTCTGCAATATTCGCCTGATGAATGACTCGAACTTCCGCACCTTTAAAAACGGCGGACGCCATACCTATCACGGCGGTGCGTTTGACAAATTTCCGGCCAAGATCGCCGTCCCGAGTACCGGATTCTGGAACATCACCATCGATACTGCGGGGCGCAAGATGGATTCCAACGGTGGGCGCAAGACCAGTTTTACGCACTCAATCAAAATTGTCCGTCGTTCAACGTCTCGACTGAGCTGATCGTACCCATACTGAAGGAGCCAACGTGAACACGCCTGCCCCAAGAACTACCAAATTTGCTGTCAGCTACAAACTCAACGGCGAACGCCGCTTCGAGTTCGCTCAATTACAGTCGGCATCTGTAGAAGAAGCAAGGAATGCCCTGCAAAAAATGCACGGCGATAGCAGCGATGTGATCAGCGACGTAAAAGTCAGCAAAGCCCTTTAGTTCCGTCATTGAAAAAGATAGCACACGCTCTGTGGAAGCTGCGCGGGCGTCCAGGTCACCCCTTGGTCTCGCGGCAAACGGGCGGCCTGTAGGAGCCGAGTTGTTGGCGAGACATCAGGCCTGCCTGGTCAGAAAGTCCGCCTCACCAACAAGTTAGCTCCTACCGAAAGTGCATTTCAATTCAGGGGTTCTTCTACAGTTCGATAAGAGCCGCCGCGCAGTATCGCAGCAGACATTGGGTCCGTAGGAGCCCCCAACGCCATGAAACGGGAAAGCACAACACCGACCACGTTCGACCTGTTCGCCGAGGAGCCAGCACCCAGCTCCGGCACCGAACAGATCGGCCCCTGCTCATGGGTATTGCGCGGCCTGGCACTACCTGAAGTCGATACCTTGCTGGCAGCACTGGAAGACATTCTGATCAGAGCGCCTTTCAGGCATATGGTGACGCCGGGCGGTTTCACCATGTCGGCGGCGCTGAGCAGTTGCGGCAGCTTTGGCTGGATGACTGACCGCAGCGGCTATCGCTACACCCCAACCGATCCCCAAAGCGGTTTGCCATGGCCGGACATTCCAACGGGTTTCATGATGTTGGCCCAGCGCGCAGCGCATAAGTGTGGTTTCAATGGGTTTGTTCCGGATGCCTGCCTGATCAACCAGTACATCCCCGGCGCCAAAATGTCTTTGCACCAGGACAAAGACGAAAAGCACTACGAATGGCCAGTGGTATCGGTTTCTCTGGGGTTGCCTGCAATCTTTCTGTTTGGCGGAGATCAGCGCCACGACAAACCCCAGCGGATACCGCTCATGCACGGCGACGTGGTGGTCTGGGGTGGTGAGGACCGGCTGCGTTTTCATGGCGTACTGCCCATCAAACCCGGTCATCACCCCTTGCTTGGAGAACAGCGCATCAACTTCACGTTCAGGCGGGCACTTTAACCTCACCGGTAGCGCGAGACTTCACCGGGCAGACCACCCGGTGCAGGTTGAGGGCGGTATTGATAATGCCAATATGGCTGAACGCCTGAGGGAAGTTGCCCAGCATGCGCTTTTCACGAGGGTCGTATTGCTCGGCGAGCAGCCCCAGGTCGTTGCACAGCCCGCACAGTCGATCAAATAATGCAGCAGCCTCCGGCTCCCGCCCCATGAGCACATAGACATCGGCCAACCAGAACGAACACACCAGAAACGTCCCTTCGTGCCCCGCGACGCCATCAACGCTGTGCTCGGTGTCATATCGCAACAGCAAGCCGTCCTGAATCAGACTTCTCTCGATGGCCGCAACGGTACCTACCACACGCGGGTCGTCGGCCGGCAGAAACCCCGTCAAGGCTATCTGCAGCAGGCTGGCATCCAGCGCGGGCGAGCCATAAGTTTGCGTAAAGCTGCCGATGGCCGGGTCATAACCGTTAAGGCACACATCGGCATGGATATCGTCAGCCACCTCGCGGTAATGATCCGCCAGTGCCCGATCTTCATCACTTTGCGCCAACTCGGCGAGCAACGTGGCGTTTCGGTCAAAGGCCACCCAGGTCATGACCTTGGAATGGGTAAAGTGGCGAGGCTCGGAGCGAATTTCCCAGATGCCCTTATCCGGCAAGTGCCAGACTTTTTCGAGAAACGGCATGATCACTCTGGAAATCGCAATGCTGCGCGGCGGTCGCGGCAACCCCCCCTTGATCGCCTGAATCATGGCGTCGGCAACTTCGCCATAGACGTCCAGTTGCATTTGCGTCGCGGCTCCGTTGCCTATGCGTACAGGACGCGAAGCCTCATAGCCATTGAGCCAGGGCAACTCGAATTCTGGCAGACGCCTTTCACCGCCAAGCCCGTACATGATCTGGATCTGCTCGGGATTGCCTGCAACCGAGCGCATCAACCATTCACGCCAGGCCGCTGCCTCCTCGAAATAACCTAGATTCATGAACGCCAATAGCGTCATGGTCGCATCCCGCAACCAGCAATAGCGGTAATCCCAATTGCGCTCACCGCCCAACTGTTCCGGCAGCGAGGTGGTGACTGCCGCAACAATGCCGCCCGTGGGCTGGTAGGTCATCGCTTTCAACGTGATCAACGAACGCTTGACCTGTGCGGTCCATGGCCCCACCTCGGGACAGCGATCCGAGAACTCAAGCCAGAAGTACTCGGTTGCCGCCAGAGCAGACTCGGCGTCGATCCCCTCGTGAACAGGTTCGTAAGACGCCTGATGGCTCAGCACAAACGCCTCGCGCTCCCCAGCGTCGATACGGAAATGGCAACCGGTGTGATGATCCAGCGCCTTCAGGGGTTCTGGTGCACGCAGCACCAGCATTTCAGGCCCCGCCACAGCACTCAGCGTTTGACCTGCCTTGTTCTCAACCCACGGCACGCTGCTGCCGTAGTCAAAGCGAATGGCGAGGTCCATGTCAAAAAACACATGTCCGCTCAGGCCGACGACAATCCGTACGACATGGCTGCCCTCGCCCGGCGGCATGAAATCGACCAGCATTGCGCGCCCAGTCGAGGTTTCAAACACGGTTTCGAGAATCAGCGTGCCTTCCCGATAACGGCGCTCGGAGCTGATTAACGCTTCGCTTGGGGCAATTTTCCAACGCCCGTTATCCGTGTCGCCGAGCAAGGCAGCGAAACACGCAGGCGAATCAAATCGAGGGAAGCACAACCAGTCCAGCGAACCATCTCTGGCCACCAGCGCGGCCGTTTTGCAGTTGCCCAGCAGTGCGTAGTCTTCGATCAACGCGGCCATGAACAAGCATCCGTAATCAGTTGAGCATCAAGAGCCAATCAGCGTGGCAACAGGTAGCGCTCGATAGCGCTGGCAACTCCATCTTGCAGGTTAGTGCCGGTGACGACGTCGGCCTCGTTGCGGACGCTCTCTTCAGCCTGACCCATGGCGATTGAAAGCCCGGCTTTATGAAACATGGCAACATCGTTACCTCCATCGCCAATCGCCGCGGTGTGGGCCATGTCGACACCCGACTGACCTGCGAGAATGACCAGAGCGTTGCCCTTGTTGGCGTCCAGAGCTGTTACATCGAGGTAATACAACTGTGAACGCGCAGCATGCGCCTGCCCTGCGATCAAGGGATTGAGTCGACTTTCAAGCTGCTTCAGCAAGTCAAAATCGGTACTGGCGGCGACAATCTTGTCGACGCGATCCAGCCACGGCTCGAAGCTTTCGACCTGGACCGGCTCGTAGCCCAGCGTCGTACGTTCATGCTCGACGTAAGCACCTTCCGGATCGATCAAAAACCATTGATCATCCGCAAATACCCATACCGCCACCTCGTATCGGGAAAACAATTCGATACAGGTTCGGGCGGCCACCGGGTCGATACGGTAGGCAAACAGGACACGCCCATCCGGGGCAACGATATTGGCGCCGTTGAACCCGGCAGTAGGTAACTGGACGCCCAGCGCTTCGATCTGTTGCCGCATGGCGCGTGGTGGACGACTGCTTGCCACCGTAAAATGGATTCCGGCATCACGCAGCCTCGCAACAGCGTCAATAGTCGCTTGACTCAAACTGTGATCAGGCCGCAGCAATGTCCCGTCGATATCCGACAGTACAAATCGAATGTTTGATTGATGCTCTTCAGGCATTGATATCCCGCCACTCTCGACCGTCTTTGCCCAGCAACGTATCCGCCGAAGTGGGTCCGTCCCCTCCAGCGGCATACAGCTCGACCTGAGGGTTGTTCTTCCAGGCATCCAGAAATGGCTGTACGGCACGCCATCCGTTTTCAATGTTGTCAGCACGCTGGAACAGGGTCTGATCCCCGGTCAGGCAGTCGTAGATCAAGGTTTCATAGCCGGTAGACGGCTGCATCTCGAAGAAATCCTTGTACTCGAAGCCCAGCTCGATGTCTTCCATGTGCAGGTTGGGCCCAGGACGCTTGGCGTACAGGTCAAACCACATGCCCTCGTTGGGCTGGATCTGAATGCGCAGATAGTTGGGTTTGATGCGATCGATCTCGGTATCACGAAACTGTGCATACGGCGCTGGCTTGAAGCAGATAGCAATTTCGGTGCTGCGTTTACTCATGCGCTTGCCGGTGCGCAGGTAAAACGGCACCCCGACCCAACGCCAGTTGTCGATCATGACCTTGAGTGCAACAAAGGTTTCAGTGGTGCTGTCAGGATCGACCTTGTTTTCCTGGCGGTAGCCCGGCACCTCCTCATCGCCCTTGCGGCCCTGCGCGTATTGGCCACGGACAGAGTTGGCCAGGGCCTCCTCTTCACTCCAGGGACGAATCGCGCCGACGACCTTGGCTTTCTCACCGCGAACCGCGTCTGCACCGAAGGCGGCTGGCGGTTCCATGGCAACCATGGCCAGCAGCTGGAACAGGTGATTGGGAACCATGTCGCGCAGTGCGCCGGTATGCTCATAGAAACTGCCACGCGTCTCGACCCCGACAGTTTCCGCTGCGGTGATTTGCACGTGGTCGATGTAATGGTTATTCCAGAACGACTCGAACAGAGCGTTGGAAAAACGACTGACCAGAATGTTCTGGACCGTCTCTTTGCCCAGATAGTGGTCAATCCGGTAGATCTGCTTCTCGGTCATGACTTTGAGCAGGCACTCATTGAGTGCAACAGCGCTGGGCAGATCCGAGCCAAACGGCTTTTCGATCACAACCCGACGAAATGAACCAGGCTCCTCGCTCAATAACCCGGAGGAGCCCAGCCGTGTAGCCACTTCGCTGAAAAAACGCGGAGCAGTGGCGAGATAGAAGACGGCGTTGCCGGTACCGGTGCTTTTGATCTTCTCGGCAATATCGCCATAAGTCGAGTCATCGAGAAAGTCGCCCTGTACATAGCTGATCCGTCCTGCCAGCTTGCGCCAGAGTTCAGGATCGAGAGGATCCTTGCCGTCGTCCGCGACCTTGCTGGCAGCCTCCTGACGGATGAAATCCTCAAGTTTCTTTGCAAAGTCGACGTCGCTGATCGCGTTATGGTCAACGCCGACGATATACAGGTTTTCATCAACCAGACCGTCCCTGCTCAGGTTGTAGAGCGCCGGCATAAGCAGGCGCTTCACAAGGTCCCCATGGGCACCGAACAGGAACAGCGTGGTGGGTGGCGCAACTTCAGGCTTTTGCCGGGTACTGCTGCGCGATAATCCCATTACTTGGGACCTTCCTTGTGACCACCGAAGCCAAAGCGCATTGCCGACAGCATCTTGTCTGCATAAGAGCTCTTCTGGCGGGAGCGGAAACGGGCAAACAGAGCACTGGAAAGAACCGGAACGGGTACCGCCTGCTCCATCGCGGCTTCGATTGTCCAGCGACCTTCGCCACTGTCAGCCACGGCGCCGGAGTACGCATCCAGTTGCGGGTCAGTGGCCAGAGCATCAGCCGTCAGATCCAGCAGCCACGAAGACACCACGCTGCCCCGACGCCAGACTTCAGCGATATCAGCCATGTTCAAGTCGAAACGCTGCTCGGCAGGAAGGTTCTCGGAGTTCTTCTGCTTGAGGATGTCGAAGCCTTCGGCGAAGGCTTGCATCATGCCGTACTCAATACCGTTATGGATCATCTTCACGAAGTGGCCAGAACCCGCCGGGCCGGCGTGAATATAGCCACGCTCGGCACGGTCATCGGCAGAGGTGCGACCTTTGGTGCGTTCTACCGAACCCATGCCTGGAGCCAGCGTGGCGAACAACGGATCCAGGCGCTGGACCACAGCAGCTTCACCGCCAATCATCATGCAGTAGCCACGCTCAAGCCCCCATACGCCGCCGGAGGTACCCACGTCGACGTAATTAAGGCCCTTGGCTGTCAGCGCCTGTGCGCGACGGACATCGTCCTTATAGAAAGTATTGCCACCATCGATGATCACATCATCAGCGTCCAGCAATTCACTCAGAACATTGATGGTCTCTTCAGTCGGCTCACCGGCAGGAAGCATGACCCACACGGCGCGGGGCTTTTCCATGGCCGCTACCAGCGCTGGCAGATCCGCTACGGCTGTCGAACCTTCCTTGGCCAGAGCACTGCGCGAAGCTTCATCACGATCGTAAACCACGGTAGTGTGGCCATTAAGCATCAGGCGTCTTGCAATATTGCCGCCCATGCGGCCCAGTCCGATGATTCCAAGTTGCATGCTGGTGCTCCGTAATTCGCAAAAACAAAAAATGTTACCTCATTGTACAGCTCACTTCGTTGTGAGCCAGCCATGAGCATGATTTTTAAGGCCCTGTTTTGCCGCTAGACCAGAGCCTGCGGGGGCTGTAGTATGGCCAATAGACACCAGCGCGAATGTGACGATTATTGAGATCAAGAAACGTTCGCGACAATTGAAAATAAAAAAGTTCCATTTTCCCGCAAAAGAAATCAGAATTGCTGCCGATAGAGAGGTAAGCAGAGGCGAGTCGGCGCATCGATAGTCATTTGCCAGGACCTTTCATGTTGAATCCGCCATTTGCGAGGTGAGCAATGGGCACTGTACTACCGGCAACTGCACCACAAACTCTCTATGTCACTGTCCGTCGTGACGAACTGCGCCAGCTTAAAGAAGAGCGCGAACAATTGCTGAGCAAGGTCGCTCATTTGAGCCTCATGCTGCAACAAGCGCAATTGATGCACTCCGGCACTGCCCTGCAAGCCTGAGCCCTGCCCGCTCGTTGCCTCTGCGTAACGTAGCCTGACGAATAGCGGCAAGCCCGATTGGCTGGCTTGCCCCTGGCAATACCCTCCCTGAATCCCTTTCTTTGCTTCGGCGACATCTACCTATAGATGCAGCGTCTGCTGCGCGATAGCTCATTTGCTGCACGCCTTCAGAAGCTCCGACCCGACACCCTGTCTAACGTTCAAACCCGCCAGCGGTTTAACGGACAAGTGATCAGGCCGGTTATAAGCAATTAAAGCGTCTTCTGCCAGAACATTGCCTTGCCCATCTGCGGATCCAGCTCGTAACCCGCAAAACCAAGCTTGCGATAGGCTCCCTGGGCAATCAGGTTACCCTCCAGCACCTCAAGCGTCAGTTTGCAGCACCCACGCTGGCGAGCGATTTCTTCTACCTTGGCCAGCATCTTCTGACTGATGCCCAGGCCTCTATACTGACCCAGTACCGCGACATCGTGAATATTGACCAGCGGGCGACACTGGAAAGTGGAAAAACCCTCAAAGCAGTTGACCAGCCCGACCGGCTCACCGGAAATAAAAGCCAGAACGCTGAACGCATGTGGACGCTTGGCCAATTCGATCGCCAGTTGCTGCTGGGTATCGGCCGACAACGACTCACCACCTCCCATGACATCCTCGGCGTACTGATTGAGCATGAAGCCAATCGCTTGCGCGTGTACCGGGTTGGTGTAACTGGCTTGCAGTACCAAAACTTCAGGGCTATCCATTACGTCCTCTTGCAACTGCTTGATCACAGGCATGGTTGACTCGAACCGAGCCGGGTCGTCGATTCTATCCCGCCATGCGCGAAAATGTTTCGATCAACTCTGAGGAAAATTCTACGGGCGCCCTACGATCAGGCGACCCATGCACCATGAAATAGCGTTCGCTGTCGTAGGACTCCATTCTTGCCCCTCGTAGGCTCCTTCAACGCAGTGGCTGGAGGCACGTGCAGCATCATCGTCAAACAATCCGACGATCGGTAATTCTCGTGCTCCACGGCAGGTTCTTCGCTCTAACAAAGAGCATTGAGTCATCTGGCCACTAGTTTTTCTGGATTATCAAGCGTCACACACACGCCTCCGAAGCCCATTCCAGACATTTCCCACAAAAAAAGTCGAAACTTTCTCTTGAGCGCACAGGTCATCTCTTAAGAGCGCCTATGCTGTTGGCTATGCCCGCATTTTGGCGCTACCAAGCTGTCCGTGAATCACGCAAACAGTAAATGGGTACTGATCTTGCGTAGCGCATGTGTGCTCGGCCATAGGACATGGCCAATAACAAATCTAATGCAGTACCAACACTGTATTGAATGGGAGAAATCGATGATTAGCGCCGCTGTCAAAACCCAGAAGGGAGAGAGTTTTAATCAGCCGGCCAGCGAGCTGACTCATCTGCCGGTCTTCGCTACGACGAGCGTTCCACAGCTGCAGCTACCTGCCGTTTCACAGCCAACAATAGTGGCAAGCAACAGACGCAAAGTCTTGTTTGTCACTTCCGAGCTGGCTGACCTGGTGAAAACCGGTGGTCTTGGTGATGTTTCTGCTGCACTGCCGCGAGCCATGCGTCACCTGCACGACGTCCGAGTGCTGATTCCCGGCTACCCGCAAGTGCTGAATAGTGGCAACCCGATCCATGTGATCAGTCAGTTGGGCGGTCATGCTGCCCTGCCACCCTGCAAGATCGGCCGTATGGACATGAAAGACGGCCTGGTGATTTATGTGCTGATTTGCCCTGAACTGTATGAGCGCGAAGGGACGCCTTATGCGGACAATCAGGGACGTGACTGGTCCGACAACCATATTCGCTTCGCCCGCCTGGGTCTGGCTGCTGCAGAATTCGCTGCGGGTGCGGTAAAAACCCAATGGTGTCCTGAGCTGGTTCATGCCCACGACTGGCCAGCGGGTCTGGCTCCTGCCTACATGAAGTGGCGCGGGCAGACGACGCCAACCATCTTCACCATCCATAACCTGGCTTATCAAGGCACCGTGAGCACAGCGTCCAGCCGCGAGCTGGGCATTCCGGATGAAGCGCTCAGCGCAGACGGTATGGAGTTTTACGGCAAGCTCTCGTTCATCAAAGCCGGCATGGCCTACTCCAGCCATATCACCACGGTCAGCGCCACTTACGCCAAAGAAATTACCACGCCTGAATTCGGTTGCGGCCTGGAAGGCTTCCTTCAGCACAAAGCCAATCGCGGCCAGCTCAGTGGTATCCCGAATGGCATCGACGCCAGCTGGGATGCGGCAACTGACGAGCATTTGATTTGCCACTTTGCGCCCAACGAATGGCAGCGCAAGGAGATCAATGCTGATCACGTCCGTGAGTTGTTCGAGCTGGAGCCGTCTACCGGCCCGCTGTTCGCCGTCGTTTCGCGACTGGTTTATCAGAAGGGCCTGGACCTCACCATCGGCGTCGCCGAGCACATCGTCAACAACGGTGGCCAGATCGCAATTATTGGTCGTGGCGAGCCTGAAGAAGAGGATGCCATGCGCGCCCTGGCGGAACGCTTCCCTGGTCAGATTGGCGTGCGTATCGGCTTCAACGAGACCGACGCCCGTCGCATGTTCGCTGGCAGTGACTTCTTGCTGATGCCTTCACGTTACGAGCCATGCGGGCTGAGCCAGATGTATGCGCAGCGTTTCGGTTCGCTACCGGTCGCCCGCAACACCGGCGGTCTGGCTGACACCATTGAAGATGGCGTCACTGGTTTCCTGTTCGACGAGTCAACCGTCGAAAGCTACACCGAAGCATTGAACCGTGCCTTCAAGGTGTTCTCCAACCCTGCACTGATCAACGCCATGCGTTGCCGGGCAATGGCAGCACCTTTCAACTGGCACCAAGCGGTAGAGCCTTATGCAGAGCTCTATCAGGACCTGCTGAAAAAGAATGTGGGTACTGCTCTTCACTATTGACCAAGGAATAACGGATGCCTTTGCGTACGGACGAGAGCTGGCGCCACGGCGCCGTCTTGCTGGATTCTGGCTATACGCGGTTTGCCCTCTGGGCGCCCGACGCCTACTACGTCAGTGTTGAACTTGAGGGTGGCCAGTCTCTGGCCATGCTCCCCCAGAACGAAGGATGGTTCATTCTCGAGGCCCGCTGCCCAGCGGGCACTCGATACCGCTACAACATCGACGGGGAGCTTGAAGTCCCCGATCCCGCCTCCCGCGCTCAATCCTCGGACGTCCATTCGCACAGCGTGGTGGTCGACCCTCTCGCCTACGAATGGCAAAACACCGGCTGGCAGGGACGTCCCTGGCATGAAGCGGTCATTTATGAGCTTCATGTGGGTGCGCTGGGCGGCTATGCGGGGGTAGAAGCCCATCTGGAACGTCTCGCCGAACTGGGTGTGACCGCCATCGAGCTCATGCCGATTGCGCAGTTCCCCGGCACACGCAACTGGGGATACGACGGTGTTTTGCCTTATGCGCCGCAATCCTCTTACGGTACGCCGGAGCAACTCAAACACCTGATCGATACCGCGCACGGTCACGGCCTGATGGTGATTCTTGACGTCGTTTACAACCATTTCGGCCCCGACGGCAATTATCTGGGCCGCTACGCCAAAGGCTTCTTCCGTAATGACGTGAAGACGCCATGGGGCGATGCCATCGACTTCCGGCGTCGTGAAGTACGCGACTTCTTTATCGACAATGCGTTGATGTGGCTGCTGGAGTATCGATTCGACGGCCTGCGCATGGACGCCGTGCACGCCATCAATGACGCGACGTTTCTCCAGGAGTTTGCCCACAAGATACGTGAGCAGATCGATGCTCCAAGGCACGTTTGGCTGAACCTCGAAAACGAGTTCAATCAGGCCAGCCTGCTCGAACAAGGCTATGACGCGCAATGGAACGACGACGGGCACAACACGTTGCACGTGCTGTTGACTG
The DNA here is from genome assembly GCF_022790535.1 of Pseudomonas maioricensis. Lineage (GTDB taxonomy): Bacteria > Pseudomonadota > Gammaproteobacteria > Pseudomonadales > Pseudomonadaceae > Aquipseudomonas > Aquipseudomonas maioricensis. Next base: position 230,899 of record NZ_LOHG01000011.1, read on the forward strand.
GCGAGACGGACGCGTACTATTCGGACTTCGCCCATCAGGCCACTGACAAGCTGGCCCGCTTGCTGAGTCAGGGCTTTGTCTATCAGGGCGAACCCACCCGGCACGGCCACACCCGTGGTGAGTCCAGCAGTCATCTGCCACCCAGTGCTTTCGTATTATTCCTGCAGAACCATGACCAGATCGGCAACCGTGCCTTTGGCGAACGCCTGCCGCAAATCTGTCACGGCCCTGCGTTACGTGCGGCCACCGCGTTATGGCTCCTCTCCCCCATGATCCCCCTGATGTTCATGGGCGATGAGTGGGCTGCCAGCGAACCGTTTCTGTTCTTCACCGATCACCACGGCGAATTGGCTGATGCCGTGCGCGAGGGGCGGCGTGGCGAGTTTGCCGACTTCGCGGCGTTTGCTGACGAAGAAAAACGCGACCACATCCCGGACCCGAATGACCCGGCGACATTCGAAGCGTCCAGACCGGCGTTTGACGCGGTATACCTGGAAACCGATAAGGGCAGCGATCACCAAAGCTGGCTTGAACTCTATCGCCAACTGCTGGCAATCCGTCACCAGCAAATCGTGCCGCGTTTGCCCGGCAGTCATGCCTTGGGCGCAGAGGTGCTAAGCGAAGGTGCGGTTTCCGCTCGCTGGCAAATGGGCGACGGCGCAGTCCTGCGTATCGACCTCAACCTGACAGAACATGCGGTTACCGCTCCCGAATGGAAAGGCGGCAATGTTCTTTTTGAAACCCTGCCACATGCGGCAGAACTTTCCCGACGAGGCATCCTCAATCCATACACGGCCATTGTCAGCCTGATAGCAACCGATGTTCTGGAGGAACAGGATGAGCAATGAGCAATTGGAGAACCTGGCGACCGAAGCAGGCTTATCGGTCGACTGGATTGATGCAAACGGTCGCGCGCAACGCGTCAGCCCCGAAGTCCTGAGTAAAGTACTGGGCTGCCTGGGCTTTGCGGCTGATGACAACCTGCAGATCGACGCCAGCCTGCAGCGCCTGAAAAACGCTCATCACCAGCCGACACCGCCGCCACTGCTGACCGTAGACCATGGCAGCAACCTCGACTTGAGCGCCTGGTTCGAACCCGGCACGCCGTTCGTGCTGCATCTGGAAGACGGTGCAACCATCGACGCCAACCTGACCGCCAATGCCGCCCTGCCCGGTCTGGCTCCGGTCGGCTATCAACAACTGAACATCGCTGGTCAGCACCTGACGATTGCCGTAGCACCTGCAAGCTGCTTCAGCCTGGCCCAGGCGAAAGACAGCCGGGTCGCTCGCGCATGGGGCCTGACGGTGCAGTTGTATGGTTTGCGTCGCGAAGGTGACGGTGGCTTTGGGGATACGCAGGCACTCGAAAGTCTGGCCCGTGCGGCCGGTGAGCGCGGTGCCGACGCGCTGGCGATCAGCCCGGTGCACGCGATGTTTGCCAATGACCCACACCGTTACAGCCCCTATTCACCGTCGAGCCGATTGTTTCTCAACAGCCTGTACTCCTCGCCAGGCACGATTCTGGGCGAGCGCGCCTTGCGCATGGCTATCGATGAATCAGGCCTGGGCGATGAGCTAAAACGCCTTGAAGAGTTGCCGTTGATTGATTGGCCTGCTGCGGCCAGCGCCAAGTGGAAAGTACTGCGCAAGCTGTATGACGCTTTTAGCGGCAGTGATCACCCATTGCATGAAGACTTCAACAGCTTCCGCCACAACGGCGGCGAAGCCCTTGAAAACCATTGTCGCTTCGAAGCCATTCGTGATGAATGTCCACGTCTGGGCATGAGCGACAACTGGCATGAATGGTCAGAAGAATTCAAGAATCCGCGCAGTGAGGCGATTGCCCGCTTCGCAGCCAACCACAGCGAGCAAATCGGCTTCTATGCCTTTACCCAATGGCTGATGGCCCGCGGGCTGGAACGAGCGCAGACCGCCGCTCGCAGCAGTGGTATGAGCGTTGGCCTGATCGCCGACCTGGCCGTTGGCGCTGATGGTGCGGGTAGCCAGGCCTGGAGCCGCCAGGATGAATTACTCTCGGCGCTCAGCGTCGGCGCACCGCCAGACATTCTCAATCGTGCAGGCCAGAGCTGGGGGATTTCTGCGTTCTCGCCCGAAGGCCTCAAACGCAATGGCTTTCGCGCTTTTATCGAAATGCTGCGGGCTAACTTCGCTCATGCGGGAGGCCTGCGCATTGACCACATCATGGGCTTGCAGCGCCTCTGGGTGGTGCCGTTGGGTTCCCCCGCCAGTGAAGGCGCGTACCTGAATTATCCGCTCGACGACATGCTCCGCCTGCTAAGCCTCGAATCGTGGCGTCACAAAGCAATCGTTCTCGGCGAAGACTTGGGTACGGTCCCTCCAGGTCTGCATGAAAAACTGGCGGCCCGGGCAATCCTGGGCATGCGAGTGCTGCTGTTCGAACAACACAACGCGCACTTCAAGCCGATTCTCGATTGGTCCGATCAGGCGCTCGCCACCACCAGCACCCATGATCTGCCGACACTGGCGGGATGGCTGGCTGAAAACGATATTGCCTGGAACCTGCGCCTCGGCATGGTCGACGAGCAGCAGGCGCAACACTGGCGAGAAGAGCGGATGCGCGAACGCGACGGGCTGCGTCAGGTGCTGAGCCAGAACTCTACTAATTTCAGCGACGGACGTCCGGATGCAGAACAAATGATCGACGCCAGCATCCGCTACATCGGCCACACCCGGGCACCTCTGGTGCTTTTGCCGATGGAAGACGCCATGGGCCTGACCGAACAATTCAACCTGCCCGGTGATACTCCGCAACACCCGAACTGGCGCAGACGTATTCCCGGAAAAAGCGCGACACTTATGGATCATGAAGCCGTGGCTCGACGCGTTGAACTGCTTTCTCAGGCTCGCCTGCAGGCTGCGGAGCGTGACCAATGAGCCCCCGTCTGGATACCCTGCGGGCCACACAGCGCCTGCAATTTCACAAAGATTTCACCCTGGATGACGCAGTAGCGCTGGTGCCCTACTTCGCCAGTCTCGGCATCAGCCATATCTATGCGTCGCCGTTGCTCAAGGCTCGGGCTGGTTCCATGCATGGCTACGACGTTGTGGACCCACGCGTGATCAACCCGGAACTGGGTGGCGAACCCGCGCTGCGCCGGCTGGTCGGAGCCCTGCGCGAAAAGGGCATGGGCCTGATTCTGGACATCGTGTCCAACCACATGGCCGTCGGCGGCGCCGACAACCCGTGGTGGCTTGATCTGCTGGAATGGGGACGCCGCAGCCCTTATGCGGATTTCTTCGATATCCAGTGGCACTCACCGGATCCGCTGCTGAAAGGCCAGCTGCTGCTGCCTTTTCTCAGCACCGATTACGGGACGGTGTTGCAAGCCGGGGAAATCCCGTTGTGTTTCGACCCCGAGCATGGCGTGTTCTACATCGAGCACTATCAACACCACTTCCCGATCAACCCCGGCACCTACGGCCCGCTGCTTGAGTCCGACGAGAATCCATTGCTGGATGAACTGAGCAAGCGTTTCTCAGCGCTTGATCAGTTCCCCCAGGCGTGGGAACGCGCCAGGCAGGCTCGTGCCGAGCTCGTAGAGCTGGTCAAAGACAAGTCGATTGCCAAGGTCATTGACCAAGCATTGCAGCGCTACGATTCACGTCAGCCTGAGGGCTTTGACCGCCTGCACCGCCTGCTGGAGGCCCAGCATTATCGCCTCGCGAGTTGGCGGACTGCGGGCGATGACATCAACTGGCGGCGTTTCTTCGACATCAACGAACTGGGCGGCTTGCGGGTCGAGCGGCCTAACGTGTTCGAGGCGACTCACGGCAAAATCTTCGAGCTGATCAGCGAAGGCCTGGTGGACGGCCTGCGTATCGACCACATCGACGGCCTGGCAGACCCTCGCGGGTACTGCCGTAAATTACGTCGACGGGTTAACGGCCTGCTCGCCGCCCGTCCGGCGGGCGCTGAGCTGGAGCATCTGCCGATCTTCGTCGAAAAGATTCTCGGACCTGATGAATCACTGCGCGAAGACTGGGGCGTCGATGGCACCACCGGTTATGAGTTCATGAACCAGGTGTCGTTGTTGCAGCACGATCCGAAAGGCCAGGAACCCCTGGCGGAACTCTGGAGCCGCATCAGCGAACGTACCGCCGACTTCGATCAGGAAGTGCTCGAAGCGCGCGATCTGGTACTGCACGGCACGCTGGCAGGCGACTTTGAAAACGTCGCCCAGTCTTTGCTGCAAGTAGCCCGTAGCGACCTGATGAGCCGGGACCTTACTCTGGGTGCGATTCGCCGGGCCCTGCTTGCACTGGTGGTGAATTTCCCGATCTATCGAACCTACATCAGTGTCTGTGGACGCTCTGCCGAAGACGAGCGCTTCTTCCAGCAGGCAATGGAAGGTGCGCGTGGCATGCTGAGTGAAGGTGACTGGCCAGTGCTGGATTACCTGCAGCGCTGGTTGGGCGGCGAACCGTGGCGCACATTGCCACGAGGCAAACAACGCAAGCTCAACAAAAACGCTTGCGTGCGCTTCCAGCAACTGACCTCCCCGGTAGCTGCCAAATCGGTGGAAGACACCTCGTTCTATCGCAGTGCGGTGCTGCTGTCGCGCAACGATGTCGGGTTTCATCCGCAGCATTTCAGTGCGCCGGTTCAGGCGTTCCATGACGCCTGTATCGCTCGCAGCGAAGCCTTCCCGGACAACCTGCTGACCACCGCAACCCACGACCACAAACGTGGCGAAGACACCCGTACACGTCTGGCGGTGCTCAGCGAATGTGCAGGATGGTATGCCGAACAGGTAGAACGTTGGCGCCAGTTGGCGATCCCGCTCAAGGGCGAAGAAAACCCCATCAGTCCGGGGGATGAGCTGATGCTGTATCAGGCGATGCTCGGCAGCTGGCCGCTGGACATGCAGGAAGATGCATTCGAGAGCTACGCTGAGCGCCTCGTCAAATGGCAAGAAAAAGCGCTGCGCGAAGCCAAACTGCAAAGCAGCTGGAGTGCGGCCAACGAACCGTATGAGCGATCCTGCCGTGAGTTCCTGCAAAGTATTTTGCTTAGCCCTCAAGGTCTGGCGCTGCGTCAGTCGTTGGGAGCCACGGCCAATCGCATTGCCACCACCGGCGCGCTGAACAGCCTGGCGCAAACCTTGCTTCGTATGACAGCGCCCGGTGTACCTGATTTGTATCAGGGCACCGAGTACTGGGATTTCAGCCTGGTGGATCCAGATAACCGCCGCCCTGTTGACTACGCGGCCCGCCAACGAACATTGAAACAGACATCCACCGTCAGCGACCTGCTGGTCTCCTGGCAGAATGGCCAGATCAAGCAGGCACTGATCCATCAAGTGCTTGACCTGCGGGCCAGACACTCTGCGCTGTTCAGTCGCGGAGAGTATGTGCCGCTGCAGGTGGTCGGTGATCACGCTGAGCAGGTGATGGCGTTTGCCCGTGTTCTTGACGCAGAACAGGCTATCGTTGTTGTGCCACGTTTGTGCAATGAACTATTGGGTACAGCCCAAACTCCATTCATCAATGCTGAAAACTGGGGGGACACGCGGGTCGTTCTACCGTTCGCGGAGGCAAATCGAAGTTGGAAGGGACTTTTTTCAGACGCCGTAGTCACAACAGACAAGGAGTTGCTGCTCAGCGCAGCACTCGAGGAATTTTCTGTAAATCTGTTTATTCAGTCTAAGTAATTGGGGAGTGTCGAGATGAGTGCCGACGAAAAGCGAATTCGCGAGTTTGCGTATCAGATATGGGAGTCCGAAGGGAAACCTTCGGGCCAGGATGCACGCCATTGGGAAATGGCTCGCAAACTGGCTGAAGCCGAAGCGTTGGCACCCGACAAGTCCACGGCACGCAAGGCTGCAAAGCCGAAGTTGCCCAAGGTTGACGGGGCTAAGGATCCGAAACCTGCCGCCAGCAAGGCTAAACCGCCAGCGGCTAAATCTGCTCCAAAGCCAGCACCTAAAGCTGCGGACAAGTCTGCGGTGAAGCCTGCTGCCAAACCTGCGGCGAAGCCGACTCCTGCCAAAAGCAAACCAGCAGCTACCCAGGCCGAACAACCTGCGAAACCTGCCGCCAAGCCAGCAGCCAAGACAGCGCCAGCTAAACCTGCAGCAAAGTCATCACCCAAAAAACCAGGTAAACCACCCGCGCCCTGATTCCTCCAGGACGCTGCTTGAACCCCGTACCGCAGGGATCACCGTCGCATCGACTGTGACCTGCGGTAATCCAGACTTATTACTTCGACTTGTTGAAGCGCCTTTGCTTCGACTGCGGTCTCGGCCGCCCCGAAAAAACACCAGCCGTCAGGAACGCACAATGAACACGCAGTCCAAAAACGCAAAAAAAGAAAGTCAGAAAAGTGCATCCGCACAGGCTAAACAGGTCGAAGCCAGCGTTTCCCGTATTCGCGAAGGTCTTCCCTTCCCGCTGGGCGCCAGTTGGGACGGCCTCGGTGTCAACTTCGCGATCTTCTCGGCTAACGCCACCAAAGTTGAGCTGTGCCTGTTTGACGCCAGCGGCGAAGTTGAACTTGAACGTATCGAATTGCCGGAATACACCGATGAGATCTATCACGGTTACTTGCCTGACGCTCACCCAGGGCTGATTTACGGCTACCGTGTCTACGGTCCTTACGACCCGCAGAACGGCCATCGCTTCAACCACAACAAACTGCTGATCGACCCGTACGCCAAGCAATTGGTGGGCGAACTGAAATGGTCCGAAGCGCTGTTCGGTTACACCATCGGTCACCCGGATGGCGACCTGAGCTTTGACGAACGCGACAGTGCCCCATTCGTCCCCAAGAGCAAAGTCATCGACCCGGCCTATACCTGGGGCCGCGATCAGCGAGTCAGCGTGCCATGGGACAAGACCATCCTGTATGAAACCCACACTCGCGGTTTCACCATGCGTCATCCTTCGGTGCCTGATGAATTCAAAGGCACCTTTTCCGGGTTGATGGTAGCCGACGTGATCGACCACATTCGCAAGCTGGGTGTGACCTCCGTCGAGCTGTTGCCGATTCATGCGTTCGTCAACGATCAGCATTTGCTGCAAAAAGGCATGACCAACTATTGGGGCTACAATAGCATCGCGTTTTTTGCCCCAGATCCGCGTTACCTCGCGCACGGTAAAATTGCCGAGTTCAAGGAAATGGTCGCGCACATGCACCATGCCGGCCTGGAAGTGATTCTCGACGTGGTTTACAACCACACCGCAGAAGGCAACGAGCTTGGTCCGACCCTTTCCATGCGGGGTATCGACAACGCCTCGTACTACCGCTTGATGCCCGATGACAAACGTTTCTACATCAACGATTCCGGGACGGGTAACACCCTCGACCTGAGCCACCCTTGCGTACTGCAAATGGTCACCGACTCCCTGCGTTACTGGGCCTCGGAAATGCACGTCGACGGCTTCCGCTTCGACCTGGCGACCATTCTAGGCCGTTACCACGATGGCTTCGACGAGCGTCACAGCTTCCTTGTGGCCTGCCGTCAGGATCCGGTGCTGCGTCAGGTGAAACTGATCGCCGAGCCTTGGGACTGTGGTCCAGGCGGCTATCAAGTGGGTGGTTTCCCACCGGGCTGGATGGAATGGAACGACAAATTCCGTGACACCGTTCGTGCGTTCTGGAAAGGCGATGAAGGCCAGTTGGCGGATTTTGCCGGGCGCATGACCGCGTCGGGCAACATGTTCAACCAGCGTGGTCGCAGACCCCAGGCGTCGGTCAATTTCATCACTGCACATGACGGTTTTACTCTGCACGACCTTGTCTCCTACAACGACAAGCACAACGAAGCCAACGACGAGAACAATCAGGACGGCAGCAACAACAATCTGTCCTGGAACCACGGCGTCGAAGGCCCGACTGACGATCCGCAAATCAACGAATTGCGCCTGCGTCAGATGCGTAACTTCTTCGCCACCCTGTTGCTGGCACAAGGCACGCCGATGGTTGTGGCGGGTGACGAGTTCGCACGCACCCAACACGGCAATAACAATGCCTATTGCCAGGACAGTGAGATTGGCTGGGTCAACTGGGACCTGGACGAAGATGGCAAGTCGTTGCTCAAGTTCGTCAAACGCCTGATCAAACTTCGTCAGACCTACCCGATTCTGCGTCGCAGCCGCTTCCTGGTGGGCGATTACAACGAAGAGATCGGCGTCAAGGACGTCACCTGGTTGTCTCCGGATGGCAACGAGATGGGCATCGAGCAGTGGGAAGACGCTCACGGACGTTGCCTGGGCATGCTGATGGACGGCCGGGCTCAAGAGACCGGTATTCGTCGTCCGGGGGCCGATGCAACGTTGCTGCTGGCCGTCAACTCGCACCACGACGGGGTCAACTTCACCCTGCCGCAAGTTCCGGAAGGCGCACACTGGACCTGCCTGATTGATACCAATCAGCCCGACATGAAAGCCAATGAGCAATTTGGTTTTGGTGAGCACTACACCATCACCGCCCGCTCACTGCTGCTGTTTGAATTGCAGCACGATGAACAGCCATGAGCCAGGCGCTGAGTGAGTTCCTTGGCTGGCGCAAGCACGGCTATGCCGATACGCGCGCGTTGGGTGAGTGCTTGCAGGCGTTGATCGACGAAGGGCTGGACCAACTGCCCTCACCTACCAGCGGCCAGATACTTGAGCGTTGGCAGGCGTTGGCGTGTGTTGCCGGGCATGATCTGGGGCTGTGCAAACTGTATGAGGGCCATACCGACGCGTTGGCCATCATGCAGGAAGTCGGCGCTGGCGCTCCGCAAGCAGGAACCAGTTGGGGCATGTGGGCGGCTGAGCCGCCCCAGGCTCGCGTCAATCTGCAGCGCAAGGGCGACGTGCTGCACGTCAACGGCCGTAAAGCCTGGTGCTCGGGCGCAGCGGTACTCAGCCATGCATTGATGACGGCTTGGGATGAAGATGGCCAACAGCAGTTGGTCGCCGTCGACCTCAAGCAGTCCGGGGTCAATATTACTCAGGAAGGTTGGCGCGCCGTGGGAATGGGCGCCACAGGCAGTGTCGGGGTGGAATTCAGCCGCGCTGAAGGAGTGGCCGTCGGCAAGCCCGGGGATTATCTGGCCAGACCCGGTTTCTGGCAGGGCGGCATCGGTATTGCCGCGTGCTGGTATGGCGCTTCCCGAGCCTTGGCGCAGCGCCTGTTAACGCAGGCCTGCAAATCCCCCGAGCCTCATGCCATGGCCCATCTGGGCGCTGTGGACGTCGCACTCTACAGCGCATGGACGACTCTGCAGCATGCGGCCCAGACCATTAATCAGTCACCGACCTCGGACGCGCAGCTTTTGGCACGTCGTAGCCGGGCGGTAATAGAACACAGTGCAGAGCAAGTCATTTTGCATGTCGGCCACGCACTGGGTGCAGGTCCTTACTGCAAGGATGCGCACTTTGCCCGACTGATCGCCGACCTTCCGGTTTTCCTGCGTCAGAGCCATGCCGAGCGCGACCTGGCAGCGCTTGCAGATCTGACCACTACGCAAGCATTACCTGCGCCATCAAGGATGTGGCAACTATGAGCAAAGACAACCCTATTGTTGGCAGAGGCACGTCTCTACAGGCCTGGAATGGCTCAAAGAAACTGGCCGGGCTGCCATTAATCAGCGCAGGTGAACTGGTCCCGGTCAATTCCCGGGCGGTGATTATCGCGCCCCATCCGGATGACGAAGTACTCGGTTGTGGTGGCCTGATGCATCAACTGGCACAACTGGGGCGACCGCTGAAGCTGATTTCAGTGACTGACGGCAGCGCCAGCCATCCCGGCTCGGCAACCTGGCCGGCCGAGAGGTTGAGCGTGGTTCGCCCGCAAGAAAGCGCTGAAGCGTTACGCCGTCTGGATCTGCCCATGCACAGCCTGAAGTGGATCCGGGGCGGCTTTGCGGATACCACCGTCGCTCAGCAGGAAGATCAACTGACGGCCTTCATCGCCCGCTACCTGCAGCCCACTGATGTGGTGTTCACGACCTGGGCAAATGATGGCCATGCTGACCATGAAGCGGTAGGTCGCGCCAGCGCAAGGGCCGCCCATTCTGTCGGCGCACGCCTGCACGAGGTGCCTGTCTGGGCCTGGCATTGGGCATCCCCTGAAGATGATCGATTGCCTTGGGAACGGGCACACAAGATCCCGCTGGACCCACAGACCATCGCCCGCAAACGCCACGCCGCCCACGCCTTCGCCAGTCAGCTCGAAGGTGATCCGCACATCGGCCTGGAGCCGGTTCTGGCGGCTGATGTCCTGGAGCGTTTGATGCAGCCTTTCGAGGTGGTATTCCTGTGAGTGTCGATGACCGCTATTTCGAACAGCTTTTCCAGCAAAGCGATGACCCGTGGGCGTTCAAGCTCCGCTGGTATGAACGTCGTAAAAGGGCGCTAACCCTCGCCGCCCTCCCCCGCGAGCGTTATGTGTCGGTGTTCGAGCCCGGGTGCGCCAATGGTGAACTCAGCGCCGATCTCGCCACCCGTTGCGACCGGTTGCTGGTCTGCGACACCAACCTCTCAGCGGTTGAACTCGCACGTCAGCGGCTCGCAGCGTTCAACCATGTGCAGGTCATGCACGCTCGCCTGCCTCAGCAATGGCCGACGGCACGTTTCGATCTGATCGTGTTCAGCGAACTGGGTTATTACCTGGATGAAACCGATCTGAATCGCTGGATCGATCATGCCCTGGCTTCCCTGACAGAAGACGGTCAAGTGCTGGCCTGTCATTGGCGGCCAGCTATCGAAGGTTGCCCGCTTGATGCGCAAAAGGTTCACGCAATTCTTGCAGACCGTCTGGACATGACCCGGCTTGTCAGCCATCACGAAACAGACTTTCTTCTGGAGGTATGGAGTCGTGATGGGACATCAGTCGCAGAAAAGGAAAAGCTACGATGATTGGCGTACTCATCCCGGTTCACAATGAAGATCAACTGCTTGGGCAATGCCTGCAAACCGTATTAAAGGCGGGAGAGCATCCTGCACTGGCCGCCGAGCAAGTGGTCGTCCTGGTGGTGCTCGACAGCTGCACGGATGAATCTTCTGTGATTGCGCAGCAGTACAACGTCCAGACCGTTGAGGTCAGCGTCCGCAACGTCGGCCAGGCACGCGCCGCCGGAGCCGCAGTGTTACTTGAACAAGGTGCCCGCTGGATTGCCTGTACCGATGGCGACAGCACCGTCGCCGAAGACTGGCTGGTGGAGCAACTGGCCCTGGACGCCGACGCCGTGTGCGGTACCGTGACGCCGGGCATATGGCAGGACAACATTCCGCTTGAGGCGCAGATTCGCTATCAGCAGGGCTATCAACATCGTGACGGCCATCGGCACGTGCATGGCGCTAATCTGGGCATCAGTGCAGCCGCATATCGACTGGCGGGCGGCTTCCCACCGCTGGCCTGTCACGAGGACGTGCATTTGATTCGTCAACTGGAACTGAGCGGTGCCCGCATCGCCTGGAGTTGCCGCCCTAGAGTCACCACCAGCACGCGACTTGAAGCACGTGCCGCAGGCGGTTTTGCGGACTATCTGCGGACGCTGGTGGCAGAGCCGGGTTAAGGCTCACGGGCGCAGGCGAATCACCGCCAGGCCAATCCAATCAAGGTTCTTGATGGGCAGTCTGCAAACCGCTGTTGCGCAATTCAGGCATGCCCAACGCTTCCTCGAAGAAACGCACGGCCTCTGCACTGAGGTTGCGATGGATATCCTCCCGGTCGACGCCCTCGCGGTCATTGCACATCACAGGCGCTGTCGCGCGTAGCTCATCGCTGCACGGAGCCATGAACACGAAATGCCCCGCCCCGGCCAACAGCTTGTACTCCGGCGTCTGCGGTAATTTACGCGCCAACGCTTCGGCATTCTGATCCACCGCGAGAAGCTCATCCCCGTCACCGCTATACAACAACACCGGGACATGTACGTCTGCCAGCGTATGGCGGCCAAACATCAACGTCAGTGGCGCCATCAACATCAGCGCGCCCACTCGCGGATCAGCCTGAGGATGCAGATCGTCGCGATCCAGCAGCAACTCGCCCCCGGTTTTGCAGGCGTCCCGATCGTCCGGGCGCTCAGTGCAGTAGTTTTTCAGTCGCTGTAGATCTGGCTGCGCACCGGCAAGGATCAGGGCGGTTTCGCCTCCTGCCGAGTAGCCAATGACCCCGACCTGGTCAGCACTGATGTAAGGCGCCAGCGCCGGGTCGAGCAGCGCACTGGTGATCGCTTCGGAGATTTGCAGGGGGCGCCCGTACAAATTGCTGACGCTGCCCAGCCTGCTGTGGTCGATGGTGTTGTCGCCAGGGTGGATGACTGCCACGACGACGAAGCCTTGTCTCGCCAGCGAGGTGGCCAGGTCATGCAGCGCCAGTGGGGTTCCGGTGTTGCCGTGGGACAGCAGCACGAGAGGAAAACGGCCCAGCGCTATGGGAGCTTCAAGCCCTGCGTCTACGGTGTAGCCCTGAATGTTGCTGGATTGCTCAACGGCTGTAGAGGGGTAGAACGCGATTGCCTGCATTGGCTGGGAGTCGAGCGGATCAGGGAAGCTGAGGCGGTGGTAGCCGACACTCCAGGTGTCGTCAGCCTGAGCCTGCACTGAAATCAGGCTTTGGGTCAGGCACACCAGCAATAGTGCACAAAGACGTACCATCGGGCGATCCAACCTATGCAGGTCCGAAAGGAAACCATCCAGCGGTGTAACCCGGTCTGGAGCGAGCGTCATGCTCTGTCGCTCATCCTGGTAACAACTGCTTACAGGTATCAGAGTCGCGACTTTGAAATTAGTGCACAAGTTGGGCCAAAAATTGGCGGAAAATTTATGGTTGGCATACCTCAGATGCGTTGAGTTTTAGTCTTAAGACCGTAATTCATCACTTTGTGTACATATCGGTTTTTCAGTAACGGCTCGTATTGGTTGCGCTTTTACAGCGCGTCACTTTTGATGGAGCGCAAAAGTAACCAAAACGCTCTTGCCCCACCACTTGGCACCTCGCTGTCGCTCGGTGTATCCGCCCGCAGATTCTGAACCGTGGG
>NZ_LOHG01000012.1:0-6490 GCF_022790535.1 Pseudomonas maioricensis
TCGCTCCAACAGAGAAATGTAATCCTGTGGGAGCATGGCTTGCCAGCGATAAGGTCGCCTCGTTTTTAAGCGAACAGCTATTAGAGCGCCAACTCAGCTACAACCGCTGCCAGCGCTTTGGCCGGGTCAGCCGCCTGGCTGATCGGGCGGCCGATGACGAGGTAGTCCGAGCCTGCGTCCAGCGCCTGACGCGGGGTCAGGATGCGGCGCTGGTCGTCCTGAGCGCTGCCGCTTGGGCGAATGCCGGGGGTGACCAGTTGCAAGGCCGGGTGTGCAAATTTAAGCGCTTGAGCTTCCAGAGCAGAACACACCAGCCCGTCCATGCCAGCCTTCTCGGCCAACGCAGCCAGGCGCAGCACTTGCACTTGCGGGTCGACGTCCAGGCCGATACCGGCGAGATCTTCGCGCTCCATGCTGGTCAGCACGGTCACGCCGATCAGCAGCGGCTGCGGGCCAGTGCGCTGGTCGAGCACTTCACGGCAGGCCGCCATCATGCGCAGGCCGCCCGAACAATGCACGTTGACCATCCACACACCCATCTCGGCCGCTGCTTTGACAGCCATGGCGGTGGTGTTGGGGATGTCATGGAATTTGAGGTCAAGAAACACTTCGAAGCCCTTGTCACGCAGGGTTTCGACGATGTCCGAAGCGCAACTGGTAAACAGCTCTTTACCGACTTTAACGCGGCAGAGTTTGGGATCCAGCTGGTCAGCCAGCTTCAAAGCGGCGTCACGGGTCGGGAAATCCAGGGCGACGATGACAGGAGTCTGGCAGACGGACATGAGCGGGTTCTCTGGTAAGTCGAAATCGGCGCGCATTGTATCCGAACCTTACAGCAGACGGTATTCGAACCGCCCAACTGAATCGATTCTCCCCAATGAATACGCCCTAAAGCGGACATTAGCCTGCCCGGGCTGCACCAAAGCTGCACCCTCTTGGCGCAGGCAAACGAGAACCGTTCTGCAAACGACGCGTTTGGGACCAATACGACTATGGTTCAGTGAGTGGCATGGCGACTGCAACAGGATGTTTCGATGATTCCACAGACTTCAGGGAGCTGCTCATGAACACACAACTCAAACCCACACTGGGCACGCTGCATTTATGGGGGATTGCGGTAGGGCTGGTGATTTCCGGCGAATACTTCGGCTGGAGTTACGGCTGGGGCGTGGCCGGGACGTTGGGCTTTCTGGTCACTTCGTTGATGGTTGCGTTGATGTACACCTGTTTCATCTTCAGTTTTACCGAACTGACCACGGCCATCCCTCACGCGGGCGGGCCTTTTGCCTACAGCCGTCGTGCCTTCGGTGAAAAAGGCGGGCTGATTGCAGGCCTGGCCACGTTGATTGAATTTGTATTTGCGCCGCCAGCGATTGCGATGGCCATTGGTGCCTATCTGAACGTCCAGTTTCCGGGGCTTGATCCCAAGCTGGCAGCGGTCGGCGCTTACATTGTGTTCATGACCCTGAATATCCTGGGCGTGAAACTGGCTGCGACCTTCGAACTGGTGGTTTGCATTCTTGCAGTGGCCGAGTTGCTGGTGTTCATGGGCGTGGTTGCTCCGGCGTTCAGCTTCAGCAACTTCGCGCTCAACGGTTGGGCCGGTTCTGACACTTTTAGTGCTCCGGCGATTGCCGGTATGTTTGCGGCCATCCCGTTTGCGATCTGGTTCTTCCTGGCCATTGAAGGCGCGGCCATGGCGGCTGAAGAGGCCAAAGACCCGAAACGTACCATCCCAAAAGCTTACGTCAGCGGCATTCTGACCCTGGTGATTCTGGCCATGGGCGTCATGCTCTTTGCAGGCGGCGTGGGCGACTGGCGCACCCTGTCGAACATCAACGACCCACTGCCACAAGCGATGAAAACCGTGGTCGGCGAAAACTCCGGCTGGTTGCACATGCTGGTCTGGATCGGCCTTTTCGGTCTGGTCGCCAGTTTCCACGGCATCATCATGGGCTACTCGCGTCAGTTCTTCGCACTGGCTCGCGCGGGCTACCTGCCCTCCTCGCTGGCCAAACTGTCGCGTTTCCAGACACCACACCGCGCCATCATCGCGGGCGGCCTGATTGGTATCGCGGCGATCTACAGCGACGGCCTGGTCAATCTCGGCGGCATGACCCTGACAGCAGCCATGATCACCATGGCGGTCTTCGGCGCCATCGTGATGTACATCATGAGCATGCTCAGCCTGTTCAAACTGCGTAAAACCGAACCCTCGCTGGAGCGCACCTTCCGTGCACCGGGTTACCCGATCGTGCCGGGTATTGCCCTGGCGCTGGCCGTGGTGTGCCTGATTGCGATGGCCTGGTTCAACGCACTGATCGGCCTGATCTTCCTTGCCTTCATGGTGGTAGGCTTCGTCTACTTCAGCCTGACAGCGCAATCACGCGCCGACGCTCCGGCTGACGCGATGCTGACCGGGCTTTAAATAACCACGCGATCAGGGCACAGGGCTAGACTTGAACCATTGGGCGGCGCGGCTGCTCAAACGGTTACATAAGAAAGGAGAGCCCTATGCCCTGGTATGCCTGGTTAATTCTGCTGGTTGCAATTGGTTCGATCGTGGGCGGTTTGATGGTCTTGCGCCAGTCCGCGCAGAAGCTGCCACTGACCGATGAGCAACTCAAACGTGTCCACGAGCGTAATGCCGAGATGGATGCAAAAGAGGCCAAGGATCGCTAGAACAACCAAAAAGACGGTGCCCATAAGCACCGTCTTTTTCGTTTAGCGTGTTGCCTGACTACGCTCGGTTGCCACGGCCCGATTGCTGGTCAGCGGCAGTACGGCTATTCGATAAGGCTGGAAAATCTTCAGCATCTGCCCGTTGTCGCGAAGTTGTTGCAGTAAGTGCTCGAACTTCTCGGCGCTGATCGGCGATTTCGGACGCAGCAAGGCAAAATGCCGATACGTTTGGTCGACCCGCTCCGAGACCAGTAACTGAGCGGCTTCCGTCCGGTTGCGAGCCATGAAGTCGCTGAGGTACGAACGCGTTACCAGCGCAATGTCCGCACGGTCGCGCATGACCATCAACAGATTACTGTCGTGGGAGTAAGTCAGCGTGGACTCAAAGTGTTCGCTGAGGTATTTCGGGTCTGCGTTGAACTGCGCAAACGCGTAGTGATAACCGCTGAACAGGGCTAACCGCTTGCCGTGCAAGTCATCAAAGTAGCTCTGATCGCGACCTTCCACCTTCCTTGAAACAAAGATCTCGGCATCTTCGAGCTTCATGTCGACCGCTTCATGGGGGATGCTCTGCCAATCCCAATCGGGATTTTCAAATATCGCCATGTCGATGCGACCTTGCTCGAAATCGCGAAACCGGCGCGGAATAGAAGTCGGTACCAGCACAAACTGATAATCACGCTGGGCGGCATTCAGCGCAGCCACCAGCTCAGGCAACAGCCCGGTATCTGCGCCTTTTTCCGGCCGGATGGTGTAGGGCGGGAAATGCGCCGCACCAATTCTTACTATTTGCGCAGCACTGACCGGCGTGGCCAGCAGTGCAGCCGCGCTTACCCACAAGGCTAGCGAAGCCATTCGCACAGACAAAACCGTCAAGACTGCGCACCTCTGAAATTGATGAACCCTAGGTGTTTTTTGGTGTTTAGACAATGAGCAAATAGTGCAAAACGAGGTTAATTATCCCTAAGTGCCATCATTAGCGCTTCATCCGCTAATTGATCCAGCGTCATGCTGCCTTGAGGCCTGAACCAGGTCGTCGTCCAGGACAGAGCGCCTGTCAAAAAGCGCCGCGTCACGAACACATCGCCTTTGATAAAACCGGCATCCTTGGCCTCCCCCAGCACCTGCAGCCAGAGTTGTTCGTAAAGGTCACGCAACGCGAGTACGTGTGCCTGGCCTTCAGGTGACAACGAACGCCATTCGTAAACCAGCACGGCCATGGCCTCACCACTGCCGCCCATGATCGATTGCAACTCACAGCGAATCAGCGCCAGCACGCGCTCGCGCACGGTACTGACTTCAGCCAACGCGGCACGCATCAAAGCGGTGTTGTAGATGATGGTTTCTTCCATCACGGCGCGCAGGATCTCGTCCTTGCTTTTGAAGTGATGGAAGATGCTGCCTGACTGGATCCCGACTGCACTGGCCAGATCACGCACGGTAGTACGCTCATACCCCTTGTTGCGGAACAGATGCGCCGAGACCTGCAACAACTTGCCCCGGGCGCTTTCCGGATCAGTGAGCTGGCCTGCGTCGACCAACTCACGCATGACCCATAGAGCTTGCTGCTCGTTCAAGTTCGCCTCCTCCAACCATTACACGCCGCGCCAGAACTCGAAACCCTGTCTTGTAGGAGCTGCCGAAGGCTGCGATCGCGGTGCGTCAGAATAAATGCTTCGCAGCCTTCGGCAGCTCCTACAGAAAATGCATTTCAATCCATTAGTTTGCATGTTGCTTGATGACCGCGCACCGAGGCTACAGAACCGGAAAATACTCAGGAAGCACCCGCATGCCCAGCAATCTATGCCTGCCCGCACAACCAAGCAAGCGCTAGGCCAATAAATAAATCACGCTCTGGCTGATCAACGGTCGCCTCAAATCGTTTTCAGCACTTCCAAAACCAAGCGCTTGCTTGGTAGTCTCGCCTGACTGTCTCGGGACCACGGAGGTCGACCATGAGCAAGTGTCTGCGCATCGGCTGTGCGAGCGCCTTCTGGGGAGATACCAGCACGGCCGCCGCGCAATTGGTTGAAGGCGGCAAGCTGGATTATCTGGTGTTTGATTATCTGGCCGAGATTACGATGTCGTTGATGGCCGGGGCACGGATGAAAAACCCGGACTTAGGCTATGCAACAGATTTCATCGATGTCCTGACACCGCTCCTCGGCAGCATTGCCGCACAGAAGATCCGTGTGATCAGCAACGCAGGCGGCATCAACCCCGCCGCTTGCGCCGCCGCGCTGCAAAGGGCCTGTGACACCTCAGGCGTGGCCCTGAAGATCGCCGTTTTAAACGGCGATAACCTGCAACCACAGTTCGCACATCTCAAGAAAGCCGGTATACGCGAGATGTTCAGCGGCGCCCCGCTACCCGCCATGTGCGTGTCGATCAACGCCTACCTCGGCGCTCCTGGCATCGTCGCTGCCCTGCAACAAGGTGCCGACATCGTGATCACCGGCCGCGTGGTCGACAGCGCGGTGGTCAGCGCGGCGCTGGTTAACGAGTTTGGCTGGCAGTGGGACGACTACGATCGTCTGGCCCAAGCGGCGCTGGCTGGGCATATCATCGAGTGCGGCGCGCAATGTACAGGCGGCAATTTCACTGACTGGCAGGATGTGCCGGACTACGAGCACATCGGTTTTCCCATCGTTGAGGTCAGCGAAGACGGAACATTTGTGGTCAGCAAGCCTGAAGGCTCCGGCGGGCTGATCTCGCCATTGAGCGTTGGCGAACAGTTGCTGTACGAAATCGGCGACCCACGCGCTTACCAGTTGCCCGACGTGGTGTGCGACTTCACTCAAGTCCAACTCGAACAGACCGGCGCGAACCGGGTTCGGGTCAAGAGCGCTCGCGGCTTTTCGCCCAGTGATCAATACAAGGTTTCAGCGACCTGGCCCGATGGCTTCCGCTGCACCGCCAGTTGCCTGTTGGCGGGGATCGATTCAGTCGCCAAGGCTCAGAGAGTCAGCCAGGCGATCATCGCTAAGACCAATGAGATATTCGAACAACGCGGTTGGGCGCCTTACAGCGAAGTAAACATCGAGTTATTGGGCAGTGAGGCGACTTACGGCCCCCACGGCAAACGCCGGGACAGCCGTGAAGTGGTGATCAAACTGGCCGTCCGTCATCCGCAAAAAGACGCCCTGATTCTGTTCTCCCGGGAAATTGCCCAGGCCGCTACCGGCATGGCACCGGGCCTGACCGGCATTGTCGGTGGTCGGCCCACGGTGTATCCGGTGATTCGCCTGTTTTCGTTTCTGGTGGACAAGTCGGTTTGTAGCCTGAGCGTCGAGATGAGCGGGCAGGCTCTGCCCTGCTGTTTACCCGATGTTCACCGGCTCGACCCGCTGGAACTGGCCGAAGACCTGCAACCACCCGCGCCACAAGGCCAGGCCGACGCCAACGTGCCATTAATTCGCCTGGCGGTGGCGCGTTCCGGGGACAAAGGTAACCACAGCAATATCGGTGTCATGGCGCGGCGTGCGGAGTACCTGCCATGGATCGCCGAAAGCCTGACGACCGCAGTGGTGGTGGACTGGATGCGCCATGTGCTGGACCCGATCCAGGGCCGCGTCGAGCGCTGGTATTTGCCGGGCAGCCACAGCTTGAACTTTCTGCTGGAAAACGCTCTGGGCGGTGGCGGCGTTGCCAGCTTGCGTATCGACCCGCAAGGCAAGGCGTTTGCCCAGCAATTGCTGGAGATAGAGATCGCGGTGCCGCAATGGGTGGCGGATGAGGTGAGTTGATGGCCCGGTGTCATAGCACCGCGCTGCCTCGCGGCAAAAACAGGACCTGTAGGAGCTGCCGA
>NZ_LOHG01000012.1:6515-112626 GCF_022790535.1 Pseudomonas maioricensis
GTATCAGGATAAATGCTTCGCAGCCTTCGGCAGCTCCTACAGAAAATGCCTTTCAATCCAGAAGGCCAGACGTGATTGACCTGCCATCTGCAGTGCTCTTGTCGCGAGCAAGCTCAGTTCCCACAGAGAACCATAAAAAGAGGTGATCAATGGCTTACAACTCGGTGTTCAAACCTGACCTCTTCGCCGGGCGGACGATTTTGATCACCGGTGGTGGCAGTGGCATTGGTCGCTGCACCGCCCACGAACTGGCCGCGCTGGGTGCTCATGTCTTGCTGGTCGGGCGCAAGCCGGAAAAGCTCGAGCAGGTCTGCGCGGAAATTCAGCAGGACGGTGGTCAGGCTCACGGCTACAGCTGTGACATCCGCGAGGAGGCCTCGGTACAAGCGCTGATCAGCACCCTCATCGACGCCCACGGCCCGCTGCATGGTCTGGTCAATAATGCAGGCGGCCAGTTCCCCTCCCCGCTGGCGGCGATCAATCAAAAAGGTTTTGAAACCGTATTGCGCAGCAATCTGGTGGGCGGTTTTCTGATGGCCCGGGAAGTCTTCAACCAGAGCATGAGCAAGCACGGCGGCGCCATCGTCAACATGCTGGCCGACATGTGGGGCGGCATGCCGGGCATGGGCCACTCGGGTGCAGCGCGCTCAGGCATGGACAACCTGACCAAAACCGCCGCCTTCGAATGGGGCCACGCGGGGGTGCGAGTGAATGCAGTCGCGCCGGGCTGGATTGCTTCCAGTGGCATGGACACCTACCAAGGGGCGTTCAAAGCAGTGATCCCGACCTTGCGCGAGCACGTGCCGCTCAAACGCATCGGCAGCGAATCAGAAGTCAGTGCCGCCATCGTCTTTCTGCTCAGCCCGGCAGCCGCGTTTATCAACGGCAGCACGTTGCGTATCGACGGCGGTGCCAGCCTGGGCAATCGCACCTGGCCGCTTTATCCAGCGGCCCGTACCGAGGCTTACAACGGTTTTCATCGTGCCACCTTGCCTGACGTGCTCAAAGGGGAGGAATAAGCCATGCCGGTAATTGAGTCGCAACTGGACACCCACAGTTCAAGCTTCGCCACCAACCGCGAGGCAATGCTGCTCGGGATTGACCAAGTCAGGCAACTGGAGCAAGTGCTGCTGGATAAAGCCGCTGCTGCCAAAGACAAATTCCGCCAGCGCGGCCAGCTGTTGCCGCGCGAGCGCCTGAACCTGCTGCTGGACCCCGGCGCGCCATTTCTGGAGCTGTCCTCACTGGCGGGCTACAAGCTGCATGACGACAAGGACGGCAGCCAGGCAGGCGGCGGCCTGATCGCCGGGATTGGTTACGTGTCCGGAGTGCGGGTGTTGGTGGTGGCTAATAACAGCGCGATTCGGGGCGGAACCATCTCCCCAAGCGGCCTGAAAAAATCCCTGCGGCTGCAGCAAATCGCTGTCGAAAACCGTCTGCCAGTGGTCACGCTGGCGGAAAGTGGCGGCGCCAACCTTAACTATGCCGCCGAGATTTTCGTTGAAGGTGCGCGAGGCTTTGCCAATCAGGCGCGCATGTCGGCCATGGGTTTGCCACAGATCACCGTGGTTCACGGCTCGTCCACGGCGGGCGGTGCTTATCAGCCGGGGCTGTCCGATTACGTCGTGGTGGTACGTGGCAAGGCTCGCCTTTTTTTGGCGGGGCCGCCGTTGCTCAAGGCTGCCACCGGAGAAATCGCCACGGATGAAGAGCTGGGCGGCGCCGAGATGCACGCTCAGGTAGCGGGCACCGCAGAGTATCTGGCAGAAGACGATGCCGACGGTCTGCGCATCGTGCGCGAAATCATTAGCCTGCTACCGTGGAATGCACAGTTGCCACTGCGTCCGCCCAAGGTCTATCAGGAGCCGCTGTACCCCATCGATGACCTGCTCGGTTTGATCCCCAACGACCCGAAAAAGCCTTACGACGTCCGGGAAATACTTGCCCGGCTGGCCGATGGTTCGCAGTTTCTGGAGTTCAAGGGCGAGTACGACAGCCAGACGATGTGCGGCCATTTGCACATCCAGGGTCGGCCTTGCGGTGTGATCGGCAACAACGGCCCGATCACCGCCAAGGGCGCAAGCAAAGCAGCGCAGTTCATTCAGTTGTGCGACCAGAGTCAGACGCCATTGTTATTTCTGCATAACACCACGGGGTTCATGGTCGGTACCGAGTCCGAGCAGCAAGGCGTGATCAAGCACGGGGCGAAGATGATTCAGGCGGTGGCCAACGCAAGGGTGCCGAAACTGACGCTGGTGGTCGGCGGTTCCTACGGGGCGGGCAATTACGCCATGTGTGGCCGGGGGCTGGACCCACGGTTCATCTTCGCCTGGCCCAACAGCCGTACGGCCGTCATGGGCGGCGCACAGGCGGGCAAGGTGCTGCGCATCGTCACCGAGGCCAAGCAGCTCAAGGCCGGTATCGAAGTTGATCCCAAGATGCTCGATATGCTGGAACAGGTCACGGCGCAGAAGCTCGACAGCCAGTCCAGCGCGCTTTACGGCACCGCCAGCCTGTGGGACGACGGCCTGATCGACCCACGAGACAGCCGCACGCTGCTGGGTTTCCTGCTGGATATCTGTGAAGAAGCGGCGGCAAGGCCATTGCAGGGCAATAGTTTTGGGGTGGCGCGGTTTTAGAACCGCTCTGGAATCGCGCCAGACAAACAACATACTAACCACTGAATTGAAATGCATTTTCTGTAGGAGCTGCCGAAGGCTGCGAGACATTGATCCTGCCACACCGCCATCGCAGCCTTCGGCAGCTCCTACAGGCCCAGTGTTCGGATCAGGGACCAAGGTCGATCTCCTACAGGGAGAGAGAGCTGTTCATTGGATGAGTTGTTTGTCAGCCACTGCTGTGAAAACAATCGTAAGGAG
This sequence comes from Pseudomonas maioricensis, assembly GCF_022790535.1. Taxonomy (GTDB): domain Bacteria; phylum Pseudomonadota; class Gammaproteobacteria; order Pseudomonadales; family Pseudomonadaceae; genus Aquipseudomonas; species Aquipseudomonas maioricensis. Next base: position 9,395 of record NZ_LOHG01000012.1, read on the forward strand.
AACAATAAAAAATGCTCATCACATCCGAACACGAAGCCCTGCGCCGCACGGTGCGCAGTTTTGTCGATAACGAAATCAACCCCCATGTTGATGAATGGGAGAAGGCCGGGCGTTTTCCCATCCACGAGATTTTCCGTAAAGCCGGCGAGCTGGGGTTGCTGGGGATTTCCAAGCCCGAACAGTTCGGCGGCATGGCACTGGATTACAGCTACTCGATCGTCGCTGCCGAAGAATTCGGCACGGTGCATTGCGGTGGCATCCCTATGGCGATTGGCGTGCAGACTGACATGTGCACCCCGGCACTGGCCCGCTTCGGCTCCGACGAGTTGCGTGACGAATTCCTGCGCCCCGCCATCGCGGGCGAACAGGTCGGTTGCATCGGCGTATCCGAAGTCGGGGCGGGTTCGGATGTTGCGGGCCTCAAGACTACCGCCCGTAAAGACGGCGACGACTATGTGATCAATGGCAGCAAGATGTGGATCACCAATTCGCCCAGTGCCGACTTCATCTGCCTGCTGGCCAACACTTCAGATGACAAACCCCACGTCAACAAGTCGCTGATCATGCTGCCCATGAACACTCCCGGCATCAGCCTGAGCCAGCCTCTGGACAAACTGGGCATGCGCAGTTCGGAAACCGCTCAGGTGTTTTTCGATGACGTGCGCATCCCGCAACGTAACCGGATCGGTCACGAGGGTGCCGGGTTCATGATGCAGATGCTGCAGTTTCAGGAAGAACGCCTGTTCGGTGCCGCGAACATGCTCAAAGGCCTAGAGCATTGTGTAGACAGCACCATCGAGTACTGCCGCGAGCGCCACACGTTCGGCAAGGCGCTGATCGACAATCAGGTCATTCATTTCCGCCTGGCCGAGCTGCAAACCGAGATCGAATGCTTGCGGGCGCTGGTCTATCAAGCCACCGAGCTGTACATCAAAGGTCGCGACGTGACTCGCCTGGCGTCCATGGCCAAGCTCAAGGCCGGGCGTCTGGGACGGGAGGTCACCGACAGTTGCCTGCAATACTGGGGCGGCATGGGCTTCATGTGGGACAACCCGGTTTCCCGGGCGTACCGCGATGTACGTCTGGTGTCGATTGGCGGTGGCGCTGACGAAATCATGCTGGGCATCATCTGCAAGCTGATGGGCATTCTGCCGGGGAAAAAACCATGAACCTGCTGCCAGAGTGCGAAACGCTGATCCTCGATCGGCATAAAGGCGTTTTACACATCACCCTCAACCGCCCTCAAGCCCGTAATGCCATGAGCCTGCAAATGGTCAGCGAGTTACGCGCGGTCTTCAGCGCTGTGCGCGACGATGGCCAGACCCGGGTCATCGTCATGGCAGGCGCGGGCGGGCATTTTTGCGCCGGGGCCGACATCAAGGACATGGCGCAGGCCCGACAACACGGCGCGGACGCCTACAAAAGCCTGAATCGCGCATTTGGCAGCCTGCTTGAGGACGCGCAAAACCTGCCGCAAACCTTGATCGTCGTGCTCGACGGTGCGGTGCTGGGCGGCGGCATGGGGCTGGCGTGCGTCAGCGATATCGCGATTGCTCATCAACAGGCGCAATTTGGCCTGCCGGAAACCAGCCTCGGCCTGCTGCCTGCGCAAATCGCGCCGTTCATGGTCAAGCGCATCGGCCTTTCGCAAACCCGACGGCTGGCGCTGACCGCCGCCCGTTTCGACGGGAACCAGGCCGCACGTCTGGGACTGGTGCATTTTGTGGAACGCGATAATCAGGCCATGGCCGAACGTCTGAGTGAGGTACTGGATCAAGTGCTGCGCTGTGCACCAGGGGCCAATGCCGCTACCAAGGCGTTGCTGCTGGCGACTGAACACACGCCAATGACGCAGTTGCTGGATCAGGCCGCCGAGGCATTCAGTGCAGCGGTCGCCACCCCGGAAGGAATGGAGGGGACGCTGGCGTTCATGCAAAAGCGCGACCCCGTCTGGATCCCCCAACGCTAACGATGCTGACGTCGACCGAGGGAGCACACCATGCCCGAACTCAACAAGATTCTTATTGCCAACCGTGGCGAAATAGCCTGCCGCGTGATCAGCACTGCGCGCAATCTGGGCTATCGCACGGTGGCAGTATTCAGCGCCGCCGACGGTGATGCCCGGCACGTGCAAATGGCCGACGAAGCGGTGTGCATCGGCGCGCCTACGGTGCAGCAGTCGTACCTGAACATCGACGTCATCCTGGACGCGGCCCGGCGTAGCGGAGCCGATGCCATTCATCCCGGCTACGGCTTTCTCTCAGAAAACGCTGAGTTCGCCCGTGCCTGTGCTGCGGCCAATCTGGTGTTCATCGGCCCCAGCGCTGAGGCCATCGAACTGATGGGCAGCAAGCGCCTGTCAAAGCTGGCCATGCTCGACGCCGGTGTGCCCTGCATCGCTGGCTACCAAGGTGCAGAGCAGGACGACGCAACCTTGAGCCGCGAAGCCGAACGCATCGGTTACCCGCTGATGATCAAGGCCAGCGCCGGGGGCGGCGGTCGTGGTATGCGACTGGTCGAGCACCCGGACCAGTTGCTCGAACGGATCAACACGGCGCGCTCCGAGGCGCAGAACGCCTTCGGTTCAGGCGAGCTGATACTGGAGCAGGCCCTGGTTGATCCGCGCCATGTAGAAATGCAGATCTTCGGCGACAGCCACGGCAACCTGGTCTACCTCGGCGAACGTGATTGCTCGGTCCAGCGCCGTCACCAGAAAGTCATCGAGGAGGCGCCCTGCCCCGTGGTCGACGCAGGGTTGCGCCAGGCCATGGGCGCGGCCGCCCTGCAAGCCGGGCGAGCGGTCAATTATCTGGGCGCAGGCACGGTAGAGTTCATGCTGGCCAGTGACGGCCAGTTCTACTTTCTGGAAATGAACACCCGCTTGCAGGTGGAGCACCCTGTTACGGAGATGATCACTGGCCTGGACCTGGTGGCTTGGCAAATCAAGGTGGCCTGCGGTGAAGCCCTGCCCTTGCAGCAGGAGCAGATCCAGCTCAACGGCCACGCCATTGAAGCGCGCCTGTATGCCGAAGACCCGGCGCAGGGCTTTCTGCCCCAGACTGGCCGGGTGTTGCGGTGGCAGCCTTTGCAGTTCGACGGCATCAGGGTCGATCACGGCTTGAGCGAGGACCAGACTGTCAGCCCTTTCTACGACCCCATGCTCGGCAAAATCATTGCCCACGGCGCCACGCGGGAAGAGGCTCGACGCAAGCTGCTGCGGGCGATACAGGGCTGTGTGCTGCTGGGCGTAAACACCAATCAACGGTTGCTGACCAGCATCCTCAAGCACCCCGCGTTTATTAACGCTCACGTCGACACCGGTTTCATCGCGCAGCACCTGCACAACGACCCTTGCCTGCGCCCCGCGACTGCCCGAGCCAGCCAACTGGCCGTGGCCGCTGCGTTGTTCTATCAGGGCTCTGCCAGCAGCCATCCTTCCAAACTGGCAGGCTGGAGTAATACTGGCCCGGAACAGCGCCGCTACCTGCTGGGGCTGGGCGAGCAGGTTCACGAGGTAGAACTCACCCGCAATGGCGCACGCCTGGACCTCCTCGTTCAAAACACCCGCGTCAGCGTCCATGTACTCAGTTGCGACGCACGCTCAGCCTGTGTTGAGGTCGACGGGGTACGCAGCCAGCAGGCGTGCTATCTACTGGGCAAGATGCTGTGGCTGCACGATGAATCGGGAGCGTTACAGCTGACCGACCGCACACATGACACAGTCGCCGGTCCGAATGTGGCCCGTTCCGGCACGATCAGGGCACCGATGGACGGATCGATTGTCGATGTATTAGTCAGTGAGGGCGCCACCGTCAGCCAGGGGCAACTGCTGATGGTGCTCGAAGCGATGAAAATGGAGCACCCGCTCAACGCTGCGATTGACGGCGTGATTCGCCAGATACAAGTGGTACCCGGTGATCAGGTCAAAGGGCGACAAGTATTGCTGGAAGTCGCACCGATGGACGTATCCGGTTGAATGTAGCTACGCTTGATCCGAAATGGATCAATGATTTTGGACAGGAGCTTCAGATGCCGCACTGGTTGGTGATTGATCTGGAGGCCACGACCGAAGAAGGCGGCTGGCCGGTAGCAGAAATGGAGATCATCGAAATCGGGGCGACGCTGGTCAATCAGGACGGGCGTGAACTGGACCATTTCGAGCGTTTTGTGCGCCCGGTACGTCGGCCGTTGCTGACGCACTTTTGCAAGGAACTGACCCACATCAGCCAAAGCAACATCGACAGCGCAGCGCCGCTGACGACGGTGTGGCCGGCGTTCGAACGCTGGATCAGTCACCATCAGGCGCGAGTCGTCGGCTGGGCAAGTTGGGGTGATTATGATCGTCAGCAACTGGAGCAGGAATGGCGGCAGCACCAACTGACGAGTTTTCTCAGCAGCGTGCCTCACGTGAACCTCAAACAACGCTTCGCCAAAGAGCGCCAACTGCAACGCCCGATGGGGTTGAACGGTGCTCTGCAACTGGCTGGCATGCAGTTTAACGGTCAGCAACATCGCGCGCTGGTGGATGCCCGCAACACTGCTCGGCTTCTGCCATTGATTCTGCCCAACTGAGTGGTACGCGCGTTCTAAAGCGGGTGACGAGGCGAATCAGCTTCGGCATACTGGCCGACCCATTTTTCAGCCCTTTTTGAGGAATCGCCATGTTCAAAGTCAACGAGTACTTCGACGGCACCGTTAAATCCATTGCTTTCACTCAAGCTGAAGGGCAAGCCACAATTGGCGTCATGGCCGCTGGCGAGTACGAATTCGGTACTGCACAACGGGAAATCATGCACGTCATCTCTGGCAGCCTGAGCGTAAAACTGCCAGACAGCACCGATTGGGAAACCTTCGCGACCGGCAGCCAGTTCAACGTCCCGGCCAATAGCAAATTCCAGCTGAAAGTGGCTGTTGATACTGCTTATCTGTGTGAGTACCGCTGAGACATATCGACTTTTTTGTATCGACCCTATCGCGGGCAAGCCCTGCTCCCACATGAGATTGCATCCCCCTGTGGGAGCAGGGCTTGCCCGCGATAAGGTCGACTCGGTTTAAATCCCGACACGAATCAAACCACCTCCTCACTCCGCGCATTGAACTGCAACGCAGCGAGCCGGGCATACAGCGGGTTGCTGACAATCAATTGCTGATGTGTTCCCACCGCCACTAACTTCCCTTGATCGATAACCGCAATCCGGTCGGCGTTTTGCACCGTGGCCAGACGATGGGCGATGACCAGCGTGGTGCGGCCCTTCATCAAGCCAGGTAACGCTTCCTGAATCAGGTGCTCACTCTGGGCATCCAGGGCACTGGTCGCTTCATCCAGCAGCAGAATCGGCGCATCCACCAGCAGTGCCCGGGCGATCGCCAGACGTTGACGCTGCCCTCCGGACAATCCAAGCCCGCCATCGCCCAGATGGGTCTGATAACCCTCGGCCATCTGCAGAATGAACTCGTGTGCATGAGCAATCCGCGCGGCGGCTTCTACCTGTTCTGTCGTGGCATTGGCATTCCCGTAGCGGATATTGTCTTCAACACTGCCGAAAAACAGCGCTGGGGTTTGCGACACCAACGCAAAGCAACGGCGCAAATCCAGCGGATCAAGCTGGGCGATGGGCATACCTTCAATAAAGATCTGACCTTGCTGCGGATCGTAGAAGCGCAGCAGCAGATCAAACAGCGTCGATTTACCCGCGCCTGAAGGGCCAACCAGCGCCAGCGTCTCTCCTGGCTCGATGCTCAGCGTCAGGTTATCCACGGCCTTGTGCTCCGGACGAGACGGATAGCTGAAGCTCACGCCCTGTAAGTCCAGACGCCCGGTGACCCGCTCCGGCAATTGCAGCAGATCAGTGGCAGGTGGCGTGATCTCGCTTCTCGCCCGCAGCAACTCAGAGATCCGCTCGGCCGCCCCCGCCGCTCGCTGGAGTTCGCCAATCACCTCGCTCAACGTGCCGAACGCGCTCCCCACAATCAGCGCGTAAAACACGAAGGCCGCCAGTTCACCACTGGAAATCGTGCCGTCGATAACGTCCATGCCGCCGACCCACAACATCACCGCCACAGCGCCTAATACCAGCACGATCACCAGAGTGATCAGCCACGAACGCTGCAGGATGCGCTTGCGAGCGGTCTGGAAAGCATCTTCGGCAGTCTTCGCAAAGCGCGCCTTGTCCTGCTGCTGATGGTTGTAGGCCTGAACCGTCTTGATCTGGCCCAATGCTTCGGAAACGTAACTGCCGACGTCGGCGACACGGTCCTGGCTTTCCCGGGAAAGGCTACGCACACGACGACCAAAGATCAGGATTGGCGCGACCACTAACGGCAGCGCCACAACCACAATACTAGTGAGCTTGGGGTTGGTGATGAACAGCAAGACAATGCCGCCGATGACCATCAGGGCATTACGCAGGAACATCGACAGCGACGAACCGATCACCGACTGCAACAAAGTGGTGTCAGCGGTCAGCCGGGACTGGATTTCCGAACTGCGATTATTTTCGTAGAACCCCGGATGCAGGTTGATCAGGTGATCGAAGACTTTTTTACGCAAGTCTGCCACCACCCGCTCGCCAATCCACGACACCAGATAGAAGCGCACAAAGGTGCCGGCTGCCAACCCCAGCACCAGCAGCATGAACAGGCCAATGGACTGGTTGAGCAGATGCGGAGAACGCGTCACGAAACCCTGATCGACCAGCATCTTGATGCCTTGCCCGATCGACAGGGTAATCCCCGCCGTCACGATCAATGCCAGCAAGGCACCCACGGTTTGCCAGCGATAAGGGGCAATGAACTGCGCCGCCAGGCGAATCGCCTGACGCTGGCGGCTGGAAAGCAATGAAGCCATGAAAGCTGAACCCGCATGAAAGGCTGAAGCCAGAGCCTACACCGGTAAAGAAAGCTTTTCTGTGCTTTTACCGCCTGGCAGGTCCTGATGAACTCTGGCGATAAGCCTTAGTCTGGATAGTTATGACCGCTGATACAGTCCCCTAGAGAGGAATGATCTAAGCGAAAGCTGGCGGTTACGTGCGGTTTCTGGTGGACTAAAAGCGCGCTTGATGTTGTCGAGGGATGTCACGGCAGAGTCATTGAACGCGATTAGTCTAGGCACAAACACCTGATGAAAGGAGACAGGCCATGAGCTTGCAAGCAAACAGTAATGAAGTTCCGGTGGTACGAGCCAACCCGCAGCTGCCCGTGGGCGGCGCAATCCTGGACAAGGACGGGCGCGAAGTCGTGATTACTGAAGAGATGGTTCAGGCCGCCTGCCAGGAATGCGACAAGAACTGGGTCACACCTGAAAAACAAGATTAAGCAAAACCCGATTTTTTAGAACCCGACGTCACCGTCGGGTTTTTTCTGTCCGGAATTCGACCATTCAGGCGGGGACAACCACTGCGCCCAGCGCGGTGACCAGTTGCTGCAGCGCATCGGACTGGCCATTGATACGCACCTTCAGCCCTTCTATCTCGCGACGCGGCGGATAGTGTTTGCGCAACAGATCGAATGCCACTGGCTGGCTCACCGAACCGACGAGACTACGCCGGAAGTCGGCATCGTCACGGCGCGGGTCGTAGACGCCACGACACAGCGTGTTCAACGCCCAGACCGGATCGGTGCGCCCATCCAGGGTGACTTCGGCCAACCACGGTGCAGGCAGCAGATCGGCAAGACTGATCTGAGCCTCCTGCCCCAAAAAGCCACACAAAGCCTGATAAATCTGCGCAGTACCCCGCTGCCGCCCGTCAAGGCTGTAACCCGCGATATGCGGGGTGCCGATGACGCACAAATCGGCCAGCGCGGTGTTGACCACCGGTTCGCCTTCCCATACGTCCAGTACGGCTTGCAGGTCTTCGCGATCAAGCAGAACGTCGTGCAACGCTGCATTGTCGACGACTGCACCACGGCTGGCATTGATCAACCAACTGCCGTGTTTAAGCTGCTGCAAGCGTAATTTATCGAGCAGATGCCACGTAGGGTGCTCACCGCCCTTGTCCAGCGGGGTGTGCAGGCTGATCACATCGCAGCGCTGCAGAATTTCATCGAGGCTGACGAAGTCGCCGCCTTCCGCCGCCTGCCGGGGAGGATCGCAGACCAGCACGTTCCAGCCCAAAGCCTTCAACACCTTGACCAGCCGCCCGCCCACCTGCCCGGCGCCAACCACGCCATACGTGCGTTGCGCCAGATCCACGCCTTCGATTTCCGCCAGGGTCAACAGGCTGCCGAGCACGTAATCCACGACGCCACGGGCATTGCAACCCGGCGCACTGGACCACTGAATACCAGCCTGGCGGATGTACTCCAGATCAAGGTGATCAGTGCCGATGGTGCAGGTGCCAACGAAACGTATCGGGCTGCCTTCAAGCATTTCACGGGTGACTGGCGTTACCGAACGCACCAACAGAATATCGGCTTCGGCTACCGCGGCCCGATCAATGGAACGGCCGAGCAAACGCTCAATCTCGCCAAAACCGGCAAAGAAAGCGTCGAGCAACGGAATATTTTCGTCAGCAACAATTCGCATGGTGTACTCCCAGGGGTCGGCGGCAGTTTAGGCATTGATCGGGAGGGATAGGAAGGTCAACGAGCAAGTTGATGTGGAATGCAGTCGTTGCTCCCACAAAAGTCCTGTGCCAGATGCTAATCCTTCGGAATCAATCCAGCTTCTTGCGAATCCAATACAGAAACGTCCCATCCGCAGCCTCTTGATCGACCAGATCATGGCCCAGGAAAACACAGAACTTGGGAATATCGCGGCGTGTGGACGGGTCCGTGGCAATGACCTTGAGCAGGCCGCCTGCGGGCAGGTCGCGGACTTTCTGATGCAGCATCATCACCGGCTCGGGGCAATTGAGGCCGGTAGCATCGAGAACGGCGTCGACAGGCTGACTTTGGATGGGTTCAGACATAAGCACTCCAGGAACTGGCGGGCATTATCCCGCGTATGCGGGCATGTCGCTAGCTGCCAAACGCATCCTTCAGGAAGCCCGGTGCGATGTAGCGCTCATAGTGCGCTTCGGACAAGAGGAAAAATTCCCGATCAATGGCATCGCGCAAGTCAGGCAATGCCCAATCGCGGAACTCCGGCATCAGCACCATACCGTAGGCTTCAATATTGGTGATGACCCGTGCGCCTCGGGCAATCAGTTGATAAGCCCAGCAATATTCCGACTGGGCAGGCACGAAGCGGATTTTTCGCAGTTCCAGTTGCGCACGCAGTTTGCCCGCGTCGAATACTTCCAGCTTGGCGGTCATCACCTGAACCAGCAGTTGTTCGAGCCTTAGCCACACCGCCCGCTTCTGGTCTTCGTCGTAACCGTTCCAGTGGATCACTTCATGGTGGAAACGCTTGCAGCCACGGCACACCAGGTCCCCGTAAACAGTGGAGCAAAGGCCGACGCAGGGCGTTTTTATGATTTGATTGGGCATGGCAGGCAGGGCAACGACAGGCGAGAACGAGCCCGCATATTAGCCCTTTGTCTAACAACGATCACCCCCGAACGTGTAGGGCTAACTTACCTTTACGGAAGATTTGCCGTAGAATCAGCGAGCCTTTTAAGGCGCCAATGTCCGTTGGAAGCTGTTTTCAAAGCGTCACGAGCACAGTCAAAGTAACCCCGCAGTCCGGTGTTGACGCAGGATTCAAGCCCTCGTCAACACTCATCAGCCGTCCTGCAGGCGTAAAACTTTGAAAACAGCTTCTGTAAGGAATTGCCGAAAACCCTGGCCAAGGAACTCAAAAAGTTTCGTCGTGCAGGTTTTTCGGGCAATTCCTGGATGAGCGTCCCGGACACCCATTTGGGACCACTGATGAGGGTAATACTGTGCTTGAAGCCTACCGTAAACACATCGAAGAGCGTGCCGCCCAGGGTATCGTGCCCCAGCCGCTTAACGCCGAACAAACTGCCGGCTTGATCGAACTGCTGAAGAATCCCCCGGCTGGCGAAGAAGCTTTCCTCGTTGACCTGATCACCAATCGCATTCCACCTGGCGTTGACGAAGCTGCCTACGTCAAAGCCGGTTTCCTGTCTGCCCTGGCCAAGGGCGAAGCCACTTCTCCCCTGATCGACAAAAAGCGCGCCGTTGAACTGCTGGGCACCATGCAGGGCGGCTACAACATCGTCACCATGGTTGACCTGCTGGATGACGCAACGCTGGCCCCGGTGGCCGCCGAACAACTGAAGCACACGCTGCTGATGTTCGATGCTTTCCACGACGTTGCAGAAAAAGCCAAGAACGGCAACGCCCACGCCAAGGCTGTCATGCAGTCCTGGGCTGACGGCGAATGGTTCAAGAAGCGCCCGACCCTGGCCGACAAAATCAGCCTGCGCGTTTTCAAGGTGACTGGCGAAACCAACACCGACGACCTCTCCCCTGCGCCAGACGCATGGTCGCGCCCTGACATCCCTCTGCACGCCCTGGCCATGCTGAAAATGGCCCGTGAAGGGATCGTTCCGGACGTACAAGGCTCCATCGGCCCGATGAAGCAGATCGAAGAAATGCGCGGCCAGGGCTTCCCGATTGCCTATGTTGGCGACGTGGTCGGTACCGGTTCTTCGCGTAAATCAGCCACCAACTCGGTGCTGTGGTTCTTCGGCGACGACGTTCCTTACGTGCCGAACAAGCGCGCTGGCGGTTTCTGCTTCGGCAGCAAAATCGCTCCGATCTTCTACAACACCATGGAAGATGCCGGCGCACTGCCAATCGAGTTCGATGTCAGCAACATGAACATGGGCGACGTGATCGACCTGTATCCGCATGCTGGCAAAGTCTGCAAACACGGCACTGACGAAGTCCTGACCACCTTCGAAATGAAGACGCCGGTTCTGTTGGACGAAGTTCGTGCTGGCGGCCGTATCCCGCTGATCATCGGCCGTGGCCTGACCGACAAGGCTCGTGCTGAGCTGGGTCTGGGCCCTACCGATTTGTTCAAGCTGCCAGAAGCCCCTGTCGATACCGGCAAAGGCTACACCCTGGCGCAAAAAATGGTCGGCAAGGCGTGCGGCCTGCCGGAAGGCCAAGGCGTGCGTCCAGGCACGTACTGCGAGCCGAAGATGACTACCGTCGGTTCCCAGGACACCACTGGCCCGATGACCCGTGACGAGCTGAAAGACCTGGCATGCCTGGGCTTCTCCGCTGATCTGGTCATGCAGTCCTTCTGCCACACTGCTGCTTATCCAAAGCCGATCGACGTCACCACGCACCACACGCTGCCTGACTTCATCATGACCCGTGGCGGCGTTTCCCTGCGTCCGGGCGACGGCATCATCCACAGCTGGCTGAACCGCATGCTGCTGCCGGATACCGTCGGTACCGGTGGTGACTCCCACACCCGTTTCCCGATGGGCATTTCGTTCCCGGCCGGTTCTGGTCTGGTTGCGTTTGCTGCGGCCACCGGCGTTATGCCGCTGGACATGCCGGAATCGATTCTGGTGCGTTTCAAAGGCAAGATGAAGCCTGGCATCACCCTGCGTGACCTGGTTCATGCGATTCCTTACTTCGCCATTCAGTCGGGCTTGCTGACTGTTGAGAAGAAAGGCAAGAAGAACGCCTTCTCCGGCCGCATTCTGGAGATCGAAGGCCTTGATGACCTGAGCATCGAACAGGCTTTCGAACTGTCCGACGCGTCGGCCGAGCGCTCTGCCGCTGGTTGCACCATCAAGCTGTCGAAAGAGTCGATCACCGAGTACCTGAACTCCAACATCACCTTGCTGCGCTGGATGATCGGCGAAGGTTACGGCGATGTGCGTACTCTGGAACGTCGTGCTCAAGCGATGGAAGCCTGGGTTGCCAACCCTGAGCTGATGGTTGCCGATGCTGACGCGGAATACGCTGAAATCATCGAAATCGACCTGAACGACGTTAACGAGCCAGTGCTCTGCGCGCCGAACGATCCGGACGACGCCCGTCTGCTGTCCAGCGTTGCTGGCGAGAAGATCGACGAAGTGTTCATCGGTTCGTGCATGACCAACATCGGCCACTTCCGCGCTGCGGGCAAGTTGCTGGACAAGGTCAAAGGCCAGTTGCCGACACGTCTGTGGCTGTCGCCACCGACCAAAATGGATGCTCACCAGCTGACGGAAGAAGGCTACTACGGCATCTACGGCAAGGCTGGCGCACGCATGGAAATGCCGGGCTGTTCGCTGTGCATGGGTAACCAGGCACGTGTTGAGCCGAACTCGACGGTTGTGTCGACTTCGACCCGTAACTTCCCGAACCGTCTGGGCGACGGCGCGAACGTCTACCTGGCCTCGGCCGAACTGGCATCCGTTGCTTCGATCCTGGGTCGCCTGCCGACCGTTGAGGAGTACATGGAGTACGCGAAACAGATCGATACCATGGCTGCGGACGTATACCGCTACCTGAGCTTCGATCAGATCGCCGAGTTCCGTGACATCGCAGCGAGCGCCAACATCCCGGTTGTTCAAGCGTAAAAACGAAATACAGCGTTAAAAAACCCCGTCCTTGTGACGGGGTTTTTTATTGGGCGAATGCCCAGTCATCTGTGGGAGCTGAGCTTGCTCGCGATAAACGATAACGCGGTGTGACTGGTAGCTACTTCTCATGTATCGCGGGCAAGCCTCGCACAGGACCTTTGCGACGCTGACAGTATCAACCCATAAAAAAACCCCACATCTCACGATGCAGGGTTTTTCATTACAGCCGGACTAAACCATCAAACGGTAATAGCCTGCCCACTCATGGCCAAATCCAGCAGTTCACGGTTGGCGACGGCGTACATCGCGTAGTCCGTGCCGCTGGCTGCGCGGATGTCCACCAACATGGCGCGCCAGCGTTCGACCATTGCACCGTGCTGTTCAAGCCACAGGTTCAGGCGCTCTTCGATGTCGGCGGGACCATCAGCCATCTGCAGAACCGAGATGGTGATCGCCCGTTGCTGCCAGTCGATGTCATCACGGAACGCCTCACGGGCCAGGGCTTGCCAGTTGTTTTCCACCGGCAGGCTACTGATCTGTTGCAGGTACCAGGTCACGTCCAGCGCACTGCCCACGGCGAAGTAAGCCTTGGCCACGTCGGCAGCATTCTGCCCGGTGACGTCAGACGCTTCGATGATCGGCAACAGCGTGTACAAGTGGCTCGTACCGGCAACCATACGTGCGAGCAACTCCGGCACACCGGCCTCGACGTAAGCCTGATAGCGGGTCTGCCAGACTTCACGAGTCGGGCCTTCCAGCAGTTCGTCGAGTTTGAGACCCAATGCGGCGATGTGCGGACCGAAGTGCGCCACATCACGCCCCGCGTCCAGCTCGTTGCGACGGCTGCGCAGGAACCAGCGTGTTGCGCGACGACCCAGACGCATCAACTCGTCCATCAATGCCAACTGGATCTCAGCCGGGACCTTGTAGTCCAGCGCTTCGATCTGACGGAACCAGTGCGGCAGGTGGAAGATGTCCCGCACGATCACGTAAGCGCCCGCCACGTTGGCCGCACTCATGCCGGTGGACTCTTTGAGTCGCTGCACGAAGGTGATGCCCATGTGATTGACCAGGTCGTTGGCAATCTGGGTGCTGACAATTTCGCGCTTGAGGCGGTGCTGACGCATGGCGCCGGAGTACTTGGCACCCAGCGATGGCGGGAACGCGGTTTCCATATCACGCGCCAGATAATCATCATCCGGTACGCGGGATTCCAACAGCGCTTCGTTCAGATCGATCTTGCTGTAGGAGATCAACACCGACAGCTCAGGACGCGTCAGGCCATGACCGGCCGCTACGCGCTCGCTGATCTGCTCTTCAGCAGGCAGGAACTCAATGGCGCGGTCCAACTTGCCACGAGCTTCCAGATCCGCCATCAGGCGCTTGTACTCGGCAATGCGCTCGTAAGCACGACGCGTTGCCAAAGACAGTGCCTGGGTCTGCTTGTAGTTGTTGCCCAACACAAGATTGCCGACTTCGTCGGTCATGCTTTCCAGCAGTTGGTTACGCTGCTTTTCAGTCATGTCGCCAGCCTGCACCACTTCGTTGAGCAGGATTTTAATGTTCACTTCATGGTCGGAGCAGTCAACGCCAGCCGCGTTGTCGATGAAGTCAGTGTTGGAGCTGCCGCCATTGAGCGCGAACTCGACCCGACCCAATTGGGTCATGCCCAGGTTGCCGCCCTCACCCACCACTTTGCAGCGCAACTCGTCACCGTTGACCCGGTGCGCGTCGTTGGCCTTGTCGCCCACATCGGCGTGGCTTTCTTCGCTGGACTTGACGTAAGTGCCGATGCCGCCGTTCCACAGCAGATCCACCGGTGCCTTGAGCAGCGCGTTGAGCAGCTCGGTCGGGGTCAGCTTGTCAGCCTTGATGTCGAAGCGTTCTTTCATCTGCGGCGTGATAGTGATGCTTTTCGCGCTGCGCGGAAAAATCCCGCCGCCCGCCGACATGATGCTGGTGTCGTAATCGGTCCAGGCCGAACGTGGCAGGTCGTACAGACGCTTGCGCTCAACGAAGCTGCTGGCTGGCTCGGGATTTGGATCGATAAAGATGTGCAGGTGGTTGAACGCCGCCACCAGTTGCAGCTTGTCGGACATCAGCAAGCCATTGCCGAAGACGTCCCCGGCCATGTCACCAATACCGATGACGCTGATGCTGTCCTGCTGAACATTGATGTCACGCTCGCGGAAATGACGTTGCACGCCAACCCACGCGCCCTTGGCGGTAATGCCCATCTTCTTGTGGTCATAACCGGCCGAACCACCGGACGCAAAGGCATCGCCCAGCCAGAAGCCGTAATCGATGGCGATGCCGTTGGCGATGTCGGAGAAGGTCGCAGTGCCCTTGTCCGCAGCCACCACCAGGTACGGGTCATCGTCGTCATGACGCACCACGTTGGCGGGCGGAACCAGTTCGCCTTCCTTGAGGTTGTCGGTGATGTCCAGCAAGCCGGAAATGAAGATGCGATAGCAGGCGATACCTTCGGCCTGGATATCGTCACGGCTGCCACCCAACGGCAAGCGACGCGGCAGGAAGCCGCCTTTGGCGCCCACAGGAACGATTACCGAGTTCTTCACGTGCTGGGCTTTCACCAGACCAAGGACTTCAGTACGGAAGTCTTCTTCACGGTCAGACCAACGCAAGCCGCCACGGGCTACGTTGCCGAAGCGCAGGTGCACGCCTTCAACGCGCGGTGAGTAAACGAAGATTTCAAACTTCGGCACCGGCTTGGGCAACTCGGGGATCAGACGCGGGTTGAACTTGAAGCTGAAGTAGCTCTTGTTCTGGCCGTTGGCGTCGGTCTGGTAGAAGTTGGTACGTTGTGTGGCTTTGATCAGGTCCAGATAACGACGCAGGATGCGGTCTTCGTTGAGCACCTGAACATCGTCCAGCGCGGTCAGAATCGCCTGCTCCAGACGCAATTGCTTGTCGTCCAGGTCTTCGGTGGTCAGTTTGCGCGCCAGATAGAAGCGGGTTTTGAACAGCCGGGTCAGCTCACGGGCGATATCCGTGTGGTTGTTCAGGGTGCTGGCGATGTAGCCAAGGTCGAAGCCCAGACGAATCTGTTTCAGGTAACGGGCGTAAGCACGCAGCAGCGCCACGTCGCGCCACGGCAGGCCAGCGGTCAACACCAGACGGTTGAATGCATCGTTTTCGGCGTCGCCGCGCACGATGTGCACGAACGCATCCTGCAAGGTGTCGTTGAGTTGCTGGATGTCGATTTCCAGACCTTCGGCCGCCGTGAACGCGAAGTCATGAATCCAGAACTCGCGGCCATTGGTGTGACGCAGACGATACGGGAATTCACCCAGTACACGCAGGCCAAGGTTTTCCAGAATCGGCAGTACATCCGACAGGGCCAGCGGCGTATCCGCGTGGTACAGCTTGCAATGCAGCTGCGCCTTGTCGCCGGACAGCGGCTGATAGAAGCTCATCACCAACGGTTTGGCTTCGCTCAGGTTCAACAGGTGCTGCATATCGACCACGGCCGAATGCGCGGCGAAACGCTCGCGATAACCAGCCGGGAAACCTTTCGGGAAATCCGCCAGCACATTGGTGCCGTGGGCTTCACCGAAGCTTTCCACGACCAGGCTGGCGTAGTCGTCTTTCCACGAACGGCAGGCCTGGACGACTTCGTTTTCCAGCTGCACCGGGTCGATATTGAGGGTGACTTTCGGGTCGACCCGCAGAATCAACTGCACGCGGGCCAGCACAGATTCGGAGAAGAAGGTCCAGAACTCACAATCGCTGGCCTTGAGGCGCTCCATCAAGACCTGCTGGATCTTCTGTCGCACTTCAGTGGAGTAGACATCGCGTGGCACGTAAGCCAGGCAGTAGCAGAAGCGGCCATAAGGGTCTTTGCGCAGGAACACGCGAATCTTGTTGCGCTCCTGGATCTGCACAATCGACATCACGGTGTTGAACAGTTCATCCACCGGCGTCTGGAACAAGTCATCACGCGGCAGCACTTCCACCACCTGAGCCAGTTCCTTGCCAAGGTGCGCCTTGGGATGGAAACCGGAGCGACGCTCGATCTCCGCCACCTTGCGGCGGATATACGGGATGACACGTACGCTTTCGCCATACACCGACGAGGTGTACAAGCCCATGAAACGGCATTCTTTGATGACCTTGCCCGACGCGTCGATCTGGCGGATCGACACATAGTCAGGATACGCCGGACGATGCACGCGACTTGGGTGCGCAGCCTTGGCGAAGGATAGCAACATCGGCTCTTGCAGATAGCTGACGGCGTAGTCTTCGATGTGCAGGTCTTCGCGGGTCAAGCCGGCGCGCAGGCGCTTGGTCAAGCCCAGGAACGACGATTCGTCATACACCAGCTGGCCGCCGTCGGCCTCGCTGCTGACTTGAAACTCTTCATAACCCAGGAAGGTGAAGTGGTTATCCACCAGCCATTGCAGAAACGCTTTGACCTCGGACTTTTCACCTTCTTCAACGCTGTATTGCACTGAATCGATGCCCGCCAGCAGCTCGTGCAGCTTGGCTTTCATCGGTTCGAAATCTTCTACAGCAACCCGCACTTCGCCGAGCACTTGCTCCAGCTCGCGAGCCAACACGTTCAACTCGCTGGCGTTGGCGCAGCGGTCGATTTCGAGGTACATCAGGGATTCTTGCAGCACGCCTTCGCCGCTGGTGCCTTTGGGCAGCAATTCCAGCAGCTCGCCTTTGTTACCACGACGCACGCTCAGGACGGTGGTTTGCAGCGTATGGATGCTGTAACCACGACGGTTCAGTTCGGTGCGTACCGAGTCCACCAGGAATGGCAGGTCGTGATGCAGCACTTCGACGGCAGTGTGCGTCGACTGCCAGCCGTGACGTTCGTAGTCGGGGTTATAAACGCGGACCTGCGGGGTATCGTGTTCGAAACGCTCAAGCAGACGCCAGGCTGACAAGGTGCAGCCTGCGAGATCGGACAAGCGACGCTGAGTGAGTTCATCAAGGGAAATGATGCCGAAGAATTGCTCAGCGAACAGCGCCACTTGTGGCAGTGCCTGTTCACTGATGTGCTGCGCCAGTGCTGCTTGCAGTTGATGCTGAAAGTCAGACTTGCTGGCTGCGGTGAAGAACGCCATCTGAGGTACTCCGCTTGTGCTTTTTTAGAAGGAAGCTTGAAGGAAGTGTTGCCTGCACATGCTGTGCCTGGATGAAACGGCAGAGGCACAGCATAAGCCAAAGAACTAACGCTTGCCGCGAACGACTCGTCACATTTGCTTTCTGCATCCGTTGCCGGAAAAAACAACACGCAGGGTAAGATTTCTCCCACTACCGTTCATCCGCCACCCAGCTTAACGACAGCCGACGGGCAGTTACTTGTCGTGCTGCGACATATTCGGTCATCGGCATGCACGTAAAACCAGAGGTAACAGCCCTTGTAAATAATTGCTTCGGCAAAGTCGGTCCGGGGCTGGCAAAATCCCTCTCCGCCCTCTTTCCCCGAGAATCACGACCATGCAAATGACCACCGACAACTTCATCTTCAACCCCTGCGATGAGGAAGAAGACAACATGGCGCTGGTCTGCTGCCATGGCAACAACGGGGATTTGTTTCTGCTGGCGCGCTTTCCGGATGAAGACGAAGTCGACATAACCTTCGTCGACGACACCATTAACGTCAGTTCAAACCTGAAAGTAACCTTCAGCGCCGAACGTCTGCTGGTGGAAATCGATGCGGCCGATGCCCGGCCGCTGGGTGGCGATACTCTCTACGAAATTCGCCACAGCACCCCCGCCAACGAGCTGCGCGAGCTGGATGAGACGTTGCGGCTCATCCTCAAGGACGTCGGGGCTTACGTCAGCGAGATCAGTTAAGTAGCTTCTGCGTTGACATTGACGCCAATGAACGCCGACGCGTTTCCTCGCCGGCCTCGACGTCTGCGACGAGCTCTTCTACTTCGCGGGAGAAGACCTGACCGCCATCAACGGCCAGGTAGCGGATGTGAAGGATGATGTCGGGAAGGCTCTCCAGCATCGTTTGCCCCGAAACGGATTCATGACTGGGGAAACTCAGCGTCCACCGAGACACAGCGCCGGTGCCTTCAAACGGTAAATAACGTTCATCACCGAAATCGAGCATGAACATGCCGTCATCATCGACCCCGGTGGAGATGCCAATTTGCTGATTAGGCCGTGGATTGGAGACGATCTGGTCCTGGCGAGTGCCTTCCTCTTCGGGCAAATCACCTGCCTGTACATACAGATATTTAACATTGTCGATCTGCGGCTGCAGCAGGTAGCTGCTGGTCTGCTGACTCAGCGTCGCATGAATGTCTTGATACGGCTTGAGTAAACCTGGCAAAGAAATCGACACACGAATCAACTGCCGCAGGTAGTGGCCCGGATAGTCCTTGTCGAAGGTAGAGGGTTTTAGCTGAAAATCGACTTCGCCATTGCCCTTCAACATCTCAATCACCCCTTCCCAGCCGGTTGCCAGCGCCCCGCCAGCTTGTGTATTGGGGTCGTAATCACTGAGCAAGGCTTTGAGGGAAATGGTTTTGGTCAACTCCAGGCGCCGCTCGTTGCGCGCCAGAAATGCCGACTCCATCTGCAACAAACCTAGCTTGAGGGTTTCTCCCGCCGTCAAACCAAACCGGTTCTCCACCCACGCCGTGGTGGAAATAAATCGCGTGTCGCGGTCGCCTATTTCGTATTGCCAACACGCCTCGGCGCCCAGGCACATGCCGAGCACCGCGTCATAGGCCTGGAAGTACAGGGTCGACATCTGGCTCAACAGCCATTGATACAGCCCCGCCCCGCTCGCCCGGTTCTTGATAAAGGCATACAGTTCCTGCGCCTGCTCGCGGGTTTTGATGGCTTGCTCTCTACTCGCAGTGGCGGCCTGCAGTGCGACCTTTTGTGCGCTGATTTGCCAATCGATTACACCCATTTCGAGCTCAGCCTGCTTCGCCTGGTATTGCCATTCTTCACGCCGGCGCCTCTGCATATCGCTGGTCAGCTCTCGCTGCGCCGCTTCTAACGTATCTGCCGCTGTGCGCTCATTTTCTTCTGCCTGTGCGAACAATGCGCCCCCCCAGTTGACCCCTCCGAACGTCATGCCAAACAGATTAGGTGCATAGGACCCGTAATGCCCTGCCTTCGACCAGCTCCGAACTACCCCCATCTTGTCCTTTGCAACCCCACGAGCGGTTTGCGCTGATTTTTCTGACTCGCTGACATCAACGCTCACTAGCCCGTCGTAATAGTTTTTGCGCGCCAGCACGGTCGCTTTCGTGGCGTTCACCATTTCAAGCCCCTTGCTTGCCTGGTCAACGGCGTCCTGCTGAAGCTGCTCGGCAAAACGGACCAGGTCGTCCAGCACATGACCCTGTTGCAGTTCTTCCTGCTGGGCCCGGTCTCTGAGCTCCATATAGCCGAGCACCTGCTGGCCATAGCGAATAAGGGTGTCCACGGAGTTTTGTACCCGTGGCAGCATGGCGCGAAAACGATAAGACGGGATGATTGCCAATGAACCCAGTCGGCGCTGACTGAGGCTGCTGCCACTGAGTTGCGCGCGCAACAGATCCAGCGGATTGGCCGGGGCTTCATACAGCGCCATTTGCAGAGGCTTGCCATCCAGAGTCAGGTTATTGCGCAGGTTGTACAGGCGCTGTTCAAGCCGATCCCACACATCGAGCAACTGGCTGTTGACCGGCAAGCGGAACACCTGCGTATCCAGCAGGCGCAGCCATGGCAGGGTTGCGCTATCCATTGGGACCAGCGTTCGCAGTACGTCGACATTGGCAGACTCGGCTGCGGCAAAAGAGGTGCCGCCGCCCTGGCTCGCCTGCGCCAGTGTCACGGGCGCCCAAAGGCTGATGCTGCGGCCCTTGGACAATGGCCCCAGCAACGACAGGGCGCGGACGTAATGCAGCTTGGCCTCGTTCAGCGTGTCGCGGGTGACCTGACGGTAAAGCATGTCACCCCAGTCAATCAGGTTATTCAGATACAGCATGAAGATCGCTTTGCGGTAATGCGAAGGCACGCCACGGGCAATGGCATCCGGATTGGTCAGGCCTTCCAGTTCGGGCATGACGTTATCCGCCATGCCCAGCGGTCGACAGTTCCAATACGGTAGCCATTCGGTCTCCGTGGGCGGTGGATACTGAGGCGCTACGCGCATTTGCGGATTGAACAGGTAATGCAACCAGCGCTGTGCGCCTGAATAATCGAACTCTTTCTGCAGACGCCAGGCCACCAGGTGCGCCGCATGAAAGAACAACTCCCAAAAGTACAAGCCGTTGGCCCCGGCGAAATCTACATATACAGGCGCCGTTTGCCCCGGTAATAGCGGCTCTTCGGTGTGTTGGGTTTCCCAGGACAAGGCACTTTCCATGGACAGGCTTGCCATGCGGGTCAGCTCTTTGGCGAATAGGGTGTTGAGGCGGACGTTGGCGGTACTGGCTTCTACGCCAGCAGCAGTGAGGTCCAGATATTGCGCACCTGTGGCGGTGATGGAGATGTAAGGGACTGGAGCAGATATGGGTTCTCGGATGACAGTGAAGCCGTTTAATCCAAAACCATCGGAATTGCCTAAATACTCCCCCCATTGATACGTTCTTTGATTCCCGGCTGAAGCGGGCCATTGATGATAAAGCATAGGAGTTTTAGCAGCACCATTCAATAAGACCGTATCTTCGCGGGCGATCCAAGAATCTTCATAATGTGCCACTCCCCATGTCATGGTTAGCGGTTCATAACGAGGGGTATAGTAATTATCGCTAGCATTAAGAGCCCAGGTCCGAGAATTTGAAAACCACACACTGAAACTACCGAGAGGATCTTCAAAAGAATCAGGGTCCCGATCAATTATTTTTTTAGCACTATAATGCTTAAAATTATCGCTCGGAGGCTCGAGTTCAAAGTCCTCCCACTCAATTAACTTAAGCTCTTCACCCCTATAAATCAGCTTCGCACTAATATGTTCCGGCTGATCGGCTTGCGCCAGCCTAATGTAGACACCAAACCACATGACAGGCTGGGTTGCATCCACATGCACGTAATACTCAAAAGTACCACTGTAACGAATAGTCGCCATGCATTTAAATGTACTCCCTTTCCTCCTCGTTAGAGTTTTGCCGCAAAAACCTTGCAACATCAGGTGACCACTTTGCCACTCAGCCTGTAACTCAAGACTGTCATTAAGAGAATAGTCAGACATTGAAACCATCGATGGAGGAGCGTTCTCATCTCTGACCACGGAAGATATTCTCCACCCGTTGACTTGATCGCCCTCCAGTTGGTCCGTGCAGAACTGAACGCGCCGACTGTCCGTTCCGAGCATGAATGCCAAGGCCGCATGCACCTTTTCGGTATCGGTAATTGAAAGCAGGTTCAACAGGACATCACGAACCATCAGGCTAACGAAAGGAGGTGCATCCGCACCGAACTCCCCCACCGTCATGAACCTCACCAACAACCGTGACTTACCATGGTGACCGTGATCCGTGCTAACCGCCAGCCGATACCCTTTGCTGATCACCCCGTCCGCCCCTACCTCACTCTCCATTACATCGTCATAAACCTCCCCCGAATGCAGCAGGATCGGTGCCCCCCAACTGCCATCCAGTCGCCGATAGCTCAACTTCATGTGATATTCGAAGTGACCCGTTTTGCTCCCCTCTGCATTGAGCAAGGGCTTACCGGTTTCCACCCACACCGCATAAAGGCGACCGTCCATGACCACGGGCCGACAATATTTGATTTGCGCGCCACCAATTGACTCAATCGCCAGCCATTCGGTCCAGCCCAGCATTTGCGACTTGTTTGCAGGCTCACCTTTGTAGAGACGCGATTTACGCCAATAAAAGGCAAACGGTTCAATACTCTGGCGGCCAATAAAATAATAATCCGCATCGAGGAAGTTGGGGCTATCGACATAACAACCGGTGATTTTCAGGTTACTGACCGTTTCAAAGGCCTGCAGATAATTGCCCAAAGCCCTTTGCACCGCATCTTTGGATAGCCGGGCCTGAGCGAGTTCCGATTCGAACGTCTTGAACATCGTGGTTTTATCCAGACGCAAGGTCGGGTCGAGGTAGTTTTCCGGGTAGTCCTGTAGCATTTGGTAACCGGACCACAGGCTGTATTGCGCCATGCCCTCGCGCCACAGCGTGAGCTGTTCATCGCTGACGCCGCTGTAGCCAGGCTCCATGCCGTTGTAGATCGCATGAATGTGCTGCTGAACGCTGGCAATTCCCTGAGCTACACGACTGGTGTCAACTTGCGCGCTGACTTGGTTGTCGATCAACAGGTATTCGTACAAGTCGTTCTCGGTGGCAATCCGGTTCGGCGTACTGCCTTGTCCCACCAGTTTCCCGAGGTAGTAGGCAACCAGCGCGTCTCTGCGCTGCTGCTCCAGAGTGCCGATGACTGCCTGGCTCATGATTGTGCCCCTTATCATCCATTGATGTGTTTGAACAGCTTCAAGCGTGAAGCGACACCCCGTCACCCGGCCGTCGTCTGGTTAGCGTTGTGCTGGTTTTGGCAGCGTCTTGCTGCAAGGCTTTCACTTGCGCGGCGAACGGTTTGCCACCGTCCATCGCGCGATAACGCAGATGCACGATGATGTCCTTCTCCTGCAGACGGTCGAACAGTTCCTGCTGCAGGGCACTGGCATACCGGGGGAAACTCAACGTCCAGGTAGAAACGGCGCCGGTACCTTCGAAAGGCAGATAGCGCGCATCCTCCATCTGCGCAAAGTGCAGACCGGGGTCATCGCTGCCCCCCGACACCGCTACTTGCTGGCTTGGGCGCGGGTTGGCGATGACAAATCGCGGGCTGATGTCGTCGTGCTCGTCCGGCAACTCATTGGCCTGTCGGTACATGTGCTTGCAGCCACCGAGGTCGGGCTTGAGCAAATAACTGCTGGCAAGTTGGCCAAGCATCACGCGGCTGTTTTCATAGAGGCCGAGCACGCCCGGTAACGACATCGATACCTGCACCAGTTGGCGCAGGTAGTGGCCGGGGTAGTCCTGATCGAACAACGAAGGTTTCAGCGCAAACTCGAGGGTGCCCGTGCTGCGCAGGCTGGCGATCACCGCCGCCCAGCCGCTTTCGTCACTCAGACCTGAATAATCCTGCAGCAGTTGCCGCAACGACACGGTTTTTACCAGCTCCAGGCGACGCTCATGGCGCACTACAAAGGCCGACTCCATCTGCAACAAGCCAAGGCTCAGGCTTTCCCCCGAACTCAGGCCGTGGCGGTCATCGACCCAGGCATTGACCGGAATGAAGCGGGTATCGCTATCGCCAATCTCGTACTGCCAACAGGCCTCGCTAGCCAGGCACAATGAAAGCACTGCGTCATAGGCCTGGAAGTACAGGGTCGACATCTGCCCGAGCAGCCACTGATACAAGGCCGTATTGGTGTCGCGCTTCTCGATGAACGCATAGAGTGCCTGCGCGTGCTCGCGGGCCTGCTGCGAACGGAGCCGTTTGCGTTTTGCCGAGATGTTCACCAACTCTTGTTGCCCGGCCTGAATGACCAGAACGTTCAACTGTGCCTGTGCCTGATCCTTGAGGAATTGCCACTCTTGACGCCTGCGCTTATAGCCGTCAGCCCGCAATTGCACCTCGGCATTCTCGGTGTAGTTGATTTGACCGCCTTCCGCCTTGGAGGCTTGCTGAAACTCAGGCCCTGCCCAGTTAAATCCGCCAGGGATAGGGATGATAAAAGGAGGGAATGGTACGGGCTGAAGCGTGATGAGATTGGGGGCCGCAGTAACGCCATGCCCTCTGGCACGATAATCATCACCGGCCTCCAAACGTGCATCTCTGGCTGTGCCAAACATCTCTTCGGCGCGCAGCTCAGCCTCGCTGACATCCTGTTTCAGCCATGTGTCATAGGTGGCTACCTGCCTGTTCACCTGTAAATGGCTGTCACGCAACGCATTGATAGCAAGGTCGCCCTGCTCGATGGCCAGGTCATCAAGCGTTTCGACGAAACCGGACAACTCCAGCACATGACGCTGCTGCAAGCGGTCCTGTGCGGCGCGATCGCGGGCCGCCATCTGCAAGCGTACCTGCTCGCCAAACCGAATCAGGGTGTTCACGGCCTCCCTGGCACGGGGCAGCATGGCAGCGAATCGATATGGCGGGATGATCGACATTGAGCCCAGGCGCCGCAGCGACATGCTGTTACCGGCCAGTTGTGCGCGTAGCAAGTCCAGCGGATTGGACGGGGCTTCGTACAACCCCAGCAACATGGGTTTGCCATCCAGCGTCAGGTTGTGACGCAGGTTATACAGGCGCAGATCAAGCTGTTCCCACAGGTCCAGCAGCCGGGTATTGACCGGTAAGCGGAACCAGGGCGCATCGATCAACCGCAACCAGGGCTGATCATTCAATGCGTACGAGGTGTCGTGCTGCAGCGAGTCAGCCACCGAAGCTTCGAACGTCGCGAAAGATGCCGTTTGGTAGCGGGCCGCATTTGCCAATGACTGCGGTGCCCATTGGCTGATGCTCCGGCCCTTGGAAAGTGGCCCCAACAGGGACAGTGCACGCACGTAGAGCAGTTTGGCTTCGGTCAACGCGTCGCGGGTCACCTGACGATAGAGGCTGTCGCCCCACGCGATCAGGTTATCCACGTAGAGCATGAAAATGGCCTTGCGATAATGCGAGGGTGCGCCGTAGGCAATCGTGCCCGGATCCTGCGGGCCAGCAAGGTCACGCGAACGGTCGTCGACAAAACCCAATGGTCGACTGGTCCAATAAGGCAGCCAGTTCACGTGCTCTGGTGGCGGATACAAAGGGGCTACCCGCACCTGCGGGTTGAACAGGTAGTGCAGCCATTGTTCGGTGCCGGCATAGTCGAACGACTGATGCAGCCGGGATGCGGCCAGATGCGGCGCATGGAAGAACAACTCCCAGAAGTACCGCCCGTTGGCACCGTTGAAATCCACCGGGGTTGCTGTGCTGCTACCCGGTGCGGGGCTCTCGGGGGTGTGCTGGGTTTCCCAACCCAGTGCGCCTTGCAGTGAACGCTCGGCTTTGCGCACCAGCTCACCGGCAAAGGCGGTATTGAGGCGCACATAGCGCAGGGGCGTTATCCCCAGCGCCTGCAAATCAAGAAACTGCCCGCCATCGCTGGTGGCAACCAATGTGGGGACCTCATTGGAACGCTCCTTGCGGGTAATCGTGAATTCGTTATAACCGAGGCCAGTCGTGGTGTCGGACATACCAAAGCGCATTGGAAAGGCATCTCCGGCGCCCCAAGGATCAACCTGCACGGCCGTGCGCGCAGAGCCATTGAGAAGCAAGGCATATGGGGAGCGCGGCTGGCTTTTCCATAGGCCAAACTCGCCCCGCAATGGCGCCGTCGAGTCAGAGCCTTGATACCTGGGTTTGCTGCAAACCCCGACCGTCTCCAGTTTGCAAACACCATCGATGGTTTTGATGCGTGCGTCCAGTTCGAGGTAATCGCTAAGTGGCCCTGCATGGTTATCGCCGCTCTTGTTCCAGACCACACTTTCGAGGGTCCACACCTTTTGATTGGTATCAGCCCCCTCAATAGAGTGCTGCGCCCGACCTGGGTTGGTGCCCATTTGCTTGACCAATGCAACCACCAGTGAAAGCTTCGACTCAGAACCCAACGTGACCGCCTGCCAGCGTTTGTCTCGCACATGGATAAAGGCGAACTCCGGCAGGGTGATGGTGCGAGTGATGAAACCCACCACCAGCCGAGGCTCGTTTGCCAGACGGGTATCCAGGGTGGAGACGAGGGTGTAATGAGCCGCTTCCAGCGTAGCAAGCGATGGCATGGAGCATTCCTGCAGGGCTATGGGCACACTCCATTGACCGTTACTCTGCAAATAGCTGGTGTTCAAGCGATACAGATACCTGTCCGCGATAGGTACATCCTTCTCGTCCAACGCCTCGCGCACCTGCTCCAGCCATACCAGATACAATCGCCCCTCCACCACTACCGCGCGCACGTGAGTGGCAATGGCGCCAAGGGGCGCATCGATCTGCTGCCATTCACTCCAGGCCGCAGGCGGTACATGCGTACTGGTCTGGTTCAAATCAATCGCTGCTTTGCGCCAGTAATAGTCGAACGGTTCCACAGGTTGGCGGCCGACGAAGTAGTAATTGGCATGGCGAAAATCCACCCCGTCGATGTAGCAGGACAACGTGGCAAGATTGCTCACTTCCTCGAAACGGGTCAGGTAATTACCCAAGGCTTTCTGCAGATTGTCGGGCGTTAGCCGTGCCTGGGCCAACTCGCTTTCAAAGGCTTTGAAAGCCTCGGTTTTGCCTATACGCAATGAGGGATCAAGATAGTTTTCCGGGTAGTCCACCAGCATCTGATAAGCCGCCCAAGTGCTGTACTGGCTCATAGCGTCCTGCCAGAACTGCAGCGATTCGCGACGTTGCGCGACATCCGGAAGCTCACCAAAGCCCGGCTCCATGCCGTTATAAATGGCGTGGATATGCTGCTGAACGCTGGCAATGCCCTGGGCCACTCGACTGGTCTCGACCTGGGCGCTGACCTGATTGTCGATCAGCAGGTATTCGTAGAGGTCTTCCGGAGTGATGACTTGTTCGGGCACGGTTGTGTCAGCGGACGTGGCGATTTGGCCAATATAGTAGGCGACCAGTGCGTCTCTGCGCTGTTCTTCCAAGGAGAAAACGAGCGTGTTTTTCATAATAATGCGTCCGTTGCCCACACCTAAAACTTTCTGCCAAAGTTGATTTATTAGTGTCAACACATGGAACTACTGCCACAGCAGTCTATTCAAACCACACAACCAACACCGCGCCTTTTCAAGGCACGTAAACATCAGCACCACTTGCGATCAGGTAAAAATAACCGCCTAATAAAAACTGTGACTCTACTGTTGCAATAGCTCCGTGAGAAGGGGTACTCCCCCCCACAATCTCCGCTGTAATATTTTCAGGCGCCGCCAGTGGATTTCTAAAGAAAACTTCTTTATACCAGCTCTCTAAAGGAATCGAGATCCGAGCGTTAATGGCCCCGCCTTTCAATACATTAGGGATTGGCTTTATGTCTTTAACCTTTGTAAGAGGAGACAGCGAAGCAAACGGCCTGACTCCAAAATTGACGACACCCAATTTATAGTAGTAACCCACCTTGAATACGCCGCGCCACATCACCACCCCACCACATTCAACTTCAAGCGTGACGGATCCAGTAAGCGCCACAGGGTCGAAAGTGACTGGAAATATTACCCCCCCAGCAAGAGACAGCTGAGGCTCACCCAACCTGGCTACACTCATCGCCAACTCCGCAGCACCTTTGGCACGCACGATGAACGGAATACCCTCCAAGGGCACGTCATTATCTTCTTCAAAGGCCTTGATAGTTAACGTATAAGACTCGTACCGCGACAGTAAACCAGCCGCCTGCTCGGGCAGCAGGTATCCAGTGACCGCCCCTTCAAACCGGCAATTAACAGCTTGGACACTGACCGAGTCCTCAACGGCGGTGCCGGCGACGATAGCGCTAACCACATGATTGCCCACTGCGAATTTGGAGGAAAAGATCGCCATACCTCTTGCATTGGTATAAGAGTCGGGCTTTCGCTCTCTATCTACATACCAATTAACACCCCGCTTCACTGCTGGCTCCGCACCTACTTTCAATTCGCTGGTAAATACCAATGGCGCTGTACCCACAAGGTACGTCTCGTCGGACACCGTGAGCGCCAGTGTCGTGACGGGGTACACCGGAGTGCTTTCACTCTGTTTATCAGTTTTAACATCGATAGAGCTTACAGTGACAATCACATTACCAACCGTTGCTGGCGTAAGAAGTGCGAAGGCCACCCCATCCTCATCCGTTTTGCTGGTGGAAACTTCAAATTCACCGTTATCGGTAGCCCACCCAACGAGCGTCTCCGGCTCAATAGGGCTGCCATCTATTCTTACAACTCGACACTCGACCCTGACTTCATAGCCAACCGTTACTGCATCGGCGAAGCGAATATATTGAAAGTAGGGATCGTCAGTGAACTCTACGCCGACGAATTGACAGGCGTTGCCATTCTCACACACAGCGACGACTGCAACTTCCGGCCCCTCGCTTGGAGAAAGGCTTCTCAGCTCTGCCTCGACCTTGCCATTACTGTCACCCAAGGTGATATGACGCCGGAACTCGCCAAGGGTTGTTCCCCACGTCACCGGGTAATCGATCCCCCAATTGCCATAATCATCTTGCAGCTCATTCCTGAAGAAGATGGGTTCAAGCCTGTTAGCCAAAGCGGAGTCGGGCTCTCGTTCGCCGGGCCGGCTAACAAAATTCATGGTGACCTTGTCATAACCAATCGTTACAGCAGGCGCCTTTTGGGTTTCACCCAGGCCAAAATGCACTTGCACAGTCGCAATACCCATCGCGTTGCCCGCGTCCAGCGTCACGGTCGCTATGCCTTGCTCATCGGAGTTACCGCCACCGCTCAACTGACCCAGGCTTGTCTCCCAATCTAGGGTTATATCCGCCAGTGGCTCATCCGTTAGCGAGCGTAAGGTAAGAGTAAAAACAGCTTGCCCATCCGGTTTATTGGCAACCAGATAATCCCTGGACACAGTAATGGTATGCGCCCGGCTCTGACCTACTTCGCTTTCCGGCACTTGGGACATCAAGTTATTGATGGTGCTGAGTGCCTGCTCGGCAGCGTCTCGATATTCCGCTACCCGACTGATCGGTTGCAACATGGCCAAGGCCAGCAATGACTTGGCGTCCAGGCTCGCCTGATGGCCCATGAGCGCCAGGCGACTGATTACGTTTATGCTCGACACAGTGCGACTTACACCGCTATCGCTGTCCAGATACATCGCAACCGCCAATACCTCGCGAATACCCCAGCGCAAGTAAGCACCCAGCCGCTGTGCCGCGCTTTCGCGAATAAGTCGTTTATCCCCTGGACTTTCCCCGGTATGGGTATTTACCAGCCGGATATAGTCCAGCAAAGTGTCTTCACTCTGCTCACTGCGCTGAACAACCGTGGCGTATTGGGTCAGGGTATAAACAGCTTGAAATGACAGGCTGGTATCGGGCAGGCCAAACCAGTCTGGTTGCCCCAAAAACTGTCGAATCAGTGCCGAACTCATGTGCAGATGGCGGGTGATTGTCGCTCGCTGCGACAGCTGTACTAACAGCCACAATATGTCATCGCCTATAGCCACCTTGATGGTGTTACCCCCGCCACCTATCCGGCATACCTCCTTCAATAGCTCATAACGATTGCCCTGCGCCCAGGCTAAAAGTGCATCGGCCTGGTCGGCAGAAACGTTCAAATACCCCGCAAGACCCTCCATCAATAAAGCGCCTTGCTCTGCCCGCGCGCGCATCACCCGGTTGATTATCTTGTCAGCCAAAGCGTCATCATTCGGCTTCAAGTCCGACACGACTTCTTTGACTCTCGATATCAGGTAGTTTTCAAAGCTAGGCTCATTGTCACCCAGATGCCTGATCAGTCCCCTGGTCCCATCAACGGTGTCAATGAAGGCCTCGAGCTTTTCAAACCAGTCAATCGCCTGCAGCACCTGACGCTCCTGCCCATCACCATCGAGCACCGACAAGACCTCAGAAACGGGCGCGCCGATTTCTGCAAAGCTGCTGTCCGTGATCAAAGCTGCCTGCAGCCGCTGGTTGATTTGATCAAGCAAACCAAGCTCCGCCTCCGACGCAACGATGTCGGTAAACCTCGCACCCAATAGCGGGTACAGCTGCGCGACCTGCCAGCCGGTTTCCTGCATCCAGGCCACGCAATCCACCCAGGCATGGAGGACGCTCAACGTGTCGGTTTCAGTGCTCGCCGCATGGGTTTCTATGCGCACCCGCCCCGCCACTTTCGACGTTAACTGGCTCGCGCGGCTGTCAAGAATCTCGATCAGCGCGAGGGCCTCAATGGTGGTCACCCCCATATAGCGCGGCAGTTTTGTCAGTCTATAAAACGTCGACACCACCTCCACCGACCACAGCAACGGGTGATCCTCTGGATCGCCGCGGGACTGGACAACGATGCGCGCCAGATAACGAAAGCTTTCATAGGTCATGCCCAGCGAGGCGCACAGATGATCCACTTTCTGCCGCTGGGCCTCAGTGGCAGGCGCCACCACCATGGGTGTGTTATGGAGTTTCAGCGGTTCGGAAAACAGCGCCTGGCTGTTGAAGACCCGGTCGAAATGCGACGCTTCCTTGCCGCGCCCATAAACACCGATGCCCTGAATCAGCGCCGCAAAATCCTCGGCGGGCAGTTTGTACTTGCGCCGCAATGTCTGAAACAGACCGATAGCACGCAGAGTGTTCGCAGTGATGACCGGGAACACCGCTGCTGACTGCACTTCCGCCCGCATGCAGGCAACGATGATCTGATCCACTTCATCAAACGGCAGGTCCAGCCAGCGCGCCAGCCTTATCATGCGGTTCATACGGTCGAAACGGTCTGGGCTGGCATTGACAATATGATGGCGCGGCCCTTCGACCAGTACGCCATCAACGCTTTCACCCGGCAGGGTTTCTATCGCCATGGCCGGTGCCTTGCCCGCATTGATGTACACCGAACCGGCCTGGCTGCCATCCACTGTGGCGGCTTCGGCAGCGGCGGTCACGTTGACCGAGCGGCTGGGGGCAAAAGCCCCAACCGACAGCAAGGCTTCAAGCTCTTCGGTGTTCAGCCCGGTACGCAGGCAGAAGGTCTGGGTGTCTTGCAGATCAATGAGTCCCCCCACACCGAAGTTATCTTCGAAAAAAGTGCTGAACTGATGTTCATCCTCTGTCGCCTCTACCAGCAAGCGAGTGCGGGGCTCAATGCGCCATTTACCGGCGACAAGCGAGCGCGTCCGGGTTGCAGCGTCCGGGAAGTACGGCGCCTCCAGCAGCAGCGACTGCTGCGCCGGCCCGAAACCGGTGTCCTGAATCAGCGCAACATCGGACAGTACCGAATGTGCTCCCGGCTCTTTGAAGTACGGGTAAGCCGGGTCAGCCAGACGAATCACGTCGCCCAGTGAATGGCCTTTACGCTCCAGCACATAGTTGATCTGGCTGGTGTAGCGCTCGAACGGCAATGCATTGGGGTAGCGAGCCTCAAGCAGCGCATCGTCAACGGTCGTGTCTTTAAGGTTATGGTCATTCAGGTGTTTGCGGATCGATGAATCCAGAATCTCGTTGACCAGCACGATAGTTGGCTCGATTCGGTTCAGGGCGGTGTGATCCAGCACCAGATTTTTGAGGTCGGGTCGACGAGCATCAAGGGTGATGACATCCGCTGGCTTACCGGTAGCTTCCAGTTCCTGGCTATAGCGATACAGGTCAGCCAGGTAAGCCACGGGGGAGGTGGTCGCCTCAATGGCGTCAGGTGGGCACTGATTCGCCCAGTCCGGGTTGAACATGTCGGTATAGGTCGGGCCCTCGACCAGCCCTTTGACCCCCGTCGGCGGACGGTTGGCATGGCGCACAGATGCTGTCAGCCGTTGCTCGCGAAATTGCCGGGCAATCACTACCGACATCGCTCGAGCACGTTGGACCAGTTCACGGGCTTCAGTGATGTGCAGACCGGGGTTGTTGTTCAGCAGCCCGACCACATCGCTGCGCGCCACGCTCAACACCGTAGGGTATTGCTCGGACAGGGTTAAAGGGGCGTTACGGTGCTGACCGGTACTGCTTAGCAACACATCCATTGCCGACAGTGGTTTGACGGCTTTGCCTTTCTTGCTTGCCATGGCGGAAAACTCATCCTGAGAATGTTCCTCTCTGAGCCACAGCAAAAGACCCGACATACTTCAGCTAAGCAAATGCTGAACAGCCTGACAGCCGCAAATGACCGACGGCGCCCAGATCCCCTGCATCGCCCGCTCCCACCTCAACCGTCATCGCTGACAAGAGCCGGACCTAGAGGCTTCCAGGACGCTTTTACCTGCCTTGGCACTCTGAGCTTTGACTGATAAACGGTACACCATCATGTTTTGCGGAAAATTCCCCCATCCACGTTAGTCTCCCGCCCCCCTAATGGATTAAAGTATCGCCCCCAGCTTCGGTGTCACATGACGCCGCTGATTACCTGCCAGGAACAGTCACCGATGGAACATCGTGAAGCGCTGATTGCGCTGCGAACCTTTCTTTCCACGCAGATTCTCGGCCAGGAAAAACTGATCGAACGTCTCCTGATCGCCCTGCTCGCCGACGGCCACATGCTGGTCGAAGGTGCCCCAGGTCTGGCCAAGACCAAAGCGATCAAAGAACTGGCAGAAGGCATCGAAGCACAATTCCATCGCATTCAATTCACCCCCGACCTGCTACCCGCCGACATCACCGGCACCGAGATTTATCGTCCGGAAACCGGCAGCTTCGTCTTCCAGCAAGGGCCGATCTTCCACAACCTGGTGCTGGCGGACGAAATCAACCGCGCACCGGCCAAGGTCCAGTCGGCACTGCTCGAAGCCATGGCCGAGCGCCAGGTCAGCGTCGGTCGCAGTACCTACGACCTGTCGCCACTGTTTCTGGTCATGGCCACCCAGAACCCTATCGAGCAGGAAGGCACCTACCCGCTGCCTGAAGCCCAGCTCGACCGTTTCCTGATGCACGTCAAAATCGGCTTCCCTGACGCCTCGGTAGAACGCAAGATTCTTGCTCAGGCCCGTGGTGAAGCGCTGAACGGCGAAACCAAGCCGGAGCGGCGGGTCAGCCAGCAGGCGATTTTCGCCGCGCGTAAGGAAATCCTCGGCCTGTACATGGCTGATGCGGTGGAGGAATACCTGGTGCAGTTGGTTATGGCGACTCGCACCCCGGCCAAGTTCGATGCGGAAATGGCTGAATGGATTTCCTACGGTGCCAGCCCTCGCGGTTCCATTGCGCTTGATCGCTGCGCCCGTGCTCATGCGTGGCTCGCCGGGCGTGATTTTGTGAGCCCGGAAGACATTCAGGCAGTGCTGTTCGACGTGCTGCGCCACCGGATCATCCTGTCGTTCGAAGCTGAAGCCGCGGGGATTGATCAGGATCGGGTGATCCAGCGCATTCTTGATGTCGTGGCTGTTGCGTGAAGCCATGCAACCCTACCTGATCCCCCAGCCGGGTATTCGCGTCAGCCTCACCGAGCTGATCGAGATGCGTCATCGCGTCCGCGAAGTCCAGTTGTTCTCCACCCCGAGCCAGCGCAGCCCGTTGATTGGCCTGCACCATTCCAAGCTGCGCGGCCGGGGTGTGGATTTTGATCAGGTGCGGGTCTATCAGGCGGGCGACGACGTGCGCAGCATCGACTGGCGTGTGACGGCCCGTACTCAGGAGCCGCACACCAAGCTGTTTCACGAAGAACGCGAACGACCGATTTTCATTCTGGTCGAGCAAAGCCGTCGCCTGTTCTTCGGCTCCGGGCTGATGTTCAAGTCCGTGCTCGCCGCCCAGGCTGCGGCGCTGATCGGCTGGGCCGCGTTGATCCACAACGATCGGGTTGGCGGGCTGGTGTTCGGCGACAACGAGCATTACGAGATCAAGCCGCGCCGCAGCAAGCAGAGCCTGCTGCAGTTGCTCAACCGGATGGTCAGGGTCAATCAGTCGCTGCACACCGAAATTGCTGCCGACCGCGACGCACTCGGCATCGCTTTGCGGCGAGCACGCGAGGTGCTGCGGCCGGGCAGTCTGGTGATTGTCCTGTGTGATGAACGCGCACTGACCGATGCCGCGGAACAACAACTAAGCCTGTTGTCGCGGCATTGCGACCTGCTGTTGTTGCCGTTGTCCGACCCGCTGGATCATGCCCTTCCCGCCTCCGGCCTGCTGCGCTTTGCAGAACGCGGCGCGCAGCTGGAAATGGACACCCTGAACCCCGAACTGCGCCAGGCCTATCGGGCCCAGGGCGAGGCGCGTAAAGACCGTTGGGAAATGCTCGCGAAGAAACTGCGTGTGCTGTTGATGCCGCTGAGCACCCAGCAGGAAATGGTCGAACAACTCCGTGAATACCTGAACGCTCAGCGCCCGGTGAAACGCAAATGAACCCGCTGGACCAACTGCAACCGCTGATTGCCCCGCAAGCCGTGGGCTTCTGGCCGCTGGCTCCGGGCTGGTGGCTACTGTT
The DNA here is from genome assembly GCF_022790535.1 of Pseudomonas maioricensis. Lineage (GTDB taxonomy): Bacteria > Pseudomonadota > Gammaproteobacteria > Pseudomonadales > Pseudomonadaceae > Aquipseudomonas > Aquipseudomonas maioricensis. The sequence goes on from NZ_LOHG01000012.1 coordinate 43,878, forward strand.
GCTGCTGGTTCCGCTGGCCGGTTGGGGGTTGTGGCGAGTGCGGCATGTGCTGCCAGTGAAAACCCGGGTTCGCCGTGCCGAACTGCCGCTGGACCCTGTGCGCGTTGCAGCCCTCGCCGAACTCGCCAACATGCCCAAGCCTTATGACGGCGCTCCGGCCGGTGCCTGGTTGCAGCAAATCAATGGTTTGCTGAAAAGACTGTGCCGCAACCACTATCCGTACAGCCAGAGCCATACGCTGAATGGCCGCAAATGGCTGGCGTTTCTCGACAACCGCTGCCCGGCCGCCGGCTTGACGCGCTGGATGGTGCTGGTTGAAGGCGTGTACAAGCCCGAATGCAAACTCGACGACAAGGCCATCAATGGTCTGACGCAATCCGTTGAAACCTGGATTCGCAAACATGTTTGAGTTCGCCTGGCCGTGGGTATTCGCCCTGCTGCCCTTGCCGTGGCTGATGCGGCTGCTGTTGCCCGGTGCCGACAGCGGCGAAGCGGCACTCAAAGTCAGCTTTCTCGGTGATCTGGAGGAATTGGTCGGGCGGCGCGCCAAAGTCGCCCTGCCCGGCTGGCGCCAGCAACTACCGTTTATCCTGATCTGGTTACTGCTGCTGGTCGCGGCTGCCCGCCCGCAATGGCTGGGCGAGCCGCGGCCATTGCCGTCCAGCGGTCGGGACCTTCTGGTCGCCGTGGATGTTTCCGGCTCCATGGATTACCCGGACATGGAATGGAAAAGCGACGAAGTCAGCCGGCTGGTTCTGGTGCAGCATTTGCTGGGTGACTTTCTGCAAGGCCGCAAGGGTGATCGAGTCGGCCTGATCCTGTTTGGCAGCCAGGCATTTGTTCAAGCCCCGCTGACCTTCGACCGCCACACGGTACGCGTCTGGCTGGATGAAGCACGCATTGGCATCGCCGGGAAAAATACCGCTATCGGCGATGCCATTGGCCTGGCCTTGAAACGCTTGCGCCTTCGCCCGGCGCAGAGCCGCGTGCTGGTACTGGTCACCGACGGCGCCAACAATGGCGGGCAGATTGATCCGGTCACCGCCGCGCGTCTGGCGGCCGAACAACAGGTGAAGATTTACACGATTGGCATCGGCTCTGACCCAAACAAAGAAGGCTCGCTGGGCATGCTTGGGCTCAACCCCAGCCTGGACCTGGATGAGCCGACCCTCAAGGAAATCGCCCAGTTGACCGGCGGGCGGTATTTCCGTGCGAGGGACGGCGACCAGTTGGAAAAAATTCGTCAGACCCTCGACGCGCTTGAGCCGGTTGCGCAACAACAGACTCAGGCACGCCCTGCTCAGGCGCTTTATCACTGGCCACTGGCGATGGCGATGCTGCTGAGCGTGCTGCTGGTTGTGCACGAACGCTGGCCGAACAACCCGGTGCACCGCGTGCTCAACCGCCAACGCTTTGTTCGTGATGGTCAGCATTGGCGTCAGCGGGTCGGGCAACAAGTCAAACGTCTGGGGCGCCGCCGATGATTGCGCTGTGGCCGCACTGGTTCCGCCCTTGGTGGTTGTTGCTCCTGCCGTTACTGGGCTGGCTGCTTTGGCAACTCTGGAATCGACAGAAACGTGCCGGGCGCTGGCAAATGATTCTGCCCCCTGCGTTCCATTCCGTCCTGCTCAGCGGCGGCCGCGGTCGCGACAGTAAAAAACCGTGGATCGTGCTCGGCATTGCCTGGCTGCTGGGCTTGCTGGCGCTGCTCGGCCCTGGCTGGCAGCGGGTCGAACAGTTGAGCCAGAAGCCTGTTGATCCGCTGGTGGTGATGCTGGAACTGACCCCGGAAATGCTCGCCACCGATGCCCCGCCGACGCGACTGGAACAAGCCCGTCGTAAACTGATGGACCTGTTGCAGGCCCGCAGCGATTCGCAAACGGCGATCATCGTCTACTCCGGTAGCGCCCATACGCTGGTGCCGCTGTCCGATGATCAGATCACTATTCGCAATCTGCTGGATGCGGTCAAACCGTCGATCATGCCGCAGGCCGGGCACCGCGCCGATCTGGCCGTCCACAAGGCGCTGGCCCTGCTCAAGCAAGGCGCGCTGGGACGTGGCCGTTTGTTGATCATCGGCTCATCGCTGAGCGAACAGGAACGCCAGGGTATTCGTCAGGCGCTGGTCGGCCAGTCACCGCCGCTGCTGATTCTCGGGGTTGGCACCGCTGAAGGCGCACCGGTTGAGCAGGAAAAAGGCGGCCTGCTCAAAGACGCCCAGGGCGCAATTCTGCTGCCACGTCTGGACAGTGCCAGCCTCACGGACTTTGCCGGGCAGGTCGGCGGTCAGTACCGGCAGTTGCGCATGGACGATCACGATCTACGCGAACTGGGCTTGCTGGACAGCCCGAAACAAGTACAAAACGATGGGCAACTGATTCAACTCGACAGCTGGACCGACCAGGGCTACTGGTTCCTGCTGCCGCTGTTGCTGCTGGCGGCTTGCGCCGGACGTCGCGGCTGGCTGCTGTGCCTGCCGCTATTAATGGCGCTGCCGCAGAACAGCTATGCCTTCGAGTTCGCCGATCTGTGGTTGCGCCCCGATCAGCAGGGTCAGCAACTGCTTGAGCAGCAGCGTCCCGCCGAAGCCGCTCAGCACTTTGAAAATTCCCAGTGGAAAGGCATCGCGCTGTACCAGGCCGGAGATTACGCCAGCGCCGCCCAGCGTTTTGCCGAGGGCAATAGCGCCGCCGACCATTACAATCGCGGGAATGCGCTGGCCCGCAATGGCGAACTTGAAGCCGCGCTGGACGCTTATGAGCAGGCACTGGAGCGCCAGCCTGACTTGCAGGCAGCCCTGCAGAACAAGGCATTGGTAGAAGAGGCGCTGGAGAAGAGTAAAGCGGCGGAACCTCAAGAGTCCGATCAGGCTCAAAGCCGCGACGACAACAGTGACGGCGAAAACCCGCAGAATCAGGCTGCGCCCCATCAGCGTACCGAAAGTCAGCAATCGGCCGAATCCGCCGAAGCCAGCACTGCCGACGGTGAGCCCTCGCCCGGTGAGTCGACAGTTCAACCCAAAGCTAACCAGCAGTCCGGTTCGCCGATGGATGACGAAGAAACCACCCGGCCACCGATCCGGCCGGCTGACGGCAATATAAATGGCGAACGGCGCCAGGCGCTTGAGCAATGGTTGCGGCAGATCCCGGATGATCCCGGCGAGCTGTTGCGACGTAAATTCTGGTATGAACAGCAACAGCGTCAGGAAAACACTCAATGAGTCGCGCCTACTCCCTATTGTTCGGCTTGCTGCTCAGCCTTGTTGCGCTGCCGGGCCAGGCTGCGGAACTGGTAGCCAGTGTCGACCGCACGCGGCTCAACTCCGGGGAAACGGTGGAGCTGACCCTGGAAACCAGCGACGTCACTCAATTTGGCAAGCCGGACCTGAGCGCTCTGGAAAACAGCTTCGACGTGGGCGGTACGCGGCAGATCAACCGCCTCAACACACTCGATGGCGGTAATCAGGCCACCACGCGCTGGATCATCACCCTGCTGCCAAAACAGACAGGGTCGGTGGAAATTCCTTCGCTGCAGCTGGGCGCGCTGAAGAGCCAGCCGATCAGCCTGCAGGTCATACAAAGCGACAACCCGGATCATGCCAGCCAACAGGCGCCCGTATTCGTCGAGGCGACGCTGGATAAAGACACCGTTTACGTCCAGGCCCAGGCCGTATTGACCCTGCGGGTTTACCATTCGGTATCGCTGTTCGACGACAGTACCCTGAGCCCGCTGGAAATCCCCGAAGCACGGGTCGAGAAACTCGGCGAATCGCGAACCTACGAAAAGCTCATCAACGGTATCCGCCACGGCGTGATCGAAATGCGCTACGCGATTTATCCGCAACAAAGCGGCACGCTGGTGATACCGCCGCAGCACTTCAGCGCAACGCTGGTTCAGCCTAATAGCGACGGGCCTTCGAGCAATGAACCGGGCACGCCGTTCGGGCCACAGCCAGGCAAAGTGATGCGTGTCAGTTCGGCGCAATTGCCACTGACGGTCAAGGCCAAGCCTGCCAACTACCCGGCCGATGCGCCCTGGCTGCCCGCACGCAGCATTAACCTGAGCGAAAGCTGGAGCCCTGAGCCCGGCCGCAGTCAGGTAGGCGACTCACTGACCCGGACCATTACCCTCAAGGTCGAAGGCTTGTCCAGTGCACAGTTACCGCCATTGCCAGCGACAGAAGTCAGCGCCTTGCGACGTTATCCCGACCAGCCCAAGCTGGCCAACCTGACCAGCGAGCGTGGCCTGATTGGCACGCGTGAAGAACGTGAAGCGCTGGTGCCCACTCGTCCAGGTGCGATTGATTTACCAAGTGTTGACGTGGTCTGGTGGAACACCTTTGAAGACCATCTTGAACACTCGACCCTGCCCGCACGTACCTTGCAGGTCAGCATCAACCCGAGCCTGGCGGTGGACACACCGGTCAGCAGCGATCTTAACGGTGTCACGGTCATAGGCCCGCCGGTATGGCCATGGCAGATGAGCACGCTGTTTTTTGCCGTCACCACGCTGATTGGTTTTGTCCTCTGGTGGCGCGCTCGTGGCCAGCCAGCCGTCACCCGCGCCGTGCAAACAGGACCAAGCCCGCGCACGGTGCTGGATGATCTCAAGCGCGCCAGCCTGGCGAATGACCCGCAAGCCACCCGTCAGGCACTGGACGCCTGGGCGCGTCAGCAACCGGAAACCCTGGCCGACATGGCTGCCCGCTTTGTGCCGCTGTCCGACGCACTGGATGGTCTCAATGGCGCGCTGTACAGCGAAACAGGCCAGCTCTGGCTGGGCGAACAACTATGGCGAGCAGTACGCACCCTGCCCGCTGCCGAACACATTCAGGACCCAACGGGCGAGCAGAGTCTGCCGCCGTTGTATCCAAAATAGAATCACGCCGCTAACCCTGTAGGAGCTGCCGAAGGCTGCGAAGGCATCTTCGTACTCGCCGCAATGAATCGGTAAACCGATATCGCAGCCTTCGGCAGCTCCTACAGGGTCAATAGCGCCGAATAAACAAGGTAAAAACATGCGACTGTTCCACACCTCCGACTGGCACCTCGGCCAGAACCTTCATGGCCAGGAGCGGGACTTCGAACACGCCAGCTTTCTGACCTGGCTACTGGCGCGGCTCGCCGAGCGGCAGCCTGATGTGCTGCTGATTGCCGGTGACATCTTCGACACCGTCAACCCGCCGGTTAAATCCCAGGAGCGGCTGTACGACTTCATCGTCAGCGCCCACGAGCAACAACCGCTGCTGACCATCGTGATGATTGCCGGTAACCATGACTCCGGTTCGCGTATCGAACTGCCCGCGCCGTTGATGCGGCGTTTGCGCACCCACGCATTGGGTCGGGTGCTATGGCTCGACGACGGCACTCTGGATGTCGAACGCCTGTTACTGCCACTGCCCGACGCCACAGGTGAAATCGGCGCGTGGTGCCTGGCCCTGCCTTTCCTGCGCCCTGCTGAAGTCACCGGCGCAACTCTGGGCGACGACTACTTGCGCGGCATTGGCCGCGTGCATGAACTGCTGATCGAAGCGGCCAATCTGAAGCGCCAACCGGGACAGGCGCTGATCGCCATCAGCCACGCACACATGGCCGGTGGTTCGGTCTCGGAAGACTCCGAGCGCAGCCTGATCATTGGTAACGCCGAAGCGCTGCCTGCAAGCCTGTTCGGGCCGAGTATCACCTACGTTGCCCTAGGCCACTTGCACAAGCCGCAGCGAGTCAACGGCGAAGAACGCATTCGTTACTGCGGCTCGCCGATCCCCTTGTCATTTTCGGAAATCGGCTACCAGCATCAGATTCTCGAAATCGATTGCGACGGCGATCAACTGCGCAGCGTCGAAACACTGCTGATTCCCCGCGCCGTCAACCTGCAACGGATCGGCCCGGCACCGCTGGCCGAGCTGCTGCTGCAACTCAAAGACCTGCCCGACATCGACCTGCTGGCCGACATTGATCGCCAGCCCTGGCTGGAAGTGCGCGTGCGACTGGATGAACCCCAGCCGGACCTGCGTAACCAGATAGAAGGCGCACTGGAAGGCAAAGCCGTGCGGTTGGTGCGGATCGGCGCCGAATATGCCGGTAAAGGCAGCGGTGACGGTGATGACAGTGACGAAGGCCTGATCGAACTGGATCAGCTCAGCCCACAAGAGCTGTTCAGCCGCGCATGGCTGGATAACTATGGCAGCGAGGTCGACGAACAAACCCTGAGTGACTTCGCCACGCTGTTGCAGGAAGTCCAGCTGGAGAGCGAACAACCATGAAAATCCTCGCCATCCGCCTGAAAAACCTCGCCTCCCTGGCCGGGCCCTTTGAACTGGATTTCACCGCAGAGCCGCTGGCCAGCGCCGGTCTGTTCGCCATCACCGGCCCCACCGGCGCAGGCAAAAGCACCTTGCTTGATGCATTGTGTCTGGCACTGTTCGGGGCGATTCCGCGCCTGAGCAATATCGGCCAGTCGCGGGTGCCGGAAATCGACGGCGACATCAGCACCAACGACCCACGCACCTTACTGCGGCGTGGCACGGGCAGTGGTTATGCCGAGGTGGACTTCGTCGGTATCGACAAACGTCGATATCGCGCCCGCTGGGAAACCAACCGCGCGCGGGACAACGCCGCGAAAAAACTCCAGGCCAGCCGTCAGACCCTGACCGATCTGGACAGCGAGCAGATCCTCAGCACGCAAAACAAAACCGAATACAAAACCATGCTCGAAGCCCGTCTGGGTCTCAATTTCGAGCAGTTCACCCGGGCGGTCATGCTCGCCCAAAGTGAATTCAGCGCTTTCCTCAAAGCCGACGACAAAGAGCGCAGCGAACTGCTGGAAAAGCTCACCGATACGGCAATCTACAGCCAACTGGGTCGCCGTGCTTTCAGCAAGAGCAAGGAAGCAGAAAAGGTCCACGAAGACCTCAAGTTGCTGGCCACCGGCATCGCGCCCATGCAGCCGGAGCAACGCGCAGAACTGGAACAACACTTTAGCGAAGCGCAGCAGCAGCTCAAGACACAGCAAGCGCAACAGCGTCAGTTGGAGCTTAAACAGCAGTGGCTGACCGAACTATTGCGCTTGCGTGACGAACACCTGAGCGCCAATGAACAACTGGCGAGCGCCCAGCAGGACTGGGAAAGCCAGGCCAGCCAGCGTCAGTTGCTGGGACAACTGGAACGCCTCGCACCACAACGCCACCTGTTCGCCCAGCGTAACCGGCTGGATGCCCAACTGAGCCCGCTGAGTGCGCAAATCAGCGAGCACGTCCAGCGTCAGAATGACCTGCAAGCACGGCAAAACGGGCTTGAAGAAAAACTGCTGGCTGCCACTGCCACCCTCGAACAGGCCGAGCAACAGAAGAAAACCGCCGCACCGATCATTGGCCAGGCGTTCGAACAGCAAGGCAACCTCACCCACCTGAACAAGGAAGTGCAGGACGCCGCGCTTCATGCCGAGGCAGCAGAACGGACAAAAGCCAACAGCCAGGCCGCATTGAATCAACTGCTTGATCAACAACGCCTGCTCGACGAACGCTTGCAGGCCATCGCCGGGCAGCTGGAAAAGAGTGCCGTACTTGCACCGTTGAGCCAGGCATGGACTGCCTACCGGCCGCGCTTGCAGGAAGCGGTCAAACTCAGCGCCCGCTTGAACAAGGGGCGTGAAGAACTGCCCGAGCTGGAGAAAAAGTCGACTCGCGCCGAGCAGGAATTGACCGACCGACGTAACGCCTTGCAAACGCTGTACAACGAAGCACAGGTAAAGGCCGAGGCAGTCAATGCAGAGATTCAGCGCCTCGGGCAACTGCTCCAGGACAATCGTCAGCAACACAGCGGCATCGATTCACTAGAGCGCATCTGGCAACGGCATCAGGACATCGAAAAGCGCCTGCAAGATGTCGAGGTGCAGCAACAGCAAGCCAATGAGCAGCGCAACAAAAGCATCGCCCACGGCCTGCAATTGAAAACCGAACACGACGCGGCCGAGCAGGCACTGAAAGTGACCGTCGAGCTGTTGCAACGCCAGCGCCTGGCCCGCAGCGCCAGCGTCGAAGAGCTGCGCGGCCAGTTGGTTGATCAACAACCCTGCCCGGTCTGCGGCAGCGAAGATCATCCTTATCACCAGTCGGATGCTTTGCTGCAAACGTTGTCCGGCCATGATGACAGCGAAGAAAACAGCGCCCGTCTAAAGGTCAGCCAGCTAAGCGAAAAGCTCGCCGAACTGCGTGCCGAAGTCACGGAACTCAACACTCGTCTTAAACAGGCCCGGCCACAGCTGGAACAACTGACAGAGCAGTTGCAAAAACTGGCCCCCGAGCTTGAGGCTCATCCGCTCTACCCGCGCCTGCTGGAACAACCCGAGTCGCAACGCGGCGACTGGCTCAGCGAACGACTGCATGCACTGACTGAAGAAATAGCCGCTAGCGAGCAACGCCAGCGCCTACTGCTCAAAGTGCAGCAGGACGCCGAGCAATTGCAGCAGCACGTGCAAATCGCCCGCGACGCCAGCCAGAACGCGATGAAAATGCTCGACGACCAGCAGCGCAACATTGCCCTGGACAATCAGGCCTTCGAAGCAGCACTTCAAGAGTTTGAACCTCTATTGCCTGCCGAAAGCCTGCCGCGCTGGCGTGAAGCAGCCACCGACAGCTTCATGCAACTCGATAACGACATTGCACAACGCCTGGAACAACTGGATCGCCAGCAGGAAGAACAACAGGAACACAGCGAGCGAGCACGCAAAATCGAGCGCGAGCAAGACAGCCAGCACAATCTGGAACAGGAACGACTGAAACAGCAGCAGCGTCTGGCAGACCTGCAAGCCCAGCAACTGGCCAGCCAGCAATGTCTGGCGGAAATGCTCGGCCATTACACCAGTGCCGAACAATGGCAACAGCAGCTTGAGACGCTGCTGGAACAGGCTCGCCGGGCTCAAGCCAACGCCAGTGATGAGCTGCAACAGGCACGCAGCGAACTGATCAAACTGGCCACAGGGCTTGAAAGCGAACAGTCCCGCCTGAAGGATTTGCAGCAGGAGCTGGCCGAGCTGAATCAGCACATCACGCAATGGCGCAGCACCCACGCCGAGCTGGACGATGCCGCTCTGGAGGTGTTGCTCACCTACAACGATGAGGGCATCACTCAACTGCGTCAGCAACTGCAACAGAGCGAAAAGGCTCTGGAGCAGAGTCGCATTTTGCTGCAGGAACGCGACAAGCAGTTGCAACTGCATCAGGCCCATCACAGCGATGTGACCGATGCCGAGCAATTGGCCGCCGCGTTGCTGGAGGCGCAAAAACTCTGCACCGATCAGGAACAGCAATGCGCTGACTTGCGCGCTCAACTCAGCGAAGACGAGCGCCGTAACAACGCAAGCCGCGACCTGCAGGAACAGATCGCCAAGGCCCACAGCGAGTACCTGCGCTGGGCTCGCCTGGCAGCGTTGATCGGCTCGGCTGAAGGCGATCGATTCCGCAAGATCGCTCAGGCTTACAACCTCGACTTGCTGGTCCATCATGCCAACGCCCAGCTAAAACAACTGGTGCGACGTTATCGTCTCAAGCGCGGCGGCAGCATGCTCGGGTTGCTGGTGATGGACACGGAAATGGGCGACGAACTGCGCTCGGTGCATTCGCTGTCTGGTGGCGAGACCTTTCTCGTTTCGCTGGCGCTGGCCCTCGGACTGGCATCCATGGCATCAAGCACCTTGAAAATCGAATCATTGTTTATCGACGAAGGCTTCGGCAGCCTCGACCCGGAATCCCTGCAACTGGCCATGGATGCGCTGGATGGTTTGCAGGCCCAGGGGCGCAAGGTCGGCGTGATATCCCACGTACAGGAAATGCACGAGCGCATTCCCGTGCAAATTCAGGTGCGGCGTCAGGGCAATGGCCTGAGTACCGTAGAGGTCAGCCACTGATGAGCGCAGTGCTTTACTCATTCCGCCGCTGCCCATACGCCATGCGCGCTCGCATGGCTTTGCGGTATGCGGGCTGCCTGGTGCAAATCCACGAAGTCAGCCTCAAGGCAAAACCGCCCGAGATGCTCGAACGCTCGCCTAAAGGCACGGTGCCTGTGCTGATAGTGGACGATCAGGTATTGGAGCAAAGCCTGGATATCATGCATTGGGCGTTGGCCTGCAATGATCCGCATAACTGGCTATTGATCGACAACGGTGATGGTCGTCGGGATATTCAAACGCTCATCGAAGAAAACGATCAGGTGTTCAAACAGCATCTGGATCGCTACAAATACTTCGTGCGCCACCCAGAGCATCCGCAGGAACACTACCGGCAACTGGGTGAGGAGTTTTTGCAGAAACTGGAAAATCGCCTGCAGCACCGGGACTTTCTGGTAACGGATCAAGTGAGCCTGGCGGACATCGCGCTCGCGCCATTCATACGGCAATTCAGCGCAGTGGATCCGGATTGGTTTGCGACAAGTGCGTATCCGAAGTTACGTGGCTGGCTGGATCGGTTCATTCAGTCAGCATTGTTTAAAGCAGTGATAGCCAAGTGACCACAGTTCTTGTTGGAGCCAGGCTTGCCCGCGAACGGGTACCCGGATTCAACAGAAACACCGCGTCAGCGTTCTTCGCGGGCAAGCCTCGCTCCAACAAGCCTAAACCGATACAACCACCTCAACCCTGTCCGGCCGGGTGCCTGCCTGCACTTTCTGCGCTCTGGACAACTCGATAGCCTGAGCGATTTCATACCGGCATTCGATATTACGCGCGACCCCGCCCACCGAGTTCTGGCCAATGCCCAACAATGAACTGCCATTGATCATGACTGCCAGCCCCGCCGTCACCCACATCTTGCCGCCACTCACGATGCACGCTCCTGAGTATTCAAAGCCGCGCGGTCAACTACGGTTTGAGTTGAGGGAGAAGTCAGTTGCGGGTTCATGCTGGTAACAGTGACTACTGCAATAAAAACCACATAAAGCGAAATGGCGATATAAGCGCCTTGTTTGATTGAATGAAGAATGGCAGTGGCCATGGGTGTAACTCCGTCAGTTGCAGTGTTGTGTTTCCTGGCCGACAGGATCGCGAAAAAGCGGAGTATTGAAAAACGATGGTTAGAGATAGCGAATATCAGCTGGGTTGATTATTGAATCGGTTTATCAATTCAATAGATAACCTTCTGTAGGAGTGAGCTTGCTCGCGATAGCATTAGTGGGCCAGGTGTATCTTCAACTGATAAATCGAATCGCGAGCAAGCTCACTCCTACAGGTCCCGTATTTGCTGTGCGACAACGTAGCATCAGGGACACCGAGGCAGGTCCTAAAAGATCGTGGCAAAAAAAAGCCCGCATCCTATGAGAGACGCGGGCCAAGAGGGACTCATCCGGCGCTTTCGCGAGCAGGCTCACTGGCAGAATTTGCATGGCTCTGATACGCGATGATCAGAAGGTCGCAAAAACCTGGGTAAGCGAACATGCTCGCGAAAGCGGCGTTTAATCAAACAGGATTGTTTCTTTAAGAATCCATTCCCGGGTATCGATGTTCTATTCGTTAACCGGGAATGGATTCAATCGCTTATTCATTGTTGAGTCTTGTGATCCAGTGCTGCGTAGAAATTAGCACTCTGCTGCAAGTATTTAGGGGTGTAAGTCTGAGTGGCGTGATTCTTTTTGTCGCTGACATCAACACTGGCCTGTGCAGGCAATGCAACAGTGGCGGAGATGGCAGACGCGGCAATGATGGAGAAGATATTGAAGTTCATGGCGTTAACCCTCGGAGTCTGTTTACTGCGTTTCAAGTCTTGACCGTCTTGGCCGTGACTCAAACTTACCCCCGAGGGCGGCTCAGCCGAAATGTTTTGTAGCACTAGCTCATATCACTTGAATTGATAGAACCTCAACCCCGCGTAAATAGCGGGGTTGAGGCTCCGGGACAATCACTTGCCCGTCAGGAAACGGAAGTCCGACGGTGAATCAAAGTCGAGCTTTTGCACCGTGTCGCCGAGCAAACCGGTTTTCGGATCGACTTTCACCGTCACAATCTGATTGCTCTTCTGATTGGCGATCAGCATGAACTGACCGCTTGGGTCGAAACTGAACTCACGAGGCTCCAGGCCTTCAACCGAGCGACGCTGCACTTCGCTGAGCTGCCCTTTCGCGTCGATGGCAAATACCAGCAACTGGTTGGCTTCACCGCGATTGGCCACGTAGAGGTACTTGCCGTTTGGCGAGGTGTGGAGGCCACCGGCACCGACTTTCTGCTGCTGGTCCTTGTTCTTCAGATCCACCAGTTGGGTCTGCTTGAACTCACCGTCGTGGTAATCGAACACCGCGACCTGCGCGACCATCTCAAGGGTTAACCAGGCGTGTTTGCCATCCTGACTGAACAACAGATGACGCGGGCCACTGCCTGCCGACAATTGCACGGTTGGCGTTTTCGCCGGCTGCAAAGGCTTGGCGCGCTTGCCGTCGTAGCTGAACACCAGCATCTTGTCGGCGCCCAGATCACTGGTCACCACATACTTGCCGTCCGGCGTCGGGATGGCCGAGTGCACATGGGAAGACGCCTGACGCTCCGGATTGACCTTACTTGCACCGTGATTATTGCTGACCTGAACAACGTCGGACAGCTTGCCGTCCTGGCCAACCGGAATGACTGCCAGCGCACCACCCGGATCGGGTTGCACGGCATAGTTGGAAACGAAAAGAAAACGCTGGTCCGGGCTGAGGCTCGAATGCGTCGGCTCGTCACCCTGGCTCTTCACCTGATTGATCGGCGTGACCTGGTGGGTCTTGGCATCAATGGCAAAGCTGCTCACTTTGCCGACCACATCTTTGCCGTCAGGGCCGTTTTCGTTGACGACGAACAGGTGGCGCTGATCTTTCGACAGCGTCAGCCAGGACGGATTGTCAGTCTTGATCACTTGCAACGGTTTGGCATCCAGCTGGCCAGTCTGGCTGTTGAACCGGTATCGATAGATACCTTCGCTGGCGGCCTGGGTATAAGAACCAATCAGTACATCGTATTCAGTCATGCTTTGCGCCTGTATCGGGAAAGCGCTCATTGCGCCGGCCAGTGCCAGCCAAGGCAGAAATGTACGAGTCATGGGCAGAGCCTTCTTTTTTCAGGTTGTTATTGGGCGCCATCGACGCGCGAACAACCTCTAAGACACTGCTTTGCCCTGATTGGTTTTATGCGGATCAATCCTCTTGCACGTCTTCATCGTCTTCTTTGGTCGGCGTGAACGCTTCGAGGCACTTCATGCGGTAATCATGGGTGCCATCGCTGATCAGCCAGCACTGCTGAGCTTCATCGAATGTCGCGGCGTTGACCTGCTCCATGGTGAACCGCCAGGTCTTGCGCTCGCGCCCGTCCATGCACTCGAGGGTGAGGAAATCGCCCAGAAAGAAATCCCAGGCATGCAGCCCGTCAATTTCTAGCATCGTAGCGTCTTTCAGGGCTGCACTCATCGTCGTCGGGGTGGTGGTCATGGCAGTCTTCGTCTGTGTAAAAGCGCGAATGATAGGCCAAAACCACCTGCAAGTTTAAGCAGTAGCTTCAACGGCAGCCGACGAGGGTTTGTCGTGGGTGGTCTCGCGCACGTAATACCGGTTCGGAATCCCCCAGATAATCAACGCAGCGGCCAGGACGCAAACCGCGCACAGCACGTAGAGCGCAGGCGTCGCCGCACCAGTCAGGTCCTTGACCCGGCCGACCATGAACGGCGCGATGATCCCGCCCAACTGGCCGATGGAGTTGATCAGCGCGATACCCGCTGCTGCCGCCAGACCACTGAGGAAACGCGGCGGAATGGTCCAGAAAATCGGCATCCAGGCAATGATGCCCGTCATGATCATGGTCATGCCGACCATCAACGGCAGCAATTGCCCTGGAAGCAACGCGCAGACCAGATAGCCCGCCGCCGTCAGTAATGCGCAAGCTGCCATGTGCCAACGGCGTTCACCGTGTCGATCAGAGCTGGCACCGATCAGCAGGTTGCCAACCACTGCGCCCACATAGGGAATCACCGTTAGCCAGCCAATGGTCATAGTGTCGGCAACGCCTGCGCTTTTGATCAGTTGCGGCATCCAGAACAGCAGGCCCGTCAGTGCCATGACCAGACACAGGTAAATCACCGACATCACGTAGGTGGTCGGGTGTTTCCAGATGTCCTTGAAGCTTTGCGGCGTCTCGGGCTGGACTTCCCGGGCCATGCGCGCCAGAACGACTTTTTTCTCGGCGTCGTTCAGCCATTTGGCATCTTCAATGCGGTCGCAGACAAACCAGAACACTACGATGCCGAGCAATACCGACGGCAGGCCTTCCAGCAGGAACAGCCAGCGCCAGCCCGGCATGCCCAGCACACCGTCGAAGTGGTTGAGGATCAGCCCGGCAATCGGCCCGCCGACGATACCGCACAGGCAGATGGAACTCTTGAAGTAGGAATTGACCCGCGCGCGGCGGTTACTCGGGTACCACTGGGTGAAGAAGTACAGCACGCCAGGCACAAAGCCCGCCTCCATCACACCAATCAGAAAACGCAGGGTGTAAAACCAGAACTCGGTCTGCACGAACATCATGCACGCGGAAGTGATGCCCCACGTAACCATGATCCGCGCAATCCATACCCGGGCGCCGATCTTGTGCAGGAGCATGTTGCTGGGGACTTCGAAAAGAAAGTAACCGACGAAAAACAGACTGGCACCAAGGCCATAGACTGTTTCGCTGAAACCCAGATCGCTCTGCATCTGCAGTTTGGCAAAGCTGATGTTGACGCGATCCAGATAGGCAAACAGGAAGCAGACAATGAACAGCGGGATGATCCGCCAGTTCACCTTGCGGTAGATCTTGTCCTCGAAAGCGTCCGCATCGAACGATTCGACTGGCGCAGTGTGGGTGGTCATGTACGCACCTCCTTGTTGTTATTGGTGGGTGTCGAACTGAAATGCGATTTGATCCTGCCAAGCAAACCCTGTGGGAGCGAGGCTTGGTCTGGGCGGTATTCCGACGATAAACGATAACGCGGTGTATCTTCTAGACTCGTCTCATGTATCGCGAGCAAGCTCAGCTCCCACAGGGTTAAATCGCATTCCTATGGATGATCATCACAACTGCCCAATCCCGCCCGGCAAAAACGCGGCTTCGGTCTTCTCGATCCCGTTCACCAGTGGTTTGCCAAACTCCGCCTGGCTGATCTGAAACTGATCCCCCGGCTGGGTGCGCACGCCATCGGCAAAGGACAGGGTCGCGGTGCCGAAGAAATGCACATGCACGTCTCCCGGACGCAGGAACAGGCTGTATTTGAAGTGATGGTATTCAAGGTTTTCCAGGCTGTGACACATGTTGGCTTCACCACTGAGGAATTCCTTCTCCCAGAGCACTTCACCGTCACGCAGCACCCGACTGGTCCCGGCCAGGTTCTGCGGCAGCTCGCCAATGCGCAGCTCGGGGCCAAAGGAACAGGCGCGCAACTTCGAGTGGGCTAGATAGAGGTAATTACGACGTTCCATGACATGGTCGGAGTATTCATTGCCGATGGCGAAACCCAGCCGATACGGCTTACCGTCATTGCCGATCACATACAAACCGCTAAGCTCGGGTTCTTCGCCGCCGTCTTCGGCGAACGGCGGCAGTGAAAAAGCTTTGCCGGGGCGCACGACGATGCTGCCATCGCCTTTGTAAAACCATTCCGGCTGTACACCCGCCTGCCCGGCTGCTGGTTTGCCCCCCTCCACGCCCCATTTGAAGATGCGCATGGTGTCAGTCATCGAAGCTTCATCGCCCGCCTGCTGGTGCATCTTGTCCCGTGCCGAGGCGCTGCCCAAGTGGGTCAGACCGGTACCGCTGACCAGCACGTGCGAAGGATCGGGATGGTCCAGCGGCGGCAGGATGCGCAGGTCCTGCAAGAGTTGCGCGTAATCATGGCTGTCGCCAAGGCCCTGTTTGTCGACTTGCTGCGCCAGACCGATCCCGGCGTCGATAGCGGATAACGCCAGATCACGCACACTCTGCGCGCCCTGCACTTCACGGATCAGATCACCGTCGACCAGACCGACGCGGCGCTGGCCATTGCTGAGTTCGAATTGCACCAGGTTCATGGGTTTCTCCTTTTCAGATCGTTCACTTACCTGTAGGAGCTGCCGAAGGCTGCGATATCGGTCTCATGATCGAACGCCTTCGCAGCCTTCGGCAGCTCCTACAGGGTCAAGTTATTCACACATGACGGCTGCGGGCACTGGCGGCGAAATCGCTGGCGGGCAGCACATGCTTGCGCTCCAGCAAGTGGTAAACCACGCCGGTCAACACCAGCCCGAAAACCATCACACCGGACAGGAAGTACAGACCCGAAGCCAGATTGCCGGTGTATTCCTTGAGCGCGCCGATCACGAACGGACCGATGTAGCCACCCAGATTGCCCACCGAGTTGATCAGGGCTATCCCCGCCGCAGCACTGGCACCCGCAAAGAAGCGGCCCGGCAAGGTCCAGAACACCGCGGTGCAGGAGAACAACGCAAACGCCACCAGGCACAACGCCGCCAGTTGCGCGACAGGCAAGGTCAGCCAGGCACTGAGGAACAGCCCCATCGCACCCAGCACATAAAGGACGGCAAGGTGCCCGTACCGGTCGTTAAGACGGTCGGAACTGCGCGGGATGATCAGCAAGCCGATGATGCCGAAGATATAAGGCACCGAGGACACAAAGCCGGTGACCAGATCAGTACCGCCAAACTGTTTGATCAGCGTCGGCAGCCACAGGCCCAGACCATAAATGCTCAGCGTCACAGGTAGGTAGAACAGCGCCAGCAGCAGGACGCGTTTGTCCTTCAGGGCGTGCAACGGATTGCCGTGACGCGTCTGACCGTACTCCTCCAGATCCTTTTTCAACTCGCCGGTGAGCCAGTCCTTCTCGGTCTGGTCCATCCATTTGACTTGTTGCGGGCCGTCCGGCAACCAGCGCAGAACCGGCCACGTCAGCAGGATGGCCGGGGTGCCGATGACGATAAACAGCCATTGCCAGCCATGCAGACCGAGCACGCCGTCCATGCCGAGCAAACCACCGGACACAGGACCGGTGATCATCATCGCAATCGGTTGGGAGAGGATAAACAGCCCGAGAATCTTGCCGCGATGGCGAACCGGGAACCACTGCGTGATGTAGTACAGCACGCCCGGAAAGAAGCCCGCCTCCGCCGCACCCAGCAGAAAGCGCATCACATAGAAGCTGTGCGGCCCCTGCACGAAGGCCATGCCGATGGTGATCGCGCCCCACGTGATCATGATCCGCGCGAACCAGCGACGGGCACCGAAGCGTTCAAGCATCAGGTTGCTGGGGATTTCGAACAGGAAGTAGCCGATGAAAAACAGCCCGGCACCCAGCCCGTAGGCCGCATCGCCGATACCGATGTCCGCGCCCATGTGCAACTTGGCGAAGCCCACGGCGGAGCGGTCCACATAAGCGATCAGGTAAAGCAGGATCAGGAAGGGAATCAGTTTCAGGGTGATGCGGCGAATAAGCCTGAGTTCCTGGCTCATGTGTGCGATCTCCAATTGTTCTTGTTATGAAGTGGAGATCGCCTCTGGCCTGAAGCATTTGCATGCTGCCGCCACGGTCGTCCCTCACTGAAAATCGACTATATAGTAATACTATTTAGCGAACAACTCTTCCAATGAGCCGAATTTACGCTTAACTTAACCAGCATAAAAGCCATTAAGTCTTACAATAAGAGAGCCTGATCATGTCTGATTCCGATAAAAAGCCCCTGCGTTCTGCCCAATGGTTTGGTACTGCCGACAAAAACGGCTTCATGTACCGCAGCTGGATGAAGAATCAGGGCATCGCCGATCACCAGTTTCAGGGCAAGCCCATCATCGGCATCTGCAACACCTGGTCGGAGCTGACCCCCTGCAACGCCCACTTCAGACAGATTGCCGAACACGTCAAACGTGGTGTGATCGAAGCCGGCGGCTGGCCGGTGGAATTCCCGGTGTTCTCCAACGGCGAATCCAACCTGCGCCCCACCGCGATGTTCACCCGCAACCTGACCAGCATGGATGTCGAAGAAGCGATTCGCGGCAACCCCATCGACGGCGTGGTGCTGCTCACCGGCTGTGACAAAACCACCCCCGCTCTGCTGATGGGCGCGGCCAGCTGCGACGTGCCCGCGATCGTCGTGACCGGCGGGCCGATGCTCAATGGCAAGCACAAAGGCAAGGACATCGGTTCCGGCACCGTGGTCTGGCAGATGCATGAGGCGTATAAAGGCGGGCAAATCACCCTCGACGACTTCCTCGCGGCAGAAGGCGGCATGTCGCGCTCGGCGGGTACCTGCAACACCATGGGTACTGCATCGACCATGGCCTGTATGGCCGAAGCCCTCGGTACTTCCCTGCCCCACAACGCGGCGATTCCGGCCGTGGATTCCCGGCGTTACGTGTTGGCGCATATGTCCGGGATGCGCGCTGTAGAGATGGTCAAAGAAGACTTGCGTCTGTCGAAGATTCTCACTAAGGCCGCGTTCGAAAACGCCATTCGGGTCAACGCGGCCATCGGCGGCTCGACCAACGCCGTCATCCATTTGAAAGCCATCGCCGGGCGCATCGGCGTGGATCTGGAACTGGACGACTGGACCCGTATCGGCCGTGGCATGCCAACTATCGTCGACCTGCAACCGTCCGGGCGCTTCCTGATGGAAGAGTTCTACTATTCGGGCGGCCTGCCCGCCGTATTGCGACGCATGGACGAGGCCAGCCTGCTGCCTAATCCGGACGCCTTGACCGTCAACGGTAAATCTATTCGCGAGAATACTCAGAACGCGCCGATCTATGGCGAAGATGAAGTGATCCGCGCACTGGACAACCCGATCCGCGCTGACGGCGGCATTTGTGTGCTGCGCGGCAACCTGGCGCCGCTAGGTGCAGTGCTCAAGCCTTCGGCTGCTACCGCCTCATTGATGCAACACCGTGGCCGCGCAGTGGTGTTCGAGAACTTCGACATGTACAAGGCGCGGATCAACGATCCGGATCTGGACATTGATGCCAACTCGATCATGGTCATGAAAAACTGCGGCCCCAAGGGTTATCCGGGCATGGCCGAAGTCGGCAACATGGGCCTGCCAGCCAAACTGCTCGCCCAGGGAGTAACTGACATGGTGCGCATTTCCGATGCCCGCATGAGCGGCACGGCTTACGGCACGGTGGTTTTACACGTGGCCCCCGAAGCGGCTGCGGGTGGCCCATTGGCGGTGGTGCAGGAAGGCGACTGGATCGAACTTGATTGTGCCAGCGGCCGTCTGCATCTGGACATTCCCGACGCCGAACTCGCCGCCCGACTGGCCGACTGGCAGCCGCCGCAACAGCAACAACTGTTGGTGGGTGGCTATCGCGAGCTGTATGTGAAGCATGTGCTGCAGGCTGATCAGGGCTGCGACTTCGACTTCCTGGTGGGCATGCGCGGGGCGGAAGTGCCAAGGCATTCGCATTGATGGATCAAGCGCTGCTCTGACAGGCGGCGCAACTCCTTGTGGGAGCAGAGCTTGCTCGCGATATATGAGACGCGGCTAGAAGGCACACCGCGTTAGCGTTTATCGCGAGCAAGCTCTGCTCCCACAGGTTCTGCGCTGACCCAGTGGTGCAGTCTCCCACGGCCCAGCGCCGATGCTATGATGCCCCGCACTCATCGCTCAGGATCGACTTGCGTCCCCATGGATTACCGAAAGCCTTCCGACCGCAAAAGCATGCACGCCCGCATTGTCCAGGAGCTGGGCATGCAGATCGTTTCCGGACGTTTCAAACCGGATGAAAAGTTGCCTGCTGAAGCCCTGCTATGTGAGGAATACGCTGTCAGTCGACCAGTGTTGCGCGAAGCAACCCGGGTGCTGGTGGCCAAAGGTCTCGTTTACTCGCGCCCGCGGGTCGGCACTGTGGTCAAAGCCCGTCGTGAATGGCATTTGCTCGATCCGGATGTGTTGCACTGGATCATGCAGTGCACGCCACAAAATGAATTCTTCAATTTGTTGACCAGCGTCCGCGCCGTCATCGAACCCGCCGTCGCAGCCCTGGCCGCGCAACATGCTACCGACGAGGAGATCGCATCAATCGGCGAGGCTTACCAGCGGATGGAAGCTGCGCCAACACCGGAAGCGTTGCTGCAGCCTGACCTGGACTTCCACAGCAGGATTGCCGACGCGACTCACAACGATCTGCTCGCGCACCTGTGCAACATGCTCTCGCTGGCCTTGCGTGAAGCCCTTAAGCACTCAAATCAGCGCCCTAACCTGCATGAGCTGGCGTTGCCGCGTCACAAGGCAATCCTTACCGCCATCGAAAACCGCGACGCCCTCGGCGCCCGGCATGCAACATTGGTGCAGCTGGACGATGCAAGGAATGCGTTGAGTGTGGTGTTGGGGCGGGAGTTGGGGTTGTAACCCTGTTGATCGCATTTACATTGTGGGAGCCGGGCTTGCCCGCGATTGGGTTTACAACCTATCGCGGGCAAGCCTCGCTCCAACAAGTACGGTTATTTCAATGTGAAAACAGTGAATTCCCCACCTTGCCCGCCATTTTCTCAGGCTTGATCAGGAACCGCGCCAACGCTGGCAGCAGCCACAACGCGCCGAACATGTTCCAGAGCAACATGAACGTCAGCATCAGGCCCATGTCAGCCTGGAACTTGATCGCCGAGAAGATCCAGGTGCATACGCCAATCGCCAGACACAGGCCGGTAAACAGTACGGCTTTGCCGGTGGACTTCAAGGTTTCGTAATACGCCTCCTGCAATGGCAGTCCTGCGCGCAGGAAGCTTTCCAGACGGCTATAGATGTAGATGCCGTAATCGACACCGATCCCCACGCCCAACGCCACCACCGGCAAGGTTGCGACCTTGACGCCGATGCCCATGAACGCCATGAGCGCGTTGCCTAGTACCGAGGTCAGCACCAGCGGCAAGACGATGCACAGTGTCGCCGCCCACGAGCGGAAGGTGATCATGCACATGGCCGCCACGCAGATGTAGACCAGAATCAGGATGGTCAACTCGGAGCGTTTGATCACTTCATTTGTGGCCGCTTCAATACCCGCGTTACCCGCTGCCAGCATGAACTCCAGGCCTTCACGATTATTCTCCTTGGCGAACTCCTGCACAGCATGCACGGCGCGGTCCAGGGTTTCTGCCTTGTGGTCGTTGAGGAAGACCAGCAATGGCGCCAACGAACAATCGTTGTTGTACAGGCCGTCCGCCCGGGCAATGGAGCTGTTGAGCACGTCTTTGTTGCGAGACAGGGCTTCCCACTTGAGGTTGCCCTCGTTCATGCCCTTGATGACCTGCTTGGAGACTGTCACCAGAGAAATCGCCGACTGCACGCCCGGCGTGTTCTCCATCTTCCAGGTCAGTTCGTTGATGGCGGACATGGTCGGATACGCGGAGCAGCCTTCTGGCGGCGTCTTGACCATTACCACCAGCACATCAGAGCTGGTGGAGTAGTGGTTGATGATGAAACTGTTGTCCTGGTTGTAGCGTGAATCGGGACGTAATTCCGGTGCCCCCTGGTCGAGGTCGCCAATTTTCAGGTTCTGGCTGTACCAGAGGCCGCCACCGAAGGCGATTAACGCCAGCACGATCGACACCGGAGCGACTTTGGCGCTGGCAAAACCGGAGAGCAGACGCCAGAACGGATGCTCGGACACCGCGTCCTTTTTGCTGCGGTTGATTGCCCTCTTGCTGATCCCCGCGTAGGAAATGGCCACGGGAAGCAGGATGAGGTTGGTGAAGACGATGACCGCAACACCAATCGACGCGCCAATCGCCAGCTCGCGAATAACGCCGATGTCGATGATCAGCAAAGTGATGAAACCCACCGCATCCGCCAGAATCGCGATCATGCCCGGCAGAAACAACTGGCGGAACGTACGCCTCGCTGCAGTCAGGGCGTTATCGGCATCACTGGACTGCAAGGCAATACCGTTGATTTTCTGCACGCCGTGAGAAATGCCGATCGCAAAGATCAGGAACGGCACCAGCATGGAATACGGGTCCAGGCCGAAGCCCACAACGTGCATCAACCCCAATTGCCAGACCACCGCAATCAGGGTGGTGCTTAACACGGCAATGGTGCTGCGAATACACCGGGTAAACCAGATCAACAGCACGAGGGTAATGACGAAGGCCACACCAAAGAACAGCACCACCATCAACAGGCCATCGATCAAGTCGCCGACTTTCTTGGCGAAACCGACGATATGGATCTTGATGTTGGGGTTCTGAGCTTCGTACTTGTCGCGAATTTTCTCTTCCAGTTGATGAGAAAACTGCTGGTAGTCCAGCTTGAGCAGCGTGCCCTGATCCGCCGGGTCCGGGTAGGACTCGAGCAGCGGAACATCAACGATGCTCGACTTGAAATCGTTGGCCACCAGCCGTCCGACCTGCCCGGACTTGAGTACGTTGTTACGCAACTGATCGAGACTGTCGTCGGAACCGTCATAGCTTTGCGGGATGACCTCACCACCGGCAAAACCTTCTTCCGTCACTTCGGTCCAGCGTACGCTAGGGCTCCACAGGGATTTCAGGCCAGAACGATCAACGCCGGATATGTAGAAAACCTCGTCATTGATCTCCCGCAGGGTTTCCATGTACTGCTTGGAAAATATGTCGCCGTCCAGCGCTTCGACCGATATCCGCACCGTGTTACCCAGGTTGGCCAGATCGTTGCGGTGCTCCATCATTTTCTGGATGAAGGGGTGATCCAGCGGGATCATTTTTTCGAAGCTGGTGGAAGGCCGAACCAGCGTCGCCTGCCAGAACAGAAAGATGCTGACCAGCAGACAGATGACGATGACTGCCGGACGATTATTGAAAATCAGACGCTCAAGGAAGGTTTCCTTGCCGCTGCTGTGCTGCTGAGTGTCGTGCAGATTACTCATGCCGAAATTTCCCCGCCCTGATCATTCTTATTGTTGGCTCGACTCGGCGCCCGTCGGCGAGGTGACGCGTACGCCTCCTTGTCCAACCAGAATCAGATTGCCCTGTGCATCAGCCGCCACCCCGGATAAAGAAACCCGGTCAGGACGGTTGTAAACCTTGAATGTCAGGCCGTCGTCGGTGCTGCGCATCACGCTGCCGCCGTTGCCCACCAGCACCAGTGAGCCATCTTCCAGTTGCGTCGCATTGGACAGACCAAACTCCAGCGGCCCCCGCGCAGCCTTTAACTCGATAGGCTCCCAGGTGTCGCCAAAGTCAGCGGAGCGGTAGAGATTGCCACGCAGCCCATACACCAGCAGCGTGCCGGGCTGCCCGGTGCCAATCGCGCCAAACAACGATCCCTGATACGGCCCTTCAAGCTTTTCCCAGGACTCGCCATCGTCTCCAGAGCGGAACATCGCCCCCGCTTCGCCGACGACAAACAGGCCGCTATCGGCAACATGGGTAATGCCATTGAGGTGATATTGATCTTCGTTGTCGAGGCGGTCGCTGACGTCTTCCCAGTGCTGACCGCCATCCACGGTTGTCAGCAACATACCGTAAGCACCGACTGCGAAACCGGTGGTGGTGTCCTTGAACCAGACATCCAGCAACGGTGCCTCGCGCGTCAGGTCTTCGAATTGCTTGACCCATGTGGTGCCGCCATCGCTGCTGGCCAGGACTTGCGCGTCATGCCCCACGGCCCAGCCGTGCTTGTCATCAACGAAATACACAGAGGTCAGGAGTTGCCGGGTTGGCACTTTGGCCTGAACCCAGGTTTTGCCCTGATCATCTGAATACAAAATGTGTCCACGCTCGCCGACCACCACCAGTCGCGCACCCGCATGGGCTACGTCGAGTAGAAGGCTGCGCGAGGCCTTGGCAGATTCGATGGAATACAGAGTGCTCTGAGGCGAGTCAGGGTTTTGGGTCGTACTTTCAGTAGCCGCCATTGATGGCATGGCCAGACTTGATAAAGCCATGATTGCGCACAGCGACCAGGCTGTCGCCAAGGGCTTGCCCATTCGTAATGCCAATGGCTGTCCGACTGCCGAGTCCCCACCGGACTGTGTGCGCCGATTTGCAGGCTCACTCATGAAGCGTCCCCTTTCCATTATTTTTATTAGGCGACTTTTATCAGAAAGCCTTGGCGAAGCGCTCTAGCCTTGGACTTCTGGAAGCCGACCTATCCTATCCAGCTTTGGAAACGCATGACAATCGACATATGGTTATCTTTGGTCGAGGCCTCTTGTGTGATTGGTGGATTATCAGTTGGGGTGATGCAGGCTTAGAACCCTCTCCCCCTGTAGGAGCTGCCGAAGGCTGCGAAAGCGCTGATTCAGATAAATCGCTCGCAGCCTTCGGCAGCTCCTACCGGGGATAATTCATTGCCAGTGTAGGCCGGGTTTGACGGTACGGCCTGCAGGAACCCAAGAAGACCGTAGTCCTGACGGCGCAGGTGCCGTGAACGCACCCGCCTCTTCGCGAATGACTTCGCTCCCACGGATCTGCATTCACCTTCAGGTCACCGCAATCCACTGGGACCGGATTAACGCCATAAAAAAGGGCCCGCCGCTTGCACGGAAGGCCCTTTCATCAACCGGTGTTTTTACTCGGCGAGGCTTTTGCTTACCACTTCGAACACGTCGCTGGACAGCTCACCCGAGTCACGGATGCGTACCAGTTCGGCCTTCATCAGTGCCTGTCGTTTGCTGTCGTATTTGCGCCAGCGGGTCAATGGTGCCAATTGGCGCGAGGCGATCTGCGGGTTGAAGCCGTTGAGCTGGATCACCAGATCGGCCAGGAAACGGTAGCCGGAGCCGTCCGCAGCGTGGAAGTTGATCAGGCTCTGACCCGCAAAGGCACCAATCAGCGCACGGACCTTGTTCGGGTTCTTGATGTTGAATGCCGGGTGCTGCATCAACGCCTTGACCCGCTCAAGACCGCCAGGCAACGGACTGCCTGCCTGAACGCTGAACCATTGATCCATGACCAACGGGTTGTCTTTGAAGTTCTCGGCAAACACCGCCAGCGCCTTGTCCTTCTCGGCGGTAAACGGCGAGTTGACCAGCACCGCAAGGGCCGTCAGGCGCTCGGTCATGTTGTCGGCGGTATCGAACTGCTCGATGGTCGCGGCCAGGACTTCCGGTTTCTGGCTGAGCATCAGGTACGACAGGCTGATGTTTTGCAGGGCGCGACGGGCGAAATGCTCGGCTTCAGCCACGTATTCAGTGGCTTTCGACACCTTGCGATTAGCGGTGTAGCGCGCCCACAGAGCGTCGAAAAGGCTGTCGGCAAGCTGTTTGCGCACGAACTCACGAGCGGCATGGATAGCATCGACGTCAGCCACTTCGCTGATTTCGGTCAGATAGGCTTCACCCGGCAAAGAAAGCATTTCGGCAATCATGGCCTGATCCAGCGAAGTATCAGCCAACACCGTACCCAGAGCAGTAATCAGACGCTGATCGAGTACCAGCGGTTGGCCTTTCTGATGCTGCCCAATCAATTCCTGCAGCACCTGCACCGACAGTTGCTGACCCGCATCCCAGCGATTGAAGCCGTCGCTGTCATGTTGCATGAGGAACATCAACTGATCGCGGTTGTACGGGAAGCTGAGTTTCACCGGGGCCGAGAAACCGCGCAGCAGCGACGGTAATGGCTGTTCGGCGATGTCCACAAAGGTGAAGGTCTGCTCGGCTTCGGTGACGGAAATCACCCGCGTATTGCCAGCGGCAGCGTCTTCGCCTTGCAGGCGCAACGGGATTTCGCCGCCCTGCTTGTCCAGCAAGCCCAGTTCTACCGGGATCACGAACGGTTTTTTGCTCTCGCCCGGCTGGCCCGGTGTGGTCGGGCAGCTCTGGCGGAAGGTCAGGCTGTAGGTTTTGGCAGCGCTGTCATAGGACTCGCTGACCGCCAGACGCGGCGTACCGGCCTGGCTGTACCAGCGCTTGAATTGGGTCAGGTCAACG
Organism: Pseudomonas maioricensis; assembly: GCF_022790535.1. Lineage (GTDB taxonomy): Bacteria > Pseudomonadota > Gammaproteobacteria > Pseudomonadales > Pseudomonadaceae > Aquipseudomonas > Aquipseudomonas maioricensis. Next base: position 69,747 of record NZ_LOHG01000012.1, read on the forward strand.
CCATTGGCGTCTTCCATGGCCTTGATGAAGTCGTCGCAGGTCACGGCCTGGCCGTCGTGACGCTCAAAGTACAGGTCACTGCCTTTGCGGAAACCCTGTGCGCCGAGCAGCGTATGAAGCATGCCAACAACTTCCGAACCCTTTTCATACACGGTCAGGGTGTAGAAGTTGGAAATTTCGATGAAGCTGTCCGGGCGTACGGCGTGGGCCATCGGGCCGGCATCTTCGGCGAACTGGTGGGTACGCAGGTACGCCACGTCCTGAATGCGCTTGACCGTGGCCGAGTTCATGTCTGAAGAAAAGCCTGCATCGCGGTAAACCGTAAAGCCTTCTTTCAACGACAGCTGGAACCAGTCACGACAGGTCACGCGGTTGCCCGACCAGTTGTGGAAATATTCGTGGGCAACGATGGCCTCGACACGCTGGTGTGCGGCGTCGGTGGCGGTTTCAGCACGGGCCAGCACGGCGCTGGAGTTGAAGATGTTGAGACCCTTGTTTTCCATCGCGCCCATGTTGAAGTCGTTCACGGCGACGATCATGAAGATATCCAGATCGTACTCACGACCGTAGGTTTCTTCGTCCCAGCGCATGGATTTCTTCAGGCTGGTCATGGCGTGCTGGCACTTGTCGATGTTTTCCGGCTCGACATAGATACGCAGGGTCACTTCCCGCTCGCTCACGGTGGTGAACTTGTCTTCGACGCACCACAGATCGCCCGCTACCAGGGCGAACAGGTACGCCGGTTTCATGAACGGGTCCTCCCAGGTTGCCCAATGCCGGCCGTCATCTTCCGGGCCGCTGGCAATCGGGTTGCCGTTGGAGAGCAATACCGGGAAGTTGTGCTTGTCGGCGCTCAGCGTCGTGGTGAACTTGCTCATCACGTCCGGGCGGTCGAGGTAGTAGGTGATCTTGCGGAAGCCTTCAGCCTCGCACTGGGTGCAGAACATGCCGCTGGATTTGTACAAGCCCTCCAGTGCGGTGTTGGTTTCCGGGTGGATGCGCACGCTAGTGTCGACCGTGAACGACTCGGCCTGCGGGTGCAAAGTCAGGTGATCCGGAGTCAACTGGTAATCAGCGGCGCTCAATTCGGCGTCACCGAGCCTGACCGACAGCAGCTCCAGCAACTGACCGTCCAGCACCAGCGGTGGCAGGCCTGCGCCACGCGCCGGATTGCGGCGCATGACCAGTTGCGCGTGAACCAGCGAGTGGTCATCGAACAGCTCGAACGTCAGGTGCGTTTCGTCGATGAGGTACTCAGGGGCCTGATAGTCCTTCAGGTAAATCATTTGCGGTTGTTCGGTGCGCATGATGAGTCCTCTTACTGATGCACGGCGAGCTGATAAGCCGTGTATTTACGAATATTGATCACGCCGGTGTCGAAGATCAGGTACTGGCCCTTGATCCCCAGCAATGTGCCTTCAGCGATCGGGTTCTTGTCCAGATTGAAGCTGACGATCTTGGTCGGGTACGCCTCTACGGGGTAGCGGATCTCGATCGGTTCGACGTCATGCAGCATTTGGATGGCCTGCAAGCCAAATCGTTCTTGCAGCCCGGCCAGGCCTTCGGCGCAACTGTCGAACAGTTGCTGGCGAATGGCGGCCAGGTCCACAGGCTGTGCGTCGCCTTTGAGCAACGCCCGCCAGTTAGTGCGGTCGGCGACCTGGCTGCGCAACAGGTCTTCGACGAAACCGGATTGCTGGCGGGTCGCAACCCGCAGGATCGGCAACGCCTGACTGGCGCCCTGATCCAGCCAGCGGGTTGGCAGCTGCGTGGCGCGGGTAATGCCGACTTTGACGCCCGACGAGTTGGCCAGGTAGACCACATGATCGGTCATGCAGAACTGCTCGCCCCACGCCGGATCACGACACGTGCCGTGCTCGTGGTGGCACTTTTCCGGACTCATGATGCAGATGTCGCACTGCGCCAGCTTCAGCATGCACGGGTAGCAATAACCCTGGCTGTAGCTGGACTTGGTCTTGCGTCCGCAATGGCTGCAATGGATAGCGCCAAGGAACTCCAGACGGACTGTTTTGCCAATCAGCGGGTTGACCGGAATCTCCGTGTCACCCAGACGAAACGCATACTGCACCGCCGACGCGTCCAGACGCGCCGACATTTTATTAACGGCTCCGCGACCAATCTCAATCAATGGATAGCATCCGACTTGAACAGGATATTCGGCACGGTCGTGGACTTGGACGCACACTCCTGCGGGCCCATGTAACCGATGCGCTGGTCTTCCGGCAGGTTCTGCACTTCCCAGGCAATCAAGGCCTGCAAGGACAACTCACGCTGTTCCTGAGTCAGTTTGCGGCCATCGGACCATTTCCCGATTTCCACAGCCAGCTTCAGGCTTTCGTAGATGTCCGGGGTGATGTTTTCAATCATTTCGGCAAAAGAGGACATAGCGCACTCCTGACTCTTAATTAACCAGCATTCAAAATCAGGCTCTGACCCGGGCAATTGCCCCGCCAATCAGACCTGTTACACAACCCATGATCAGCCCGCCGACATGGGCACCGTTGGCGATTTCGCCAAAGCCCAGCATGCTGACCAATCCTGAAAGACACAGCACCAGCCAGGCCAGCATCATCACCAGCACACCCCGCGGTAAACGATAGATGGGGTTGGGTGCCAGCAATTGAAAGATCCAGCAATGACCCAGCAGGCCATACAGAACGCCGGACAACCCACCGAACAGGCTGGCACCGCCGAACTGATATTGAATGGTGTTGGAAGCTGCACTGAACAGCAGAGTCAGACCGAGCAAATGCAGGCTGCCCTGACGCCATTCGATACGGCGGCCCAGCTCCCAGTACCACATGGCATTCATGGCCAGATGCAGGATGCCGAAGTGAATCAGCATCGGCGTGACGATTCGCCACCATTGACCGGCGGCCAGGCTGTCGCCGGGCGGTAGAAACGTGGCGTACTCGCCATGCACGCGAAAATCGAGAAACGTCAGCCAGCGCACTGCGTCAAGGTTCTCCCCCAGCAGCGTGATCGCGCCAACGATCAATGAAGCCAGCAGCACCAGCGTGGTAACCGGGCTCTGACGCAACTGCTGCACAAAACCGGGCCGTGGAGCCTTGGTACTCTGCTCGCCCGCTGGCAGCTGATAATGCTCGTCGCCCTCCGGGTATTGCTGATACAGAGCCCGGATATCGTCCGCCAGTTGCGGCGTATCCGGCACCCACAGCACTTGCTCACCCGCCTCTTCGCTGACCCGGTGCGGCACGCGCAGGCGATTCAACAAACTGACGAAGCCACTCAGGTCGGTGGTCAACGGCAGACGCAATACAGCAACAGGACTCATCAAACAGCCTCGGGACGTTCAACATCAACCCAGACGAACTTGTCCGGGTCTATGCAGGTTTCCTGGTCAAGCCGGTAGGCGACCAGTTTGCCGTAGAGCACGGCGCTGTAGTCCAGGCAGGCCAGGTTTGGCCGGATCGGAGCAGGGATGCCGCTGCGCCAGTAATGGCCTACAAACAGCAGCGGTTCATCGGCGCCGTAGCGCAGCAAGGCATTCTTTTCCGTGGTGGACAGCGGCGTCTTGGCCACGCCTTCGGGCAGAGCGTCCGGCTGAAACACCACATCGCCGTAGGTTTGCGGGTCGTCTTCCCAGAACTTGGTGCGGAAAAACTCGCGGGTCAGGCCATCACCGCCGGTCAGCGTGATGCCATGGGGCAGACGCATGTCGGTGCCACGCAGTAAACGGTCAAACACCGCGCAGGCAAAACTGCCCTGCACCGCCGACGCCTGAACGAACTGCTGATTGATGCAGCCGCCGCCATGCATGGTGATCAGCGGAGTGATCAGGCTGGCATCCCAGCAGGCATGCACAACCCGGAAGCGTCCGGCATCCATGAACAGTGGCAGCTCGTAGAACCAGTCGACGAATTCTTTCCACTCATCCGGATAGTCTTCGAACTGGGTCAGGGTCTCGCCCATGAGTTTGCTGTGACGCAGCGAGTGCTCGCGCACAAACTGCTTGCCACTCTCCGGCGGGGCGGGGGTGTGCCAGCCCAACGCGTTGAATTCATGGTTACCCATGATGCACAGCGCGTGACCCGCCTTGACCATGTCGCGCACGATATGCAGCGATTCGCGAATCAACGGGCCGCGGTCAATGATGTCACCGAGAAATAACGCGATGCGTTCAGGGTGGCGCCAGACGCCCGCCTGAAAGCGATAACCCAGCACGCTGAGCAGTTTCTCCAGCGTGTGGGCACAACCATGCACGTCACCGATCAAATCGTAGCTACGCGCGGGATCGAGCATCAGTCGCCTCCACCACCAAGTCGGCTACCCCAGCCAAGCTTGGTGCGACAGACTTCATAGTAGTTGTGATCAAGGGGGTGAATCAGACGCAGCTTCTGCGATTTCTTGCTGACCGTGATGGTGTCGCCCGGTGCGCAGGTGAAGTGGTTCTGCCCGTCGCAGGAAACTTGCGGATAAATCGTCATGTCCTTGGACACCACGATTTTCAGCTCGCTGTTGCCATCAACCACGATAGGCCTGCCGGACAAGGTGTGCGGGTACATCGGCACGATCACAATGGCATCCAGCTTGGGATGCATGATCGGCCCGCCAGCCGACAATGCGTAAGCAGTTGACCCGGTAGGCGTGGCGACGATCAGGCCATCGGCCTTCTGGCTGCACACAAACTGGCCGTCGATGTAGATCTCGAATTCGATCATCCGCGTCGACTTGCCGGGATGCAGCACGACATCGTTGAGCGCGTCGCCCTGACCGATGGCTTCGCCGTGACGGCGGACTTCGGCCTGCAACAGGAAGCGGTTCTCGACCAGATAATGGCCGTCGAGCACTTCGGCTACTTTGACTTCCAGTTCGTCAGGGCGAATATCGGTCAGGAAGCCCAGGCTGCCCCGGTTAATACCCAACACCGGCACGTTGTGTTTGGCCAGCGCACGGGCGGCACCCAACAGGCTGCCATCACCACCCACCACGATGACCATGTCGCAGACTTCGCCGAGCATCTTGCGCGATGAGGTTTGCAGGCCATGGCCAGGCAAAACCTCGGCGATGGTGTCTTCCAGAATGACGTGCAGGTGCCGTTCCAGCAGGAATCTCTTGAGTCGGCGCACGGTATCGAGCACCTGAACACTGCCCAGGCGACCGATGATGCCGATATTACGAAACTGCTCCATGGGGCTCCTGCGGGGTTCGATGCGGCTTAAAGACAGCGATTATGGGCGAAAGGCCGGGGTAGCGGCAATTGATCGTTCCCGGATGTTCACCCCGTAGGAGCTGCCGAAGGCTGCGAAAAGGTCGGAACGACCTTCCACAGGTCTGATTAAGCGTCCGGTTCCCGGCCGATCGCAGCCTTCGGCAGCTCCTACTTTGACCGGTGGCTACCAGTTAACGCTATCCTGCGCCCATGACTATTTTTCCCAGCCTCACCCACCTGCCCCGCCAGTTACGCACGCCACACGTGCGGGATCTGGCGTGGGTGATTCTGGCGCCGCCGATGCTGGAGCAGACGCCGTGGCCCCAGCGCCATCCGCTGACGGCCAGTGACTGGGTGCGGGAGCCGCAGCAATTGGCGGATTTTCTGTTCCGGCTCGATCAGGACAGCCGTGCCCTGCTCCACTGGCTGGCATTGAGCGCAACACGCCGGCTGGGCGTGTATTACGAGCGTTTATGGCAATTTGCAGTGGCTCAGGCGCCCGGTGTCGAAATGGTTGCCGCCAACCTGCCGATTCGCAATGGCGGACAAACCCTGGGTGAACTGGACATGTTGCTGCGCGATGCCGACGGTGTGCACCATGTGGAGTTGGCGATAAAGCTCTATCTGGGTCCGCAACAAGGTAACGGCAGCGATTCGTCGCAATGGCTGGGGCCAGGCTGCCATGATCGGCTTGACCTCAAACTTGCCCATCTGAGCCAACATCAACTGCCGATTTCCGCACGGCCGGAAAGCCGTGAGCTACTTGCCGCACTGGGCATCGAAACGTTCGATGCCCAGCTGTGGCTGGGCGGCTATCTGCTGTATCCGTGGCCCGGCCAGACTGATTCTCCGCAGGGCGTCCATCACCAGCACTTGCGGGGCAGTTGGCTGCATCAAAAGGATTGGCACGCATTTGTCGCGCATCGGCCCGAAGGCCGCTGGCAGTTACTGCCTAGACACGCCTGGCTCGCACCCGCCCATTACCCCGAAGCCTGGACAGATTCGCAGTTGCAAGACTGGCTGACTCAGTTGGATCCACTGGCCCCGGCGCAACTGTTGGTAAGAATGGTGGAAAACGGCAGCGGCGAATGGGAGGAAGCCGAACGGGTGTTTCTGGTTTCCGACATCTGGCCAAGGCTGGGTGACACGAGCAATACGATTCAATCCATCACGTTGCCCGTGTCGCCCGCCTGATCCTCAAGCGGCTTTTTTAGTGCGCGGCAGCAGAATCGCCATGATCCCCAGCAGCGGCAGGTAGGAACACAGGTTGTAGACGAACAGAATGCCGTGGCTATCCGCCAGATAGCCCAGCAAAGCCGCGCCAATACCACCAAAGCCAAACATCAGGCCGAAAAAGATCCCCGCGATCATGCCGACGTTACCCGGCACCAGTTCCTGGGCATACACCACAATCGCGGAAAATGCCGAGGCCAGAATGAAGCCGATGATCACGCTCAGAATGCTTGTCCAGAACAGATCAGCGTAAGGCAACGCAAGGGTGAACGGCGCAGCGCCCAGAATCGAGAACCAGATCACCGCTTTACGCCCGATCCGGTCACCAATCGGTCCACCAAAGAACGTGCCCGCCGCCACGGCACCGAGGAATAGGAACAGATACAGCTGGGAGTTGGCCACCGACAGGTCGAACTTCTCGATCAGATAGAAGGTGAAGTAACTGGTGATGCTCGACATGTAGAAGAACTTGGAAAAGATCAGGAATGCCAGCACGACCAGTGCGCCAGTGACCCGGCCTTTCGACAAGCCATGGCTCGCGGCCTGACCTTGTTTGAGCTTGAACAGATTCAAATGCGCACGGTACCAGCGGCTGATCGCGTACAGCAATCCAACGGAAAACAGCGCGACCAGCCCGAACCAGGCCACATGCCCCTGGCCGAAAGGGATGATGATCGCCGCCGCCAGTAACGGGCCGAATGCCGAGCCGGTATTGCCGCCCACTTGAAAGGTCGACTGCGCCAGGCCGAACCGCCCACCTGAGGCCAGCCGCGCAATACGCGAAGCTTCCGGGTGGAAGGTCGAAGAGCCAATGCCGATCAGGGCCGAGGCCAGAAGAATCATCGGGAAGCTGCCCACCACGGCCAGCATCAAAATGCCAATCAGTGTGCACAGCGAGCCCACCGGCAGCACCAGCGGATTGGGATGACGGTCGGTGTAATAACCCACCCATGGCTGCAGCAATGAAGCAGTGATCTGGAACGTCAGGGTGATCAATCCAACCTGAGTGAACGTCAGGCCGTAACTTTCCTTGAGCAGTGGGTAGATCGACGGCAATACCGCCTGAATCAGGTCGTTGACCAGGTGCGCCAGTGCCACAGCACCAATGATGCGCATGACCAGCGGACTGCTGGTACTGGAAGGCGTAGGGGTTGCAGCGGGAATTGCACTGGTGGGGGAGTTACTGACGTCCATGGAGTTCATCCGCGAAGCTATTGGATGTGCCACGACCTGGATATTGCAAAATATGTCAGCGGCACAAGGTCCGCCAATGTGCCATTTTTTGGGGCATGGCCGCTACATATTGTTGCGTGGAATGAACGCGAAATTTGATTTTGCATGACCGCGTCCTGCCTCCCTTGCGGGGCGGCAAACATTGGACCTGTAGGAGCTGCCGAAGGCTGCGATGGCAGTGTGTCTGGATAAATGCTTCGCAGCCTTCGGCAGCTCCTACAGAAAATGCATTTCAATTCAGTCGCTGTATTTTCTTTTACAGGAGCCAGTCAAGCCGTGGCCCCAACAGCCACGCCCTTCTCCCCCGTCGGCACGTCATGCAGCGATAGCCGCGAAGTTTCCGGCAGCGCCAACCCACCCGCCAATGCCAACAAACCAACCGCGATCAGGTAAAACGCGGGTGACAGATTACTGCCCGTCGTGGTGATCAACCAGGTTGCCATCAACGGCGCGGTGCCGCCAAAGATCGTGTAAGCCATGTTGTAGGTGATTGCCGAAGCGGTATAACGAGTGCGGGTCGGGAAGGTTTCCGAGAGCAGCGCCGCTGTCACCACGCCACACAACACTGCACCGACCGCCAGCAGCATCACGCCGACAATAGACGCAGCGAACGAACCGGAACTGGCCATCAGGAAAGACGGAAAGACCACCACGATCAACAGCGCGCAGGCCGTCATGACCGTCTTGCGGCGCCCCACCTTGTCGGAATACAACCCGGCCAACGGGCAGATCGCCGCCGCAAACAGCAACGCAATCAACGACACCAGCAACGCCGTCGCCCGGCTGAGACCACCCGCGACTTGCAGGTAGGTGGCAAAGTACGTGGTGAACATATAGAACGACAGCGCCGTCAGTGACACGAACGCACCCAGGCAGCAGATCGCCGCGCCGTGGTTGCGCAGGGTTTCCTTGAGGGGCGAATGGGCGACGTCATGATCCTGGGTCACTGCCTGGAATGCCGGTGTTTCATCCAGTTTCCAGCGCAGGTACAAACCGACCAGCCCCAGCGGCGCAGCGATCAGGAACGGCAGACGCCAGCCCCAGCTGCCCATGGCCTCCGGGGAAAGTGATGCTTCAAGGGCATAGGCAACGACGGCTGCCGCGGCGAATGCGGAAAAAGTCGAGACCGGGACAAAGCTGCCGTACCAGGCTCGCTTGTCACTGGGGGCGTGTTCCATCAGGTAGGCGCAGGCACCGGCGTATTCACCGCCTGCTGAAAAGCCCTGAGCGCAACGAATCAACGTCAGCAGAATCGGCGCCATCACCCCAATCGCCGCATAAGTCGGCAACAGGCCAATCAACGTCGTGGCTGCGGCCATCAATAAAATGGTCATTGCCAGGGTGCGTTTGCGGCCAATCCGGTCGCCGAGCATGCCGAAGAAAATCCCTCCCAATGGCCGGAATGCGAACGCTACGGCGAACACTGCAAAGGTTTTCAGCAGCGCCGCGCTCGCATCGCCACTGGGGAAAAACTGCTGGGCGATCGCAGTCGCCAGAAAGCCATAAACGGCGAAGTCGAACCATTCGACGAAGTTGCCGATGGCGGCGGCGACAATCACTTTTCTCAGCGTTTTGGGGCTGACTTGTTCCGTAGCGGCACTTGTCATGCTGGACCTCGACATTTCATCAGGAAGCTATCGATTATCGGGACAGTCGCTGAAGCGGCTTACTCCAAAAGTGTCATCCGCATAGTCAGGACCGACCCCACCGTGGTTCGACAGCGCATGATTCATGCCAAAGGCTTTAAATCAACGCTTACAAGCTCATCGCCCGACGACCTTGCAAGCCGCCGGTGTGGATGAAAATCAGCCGGGTGCCCGCCGAAAAACGTCCGGCGACCACTTCATCGTGCAGGGCCAGCAGGGCCTTGCCGGTGTACAGCGGTTCGAAGGGGATGCCGCTTTGGGATTCGCTGGTGGCGATGAAATCCAGCAAGTGGGGGTCGGTTTTGGCGAAGCCGCCACGGGAGGCGCTGATGAGGTAATAGTCATCCCTCGCATCTGTAGGAGCTGCCGAAGGCTGCGAAAGCGGATTTTCAGGGCAATCGCATCGCAGCCTTCGGCAGCTCCTACAGATTTGGCGGTGGGCCAGGATTGCCGCGACATTCTGCTCAACCCCATGATCATCCGGCACCGCCATGGCGCCATACACCGGATGCGCGCCCTCTTCGGCCAGAACCAGTCCAGCCAGCGTCGTGCCCGTCCCGGCGGCCAGCCACCAACCGTGGTAACCACTCCAGCCCATGTCGCTCAGTTGGTCGTGCACCATCTCCAATAACCCCGCGCAACCAAGCGCGCCGGGCAAACCTCCGCCGCCTTCCGGGACCGGATAGAAATCAGGGTATTGCTTCAGCCACGACGGCCAGAAGTCCGGCTCATTCCGCGCGCGATAACCACCATAGCCCAGCCAGTGCAGGTGCATACCGAACGCTTGCAGGTCCAAGGTGGTGGGCGTCTCCACAGGATGACCGCGCACCAACCCGACCGTAGGGAAGCCAAACCGCTTGCCCGCAGCCGCCAAGGCATGCAGATGGTTGGAATGCGCGCCACCAAGGCTGATGACGCCTTGGGCGCTGATCTCACTGGCGGCCCTCAGGTGATGAGCAAGCTTGAACCACTTGTTGCCGCTGATCAGCGGGTCGATGAGGTCAAGACGCAGGACCGCAACCTCGACCCCGGCACTGGCGAGCCAAGGCAGGTTCAGCCGCTGGAGAGGAGCGTTGGGTTGCCAGTGAATGGGGGCGATAGACACAGGATTGAGCCGCTGAACGAAGTGCGGGAGTTTAGCATTGGCTGCGATTTAACTGATTAAGCATAAACCCTGTGGGAGCGAGGCTTGGTCTGGGCGGCATTCCGACGATAAACGATAACGCGGTGCGTCTTCTGACCGCGTCTCATGTATCGTCGGAATGCCGCCCAGACCAAGCCTCGCTCCCACAAGAATTGCGTTCCCCAGGAAAGTCCTACAACCCCGCCGCCAACCTTGAACCCTGATCAATCGCCCGCTTCGCATCCAGCTCTGCCGCGACGTCCGCGCCGCCGATCAGGTGCACGCTCTGCCCGGCCTCAACCAGCCCGTCATACAGTTCTCGCAGTGGATCCTGCCCGGCACAGATCACGATGTTGTCCACCGGCAACACCTTCTCTTCGCCTTCAGCAATCCGGATGTGCAGGCCCGCATCGTCGATACGCAGGTATTCAACGCTGTTGAGCATCTGCACCTGTTTGTTCTTCAGGCCGGTGCGGTGGATCCAGCCAGTGGTTTTACCCAGACCATCACCCACTTTGGAAGCTTTGCGCTGTAGCAGGAACACCTGACGCGCCGGGGCGTGCAGCTCCGGCTTGATGCCCACCACACCACCGCGTGCTTCCAGGGCAGTATCAATACCCCATTCCTTCCAGAAAGCCGTGCGATCCAGACTGGTGGAAACACCCTGATGCACCAGAAACTCCGAGACATCAAAACCGATACCGCCCGCGCCAATCACCGCAACGCTCGCGCCCACTGGCTTGCGCTGCAGGATCACATCCAGATAGCTCAACACTTTGGGATGTTCGATACCGGGTATCGCCGGGGTACGTGGCGCAATGCCGGTGGCGAGGATGACCTCGTCGTAACCTGCGCCACGTAAATCTTCGACCGCAACACGCGTATTGAGGCGCACGTCGACACCGGTAGTCTGCAGTTTGCGCGCGAAGTAACGCAGCGTTTCGTAGAACTCTTCCTTGCCCGGTACGCGCTTGGCGATATTGAACTGGCCGCCAATTTCTGCCGCCGAATCGAACAAGGTCACCTGATGGCCGCGCTCAGCGGCAACCGTGGCGGCCGCCAGACCAGCAGGGCCAGCGCCAATCACGGCGATTTTCTTGCTCTGGCGCGTCGGGATGTAATTCAGCTCGGTCTCATGACAGGCCCGCGGATTGACCAGGCAACTGGTCAGCTTTCCGCCAAACGTATGGTCAAGACAGGCCTGATTACAACCGATGCAGGTGTTGATCTCATCAGCCCGCCCCGCAGCAGCTTTATTCACGAATTCCGGATCCGCCAGAAAAGGCCTCGCCATCGAGACCATGTCGGCATCGCCTTCACTGAGAATCTGCTCGGCGATTTCCGGTGTATTGATACGGTTGGTAGTGATCAGCGGAATGTCCACCGAGCCGCGCAGCTTGGCAGTGACTTTACTGAATGCGGCACGCGGCACCTTGGTCGCAATGGTCGGGATACGCGCTTCATGCCAGCCGATACCCGTGTTGATGATCGTCGCCCCGGCCTGCTCAATGGCCTGAGCCAATTGCACGATCTCTTCCCAGGTACTGCCGCCTTCCACCAGATCGAGCATCGACAGGCGAAAGATAATGATGAACTCAGCCCCAACGGCCTCGCGAACCCGCCGAACGATTTCCACCGGCAGACGCATGCGATTTTCGTAGCTGCCACCCCAGCGGTCAGTGCGATGGTTGGTGTGAGCCGCGAGAAACTGGTTAATGAAATAGCCTTCAGACCCCATGATTTCAACGCCGTCGTAACCGGCGCTATGGGCCAGCGTCGAGCAGGTGACGAAATCGGCGATCTGCTTTTCGATGCCTTCTTCGTCCAGCTCGCGGGGTTTGAAAGGATTGATGGGCGCCTGAATCGCGCTGGGGGCGACCTGGTTCTTGCTGTAGGCATAACGCCCGGCGTGGAGAATCTGCAGGCAGATTTTGCCGCCAGCCTCATGTACCGCCTGGGTGACTATACGATGCTGCCCGGCTTCTTCGGCCGTGGTCAGCTTCGCGGCGCCGGTGTAAACGCCGCCTTCTTCATTAGGCGCAATCCCACCTGTCACCATCAGCCCGACACCGCCCGTTGCCCGCTCGGCAAAATACGCCGCCATACGCTCAAAACCGCCCGGCTTTTCTTCCAGACCGGTGTGCATGGAACCCATCAGGGTGCGGTTGCGCAAGGTGGTAAAGCCCAGATCCAGCGGGGCCAGCAGGTGCGGGTAATGAGCGGCGGCCATAGAAACTCCATCGAACTGTCACGGTATGCGACTGCCTGAAGCAGCCGTCAATTATTCAGGCCTTGGTGGCCTGTTCATTGGGCAACAGTAAAGACGAGCTTCGCGACCTGCTCAATGACTGTAAGTGACAAGTTGATGATTTAAATGTGCAGCTGCCATTCCGCTTGAACGTGTTGTGCCTTGATACCCCCCATGCGGATCAAAGTCGCACAGGCAGCCTGCTGCTGTGAACGGCATCGCTGGTCAACAGGGATGCAGCGCCAATCTCGGTTAGCCCGCGGATGATGTGCTGGGTGTAGGGAAAAGCAGGATCCTCCTCCAGCACTCTTTCAGACACCAACAGCCCTTCGTTCACGAGCACATCGATCGCCAACACACAGCGCACGATGGAGGGAACGCTTGGCTGACGGCGCACCAACTGCATGTATATCTGCCCGCACGTCAGCTGTCGTGCCTTCCCCACGCCAGGCTTTACCTCGCTGAGTAGTAGCCAGACCGCTTTTAAAATCGCCAGATCGACCGCGAGAGGGTCTGTGAGCTCGGGGATTAACCCGGACTCATGAGGCAGGAAGGAACTCGCTTGGGATGTCACAGATAAACCTCTGAATACCATTAGCCTGAACAACCGCGCGTTTTTACACCGTGCGTTTTCTCGCTTTCCGGAATGAGCAGCGTGACACGCACATCCTTTAGCCAACGCGACATGAAGGGATTACCTTACAGCAAAACCACTTTATCGTCGCCAAAAAAGAGCTTACGCTCTGCTTTCATAAAAGATTTTTTATTGCCATAATTCAAGTATTTTCAGCATAAAAAACCAATAAAGATTAACAAATTGATAATAATTACCAATAAATTATTAAAAACAAAAATAAGAAAAATATAAATTTAAAATATATAACGGCAACATTTTGCCGCCACAGAACTTTAAGCTCACACTGCTGACTTACAGTCCGCAGCCTGTAGTAAACCTCCACGCGCTGACACTTCTTCGTTACCCACTTCTATTTGGAGATTCTCCCGATGGCTAGAAGCTTGCTGCCTCTTGCTGCCATTTTTCTGATGAGCCTCACCACAATTTCCGTATCAGCCGCCGAAAACAAAAATCCCCTGCCCTCGACATCGAGTGATGTGCGCGTGGAAGTCGAGGCCAAACGCGAGCAGATCACGGGTGCCGAAAGCGCCACGAAAAGCCAGTCCACAGGCGCGCAAACCGTGCTGGATGCCCCGGTCGTCACCGATGACGCCCCTGCGACCGATGACGAGAAATGAGTCTTCGTTTGATACGCAGTACACCACCTGTCGAACGAATTCAGGAGTAGCTTCATGTCCATGATCAAACAAGGCTTAGGCCTTAGCCTGCTTGCGTTGAGCGTCGCTCAGGCAAGTACAGTAATGGCTGTCACCCCGATGACGGGCAATGAAGTCGAAGCGCGGGTTGGCGCGATGCTCGACAACATGAGCCAGTCGGAAAAGATCAACTTTTCGCGCGTCGATGACGGGCGCATGATCCCCAAGCTGGACAAGTTCAACCTGCAAGGCACCGTCGCCTATGACTCGGCAATGGGCGTACTGGTAGGCGGCAAGACCTTTGGTGCGCAGTACCCGTCACCGTCGGCACTGGCCGCGACGTGGAGCATCAACCGGGCTAAAGAGTTCGGTCTGGCGATTGGCTACGAAACCCGGATCGCTGGCGGTCAGCAAATGCTGTCTCCGGCCATCAATCTCTATCGCACCCCGTTCAACGGGCGTTCCGCCGAGTACATGAGTGGCGAAGATCCATTCCTCGGCGCAGTGTTGGCGCCGGCCGTCACCAACGGTATTCAGGTTCAGGGGATTCAGGCTGCAGCCAAGCATTACCTGATGAACGAGCAAGAGGCGAACCGGCACTATCTGGACGTCAAAATTGACGAGCGAGCCATGCAGGAGCTGTATCTGCCCGGCTTTGAATCGCTGGTCAAGAACTCGAACATTGCCTCGATCATGTGCGGCTACAACAAGATCAACGGCGAATATGCCTGTGAGAATCATCACCTGATCACTGACATCCTGAAAGGCCAGTGGGGCTTCCAGGGCAACGTGATGAGTGACTTCAACTCGGTGCAGGACGCCTTCAAAGGCGCTTGGGCCGGCACCGATATCGACATGCCGAGCGGCCTGCAATTCACTGAAGCCAAGTTGCTGCCCTATGTCTGGAACGGCCAACTGCATCAGAGCGTGATCGACGACAAAGTCCGCAGGAATCTCAGGGCACTGGTCAGCTACGGCTTCGATAAGGGCATCAACAAAGCTCAGCCTCTTGAGCACCGTGAGTACGGCCAACTGGCTGCGCTGAACGTCGCGAGGGAATCGATTGTGCTCCTGCGCAACGAACCTGTAGACGGGCAGAAACCTCTGCTGCCACTGCCGAAAACGGCAAAAATCGCTGTCATCGGCGACCTGGCAATGCAGCCACCGACTGCGCCATTCGGCACCGCTTACTCAGCGCCTGCCAGCTACGTGACCGAGCTGAGCGGGCTCAAGCAACTGGCGTCGAACGCCAGCAATGTCGACTACCTGCCGGAGATGAGCCTCGATCCGAAATCGTCGGTCTGGTATCAGCCGAGTACAGGTAAAGGCAAGGACGCCATCAGCAACACGGGTGTCAAAGCGGAGTACTACGCCAACACCACGCTGTCCGGCGATCCTGTTGCAACCCGCATCGAGCCGGGCCTTAACCTGAGCTGGATCACCAACACCAACGTGACCGACAGCGGCACAAGCGCGGTAACCGGCTACACCCCGGCACCGGGCGCGTTCTCGGCTCGGTTCACCAGCAAGATCAAACCCACCATCACCGGCCCGCACGTGTTCAAAGTCCGTGCCGATGGTGCCTACAAGCTCTGGATCAACGACGAGTTGGTGGTTGAGGATGAAGACAAGCAGGTTTCATTCGACCTGATTCCGGTGGTGCCACGTACCGTCAAGACTGTCGCGCTGAAAGCCGGCACCGAGTACAACGTGCGCTTGGAATATCGTCGACTCAAAGGCAATTACACCCCGGTGCTGGGCGGCATGAATGGCGTGCAACTGAGCTGGGCGTCGCTGCGTCCACCGACCAATCTGGCTGACTATGACGCAGTCGTGGTGGCAGCGGGCAGCAACTTCGAATACGAAGGCGAGTCCCTTGATCACCCGTTCGAACTGCCGCAATTCCAGTCCGAGCTGATCAGCTTCGTGCAGAGAGCTAACCCGAAAACCATCGTCGTGATGCACGGCGGCGGTGGTATGGATATGCAACCGTGGGCAACCAAGGTTGCTGCTTCCCTGCACGCGTGGTTCCCGGGTCAGCAAGGCGGTCAGGCACTGGCGGAAATCCTCTACGGCAAGGTCAACCCATCTGGCAAGCTGCCCATCACGCTGGACAAGAAAGTGCAGGACAACCCGAGCTTCGCCTCGTACTCCGATCCGGCACCGTACTACTTCAGCAGCCCTAAACCGCCGACTGAAATGACCTACAGCGAAGGCTTGTATCTGGGCTACCGCGGTTACGACAAGAACCATGCGAAGCCGCTCTACCCGTTCGGGTTCGGCCTGTCCTACACGACCTACGCATACAGCGATCTGAAACTGTCGACTAACGTGCTTGCACCCGGCGCAACCATCAAGGCCACGTTCACCGTGACCAACACGGGTGACAAGCCTGGTTTCGAAGTGGCTCAGTTGTACGTGCAGCCTTCAAAGCCGCAAGTTGATCGTCCGGAAAAAGAGCTGAAGGGCTTCTCCAAGGTCTACCTGAAGCCGGGCGAAAGCAAAACCGTGACGATCCCGCTGGACGCCCGCTCGTTCGCCTACTATTCGCCTGACGCGGTCAGCTGGATTGTAGACCCGGGCAAGTTCAAGGTTCTGGTAGGCAAGGACTCGGAAAACCTGGCGCTGAACCGTACGGTGGTCGCGCTGTATGGCGAAAAACTATCCACGCGTGAATCCAACCCTCTCCCGACTCCGCTGCGCAAAGCAGTTCAGGTCAAGCCAGAACAGGCTTACTAAGAAGGCCTGATCGGTGGCTTCTACAGCCACCGATCACCGGCTATCAAGCGGTCGTTCTCAGGCGAGTCCGGCCGGCTTGAGATCCGAAGCCAGACGCTCAAGATACCTGGCGAAGGCGCGTTCAATCGGTACGTAATCCGGGGAGCGAAGCCATTGAATCTGCATGCCGTCCATCATCGAAGCAATCTCGAGGCTGACCTGCTTCACATCGGTGGCCGAGTGAATTTCGCCCGCTTTGATCAGAAGATTGAGATGAGCTTGAAGGTGGCTGTGCACAATCCCAAAGCGCTCGCTGAACCAAAGGTTGGCCGGGTGGGTAACGGACAGACTTTCCGTATTGATGATCATCAACGCCTGACTGACAGCGGCATCCTCGGTACTGAACTTCATGATGAACTTCAGAAACGATAAAAACCCTTCCAGCGACGCGACCTCATCCGCTTCCTGCAAGCGGGTGGCGACGTATTGATCCCGATGCTGCAGCACCGCGTGCAACAGCGCGAGCTTATTGGGAAAGTGATGCAGCAATCCGACTTGCGATATACCCGCGACCTTGGCGACATTGGTCAGCGTTGCCCCCGCGAACCCATCCCTGGCAAAAATAACCATGGCGGCTTGAATGATTTCGAGTTTGCGCACATCGCCTTTGGGGATATGGCGACGCTTGGGGGGAGCGGCTGGGTCAGGAGCGGGAATTTTTTTTGGCATTTGAATAGCACTGTCCGTTGCGCAGATATGAAACCTGTCAGCGTATTGATTTTTCGCTGAAGCGTTCATTTATAGGCCAAACAATACCCATAGAGAAATTTTCGGAAAGTTCATCAGCGATGCACCAATGAAATGCAACCCCAGGCCCATGCCGTAAGGGTGAAAAACATCCAGAACTGCACGTGGATCCAGCCGGCCGCGGAACATACCATGTACCTTTGGAGCTGACAAATGCCCCACCGTTCGCGATACATGCGCCACAAAGGACGGCCCTCCATGGATACACGCAAGGTTCGAATCGTACGAGAAAATGTTCTGTCGGATAATGGGTAGCTGCTGAAAAAAATATCGAGTTCGAGATGCAGCGCCGGTGCAATCCGCAGGACCAGCCGGGCGATGTTCCTAAATAATCACCTCCTGCCGATACTCAAGTGGCGTACAACCAAACTCGCGACGGAATACGGTGTGCAAGTACTGCGCAGATTTGAAGCCGCAATTGCGAGCAGTATCTGCAATGGTCGAGTCGGTGTTCTTCAGGCCATTGGCCGCCGCCGTGAGTTTGAAGCGCAGAATTTCGTCATGCACGCTGCAGCCGCGCGCGTCACGAAAGTGCGACTCCAGGGCTGAACGCGACACACCCACATAAGCGGCGACTTGCGCCGTCTTGATGCCCTGGCAAGCGTATTGGCGAATGAACAACAATGCCTGCATCACATAAGGATCGCCTAATGGCTGGTGCAGGCTCGACAGCTGTACGTTGATCGAATCCGGGGGGATCAGAATGTGCGTGCCCTTGGCGGGCATACCGTGCAGCATCTGATGCAGCAACTGCGCGGCCGTGCGTCCCATGGTCTCTGTGCCCTGGCTGACGGAGCTCAGCGGGACCCGCGTCAAGCTGCGGGTCAGCGGATCATTATCGATGCCAATCAGCGCCACCTGTTCCGGAACGGCAATCCCGGCCGTCAGGCAGGCCTGGAGCAACTGCCGCGCCCGGGCATCACTGACGGCAATGATCCCGATAGGCTTGGGCAAGCTTTGCAGCCAGGTAATCTGCTGTTCAACAGCACTGTCCCAAAGCGGCGCGCTGGTGCCCATGCCACGGTAGACCTCAGCATGCAGACCGTCGCGCTGCATTAATTTGCGAAACGCCTTCTCACGCTCCTGAGCCCAACGATTGGCTTGTGCTTCTGGCAGGCTGAAACAGGCAAAACGGGTCAAACCCGCTTCAATGAGGTGTTCGTAAGCCAGCGTCATCAAGGCCTGATTATCGGTGGCGACGTAAGGGATACCTCGCGGATAGTCCTCCTCGTTCTGATAAGAGCCGCCCACCGCAACCACTGGCAACCTGATCCCGGCCAGCGCCTCGCCAATCATTGGGTCATCAAAGTCGGCAATGATCCCGTCCCCTTGCCAACGCTCGATACCTTTCAGGCGGCAGAGAAAATCCTCCTCCAGAAATAAATCCCAGGAAGCGCGGGTACTGCTGAGGTAGTTGCCGATGCCGCTGATAATGCCGCGGTCATAGATCTTGCTGCCATTGAATAACAGCGCAACGCGGTGAACGGGCGGTACAGTTTTCATTGTTATTGTCCTGGGCCGGGCCAAGGTTATCGAAACAGACTAGGCGTGCAGACGAAGAATCTCAATACGCAAAATCGCACTGCGTGTTGATGATTTTCATAATCGGCAGTCACAGGGCCGTTGCTAGTATCGAGGCATCCACAAGAACAACCGATAAGAACAACAAGGACATTGCGAATGCCATATTTCCCCGCTATCGACCGAATTCGCTTCGAAGGCCCTGACAGCGATTCGCCCCTCGCCTTTCGCCACTACGATGCGAACAAAATCATCCTCGGCAAGCCAATGCGCGAGCACCTGCGCATGGCTGCCTGCTACTGGCACACCTTCGTTTGGCCAGGCTCCGACGTGTTCGGCGCAGGCACCTTCAAACGCCCCTGGCAACACCCGGGAGATCCGCTGGAGACGGCGATTGGCAAAGCCGAGGCGGCGTTCGAGTTCTTTACCAAGCTGGGGATCGACTACTACTGCTTTCACGACACTGATGTCGCCCCGGAAGGCAGCTCGCTCAAGGAGTACCGCAATAACTTTGCGCACATGGTCGACCATCTGGAGCGCCATCAGGAGCAAAGCGGAATAAAGCTGTTGTGGGGCACTGCCAACTGCTTCAGCAACCCGCGTTTTGCCGCTGGCGCTGCGAGTAATCCGGACCCGGAAGTCTTTGCCTGTGCCGCTGCTCAGGTATTCAGTGCCATGAACGCGACCCTGCGCCTAGGCGGCGCCAACTACGTGCTGTGGGGTGGCCGCGAGGGTTATGAAACCCTGCTCAACACCGACTTGAAACGTGAACGTGAACAGCTGGGCCGTTTCATGCAGATGGTGGTTGAGCACAAACACCAGATCAATTTCAAAGGCGACCTGCTGATCGAGCCCAAACCCCAAGAGCCGACCAAACACCAATACGATTACGACAGCGCCACCGTATTTGGCTTCCTGCAGCAGTTCGGTCTGGAGAACGAAATCAAGGTCAACATCGAGGCCAACCACGCCACCCTTGCCGGTCATAGCTTCCATCATGAGATAGCGACGGCTGCGTCCCTGGGGATCTTTGGCAGTATCGACGCGAATCGCGGTGATCCGCAAAACGGCTGGGACACCGACCAGTTCCCCAACAGTGTCGAAGAGATGACGCTGGCCACTTATGAAATCCTCAAGGCGGGCGGATTCAAGAATGGCGGGTTCAACTTCGACTCCAAGGTGCGTCGGCAAAGCCTGGGCGAAATCGATCTGTTTCACGGCCATGTAGGGGCGATGGATGTCCTCGCCCTGTCCCTCGAACGCGCAGCAGCCATGCTGCAGAACGACCGGCTCCAGCAATTCAAGGATCAGCGCTACGCAGGCTGGCAGCAGCCGTTGGGCAAGTCGGTGCTGGCGGGCGAGTTCAGCCTACAGTCACTGGCCGAACATGCCTTCGCCAAAGAGCTGAATCCACAAGCCGTCAGCGGCAGGCAGGAAATGCTCGAAAACGTTGTTAACCAGTTCATTTATCGCTGATCGCAATCAAGGCTCGCGGGCACCGCAATCCAGTTACATTCGCGCGACAAATCTGTGCTCGCGGTGCCTTGCGACTCTCTACAGTTCTACCAGCACGATATTCATCGTCAGGCTGTCGCTTCTAAAAACAACAATAAAGGACGCACCACTATGAAGAGTTTTAAATGCACGCTACTGGTTGGCGCTCTCGCGCTGCTGTCAATTCCGGCCATGGCCGACCCTGCCCATCCAAAAATCGGCTTCTCCATTGATGACCTGCGCCTGGAGCGCTGGGCCCGCGATCGCGATTACTTCGTCGCGGCGGCGGAAAAAATGGACGCCAAGGTCTTCGTACAATCGGCCGACGCCAACGAGCAAAAGCAGATTTCGCAGATCGAGAACCTTATTTCTCGCGGGGTCGATGTGATTGTCATCGTGCCGTTCAATGCCACGGTACTGACCAACGCTGTTGCAGAGGCGAAGAAAGCCGGGATCAAAGTCGTGTCTTACGACCGGCTGATTCTCAATGCTGACATTGACGCGTACATCTCCTTCGATAACGAAAAGGTCGGCGAGATGCAGGCCAGCGGCGTGTTGAACGCCGCACCCAAGGGTAATTACTTTTTGCTCGGTGGCGCGCCGACCGACAACAACGCAAAAGTGCTGCGTGAAGGCCAGATGAAGATCTTGCAACCCGCAATAGACAAGGGCGATATCAAGATCGTCGGCCAGCAATGGGTCAAAGAGTGGAACCCGACTGAAGCGCTGAGCATTGTCGAAAACGCCCTGACCCGAAACGACAACAAGATCGACGGCATCGTTGCCTCTAACGACGCCACCGCAGGCGGCGCGATTCAGGCACTGGCTGCACAGAAACTGGCTGGTAAGGTGCCGATCTCGGGTCAGGACGCCGATCTGGCAGCGATCAAGCGCGTGATCAGCGGCACACAGACCATGACCGTTTACAAACCGCTGAAGCTCATCGCTACCGAAGCCGCCAAGCTTTCGGTGCAACTGGCGCGCAACGAGAAACCCACCTACAGCTCGCAGTACGACAACGGCAGCAAAAAAGTCGACACCATCCTGCTCACGCCAACACCGCTGACCAAGGACAACATTGATCTGCTGGAGAAGGACGGGTTTTACACCAAGGCGCAGATTGAGGGGAAGTGATCTGAGCGTAAACCTCGCTCCGATCAAAAAATGCATTCCTTTGAATTGAAATGCATTTTCTGTAGGAGCTGCCGAAGGCTGCGAAGGCACCCGTCCAGACACACCGCCATCGCAGCCTTCGGCAGCGCCTACAGAAACAGTGTCCGCCTGCACCCGCTTATCTTTGAGCATTCGCTATGTCCAACTTCTTGCTGCAAATGAATGGCATCGTCAAAACCTTCGACGGGGTAAAGGCCCTCAATGGCATTGATATCAAGGTCAGGCCGGGGGAATGCGTAGGGCTGTGCGGCGAAAATGGCGCAGGTAAATCGACGCTGATGAAAGTGCTTTCAGCGGTCTACCCGCACGGTACCTGGGAAGGTGAAATTCTCTGGGATGGCCAGCCACTCAAGGCACAGTCGATCAGCGAAACCGAGGCAGCCGGAATCGTCATCATTCACCAGGAATTGACCCTGGTGCCCGACCTCTCGGTGACCGAGAACATCTTCATGGGGCATGAGTTGACGCTGTTCGGCGGGCGCATGAACTACCCCGCCATGACCCACCGTGCCGAAGCCCTGATGCGCGAACTGAAAGTCCCGGACATGAACGTATCGCTGCCGGTTTCCCAGTACGGCGGCGGCTATCAGCAACTGGTGGAAATCGCCAAGGCGTTGAACAAGCAGGCACGACTGTTGATTCTCGACGAGCCCTCATCGGCCTTGACCCGCTCGGAAATCGAGGTGCTGCTGGATATTATTCGTGACCTCAAAGCGAAGGGCGTTGCATGCGTCTACATCTCCCACAAGCTGGATGAAGTCGCCGCCGTGTGTGACACCGTTTCGGTTATCCGGGACGGCAAACACATTGCTACCACCGCGATGGCGGACATGGACATTGCACGGATCATCACCCAGATGGTCGGGCGGGAAATGAGCAACCTTTATCCCACCGAACCCCATGACATCGGCGAAGTGATATTCGAGGCGCGCCATATCACCTGCTACGACGTCGACAACCCGAAGCGCAAACGGGTCGACGATATTTCGTTCGCCCTCAAGCGTGGCGAAATACTCGGTATTGCCGGGCTGGTCGGCGCAGGTCGCACGGAGCTGGTCTCGGCATTGTTTGGCGCCTACCCCGGCCGCCACGAAGGCGAAGTCTGGCTGGACGGAAAACTCGTCGACACGCGCACACCACTGAAATCGATCCACGCCGGGTTGTGCATGGTGCCCGAGGACCGCAAGCGCCAAGGCATCATTCCCGATCTGGGAGTCGGCCAGAATATTACCCTCGCAGTGCTGGACTCATACTCCAGGCTGACCCGCATTGACGCCGAAGCCGAGCTGGACAGCATCGACAAGGAAATCTCGCGCATGCACCTCAAGACCGCGAGCCCGTTCTTGCCGATCACCAGCCTGTCTGGCGGCAATCAGCAAAAAGCCGTGCTCGCAAAAATGCTGCTGACCCAACCCCGCGTGCTGATTCTCGATGAGCCCACCCGTGGCGTCGACGTCGGCGCTAAATACGAGATCTACAAACTGATGGGCGCGCTGGCGGCCGCTGGCGTGTCGATCATCATGGTGTCCTCCGAGCTGGCCGAAGTGCTCGGCGTCTCCGATCGGGTCCTGGTCATAGGCGAAGGGCAACTGCGCGGTGACTTCATCAATCACGATCTGACCCAGGAACAGGTACTCGCCGCTGCACTCAGCCAAACCGCCGACCCTAACAACAATAATGATCGGAAGTCCGCGTAGATGAATCAGGTCAAACAGCTCTTCACACGCTACAAAATGCTCGCGCTGGTCATTGCGGTGGCGGCCATCTGGTTATTCTTCAGTTGGCAAACCGACGGTGGATTTCTGACCCCGCGCAACCTGTCCAACTTGCTGCGGCAGATGTCGATTACCGGCATTCTCGCCTGCGGCATGGTGCTGGTAATCATCAGCGGCGAAATCGACTTGTCCGTAGGATCATTGCTCGGGCTGCTCGGTGGACTGGCGGCCATTCTCGATGTGGTCTATCACATTCCGCTGCTGGCCAACCTGAGCCTGGTTGCGCTGTGCGGGCTGATGATCGGCCTCGCCAACGGCTACATGACGGCTTACCTGCGCATCCCGTCGTTCATCGTCGGCCTGGGCGGCATGTTGGCGTTCCGCGGCATTCTGCTGGGCATCACCGGCGGCACGACCATCGCCCCGGTCTCGCCGGAACTGGTATACGTCGGCCAGGGTTATCTGCCGCATTCAGTCGGCACCGGCCTGGGCATCGTGCTGTTCGCACTCACGCTTTTTCTGACCTGGAAACAACGTCGCAATCGTGCCCTCCATGGCCTGGCAGCACACTCATTGGTGCGGGACGTTTTGCGCGTGGTACTGATCGGCGCGGTGCTGGCGGGGTTCGTTCAAACACTCAACAGCTACGACGGCATTCCCGTGCCGGTATTGCTGTTGCTGGTCCTGCTCGGGGTATTCAGCTACGTCACCAGCCAGACCGTGTTCGGCCGAAGGGTCTACTCGGTGGGCAGCAACATGGAGGCGACCCGGCTGTCGGGCATCAACGTGCAGGCCGTCAAACTGTGGATCTTCGGCATCATGGGGGTGATGTGCGCCCTCGCCGGCATGGTCAACACCGCAACCGCACGCCTGGCGGCGGGCTCACCGTCTGCCGGGAGCATGGGCGAACTCGACGCCATCGCCGCCTGCTTTATCGGCGGCACCTCGATGCGTGGCGGCTCCGGCACTGTCTACGGCGCCCTCCTCGGTGCGCTGGTAATCACCAGTCTGGACAACGGCATGTCCATGCTCGACGTGGATAGCTACTGGCAGATGATCGTCAAAGGCAGCATTCTGGTATTGGCGGTCTGGGTGGATGTCAGTACGCGGACGGGGCGACGCTGATCAAGGATCTGGCTTGAAATGCATTACCTGTAGGAGCTGCCGAAGGCTGCGAAGAATTCGTCCTGACCTACCGCAATCGCAGCCTTCGGCAGCTCCTACAGGTCAAGTTGACATTTTCACATGCCTCCCTAAAAACCCGTCTTGTCGCGGGTCATCAGGGTCACGTAGCACGCTAAAGAGGCGGAACGACGATGTTGATTCAACGCGCACCCAACTCACGAATATTCGCCTTCAACTCCTGAAAGTCATACTCGGACAAGCCGACATAATCGAGTACCAGGTGGCTGATGGTGTTCCACTCGTGATCGGCATTTTCCTTGCCCAGCACACGGTACGACTCACAAATGTGCTCGGCCATTTTCAGGATCGACAGCAGGTTCTTGACCTGGCTGTGTTGGCCCGTGTCATCACTGAACACCGCGTAGGCATTGTGATGCCGGGCAATGGTCGTGGCCATGTGCTCAGGCAGGCGCCAGGCTTTGGCGGTGTAGTAGCCGACCACCGCGTGGTTGGTATTGAACGCTTTGTTTTCTACGTCGACGACGCGCTGTTGCTGGTTCGCACCGGCGTAACCCTGCTCCAGCACCGTCATGTAGCTGGGGAATTTCTTGTACATCAACGGCACGCCACAATCGTGGAACAAGCCCAGTGCATAAGCTTCGTCAACCGCTTGAGAGCCCAGCCGTTTGGCAAGCGCCAGGCAGGTCATGGCGATGTCCTGCGCGGTGTCCCAGAAACGGTTGAGGATCACGATGGACTCATCGTTCATCCCGCCACGGATGGACAGGCCGTTGACCATGTTGATCACCGAACGGCTGCCCAGCAGATTGACTGCGCGCGGAATCGAAGAGATCCGGTTACTCAGGCCGAAGTAGCTGGAGTTGACGATTTTCAGCAAGGCGCCCGCGATACCTGGGTCCTGGGAGATGAGACGGGCAATCTCCGCCAGATCGGGGTCGGGCATGTACTGCTCGATCTGCAAGTCGACCAGAATCTGCGGCTGCGGCGGCACAGTGATGCCCTGCAAAGCCTGCTTGATTTTCTCGTCGGTAAACTCTGACTCTGCTGACATACGCTTCCCTGAACACTCACCCAATACGTGATACGGCCCGACTCTAGCGAATAGGAAAGACATTTGCGATGGGGCATTGCCTGATTGACAGCGCCACTGACTGAAGGCGCGGACCTGCGGGCTGATTCCGTGCGACAAAAAACCCGTCATTGAAAGGAAAAAAGTTCGTTAAGCCGTTGTTTTCCCGTAGTCTCGGCACACATAACCTTACACAGCCACAATCAGGGATCGTCAGCACTTCAACTTACTTATGCGTACATTTTTTACTATTGCCATTGGTTTGGTACTCACGGCTGCTCTTGTCGGCTACGGTTTCTGGACTGAACAACGTCCGGTGGGCCACTACCTGTCGGACCTACGCATCCAGCTCGTGGTCGACGAAGGCCAGCCAAGTGAACGCGGCAACCTGCTGGGCATCCAGCCAGAACTGTTCCCTGCCGACTACCAGAGCACCGCACGCCTGCACCGCAAACTGGCCGCCTACCTGCAACAGGCTCGCGACCAAGGCCTGATCAACAGCCGGACCATCGTTGTACTGCCTGAACATGTGGGCACCTGGCTGGTTGCCAGTGGCGAGAAAAATGAGGTCTATCAGGCCGTCAGCATGGATGAAGCGCTGACGTGGATATCCCTCAGCAACCCGCTCAAGTTTCTTGGCGCAGTGCTCGGCGCCAAGGGTCACAACTGGCTAGACGACGCACACTTGCGCATGAAAGCGACCTCTATGGCCGAACAGTATCAAACGCTTTTTGGCGGGTTGGCCAGGGAGTTTGGTGTCACGCTGGTCGCGGGCTCCATCGTGCTGCCTGAACCGACCATTGAAAACGGTAAATTGAAGCTCGGCAGTGGCCCGCTCTATAACAGCAGTGTGGCTTTCGGCCGAGACGGCCAACCTCTCGGCCAGCCCCAGCGCCAGCTGTTCCCGATGGCGTATCAACGCCATTATGTCCATTCAGCCACCGACTTGAATGTCTTCGACACCCCTGCGGGCAAGCTGGGCATATTGATCGGCAGCGACAGCTGGCATCCCGGCAATTACGCCAGTCTGAACAAGCTGGGTGCCGAATTGATTGCCGTGCCCGCCTTTGTCATCGGCTCCGGCCACTGGACCAGCCCGTGGCGAGGCTACCGCACGCCGGATCTGCTCGGCGCAACCGGGCTGAACACGGGTGATATCAGCGAAGGTGAAGCGTGGCAGCGTCTTACCCTGACCAGCCACGCGCCGCTCAGCACTGCCAAGGCCGGTGTCAGCGTTTTCATGCGCGGCCAGCTGTGGGATCAAGGCAGTTCGGGGCACAGTTTCGCCAGCCGCGATGGCCGCCATATCGTCGAACCGTCGCCGGATGACAAAGCCCATCGTGGCGCTCGCCTGATCAATATCTGGCTATGAGCATGACCCCATCGCCTACACGTCTTGGTGATTTGTCAGTGGGGTTTGTTCAAAGCCTGGCCGATGCGGTGCGCAGTTTTGATCAGGATCCACAGCCATTGCTGGAGCAATACGGCCTGGATCACCCAAGGTTGGCCGAGGCCGGAGCGCGTTTGTCCATTCCGCGTTACATGCGCCTGGGCCATGCTGCCATTCAACTGACCGGCCAGCCCGGCCTTGGGTTGCGAATGGGCCGTTTGAGCCACATCAGCCAATGCGGTCTGGCGGGAGTGACAGCAGCCCAGGCCCCGAACGTTCGTGAGGCGGCTCGCACCCTGATCCGTTTCGAAGCCTTGTATGGTTCAAACTACCGTGGCCAGTCGAGCTTTCACGAGGACGCTGAAGGTGCCTGGTTGCGGTTCTACTCCATCAGCCCCTACAACGGTTATAACCGCTTTGTGGTGGACTCGATTATCGCCAGTTGGCTGCAGCAACTTTCCAGCCTCAGCGAAACTGAAGTGCGCGCTGAGCGCATCGAGATTGAATTTGAGGCGCCCGGCTATGCCGCTGAATACAGCGAATTAAGCACACAACCGGTGGCCTTCTCCGCCGCCACCAATCAACTGCGCCTGAACCAGCACACGTTGAGCCTGCGCAACCCGCAGCACTGCCCCAGCACCTGGGCACATCTGCTCCTGCTGTGTGAAAAAGAGCTTGAACAGTTGACCCGCACCCGCAGTTTGCGAGAGCGCATCACCCGCCTGCTGGGACCTTTGCTCAACGGGGGAAGGGAACCGGAGCTGGAGGAGATTGCTGCCCGACTGAAACTGCCCGCCTGGACCTTACGCCGTAAGCTGACCGAGGAAGGCACGGGTTTCCGCAGCCTCCTGAACGACACTCGGCGTGATCTGGCGATGACGTATATCCGCGACACCGAACTGGCATTCGGTGAGATTGCCTACTTGCTGGGCTTCGCGTCTGCGGAAGCCTTTCAGCGGGCCTTCAAACGCTGGACCGGCCGAACGCCCGGGGAGTTTCGGCGGAGTCAGCGTGGGCAGGGTTGAATTTTCCGCCCCGGCTGAACGTGTAGGAGCTGCCGAAGGCTGCGATATCGGTGTGTCAGGAAGATTGCTTTCGCAGCCTTCGGCAGCTCCTACAGAAAAGGAACCTGCTCAGACATTCACAACTCAGTTGCATCATCCGCAGGCTCAGGTGGATCGAGCTCAAATGCCTGGTATTCCAGCAGTTCTTCTTGATAGTCGTCCATAACGCGTGCCCTCTTGGCTGTTCTTTGAAATGACGTCATTCACTGACCACTGCCCTCACCATAAAGTGCCAAGGTGAAGGAAAAATGACTTGATCATGAAACATACGATACGCGCGGACTAGGATTTAGCCTTGCCTGTCTTGACTTGCAAAGAGCTTCCGCAATAGGCTTCAGGCCATGAACGTAACCAAGCATTTCTTCGGCCAGATTATTATTACCGCCATTCCAGTCATGGCGGGTTAGCCGACGCGTGCACCCAACCCGCCCAAGAGGCGGGTTTTTCTTGTCTCCTGGGCTAACAAGTCGAACCAGGAGTCAGACATGATCAGCATTCAAGCCGCCCTCTTCGCTTCTCAGGCTCAGTGCATCGTTGCCCATCACACGGGGCCGACACGATGACCGACCTGCTCAATCATTACGCCCGCAAGATCCTCACCTCCCGGGTTTATGACGTGGCCGTGGAAACCCCATTGCAGCATGCTCGCCAGTTGTCAGGGCGGCTGGGCAATCAGGTGCTGCTCAAGCGCGAAGACTTGCAGCCGGTGTTCTCGTTCAAGATTCGTGGTGCCTATAACAAGCTGGCGCAGCTCAGCCCTGAAGAACTGGCCCGTGGCGTCGTCGCGGCTTCGGCAGGCAACCATGCGCAAGGTCTGGCCCTGGCCGCAAAAACCCTCGGTGTTGCCGCCACCATCGTGATGCCCAAGACCACGCCTGAAATCAAAATCGAGGGCGTACGTTCTCGCGGCGCAACCGTGGTGCTGCACGGAGACTCCTTTCCTGAAGCGCTGGCCTACTCGCTGAAACTGGTGGATGAGATGGGTTACGTCTACATCCACCCCTATGACGACCCCGACACCATTGCGGGGCAAGGCACGGTGGCGATGGAGATCCTTCGTCAGCAGCCGGGCCAGCTCGACGCGATTTTCGTTCCGGTGGGTGGCGGCAGTTTGATCGCGGGCATCGCGGCGTATGTGAAATACCTGCGGCCGGACATCAAAGTGATCGGCGTAGAGCCAGACGACTCCAATTGCCTTCAGCAGGCCATGGCCTACGGCGAGCGCGTGGTGCTGCAACAGGTGGGCCTGTTTGCCGACGGCGTGGCTGTGGCGCAAATCGGCCAGCACACGTTTGAAGTCTGCAAGGATTACGTCGACGAAGTGATCACGGTCAGCACCGATGAAATCTGCGCGGCAATCAAAGATATTTACGATGACACCCGCTCAATCACCGAACCTGCGGGCGCGATGGGCGTGGCCGGGATCAAGAAATACGTCGAGCAATACGGCATAAGCGGCCAGACGCTGGTGGCAATCGACTCAGGCGCCAACGTCAACTTCGACCGCCTGCGCCACGTCGCCGAGCGCGCTGAACTGGGGGAAGGTCGCGAAGCGATTATTGCCGTGACCATTCCCGAACAGCCGGGCAGCTTCAAAGCGTTCTGCGAAGCGCTCGGCAAACGCCAGATCACCGAATTCAACTACCGCTATCACACCGACCGCGAAGCGCACATATTCGTCGGAGTGCAGACTCACCCCGAAACCGATCCGCGCAAAGCGCTGATCGCCAGCCTGACGGAGCAGGGTTTTCCAGTGGTTGATTTGACCGACAACGAACTGGCCAAGCTGCACATTCGCCACATGGTCGGCGGGCATGCCGAGCGGGTCAGCGATGAAGTGGTGTTCCGCTTTGAGTTCCCTGAGCGTCCGGGGGCGCTGTTCAACTTCCTTAACAAGCTGGGCGGTCAGTGGACGATTTCGATGTTCCACTACCGCAATCATGGCGCGGCAGATGGCCGTGTGGTCGCGGGGCTGGTGGTGCCAGAGGAAGAGCGGCACCTGATCCCACCGGCACTGGCCGAGATTGGTTATCCGTATTGGGATGAAAGTGAGAACGCGGCTTATAGGCTGTTTTTGGGGTAGGGCTGACAGGCGCAGGTCTATTCCATGTGGGAGCCGGGCTTGCCCGCGATATATGAGACGCAGCTAGTCGAAATACCGCGTTTTCGTTTATCGCGGGCAAGCCCGGCTCCCACATAAGCGATATGTCTGCTGGTTATTGCGCTGGAGCGACTTCCGGCTCGGCTTGCGGAGCGGCCTCAACCGGGGCTTCTTCGGCAGGAGCAGGTGCCGGTTCAGCCTGAATCGACTCTGCTGGCGCAGCCGGAGCAGGCACTGGCTGGCTGGATTCGACTGCGGGCGCAGGTGTCGGCTCTGCTACCGGCGCGGGCGCTGCCGCCGGTGCCGGTTCAACCAGCGCAGCCGGTTTTGGCGCGGGCACCGTTTGCTCCGGCACGCCGAGCGCAGCCTTTGGGGTTTCTTTGATGTTGGCGGCTTTTTTCGCTTCAGGCGGCATGAAGTTATCTACCAGCATGAAGAACCGATCGTAGAATTTGTCCGACGCCACGGTCTCGCTCGCGACCTTGACCATCGAGTCGTCAGTGGAACCGATCGGCATCGACACCGAACCCAGCACACCAACACCCAGACTGGCCGAGTTGTTGGTTTTCTTCAGCGCGTAGCGATCCTGCAAGGCGTTGGCGAATACCGTCGAGCTTTTATCAGTGGTGTCGTCAGCGGCACAGACCACATTGAAGCTGATCTGCATGTGAGTCTCGCCAGTTTGCTGGAAGCTCTTGTTACCGCTGATCATCTTCGGGTCACTGCTGGTGATGATGTAGCCCTGGCTGAGCAATGCGCGGCGCGCGGCTTCACAGGAAGCCGAGTCACTGACCGGGTAAGTCCTGGAAAAAGTCCCCGCGTCGTCAAAATTCTCATGCTCGTAGACTGCGGTTTTTTTCGAAGAACAGCCCGCGATCGCCAGTAAGGCGACGGCGCAGCATGCGGTACGAAAGTTAACTAAGTTAGGCATCAAGGATCCTGGGTAAAAACGGTCAGCAGAACTGCGGACTGGAAAACGTCGGTAAGTCTGCAACAAGGGACGCGCAGGATCAACGCGCAGATGGAAAGGATCTTGTTACAAACGGCCACACCAAGGCCTGTCTGCCAGCGGCAAAGGTTCACAGAATGATCGTTTCAATCACCAATGATTAAAACGATCAAAAACACTTGCATTTTATGATCGCTTTAATCATTGTGGATCTCACTAAGAATAAAACGAGAATCCCATCATGCAATTTCGCGGCATTATTCCAGCCCTGGTCACGCCCTTCACTGCAGATCAGCAGGTTGACCATCACGCACTCCGCGCTCTCGTCGAAAACCTTATTCAAGCTGGCGTGCACGGTCTGTTCGTGCTCGGCACCAATGGCGAGTTCTTCACCCTTTCAGAAGCTGAAAAGCTGGAAATCGCCCGCGTTACGGTTGAGGCGGCTGCCGGTCGCGTGCCGGTTGTGATTGGCACAGGTGCCTTTGCCACGCGCGAAGTGATTGAAATGAACAAAAAAGTGACGGACATCGGCGCAAATGCTCTTTCCGTCATCACGCCCTACTTCAATGCCATCAGCCAGAACGAGTTGATCAAGCATTACGAAGCCATCGCCAACGCGTCCAGCCTGCCCCTGATGATGTACAACATTCCGGCCAAGACCGGCATGTCCATTGGCATCGGCGCCGTTGCAGCGCTGCATCAACACCCGATGATCAAAGGCATCAAGGACAGCGCCGGTAACTTCGACGCTCTGGTGCAGATGATGAAATACCGCAGCGACGATTTTGCGGTCTTTGCCGGTACCGACTCACTGATCTATTGGAACCTGCTGGCCGGTGGCGACGGTGCGATTGCCGCGACCGCCAACGCGGTGCCGGATCTGGTCATGTCGATCTGGAACCATTTTCAGGCAGGCAACCACGACGCTGCGCGAGTTGCCCAGGAAGCGCTGCGTCCGCTGCGGGATGCCTTTGCCATGGGCACCATGCCCGTCGTGCTGAAAAAAGCCACTGAACTGCTCAATCTCCCGGTCGGACCTTGTCGCGCGCCGGTGCAGCCGCTGGATGCTGCTGCCGTGCAAAAACTGGAAACCCTGCTTGCGGTTTACCGCTGATTTGCCAGGAGACGCACCGATGTCGACCTATCATTTTCAAACCGTCAAACACGTGATTCATGGCCCTGGCAGCCTTGACCAACTGACTGAAAAACTGCCGCTGCTCGATACGCCTGTGCGCAGCGTTGTGCTGGTGACACAAAACGCCATGCACAACCTGGGCGTCACCGAAAAGGTAACTGCCCGACTGACAGCCGTCGGTATCGCCGTGCACATGATCGACAACGTCGAAATAGAACCGACGCTGGAAAATATTGAACGGGTTTTTCGTGAAGACGTTGCGCCTCATGCACCTGACGCCTTGATCGCCATTGGCGGCGGTAGCGTACTGGACGCCGCCAAGCTGTTTTCGGTCATGCTCACCAACGACACGCCATTGCGAGACCTGCTGGGCGTCGACAAGGTCAGCCATCCCGGCAAGCCCATGGTGCTGGTACCAACCACCTCGGGCACCGGCTCGGAAGTGACACCGAACGCTATCGTCACCCTGCCCGACGAAGAACTGAAGATAGGCGTCGTCAGCCGTCATTTGTTGCCTACGCTGGTCATCCTCGATCCACTGCTGACGCTGAGCTTGCCACGCAGCATCACTGCCGCGACCGGCATGGACGCTTTCGTGCATTCGCTGGAATCGTTCATCTCCACCAAGGCAAATCCGATCAGCGACGCCTTCGCGCTGGAGTCCATGCGTTTGATCGCGGGCAGCATTGTCGAGGCTTACCAGCAACCGGAATCGGTTAGCGCACGCGGCGACATGTTACTCGGTTCGATGTACGGCGGTCTGGCCCTGACCGCTGCCGGTACCGCCGCTGTGCATGCCATGGCTTACCCGTTGGGCGGCAAGTTTCACGTCACCCACGGCGTTGCCAACGCCATGTTGCTGCCGCATGTGATGGCCTTCAATCTGGACAGCTGCGCAGATCGTTTGAAACGCGCCGCCTGCGTTTGCGGTGTTGCAGAACAGCAGGACAGCGATGAAGTCGCCGCGCAGAAGCTGATTCAGCAGATTCGCCAATGGACCGCCACCCTGAACATTCCTCAGGATTTGCGTGAGTTCGGCGTCGGCGAAGAGCACTTGGCCGACATGGCAGTGGCCGCCTCCAAAGTCACCCGCTTGATGGCCAACAACCCCAAGGCGCTGAGCCTGACCGACATCGAAAACCTCTACCGGTGCCTGCTGCCATGAGTGCCGGGAATGTATCGGGCTTGTTGATCATTGCCGACGATTTGTCCGGAGCCGCCGATTGCGCAGCAGGTTTTGCCCGGCGCTTGTCGACCGAAATAGTCTTCGACGGCCACGACACGCCATCAAGCGCAGCAGTGGTCGCCATCGATGTCGATTCACGGCGACTTGACCCGGTAGCAGCCGCGCATGCCAATACCGCCATCGTGCAGCAGCGACAGTACGCCAGCCGAGCGCTCTACAAGAAAATCGACTCGACGCTGCGCGGCAATGTCGCGAGTGAAGTCGCCGCACTCCAGGCTCATTACGGCCTGGCGATTGTTGCGCCAGCCTATCCGGCAATGGGCCGTACCACTCGAGACTCGGTGCAGTTGATCAACGGCATCTCCGTAGCGTTGAGTGATGTCTGGCGCAATGAACACCTGACGGGCACCGGTAATCTGCTGGACAGCCTCAGCGCAGAAGGCTTGCGCTGTGTAGCCGTCGATATCGACACCGTGCGTGATGAAGCAGCATTGGCCAACGCCCTGGATCAAGCCTTGAAAAGCAAGGTGCAGGCGCTGGTTTGTGATGCCGTGACTGACACGGACCTGCAACGTCTGGCCCGCGCTACGGCACCGCTCCACCGTCAATTGTTCTGGGTAGGTTCAGCAGGCCTCGCCAGTCATCTGCCGCAAGCATTGGGGCTACCCGGCCCTGCCGACATAAAGGTGCAAGGCCGCTCACCCGTGCTGACCGTAGTAGGAAGTATGTCTGAGCACTCACAACAGCAGGCCGCCACACTGGCCGGGCGCAGCGGCTGTTTCTGTCTGGAAATAGACGCTGGCACGCTGCTTGATCCGGCAAACAATGAACAGCGCGAGCAACTCATCACCCTTCTCTATCTGCGCTTGGCCAATGGCGAAGACAGCCTGGTAACGCTGAGCCAACAACAGCGAGATCCCGGTGTTGCGGTGCTACTGAGTAGTGCGCTGGCCGAATGGCTTAAACCTGCCCTCGCCGTCACGGGTTCGTTGATCGCGACCGGTGGCGAAACCGCCCGCGCCATTCTCACTGCCGCTGGCATCAATCGTCTTGAAGTTCAGGGCGAACTGGCCCCCGGCGTCGTGCTTTCCTGTTCCGAAACAGGCTTGAACGTTGTGACCAAAGCCGGAGCCTTCGGCCAACCGGACACGCTGTTCACCGCCTGGCAACAGCTTCACGGCCGCAGCCCATCCATTGCGGACGCGCCCCACCATAAAAAGGAAATCCATCATGTCTGAACGTCCCGTGATCGGGATCACCATGGGCGATGCCGCCGGTGTGGGTCCGGAAATCATCATGAAAACCCTGGCCCATCAGTCGGTCTACGACAGCTGTCGGCCGCTGGTCATCGGTGATGCCAAACGCCTTGAAGATGCCAACCGAATCGTCGGTGGCAGCCTGCGGGTCAACAGCATCGCCTCCCCCGCCAATGCGCGCTTTGAAATCGGCACCGTGGACTGCATCGATCTGGGGCTGATCCCCGCCGACATGCCCTACGGCAAACTGTCGGCCGTGGCAGGCAACGCAGCGTTTCGCTATATCGAGCGCACTGTGCAGTTGACTGAAAGCGGTGAGCTGGATGCGATCTGTACCGCACCGCTGAATAAAGAAGCGCTGCACGCAGGTGGGCATATTTTCCCCGGTCACACTGAAATGCTCGCGCACCTGCTGGGCATCGAAGAAGTCTCAATGATGCTGATGACGCCGACCCTGCGAGTGATTCACGTCACCACCCACATCGGCATCATCGACGCTATCGCGAAAATCGAACCGGGACTGGTCAAGCGCACCATCGAACGCTGCCGGGAAACCCTGACCCGCGCCGGTATCGAAAACCCTTTGATCGCGGTCTGTGGCATCAACCCGCACGCGGGTGAAAACGGCCTGTTTGGCTATGGCGAAGAAGAAACCAAGATTCAGCCCGCCATCGAAGAACTGCGCGCCCGCGGCTGGCGTGTGGAAGGTCCGCTGCCCGCTGACACACTGTTCTTCCGTGCAGGTCGCGGTGACTTCGATGCAGTCGTTGCCATGTACCACGACCAGGGCCATGGCCCGGTAAAAGTCATGGGCCTGGAAGCCGGCGTCAACGTCACCGTTGGCCTGCCTGTTATCCGCACCTCGGTTGACCATGGCACGGCGTTCGACATTGCCGGTAAAGGCATCGCTGACGAACGCAGCCTGATCGAAGCCTTGCGCCAGGCCGTCGAGCTGGCGACCCGCAAGCGGGAGACACGCCAGTCGGTGGCTGTTTAAAGCCGCGCAATCTTTCAAACCAATCCCTGAAGTCCTCTGAAACAACGCGCCACAAAAACAACAACGGAGCGAAATGATGGAAACCTTCAACTCGCAGGACACTGCGATCATCATCGGCATGGTCGTCGTTTACATCGTCATTACCACCTGGATGAGCTTGCGTCTGCGCAGCAAGACCAGTGAGCAATACATGGTCGCTGCCCGAACCATGCCCGCCTTTGTCGTCGGCATCCTGATGATGTCGGAATTCATCGGCGCAAAATCCACCGTCGGTACCGCACAGGCAGCGTTTGAAAGTGGCTTTGCCGCTTCCTGGTCGGTGATCGCCGCCGCCATTGGCTTTCCGCTGTTCGGCCTGCTTATGGCCCGCAAGCTCTATAACTCGGGCGAATTCACTATTTCCGGGTTCATCGCCAAGAAATACGGCACCTCCACCAAGCTGGTCGTTTCGATCATCATGATCTACGCACTGCTGCTGGTGAACGTCGGTAACTACGTCAGCGGCGCAGCAGCGATTGCCACCGTGATGAAGATCAACCTGCCTACTGCGGCGTTTATCACAGCGATCATCAGCACCCTGTATTACGTGTTCGGCGGCCTGAAAAGCGTGGCCTACATGAGCATCCTGCATACCGCTGTGAAATACGTCGGCGTGATGATCGTGCTGTATGTGGCACTGAATCTGACGGGCGGCTTCACCCCGGTGATTCAGAACATGCCTGAGCACTACTTCACCTGGGATGGCGCCATCGGCGGCTCGAAAATCATGGCGTGGATCATCGGCACGGTCGGTGCGATCTTCTCCACCCAGTTCATCATCCAGGCGATTTCCTCGACGCCTGACTCGAAAGCGGCGCAGCGCTCGACCTTCTACGCATCACTGCTGTGCATCCCGATTGCGTTGGCCCTGGGTTTCATCGGGGTTGCCTCAAAATACCTGCATCCGGACATGGGCAGCCTGTACGCCTTGCCGGTCTTCCTGCAATCGATGAGCCCGGTATTGGCGGGTGTGGTGACCATTTCTCTGGTCGCCTCGATCTTCGTCAGTGTCAGCACCGTAGCGTTGGCCATTGCCTCACTGGTGGTCCGTGACTTCTATGTGCCGATGCGCAAACCTTCGGTGGATCGCGAACTCAAGGCCACTCGCTTCATCGCTCTGGTCATCGGCTTTGTACCGCTGTTCTTTGTGTTCTTCGTGCCTGAAATTCTCAACCTGTCGTTCTTCACCCGTGCGCTGCGCCTGTCCATCGCCGTCGTGGCCATGATTGCCATCTACCTGCCATTCTTCGGCTCGGGCCGCGGGGCGACGCTGGGCCTGATCGCCTCGTCCGTTACTACCAGCGCCTGGTATCTGCTGGATAACCCGTACGGCATCGATAACATGTACGTCGCGCTGGTCACTCCGGCCATCGTGATTGCTGTAGAGCGCCTGTTTCCGCAAGCGATCAGCCGCCGTCAGGATAAGCCCGGCAATGACAAACAAGAGGTCTCCCATGCCAATCAGTAATCAACGCCAGGACGCCTTCCTGCCAACGCCTTACGCGCAGAACCATGCTGCGAACCTTCACGAACTGGCCGATGGCACGGTGCTGTGCACCTGGTTCGCCGGAACCCAGGAAGGCATGGCCGATATTTTTGTCCTGCTGTCGCGCCGCGATCCACAGACGGGCGTATGGAGCGAACCGGAGAAACTGTCTCAGGACGATACCCGGTCCGAGCAGAACCCGATCTTGTTTCAAGCGCCGCAAGGGCCTTTGTGGTTGATCTGGACCGCGCAGGTTTCCGGCAATCAGGAGACGGCAATCATTCGCCGTCGCCTGTCGGAGGATCAGGGCAAGACCTGGGGCCCGGTGGAAACCCTGTTCGATGAACCGGGCACCTTCGTGC
Organism: Pseudomonas maioricensis; assembly: GCF_022790535.1. Lineage (GTDB taxonomy): Bacteria > Pseudomonadota > Gammaproteobacteria > Pseudomonadales > Pseudomonadaceae > Aquipseudomonas > Aquipseudomonas maioricensis. Next base: position 107,304 of record NZ_LOHG01000012.1, read on the forward strand.
GCCAGCCGCCGGTGGTCCTGGATAACGGCGACTGGCTCTTGCCGGTCTGGTATTGCATCACCCTGCCCGGCGAAAAATGGGTCGGTAATCACGATGTCAGTGCAGTGATGATTTCCAGCGATCAGGGGCAAAGCTGGTCGCGCCATGACGTCCCGGACAGCACCGGCGCCGTGCACATGAACGTTCATCAAGTGGCCGACGGCAGCTTGCTGGGCCTGTTCCGCAGCCGCTGGGCCGACTCTATCTACAGCAGCCGCTCTAACGATCGCGGCCGTAGCTGGAGCGTACCGGTCGCCACCGAACTGCCGAATAACAACTCTTCGATTCAGTTTGTGCGGCTGATCAGCGGCGAACTGGCGCTGGTCTACAACCCGGTCAGCGCCGAAGGCCACAGCCAGCGCCGGGCTTCGCTGTACGACGAAATTGAAGATGAAGGCGATGACCGCGTGACACCGGGCCAGACAGCGGATGGCAAAAGCGCAGTGTGGGGTATCCCGCGTGCGCCCATGAGCCTGGCGCTGTCCCACGATGACGGACGCAGTTGGCCGGTGCGTCTGGACCTGGAGTTGGGGGATGGCTTCTGCCTGACCAACAACTCACAGGAAAAACTCAATCGTGAGTTTTCCTACCCGAGCATTATTCAAGCTCGCGATGGCAGCCTGCATGTGGCGTTCACGTATTTCCGACAGAAGATCAAGCATGTGCATTTGCCGCTGGCGGCAGTGCGCTGAATGGCATTAGCCGCCTACAAAACAAACCCAACATTCTGAGTTGAAATGCATTCCCTGTAGGAGTGAGCTTGCTCGCGATGGCGTTAGATCAGGCGATAATTTATCGACAGAAAAATCGAATCGCGAGCAAGCTCACTCCTACAGGACCCGCGTGTATGACGGAGCGGCACCTTTTATGACCCCGACAAAAACCGCCGTACTGACCGGCGTCAGTTCCGGCATCGGCATGGCCATTGCTCAGCGCTTGCTGGCCGAAGGCTGGCGCGTGCATGGCCTGAGTCGCCGCCCTACCGATATCGATCACCCACTCTTCCGCTGGACTGAATGCGACCTGAGCGATTTGCACGCGCTTGAACAGGCCTTGCAGCCAGTCGACACGCTGGACGCGATTGTTCACGCGGCAGGTTTCATGCGCACCGCGCCGCTAGGTCAGTTGAATCCGGACGATGCTCAAGCGATGTGGCAGGTCCATGTGGCGGCGGCCAGCCATCTGGTTAACACCCTGCACGGCAGGCTGCGTCCGGGCGCAAGAATCGTGATGATCGGCAGCCGCACCATGCAAGGCGCCAACGGACGCAGCCAGTACGCCGCGACCAAAGCGGCGCTGCAAGGCATGGTGCGTTCCTGGGCCATGGAACTGGCACCTCAGGGCATCACGGCCAACCTGATTGCTCCCGGCGCGACTGAAACGCCAATGTTGCTGGACCCGGCCCGCAGCGGCACCCCGCCCAACAAGCCGCTCATTGGCCGCTTTGTGCAGCCGTCTGAAGTCGCCGGAATGGCGGCGTTTCTGCTCGGCCCCGATGCCGGAGCCATCACCGGACAAAGTCTGGTGATCTGTGGCGGCGCTTCGCTATAGACTCGCCGGTTCTGCGGTTGCATTGCACCGCGGTTTAATGTGATAACCCCTTTCTCCTCGTTCACTACCAAGGCTGTTCATGAAAGTCGCAAATCGCCGTCAATCGATACTGGAACTGGTCCTTTCAGGAAAGTCGAACGTCGATGAACTGTGCGCCCAACTGGGCGTATCGGAAGCCACGGTGCGCCGGGACCTGACCGCTCTGGCGGAAGAAGGTCTGGTGATCCGCACCTATGGCGGCGCCGCTCACGTAGGCATGCGCGAACCGGAAACCTCGGTAGAAGAACGCCGCCAGCAACACAGCCAGGAAAAGACCGTCATCGCCCGTGCCGCGCTGGCGCACATTCAGGATCACGACACGCTGTTCCTTGAAGGCGGCACCACCACCAGCGCACTGGCTCAGCTACTCAATCAGCGTCGCGGCCTGCACGTCATCACCAACAACCTCATGGCGCTGGCTGATCTTGCGCTGATTCCTGAAGGACGCATCACCGTGCTGGGCGGTGACTTGCGCAGTGCGAGCATGTCGACGTACGGCGTGACGGCACAGGCCGCCCTTGAGCACCTGAGCGCTGACAAGGTTTTCCTGAGCGCCGATGGCGTGGTGGCCGAACTGGGCCTGTGCGAAGCCAGCGCAGAGCAGGCTTACCTCAAAGAAACCATGATCGCCCGCGCTGCCCACATCTATGTGCTGGCCGACGCCACCAAGCTCGGCCGCGCGCGCCAGCAACACTGGACGCCGCTGCGTCAGCCGTGGACGTTGATCACTCATGAACTGGATGACCCATCGTTGCTGGCGCCGTTTCAGTCGCGGCGCTCGATCACGGTGGAAATCGCCCGCCTCTGACGTTTCTATCTGGAGCTCGCCGGAATGCTGTCCCAAGCGGGTTCAGGGGCAAAGCGTTGCGCGAGAAAATCGAGCATGGCCCGCATGGCTGACGACATGTGCTTGCGGGAGGCATACACCGCAAAGATACCCAACTCCATCGGCTGATACGCCTCCAGCAGTGCCACCAGTTGCCCTTGTTGAATCAACGGGGCCGCGAGGTAAGTCGGCAACAACGCCACGCCTGCACCACACAGCGCAGCCTGCATTGTGGTGATCGCATCATTACTGCTGAGATTCCCCTTCACGGCGACACTGTGTGGCAGGTCGTTGCGTGTGAAGTGCCAAAGGCTGTGGCTGTGATAGGAATGCGTCAGGCAGTTATGCAGCGTGAGGTCTTCGACCACCCTAGGCATTGAGTGCCGCTTCAGGTAGTCCGGCGAGGCACACACCACTGAGCGGCAGGTCGTCAGGCGTCGTGCGATCAGATTAGCGTCCAGCTCATTGGTGATCCGAATCGCCAGATCCATGCGCTCATCTACCAGATTGACGGTGCGATCCAGGAGCACCATATCGACGCTGACTTGCGTATAGCGCCCGACGAAATCAGTCACCGCGTGCATCAGTTGCGCCTGCCCGAACGAGGTACTGGCGGTCACGCGCAGCAATCCTTTGGGTTCATCTTCTGGAGCGGCAACGACGGCACGCATGTCTTCAGCCAGATCAAGCATTCGCCGACATAAAGGCAAAACTTCAGCCCCGGCTGCGGTGAGGTTCAGGCGTCGGGTGGTGCGGTGCATCAAACGGGCACCCGTCCAGTCCTCCAGTTCGGCAAGGAATCTGGAAATCACCGGCCTTGATAATCCGAGCTTGTCCGCCGCTGCGGTCTGGCTTCCGCAATCCACGACTGTTACAAAAGCCTGCATTGCCGCCAATTTATCCATGATTCGACCGATTTCAGAAACAAACTTGCGTCCAATCTAGCGTTTTTCGCTCTATAAATCTCAACTAACCTGCCAGCTCCTTACTCAGGCCATGATGGAGCTCGACATGATTTCGCTGTCTGCACGACGTTTATTAGCGGCTTTTGCCCTGCTCGGTTTCACCGGTACAAGCCTGGCCGCACAGCCACTCAAACTGGACATCTACAACCCAGGGGAAGAAGCTATCTTTCCGGTTTCGTCGGTTCTGGTGACGGGCAAGAAGGATGCGGTTCTGGTTGATGCGCAGTTTTCCAATACGCAGGCCGATCAGATCGTCGAAAAAATCCGCAAGAGCGGGAAAAACCTGACGACGATTTACATCAGCCATGGCGACCCGGACTTCTATTTCGGCCTGCAAACCATCACAACGGCCTACCCAAAGGCCAAGGTTGTGGCCAGTGCCCAGACCATTGCGCATATCAACGAAACCAAGGATGCCAAGCTGGCTTACTGGGGACCCAAACTGGGTGCAGGCGCGCCGGACAAAGTCATCGTGCCTGAAGTACTACAGGGTAATGAGCTGACGCTTGAAGGTCAGAAGCTGCAAGTGGTTGGCCTGGACGGTCCTCAACCCGACCGCAGCTTCGTATGGATCCCGTCGATCAAGGCCGTAGTCGGCGGCGTGGTGCTGTCCAACAACATTCATGTGTGGATGGCTGACACCCAGAGCGCCAAATCCCACCAGGACTGGCTGGCGACCCTGGCGACAATCGAAAAACTCAAACCAGCGACTATCGTGCCGGGTCACTTCCTGCCGGGCGAGCTGACCGCACTGCAATCACCGAACTTCACAGCCAGCTACATCAAAACCTTTGATGCCGAAACCGCCAAGGCCAAAGACTCTGCCGCACTGATTGCCGCGATGAAAGCGCACTATCCGAAACTGGCGGATGAGTCCTCGTTGGTGCTGAGCGCGAAAGTGGCCAAGGGTGAGATGAAGTGGTGAGTGAGCCGATTAGCGTCACTTATCTTTTCGATCCCCTGTGTGGTTGGTGCTATGGAGCATCGCCGACACTCAAGCGTCTCGAAGCGCTGGAAGAGTTCAGCGTTACGCTCTCTCCTACCGGCTTATTTGCCGACAGCAACTCGCGCCCGATGGACGCTGGTTTCGCTGATTTTGCCTGGTCCAATGATTTGCGCATCGGCACGTTGACCGGTCAGCCTTTCAGCGAGGCTTATCAACGTCAGGTACTTGAGGATCACACCCGCCGATTTGACTCAGGGCCGACAACGCGTGCACTCAGCGCGGTGGCGATGACTGAGCCGTCGCGGGAGCTGGAGGCCTTGGCGGCCATACAACGTGGCCGCTATGTTGAGGGGCTGGACATCACCAGTCTTGAGGTACTTGCCCGCACTCTCGGGAGCAGGGGATTGAATGAGGCCGCCGGCCTGTTGCTTGCGCAGGATGATGGGTTACTGAGTCATTCCCGTGAGCGGGTCAAGGTAGCGCAGGGGTTAATGGCTCAGATGGGCACGAGCGGTGTTCCTGCGCTTGTGATCGGGACAGGCAAGGGAAGACGCCTGATTAGCTCGAATACACTGTTTGGCAGTTGGGAGGGCTTGCTCAAGGATTTGCGTGCCCATAAATAGGCCGCTGGTGCAGCACTGTCTAGCCGTAAACGAATAACCTGTAGGAGTGAGCTTGCTCGCGATAGCGTTTTATCAGATTGGATTTTCTTTATTAATAAATTGCTATCGCGAGCAAGCTCACTCCTACAGGTCCAATGTTTGCTGCGAGACATAGCGGCTCTATGGTCATCACGGGTGCTCCCCACATGAAAGGCATTTCAATTAAGAAGGCTGCATTTGCCAGGGGGGCTAGCCGCGAGGGCAGCGTACCTGAACATAAAAATCAGGCAAAAAAAAGCGACCCGTTAAGGTCGCTTTTCTTCGCTTCAAGGAGTTCAAGGGCCTCGAAGCTATG
>NZ_LOHG01000012.1:113260-192998 GCF_022790535.1 Pseudomonas maioricensis
GTATCGCTCGGACTTGCGTCCGTTTGAATCGTTGAAGCAGGTTTTCGAGAACCTGCTTCGTTGTAACCCTGACTGAGAAGCCTTAAAGCTTTTCAATCGCAGACCAGACTGATCTGATCCGTAAAATATGGCGCAGCGGACGGGACTCGAACCCGCGACCCCCGGCGTGACAGGCCGGTATTCTAACCGACTGAACTACCGCTGCTTGTCGGTGGACTTACGTCCGGTGTAGCTATGTTTTCAACTTTGAAACTCACGAAGTGGTGGGTGATGACGGGATCGAACCGCCGACCCGCTGCTTGTAAGGCAGCTGCTCTCCCAGCTGAGCTAATCACCCTTTGCTTCGTTGAGGCCGCGAAATTTACGCACCTAACGAACCTAAGTCAATACCCTGCTTGAAGTTTTTTTAAAATAAGCTAAAAAACAGATTCTAGCGACAAGCCTCAAGCGCCAAGCCTCAAGCGCCAAGCCAAAAACAAAAAAGCGAACCCGTGGGCTCGCTTTTGCTTTCTCTTGCGGCTTGTCGCTTACAGCTTGCCGCTACTCAACATAAATCATCTTCTTGCTCATGCCACCGTCCACGACGAACTCTTGCCCCGTGACGAACCCGGCATTGCGCGACAGCAGCCACGCGACCATTGCAGCCACATCATCAACTGTCCCTACCCTGCCCGCCGGGTGCTGCGCATGATCAGCCTCCGAGAGCGGCTCGGCGCGCCGCACGGAAGGGTCCCGTGCGTCGATCCAGCCCGGGCTGACGGCATTGACGCGGATCTCTGGCCCGAGACTGATGGCCAGTGAGTGCGTCAACGCCAACAGACCGCCTTTACTCGCCGCATAAGCCTCGGTATCGGCTTCTGATTGGCGAGCACGGGTTGACGTCAGGTTGATGATGCTGCCCGCATGGGCACGCAAATACGGAGCGCAGTGCTTGGCCAATAGCATCGGGCCGCTGAGATTGATCCCCAACACCCGATTCCAGTGCGCCAGGCTAAGGCTTTCAAGCGTGGTGTTGTGAGGATCGGCGATCGCCGCATTGCAGACCAGTGCATCGAGGCGACCGAACTGACCAATGACCTCGGCCACCCCCGCCGCCACCTGCTCCTCGCTGGCAACATCCATGGCGATGAAGATGGCGTTGTCGCCCAGCGTCTCGGCAACCACAGCGCCACGCGCACGATCGACATCCACCAGGACAACTTGCCAGCCCTCGGTAATCAGCCAGGCAGCAATACCCAGACCAATCCCGCGAGCTGCACCCGTCACCAAAGCCACCCGCCCGTTACTGGTGCTGGCGGCTTCCATTACCCAATCATTCACAGTGCTGCCAGACCACGCGCCAGATCCGCTTTCAGGTCAGCAACATCTTCCAGACCTACAGCAACCCGGATCAGACTGTCGCGAATACCCGCAGCTGCACGCTCCTGAGGCGCCAGACGACCATGGGACGTGGTGCTCGGATGCGTGATGGTGGTTTTGCTGTCGCCCAGGTTAGCGGTGATCGAAATCAACCGGGTGGCGTCGATGAAGCGCCATGCGCCTTCTTTGCCACCCTTGACCTCGAAGCTCAAAACCGCGCCGAAAGCCTTCTGCTGCCGCTTTGCGAGAGCATGTTGCGGATGGCTTTCGAGACCGGCGTAATGCACCTTCTCGATGCCGTCTTGCTGCTCCAGCCACTGTGCCAGCTCAAGAGCACTGGCACAGTGAGCGCGCATGCGCAGGTTCAGGGTTTCAAGGCCCTTCAGGAAGATCCAGGCGTTGAACGGGCTCAGCGTCGGCCCGGCAGTGCGCAGGAAGCCGACAACTTCTTTCATCTGTTCGCTGCGACCGGCAACCACACCGCCCATGGAACGGCCCTGGCCGTCAATGAACTTGGTGGCGGAATGCACCACCATGTCAGCACCCAGCGCCAGCGGCTGCTGAAGCGCTGGTGTGCAGAAGCAGTTATCGACTACCAGCAGGGTGCCTTTGGCGTGAGCGATTTCTGCCAGAGCGGCGATATCGACCAGTTCCGCAAGAGGATTGGATGGCGATTCAACAAACAGCATCTTGGTGTTGGGTTTGATAGCGGCATCCCAGCCAGCCAGTTCGGCCAGCGGCACGTAATCCACTTCAACGCCAAAACGCTTGAAGTACTTCTCGAACAGACTGATGGTCGAGCCGAATACGCTCCGGGAAACCAGCACGTGATCGCCAGCGCTGCAAAAGCTCATGACAACAGCCATGATCGCGGCCATGCCGCTTGAAGCGGCAACGGCCTGCTCGGCGCCTTCCAGCGCGGCGATACGCTCTTCAAAAGAGCGCACCGTCGGGTTGGTGTAGCGCGAGTAAACGTTGCCCGGCACTTCGCCTGCGAAACGCGCAGCCGCATCGGCGGCTGAACGGAACACATAACTTGAGGTGAAGAACAGCGGATCGCTATGCTCGCCTTCCGGCGTGCGGTGTTGACCGGCACGCACGGCAAGCGTGTCGAAACCTACGCCTTCAAGGTCGCTGTCCAGCCGACCGGCATCCCATTCCTGAGTCATGCGCCCTCTCCCTGATAATTAGTTGTTGTACAGATCGATGATCGCACTCACCGCCTGAGTCTTGACCTTGGAGGCGTCGTTACGCGCCTGCTCGATCTTGTTCAGGTAATGCTCGTCGATATCACCGGTCACGTACTTGCCGTCGAAGACCGAGCAATCGAAGTTATCGATTTTGATCTTCTTGCTACCGCTGACCGCTTCGATCAGGTCATTCAGATCCTGATAGATCAACCAGTCGGCACCGATCAGATCGGCAACGTCCTGCGTGGTGCGGTTGTGGGCAATCAGTTCGTGAGCGCTTGGCATGTCGATACCGTAGACGTTCGGGTAACGAACGGCCGGCGCAGCAGAGCAGAAGTAAACGTTCTTGGCACCGGCTTCACGGGCCATCTGGATGATCTGCTTGCAAGTGGTGCCGCGCACGATGGAATCGTCCACCAGCATGACGTTCTTGCCGCGGAACTCCAGTTCGATGGCGTTGAGCTTCTGACGCACGGATTTTTTACGCGCCGCCTGGCCAGGCATGATGAACGTACGGCCGATGTAGCGGTTCTTGACGAAACCTTCGCGGAACTTGACGCCCAGGTGATTCGCCAACTCCAGCGCCGCCGTACGGCTGGTGTCCGGAATCGGAATAACCACGTCGATGTCGTGATCCGGACGCTCGCGCATGATCTTGTCAGCCAGCTTCTCGCCCATGCGCAGACGCGCCTTGTAAACCGAGATGCCATCGATGATCGAGTCCGGACGCGCCAGGTAGACGTGTTCGAAGATGCACGGTGCGTACTTTGGATTGGTCGCGCACTGACGGGTGTGCAGCTTGCCATCTTCGGTGATGTAAACCGCTTCGCCTGGTGCCAGGTCGCGAATCAGGGTGAAACCCAGTACGTCCAGCGAGACGCTTTCGGAGGCGATCATGTACTCAACGCCTTCGTCGGTGTGACGCTGACCGAAGACGATCGGACGAATAGCGTCCGGGTCCCGGAAACCGACGATACCGTAACCGGTGATCATCGCGACCACGGCGTAACCGCCACGGCAGCGCTTATGCACATCGGTGACTGCCGCGAAAATGTCTTCTTCGGTCGGCTGCAATTTGCCGCGCACGGCCAGTTCATGGGCAAAAACGTTGAGCAGCACTTCCGAATCGGAATTGGTGTTGACGTGGCGCAGGTCAGATTCGTAAATCTCTTTGGCCAGTTGCTCAACGTTGGTCAGGTTACCGTTGTGCGCCAACGTAATGCCATACGGCGAGTTGACATAAAACGGCTGGGCTTCGGCCGAAGTCGAGCTGCCCGCAGTTGGATAGCGCACATGACCAATACCCATGTGGCCAACCAGACGCTGCATATGGCGTTGGTGGAACACATCACGAACGAGGCCGTTGTCCTTGCGCAGGAATAACCGGCCATCATGGCTGGTTACGATACCGGCAGCGTCCTGGCCGCGGTGTTGGAGGACGGTGAGCGCGTCATACAGCGCCTGATTGACGTTCGACTTACCGACGATACCGACGATGCCACACATGCGACACAACCCCTACTTAGTGGAACTGGATTTACCGAGCACTTCCTGCGGCATTGTAGGCGGCAGGAGGTGTTCCTTGAACGGCAGTTCAGCAGGTACGCTGACTCCGCTGGCGAGCCACTTGCTGGACATCCCGAGAATCAGGTTTTTCGACCAGTCAGCGACCATGAGAAATTGCGGCACCAACCTCGATTGCTGCCACCATTGATCCTGTTGTACCGGCCCCAGGCTCAACAGCCCGACAGCCACTACTACAAGCAAGCCTCCGCGCGCTGCGCCAAAGACCATGCCGAGAAAGCGATCGGTCCCGGAAAGCCCGGTGACACGAATCAGTTCCCCAATAAGAAAGTTGATCATTGCGCCGACCAGCAAGGTGGCGACAAATAGAATAGTACAGGCCGCAATAACCCGAAACGACGGCGTTTCGATGTAATTGACCAAATAACCTGATAATCCCGCGCCAAACATCCAGGCGACAACACCTGCAATGATCCAGGTCACCAGCGACAGGGCTTCCTTGACGAAGCCGCGCTTGAGACTGATCAGAGCGGAGATAGCGACGATCGCGAGGATCGCCCAGTCGACCGGGGTAAAGGGCACGTTTGAGCCTGCAAACAGATAAGGCGGCGCATTTTAGCAGAGCGCTCACCTGCCGGTAAGCGACATTTCCGGCCCAGGCTGTGAAAACTACTGCAGGCTGGGCAACTTCGTCGCTACGCGCGCAATACTGCGTTAAAAGCAGGCGAAAAATGCTCATTTAGAACACTAGAGTCGGACGCGACCCCGGCCGTTTTTCGCCTACTTGATTCGCTCCGCTCACCCTCCGGGCCAGCCTGCGGCTGTTACTCGCTCCGCTCGTTGCGCCTTGTCTTGCCGTCGCTCGCTACGTTTCACACAGTCTGGGCGGCATACAATCATCTGAAAAGCATCAACCCTGCTCAGGCTGAAAGCGCACCACAATGCCCTTGAGCTTCTGCTGTTTGTCGAGTTGATCGCGCAGGCGATCAGCTTCTGCACGCTCGATCAATGGCCCCACAAACACCCGGTTCACGCCGCCCGCAGTACGGATATAGGCGTTATAGCCCTGGGTACGCAGGGTTTTCTGCAGATTGTCGGCGTTAGCCCGATTGGACATGCTCGCCAACTGCACAGACCAGCTTACCGACAGACCGTTCGCGTCGACACCTGACGGCGTGGCTGGTTTGGCAGCCGCTTGTGCTGGCGGAGATGCTGGCGCTGGCGTCGGAGTTGGCGGGGTCGCTGGCTTGGTAGCCGGTTTGGCTGCAGCGGGGGTCGCAGGCTTTACCTCGGGCGGAGCGGGAGCGATCGGCATCGAGGGTGCCTGGGTTTGCGCCGCTATTTCATCATCGCCAGGGACAGGTTCCTGAGTTGGAACCTGCGGCTCGGGAACCGGAACCGGCTGAACCTGCACTTGAGGCGTCACGGGCGCTTGCGGCGCAGCAGGCGCATCGACCTGAACATGACGCGTTTCGTCCTGACGCGTGAACAGCATCGGCAGGAAGATCACCGCCACGGCGATCAGCACCAGCGCGCCGACCATACGCTGTTTGAATACGTTATCCAGCAGAGCCATTTGCAGCTTCCTCTATGGCGTGCCGGGTCAACCATTCCAGGGCCTCGGCAACACAGTAAAAAGACCCGAACAGCAAAATCTCGTCATCGGCTGTGGCGTGCGCGCATTGGGCTTCCAGTGCTAACGCGACACTCTGATAGGACGTCACGTGCGCGCCAAGGTTCTGTAGTGCCACCTGCAAATCGGCCGCAGACCGGCTGCGCGAAGTCGGAAGCGGCGCAACCGCCCAATCATTGATGCTGGAAGCCAGCTCCGCAACGACACCTTCCAGCTCTTTATCAGCCAGCAGACCAAATACCGCCAGACGCTTGCCCGCCACCGGACGTTGAGCCATACGTTGCGCCAGGAAGTGTGCGGCGTGAGGGTTATGCCCCACATCCATCAGCAGGTTCAGGCGCTTGCCGTGCCAGCTGAAAGAGCGACGATCCAGGCGCCCTATAATCCGCGTATCAAGCAACGCAGCACTCACCTGCTCAGGCTGCCACGCGAGATCCAGCAGTAGATAAGCCTGCAAAGCCAGTGCGGCGTTTTCCATGGGCAGGTCGAGCAGCGGCAGGTCGCGCAACGCCACCGGTTGCCCCTGCCCGTCGCGCCCCGTCCAGCTCCAGCTGTGTTCATTGATCGAAAGATCGAACTCACGTCCACGCAGCATCAGTGGACAACTGAGTTTTCGAGCCTGATCAAGCAGCGGCGCGGGAGGATCGAGATCGCCGCACAGCACCGGACAACCGTCACGAAAGATACCGGCTTTCTCGAACGCAACAGACTCGCGGGTATCACCCAGCCAGTCCGCATGATCAACACCGATACTGGTCACAACCGCAAGATCGGCATCAATGAGGTTGACGGCATCGAGACGACCACCGAGGCCGACCTCAAGCACTGCCACATCAAGCGCTGCCTGCTCGAACAACCAGAAGGCTGCCAGCGTACCCATTTCGAAATAGGTCAGCGTGACATCGCCACGGGCAGCCTCTACAGCCGCGAACGCATCGCAAAGTTCAAGATCAGTCGCCTCAACGGCCTGCACCTGTACACGCTCGTTGTAGCGCAGCAAATGCGGAGAGCTGTAGACACCGACTTTAAGGCCCTGAGCACGGAGCAAAGAAGCCAAAAAGGCACAGGTCGAACCCTTGCCGTTGGTGCCTGTTACCGTAATCACCCTGGGCGCCGGCCGGGTCAGGCCTAATTGCTGCGCAACCTGACGCGACCTGTCCAACCCCATATCAATGGCAGATGGATGCAACTGCTCAAGATAGGCGAGCCAGTCGCCCAGGGATCCTGGCGTCATACGTTGGCTGGCGCCGGAGGAACGATTACAGGTTCCAGAACCGGAGCGACGAACTTCGGCGTCGGCAGGTTCATCATCTGTGCCAGCAAGTTGCCCAGACGCTGACGCAGTTCCTGACGATGAATGATCATGTCGATTGCACCGTGCTCCAGCAGGAACTCGCTGCGCTGGAAACCTTCTGGCAGTTTTTCACGAACGGTCTGTTCGATAACACGAGGCCCGGCGAAACCGATCAGTGCCTTTGGCTCGGCGACGATAACGTCACCCAGCATGGCCAGACTCGCGGAAACACCACCGTAAACCGGATCGGTGAGCACGGAAATGAACGGCAGGCCTTCTTCACGAAGACGGGCCAGTACGGCCGAGGTCTTGGCCATCTGCATCAGCGAGATCAGCGCTTCCTGCATGCGCGCACCGCCGGAAGCGGCGAAGCAGATCATCGGGCAGCGTTTTTCCAGCGCATAGTTGGCAGCCTGAACAAAACGCTCGCCGACAATGGCGCCCATCGAACCACCCATGAAGGAGAATTCGAAGGCAGACACCACAACCGGCATACCCAGCAGCGAGCCGCTCATGGAAATCAGCGCGTCTTTTTCGCCGGTCTGCTTCTGTGCACCAACCAGGCGATCCTTATACTTCTTGCTGTCGCGGAACTTGAGACGGTCAACCGGCTCCAGTTCAGCGCCGATCTCGGAACGGCCCTCTTCATCCAGAAAGATATCCAGACGAGCACGAGCGCCGATACGCATGTGGTGGTTGCACTTGGGGCAAACGTCCAGGGTCTTTTCCAGCTCTGGACGATAAAGCACCGCTTCGCAGGATGGGCATTTATGCCAGAGGCCTTCAGGAACCGAGCTTTTCTTGACCTCGGAACGCATGATCGAAGGGATCAGTTTGTCTACCAACCAGTTGCTCATGCTTTATTTCTCCAGTACCGGTGGCTCGAACGCCGGGTGATTCAGCACCCTGCGCATGCCCTTTAACTAATTCGTAAATGACTTGAAGCTGCTTGCCTGAGGCTGTCACATGGCGTGCCCAGCCTGGTGCACAGCTTCAATCGTGATTCAACAACCGTGGCGAGACCATTCGAACCTCACCCGTAAAAAACTGCCCGCATATCCGGGATGTCTGCCTGTCGTACAGACAGGGTTATGGACGGTGGCCGACGAAAACCCGTCACATCGAACCGCCATCAGCAGCCGTGCACCGCGCTCATGAACGCGCGAATCTTGTCATGATCCTTGATGCCGCGGCTCTTCTCCACCCCGCCACTGACGTCCACCGCGTACGGCCGGACCTGGGTAATAGCCTGAGCCACGTTGGCCGAGGTCAGGCCACCGGCCAGAATAATCGGCTTTTCCAGACCGCTCGGGATCAGCGCCCAGTCGAAAGTTTCGCCAGTACCACCCGGAACACCCGCGACGAACGTGTCAAGCAGGATACCGCTGGCCCTTGAGTACAAACGGCAACTGGCAGCGATGTCGTCACCAGCCTGCACCCGCAACGCCTTGATGAACGGACGATGATAGCCGTCGCACTGCTCGGGCGTCTCATCACCATGGAACTGCAACATGTCCAGCGGCACTGCATCCAGGGTTTCGTTGAGTTCACAACGACTGGCATTGACGAACAGGCCGACCGTGCTGATAAACGGCGGCAACGCTGCAATGATTGCCCGCGCCTGCTGAACACTGACCGCTCTAGGGCTTTTAGCGTAAAACACAAAGCCGATGGCATCGGCACCCGCCTCAACGGCAGCCAATGCATCTTCTATGCGGGTAATCCCGCAGATCTTGCTGCGAACGGCTGACATGTAAAGAAAACCTCAAGCCTTTCGGGAAAGGCCGGATGTTAACAAATGCTGTTACAGGCGTCAGCCGTCAAGTTCCGAGAAGCCTGTGAGAAAGTGCGGCCCGATATAGCGCTCGGGCAATGGGAACTCGTCGCGGTACTCAACCTGCACCAGATACAGCCCGAACGGATGAGCCGTAACCCCTCCGGTGCGACGAACCTTGCTCTCCAGCACTTCACTGGCCCATTCAACCGGACGCTCCCCCGCCCCGATAGTCATCAGCACGCCAGCAATGTTACGCACCATGTGGTGCAGAAACGCATTGGCACGCACATCGATGACGATCATCTTGCCGTGCTGCGTGACCCGCAGATGATGCAACTGTTTGATCGGCGACTTGGCCTGACACTGCCCGGCACGAAAGGCACTGAAATCATGAGTCCCCACCAGGTACTGCGCCGCCTGGGCCATACGCTCGACGTCCAGCGGACGATGGTTCCAGGTGATTTCCTGATTCAGATGCGCCGGGCGAATCTGATCGTTGTAGATGACGTAGCGATAGCGTCGTGCGATGGCCTTGAAGCGGGCATGGAAATCAGCGGGCATCACCTTGGCCCAACTGACACTGATGTCATGGGGCAAGTTGATATTCGCGCCCATCACCCAGGCCTTCATTGAGCGCTGAGCCTGGGTATCGAAATGCACGACCTGCCCACAGGCATGCACACCGGCGTCGGTTCGACCGGCGCACATCAAAGACACCGGCGAGTCGGCGACTTTCGACAAGGCGTCTTCGAGGGTTTCCTGAACGGTCAGCACTCCAGAGGCCTGACGCTGCCATCCCGAATAGCGCGAGCCCTTGTACTCGACGCCGAGCGCTATTCGGGAAAAGCCTTCGGCAGCCATTTCGGCAGCCGGGTTATCTATGTTCGCCAAGAGGTAAAAGCCTGTCGGATTGCAAAATGGCGGCCATTATAGGGCCGTCGAAAAAAGACGCCACGTGCCCGACGCCATAAATGCAAACGGCCGCATTAGCGGCCGTTGCAGTACAGCTGGGTCAGATCAGGCAAGACGAGAGAGCATGTCACGCGCCTCGGTCTTCTGACCGTCATCACCTTCGGAGACAACCTCATCAAGGATGTCGCGAGCGCCGTCGCTATCGCCCATCTCGATGTAGGCGCGCGCCAGATCGAGTTTGGTAGCGGCTTCATCGGTGCCTGCCAGGAAATCGAACTCCGGCTCGTCATCCATCGCAGCCATGTCATCAGCCGTGAAGCTTGGCGATTCGAAAGGCTCGGCCATAGGCGGATGCTCAAGATTCTGCGACAAACGCTCCAGCTCGGCGTTTACGTCGTCGATCTCGGAAGCAAACGCCTGAGCAGCAGGATCGGATTCAATTTCGTCCGACAGCGACAAATCGAAATCATCCGGCAAGTCCAGATCGTGCTCTGGCTCAGGCTCCACAACAGGAGTCGCTTCTCCCAGATCCAGAGGCTCACTGTCCAGACTGAGCAGGAAGTCATCTTCCGTGGTCAGCGCAGGCTCGTCCTCGGCCAGATCCAGATCGAAATCAGCCAGATCATCAGACGCACTGGCAACAGGCGCTTCAGTCTGCTGCTTCAACAGCGATTCAAAGCTCGGCTCTTCTTCAGCGGCTACCGTCGGTGCATCCAGCTCAAAATCAGCTACATCAGCCGGCGCGCTCAGATCAACCACGTGCTCGGGTGAGGCTTGCTCCAGATCATCGAGACTCAGATCGAAATCATGCTCGAAGTCATCGACAGGCGGAACAACGGCTTCCTCAGCTGGAGCAACAGCGACCGGTTCTGGTTCCAGCTCTGGCTGTGGCTCCGGTTCAAACACAGGTTCTGGTTGCACTTCCAGAACCGGAGGCTGCGGCCCATCTTCATCAAGCAGCAGCTCTTCAACGTATTTCGCATCCAGCTCAGCAGCCACTGCAGCCGCAGTGGCTGTTGCCGCCGCAGCCACAACAGCTGCGGTAACCATGGTCGGGTAACGACTCTTTAGCTGCTCGACCTCAGCTTGATGCTTTCCCCGTGCCACCACTTTGCGCTCATGCACCGCAAAGGCTTTGGTGTTGCCTTGCTCTGCGTAGATTTCCATCAGTTTCAGACGGATATCATCGCGAGCCGGATCTTCCTTTACCGCCTCTTCCAGCAATTCAACTGCCTGATTCATACGGCCGTAAGCGATATGAATTTCAGCCTGAACCAACGGATCGGCAGGACGCTCTTTTGAACCACCAGCAGGGCCCGGCGGCGCCATTGCCACGTTAGGCGAAGCAACACCCAGACCTTCGAAGCTGGCTTGCGGCAACTCCATATCCATATCGGAAACGAAATCCGACTCTTCAGCCAGTGCACGCGCCATACGCTTGTGCTTCTCGGCTTCGGCCTTGGCGTTACGACGGCGAGCCAGGAACAACATCAGCAGAAGCAGGAACAGCACCACAGCGCCACCGATGATGCCAAGCACTACCGGATTGCTGAGCAACTGTTTGAATGCGTTATCCGCGTCGGATTCTGGCTCAACCACCGGTTCAACGGCCAACGGCTGGTCTGCGCCGGGCGCGGTGACCTGAGCGGCCCCCGCTGGCAGCGCATCTTCTGGCGCGATTTCACCTGGTGGTTTGGCGGCGGCTTCAGGGCTGCCTGGAGGGGCCACTACGGCTGCCGGCATGGCCGAATCAGCAGGAGTCGCAGCTGGAGTTGCGGGAGGAACAACACCTCCGGCAGCCTGCATTTTAGCGAGTTGATCGCTTTTCAGCTGGATCAGACGCTGCATTTTGTCGAGCTGACTTTGCAGGTCGTTCATGCGGCTTTTGAGTTCCGCGTTATCACGACGTGCGGTGTCCAGGTTTTCCTGAGCCACGGCCAGCTTGTTGCTTAATTCTTTTTCAGTTGCCGAGCCTTTACCCGCAGCGTTCGATCCTGCTGAAACGAGGCTCAGGTTATCGCCTGCTTCAACGCGGGAGGGTGCCGCTCCGGCACGATCTCGCCGGGTTGCATCTACCTGGCGAGCGCCGGTTGAGGTTCTGCGCCCCTGACGCCACGCCTGATTCTGCGCAGCGACTTCAGTGATCGCTTGAGGCTGAGGCATAGTGGTCGACTGCGATGGCGTCGGCAGTCGCAATACCTGACCTTTCTTCAGGCGGTTGATATTGCCGCCGATGAACGCATCAGGATTCAGCGCCTGAATGGCCAGCATCGTCTGCTGCACGGTACCGCCGTTGCGATTTTTCTCGGCAATTTCCCACAGCGTGTCGTTATTGCTGGTGGTGTATAGAGCAGGCTTGGCATTGGCTTCCGCAGCAGGTGCCGGAGCACTTGGCGCCTGAGTTTCAGGTGTGGGTGCCGGAGCCGCAGGCTGCTCGGCAGTCGGCGCCGTCGAAGGCAACTGCGTCTGGGGAGTGGCAGCCGGTGCCGAAGCAGCCGCTGCAGCCGCCGCTTCCGGAGAATATTTAGGCGGATCAAGCAGCAAGCTGTACTCGCGCAGCAGCCGACCATTTGGCCAGAGCACCTGAACGAGGAATTTTACGAAGGGTTCACGTACCGGCCTGCTGGAGGTGATACGCAAAACACTCTTGCCACTGGCATTGATCACCGGCGTAAACGTGAGATCGCTGAGAAACGCCTGACGGGTAACCCCGGCCTGAGCGAAATCGGCGGTCGTCGCCAGACTTGGCACGACTTGCGAGGCATTCAGGCCCTGCGCTTCCGTCAATTCGATTTCAGCTACCAGCGGCTGGTTCAGGGTCGACTTGACCGACAATTCCCCAAGCCCCAGCGCATGCGCCATTCCAGATGACAGCGCCGAAGCCGCAGCAATTGCTAAAACCAGTTTGCGAACCTGAACCATAGCCCATCCCTTGTTAAAAAATTCCTCGGCATCCGAGAGGTAAAAAGTACTCATCTCAGGTGCTTGGAGGACACGCCTGGCTAGAATGATTCTTCAAATTGAAGCCAAGTATCTTTTACACATAGTCTTTTATCAACAATTCAGCGACCTGCACAGCGTTGAGAGCGGCACCTTTGCGTACATTATCCGACGTGACCCACAGATTTAACTGACAAGGATCGTCGATTCCGCTCCGAACGCGTCCTACATAAACAACGTCCTGCCCTACAGCATCACCGACTGCAGTCGGGTAATCGCCCACTTCAACCAGCTCAATCCCGGCCGCCGAATCCAACGCCTTGTTGACGGCTACAAGGTCGACAGGTGCCGCCGTTTCCAGCGAAACCGTGAAGCTGTCGCCAAAGAACACCGGCGCCTGCACGCTCGCAGCGGAAACCTTCAGTAAAGGCAGAGCCAGCAACTCTCGCAACTCCGCGACCAAACGCTTTTCCAGCGGCACATGCCCCTCAGCATCCGGAGCGCCCACTTGAGCCAGCAGATTAAAGGCCATTTGCCGATCAAAAAAGCGCGGCTCCAGCGGGCGGACATTGAGCAACTCGGTGGTCTGGCGCGCCAACTCAGCAACGCCTTCACGGCCCTGACTGGACACCGCCAGACACGCGGTGACGTTGACCCGCTGGATATCCAGAACAGCCAGCAACGGCGTCAATGTCAGCGCCAGCGCTGCCCCGGACGGACTTGGGCTGCCTACTTGAAACGGCTTACCGTATGACTCGATCAGTGCGCCATTGATTTCGGGAATAACATTTGGCGCTTCGTCCGGGGACAACCCGCCAGACAGATCGACAACCGAGCACCCGGCCGCCGTTGCACGTGCAGCATAGCTGCGGGTCACTGCCGGACCGGCAGCAAAGAAAGCCACCTGCGCCTTGCTGAAATCGAACTCATCGACCTCACGCACCCGCACATTTTTGCCCCTGAAAGGCACGGAGTGACCGGCCGACTCAATGCTGGCCAGCAAATGCAATTGCGCAACAGGGAAGTCACGCTCTTCGAGAATCTGGACGATGGTTTCGCCGACAGTACCGGTGGCGCCGATGACGGCAATATCAAAGGACTGATTCATGCAAAAACCTCAGGTAAAACGGGGAGCGGCACTTTAACCGCCGAGTACAAAGCAGGCAATTGACAGGGCTACTTATCGATTCATGGCTCAAGGCCTATGGGAAAGAACTCCCCGCGACTCCAGACACCCAGCCAGCGCTGACCGTCGATGTCACGGGGGACCGCCAGCTCTACCAACTGGTAGAACACATTGCGATGGATCAAGGCCTCCAGATTGGCCCGCACGTGAACATAAGGTGCGGGTTCCTCGGTCTGTGGATCAATCAGCACCCGTAGCGGATGCTCAGGCCCCGCTTCGGTCTCATCGTCAACATTGGTAGAGAAACGCAGGCTCTGATGCTCGCCCTCCCCTTCAACGGTCAGACTGATCGCCACAAAAGGCGCATCGTCGACACGGATACGGACCTTTTCTACCGGAGTAATCAGGAAATAATCATCACCGTCCCGGCGCATGATGGTGGAAAACAACCGGACCATCGGTTTGCGACCAATCGGCGTCCCCAGGTAATACCAGGTGCCGTCCCGGGCGATACGCATATCGATATCGCCGCAGAAATCCGGATTCCACAGATGAACAGGCGGCAGCCCTTTGCTCGTGGGGATCTGCGCCAACAGATCATTGGCCTTGCCCGGACCGGTCATTGCTTGCTCCTTAGCGGCTCAGACCCAACAGGCTACGAGCGTATTCCTCAAGCGGCGGGCCGAGCAAATCTTCTGGTTTATTGTCGTAGAACGTCAGCAATCCGCCACGGATACGGATACGCGCCGTATCAATCAGGTAGCGAGTGCTGGTTTCGATCAGCATGATCTGGATCACACCATTATCAATACCCAGTCGATCCAGCGCTTCCTGGTCAGACCATTCATCGGTATTGCCGATACGATCGTCAGCCTTGGCAAAACGAGTGTAGAGCAAGTAGTGGGCACCGAAACCACGAGCCTCGGTCATTGCCTCGTCCAGCCCAAGCGGTGCACGGGCGCGACGGACCATGGGAAAGTATTCAACGAAGCCATTAAAGGCTTCTTCCGCCACAACATTCTGTTTGGGACTGGGGCTGGAGTTAGGCGGCACGAACGCGCCTTGGGCGATGTAGATGAATGAATCGGCCTGTATACGCCAGTTGCCGATACGGCGGGTTTCGCCATGATCGAGAACCCCGGCATCACTCAGTTGATCCTTGGCGCCTTGAGCCAGATCACTGACTTTCATGCAACCACTCAACGCCAACAGCGCCAGTAACAGAACCAGGCTACGCATTATTCCCCTCCCAGATGCCGGTGACGGAAAACCGGCGAATGGTCGTCGGATGCAGCTTCCGAGCCAGACAGCACCCGAAAGCTGAATAATGCGGGCTTGAAGATAAAAAGCGCCTGATCTTTTCACTCGATTGAGGCTGTGTCGACGCTGATTACTGGCCTGCAGGGTCCGCTTTCGGATCAACAGGCACGTCACTATCGCGCTTGCGCTTGTTACCCATGCGCACCCCGATATCCATCAGGAACTGGAAAAAGCCCTCCTGATCTTCCAGCACATTGCTCCAGAACGGCGAGTGATACAGCGCAACAGCGCCATGCACCAGAGCCCAGGCGGCGCAATAGTGAAAATAGGGAGGTACGTCTTCGAGTTTGCCTTCGTTGATCCGCCCTTTGATCAACAGTGTCAGGTGCTCGAAGTTGGAGGCACGGATCTTGTGCAGTTCCTCAACCAGCTCAGGTACCTGATTGCCTTTGACAACCTTCTCTTCGAGGCGATCAAACAGACGATAACGCTGCGGGTCGCGCATGCGGAACTCGAAGTAGGCGCGCGACAGCGACTCTTTGTCTTTTTCCAGATCCGCCGAATGCAGCAACTCGTTCAAATCCCGCTCATAGTCGAGCATCAGGCGCAGATAGATTTCAGCCTTGGATTTGAAGTGTTTGTAGATGGTGCCTTTACCAATGCCCACGGCATCCGCAATCATCTCGACAGTAACGCTGTCTTCGCCCTCGTCGAGGAACAACTTAAGCGCGGTGTCGAGAATTTCCTGCTCACGGCGGCGAAACTCACGGACCTTACGAGGTTCTTTTTGCATATTGAGAAGGTCTGCACGGCTCAAAATCGAAGCTCGGTATTATGCCTAACTTGCGCGAAATTGCACGGATCATCCAACCAGGGTTCGCTAAATGCGTGGAAAGCCAGTTTCGGACGAAGACTGTCAGACAATCTTGAGTTTCACTCTGAGCAAAGAGCGGAGTCGATCTTATCGTCCGGATGCGGCCCAGACCAAGCTCGGCTCCCACAAAGGTCTGATCTCATGCGGGAGCTGAGCTTGGTCTGGGCGCATCGGACGATAAGGTGAATGCAAAACGGACTCAAGAACCCTGGCGCTATTCCAAATCTGTTTAAAAAACGTACAGAAGCGACTGGACGCCTTGCGATCCTGACCAATACTTAGTTCGTTGGCGCGACATCTCCCCCAAGTGGCGCGCCGATAAAGGTGCCGATGGATAGCGCACCTTTGTTTTACTCCTAATGGTCTTAACCCGGATTCACCCCCCAGAACCCGGGTTTTTTTTGCCTGTAATCTATCAACCCTTGAGATGGGCCAGCGGAAACAGGCGAGCAAAGTTAGCCGTTGTCATTTCAGCAAACTGCTCATAGGACTCGCCGCGCAGCATCGCCAGAAACTCGGCGACTTCTCGAACGTACTGCGGCAGGTTTGGTTTGCCGCGATAAGGAATTGGCGCGAGATACGGTGAGTCCGTTTCAACCAGTAACCGATCTGCAGGCACCTGACGCGCCACATCACGTAGCGCATCCGCATTGCGAAAAGTGACGATGCCCGAAAGAGAAATGTAGAAACCCAGGTCGAGCGCGGCCTTGGCCATCTCCCAGTCTTCGGTAAAACAGTGCAACACACCGCCTTGGGGCAGAGCGGCTTCACGCAACAGGTTCAACGTATCGGCACGTGCGCCGCGAGTATGAACAATGACGGGTTTGCCGGTGATGTTCGCCGCTTGAAGGTGCAACCGGAAAGACGCCTGCTGAAGTTCTGCTGCCTCAGGCTCGTAATGATAATCCAGCCCGGTTTCGCCGATGGCGACGACTCGCGGGTGATCCAGCTCCTTGAGCAACCAGTCCAGGGCTGGCGTTTCACCTGGCGTCAGGTCCAGCGGATGAATACCCACCGAACAATCGACATCTTCATAGCGCTCGGCGAGCGCCTTGACCGCACCCGCATTGTCGGCGCTGACGCCAATGCACAGAAAATGCCCGACACCACGCCCCCGGGCAGCCTCAAGGGCAGCATCCAGTGAACCGGAATGTTCGGCGAGGTCGAGGCGGTCAAGGTGGCAATGGGAATCTACAAGCATGAAATAAACATCTACATCGTGTGGGTAGGACGGTCGGACTTCAAAGCACCGGCCAGATAGGTTTCGATCATGGTACGCGCGGTATTGTCACCGTCATTGAACTGCACACCCACTCCAGCGGCGCGGTTACCCTGAGCGCCCTTGGGAGTGATCCATGTCACCTTGCCGGCCACCGGAATTTTCTCCGGCTCATCCATCAGATTCAGCAACATGAACACCTCATCCCCCAGCTTGTAGCTTTTGCTGGTCGGGATGAACAATCCACCATTCTTGATGAACGGCATATAAGCGGCGTAAAGAACGGCCTTGTCCTTGATAGTCAGAGACAAAATGCCATTTCGTGGACCTGAATTCAGCGGCAAGCTCATGACAACTCCTTGGTATCGGAATAAAGACAGCCGGGCAACATCTAGCGCTGGCCAGTCAATCCAGCCCACTGAACCAGCAACGCTTCAAGCAACAGCACCCGGTTCAAATTGGCCTTGGACATGACTTTCTGGCGCTGAACGAGGATCCAGTCCTGAATTTCAAGCACCCTGCCCTGCGCGGACTTCTGGGCCAGATACTGCACTACTTTGCGCATATCCTCCAATCCCAACCCTTGCTCATCTTCAGTCAATTGATAACGCAGGATCAGGTGCGACCAATCACAGAACCAGTCAAACAAAAGCAACAGAGGGATGTCTTTCCAGCCTTCCGCAAGCTGCGTCGGTGATTGTTGCTGCTTGAGCAGTTTTTTCACGCCATCCACGACCTGAGCTCGTTGCTCGCGCACACCCTGAGCCTGAAGGCTGACGGCGGCAAGCGGCGACCCCGCCGCCAGCGTGAGCAACTCAACACGCTCGCTCTCGCTGCATTCGGGCAATGCCTTTGCCAGCCAGACCAGGCTCATTTCTTCACTGGGTAACGGGCAAGCCTGTTGCACGCAACGACTTTTAACCGTCGGCAACAACCTGCTCGGCTGATGGCTGACCAGCAGCAACACGGTATTGCCTGACGGCTCCTCAAGACTTTTGAGCAAGGCATTGGCGGCATTGATGTTCATCGACTCGACCGGCTCGATCAACACGACTTTGCGGCCACCCATTTGCGCGGTCTGCACCACAAAACTCACCAGATCGCGAACCTGATCGACCTTGATCGCCTTGTCCGCCTCTTCCGGCTCCAGCACGTAGTTATCGGGGTGACTGCCCGCCGCGAGCAGCAGGCAAGACTTGCACTGACCGCACGCTTCCAGACCTTCCGGTCGCTGGCACAGCAGACTAGCCATCAGCCGCTCGGCCAACGCTCGCTTGCCAATGCCGATCGGCCCATGCAGCAGATAAGCGTGGGCGTGTTGAGCGCGACCGGCCAACTGTTGCCACAACTGCTCTTGCCAAGGGTAGGCTTCAGCCACGGTACAGACTCAACAGCTCGGGCAGCAATGCATCGAGGGATCGTTGCACTTGAGGCAGCGATTGCGCGGCGTCCACCAAACGATAACGAGCAGGTTCAGCCTTGGCACGATTCAGATAAGTGCTGCGCACCGCGTCAAAAAAGGTCCGACCTTCCTGCTCGAACCGGTCCAGTCGTCCCCGCGCCGTAGCACGCGCAAGACCCACTTCCACGGGCAAATCGAATACCAGGGTCAGGTCCGGCCGCAAAGCGCCCTGCACAAAACTTTCCAGCGTAGCGATACGCTCGTGGGACAAACCACGGCCACCGCCTTGATAGGCGTAAGTGGCATCTGTGAAACGGTCGCATAGCACGATGGCACCACGCGCCAGCGCGGGGCGAATCACTTCGGCCAGATGCTGTGCGCGGGCTGCAAACACCAGCAGCAGCTCGGTGTCGGCATGCATCGCTTCGTCGCTGGGCGCCAGCAACAGCTCGCGAATGCGTTCGGCCAGCGGGGTGCCGCCCGGCTCGCGCGTCAGCAGCACATCAATGCCTTCAGCGCGCAGTTGCGCGGCAAGGTATTCACGGTTGGTGCTTTTACCCGCACCTTCCGGACCTTCAAGGGTGATAAACAGGCCGGTCACAGGCTGTACTCAGTAAGATTCATTGTGATTTTTGCTCGCTCGGGGCAGCGCTTTCTTCAGATTTGGAGGCGTCTGTCGTTGCAGGGTCAGGCTCGACCGGCGGGACTGGCTCAGCGGGTGTGGCCGGTACAACAGGGGGCGCGACGGGAGCCGGGCTTGATCGGTAGTCGGCACGACGCTTGAGCTGAAACTCACGAACCGCAGCGTTGTGCGCATCCAGGTCGTTGGAAAACACGTGACTGCCATCGCCTCTGGCGACGAAGTAAAGACTGCTGCCTGCCACAGGATTGAGCGCCGCGTGAATCGCTTCACGCCCTACCAATGAGATAGGCGTGGGCGGCAAGCCGGTAATGACATAAGTGTTGTAAGGCGTAGGCTCTTTCAAGTGAGCACGGGTGAGCTTGCCGTTATAGCGCTCACCGAGACCGTAGATCACGGTCGGGTCGGTCTGCAGCAACATCCCGAGAGCCAACCGGCGAACGAATACCCCGGCAATCTGCCCGCGCTCCTGCGGAACGCCGGTTTCCTTTTCAACCAGCGACGCCATGATCAGCGCTTGATAAGGGTCGGCATAAGGCACATCTGCTGCACGCTTCGCCCACTCGTCATTCAGCACCTCATCGAGGCGCTTGTAAGCTTGTTTGAGGATCTCGGCGTCGGTCATGCCACGCACGTAGCGGTACGTGTCAGGGAAGAACCGACCTTCGGGAAAGACGTCCGGGTGACCGATTTTGGCCATCAACTCCGAGTCCGTCAGATTTCCCAATGTTTGCTCAAGCTTGGCCTGCTTACCCAGCGCTGCACGCACTTGCCGGAAATTCCAGCCTTCGACCAGGGTCAGGCTGTATTGTACGACTTCGCCACGCTGCCACAGCGCGAGCAAGGATTGCGCATCCATACCCGGCGTCATGCGGTATTCGCCGCTGTGCAAAGCCTCATCCGACAGGTTAAAGCGCCAGTAAAGTCGCAGCCAGAAAGCATCCTTGATCACACCGTCGGCTTGCAAACGGTTGAGCAGACCGCCTGGCGTAGAACCGGCAGGAACGTCGAGCATCTGTTCCTGGGTAACGTTCAAGGGCTGATGCAACGCCTCGTTCTGCTGCCAATAGGCAAAACCCAGCCCAAGACCAGCCAGGACCAGACCCGTTTCCAGCAACAGCAAAAATTTTCGAATCACTAAGCGATATCCAGAAGGGCAACAGCTGTGCGCTGCAGTTTACGGGTGAGCGGCCCAACCGGCCAGCTCAGCTGTTCGAAGCCATGTACCGGCCAGATGCCATAGACACTGTTACAGACAAATACTTCGTCAGCGTGTTCCAGATCAGCCATCTGCAGGTCACGAACATCGACCTGTATCCCGAGCGCCGGCGCCTGCTCCAGCAGGGCAGCACGCATCACTCCGGCTACACCGGCGCGACTCAGATCAGCCGTTATCAACAGGCCATCACGGACAATGAACAGATTGCTGTAAACCCCTTCAATAACGCGCCCGGAGGTATCACGCATCAGCCCCTCGGCAAACTCGGGGCTCTGCCATTCCGAGCGGGCAAGCACCTGCTCAAGACGATTCAAATGCTTCAAGCCCGCCAACAAAGGCTGTTCGGCCAGACGAGTGACGCAAGGAAACAGACGAACACCCAGCTCTGCATGAGCGGCAGGATAGGCAGGCAGTGGACCGCCCTGAAGAATTCTTAGCGGCCGGGAATGTGGATCAGGGGCATAGCCGCGCTGACTGTCGCCACGGGAAAGAATCAGTTTCATGACGCCATCGCCGAGCTGCGCGGCAAAAGCCAGCAGCTCGTCACGAATCAGAAAATGATCAGCCGTAATGCGGAGACGATCACAGCCTCGTTGCAAGCGCTGCAGGTGCTGATCCAGTAGCGATGGCCGCCCTGCCCTTACAGCGACGGTCTCAAACAGACCATCACCGTAAGCAAGGCCTCTATTCCTGACAGAAAGCGTGTCGGCCGGACGTCCATCTATCCAGCCTGACATCACTCGGCGAACCGGCGGAACACCAGTGAGCCGTTGGTTCCGCCAAAACCGAAGGAGTTGGAGATCACCACGTCGATTGGCATGTTGCGCGCCTCATGTGGCACGAAGTCCAGATCGCAACCTTCACCTGGCTCATCCAGGTTGATGGTCGGTGGCGCCACCTGACCGTTAATGGCCAGCACGCTGAAAATAGCTTCAACGGCACCGGCCGCACCCAATAGGTGACCGGTCATGGATTTGGTGGAACTGACCGCCAGCTTGTAAGCGTGGTCGCCAAATACACTCTTGATTGCATTGGCTTCAGCAAGGTCGCCCGCCATGGTCGAGGTGCCGTGGGCATTGATGTACTGAACCTGATCAGTGTTGACCTGAGCATCCTTCAGCGCATTACGAATGCAGCGCGCAGCACCGGCGCCATCGTCTGGCGGCGAAGTCATGTGGTAAGCGTCGCCGCTCATACCAAAGCCGATCAGCTCGGCATAAATCGTCGCGCCACGTGCCTTGGCATGCTCCAGTTCTTCAAGAACAAGGGCACCGGAACCGTCAGACAGTACAAAACCATCACGGCCTTTGTCCCAGGGACGACTGGCGCGGGTCGGATCGTCATTGCGGGTCGACAGCGCCCGGGAAGCACCAAAGCCGCCCATACCCAGCCCACAGGCTGCCATTTCGGCACCGCCAGCGATCATCACATCGGCTTCGCCGTAGGCAATATTGCGTGCAGCCATGCCAATGCAATGCGTGCCGGTGGTGCAAGCCGTTGCAATGGCATAGTTAGGCCCCTGTGCGCCCAGATGGATCGACAGGAAACCGGAAATCATGTTGATAATCGAACCAGGTACGAAAAACGGCGAAATACGCCCAGGCCCCTGCTCATGCAGAGAACGGCTGTTGTTTTCGATATTGGTCAGGCCTCCGATTCCAGAACCCATGGCAACGCCAATGCGCTCACGGTTTGCATCGGTGACTTCCAGGCCGGAATTACGCACAGCCTGAAAGCTGGCAGCGAGACCGTACTGGATGAATAGATCGAGCCTGCGAGCCTCTTTGGGCGCCAGATACTCTTCGACGTTGAAGCCCTTGATCGAACCGCCAAAGCGGGTCGTGTAAGCCGAAAGGTCTGTGTGTTCGATAAGGTTAATGCCACTGCGACCAGCCAGAATACCCTGCCAACTGCTCGGCACATCCGTACCCAATGGCGACAGCATACCCATACCGGTGACCACGACGCGTCTACGCGACACAGGACTCTCCTTTTCTCTCATTGACTACACAGGACATCGTTTTAAAGAAAAAACCGCACGCCGGTAAGGCAGTGCGGTTTTTCCCATGACCCAGCAACGATTACTAAATGTTACGCCTGGTGGGCAGTAACGTAATCGATAGCAGCTTGAACAGTGGTGATCTTCTCGGCTTCTTCGTCAGGGATTTCGGTCTCGAATTCCTCTTCCAGAGCCATTACCAGCTCAACGGTGTCAAGGGAGTCGGCACCCAGGTCTTCAACGAAGGAAGCAGTGTTAACCACTTCCTCTTGTTTGACGCCAAGTTGCTCGGCAACGATTTTCTTGACGCGCTCTTCGATGGTGCTCATACCGTGTTTTAACTCCTAGTGGACAAATTCAGGCAGCTGGCCGATGGGTAAGTGTATAGAAGAGGATTTGCGTATTTCAAGCTAAACGCAATTTCCGATACGCCCATCACCCTCTGCCCATTAAAAGATTTCAGCTTTATAACGGATTTTAGACAGCCCGTATTACATTTTTTTGAAACGGGCGATCACATATACATGCCGCCGTTAACGGGGATTGTAGCCCCGGTAACGTAGCCTGCACCTTCCGAGGCAAGAAAAGCGACAACATGCGCAATCTCTTCTGCCTGCCCCAGGCGACCCAGAGGAATCTGTGCCGTCAGGGAATCTCGTTGCGCCTGGGGTAGCTCACGGGTCATATCGGTGTCGATAAAGCCGGGAGTTACCGAGTTCACGGTTACCGCACGCGAACCCACTTCACGCGCCAGGGCGCGACTGAAACCTTCCAGACCCGCTTTTGCGGCGGCATAGTTTACTTGGCCTGCGTTGCCCATGGCACCCACAACAGAACCAATACTGATGATTCGACCCCAACGCGCCTTGGTCATGCCGCGCAAAACGCCCTTGGACAGACGGAAAAGGCTGTTCAGGTTGGTGTTGACGACATCATTCCACTCGTCGTCTTTCATGCGCATCATCAGGTTGTCACGGGTGATGCCGGCATTGTTGACCAGAATCAGTGGCGCACCCACGCGCTCCTGAATCTGCGACAGCACGGAATCCACGGATTCGGCGTTGCAGACATCCAGCATAAGGCCAAAGCCTTCGATGCCGTTTTCCTTGAACGTCGCGCTGATGCGCTCGGCACCGGACTCGGAAGTCGCGGTCCCGACAACAACGGCGCCATTACGACCCAATTCCAGGGCAATGGCTTGACCGATACCACGACTGGCACCGGTCACCAGTGCAACTTTACCTTGCAGGCTCATGCAAGCTCTCCTAATCAGGCCAGTGCCGCACGGGCGGCGGCGTAGGCGTCTGGGGTATCCAGGTTGTAGGTCGTCACGCCTTCGGCGCAACGCTTGTTCAGACCAGCCAGGACTTTGCCCGGGCCACACTCAATCAACTGGGTAGCGCCATTTGCAGCCAAAGCCTGGATCGACTCGACCCAACGGACCGGCTTGTACAACTGTTGCAGCAAATCGGTTTTCAACGTGGCCAGATCAGTCACGACACTGGCGCTGACGTTCTGCACCAATGGAATTTGCGGCGCCTGCCACTCGATCGCTTCGATCGATTCAGCAAAACGCTCGGCCGCAGGACGCATCAACTCACAGTGCGACGGAACGCTGACCGGCAATGGCAGGGCACGTTTTGCGCCACGCGCCTTGCACAGCTCCATGGCACGCTTCACCGCTTCGGCGGAACCGGCGATGACGACCTGGCCCGGCGAGTTGAAATTGACCGCGCTGACCACTTCGCCCTGAGCCGCTTCGGCGCAGGCAGCGATAACATCGGCATCATCCAGGCCAAGAATGGCAGCCATGCCGCCCTGACCGGCCGGAACGGCTTCCTGCATCAACTGCCCCCGACGCTCTACCAGCTTGACTGCGTCAGCCAGGCTCAGACTCTGTGCCGCAACCAGCGCGCTGTACTCACCCAGACTGTGACCGGCAACAAAAGCAGGAACAGCGCCGCCCTCAGCCAGCCATACATGCCACAGGGCAACAGAAGCGGTAAGAATGGCCGGCTGGGTCTTGTCGGTCTGATTGAGCGACTCCACCGGACCTTCCTGAGTCAGCGCCCAGAGGTCATAACCCAAGGCATCGGATGCCTGCGCGAAAGTATCGAGGATCAAAGGATGCTGTGCGCCCTGATCGGCAAGCATGCCGAGCGATTGCGATCCTTGACCCGGAAAG
Organism: Pseudomonas maioricensis; assembly: GCF_022790535.1. Taxonomy (GTDB): domain Bacteria; phylum Pseudomonadota; class Gammaproteobacteria; order Pseudomonadales; family Pseudomonadaceae; genus Aquipseudomonas; species Aquipseudomonas maioricensis. The sequence goes on from NZ_LOHG01000012.1 coordinate 137,814, forward strand.
ACGAATGCGAGGGATGCAGACATTAAACAAGCCCCTGATTATTGTCGTCGAAATAAACGCCCGGCCTTGGCCGAGCGCGAGAAATTCTAATTACAGCCACTTGCCGATTTTGATGACCGGTCAGTCAGCAGCGTCACATTCTAGCGGAGATGAACCGCAAACGTCGCCAGAGAAAGCCTATAACAACTCTCCAAGGCGCCCATGCAAGCGTTGCGGCAGGTTTTCCTGAATCTCGATCAGCGCCCGCTGAATCGCACTTTGAAAGCCTTGCATACTGGCAGAGCCGTGACTCTTTACCACAATGCCTTGCAACCCAAGAAAACTCGCACCGTTGTGCCGGGCAGGCGCCAGATCTGCCTGTAAACGCTTTAGCAAGGGCATCGCCAGTGCGCCAACCGCCCTGGACAACACATTTTGCCTGAACAAGGTTTCAATTCGCGCAGAGATCATGCTCGCCAACCCTTCGCTGGACTTCAGCACGATATTGCCGACAAAGCCGTCACAAACGACGACATCTGCCTCACCGCGATACAATCCGTCACCTTCGACAAAGCCTGTGTAGTTCAAGCCCGGAGCAGCCTGCAAAAGGCTCGCCGCCAGTTTGACCTGCTGATTGCCCTTGATGTCCTCGGTCCCGACGTTGAGCAGCGCGACCTTTGGCCGCACCACACCCAGCGCCTCAGCCGCCACCGATCCCATCACTGCAAACTGATAGAGATTTTCGGCACTGCAATCGACGTTCGCCCCCAAATCCAGCAACTGGCAGTAACCGCGCTGGGTTGGAATGGCTGCAACCATGGCTGGCCGATCAATCCCCGGGAGGGTTTTCAGCACAAAACGCGAGAGCGCCATCAAGGCTCCCGTGTTACCGGCACTGACGCAGGCTTGAGCCTGACCACTCGCCACCATATCAAGCGCCACACGCATCGAAGAGTCAGGCTTGCCACGCAATGCCTGAGAAGGCCGCTCGTCCATGGCAATCACTTCGCTGGCGTTCACAACGCGCAGACGTGAGCGATCCACACCTGAATGGCGGGAGATCAGTTCTTCAATAAGGGGGGCTTGACCCACAAGGATCAGATGAAGCGAGGGCGTAGCAGTCAGGCACGCGAGGCTAGCCTGAACAATGTTGCGGGGACCGAAGTCCCCGCCCATTGCGTCGATCGCGATGATCGGAGCGGACAAGAAATTACTCGTCAGCGCCCTTGTCGATCACTTTACGACCACGATAAACACCTTCCGGCGAAACGTGGTGACGCAGGTGAATTTCACCAGTGGTCTTTTCTACCGACAGAGTGCTTGCCTCAAGAGCGTCGTGCGAACGACGCATGTCACGGGCAGAGCGGGATTTTTTGTTCTGCTGAACAGCCATAATTGATTAACTCCTAAACGTTTGGGTCACGCTTTAACTGCGCCAATACACTGAACGGGTTGGACCGCGTTACCTCGTCCACGCTCGGTTCGGGCTCATCGAGACCCGCCGGCTGCTGGCATTCTTCCGGATGATGAGCAGGCACAATGGGCAAGGCGAGCAAAAGCTCCTCCTCGATCAATGCCAGCAGATCCAATGGATCTTCGCCCAGTTCCAGCACGTCATAACCTTTCGGTAACGACTGGGTATTCGCACCCTCCTTCACCACGGCGTAACTGCACTCGCTGTGGATCGGCAGGGTGACCAGCTCAAGACAACGCTGGCAAACCATTTTGACTTCGACGTCGATCACACTGTGGATAACCACGGAGCGACGTTCGTCACGCTCAAAAATGAATTTGGCCTGCACCGTACCGACGGTGTCGGAAAGCGGGTCGCAGAGTCTCTCCAAATCAGCCAGCAGCACTTCACCTTGAAGGGTAGTGCCACGATCAGCCAATTTGCGCGGGTCAACGTGAGGTGGAATCGGGTCATTCAACATAGGCGCAGCATTCTAGGGACGACCCCAAGGCATGTCAAAGGAAATTCAGGCCAATAATCCTGCACAAGACTGATTAGAATCAGTTTTCACTTTCCGGAGAACCGCATGTTGCCTTTACTCCTCGCTTCCAGCTCACCTTATCGCCGGGAATTGCTCGCCAGACTGCGCCTGCCGTTCGTCTGCGCTTCGCCTGATATCGATGAAAGCCACCGACCTGACGAGGGCGCAGTGGAGCTGGTCCGCCGCCTCGCTGAAGAGAAAGCCCGCGCGCTTGCAATCGAGTATCCCGGATATTTGATCATTGGCTCTGACCAGGTCGCTGTGCTGGATGGCGAGATTCTTGGCAAGCCTCATACGTTCGAACGTGCGCGAGATCAGTTGAGCAATGCCAGTGGGTCTAGCGTGACCTTCCTGACTGGTCTGGCGCTTTTTAATAGTTCGACAGGGCGGTGTCAGGTTGATCATGTGCCGTTCACGGTTCATATGCGCACTCTGGACCAGGCCAGTATCGAGCGTTATTTGCACGCGGAGCAGCCGTATGACTGCGCGGGTAGTTTCAAGGCTGAGGGGTTGGGTGTCAGTCTGTTTCGGAGTACTGAGGGGAGTGATGCTACGAGTTTGGTCGGTCTGCCGCTGATTCGGTTGGTGGATATGCTTATAAAGGAAGGTGTGCAGGTGCCTTGATCAGGCGTCGAATCTCGCGCGCCTAGTGATTGCTGTGTACATATCCTTTACCGCGGGCGTGGCTGATATTGGTTGCGCCCTTACGGCGCGTCACTGTTGGGGCCCAAAAGTAACCAAAAGGCTCTTGCCCCACCACTTGGCGCCTCGCTGTCGCTCGGCATACCCGAACACAGATCCTGAACCGTGGGCCGCCGCAACGGGCCATCCATGGCCCAATGCGGCTAACCCGGCGTCCTGCCGGGCTACCCACGGCTCAGAATCTGCGTTCGGCCAGCGTGGTTTAACGGGGCGCGTCAGATCAAAATCAAAAGCGTGGCGACCTGATAGCCGACCTGCTTGCTTGAGTTTGAGGTGTTGCAGATAGCCGACACGACCTACGACCCAATAAAAAACCCGACCAATGGTCGGGTTTTGTCGGCTACGCCTCGCAATCAGCGAAGCGTCGGCCCTTTGAAGCCGGCCCACATTGCGATTTGGTCAGCTACGCTGGCGCCCAGTTTTTTCGAGAAGCGATCAAACGGGGATTCCTGAACGGTGAAGTCGACCATTTCTTTTTCGCCGATTACTTCACGTGCGACGTAGCTGGAGCTGCCCAGGCCGTCGATCAGGCCCAGCGGCAGGGCTTGTTCGCCCGTCCAGACCAGCCCGGAGAACAGTTCAGGATGATCTTTATCCTTCAGACGGTCGCCGCGACCCTGTTTCACGCTGGCGATGAACTGACGATGAGTCGTGTCCAGCACGCTCTGCCAGAAGGCGGTTTCGTCTTCTTTCTGCGGCTGAAACGGATCGAGGAACGACTTGTGCTCGCCCGACGTGTAGGTTCGACGATCCACACCCAGCTTTTCCATTGCACCGACAAAGCCGAAGCCTGCCGCGGTGACGCCGATGGATCCCACCAGACTGGCCTTGTCGGCGTAGATCTGGTCAGCGGCGCTGGCAATGTAATAGGCGCCCGAAGCTCCAAGGTCGGTGATCACGGCGTAGACCTTGATCTCCGGCTTTTCGGCACGCAAGCGACGAATCTCATCGGCAACGTAGCCCGACTGCACAGGGCTACCGCCCGGGCTGTTGATGCGCAGGATCACGCCTTTGGTTTTCGGGTCTTCGAACGCCGCACGCAGGCTGCCAACGATGTTATCGGCGCTGGCAGGCTCCTTGTCGGCGATCATACCTTCGATCTGGATCAGCGCGGTGTGATGCGCACTGCCAGAAGCACTCTTCTCGAAATCGCCCAACGGCGTGAACAGGAATAATGCCGTGATCAGATAAAGGAAGGTCAGGCACTTGAAGAAAATCCCCCAGCGACGCGAGCGACGCTGCTCCTGGATGCCTGCCAACAAGGTTTTTTCCAGCAACTTCCAGCTCTTCGCATCAGCCTTGCTGTCTGCGAGCTCATCCTTGTCCTGCGAAACCGGTGCTTTCCATTCGTCCGACATTTATTTACGACCCCAACAATGAAGACTGACGACTGCGATCACCCAGCCAGGTGCGCAACTCGCAAAAATGCTCGATAGCCAGACGCGGCTCGTAAGTACGCAACGAATCCAGTGACTGCGCGCCGTAGCCGACAGCCACTGAATCCATACCTGCATTACGCGCCATCAACAGATCGAAAGAAGAATCACCCACCATCAACGCCCGCCCCGGCTCAACCCCGCAATGCTGCAGGATTTCATTGAGCATTAGCGGATCAGGCTTGCTGGCGGTTTCATCCGCAGCGCGGGTGATGTCGAAATAATCGAGCCAGTCATGCGCCTTGAGTACGCGATCAAGGCCGCGACGCGCCTTGCCCGTCGCTACGGCCATCTTGTAACCCTCGGCGCGCCAGCCTTCAATGGATTCGCGCACTGCCTCGAACAAAGGCGAAGCGACGTCGTTATCCATGGCCATATAGCTGTCGGCGTAATGCTGACGGAAGTCGATCAGGTCATTGGCCGTGATATCCGGATAAAGCGTTCGAATCGCTTCGGGCAGCCCCAGACCGATAATGCCTTTGATGGCCAGCTCATCACGCTCCGGCCTGCCGCTTTCTACAGCTGCGGCGCGCATGGCGGCGACGATACGACCAATGGAGTCGGCCAGCGTGCCGTCCCAGTCGAAAATCAACAAATCGTACTTCGATGATTCAAAATCAGGTCGCACTCAAACGCTCCACGGTCTTGGCCCACATCTCATCCACGGGTGCCTGCAATTTAAGCTCGCCACCATCCTGCAGTGGCACGGTCAGCATGTAAGCATGCAAGAACAAGCGCTTGCCGCCCAGGTCACGAATCTCGCGACTGAAGTCTTCGTCGCCGTATTTGGTATCACCTGCAATTGCGTGCCCCGCATGCAGCGTGTGCACGCGAATCTGGTGAGTACGGCCGGTCACCGGCTTGGCCTCGACCATAGTGGCGAAGTCACCGAAGCGGCGCAGCACTTTGAAAATCGTCAGTGCCTCCTTGCCTTCATCATTGACCTCGACCATGCGCTCGCCGGAACGCAGATTACTTTTGAGCAACGGAGCACTGACGCGCTTCTGGGCGGTATCCCAACGACCGCGCACCAACGCCATGTAGCGCTTGTCGACGCCGTCGCCGCGCAAGGCCTCGTGCAGGTGGCGCAACATGCTGCGCTTCTTGGCAATCATCAGCAGCCCGGAAGTGTCGCGATCCAGGCGGTGCACCAGCTCCAGCTCCTTGGCATCCGGACGCATCTGCCGGAACGCCTCGATAACACCGAAGTTCAGGCCGCTGCCGCCATGTACTGCAATACCTGCGGGCTTGTTAAGCACGATCAGCGCCTTGTCCTCGTAGACAATCGCCGCTTCAAGGCGCTGCAGAAGCCCCTGAGCAACAGGCACAGGTTCATCCCGCTCAGGCACGCGCACCGGCGGAACCCGGATGATGTCGCCTGCCTGCAACTTGTACTCGGGCTTGATCCGCCCCTTGTTCACCCGCACTTCGCCTTTGCGCAAGATGCGGTAGATCAAGGTCTTGGGCACGCCTTTGAGGAAAGTGACAAGAAAGTTATCGATACGTTGACCGGCATATTCCGGCGCAACCTCTACCAGCTGGACGCCGGGGGTTGGAGGGGTGATATTCGTCATGGCGCAAATCATAACAATTTTTTATGGATTTGAAGCACTTAATGATTGCTGCTATAGTCGCGAACGCCGCCAAAAGCGGCCTGGACAGCGGACAAACGGTTTATGACCGGCCCTGCCCTACGCAATTCACGAGGACGCGAGGCCGTCCTACGGGGCTTTCGGTGACAACGGATTGGCTGCAAACGTAACAAGCGCAGGTGACATGAGGCCTGATAGACGCCAGATCGCAGAGTTATCACTCGCCTTCAGAGCTAAAAAATCACGGCCAGTTCACAAAGTGCAGTCGTTTACAGACGCTCCGAGCGAATGTTTCGGAAACAAACGCCTTAAGCCATGATGCGCGACCCTCCCTCTGGAAGGCCGCGGTAAATGCCAACCCGTTGCGGATTCTGCGCACGGCAGCACCCGAATTATCAGGGATACGTGTAGGGTGGAGACGCACAACCATCGGACTGTGTAGCACAAGGCTTGTTTTAGACGCTTCATCTCGTCCGCTACCGATGGTCGATTCCTCCTCCTGACAAAGCTTTTGCTGAAAGGGTGTCTTTTGTCACCACAGCAAGCAGGAAACGTCGTCGCGACTCCGGCCCCGTTGGCCGTAATCTCGCTAGACACTGGAGTGTCCAACCACTCCTGACGTGCCCTGACACCGACCGTGAGAAGTCGTGTGTGCCGAACGCCGTTTCCGGCAGCCCGGAAACCGACGGTACTACATGAAAAGAATGCTGATTAATGCAACTCAACCCGAAGAGTTGCGCGTTGCACTGGTAGACGGCCAGCGCTTATATGACCTGGACATCGAGTCCGGTGCCCGCGAGCAGAAAAAGGCCAATATCTATAAAGGCCGGATCACTCGCATCGAACCCAGCCTTGAGGCTGCCTTTGTCGATTTCGGCTCTGAGCGCCACGGCTTCCTGCCTCTCAAAGAAATCTCCCGCGAGTACTTCAAGAAAGCCCCCGAAGGCCGCGTCAACATCAAGGACGTCCTGACCGAAGGCCAGGAAGTTATCGTTCAGGTCGAAAAAGAAGAGCGCGGCAACAAAGGCGCAGCCCTGACGACCTTCATCAGTCTGGCCGGTCGTTATCTGGTCCTGATGCCGAACAACCCGCGTGCAGGCGGTATTTCCCGTCGCATCGAAGGCGAAGAGCGTAACGAACTGCGCGAAGCGCTGAACGGCCTGATTGCTCCAGCCGACATGGGTCTGATCGTTCGTACTGCCGGCCTGGGCCGCAGCAGCGAAGAAATGCAGTGGGACCTCGACTACCTGCTGCAACTCTGGACCGCCATCAAAGAAGCTTCGCTGGACCGCGCCGCTCCTTTCCTGATCTACCAGGAAAGCAACGTCATCATCCGCGCCATCCGCGACTACCTGCGCCAGGACATCGGCGAAGTGCTCATCGACAGCATCGAAGCCCAGGAAGAAGCACTGACCTTCATCCGTCAGGTGATGCCGCAGTACGCCAGCAAGATCAAACTGTACGAAGACAGCGTCCCGCTGTTCAACCGTTTCCAGATCGAAAGCCAGATCGAGACCGCTTTCCAGCGCGTCGTTGAACTGCCTTCCGGCGGCTCCATCGTTATCGACCCAACCGAAGCCCTGGTGTCCATCGACATCAACTCGGCGCGCGCCACCAAAGGCAGCGACATCGAAGAAACCGCTCTGCAGACCAACCTGGAAGCGGCTGAAGAAATCGCCCGTCAGCTGCGCCTGCGTGACATCGGCGGCCTGATCGTCATCGACTTCATTGACATGACGCCGGCCAAGAACCAGCGCGCCGTGGAAGAAAAAGTCCGCGAAAGCCTCGAAGCTGACCGCGCTCGCGTTCAAGTCGGTCGCATCTCGCGTTTTGGCCTGCTGGAAATGTCCCGTCAGCGCCTGCGTCCATCGCTGGGCGAAAGCAGCGGTATCGTCTGCCCACGCTGCAACGGCACCGGCATCATCCGTGATGTTGAATCGCTGTCGCTGGCTATCCTGCGCCTGATCGAAGAAGAAGCCCTGAAAGACCGCACTGCCGAAGTCCGCGCTCAAGTGCCGATTCCGGTTGCTGCTTTCCTGCTCAACGAAAAACGCAACTCGATCACCAAGATCGAACTGCGCACCCGCGCCCGCATCATCATCCTGCCGAACGATCACCTCGAAACGCCGCATTTCGAAGTTCAGCGTCTGCGTGATGACAGCCCGGAAGCCCACACTCTGCAGTCCAGCTATGAAATCGCTGCCGCCGCCGCTGAAGTGGAAGAAGTTCAGCCAGCTGCCGCCACCCGAACCCTGGTTCGTCAGGAAGCTGCAGTCAAAACTGCTCCACCGCGCGCCAACGCTCCGATTCCGGTTGAGGCCGCCGCTGCTGCTCCAGCGCCAGTCGCTCATGAGCCAAGCCTGTTCAAAGGTCTGGTCAAGTCTCTGGTGAGCCTGTTCGCCACCAAGGAAGAGCCAGCCGCACCGGTTGTGGTTGAAAAGCCTGCCTCCGAACGCCCTGCGCGCAACGAAGAACGCCGCAACGGCCGTCAACAAAGCCGTGGCCGCAACAACCGTCGGGACGAAGAGCGCAAGCCGCGTGAAGAACGCGCCGAACGTGCGCCACGCGAAGAGCGTGCTCCACGTGAGGAACGCGCACCTCGTGAAGAACGTGCACCGCGTGCTCCACGTGAGGCCATCGACGAAAATAATGCAGCACCGCGTGAAGAGCGCCCGGCCCGCGCACCTCGTGAAGAGCGCGCACCTCGTGCACCACGCGCGCCACGTGAAGACCGCAAACCGCGTGAAGAGCGTGTACGTGAACTGCGCGAACCTCTGGATGCCGCTCCGGCAGCCGATGCTCCGCGTGAAGAGCGTGCACCTCGCGAGGAGCGCGCTCCACGTGAAGAGCGCCAACCACGTGCGCCGCGTGAAGAACGTGCACCTCGCGCTGAGCAGGCCGCAGCTGCGGTCAGCGAAGACGAAGTGCTGCCGAACGAAGAACTGACGACTGAAGATCATCAGGACGGTGCAGAAGGCGATCGCCCTCGCCGCCGCTCCCGTGGTCAGCGTCGTCGCAGCAACCGTCGCGAGCGTCAGCGTGACGCAAACGGCAACGTGATCGAAGGTTCCGAAAGCGCTGAAGAAGAAGGCAGCGAATCCGGCAACTCCGATCAGGCAGCAGGCCTGGCTATTACAGCCGCTACCGCAGCCGTTGCCAGCAGCGTTATCAGTGCACCAGCCGAAGCCGAAGCCAACCGCCAGGCCGAGCGCGCAACTGCTACCGTGGACTCTACCGACTCGTCTTTCGTACCGCAGGCTGTTATCGAAACCCCTTCGATCCAGACTCCAGCGTTCGAAACTCCGGCTGAAGCTCCGGCAGTAGAAACGCCTGCTGTTGAGGCTCCAATTGCTCAAGACGCACCGAAAGCCGAAAAAGCTCCGGACGTTGAAGTGCAGTCTGCTGAAGTGCCAGCGGTTGTCGAAGCGGCTCCTCAGGTCATCGCTGAAGCCCCGGCTCTGGCTGCACAGACCGAGCTGTTCGAAGCACCACACGCAGAACGTGTTGTTCCTTTCAAGCCAACGCCAGAGCCGACAACACCAGCCACGCAGGTTGAGGAAGTAGCACCGGCTCGCGAGGAGGCTGCAGCCACTCACTCGGCTGAACTGCCAACTCCAGCGCCAGTGGTCGCCGAGGAACCTGCTCCGTACGCCGCACCTGAAGTTGTTGCGACTCCGCCTACCGCAGAAGCAGCAGTGGCGGTTGCCCCTGAAGCTCCAGCTCTGCCGGTCAGCACCAACGGCCGCGCGCCTAACGATCCACGTGAAGTGCGTCGTCGCAAGCGTGAAGCCGAGCGCCTGCAAAAGGAAGCTGAAGAAGCCGCAGCGAATACCGTTGCAGCTCCTGTGGCAGCCGAAGTCGAAGCAGTTCAACCCGCAATTGAAGCAGTAGAACCTGCTCCGGTTGCCGAGCAGAACCTGCAGTCGACTGACGAAGCCGTCCAGCACCATGAAGCCAAGGAAGAGAGCACCGAGCCTAAACCCCTCGCCTGATCCTTGACTGAATTAAAAAGCCCCACCTGTGAAAGCAGGTGGGGCTTTTTTATGAGCCTTGGGAATCTGCAGTAATGATGGAATCAACCTTCGCCTACATTGACGCCATCGCGAGCAAGCTCACTCCTACATGGATCGGGTTGCAACTGTAGGAGTGAGCTTGCTCGCGATGGCGATGCTACGGACATAAATCAGTGTACAGATGGACGTAAATGCCTTATCAAGGAACAAACACCAACCGATCCGGTACATCCACATCCCAAAGGACTCCCGGATCATCTACCTCTATCTGCTGAACGCAGCCCTCTTTAAACAACCGTCGCGCGCCCTGATCACCGCTCAACCCCTTCAATGCAGGACCGTATTGGCGACCGAACCCTACTGGATGGCCAAACTCGGTCTTCAAGGCTGGCACAGAGATTCGTCCGTCTTCCAACGAAGCAACAACCTGATGCAGGGTCTGAGGCAGGATAAAAGGCATGTCGCCCAGAACGATCAGCCAGGCACGATGATCCGGTTCGGCAGCCACGGCAGCGGCGATACTGTCGCCCATGCCCGCTGAAGACAGCATGACCAGCTCACAACCATAGTGGTGAGCAAGCGCTATGATTTGCGGACAGTCGGGCCGGGTAATCACCAGAACCTTGTCGACAACCCCTTGCAGGTTGACGAGCGTCTGCTCCAGTACCGGACGCTCTATACCATCACGCCCCACGCATGAAGCAAGCAACTTGCTCTGCCCCTGCCCGGCAATGGCTTGAAACCGACGACCTTCTCCGGCAGCGAGGACGATGGCGCACACAGTGTTGGTCATGGTTACTCCCTTTCTGGGCATAGGTGACTACACAACACTTAATTCTGTGGAAGCGCACGAGCAACGCGAGGCGGTCTACCTGACACACCGCCATCGCGGCCTCGCGTTGCTCGTGCGCTCCTACAAGAATCTTTTTTAATTCAACTCAATACAGATTGGGTTCCATTTCCAGCGCAACACCAAAGCGTTTGGCGATGTCAGCCTGGATGCGTTGCGCCAAAGCGTGCAGTTGCAAGCCCGTCGCCTGCCCGTAATTGACCAGAACCAATGATTGCAGCCGGTGAACACCGGCATCGCCTTCGCGATAGCCCTTCCAGCCAGCCTGCTCAATGAGCCAGCCCGCGGCAAGTTTCACCTGACCGTCAGGCTGTGGATAACCCACCAGCGCGGGATACGTTTGGCGGATCTGCTCGGCCAGCTCGGCAGATACCAGAGGATTCTTGAAGAAGCTGCCGGCATTGCCTAGCACTGCCGGGTCCGGAAGCTTTTCACTGCGTATCGCACAGATCGCCGCACTGACATCACGCGGCGTCGGCTGCTTGATACCCTGCTCTTCCAGACGCTGACGCACAGGACCATATTCAAGGTGCAAATGAGGATCACGAGTGAGAAGGAAGCGCACCCGTAAAATCACCCAGCGGCCGATCTCATGCTTGAACAGGCTGTCGCGATAACCGAAAGCACACTCCTCCAGAGAGAAATCACGCAGTTCGCCCGTCTGTCGGTCAAGCGCTGTCAGGCCGTGAAACACGTCTTTGATTTCCACCCCGTAGGCACCGATGTTCTGCATGGGCGCAGCGCCAACGGTACCGGGAATCAGGCTCAGGTTTTCCAGCCCGGCGAGCCCCAACTCAAGGCATGACAACACGAACGGATGCCACGGTTCGCCCGCCTCAGCCTCGACAACTGCCTGCAGGCAATCTTCCCGCAGGATACGTATGCCGCGACTGGCCATGCGCAACACCAACGCCTGCACATCACCTGTCAGCAGTAAGTTGCTGCCTCCGCCGATCACCATCAGCGGCAGATCATGCTCCGCGCTGTAAGCCAGCGCATCGCGCACATCGTCGTCGTTATGCGCTTCGGCAAACATCTGTGCTTTTACATCAACGCCGAACGTGTTGAACGGACGGAGCGAAACAGCGAACTGCGGTTGCAACGTCAAATCTCCAGCAAGCGACGAACGCGCTCAAGGTCTTCTGGCGTATCGACGCCAGCGGGTGGTGCTTCCAGCGCATCAGCGACATGAATCCGGATGCCATGCCAGAGTGCACGCAACTGCTCCAGACTTTCAGTATTCTCCAGCCAGCATGGCCCCCAGCTCACGAAGTCATGCAGGAATCCTGCGCGATAAGCGTAGATTCCGATATGTCGACGATAAGGCACGCCCGCAGGCAATTGCTCGCGATCGCTGGCCAGTGCGTCCCGGGCCCAAGGCAATGGCGCGCGACTGAACGTCAGGGCCAGGCCGTTGATATCAGACACGACCTTGACCACGTTCGGGTTGAACAACGCTGCCACGTCATCAATGGGCTCGGCCAGCGTCGACATACGGGCTTCAGGGTGGGCAGCAAGGTTGTCGGCCACCTGATCGATCACCGCAGGCGGGATCATGGGCTCGTCGCCTTGCACGTTGACCACGATAGCGTCGGCTTCCAGCCCCAACTGTGTAGCGACCTCGGCGAGCCGGTCAGTACCGGAGTTGTGATCGTCACGCGTCAGCAGCACTTCAGCACCAAAGGCCTTGCAGGCCTCAACGATGCGCGCATCGTCGGTGGCGACCACAACCCGTGCCGCGCTGCTCTTGCGTGCCTGTTCCCAGACATGCTGGATCATCGGCTTGCCAGCAATCTCTTTGAGCGGTTTGCCCGGAAAACGACTGGAGCCGTAACGCGCCGGGATAACGACCGTAAATGCTGCTGTCATTTGTCCAGACGCTCGTCAGTGCTCAGCGTGCGCGCTTCGCTTTCGAGCATCACCGGGATGCCATCGCGAATCGGGTAAGCCAGGCCTGCGCCTTTGCTGATCAGCTCGGTTTTATCGGCGCTGAGCTTCAGCGGCCCCTTGCAGATCGGGCAAGCGAGGATGTCGAGTAATTTGGTGTCCATAAGAAATCCTGAGCGAATCATGGCAAAAGACGTAACAACTGCGAATCGAACCAACTGATAAAAGCATCGGATGGCACCGCATCCACAGCCAGGTACCACCAGTCATCCGCCGCGAAGGGCCGGCATTTCACGGCATCCTTTTCGGTCATGACAACAGGCAGCGCCGGAGAAAAGGTCAGCGCTTGAGCACTGAAAACAGCATGGTCGGCGAACGCATGGGTGACCGGTCGCCAGTGTAGCCCTTCGAGGGTATTGAAGAAACGCTGAGGATTACCGATACCGGCCACGGCGTGAAGCGCCTGCCCGGCCGGGAAGAACTCCAGCGCCTGACGCTCGCCGCTGCGCAGATTGACCAGCGCCGAAGGTTGCAACTGAAAGGCATAGCCGTCGTCCCGATCAGCGCTGGCTCCGTTGTAGAGCAACGCATCAACACTTTCGAGACGCTCGACAGGTTCGCGCAGCGGGCCTGCAGGTAGACAACGGCGATTACCCAGCCCACGAGCAGCATCGATCAGAACTAATTCCAGGTCTCGCGCCAGCCGGTAATGCTGCAGGCCATCATCGGAAAGAATCAGATCCAGCGACTCACTGTCGAGCAGCGCTTGCACGGCACGGCTGCGATCAGGGTCAATCATCAACGGCACACCGCTGCGCTGTACGATCAGCAAGGGTTCATCGCCCGCCTGAGCGGCGCTCTGCTCGCCGGTCACACGCCACGGCAGACTCGGAGGTTTAGCGCCGTAACCACGGCTGACTACCCCGACGCGCAGGCCTTTTCGGCGGCAGTGTTCGATCATCCACAGGATCAACGGTGTCTTGCCGGTGCCACCAATGGTGATATTACCGACGACAATAACCGGCACAGGAGCCTTGTAGATATCGCCCTGCCCCGCCAGAAAACGCTCACGCTTGCCCTGCACGACTCGCCGATAGAGGCTCTCCAGCGGACGCAGCAGCATCAGCGCCGGATGGCCGTTGTACCAGGCGTCAAGCAAGCGGTCAGAAAGTGCCATTAGTTAGCCGGTGCGGCTTCGACCGTGGTCATGCGCAGGTGGCTGAAACCCAGCTTGCCTGCAGCGTCCATGGCAGTGATCACCGATTGATGCGGAGTTTTACCATCGGCACTGATCGACAGCGGCAGACTGGTATCACCGGCAGACTCACGCTGAAGCGCATCGATCAGGGTTTGCAGATCGTTTTTCGGCAGCAATTGATTGTTCACCGAAAAGACGCCGTCAGCGTTGATAGTGATGTCCAGATGCTTGAGATCGGCATCCGTTTCCGGAGCGCCGGTCACCGCCTGCGGCAAGTCAACGCGCAATTGGGTTTCGCGAGTAAAGGTCGTGGTCACGATAAAGAACAGCAGCAGGATGAACACCACATCAATCAACGAAACAAGGTTGATGTCGATGTTCTCCCTGACCTTGCGACGACGAAACTTCACTTTTTACGACCCTCGCCCCGAGCCTGCGACTTGAGGTCGATTTTCGGATCGTTCAGATCAACTTCGCGATCACCCTGCACAACCTCTACAAGCTTGATGGCTTCCTGTTCCATGCCGACCACCAATTCGTCGACCCGGCTTTGCAGGTAACGGTGAAAGAAGATCGCAGGAATCGCGACGATCAGGCCAGACGCCGTACAGATCAGCGCTTTGGAGATACCGCCTGCCAGAACCGAGGCATTGGCTGTATTGCCGGTGGCATTGAACGACCCGAAAATGTCGATCATACCCAATACCGTACCAAGCAATCCCAACAGAGGTGCCATGGCAGCGATGGAGCCCAGCGCACTGAGATAACGCTCCAGATCATGAATGACCCGGGCCGCAGCCTCTTCAATGCACTCTTTCATGATTTCGCGGCCATGCCGTGAATTGGCCAGGCCTGCGGCAAGAATCTCGCCCAGCGGGGAATCGGCACGCAGTTGCTTGAGCTTTTCCTTGTCGAGCTTTTTGTCCTGAATCCACTGCCAGACTTGCCCTACCAGGTGTGGCGGGGTAATGCGGCTAGCACGAAGGGTCCAGAGGCGCTCGATGATAATGCCGACCGCAGCAATGGAACTCAGAATGATCGGCAGCATCATCCAGCCGCCAGATTTGACCAGTTCCCACACAGTGACGACTCCCTCGAAAAATTGGCGCCACTCTATCATAGGGTCAGCGACTCGCCGAAGCCTGCGAGCAATATCCTTGTATCAGTCACGCCAGAAACGCCTCTCTGCCCGCTGCGACCGCGGCTTGTCGAAGGTCCCGAGGTGCAGGCTGATCGCACCCAGTTCGGCGCTGTCCCAGGTGGGAATGCCGAACCAGTGATAGCGCGCCATAATCAACGGATGCGGGTGCCCGAAGGCATTATTGCGGCCTCGGGAAATCAACACGCCGCGAGGGGCAACCGAACGCAGAAAGCTTTTCGATGAAGAAGTACGACTGCCGTGGTGCGGCGCTTGCAGCCAGTCGGCGCGGACATCGCGGCCACTGTCGATCAGCGCTTGTTCGGCCTCGGCATCGATATCCCCGGTCAACAACAAGCGCTCGCCTTGAGCATCGATCATCAGCACACACGAGGCCTGATTCCCCTCTCTGGCATCACTCCAGCGCCAGGTCGAAAACACCACACCGTCCCATTCCCAGCGCTCGTCATTGGTACACAGTTGCGCGTTTAGCAACGGCGGCAGCCTTTCCAGCTCACCGCCCAGCACCCGCTTGACCGGCAAGCCTTGATGGACCGCCTGCGCGCCACCGGCATGATCCGCGTCGGCGTGGCTGATCAACATCAGATTAAGCTGGCGTGCACCGGTCTTGCGTATGGCGGGCAGCACGACGCGCTGGCCGATATCGAATTCACCGAAACGTGGCCCCGCGTCATAGAGCAGTGCGTGGTGTCGAGTACGCAAAAGAATCGCCAGCCCTTGGCCGACGTCCAGTTGCAGAACTTCTACTTGCCCGTGCGGCACGCTTTTCAGAGGCGGGAACACGCAAAGCAACAACAGTGGCCAACCCAGCCCGCGCAGGGGCACACCACCGGGCAAGAGCAACAACACGCCTCCCAGCAGACTCAGCAACCAGGCCCAGAACGGAATGGCGCTCGGCACCCAGGCAGGCAACCACCCGGCAACCCAGCCGAGAAACCTGAACAACCACTCCAGCGCGCCGCCTGCCAGCCAGAGCAACCCTTCTCCCAAATACGGAACAGGCAGGAGCAAGGTCCCGAGCAGCGCAGGCGGCAGGATCAGGAAGCTGACCCACGGCACCGCGACGAGATTGGCAAACGGACCACTCAGACTGATGGGCAGGTTCAGAGCCAGCAACACAGGTAACAGACCAATGGCGATCAACCACTGGGCGCGGGTCCAGCTTTGCAGCCAGCTCCAGGCACCCAGCCGCCCACCGAATATCAGAATCAGAATCGCCACGGCGATAAATGACAGCCAGAAGCCCGGCTGCAAACTGGCCAGTGGCTCAAACACCAGCACCACATTCAGCGACACCAGTAGCGGCCCGACCGCCCCCAGATGACGAAAGCGCAGACGCCAGAGCAGGACCATGCCCACCATGACGCAGGCCCGACGCACCGGCACTTCAAAACCTGCCAGCAAGCCATAACCGAGCGCTGCACTGAACGCCAACCCGCACGCCCATGGCAACCACGGCAAGGCCCGCGGCCACAGCCCCCAACGTGCCAGCCCGGCGATAAACGCGTACATCACACCCGCCAACAAGCCCACATGCTGCCCGGAAATCACCAGCAAATGCACGGTGCCGGTGTCCTGCAGGATCTGCCAGTCAACCGTGCTCAAGCCCGAGCCATCACCCAGGACCAATGCAGCCAGACCGCCTTCACGCCCTTGCGCGTCCACCGCCAACAAGCGCTGGCGTATAGCGTATCGCCAGCCGGACGCAGCGGACTTCAGCAATTGCCCATCAGAGACAGTTCCAGTGGCACCGATACGCTGGGCGAGCAGCCAGGCTTCGTAATCAAAGGCATGCGGGTTGGCCAGTCCGCCCGGGCGCTTGAGCTTGACTGCCAGACGCCAGTGTTCACCACTGCGCACCTGTGGACCGCCATGCCAGGCTACCCGCATGCGCTCCGGCAATCTGAAGCGTCTGGATTGCAGCCCTTCCAGCTCAAAGCGCACCACACCTTCAGTTGACGCAGGCAAACCGACGACCTTGCCTTGCAACCAGACAGTCTGACCGTCCAGCTTCGGCGACAGGCGATCATCCAGCGCCCATTGCGCCGAGAGGCACGCCCAACTGAAACCGAATAAAAACAAAGCGATGGGGTATGTGCGGAACGGCAACAGCATCAAAGCCAGCACCGGCATAACGAGCAACAGCCACAATGGTGGCAAAACCGGTAAAAAGCGTAGCGCCAGTAACCCCAAGGCCAGCGCGAACATCCCTGTACGCATAGCGCCCATCCCGATAACGTCGAAGACACCCTTACGGCTTAGCTCAGCCGGGCAAAAGCGTCGGGATCAAGTGTCACAAGGTCTTGTGCGGGGTAAATCAGTGACCAAAAAAAACGCCCATCTTTCGATGGGCGTTTTTCATTCGCTCAAGCCAGTCGCCAAGCGTTTACTGCGGCTTGCGACGACCGAAACCCGGGCGCTGGCCCGAGCCCGATGCGGGGCCACGGCGCTTGCCGGACGGCGCGTCATCGACCAGATTGATACCTGGCCGCTTTGGCGACGGTTTGGCCGGACGTTTGTTCATGTCGCTCGGACGCTCAGCCACTGGTGTGCCACGGCTGTTATCTGTGCGAGTGTCGCTGCGGCCATTGGCTGGGCGCGGCGTGCGTGGCGCCGACTTGTTAGGGTCGTTGCGCTGACCACGACCGGAATCCGAGCGCGGTGCAGCAGGACGCTGGGCACGATCACGATCACTGCCGGTCACTTGCGGCTGACGTGGAGCACGCTCGCCAGTCGGAGCAGCATCCTTGGCCGGGCGAAGGGTGCGCACACGCTCGCTTTTGCCCAATGGACGGGAGGATTGACGCTGCAAGCGCTCCATCTTGTCCTTGGTCTTGGCGTTCATCTGCGGCTGAGCCACAGGTGTCAGGCCTACTTCAGCGCTGAGGATATCCACCTCGTACTGGCTCATTTCGCGCCAGCGGCCCATCGGCAGGTCGGAGTTGAGGAACACCGGTCCGTAACGCACGCGCTTCAGGCGGCTGACCACCAGGCCCTGGGATTCCCACAGGCGTCGCACTTCGCGGTTACGGCCTTCCATCACCACGCAGTGATACCAGTGGTTGAAACCTTCACCACCCGGCGCTTGCTGGATGTCGGTGAAACGTGCCGGACCGTCTTCGAGGATCACCCCGTTCTTCAGGCGCAGCAGCATGTCGTCATCGACTTCACCGCGGACGCGCACAGCGTATTCACGGTCCATTTCGAAAGACGGGTGCATCAGACGGTTGGCCAGCTCACCATCGGTGGTGAACATCAGCAAGCCGGTGGTATTGATGTCCAGACGACCGATATTGACCCAACGGCCTTCTTTTGGACGCGGCAGGCGATCGAACACCGTCGGGCGACCTTCAGGGTCGTCACGGGTACAGATTTCGCCGTCCGGCTTGTTGTACATGATCACGCGGCGCACCGTTTCGGCGGCCTCTTCGCGCTTGATGACGCGGCCATCAACGCTGATCGCATCATGCAGATCAACGCGTTGACCCAAGGTCGCGTCCTTGCCATTGACCTTGATACGGCCCTGGCTGATCCAGGCTTCAACGTCGCGACGCGAACCTACGCCAATACGTGCCAGAACCTTCTGCAGTTTTTCACCTGCGGGTCCGATTTCCTGGCTGTCCTGCTTGTCTTGTTCACTCATCTGGGCACCTCCCGGTGTGTCGATTCAGGGGACGCCGAGGACCGGCGCAACCTGTTGCCTGGGGCTGTGGATAGCCGCGAGGCGTAATACTGAAAACTTCTGACGCTAAACTCATCACGAGCAGAATCGCCAAAAGGTCGCGAATCATACGCTCACATAACGCATTGCGCATCAGAGGCTAGTCGAAAATTTGCGGCTTACTTCTTTTTCCGCCGACCGGCACCCTTGAAACCTTTCATGCGAACAGCGGCGTCCTTCAGCACATCGCGGCGCTCGTCCTTGTCCATCTTCTTCCAGGCCTTGATTTCTTTCTTGCTGCGGCCACAGCCGATGCAGATGTCGGCGTCGAATTTGCAGAGGCTGATGCAGGGGTTCTTAGTGTCGCTCATGAGTGGTGCGCCGCCTGAATTAACGCTGTTTGCCCTGTAGGAGCTGCCGAAGGCTGCGAAAGCGCTTTGTCTGACCCACTGCTTCGCAGCCTTCGGCAGCTCCTACAAGGGATCGCTACCGTCCTCTGATTTTTCATCAGGCTCATCCGGCAGCAAATCATCGAAGTCGATCTTCAGACCCTGCTCCATCGAGTCGAGTTCGACCAACAGGCTGCGGAAGCTCGTCTCGTCTCTTGGCGGTTCTGGCTCTGCGTCCGGATCGATGCTCGCGTCGGCCATCGCCTGCAGATGCGCAGGCACCGGAGCGTCTTCGAAATCCAGAACCGGATCTGGTTCCAGTTCACGCAGGTCTGCCAGTGGCGGCAAGTCATCGAGGTTCTTCAGGTTGAAGTGGTCGAGAAACACTTTGGTGGTCGCAAACATCGCAGGCTTGCCCGGCACTTCACGGTAGCCCACGACCCTGATCCACTCACGTTCCAGCAGGGTTTTCACGATATGGCTGTTAACCGCAACACCGCGCACATCTTCGATTTCGCCCCGGGTTATCGGTTGGCGATAAGCGATCAATGCCATGGTTTCAAGCATGGCCCGAGAATAGCGCTGCGGACGCTCTTCCCAGAGACGACCGACCCAAGGGGAAAACTTTTCACGAATCTGCAGGCGATAACCGGAAGCCACTTCCTTGAGCTCGAATGCCCTGCCTTCGCAGGACTTACCCAGTAACTGCAGCGCTTTCTTGAAGACCGGCGGCTCAGGACGCTCGCCTTCTTCGAACAGTTCGTAAAGGCGCTCCAGCGATTGCGGCTTGCCCGAGGCCAACAGGAAAGCTTCGAGCAGCGGAGCCAGCTCGCGAGGTTCGTTGAGATTCATTGTTCAGCTCTTATTCGGCTCGCGCCCGCACATGGATGACCGCAAAGGGCTCGTTCTGTACCAATTCCACCAGTGACTCCTTGACCAGCTCAAGCACGGCCATGAACGTCACGACTACGCCGAGGCGCCCCTCTTCGGCGGTAAAGAGTTCGGCAAATGGCACAAATCCGCCGCCTTTCAGCCGCTCCAGCACATCACTCATGCGCTCACGGGTCGACAAGGCCTCACGGCTGACCTGATGGCTTTCAAACATGTCGCCACGGCGCAGCACTTCCGCCATGGACATCAACAACTCTTCAAGGCTGACCTCCGGCAACAACTTGCGCGCCCGGGCTTCGGGAGCGTCCAGCTTGGGAACCACTACATCACGCCCGACACGGCTCAACTGGTCGATACCTTCGGCGGCCACCTTGAAGCGCTCGTACTCCTGCAACCGGCGGATCAGCTCGGCACGAGGGTCGTCTTCCTCTTCTTCGGCTTCGGCGGAACGCGGCAGCAGCATGCGCGACTTGATTTCCGCCAGCATGGCGGCCATCACCAGGTACTCTGCAGCAAGTTCCAGACGCACCGTTTTCATCAGTTCGACATAGCCCATGTACTGCTTGGTGATCTCCGCCACCGGGATGTCGAGGATGTCGATGTTCTGCTTACGGATCAGATAGAGCAACAGGTCCAACGGGCCTTCAAAAGCCTCAAGAAAGACTTCCAGCGCATCCGGCGGGATATACAGATCCATTGGCATCTGCGTAACCGCCTGGCCGTAGACCATGGCGAACGGCAGTTCTTGTTGAGCGTCGGCCTGACTGTCAACGGTTTCTACCGTAGCCATCAAGCCTCAACACCAAATGGTGACGGATCGCCGCAACCGACACGAACGACCTCAGGCTCATCGCCGGTCAGGTTGATCACTGTCGAGGCGGAAATCCCGCCCATGCCGCCATCAATGATCAGGTCGACCTGACGCTCGAGGGTCTGGCGCATCTCATAGGGGTCACTCAGCGGCACGCTTTCCCCCGGCAGGATAAGACTGACGCTCATGAGTGGCTCGCCCAATTCCTCAAGCAAAGCCTGGGCGATAGGATGCTTAGGCACCCGCAAGCCGATTGTCCGGCGCTTGGGATGCAAAATCAGCCGTGGCACTTCCCGCGTGGCATTCAGAATAAAGGTGTAAGGCCCGGGCGTGTGGGCCTTGAGTGCACGAAACGCACCGGTATCGACCTTGGCGAACAGCCCCAATTGAGACAGGTCGCAGCACATCAACGTGAAGTTGTGCTTGTCGTCCAGCTGGCGCAGACGGCGAATGCGCTCGATGGCGCTTTTATCACCGAGCTGACAGCCCAGGGCGTAGGAGGAATCTGTTGGGTAGATCACCAAACCGCCCGCTTTAATAATTTCCACGGCCTGTTTGATCAGGCGCGGTTGCGGGTTCTCCGGGTGGACCTGGAAAAATTGACTCACGGTATCTTCCTGTTCAGAAGGCAGCAGTAGACTGATCATGTTTGAACCGGGACCAAAGGGGCGGCAGGTCTTCCGGCACCGGACGATAGACGCCTATCTCGGACCAGCCACCAGGAGCATGGAAATCACTGCCAGCGGTTACCAGCAGGCCAAATTCACGCGCCAGAATGGCCAGGGTTCCAACCTGCTCTGCAGGTTGCAGGCCATTGACTACTTCAATCGCATGGCCACCCGCTTCAAGAAAAGCTGCGACCAGCTTACGACGCTTGCTACGGGTGAAATCATAATGCGAGGGGTGCGCAAGACTGACCCAGGCCCCCGATTCACGCAAGGTGCCGACGGTTTCTTCCAGCGTAGGCCAATGTTGTTTCACATCGCCCAGCTTGCCCGCTCCCAGCCACTTACGGAAAGCTTCAGCGCGATCCTTGACGAAACCTGCCCGCACCATGAAGTCTGCGAAATGCGGACGAGCCGGAGCATTGCCACTGTCGCCCAGCTCTTGCTGAATGGCGCGAGCACCTTCCAGCGCTCCAGGCATACCTTTGATCGCCAATTTGCGACTGATTTCTTCGGCGCGCAACCAGCGTCCATCGTGCAAACGGGCTATTGCAGCGAGCAGAGGGGGTGCATCCATGGCAAAACCGTACCCGAGAATATGGATGGTTGCCCCACCCCAGGTGCACGAAAGCTCGACACCGTTAACCAGTTGCATACCCAGTGAAAGCGCCGCAGTCCGGGCTTCTTCGAGACCTTCGAGGGTGTCGTGATCCGTCAGGGAAAGGACGCGCACGCCATTCTCGTAAGCACGCGCAACCAATGCCGTGGGCGCAAGAGCGCCGTCGGAGGCTGTGCTGTGGCAGTGCAGGTCAACATTCATAGGTGGCGCTTTCGCTGTCATTGATGTTTGTTATTATGCCGCCACATCCTGCTTCTGGCTGCCATTGTGAAACAATTCATCGACTTCATCCCGCTGCTGCTGTTTTTCATCGTTTACAAAATCGAACCTCGTGCCGTCGAGTTCCTGGGCAACAGCTACACACTGGGCGGTATTTTCAGTGCGACCGCCATGCTGATCGTCAGTTCAGTGGTGGTCTACGGCATTCTGTTCGTCAAACAGGGCAAACTGGAAAAAAGCCAGTGGCTGACGCTGGTTGCCTGTCTGGTGTTCGGTAGCCTGACCCTGGCCTTTCACAGCGAAACTTTCCTCAAGTGGAAAGCGCCCGTGGTGAACTGGCTGTTTGCGCTGGCCTTTGCCGGAAGCCATTTCATTGGCGACCGCCCGCTGATTCAACGCATCATGGGGCACGCACTGAGCTTGCCGAAACCAATCTGGACCAAGCTGAACATTGCCTGGATCATCTTCTTCCTGTTCTGCGGCGCGGCCAATCTTTATGTGGCTTTCACTTATCAGGAATTCTGGGTCGATTTCAAAGTATTCGGCAGCCTGGGCATGACTCTGGTATTCCTGATCGCTCAGGGTCTATACCTTGCCAAACACATGCATGACCCTGCTTCCGCACCGCCCCCAACAAAAACCGAGGACTGACATGCTCTACGCAATCATTGCAACAGACGTCGAAAATTCCCTGGAAAAACGCCTGAGCGTGCGCCCGGCTCATCTGGACCGCCTCAATGCGCTCAAAGACGAGGGGCGCTTGATCCTGGCCGGACCTAATCCGGCCGTAGACAGCAATGAGCCTGGCGCCGCCGGGTTCTCGGGCAGCCTGATCGTGGCCGAGTTCGAGTCGCTGAGCGCAGCAAAGACCTGGGCCGAAGCTGATCCGTTCGTCAAGGCGGGCGTCTACGCCAACGTCGTTGTGAAGCCTTTCAAGAAAGTCCTGCCTTAAATTTACTCTTGCGATACACCCTGTAATCGCTGCCGCTCAAGGCAGCGATGACAAAATCTCCCGCTCTGACGCTAATCATTCTCAACGCCCTGCCGACAACCTGCTGAATGTTCTATAAAAACCGTTCTATAAGAACACTGCCGTCTAAAAGTGCGGCCGTTGAACACACGGACGCTGAAACAGGAGTTCAGATGCGGGCATGTCTACTGGTTGTTGTGTTGGCAATGGGTGCGACTACCGTCCAGGCCGAGGAAACGAGTGGTTCCGGTACCTCCTATGCGTTGCCGCTGCCGACCACTGCTGCTCAGATCAGCGATCTTCAGCAACGCCTGAAAGAAAGCGAGCGCCAGCGCGAAGAACTCCTCAAGCAGGTGCAGAACGCTGACGCCGCACGCGAGAGCGCCCAACTCAGTCGCCTGCGCCAAGAGAACCAAAGGCTCAAGTTACAGCTCAAAGAAGCACAATCGGCCGAACCGCAACGTATCCTGACCGAACAGCAACAATGGTTCGTCACCGGAGGGGGTGTTGCGCTGATAGCCCTCCTGTGCGGTATCTTTGCCCGCGGTGGACGTAAGCAGCGTCGACAGTGGCTAAATTGAGTGAGAAATGAGCGAGCTGTTACTTATTGATGATGACCAGGAGCTCTGCGAGCTCCTGAGTAGCTGGCTGAGCCAGGAAGGCTTTCTGGTCCGCGCCTGTCACGACGGCAACAGTGCCCGTCGCGCCCTTGCCGAATCCGCACCTGCTGCGGTCGTTCTGGATGTCATGCTCCCCGACGGCAGCGGTCTGGAACTGCTCAAGCAGTTGCGCAGCGATCATCCGGACCTGCCGGTATTGATGCTGTCTGCACGCGGTGAGCCTCTGGACCGGATTCTGGGTCTGGAACTGGGTGCCGATGATTACCTGGCCAAACCCTGCGACCCTCGCGAACTGACCGCCCGCCTTCGTGCGGTGTTGCGTCGTAGCCACCCGACGGCCGTATCGACACAGCTGGAACTGGGCGACCTGAGCTTCAGCCCGGTGCGCGGCGTGGTAATCATCAACGATCAGGAGCTGGTTCTGACCGTCTCTGAAAGCCGATTGCTCGAAGCCCTGTTGCGCCAGCCTGGTGAACCGCTGGACAAGCAGGAACTGGCGCAATTGGCACTGGGCCGCAAGCTGACCCTTTACGATCGCAGCCTGGACATGCACGTGAGCAACCTGCGCAAGAAAATCGGCCCGCACCCTGACGGCCGCCCGCGCATCGTTGCGCTGCGTAGCCGCGGTTATTACTACAGCGTGTAGTCGCTTTGGCGCTGCATCCAAGCAGGAACAGTGCTTGTGCGGGAGCAGAGCTCTGCTCCCACAATTCCCCCACGTTAAATTCTATATGTCAGCCCACTCTCTCCCCCTCTTTACCCAAGCTTTACAGTAGCCTGACGGCTCTTGACCTTGATCTCCCTAAACTGGCCTCAACCGGCAACGAGCCGGATTCGAGACAAGGAGATACACCATGCGCAAGACTCTTATCGCTTTGATGTTCGCTGCTGCACTGCCTACCGTTGCAATGGCTGCTCCTGGAGATGGCCCTGGTTTTGGTCCAGGTCCTGAAGGTCCACGTGCTGGCATGCACCATGACCGCGGTCCTTTCGAAAAGCTGGACCTGAGCCGCGAACAGCGTCAACAGATCGGCAAACTGATGGGCGAGCGAATGCACGACCGCAAGGACATCACTGAAAAGTATCTGGCCAAGCTGTCACCCGCGGACCAGAAAGCCATGAAAGACGAACTGGACGCCAAGCGCACCAAGACTGACAGCGATATCCGTGCGCTGCTCAAGCCTGAGCAGCAGAAGGAATTCGACGAAATGAAGAAAGAGCGCGCAGCAAAGATGGCCGAACGCGCTGAATTCGAAGCGTGGAAGGCGCAAAAAGCGCAAAAAGCCCAGTAAGCTACTGGTCCACCTGAACCCGGCACTCCCCAAGCGTGCCGGGTTTCTCTATTTTGAGGTTGTCCCGTGCGTTCATTGTTCTGGCGAATCCTGGCTAGCTTCTGGCTGGCCATTGCCCTGGTTGCAGGCCTGTCCATTCTGCTCGGCCACATGCTTAATCAAGACGCATGGATCCTCAGCCGTCATCCGCTGCTGAGTCATTTGCCGCAGACCTGGACCGAGCAATACGAAAACCAGGGCGCAGATGCCGCGCAGGATTACCTGCAAAGCCTCAAACGCAAGAATCACATGGACGTTCAGGTCCTCAACGACAATGGCGACCCGGTCGTGCGCGGCACCTTTTCGCCCCGCGCTGCCGCCCTTGAGGCTCGTCAGGGCGATGACCCCCGACAGCTTCCGTGGCGTCGCCTGACCAGTGAGTACACGAGTGAAAAAACCGGGGAAACCTACCTGTTCATTTACCGTATCCCTCACCCGGAGCTGGATGCGTGGCACCGCGACAGTTTGATGTGGCCGCTCAGCGCGCTGGGAATTGCGCTGGTGGTGCTGACCCTGTTCAGTTTGCTGGTGACTTTGTCGATCACTCGCCCCCTCAGCCGCCTGCGCGGTGCGGTGCATGATCTTGGGCAAACCACTTATCAACAAAACAGTCTCGCGCAACTGGCGAACCGCCGGGATGAATTCGGCGTGCTGGCAACCGACTTCAACCGTATGGGCGCGCGACTGCAGAGCCTGATCGGCAGCCAGCGTCAGTTGCTGCGCGATGTATCCCATGAGCTGCGCTCCCCCTTGGCGCGCTTGCGTATTGCGCTGGCGCTGGCAGAACGCGCGGAACCGGCCGAACGGGAAAAGCTCTGGCCGAGGTTAAGCCGCGAATGTGATCGACTGGAGGCACTGATCAGCGAGATCCTTGCGCTGGCGCGGCTTGATGCGCAACTGAGCAGCGCTGAGCCCATTGATCTCAACGCGCTGCTACTGCGCCTCAGGAATGATGCAAATCTGGACGGTGGCGACCAGCAAATTGCCGTGCACGTCGAGCAGAACCTGCATCTGCATGGCTGGCCCGACATGATTGAGCGAGCAACCGATAACCTGCTGCGCAATGCGTTGCGCTTCAATCCGCCCGGTGAAACCGTCGAAGTGCAGGCAAAGCGGGTCGGTGACAGGCTGCAGTTAAGCGTGCGTGACCATGGCCCTGGCGTGGCGGCTGAGCACCTGACGCAATTGGGCGAGCCGTTTTACCGCGCTCCCGGCCAGACCGCAGCGGGTCATGGCCTGGGCCTGGCAATTGCTCGCCGTGCAGCTCAACGTCATGGCGGGGAATTGATTCTGGGCAATCATCCCGAGGGCGGGTTTCTGGCGATTATTGATTTGCCGGCGGAGCCGAAGAGTTCGGTGGCCTAATCCATTTTGCGGCAAATACACATTCCGCTGTAGGAGCTGCCGAAGGCTGCGAAAACGATTTTTCTGACACTCCGCTTCGCAGCCTTCGGCAGCTCCTACAGAAGAACTTCAGCATTCCAGCCCCTCAGCCCTGCCACTCACTCACAAAATCCACCACATCCACTTTCGCAGCAACACGTGGCGGGTTCTGTGGCGTGCCCAGATACAGAAAGGCGATCACCTCCTCGTCATCCGCCAGGCCAAAACCTTTGGCGACTAGCGGCGAATAAGACAGCTCACCGGTGCGCCATACCGCGCCAACGCCCAGCGCATAAGACGCCAGCAATACACTGTGCGCCGCACACCCTGCGGTAATCAACTGCTCGGCTTTTGGCACTTTGTAGTGATCCTGCAGACGGGCAACTACAACCACAACCAGTGGCGCGCGTAGCGGGCCGAGGCGTGCTTTGTCCAAGGCTTGCGGTGTCACTTCCGATCCACTGGCCTGCAACGCCTCTGCGAGTAAATCCCCCATGCGCTCACGGGCTGCGCCTTCCACCGTGATAAACCGGAACGGGCGCAACTGTCCATGATCCGGGGCGCGCATGGCTGCACTGAACAGGATTTCACGCTGGGCTGCATCCGGGGCCGGGTCGATCAATCGTGGGACCGAGACACGATTGAGCAATACGTCGAGCGCCTCCATGGGCTACCTCCTTGAGAAATGTTGGATCATTCTAGAGCCTGTGCACACGGATAACGAACCTGCGAGGCAATTACTTACAGGCTGCGACGCACAGGCCACGGTTTACTTGCCGTGGGCCGCAGGTAGAATGGCGCCTTTCCCCGAACCTAGTCAGAGTGACTGCATGGCGTTGCCGACCCTTCGCATCATCGGTTTCATTATCGGCATATTCCTGATCACCTTGGCCATCGCCATGATCGTGCCCATGGTGACGCTGGTCATTTACGACCGCTTCGAAGACCTGCGCTCCTTTCTGTGGGCAAGCTTGCTGACGTTCATCGCCGGGCTGGCATTGATCATTCCCGGTCGACCTGAACACGTGCATTTGCGTCCGCGAGACATGTATCTGCTGACAGTCTCCAGTTGGATCGTTGTGTGCGTCTTCGCCGCACTGCCGTTTCTATTGACCCAGCACATCAGCTACACCGACTCCTTCTTCGAAAGCATGTCTGGCATTACCGCGACGGGTTCAACAGTGCTCAGCGGCCTGGATACCATGTCGCCAGGTATCCTCATCTGGCGCTCGATGCTCCACTGGCTGGGCGGGATCGGCTTTATCGGTATGGCAGTAGCCATTCTGCCCCTGCTGCGTATCGGTGGCATGCGTCTGTTCCAGACCGAATCGTCCGACCGCTCCGAAAAAGTCATGCCCCGCTCGCATATGGTGGCCAAGTTCATCGTGCTGGCGTACGTCAGCATTACGGCGCTGGGCAGTCTGGCTTTCTGGGCGGCCGGCATGAGCCTGTTCGATGCAATTAACCACGCCATGTCCGCCATCTCGACAGGCGGTTTTTCCACCTCCGATCTGTCTCTGGCCAAGTGGCCGCAACCTGCGGTGCATTGGGTCGCGATTGTGGTGATGATCCTGGGTAGCCTGCCGTTTACCCTGTATGTCGCAACCTTGCGCGGCAACCGTGGAGCTTTGATCAGGGATGAACAGGTTCGGGGGCTGTTGGGCTTATTGCTGGTTACCTGGCTGGTACTCGGCGCATGGTACTGGGCGACCACCGACCTGCCATGGTACGACGCGCTACGTCATGTGGCCCTGAACGTGACCTCTGTGGTGACCACCACCGGTTTCGCCCTCGGCGATTACAGCCTGTGGGGCAACTTCGCGCTGATGTTCTTCTTCTATCTTGGCTTTATAGGTGGCTGTTCCGGCTCGACTGCCGGTGGAGTGAAGATTTTTCGCTTTCAGGTCGCCTACATTCTGCTCAAGGCCAACCTTAATCAGTTGATCCACCCGCGTGCGGTGCTCAAACAGACCTATAACGGCCACCGGCTGGACGACGAAATCGTGCGGTCCATCCTGACGTTCTCGTTCTTTTTCACCATCACGATTTGCGGCATCGCCCTGTTGCTGTCGCTACTCGGACTGGACTGGATGACGGCGCTAACCGGCGCAGCGAGCACGGTGTCCGGCGTAGGCCCAGGGCTGGGCGAAACCATCGGCCCGGCCGGTAACTTCGCCACGCTGCCCGACGCCGCCAAATGGATTCTGTCGGGTGGCATGCTGCTGGGGCGTCTTGAGATCATCACGGTGCTGGTGCTGTGCATTCCGGCATTCTGGCGTCAGTGATCGTAATGGCGTTTAATGTCAGTTGACGCAAAAAGCCAGCTGACATTAAACCAACAGCGCCAACGATCAGGAACTCCAGCCATGGAAACCACCAAATCGTTTACCCGCTTCGCCGATTTCTATCCTTACTACCTGCAAGAACACCGAAACAGCGCTTGCCGTCGTCTGCACTTCGTCGGCACCAGTCTGGTGATCTTTCTGCTGGCCTTTGTGATTGGCAGCGGCAGTTGGAGCCTGATCTGGCTAGTACCAGTGGCAGGATATGGCTTCGCCTGGGTCGGTCATTTTTTCTTCGAAAAGAATCGCCCTGCTACTTTCCAGCATCCGTTCTATAGCTTGCTGGGCGATTTCGTCATGTACCGCGACATGCTGACTGGCAAGGTTCCGTTTTAGCCGACGGCACATCAACCGCCAGCGTTTCAGACTACCGGCTCGCTGGCCTCAAGCTTTTCCTCGGCAAGCAGTTCCTTGTGCTTGAGATGAGCATCCGCGAGCCGAAACAGCTCAATCGTGCCATCCAGATGCTCAATCAATGCGGTACAGGACTCCACCCAGTCACCGCAGTTGAGGTATTCCACTTCGCCGACCATGCGCATCTCGGCATGGTGGATATGACCGCACACCACACCATCCAGCCCGCGCTTGACGCACTCATGGGCGATGGCTTCTTCAAAGTCACTGATGAAACTGACCGCCGTCTTGACCTTGTGCTTGAGATACGCCGATAACGACCAGTAACCGTAGCCGTACCTGGCTCGCCAATGATTCAGCCAACGGTTGAGGGTTAGAGTGAATTCGTACGCCGAGTCGCCGAGAAAGGCCAGCCAGCGGTGGTAGCGTGTGATCACGTCGAACTGATCGCCGTGGATGACCAACAGACGGCGTCCGTCTGCTGTGACGTGCTCGGCTTCATCCACCAACTGGATATTGCCCAGAATCAGTTTCGAATAGCGGCGTAGAAACTCATCGTGATTACCGGTGACGTAGATCACCTCGGTGCCGCGCTTACTCATCGTCAACAGGCGGCGTATCACGTTGGTATGGGCCTGAGGCCAGTACATACCACTGCGCAGCTTCCAGCCATCAATGATATCCCCCACCAGATAGACCTTGTCAGCCTGATAGCCCTTGAGGAAATGTGACAAGTGTTCGGCCTGGCAATCCCGCGTGCCCAGATGCACATCAGAAATCCACAAGGTGCGAACGCGTTGCTTACGGCTGGGTCTGGCAAGCTGAGCACTGGTCATGAACCATCTCCTGCTGGGTTTGCATGAGAGTGCCCGGTGCCGGTTAATCGAATGTGACCGGAGTGTGGCAATGCCGTGACAATGCACAAGAAGAGTTGGACTGAATGCTTCAGGGCGGACGCTGGTAGACTGCCCTCGTGCCCCCTGACACCACGCTGTCTCGTTGCAAGGATCGACCTGTAGGAGCGCACGAGCACCGCGAGGCCGCGATAGCGTTCTGCCTGATACACCGGGCCTCGCGGTGCTCGGTGTCAGATAGCCATTTCATGTTTGATAAGAGCTGCCCAGTAAGGAACACCATGACTCCCCGCTCCGCCCTCGGCGCCCTGCATATGGGCGCACTGATGTTTGGCCTTACCGGTGTCTTCGGCAAGCTGGCCAGCGCATCGCCCTCAGTCATTGTGTTCGGTCGCGGAATATTCGCCGTTGCAGCGCTGGCCTTCTTCGCCCGCTTTGCCAGCAATACCCCGTGGAAGACCCTGCGACGAGCCGATTGGGCACGGCTGATACTCGCAGGCATCCTGCTCGCAGCACACTGGGTGAGTTTTTTCATCGCCGTCAAAGTTGCCGGTGTGGCTGTCGCAACCCTGGGCTTTGCCAGTTTTCCGGCTTTTACCGTGATACTCGAAGGGCTGCTGTTTCGCGAACGAATCCGCAGCAATGAAGTGGTTCTAGTGGTACTGGTCAGTATCGGACTGGTGCTGGTGACACCCGAGTTCAATCTGGCCAGCGAGGCCACCAGCGGGCTGCTGTGGGCGGTATTTTCCGGGCTGACATTTTCGCTGTTATCGCTGGTCAATCGCGTCAGTTCGAAAAACGTTCCTGCAGTGCAAGCTGCGCTGTATCAAAACCTGATTGTGGGGCTGTGTCTATTGCCGATGGCGGCGCCTGAGTTAAGTACCGTTCCAGCCCTGGACTGGCTGTGGATCGGCTTGCTCGGAGTGTTCTGCACCGGCCTGGCTCACAGCCTGTTCGTTGCGAGTCTGGCCGTGATAAAAGCCCGGACCGCTGCGGTGGTATTCGCCATGGAACCGGTTTACGGCATCACATTCGCCTGGCTACTGTTCGCCGAAATCCCAACCGTGAGCATGTTGCTGGGCGGCGCGCTGATCATCATCGCCATCATCGTTTCAGGCCTGATGAACGGTAAAAAAGCACCTCAGGCAGCGACGACTCACTGATCAGGCCTGGTCTTGTCGTTGTGCCCCAGATCGCGCTGTGGATCAATCTGGTCGCGGACGCGCTGCTTGAGCACCTTCGCCTCGGGGAATCCGCCGTCGGCCTTGCGCTCCCAGAGTTGCACGCCATCACACGTGATGACGAATACGCCGCCAGTGCCAGGTTGCAGAGAGACCTTGCCCAGATCATCGGAAAACGTACTGAGTAACTCCTGAGCCAACCATGCCGCCCGCAACAACCATTGGCATTGCGTGCAGTAGATAATGGTTATTTCGGGTTTTGCGGCAGACATGAAAAGAGTCTCCAGGATAAGAACAGATGATTTCCCGCAGGGCGTCGCTCAATGTCCCTGACATGACGCTGTCTCGCGACAAACATTGGACCTGTAGGAGCTGCCGAAGGCTGCGATGACGGTATATCAGGCAAACCGCAACGGCGCCGTCGTAACCTCCGACAACTCCTACAGTGCAGGTTCAGAGCAATCTGTAGGAGCCATCGGAGTTTACGACGGTCGCGATGGGGATGTGATGCGGGCCTAAAGACCAGCCAACAGGGCACGAGCCGTCTGTTGATGTTCTTCGTCGGACTCTTCAATCACCTGCAACAACAGCTCACGAGCGCCTTCAATGTCCCCGTCATCGATCAGCACCTGGGCCTGATTGACTTTACTTAGCGGGACTTCTTCGAGATCAAGCAAGTCAAACTCACCTGATTCATCCATGAATCCGTCAAGGAACGTGTCGTCCAGAGCGTCGTTGTTAGACTCGACAACCCCATCTTCCTCAGGGAAATCGCTAAGAAAACGATCATCCGGAATCTCCTGCACATCAGGCAGCTCAGTGAGGTTTGAAGCGAATCCCGGATCTTCGACCGGTGTTTGCACCGATGCATCGGCACGTGCGGTGACGGGTTTGTCGAAAGGATCTACCAGGTCCCAGTCGGCATCCATCGACAGATCATCCAGGTTTAACTGGAAATCGTCGGCGGGCTCCGGATTAAGCGCAGCAGCTGAATTTTCATCGAGCTGTGCGGGTTGCTCTTCAGCCATTGCGGCAGGGATAACTGCGGCTGCCAGCGGTGCAGCCGCAACGAGGGTAGCGGGCGCAGCACTCAGCGCTTCACTGGCAGGCTTGAGCTGTGGATAACGTGAGCGGATCTGCTCAAGCTGTTCCGGCTCCACGCCATTTTGTAAAGCGATCCGCTCTTCCTCAGCGAAGCCGGCAGAATCGCCCTGCTCTGCCAGTAACTCGAGAATACGAATACGCACGTCGGTACGCTCGGGCTGCTTGGCCAAAGCATAGCGCAGAATTCCCATCGCCTCGGCAAACCGGCCATAAGCGATGTAGATGCTGACGCCGTCCAGTGGATCAGTGCTTCCGGCAGCCGCACGTGCAGGGGCCGGACGTGGCGGCGTTGAAGCTGGAGCTGCAACCACGGGAGCCGACACTTTGGGCGTTACGGCTGGCGTGTCATAAACCGGAACAACCGGCGCACGCGCTGGCCTGGTCAGGGTCGGATCAGCACTGACGGGTTGCCGTATGGGTTGTTTTCGACGATTACGACGCACCGACCAGGCCAGCGCAAGCAACAACAGCAGAATCGCCACCGCGCCCAACAGCAACGGCGAAGTCAGCAACGAGGGACTTTGTTGTGGCTCCGCGCTAACGGAAGGAGCTGCAGCGATCGGCTCAGGCACTGCCGGTGACGATGCCGGTAAAGAGGTGTCTGCGCGACTTTCCGCCAGCTCGGTTTGCAGACCGATAATCTGTTTGTCCTTGCCGTCAATCGATGCCTGCTGCGCCTGCAACTGAAGGCGCAGGTCTTCCACCGTCTTGGTCAGCAACTGATTTTCAATGGCCGACGCGGCAAGCTGTTCGGCACCGCGCTGAACTTCTGCGGCTGGCGGCGGGGTTGCTGCGGTGGGCGTGGTAGAAGGATTACCAGAGGGCAGCACAGCAGCGTCCGGTAGCAACAAGCTCTGCCCGACCTTTAGCGCGGTACTGTCGCCATTAGGAAAGACCTGAGGGTTGAGCGCTTTGATCCCGTCAGCCAGTCGCCCTGCCGATGCACCGGCACCAGAGCCCTGCATACGTCGGACGATGGAATTAAGGGTATCGCCGCCCACGACCGAGTAGCGTTTACCTTCCAGTGCTGCCGGTGGCGCAACCGGCATCCGTGATTGTTCGGAGCCCTGAGTGGCGGCGCCACGGGAGCGACCCGCCACCGCCGCGCGCCCTTGCGCAGACGTCGCCGGGTCCAGCAGCAGCGTGTATTCATGCAACATGTCGCCGCCCGGCCGCAGTATCTGCACGAGAAACTGCAGATAGGGTTCAGTGACCGGCTTGCTCGACACCACACGAATCACACCGCGATTGCCACGAATCACGGGAGTGAAGCGCAAATCATTGAAAAAGAAGACCCGGTCGACACCCGCGCGGGCGAACTCTTCCGGCGAGGCCAGTCGCGCGACGATATCTTCAGCGCTCAGTCCGGCGGTTTCCACCAACTCGATTTCGGCATCAAGGGGCTGATTAAGAGCGGAGTGCAGCGTGATATCGCCCATGCCCAATGCAGATGCAAACGTCGAATAGAACAGAGATGCCGAGGATAAAGCGGCGACCATCAGGCCGCGACGAAAAGCGGTTTTGGCAAAACCTGATCGAGTAGCCGCCTGAGAGCTATTGCGCATACGAACCCTTATAGAAACCGAAACAGGCTTCTTTGCATATTCAATACATGGCGTGGACTTCAATGTCTGGCTGCAAGTATGAGCGAGAAGGAGCGTGTCTGCCTCAGGATCTTTCGAGGTTGGCCAGAATCCGCGTGTGGACGCGCATACAAACCCGAAGTTCTTCCTCATCGATACCCGCGAACAGCTCAACCCGCAGCGCAGTGGCAATGGCTTCGATCTTCTGGATCAAGGGACGGGCAGTGTCACACAGGACGATTTTCTTGGCGCGACGGTCTTCGGCTACTGCATGGCGCTGCACCAGCCCCTGCGCCTCAAGGCTATCAAGCAAACGCGCGAGGGTCGGGCCTTCAACGCCCACGCTCTGCGCCAGTTCGCGTTGAGTAGGCGGTTCCTGAAAACGGGCAAGGTGTAACAACACCAGCCATCGAGCCTGAGATAGCCCGAGATCGGCCAGGCGTCGATCCAGTTCTGCCCGCCAGCCACGGGACATATGTGCCAGTTGCATGCCGAAGCGGTGTTCATCTGTCATTGGCATAGAGAAACTCTGGGTCGATACTAATAATTAGTCAGCTAAGCATGGCGTCAGGATTGAGGCAAGTGAGGGGTTGTAAGTATATGAGTTGGATATCTGCTGCCTGCGGGGGTAGTGCTCTGCAGGGGATACTCCGTCCGCCTATAAACCTGATACGCGATGCAAAACCTGTGGGACCGAATTTATTCGGGAAGTCGGTATTTCAGGCGATACACAGGCTGAGAATGTACCAGCCCCTTCGCGAATGAATTCGCTCCCACGGGAATAGCATTCCAGTTCAAGCGATAAGGCCAGCCTGTATCAAACCTCGAATTCAGCTTGCAAGGCAGCGCGTACGCAATACAGAACCCCTTCCGGTACGCGCCCGGCAAACTGCTCGGCGATGGCCGCTACAGGCGGTAACTCACCTTCGCCGTCAAGGAACGCATCCTGAATTTCGCCCAAAAGGTCCTCCGGCAGGTCCAGCGCCTGCTCCAGAGACAGCTGCTGCCTGCCAATGGCTTCAGCGAGCATGGTGTAGACGTTTTTCTCGGTGCACTGCAACTGACCGGCAATTTGTGCAGGCGTCATCCCGGCACGGGCCAGGCTGATGAGTTCGTGGCGCACATCGGCCACCACCTTTGGCGCTTCGGCTGCACCGCCCAGCACTTCCAGAAACGCTTCGCCATAGCGCTCCAGCTTGCGTGCGCCGACGCCGCCGACCTGAGCCATGTCCGACATGGTTTCGGGTTTGCTGCGCAGCATTTCCAGCAAGGTCGAGTCCGGGAAGATGACATAAGGCGGCACGCCATGCTCTTCAGCCAGCTTGCGTCGCAGCGCGCGCAACGCTTCCCACTGCTCGCGCTCTTCAGTACGCACCAGTTGGCTGGCCGGGCTGCCGGAGCTGCTTTTCGCCGTGGTCTGCGGTTTCAGGTCGCGACGCAACTCCAGCGTCACTTCGCCACGCAACAATGGACGGCAGGTGTCGCTCAGGCGCAGCCCGCCGTAGCCTTCCAGATCGATATCAGCCAGCCCTCGTGCGACCAACTGGCGAAACAGCGAACGCCATTCGCCCTCGGAACGCGCCTTGCCGACACCAAAAACCGAAAGATGCTGATGACCGAAGTTCTGCACTTTATCGTTGGATTTACCCAGCAGCACATCCACCAGATGACCGACCCCGTAACGCTGGCCTGTACGATAAATCGCCGACAACGCCTGACGGGCTGGCTCTGTCGCGTCCCAGGTCTGCACGCCGTCGACACAGTTATCGCAATGACCACACGGCTGGGGCATGTCTTCGTCGAAGTAAGCCAGAAGCGTCTGACGGCGGCAGCGGGTCTCTTCGCACAGCGCCAGCATGGCATCGAGCTTGTGGTGCTCCAGACGCTTGTGTCGCTCGTCGCCTTCTGAGTTCTGCAGCATCTGCTTGAGCATCAGCACATCCTGCAGACCGTAGGCCATCCACGCATCGGCGGGCAAACCATCACGACCCGCTCGACCGGTTTCCTGGTAATAGGCCTCAAGAGACTTGGGCAAATCCATGTGCGCAACAAATCGCACGTTGGGCTTGTCGATGCCCATGCCGAAAGCGATGGTCGCAACCATGATCAGGCCTTCCTCATTAAGGAAGCGTTTCTGGTTGGCAGCACGGGTCTCGGAAGGCAGGCCGGCATGATAAGGCAACGCCGGGTAACCGTTCTCGCAAAGAAAGGCCGCCACTTCGTCGACTTTTTTGCGTGACAGGCAGTAAACGATACCGGCGTCGCTCCGACGCTCGGACAGAAACGCCAACAATTGCTTGCGCGGCGACTCCTTGGGCACGATGCGGTAAAAAATATTGGGGCGGTCGAAGCTCGACAGAAAGCGCTCGGCGTTCTGCAGATGCAGCCGGGTGACGATTTCTTCCCGGGTACGCTTGTCCGCAGTCGCAGTCAGAGCGATACGTGGCACATCGGGGAACAGCTCTGCCAACTGTCCCAATTGCAGATACTCGGGACGGAAATCATGCCCCCACTGAGAGACGCAGTGCGCTTCGTCGATGGCGAACAGGGCGATCTGCAGATTCTGCAAAAACGCCAGCATGCGTGGCTGAACCAGACGTTCCGGCGCCAAGTACAGCATCTTGATTTCGCCCTGACGAATCCGGTGAGCCAGTTCCCGCTGCTGATCGGCGTTCAGGGTAGAGTTCAGCGCAGCTGCCGAGACGCCCAGCTCTTCCAGAGTGGCAACCTGATCGTCCATCAGGGCGATCAGCGGCGAAACAACCACCGCAAGGCCATCACGCAACAGGCCCGGGACCTGAAAACACAGCGATTTGCCACCGCCGGTGGGCATCAACACCAGCGCATCACCACCGCTGGCCACGCGTTCAATAATGGCACCCTGGCGACCACGAAAGCTGTCATAGCCGAAGATGTCTTTAAGTACGCGTTGCGCCTGTTCGAGCATAAAAACCCCAGAATGTCCTGCTGCACTGCAAAGCGCGGCAGTATACCCGACGTGTCACAGGCAAAGGGCAGCCGGGATATAAGCGGTCGAAATTAAACTCATCGTGCATTGCATCCACCTCCACGCTGGCGCCCAAGGCGCTCAGGGCCTAGAATTCAGCATCGTTTATTTCCAAGGTAGTCCGTCAATGTCCTTCGCTGAGCAACTAAACCGCCTGCAAGTCTTCCTCGATGCAGATGAGCTGCATGACGAGGCACTGGACTACGTGGCCGCTCATGGCTACCTGACCGCTCTTTCTATCTGCGCCGAAACCGTGCCAGAACGCGAGTGGATCGATGCGCTGTTCTCCGAACCACCGCATTACGCCGATGATGCGCAGCGCGAAGAGATCGAAGGCACTTTGATCCAGTTGCAGACGCACATTGCTCGCCAGCTGGCTTCGGATGAAGAGTTCGAACTGCCGTGCGATCTGGACCTGGGCGACGAGCCGGATGATTCTGACCTGCGCGGCTGGTGCATTGGCTTCATGGAAGGTGTGTTCCTGCGTGAAAGCGCCTGGTTCGAAACCGCCGAGGAAGAAGTCAGCGAGATGCTGTTGCCGATCATGGTCGGTTCGGGTCTGTTCGATGAGCAGCCTGAGTTCTCCGACATCGCGGCTGATGCCAACCTGATGGATGACATGATCGTACAGATTCCGGAAGCGCTCACCGCGCTGTACCTGCTGTGCCAGGCGCCGGATGAAAAGCCTGCGATCCTCAAGCCTCGCCATCACTGAGTCTGCGCCTAATGGCGCAGGCCGCACCGCGCACGAGTCGTAACCGGTTCGTACGCTATGCCTTTCTGGGCGCTGGCTGGTTAAGCGTGGTATTGGGTGTCATCGGGATTTTCCTGCCGATTCTGCCCACCACGCCTTTTCTATTGCTCGCCGCCGCGTGCTTCGCTAGAAGCTCTCCGCGCTTTTATAACTGGCTGGTCAATCACCCGCGGCTTGGCCCATGGATTCGCGATTACCTTGAGGGTAACGGCATCCCGCTCAAGGGTAAGGTCTACGCGATTGTCACGATGTGGATCAGCATCGGGTTTTCCTGTTATCTCGTTTCGTTCCTTTGGGCAAGGGTGTTCATGGTGACCTGTGCGGTGTTGGTGACGGTTTATATCTTGCGGCAGAAGACGTTGCGTAAGGCTTGAGTGTTGCGTCGCCCAAGAGACACATCTTTTCCATGCAGGGATTTTTGGGTACATATCCATTTCTGCGGTAACGGATATGTATGCCGCGATAAGGCTGTACACAATTCAAGGCAAACACCTCAAACCACATCCGCCCTCAACGAGTGATCCCCCAGCATCCCGCTGATGATCGACCCGGCATCAGCACCAGACACCATGCCCCCCGCGCCAACCCCGACCCCATAGTGATGCGCCAGATCAACGCCCGCCAGGTCGATCGTTTGTGAAGCACCGCCCGATCCGATTTCAATACTCGACACCAGATCCGCACCACTGTCCGTGACCTTGAAATGCAGAAAGTCATCCAGCGAATCCGCACCCGCGCTAAAGCCCTGCAGTAGCTTCGACAAGTCCAGAGTGTCAGCCCCGAGACTGAAATCAGTCACCACATCGTGCCCACTGTCCCCCGACAGCCACTTGAACGTGTCATGCCCCGCTCCGCCCGTCAGCGTGTCGTTGCCCAAGCCGCCAGTCAGCACGTCATTGCCAGCACCGCCATTGATGATATTGGCCTCGTAGTCACCGGAGAGGTGATCGTCGTAATCCGAACCGATCAGGTTCTGGATATTGATCAACGTGTCAGTACCTGCCCCGCCGGTGTTTTGCGGTCCGAGCTGCGCCGTACTGACCGTGACACCGGACTCGGCCAACGCATAACTGGCGGTGTTATTACCCGCGCCGCCATCCAGCACTTCATTGCCCGCCTCGCTGAACAGGATGTCATTGCCGTTATCGCCGTACAGATAGTTGTTCCCGGCCCCACCGCTGAGCACATCGTTGCCATCGCCACCATGCAGGCTGTCGTCTCCTGCACCTGCGAGCAATACGTCGTCACCCGTGGTGCCCAGCAACGTGCAACCTTCCTGATAACTGATGTTCACCGCCGCTGAATCGCTGCCGCCATGGCCGTCGCTCACCGTGTAAGCACTTTCGTGATTCGGCGTGGTGTCGGCAGCGCTGTAGTCAATCGCCAGATCAAGGGAGTAGTGAACCGCAGGACCGGGTTGTCCGGCGTCAGGCTGATTAACCAGAAGGATGCGATAGACACCGTTTTCCGTCGCGGTAAAGGTCCCGCCTGCGTCCAGCAATTGAAACTCGCCACCGTCCAGTTGCCAGAGAACACCGATTTGATCGCCCAGACTTTTCAGGTCGACCGTCACGCTCTCGCCAGCCACCAGGCTGAAGCTGTAAAGGTCCTGCGCATTAGCCCCCGAACCACTGAATGCCCCCAGATACCCCGTAATAGCCACCATTGCGGTCATGGCACCGGTGTTCGTAAAGTCGCTGCGTTCGAGGTTCTTTAACTGGTTGCCAGAGTTATCCCGCTTACCGGAAAAATCGATGACTTTCGGGCAATCATTGGAAAACCCCTCGCCCTTGGCCTGCCACCCCGTATGGAACACCGTGGGGCTGGCGGTCAAAGGTCCACCGTCGCCGGGCACGTCATTGGCCAGCAACAGCGCCCCGGGAATATTGATGCACGGTGCAAGAATATTGGTGATGACGTTGTCGGCCACAGCCGTCGGGCCTTCGGGGGGCTGAATGGCCGGAACGTTGATTTGTAGAGTGGAGCCGGCCAGGTCACCGTCGTTGTCGCTGATTACATACTGGATGTTCTCGGTCAGAGGCTCACAGCCAGGATTCGCCGAGGGGGTATAACTGAAGTCCCCGTTGAGCATGTTCACCACCAGGGTACCGCCGCCTTCACTGGTGACAGTGAGGCTGTGCGTGGCGGGATCGAACACCCCGGCCCCGGCGCAGGAACTGACGCACAGCCCGGTGTGCGGGTCGTAGCTGTAAGTGGTGCCATCAATGCTGATGGAGTGCACAAAGCCGCCGTCCGCGCCGAAAGTACCGCCCTGCAGCAAGCTGCCACCGGCGCTGTTCAGAGGCGAGCCGGGGCACCCTGGATCAGCGCTCAGTGTGACTTCGATGCAATGAGCTTCAGGCACGTCGTCGACAATGTTTATGTCCAGCGTGCTATTGGCCGAATCACCATCGCTGTCGTGGGCAACGACGCTGAACGACTCGCCCGTAACGTTGGTACCGTCACCGGCAGGATGGTCAGCGGCGCCCTGCAAGGTGTAGCTGTAGCTGACTTCGCCAGTAGCGGGGTCATAACCGATCACGCTGAACGTGTTACCTAGCGGGGTCTGCATGGTCAGCGGAAATCCGGCGACAATGCCCGCGCTGATGACCGCCAGCCCACCGACCACAAGGCTTTGCAGCCCGTCGACGGCACTGACGGTGAACACCCCGGCCTGGGTGACGGGGCCACAGGACAGGTCGTTTTCATTGAACGTCAGCTGACCGCCGCACAACTCCACGGCATGATCGACAGGAGGCTCGACCGGGGGCTCAGGGTCTGTCGGCGGTTCGGGATCAGCAGGCGGCACGATGAAAACCGGAGGCTCATAAACATTGCCTGAACGACTCGAGGCATCGCCAAGCCCCTCGATACGCCCTTCGGGGAACTCGGGAGCAGCGCTCAAGCCCTGAGTCGGAAAACCAATTTCCGGCGTCACCTCACCGCCAACCTCGGCCAACAGCAATGCCGAATGTCCGCCTCCCAGCGATGAACCATCCGCCACCTCCGGCCCGGCATCAGCAGCTTCAGGGGCTTGCAATTGCGCATCTGCGCTGATGACTTGTTCAGGCAATACGGTCTGCGTGGGCTGCACGGCAGACTGAGCCAGTGTGGGCGTTAGCTCGTCCGCAGTGTCGACATGCCCGGCCTGATGATTGAGTAACTGCGGCGTGAGTTGCAGACTGCTGCCACGTCCGAGGGTCAGTTCGCCTCCGCCGTTGAGATTGACCGCCACGGCACCGCTTCCACCGGTCTGCACCTGTTCTCCGGCAAACAGCCGATCGCCATCGATCAGAATCCTGCGTGTACCGTCGCCCGCCACTGCAAATACATCACCCGCCACTTGTCGCACCGTGCCGATAAACCCGCCCATATTCCCTCCCTGACTTGCAACAATCCGAACCATTCCCGTTACAAAAAGGCCTGCTTTTCGCCTTCTATGAACCGATGAAAGATCGACATTTATTTAAACGCCATAAAACCGACACCTATCAGCAACTCCGTTTTCGCTTTAAAAATCATCAAGATCAGTAAAGCCATAAAAACGTCATAACTTTAAATTTTCGAAAACAACAACCGTAAATAGCTGTTTTTAGGCAAATCAATCCATAGACAATCGCTCGCATCGAATAAATCTCATAAGTTTTTTTTGGCATAAGCGTTATGAGTAAAACGTCTTGGCTGCCTCCAAAGTTGTTCTTAGCTGTGATGTTACAAACCTGATACGGTTTTAAACGCACAGATCGTCAGTTTTTTGGCAAACAAGAACGGTATTACTTAGGGAGAAGTATTCATGCGCGATTTGACCCCGCTTTACGGTGCCGTGGTGTTA
Organism: Pseudomonas maioricensis; assembly: GCF_022790535.1. Taxonomy (GTDB): domain Bacteria; phylum Pseudomonadota; class Gammaproteobacteria; order Pseudomonadales; family Pseudomonadaceae; genus Aquipseudomonas; species Aquipseudomonas maioricensis. Next base: position 179,194 of record NZ_LOHG01000012.1, read on the forward strand.
GCGGTGGCCTGTGCTCAAGCGCAAGCCATGTCGTTGACCGACGCCATACAGGACACGCTCGATAACCACCCGGAAATTCAGGCCAGCAAGAACAACCGGCTGTCCGCCGATGAGGATGTGAACGTCGCCAAAGGCGGATACCTGCCCGCAGTGGACCTGGTCGCCAGTTACGGCCGACAACGTACCGACAACCCCACCACCCGGGCGATTTATGGGCATGACAATCGTGACCTGAACTACACGCAATCAGAGTTGCGCCTGCGCCAGTTACTGTTCGATGGCTTCAATACCCCGAACGAAGTCGGCCGCACCAAAGCGGTAGTCGACTCCCGGGCGTATTACGTGCGGGGTACTTCGGAAAGTCTCGCGTTGCGGGCCATCGAGGTTTATCTCGATGTACTGAAACGGCGCGAGTTGCTGACTTTGGCCAAGAACAACCTGCAAGCGCACTTGCGCATCAATGATCAGATCGGCTTGCGCAGTGAGCGCGGCGTGGGCAGTACGGCTGACCGCGACCAGTCCGCGGCACGCCGAGCCTTGGCAGAAAACAACTTCTACACTGCCCAGGTGGATCTGGCTGATGCCGAAGCCAACTTCTTCAGCGCTGTCGGGCGCATGCCTGACGAGCTGGAAACTCCGCCGTCGATCAAGGGCGAAGTGCCGTTGAGCCTTAGTGCCGCACAACAAAGCATGTTGCTTAACAACCCCTATCTCAAGTCAGCTCAGGCCGATGTCAACGCCGCGCAAAAGCAATACGAAATCGCTAAATCACCGTTCTACCCGCGCTTCGATGCCGAAGTGGCGGTGGGCGCCAATAACAATCTGCAAGGCGAAGAAGGCCACGACAACGAATGGCGAGCTGCCGTGGTGATGAATTACAACCTGTTCAACGGCAACCGGGACAAGGCCCGCCTGCGCTCTGACTCCTACAAGACCGGACAAGCTCTGGACATCCGCAACAACGCGTTGCGCATGCTCAACGAGAACCTTTCGCTGGCCTGGAACGCCATGTCCAATGCCCGCCTGCAAACACCTGCGGCCAGGGAATATGCCGAAACCACCACACGCGTACGGGCCGCTTATCAGGATCAGTTCGGCCTCGGCCAACGCACACTGCTGGATCTGCTGGACAGCGAAAACGAGTTGTACAACGCCAGCCGCCGTTACACCGAAGTGCGTTACACCGAGGAGTTCGCCATGTATCGCGTGCTCGCGACCGAGGGCGAATTGCTGCGCAAGCAACGAGTCGTGGTGCCCTCCGAGGCTATCGCGTTGACGGAAGTCAAAAGCGACGCACGCCTGCCTGAACTGAAATAACGCTTCTCCTCGGGAGTACGCCTGTGACCAGCATGGAATTGCCCTTTTCACTCGATGCCCGTTCAAGCTTTGATGACCCGCTGCTAGACGGCCTGCTGATTCTTTGCCGATTGCATGACTGTGCCGCCAGCAGAACCAGCCTGTGTACCGGCCTGCCCCTGGCGGAGCAGCGCTTGAGTGCCGACTTGCTGCCACGCGCGGCAGCCCGGGCAGGGCTGCAGGCGCGCTGGCTGCGCCGCGAACTCAACGCGATCGACGCCTTGATTCTGCCGGTTTTACTGCTTCTGGACGGGCAGCGCTGTGCGGTACTCCGCAGCTGGGGGGAGGATGGCCGGGCGTTGATCCTGCCCTGCGAAAGCGAGGGTGGCGAGCAATGGGTCACTCGCGAGGATCTGACCAAAAGCTACAGTGGCCAGGCCCTGTTCGCACGTCCGCGCCATGAACTCGAAGACTTGCGCGCGCCGCTGGTACCACGGGTCAAGGCGTGGTTTCGCGATACGCTCAAGCTGTCGCGTGGTCTGTACAGCGACGCGATTCTGGCCAGCCTGTTGATCAACGTACTGGGCTTGATGGTCCCGCTGTTCGTCATGCAGACCTACGACCGAGTAGTGCCCAACCAGGCCACTTCAACCCTGTGGGTGCTGGCAATCGGATTGCTGATCGGCACAGTGTTCGAGCTCGGTCTGCGTCTGATTCGTGCACACCTGCTGGACCAGGCCGGTCGTAAAACCGACCTGATTCTCTCCGCAACGCTGTTCGAGCGCATCGTGGGCATGACCATGAAAGCACGCCCGGCGACCATTGGCGGCTTCGCGCAAAGCATCCATGACTTTCAAGGGCTGCGCGAATTCCTGACCGCAGTGACCCTGACCAGCCTCATCGATCTGCCCTTCGCTGCGCTGATGCTGTTGGTCATTGGCTTGCTGGGTGGCTGGCTGGTACTGATCCCCGTGATCGCCTTCCCGCTGACGATTGTCTTTGCCTGGCTGATCCAGGTCCGCCTGCGCGATACCGTGCAGAAAAGTCTGGCGCTGGGTGCTGAACGCCAGGGCCTGCTGATCGAAACCCTGGGCGGCCTCGAAACCCTCAAGACCTGCGGCGCACAGAGCCAGCGGCAACACCAATGGGAGAGTACCCACGGTGCTCTGACCCGCCTCGACGGCCACGCTCGCAACCTTGCCGCGCTGGCCAGCAACGGCACACTGTTCGTCCAGCAATTCGCTGGCATGGCAACGATTGTTGCCGGGGTCTACAGCATCATCGCCGGTAACCTCAGCGTCGGCGCGCTGGTCGCCACGTACATGCTCGGCAGTCGCGTGCTGGCTCCACTCGGGCAAATCGCCGGTTTGATTACTCGCTATCAGCAAGCGCGACTGACCATGACCAGTACCGACGCCTTGATGAGCCTGCCTCAGGAAACCCAGGCTGAGCAAAAGCCCCTGCAAAACAGCGCGCTGCTGGGCGGGCTGAGCATGGACCAGGTGAGCTTTCGCTATGCAGCCAAAGGGGCTGAAGCGCTATCGGCGGTCAGCTTCAAGATCCGCCCCGGTGAACGGATCGGCATTATTGGTCGCAGCGGCTCCGGCAAGAGCACGCTGGCAAGATTGCTGATGGGCTTTTACCCGCCCGACGCAGGTCAGGTCTTACTCGACAACCTCGACCTGCGACAACTGGACGTCGCTGATGTACGCCAGCAGATCGGCTATGTCGCTCATGACTTGCCCTTGTTGTCCGGCAGCCTGCGCGACAACCTGACCCTGGGCGCTCGCTACATCAGTGATTCACGCATGCTTGAGGTGGCGCGCCTGACCGGCGTTGATGAGCTGGCGCTGCGGCACCCGCAGGGATTCGACCGGCCAGTCGGTGAGCGCGGGCAGTTGCTCTCGGGTGGTCAACGACAAACAGTCCTGCTGGCCCGCGCGTTGCTGCTCGACCCACCGTTGTTGCTGCTGGACGAACCGACCAGCCACATGGACAACAGCAGCGAAGATCAACTGCGCCAACACCTGTACGAGCTGCTACCGGGCAAGACCTTGCTGCTAGTGACCCATCGCATGTCGATGCTGACACTCGTTGATCGCTTGCTGGTCATGGACAACGGCAAGCTCGTCGCCGACGGCCCCAAAGACGCTGTAATCGAAGCACTGCGCAAGGGCCAGATCGGTCCGGGCGCGGTTTAAGGAGCATCACTTATGCCCGCCTCTACTTCTCCGCGTTACTTCAATCCACGCCTGCGCGACGACCTCGAATTCATGCCGTATCTGGCCGGTGCCATGGCTCAGGACTCGCCACGCAAATCGCGCATCACCGTCTGGGTAGTCGCAAGCCTGATGCTGACGGCGCTGGTCTGGGCCAAATTCGCTGTACTTCAGGAAGTCACCATGGGCGAAGGCAAAGCCATCCCATCGAGCAAAGTGCAGATTATCCAGAACCTGGAAGGCGGCATCGTTACCGAGATTTTTGTTCGTGAAGGGCAACTGGTGAACAAAGGCGACACGCTGTTGCGTCTGGATGACACGCGCTTTCTTTCCAACAAGGGCGAAAGCGAAGTTGATCGCTACACCTTGAGCGCTCAAGTGGAGCGCCTGTCAGCGGAGTCTCAGGGCTGGCCGTTCAAGCTTTCGGATGAGATCGTCGCCAAGGCTGCGCAAACCGCGCGGGATGAGTTATCGCTTTACCAATCCCGGCAGCGACGCTTGACCAGCGAGCAACGCACGCTGAATGAGCAGTTGCGACAGAAGACTCAAGAGCTGGCCGAATTCCGCGCCAAGCAGGAGCAGTACCGCAGCAGCCTGGGACTGGTCCAGCAAGAGCTGAACATGTCGTCGCCACTGGTGGCTTCCGGAGCCGTGTCGCCGGTGGAAATCCTTCGTCTGAAGCGCAGCGCGGTAGATATCAGAGGTTCGCTGGAAGCTGCAACGCTGGCCATTCCCCGGGCTGAAGCGGCGATCAACGAGATCAAGAGCAAGGTGCAGGAATCAGAGATGACCTTCCGCTCCGACGCCTCTAAAGAACTCAATGAGCGGCGTTCGGAGCTGGCGAAAATCACCGCCACCAGTATTGCCATTGACGACCGGGTCAGCCGCACGACTGTCGTTTCGCCGGTGCGCGGCATCGTCAAGATGCTCAAGGTCAATACCATTGGCGGCGTGGTTCAGCCGGGTAGCGATCTGGTCGAGATCGTGCCGCTGGAAGATAACTTGCTGATCGAAGCCAAGGTGCGGCCGCAGGACGTCGCGTTCCTGCATCCCGGCCAGAAGGCCATGGTCAAGTTCAGTGCCTACGACTACACGATCTATGGCGGACTCCCGGCGAAGCTTGAACTGATCGGGGCGGACACGACGACGGATGACAAAGGCAACAGCTTCTATCTGATTCAGGTGCGTACAGATCGCAATCACTTGGGTAGCGACGAAAAACCGCTGCTGATCATCCCCGGCATGATCGCCACCGTGGATATCATTACCGGCGAGAAAAGCGTGATGGATTACTTGTTGAAGCCGGTGTTGAAGGCCAGGACGGAGGCGCTGCGGGAGCGGTAAGTGATTCTGTAGGAGCTCACGAGCACCGCGAGGCAGCGATGGCGTCCTGCCTGATGCACCGCTATCGCGGCCTCGCGGTGCTCGTGCGCTCCTACAGGGTATTACGCTCCAACAGGACAATGCGGTCTCTGTGGGAGCGGTGCTTGCCCGCGATACAGGCGATAAGCGCTCAAAAAGAGTTAATTTTCAGCATCACCTCTTCTTATCCCGGGCAAATGCCGCTTCCAGCGCCTCGTTGAGGGTGCGTAGGACCTTCACCCGCGCCCAGCGTTTGTCATTGGCTTCAACCAGTGTCCACGGCGCAATCTCGGTGCTGGTGCGATCCACCATGTCGCCTACTGCCTCACGGTATTGCGGCCACTTTTCACGGTTGCGCCAGTCTTCGTCGGTGATCTTGTGGCGTTTGAAAGGGATCTTCTCCCGGGCTTTGAAACGCTCCAGCTGGGTCTTGTCGTCGATGGCGAGCCAGAATTTGACCACCACTATGCCGGCATCGGTCAGTTGCTCCTCGAAGTCATTGATCTCGCCATAAGCCCGTAGCCAGTCAGCCTCGCTACAGAACCCCTCGACCCGCTCCACCAATACCCGCCCATACCAGGAACGATCGAATACAGTGAATTTGCCCCGCGCCGGAATCTGTCGCCAGAAACGCCACAGGTAGGGCTGAGCGCGCTCGTCTTCACTGGGCGCGGCGATTGGCACAATGTTGTATTGGCGTGGGTCGAGCGCCGCCGCCACCCGGCGAATTGCACCGCCCTTACCCGCCGCATCGTTGCCTTCGAACACTGCAACCAATGCATGTTTGCGCATGCGCTTGTCGCGAATATTGCCCGACAGCCGCGCCTGTTCGGTAATCAGTTGCTCTTCGTAATCATCCTTCTCCAGGCTCAGGCTCATGTCGAGGCTGCCCAGCAGGGTCACTTCATCATGGTTATGCGCCAGCGGCCCAACGCTCAGCGGTTGCGGTGTGGTCTCAGGCGCGTTCAACGCCGCCTGCATGCCTTCAAGCAGCAAACGGCCCACGGTCAGGCTGCGGTAATACGGGTCAACGCCTTCGATAACATGCCACGGCGCATACTCACGGCTGGTGCGCCGTAGAACACGCTCGCCGTAACGAACAAATTTGTCGTAGGTTTTGGATTGCTGCCAGTCCAGCGGGCTGATGCGCCAGCTGTGCAATGGGTCGTCCTTGAGCTGCTTGAGGCGCGATTTCATCTGTTTCTTCGACAGATGAAACCAGAACTTGAAAATCAGCGCGCCCTCATCGGTGAGCATCTTTTCCAGGCGTTCGGAACCGTTGATTGCCTGATCAAGAACCGCATCCTTGAACAGCCCGTGAACCCGGCCTTGCAGCATCTGGCTGTACCAGTTGCCGAAGAAAATCCCCATCCGGCCCTTGGCGGGCAACTGCCGCCAATAACGCCAGGCTGCGGGATGCGCCAGTTCTTCATCCGTCTGCTGATCGAAGGTGCGCACCTCGATATAACGAGGGTCCATCCATTCATTCAACAGCTTGACCGTTTCGCCCTTGCCCGCACCTTCAATGCCATTGATCAATACGATGATCTGGCGCTTATCCTGCTCATGAAGGTCGTACTGCGCTTCCAGTAACGCTTCGCGCAAGGCGGGAACTTCAGCATCGTAGGTTTCCTTGGCAATGATGTGACCGATTTCAGCGGATTCGAACATGCATGACTCCTCTCTGGCCTGGCCCCTGTAAACATCTGAAACGACGTTAACGCCTGTAGGAGTGAGCTTGCTCGCGATGAGGTTTGTACGTTGATAGCTATCGTCTGACGTGACGCTATCGCGAGCAAGCTCACTCCTACAGGTCCTCCGCCTGCTTAAGACTGGGTAATAACCCTGAGACTAATCCATCCCCGGCAAAGTTGCCGGAGATGGATCAATGAATCAGAACCATCGCTGGCGCATGTTGTGGGTCAATTGCTCAAGCAGAGCCTTTTCGGCCGCGTTTAGACTGGCGATCAGGGCTCGGCCCTGTCGGTCGTATTCATCGTTATCAATCGGCGGGTTGGCTATCAGTTGTTCAAGCTCAAGGTTTTCCCGTGCCAACGCTTCCAGATCGTTCGTCACGTGGGCAGCAACCAGGCGGGCGTTGACCTCACTGCGCCGACGTAGATCCTCGGCAATATCAATAGGTGGGTGCTCTTCAAGGGCATTCATCTGCTCCCGGATGGACGCAGTCACCCGCACCAGGTCAGTTTGATGCTCCACGCGCAAGCGTTCGGTCCAGCGACGATCAGCCAGCGCGTAGTTCACAAACTCGTCACCGATTTCGCGCTCGAGCACCAGGCGCCGTGCCGCAAGAATCGCCTGACGATCCACCGAAGCCAGTCGGCTCCAGGCCATGCTCAGCGGCTGACCCGGCAAGTTCAAATCGGGAGCCAGGCCGATTCGATACGCCATACGAACTTCGGCATGGTCAACATGAACCCCGCGACTTTCCCTGCTGGCGATTTCCAGATCGGCAATGGCCTGTACCTCGTTCAGACGAAACAGGCCACGCATGACCCGAAACAGCACTTCGGTATGCTGCGCCTCGGGCACTTCTTGCAACGCCCTCCGGGCATAAACTGCAACCTGAATGTCGCTGAAAATAAGCCTCGCGCCGTCCTCACAGGTCTGATCAGCACCGAACAGCCGATCATTGGCCATGACTTCCAGCTCAGCGCGCAACGTCGGACTTTGCGCCGCAGCTTCAAGCACTCTCATCACGTCATTGGCCAGTTCTTCGTGAAAGCGCTGGAAATCCGGAGCCTCTTGAAGGCGCTGCAGCAATACCAGCAGGTTGGGCGCATCCGCCGCCTCTTCCACCGTTTGCCAGGCAATGTTCAATCGTGAATTCAGTTCAGTGCGTCCTTCGACGAGCCAGATATCCGCCACTGGCACCGGCGGCGCGAGAGGTGTATGACCGGCATTGTGTGAATGCCAATCGACATCGTCATCCGACGAGGCTTCGTCATCACTGGAGGTGGTATCCACCACCAGATCACGAATCTCCTCAGGGAAATCGTATTCAAGACGATAGGTCATGTCGTAACCGCGATCATTGACCCAGAACCTGCGCAGCTCCTCATTATCGATAGGGTTGTCATAAGCATGAATGGTCATCTGCGAAGGCTGCCCCGTGCTGTTCTCCAGGACACGCTCAGGCAAATGCACGATCTGGTTATCACTGATATCCAGCGTATGCAGCGGAAGTTCATCAACCCAGGATGGCCATTGGGTCAATCCCGTATCGTTGAGCCAGAGTGTTGAGATGTGCAGGCGACCGACGTCGGTAATTTCCCCGAGTACATTACCGGTCAGATCAAGGTCATCCAGAGCCCGTATCCTCATGAACAGGTCCATGGACTGCTGATCAATGGTCAACCCCATGCCTTCAAGTGACAAGTGAACCAAATCCCCCATACCCACCACGCCTTCCGGGATTTCAGTCAGGCCTCGACCGAGTATTTCCAGTCGGTTCACCGCAGGAAAACGCCCCAGAAAGCGGTTGATATCCTCGGCTGCACCTGTGACGGTACTCAGCGTCAGATGGTGAACCTGTGCATAGTGGGCAGGCAGCTCGGGCATATCGGAAAGCCCGGTAAGGTCGAGGTTCTCCAGCAAGAGGTTCCTGGAGTGCATAGGCGATATCAGGTCACTGAATCGCCAGGTTCGTCCTAAGGCATCCGCAATGACCTGACGAACAGCCAATCGCTCGTTGCTGATTAAAGGTCCAGGACCACTGGGGTTTGCCCAACCCTCCAGCGCACTGCGCAACATTTCCCAGGACTGTAATCTGGCCCGGGTCATCTCCACCAATTGCGGGATGTCCCAGCCCCGCAACATCAGATTTTGCACATGGGTTGCGAGATCGGGCGCTTCCGGATACAGGATGCTCATCGCCGTGATCAACTCAACAGACTCAATTGGCAAGTCGGGCAGCGCCGCGCCTCGGCCGCTCAACTCGTAACCCAGGCGTCGATCTGCCAGACGTGCCGGGCCACGGAAACCGGGAGTAATTTCCTGGAGGCCAAGCGTTTTCGCTGCCCACACGCGTTGCCGGGTTGCCTCACTGACAATGCGTTTACGAAGCGCAGCGGCCTCTGTGATGCCGATGTCACGCAGAACATCGCCGGGTAACGCGTTTACCACAGAGGCAAAAAATTCACCCTGAGGGGCCAGCTCTTTCCCTGTCGCATCGCAAGGCGTGTAGCGATTGCCCTGTTTGACAAGAACCCTGCGTCGAGTGGTCGAGCGCTCGCCCAGGCCGTCCAGCAAGGCTCCGCCAAACGCACCTTCCCTGATTTCAATCCGCAGGTCAGCAGGCCATCCCGGCAGTTGCTGCAATCCATGCAAGGACAGTTTCAGCGTGTCGGGGCTGCCCGATCGCGATTGCAGAAAAAAGCCCTCCAGCGCCTGATTGATCCGGGTTTGCTGCAAGTAACCACGGGCCCGTCCGGCAATATTCACAGGGATTGACTGCGTAGTCTGCATTGCCCTCAATTGCGGCGCAGTGACTTCAAGCAGTAACTCGCGGGCTGCTGCTCCGGTCATCCCCGGAAAATGCCTTTTCATCAGCTGCACCAGAGGATCATTGCTGGCTTCACGCAACTGATTGAGGCGCTCAAACAGCACCTGCGGAGCATCGGCGTTCATCTGCATCACACGCTCGTTCAGCGCGAAACGCTCAACAGCATCCGTCAACGCTCCGGGCGGTGGCAGCCCCTCAAGATGCAACGTGGTGAGCAACGCCTGATCAGTACCCGTTACGCTCAGAACGTCTTCAGCAGCCTGCGCGGACAAATCCGTCACCGAGTAGCCCAGACGCCGGAACGATGTTTTCAAATCCCAGACCATAGGGTCTTCACCTTCATGTCGCCAGGCTCCAGCGCCGTTGTGCTCCAGTTTCGGAGAAAAACGCTTGCCCCGAGGCGGCTTGATTCGCCATTTATTCAGAGCAGTGTCCAGCTCTACCCGATAGAACCGTCCTTGTAACCCGATGTACTTGACGCCTTGATGTTCGAAGATCCCTTCTGCAGTGGGCGTGGCTCCCTTCGGCAGCGTGACATCGACAGCGAACGGCTTGGGGTCCACCGACCATAGGCGCGTCTGGCCATTGTCCAGCTTGACCGGGATCATATTGCCCACGAACGAGGAGTCCTTTATCGCTGGCAGCTCACCCGAAGACGCGGCTTTACCGGCGGCGGCGAAAACTGCAAGCATTGCCAGGTTTTCCGCAACGCTGGCCAGGTGCTCAAGCGCCTGATCCATATCGCCGAGCGCCCATGCTTCGACGCCTTCAAAGGTATCGACCAGCAGTTGCGCACCCGCCACTACCATCATGAGTTCGCCGAGCACCGGCACGAACAAAGCGGCCAGATTGGCGACGTTCATCCCTAATGCCAGGCAGTGAGCCAACCGCGCACGACGTGACGCTTCATCCTCATCGCCGGTAGGCACAGCCAATGCTCTGGCGTCGTCCTTGATGCGCAGCATTCGCTGAAAATACAAATACTCCAGCAGTGGATAAGGAATGGTCTCGGCGATCGGTTGCAGATCGGCATCTGCATCGACCTCCGGTACCAGCCACATTCTGGGGATCAATCCTGTATCTCCTGGCACCCGACGCTCGCGCATTGGCGTCAGGCACGCACGGAGCCTGCCGAGAAACTCGGCCCTGCGCCGTTGCGCAATAAAACCGGCGAAATAACGCTGATAGTCGCCAGTTTTCAGTTTTGTGCGCAGCTCTTTCACGAACTGATCCAGTGAATCGTATTCTTTGAGAGGAGCTATCGGGTCGTCCGGCAGATACACCACACAGCCGGTCAGGTTGCGGGCCTGGAACACCAGAACGTCGCGCACCGCAAAACCGAGCAGCGTCAGACGCTGGATATCCAGAACCTGCGCCCGCCCCTGATCCGCCCAGTGCCCGATGGCTGAGAGGACTGAACGATAAGCCTCCCAGGAAAGCACCTCGCTCCCTCGCATGTACGCAAGGTGCGCCTCGACATACAAGGCATTACGCACCTGATGACTCAGCACATCCTTGATCTGACTGGTAGTCAGCGCCCCCGTCGCCAGCGTGCCGGAAACCGGCTCAAGTACAGACTTGAGATGATTCTGGTATTGGCCACCAATATCCAGAGTTCGACATAACGCCATAAACTTCGCTGGCGACACCTTCAGGGCGTGAGGGTAACTGGTGCCCGAAGCGAAGTTCGCAAGATTGGGCTTGCCGTGATAAATCACCGAGTCGCCAGTGACCTCATCAACCTCCTCCTGATGGAAGTTCTGCAGCGCAGCTTCCAGTAACGACTGCACGGTAAAGCTGCGCTCCACCAACTCCCCCGGCAGTGGCACCCAAGTGTCCGCAAAACGAACATGGCGAAAGTGATCACGGTCGATATCCAGACCCGGCCCGAATGCCTCGGTGAGTGCATGGTTCAACAAAGGACGGGCGAATGTCATTAGATCCTGCATGCCGCCGAGGGCCTTGCTCATCTGATCACGAAGGTGATGGCTGCGCAGCATGTCGCGATGCAATCGCTGACGCAGTTCGGCGGTTGTATAGACGTACCAGGATGGCAGGGTATTTTTGATGTGACGCTGGTGGGGTTGGATTACAGGTTTGCTCATTGCATGACTCCTATAGAAGAGTCTGCACGTGATCAGGTTTAGTCGTGCCTGAGGGGGTAGATAGTTAATACCGGCATGGGGATTTTCTGCTTCATGCCAGGCCATACAACCCGGCAATCCCTGCAGAAGATCGCACCGAAGCGCCTACAGGTGCGGCGCTTGCTACGCTAAGATGCACGCCCCCTCCGTACACAAGCCGAGCCATACCGTGACCATCACCCGCCATGCCCAGATCGACTGGGACGAACAGGGCAACCCTCTTTCCCGGGAGTTCTCCGACGTCTACTTCGCGACCGGGGCAGGCCTTGAAGAGACCCGACACGTATTTCTGGTGCAAAACGATCTGCGAGATCGTTTCAGCGCATTGCCAGTGAATGGGCGATTGGTGATTGGCGAGACGGGATTTGGTACCGGTCTCAATTTTCTTTGCGCCTGGCAACTGTTCGCCGAGTGTGCACCTGCGTCTGCACGACTGCATTTTGTCAGCGTCGAAAAATTCCCGCTGAGCCAGTCAGACCTCAAGCGCGCCCTCGGACTGTGGCCTGAACTGTCGCCCTTTTCCGAGCCGTTACTGGAGCAGTATGTGGCGGTGCATGAGGGTTTTCAGCGCCTGGTGTTCAACGGCGGACGCGTGACGCTGACCCTGCTAATCGGTGACGTGCTGGACATGCTGCCGCAGCTGGATGGACAAATTGACGCGTGGTTTCTGGACGGCTTCGCTCCGGCGAAAAATCCGGAGATGTGGACACCCGAGCTGTTCGCCGAACTGGCCCGATTGGCCGCGCCGAACTCGACGATTGGTACCTTCACCAGCACCGGCTGGGTCCGCCGTGCCCTGAATGCTGCAGGTTTCAAAATGAAACGAGTGCCAGGCATTGGACACAAATGGGAAGTTTTGCGCGGCACGTTCCTTGGCTGGCCGGAAGAGGCACCGCCAGTGCCAGCGATCAAGCCCTGGTTTGCCCGCCCGGCGCCATTGGCAGGCGAACGCAAAGCCATCGTGATTGGCGGCGGCATGGCTGGCTGCACCACCGCTGCAAGCCTTGCGGCAAGGGGCTGGCGAGTGACGTTGATAGAACGCCACAGCGACCTTGCGCAGGAAGCGTCGGGTAATCCACAGGGTGTGCTTTATCTGAAGCTATCGGCACACGGCACGGCGTTGTCGCAGTTGATACTCAGCGGGTTCGGTTACACCCGGCGCATTCTCGAACGCCTGCAAAGAGGCGTGGACTGGGATGCTTGCGGGGTTCTGCAACTGGCCTTCAACGACAAGGAAGCCCAGCGTCAGGCGCAACTGGCGGCAGCGTTTCCTGAAGAGTTATTGCATCAGGTTGATCAACCGGCCGCCGAAGCGCGCAGTGGCATAGCGCTGGAAAGTGGCGGTTTGTTCTTCCCTGAGGGCGGCTGGGTGCATCCGCCAGCCTTGTGCCGTGCGCATGTCGGTCACGAGAATATTCGTCTGCAAACTCATCGAAACGTCGTCGAGCTGCGCCGTGAATCTGCCCGATGGCAAGCGTGGGATGGCGAGGAGTTGCTGGATCAGGCAGAAGTTGTGGTGCTTGCTGGAGCAGCCGATATCAGGCAATTCCCCTTGAGTGCTTCGTTACCACTCAAGCGTATTCGCGGGCAGATCACGCGTCTGGCGCAAACGGCTGCCAGCAAGGCACTGGGCACGGTGGTATGCGCTGAAGGCTACGTCGCTCCGGCAAGGCTGGGTGAACATACGCTAGGGGCCAGTTTTGATTTCACCAATGAAGACTTAAGCACCACGACGGCCGATCATCTGGGCAATCTGCAGCTGTTGCAGGAGATCTCTCCGGACTTGAGTGAGCGTCTCGGTGCTGCTCATCTACCGGTAGAACAGTTGCAAGGCCGGGCTGCGTTCCGGTGCACCAGCCCGGATTATCTGCCGATCATCGGGCCGTTGGCGGACAGGGATGCATTTGTTCAGGCTTATGCCGCGCTGGGCAAGGACGCTCGGCAGATTCCCGATGCACCCTGCCCTTGGCTAGACGGTTTGTATATCAATAGCGGTCATGGCTCGCGCGGTCTGATTACGGCGCCACTGTGCGCCGAGTTGCTTGCCGCCTGGCTCGACAATGAGCCACTGCCATTACCCCGCAGTGTGGCTGAGGCGTGTCATCCGAATCGGTTTATGTTGCGGGAGTTGATTCGGGGGAAGTGATAAAAGTCTGAAATATCGTGAGTTTTTTACGCGTGTGTGTATCCGTTATCTGGGTAACGGCCACGTTGGGGTTCCGCCCTTACGGCGGGTCACTTTCGAAAAGCGCGAAAGTAACC
>NZ_LOHG01000013.1:0-123959 GCF_022790535.1 Pseudomonas maioricensis
TTTGATAGTCGCAGAGCTTGCTCGCGATGGGGCCTTCTCGTTCAGCGCAACAACCTGTCGCGTACCTGCGCCATCGCTTCCTGATCCAGCTCCAGCCAGTACTGTGGCTTGCCCGCAATAATTGCCGCAGCCGGAATGCCATCTCGGTACACCAGTCTGTTGCCTGCCAGCGCCGGGACTTTGCTGCCCGGCAATAACGTACCGACGAGATTCAAAGGGTCCACAGCGCTCAGGCTGATCAGGCTGCCGTCCAAGGGTTGCTTGCGGATTTCCCGAAGCACTGGAATCGCTTCCGGCAAAGCAAATTGCTCACCTGCCAGGCCACTGACAAACCTTCCGCCCCGTATTTCGCCTCGGGCTTCAAGACGATGAAAGGTGCGCAGTAATTCCCGCCAACTCGGTAACCAATCAGCTTCACGCTCCAGCAATCGCCAGAACACCACGCCATAGCGCCGCAACAAAGTCATCGCAACGTGTTCCAGTATTTCTGGGGCGGTGGACTGAGGGCGCATGTTCGTGGGAGTGGCGGGGCGCGAAGAGCGCTTCAGCAACGCCCAGCGTCCGGCATCGTCCATCCCGCCGATAAACGCCCCGCGATTGCGTCTGCTGGTGTGCGCAGACCGTTTGCTGGCAGGCGTGATCAAGGCGCGCAGTCCGGCAAAGCTGTCGGCGTTGACCAGTCCGGCCGCCACCAGCTCTTGCAGGGCGATTTCCAGTTCGGCTCGCAGCAAGTGTGCTTCGCTCACCAACTCGTCAAAAAAAATCGCGCCGTGGCTGAGCAGCGCTGCATGGACTTTCTGTGCTTTAGGCGAGAGTTCGTCAGGTTCCGGCTGTGCGGCCAGGCCGCTCCACACACTGACCTGGCTGCGGGGGAGCAGCACAATCGGCGTACTGCGTAATGCCACCCCTCCGGTTTTGCTGTTAGCCGCCAATCGCATCCAGACGACTTTGCCGGAGCGGCAGAATTCATCCAGCCATGTGGGCGAGTAATCCTTGATCCGTGCGGACAACAAGTCGCTGTCCCAAGCCCCGGCAGCAGCGCTGAAGCCCTCAAACTGGGCAATGATTTCCGGGAGTGCGGCGCGGCCCTCGCTGCGAGTGGCTGTGGACAAATGCTGCCAGTCGAAGAGGAAACGCATGAAGTCCTGCAGCGAAACCGGCTCGATCTCGCGCCGTAGACGCCGCACCGTGTAGCGATGAATCCTTGCCAGCAGATGCCGCTCACACCACTGGTCCTCGCTGGCGCCAGGGCTGAAGCGGCCACGCAGCACGTAGCCTTCGCTTTCCAGGCGTGCCAACGCCTGACTGATCTGGCTGGCGCTCAAAGCCAGCGGTTGAGCAATATCTCGCGTTGGCAGTGGACCGAAACCGCTCAAGCGAGCGCGAACCACCTCGACAATCGCTTCGTCGCGATCCCAATCCTCATCGAAGCCTGACAATGCGCTCAGGTGTGGATGCATTTGCGCGTGTGGATAAATTGCCCGAAAACAATTCAGGCGTTCCACGGGGATCCACAACGCCTGATCGACGCCAACTTGCAAGCGCGTGGCACGTCCGGAGCGGGCCAGGGTTTCCAGCCATCTCTGCCAGTCCCCATTTGCCGCAGACTCGGCGCTGGCCACACAACTGAGGCTCATCAACGCTTCGTGCATTTCATCAAGGTTCTGCGGTTGCGGCCACGCCTCTTCGTTGACGGCCGCAATGGCGTCTGCATCCAGAGCACCCAGATCGTCCGAAGATTGCGGATCACTCCAGCGCCGGTTGAGCACGGCCTGAGTCCGTCGCTCTTCCAACGGAGCGTCGTCCAGAAAGGCGTAAGGTCGGGCGTTAAGAATTTCGGCGGCCAGCGGCGACGGTGCGGGCAAGTCACGAGCGATCAACCGAACTTCGCCACTTTCCATACGCCGTAACAATTGCAGCCAGCCTTCGGCGTCCATTGCTTCGTGCAGGCAATCGTCGAGGGTTTGCTCCACCAATGGATGATTAGGCACCTCTCGCTCGCCAACAATGTTTTCCAGGCAGGCAATCTGGTCCGGAAATACCGTTGCGATCAGGTCCTCGCTTTTCATGCGTTGCAGCTGTGGCGCGACTTTTCGTCCGCCGGTATAGCGGGGGAGAGCCAGCGCTGTGCCCGCATTCCATCGCCAGCGCACGCCAAACAACGGCGCGTCCAGCACCGCCTGGATCAGCAGATGTTCTGCCGTGCTGGAATTCAGATAGCGCCAGACCTCGGCGAGCTCGAAGCTGTGGCTGGTAGACAGCGACAAGACAATTGCGTCTTCGCTGGCAGCCGCTTGCAGCTCGAAGTTGAACGTTCGACAAAAACGCTTGCGCAATGCCAGACCCCAGGCACGGTTGAGCCGACTGCCGAAAGGGGTGTGGATTATCAGTTGGGTACCGCCAGACTCATCGAAAAAACGCTCCATGATCAGCGTGTCTTGCGACGGTAATGCACTCAAGATCGAGCGGGTGCGGGCCAGGTAATCCACCAGTTGCTCGGCACTGGCCAGGTTCAACCCAAGCGTGTCGATTAACCAGTCGATGCAGGGCTGGAGATCCCCGGGGTGGGCGCCCAGCAGTTCATCAATCTGACCTTGCAAGCGCGCCACGGCAAATGACAGCTCATCGCTTCTGCCCGGGGCTTCACCCAGCCAGAAAGGAATATTGGGCGGTTGACCGTGGGCGTCTTCTACGCGTACCCGGCCGGTTTCAATCCGCAGGATGCGATAAGACGTGTTGCCCAACTGGAAGATATCGCCCGCGATACTTTCGACAGCAAAATCTTCGTTGACCGTGCCGATATTCAGGGCCTGAGGCTCGAGAATCACGCTGTAATCGGCGTTGTCCGGGATCGTGCCGCCACTGGTCACAGCCGTCAGCTTGCTGCCTCTGCGGCCACGCAATGTTCGGTTCAGAGCATCGCGATGCACGTAAGCGCTGCGCACACCCTGCCGTCCGCTGTACCCGTCGGCCAGCATGCCGAGCAAGGCCTGGTAGTGATCGGTGTCGAGTTCGGCGTAAGGCGAAGCCCGACGAAACATATCCAACAGCGCCTGCTCAGGCCATTCCTGGAGGCTGACTTCCGCAACAATCTGCTGCGCGAGTACGTCCAGCGGTGCTTTGGGGATCTGCAAAATATCCAGCTCGCCACGCCGCACGCAATCGAGCAATGCCGCGCATTCGATCAGGTCGTCCCGGGAGGTCGCAAACAGCCGGCCTTTGGGCGTGCCACCGACGTGGTGGCCGGAGCGTCCGACCCGCTGTAAAAATGCCGAAATGGAACGAGGCGATGCAATCTGGCAGACCAGGTCCACGTCGCCAATATCGATACCCAACTCCAGCGAGGCGGTCGCGATCAGCACCTGCAAGTCGCCGCGCTTGAGGCGCTGTTCTGCATCCAGTCGCTGTTCTTTTGCCAGACTGCCATGGTGCGCAGCCACCGCTTCTTTACTCAGTCGCTCGCTCAAATGACGGGCCATGCGCTCGGCCATGCGTCGTGTATTGACGAAAATCAGCGTAGTGCGGTGCTCGCGGGCCAGTTCAGCGAGGCGATCGTAAACCAGTTCCCATACGTCATTGGACATGACCGGGCCCAAGGGCACAGGCGGCACTTCGATCCCCAGGTCGCGAGGGCGAGCGTGGCCGATATCGACAATGGAGCAGGGCCGTTTGAGTGGGTCAGCGCCCACCAGAAAGCGCGACACCAACTCGATGGGCTTTTGCGTGGCCGATAAGCCAACACGTAGCAACGGTTCGCTGCACAACGCTTGCAGACGTTCCAGCGTTAGCGCCAGATGGCTGCCGCGTTTGCTGGCAGCGATGGCGTGGATTTCATCGACGATCACTGTGCGAGTACTTGCCAGCATGCGCCGTCCAGAATCCGAACCCAGCAGCACATACAGCGATTCGGGGGTGGTCACCAGAATGTGCGGTGCCGTTTTGCGCATCGCCGAGCGTTCTTTTTGCGGTGTGTCGCCGGTGCGCACGGCGGTGCTTATGCGCAGTGGCGGCAGATGCATGCGCTGCAACTGCTCGGTAATGCCCGCCAGCGGGTTTTGCAGATTGATCTGAATGTCGTTGGACAGCGCTTTGAGCGGCGAGACATAAACCACGAAGGTTTGCTCGGGCAGTTCCCCGCCTTGCTCAAGGCCCTGATGGACCAGATCGTCGAGTACCGCAAGAAACGCCGTCAGGGTTTTCCCTGAACCGGTGGGCGCGGCAATCAGTGTCGAGCGTCGAGCCTTGATCAGCGGCCACGCTTGAGCCTGGGCGGGTGTCACCGCCGGGAATGTACTGCGAAACCAGGCGCTGACTGCCGGGTGAAAGCCATCGAGCGCCGGGTCTGGGATAAGCGGTAGGTTCATGGGCAAATTAATGAGGGTGGCGAGGGGAAGATGCAAGCGCCTTTGATCGGCGGTTGTAGCGCGGGCCGCAGAAGATCTTGAACTGAGGTGCTATCCCCTGTGGGAGCTGGGCTTGCCCGCGACAGGCTGGATGCTATTCACTTTAGATCGCGTCCAGCCTGTCGCGGGCAGGCCCAACTCCCACAGGTTAGGTGTTAATCCTGTGCTCGCGTTTAGAGCAGAAAAATCCCACACCCCTCAACGGTTGGGGGTTGCGCGTCAACGTGATATGTTTGCAGGCGTTTTACATCTAATATTTCAATTGAATTTGATATCGAGCCTGCTGACTCTATGCGAATGCGCCTTATGCTGTTGGGCGGCGGGAATGCCCTTGGGCAGGCGCTGATTCGTCTGGGTGCCGAGGAAGACATTGGCTTCCTGGCACCGCGTCCGCCGCAAGACGGCTGGGATGCAGCGAGTCTGACGCAATTGCTTGATGACACCCGTCCCGATGCCTTGATTAACCTTGCCTACTACTTCGACTGGTTTCAGGCAGAGTCGGTAAGTGATACACGCCTGTCCAGTCAGGAGCGCTCGGTTGAGCGCCTTGCCGAGCTGTGTCAGCACCACAACATTGTTCTGCTGCAACCTTCCAGCTATCGGGTATTCGATGGCTCGCGGGCGACTGCCTACAGCGAAAAGGACGAACCGGTCCCGCTCGGTGCTCGCGGCCAGGCGCTACTGCGCATTGAGCAGAGCGTGCGTGCCACCTGCCCTCAACATCTGCTGCTGCGTTTCGGCTGGCTGCTCGATGACAGCGCCGATGGCGTGCTGGGGCGTTTTCTGAGCCGTGCCGAACTGGCTCAGGAACTGTTGATGGCTGACGATCGACGTGGCAACCCGACTCCTGTGGATGACGCAGCCCGGGTAATGATCGCAGTGCTCAAACAACTCGATTGTGAAGCGCCGCTGTGGGGCACCTACCACTACGCTGGCCACGAGGCGACAACGCCTCTGGCGCTGGGGCAGGCCATTCTCACTGAAGCCCGCCTGCTACATGCTCTTGCGGTTGAAGCTCCGACTGCGCAGGCCCATGCCGCGGGTGCCGATGCCAGCGACGAGCCGCAACATGGCGTGCTTGCCTGCAAGAAAATCCTCCATACCTTCGGTATCAAACCCCGCGCATGGCGCGCCGGGTTGCCGAGCCTTCTGGATCGTTATTACCGTCATGTCTGATTCTCCTGTCCTGATTACCGGCGGTGCCGGTTTCATTGGCTCGCATCTGGCCGACGCGCTGCTGGCCCAAGGGCACGCGGTGCGCATTCTTGATGACCTTTCTACCGGCAAGCGCAGCAACCTGCCGCTGGATAACCCGCGTATCGAGCTGATCGAAGGCGATGTCGCAGATTCCGATCTGGTGAAGCGCGCGGCGATGGGCTGCAAGGCTGTTGTGCATCTGGCAGCTGTTGCCTCAGTGCAAGCCTCCGTGGATGATCCGGTGCGTACGCATCAGAGCAATTTCATCGGCACCCTGAATGTCTGCGAAGCCATGCGTGAGGCGGGTATCAAACGTGTGGTTTTTGCCTCCAGTGCGGCGGTGTACGGCAACAACGGCGAAGGCGAAGCGATTGGCGAAGACACGCCCAAAGCTCCTCTGACGCCATACGCTTCGGATAAATTGTCCAGTGAGCACTACCTCGATTTCTATGGCCGTCAGCATGGTTTGGAGCCGGTAGTCTTTCGTTTCTTCAACATCTTCGGCCCTCGCCAGGATCCTTCGTCTCCCTATTCTGGCGTGATCAGCATTTTTGCCGAGCGCGCGGAAAAAGGGCTGCCCATCGCGGTGTTTGGCGATGGCGAGCAAACCCGGGATTTTTTCTACGTGGGCGATGTGGTCAAGCTACTGAATCAAGCGCTGGATTTGCCGAAGGTCGAGTCGGGCGCGGTCAACGTAGGGCTGAATCAGACCACGTCTTTGAATCAGCTGTTGGCGGCATTGGCAGAAGTAGTGGGCAAGCAGCCACAAGTGACCTATCAAACCGCGCGTTCCGGCGACATCCGTCACTCACGAGCCAACAACCAGCGCTTGCTGGAGCGGTTCGCCTTGGGTGAGCCAACACCGTTGAAAGTCGGTCTGGCGAAACTACTCGGTCGCTGATAGCCGTTCGCGACCCACAAAAAAAGCACCGATGAGGTGCTTTTTTTGTGGCCGATTACTGCAAACCGTTGACCTGTAGGAGCTGCCGAAGGCTGCGATTGCGGTGTGCCAGAAGAAATGCTTCGCAGCCTTCGGCAGCTCCTACAGGTCCAGTGTGCGCCGCGTCTTAAAACTTGTAACCCACACCGACCATGTAAACCCACGGATCGATGTCCACGCTCACTTTGGTCTTGCCAACGCTCAGCGCCGAAGGGCCGTCCACAGTGGCTTCAGTATCGATGTCCACATACCAGACCGACGCGTTGACCAGAATGTTGTCGGTCAGCATGTAGTCCATACCAAGTTGTGCAGCAAGACCCACCGAGTCTTTCATCTTCAGGTTGCTGAAGCCTTGGTCTTTGCGATTGCCTGTCAGATCGGTATCGAAGAACGTGGTGTAGTTGATACCGACGCCCGCGTACGGCTGAAACTTCGACGACGCTTCCATTGGGTAGTACTGCAGTGACAGCGTCGGCGGCAGTTGTTTGATGTCTGCCAGCTTGCCATCAAGGCCAGGGCCGAGGCCTTTTACCGAAACGGTGTGGCTGAAGGGTGTTGCGGCCAGAAGCTCGATACCCACGTGCGGGGTGATCATGTAGCCGAACGTCAGGCCAAGCTGATTCTCGCCATCAACCGTTGCCTTGGTGCCTGAGACTTTGGTGCCGTCGAGTTTGATCTCGCCGCTGTCTTCATTCGGTTCAACGTGCGCAACACCCGCGCGAACGATGAAGTCACCCGCCTCGTAAGCCTGAGCGGCGAAGGGGGCGCTGAGCGCCAGCGCAAAGAGGGAAGCGCTGAGCAAGGTCTTGTTCATGGGAGCTCCAAAAGGCGATTCAAGTTGTCTGGCGCCAATGGTACGGAGCGTCTGAACCAAGGCTTTGACACAGCTCAATGAAATCGCAATGAAGCCCCTTAAACGATCTTTTGTGCCAAACCGGTAGGAGCGAACTTGTTCGCGAAAAGGCCGGCACTCCGCTGCATCTGCTTCGTCAGGAATACTGCCTTCCCGGATGAATCAGGTCCCACGGGATCGCGCGCCTTTTCAGGCGACCCCTCCAACAGGGCCTAATTATCGGGCAACTCATAGACCAGAATCGTATCGGCTTCCATGCTGTAACCCGCATCGGCCAGCTCGCTGGTGGACGCTTTGACCTGCATTGGCCCTTCGATCCAGTACGGCTGATACAGCTCTTCGACTTTGACGCCCAGCTCGCTGGTGACGTGCACAATCTGATTCGAAGGCGGTGGAGGTACGTGGATGCAAGCCCCGAAATACGGCACTAGCAAGAATTCGATTACCCGGCCCTCCTCGCTGACTTCCAGCGGCACGATGTATCCGGGCAAGCGCACCTGCAGACCATCCAGCGCCTTCACCACCGGCGCATGAGGGGCTTGTTGATGTGCGGCGGGCGCTGACTCCACTGACAGCGCATCGGACAGCTTGGACATGTCATGAATAGGCGCAGTTATCGGCGCGATTTTCGGTGCGTCCGGTGGGATCATCTCTTCCCAGGTCAGCACCCGCGGTTCGGCCGCCCATAACGGTGAACTGACCGACAACAGCAAAATCAACAACAGGCGCCGCATGTTCAACGTCCTCATAAACGGATCGACAGGCCATCGGCGAGCGACTGCCGATACGCACGCCACGCAGGCACAACGCCCATCAATAATGCGGCAGCCAGAATGCCACCGAGCAGCGTCCATTCATATTCGCTGGGCAGAGAAAGCGGTAGAAATAGCCCGTAATTAGTTTGCACATAACCTTGGGCTGCAGCGATGCCGATATACAGCAGCACCATGCCGCTGACCACGCCCGCCAGCGCCAGGGCGAACGCTTCCATGATCAGCAGAGTCGCGATGTGCCAGGGGCGAGCGCCCACGGAGCGTAGAATCGCCATCTCTCTGCGTCTTTCATTGAGGCTGGTAAGAATGGCCGTCAGCATGCCGATCAAGCCGGTCAGCACCACAAACAGGGAAATCACGAACAGCGCTTTTTCCGCTGTACCCATCAGGCTCCACAGCTCCTGAAGCGCGACGCCGGGCAGGATCGCCAGTAATGGTTCGCCGCGGAACTCGTTGATCTGGCGCTGCATAGAAAAGGTGGCGATCTTGCTGTTCAGGCCCAGCATAAATGCCGTAATGGCTTTGGGCGTCAGGTCCATGTTGCGCGCCTGATCCGCAGTAATGCGTCCGTTGCCGTGGGCAGGCGCGCCGTTTTGCCAGTCGATATGGATGGCTTCCATACCACCGAGACTGATGTGCAACGTGCGATCCACCGGCGTGCCGGTGCGTTTCAGAATGCCCACCACAGTAAATGGCTTGTCGTCGTGCTTGACCAGACTGATCGCCGCCACGCCGTGGGCCAGCACCAGTTTGTCACCCAGCTTGTACTTCAAGGCGTCGGCCACTTCTGCGCCAAGCACCACTTCAAATGGATCTGTCGCAAAGGCTCGACCCTGAGCCAGTTCCAGGTGTTGCTGGCGGCCAAACTGGTAGTGCTCGAAGTAGTTTTCGTTGGTGCCCATCACCCGATAGCCGCGATGGGAATCGCCCAGGGAAATCGGGATTGCCCATTTCACTTGTTTGCTCTGGGCGATTTCTTCAAAGCTGTCCCAACGAATATTGTTGGTCGCGTTACCGATACGAAACACCGAATACAGCAACAGGTTGATTGAGCCAGAACGGGCGCCGACGATCAGATCCGTCCCGCTGATCGTGCTGGCAAAACTGGCGCGCGCCTCGGTGCGCACCCGCTCAACCGCCAGCAGCAGGCATACCGACAAGGCGATGGCAAACGCAGTGAGGAAAGCGGTAAAGCGGCGGTTAGCCAGACTGGCCATGGCTAGGCGAAACAAATACATCTCAAACCTCTACGGCGACGGCGGCGCGATTGAGTTCGGACAACGACAGGCTGCGGTCGAACAGCGGTGCCAGGCTCTGGTCATGGCTGACGAACAACAGGCTGCTGCCAGCTTCGCGGCATTCGGCGAACAACAATTTGATGAAGGCTTCTCGTGCATCGGCATCCAGCGCGGAGGTCGGTTCGTCAGCGATCACCAATTCTGGCTGGCCGATCAAAGCCCGTGCGGCCGCCACCCGTTGTTGCTGGCCGATGGACAGTGAGTCGGCGCGGCGGCTGAGCATCTGCGGATCGTTCAACCCCAAATGGGCCAACAGCGTAACGGCAGCATTTTCTACGCTGCCGTGGCGTTGGCTCGCTCGCTTCGCGCGAACTTTGGAGAAGTGACAAGGCAGCTCGACGTTTTCACGCACCGAGAGAAACGGCAGCAGGTTGAATTGCTGGAAGATATAGCCGGTGTGATTGACCCGGAAACGATCACGCTCACCCGATGAGAGCTCGGTCAGCTCCTGGCCCAGCAGGCAAATACTGCCGCGATTGGGCTTTTGCACACCGCCCAGCAAGCCCAGCAGCGTCGTCTTGCCACTGCCGCTTGGGCCTTTGAGGAACAGGGTTTCGCCTGGCTCCAGACGAAATGCCGGGATATCCAGCAATTGCGCATGGCCTGGCCAAGTAAAACCAAGGTCGGACAGTTCGATAAGTGCTTGGGTCATAACCGTTGTTGTAATCCGGCTGAATGGAAATCAAACGACCGGGCAAGCCCGGTCGGTTTTCAACAATAGCTGAATCAGAATTTCAGGCTTGGATTGCTTGGACGTACTTCGGCACCCGACTGACCTTTTGGTGAAATCAACTGCACCTGCAGCTTTTCGGTGGCCGGGAACGACTTGAAGATGTTCGACAGGTCGAGGGTTTTCAGCACTGCCGGGACCTTACAGGTGAATTTGTAAGTGCCATGGATTTCGCTGTGCTCGTGCTCATCGTGACCGTCTTTTGCATCGTGGTCATGATCATGGCCTGCGTCAGCGTCAGGCTTGTCACCGAACAGCGGGCTTTCCAGCTTCTGGGAAACCACGTTGCACTCCGCAGCCTCCGGAATGCTGAACAGGGCGTGGGGCTTGAGCAGCACATCTTTGGCGGCGGCGACTTTGGCTTTGTCCTCTGCGCTGGTCGCCAGATGCTCAAAACCCACGAGGTTCATGGCCGGGCTGTCCAGCTCGAACTCCAGCGTGCCGCCGACCAGTGCAACGTCCAGCCGCCCGACGCCATGCTCGTGCGCACCGAGGCTGCCGTGTTCATGGTCGTGATTATGCTCGGGGGCCGCATTAGCCATGGCGAGTGGAAGCAGGGCGAAGGGCAAAGCGAGCAGCAGACGGCGCATAAAAACAGACTCCGGACATGACTGGATAAAGATCGTTATGTGATCTTATAACAATTATTGGCGGGGGCGTGAGTTGGAATTTCGATTTGGGTAAGGACCACGTTCCCGGTAGGAGGCAACTTGTTGGCGAGACAATCGTTCTGGTTACGCAGGTCCAATGCCTCGCCAACAAGTTGGCTCCTACCCGGGTGATGTATTCCAATTATTAAACGCGCCGTTCCCAAGGCCTTGCCCGGCGCAGGTCCTGAGCCAACGTATAAATGATTGTTCGCCCGCCATGACTGGTCCAGCGCAGGGTTTCTATAAGGCGATGTTCATCGGGCGTGAGGTAGGCGAAGCCTTGGGTTTTGGCTTCGTGGAGGCAGTCGATGGGGTGGTGAGATTTTCTTTTTGATTTCATGGTTAAGCTCGAGGTAGATGTGATCCAAGAGCTGCCTTCAAACGCTGCGAAACGCTGGGTGGCAGCTGTACATGGGTTCGCAGACCGAGCACACCCAACCCGGCACACCCGAAGGTGTCCCAAGTACAGCCGCCATATAGATTTGGTGCTGAGGGTATGCACTGCTCAGGCTGCGAAACCCGTTCGCTGCTGCGGCAACGACTGGCGCACATTACCGATGAGGGGCGGGTTCAGGGAGGTAACGATAGCGATCTGAGATGTAGGAAAAGTCTGCGGATCGCCGCTAACCCTGTGGGAGCCAGGCTCGCCTGCGATAAGACTGGACTCGATCGACCTGACATTTGCGGTGCCTGTATCGCGAGCAAGCTCTGCTCCCACAAATACTGCTATCTGTACCTCTGTAGGAGCTGCCGAAGGCTGCGAAAGCATTCTCATGGCATACCGAATTCGCAGCCTTCGGCAGCTCCTACAAGGTCGGTGCAAAAAGATGAATCTATGCGAGCATGTCCCCCTGCAAAAAAAGAGGAAGCACCCATGTTGCGTATTCGTGGAACCGTTGGCGACTGGCCGGTGGATTTGACGCTGGAGCTGGACGAAGGCGATTGGGCGCAGCTCGGCGCTCAACTAAAAGCCGCCAAGCCTGAAGCTGCAGCGCCAGTTGAGGCCAGCAAGCCAGCAAGTCAGGACGACAAGCTCTGGCTGATCGCTTTGGATCTGCTGCGCAAGGCCGGGCAGATCAATGGGCCGGAGTTGCTGGATCAACTGGAAGGGCTGACCGGCAGCACAGCAGCGGGCAAGCGCCTGTTAGTGCGCTTGCGCCACAGTTCGCAAGTTAAGGTCGAGAGCGGGCAGGACGCGCCGCTCTACAGCTGGGTTGGTACGAGCGCTTAGTACAGCGCAGCAAACAACTTGCGACGGTAGGCGGTGACCAGCGGATGGTCGTTGCCCAGCAGGTCGAAGACTTGCAGCAGGGTTTTGTGCGGCAGGCCGTCGGCGTAGTTGCGGTTACGAATGAACAGCTTCAGCAAGCCTTCCAGCGCAGCTTCGTATTGCTGACGGGCCAGTTGTTGAATCGCCAACTGGTGTACAGCTTCATCATCCTGAGGGTTTTGCGCCAGACGAGCCTTGAGGTCTGCCGCATCCGGGAGCGCCTTGGCTTCAGCCAAAAAGGTCAGTTGCGCACGGGCACCGGCCAGATCTGCTTTATGGTCGTCGGTTTTTACCGCGTCCAGTACCTGACGAGCCTCACCCAGCTCGCCACGTTCTGCCAGGCAACGGGCATACAGAATCAGCGCCGCGGCGTTGGTGTTGTCCTCGGTCAGCATCTGTTGCAGCGCTGCTTCGGCTTCTGCGAAGTGGCTTTCGGCAAACATTTCCTGAGCCAGTTTGAGCGGATCAGCGGCCTTTGGTGCGGGCATGACCACATGTTGTTCGAGGACCTTGCGGATCTCCGACTCAGGCTGTGCGCCGGTGAAACCATCAACCGGCTGGCCGTCCTTGAACAGCACTACGGTTGGCAAGCTGCGAATGCCGAAACGAGCGACGATGTCCTGTTCTGCATCGCAATCGACCTTCACCAGCAGCAATTCGCCCTGATAACTCTCGGTAATTTGCGCCAGCAGTGGCATCAGCACTTTGCAGGGCGCACACCACTCGGCCCAGAAATCCACCAATACGGGTTGGTCGAAAGACTTGTCGATGACCAGTTGCTGAAAGGTCGCCGCCGTAGCGTCGAAGATGTAAGTCGTGTCCTGGTTCATTGCGAATCTCGGGGATCTGAATGGGGCCAACTATAAAGGGCGCTTGGGTTTGCGCAAAGCGATGAGTCGAGAGATCTGTTGGAGCGAGGCTTGCCCGCGAATCGGTCGCCTCGGTGTGGCAGGAAAACGCGTTATCGTTCTTCGCGGGCAAGCCTCGCTCCCACAGGGGATTGCATTTCAACTCGTTCAGCGTGGTAGAGGCTCACCTTGCGAAACTCATGGGGCTCAGCCAGATCCGGCAGCGTATGCGCTTCAAAGACGCCCAGCCGTTCATAAGAAGGATGCTGAAAGTCACGCACTCTCGAGTCCGCCACCAAGGCTTGCCGCCCGCGACTGAGAAACTGATCCAGCAAGGGTAAATTGGCCCGGTCGTAGAGCACGTCAGCGACGATGATCAGGTCGAAGCGATCCGCTTCGGCAAAGAAGTCCGCCGAATAGCTCAACTGCACACCGTTAAGCTCGGCATTGGCGCGGCAGGCTGCGAGGGCCAGTGGGTCAAGGTCACAGGCCACCACCTCCAACGCGCCCGCTTTAGCCGCTGCAATCCCAGCAACGCCCGAACCGGCACCGAAATCCAGCACCCGCTTGCCAGCGACCCAATGCGGATGCTCAGCCAGAAACCGCGCCAGGGCCAGGCCGCTGGCCCAGCAGAAACTCCAGTACGGCGGATCTTCAAGAATGCGTCGGGTTTCTTCGGGGCTGAAGGCACGGTCCATGTTTTCCGCATCAATCAACCACAGCTGCAAGTCTGTTTCAGGCAAGGCTGTGGCGACCAATTGTGCATCGCCGAGCAATTCGCTCAGCGCCCGTTGCAGGTGTAGCGGTGCAGTCATGGCGCAGTTTCGAACTGCAAAGGCC
This sequence comes from Pseudomonas maioricensis, assembly GCF_022790535.1. Classification (GTDB taxonomy): domain Bacteria; phylum Pseudomonadota; class Gammaproteobacteria; order Pseudomonadales; family Pseudomonadaceae; genus Aquipseudomonas; species Aquipseudomonas maioricensis. The sequence continues at coordinate 13,803 of NZ_LOHG01000013.1, forward strand.
CCAACGCCTGTGTGGTTGGTTGTTCAATGCGCAATGACGGCAGGTGCAGGATCAGTTGTCCGGACTTGCTGGCACGACCGCGTAATTCAACGCGCTGGCCGACTGGAAAGGCTTCCGGATTGAATCGTAGCTGGAATGGCAGCGATTGGTTATTACCTTGCAGTTTGGTGCTGGTCAGCAGTTTTTGCGGACGACCTCGCTCGTCGATTACCAGCAATGCCAGCTCGACCTCTGCTCCGGCGGGCACGCCCAGCAACTGGCCGCTCAGTTCGCGCTGGAACGGCTGCAACGGGCCGGGGCCAGTTGGCGCCTTGACGACAGGCGCTGAAACCGGTTTGGCCGGGACAGGATCAGGTGTTTCATTGCTGCTGCACGCGGCAAGCAAGCCAAACAGGCTGAGGAACATCAGCGGTCGTAGCGTCATGAACAGCTCCAACAAAAAATCAAATACGAAGGACAGCAGCAAACCGCTCGATGACGGCAGTGATAAATTACCCGCAAACGCGGGTAAATAGCCCAATTAGGCGCAGTATCGCCGAACACTGCGTCAGATGCGCGTCTATATAGCGCAAAGCCCAAGACTTGTCTTGCCAGCGGGATGCGCTACCATGGCGGCCCTTCCTATTTTGTTGCCTGCCACCATGCACTGTCCCTTCTGCGGTGCCAACGACACCAAAGTCATCGATTCCCGCCTGGTAGCCGAGGGCGATCAGGTTCGCCGTCGCCGCGAATGCCTCGCCTGCGGTGAGCGTTTTACCACCTTCGAAACCGCCGAACTGGTGCTGCCGCGCCTGATCAAGCAAGACGGCAGCCGTCAGCCTTTCGATGAAGAGAAGCTGCGCGCCGGTATGCAGCGTGCCCTTGAGAAGCGTCCGGTGAGCGTGGAGCGTCTGGAAGCTGCGCTGGTGCACATCAAGCACAAGCTGCGCGCGACCGGCGAACGCGAGGTCAAGTCGCTGGTGGTGGGCAATCTGGTCATGGGCGAACTGCAAAAGCTCGACGAAGTGGCGTATATCCGCTTTGCTTCTGTTTACAGGCGTTTTCAGGACCTCAACGAATTCCGCGAAGAAATCGATCGTTTGGCTCGCGAGCCAGCTAAAGAGTGAGTGCTTCGTTGACTGAACAAACCGCGCTGGACACCCATTATATGGCGCGCGCGCTGGAACTGGCGCGCAAAGGGATTTACTCCACCCATCCCAATCCAAGGGTCGGCTGCGTGATCGTGCGCGACGGGCAGATCGTCGGCGAAGGCTGGCACGCCCGGGCTGGTGAGCCGCATGCGGAAGTGCATGCATTGCGGCAGGCAGGCGATAAAGCTAAAGGCGCGACGGCTTACGTCACCCTGGAGCCTTGCAGCCATCACGGGCGTACACCGCCGTGCGCCGATGCACTGGTCAATGCAGGCGTGGGCCGGGTCGTCGCTGCCATGCAGGATCCTAATCCCGATGTGGCCGGGCGTGGCTTGCTGCGGTTGATGAACGCAGGGATTGCGGTGCAGTGCGGCGTGCTTGAAGACGATGCCCGTGCGCTTAACAAAGGCTTTCTCAAGCGCATGATCAAGGGGCTGCCTTACGTGACGGTCAAGCTCGCCATGAGCCTTGATGGCCGTACTGCCATGGCCAGCGGCGAGAGCCAGTGGATTACAGGTCCTGCGGCGCGTTCGGCAGTGCAGCGTTTGCGTGCAGAGTCGAGTGTCGTGCTGACCAGTGCCGATACGGTGCTGGCCGACAAAGCCCGTTTGACTGTCCGTCCCGATGAGTTGGGCCTGAATGCCGAACTCACCGCGCTGGCGATGACGCGTCCGCCACTTCGAGTGCTGATCGATGGGCGTTTGCGAGTGCCGCTGGATGCTCCTTTCTTCCAGGCCGGGCACGCGCTGGTCGCGACCTGCGCAGCTGCCTCGGCCCGCGAGCGTTATCACGATGAAGGTCATGACATGCTGGCCCTGGCCGGTAGTGGTGGTCATGTCGACCTGCGCAAGTTACTGGTCGAGTTGGCCGCGCGTGGCGTCAATGACGTATTGATCGAGGCCGGTCCACGTCTGGCGGGCGCTTTTACTCGCCTGGGGCTGGTGGATGAGTTCCAGATTTTTGTTGCGGGCAAGTTCCTCGGCTCTTCAGCCCGGCCATTGCTTGATCTGCCGCTGGCGCAGATGAGCGAGGCTCTGGAGCTGAAAATCACCGATATCCGCGCCGTTGGAGATGACTGGCGAGTCATTGCCACCCCCAAGCTCGCCCCCGGCGTATAATTTCGGCCTTTCGCTCAGCGCGCTGGGCTTGTTCTCCTGGAGGACCCATGTTTACTGGCATCATCGAATCCATCGGCAGCATCCGCGCCATCACCCCTAAGGGCGGCGATGTCCGCGTTTATGTTGAGACCGGCAAACTTGATCTGAGCGACGTCAAGCTGGGCGATAGCATCGCGGTCAATGGCGTCTGCCTGACTGCTGTAGAGCTACCCGGTGATGGCTTTTGGGCTGACGTCAGCCGTGAAACCCTCGACGTTACGGCGTTCATCGACCTGAAGACGGGCAGCCCGGTCAATCTGGAAAAGGCCCTGACCCCGACGACGCGTCTGGGTGGCCATTTGGTCAGCGGTCACGTCGACGGGGTTGGCGAAATCGTTTCCCGTGAGGAAAACGCCCGTGCCATCCAGTTCAAAGTGCGCGCTCCCCGTGAGCTGGCCAAGTACATATCGCACAAAGGTTCTATCACGGTTGATGGCACCAGCCTGACCGTGAACGCCGTTGACGGTGCCGAGTTCGAGCTGACTATCGTGCCGCACACCCTGGCCGAAACCATCATGGCCGACTACCGGCCGGGTCGTAAGGTCAACCTCGAGGTGGATTTGCTGGCGCGTTATCTGGAGCGTTTGCTGATGGGCGACAAGGCCGCCGATTCCTCGAAAGGGCAGGCTGGCACCATCACTGAAAGTTTTCTGGCCGCCAACGGCTACCTCAAATCCTGAATTGAAGGGGGTGCCGCGTGGCGCTCAATAGCATCGAAGAACTGGTTGAAGACATTCGCCAGGGCAAAATGGTCATCCTCATGGATGACGAAGACCGCGAGAACGAAGGCGACCTGATCATGGCCGCCGAATGCTGCAAGGCCGAACACATCAATTTCATGGCCCGCTTTGCCCGTGGCCTGATCTGCATGCCGATGACCCGCGAACGTTGCGAGGCTCTCAAGTTGCCTTTAATGGCGCCGCGCAACGGTTCCGGTTTCGGCACCAAGTTCACTGTGTCCATCGAAGCAGCCGAAGGCGTGACCACCGGTATCTCTGCGGCCGACCGCGCCCGCACTGTGCAGGCCGCTGCTGCCAAAGATGCCAAGGCCGAAGATATCGTCAGCCCAGGCCACATCTTCCCGCTGATGGCCCAGGCGGGCGGTACGCTGGCTCGCGCCGGGCATACCGAGGCGGCTTGCGACCTTGCTCGCATGGCCGGTTTCGAGCCAAGCGGCGTGATCTGTGAAGTAATGAACGACGACGGCACCATGTCGCGTCGCGCTGAACTGGAAGCTTTCGCGGCGGAACACGACATCAAGATCGGTACGATCGCCGACCTTATTCACTATCGGATGATCCACGAACGTACCGTTCAGCGGATTGCCGAGCAGCCAATGGACAGCGAACTGGGCCAGTTCAACCTGGTGACTTACCGCGATTCCGTCGAAGGTGACGTCCACCTCGCGCTGACTCTGGGCAAGATTTGCGCCGAAGAACCGACGCTGGTTCGTGTACACAACATGGACCCATTGCGTGACCTGTTGATGGTCAAACAGCCCGGCCGATGGAGCCTGCGCGCCGCGATGTCTGCGGTTTCCGAGGCGGGCAGCGGGGTTGTGCTGCTACTCGGTCATCCGCTGGATGGCGACGTTTTGCTTGCACATATCCGTGAAACCGCAGGGCAGTTGCCGATCAAATCGCCGACTACTTACAGCACTGTAGGTGCCGGTTCGCAGATCTTGCGTGACCTTGGCGTGCGTAAAATGCGCCTGATGAGTTCACCAATGAAGTTCAATGCGATATCCGGTTTCGATCTGGAAGTTGTAGAATACGTGCCCTCCGAATAAAGACCGGTCGGGTGGTGCGCTTTTGTACGTACCGCCGGCTAATCTGTTTCGTGGCCTAACATCCCTATAGTCCGCCCCAAGGCGTACTTGCTCTTTAATACGAGACTTACACGAATGACCCTGAAGACCATCGAAGGTACCTTCGTCGCTCCCCAAGGCCGCTACGCTCTGGTAGTTGGCCGTTTCAACAGCTTCGTCGTGGAAAGTCTGGTGAGCGGCGCTGTTGATGCTTTGGTACGCCATGGCGTCAAGGAAAGCGACATCACCATCATCCGCGCTCCGGGTGCCTTCGAAATCCCGCTGGTTGTGCAGAAAGTTGCTCAGCGCAGCGAGTTCGCCGCCATCGTCGCCCTCGGCGCAGTGATTCGTGGCGGTACTCCGCACTTCGAATACGTCGCTGGTGAGTGCGTCAAAGGCCTGTCCCAGGTTTCCATGGAGTTCGGCGTGCCGGTTGCTTTCGGCGTGCTGACTGTCGATACCATCGAGCAAGCCATCGAGCGCTCCGGCACCAAAGCCGGTAACAAAGGCGCAGAAGCTGCGTTGTCTGCCCTTGAAATGGTAAGCCTGCTGGCGCAGTTGGAGGCCAAGTGATTTCCGACGATAGCGATCAGTTCAACCCGCGCGACCCAAAACCTGCGGACGCTGGCAAGCCATCCAAGAGCGTCAAGCGTCGGGAAGCCCGTCAGCTTGCAACTCAGGCACTTTACCAGTGGCACATGGCGGGTCATTCGCTGAATGAAATCGAGGCGCAGTTCCGCGTCGATAACGATTTCAAAGACGTCGACGGCCCCTATTTCAGCGAACTGCTGCGCGGCGTACCGACCAACATCGATGAAATCGACGCGGCGTTGAAGCCTTGCCTGGACCTGACCATTGAAGAACTCGACCCGGTTGAACTGGCCATCCTGCGCCTGTCCACCTACGAGTTGCTCAAACGCGTCGACGTGCCGTATCGCGTTGTGATCAACGAAGGCATTGAGCTGGCGAAAGTCTACGGCTCCACTGACGGCCACAAGTTCGTCAATGGCGTGCTGGACAAACTGGCCCCTAGCCTGCGTGAAGCTGAAGTCAAAGCGTACAAGCGCTAAGCCTTCAGGCTGGACGCAATCCCGGTAGGAGCTAACTTGTTGGCGAGGCGGTTTGTCAGATGCAGACGATCAGCCTGAACTGACGCTTCGCCAACAAGTTGGCTCTTACCGGAGTTATGTGTTCCCACGGGGTGTTATCAAACATAACAAGAGATTCTGATGGGCGAGTTTGAGCTGATCCGCAATTACTTCGCTGCTGCGCCTTGCGCTCAAGCGGGCGAGGGTGTGGCGCTCGGGATTGGTGATGACTGCGCTTTGCTGACGCTGCCGCCCGGTGAGCAGTTGGCAATCTCGACCGATACGCTGGTCGTCGGTGTGCATTTCCCTGACGTCTGCGATCCTTTCCTGCTGGGGCAGCGTGCGCTGGGTGTTTCAGCCAGCGATCTTGCTGCCATGGGCGCAACCCCCGTTGCCTTCACCCTCGCGTTAACCCTCCCTGAAGTTTCTGCAGACTGGCTACAGGCTTTTGCTCAAGGCTTGAACCTGATGGCGCAGCAATGCGGCCTGCAATTGGTGGGCGGCGATACTACGCGTGGGCCATTGAGCCTGACGGTGACGGTGTTTGGCCGGGTGCCGGCGGGGCAGGCATTGACTCGCAGCGGCGCACGGCCCGGCGACCTGCTGTGTGTAGGTGGACCGTTGGGCGATGCAGCAGGCGCATTGCCCCTTGTGTTGAACCAGCGCACCACTGAGGCGTCTACCGCAGACGCCTTGTTGGCGAGGTACTGGTCGCCGCAGCCGCAACTGGCTCTTGGGTTGGCGTTGCGTGGCAAGGCTACAGCCGCTCTGGACATCTCCGATGGCCTGTTGGCCGATTGCGGTCATATCGCACGCGCTTCACGCGTCAGGTTGCTGGTTGAGCAGGACAAGCTGCCGATGTCTGAGCATTTGCTAGCCTTTACCGGGTTACAGGCTGCGCGAGAGGCTGCATTGAGTGGTGGCGACGATTATTTACTGGCGTTCACGCTGCCACCGGAACACTTGCAGGCCTTGCTCGACGCAGGGTTGCCCATCCATGTAATCGGGCGGGTCGAGGCAGGCGAAGGCGTCTTGCTGATCGACACCAATGGTCATGACATTCCTGTCCTGGCACGCGGCTACCAACATTTTCGGGAGACACCGTGACAGATCATCCAAAGCAGGTCCCGGCAGAATTCGTTCCACCGTCGGTATGGACCAACCCATGGCATTTCCTGGCGTTCGGTTTCGGTTCCGGCACGCTGCCCAAAGCACCGGGAACCTGGGGCTCCATGGTGGCTGTGCCGTTCATTCCGCTCTGGCAGATGCTTCCGGACTGGGGCTACTGGCTGATGCTCGGCATCACCATGCTCTTCGGCTTCTGGCTGTGCGGCAAAGTCGCTGACGATCTGGGCGTGCACGATCATGAAGGTATCGTCTGGGACGAAATGGTCGGCATGTGGATCACGCTGTGGCTGGTGCCCGAAGGCTGGGTCTGGTTGTTGGTGGGGTTTCTGGTATTCCGCTTTTTCGACATTCTCAAGCCGTGGCCCATTCACTGGATCGATCGCAAGGTGCACGGTGGCGTCGGGATCATGCTCGACGACGTGCTGGCGGGCGTGTTCGCCTGGGCGGCAATGCAGGGCCTGGTTTGGGCCTGGGCGTGGATTTGATCTGAAAATAAAGCCCTGTAGGAGCGGCTCCGGTGTCCCTGATACCACGCTGTCACGTAGCAAACACAGTACCTGTAGGAGTGAGCTTGCTCGCGATTCGGTCTGCCAGTCGATGAATATATCGCCTGTGCTGACGCTATCGCGAGCAAGGTGGAGCGCCACCCCGGTCACTCCTACAGTAGATTCTCATCAATCTAACTTCCTGATCTGTATGCCCCACAATTCGGCATAAGCGTCTACAGGGGCGTGCTGTTACAATGCGTGCCTTGCGAATTTCCAGTCCCATACTGATCAGGAGCACACGGTGCCCGTCGTATTTGTAGCCGCTTCCAAGCTGCCTACCCCTTTTGCCGAATTCACCATGCATGGCTTTCTTGAGCATGCGACCGGTCGTGAACACCTCGTGTTGAGCCTGGGCGACGTATCCGATGGCGCTCCGGTGCTGGGGCGCGTTCATTCCGAATGCCTGACCGGCGACGCGTTGTTCAGCCAGCGTTGTGACTGCGGCTCCCAACTCGAAGCTGCTTTACGTGCCATCGCTTCTGAAGGGCGTGGTGTCTTGCTGTACCTGCGTCAGGAAGGCCGCGGCATTGGCCTGCTGAACAAGGTTCGTGCGTATGAATTGCAGGACGGCGGCGCTGATACCGTTGAAGCCAATGAGCGTCTGGGTTTTGCCGCTGACCAGCGCGACTACGCCATTTGTCTGCCAATGCTGCAGCACTTGGGTATCGACGCGCTGCGCTTGATGACCAACAACCCGCGCAAGGTCAAAGCCTTGACCGAAATGGGCATTAACGTTGCTGAGCGAGTGCCGCTGCACACCGGCCACAACCCGCACAATAAACTCTACCTGGCCACCAAGGCTGGCAAGCTCGGGCACATGATGGGCAACGAGCATCAGGGCGAGGCTGATCGCGCTTGAACCGCAACAACACCAGACGCCGCTTCGCCCTCGCGTGGTGGTGGCAACTGGTGTTGACCCTGGCGCCGCTGTTTGTGATCAGTGGCGCATTCGATGGCAAAAACGCCATTCTTCCTGTTTTGGCGATGCCATTCTTCGTGGCGGGCCTCTTGTCGATGTTTGTCAGCCTAAGGCCCTTTGGCCGCTACAAGCATGCATTGATCGCCACCGGTGCTGCCCGCGACACCCCTGAAGAAGCCGCCGCCTGGATCGCCCTCGCTGACGCCCGTCGTGTTGCGTTTCTGGCCGCTGGATTACCCGCCTGGATTGCGGCGCTGGCTGTCTTTGTCGGCCTGGAGACCGTGCCATTGCTTCTGCTGGCGTTTTCCAGTGTGGTGCTTCTGTACCTTTACCGCATACCCCGGCAACTAGCGTGAAGTACTGCCCCCTGTAGGAGCTGCCGAAGGCTGCGAAAGAATTTTCATGGCAGACCGAATTCGCAGCCTGCGGCAGCTCCTACAGAAGCTGTTCGTATTTGCATGAAAAAGGAGCTTGTTATGAACGGACCGGACCCGAAAAATCCCCATCCAATGAACGGTTTTCCGCAGGTGTGTTTCATCAAAAACACCATCAGCAATCCGAATATCATCGTTGGCGACTACACCTACTACGATGATCCCGAAGACTCGGAAAACTTTGAACGTAACGTGCTTTATCACTTTCCGTTCATTGGCGACAAACTGATCATCGGTAAATTCTGCGCACTGGCGCGGGGCACCAAATTCATCATGAATGGTGCCAACCACAAGATCAGTGGCATCTCTACGTACCCGTTTCAGATCTTTGGCAATGGCTGGGAGAAGGTCACACCTGAATCTGGTGACTTGCCCTACAAAGGCGACACCGTTGTGGGTAACGATGTATGGGTGGGCTACGACGTGCTGGTCATGCCCGGCGTGAAGATCGGCGACGGGGCGATTATTTCTTCGCGCTCGGTCGTTGTCAGTGATGTCCCGGCGTACAGCGTTGTTGGCGGCAATCCAGCCAAAGTCCTGAAGCACCGCTTCCCCGCTGAAATCAGCGAGCGACTTTTGGCCATTGCCTGGTGGGACTGGCCGATAGAGAAAATCACCCGGAATCTGCAGGTGATCGTTTCAGGTGATATCGAGGCGTTACAGGCAGCGGTTTAGTGCAGTACGAGGAGGGCGGGATCGGGTTGAAATGCAATCCACTGTAGGAGTGAGCTTGCTCGCGATGCGGTGTCCTGGTCGAAAAATTTATCGTTTCAACTGACGCTATCGCGAGCAAGCTCACTCCTACAGGACTTTGTTAGTCAGCCAATCAACGCCAGCCGCTCGTTGATCGCCGCTTCAATACCCGCCTCATCCAATCCGCACTCTGCAAGCATCTGCGCGGGCTTGGCGTGTTCGACGTAAGTATCTGGCAGGCCAAGGTGCAGCACGGACTTGAGGATGTTCTCCCGTGCCAGAAACTCGCTGACGGCAGCGCCAGCACCGCCCATGACGGCGTTTTCTTCGAGGGTGACAAGCAGTTCGTGATTGGCTGCGGCTTCGCGAATCAGCTCTTCGTCGATGGGTTTGACGAAGCGCATATCGATCACCGTCGCGTCGATTTTTTCCGCTACTTTCAGGGCTTCGGTCAACTGCACACCGAACACCAGAATGGCAACGCCCTGGCCGTTACGGCGGACGATGCCTTTACCAATCTGGATAGGCGCCAGACTGCTGTCGATCACTGCATTGGGGCCGGTGCCGCGAGGATAACGCACGGCAGCCGGGCCGTTATGCAGGTAGCCGGTGCTGAGCATCAGGCGCAGTTCATTTTCGTCGCTAGGCGTCATGACCACGATGCCGGGTATGCAGCGCAGGTACGACAAATCGAAACTGCCTGCGTGAGTCGGACCGTCTTCACCTACCAGGCCTGCACGGTCAATGGCGAACAGGACGTCAAGGTTCTGCACCGCCACGTCATGCACCAATTGGTCATAGCCGCGTTGCAGGAATGTGGAATAGATCGCCACCACCGGCTTGATGCCCTCGCAAGCCATGCCCGCTGCCAACGTAACGGCGTGCTGCTCGGCAATGGCTACGTCGAAGTAGCGCTCGGGGAAGCGTTCGCTGAACTCGACCAGATCCGAGCCTTCCTTCATCGCAGGGGTAATACCCACCAGACGCGAATCGGCTTCGGCCATATCACAGAGCCACTGACCAAACACGCCAGAGTATTTCGGCCCGCTGGCCTTTTTCGGCGCTGCTGCCGGAGCATTCAGAGGCTCCAGCTTGGTGATGGCGTGGTAGCCGATCGGATCGACTTCGGCAGGCGCGAAGCCTTTACCTTTTTTAGTCACCACATGCAGGAACTGCGGCCCTTTGAGGTCGCGCATGTTACGCAGTGTTGCGATCAGGGTGGGCAGGTCGTGGCCGTCGATTGGCCCGATGTAGTTCCAGCCCAGTTCTTCGAACAGGGTGCCGGGCACCAGCATGCCTTTCGCGTACTCCTCGGTGCGGCGGGCAATTTCCCATGCTCCGGGCAGGCGCGACAGAACTTTTTTGCTGCCTTCACGCATGCTGCTGTAGGTACGGCTGGAAAGTATCTTGGCCAGATAATTCGACAGCCCGCCCACATTGCGCGAGATCGACATGTCGTTGTCGTTGAGGATAACGAGCATGTTGGCGGCGACTTCAGGCGCATGGTTCAGCGCTTCGAAGGCCATACCGGCGGTCAGCGCGCCGTCACCGATCACGGCGATGGACTTACGGTCGCTGCCTTGCAGGCGGGCGGCAATGGCCATACCCAGTGCGGCACTGATGGACGTGCTGGAGTGACCGACGCCAAACGTGTCGTACTCGCTCTCGCTGCGACGCGGGAAGGCAGCAACTCCGTCTTTCTGGCGCAGGGTACTCATGCGCTGGCGACGGCCGGTGAGGATCTTGTGCGGATACGCCTGATGGCCCACGTCCCAGACCAAACGGTCGTCCGGGGTATCGAAGACGTAATGCAGGGCGATAGTCAGCTCGATGACACCAAGGCCGGCACCGAAATGCCCGCCGGTCTGGCCAACGGAATAGAGCAGCTCCAGGCGCAGTTCATCGGCCAGGGCATCCAGCTCGGCTTCGCCCAGGCGACGCAAACCGTCCGGCGTTTCAGCGCGGTCGAGCAGCGGCGTGGTTGGGCGCACGCGGGGAATCTCTTTAAACGTCGTGGGCATCAGGCGAATCGTTATAAGTAAAAGAGGCGGCAGTTTACCTGATGCATCGCATGCTGCCCATGAAGTGCAGCCGCTGATGCGCAGGCAAACCTGTCAAACACAAGTATCTGACCCGGCCGATCAAGGCCGGTTCGAGATATTTTCAGTCCCGTATTCAGGTTCAGTTGCGTCGTTCAACGATGTAACGGGCCAGTTCGCGCAACGGATCAGCCGACGCGTCGAATGGTCGCAGGGCGTCGATGGCCTGATCTCGTAGTTGCAAGGCATATAGCCGGGCGGGCTCCAGCCCCAGCAGCGCCGGGTAAGTCGGCTTGTCGCGGGCGATGTCTGCACCCTGGCGTTTGCCGAGAGTTTCGGTATCGCTCTCAACGTCGAGAATGTCGTCCTGCACCTGGAAAGCCAGACCGATGGCACGGGCATAGACTTGCAGCGCATCAAGCCGGGCCTGATCGGCATTGCCGCTGGCCAGGGCACCGAGCTTTACGCTGGCTTCGATCAGGGCGCCGGTCTTGTGCCGGTGCATGAACTCCAGCGCCGCCTGATCCAGTTTCAAACCTACCGAACCCAGGTCTATTGCCTGACCACCGACCATACCGGCAGGCCCTGCGGCCAATGCCAGGGTACTCACCATTTGCAGTCGTGTATCTGCGTCCTGCGAGGTCAGCCGTGGGTCGAGCAGGGCAGTAAAAGCCAGGCTCTGCAGACCGTCACCGGCAAGAATCGCGCAGGCCTCATCGAATGCCTTGTGGGTGGTTGGCTGCCCGCGACGCAGATCGTCATCGTCCATGGCGGGCAGGTCGTCGTGAACCAGCGAGTAAGCGTGGATCAGTTCAACCGCGCAAGCTGCGCCGTTAGCATCTTCAGCATTGCCGCCCATCGATTCGCAAGCGGCGTAGGCCAGCAATGGGCGTACACGTTTGCCGCCGTTCATCACGCTGTAGCGCATGGCGGCATAAAGGCGAGTCAACTCTGGAGCGGGTGCTGCAAACAGACCTTCCAGCGCCGCATTGACGCGGGTCTGACTCAGTGCCTGATAGGTCGCGATCATTCAGGTTGTTCCGCGTCGAATGGCTCTTCGGCCAGTTCACCGTCGCGCTCAAGCAGCACCTGAACCTTCTGCTCGGCCTGCGCCAAGGCACCCTGACAATCGCGGGTCAGGCGAATACCTTGCTCGAAGGCGGTCAGCGAGTCTTCCAGCGACAGCTCGCCGTTCTCCAGACGCTCTACCAGCGTTTGCAGATCAGCGAGGGATTGTTCGAAATCCAGTGCAGCTTTCTTGCGGGCCATGGGTGCTATTCCGGTAGAGGTTAAACCGGCGCGACACTAGCAGAGCTAGGGCCGCGGAGCAAATTGGCGGGGGGAAGAAGTGACTCTATTCCTGCCTTGAAATAGCTTATTTAATGGCCATTTTGTGATCCAGCGATATTCGTCCTGCGCCGCGACCTATAACGATCAGCAGCAGGCCAACCCATGCAAGATGCGTCGCCCAGGCATCGGGGTAAACGAATACCTGAATCACCAGTGTCATGATCAGTAGTGCCAGCGCCGATAGGCGGGTGAACAGGCCAATGATCAACAGCAATGGGAATAAATGCTCTGCGTAAGTGGCTATATGAGCCGCGAGGATCGGTGAAATCAACGGCAGGTCGTATTCCATGCGAAACAGTTCATAGGTATTCGGGTTGATAGAGATAAACCCCTCAACCTTGGTGCGTCCAGACATCAGAAATATTGCCGCAATTGAAACGCGGGCAACCAGCGAGAGCAGGCTGTCGCTTATATGTTGCTGCAAGCTTTCGGCCAGATGATTCCAGTGAGCGCGCATATGTTGCGAGGGGGTGACCGGTTTGGTTTTTGGCATGTCCATAATGTTTCCAGAATTATTATTGGTTAGATTCAGCTGCCGCGAAGGTATTGGCAGTTATCAGGTGAACAAGCAGGATGTTCAGATCGAGGTCAGGTTCTTTATCAAGTGCGAGTTCAGCCGCGCGTCCCAAGGGGAGTCGTGCGGCACAACCGTCAAGAAAGGCGCAGCCGCCGACACTGAGTGGGCGCCATATGACCTGCCCGGCATTTCTGGTCAAAAGTGCGCCCTCGCCTTGCCAGTCCAGGCTTGTTGGTACTTCCGACTGAGCCCGGTTTACATCCCAGAGCGTGTAAGCGGGATGACTCGCACACCAAATCCAGCGCGCTGACTGTTTGGGCTTAAGGCGCGTACTCAATAGCGTTTGCTCATTCAGGTTCCCGAAAGTCCCGATATCAAAGCCTGGCTCTTCGGTCGCGCTATGCACCGCAATCCACAGCAGATCCAGCCGAGCGACATCGCCCAGGTAAGGCAGTGTGTTGGCCTGTTCGAATGTGTCGAGAAAATCCGGAAATTCAGCACCGTAAAAAAGTAGCCGGGGGTCTGAAGGCGGGGATTGCTTCGCATACCGAATGGCTGCCGCTTGAAACCACTGATGTCCTACCAGCCGTTCAATGGTTGGGAAATTGGCCATTAACGCATCAACTGCTGCTTTTATGACCGTATTGCGGTAGACCCCGAAACCGGTTTGTTTGCTGATGTTGGGCAACGGTCCTTGCCCGTTTCCATACAGTTGGCTGATGAACTGATCCTGAAACTCGCTCAATGAAAGGCTCATGGGCTAAGTTCCGGTTCGTTGTGCAGTATCGATTGTGCGACATTGCGCTCAGCGAGCAGACAGTCGAATGCAGGTAGTTGGTCATCGCGTTCGATCAGCGTCGGTCGAGGCCCTGCGTGGGTTATCAGATGACGGTAAAGCGACCAGACACTCTTTGAAATCGGTGAGTCATGGCTATCGATCAGTAGCGAGGAAGCCCCTGCATCCTGGGTATGACCGGCCAGATGTATTTCTGTTATGGCGTGGACAGGGAACTGATCGATGTAGTGTTTGGCATCGAAGCCCAGATTATGGGCACTGATATGAACGTTATTGACGTCCAGCAGCAAGCCGCAGCCGGTTCGGCTGGCAAGCTCTTTCAGAAAGTCGACTTCACTCCAGTCATGACCTTCAAGCTTCAAGTAGTGGGTCGGGTTTTCAACCGATATCTTGCGCCGGAGTGCATCTTGCGTTCTGTGAATATTGTCGATGATGCGGGTGAGCGCAGCGTTGCTGCGAGGAAAGGGAAGCAGGTCAGGGTAGTACCGCCCTCGCCATGTCGACCAGGCAAGATGCTCTGAAATGAGAGCAGGCTGCAGGCGATCAGCAAGAGCCTTCAGGCGCAGCAGGTGTTCCCTGTTCGGCGGACAGTCAGCCGCCAGCGACAAGGAAACACCATGCAGCGACAGCGGGTGCTGATCACCAATGGCCTCCAGCCATTCAAGACGCGGACCGCCGCTGATCATGTAGTTTTCCGGATGGACTTCGAACCAGAGCCCGTGACTCCTGCTCTCGAGAGCCTCTGCAAAATGCTCCGCTTTAAGGCCGAGCCCTGCGCCCATCACTGGATTTTTGTTCATGACCGGCAACTCTCCGTAATGACGCCTTACATTGCTTTAAGGGTGCCCATGCCCTTTGGGGTCGTGATCGATGTACATGTCCCGGCCGGAACGTATTTCCAGGCATCAGCCTGATAGTCGGTTTTGGACGTGCCTGCGCAAGAGGTGCCTGCACCCGCCTTGCAATCATTTTTGCCTGCCAGCGAAATGCCGTAGCAACGTTCTTTGGCTCCCTCTTTTGCGGTTTGGGGTTCTGCTGCCATGGCACTGGCGGCGAAAGACGAAAGGGCAATTGCCAGTGCGGCGGTTTTTATGTTGTTCATATTGTGTTCTCCGATAATTATTGTTGAGGGACTCGCCAGCGCCGAAGGGCGCTGAGCTGCGGTCCAAGAGGTAATTCGCTCGTTTCGGGAATCGGGTTACAGATACGCATAAATATTTTTGGAAATTCTTTGCCGGATGCTGGCGGTGGATGGATTCGGCAGACTCGCTGCGTTGAATGGACTATCGATACTCAGCACGACACAGGGAGCGCCAGGGACGTCGGGCTCCCCAAGTGGCTGGGAAATATTTTTGTATCCCTGTAACCAAGGTGTGGAATGGATCGAAATACACACAGCGAGTTATTGAGCCGTAGAGAGAGGGATTTACAGGCGCTGTTTCTTCGCGGACTGGAGGGTGACGAGTCGGCTTATCGTAATTTCCTCGCTGAGCTCAGCACGCATTTGCGCGGTTTTTTGCGCGGGAAACTTAAGGGTCAACCTGAGGAAATCGAGGATCTTTTGCAGGAAGTTTTATTGGCGGTGCACAACAGCCGACAAACCTATCGCCAGGAGCAGCCGTTGACCGCGTGGGTTTTTGCGATTGCCCGTTATAAGCTCAGTGATCGGTTCCGCGCCCGATCACGCAGAGAGGTGTTCCACGAGTCACTGGAGGACGCGGGCGAGCTTCTGGCTGAGCCGCATCTTGAGCCTGCTCAGGCAAGTCGCGATCTTGAAAAGCTTTTGAAGGAGCTTCCGGATCGCCAGCGTCTGCCAATACAGCTTGTAAAGCTCGAAGGCCTGTCAGTGATCCAGACCGCTCAGATGACGGGTTTGTCAGAGTCAGCAGTAAAAATTGGTGTGCATCGAGGGCTAAAACGTTTGGCTGCATTGATCAGAGGTAAGCGATGAAAACTGATGAGCTGATTTCCATGCTGGCCAGCGGGGTGCAGCCTATCGATCCCCGACTGCCTGCAAAGCGATTTGTGTCAGCGGTGCTGCTTGGCCTTTTTATGGCGCTGCTGTGTGTCGTGCTTTTCTTCGGTGTCAGGGCTGATATCGCTCAGGCCGTCTCAACCCTGACGTTCTGGGCGAAAGCATTTATGCCGCTGTGCGTAATGCTGGGGGCTATGCTCATGCTCAACCGGCTGGCTCGGCCGGGTATGAGCAGTGGCGCTGGTGGTGCGTGGATTATTGTCATGTTGGTCGTCGTGTGGACCGCCGCCTTTGGCGTGATGGCCACCGCGGAGCCTGGTAACCGCTCCATGCTTGTTTTCGGGACTAGCTGGCGCACCTGTGCGATTGGCATCGCCTCGCTTTCAATTCCCGGGTTCATCGTTGCATTTTGGGCATTGCGGAGTTTTGCCCCGACCCGCTTGAGGATGGCAGGCGCCTGTTGCGGTTTGCTGGCCGGCGCTTTGGGATGTCTGGCTTACTGCCTGCACTGTCCTGAAGTGGAAATACCTTTCTGGGCGGTTTGGTATGTCCTTGGAATGTCGCTGCCCACCGTTCTGGGCGCTCTTGCTGGCCCCTTTTTGTTGCGTTGGTAACCACCACAACTCTCGGTGACTAACCTGTCTCACACCCGGCCAATGCTCGAATAGCTCAGCCCGGCATCCGCCAAGGCCTTGGGCTCATACAGGTTGCGGCCATCAATCACGACAGCACATTTGAGTTGTTGCCTGAGCCAAGTGAAGTCGACGCTACGAAAAGCTTTCCACTCAGTGCAGATCACCAGTGCGTCAGCGCCCTTGACCGCCTGAATGCGATCACCGACCAGGACCAGGTCGTCACGCTCGCCGTATATTCGCCGACATTCCTGCATTGCCTCCGGGTCGTAGGCCTGCACCCTGGCGCCAGCGTTCCAAAGCGACTCCATGAGATCCCGGCTGGGCGCTGCGCGCATGTCATCGGTATTGGGTTTGAACGCAAGCCCCCACACAGCGATGGTTTTGTCTGCCAGTTGCCCCTCCAAAGCCTGCTCAAGCTTTCGGAACAGGGCTGTTTTCTGCCGTTGATTGACCTCTTCGACAGCCCTGAGTAGTTGTGGGGTATAGCCGACATCCTGAGCGGTGCGGCTCAGCGCCTGAATATCTTTGGGGAAACAGGAGCCGCCGTAGCCGCAACCGGGATAGATAAAGTCATAGCCGATGCGTGGATCGCTGCCGATGCCGTGGCGAACCTGTTCGATATCCACGTCCAGACGCTCAGCCAGATTGGCCATTTCATTCATGAAACTGATCTTCGTCGCCAGCATGGCGTTGGCGGCGTACTTGGTGAGTTCGGCGGCCCGCAGACTCATGAACATCAGCTTGTCGTGATTACGGTTATACGGTGCATAGCACTCGCGCATGACGCTCCTGACGCGTTCGGAGTCGGTGCCGATAATGATTCGGGCGCCTCGCGTGAAGTCGTCGATGGCAGCGCCTTCCTTGAGAAATTCAGGGTTTGAGCAAACATCGAATGGCAGTTGCAGATCCCGCATTTCCAGCGCTTTGCGGATGGAGGCGGCGACTTTTTCCCCGGTGCCGACTGGAACGGTCGATTTACCGACCACCATTTTGTAGCCCTGCATGTGCTGACCGATGCTTTGCGCGACGGCGAGTACATGTTGCAAGTCAGCGCTGCCATCCTCATCGGACGGTGTGCCGACTGCGATGAACAGCAGATCGGCAAAATTCACCGCCTGCGCCGCATCGGTTGAGAACAGCAGACGTTTTGCATGGACATTGCTGCGAATGAGCATGTCCAGGCCAGGTTCATGGATGGGCGTTTCGCCTGCATCCAGTTGCTCTATACGGCGCGGATCAATATCCATGCACATGACGTCATGACCGACATCGGCAAGGCAGGCGCTGGCCACCAGGCCGACATAGCCTGATCCGAAAACGCTGATCTTCATGAGTGATAACCCTTGGGACGTATTTTCGGAGATCGGGGCAGGCATCTGCAGCGGTTCCGGCCACGCGATGCCATTTCACTGACGAGATGAGGATATTTACTGAGTGTTACAGCTAGTGCAGCGCCGAAATCGGGCCTGTTTGTTGGCAATTTAGAGGCAGGTGAGGGCTCTGGGTCGGCGGTTTGAGTGGGGTGTGAAATCAGGACTGCGCCTCAAAAAAAATCAACAAACAGTCAAGTTATCGGGTTGGCGGGCCGATACGCCCTGTG
Source organism: Pseudomonas maioricensis (assembly GCF_022790535.1). Lineage (GTDB taxonomy): Bacteria > Pseudomonadota > Gammaproteobacteria > Pseudomonadales > Pseudomonadaceae > Aquipseudomonas > Aquipseudomonas maioricensis. The sequence continues at coordinate 31,619 of NZ_LOHG01000013.1, forward strand.
CACAGGCTGCTCTCAATAAAAATAACCACAGCGTGCAATGGGGGAACACAGGCATATCACGGAGATTTTATGAATAGCAGCTTGGCCAATATCAGCGTCACCATGAAGTTAGCCCTGGGGTTCGGGGTTGTGCTTTTATTCACGGCGCTGCTGTCGCTCCTGGGATGGACCAGCCTGGATAAGCTGATCTTCCGGACCGAGAAAATTGGCGATATCAGTGAACTCACTGATCGCCTGACCGTATTACGTGTCGCGCGTTTGCAATACATGATCGCAAACGGTGATGACGCTGCCGCACAAAAAGTGCAGGCCTCCCTGGATGACTTCAAGAAGCAACAGCAGTTTCTGCTGTCGACCTTGACCAATCCCCTCAACACCAAAGCACTCACGCAGCTTGCCGACATCATCAAAAACTACGAGATGTCGCTGAGCCAGATGCGCAGTGGTTATCAGACCAGCACCAAAGCCCGGGCCGACATGGGTGTACAAGCGACCCAAGGCGCCCAGTTGATTGCCACTATCAATGACGAAGTGCTTAAACAGGACCCGACCAGCCCTGAGCGCTCAGACCAGTTGCAACTGCTGGCCGATGCCAAAATGGACTTTCAACTGGTCCGTTATGAGGTGCGCGGTTACACCGGCAACTCCAACGAAAAGACTGAGCAGGCGGCGTTCAGCCAGCTGGATACAGCCATCAAAAACGTGGATAAGCTCAAGGCCGCTTTCAACGCTACCCGCAGCAGCGAAGTCGCTCAACTGGAGGCGTCCCTGCGTAATTATCTGACCTTGGTTCAGGCTTATAAAACTGCGAACGACGCCATCGTGACGGCGCGCAAGGACATGACCGCCCAAGGTTACGAAATCGTAAATCTGGGTGATGAACTCGCCAAAATCCAGCTGCAACTTGCCGCCGAAGACACCACTACAGCCCGCAGCCTGCAGATCGGTGGCACTGTTTTGGCCCTTCTGTTAGGTATTTTTGCCGCCTTTATCATCACCCGGCAGATCACCCGTCCGCTGCAGCAAACCCTCGACGTTGTCGATCGTATTGCCTCTGGCGATTTGACCCACACCATTACCGTTACTCGTCGCGATGAACTGGGCGTACTGCAACAAGGTATCCAGCGCATGGGCGCCACGTTGCGTGATCTGATCAGCGGGATTCGCGATGGTGTGACGCAGATCGCCAGCGCTGCCGAGGAGTTATCTGCCGTCACCGAGCAAACCAGCGCCGGGGTTAATAATCAAAAAATCGAGACTGATCAGGTCGCGACGGCCATGCAGGAAATGTCCGCCACCGTGCACGAAGTCGCCCGCAATGCCGAGCAAGCTTCGATGGCTGCCGCCAATGCCGACACGCAAGCGAGGGAGGGTGACAAGGTAGTGGGCGAGGCGATTACGCAGATCGAAAAACTGGCGGGTGAAGTGCTGCGCTCAAGCGACGCCATGACGCTGCTGGAGCAGGAAAGTGACAAGATCGGCAAAGTCATGGACGTTATCAAGGCTGTGGCTGAACAGACCAACCTGCTGGCGCTGAACGCTGCCATCGAAGCGGCCCGGGCCGGTGAAGCAGGCCGTGGTTTCGCAGTCGTAGCAGACGAAGTCCGGGGTCTGGCCCAGCGTACTCAGCAATCCACCGAGGAGATCGAAAGCCTGATTGCCGGCCTGCAAAACGGTACCCGTCAGGTCTCGCAAATCATGCTGGGTAGCCGCTCCCTAACCGATAGCAGCGTTGCGCTGACTCGCAAGGCGGGCACCTCGCTGGAAAGCATCACTCAGACGGTGTCCAGTATCCAGGCGATGAACCAGCAAATTGCCGCTGCTGCTGAGCAACAAAGCTCGGTTGCCGATGAAATCAGCCGCAGCATCGTCAATGTGCGCGACGTGTGCGAGCAGACTGCGGAAGCCAGCGAAGAGACCGCTGCGTCGAGTGTCGAGCTTGCCCGATTGGGCGGGCAGTTGCAGACGATGGTCGGGCATTTCAAGGTTTAACGCTTACGCGGTAATCGTCAGCCCGACGATTACCGCGCCCGTCAGCAACGCCGCCAACCCAAGGCCGAACCACACTCGCCAGACGCTGGCGGCGCTGAATACCCAGATGACGACAGCGGTGTAAAACACAAAACTCAACAGCGTCGTGCTCTGCACGACGCTTGCGGGATCGCTGCCCGAGAGGCGCGGCAACAACAGCGCAAGCATCGCCATCACCAATGCAGACAAAACATAACCGCCCACCGTGGCGGCCAGCACCCGGCTGAAAATCATCCATCGGTAGAGGTGTGTGTTGGTGGTTTTTTTCATTGCACATCACCTGTAGATGCCACAAATAATTTGCGATTGGAATGCGCATTTTATGTGGGAGCTGAGCTTGCTCGCGATAAGGCTGGACACGGTTCACTTTAGAGTCGCAGTGTCCTTATCGCGAGCAAGCTCAGCTCCCACAATAAACGGCGTTTCAAATCGAGCTGCGGGTTGTCTGGTTAGCCATTCGATGCTTCAACAAAGCAATCACCAGCATGACTCCAACCCCCAGCGCTACGGCCTCGACGCTCCCGCGTTGCCAATCTCCGGTACTGAGGTAGCCGCCAATATGCTGGCCGGTTGTATAAAAGTTGAGCAGTGGCAGGCACAGGCACAGTACAGCGGCGGCAGCAAACTGCTCAGCCCAGGCTCGGGCTGTGGGCCTGATCAATGCATGAATCAACGTGGCCAGCCAGATCAGCAGGAAACTGCGAATCTCCCAAGTAGCGCGGTCTGGCACGTCCACGGGTATAAATCGGTTGGCGTAGAAATAACCGATGCAAGCCACGCCAATGCCCGCAATGCTCGCCACATTAAACGCCTCGATGCAGCGATAGATTCTGGCCGTCGCGGCACCAAATTCCTTTTGGCTCTTGTTACGGCGCTTGATGGTAAACAGCAGCGTGCCGGTAGCCATCATCGCCATGCCCAGCAAACCGCTAACGAAATACAGCCACTTGATGCCCCATCCGCCGAATTCAGCGAAGTGCAGCGAGCGCAAGACTCCATAGATCCGGTCACCTGGCGACACCGTTTCCGATATCGGCTTTTGGACTTGTAGCGTCTCGCCTGTCACGCCGTTGAACAGCACACTGGCTTGGGGGGTAAACAGCGTTTGTGAAGGATGGGCTATCTCGTGGCGGCCCATTACCCGGACGGTTGCGTTAGGCAGCTCCGGGTTCTGCACCAGCAACATGCGTGGGCTCTGACCGGTCAGCGCTTGCGCCTGTCGCAACAAAGAAGGCCAGTCATTCGGGGTTATCGAAGTGTTGCTGCCCGGACTGGCCAATGTCACTGGCCCCGACAATTGCGATTGAAACTGACTGTAGGCATTCGGGCTCGCACCATAGGCCGCCTGCAGTGGCCAGGGCATGTAACTGGTATAGAAAATCGCCAGCCCGGTGTAGGCGATCATGAGCAGAAAGGGCAGGGTGATGATCGCGGTGGCGTTGTGCGCGTCCAGCCAGGAGCGCAAACCCTTTTGAGGCCGAAAGGTGAAGAAGTCCTGGAAGACTCTTCGGTGGATAACAACGCCCGATACGAGGGCGACCAGCATGCCTACGGTCAGCCAGCCCACCAGCCAGAAACCCAATACCGGTAAATGCAGCATGTAGTGGAACGACATGAAGTGCCGACCGCCCTCGGTTTTTCGCACTCCGCCGCCGGGCAGTACCTTCCCCGTCTCGGTCGACAGCGAAACCTGCTGGAGAGTGGAGCCATCACGCCAGGCCAGTTGCAGGGCTTGCCCTGGGTACTGGGGGAACTCGACCCGCCAGAATCGGGCGCCTCTAGCGTGCTCAAGCAGGTAACTTTCGGCGGAGCGTGCCATCGCTGTATCGTCGCTGGCGGCGGCACTTTGATCGACTGCAACCAGTGGCTCAGCTTCCATCCAGCGCGTGATGGGTTCCCGGAAAACGCTCAACGTACCGGTCAGAAAAATCGCGCACAGCAGCCAGCCACAGGCCAGCCCGCACCACGTGTGCAGCCATGACATGGATTGGCGGAATTTACCTTTCACGATCTGGTTCGCTGATTTAAAGCAAATTCTGTAGGAGTGAGCTTGCTCGCGATAGCGTCCTGTCTGGCCGTGATTTGCCAACTGAAAGAACGTATCGCGAGCAAGCTCACTCCTACAGGGGAAGTGTTCGCAGCTCGGTTGTGCTTTGTCCGGGCTTTAATCAGAAGTCGCCACGTAGCGTGAGCATGTAGCTGCGCGGATCACCGAACAGGTTCGAGCGGTCCGTGGCGACTGCTGTGGTGTAGTAGCGGCGGTCAAACAGGTTTTCGGCGTTCAGCGAAACCTTCCAGTGCTCGTCCAGCTTCCAACTGGCGCGGGCATCCCAGATGGCATAGCCCTGGCTACCGTAATCCAGCCCGGTAGTTGAGGCCGCTTTGTAGTAGGACTGAGCCGAAACACCCCCGCCAATGGTCAAGCGGTTCCAGGCACCAGGCAGGTTGTAGCTGGTTTGCAGGCGCAACATGTGCTTGGGTGTTTCGTAGGCAACTTCAACAGCTTCACTGTCGTTGCGCAGCAGGTTGAAGGTATAACCGCCAAAGACCTGCCAGCCTGGGAGCACTTCACCGCTGGCTTCTATGTCGATGCCTTTACTGCGTTTGGTGACGCCGTTTGCGTAGCAAACGCCGTCCAGGTCTGTGCTCGTGCAATTAAAGTTTGTGGTCGCAACGGCTACATTTTCCTGCTTGATGTAGAACAGAGCCATGGACAAATTCAGACGTTTATCGAAAAGCTCGCCTTTGATGCCCGTCTCATAGTTGTCGCCTGTCGAGGGTGACAATGGTGAGCCGCTGGCATCAATGTAGTTGCCTTGCGCGTTGAAGATCTCCGCATAGCTGGCGTACCACGACCAGTTGTCGTTGATGTCGTAGATCAGGCCCGTATAAGGAGTCACCTCACGGGTAACTTTGGATTCGTAAGAGAGGGCGGCACCTTCATCGACGTCGTAGGTGTAGTCATACCAACTGGCGCGACCGCCGAGTACCAGACTCAGTTGTTCCGTCAGGCGCAGCCGCGAGTTGGCATAAACACCCGAGCGCTCTTCGGTCATGTCGATATCGGTTGCCCATGCCGGCCTTGCTGGTTTGGCGAACGCGTGATGGTTCACATCGAAAATATCCAGTGCCGCTGCCCGGTTCACGGTTGCCTGCTTGGTATTGGCCTGCTGCCGGGACCACGTGGCGCCGACTGTCACTTCATGAGTCAGGCCAAAAGCGTCGAAGTTACCGTTTACATGGCTGTCCAGCCCGGTACTGGCGACTTCATCGCGGCGGAACAATACCCTGCGAAAAGTCGAACCCGCGTTGGTGACTGGACTGATCGTGCCTTGCGCATAAGCAATCTGCTGATCAAACCCGCCCTCGGAATACGTCATCGAGGTGGTGCTGCTCCAGCGATCATTGAAGCGGTGTTCAACTTCGGCAAACACCTCGCTCATGTCGCTCTCGTGCCGGTTCCAGTCTTGCACCAGCGATGTCGAGCGGGAGATATCCAGCGAGTTACCGTTGCTGTAACGCGGCAGGCCGTAAATCGAATAGCCGTTGATGACGTTTTCCTGATGACGCAGGCTCAGGGTCAGCGTGGTGTCATCATTCACGTCGGCTTCGACAATCCCGTACATCAAGGGCGTGCGGGTGTTGCGTTCGTCGATGTAAGAACCGTTGTCTTCGTAAGCGGTGACCATGCGGCCGCGCACGCTGCCGGCATCATTGAGTTTGCCGCTAGCGTCCAGATCCATCCGGTAGCGATCCCAGGAGCCTGCGCTGGCCTGCACCGTCAGCTTGTTCTCCGCTGTTGGGCGCTTGCGCACCAGATTGACTGCTCCGCCAGGCTCGCCTGCACCCACTAGCAGGCCGGAAGCGCCGCGCAATACTTCGACGCGATCGTAAATGGCGGTATCAGGTTTCATCCAGCCGGTGATCTGGTAGCCCTGACCTGGCACGCCATCAATCAGAAAGCTTTCAGCCAGCAGCGAGAAGCCACGCGACGTGTAAACGTGCCCCCCGAAGTTACGGTACTGAAAGGTAATACCGGGTGTCTGTTCCAACACCTTATCGAGGCTGGTGAGTTTCTTGTCGTCCATTAACTGACGCGTCACGACGCTCACCGTCTGCGGTGTTTCGCGCAGGCTCAGGTTCAGCTTCGACGCGGTGCTACTGCCACCGGTGGTGTAAGAACCAGTCCCGTCAGTGGTAGTCCCTAGCTGGCCCACGGCGTTGACATTGGTGGCGCCCAATACCATCGCGGAATCACCGGAAACCGGCAGTTTCTCCAGCACCACTGTGCGATCGTCCAGCAAGCGCCAGGTGAAGCCGCTGCCCTTCAGCAGCCGGTCCATGGCCTGGCCCAATGTGTATTTGCCTTGTAGCGCCGGTGTACGCAGCGCGCCTACATCGCTGGAGTTGAAGATAAGACGGACGTTGGCCTGATCAGCCAGTTGGGTGAGTGCCTGATCCAGCGATTGCTCCGGTAACTTCAGGTCAATGCTGGTCGAGGTGTCAGCGGCCAGCGCTGAAAGTGGCATCAATGGCAGGCTGCCAGCCATGGTTAACATCAGCGTCAGGGTCAATGTGCGTCCATTGACCGGAGCAAATAACTTGGAAGGTGCCTGCATTTAAATCGTCCGTCTTGAATGTAGGTGGTGACACGACATGAGAATTATTCGCGCCCACCCCAACGACGAATCATCTCCCCCAACCTTGCCGTCGATTGTTGAAATATTTTTCATCAGCGTGATGTGGCTTGATCAAAAGCACGTTGGCGAGGAGATAGTGATGATAACTGTTCTCAGTTGAGATAGGATGCACGCCTCACCCGTCGGGGCAGTCCGAATGTCCGTTTCACCCAACTCAAATCACTTGCTGACAGTCTTTCAGGAGCATTACGCCGACCTGTTGGCCTTTCTCGCACGTCGTTTGGGCAATGTGGAAAAGGCGGCAGATGTGGCTCAGGACACCTATCTACGCTTGGCCGGGTTGTCCGACACAGCTCAGATTATGGAGCCGCGAGCTTTTGTCTTTCGGGTGGCGGGCAACCTGGCAATCGACCGTCTGCGTCAGGAGCAACGGCGCTCGGCATTGCAGGATGACGACGCGCTCGACGAGGATTTCTGCGACCCGATGGCATCGCCGGAGCGCTCGTTTCTGGCGGCTGAAGCGATCGAACAACTCGATAAGGCATTACATCTTTTGCCTAGCAATGCTCGGCTCGCGCTGCTGCTCAATCGCCTTGAAGGATTGACTCACGCGCAAATCGCCACGCGGTTGGGGGTGTCGGAAAGCTCAGTGGGCAAATACATCGTGCAGGCCATGCGTCACTGTCGGGATTGGCTACGTCAGTCGGAGTGCATTTAGAATGAGCGCGATGCACTCTCTACTGGCGGCTTCTTCGAGCCCATCACCATGACCGAGCCTATGACCCACGCAATGCCCAACGTTGAGCTGGAAGATCAGGCCATTGAACAATGGGTGCGGCTGACCTCGGGCAGCGCCAGCGAAGCGGAGCACGCCGCGTTCGCCCGCTGGCGTCAGCAAAGCCCCGCGCATGAAGCTGCAGCCAGGCTTGCCGAACAGATGTGGCAGGCCATCCCGAATACCCGGACCGCTGAAGTCTTCGTCCCCCCGGCCACGCCCCAGCGCCGCCCTTTACGCTGGGCCGCACTGGCTGCCGGGTTGGGCGCGCTGGCGCTGACCAGTTTTACAGAGCCTGTGCAGGTCTATTTCGCCGACCACACCACGGCGGTCGGCGAGCGCAAAATGCTCACCCTCGAAGACGGTAGCCAGGTCTGGATGAACAGCGCCACAGCGTTGTCTGTGCATTACTCGGCCAACCGTCGCGATATCAGCCTGCTTAAAGGCGAGGCGTTGTTTCAAGTCAGCAAAGATGCCAACCGGCCGTTTGTCGTTCAGGCGTCTGGCGGTAGTGTGCAGGCTGTTGGCACGCGATTCGATGTAGACCGCCAGGGCCAGCGAGTTCGCGTCGGCGTCACCGAAGGCGAAGTCAAAGTCTCTTCAGGCGGCGAAGCCGTACCGCTGAAAGTCGCCCAGCAACTCGAATTTGAAAACGGCTCAGCGCCTTCAACTACCAGCCCGCTGGACGTCACCACCGCCTCGGCCTGGCAACGCGGCAAGCTCATTTTCAACCGCCGCCCCTTGGCCGAAGTCTTCGCCGACCTCGAACGCTACATGCCTGGCTCACTGGTTGTCGCTGGCAACCTGCCTGACACCGCCGTCAGCGGCGTATTCAACCTCGACGACGTACCCGGCATGCTCAATGTTCTTTCCCAAACCCAGCCAGTACGGATCTATCAACTGCCGTGGCTGACGGTAGTGATGAATGGCGAGGCGGTGAAACAGGGTAAGGCAGGGATTTAGTCAGTAAAGCCACTTCGATGTTACTTACACCATGCTGTCGCGCTGAAACAGGGTCCTTTGTGGGAGCAGGGCTTGCCCGCGATGCAGACACCCCATTGTTTCAGGCGGACCCTGTCATCGTTCATCGCGAGCAAGCTCTGCTCCCACAGGGGAATCGCATTCCATTCAGTGATTGGTCGGCTGCTTGGCATGCCAGCACGGCCTGTCGCTTCGCCTTGTAAGAATCTTCCGTCAGCCATTTACGTAATCCACTACAACCCTCATAGCTCCTCACCACGAACGCATTCGCTGACTCCAGATAGTTTTCTCCTCCGATAGATGCTGACGTACCGGTCACCTGCTGGCTCAGCATCTGCTTCTTGAAGCACTAACGGCTGGAGAGAGTCATGCAATACATACAAAAATTACGCGCCGCGCTGGGCATGCCGATGGCGGATTTTGCCAAGGCATTGCGTGTGTCCGAGCAACTCATCGGGCAGTGGGACAGCGGCGAAGCAGAGCCTGGTATTCCGGTCTTGAGGGACATCGCCACGCTTCTGGGCAGCAATGTCGATGACATCATGGATTTCGCCACTAATGGCCGAAGAATGACCTCCAACCATTGGGTTCCAGGTGAAGATGCCATCTTTGACGGCTTCTGGGGGCACTTAGGCTTAATGCTTCCTGGCGAGACGAATTGCCGGTGGTACCCCATCACGTTCGCGCAATATTCTCAGGCCTCTGATGTACTGAGCGTCGAGCACGCAGAGCCGCAATGGCTGGTGGTCAGCACCCTGAACAACCGAAAGCTTCTGATCAACCCGGCTCTGATCCATCGCATCCGTCTGCTCGACGAAGCAGCAGATCGCCCGCATGACGATGCCTGGCAACTGGGCTGGGACAGTGAAGAAGGCATGACTCCGGAACTCTACCGGGCACTGGACGAATACTTCACAGACGAATTTGCGTTCGATACCAACAACTCAGCTGTTGCCCAGCAGGGTGTCCATATGCTGGTAGGCAAATACAACCTGGACAGTGCGGCCGTCATGGACTTGATCAGCCATACCCACGTCCATCTCGCAGGTGGCTCAACCACGAGCGTGCGCGCCGCCAACGCCGACATCTACAACCTGACGCTGGATGCGTACGCAGGCATGCCGCTGGGCATCAGCTTGAGCACCAGGGATTCGGAAGAAGAAAACCACTTTTCACCGCTGCAAGTAGCTTTGGTGGATATCCCGCTGCTTCAGTATCAGGCAGCAGAGATTGAGGCTTCGGCGGAGATGGAGGGCGTCTGATAACGCTGACATAGGACCGGCTAAAGCGGGTCTTACGGTTTGCGTAGATCCTGTGGGAGCGAGGCTTGCCCGCGATGAATGATAACGCGGAATATCCGTCTGTTTGCGTCGTCTTGGTCGCGGGCAAATCAATCTCCCCTCTAAAGCGGCTAATCACGAACGCCCGCAGCTCTCGTCCACACCCAAAATCCCAGCGCCAAAACACTTATCGAAGCACCTAGCAAACACACCGCCACCCAGCCCCAAAGTGCATAAATCTGGGTGGCCGCAACTGCCCCCAGGGCACTGCCAATTGAATAGAAAAACATGTAAGCGCCAACCAAACGACTTTGCGCATCGGGCCTCGCCGCAAATATAAGACTCTGATTAGTGACATGCACCGCCTGGACCGCGAAATCCAGAACGATCACTCCGACGATCAGCGCGAGCAACGATGTTTCTGCGAACGCGATCGGCACCCAGGACAGCACCAGCAGCGTCAGCGCAATCCCCGTAATTCGCTGCCCCAAACCTCGATCAGCCCAGCGACCAGCCCTTGATGCCGCCAATGCGCCTGCTATCCCCGCGAGGCCGAACAGACCAATCTGTGTATGCGAAAGACTCAACGGCGGCGCACTCAGCGGCAACACCATCGCCGTCCACAACACGCTGAACGCAGCAAAGATCAGCAGTGCAAAAACACCCCTGACGCGCAGCACAGGCTCGGTGACGAAAAGTTTGAACGTCGACAACAGAAGCGCCAGATACGAGCTTTCCACACGCGGCAAGCTTTTCGCCGGGATCGTTCTCCACAGCACAACGGCCACGGTCAACATCAACCCCGCCGAAACAAAATAAACCACCCGCCATCCGGCAATATCAGCGATAACCCCTGAGGTAAAACGCGCAAGCAAAATGCCCAACACAATCCCGCTCGTTACCGTGCCAACCGCCTGCCCACGCCGTGACGGCGTTGACAGCGCAGCGACATAAGCCACCACCACTTGAACAACCACCGCCATCAGGCCGACCGAAATCATTGCTCCCAGTAAATCCGACCATTGCTGGGCAGCCCCGACCACCACCAGCGAAACAGCCGACAGCAGCACTTGAGTCAGGATCAAAGTCTTGCGATTGAGCAGATCACCCAGCGGCACGATGAAAATCAAACCCACGCCGTAGCCAATCTGAGTGGCGGTGACCACGATACCGATCATGCCCGGCTCTACACCGAGACTCTGAGCCATGGAATCGAGCAACGGCTGAGCGAAATAGACATTTGCAACGGCCAGTGCGCAGGTGATCGACAACAACAGCGTCAGTACTGGAGATAGCTCGGGAGTACTCTCCGGCCATGTTTCGCAAGATTCGAGCTCGGTTGCTGCATTGATATTGGAGGCCACGGATCCATCCTTGATGCTGATTCCGGTTTCAATTGAAAACCACTTCGTTGATTTCTACCAAGCCCGGTTTTAATCTGCAACCAGTTTTCGCAGCGTTGCTGCTGGCGAAACTTCTTCTGATGGCTGATCGGGTACCCAAAATGACGAATCATTCACCTGTCGAAGGCGGCGAATGCCCTGTGGCAAGAACCCTTGAAGCCATCGGTGATCGCTGGTCGCTGCTCATCATCCGCGACGCCTTCGACAACGTACGACGGTTCGGCGAGTTTCAGAAAAACCTCGGCATGGCCAAAAACATCCTGGCCGCACGCCTGAAAACCCTCGTCGAACTGCAAATCCTCGAAATCCATCCGGCGTCAGATGGCAGCGCCTATAAGGAATACGTCCTTACTGAGCGCGGCCGTGCGGTCTTTCCCATCGTCGTGTCGATGCGCCAGTGGGGAGAACAGCACCTGTTTCAGACGGGCGAAGTGCATTCGGTGCTGCTGGATAAGGCGCGTGAGCAGCCGGTGGTGATGTTGGAGGTTCGGTCTGCGGAAGGGAGACTGCTTGGGCCGGAGGATTGTTATCGTGGGCGGGTGGTTAAGGGGGCGTAAAAGCGGGAGACTGTTTGTTACTTAACACACCATAAACCAGGCAAGTGCATGCTATAGCGTGTGGTCATCAAGACGTCGGTAATGAAAAATGGCTCGCAATTACGCAAGGACTCGAGCCATTTATGAACTGCAATGAATCCGCTTCACCTACTGAAAACCTCACCAAACTCCAAGTCGTCAGCGCGATGTGCGCCTATCTAATGACAAGCTGGGAAGACCTCCCCGATGAAAACAAAGGCCCCCTGGGTTTTGATTTTGTCGTCGGCAGCGAAGCAGAGGAAGCCGCGATGAATCAATTGGCCCGGCTGTTCATGGAATATGCAGATTTGTCGTTTCGGCGGGCGTTGGTTGCCAGGCGCAGAAGGTTCGGTCTGGATGCTTATTCAGACTCCGCATTTGCTGGTTGATTGGTTGTTATCCAGGCCGTTTGAAAAGTCTCAATCCACACATAGCCAAAGGCTTACACGCGATAGAGAAAAACAGCCATTTGCAGACCTGCCCGACAGGCATAATCTTGGATCCAACCACTGACGAGCAGGAAGCCCGTCAGGATCAAGGATGATCGACCATGAAAGGATACTGCCGACAGGGAGTTGGAATGGTACTGGACAAAAAACCCGCTTCGGCGGGTTTTTTATTGGGTGGTGGAAAGTGGGTGGGCAGGTGTATTCCCGTCGAGACAACCTGCATGACTTTTCTGCAGGCACTAAAAAGCCGGCTTGTGGCCGGCTTCTCAAGGACGAGCTTGGTTTGTTTTTGGCAAACCGTGCTCGCCTTTAACAGGTGCGCTCAGCGAGTGGCGCTAATTTGGATGGTGACGCTGACCAGGTTTCAGTCTGGGCGTAACCGTCGGCGTCAAGGCGTTGTGTGCTTCGGGCCGGGATGGCGCAGAGGATACTGATGTTCGCGGCGCTTGCCCAGTCTTGAAACACTTTGTTGGAAGATCTGTCGTTAAGGCCGCTGGAGAAATGAAAGTCCATCTGACGCGCCACGATTCTCTGTAGGAGCTGCCGAAGGCTGCGAAAGCGTTTTCATGACCGACCGATTCGCAGCCTTCGGCAGCTCCTACAGACAGGTGTCCACCCTGCGATGGATCGGCTCACCGAAACGGTATCGCATGCCGTCTTGTATTCAGCGTCGACCACCAGAACACCCATCCCAGCACGCGGATGCCTTGTTGCTCGATCTGTTCTGCCGTGAACAGTTCGTCGGGGTATTCGGCGCTGTTGTGGCTGCGCAGGCGCAGGCCGCTGCCGGGTAGGCGGTAGAGGTATTTCACGCGCAACATGCCGCCGTGTTCCAGGGCGTACATTTCGCCATCAATGACGCGGGTCAGGCCGCGGTCGATGCCGAGCAGAGAGCCGTCCTGGATCTTGTCGGCCATGCTGTTGCCGACCATGGCGATGCAAATGGCGCTCTCGATGTTGATGTTCATGCTCTGCAGCACATGCAGCGGCAGGCGGATTTTCTTGCCGGGTGCTTCGGTGATGAGGGTGTCGCCAGCGTCCGATTCGGTTTCCTTGTAAACCGGAACTTCCACATCGCTGCGTAGCGAGCTGCGGCTAGAGTGAGGGCGCGCGTCGGAGTCGCCGCCGTTGTTTTCATTGGCAGAGTCGCAGGGGTGCTTGGGACCGTCGCCCGTGCGCAGCCAACGCGCGTTGACGGTTAATAGTTCAGCCACTTCATCGAGCCGGGCCATGGGAATGCCACGCTTGAACCAGTTATTCACATGCTGAGGCGTGACCTTCCGGTTGGCGGCGAAGTCCGTGGCTGAGAGGTGGCACTCCCGCAGGAGGGCGCGTAGTCGATCACCTGATGTATTCATGGCAATGAGTTTACGGCGCTCGTTAGCGGGTTTAAATAAACGAGGTGTTCAAATGAGCGCTGCGTCTGATTGTCGTATGAGCCCCGGGATTACAGGGTTTTTCGGGCGGTGTAGGTTAATTCTGTCATCAGTTGGCGATAGGTAAACACTGCAGGTTTTGCTCGTTACCGAATGGCAGGGGGAAGGCGTTTGTTTATCGGGTTTAACGGCGGGAGTTGTTTGTTTGGCGAGTGTTTAACGAAAACCCGATTGTTTGCGCAGAAAAGTTAATCGGCGTGATTGTCAGGTGAGGAGATTCAAAAAAGAGGGGGCCTTGCGGGGAGAGTTAACGGAGCATCTGTTGCAGATGCTCCGTTGACGATGCAGCGATCGATCAGCCTTTGTAGGCGGCAACCGATTTGGTGATCTCGGCACGGGCGGCGTCTGCGTTGCCCCAACCTTCGATTTTCACCCATTTGCCTTTTTCGAGATCTTTGTAGTTCTCGAAGAAGTGCTTGATCTGCTCCAGCAGCAGCGGAGGCAGGTCAGTGTATTCCTTCACATCGACGTACAGCTGGGACAGCTTGTCGTGTGGGACTGCGATGACTTTGGCATCGCCGCCGCCGTCGTCGGTCATGTGCAGGATGCCGACTGGACGGGCGCGGATAACCGAGCCTGGAGTAACCGGGTAAGGGGTTACAACCAGCACGTCGAGGGGGTCACCGTCGTCAGCCAGGGTGTTAGGGATGAAACCGTAGTTGGCCGGGTAGAACATCGGCGTCGCCATGAAGCGGTCAACGAACAGGCAATCGGAATCTTTGTCGATTTCGTATTTGATCGGCGCGTGGTTGGCCGGAATTTCGATCGCGACGTAGATGTCGTTCGGCAGGTCTTTACCGGCCGGAATCTTGCTGTAGCTCATTGGGCATTGCCCCCCTTGATTGACCAGACGGCTTTGGCTGGTTAAGCCAAAAAGTGGGCCGGATTATAGGCATATTCTGTTGGTGTTGCCACGCGTGGCCATCGGCCTGGCGAGCCTGCAGGCGTTAGTCCTGATTCTGGTAGGAAGGTTCATCACGCTGCAGGGTTTGCAGGCGGCTGAGCGGGTCCTGACGATAGAAGGCTCTGAGCTGCTGATACACCGCCGGGTAGGTCTCGGCCAATAGATCCGGTGCGCAGAAGAAGTACTCGCTGGTCACGGCAAAAAACTCGGCGGGATCTTCGGCAGCGTACGGATCGATGACGGTTTCAACGTCTGGATGCGCATCGAGTTGGTGGTTCATGTCGTCATAGGCGTGCTGCATGACGCTGGCCCACTGGCTGACCTGCATGTCGCCATGCAGCGGCGGCAGGCCGTTGGCGTCGCCGTTGAGCATGTCGAGCTTGTGCGCCAGTTCGTGGATTACCAGGTTGTATGGCTCCCAGTTGCCGCTGGACAGCACGCCGGGCAGCGCGAGGATGACCGGGCCTTGCTGCCAGGCTTCGCCACTGTGCTCGCCGTCCCATTCGTGTTCGATACCGCTGGGATCGCGGTGGCGCTGCGGGCTGACGAAGTCGTCGGGATAAATCACCAGCTCGTGAAAACCCTGATACCAGTTCAGATCGCCAAGGTTGAGCAATGGCAGTTGCGCCTGAGCGGCGAGATGCAGGCGTTGTTCGTCACTAAGCTCAACGCCCGGCAGGCAGGTGATGTGCTTGTCCTGCAGAAACAGCACGCTGTTTTCCAACAGTAAAGCGCTTTGCTCGGCGCTCAGGCCATCAAGAATCGGCAAGCCCAGTCGCACCCGTTGCCAGAGCTCCGGGCCGACCGGGTTTCTTGCCAGCCTGCGTTGCCGACGCCATTGGTTGAAAGACCACATGCCTTAGCGGGCGTCCGCCGTGCGACTCAAGCGGCTGCGTACGACGCTGATGATCATTGGCAGCAGTGAGATCAGAATGATTGCCAGCACCAGTACCGACAGGTTTTTCTTGATGAACGGCACGTTGCCAAAGAAGTACCCGAGGGTGACCAGACTGCCGACCCACAGCACCGAACCCAGCACGCTGAAGCCGAGGAAACGCGGGTAATGCATTTTGCCAACGCCTGCGACAAAGGGAGCGAAGGTGCGAATGATCGGCAGGAAGCGGGCGAGGGTGACGGTTTTGCCGCCGTGGCGGTCGTAGAACTCGTGGGTGCGGGCCAGATAGTCGCGGCGGAAAATCTTCGAGTTGGGGTTCTGGAAGAGTTTCTCGCCTGCGGTGCGGCCAATGATGTAGTTGGTGCTGTCACCAATGATCGCTGCCGACATCAGCAAACCGGCCAGCAAGACCGGATCCATGCCGCCACCGGCCGCTACGGCGCCCGCAATAAACAGCAACGAATCGCCTGGCAGGAAGGGCATCACCACCAGGCCGGTTTCGCAAAAAATCACCAGAAACAGGATCGCGTAGACCCAGGTGCCGTAGTTGGTCACCAGCAGGTCGAGGTAAACGTCCAGGTGCAGAATAAGATCGAGCGGGTTGAAATCCATGTATGGCACCAATAGCGGAGACCCAAACCGGGTCACGTGCGGAAGTAACTACTGAGGAGGTTGCGGCGCGATTATAGAAGCAGAATGGGTGGGGAGGGGGAAACTGACCTGTTTACCTTAGGTCGTGCGGTTGCTGTAAGAGCGAGGCTTGCCCGCGATGAACGATTACGCGGTCTGTCTGACGTAACTCAGCGCCTGAATCGCGAGCAAGCTCTGCTCCCACAAGGAGTGACGGCGGAATTCGGTGCCTGTTGTCATGTGGCAAAGCTCATCTTGAGCCTGACACCGCACTCGTGGGAGCGAATTCATTCGCGAAGAGGCCGGTACATTCAATGCATTTGTGTCGCCTGCGCTACCGCCTTCGCGAATGAATTCGCTCCCACCAGGGAGATTCCTATAACCGTTTTTTCAATCCTCACTGATCGGCAAGACGTAATTCTTGAACTGGGTGTCTTCGCGAAACCCGATCGATTCGTAGACCTTTTGCGCCACTTCGTTGTTGCTGCTGGTAGACACGCGCATGCGGACTGCCTGGGTGTCTTTGGCCATTTTCTTTGCGGTACGCATGAGGTGGTCGGCCACCAGTTGGCGACGAGCGTCTTCGGCCACATAGATATCGTTGAGGATCCACACGCGTTTCAGCGAAAGTGACGAGTAGCTTGGATAGAGCTGACAAAAGCCCAGCAGCTTTTTGTCATCATCGGCAGCCAGCGCCAGGTAGATCACTGATTCATCCCGACTCAGGCGTTTTTCGAGGAAGGCGCGGGAAGAGTCGGGGAACGGCAGTTCGCCATAGAATTCCCGGTATTTGACGAATAGCGGGGCTAGCAGGTCCAGGTGTTCCAGTGTGGCTTTAATGATCCGCATGGTTGGGCCTCAACTTCTCGATGACGAATGTTCAATCAGGCTGCTTGCCCGATGCTGGCGAATGAGTTTAGAAAGCACAATCTAATGCTCAGTCCGACGGGCCCGCGAGTAGAAAGTTACCTTTCGTGTTGAGCGGCTCGTCAGATTCCAGGCTATTGAGCTGTGCATCGTCCTTGAGATTAACCCCGGACAACCCCCGTTTGGAGGCTTCTCGCATCAAGTAAAGCAGACGGTGCGCGGCAAGCCCGTAACTCAGCCCTTCAAGTCTCACATTCGAGATGCAGTTGCGGTGCGCATCATTGAGGCCAACCTTGGGCGCATAGGTGAAATACAGGCCAAGGCTGTCGGGCGAACTCAGGCCGGGGCGTTCGCCAATCAGGATGACTGACATTTTTGCGCCGAGCAGTTCGCCGATCTCGTCGGCAATGGCCACACGACCTTGTTCAACCAGAATAACCGGAGAGAGTGTCCATCCTTCGGCGCTGGCCAGCTCCTCCATGCGCGCCAGAAATGGCACGGTGTGACGATGCACCGCCAGTGAAGACAGGCCGTCGGCAACCACCACGGCTATATCAATTCCACCAGGATGAGCCGATGCATAGTCACGCAGGGTTTGTGCGGAGGCTTCGTCCAGGCGTCGGCCCTTATCCGGGCGTTGCAGATAGCTGTCCCGGTCCGCTGCGGCGCTGTGCAGATACAGGGTCTCGCGGTTTTTGGCCGCCAGTTGTTCGCTTAACGCCGCGTGATCGAACGGCAAGTGCACGGCGTCCCGGGCCTGGGCATGGGCAAACTGGAAATCCAGCTGTGCACGGGTCGGCAAGCTAGTGCCGGTGCGACCCAAGGCAATGCGTGCGGGTGTCAGGGTGCGCAGCTCCAGCCAGGGGTTTGGGCTGTTGTCGAGGGTGTTATCGGAAGCGTCGTTCAGTTCGCTCATGGTTTCCTCACTCATCCCAGATGCGCCAATGCGTGACGGAAGGCGGGTGGCAGGCTTTCACCAAAGCGCACATGGCCGTCGGCCTGAGTGAAGATGCCCATTTTTTCCAGCCATGCTTCGTATTCCGGCGCAGCCCGCAGGCCGAGAGTCTGCCGGGCGTAAAGTGCGTCATGGAACGAGGTGGTCTGGTAGTTGAGCATGATGTCGTCGGAGCCGGGGATGCCCATGATGAAGTTGATGCCAGCCACGCCCAGCAGCGTCAGCAGGGTGTCCATGTCGTCCTGGTCGGCTTCGGCGTGGTTGGTGTAGCAGATGTCACAACCCATGGGCACGCCCAGCAGCTTGCCGCAGAAGTGATCTTCGAGCCCGGCGCGGATGATCTGCTTGCCGTTGTACAGGTATTCCGGGCCGATGAAGCCCACCACGGTATTGACGAGAAACGGGTTGAAGTGGCGGGCCACTGCATAGGCGCGGGTTTCACAGGTTTGCTGATCGATGCCGTGATGCGCGTTGGCCGACAGGGCGCTGCCTTGCCCTGTCTCGAAATACATCAGGTTCTGGCCCTGCGTGCCTCGGTTGAGGCTCAAGCCAGCTTCATAGCCTTCCTGCAACAGATTCAGGTTGATGCCGAAGCTGGAGTTGGCCGCTTCGGTGCCGGTAATCGACTGGAAGACCAGGTCCACCGGTACGCCACGGTTGATGACCTCAATCGAGGTGGTGACGTGGGTCAGCACGCAGGCCTGAGTCGGGATTTCGTAGCGCTGGATGATCGCGTCGAGCATTTCCAGCAGCGCGACGATGGACGAGGTGCTGTCGGTGGCCGGGTTGATGCCAATCATGGCGTCGCCGTTGCCGTACAGCAGGCCGTCGAGAATGCTTGCAGCGATGCCGGAAGGTTCGTCCGTCGGGTGGTTGGGTTGCAAGCGTGTCGATAAACGACCGCGCAGGCCAAGTGTGCCGCGAAATTTGGTGACCACGCGAATCTTCTGCGCCACCAGTACCAAGTCCTGAACGCGCATGATCTTCGACACGGCGGCTGCCATTTCCGGTGTCAGGCCGGGGGCGAGTGCGCGCAGGCTGGTTTCGTCTGCTTTGTCGCTGAGCAGCCAGTCGCGAAAGCCGCCCACGGTCAAATGGCTTACAGGGGCAAAAGCCTGCTTGTCGTGGGTATCGATGATCAGCCGGGTGACTTCGTCCTGCTCGTAAGGAATCAGCGCTTCTTCGAGGAAGTGCTTGAGGGGAATGTCTGCCAGCGCCATTTGCGCGGCAACCCGCTCGCCGTCATTCAACGCCGCTACGCCCGCCAGAAAATCCCCCGAACGCGCCGGACTGGCCTTGGCCATCACGTCCTTGAGGTTATCGAAGCGATACGTCTGTGCGCCGACGGAGTGGGAAAAGCTTGCCATACACAATCTCCATGACGCCCCGGTTCAAGTGCGGAGCGAATGCAGCAAAGTAAGCAATTAATACTCCATCACGGGGCAAGGTGCCAATTACCGGGGGTGGCGTGTCGTGAATGCATTGGGTGGCGGCGGTTTGTGAACCAATTTGGTGCCCCATCCTCCTGTAGGAGTGAGCTTGCTCGCGATAGGGTGTCTCAGTCGCAAAGCTCACGACTGACCTGACGCAATCGCGAGCAAGCTCACTCCTACAGGTCGCGGGTTTGTGCGATAGAGGTCTGTCCAGGCATGAATGGCCTGCGAAGAGGCCATTCATTTTCCGCCTTAGAAAAAGCCCAGCGGGTTGGTGTCGTAGCTCACCAGCAGGTTCTTGGTCTGTTGGTAATGCTCAAGCGCGACTTTGTGGGTTTCGCGGCCAACGCCTGACTTTTTATACCCACCGAACGCCGCGTGCGCTGGATACAGATGATAGCAGTTGGTCCACACACGACCAGCCTTGATCGCACGGCCCACCCGGTACGCGCGGTTGATATCCCGCGTCCAAAGGCCAGCGCCCAGACCGAACTCGGTGTCGTTGGCGATGGCCACTGCTTCGGCTTCATCCTTGAAGGTGGTAACGCTGACCACTGGGCCGAAGATTTCCTCCTGGAACACGCGCATCTTGTTATTGCCTTTCAGTAGCGTTGGCTGGATGTAGTAACCGGTTGCCAGATCGCCTTCCAGTTTTTCCACCTTGCCACCGGTCAACAGCTCGGCACCTTCACCTTGAGCGATTTCCAGGTACGAAAGAATCTTGTCGAACTGCTGCTGCGACGCCTGTGCGCCGACCATGGTGTCGGTGTCCAGCGGGTCGCCTCGTTTGATCTTCAAGACTTTCTTCATCACCACTTCCATGAATTGCGGATAGATCGACTCCTGGACCAGCGCACGGGAAGGGCAGGTGCAGACTTCGCCCTGATTGAAGAACGCCAACACCACGCCTTCTGCGGCTTTTTCGATGAACTCGGGTTCAGCGCTCATGATGTCTTCGAAGAAGATATTGGGCGACTTGCCGCCCAGCTCGACGGTAGACGGGATGATATTATCGGCCGCCAGTTTCATGATGTGCGAGCCCACCGGGGTTGAGCCGGTGAAGGCGATTTTGGCGATACGCTTGCTGCTGGCCAACGCTTCGCCGGCTTCACGCCCGTAACCCTGCACGATGTTGAGCACTCCGGGCGGCAGCAGATCGCCGATCAGTTCAACCAGCACGCTGATGCCCAGCGGAGTCTGTTCGGCAGGCTTGAGCACGACGCAGTTACCGGCTGCCAGGGCCGGGGCGAGTTTCCAGGCCGCCATCAGGATCGGGAAATTCCAAGGGATGATCTGCCCGACCACGCCCAGCGGTTCATGAATGTGATAAGCCACGGTATTGCCGTCGATTTCGGCTGCGGTGCCTTCCTGCGCACGTAATACGCCTGCGAAATAACGGAAGTGATCGACTGCCAGCGGGATGTCGGCGTTCAGGGTTTCGCGGACGGCCTTGCCGTTGTCCCAGGTTTCAGTAATCGCCAGGATTTCGAGGTTCTGCTCGATTCGGTCGGCGATTTTCAGCAGGGTCAGCGAGCGTGCCTGCACTGAAGTCGAGCCCCAGGCGTCGGCGGCGGCATGAGCGGCGTCCAGTGCCTTGTCGATGTCTTCGACAGTGGAACGCGGGAAATCAGCAATGGGCTTGCCGGTAATGGGGGAGGTATTGGTGAAATATTGACCTTTGACCGGCGCAACGAACTCGCCGCCAATATAGTTACCGTAGCGTTCCTTGAAGTTGACCAGAGCGCCTTCAGTACCGGGATGTGCGTAACGCATGGTGGTTTCTCCTGATTTTTTGTTGTGGGAGAGCTGACATGACAGTAGCTCCGGAATAGTGCGCTTGTTCAAGCGTAGAGCAAAGGGTGCAAATACGCCTTTGTAGGAGCGCGCTTGCCCGCCATGCAATTTCGACTTCGACATGTGTGTAGGCTGACACGCCGCCATCGCGGGCAATCGCGCTCCTACCGGTTGTTGATACTAAGTGCCATTTCACCGTCCCTGCGCTAACCTGCGCGGATGTTTTAAGAGGTGGTCATGCATATTCATATCCTTGGTATTTGCGGCACGTTCATGGGGTCTCTGGCGGTGCTCGCTAAAGAGTTGGGGCATCGGGTGACCGGCTCCGACGCCAACGTCTATCCGCCAATGAGCACACAGTTGCAGGCTCAGGGCATCGAGCTGACGCAGGGGTATGACCCGGCGCAACTCAACCCTGCTCCTGACGTGGTGGTGATTGGCAACGCGCTGTCACGTGGCAACCCAGCCGTGGAATATGTGCTCAATAAAGGTTTGCCATATGTGTCCGGCCCGCAATGGCTGGCGGATCACGTACTGCAAGGCCGCTGGGTGCTGGCGGTTGCGGGCACCCACGGAAAAACCACCACCAGCAGCATGCTTGCCTGGGTGCTGGAGCACGCTGGCATGAGTCCTGGCTTCCTGATTGGTGGTGTGCCGCAGAACTTCGCGGTGTCAGCCCGGTTGGGCGGTACGCCGTTCTTCGTGGTCGAGGCTGATGAGTACGACAGTGCCTTCTTCGACAAGCGTTCGAAGTTTGTCCACTATCGTCCGCGCACTGCGATCCTCAATAATCTTGAGTTCGATCACGCTGACATCTTCCCCGATCTGCCTGCTATTGAACGCCAGTTTCACCACTTGGTGCGGACTATCCCAAGCGAAGGCCTGGTCATTCATCCGACAACCGAGCCTGCACTGACTCGCGTGATTCAAATGGGCTGCTGGACGCCAGTGCAGACCACCGGCCAAGGCGGTCAGTGGCAAGCACGTTTGTTGCGCGAGGACGGTTCGCAGTTCGAAGTGATCTTCCAAGGCGAAGTACAGGGCACGGTGGATTGGGGCATGACCGGTCAACACAACGTCGCTAACGCCTTGGCTACCTTGGCAGCCGCACGCCATGTTGGCGTAGTGCCCGCGCTGGGCGTCGAAGCCTTGAGCGCCTTCAAAAGCGTCAAACGTCGCATGGAGAAAGTCGCCGAAGTGCGCGGCATCACCATCTATGACGACTTCGCTCATCACCCGACCGCCATTGCCACCACGCTTGACGGCCTGCGCAAGAAAGTCGGTGACGCACCGCTAATCGCGATTATTGAGCCGCGCTCCAACTCCATGAAGCTGGGCGCTCACCGCGACGGCTTGCCGGAAAGTGTGCAGCAGGCTGATCAGGTGGTGTGGTACTCACCTGCCAATCTCGGGTGGGACCTGGCCGCTACCGCCGCGCAGTGCTCGGTACCGGCGGTAGTCTGTGATTCTCTGGAAGGCATTATTGCTCGGGTGAAAAGCCAGGCTC
Organism: Pseudomonas maioricensis; assembly: GCF_022790535.1. Lineage (GTDB taxonomy): Bacteria > Pseudomonadota > Gammaproteobacteria > Pseudomonadales > Pseudomonadaceae > Aquipseudomonas > Aquipseudomonas maioricensis. Next base: position 54,174 of record NZ_LOHG01000013.1, read on the forward strand.
AGCCCGGTACTCACGTGGTGATCATGAGTAACGGCGGCTTCGGCGGCCTGCACGGCAAACTTGCCGAGGCGTTGCAGTGAGCGGCCCGGAACGTATCACGCTGGCGATGACCGGTGCGTCCGGCGCGCAGTACGGCTTGCGCCTGCTGGACTGTCTGGTGCGTGAAGATCGGGAAGTGCACTTTCTGATCTCCAAGGCCGCGCAGTTGGTGATGGCGACTGAGACCGACGTTTCGCTGCCGCCCAAGTCGGCCATGATGCAGGCCTTCCTTACCGAATACACCGGCGCTGCTGCCGGGCAGATTCGGGTGTATGGCAAGGAGGACTGGATGTCACCGGTCGCCTCGGGCTCCGGCTCGCCTGCTGCGATGGTGGTGGTGCCGTGCTCGACAGGTACCTTGTCAGCCATCGCGACCGGCGCGTGCAACAACCTGATCGAACGCGCCGCAGATGTGACGCTCAAGGAGCGTCGGCAGTTGATTCTGGTCCCGCGTGAGGCGCCGTTTTCCAGTATTCATTTGGAGAACATGCTCAAGCTCTCGAACATGGGCGCGGTGATCCTGCCTGCATCGCCAGGCTTCTATCACCAGCCGCAGACCATTGATGACCTTGTGGACTTTGTTGTTGCGCGGATTCTTAATCTGCTCAACATCCCTCAAGACATGCTGCCGCGTTGGGGCGAGCATCACATGGGCGGTGATGAGTAAGCTGCTGCTGGTTGCGCTGGCCTTGAGCCTGACGGGCTGCGCCACCGCCCGCACGCTCAATGCCGCACAGCCCGGCGCGCCGGTGGTGTATGCCGGTACGCGACTGGACTTGTATGCGATGCAGGGCGGGTGCTGTGCAATGGACCGTTTTGGTGCGCAAGCCCCAAGCTATCCGGGGCTGGACCTGCCGGGCAGCGCGCTGCTCGATACCCTGTTGCTGCCGTTGTCACTGCTGACTGCTGCAGGCGTAGGGTTTCAGGCGAGTGGTGGGTTGTAAGTCGCTTTCTATAAGCTGTCAGGTCTGTAGGTGCTGCCCCGCTGGCCACGGCACCGCCCTGTCTCGTGGCAAACGGTAGGCCTGTAGGAGCGCACGAGCACCGCGAGGCCGCGATAGCGGTTTATCAGGCAGGACGCCATCGCTGCTTCGCGGTGCTCGTGAGCTCCTACAGGAAAGTATTCCAAATCAGATAGTTGTTTGAGAGATGGGCGTTGGTTTCAGGAAATCACTTCCCCAGCCGCCGCAATTCATCCGACTCCACAATCCGCACGCCTGACTGCTCTTCAAGCGCCAGCCGCCATAACGCCCGGCCTAGGGTGCATGCTTCAATCGCGCCGTATTTGCCGGGGATCAACTTGGCCAGCGGCGCTGCGAGTTGTTCGGCCAAACGTTGTTCGCTGCGGTTACCCACCAGCAATGAAGGGCGGGCGATGGTCAGTTGCGGCCAGTCCTGAGCGATGAGCGCCTGTTCCATCTCGCCTTTGATACGGGTGTAGAACACGCCGGATGAAGGGTCGGCATTAATAGCGCTGATGACCACCAGATGCCGCGCGCCCAGCTCTCTCGCGCGTTTGGCAAAGGCTACGACCAGGTCCAGATCGACCGCTTTGAACGCATCCTGTGAGCCTGCCTGTTTGATAGTCGTGCCCAGACAGCAGAAAGCGATATCAACCTGACCACTCAAGCCGGGCAGCAAACCGCTCAGTTCGCCGACCGGATTTTCCAGGTGGGAGTGCTCAGGTACTGGCCTGCGAGTCGGTGCCAGTACCCGGGTGATGGTGGGTTCGTTGAGCAGGCGATCCAGCAAGTGTTCGCCGGTGAGCCCGGTAGCTCCCGCAAGCAGGATATGTTGAGGCGTCAAGTACATGAAATTCTCCCTTGATACCGACAGCTTAGTGGCTTGCAGCAGTCTTCGCTTCCTTGCGGATCATCGCGGTGTTCAGGGCCCGTTCCGCCTGGTTCTTGCGTAGCAATTGCCAGCGCGCAATGACGCCCTTGGGTGCCCAGATCTGCGGCTCAGACGCTTCATAGTTATCTGCAACTTCACGTTCTGCGACGAATGCTTTGGCGTCGCTGAAGGCTTGTTGCAGGTCATCGGTTTCGACCAGCGCCTTGGCAAATAGTGCATCGCCAAAATAAGTGAAGTCAGCTTCTTCCGAGCAGCCAAAGGAAACCCGGTCAGCACGGGAGGCGGTCATGATCAGTGTGCGGTCATCTTTGAGCGCAGGAATGAAGCCGCCTGAATAGCACGCTGAAATGACGATGACTTTGTCGCGATTCTTCAGCGGTGCCAGCGCTTCTGCCAGTTCATCGGCGGGCAGGTCGGCCAGTTCCAGGCGTGGCTGATCCAGCACCAGTTCATGCTCGGAAGTACCGTGGCTGGTCAGGTAGATGAAGACCAGGTCTTCTGGCCCGCTCCGTTGCGCCAGAGTCTTTACCGCGCGAGTGATGCTTTCCCGTGTCGCAAGCGGGCGATCAATCATGTGGTCGCGATGGTTGACCAGCGTGATTTGCCCTAAGGCACCGAAACGCGAACCCAGCAGGTTATTCACGTAATCGGCCTCACGCAGGAACACGCTTTGTTTCCCGTCACCGCCGACCACCAGACTGAACAGCTCCAGTGCGGGTGTTGAGTTGGGAACGGCTGCCAGTGATTTCTCCAGCAGCGAGCCTTGGGCCAGCAAGCCCGCCTCCAGCGTGTCGGGGAGCAATTTGCCCTTGGCATCGCGTATCAGTTGGCCGTTGGCCCAGATTCCGCTTTGAACGCTGCCTTGAGTCGGGGTGAGGACGCCTTGGCCCTGGTAGGCGTCATCGGCGAATTGCCCGACGTAGGTGCTGCCGTCTGCAAGCTTCAAGCGGCCCTGTCCGGTAAATCGCCAATTGGTGAACTCGCCCTGATAACGGCTGCCATCGGCTCCGATCAGTTCGCCTTTGCCGTTCAGTGCACCGGCCCTGAACTGGCCTACCCAGACATCGCCGTCGCTGTTTTCGTAACGGCCGCGACCATCCAGTTGATTGTTGCGAAAGCCGCCAACGTATTGGTCGCCTTCGGCGCTGGTAAAGCTGCCGTTGCCTTCCAGTTTGCCGTTGACGAACTTGCCACTGAACTGGTTTCCGCTGGCGTCGCTGCGCAAGCCTTCGCCGTTGGGTTTGCCACGAGAGAACATGCCTTGATACTGGCTGCCGTCATCGAGTTCGATTCGGCCCAGTCCATCGTATTGATCAGCCTTGAAGGCACCGCGATACGTCAGGCCCTTCTCTTTGAGTGTGCCTTCGCCGTCGCGTCGCCCTTGCTTGAAGCCGCCGACGTAAACGCCGCCGCTGGTGACCAGTGTGCCTTGGCCATCGAAAAGTCCGTTGGCGAAACCACCTTTATAGGTGTCGCCGTTACTGGCATGCCATTCCCCATGGCCTTGCCACAGGCCGTTCTGGAAGTCGCCTGCGTACCAGCTGCCATTGGGGTAGTCGATACGACCCTGACCCTGCAATAAACCGTTGACCACGTCGCCACGATAGCGCCCGCCGTCTGGCAGGCGAGCGTCGGGAGGCGACAGCGGTTCGCCGTCGCCACAGCCAGCGAGAAGAATAGTCAGAGCCAAAGGAACAAGCGCGCGCATGGTCAATCCCGAACAATATGATTTCAGGCGTGCAGGCGACGATCAGGACGTTCTATGCACAGCCGCAGGGAGTATGCCGTAGCGAGTATTGGCGACGAAACAGTCAGTAATGACTGTTTCGTGTTTTGGCAGTGTTACACGAAGCACATCGACAACGGTTCGGCGATGAAAGCAGGTTTTTCCTGACCGTCTATTTCCAGTGTGGCCGTGGCTTTGAGCAGCCATTGGCCGGGCTTTTTCTCGGTCACTTCAGTGAGTGCGACTTTTAGACGAACGCGTGAGTCGACTTTTACCGGCTGGATGAAACGGACGCTGTCCAGGCCGTAGTTCACCACCATTTTCAAACCTTCGGGGAGCACCAGCAGATCCTCCATCAGTTTGGGGATCAACGACAGCGACAGAAAGCCGTGGGCGATGGTCCCGCCAAATGGCGTTTGGGCAGCCTTGACCGGGTCGACATGAATGAACTGAAAGTCGCCGGTGGCTTCGGCGAATAAATTAATACGTACCTGGTCGATGGTCAGCCAATCGGAGTGTCCCAACTCCTTGCCAATGTAGTCCTTGAGCTCTGCAACAGGTACAAAAGGCATTCTCACTCTCCTTGTCTTCGATGTTGTTGTCGCTTTTTGCTTTTTAATGCGTAGGATTTTGCCTGTGCTTGCGACACCAAGATCAGCAGAGAGTGTGGGATTGGTCAAGGAAGCGCAGCGTCGCGAATGCCCGCCCATAGCCGTACAAGGTGCTTATAATGGCCCCGCGAATTTGCTGGAGCGTTCTATGTTGCTAAGGGGCCTGACCTGGCTGGTGCTGTTTCAACTGCTCGGCACCGCGCTGAATCATTTGATCTTGTCTATTTTGCCTGGGCCGATTATCGGCCTGGTGCTGTTGCTGGCGTTCCTGATGGTGCGCGGCGAAGTCAGCGAGCCGATCAGTCAGGCCGCCAGCAGTCTGCTGCGTTACCTGCCGTTGCTGCTGGTGCCACCGGCGGTTGGGGTGATGGTCTACGCCGCCGCCATCGCCGAAGATTTCTGGGCGATTGTCGGTGCGCTGGTGCTGTCGCTGATGATTGCGTTGACCTTTGCCGGTTGGCTCATGCAGAAGTTGATCGAGCGTCAGGCTCGTGCCAGGAGCCATCATGACGCTTGATTGGTATGGCGCCGGGATGTCGGTGATTCATCATCCGCTATTTGGTATCGCAATCACTTTGGGGGCTTATCAACTGGCGCTGGCCGCTTATGAGAAGACTCGTCTGGTGTTCCTGCAGCCAGTGTTGATCTCAATGCTGGTGCTGATTGGCGTACTGATCAGTTGTGGTGTGAGCTATGCCGAGTACCGCAAGAGCACCGAGATTCTAAGTATCCTGCTCGGTCCGGCCACCGTGGCCCTGGCGGTTCCCCTTTATCTGAATCTGCGCCGAATTCGTCAGTTGTTATGGCCGACCTTAACTACGCTGGTAGTGGGTGGCGTTTTCGCTACCGGCCTGTGTCTGCTGCTGGGTTGGTGGTTCGGTGCTGATCACATGATTCTGATGACAATGGCGCCGAAGTCGGTGACCTCACCTATTGCCATGCTGGTTGCCGAGCAGATCGGTGGTGTTGCAGCACTGGCTGCGGTGTTCGTGCTGATTACCGGTGTACTGGGTGCCATCTTCGGGCCGGGTCTGCTGACGCTGGCGCGGGTCGATAATCCAGCTGCCCGGGGCATGGCGCTGGGGCTGGCAGCGCATGCAGTCGGCACTTCGATTGCATTGCAGGAAGGCGAGGAGTGCGGTGCTTTCGCTGCACTGGGGATGAGTTTGATGGGTGTCGCCACGGCTTTGTTTCTGCCGTTGGCGGTGTCTTTGGTCGTTTAAAGGTGCATGTGTATGACATTGCCGTTGTTTCCACTTAACGCTGTGCTGTTTCCGGGGTGCATCCTCGATCTGCAGCTGTTCGAGGCGCGCTACCTGGACATGATCGGGCGCTGCATGAAGCAGGGCGAGGGTTTCGGCATCGTGTGCATCACGGAGGGCGGGGAAGTCGGCGATGCCCCCAGCGGTTATTCATTGATCGGTTGTGAGGCGCTGGTGCGTGACTTCCAGAGCCAGGACAACGGCTTGCTTGGGATCCGCGTTGAAGGCGGACGACGGTTCCGGGTACTCAGCGCTGAAACTCAGCGCGATCAATTGCTGGTCGCTCAGGTGCAGTGGCTGGATGAACCACAGGAGCGGCCGCTTCAGGAGGAAGACGCTGACCTGGTTGCGCTGCTGGCCGCCCTGGCCGAGCACCCTATGGTGGAGGCGTTGAACATGGGGCTCAAGGCCAATGGTCAGTGGTCGTTAGCCAATCAGCTGGCGTATCTGCTGCCGTTTACCGAAGAGGACAAGATCGAGCTGCTTGAAATCGACGACCCTGAAGACCGACTCGATGCTATTCAGGACCTGCTCGATGAAATGCAGGGCGATCTTCAGGCGTGACTGAGGCCATGTGTCGGGCTGCAAACTCGGGCCTGTAGGAGTGAGCTTGCTCGCGATTCGATCTGTCAGTCGATGAACATATCGCCTGTGCTGACGCCATCGCGAGCAAGCTCACTCCTACAGGAGATTCATTTCATTTGGTTTTTGGGCTAGTACTGATAACGCAGCATGGCATGCGGCAGCGAATACAGCGCGAAACCGCCAAACAGTGCCACCAGCGATGGTAATACCAGCCACCAGATTCTCACCGGCAAGGCAGGCAGCGACGATTGTCTTTGCACCAGGCTCAGGCTGATCGCGCAGAGCGTGAACGCCAGCAGCATCCCGGCCAGTACGTCAGTCGGCCAGTGCACACCCAGATAGACCCGGGACATCGCGATCGAAATCGCCGGAAGCCCGCCCAGCATCAGCCATGTCAGGCGCAACCGCACCGGTTGGCCGCGACCGGCCAATACTGCCAGTGTCATGAAAAACGCAAACGCTGCAGAGCTGTGTCCACTCGGCATGCTGTAGGTCGTCAACGGTTCAAGCAGCACTTCCGGACGCTGGCGTGCGAACACCCATTTCATTCCACCGTTGGCGCAGGCCGTGCCCAGTGTTGTGATGCCCGCAAACAAGGCGTGACGCCATTGCCGCGTAGCAACCAGCAGGATCAGCAGCAAGGCGGCGGCATAGAACTGGGTACGGAAATCACCAAGGCCGGTGACCACGATGACGAACTGATCGACCACCGTACTGCGGTGTTCCTGGATCAGGGTCATGATGCCGTTATCGAGCTGGGTCAGGTGCGGCCAGCCGAAAAAGATGGCGGCGAGTAGAACCGCGCTGGTCGCAGCGATGATCTCGGTCGCGTGTTTTTTGCTGCGCAGGCTGGTCTGGATAGCCACCCCGATCAGCACGGCAAGGCCGCCCCCGACGATGCCGGCCTGAGGCCAGAAACCGTCAGGCAATGGCAGGCGCACAGCTGCACCCGCCGCCCAACCCGGCAACAGGTAAGCAATCGACCAGCCTGCGGCCGCAACCACGCTGACTGCGGCGAACCGCGGGAAGGGCATGTCGAACATGCCCGAGACCATGGGTAGCATCGGACGCAGCGGACCAATAAAGCGCCCGACCAGAAGGCTGGCGATGCCGTAGCGCTGGAAATAGGTCTCGGCGCCGCCGATCCATTCCGGGTGGGTACGAAGACCCGGAAGACGCCGTATGTTCTGGTGAAAGTGGCGCCCGATGAAATAGGAAACCGCATCGCCGAGCAGGCCTCCGACGAAACCCAGCAGGAGAACCTCACCCAGCGGCAGAATCCCGCTGCCCGCCAGCGCCGCTACGGCAAACAACACAACCGTACCCGGTACGATAATGCCGACAATCGCCACGCATTCGACGAACGCGATCAGAAAAATAGCCACGCTCAGCCACGACGGATTGACCGCCAACCAGCCGGTGATGCTGTCGAGCCATTGGCCCATGGTTCAGTTTCCTTGATCGAGATAAAAGTAGTCGCGCCCTTCGACCTGACCGCGTCGCAGCGGGTTCCGTGTACAGAAGCGAGCGTATTCAGGGTCGACGAAGCGGTACATCAGGTGTTCATCACGGCCCGCAGGTATGCCAAGGCGGGTGGTCTGGATGATACGAGATGGCGTTTGACCGACATCCTCCACGAGTAACAAATTTGCATCGAAACGTTTCGCATCCCACATCGGTACTTTCAAGCCTAGCGCCTTGCACAGCAGTGTCTGACCTGCGCACAAACGCTCGGGCGCCCTTAGCGCGCCGCTGGCGTCGGGGTTGTTCAATTGCATTCGGGCAAGGCTGTTGGCATCCGATACGGCATCGACCCAAGGGTGCGCTGATTTAATCAGCACCGCGTTGCCCGGCCCTTCGGCGCTGAAGTTAAGCGAATCTCCGCCGCGCGCGTAGTACATATAGATATGCCCGCCGTCGAGAAACAGGGCCCTGCGCTTTTCGGTGTAGCCAAGCGACGCGTGGCTGCCCTTTTCGGCAAAGTAATAGGCTTCGGTCTCGATAATCCGGGCGGCCAGCCACAAGTCGCCGACCTTGTGCCGAATAACTTTGCCCAGCAGCGCCTGCGCCAGAACCTGTGCGTCACGGTTGAAAAAGCTATCGGGCAGGGCGGTTGGCATGTCTGGTTACACAAAGAAGGCGGGCAATGATGATATCAATGCCCGGCTTAATTGCAGCTGAATGTGATGGTTCAAAACTTGTGCTTGCATCTGTAGGAGCTGCCGAAGGCTGCGAAGCATTTGATCTGACACACCGCCATCGCAGCCTTCGGCAGCTCCTACATGTACTCTGATTGGTGTGCGGCAGCGCTGAGTCAGGGACACAAGGCGATCTCCCGCAGATAAAACCTTCGTCCTATTTCGCCCCGTTATCGACCATCCGCCTGTCACCGCTGTCGTTAGCGTCGCCCGACAGCTATAATCGGCCGCTTTCTTCACTGCCAAGACCTCTGAGACCATGACTGAGTCCGTTCTTGACTACATGACCCGCCTGGGTCGCGCCGCCCGCGAAGCTTCGCGAGTGATCGGCCGTGCCAGCACCGCGCAGAAAAACCGCGCCTTGCTTGCCACCGCTGCCGCTCTGGATGAGGCCCGCGCCGAGTTGTCCGCCGCCAATGATCTGGACCTCGCCGCAGGTCGCGCCAATGGTCTGGAACCGGCCATGCTTGAGCGTCTGGCCCTGACCCCCGCACGTATCGACAGCATGATCGTCGGGTTGCGTCAGGTAGCGAATTTGCCCGATCCGGTTGGCGCGATCCGCGACATGAGCTTTCGGCCATCAGGTATTCAAGTCGGCAAGATGCGTGTGCCGCTTGGCGTTGTGGGCATCATCTATGAGTCGCGTCCGAACGTGACCATCGATGCTGCCAGTCTGTGCCTGAAGTCAGGTAACGCTACTATTCTGCGTGGCGGCTCCGAAGCGATTAACTCCAATCGGGCAATTGCTGCCTGTGTGCAGCGCGGTCTGGCCGAAGCCGAGCTGCCTGCTGCCGTGGTGCAAGTGGTGGAAACCACCGACCGCGCCGCCGTTGGGGCGTTGATCACCATGCCTGAGTACGTGGATGTGATCGTGCCTCGTGGTGGCAAGGGCCTGATTGAGCGCGTCAGCCGTGATGCGCGGGTTCCGGTAATCAAGCATCTGGACGGCATCTGCCACGTGTATGTCAGCGCCCATGCCGACCTGCCCAAGGCCCAGCGCATCGCGTTCAATGCCAAGACTTACCGTTACGGGATATGCGGTGCCATGGAAACGCTGCTGGTCGATCAGACCGTTGCTGCGGATTTCCTGCCATTGATGGCGGCTCAGTTCCGTGAAAAGGGCGTGGAGCTGCGTGGCTGTGAGCGTACCCGTGATTTGATCGACGTTATTCCTGCGACCGAAGAAGACTGGCACACCGAGTATCTGGCGGCGATTCTGTCGATCCGTATCGTAAGCGGTCTGGATCAGGCCATCGAACACATTAACCATTATGGTTCGCATCACAGTGACGCGATCGTTTCCGACCATCAGGGGCAGGTTCGCCGATTCATGGCTGAAGTTGACTCCAGTTCGGTAATGGTCAATGCGCCAACCAGCTTTGCCGATGGCTTCGAATACGGATTGGGTGCGGAGATCGGTATTTCTACTGATAAGCTGCACGCCCGTGGCCCGGTAGGTCTGGAAGGTCTGACCTGCGAGAAGTACATCGTGATCGGCGATGGCCAGTTGCGCGGACAGGAGCCAGCCTGACTTGAGCGAACCTGTGCAGCACGCGGCAACGCCTGCGGATGCTGTAGTCGAGGCCGATACGGCCTTGCCGAAACGTATTGGTATTCTGGGCGGCACGTTCGACCCGGTACACATTGGTCACTTGCGCGGCGCCCTTGAGGTTGCTGCGCTGCTTGAACTCGATGAGTTGCGCCTGACGCCCAGCGCCAGGCCTCCTCATCGCGACATGCCGAGTGTCAGCGCAGAAGACCGTCTAGCGATGGTCGAGTGTGCAGTGGCCGGTGTGACGCCCTTGACGGTGGATGACCGTGAACTGAAGCGGGACAAACCGTCGTACACCATCGACACCCTGGTATCGATGCGCGCCGAACTGGCCGCAGAGGATCAGTTGTTCCTGTTGCTGGGCTGGGATGCTTTTTGCGGGCTACCCACCTGGCATCGTTGGGAGGAGTTGCTGGAGCACTGTCATATAGTGGTGCTACAGCGCCCGGACGCAGACAGCGAGTCGCCGGATGCCATGCGCAACCTGCTGGCGGCCCGCGCGGTCAGCGATCCGAAGGCCCTGAAGGGGCCGGGCGGACACATTACATTCGTCTGGCAGACGCCTTTATCGGTGTCTGCCACCCAGATCCGCCAACTGCTGGCCAGCGGTAAGTCGGTACGTTTTCTGGTGCCAGACGCCGTACTGGCCTACATCGAGGAGCACGGGCTGTACCGTGCTCCCAATTGAACTGAATGAGTTTTATATGACCAAGCAAAAACACAATATTTCCGGCGAAGAACTGGTTGAACTGACCAAAGCTGCTCTGGAAGACGTTAAAGCCCAGGATATCCTGGTCATCGACGTGAAAGACAAGCACAGCCTGACTGACTACATGGTTATCGCTACCGGTACTTCCAACCGTCAGATCAACGCGATGCTCGATAAGGTTCGCGAGAACGTCAAAGCCAAGGGCGCACAGCCTCTGGGCGAAGAAGGCAAAGGCGAAAGCGATTGGGTTCTGCTGGACCTGGGTGATGTCATCGTGCACATGATGACCGCCGCCGCACGTCAGTTCTATGACCTGGAACGTCTCTGGCAAGGTGCCGAGCAGAGCCGCGCTGCAAGCGCTGCACACCACACTCCGGGTAACGAAAGCGAATAAGGTCTCATTGTGCGTCTGCGTCTGATTGCCGTTGGTTCGCGCATGCCTAAGTGGGTGGAAGAGGGCTGGCATGAATATGCCAAACGTCTGCCATCCGAGCTGGCACTCGACCTCGTGGAGATTCCGCTTAATACCCGTGGCAAAAATGCCGACGTGGCCCGTCTGATCCGTCAGGAAGGCGAGGCCATGCTGGCAAAAGTGCAACCGGGTGAGCGGATCGTGACCCTCGAAGTGCACGGCAAACCATGGAGTACCGAGCAGCTCGCGGTGGAACTGGATCGCTGGCGACTTGATTCGCGCACAGTAAATCTGATGGTTGGCGGCCCTGAAGGCCTGGCACCGGAAGTCTGTGCGCGCAGTGAGCAACGCTGGTCGTTGTCACCCCTGACGTTGCCGCATCCCTTGGTGCGCATCCTCATCGGTGAGCAGATCTATCGTGCCTGGACAGTTCTGTCCGGGCATCCTTATCACAAATAGCATCGCGCCCTCATGTCTCAGCCCATCCGCCTAAAAGACCACGAGAAAGACGCACGCCTTGTGCGTAGTCGCGTTGTGGTCGGGGCTGTGGCTGTTGTCTTGCTGGTGTGCGTGTTGATCGCCCGGCTGTATTTCCTGCAGGTCATCCAGTACGACTATCACTCCACACTGTCGGAGAACAACCGGGTTCATGTGCAGCCGATTCCCCCAAGCCGTGGCTTGATTTTCGACCGCAATGGCGTCGTTATCGCCGATAACCGGCCCAGTTTCAGCCTGAGCATGACCCGCGAGCGTTCCGGTGACTGGGCGCAGGTGCTGGACACCATCGTCGAGGTGCTGGAGCTGACGCCGGATGACCGGTTGATCTTCGAAAAGCGTATGAAGCAGGGGCGTCGGCCTTTTGAGCCGGTGCCGATCCTGTTCGAACTGACCGAAGAGCAAATAGCCCGTGTCGCGGTGAACCAGTTCCGCCTGCCGGGTGTGGAAGTCGTGGCGCAGTTGGTTCGGCATTACCCTCAGGGTGCGCACTTTGCGCACTCGGTGGGCTACATGGGACGGATCAACGAGAAAGAGCTGAAGAACCTTGATCCGGTTAACTACAGTGGTACCCACCACATCGGTAAGACCGGCATCGAGCGCTTCTACGAAGACCAGTTGCATGGTCAGGTGGGCTACGAAGAAGTCGAAACCAACGCCCGAGGTCGCGTATTGCGCGTGCTCAAGCGAACTGATCCGGTGCCTGGCAAGGACATCGTGCTCAGTCTGGACATCAAACTTCAGGAGGCGGCTGAGGCCGCGCTCGCAGGGCGGCGTGGTGCGGTTGTGGCCATGGATCCGCGAAACGGCGAGGTGCTGGCGATGGTCAGTGCGCCGAGCTTCGACCCTAATCCGTTTGTAACCGGTATCAGTTTCAAGGCTTACGCCGAGTTGCGTGATTCCATCGATCGACCGCTGTTCAACAGGATCCTGCGGGGCTTGTACCCGCCGGGTTCGACGATTAAACCGGCCGTGGCGATTGCCGGGCTGGATGCCGGGGTCGTGACGGCTTCAAGCCGTGTATTCGATCCGGGTTACTACCAATTGCCCAATTACGATCATAAATACCGTAACTGGAATCGCACTGGCGATGGGTATGTGGATCTGGATACCGCGATCATGCGCTCCAATGACACGTACTTCTACGATCTGGCCCACAAGCTGGGTATCGATCGGCTTTCTTCCTACATGAACAAGTTCGGCATCGGACAGAAAGTGTCTCTGGATATGTTCGAAGAATCCCCGGGCCTGATGCCGTCTCGCGACTGGAAGCGTGCAACCCGCCGTCAAGCCTGGTTCCCGGGTGAAACATTGATTCTCGGGATCGGCCAGGGCTACATGCAGGCAACACCTCTGCAGTTGGCCCAGGCGACTGCTCTGGTTGCCAACAGAGGCGTGTGGAACCGGCCGCATCTGGCCAAGACCATTGAGGGCGAGAAGCCGGTCGATGACAATCCGATGCCTAACATCGTGCTGCGCAACCCCTCCGACTGGGACAAGGTCAACCACGGCATGCAGCAGGTTATGCATGGCGCTCGGGGGACTGCGCGCAAGGCTGCTATTGGCGCTCAATACCTGATCGCGGGCAAAAGCGGCACCGCGCAGGTCGTGGCGATCAAGCAGGGTGAGAAATACGATCGCTCCAAGGTTCAGGAACGTCACCTCGACCACGCACTGTTCGTAGGCTTTGCGCCGGCCAACGATCCGAAAATCGTTGTTTCGGTCATGGTGGAAAACGGCGAGTCGGGCTCGGGGGTCGCGGCTCCGGTGGTCCGTCAGGTAATGGATGCCTGGCTACTCAACCCCAACGGAACACTCAAACCTGAATATGGCGGCGCTCAAGCCGTGGAGGCCGCAGCCAGTGCCAGTGAAGAGTAATTTCGACCGCATTTTGTCCAGTGAAGACGTGATGCGTCGTCGCGCGACGTTCTTGCAGCGTATTCATATCGACGGTCCTTTGCTGGTCTTGCTGCTGACCCTGGCGGCAGGCAGCCTGTTCGTTCTGTACTCGGCGAGTGGCAAGAACTGGGATCTGCTGATCAAGCAGGCGAGTTCGTTCGGTATCGGTCTGGTCGCCATGGTGATCATTGCTCAGTTCGAGCCGCGCTTCATGGCTCGCTGGGTGCCCGTGCTTTATGTGGTGGGCGTGTTGTTGCTGGTCGTCGTGGATGTCATGGGCCATAACGCCATGGGTGCGACCCGCTGGATCAATATCCCCGGCGTGATCCGCTTTCAGCCTTCCGAGTTTCTCAAGATCATCATGCCCGCGACGATTGCGTGGTACCTGTCCAAGCGATCTCTGCCGCCGCATCTCAAGCATGTGGCGGTCAGTCTGGCGTTGATCGGTGTGCCGTTTGCCTTGATCGTTCGTCAGCCTGACCTGGGGACATCGCTGCTGATTCTTGCGTCGGGCGCGTTTGTGATGTTTATGGCGGGCCTGCGGTGGCGCTGGATTATCAGCGTGATTGCTGCTGCGGTGCCGGTGTCGGTGGCAATGTGGTTTTTCATCATGCACGACTACCAGAAGCAGCGCGTGCTGACCTTTCTCGACCCGGAGAGCGATCCGCTGGGCACAGGCTGGAACATCATTCAGTCCAAAGCCGCTATCGGTTCCGGTGGTGTATTCGGCAAGGGCTGGCTGCTGGGTACCCAGTCACACCTGGACTTCCTGCCGGAAAGCCATACCGACTTCATCATCGCCGTACTGGGCGAAGAGTTCGGTCTGGTGGGGATCTGCGCGCTGTTGCTTATCTATATGCTGCTCATCGGACGCGGTCTGGTGATCACGGCTCAAGCCCAGACATTGTTCGGCAAGTTGCTGGCTGGTGCGTTGACGATGACATTTTTTGTTTACGTTTTCGTCAACATCGGTATGGTCAGTGGCCTGTTGCCGGTAGTGGGTGTGCCGTTACCCTTCATTAGCTATGGAGGAACTTCGCTCGTGACGCTGCTGTCAGCCTTTGGGGTTTTGATGTCGATCCATACACACCGTAAATGGATCGCACAGGTTTGATTAAGGTGAAGAATTCAATGCAAGTAGTGCGTAGCTGGGCTCGATATGCTCCGGTGGTCGGCCTGGTTGGCATTCTTGGATCTGTTCAAGAAGCATTCGCTGGCGATTACGAAGGTTCGCCGCAAGTGGCTGAGTTTGTCGGTCAGATGACCCGCGACTATGGGTTTGCCGGTGAGCAATTGATCGACGTATTCCGTGAGGTCGAGCGCAAGCAAGCCATTCTGGATGCGATTTCCCGTCCGGCCGAGCGGGTCAAACAGTGGAAAGACTATCGCCCGATGTTCATCACCGACGCGCGGATTGCGCGGGGTGTGGATTTCTGGCGTCAGCACGAGGCCGCGTTGGCTCGTGCCGAGCAGGAGTACGGCGTCCCGGCTCAGGTGATCGTATCGATTATCGGCGTCGAGACCTTCTTCGGGCGCAACACGGGTAATTACCGTGTGATTGACGCTCTGTCGACGCTTGGCTTTGACTATCCTCCTCGCTCTGAATTCTTCCGCAAGGAGCTGCGTGAGTTCCTGTTGCTGGCCCGTGAAGAGCAGGTTGATCCGCTGACGCTCAAGGGGTCTTATGCCGGTGCGATGGGCTTGCCGCAGTTTATGCCAAGTAGCTTCCGCGCCTATGCGGTGGATTTCGACGGTGATGGGCACATTAATATCTGGACCGATCCGGATGATGCCATCGGCAGTGTGGCCAGTTACTTCAAGCAGCATGGCTGGGTCGCTGGCGAACAGGTGGTCAGCCTTGCAAGCGTGCGCGGGGATCGCGTTGATGAAGGACTGACACCGGGCATTGATCCGGTAAAGACCGTCGGGGAGTTGCGAGCCTTGGGGTGGTCGAGTCATGATGCGCTGCGCGACGACCTGCCAGTGACCGCATTCAAGCTGGAAGGCGAAAGTGGGCCTGAATACTGGATGGGTTTGAAGAATTTTTATGCAATCACTCGCTATAACCGCAGTGTGATGTACGCCATGAGTGTGCATCAGCTGTCTGAATTATTGGTTCAAGCTCGGGGCGTCAAGTAATGCGGGCATTGCCGATGGTTACATCTTTGAAGTTGATGGCGTTGGCTTCGCTGTCATTGCTGGTGGTCAGCTGTTCGTCCCCGAGTCGTCCTGTACAGAAGGGCACGGCGGGTATCTCTTCGCCACCGGGCCTGGACATCAACCGCGCGCATAAAGATGGCGCGCCCTGGTGGGACGTGGATATCTCGCGTATCCCTGATGCGACGCCAAGCCTGCACACCGGTCCGTACAAGGCCAACCCGTACACCGTGCTGGGCAAGACTTACTTTCCTATCCAAGACTCCAGAAACTATGTCGCGTCAGGCACTGCATCCTGGTACGGCACCAAGTTCCATGGCCAGAACACCGCCAATGGCGAGGTTTATGACCTGTATGGCATGAGCGCGGCGCACAAGACGTTGCCGCTGCCCAGCTATGTAAAAGTGACCAACCTGGACAACAATCGTACGGTGATTTTGCGCGTCAACGACCGTGGACCGTTCTATTCGGACCGGATCATTGACTTGTCTTATGCCGCCGCCAAAAAGCTCGGTTATGCCGAAAGCGGTACCGCGCGGGTCAAGGTTGAAGGGATCGACCCGCAGGTATGGCTAGCCCAGAATGGACGTCCTGCGCCGTTGCTGCCGAATCAGCCACAGGCGATACCGCAACCTGCGGCCCCCGCTTTGGTCGCATCTGCCGGCACCATCGAGCAGTACACGCCACCGCCGCAACAGCACGCTGCGCCTGCGGTGCCGTTTGACGCAAAAAAAAACGCTTCCGTACCAGTCTCTGGGCTGTATCTCCAGGTGGGCGCGTTCGCCAACCCGGACGCTGCGGAGCTCCTGAGGTCGAAGTTGAGCGGGATGGTTCGGGCACCGGTTTTCGTGAGTTCGATAGCCCGCAATCAACAGACACTCTATCGAGTTCGAATGGGGCCGATCGAGACGCAGGGTGAAGCCCAGCAAATGCAAAACAGCGTAAGGTCAGCCAATCTGGGCCAGCCTAGCGTCGTGACACTGGATTAATAGCCGTTCACGTCCGGCAGCGATGTCGGGACGGATCGGTTTGCAGTTGCCTGCCAGACACATTGCCATCAGAGCAAGTCGCGCAGGCAACTGTCCATGAGCCTGTTTGTCGAACAGGCGGCTCATGGGCCAGGATTAGAGCCTGGCACCGCCGGTCGTTGGCAGCGGCACCGCTTCCATCGGCCCGATAAGCTTTGCCCGCGAGGGCATGTTTGCCCATTAGCAATTTCGAGAGACGGATGAACATCACCACCTTTGCAAAACGCTTGTGCCTGCTTGTACCGCTGATCATCACTCCGGCTGCCTGGGCGGCCGAGCAGATGACGCCTTCCGCACCGCAACTGGCCGCCAAGGCCTACGTGCTGATGGACGCCAGCAGCGGTAACGTTCTGGTCGAGAACAATGGCGACCAGCGCCTGGCGCCTGCAAGCCTGACCAAACTGATGACCGCCTACATCGCGACTCTGGAAATCCGTCGTGGTCAGATTGGTGAGAACGACCCTGTGACCGTCAGCGAAAACGCCTGGCGCACCGGTGGTTCGCGGATGTTCATCAAAGTCGGCAGCCAGGTAACCGTCAGTGACCTGCTGCACGGGATCATCATCCAGTCGGGTAACGACGCCAGCGTAGCGCTCTCCGAGCACATCGCAGGCAGCGAAGACGCGTTCGCCGACATGATGAACAAGACTGCCGCTGATCTGGGCATGACCAACAGTCACTTCATGAACCCGACAGGCCTGCCAAACCCGGAGCATTACTCTTCTGCTCACGACATGGCGATTCTGGCACGCGCGATCATTCATGAAGACCCGGCTCACTACGCGATCTATTCGCAGAAAGAGTTCTTCTGGAACAACATCAAGCAGCCAAACCGCAACCTGCTGCTGTGGCGCGACAAGACAGTCGATGGCCTGAAAACCGGCCACACTGACGAAGCGGGCTATTGCATGGTTTCGTCTGCCGTTCGCGACGGCATGCGTCTGATCGCAGTAGTATTCGGTACTGCGAGCGAGCAGGCCCGTGCTGCCGAAACGCAGAAGTTGCTGACCTACGGTTTCCGTTTCTTCGAAACCCAGAACTTCTACCAGAAGGGCACCGAGCTGGCTCAGGCCACTGTCTGGAAAGGTACCGAGCGCCAAGTCAAAGCCGGCCTGGCCGAAGACCTGAGCATGACCATGCCAAAAGGCGAGATGAAGAAGCTGACCGCCAGCATGACCATGAACCCGCAGTTGGTTGCGCCAATCGCCAAGGGCGATGTGATCGGCAAGGTTGAAGTGAAAATGGAAGACAAAGTCGTCCACACTGCCAATCTGATTGCCCTCGACGCTGTTGAGGAAGGTGGCATCTTCCGCCGCGTGTGGGATAGCATTCGTCTGTTCTTCTACGGCTTGTTCAACTGATAACAGTACAACGCTGACCATGACGCGCCCGCTCATACCCTGAGTGGGCGCGTTTCCGTCTTCACGGCTTGTGAGACCTTTACTGCCATGACAGATTCCGACGTCAAGTCGCACAAAATCGAATTTCCCTGCGATGACTATCCGATCAAAGTGATCGGTGACACAGGTGTGGGGTTCAAAGACAGCGTGATCGAGATACTGGCCAAATACGCCAAGATCGAGATATCCACGCTCGCCGAGCGCCAAAGCAGCAACGGTAAGTACACGACTATCCAGTTGCACATCGTTGCGACCGGCGAAGACCAATTGCGTGACATCAATAGCGCACTGCGCGCTACGGGTCGCGTGCACATGGTGCTTTGATGGTCGCAATGCTGGGCGTTCGCGAGCTGGGTCAGGTCGATTACGAGCAGGCCTGGCATGCGATGCAGCGCTTTACCGATCAACGCGGTAAAGACACTCAGGACGAGATCTGGTTGGTGCAGCACGCGCCGGTTTTCACTCAGGGACAGTCCGGCAAGCCCGAACATTTGCTGCTTCCGGGTAATATTCCGGTGGTACAGGTCGATCGTGGCGGCCAAGTGACCTATCATGGGCCCGGCCAATTGGTGGTCTATCTGATGCTTGATGTCAGACGCCTTGGTTTCGGTGTGCGTGATCTGGTAACCCGGATCGAAAATAGCCTGATCGACCTGTTGGCCAGTTACGGTGTAATGGCTGCGGCAAAGGCTGACGCACCGGGTGTTTATGTCGAAGGAGCGAAGATCGCGTCCCTGGGATTGCGAATTCGCCAAGGTTGTTCATTCCACGGTCTGGCGCTTAACGTCGACATGGATCTTGAGCCCTTTCGACGGATTAATCCCTGTGGATACGCAGGGCTGGCAATGACCCAGCTGTGCGATCATGCAGGCCCGATTGAATTTGCCGAGGTAAGTGCCCGGCTGCGCGCGCAGCTCGTCAAACACCTCGACTATGCTGAGCAGACGACCCTAACGGGCGGAATCGACTGATTATGACTACTGCGACTGAAACTGCCGTGCAAACCTTGATCCCAACCGTCGACGTTTCCGAGCGTGCACCTCGCCCTAAAGTTGAGGCTGGCGTGAAGCTGCGTGGCGCGGAGAAAGTTGCGCGTATCCCGGTGAAGATCATTCCGACTGTCGATCTGCCGAAAAAGCCTGACTGGATCCGCGTTCGTATTCCGGTTTCCCCTGAGGTTGATCGCGTCAAACAACTGCTGCGCAAGCACAAGCTGCACAGCGTTTGCGAAGAGGCTTCCTGCCCGAACCTGGGTGAGTGCTTCTCCGGTGGTACTGCGACCTTCATGATCATGGGCGATATCTGCACCCGTCGCTGCCCGTTCTGCGATGTAGGCCATGGTCGTCCAAAGGCGCTGGACGTCAACGAGCCGACCAACCTGGCCGTTGCCATCGCCGATCTGCGCCTCAAGTATGTGGTGATCACCTCGGTTGACCGTGATGATCTTCGTGACGGCGGTGCTCAGCACTTCGCTGACTGCATCCGTGAGATCCGCAAGTTGTCGCCAAACGTACAGCTCGAAACGCTGGTTCCGGACTACCGTGGCCGTATGGACGTCGCTCTGGAAATCACTGCTGCCGAGCCACCGGATGTGTTCAACCACAACCTGGAGACCGTGCCGCGTCTGTACAAGGCTGCGCGTCCGGGCTCCGATTACCAGTGGTCGCTGACCCTGCTGCAGCGTTTCAAACAAATGGTCCCGCACGTACCGACCAAGTCCGGCCTGATGCTGGGTCTGGGCGAAACTGATGAGGAAGTCATCGAAGTCATGCAGCGCATGCGCGAGCACGACATCGACATGCTGACCCTCGGTCAATACCTGCAACCTTCGCGCAGCCACTTGCCTGTCCAGCGCTTCGTGCACCCGGACACGTTCGCGTGGTTCGCCGAAGAAGGTTACAAGATGGGCTTCAAGAACGTTGCGTCCGGTCCGCTGGTGCGTTCTTCGTACCACGCCGACGAGCAGGCCAAGATTGCCGTCAAGGCGATGGTCTGACGCGTCAAGCGTTGATTGTTTGAGCTGTAAACAAGGCGGGCCGGATATCACTATCCGGCCCGTTTTTGTTTGGAGGATGCTTGGCTTTCGGTAGATGTGTTATTTGCTATGTATGGCCTGCAGGAGCCGTCCCCGTGTCCCTGACTCCGCGCTGTCTCGCAGCAACATTTGACCTGTAGGAGCGCACGAGCACCGCGAGGCCGCGATAACGGTGCATCAGACAGGACGCCGTCGCTGCCTCGCGGTGCTCGTGAGCTCCTACAGGAGGTGTATTTTCGGCTTAAGGCCTGCGCAGGTTTTGCAACAACTCCTGCGTCGGATAGCCATCAGCAGGCCAGCCAAGTGCTTGCTGCGCACTGCGAATAGCTTTGCGCGTGTTGGCGCCGATAATGCCGTCTGGGGTACCTGCGTCGTAGCCTTTGGCCGAGAGCAGGGTTTGCAGTTCCATGCGCTCAGAACGGCCTAGAGGGACGTCCCCGCGCGGCCAGCTGCCTTCGACATACCCACCGCCCTGGAAACGCCCCGACAACAGCCCGATAGCCAGGGCATACGATGATGAGTTGTTGTAGCGCAGGATCGCGCGGAAATTGTCCATCACCAGAAAGGCCGGGCCTTTATAACCTGCCGGTAACAGAAGGGCCGCCTGTTGCTGGGCCGCCGTCGGTGGCAGGGCGCTGCCGTTGGGCAGAGTCAGCCCCAGTTGCTGCCATTCAGCAAGAGTCTTGCGGGTTGACGCGTCAGCCAGTGCGTAGTCGAAACCAGACGCGAGTTTGACTTCATAGCCCCAGGGCAGGCCGGTCTGCCAGCCAGAGCTTTGCAGATAGTGCGCCGTCGATGCGAGCGCGTCAGGCGCGCTGTTCCAGATGTCACGGCGCCCGTCACCGTCAAAGTCAACGGCGTGAGTGTTGTAGGTCGTCGGGATGAACTGCGTCTGGCCCATGGCGCCGCCCCAGGAACCGATCATTTGTTCCGGTGAAATATCGCCTTGCTGCAGGATTTGCAGTGCTGCCAGTAACTGGTCTTGAGCGAAGCTGCGACGCCGGCCCTCATAGGCCAGGGTGGCCAGCGAGCGGATCACTGATTGCGAACCCTGGAATTGTCCAAAGTTGCTCTCCATACCCCATACAGCTACCAACGCATTGCGGTCGACGCCGTAACGCTGTTCGATGGTTTGCAGGACCCCTGCGTACTGATTGAGCAGTGCTTGTCCCTTGCGAACCCGCGCATCCGAAATTGCGCCGTCCAGGTATTCCCACACTGGGCGGGTAAATTCGGGCTGGCTGCGATCAGCCTTGACCACCTTCATGTCTGGCGTCACGCCAGTAAACGCACGATCAAAAATGTCCGGCCTGATACCTGCCTTCAGCGCCTGGGTGCGGAAGCCAGCCTGCCAGTCGGCAAAGCTCATGGTCGGGAGGATATCGAGGTTGGCATCTACAGCAATCGCAGGGGCAGGGGAGGCCACCGGGGTTGTGTTGACGCGGGGAAGCGGCGTGGCGTCGGCTGCTGTCGGTTTTTCCGCGCAGGCAACTAAAAGGATAAGGCTGGAGGCAGCGATCATTTGGCGCAGTTGCCAACGTCGGAAAAAACAAGAGGGCATGCTTGGGTCCAAGGTATTACCGTTAGACGCAGACCTTAACATGCCTGCAGGCCGGAAAGGACCTCAGGGAAACAGTCGTGATGTTTCAAGCTGCCAGAAAGTAAGAAGCCTCCCAGCTTTTAGACTGGAAGGCTTCGCGGCGGTAGCTGCCTTTGCCTTTGCCGGGTTGTTCCTGGCGGCTGCGGAACAATGGCTGGGCGATGATGGATTTGGCCTTGTTGGGCCGCTTTGGCTTTTTCATGGAAGGCTTCATGGCGGGTGCTCTGAGCAGGTAAATGAAAGGCGCATATCATCAGGCAGATGAAGGGCTTCTGTCTAATAGAAGCGTGCTATCACAACAGGTCCATCAGCATTTTCAAGAAGTGTGGCACTTTGCTGCCTGTTATTTATGACAGCTAGACAGTCCCTATATCGGCGCGCCTAATAACTCGCATCAGTATTAATTCAGGTTTCTGACGGTCGCTTGATCAAGCTGGATTCGAGACACGGAGGTTTAGATGAGGCAGCTATATACAATGGCGCTGTTGATGTTGGGCTTGTCGGCCTGCTCTGTAGATGAGGTTTCAAGGCCTGAGGCACCGGTTCAATCTTTCCCGGTAAGCATTTCAGATCAGCAGCGCGTCGATAATTTAAACGCGCGGTACCAGAGTACTGTTGAAGACTGTGCAGAAGGCACGCCCGCCTATTATTGTTCGGGCGTCATGCTGCGCACAGTAACCTACAGTGCAAGCTATCCATTCTGGACCCATAGCCCGGGCGCCAGGGAGTTAGGGTCGCTCACGTTTTCCTACATTCGCAAGGATATTGGAAGTAATGGGTCAGATATAGGCAGCGGTTTCATCTTCACTGATCAGGAAACGGCCATGGCGCAGAATAAAGCGCCGATTGTAAGATGCATCTATCCGTTTATGGCTGGGACGCAAGGTATGGGGCGCCCGGGTTTTGGCTGCGGTTTTGTGCCGAATCTAGCGAAGCAGGAAAATGATCTTAGTACCTGTCGAACACTGAGCACTCCAGCAACCACTGCTGCATTGTGGTTGGCAAACTTTCGTCTGTATGGCTCGAATGTTCATAAGCAATGTTCGTTGAGCTCAATGATAGCCAGCCAATTCAAGGCTAGCCTGGAAGCGCACAACGGCGTCGATGCCGCACATACGGTTACCCGCAATGAGTTGCTGATAGGTACGTGGCGCGAAGAAACGCCGGAGCAGCTGCCCATTGAGGCGTTTTTTTACAACGGCGCCACCGGCGGGCTGCTCAATGTGCATGCCTTACGTCGAGCCTATTACATTAAAACTTCGCAGCGCTTGCCGATTGTCAGAGTGAACTTCTCAGCAGCAGACCGAAATATTTTCAGTTGGAATGAGGCGGATCAGGTCGACGGCTGGGAGGTGGCGGATCGGTTGAATGCCCGTTACAACGACACCGCCTATGACTGCGAGGGGAAAGCAGCCTTTTACTGTAAGGGCGTGATGGCCAGACTGACGGGGTATGGACCCGATTATCATTCCTGGAACCCCAACCCCGCGGGCAGTACCGATGTTTCCTTTAGCTACTTACGGAAGGACCTCAAGTTCATGCATGCAATTTTTTCAGGGTTGATTGAGCAGGGTTATATATTCAAACAAGCTAATTATTTCGGTCAAAACGGTATTTACCCTCTCCAGGTTTTATGTTCATTCCCTTATGACGCGGTATCGGCGAGTCGATACGGGGAAGGCTGCGGCCCTTCACATTTATTTCCCGTGGACAGTCGCCCCTGTGATGAACAAGGCATTACTACGCTCGCTGCGTGGCGGACCCACTTTAATCTCTATCCGCCTGTAAATTACAACCGATACAGTCACCAGTGCGGGTTTAAAGCTGATCAACCTGGTTTTGCTCTGAGTCTGATGGCCCGGGAAAACCCTCAGGCAGAATGGAGTCTTTTGGCTCATAACGAAATTCTAATTGATCGGTGGCCGCAAAATATTCCCACACAACTTCCAATCGAGGCATTTTTCTATATATACGATCAAGCCAAGGCGGTAGGCCTTGAAGGTGCTAAGTTCATACAACGGGATTATTTCAGTCAGAGTCGCATTACGGCCCCGGTGATCAGCGTCGCCTTCAAAACGGGAGGGGACAACATTTTTAGCTATCACCCGAGTGATCAAGCTGCTGGACTATAGCAATCGGCCGTGGAGCCTGGCGTTTCCTGGCTCCACGGTCCAGATTGAGTCTGCTGAGTGTTATTCGGCAGGCAACGCCAGCCGCTGCCCCGCCATCAGCAACGATAACCGACTCAAGCTGCTCCACGGCGAGTCTACCGCTTGGCCTTTGATCTGCGCATCAATGCGTTGCGCATCCATGAGCAGTTCTGCCCAGCGTTTGGCAGAGTAGCGCTGCAGTGCTTTGCTCATTAGCGGTTTGCGTTTGTCCCAGATGGGCGGGCGGGCTGAGCTGAAGGCTTTGTCCAGGGGCATACCCTGACTGAATTGCAGTGCAAGGTTGGCCAACACCCGCAGCTCGCGAGAGAGCGCCCAAAGGATGACCGGCGGCTCGACGCCTTCGCCACGTAGCCCCTCAAGCATTCTTAAAGCATGAGAAGCTTCGCCGTTGAGAATGGCATCGGTCAGCCCGAAGACGTCGAAACGCGCGCTATCGGCCACCGCGGCCTGAACGGTTTCGACCGTAATCTGACCTTCTTCGGCCATCAGCTTGAGCTTTTCGATTTCCTGCGCTGCTGCCAGCAGATTACCTTCCACCCGAGCGGCTATCAGCTCAACGGCATCTTGAGTTGCGCTCAGACCCGAGTGAGACAAGCGCTGGCGAATCCACTGTGGCAACTGCCCAGCGTCCACTGGCCAGATTTGCACGAACTGAGTCTGCGTGCCGTCGATCAGCGCCTTGCCCCATTTGGTTTTCTGCGAGCTGCCATCAAGCTTGGGCAAACTGATCAGCAGTAACGTGTCTTCCGCCGGGCGTGAGCAGTATTCCATGAGCGCTGCGGCACCTTTGTCGCCAGGCTTGCCGGAAGGCAGGCGCAACTCCAGCAGGCGACGTTCGGCGAAAAGCGACATGCTCGCACCGGCTTGCAGCAGCGTGCCCCAGTCGAAACTGGAGTCGGCACTAAAGACCTGACGTTCATCAAACCCTTGCTGCCTTGCGGCGGCACGAATGGCGTCGGCGGCCTCCTGGCACAGCAACGGGTCATCGCCACTTATCACGTAAACAGGCGACAGGTTGCCTTGCAGGTGTTTGCTGAGTTGGGCGGGTGCGAGTTTCATATTAGATTCCCCGGTGGCCCTGACGCCGCGCCTTCAAGCAGCAAACACCGAATCTTTGTAGGAGTGAGCTTGCTCGCGATTCTGTCTACCCGTCGCAGAAGTACTGACGGAGCTAACGCTATCGCGAGCAAGCTCACTCCTACAGAAAAAATGCGATTCAATTGAGATGTTTGCATTTTTGTAGATGGCGACTGAAGAACGCGAGGGGCCAGCAAAGTACCGGCCCCCAACATTTTTAGCGAGAAGGGATTTCGATTGGCGACTGTTGTGGTGTTTCGTCGCGAATACGTTGTGCAGCTTCCAGCGCATCAGCTTCCGCCTTGGCTACTGCGTCGGCTTTGGCCTGCAGTTCGTCCAGTTGTGCCGGGGTCAGTTGCTGCAGTTGGGCCATCAGGTTCTGTATCAGGTCGCTGCGCATTTCGTTGCGAACCTGCACGGCCTGCAGGTCAGAACCGATCAGGTTGTTGCCGTCATGCACGTAGATCTTTTCGATCTGGACCTTGCGCTTCAACAGCTGACGATTCTGGCTGCCGTTGATTTCGTAGTTGAGCGTGGTATTCAGGGTGTACTCGGTTGCACGCCCCGCGCCTCCCGAGCTCGCCGTACGCTGAGTTTCCTGTTCGTCGAGAATAACCAGCTTGTACGGAGCGCCGGTGTAGATCTTCACGTCATTGCCTTCCAGAACCTGACGCAGCTGCACAACGGTTTTACCGTAGGCATCGCGCGCACTAAGGTCCAGTTCCTTGATGGACAGCTGGTTTTCGCCGGTACCACGCAGCTGGAAACCACAGGCGCTCAACAATACGGCGAGGCCCATAACCAGCAAATTGCGTTTGATCATCTTGATGCTCCCCTTGAAACCGTTTGGGTCGACTCTGCGAACCCAGGAAATATGTTCAGCGCCCGCGGATGGTCGGGCGCCTGATCCCATCAGCTTGCGACGATATTGACCAGTTTGCCGGGTACCACGATCACTTTACGGATCGTCAGGCCATCGATGAAACGCAGTACGTTTTCGTTGGTCCGGGCAGCGGCTTCGACTTCTTCGCGGGTAGCACTGGCAGGCATTTCGATCTGGCCGCGCAGTTTACCGTTAACCTGGATGACCAGCTGCAAGCTGTCTTGAATCAATGCAGTCTGGTCCAGAACCGGCCAGCCAGCGTCGATGATCGGCGTGTTATGACCCAATTCACTCCAGAGTTCGTGGCTGATGTGCGGCGTGATCGGAGCCAGCAACAATGCAACTGTTTCCAGACCTTCCTGCAGCAGCGCGCGATCCTGAACTGAGGCCTGTGGTGCTTTTTCCAGCACGTTCATCAGCGTCATTACCTGCGCGATGGCCGTGTTGAATTTGTGGTGCTGACCGACATCCTGGCTGGCTTGCTTGATTGCCTGATGGATGGCACGGCGAATGACTTTCTGATCGTCGTTCAGCGAAGCGATATCCAGCGCGGCTGGCAGCCCTTGCGTCACGTGGCTTTGCGCCAGACGCCAGACGCGACGCAGGAAGCGATGCGAGCCTTCAACGCCGGAGTCAGACCACTCCAGGCTCATGTCAGGCGGCGATGCGAACATCATGAACAGGCGGCAGGTATCTGCGCCGTACTGATCGATCATCGACTGAGGGTCAACGCCATTGTTCTTCGACTTGGCCATCTTCTCGGTGCCACCAATCTCGACCGGCAAGCCGTCGCTGATCAGTTTGGCGCCAATGATCTTGGCTTTGCTGTCGCGCTCAAGTTCGACATCGGCCGGGTTGAACCACGTCTTGCTGCCGTTGGCTTCGAGACGATAGTAGGTTTCGGCGATAACCATGCCTTGAGTCAGCAGGTTCTTGAACGGCTCGTTCGAGGTCACCAGGCCTTCGTCGCGCATCAGCTTGTGGAAGAAGCGCGCATACAGAAGGTGAAGGATTGCGTGTTCGATACCGCCAATATATTGATCAACCGGCAGCCAGTGGTTGGCTGCAACAGGATCAACCATTCCGCCTTCATAGTGTGGCGAGGCGTAACGGGCAAAGTACCAGGACGACTCCACGAAGGTGTCCATGGTGTCGGTTTCGCGCTTGGCTGGTGCGCCGCATTTCGGGCAGCTGCACTCGTAGAACTCAGGCATGCGCGCCAATGGCGAGCCAGCGCCGTCCGGTACAACGTCTTCAGGCAGTACAACCGGCAACTGATCTTCAGGGACCGGTACATCGCCGCAGGTGTTGCAATGCACGATCGGGATCGGGCAGCCCCAGTAACGCTGACGGCTGATGCCCCAGTCGCGCAGGCGGAATTGGGTGCGTGATTGACCGAGGCTCTTCCTGGTCAGTGCCGCTTCCATGGCGTCGAATGCGCCAGCGAAGTCCAGGCCATCGAACTCGCCGGAATTGATCAGCGTGCCGTGCTCGTTGTACGCGGCTTGCCATGGCGCAGGTGTTTCATCGCCAGCGCTGGTGCGTACGACCGGTTTGATGGGCAGGTTATATTTGACCGCGAACTCGAAATCACGCTCGTCGTGGGCCGGTACTGCCATTACCGCGCCGTCGCCGTAATGCATCAGCACGTAGTTGGCGACCCAGACTGGCAGTTTTTCGCCCGTCAGCGGGTGCTCCACGAACAGCGAAGTCGGCAGGCCTTTTTTCTCTTGGGTGGCGACGTCCGCTTCGGCAACGCTGCCGCTTTTGCATTCGTCGATGAAGGCTTGTAGCTGCGGGTCGGTCTGGGCAGCCAGAGTCGCCAGTGGATGCTCGGCAGCCACGGCAACGTAAGTCGCGCCCATCAGGGTGTCAGCACGAGTGGTGAAGACTTTCAGTGCACCGGCTTCACCAATGGACGCCTGGTCGTACGGGAACTGCACTTCCATGCCACGGGATTTACCAATCCAGTTACGTTGCATGGTTTTGACCTGCTCGGGCCAGCCCGGCAGTTCGTCGAGACTCTCCAGCAGCTCATCCGCGTACGCGGTGATCTTGAAGTAGTACATCGGGATTTCACGCTTCTCGATGACCGCGCCAGACCGCCAGCCGCGACCATCGATGACTTGTTCGTTGGCCAGAACGGTCTGGTCAACAGGGTCCCAGTTCACGGTGCCGTTCTTGCGATAGATCACGCCTTTTTCGAAGAGGCGGGTGAACAGCCACTGTTCCCAGCGATAGTAATCAGGCTTGCAGGTGGTGACTTCCCGGGACCAATCGACCGCCAGTCCCAGGCTGCGCAGCTGGGTTTTCATGTAGGCGATGTTTTCGTAGGTCCACTTGGCCGGCGCGACGTTGTTTTTCATCGCGGCGTTTTCCGCCGGCATGCCGAATGCGTCCCAGCCCATTGGCTGCAGAACGTTCTTGCCTTGCATGCGCTGGTAGCGGGCGATCACGTCACCGATGGTGTAGTTGCGCACGTGACCCATATGCAGCTTGCCGCTAGGGTAAGGAAACATCGACAGGCAATAGAAGGTGTCCTTGCCTGGCTGTTCACTGACTTCAAAAGACTTTTGCTCGTCCCAGAAGGTTTGGGCGGCGGCTTCGATTTCACGGGGCTGATAGAGTTCGTGCATGGCTACTTTTTACTAAAGATTGGTGACCCTTGACCTCTTCGTTGCTTCGCCGAGTCAGGTCGGCACCGCTTGCCGGACAAAGGAAACTGCCTGTGCGGTGCTTTCGTGCTCACGCGAGCGGAAGTGGAATTACAGGAAGCGCCGTAGCATACATGAGCGCCGACTATCGAGGGAAACCCTGATTGCGTGGCTCATTGCTCTCAAGGACCTGTTGCGCAGCACCCAGCCGCCGTTTGTCGCAGCAATGCACCGGTTTTGACAGTGGCGCTAAGCTCAATGACGAGGGTATGTTTTATCTTCGATGAGGTGAGCGGATGACAGAGCTGCAGCACACAGCAACACCCCCCGAGCTGTACGAACGTTTGATTAATCGGCTGGGCCTTGCTCTGGAAACGGCAGATATTGCAGTGCGACTTCGTCACGAGTGGCCTGAGGAGCTGGAGCTTCGTGGCTTGAGTCGTGCCGAGTTCGATCTGATTGAAGCCTACTTAAACAACGGTGCCGTTGCGGCAGGTGGTGAGGTGACTCCTGATGGAAAAAGCGGTTTCATCGTTTCACGAGAGCCCGTGGGGTCGGTATCGATGCCGTCGCATTCAGCCAAGGTCATCTGGCTGAAGGATAAAAAGCACGCCATGACCCTGGCGAAGTTGAACCGTCACAGCTCGAGTAATTTTTTCAGGCGTTAACCTTCGCAGGCTGCGGGCCTGCATCATAAGCATTGTTGCTTAGCGTCAATCCTTCTAGGCTTCGGGCATCTTCTGGAGATGCCCGATGCCTGTCCGCTATTTTTTCAAAGCTCTTTTTCTCCCACCCGGTATTTTCTTCGTCCTTTTGCTACTGGCGTTTTATGTGCGCCGTGCCCGGCCGCGTCTGGCTGCAGTATGTTTTGCGATTGGCCTCGGCGGGCTGT
Source organism: Pseudomonas maioricensis (assembly GCF_022790535.1). GTDB lineage: Bacteria > Pseudomonadota > Gammaproteobacteria > Pseudomonadales > Pseudomonadaceae > Aquipseudomonas > Aquipseudomonas maioricensis. Next base: position 83,413 of record NZ_LOHG01000013.1, read on the forward strand.
GGCTGATGAGCTTGCCTGTAGTCGTAGAGACCGCTGCCCGCAGTATCGAGCAGGTACCGCCGCTCGCGCGCAGCGAGTGGGCGACCCTCGCGCAGAAGGCCGACGCGATTGTGATTCTCGGGTCGGGGCGCGAACGTAATGACCCGAGTTGGGGGGCTGACATCCCGACAGGCGTGGCCCTTGAGCGCATGCGCTACGCAGCAAGGCTCGCCAAGGCTTCAGGCCTGCCGATCCTGACAACCGGTGGCTTGCATTACGGGGAGTCGCCGAGTGAGGCGGCCATTATGGCGGAGTCTCTGGAAAACGATTTTGGCGTACAGGTGCACTGGCAAGAGGGCTTGAGTCGCACGACCTGGGAGAACGCAACGATGACAGCTGCCATCTTGCAGCCGTTGGGTATCAAACGGGTGGTGCTTGTAACGCAGGGCTGGCACATGCCGCGTTCAAAATGGAGCTTTGAAAAGGCCGGATTTACGGTGGTTGGGGCGCCCGTTGGTTTTTTGAGTGCCGACAACGCCCGCGTGTTTGGTGGCTGGCTGCCGGAAAGCCGGGCGATCTGGCAAAGCGGGCAGTTGCTTAATGAAGCGGCGGGGTTGCTGGTTTATCCGTGGGTGTACCGGTAATTTGTGGGAGCCGAGCTTGCTCGCAATAAGGCTCAGGTAATTTACCTGCTAAATCTCGGTGCCCTTATCGCGAGCAAGCTCGGCTCCCACATAGACTGCATTTTTCCGTAGGAGCGGTGTTGTTACACCGTCTTGGAAATCCGGCTCGCCACCAGTGCCCAGCCAATCAGCAGGACGCAAACAATCGCCAATGGCCAGGAGCGCCAGCGCAGGTACGGTGTCAGTTGCTGCATCGGCACAACTTCGCCGTACATCACGCCGCGTTCGAACTGGGGGATGCTGGTGGTGATTTTTCCAAACGGGTCAATCAGTGCTGTAACGCCGTTGTTGGTCGCTCGAATCATCCAGCGGCCAGCTTCCAGCGCGCGCATCTGCGCCATTTGCAAGTGTTGAAGCGGGCCGATGGAGGTGCCGAACCACGTGTCGTTACTCACCGTCAGCAGTAAATCGCTTTGCGCAGAAAGCCCGGCGGCAAACTCGGGGTAAACCACTTCATAGCAAATGAATGGCGCGATCCGGTAGCCTTTGGCTTGCAGCATTGCCTGATCGCTCGGACCGCGAGCGAAGTCGGACATGGGCAGGTCAAAAAAGGCGATCAGACCACGCAGAAGGTCCTGCAACGGAACGTACTCGCCAAACGGCACCAGCTTTTGTTTCAGATAAGTGCCTTCGCCCTGACCCACTACGGTTATGGCGTTGTAGTAGCTGTAGCTGCCGCGATCATTGGATTCACGCAGTGGGACGCCGGTAATCAGTGCTGAACCCCGCTCCGTCGCGAATTGCCCCATCATTTTCAGATAGCCTTCAGCGGAGCTTTTGAGCACCGGCACGGCTGTTTCCGGCCAAATGATCAGGTCGGCCTGTTGCGAGCGGAAAGTCATGTCGCGATACAGCGCCAATTGCGCGTTGAGCTGCTCGGGGTCCCATTTCATCTGCTGTTCGATGTTGCCCTGCATCGCAACCACTTTCAGCGGCGCACCGGCAGGGGACGTCCAGGCGTGACCTTTGAGTGCCAGAGAGATAATCCACGGCCCGACCAGCAGAACCACGCCCGCAGCCAGGAACGACTTGCGCGCCCGCAGCCTTGAAATATTGCACAACAACGCAGCCGTCAGTGCCAGGGTGAAGGACACCAGCCACATCCCGCCGAGCGGCGCGAGCCCTGCCAGTGGCCCATCAAGTTGACTGTAACCGGAGTAGAGCCACGGGAACCCGGTGAGAAACCAGCCGCGGAACGCCTCTTGAACCAGCCACAAGGCTGCAAAAGCGAGTGCATCGGCTAGCGGGGCTTCGTTGCGGCGGATCCAGCGTGCCCACACCCAGGCGGGCAGGGCAAAGAACCAGGCAATACAGGCGATGAACAGTAGCATCAGGAATCCGGCAAGCAGAACCGATGCGCCGCCGAAGTTATGAATGCTGACATAGATCCAGCTGGTGCCAGCACCAAACAGGCCAAAGCCAAAGCACCAGCCACGCCCCAGCGCCTGACGTGGACGCAGGTCGCGCAGACCGAGGTAGAACAAGACCAGCGCGATCAGGGCCAGCGGCCAGATATCGTAGGGGGCTAAAGCGAAGGTGGTAAGCGCGCCAGCCACCACAGCCAGCAGGTTACCGGGCCAGCCGGGGCGGGAGATCCAGCGCATTTACATTCCTTAGAACGGGGGGGCGTTACGAGCGTGAAATAGGGCTCAAGCGTAGCAAGTGAATACGACGGCTGTCAGCATTGAGAATCCGGAAACGATACGCGCCGATTTCGGTGATTTCATTACGCTTGGGCAGGTGCCCGAACGCGCTCATCACCAGGCCGCCAACTGTATCGAACTCGTCATCAGAGAACTCGCTGTCGAAGAACTCGTTAAAGCTTTCGATGGGCGTGAGCGCTTTGACCAGAAAATCGCCACTCGGCAGAGGTTTGATGTAGCTGTCTTCCTCTACGTCGTGCTCGTCTTCGATATCGCCGACGATCTGTTCCAGTACGTCTTCGATGGTCACCAGTCCGGCCACGCCACCGTATTCGTCGATAACGATGGCCATGTGGTTGTGGTTGGCGCGGAATTCACGCAGCAGCACGTTCAAGCGCTTGGATTCGGGCACGAAGGTGGCGGGGCGCAGCAGGTTCTTGATGTCGCCTTCGCCGCCATCCTCCTTGAGGATCAGAGGCAGTAGATCCTTGGCCAGCAATACGCCGAGTACGTCGTCATGGCTTTCGCCGATGACCGGGTAACGTGAGTGGGCGGCGTCGATGACTGCCGGGAGAAACTCCCGCGGCGCCTGGCTGGCCTTGATGCTGATCATCTGCGAGCGCGGCACCATGATGTCGCGCACTTGCAGGTCTGCTACCTGAATGGCGCCTTCGACGATGGCCAGCGCTTCGCTGTCCAGCAGCTTGTTCTGGTGGGCTTCGCGCAGCAGCTCAAGGAGCTCCTGGCGGTTTTTCGGCTCATGGGCAAAAGCCTGGGTGAGCTTACCCAGCCATGACTTTTGCCCGTTGCTCGATCGATCTTCGCTCATAGCCCTTACTCGTTGTCCTTGCTTGGTATTGCTGAATGTGGAGGTTCGTCGTGTTCGTCGTCGGCATAGGGATCGGGATAGCCCAACTCTCCAAGCAACGTTCGTTCCAGCGCTTCCATTTCCTCGGCTTCGTCATCGTCGATGTGGTCGTAACCCAACAGATGCAGACAACCGTGAATGACCATGTGCGCCCAATGTGCGTCGATCGCCTTGCCTTGTTCCTGTGCTTCACGGGCAATTACCGGTGCACAGATGACCAGGTCACCGAGCAGCGGTATATCCAGCATATCGTCGGGCACGTCAGCAGGGAACGACAGCACATTAGTCGCGTAATCCTTGTGTCGCCATGTGTGATTGAGCTCACGGCCTTCGGTTTCATCCACCAGCCGGATGGTCAGCTCGGAATCGGCACTGCGCTGGCGCAAGCCCATTTCGCACCAAAGGCGGAACTGGGCTTCGCTTGGGAGATTCGCTTCACTCGCTACTTGCAGGTCCAGCTCAAGCATCGCGGCGGTATTCCCGTGAGGAATTGGTCGTAGCTGGCGGCGCGTCGCTGTTGCGGTCTTCGAAGCGCTCGTAGGCTTCGACGATGCGCTGCACCAGTGGGTGACGGACCACGTCCTTGGGCTTGAAGTGCGTGAAGCTGATGCCCTGAACGTCCTTTAGCACTTCGATGACATGAGTCAGGCCGGACTTGGTGCCTTTGGGCAGGTCAACCTGAGTGATGTCGCCGGTTATGACGGCAGTGGAGCCAAAGCCGATCCGGGTCAGGAACATCTTCATCTGCTCGACCGTGGTGTTCTGGCTTTCGTCGAGGATAATGAAGCTGTTATTGAGCGTACGACCGCGCATGTACGCCAGCGGTGCGACTTCAATAACCTGCTTTTCGATCAGCTTGGCGACATATTCGAAGCCCAGCATTTCGTAAAGCGCATCGTAAAGCGGGCGCAGGTAAGGGTCGATTTTCTGTGCCAGATCACCGGGCAGGAAGCCGAGCTTTTCACCCGCTTCAACGGCCGGTCGCACCAGCAGGATGCGTCGGATCTGCTCACGCTCCAGCGCATCCACGGCGCAGGCCACAGCAAGATAGGTCTTGCCGGTACCCGCCGGGCCGATGCCGAAGTTGATGTCGTTACCGAGGATTTCCTTGACGTAGCGCTGCTGATTCAAGCCGCGGGGGCGAATCATGCCTTTTTTGGTGCGCAGAGCCACGCCTGGGTCGGCGGCCGGATGGTTGTCCAGCTCTTCCACGCCGGATTCCTGCAGGAACAGGTGGACCATGTCGGGCGACAGTTCGGAGCTTTTGGCTTCCCGATACAGGCGGCGCAACAGGTTTTCGGCTGAGGTGGTTTGCTTGGGCTCGCCAATCAGTTCGAACTGACTGCCGCGGTTGCGGATCTCGATATTCAGGCGCTGTTCGATGAGACGCAGGTTCTCGTCGAGTTGCCCGCAGAGATTTGCGAAGCGATGAGCCTCGAAGGGTTCGAGGATGAAACGATGTGGTTCGACTTGTACGTTCAAGGTCGTTTTTAGCCGCCCTGGGGCAATTAAGGTGAAACGAAGGATAAACCCTGTGACCTGAGTGCGAAAGCTTTGACTTGATAAACCTTGTAATGGAGAGGCTGTTGGAGCGAGGCTTGCCCGCGAAGGCGGTGTGTCAGACAACGCATATGCACCAGATATGACGCATTCGCGGGCAAGCCTCGCTACAGCAAAGGTTTAGTTCAACAACGACCCGCGCAACGAGTGAGGCTGGGCGTCGTCGATGTGTACGTCGGCAAACTGGCCGATCAGCTTGGGGTTGTCGCAGCGGAAATTGACGATCCGGTTGTTCTCGGTGCGACCCTGCAGTTCGCCCGGGTCTTTTTTCGAATAGTCGGTCACCAGAATGCGCTGGGTGCTGCCGACCATTTGTCGGCTGATCTCGAAACCCTGCTGGTTCAGGCGGTGCTGCAAGGCAGCCAGGCGCTCTTTTTTCAGCGCTTCAGGAGTCTCATCGTTCAGATCTGCTGCCGGAGTGCCGGGGCGCGGGCTGTAGATGAAGGAAAACGAGAAGTCGAAGCCGACGTCGGCGATGAGCTTCATGGTGTTTTCATGGTCTTTTTCAGTCTCGCCCGGGAAACCGACGATGAAGTCCGAACTGATGCTGATCCCTGGCACGGCAGCCTTGAGTTTGCGGATTCTGGACTTGTATTCAAGCGTGGTGTGGTTGCGTTTCATGGCGGCCAGAATACGGTCCGACCCCGACTGCACCGGCAAGTGCAGGTGCTTGACCAGCTCCGGCACTTCGGCGTGGGCCTGAATCAGGCTGTCAGAGAACTCCAGAGGGTGCGAGGTGGTGTAGCGAATGCGGTCGATGCCATCCACCGCAGCTACAACCCGGATCAGATCGGCCAGGTCGGCGGCGCGTCCATCATGTGTGGTGCCGCGATAACCATTGACGTTCTGCCCGAGCAGCGTCACTTCACGCACACCGTTTTCGGCCAGGTGAATCACCTCGGCGATCACGTCATCGAAAGGCCGGCTGACCTCTTCGCCCCGGGTATAGGGCACAACACAGAACGTGCAGTATTTGCTGCAGCCTTCCATCACGGACACGTAGGCGCTCGGGCCATCGACACGAGGCTCGGGCAAATGGTCGAATTTTTCGATTTCCGGGAAAGAAACGTCGACCTGCGGCAGGCGCGTAAAGCGGGCTGCGTCGATCATTTCCGGCAGGCGGTGCAGGGTTTGTGGGCCAAAAACCACGTCCACGTAGGGTGCGCGATCTCGAATAGCCGCGCCTTCCTGGCTGGCGACGCAACCGCCAACGGCGATCACCATCTCCGGATTGGCCAGTTTCAGCTCGCGCCAGCGGCCCAGCTGGGAATAGACACGGTCCTGGGCGCGCTCGCGGATTGAACAGGTGTTGAGCAGGATGACGTCGGCATCTTCCGCACGAGCGGTGACTTCCAGGGCCTGATGTTCGCCCAGCAGATCGACCATGCGCGAGCTGTCGTACTCGTTCATCTGGCAACCGTGGGTTTCGATATAAAGCTTCTTGGCCATGCGTCCGTCATCAGGTGGTTCAAAGAACCGCGCATTATAGTGGCGACGGTCTCTGCTTCCTAGCGTCCTCTACCGAACGGGCATGCTATAGTTCGCGCCCTCTTTTATGTCCCCGATTCTTACCCGCCCTTTATGACCAAACGCGAAGCTCCAATCTACAAAGTGATTTTCCTCAATCAAGGCCAGGTGTTCGAGATGTACGCCAAGCAGATCTATCAAAGCGATCTGTGGGGTTTCCTTGAAGTTGAGGAATTCGTCTTTGGCGAGCGCACGACGGTTGTGGTGGATCCGAGCGAAGAAAAGCTCAAGGCGCAGTTCGAAGGCGTGGTGCGCAGCTTTGTGCCCATGCATTCGATCGTGCGCATTGATGAAGTCGAGCGAATCGGCACGCCGAAGATCAGCGAAGCCCGCGGCACCAGCAACGTGATGCCGTTTCCTATGCCGATGCCGGATAAGTAACGCAGAAAGGATGAATGACGAAGCTGCCGTAATTTCTACGGCAGCGGAGCAAACGGCGTACGCCCTTCAGCTGTCTGCAATTCCAGCAGATACTTGCGGAAAATCTGGCCCAGCACTTGAGTGGCGACTTCAAGCTCGTCGCGCTGCATGTGCTCGGAGACTTCATCGGCTGCGTCCAGTGCGTCTTCTGAGCCATTCACCGAGGCCATCTTCAGTACGATATACGCCTGAATATTATTGGCCTGCACACCTTCACCCTTTGAGAACATCAGGCCGAGCTGGTACTGCGCCTGCGCGTGACCCTGCAGCGAAGCCTGCTCGAAGTAACCCAGTGCTTTGGGCAAGTCACGTGGCGCGTGTTTACCGTCGTAGTAAAACTCGCCCAACTCGTATTGTGCCTGTGCATCCCCGGACTGCGCGGCCTGCTGACAGGCGGAAAGCGCCGCTGGCAGGTTGTCTGGCTGGGTATTTAGAGTGCAACGACCCACCGCTGGGATTAACAACGAGTTGCCGCCTGCATTCGCCAGCAGGGGATGAATAAGCAACAGGCAGCCCAATGCAAGGGTGCGGCCGGTGCGGTTCATGGGAATCGACTTACCTCTGAAAAAGGTGCGGGCGTGCCCGTCCAGCTAAACGTGCTGGCTGCGCATTATGAAATAAGCGGGGCCAACCTTACAAAGTCTTTACTGATTTTCTGCTGCGCGGGGCTGAAAAGCCCGGTTTTGCGGGGTGCGGTATGCCCGGTAGGCGCTAACTTGTTGGCGAGACGGTGTATCAGGGATACCGTCTCGCTAACAAGTTAGCTCCTGCCAGGGTTCATGCCGCCCTTATTTCAACGCCGCAAACGCCTTTTCGGCGGCATCCAGGGTCAGCTTCAATTCTTCATCGCCATGGGCAATGGAAGTGAAACCTGCTTCGAATGCGCTCGGGGCCAGGTAAACGCCACCCTCAAGCATCAGGTGGAAGAAGCGCTTGAAGCGATCAGCGTCGCTGGTCATGACGTCATTGAACGTCACAATTTCCTTGGCTTCACTGAAATACAGACCAAACATGCCGCCCGCCTGGGTGGTCACGAAGGGGATGCCTGCTGCATCAGCGCGTTGTTGCAGGCCTTCAAGCAGGCGGCGAGTGAAGTCGCTGAGTTCGTCGTGGAAACCCGGGCGGCTGATCAGGCGCAAGGTGGTCAACCCGGCCGCCATGGCCAATGGGTTACCCGAGAGCGTGCCTGCCTGATAAACCGGGCCGAGTGGCGCGATGTGAGACATGATTTCGCGTTTGCCGCCGAAACAGCCAACCGGCATGCCGCCGCCAATGATTTTGCCGAAGGTGCTCAGGTCCGGTGTCACGCCGTAGTAAGCCTGCGCGCCGCCAAGGGCTACCCGGAAACCGGTCATGACTTCGTCAAAAATCAGCACCACGCCGTACTCGTCGCACAGTGCACGCAAACCTTGCAGGTAACCCGGTGCTGGCGGTACGCAGTTCATGTTGCCCGCCACCGGCTCGACGATGATGCACGCGACCTCCTGGCCCACTTCGGCCAGCAATTCTTTAACGGCGTTCAGGTCGTTAAACGGTACGGTCAGCGTGTGTTTGGCGAATGCGGCGGGTACGCCCGGTGAACTCGGTACGCCCAGGGTCAGTGCGCCGGAACCGGCCTTGACCAACAGGCTGTCGGAGTGACCGTGATAGCAGCCTTCGAACTTGATGATGCTGTCGCGGCCGGTGAAACCACGGGCCAGACGAATGGCGCTCATGGTTGCTTCAGTGCCCGAGCTGACCATGCGGACCATTTCCATCGACGGTACGATCGAGCAGACCAGATCGGCCATCTCGGTTTCCATGGCGGTTGGCGCGCCGTAGGACAGACCGTGTTCCAGTTGGCTACGCACGGCGTCCAGCACTTCAGGATGGCTATGGCCGAGGATCATCGGTCCCCACGAGCCCACGTAGTCGACATAGCGCTTGTCATCTTCGTCGGTAACATAGGCACCGGCCGCATGCTTGAAGAACAACGGTGTGCCACCGACGCTCTTGAATGCGCGTACGGGCGAGTTAACGCCACCGGGAATATGTTTTTGGGCATTGGCGAACAGGGTTTCAGAACGGGACATGAGTAGGTCTCTGACTTAATCGAAATAGGGCCGGGCGCGGTCAGGCTCTGTTGAGCAATGCATTGAAGGCGCGGGCGCGGCGGGTGACTTCCTGGGTGTTTTCGGCGCCGAACAGGCCATGTACCACCGCCAGCAGGTCGGCACCGTGCTCAACCAGTTGCGGAGCGTTTTCCACGGTAACGCCACCAATGACAGCAATCGGCATGTTGAAGCGGGCACGAGCCTGGGCCAGCACATCCAGCCCGATGGCAGGAGCGTCAGGCTTGGTCGTAGAGTTGAAAAAGCGTCCGAAGGCGATATAAGTGGCGCCATCTGCTTTAGCCTTTTCGGCCATTTCCAGGCTGCCGTGACAGGTTGCGCCAACAATGGCCTTATGGCCCAGCAGCGCGCGGGCATCGGTCAGCGAGCCGTCGGTCTGGCCCATGTGCACACCCACATCCAGGCGCGCAGCCAGGTCAGCATCATCGTTGATGATCAGATGAGTCTTGTACTGCTGGCACAGCTTGAGCAGGGCGGTGGCTTCTCGCAGGCGTCTGGATTCATCGCCAGACTTGTCACGGTATTGCAGCAGAGTGACACCGCCATCAAGGGCGGCCTCGACGTAAGACAGGAATTTGCCAGCCAACAGGCGACTGTCGGTGACGGCATACAAGCCACGTAGTTTCATAGAAAGAGCCTCATCACGTGGCGTTACGAACAGAAATCCAGGGGCAGGCGCCGGGGAACAAATTGTCCTTTGCCCAGCTGTTCAGCATCGCGCAGCGTGCGCCAAGTGTAGTCCAGCGCGGTCTGTACGGCGCTGACCAGGTTTTCGCCTTGTGCCAGACGACCTGCCAGAGCGCTGGCCAGTGTGCAGCCGGAGCCATGGTAACTGCCGGGGAGGCGCTGGCAGATAAAGGTGCGTGTTTCACCGCCACGGCTATATAGGCGGTTGTGGACTTCCACCTCGTCACCATGCCCGCCGGTGATCAGCAGGTGTTCGCAGAATGGCAGCAGCTTTTCAGCACATTCGTCAGCTGTGCCTTCCGGTAATTCGGCCAGGATACGGGCCTCCGGCAGATTCGGCGTCGCGATGGTTGCCAGCGGCAGCAAGCGTTCACGCATGGCATAGCCGACTTCATCCTTGCCCAGACGCCCGCCGCCGCCAGCGCGCAGCACTGGATCGCAGACCATCGGCAGGTGAGGGTTCGCTTCAAGCAGCTGCACGACGGTGTCGACCATTTCCAGAGAGCCGAGCATCCCCAGCTTTACCGCCGCCACGGTCGAGTCATTGAGTACTGCATTGGCTTGCGCCAGTACCCACTCGCGATCCAGCACCCTGAAGTCAATGACATTCACGGTGTCTTGTATGGTCAGTGCGGTAACTGCCGGGGCCGCATGGCAACCCTGGGCGAGCAATGCTTCGATATCTGCTTGCAGACCGGCACCACCACTTGGATCGTGACCGGAGAGGCAGAGGACAACAGGGCGGGAGCTATAGATATTCATGGTGCGCGAGCTTACCACTAAACTTTTTTTGGCACCGCTCAGCAGACTCGGAATTTTCATACGGCCATTGGAGATTCTGAGCAGATATTCAGGGTGTGAATTTACTTTATAAATTCACGGGCTGGCTGTAAGTGCTGATTTAGAGCCTTTTAAACGATTTCAGAAAATAGTGCATCAGACCTTTTGGCAGCTATGCTTTAGAGCGTTGGCATGAAATAGTGATGGCACTAACCCGGTACGGCTGTGTGAAGTGAGCGAGCCTGTGCAAACAGGCCCACATTGAGATAGTTGTTTCAGACTGACTGGAACTACTCCAAAAAAATCAGGAACTGCAGAAAGCGTCGCTCCAATGGAAGGGGGTTAGCGACGTCAACTGACGGATCTATCCGGGGCTTTATGCGCTATTTGTTGATCATGCTGGTCGCCTTGTTGTCGCAGCTAGCCAGTGCCGTCGACTTCGACGAGAGCACTCGCAGTCTTGCGTTGGGCCGAGCAGTTCAGGTTTTTGAAGATGTCAGCGGCGAAGCGACGATCAGTGATGTCAGCTCTGCGGCGATGTCTGCGAGCTTCCGCGACCTTGGCAGCGACACCCTGAACGCAGGCGTTTCCAACTCCGCCTTCTGGCTCAGGGTTGATTTGCGCTATCTACCCCGAGACGTCACCGCTCACCGTGACTGGCTGGTGGAACTGGCCTATCCCCCCATGGATTACGTGGACTTTTACTTGCCGGATGCTCTTGGCACTCAGCACCTTGCCTGGCAGACCGGGGACATGCTCCCGTTCTCCAGCCGGCAGATCAAACAAGCCAACTATCTGTTCGAAGTCAGCCTTGAGCCTGGGCAAAGCAAGACCATTTACTTACGCGTGAAAAGCGCCGGCTCGATTCAGGTCCCCTTGAGTCTGTGGGACAGCAGCGCCTATCTGGAAGAACAACCGCCGCGTATGTATGTGCTTGGCGTGTTGTATGGCGTACTTCTGGTCATGCTGATTTACAACCTGTGCATCTATCTTGGCGTGCGTGACGTCAGCTACCTCTACTACGTTCTCTACATCGCACCTCTTGGGCTATATCAACTGGCACTTAACGGCATTGGCGTCGAGTTTCTGTGGCCAGAGAGTCCGTGGTTCGCCAATGTCGCGCCTTTGTTCCTGCTGATGATGTCGGTGCTGTTTGCCTGTCAGTTCGCCCGTTCTTTTTTGCAAACGAAGAAAGTTGGCCTTTGGCTCGATCACTCCCTGGTGCTCGTAATGGCAGCCGCAGGTGTGGTGATGTTGCTGAGCTTGTCACCTAATCTTGGCCTGGCGTTTCGCTTGTACGGTGGGTTGATGCTGATATTCACCGCGATGATCTTCGTCGCTGGTATCACTGCGATGTGTCATGGGGTTCGCGAGGCCCGGTATTTCGTTCTCGCCTGGGCTGCATTTCTGCTGGGCAGTGTGATTCACGTCGGCATGTTGTCGGGGTATTTGCCGCACACGTTCTTCACCATGTACGCCAACCAGATCGGCTCAGCCATGGAAGCGGCCCTTGTTTCCATCGCGTTGGCGGTGCGGATCAACCAAAGCCGCGAGGAACATGCGCAGATAATGCGCCAGGCCGGGGAAAATCTGGAGCGGGCCAACCAGGCACTGGCGGCAAGCAACCGGCTCAAGGATGAGTTTCTCGCCACCCTCACTCATGAGTTGCGCACACCCATGAACGGCGTGATCGGCTCGCTGGAGTTGATGCAGACCGTAGACCTGAACCCCGAACTTGCGTCTTACCATCAGACTGCCGCCAGTTCTGCGCAGGACATGATGGGCATGGTGAACGGCATTCTGACCCTCACCGAGTTGCAGGCCGGGCGGCTGCACGTCGTGCCTGAGCCCTTCGATTTACGCTGCCTCATCATGGCGCTCAAGGGGCACTACAACGCAGCCGCGCAGAACAAAGGGCTCAGGTTAGCCGTCGATTGGGTTGAGCCATTGCGAACCGATCTGGTGGGGGATGTATACAAGCTGCGCCAGTGTCTGGAATGCCTGTTGGATAACGCCATTAAGTTCACTCAGTTCGGCTCGGTCAGAATTCGCGTTCAGGAACTGGAGCATGGTGAGGGCCAGGTTCAACTGCTGATCGAGATAATCGACAGCGGTATAGGCTTTACCCGACTGGACGAATCAACCCTTTATCAGCATTTCTTTCAAGTGGACGGCTCATTGACTCGCCAATATGGCGGGCTAGGCATCGGCCTGGCGATTTGTCGGCAGTTGATAGAACTGCAGGGCGGGCGACTTAGCCATCATTCTGCGCCCGGCGAGGGCAGTTGCTTTGCGCTTAAAGTGACGCTCGGCGTTTCAGCGCAAACATCTGCGCTCACTGAACGGCCCGTAAGGCTGCGCAGTGGTCTATGAGGAGCAAGGCAAAAGCGCCGCAAATTCGTCGTATATGGCGCTTTTTAATAGGCTGAGTGCGTGATTCACTTCGTGTCTGGCTGTGTTTGAAGCGCGCCCGACAGAGAGGAAATCGCCATGAACCTGCATCAGTTCGCCGAAACCCACGAAGTCACCAATCAACCGCCCTCGCTCGATGGCGCCAATCTCTACCGTCTGGATCTGCCATTGCAACAATGGTCGGACCGCTTCGGTGCGGGTTGGGCTGAGGCGCGAATTGATGCCTACGGTGCATTGGCGGGTGGCCCTCTGATGGAAGCCGGTTTTCTTGCCAATCAAAATAAACCGGTGTTCGCCAGCCATGACCGGTATGGGCATCGCATCGATCTGGTGGAGTTTCACCCTGCTTATCACCAGTTGATGCGTACGGCGGTTGAACACGGTATTCCGTCATTGCCGTGGGCGGATCCTCAGCCCGGTGCTCACGTAGCGCGCGCGGCCATGAGCTACCTGCACAGCCAGGCCGAAGCAGGCAGTGGATGCCCATTGACCATGACCTTTGCCAGTGTGCCTGCGTTGAATGTGCAGCCTGGGCTGGCCGAGCAGTGGCTACCGAAGATCCTCGCCTGCGAATATGACCCACGAAATGTCGGCATGGCACACAAGGCGGGTGTGACTATTGGCATGGCCATGACCGAAAAGCAGGGCGGTACCGATGTTCGGGCCAACACCACCCGGGCTTACCCCATCGGTGCTCCGGGTCCGGGGCAGGCTTATGAGCTGGTCGGACACAAGTGGTTCTGTTCGGCGCCGATGTGCGATGCGTTTTTGACTCTGGCGCAGACGGACAAGGGGCTGACCTGTTTCTTGCTGCCGCGCCATCGCCCGGATGACACCCGTAACGAGTTTTACATACAGCGACTGAAGAACAAGCTGGGCAATTGGTCCAACGCTTCCAGTGAAGTCGAGTTTCGCGGCGCATTCGCCTGGATGATCGGAGAAGAGGGGCGTGGCGTGCCGACAATCATCGAAATGGTTGCCATGACTCGTTTTGATTGCATGGTCGGCTCCAGCGCGCTGATGCGTCAGGCCTTGAGCCAGGCGACCCATCATTGTGCTCATCGTAGCGTCGGCGGGCGGGTGTTGGCTGATCAGCCACTCATGCAGAACGTCCTGGCTGATCTGGCGCTGGAGAGCGAAGCGGCGCTGGCCCTGAGCATGCGGATGGGGCGTGCGCTGGATCATCTGGATGATCCGCACGAGGCGCGTTTTGCCCGACTGGTCACGGCAGTGGGCAAGTACTGGATCTGCAAACGCGCACCGGCCATGATCAACGAGGCCGCTGAATGCATGGGCGGTGCGGGATATGTAGAGGACAGCATCCTGCCGCGGCTGTATCGCGAAGCGCCTGTCAACTCTACGTGGGAAGGTTCCGGCAACGTGCAGTGTCTGGATGTGTTGCGCGCCTTGTCCAAAGAGCCGGGCGTGCTCGATACCTTGTTTGCCGAGTTGGGTGATGGCCATGGAGATCAGGATCTGGCTGTACGTATCGATGGTCTGAAAGCGGCCTTTAGAGATACCAGCGATATCCAGTACCGCGCCCGGCAATTGACTGAGGACATCGCCTTGGCGCTGCAGGCCAAGTTACTGCTTGAAGCAGGTAATGCGGCGGTCAGCGATGCGTTTATCGCCAGTCGTCTGGCTTCTCGAAGCTCGGTTTACGGCACTCTGCCAAGAGGTGTTGATGTGCAAGCGCTGGTTGCACGATCCACTCCGATGGTTGGCTGAGGCACATAGCCCGCCGGGATTGCCTGGATACTTGTGGGAGCGAGGCTTGCCCGCGATATAGACGCTGCGGTGTATCAGATAGAGCGAGTCGCCCATATCGCGGGCAAGCCTCGCTCCCACAAGTCCATGTATGCCGTAAGTTGGTAGCACCTCTGGAATATTTGGTGTTTATCCCGGCCTTTCCCAATTAAAGTCGGTCTCACCTGACCATGACCAGGCAATACCTTCCGCACTACGCCACTAGTGCCTTCCCTCTGCGATGCAGGCAAGATGGGCCACTGCAAGATCAGAAGGATACCAATCGTGACCGAAACCTTTATCGTCGTGGATACCCCCGAACAAGCCGTGGATCGCCTTGCTGAACTGCATGAGCGCGCAACCAGTGCGTTGAGTCAGGCACTCAAGCGCTACCTGAAGGACCGGGTCGAGCCTGATGCAGCTCAGCGTTCCCTGTTTCGCTACCCGGAGTTACGCCTGACTTATCACTGTCAGGGCGAAGTGCCGCTGACCACTCGGGCCTACGCCAAGGTCCAGTTGCCGGGCAACTACAGCGTGACCGTGACTCACCCGGCCGCCTTCCGCAAATACCTGCTCGAACAACTCGGGCCCTTGATGAACGACTTCACGATTACGGTTGAGGTCGGCGTCAGCGAACAGAATATTCCGTACCCCTATGTGGTTGAGCAGGGCGATGAGCTGGCGGGCTCTGGCGTAACGGCTGCAGCGCTCGCGCGGGTTTTCCCCAGCACCGACCTGTCTGCCGCCACCGACGGCATCGCTGATGGCCTTTATGACTGGGCCAATACTGATCCACTGCCGCTGGCCTTGTTCGATGCCGCCCGGGTCGATTTTTCGTTGCGTCGCCTGGTGCATTACACCGGTAGCGATTGGCGTCATGTGCAGCCGTGGATCCTGCTGACCAACTATCACCGCTACGTTGACCAGTTCATCGTTCACGGCCTGGAAAAGCTGCGCGAAGACCCGCGCTTTGTGCGCATGGTGTTGCCGGGTAACGTCATCGTCGAAAAGAGCATGGATCACGGTGAAGCGCAGGCCATTGTTGCCAGTGTGGTATGGCATCGTTATCAAATGCCGGCTTATCACCTGATCGCCGAAGACGGTCATGGCGTGACGCTGGTCAACATCGGTGTCGGCCCGTCCAACGCCAAGAACATCACCGATCACCTCGCCGTGCTGCGTCCGCATTGCTGGTTGATGATTGGTCACTGCGGCGGCCTTCGCCAGTCCCAGACGATCGGCGACTATGTGCTGGCTCACGCTTACATGCGTCGCGACGGGATTCTCGATCGCGTACTGCCGCCTCATATCCCGATCCCGGCCCTCGCCGAAGTGCAGCTGGCTCTTCAGGAGTCGGCAGCGCAGATCACCGGCGAGCGTGGCGACGACCTGAAGAAGCGGCTGCGTACCGGCACGGTGCTGACCTATGACGACCGTAACTGGGAGTTGCGTTGGGCGCAGGAGCGTCCGCTGATCAACCTGTCCCGTGCAGTTGCTGTGGACATGGAAAGCGGCACCATCGCCGCTCAGGGTTATCGCTTGCGGGTTCCGTACGGCACGTTGCTCTGCGTCTCGGACAAACCGCTGCACAGTGAAATCAAACTGCCTGGCTCTGCCAACGCGTTCTACGAACGAGCGGTCAGCCAGCATTTGAAGATCGGTATTGCCGCGCTGGACCTGATGCGCACTCAGCTCAACTCGCTGCATTCACGCAAACTGCGCAGCTTTGATGAGCCGCCGTTCCGTTGATTAATTAGGTGATGAACGAAAGGGCCATTAAAGTGGCCCTTTCTGTTTTCCGAATACCAAAACTTTCATGCCCCGTACCCAGCGTCCTCCTGCTCGTCGCCCATCACCTGCCAATGCCGGTGCAAACCGCCGTGTCGCCAAGGCTCCGCCTGCCGAGCCAAAACTGATCCTGTTCAACAAACCATTCGATGTGCTGACCCAGTTCAGTGATGCTGAAGGGCGGGCGACGCTCAAGGATTTCATCGAGATCCCCGGTATTTATCCTGCCGGGCGACTGGATCGGGACAGCGAAGGATTGTTGCTGCTGACCAACGACGGCCAGCTTCAAGCACGCATCGCTGACCCGAAACACAAACTGCCCAAGACGTACTGGGTGCAGGTTGAAGGCGAGCCCAGTGCCGAACAGATGCAGCAATTGCGTGACGGCGTGCAGCTCAATGATGGCCCGACCTTGCCCGCTCAGGCACGGCAACTGGACGAACCACAACTTTGGCCGCGCGACCCACCGGTGCGCTTTCGTAAAAGCGTGCCGACCAGTTGGCTGGAGCTGATCATCAAGGAAGGCCGCAACCGCCAGGTCCGGCGCATGACCGCTGCGGTAGGTCTGCCGACGTTAAGGCTGGTTCGGGTGAGGATCGGCGACTGGACAATCGAAGGGCTTGATCAGGGGCAATGGCGGGAAGTGCCTGCGAGGTTGTAGCGCGGGTTAGAACTTGTGGGAGTAGAGCTTGCTCGCGATACAGGCAACGCGGTCTAAAGTGAATCGCGTCCAGCCCTGTCGCGAGCAAGCTCTGCTCCCACATAGACCGCGCGATCCCGTAGGACCGGTTGCAGCCGGGAGGACGTCGGAGCATTTGCTAAATATCCTTCGCCTGAAATACTCCCTCCCGGCTAAAGCCAGTCCTACGGGGCGGGATCAGTGCTTGCAGGCAAACATAGAATCTCCCACATGAAGTTGCATTAGCTTTCTAGATAAGCAATCACAACGGTCTTGATCACAAACGCCATAATTCCCAAGCCCAGCACGAAGAACAGGATCAGGGTACCAAACCGTCCGGCTTTGGACTTTTTCGCCAGATCCCAGACGATGAAGCCCATGAAGCCGACAAGAAGGGTGATGAGGATCGTCATCATCCATTGCTCGAAAACTTCAGGCTCCATGACTTATCTCCAGACCATCAGTTGCGCAGGTGTACCAAGGGTAACTCGGTGCTGGCCAGAACCTGATTGAGCACAAAGCTCGATTTCACGCTGGTCACACCGTCGATGCGGGTAAGGTGCCCTAATAGCAGTTTCTGATAGTGATCCATGTCAGCCACCACCACTTTCAACTGATAGTCCGCATCCATACCGGTCACCAGGCTGCATTCGAGCACTTGTGGCAGGTTGCGAATTTGCGCCTCGAAGTTCTCGAAGCGGTCTGGCGTATGTCGATCCATGCCAATCAGCACGTAGGCCGTCAGGTTCAGGCCGAGTTTTTTTCGGTCCAGCAGTGCAACCTGCCTGACGATATAACCGTCGTCTTCCAGTTGCTTGACGCGTCGTGAGCAGGGCGAAGGGGACAGACCGATACGTTCAGCCAGTTCCTGATTGGAGATGCGCGCGTCGCGCTGCAATTCCGCCAAAATACTCAGGTCATATCTGTCGAGTTTGCTCACGAAGTTCACCTTCCTAGGTTCGATTGCGCTGAATTATTCATCCGAAGCTAAAAATTGCGCAAGTAATGTTTTATCCAGCAACATTAGCAATCCTGTGCTGATGCCTCAGGCCTATTCTTTTAAACAGAATCACTGCCCGGACATAGCGTCCAGCGCGGCTCGCCCAATCAGGCCAGCTGCGGCCTCCAGCCCCAAAGGGTTGGCAAGGCCCCCGGGCTACATACTGTCCAGAAGACGGCATGAGGTGAGCCGACGCCACAAGCGTTGAGCCAGGACGAAATTCCCGAAGGGGGGCCGCCAGGTCCCCCTTTTCTTTGTGCGCCGTTTTTACGGTTAGCTCCTTTGTGCACAGATGTGTTCGCCGCTAGTAGCGTCCTGATAGCATGCGGCGAACGGCGCATCAATAATGCAGTCTTAACCACATATATCCGGCGCCCCTGTGAGGAAAGCATGAAATCGCGTATCTGGCATTTGGCAGGCTTGAGCCTGTTATGTGTAAGCATCAGTACTCAGGCTTTGGCCGGGGATGACGCGCCACGTGATCAGATCCGTGGCAGCTCTGGCGGGCAGCGCGAGCAACCCAATGCTTCGCAACAACTGCAAAACCAGCAGCGGCAGAATCAGCAACAGATCCAGCAGCAGCGTGATCAACAGCGCGGCGTCGAGCGTCAGCAGGATCAACAGATTCGTAATGCTGATCGCCAACAACAGCAGCAGATTCAAGAGCAGCAGAACCAGCAGCGGCAGGTCGAGCGTCAACAGCAGCAACAGATTCGTGACGTTGACCGCCAGCAACAGCAGCAGATCCAGCAACAACAAATTCAGCAACGTCAGGCCGAACGGCAGCAACAGCAGCAAATCCAGCAGCAACAGATTCAACAGCGGCAGATAGATCGTCAGCAGTTAGATCAGCGTCAGAACAATCTGCCGATCCAGAGTGGCCCAGGTGAGGCGCGTCAGACTCAGCCGCCGCGCCAAGGCTACTATCAGGACAATGGTTATCGCGGCAGCCGGGGCGATAACCGCCCGAACGATCACTGGACCGGTCGCCCGGATGGTCACGGCAATGGCTGGGGCCCTGGCCCGCAATATCGCCCGGGGCATGTCATCGATCGAGTTCCGGGTAACTACTCGCGCGTTCCATACCGTGGCCTGGATTACTTTTACTCAGACGGATATTGGTACCGTCCACAAGGCCCACGCTACGTGATTGTGACGCCGCCCTACGGGGTGCGGGTGCGCAGCTTGCCTGCTTACTCTCAGGAAGTCTGGATGGGCAGTTCGCTGTACTTTGTGGCTGCGGGGACTTACTACACCTACCAGAACGACACGCAGGATTATGTGGTGGCCTATCCGCCGCAAAACGTCGAGCCTGTTTATACGCCACAAATGCCTGCATCCAGCCCGTATGACCCGATTGCGTACCCGAACAATGGCCAGAATGCTGAGCAGGTCGCGCAGGACAAGTACGATTGTTATCGCTGGTCAGTAGAGCAGAGCAGCTTTGACCCAAATGACCCGAATTCGCCCAATGCCCCGGCGATGATCCAGGTCTACCGTCGCTCCATGGTGGCTTGCCTGATGGGACGCGGCTATACCATCAACTGAGGCAGCAACTGAGTCAGACGGTTGCGGGTCGCACCACTTCCTGCGGGTCGGCGTGCACCAGCACTTCGGCCTTCGGGTATTCGCTGTTGATCGCGGCCTCAACCTGATCGCAAAGGGCGTGCGCGACCGACAACGTCAGGCTGCCGGGCAATTCCAGGTGCAGTTGCACGAACCAATGGTTGCCGGAAATCCGCGTGCGCAAGTCATGCGCGCCGAGAACGCCGGGCACGCTGCACGCCAGTTCGAGCATGCGGGCGCTGACATCCACCGGCAATTCCTCGTCCATTAGCACCGAAATGGTTTCCCGGGCGATCTGGAAAGCGCTCCACAGGATGTACAGGGAAATGCCCAGGCCGAACCAGGCGTCCAGTTGCTGCCAGCCAAACCATGCCAGAACCAGCGCCAGCAGGATGCCCATGTTCAGCAACATATCCGAGCGGTAGTGCAACGAGTCGGCGCGAATCGCGGCTGAGCCGGTTTCCTTGATCACTTTGTGCTGAAGCGCCAGCAGAGCGAAGGTTAGCGCCAGAGAAAGCAGCATGACCGCAATGCCCAGGCCAGGCGCACCAATCGGTTCCGGGTTCTGAATCCGTTCCACGGCCTGGAAGCCGATGAGGCAGGCGCTGACGGCAATGAACAGTGCCTGAGCCATCCCCGACAGCGCTTCCGCCTTGCCATGCCCATAACGGTGATCATCATCGGCAGGGCGCAGGGCGTAATGCACTGCCAGCAGGTTGAGAAACGATGCCGCTCCATCGAGCAGGGAATCGGTCAGCCCGGCCAGCAGGCTGACCGAGCCACTGAGCCACCACGCCACTGCCTTCGCGACGATCAGGATACTGGCGACCGCCAGCGATGCCCGGGTTGCGAGACGCAACAGGCGGGCGTGTTCGAGGCTGGTGCTCATGGTACTTCCTTCAAATTACAGTCAGGCCGACGGCGCGAGGCCCAGTGAAGCCAGTTGTTGCACACTGCCACGATGCTGGATCAGGCGTGGATCGTTCAGTGGCAGCGAGCGGCCCAGTTCTGTTTCCAGAATGGCCTGTAGCTTGCTGTTATCAACACTGCCGTCGGCATTAACGGCTGGTTGAAGTTTTTGCGGGTCAATCTGCGCGCTCTGGCCGTGCGGGAAATAAATCGCACCGGTCGCGAAGTCGACGCCAAAGGCGATCAGGCCCGGGATCACATAGAACAGCAGGCCGACGGCGTCGAGCACGGCGATTGCCGGGTCAATCTTGCCGTCGATCTGCCCGCGTCGATCAGGGTAGAAAATACTGCCGCATGCGGTGAGTTGAGTCAGCAGAGTAGCGACCACAACGCCGCCGATGAAACGAGTAGGAATGCGCATGAACATCTCCATCAAGTGAAGTGGCAACTATACAAGGCAAATAACGCAGAGCTATGACTATTACGTGGGTCTGCGGTTCTCGGCGCAACTGATCAGGCCGAATCCTGTAGGAGCTCACCGAGGTTACGAGGCCAGCGATGGCGGTTTGTCTGACACTCCACTATCGCTGGCCTCGTAACCTCGGTGAGCTCCTACAGGTACAGTGTTTGCCTCGACACAGTGACCGTTCCTGACCTGCTGGGCCTGAGCATCCATGATTTACTCGCCCACCCAAGGCACTGCATATTGCTCACGTATTCAAAAGGAGACGAATGATGTCAGTCAGGGTTTTGATTTTGCCGGGGCTGTTTAACTCGGGCGAAGCGCATTGGCAATCGCAGTGGGAGCGGCAGTTCCCCGATTTGCATAGGGTTGAGCAACAGGACTGGGAAACACCGGTCGCTGCGGATTGGGTCGAGCGCCTCAATCAGGAAATCATGGCGACCGACGGTGAAGTCGTGCTGGTTTGCCACAGTCTGGCCTGCACCTTGATCACCCGTTGGGCCGAGCACTATCCAGAGGCGTACAAGGTCCGCGGCGCTTTGCTCGTGGCACCCAGCGATACGGAAGCGGACAGCTATCCACCAGGCACTCGCGGTTTCACACCGATGTCGACGCAACGCCTGCCATTCCCGACCATTACCGTCGCCAGTACGGACGATCCTTATGTCACCCAGGAGCGAGCCCGTTTCTTCAGCGAGTCGTGGGGCAGCGATCTGATCTGGCTGGAGAATGCTGGCCACATCAATGGCCAATCCGGATACGGACCTTGGCCGCAAGGTCTCGAATTGTTGTACCGACTGACAGGCGACGCTCGTTTCGAGCTCAAATAGCCGTCGACACGTATAATCGGCGGCCAGTTCTGGAGCTGCCATGATTTCCCTGCCCATCGATGCCGTAATTCCCGATCTGCGCCAGGCTTTGTCCGAGCGCCATGAAGCGGTGCTTGAAGCGCCGCCCGGTGCAGGCAAAACCACGCGGGTGCCGTTGGCGCTGCTTGAGGAAACCTGGCTGGCCGGGCAAACCATTCTGATGCTTGAGCCGCGTCGGCTGGCGGCTCGGGCGGCGGCTGAGCGACTGGCCAGTGAGCTGGGTGAAAAGGTCGGTGAGACCGTTGGCTACCGGATCCGTCTGGAAAGCCGAGTAGGCCCCAACACACGTATCGAAGTGGTCACTGAAGGCATTCTGACCCGTCGCTTGCAGGATGATCCGGCGCTGGAAGGCGTGGGTTTGCTAATCTTTGACGAATTCCACGAGCGCAGCCTGGATGCAGACCTGGCGCTGGCATTGAGCCTCAATGGCAGGGAATTGTTCCGCGATGAGCAACCGCTGAAAATCCTGCTGATGTCAGCCACGCTGGAGGGCGAGCGGCTTTCCAGTCTGCTGGAAAGCGCACCGGTGGTCCGCAGCGATGGCCGAATGTTTCCGGTGCAAATGCAGTGGGGGCGACCTTTCCAGCCCGGCGAATTTATCGAGCCACGTGTGGTGCAGACCGTCCTGGATGCGATCAACGATCAAAGCGGTAGCCTGCTGGTTTTCTTGCCGGGGCAGGCCGAGATTCGGCGGGTTAATCAGCAACTGGCGGATGCGCTGGGCTCGCGCCCCGACATTCTGCTGTGCCCGTTACATGGCGAACTGGACCTGAACGCCCAGCGCGCGGCTATAGAGCCTGCACCGAAAGGCATTCGCAAAGTGGTGCTGGCAACGAATATTGCCGAAACCAGCTTGACCATTGATGGCGTACGCGTGGTGATCGACGCCGGTCTGGCGCGAGTGCCGCGATTTGATCCGGGCAGCGGCATGACCCGGCTTGATACGCAGCGCATTTCCAGGGCCAGCGCTACCCAGCGTGCCGGTCGAGCGGGACGGTTGGAGCCAGGCGTGTGTTATCGGCTGTGGTCCGAAGCTCAGCACGAGCAACTCGCTGCGTATGGAGCGGCAGAAATCCTGCAGGCAGATCTCGCCGGTTTAGCTTTGCAACTGGCGCGCTGGGGCGTGATGCCGACGCAGCTGGCCTGGCTCGACGTGCCACCGGCCGCGGCTTATGGTCAGGCTCAGGATTTGCTGCGACGTCTCGGCGCCTTGAGCAGCCAGCCGGGTGACGAACCCAAACTTACGCCTCACGGTCAGGCCATGGCTGAATTGCCCGCGCACCCACGTATCGCCCATTTGCTGTTGCGCGGTCAGGCGCTGGGGCTTGGCAGTCTGGCCTGCGATGTTGCCGCTTTACTTGGCGAACGCGACATTCTGCGTGGTGTGGGGGCGGATTTGCACAGTCGCTTGAGCCTGCTTGAAGGCACTGAACGTGCAGCTCGCGGCGCACAAGGCGGCGTACAGCGGGCCAAACAACTGGCTCGCCAATACCGCAGTTATTTGCGCGGTTCTGCGACCGAACCGGTCAGCGATCCAGACCATCCGCGCTGGCTTGGCGCTCTGCTGGCGCTGGCTTATCCCGACAGGGTCGCGCAGCAACGCAAGGCTGGCGGTGCCGAGTATCGACTGGCCAATGGTCGTGCTGCGCTGTTTGCCGAGGTCGATGCATTGATGAAGCAACCTTGGCTGGTGGTCGCTGATCTTGGCAGCCGTCACGGGCAGCGCGAAGAGCGTATCTATCTGGCAGCCGAATTTGATCCGGCCTTGTTTGACTCAGTGCTGGCTGAGCAGGTGACCCAGCTCGATCAACTGGATTGGGATGAGCGCGAAGGCGTATTCCGTGCCGAGCGCCAGCGCAAGGTCGGGGAGTTGATCCTGAGCCGCGAGCCACTGACCGGGCTGGATGAGTCCGCCAAAGGTCAGGCGTTGCTGGCACTGGTGCGCCGCAAAGGTCTGGAGTTATTGCCCTGGACGCCCGAACTGCGCCAATGGCAGGCGCGCGTCGGTTTGTTACGGTCGCTGGACCTGCAGCAAAAGGACAGCAGCGAATGGCCAGATGTCAGCAACGCAGGTTTGCTTGAACGGCTGGAAACCTGGCTGCTGCCGTATCTGGGCAAAGTGTCGCGGCTTAGCCATTTCAGCAATCTGGACCTGTCCTCCATCCTGCATAACGCGTTGCCGTGGCCTTTGCCCCAGCGTCTGGATGAGCAGGCCCCGCATCACTTGAGCGTGCCGTCCGGGTCATCGGTACGGCTGGATTACAGCGAGCACCCACCGATTCTCGCCGTGCGCTTGCAAGAGCTGTTTGGTCTGGCGGATACGCCGCGCATCGCCAATGGACGACAGATCGTCAAGCTACACCTGTTATCCCCGGCCCGCCGTCCGGTGCAGGTCACGCAAGACCTGGCCAACTTCTGGCGCAGCACGTATGCCGAAGTGAAAAAGGATTTGAAGGGCCGGTACCCAAAGCACTATTGGCCGGATGACCCGCTGATTGCCGAGCCTACGGCCCGGATCAAGCCGAGGAAGTAGAGGCCAGCGGCCGGTCCCACGACATCGCGCAGATACCTCGATTTCTGCGCGACAGAGTTTTCAGGGCAATACCGGCAACAAAAACCGCCCAATCACTGGCAAGTGATTGGAGATCAGCAGCGTGTCTTCCTGGCGCACGGCAGCGCCGACGCGTTTGAGGCGCGGGCTGAAAAACAGGTAGTCGACGGTTCGGTCCGGGCCGTTGATGCGTGGGTCATTGGGGAAATGCGTTAGCCATTTCGAGCGATCAATACCGCTTGCTTCAACGTTGTTGGGGATCATCGGGTATTTGTCCCACAGCACGTGCAATTGGCTGTCCGGCTGGTACAACGAGCGTTGCTCGGCTGGGAGGCGCTGATACTGACCCAGCGGCAGCAGATTGAAATCCCCGCCGATCAACCATGGCGTGCCACTGGCTTCGAACTTGTCCAGCAGCTTGCTGGTGACCTGCACCTGACGCTGCATGGCGTCGTCGCCTTCGACAAAGGTGTCCAGATGCGTGTTGATGACCGCCAGATGGCCGCCGTCACGCAATGGTAGATAACTGACCAGAAGGGCGGGTTTGCGCTGGAATTGACGACTGATCAGGTTGGCATCGCGAATCGGCAGCTGGATGCGTTCAGCCCGGTCGATTTCGAAACGACTCAGGGTCGCGAGCTTCATGCCGACGCTGCCTGCGATATGCGGATTCGGCACGAAATCGGCTTTCCAGTAGAACGCCTCGGTGCTGCACGGGTACAGGTCGGTCACGCGCTCCTGCAGCAACGCCAGTTGATCGTCGTAACCGGTGTTCTTCGCGCCATCGTTCACCTCTTGCAACAGGACTATGTCCGGCTGCTCGTCACGAATCACCCGGGCGACTTCATCGAGATTGAAGGCTACATCTTCTGGCGTTGGCCGCTCATCCTGACCGCTACCATCGGCCATGTCGTACCAGAACACGTAACGCTTGCCCGCCAGGTACTGGATGTTCCAGGTCATGACTTTGAGCGCTTGCCCGGGCACCAGGCGTTGAGCATGGCCTTCAGGGCTACAGGCCACAGGCAGCTCTTCACGTTGAACGGGGCGCCATGTCAGGGTGTAGATCAGCCCCAGCACCACGCTGGCCAGCAGTACAAGAATCAGAATGAAACGGGTCAGACGACTCATGGGCTCGGCTTAGAACGCGCTGCGTTCAGTCAGAAGTTCGCGGTGCAGGGCTTTTGAAACAACGTGCAGCCCGAGCATAGCCGACTGGAACCTGATTGACAGCCTTCGTCTCGGCTACTCCAGCTCTTCGGGTGGTGCTGGTGGTTCATTGAGCAGCATGAACAAGCGGAACATCACCACACTGGTGAACAACTGCAGGAAGCTGCTCACGACATTAATCAGCAACGTGGCTGCAGCGTTCTGCGGCTCAGGCAGTAGAAAGTAAGCGATGCCTTCCAGCAGCGACAGCGGAATATAGATGCACAGCACGCAGGTCAGGATGCGCACGAAATGGCCTTTGCTCATCTCGAAGCTTGCGCGCATTGCCATCAGAGGTGTCAGGCCGCGCAGGACCAGCAGGTATTCAGCGAACACCAGTTTGACCATTACCCAGATGCCGGGAAGGATAAACAGCGACAGGCCAAACATGATCAGCAGCGTGCTCAGCGCCGAGAGCACGGCGAAGGTTGGCCACATGCGTAACGCCATGGCCAGCAGGTCACGTGGCCGCGGTTGATCACCGCCACGGCTGCGGGCGTCCAGAAACAGAATCAGTGCGCAGGTGTAGAGCGGGTAGAACAACAGGCCGATCAGTAACTCGTAGGCCGATGAAGAGTTGGCCGTCAGCGAACCGCTCAGCGCCTGCTTGGCCAGCGCCTCAACGATGACCAGCGGCAGACACAGCACCAGAATGCTCGTCAGGTTGCGCCGAAAAAAATACAGAGAGTCGGTAAGAATGGTAAGCGGGTTCATTAGTATCGGGTCGCAGAAAAAAAGCAGGCGGTCACTTTAGCTGGCTAACCAGGCACCGGCCAGAGCCTTCTTAACATTTGCGACAGTCTATTGAAACGCCCTGGATTAGCCCCATTACCTTGCTTACGCGCTGGCTATCCGGCCAGGCGAAGATTTTTAACGGCAATCTAACGAGGTCGCCATGAACAGCGAAGAGCAAACCCTGATCGACGGTCTTTTCACCAAGCTGAAAAGTGCCGAAACCGGTTCAGCCCCCCGCGACGTCGAGGCTGAAGCCAGGATCAAGGAGCATCTCAACCAGCAACCGGCCGCGCCTTATTACATGGCGCAGGCGATCCTGGTGCAGGAAGCGGCAGTCAATCAGCTCAACCAGCAGGTCAAAGAGCGCGACGAGCAAATCCAGCGTCTGCAGGCTGAACTCCAGCAGGCGAAGGCTCAAGGTTCTTCTGCTCCGGCGCAGGGCGGAGGCGGGTTCTTGTCGAGCATCTTCGGTGGTGGCGGTAACCGTCCGCAGCCGCAAGCACAACCGCAGCAGTCGTTCTCCCAACCGCCAGCGTCATCGGGTGGTGGCTGGCGTGATGGCCCGTCCAGCCCGCCGCCTTACAACGCGCCGCAGGGTAACTATGCCGCGCCACAGCAGCAGGCTCCGCGCGGTGGTGGTTTTCTCGGCGGTGCGTTGCAAACCGCAGCCGGTGTCGCCGGTGGTGTAATGCTGGCGCAGGGACTGAGCAGCATGTTCGGCAATCACAACCCGCCCGAGGAAGTTGTTGAAGTCATCAAGGAAGAGCCTGCCCAAGTTGCAGATCACAGCCCTCAGGATTCTGGTGGCGGCTGGAACGATGGTCAGGAGAGCGTGAGCAGCAACGATTCATACGGCAACGATCAAGGCGGCTGGGATGACGGCGGCTTTGATGGCGGGGATGATGATTCGTTTGTTTGATTGAAGCGTTGATGGAGACTTGGCGGACCTGCCGAAGGCTGCGATAGCCATTCCCCTGATACACCGCTATTCGCAGCCTGCGGCAGCTCCTACAAAAACCGGGCATTGGCGCCAATGCCCGGGGCACCCACGAAACTGGCATACTAAGCGCCGATTCATTTCTGAATCGGCGTTGTCGTTTGGCTGCGCTGCTGCGTCATGAGGATTACCGGTGAAGAAAATCGCTGTGTTCGCCGATGTACAGAACCTCTATTACACCGTCCGTCAGGCCCATGGTTGCCATTTCAACTATGCGGCGTTGTGGGCGGACATCAGCAAGCGTGGGCAAATCGTTGAGGCGTATGCCTATGCCATCGACCGTGGCGACAGCAAGCAGCAGCAATTCCAGCAAATCCTCCGCAACCTCGGTTTTACCGTCAAACTCAAACCGTACATCCAGCGCAGCGATGGCTCGGCCAAGGGTGACTGGGACGTGGGCATCACCATCGATATCATGGACGTCGCGCCGCAGGTCGACGAAGTGGTACTGGCTTCCGGCGATGGCGATTTCGATTTGTTGCTTGAGCGCATCATCAGCAAACATGGTGTCGAAGCGGTTGCTTATGGCGTGCCGGGGCTGACCGCCAACTCGCTGATCCGCGCCGCCAGTCGTTACGTGCCCATCGAGGGTGCGTTCCTTTTACGTTGATTTTTTAAGGATTCAGGCAAGTGTTGGAACGTGTAGCGGTCATCGACTTTGAAACCACCGGTATTTCTCCCGGCCAAGGCTGCCGTGCCACGGAGATTGCTGTGGTGATCATGGAGCAGGGGCGCATCGTTGATCGTTTTCAAAGCCTGATGAACGCCGGTGTGCGAATTCCAGGCTTCATTGAGTCGCTGACCGGCATCAGCAACAGCATGATTCGCACTGCACCGTCGGCTGAACGAGTCATGAGCGACGTGGCAGACTTCGTGGGCACGATCCCGTTGGTGGCGCATAACGCGTCGTTCGACCAGAAGTTCTGGGATTACGAGCTGTCGCGCATCGAACGTAGCCGCCAACAAAGCTTCGCCTGTTCCCTGCTGTTGGCGCGACGCCTGATGCCCGCCGCGCCCAATCACAAGCTAGGCACCCTGACCAGCTATGCGCGACTGCCCAACACCGGCAAGGCTCACCGGGCCATGGCCGATGCTGAAATGGCGGCCAACCTGACTGCGCACCTCACTAACGAACTGCGCCACACCCACGGCCTGTCCACGATATCCCACCAATTGCTTTGCACCCTGCAGAAAGTGCCTGCGGCGAAAATCAGCGACGCCATCAAGCGTCAGCGCGGGTTTTAACGACTGTCGTTGGCGCCTCGCCGCCAGTCTCTACAACTGATTAACCTGACGCCGTTTGCGAAAGCCGCAGGCGGTGCAGGCCGGAATAGTCCGGACAGGGTAAACTGCGCGCCATCTCGCGTGATTTATCTACGGTATTTCCAATGACATTCGCCACACTCGGCCTGATCGAACCCCTGCTGCGCGCGCTTGAAGCGCTCGGCTACCAGACTCCGACGCCTGTTCAGGCGCAGGCGATTCCACCGGTCCTGGCCGGGCGTGACCTGATGGCCGCCGCGCAGACCGGTACCGGCAAGACCGCTGGCTTCGCCTTGCCACTGCTGCAGCGGCTGACCATGGAAGGCCCTAAAGTCACGCCCAACTCGGTACGTGCGCTGGTGCTGGTGCCGACCCGTGAGTTGGCCGAGCAGGTCCACGAGAACATTCGCCAGTACGCCGAACACCTGCCGTTGAGCACGTATGCCGTCTACGGCGGCGTGAGCATCAACCCGCAGATGATGAAGCTGCGCAAGGGCGTCGATGTACTGGTTGCAACGCCGGGGCGTCTGCTGGATCTGTATCGCCAGAACGCGGTGAAGTTCTCCCAACTGCAAACGCTGATTCTCGACGAAGCGGATCGCATGCTCGATCTGGGCTTTTCAGAAGAGTTGCGCGACATCTACAAGGCGCTGCCCAAAAAGCGTCAAACCTTGTTGTTCTCCGCAACCTTCTCCGACGCTATCCGCCAGTTGGCTTCGCAGATGCTGGACGACCCACTGACTATCGAAGTCAGCCCGCGCAACGTGGCGGCGTCTTCGGTCAAGCAATGGGTGGTGACGGTCGACAAGAAGCGCAAGCCTGAGTTGTTTATTCATCTGCTGAAGAAACTGCGCTGGTCGCAGGTTCTGGTGTTCGCCAAAACTCGCGTAGGCGTCGATCAACTGGTGGATCGCCTGCAAGGTCTGGGCATCAGTTCTGATGGTATTCACGGCGACAAGCCGCAGGCCACGCGTCAGCGTGCTCTGGATCGTTTCAAGGCGAGTGAAGTGCAGATTCTGGTGGCGACCGATGTTGCTGCCCGCGGTCTTGATATTGATGACTTGCCGACAGTGGTCAACTTCGACCTGCCCATCGTCGCCGAAGATTACATCCACCGCATTGGCCGCACCGGTCGTGCAGGTCTGACGGGTGAAGCTATTTCGCTGGTATGCGCTGACGAAGTGGAATTGCTGTCAGCCATTGAAACCCTGACCCGCCAGACATTGCGTCGCGAAGAAGAGCAGGATTTCGAACCGGAACACCGTGTGCCAACCACCGATGCCAGCGGCCAGATTCTGAAGAAGCCGAAAAAGCCGAAGAAACCCAAGGTATCGGGCGGCAAGCGCAATCTGGGCAAGTGGATCGACAGTGGTGACACCGCCCCGGAAGCGCCATCGGCCAAGCCGGTGCGTAAAGTTCCGGTGTTCAACACCGGCCCGCGCAAGAAGAAGCCTTGATGTAATTACACGGTTTTTTTGTAGGAGTGAGCTTGCTCGCGATAGCGTTAGTTCAGGCGATAAATTCGTCGACTATGAAATCGAATCGCGAGCAAGCTCACTCCTACAGGGTCCGTTTTTGCTGCGCGACAGCGTGATGTCAGGTGCCTAGGCTGCGCTGTTATTCCGTCAGCGGCTGCCAGCTTCCCACCATATGCACCAACTCTGGCGCACCTTCCAGGCGGAACTGACCGTGAGACCAAGCGGCGCTGGCTGACAGCACTATCTCGCTGGGTAAGCGGACGGGTTTCTGGAACTGCACGCTGATGTCCACATTGGACGCCGGAAGATGATTGGCCAGAAAAGCCAGGGTTCTCGCCTTGAGCCACATGCCATGGGCAATTGCCTTGGGGAAGCCGAATAACCTGGCGCTGGGCGCACTCAGGTGAATGGGGTTGTAATCACCGGACACCTTGGCGTAACGCCGACCAATCTCCGCTGTCGCTTGCCAGCGTGCAACTTCCGTGACGGGTAATGGGGCGGGTTCGAACTCACCGATGGCTGCGCCTTCGAGGTTTACACCCCGGCACAGCATCGTGCTTTCTTCTTCCCATAACAGACCCATTGAGTCTTCAACTTGAGTGATCAGGCTGAACGTCGCACCTTTCTCATGGGGCTGCAGGTTCTCGGCCTGCACGCCCACGTACACCTTGCTCACGCTGCCGAGAGGCCGATGAATCTTGATGCGGTTACTCAGGTGTATCAGCCCCAATAAAGGGAAAGGAAAATCCTTGGCAGTCATAAGCTGCATTTGCAGGTTGAACGCCAGCACATGTGGATAGGTTGGAGGCAGCAGGCTGTTTTCACTGAAACCGCACACTTCGCGGTATTGGGTCAGTTTCTGCGCATCTACTGAAGTCCAGCAGCGTAGCCCGATCTCGGGTAGTTCAGTACCGGTTACCTTGCGCCGCAATGCCGCCTGCACGAATAGATTCGGCAGGGTGGGCAGGGAATCCAGGTATCGCCAATGAGCGCTCATCGTGCATCTCCTTGCTCTGATTATCGTCTGCTGGTCACGCGCCGATGACGCTTTGACCACAGACCCGCAACACCTGGCCACTGACGGCGCCAGCACCTGGTTGAGCCAGCCAGGCAACAGCCTCTGCCACATCTTGTGGCAAGCCCCCTTGACCCAGAGAACTCATGCGGCGCCCGGCTTCTCGCAGGGCGAACGGCATGCTCGTGGTCATTTTGGTTTCGATGAAGCCAGGTGCGACTGCGTTGATGCTGATACCACGCTCATTCAGGACCGGGGCAAGGGCGCGAGCCAGGCCGATCAGGCCTGCTTTACTGGTGGTGTAATTGGTTTGGCCTCGATTGCCTGCAAGCCCGCTGATTGAGGCGAGGAGGATGACGCGGCCGTTATCACGCAAGGTGCCACTGTCCAGCAGCGCTTCGGTCAACACTTGGGGGGCGTTGAGGTTGACCGACAGCACTGAGTCCCAGAAATCGGCAGACATATTGGCCAGCGTCTTGTCACGAGTAATGCCGGCGTTATGAACCAGGATATCGATGCCACCTTGCAGGTGTTCGATCAACTGCGCGCCTGCATCAGCCGCGCCGATGTCCAGCGTCAGCGCCTTTCCGCCCAGCCGTGCGGCCAATGCTTCCAGATCAGACTTGGCCTGAGGCACGTCGAGCAAGATGACTTCGGCTCCGTCGCGGGCCAGTGTTTCGGCAATCGCGGCACCGATACCACGCGCAGCGCCAGTGACCAACGCTTTGCGGCCACTGAGCGGACGGCTCCAGTCCTGCACCTGGGCCGGGCAAGGACTCAGGCGGATGACCTGACCCGAGATAAACGCGCTCTTGGGCGACAGGAAAAACCTCAGCGCACCTTCAAGCTGATCCTCGGCACCGCTGTCCACTTGCAGCAACTGCACAGTGCCGCCATTGCGCATCTCTTTGGCCAGCGAGCGGCTGAAGCCTTCGAGTGCTTGCTGGGTGCTGGCGGCCAGTGGTTCCTGCAGGCTGGCGGGGGCGTGGCCAAGAATCACTACATGCGCGCTGTTATCCAGATTTTTCAGCAATGGCTGAAAGAATTCGCGTAACTGCTTGAGGTCTTCGGTGCGCGTAAAGGCACTGGCGTCAAACACTACGGCTTTTATTTTCGGTCCTTGATCGGCAATCCAGGCCGTTGCGCCCGGCACTTCTGAGCCAAAGCTGTAGATTGATTCGGTCAGGCGTTGCGCAAAAAGTCTGACTTGATCCGCCAGTGGCCCGGCGCTGATCAGCAGCGTTCCTTCAACAGGTCGCAGACGCCCGGCCTGCCAGCGTTCCAGTCTGACCGGTTTTGGCAGGCCAATAGCGCCAACCAGGCGGCTGCCTAGGTCGGAGTTGGCAAAATCTATGTAGCGATCAGACGGCATGGAACACTCTCCTTGAGTCGGGGTTCAAAGGTGTTGACCACACTCAAGCGACGTTCGTTCGAGTATCCCCTACGCTGCTCATCAGCGAATCCGTATCAATAAAGGGAGTTTTCAATGAATCAGCCACGCCGGGTCGCCATTGTCGGCGGTAACCGTATTCCGTTCGCGCGCTCAAACGGGCCTTACGCCACTGCGAGCAACCAGGAGATGCTGACTGCTGCTCTGGAAGGTTTGATCGAGCGCTTCAACCTGCACGGCGTTCGCATGGGGGAGGTGGTTGCCGGGGCTGTGCTCAAGCATTCCCGGGACTTTAATCTGACCCGCGAATGCGTGTTGGGCTCGCGCTTGTCGCCGCAAACTCCTGCCTACGATCTACAGCAGGCCTGCGGCACCGGTCTTGAAGCGGCGTTGCTGGTGGCCAACAAGATTGCATTGGGGCAGATCGAATGCGGCATTGCGGGCGGCGTGGACACGACTTCCGATGCGCCAATTGGCGTTAATGAAGAATTGCGTAACATTTTGCTGCAGGTCAATCGCACCAAGTCCATGGGCGACAAACTCAAGCTTTTGTTGAAGTTGCGTCCACATAATCTCAAGCCAGAACTGCCGCGTAACGGTGAGCCGCGCACAGGTCTGTCCATGGGGCAGCATTGCGAATTGATGGCGCAGCGCTGGAATATTCCTCGCGATGCCCAAGACCAATTGGCGCTGGAAAGCCATCTGAAAATGGCCGCGGCCTACACCGAAGGCTGGCAGAACGACTTGATGACGCCGTTTCTGGGGCTGACTCGTGACAACAACCTGCGCCCTGACCTGACGCTCGAAAAGCTTGCCAGCCTGAAACCGGCGTTCGAGCGTAGCGCCAAGGGAACGCTGACAGCGGGCAACTCCACACCGCTGACCGATGGCGCCTCACTGGTGCTATTGGCCAGTGAGGAGTGGGCAAGGGAACGGAGGTTGCCGGTGTTGGCGTATCTGCGAGATGGTGAGTCTGCGGCAGTGGATTTCGTCAACGGCAATGAAGGTCTGCTGATGGCGCCTGCCTATGCCGTGCCTCGGCTATTGGCGCGCAATGGTCTGACCCTGCAGGACTTTGATTACTACGAAATTCACGAAGCGTTCGCCGCGCAGGTGTTGTGCACGCTCAAGGCGTGGGAGGACGCAGATTATTGCCAGACCCGGCTTGGGCTGGAAGCGCCACTGGGGTCGATTGATCGCAGCAAGATGAACGTCAAAGGCAGCTCATTAGCCGCCGGTCACCCGTTTGCCGCCACGGGCGGACGTATTGTTGCCAACCTGGCCAAGCTCTTGAGCGTCGCGGGAGAAGGGAGGGGATTGATATCCATCTGCGCGGCAGGCGGGCAGGGGGTTACAGCGATTCTTGAACGGTGATGTAATTTGTAGGAGCTGCCAAAGGCTGCGAATCGATGCATCAGATAGACCGATTCGCAGCCTTCGGCAGCTCCTACAAAGATCACACCATGCTCAAGCTGCGCGGGCTTCTTCCAGCGCTTCTGCCGACAATTGCTGCTTGTGCCGGTTGGCGTAGTTCTCAGCCATCACCGAACACACAATCAACTGCAGTGGGTGATAGATCATGATCGGCAGCAGAATCAGACCCAGGCCTGGATTGTTACCGAAGATCAACGCTGCCATCGGCGCACCGGCCGCCAAGGACTTCTTGGTCGCACAGAACACTGCCGCAACTTTATCTGCGTGGTTGAATTTCAGCACCCGCGCCGTACCGGTTGTCAGGAGCAGGATAACCACCAGCAACACCGCGCTGCCCACGAAGGCCATGGCAATGACCGAATTGCCTTGAGTTTGCCAGAGGCCTGAAACCATGGAGTTACAGAACGCCGCATAGACCAGCAACAGGATCACGATCTTGTCGATCAGGTTGGTGTACTTCTTGTGTCTGGCGAAAAATTTGCCCACCAACGGACGCACCAACTGGCCCAGGATGAGTGGCAGCAGCAACATCAGGCTCAGGTCCAGCAGCGTAGAACCCAGATCGATGCCACCAGAACCGGTGCCAATCACTAGGCTGACCAGCCACGGCGTCATGAAAATGCCGAACACGCTGGACATGCTCGCGTTGAGAATGGCCGCCGGGACGTTGCCGCCCGCGCTGCCGGTCAACGCTACCGAAGAGGATATCGTCGAGGGCAGCGCGCACAGGTAGAGGAAACCCAACATCAACAGTGCCGGGACGTAAGCACCAAATGCCTTGTCGCAGGCCAGCCAGATGACCGGGAAAACCACGAACGTGAAGACCTGCACCATGATGTGCAGGCGCCAGTTCTTCAGACCATGTTTGATCTGTTCGCTGGAAAGGTTGACGCCGTGCAGGAAGAACACCACAAACACGCCAATATTGATCACGTATTCGGCGTGCATCGAGCCGCCGGTCGCGCCGAAGCCCGGGAAGAAATAAGCCAGGACTGTGGCCAGGACCATCCCGCAAAGGAACCAGTCGGTGACGACGCGCTTGAGATGTTTAAGGACAGACATAGGAGCTCGGCTGATTGTAAAAATAGATGTCTGCAGGCTAACTCACTCGTACACTGCCGTCTTGCGACATAAGGCCATTCCATACCGACTAACGGACAATTCCATGCACCGTCAAGGCAGCGAGCGACAGATACCCGCCCTGAGCCAACTACCGCGCCCGGTGTATGCCCGCGCCGAAAGTCTGAGCGCCGGTTCCTGGACACCTCCGCATCGTCACGAGTGGGTGCAGTTCTCCTACGCGATCAGTGGGGTGCTCGGGGTGCATACCGCCGAAGGCAGCTTCTTCGCTCCACCGCAGTGGGGCGTCTGGATACCTGCCGGTCTGGAGCACGAAGTGGTGACCTCTATGCGTGCGGAAATGCGCAGCCTGTACGTGCGAAAAGAGGACTCCGCCTGGGCGCCGCAACGCTGTCGGGTACTTGAGGTGACGCCGCTGGCTCGCGAGTTGATCAAGAGTTTCTGTCAGTTCCCGGCTGAATACCCGCTGGGTAACAGCAGCGAAGCGCGATTGGTGCAGGTATTGATGGATCAATTGGCGCATCTGCCGGAGGTAGGCTTCTCGCTGCCCTTGCCTCGGCATCCTCGTCTGTTGGAACTGTGCAACGAATTGATTGAAGACCCCGGCCAACTGATCACCCTGCATGATTGGGCCGTGCGACTGGGCGCTTCGGAGAAAACCCTGATGCGTCTGTTTCAGCGTGAAACGGGGTTGAGCTTTCGCGGCTGGCGGCAGAGAGCACGGCTGCTGTCTTCTCTCGGTGCGCTGGAAAATGGCGACAGCGTGACCAACACGGCGTTGGCCTGTGGCTACGACTCTACCTCTGCATTCATTGCGGCGTTCAAGGGGCTGTTCGGGTTTACTCCCGGTGAACTGTTCAAGCAGTGATTGACGCTGATTGTCTTCCGCGATGCGTGCAGTCGGTGAAGTTTCTTACCCTGTGAGCACGGTTTGTTTTTTGCTCTCTTACGGCATGAAAGCTGCTTTATACCGGGACGATGAGGGATTTTCCGACAGAAACTATCCACATCAAACGTCAGCTCCCACTACTCGCTGGCAGAGGATTGCCGTATAACGGGCAACAATCGCGTGTTTGGCAACGAAGGACCCACAATAAAAGCTGATGAAAACTCCTAAACGCATTGAACCCCTGATCGAGGACGGTCTGGTGGACGAGGTGCTGCGCCCGCTGATGAGCGGTAAAGAGGCAGCTGTTTATGTGGTGCGCTGTGGCAATGAGCTGCGGTGTGCCAAGGTTTACAAGGAGGCGAATAAACGTAGTTTCCGTCAGGCTTCGGAGTATCAGGAAGGCCGCAAGGTTCGTAACAGCCGTCAGGCTCGAGCAATGGCCAAGGGTTCGAAGTTCGGCCGCAAGGAAACAGAGGACGCCTGGCAGAACGCCGAAGTGGCGGCGCTGTTCCGGCTGGCTGGCGCTGGTGTCCGGGTCCCCAAGCCGTACGACTTCCTTGAAGGCGTGTTGCTCATGGAGATGATTGCCGATGAGTACGGCGATGCCGCTCCGCGATTGAACGACGTGGTTCTTGAGCCGGATCAGGCTCGCGAGTATCACGCCTTTCTGATCGAACAGATCGTACTGATGTTATGTACCGGTTTGGTGCATGGTGACCTTTCCGAGTTCAACGTACTGTTGACCCCGACCGGTCCGGTCATCATCGATCTGCCTCAAGCGGTGGATGCTGCCGGTAACAACCACGCGTTCAGCATGCTGGAGCGTGACGTGGGTAACATGGCGTCCTACTTTGGCCGCTTTGCGCCGGAGTTGCGTAAAACCAAGTACGCCAAGGAAATGTGGTCGTACTACGAAGCCGGTACTTTGTCGCCATCGACCGTGCTGACCGGTGAGTTCGATGAGCCGGAAGATGAGGCCGATGTAGGCGGTGTGCTTCGCGAAATCGAAGCGGCTCGTCTGGACGAAGACCGTCGCCAGGCTGCTCGCGCTGCCGACGATGCCCCACCGAGCAAGACTGCCGAAGAGCCGCCTCCGCCCTGGATGCAGTGATCGGCAGTTAATAAAAACCCGGCTCAGGCCGGGTTTTTTGTGGACGGAAGGCTGCCAATATCATCCACTGTCATTTGGGTTGGAACGCTGTTCTCCTGTGGGAGCCGAGCTTGCTCGCGATAAGGCTGGACTCGGTTGACTTTAGATCGCGTCCAGCCTTATCGCGAGCAAGCTCGGCTCCCACAAGGTGTGGGTGTCACCTGCGAGGTCACCTAACTACAACACCCACCCGAAGCCAGGTCCTTGAGAATCGGGCAGTCCGGGCGGTCGTCGCCTTGGCAATGTTCAACCAGTTCCTGCAAGGTGTCGCGCAGGCTCGCGAGCTCCTCGATTTTCTGGTTCAGTTCGCCGATATGCTGACGGGCCAAGGCTTTGACGTCTGCGCTGGCGCGTTGTCGGTCTTGCCAAAGCGTCAGCAATTTGCCCACTTCCTCCAGAGAAAACCCAAGGTCCCGCGAGCGCTTGATGAACGCAAGTGTGTGCAAATCATCTTTGCCATACAGGCGATAGCCGCTCTCACTGCGGTGCGCTGCTTGCAGCAGGCCCGTGGCTTCGTAGTAGCGAATCATTTTGGCGCTCAGTCCGCTCTGTTTCGCGGCTTGTCCGATATTCATGGCTGCGTTCCTGAGTCCTTGGGCTTCCATGTCTTGAGCAGAAGGGCGTTGCTCACCACGCTGACGCTGGACAACGCCATGGCCGCGCCTGCCAATACCGGGTTGAGAAAACCGAACGCCGCCAGCGGGATGCCGATCAGGTTGTAGACGAAAGCCCAGAACAGGTTCTGCCGGATCTTGGCGTAGGTCTTGCGGCTGATCTCCAACGCTGCCGGAATCAGCGCCGGGTCGCCGCGCATCAAGGTGATACCGGCCGCATGCATGGCCACGTCGGTGCCGCCGCCCATGGCGATGCCGATGTCGGCAGCGGCCAACGCTGGAGCGTCGTTGATGCCATCGCCGACCATGGCGACCACGCCGTAGCGCTTCAGGTCTGCCACTGTCGCGGCTTTGTCCGCAGGCAGCACTTCGGAATGCACGTCACGGATACCCAGTGCGTCTGCAACTACTTTGGCGCTGCCGTGGTTATCACCGGTCAGCAAGTGGCTGCTGATGTTGCGTGCCGCTAATTGTTCGACCGCTTGCCGCGCGCCGGGCTTGAGTGTGTCGCCAAAGGCGAACAGACCGAGCACAGCGGGGTTCGGACTTTGCTCGATCAACCATGACAAGGTCCGGCCTTCGGCCTCCCAGGTACGGGCTGCGTCGGCCAGCTCTTCCATGTGCAGGCCGCTCTGCTCAAGCATTCGTCGGTTGCCCAGGACCAGGTCGCGTCCGTCCAGCGTTCCGGCAATACCGACGCCAGGGAGGGCATGACTGTTTTCAATGCTGACCGGATTCAGATGCCAATCCCGGCAGGCATCCAGCACGGCTTTAGCCAGCGGATGTTCGCTGCCTCGCTGCAAAGCGCCAGCCCATTCCAGTACCTGTTCTTCATTGCCGCCTTTGGCGCAGAAATGGGCGATCTGAGGTGTGCCCGAGGTCAGCGTACCCGTCTTGTCGAACACTACCGTCGTCACTTCGTGTGCGCGTTCCAGTGCTTCCGCGTCCTTGATCAAAATCCCGTAGCGCGCCGCGACGCCTGTTCCGGCCATGATTGCCGTGGGCGTCGCCAAACCCAGCGCACAAGGGCAGGCGATAACCAATACCGCAACAGCATTGATCAGCGCGCTTTCCATGGGGGCGCCTGCCACCAGCCAACCGGCGAACGTGAACGCGGCGATGACTAAGACCGTAGGGACGAACACCTGACTGACCCGGTCCACCAGCTTCTGGATGGGGGCCTTGCCTGCCTGAGCATCCTCGACCAGCCGGATGATGCGTGCCAGCACCGTTTCAGTGCCCAGCGCTGTGGTCTTGACCAGCAGGCGGCCTTCGCCATTGATAGCGCCGCCCGTGACTTTGTCGCCTTTCTGTTTTGGCACTGGCAGGCTTTCGCCGCTGATCAGCGCCTCGTCGGCGTGGCTTTGACCTTCGATCACTTCGCCATCTACCGGGAAGCGCTCGCCCGGTTTTACCAGCACCAGATCGCCAAGATTCAGAGCGCTGATGGCGATGTCGTACTCATGACCATCGATGACCTGCAGGGCGCGATCCGGGCGCAACGCTTCCAGCGCCCGAATGGCGCTTGCGGTCTGGCGTTTGGCACGGCTTTCCAGGTACTTGCCCAGCAATACCAAGGCAATGACAACGGCCGAAGCCTCGAAATACAAGTGGGGCATTTCGCCGGGCGCAGCATTCATCCATTCATAAACACTCAAGCCGTATCCGGCACTGGTCCCCAGCGCAACCAGCAGGTCCATGTTGCCAGCCCCAACGCGCACGGCTTTCCATGCGGCGATGTAAAAGCGTGCCCCGAAAATAAACTGAACAGGCGTGGCGAGTGCGAACTGTGCCCAGGCGGGCAGCATCCAGTGCATGCCCAGAGGTTGCAGCAGCATTGGCAGAATCAGCGGGATCGACAGCATGATTGCCAGAATCAATGTCCAGCGCTCGCGTTTCAGCGTGCGTAGTTGTTGGTCAGCTTTGGCTGTCGGGTCTTGAAGGGCGGTGGCACCGTACCCGGCTTTTTCAACTGCCGCGATCAGGGTCGCGGTATCCGGCCCGCCGTCCGTCTCGATATGCGCCTGCTCATTCGCGAGGTTGACGCTGACGGTCTTGACCCCTTGCACCTTGTTCAGCGCACGTTCGACCCGACCTGCGCAACTGGCGCAGGTCATGCCGGAAATCGGCAGATCGAAGTTGAGCGGGTTCAGCATGTTCTTTCTCCCTGAAGGCATTTACCTGCAAGGATCAACCTTTCCACGAGGACAAGGTCAAGTCCAGATCAATAATTCAGATCGGCGCGTTTGAGATACATACCATTCAGGCTGCTTGCAATTCGATACTTGAGGATATCGCCCGCCTGAATCCGGATGTTGGTGTTGCTCTGCGCTTCCATGCCCGGATCGCAACCGAATACCGCGCCCGGCAGCACGCGCAAGCGAATGGCGACGTTACCTGCTGGCAGGTTGAAGGATACGGATTGTTCCTGGAACACCCGGCCCGCGAGCTGGTCCTGAATATAAATGCCGATCTCGCACGACGTGGCAACTTCCAGTCGCTCGCGGGAAATGATCAGAACGCCGTAATCCTGATCGGCCTGAACCGCCGGGGAAGCAGCCAACAGACCGAGAATGCCGAAGAGGCTCAATGCTGACCAGCGCATCGCTGATACTCCTGATGTAGACGGTGATGATGCAGCTTGGCCGAGCCTTGCGCCGAATACCAGCCCGGCAGATGAAAGAGAAACTTGACCTTGCCACGATGGGAAGGTCAAACATGGCTTCATTGTTATTCACATCCCTGCTTGAAGGAGTAGCACCATGCAAAGATTCAACGTTCAAGGCATGACCTGCGGGCACTGCGTAAAGGCCGTCACCAGTGCAATCAAGGACCGGGACCCCAGCGCTCTGGTGCAGATAGATTTGCCAACCGGCGAGGTGATTGTCGAAAGCGACCTTGCTGCTCAGGAAGTTGTGGGACTGATTGGCGAGGAGGGATATCAGGCGCAGGTGGTTCAAGGTTGATGACTGAAACGCTACCTGTGGAGTTGCATGAATTCCCGTGGGAGCTGTCCCGGTGTCCATGGCACAGGACCTGTAGGAGCTGCCGA
>NZ_LOHG01000013.1:123984-146393 GCF_022790535.1 Pseudomonas maioricensis
AGGAAATGCATTTCAATCCAGTAGGTTGCATGTTGTTTGATGAAAGCCGGGCTTGCCCGCGATAAAAGCACCCCGATTACCCAGACAGATTCCGGTGACTGTATCGCGAGCAAGCTCAGCTCCCACGGGAATTGTGTTTGCATGCCAGCATAGAGCCTCCCACAGGTTCTGCGGCATCGCGTCAATGGTGAGATCCCAAAGGTCAGCACCTGAAACTTTTTGAAGTAATTACCTTCTCCTG
Organism: Pseudomonas maioricensis; assembly: GCF_022790535.1. Lineage (GTDB taxonomy): Bacteria > Pseudomonadota > Gammaproteobacteria > Pseudomonadales > Pseudomonadaceae > Aquipseudomonas > Aquipseudomonas maioricensis. The sequence goes on from NZ_LOHG01000013.1 coordinate 124,226, forward strand.
ACACTCAGCCTCTGCAGGCGCGGTTAAACTGTCTGGCTGCACGAGCACTGTCTGGACGCCTCATGAACCTTCGTACCATCCTGATTCTCGGTGCGCTTAGCGCCTTCGGCCCTTTGGCCATCGATTTCTACCTGCCTGGTTTCCCGGCCATCGCCCTGGCGTTTGGCACAGATGAGAAACACGTTCAGCTCACCCTGGCGTCTTACTTTCTGGGGCTTTCCATTGGTCAGCTGGCTTACGGGCCGGTGGCTGACCGCTTTGGCAGACGAGTTCCGCTGCTGTTTGGTGTGACGCTGTTTACGCTGGCTTCATTGGCCTGCGCATTCGCCCCTAATCTGGAATGGTTGATAGGCGCACGCTTCGTTCAGGCTCTGGGCGGTTGCGCGGGAATGGTGATTGCCAGGGCGATTGTCAGCGACAAGTGCGACGCTGTGCAGTCAGCCAAAGTTTTCTCGCAATTGATGCTGGTGATGGGGCTGGCCCCGATCCTTGCACCCATGCTTGGCGGGTTACTGGTCAACCTCTATGGCTGGCAGTCCATCTTTATCAGCCTGACAGCCTTCAGTGCGCTGGCTTCGCTGGCCGTGGCACTCGGGTTACCAGAGAGCATGCCAGCCAGCCATCCGCGTCAGCCTCTGGCAGGGGCCCTGACTCAATACCGCAGTTTGTTGGGTGATCGCATTTTCCTTGGGCATGCGTTGACGGGCGGTATTGCCATGGCCGGGATGTTTTCCTATATCGCAGGCTCGCCTTTCGTATTCATCAAACTTTATGGCGTACCCGCTGAGCATTATGGGTGGTTGTTCGGTACCAACGCGGCCGGCTTCATTCTGATAGCACAGCTCAATGCACGGCTGGTAGGGAAGCGAGGGCCAGCGTTTCTGTTGTCACGGACTATCTGGATCTACCTCGCCGCAGCCCTGGTACTGCTGGCAGTTACAGGCTTGCGCACCGAACAACTCTGGCCCTTGCTAGTGCCGTTGTTCATCTGTATCGCCAGTCTGGGCTGCATCATCCCCAATGCCTCGGCCTGCGCAATGAACGGCCAATGGGCTCGCGCCGGAAGCGCGTCTGCGATGCTGGGTTGCCTGCAGTTCAGCGTGGCGGCGGGTGCTGCTGCAATGGTTGGCGTGCTGCACGACGGCACCGCCGTACCCATGGCGCTGGTGATCAGCACGTGTGGCGCGCTGGCGGTCAGCATTTCGGTACTGACCCGCCGCTTGCAGAACCAGCGCGAGACATTGAACCGCCAGCCCTGATGTTGAGGCTCCCGCGAATGTTTCGCGGGAGCTTACTCACTGATAAGTAGTCCCCACCGCAAATGCTGATTAATTAACGGCCCATTAAGTGTGGGTGTGGCTATTTGTCGGATGTAAATAATAAGCCAGGCAGTCTCGGTTTATATTCCTTCACTGTTTTGCTGTTGTTGGCTACATGTTTAGTGGATTTGTCCTACGGATATTTCGGAAAATGACGAGCGTAAATATGATTGATGGTAACTAGCTGCGAACATGAGCTCTACTAATTGTCTTATTTTATTGAGCGTTTTTTGGTGTCATAGCTGTAGGAAAATGCCTTGTGCAGCGTTGCGGATTTTCTTCTTGAGGAGCGGAAAGCCTTTGTATCTGGGGTTTAAGTGAGTCATTTTTGATTTTTTCAGAAGTTGTCTAGCCGTAAAAGCTTGGGCTAGGTTAGTCAAAAGGGACTGGATCACGTCGGGGTGATGAGTTTTTTGCCTGATAGGGTGAAAGGTTCCAAGGCTTATACTGGCTATCCGCATTTGGATTCATGGTTGATGTCGGGAGGGGCGGGCAGTTAGATGCTGTTGGTCACTTGAGGACCGCTGTTTCACTGGCTCATTACGGCTTCGAATTTGGCGGCGTGGCTTCTTGATTACAACTTGATTGCTGCCACCATTTCATCGCGATAGATGATGTTTCAACAGGGAGTGAACATATGGAATATGCACCTTGCATCAGTCACGTTGCAACACTGCTGGCTGACCCGAAGCGTAGTGCAATGATTTGGGCCTTGATGGATGGAACTGCTCGACCCGCCAATGAACTGGCTCTGCTTGCGGGCCTGACGACATCATCGGCTGGTGCCCATTTGGCACGCCTGGCGTCTGGCGGGCTGTTGAAGCAGGAGGTGCGAGGCCGCAAACGTTTTTTCCGTTTGGCGGGGCCACAAGTAGCGACAGCCCTTGAAGCGCTGGCATGTGCCTCTGTTGTCAGTACTGCGCAGATCAACCGGAATGTGGCGCAACCTTCGTCTTCTATGCCATTGAGGGAGGCCCGTATCTGCTGTGATCACTTGGGGGGAGACATGGCCGCCGAGCTTTATCAACGGCTTCTGGGGGCGGGGTGGATCGAACAACAGGAGCAGCGGGTCGAGGTCACCAGCGTAGGTATGGCAAAGTTTGCCGAGCGTGGGATTTACATACCTGCGCTTGCACTTCGTCAGCGCGAAACGGTCTGTGCCTGTGCCGACAGGGGCGAATTCACTCCGCACCTGGGCGGTGCGCTGGGGGCAGGGTTGCTGCAGCTTTTCATTCAGATGGGCTGGTTACGCACGACTGAAGAGTCCAGCACCCTGCAGGTGTCATCCAGCGGGCAGCGCGAGATCGACAAGATCGCGGCTGCCGCGTGACGTGCGATCAGATCAAGGCTTGATCAGGCGAGCATCCAGACTGTTTTGCGCCAGACGTTTTGCCTGGTCTTCAGTCATGCCCAAATGGGTATACAGCGCATGGAAGTTCTCGGTGACATAGCCGCCGAAATAAGCTGGATCGTCGGAATTCACCGTGACCTTCACGCCACGCTCAAGCATGTCGAGAATGTTGTGCTTTGCCATGTCATCGAAGACGCAGAGCTTGGTGTTCGAAAGCGGGCAAACAGTCAGCGGGATCTGCTCGTCGATAATACGCTGCATCAGACGTTCGTCTTCGATTGCCCGTACACCGTGGTCAATACGCTGGATTTTAAGCAGGTCCAGCGCTTCCCATATGTACTCCGGCGGACCTTCTTCGCCAGCATGAGCTACGGTCAGGAAGCCTTCGTTACGCGCACGATCAAAAACGCGCTTGAACTTGCTGGGTGGATGGCCCATCTCCGAGCTGTCCAGACCCACGGCGACGAATGCATCGCGAAACGGTAGCGCCTGGTCGAGGGTTTTTTCCGCTTCCTCCTCGCTCAAATGACGCAGGAAGCTGAGGATGAGACCACTGCTGATACCCAGTTTCGACTGACCGTCTTTCAGGGCGCCAGTGATGCCGTTCAGTACGACTTCAAACGGTATACCCCGGTCGGTATGGGTTTGCGGATCAAAGAAGGGCTCGGTGTGAATCACGTTCTGGGCCTTGCAGCGCTCCAGGTAAGCCCAGGTCAGGTCGTAAAAATCCTGCTCGGTACGCAGTACATCTGCGCCCTGGTAATAGAGGTCGAGGAATTCCTGCAGGTTGTTGAAGGCGTAAGCTCCGCGCAGGGCCTCGACGTCATTCCACGGCAGCGCGATCTTATTGCGTTCGGCGAGTGCAAAGAGCAACTCGGGCTCCAGAGAACCCTCCAGGTGCAAGTGCAGTTCTGCCTTTGGCAGGGCGTTCAACCAATCGTACATGTGCTTTTCTCATCAGGTGCAGATGGCCGGCATTCTACAGAAGCATGGCTTCTTGAGGTCAAAACCTGACCAAGCGGTTCAAATTTACCCAGCCTCCTGCTCTCGTCGGTACGCATAGGTATCGGCAAAACGTGACAACAAGAACTCAGAACAGGTGGTTGCAGGATAGCGTGCGGGCCTGGTTTCGCTTTGGCAGCCGGGCAGGCATTCAATCCGGGTATCCGGGTTGGGCTCGACGAAAAACGGCATCGAGTAGCGGTCGACACCCAGCGGGCTGACAACCCGGTGTGGCGTAGACACGTACCGGTCGTTGCTCCAGCGCGCCATCATGTCACCAATGTTGACCACGAATGTACCGTCGATGGGGGGCGCATCGATCCATTGCCCGCGCACGTCGCGTACCTGCAAACCTCCGGCAGAATCCTGATGCAGCAGGGTAATGCAGCCATAGTCAGTATGTGCCCCTGCACCTTGTTGCTCGGCACTGGTAGCGGTATGGCGCGGCGGGTAATGGATAAAACGCAGCACGCTGACCGGAGCGACAAAGCGTTTGTCGAAGAAGTCACGCTCGATGTCCAGCGCGACAGTGATTGCCTGAAGCAACTTCTGCGCGAGGGCCTGCATGTCTAAATAGTGCTGTTCCATCAATGCTTCCCAGCCGGGCATGGCTGGATGGCGATTGGGGCCGCGCAACGGTTTTTCAGCGACGACCTCCGGATGATCGGCGGGCAAATGAAAGCCCATGTCGAAGGTTTCCTTGAGATCGCTCGGTATATTCGGGTCCAGCTGTTCGGTCGCAATAGCGCCATAGCCGCGATGATGGCGGCTTTGGGTGATGTCGATCTTGAGTTTTTCAGTTTGTGGCAGGGCGAAGAATTGCTGCGCCGTGCCCACCACTTGTTCGATCCGCTCGGCGCTGATCGGGTGGCCTTTGATGTAGAAAAACCCCCACTCCCGACAGGCCTGGTCGATTTGCCGGGCAATGGCTTGCCAGGCGATTTGGTCATCGCTGTAGAGCGGGGCGATGTCGATGATCGGGAGTTGGTTCACGGTGTTTGTCCTGATACAGATTATTCAGCTTGTGATGACCCCTGTAGGAGCCATCTATATAACTAACTGGTAAGCCTGAGTTTCTATAGGAGCGAGCTTGCTCGCGATAGTGTCAGTTCAGGCGATAAAAACGTCGACCAATAAACCGGATCGCGAGCAAGCTCGCTCCTACAGGGTCTTGCCTGCTGCGCGACAGCGCTGTGTCAGGGAAGAAGAGCGCTTACTTCGGCAATTCCGCCTTGATGCCTTCAACGTAATAGTTCATCGAAGCCAGTTCTGCATTGGTCGCCACTTTGCCAGCCGGAATTTTCACTGCACCGGTCTGATCCTTGATCGGGCCTGTGAACGGGTGGAACTCGCCGCTCTTGATGTCGGCAATGATTTTCTCGGCTTCAGCCTTTACGTCCGCAGGCACGATATCGCTGATCGGCAGTTCAACCGTGCCTTCCTTCAGGCCGCCCCAGTAATCCTGAGATTTCCAGGTGCCATTAATTACGCCTTCAGTCGCCTGAATGTAGTGCGGTCCCCAATTATTGACGATGGAGGTCAGCACTGCTTTCGGGCCGAAGTGAGCCATGTCCGAGGCATAACCCACTGCGTAGACGCCGCGACGTTCAGCTGTCTGGATCGGCGCCGGGCTGTCGGTGTGCTGGAACATGACGTCCACACCCTGATCGATCAACGCGTTGGCAGCATCAGCTTCTTTGCCCGGATCGAACCAGGAGTTGACCCACACGACTTTGATCTCGGTGCCGGGGTTGTATTTGTTCAATGCCAACTGGATGGCATCGATATCACGCAGTACTTCCGGGATCGGGAACGAAGCGACGTAACCGACTTTTTTGGTCTTGGTCATTTTTGCCGCCAGGAACCCCCCGACGTAGCGACCTTCATAGGTGCGCGCCAGGTAGGTACCCATGTTCTTGTCTTGCTTGTAGCCGGTCGCGTGTTCGAAGGTCACTTTCGGGAATTGCTTGGCAACCTTCAGCGTCGGGTTCATGTAACCAAACGAAGTGGTGAAGACCAGATCGTAGCCACCCTTGGCCATGTTGCGGATCACCCGCTCGGCGTCGGCGCCCTCCGGCACGTTCTCTACATAGCTGGTAGTGACCTTGTCGCCCAGCGCTTCAACCATGGCTTTGCGACCTTGCTCATGTTGATAGGTCCAGCCGTGGTCGCCAATTGGACCGATGTAGACGAAGCCGACTTTCAATGGATCTGCTGCGGATGCGAGCAGGCTAGAGCCCAGTCCGACGACAGCAGCCATAGCGCACAGCAATTTTTTCAGGGGGCGACGCGGGTGAGTGGTGGAGTGCATCGGGTCTAGCTCCTTTTGGTCTTGTTGGCACGGCCGTCTTAGCGGGTTGCTCCAGCAATGCAAAAAACTGACCAACTGGACAGTTAATGACAGGGCTTCATCTGTAATAGGTTTTCCCGCGATACAGACGACACCGGACGGTGCATTCCAGCCCAACGTTGCTGCTAACTGGTGCGCCCATGATCTGTAGGAGCTGCCGAAGGCTGCGAATGACAACGTGTCAGGCAGATCGCTTCGCAGCCTTCGGCAGCTCCTACAGGAATGCGCGACGTCAGATCTCACCCATTTTGAAACCTTTGCTTACACTCAGCACTCTCAACGCCTTGAACGCGTTATCCGGACGGTTCATGTGTGAAGGTTTAAAGGCAGGTAATGGGCTCAATACTCAAGCAAGAAAAATTTCTCCTGCTGGCGATTCTGGCAACGTTCGTCGCTTACCCGTTTGAGCACTGGTTCCTCAACAACGGGCAGGGCATTGCGCTCACAGCGGGCATTGCGCTGGTTGGATTTATCGTCTGCGCATCATTGCGCGTGGCTCACCATGCCGAGTTGCTTGCTGAAAAAGTCGGCGACCCCTACGGCACCATGATCCTCACCCTTTCGGCGGTGCTGGTGGAAGTGGTGATCCTGGCGATCATGATGAGTAACGAACCGTCGCCAACGCTGGTGCGGGACACGATTTACTCGGCGGTGATGCTCGACATCAACGGCATCCTGGGCCTGGCTGCCTTGATGGGTGGTATCAAGCACGGCGAACAGTCCTATAACGACGATTCAGCACGCACCTACAGTGTGATGATTCTGACCGCGATGGGCGTTTCCATGGTGGTGCCTGAGTTCATCCCCGAAGGCGACTGGAAGATGTATTCGGCGTTCACCATTGGCGCGATGATCTTGCTCTACACCCTGTTCCTGCGTATGCAGGTCGGGCCGCACAGTTACTTCTTCAGCTACAGCTATCCGGAGAAAAAGAAGCGCAAGGACCAACCGGAAGTGCAGAGCGAGCCCGTCAATCTGACGCTTTCGATCGGTACGCTGGTGCTGGGTGTGGTTGTCATTGGCGCGCTGGCCGAAGTGATGTCCAAAACCGTCGACCTGGGCCTTGAAGGCACAGGTGCACCACCGGTCATGACTGCGATTCTGGTGGCGGCTATTTCTGCCGCGCCCGAAATTCTGACGGCCTTGCGTGCTGCGCTGGCAAACCGTATGCAGTCCGTGGTGAACATCGCTCTGGGTGCATCACTGTCGACGGTGATCCTGACCGTACCCGTCATGGAAGCCATGGCGCTTTACAGCGGCCAGCCGTTCCAGATGGCGATGACGCCAGTGCAGACGGTGATGATTTTCATCACCTTGCTGGTGAGCGCTATCAACCTCAATGACGGTGAAACCAACGCGATAGAGGGCATGACCCACTTTGTGTTGTTCGCGACATTCATCATGTTGTCGTTGTTGGGGTTGTAGCTACTTACACTGCGCTACTGTGCTGTAAACGAATGATCTGTAGGAGCGCACGAGCACCGCGAGGCCGCGATAGCGGTGTATCAGGCAGGCCGCCATCGCTGCCTCGCGGTGCTCGTTAGCACTTACAGGAATGTGTCCATCAACCGCGAATCAACGCTCGCGCTGCCTGGCTGTGATCGGCAATCAAGCCCTTCAAGTCCAGGCCCTCCACCTGCCCATCAATCACTCGCCACTGGCCGCCAATCATGACCCGATCGGCGTGATCGGCACCGCACAGTAGCAGTGCCGATACTGGATCATGGCTGCCGGAGAAACGCAGTTCATCCAGTTTGAACATCGCCAGATCCGCCTGTTTGCCGACTGCCAGTTCGCCGATGTCGGTTCGGCCGAGTAACTGCGCAGATCCTTTAGTGGCCCAGCCAAGCACGAGCTCCGGGGTGATTTTTTCTGCTCCGTAACGAAGGCGTTGCAGATACAGTGCCTGCCGCGTTTCGAGGATCATGTTCGAGGCGTCGTTGGAGGCCGAGCCGTCCACACCCAGCCCTAGCGGAGCGCCTGCTGAGATCAAGTCCAGTGTCGGGCAAATGCCGGAGGCCAGGCGCATGTTCGAGCTTGGGCAGTGACAGACACCTGTTCCAGCCGACCCCAGTCGGGTGATTTCCTCAGGGTTGAAATGAATGCCGTGGGCGAGCCAGGTGCGTGGTCCCAGCCAGCCGACGCTTTCCAGGTAATCGACAGTACGCAAGCCGAAGCGCTGCAGGCAGAAGTCTTCTTCATCCAGAGTTTCGGCCAGATGGGTGTGCAGGCGGACATCCAGTTTGTCTGCCAGATCAGCGCTTGCACGCATGATCTCGGGCGTGACCGAAAACGGGGAGCAGGGTGCCAGGGCGATCTGTATCTGAGCGCCTGCGCCGCGCTGGTGATAGCGCTCGATCAAACGCTGGCTGTCTTCAAGAATAACCTCTCCCTGCTGCACGGTTTGTTGCGGTGGTAACCCTCCGTCGTCCACACCCAGGCTCATCGAGCCTCGGGTGAGCATCGCGCGCATTCCCAATTCACGGACGCTCTCAACCTGCACATCGATGGCGTTTCCCAGGCCGTCGGGAAACAGATAATGATGATCCGCCGCTGTGGTGCATCCCGACAGCAGCAACTCGACCAGCGCAACTTTGCTGGCCAGTGCGAGTTTCTCTGGAGTCAAACGCGCCCAGACGGGATACAAGGTTTTCAGCCACGGAAACAGCGGCTGGTTGACCACTGGAGCCCAGGCCCGCGTGAGGGTTTGATAAAAATGGTGATGAGTATTAATCAAGCCCGGTAGCAGCACATGCTCGCGGGCGTCGAACACTTGATCGCAAGGGGTCGACGGTAACTGACCAGCGCCAAGTAGTTCGGCGATGACGCCATTTTCAATGACCAGGCCGCCTCGGGCATCGAGGTCGTTGGCAGTGAAAGCGGCAAGGGGATTTTTCAACCAGATACGGATCGCGGGCATTGTGCCGGCTCCTCTGAAAGACAGGTTCAGGTTAGCCAGCTCAGTGTTGCCCTGTCTGCTGATCCAGGGTCGCCGAAGTTTTGCAGCGTCGGCGAGGCCGGGATTCTACCTGTGAATCCCGGTAGCAGCCAACTTGTTGGCGAGAGTGTTATACGCGGTGATTCAAGTCTGCCGCCTCGCGAACAAGTTCGGTCCTACCGGTTAGCGCCGCGTCAGGCAGGAGGCAACTTGTTGGCGAGAGGTTCTAATAGTGACTTCACCACGGAATGGTTTCGCCCTTGTAATCCACAAAATAATGCCCGCCTTTACCGGCGTAAGCATCGAGTTGTTCCACCAAACCGAGAGTGCTGGTTTCAACATCGATAGCCGCACTTTCGCCACCCATCTCGGTTTTGACCCAGCCCGGGTGCAAGGACAAAACAGTGGGGCGAGGTTCCGGCAGCTGCAGCACGAAACTGTTGGTCAGGGAGTTCAGGGCCGCTTTGCTCGCTTTGTACAGCACGGCATCTGCACCATCCGGGCAGGTAACGCTGCCAAATCTGGAGCTCATAAAGGCCAGGACACCCGTGTCAGGGGCTATTTGCGGGACAAGACGCTCCGCCAGGCGGATAGGCGCAATGGCGTTGGTGAGGAACAGTTGTGCCAAGTCAGTTGTAGTCACCTGCTCGGCGCTTTGCGGCTTGGGTCCCATGATCCCGGCGTTGATGACCACTGAATCAAAGACCTGTCCTTGCAGCGTGTTTTTCAAGGCATCGAGAGAGGCGACGTCATCCATGTCGAGGGTTTCGATGCGGACGCCAGAGATGGCTTTGAGGTCAGTCGCTTTTTGTGGGTCGCGAACGGTGGCAATGACCTTCCAGTTTTGTTCAGTCAGTCGTTTGACCAGTCCCAGACCAATGCCGCGAGAGGCGCCGATGATCAGTGCAGTTTTTTGAGCGGACAAAATTTTCTCCTGAATAGCGTTATGAGGGATTTAGCGGGCAGCTTTGGCCCAGCCGGTCCTGTAATTCGTTGCGCAATTCGCCGAGTTCGGCGATGCGGGTTTCGACTAGTGCGAGTTTGTCCCGCAGTAGCTGAGTAATCGCCATATCGGGTGCCGGTGCTTTCCAGAGTTCGGCAACGCTATGGCCGATTTCGTTCAGGCTGAAGCCCAGACGCTGTGCGGTTTTGATGAACTGCACCAGTTGCACCATCTCTGCAGGATAGTGACGATAGCCATTTGCGCTGCGTTGCGCGGCAATCAAACCGCGCTGCTCGTAGAACCTCAGCGTGTCGCGGCTGACGGCGGTGGCTTGAGCGAGTTCACCAATGCGCATATTTCCGTTCCCTGGGATTGACCATGGAGCGTACTCCAGCCTTTAGCCTGTTGGAACATTCAATCAACAGGAGAGATTTCATGTGGCAACCGCAACACTATCAACATGTGGTCCGGGCTAGCGGCTGGTACGACCTTATTGTTACGGCAGCGTTTGTCACGCCCTGGAGTTTCGTCGCGTTGCATGGGCTTTTATCCGGCTTGAGTCAGGCCTGGAATCTACCTGGCACGCTGCCACCGTTCGAACCCATGCATATGTTGATGGCCAATTTGCTGGGGTCGATTGTGTGCGTCTGGTCAGTGCTGCGGATCCGCGATCCGCAAAGGGTTTTCGGACGTTATGACGCGGTAGGTCGACTGCTGTTCGCGACGTGGCAGGCCTATGCCCTGATGCACGGTGCAACTTGGTTGCTGGCGGGATTTCTGATCATGGAGTTGATGTGGGCGGTGTTGCAGTTATTACCGGTCCGCTCGATTAACAAGCAACTGTAGGAGCGCCACCCCGGTCGCTCCTACAGCCTCTTTTTTTCAGCGCTGCTTTAGTGCCCCGCCTGCCAGGGCTGCCCTAGCGAAACCGGGGCGTAAAGCCGGGTGCGCAGGGCATTGCGCGATAGCAGCACCAATACAACGATGGTCGCTACATACGGCAGCATCGCCAGCAGATTGGACGGGATCGCCAGGCCGATACCCTGAGCAACCAAATGCAGGATGCTGGCGAGGCCAAACAAGTACGCGCCCAACAGCAGACGCCATACTCGCCAACTGGCGAATACAACCAAAGCCAAGGCGATCCAGCCGCGGCCGGCGCTCATGTTCTCTGCCCACATCGGTGTGTACGCCAACGACAGATAGGCACCCGCCAGGCCAGCCATTGCGCCGCCGAACAATACTGCCAGTGTTCTCACCCGCAAAACGGGTAAGCCCATGGCGCTGGCCGCGTCCGGGTTTTCGCCGACTGCCTGGATAATCAGGCCCACGCGGCTTTTCAGCAGTGCCCAGGCCACCAGCGCAAACAGTGCAAAGGACAGGTAAACCAGAATGTCCTGAGCGAACAGCATGCGACCAATCAGCGGGATATCGCTCAGGTAGGGGATCATAATCGGCTCGAAACCTTGCAGGGGTTTACCCACCCAGGCAGCGCCAACGAAGCTCGACAAACCCACGCCAAAGATAGTCAGTGCCAACCCTGTTGCGACCTGATTGGCATTGAAAACCAGTGCGACCACTGCGAACAAACTCGATAGCAGCATGCCCGCCATCATCGCCAGTAACACCCCGAGCCAAAGATTGCCGGTGCTCAGGGCAATAATGAATCCGATCACTGCCCCGAACAGCATCATGCCTTCCTGCCCCAGGTTGAGGACGCCGCTTTTTTCGCAGATCAGCTCACCCAGTGCAACCAATAGCAGTGGCGTTCCGCAGCGCACCATGGCAAAGAAAATATTGCTCAGCAGATCGATATCCATCACACGGCTCCCGTGGCAACGGGTGCCATCTGACGTTTTGCCCAGCGCGCTTTCAGGCGTGGGCGATAAAGGATCAACACATCACAAGCCAGCAGGAAGAACAGCATCATGCCCTGAAACAGTTGAGTGATCGCTTGAGGTAAGTTCAGCGCCATCTGCGCGTTTTCGCCGCCCAGGTACAGCAGCGCCATCAGCAAGCTGGCGAACAAAATACCGATTGGATTGAGGCGGCCAAGAAAAGCCACGGTAATCGCTGCGTAGCCATAACCCGGCGACACTTGCGGGACCAGTTGACCAATCGGGCCTGCAACTTCGCTGACCCCGGCCAATCCTGCGAGGCCGCCGCTGATCAGCAAGGCAAGCCAGACCAGACGTTTTTCCCGAAACCCAACGAAACCTGCAGCGCGCTTATCCAGCCCCAGTACTTTGATCTGAAAACCGACGAAGCTGCGTTGCAACAAAACCCAGACGGCAACCAGTGCCAGCAAGGCGAAGTACACGCCCGCATGTACGCGGCCATCTTCGGTGAGCAAGGGTAAGCGGCTGGCGTCACCGAACATTGCCGACTCCGGAAAGTTCATCCCGGCCGGGTCCTTCAGCGGCCCATGTACGAAAAACAAAAGGAGGTTCAGCGCGATGTAATTGAGCATGATGCTGGTCAGGATTTCATTGGCGTTGAAGTGGGTGCGCAGCCACGCGGTCAAGCCCGCCCACGCCGCGCCACCGAGTGTGCCAACCAGCAGGATAAGCACGAGCGCCCAGCGGCTTTCCATCTCAATGATGTTGACCGCCAGTGCACTACCCGCCAGTGCGCCCATCAACAGCTGGCCTTCGGCACCGATGTTCCAGATCCGCGCTTGATAAGCCACCGCCAGACCCAGCGCGCAGAGCAGAATGGGCAGCGCCTTGACCATTAATTCGGATACGCCATACCAGTCGCTAACCGGTGCAATCAGCAAAGTATGCAGAGTGAGTAAAGGGTTCAGGCCCAAGGCGATAAACAGTAATGAGCCGCAGATGAGGGTCAATACGGCGGCCAGCAGTGGTGAAAACCACAACATGGCTCGTGATTGTTGCCCGCGCGGTTCCAGAGAAAGCAGCATCGGAAACTCCGTTAATTAAGCGCGGCGGCTTGGAATTGAGGTTGAGTGTCAGGCGGTGCATCGAATTCACCGGCCATCCAGCCGCCGACTTGCGCGGGCGAAGTCTGCCCGGTCGCCACGAGAGGGGAGAGCCTGCCGCTGCTGAGTGCCGCAAGGCGGTCGCTTATCTGGAACAGTTCGTCGAGGTCTTCTGATATCACCAGAATTGCGGCGCCGGCATCGCGCAAGGCAATCAGCGCGCGATGAATCGCTGCAGCGGCCCCCACATCGACTCCCCAGGTCGGGTGCGCGGCGACTAACAGCTTAGGGTTCTGCAGGATTTCGCGGCCCAGAATAAATTTTTGCAGGTTACCGCCAGACAGGCTGCGAGCTGGAGCTTGAGCGTCGGGTGTCTTCACTGCGAAGCGTTTGATGATTTCATCAGCCAGGCTTCGGACTTTGCCGCGCTGGATCAGGCCATTACTTACCAGACCCTGCTGAAAGGCGGTCAGCAGCGCGTTGTCACTGAGGCTCAAATCCGGAACGGCACCGTGGCCCAGTCGTTCCGCCGGAACAAAGGCCAGGCCGTTTCTACGGCGCGCATCCGGACGCAGATGACCAATGTTGGCACCTGCGAACCGGATACCAGGGGACAGCGTATGGCTCAGCGTTTGTTCGCCGCTGAGCAGTGCGAGCAGTTCGTCCTGGCCGTTACCTGCCACACCTGCGATGCCGACGATCTCGCCGCTGCGCACTTCAAGGTCGATGTTGACCAGGGAACATCCGAAGGGGTCCGGGTTATGCCAGGCGAGCTTTTCCACTTGTAGAAACGGCTTGTGGCCTGTGACTTTTGGATACTTTGCGGTCAAGCCTTCAGCGTCACCGACCATCAAGCGGGCGAGCTCCAGATCAGAGCACTGGGCCGGGATGCAATGTCCGGATACCTTGCCACCCCGCAGCACTGTCGCGCTGTGGCACAAGGCCCTGACCTCACCCAGTTTGTGGCTGATGAAAAGAATGCTACAGCCTTCCTCGGCCAGACGCCGCAGGGTGACGAATAGTTCGTCGGCCTCCTGCGGAGTAAGCACGGATGTAGGTTCATCGAGAATCAGCAGACGGATGTCCTGCATCAGGCAGCGAATGATCTCGACTTTCTGCCGCTCGCCGATCGACAGGCTGTGGACAAGTCGTTGCGGCTCGACCGCCATGCCATAGCGCTGTGAAACTTCGCGAATTTTTGGTTCCAGTTGTCTGGGGGTGCCAGCCGCGCTGCCCATCGCCAGCGCGATGTTCTGCGCGACTGTCAGGGTTTCGAACAACGAGAAATGCTGGAACACCATGCCGATGCCCAAGCTTCGGGCCTGGGCTGGATTGCGCATTTTCAGAGCCTGCCCCTGCCAGACGATCTCGCCTGAGTCAGGCTGCGTTACGCCGTAGATGATTTTCATCAGGGTGCTTTTGCCTGCGCCGTTTTCGCCGAGCAAGGCGTGGATTTCCCCAGGCGCAATATTCAGGTCAATTGCATCGTTGGCCAGGCAGCCGGGATAGCGTTTGCTGATGGCACGAAGTTGCAGGCGTGCGGGCGTCACAGGGTTTGGCATGACAGGCTCAAGGTAAGGGGATCGCTCGTGGATATAGCAATTTCCTGGCCAGGCAGTCAGGTTTTTTCAGGTGAACTTGAAAATGCTTGTAACTACTGTGTCGTAGCAACTCTAGCTCAGCGTTTGTCAGGGATTGAAACCGGATTGGAAGCTTCTCAAAGCACCAGATCGGGGCATGTTTCTGGTGACATGGCGCAATATCGCTCAGCCGGATTGAGCGAAAAACATACAATCATTGTCTGGGCAGGCTGCTTCGGCGTCGCCGAGACCCTTGCACCTGTTATCCACAGGTTGTTCCACAGGAAATGTGCGCAAGCTCAAAACATCGATATAAGCCGCTACTCGTTAGTTGCTACGGGCGATAACGGGTCGTAAAGCGCTGTTTTAAAGAGGCTTTTGTCGTTATAAGGCCTATTTGTGTAAAAAATGATCGGCGGGCTGAAAGCCAGATGCTACAAGGCTTACAGCCGCATGTGCTCAGCTTATCCACAGTCGGATGCACAGTAATTGTGTGTAGGGCCGACGGTTGCGCTCCCACGACATCGCGGAGATTCTGTGGGAGCTGAGCTTGCTCAGCTCCTACAGGATTTGCTTCGCATGTCAGCTTGTCGACACACAGAGAGTCTTCCGAATGAGCCTGTATGTGGTGCGCGACAACTCGGTATCAGTCAGTTAAAACAATCCGCCCCCGGCTCAAATCCGCCAACTGCCGCTGTAGGGTTTCAACCTGTTCAGGTCCAACCGCAATCGCAAGCTCCACTCCATTGGCGGTGAAGTCTTCGTTCTTTACCAATCCGTTCAGCTCGGCAAGCCGCAGCTTTACCAGGGCCAATTCGCTGAAGCTGCAGGACAAATTGAGTTGTACGCGAGTGATCAGAGGCAGGCGTTCCGCCTGTTGCAGGCATTTGTTTGCTCCGCCACCGTAGGCTCGGGCGAGGCCGCCGGTACCCAGTTGAATGCCGCCGTACCATCGAATCACCAGAACCACGACCTGATCGAATTCCTGAGCCTCGATGGCTGCCAGAATCGGTCGGCCCGCCGTGCCACCAGGTTCACCGTCGTCATTGCTACGGTATTGATCGGCCAGTTTCCACGCCCAGCAGTTATGGGTTGCGTTGAGGTCGCTGTTCTGCTCGATAAACGCTTGTGCGTCAGCGGCGCTAGTGATCGGCGCGGCAAGGGTAATAAAGCGGCTCTTGCGAATCTCTTCGCGAAATTCACAAGGGCCAACCAGAGTAAAGGGCATGCGTGGGTTCCAGCTGTAAACAGATTGCGCCAGTTAAGCGCCTGGAGGCGTCAGGCCGCAACCCTTGAGAATGATGCGAATGAGATTATCGCCCGCAACTTCCATATCTTGCTTGGTCAAGCGGGTACGTCCGGTCACCTGGCAGATTTGCGTGGCAAAGTCGGCGTAATGTTGAGTGCTGCCCCACAGCAGGAAAATCAGGTGGACCGGATCCACCGGGTCCATTTTGCCTGCATCGATCCACGCCTGGAAAACCGAGGCTCGGCCTTGAAACCAGGCCTGGTAATCCTGGCTGAAGTATTGGTTAAGGCATTCGCCACCGCTGATGATCTCCATCGCGAAGATTCGAGAAGCCTGAGGCTGGCGGCGAGAGAACTCCATCTTGGCTCTTATGTATTGGCTCAGCGCCAGCGCCGGGTCGTCCTCGACGGTAAGGTTGTTGAAGGTGCTGTCCCACAGTTCGAGGATGTTGCTGAGTACTGCAACGTACAGCCCGAGCTTGTTAGTGAAATAGTAATGAAGATTGGCCTTGGGTAGCCCGGCGTTCAGCGCAATGGTATTCATGCTGGTGCCTTTGAAACCGTGACGAGCGAATTCATCTTCCGCAGCTTTGATAATGGCCTCTTCATTCTTCTGACGAATGCGGCTTGCCGGTTTTATGTTGTGAGTACTGTGCGCTGGGACTTCAAGGATCATGGGGCAGTTCCGGACAGATCATGGGGTGCAATGCTGAACAGATAACGCAACCCTGCTGATCCGACAAGTGTCGACAGGGCAAAGCAATAAGCGCTCGGCATCGTCAGGATTCAATGCGTCGATGGTTCGCCTTCGGTTGCAGATTTTGTACCGGCGACGCTGGTCTTGTCCTCCGGCAGTAGAAGGCACATGACAATGGCGGTGATGCCACCGCTGGTAATCGCCGAGTCAAACAGGTTTTGTACCAATTTAGGCAGATGATGCAGCAGTGCCGGTTGCGCGGCGATACCCAGGCCGACACCAAATGAGGTCGCGATAGTCAGCATGCTGCGTCGGTCCAGCGGAGCCTGGGCCAGAATACGTACGCCCGCAGCCGCAACGCTTCCGAACATCACCAGCGTCGCGCCGCCGAGAACCGGTTTGGGGATCTGCTGCAGTAATGCGCCAATGGTCGGGAACAGCCCGAGCATGAACAGCACTGCGCCGATGTACAGGCCGACATAACGGCTGGCCACACCGGTGAGCTGAATGACCCCGTTGTTCTGCGCGAAAGTAGTGTTGGGAAATGCGCTAAAAGTCGCGGCGATCATGCAGCTGACTCCATCGCCCAGCACGCCACCTTTGAGCCTGGCGATGTAGCTCGGGCCGCTGATAGGCTTTTTGGCGAGCATGCAGTTGGCTGTCAGGTCGCCCACTGTTTCGATGGTGCTGATCAGATAGATAAGCGCGACCGGCAGGAATGCGGTCCAGTCAAAGGCAAAGCCAAACCGGAATGGGACGGGGACGCTGATCAGGGGTAAGTCACTGACGGCGTGAGGGACTAGCTTGCCGCTGAACCACGCCGCCAGGCTACCAACAGCGAGGCCAATGATAATTGCCGACAAACGTATCCACGGGATATTCGAGCGGTTAAGCAAAATGATCACGGCCAGCACGAAGCCGCCAAGTGCCAGATTCAGTGGCTCGCCGAAATCAGGCGCATTGAAGCCTCCGCCAAGGTCGGTCACGCCGACCTTGATCAGGCTGACGCCGATCAGGGTAATCACGATGCCGGTCACCAAGGGCGTGATGACTCTGCGCAGTTGGCCAATAAAGCGGCTCAAGACAATCTGCACCAGCGCGCCGAAGAAACAGACGCCGAAGATCATTGCCAGAATGTCTTCAGGGCTACCACCGCGTTGCTTGACCAGAAAACCAGCGGACAATACGGCACCGAGGAAGGCAAAGCTGGTTCCTTGCAGGCAGATCATCCCTGCACCAATGCCGAATGGCCGACGTGCCTGGATGAAAGTACCTACGCCTGAAACCATTAACGCCATGCTAATCAGGTAAGGCATGTACGCCCCCAGGCCGAGCGCCGAGCCGATCACCAATGGCGGTGTGATGATGCCGACGAAGCTGGCAAGCACATGCTGCAGCGCGGCCAGTGTCGCCGGTAATGGTTTGGGGCGATCATCCAGACCATAAATGAGATCGCTGCTGGGTGAGGCGTCGGGCTGCATGTCGTGCTCTCAATGGGCGTCTGATACATCCACTGTGCAAAAAGCTGTCCAAGTGCTCAGGAATTTTGAGGGCTAGTGTTTAGCGAATACTTGTAGTCGCACCTCGGTGTCCACGGCACGGCGCTGTCGCGCAGCAAACCCAGAGCTGTAGGAGTGAGCTTGCTCGCGATTCGATCTCATGGTCGAAGAATTCATGTGATGAATTGACGCTATCGCGAGCAAGCTCACTCCTACAGGTCGTGGGTTTGCCGCTGGGCAAATGTTTCAGCGTGTAGCAGCCAGCGTCTGCAGAAAGCTCTCCAGCACCAAATGGGGGCGGCGTCCTTTGCGGGTTACTGAAACAAGGCTCAGGTCATAAAAACGGGAGGAGGGCTTCAATGCCCGCAGTCGGCCCTGTTGTACCCAAAAGCTTGCGTAGTGGTCGGGCAGGTAGCCGATGTAGCGACCCGTCAGAATCAGAAAAGCCATGCCTTCCCGGTCAGATGCGCTGGCCGTGCAGTTGAGTGCCTGATAATGGGCCTGAATGTCCGCAGGGAGTCTGAATGTCGGCGCAATGGCGTCCTGTTCAGCGAGTCGTTCATCATCCAGCGCAGCGTCTTCCATATAGAAGAGCGGATGACCCACTGCGCAGTAAAGCAACGACCGTTCGCTGTACAGCGGCTGATACTCAAGCCCTGACAAGGCGCTGGCCTGAGGCACAACGCCGACGTGCAAGCGTCCATCGAGCACGCCTTGTTCGACTTCATTGGGAGCAATCATGCGGATGTTGATGTGCACGTCAGGTCCGCGCTCTTTCAACTGGGCGAGTGCATGGGTGATGCGCATATGAGGCAGGGTAACGAGGTTGTCGGTCAGACCGATGTTCAACTCCCCACGTAAATGCTGGTGCAGTCCGTTCACTTCGGTGCGGAAGCTTTCCAGCGCACCCAGCAGCTGTAACGAAGACTGATAGACCTCTCGACCTTCTTCGGTCAACGAAAAACCGGCGCGACCTCGTTGGCAAAGGCGCAAGCCTAGCCGCTGCTCAAGATCGCTCATTTGCTGACTGATAGCTGAGCGGCCTATGCCTAGCGCGCTTTCAGCGGCGGAGAATCCGCCTGATTCGACTACGCTTCGAAAGATGCGCAGCAATCGAATATCAAAGTCGCTGACTTGTGCCAGTGGATCGGGACGACGACTGCTCATAGTTTAGTAATCGGCTAACTAAAGATCGTAAAAGTTGAGTTTTCACGACTTTATCCCCGTGGCACCGTAGCTGCATCAAGTATTTGCATCCCGTCTACCGCCCAGCGCCCCAGCGAGGTCCGTTTCGATGAACAGTTTCGAGTCGTCCGAGATGTCTATTGCCAGCCAATTGAAGCTTGATGCTCATTGGATGCCTTACACAGCCAATCGCAATTTCCAGCGAGATCCACGTCTGATCGTTGCGGCGCAGGGCAGTTACCTGACAGATGACAAGGGTCGCAAGATCTACGATGCATTGTCTGGTCTGTGGACCTGTGGGGCGGGTCATACGCGCAAGGAAATTCAGGAAGCCGTTTCCAAGCAACTGGGCATTCTGGATTACTCCCCGGCGTTCCAGTTTGGTCATCCGCTGTCTTTCCAGCTTGCGGAGAAAATCACCGAGCTCACACCCGGTAACCTCAATCATGTTTTCTACACCAACTCAGGTTCTGAGTGCGCGGATACCGCAGTGAAGATGGTGCGGGCTTACTGGCGGCTGAAAGGCCAGGCGACCAAAACCAAAATGATCGGACGTGCCCGCGGTTACCACGGCGTGAACGTTGCGGGTACCAGCCTGGGTGGGGTTAACGGCAACCGTAAAATGTTTGGCCAGTTGATGGACGTGGATCATCTGCCCCATACCTTGCTGGCCAGCAACGCTTATTCCAAAGGCATGCCGGAGGCTGGCGGTATCGCGTTGGCTGATGAAATGCTCAAGCTGATCGAGTTGCATGACGCGTCGAACATTGCAGCGGTTATCGTCGAGCCGATGGCTGGCTCAGCGGGTGTGATTGTTCCGCCTCAGGGTTATCTCAAACGCCTGCGTGAAATCTGCGACCAGCACAACATTCTGCTGATCTTCGACGAAGTCATCACCGGCTTTGGTCGTACCGGATCCATGTTCGGTGCCGAGAGCTTCGGCGTGACGCCTGATCTGATGTGCATCGCCAAGCAAGTCACCAATGGCGCGATTCCGATGGGGGCAGTGATTGCCAGCAGCGAAATCTATCAGACGTTCATGAATCAACCGACGCCTGAGTACGCCGTTGAATTCCCGCATGGTTATACCTACTCGGCACACCCTGTTGCGTGTGCGGCCGGTATCGCGGCGCTCGATCTGCTGCAACGGGAAAACCTTGTACAGCAGGCGGCCGAAGTGGCGCCTCATTTCGAAAGCGCGCTGCATGGCATCAAAGGTACGAAGAACGTCGTCGACATTCGTAACTATGGTCTGGCTGGTGCTATCCAGATTGCTCCACGCGATGGCGATGCAATCGTGCGACCGTTCGAGGCAGGCATGAAGCTCTGGAAAGCTGGTTTCTATGTTCGTTTTGGCGGTGACACTTTGCAGTTCGGACCAACCTTCAACAGCAAGCCGCAAGACCTGGACCGTTTGTTCGACGCGGTGGGCGAAGCGCTGAATCAGGTCGACTGACCAATCTCTTCTATATAGATGACGGGCGCGGAGTTGTTCGCGCCTGCTTTGGAGTCATTTCATGAGCACCATCCAACACTTGATCGATGGCCAACTGGTCAGCGACAACGGTCGCACTGCTGACGTGTTCAACCCGTCGACTGGTCAGGCTATCCATAAGGTTTCACTGGCCAGCCGCGAAACCGTGCAGCAAGCCATCGATTCGGCCAAGGCAGCGTTCCCGGCCTGGCGCAATACGCCACCGGCAAAACGTGCACAGGTTATGTTTCGCTTCAAGCAACTGCTGGAGCAGAACGAAGGCCGCATTGCACAACTGATCAGTGAAGAACACGGCAAGACGCTCGAAGACGCTGCGGGTGAGCTCAAGCGTGGTATCGAAAACGTCGAGTACGCTTGTGCGGCTCCTGAAATTCTAAAGGGTGAGTACAGTCGCAACGTCGGCCCGAATATTGATGCATGGTCCGATTTCCAGCCTCTAGGTGTCGTTGCCGGTATTACGCCGTTCAATTTTCCGGCCATGGTCCCGCTGTGGATGTACCCCCTGGCGATCGCTTGCGGCAACTGCTTCATTCTCAAGCCTTCAGAGCGCGATCCAAGCTCTACGTTGCTGATCGCACAACTGCTGCACGAGGCTGGTTTGCCCAAGGGAGTGCTCAATGTCGTTCATGGCGACAAGGCTGCGGTGGATGCACTGATCGAAGCGCCGGAAGTCAAAGCGCTCAGTTTTGTGGGCTCAACGCCAATCGCCGAGTACATCTATAAAGAAGGCGCTGCACGTGGCAAACGAGTGCAAGCGCTGGGCGGCGCGAAAAACCATGCGGTGCTGATGCCGGATGCAGATCTGGACAACGCCGTCAGTGCCTTGATGGGCGCAGCTTACGGTTCGTGCGGTGAGCGCTGCATGGCGATTTCAGTTGCCGTGTGTGTGGGGGATCGGATTGCCGATGCTCTGGTAGCCAAATTGGTGCCTCAGATCGCTTCGCTGAAAATTGGCGCCGGTACAACGTGTGGTCTGGATATGGGGCCTCTGGTCACCGGCCAGCATCGCGACAAAGTAAGTGGCTATATAGAAGACGGTGTGCAAGCGGGCGCCAAGTTGGTCGTTGATGGTCGTGGCTTGAGTGTTGCTGGTAATGAAGACGGCTTCTTTATGGGCGGTTGCCTGTTCGATCAGGTGACGCCAGAGATGCGTATCTATAAAGAAGAGATCTTCGGCCCGGTGCTGTGCATCGTACGGGTTGCCAGTCTTGAGCAGGCCATGCAACTGATCAATGATCATGAATACGGTAATGGCACCTGCATCTTTACCCGTGACGGTGAAGCTGCGCGTTTGTTCTGCGACGAGATTGAAGTGGGTATGGTTGGGGTTAACGTGCCTTTGCCTGTGCCGGTTGCCTACCACAGCTTCGGCGGCTGGAAGCGTTCGCTGTTCGGCGATCTGCATGCGTATGGTCCTGATGGCGTGCGGTTCTATACGCGTCGCAAGGCAATTACCCAGCGGTGGCCGCAGCGTGCAAGCCATGAAGCTTCGCAGTTCGCCTTTCCCAGCCTATAAGTAGTCGTCTTTAAAAGAGGGGGAGCCGCCAGGCTCCCCCTGTGTTTCAGGGCGTTTCAGAAAGATATGACACTTTAGTGAAATTAAGGGTTGACGGCCTCTCG
>NZ_LOHG01000014.1 GCF_022790535.1 Pseudomonas maioricensis
CGAGGCCGCGATAGCGGTTTATCAGGCAGACCGCTATCGCGGCCTCGCGGTGCTCGTGCGCTCCTACAGGATCTGCTCCGTTAGCCGTCAGGCATTTCCCATCTGCCTCATCCGCGCCGCCTGGGTGAAGTCCAGCATCCGCTGCAACGGCCTGACCGCATGGGGGATCACTGCTGGATCTACGAAGATTTCGTTGGTGCCCTCTCGCAGACACTGCAAGGTACGTTCAAGGGTGTTCATCGCCATCCATGGGCAATGCGCGCAACTACGGCAGGCCGCGCCGTTACCGGCAGTGGGCGCTTCGATGAAAATCTTGTCCGGGCACAACTGCTGCATCTTGTAAAAAATGCCGCGATCCGTAGCCACGATAAACATCTTGTTCGGCAGGGTCTGTGCGGCCTTGATCATCTGGCTGGTCGAACCCACTGCATCGGCCAGATCAATCACCGACTCGGGTGATTCGGGGTGAACCAGAATCGCCGCCTCTGGATAGAGTGCCTTCATGTCTTCAAGCTGCTTGGACTTGAACTCCTCATGGACGATACAGGCGCCGTCCCAGAGCAACATGTCAGCACCGGTTTCACGCTGGATGTAACGCCCCAGATGCTTGTCCGGTGCCCAGATGATTTTCTCGCCGTTGTCCATCAGGCTTTCAACGACTTCCAGCGCACAACCGGACGTCACCACCCAGTCGGCACGGGCTTTGACAGCCGCGGAAGTATTGGCATAAACCACCACCGTACGCTCCGGATGCTGATCGCAGAACGCGGTGAACTCGTCCACCGGGCAACCCAGATCCAGCGAGCAGGTCGCCTCAAGCGTCGGCATCAGCACGCGTTTCTCAGGATTGAGGATTTTGGCGGTCTCGCCCATGAAGCGAACGCCAGCCACCAGGACGGTTTTCGCCGAATGGTTATTGCTGAAACGGGCCATTTCCAGTGAGTCGGAAACACAGCCACCGGTCTCTTCCGCCAACGCCTGAATCACAGGATCGCAATAATAATGCGCCACGAGCACAGCATCCTGAGCCTTGAGTTCGGCCGCAATGGCTGCGCGGTAATGGGCCTGTTCTTCGACGCTTAGCTCTTTAGGCTGCTTGGCATCAAGATGGGCCTGGACCAACAGGCGTTCGGAAATTTGTGTCATGTTCGCTGGACCTGCAAGCGCTCTGATAGCGCACAAGGCGAGTTTACACCCGAAAAGCAGACACAAAAAAAGCTGGAATACCTCATTTTCACGGGCCTTCCAGCTTTATAAGTATGTCGACCTGGGGTCGTGGTTCGGTCTTGGAGCCCGTCGTTCACGTCCGATGGCTCAAGCCGCTGAAGGCGGGCGGATTTTAGCCAGCCCCTTACAGATTTACCATCGGTTTCAGCGGTCTGCGATGCAGGGTCATTTTCCGTCGATAAAACAGCAAATGCGTTGATGCTTTATTCCGGAAATACGCAGCCTTTATTCCTGAGACTGTCGATAACCCAACGGCGGTCGTTATTGCCCTCAGCGATATCCAGAAGTTGCTGTGTTTCAGCCGCATGTTTGGCACTGGCTTTGTTCAGAACACTGTCGACTTCATTAAAAGGAATGCTTAACAAGCCGTCGTCATCGCCAACAATCATATCGCCCGGCTCGATGACCATGCCGTTGATTGCAATCGGAACATTGATTTCACCGGGACCATCTTTATAAGGACCGCGATGAGTGATACCAGCGGCAAACACAGGAAAGTCATCAGCGGCAATGCTGGCTGCATCTCGAATAGCACCATTGATGACTATACCGCCCAAGCGCTTCTTGATGGCGTAGGCGACCATCAATTCACCAATGATTGCGTTGGTCAGATCCCCTCCGGCATCCACCACAATCACATCGCCAGGTTGGGCGATATCGAGGGCGTAATGCACCATCAGGTTATCGCCGGGCCGGCACTTCACCGTCAGCGCGGGACCCGCCAGCACGCCGGAACGGTGCATGGGCCGCAACGCAGCGCCACCAGCCGTCATGCGATTCATAGAATCACTGACATTGGCCACGGGCACCTTACGGTAACTTTCGACTTGCTCCACACTCACCTGACGGGTGCGTTTCAATACTCTGAATCCACTGGACATGCTGTCGCCTCACTGTGTACTGACGGACCAACGCCAACAACGGCGCTCCATCTTGAGTTAGATAAATAGTCAAAAACCGAACACTAAAAAACCTGCGGATAACTTTCTTCAGGGCGAACGAAGCCGCGCCCCGGATATCGGAATCGAAATAACGAATGAAGCCTGAATAAAGAACGATGCGGTTAAAGCGCCTCCTGCATTAATCAGCAAGATTCAAGTTGTAGGTGTACGCCGCCGTCTGACTGAACAGAAAGCGCTTCTCCCCTGCAGTAAAGTCGGCGGTTATTTTCTTGAAGGCATTCCACATCACGCCATAGGAATACATACCCTTATCCACCGGAAAGTTACTTTCAAACATGCAACGCTCCACACCGAACGCTTCGATGCAGTGCAGGATATAAGGACGCCATAACTCGGCGAGCGTGTCTGAGTCAGGCGGAAGTTCACGGGTATGCAACGCAAAGCCACCGACGTCCATGCCCAACCCACCCAGCTTGACCAGTACGTTAGGGCAATTGGCCAATTGGCAGATCAGCCGCGACCACTGAGCGAAGACCTCTTCCCGACGACCGGCATACGGGCCGATGCCTACGGGCCCGCCCACGTGGTCCAGCACGATCACCTGATCCGGAAAGGACCTGGCCAGATCCAGGATTTCCTCGAGCTGGGTGTGATAGCCCCAGACATCCAGCGCCAGCCCGTAATCGTTGAGAAGACTCACCCCCTTGCGAAAGTGCGTGTCCCGAAGGATGCCGGACGGCGGCGGCCTGGGGTTTGAAACCACCTGCGGATCGACGTGCCAGGCTGTGACGTTACGAATGCCCTGCAAGCGTGACCCCGCCCGTTCAAGCATCTCTTCCAGTACTGGCACCACCGCCTGCCCCAGACGCAAATCGGCACCGGCCACAATGGCGCTGCAAATGCGCGCCGGGCCGTAAAGACCGCTGGCACTGAGCGCTGCTATACCGTTGGCGAACTCCACTTCGCCCACACATTGAAACGACTCGGGCCGATCCATGTTGTACATCGAGCGGCATTGCACATACACCGATGCCAGCACCCGATGGCCGCTGTCGAGATCGTCCAGATAATCGTCCAGCAGGTAATGGTTTTCCGGGCGATCCCACAGATGGTGATGAGCATCGACAATCGCTAATTGCGGATCGATCGCCGGTTCATCCACCCGCGCCAGCCAGTCCTTGCGAACCGGCAGGTGCGGCGAGCCTGACGGTTTCATCAGTGGGCCCGAATATCAGAGATAAACTTGGCCGCACGCGGGTGTTTTGGCGCCGTAAAGAAGTCTTCCGGCGCGGCACGCTCCAGTACCTGCCCTGCGTCCATGAACCAGATGCGGTCAGCCACTTCGCGAGCAAAGCCCATCTCGTGCGTTACGCAAATCATCGTCATGCCTTCGGCGGCCAGGTCCTTCATCACCTGCAACACCTCGCCGACCATTTCCGGGTCAAGGGCGCTGGTGGGTTCATCGAACAACATCACCGGTGGCTCCATGGCCAACGCCCGGGCAATCGCCACTCGCTGTTGCTGTCCACCGGACAACTGCAATGGCATGGCGTCGGCCTTGTGCGCCAGCCCGACCTTCGCAAGCAGATCACGAGCGGTTTTAGCGGCGTCGGTCTTGTTACGGTTGAGCACCGTAATCGGCCCGATCATGACGTTATCCAGCACGCTCATGTGCGGGAACAGGTTGAAGTTCTGGAACACGAAACCCACCCTGCTACGCAAGGCATTGAGGTTCTTTTTCGAGGCGTGAACGTCTTCGCCGGAAATCAGAATGCTGCCGTCCTGAATCTCTTCCAGACGGTTCACGGTACGAATCAAAGTGGATTTCCCCGACCCCGAAGGCCCGCACACTACAACCACTTCACCGGCCGATACCTGCTCAGTGATATCGCTCAGTGCGCGATATTCGCCATACCACTTGTTCACGTTCTTGAATTCGATCATTTAGGTTGCCCCACCAGAACTGGATTTTCTTCGACGCTTTCATCTACTACGCGGGCAGAACCCAGGCGCTTGCGGTTGATGGTGTCTTCCAGCCATTTGGCGAGACGACTCAGCGAGAAGCACAACACGAAATAGAAACCGGCCAGCAGCGCGTAAACCTCGAACGGCTGGGTCAACAGCTGGTTGTTGATCTGATAGGCCGCAAAGGTGACTTCCTGCGTACCAATCAGGTAAGCCAGCGAGGTGTTTTTGGTGATCATGATGAATTGGTTGAGGATGCTCGGCAGCATGTTGAACAGCGCCTGCGGCAGCACGATCTTGCGCATGCACTGGCCGTAGCTCATGCCAATTGCCCGCGCCGCTTCAACCTGGCCTTTGGGCACCGCGTTGATCCCGGCACGTACTACCTCACCCAGATAAGCCCCTTCGTACACCACCAGCGCCACCAGCATGGTGACGAAGCCGGAGATGTTGATACCGGTAATCAGCGGCACCGCGAAGTAGCACCAGAAGATCAGCAACAGTAGCGGGATGGCCCGCACCACATAGGTGTAACCCATGGCCACGTTGCGAATCGGTGCTATGGATGAAGTGCGCGCCAGGCCCATCAAGACCGCCAGCGGGAACGAAATAATCAGCGCCAGCAACGCGATGATGATGGTCAGTGCCAGACCGCCCAGCGGTCCTTGGGGGTACTGCCCGATCAGCAGCAGAATCCCGTAATCGTGAAGAATCTCGAGCATGGTTACCTCGCCATCCGCAGATCGATGCGTCGCTGCCAGACGGCACCCAGAATCATGATCGTCCAGGAGCCGATCAGGTAGAACAGACTTGCCACGGCAAAGGTCTGGAAGGTCATGTAGGTTTCACCTTCGATCTGTCGCGTGATGTACATCATTTCCGCGGTGCCGATGGCCATGGCCAGTGCGGTGGTCTTGAACAGAGAAAGCGCCTGATTGACCAGCGATGGAGCCGATGCGCGCATGGCCTGCGGAATCAGAATCTTGCGCAGGGTTTGCACGTAATTGATCCCCAGCGCACGGGCCGCTTCGGTCTGGCCGTTGGGCAACGAACGGAAGCCGCTGCGCAAGTCTTCGGAGACGTAAGCCGCGCTGTTCAACGTCAGCGCGATAATGGCGAAAATCACTTCGCCGCCGTGGCCGTTGATCCAGTCCTGTGCAGCCAGCGGCAGCAGTTGCGGGATGCCGAAATACCAAACAAACAGCTGCACAAGACTGGGCACGTTGCGGTGATATTCAACAAAGACCGCCACCACGAAATCGCCGATCCGTCCGGGGATCAAGCGGATCCCCATCAACAGGCAAGCCAGAATGAACGCCAGCACCGCCGAGATGAAGAACAGTTGCAGTGTTACCCCTGCCCCGCCCAGAAACGCGTGCAGGTAGTCCCCCTGAAGCAGGGAACCGAAGCCATTGAAAATTGACACAAGCACCTCGATCGGGCCGCGTGAAGCGGCCCGCTTTCAATCACTGGAAATCAGATAGCGGTGTGAGTTTCTTTTCACGCACCAGCTTGTATTCCGTCTGGTCGCCGTACCAGTGATCCCAAAGTGCTTGTAGTTCGCCGCTGGCTTCCATGTCTACCAGTGCCTGATTGATGGCATTGGTCAGCGCGGTTTCGCCTTTTTTCACGCCTACGCAGTTAGGCTCGAAGTGCAGTGCCTGATCGAGAAAGCGCATGTTCTGGCTGCGGGTATGGAAGCGAATCGACGCCGGCTCAGTCATTGCCATGCCTTGGACCTTGCCTTGCTGCAGGGCAAGAAACGCAGAGGGCGCGTCTTCAAAACCTACGACTTTGGCATCGGTAATCTGCTGGCGTGCATACAGTTCAGGCGTAGAACTCTTGATAGCGCTGACGCGCTTGTCGGCCAGGTCAGCGAAGGTTTTGATACCGCTGTCGCCTTTGACCAGCACCTTGATCGGTACCTGATAGTAAGCCGAGGAAAAATCGATCTGCTCGGCACGCTCCTTGGTGTAACCCAACGCGGCGGCTACTACATCGGCGCGGCCGGAAATCAGCGTCGGGATCCGCGCACTGACGGCGACGCCCTGCAGCTCGGCCTTGACCCCCAGATGCTTGGCCAGGGATTTACACAAATCGACATCCAGCCCAACGATTTCCCGGGTGGTCGGATCCTGATATCCCAGGGGCACGCTGTCAGTCAACGTCGCGCAACGCAGGGTTCCGCGATCCTTGACGTCCTGTAGGCCGTCAGCCATTACCGTGGTTGCTGCCATCAACCCCATCAAAGTAAGCAAAACCTTTTTCATCATGGTCGGTATCTCTTCAAGAATGAGGGCAGAAATAAAAGCGGATCTTTTTTTAGTTTTTTTGAAAGTAGTTTTTGGCCACGACTCACCTCAACTCAATGCCTGGCATGCCTCCTTCATTCTCCGGCACCCTTCGGTAATGATCTCGGTCGACGTGGCAAACGAGAGACGCAGATAAGGTGACAGGCCGTAAGCCGCACCATCGAGCACCGCGACGTTCGCGCTCTCGAGCAAATAGTTGCGTACATCCAGATCCGACTGCAGCACTAAACCTTGCGGCGTGCGCTTGCCAATCAGACCGCCGCAGTTAGGGTACGCATAAAACGCCCCTTCAATGGCCAGGCACTTGAGGCCCGGTACGTCATTCAACAATTCGATGATCAGATTGCGGCGCTCAGCAAATACCCGTGCTGCTTCTTCGACGAAACTACCACCCTCTTCGAGCGCTGCCACTGCGGCAGCCTGACTCACCGCCGATGCGCCGCCGATGCTTTGCGACATTAATTTGTCCATCGCCTTGATCAGCGGCAGCGGGCCGCCAGCATAACCAATGCGCCAGCCAGTCATGGCGTAAGCCTTGGATACACCGTTGATTACCAGGGTGCGTTCCTTGAGCTCCGGGGCTTGCACGGCAGGCGCGGGCAATGCGGCACCGGCGTAGTTGAAGTGTTCGTAAATCTCGTCAGTCATCAGCCACACCTGTGGATGACGCACCAGCACATCGACGATGGCCTGCATTTCCGCTTCGCTGTAAATCGCGCCGCTTGGATTGTTCGGTGAGTTGAGCACCAGCCACTTGGTCTTCGGCGTGATCGCGGCTTCGAGTTGCTCAGGCTTGAGCTTGAAGCCCTGGGAGTCCGGGCACTCGACGATAACCGGTACACCGCCATTGAGCTTGACGATGTCCGGATAGCTGACCCAGTAAGGCGCGGGGATGATCACTTCATCGCCATCATCCACGGTGCAGGTGAACGCGGTGTAGATCAGTTGCTTAGCACCCGAACCGACCACGATCTCCGCCAATGAGTAATCCAGACCGTTGTCCTGCTTGAACTTGCGCTGCACGGCGGTCTTCAGCTGTTTGGTGCCGGTGGTCGCGGTGTAGCGAGTCTGCCCTGCCAGTGCGGCAGTGCGCGCCGCCTCGATAATCGAAGTCGGGGTGACGAAGTCCGGCTCGCCGACGCAGAAGTCGAGGATCTTCTTGCCAGCGGCTTCAAGCTCCATGACTCGCGCTTTCGCGGCAACACTGGCGGACGATGCAAAACGATTCAGTCTGTTCGAAAGCGGGTACGACATTGTGGATGACCTGTAGGTTTAGGCTCGGTTGCCTTGAAGACTACTGATTGCCAAAACCAACAAAAAGCGATTTTTTGTTGTGTTTACTCATCTCCTGAGGGAATCTTTCAGTGAGCGAACGAGGATTGCGCAATGATTACGATCAAGCAGATAGAAGCGATTTTCTGGGTCGCCCGGCTGGGCAGTTTCGACTCGGCAGCCGACCACCTGAACACCACGCAGTCGGCCATTTCCAAGCGTATTCAGGATCTCGAAACACGCTACGGTCAACCGCTGTTCGACCGCTCACGGCGCAGCGCGCAACTCACGCCCATGGGTGAGGAACTGGTCGCACTGGCCTCAAGCCTGTTGAACCAGCGGGACGCCATGTTGCAGCGTCTTGAAAGCCCGGAGAACCTGCAACGCAAGTTACGTCTGGGCGTCACGGAGCTGACTGCCTTGACCTGGTTGCCTGATCTGGTCAGCGGGATTCGCAGCGCTTATCCGCTGGTGGAGATCATTCCGGAGGTGGACCTGAGTCCGGTGCTGTACGAGCGTCTGGCGAGCAACTCCATCGACTTGATCATTGTTCCGGATATCTTTCAGGACAATCGCTTCTCTGCCGAGATTCTCGATTCGGTGGAGAACGCCTGGATGTGTACGCCCGCTCTCGCGGGTGATCAGACGCGTATGACGCTGGAGGAGCTGGCATCGCGCACGCTGATTATTCAGGGCGCGCTGTCAGGCATGGGCATGGCCTATGGGCAGTGGTTCAAGATGAAAGGCATCGACATCGCCAAGTCGATTACCTGTAACAACTTGCTGGCACAGATCGGCCTGGCGGTGTCCGGGCTCGCGACGGCATGCCTGCCGTTGCACTGCCTGAGTCATGTGCTGGATCGCAAGTTGTTGCAGCGTCTGGATGTCACTCCAGCCCTGCCGCAGATTTCGTACAAGGCGATGCATCGCAGCACTGAGGATGACCGGTTCATGGCTGACATTCTGGGCATTACGCGCAAGGCGTGTGACTTCACCAAGTTCATTATTCATTGAGGTGCGGGGCTTCGGGCTACTGAACTGGAATGCGGTCCATACGACAGACTCCATGTTGACTGTTGGAGCGAGGCTTGCCCGCGAAGAACGATAACTCGGTACATCGGATCCACTAGGGCGACTGATTCGCGGGCAAGCCTCGCTCCAGCAGGCCCCGACCAGACGACACAACGTGCCACCCGGCACACCCATCCTGCGCGCCTCCTTCTCCCCTCTTTCAATGCATTCATCAAAAGCGTTCATATCCCAATTGCATGGCATTTGACTATCATGTAACAATAGTGAGAATCATTATCATTACATTTAACAATTCTTAACCCTATTCCAAGCGCACTGTTGTTAAAAGAGAGCCCGCTTAGAGCAAAGCCAGAAGGAAGATCGACATGCGAGTACTGGTGGTAGAGGACGATGTGGCCGTGAGCCACTGGCTCGGCAGCAAACTGCATGCAAGCGGGCACAACTGTCGGATGACCGATAACGGCGAAGGCGCGCTGGAAATGCTTGAGCGTGAAGCTTTCGACGTTGTGATCCTGGACCGCATCCTGCCGAAAATGGACGGTATAGAAGTACTGACACGTCTGCACGGCAAGCCTCATCCTCCGGTCCTGATTCTCTCGGCCAACGACCAGTCTGCTGATCGAGTCGAAGGCCTGCGGGCCGGGGCCGATGACTACCTGGGCAAGCCTTTTGATTTCACCGAGTTGCTGCTGCGCCTAGAACTCCTGGCCCGTCGGCGCAGCCAGTCAACCCACGAGGAAAGCATCCAGATCGAAGACTTGCACATTGATCTGGGTCGGCGCGAAGTCACACGCGGCGGCCAGCGCATCGACCTCACCGACAAGGAGTACAAACTGCTGCTGGTACTGGCTAAAAACAATGGCCAGACCGTCACCCGCGGCATGCTCCTGGAAAAAGTCTGGGGTTATCACTTCGATCCGCAGACCAACCTGATCGACGTCCACCTGTCGAAACTGCGCACCAAGATCGACAAAGGTTTCCAGCGCTCAATGATCCGTACGATTCGTGCCATTGGATACGCCCTTGGTTAACACCGACAACCTCAAGCTGCTGCTGAATACCAGTAACTTTCGTCAGGCCACCACGATCGCCTTTATCTGTTTACTGGTAGCGCTGGCTTCGATCATTTTGTGTAACCACCTGCTGGAGATCGTCATGCGAAGTCATGTGCGCGAGATGATCCTGGCCGACGTGCGCTCGCAGCAACTCAATGGCCGCCTGCAGAAAACCGAGCAGGTGCTGGCAGCACTGGCGTATCGCGACCCTTTCGAAACGCGCAAGGACCGCCACGCTCTGTTGTTCGACAGCAATGACAATGTGGTTTTCGGCGACGCCAGCCTGCTTCTGCAAAGGCACTGTAAAGAGCTCTGCAACAATAACTGGCGTCATACCCAAGTGATTGATGCACACGGCAACGAAAGCGAAATACTCGGTTTGCTGGTGCCACTCGCCGATGGCGGTCATTACTTCAGTGCGTACGATCTGCACCCGATGCTGGAACGCACCCGCATCATTCCGTTGCTGACTGGCGCAGGCCTGCTGCTGATTTTGTTGTTCATCCTGCTCACCAGCTTGCCGTTCAGTATGCGCAACATGTACCGCATCAATCGCATCCGCCATGCGCTTGCGCTGTACGCCAAGGGCGATCACAGCGTGACGGTGCCGCACGACGAATACGGCGACGAGTTCGATCAGTTGGGCAGTGACGTCAATTTATGCCTGCAACGCATCAACCGGTTGATGGACGAGGTGCGTAACGTCACCAGCCATATTGCGCATGAGTTGCGCACGCCACTGACCCGCCTGCAGAGCCGCCTGCAAAACGCCACAGAAGGCGTGGACGGCGACATCCGTGCCGAGCTGTTGCAGGCCGTCAAAGAGAGCGAGCGAATTCAGAATCTGTTCCGCGCCGTGATGCGCGTGGGTGAAGTTGAAACCGGCCGCTGCGCTCATGACTTCGAAAATATTCAGGCTCACGAACTGCTGATCGACGTGCGTGATTACTACCTGCCATTGGCTGAAGAACTAGGCTGTCCGTTGCTCATCGACACCGACAGCCGTTGCTGGCTGTACGGCGACAGGGCCTTGCTGTTTCAAGCCATGGCCAATCTGGTGGATAACGCACTGAAATACGCACCACGCGGCCTGCCCATTACCCTCTTCGCCTCCCACCATCAGGATTGGAGCCACTTGGGCGTCGCCGATTGCGGCCCCGGTATTCCGGCGCAGATGAACGACAAGGCCATGGAGCGCTTTCAACGCCTGGACACCAGCGGCAACGTGCCCGGTAATGGTTTGGGACTCACGCTCAGCAAGGCGATCTGCGACCTGCACGGCGGCTCGCTGAAGCTGCTCGACAACAACCCCGGGTTACGCGCCACCATCAAGATCAAGGCACGTCAGGAACTGCGCTGAAACGACTGCGTTCCTTAAGCATTCTTAATGATCGCGTACTTGTTAACCAATTGAGAATGAATCTTAATATCGGCCATTCCGGGGCATATCTCCCCAGATCAGATTTGATTACCGAGCCGATAAAAGGAGCCTCTCAATGTCCCCGTCCCTGAAAAAATTCCTCGCTGATGAAAGCGGTGTGACAGCCATCGAATACGGCATTCTCGCGGCCGCCATGGCCGCTGCGATTGGTGTGATCTTCGGCTCCGATGGCGTATTCGTGACAGCTCTCAAGGATCGTTTCTCGTCCATCGCGGACCAGATCACCAACACCAATAACCCTGGCACCTCTAAGTAAGCAAGCGAATCGGAGCCAGTCATGGGCGACACTTTCATCATGCTGGTTCTGCTTCCAGCGCTGGCCTGGGTGATCTGTTCGGATCTGCTCTACCGCCGTATTCACAACTTGCTGGTGGTGTTGCTCTTCGCTGTCTGGCTGTTTCTGCCGATGTCCGCCGCGTTCGGTCTCGGCCCATGGGGCGCGATGAGCGGTGATCAGCTGTTGAGCCTGCTGGCTCGCTGCGGGGCAACTGCAACGATGGTCTTGCTGGTGGGCTACAGCTTGTTCTGCTTGGGCCGGGTGGGTGCCGGTGACGTAAAACTGATGGCTGTGCTGTGCCTCTGGGCAGGTGACGGGCAGATGGTTTTCCTCATCGTTACAGCCTTGGCAGGCGGCGTACTGGCACTGCTTCTACCGATGTTGAGCGTCGTCGAAAACAGTCTCGCCAAGGGCTGGCAACAGTTGGCGACACAACACCTGAAGCTGAATATCGAAACACCGACAGTGCTGACCGAAAACCGCCCGCTTGGCATTCCTTATGGTCTGGCCATTGCGACCGGAGCGCTCTACACCCTGTTCGTCCCCATTCACTCCTGACAGCACGGTTCACTCATGAAAGCCCCCTCCATTCTTCTTCTGGCAGGCACCTTGCTGGTGGCTGGCAGTGCAGCATTGCTGGTCCGAGTCATGTTGAAACCCGCCCCTGCCACCGTCGTACAGCAGCAAGCGCCTAAAAAGGTCGAACCGGTGAACCTGCAAGCCATTCTGGTTGCCAGCCGTGACCTCAAACCTGGCGAGTTCATCGACACCGCTGCGGTGCGCTGGGAAGAAACCGAGCAGGAGCATTCACCGCTGCTCTACTTCCTCAAGAGCAAGGACAACGTCGGCATGGTCCTGGGTGCGACCGTGCGCCAACCCATCGGCAAAAACGAGGCGCTGGCCAGCAACTTGCTGGTCCACCCGGGCCAACCGGGATTCATCGCCGCGGTAATCAAACCGGGCCTGCGAGCGATTTCCGTGCCGACCAGTGCCGTAGCCAGTAACTCCGGCCTGATCTCCACGGGCGACCGTGTCGATGTGATCCTCAGTCTGGACCGGGATAAAGAAGAATCCACGCTGCAGCCGGGCCAGATCGTCCCGCGTCTTGCATCGCAGACGTTGCTGCGCGGTGTACGAGTGCTGGCCTTGAACAACGTCACCCGTGGCGAGTTGACGCCGCGCAGTGAGGAAGCCGAGCCAAAGAAAACCAAGCGTGAGTTCTATGACACCGCGACGCTGGAAGTCAGCCCGGCGCAAGCCGAACGCCTGGCCGTAGCCAGAGAGATCGGCACCCTGCAACTGGTCCTGCTCAGTGCCAGCGAGCCGGTTGCGCAAACCACGGTGGTAAATCCAGACCGGGTCACCTCACTGACCCAAAGCACCAGCATCTACGACAGCTTTAGCGGCCAGGCCCCCAAAGCGCCCAAGGTCCAGATGTACCGTGGTGCTCAGGCCGAAGTTCTCGACTTCACCCGGTAACCACCCATTGCCATAGCACACCGCCGGACAGAACCGGCCGGAACAGCCCACTCGGAATCACAGACAATGAAGTTCGTTTCGAAAGCTCCCGCCGCCTCGCTGGCCTGCGCCCTCGCTGCAAGCCTGATCTGGTCCAGCATGGCCTGCGCACAGGATGCCCCGGCCGCCCCGGATGAAGCCGATCAAGGCCAGGATGAAGCTGATCAGGGCCAATACGTCGTCCAGGAGCAACCTGCACCGAAAAGGCTGAACCTGCCGCGCAAGCTGACTCAAGTCAAAGAGACAGAAGACGTGCAACTGCTGGTCAAGCAAGGACGCTTGCTGCAGCTCCCGAGAGCCGCGACCACTGTCCTGGTCGCAGACCCGTCAGTGGCCAGCTTTCAAGTGCCCTCGCCCGGAAGTGTCTTTGTGTTTGCGCAGAACGCGGGTATCACGACCCTGTACGCCATGGATGAAAATGACGAGGTTATCGCGGCGCTGCGTCTGGTCGCTACACACGACCTGTCAGCGCTGAGCAAGCAGATCGCCGAAGAAGTGCCTGGCTCCAAAATCGAATTCGGACCGTCTTCGGGCAGCGGCCTGATAGTACGCGGCAGCGTGCGCACACCTCAGCAAGCCAAGCAGGTCATCAAAAGCGTCGAGGCTTATCTGGGTGCAGCAGACAGCAGTTCCCAGGGTGGCGCTGGTGGCGGCGGCGCAGCGGGGGGCGCTGGCGGTGGCGGCGCTCCTGCGCCCAAAGTCATCAACCAACTGAAAGTCGAACTGTCCGCTCAGGTCAACATCAGCGTACGGATCGTCGAAGTGTCGCGCAGCATGACCACATCGCTGGGCATGAACTGGGGCGTGGCGCTCAAGGACGGTAACTTCTTCTTCAGCAACGCCAGCAGCCTGTTCGATGCAACCACAGGGGCAATCCTGCAGCCGACCGGCACCAATACTGTTGGTCAGGGCACGCGTACTCGAGGCTCGACCACGGTATCAGGCCTGCTGACAGCACTGTCCGAGGACGGGCTGGCCACAGTGCTGGCCGAACCAAACCTTACAGCGATGTCCGGCGAGACAGCGGGTTTCGCAGCAGGCGGCGAAGTGCCAATCGTGATCATCACCAACAACAACGTGACCATCGAGTACAAGCAGTACGGCGTGATCATGCGCATGACGCCAACCCTGCTGTCGCCCAACCGCATCAGCCTGCATGTGGCCCCGGAAGTCAGCGATCTGTCGGACGAGGGCGCGGTCATCCTGCAGGGCAACGTCATCCCGGCGTTCAAAGTCCGCCGCGCCGACACCACCGTAGAGCTTGCCAGCGGCCAGAGTTTTGCCCTGGCAGGCATGCTGCGCAGCAACGTCGCCCAACAGGTCACCGGCGTGCCAGGCCTGAAAAGCATCCCTGGCATTGGCCGCCTGTTCGAGACCGAAACCAGCTCACAGGAAGACACCGAGCTGGTCATCATCGCCACCGCCTACGTCGTGGAACCAACAGTGCCAAGCGATCTGCAGACACCGGGCCGAGGCATTCGCGCGCTGGACGCCCAAATGCCAAGCCAGGCGTCCGCTGGCTACCTGTACTGAGACCCGGAGAACATCATGCCCGTTGTCAAATCACTGCTTTCTCTCGTCGTCGTGGCCCTGCTGCTCGGTGGCTGCGACCGCCCGCTGAACCAGATGCGTGAAAGCCGTTTCGCGCCCCATGACCAGGCTCAGGCACAAGGCATTACTGTTGCGCCTTCGGCCATGGTCACCTCTTTGCAGGCCACACCCAATGGCGGTTTTACTCC
Organism: Pseudomonas maioricensis; assembly: GCF_022790535.1. Classification (GTDB taxonomy): domain Bacteria; phylum Pseudomonadota; class Gammaproteobacteria; order Pseudomonadales; family Pseudomonadaceae; genus Aquipseudomonas; species Aquipseudomonas maioricensis. The sequence goes on from NZ_LOHG01000014.1 coordinate 14,741, forward strand.
AGAGTCCCTGGCCAACCTCAACACCTTGCTCAAGGCCCAGGGGCGTCTGCGTAACCAGACCCTGACGCTGCAACCCCTGACACCGGTTGGCGAAAAACTCGCTGAACGTCTGGCCAGCGTCTTGCGCGAGCAAGGTGCGAATCTTCAGCAACTGCGGGTCGCGCCAGTACAACTGCAAGCTGGCAACACTCAGGACTGGGACCTGCAGGTCATCTCCGAAGCCCTGGTGGTCAAAACCCCGGAATGCGCCATCGCTGACGATAAAACCTGGACCGTCAAACCCTACATGGCAGTCGGGACGCTCGGTTGTGCCAATCGCGCCAACGTGGCCCGCATGGTCGCCGACCCGCGTGATCTGGTCAGGGCGCAAACCCTCGACGCCGGTGACGGAACAGCGGCGGTGAATGCAGTGAGTCGCTACCAGGACGGCGAGACCCGCGAGTTGCTCGATATCGACTTCAACGAAGACTGATCTTCTGGACCAGCACGCCGGGCCTGAGCACGGCGTTCTGCATACTCCAGCAATCAGTGCTGCCAGGCGCCGAGAGGACATCAACATGAATGACAACACCCTTCACAGCAGCGACAACCAACCGTTAAACAGCGGCGTCATGCTATTCCCCTCCTCCGCCCAGGAAGCACAGCGTTTCGTCGAGCAGATCGTGCGTCTGGGTCATGACGCCAGCCACGTTCTGGCAGGCGGTATCGGCGCAGCCATCAACTGGAGCCAGGTCAACCCGTCGCCCGCCGTGATGCTGGTGGACATCGATGGCGACCCACTGCCTTTGCAATCGCTCAGTGAGCTGTTTGAAAACTGTGACCCTACGTGCCAGATCGTTACCACTGGCAGCCGTCAGGATGTGGATCTCTACCGTACCCTGCTGCGCAACGGAGTCTGCGATTACCTGGTCAAGCCGGTGCCTTTTGACTTGCTGGCAGCAACGCTGGCCAGAGCACAGGGGGCCGATCAGCACGAAGCCCATGGCGTGCGTAACGGCCGCACCATTGCCATTACCGGTGCCAGCGGCGGTTGTGGCAGCAGCACCGTGGCTGCCGGGTTGGCGCAATTGCTTTCAGAGCAACGTCACACGGCGACGGCTGTGGTGGACTTCGACCGTCACAATGGCGACCTCGCCTTGCTGCTGGGCTACGACGGCGATGCCGGGCTGGCTGGCGCATTGAACAGCAACGAGATCGACAGCCGTTTCCTGCAACGCTCGATGGGCAAGATCAATGATCGCCTGCACTTGCTCGCTCAGGAGCCTAGCTACCAGATCGATCCGCATCTGGCGGTCGACCATCTGCTCAGTCTCGGCGGCAACCTGTGCCGCATGTTCAATCAGGTGATCTGGGACCTGCCCGCTGGCCGCCCAAGCGGCTCCATGGAGGTATTGGCCCACGCGCAAACACGTATTGTCCTCGCCGACATGAACGTCCAGGACGCACGTAATACCCACCGGTTGCTGCGCGAAATTGGCGATGAGAGCGAGGGTCAGCATCTGCTGCTGGTGATCAACCCGTCGCGAGGCAATCTGGCGTCGGGTGTCGAGCGTCAGCAATTCGAAGAGTTCGTCGAACGGCGCATCGACCTGGTCCTGCCGTATGTCGCTCAATCCTTGAGCAACAGCCTGCTGACCGGCCCTCTGCGCCTGTCCAGCGCGCCAGCGTTCCAAAGCACTTTACTGGAACTGGCCGACCTGGCGTGCGGGCATACGCCACGTAAAACCAGCCTGCAAAGCGGCAACATCATCAGCCGCCTGAAGAACGTTCTGGGCCGAAGCCGTTCGGCCGCCTGAAAACGACCGACCAGGAACGAGGAATTCAAACATGCTCATCCGTCAGCCGCAAAAACCGCAACCCGCACGAAAGCAAGCACCGGAAACATCCGCCCCGGCGGCGGTGCAGGAAGTTCGCGCCACCACGGTTGCCCGGAACATGCCGGGCAAATCGCTGGACAGTGCAGGTGCGCATAACCGGCGGCTGATTCGCGGCCACCTGTATGACCAGATCGACCCGCTGAAAGCCGCCGCGATGGGCCGCGATAAATTGCGCGGGCAGATCGAGTCACTGATCCGCCGCATCTGTGACGAAAACCGCTTGCAGCTCTCCCGTCAGGAAGAGGAAACCATTGCCGAAGAAATGCTCAACGAGATGGTTGGCATTGGTCCGATCCAGCCGTTGCTGGCAGACGACTCGGTGAACGACATTCTGGTCAACGGCGCCGGGCAAGTCTTCGTCGAGCGCTACGGCAAGCTGGAGTTGTCACCCATTACCTTCGTCGACGAAGCCCATGTGTTTAACACGGCGCAGCGTATTGCCGCCGCAGTCGGCCGACGCATCGACGAGACTCATCCAATGGTCGACGCGCGTCTGGCCGACGGCAGCCGGGTCAACGTGATCACCTATCCGCTGGCGATCGATGGCACGACGATTTCCATTCGTAAGTTCATGCGCCGCAACATGTCCCTGGAAAGCCTGTCCGAGCGCGGTGCTATCTCCATGGAAATGGTCGAGGTGTTGCGCCGGGCCATGGTCGCCAAACTCAATATTATTGTTTCCGGCGGGACCGGTGCAGGCAAGACCACCTTGCTCAACGCCCTGTCGCAAAAGATCAGTGATGAAGATCGCATCATCACCATCGAAGACGCCGCCGAGCTGCAGTTGCAGCAAATTCATGTGGTGCGCCTTGAAACCCGCCCGGTCAGCGCCGAAGGCACTGGCAAAGTTGATCAGCGGGACCTGGTGCGTAACGCCCTGCGGATGCGCCCTGACCGGATCATTCTCGGTGAAGTGCGCGGCGGCGAAAGCTTCGACATGCTCCAGGCGATGAACACCGGTCACGATGGCTCGCTGTGTACGGTCCACGCCAACACCCCGCGCGACGCGATCATGCGTCTGGAAAACATGGTGATGATGGCCAGCATGCAACTGCCGCTGGAAGCTATTCGCCGACAGATCGCCAGTGCCGTCAATTTGATCGTGCAAGTGGAACGCATGCGCGATGGCGCACGGCGCATCGTCTCCATTACTGAAGTCTGCGGCATGGAAAACGAAGTCATCCAGAGCCAGGAACTGTTCAGTTTCAAGACCACCAGTGTCGATGCCAAAGGCCGTCTGAGCGGGCAGTTCGTTTCCAGTGGCCAGCGCCCGCAGTTCTACACTAGTCACGCGCACCTGTTCGAAGGTCAGGCTTGATGGACGCCACTCTGGATCTGCTCACCCTGCTGGTATTTCTTGCGGTGCTGCTGGCGTATTTCGCTGCACGCAGCCTCAATGGCCGCCGCCAGAAAGACAAAGACGCCGCGCTGCACCTGGCCTTGTTGAAAACCCGACTCAACGCCGGTGAAAGCGACAAGGCCGCAGCTGCACTGACTTCAACCAAGGCGCAGGACATCCTCCGCGAGATGGAGCGCGTACCTTTCGCGCGCTTGCCGGTGTTTGGCAAGTCGCTGGGCAAGATCTGGTTCAACCTGAGCGTACTCGGCTGGCAAAAGACTTTGCGCACTCGCCTGACTATGCTGACCCTGGCCAGCCTGTTACCGGCCACCCTGTTGGGCCGCGAGATGCCCATGCCCTGGGTGTCCGTGAGTGTCTTGGCAGTGCTCTGCTTTGCTCTGCTGGCTAACATCAGCTACCGCAACGCCTTGGCCAAACACCTCAAACAACTCAAGCAAAGCCTGCCCGAGGCGATTGACGCAATCACCCGCACCGCTCGGGCGGGCGTTCCGATCACCAACGCTTTCGCGTTGGTGGCCGAGAACATTCCCGGACCATTGGCGGTGGAGTTTTCCCTGATCGACAACTGGATGCGCCTGGGCCTGCCGTTGCGCCAGGCCATGCAGGATTCGGCCAAACGCATCCCGTTGAACGAGTACCGATTCTTCGCGGTGATCCTGATCATCAACCAGGAGGCTGGCGGCAGACTGGGTGAAACGCTCGACCGGCTCGCCTCGACCCTGCGCGAACGTCAGGAGCTGCAATTGAAGATCCAGGCCAAAACATCGGAAGCACGGGCCTCGGCCAAGATCGTTGCCTCGCTGGTACCCATGGCGCTGGGTTACATGTACCTGAACTCACCGAACGATTTCCGTTTTCTGCTCAATGACCCCACGGGTAACAGCGTGCTGTTTTATGCGTTCGGCAGCGTCACGCTGGGCCTGTTGATCACCCAGCAGATGGTCAGGAGGGTGGTATGAGCACGCTGTTTGAAGACCCGATGGCGCAAGGCGCACTGGCCATTCTGCTTGCCGGGCTGGGTCTGGCACTGATTGGCCTGCACCAGAGCAAACTCGTTGCCCCCCTGCTGCAACGCCTCGGCAAGCGTCAGGCAACAGAACAACCGAACGTGCAGCAGGCCAACATTCTGCGCCAGCAGAGCTTGCGACTGCCGCCCCGACTTCAAGCGATTTTGCTACCGATGGCGCGTATCGGTGAAGGCATGGCGGGCACCGCCAATGACCGTCGACATCTTCGCCGGTTGTTGTCCATGGCGGGTATGCGTAGCCATGAGGCACTCGGTCTGTTGATGGTGGGCAAATACACCCTGAGCCTGGTGCTCGCCAGCATTGTGCTGTTCGGCGTGCTGGACGCCAAATCGCGCTTCGGACTTAACGGCCTCGCCTGCGGCCTGACCGCCCTGTTTGCTGGCACGGCGTTGCCCGAGCTGTGGCTAAAGTGGCTCAGCGCCAAACGTGGCGGCAAACTCGCCCGCAGTCTGCCGGATGCACTGGACCTGATGGTGATCTGCGCCGAGGCCGGCTTGCCGCTGGGTCGCGTGCTGCAGGTGGTATCCAAAGAGCTGGCGTTGTCCGCGCCGGAAATGGCTGAAGAATTGCGCTACACCTTCGCCGAATTGCAGATCCTCAGTGACCGCTCACGGGCACTGGTCAACCTCGCCGAGCGTACTGGCGTCAGCGGTATTGAAAGCATGGTTGCAACCTTGATCCAGGCCGAACGCTACGGGACGCCACTGTCTCAGGCGCTGCGCACGATTTCCGATGAAAGCCGTAAAACCCTGATCCTCGACCTCGAAGAACGGGCCGGCAAATTGCCCGCCCAACTCAGCGTTCCGCTGATGACCCTGATCCTGCCGCCGATTGTGGCGATGATGGGCGCACCCGCCATGGTGCGCATCATTCGTCTGCTCGGTAACTGACCCCATGCCGCCCCGGAGCCTACCGTCCATGTCACGCCTGCGTTCTCAATTGATGCTGATCGGCCTGCTGGCCATCGGCGGCTGCACCCACCTGCCCTCGCTAAACACCAGCTCATCGGCGCCGTCACTGGGCAAAGAAGCCAAAGAGGCGCTACGCCTGGCGCATGTCCTGCGCGACAACGGTCGCCTTGAAGCGTCTTACGAAATCTACGAACGCATGGATCAGCGCCAGCAACTCAGCGGCCCTTACCTGCTCGAATACGCCAGCGTCGCGGCAACCGTTCGCCCGCCTCAGGAAGTCCTTACGCTTTATCGTCGCGCCAAACAGCAACTGGGTAACGACCTCAGCCCAGTGCAGCGCCTGACCGTATGCAGCGGCAGTGGTCGCGCTTATCTGGCGCTGGGCATGGCCAAACAAGCCGAGCAGGATTTTCGCTGCGCGCTGGATGCAGCGCCGAACAACGCGCAGGCATTCAACGGTCTTGGGGTCGCCTTGAACCTGCAACATCAGGATGCCGAGGCCCGCAAGCAGTTTGAGAAAGCACTGGAAATCGATCCCGGCTACAACGCGGCGGTCAACAATCTCGCCCTCGCCTGGCTGGCTGGCGGCGACACCACCCGTGCGATCGGCTTGCTCAATCAGTCGCGCAACAACGGCAACGTCGCCCTCCAGCTCAATCTGGCCCTGGCTTACGTACTCGCTGGCCATGACGACACCGCACAGCGGGTCCTTCAGGAAAAACTCCAACCGGAACGCGCAGGCAAGATCCTGGCTGAGTTCCAGGCAGCGCGCGACCGTGTGAGTAAAGGTGCACCGCTGGCCAGTGAGTTGCTGGCAGCCAGCCAACACCCCTTCACGCTCAATGATCAGGACTGAACACTTACATGGCCGAGACACCCGATTGCCGTGAACTGCTGCGCGACCAGAGTGGCGTCACAGCGGTAGAGACCGCGCTGATTCTGCCGGTGCTGCTGTTCGGCATCATGATGCTCTTCGAGCTGGCTCGCATCGCACTGATGATCGGTGTGGGCAGCCTGTCACTGGAGCGAGCGGTGCAGGATTTTCGCACGGATACCCGCTATTACGCGCAAGCGGACCTGCAGGGCGATATCACGCGACGCATGATCGATTCCTCATACGGTTTCCTCACCGAAGAAAACTTCACGGTGGACGTACTGGCCTTCGACAACCTGCGCCAATTCGGCGGTGCCAAGCCTGATCCTGAGGAAGACAGCGTGGACAACTCCCCGCCAATCCTCAGCATCAGTGTCGACATGAGCCAGGAGTTCATGACGCCGTTGCCCGCTTTGTTCGGCCTGGGCAACGCGTTCCAATATCAGTACCGGCACCTGCTGGGCAACCTCATCAGCGAGGAGGACGACGAATGAAATACCGATCGCCTGCTCGCCAACGGGGTAACGCGCTGGTAGAGGCAGCCTTGATCATGCCGTTGCTGATTGGCACCGCACTGATCAGCGCCGACCTCTACAACGTCAGTCAGGCGCGAAGTTATCTGGAACAGAGCGCGCATAACATTGCCTCGGTGCTGGCCATGCAGAACCGGCTGGACAGTGACGGGCTCGACGCTCTGATTGAGCAGGCAGCAGCGCCTGGCGTGCTCGGTGATTATCAGATGATCATCAGCCGGGTCGCGCTGGATCGAAAAATGCCCTGGCGCCCGATTTACCGGGGTAGCGGTGAAGATATCTGCCCAAGTTACAGCGCTTCGACGCGTTACACCGGTGACCTGCCCGAGGAGCGTTCCAGTGAAAACAAGGCAGACGAAGACGACACCCAGAGCAAAACCACCTTGCTGGTCGTGCAGCTGTGCCGCAACAGCAATACCCTGGCGTTGAGCAGCAACCTGCTGGTGGACAAGACCTTGCAGGCGGTGGCCTTCAGCCGGATGGTCTACACCGAACTGGAACTGGATGACCGCCTGGCTCAGGAAGTGGGGCAAGAGCAAGACGACTGAACCCGCCATAATCGTGGGACCGGCTTTAGCCGGAAAGAGGCCGGTACATTCAGAGCTTATGCGTCGTTAGAAATGAAGCTTTCCCGGCTAAAGCCGGTCCCACGACATCAAGAGCGAACTGTCCATCGCGGTCCAAAATTAACCCTTCTTAACTTGTCCTCCCATCGTCAGAGCCTTCTACTGGAAGCCCACCCGCTCGCGGACTTTGCACACCTGATGATGACGCCCTCTCATGCAACTCCCGCCACGGGTTTAAAGCGCCTGGGCTTTCTCGCCCTGGCTTATGGCAGCCTGGGCTGTGCCTTTCTCGGGTTGATCATTCCCGGCTTGCCAACGACTGAATTCGTTCTGCTCTGTGCCTGGGCTTCAGCCAAGAGTTCACCGCGTCTGAGTCGCTGGCTGGAGCAACACCGCGTGCTTGGCCCCTTACTGCATAACTGGCGAAACGGTGGAGTGATCAACCGCAGGAGCAAGCTGGTCGCCAGCCTGAGCATGAGTCTATGCCTGGCGATCCTGATCTGGCATCAGCCGCCGCTCTGGCTTTTGGTCAGCGCCGGGCTGGGCATGGGCAGCGGCGCGCTGTGGATCTGGTCGCGGCCTGAGCAGATCCACACTGTACCGCTGAGCGAGTGAGGTTTTTATCCTGGTGCTATAGATAATTCGTGTGGGAGATTTATGCCTGCCCGCTATGTCTTGGCAGCTGTAACTTCGTCGTGGGACCGGCTTTAGCCGGGAAGAGGTCGATACATTCACTACATTTTCATCGTCTGAATACCGCCTTCCCGGCTAAAGCCGGTCCCACGATATCGATCCAATCCGCCTGCCCTTCCCCACTCATTAAGCATTCTTAATGAACCCGCGGTTGCCCGCTATTAGGAATTATTCTTATCTTTGCCGCACTTGCTGACACTCCCCTCATGGAGCGCCGTCAGCGCTTTATCGTGCAGGAACACAGCCCACATGAACCGCCCCTTCACACCGATGCACGCGCCAGCGCGCCGCGCACGACTGCCCAGTGCAGCCAGCCAGCGCGGTAGCGTCGCGGCGTTCATGGTCCTGGCCATGGGCGGAGTACTGCTGGCTACGGCCTATGTACTGGATACCAACCGCATGGTCAGCAACGCCGCTCAGGTCAAGCGGGCCACCGACGCTGCCGCGATGGCAGTGGGCAACGAACGCCTGATGAATGGCGAAAACTCCATGCCGAAATTGAGTGCACTGGCCTACGACTATGTGAAGAACAATCTGGGCATGGACAGCCAATTGGCAGAGCAGATCGACTACAGCAACTTCGAACTAAGCAAAACCGTCGACGACGAGAGCCGGGTACGTTACCGGGCCGAGGTGAGCTTCCATGCCGACCCGGAGTTGCTCGGGGGCGAACGCCAAGAGTTGAACGTACATTCAACGGTGGAAGTGATCTCCCGGGCCACCGAGATCGCCTTGATGCTGCCCAATACCGGTAGCGAAAATGACGCCCAACTCGCCGCCCTGCGCCGATTGGGGAAGAACTTCATTACCAGCCTGCTGGGCGAAGACAACAACAGTAACGACAATAAACGGTTATGGATTTCCCTGGTGCCCTACAGCCAGGCGGTCAATGTCTATGACCCCGCCGACGCACAGCGCATCCGACGCTGGGCAACCTCTCAAGCGATCAACGCGGTTGAACTGCAATCGCTGTTCCGCACCGGCAAGATCAGCAGCCTCGCTGACCGGCGCACGCCCGACCTCGCGTCCGGCCTGACGTGTATGAACCGAGGTCTGGTTCTGGGTGAAAACTACTTCTGGGATCAGCCACCCACCGGCCAGTTCACCCGGGTGTATTACCGTCACGACCTGATCGAAAACGACCCGAGTGCCAGATGGGTTTCGTGGGTCGGTCCCAACCCGGACTTCGGCCTGGCCAACGGTATCAGTGATACCCGTTTCATCGTCGCCGACAAAGGCTGCCCCAAAGCCGCGCTGCTGCCACTGACCAACGACAAGGATGAACTCGAAAAACGCCTGGACGCCATGCGCACCGGTTTCAACGTTAATTACTCCATCGCCATGGGCTGGGCAGGCATGGCCCTGTCACCGGAAATGCGCGGCAGCAACGGCTGGCTGGACCCTGAGTTGCCGCTGGATTTCAACGAAGGTGACGGCAGCGAGAACGTCAAGATCATCGTCATGCTGGCCAACACCGTGGGCGACTGGTTCGACACTGATTCCTACAACGCGGCAAAAGTCGGGCAGTCAGTCAGCGGCGAAAACAACGGTATTGACTACGCCATGCGCCGCTTTCAAAGCCTGTGCAACAGCTTCAGGGAGCGCAAGTTGAAGTTCTATTTCATCGGCGTACGCCCGGGCGATCCGGCCGACTCCCAACGGGTGCTGTTCGACAAGATTGCCGGCCCTGGCCTGCAGATCTGCGCCCAGGGTGGCGGCGACATGGTGTTCGCCGACGCCAGTACGTTCGTTGAAGGCGAAGACCAGATCCAGACGTTGCTGAGCAAGATCGCCAACAAGATCAAACATGAACACTACGCCCGTCTGGTCGAGTAATCCCCAGGCCACTTCGTCAGCCATTTGCAGAAAGGACACCGCCATGACATTGCCCGCCTCGAACACACGCAAACGCCTCAAGCACTCCAGCCTGGCATTGGCCCTGGAGCCACGCATGATGTTCGACGCGGCAGCGGTGGCGACGGCGACGGAGGTTGCCGTGCAGGTCGCGGCCACCGACGTCGCGCCCGGTGTCGAGGCTGCATCTGTGAAAGCGACGGTGACCATTACCGACAGCACCGACAGCTTCCCGGGAGTGGATCTGTTCAGCGGTGTCAAAGTCAGCCAAGACACAAGTCAGCAGGAACTGAGCACGCTGGTCATCACCGTCAACAGCAGCGGTGCCAATCAAGCACTGATGATTGACGGCCAAACCATCGACCTAGTGACAGGCATAGGCACAACAGGCAGCAATAATTACGCCTATACCGTAGATGTCAGCGGCGACCTCACTACCGTATCCATTGCCCTTAACTCTTCCGAAAACACTCCTGATGCTGTCGGTCGCCTGATCGACAGCATCGCTTATCAGGTGAAAGACAGCAGTGTCGAGAGCGGCGCGACCACCGTCACGCTCAAAAGCCTGAGTGACGACGGCAACACTGCCACGCTGAACATCACCTCCACGATCAACCTCGATAACCAGATCAACCGCGCCCCGGTCATCGGTGATGCGGGCATTCCCGATCTGGCGCAATCCGTCACCCTCGCAGACCTGGGCACCAGCAAGGAAGTGGTCTACTCCAGCGACGGCAAATACCTCTACGCGGCCAATGCGTCGGGCACCATCGTCAAATTCGCGGTGGATGCAAACGGGGTGTTGACCAGTGAGCTGGTCTTCAAAGACAGCACCAACCTGAGCAGCATCACCGACCTGGCTTTGAGCAGCGATGGCAAGTCGATGTATGCCATTTCCGGCAGCAACATCATCACCCTCGACGTCTCGGATAACGGCACCCTCAGTTATCTCAATAGCACCAGTGGTGGTGGCGAGCTGCAAAGTGTGGCGCTGTCCAGCGACGGCAAGCAGGTCTACGTCTCCACCCGGGTCGGCGGCATAACCGTGTTCACTCGTGATACCGCGACCGGCGAGCTGAGCGGTACTGGCTTGCCGACCCTTCAGGAGGGCGCCTTGGGTGGTGGTCGCACACGGACCATCGTCAGTTCCGGGGACTATGTCTTCGTTGCGTCTGGCACCAGCCTGGTAACCCTGCAGCGTGACGCAGATGGCACGCTGATCAAGCTGTCGGCAGGCACCCTTTCCACCGGGATCCCCACCAGCATCACCCCTTCACTGACCGCCTCGGCAGACGGCAGCCTGATCTACATCGGTGACGGTTCGACCATTCGCATTTATGCCTTGCAAGGCGACGGCAGCGGAAAAACCCTGGTATCGCTGGGCGGTACCAGCCTGGCCGGGGTCAGCGCACTGAGCGTTTCCGGCGACGGCACCAAACTATATGCCACTTCCAGCAGCGCAGGCACATTGAGCGTTTACAGCATTGGCGCCAACGGGGCTCTGAGCCTGACCCGCACTCTCAACGACGTGAGTGGCGCGGGAGCAGTAAGCCTCGCACCGGACGGCCAATCGCTGGTCGTGGCAGGCAGTAGCCTGAGCCGCTTCAGCACCACCCTCAGCTACATCAACGGCAGCGAAATCAGAATCACGGACGGCCTGTCGCTGTCCGATAGCAACCTTGATCGTCTGGCCAACAACGCCGGTAGTTATCAGGGTGCGAGCATCACCATCGAACGCACTGGCGGCGCGGCGAGTGACGATCAGTTCGGCTTCGCTACCGCGTCGGGGCTGACGCTGGAGAACGGCAAGGTACTGAGGAACGGCGTGGAAATCGCCACCTTCACCCAGAGCGGGGGCAGACTGACCATCACGTTTACTGCCGCCGCCAGCAGTGCGGACGCCAACACCGTTTTGCAACAGATCACCTACAGCAACACGGGCAGCAATGCTGACGGCACGCGGGTCAGCCTCAACATCAGCGCCAGTGATGGCACATTGAGCAGCGTGGCCGCAACGGTTGCCCTGCTGCTGACTGACAACAGCGCACCGACTCTCAGCGCCACGGTTCCGGTGCAGCCTGTTTATGAAACCAAAGGCACTTCGGCCACGCTGTTCAAGGACGCCTCGGTCAACACCGGCGAAGTCGGTCAGAGCATCATCGAGATGAAGCTGAGCATCGATGGCCTTGGCTCAGTCGCCAACGAATTCATCATCATTGATGGCACGCGCATCGATCTGTCCACCGCCAGCACCGGGACCAGCGCTAACGGCTACAGCTACGTTTACAGCCTGGCCAATGGCGTCGGCAGCCTGACCATCAGCAGCGCCAGCGGAATCAGCACCTTCGCCGCGCAAGCGCTGGTCAACGGCATTGCATACGTCAATGACAGCAACCAGGCCGTCACCGGCAACCGCAACGTGACGCTGGTCACCCTGCGCGATAACGGCGGTACGGCCAACGATGGCAAGGACATCGGCGCACCGGGGCTGGTCGCGAACATTGTGTTGGCAGTCAACAATGCGCCCGTGCTGCAAGTGGACGTCGATCCCGACCCGACGCTGTTCTATTCCGATGGCACGCTGACCGGCAACACCGATTACGTCACCAGCGTCACGCTGTCCACGGACGGCAAAACCCTGTACGTCACCGGCAGCAGCGGCGCGAGCCTAACGGGCATCGCGTATGTCCGGGTTTACGCACGGGACGCTGCCAGCGGCGAACTGACCCTGTTGCAGACCTTCACCCAAGGCACCGGCGACGACCCGAACACCACCGCCATCGAAGTCAACGGTCTCAATGGCGCTAACACCCTGACCGTCTCCCCGGACGGCACTTCAGTGTATGTGGCCGGGTACTCCAGCACGGGCAGCGCCACTGCCTATTCGTTGGTGTTGTTCACCCGCGACGCAGCCAACGGCGCGCTGACCTACAGCGGCATCGTTGCCACCCAGGGCGAAGTGAATGGCAGCCTGACCGCCTCGGGCCTGGATACTGTGGTCAGCGAAATCGTGCTCTCGGCTGACGGCAAGTCGCTGTACACCATCAACGGTGTGCGCGCGAACGACGGCTCCACAAACAAAAGCGAAATCGCCTTTTTCTCCCGCGACCCAGCCACCGGCGACCTGACGTTTATCGGTTCCTATCTGGGAGGTACCGCCGACAAGGGGTTGAATCAGCCTACCGGGCTGGTCGTGTCTGCCGACGGCACGTCGGTGTACGTCAGTAACAACGGCAACGCGATGATCACGATCCTCAAGCGTGACATCAGCACCGGCATCCTGACCTATGTGGCGGCCGTCAATCAGGCCAGTATCAGCGCCGACCCGGACAGTGGTGTGCAACCGACTGACAACCGCTTCCTGCAAAACCTGCAGGACATCGTCATTTCACCGGACGATCAGTTCCTGTATGTCGGCTCTAATGCCATCGGCACCATCAGCATCTTCCAGCGCGACGTCGATGGCGGGCTGACCTACGTCGGCACCGTCGATACCTACAACAGCAAGTACACCACTGCGTTGACCATGCGCGAGATGGCCTTGTCGGCGGACGGCTCAGCGCTGTACGTCACCACGTTCGGTGGCCAGTCAGTACTGGTATTCGCCCGGGATGCCACGACAGGCAAACTGACCTTTTCCGAAAGCGTCAACGTTGGCAAGAGCATCAACCACCTGGCCGTCAGCGCGGACGGCCTGAATATCTACACAGGCTCCTCGCAGGTCAGCACGGGCGTCGCCATTCTGTCGGCCCGCGCCAATACCGTTTACAGCGATCAGCACCCCACCACCTTTGCCGACGGCGTGAGCTTCGCTGACGCCGACTTCGACACCTTGAGCGACTACAAGGGCACGGTGCTGACCATCGTCCGCTCCGGCACGGCATCTGCCAGTGATCTGTTCGCATTCGCCGACGGTAACGACCTGCGCCTGGAAAACGGCAAGATTCTCTATCAAGACCAGGCCATCGCCAACTTCGTGATCGATGCAGGCAAGCTGACCGTGACATTCACCGACAGCGTGGACAAAACCCTGGCCAATCAGGTGCTCAAGCAAGTCACCTATCAGAACGGCGACAGCACCGCGCCAGCCAGAATCAACCTGAGCGTCAGCATCGGCGATGGCGGCAAATCCGACAGCACCGTGGTCGTCTTGCTGGTCAACCATGCGCCCGTGGTCAGCAACGACAGCTATGTGCCCGTCACCGCAACGGTTAATCATTCGTACAGCGTCGTATTGCCTGAGGATCTGTTCAAAGATACCGAGGGCGATGTGCTGACGTGGCAAGTTGCTGGCCTGCCTTCCACCCTCAGCTTCGACCCGGCCACCCGAACCGTTTCCGGTACGCCTGACAGCAAAGGCAGCTACACCATTACCCTCACCGTGAACGATACCCTCGGCAATAGTCGTGATCTGCAGGTGACCCTGACCGTCGCTGCCGACCCTGCCCTGGCACCGGTGCTGAGCGGCGATACCACCGATACGAAGTACGCGGGCCAGACCGATGGCTGGAACTCCGATGTATCTGCCGATGTGCTCACAGGTGCCCAGGACACTGTTCTGTCCAGCGACGGCAAGTACCTGTATGTGGTCAGCATCTCGGAAAGCGGCACGTCGTACCTGAGCCAGTTCAGCCGCGCTGCAGACGGCAGCCTGACACTGGTACGAAGCCTGTTCGACGCCAGCCTGGCCGATGGCATCGCCGGGTTGGGCGGCGCAATCAAAGTGGTGCTGTCGGCCGATCAGCAGTCGCTGTATGTGATTGGCAGCACTGACAACGCGGTAGTGGTTTTCAGCCGCGACACCAGCAGCGGCGAACTGACCCTGGCCGGGACATTGAACGGCAGTGCCATTGCCGGTGGTGTCGACGCCATCCGCGATATCGTCAGCGTTGGCGGCCATGTGTACATCGCCGCCGGTGACAGCCTGTCGGTGTTCAGCCAGCAAGCCAATGGCTCGCTGACCCTGGACAACACCTACAGCGACGGTGCCGATGGCATGCAGGGTCTGGCGAGCATCAACCGCCTGCAGCTCTCGGTTGACGGCCAGTTCCTGTTCGTCGGCGGTACGGGTAGCACCGTCGTTGCCAGCGCACTGCGCATCGGCGCCGACGGTGCGTTGACCTACCTCAACAGCGTCGGCACCGGAGAAAACTACATTGGCGGGCTGACCGTCTCCGCCGATGGCAAAACCCTTTACGCCATCAACAACGGCACACCTGGCAGCCTCGAAGCCATCAGCATCGGCAGCGATGGCCGCCTGACGCTGATTGGCAGCAGCGCAGTGAATCTGGCCGGCAGCGATCTGGTGGTTTCCGCCGATGGTTCGGCAGTGTTTCTGGTCGGTGAAAACACCATCAAAGTATTCACTCGCGCTGCCGACGGCACCCTCACCCACTATGCGGACGTGAAGGATGACGGGGTCGAATTCGGCGTTTCGTTCAAAAATCTGACCAGCATCAGCCTGAGTAACGACGGTAAACAGCTATACATCAGCGGCACCGTCGACTTCACCTCAACACTCTTCATCATGAACGTCGACCTGCCACGCCTTGATTACACCGAAGGCGGTTCCGCTGGCGCGCTGTTGCCCGGTGCTCATCTGTCCAGCCCGACACTGGATGTGACGGGCAACTATCAGGACGCCAGCATCAGCATCGTCCGCAATGGCGGCGCACTGGCCGACGATCTGTTCACGTTCCTGGATGGCAATGGCCTGACCCTGGATGGCAACCAGATCATGAAAGGCGGCGTGGCGATCGCCACGTTCGTGCAGGTCAATGGCGAACTGACGGTGACCTTCCTGGCGGGCAGCAGCCAGGCGGACGCGCAGAACGTATTGCGCCAGATTGCTTACGCCAACACCAGTAATGACCCGGAACTGGCCGGATCAGAGCCTGACTTCAGTGTCACCTTTGACGACGGCGCGGGTAACAGCACGGTGCTTGATGTAGGCGTCGATCTGCATGGCGTGAACGACCCGTCCGTGCTGATCAGCACCCCGCTCAACCCCGATCTTGCCGAAAACGGCGAAGGAGTGAAGCTGTTCGACGGCACGCAAATCGACACCATCGAAGCCGATCAGGCCATCTGGAAAGTCATCATCACGGTCAGTGCCAGTGGCCCTGACGAGGTGCTGAGGGTCGATGGCAGCAACATCGTGCTGCAGACGAGCGACGGTACACCCAAGACTGCCAGCGGCATTCAGTACAGCGTTCTCGTCGAGAATGGTGTCGCGACGCTGACGCTTTTTCTGGTTCGTGACCCGGCCAGCACCGCCGCGCTTATCGACGGCATTACCTACAACAACACCGGCAGCGGTTTGAGCGGCACCCGCAGCATCGGACTTAGCATTACCGAAAACTTTGCAAACGGCAGTTCCCCGACCACAGTGCTGGCAGACAAAGTCACTGTTACCCTCAAACCCGCCACCACAACCAACACAGCCCCCGGGCTGGGCGGCCCGGTGCCAGCGCAACCCTACACCGAAGGCGACAGTGCAATTGTGGTTGCCCCGGGCGCGACGGTTGCCGATGCGCAAATGGACGCGCTGAACGGCGGCGCCGGTAACTACAGCGGTGCCACACTGACCCTGACGTTGGGCAACGGAGCAACCAGCCTCGACACGCTGGGCTTCAATGCCGCTAACGGCCTGAGCCTGAGCGGCACCATTTTGCTCAAGGATGGCGTAGCGATCGGCCAGGTGACCAACCGGGATGGCGTGCTGACCATTCGTTTCAATGGCGACGCAGGCAGCATTCCGACCAGCGCTGATGTTCAGAACACCCTGCGCCAGATCACCTACGTCAGTGCTGATCATGCCCCCGCCAACAGCATCGCGATCAGTGCGACCCTGTCTGACCGTTTCCTGACGTCCAGCGCAATGGCGCTGAGCATCGACATCACGGCGGTCAATGACACGCCGGTGATCGTCAAGGATCCGGTCATCGCGCTGGGTGATATTCAGGTCACAAGAAGTATCAGTACGCTCAGCGGGCTGTCGAGTGTGACCGCAATCAGCCTCTCTCTGGATGGTACGACGCTGTATGCCGCTGATAACAGAGGCGTCATCGCCCTGTTCAGCCGCAACGCGACGACGGGCGAACTGACCTACCTCAGCACCCTGCCGGGAGGCAGCGAACTCACCTCGATCAACCGTCTACTGATCAGTGCCGATGGCCAAGCGCTGTATGCCACTGGCGGTGACGGCAACGGCCTGGCGGTTTATAGCCGCGACAACTCTGGCGTGCTGCGCCTTGTGCAAACTCTCAGCTCCAACAGCGACTTCGAATTCTATGAGATCAAGGATATCGTCCAATCGCCTGACGGCCGCTCGTTGTACATCCTTGGCAGCACGAGCCTGTTGGTGTACAGCCGCGATGCAACCACGGGGCAACTGACTCAGACCCAGGCTTTGGCGAACTCGCAAAGTGATCCGTACCTGTGGCAACCCTCTGCCATTGATGTGGCAGGCGATCTGGTATTCGTCAGCACTGACCACAGCAACAGTCTGATCGCCTACCGTCAGGGCAGCGACGGGCAAATCACCTTGTTGGGATTTATCCGAAATACCCCACAAGAGTCTGTAATCGACAACCCGGTCGATCTGGGCAGCCTGCAACACGTCGCCGTGTCAAACGACGGCCGATACGTTTACATCGCTGGCGGCGACAGCGTGCGCCTGCTGAATTTCGACACCAGTAGTGGCAGCTTTACCTTCATCGGCGTTGTCGCCAGTGGCCTGAGTGATATTAGCGATCTGGCGCTTTCCGACGACGGCGCTGCACTGTTCGTCTCGGCGGCAAACGGCACCTTGAGTCGTTATGCAGTGGTCGGCCAGACACTGATCCTCGCCGACACCCTGCAAAGCAGCGACAGCAGCACGCTGGGCGGCGCGAAACAGATCGTGCTGGACGGTAACGGCAAAGCGATTGTCGTGGGTCAGGGCCTGACCTCGTTAACCGTCATCGCCACACCTGCGCCGATCTACGTGATTGGTGCAGACCCGGTACCACTCGCGCCGGGGCTGAGCCTCAGCGACGCAGAGCTGGATGCCGCCAACGGTGGAGCGGGCAACTACCAAGGCGCAAGCGTGAGTATTTCCCGCGCTCCGTCGGCCGACAGCCGCGACCACTTCGGTTTTGCCGACGGTGATGGCCTGAGTCTGTTGAACGGCCAGATACTCAAGGGCGGCACGACCATTGCGACCCTGGCCGACCTCAACGGCACCCTGACCCTGACGTTTACAACAGCGGTCAGCAGCGCTGACGCCAATGCCATCCTAAGCAAGCTGACCTACGCCACAGACGCTACCGGCGTCAGTAACAGTTCAGTGAATCTCAATATGAGTTTCAGTGATGCCGCACTGACCAGCCAGACCCGCGTGGTGCAGATCACCTTGCGCGACCCGGGGGCCAACCAGTCGCCCATCGCGGGCACTGCGCCGTACAACCTGACACCAGGCAGCGTCGGCCAGAACTACAGCGTCACCCTCCCCGCCAACCTGTTCAACGACCCCGACGGTGACACCCTGACATGGCAAGCCGACGTCTTGCCTGACGGTATGAGTTTCGACCCCACTACTCGCATTCTGTCCGGCATCCCGACCAGCAGCGGAGTGTTGACGCTGGTGGTCAGCGACACTTCCGGACTGACCGCCACGCGCACGATCAACTTCACAGTACAGGTCGCAAGCGAACCCGGTGCAGGCAATCCGACGCCGGTGATCGACAGCGTAAGCCCGGTGATTCCCGTCGATCCGGTCGCCTGGCATGCAGCGCCGCCGGCTTCCCGCGACCCTGTTTTTGACTTTTCAGGACGACCGGAAAGCGCGTCATCGCCGAGCCTTATCGGTGAGGTCGCGGGCAACAGGCCCTTACGTTTCACCGACAACATCGGACTCGACAGCTTCGGCCAACCTCTGGATTTCACCCAGCCTGATTCCGGCTTTACGGTGTTCGACACACCGTTGCGGACAGCCAATGGGCAGAGCGCCCTGTGGGTTAGCCAGACATCCCCCGATGGCACGACGTTATCAACCAACCGCGAGCGGATCGGTGCCTTGCTGGACATGAGCGGGACATCGTCACGGATCG
This sequence comes from Pseudomonas maioricensis, assembly GCF_022790535.1. Taxonomy (GTDB): domain Bacteria; phylum Pseudomonadota; class Gammaproteobacteria; order Pseudomonadales; family Pseudomonadaceae; genus Aquipseudomonas; species Aquipseudomonas maioricensis. Next base: position 33,529 of record NZ_LOHG01000014.1, read on the forward strand.
ACTTCCAGCTACCGGACGGGATTTTCAGCAGCCGCGATAGCCAGTTGACCGTCAGTCTGCGCCTGAGTAACGGGCTACCGCTACCGGACTGGGTCAGCTTCGACAGTCGTACCGGCAAGATCGTGGTTGACCGCGATCGTATGAAGCAGGCAGAACGGTTGCGGCTGGTGCTGATTGCCCAGGACGCGAGCGGTAAAGAGGCGCGCATTCCCGTAGAGCTTCAAACCGATGGCAACCGGACGCTCAGCGTAACGCCTGAACAGACGCCCGCGCTTCAAACCGCAGAGCCTCGCTCACAGGCGTCGGCACAGAGAGGCGTCAGCGAGCAACTGCAGGCCGCCAGCCAGGGCGGACTGCTGGCCCGGGCTCAGGCACTGCTCGCCGCACTGCTGCCAAAAGACGCCACGCCCGAGGAAAAATCCGACCGCGACGCGGCCTGATCGCAACAACGACGCGGGTTCATTAAGCATTCTTAATGAACCCGCAATTGCCTGCTATCAAGAATAATTCTTATCTTGTCGCCGCCCCAAACTGGCCCGCACCCCGGCCTCACCCGATCGCGGTACGGACAGCACTTTTCAGAGGAACACTCGTGATCAACACCAAACTTCCAAGCCTCACTGGTCGCCTGTCGCTGCGTCTGGCCATCGGCCTGGCCACGCTCAGCCTGTCTGCCTGCGCCGTGAAACCCGAAGCGATCACCCTCGACCAGCAAATCGCTGAGGCGAGCTCCGACCGGGTCAAGATGTTCGACGCCCAAGAGCCCGTCACCCGGCCAATCAGCCTGGATGAAGCCATGGCCCGGGCCGTGAAATATAACCTGCAGCAACGTCTGACGCTGATGGAGCGAGCGCTGGAAGACAACCTGCTGGACGCACAGAACCTCGACATGCTGCCCAAACTGGCGGCGCGGGCGGGTTGGCGTGGACGTGACAACGTGTCGGCGTCGTCCAGCGAATCTATTCGCACCGGCAGCCAGTCCCTGGAGCCGTCCACCAGTCAGGACCGCTCCAACCGTAACGCCGACCTACAAATGTCGTGGAACACCCTTGATTTCGGCCTCGGTTACTTCAGCGCCAAAGCTCAGGCCAACAAAACCCTGGGGGCCGAGGAACGCCGCAGGCGAGTGGTGGCCGACATCATTCAGCAGGTACGTGCCGCCTACTGGGAAGCCGCCACGGCCGAGCGCCTGAAACCTGAGGTGCAACGCACACTGGTGGAAGCCCGCAGTGCGCTGGAGCGCGCGCAACAGACCGAGAAACAACGTCTGCTCGCGCCGCTGGATGCCCTGCGCTTCCAGAAAGGGCTGCTGGAAATGGTCCGCCAGCTGGAATCGGTAGACAGCGAACTGGCCACTGCCAAGTCTCGCCTGGCGGCGTTGATGAACCTGCCACCGGCCACCCAATACAGCCTGGTCATTCCCAGCGAGCAACAATTGACCCGCCCGCCGCTGGCTTACAGCCTCGAAGACCTGGAAATCATGGCCATGGTCAAGCGTCCGGAAGTCCGCGAAGAGGGCTATCTGGCGCGCAATGCGGTGCTGGAAACCCGCAGCGCCATGTTGCGCCTGCTGCCAGGCGCTTCGCTGTTCATAGGTGGTAATTACGACAGCACCAGTTACATGGCCAATAACAACTGGGCCGATGCCGGTGTGCAAGTCAGCTGGAACCTGCTCAGCGTGCTCTCCTACCCTGCGATCAGCCGGGCTGGCGAAGCGCGCGAAGCCGTCGCCGATGTTCGCCGCCAGGCACTGCGTATGGCCGTTCTGACTCAGGTCAACGTGGCCTGGCAACAATACCAACGCGCATCACGCCTGTTCGAGCGCTCCAACGAACTGCAGCGTATTCAGCGCGGCATTCTCACCCAGACCGAAAGCGCCGTCCAAAGCGATGCGCAAACGCTGGTCGAGCGTGTACGCACCAGCACCGAAACGGTCCTGGCAACGCGTACTCGCGATCGCAGTTATGCCGAGTTGCAGAACGCTTATGGCGCGGTTTACCAGTCTGCCGGGCTTGATCCGCTGCCCGAACAACTGGCCGACAAAAGCGTCGCCACCCTGAGCCAGGCCATCGCCCACAACGCGATTGCTCTGGCCAAAGGTGAAACGCCGGTGCCACGCCTGCATGCCGCTCCGTCGCTGATGGCCAGTACCGTAGCCCAGCCGCTGCCAGCGCCGAAAGCCCCGCCTGCTCCAGCGCGAATCAATACCTGGAGCAGCCTCGGCTCTCTGCAAGATGCCGAGCTGGTTCCGGTGAACACTCCGACCCTGCGCTGATCCATTAACGCCACTCCGCACGGGGTGGCGCTTACCTGCCGAGACTCCCAAGCCATCATGCGTACTTCGTTCCCTCTGCCCTGTTCTCTGTTGCTGGCAATGGCTTGCGCCAGCGTCAATGCCAGCGAGCCCCCGCCGCTGCAGCCGCCTTCGGCCAACTCGACACCCGGGTCTTCAAGCACCGATATCCGTGTGCAGCTGAGCGCCAGCCAGCGTACGGTGCTGTCCAGTGAGCTCGCGGGCAAAATCATCAGCCTGGATATCAAAGAAGGCGAAAGCTTTAAGAAAGGTGAGCGTCTGGTGGCGTTCGACTGCGCCATTCACCAGGCCAGACTCAACCATTCTGCGGCTGCCGAGTCCGCCGCCAGCAAGAAGCTGAGCATTGCCAAACGCCTGGACCAGTTGCAGTCCATCAGTGTCTCGGATGTCGCCCAGGCTGAGGCGGCGTTGACCATGGCACGCGCAGAAAGTGGCGTAGGTCGGGTCATGCTGCAGCGTTGCAACATCAACGCGCCGTTCTCCGGTCGGGTTGCCGAGCGCAAGGTCCAGCCGGGTGAATACGTCGCTGAAGGCAAGGAACTGCTGGCGATCTACGACAACAGTGCTTTCGATGTGGAGCTGATCGCCCCTTCGCGCTGGCTGACATGGCTCAAACCCGGCAGTCGTTTTGAAGTGAGCCTGGATGAGACGGGCAAAAGCTATCCTGCCGAAGTCGTGCGTATGGGGTCTGTCATTGATCCTCTCAGTCAATCAGTCAAGGTATTCGGTCGAATCGCCACTGGCGACGGGAGTTTGTTACCCGGCATGAGCGGTACCGCACAACTGACTCCGCCCACCGTCAGCGCCAAATGAAGATGGCCGAAACGAGCGACCAGCAAGCACTGCAAAGCCTCAGCCAACTGCTGCAACTCGAACAACAGGCGCGCAGCGCGCTGACCGCTCAAGAGTTGGCATTTGTCATGGTCAACGACAGCCGACTGCTGCTCGACTATCGCCAGGCGCTGCTGTGGAACCACGACCGTGGCCGGCTCGATGCAATTTCGGGCCTGGCAGTGGTCGAGCAGGATGCACCCTTCATCCTGTGGCTGAGCGGCTTGTGCAAGCGCTGGCAACAACAGCCCCACGCCCGTCACCTTCATGCCATCAATACAGCTGAACTGGCTACCGATGACCTGCCACTTTGGGCCGAGCATTTTCCTTCGCAGTTGATCTGGATGCCATTGCTGCATGCCGACGGCAAGCTCCTCGGCGCACTGCTGCTGGCCAGAGAAACGCCTCTGCCTGACGGTCAAGAACCGCTGGCCACCTTGCTGCTCAACGCCTACGGCCACGCGTGGTCGGCGCTGCTGGGCAAGGCCGCCCGACGTAAACCCGGCCAGTCGCGCAAACGCTGGTGGCTGGCCGCGCTGTTTGCCAGCGCGGTATTACTGAGTCTGCCGGTGCGACAATCGGTGTTGGCGCCTGCCGAAATTGTCGCCCGCCACCCGAGTGTGATGCGTGCCCCGCTGCAAGGTGTGGTGGAAAAAATCCTGGTGCAACCCAACGAGCTGGTACAGGTCGGACAAGCATTGGTGCAACTCGACGCCAGAGAACTGCAAAGCAGGCTTGAGTCTTCACGCCAGGCCATGGCTATCGCCGACGCCGAATTTCGTCAGGCCCAACAGCAAGCCCTCAATGATGAGCGCAGCAAAGCGACTCTCGCCGTATTGCAGGGCCGCCGTGAACAGGCGCAGACCGAGGTTTACTACCTGCAGGAAAGCCTCAAGCGCATGAACATTCAATCCCCGCGAGCTGGCGTGGCGGTATTCGATGACCCAAGTGACTGGGTGGGCCGCCCAGTGTCATTGGGTGAACGCATTATGCTGGTAGCAGAACCGAGTGAGGCACAACTGGACATCCAGTTACCCATCGCCGATGCCATCGACTTGCAGCCGGGCGCGCAAATCCTGATGTTCCTGAATACCGACCCGACGTCACCGCTGACCGCAAGCCTGCAGCGTCTGGCTTACCGTGCCAGCCCGACAGCAGACGGCAACATGGCTTATCGCTTGAAGGCTGAGTTCGCCGATGCAGATCCACGCATTCGGGTCGGTCTCAAAGGCACGGCGAAGCTCTACGGCGAAAGCACCAGCGTGCTGTATTACTTGCTGCGTCGCCCGCTGTCTGCACTGCGTATCTGGCTGGCATGGTGAGCACTGTACAGTCACGTGGTCACCTATTGGCACAGCGCCGATGAACAGCGCCACGTTGCCAGGCATGGCCAATCCACCAGCATCGTTGCCCAGGCTGCGTGATGAACTGTTGCTGCACGAAGGCCCGCGCAATCGTGATGGTTCGCCCACCTGGACGCTTGAAGATCCGGCACGAGGCCAGTTTTTTCGACTGGGCTGGGCGGAGGTGGAAATTCTCTCGCGTTGGCATCTGGGCGATTCAGCAGCCATTGTTAGCTCGATCAGTCAGGACAGCACGCTGGAGCTGGATAACGACGATCTTTCAGCGTTCAAGAACTTCCTGCAGACCAACCAGTTGCTCCAGGCCTGCGGCGCCGAAGACAACGCTCGCCTGCTACGTATCGCCGATGCCCAAAGCGTCGGCTGGGCCAGTTGGCTGCTGAAGAACTATCTGTTTGTGCGCATCCCGATGCTGCGCCCAGACCGTTTCCTCGGCAGAACCGGCCACTGGGTGGAGCCGTTCTACAGCCGCACGTTTCTTTACCTGACACTGATTGCAGCAGGACTTGGTCTGTTTCTGGCGGCGCGGCAATGGGAAACCTTCATTCATACCTTCCTGCACTTCTTCACCCTTGAAGGTGCTGCACTGGCGGGCGCGACGCTGATTTTTTCCAAGGTGCTGCATGAACTCGGTCATGCCTATACCTGCAAGCGCTATGGCGGCAAGGTCGCCACTATGGGTGTCGCGCTGCTCGTGCTGTGGCCAGTGCTCTATACCGATACATCCGGCGCCTGGCGTCTCAAACAGCGTCGCCAACGCATGGCTATTGGCGCGGCAGGAATGCTGGTGGAACTGGCACTCGCCGCATGGGCAACATTGCTGTGGAGCTTTTTGCCTGACGGGATGCTGCGCAGCGCCGCATTCATGCTGGCCGCCACCACCTGGATTCTGACCCTGACAGTCAACCTGAGTCCGTTCATGCGTTTCGACGGCTATTTTCTGCTTTCCGATCTACTCGACGTACCCAACCTGCAAACCCGCGCATTCCGTCTGACCCGCTGGCGTTTGCGCGAATGGCTGTTCCGTTTCGGCGAAGAACGCCCCGAGCATTTCGAGCCCTGGCTGGAACGCACTCTTATTGGTTATTCACTGGGTACCTGGATCTATCGCTTCTTTCTGTTTCTGGGGATCGCACTACTGGTCTACCACTTCGCTTTCAAGCTGTTGGGCATCCTTCTGTTCGTCGTTGAAATCGTCTATTTCCTGCTGCGCCCCATCTTCAGTGAACTGCGCGAGTGGTTCTCTCGACGCAAGGACTACCGCATGAACCGCAACTCACTGACCACATTGCTGGTCTGCCTGTCCCTGCTATTGCTGGCCTGCGTACCCTGGCGCGGAAGTATTCACGCTCCGGCATTGCTGCGTACACAGCAACAGGCGGGGCTTTACGTTCCGGTCGGGGCACAATTGCAACGTATCCTGATAAAGCCCGGCGCAAAGGTTGAGGCGGGTCAGCCGTTGTTCGAGCTGGACGCCCCCCACCTGAAGCAGGAGCTGGCAATCCTGGACCGGCAGATCGTCACGTTGCAATGGCAGAGCAGCTTTCAGCAGTTCAATCCGCAAGCGGCAGCCAACCTGATGGTGATCCGCCAGGAGCTACTCGCCGCCCTTGAGCGTCAGGTTGTACTGCGCCAACAATCGAGCTATTTGACGGTTCGCGCGCCCTTCAACGGGGTCATGGCCGATATTGCCGATCCCTTGGAACAAGGTGAATGGCTACCCGCAGGAGAATGGCTTGGTACCCTGACCGGAAGCGACTCAGGGGTCGTGGAAGCATTTGTGGAAGAGCATGACCTAGCGCGCCTGGAACCAGGCAGCAGCGCTCGCTTCTACCCCGAGGTATTCTCCAGATCACCCGTGGAACTGAAGCTGGACAATGTCGAGCACACCGCCGTGCGTCGCCTCTCATCAACGCCAGAGCTGGCGTCTACTTATGCAGGTGGTCTGGCGGCAACCCTGGACAGCGAACGCATTCCGCAGCCCGAGCAGGCCATCTATCGAGCCTTGCTCACGCCCTCTCAAGCTTCAGCCACACCAAGAATGGGACTGCGCGGAACAGTGGTCATTGAGGCTCAGGCGCAGAGCCTGGCCATGCGTGTCTGGCGCAGCGCGATGACCGTGTTAATTCGCGAATCCTCGTTCTGAACGGTTAAGCATTCTTAATGCTCCGCTCGTTGCCCCGCTTACATGTCATGGCCATCATTTGGTAACTTGTCGCAGCACACACAGGACCCTCGCCAATGCTCGCCAACGCCCAACAGACACCAGAACTTCCGCTGAGCAAACGCCTGAAAGCAGGAAGCACCCGCGACCATGACAGCGTCGACACGCTGGTCATGCAATCACGCCCGTTCGAAGACAATCAACGCTACGGTTGCTTCTTGCGCCTTCAGCATCGCTTTCATGGTGCCATTCATGACCTGTACGGCGATGCAGATCTGAATCAGTTGCTGCCCGGTCTTAGGGATCTGCCTCGTTTTGACGCCGTGTGCGCCGATATGAAAGACCTCGGCCTGTCGGTTCCTGCAGCCCCGACCACAGTGAAACCGCATTCCATGCACGCTGCAATCGGCTGGCTGTACTGTGCGGAGGGCTCGAATCTGGGTGCAGCGTTTCTCTTCAAGGAAACCCAGCAGATGGGTTTCAACGCTGAACACGGTGCGCGCCACCTTGCCGCCCACCCCGACGGCCGTGCGCTGCACTGGCGTCAGTTCGTGACATTGCTGGATGGTTTGAACCTGGACGAAGCGCAAAAAGCCGAAGCGATTCAGGGCGCCATTGACGCTTTCGATTTCTATCGCAGTGCCCTGCGTGAGTGCTTTCACTGAGTGAGCGCTCGCCCGGCCCCCGCCCTCTTTGATAACGCGCTGTCGCTGGCAAGCACCGGACTCTGTAGGAGCTCACCGAGGTTACGAGGCCAGCGATGGCGGTTTGTCTGACATACCGCTATCACTGGCCTCTTCAGCTCGATGGCCTCCGACGGACCAGGGTCAATTTAACCACTGCCATGGCGTCATCTTTGTCACCATCATCAGCACGATGACAAACATCCCCGCGAAACCGCAGATCCCCATCCAGAACCATTTGCGATAGGCGCTGTGATATCGCTCATCCAGCGACAAACCTTGCTCAGCAGCGCTGAACGCCAACCTGTGCAAGCGCTTTTGCAGCACCAGCACAGGCAGCCAGAGCGCGCCCACCGTGAAGAAGATCAGCAACGAGGTCAGCAGCCATGGCGACGTCAAAGGCAGCCCGGCAAGCCTGACCAGCGCATAGCCTGTGGCGACTTGCAGAAAACCTGCCGGGGTCGTGATCCAGGTATCGAAACGTACAACCATTGCGCAGACGGGCGCAATGACCTGCGGATTTCGCGTGCGGTTGGCGGCAATCAGATAAAGGAAAGAACCCATGCCGAATCCGAACAGGAAAATCGCGGCGATAACATGCAAATACTTCAGCCCCAAATAGAGCATCAGTCAGCCCTGCTCACCGGAGAAGCACACCGACAGCCGAACATTCTGCGGATCACCAATGGCGGTCAGATACTCATCAACGCTAACTTCCCCTACACACGGCCGTGCGCCAGGCTCGGGACGGTAATCCTGTGCGGCCTTCGCAATCAGTGCGACAGCAGCGCAACTGGGAATTTCCGGACCTTTGTCGCGGTAGGCGGTGAGCTGAACGTTCATCGTTAGCGGCTTACCCTCCACACCGATGCCCTGGACATCGATGTACATCGCGCTGCGGCCGTCACCGAAGCGCTCGAACAAAGTGCCCCAGCGATGCAGCCGTGCGGCCCAGCCAAGACGGTCCTTAACCACTCCGGCGCGCAGTGTGGCCGCCAGAAGATAATTGGCCACGCCCCCAAGCTTGAGCCCTGACCCTGCTTTGAAACTGAGCGTGTGCGCACCATAACGACTGCCAAATATGTCGATATCCGGAACGTCGACATTAGCCAGAACCCGACGCCCCAGGTGCGGCATGTTGCGTAGCGTCAGGTCCTGCCAACCGGAGACCTCATGGACCTGGCCATTCCTGAGCTGCTTGATCGGCTTGCCAGCGTAGGCAAGCACTCCTTCGACAGTCGACAAACCTGGCATTTTTGCGGAGGAGGATATGCCATGCTCGATAGCATCAATGCGACTGAAGCGATGACGGTACTGGTCAATAATGGCTGACGAAAGCGTGGGAACCGAACTGCATCCGCTCAAAATCGTAACGTTCGCTTGCCTCGCAGCAGCGTCGAGAATGCCAATGCCGTTGACGAAGGTGCGGCAGTCGGCCAGATCGCAGTAGTGCACTCCGGCCTCTATGCACGCTTGAGCAACCGCATAGGACTGGCCCTGAAAAGGCCCACCGGTATGGATCACCCACTGAATATCCAGCGTGCGCAACACCGAACCGAAAGTGGCTCCCATGGCATCACCGCACCAACTCTCGCAAACAATGGCCGATTCACACTGAAGTTCGTCAACTTTGTTGGCCAGCTTATCGGCATTGCGGCCGGCGACGACGAGGTCCACGCCTGACATGGAGATCAAGTGACGGCAGACAATGCTGCCAAAATTCCCGTATCCGCCGACAACCATGACTCTGAGCGACATTTGAGCTTCCCTGTTTTCAATGCTGCATAGGCCAGTACGATTTTGCTCGACTGATATCTGACAGGTCCATCGTGTCAGGATCAGAGCTTTCTTACAGGCAAAAAAAAACCCGAAAATCCTCACTTTCGTGGGCCTTTCGGATTTTTAAAACTGCAAAAAATGGTGGGTCGTGTGGGATTCGAACCTACGACCAATTGGTTAAAAGCCAACTGCTCTACCAACTGAGCTAACGACCCTCTGTTGCGTGGCGCGTATATTACTGATTTATATGAGTAATTCAACACCTAATTTCAATTATTTTAAAAATATCGTGTTGGGTCACTGATTCCGGCGACTGCGAAGCCTTCTGCGCGCAGGCGGCAGCTGTCGCATTTGCGGCATGCACGGCCTTGATCATCAGCTTGATAGCAGGAAACCGTCAGGCCGTAATCAACGCCCAAACGCACCCCGGCCTTGACGATATCGGCCTTGCTCAGATTCTGCAGCGGCGCCTGAATAGTGAAGCCCTGGCCTTCTACACCTGCTTTGGTAGCGAGGTTGGCCATGCGCTCGAATGATTCGATGAACTCAGGTCGGCAGTCCGGATAGCCGGAGTAATCCACCGCGTTGACGCCGATGAAAATGTCGCGTGCGCCGAGCACTTCTGCCCAGCCCAGCGCGAGGGACAGAAAGACAGTGTTGCGCGCCGGCACATAAGTGACCGGAATGCCTTCACCGGGAGTTTCAGGAACAGCGATGGAATCATCGGTCAGCGCCGAGCCACCGATACCATTAAGATTCAGGCCAATGACCTTGTGTTCGGCCACACCCAGATCGCGAGCAACGCGCGCTGCTGCGTCCAGCTCGGCGCGATGACGCTGGCCGTAATCGAAACTCATGGCGTAGCAGGTGTAGCCCTGCTCACGTGCCATCGCAACGACAGTGGCCGAGTCGAGGCCGCCGGACAGGAGAATTACCGCTCTTTTTTCAGTCATGGTTGCTTCACTCATCTCAGCGCCCCGGCTCATCGTTCCAGAGAAATTTATGCAGCTGCATTTGCAGGCGTACAGGCAGGTTGTCGGCGACGATCCAGTCCGCCAGGTCTCGGGCATTCAGTTGGTGGTGGCTAGGCGAAAACAACACCTCACCGGCACGACGCTCCAGACCGTACTGAATGAGCTTGGAGACCGCCCAGTCGTAGTCTTCGCGGGAGCAAAGCACAAACTTGACCTGATCGTTAGGCGTCAACAGCTCGATATTCTCGTAGCGGTTGCGGGTGACTTCCATGGAACCTGGCGTTTTCAGGTCCACAACGCGGCTGACGCGCGGATCGACCGCCGAAATATCCAGCGCACCGCTGGTCTCCAGCGACACCTCATAGCCCGCATCACAGAGACGCTTGAGCAACGGGATGGCATTGGGCTGAGCCAGCGGCTCGCCGCCAGTCACACAGACGTAGCGCGGGCGATAATCAGCCACTTGGCCGAGGATGTCGTCCAGGGTCTGAATCGTGCCGCCAGTGAACGCGTAGGCGCTGTCGCAATACTGGCAACGAAGCGGACAGCCCGTCAACCGGACAAAAACAGTGGGCAAGCCCGCTGTGCGAGTCTCACCCTGCAACGAGTAAAAGACTTCGGTGATGCGTAACGTTTCTTGCATATGGGCCACGGGCGTAACAGCTAAACAGGCCGTCCGCCTCCGTCAGGCACTTCAAAGCACCCTGCAATCGCAGAATCCAGAGAAGCGTATTTAAAAGTACCGAAAAATCGGGTGCCGAATTCTAACGAAAAAAGCCGCGACAAGCGCGGCTTTCTTGAATTTCGGGTCAGAACCTTAAAGGCGCTGAAGATCCCGTTGCGCCAGCTGAGCGGCTGAGGTGCCCGGATATTGCGCTACAACCTGCTGCAAAATGCCTTTCACCTTGTCGGTATTACCGAGGCGGCGCTCGACGTCAGCAAGCTTGTAAAGCGAATCAGGCACTTTGGCGTGCTTTGGATAAAGCTGGCTGACCTTGGCAAAAGCCTGACCCGCGCCTTGCAGATCACCTTTGGCCAGGTTCACCTCACCCAACCAGTACTGGGCGTTGCCCGCGTAGGTGCTGTTTGGGTATTTGCGAAGGAAAGCGCCGAAAGCCTGGCTGGCTTTGTCGAAATCCTTGGCTTTGATCAGGTCGAAGGCTGCTTCGTAATAAAGCTTCTCCTTCGCAGGATCCGGTGGTTCAGTACCAGCAGACGGCGCTTGCGCGGCCGGTGCTGCTGGTGTCCCGCTGGCGTTGATATCGCCGCCAGCCGGTTGAGAATTATTGGAAGCCGCTGCGGCTGCGCCGCCTGCTCCTATGCGTGAATCCAGATCCTGATATCGCTCAAGCGCTTCTTGCTTCATGCGCTGGATATCGTTTTGCTGGACCTCGACCATACCGCGCAACCGCGCGATTTCGTCCTGCATCTGTTGCAACTGCATGAACAGCTGACCTTGTGCCGAGGGTTGGGCCGTAACCCCTCCCCCGGCATAGGCGCCAGACGTGCCATAACCAGCTGGCGGATAACTGCTGCTGCCAGAGCCAGAATTGTTATCGACCACAGGAACCGCACCCCACGCAACTAGTGGAAGGGTGAGGGCCAAAACGGTTAGAGCACGTCGGCACGTTCGCATGTCAAATTACTTACGCAGTTCGACGCGACGGTTTTGAGCCCAGGACTGCTCGTCGTTGCCGGTAGCAACTGGACGCTCTTCGCCGTAGGAAACCAGTTCCAGCTGAGCTGGGGAAACACCTTGCAGAACCAGGTAGCGTTGAACGGCTTTCGCACGACGCTCGCCCAGTGCCATGTTGTACTCACGAGTACCACGTTCGTCGGTGTTGCCTTCCAGAACTACGCGAGCGCCGTTGGCTTTCAGGTCCTTGGCGTGTACGTCCAGAGCGCGCAGGGCTTCTGGTTTCAGGTCCGAACTGTCGTATTCGAAGTAGAAGGTGGTGATTGCGCGCAGAGCAGCTTCTTCGCTCAGGCTGCCATCAACGGCACCAGTGTTTGCGCCGTAACCAGCGTTAGGATCAACAGCGCCTTCGCCAGCGTTGTCGCCGCCTTTGGAAGAGCAACCTACAGCTACAGCCATGGCCAGAGCCAGCGCAGCAAATTTACCAAACTTCAGCATTTCCATCGTGAAACTCCTAATGAACCCCAGTGTGTTAAGCAAATCTTTTTGTGTAGCGCCGCGTCAGTTCAGGTAAGGGGACCAGGACGGTTCTCTGACTTCGCCTTGAGCGGTAGGAAGCGGGAGCCTTACGCGTCCATTAATGGACACGAGCATCAAGACTCCCCGGCCCTGCTGGCGGGTGGCGTAGATTACCATGGTGCCGTTGGGCGCAACAGTAGGCGACTCATCAAGGTTGCTATCTGTGAGGATTTTTACACTTCCGCGCGCCAAATCCTGAACAGCAACCTTGAAATTAGTGAAGCCGTCCTGCCGGTGAATCATTACCAGCGTCTTTTCATCGGCTGACAATTTCGGGTTGGCGTTGTAGTTGCCGACGAAAGTTACACGTTCAGCACCACCACCATTGATATTTGTTTTGTAAATCTGCGGTTTGCCGCCACGGTCCGACGTGAAGTACAGCGTCGAGCCATCTTTACCGAAGAACGGTTCGGTATCAATAGACGAATCGTTGGTTACGCGACTCAACTGACGCGAAGCCAGATTCATCACATAAACCTCCGGGTTACCGTCCTTCGACAACACGAAAGCCAGCTTGGTGCCATCAGGTGACCAGGCAGGCGCGCCGTTCAGGCCTTCAAAGTTGGTGATCTGCTCGCGGCGACCGGTATCGATGTGCTGAACGAAGATGCGCGGACGCTTCTGCTCAAACGATACATAGGCAATACGCTTGCCATCGGGTGCGAAGCGCGGCGACAGGATCGGCTCACGAGATTGCAACAGGGTCACTGCACGAGCACCGTCGTAGTCCGAACGCTGCAACGTGAAACGGGTGTTGTTCTCGGAGAAGCGCTCAGCAGTCACGTACAGCATACGAGTGGAGAAAGCGCCCTTGATGCCGGTCAGTTTCTCGAACGACTGATCCGCAATATAGTGCGACATGTCGCGCAATTGATCAGTAGTACCCGACACGTTGCCGGTCAGTACCTGCTGCTCGGTCGCCACGTTGAACAGTGCATATTGCACCTGCAGACGACCGCCTGCAGGAACGATATTACCGACCATCACGTATTGCGCACCCAGTGCTTTCCAGTCACGGAAGATGACTTCGCTGGCCTGGCTTGGCTGGCTGATCATGTTCTGACGCGCGATCGGGGCGTAGTAGCCCGAATTGCGCAGGTCATTGCCGATGATTTCCGACATGTCCTCTGGCAACACGTTGCCGCCCTGCCAGCCAAAAGGCACAACAGCAATAGGCGTTGCACGGTCACTGCCGCTGGTGACCAGAATGTTCTTCTCTTCTGCACTGACCATGCCGGCCGCACAACAGAGAACGACTACTAGTAGTCCTCGAAAAAGCTTGATCACAAGGCTAGATCTCCAGGTGTAAATGTCATCTTGAATGAACGATAGGGAGCGAAGTCCGCGGCCTTCATACCCTGCATTTCTGTCAAGCGGCCAATGTTCTTGACTGCTGCGACTGCTGAACTGTCAAACGGCCCGTCTCCGCTGGATTTGGCAACCGATACCGAGGCAATAGTGCCGTCCGGCAACATACCAATCTGCAGCGTAACGGACATGTTGTTACGTGCTGATGGTGGTCGACTCCAGCCCTCGGAGGCACGAACACGAATCAGATCGTCGAAACTACCCGCGACTTCATCACCCTGCTCATCCGCCAACGCCTGTTGCCGTTCCGGTTTATCGGAAAGCAGGTCAGCCAAGGCCTGAGCCTTTTTGTCTTCAGCAGATTTGCGAGCTGCTTCCTGCGCCTTCTTGGCAGCATCGGCAGTGGCTTTCTTCTTCGCGTCGTCAGCTGCTTTCTTTTTAGCGTCTTCGGCAGCCTTTTTCTTGGCATCCTCAGCCGCTTTTTTCTTCGCATCGTCGGCAGCCTGCTTCTTGGCTTCCTCGGCTGCAGCTTTCTTGGCGTCTTCCTCGGCCTTTTTCTTGGCGTCGTCTTCAGCTTTTTTCTTGGCTATGTCGGCCAGCTGTTTTTCTTCAGCTTTTTTGGCATCAGCCTTCTTGGCTTCATCAGCTTTCTTCGCTTCGTCGGCCTTTTTTGCCTCGGCCGCTTTCTGCGCTGCTTCTTCAGCCTTCTGTTCTTCCGCTTTTTGAGCAGCCTCTTCTTTCTTTTGTTCCGCAGCTTTTACAGCTTCCTGCTTTTCCTGCTCGACTTTCTTCTGTTCCAACTGCTCGACTTCGGTTTGTCGAGCAGCGGTCTTCTTCGCCTCGCCAGCAATTTTCTGGTTGGTCTGGGTCGTCGCCTGACTCTTGGATTTGAGCTGGTACAGGGTGGCCTGCACGATAGGCTTGGATTCGGGCAATTCCGGAGTCATGGCAAAGCTGACAAACAGCAAACCAAAAATCAGGACGTGCAACGCCACGGCCCAGACACTAGGCCAGAAATAATTCTCCGAGGCGGACGGCTCTCGAATTGGCTGCATCAGGGGGCCTCAGTAATCAAGCCGACATTCCCGACCCCGGCTTTCTGCAGCCCACCCATGGTGCCCATGACCGAACCGTAATCAACGGTTTTGTCGCCACGAATGAAAACCTGCGTCTGCTTGCCAGCTTCACGGCCAGCGGCAACGATTTTGGTCACGGCAGAGGTCAACTGCGGCAAGGTCATTGCCTTGTCCATCTGCTTGTCGGTGTCGACTTCGCTGCCAAGATTCCAGTAGTAGGTCTTGTCAGCCTTGATCGAAATAGTCAGGACCTGATTGTTGTTGTCTTGCGGCAAAGCCTCGCTGGAGACTTTGGGCAAATCCACTTTCACGCCCTGATTGATCATGGGAGCGGTGACCATAAAAATGACCAGCAGCACCAACATCACGTCGATGTAAGGCACTACGTTCATTTCGGCGACCGGCTTGCGTTTTCTGCGGCGATCTCGAGCGATTAAAGCCATTGGGAATTACCTGCTCACTCTTCGCTGGTGTGCACTTTACGGTGCAGGATGGCCTGGAATTCCTCGGCGAAGGTGTAGTAACGACTAATCAAGGTTTCGCTGCGAGCGGCAAAACGGTTGTAGGCGATTACTGCAGGGATCGCCGCGAACAGGCCAATGGCTGTTGCGATCAGTGCTTCGGCAATGCCGGGTGCAACGGTGGCGAGTGTCGCCTGTTGCGCCGTGGCCAGACCGCGGAAGGAGTTCATGATCCCCCAGACGGTACCGAACAAGCCGATGTACGGGCTGACGGAGCCAACGGTGGCCAGATAAGGCAGACCCGATTCGAGTTTCTCTTCCTCACGCGAGATGGCAACACGCATGGCACGAGCCACGCCTTCCATCACGGCCTCTGGATCGACACCTGCCTGCTGACGCAGACGCGAGAACTCTTTGAAGCCGGCACGGAAGATCTGCTCCACACCCGAATCAGGGTCTGGATTGCTGCCCGCCTGACGGTACAGTTTGGACAGATCGATACCGGACCAGAAACGCTCCTCGAAGCTGTCCAATGCCCGGCGCCCAGCACGCAGCATGTTGCTGCGCTGAAAAATCATGATCCATGAAGTGACTGAAGCAGCCACCAGGATCAGCATGACCAACTGAACGACAATGCTGGCATTACTGACCAAACTCCACATGGAGGAATGGTCGACGACGTTAGCTTCCACGCTTGCTCTCCTGCTCTGTATGTGTACCCGCGCCGCTCTGGTCGGCAAAGGCCGTACGCAAAGCTTCGGGAATGGCCCGGGGTTTCAAACTATCGGCGTTTACACACGCCACCAAGAACTGCCCCTCACAGAGCAGCGTTGCATCCGCAGCCCGCCTGACTTCCTGTTTGAAGCGCAGGCTGACACGGTTCAATTCGATTACTTCAGCGCTGACCAGCAGTTCGTCATCCAGTCGCGCCGGCTTGTGATAACGCGCCTCGCTGGAATGCACAACAAACAACAGACCTTCCTTCGCCATTGAGGATTGGGCGAACCCCAAATCCCGCAGCCGCTCGGTACGAGCCCGCTCCATGAATTTCAGATAATTGACGTAGTAGACGATGCCGCCTGCATCGGTGTCCTCGTAATAAACGCGACAGCGATGTGCGAACGACTGAACCCCGTTTTGCGCGCGCATACTCTAGTGCTTACTCCTCAGGTTGCCAATCCGCCACGGCAACTGTTTTTCAACGTTTTACCGGTTATTTCGTGTCGACCTGACGCAGCTGCCAGTCTGACCGCGCAAACTCCGAATAAATCAGTGTTTTGCGCTTTTTTAAATGTCTTCATCTGCAACAAATTGTTCGGCACCTGGCATCTCCCCCATTCGGGAAGGAATGTTCAGACCGAAGTGCAAATAGGCATGCCGGGTCACGACCCGTCCACGTGGTGTGCGCATGATATAGCCTTGCTGGATCAAATAGGGTTCCAGCACGTCTTCAATGGTATGGCGTTCTTCGCTGATCGCAGCAGCCAGACTGTCGACACCCACAGGACCGCCGTCAAACTTTTCGATCATGGTCAACAGCAAACGCCGGTCTTGATGATCGAAGCCGCGCTCGTCGACATCGAGCAGATTGAGCGCCAGATCAGCGATAGGCTTGGTAATCTCGCCTTTACCGCGTACTTCGGCAAAATCCCTCACCCGGCGCAACAGGCGATTGGCGATCCGCGGCGTGCCACGCGCCCGGCGAGCAATCTCAAATGCACCCTCCGGTTCAATGGGCAGCCCCAGAATACCTGCGGAGCGGGACACGATAGTTGCCAGATCCGCGATGCTGTAGAACTCCAGACGCTGCACAATACCGAAACGGTCACGCAACGGATTCGTCAGCATACCTGCCCGGGTGGTTGCACCAACCAGGGTAAACGGCGGCAGATCAAGCTTGATCGAGCGAGCCGCAGGCCCTTCGCCGATCATGATGTCTAGCTGGAAGTCCTCCATCGCCGGGTAAAGGACTTCTTCAACGATAGGCGACAGCCGGTGAATCTCGTCGATAAAGAGAACATCGTTAGGTTCAAGATTGGTTAGAATCGCCGCAAGATCGCCCGGCCGCTCCAGTACAGGGCCGGACGTGCTCTTGATTGAAACCGACATTTCCTGGGCAATGATATTGGCCAATGTGGTCTTGCCCAAACCGGGCGGGCCGAAGATCAGCGTGTGGTCGAGCGCTTCGTTACGTCCGCGCGCGGCCTGGATAAACAACTCCATCTGCTCGCGCACCGTCGGCTGACCAATATAGTCGGCAAGGCTTAGTGGACGAATCGCGCGATCAATCTGTTCATCACGATCACGGCCGCCACTGGCGGTTATCAGGCGGTCAGCATCAATCACTTAAGCCATTCCCTTCAAGGCACGTCGAATCAAATCTGCGCTGCTCAAGTCTTTTTCCTTGATAGCGGAAACCGCTTTGCTCGCTTCCTGAGGCTTGTAGCCCAGGGAAATAAGCGCGCTGACCGCATCGTTCTCAGCTGTCGCGACAGGCTCCGGCGCATTTGGCCCGCTGGACACCAGCGCAAAAGTCCCAGGCAAGGTTTCCCAGGCCTTGAAGCGGTCCTTCAGCTCAACGAGCAGGCGCTCGGCAGTCTTTTTACCTACGCCTGGAATACGGGTCAAAGCAGAAGTGTCCTGAGCCTGAACGCAACGTACCAACTCATCCACTTCCAGACCAGACATCAAGGCCAGCGCCAGTTTCGGACCTACACCATTCAGGCGTATCAACTCCCGAAACAGCTCGCGCTCACGCTTTTCATAAAAACCATACAGCAGGTGTGCATCCTCGCGGACCACAAGGTGAGTATGCAGCGTCACCGGCTCGCCGACATGCGGCAAGCGGTAGAGCGTGGTCATGGGGACCTCGATCTCATAACCGACACCGTTCACATCAAGCACCAGATGCGGCGGCTGTTTCTCAGCCAAAAAGCCGCGTAAGCGTCCAATCACGTATCAAATCCTTTCGTATTGTCGGCCAGACCACGTGACCAACGCGAAACAGTGTTCGCAATCATTGCAGGCATGACACAGCCTGCAAGCAGAAATGTTAAAGCAGATGATGCTAACAGAGACACAGCCCCACTATCGCAAGCATTAGAGACGCAGGCGACCACCGCGACTGCGAGCCGTGTTCAAGCCGTGAGGAATCAGGCTTGAACGCGTGTGCGCATGGCACAGGGCGATCGCCAGGGCATCCGAAGCGTCGATTTGCGGCTTCTGGGTCAACTTGAGCAAATGCATGACCATCATCATCACTTGCTCTTTATTCGCCCCCCCGGTGCCAGCGACAGCTTGCTTGACCTGAGTCGCCGAATATTCGGCAATCTCCAGCCCCTCTTCGGCCCCCGCAACAATCGCAGCGCCTCGTGCCTGGCCCAGCTTCAAGGCCGAGTCAGCGTTACGCGCCATAAAAACCTTTTCAATGCCCATGGTCACGGGACCGTAGGTCTGAATGACTTCCCTCACCCCGCGAAACACAATCTGCAAGCGCTCATGCAGCTCGCCACTGCCGGTGCGAATACAGCCCGACGCCACGTAAACACAGCCACGCCCGGTATCTCTTACCACGCCATAACCAGTGATTCGGGAGCCGGGGTCTATACCAAGAATAAGAGTCATAAAGCCTGCAGCTTGAGAAGTGATACTCAGCGAAGATCGCAGCATAAAGGCAGAAGCCGAAGGCCGATAGCGATGTCAGCACATCGCCACCGGCCTCCGGCCCCTTTTTGTCCTGCAGAAATCTGTCAGCCCAACTGTTCCATGACTTCGTCCGGAATTTCAGCATTGGAATAGACGTTCTGTACGTCATCCAGGTCTTCGAGCATGTCGATCAGCTTGAGCACCTTTTCTGCTGTTTCCAGATCAAGTACCGCGCTGGTCGTCGGCAACATCACGATTTCAGCGTCCGTAGCGTTGAAGCCAGCAGCTTCAATAACATTGCGAACCGCGTAAAAACTGGAAAACGAGGTAAAGACATCAATGCTACCGTCGTCATTGGTGACGATATCATCGGCGTCAGCTTCCATTGCAGCTTCGGTCAGAGAGTCTTCATCAACACCGGCCGCAAACGAGATCTGACCTTTACGATCGAACAGGTACGCGACAGAACCATCTGTACCCAGGTTGCCGCCACACTTGGTGAACGCATGACGCACGGCTGCCGCAGTGCGATTACGGTTGTCAGTCATGGTTTCAACCATAATCGCAACGCCACCCGGGCCGTAGCCTTCGTAGCCGAGCTCTTCGACATCATCACCATCTGCTGCACCGGTGCCTCGAGCCACCGCGCGGTCAATGGTGTCACGGGTCATGTTTGCACCAAGAGCCTTGTCCAGCGCCAGACGCAGACGTGGGTTGGAGCCGGGATCGCCACCGCCCTGACGGGCCGCAACAGTCAGTTCACGGATCCACTTGGTAAAAATCTTGCCCTTCTTGGCATCCTGACGCTCTTTGCGGTGCTTGATGTTCGCCCACTTAGAATGACCTGCCATATCTCGCTCCAGATTCTTTTTCAAACACCTTCGCCTTTCGCCCATCGATAAAGAGGCAAAAGGATTTACTTGATCAGGGGTACAGCCATGCGGAACGCGCTCCCACCAGATGGAGGAACGCGCCCCTGCTAGCGTTACTCAGCCTTTGGCTGTTCACGCAAGCGGATGTGCAGTTCACGCAAGGCCTTGGCATCCACAACGCCAGGTGCCTGGGTCATGACGTCAGCAGCGCTCTGGGTTTTCGGGAACGCGATCACTTCACGAATAGACTGGGCGCCGGTCATCAGCATGACCAGACGATCCAGACCGAACGCCAGACCACCGTGCGGTGGTGCGCCGTACTTCAGGGCGTCGAGCAGGAAGCCGAACTTCTCCTGCTGCTCGTCCTCAGCGATACCCAGCAGACGGAACACCGCCTGTTGCATTTCCTTGCGATGGATACGGATCGAACCGCCACCCAGCTCGGTGCCGTTGAGTACCATGTCGTAGGCACGGGACAGAGCGGTTGCCGGGTTGGCCTCCAGTTCTTCCGGTGTGCACTTCGGCGCGGTGAACGGGTGGTGCAATGCAGTGAAGCTGCCGTCGTCGTTCTCTTCGAACATCGGGAAGTCAACAACCCACATCGGCGCCCACTCGCAGGTGTGCAGCTTGAAGTCGTTGCCGACTTTGATGCGCAGCGCGCCCAGGGCCTCGCTGACGATCTTGGCTTTGTCTGCGCCGAAGAACACGATATCGCCATCCACCGCGCCAACACGATCCAGGATCACGTTGAGGTTGGCTTCCGGGATGTTCTTCACGATTGGCGACTGCAAGCCTTCAACACCCGCAGCGCGCTCGTTGACCTTGATATACGCCAGGCCTTTGGCACCGTAGATGCTGACGAACTTGGTGTAATCGTCGATCTGCTTGCGCGGAATGCTCGCCCCGCCCGGAACTCTCAACGCGGCAATACGGCATTTCGGATCGTTGGCCGGACCGCTGAACACCTTGAAATCAACTTCTTTGAGTTGGTCGGCAACGTCAACCAGTTCCAGCGGGTTACGCAGGTCTGGCTTGTCTGAACCGTAGCGACGCATGGCTTCCTCGAAAGTCATGTGCGGGAAATCACCGAACTCCAGGTCCAGTACTTCCTTGAACAACTGACGAATCATCTTCTCGGTCAGGCCGATGATGTCTTCTTCATTGAGGAAGCTGGTTTCGATGTCGATCTGGGTGAATTCAGGCTGACGGTCGGCTCGCAGGTCTTCGTCGCGGAAGCATTTGGCGATCTGGTAGTAACGGTCAAAACCGGCAACCATCAGCAGTTGCTTGAACAACTGCGGGGATTGCGGCAAGGCAAAGAAGCTGCCTGGGTGTGTGCGGCTAGGTACCAGATAGTCGCGAGCGCCTTCCGGGGTAGCACGCGTCAGGATTGGCGTCTCAACGTCGAGAAAGCCATTGTCATCCAGATAGCGACGAATACTGGTAGTGATGCGCGAACGCAGACGCAGCTTCTCGGCCATTTCCGGACGACGCAGGTCAATGAAGCGATAGCGCAGGCGGGTTTCTTCGCCCACATCGGAATATTCGTTGAGCGGGAACGGCGGAGTTTCCGACTCGTTCAGTACTTCCAGTTCATAACCGAGCACTTCGATGGCGCCGGATGCCATGTTGGTGTTTACGGCACCCGCCGGACGAGCACGCACCTTACCGGTGAGCTTGACGACGTATTCGCTACGAACGCGGTCTGCAGCAGCAAAGGGGTCCGCACGATCAGGGTCAAACACCACCTGAGCCATACCTTCACGATCACGAATATCGAGGAAAATCACACCCCCGTGGTCGCGACGGCGGTGGACCCATCCGCAAAGTGTAATTTCCTGACCTTCCAGGCTCTCGTTCAATTGGCCGCAATAATGGCTGCGCATCATGATGGTCTGTTCACTTCTCGTAATTCGAAATTCGGTGGAGCTTTCGCTCTTGGCTTGCGCTCAATAGTGCAAGAGCCCAGGCACGCGTTCAAGCCATCGGCCCGTCGCTGCGCACTGCAGGCGCAGACGTGCCCGTTTTTAGCAAGGCCGAGGATTATATAGCGTTAATCACGACCGTGCAGCCGCGTAAACCGAACAGATCAAGATAACTTCGCTACGACTGGCAGCACCGGGCACCGCAACCACCAGAGCAAGCTTCAAGGCAGGCCCGCCAAAAAAAAGCGAGCCCGCAGAAAATTGGAGATACCTACGGCGTTATGCCTGCTTCAGATCCATGCTGTCACCTTTTAGCAGATGGGCAACACAGACGACCCTGATGAGACCGCTGAAGTTTTTCACCCCGCCGTAGCGCAAATGCACTTCTCTGTCGATATAAGAAAGCACCGCATTGACAGAACAGTTGTTGGATCTGGCTATGGTTGAGAGGATATTCCAGTAAACATTTTCAAGTCGCAAACAGGTTGCCAGGCCATTAAGCCGTACCGACTTGGAGTGCGGCTGAGCCAGAGACATGTTGAAATCTTCGACAAACGGATCATTACAAATTTTCGCGTGACGCTTCAGGTCTTTTACGTCGCATTCGACCTCTCGAACCATAACGGCTTCTTCTAAACAATAAATTCGGGTCCCTTGAGAAACATTTAAATATAAATAAATGCCTGCCTATCAGGCCCGATTTATGTGTTGATAACCAGCCGCATTAATACTTAAAGCATGTAGGACATCACTACAAACCACAGAGGAATAATGAATAACTCCGACGAGAAGACACTAACTTTACGCAAGGGCAATAAATAGTTATGGCACTTTCAAGAATTCAGGCATTTCGGATGACAAACGCATCACAACCGTTAACGGAGCAGTAAAAACGGGAACATCAGCCTGCGAGGGTGAGGCAGGCGAGCGGCGCCATGCGCCACTCGCCTGATCTATTACTTTGTTTCAAGCATAGAGCGAAGCATCCACGCCGTTTTTTCATGAACCTGCATTCTCTGAGTCAGCAGATCTGCAGTCGGCTCATCACTAACCTTATCCAGAAGAGGAAAAAGACTACGCGCAGTGCGTACTACGGCCTCTTGTCCTTGCACCAGGCTTCTGATCATATCTTCAGCACCCGGCACCCCCTCTTCTTCTTTGATCGAAGAAAGACGGGCATATGTTGTATAAGTGCCCGGAGCCGGGAAGCCCAGCGCACGAATACGTTCGGCAATGGAATCAACCGCCAGGGCCAACTCGTTGTACTGCTCTTCGAACATCAGATGCAGCGTACGAAACATCGGCCCACTGACGTTCCAGTGAAAGTTATGAGTCTTCAGATAAAGAACGTAGGTATCTGCGAGCAAATGAGAAAGACCATCGACGATTGACTTGCGATTCTCTTCGCTGATACCGATATCGATTGCCATGTATTTCCCCTTTCAATTGGTGATTTAAATCCAGCAGGTACAGCAGCCACTGTACCAAGACAGGAGACGAGACGCAGCCCTGTAGTGCAAATACCTGCGCTCCGGCCGGGAAGGCCGGGGCACCAAATGAGAACGACTGACACCGCCCGTCGCTTTGTGTCGCTCAGGGCTGTCTGTGTGCGATGTAACGCAAGCTGTTGATTTGAGTAGCCCTGAGCTTTGCTGTTAAATACACCGCGTGTCTCGGCATCTGACTGATCGGGCTGCTGTGCATAGGCTGAAAGATCACTCGTGCCTCACGCCTTCACTTTTCTAGAAGCGTACCGGGTGCCTTCAGCTATTTCCTTGTGATCCATCTTAATGTGAGTTATCGAAATGTTGAAAATAGTCCACCTGCTAACGGGAGCCGCAGCCCTGCTGCTTTCCTTTATCCCCAGCCTGCGTAGCGAAGCATTGTCTTCTCTATTGCAACCCGATGCGCTTTATCTGGCATTCTTCGGCTTGCTGAATCTTGTCCTGGCACCCGTGATCCCCTACTGGAACAGAGGACCACGTCATCACCTGCAAAATCTGGTCAGCGCACTACTTATCCTTGCTGTTGTTCTTCAAATCCTGACCTTGCTTGTACCGCTGGAAACCATTGCTGGTCAGCCAGCCATCATCGCAGCGCTCAGCGCCGCCCTCATAGCGGTTGCCCTGCACCTGGCCGTCAGTTTTTACCGGTCCTCTCCTTCACCCGTTGCGCAAAGCCACGACATGACCAACCGCGATACAGGTACCGTAAAGTGGTTTAACACGTCCAAAGGCTTCGGCTTTATTTCGCGTGACTCCGGCGACGATATATTCGTGCATTTCCGGGCCATTCGTGGCGAAGGCCACCGAGTGTTGGTCGAAGGTCAACGCGTAGAATTCTCGGTCATGAATCGCGACAAGGGACTTCAGGCTGAGGATGTGATTGCCGCCTTGCCACGCCGCTGATTTTTACCGCAGTACAAAAAACGGCCTTCTATATAAATAGAAGGCCGTTTTTTTTATGCCACATGGAACTCAATAATGTGGCGGCGGCGCGTCCTCGCCGAAGATTTCGAATTGACTGCCCATCTCTTCCTGACGCTTGAGCATGGCTGCCATCTGCTGCTGCAAGCGGTCCAGTGCCCGCTGCTGGGTAACAAGCACGTCATTAAGCGCCTGAATCGTATCGTCCTGAAAAGCCAGTCGACTCTCCAGATCGGTTACTCGTGCTTCAAGAGTCATGATGACTGCTCCGCAAAGGTGAAATTGCTGACCAGTACCTTTCGCAGATCATCCCTGATCAGCGAGAACTCCTGCGCGGTATAAGGCTGGGCAGGATGCTTGCCCCACACCGGCGCCGGCCACGCGATGTCGGTTTTTCGCCGCACGATGACATGCATGTGAAGCTGGCTGACGACATTACCGAGGGCAGCCACGTTGAGCTTATCGGCGTTGAACAGCTCCTTGAGCAGTTCAGAGAAGGCAGTAGTCTCTGTCCACAACTGCAACTGATCGCTGGCATCCAGCTGGAAAACTTCGGAAATATCAGGGCGTCGCGGCACCAGAATGAACCAGGGGTAATTTGAATCATTGGACAAGAGCAGCCGGCACAACGGGAAGTCGCCAATGAACAATGCATCTTCTTGCAAGCGTGAATCCAGAACGAACACGATATAACTCCTGGTCTACAGGTGAGCATTTGCACAGACTTGTATTTTTAAACCGTCGCGCACTACCTGACAGGATACTCGGGAACAACCACAACTTCACGGGTTTACCTTCTTGTGACCGGTTTACTGCGTGATGATTCGCGCGCCCTCCCCCGAGCTTGCGCCCGGCGACCGCGCACCATTAAGCATCGGCCGACGTTCCTGACGCCCCATTTATGCACAACACTTCACGAGCCATCATTATGACACCTGTTACATATCCCTACAGATATGCAACCGATAACACCGGACTGGAGCCCCCAAAAACGCAATACGTCATATAAATGAAACGAAGCGACGCTACACCTTATTTACCAGCCGCGCCCAAGGCCCACCGTAATGCACGAGGAATTGCCAACGCACCAAAACGACCCACCTCGCACCTACAAACCCACCATTAACGCCTGGGCTACTCAAATTGCACCTTCACAGGTAACGCGACCGACGACCAAGCCCTCGGTCAGGACGGCAAAAGCTCGCAAATTCAAAAAAAATAATTTTATTTTTTATGTTCAAATTCAGTACTTTAGAAAGCAATTCGAAGGTGAATGCTAATTTTTTCACATTTTTTTCTCATTCCGCTAAGCTTTGTGCACGGTTGTTGCTATGTTACTGAGCAAGATTGCATGCACTTCTGGCGGATCAGAAGAAAAAACAGCAATCAGGCAAGATGCGAAGAGGCGGTCCATGGAGGAAACAGACGTAGTGCATAGACTTTTTAACTCTATGCTCATGCATTCGAAGTACAGCAGTAGTTGCATGAAAACTATGTATTTACGACACAGCAGTAATCGTTTGCGACAACGCCGTAAAGATTTTGCAAGGTCAGGTCTGTAACTATCGCCACCCATGCCGGCGTGATATAGATTTCGCCGACACAAAAAGAAAGAGCCGTCCAGATAAAAAAACAGGTGGACGGCAGTACTCTTCTCTTAAAAACCAAAGGAGCAAGTCACGATGAGAGTGATGAAGTGGAGCGCAATCGCACTGGCCGTTACTGCAGCCAGCACTCAATTGGCAACGGCAGCACCGTTCGTCAGTGACCAGGCCGATGCCAAGGGTTTCATTGAGGGCAGCACGCTGGATCTGAAGGCTCGCAACTATTATTTCAACCGCGACAAAAAAGACACCAACGTTGACGACAAAGACTGGACCCAAGGTTTCTGGGGTAACTTCAGTACCGGTTACACCCAAGGCACAATCGGTGTCGGCGTTGAAGCCTTTGGCTATTTCGGCCTTAAGCTGGACGGTCAGGACAAATACTCCGGTTCGGGCAACCTGGTGACTAACAGCCAGGGAGAAAACGAAGATAGCTTCGGCAAAGCCGGTGGCGCCGTTAAGTTCCGCGTTTCGAAAACCGAGCTGAAAGTTGGCGATATGCAGCCGACCAGCCCAGTGTTTGCAGTCGGCGGCTCCCGCTTGCTGCCACAGACCGCTAGCGGTATCAGCCTGCAAAGCAGCGAAATTGCCGGCCTTGATGTTGAAGCAGGTCACTTCTACTCTGGCACCAGCCAGGACGATACCAGCCACAGTGGCGGTATCTACGCCAACTACGCAGGCGTTGAAGCGAAAACCGCTGACTTCGTGGGCGGCAAGTACGCCATCACGGACAATCTCGGTGTCGCGCTGTACGGCGCCAAACTGGAAGATATCTGGAACCAGTACTACGCCAACGTGAACTACGCGTTGCCACTGACTGACTCCCAGTCCCTGGCTTTTGATGCCAACATCTATCGCACCACCGACGCCGGTAGCGCGAAAGCTGGCGACATCAGCAACACGGCTTTCTCTGGCTCTGTTGCCTACTCGTTCGCAGCGGCTCACACCGTCACCCTTGCTTTCCAGAAGATCAATGGTGATACACCATTCGATTACATCGGTATCGGCGACAACAACAAGGGCGGCGACTCGATTTTCCTGAATAACTCGATTCAGTACTCCGACTTCAACGGTCCGGGTGAAAAATCCTGGCAAGCTCGCTACGACCTGAACATGTCTCCATACGGCGTACCGGGCTTGAGCTTCATGACCCGTTACATCAAAGGTTATGACATCGACGGCACCAACCTTTCAGCTAACTCCGCCTACCGCACCAGCGCTGGCGCACCGCTTTATGGCGCAGATGGCAAGCACCACGAAACCAACTTCGAAGCCAAATACGTTGTTCAGGCTGGTCCAGCCAAAGACCTGTCGTTCCGCATCCGTCAAGCATGGCACCGCGCCAACGACGATCAGGGTGAAGGCGACATCAACGAGTTCCGTCTGATTGTCGACTACCCGATCTCGGTCCTGTAATCGCAGTACAGTCTCTCGTTATATGAAAAGCCCGGCTTCGGCCGGGCTTTTTCATTCAAGGGCAAAAGCATTTTCGCAACTCACCTGTAACGGCGTTGGCCTGTACGGGGATAAATGCTGCCCGTACAATGCCCAGTCATTTCCAGTCTCAGCAACCGACAACGGCCTACCATGCGCACCAGTCAATTTTTGCTCGCCACACAGAAAGAAACCCCTTCCGATGCGGTCGTGGTCAGTCACCAGCTGATGCTGCGTGCCGGCATGATTCGCAAACTCGCTTCCGGCCTGTACACCTGGCTCCCCATGGGCTTGCGCGTATTGCGCAAGGTCGAAGTCATCGTTCGCGAAGAAATGGACGCTGCTGGCGCGCTGGAAGTATTGATGCCAGGCATTCAGCCAGCAGAACTGTGGCAGGAATCCGGCCGCTGGGAACAGTACGGTCCTGAACTGATGCGCCTGACAGACCGGCACAACCGTGACTTCTGTCTGGGCCCGACCCATGAAGAAGTCATCACCGATCTGGCCCGCAATGAGCTTAATAGCTATAAACAGCTGCCGATCAACCTGTACCAGATCCAGACCAAATTCCGTGACGAGATCCGTCCGCGCTTCGGCTTGATGCGCGGCCGCGAGTTCGTCATGAAGGACGCCTACTCGTTCCACGCTGATCACGCCTCACTGCAGGTCACCTACGACCGTATGCACCTGGCGTACTGCAACGTGTTCTCGCGTCTGGGCCTGAAATTCCGTCCAGTCGAGGCTGATAACGGCTCGATCGGTGGTGCAGGCTCCCACGAGTTCCACGTACTGGCCGAGTCCGGCGAAGACGATATCGTGTTCAGCGATGGCTCCGATTACGCCGCGAACATCGAGAAAGCCGAGGCCGTGCCACGCGAAACCAGCCGTGGCGCTGCAACTGAAGAGTTGCGCCTGGTCGATACCCCGGATGCCAAGACCATTGCGCAACTGGTGGAAGGCTTCAATCTGCCAATCGAAAAAACCATCAAGACTCTGGTGGTCCACGCCGCAGAAGAAGGCAAGCTGATTGCCCTGATCATTCGTGGCGATCACGAACTGAACGAAATCAAAGCCGCCAAACTCGAGCAGGTCGCAAGCCCGCTGGTCATGGCCTCCGAAGCCGAACTGCGTGCTGCTATTGGTGCCGGTGCTGGCTCGCTGGGCCCGCTGAATCTGCCGCTGCCTTGCATCATCGACCGCTCGGTTGAGCTGATGAGCGACTTTGCCATTGGTGCAAACATCGATGACAAGCACTACTTTGGCGTTAACTGGGAACGCGACCTGCCGGTTCCGGCCGT
Organism: Pseudomonas maioricensis; assembly: GCF_022790535.1. Classification (GTDB taxonomy): domain Bacteria; phylum Pseudomonadota; class Gammaproteobacteria; order Pseudomonadales; family Pseudomonadaceae; genus Aquipseudomonas; species Aquipseudomonas maioricensis. Next base: position 61,899 of record NZ_LOHG01000014.1, read on the forward strand.
AGCCGATCTGCGTAACGTAGTAGCTGGCGACCCAAGTCCGGATGGCAAAGGCACTCTCGAAATCAAACGCGGTATCGAGGTCGGCCACATCTTCCAGCTGGGCACCAAGTACAGCGAAGCCATGAAGTGTCAGGTACTGGGCGAAAACGGCAAACCGGTCAACCTGTCCATGGGTTGCTACGGCATCGGCGTATCCCGTGTGGTTGCTGCTGCAATCGAGCAGAACAGTGACGAGAACGGCATTATATGGAATGACACCCTGGCACCCTTCCAGATCGCGCTGGTACCACTGCGTTACGAAACCGAAGCAGTCCGCGAAGCGACCGATAAACTGTATGCCGAGCTGACCGCTGCGGGCTACGAAGTGCTGCTCGATGACCGTGACAAGAAAACCAGTCCGGGCAACAAGTTCGCGGACATGGAGCTCATCGGCATCCCGCATCGCATCGTGGTCAGCGATCGCGGTCTGGCCGAAGGCAATCTGGAATACAAGAGCCGGACCGAGTCCGAAGCCCAGGCCTTGCCGGTTGCCGAGGTACTGTCCTTCATCCAGGGCCGCGTTCGTCGCTGAGTCTTGATGGCGCTCACCAAAGGGTGAGCGCCATCGTTTCAGTCATCACCTGCCTTAATTCGCAAGAGATCTCATGTTCAAGCGATCCCCCCTTAACCTAGGCTGCGTGATTCTTTGCGTATCCCTGGTCAGCGGCTGCGCCAATCAACTGTCGCAACGCAGCGAGCACGAAGAACGTATCGAGCGCAAATTGCTCTCGCACAACGTACAGATCGACCTCGGTGAGCCCAAGACTCTTGAGCTACCACAACGACGTGTGCGCATTCACGAACACAGGACCTTTGAGGTCACCGAATTTGAAGTAACCCGTCTTTACGATCGATACACCCCCTATCAGCCATGGCGGGAAATCTACGAGATCCCCCTCGGCGCAGTGGCGGTCGTTGCGGGTGTTGGCGCAAACGTCGTCAACGTCTTTGCACTGGGCCGTCTACCGGATAGCGTGACCAAGGACTGGATCAACTACGGCGTTGCCGGACTGAACCCCTTCATGAACGCCCCGTCCCACGGTCGTGCCCAACAAAACCTGGCCGGGATCAACGAAGTCCAGCGGGATAAAAGAATCGAAAACTCGACGCTCCCATGGAGTGAACGCCCGGTGTTGGTCAAAGCGGGTTCCCAGAGCCACGAACTCACGACTGATCGCAACGGCGTATTACGCCTGAGCCTGCTGGATAGCCCCTTCGCCGAACAGGACCTGAGCCATGTCACGCGCCTGTATCTGAGCGCTGAAGACGAGCAGGACAATACCCACGCCAACGCAGACCTGGCGGTCAGTCGGACACTGCGCGGTAAATTGATTGAAGCCCACGGACTTATTTATGACGACCTGGAAGATGACGAGGTCAGTCAGTGGGTCTATCGGGTCAAACGCCTTTCGGATCTCGGCCTGGAAGAGGAAGCCAGCGATCTCGAACAAAGCCTGATCGAGATGACCCGTGACGATCCGCAACTGCAGCAGGAATTTTTGAAAGCACTGGCCAAGGATGCGGGTCGACTGGTAGCGGATCCAGGCGCTGAAAAGTGACCTGAAACGCTCTGTTTTTCTGTAGGAGCTGCCCAAGGCTGCGAAGCATTTATCCTGACACAACGCCTTCGCAGCCTTGGGCAGCTCCTACGAGTAACCTGTTTGCTTCGCGATAAGGCGCGGTCAGCGCGCAAACAGCTCCAACTGCTCATGTGCTTTTCGCAAATCATGCAGACGCACACCAATCCCCAGCAAACGGACCGGCTTGCCGCCCCGGGCAAACGCCTGCGTCAGCAGATGCTCGAAGCTGTCCAGATCCCGACCAATCCCTGCCTGCTCAAGTGTCGTCTGGGTGAAATCGTGAAACTTCACCTTCACAAACGGTTTGCCAGGTCGGTATTGCCCCTCCATCCGCTCTATTCGCCCGTTCAGTGTTTCCAGCAGCTCCGGAAGTTTTTCCAGGCAACTGGCCAAATCAGGAAGATCCGTGTGGTACGTATTTTCCACGCTCACCGACTGACGCCTGCTGTCATTTTGCACGGGCCGCTCATCAATCCCACGAGCCAACCCCCACAAGCGCTCGCCGAACGAGCCAAACTCTCGCACCAGTGCCAGCTTTTTCCAGTCACGCAAATCGGTACAACTGATAATCCCCAATCGACCCAGTTTGTCGGCGGTCACTTTGCCAACGCCGTGTAACTTACTGACGGGTAATTGCGCGACAAAATCCTCGACCTGATCCGGAGTGATCACAAACAGGCCATTGGGTTTCTTCCAGTCGCTGGCGATTTTGGCCAGAAACTTGTTAGGCGCGACGCCAGCCGAGACCGTGATATGCAGCTGGTTGGACACCCGCCGCCGAATGTCCTGCGCGATACGCGTTGCGCTGCCGGAAAAATGGCCCGCATCGGACACATCCAGGTAAGCCTCATCCAGCGACAAGGGCTCGATAAGGTCGGTGTAATCACGAAAGATGGTCTGGATTTCTTTGGATGCTTCCTTATAGGCATCCATTCTAGGCTTGACGATGGTCAGGTCCGGACAAAGCTTCAAGGCATGCCGCGAAGACATCGCCGAACGCACGCCGTAAGCCCTTGCCTCATAGTTGCAGGTTGCAATGACGCCTCGCTTGTCCGCAGAGCCCCCCACGGCCAGCGGCTTATTGGCCAACCGAGGGTCATCGCGCATTTCGATGGCTGCATAGAAGCAGTCACAGTCAACATGGATGATTTTTCGCTGCGTCATGTAAGAGTTTTGCGAGAGACGTGGTCGGCCAGTATCTCACTCGTGTCGACATGTGACATCTGGTGATGTGCCGGTCTAACGGAAAACTGACGCAAACCCTCTTCAGAATGACCCTGGATATTGGCTGACAGCCCCGCCTGGCAGTGCTTACAGCCTGTCCGCACGGTCAACAACCTACGCTAACCAATTGAAGGAAAAGCAATTTTTTTGAATTAACAATTGACACCCCTGCGATCCTCTGTAGAATGCCGCCACACAGACGCGGGATGGAGCAGTCTGGTAGCTCGTCGGGCTCATAACCCGAAGGTCGTCGGTTCAAATCCGGCTCCCGCAACCAAACATCAAAAAGGCTACTCGAAAGAGTGGCCTTTTTTGTGCCTGTCGTTTGAGCAGAAAATACGACCATCTGTAGGGGCTGCCGAAGGCTGCGAAGCATTCATCCTGGCGCACCGCGATCGCAGCATTCGGCAACTCCTACAGAAATAGGGGCAGCCTTGCGGATTAGCCCCACCCTTCACGGCTCGTCTTGCACAGCTGTCGGCAAGCACCACCAAAACTCTTTGCAGGTCCGGGACTTAAATCTCCAACCACACAAATCGACCTGTTTTGTCGACTTTTCACATTAATGGTTGACACCTCGCCGTTCGGCTGTAGAATGCCGCCACACAGACGCGGGATGGAGCAGTCTGGTAGCTCGTCGGGCTCATAACCCGAAGGTCGTCGGTTCAAATCCGGCTCCCGCAACCAAACATCGAAAAAGGCTACTCGAAAGAGTGGCCTTTTTTGTGCGCGCCTGAAAAGTAACGCAAGCCTCTGGCGCAGAAAGCAATTTCCGTCCACCCCACCCCACCAAACGCCCTCCTTGTAACGTAATATTACAAAACCCGACAGTTTTACAGCCGTCTGCCGATAGCTGTTTAATAGCTGAACTGTTGCTGAACAGCTCCATGAACGCACAGGCTGCATTCGCTCGTTAGACGATGACGCGCTAACATCTCGAAATATTTTTTGCGTAGGGATTGGTAACTTGGCTGTATACCTCCATTCTGTCGCGCACGATCCAAGGAGTGATTGATGCGCGCTAACCCGTCAGAACCGAACGAAGCAGTTACGGCGAATCAACCTATCCAACCTGCTCGCCTCCAGTGGCTGGAGCTGTTGAGTAAATACCGCCAGCCAATCGGGCTGGGCGTCACGCTTTTGCTATTCGCCGTGGCCTTGATCGCTTGCCGACATATGTTGAGCGAGCTCGATCTCTATGCACTGCAAGACTCACTGCTGAGCGTACCGGGGCCGTCTTTGGCGGGCGCCCTGCTCGCAACAGCAATCGGCTTCGTCATTCTGCTCGGCTATGAGTTTTCCGCCAGCCGTTACGCAGGCGTTAATCTGCCTAACAAAACCCTCGCACTTGGCGGCTTTACAGCATTCGCTATTGGTAACGCGGTAGGCCTGTCAATGCTGTCCGGCGGCTCGGTGCGCTATCGACTGTACTCCCGCAAAGGCATCGGCGCGGTAGAAGTTGCCCGTATGACGCTGTTCGCCAGCTTGTCGCTCGGCTGCGCGCTGCCACCGCTGGCAGCATTGGCGACCCTGAGCAACCTGTCCGGAGCATCCCTTGCGCTGCATACACCTGTAGACCTGCTGGCAGCGATTGCAATCGGCGTTCTAGTGCTGACAGCCGTGCTGGCCATTGCAGTTTATCGCCGCCGACTACCAGAGCAGACGATCCCCCACACCCTGCTGGTGCGTGCCGGACGCCGCACCCTGCGCCTGCCTGGCGTGCGCCTGACGCTGATGCAACTGGTGATCACTGCACTGGATGTCGCAGCGGCAGCCACTGTCCTCTATCTACTGCTGCCACAGTCGCCACCATTCGGGGCCTTCATGCTGATTTACCTGCTGGCGCTGGCCGCAGGTGTGCTTAGCCATGTACCGGGCGGCGTGGGCGTTTTCGAGGCGATCCTGCTCGCAGCCTTCGCTAACGAATTGGGCGCGGCGCCGCTGGCTGCCGCATTGCTGCTGTACCGGATGATTTACGTCGTCCTGCCACTGTTGTTGGCGTGCCTGGTGCTTTTGTTCACAGAAGGTCAGCGCCTGCTACCGACCAAACAGGCGATGCGCGTCGCATCCGGTCTCGCCGCACCGATCCTCGCGCTACTGGTGTTCCTTTCCGGCGTTGTGCTGTTGTTTTCCGGTGCGACGCCCGAAATCGACACCCGTCTTGAGGATCTCGGCTTTCTCATCCCTCACCGCCTGATTAACCTTTCACACTTTGGCGCCAGCCTTATTGGCGTTCTGTGTCTGCTGCTGGCTCAAGGGCTGCGACGCCGCCTCTCGGCCGCATGGATGCTGACGGTTATTCTGCTATTGGCAGGCGCTGCACTGTCGATGCTTAAAGGCTTCGACTATGAAGAGGCCACCTTGCTGATCCTGACTGCGGCGCTGCTGGCCATTTTCCGCCGCTCGTTCTACCGGCCAAGTCGCCTGCTGGAGCTGCCCTTCTCGCCGCTGTATCTGGTGGCCACCCTCTGCGTACTGGGGGCATCGTTCTGGCTCCTGCTGTTCGCCTATCAGGACGTGCCTTACAGCCATCAGTTGTGGTGGCAGTTCACTCTGGATGCGGATGCACCTCGCGGGCTGCGCTCTGCGTTGGGTAGCGCTGTATTGTTGATCATTGTTTCGCTGACCTGGCTGCTGCGCACCGCACGACCGGTGATCAAACTCCCGGACGCCTCAGAGCTGGCCAAAGCCGCCGAGATCCTCAATGCATCGTCACAGCCTGATGGCGGACTGGTGCTGACCGGCGATAAAGCCGTTCTACTGCATCCCGAGGGCAACGCATTTCTGATGTACGCCCATCGCGGCCGCAGCCTCGTTGCCCTCTATGACCCGATCGGCCCGACCCAGCAACGCGCCGAGCTGATCTGGCAATTTCGCGACCTGTGTGACGTGCACCACGCCCGCCCTGTGTTCTATCAGGTCCGCGCGGAAAATCTGCCGTTCTACATGGACATCGGCCTGACTGCGATCAAGTTGGGTGAAGAGGCGCGGGTCAACCTGCGGCGCTTCGACATCGAAGCCAAAGGCAAGGAGATGAAAGACCTGCGCTACACCTGGAACCGGGGCGGACGTGATGGTTTGTCGCTGGAAATCTATGAAGCAGGTCAGGCACCACTGGATGAACTGAAAGTCATTTCCGATGCCTGGCTGACAGGCAAAAATGTGCGCGAAAAAGGCTTCTCACTGGGCCGCTTCAGCCCTGAGTACCTCAAGCATTTCCGCATCGCGATCATCCACTTCGAAGGCAAGCCGGTAGCGTTCTCCAACCTGCTTGAGACATCGCGTCATGATCTGGCCAGCCTGGACCTGATGCGCGCTCACCCTGATGCTCCGAAGCTGACCATGGAGTTCATGATGGTCGGGCTGATTCTGTATTACAAAGAGCACGGCTACGAACGCTTCAGCCTGGGCATGGTGCCGCTATCGGGCCTGCAACCACGCCGGGGCGCGCCCCTGACACAGCGCCTGGGCTCGATGGTGTTCCGTCGTGGCGAACAGCTCTACAACTTCCAGGGCTTGCGCCGCTTCAAAGACAAATTCCAGCCTGACTGGGAACCTCGTTATATGGCCGTGCCCGCCGGACTCGATCCGCTGGTGGCACTGGCTGACACCGCCGCCCTGATTGCGGGCGGCCTGACTGGATTGGTGAAACGCTGATGATTCAACGCTACCGGCGCATTTTGCTCGCAGCACTGCTGATTGTTTTGGTTCTGGTTCTTGGGGTCTGGTTGTGGAGCCGCCCCGCCCCACCCGCAACACTGGAGCGCTCCGCATTGAGCGACGGTTCAGCGGTGATCAGCGTAACGCCTGGCAACCGGGCCAAAGTTCGGGTTGCGCTGGCCGTGACCGCCGACGACCTGTTGTCTGACAAACAATTGCAGGCCCTGAGTCAGGACGCTTCCGCCCGGATCATTCAGGTTGTATTGCCAAAGGACGACTGCACCCTGCAGCAGAAGACCTTCAATGAAGCTCTGGGCAAGCTCGATGAAGCGCCAACAGTCGTAGCCGGTATTGGCCCGGGGGCAACCCTGGCCTGGCGCTGGCTCGCGGGGCAGAACAACGACAAGGCGGAGGCTATTTCAGTAGGTTTCTATCTGGAAGTGCCCTCTCAGCCGGTCAAGGCGCTTGAGCCCGATGAAACGCCGCCGGTTATCTGTGATGTACCATTGCCCAAGACCGCCCCGCACGGTCACTGGATGGTCGCGTGGAACGACGCGCCAGACGACGAGCCTGCAGCGTTCGTGCGCGATCAAGCCAACGCCGACACCAGCATCAGCGACTACGACATCAAGCTGCCACAGGTCCTCAACAGCGAGCTGCGCCGCAAACTGGTTGGCGAGGATGACAAAGGTGGCGGTCTGGGTATCCCTGTCGTAGAGGTGCCTGCTGCGCAACCCTCCGACACTGTAACGCTGTTCCTGTCCGGTGACGGCGGCTGGCGTGATCTGGACAAAGTCGTTGCCGGGGACATGGCTGGCATGGGCTATCCAGTGGTGGGTATCGATGTCCTGCGCTACTACTGGGAACACAAATCTCCTGAGCAGACAGCCGCTGACCTGACCGAACTGATGCAGCACTATCGCCAGAAATGGGGCGCCAAGCGCTTCATCCTCGCGGGTTACTCATTTGGCGCGGACGTCCTGCCTGCCGTTTACAACCGCTTGCCACAAGAGGATCAGGAGCGCGTTGACGGCATGATCCTGCTGGCCTTCGCTCGCACGGGCAGCTTCGAAATCCGCGTTGACGGCTGGCTAGGCGCGGCGGGCAAGGATCTGCAAACCGGTCCGGAAATGGCTAAATTGCCCGGTGAAAAAGTACTGTGCGTCTATGGCGTCGAAGAGACCAAGGAAAGCGGCTGCACCGACACCACCGCTGTCGGCGAGAAGTTGCAATTGCCGGGTGGTCACCACTTTGACGAAAACTACCCGGCGCTGGCCAAGCGCTTGATTGCTTTCATCAATAAGCGTCAAGGCAAGGCTACAGCGCAGTAAGCTGATTTACGGCAGTACAAAAAAATCCCCGTCAGCTGTGAGGCTGCGGGGATTTTTTGTTGGGGGCCTCAGGCCACTCTCCAGCCCTTATCGCCCATCGTGGGCAAGTACCGCTCCCACATATAGATTGCATTGATTCTGTAGGAGCGGTGCTTGCCCGCGATATAGGCGCAAAGGTCTCACTGGGAATTACATCTCAACCTGCGTCCCCAACTCGATCACCCGGTTAAAGGGCAACTTGAAGAAGCGCAGATTGCCGTTGGCATTCTTCAGCATGAAAGCAAACAGCGCTTCGCGCCATCGGGCCATACCGACCATTTTTGACGGGATCACGGTTTCACGACTCAGGAAATAAGTCGTACGCATCGGGCTGAAATCCAGCTCATCCAGATGACAAAGGCCGAGCGCGGCCGGTACATCCGGCTCATCAATGAAACCGAAATGCAGGATCACGCGATAGAAGCCTTCCCCGTAGGCTTCAACCTCAAAACGTTGCTGCGCCGGAACCCTTGGAGTGTCTTCATAGACCACCGTCAACAGCACCACCTGCTCATGCAGCACCTGGTTGTGCAGCATGTTGTGCAACAGGGCATGAGGCACTGCATCGCTGCGGGCAGTCAGAAACACCGCTGTCCCTTGCACCCGATGAGGTGGCTGGACACGAATGCTGCTGATAAAGATCGGCAGCGGCAGCCCGCCTTCGTCGATGCGGTCAACCAGCAATTGCTTGCCGCGCTTCCAGGTGGTCATCAGGATAAACAGCACCACCCCGGCAATGACCGGAAACGCGCCCCCCTGGATCACTTTCGGAACGTTGGCAGCAAAGAACAAGCTGTCCACGAACAGCAGCGCCAACAACAGCGGCACCGCCAGAACGGCAGGCCACTTCCAGAGCAGCAGCATCACGGACGAAACCAGAATGGTGGTACAGAACATCGTCCCGGTGACTGCGACACCATAAGCCGAAGCCAGCGCGCCCGAGGACTCGAAGCCCAGCACCAGGAGAATTACCCCCACCATCAACGACCAGTTCACCGCACCAATGTAGATCTGGCCTTGCGCATCACTGGACGTGTGCTGAATGTACATGCGCGGGATGTAGCCGAGCTGAATGGCCTGCAGCGTCATGGAGAACGCCCCGGAAATCACCGCCTGCGAGGCAATCACCGTCGCCAGGGTCGACAGGCCGATCAGCGGCAGCAAAGCCCAGCTGGGCGCCAGCAGATAAAACGGGTTACGAGCAGCCTCTGGATTCTCCAGAACCAGCGCGCCCTGACCGAAGTAGTTGAGCACCAGTGCAGGAAGAACCAGCGCGAACCATGCCCGGGCAATCGGCTTGCGACCAAAATGCCCCATATCCGCGTACAACGCTTCGGCACCGGTCAACGCCAGCACTACAGCGCCAAGGATCGCGACACCGATCCCCGGGTGAATGATAAAGAAGCGGACCGCCCAGACCGGGTTCATTGCATGCAACACTTCAGGCTGATGCACGATGCCGTTGATGCCCAAGAGCCCGAGCACCACAAACCAGGTCACCATCACCGGACCGAACAGCACGCCAATACGCGCGGTGCCATGACGCTGGATCAGGAACAGCGCGACAAGCACCACCAATGCCATCGGCACAACCCAATGCTCGATCCCGTCAAAGGCCAGCTCAAGTCCTTCCATCGCAGACAGCACGGAAATCGCCGGAGTGATCATGCTGTCGCCATAAAACAGCGCAGCACCAAACAAACCGAAAACCACCATGGTCATCTGCAGTTTCGGATACTTGATAGTGGCCCGCCGAGCCAGTGCGGTGAGCGCCATAATGCCGCCCTCCCCCTGGTTGTCGGCGCGCAGGATGAAGACCATGTATTTGAAGGAGACGACCCAGATCAGCGACCAGAAGATCAGCGACAGAATGCCAAGCACTGCGTCATGAGTGACGTCCACGCCATATCCGCCCTGAAACACTTCCTTGAGGGTGTACAGCGGACTGGTGCCGATATCGCCATAAACCACGCCCACCGCAGCCATCAATAGCGCGAGTGGTTTTGACACTGGATGCCCGGTCTCAGCCTGACTGCTTGCTTGACTCATTTACCACTCCGGAAACCGAGGCTTTAACTGCAACAACACGCGATAGTGCTTTGAGTCGCCAATACTTAATGCGTGCGACCGACATCGGAAAAACCGACATATTTCGTAACGACGCGAAGCATAGCGCAGCACTCGTCGTAATTCTCTGCATAACGCTGGTCAATCGCCGGGCTGATCGCTAGAATTGCGCACTTTTTGATCAGAGGCGCACGAATCCGGTTCCGGATACCAGCGCCCAGCTGTTGCCTCGGTTATATGCCGAAGCCCACATCTCCGCCGAGGTTAGTCAATGTCCACCGTCACCACGCCATCCGCCCCGAAGGTCGGGTTTGTAAGTCTGGGTTGCCCAAAAGCCTTGGTCGACTCCGAGCGCATCCTTACCCAGCTGCGCATGGAAGGCTACGAAGTCGTACCGACTTACCAGGACGCCGACGTCGTTGTGGTCAATACCTGCGGTTTCATCGATGCCGCCAAGGCCGAATCGCTGGAAGTGATTGGCGACGCTATCAAAGAGAACGGCAAGGTCATCGTCACCGGCTGCATGGGCGTTGATGAAAGCGTGATCCGTGACGTACACCCAAGCGTGCTGTCCGTTACCGGCCCGCAGCAATACGAACAAGTGGTCAACGCCGTTCATGATGCAGCGCCTCCGAAGCTCGATCACAACCCGCTGATCGATCTGGTCCCCCCTCAGGGCGTCAAACTGACCCCACGCCACTACGCGTACCTGAAGATTTCCGAAGGCTGCAATCACAGCTGCAGCTTCTGCATCATCCCGTCGATGCGCGGCAAACTGGTCAGCCGCCCGGTGGGCGATGTGCTCGACGAAGCCCAGCGTCTGGTCAAGGCTGGCGTAAAAGAACTGCTCGTGATCTCTCAGGACACCAGCGCCTACGGCGTCGACGTCAAGTACCGCACTGGCTTCTGGAACGGTGCCCCGGTCAAGACGCGCATGACCGAGCTGTGTCAGGCACTGAGCTCAATGGGTGTATGGGTCCGCCTGCACTATGTTTACCCGTACCCGCACGTTGATGAGCTGATCCCGCTGATGGCCGCCGGGAAAATCCTGCCGTACCTGGACATCCCGTTCCAGCACGCCAGCCCGAAAGTGCTCAAACTGATGAAGCGTCCGGCCTTCGAAGACAAGACTCTGGCCCGTATCAAGAACTGGCGTGAGCAATGCCCGGACCTGATCATCCGTTCAACCTTCATCGTCGGCTTCCCCGGCGAAACTGAAGAAGACTTCCAGTACCTGCTGGACTGGCTGACTGAAGCGCAACTCGACCGCGTCGGCTGCTTCCAGTACTCGCCGGTTGAAGGCGCACCGGCCAACCTGCTGGACGCGGCGATCGTGCCAGACGACGTCAAACAGGACCGTTGGGACCGTTTCATGGCTCACCAGCAAGCCATCAGCGCTGCCCGCCTGCAGATGAAAATCGGCCGGGAAATCGAAGTGCTGATTGACGAAGTCGACGAGCAAGGCGCTGTAGGCCGCTGCTTCTTCGATGCTCCGGAAATCGACGGCAATGTGTTCATCGCTCTGAATGACAACAGCACTTTGAAGCCTGGCGACAAGGTCATGTGCCGCGTCACCGACGCCGATGAGTACGATCTCTGGGCCGAAACGCTCTGACGCTTGCTTGATCTGACGCCATAAAAAAGCCCCGCCCTTCAAACGGCGGGGCTTTTTTTGGCTTCGAAGGGCTAAGCTAGTCCGTGTGCACTGCCGCCAATCGAACAGCTAATCCTTTAAGTGAAATGCCTTTTCTGTAGAAAATCGCCCCCGTGTCCCTGACACAACGCTGTCTCGCGGCAGATATTGGACCTGTAGGAGTGAGCTTGCTCGCGATTTAGACCTGCTGAGAATTAGCGTCTGGCCTGACGCTATCGCGAGCAAGCTCACTCCTACAGGGTCCATGTTTGCCACGGAACAACGCATCGCTTTAGCGATGTGCCAGAAACACAAAGCGACCTTCAATGGAGCCAACCCCCCATGCAACATCCGGCGATTTCCACGGCTGATAAAAATGACTATCCGCAGTTGATTCAAGTCTGGGAAAGCGCTGTCCGCGCGACGCATGACTTTTTGCCCGATGCTTATATCGCGCAGCTTAAGGAGCTGCTGTTGACCCATTATCTGGATACCGTGACGCTGTTCTGCACCCGGGATTCGCACCTGAATATCACGGGCTTCGCCGGGGTCAGCATCGGCAAGCTGGAGATGCTGTTCATCGACGCCGATCATCGCGGCCAAGGGCTGGGCAAACAGCTACTGGATTACAGCATCAAACACTTCAGGACCCGCGAGCTGGACGTCAACGAACAGAATCCACAGGCGTTGGGCTTTTACCTCAAGCAGGGTTTTGAAGTGATCAGCCGTTCGGAAGTCGACGGGCTTGGCCAGCCGTATCCGATGTTGCGGATGAGGCTGGAGCAGCGATTTTGATAACTAAGCCCCCCGTAGGAGCTGCCGAAGGCTGCGATTGCGGTGTATTGGGGGGAAATGCAATCGCAGCCTTCGGCAGCTCCTACAAGAATGCATTCAATATTTTGTTTGATGGAAGTGGCTTCAGCCATGAGGACAGCGACCCGATTACGCACCATTTGCAATGTTGCCGCGATTAACCGGGCGGGCACGGGTACAATGTCGGCCTTTCTCTCAAGTAACGGCTTTTTGTCATGTCAGAACCCATCCGCCTCTCCAAACGCCTGATCGAGCTGACCGGCTGCTCCCGCAGGGAGGCTGAGCTGTATATCGAGGGCGGCTGGGTCACCGTGGACGGTAAAGTCATCGATGAACCGCAGTTCAAGGTCGATACCGAAACGGTTGTGCTTGATCGCGAAGCCAAAGCCGATGCCCCCGAACCTGTCACCATCATCTTCCACAAGCCGGCCACTCTGAGTGAAGCCGACGCCTTGGCGTTGATCACGCCTGGTAGCCTTTCGGAAGAACACAGCTTTGGCAAACGCCCTCTCAAAGGACACTTTCTGCGCCTTGAACCCATCTCGACGCTGCAGGCCAATGCCAGCGGCCTGATGGTGTTCAGCCAGGACTGGAAGATCTTGCGCAAGCTCACGGATGATCGCAGCAAGATCGAACAAGAGTACGTGGTGGAAATTTCCGGCGAGATGGTTGCTCACGGTCTCAACCGGCTCAATCACGGCATGACTTACAAAGGCACGGAATTGCCCAAGGTCAAAGCCAGCTGGCAGAGCGAGAACCGTCTGCGCTTTGCGATGAAAAACCCTCAACCCGGCGTCATCGCCCAGATGTGTGAAGCCGTTGGCCTGAAGATCGTTTCAGTCCGTCGCATCCGCATCGGCGGCGTGTCCATGGGCAAGTTGCCCGAAGGCCAATGGCGCTACATGACTTCCAAAGAGAAGTTCTGATTCAGTTCAATGCTGCTGGATCCTTTCCTGCAGCGTGACCCCAGCCTTACCAGGATTTACCCAATCATGATGAACAACGACGTACTGCGCAGCGTGCGCTACATGCTTGATATCAGCGACGGCAAAATTGTCGACATCACCAGGCTCGGCGGTTTTGAAGTCTCCAAAGCAGACGTTATCGCTTTTACCAAGAAGGACGATGAAGAAGGCTATCTGAATTGCAGCGATGAAATCATGGCGCATTTCCTTGATGGCCTGGTGATCTTCAAGCGTGGCAAGGACGATAGCCGCGCGCCGCAGCCTGTCGAACTGCCGGTCACCAACAACACCGTTTTGAAGAAGCTGCGCGTAGCCTTCGAACTGAAGGAAGAGGACATGCATGCGATCCTCAAATCGGTTGAGTTCCCGGTCTCCAAGCCTGAGCTGAGTGCCCTGTTCCGCAAGTTCGGCCACAGCAACTACCGCACGTGTGGCGACCAGTTGCTGCGTAACTTCCTCAAGGGTTTGACCCTGCGGGTTCGCCCTTGACCGCATTGACTCTGAGTCAGTATATGCACCCGATAGGAGCGAACTTGTTCGCGAGGCGGTGTTATGCGATACAGCGCCTCGCGAACAAGTTCGCTCCTACCGGATGCCTGATTCCGCTCATCCATGACTGACTCCTACACCGTCTCCCCTATCGGCTTTGTCCGCTCCTGCTTCAAGGAGAAGTTCGCCATCCCACGCCAGCCACAACTGGCCCCGGCGGCGCGCGGTGTGCTGGAACTGGTAGCGCCGTTCGATCAGGGGGATGCGGTACAAGGCCTGGAGCAGGTCAGTCATGTCTGGTTGCTATTCCTCTTTCATCTGGCGCTGGAAGAAAAGCCACGCCTGAAAGTACGCCCCCCCAGGCTGGGCGGTAATCAATCGATGGGCGTGTTTGCGACCCGCGCCACGCATCGTCCTAACGGGATCGGCCAGTCTGTGGTCAAACTGGACAAGGTTGAAGCCGGACGCCTGTACTTATCGGGCATCGACTTGCTGGACGGCACACCGGTGCTGGACATCAAGCCCTATGTGCCTTACGCCGACAACGTGTCGACCGCCTTCAATAACATGGCCAGTGCCGCACCAGACCTCATCCCTGTGAGTTGGGATGAGTCAGCCTTGAAGCAGGCTCATGCGCACGGCATGCGCCTGAATGAACCGCTGATCGAACTGATTGAGCAATGCCTGGCGCAGGATCCACGCCCGGCCTATCAGACACCCACTCCAGAACGCCGCTACGGTGCACAGTTCTGGGATCTGGACGTACGCTGGCACTATCCAGAGCCTGGTGTCATCAAGGTGCTCGAAGTGGTGCCGGGGAACGCCTGACCAGGCGACTTATCTACGCCCACAAAAAAACCGCCCGGTCCGTGACCCCCAGGCGGTTTTTTTGTCACATCAGCGGAGTGTGCGAACACACCCCACCCCGTAATTTCGGCCCTTACTTCTCGACGAATGCACGCTCGATCAGATAGTCGCCTGGCTCACGCATACGCGGAGAAACCGTCAGACCGAAGCTGTTGAGCACTTCGCTGGTTTCGTCGAGCATGCTTGGGCTACCGCACAACATGGCGCGGTCGTCCTGAGGGTTGATCGGTGGCAGACCAATATCGCTGAACAACTTGCCGCTACGCATCAGATCAGTCAGACGACCTTCGTTCTCGAAAGGCTCGCGAGTAACGGTCGGGTAGTAGATGAGCTTGTCGCGCAGCGCGTCGCCGAAGAACTCGTTCTGTGGCAGGTGTTCGGTGATGAATTCGCGATAAGCGACCTCATTCACATAGCGTACGCCGTGGCACAGAATGACTTTTTCAAAACGCTCATAGGTTTCAGGGTCTTGAATAACGCTCATGAACGGCGCCAGACCGGTACCCGTGCTCAGCAGATAAAGATGCTTGCCCGGCTTGAGGTCGTCGAGTACCAGCGTGCCCGTAGGCTTTTTGCTGATGATGATCTCATCGCCTTCCTTCAAGTGTTGCAATTGCGAAGTCAGGGGACCATCAGGCACTTTAATGCTGAAGAATTCGAGATGCTCTTCCCAGTTGGGGCTGGCGATCGAATAGGCACGCATGAGCGGGCGCCCGTTTGGCTGCTGCAGACCGATCATGACGAACTGACCGTTCTCGAAACGCAGACCTGGATCGCGGGTGCACTTGAAACTGAAGAGTGTGTCGTTCCAGTGGTGGACGCTTAGAACACGCTCGTGGTTCATGTTGCTCATTTACGTGAAAACTCCTGAGATTCGCTTGCGCCGGGTAGGAACGCTATTGCGCGATATTCTAGTGGGAAGCACAATATCTGTTAACTGAATTATTAAGATATAGGTTATCGGTTATATAGATATGCGATTTACTTTACGTCAACTTCAGGTTTTTGTAGCCGTCGCCCAACAGGAAAGCGTTTCCCGGGCGGCGATCCTGCTATCGCTGTCCCAATCGGCCGCCAGCACGTCCATCACCGAACTGGAGCGACAGTCCAGCTGCCAGTTGTTCGACCGGGCGGGTAAACGCCTGAGCCTGAATGCCACCGGACGTCAGTTACTGCCCCAAGCGGTTGCCCTGCTGGACCAGGCCAAAGAGATCGAGGACTTGCTCAATGGTAAATCCGGTTTCGGCTCACTGGCGGTAGGTGCCACGCTGACCATCGGCAATTACCTGGCGACGCTGTTGATCGGCAGTTTCATGCAGCGTCACCCGGAGAGCCAGGTCAAGCTGCATGTACAGAACACCGCTCACATCGTGCAGCAGGTCGCACACTACGAAATTGATCTGGGTCTGATTGAAGGCGATTGCACGCACGCTGACATTGAAGTGCAACGCTGGGTCGAAGACGAACTGGTCGTTTTCTGCGCCCCTCAGCACCCACTGGCCAAACGCGGACATGCCAGCCTCGACGAACTGACCCAGGAAGCCTGGATCCTGCGTGAACAGGGCTCAGGAACCCGCCTTACGTTCGATCAGGCGATGCGTCATCATCGCAATGCACTGAATGTACGCCTGGAGCTTGAGCATACCGAGGCCATCAAACGTGCCGTCGAATCAGGCCTGGGGATCGGCTGCATATCGCGACTGGCGCTGCGGGATGCGATTCGACGCGGCAGCCTGGTGGCAGTTGAAACGCCGGAGCTGGATCTTTCCAGAGAGTTCTATTTCATCTGGCACAAGCAGAAGTATCAGACCTCTGCCATGCGCGAGTTTCTCGACCTGTGCCGCTCGTTGACTGAAGGCGTCCAGCGCAGCGATGAAATCGTGCTGCCAAGCATGTACTAGGTGATTCAGCCGAACAGGATCAACAGCCATACAGCAGCGATCATGGTCAACGAGACCATCTGGGCAGCGCTGCCCATGTCTTTGGCGTTTTTCGAAAGAGGATGCAAATCCAGGGAAATGCGATCGATGGCCGCTTCAACCGCCGAATTGAGCAGTTCTACGATCAATGCCAGCAGGCACACCGCGATCAATAACGCGCGCTCGCCCTTGCTCACATCGACGATAAAAGCCAGTGGCACCAGCACTACGTTGAGAAGCACCAATTGCCTGAAAGCGGCTTCACCCTTGAAAGCGGCAGACAGACCATCGAAAGAATAACCGGCGGCATTCAGGATACGTTTCAGGCCCGTTTGGCCTTTGAAAGGAGACATAGATAGGCTGCTGTGCAAAAAAGATGATGGAAGCTAATTCAGGACAGATCAAAAAATTGTGAACGTTGGGTGGTCCAGAGTTATCCGTTTGGAGAAATCGATTCCAGCTGTTGCAGAAGCAGCGCAGCCTGAGTTCGTGTCCGCACACCCAGCTTGCGAAATATCGCCGTGACATGGGCCTTGATCGTTGCCTCGGACACAGTCAGCTCATAGGCAATCTGCTTGTTCAGCAATCCTTCACAGACCATGGTCAATACCCGGAACTGCTGAGGCGTGAGACTTGCCAGACCCGCGCTGGCGGCTTTGGCTTCATCAGAAACACTCACGGCTTCGTTAGCCTGCGGCGGCCACCAGACATCGCCTTCAAGTACCTTGCGCACGGCCTGCTGAATGGTCTCCAACGGGCTGGACTTGGGGATGAAGCCACTGGCACCAAACTCTCGAGACCTGACAACAATGGCGGCTTCTTCCTGCGCGGACACCATCACCACCGGAATCTGCGGATACTGGCCACGCAACAGGACCAGACCGGAAAAGCCATAAGCACCCGGCATATTCAAGTCCAGCAGGACCAGATCCCAGTCAGACTTCTCATCCAGACGCGCTTCAAGCTGGGCAATGCTCTCCGCCTCCACGAGTCTCACATCAGGACCGAGGCCAAGGCTCAATGCCTGATGCAACGCGCTGCGGAACAGCGGATGGTCATCGGCAATCAGGATTTCGTAAGTCATGGGGTGGTCCTGTACTTATAAGTGGGCGCCGATCCATTCAGCGCCCAGCAAGGCATTGGCAAATGCCAGCAAACACGTGTCGCATCAATACGCAGCGCGAACCTCAGTCTGCGAAAAACAACCGTCCGGGCCTTTATGCGGCGCCAGCATGCCCAGCGAAACCGGGGTGGTCAAGCATTAACCCGGCAGCAAACAGAGGTTATTTCGCACACATCTGCGCCTCACTCGCGAAGGCGCAATATCAACTCAGAGAAAAGCCTTCAGATGGGTGTGAGAGACATCATCCGAATCAATGCTTTTTTGATACTTAGCGCCCAGATAGTGAGCAGTAAACACATCCAGATAAGCATCAAGCACCCCGCTGGCTTGCGTATCACCGGCCAGCTCCAGACACAATGCCGCGACTTCCGCCGTGCAAAAATGATCATCACGCTTCGAGCGGCGCAGGCGATAGCGGGACATCTGTTCCGGCTCAAGGCTGAGCACCGGAAACCGTTCAAGGTAAGGGCTTTTGCGAAACATCTTGCGCGCTTCGGGCCAGGTCGCATCCAGCAAGATGAAGAGCGGACGCTTGCCCTCTTCCGGAATGACCTGGTTGACCACCCGTTGCGGAGCCACAAACTCGCCCGGGAAAACAATATAGGGCTGCCATTGTGGGTCATCCAGCAATGCCAGCAACTGCTCATCGACCTCTATGCGCGACCAGCCAAATGCATGAGTGTCATCGACAACGTCCGCAATCAGCCAGCCGGTATTGGTCGGCTTAAGCGGCTCAGTGTCGTACATGAGCAGACACATGGCCGAATTGGTCGCCACATTTGGCTTCCACCCACACAGGCAGTACTCGGGGATCACTCGACACTGATTGCAGCGTGGCGCGCGCGACCCACGTGCAATAAACGGCTTGGTACTCTGCGCCAGACGGCGATCGCGCAGGCGAGAAACGGCGTGACTCATAATGGCATGCGTCGATGAAAGGGAAGCGTGAACACTGCGATAACTCGGCGGGCTGAAAAGTCTGCGCAGTTTAACAGAGCCACGTCCTGTCCGGCCCGCGCTGTCGATGGACGAATCGCTTTCAATGCGCGTCATCCTTATACTTCGCCATCGTTCATGCACATCCAGCCCTGCTGCCTGCTGAACATACTTGCAAGTCACCGGTCCAACGGGCCAGTCACTGAATCAGGAGAATTTAATGCTGCGCCTTACCGTCCCCACCCTCATGTTGCTGCTCGCTGTTCCGTTCTGCGCCCAGGCGGCGTCGAAGCAGGATTTCGAACTGAGCAAAATGCTTGAAAAAGTTGCGAAGGAAAGCAGCGTCGGCACACCGAGGGCCATCAACGAGGACATTCTTGATCAGGGTTACACGGTTGAGGGCAATCAGTTGATCAACCATTTGAGCGTTCGCGCGGGCCAGGCCCAGCAGATGCGTGCCAATCCTGACGCGGTACGCAACCAGTTGGGCAATAGCGTTTGCCACAACAATGGCTACCGCCAACTGATGAGCAAGGGAGCAGTACTCAAGTATCAGTTCACCGAGTACAAGACTAATCGTCCGGTAACCAGTCAGGTATTCAAGGCCAGCGACTGTTCGGTCAAGAAGTAAGAACGCACCAGCCCTCGTCCTGAGGAGCTGCCATGTGGGAACCGGGCTTGCCCGCGATAAGGGCGACTCGATTCAACTGACACACCGAGGTGCCCGCATCGCGGGCAAGCCCGGCTCCCACAGCACCGCGTTGGCATCGGGTTTGCGATGGTGCCTGCGTAGACATTGGTTTTAATAGTGTTGGAGCGAGTGGCTGCTCCTACAGACATCGTTCTCTAAGGCTGCGAAAGCGTTATTTCCGACGCGCAGATATTCGCAGCCTTCAGCAGCTCCTACCGATTCGCCGTCACTGCCTGCCAGTGCTCTGTGTACCCTCTATTTCCCACTAGCTTGAACAGCGGAAATTTAATGCCATAAACAAACGTTGCCAGTTCCATGCAGGCTAGGCACATTATCGAATTGGAATAAGCGTCACGCTTCAGACGACGGTGCGAGCTGGAGCGATGATTTCGCGCACGGAGAAGCCCTTAATGCCTTATGTCCCTAATGACCTGCTGAGCAGCCACTTTCAAAGTAACGGTAAAGACCTCACCAGCAAGATCGAAGAACAGATCAATCTGGTAGCCCCCAACAGTCCAAACCTTCCGCTCTATCGCGACATGATGCTGACCGTATTGCGCATGGCCCAGGACGATCGCAATCGCTGGAACGCAAAAATCACCCTGCAAGCCTTGCGCGAACTGGACAATGCCTTTCGAGTGCTTGAGCAGTTCCGCGGGCGCCGCAAGGTGACGGTCTTCGGCTCCGCCCGCACCCCCGTTGAACATCCACTGTATGCGCTGGCCAAGGAGCTTGGCGCATTGCTGGCCAAAGCGGATCTGATGGTCATCACCGGCGCGGGCGGCGGCATCATGGCCGCAGCCCATGAAGGCGCCGGGCTGAATCACAGCCTGGGCTTCAACATCACTTTGCCGTTCGAGCAGCACGCTAACGCCACGGTCGAGGGCACAGGCAACCTGCTGCCCTTCCACTTCTTCTTTACGCGCAAGCTGTTCTTTGTCAAAGAAGCCGATGCGCTGGTGCTTTGCCCAGGTGGTTTCGGCACGCTTGATGAAGCTCTGGAAGTACTGACACTGATTCAGACCGGGAAAAGTCCACTGGTGCCTATCGTGCTACTGGACGTGCCAGGAGGAAGCTTCTGGCAGAGCGCGCTGGACTTCATCAAAAGTCAGCTGGAAGAAAATCACTACATTCTGCCAAATGACATGAAGCTACTGCGCCTGGTCTACAGCGCCGAAGAAGCAGTTGAGGAAATCGATCAGTTCTACAGCAACTTCCATTCAAGCCGCTGGCTGAAGAACAAGTTCATCCTGCGCATGCATCACCCGCTCACCGAGCAAGCCATTGCGCATATGCAAGAGGCATTCGCCGACCTGCGTCTGGCAGAAGACTTTCAGCAACATGCTTATCAGGGTGAAGAACACGAGGCTGATTTTAGCCATCTGACGCGCTTGGTGTTTAGTTTCAGTGGACGTAATCAAGGGCGGCTGCGGGAATTGGTCGACTACATCAACCTGTCGGAAAACTGGGTTCAACCAGCAGCAAAGCTGAAAACCCGAGAATCCGAGTCGTCAAAAGAATCCTGAGGATCAGTCGTCCTCGCCACGGCCGCTCAGCAGGCGGCCAATCATATCCATTGGATAACCACGGTAACTCAAGAAACGACCTTGCCTGGCACGTTCCCGCGCGTCTGCGGGCAACTGCCCGGCGAACTTGCGCTGCCAGATTTCATGCAGCTTTTCCTGCCAATCAAAACCACACTCCCGAATCGCCTGTTCGATTTCCGCGCGTTGCAATCCACGCTGATTCAGCTCCTCGCGAATACGCGCAGGACCATAGCCCGAGCGTGCACGGTAAGAGACGAAACTTTCGAGGTAGCGCGCTTCTGACAACAGCCCTTCTTCAACAAGGCGGTCGAGAGCAGGTTCGATGAGTTCAGGAGTTGCGCCGCGCTGACGCAGTTTGCGCGTCAGCTCGACACGACCGTGCTCGCGTCGTGCGAGCAGGTCCATTGCGGTGCGCCTTACGGCGACAGGTGTATCGAGTACAACCGACATGATCTATCAGAGATCAACGTCAGCTTCAGCCATGTCATCAGCAGGCGCTGGTGCACGAGAGGCTTCGGATTTGGTATCAACACCTGGAGTCAGCAGCTTCTCACGAATCATCTTCTCAAGGGTGGCACCAACTTCCGGGTTATCCGCCAGGAACTTGGCCGAGTTGGCTTTACCCTGGCCGATTTTGCTGCCTTGGTAGCTGTACCATGCACCGGACTTCTCTACGAAACCATGCAGTACGGCCAGATCAATGATCTCGCCATTGAGGTAGATACCCTTGCCGTAAAGAATCTGGAACTCGGCCTGACGGAACGGCGGGGCCACCTTGTTCTTGACGACTTTGACACGGGTTTCACTGCCGACGACTTCGTCGCCCTCTTTAACTGCACCGGTACGACGGATATCCAGACGGACCGAAGCGTAGAACTTCAGCGCGTTACCACCAGTGGTGGTCTCCGGACTACCGAACATTACACCGATCTTCATACGGATCTGGTTAATGAAGATAACCAGACAGTTGGCGTTTTTGATGTTGCCGGTGATCTTGCGCAGCGCCTGAGACATCAGACGAGCCTGCAGACCCACGTGCATGTCACCCATTTCGCCTTCGATTTCAGCCTTCGGCACC
Source organism: Pseudomonas maioricensis (assembly GCF_022790535.1). GTDB lineage: Bacteria > Pseudomonadota > Gammaproteobacteria > Pseudomonadales > Pseudomonadaceae > Aquipseudomonas > Aquipseudomonas maioricensis. The sequence goes on from NZ_LOHG01000014.1 coordinate 83,900, forward strand.
AGAGCGGCAACGGAGTCGACAACGATGACGTCGATTGCATTGGAACGCACCAGCATGTCGGTGATTTCCAGTGCCTGCTCACCGGTATCGGGCTGCGAAACCAGCAGGTCGTCAACATTGACGCCCAGCTTGCCTGCGTATTCTGGATCAAGCGCGTGCTCGGCATCGACGAACGCACAAGTTGCACCCATTTTCTGGGCCTGGGCGATAACCGACAGCGTCAGCGTCGTTTTACCGGAAGACTCAGGACCATAGATTTCAACGATCCGGCCTTTCGGCAAACCACCGATACCCAGCGCGATATCGAGCCCGAGTGAACCGGTGGAGATAGAAGGAATCGCCTGGCGGTCATGGTCACCCATGCGCATTACGGCACCTTTACCGAATTGACGCTCGATCTGACCCAAGGCCGCAGCCAAGGCTTTCTTCTTGTTGTCGTCCATTGAAGTCCTCACGTAATCAAATTCAATTAGGGGCCTGACGGCCACAACACCTGTATAAGTAGACAGTATTATTCCACAGGGTTGAGCGCTCGCCTACCCCCGAGTTGGTATTTCTGCACTGACAAGCCGGATCAGCCCCTCTAGCGCGGCTTTCACCGTTTGTCGGCGCACCTCGTCACGGTCTCCGGCGAACTGTTCGCGCCGTGAAATCAGCTTTTCACCCACGCCCCAGCACAACCATACAGTGCCGACCGGCTTCTCGACCGAGCCGCCATCGGGCCCGGCGACGCCACTGACCGCGACAGCAAATCCTGCACCGCTATGACGTTGCGCACCCGACACCATCGCGCGCACCACCTCTTCGCTGACCGCACCGACGCGGGCAAACAACTCGGTCGGTACTTGCAACTGGAGGGTTTTCTGGTGATTGGAGTAAGTGACATAACCCGCCTCGAACCAGGCCGAACTGCCGGGTATCCGGGTAATCGCTTCGGCGATGCCGCCGCCGGTACAGGACTCGGCGGTGCTGACCTGCGCGTTGATCGATTGCAGATGCTTGCCAAGGGTGGCGGCAAGCCGGGTGATTTCATCCAAGATGCTCTTCCTTTGGAAAGGCGAGTAAACCAACACCGTACACGAGCGCTTCGAAGGTGCAAGCAGAGAGCGGCCTGATCGCGACCGCCCTCATGTATGCGTCATTTATCCCGGGTTTTCGGGCAGTGCGGCTTCTTGATGGTTTCAACCGTTGTTTCCTTCGGGCGTCGCCGGGCCTCCTCGATGGGAATGAAACGCCCGCTTCCGGAATCCCTTCCGCGTTTGTTAGCCATATAAAATTCCTTTTACATAAACGCCTGCTCGGGATTGAGAGGCGACGCAGCAAAGTCTATACAGCGATTTCACCTCTGTGGCCGTCCGGAAACGCTCGGTGACGAATCAGCCGACTTGCAGCAGACCTGCGTAGCGAAGCCTCGCGTGGTAATCTTGCGCCCATCGCAAAACACACGGACTTACCGGCCAGTTAGCCCCAGAAGGGTTATCGGGTTCGCCTCCGACTTTGCCCCACTCTTCCAACGAACTTGCCTAACTATCTGATGAATAAAGCAATTTCCGATTTCTCTTCACACACCCCGATGATGCAACAGTACTGGCGGCTGAAGAATCAGCATCCTGACCAGTTGATGTTCTATCGCATGGGCGATTTCTACGAAATTTTCTACGAAGATGCGAAGAAAGCCGCCAAATTGCTGGATATCACCCTGACAGCGCGGGGCCAGTCTGCCGGTCAGAGCATCCCTATGTGCGGGATTCCTTATCACGCGGCTGAAGGCTATCTGGCCAAGCTGGTCAAGCTCGGCGAGTCAGTGGTGATCTGCGAGCAGGTCGGTGATCCAGCGACCAGTAAAGGCCCGGTTGATCGACAAGTCGTGCGCATCATCACTCCCGGCACTGTCAGCGATGAGGCCCTGCTCGACGAGCGCCGCGACAATCTGATTGCTGCGGTACTGGGTGACGAACGCCTGTTCGGCCTGGCGGTGATGGACATCACCAGTGGCAATTTCAGCGTGCTCGAAATCAAGGGCTGGGAGAACCTGCTGGCTGAACTTGAGCGTATCAACCCCGTGGAGCTGCTCATCCCCGATGACTGGCCACAAGGTCTGCCTGCTGAAAAACGTCGAGGATCACGCCGCCGCGCGCCGTGGGATTTCGAGCGTGACTCGGCACTCAAAAGTCTTTGCCAGCAGTTCTCGACTCAGGACTTGAAAGGCTTTGGCTGCGAAAACCTGACCCTGGCGATCGGTGCTGCCGGTTGCCTGCTGGGCTACGCCAAAGAAACCCAGCGTACTGCCCTGCCGCACCTGCGTAGCCTGCGTCATGAGCGTCTTGACGATACGGTCATCCTCGACGGTGCCACCCGACGCAACCTCGAACTGGACACCAACCTGGCCGGTGGTCGCGACAACACCTTGCAGTCGGTGGTAGATCGCTGCCAGACCGCAATGGGTACGCGCCTTCTGACCCGCTGGTTGAATCGTCCTTTGCGCGACCTGTCGATCCTCAAGGCACGGCAATCCTCAATCAAGTGCCTGCTTGAGCGTTATCGCTTCGAAAACCTGCAGCCACAGTTGAAGGAAATCGGCGATATCGAGCGAATCCTTGCCCGCATCGGTCTGCGCAATGCCCGGCCACGCGACCTCGCTCGCCTGCGCGACGCCCTGAGTGCGTTGCCCGAATTGCAAACGGCAATGGCCGAACTGGAAGCGCCGCATTTGCAGCAACTGGCCAAGGTCACCGGCGTCTATCCGGAGCTGGCCGATTTGCTGCAACGAGCCGTCATTGATAACCCGCCAGCGGTGATCCGCGACGGCGGGGTTCTTAAAACGGGTTATGACGCTGAGCTGGACGAGCTGCAGTCGCTAAGCGAAAACGCCGGGCAGTTCCTGATTGACCTTGAGGCCCGTGAAAAAGCCCGTACCGGATTGGCCAATCTGAAAGTCGGCTACAACCGGATTCACGGCTACTTCATTGAATTGCCGAGCAAACAGGCCGAACAGGCGCCCGCAGACTACATCCGTCGGCAAACCCTGAAGGGTGCCGAGCGCTTCATAACGCCGGAACTGAAAGAGTTCGAAGACAAGGCGTTGTCAGCCAAAAGCCGGGCATTGGCTCGCGAGAAAATGCTTTACGAAGCATTGCTTGAGGACCTGATCGGCCATCTCGCGCCGCTGCAGGACACCGCCTCGGCACTGGCCGAGCTGGATGTGCTGAGCAACCTGGCCGAACGCGCCCTGAACCTGGACCTGAACTGCCCGCAGTTCGTCGATGAGCCTTGTATGCGCATCGACCAGGGTCGGCATCCGGTCGTGGAACAGGTGCTGACCTCGCCGTTCGTGGCCAACGATCTGGACCTTGATGACAAGACCCGAATGCTGGTCATCACCGGCCCGAACATGGGCGGTAAGTCGACCTATATGCGCCAGACCGCACTGATCGTGTTGCTGGCCCACATCGGTAGCTTCGTGCCAGCGGCAAGCTGCGAGCTGTCACTGGTGGACCGGATTTTCACTCGAATCGGCTCCAGCGATGACCTCGCAGGCGGGCGTTCGACGTTCATGGTCGAAATGAGCGAAACGGCCAACATCCTGCACAACGCCACTGATCGCAGTCTGGTGCTGATGGACGAGGTTGGACGCGGCACCAGCACATTTGATGGGCTGTCTCTGGCATGGGCTGCGGCAGAATGTCTCGCCCAGTTACGCGCCTACACGCTGTTCGCCACCCACTATTTCGAGCTGACCGTGCTGCAGGAAAGCGAACCGCTGGTCGCCAATGTGCACCTCAATGCGACCGAGCACAACGAGCGAATTGTGTTCCTGCACCGGGTTCTGCCAGGGCCTGCCAGCCAGAGCTATGGCCTGGCTGTCGCCCAATTGGCGGGGGTTCCGGCGAAAGTGATTGGCCGGGCGAAGGAGCATTTACACCGGTTGGAGACCACCAGCCTGCCCCACGAACAGCCTCGTCCAAAACCTGGAAAACCCGCTGCGCCCCAGCAAAGCGACATGTTCGCGAGCCTGCCACACCCGGTGCTCGAAGAGCTTTCCAGAGCCAAACTCGACGATGTCACGCCGCGTCAGGCGCTAGAGTTGTTATATGCACTGCAAACTCGCATCTAACGAGAACCGTAACAAGCTGTTAGAATCCCGCGCGGTTTGAGACGCTGACAGCTTTTAGCCTGGCTGAGCAGCTGATCCGAGCCGCGTGAGACGTAGCGAACCCAGGGTCGAACGCCGTGCGTGCAGTCGATCTGCATTCAGCGCCGTTTACCTAATGCATGTGTTTCACACGGCGCGGGAGACTTCCCGAACCTGGCAACCCTATACCGAAGGGCTCTGCTGTCGCCGCCTGAGGAGAGAATTAGAAATGACCTTCGTCGTCACCGACAACTGCATCAAGTGCAAATACACCGACTGTGTAGAAGTCTGTCCGGTGGACTGCTTCTACGAAGGCCCGAACTTCCTGGTGATTCACCCGGATGAGTGCATTGACTGTGCGCTTTGCGAGCCTGAATGCCCCGCTCAGGCCATTTTCTCGGAGGATGAGATCCCTGCAGGGATGGAAAACTTCATCGAGCTCAACGCCGAGCTCGCGGACGTCTGGCCGAACATCACCGAGAAGAAAGACGCCCTGGCTGACGCAGCAGAGTGGGATGGCAAAACCGGCAAGATCGCAGACCTGGAACGTTAAGCGTCCAGGCTGTTCAAGAGAGCCCCTCGCGGGGCTTTTTTGTGCCTGCCTGTTTATCCGGGATAATACTTTTCTCCAGACGAAAAAAGGGGCGGTATGACCCGCCCACATTTTTTCCTTAATCCTTTTAATCCCTTTCATCATCCTGATGAATCGCGTCCTGCGATGTCCTTGACTGTCATCCTTGACGGCCTGCGTCCATCCGTAGACACAGTTCTGATAGTAGTGTTTTCTGCGCAGAGGGCAAGTAGCCAAAATCTTTCAAGATCTCTCAGCGCATCACGGACATAAATTAAACGTCTTTCATTTCATAGGGTTAGAGAACTACTACATCCGCACAGGTCAATGTTGTGCATTGTATTTCGCAAAGGCTTACAGCCTGTGTAAGTAATGACTGACGTCGAAAGCATCCGGATAACTTACGTATAAGCCAAACGACGTTAATGAGCGGCGCCGAACCCGTCTTTAACTTCAGACCAAAAAAAACACCCCTTAACGGAGTGTTTTTTGTGGCGCGAAAGATAAACTTACCGTTTATCTTTGTGAACATTCACATCATTGAAACAGTGATTCACTGGATAGCCCGTTCTTTTCAAGGATCTCACGCAAGCGCTTGAGGCCCTCAACCTGGATCTGTCTGACACGCTCACGAGTAAGACCGATTTCCAGCCCTACATCTTCAAGCGTACTGCTCTCATGACCACGCAAGCCGAAACGCCGTATCACGACCTCTCTCTGCTTGTCAGTCAGCTCTGAGAGCCATTGGTCGATGCTCTGTGAAAGATCATCGTCCTGCAGCAACTCACAAGGATCGGTGGGGCGATCATCGGTCAGGGTATCGAGCAATGTCTTGTCGGAGTCCGGACCGAGAGAAACATCGACAGAGGAAACGCGCTCATTCAGACCAAGCATGCGCTTGACCTCACCCACCGGCTTTTCAAGCAGGTTGGCGATTTCTTCAGGAGAGGGTTCGTGATCGAGTTTTTGCGTCAATTCACGGGCAGCCCGCAAATAGACGTTGAGTTCTTTGACGACATGAATAGGCAGCCGAATGGTTCGGGTCTGATTCATGATCGCACGCTCAATGGTCTGACGAATCCACCATGTTGCGTAGGTTGAGAAACGGAATCCACGTTCCGGATCGAATTTTTCGACCGCTCTGATAAGCCCGAGGTTGCCCTCTTCAATCAGGTCCAGCAACGACAACCCACGATTGACATAACGTCTGGCAATTTTCACCACCAGTCGCAAGTTGCTTTCAATCATGCGCTTACGACCAGCCGGATCACCCTTTTGCGAGAGCCTCGCAAAATGGACTTCTTCTTCCGGAGAAAGCAGCGGGGAAAACCCGATTTCATTGAGGTACAACTGGGTAGCATCAAGCGCCCGGGTGTAGTCGATATATTTGTGCTGTTTGAGCGATGTGGAGTTTTTTGCTCTGGTACGGGGCGCAGAGGCAGCAGGGGTCTGCTTCTCGTCCGCTTCAAGCTCCGATTCCAGAACGATGCCGGCCTCCATAAGGAGAACCTCATCGTCGATGTCAAACTCCGGCGCTTCTTTGCTAAGAGCCATTGTTATAGTCCTTTGGTGAGTTCGACCTCAAGCTCCAGCGACGCCAATTCCATGGCAACGCTTGAGCCTGTCCCTCTACGCTAGGAACAGGCTGGCAACAATCAACGACGCGGCAGGAATTGCAGCGGATCTACAGGTTTGCCCTGGCGGCGAATCTCAAAATGCAACTTCACCCGGTCAGTTCCTGTTGACCCCATCTCGGCAATCGTCTGCCCTGCCTTGACCTGTTGCCCCTCCCGTACCAACAGCCTACGGTTGTGACCGTAAGCACTGACGTAGGTATCGCTGTGTTTGATGATGACTAATTCGCCGTAGCCCCGCAAGCCACTCCCGGCGTAAACCACCGACCCATCAGACGCAGCCAAAACAGGCTGTCCCAAATCTCCAGCGATATCAATGCCTTTATTCAAACTACCGTTTGAAGAAAATTTCCCGATCAAAACGCCGTTAGACGGCCATGTCCAGCCTTTCGGAGACGGCCCGGCGGGCCCTGTTGACTCGTTCGCCGGAGGAGGAACAACCGTCACTGGCTTGGAAATAACCGTGGTTTTTACCGAGCCAGAAGGGCTGGTTGTGGTCGAAGTCGTTGTGGAAGCAACAGGTGGGCGCACACCTCCCGGCGCTGCCGCAACCGTTGAAAATGTTGAATTTGAACGGCCGTCAAAGCGAATCGTCTGACCCGGACGAATCGTATAGGGCTCTGGAATCTGGTTACGTGCCGCCAGCGCCTTGTAATCCCAGCCGTAACGGAAGGCGATGGAGAAGAGCGTGTCACCGCGACGGACAACGTATTGCCCTGTCGTCACCGTCGGACGTTGAGGCGCAGCATTGTTATTACGATCGACCACACGCACGCCACCGGAGGGCGAGCTGGAGCATCCGACCAAGAGGACACTGAGCGCAATGCCAATCACCAGCCGCTGAAAACTTGTTGAATAACTACGCTGCCGAATGACTGTGCGACTCACCCGCCACTCCCTTTACTGGTGACTGAATTAAAGATGCCTATTGTGCCGTAATAACGACTGGCAGCTACTGCTTAACTGTTCTGAATCAAATTGATGCGATCAGAATAGCCGTGTCACGGGTTCATTCCAGAGACTGGCCCTTGATGCCATGAGATAGACAGGCCGCATTCCCCAGAATTCAGTGAACAGCTATCAAGCCAGCGGACCATTGAGCAAAGGTACAAAGCGCACGGCGCCAAGCACATGCCGGGAGAACCCGTTTTCCTCACGCACAATCAGCATCAATTGCTGTACTTCGCCTGACCCCACCGGGATCACCAGCCGCCCTCCAGGTGCCAGTTGGTCAAGCAGCGCCTGAGGTACATCCGTTGCGACGGCGGTCACGATGATTCCGTTGTAGGGTGCCAGTGCAGGCCAACCTTCCCAACCATCACCCCAGCGGAATACCACATTACGCAGATTAAGCTCGACCAGACGTTCCTTGGCGCGATCCTGCAATACCTTGATTCGCTCAACCGAGAACACCCGCTCGACTAGTTGCGCAAGGACAGCGGTCTGGTAGCCGGAACCGGTTCCGATCTCCAGCACCTTGTCCAGAGGACCTGCCGCCAACAGCAGCTCGCTCATGCGCGCCACCATGTAAGGCTGTGAAATCGTCTGGTTGTGGCCGATCGGGAGCGCTGTATCTTCATAGGCTCGATGAGCCAGAGCTTCATCGACAAACAAATGCCGTGGCGTTTTGCGAATGACTTCCAGCACCTGCGCGTTGGAAAGCCCTTCCTCGTAAAGACGTTGAATCAGACGTTCTCGAGTCCGCTGGGAGGTCATCCCGATTCCACGACGTAACAGATCATCTTGCTCGCGAGACATCAAAGAAGGCCCTCCAGCCATTTGTTCAGGCTAGCGAACCCGTCCTGGTAAGTACGATCCAGCTGCAAGGGAGTGATTGAAACATAGCCTTGCATCACTGCATGAAAGTCTGTCCCGGCGCCGCCATCCTCAGCGTCACCTGCCGCCGCGATCCAGTAGCCGGCGCGTCCACGAGGATCGACTACCTTGATCGGCGCTGCGGCTCGCGCCCGATGCCCAAGCCGGGTCAACTGGATGCCCCGGATACGGTCAAGCGGCAGATTTGGAATATTCACGTTCAGCACTGTGCGAGGCGGCAAATCGAGCTGTTCATGAGCCTCGACCAACACGCGCGCATAATGCGCTGCGGTGGCAAGGTTATCCGGCTGACGCGACAGAAACGAAAAGGCAAACGAAGGTTTCTCCAGGAACCGCCCCTCAAGGGCTGCGGCCACTGTCCCGGAATACAAAACGTCGTCGCCCAGATTAGCGCCCAGGTTGATCCCCGACACCACCATGTCCGGTTGCACTTCCAGCAACCCGTTCAGCCCCAGGTGCACGCAATCGGTCGGCGTGCCATTGACGCTGATGAAACCGTTCGCCAATGCATGAGGATGCAAAGGGCGGTCGAGCGTCAGCGAGCTGCTGGCGCCGCTTTTGTCTTGATCGGGGGCGATCACCACACACTCGCTGTAATCGGCCAGCGCCGCATACAAGGCGGCGAGACCGGGCGCGGCGACCCCATCATCGTTAGAAATCAGAATACGCATGAGCTGTCCGTCTGCCCAACCGGCGCCAGATCAACAAGTTCGCGCACCAGTACAGTGGCGAAGCATCCGGGCGGAAGGACGAATTCCAGTTGCAGAATGTCAGGCTCGGGATAATGCCACGTCAACCGCCCAATGGGCAGTCGCAGGATGCGCCGTTCGTGCTCCATTCCCGCTCTCGTCAGCCAGTCGCGCAGTGCAGACTCACGATTGGCGACGTCATTCTCCAGCGTTGCCGTGGCTCCGGAGGCTGGCGATGGGCCTTCTCCCCATTGCGGGCCAGTCGGATGCAGATCAAGAATCGCGAGTCGCGGATCATTGCACTCATCCACGCCAGCCGGAAAAAAACTACGGCTGTCGGTGAAAGCCAGCAGATCACCGACTTGCGCAACCTGCCAGGAACCATCTGCGACACGGGCAGCAAGCACCTGATTGAAAAGATAACTGCGGGCCGTGGACAGCAACCGGGAACGCACTGCCCGCTGTTCCGGCAACGCCTGACGCATGGCGTAGCTACGCGCCTCACCCAGATTGCCACCTTGATACCCAAAGCGCTGGGCACCAAAGTAGTTGGGGATCCCCGCCTTGGCGATCGACTCAAGGCGAATGTTCAGCGCTTCCTTGTCGGCGTTCAACCGGGTCAGACGCAGGGTGAAGCCGTTTGCCGCATGAGCACCGCGCTGTAGCTTGCGCTTGTGTCGGGTGCTCTTGAGAATTTTCAGTGTTTCGTTTTCTGCCGAGCTCAAATCAGGGTCGGCCTTGCCCGGCAACTGGATGCTGAACCACTGCCGGGTCAACGCCTGACGATCCTTGAGGCCGGCATAGCTGACAGTCCTGAGCTGTACGCCAGCAGCACGGGCCAGGCGACGGGCTGCCTCTTCAGTGTTGAGGCCGCGTTTTTCGACCCACAACCAGAGGTGCTCACCGTCGCCGGACAACGGGATATCAAGGACTTCGTCGACCTGAAAATCTTCGGCAGTCTCTTTGAGCACCGCACTCCCCAGCGGCGGACCATACGCTTGCGGACCGAGCAGTTCTACTTCGGTCATGCGGACAGCAACAGCGCGACGGCGTGAACCGCGATGCCTTCTTCGCGACCGGCAAAGCCAAGCTTTTCAGTCGTGGTGGCCTTGACGTTTACCTGATCCAGATCGATCTGGAGATCCTCGGCGATCAATGCACGCATGGATTCGATGTGGGGAGCCATTTTGGGCGCCTGAGCGACAATCGTTGCGTCTACGTTGCCGACTTTCCAGCCTTTGCCCCGCACCAGACTCAATACGTGGCGCAACAGCGCACGGCTGTCAGCACCTTTGAACTGCGGATCGGTGTCAGGGAAATGCTTGCCGATATCACCCAGCGCTGCGGCGCCGAGCAGTGCATCGCTCAAGGCGTGCAACAGTACATCGCCATCGGAATGGGCAAGCAGACCGAAACGGTGCGCGATGCGCACGCCACCCAAGGTGATGAAATCGCCTTCAGCGAAACGGTGCACATCATAGCCATGGCCAATACGCATAAAAAAACGCCCTGGAAAAAGTCAGGGCGTGATTCTACCTACTTTGTCGACGCTTAGCTGTTCAACGCGTCGCCATGATGCCGAAGGTGGTCTTCGATGAAGCTGGCGATGAAGAAATAGCTGTGGTCATAGCCCGGTTGCATACGCAATGTCAGGGGATGACCAGCCGCTTTGGCCGCCTGAACCAGTGCCTCGGGTTTAAGCTGATTAGCAAGGAAATCATCGCGATCGCCTTGGTCCACCAACATCGGCAACTTCTCGCGTGCATCGGCAATCAGCACGCTTGCATCCCATTCACGCCAGCGCGAACGCTCTTCACCCAGGTAGCGGGAAAAAGCTTTCTGGCCCCACGGACAATCCATCGGATTAGAAATCGGTGAGAATGCCGATACCGATTTGTAGCGCCCGGGATTACGCAATGCGCAGACAAGAGCACCGTGACCGCCCATGGAGTGACCACTGATCCCGCGAGCCTGCGAAGCAGGGAAATGCTCCTCAACCAGAGCGGGCAGCTCGTTCACTACATAGTCGTGCATACGGTAATGCTTCGCCCAAGGCTGCTGCGTAGCATTGAGATAGAACCCGGCACCCAGACCAAAATCCCATGCACCATCAGGATCACCGGCAACATCCGGTCCGCGCGGGCTGGTATCAGGCGCGACAATGATCAAGCCCAGCTCTGCTGCCACCCGCTGAGCGGCAGCTTTTTGCATGAAGTTTTCATCGGTACAGGTCAGGCCCGAGAGCCAATACAGAACCGGTAACTTACCGCCCTGCTCCGCCTGTGGCGGCAGATAAACGGCAAACACCATGTCACAGCCAAGCACCTCGGAATGATGCTTGTAGCGCTTGTGCCAACCGCCAAAACTTTTCTGGCAGGAAATATTCTCTAGAGCCATGGTCGTAAACTCCCAGGCACAAGCTACAAGCTTCAAGCTGCAAGAGGCGCGGAACCCTCTTGTAGCTTGTCGCTTGAAGCTTGCAACTGCTTAAAAGTGAATGACTGTGCGGATGCTTTTGCCTTCGTGCATCAAGTCGAATGCCTTGTTGATGTCTTCCAGACCCATGGTATGGGTGATGAAAGTATCCAGCGGAATTTCGCCTTTCTGAGCTTTTTCAACATAGCTCGGCAGCTCGGTACGACCACGGACGCCACCGAAGGCCGAACCGCGCCAGACGCGACCGGTCACCAGCTGGAATGGGCGGGTAGCAATTTCCTGGCCCGAAGGCGCAACGCCGATGATTACCGACTCGCCCCAGCCTTTGTGACAGCATTCCAGCGCAGCACGCATCAGGTTCACGTTACCGATACATTCGAAGCTGTAATCCACACCGCCATCCGTCAACTCAACGATCACGTCCTGAATCGGCTTTTCATGATCTTTAGGGTTGATGAAGTCGGTAGCCCCCAGTTCACGGGCTACGTCGAATTTCGCCGGGTTGATGTCGATTGCGATGATGCGCGAGGCCTTGGCCATTTTCGCGCCAATGATTGCAGCCAGACCGATACCACCCAGACCGAAGATGGCGACAGTAGCGCCCTCCTCGACTTTGGCGGTATTGAGTACTGCACCGATGCCAGTGGTGACACCGCAGCCCAGCAGGCAGACTTTTTCCAACGGTGCTTCTTTCGGAATTTTCGCCAGGGAAATTTCCGGCACCACGGTGTATTCGGAGAATGTCGAGCAGCCCATGTAGTGATAAACCGGCTGACCGTTGTAGCTGAAACGGGTAGTGCCGTCAGGCATCAGACCCTTGCCTTGAGTGGCGCGCACTTTCTGACAGAGGTTGGTTTTACCCGACAGGCAGAATTTGCACTCGCGGCATTCAGCGGTGTAAAGCGGGATGACGTGATCGCCCACTGCCAGCGAAGTAACACCCTCGCCAATCGCTTCGACGATACCGCCACCTTCGTGACCGAGAATGCACGGGAACACGCCTTCAGAATCGGCACCCGACAAGGTGTAGGCGTCGGTATGGCAAACACCGGTGGCAATCGTGCGAATCAACACTTCACCCGCCTTCGGTGCTTCGACGTCGACTTCGACGATTTGCAACGGTTCGTTAGGGGCAAAGGCAACTGCGGCACGTGACTTGATCATCGATCTTTCTCCAATGAAGTTAAAAATAGAAGCTGAAAACAGTGGAAGGAGTGTAAAGCAGTGCCAGTTGATTAATAATCCGGTCAAAAGCAAAACATTATTGCTGAACAGGGATAATCGATGTACACCAATCGCTGGGAAGGCCTGGATGAGTTCGTCGCGGTGGCTGAATGCGGTCAGTTCACAGCCGCCGCCGAGCGTATGGGTGTCTCGTCCTCGCACATCAGTCGCCAGATCGCCCGGCTGGAAGAGCGTCTGCAAACCCGACTGCTGTATCGAAGCACACGGCGAGTCGCGCTGACTGAAGCGGGCCAGACATTCCTGCACCATTGCCAGCGTCTGCAGGATGGACGTGAGGAAGCTTTGCGCGCGATTGGCGATCTGGCCAGCGAACCCAAAGGCCTGCTGCGCATGACTTGTGCAGTGGCCTACGGCGAACGATTTATCACGCCGCTGGTGACGCGTTTCATGGACCTCTATCCGCAGATCCGGGTGGAGATCCAGTTGAACAATGACACTCTGGACATGGTTCATGAGGGGCTTGATCTGGCCATACGTCTAGGCCGATTGCAGGACTCCCGGTTGGTCGCTACCCGCCTTGCACCACGAAGGATGTACTTATGCGCATCCCCGTCTTATCTGGAGCGTTATGGTCGGCCGCATAGTGTGTCGGAGCTAAGTCGACACAATTGCCTGATCGGCAGCAGTGATACCTGGCTGCTTCAGCAAAACGGTCGGGAGTTCTCTCAGAGAGTACAAGGCAACTGGCGCTGCAACAGTGGGCAGGCGGTGCTGGATGCTGCGCTGCACGGCGTGGGGCTGTGCCAATTGCCGGATTATTACGTGCTGAGCCATTTGAACAGCGGCGCGCTGGTTTCGCTGCTGGAACCCCATCAACCGCCCAACACTGCGGTCTGGGCGTTGTACCCGCAGCAACGGCACCTTTCGCCAAAGGTGCGCAAGCTGGTGGATTATCTGAAAGACGGGTTGGCGATGCGGGATGAGTATCGGTAGGCACCTGGATTCGGCGAATATGGGGCACCCATATCAAATTGATTCAACGATACCCACATCGCGGCTGAGACTGGTCTCGCCCTAACGGTCGACCCCCTTTGTTTCGGCAAAGGGGGGAAACCATTTATCGCGACGTCAGCCCCCGCCCTGCGGGGGTTCCGCCTTCCATTACCGTGGTGTGGGCACGCGCCGACGGGCCAACCATGGCCCAACGGCGCTAGCTCGGCATCCATGCCGAGCGACCCACACCACGACACCTGCGCTCAGCCTTCCGACGCTATTTCCGCGGTGTGTTTGAGGTTGATGTTCGTCGTGATAATGCAAAATCAAAAGCATCAGTAAACATGCAGAAAATTAGCTAATCAGCGATTGAACTCGCTGCGCCTTTGGCGCAACCACTCAAGATCCTCGGGGCGAGTGACTTTGATATTGTCGGAACGACCTTCGATCAGCCGGGGTGACTGCCCCGCCCATTCGATGGCGGAAGCTTCGTCGGTAATCGCGACGTTGGAAACCAGCCCGTCAGCCAACGCCCGATGCAGCGCGCCGAGACGGAACATCTGTGGTGTATACGCCTGCCAGATCAAACTGCGATCCACGGTTTCGGTGACTCGGCCGTCAGAACCAGCCCGCTTGAGCGTATCGCGAGCAGGAACCGCCAATAGCCCACCCACCGGGTCATCGGCCAACTCACTTAGCAGGTTATCAAGATCTGAACGCGCAAGATTGGGTCGCGCGGCGTCGTGAACCAACACCCAATCCTCATCTCCAGCACCTTGCGCATGTAAATACAGCAACGCATTGAGCACTGAATCTGCACGCTCTTTGCCGCCATCCACTCGCGCAATACGCGAATCCAGTGCACAGGGCAGGTCCGGCCAGTAAGGATCATCCACAGCCAGACTGATCACCAACCCTTTAAGCCGGGGGTGCTCGAGAAAGCAAAGAAGGCTGTGTTCAAGAATTGTCAGGCCGCCCAGTTGCAAGTACTGCTTGGGACGGTCTGCGGCCATACGGGCACCAACACCCGCGGCAGGAATCACTGCCCAGAAGGCAGGGAGGACGCTCTTCGTCATAGGGTCAGCTTCACAGGGCCCACTTCATTGTGCCAACTGATAAAGCGTCTCGCCGTCTTTGACCATACCCAACTCATGACGGGCACGCTCTTCGACGGTCTCCATACCTTTTTTCAATTCAAGCACTTCTGCGTCCATGACACGATTGCGCTCAAGCAACGCTTCGTTCTCGGCATGCTGATCGGCAATCTGCTGATTGAGGCTAGCAACCTGCGCCAGGCTCCCGTTGCCAACCCACAGGCGATATTGCAGGCCCGCGAGCATCAGGATCAAGACCAGAAACAACCAGTTAGGACTGCGCATTGAATATCAGGTACCCAGTAAAAAAAGACAGCAGGGCCAACAACATGAAGCTAGCAATACGAAAAAGGGACTAAGGGCATTGAGCCTGGCAGCGCCAGGCTCAATTACCGCAAGTCCGCATCGATACTGCCGAATCCTCCGGAAAACCGGAAGAGTCTCACAGCACCGGCTGTCTTTTTACCATCTCGCTATCAGCCGCGAAACTCGCCACGACCGCGATAAACAGCCTTGGCACCCAACTGCTCTTCGATGCGAAGCAGCTGGTTGTACTTGGAGATACGGTCAGAACGGCTCAACGAACCGGTCTTGATCTGGCCTGCCGAGGTGCCCACCGCCAGATCGGCAATCGTGGAGTCTTCGGTTTCGCCAGAACGGTGCGAGATAACGGCGGTGTAACCGGCAGCCTTGGCCATCTGAATGGCTTCCAGCGTTTCGGTCAACGTGCCAATCTGGTTGAACTTGATCAGGATAGAGTTACCGATCTTCTTCTCAATGCCTTCCTTGAGAATTTTGGTATTAGTCACGAACAGGTCGTCACCTACCAACTGGACCTTGTCGCCGATCTTGTCGGTGAGAATTTTCCAGCCGTCCCAATCGGACTCGTCCAGGCCATCTTCAATGGAGATGATCGGGTGCTTACTGACCAGATCGGCCAGATAGTCAGCAAAACCGGCAGAGTCGTACTCGCCTTCTTCGCTCAGAACGTATTTGCCGTTCTTGTAGAACTCGCTTGCCGCGCAGTCCAGTGCCAGGGTCACATCGGTACCCAGCTTGTAGCCAGCGTTGGCAACAGCTTCGGCGATAGCGTCCAGTGCATCGGCATTGGAGTTGAGGTCAGGTGCAAAACCACCTTCGTCACCCACGGCAGTGTTCAGGCCACGGGCTTTGAGCACAGCTTTGAGGTGATGGAAAATCTCGGTACCCCAGCGCAGGCCTTCAGAGAAGGTCTTGGCGCCGACAGGCTGAATCATGAATTCCTGAATGTCGATGTTGTTATCGGCATGCTCGCCACCATTGATGATGTTCATCATCGGAACCGGCATCGAGTAAACCCCCGGTGTACCGTTCAGGTTGGCAATGTGCGCGTAAAGCGGCAGGTCCTGATCCTGGGCAGCGGCCTTGGCAGCAGCCAGCGACACAGCGAGGATGGCGTTTGCACCCAGGCTGGCTTTGTTTTCAGTACCGTCCAGCGCAATCATGGCGCGGTCCAGCGCTTGCTGATCAACCGGATCCTTGCCCAGCAACAGGTCGCGAATCGGACCGTTGATGTTGGCTACCGCCTTGAGAACGCCCTTGCCCAGGTAACGGCTCTTGTCGCCATCACGCAGCTCCAGCGCCTCGCGCGAGCCGGTTGAAGCACCGGACGGTGCGCATGCGCTACCGATGATGCCGTTGTCGAGGAGCACATCTGCTTCCACGGTGGGATTGCCACGGGAGTCGAGAACTTCACGACCTTTGATGTCGACGATTTTTGCCATTGTTGTAAACACTCCAAGATTGACGAAAACGACGCAGCTGGGAAATGCCTGTCGCTCAAGGGCTCATTACAGGGCAGACCTTAGAGCGACAAACCCCGACCTGGGGTCGGGGGATGTAAGCGTGCGGCACTTTACCGGAGGCTAACCTGCCGGAGAAGTCCGATTTAAGCGGTTTCTACTGCAGGGAAGCTTTTGACCAACTCATCCAGAGCCTTTAGCTGAGCCAGGAATGGCTCCAGCTTGTCCAGACGCAAGGCGCAAGGGCCGTCGCATTTGGCATTGTCCGGATCAGGATGAGCCTCAAGGAACAATCCAGCGAGGTTTTGACTCATGCCAGCCTTCGCCAGTTCCAATACCTGGGCACGACGACCGCCAGCAGAGTCCGAACGACCGCCTGGCATCTGCAAGGCGTGGGTTACATCGAAAAATACCGGGTAGTTGAACTGCTTCATGATGCCAAAGCCGAGCATATCCACTACCAGATTGTTGTAGCCAAAACTGGTGCCGCGCTCACAGAGGATCAACTGATCATTACCGGCTTCTTCGCACTTGCTCAGGATGTGTTTCATTTCCTGAGGCGCGAGGAACTGGGCTTTCTTGATGTTGATCACGGCACCCGTACGGGCCATGGCGACGACGAGATCGGTCTGACGTGACAGGAAAGCAGGCAGCTGGATGATGTCGCAGACTTCAGCCACCACTTTGGCCTGCTCTGGTTCATGCACGTCAGTGATCAGCGGGACATTGAAGGTCTTTTTGACTTCTTCAAAGATCCGCATGCCCTCTTCCAGGCCAGGGCCACGATAAGAGTGCATGGAAGAGCGGTTGGCTTTATCGAAGCTGGCCTTGAACACGTAAGGGATACCGAGCTTTTCGGTAACCCTTACATACTCTTCGCAGATCTGCATGGCCATGTCCCGGGA
Source organism: Pseudomonas maioricensis (assembly GCF_022790535.1). GTDB lineage: Bacteria > Pseudomonadota > Gammaproteobacteria > Pseudomonadales > Pseudomonadaceae > Aquipseudomonas > Aquipseudomonas maioricensis. The sequence goes on from NZ_LOHG01000014.1 coordinate 101,156, forward strand.
CTCGAGGACGTTCATGCCACCGAAAAGCACCATTGGCTTGTCATTGGCAATATCGATCGAGCCGACGCGGATAGTTTTCTGAGCCATGTTCTGGATTTCCCGAATCAAGAATTTTTCTTGTGTTGAGTCAGTGCTGCCTTGACGAAGCCACTGAACAGCGGATGGCCATCGCGAGGTGTCGAGGTGAACTCAGGGTGGAACTGGCAAGCCACGAACCATGGATGATCCGGTGCTTCAACCACTTCTACCAGCGCGCCATCACCGGAGCGACCCGACACTTTCAGGCCGGCTTCCAGCAACTGCGGCAGCAGGTTGTTATTCACTTCGTAGCGATGACGATGACGCTCGACGATCACGTCGCTGGCGTAGCAATCGTGCACCAGCGAACCTGGCTCAAGCTGACATTCCTGAGCACCCAGACGCATGGTGCCGCCCAGATCGGAGCTTTCAGTACGGGTTTCAACTGCGCCGGTAGCGTCAGCCCACTCAGTGATCAGACCCACAACAGCGTGTGCGCCGTTACGGTCAAACTCGGTGGAGTTGGCGTCTTTCCAGCCCAATACGTTACGAGCGTATTCGATGACCGCTACTTGCATGCCCAGGCAGATCCCCAGATACGGCACCTTGTTCTCACGAGCAAACTGAACAGCAGTGATCTTGCCTTCAACACCGCGCAAACCGAAGCCGCCGGGAACCAGAATCGCATCAACGCCTTCCAGCAGCGCAGTGCCCTGGTTCTCGATGTCTTCGGAGTCGATGTAACGCAGGTTGACCTTGGTACGGTTGGTGATGCCAGCGTGACTCATCGCTTCGATCAGCGACTTGTACGCGTCCAGCAGTTCCATGTACTTGCCAACCATGGCGATGGTGACTTCGTGTTCCGGATTGAGCTTGGCGTCTACGACGGCGTCCCACTCGGACAGGTCGGCGCTGTTGCACTGCAGGCCAAAGCGCTCAACGACGAAATCATCCAGGCCCTGAGAGTGCAGGATGCCCGGAATCTTGTAGATAGTGTCGGCGTCTTCGAGCGCGATAACTGCACGCTCTTCAACGTTGGTGAACTGAGCGATCTTGCGACGCGAAGAAATATCGATCGGGTGATCAGAACGGCATACCAACACATCAGGCTGCAGGCCGATGGAACGCAATTCCTTGACCGAGTGTTGAGTCGGCTTGGTCTTGGTTTCACCAGCGGTAGCAATGTAGGGAACCAGTGTCAGGTGCATCAGCATGGCGCGCTTGGCGCCTACTTCGAAGCGCAACTGACGGATCGCTTCCAGGAACGGTTGCGATTCGATGTCACCCACGGTGCCGCCGATCTCGACCAGAGCGACGTCGGCGTCGCCTGCGCCCTTGATGATCCGGCGTTTGATTTCGTCGGTGATGTGCGGAATGACCTGAATGGTCGCGCCCAGATAATCACCACGGCGCTCTTTGCGCAGGACGTGCTCGTACACACGGCCAGTGGTGAAGTTGTTGTTCTGGGTCATCGTAGTGCGGATAAACCGCTCATAGTGGCCAAGGTCCAGGTCGGTTTCAGCGCCGTCATGGGTGACGAACACTTCACCGTGCTGGAACGGGCTCATGGTACCCGGATCGACGTTGATGTAGGGGTCAAGCTTGAGCATGGTGACCTTAAGTCCCCGCGCCTCCAGGATGGCCGCCAATGAAGCCGAGGCAATGCCTTTCCCCAATGAAGAAACAACACCGCCCGTGACGAAGATGTAGCGCGTCATGAAAAACCCTAGAAGTCTGCGTTAAAGCGGTCAGAGCCGCCGGGGAAAGCGAAGGAAGGCCGAAGCCCCCGATTACCGACAAAATTCACGGTGAACTCCCGAACTGCTGCGTTGAAACGGACTGACTGAAAAAGCCTGTCAATTGCGCGCCACATTTAAGAATCATCCAGCAAAGACTGGTTGGTAACCGGCAACTCATGTCGATCCAAAAGGATCCACAGAAGCTGTATCAAGAAGGGAGCGTAGTCTACCGGAATTGGGCTTTCAGCTCAAACTTTGGTCATTCGTCGGTGGCACCCAGTGCAACATCCAGCTTTCAGGGCCGCAAACATTGAGTGCGGGCAGGTTCGCCACGGCCAAAAACTCGCCCTCGCGGAACAGCAGCGGCAATCGGCCGCGGACAAATAACGGTATTTCGCACTCATTGAGCAGCCGTTTCAGGTCGCGATGCCCTCGGCCGGGCAGGTTCAGAATTTCCCCACCAAGACGATAACGCACCTCCAGGGCGCCAGAAGGTACGTCACCCTCAATGAAAAGCTGACCATTACCCGGCAGCTCCAACGGCCGACGCGCATCGGTCCAGATCCCGGCGGTTTGCATCGGCTGCAACCAGTCATCGGAAAGCCACCAGATGCGCCCTTGATCGCGGTGCAATTCGCCATCAGTGAGACGCCAGACAGGACGCCCTCCCTGCCCTGCGTCGCGAAGCGTTTCCCAGCCAGCCCAATGACCGCTGTCTGGCAGACGGGTCAGCGGTGCCAGCCAGTGGCGCAATGCATTGCGCTGACGCGCGGGCGACAGATCAGCCAGCTCAGCCAAAGACAGCGAGGGCAGCGTGAGCCACGCGAATGCATGGGCTGACTCCGCCGACGCCAGATCGGCCCGGGCCAGTTCCTCAAGCAGCTGCTGCGCTTCATCCAGATGGCTAGCCGTGCGAGCCATACTCGCCGCTGCCTGCGGCCAGCGGGACTTCAATACGGGTAGCACCTGGTTGCGCAGATAGTTACGCGAATAATGGACGTCTTCGTTGCTGGGATCTTCGACCCACTGCAAATGATGCTGACGGGCGTAAGCTTCCAGCTCGTCCCGGGAAATACTCAACAAAGGCCTGAGCAAATACCCTTGCCCCAACGCGCGGCTCACCGGAATGGCCGCCAGCCCCCGAACCCCCGCTCCGCGCAACAAGCGGAACAGCAGGGTTTCAGCCTGATCGTCCTGATGCTGCGCGGTTAACAGTACTTCACCTTCAGCAAGGCACTCGCTAAAGGCGGCATAACGCGCATCGCGCGCGGCTTGCTCAAGACTGGCGCCGGGCTCCACCTGCACGCTGATGACTTGCAAAGGAACGCTCAGCGCCTTGCAAATCTGCTGGCAATGCAGCGGCCATGCGTCAGCTACAACCTGCAGGCCGTGGTGAACATGGATAGCGTTTAGAGGAGGCAGGTTTTCGCGTTTTGCGAGTTCGGCCAGGAGGTGAAGCAAGACAGTTGAATCCAGGCCGCCGGAGAACCCGATGTGCCAGGCCGGCGCATTGCGCCAGGGTGCCAGGGCTTGAAGAAGCCTGGCGGGGAGATCATGACCGGGCGGCCTGAATTGGGACATCGGCGTCGTCTAACCTGTTGGAGCGAGGCTTGCCCGCGAAAGCGGAGTATCAGTCAGCGTATGTATAAGCTGCAATTACGCCTTCGCGGGCAAGCCTCGCTCCAACAAAAAGATTACAAACCGTAGCTCATCAAGCGATCATAACGACGAGCCAGCAGCGCATCGTTGTCCAGCTTTTTGAGCATTGCCAGTTGGCTGCTCAATTCCTGACGGATTGCCAGTGCAGCGGCAGCAGGATCACGATGTGCACCACCCAGCGGTTCGCTGATCACTTTATCAACAATACCCAGACCCTTCAGACGCTCTGCCGTAATGCCCATGGCTTCGGCTGCGTCAGGAGCCTTTTCGGCGGTTTTCCACAGAATAGAAGCACAACCTTCCGGGGAGATCACCGCGTAAGTGGAATACTGCAGCATGTTGAGCTGATCACAGACACCGATTGCCAACGCACCGCCCGAACCACCCTCGCCGATAACCGTGGCGATGATCGGCGTTTTCAGACGCGCCATGACCCGCAGGTTCCAGGCAATGGCTTCGCTCTGGTTGCGCTCTTCCGCGTCGATACCCGGGTAAGCGCCCGGCGTGTCGATGAAAGTCAGGATCGGCATCTTGAAACGCTCGGCCATTTCCATCAGACGGCAGGCCTTGCGATAGCCCTCAGGACGCGGCATACCGAAGTTACGACGAACCTTCTCACGCACTTCACGGCCCTTCTGATGGCCGATCACCATAACTGGCTGACCTTCCAGACGTGCAACGCCACCGACGATTGCAGCGTCGTCAGAGAAGTGACGGTCGCCATGCAGCTCATCAAACTCGGTGAAGATGTGCTGAATGTAGTCCAGCGTGTACGGACGACGCGGGTGACGCGCCATACGTGCAATCTGCCAACTGGTCAGGTTGCCGAAAATGCTTTCGGTCAGCGTGTTGCTCTTGTCTTGCAGTCGCGAGATTTCGTCGCCGATGTTCAGCGAGTTGTCATTACCCACCAAGCGCAATTCTTCGATCTTGGCTTGCAGGTCAGCGATCGGCTGTTCGAAATCAAGAAAATTCGGGTTCATAGGCATCCGTCTTGGGTCGACGGCCAAGAGGCCGGCCGGTTGATCCGTTAGCGCCTTACCTTACGGGAACAGGCGCATTCAGGTCGAGTTTAAAAAATTCTGGGCTGATGGTTTCAGCGATACTGCAGGAAGACGTTCTCACGTCCGAACTGGTCACGCAGAGCCTGAATCAAGCTGTCTGCAGGATCAATTCGCCACGCTTCGCCAAACTGCAGCAAGGCCTTGGCATCCAGCCCTGTGTAATCAAGGGTAATCGGACAAGCACCACGATGGCGCTTGCACAAATCGCCCAGCCAGCGCAGCCGATCGCCCTTGAGCGCTTCGGCGCGCACGGTCAGACGCAAGCTTTCAGCCAGGTTGGTGCGTGCATCTTCGATGCTCATCACCCGTTTGGCTCGCAAGCGCAGACCGCCAGAGAAATCGTCGTTGCTGACCTCACCCTCGACCACCACCATGGCGTCAGTCTGCAGCAAGGCCTGCGCCGAATGGAACGCTTCGGCAAACAGCGAAGCTTCTATTCGTCCAGAGCGGTCGTCAAGGGTGATAAACCCCATCTTGTCGCCCTTCTTGTTCTTCATGACCCGCAACGCAATGATCAGGCCGGCGACGGTCTGGGTATCACGAGCAGGCTTGAGATCAATGATTCTTTGCCGTGCAAAGCGGCGAATCTCGCCTTCGTATTCGTCAATCGGGTGCCCGGTCAGGTACAGGCCGAGAGTCTCTTTCTCACCGCGTAACCGGTCTTTGAGACTCCCCTCCTTGGCCTTGCGGTGATTGGCATAAACGTCGGTATCTTCTTCGACGAACAAGCCACCAAACAGGTCCGAGTGACCGCTGTCATGACTGCGTGCAGTCTGCTCGGCGGCCTGAATCGCCTCCACCAGCGACGCCAGCAGCACCGCGCGATTGCGGTCGATGTTGGCCTGATACGCTTTAGGTTCAGTCTCGAAGTAAGGACCGAGGCGATCAAGCGCGCCGCTGCGAATCAAACCATCAAGAGTCCGCTTGTTGACGCGCTTGAGATCGACCCGCGCACAGAAATCAAACAGATCCTTGAACGGACCGGCCTCACGCGCTTCGGTAATGGCCTCAACCGGGCCTTCGCCCACACCTTTGATCGCGCCGAGGCCATAAATAATGCGGCCATCCTCGCTCACGGTGAACTTGTATTCGGAGGTATTCACGTCGGGCGCGTCCAGGCGCAGCTTCATGATCCGCACTTCTTCGATCAAGGTGACGACCTTGTCGGTGTTGTGCATATCCGCCGAAAGTACCGCAGCCATGAACGGTGCAGGGTAATGCGCCTTCAGCCACGCGGTCTGGTAGGAGACCAGGCCATATGCGGCCGAGTGAGACTTGTTGAAGCCGTAACCGGCGAATTTTTCCACCAGGTCGAAAATGTTACCCGCCAGATCCGGGTCAATATTGTTGGTCTTGCAACCCTCAATGAAACCGCCTCGCTGCTTGGCCATTTCCTCAGGTTTTTTCTTACCCATCGCACGACGAAGCATGTCCGCGCCGCCGAGGGTATAACCGGCCATGACCTGCGCAATCTGCATCACCTGTTCCTGATACAGAATGATGCCGTAGGTCGGCGCCAGAACCGGTTTCAGCCCATCGTACTGGTAATCGACGTGCGGGTAGGACAGCTCGGCACGACCGTGTTTACGGTTGATAAAGTCGTCAACCATGCCCGATTGCAGCGGGCCGGGACGGAACAGGGCAACCAGTGCGATCAAGTCTTCCAGGCAGTCGGGCTTGAGCTTTTTGATCAGCTCTTTCATACCGCGCGACTCAAGCTGGAACACCGCAGTCGTTTCGGCTTTCTGCAGCAACTGATAGGTCGGTGCGTCATCCAGTGGAATGAAGGCGATATCCAGCGGCTCTTCGTTGACCTTGGCACGGTCACGGTTAATCGTTTTCAGGGCCCAGTCGATGATGGTCAGGGTCCGCAGACCGAGGAAGTCGAACTTCACCAGCCCCGCAGCCTCGACATCATCCTTATCGAACTGGGTCACCAGACCGCTGCCCTCTTCGTCGCAATAAATCGCCGAGAAGTCAGTCAGTTTGGTCGGGGCGATAACCACACCACCGGCGTGCTTACCAACGTTACGCACAATGCCTTCGAGCTTGCGCGCCATTTCCCAGATTTCGGCAGCCTCTTCATCGACCTTGAGGAAGTCGCGGAGAATCTCCTCCTGCTCGTAGGCTTTCTCCAGGGTCATGCCGACTTCGAACGGGATCATCTTCGACAGGCGATCAGCAAGCCCGTAGGACTTGCCCTGCACCCGCGCCACGTCGCGCACCACCGCCTTGGCAGCCATGGAACCGAAGGTAATGATCTGGCTTACCGCGTTGCGGCCGTACTTCTCGGCCACGTAATCAATCACACGGTCACGACCATCCATGCAGAAGTCGACGTCGAAGTCGGGCATGGATACCCGTTCCGGGTTCAGGAACCGCTCGAACAGCAGGTCATATTCCAGCGGGTCAAGGTCAGTAATCTTCTGTACATAGGCCACCAGTGATCCGGCGCCCGACCCCCGGCCCGGACCCACCGGCACGCCGTTACTCTTGGCCCACTGGATAAAGTCCATAACGATCAGGAAGTAACCCGGGAATCCCATCTGGATGATGATATCCAGCTCGAAATTCAACCGGTCGACATAAACCTGACGCTTGGCTTCATAGTCGGGCGTCGTGTCTTTGGGCCAAAGCACCGCCAGGCGCTCTTCCAGGCCGTCAAACGAGACCTTGCGGAAGTACTCGTCGATGGTCATGCCATCCGGAATCGGATAGTCAGGCAGGAAGTGAGTACCCAGCTTCACATCAATGTTGCAGCGCTTGGCGATTTCCACCGAGTTTTCCAGCGCTTCCGGCAGGTCGCTGAACAGCTCGGCCATTTCTTCGGCGCTTTTCAGGTACTGCTGATCGCTGTAATTGTGCGAACGGCGCGGGTCATCCAGCGCTCGGCCTTCACCGATGCACACGCGGGTTTCGTGCGCCTCAAAATCTTCCTGCTTGATGAAGCGTACATCGTTGGTTGCCACCAGCGGCGCGCCATGGCGCTCGGCCAGGGCCACTGCAGCGTGCAGGTGTTCTTCATCGTTGGGGCGGTTGGTACGCTGAACTTCGATATAGAAACGATCAGGAAAAACCGCCATCCACTCGCGCAGCAGCTGGTCAGCATCGGCTGGATTGTTACCCAGCAGTGCCATGCCGATCTCGCCTTCTTTTGCCGCCGACAATGCGATCAGGCCTTCGTTGGCCTCAGCCACCCACTCGCGCTCAATGATGATCTGGCCGTTGCGCTGACCATCGATAAAACCACGGGAGATCAGCTCTGTCAGGTTGCGATAGCCTTTGGCGTTCATGACCAGCAGGCTGATACGGCTGAGCGCTGCGTCTTCGTCCTTGTTCGACAACCACAGGTCCGCACCGCAGATAGGCTTGATCCCGGCGCCCATGGACGCTTTGTAGAACTTGACCAGCGAGCACAGGTTGTTCTGATCCGTCACCGCCACGGCAGGCATATTCATGGCCGCAAGGGTTTTGACCAGCGGTTTGACCCGTACGAGGCCATCGACCAGCGAATATTCGGTGTGCAGGCGTAGATGAACGAAAGAAGCCGGCATGGAGATCCTATAGCGCTAGAACAAAAACGAAGGCCCGGATTGTACCGGGCCTTTGGCAAAACATCAGCCCACTGTCAGCTCAATGGGAAAATCGACGATGAGGACAACGCTGACTGAATCATTGCATCACGAGCCGCATAAGCGGCGCGAACAGGCCCGAACGAACGCCGATGAATGGGCGTCGGCCCCAGGCGCGCAAGAGCCTCAAGATGCACTGGGGTTGGATATCCTTTGTGTCCGCCAATCCCGTAACCCGGATACTTGAGCTCCATGGCCGCCATTTCACGGTCACGGCTGACCTTGGCCAGAATCGACGCAGCGGCTATCGCCGGGACCTTGGAGTCGCCCTGCACCACCGGCGCACTGGGTACAGACAGCTGAGGGCAGCGGTTACCATCGATCAAGGCCAGCTTCGGCGTGATCATCAAGCCTTCCACAGCACGCTTCATGGCCAGCATGGTGGCGTGCAGAATGTTCAATTCGTCGATCTCTTCGACTTCTGCCCGGGCAATATGCCAGGACAGCGCCTTCTCACAGATTTCATCGAACAGCAGTTCCCGTTTGGCCTCGGTCAGCTTCTTCGAATCATTGAGCCCCAGAATCGGGCGGCGCGGGTCGAGAATCACTGCTGCTGTTACCACCGCACCACACAGCGGACCACGGCCCACTTCATCAACGCCAGCAACCAGTTCCTCGACCAGATTAAAATCCAGACCCATTTGCATTGAACGCGAACTCACAGTGAAGGCGAATGGCCAATCAGGCTCAACACCGCCTCGGCGGCCTGATTGGATGCATCGCGACGCAAGGTCCGGTGTATTTCGTCAAAGCCCGCAGTCTGCGCAGCGCCATCATCGAGCAACGGCAGCATCTGCTGCACCAACGCTTCAGCGGTGGCGTCGTCCTGCAACAACTCTGGCACCAGCAGACGCTGCGCAAGAAGGTTGGGCAGCGAGACGTAAGGGCTTTTCACCAGACGCTTGAGTATCCAGAAGGTCAGCGGTGCCAGACGATAGGCAACCACCATTGGACGCTTGTAAAGCAGTGCTTCCAGTGTCGCGGTGCCCGACGCGATCAATACCGCATCGCAGGCGGCCAGCGCCACGTGGGAGCGGCCATCGAGCAGCAACACCTGCAACTCGCGACCCACCAGTAACTGTTCGATCTGCGCGCGACGCTGCGGACTGGCGCACGGCAGGACGAAACGAACGTCAGGGCGCGCAGCCAGCAGACGCTCGGCAGCATCGAAGAACAGGCCGCCCAGACGCCCCACTTCACCACCGCGACTGCCCGGCATCAACGCAACGAGCGGGCCATCGCCAAGGCTCAACTCGGCGCGCGCGGCAGCACGGTCGGCCTGTAGCGGGATGGTATCCGCAAGCGGATGCCCAACGAACTTGACCGGCACACCTTTCTCTTCGTAAAAACGAGCTTCGAAAGGCAGCAGCGTCAACATAAGGTCGCAGCCCTCACGAATCTTGAGGACCCGCTTCTGCCGCCACGCCCACACAGACGGACTGACGTAGTGCACCGTCTTTATTCCGGCACGACGCAACTGAAGCTCGATATTGAGTGTGAAGTCCGGCGCGTCGATACCAATGAAGACATCAGGTTTCTGATCGATCAGGGTCTGAATCAACAGCTTGCGCCGGGCCATCAGCTCACGCAGCCGCCCCAGCACTTCGACAAGCCCCATCACCGACAGACGCTCCATCGGGAAGTACGACACCATGCCCTCGGCTTCCATCAGCGGACCGCCGACACCGATGAACTGGACATGAGGATGACGCGCCTTGATGGCACGCATGAGGCCAGAGCCGAGAATATCCCCCGACGCCTCGCCAGCCACTAAAGCGACACGCAATACGCTGGACATGATTAGCGGGTGATGCCGCGGGTCGAGGTTTGAATAGACTCAAGAAACAGAGCGACCTCTGGAAACTGGGCAGCAGGCTCAGCCAGGTCGGCAATAGCCTGATCAACCGTCAATCCCTGGCGATAGACCACTTTGTAGGCCCGGCGCAACGCGTGAATGGCGTCTTCGGTGAAGCCGCGGCGGCGCATGCCTTCGAAGTTCATGCTCCGCGCTTCGGCAGGGTTGCCGAACACGGTAACAAATGCAGGAACGTCCTTGCCAATAGCCGTCCCCATACCGGAAAAGCTATGGGCGCCAATATGGCAATACTGATGGACCAGGGTGAAACCGGACAGAATCGCCCAATCCGCAACATGCACATGGCCCGCCAACGCGGTGTTGTTGACCAGAATGCAGTTGTTGCCAATGACGCTGTCATGACCGATGTGTGCGTAAGCCATGATCAGGTTGTGGTCGCCGATCGTGGTTTCAGCACGGTCCTGAATAGTCCCACGGTGAATCGTCACACCCTCACGAATCACGTTGTGATCGCCAATGACCAGGCGCGTCGCCTCACCTTTGTACTTGAGATCGGGTGTGTCCTCGCCTACCGATGAGAATTGGTAGATACGATTGTGTTTACCGATCCGGGTCGGGCCGCGCAGGATCACGTGAGGCCCAACCACTGTACCCTCGCCAATTTCCACACCGGCTCCGATGATCGACCACGGGCCGACCTCCACATTGTCAGCCAGGACGGCTGTCGGATCGATGATTGCGCGAGGGTCAATTAAACTCATAGTTTACGTTCCGCACAGATGATTTCTGCGGAGCAAACCGGCTTGCCGTCGACCGAAGCCTGGCATTCGAACTTCCAGATCTGACGCTTGCAGCTGAGAAACTTCGCTTCAAGAATCAACTGGTCGCCCGGCAGCACAGGCTGGCGGAAACGCAGTTTGTCCGAGCCCACGAAATAATACAGTGTGCCATCAGCAGGTTTGGCACCCAGCATTTTAAAGCCAAGGATACCGGCCGCCTGTGCCATCGCCTCAATGATCAACACACCTGGCATGATTGGATGCGCAGGGAAGTGCCCGTTGAAAAACGGTTCATTGATGCTGACGTTTTTATAAGCACGAATACTTTTGCTCTCTACATCGAGCTCAACGACACGATCCACCAAAAGGAACGGGTAGCGGTGTGGCAAGTATTCGCGAATTTCGTTGATGTCCATCATTTCGAGGGGAAGCCTGTAGTCAAGATTGGGAGTGCGCGGCAATTGCGCTGCACTCCTCTGCAAATCAAGGAAGCAATTTATCGGCAGTGCGCGCTTGATATGAAAAAAGTATCAGCCATCTGATGAAGCATTAACGCCTGAGGTCACTGCCTCAACAATCTTTTCCAGTTTTTGCAGTCGACGCGCCATTTCGTCGAGCTTGCGAATACGTGCAGCGCTTTTACGCCACTCGCCTGCAGGCTGCATTGCGGTCCCCGATGAGTAAGAACCTGGCTCGGTAATCGAATGGGTCACCATCGTCATGCCGGTGATAAAAACACCATCACAGATGTCGATATGCCCAACCAGCCCGACACCACCAGCAAGCATGCAGTGCTTGCCGATTTTGGTGCTTCCGGAGATCCCTACACACGCGGCCATCGCCGTATGATCGCCAATCTGTACGTTGTGAGCGATCTGAATCTGGTTATCCAGCTTCACTCCGTTGCCGATGCGGGTGTCAGCAAGCGCGCCGCGGTCAATGGCGGTATTCACGCCAATTTCCACATCGTCGCCTATCAGAACACCACCAATCTGGGCAATCTTTTGCCAGATACCCTTCTCGTTGGCAAAGCCGAAGCCTTCACCACCCAGAACAGCACCCGACTGAATGACCACCCGCTTACCGATGCGCACGTCGTGATAAAGCGTAACCCGTGGAGCGAGCCAGCCGCCCTCACCGATTTCACACCGGGCACCGATGAAACACTGGGCACCGATGGTAACGCCTGCCGCGATCTGTGCTCCGCTCTCGATCACGGCGAAAGCACCGATGCTCGCAGCGGGATCGATCTGAGCGTCATCAGCGATGACTGCTGTCGGATGGATTCCGGCAACGGCCTTGGGCTTAGGATCGAACAGATGGGAAATACGCGCATAGGCCAGATACGGATCCGGCACCAGCAATGCATCGCCAGCATACGAGTCCGCGTCAGCAGGCTTCAACAGCACTGCCGCGGCTTGAGTATCAACGAGGAATTTACGGTATTGCGGATTTGCCAGGAAGCTGACCTGACCTGGACCGGCCTCTTGCAAGGTGGCCAGCCCGGTAATTTCTTTATCCTGAGAACCACGTAGCGTGGCCCCCAGGAACTCGGCCAACTCGCCGAGCTTGATAGTCGCGGTCATAGGTTACTTCAGCTGGTTCATGCGCTCGATGACCTGGCGAGTAACGTCGTACTGTGGCTTGACGTCAATCACTGCACCGCGCTCGAAGACCAGATCAAATGCACCTTTCTTGATCACTTCTTCCACTGCCTGATCCAGCTTAGGCTTGAGCTGCTTGAGCATCTCACGGTCGGCAACAGCTTTGGCTTCGTTCAGCTCCTTGGACTGGAACTGGAAGTCACGGGCTTTTTGCTTGAACTCAAGCTCAAGGCGCTCGCGCTCCGGCTGGGCCATTTTATCGCCACCGCTTACCAGACGATCCTGGATGCCCTTGGCGCTGCTTTCCAGAGTCTTCAGTTTAGTCAGCTGCGGACCAAACTTCTTCTCGGCATCAACGGCGTATTTCTTGGCCGCATCAGATTCAAGCAAAGCCATTTGATAGTTCAGAACGGCAATTTTCATGTCGGCAAAAGCCGGGCCTGCTGCCAGAACGGTTGCCAGCAGTACCAATTGAGTCAACTTACGCACGATGCACTCCTACAGAATTCGCTGTCGTTATCTAAAATCAGACGCTTAGAAAGTCTGACCAAGGGAAAATTGGAAAACCTGGGTTTCAGTATCGTCATCCGGTTTCTTGATCGGCATCGCCAAAGCGAAGCTCAAAGGACCGAGCGCAGTAATCCAGGTCACACCTACACCAACGGAACTGGCCATACCGGAGAAGTCGACGTCGTTACATTCAACTTTCTTGCCGTTGAGCGTCCGGTTGGAATTGCAGTTGGTGTCGAACACGTTACCCACGTCCCAGAACAAGGAGGTACGCAGGGAGCGTTGGTCTTTGATGAACGGCAGAGGGAACATGACCTCTACGCCACCTTGAACCAGTACGTTACCACCGAACGGAAGTGGATCCTGGTCCGGGTCAGCCGCGGTGCCTGGCTTGGTACCGGTACTAGGCGTACTCCGCGGCCCCAGGGTGCTGTCCTTGAAACCACGAACCGAGTTGAAGCCACCGGCATAGTAGTTCTCGTAGAACGGCAGACCGGAGGTAGAACCGTAGCCGTCGCCATAACCCAGCTCTGTGTGCAGACGCAGAGTGTAATTGTCGGTGATCGGGTGGAAGTACTGGGCGCGGTAGTCGAGTTTGTAGAACGACAGGTCGCTGCCCGGCAATGTAGTTTCCAGCACGAGGCTTTGCGAGTGACCACGCGTCGCCAGTACACCTTTGTTCAGAGTGGACTCGGACCAGCCGATCGAACCCTTGAAGTTCAGGTACTTGTCGCCTTCCTTGTCCACGAAGTCAAAGATTTCGTCAACGGTGTAGGTACCGGTCTTGATTTCGTCCTGCTGCACGGTCAGGCCGTAAGTCAGACGCGAAGTTTCGTTAATCGGGTAGCCCATGCTGATACCAGCACCGAGGCTGTCTACCGCATAGCTTGCAACGTCAACATCAAGATCGTCGTAGTCGGTGGTGCGGTAGAATGCGTTGTAACCCAGGCTCACACCATCAGCGGTCCAGTACGGATCGACATAGCTGAAGTTGTAGCGGCTCTGGTATTCGCTGCGAGTCAGGCCGATGCTGACCTTGTTACCGGTACCGAGGAAGTTGTTCTGGCTGATCGAACCGCCGAGGATCAGACCCGCGCTCTGGGCGAAACCGACACTGGCGGTAATCGAACCGGACGCCTGCTCTTCTACCGCGTAGTTAACGTCAACCTGATCGTCGGTACCCGGAACAGCCGGAGTCTCAACGTTCACTTCCTTGAAGAAGCCCAGACGATCCAGACGGGTCTTGGACTGGTCGATCAGATAGGTCGAAGCCCAGCCGCCTTCCATCTGGCGCATTTCACGACGCAACACTTCGTCAGCAGACTTGGTGTTACCGCGGAAGTTGATACGGTTCACGTAAGCACGCTTGCCAGGATCAACCACGAAAGTGATGTCGACGGTGTGATCTTCATCGTTAGGTGTCGGCACGCCGTTGACGTTGGCGAAGGTATAACCCTCGTTACCCAGACGGCGAGTGATCAGCTCGGAAGTCGTGGTCATGACCTTGCGGGAGAAGACCTGGCCAGGCTTGACCAGCAGCAGGGACTTGACCTGATCTTCCGGAACCTTGAGGTCACCGCTCAGCTTGACGGACTTGACGCTGTACTTCTGGCCTTCGTTAACGTTGACCGTGATGTAGACGTTTTTCTTGTCAGGCGTGATCGACACCTGAGTCGAGGCGATATCCATGTTGATATAGCCGCGATCGAGATAGTACGAACGCAGACGTTCGAGGTCGCCGGACAGTTTTTCCCGGGCGTACTTGTCGTCGTTCTTGAAGAATGAAAGCCAGTTGGTGGTCTTGAGTTCAAACAGGTCGATCAGGTCTTCATCAGGGAAAACACTGTTACCCACCACGTTGATGTGCTGGATAGACGCGACCGTGCCCTCGTTGATGTTGATCTTCAGACCCACGCGGTTGCGTGGCTGGGCAACGACCTCGGTCGCGACTTCAGCCGAATAACGACCCTGAGCAACATACTGACGTTGCAGTTCGTTGCGCACACCTTCGAGAGTTGCCCGCTGGAAGATTTCGCCTTCAGCCAGACCCGACTGTTTCAGACCTTTCATCAGGTCTTCAGTAGAGATGGCTTTGTTGCCCTCGATTTCGATACTCGCGACAGATGGACGCTCGACGACGGTGATGACCAGCACGTTGCCGTCACGACCCAACTGAATATCCTGGAAGAATCCGGTTTTAAACAGTGCGCGAGTAGCATCCACCAGACGACCATCATCCGCTTGCTCGCCAACGTTCAGCGGCAACGCACCAAATACACTGCCCGCGGATACCCGCTGCAGGCCATTGACACGGATATCGGAGATAGTGAAGGACTCGGCGTGAACTTCGGCAATCATCAGTACGGCAAGAACCGCAGTTAGCAGCAGACGTTTCATGAAGTCCTTTCTTATTCCAACTGGCAATAAACAAACTGCCGCAAAATGCGGCAGATTCGCAACTCAGCAAAGCTAAGCTTTACAGTCGACCCAGATCGTTGACCAGCGCGAGCAACATAACGCCCACCACCAGACTGATACCAATCTGAACCCCCCAACCTTGAACCCTTTCCGAAAGGGGGCGACCACGTGCCCACTCAATCAGATAGAACAACAAATGCCCCCCGTCCAGCACTGGAATAGGCAGTAAATTCAGGACTCCCAGGCTTATGCTCAGATAAGCGAGGAAATTCAGGAAATCACCTATGCCCGACTGGGCCGAAGCGCCCGCCACTTTAGCAATGGTTATCGGTCCACTCAAGTTTTTTACCGAGAGCTCGCCGAACAACATTTTCCGGAGTGAATCGAGTGTCAGTACGCTCATGGTCCAGGTACGGCTGGCGCCCTCGGCCACAGCGGCCAACGGACCATAACTGACTTCGCGCAACATCTCCGGAGGCCAATCGATACCTTTGACACCAGCACCCAGATAACCGCTTGCAGCCTTGCCTTCACCGCGCGCGGCAAGTGTCAGCGGCACATCAAGCTGTGATCCGTCACGCTCGACACGCAGAGAAATTTTTGCATCCGGGCGCTCACGCACCCAATCAACGACCTGCTGCCACTCGTCTACCGGACGACCGTCCAGGGCAATCAGCTTGTCCCCGGTTTTCAGACCGGCAGCCTGCGCAGGACCTTTCGGATCAAGCTCCGCCAGAACCGGCGGTAGTGCCGGACGCCACGGACGGATACCCAGCGACTTGATCGGGTCCGGCTCTTCGGCACCTTTCAGCCAGTTATCCAGCTCCAGACTGTGAGCGGTATCAACCGTTGCTCCAGATTCACGCACCTTCAGCGCGACCGAGCCACTCTCCCCCAAACGGCGCACCAACTGCAGATTCACAGCTGACCAGCCGGAAGTGGACTCGCCATCAACCGAAACAATTTCCTGACCGGCAGTCAGCCCTGCTTTCTGCGCAATACTGCCTGCCTCAACAGCGCCGATGACCGGACGCACCTGCTGGCTACCCAGCATCGCCAAGACCCAGAAAAACACGATCGCCAGGAGAAAGTTCGCAATCGGGCCGGCACTGACAATGGCAATTCGCTGGTAAACCGACTTGCGATTGAACGACTGATCCGCCAACTCGGGAGGAACGTTGCCTTCACGCTCATCAAGCATTTTCACGTAGCCGCCCAGCGGGATGGCAGCGATCACATACTCGGTCCCCTGACGATCATGCCAGCGCACCAACGGCGTGCCGAAACCGACGGAAAAACGTAAAACCTTGACGCCACAACGCCGCGCCACCCAGAAGTGACCGTATTCGTGAAAGGTAACCAGCACGCCCAGCGCAACCAGGGTGCCAACAATCATATAGAGCGCGCTCATCAACCTTCTCCGGGTACTGGCTGGTTCAAGCCCTGCACCAGCACCTTCTAGCCTCTGCGATTATCGCCCGTTGCGGCTGAGCCATTGCTCTGCCAGAACGCGCGCTTTTGAATCCGCATCAAATACCGCCTCCAGATCAGGGAGCGGGACAACGGGTTCAAGATTCAAAACATCGTCGATCATACTCGCGATTTCCGGATAACGGATGCGCCGATCAAGAAATGCGGCCACTGCAACTTCGTTTACCGCGTTCAACATGGCCGGAGCACTGTTACCCGCTTCGGCAGCTTGCCGCGCCAGACGCAGGCACGGAAAGCGCTGCTCGTCGGGAGCCTGGAAATCCAGACGCGCAATACTGAACAGGTCCAGTGGCGCAACGCCCGAGTCAATACGTTGCGGCCAGGCCAAGGCATGAGCAATAGGCGTGCGCATATCCGGGTTACCCAACTGAGCAAGCACCGACCCATCCACGTAATCAACCATGGAATGGATGACGCTCTGGGGATGAATAACAACCTCAATCTGCTCAGGTCGCGCGTCGAAGAGCCAGCAAGCCTCGATAAGCTCAAGCCCCTTGTTCATCATGCTCGCCGAGTCCACCGATATTTTTCGTCCCATTGACCAGTTGGGATGGGCACAGGCTTGCTCAGGGGATACGTCATGCAGCTCGCTCAGTGGCGTTTCGCGAAACGGGCCACCAGAGGCTGTCAGCAGAATGCGTCGCACGCCAACCGGGGCCAGACCGCGCGCATAATCAAGCGGCAAGCACTGGAAAATTGCGTTGTGCTCGCTATCTATAGGCAGCAACACCGCACCATTCTGACGAACCGCCTGCATGAACAAGGCGCCGGACATGACCAGCGCTTCCTTGTTCGCCAACAGGACTTTCTTGCCAGCCTCAACAGCCGCCAGCGTAGGCCGCAAACCAGCAGCGCCCACAATGGCAGCAAGCACAGTATCAACCTGCGAATGAGCAGCCACCTCGCAAAGACCACCCTCCCCCACCAGTACTCGAGTATCGAGACCGGCCGCGGCCAGATCATCCTGTAACTTGCGGGCAGCCTCCTGAGTCGGCAGCACAGCAAAGCGCGGTGTGTGCTTGATGCACAACGCCAGCAATTCACTTTGGCGACTGAAGCCAGTCAGGGCAAATACCTGATAGAGATCGGGATGACGAGCAATGACATCGAGGGTGCTTAGACCCACCGAGCCAGTAGCACCTAAAACGGTTACCTGTTGAGGACGACTCACAGCACGCCCCAATCAGCAGCCCAAAGCAGCACGGCAAAAACCGGAATCGCAGCGGTCAGGCTGTCGATGCGGTCAAGCACCCCACCGTGGCCAGGCAACAGATTGCTACTGTCCTTGATACCTGACAGACGCTTGAACATGCTTTCGGTCAAATCGCCCACCACAGAGATAAATACGACGATTGCCGTACTCAGCAAGCCGAATAGAAACTGCGAGGCGGACCAGTCGCGAAAGACGCCGACAATCACAGTGATCAACAGGCAGGTGGCCAAACCACCATAGACACCTTCCCAGCTTTTACCCGGGCTGACTTTCGGCGCCAGTTTGCGCTTGCCAAATGCCTTGCCGGAGAAATAGGCACCAATGTCTGCGCCCCATACCAGCACCATGACCGCAAGAATCAACCAGTTACCCAGCGGCCATTGCTTGATCAATACCAGCCCCTGCCACGCAGGAAGCAGAATCAACAGACCGATCGCAAGCTTGCAGATCGCGCTGGACCAATGACGGCTGGACTCCGGATAGGTCAGCACCAGCCAGGTTGCAACCGCCCACCAGATGACTGCCGCCACCAGAATCCAGGGCGCAAGGCCCGGCATCAGGTAAAGCAGGAACAGCAGTGCAGCAACGCACACCGCATAGGCGACACGCGCCGATTGAGCAGGGAACCCCGCCAGACGCGCCCACTCCCAGGCGCCCAGGGTAACTACGATGCCAATGAACAGCGCGAAGCTGGCCCCGGACAATAGAAAAAAACCGCAAAGCGCAATCGGCAGCAGAATAAGCGCCGTGATGATCCGTTGTTTCAGCATTAAACCCGGGCTCCAGCTTCGATCTGCTCGCTCGTTTTACCGAAGCGACGTTGACGCGAAGCGAAATCAGCCAGCGCGGCGCGCATGGCATCGTGTTTGAAGTCCGGCCAGAACAGGTCGGAGAAATACAGCTCGGCATACGCCAGCTGCCAAAGCAGGAAGTTACTGATGCGATGCTCGCCACCGGTACGAATACACAAGTCCGGCAACGGCAGATCACCGGTCGCCAGGCAGGTTTGCAACAATTCAGGCGTTATGTCATCCGGACGCAGATGCCCGGCCTGCACTTCACGCGCCAGGCGCTGCGCAGCCTGAGCAATGTCCCATTGACCACCATAATTGGCGGCAATCTGCAGAACAAAACGGTCGTTTCCTGCGGTACTGTTTTCAGCTTCTCGCATCGCGGCTTGAAGCTCGGGGTGAAAACGGGATCGGTCGCCGATAATGCGCAAACTGATCTGGTTTTCATTCAGGCGCTTGGTTTCACGGCGCAAGGCCGTGAAAAAAAGCTCCATCAACGCCCCGACTTCTTCGGCTGGTCGCTGCCAGTTTTCACTGGAGAACGCGAACAGCGTGAGCACCTCAACCTTGGCTTCGGCGCACACTTCAATGACCGCACGAACCGCGTCGACACCGGCTTTATGACCTGCAACACCGGGCAACAGACGCTTTTTCGCCCACCGGTTATTGCCATCCATGATGATCGCGACATGACGCGGCACCGATGAAGGCGCGGTCGACTTAGTCTTTTCCATGAAAGCGCCCCGAACCTTATACGGCCATCAGGTCTGCTTCTTTTGCCTTGGTGGCTGCGTCGATATCAGCCTCTGCCTTGTCGGTCAGCTTCTGGATATCGGCAGCAGCACGACGCTCTTCGTCTTCGCTGATTTCCTTGTCCTTGACCAATTTCTTCAGATCACCCAAGGCATCACGGCGAATATTACGCACAGCAACACGCGCATCTTCTGCCGCGCTGCGGGCCTGCTTGGTAAAGCCCTTACGGGTTTCTTCAGTCAGGGCCGGCATCGAGATAAGCAACAGCTCACCGAGGTTGGTCGGATTGAGGTTCAAACCGGCGCTCTGGATCGCCTTGTCGACGGCAGCCAGCATGTTGCGCTCGAAAGCAACGACCTGCAGGGTGCGCGAGTCTTTTACAGTAACGTTGGCAACACCGCTCAAAGGGGTATCAGCGCCGTAGTACGGCACCATTACACTGCCCAAAATGCTTGGGTGGGCCTTGCCGGTGCGAATCTGACCAAATGCATGGCTCAGGGATTCAAGGGATTTCTGCATGCGCTCTTGAGCGTCTTTCTTGATTTCGTTGATCATTGTGCGCCTTCCTCGATCAGGGTTCCTTCAGCGCCGCCGTGTACGATATTCAGCAGGGCGCCGGGCTTGTTCATATTAAAAACACGGAGTGGCATCTTGTGATCGCGGCACAGGCAGATTGCCGTCAGGTCCATGACACCCAGCTTGCGATCCAGCACTTCATCGTAAGTCAGATGATCGAACTTCTCTGCATGCGGGTCTTTGAATGGATCTGCGGTGTACACACCGTCTACCTTGGTTGCCTTGAGAACAACGTCGGCATCGATTTCGATTGCTCGCAGGCAAGCAGCCGAATCGGTGGTGAAGAACGGATTGCCTGTACCGGCCGCGAAGATCACGACCTCTTTTGAACTCAGGTGACGCATGGCTTTACGACGATCATAGTGATCAGTCACACCCACCATCGAAATGGCAGACATCACGATGGCGGAGATATTGGCACGCTCCAGAGCATCGCGCATTGCCAGAGCATTCATCACAGTGGCCAGCATGCCCATGTGATCACCCGTAACACGATCCATGCCGGCAGCACTCAATGCTGCGCCACGGAACAGGTTACCTCCCCCGATAACCAGTCCTACCTGAACGCCTATGCCAACCAGTTGGCCGACTTCAAGCGCCATGCGATCCAGTACTTTGGGATCGATTCCGAACTCTTCGGAGCCCATCAGGGCCTCGCCGCTAAGCTTGAGTAGAATGCGTTTATAGCGAGCCTGATAACCACTGCCCTGCTGAGCCATTGCGAATCTCTCCTGCGGCGTTTTCTGAAAAAAATCTGTGCGGGCATTTTATGCCTGCGCTAACTCTAGCTTGACGCTGCGACAGCGTCAGAAGAATGCAGCCTTGTAAGCCACTTCTCCAAGGAAAACAAATACCTTTTCCTTTTTGACAAAGAGGCTGCGCGCGTAAGCGGGCAGCCTCTTCGGTTCAACAGTTGCAAACCATCTTATTGCTTGGAAGCAGCAGCCACTTGAGCAGCAACTTCGTCTGCGAAGTTATCAACTGGCTTCTCGATGCCTTCGCCCACTTTGAAGTAGGTGAAAGAAACGATTTCAGCGCCGGCTTTCTTGGCCAGATCGCCTACTTTGATTTCCGGGTTCTTGACGAACGCTTGCTCAACCAGGCTAGCTTCAGCCAGGAACTTGGTGATGCGACCGGCAACCATTTTTTCAACGATTTCGGCTGGCTTGCCTTTGATCTTGTCTTCGTTCAGTTGCAGGAAGACGCCCTTCTCGCGCTCGATCGCTTCGGCAGAAACTTCCGAAGGCAGCAGGAACTCAGGGTTGCTGGCAGCAACGTGCATCGCGATGTCTTTGGCCAGTTCAGCGTCGCCGCCTTTCAGGACAACAACAACACCGATCTTGTTGCCGTGCAGGTAAGCGTTGACCACGTCACCTTCAATGCTCGACAGACGACGGATGTTGACGTTCTCGCCAACTTTGGCAACCAGAGCAGTACGCTCGACTTCCTGAGCTTCGATCAGCGGAGCTGCATCAGTCAGTTTGTCAGCGAATGCTTTTTCCAGGCTGCTGGTGACGAAGTTCTTGAAATCGTCTTGCAGGGCCAGGAAGTCAGTCTGGGAGTTGACTTCGATGATGGTAGCGCGCTTGCCATCTTCAGCAACCTTGACAGCGATAGCGCCTTCAGCAGCAACGTTGCCTGCCTTTTTGGCAGCCTTGATCGCGCCCGAAGCACGCATGTCATCAATGGCTTTTTCGATGTCGCCGCCAGCCTTGGTCAAGGCCTTTTTGCAATCCATCATGCCTTCGCCGGTACGCTCGCGCAGTTCTTTAACCAACGCTGCAGTAATCTCTGCCATTTCAAAATCCTCTTGGATAGGTCTTAAACCATTCCACCCGCCAGAGCGGGCGTTCAAATTCTTGAAAACGCATGGTGACAGCCGTAGATGACAAGAACGTCATGACAACGCCGACACATGGTTTTCGAGGTGGCAAAAAGGGGGCCAAGCCCCCTTTTTGCGTACTGAGTAAACGCTAGGCGTTAGTTACTCAGCCTTCAACTGCAGCTGCTGGAGCTTCTTCGACGAAAACGTCGGTGCCGCCAGCAACATTGTTGCGACCACGGATTACAGCATCAGCCATCGAACCCATGTACAGCTGGATAGCGCGGATTGCGTCATCGTTGCCTGGGATGATGTAGTCAACGCCTTCCGGGCTGCTGTTGGTATCGACTACGCCGATAACCGGGATACCCAGCTTGTTAGCTTCGGTGATCGCGATGCGCTCGTGATCAACGTCGATAACGAACAGTGCGTCTGGCAGACCGCCCATGTCCTTGATACCACCCAGGCTACGATCCAGCTTTTCCAGATCGCGAGTGCGCATCAGCGCCTCTTTCTTGGTCAGCTTGGCGAAAGTACCGTCTTCAGCCTGTACTTCAAGCTCACGCAGACGCTTGATCGACTGACGGATGGTTTTGAAGTTGGTCAGCATGCCGCCCAACCAGCGGTGATCGACGTACGGCGAACCGCAACGTGCTGCTTCTTCAGCAACGATCTTGCCAGCGGAACGCTTGGTGCCGACGAACAGAATCTTGTTTTTGCCCGAAGCCAGTTTTTCAACGAAAGTCAGAGCTTCGTTGAACATAGGCAGGGTTTTTTCAAGGTTGATAATGTGAATCTTGTTACGCGCGCCGAAAATGTATTTACCCATTTTCGGGTTCCAGTAACGGGTCTGGTGACCGAAGTGCACACCGGCCTTCAGCATATCGCGCATGTTGACTTGGGACATGATAGTTCCTTGATAAGTCGGGTTAGGCCTCCACGTATCCCAATGACCAACCAGCGGCTTCGAGCCGAGGGCACCCAGGTCATCGTGTCGACACGTGTGTGGGTTAGTGCTTGCGGGGCTTACCCCGGAAAGCGGCGCATTTTATACCATAGAAGTCTGGATAACGGAACTCGAATTACGTGCAGGTTGCACGATGCTTTACTGCCCCACTCATTAGCCCTGTGTAAGCACGAATAATGCGGAGGCGATTTTTTGCGTACATATCCATTACC
>NZ_LOHG01000015.1:0-18746 GCF_022790535.1 Pseudomonas maioricensis
TTCACGCTTTTAGCCTGACACACCGCCTCGCAGCCTTCGGCAGCTCCTACCGGTTCACCGCTATCGGGTTGAACCGAATTCATTCGGGAAGGCTGCATGTCAGGCGATACACAAGCTGCGGCTGTACTGCCCCCTCGCGAACAAGTTCGCTCCTACCGTCCATGCGCCCACCTCGGTAGGACCGAATTCATTCGGGAAGGCTGCATGTCAGGCGATACACAAGCGACGACTGTACGCCCCCCCCTCGCGAACAAGTTCGCTCCTACCACTGCTAAATGAAACATACGAATACACCTTCATCTTCCCGCATCGCAGCCGATAGCTAGCTAACATCACTCTTTGAGTTCAGCCGTATGACACTGCGTAATCTCGGAATTGCCCTTCGCGCCGCTCTCTGTTTCTCCCTCATGGCTCTATTCGTTCTGTTCCTCGGTGTCATGAGCCTCGACAAAATGTCCGGGCTCAACAAGAACACGACTGATCTCGGTGGAGGCTGGTTGAAGTCCACTCGGCTTCTGGGGGAGTTGGCAGACACCACCTCGCGATTCCGTACCATGTCCTACTTGATCATGGTCAACCGCACACAAGCGGACATCGATAAGGCTGAGGCCCGTCTTGAGGTGTTGACCAAGAAGGCCAACAACATCGTCGCTGCTTACGCGCCTCTGGTTCGAAGCCCTGAGGAGAGCGCCAAGTTCCAGCAGTTCAAGGAAGCATTGGCTAGCTATCTGGTGGCTCAAGACAAACTGCGCCAAGCGTCACTGGCCAAACGTGACGCTGAAATTCCAGGTTTGATCAGCGGTGAACTCAAGAAGTATTCAGACCAGATGGCGCCTCTGGTAGAGGGCCTGCTGGAGATTAACAGCAAGGGCGCGGACGCTGCCGTTGCGGACTCCGCGAGTGAATACACCAGTGCACGTAACATCATCATTGCTGTTCTGGTATTGACCGCTGCACTGACCGTTCTGTTGGCCGTGATCCTGACTCGTAGCATCGTTCGTCCTCTCAGCGAGGCCGTGCGTGCCGCTGAAGACGTGGCGCGTGGCGATCTGACTACAACGGCTCAGGTGAATGGTCGTGATGAAGTCACCCGCCTGCAGCAAGCACTGCAAACCATGCAGATCAACCTGCGCGATACGCTGCAAAGAATTTCCGGCTCCGCCACTCAGGTGGCTTCCGCGGCTGAAGAGCTCAATGCGGTAACCGAGGAAGGTTCGCGATCGCTGCAGCAGCAAAATAACGAAATCGAACAAGCCGCCACTGCCGTCAATGAGATGACTGCCGCCGTCGAGGAAGTCGCCAGCAACGCCGTTAACACGTCGACTGCTTCGCAACAGTCCAGCACCTCTGCCATGCAGGGTCGTCAGCGGGTTCAGGAAACGGTCAACGCCATCCAGCAAATGACCAGCGACGTCGAAGTGACTTCCGAGCAGATCCGTAGCCTGGCTGACCAGACTCAAGATATCGGTAAGGTTCTGGACGTGATCCGCGCCATCGCTGAGCAGACCAATCTGTTGGCCCTCAACGCAGCCATCGAAGCGGCTCGCGCTGGGGAAGCCGGACGCGGTTTTGCTGTGGTTGCTGACGAAGTCCGGGCGCTTGCCCATCGCACCCAGCAGTCCACGCAAGAAATTGAAGTGATGGTCAGCGGCATTCAGCAAGGGAGCAGCAAGGCTGTTGCTTCTATGCAGAACAGCAGCAGCCGCGCTCAAAGCACTCTGGAGGTGGCTCGCAGCGCTGGTGATGCTCTTGAGGAAATCACCCGCAGCGTGGGTGAAATTTCCGACCGTAACCTGGTTATTGCCAGCGCTGCAGAAGAGCAGGCGCAAGTGTCCCGCGAAGTGGATCGTAACCTGGTCAACATTCGTGATCTGTCGCTGCAGTCAGCCGACGGCGCTCATCAGACCAATGCTGCCAGTCAGGAGCTGTCGCGTCTGGCGGTTGAGTTGAATCAGATGGTGGGCAAGTTCAAGATTTAACGAACACCGCACTAAGCCCACAAAAACAACGCCCACAAAAAAGGCCGCATTCTCATGCGGCCTTTTTTGTTCATGCGGACTCTGCTTATTCAGCCGCTTCCTCAGCGACTTCAGAAACAGTCGCCTTCACCTCATCACGGCGACGGATGTACTTCCAGTCCGCCTCATCAATGTAGATGCCGTTAGGCCCGCTGCCGCCTTCCAGGTCGATCGCCACGTGTGCCGATACTTGCGGCTTCACGCTTGCCAGAATCGGTACAAAGCCTAGTTGCAGACTCGTTTCCAGCAGCGCTGCCTGGTTCTTCTCGTCGATGTCTGCTGCTTCGTCCAGATAGTAAGGCAGTCGCACACGACCGGCCTGATCGCGATCCATCAAGTGCAGCAACAGGTACATGTTGGTCAGCGCTTTGATGGTCATCGTGGTGCCGTTTGAAGCGGCACCGTCGATGTCGGTATGGATCACTGGCTGGCCATTGACCTTGGTGATCTCGAAGGCCAATTCGAACAGATCTTTCAGACCCAGCTGGTTGTGATTCGCTGCAACCAGGCGAGCCAGGTATTCCTTGGCCTCTTCGTTCTTGTTGTCCTGCTCGGCACTCTGGCTAAGGTCAAACACCGACAGCGTTTCGCCTTCTTCGTACTGGCCAGCGCTATGGATGATCTGGTCAATGTGTTTGAGCGCTTCTTTGTTAGGCGCGAGCACGATGCGGAAGCTGGCCAGGTTGGAAACCTGACGCTTGTTGATCTCTCGGTTGAACAGGGCCAGTTGGTGTTCAAGGCTGTCGTAGTCGCTACGGATGTTACGCAACGTTCGCGCAATGTCGGTCACGGCTGCCCTGCGCGCTTTGCCCAGAGTCAGTGCTTCGTCTGTACGGTGTGCGTAAGCATTGATCAGCAGTTGCAGACGACGCTCGACGTCTTCTTCGCTGTCGAACTTGGCTACACCTTTCAGGCGCACTTGCGCATACAACGCTTCGATCTGCCCGTCGCTGCGCAGCAAACCTTGCCAGCTGTCCTGGTAATCGTTGAGCAATGGCAGCAGGTTATCCAGCGAGTCATCCACCGGGTCCATGTAAGGCGTACCGAACGGCAGGTCGGCGGGCAGCAACTGACGACGACGCAGTGCGTCATCCAGTGTGCGTTGCTTGGACTCAAGGTCGCCAATCTGGCGCGCGACCAGTTGCAGCTTGGCCGACAGTTGCTGGACGCGCTCGGTGAACGCATCGCTGGAGCGCTTCAGTTCATCCTGCGCAGCTTCCATCTGTGCCAGTTGCTCGTGCTTCTCGGGCTCTTCAGCGCTCAGGGTCTGGCAGCGACGGAAGTCTTCCAGCGCTTTCTGTGCGTCCAGCACCTGCTGATACAAGGCCTCAGTCTGAGTCTTGCTGGCTGCGCGGTCAGAGGCGACGGCCTGTTGGGTCTTGAGCTGTTTCAGCTCTTTCTCAAGGCGTTCTTTCTGATCACGCAATGCGGCACGGTCTGCCAGCGCCTGCAGGGCAGGCGGCTCGATGTTGGTCAGATTGATCGATAGACCCGGCACCTGGAACTGCTCGCCTTTGAAGCTATCAAGGATGGCTTCGAGAGATTTGACCCAAGCGTCACCATCATCCAGCGCGATACCTTGCTCACCCAGTGGCAAGCTGAACAGGGCGCTATTGAAGAGGCGCATCAAGCGCTCTACGTCAGGCTGCGAGAATTCTTCGCGCAGGCGTGCATAGCTGTTGTTGTCAGCATGATCGAGTTGCTGCTTCACCGACTTCAGGCGCTTTTCCAGATCGCGCAGACGCTCGTCCAAATCTTCGGCGCTGAATTGACGGGATTGCGCCAACGCACCGGCCAGTTCGTCGTGAGCATCTTTGGCGGCCAGCAACTGTTGTTCCAGCACTTTGGCGTCATCGACCAGCGCGAAGCGATTCTTGAGGACCGCCAGTTCGCCGATCCAGCGTTGAATACTGCTGATTTCACGCTCCAGACGCATCAGCTCCTGAGTGCCACCACGCTGATCGTTCTGCAGTTCGTCCTGCTGGCTGCGGTAATGCTCGGCCTGGATGACCAGCTCTTCCTTGCGTGCGCTGGAATAGTCCAGCCAGGTGCCGAGCAACGAGTCGAGCAGGGGTGACAGGCGATGCAGCTTGCCGCGCAACAGATCACGCTGAGCGACGCCAGCAGCCAGGGCTTCGACCAACGGGCCCGCCTTGACCAGCGAGTTGTAGTCCTGCTCCATGCGTCGCACGTCGCGGAACGCTTCTTCACACGCAGCGATGTAATCCACACTGCCGGAACGCAGGCTGTGTTCAAAAGCATCAAGGAACAGCTGCTTGAGCTTGGCGGCGGTGATTTCGCGCATGTGCAGCAAGTTGATGAACAGCGCCCGGAACGTCTTCAGGCTCTGTTCACTGGTGGAGCGCAGTGGAATCAGCGTCAGGTCCAATGGAATCGACGTGTGACCGCCCACCAGCAAACGACGCAGCTCATCAGGCTTGAGTTCGTAAGCTTTCAGGCCCTGGCTTTCCAGGTTGCTGAAGAGCTCTTTCTGACGCAGGCAGGTGTCGTTCTTCTGGTAGTGCCCCAGATCCAGCTTGCCCGCATAGGCAAAGAACTGGTGGCCGAAACCGCCACCTGGGCCACGTCCGACCACACCTATGACGTGCGGACCGTGGGGCAGGGATACTTCAACCAGAATGTAACTGGTGTCCGAGGCGAAGTAGAACTTGCGCGATTGCTCCAGGCTGTACTTGCCGAAACTCATGTCCGACATGCGCGCCAGAATCGGGAACTGCAGTGCGTTGATCGAGGCGCTCTTGCCGAGGTTGTTGGCCCCGTACACCGACAACGGGTGCTCCAGCGGGAACAGCCCAAGGCTGTAACCGGCGGTGTTCAGCAGGGCAAAGCGGCGGATGCCGTAGCGTTCCTGGCTCATGCATCCATCTCCTGTTGCTCGTCAGCGATCGCGCGGGCCAGAGCCTGCTCTTCGGTTTCTTCCACGTCTTCGAATTCGGCGAGGTCCAGTGGGTCATCGGTTTGCAGCAGCTTTTCATCGCTGTCTTCGTCGATCAGGACTGGCACTGGCAATGGCAGCACACTGTGCAGGCTGGCGGCCAGATCGCGGTCCTGTTGTACCGAGAGACAAACGTCGAGGAAGCGATGCATCGGCGGCAGGAAGCGGTAGATGCCGGTTTCTTCAGCAGCGAAACCCAACTGTGTCATGCGGCGCATGATTTTCTCTTCCAGCTCGTCCTGGGTCTGCACTTCGGCCTGCAAAAACAGATCGCGGTACTTCTCCAGCATTGACGGCAATTCATCACGGCCAAGGCTGCCGCCGTCCAGCACGGCTACCGGGTCGCGACCCTGGTCGGCAAGGTGTTCAACCAGAATGAACGTGAACAGCGCCAGACGTTGTGCGGTCTTGTTGACCTGAGCGGCGGCCTGGTCAGGAACGAAATAATAAAACCCGCGTGTATCGCAAACCAGTTCGAACCCCAGCGCCTTGAACAGCGTGCGGTATTGATCCTGTGCGTTGGACAACTGCGCGTACAGCTCCGGATCACGGCGGCTGATGTGAAAACCTTTGAACAGCTCGCGGAAGATCGGCGCGAGCTGGGACATTTCGGAAAGATCAAGATGCATTGGCTGGGTTCCCCGTTTGCTCATCACTGCTGGAGAGCAGGGCGAAGGAGCGCAGGCTGACCTGGTGCTCCTGGGTAAAGTAGTCACGACGCTCCAGGCGTTCGCGGGTAAAGCGTTTCTCGCGGGACAGGCGCGAGAACCAGTAGAGCAATTCGTCAGTAGCGCCCGTCGGTTCCTGTTCCAGCAACCAGACCATCAGGTCAGGCATTGGCAGGGCGTCTTCGCAACGTTCGAGCATTTCCTTGACCGTGCGCGGCGCTTGCGGTGAATCACCTTTGCGTTTGCCGCCACCGGCCTTGGGAAACTTCGCCGGTTTCGGTTCGAAGCGGGCCAGTGCATAAACGTAGGCCTCGACCTGGTTTGCGCTGCCGAGAAAGGTGCTCTGCGGACGGGTGAACATCGGCATCGCCGCTTGCGGCACAGCATCGATGCCTTTACGGCGAATAGCCGACAAGGCCAACGCCGCGCCACGGGTGACTGCGTTGTGGCGGCGGGCTTCTTCGCGCAGCGGTAGCAACAGTTCGCGAGCATGACGCAGCGTCAACTGAGCGCTGGTCTGCATTTCGAGGATGCGCGCGTGGGTGCGCAGCAGCATATCGTCGTCGACCAGTTGGCCCAGGCGTTGCTGTTCGGTCAGCAAGCGCAACAGCACGTTCTCGACCTTGCGCACGCCTTGTTCGAAAGCGCCGTCCGCGTTTACCAGTTGAATCATCGGCTCGACGTATTCGTCCCAGGTGGCCAGCACTTCTGCATAACGCTGACGCAGCGGGATCTGGCGGTCACTGGTCTTGGCCCGATCGGCAACACCGACAAGAGCCTGTTCGTCATTGGCGAGCTTTTTCAGGACGTCGCGCACACGCATGTCCAGCAAACGCAGCTGCCGGGCGAGGTCGTTGGCGTCGCGGATATCAAAGGCGTCCTGAATATAGCCAGCCAGCCGCTCCAGATGGCGCAGATAGGCTTCGATTTCCAGGCACAGGCCCAAACGGTGTTCACGGCGCAGATAGGACAGGAAGTCATGAATCTGCGCATTGAGTTCAAAACGGTTGGGGCTTTTCGCCACTGGTACGAGGATATCCAGGCGAATCCACACATCCAGCAGGTTGGTGATGTCCTGCGGGGTGCTGTCCAGTTGCTGTGCGGCCAGCTGCAAGCGCAATTCGCTCAGGCTCAAAGTACCCTGGTCGAAATGTTCGCACAGTGGCTCAAGAAGCGCCCAGTGTTCGGCAAGGGCGCGCAAGACGCGCTTGGGTTCGATCATTGGAAGGCCGACTGTTGGTAAATAAAAGCGGCGATTGTACTGCATCGCACGCCTCAAATTTCATCTCCGGGCGATCAACTGCGGCGGGAATTGGCGAAGAGTTGTAGAATCGCCGTCCTAACTTATCCACAGGTGGCTGACCTTTGCTCAACGAGTCCCGCCGCCGCGCTTATTTGACCGCCATGCAGGTGGTCAATTGGCTGCCGCGCACCGAACTGCCTTTTGCGGCTCCGTCACGTCCGGAGCTGCTGGCACCGCTTGCGCCACAGGTTGAACCGGTGGTGGATATCGCGGTGCCTGAAGCTGCGGTCAATCAGGTGGCGACTCCGGTTGCGGCTAGCCCGGCTCCGGTTGTACGGCCGAAGATCGAAGTGCCAAAACCTGCTCAGGCTACGGCTCGCAAACCTGCCGTCACCGAGGACGAGGCTGCTCCGGCACCGGTCAAGGCTGTAGTCACACCGCCACCGCGTTTTTCACTGCAGTTGTTACGTGCCGGGCGTTGCCTGTTGTTGGTGGAGTTGCCCACAGGTCAGCCCTTCCAGAGTCGTGATCCGGCTTATCTGCTGCTCAAGGACATGCTGCGTGCCGCCGGTCTGCCGGACAGCCCGCAGATCATCGGCGAGCCGGTGCGCTGGCCGCTGTTGAGCCGTGGCCAGATGGATCAGGGGCCTGAAGCGGCGCGTGATTTCGTGCAGGGGTTTGTCTCAGCCCGTCTGGAGGAGGCGCCCTGTGCCTGCTTGTGGCTGATCGGTCTGCCGTCGGTGCGCTTTGCCGGGGAGGCCAATGCCGAGGCGTATAACAGTGAACTCGAGGTTGAAGGCCTGGGTTCTGCCTGGGCGTTGCCGGGTCTTGAATTACTGATGGACGAGCCGCAACGCAAGGCCGATGTCTGGAAAGCCATGCGTCGGCTGATGGCGCGCTGGAAACCGATAGATGAGTGACGCAATAAGCTTCCGCCCGATGACCGAGGCGGATCTGGACGCTGTACTGAAGATCGAATACGCAGCGTTCAGCCATCCATGGACACGCGGCATCTTTCTCGACGGCCTCAAGTCTTACGAAATATGGCTGATGTTCGAAGGCAACCAGCAAGTCGGTCACGGCGTGGTGCAGGTCATCATCGATGAAGCCCACCTGCTCAACATTACCGTCAAACCTGAAAGCCAGGGCCGCGGTCTTGGACTGCGTTTACTCGAACACCTGATGTCACGGGCTTACCAGTTGAATGCCCGGGAATGCTTCCTCGAACTGCGTGACAGCAACCGCGCGGCGTACCGTCTCTACGAGCGCTTTGGCTTCAACGAAATCGGCCGCCGCCGGGATTACTATCCGGTGGCCGGCGGCCGCGAAGACGCGCTGGTCATGGCGTGTACGTTGTTTGAGTAATCCGCACTCCTGACCATGCGCATCTCCCGGTAGGACCGAATTTATTCGGGATGGCGGTATTTCGAGCGACACATAGACTGCGGATATACCGGCCTCTTCGCGAATGAATTCGCTCCCACGGATGTGGCGGCATGTCGTAGGACCGGCTAAAGCGCAACGCCGCCTGGCCAGTCCTGCGAGTTTTGGGCGCCTGAGGTTACTCGCGCTTCTCAGGCTTCCCATCCAGCGGATCCAGCCGACCCAGCTCGGCCTCATCCAGACCATCCCCCCCACCAATGTCATCTTCATCCACTACCGTGAGATTGAAATCGGCGGGGCTGTCTTCGCCTTCTTCGTCGCCCGAGCGTGCACCGTCTTCACGGATCAGGATTTCAGGGTCCAGATCATCGTCAGTCGGGTGGTGATCCGGGGTCGAAGCGCCGGTTAAGCCTGCTTCGCGTACGCGCTGCTCCGGAATCTCGTGGCTAAGCTCATCTTCAGGGATCAAGTCACCGATGCGTGCATCGTCGCCTTTGTCGTCGAAGTTCAGCTCACGCATGGAGCCCATTCGATCTTCGTTATCGTCAATCGGCTCGGGTTGGGTTGCACCGTAAGGGCGGCGGGAGTCATTCATGGCGAATCCTCGTTATTCAGGGGCGTGAAAGGTGGACCGGCACCTATCCTGAAGATTCCTTCTGCTTGCACGAGCGGAGGCTGAAAATGAGTAGTGACCCGGATTGCCGAGCCCCAGTCATAAGCTGGCACATCTTCGAGGTATGACACATGAACGAGCTACAAGACCTGATCGACAACAACGAACGTTGGGCAGACGCGATCACCAAGGAAGATCCTGAGTTTTTTGCCAAGCTGGCACGCCAGCAGACCCCGGAATTCCTATGGATAGGTTGCTCGGACGCTCGCGTACCTGCTAACGAGATCGTCGGCATGTTGCCGGGTGATCTGTTCGTGCATCGCAACGTCGCCAACGTCGTGCTGCACACCGATCTCAATTGCCTTTCAGTGATCCAGTACGCAGTCGACGTGCTGAAGGTCAAACACATCCTGGTGACCGGCCACTACGGTTGCGGTGGCGTAAGGGCTTCGATGCAGGACCGCCAGTTGGGTCTGATTGATGGCTGGTTACGTTCGATTCGCGACCTGTACTACGAAAACCGCGAAACCCTCGCCAAGCTGCCTACCGAGGAAGAACGCGTTGACCGCATGTGCGAGCTGAACGTTATCCAGCAAGTGGCGAACGTCGGCCATACCAGCATTGTGCAAAACGCCTGGCATCGCGGGCAGAGCCTTTCGATCCATGGTTGTATCTACGGCATCAAGGACGGCCGCTGGAAAAGCCTGAACGCGACGATCAGCGGCTTCGAACAACTGCCGCCGCAGTATCGTTTGCGTCCGTTGGGGGAGTAAGTAGCGTCTGGACATAAACCGGCCCTGTAGGAGCTCACCGAGGTTACGAGGCCAGCGATCGCGGTGTATCTGACACACCGCAATCGCTGCCTCGCGTTGCTCGCGAGCTCCTACAGGTCCGTGTGTTTTTGTGAGTCAGCGTGGTGTCTGCGGCACCGCGCGTGATTTACATATACGGATGAACCGCTGGCGCTGTCAGCGGCTTCTGCAGCTGTTTGAGTGAGCGCGATACCGTCCCGGATGTGCACTTGGCGTCGGCGTCGGCCTGGCTCAGTTTGCGCACGTCGGTGTAGAACAGCACACAGGTTTTGATTTTATTGGTCACCTGCCAGTTCTGCGTGCAACTGTTCAGCGTCGCCTTTGGATCCGCACCCGGCTTCTGGCCCATACCAGCCTGCCAGCAGGCCGCACTCAAATCCTGCCCCATGACCGCCAGACCGGCCGCATCTGCCTTGGCCTCATCGCCGCCATAGTTGGATTTGTCAGCTGCGTACCAGATGTAACTCGGATGGTTGGAGCCCAGCACGGGTACGGTTTGCCCTGGCGTCGGACTGATCGTCGCCAAACCCAGCACCGGCACGCTCGCCGAGTACTGCTGCTTGATCCAGTTACGTACCGGGGCGCCGAACGCAACCATCGGCAACGATGCACCGCCAGTGGTCTGACTCAGCTGTTTGACCATCGTGGTCTGGTAATCCTGGAAGAAGCTGTACACACCTTCCAGCGAACTACCCGCTGAAGCAGGCGCTGCAATCGGCGCGATATCGATGATGGTTTGATAGGCCGGCGTCTGTGCCAGTGGGATGCCGTTATAAGACAGCAACTGCGCCCAGCGGTCGGTGGTATTGGACTTCAGATAATCCTGAGCCTGGGTCAGCGAATAATCGGGTGGGAAATGCAGCAGCTCGACGCTTTTCCGATTCTCCAGGGCCATGCCCAACGGCAGGAACAAATACCAGTTGTACTGCCACTTGTCAGGGCCGGAGGCGAGGAGTTTTTGTGCGCCGCTGTAGGCCAGGTCACCCGCGTCCAGCAGTTGTGTCAGGGGTTTGTCGTAACCGTCCGGTACACCGCTGATCTGCGCATAGACCACATCGCCATCGCTGGTCACGCTGACTTTGCCGCTATAGCCATCACGCTGAACGCTTTGAGTCAGGTAATGCTCGACGGTCTGTTCCAGCGTCCAGTTGCGATAACAGATGACGTTGCAGTTGTTGGGGAAGGCGAAGAGTTGGGTCACGCGCTCCCTGCTACCCAGTTTGACGTTTACATCGGCCTGCACCAGCGATCCGAAGGTGAGGGTGGCAAGTGTCGCAGTCCATACAGCGGCTTTCAGCATGCTCATATCCTTTTTGGCAATCTGCCCCGAGGTTTCGGGTCGCTTCAATATTGAAGCAATGTGCCATTACGAATAAACGGGGGGCAGCAAATATATTTACTGCCCAAGCATGATGTGTGGATGCAATCAGAGCACAAACCGCTGAACCATCAGGTTCAAATCTGTTGCGAGCACCGACAAAGCGTTGCTGGCCGCCGTGGTCTGGTGCGCGCCTGATGCGCTTTGAGTTGACAGATCGCGAATGCTGCTGAGGTTGCGGTCCACTTCACCAGCTACCTGTGCCTGTTGCTCGGCTGCACTGGCAATCAGCAGGTTGCGGTCATTGATGGTAGAGGTCGAGCTGATAATCACCGTCAGTGCCTCGCCGGTGGCAGCAGCCTGTTCAAGTGTCACGCTGGCTTGATTGGCCGTCAGCCGCAGCGCCTGGGCGGTTTCCTGGGTACTTTGTTGCACGCTGTTGATCAGCCCCTCGATTTCTGTGGTCGACGCGCTGGTGCGCTGTGCCAGCGAGCGAACTTCGTCGGCGACCACGGCAAACCCGCGTCCTGCTTCACCCGCGCGCGCGGCTTCGATGGCAGCATTGAGCGCGAGCAGGTTGGTCTGGTTAGCGATGGCGCGGATCACATCGAGGATTTTGCTGATGCTCAAGGTCCGCTCGGCAAGCCCTTCAGCCTGGTGTGAAGTGTCCAGCACATTGCCGGTCAGTTCTTTGATCGAGCCAATCGTGTCGGCCAGGCGAAGCTTGCCGTTGGCCGCCGCTTCGTTAGAGGCCAGGGATTCGGTCGCCGTATTGCTGGCATTGCTGGCAACTTCCATCGCCGCCTGGCTCATTTGATTGACGGCAACAGCAGCCTGTTCGATTTCGCTGTTCTGCATTTTCAGGTTTTCCGCACCCGACTCGGCAATGCTGCTCATCTCCTGCACCGATTGCGAAAGCTGGTTCGCGGCTGCGTAGATCTGCTCGATGGTCGAGTGCAGATTGCCGCGCATACGGCCGAGCATGTTCAACAACTGAGCGGTTTCGTCCTTGCCCTCGGGGATCGTCTGCGGGCTCAAGTCACCATCGGCAATGGTGCTGGCGATTTTCAAGGCCTGACGTACCGGACGAATGATGCTGACACTCAGGCGCCAGGCCAGCAGCAAGGTCATGGCGAGCACTGCGGCAATGACGCTCAGGGCAATGATGCGTGTCTGGGCGTAGCTGGCGCTGGCGTTGTCGACCGCCGTCGCCGCGCTTTGCTTGTTGAGCTCGCGTAATAACTGCACCTGCATGTCCATCAGGTCGCCCTGCAGGGACAACATGGTATTGGCCAGCATGCGGGCGTCTTCAATCTTGCGCTGCTCGATCAGCGCGATCTCGTCATAAAGGCCGGGGATGAATGCTTTGTAGGCGTCCTGCAACGCCACGAGAGAATCTCGCTCGGTGGCGTCCTTTACGTGAGCGAGATAGTCGGCGAAGCCTTTTTCGGCATCATTCTTCAGCGTTTCGACGTTGATCTTGCTGGTAACAACCGCGCCGGGGTCGTCAGCATTGGCGATCAGACGAATGCTTTCGCTGCGCATTTTGACCAGTGTGATCGCCAGCGCATCGGCCATGGAGATGCTGGGCAGCGAGCCGCTTTCTACTGTTTCACCTTGTTTGCGGATCTCCTGCATCTGGAACAGGCAGAACGCTCCCAACGCGACCGTGAGTAATGAGGTGATGCCGAAACACAGCACCAGACGCTGAGTGATCTTGAAGCGCCGCAAGACTGTGATCCCGGAACGTCGACGCAAAATGGCAGGCAATAATTTTTTCACTGAGGCTAAAACCCAATCGATAGAAACATCGGAGACTGGGTTATAGGGCAGTTCTGTGATGTCTTTGTGACATCGCAAAGTTTGACGTCAAATTTCCGATGAGTCGTTCGGCTCAGAGGTTGGCGGCGCAGCCACTTCCTGCATCAGTTCATCCAGAAAGCGCTTCATGCGTGCGTGCCGCACTTGCGCCAATCGCGCGCCTGTTGCGGTCTGGAAGCCGTCGCTCAGCTTGAAAAGCTTGGTGTGAAAGTGATCCACGGCAAAGCGCTTGTCATCGTAATCACGATGCGACGCGTGTGGATCCTGCGGGTCGTATAGCTCACCGCCCATTCGCCCGGAAACGTAGAACATGCGGGCTACGCCAATCATCCCCAGTGCATCGAGCCGGTCAGCGTCCTGAAGGATTTTCGCTTCGAGTGTTCTCGGGGTAATCGCTGCCGAAAAGCTGTGCGCTTCAACGGCATGGGCCACGGCGTCGATGCGTTCTTCGCCCCAGCCCATTTCGGTAAGCAGATCCGTAGCCTTGACTGCTGCCAGCCGTGAAGCACTGGACCGGAAAGGGGAGTTCTTCTCCACGGATACGCAGTCATGCAACAACGTGGCAGCGATCAGGATTTCCGGATCGCCGCCTTCTACGTCACGAATCGCGCAGACGTTGCTCCACACCCGCTGCAAGTGCGAAGTGTCATGAGAGCCGTCGACTTTTTCGGCCACGGTGTGCGGCAGTAGGAAAGTGGCGAGATCCTGAAAGGGGGCGAAGGCGTCAGTCATCAGCGGTACCGCTAAGCATGAGTGTAATGACAGCATTGCAGATAAACAGGCCTGGGCAAATATCCGCTGTCATTCGCCGCTTCAAACGTATTGCCAAGCCATTTACAAGCCTGCATCATTTGTTAATGATTTTCATTGGCAATCAAGATGTCCCACACTCTGCAACGTCGTAATGCTGCGCTTGTTCACCTGTTTGGCGAGCATCATGGCTGGCTGCTGGATCGCCTGCGCGCGCGAATTGGCTGTCGCCATGACGCCGCAGACATGGCTGCCGAAACTTTTGCACACGTGGTTGCGCTGCCCGATACGCAAGCGATTCGTGAACCCAGAGCCTTGCTGACGACGATTGCCAAAAGATTGATATTCGCCAGTTGGCGTCGGCGTGACCTGGAGCGAGCTTATCTCGAGTCGCTGGCCGCCGAACCCGAGCTATTTGAGCCATCTGCCGAAGCACGTTACCTGATGATGGAGGCTTTGCTGGAGGTTGATCAATTGCTCAACGGCCTTTCCTCCAAGGCCAGGGTTGCCTTTCTATACAGTCAGCTGGACGGTTGGACCTACGCCCGGATCGGAACCGAGTTGGGCGTGTCAGCACCCCGGGTCCATCAGTATGTGGTCCAGGGTCTCAAAGCCATCTGTGCGGTCCAACGATGAACGAACTGCCTGCGGCCCTCGAACAGGCCATCGAATGGCACGCGCGCCAGGCCTCCGGACAATTCACTGAGGGGGAACTTCGTGCGTTTGAGCGCTGGCTTGCGGCTGATCAATCCCATGCTGCGGCATGGAACGGTCTGCGTACCCGGCTTGATCAGACGTTCTCGCATTTGTCTGGCAGCCGTGCCCGTCAGGTATTGAGCGCCGGCACGAGTCGTCGCCATCTACTGCGGGGTGCGTTGGCTGTCGGCGGCTGTACGCTGACCGCACGACTGTTGACCTGGCCTGGCATGCCGCTGGACAGGCTCACGGCGGATGTCGCGACCGCCAATGCGCAGCGCCAGACATTGGTTCTGGTCGATGGCTCCAGCCTGACCCTCAACGCAGAAAGTGCTATCGATGTGAATTTCACCGCGAGCATACGCAGCGTGCGCTTGCTGCGTGGAGACCTCATGGCGCGTATCGAAGCGCAAGACCGGCCCTTCCAGTTGGGATGCCGTGACGGCAGTGTGCAGTTAACCTCTGGTCAGTGTGTGCTGAGCCAGTATCAGGATCACACGCAGTTTTGGCTGAAAGCCGGCACAGCACAGATCCGCTCGCAGCGTCAGACGCTGGTTCTGACCGCCGGGCAGGGCGCGCGTCTTGATGGGCTGGGTGTCCATCCATTGCCGGTCAGTCAGACAGACCCCGGTGCCTGGGTGCGTGGGCTACTGGAGGTCAGTGATCAATCCCTCGCAGAGGTTGTCGACCGGTTACGTCCCTACAGAAGCGGAGTTTTGCAGGTTTCCGATGCTGCGGCGTCGCTGCGTATTTCCGGCGTATTCAATCTGGATAACAGCGATCAGGCACTGGCAGCCTTGAAAGATATTCTGCCACTGCGCATTGATCACTACTGGGGGCTATGGACCCGGATTGATCGGGTTTGAACGCCTGCTGAAAAATAAATCACAGGAGCCCTTAACAAATCGCCACCTCACTCTACAGAACAGGTAAAGGCGCCAGATTGCGCGCTCCGTTTTGCCAGCGAGGTTGAGCATTGCCCATGCGTCCATCACTTGTTACTCCATTGTTCATGACCTTGGCGGTCGCCGTTTCGGTGAGCGCTCAGGCTGCTGACACTCTGTATGACTTCTCTGTACCTGCCGGGCCATTGACTGGCGCGCTCATTCAGATCGGCCAGCAGAGTTCGCGGCAGATTTTGTTCATACCGGCTGATGTTGCCCAGCGTGTTTCTGCGCCAGTGAGCGGCCGGATGAGTGCTGCGGCGGCGGTTGAGCGTGCGTTGCAGGGTAGCGGTCTGCGCTTGCAGATCACCGCCAGTGGCGCATTGAGCGTGCAGCCTGTACCGAGCGAAGGCATGACGCTGGAGGCGATCAGTATCAATGCTGCGACTGCAGGAGATGGCAGCAACGGTGAGCAAGCGGGGTACGTCGCACGGCGCAGCAGTGTGGGAACCAAAACCGATACGTCATTGCTGGAAACCCCGCAATCAGTGTCGGTGGTGACACGTGCCGAAATGGACCAACGCAAGAGCGACAATATTTCTGACGCGCTCAAGTACACCCCGGGTTTTACCAGTCAGCCGAGCGGCTTCAGTCGCACTGCCGATGATTACACGCTGCGCGGCTTCAACGTAGGCGCGGGTACTGGCGGCATCCTTCGCGACGGTATGAAACTACAGTCCAACCCTTACGACGGCAGCGTTGAAGCCTATGGCCTTGAACGTGTCGAAGTGCTCAAAGGCGCGTCGTCGGTGCTTTACGGTCAGCTGTCACCGGGTGGCATGATCAATACCGTCAGCAAGCGCCCGACGGACACCCCCGTGCATGAAATTGGCGTGGAGTTCGGCAACCATGATCGACGGCAGTACACCTTCGATCTCGGTGGGCCGCTGGACGATCAGGGCCAGTTCAGTTACCGCCTGACCGGCTTGTGGCGCGACAGTGATACCCAGGTCGACCACGTTGATGATGATCGGCGTTACATCGCTCCGGCCATCACCTGGCGTCCCGATGAGGACACCTCATTGACCGTGCTGGCCAGCCATCAGGAAACCTATACCGGTTTCGCCCCGCCCACCAGTTATCGCATGACGACTTACAGCTCAACGCCGGGTTACAAGATTGGTCGTGATCAATTCACCGGTGAGCCAGGCTACGACCATTTCAATAACCGTATGGACACCCTTGGTTACCTGTTCAGCCACGACTTCAATGAGAACCTGAAGGTCAATCACAGCCTGCGTTACTTTCAGGCGAACACCGACTGGAATTATCTGATTCCGTTCTCCATCGTCGGCTCTAATCTGCTTCGACGTTACAGCGAGCGAGAAGAACGTTCGACCGGCTGGACGACTGACAACAATGTGCAGTACACCTTCGAGAGCGGAAACTGGAAACACACTCTGCTCGCGGGCGTTGATTACTACCACAAGACCTATGATTCGCATCGCTACATCAGCGGCACGCTGGCGCAGTTCGCGCCCCCCTTGAATCTGGCCAACCCGGTGTATACCGGGGTCGGAGCCAACACTGCCGCAGACAGTGGCTCGGATCTGCACAGCGCCCAGTCAGGGATTTACCTGCAGGACCAGATCACCTTCGATGATAAGTGGGTGCTGCTGTTGGGTGGCCGACAGGATTGGGCGGAGAGTCGAACCACCAGTCATGCTGATGACAGCCGTCAATCGCGCAATGACAAGAAGGCTACCGGGCGCATCGGCCTGGTTTACCTCGCCGAAAACGGTTTGGCTCCTTATGTGAGCTACAGCCAGTCCTTCCAGCCTGCGAGTGTCAGCAACCCGGCTTTTGGCAACGCGTTTGCGCCGCTTGAGGGTGAGCAATACGAGTTGGGGCTGCGCTATCAGCCGCCTGGCACCGAGACGATGCTCAGTGCGGCGGTGTATCAGCTCACTCAGGACAATGCGCTTAGCTACGATGCTGCCAGCGCGACCTATGTGCAGTACGGGAAAACCCGTTCAAAGGGACTGGAACTGGAGGCCAAGACCGAGGCCACTGACAACCTGACGCTGACAGCGGGCTATGCCTATACCGACTCGCACGTCATTGAAGATCAGGCAGCGACTAACGTCGGCAAACGTATCGAAGGTGTTCCGTATCACAGCGCCAGTGTGTGGGCGAGCTATCGTCTGGGCGCATTCGGTATTCCGCAAATGCGCGTAGCTGCGGGCGCTCGTTACATCGGCACGACCCGCGCTACGCCGACAGACTACGAAGGCAAGATCGGCGCTTACACCTTGGTCGATGCGCTGGTCAGTTATGAAATCGGCAAGCACTGGGAGGTGGCCGCCAAGGCGCAGAACCTCGCGGACCGTAAATATCTATACTGCAACACAACCTGCCGATATGGCGATGAGCGAAGCCTGATTGGCTCAGTGAGTTATCGCTGGTAGCCAACACGCAAGCTAATGGATTGAAATGCATTTTCTGTAGGAGCTGCCGAAGGCTGCGAAGGATTTATCCTGACACGCCGCCATTCGCAGCCTGCGGCAGCTCCTACAGAAGTCGTGAATCAGAAAACCAGCTTGTACCCGATAAACGCCAGCATGATTGCCAGGCATGGACGCAGGATGTCGTCCGAGACCCGGCCGGAAAGGTGGCTGCCCAGATAAATTCCCGGCAGCGAACCCAGCAGCAGGAACCCCAGAATCCCCCAATCCATGTTGCCCATACCGGCGTGTCCCAGACCTGCAACTAGCGTCAGCGGGACGGCGTGGGCGATTTCTGTGCCCACCAGTCGGCGAGTGGCGAGGAAGGGATAAAGGATAAACAGCGCGACAGTACCCAGCGCACCGGCGCCAATGGACGTCAGGGCGACCATCGTGCCGAGAATCAGGCCGGTCACCACGGTCAGCGCGTTCAGGCTCTTGCCGCTTGGGTTGTAGTTACCACCTGCCCGGTTGTGGGCAAATGCGAGCAGGCGTTTTTTGAAGAACACCGCCGCAGCGGTCAGCAGCAGGACGACACCCAATGCCTGCTTGATCACCGCGTTCATGGCCTCTGGAGCCGCGTGCAGGGTGCTGAGGAACCACAGCGTCAGCAGCACCGCCGGGACACTGCCCATGGTCAGCCAGCCGGTGATTTTCCAGTCGATGTTGTCGTTTCTTTTATGAACCCAGACACCGCCTGACTTGGTGATGGCTGCATACAAGAGGTCAGTGCCAACGGCCGTGGCCGGGTTTACGCCGAACCAGAGCAGGATCGGCGTCATCAGCGAGCCGCCGCCCACACCCGTCATGCCCACGATGAAGCCCACAATCAGACCCGCAACCACTAACCCCAAACCACCAAAATCCATTACTGCTTCCCACAACAAAAAGGGCGACTGTCAGAAAAAACTGGCGGGCAGCATAACGACGTTTTTAGGGATTTCTTATATCGATACGGTCTATCGATATATCTTTATTACATCAGACCCTGTAGTAGCGCACGAGCACCGCGAGGCCGCGAGAGCGGTGTACCAGACAGAACGCCATCGCTGTAAACATAGGACCTGTAGGAGCTGCCGA
>NZ_LOHG01000015.1:19369-37091 GCF_022790535.1 Pseudomonas maioricensis
AGAAAATGCATTTCTATCCAGTCATTTGTATTTTTTGATGAGCGCTGGCTTGGTTATCGACCGAAATGCGCAAAGCGCCCAGTAAAGCGCTTGGCCAACGGAAAGGCCAGGTCCCCGTGTTTGCTGGTAGCGAGCCCAAGTTCACCCAATGCCTCGGCAAGTTTGACGGCGGCGGCGACGCCGTCTACCACCGGCAAGCCCGTCATTTCGCTGACCAGCCCCGGCAAGTCTGCCATCCCGCCGCAACCGAGAATGATCGCGCCCGCACCTTCGTTGTCGCGCGCGTATATCGCCTGTTCGGCAATGCGTTCAGCCAGGGCGTGCTCACCCATGCTTTCCAGTTCCAGCACAGGCACATCAACGCAGCGTACCGAGGTGCAATGCTCGGTCATGCCGTAGTTGCGAAGTAGATGCTCAGCAATGATTCGCGTGCGGGTCAGGGTGGTGACCACCGCAAACCGCGTGCAGATCAGGCTGGCGACATGAAAGGCCGCTTCGGCAATGCCAATGACCGGGCCGCGCGCCAGTTCGCGCGCAGCCAGTAAGCCCGGATCGCCGAAGCAGGCAATGATGTGTGCGTCGTAACCCGCTTCGACGCCCTTGCGAACTTCTTCCAGCACGCCGACGGCGGCAATGGCCTCGTCGAAATGGCCTTCGATGGATTCGGGGCCGGCGTCCGGGCAGCAGGCGATGACTTCAGTGTCGGCCCGTGCCACCGCGCGGGCAGCCCGGCCGATGCTCGCCGTCATGCTCAGGCTGGTATTGGGGTTGATGACCTGGATTTTCATTTCGACTCGACTCGCGGATCAACGCTTGAAAATGGTTTTGAAGTCCGGCTCGACCGGCGTCACCTGATCGACCTGCAAACTGGCGCGAATGCTT
Source organism: Pseudomonas maioricensis (assembly GCF_022790535.1). GTDB lineage: Bacteria > Pseudomonadota > Gammaproteobacteria > Pseudomonadales > Pseudomonadaceae > Aquipseudomonas > Aquipseudomonas maioricensis. Next base: position 20,252 of record NZ_LOHG01000015.1, read on the forward strand.
GCCAGATGCTTGCCCATCCATTGCGCAGCCAACGTACCTTTGCCTTCTTCGAGCAGCCCGAGCAGTTCCTCGTGGTCGCCACAGTCACAGCCGACACTGTGGCGCGAACCGTAAACCGCGATGATCAGCGACGAACGCGTGGTCAGTTGGGCAACCTGTTCGGTCAGCACCTGATTGTCGGCCAGCGCGACCAATTGCACGTGAAAACGCGCAGACAGCTGAATGGCTTTGCTGTGCAAACCGTCGCGCTGAGCCTGATGTTCCTCATCGACCAGCGTGCGCAGTGTGTTCAGTTGCGCGGCGTCAATCTGTTCGGCCACGGCTGGCATCAGCGCAGGCTCTATCAATTGCCTGGCAGCAAACACATCCTGAGCTTCTTTAGCGGTGGGCTGCGCGACTTCCGCGCCGCGATTGGTGCGTAACGTCACCAGCCGCTCCAGTGCCAGCCGTTGCAGCACTTTGCGAATACCGGTCCGGCTGATGGCAAACACTTCCGCCAAGGCATCTTCGGGCAAGCGAGTGCCCGGCAATAGTCGGTGTTCGACGATGGCTTCCAGAATGTCCTGATAGATCTGTTCATCGCGGCTCAATGTGGAGTCGCTCATCGCAGGGGTGGCGAGGAAGAGAGGATTCATAAGGCCGCTTTAACCGGTGAATGTGTGGCTGATCGTATACAAAGTCTGGTCGGTTTGCCATCACCGCTTATGGCCGTAGTTACGCCGATTGTATGCACTGACACTGCGCATTTATGCACTTTAATTGAGCATTTAAAGATAGGGCGGCTCTGCGGCTAAGATGCCCGGACACTTCTAGCGCCTGCGTTTTGGGCGCATTCGCCGTGTTTGGCATGCATCATGCCTTTCAGATCGTATACAAATAACGCCAGCCTCCGTATGCAGTCTCCGGAGCGGCATCGATCAAAGGAGTGTGCGTGCGATGAATCCAGAAATTCCAAAGGGCTACAGCCCTCGCTTGTACAACGAAGATCTCGGCCCGGTTAAGCAGAAATGGACCTGGTACAACATCTTCGCGTTCTGGATGAGCGACGTGCACAGCGTTGGCGGTTATGTCTTCGCCGCGAGCCTGTTCGCGTTGGGGCTCGCCAGTTGGCAAGTGTTGATCGCCTTGCTGGTCGGGATTTGCATCATTCAGGTCATCGCCAACCTGCTCGCCAAGCCGAGTCAGCAAGCCGCCGTGCCTTATCCGGTTATTTGCCGATTGGCGTTCGGTGTGTTCGGTGCAAACATTCCGGCGGTAATTCGCGGTTTGATCGCAGTTGCCTGGTATGGGGTGCAAACCTATCTGGCGTCCAGCGCACTGGTCATTGTCGTACTGCGCTTCTTTCCGTCCATGGAAAGCCTCGCTCAGGTGCACTTCGCCGGGTTGTCTTATCTCGGCTGGATGGGCTTCCTCACCCTTTGGGTATTGCAGGCCATTGTGTTCTGGCGCGGTATGGATTCGATTCGTCGCTTCATCGACTGGGCGGGGCCGGTGGTCTACGCGGTCATGTTCCTGCTGGCTGGCTGGATCGTCTGGAAAGCAGGCTGGAGCAACATCAGTTTCACCCTGTCGGAAAAATCCCTGAGCGGCTGGGAAGCATTCGGTCAGGTGGTCATGGCAACGGCTCTGGTGGTGTCGTACTTCTCCGGGCCTACGTTGAATTTTGGCGATTTCAGTCGTTATTGCCGGAGCATGGCTGACGTTAAACGCGGAAACTTCTGGGGCTTGCCAGTGAATTTTCTGGCGTTCTCGCTGGTGACGGTGGTGATCGTGTCCGGGACCTTGCCGGTCTTCGGCGAAATGATTCATGACCCTATCGCCACCGTGGCACGCATCGACAACACCGTTGCGGTGTTGCTGGGCGCGTTTGCCTTTGTGACCGCCACCATTGGCATCAACATCGTGGCCAACTTCGTGTCCCCGGCCTTCGATTTCGCCAACTGCGCCCCGAGCAAAATCAGCTGGCGTGCGGGCGGCATGATCGCGGCAGTGGCGTCCATCTTTATCACGCCGTGGAACCTGTTCAACAATCCGGAAGTGATTCACTACACCCTGGACGTGCTGGCGGCCTTTATCGGCCCGCTGTTCGGCATCCTGCTGGTGGATTTCTACTTGATCAAAAAGCAGTACATCGATGTGGATGCACTGTTCGACGACACCCCGGCTGGCCGCTACTGGTACACCAACGGCTTCAACCCGGTGGCGATCAAAGCGTTGCTGGCTGCCACGCTGATTGGTTTGTTGTTTACCTTCGTGCCCTGGTTCAAGCCCATCGCCAACTTTGCATGGTTCACCGGCTGCTTCCTGGGTGGCGCGTTCTATCTGGTGCTGGCACGTCGGGATGTGAGAATGGCTGCGCCCGCATTGGCGTGATCCGCTGATTTTGTAGGAGCTGCCGAAGGCTGCGATTTGCGGTGTGTCAGATGTACCGATTCGCAGCCTTCGGCAGCTCCTACATAAATCGCTGGCTGTAAAAAAAGCCCGGCACAGGGGGAGTGTCGGGCCAAAGGTATGTCTGGTGAGCCAGGGCAGATCAGAACCGCGGCTTAACCGCCTTCCAGTCGGGTTTGTAACGTTGCATCTGTTTCACGTCATCGCGCTGGCGGATGCCGCAGGTCAAATATTGATCGTGCAGCTTGCCCAGTTGATCCCGATCCAGCTCCAGACCCAGCCCTGGCGCGCGAGTGATTTTCACGCAGCCGTCGACAATCGGCAGCTTGCCGCCCTTGATCACTTCCTCATCCGGTTCCTGCCATGGGTAGTGGGTATCGCAGGCGTAATCCAGATTCGGCACTGACGCGGCGACATGCGCCATCGCCATCAGGCTGATGCCCAGGTGCGAGTTGGAGTGCATCGAGACGCCGAGCCCGAAGGTGTCGCACATCTTGGCCAGTGCTTGAGTGTCGCGAAGGCCGCCCCAGTAATGGTGGTCGGCGAGCACAATCTGCACGCTGTTGAGCGCGACGCTGCGGCGGAACTCATCAAAATCCGTCACCACCATGTTGGTCGCCAGCGGCAAGCCGGTGCGTTTGTGCAGCTCGGACATGCCCTCAAGACCTGGCGTCGGATCCTCGTAATACTGCAGGTCATCGCCTAGCAATTCGGCCATGCGAATCGAGGTTTCCAGCGACCAGTTGCCATTGGGGTCGATACGCAGCGGGTAACCGGGAAAGGCTTTTTTCAGCGCCTTGATACAGGACACTTCATGCTCCGGGGGGAGCGTCCCGGCCTTCAGCTTGATGCTCTTGAAACCGTATTCTTCGATCATTCGCCGGGCTTGGGCGACGATCTGTTCTTCATTCAGCGCCTCGCCCCAATTGTCCGGCTTGTAAGGCGAATCCGCATGCTGGGCGTACTTGAAGAACAGGTAGGCGCTGAACGGAATCTCATCGCGAATCGCGCCGCCAAGCAGGTCCACCAGTGGAACGTTCAGGTAGTGGGCCTGCAAATCCAGGAACGCAACTTCGAAAGCCGAATAAGCATTGCTCACCGCTTTGCTGGCATGGGAACCGGGGGCCAGTTCCGCACCCGCTATGCTCGCCGGTTTGTTGGCTGCTACGGTTGCTTGCACGATGGCCCGCAACTGGTTGAGGTTGAATGGATCCAGGCCAATCAACTGACTCTGCAATTGTTGCTGGATCGCCAGCGCCGGGGCGTCGCCGTAGCTTTCGCCCAGGCCGATGTAGCCGTTATCGCTTTCAACCTCGATGATCGAGCGCAGCGCGAACGGCTCGTGAATGCCGCTGGCGTTGAGCAGGGGCGGATCACGAAAGGCAATGGGGGTGACGGTTACACGTTTGATTTTCAAGAGGCTGCTCCCGATGTCAGGGCTTGAGGCTTATCCATGTTTTTTTTCGCGTCGTCAGGCTTGCCGCCCAGCACGCCTGGTGTGTCGCCACGAGGCTTGGTGCGGGCGAAGAAGATCACCACTGCGGCTACGAGTGAGGTAATCGCCAGGCCATACAAACCGCCTTCGATGGAACCGGTGGTTTGTTCAAGGAAGCCAAACGCGGTGGGCGCAACGAAGCCGCCGAGGTTGCCGATGGAATTGATCAGGGCGATGACTGCTGCGGCGATTCGCGCGTCCAGATAGCCTTGCGGGATCGGCCAGAACAGCGCCGAAGCCGCTTTGAAACCAATCGCCGCGAAGCAGATGGCGACGAACGCGAAGACCGGGCCACCGGTGGTGGACATGAACATGCCGAACGAGGCGATCACCAATGTCACCGCAACCCAGGCCTGCTGGTATTTCCATTTGCCTGCCATGGCCGCAAAACCGTACATGGCGATGATCGAAATAATCCACGGGATCGAGTTGAACAGGCCCACCTGGAAATCACCCAGATTACCCATCTTCTTGATCATGCTCGGCAGCCAGAAAGTGGCGCCGTAGATGGTCAAGGCGATGGAGAAATAGATGAAGCAGAACAGCGCGATCTGTTTGTCGGCCAGCAGTTTGAACATCGATGGCTTGATGGTTTGCGAGGCCTCGCGTTCGCGCTGCTCTTGGGCAATGGCGCCGATCAGCGCAGCCTTTTCTTCATCGCTCAGCCACTTGGCTTCGCTGGGATGCGATTGCAGCCAGAACCAGACGAATGCGCAGAGCACCACCGAAGCAAAGCCTTCGATCAGAAACATCCACTGCCAGCCATGCAGGCCCATGCCGCTGATGTGCAACAGCGCTCCCGATACCGGGCCAGAGATCACCGAAGCGATGGCGGAGCCACTCAGGAAAATAGCCATGGCCTTGCCGCGGTCTGCGCCGGGCAACCACTGGGTGAAGTAATAAATGATGCCGGGGAAGAAGCCGGCTTCGGCTGCACCGAGAATGAACCGCAGCACGTAGAAGCTGGTTTCACCCTGGACGAAGGCCATGGCCATTGCCGCCAGACCCCAGGTGAACATGATCCGCGTCAGCCAGGCGCGAGCGCCATAGCGTTGCAGCAGCATGTTGGAAGGGACTTCGAAAATCGCGTAGCCGACAAAGAACAGCCCGGCACCCAGGCCGTACGCTGCTGCGCCAATACCGAGGTCGGTTTCCAGATGGCTACGCACGAAGCCGATGTTCACCCGGTCAATGTAATTGACGATGAACATGATGACGAACAGGGGCAGGACGTGGCGCTTGACCTTGGCGGCTGCCCGGGCAAGCGCTGAGGCGTCCGTCGGACTTTGGACTGTGTTCACTGAGGCGACTCCCGATCATTATTTTTTTGGGGACGAGCCGATCATGGACGCAGTCTTTGTTCCGGTCTAATCTAGATTGGCACTTGATTGATACCTGGAATGAATCAATGTTTGAGCTTGCTCAGCTTCGCTGTTTCACCACTGTCGCCACCGAACTTAACTTTCGTCGTGCCGCTGAACGCCTGAACATGACCCAGCCACCCTTGAGTCGACAGATTCAATTGCTGGAGCATCATCTTGGCGTAGCGTTGTTTACGCGCAGTACTCGCAGCGTGGCGTTGACGGCGGCGGGGCGGGCGTTTTTCGTGGAGGCGCAGAACCTGTTGGAGCGCGCCCAGCAAGCTGCTGCAGCGGCCAAGCGTTTTGCCGACGGTGATATCGGCTCGGTAACCATCAGCTTTGTCGGCAGTGCGGTCTATGAGTTTCTGCCCAAGGTGATTGCCGAGGCACGACTCAAACAGCCGCAGGTAAAGATTTCGTTGGAAGAAATGAACACCTACCAGCAGCACGAAGCCATGCGGGCGCGGCGCATCGACCTGGGGATTGTTCGTTCACCGTTGCTACAGCCGGGATTTGCCACCGAGTGCCTGGTACGTGAGCCGTTTGTGTTGGCGGTGCCCAGCACGCATAGGCTGGCCACTGCTGAAACAGTGTCAGTGTCCGATCTGGATGCCGAGCCATTCCTGATGTATTCCCACGCGGCTTACCCACCGTTCAACGAATTGCTGACCGGCATGTTCCGCTCTGCGCGGGTGGCGCCGCAGTACGTGCAATGGCTGGGTTCGTCGCTGACTATTCTGGCGCTGGTCAACGCAGGCATGGGCCTGGCGCTGGTGCCGCGCTGTGCGGCGAGCGTGGTGTTCAAAGGCGTGACGTTTCGCGACATCGATCTGGGCGAGGGCGTGCAAAGCGAACTGCACCTGATCTGGCGCTCGGACAACGACAATCCGGCGTTTACGATGTTGCTGGATGCAATTCGGGGTGCGGCGGCCGTGTCGCTGCAATGAGGTAGAGACATTGTCACTGTAGGAGCTGCCCAAGGCTGCGATTTCAATCTATCAGACGAAACGCTTCGCAGCCTTCGGCAGCTCCTACAGAGGTCGTAGTGTTTTTAACTCAGTTAACAGCAACCTGCCCCGAAATCACCAGCGCCTTCAGCGAAGCATCGAACTGTTTCAACGCATTCACTTGCAGGACACGCTGCTGATCAATCTGCGCAGCGATTTCAGCGGCGGCTTTGTCATGCACCCACACCGACGTCATTTCCTTGCCGCCATAGCCTTCGGCTTTGCCAATGTATTGCAGATTGGTGTCGTAAAACTTCGCCACAAACCGCGCCTCGACCTGAGTATTACGCTGGGTCACCAGACGGTTGTAAGTGTCGAGCATCACTACCACGTCAGGTCTGGCTTGCATCAGCGCATCAAGGTTGTCGTAGACAGTCACCGAGGCGAACTCTTTTTGCAGTGAGCCTTTCAGCCAGTCGATGGCCAGTTTCGGATCGGAGCTGTTAACGAAGGCTTCGCGAATACGCGAATCCAGATCTGCATTTTTTGCACCGCTCACGGCGACCGAATGGTACTGCTCAAGGTAGGCGAGGGTGCTGACGGTGTTTTCGCTATACAGCACACCAACCGATTGCGAGTGCTGCAGGCCGGTGCTGCTGTCGGCAACCGGTTGGAAGTGGCAGGTCGCTTGCTCGGCAGCGAAGGCGGGTGCAAAGACACCACCGGTCAATACGGCGACAAGCGTCAGCAGGGCAGAAATTCTCATCGCGTATTCCTCACAAGCGGTTTCGGTATGTGGCCATCCTCCTCCTTTGCCGAAAAAACCAGAACTTGCGAATTTTGATGGTGACTATCGATTGAACGAATGATCACGTTGAAAAAATACTCGGAGCCTGTAGGAGCTGCCGAAGGCTGCGATGGCGGACTGTCAGGAAAAATACTTCGCAGCCTTCGGCAGCTCCTACAGAGGGGGCGCAATCCCAATCAGGAATGTCGAACCTTGCCCGCCAGCAACGCCACTATCGCCAGCCCTTGAATCGCCGCCGCCAAGGTAAATATCAACACCCCGCTATTAGCTCCCTCGCTCAACGATTTCACGACCCCGAAAATCGCCGGAGCAAATGCATAGCAGCCTTGCGCGGTCGCAACGATCAGCGCCACCACGCGCTGAGTGTGCTGACGTGGGAATTCCGCTTGGGCAATCAGTGGCGGCAGCGAAGTCGCGTTGCCGATTCCTGCGCCAAACAGGACCACACCCAGCCAGACCAGCCCTGGAGCCTGGCCAACGCCGAGCATTACGATGCAGCCCAACAATTGAACGCCATAACTCAGGCACGCCACATTACGGCGGTTTGCGTGTGCGGGCATGAACCAGCCCACCAGTGTCCGGCCAGCAATGGCACTGGCCGTTGCCAAACCCATCGCCAAGCCTGCCTGTTGCTCAGACAAATGCTGAACCAGCACCAGAAACAAATGGGTAATCAATCCGATCTGCGCAAACAGGCCCAGCGACATGCCTGCTGCCAGGGTCAAAAATTGTCGATTGCGCCACAGCGAACTCGAGGGCGATATAGCCGGGCTTATTGCCTCGGCAGGTGCCTGGTCAGCACCGTCGGCGTATTGCCCCAAGTGTTCCGGGCGCAACGCGAAGAACTTGAACGCGAGCAAGGCAATAACGCTGATCGACACGCCTCCCACCCACAGAGCCGCCTGATCAAAGCCAAGCTGATTAATCAGGTAAACCCACGCCGATGAAAAAATCACTCCACCAATACTCGCGCCGTTGTAAGCCATGGCCAATGCGGCGGGGCGCTTGCTGACAAACCACGGTGCGATGGCCGCATTGACCGCTGCTGCGCCCATGGTCACCCATCCCAATCCGCTGAGCAGCGCCGCGATAAATAACTGATAAGGCTGATCCGCCATCGCCCAACCGTAGACGCCGAATGCCAGCACCGTCGCGCCGGACACGGTCACGCTAGCCAGACCAATGCGTTTGTAGAGACGAGGCAGATTGACGATCACCAGGGTGCCCGCGAGAAAGTGCAACGTCACTGCCGCTGAGCACAGTGACACCGACCAGTCAGTGCGCTGCAACACGGCATAGAGAAAAATCGGCGGCCCGTAGAAACCAATACCCCAGCCAAACACAGCCATTACAAACGTGGCAGCGACGACTTTGCTGCCAAAGAAACCCGGTTGCTTCATGACTCAATTCCTAAATGTGCGGTGAACCTCAGTATGATGAGCGCCTAAAACGATGCTTCAGGGATGGCTGAACTATGGATGTCGAATACGCAGAGGTTTCGCTCGCCGAAGTCGCTGGTGCCATTGCTGACCCGGCTCGCTCGCGCATGTTGTGCAGCCTGCTCGACGGTCGGGCGCGTACCGCCACCGAACTGGCTGCGGTAGCCGACGTGACAGCCTCCATGGCCAGCAATCATTTTTCGCGTCTGCGCGAGCACGGGCTGGTCGAACAACTCGTGCAGGGCCGGCATCGCTATTACCGATTGGCCAACAGCAGAGTGGCGCGAGCGCTGGAATCCTTGTTGTCCATCACGGGCCAACCCGCTACTCCTTTCAAGCCCAGTACGCCTGCAGCACTGCGTCATGCGCGAACCTGTTATGACCACTGCGCAGGTGAGGTCGCGGTCAGGCTTCATGACGTACTGCTGCAAGCCAACTGGATCGAGGCGCAGGGCAAGGATTACACCCTCACCGAAAAGGGCTTCGAGCGATTGTTAAAGCTGGGCGTCGATGTTGATGCCATGCGCGCTCAGCGCAGGCGACTGGCTTATCCGTGCATGGACTGGAGCGAGCGCTCCCCGCATATCGGCGGCGCGCTGGGCGCCGCCATTCTGGAACTGATGCTCAAGCGCGGTTGGGTTACCCGGCAGCTAGATTCCCGAGCCTTGAACGTCACGAGCAAGGGGCGTGACGCACTGACTAAAGCTTTCGTCAGTTAAGCCTTGCCATCTGGCTCGATGAACCGTGTGGGCTCACGCCCGTTGGCGTTGAGCTGGTAAATCTCGGTCGGCCGCCCCTTGGGATCGAAAAATACCTGGCCCACGCCCGCCGAATTCCACAGTCGTTCACCGGCTTTGCTGTGCTCGGGGATGCGCGGCACTACGCGCATCAGGCGCCGCTTGGTAAACCAGTTCAGTGGCGAACGAGGCGAATACAGCCAACGGTTAAGGCGGTCGAACCAGTCCAGCAGGCTTTGCGGGAATTCATTCTTCAAGCCGCTGCTGGTGACCTGCCAAATGTGCGGGTTAGCGGTTCGATGGCGAATCAGGATTTTGTAGACGAACGAGTAATGCACGTCGCCCGACAGAATCACGTAATTGCCCGGCGTGCGCGAGTGTCGAAAGATGTTCAGGATTACCTGCGCTGCGCCGCGATGTGCCATCCAGTTTTCGGCGTCGACCAGCAGCGGATGCCCGCACCAGCTGAAAACTTTCTGCACGGTTTCAATCAGCTTCACACCGAATACTGGCGCGGGTGAAACGATGATCGCTGAAGGATGATCCAGCAGTTCCTGTTGCAGCTCACTGAGCGCTTCCCAATCGAGCAGACCGGAAGGCTGATGCAGATTGAATTCACTGCGCCAGCGTCGGGTGCGGGTATCAAGCACCACCAGCGCGGGTGAAGTCGGTAGCACGTAGTGCCACTGCTGGAATTTCAGCAGCGTGCCGATCAGGCCGTCGAGCGTTTCGCTCTGCAGATAACCATCGGATGTTTGCCGGGTCAGCTGTTGAGTTTTTTCCAATAGATCAGGGAACGCATCCGGGTTGTTGCCCCAGCCCTGACACAGCAGATAAGCCAGCAGCGCGTTACCGATAATACGCTTCGAAAACGGGTGGCCGTAGGCGGTTTCTTCCCATTTTGCCGAGAGGTTCCAGTCGTCTGTCACGTCATGATCATCAAAGATCATCAGGCATGATAAGTGAGCGAATACCCGAGATACGCCGCCCAAACCGTCGACAAAAGCGTCGATTCTCCGCTGTTCCTGTTCATAGCGAGGTTGCTCGCCAGCCTCGAAAACCGGTGGTGTCGGGGCGATCAGCGTCCATGGCACTGGCGACCAGACCAACAAGTACATGGCGATCACTTCAGACAGCGTGACCAGATGGTTATCAGCCGTGCTGCTGGTGAAAATCGGCTTGCGTGCACCGCCGAAGAATCGCTCACGCAGCGTGTCGTTGCTCTTGAGTGCCGGTAACAGATCGGCACGGTTGTAGTAACTGGCCGGATGGTTGTAGAGCGCTGCGCTGTCGTCGACCACTGCGCCGTCCAGGTGCTCATGGAACAGCCCCAGCCGTTCGATCAGCGCATGAATGGCGCGCAGCATCGGCCCCGCCACGTCGTCGGCGTAGACCTGATCGCCGCTCATCATCAACAGCGCTGGGCGATGCTCTGCATCGGGATTGGCCGCCAGCAGCCGGTCTGCGCACAACAAACCTTCGTCCGCAGCGTGATGCGGTTTACGGCAGGAGCCGTGGAGCAGTTGTTCAATGGTGCTGCGCAGCACGAAATCCGGCAGTGTGCGGTCGGCGTACAGCAGATGCGGCGCCCATTCGGCAATGCCTTGCTGGCCGTCAATCAGCAGGTCGTAGGCAATGGCGACATCGCACGGCAGAGCATCATCCAGCGGCAGGTCGATCAAGTGAATGAAGGCACTGCGGCCTACTGCAACGACCTGACATTGCTGTTCATCGAGCGGGTAATCGCGGTCTGGCAGGCGCAGCGTCAACGTCAACGGCCGAGAACCCACCAGCCACATCACCAGACGTTGCGTTTCAAGGCGACGCAGCAGAGGACCGGCAAGAACAGCGGGAAGGGAATCAATTGAAGACATCCGGCACATGCACCCATGTAACAAAGAGCCGTCGATAGTACCTCATGTCACAAAATATTGAGGCTCCGAGACCTCCCACAGATAACATCTGGCGCCTGTGATCTCTACCCCAACCCACTCCAGAACGCCTCGGCGAAATCACTCAGCGGCGTGCGGGCGCGGAACAGGCGGATTTCCACGGGGATGTCCCAGGTTTCTTCCAAGGCCCGCACCAACCGGTTCTGGCTCATTTCTGACTCAGCCAACGTACGCGGCAACCACGCCATGCCTTTGCCTTCTTGCACCATCGACAGCAGCACCGCCGCCAAGTGGGAGCTGAACAGGGTTTGCAGGGGCTGCTCCGGCTGCGAGCGGTTAAGCCGCCAATTAATGATCCTGCCCAGCCCCGAATCAGCGGTGTAACCGAGGTAGTCCAGCGGATCATTCGACTCCGCGCTGCGCTGCCCTGGCGCGCACAGCGGCAACAACACATCGACGCCCACTGCTTTGCCCAGAAACTGCTCGCTGGCAAAACGAGGCGGCACGTCCGGGTGATGGTGGCACAGCAAAAATTGCACCTCGCCGTTCAACAGCATCTGTTCACAGGAGCGCATGTTGTCCGAATGCAGGCGCACGCCTTCGATGGGCGCTTCCCGTTCGATGCTTCTGATCCAGCCGGGGAAAAACGTGAACGACAGCGAATGAGTCGCTGCGAAATACAGCGTGCGCAGCTGTTTGCCTGCCAACTCACGGGCATCCAGACGCATTTGATGCAGGCGGCGTGTCATGTCCTGCGCGTTGCCGAGCATCTGCCTGCCCACGTCGGTCAGCGTTGCGCCATGGGTGGTGCGTTCAAACAACTCAACGCCCATCCAGTTCTCCAGCGATTTGATCCGGCGGCTGAACGCCGGTTGGGTGACATGGCGTGAGTCAGCCGCACGAGAGAAGTTTTCCAGTTCTGCCAGCGCAACAAAGTCTTCCAGCCAAGCGAGTTCCATGGGCAATGCCACCTGTGCATGAGGTGCTCGATTATAAGCATTGGCTGCGCCCGGGCTGCTAGCCCTAGAGTTCTCTGGCATCGGCAACAACCTAATAATCAGAGAGGACTCATCCCATGCGCATCGTGGACATTCGCGAGAAAACCGTTTCTATCGCATCGCCTATTGCCAACGCCTACATCGACTTTTCAAAAATGACCTGCTCGGTTGTTGCCGTCATCACGGACGTTATCCGTGACGGTAAGCCGGTCATCGGCTACGGCTTCAACTCCAATGGGCGTTACGGTCAGGGTGCGCTGATGCGGGACCGGTTTCTGGCGCGTATCGCCGAAGCGGACCCTGAAAGTCTGATCGACAAGGAACATAACAACCTTGATCCGTTCGCCATCTGGAAAACCCTGATGACCAACGAGAAGCCAGGCGGCCACGGCGAGCGTTCGGTGGCCGTCGGCACCATCGACATGGCGGTATGGGACGCGGTGGCCAAGATTGAAGGCAAGCCGCTCTATCGCCTGCTGGCTGATCGTTATCGTGATGGTGTCGCGGACGACAAGGTATGGGTCTACGCAGCGGGCGGTTATTACTATCCGGGCAAGGACCAGACCAAACTCAAGGCTGAAATGCAGAGTTATCTGGACCGCGGCTACGACGTCGTGAAGATGAAAATCGGTGCCGTACCGCTGGATGAAGACATCCGCCGAATCGAAGCCGTGCTGGAAGTCGTTGGCGATGGCCGCCGTCTGGCGGTCGACGCCAACGGTCGCTTCGACCTGAAAACCTCGATTGCTTATGCCGAGGCCATCAAACCTTACAACCTGTTCTGGTACGAAGAGGCCGGCGACCCGCTGGACTACGCGCTTCAGGCCGAACTGGCCAACCACTACGACTTGCCGATGGCCACCGGTGAAAACCTGTTCTCCCATCAGGATGCACGCAACTTGCTGCGCCACGGCGGCATGCGCCCTGATCGCGACTTTGTGCAGTTTGACTGCGCGCTGTCTTACGGGCTGGTGGAATACCTGCGCACCCTCGATGTGATGAAAGAACTCGGTTGGTCATCGCGCCGCGTCGTGCCCCATGGCGGCCACCAGATGTCGCTGAACATCGCCGCCGGCCTGCATCTGGGCGGCAACGAGTCCTATCCGGACGTGTTCCAGCCATTTGGCGGTTTCGCCGATGGCATCAAAGTCGAGAACAGCTATGTAGGCCTGCCGGACATCCCGGGTGTCGGTTTCGAAGCCAAGTCCGCGCTGTATGCCGTGATGCGCGAGCTGGGTGAGGGCGCTTGATAGTGAATTAACCCTTACCCCTGTAGGAGCTGCCGAAGGCTGCGAATCGCGGTGTGTCGGACACAACCGTTTCGCAGCCTTCGGCAGCTCCTACAGAGGCACGGATTGATGAAATTCCTCATACAACAACAAGATCGAGGTTCTCATGAGCAACACACCCACACGCTGGTACGGCCAGCTGTATGTCCAGGTGTTGATCGGCATCGTGATTGGCGGTGCCATCGGCTTCTTCCTTCCTGATATCGGTGCCAAACTGCAACCGCTTGCCGATGGCTTCATCAAGCTGATCAAAATGTTGCTGGCGCCGATCATTTTTGGCACGGTCGTAGTCGGCATTGCCAAGATGGGCAGCATCAAGGAAGTCGGCCGTATTGGCGGCAAGGCCCTGATCTACTTCGAGATACTTTCTACTCTGGCGCTGGTTATCGGGCTGGTGGTCGTCAATGTGCTCAAGCCAGGCGTCGGCATGAACATCGACGTCAACACCCTCAATGCCAGCGCAGTCAACGGTTACACCCAGGCCGCTGCGGCACAGGGCGGTGTGATCGAGTTCTTCATGGGCATCATTCCCACGACGCTGTTCGACGCGTTCGCCAAGGGCGCGATGCTGCAGGTCATCCTCGTCTCGGTATTGATGGGCGTTGCGCTGGTGCAACTGGGCGAAACCGGCAAGCCGCTGGTCAACGTCATCGACCTGCTGCTGCAAACCCTGTTTCGCATTGTCGCGATGGTCATGAAACTCGCTCCGCTGGGCGCGGGTGCAGGCATGGCCTTCACCATCGGCAAGTACGGCATTGGCACGCTGATGTCGTTGGGGCAATTGATCATCGCCCTGTACGTCACGACGCTGTTCTTCATCGTCGTGATATTGGGCAGCGTGGCACGCTGGTCAGGTTTACCGCTGTTGCAGTTCTTGCGCTACTTCAAGGATGAAATTCTGGTCACCCTCGGCACCTGCTCAACCGAAGCGGTACTGCCGCGAATGATGGTCAAGCTGGAAAAGCTTGGCTGCAAGAAATCCGTGGTCGGCATGGTGTTGCCAACTGGCTACACCTTCAACTCCGACGGCACCTGCATCTATCTGACTATGGCGGCGATCTTCGTGGCGCAGGCGACCAATACGCCGCTGACCTTGATGGATCAACTGGTGGTGCTGGGCGTGCTGTTGCTGACCTCGAAAGGTTCGGCGGGCGTTGCGGGTGCAGGCTTTGTCACCCTGGCAGCAACGCTGTCGGTGATTGGCGATATTCCGCTGGTAGGCCTGGTGTTGTTGCTGGGTGTCGACCGCTTCCTCAACGAAGCACGGGCAGTCACCAACCTGATTGGTAACGGCATCGGCACGATCGCGATTGCCAAATGGGATGGCTCGTTCGACCAGGCTCAGGCGGCGCGGGAAATCGCGGCGATGAAAGAGCAGAGTTCGCTGAGGAAGGGCGCTGGTAAAACGGTGAGTAAGCTTGTTTAGGCGCATTCAAACGAATTGAAATGCAATCCCCCTGTAGGAGTGAGCTTGCTCGCGATAGCGTCCTGTCATTCGACCGGCAACTGACAGGCAGAACGCTATCGCGAGCAAGCTCACTCCTACAGATTTTGTCGTGGCTCTACAATCGAGTAATCAAAAATCCTGAGTAGTCGGGCGCAGCACGATTTCGTTGATGTCCACGTCTGCCGGTTGCTCGATGGCGAAGGCAATGGCGCGGGCCACGGAGCTGGCAGGGATGGCCTGTATGTAGAACTCGCCCACCGCTTCAGAGCTGGCCTGGTGCGAACTGCCCAGTTTCAATTCCGAGTCCACTGCACCTGGCTCAATGGTGGTGGTGCGGATGCTGCCACCGACTTCATGACGAAGCCCTTCGGAAATTGCCCGCACGGCAAACTTGGTGCCGCTGTAAACAGTGCCGCCCGGGCTAAAGACCTTGATGCCCGCAACCGAAGCGATGTTGATGAAATGGCCGCTGTTCTGTTGCTGGAACACCGGCAGGGTTGCGGCGATACCGTAGAGCAGACCTTTGATGTTGATGTCGATCATGCGGTCCCATTCATCGGTCTTGCCTTCCGACATAGGCGCGATCGCCATGGCACCGGCGTTGTTGATCAACACGTCCACACGGCCAAAAGTATCCAGTGCGCCTTTGATCAACGCGTCCACATCTTCTTTACGGGTCACGTCAGTCTGGTAGGCAACGGCGTTTCCGCCTGCAGCCGTGATCTCGTTGACCAGCGTGTCCAGGTTCGCCTTGCGACGAGCGCCCAAGACAACCTTCGCCCCCAGACCGCCAAGATGACGTGCAGTGGCTTCGCCCAGACCGCTACTGGCACCGGTGATGACGACAACTTTACCTTCGATGTTATTGCTCATGTCTGAATACCTTTGAGTGGATGTCGAGATGGATAACCGCTTTCGAAATCAATTGTGATCGCCTTCTTCCTATCGATAAATGGAAGAGATAGGATTTAGGAATTCCAGAAATTGGAATATTCCGACGTCTTGTCTTTGTCATGCGGCGCCCCGTAGGACCGGCTTTAGCCGGGAGGGCGATGCGTATTCAGGAGTTGCCATGCTCAACCGCGTCGAAATGCTGAGAATCTTCTGCGCCGCCGCCGAATCAGACACCTTCCGTGAGGCTGCCAGTCGCCTGGGAACTTCGCCGCAGAGCGTGACCCGGGCTATCAAGGAACTGGAAAACACCCTCGGCGAAATGCTGTTCCACCGCAGCACTCGGCAAATTCACATCACCGCATTCGGCGAGGATCTGGCGCGACAGGCGCGGGACACCTTGAGCGGCTTCGATCAGTTGTTCACCCGTCACACCGGCATTGAAGAAGACGGCCTGGCCGGACGCGTGGGCATCACCGCGCCGCATGCCATCGGCCGGCTTTACCTGCTGGAATTCCTGAAACCCCTGATGAGCAAGCACCCTGAGCTGCGCATCGATTTGCGCTTCGATGATGAAATGACTGATGCCGTCGAGGCACAGGTCGATATCGGCATTCGGGTGGGCTATATGCGAGACCGGCGCTATATCGCGAGGGCGGCGGGCACTGTTCCGTTCCACGTAGTGGCCGCGCCGCAACTGGTGGCCTCAATGGGGCAGCCCTTGACCCTGGATGAACTCAAACAGCGCCCGTTGTCCGTGCTGATCGACCGCAAGACCGGCCGGCCGTGGCCTTGGGTATTCGCCGATGGGCAGACGTTCATGCCGCAGTCAGCAGCTTTTACCTGCGACGATCCCGAAGCCGAGCGGGAAATTGCTCTGGCGGGGCTGGCCTATGCGCAAATGCCCCGTTATCTGGCTGAGCCTTATCTGAAAGAGGGCAAGCTGGTGGAGGTGGTCGCGCAGATCGCACCGCCGCCGTGGGAGTTGTTCGTCTATCGTCCGCAGCGCGGACCTGTGGCGCCGCGTGTTCGCCTGGTGTACGACCATCTGCTGGCAAGCTTCTCCGACCCGCTGCGTTTCCCGCAGGGTACGAGTTAGCCACCGATCGAAATGCAATTGAACTCGCCCCTTGTAGGAGCTCACC
>NZ_LOHG01000015.1:37735-102719 GCF_022790535.1 Pseudomonas maioricensis
GGTGAGCTCCTACAGTTCCCGTGGTTGCTGCGCGACCGCGTCCCGCAGAGAAATGCTTAAAAAAGCTCATACCTTCAAGTTTTATCTATCGATTAACAGAGTATGTCTATCGACCCCCAAGACTTAGCTTATTAGCTCTCTAGTCAAGTGGCGTCTAGGCTTGTTCTGGCGCTGCCGAGCCGGTAGCCGTTTCTTTAGAGTTTGCGCGTGGCGACAGCGATCTGCTGATCCAGTGCCAAGGTTTACGTTGCCGTGATGACCCACATCGCTATTCGAGGTCTGGACCTGACCCTGTAGCGGATGAACTCGACCAAAGGTAAATAAAACATGTCGACTGAATCGAAATGCCCCTTTAACCACGCAGCTGCGGGTGGCGGTACAACCAACCGTGACTGGTGGCCCAAGCAACTGAACCTGAAGATTCTGCATCAGCATTCATCGCTGTCCGACCCGATGGGCGAGAAGTTCGACTATGCCGAAGCCTTCAAGAGTCTGGATCTGGAGGCCGTCAAACAAGACCTGCGCGCGCTGATGACCGACTCGCAGGATTGGTGGCCAGCCGACTTTGGTCACTACGGACCGCTGTTTATCCGTATGGCCTGGCACAGCGCCGGTACCTATCGCACGGCTGACGGTCGTGGCGGTGCAGGCGCGGGTCAACAGCGTTTCGCGCCGCTCAACAGCTGGCCCGACAACGTCAGCCTCGACAAGGCGCGTCGTCTCATCTGGCCGATCAAACAGAAGTACGGCCGCAAGATTTCCTGGGCTGACCTGATCATCCTGACCGGCAACGTGGCGCTGGAAACCATGGGCTTCAAGCCGTTCGGTTTCTCCGGTGGGCGTGCGGATGTCTGGGAGCCGGAAGAGGCGGTTTACTGGGGCTCCGAGAAAACCTGGCTGGGCGGCGACACGCGCTACGGCAAGGAAGCTCAACCCGAGGGCGAAGGTGTGCTGGTGGCCGATGCTGGCAAGCACGGCACTGAAGAGAGTCGTAATGACGCTCCGGGCCGTGACCTCGAAAACCCATTGGCAGCCGTGCAAATGGGCCTGATCTATGTGAACCCGGAAGGCCCGGAAGGCAACCCGGATCCAGTGGCTTCGGCCAAGGACATCCGCGAAACCTTCGGTCGCATGGCGATGAACGACGAAGAAACCGTGGCCCTGATTGCTGGTGGTCATGCTTTCGGTAAAACCCACGGTGCTGGCCCGGCTGATAACGTCGGTGCAGAACCTGAAGCGGCAGACATCGAGGAGCAAGGTCTGGGCTGGAAAAGCACGTTCGGTACCGGTAAGGGCGGCGACACCATCACCAGCGGCCTGGAAGTAACCTGGACCACTACGCCGACCCGGTGGAGCAACAACTATCTCGAAAACCTCTTCGGTTTCGAGTGGGAGCTGTTCAAAAGCCCGGCGGGTGCCCATCAGTGGCGTCCGAAGAACGGCGCAGGAGCCGGTCTGGTTCCTGACGCTCATGACCCGTCCAAGCGCCACGTGCCCACCATGTTGACCTCCGACCTGGCGCTGCGCTTTGACCCAGCTTACGAAGTGATCTCCCGTCGTTTCCTTGCCAATCCGGATCAGCTGACCGATGCATTCGCGCGCGCCTGGTTCAAGCTGACCCACCGGGACATGGGGCCTTTGTCCCGTTATCTCGGTCCGGAAACACCGGCTGAAGAACTGCTGTGGCAGGACCCGATTCCAGACGTTGATCATCCGTTGGTTGATGACAGCGATGTGTCTGCACTGAAGGCCAAAATTCTGGCTTCGGGCCTGTCCATTTCGCAGCTGGTTTCCACCGCATGGGCAGCAGCCTCCAGCTTCCGTGGTTCCGATAAACGCGGCGGTGCCAACGGCGGTCGTCTGCGTCTGGCGCCGCAAAAGTTCTGGCAGGCCAACCAGCCCGAGCAACTGGCGCACGTGCTGGCGAAACTGGAAGGCATCCAGATTGAGTTCAACAGCGCGCAAGCAGGCGGCAAGAAAATCTCCCTCGCCGACCTGATCGTGCTGGCCGGTTCTGCTGGCGTTGAGCAAGCGGCGAAAAACGCCGGTCATGCCATCACCGTTCCTTTCGCGCCGGGTCGTGCCGACGCCTCGCAGGAACAGACGGATGTCGAGTCTTTTGGTTTCCTCGAACCTGTCGCCGATGGCTTCCGCAACTTCCAGAAGGGCCGCTTTGGCTCGTCGTCTGAAGCATTGCTGGTCGACAAGGCGCAGCTGCTGAACCTGACCGCACCGGAAATGACCGTACTGGTAGGCGGCCTGCGGGTGTTGAACACCAACGTCGGCCAAACCCGCCATGGTGTATTCACTCAGCGTCCGGAAACACTGACCAACGACTTCTTCGTCAACCTGCTGGACATGGGCACCGAGTGGCGCGCGGTGTCAGATGCCAAGGATGAGTTCGAAGGCCGTGACCGCAAGACCGGTGCCGTCAAATGGACCGGCACCCGTGTCGATCTGGTGTTCGGTTCGCACGCGCAGTTGCGTGCATTGGCTGAGGTGTATGCCGCAGGCGATGCGCAGGAGAAGTTCGTCAGTGACTTCGTCGCGGCCTGGACCAAAGTGATGAACCTCGATCGCTTCGACCTTGCCTGATGTAGACGCTTGAAACGAAAAGCCCCGGGCTGAGTCATCAGGTCGGGGCTTTTTATTGCCGGAGATATTTCATGAGTAGTGATCTGCGTGACGTGTACCGAGGTTATATCGACTGTTTGAACAAACAGAACTGGAATGCGCTGGGGCAGTTTGTCGATGCAAATGTGCACTATAACGACAGGCGAGTGGGCCTCAATGGCTATCGCGAGATGCTTGAACGGGATTATCGAGAGATCCCTGATCTGCACTTCAACATACGGTTTTTAATCGCCGAGCCCGAACACATCGCTGCCCGCCTGGACTTCGCCTGCACCCCGATCGGGAGTTTCATGGGGCTGCCGGTGAACGGCCGGAAAGTGCATTTCAGCGAGAACGTGTTTTACCGGTTTCGGGAGGGGAGGATTACCGAGGTATGGTCGGTGATTGATAAAGCAGCCGTTGAAGCGCAGCTTTGAATGGGAATGCAGCTTGGGAGAGATCTATATCGGCTTGCAATAACCTGTGGGAGCAAGGCTTGCCCGCGATAAGAACACCGCGATTTTTCCGTCAGACCGCATCGCCTTTATCGCGGGCAAGCACCGCTCCCACAGGAAAAATGTGATCCCCTGTAGGAGTGAGCTTGCTCGCGATGGCGCCGGGTCAGTCAGTGGTTACCTTGAAGAGGGCAACCACATCAGCGTTTTATCAAAGAGTCCACTTCACCGAGAACATCAGGTTGCGTGGGTCGCCGTATACGCCGCTTCCCGAGCCAGTCGGAATGCCCTGCCAGTACTTGGTGTCAAACACGTTGTTGAAGTTAACGCGGCCATCCCAGTGCTCGTCGAACTTGTAGCCTGCCATCAGGCCTACGACCGAGTAAGCATCCTGAGTGGCGTGGCCGTTACCGACGCGGTTGAAAGTTTCGCTCTGGGCAAGAACGTCTGCACCGACACGCCACTTGTTGAGATCGCCTTCCAGGTTATAGGTGGTAGCGGCTTTGAACAGTTGCTTAGGCTGATCAGGACCAAACCGCTTGCCCTCGTTGCTTGCATCCTTGACGTACTGGCTCAGCAGGTAGGTGTAGGCTGCGGAGAACTGCCAGTTTGGAGTGAGCGCGCCGCTGATCTCGGTATCGATACCGCGGCTGCGAACTTCGCCCGCTGTGTCATAGCAACTGGACGCCGGGAAGGACGGGCAGTTCGCGAGACTCTGGTTTGGAATCAGATACGCGCGGTTTTCCTGAGTCATGTCGAACAACGCCACCGAGGCGTTCAGCGCGCCATCGAAGTATTCGCCCTTCAGACCAATTTCATAGCTTTCACCCGTCATTGGTTTCAATGCGGAGCCTGAAGCATTCTGTTCGCTCTGAGGTTTGAATATTTCGGTGTAGCTGGCGTAAACCGAGTAGGTGTCGTTCAGGTCGTAGATAACGCCCGCGTACGGTGTAACTTCCTGAGTGACCTTATAGTCGCCAGTGCCGCTCTGATTGTCGTAGTCATACCAGCTCAACCGGCTACCGATGATCACGTGCAGCGGGTCAATCGGATTGAAGCGAGCGACTGCATAAGCTGCGTTCTCGGTGGCTACGTTTTTGCTTGCGTACGGGCTGCGGGTTTCAGCTGAAGGTTTAGGTACGGTACCCGGAGTGATGGCGAAGGGATCAACTGCATAGTTGGCCCAGAAGCCGCCACGCTGATCGAATTTTTCCTGGCGATGGCTGACGCCAAAGCTCAGATCATGCTCGCGCCCAAACAGCTTGAATGGGCCAGAAAGAGACGCGTCCAGATTGTTTTGCGTGTCTTTGGTGTCGTATTGGCCTGCGCCTTGTTCATAGCCGACGCCCGGGTCCGGGAAAGGGTACGCGATGTAGTTGGAGAACGTATCTGACTTGGCCCAGATCTTGGACGCTGCCAGCTTGCCGCTCCAACCATTGTCGAAGCGATGCGTCAGGTCAGTGAACAGACTGACGTTGTCGCGATTCCAGTAGGCCCAGTCACCGCTGAGGAACGTCGAGCGCGAGAACCCAAGATTTTCGCCGTTACGGCCTGAAGGCAAGCTGCCCCAATCTGACGTCGCGTCGTCTTTTTGTTTCGAGGCACCAATGGTCCAGGTGGTCGAATCGTTCAGGTCGGCCTCGAGGATGCCGTAGAAGGTCTGGCGCTGCTTGTTGCGCTCGTCGACAAAGCTTTTGTCGTCTTGATAGGCAGCCACTACGCGTCCACGGACAGTGCCGGATTCGTTGAGCTTGTTGGAGGCATCAACTTCTGTGCGATAGCGGTCCCAACTGCCAGCACTGGTAGTGATGCTCACCTGCGGCGTCGCCGTCGGGCGTTTACGCACCAGGTTCAGGGTTGCCGACGGGCTACCAGAACCGGTCATCAGACCGGTCGCACCGCGCACTACTTCCACTCGGTCGTAAAGAGCCAGGTCGGCTTCTGCCAGTGTGTCCTGAGTAAAAGTACTCAGGATGGTTGGCAGCCCGTCATACATCAGGTTATCAATCGTAAAACCACGAGCCAGAAACTGCTGACGGTCCTGACCAAACTTGCGCAAAGTAACCCCCGGCGCATATTTGACTACGTCATTGACGTCGTTCATGCCCTGATCGTCCATGCGCTGACGTGTCACAACACTTACAGACTGTGGCGTCTCACGAATCGACAGCGGCAACTTGGTCGCAGTGTTCATCGAGCCGGTTGTATACGAGTTGGTGCCTTCAGTCGTTGCGACGCCTGCAAGGCCGTAGTCCGCGTTGATGTTCACGCCGTCCAGAGCAATAGCGCCCTGAGTCGGCTGGATCACGCGTGCCGAGTTGCCTTCGACACTGGCCGTCAGACCGCTACCTGCCAGCAGGCGTTGCAGGGCCTGTGCAGGCTCCAGATCACCACGCACTGTTGGCGCTTGCTTGCCTGCGACCAACTGCGGATCGAATGTCACCGTCATGCCGCTCGCCTTGCCCAACTGAGCCAGGGATGTCGCCAACGGTTGGGCCGGAAGGTCCAGACGGACCGGGGCAGCAAAAGCTGAAGCGGATAAACCGAGCGCCAGAGCGATGGTCAAGGCTGATAGGGCGGGACGGGACATTTTTGTGATCCTGAAAGGGGGTCAAAAAATAAGCGCGCGAGATCACCTGGCATGATGTTTTGACACAAATGTTCAAGACATTGCCGAACTACGGTGGAGCGCAAGATGACGCGATCCTAACAAGGTGTGAATGCGACAGCAAATACAAATCGTTATCAGTCGTGAACTTTGTTACGGAAATGTGCTCATACGCCTTGGTGATTTTGCCGTGCGGCGCAGTGGCTGCGGCAGATGGTCACGGTGCGGTCTTTGGTAGGCGCTAACTTGTTGGCGAGGCGGAATGCCTGACTGTGCAGGCCCAATGTCTCGCCAACACGTTGGCTCTTACACGTATCGTGTTTCCCCAAAGCGGCGCGGTGTCATGCACAAGGCCCGTACCATTGACCTGTGTCCTGTCTTCCCCCCGGCTGAAATGCTAAATTAGCCGCCATGAATTTCTTCCGAACCCATCGCTCGCCCATTGCCTGGATGCTGTATGCCTTCATCCTGTTCAATGGTCTCGCGTGCGCCATGAGTCATGGCCAGATGATGGGGGCGTTTTCAGGGAAGCCCGCCGCGGCACCTTCCCACCATGAACATCACGGCACTTCGGCCATGAGTGGCATGCATCACGAGATGTCGATGGATGCCTCAATGGACATGTCTACGAAAAACATGGCCACGCCGGGCAGCATGCAGTCGCTGTTCGGCGACTGTTCGTTTGCCGGGACGCTGACTCTGGCGATGATTTTCTTCGTCGCCCTGAGCTGGTTGATCCGCACCCGTAACCCTCGCTTCATCTTCCCGTCTCTCTGGACGGGCCGTGCCTCACGCCAGTGTTTCCCCGGGCTCAACCCGCAGGCTCCTTGACGGCACCCACTCGTCGTTAAAAAACCAATATCGATTTTTTGCCTCGCCGGAGCCTGCTCTGGCTGAGCGCGTTTAACCGTTGGTGAGCCTTATGTCCGCTTTACCTGCACAGCCATCGTCAGGCGCTTTTGTCGCTCTGGTGAAAAGGCTGCATTTTTACATCGGCCTGTTTATCGGCCCTTTTATTCTGGTCGCTGCACTCAGTGGGGTGGTTTATGCTCTGACGCCGCAGCTCGAAAAACTGCTGTACGCCCAGGTTTTGCACACTGAAACCCACGGCCCGGCACTGAGCCTTGAAGCGCAGGTTCGTCGAGCGCAGGCCGTTGCCGGCCCGGGGGCGACGGTTGCGGCGGTACGTCCTGCGCCCAATCAGGGCGATACCACCCGTGTCATGTTCAACGCGCCTGGTCTTGGAGAGTCCGAGCATCGGGCACTGTTCGTTGATCCTGTCAGTGGCGAGATTCGGGGGGACATGAAGGTCTACGGGACCAGCGGGATATTGCCGCTGCGCACCTGGATCGATCAGTTTCACCGCAGTTTGCTGCTCGGTGATGTTGGCCGCATTTACAGTGAACTGGCTGCTTCCTGGTTGTGGGTCGCTGCAGCGGGGGGCGTTGTGTTGTGGGCGGTGCGACGCAAGCGCGCCAGGACCCTGCGCAGTGGTTTGCGCAGTTGGCATGCCAGTGCCGGGCTCTGGCTGATGCTCGGTTTGTTGTTCTTCTCGGCGACCGGATTGACCTGGTCGCAATACGCCGGTGACAACATTGGTGTGCTGCGCGCCTATTACGGCTGGTCCACGCCGAGCGTTGCGACGACGCTGGCAAAACCGGCTGATACGGCAATGGACATGAGCATGCCTATGGACGAACACGCCGAGCATCACATGCACATGGCGCCTTCTGTCTCAGGTACAGCACTGGATCCTGCATTGTTCGATAGCGTGCTGGCCGCTGCGCGCAGTGCCAATATCGAGGCTGCCAAGGTTGAGATTCGGCCGTCGAGCAAACCGGAAAAAGCCTGGGTGGTTGCTGAAATCGATCGCAGTTGGCCGACTCAGGTTGATGCTGTCTCGATCAATCCGAATAACCTTGCGGTGGTCGATCACGTTGAATTTTCCCAGTACTCAGTACCCGCCAAACTGACCCGCTGGGGGATCGACGCGCACATGGGCGTATTGTTTGGCCTGGCCAATCAACTGATTCTGGTGTTTTTTGCCAGTGGCCTGGTTTTGATGGTGGTCATCGGTTACCTGATGTGGTGGCGGCGCAGGCCGACTCTCACACGGCAGCCGACACTGGTCGATGCGTGGCGGCAATCAGGCTTTGCTGCCAGAGTCGCCTGGCCGCTGGTGGCGATCACGCTTGGCGTTTGCTTGCCGGTGTTGGGCTGGAGCCTGTTGGTACTGGTTATCTGCGATGTCATCGTCACGTACAGAGCGCCGTCTGTCGCCTTTGTGCGCAGCCAGGGCTGACCGCGACTGGGAAGAACGTGCCGTGAAGCATTTTCTGACATTACTACAGCGACTGTAGGAAATGTCACAGGTAACCTACGCGGCTTTAGCGGCACCGAGAATTTGAATAACGGGGACAGTGTACTGGCTCCACTGGCTCCGTTGTTTTTCAAGAGGTAGGACATGAACACATTACTGACCCGTCGCCAGCTCATCGGCGGCATGGGCGTGCTGAGTCTGGGCGCGCTCGCAGGTTGCGGTGATTCCAACAAACTGTCGTTCAAGTACGGTAAGGACCTGAGCGACAAGATCCTCGGTCGGACCTTCAAGCTGAAGGATCCGCAGGGCAATGTGAAAACCCTGTCGAGCTTTCGCGGCACGATGCCGATGGTGTTTTTCGGCTTCACTCAGTGTCCGGCAGTGTGCCCCACTGCGCTGGCGCGCGCAGCACAGATCAAGAAACTGATGGGGCCGGATGGCGATACGCTCCAGGTTATTTTCATCACGGTGGATCCGGAACGCGACAAACCGGCAATGCTCGATGCCTACGTCAAGGCCTTCGATCCGACCTTTGTGGCGTTGTACGGCACCCTCGAAGAAACTGCCGCAACCGCCAAAGAGTTTGGCGTGTTCTACGAGAAAATCCCGACGGGCGACACGTACACCATGTCCCACACCGCGACCAGTTACGTTTACGACACCCGTGGCGTGCTGCGCCTTGGCCTGTCTCACTCCCTTTCTGCCCAACAGTGCACAGAAGATCTGCTGACTGTCATGGAGGTCTGCTGATGAACCTTGAACGCCCAAAAAAATTCCTCAAACACGCGCTGCTGGGGCTTTCGCTGATCGGTATGGCTGCTCAGGTTTCGGCGCAAACGGTGGTCGAAGATGCGTGGGTACGGGCAACCGTGCCGGGGCAGGCGTCCACGGGGGCTTTTCTGACGTTGACGGCCAGTACCGACAGCAAGTTGCTTGAGGCGCAGTCGCCGGTGGCGAAAATCGTGCAGATTCATCAGTCGAGCATGAAGGACGACGTGATGAGCATGCACGAAGTGACGTCGGTTGCTTTGCCTGCAGGCCAGCCAGTGGTCATGGACCCGAACAGCTATCACGTCATGCTGATCAATCTGGTAAGCCAGGTGAAAGAGGGCGATAAAGTCCCGCTGACCTTGATCGTCGAGGACGGCAAAGGTGTTAAACAATCGATTGCGGTTGAAGCCACTGCTCGTGCGTTGAATGCGCCGGACCATGGCGCGATGCACGATCACAGCAAGATGCATTGATGCTTTAAATGTCGTCGGCAGGCCTTCATTCAGGCTTGCCGCGATTTCAACTCCGGTTCGCCAGAAACACCAGACTGGGCGCTTGCCCGGGCACATCGTCCAGCACATCAATACGTTGCATACCTATCTTTTCCAGCACTCTGATCGAGGCCTGATGCGTGGGCCGAACCAGCCCGTATACCTTCGGTAGCTTCTGCTCGTTAAACGCATACCCCAGCGCCGCGCTGGCCAACTCCGTCGCATAACCTTTGCCCCACGCCGGTACACCGAAGCGATACCCGAGGTTGACCCGCTCAACGTCGAGGTACTTCATCAACGCCACACCGCCGAAGCCGATGACCTTATCCGGCGCTTCGCGAGTCGCCACCGTCCACCAGCCATACCCCTGTTCCTGCCAGTGACGCATCCAGGCATTCAGAAATATCTGCGCCTGCGCGAGCTCTTTCATCGGGCCGTTGGGATTGAACACATTGGTGGCTGGGTCGCTATAGATAGCGAACATTGCAGCCAGGTCATAGGGGCGGGGTGGTCTGAGTAGCAGTCGTTCGGTGGTCTTTGCATGGGCGGGTCCAGTCTGTCGGGTGTGCTTACGGATTATGGCGTTGAAATGCATTCCCCCTGTAGGAGTGAGCTTGCTCGCGATGGCGTCAGTTCAGACGATAAATTCGTCGGCCAAAAAACTGAATCGGGAGCAAGCTCACTCCTACAGGTCCTGCGTCCGGCTTTGATTTCTATTACCTCAAATCAACCCAGGCAATTCCAACTCCAGCTCCGCGAACTTGCCTTTCAACAACGAATGCAATTGTTGAATGGCAGGGGAGAACTGTTTGCGGTGCGGGCAGACCAGATTCAGCGGGACAGGCTCACCGGGATAATCCGGCAGGAGGATTTCCAGTCGGCCAGCCTTGATGTCCTGACTGACGTCCAGCCACGATTTGTAGGTAATGCCTTCGCCAGAAACGGCCCAGCGCCGCGCGACATCGGCATCATCACAAAACAGCGGCCCTGACACCGACATCACTCGCGCGCCGACTCGCCATTTATCGTAGATCCGCCCTCCGAGAGTGTAGAGCAAGCAGTCGTGACGCAGCAGATCGTCTGGCGTCTGGGGCCTGCCATGGCGCTGCAGGTAATCGGGCGACGCCACCAGCACTCGCCGATTCCACGCTGCCAGCGGCAGGGCGATGTAATTGGCGTCTTCCAGCAGGCCGTAGCGAATCGCAACGTCTACCGGATCGCGGAACATGTCGGCAACCTGATCAGATAGAAACAGGCGCATCGACAACGTCGGATGTTCGCGACGGAATTCGGACAGCCACCCCAGCAACACGTTACGGCCGAGGTCCGAGGGCGCGGCGACCTGGAGCACGCCCTGTAGCTCGGCAGATTCGCGGCGCAGCTTCTCGCGGCCGTCTTTCAAGGTGTCGAGCACGGCTTGGGCATTGGGTAAGTACTGCTCGCCCTCGATCGTCAGGCGCAGGCTGCGCGTGGAACGGGCAAACAGGCGCACATCCAGCTCACGCTCCAGGCGCTTTATCGCCGCCGCCACTTGGCCTGGCAATAGATCGACCTCACGCGCGGCATTGGAAAAGCTGCCTAAAGCGGCTGTCCGCACAAACAAAGCCAGGTCATCGATGCGAATCATCTTCACTCCAGGTGTGAAAGTGTTGGCGCATTTTAGGGGTTTTTCTTTGCGGTAGAGAAGGTGAGTATGGCCCCACGTTTTGAAACCTCTTTCAAAGGAATTCCCATGAAAGCCATCGCCTTCACCCAACACGGTCTGCCTATTGAAGACCCTAATGCGTTGCTCGACATGGACCTGCCTAAACCTGCGCCCGGTCCTCGTGACCTGCTGGTGGAAGTGCGTGCCGTATCGGTCAACCCGGTGGACACCAAGATCCGTGCGGGTTCGGCTGCCACTGAACCTAAAGTTGTAGGTTGGGACGCCGTCGGTACGGTGCGGGAAGTGGGCAGTGACGTGACGCTGTTTCAACCCGGTGATGAAGTGTTCTATGCCGGCTCAATCGTGCGCCCCGGCAGCTACAGCGAATTCCATCTGGTGGATGAGCGCATCGTCGGCCATAAACCGAAATCCATCGATAACGCCCACGCGGCCGCGTTGCCGCTGACTTCAATCACCGCTTGGGAATTGCTCTTTGACCGCCTTGGCGTTGAAGAGGGCGGTGGTGAAGGCGAGAGCCTGTTGATCATCGGTGCTGCGGGCGGCGTGGGTTCGATCCTTGTTCAACTGGCCCGTCAGCTGAGCAGAATGACCGTTATCGGCACTGCCTCTCGTCCTGAAACTCAAGCGTGGATCAAGCAGCTCGGCGCGCATCACGTTATCGATCACAGCAAGCCGTTGGTGGCGCAACTGGAGCAGATTGGCGTTGGCCAGGTCACTCATGTTGCCAGCCTGACCCACACCGATAGCCACTTCGCGCAGTTGATCGAAGCGCTGCGTCCACAAGGCAAGCTGGCGCTTATCGACGATCCGCAAACCCTCGACGTGGTGCCGATGAAGCGCAAGGCGCTGTCGCTGCACTGGGAGCTGATGTTCACCCGTTCGCTGTTCGAAACCCCGGACATGGTCAAGCAGCATGAGCTGTTGAATCGCGTTGCAGACCTGATTGATCAAGGCGTGCTCAAAACCACGCTCGGCGAGCATTTCGGCACGATCAACGCGGCCAACCTGCGCCGTGCCCACGCGGTCGTGGAAAGCGGCAAGGCGAAAGGCAAGATCGTCCTCGAAGGCTTTTGATTTCAGCTGCCTCAACCCTTTTCGATTTGGAGAACACCATGGAACTCGCCAGCCTCGCCAAGAGCCGTTACACCACCAAGGCTTATGACGCGACCCGCAAAATCCCTCAGGCAACTATTGATTCGTTGCTTGACCAGTTACGCCATAGCCCGTCGTCGGTCAATTCGCAGCCTTGGCACTTCGTCGTGGCTGCTGACGAGCAAGGCAAGGCGCGGATCGCGAAAGGCGCACAGGAGGGTTTTGCTTACAACGAAGCGAAAATCCTCAATGCTTCCCATGTTGTGGTGCTCTGCACACGCACTGAAATGGCCGAAGCTCACTTGCAGGCGGTGGTCGATCAAGAGGAACTGGACGGCCGTTTCCAGAACGCGGAAGCCAAGGCTGGCCAGGACAAACTGCGTCGCGGCTATGTTGACCTGCATCGCTTCGACCTCAAGGACGTGCAGCACTGGATGGAAAAACAAACCTATCTGGCGCTGGGCACGTTGCTGCTGGGCGCTGCTTCGCTGGGTCTGGACGCAACGCCCATGGAAGGTTTCGACTTCAAGAAACTTGATGAAGAACTCGGCCTGCGGGCCAAGGGATTCAGCAGCCTGGTGATCGTCAGCCTGGGCTATCGCAGCGAAACCGACTTCAACGCCAAGCTGCCGAAGTCGCGTCTCTCTGCCGAGTCGGTGTTTACCTTTCTGTAAGTAAAAGCAGTGGATGGCAAGTCTCGGGCGACACCCGCCCGGGACTTGTATACCTGCGACCTCTCTATTACGCGGTTTACCTCAAATCGCGCAGAAATTCGCCCGCCAAACAGGCACTAAGCTGGCCTAATGCTGTCAATCACTTGCGGATTGCCGGGGCATTGACGCGCCGCAGCGAAAATTGAATCTGCAAGGCGCGACACCGGTGTCGATGGCACCGCGTTGTATCGCGGCAAACGCCGACCCTGTAGGAGTGAGCTTGCTCGCGATCTGGTTTTTTGGTTGAAGAACTTATTGCCTGAACTGACGCGATCGCGAGCAAGCTCACTCCTACAGAAACCTCATTTCAATCAGATTGTTATGTTTTTGATAGGAGCTGCCGAAGGCTGCGATGGCGGTGCGTCAAGCTGAAAGCTTTCGCAGCCTTCGGCAGCTCCTACAGGATTGGGTTTACTTCAGCTAAAACTCGAACGCATGGATTGCGATCAAAAATGACTCTTATTTTCCGGTCGATACTCTATGCGTTTCCTGCTCGATCCGCGTCATGACATTGATGCTGCGTTGCTCTGCTATCGCCGGGTGTTCTGGTCGTTGGCGCTGTTCAGTGGCGTGATCAACCTGTTGGTTCTGGTGCCGTCGCTGTACATGATGCAGGTCTATGACCGGGTCCTGACCAGCCGTAACGAAACCACACTGGTCATGCTGACGCTGATCGCGCTGGGCCTGTTCATGTTCAGTGGTTTGATCGAGTGGGTGCGAAGCCAGGTGATGATTCGCATGAGCGCGGGGCTGGATGAAGCCTTGGGCGAGCGTGTGTTCGATGCCGCATTTGCCCGCAGCCTGGAAGAGCACAATGCTAACCCGGCGCAGGTCCTGAGCGATCTGGCGACCCTTCGGCAGTTGATCACCGGGCAGGGTTTGATTGCCTTGCTGGATGCGCCCTGGTTGCCGATTTTTCTGTTGGTGGCCTTCATTATTCATCCCTGGTTTGGGCTGTTGACGCTAGTGCTGGCCATTGTGTTGATTGGTCTGGCGCTGTGGGGCGAACTGGCGACGCGGGTTCGTCTGGGGGAGGCCAATCGCCTGAGCGTGAGTTCGGCGGTTTACGTCAACAGCACCCTGCAAAACGCTGAAGTGATCAGGGCGCTGGGCATGCTCGGTCCCTTGCGCCAACGCTGGAGCCTGTTGCAGCAGCGGATCATTGCCGCTCAGGCGCATGCCAGCGACCGCAGCGCGCGGATCACCTCCGCCACCCGGTTCGTGCGTATCTCCGGTCAATCGCTGGCATTGGGGTTAGGCGCGCTGCTGGTGCTGGAAGGCCAGCTTTCGGCGGGCATGATGATCGCCATGTCGTTGTTGCTGGGCCGCGCGCTGGCTCCGGTTGAAATTGCCATCGGGTCCTGGAAGCAATTCAATTCAGGGCACCAGAGCTACAAGCGCTTGAGCCAGCTATTGACCTCGCATCCTCGCGAGCGACTGCGCATGCCATTGCCGCCGCCGACTGGCGCTGTGCGGCTGGAGCAACTCTACGTAGGACCGCCCGGCGCATCTCAGCCGATCCTGCGTGGTATCAATTTCGCCCTGAACAAAGGCGATGTGCTGGCCGTGATCGGCGCCAGTGCCAGCGGCAAGTCCACGCTGGCCAGAGCGCTTGTGGGCGTCTGGCCCGCACTGGGCGGCTCGGTACGGCTGGACGGTGCCGAAATCAGCCAGTGGACTCACGATGCACTGGGCCCCCATCTGGGCTACTTGCCTCAGGATATCGAGCTGTTTGACGGTAGCGTTGCCGACAACATTGCGCGCTTCGGTGAGCAGGACGCAGACAAAATCATCGCCGCCAGCCGCCACGCCGGTATTCACGAGATGATCCTGCACTTTCCCAAAGGTTACGACACGCCACTGGGCCCTGGAGGGCTGGGCTTGTCCGGGGGCCAGAAGCAACGTCTGGGGCTGGCCCGCGCCCTGTATGGCAACCCCGCATTGATCGTGCTCGATGAACCTAATTCCAACCTGGACGAGGCGGGCGAGCTGGCGCTTATTCAAGCGGTCAAGGCACTCAAGGCCGCAGGCAGCACCGTTGTGTTGATCACCCATCGGCCCGGCATTCTGGCTGTGGTGGATCACATTCTGCTCCTCAAGGATGGAGGCCAGCAGGCCTTTGGTCCCCGAGATCGTGTCCTCAAGGCATTGATGCCACCCGATAAAACCGCGCCTGTCAGAGTGGCCACCAAAGATGCGTGATCTTGATCCGGGCGCAAATCGCAGCGACAACGCTATCAGCGTGCGCAACGCAGGCGCGGTGACAACCGCCAGCACCGACGCAGGCGGCGCGGCGCGCTACGGAGTGATTTTCCTTTGCGTGGCGCTGGGCAGTTTTCTCCTGTGGGCGTGCCTTGCGCCGCTGGATCAGGGCGTGGTCGGCAGCGGCACCGTGGTGGTGGCGGGGGAGCGCAAGGCGGTCCAGTCACTGGTCGGCGGGGTGGTTGAGAAACTGCTGGTCAGCGATGGCGATCGCGTGAGTCAGGGCCAGTTACTGGTGCAGCTCAATACCTTGCGGGCGCAGTCGCAGCTGGATGTGACTCAGGGCAAGTTGCTCAATGACCGCAGCGTTGAGGCACGATTGATCGCCGAGCGTCTGGGGAATGCGGACATTGAGTGGCCGCCTGAATTAGTGGCGCGTGCCAGCGAGCCGAGAATCAAGGCGGCGATGGATTTGCAGACGCAGTTGTTCCAGACCCGCCGCGCCGAGCTGGCGAGTCGCTTGCAGATCATCGAACACGAAATTGAGTCGTTGCAGCAGCAGTTGCGCGGCTATGAAGGCGTGAAGCGCAACTACGATGCGCAGATGCAGTTCCAGCAACAGGAGCTTGAGGGCCTACGCGACCTGGCGCGTGAGGGTTATGTACCTCGCAACAAACTCTTCGAAGCCGAACGCAATGCGGCGCAATTAGCCGGGCAAATAGCCTCCGGGGTGGGCGATGTCGGCAAGACGCGCCAAGCCATCAATGAAAGCCGACTCAAGCTGCTGCAAACCCGACAGGAATTCCGTCGCGATGCCGAAACCCAGCTCAGCGAGGTTTCGGCTGAAGCGGCAGGCTATGCCGATCAAATCAGTGCGCTGCAGTTCGAAGTCGAAAGCGGTGCGATTCGTGCGCCTGTTTCCGGGCAGATCATGGACGTCACTGTCCACACCGTGGGCGGCGTCGCCCAGGCGGGTCAGAGCCTGATGCAAGTGGTGCCGCTCGATGCGCCGATGGCAATCACTGCGCGTTTCGAGCCGCTGATGGCGAATAAATTACGTCCGGGTTTGCCGGTGCATGTCCATTTCACCGCGTTGCAGCGAGTGGATACACCCACTGTGACGGGCATCGTGAGCACGGTTTCTGCCGATCAGTTGCTGGATGAACAAACCCGACGGCCGTACTTCTCCGCCAAAGTCGAGATCCCTGCCGACACGGTGGTCACGCTGCAAAACGCCGGGCTGTTAGTGCGCCCGGGGATGCTTGCCGATGTCACGGTGGTGACGGGGGAGCGCACGTTGATGAATTACTTGATGAAGCCCCTGCGTGAACGTCTGCTTGCCGCGTTCAAAGAGGAATGAGCATGATCCGTCGTTATCGCAGTTCCGGTTTACTGGCAGGTCTGTGGGCCGGTTGGGTCATGCTCAGTCCGGCATGGGCCGCTGATGGCGGGCTGAGCCTGACCGAGGCCTACGACGCTTCACGCCTCAATGACCCAACGCTGAAGTCAGCTGGCCACGCATACGATGCGTCTCAGCAGGAGGAGGCCATCGGTCGCGGCGGGCTGTATCCGCAGGTGTCTTTGACATCGCGTTACGGCAACGGCGGGCGTACCGATGGCGGCAGCGACGACGGGTACGTCAACAGCAACGATTACCAGGCCAACAACGTCACCCTGGCGGCGCAACAGCCGTTGTATGACAAAGGTCGTTGGGCGGCTTATCAGGAGGGCAAGGCGCGAGGCGTATTGGGTACGCAGCAATTCGACGTCGCCAGTCAGAGCCTTTACGACCGTGTTGCCAAAGGCTACTTCGATGTGGCCCGGGCCGAAAACGAGATCAAGCTGATCGCCCAGCAAAAGGCCGCGATCAGTGGGTTGGTCACGCAGAGCAAAAAACTGTTCAAGTCCGGGCAGGGAGCGATCACGGATATTGACGAAGCTCAGGCCCGGCTTGACCTTGTGGAGGCGCAAGAGGCGGAGGCCGTCGCGCGTCGTGTGGCGGCGCTGCGGGCATTGTCGGGGCGGGCTAGCGTGCCGATCAATGACATCCAGCCAATGCGCGAAGAGCTCGCGGCCAACAGTCCGATCCCTGCGGAACAGGATTTGCCCTACTGGACGGCGATCGCCCGGGACGCCAGCCCTGAACTGGCGGCTCGTCTTGCCGCCATGAGAGTCGCTGAGGCGCAGGCCGACACGCAACGCGCGGGGCATTATCCGACGCTGTCATTGACCACGCAGTTGACCCGTCGAGAGACGCGTCAGTATCAGGATCTCGATCCACGGCAGGACACTTATTACGTGGGCGTGCAACTGGACATTCCGTTGTATCGCGGTGGTTCGGTCCGTGCGTCTGTGGCCAAGGCCGAAGCTCAACTGGCGGGCGCGCAATCGGACTATGACGTACAGCGCCAACAACTGGCCGAAGACATCGAGACTGATTACCTGGGCGTGGTCGCCGGATTTGCCAAAACCAAAGCCATGCAGCGCGCCGTGGAATCCAACCAAAAGGCCCTGACCTCGACCGAGAAGGGTTTTCAGGGCGGCGTGCGCTCGACTGTCGACATCCTCGACGCCCAGCAGCGCGTATTCCAGGCGCGCCGCGACCTGCTCAATACCAAGCTGGACATGCTGCAGAGCTACGTGAGTCTGCACACCCATACCGGCCAGATGAACCGAGGTGTGCTGGAGCAGGTTCAGCGGTTGTTTTGATGCCGCCGAAACCTTATCGCGGGCAAGCCCGGCTCCCACAGGGATAGTGTCCATTGAGCAGTGACACTTGAACCTGTAGGAGCTGCCGAAGGCTGCGAACTGCGGTGTATCAGGCAAAACGCTTTCGCAGCCTTCGGCAGCTCCTACAGACCAATGTGCAGAGATCCGATGCAGCCCCTGACGTCAGAAGCCGCACCGGATTCCGCGCGCTGGTCAGGCCGTAAAGTCGCTGGCGTGCAGTTCTTTTACGCCGACCAACTGGATTTCGAACTCCGCAGTGGCGTCCGCATTCAGGCTGCCGTAAAGGATGCCGTCGGCGAAGCGAAGCTGGCCGGTGGCGTCGGTAGTGTCGAAGGCGTTGTTGCCAATGAACCTGAAGGCGTCCATCCCGGTGGTCAGCGGGTTGGCATCCAGGCCGGTGAAGTCCAGTTGATCGCCCTCGGCGGTTTTAAAGCCGCTGATGACGTCCCGCAATGCACCGGTGCCCATCTCGGAAAGCGAGCCGAAGACGTAAGTGTCAGCGCCTGTTCCGCCGGTCAAACTGTCCGTGCCTTCACCGCCAATCAACCGGTCATTACCTGCGCCACCCACCAGCGTGTCATTGCCCGCGCCGCCATTCAGCACGTTGGCGCTGCTGTTGCCGGAGAAGGTATCGGCATAGGCACTGCCTGTCAGATTTTCGATGCCCTTGAGGGTATCGAATCCCGAACCGACGGTGTTCTGTTGTGCCGACGTCGATAACGTCGCGGTGATGCCCGCCAATGCCCGCTCGAATGACACCGTGTCGTTACCGTCACGCCCGTCCAGCACGTTGTCTCCCGCCCCCGCGAATAGGGTGTTGTCCAGCGCATTGCCGATACCATTGGCCGCTGCGTTGCTGTCGATATAGAGGTTTTCAACGTTCGACGTGAGCGTGTAGGTCGCCAGGCTGCTGTGCACGCTGTCGGTACCGCCCGACACCTTGTCACTGTTGGTCTCGATCACATTGTCGCCAGTGTCGTCCACGTAATAGGTGTCGCTGCCGCTGCCGCCGCTCATGCTGTCCGCTCCAGCCGCACCGTTGAGCACGTTATTGGCCGAGTTGCCAGTGATGAAGTTGCGGACCGCGTTGCCTGTCCCGTCGATAGCCGAGACGCCGGTCAACACCAGATTTTCCAGGTTGTCGCCCAGTGTCCAGCTGACCGATGCCTGCACCGTGTCGATCTGCGCGGGAGAGGTATTGGTTTCCACGACGCTGTCGAAGGCATTGTCGACTACATAAATGTCATTGCCATCGCCGCCAGTCATGGTGTCAGCGCCCAGATCGCCATCCAGCGTGTCGTTGCCCGAGGTGCCAACCAGCGTGTCGGCCTGATCGGTACCGAAGATCATCCCGCCTTCGTTATGGGCGTTGTCGAAGATGTCCTGCACGCTGTTGTTGTCATTGGGATTGCCTTTGAAGCCCAAGTCATCAGCGATGTAGTCAGCCAGGCGCTGCCCGACGATTTCTGCCGACTCTTCATGCAGGTGCCAGACATCATCGGGGTACACCAGCGGGTCGACTTCGTGGCGCAATGGCAAATCGGTGTAATCAACGGCGAGTTTTACGTCGGCACGCTCAGCCGCAATAGCTTCCTGAGACGCGCGGACATAGCCCACACCCTCAACAATCTGCGCGATCTTGTCCTCCGAGTAACCCCGCGCACGGGCGGCTTCCTGGTCGTAGTGACCAGTCTCCATCATGTACACATCGAAGCTCCCGAGCTGTGAGTGCAGATAGTCAAACACCGCCAGTGTTGCCGCCTTGTAGTCGGCAGCCGCTGCCTGTTTGTCAGTCGCCCGGCCAATCTCCTGCGCAGCTTCTTCGCCCTGACCCCAGATGATGCCCATCTTGACGTTGTCGATGGCCTTCAGCTCGGCGAGCTGGTTCTGCAGCAGCGCAACGGCACGCAACAACGCAGGGCCTGGCTCATTGGTATCCGTCAGCCACCAGCACAACTTCAGCTCTTCAGCGCCTAGCGTCGACATGCCGTTAACGGTGCTGCCACCGACTGCGATGTCGATGCCGTTGCCATCCGCATCGTTGAACTGACTGCGCACGTCATAGGTGGTGTATTTGCTCAGGTCGTTGACCAGCATGGACGTGCCGGACTGATCATCGTCCTCGGTCATGCGCAGCAATCGCGCGTTGGATTGTCCGAGCGTCGGCAGGTAGAGGATGTCCTGCTGAGCACGTTCACCGAAGACAAAATCGTCAGCCGTCAGGGTGTTGAGGTAGTTACCGCTGAGGGCGATTTCGAAGCGATTGCCATCGGCGTCGGGTTCGCTGGATTTGACGTAGGTTTTGTCGCCAGCCTCGTTGAGGGTCATGTAGAGCGTGCCGTTGCTGCCGTCGCCCAACCCCAGGAAACCCAAAGCCGAGACATCGATCTTGTCCACACCCTGGGTGAAGTCATAGATCGTGTCGGTGGCTGTGACGCCTCCCGCGTCGTAGTCGCGGTAGCTATCGAGCACGTTGCTGTAGCGGAAGGTATCCGCGCCGGTGCCGCCGTAAAGCGAGTCACGCCCGGCGCCGCCGTCAATGATATCCGCCCCGGCATTGGCCCTGATCGTATCGTTGCCGCCCAGGCCCAGTATCAGGTCCGCGCCAGCTGTGCCCGTCAGGGTTTCAGCGTTGTCGGTGCCCGCGATGGTATTGGCAGGGGCATCTGCGACGACCAATGCAAAATTGTCGCTGACCGACGCGCCCGCAGGATCAGTCGCTTTGATCAATACGTCGTAATTGCCCGCCGCTGTGCTGGTGGGCGTGCCACTGAATGTCAGGTTGACTGCGTCGAAGCTCAACCATGAAGGCAGGGCTGTGCCATCCGCGAGCGTTGCGCTGTAGCTCAGTTGATCCTTGTTGGCATCGGCAAAGCTGTTGCTGGTCACCGTGTAGGAGAACGCGGTGTTTTCAGTCGCGTTCTGGTCCAGTAGCGGAATCACCACTACAGGCGCAACGTTGCTTGGCATGTTCTGGTCGGCGAACACGAAATGGCTGGCCGTCAGGCTGTTGGCCAGATTCCCCGCCAGCGAGATCTCAAAGCGGTTGCCGTTGGCATCGACCGTGTTGTCCTTGAGATAAGTGCGGTTGTTCGACGCGTTGTAGACCATCTGCAACGTACCGTTCAGACCATTGCCAAGGCCGGTGTAGCCGAGTGTGGAGACGTCGATCTTGTCGGCGGCCACATCAAAATCAAGGATCTGGTCACTGGCGCTGGTGGTGCTGGTGCGGTAACTGTCCATCTTCGAGGTGAAGCGGAAGACGTCCGCTCCGGCGCCTCCGGTGAGTTTGTCTGAACCTGCGCCGCCGATAAGAATATCGTTGCCCGCGCCGCCATTGAGCACGTCGTTACCCGCGCCACCCAGCAACTGCTCGTTGGCCGCCGTCCCGGTCAGCGTGTCGTTGTTGGGGGTGCCATTGATGATGACCGGCGCGGCGGGGACGTCCTGCACCGCAATCGTGAAACTGTCGCTGACCGTGGCGTTGCTGCCGTCAGTCGCGGTGATCTTCACCGAATAATTGCCCGACGCGGTGCTGTCCGGTGTGCCGCTGAGCGTGCGGCTGGCGGCGTCAAAGGTCAGCCAGTCGGGCAGGGCGCTGCCATCGGCCAGAGACGCGGTGTAGCTCAGGCTGTCGTTGTCAGGGTCAGTGAAGCTGGTGGCGGGTACGACATAGCTGAAGGCGGTGTTTTCTGTCGCGTTCTGATCCAGCAACGGGGTTGCGACCACGGGGGCATGGTTGGTTGTTGGCGTGGTGGCGAAGACGAAGTTGGCGCTGGTCAGCTTGTCGAGGTAGTTGCCGTCCAGCGCGATTTCGAAGCGGTTACCGTTGGCATCAGCGTCCAGCGACTTGATGTAGGTCTTGGTCCCGGCGTCATTGAGCACCAGATAAAGGGTGTTGTTTTTGCCGTCGCCCAGGCCCGTAAAGCCCAGCGCCGATACGTCGATCTTGTCGGCTGTGCGATCAAAGTCGGTGATCAGATCGCCCAGGTTGGCGCCGCCTGCGTTGTAGTTGCGGTAGCTGTCCATCCGGTCCGAGAACACGAATGTGTCCGCTCCGGCACCGCCGCTGAGCGTGTCCATGCCCGCGCCGCCATTGAGTTTGTCATCACCCGCGCCGCCGACCAGGCTGTCGTTACCGGCGAGGCCGAGCAGGGTGTCTGCCGAATCGGTGCCCTGCAACGAGTCGTTGCCGTTGGTGCCGGTGACCGTCCGGTTGAAGATGAAGTTATCGGCCGTCAGCGTGCTGGTGAGGTTGCCGTTGAGAATCAGCTCGAAGCGATTGCCTGCGGCGTCAGCGTCGTAGTCCTTGATGTAGGTGCGATCATTGCTGGCGTTGTAGCTGACCTGCAAGGTGCCCCCGCGGCCGTTGCCCAACCCGGTAAAACCGAGGTCGGCGATGTCGATCTTGTCTTTGGTGACATCGAAATCGGTGATGGTGTCGACGAAGCTGCTAGTCGCGTTGCGGTAGCTGTCGGATTGGCTCGCGAAGCGGAACGTATCGGCACCCGCACCACCGGTGAGCTTGTCGACGCCCGAGCCGCCGACCAGAATGTCGTCGCCGGCACCGGCATTGATTACGTCGTTACCGGCAGCGCCGTAGAAGATTTCGTTGGCACTGCTACCGATCAGGGTGTCATTGCCCTCAGTGCCCTGAACCGTCACCACTGGCAAGGTGGCGCTGACGTAACTGCCATCGCCGTATACCAGCGTGTCGCCTTTGCTGGTGTGGCCAATGGTGTTGCCGATGATTGCGTTACGGTCGGTGCCGTCTTCGTTGCGCTCCGCCACGCCATAGGTCGACAGGTTGCTGCCGGTGATGGTGTTGCCCTGAATCGTATTGTCACTGCCGTCGAAGTATTTGCCGGAGACGCCCAACGTGTCGTCGTAGGACTGAATGATGATTTCCGGTACCGCGCCTTTCAGTGCGTTGTTGGTGAGGGTGTTATCGGTGACTTCGACATTGTTGCTGCCGTAGATACGCACCCCGGCGCTGCCGTTGTCATGGATATCCACGCCACTGAGGGTCACATCGCTGGATAACTTGATGAGCACGCCTTCGGCACCATTGCCGTAAACCTCGCCACCGGTGATAACGATGTTGCTAGGGGAGGGAATGTTCTCGCTGCCACGCTGCACGACGATACCGCCGCCGCCATTGTTGTAGGCAACGTTATTGGTCAGGGTGAAATCATGGGTGCTGGTAACAACGTTGAAGCCGTGGCGGTCGTTGTCGTAGGCGACGTTGTTCTCGAATGTGCTGTTGCTGAGGAAGTCGGCAACAAAGCCGTCCAGGCCATTGCCGTGGGACACGCTGTTCTTGATGACCATGTTGACGGTCTGTTCGTGCGGGTCGAAGCCGTAACCGGAGCAGTCCTTGATTTCCACGCCGTCCAGGGTGACGTTGGAGTCGTAACCTTCCTGGCCGGGAATGTAACCGTTGAACCAGCCGTCGATTTTGCCGGTGGTGTTGTCCCGGTTGCCATCCAGCGTCAGGTTGCTCAGGCCAAAATCATGTGTTTCTTCGCCGTAGGCCGAGCGAATGATGCCCGTGATCTTCGTGTCCGAGCCGTCCGCAACCTTGATATTGGAAACGCCCATCCCGTCGCCATACATGTACACATTGCTTTTAAGCATGAGGCAACCGTCGGAAGGTTCCTCGCCACCGCTGACAATGAACGTGCCTGGTGGAATGTAAACCTGCCCGCCACCCGCTGCGGCAGCCGCGTCGATGGCCTTCTGTATGGCAGCGGTATCATCCGTGACACCATCTCCTTTTGCGCCAAAATTTTGGACGTTATAAATCATGGACTTATCTCCGGTAGCGGACTGAATTCACAGGGCTGCCAAGAACCAATCGGCCAGCACTCTGATATGACCCGGAGAAGCGTAAAAGTTGTGACCGTGTGTCGGGAAACCGTCGCCCGTTCGGCGGCTGGAAAACTGCTATGTGTAACAAATACGATAATTTGACGTTTTGTTGACGTCATAACTTTGTATTTAATCCGTGAACAACGTGTAAGAGCGCGCTTGCCCGTGATGAACGAAGGCGCGGAATGCCGCCCAGACCAAGCCCGGCTCCCACAGATATCGTCGATCCCCTGTAGGAGCTGCCGAAGGCTGCGAACAGCGGTGTGTCAGACATAACGCTTTCGCAGCCTTCGGCAGCTCCTACGAGGGAATGCGATGCCCCACAGACATAGGCAATCCTTGTAGGAGCGCGCTTGGTCTGGGCGGCATTCCGCCGATGGACGATAACGTCGTATGCCTTAATAACCGCGTCGCCTGAATCGCAGGCAAGCCCGGCTTCCACAGATATCGTCGATCCCTGTAGGAGCTGCCGAAGGCTGCGAACGGCGGTGTATCAGACATAACGCTTTCGCAGCCTTCGGCAGCTCCTACGAGGGAATGCGATGCCCCACGGATATCGGCAATCCCTGTAGCCGTGTCAGACATATCGACGCCGTAATGCGCTTATTAACTCCCGCGATACGTCGAGAACCCATAAGGGCTGATCAGCAGCGGGATGTGGTAGTGCGGCAAGGTACCGTCCACATTGAAGATCACCGGTACTTCCGGGAAGAAGCTTGCCGTCTGGTGTTTCTGGAACCATTCACCCGTCTTGAACGTAACGCGATACGTGCCTTTCTCCAGCGCCTTGCCTTCGGGGTACAGCCC
Source organism: Pseudomonas maioricensis (assembly GCF_022790535.1). Taxonomy (GTDB): domain Bacteria; phylum Pseudomonadota; class Gammaproteobacteria; order Pseudomonadales; family Pseudomonadaceae; genus Aquipseudomonas; species Aquipseudomonas maioricensis. The sequence continues at coordinate 62,075 of NZ_LOHG01000015.1, forward strand.
GGTAATCCGACCCTGTTCGTTGGTTACGCCCTTGTTCAGCGTGCTCCAGCCCTGGCCTTCTTGTTTTTCCAGCGTCACGTTGACCTCCGAAGAGGGCAAGCCGTCCTGCAGGTTAAGCACGTGTACGCTCAGCGGGTTGCCAGCGGCCAACGCAATAGAAGAAAGGCCGCTCAATACAGCGCCTGCAATCAATGTCTTCAGCAGTTTCATATGATGTTTTCCTGTTATTTGAGATTGGGTAAAACGTGGTTGATGCCTTTCAATGCGCAGCCTTCATCCGTCTCCGCTCCGCCTGCGCCCGCGACACCGATGGCGCCGATGACTTGCTCGCCCACTTTCAAAGGCACGCCACCGCCCAGCAGCAACAGCTCATTGAGGGTGTTGAGGTTCTCGGCTTCAGGATTATTGCGAGCGCGCTCCGACAGCAGACGCGTCGGGGTTTTGGTCGACAGCGCGGTAAACGCCTTACGTTGCGCGGCGAGGGTGTTGTGTGGGCCGACGTTGTCATCGCGCTGCACAGCAACCAGATTGCCGCCGCGATCCACCACCGCCGCAACTGCCGTTTTGCCTTCGGCGTGGCAAGCCGCCAGAGTCGCGTTCAGCAGATCATTGGCCAGCTTCAGGGTCACATCCGGACGCTGGGCAACGTTCGGCACGTCGGCCAGTGCGACACCAGACCCCAAGGCCAACGTCAGTAATGAAAGGGTAACGCTTCGGATCAGCATGCAAATCTCCGGTTCAGGCTCGGCTGAGCAATTGCCAGCCATACTGCCCAAGCCTTCCGCACAAACTGATTGCCTGCGGATTACGTATTTGTAATGAGATGAGGCAGCAGATCGGCTTACGCTATGCACCGGTACCGGAGGACTCAATGCGTATCCTGGTTGTAGAAGACGAAGCGAAAACAGCGGATTACCTGCGCAAAGGGCTGGGGGAATCCGGCTATCTGGTCGAGGTGGCCCTGAATGGTCTGGACGGCCTGCATCTGATTCAGGAAAGCGAATTCGACCTGATCATCCTCGACGTCATGTTGCCCGGCCTTGATGGCTGGCAACTGCTGCAGATCATTCGTCGTAAACATCAGACGCCGGTGCTGTTCCTGACTGCGCGCGATGCCGTGGAGGATCGCGTCAAAGGGTTGGAGCTGGGCGCCGATGATTATCTGGTGAAACCCTTCTCCTACGCGGAGCTGCTGGCTCGGGTTCGCACTTTGCTGCGACGCGGGCCGCCCCGTGAAGTTGAACAGTTCCAGATCGCCGATCTGCATCTGGATTTGCTCAAGCGCAAAGTCACTCGCAATGGCGAGCGCCTGAGCCTGACCAACAAGGAGTTCGCGCTGCTGCATCTGTTGCTCAGTCGCGAAGGCGAAGTCCTCTCTCGGGCGCTGATTGCCTCTCACGTCTGGCAGATGAATTTCGACAGCGACACCAACGTCGTCGACGTCGCAATCCGTCGTCTGCGCGCCAAAGTAGACGACCCCTATCAGGCCAAACTTATCCACACGGTGCGTGGCATCGGTTACTTGCTGGAACTGCAGCAATGACCTTGTTGCCACGCACACTGAGCCTGCGTCTGGCGTCGATGTTCGCTTTGGTCAGCGTGCTGCTGTTGGGCGCGGTGGGGTTTTACCTGTATCAATCCCTGCAGCGCGAAATCACCTGGCGAGATGACCAGGCGTTGCTCGGGCGGGTGCAGCGCATGCAGGCCCTCATCACCGACAGCGACAGCATTGAGGCCTTGCGCAAGCGTCCGCAGCTTTACGAAAACATGCTCGGCAACCGCGATAACGTGCTGTGGATTGTCGATGACGCAGGGCATTTGCTCATTGATGTGAACCCGCTGTCTTTACCCGTGCCCGACTTGCCGCCAGCACCTTCGCCACAGTTGGGTGACAGCCCGGGCGATGAGTCGTTGCGACTGGCGTGGTTCGACGTGCCAGGCAGCGACCGACCTCTGAAGCTGATTGCGGGCAAGCTGGTGAATGAGCGCGAACAAATGCTCAGCGCCTACCGGATGAAGATCTACATGGCCTTGCTGGTAGGCGCAGTGCTGGCATTTCTGCTGGGCTGGATGGTCAGCCAGCGTGGCCTGCGCCCGGTACGACAACTGGCGACCCGTGCTGCTGCCATCGACGCACAACACCTGCATTTACGCCTGCATGAGTTCAAGGACGTGGGCGAATTGACTGCGTTAAGCCATGCGCTTAACCAGATGCTCGCCCGCCTGGAAGACGGCTTCGCGCAACTCACCCGTTTCAGCGAGGACCTTGCTCATGAGATGCGTACCCCTCTCAGTAATCTGATGGGCCAGACCCAGCAGGCACTGGGGCGCAGCCGCTCGGTTGAGGATTATCAGGACCTGCTGGTTTCCAATCAGGAAGAGTACGAACGCCTGGCGCGGATGATCGACAGCATGCTGTTCCTGGCGCGCACCGAGCAGCCAAAAACTTCGATCGCTCGTCAGCCGGTTGACGTGCAAGCCTTGGTCACGCAACTGTGCGATTACTTCGAAGGCACCGCCGAAGAGCGGGGCATCGCGCTGATCAACACCAGTCAGGGCATGCTAACTGCCGACCCGGAGTTACTGCGCCGTGCACTGGCCAATCTGATGGCGAACGCTCTGCGCTACGCCACACCACAGACCGCCGTGACTGTCGGCACCAAGCTGAATGCCACTGGCATCGACATCTACGTTCACAACGTTGGTGAGCCTATCGGCGCTGAACACTTGCCCCATCTCTTCGAGCGGTTTTATCGCTGTGATCCTTCACGTAATCAGCCTGGCGACTCGGGAGGATTGGGTCTGGCCATCGTGCGCTCAATCATGCAGGCGCATGGCGGACAGGTGAGCGTGACGAGTGATAGTGTGGGAACGGTGTTCAGGCTGACATTGCCTGCCTAGTGCGCCCCGTCGTCCAAACGCCGCACTGTCTCGCAGCAAACATATACCTGTAGGAGTGACCGGGGTGGCGATCCACATTGCTCGCGATAGCGGTAGATCTGTTGAGAAGATATCGTCTGACCTGACGCAATCGCGAGCAATGTGGATCGCCACCCCGGTCACTCCTACAGAAAAGGTTTTAAATTCAGTAAGTTATTTTCATGGTAGATGAGAGCAGCGTCGACTTTCCACACTGGCCCAGTTCGGGGATTGCGAACATGAAAACGGTTTCGCCAGTTCTGCTGACCGTGTGCCGAAGCGCTGTGTCGTAACGCGAGAGAATCGTTTCGCAGATAGACAGCCCCATGCCCATCCCGTTGGCTTTGGTGGTGAAAAACGGTTCACTGATGAAGGCTTGATAGCTTTCGGTGATGCCCGGACCGTTGTCGATCACGCAGATCACTGTCCTGTCCGTCATGGGATAGGCTGCCAGGCAAATCTGGCGACGGGCTGATGGCTGTGAACTGATCGCCTCAATGGCGTTAGACACCAGGTTACGCAGCACGAGATAGAGTTGCGTGTGGTCTGCCTGAACGCTGATGCCAGGCTGAAGGTCGAGTTGGATGGAAATGTCATGTTGCTGCAGTTCTCCGGCAAACCCCGCCGTGACTTCGGCTGCAAGTAAATCCAGCGGAACGTCGCAACACGTGCTCGCGCGCTGGGAATACGTTTCGAGCAAGGCGCTACTGATCTGGCCCATTTGTCTGGCGAGTTCCGCGGAGTCTCTCAGGCCTTGTAGCGCTTCAGCCACTTGCGGCTCATCCCGGTCCAGCCAACGAATCGATGCTTGAATATTGCACAGCATCGACGCGAGGGGCTGACGCAACTCATGAACCACCGCCGCCACGGCGCAGCCAGCGTGCGTGTTGTGGGCGAGGGGCCTATCAGTCAGATTGACGCCTGGAGGTGCCGCACGATGCACCGAAAAAACGGGAGAACTCTGCTGGCACAGGATTGCCGAAGGCGCTTGTCCTTCGACGCCCTGACTTCTATTCGATGACTGCCCCAGCGTGCGCGCCATGGATGTGGTTCCTGATCTGTAAGAATGAGCACTTTAGTGATCAGGATTGCGTCGAGTCTTGAAGAATCCTGCAAGTTTTAACTTTGCGCGTTAAATATTTGCGTACAATTGTTCGCTAGGCAGGTCTGCAACAGATTCTGGGAATGTCCATGCATGATGATTTCGACACCGGGTCAGGAAAAAACTCAGTCAGCGTCTGGACGATGGCTGATCTGTATAACGCCGAACTGCTGAAAGGCGCTTATTTCGACCATCGCTACCCTTGGCATACTCACGAGGAGTTCAGCCTGGGAATCGTGCTGGCGGGTGGCGTTTTTCTGCAGACATTACGATCGGACGGCATCGCCAAACGTGGCAGTTTCGTCTTGATCAACCCCGACGAACTGCACTGCGGGCGCCCCGATGTGGGCGGCTGGTTGTGCCGGACGCTACATGTTCACCCAGACGTATTCCTCAGAGTGGCCAGAGATAACTTTGGCATCACCGCACTGCCAACCTTCACCAGCCCGGTGGTCGAAGATCCGGTACTGAGTGGCAGTTTGCTGGAGCTGCATCGCCTTTCGGAAACCGCCTGCTCTGCGCTCGAACGCCAGTCGCGAATCACGGCGATGATCATCCGTTTGCTCGCTCATCACACCTGTCTGATTCAACTGCCGGAGTCGCGGTTCATCGAGCCTGCGGCGATCTCTCTGGCGCGTGCCTATCTCGACGAAAACCTATCGGACAAAGTGACCCTCGACGATCTTTCGAGAGTCGTTGGCCTACCGGCTTTCCAGCTGCTAAGAGCTTTTCGCCAGACGTGCGGAGTGACACCGCATGTTTACCAGCTCCAGGCACGCGTGCGTAAGGCCCATAAACTGCTGAAAAGCGGTGTCGGTCTGGCGGACGTGGCCATCTCTTCCGGGTTTGCAGATCAGCCCCATCTGACCCGCGTTTTCAAATCAATAATGGGCGCGACGCCGGGGCAGTATGGGCGAGGCAAGAGCTAGGCGAAGTCAGCCCTAGAACCTGTTCGGGCGACGGCCACACATTTTTCGCAAATTCTGCGCGACAAGTCTCGTCTTTGCAGCTGCCAGGCGGTCCGCTGCCTATTACGGTCTATGCTTCTTTTGATCGCCCAGGCCAACCCGTGCCGTGCACCGCTCACCAGGCAGACCATGTGAGACATTCGATATTCAGCGCAGCTCTGCTATGTCTCTGCCTGTCCCTCGGCATGCCCGCCAAGGCTGGGCCGTATCAGGTTGTCACCGAAGAGTGGGCGCCCTACAACTATATGGAAAACAACACACTCACCGGCATGACCACCGAAATCGTTCAGGCCATCATGGCGCTGACCGGCGATCAATTTGAGGTGGTGCTGCTGCCCAGCATGCGCGCCAGCTACGCACTGAACTCCCGCCCCAAAACCATCATGTACTCCATGTTCCGCACCGCAGAGCGCGAGCCGTTGTACAAATGGGTCGGCCCCATCGTCGAAGAGTCCATCCACCCCTACCAGATGGCCGATGCCGAGCCGCTGAATACCTTCGAACAACTCCGTCAAGCACCCATGGTCACCACCCGACACGCCGGCCTGGTGCCCGACACATTGCAATCCTTGAACTTCACCAACCTCGACAAAACCGCCACCCAAAGCGCCCAGCTCTACCGCATGCTGCTCGCCGGACGCACCGACCTGATTGTCGGCGACACCGACGCTGGAGTGGCTTATTACAGCCGCCAACTGAAAATCCCGCCCGGCACGCTAAGGCGAATACCGGTCGAGGTGTATCGCTCCTCGTTGTACATCGCGTTCAGTCACGACAGTGAAGATGAAGTGGTGACGAATTGGGCGAAGGCGTTGGAGGCGTTGCGCAAGTCGGGTGAGCTGGGGCGGATTCAGAAGCGGTATGAGTCGCTGGGCGAGCGGTGATAGCCAGCGTCTGTGCTAGATCCCGAGATGCCCTCAACGGACAGGTCGCTGATATGATCTGTGGCCGGAACCGCCTGCTGGGGGCGGTTGTTTGAGTACAGGAAGTCTCATGAAAAGAATGTTGTTCGGTATCTGCGTGCTGTCGCTGGCCGGTTGCGCCAGTTCTCCTGATACCTCCTTCAACCAAGCCACGCCTGGCTGTAAATCGGCCTCGACTCAAGTCAACGGCAAGTCGGTAGCCACGCAGTTCTGCATTAAAACCATGGCGTTCAAACCGTCACAGTACCGCGTGACCGTCAACGACCAGGTGCTGTTCACCGGCACGGATTACCAACGCGTCGCCTTCACCAAAACCATCAAGGAAGGTCAGGCCAAAGGCGGATGTGACGAACTGATCGAACTGCAAGGCTCAGGCTCCAAACCGGTGGCCGTGAAAGACCTGCCCGCCGACCTGGTTAAAAGCTGCCGAATTACCGCCGACGCCAACGGCAACTCCCAAGCCTTCAGCAAAGACGCAGAGTGCGACAAGGTGTTCTACACCGCGCTGACGCCACTGCTGGGCAAAGTGATCCCCGTAGAAGTAGCGCGCCAATGCAGCGTGGCGGTGGGTGAGCAGAAGGTGTTTGATCAGCGGTTTGATTTTTAAGTAGCCGTGATGGGGCAGGGCAGAAGAAGAGTATGAACTGAACGCCTCATTGATGAGTTTCGATAAGTAAATAGAACGAAATCAGGGCGGATCACTATCTTAAAAAATAGTGGATCTGACCCTGATCCTCATTTTAAACGGCTGCTTCTGACGGACAGCTGTTCGTCACGAAGGGCTGTTGCCGACCCAAAGTGGGCATTGACATCGTTAGGAACGTCTTAATCATTGCGCCTAGCACACGGCAATTAACCGACTACATTGTTTTATTCAGGTATGGATTAGCAGCGGGCGAAAGGGCTGAAAAAACAAGAGGATTGAGCCAATGTTGACATGCGTCCCTTCTTGAAAAGTGCCAAGGACTCCACAACCCAAACCTTCCGGCTAGCGCCCGTTGTGTCGTGGAACAAATTTGGTATGGATGAATGAATGCCAGTGGTGAGTGATACATTTATGCCTAGGCAAAAAGCCATCATTGGGCGGCATCCCTTGCAAGGACCGAAGGATAATAAGTACCGCTGCTTTACCCGGAAGCAAAACATTGAACTCAAGGCCTGTATCCATGGTGGGTGATTCTTTAAAGCAATCGTTGCTTAGTGTGGCGGATGATATCGAGCGGCACCCGCGATTTGAGCAAGCAATACGCATGCATTACCACGCATTGTTGGAACCATACGCCAAACGCCCGTTTTTTTATAAAAGTGCACTACAGTTCAATCGCATGATGGTGTCGTTTTCATTGCTTAGTCACTACTTCGATAACCCTGAGCCATTACTGTCTGAGGTCAAGGAAATCTGCGTAGCACGCAAGCTGTTTTCACCTAACAGCATCGAGTCGATTTTTCTAGTCCTCAAAGCATTGGGGTTCATTGAGCTGCGGCCGCACCTGACGGACGCCCGCCTCAGGCCTTTCAAACCTTCTTCTAGAGCCTGTAAGGAAATCAGGGTAATGCTTGCCTCAATGATCGATCCGCTGGCGGAGATGGGTACTGAAGCAGAGTCAATACGTCAGCTATCGATGCTGGATGATCATGGCTATCTGGCGGTTTACTTCAAGGGCATGTCGCAAATACTGGAACAGAATTTGAGCGTGGAATATTTGCTCCCTGAGTGCCACTGGTTGGTGAGGAGAGAGGGGGGGCATTTGCTGATGTTGGCTATTTATCTGGATGCGTGTGTAGGTGCCGACACGGCTTCAGGATTCAAGTCTTCATCTTATCTGGCGTTGGCGAACCCGTTGTTCGTCTCCAAGATGCATATTATTCGGCTTGTTCAAGAAGGTGTGGGGAAAAATTTTTTCAAGGTACACCCCAACTCTGTACTTGAAGTACTACCGGCTTTCGTAAACGTGGTCAGACGATTCATGTCGTTGTCTTTTGCCATGGCGCTGCAGTGTACGAATTTGAATCGGATTAACACAGCTTAGAGAGATTACCTTCTCTGGAGAGCACGATGCACAGGGATCTCAAGCTCCGGCCTCGGATAAAACAGTTACTGGCTCCTGCGGTATTACAGGCTGAATTGATAGGCGCTGCCTCGTGGCTATGGGTTCTAGCGGTCGAGTCTCTGTTGGATTTAAACGTTTTTACGTGCTTGCTCACGGCCAGTCTTGCCGGTGTGTGCATCGCTCATCGTTACGCTGCCTCGTTTCGTGTATGGCGGGTGTTGGGTGTTCTGTATATTTTGTTATTAACCATAGGTTTTCTATACGTTATCAATGCTAATCCGAAACTGACCCATTTCTTATTGCCGTTGGCGATAACTCTGGTCATGAGCAGTGCTCTGTTGTTTATATCGTTTCAGGATTATTTACTCTCGGCAGCCTTTGTCTGGCTGCTGACATTGCTGAACTGGCAGGGACGATATTCTGACCAGCTAGACATTTATATAGTGATTTTTTGCGTGGCCTCCATCTCTATAGGAGGGGCATTGAATATTTCCTATCTCAGAAACTTGAAAGCAGTATTGTCACTCGAAAGCAAGTTCAGAGAGTTGGCGCAAACGGATTACCTGACCTCCATTCCAAACCGTCGTGCGTTTATGGAGACATTCGCCGGGATGATCGCGGAGGATACGCCAGGCTATTTCATCATGCTCGACATCGACAGCTTCAAACTGATGAATGATCAACATGGTCATGATGTCGGCGACCAGATTTTGTGCTCGATGGCGGCTTGTCTGAAAACCACCAAGGGCAGCTATTGTGTCGGGCGAATAGGCGGCGAAGAGTTTGGCGTGTTAGTCGCAGTGCATGATCAGTCTATCGCGACCCATTACGTCCTCAGCCTATTGAATACCATCAGGGGCAGCCTTGAGTCGCCTTACCGCTATACCTGCAGCGCAGGAATGGCCAGGTTTTCAAAAGGGTCGACAATGACGGATGTACTCAAAGTTGCTGACAAAAACATGTACCTGGCAAAAAAAAATGGCAAGGACTGTGTTTATTTAGATGGCAAGCCACTTGATTCCGTACTGAGTGTTGATTTGAGACTTGAAAATCTTTACTAGGTGATGCGATGAGGTTTGAATTGGACGTTTCGGTCATGCCAGAACGTTACGTGTTGCGCGTTGAAGGTTGCACTTTGAAGTTTGAAAGTGAGCGGGCAGCCGAGCTTTTTGCAAGGTTGCTGGCCGGACAGGATGCCGTCCTGATCGTTTCGAAAATTGAAGTGTCTGACGCACACTAAACTCAATAATTTATGGGTAGCGCTCAGTATCGCTCGTTGTTTAAAAAGACACCATTAAAGGTATCGTCATGTTCAATAGTCGTCTGAAGAAAGCACTGAGCGATCAGGGTGCAGAGCTGCACCTGTTACGTCAGTTGTCCGAACATATGAATAAAGGAATGCTGTCGTTCAGACTGGATGCCCACTTCAATATTTGCGCTTTTAATCAACATTTTGCTCAGGCGCTGGGGTATCCCTTTGATGGTCTGGTGGGCCGCCCGGTGGCAGACATTATCGCGCCTACCGCAAAAAAAGGCGCTTGGCTTGCGGGTTTGAAAACAACGCTATCAACATCAGAGTCCGTGACCGATGACTATTACTTTGTCTGCGCGGACCGCAGTATCGTTTGCTTGAAACTGTATGGGTTCCCGATCAGGGACGAGAGCGGAATCCTTTCCTATGTTCAGTGCTACGGCAATGAGTTGAGCCAAAGCGTCCATCATGTGGCTGAAAACGCATCGTTGATTGATGCGCTGGTGAAATCGACAGCCGTGATTCAATTCGATCTTGATGGCACCATCATCACCGCCAATCAGCAGTTTTTACAAGCAATGGGTTACACCCTTGAACAGGTGAGAGGTCAGAGTCATCGTATGTTCTGTCACGCCGAGGAAGTTGCATCGCCGCTTTACGCTGCGTTCTGGAAGAAGCTCAATCGGGGTGAATATGAAGCCGGTCGCTTCAGACGCATGGATAGCCGTGGTAAGGAAGTTTGGTTGGAAGCAACTTATAATCCGGTGCATGACAGCGACGGTCGTTTACACCGAATCGTCAAGTTTGCCAGCGTGGTGACCCGCCAGGTCGCCCGAGAAAATGAAGTGAGAGAAGCAGCAGGCGTAGCCTATGATATTTCGCTGCAGACTGACGTCAGCGCCGAACGTGGGGCATTAGTGGTTCAGCAAACCGTGCAGACCATGCAAAAAATTGCCGAGCAAATGCAATCAGCCACAAAAAGTATCGAAGCGCTTGGCAAACAGTCACTGATCATCAGCTCAATCGTGCAAACGATCAGCGGCATTGCCTCACAGATCAATCTTCTGGCACTCAACGCCGCTATCGAAGCCGCCCGAGCCGGTGAGCAAGGCCGCGGTTTTGCCGTCGTCGCCGACGAAGTTCGTCAACTTGCCAGCCGCACCAGCAGCGCCACCGAAGAAATCGTCAGCGTCGTCCTGCAAAACCGTAAACTGGCCGACCAGGCCATAGAAGAAATGGCCAGCAGTCAGGAGCAAGCCGAACAAGGCTTTGCCTTTGCCAGCCAGGCCGGCGAAATGATCGTCGAAATCCAGGGCGGTGCCAAGGAAGTGGTGGCGGCGGTGAGGCGGTTTGTGAATGAGATGAGGTAAGGCGTAGCGGTTGCTTTCTGCCGGTTTCGCACCAAGCTAATGCCCCCGTTTCGGATGACCAGGTGAGGAACAGGCAGAGGCTGACGTTCAGAACCGGGTAATGCAGTATGCCGACCGCTTCCTGCCGAAACCAACCGACTATTCGACGATCCCCAACCACCTCATATTCGCCTTAGTGGCGCTAGAGCACGCTGTCGCTACTCCCTTGTTCGGGGGCAGTTACCCCTAAAGTGGCTGGCGACCCTGACGCCCATGTATTCGGAGATTTCCGTTAGTTCCGACCGGCCGCTCCTGGCCGACTGCTGCCTGTCGTAAGGGGCAGCAAAAAAGTATCGTCACCCATCCTGTAGAGCGGCACCTGCCAGCCACATCAGGAACGCACTCACATGCACTTGCCGCTCACGTCCTGGCACACACACAGCAACGTAACGCGGACCAGACAGGCTTACTTCTGGTCTATAGGCCACTAATTCTCCATCCCTGAGGCTGTCGGCTACCAGTACATTGCTTGCCAGCACCAGCCCATGACCCGCAATCGCAGCGCTCAAAGCAAAATGCTCATCGTCGAACTCGCGCATCTGCGCCGTTTCGAGCCAGGCCTGGCATTCTGCAGCCGCGCACCAGCTTTCCCAGTTGATTGAAAATGCTCCCGGAATTTTCCAGTGCAGGTTGATCAGTTCGATCTGATCTACATTCAGCGAGGCCATCAGACCTGGGGCACCGTAAACCGAGAATCGCTCGTTCATTAGCTCCAAACAGAACAACTTCGGGTCATCGCGGCTGACCGCGCGAATAGCAAGATCGATGCTGGAATCACGTAGCAGATCGACTAGTTCGTTACGCGTATCGACCCGCACATTGACTTGTGGAAAGCTCCGATAGAACCCACCCAGGCGTGGAATCAGCCAGGCGGCGGCCAAGCCCGGCGTAGTGGAAATGGTTAGGGTTTGGGGAACGGTGTCCGGATAAAAAGCCTCCAGGCTGCGGCGAATGTCTAACAAGGCGCGATGAGCCTGGCGATATAGCAACTCGCCCTCTTCGGTTAATGCGACACCTTGTCCAGCTCGCTCGAACAGCATCGCTCCGAGGCGGGCTTCCAACATCCTGACCTGGTGGGAAATGGCCGCGGGGGTGACTGAGAGCTCCTCAGCTGCCGCTTTAAAGCTACCCAGTCGCGCAGCCGCCTCAAAGGTGCGCAGCGCGTTAAGCGGAAGAGTCGAAAACACGCATCGTTCCCTAGATGAATTGAATTGATGGGTATTCAATTTATCTCATTTTTCTTAGTGCGTAAGGAGCGATACCGTCGCAGGTATTCGATCAATCCACCCTTCGGAAAATACCATGCAAGGACCTTCGCGAAAAATTCTTCAAGCCATCCTCTATGAATCAATCGCTGTTGCGGTGCTATCGCCCAGCATCTCGTGGATATACGACGAAGGTTTGGCCCATGCGGGTGCGCTGTCGGTGATGTTATCGGTGTGTGCGCTGCTGTGGAACGTGCTGTTTAACTACGGTTTTGAAATCTGGGAAGCGCGTCAGCCACAGCGTGCTCGCACGTTGGGCAGACGCTTGCTGCACTCACTGGGTTTTGAGGGTGGTCTAGTTCTAATGTTGGTACCACTGGTGGCATGGTGGCTGGAGATTTCTTGGTGGGCTGCACTGGTCACCGATCTGGGGCTGTTCGTCTTCTTCTTCTTTTACGCGCTGGCGTTTCAGTGGGTCTTCGATAGGACGTTTGATGTACCAAATTCCGCGAAGGGGGAAAGTTTCGGTTAGCCCATAATCCGCGCGGAATCCAGATTCGCCAACCTGTAGCAGCACTAGGATTTGTGCATGAAAAATACGACCAAAGCGATTAAGAGCTATATCTTCGGTAAGGATGGAAATCGGCCTGACTTGTTACGACGTGCTTTCAGTCTAGACGCAACTCTTAACGTGCTAGTGCAGACAAGCACCATCGTATTTCCTCCCAACGTCTAGGGGCGCGAAGATATTGCTGAAATTCTGGCAAGCGACTTTAGCCTAAAATATGAGAACGTTTATACATTCTGCTTCGGTGCCCCTCCGAAACCTGAGGCAAATATTCATAAGTGCAAATGGCTGGTTGGCATGTCAACAAAAGCGACTGGAGAGTTACGTGTAGGCTGTGGGGAGTATTATTGGAGCTTTTCACCGCAAAGGGGCTTGGCCATTCAACTGTCCATTACTATCGAACACATGTTGGAGTGTCCTTCCCAGCCTATGCGGAAATAATGGATTGGCTTCAAGATCGCAGTTACCCATGGTGTGAATCTACCGATATGCTTGATTCGGCACCGCCACTCACCTGCCTCCAGCCGGTTCTTGCCTACGTTGCTACATGATCCCTATCGATGTATACGTAAGCGTTTGCCGCTTCCGGACCTCATGACGGGCAGCAACCGGCCAAGAGCGGACTTTTTTGGGCTCCCCCTCGCTCCGGTAGACACCTGCATGAGACGCTTCGACCTCAGCAGACCTATTCCTGCCGTGCTGCGTAACTCACTTGCAATAGACACGCTCAGTGCGAATCGAGTAGTGTCTCAGACGAATTAGCTTAATCGTTATGCACAATTTGATTCCGGAAAATGAGTGAAGAAACTAGAAATTGGTATATCTATATTTTGAAGCTTGAACTGAACTCATGGTACGTGGGCACAGCTAAGGGGTTGAGATCAAGGCTGCGAAGCCATGGTAAGAAAAGCCCTTATTCTACGTTAAAGAAAAAGGGCGTTTTCAAATATATGGAGAGCGGCCTCACGGGAAAGAGAAAGGCAACTCATTTACATGCGGCTTTTCGATTAATTGGCGATTGTTTCTGGGTTGCAGAGCTTGAAAATACTATCACCGTAGCTTTGGGGCAAAAGTATGGTTTCGATAAAGTTAGGGGTGGTTACATAATTCATTCTTGGGATTGCGAGCTAAGTGACATCAAGGTGGAAGATCTAATTCGACGATTTAGTTGCAGTGATATTAGGTTTAAATACAAGCTAAACGAAATAAATTTAGCTCAAGAAAAGCCATTTGTCTTCCCGCTTACTCGGCGAAGGAATACATAGCAAGGCATTCAAGCACGCGCGCCGGGACGCGCTTTCAGCGCGCCAGCCCAGCCCCAGTGAAACTGTCCGCTATTGTCCGAAAGCTGACGCTTAGTGAAGTTGGAAAAGCTCCAGGATCAGGCCCGAAGCTTTCGTGCCGTCAGCCTCGTAGAGACCGCGCAGCGAAGCTTGATCGGAGAGTTTGTGGAGGTTGAAATAGTTATAGAAGGCTTGGCCCAATCGCTGATGCTCGAAGCGCCCTATCGCGAACAGCCGGATGAACTCCTCATAAGCTGCTCGCTCAATCTGCCAAGACAATTTGCTTTCCATCTTCAGACAACCACTGTAACGGGACTTAAGCGTACGAGCGGTCTGTGAATCTTTCCAGCTCGAACCTTTTACACGGACAGACGTCTTTCCGCCCGCTCGTGGACATAGAAAAAAAGGGGGGCAGGCCACCCTTATTTCAAAGGTGTTCTGACCCTGATTTTCTGCCGCTGCTACTGAGAGCCATGAGGATGCAGTGCTTGAAGAGGAGAGGGTTGCACAAAAATCTCTCAAGCGAGGCCGGGTTACCGGCCTGCTTGTCAGTCGTGTTTGACGAGGTTGAGGCCGGGTAAGGGGCCACCCGGAAACTGCGCGAGTTGGCCTTGCTGCAGGCCTCTCAGATCAAGGCCGTAAAAGCCCAGTCTGGATATGAGCTCGGCGACTTGCGACTTAGCCTCTGCGTCGTCACCGGCGTAGAACAGCATCCGCTTTCCACCTTCAGCTACCCCACGTAATACCCGCTTGTACTGAGAACTTGACAGTATGGCCCCGCCATCTGATCAACAAATATCAAGGCACTTGGAGGAGATGCTGGTTCGCAAACGCACCGTTAAGCATCTCGGCGGGACGCTTGAACAGTGGATGGGCGCTACCCATTTTTTTGACGTGACAGCTTGAGGGCGTCGGTGCTGAATAAAAAATGACCTCGGCAGAGTCAGGGAGGCAAAGCGGCGCCGAGGGCATGGAAACATTAGCTACAAAAGGGCTGTCGAGCTTTTCAGTGCGTCTGGTGGACCAGGTCAAAAAGCCCCTTCGAGAATGACGAACGTACCCGTCGCCGCATCAACGCGCAGGGCCTTCGCTGCTTGGTATTCCGCGCTTTGATAGAAACGCTTGGCGTCAGCAAACGAGTCGAACTCGATTATCACATGCCGTTCATAGGCTTCGCCTTCGAGGTTTTCATAGTTTCCCCCGGCAATCATCGTCGGCTTGAAAGGTCGCATTGCTTCGCCTGCGGCTTTTGCATAGACGGCGTAGGCAGCGGGATCCGTAATGCTCACGTGCCCGATCAGATATCCTTTTGGCATGCCTGTTTCTCTTTCAGTGGGTATGTTCAATTCAATGCAGAGCGGTTAATACATCCGCCTGCGGCAAAGGTATTGATGGGTGGTCACATGCCTTACTTCGACGCCTCTGGCGTGAAAGGTACCGGGCGCCTGCTGGCATCCTGGTGATCAACCATCCAGCCCGGATAGTGAGGGGGCAAAGCACTCGCCGCATCGAGACGCGCTAGCTCCTCGTCGCTAAGAACGACATTGACCGCACCCAGGTTATCTGCGAGTTGCTCAATCCTTTTGGCACCAATGATGACGCTGGTGACGTGGGGTTTGGCGAGCAGCCAGGCGAGCGCAACTCTAGCGACGGAGATACCGCGCGCATCGCCTATGGCGCGCATTTCTGCGACGCAACGCCAGGCCTGATTCAAATCAACGGGTGGAAAGTCGAAATGACTGCGTCTCGAACCTTCTTCGGTTGATGCTCCGGGACCGAACTTCCCCGAGAGCAATCCACCCGCGAGAGGCGACCAGACGAGTAACCCCATTTGCTCTTCGATAACGAGTGGCACCAATTCACGCTCCACGTCACGGCCGGCAATCGAGTAATAGGCCTGAAGCGTCTCAAAGCGTGTGGCATTCAGTGCTGCGCTCAGCCCTAGCGCCTTGCCGATCTTGCCGGCATGCCAATTCGAAACACCGACATAACGGATCAGCCCTTGGCGCGTCAGGTCATCGAGCGCCCGCAGGGTTTCTTCAATCGGGGTCACAGAGTCACTGGCGTGAATCTGATAAAGATCGACGTGATCGACTTGAAGACGTTCCAGGCTGCGTTGTACAGAATCCATGATATGACCGCGCGACGCCCCTTGATCATTGGGTTTCGAGCCAGCGACACCCGCTGTTTTGGTCGCCAGTACGATCTCGCTGCGTGGCACGCCGATGTCTCTCAATGCCTGGCCAAGGATGCGCTCAGACTGGCCGAAAGAATAAATGTCGGCGGTGTCGATGAAATTGATTCCTTGCGCCAAAGCGTGGGCGATCAAACGGTTAGCTTCATCTTGATCAACCGCGCCGATCGCAGCCCACATACCAGCGTCCGCATTACCTCCCAATGTCATCGTCCCCAGACACAGCTCCGATACATACAGGCCCGTGCGGCCAAGTCGGTTGTATTTCATGGCTCCCCCTCAAGATTCGGTGGATGAAAGTCAGTACAGCAGCAAGCCAGCATCGTCAGCACGCGTCGATCTCAGGTGGCCTGAGATTTCCCGCATCGGAACTGACTGGCAATAAGTGCGACGCGTGCGCCGTACAGCCGTGCTGTGTCTAGATCTCCAGGCGACATCTCTTCCGGGGAAGCATCGGCAGGTGTCTGCGCCATGGGGGCTATATAGGAGCCCATACGATTCAAGTCGTCGCGTTTCGATGCTTTGACGTTCGCCGGTTTGATATCCAGGCCAACCCAGACTCCGGCGTGCTGCCCGGACAGCAGGAAGAAATACTCAAGTGTGTTGAGCTTGTCGCCGTTGACGCTTGCACTGTTGGTAAATCCGCCAAAAATCTTGTTTTGCCATTTACCTTCGAACCAGGGCTTGGAAGAGGCATCCGCGAATTTCTTGAACTGCCAGCTAGGGCCGCCCATGTAGGTGGGCGAGCCGAAGATGATTGCATCTGCATGAGCCAGGGTTTGCCAGGCATCTTCGGGAACATTGCCCTCGGCATCGATTGCAACCAATACAGCACCGGTGCCTGCACCTTCGGCGACTGCCGCGGCCATGCGAGCTGTGTGGCCGTACCCGGAGTGAAAAACGATGACAGTCTGGATAGGCGTGGAAGTTGAGTACATGAGCGCTCTCCTGTGTGCGATTAATTACCGGCTATATGGGAGCTACTCTACTGAGTGCAAAATAAGCTATAAAGCGCGTGAATCTAAACGCTCTGTTACTTTTTTGGTGAACAATGCCGAATCTCCAGGCCCTTCTGATTTTTGCCCGCGTTGCGGAGATGATGAGTTTCACCCGTGCCGCTGAGAGCCTGGGAATTCAGAAGGGACGGGTGTCGACGGTGATTCGCGGGCTGGAGCAAGAGGTGGGGGCGAGCCTCTTTCACAGAACAACGCGAAATGTGCAACTGACTGAGGATGGACGCGCCTTTTATTCGCGTGCACGAGACCTCCTGGCCGAGGCTCAGGACCTGCATTCCATGTTCGCGAACAACGGCGCGCCGCTGAGGGGGAGATTGCGCGTAGATATGCCGACTGAGCTGGCGAAGACTGTCGTGATTCCCGCTCTGCCGTCGCTGCTCAACGCTAATCCTGAGTTGGAGCTTGAGCTGTCCAGCACAGATCGTCGGGTCGATCTTGTACAGGAAGGGTTCGACTGCGTCATCCGTCTAGGGCCGATTATTGACGACACGCTGATCGCCCGCTCACTTGGCAAATTGCGCATGATGAACGCGGCGAGCCCTGAATATCTGGCGAAATACGGCATACCCCTGACGCTCGACGATTTGCTCAGCCAAGGTCATCAGATGGTTCACTACACGCCCATACTTGGCGCCCGACCTGCTGGATGGGAATATCCGGAGGGTGATGGTTATGCGTCTCTGGCTCTGCCAGGCACCATGCAAGTTAATAGCGTGCAGACTTATCATGCTGCGGGGCTGGCGGGAATCGGACTGATCCAGGCTGGGTATCTGGCACTCGCGCACCACATTAAAAACGGCGACTTGGTGGAAATTCTGCCCGCTCTACGTCCCGAACCGCTCGCTGCGTCGCTCGTAGTCGCGCATCGGCGTAACCTTTCCCAACGCGTCCGGGCCTTCATGGCCTGGATTGAGGACGTTCTGGAACCCTATTTTGATTAGCTGCCTGAGTGGGAGCCGCAGGGCTAGTCATTGAGTTCGCTGCGGCTGCATGTAAGTCGTGCTCGGGATGCTTCATAGGGTGGTCGTTAAACAAATGACCGCTAATGGTTCAGGTGCTGCCTGAAGCATTACGGGATTCTCTGTGAGCAGGGGTGGGATCATTGACCATCGGCCACAACGCGCAAGCTGTCCCACAGGCCCATTATTTGCGTGACGCTGGCGTCCAGCGTGGCATGGGAAATGCCGTCGCGCGCGAGTGTCGACAGGCCCAGCATAAAACTGTCGAACGTGGCGGCGAGCGTCTCCGGGATCACCGTTGCAGGTAGTTCGCCTGCACCAATGGCGCGTTCGACACAGGCCACTAAACCCGCTCGGTTCAAGTCCCTCGCCCGTGCAAGAGGCTCCGAAATGGCTTTGCTTTCGTCCGTGCAGGCGCTCATCAAACCCAACGACACCAGGCAGCCTTTGGGATGATCGGGCTCACACTGCATTTTCGCTGAGCGGCGAAGGGTGAGTTCGATCGCGTCTCGGGGCGGCAGGCTTGGATCAAACAGGCTGTCAGTCACTCGTCCGTGAGTGGCGAGGTAACGCTCCATGACCTCATTGAACAGGGCCTGTTTCGAGCCAAACGCTGCGTAAAAGCTGGGCGCGGTGATGCCTCCGCCGATATTGGCCTTCAACTGGCTGAGCGATGTCGCATCGTATCCATGCTCCCAAAATAAATGCAGCGCCTGAGTGATTGCTACGTCACGGTCAAACGTGCGCGGACGTCCCATTTGTGCCATGCCGGATTTCCTCAAGATTGATCAAAAAAGCGATTTAAATACTAATCGATACATAAGTCGTTGACTACCCAGAGCATGCCTGCCTATATTTATACCGATCAGTATATTAGTGGGTGGAATCGAATGGCTACAGATGAGATACAGCGCGACAAACTTCCTTTCGGGGCATTGCTGGCACTGGCGATGACCGGGTTCATTTGCATCGTGACTGAAACGTTGCCAGCGGGTTTGTTGCCCGAGATCGGCAGTGGTCTGGGCGTCTCCGCATCGTTTGCAGGGCAGATGGTGACGGTCTATGCGTTGGGGTCACTGCTGGCAGCCATCCCGCTGACCATCGCCACTCAAAGCTGGCGGCGCAGAACCGTCCTGCTGCTGACGATTGTCGGTTTTCTGGTTTTCAATTCCATCACCGCAGTGTCTTCCAATTACTGGCTGACCCTGGTCGCGAGGTTTTTCGCGGGCGTCTCTGCGGGTCTGGCCTGGAGCCTGATTGCGGGTTACGCACGTCGCATGGTTGTCCCGCAATTGCAAGGCCGCGCGTTGGCAGTAGCCATGGTGGGAACGCCCATTGCCTTGTCGCTGGGCGTACCTTTGGGCACCTGGCTGGGTGGATTCATGGGCTGGCGCATGGCATTTGGATTGATGTCCGGGATGACTCTGTTGTTGATCGTCTGGGTACTGATCAAGGTGCCGGACTACCCAGGCCAATCCTCCTCACAGCGCATGGCATTGCGCGAGGTGTTTTTCACGCCCGGCGTGCGCTCGGTGCTGGGCGTCGTCTTCACCTGGATGCTGGCTCACAACATTCTCTACACCTACGTTGCGCCGTTTGTGGCCAAGGCCGGTTTGGCGAGTGACGTTGACTTGGTATTGCTGGCATTTGGTGTCGCCGCGCTAGCGGGCATCTGGGTAACGGGACGGCTGGTTGATCGTCACTTGAGAAAAAGCGTATTGGCCAGCCTCGCAACCTTCGCGTCGGTTTCGGTTTTCTTCGGCTTCTTTTCAGCCTCAGCCTTGGCCATTTATCTTGGGGTCTTTATCTGGGGCCTGACCTTTGGTGGCGCCGCCACGCTGTTGCAAACCGCACTCGCCGACTCGGCAGGCAAGGGCGCTGACGTCGCGCTTTCCATGAACGTTGTTGTGTGGAACAGCGCCATCGCAGGCGGTGGGCTACTGGGCGGTGTTCTGCTCGGCCAATGGGGCGTGAGTGCTTTTCCCTGGATCTTGGTGGTGTTGATACTGCTGAGTCTGCTCATTGCATCGCGCGCGCGAGTTCATGGTTTTGCAGAAGGGGACAGGCAGTCCGGTGCAATGGTTGTGGGTCATTGATGCGAGGGCAGCATTACGCTGCCTTTCCTGTTGAATCGGCCTGTTCGATTCCTCGCACACAAATGTGAAATCCCCTGTTTTCCGGTCTTCATTCAGACCCGGCGTGGTCACGAGAAATCCGGCTGAACTTTCAAAACCGCTCCGGCCTCACATCTTCAACGCATGGGTTGAATCATTAGCCGCATGCTTGATTTTTATCACCTTGATACGAGGACCGAGTGACTACTATGAGTAATCAACTGACAGGCAAGAAAGTACTGTTCATCACCGCCAATACAGGGATCGAGCGCGATGAGCTGATTAAACCGCTTGAGGCTCTCAAGGCGCAGGGTGCTTCGGTCACCCATGGCTCAAGCGACGGCGGTACTGTGCAGACTTTTGTCCAGGACACTGAGAAAGATCGCACGGTCGAATCTCAGGTTGCATTGGCCGGGCTCAAAGCGGCGGATTTTGATGCGCTGGTTATTCCGGGCGGTACGGTCAATGCCGATACTCTGCGACTGGATGAAAACGCCCAGCGTCTGGCCAAAGAGTTCGCTGATGCGGGCAAGGTAATCGCTGCGATTTGTCATGGGCCGTGGTTGCTGATTAATGCTGGGGTTATCACTGGCAAGACCCTCACTTCCTACCCGAGCGTCAAGCTCGATCTGGAAAACGCCGGTGCTGCCGGTTGGGTTGATGTCGAGGTCAAACAGTGCGGGGCCAATGGCTGGACACTGATCACCTCGCGTACGCCCGATGATATTCCGGCTTTCAACAAGGCTATCGCTGCGGCACTTGAGGTGGTTTGAGGCTGCAAATACATTAGCGGGATGCTGATGCGAAATCCTGATGTGTAGTGTCGCCCGAGTAGCATATGGCACTGTTCTGCGCGGCCTCCGGAGATTTATCACGGGCCGCGCCGGTCGATCTCAAATAGAGCTAAGCTGATTTTCAGATGACGAGGTCAACAAGGGCCTGACCGAACTGTGCTCGGTGGTCGCATTTCTGCATGCCTCGACGGGATGCCCTATATAATGCCTTTTTGGCATCATTCATCGTGAGGCCTTCCCTGGAATAGAGTTTCTTTGGACGTCGTTGGGAGATCTGTTTGCCATCTGTTCCGGTAGATTTTGGCGGTGATGAGCGCTTGTCCCATGTGCTGAATGCCAGTGAGCGACTGGCTGCGGCAGGATCAGTGGACGAGGTTGTCGCCGTGCTCCGCGACACGGCGCGTGCGGCTGTCGGGGCGGAGGGTGTCGCGGTCATCATTGAGCATGACGGTCGTTGTTCTTATGTGGCCGAAGATGCGGTCTCTCCGCTCTGGCAAGGCCAGACTTTTCCGGCTGACCACTGCATTTCAGGATGGGTTATGCATCACGGTGAGACGGTCGCCATCCGTGACGTCCGGCTTGATCCGCGCATCCCGCAGGACGCCTATGCGCCGACTTTTGTCCGTAGCCTCGTCATGGTGCCTATCGGTAGGCCTGCTGCGGTCGCAGCACTTGGCGCCTACTGGTCTGACATTCGTACCCATGACCCCGATACGATCAAACGGCTGGAAAGCCTGGCGCGCCTGGCGACGATTGCCATCGAGAATGCGCGCCTTACTCAGGCACGCAATCGCGCTGCCGCACTCGGGGCCGCACAAAACCGCATCCTGAAACTGGCTGTAGAAGAGACACCCCTCAACTTCGCACTGGATGCAATCGTCCGCGAGGTGGAAGCGTTGTCCACGTCTCGTTTCTTGGGCAGCATCCTGCTCCTCAACGAGGAGGGTCAGCAACTGCAGCATTTCGCAGGGCCGAGCCTTCCCGACGCATTCAACGGCGCCGTCAAAGGCAGCATCATCAGCCCGAATTCTGGCTCCTGCAGCCCTGCGGCCCTCAGGAACGAGCCGGTGTTTGGGGCCGATATCGCGAATGACCCGCTTTGGGCCGATCTGCGGGAGTTGGCCATCGCCCATGGCCTGCACGCCTGTTGGTCCATCCCGATCCGTTCGGCGCAGGGCGTCGTGCTCGGCACTTTTGTCATGTTCCACCCTGAACCACGTGATCCGCTTTCGTCGGATATCGAGATCGTCGACTTTGTTGTCCACACGGTCGGGCTCGTTGTGCACCGTGCTCAAGCGAAGGCCGCGATCCAGATCAGTGAGGCGCGCTACCGCCAGATCGTCGAGGGTGCGGAAGACTTTGCGATTATCACCTTTGATGCGAAAGGCGCTGTGACGGGTTGGAACATCGGTGCCCAGCGTGTCGTCGGCTACTCCGTCGATGAGGCAGTGGGCCGCGAGGGCGATCTCTTCTATACAGACGATGACCAGGCCGCGCGTGTATTCCAGCGCGAGCTCGAACTCGCCAAAGAGCAAGGTCGGGCTGTCAACGAACGCTGGCACGTTTGCAAGGACGGTACGCGTTTCTGGGGTTCGGGACTGATGATGCCGCTCGCTATGAATCACGGCGGCTTTATGAAGATCTTCCGTGACCGCACGGCCGAGCACCACGCAGAAGCGGCGCTGCAAGAGAGCACGGCACGACTGCGCTTTTTTGATGAGCTGGACAGCCAGCTTTTCAACATCCATCGAGCTGAAGACGCGATGCTTGCCGCGACCGAGCTGCTTGGACGAAAGCTAAACGTCTCGCGCTGCGCCTACGCGGATGTCGATATCGATCACGACCGATTCTGGATTCGCAGTGACTACAATGCGCCCGGCGTCCAGAGCTCTGTCGGAACCTATAGCCTCGACCTTTTTGGCCCTCGGGCTGCGGATGATATGCGCGCTGGCAGCACCTTGGTCATTCGCGACGTCAGCGCAGAGATTAGCCGGGGCGGGGGGCTTGAGGCCTTTCAAAGCATCGGTGTCGAGGCGATCATCTGTTGCCCGCTGGTAAGGGACGGTCGACTGACGGCGATGATGGCGGTTCATCAAAATCAGCCTCGAGACTGGTCTTTTTCCGAAATATCCCTGGTCAGGGAAGTCGTCGAGCGCTGCTGGGCGTATGTCGAACGGGTGGGTGCCGAGGCTCGCCTGCGCGAGAGCGAGGAGCGACTGCGCCTTGCTGTCGAAAGCGCCGATGTGGGCTTCTGGGATGTTGATCTCGTTCATGACACGCTGATCTGGCCGCCACAAACCAAAGCGATGTTTGGCATTTCGTCTGACGTGCAGGTCACGCTGCAAGACTTCTACGACGGTTTGCATCCCGAGGATCGAGAGGCAACGATCGAGGCCTTTGCAGCGGCTGTCGATCCTGATCGCCGCGCGCTCTACGAAGTGGACTATCGAACGATTGGCCGGGAAGAGGGCATCGTCCGCTGGGTGGCGGCCAAGGGGCGGGCCGTGTTCGATGCGGCTGGCCGCTGCCTGCGTTTTACCGGCACTGCGGTTGATGTCACCGCCCGCAAGGCCGCCGAGGAGGAGTTACGGGAACTCAATGCCACGCTCGAAGCGAGGATCGCCAGAGCCATCGCCGAGCGGGAAGAAGTTCAGCAGGCGTTGCGCCAGAGTCAGAAGATGGAAGCGATGGGGCAGCTCACCGGCGGCGTAGCCCATGACTTCAACAACCTGCTCACCCCGATCGTCGGCACGCTCGACATGCTTCAGCGAAGAAACGTAGGTGGCGAGCGAGAGCAGCGGCTGATCTCCGGCGCTTTGCAATCTGCCGATCGTGCCAAGACGCTTGTGCAGAGGCTGCTTGCCTTCGCGCGCCGTCAGCCGCTTCAGGCCGTCCCGGTCGATGTGTCGAAGCTGGTGAGCGACATGGGCGATCTCGTGGCCAGCACTACCGGTCCGCAAATCAAGGTAGTCGTCGATGCAACAGCGGATCTGCCTGCGGCGATGGCGGATCCAAACCAGCTCGAAATGGCACTCCTCAATCTCTCGGTGAACGCGCGCGACGCGATGCTTGAGGGAGGGACGATACGGATATCTGCAAGAACGGAGGTTGTCTGCACGGGGCACCGTTCGAAGCTCCCGGCTGGCGAATATGTTTGCCTGTCTGTCGCGGACACCGGCACGGGGATGGACGCGGCCACGCTCGCTCGGGCGGTAGAACCGTTCTTTTCAACCAAGGGCGTCGGGAAGGGGACTGGTCTGGGTCTCTCGATGGTGCATGGCCTGGCATCCCAGTTGAACGGCGCGCTGACGATTCAGAGCTCGCCTGGTCTGGGAACAAACGTGGAGCTCTGGCTTCCACGCAGCATGACCGTGCCGACAGCAGCCGTGCGCACTGTCGAAACTCCAGAGCGACAATCGGTGCGTGGCGTCGCGTTACTGGTCGACGATGAAGAGCTTGTGCGCGCAAGCACTTCGGACATGCTGGTCGACCTGGGTTACCGCGTCATCGAGGCCGCGTCAGGCGAGGAAGCTGTGCAACTGCTGGACGCGGGGCAGCCGTTCAACCTGATCGTGACGGATCACCTCATGCCTGGCATGAGTGGCACCGATCTGGCCAGGGTAGTGCGTACATCCCGGCCTGAGGTTGCGATCCTCCTGGTCTCTGGCTATGCCGAGCGTGAAGGGCTTGACGCAGATATCCCGCGCCTCAATAAACCGTTCCGCAAGGATGAGCTGGCGGCCAGTCTGGCGCAGCTCGGCGGAGAGTCCTGAGACGGCAACAGCCAGAGGTCAGGTAACCGGGGTAACGTCATTCTGTAGTTCGCTTAAACCTTTGGGGCTTAAATAAAGAGTTTCCAGAGCAGATACCTCAGCCAGTTGCTGCGCCGAAAGTGCTTTTTCTTTCCCCTCAAGCCGCACGCGCAGGTCGTCTGCCATATCGCTCGGTAGCCCCTGTTTTAGCGCCACACGCAACAGCCCGCATGCCTTGACTTTGTTACGTTCGAAGCTCCGCCCATTATCGAGATGAAAGACTACGAGGCCATCTTCATAAGCAGAGGCAATCAAGACAGTGACGCTTTACGGGCTGCGCCACAGGGTGATGAGGAAGGTGACCAAAAGAGATGTCGCAACGCAAAGGCTGAGAGCAACTAAAGACCGGCACAATTTCGAATCCATCCGTGAAGCGTAGCGAGGGAGTTTATCGAAGCTTATTGGTGCTTTCCATGAGGGGGGCGCTTTGGCCGATTGCTGCCGGTCCAGAATTGGCGGCCGGTAGTCTACGCCCCGATAGCTGCTGGTGTTTGGCAAGACCAATCCCCGCTTCTATCGCCCAGAGCGGCCACCGCTGCATGGCTACCACAGCCACCCGTCGCACGACGACCGCCACTTTGGCGTTAGGTACTGAGTCAGGAAACCTTGATGACCACTTTGCCGAAGGCGCCTCTTGCCAGATGCTCGAACGCTTTGTGAGCGTCGTCGAACGAGTAGATCTGGTCGATCACAGGGCGAATCGCGTGCTTGTTGAGGAATGCGTTCATGCGATCAAACGCCGAGCGAGGTGCCACGGCGATGCCTCGGATAGTGGTCTGGCGAAAGATCAACGGCATCAGGCTCAGCGTTGTGGTCTGCCCTGTCAGGAAGCCAATTTGCGCGATCTTGCCAGCGGCTTTGGTCGCTAAAATCGACTGGTTCAAGCCCTCACCTCCGGCGACGTCCAGCAGCAGGTCGACGCCCTTGCCATCGGTGAGTTTTAGAACGTCCTCTTCCCAGCGCGGACAGGTCCGATAATTGATGCCAGCCACGGCGCCCAACTTCTTCACTGCTTCAAGGTTAGTGTCGCTGCTGGAGGTGACGATTACCTTGGCTCCAAGTGCCGTTGCTAGTTGCACGGCGAAAATCGACACGCCGCCGGTGCCCTGTACCAGAACGGTCTGGCCTGGCTGGATCTGACCGTAATCAACCAATGAGAACCATGCTGTCAGCGCTGCGATGGGAAGCGTCGAGGCTTCCTCGTCGGACATGTTGTCCGGCGCAGGCACGGCGCTGTCTTCGTGAATGATCATGTACTCGGCCAGGCCACCGGGCAGGGGCATGCCGAAGCAGTAGGCGGGTTCGTCCGGCCCGGGCGCACCGTCTATCCAGCGCGAGTACAGGTGCGAGTTAACGCGGTCGCCCACCTTGAACCGGCTTACGCCTTCACCCACGGCAACGACCGTGCCCGAAGCATCGCTGACCGGGATCAGCGGTTTCGGCACCAGATGAGGTTCGTAGAAACCATCGACGATGGCCTTGTCGCGAAAATTCAACGACACCGCACCGACCTTCACCAGTAACTCGCCAGCTTTGGGTTCAGGCGTAGCCGTTTCGCCGAGGGCCAGATTATCGAGACCAAAGTCTTTCAGAAGCCATGCTTTCATGGGTGTATCTCCAATGGGATGAGCTGTTGGCGACATTTTCATCAAGCGTGCCTTTGCGATAAATGCCTGGCCCGGCACAGGATTGTTATTTCTGGAGATAACAATCAGAGTGTGATCTTGCGCCTGACAGGCAACAAAAAGCACAAGTGAGAAGACGTTATGGAACTGCTCCAGTCCATGCAGGTGTTCGCCCGGTTGGCCGAACTTGGCAGCTTCACCCGCGCGGCAGATGCCATGCAGATCGGCCGTCCGCAGGTCACGCGAGCGATACAGGAATTGGAAACCTCGCTTGGCGCACGTCTGTTTCAGCGCACCACCCGTACGGTGCGACTCACCTCGGAAGGAGAGCAGTTCTACGAGCGTGTCAAATCGATTCTTGGTGAAGTCGCGAGTGCCAAGGCGATGTTCGCGTCTCCACGTTCAACCTTACGTGGTCGCCTGCGGGTCGATATCCCTACTGCGTTTTCCGGACCTGGCCTTATCGAAAGCTTGCGTACGTTTACCAGGCTCTTCCCTGCAATCGAGCTGGCGATAGGGGTTACTGATCGGACTGTCGATCTGGTCGCAGAGGGCGTGGACTGTGCATTGCGGATCGGTGAGTTACCCAGTTCGAGCCTCGTGGCCCGCCGCATCGGTATGGCAACCATGGTCACCTGCGCGGCACCGCGATACCTCGCGGAATACGGCGAGCCCACAACCCTGGAAGATTTGAACGCACACCGTGGCGTGACCTTTCTGTCAGGGCATAATCAACGGCCTCAGGCCTGGCAGTTTATGGATGACGGTCGCGAGCGATCTCACGTCAGTCGCCAGGGCATTACCGTCAACGAGTCCAACGCCTATGTCGAATGTGGAGTCGCAGGCTTCGGCATTCTTCAGGCTCCAGGCATAACGCTGGACCGTTTTCTGGCGGACGGAAATCTGGTTGAGGTGCTGCGCCCCTATCGCCCACACCCAAGGCCGGTGTCAGTGCTGTACCCGACTCGCTCGCATCTGCCCCCACAGGTTGAGGTCTTTGTTGATTGGGTGCGTGAACAGTTTCCCCAACTCTATGGGCGCTGGCTGGAGAGTTAGGACGGTGATACTGAGTCGTGGGGGTGACGTGCTATAGGACTGCTATCGACCCAATGCGGACATCAACGCGTTGTGAAAATGCGCTCGGCCAATAGCATCCGATTGGTGCCTATGGTGATTAATTTGTCAGGAGGTTGAGTATTTATTCCAGTAACTGACTAATTCATTTCACTATTTCTGGGGCGTCACGCTCCTCCTTTCAGTTGTTAATGTTAGGTTGCTATCGTTAAATTTGCTGATTCCCTCTACATCGTCTTTTGTGGAGCGGTTAGCGATGAAATTTGGCAAGTTACTTGACATTGTAGGTGCGGTTTACTATGTGTTATTAACGGGCCGTCTTAGTGGAAAAAATCCGGCTATGTTGAGTGTTTCAATAATCTTACATTAATACGTATTGTCTAGAGCAGCTGAACATGCGAAGCCCAAGGTATCGATTAAGTTTTGCGGCTGTTATGCTCGCTTTTTTGTTGGGCGGGCAGGTATTGGCGTATTCTGCCGAGCAGCCAAGAGAGAATTCTGTGTCTGCTGCGGTGCAAAATGCTGCCGCGGCGACTCCGCAAAAGCCTAATGTCTCAGCAGTGACCTGGTTAAGCAATTATGAATTCTGGATGTCTTCAAGCGTATTGATTTTTGGTTTGTTGGTGTTTTTAGCTGAGCTGTATTTGATGCGATTTATCTCTTTTCAACCTGAGCAGTCTATCAAGTTGATGGCGGTGACGCTGATCGTTGTCTCAACATTATTTATTATTACGGCTGGGTTTAGTAGCGAGCAAATTGCTCCCGCAATGGGGTTGTTTGGCACTGTCGCAGGTTACATGCTTGGGCGCTCTCAGGCAGGCAAAGAAGGAGAGGCTCCATGAAAACATTTACCTATGGATTGTTTGGCGTTTTACTATTTTCAATGCGTGCAGCTTCAAGTGGGGAGGGATCATTAGATATTCCTTCGACCGGAGTGGAGGCTGCGCAATTTTATTTGGTAAACCAAGTCGGTCGGGACGTTGTGTTTTATCTTGAGACACAGAGCCTGGCTAGGACCGAGGCACAGCTGAAAGGTGGAGAGGGGAAGCTGTATTCTGGCAGTCCGGGAGAAACGTGGATGAATGTATTTATTTATATCGTCGGGCAGCCGCCGATAGAAAAGTACATGGAGTCTGGCAAGAGGTACTATTTACAAGAGACCGGTTCAGGTGCCATTGATATGTTTCTTCTTCCACCCCGCTAGATTTTCCGCGCCGCTGGAGTGTTTTCAGAGTATCGGCGAATTAAATATAACGAATCCATGGAGGCGGTTATGGGTGGTTTTGTTTTGGGTGCGGGCTATCTAAGAGAACTTCAAAGTCTTCACGAGGATCGGGTGGCAGTGGTCAGCAATCGTTGATTTATTCAGTTCAGGATTTTTCGGTTCATGACGGAATCAGGTCGCTCGTGCAACCTCGTGCTCCATGGAGGTTTTATGCGCTACAAAATTCTTATATCTTTTTCGATTGTGATCGCAGGGTTTGTGACCATTATGTGGTGGCGCGGAGCTTCGAAGCCAGAAGCGGGGACCATGTTGAAAGCATGGTCGGAAAGTATACAGAACCTCGGCGTTCGAGCGATCTATCCTTTGCAAGAGAGTTTATATCCAGGGAACATGCTCCTGGTTCCTACGTATCCTGATAAAATTAATTGGTTTGAGGAAAAGCCTGCAGTTTTTTACACTAAGTACATTGTTAGAATCGGTTCGCTTGATCTTTGTCAGTTGTATATGTCACTCCGGAATGCACCTGAAATTCCGCCCGTTTCCGGGTACGAGCCTAATGGTGGCGAGTCAGTCGGAGGGAAACCATTCACTCCATGGCAGCCAACTGAAATAAAATACTCACACTTCAAATGCAGTGGCTATACAGGTGCTGATTTTAGGGTCAATCGCGTCATGGCGTTCCCTGCTTTTCAGTTTGGATCACTCGCCGAGTCGGGTATGAGCGGTAATATATTGAGCGGGGTGACTGGCCTATTGGGGAGTCTGGTGGGAAATGATGAGTATCGGATGACGGTTTCGATTCCTAGCGCCACGGTTATCAGGGTTGATTTACATTATCTCCTTTCAGCCTTAAATAGTTATAGCTACAGCACGGCAGGAGGGGTTAAAGATGTGCAAGTTATATTGGCGCGAATGATGAATGTTCAGACCGTCAGCGATAAGAACGGTCATCGCTCCTTGCCTGAGTTGCTCGTTGTGACGGAAGTTTATTATGCGAATGCCATAGATATTTCCATTGTAAGCTCGGCGGCTAAGGCGTCGAATCTCTCAGTTAACACCCAGGCACTGGTTGAACGGTTTGACCAGCTCAAAGACTTGCGCGATCAGCTAAAGATTATGAAGGGTGAAGTTACTCCGCCGCAAGGTAACCATGAGTCTAATGTGGAAGCTCAGACGGAGGCCATGAAGGCGCTTGCCCAGCAAATAGCTGAAAAAGAGAATGAGGTTGATAGGCTGTCTAAAGCTATTTTACCGGGAGTTCCAGGCGTTACGGGGTCGGTGAAGTCGGTCTCCAACTCGGGTGTCACCTTGACACAGGTATTTCCGAGACCGATGGCGTTTGGATACCGTGCGATAGGATTCAAGCCGGAGGAGTATTTAAGGATGCATTGATGGTGCTTGCATTTTTATTTTTTCTGGCTATAAGAATAAACAGTCTTCTTTTTTTAAACCACTCCGCCGTCCCGAGTGTTTCAAGAAGTTTACAGTCAACGTCTGGCTTAACTTTCTGCGCCTCGGGAATTCTCTATGCCCAAAAAAATGTTGATCTTGGCGTTTCTTGCGGCGAACAGCCTTGTGATGGCTGCGTGTCAATCAAAGCTGCCTCAACAGCATCTTGAACAGGTTGCAAAAGATTGGAGTATGACTGTTCGAGCTGCACAAGTGATGCCGATTTATCCCTTGGAAGAGTACATACTTCCCGGCGATCTTTATCTGTCACATCAATCCGTTGATGCGGAAATTGAAACCTGGAAAGAAAAAGGTTTCCTGCCACTGGTCAATCGGGACAATTACATTCCAATCAGCACGACTTACTACGACGAGTATTACTCACGTGCAGCGTCTGAAAACCGACCGTCTTTTGCACACCCTCCCGCGGCAGCATTTCCCAGCTATAGCTTCACCGTTGACAGTCGTGGGTCAGCGGGGTTTGCGCTCCCGCTCGCTTCCGTGCCCATTGCACTGTCCGCCGCTGGAGCGCAAAGCGCTACAGGGTCTGTAGTTCTAAAAGGTGCTACAAGCCTGGGGTTACCTAACCAAAAAATGGATGAAATTGTTCAAGCATGGGCCAGCGCGCCCCTTAACAAAGCCTGGCTGAGTCGTGCCTCAAAATTAACGTCTTCTCCCCCAATGTTAAGAGTCATCACTCGTGTTTTCAGCATAACTGGAGCGACGGTATCACTTACATTCAGCACTGTCTCTGGAGGATCACTGAATGTAGGTGCTCCCGCAAGCACCCCTGACCTCGTCAGTACTTCTTCCGCCAGCTATGATGCGCTCATAAGCAATCTCAATACTCAGGTCGCACTAAAAACCGGTTCAAATGTTGGCGATTTACCGACTGCACCTAATGAGTCTGACCTAATAAGCAAGGATCCTGAGTTGGCGGCATTGCAGGCAGACATTGAATTAATTAAACGTCTAAAAACTCAACAACAACTTCAAGCCCTAAGACAACAGATTTCCAGTGCGGCCATGGAAAGCAAGTTTGGTGGTTATCTTCTCCCCGGCGCTTCGATAAAAATAGCCTCTCGTTCTGAGCGCGGAGTCACGATGGATGAAACATTCAAAAAACCGTTGGTCATTGGGTATTGGGCATCTCAATATCTGGTCAGGCGAGACGGTGGTCTCATTCCTGTTGGGGAGGTCCAAGAGGTTATTGACAATCCAAAGCTTTATAAAGAATTAGAAGCCAGGGCTTATGAGATTTCACACGCAACGCCGGGATCATCACCTGTAGATTCTGGCGTGCCAGACGCAGACCCATTTACAAAACCCTAAATAGGCAGGCAACTCCATGAGCCAGATTTTCGAAAAAAATTCAAACATCATTTGCGCCCTAATCGACCTAAATGACGGTAATGCGGAAGATGCAATATTTGATATGCTTCTTGAATCTGGAGCTGCAAAAAACTGGAGTTATAAAGTATTTTGGGCTACTTCAAATAGGTCCAGTAAAATCATAACGCTCTGCAAGACTCTGAGCACATCTGGAAAGGTAAAAATACTTATTGAAATTCCTGAAGATCTACTGAACATCCGAAAAGAGCAAGCATCTGCGGCCGGCTTCACTCAATACACCGTGAGTACAGGCAACTCTCACGCTATGATTTATTTCTAAGCATCTGCCAAGGACCTCTGGGCGCAAACTCCCTTCTTGAACACCTACGCACGTTGGGCTGGTTCCTGTTTTTCAGGTCAGCTAATCCTCAGGCAGTAACTGGCCGCAAAAAAAGCGATCCAGTGCGTAGTCGACGGCCTCTAGTAACGTTCTCGCCGCTTACGCAATACATCCCTGTTCTTGTGGTCTTTACAGCGACTCTGCAAAGGACAGGCTCCATGTCAATTCGCTCAACGCTCTGCTTGTTGGCCCTGCCGTTGTTCGCAGGCTGCCAATTTCTCCCTCACACAAACTATTTCACCGCACCTGAAAACGAGGCCAATCCCGCCTGGATACGCATCGTCAACTTCACTCAGCATGCCGATATTTATCAATACGAAAACGGTGTGCGTTCGGGGGGCGTCATACGCAGCGGGCCGCTTCCGTTTACTCATACGCAGGATGAGGGGATGCCCAAAGCAGGACAAGACCTGACGTGGGACTACTTCGAGACACGAATCCGGCCTGGTATCGAAACGAAGGTGGGTATGTTCTGGGAGGGTTCGCGCACCCGCTCTTGCTACGTCACAACGAAGTTCACGCCCCAGGCCGGGCGTTATTATCAATTCAGGCTGACCTCCGGTTCAGGAGGCACCTGCACGTTGTACCCTTCGCTGATCGAGCGCGACAAAGACGGGACCGGCTGGCATCTCACCCCTAACCCGAACGTGACTTACTACGGCGACGGGCCAACGGCCAAAACGCATTACAACAACAGCCGCTTCGAGGATCCGAAGTACCAGCCACCTCCTGAGCTCTATCCCGGCACGGATGTCAGGTAGTGGGCTAGCTGAATCGCCACCGTAAGCCCCGGTGACGCGATAGCGTTGGCGGCGGGTGGGTTGAGTGCCGTGTTGCTGAGTGGCTTGTTCGTCGCGTCCATTATGCCGATCTGGTTCTAGATTTATGTCTCGGCTGGCAATAGCGAGTTAACGACAGACCGCATCGCCAGCACGTGTCAGATTATTTAATTCTTTGTAGGAGCTGCCGAAGGCTGCGAAGCATTCATCCTGACACTCCGCCATCGCAGCCTTCGGCAGCCCCTACAGATCCAGTGTTTGCTGCAGGACCGCACGGGGGCTGCTCAGGGATTGGGTTCAATTCGGTGATTAGTGGTTTTCAGGTTGTACGATAACTACTAGGCTGATGCCGTCTTGAATGCTGGACTCAAATAACAAGGAGCGTGAAATGCGCCAATTGAACGAAGCCCTGATGCAGGCCATTGAGCAGGTCGTCGGCCCTGCGGGTTTGATCAGTAATGCTGAAGACATGCAGAGTTATCTCAGTGATTGGCGCAACGCTTATCGGGGGCTGGCTGCTTTGGTGGTTCGTCCGGCCAGCACCGCTGAGGTCGCCGAAGTTGTACGGCTATGTCATGAGGCCGGTGTTGCGCTGGTGCCGCAGGGGGGCAATACCGGTTTGTGTGGAGGTTCGATACCCGATGCTTCGGGCACTCAGGTAGTGCTGTCGCTGACCCGCATGAACACGATTCGCGCTATCGATCCGGCCAACGAAACCATTACGGTCGAGGCGGGCGTCATTCTGCAGCATTTGCAGGAAGCTGCCGCAGAAGCGGGGCGCCTGTTCCCGCTATCACTGGGCGCCGAGGGTAGCTGTACGGTGGGCGGTAACCTGGCTACCAATGCTGGCGGCACCGCTGTGTTGCGTTACGGCAACATGCGCGACCTCACGCTGGGGTTGGAAGTGGTTCTGCCGGACGGTCGTATATGGGACGGTCTGCGCGGGCTGCGCAAAGACAATACTGGCTACGACCTCAAGCACATGTTCATCGGTTCTGAAGGCACGTTAGGGATTATCACTGCTGCGGTGCTCAAGCTATTTCCCGCCGTGCGCAGCCTGACCACGGCGTGGGTGGCGCTGCCCAGTCCTCAGGCAGCGGTCGATTTGATTGGGCGCATGCGCGCGCTGTGTGGCGACCGTCTGACCGGCTTCGAATTGATGTCGCGGCAAAGCGTGGACTTCGTTCTGCAGCATGTGGCCGGTTGTAGTGATCTGTTCGGTCAGATTCATCCTTGGTACGTGCTGATCGAACTGAGCGACACATTGGTCGATGCTCCATTGGCAGAAATGCTCGAAACCGGCCTCGGCGAAGCCTTCGAACATGATGAGGCTCTTGATGCGGTGGTCGCCAGTAATCAGGCGCAAGTTGCTGGGTTATGGGCATTGCGCGAGGGGATTTCGGAGGCGCAGAACCATGAGGGCCCCAGCCTGAAACACGATATCAGCGTGCCTGTCAGCAGTATCCCAGCGTTCATTGAGGCAACGGATCGCAAGCTGTTAGCGGCTTTTCCAGGCGTGCGAATCGTTTCTTACGGGCACGTGGGCGACGGCAATCTGCATTACAACATCAGCAAACCACTTGGTGCCGAGGATGCTCCGTTCAAGGCGCAGGCTGAGGCGATCATGCATGTCATCTACGAGGCGACCATGGCGTTCGCAGGCAGCATCAGCGCTGAGCACGGCCTGGGTCAGGCCAAACGTGAGGCTGCGCAATTGTATAAAGCGCCGCTGGAGCTGGAACTGATGCGCACCCTTAAACAAGCGCTGGACCCAAGCGGCATCATGAACCCCGGCAAGATGCTTTCCTGAACGACTGCCTCAAGCTGAAATGCAAAACCGGTAGGAGCGAACTTGTTCGCGAGACGATATTCCTGAGTTCGCAGAACCGAAGCCTCGCGAACAAGTTCGCTCCTGCCAAGGGCGCAGAGCCTTCAGACTCTGAGCGGAGGGTTACCCCTCGCAGAACCTCAACCGATTACCGAACGGGTCATAAACCTGCAGCTCTTTACCCCAGCCTTGCTCGACAATATCCGGCCGCCCGAATCCATAACGCTTGGCCTGCAATTCATCGCGAAGCAGTTCGATGTTCTGCGTGGGGATGAAGACTGTGGCGCCGGGGCTGGCGTCGCCGTGGTGTTCGGAAAGGTGCAGTTGCAGGCCGTTTCGGTTTATCCCCAGATACAGCGGCAAGTCTGCTTCGAACCGGTGCTCGAACTCGACGCTGAAACCGAGGAAGTCGAGATAAAACTCGCGTGCCTTGGCTTCGTCGAATGATCGCAGGATGGGGATTGGTTTTTCGAAAGCGATTCCCGGTTGGGCGGCTTCTTGAGGCAGTAGCGCTGACGCAGTGTTCCAGTCTTTATGGCCCAGTTGATGGGCGACCAGTTCAAGTGCTGCGGAGTGGGAAATGTCCTGACCGGACGTGGCCAGATCAGCGCGCAGGCGCTTGGCCATTTGCTTGGCTTGTTCGATTGAAAACATCGTTCCTCCAGTAGTCGAGGCATTCTGGTGCTCGCGTTGCCAAACCTGGACTATCAAGAGATGCGACAGGGTTCGGAAAAGAAAACATGCTTTCACCTTTCCCAGCGGGAGCGAGCGGCAGGCAGCATTGGCCTGTAGCGATCATACACAGGCACCACTGAGGACGGAATGCAGAGACGAAAAAAAGCCGCTGGCAAAAGTCAGCGGCTCTTCACGCTCAGGAGTTACCAGCGACCATAGCCACGGCCGTGGTCGTAGTCGCGGCGGGGGCCATGATCGTAGTATCCGCGCCGTGGTGGATCGTAGCGGCGGTATTCAACCGGGCGCACCGGAACATAGCGCACGGCCTGGTATTGCGGCTGATAACGCGGCTGTGGCCGATATTCCTGATAGCGCGGGCGGTCATGGTCCCTGCTTGAGTTGCTGATCACGGTGGCCAATACCGCGCCCACGGCTGCACCGGCGATGACGGGGACGATCACGTCGCGTTCATTGGCGGTAGCGGCTCCGGCAACGAGCAGGCTACCGGACAGGATCAGGACTTGGGTCATCTTCGAAAACATGGTGTCTCCTTTGGCGAAAATGTGGGGATCGCCATGGACGTATGAAACACCCATTTCATGTAAACGGAGGTCTGGATTCGGTAAAGGTTAGGTAAAGCGTGGCGTAAACGTCAGTCGCTGATCACGCTTTTGATTCGGCTGGTGAGCTCGTCCATCGAGAACGGCTTGGTCAGCAGATGCATGCCTTGTTCCAGGTGGTCTCCCCAGCCCAGCGCGTTATGCGCATAGCCAGTGATGAACAGCACTTTGAGGTCGGGGCGCAGGCTGCGTCCCGCGTCCGCGACCTGTCGGCCATTGATGCCGCCGGGCAGGCCAACATCGGTCACCAACAGATCAATTTGCTGGCTGGACTGCAGTACTTTCAGGCCGCTGGCGCCATCGGCCGCCTCGATGGCGGTATAGCCCAGGTCTTCGAGCACTTCGCGGATCAGCATGCGTACCGTGTGTTCGTCGTCGATCAGCAGAACCGTTTCGCCTTTTCCGGTTGCAGGCAGAGAGGGCGGAGCAAATGGCGTGTCTGGGGTTATGGTTTCTACGCGCGACCTCGGCAGGTACAAGGTCATGGTGGTGCCCACGCCTATCACCGACTGTATCTGTACGCTGCCACCGGATTGCCGCACAAAACCGTAGATCATCGACAGGCCCAGGCCTGTGCCTTCGCCCATGGGTTTGGTGGTGAAGAACGGGTCGAACGCATGGGCAATTACGTCGCTGCTCATGCCGCTACCGGTGTCGCTGACACTCAGGGTCAAGTACTCGCCGACCGGCAGATCGTGCTCTGCGGCAGCCTTCGCTTGCAGAACGCAGTTGCCGGTGCGAATGATCAGGCTGCCCCCCGAAGCCATGGCATCGCGGGCATTGATGCAGAGGTTGAGCAGGGCGTTTTCCAGTTGGTTGGGATCGACCTGAGTCAGCCACAGGTCGGCTTCGTTGTAGACCTGCACATCGATAGAGGGGCCTATGGTGCTGCGAATCAGCTCAAGCATCCCTGCGACCAGACGGTTAACGTCGGTGGCGCTGGGCTCCAGCGTCTGGCGGCGTGAAAAGGCCAGCAATCGATGCGTCAACGCGGCGGCCCGTCGAGAGGCACCCTGTGCCGCATCGAGGTAGCGATCCATTTCATCTGCGCGATTCTGGGCAACCCGCAGTCTGATCATTTCCAGGCTTCCGATGATCCCGGTGAGCAGGTTGTTGAAGTCGTGAGCCAGGCCGCCCGTCAGTTGGCCCACGGCCTCCATTTTCTGGCTTTGTCTCAGTTGCTGCTCCAGCAAACGCTGGACGGTCATCTCGATGCCGACGCCCGTACGCCGTACAGCCTGACCCGCATTATTAAAGTAGGTATGGCCGCGAGAGAGTACCCAGCGCACGGAGCCGTCAGGATGAATGATGCGGTATTCCAGCTCGAGATCGCCGCTGTTGACCAACCCGCCCGCCATGGTTTTGCGAAGTGCCGCCAGGTCGTCGGCGTGTACGTTGGCGAGAAAGTCCTGACGTTTGATACCCGAGGCAGCCTGCACCGGGTCGATCCCGTACAACTCGCTGATGCCCGCGTCACAGTAGAAACAGTCATTGGACACTTCGTAGGTCCAGACGCCGACACCACTTACCGCTGACAGGGCCAAGCGGGCGAAGTCCATGGAGTCATGCAGCGCTGTTTCGTCTTCCTGCTCGGCTGTCACATCCCGAACCCCGGCCTCCCGAACTTGCATGATTCGCAGAGCGGCCAGGCGCGCGTCATCGATGCTTGCGTAATGGCCGTCGCGCACTTGCGTTTCGAGCAGTGCGGAAAGTGCAAGATCTAAGGCCAGGTCCTGGGGTGCCCGATAGGACATGCGCAGTTCTCTGTACGGGGAGATGAGGGAGTCGGGGATTATCACACAAGCGCGGGGAAAAACTGCGAGTCCCGATAGGCTGCTTTGATTGTCATTCGAGTTCGTCAGCAAGAACCGGGTAGAGCTTCTGCCGGATCGTGGCTTTGATACAGGCTCTACCTCAATAGGAGCTCGGTATGAACTTTCGAATCACAGGTCTATCCCCTGAACCCTTCCAGGCGCTGTTTGGTTTGTCTGATGAGGCCTTGAAAGCGCTTGGCGTGAAGCGCTACCACGTCGACAAGAAACCAGGCTTCCCTGACCGCGTAGAATTGCTGGATGCGGAAGTTGGAGAGACCGTGCTGTTGCTGAACCACGTTTGCCAACCGGCATCCACGCCTTATCGAGCCACCCATGCGATTTTTATACGCGAAGGCGCGAGCCAGACTTACGACGCGATCAACCAAGTGCCCGAGTCGATGCGTGTCCGCCTGTTGTCGCTCAGAGGCTATGACGCCGAAGGGATGATGATCGAGGCCGATGTAGTGGAGGGTGTCGCGATAGAACCGGTGATTGAGCAGATATTTGCCAACCCGGAGGTGAACTATATTCACGTCCACAACGCCAGAAGAGGATGTTATGCGGGGCGGGTGGATCGGCTGTAGTCAGCGTCGCTCGCACGACCTCTCGCTGGGTGGTCCTGCGGAATTGCACCGTTATGTGGGAGCGAGGCTTGCCCGCGATAAGTACCACCCCGGTTTACCTGACCGACCACAGTCCCGCTGTCGCGGGCAGCCCCCAACGTCAGGTTTGCGGCGAAAAGTCCTCCACAGGCAAATCTATTCAGATGTTTCAAGATTTTTGCCGTCATCAAACGCCATAATGCGGCGATCAAAATCATGTGTGAGATCGAGTGCTGTGAACATTCGTAAGCCTATCGACGGGCAGGCAGCGGTGATGATGACCGTGCTGTGCATCGTATGGGGCCTTCAACAAGTCGCAATCAAAGTTGCAGCACCGGACATAGCGCCGATTCTGCAGATTGCCCTGCGTTCAGGTTTTGCTGCACTGATGGTCGGCGTGCTGTTGATGCTGCGCTGGCGGAAGATGAAACGCCCCGGCACCTGGCAGGCGGGCCTCATGGTCGGCGTGTTGTTTGCGCTGGAGTATCTCGCGGTGGGCGAAGGTCTGCGCTACACCTCGGCCGCGCACATGGTGATCTTCCTTTACACAGCGCCGATATTCGTTGCCATCGGCCTGCACTTTCGCTTTGCGAGCGAACGCCTGACTGTCTTGCAATGGATTGGAATCCTGATCGCCTTTTCCGGTGTTGTCCTGGCTTTTTATGCTCCGGCGCCGCCCGGTGTCGATGTGGTGCATCAGCGTATTGGTGATGCTTTGGGTTTGTTGGCCGCAATACTGTGGGCGGGCACCACGCTTACAATCCGCAGCTCAAAATTGTCGGATGCCCCGGCGCCGCTAACACTTTTCTATCAGTTGGCCGGGGCGTTTGTAATCCTCGCATTCATGGCGTTGGTCAGCGGACAAAGCAGCGTCCACCTGACTGCTGTCGCGATTGGCAGCCTGGCTTATCAGACCATCGGGGTCTCGTTCCTGAGTTTCCTCGCCTGGTTCTGGTTGCTGGGCCGCTACCTCGGTTCCCGTCTGGGCGTGCTGTCGTTCATGACGCCATTGTTCGGGGTGGTATTTGGCGTGTGGTTGCTGGATGAGACGCTGGAGTCCTCATTTGTACTGGGGGCAGCACTGGTGCTAGCGGGAATCGTGCTGGTCAGCGGGCATGATCTTCTGCGGCAGGTTCTACACAGAAGAGCGCTTGCCAGGCAGTAAATTCTGCTCGATCCAGTCTGCCGTTGTGGTCAGGTCAAGGCCATGGGCGGCGTTGAAAGTCTGGGTTTTATCCCAGGCGACGCCCTTGCCCTGAGCGAACACTGCCCGGTATTTGCGCATCGAGTCGTCAGGTGCAGTTGCGAGTTCATCGTTGAGTTCAGAGACACTCCATTGCACCCGCGACAGGGTGCGATCAAGCTTCTCATCAAGGGTGTCCGCTAATTGCCGGTAGCTCAGGGTGTCTCCGGCGACGAAAATCACCTGATTAACC
The DNA here is from genome assembly GCF_022790535.1 of Pseudomonas maioricensis. Classification (GTDB taxonomy): domain Bacteria; phylum Pseudomonadota; class Gammaproteobacteria; order Pseudomonadales; family Pseudomonadaceae; genus Aquipseudomonas; species Aquipseudomonas maioricensis. The sequence goes on from NZ_LOHG01000015.1 coordinate 101,503, forward strand.
AGGCGTGGCTCAGTAAAGATGATGTTCGCGGTCAGCTTGCCGATGTCCTCGGGCGTGGTAACGGTGACCTGTGTGTCCCAAGTGCCCAATGCATGAACAGTGTTTTTAGCCAGGTCGACGACGCCGAACACGGGTTCAAACAGAAAGCTGGTAAACATCCCGGTTGAGATAATGAGCCATTCGGTGGTGCGTTGAGCCCGTAACAACTCGCGCACTTCAAGCTGCTCATCAAACAGGTCTTGCGGGCTGCCTTTGCCGATTACGTCGTAGTCCACGCCAAACTGCCAAGGCACGTAGCGCTTCACTTCAGCCTTGAGTGCCGCGTGTGTCAGTTTCAACTGGGTGCCCGCGCCTGCTATGAAGCCCACGCAGCTGATCACTGTATCGAACGGCCGGAAATACTCGGCAAGCTTCTCGACGGTATCGTTAATCACGTCAGCTTGCACAATGCGGATGCCAAGGCTTTCAAATTCTTCAAGGGCACGTTTTTTCATGACGTCTTGAGTGGTAATGGCCGAGGCACGCAACAGCACGCTGATGCGTGTTTCCCCCCTGCCAGCAGCCATCGAAGCCAGTTCACGCAGGACCTGCGTACCCAGTTCGCCAGCACCCAGTACAAGAATATTTTCGGTTTTCACGGTGGTAGTGAGTTGCATGAATTTCCTCCGGATCGCGGTTCAATAAGTGAGTGGTTGTTATCCTGTCACCATTGAGACGCGGCCATAAGTAGGCACACGAGTGATCCTGGGGGGCGAATGAACAACGAAGAAATCATCAGGCAATCGCAAGCGGCGTGCGAAGCGCTGAGTGCAGAAGACGACGGTTTGAAGCGAGAAGTGCTGACCCATGCCGGCAATCGCTGGTCACTCGGCATCGTCCATACACTGGGTGTTGAAGGGCGATTGAGACACGCGGACATAGCCAGACGCATGGATGGCGTGACGCAGCGGATGTTGACCCGCAGCTTGCGCCAACTGGAAAGGGACGGCCTGGTTTTGCGTCGAGATCACAACGAAGTGCCGCCACGCGTCGACTACGAGTTATCCGAACTTGGCCGCGGGCTGCTCAGGCAGATGATCCCGTTGTGGATGTGGGTGGCGGGCAATGCAGAAGGCTTTCGTGAAGCCCGTGAGCGCTACGATGCGGCGGGTCTGGCGAAGGTGGAGTGAGTGTTTGCTCCACAATCGCGGCTTGTATCACACCTGCGGGAGGTGAAG
>NZ_LOHG01000015.1:103554-113419 GCF_022790535.1 Pseudomonas maioricensis
ACCGCGGTTTATCAGATAGATCTCAGCGCTTTTATCGCGGGCAAGCCTCGCTCCCACAGGTATCTAAGCAATTCAGTGGGACCGGGTTCATCCGGGAAGAGGCCGCTGCAGCCGACGCATGTGTATTGTCAGGCGTATCGCCCTCCCGGATAAATCTGCTCCCACAGAGCCTTCGTTTGCTACCTCAGGCCGGTTCGTACGGCGAGTAATCCACGTAGCCTTTGGCGTCACCACCGTAGTAGGTATCGCGATCCGGCGTGGTTAGCGGCCAGCCGTTTTTCAATCGGGCCACAAGGTCCGGGTTGCCAATAAACGGCTGGCCGAATGCGGCTAGGTCGATCAGACCGGCGTCAACCAGATCCTGAGCACGCTCCAGCGTCATGTCACCGGCGATGATAAGTGCGGTGTTGCCCAGTCTGGCTTTGCACTCCTTGAGCAATTCACGCAGCGCTTTTTCCTGTGCGGCAGAGCTTTCACCAGCCATGAAGAAGTGCGTCTGATCCATGACGTGCACGTAGGCAATACCGCGCTCGTTCATGCCTGAGCACAGCGCTGCGTAGGTTTCGTCGATCTCGGGATAGATCGGCATATCGAACAGCTGGCCGTAAGGCGAGATGCGAATGCCTACTCGATTCTTGCCAATCCGGGCGCTCACCGCATCGACCACTTCAAACACGAATCGCAGGCGATCATCAAGGTTCCTGGCGCCGTAGCGATCCGTGCGATCGTTAACCAGCGGGTTCAGGAACTGTTCAAGCAAGTAGCCATTTGCGCCGTGGATTTCCACACCGTCAAAACCGGCAGCAATGGCATTCGCGGCTGCCTGTGCAAAGTCTTCGACGACTCGACCGACTTCATCAGTGGTCAGCGGCCGAGGGATTGTGGTTTCGACAAAGCCTGGTTCGCCATTCTCGGTGTAGGCGAATGCTTTGCCACCTTGAGCAGGCTTGTTGGTGGAGCTGACCGGGGCTTTGCCATCGATCTGAATCGAGGTGTGGGACACCCGGCCAACGTGCCAGAGCTGAGCAAACATTTTGCCGCCAACGCTGTGTACAGAGTCAGTCACGAGCTTCCATCCCTGAATTTGCTCGTCGGTGAAAATACCGGGATTGAACAGGTAGCCCTGGCCTTCGCGGGAAATCGGCGTGCCTTCGGAAACGATAAGGCCAGCGGTGCCGCGCTGGGTGTAATGCAGCGCAATCTGCTCGTTGGCAATGTCGTTTGGCGCGCGGGAACGGGTCATTGGCGCCATGACGAATCGGTTGCTCAACGACAGGCCGCTCAGGTCGTAAGTGTTAAAGAGGTCGGTCATAAATTTAAGTCTCCATGGACGGGAATCAGGTCCCGAGGAGAGGCCCGCAAGCGCAGGGCTTTCTCGGCAGATGAAAGTGACCGTCATGGTAGGTTGTTGCTGTGGCAGCCACAATTGAGGCTAAAAGCAAAAGACTATTGCTGTTTTAGCAAGGGGTGGTTTTAAATGCGGAGGTCGGCACTGAGTAGTTTTTTCTGGTGACGCTCCCGCAATAGATTTCATCCCGGTTCATCATTACGTTTTGATCAGAGCAGGCTCCCATGCACCTGAAGTCCCACAGATTCTTCGCCATGGTTGCCGTCACGGGTAGCTTCTCCGCAACGGCGCGGCACTTTCAGGTGCCTGCCTCTTCAGTGTCGCGCTTCATTGCGGCGCTCGAAAAAGAGCTGGGGCAGCAACTGCTGTATCGAAATACCCGCGCCGTGAAACTCACCGATGCGGGCGAGCGTTACTACGCGCAGGTTCGCGAGGTACTGGATTTGCTCGACGCGGCTGACGAAGAAGTGACCGGCAAGGTGGGTGATATCCACGGCCTGGTGCGAATCAATGCGCCGGTTGCGTTCGGCCAGTTACACATCGTGAAGCTCCTGAATGGCCTCTACGAAAAATACCCCAGGCTGAGCGTCGAGTTGAACGTCACCGACGCGTTTATCGACCCTGTGCTGGAGGGCACCGATATCATTTTTCGGGTCGGGCAGTTGCAGGACTCGGGTTTGATCGGGCGAAAGATCTGCGACCAGCGCTACCTGCTTTGCGCCAGTACCGATTATGTGGAAAGACACGGAGAGCCTGCTTCGCCGCAGGACCTGCGCAATCATTCCTGCCTCGTCTATAAAGGCGTGAGCGGCATACAGCGCTGGCACTTTCGTCGTCCAGGGTTCGATGCCGTGGAGACCATTGACGTCGATGGCCCGCTGCGGAGCAATAACGGTCAGGTGTTGATGGAAGCGGCACTGGCGGGCAGGGGGATCGTATTTTTCCCGTCTTGGCTATTCAATCAGGCGCACTTCAAAACACAACAGCTCATCCAGCTGTTGCCGGACTGGGAGGGGGGCGTCGAACCGTCGCCGAGCCAGATTCACCTGATATCGCCCGAGAATCGGCTGCGCTCTCAGAAAGTCAGGGTGGTGTGGGATTACTTTTTGAATGCCATCGGCACACCGCCTTACTGGGATCGGGTGGATTCTTAGGGGAGTCTCCATCAAAGGCTGACGTCTGTAAGTCATCCGATTGCGCCACTAATGGCGAAAGGCTTACAAAGCGCAATGGTGATTGTCCATTTACGCAGCGGCGCAGTAAGCGCAATCTAAACCCATCAACCGGAACGCAGGAAGCGCTTCGGAGGTAAAGGATGACCACCATTGCCGGGACGGCTACCGACAGGATGTTGGAATGGTATTGATGAAAAATGACCCGCTTCGGCGGGTTTTTTCATGGCTGCGTTTTACCTCAAGCGGCCTGTAAACTGGTCTCGCAAAAAAAGACGTCGCTTCGCAAGTGACCTTTTTACTTCCGACAAGAGACCCTCATGGCAAATCACGACATCACTTTCATCCCTGATCCTGATTCGGACTCCATCTCTTCTGACGTCACTGGTTTTGGCGGTCTGCTGGTTTCGACGCAGATTCCGACTCACGCTGACGGCAGTCTGGAGTTGGGCGATATCACGCTACAGAGCGAGTGCACGCTGCAAGCGCTGAAAGTAGCGCTGGAAAAAGCCGGCAGCTCCATGGATCGGGTGTTGCACCTGACTATTTACCTTACCGACATGGCTGATCGCGCCGCTTTCAACGAAGTCTACAAACGCTTCTTCGCCAAGCCCTGGCCGGTGCGCGCCGCCGTGGGTGTCGCCGCGCTGGCGGTTGAAGGCATGCGCGTGGAAGTCACGGCGATGGCGGCGAAAGGTTGAGGTAAAACGCAGTGATGTGAGTCGCCTGGATGCGGATTATCCGGGCGACTCCATATCTGCCTGCAAACCTCAAACCCTGTGGGAGCGAATTCATTCGCGAACGGGCCGGTGCATTCGCAGCATTTGTGTCGTCTGCTCGATGTCTACGGGCGGTGATCAACTGCTTGCGCGCGATAACGACAATGTGATCTGCCTGATGGACTGCAGCGCCTGCATCGCGAGCAAGCTCTGCTCCCACAGGTTTACATGCAGCGCCAACCCGACAGTCCCGCAGGAGCATCATGAGCTTGAACCGGGCGCAAAACCTGTGGGAGCGAATTCATTCGCGAAAGGGCCGGTGCATTAGCAGCATTTGTGTCGTCTGCTCGATGCCTGCGGGCGGTGATCAACTGTGGGAGCAGAGCTTGCTCGCGATAAACGACAACGCGATCTGCCTGATGGACTGTAGCGCCTGCATCGCGAGCAAGCTCTGCTCCCACAGGTTCCTCAATCCAGATCCGCAGCGTCGTGCCGCTCCGGTACGCGGGTCGCTTCATCGCCCCAGGTGCGGTTGACCCGGGTGCCACGGATGACGGCGGGCCGTTTGGCGATCTCATGCGCCCAGCGCTGTACATGGGTGTACTCATGCACCGCCAGAAACTCAGCCGCCGAATACAGGCCACCCAGTATCAGTTGGCCGTACCACGACCAGACTGCAATATCGGCAATCGTGTATTCGTCGCCTGCCAGATAGGCGCTTTCACTGAGGCGGCGATCTAGCACGTCCAGCTGACGTTTGGCTTCCATGGCGAAACGGTTGATCGGGTATTCGAGCTTCTCTGGCGCATAGGCGTAAAAGTGTCCGAAGCCACCGCCAAGGTAAGGCGCGGCGCCCATTTGCCAGAACAGCCAATTCAGGGTTTCAGTGCGACCAGCCGGATCGGTGGGCAGGAAACGGCCGAATTTTTCGGCGAGATAAAGCAGGATCGAACCCGACTCGAATACGCGAATGGCTGGTTCTGCGCTGTAGTCGACCAATGCCGGAATCTTCGAGTTGGGGTTGATGTCGACGAAGCCGCTGGAGAACTGATCACCTTCATTGATGCGGATAAGCCAGGCATCGTATTCAGCGTCGGTGTGCCCCAGTGCCAGCAGCTCTTCCAGCAAGACGGTGACCTTGATGCCGTTGGGCGTAGCCAGCGAATAGAGCTGCAACGGGTGCTTGCCTTTGGGCAGCGTCTTGTCGTGGGTCGGCCCGGCGACAGGCCGGTTAATGCTTGCGAACTGGCCGCCGGACGCCTCGTTTTTCCATACCTTGGGCGGAACATAAGGTGCTTTGCTCATGGACGAACCTCTTGATTGTTCGAAGCGATAACGCGAGTGCAATGGGCGCGTCGCGTCTGGTCAGTGGTATACCCTGCCAGTGCATTGACCTGTAATCAATGGTGTTTGTTTAAACCGTGCAGCAACGCTTGCTCAACTGGCCAGCGTCGTAATCGACGCTGGCTGACTGCGGCACTGCCAGCGCCAGGCATCGGTCAGCATGCAATCGAGTGAGCGTTTAGCGCTCCAGCCGAGCTCCAGCGAGGCCTTGTCAGGGGCCGCCCAGCAGCGGGCGATATCGCCTGGGCGGCGCGGTTCGTAAATCAGCGGCACGCTCACCCCACTGACCCGCTCGAATGCCTTGACGACTTCCAGCACGGAATATCCCTGGCCGGTGCCAAAATTCCAGATCTGAACGCCAGGCTTCAAACGCAGTACTTCAAGGGCTTTGACATGCCCTTCAGCCAGGTCCATGACATGCACGTAATCACGCACTCCTGTGCCATCAGGCGTGGGATAGTCGTTGCCGTAGATACTCAATGCCGGACGTTGTCCGCTGGCGACTTGCAGCAGATAGGGCAACAGATTATTGGGGATGTCGGTTGGGGCTTCGCCTAACTCCCCGGAGTCATGGGCACCAATCGGATTGAAGTACCTGAGTAAGCCTACTGACCAGCGGCTGTCGGAGATCACCAGGCTTTTCATGATGTTTTCCGTCATCAATTTGGATTGCCCGTAAGGATTCGAGGGCGGCCCAGTCTTGCAGGATTCATCGATGGGCATCACCGCGCAGTCACCATAGACGGTTGCCGAGGAGCTGAATACCAGCGTGAATACACCGGCGTTGGCCATCGCCTGGCACAGGGTCACGCTGCCGCCAACATTGGTGTCGTAATAGCGCAACGGCTCACGCACGCTTTCACCTACGGCCTTGAGACCGGCGCAATGAATGACGGCATCAATCGCGTAGTCGTCGAACAGAGCGGCAAGCACGCTACTGTTTCTGATGTCGCCCAGAACAAAGCCTGGACGTCGACCACTGACTCGGGCAATCCGTTTCAGCACCGAGCGAGCGCTGTTACAGAGGTTATCGAGAATCACGACGTTTTCGCCGTGATCCATTAACTCAAGCACCACGTGAGCGCCGATATAGCCTGCACCGCCGGTTACCAAGATCATGTGCTGTCCTCGTTCCATCACCTGTGAGCGGCGACTTCAACCTGCCGGACATGTCCTTGTTCGTCTCCTGGCCTGCGCGGCGACTTCGAAGCATGTGAAGGTATGGGCGCTCCCGTTGCACAGGAGTTCAAGGCGTGTTGCTGACCGGTCAGTGCAGTTCATCGGCTTTACACGCAACGCCGTTGAACGCTGGATGAACTGCACGCCTCCAAGTTTTAGAAGTGCGCAAAAGGGTGACCTGATCATCCGCCGCATTTGGTAATGCAACCGAGTGCGGTCGAAGCCAGAGGACTCATGGGCTTCAGTCTCGATTCCGATTTTAAAAAGGAATTCGCGATGAATCTTCTAGAGCCGCCTGATCATCTTTTACCCGCCCGGATTGAGGCCCGCTCCACCGCAACTGCGCTGGCGAGGCCCTTACTGTTGTGCCTCTCTCATTTGCGTTGGGGTTTCGTCTATCAGCGCCCGCAACACGTCATGTCTCGCCTGGCGAAGGACTACGACGTGGTATTTTTCGAAGAGCCGATTTTCGCTGACGTTCAGCAGCCTGAGTTGGAGTTATCCCGGCCGGTTAGCGGGATTACGCTCATGGTGCCGCGCCTTCCGTGGGGGATGGATTCGCAACAGATTACGGATGCCCAGCGACAGTTGATCGATGCCTGGTTGGCCGGGCAGGCTTCCCGTGAATTGCTGCTGTGGTACCTGACGCCCATGAGCCTTGCGTTTACTGAGCACCTCAAGGCTCAGGTGACGATCTTTGATTGCATGGATGAGCTGTCGGCGTTCAAGGGCGCACCGCCAGATCTTATCGTCAAGGAGCGGCAATTGATGGCCAAGGCCGATGTGGTATTCACGGGCGGTCATAGCCTTTGGGAAGCCAAGCGACGTCAGCATCAAAACGCTCATGCAGTCCCCAGCAGCGTCGACATCAAGCACTTCGCAGCCGCTCGCGACAGGTTGCCCGAGCCTGCCGATCAAGCTGATATCGGTCGTCCGCGATTAGGTTTTTTCGGCGTCATTGACGAGCGCTTTGATATTGATCTGGTCAGCGAACTGGCAACACTCCGGCCTGACTGGCAGATCGTGTTGATCGGTCCGGTGGTGAAAATTGACCCCGATACGCTGCCGCGTCAGCCCAATATTCACTACCTGGGTGCCAAGCGTTACGACGAGTTACCGGTCTATCTGTCCGGATGGGACGTGGCATTGATGCCGTTTGCGATCAACGAATCGACACGTTTCATCAGCCCTACCAAAACACCTGAATACCTGGCGGGCGGTTGTCCGGTGGTATCGACGGCGATTCGCGATGTGGTCAACGGTTATGGCGATTCAGGCGTGGTATCGATTGCGGACTCAGCGCAGGCTTTTATTGTCGCCATAAACGCGGCCCTGCTATCCAGGGCAGACGCCACCTTCACTCAACGCGCTGACGCGGTGCTTGATGGTATGTCGTGGGATAAAACCTGCGCAGTCATGAAGGAGCACATCGAATGCCTAAGGTAACGATTGAGAGGGCCTGCAAAGGACCTTCACAGGCGAGTAACAAGCGTGCATATGACTACCTGATCGTCGGCGCGGGGTTTGCCGGTTCGGTGATTGCCGAGCGTCTGGCTGAGGGGCTTGGCCAAAACGTGCTGTTGATCGATCGCCGCGAGCACATTGGCGGTAATGCCTATGACCATCTCGATGCTGCCGGAGTTATGGTGCATCGCTACGGGCCACATATCTTCCACACCAACGCGCAGCGTATTGTCGATTACCTGTCACGGTTCACCGAGTGGCGGGCTTACGAACATCGCGTGCTTGCCCGCGTCGATGAACATCTGCTACCGATTCCGATCAACCTGACGACGTTGAACACCCTGTACGGCCGGTCTATGGATGAACATGAAGCAGAGGTTTTTCTCGCGGAGCGCGCCGAGCCTGTTGCCGATATCCGCACCTCTGAAGACGTGGTAATCAATCAGATTGGTCGCGAGCTTTATGAAAAGTTTTTCCGTGGCTATACCCGCAAGCAGTGGGGGCTGGACCCATCGGAACTCGACAAGTCGGTCACGTCGCGCATCCCCACACGCACCGATAAAGATGACCGTTACTTCACTGACTTTTTTCAGAGGATGCCGCTGCACGGCTATACGCAAATGTTCGAGCACATGCTTGATCACCCGTGTATCGATCTGTTGCTTGAGACCGATTTCGCCGCGGTGCGTGAGCGGGTCAACTACAAGCAGTTGATCTACTGCGGCCCCGTTGATGAGTATTTCGATTACTGCTTCGGGCGATTGCCGTATCGGTGTCTGCAGTTCAAGCACGAGACCTTGCCGACCAGGCAGTTTCAGACTGTCGCCGTGATCAATTATCCGGATCAGAGCGTGCCCTATACCCGGATTACCGAATACAAACATTTGACGGGCCAGGCGCATCCTCTGACCAGCATCAGTTATGAATTTCCCTGTGCGCAAGGTGACCCGTATTACCCGATTCCTCGGCAGGAGAATGCCGAGCTGTACAAGCGCTACAGCGCGTTGGCCGACGACACACCGGGCGTGACCTTCCTCGGTCGGCTGGGTACTTACAAGTACTACAACATGGATCAGGTGGTGGGCCAGGCATTGGCGTTGTACCAGCGTATCGAGCAGCAAACACGGCGGTCTGCGTCTGCGGTGGAGGCCGGATAATGCGTCGCCTGACGGCCCTGTCGTCAGGGGGCGCAACATGAAAAACACGCGCCTTTTCAGTTCATTTCTGATGGCAGGTTATGAGTGTGCGACTCAGCGTCGAAAGGACGGTTTGAGGCTGGACTTGCTCGCCACGACGGGACATGCCCAATGGGTCGATAAAGATTATTCACAGCTCGCGGGGCTTGGCATTGGCTGCGTACGCGACGGGCTGCGCTGGCATCTGATTGAAACGCAGGCGTACCGCTACGACTGGAGCAGTTTTTTGCCGATGTTGCGGGCTGCCCGGGATCATCACATTCAGGTGGTTTGGGATCTTTGTCATTACGGCTATCCCGACGGTCTGGATATCTGGCGTCCGGAGTTCGTCGAGCGTTTTGCCCGGTTCGCGGGTGCCGTTGCCAGGTTGATGAAAGAGGAAGGGGTGGATGCTCCATTTTTTTCGCCCCTTAACGAAGTGTCCTTCTGGAGCTGGGCGGGTGGCGAGGTCGGCTATTTCAACCCAGGTATGTGTGGGCGAGGACAGGAACTCAAGCATCAATTGGTGCGCGCAAGTATTGCGGCTACCGTGGCCATTCGTGAGCAGGTGCCTGCAGCGAGGTTTGTGCAATGCGAGCCGTTGATCAACGTCATGGCTGCTTCAAGTCGGACCGATAAGGTCAACAACGCAGAGCGTCATCGGCTTTCGCAGTTCGAAACCTGGGATATGTTGGCGGGGCGTCAATGGCCTGGGCTGGGCGGGCGTGAAGAGTATCTGGACATCATCGGCGCCAATTTCTATCCGCATAACCAATGGTTCCTGAATGGCGCGAAGATCCTGCGGGGCGATCGTCATTTTCGTCCGCTGGCGGGCATGCTCAAGGAACTACAGCAACGCTATCAAAGGCCGCTGCTGATTTCAGAAACCGGCGCGGAGAGCGATGAGCGCGTGCCATGGCTGAGCTACATCAGCGAGCAGATTACCCTAGCGCAACAGAGGGGCGTCGTGGTTGAGGCGCTGTGTTGGTATCCATTTCTGGATTATCCCGGCTGGGACGACGGTCGATACTGTCCCGCTGGTGTATTCGGCTATGCGGATGGCGAGGGTAATCGCGCGCCGTATCACCCATTGCATGTGCAGATGCAGGCGTTGCAGAGGCAAACGTGGTCCCTGTAGGAGCTGCCGCAGGCTGCGATGGCGGAGGGCTGGGAGATTGCTTTCGCAGCCTGCGGCAGCTCTCATAAAACATGAACAACTAACTGAATTTAAATGCTTTTCTGTAGAAATGACCGGGTGGTGATCCACATTCCTCGCGATTACGTCAACACAGGCAATATATTCACCGACTGATAGACCGAAATCGCGAGCAAGCTCACTCCTACAGGTCCCATGTTTGCTGCGTGACAGCACTGTGTTAGGGAAAAGGCGTACGGCCGGAAAATCAGCCACAAAAAAGCCCGCTCTAACAAGCGGGCTTTGTTTTCCAGTCACTACAACTCAAA
>NZ_LOHG01000016.1:0-88973 GCF_022790535.1 Pseudomonas maioricensis
TCGGATTACGGGTATGCCGAGCCTAGGCGAGGCACCTAGTGGTGGGGCAAGAGCGTTTTGGTTACTTTTGGCTGGGCCGGCTTCCGGAACCAAAAGTGAGGCGCCCTAAGGGCGCAACCAATAGAAGCCGTTACCTAAAAAACGGATATGTACACACCAACGGATATGCACACAAATCAAGCCCCACCTTCAGCCTGATTCCTCTCCCCCATCTTCTTGCTCCGCTTCTCCAGCACCAGATAAACCACCACAGCAATCGTCAGCGGCAGCAGAAAGTAAATCGCCCGATAACCGATCAACGCCGCCAGCAACGTGCCTTTGGAAAACTCATGCTGCAACAAGGTAATAAACACCGTCTCCAGCACCCCAAGGCCCGCCGGGATATGCGTGATCACACCGGCGATGCTGCTGATCAACAACACCCCAAGAATCGCCGGATAAAAAGCCTTCTCCGGCAACAGCGTATAAATAACCAACGCCATCAGCGACCAGTTCAACGCCCCCAGACTCGCTTGCAACAGTGCCTGCTTGAGCGAAGGAAGATTGATTTCCTGCTTGCGGATGGTCCAGGAGCGCCGTTTGGAAAACCGGCAGGCCAGCAAATAAGCCCCCGCCACTACCAGCAGTGCAAAACCAATCAAACGCAGGGTCCCGGAACCTACCGCCCAGTCCTTGGGCAACTCCAGAAAGCCCATGGCAAAAACGCCACCCGCCAGAATCATGTAGCCGAGCCAGTTAGTAATCAGGCTCAGACTCAACACACGAGTAATAGTCGGCACATCCAGCCCTAGCCGGGAATACAGGCGATAGCGCAACGCAATACCGCCGACCCACGAACTAAGGTTCAGGTTGAACGCATAACAGACAAAAGCCACCGGTACGATCTGTTTGATCGCCAGCTTGTGCCCGGTATAAAACCGCGCCAACACATCGAAACAGCAATACGTCAGGTAGCTACACAGTGCAATCACTACGCCCAGCGCCAGGGTGCTTAGCTTGTAGGACTGCAACGCCTGCTTCACTTCCTGCCAATCGAGGTTCTTGACCAGCAGAAACAACAACACCGGCACAGCGATGAAGAAGAACAGATTGAAAGCGCGCTTGGCCCACTTCCACTTGTTGCCATGCTTGTCTGGCGACTGATCCGCTGGCTGCTCGGAAGACGCTTCATAAGCCTTGCTCATAGCGACTTCTCCTGATCCGACTGCAAACTGGACTTCAGCTGCTGCGCAACGCTGCTCTGTTCGTTTTCAATGACGCTGGCTTCAGGGATCACATCGGCTGTCCGAAGCGGCTTGAGACGCATGCCATGGGCCGGGAACAGACCGGCAATAGCCGGAAAATGGCGCAAGAAGTGAAAGCTCAGGAAGATCATTGGCGTACGCCACCATTGACCCCGTGCAGCGCCCTTCAGGCTCATCTCTTTACTGTGAGCGGCGGCCAGCCCCGTCAAATGCTCATGCAGATGCTGATTGAGATGCTGATCGCGGATGAACAGGTTCACCTCAAGATTCAACGCGAGACTTAACGGGTCAAGGTTGCTTGAGCCCACGGTTGACCACTCACGGTCGATCAGCGCGACTTTGCCGTGCAGGGCGCGCTGGGTGTATTCGTGGATTTTCACCCCGTCACGCAGGAGATAGGTGTAGGTGAGGCGTGAGCAGACCCGCACAAAAGGCATGTCTGGCTGGCCTTGCAGAATCAGCGTGACCTTGACGCCCCGCCGCGCCGCATTACGCAGCTCACGCAGGAAGCGATAACTGGGGAAAAAGTAGGCATTGGCGATGGTGATCCGCTGGGTCGCGTTGCGAATCGCCTGCAAATACTGCTCTTCAATATCTGTGGTGTGTTCTTCATTGTCGCGTTCGCACAGCAGCATTCTCGCACTGCCCGCGTGCTGGGTTGCCACCTTCAAGGCAGGTACTTTGGCTCGCACCGCTTCGCTGAGTAAGCGCAAGGCCGAGTGATGTATATCGGCAACAATAGGGCCGCGCACCAGCACCGCATAATCCTGCTTGGCGGTCAGACCGGTGTCACTCATATGGTCGACGCTGTAGTTGATACCACCAATGAAGGCCAACTCACCATCGACAACCACTACTTTGCGGTGCAGGCGCCTGAACAGGTTGGTGCGCATGCCCATTAGACGTGGCCGTGGATCAAACAGCTGGATATGAACACCCGCAGCCAGCATGCGGCTGACGAACGATTTACTCAGATCTGAGGTGCCGTAGTCGTCGACCGTCACCACGACGTGCGCGCCATTACTCGCTGCCTGGATCAGGGCCTGTTGCAGTGCTTCACCAACGCGGTCTTCGAAGATGATGAAAGTTTCAAGCAGCACTTCTTTGCGGGCGGCCCGAATACACTCAAAAACCCGGCTGAAGTAGTCTTCGCCATTGATCAGCAACTCAACCGAATTGCCGTCTTGCCACTGCCCACGGTTATTCGCCTGGTCACTCATAACGTTACCTCCACAGCCAGCGGTGCATGATCTGAAAGGTGAGACCACGGACGATTGGACAATACTTTGGGTCGATTGCTCGTCGCGTTGCGCACGTAAATACGGTCCAGTCGAAGTAACGGCCAGCGTGCAGGGAAGCTCTTGGCGGGGACACCAAAGCGCTGGACAAAAACTTCGTGCAGGCCTGTGCCCTCCAGTACCGCGTCTGCGCGTTGCCGCCAATCATTGAAGTCACCAGCAACGATCACTGCTTCCCCCTCAGGCAACCGTTCCAACAACCCGGCAAGCAGTTTGAGCTGCTGCAGACGATGATGTTCCCGCAAGCCCAGATGAACGCAGATAGCATGCACCTGGCCGTGATGGGGAACCTCCAGTACGCAATGCAGTAAGCCTCGCTCTTCAGTGCCATGAATCGATATATCGAGGTTCTCGTGGTAGCTGATCGGGTACTTGGACAGCAATGCATTGCCATGGTGGCCATGGGGATAAACCGCATTGCGTCCATAGGCGAAGTCGGTCCACATGCTGTCTGCCAGAAACTCGTACTGGGAGGTGGTCGGCCAGTCTTTAACACGCTGCGCATGGTTTTGATGTTCACCATGCACCTCTTGCAAAAACACCACGTCGGCGGACACCGTACGAACGGCATCGCGTAGCTCGGGCAAAATGAATCGACGATTAAGAAAGCCAAATCCCATGTGCATATTCATGGTCAATACGTTCAGGGAAACGTTTGCAGAGGTTGCTGTTCGCACGCCAACAGGCGTTGTGGCACTGGTCAAAACTCAACTCCTTTCAGATCGCCCGGCGCGACTTCCAGTTCTTGGGCCAGGCCGAAGCGCTCAAGCAACTGACGTGCGTCATAGGGCGCCCGGACTTTGATGTCGTTATCGAAGTAACAATAAATATCCCGGGATTTGCGTGCGGGACCGCTTTTGGCCATCACCAGATGAGCGTCGGCAGGTTGTGAGCCGTGGCGCCAGGCATCGATACGCTCACCCCAGTGTTTAATAGCCGCGTCGCTATAACCACTGGCATAGAGCTTCTTGTCACCGTGCAGCCGCAGGTACACAAAATCACTGGTCAGGTCTTCGATATACGGCCACTTCCCCGCCGTATCAGCCGTCACCAGCGCAACGTTGTATTTGCGCAACAACGTAATGAACTCGGGGACCCTGAAACTTTCATGACGAATTTCTACGGCATGACGCAGATGACCCGTCTTGGGAATGTCCAGATAACCAGGTTTGTGCATTTTTTCATCACAGGCTGCCGCGCAGCGCCTGGCCTCTTTCATGTCATGAGGCAGCAGCGTCAGGAAGTGTTCGAATATCTCGGCATCGAATTTGAAGCTGGGCGGAAACTGCCAGAGAATCGGACCCAGTTTGTTTTTGAGCTGAAAAATGCCCGACGCGAAGAAATTCGCGATGGGCTTTTCCACGTCATTCAGCCGTCGCACATGGGTAATAAAGCGGGGCGCCTTGATGCTGAACACAAAATCATCAGGCGTATCGGCATACCAGCGCGCATAAAGGTCAGGCGACTGCAGGGCATAGAAAGATCCGTTTATCTCGATACTGTTGACCGCTCTGGAAGCGAATTTCAGCTCGTTTTTTTGCGTCAGCCCTTTCGGATAGAAGTCACCTCGCCACGGGACGTAACGCCAGCCAGAGATGCCAATGCGGATGTCGCTCATGATGAAAAGCCCAGTGCAATGCGCGTCGCTTGAACAGTTCAGACCTCCGGGCAACTCCTGGCCGGGGGTCCATGTCCGTGCTCAAGCATGAATGTTCAAATCATATGAAGCCTGGCACTGGCACAGGTTCAATACCGATCTAGCGGCTTATCCGCCCATCACTGACAGCGCTTGCGAAGTCGTTATATTTACGGCCGAGCTCTGCCGCGCACTGGTGAACATCATGAAGTTTCATGTGCGAGACAGCGAACCCCAGCAGTGACTCGATGATTTCCATATTCTCAGACTCGAAGCTGACACTGCCGTCAGCACCTATCGCGCGAATCCCGTCCTGGCGCTGGCCCGCCTGATTGACCGCAATGGCGTCGCCACGCGACACCCCATAAGGGAGCGCCAACATAACCTGCCCCATGCCCACCCGAACCGGATACCCGCCCGGCAGCCCATTTGGGCTTGGGGCATGGGTGATGATTTCATGTTCAGCATGCAAACTCTCGAGCAGCCGAATAGCAGAGATTGCGTTAAAGAAATTAATGTCTACCCCACCCAGACTGCGAAAGTGTGTGCACACCGCCTTGAAAATAACCTCATCATCAAACTCTCCAGTACATTCCCGGTTGTCCACCCAGTAGGTGAGTCGATACTGCGCATCCGGCGGCAATCCCGCTCGGGCGACCTGATGACAAAAACCTTGCTGCGCAACCAGCCTGACCTGAACGTTCTCGGGAGTACGCAGGGCTAACCGGGCGATTGAAAGTCGAATGGCAGGAACCAGATTAGCCACACCGCCAATTCCGGTGTCGGGGGCCATGCCGACTTTGTCGAGTACAACATTGACGGCGTCGGGGAATGCCGCATTGACCGTGAACACTTTTAAGCCTGAATGCTTGATGGCCCGCATGAGTTCATAGGCAGGGGCTAGGTGCATAGGCAACCAAGGGCCAAAACGGGCACGGTCCAACGCCTGATAGTGCACAGAGGATAGTTGCGTGATCACTCGCCACGACTGCAAGGAAGCACTGTTAAAAATAACATCAGGACGAATACGATGAATGATACCGGCGTTTTCCTCAATGTTGCCTTCCGCAAGGTCCATCGCCACAGGATAAACAGTGCAAGTCCCTCCTCCCATCTGCAAACAACCCAAGCGTAAAAAATTACAACTCCGGGTTATTTTTTCAATATCGCGACCGGCGACGTAAAAAATAAAACCATCACGGGGCACCAGCATTTTCAGAATTTGCAGGCAAAGATCGCCTCCACCCACTAGCATTAACCTTTTACGCTCCATTGACATTTCTCCCTCGCAGCGCGCTGCACGTCGCCTTGGCGGGGGCTCAATAGAGCGCCTGGCTCAGTGACGATATCCTTCTGTACCTTTGATGACGCACTCTAAAAGACAACCAACAGGCTTCAACGACTCACCTCTAAGAAGGCCACCTACGAAAGAACCAATCCGCTTTTAAATTTGCCGGCCTGCCATTAACCCGGCCCCCTTTATTTATTAAACGCCCCACAACCATTCAAGGCTTGTCCCCCTGACTGCTCTCAGGTGTAAGACGCCCGCTACATTACAAGCCCACTCGTCAACCGCGCTCACAAGCAGATCTGTTCCACGACAAGATGGATCCAATCGAAAAAGCTGTCAAATAGATAGGCAGCATTTACCATCATCATTGGATATAACCGCACGCTCTTTTAAAGCAAACATCTAATTCGACTGTTTAATTCAAGCGTTCGACTTCTTCTAATGCGCTCAAAAAGACCTCATTCCGCTTTTGCGCAACGCACACTTCAGGCATGGGGATTGCTTTTGACAAAGCAGATGCAAGGCAGTCAAAAAAGCGTCATTGCACAGGTCACGGATTATTTGTTGAGATTAAGCAAAAGAGAGTATCGGATAGTCAGAAAGGCAAGCGGCAACCCTGACGGTTCCTGTAGAGGCGGCTCCAACGCGAGCAATATCGACGGCCCGCTCCCCCAAAAAATCAACCAAGGAAAGCACCGTGAACACAACATCCGGAGCACGCTACAGCTACAGGGCTCGCTGGCTTCACTGGGTCATGGCGGTTTTGATTGTGCTGGCCTACGCCCTTATTCTGAGCCGTACGCAGTTTTCACGGGGTTCGGAACTGCGTGCACTGGTTGTGCAAAGCCATTTCTGGGTCGGCATTGTCGTGTTGATCATGGCTATATTTCGCATTGCAGAGCGACGTCGCCATACGCCCCCGGACATCACTCCGCCCCTTGAAGGTTTTTTGCGGCAAGCGGCCACCCTCTCCCACTATCTGCTTTATGCATTTCTGTTGGCCCAACCACTATTGGGGCTGTTTACCGTATTGATAGAAAAGGGCTCGTTACCCATACCGCTGACACAAATATTGATCCCTTCACCCTTCCCTCTGTCCGAACGTTTCGCGGAGTCTCTGGAAGACCTGCACAAGCTGCTGGGGTCGATTTTTTATTACGTGATTGGCTTGCATGTCGTTGCCGCAATCTGGCATCACGCTGTGCGCAAGGACAATACGCTCAAACGGATGCTGTAGAGACTTGTGGACGTTATGGTGACGCAAGGTATCATCGCCTGCGCTCGCCTTCAGAGCCTTCAGATATCAAGGACGCTCCATGCATACCCGCTTGTTCACTGCTCTGGCCATTGCCCTGAGTGCAACCATCGGCTCACAGGCCCATGCCAGTTCCGATGATTCCTGCTACCCGACATGGTCACTGCTCAAAGAACATCTGGACGTATGCAGCAACCTGTCTTTCCTCAGCCCCGGTAACGACAGTTCGGTGAACTTGCGGCTGTTGCTCGCCAATGCCAAAGACCACGGATTGACTCCGGCAGCCCTGACCGAAGATGACCTGGCGGAAGGATACGGCGAGGTGCCGTTTGCGCATTACCGTTTACAGTCAGCAGCGGAGAAAAACGAAGAAAAAACGTCAGAAAGCTCTGATACGCTTGGCCTCAATGAGATGTTGGCCACATTGGGCGTCAAGCGCGAGCCTGCACAAGTGGCTGGCGATACATTACTCGACGGAGAAGGTAGCCGCTGCCGCAGCAACAACGAAACAACCGCCACGCATTTCATCCAGACATTGATCAATACCCCACAGCTTGCTCCGGCCGAGCGTGCGGCACTGGCAACCAGCCGAATGCAAATGCTCTCCGCCTGTGGCTGGGAACCCGAGCAGTTGACCAGCCTGCTGCCGGGTAATATCCAGTCAGCTGCGGGCAAGTCATTCGTGAACTACCTGCAGGCTGCAGCCGACTTCTATAGCGGGCGCTTCATCGAAGCGAGCAAAGGTTTTACCCTGCTGGCCGACAATCCTCAGGAGTGGCTGAAGGATACAGCGCTCTACATGATTGGCCGTACCGAGCTGAACCTGGCTCAGGAAAAAGCTTTTGAATACGGCGAACTCAAGCCCGATCGCGTAGATCTGGGCGCAGCCAGACGCGCCGAAAGTGCCTTCAAGAACTACGTCGACAACTACCCGTACGGCACCTACTCCAACACCGCTCGCGGCTTGCTGCGTCGGGTGCACTGGCTGACTCAGGATAACAATCAGCTCGCCGCCGATTATGAAGCACATCTTTTGGGGGAAGACAGTCAGTCGGCAGGCCCGGCAGATGAAGCGCTGATCCGCGAATCCGACCTGAAGCTGATCACTGCGAACAAGGCGCCTGTCAATTCGCCGATCATTGCCGCTGTCAACGATCTGATGTGGATGCGCGAAGGAAGCAGCAACGCGCTGACCAAAGCCGCTCTGCTGGCGCAGAAGGATACCTTTGCCGGGCATCCGCAACTCTTTACTTATCTGCAGGCAGCTTTTGCGCTGTACGTCGAAAATGATCCCGACAGCGCGTTGAAACTGCTGCCAACGGAGATACCAGACACACTTGGCTATCTGGCGTTCAGCCAGCAAATGCTGCGAGGGCTGGCTCTGGAAGCCAGTCAGGACTGGAAGCAGGCACAAACGTTATGGCTGCAGTTGTTGCCATTAGCCAAATTGCCGTTGCAAAACGAACAACTGCAACTGGCACTGGCCATGAGTTACGAGCGAGACGAACAGATGGCCAAAGTGTTTGCCGCAGACTCGCCCATCAAAGCGGCAAAGTTGCGCTATATCCTGCTAAGCAAGACCGCCGATGCGGACCTCTTGATCCAGCAGACGACACAAGGCGCCAGCGAAACAGAGCGCAATACTGCGTTATTCGTACTGCTTTACAAAGACTTGATGCGCAGTCAGTTCGCCAGGTTTGGCGATGACCTCAAGCGGCTGCCGGATGCTCCGTCGCCAGAGAAACTCGGCTACAGCCTCGGCTATGTACACAACCAAGGCCCGTCGCTGAGTCTGTTTCACTGGAAAGGCAACGAAGCTGACGCCGGCTACGCCTGCCCTGGCATTGCTGAAATAGCAGCCGTACTGGCCAAAGATGCAATCAGCCCTCGAGGTTTGAACTGCATGGGCGAATTCATCCGGAGCAATCACCTGGACGGCATGCCGCTGGACGAGAAGCGCAACCCGGAAGTACTTGGCGGCACACCGCCTGGTTACGTGAAAAGAGTATTCGCCCGGCACACGGCCTATCAGGCGGTGATCGTCAATCCGAAAGCAGGCCACGAAGACAAAGCCTACGCACTGTATCGCGCCATCAACTGTTATGCCCCGTCAGGCAACAACGGCTGCGGCGGTAAAGCCGTGGTACCCGCAGAGCGCCAGGTATGGTTCAAAAAACTCAAAAGTGAATTTGCCGATACACCCTGGAGCAAGTCGCTGCAGTATTACTGGTAACCCATTGTTAATCTCGCTACGAACCTGGCTGATGTTGCTTAGCCTGCTGCAAACGGGTTCAGCCAGTGCGGCGGTGAACGCCGAAGAGCACGATGCATTTTGGCTGTGGGGAGGCGTTGCCGCACAGCCGGTGCTGGCCCAGGCGAAAACCCTTTACCTCTTGCAGGGGCAGGTCAGCAGCTCGCGCAGCGAACAGCACCGCAGGGTCAACTTCGTCGCTCAAGGCATGGCCGTGGCACAACTGCCTCAGCGCGAAATCTGGATCGTCTATCGCGCTCACACCTTGCGCTGGCCTGAACCGGTTTATAAACAGCTGCTGGGTCAAATCAAACGCTGGCGTGATACAGGCAGCCGGGTGGTCGGTGTCCAGATCGACTTTGATGCACGTACCCGCTACCTCGATGAATACGTGACGTTTCTGCGCGATTTGCGCAAACGCCTGCCTGCAGACTATCGCCTGAGTATCACCGGCTTGCTGGACTGGAGCAGCCATGCAGATACCGCCGTTATCGGCGAACTCAAAGGCGTGATCGATGAGGTGGTGGTGCAAACCTATCAGGGCCGCCACAGCATTCCCGACTACGACGCTTACCTGCCCCGTATGGCTCGACTAGGCCTGCCGTTCAAGATAGGCTTGATACAGGGCGGCGAATGGCAAGCGCCAGCCAGTCTGCAAACCAATCCGTGGTTCAAAGGTTACGTGGTGTTCCTGCAAAATCCTTGATCAGAGTCTGCTCAATAGCTCTTCGGTGGCCATTACCGTCGCATACTCTCCATGCAGATTGCCCAGAGACATAGCATGTACATCTTCCGCACTGCGCGGGGTACCGAAGAAGTCAGGTTTGTCGAAGGTAAAACATCCGTCATGAGGCACTATCACCTCAAAGCCGAGGTTGCCGCCCGATCGCGCACTGGACTCGACCGAGTTATTGGTCACGACGCCCACTATGATCAACTGAGTGATGGCTTCGCTTTTCAACCATTCTTCTAGCGGCGAATTGCAAAACGCATCCGGCACCTCTTTGCGCAATTCGCGCTCGCCTTCCATCGGCAAAAAAGCCGGCTGATAGTCAACGCCGGACTGCTGCGGCCAGAACACCGACTCGGGCTCACGGGAAAAATGCCTGACATGAATGACCGGCCGCTGCGTTCTCCGCCAGGCTTGCAGCAATTTGAGCATCTGCTCATCTGCATGAGCATTGTTGCGCCGCCCCAGTTTTGGATGCTGGATGCCTTGTTGCATGTCGATGATCAGTAATGCCGCGTTGGCCTGAATATCCATGTTGAAACGATTCCATTGAGAAGGGTTATACCGCACTGAATGTTCTGGCCAGTCCCTGACTGGCAAACTGCTCAAGCACAAAATCGACAAATGCCCGAGTCTTGCCCGGCAGCAATTTGTGCTCACTGTAATAGAGAGAAATATTGCCGTCATCGACATACCAGTCCGGTAACACGCGGCTTAGCTGTCCGCTACGCAAATAAGGCACGGCGAATGGCATGCTCACCAAAGCAATGCCCAGGCCTTGCTCGGCGGCAGAGCATGCCGCTTCCGAGTCACTCATGGTCATGCGCGGCTTCAAGCTCAGAGGGCTGTACTCATGCTCGCGACTGGTCAAGGGCCAGGAACGGATCCGGCCGGTCTGGGGCGAGCGGATCAGAATCCCCGGGTGTGCCTGCAGGTCTTCCGGGTGCTCAATGCGTGGCTGTTCAGCCAGATAACCCGGTGACGCTACCAGGATTCGATGCGCAGGTGCCAGCTTGCGGGCTACGACGCCTTGAGGCAGGTCGAAACCGCCGCC
The DNA here is from genome assembly GCF_022790535.1 of Pseudomonas maioricensis. Classification (GTDB taxonomy): domain Bacteria; phylum Pseudomonadota; class Gammaproteobacteria; order Pseudomonadales; family Pseudomonadaceae; genus Aquipseudomonas; species Aquipseudomonas maioricensis. The sequence continues at coordinate 10,760 of NZ_LOHG01000016.1, forward strand.
AATGGCCGCATCAAATCCTTGGGCGATCAGATCGACCTGTCGATTATCAAAATGCCAATCCGGTGTGATTGCCGGGTAACGATGCAGAAACCCGGCCAGCAGCGGCATGATGTAAAGCCGCCCGAATACAGTGCCCATGCTTACTTTGAGCGTACCGGCTGGCTGCCCTTCCGAGCTCGCCAGATTGGCAACGGCATTTTGAATGGTGATGAAGCTAGCGCCAACCTCCGCCAGAAAACGGTGTCCGGCTTCTGTCAGTGTCAGGCTGCGGGTACTACGCTGGAACAGGCGTACGCCCAACCGCGCCTCAAGTTTGGCGACACTTTTGCCCACTGCTGCGGGCGTAAGGCTCAGACGCCGGGCTGCTTCGGCAAAGCTGCCGACTTCGGCGCTACGCACAAAGCATTCGATGCTGCTGAAGTTATCCATGAGTCGGATTCTAAACTTTTGGTTTACTCAGACTATCGCAATTACCGTCTACTCAGCATGCAATCTGCGCCTGATACTGCTCGCCATTCACTCACTCGCAATTGCTCAGGAGAATCACATGACTCAGCACACCCCTCTCAGCACTAAAGTGGCCCTGGTCCAGGGTGGCTCACGCGGCATCGGCGCGGCCATCGTAAAACGTCTGGCCGATGAAGGCGCCGCAGTGGCCTTTACTTATGTCAGTTCAGAAACCAAGGCGCAGGAACTGCAGGACAGCATCACCGCAAGCGGTGGCAAGGCCCTGGCCATCAAAGCCGACAGCGCAGATGCCGACGCCATTCGCAACGCAGTCGCGCTCACCGTTGAAAAATTCGGTCGGGTCGACATTCTGGTCAACAATGCAGGCGTGCTCGCGATTGGCCCACTGGAAGAGTTCAGCCTGGAAGATTTTGACCGTACGCTGGATATCAATGTGCGCAGCGTGTTCATTGCCTCACAAGCCGCAGCGAAGCATATGGGTGACGGCGGTCGCATCATCAACATCGGTAGCACCAACGCCGATCGCATGCCCTTCGCGGGCGGCGGCGTGTACGCCATGAGCAAATCCGCCCTCGTCGGCCTGACCAAAGGCCTGGCAAGGGACCTCGGCCCTCGCGGCATCACCATCAACAACGTCCAGCCCGGCCCCGTAGACACTGACATGAACCCGGCAAGCGGTGATTTCGCTGAATCCCTGATTCCGTTGATGGCGGTAGGCCGTTACGGCCATGCCGAAGAGATCGCCAGTTTCGTCGCGTACCTCGCAGGCCCTGAAGCGGGTTACATCACCGGGGCAAGCCTGACAATTGATGGCGGGTTTGGCGCTTGATGCAGGCTTGAGCCCTGTATTTACTCAGCGTCTGCTGAGAGGCTTCAGGAAAGCCAGAAACGAAAAACCCCTGATTTCTCAAGGAAGTCAGGGGTTTCGTTTGTAGCGAATTTGGCGGTGAAGGAGAGATTCGAACTCTCGATACAATTTCTTGTATACACACTTTCCAGGCGTGCTCCTTAAGCCACTCGGACACTTCACCGTATCTCGTCACACCGTTGGTCTGTCGAGGCGCGCTAATGTAGTCGAAAGCTTTTACGAACGCAAAGGTTTTTTCAGAATTTTCATGCGGTTAAGCAAAATACCCACCTGCGCTCAGGTGCGTGCAATTCAGGGATGCAGGTTCAAGGGTAATGCTGATGCTGGCCAGGGTGATTTCCTATAGGGCATTGCTCTATATTCGAGGCCTGCTTGGCGGAGATAGAAATTAATGGCCCACTCACCCCGATATCAAGTCTCAGAATCCATTCGCACGATCGAAACAGAAGTCGGCAAATTGCTGGATCTGGTCGTCATGCTCAAGGAGGCTGGCGACGAAGGGTTATCCGCCTGCGTGGCGCTTCAGGCGCATAAGCTGCTGGAAACAGCAGTGGCACTGCGGATGGCGATGGCGGATTGAGAGCCTGAACACTCTTGAACACCAAAAGCCCGGCGGCACTGGCAGCGCCCCCCTCAATCAAGCACAATCGCGCTTCCTGTCGCTCCGGCGCATTAGCCGCCGGAGATGATCGATTTCGCTGCACACCTGCCGGAGAACCTAATGAATCTGCTCGAATGGAACGACGTCACTCAGGCCAAGTACCTGGAGACCAATCCGCTCCTGCGCGACGAAATCCAGAACCTCAGCGCCAAGGATCAGCAGGATCAGATCAAGTGGGCCTTTGAGGACGAGGCAGAGGCTCAGGGCATTGAGCCTTGGGAGCTGGCGGCGCAGTTGATCGCTGAAACGCCAGAACAACTCAAGGAAATACGTCACAACACCCATCAGCAGGTTGCTGAGGCTCTGGGCATGGAATGGACTGAATACTGCGAGTTGAACGACATTCAGGAGTGAGGCACGCATGAGTACTTCGTCCGAAGCCGGGGCCGCCGTTTACTCTCCTCTCACGCTGAAACTGTACGACGCCTGGGTGCTGGGTATCTCGAACCGTTTTGCCTGGCACTGCCCTACCCGGCAAGTGTTGCAGCCATTCTTCGACCGACATGTGGGCGCGCGCCATCTGGATGTCGGCGTCGGCACCGGCTATTACCTGGCCAATGCCCACCTGCCGGATACCACCCATGTCACGCTACTGGACCTGAACCCCAGCAGCCTTCAGGCAGCCAAAGACCGCTTCGGCCGCACTGACACGCAAATCCTGCAGCACGATGTGTTCAAGCCGCTGGATACCTCGCAGCATGGTCGCTACGACTCTATTTCGCTGTTTTATCTTTTGCATTGCCTGCCAGGCAACATGGTCGACAAGGCTCAGGTCTTCGCCAGCCTCAAACCCTGCCTGAAGGACAACGGCGTGTTGTTTGGCGCGACAATTCTCGGGGATGCTGCTGAGCACAATGGTTTTGGCCGCAAGCTGATGGACATCTACAACAAGAAAGGGATTTTCGGTAACCGCAGCGATAGCGTGGCTGGTCTACGCAGCGCCCTTGAACAGCACTTCGCTCAGGTGAGCATTGAAGTGGTGGGCAAGGTTGCGCTATTCAGTGGCCGTTCACCTATTCAATGAGCGGCCATAGGCCCGTGGCGATCAGAACAAAACTGACTCGGTAGTCATTGCTTTACCTGCCCCTTCGGGGTGGGTAACGTCTGCTCACGTCAATAACAAGGAACATTGCCATGAGTGATTTGATCTCTTACCAACTGGAAGACGGTATTGCCACCCTGACCCTGAGCAATGGCAAGGTCAACGCCATTTCTCCTGCGGTAGTGGCCGCTTTCAACAGCGCGCTCGATCAGGCGGAAAAAGACCGCGCGGTGGTGATCATCACCGGCCAGCCCGGGATTCTTTCCGGTGGCTATGACCTGAAAGTCATGACATCCAGTGCTGAAGCGGCCATCGGCCTGGTCAAGGAGGGCTCGACACTGGCCCGTCGCATGCTCGCACACCCCTTTCCTATTGTGATCGCCTGCCCAGGTCATGCCGTTGCCAAGGGTGCCTTCCTGTTGCTGTCCGCGGATTATCGAATTGGCGTCGAAGGGCCGTTCAGTATTGGCCTGAATGAAGTGCAGATCGGCATGACCATGCACCACGTCGGCATCGAGCTGGCACGGGATCGCCTGCGCAAATCAGCCTTCCATCGCTCGGTCATCAACGGCGAAATGTTTGATCCTGCCGGTGCCGTAAACGCGGGCTTTCTCGACAAACTGGTCAGCGTTGAAGAACTGCCTGAAGCTGCACGCACGGTGGCGCTGCAACTGAAAAAGATCAACATGAGCGCCCACAAGCACACCAAGCTGAAAGTGCGCAAAGCGTTGCTGGAAACGCTGGATGCAGCTATCGAAGCGGACCAGCATCACGCTCTGAGCTGAGATCAGGTCGCCCGTCAACGCGGGCGCACTCAAGCCCGCGAACTCCGCAGGCTTTACCGACTCTTAATCGTTAGCCCGCTGCCCGGGCATCCCCGCCATTCTCAGGATGCAAAAACAAATGGGTCGAGTCGTTGCCGCTGCGGTGTACAGCGCAGGCAAGAAAGTCTGCAATATCAGCCTGGAAGAAGGCGCAGCCTGGGCTGCAAAGCCCGGCCACTTTGTCTGGATAGGTCTGGAACAACCCAGCGCGACAGAACTGGCCAGCCTCAAGGAGCAATTCAACCTGCATGAACTGGCCCTTGAGGACGCTCTTGAGGTTCACAGCCGCCCCAAGCTGGAAACCTTTGGTGATGCGCTGTTCATCGTCACCTATGCACCCGTCAGGGAGAACGGAAGACTTGAGTTCATCGAGACTCACATTTTCGCTGGCAAGGGTTACATCATCACCTCGCGCAATGGCCACTCCAAGTCCTACGGGCTGGTGCGCCAACGTTGTGAAGCACGGCCATTGCTGCTTGAGCATGGCGAAGACTTCGTGCTCTACGCCTTGCTGGATTTCGTCACTGAAAACTATCAGCCCGTCACCGAAGCCATCCATTGCGAGCTGGAAGAACTTGAGCACAGCGTACTCAACGGGGCGTTGAAAGAGAGCGACATCCAGCGTATTCACAGCCTGCGCCGAGACCTGCTGCGACTGAGGCGTTACGTGGCCCCCATGGTGGAAGTCGGCGAAGAACTGCAGAAGCTCAACTTTCCTTTCATCGACAAGAACATGCGGCCCTATTTCCGCGATGTGGAAATTCACGTCAAGCGGCAGATGGAAGACCTGGGCAACCTGCGCGACATTGCCAGCCAGACCATTGAGATCGGCCTGTTGCTGGAGTCGTCACGGCAAAGCATAGTGCAGCGCAAGTTTGCCGCTTACGCAGCGATTCTGGCGGTGCCAACCGCAATTGCAGGTATCTACGGAATGAACTTCGAAAACATGCCCGAGCTGACATGGCACTACGGTTACTACGTGGTGCTTGGCACCATCGTGACCGTGTGTGGGGGATTGTTTGCCAGCTTCAAACGCTCGGGATGGCTTTGAGGATCCCGGACTTCATGTGGAACCGGCTTTAGCCGGGAAGAGGCCCGTACAGCCGCTACATCTGTACGATTAAAAACACCGCCTTCCCGGCTGAAGCCGGTCCTACGAAGTGCTGTCAGGGATACCTCAAACCGCAGCTTTATGCTGCACGAACCGCATCATCCACTCGGCCACGGTCAGACCATGATGGTCATGATCGAGACTGGCGACACCCGTCCGGTACACCGTTTCACCCAGGCACTCCTGGCGGATGTCCAACAACGTCCGTGAGTAATCGTGGATGAACTCCGGGTGCCCTTGAAAGCACAGCACTTGATCATTGATGTGATAAGCCGCGAACGGGCAGAACTCGCTGGAAGCAATCACTGTAGCGTTCTCCGGCAAGGCGGTGACCTGATCCTGATGACTGATCAGCAAGGTCAGCTTCTCCATGCCCGGTGTCATCCATGCAGTGGCAGGCGCCAGTGTGTAGTGATGAATACCCACGCCCCAGCCTTTGCTCGCCCGCTCACTCTTGCCGCCCAGTAGCAGTGCCAGCAACTGGTGTCCGAAGCAAATACCGAGCAGCTTGTCGCCACGCTGGTACAACTCGAGCAGATAGACTTTCAGGGTTTGAATCCACGGATCGGTCCCGAAAGAGTCAGCTTTGCTGCCCGTCACCAGATACGCATCAAAACGCTCGCCCTCTGGTGGATAGACGCCCTGCATCACGTTATAGACCTCGAACTCGGCGGCAATGGGCTGGCGCGCGAAAAGCCGTTCGAACATCCGTCCGTATCCCTGGTATTGATCAACCAACTCGGGACGCAGGACGTCGGTTTCCAGAATGCAGATGCGTAGCGACATAGAAAGTACCTGAAGCGGTAAAGGCAATAGTGCACCGCTCAAGCCTGCCTTGAACGGGCATGCCAAGGCAAGAGCCCTTTCAAAGGTCTGTGCACGATTACCTGAACCGCCGCTGTATCAGCGTCGTTTTTAAAACCGTTCCCCTTTGAGAGCCTTGTGTAATAACAGCGAAGGCGGTTCGAACCGCTCGCCATAGCGCTCGGCAAGGTACTCAGCGCGGGCGATGAACTTCGGCAGGCCGTACTGGTTGATGAACTGCAACGTCCCCCCTGTCCAACCGGCAAAGCCAATGCCAAATATCGACCCCACATTGGCGTCTGGCACGGATAACAAGACGCCCTCTTCCAGACAGCGCACGGTTTCAATCGCCTGAATGAACAACAGTCGATCCTGCACATCCTGTGAAGCTAACCGCAAACCGGTTTTTTCGAAGCGCGTTAACAGCCCTGGCCAGAGATGCCTGGGCTGGTCTTGCGGGTAATCATAAAACCCTGCCCCAGCCGCTTTGCCAAGGCGCCTGTGCTCATTGACCATCAGCTCAAGTATCGCCGTGGCCGGATGTTCCTTGACCACCTTGCCCTCGGCTTGGAGATCCTTGCGGGTCTGTTCGCGGATGTGAGCCATGAGACTCAACGACACCTCATCAGCAACAGCCAAAGGCCCTACCGGCATACCGGCCTTGCGCGCTTCGGTCTCGATCATGGGCGCTGGAACACCCTCGCCGAGCATGGCAATACCTTCATGGGTGAAGGTCGCGAACACCCTTGAAGTGAAGAAACCACGGCTGTCGTTCACGACAATGGGGATCTTCTTGATCTGTTGAACGAAGTCGAAAGCCCTGGCAAGCGTCGCCTCACTGGTCCGCGCGCCCTTGATGATTTCAACCAGTTGCATCTTGTCTACCGGGCTGAAGAAATGCAGGCCGATGAAACGCTCAGGCTCGGTCACGGCGGTTGCCAGACCGGTGATTGGCAAGGTCGAGGTGTTTGAGGCGATGACGGCATCCTTCATCGCGAACTGCTCGGCCGCAGCGCTGACTCTGGCCTTGAGCGCACGGTCTTCAAACACCGCTTCGATGACCAAATCACAGCCCGCCAGCTCGGCATCGTGCTCGGCGCAGTGAATCCTTGCCAGAATAGCCTCACTTTTCCCGGCGCTCATCCGGTCGCTGGTCACCTGTTTCGCCAACAGGCGAGCGCAGTGCTCGCGGCCTTTTTGCGCAGCCGCAAGATTGATGTCTTTAAGCACCACGTCAATACCTGCACAGGCACTGACGTAAGCGATACCAGCGCCCATCATGCCTGCGCCCAGCACCCCGACTTTGCGGGTGACGACCACAGGCAGATTGTGCGGTCGGGATCCGCCTGCTTTGATTTCATTCAGCTGAAACCAGAAAGTGCCGATCATGTTCTTGGCAACCTGTCCGGTCACCAGTTCTGTGAAGTAGCGCGTCTCGATCAACTGGGCGGTGTCAAAGTCCACCTGAGCCCCTTCGACGGCAGCGCAAAGGATTTTTTCCGGAGCGGGAAAGCAACCTTGGGTTTTACTGCGCAGGATCGATGGTGCAATGGCTAACATCTGCGCACCCCTGGGATGTGAGGGTGTGCCACCTGGTAGCTCATAACCCGGTCTGTCCCAGGGTTGCTGTGCGTCAGGATTGGCCAGAATCCAGGCGCGCGCCTTACTCAGCAATTCATCGCGATCACGTGCGATGTCGTCCACCAGACCGGCCGCCAGCGCCTGCCGAGCGTTGAGTTTTTTGCCTTCGAGCAGATAAGGCAACGCTTTTTCCAGACCAAGCATGCGCACCGTGCGCACGATCCCGCCGCCGCCCGGCAGCAAGCCGAGCGTGACCTCCGGCAAGCCGACTTGAGCATGAGGCTCATCCAGCAGAATACGATGCTGACACGCCAGGCAGATCTCCCAGCCACCGCCCAGTGCGGTTCCTTTAATTGCCGCAACCACTGGCTTACCCAAGGTTTCCAAGCTACGAAGCTGAGCTTTGAGCGTCTGCACAATGTCGTGAAACCAATGCGCACGGTCTTTGCCAACCTGTACCAGTTCATCGAGGTCTGCGCCGGCAAAAAAAGTCTGCTTGGCCGAGGTGATAATGACCCCTGCCATGGCGTGCCTGTCTGCCTGCAGCCTGACAATCGTTGCGGCCATCGCGTCGCGATAAACCGCGTTCATGGTATTGGCGCTTTGCCCGGGCATATCAATGGTCAGGACGACAATCTGGTCCTGACCTTTTTCATACTTAATGGCTTCAGTCATGAAAATGTTCTCTGCTATGCGGGAAAGGACTCAGTAGCGCTCGATGATGGTGGCGATACCCATGCCGCCGCCCACACACAAGGTCGCCAGGCCGTAGCGCAACTGACGCTCTTCCAGTTCGTCGAGCAAAGTGCCGAGGATCATGCAGCCGGTGGCGCCCAAAGGATGACCCATGGCAATAGCGCCGCCGTTGACATTGACCTTGAGCGGATCGACGTCCAGGTCCTTGATGAACTTGAGCACGACCGAAGCAAAAGCTTCGTTGACCTCGAACAGGTCGATGTCCTGAACTGTCAGCCCGGCTTTGCTCAGCGCTTTGCGCGTGGCAGGTGCTGGCCCGGTGAGCATGATGGTAGGGTCGGTGCCGGTGACGGCGGTGGTGACGATTCGACCGCGGGCCCGCAGTCCAAGCGCCCTGCCCTTGACGTCTGAACCGATAAGCATCGCAGCCGCGCCATCGACAATGCCGGAGCTGTTGCCCGGCGTATGCACGTGCCGGATACGCTCCACATGGCTGTAGACCCGAAGCGCGGTGGCATCGAAGCCCATTTGCCCGATCATCTCAAAGCTCGGTTTAAGCTTGCCCAGACCTTCCAGTGTCGAGTCGGCACGAATGAATTCGTCGTGATCCAGCAGCAAACAGCCATTCTGGTCACGAACCGCAATCAGTGATTTGCGAAAGGCTCCTGACTGTCGCGCCCGGGCTGCCTTGTGTTGTGAGTCGAGCGCAAAAGCATCTACATCAGCGCGGGAAAATCCCTCAAGCGTAGCGATCAAGTCAGCGCCGATGCCCTGAGGCGTGAAGTGACAGTGCATGTTGGTTTGCGGATCCAGTACCCAGGCACCACCGTCACTGCCCATGGCCACGCGAGACATGGACTCGACACCGCCGACCACCACCAGCTCTTCGAAACCGGAGCGAATCTTCATGGCCCCCAGATTGACCGCCTCAAGCCCGGACGCGCAAAAGCGATTGACCTGCACTCCCGCCACGCTGACATCCCAGTCGGCGACCATGGCAGCGGTCTTGGCGATATCCGCACCCTGATCACCTACTGGTGTGACGCACCCCAGAACAATGTCATCGACTTCGGCGGTGTCCAGGTCATTGCGCGTTTGCAGGGCTTTGAGAAGCCCGGCCATCAGGTTCACCGGTTTAACGCTGTGTAACGCGCCGTCTGCCTTGCCCTTGCCACGCGGCGTGCGTACCGCATCGAAAATCAATGCTTCGCTCATGAAGTCCTCGATCACTTTATTGTTATGGGTGAGTCGTTTGAAGACACATTAGCCGCAAGTGACAGGGATTCAATCGAGAGCACAAAGACCAGCGTAGGAAAATTCCGACACTGACGAACGGTTGCCGGGACCTGAGGCACAGCGGACGTTGTTGGAAGCGTCTAGTAAGGGAGCATCCGCCGGAACGCAGACTTTTCTATAACCATTAATTCGCTACAGTGATATCTAAATAGGAAATAGTTCTAAACAGCAGTGCTCTTGGACTCTAAGGTTAATTTTGTAGCAACAGTAGCGCGATAAGAAATACAGGTAGCGCTTGGTTTGTCGGCGGCTTCGCCGAACCAGTTGCTCAATGAATCACCTTTGCCAGCTGCCCGGACATTCATTAAGAATTCGGCGAGCTTTTGTCGCTCAGGAATAACAAAAAAAGGCGGACAGCCATGTTCAAGCATTCCAAAGTACGTCAGGCCGGACTCATTGTCTTCGCCACTACCCTGTTGTTGATCTTGCCAAACCTGAGTCGCCTGTTTGGATGAGGCCCTCGTGGCACTCAGGTTTTGATCATGTCAGCGCCCTACCGGACGACGCGCATCTGTGCCAATCTTTCCTCTCAAGGGAAGGAGGCAGTCACGATGAATAAAGGGTTGGCGCTGATATTGGTGGCTTTCTGCGGCAGTGCCGCAGCAGGCGAAGTCGAACAGGCAGTGGCGGTCGCAGCGCTGAAAGAAGGGAAACTGGCCGTCGATGTGCGTAGCCAGACTGATTACGACGCAGGGACAGTGCTCAATGCCGTGCGCGTTGAAGAACGGCGCCTGGTCAATCAGATGAAGCAGGTGCTCAACGACCGCAACGTCGTGTTCGTCGTGTTCAGCAGCAGTAACGAAAAAGCCAGCAAGGCTCAGGACAAGCTGAACAGGGCCGGGTACTACAGCGTTATCAACGGTGGTAACTACGAAGAGCTGCACAACGCCCTTTACGATATCAGCGACGATCCTGCGGAGTGATGATTTGCGTTTTATCCTTTCCCTGGCCGTGCTGATTCTGACACTAGCCCCTCAATGCTCCCTAAAAGCCGCACAGCTGAAGATTGAACGAGAAGATCAAGTCAACATCTGGCAGACCAGTCAGTTGCTCTCGCACCCGCAGATTCAGACCATCAAGATTGATGAGGACGTCGCCTACAAGCGTGCGATGAGCTATCGCGCCATACCGCTCGCGGCGTTGCTTGAAGGGGTCACGCCGCAGGATCACCTGCAGGCCGTTGCAACCGACGGCTTTGCGGCGGAGATACCAGCAGCGCCGGTCATGCAGCCCAAAGGGTCAAAAGCCTGGCTAGCCATTGAAGACCCGGCTCATCCATGGCCGCCCCTCAGCAACGGTACGCAGAGCGCCGGCCCGTTTTATCTGGTGTGGACGGATCCTCAGGCCGATGGAATTGGCCGCGAAGAATGGCCGTATGCAATGAGTATCCTGCGCGTACTGGCGTCCGTCAGCGAACGCTTTCCCGCGTTACTGCCCGACCCTAAGCTGGCGGCTGACAATCCGGTGAACAAGGGTTTCGCGTTGTTCCAGAAAAATTGTCTGGCCTGCCATCGTTTGAATGCAGCCGGGGACTCACAATTGGGCCCTGATCTGAACCTGCCTCACAGCCCCACTGAGTATTTCAGCGAAGGATACCTGCGCCAATACATTCGCGACCCGCAGAGCCTTCGTGAATGGCCGCAAGGCAAGATGCCCTCCATTCCAAAAGAAGTGCTGCCGGATACCGAACTGGATCAGGTCATTGCCTATCTGGAGCATATGGCGGCACGGCGCAAAGCGAAAGAATAACGGTAAGCGCAGCGCGGGTCTGGAAGCCTCGCGAACAAGTTCGCTCCTACCGGTTCAGCGCGGTGTCGGGTAGGAGGTAACTTGTTGCCGAGAGGGCTTGATGCGGTGGTTCAGGAATGGCGCCTCGGCATCAATGGCTGATGGCGCCCCTGGCAATCACTGATGCTGCGCCTGCATCATGACTTTGGGTGCGCCCGCCATTGGCGATACCAGCACCTTCGCATGCATCTGCTCACAGCCGCCACCGCGACGCATGCCACGAACCGGGCAAGCGTCCAGATAATCGAGGCCGACCGCGAGTTTCAAGTGGCGCTCCGGAATGGCCAGTTGGTTGGTGACGTCGAAGCTGTACCAGGCATCATCGATCCATGCCTCAGCCCAGGCATGGCTGGCCAGATGCTCGCTATCTTCGCTGTACAGATAACCCGAGACATAACGTGACGGAATCCCCAGGCTGCGAGCGCAGGCCAGAAATGCGTGGCTATGGTCCTGACAAACGCCCGACCTTGCGGCAAACGCCTGCGCAGCGCTCGTGTCCACCTCGGTGGAGCCCGGCGTATAGGTGATGTGCTGATTCAATGCATGCATCAGATCAATCAGCGCCGTGCGGTCTTTGCGGGTTTTGCATTGCTGAGCGGCAAAGGCGCGAATCGCTTCGTCTGGCTCGGTCAGGCGTGTAAAACGCAGAAATGGCAAAGGCGACTGACTTTCATGTTCAGCTTCACGCTTCTCATCGATTTCAACCTGACCGCGTGCACCGATGATTATCGCTTCGTGCGGCTCATCCATGCTCAACACATGCAGGATATTACCGAACGGATCGATCTGCGCGCGCACCGGACGTGGCAGCGTCAGTTGCCAACTGAGCACCTGCTGGCGCTCGCTGTCGTGGGGCGTAAGGCGTAGATACTGGATGCTCGCGCGGACCTGATCCTCGTAGTGATAGGTGGTCTCGTGGCTAATTGAGAGTCTCATGCAGCCTCCAGGTAAGAAGTGTGGATTGCGTTACCCAATTGGGCCAGCAAAGGAATGAATTCGTTCAACCACTTGTGCAGTCCCTCATCCAGGATTTCGTCGATCCCGGTATAACGCAGACGTGCATCCAGCTCCGCGGCCAATCGTTGCGCCGGGCGGCCGTTGGCGCCAGGCAGACTGGCGAGGATCTGGTCCAGCTCTTCCAGACAGGCACTCAGTGAACGAGGAACATCAGGGCGCAGCAACAGCAACTCTGCGACCTGCCTTGCACCTGGCGCATCGCGATACAACTCGGTATACGCCTCAAAAGACGACAGCGCCCGCAGCAAAGCGCTCCACTGGTAATAACCGTGAGCCGAACTGTCGGCCACTGCATTGGTGTCATTGCCACGAAGTTCGAGCATTTCGTAGCGGGCATCGAGCATGCGCATGGTGTTGTCCGCACGCTCGATAAAGGTCCCGAGACGAATAAAACGGAACGCGTCATGGCGCATGATCGTGCCGTAAGTAGCACCGCGAAACAGGTGTGAGCGCTCTTTGACCCACTCGCAAAACCGGCTCATGCCATAACGGGTCAGGCCTTGTTCGGCGATACCGCGAATTTCCAGCCATGTGGCGTTGATGTTTTCCCACATGTCCGCAGTAATTCGCCCTCGTACCGCATGAGCACTCGCCCGCGCAGCGCCCAGGCAACTGTAGATACTGGCCGGGTTGCTCGCATCAAGTGCGAAGAAATGCAGCAATCGTTCAGCATGCAACTCGCCGTGACGTTCCAGATAGTGATCCAGCGTGCCGGTGATCAGCAGCGGCATGGCCAGCTCATCAAGACCGTCACCACGCCCGTCCTGAGGCATCAAAGACAGCGAATAACTGACGTCCAGCATCCGGGCGAGGTTTTCCGCTCGCTCCAGATAACGCGACATCCAATATAAATCCGAGGCAGTTCTACTTAGCATTGGCAGGCATCCTTAATCCTCGACCACCCAGGTGTCTTTTGTTCCGCCACCTTGAGACGAGTTCACCACCAGCGAGCCTTCACGCAGCGCGACTCGGGTGAGCCCGCCGGGTACGACGCGGGTTTCACGACCAGAAAGGACAAACGGGCGCAAATCGATGTGGCGAGGTGCAATGCCGTTCTCGACAAACGTCGGACAGGTCGACAGGCACAACGTCGGTTGCGCGATGTACGCGTGCGGCTTGGCTTTGATACGGGCGCGGAACGACTCGATTTCCGCAGCAGTCGCGGCAGGCCCGACCAACATGCCATAGCCACCCGATCCCTGGGTTTCCTTGACGACCAGTTCCGGGAGGTTGGCCAGCACATGAGACAAGTCAGAAGGTTTACGGCACTGCCAGGTCGGCACGTTCTGCAGAATCGGTTCTTCATCCAGATAGAAACGGATCATGTCCGTCACATACGGGTAGACCGACTTGTCGTCCGCGACACCGGTACCGATGGCATTTGCCAACACCACATTGCCCGAGCGATAAGCAGACAGCAGGCCTGGCACACCCAGCATCGAATCAGGGTTGAACGCCAATGGATCGAGGAATGCGTCGTCTAGACGACGGTAGATAACATCGACTGCCTTAGGCCCGTCGGTGGTGCGCATGAACACACGATCGTCGCGAACGAACAGATCTGCCCCTTCAACCAGCTCCACTCCCATTTCCCGGGCAAGAAACGCATGCTCGAAAAAAGCACTATTAAAGCGACCTGGAGTGAGTACCACCACACTCGGATTGTCCAGCGGGCTGGAACTCTTCAGCGTGTCGAGGAGCAGATTCGGATAATGATCGATCGGCGCGATACGCTGCGCTGCAAACAGCTCGGGGAACAGACGCATCATCATCTTGCGGTCTTCGAGCATGTAACTCACGCCGCTCGGAGTGCGCAGGTTGTCTTCCAGCACGTAATAGGTGCCGTCGCCGTCACGAACCAGATCCACGCCGGAAATGTGCGAATAAAGGTCGCGGTGCAGATTCAGCCCCTGCATCGCCAACTGATATTGCTCGTTGGCCAGCACTTGCTCGGCAGGAATGACCCCGGCCTTGATAATGCGCTGTTCGTGATAGAGGTCAGCGAGGAACATGTTCAGTGCTTTGACGCGCTGAATACAGCCCTTTTCAACAACCCGCCACTCACTGGCAGGAATGCTGCGCGGAATCGTGTCGAAAGGAATCAGGCGCTCGGTGCCTTGCTCGTCACCATAGAGCGTGAAAGTGATCCCGGCGCGATGAAACAATAAGTCGGCCTCACGCCTGCGCTGAGCCAGAAGCTCAGGGGGCGTTTCACCCAACCAGCGGGCAAATTCCCGATAATGCGGGCGGACCAGACCGCCAGCATCGTACATCTCATCATAAAAGGTGCGGATCATGCCGTACTCCTTGTCACCACGGACACCAAGGGCCTTCGCAAGGCCCGTGCCATCGGCATAAACGCTTAAATATCAATTGGTTACATAAAATCAGAAAGCCACCCGCACCATTCCTGTGCAATAAGCTCCCCAACCAATTCTCCTACGCTTCATTCGGAAGCGTATTTCAACTGCAAAAGCTATGAACAGCATAGCCAGAGTTGATTTCACGAGACGATATTGTTTCCCGATAATCAACGACATCCGAAACACAGCGTATTTGTATGCCCCGTTTCAAGTCGTTGTCGAAAAACACGGCAGCGCTACCAGCACCGACTTCTCACCGAACTTCCCTTTGAGCCACTCACTGAGTGGCTCTTTTTTTTGCATGTCGTCCAGCGACAACGACCGTCAGAAACAACTCATACTCAATCTTGCGTTTAGAGCCTGCAAACTAAAAACCGGCCAACTCCCGGGCACACGCCCCGAAATCGGCCGGTCATTCAAGCTGTCACGGTAAAACTCATGCGTGTAAGCGCCTGATCTCCTGCCTGACTCCCCAACCCTCGACCTCACCGTCAAGCGGCGTGATTGCGGTCTGGAAATCCTGTTCGAAATCACCGATGCCGTCGTAGGTCGCGTGCATCACCTTGCTCAATTGCAAATGCCAGGCACCGTCGTCTCGAACGTTGATTTGAGTATTCAGCGATTCACCACGGTATTGATCCGCGGCCTGCCTTGCCCGTTCCTCATCCGGGAAAACGGCGTAGAACTCAATGGGATGTATACGTGCAAAATCAAAACCGCTTTCTTTCATGCGGCGCAGTACGTTACTGCTGATGTCCTCTTGATAGGCTGTGCTCATGAAACGTCCTCCTATTCAACGATAGATAGAGTTTCAACATTCCCGAATGACGCGCCCTTGCAGGTCGTCCACGGCAGATACTCCGCCGCCCCAGGATCAAGCATGTAGCTGACAAGGCCGTATCCAATTGCGGACCGGCATCGACATGGAGAAAACGGGAGAAGCGTTTCACCCGTCTCACTTGCAGAGTAACCCCATCATCGGCCTTCTGCCAATTCCCGATCAGGGCATTTTTTTCCGCGTGATCAGGAAGCCTCCTTGATGGAGAGGATCTGCACGGAGTTCTGGTCTTTCAACGACTTGGCCGTAGGCTCGGCTGTCCGGCCTTCCAGGTCATTCATGTCCAGCTCATCAGCCACCGGAAACAATATAGGTCGCAGACGACGAGCAACCTCCTCGTCACTGGGACGATGCTCGGACTCCATAGCATGGCTTTGCTGCACACCGTCTTTGTCGAGATACGAAATGGTCCACTGTTTCATCAAGGTCTCCTCGGCAGCCGACAATGCGGCTTACGTGATCTTGACCTTTTGATGCGGGCATTCGTTCACAGGATTTGAATCGCTTGGGCTGTAGGAGTGAGCTTGCTCTCGATAGCGGCGTATCAGTCACAGGTATTTAACTGCCAGGCCGTCATCGCGAGCAAGCTCACTCCTACAGGTCCAACTTCGCTGCGCGACAGCGCGGTGTAAATGACGGTGCCTTTCGCATACACCAGACAACAAAAAGCCCCTGCGCGAGGGGCTTTTTGCATTACATCACCACGGGATCAGTTCTTGCTGGCTTCGACCCCGGCAGTGTTATCCAGCAGGCTCTTGGTCGCCGTTTGCAGGAAGCTGTCGAGCTTCTCGCGCAACGCCTGGGTATCCGGTGCATCCGGAATCACTTCAGCGTGAGGTGTACGGCCAAGGGTGTAGGACAGCACCTTCGGATCCATCTCCTTGGGCTCGATCAGGATCCGGTCACCGGTGATCAGAGCAACCGTCTGCTCACTGCCCGAGGGCTTGATAACGCCGAAGCCCTTGTCGCCAGCAGGCAGGTTAAGCAGGTCACGCCCCCAGCACTGGTGACGGGTTTCGCCGCCAAGACGGCCCATGATCGTCGGCACGATGTCGATCTGCGTACCGACAATGCTGCTGCGCTGACCGAACTTCTCCTGCATGCCTGGTGCGATAAGCAGCAGCGGCACGTTGAAGCGACCCAGGTCCATTTCAGTGATTTGCTGATTGTTGCCGAAACCATGGTCGCCCACGACCACGAACAAGGTTTCCTTGTAATACGGCTCTTTTTTGGCCTTCTCGAAGAACTGCCCCAGCGCCCAGTCGGAGTAACGCATGGCCGTCAGGTGCTCATCCAGTGAGCCGTGCCCGGTAACAGGCTCCATTGGCAATTTTGGCGGCAGCGCGTAAGGCGTGTGGTTGGACAGGGTTTGCAGCAAGGCATAGAACGGCTTGCCGTTTGCACCCCGGGCTTTCAACTCTTGAGCGCCACGATCAAACATGTCCTGATCGGAAACGCCCCACGTCGGATCGGAGAACACCGGATCAACGTAATCGCCACGACCGATAAACGTGGTCATACCCTGATTGCTGAAAAAACCCGACTGGTTGTCCCAGGCGAAGTTACCGTTGTAGACATAAACGTCGTCATAGTTACGAGCGCTTAGCAGCTGCGGCAGACCGGACAGCTTGTGCGCACCTTCGGGCGTCTGCATCAGGTATTCGAAACCAGGCAGGTTCGGGAAGCACGCCATGGTCGCGAACATACCCTGATGGGTGTGCGTACCGTTGGAGAAGAAGCGGTCGAACAACAGCCCTTCTTTCGACAGTTTGTCGAAGTAAGGTGTGATATTCGACTCGTCCCCCAGAGCGCCCACCGAGTGACCGGCGAAGCTTTCCATGAGGATGACGACAACGTTCTTGATCGGCAGAGTATTTTCCACCGGCGGCGTGAAATCGCGGCGGATGGCAGCCAGATCAGGCTCTACCAGCTTGTCATTGGCGGTCAGCAGCATGTCCCGCACGGTTTGCTGAGCAGCCGGCTGTGGCAAGGTCGCTTTCCAGATATTGTCGCGATCTTCAGACATCCGGCTTTTGGCCGCGGCGATCAACGTCAAGGTACCGTTCAGGCCCAGCGTGTTGGCGAAATTGGATTCGGTGGTGTAAGCATCGCCCCAACGCAGTGGCGGCCCCTGACGCAGCGTACCGCGTGCGGCAACCACGGCAATCAGCAAGCAGACCACGAACACGCCAATGCGCGCATACCAGGGCGCAACATTACGATTGCTGGAATTGCTGACGCTGAACTCACGACGCGGACGAGTCGCCCGATCAACGCCTTTGAACACCAGACTCAATAGCCAGGTGACCACGGCCCATGCCAACAGGTAGCGAACCACCGGAAAGCCGTACCACAACATGCTCAGAACGGTCTTGGGATCTTCCTTCACGTACTGGAACACCAGTCCATTCAGACGCTGATGAAATTCGCGATAGAAGTCCATCTCCATCAGACCGAAAAACAGCGTGATGCTGGCGACCAGGGTCAACCAGAAACGGAAGAACCCGCGTGCAGCCATCGCGCGGACGCTGAACAGCGAGAGCAACAGCGGAATCATCAGGTAAACCGTCAGACGCAAGTCAAAGCGCATCCCATTGAACAGCGCTTCTACAAAGGTCGATGCCGGTGTATCGCCGATCATTTCGCGGTTGTAAACCAGCAACGCAACGCGCAATAGCGTGTACATCACCATCAACACCAGAGCACTGAGCAGCGTGTACGCAAGGTGGGATTTGACGGTAGGTTGCAGCGAGCGCGACGACGCGTGCTTATGAATCATAGCGTCCGGTTTAGCCATGTTGTTCTAGGATCCGTTGGATTCAGAGTAGGGTTCGAAAAGCGTGCGTCCGGCAATGACATTGCATTGGCGAACGGAGGGCGCAAATCTTACGTGATCGCCCGCGGTTTAGCAGCGATGCATGACAGATGTTTTACCTTCGATGGTAAGAAGTCAGGGTGAAAAAGACCCGACCACAGCGACACCCATCGCAGGCGACTGAAAATCGCGCGCAATTCTCTATGACAGGGCGTGAAAATTTCGTAGTGGCTAATGAGCGGCAACTACCGCTGATTGAGTGCTACGCAGAACTGACCTGCCATGGACAGATCAGGCCTGCGTAACCTTTTGAAGGGTATCAGTCGTTGCTTGGCTTGTTTACCGCTTGCAGCACGTACTGAGGCAGTGCGAAGGCGCCGATATGGATTTCGGGATTGTAATAGCGAGTAACAATACCGCTGCCTGCGAAACGCTGACGTAGGGTTTCCAGTGGCAGTTTGCGGTACGCCGGATCAGTCGCACCCCAGGCAAACGTCATTGCGCCGCCGATATAAGTAGGGATCGCCGCCTGATAGAAATGCCAGTCCGCGAACAGCCCACGCATGCGCCCTGCCGTGGTTTGCACGCCGCTGAGTTGCATGAACGGAGTGCCGTTCTGCGTGACCAGGATGCCGCCTTCGTTCAGGCAGCGATGACAAGCCTGATAGAAGTTTTCCGAGAACAACACCTCTCCAGGACCGATCGGGTCGGTGGAGTCGGAGATGATCACGTCGAATTTGTCTTGGGTGGTCGCGACGAAACGCATGCCGTCGTCGATCACCAGATTCAGGCGCGGATCGTCGAAGGCACCCTTGGAATGCTCCGGCAGGAACTCCTTGCACATTTCGACCACGGTGCCGTCAATTTCCACCATGGTGATGTGCTCAACCGTGCCATGTTTGGCCACTTCACGCAGCATGCCGCCGTCACCGCCACCGATGATCAGGACGCGACGCGCCTTGCCATGCGCAAGGATCGGCACATGAGTCAGCATCTCGTGGTAGATGAACTCGTCGGCTTCAGTGGTCTGAATTACGCCATCCAGCGCCATCACCCGGCCCATGCGCGGATTCTGGAAAATCACCAGATGCTGGTGCTCGGTGCGCACTTCGTGAAGCATTTTTTCAATGCGAAAGCGCTGGCCGTAACCCTCGTACAACGTTTCTTGATAATCGCTCATGGGTAGGTCCCTGATGAATGCTGAAAACAGGACGGCCAGCCGCCCATAAGAAAGGCGCGCATTCTACGTTGGGAAAGATGACAGGTCGAACCTTGGGTGCTGTAACCACTGAAAACCTTGGGCTTCTGTTAAAAAAATCCCTGAGTTTGAAGATGCGCTTTATGTAGGAGCTGCCGAGGCTGCGAAGCATTTAACCTGATACGCCGCTATCGCAGCCTTCGGCAGCTCCTACAGCTCACTCGTCTACAGCGCGATGCCAGCAGATATCAAATCCGCACATTACCCCGCGGGCCAGCGAGTGCCCAGATGATCAGCCCCAGCACAGGCATCAACACGATGAGCAATATCCAGAGGACTTTGATCCCGGTTTCGGCGCCACTTTTCAATACGTGGATGACGGCCCAGATATCGAGGGCCAATATGATCAGCCCTACCAGACTATTAAACGTCGAACCCATGATGTCACTCCAGATTGAATAATTGCCCCTTTAGGATAGTGGCATTCCTACAGGGTTCCGTTGAACCAACGGCATATTTTTGCGTTCCGAATCGAGTCACGTCCGCATTTACGCATTGACGTCCAGATTTTCCAGACAGGTCAGCCAGTCATGCAAACACCCGCACAACCAAGATCGCTCTGGGCCTCATGGCTGGCCCATGCTCAGTCCACGCCCCTGCTCAGCCTGGGGTTTCTGCTGGTGATACTGGTCGTGCTCGGGCTGTTTATTGCCAGCGGCTACAACGCTGTTTATGGCGCCAATCAGGACAACCTGCATTATGCGCTTCTGGGCGGCACTGCCGGTTTCGCCGCGACAGCACTCGGCGCAGTCATGGCGGTGGCGCTGAGAGATGTTGCCCAGCGGACTCAGGACGTCATGCTGGGCTTCGCCGCCGGCATGATGCTTGCGGCCAGCTCGTTTTCACTGATCCTGCCGGGGCTGGCTGCTGCTCGTGAGATAACCGATAGCGGGCCACTCGCTGCGGGTACCGTGGTAGTCGGTTTAGGACTGGGCGTGCTGCTGATGCTCGGTCTGGACAAATTTACGCCCCATGAACATGAAAGCGTTGGCCGGCAGGGCCCGCATTCGGAGCGCATCAACCGGGTCTGGCTGTTCGTGCTGGCGATCACCCTGCACAACCTGCCCGAAGGCATGGCCATTGGTGTCGGTTTCGCCAATGGCGATATGGAAGTCGGCATCCCGCTGGCCACCGCTATTGCGATTCAGGACATTCCCGAAGGGCTGGCGATCGCACTTGCGCTGCGCGTTACCGGCTTGTCTGCCATGAAAGCGATGCTGGTCGCGATAGGCTCCGGCTTGATGGAGCCTATCGGATCGCTGATTGGTCTGGGGATTTCCAGCGGCTTTGCCATCGCTTACCCCGTCAGCCTGGGTCTGGCTGCGGGCGCGATGATCTTTGTGGTGTCCCACGAGGTCATTCCGGAAACCCACCGCAATGGCCATCAGACTTCAGCAACGCTAGGGCTGATGGGCGGCTTTGCGGTGATGATGTTCCTCGACACGGCGCTGGGCTAGGCGTTTAAAGGCTGCGCAGCGCCTCCAGTGCTGGCGCTGCCTGGATGTTCAGCGCGGCACACAGCTCTAGCACTCGTGCCTGATCGCTGCCATAGACCAACACTGCCTGCAGTTCATCATCCAGAGGCTGACTGAAATTCATCAGCACATACCCGCCGTTTTCCTTGTTCATGCTGCCCAGCTGGATCTGGATGCGATTGAGCGCTACCAGCGCATCGACCTTTGCCAATTGTTTGGGCTTGATGTTGAACGCGACATCTTTACCAAATGAATCGACGATCTGCGCGAACAGGTCCATGTAAGTGTCAGCCTGGAACAGAACAGTATCGGGGAGGCTCCCCACCACGACCCATTCACCCAACGGAATAGGGAACGTGTCGTCGTAGTTGATATCGGGATTGGCCGCCAGAAATGCCGACGGATCCGCGTACGCCTGGGCAGCCTCATCCGCAACACGTTCGATATCCTGCTCCCCCATGCAACCCGAACTGATTTTGCCGATTAATTCGATGAGTTGATTCTTCATGGGAGGTCCTGATGTCGAGCAAAAATAAAGGCGCGAAGGATACCGACAAATCCTTCGCGCCTCTATCACTTACGCCGGTATTACATTTCAGCCAGCAAGTTGAGCCAATTGCGCTGCGGTATCTGCTGCGCCCATGGTCTGGGCGGCAGCCAGCGGCGTCACGCCCTTCGCATCACGGGCGTTGGGGTTGGCGCCTTTGCTGATCAGGTAGTCGACAATTTCGGTCCGGTTGAACATGGCCGCCATCATCAATGCGGTGCGACCGTCAGCAGAGGCACCCTCAACTTCAGCCCCTGCGTCGACCAGCAATTTGACGACGGCCAGGTCGCCTTTAAACGCCGCACCGGCAATGGGGCTTTGGCCGTTGTCATTGCGAATCTCCGGGTTAGCCTGGTACTTGAGCAAAACCTGCACGGCATCCTGGTGACCGTGGTAGCTGGCAAGCATCAACAGCGTGTCGCCTTTGTGGTTGCGCAAATCAGGTGTAAGACCTTTCTCCAACAACCTGTCCAGCATCACTGCGTCCCCGCGACGGGCTACGTCAAAAACCTGCTCGGCAAACTCCAGAGCTTCCTCGTCGTTCATTTGTACAGGTTGATTGCTGGTGTGGTGATCTGACATGGGTAACTCCGGCAGTATCCAGGTGTGAGAAGAGTATCCGCACGACAGCTCTCCCCCTTCAATTTAATGACAACAAGTCTCCAGAGCGGTTCGTCATGGGTCAAGGTGTAGAGCCATAAACTAACCGTTCATCGACTGATGAGACGTCCGTCCCATCTTTTTTATTGGATGCCCGAATAAAAACCAGAAAGCGCGGTCGGATTATTCACGCAACATGCCACGACCCACCCGCTGAATCCTTTCTGCTCTGCGCAGCAAAGTTCCCTCGCCGCTGAAAAAAACCTGAAAAAAACCGCAAAATGCAGGATGCCCGATAGCCATTCATGCATATTGCACGAATACGAAAAAACCAGATTTGTGCAAGTACTTGTTTTTAAAGGATTTTTATCGAATGCAAATACTGGCACAGTCACTGCACTAGTACTACCAAGCTTGTTATCCCATGAGCAATGGAGCCGCTAGACATGACTTTTATCCAAGAAAAATTCGCTTCCGTATTTTCCGAATTCGACGTCACCACTCAAGCTCGCCCAGATGGTGGTGTACTGCTCTCTCTGCGTAATAACGAGGGCAAGCAAATCCGCCGCTCTGTGTCCTACGCCCAGCTTCACACCCCGGTTCAACTTGAGTGGGTGATCAGTGCGATCCGCCGTGACCTGGCTGGACAGGCAAGTGACCTCCCGGCGATTTCCATGCTGCAAAGCCAGCACCGTTTCGACCTGCCGACGTATCACACCCGTTGATCCAGGGTCTGTTGATCCAGAGCTTCGAGAGTTCCAACTGTCCGTTTCACGCTGCACCGATTCAAACGCTTCGCTCCCTTTGTTTAGCCGTGATTGCCTGTTGGCTTTCACGGCTTTTTTTTGCCTGAGCGTTTCTTACCGCGCAGTCCAGCCCTCAGCAGTAAATCTCCCGGCTCCGGTTCAGTTAACAGGTGTCATTCATTTGATGATCCCCTGGCATAACGCCTCGCCTACCGCTTGAGCCTTGTTGGACACTCCGAGTTTGCTGTAAATGCTCTTGAGGTGATATTTGACGGTGGCCTCAGACACCTGTCGAATCGTGGCAATCTCCCAGGCTGTCTTGCCGTCGCGAGCCCACTCAAGTATCTCGATTTCCTTTTCACTCAACCCTCTGGATCGCAATTTCGTCCCTCTCCCGACCAGATGGAGCACAGGCACCAGACTGGAAAGCAGATACCTGTCTGCGCCTTTAAGCCCCCGGCTCAAGCCATTGAGCGAGCAAATCGATGTGACGCCCTGAAAGCTTCGGGCCGGGCTTGTGTACCCATAGGAACACGCGGGTGTCAGCCCATACTGCTCCACCGCCAGGTCATAGCTGGCAGGGCCCGGATAACGCTTGAAAGCTGACTTCCAGTCGATAAACCCCAGTTGTTCGCGGTAATGATTGACCACTGGATCGTCCATTAGCAGCAGGTGCCTTCGGTAATCCTGACTCCACCGAGGATCGACATTAGAGGTCACCAGCGTCAGCAGCATCGAGCCTCTGAACTGGCAAAATATCGCCCGTTTACACTCACACTCCTGCCGCAACCACTCCAGCGCATTTTCGATGGCCTGATGACTGTCCAGTTCGTGAATGCTTCTGACCATCTGTTGTATGAGTGGATTTTCGGTCGAGTTGATTGATTCCGCACTTCCCATCGCAATTCGCTCCTCTGCCCAGTCACGGCGCAGGATTGAATTGATTGTTGGTCAGGCTGCGCCAGAGCTGGATCAATCAGAAAACTACACGATTAAAAGTGCTGAAGAACAACACTCGAAATAAACAGGTGTTGCCTACCCAAATAAAAGCCCCATCCTACTTTTCCGCAGGATGGGGCTGACTGAACTGCACCGACTGCGCCCTTCGGCTCAGCAGATTACGGCGCGAAGATGCCTACGAGGGGAGCACATCCACTCGCCGTTAGAATGCAGACAGATCGATGTCGGCAAAGCTGACCACGTTGACGTGCCCAGGCAACTTGCCGCCCACACGTACCAGCCCGCAAGTAGCCATGCCTGCGGCCTTTGCGGCGTCCAGCTCTTCGACGATGTCCGAAAGGAAAATGATCTCCCCGGCTAGCAGCCCAATGGCCTGGGTGATGTTGCGATACGACTTCGCCTCACGCTTGGCACCGGAGGTGGTGTCGTAATAGCCACTGAACAGCCCTGAAAGATCTCCTGCCTCGGAGCATCCAAAAATCAGCTTCTGCGCCTGAATCGAGCCCGAGGAATAAACATAAAGGCCATAACCCTGTTCATGCCAGCGCTGAAGAGCTTCGACTGCATCAGGGTAAACATGCCCCTTGAGCTGACCGGCGTTATAGCCCTGCTCCCAGACCATGCCTTGCAACGCCTTGAGCGGGGTTGCCTTGCGATCTTCGGCTATCCACGCCAGCAGAATCACGATGACACGCTCGACATCAGCGTCCGGCTCCGCGCTGTCCTCGCGCACCGCCTGCAACTGCGCGGCAACATCAGGGCGTGAAGCCTGCTGGCGAACAAAGTCGGGCAAATGCTTCGCCGCGAACGGGAACAGCACGTCGAATACAAAACTGACCGCGCTGGTAGTGCCTTCGATATCGGTCAGGACCGCTTTGATTGTCATGGAAACCGAATCCTATAAATCGTCGAGCTGCGGGAATTGACTGGCGATCTTTTCACCCGTGAAATTCGCGACCCAGCCTTCAGGATTGTTGAACAGGCGAATCGCCACGAAATGCGGATTCTCGCCCATGTCGAACCAGTGTGGCGTGCCCGCAGGTACTGAAATAAGGTCATTCTTTTCGCACAGTACGGCGTAGACATACTCACCGATGTGCAACGTGAACAAACCACGACCGGCGACGAAGAAACGCACTTCATCTTCGGAGTGCCGATGTTCATCGAGGAACTTCGCGCGCAGTTCAGCTTTTTGCGGGTGATCGCTGTTGAGGCTGATGACGTCAACCGTGACGTAACCGCGTTCGGTCATGAGCCGGTCAATTTGCACACGATAGGCACTGATCACTTCTTCCTGGCTGGCACCCGGGGTAATCGGCGTGGCTGCCTGCCAGCGGTCAAAACCCACGCCATGCTCGGCCAGGGTCGAGGCGATATCTTCGACATGGGTCAGGACTTTATGTGGCTGCTCAGGGCTGGACTGGTGATAAACATACAGGCTGCTCATGGCTGCGCTCCTCGGCTCGGTTCGGTTTGTCCCGCGACTTTTACAGGTCGCTCGGGCTGATGCTAAAACGTTATCGGTTCAGTATGGCCAGGGTCTTGAGTTCGCATTCAAAGAGAAACTCAAACGCCTCGATTTGCCGCAGCGCATCGCTCATCTTCGCGCCCCAGGTATATAAACCATGGCCGCGAATCAGGTAACCGGCGCAATCGGGATGCGCATCCAGCCAGGGCTGCACTTTAGCCGCCAGACGCGCGATGTCCTGATCGTTGTCGAAGATGGGCACCACGACCCGTGATTCATGCGTGACAACGCCACTGAACGCTTTCTGCAGTTCGTAATCTTCGAAGACCAGGTGATCTGCCTCGGTCAGACGAGAGAGAACGGTCGCGTTGACCGAATGAGTGTGCAGTACGGCACCCACCTCCGGCTTGCAGCGGTAGAGTTGCGTGTGCAGCAAGGTTTCCGCCGAAGGTTTTTTCCCCGGCTCCAGGCTATTGCCGTCAAGATCAGTGGCCAATACATCGTCGATGCCCAACTGCCCCTTGTGTTTGCCAGAGACGGTCAGCAATACCTCGCTGGCAGACAGCCGCGCCGAATAGTTACTGCTGGTCGCGGGAGACCAGCCACGACCGTATAGAAAACGCCCGGCGTCGATAATTGCCTGACTCAGTTGTTCGCGGCTCATGCCCGCTCCTCTTTCATTCGTGTAGCCGCCATGATGGCAGCGGCCAATGCCGCGACACTGGCGATGGTAAATGTCCAGCCTGCCCCAAGGAAGTTCCAGGTGTAACCGGAGTAAAGCGCCCCCAATGCACCGCCCGTACCGGCCAGCGCCGCGTACAGTGCTTGCCCCTGGCCTTGTTGCTGCGGGCCGAAGCTACGTTGCACGAAGTGGATGGCAGACGCGTGAAAGCTGCCGAATGTGGCGGCGTGCAGCAATTGGGCAAAGAGCAGCACCGACAGATGGTCGGCAAAATTGCCCAGCAATGACCAGCGCAATCCCGCCAATAAAAAACTGACCAGTAATACCTGGCGCACCGAGAAGCGTTGCAATATCCGGCTCATGGCCATGAACATCAGCACTTCAGCAACCACGCCAACCGCCCAGAGCATCCCGATCAACCCGCGACCGTAACCCAGCTGATCCAGGTGCAGGGTCAGGAAGGTGTTATACGGGCCGTGACTCAATTGCATCAAGCCGACGCAGGCATAGAAAGCCAGTACCCCTGGCCGCCTCAGTTGCCGGAAAAAACCACCCGTTTCCGGATGAGTCGTGGACACGACGGGGTGCGCATTGGGCACCCACCAACTGCTGATGACAATCCCGAAAATGATCGCTACCAGCACATAAGGGAAATAGTCGAGGCTCAACCACTCGAATAAACGCCCCACGCCCACTACGGTAAGAATAAAACCGATGGAGCCCCACAACCGAATCTGGCTGTAGCGGGACGTCTGACCTCGCAGATGCGCCAGGGTAATGACTTCGAATTGCGGCAGGATCGCATGCCAGAAGAACGCGTGCAGGGCCATGACCATCGCCAGCCAAATATAGCTTTGCTCAATCAGAATCAGGGAAAAAGCGAGCAATCCACAGATGGCGCCAAGGCGCACGATTACCAGACGACGCCCGGTGTAATCCCCCAGCCAGCCCCAGAGGTTGGGTGCGATACAACGCATCAGCATCGGGATCGCCACCAGTTCACCAATTCGCGCGCTGGAGAACCCGAGATGACTGAAATACAACGGCAGAAACGGTGCTGTCGAGCCCAGTAAAGCGAAGTAAAACACGTAAAAACTGGACAGCCGCCAATAAGGCAGCTGTCCAGCGGGGGGATGCGTCACGTCAGTTTGCCCTGGCAGCAGCAACGCCATCGGGCATTACAGTTGACCCAGCACGGGCGTTGTCACCTGAACATCGGCGTTCTGACCACGATGGCGCAGAAGATGATCCAACAGCACGATGGCCATCATTGCTTCGGCAATCGGTGTAGCGCGGATGCCTACGCAAGGGTCATGACGCCCTTTGGTGATCACATCCACCGGATTACCGTGCACATCGATCGAGTGGCCTGGCGTAGTGATGCTGGAGGTCGGCTTGAGGGCCAGATGCGCAATAATTGGCTGCCCCGATGAAATACCACCGAGAATCCCGCCCGAATTGTTCGAGGTGAAACCTGCGGGGGTCAACTCGTCACGATGCTCGGTACCGCGCTGCGCAACACTGGCAAAACCGGCGCCGATTTCCACACCCTTGACCGCGTTGATGCTCATCAGCGCGTGAGCCAGATCGGCGTCCAGACGGTCGAAGATCGGCTCGCCCAGACCGGGCATCACACCTTCGGCAACCACTGTGATCTTCGCACCGACCGAATCCTGGTCGCGCCGTAGCTGGTCCATATAGGCTTCCAGCTCCGGAACCTTGTCAGGATCGGGACAGAAGAAAGCGTTCTCCTCAACCGATTCCCAGGTCTTGAAAGGAATTTCAATCGGCCCCAGTTGGCTCATGTAGCCGCGGACCACGATGCCCATCTTCGCCAGATACTTTTTGGCGATAGCACCGGCCGCAACGCGCATGGCCGTTTCTCGCGCCGAACTGCGACCGCCGCCGCGATAATCGCGAACGCCGTATTTGTGGTGGTAGGTGTAATCGGCGTGAGCTGGACGGAACTGGTCCTGGATCGCCGAATAGTCCTTGGACTTCTGATCGGTGTTACGAATCAGCAGGCCAATCGAGGTGCCGGTGGTTTTGCCTTCGAACACGCCGGAGAGGATTTCCACCTCATCGGCTTCCTGACGCTGGGTCGTGTGCCGACTGGTGCCGGGCTTGCGCCGATCCAGATCAACTTGCAGGTCTTGCAGCGACAGCTCAAGGCCCGGCGGGCAGCCGTCAACGATGGCAACCAGCGCCGGACCATGGCTTTCGCCAGCAGTGGTGACAGTGAACAGCTTGCCGAAGGTGTTGCCGGACATGCGGACGCTCCGATAAATCAGCGAAAAAACCAGATCGATAAAAACAGACCCGCCAGTATACGCAGGCTGCTCGCGTAGTTCATCCTCGAACCTTATTCGTCTGGCCGCGTCCAATCGGCATCCCATCAGATAGTGGCCCAACGATGCTACGCGTTATCGCTTTGATTCTTCCCTTGCTCACCGGGCTTGCTCACGCTGCCACTCCTTCAGTTCTGCAGCGGCCCATCGTCTTGCAAACTCCGACAGGCGAGTTGGCAGGTACCTTATTGCTGCCCAGATCCAACGCCCCGGTGCCGGTGGTGTTGATCATTGCCGGCTCCGGCCCTACCGATCGTGATGGCAACAACCCGGACGGCGGACGTAACGACAGCATGAAACGGCTGGCGCGGATCCTCGCCAAACACAACATCGCCAGCGTGCGCTACGACAAACGAGGTGTCGCCGCGAGCAAGGCCGCAACACCTGACGAGCGCAATCTGAGTATCGAAGCCTACGTCGCCGACGCCGAGGCCTGGGGCCGGAAACTCAAGACTGACCCGCGCCTGGGTCAATTGATCCTGCTGGGCCACAGCGAAGGTGCGCTCGTCGCTTCCCTGGCCGCTGAAAAGGCAGGTGCCGCCGCAGTGATATCCGTGGCAGGTACCGGGCGCCCGGTGGACGAGGTATTGCGCGAACAGTTGCAAGACCGTTTGCCGCCACCTTTGCTGCAGCGCAGCAATCAATTGATTGATGAAATAAAGGCGGGCAAGACCGACAACGCTGTGCCGAAAGAGCTGGAAGTCGTCTTCAGACCCAGCGTTCAGCCTTATCTGATTTCACTGTTCCGACAAAACCCTGCCGCCGCATTCGGCAAACTGCAGGTCCCCGCACTGATCGTGCAGGGTCGCCATGACATTCAGGTGGGTGTTGGTGACGCAGAGTTATTGAAAAAGGCCAAACCCGATGCCGAACTGGCCTTGATCGAGGGCATGAATCACGTCTTGCGCATCGTGCCAAACGACATCAAACGTCAGTTGGCGTCTTACAAGGATCCGCAGCTCCCTCTGTCGAGCGAGCTTTCCACGCGCATTTTGCGTTTTATCGAAGCGGTGCCCGCGGCGTGACCAAGGAAATTTGACGTCAGGAAATCATGGACACCCTTCAGGACTCGTAAAAACTGCCGATAGGGATTTGCTGGCGCTGTGTTTGCTGCACAGGGTCAAGGACAGGATTGCCGTAAACATGACAGAAACAACAGCGCTACCCAAAACCACTGAAGATACCGACGTCGCTGAAGCGCAAGCTTCAGCGCCTGCGCAGCTGTGGGACGACGTCAAGCCGGAACACTTTTTGATGCTGCGTCTGGCCCCGCTGCAGACCGACCGCGCCACCGGTGGCCGTCCACTGCGTTTTGTACAGTTTGGCCGTGCCGAACGTCACAGCAAGGAAGTGAGCCTGCTGCGCATGAACATCCAGTTGCCTGGGCAACGGGTGCGTCGCGAGCAGAACCATCTGGACGTATGGGTAGATCATGAAAAGCATATCGTGCGCTTCGGCCCCGATTCAGGCTTGCAGATCGAGCCATGGAACCGCGGTATCGGGCGCTTTTTGATCGCTCAAGGTATCCACTGGGCGCAGAAAAAGTGGTCGGCTTACAAAGTCGAGACCTTTGCACTGCCCAGCAAGGACGGCCTGAACGAAGACACTCGCCTGCGCCGCGACCACTTTCTGAAGACTCAAGGCTTCGAAGTTGCGTACGCCGACGCGCAGCACATGAAAGGCAGCTTCAAGGAAGTACAGGTGGGCAACCTGCACAGCACCTGGAATAACGACAAGATTCAGATTATCGAGATTCTCGAAGCATCACAGATGCTGGAAGGCGCCGAGAAAAAGATGATCGAACAAGAAGTGTTGATCCGTCAGCACGAGGATCGGGTCGGTAAGTACAAGCGTGAAGACAGTGGCTTGCGCTTCACCATCGCCTGCCTGGTGACGTTTGCAGTTTTCCAGGCCGGGTTGTTGATCTGGATTGCAACGCACCGCTAATCGTCAAACGGAGGCGCTCATCGCGAGCGCCTCCGGTTTTGATCGATCAAACCCGAGATTCGAACAGCGCCTGATGTTCACGACACTGAGCCGCACTGAGCATGAATACCCCATGGCCGCCGCGCAGGAAATCCAGCCAGGCAAATTCGACTTCCGGGTAAAGCGCCTGCACGTGAACCTGACTGTTGCCGACCTCAACGATCAATAGCCCCTTCTCGGTCAGATGATTGGCCGCCTGGCTCAACATCCGCCGCACAAGATTCAGGCCGTCACTGCCACAGGCCAAAGCCAGTTCGGGCTCGTGCTGGTACTCATCCGGCATGTCCGCGAAATCTTCTGAATCAACATAAGGCGGATTAGAGACGATCAGGTCAAAGCGCTGACCCGGCAGACCGTCAAAGCCGTCGCCCTGAACGGTGTAGACGCGCTGATCCACTCCGTGACGCTCGATGTTCTGGTTAGCAACTTCCAACGCTTCGAAAGACAGATCAGCCAATACCACTTCGGCTTCCGGAAACTCATCAGCGCAAGCAATACCGATGCAACCGGATCCCGTGCACAAGTCGAGAATGCGTGCTGGCTCATTGGCCAGCCAGGGTGCGAAGTGGTTTTCAATCAGCTCGGCAATCGGTGAGCGCGGGATTAACACCCGCTCATCGACGATGAACGACATGCCGCAAAACCATGCTTCGCCCAGCAAATAAGGGGTTGGCACACGCCCGTCGATGCGTCGTGCAATCAGACGCTGCAGTTCGGAAATTTCATCAAGCTCCAGACGGCAATCCAGATAGCTGTCGGCAATTTCCCAAGGCAGATGGAGTGCACCCAGAACCAACTGGCGCGCCTCGTCCCAGGCATTATCGGTACCATGTCCGAAAAACAGGTCTTCTTCGTGAAAGCGACTGACCGCCCAACGGATATGGTCGCGCACAGTGCGCAAGCGGGATGTGATCACTGGGGCAAGCTCCTTGGAATACGTCTTGAGATTCTAGCAGCCATGACCGTAACACACGATGCCCGAGTGCCATTACTGACCTGCCTCACGTACGACGATGGTTTTGGATACGCAGCTTTTTAATCAAGGCATAATGCTGGCCGCCGAGAAACATCTAGGCCGCTAAAGGCCAGAGAAACCGGAGCTTCTCATCGCCGCCATTCCCAGAACCGCTCAAGCGGAGGAGAATGTCGCAAAAGCCCCACACAAAGGAGCCCCAGATGTCCGATCCAAAGACCATGTTTCAACTCAGCGGCCGTGGCTATGCAGCGGCCACTTTGAGCAATGCCACGCTGATCATTATCGATGCACAGAAAGAATACCTCAGTGGTCCGCTGGCTCTGACCGGCGTGAATGAGGCGGCAGCCAATATCCACAAACTGGTCAGCGCAGCTCGCGCCGGTAAAAACCCGATTGTGCACATCCGCCACCTTGGCACTGTGGGCGGTCTGTTTGATCCTCAAGGTGAACGCGGCGAATTCATGCCTGATTTGAAGCCACTCGAAGGTGAACAGGTGGTTGAAAAACGCCTGCCGAACGCCTTCAACGGCACCGGGCTGGACGATTTGCTGCAAAGCCTTGGTCATCTGGACCTTATTGTCTGCGGCTTCATGAGCCACTCAAGCATCAGCACCACGGTGCGTGCGGCGAAGGATTATGGCTATCGCTGCACCCTGGTAGACGATGCCTGTGCGACGCGCGACCTGCCGAGCCCGGATGGCGTTGTTAGAGCGCATATCGTTCACCGCACTGAAATGGCGATCATGAACGATAACTTCGCGACCCTTGCCCTGACCAAAGACCTGATCTGAATCGCGCTACACCTCCAGAACTATCTGCCCTGCCCGGCTACGAGCACGATCACTCAACGCCGGACTGCCCCACGCCTGGCTTCCTGTAGCCAGTGTCGTTTGGGCGGTCATGTGACGCTGTTCACATTACCGCCTATCCATTAATACCCGCCATTTGCCTCTGATTCCCTGACAACGGGAACCCGCTGACGCTTGTCCGGGTCAGACCCCGATACTCTGGAGGAAATCAGAATGAAAGTATCCGACGGTTTTGATGCCCGTCGCCTGCGTCCAAAAGGATCGGGCAGTTGGGGCGTCCGCATTGGCTCAGCCATTGCTGCCCTGTTGGCGACTTTCGGCGTGTTGCTGGCAATGGCAGGTATTTCCAGCCTGATCGGTCATCCTCAAGCGCTGGGTGAACTCAATGCCAGCCCGCTTGGCGCCGGCCTGATGGTATTGGGTGGTCTATTGGTTCTTTATGCGGGCATCTGGCTTTGGCGCCGCTGCCGACTGGGCCGACGCCGCAAAAACGGGCTGAACATGTCGCCCCATTTGATGAAGAAGCATGACTGACAGGCCGTGCAGATAATGTCGTGGGACCGGCTTTAGCCGGGAAAGCGGCCTTCCTGACATCAAATTTTGTTGGCTGTACCGGCCTCTTCCCGGCTTTAGCCAGTCCCGCCTCACTGCGCCTATATCGGGATCACGCCACCGCTGACACTGCGACTTGGTTAAACTAGCCTCCTTCGCGGAGGCTGACATGCAAGACGATGACTTTTCCCTGTTCAAAAACGAGTTACGCGGCGTCAAGCCCATCAAGCAAGAATATGCCGATGTAGGCAAACCGAAAACCGACCGCAAACTCCTGGCCAAACTGCGCCAGTCCGCGACGGTGCGCACCGACTCGACAAGAGTCGACGGATTGTCTGATCAGTTCGTAATCGATGTCGGACCAGAGGATGTGCTGAGCTGGTCACGCGATGGTGTTCAGGAAGGCCAGATGCGCAAGCTGAAGCTTGGCCAGATCAGCTTCGAAGGCAGTCTGGACCTGCACGGCATGACCGTTGAGGTCGCACGGGAAACCTTGTGGGAGTTTCTTGCAGAAGCGACCAAACTGGAAATCCGCTGCGTGCGCGTTACCCATGGCAAGGCAGTGCGCCTGGATGGCAAGCGGCCGATGATCAAAAGCCACGTCAACACCTGGTTGCGACAACACCCGCAAGTGTTGGGCTTCTGCTCGTGTCAGGCTAAACATGGCGGCGCAGGCGCGGTGTACGTCATGCTCAAACGGACCATGATGGAAGGCCGCGACGAATAGACCGTCGCAGCCTGAGTCAGCGCCGGGGGCGTTATGGACGCCCGCCAGGGCCGCCGCCACCCGGACCACCGCGGTCGCCACCTTCATAGTGACCGCCGCCATGCCCACCACCGCCTCCATGCCCGCCGGGTCCGCCTGGACCCCAGAACGGCCAACAGCCTGAAACTGTAGACAGCACTGCAATCACCATTGCCACTTTCACCATTCGACCAAACATCACTTAACTCTCTCATGCGACAGGTATTTGTTACCTGTTCATTCAGACAGCACAGGAGGTGTTAAGTCTGTAGCGGGTTGGTACGGGGTTGGTAAGCGACTGGGTACAATCCCCCCCCCCCAGAGATGCCGCTTGATAAATAAGTACGCTCCTATATACTCGAAATTTAACGAATAACGTTAAGCATTATAGATGATTCAGAGCTTTCGCTGCATCGATACCCAGACGCTTTTTGAAACCGGCAAGACCAGACGTTGGAGCGGGGTGAAAAATGTAGCTGAAAGAAAGCTGGCGATGCTCGACGCTGCAACTGCGCTGAAAGATCTCAAGTCACCACCCGGCAATAGGCTTGAAGAGCTTCAGGGGGACAGACAAGGCCAGCACAGCATACGCATCAACGCTCAGTTCAGAGTTTGCTTCGTATGGGGCAGCAATGGACCGGAACATATAGAAATTGTTGACTATCACTGAGGTGAACCATGCATAAGAACGGCATGCGCCCGATACATCCGGGAGAAATTCTCAAGGAAGAGTTTCTTGAGCCACTGGGGGTGACCCCGGCAGCACTCGCCCGCGCGCTTCATGTCTCGGCCCCGACAGTCAACGATATTGTCAGAGAACGACGCAACATCAGTGCAGATGTCGCATTGCGTCTCGCAACGGCACTCGGTACATCTGCGCAATTCTGGTTGAATCTTCAAGCGTCCTACGATCTGCGCAAAGCAGAGATCGAAAAAGGTGAAGAAATCTACCGGGATGTCCACCTTCTCGACTGCTGTGCCTTCAGCTAAAAAACCTGAACGACCAGCCTGCTGTCACACCAATAGGCCCTTCTGTAATAGACGGCAATACAACTACAGTCGCACCTACGCTACTATGTGCGACCTGCCAGAAAAAGCCCGGCAATGGCTTAAGCGAAGCGGCAAATCCCGCTGTCGATTTATGCATCCGCTTGACTCGGGCGCTGATTGGGCGAGATCGGGAAACTCGAATAGAGCTGGATTGGTACAACATTGGTACGACCCGACATGGTACCTATCTGAAAACCTTATGGAATCAACCCCTGTGACACTGGAACAGAACTACACCGCGATCCTTGGCCAACTGGGGGAAGACGTTTCCCGCGAAGGTCTGCTCGACACTCCCAAGCGCGCTGCCAAGGCGATGCAGTACCTGTGTCGCGGTTATGAACAAACTCTGGAAGAGGTCACCAACGGTGCCCTGTTCAGCTCCGATGCCAGCGAAATGGTGATGGTCAAGGACATCGAACTGTATTCGTTGTGTGAACACCACCTGCTGCCGTTCATTGGCAAGGCGCACGTTGCTTACATCCCTAACGGCAAGGTGCTGGGACTGTCCAAGGTCGCTCGCATCGTCGACATGTATGCTCGTCGCCTGCAGATCCAGGAAAACCTCAGCCGTCAGATCGCCGAAGCGATCATGCAGGTTACCGGTGCGCTGGGTGTCGCGGTGGTGATCGAAGCCAAGCACATGTGCATGATGATGCGCGGCGTTGAAAAGCAGAACTCTTCAATGATCACCTCGGTAATGCTCGGCGAATTCCGCGATAACGCTTCAACCCGCGGCGAGTTCCTCAGCCTCATCAAGTGATTGACGCCCTGCCCGGCTGAGCATTCGCCGGGCGCGGGCGATCACTTCACGCCCGTCTTCTGCGAGGTCTTCACGTGTTTATCAAGGCATTAAGGGTTGGTCTGGGCCAACTGGTCATCTTCATCGACTTCATCACCCGCCCGGCGAAGAAAAAACGCACGCCCGAGGCTCAGGCAGCCGTCGAGCAATCAGCAAAAAATCTGAGCCTTTATCAGTTCAATGCCTGCCCGTTCTGCGTCAAGACGCGACGCACCCTGCACAAGCTCAATGTGCCGGTTGTGCTGCACGACGCCAAGAACAATGAACAGGATCGTCAGACACTGCTCAATGAGGGCGGCAAGATCAAAGTGCCTTGCCTGCGTATTGAAGAGGACGGCAAGACCACCTGGATGTACGAGTCCAAAGTGATCATCGACTATCTGAATCAGCGCTTCGCAGCCGTCTGATTGAATGCTGACTGCCCGACATCAGTTCGGGCAGCCTTGCTCACGGCACGTCGAATACGCCTTCAACTGCTCGACCCGCACTTGAGTATGTTCGGCCAGGCATTGAGACTGCTGCAGCGGCCAGATTGAGCCGGAGTCCTCAGCCTTGCCGACCTGATAAAGACAATCCGCATCACGAAAAGCGATCCATTTCTGCTGCGCGCCCTTGAGCGCCTGTTTTTTCGCCGGGCTCTGCAAATAGGCCATTTGCGCCTTGTACTGCTTGTTCAACTCAGCATCGAGCGCAGCCAGCTTTTGACCTGCACAGCGGTTCATGGCCGCCTGATTGGCATTGCAGTCTGCTGTCTGGGCAGAAGCAGAGCAGCCGATGCCCAGCGCCATGAATGTCAAAACGGCCATCATTGAAAAGCGCATGTGGAACTCCTTTCCCGAGAGTGATTGTGATGGATGGGCAAAGCTGATCCCGACCGGCGCGAAGATTAACGGCCAGTGCCAGCCCGACCCAGCGATTTCAACCTGCTAAAACAATCGGACATAAAAAAACCGGTCATGTTGCGTGACCGGTTTTTTCAGGTGCCTCTGACGATCAATCCAGCATGCCGACATAGCCGGGCTGCGCCTTCACTCGCTCCAGCCATTGCTCGATGCCTGGATAAGGCGTCAGATCAAAGCCGCCTTGATGGGCAACGTGGGTATACGCGTACAGCGCGATATCGGCGATGGAGAAGGTCTCCCCTACCAGAAACGGCGTGCGCTTCAGTTGCTGCTCCATCACCGCCAAGGCGCGGTAACCTGCCTTGTGCAGCGAGCGATACTCTTCAAGTCGCTCGTCAGGCAACCCAAGGTAAAACTGGATAAAGCGTGCTACGGCAATACTCGGCTCATGGCTGTATTGCTCGAAGAACTGCCATTGCAACACCTGCGTACGCAACCGCGGCTCACCCGGCAGGTACTGGCTACCATCGGCCAGGAAATTGAGAATCGCATTGGACTCCCACAGGCAAGTCCCGTCCTCGAGCTCCAGCACCGGGATCTTGCCGTTGGGGTTCTTCTCCAGAAACGCAGCGGTCTGGGTTTCACCGTTGAGAATGTCCACCGGCACCCAGTGGTACTCAACACCCAACAGGCTAAGCATCAGCTTGATCTTGTAGCAGTTGCCCGAATTGTAATCGCCGTAAACCTTATACATACCCTTCTCCTTGAATGCTTCGCCTGGTCCACGCCATTACGCGACTTGCTCTAAACGGGCCTGACGCACGACCGCTGCCAATCTTTTCAGGCCTTCATCGAGACGGGCCGGATCAATATGACTGAAGTTCAGCCTCAGGTAGCCAAGGTTGGCATCCGGATCAGCAAAAAAAGGCTCCCCCGGCATAAACGCTACATCCTGCCTCAGCGCTTCGTCGAGCAAGCTCCGTGTGTCCATTGGCTGCTTGAGCGTCAGCCAGAAAAACAGACCACCTTGCGGACTGTTCCAGTCAGCTATATCGGCAAAATGTCGTTTCAGTGCAGCCTCAAATGCATCCCGACGCTGACGGTAGAAGCTCTGCAGCTCAGACAAATGCTCACGGTAGTGCTCGGTGCCAATCCATTGCAGCGCCTGCCACTGGCCCAACCGGTTAGTGTGCAAATCCGCCGACTGCTTCAAACGCAGTAGATGCGGGAACAGATCCGGACTGGCGATCAAGTAACCGACCCTCAGACCCGGCAGCAGCGTTTTCGACACGGTGCCGGTGTAGATCCAACTGGCCTTTTGCAAACGGCTGGCGATAGGTCTGGCACTGCCCCCATCAAACGTGAGGTCACGATAAGGTTCGTCTTCGATCAGGGTCACGCCAAACTCATCGAGCAAGGCAGCCACCGCTTCACGACTGGCTTCGCTGTAACGCACTGCGGACGGGTTCTGGAAGGTCGGAATCAAGTAAGCAAACGCAGGGTTGTGCTGCTCCAGTTGCTGTCGCAAAGCAGGTAAATCAGGGCCGTCGGCCTGTAGCGGGACGGTCAGGCAGTCAGCACCAAACAACTGGAATATTTGCAGCGCCGCGAGATAAGTCGGCGCCTCAAGCACGATCTGCGTGCCTTTATCGATGTACAGCTTGGCGGCCAGATCCAGCGTCTGCTGCGAACCACTGACAATCAGCACCTGGCTGACATCGCACTGCAGACCAATCGCCCGCGCCTCAGCAGCCAAGGCCTCGCGCAATCCGGGCTCGCCCTCACTCATGCCATATTGGCCGAGCGAAACAGGCATGTCCGCCCACTCCACCCGAGGCAGCATCGCTTCGGCAGGCAGGCCACCCGCGAAGGACATGACTTCCGGACGCTGCGCTGCGGCAAGGATTTCACGAATCAGAGAACTTTTAAGCCGGGACACGCGTTCGGAGAAAGCCATTGAGATCACCGCTAGCCGAAGTAATTGGAAATAAGTCAAACTGGTTGACCGAAATTACGACGCCGGACCTAGATACGTCAATATGCTTGACCTTAAAAACTCCGCATCTCAGCAAATCGCCATGGAAGCTTTTTTCTTCGGGTATCAGGCATTCACGGCCAAAGCAGACGAAATGCTTGCCCGACGAGGCTTCAGCCGCGTGCATCAGCGCATCGTCTTTTTCATCGCTCGCTACCCCGGCTTGAGCGTGAAAGAGCTGCTCAGCGTGCTCGGCGTGAGCAAGCAAGCGCTGAATGCACCGCTGCGCCAACTGATTGCCATGGATCTGGTCCAGAGCGCAGCCCCGGACAGCGACAAGCGCAAGCGTTTACTCGGCCTGACTGAAGAAGGCGTGAAATTCGAACAGGCATTGCGCCGCGAACAGGTGAAGCTGCTGCAACGGGTCTTTGCCGAGGCGGGTCGCGAGGCGGTCGACGGTTGGCTGCAAGTCAACGAGGCGCTGGGCAAAACGTTGCAGAGCGGTGCGCGGCCTGTTTCTCGTGAGGATGATTAAAAATCCAGCACCGGACCTGTAGGCCTCGCTTTTAGCCGACAGAGGCCGGTCCATTCGCAGATAATCCTTCGGCCCTACGGGCTCTCTGTTGCTGAGCTGAACGATTGCCCTGAGCACATCGTAACTGTACTCACGTTTACGAATGCCGCTGTATCGCAACACTCTGATAGCACTACGTTTACGCTTGTCGCCTGCCGTTGCACACGCTCAAGGATGGATCGATGAACGCTTCAAACCCCACCCGTCTGCGCCCTCTCGCCGATACGTCGCCCGCCGCCATCGTCGCAGGCTTCATTGCCATGATGACGGGCTGCACCAGTTCGCTGGTGCTGATGTTCCAGGCTGGTCAGGCCGCGGGGCTCACCAGTGGGCAAATCTCTTCGTGGATCTGGGCATTATTCATGGGCATGGCCGTGTGCAGCATCGGCCTGTCCTTACGCTACAGAACACCCATCACCGTGGCATGGTCGACCCCCGGCGCAGCGCTGCTGATTACCAGCCTGGGCGGCGTGGCGTATCCCGAAGCGATCGGCGCCTTCATTACCTGCGCAGTTCTGGTGATCATCTGCGGCGTGACCGGCAGCTTTGACCGGCTGGTAAAAAAGCTTCCGGCATCCCTTGCAGCGGCTTTACTGGCGGGCATTCTGTTCAAGATTGGCAGTGAAATCTTCGTCGCCGCCCAACACCGCACCGCGCTGGTACTGGGCATGTTCTTTACCTATTTGCTGATCAAGCGGGTGTCACCACGCTACGCGGTGCTGGCCGCTCTGCTGGTGGGGACGGCACTGTCCGGATGGCTCGGCTTACTGGATTTCAGCGGTTTCAAACTTGAAGTGGCGATGCCCGTCTGGACCACGCCAGAGTTTTCCCTGGCGGCGACCGTCAGCATTGGTATTCCGCTGTTTGTGGTCGCCATGACTTCGCAGAATATGCCGGGCGTCGCAGTGTTACGCGCTGATGGCTACCACGTGCCGGCCTCTCCGCTGATTTCTGCAACCGGCATCGCCTCACTGGTCCTGGCACCGTTCGGCTCCCACGGGATCAACCTCGCTGCTATCAGTGCAGCCATTTGCACCGGCGCCCACGCTCACGAAGATCGTGACAAGCGTTACACCGCTGCAGTCTGGTGCGGAGTGTTCTACGCCATTGCCGGGATCTATGGCGCAGCGTTAGCCGCGCTGTTTGCCTCGTTTCCCAAGGAGCTGGTGTTGTCGATTGCCGCCCTTGCGCTGTTCGGCTCGATCATCAATGGCCTGACAGTCGCCATGAACGAACCCAAAGAGCGCGAAGCGGCACTGATCACCTTCATGGTGACCGCCTCGGGACTGACCCTGCTGTCCATTGGCTCTGCGTTCTGGGGGATTGTGGCGGGGGTTCTGACGTTGGTGATCCTGAATGGGCGTTCACGCCGGTAGAGGCAGGTAGAGGCCGGTCGCTTCGAATACATGCGATCTGCAGGAGCTGCCAAAGGCTGCGATGGCGCTGCATCAGGCTAAGTGCTTCGCAGCCTTCGGCAGCTCCTACAGGCCGGCAAAAACCCAGTCACCCTACAACCTGAAATGCCCAACCATCCCTTTCAGTTCGGTTCCCAGCGACGCCAGCTCAATACTCGACGTCGCATTGCCTTGCATGGCCACAGCGGACTGATCGGCGCTCGCGCGAATGCTGGTGACGCTGCGGTTGATCTCTTCAGCCACTGAAGTCTGCTCTTGTGCCGCGGCTGCGATTTGCTGATTCATTTGCTGAATCATCGACACTGCCGACGCAATGCTGCCCAGTGCACTTTCGGTTTGCAGCACATCGCTGACCGCAAGTTTGACCAGCTCACCGCTGCTCTGGATCTGCGCCACGGAGGCGGACGCACCATTGCGAAGACTGCTCACGAGACGTTCGATTTCTTCGGTGGATTGCTGAGTACGTTTGGCCAGAGCCCGTACTTCATCGGCAACCACTGCAAAGCCTCTTCCCTGCTCACCCGCACGCGCAGCTTCGATGGCCGCGTTCAGTGCTAAAAGATTGGTCTGTTCGGCCACGCTTTTGATCACCCCCAGCACTGTGCCAATGTTCTGGATTTCAGCACTGAGGTTTTCAATACTGCTGCTCGCTGATGCCGACGAACTGGCCAGTTGCTCGATACGCTGCAGGCTCTGGCGTACCACGGTCTGACCGCTGGTAACTTTATCGTCGGCACTCTGCGCAGCAAACGCCGCCTCCTCGGCATTACGGGCGACATCATGCACCGTTGCCGTCATTTGGTTCATGGCGGTCGCAACCTGGTCGGTCTCCTCCTGCTGACTACTGACTTCGCGATGGGTTTGCTCGGTCACGGCTGAAAGGGAATGCGCCGAGACGGCCAGTTGATGGATGCCTGCTTGCAGCCCCCTGACAATACCGCTCAAACCAGCGCCCATCTGCTGCATGGCGAGCATTAACTGGCCGATCTCATCCCGACGCTGCACATCAATGCCACCGCTCAGATCACCTGCAGCAATACGTTGAGCAATGGCAATCACACTTCGCAGTGGCCGAACAATCAGGCGGGTGATCAACAGCGAAGCAATGACTCCTACCAACAAAGCAACCACCGATGAACCGATAATCTGCAAGGTGTTGATGCCAAGCTGCGTCTGCATGGACTGATCTTCAGCAGCGTAGGCCTGTTTGACCTGCTCGACGACCTGCCTTGCATTGGCTGCCAACTGCAACGAGACCTGCGCCTCGCTGGCAAGCAGATCGGTGTACTCGTTGAGCTTTTCGGTGAAGTTGACGATATGCGTGCTGACCTCCCCCAACACCGTCAGGTACCCCTCATCCTTGACCACCCCTTTGAGTTCTTCAGCCAGGGCCTTGGCCTCATCGGCCTGTTCGATCCGGCCGGTTTTAACCTCGTCACCCGAGCCTGTCTTGCGACTCTTGTCGAGGCGCACACGGGCCTCATCCATGGCCTGCATCATCAATCTGGAAACCTGACTGACCTGGTTGGCCTGCTCAATGAACTCCGAGCCCTGCTCGCCCTTCGAGTCCTTGAGCCCATAGGCCCCGTCATCTGCCAGTCCGGCCTGCAGGACATCTAAATTGTTGGCAACGCTTGATACCGACCAACTGGCCATTTCCAGAGCAATATCCTTGCTCTGGCTGATATCGACAAATTGATCGAAGGTCTTGCGGTAGGCAACCAGCGTCTGCTGAACGTCGGTCATGCGCGACTCGCTGGCAGGGGACTGGCTTTTCAGTTGTTCGGCGAGTGCATTCAACTCATCGACGCCAGTGTGCAGTTGCTCAACCAACTTAGGGTCGCTATGCAACGCGTATTCCTGCTCAAGCAATCGAACCTTGAGCAGCCCGCTGTTCAGGGACGACATCTGCTTCAACCCATCGAAATGCACGCTGATACTTTTAAGCGACCAGACACCAATGGCCGCCACCAACGCGGTCAGGAGCAAAACCAGCGTAAAACCAACGCCAAGTTTTTTCGCCATTCCGAGGTTGGCTACGCGAGCTTGCACGGCCGAAATCATAGCGCTCATCTCCGTTCGATCACTCAAAGCGTGAAGGCCACTGAATCAGTACCTTTTCATCACGTCATTCAATAATCGTGCAGATTCGCAACGGCTTCAGGGATGTACAAGAGATTGACGCCGAGATAATGGCTAATAGCTATGCCGGAGTCGTTTTCAGGATGGATTCGGCACACGACGCTG
Organism: Pseudomonas maioricensis; assembly: GCF_022790535.1. Lineage (GTDB taxonomy): Bacteria > Pseudomonadota > Gammaproteobacteria > Pseudomonadales > Pseudomonadaceae > Aquipseudomonas > Aquipseudomonas maioricensis. The sequence continues at coordinate 52,986 of NZ_LOHG01000016.1, forward strand.
ACCACACCCAGTCCACGACACTGAAATTTTCAGCTAAACCAGCTCGACTGCACTGCTCGAACGCCTGATAAAAGCCCGATTTGAAGCAATGACCAGGGTTCGAGCGCTGAACATGTGCAAGGCAGGTTCAGCGAGTGGCAGCACCTACTTGCAAGGTACCGGCATCCGCATCAAGGGTGGCTTCAACGCCCAATGGTACTGCGTAATTGACGGCGTCATGACCGATGGAAAGGCCACCCAGTACAGGAATGCCCAGATCGCCAAGTCGTTCCATCAATACGCTTGAATGGGTGATCGAGCCTGTAGACCCCTTTGGCTCACTGAACTGACCTACAGCGATACCCGCCAGGCCCTCTAAAGCGCCGCTGTTAAGCAGGTGGGTAAGCAAGCGGTCGACGCGATAGGCCGCTTCGCTCACATCCTCGATCAACAGAATGGCGCCGTTCAGATCCGGCATGTAATCGGTGCCCACGCTGCTGCTCAGGATGCTCAGATTGCCGCCCAGCAATACGCCGCGGGCGCTGCCCCGGGTACGCACATCAAAAGTGGCTTCGGCTGGACTGGCTGTCACCAGAACCGGTTCGGTGCTCATGGTCGCGTGCCGCAGGCCACTGACGAACACGCCTCCCCGCTCCAGCTGGCTGGCCACCGGGCCATGAATGGTTGCCAGTCGGGCATGCTCCCAGAGCGCCCCGTGAAAAGCCGTGATGTCGGAAAACCCGATTACCAGTTTTGGATCACGCCGCACTGCATCGAAGTCCAGATGCCTAACGATACGTTGTGCGCCATAGCCACCACGATTGCAGAATATTGCACGAATTTCCGGGTCAGCCAGCGCTGCGTTGAAGTCAGCAAGCCGATGTTCATCTGTCCCGGCATAAAAGGAATGAGTGTCCAGTGCGTGAGGGTAGATTCGAGGTTTGAGCCCCCAACCTTTAAGAACCTCAACCGCACTTTCGACCTTCCCTGCCGCGACCGGACCAGCCGGTGAAACCAGAGCGACCGCATCTCCAGGGCGCAGGACGTTCGGGTAAAGGGTAGGCATACAGATGGAAGACATTACGGCAACTCAAGTTTCAGGCAATGCGAGTAATGTAGATCAGTCTGGGCTATTGATCTACCTGCATAACTATTTACCCTGGAATATCGATCGTGTTGTCATCCCTCTGCACACCGGCGGTGGTGAGCCTCCCCTCAAGCTTTATTCAGCACTTACCGCTCAAGCAGCTCATCCTGTATCGCCAACTATCGCTTTATAACCTTAGTGCAGACTTCTGTGCCTCGCCCACCGGGTCCTTTCCCCTCTTTCGAAGTACGCATGTAATCCGGCAGATAATAAGACTTGTGTAACGTTGTAATGTAATTTCCGCCTGAATCCTGATCATGGCTAATCAGTGCCAGACCGACGCCACGATCCGTGGGTGCCTGTTTGCTGTCGTTGGCAAAATACATCGCCAGGGATTGACGCTGTGCTGCGGCATAGCCCGAGAACGTTGAGGCATGCCCATCGATATCGACGTCCAGCTTGAACTGATAAGCGCCAAAGCCCTGCTGAAAATGACTGGCCTGCTCGTCCAGCTTTAACGTCAAGGCGCCTTTAAAGGCGCCGTCATGGCTATCGAACCCTGTGCAGGTATAGTCACCGGAGATATGCAGAGGATCTGCAGGATTAGCGACTGCCTGAGCAGCGAACGAAACAGCCATGACCAGTGCGGCAAGAGAGCTTATTGTCTTCTTCAATGTATGACTCCATTTGAAATAGTGCGCCCCTCACTCGGGGAGCGGCACTTTTCCATAAATGAAGAGGTCACAACACCCTGCAATACCACGCAAATCTTACTGCACATTTCTAAACGGCTATTTAGTCATACTTGCATACACACCCGTAAAAACTTACACATTAATCACACCGGAATTACCTGCCACGCTTGAAAAAACGGAGCCTTTTATATAAGGCGCCTCATCATCGAACTGGATCGAATCGTATTCGCAAGCTGATCTTCACTTGCCGGGCATCGACTCAGAGACTTCAATAAACGTTTAACCTCTCACAAGGAGCTGCCATGAGCACCCAGACTAACCGCCAATTCCTGCTAGCAAAACGCCCGGTCGGCGAGGCGAGCCGCGAAGACTTCACCTATCAGGAAGTACCGGTCGGCGAACTGAACAGTGGGCAGATTCTGGTCAGAAATCACTATCTGTCGCTGGACCCTGCAATGCGCGGCTGGATGAATGAAGGCAAGTCGTACATTGCTCCAGTCGGGTTGGGCGAAGTGATGCGGGCGCTGGGCGTGGGCGAAGTTGTTGGCTCGCAAAATGATCAGTTCGCCGTGGGTGATTTTGTCCAGGGTGCACTGGGTGTTCAGGATTACTTCCTGGGTGAGCCCAAAGGCTTCTACAAGGTAGACCCGAACCTTGCCCCGCTGCCCCGTTATCTCTCCGCTCTGGGCATGACCGGCATGACCGCCTATTTCGCCCTGCTGGATGTCGGCGCGCCGCAAAGTGGCGACACTGTAGTGATATCCGGTGCTGCGGGCGCAGTAGGCAGTGTGGCCGGGCAAATCGCCAAATTGAAAGGCTGCCGCGTCATCGGTATCGCGGGCGGGAAGCAGAAATGTGAATCACTGATCAATGAACTGGGATTCGATGGGGTTATCGATTACAAGAGCGAAGATGTACTGGCAGGGTTGAAGCGTGAATGCCCCAATGGCGTGAGCGTTTACTTCGACAACGTGGGTGGCGACATCCTTGATGCGGTGCTCAGCCGCCTGGCACCCAAGGCGCGGGTCGTGATCTGTGGCGCAATCAGCCAGTACAACAACACATCGCCGGTCAAGGGACCCAGCAATTACCTGTCGCTACTGGTCAACAGGGCTCGCATGGAGGGCTTCGTGGTCATGGATTACGCGAGCAAGTTCGCCGCTGCAGGCCAGGAGATGGCCGGATGGATGGCCCAGGGCAAACTCAAGAGTCGTGAAGACATCGTTGACGGACTGGAAACCTTCCCCGAAACATTGCAGAGGCTGTTCAAGGGGGAGAATTTCGGGAAGTTGGTGTTGAAGGTTTAGTCTTGGAGTAAGCAACTCGTTGCCATAACTCAATCTGTAGGAGCTGCCGGAGGCTGCGAAAGCATTCTGCCTGACTCACCGCATCGCAGCCTTCGGCAGCTCCTACAGATCTGCGTGATGGAGCAAGTCCCTACTGCGCCTGCAATACTTCATCCGCTTTGCCACCTGCATCCTGGATCACCAAGTGAATGAAATGCAGTTTGGTGATCACCGCAGGGGGCAGAATGAACGGGTAGAAGTCCGGCTGGCCCATGCTGCGTGACAGTTCGTTCAGCATGCCCGCCAATTCGATCCAGGCGTTGACGAACGACAGGAAGGCCGGTCCGCCGGGGTGCTGAGGGTCGTAGAGTGTCTCCAGCGGAAACGGCTGATAATCCAGGTCCATATCGCGGGCGCTCATGCCAAAACCCAGTGCCGTATCGACCGCATCCATCATGTGCAGGTAATGTGCCCAGGTTTCAGCCCAGTCTTCCCACGGATGCATGGTGGCATAGGCACTGACGAAATTTTGCTGCCAGTCGGCAGGCGCTCCGTGCTGATAGTGATGATCCAGCGCTTCGGCATAGCTGGCGCGTTCATCGCCGAACAGGTTGCGATACCCATCCTGCCACCACGTATTCGCGATCAAGCGATCCCAATAGTAGTGCCCTACTTCATGGCGGAAATGCCCAAGCAGGGTTCGATACGGCTCGTGCATTTGCACACGAATTTTCTCGCGATGGGCGTCGTCCGCCTCTTTGATATCCAGGGTGATCAGGCCATTGGCGTGGCCCGTGGTAGGCGCCTTGCCTTCCAGATCGATACCCAGAAATTCAAAGGCCAGTCCACGCTCTTCATCCTGGGTCTTGGGAACGACTTTCAGTCCGAGAGAGATCAACTGCGCAACCAGTCGGCGCTTGGCCGTTTCTACCTTGCACCAACGCTCGCCGTTTTCCGGGATCGACAAATCTGGAATGGTTCGGTTGAGGCTACAGGCGATGCAGAATTCGCCGCTATCGTACGCAGGAAACAGCCAGTTGCAGGCAGCAGGGGTATCGAGGTTGGCGCAACGCCGATACAGCCCGGCTCCGGGTTCGTCACTCAACCGCCAGGTGTCTTGATCGGGACCGGGTTCAAGGGCAGCAATTCGCCCCTGCTCCGGAAGGTAACCCAGCGCAGCCGAGCAGGCCAGGCACCGGGTATTGGGAAAGAATACTGACTGACCACACTGACATTGCCAGACCTTGCTATTACGCCGGGTTTCGCCAACGAAGGGTGCAGCAATGCGAGAACTGAGCTGTTCGAAAAACCGGTACATGGCGATCTCCTGGTGGGCCAGCATGCACTAGATCATCGCCGGTTGCCGTCGTTCCGTTGCACCTGATGAAGCACAAGACCCGGTAGGAGCGAATTCATTCGCGAGGCGGTTTGTCAGAGGCGGGCATCTTTCAGGCTGACCGCCTCGCCAATAAGTTGGCTCCTACGTAAAGGTCATTCCGCATTAATGCCATGCTTGGTCAAGAAAGCCACGAACGCCTCCTCATCCAGCACTTTCAAACCCAGCTCGTTGGCTTTGGTCAGCTTTGACCCTGCCCCCGGCCCGGCGACCACAGTGTGAGTTTTCGCCGATACCGAACCCGACACCCTGGCGCCCAGGCTTTCCAGCTTTTCCTTGGCGACATCGCGGCTCATCAGTTCAAGAGAACCGGTCAGGACCCAGGTCTGACCGGTCAATGGCAAGCCTTCGACGACTTTTTTCTCGCTCTGCCAGTGCATGCCGAAGTCTTTCAACTGGGCTTCGATGGCCATTCCACGCTCGGCGTTCTCCGGTTTATCGAAGAACTCACGCACCGCCCTGGCCTGTTTCTCCGGCAAGGCCTGGCGCATGTCCAGCCAGTCGGCCTTGATGATGCCTTCCAGCGAGCCGAACTTGTCAGCGAGCTTCTGCGCGGCGCCGGGGCCCACCGACGGGATGTTCAGTTTGTCGATCATCCCGCCCAGCGTTGCGCTGGCAGCGAATTCAGCACCGAGCCCGCCCTCATCCTGCAACTGCAGGCCGCGCTCGCCCAGGAGCGCGTCAATGACGTTCTGGTTATGCTCATCTTCGAAAAAGCTGTGAATTTCGTGAGCCACTTCCAGGCCCACATCCGGCAGATAGGTCAGCACCTCAGGCAAGGCCTGTTTGACCCGTTCCAGCGACGCCAGCGAGCGGGCCAGGACCTTAGCGGTCTCCTCGCCCACATCGGGAATACCCAGCGCATAGATGAAACGTGCCAGTGTCGGTTGCTTGCTGTCTTCAATCGCTTTGAGAAGTTTTTTGCTGGAGATTTCCGCAAAGCCTTCCAGATCGACGATTTGCTCGAACGTCAGTGCGTACAGATCGGCTGGCGAACCGATCAGTTTTTCGTCCACCAATTGCTCGATAGTTTTATCGCCCAGACCTTCGATATCCATCGCCCGCCGAGAGACGTAATGGATGATCGCCTGCTTGAGTTGCGCGCCGCAGGCCAGTCGCCCGACGCAACGATACACCGCACCTTCGCTGACGGTTTCCTTGCCCTTGCTGCGCTTGATCAGCTGCGTGCGCTCGACATGAGAACCGCACACCGGGCAGGTTTGCGGGATTTCCACAGCCCGCGCGTCTTCGGGTCGACGCTCCAGCACCACCTGAACGACTTGCGGGATCACATCACCTGCGCGACGGATGATCACGGTATCGCCGATCATCAGCCCCAGACGTGCCACTTCGTCCATGTTGTGCAGCGTGGCGTTGGCAACCGTCACACCTGCTACCTTGACGGGCTTGAGCCGTGCGACCGGAGTAACGGCCCCGGTACGCCCCACTTGAAACTCGACGTCGAGCAATTCCGTGAGCTCTTCCATCGCCGGGAATTTATGAGCAATGGCCCAACGCGGCTCCCTGGCACGGAAACCCAGTTCGCGCTGTGAAGCCAGATCGTTGACCTTGAAAACCACACCGTCGATTTCGTAGCTGAGGCCCAAACGCCGCTCGCCAATATCGTGGTAATACGCCAGGCATTCGTCGATGCCGTTCGCCAGTTTCAGCTCTCGGCTGACCGGCATGCCCCATTCCTTGAGCTGGTTCAGGTTGCCGATATGGGTGTCTGAAATTTCCGAAGACACTTGGCCCAGACCATACGCACAGAATTCCAGCGGACGATTGGCAGTAATCTTCGAGTCCAGTTGGCGCAGGCTACCTGCCGCTGCGTTCCGGGGGTTGGCGAAGGTCTTGCCGCCGACTTGCGCCTGACTCGCATTAAGGCGCTCGAAGCCCGCCTTGGACATGAACACCTCCCCACGTACTTCCAGCACGTCAGGCCAGCCCGTACCGTGCAGCTTCAGCGGTATGTTGCGCACGGTGCGCACATTGATGCTGATGTCTTCGCCGGTAGTACCGTCACCACGTGTGGCACCACGCACCAGCGCACCGTCGCGATACAGCAGGCTGACCGCCAGACCGTCGAGCTTCGGCTCGCAGCTGTACTGCACGTTCGCGCCGTTACCGAAAAGATCGCCGACAGGCAGATCCAGCCCTTCCGTTACGCGGCGGTCAAACTCACGCATGTCGACTTCTTCGAAGGCGTTGCCCAGGCTGAGCATCGGCACTTCATGGCGTACTTGTGTAAACGCCGACAGTGCCGCGCTACCAACCCGCTGAGTAGGCGAATCCGGCGTCACGAGGTGTGGATTTTCTGCTTCAAGGGCTTTGAGTTCATGGAACAGCCGGTCGTACTCGGCATCCGGAATGCTGGGCTCGTCGAGAACGTGATAGCGGTAGTTGTGCTGATCCAACTCGGCGCGCAATTCAAGGATTCGGGTTTCGGCGGCTTTCATGCGGTGTTCTCTTCAAAAGCAAAAGAGCAGCCTAGGCTGCTCCGGTGTTAATGCGTTTTGGGACCTGCGGCCCTTCGCAGCCTTCGGCAGCTCCTACAGTATTACGGAGCCGACAAAGAATGCGTTTTATCAACGACGCTGAGTCAGAGCGCGGCGTTCGAATTCGACGATCCGCTGACGATAATGCTCGATGGTCTGCGCGGTCATGACGCTGCGCTGGTCATCCTTGAGCTCACCGTTGAGCTCATGAGCCAGCTTGCGAGCAGCGGCAACCATCACATCAAAGGCCTGCTTCGGATGACGCGGACCCGGCAAGCCAAGGAAGAAACTCACGGCACGGGTGCTGAAGTGGTCGATGTCGTCCAGATCAAACACGCCGGGCTTGACCGCGTTGGCCATGGAAAACAGGACTTCGCCATTGCCTGCCATGCTTTCGTGGCGATGGAAAATGTCCATCTCACCAAAGCGCAGACCGCTTTCCAGAATATTCTGCAGCAACGCAGGACCTTTGAAGCCACTTTCATCGCGACAGATAACACTGATGACCAGCACTTCTTCGACCGGCGCCAGGTCCTTGTCTTCAGTGATGCGCTGCGCAGGCTTGTCGTCCTGGAAATCATCGTCACGGCCGGTGAACAGGCTCGGGCCGTCCATGTCCAGGTTGAGGTCGCCTTGCTGCGGCTCATCCTTGCGTTTGTTACTGCGTTTGCCTTGCCGCGGTGTTGCGCTCATCGACGGCAGATCTTCCTCGTCGAGTTGCGGCTCTTTGTGCGTATCCAGTACACGCGGCGGTCCCAACAACTCGGCGGACGAGCTTTCGTCGTCGTCCGGCAGGTTCGAGAAGCTGCGGTCCAGCCTGAATTTCAATTTCCCCTTGCCGCCGCGCATACGGCGCCAGCCGTCAAAAAGAATACCGGCAATGACAATTATGCCGATGACGATCAGCCACTCGCGCAGACCGATTTCCATGTAATCCAGTGCCTCTAGTAAAGAATGCTGAAAATAAGGGCCTAAACCCCTTTAAAACGTGGTGCCAAGTCTATGTTCTGACTAGCAATTTGCCCACGCGAAAAGAAAAAGTGGACATTAAACTAGCACGACCAAAGGTAACTTTACACCGTCTGTTACATCTGGTTCGCGCGCAAAGCGATATCTACCGCACAGAGTTGTTCACGGGGAGCCATTAATCGGCCATTTCTGCCCCGTCCAACCGCTCATGATCAAGCATCGACCAACGCCATTGCCTCTTCGACATCAACCGCCACCAGCCTTGAACAACCTGGCTCATGCATCGTAACCCCCATTAACTGATCAGCCATTTCCATGGCGATCTTGTTGTGGGTGATGTAGATGAACTGCACGGTCTGCGACATCTCCTTGACCAATCGCGCGTAGCGTCCAACGTTGGCATCGTCCAGCGGTGCATCCACCTCATCGAGCATGCAGAACGGTGCAGGATTGAGCTTGAAGATGGCGAAAACCAACGCCAACGCAGTCAAGGCTTTCTCGCCACCGGACAGCAAATGGATCGTGCTGTTTTTCTTGCCCGGCGGGCGCGCCATGATTGTTACCCCTGTATCGAGTAAATCTTCGCCCGTCAGTTCCAAATAAGCTGAGCCACCACCGAAAACTTTTGGAAAAAGTGCCTGAATTCCACTATTTATCTGATCGAAGGTCTCCTTGAAGCGATTTCGAGTCTCTTTGTCGATCTTGCGAATAACGTTTTCGAGGGTTTCCAGCGCTTCCACCAAATCAGCGTTTTGCGCGTCCAGATAACGTTTGCGCTCTGACTGTTGCTGGTACTCATCAATGGCGGCAAGGTTGATCGCGCCCAGCCGCTGAATACGTCCGGCGATGCGCTCGAGTTCTTCTTCGGCGTCCTTTTCACTGGCTTCAGCAGTCAGTGTCGCCAATACGCCATGCAGGTCATAGCCGTCTTCCAGCAACTGATCCTGCAAGGTGGTACGACGCACCGTGAGCGACTGCCATTCCATCCGCTGCTGTTCCAGTTGACCACGCAACAGCTGCGATTGCTGCTCGGCCTGGGTACGGCGCTTTTCGGCATCGCGCAATTCGCGATCAGCATCTTCCAGCGCATTCTTCGCGGTACGCATTTCATCGTCCACCGCCATGCGCCGCTCAAGTAATTCTTCAAGTTTCAGACGCAGCTCTTCCAGCGGAGCTTCGCCCTCCTCCAGATTCAGATCGAGCTGCTCACGCTTTTCGGTCAGGCGCTCGGCCTGCATCTCCAGACGCTCAAGGGCCTGCCGAGTGGAATCGTGCTGCGCCTTGAGAGAACCCAGGCGTACGGCCAACTGATGGGCGTGATCTTTATGTTGGCGGGCCTCCTGACGGACCCGGTCAAGCTGCTCGCGCAGGCTGTCACGTTGAGCCTGAAGCAGTTCACGCTGCTCGGTGTCCAGCGCCATGCTGTCCAGCGCGTCCTGCAGTTGCAGGCGTGATTCGCCCAGATGCTCGTGCTCCATGGCACGTTGCTCGCCCAGTTCGGCGAGTTCTTCATCCAGACGAGTGCGACGCAGCGTGAGCTGTTCGACCTTGACCTTGGCGGCAGACAACTGCGCCCGAAGCTCGCTTTGCTGACGGGTTTCATCCTGCACCCGGCGCCGTAGTTCTTCCCGGGCTTCTTCCTGTTTCGATTGCTGTTCGCGCAGGGTCAACAATTGCTCTTCAAGCGTTGCCAATGTGGCTTCACGCTCATCGCGCTCCTGCTCCAGCCGCTGCAACTCCTGACCACGCGCCAGCACACCGCTTTGCGCTTCACTGGCACGGCGCACCCGCAGGAAGTGCCGACCAACCCAATAACCGTCGCGACTGATCAAGCTCTGCCCGGCCGCCAGCTGGCTGCGCTGGGCCAATGCTTCGTCGAGGCTTTCGACGGGGCGAACCTGGCCGAGCCATGCGGTCAAATCCATGTCGCTGTCGACTTTATCCAGCAGACTGCCAGGGATCCGTGCGCCCTCATTGCTGGCGCTGATCAGGCGCAGATCGCCCTGTTGAAAACCGGCCAGATCCAGACCGTTGAGATCATCCACCAACACCGCTTGCAGATCGGCGCCCAGCACCGCTTCCACGGCCAACTCCCAGCCTGGCTCAACCCGCAAGCCTTCAGCCAGACGGGGACGCTCCGCCAGATCATGATCGCGCAGCCATTCGGCCGTGCCGGTGTCGGGGTCAAGCGCGGCCTGCTGCAAGGCTTCAAGAGAAGCAAGACGTCCGTTTAAACGCTGCAATTCGCCTTGAGCCTGCTGCTGCGCCTGATTGGCCTGCTGCAGTTCGTTGCGCAGTTGCTCCAGACGCTCGACCGCTTGCTCCTCGCCAAGATGCAGCTCTTCGAGAGACATTTCCCGAGTGGCGAGGTCTTCGTCCAACTGTAGGATCGCGGCGTCTTCCGGGTCCGCCTTGAGCAATTGCAATTCTTCGCCCAAACGTCGCTGCCGTTCAGCCAGGCGCTCAAGGCTTTGTTCCAGTTGCTGGATGCGCGACTGCTGAACTTCTGCCTGACGGCGAGGCTCGGCGGACTTCAGGTTGAAGCTGTCCCACTTCTCCTGCCAGCCATGCATCGCGCTTTCAGCATCTTCCAGCGACGCAGCGGACTCCTCGGCGGCGGCGCTGGTCATCTCCTGCTCCGGCTCAAGCATTTCCAGCTCTTCGCCCAACGTCGCCAGCAGTGTGCGGTCGTGGCCCAGATGCGATTCGGTTTCCTGGCGGGCACGCTCGGCTTCACGCAGGTCGTCCTGCAATTGCCGCAGCCGTTGCTGGCCGTGCTGGATACTCTGCTCGACACGGGCAATATCACCACCCACCGAATAGAAGCGCCCCTGAACAACATTGAAGCGTTCCGACAGATCGTGATGACCGTCGCGCAAGCGCTCGATGCTGGCGTCGGCATTACGCTGATCAGCAACCAATGCTTCGAAACCGATTTCCTGGTTGCCGATTACCGCTTCGCGCTGACCCACTTGCTCGTTCAGCGCCTGCCAGCGTAACGCCGACAGCTGCGCCTTAAGCTGACGCTCTTCGGCTTTGTATTCCTGATACTTCTCGGCAGCCTGAGCCTGACGATGCAAGCGCTCCAGTTGACGTTCCAGCTCTTCACGAAGGTCGGTCAGGCGGGCGAGGTTTTCGTGGGTACGACGGATGCGGTTTTCAGTCTCACGACGGCGCTCCTTGTACTTGGAGATACCCGCCGCCTCCTCGATGAAATTACGCAAGTCTTCAGGCTTGGCTTCGATCAGCTTGGAGATCATGCCCTGCTCAATGATCGAGTAGCTGCGCGGGCCTAGACCGGTGCCGAGGAAAATATCGGTAATGTCGCGCCGACGGCATTTGGTGCCGTTCAGGTAATAGGTGTTCTGACTGTCGCGGGTGACTTTGCGGCGAATGGAAATCTCGGCATAGGCCGCGTATTCGCCAACCAGGGTGCCGTCGGAGTTGTCAAAGACCAACTCGATGCTCGCCTGGCTGACCGGCTTGCGGCTGGTGGAGCCATTGAAGATGACGTCGGTCATCGACTCGCCGCGCAGATTCTTGGCAGAGCTTTCGCCCATGACCCAGCGCACGGCATCAATAATGTTGGATTTGCCGCAGCCGTTAGGGCCGACAACGGCCGCCATGTTACTGGGGAAGTTCACCGTGGTGGGGTCGACGAAGGATTTGAACCCCGCCAGCTTGATGCACTTCAGCCGCATGGGATCAGCCCGCTTCCAGAGCCGAGAGCACCAACTGACAGCTGCGTTGACCGTAATCGGTCAATACGCTGCGAACCCGCGCCGTATCACGAGCAACCACCGCCTCAAGCAGTTGCTCGAACAACGTCAGGTAGTCGCGCATCTCGGCTTTGCGCTGGTCGAGCGCCAGATAGTAGCTGCGGCTCATGGACGGTTGCAGGTTGTCGACGGTTTCCTGCAGATACGGATTGTCGGCAAACGGATAGGCCGCACGCATTACGTTGAAGCTGTCCTCAACGAAGGCTTTTACGTCCTGACGATCATAACTGCCAATCAGACGCTGCTGGATTTGCAGGAAGGTGGCCAGATCGCTCTGATGCTGCCACCTTTCAGCAACCGCAATGCCCAGCAGCACATACAATTCAGTCATCAACGTGCACAGGCTCTGCACGTTGTGCGCGTTGAGCACTGTAACCTGCGCGCCACGACGCGGCAGAATTGCCACCAGATGACGGCGCTCCAGAATCAGCAATGCTTCGCGCACCGAGCCGCGGCTGACGTTCAACGCCTGCGTGACTTTTTGTTCCTGAATGCGCTCCGCGGGCTTTAGTTCGCCACGAATGATGCGCTCGGCAAGGTGGTGAGCAATTTGCTCGGCGAGGCTGTCCGGAGCCTTGAACGTCATGTTGATCCCAAATGCTGGTTATAACCAAGCGGCGCAGTGTATCTCAACGAAGGCCAATGGCGCAGGGCCATACGGGTGGAAACTGGCACGAAATAAGCAAAACGTTCAACAGATCATGTCAGTTCGTCGCATTTTCAACGCGTTATAACCGGCACCCGATCTAAAAACGACACTTCCTGACCTAAGAGTCAGAAACAAATTGACCGAAAAGTCAGACCTGATAAATTCGACCTTATGTTCGATGACAAGCAGTAACGCGTAGAGGACCTTCCGTGATCCAATTTCTCTTGAACAATGAGCTGCGCACCGAACATAACCTGGACCCTAATCTGACGGTTCTGAACTACCTGCGCGAACAGCTGCACAAATCCGGCACCAAAGAAGGCTGCGCCAGTGGCGATTGCGGTGCCTGCACGGTAGTTATCGGCGAACTGCAAACCGCGCAGAACGGTCAGGACAGCTTGCGTTATCGCAGTTTGAACTCGTGCCTGACCTTTGTTGCGTCATTACACGGCAAGCAGTTGATCAGCGTTGAAGACCTCAAGCATCAAGGCAAGCTGCACAGCGTTCAGCAAGCCATGGTCGATTGCCATGGTTCGCAGTGCGGCTTCTGCACGCCCGGCTTTGTGATGTCGTTGTTCGCCCTGCAGAAGAACAATGAACACGCTGACAGTCATAAAACCCATGAGGCACTTGCCGGGAATCTCTGCCGCTGCACAGGTTACCGCCCCATTCTGGAGGCTGCCGAGCAGTCGTGCAGCCAACACCAGCCCGACCAGTTCGATGCGCGCCAGGCACAAACCATCGCCCGGCTGCGCAGCATTGCGCCGACGCAAACTGGCGAACTGAACGATGGCGACAAGCGTTGCATGGTGCCGCAGACCGTGGCCGATCTGGCGCAGTTGTATGAAGCCAACCCGCAGGCGAGGCTGTTGGCTGGCGGGACTGACCTGGCACTTGAAGTCACTCAGCTCCACAAGCCGCTGCCGGTGATGATTTACGTCGGCAACGTCGCCGAACTGAAGCGCATCGAACACTTTGACGATCGACTGGAAATCGGCGCCGCTACGCCGCTGACCGATTGCTACGCGGCCTTGAATGCCGAGTACCCGGACTTTGGCGAACTGCTGCAGCGCTTCGCCTCTTTGCAGATCCGTAATCAGGGAACGCTGGGCGGCAACATCGGCAACGCATCACCCATTGGCGATTCCCCTCCTCTGTTGATCGCATTGGGCGCGCAGATCGTACTGCGCAAGGGCGACACTCGCCGCACCCTGGCGCTTGAAGACTACTTCATTGATTACCGGGTCACGGCACGCCAGCAAAGTGAGTTCATTGAAACCGTTATTGTGCCCAAACCTGGAGTCGGTCGAACGTTCCGCGCCTATAAGCTTTCCAAGCGCCTGGATGACGACATTTCAGCCGTGTGCGCAGCCTTTAACCTGCAAATAGAGGACGGCATTATTGTCGACGCGCGGGTTGCCTTTGGTGGCATGGCGGCGACTCCCAAACGCGCATCGGCCTGCGAACGGACACTGATTGGCGCACCCTGGACATCTGCAACCATCGAAGGCGCGTGTAAAGCCCTGGCCGAGGATTACACGCCACTGTCAGACTTTCGCGCCAGCAAGGAATATCGCCTGCTCAGCGCGCAAAACCTGTTGCGCAAATACTTCATCGAGTTGCAGACACCCCACCTCCAGACGCGGGTGACGGCTTATGTCTAATCATTCAGTCATCAAGTCACAGGCCGAAATGATCGCCCTGTTTCAACAGGACCTGACCACTGGCGTTGGCCGCAGCGTCAAACACGACAGCGCCGATAAACACGTGTCCGGCGAGGCTGTGTACATCGACGACCGCCTTGAATTCCCTAATCAGTTGCATGTGTACGCGCGCCTTTCGGACCGTGCTCATGCCCGGATCATCCGCGTCGATACTGCTCCTTGCTACGCGTTTGATGGCGTACGGATTGTCATTACTCACGAAGACATTCCCGGCCTGAAAGACATCGGCCCTCTGTTGCCCGGCGACCCACTGCTGGCCATCGACAAGGTGGAGTTCGTGGGCCAGCCGGTGCTCGCCGTCGCGGCTCGCAGCCTCGACATCGCGCGCCAGGCAGCCATGGCCGCCGTGATCGAATACGAAGACCTCGAGCCGGTTCTGGATGTGGTCCAGGCGTTGCGCGACAAACATTTCGTGCTCGACAGTCACACTCACAAACGTGGTGACTCAGCTGCTGCACTGGAGACTGCCGAGCATCGCCTGCAGGGCAATTTGCACATCGGCGGCCAGGAACACTTTTATCTGGAAACCCAGATATCGTCAGTAATGCCCACCGAAGACGGCGGCATGATCGTGTACTGCTCGACCCAGAACCCCACTGAGGTGCAAAAACTGGTCGCTGAAGTGCTGGACGTTTCGATGAACAAAATCGTCGTCGACATGCGCCGCATGGGCGGCGGTTTTGGCGGCAAGGAAACCCAGGCGGCGAGCCCGGCCTGCCTGTGTGCAGTGATCGCGCGCCTGACCGGGCAACCGACCAAAATGCGTCTGCCGCGTATTGAAGACATGCTGATGACCGGCAAGCGCCACCCGTTCTACATTGAGTACGACGTCGGCTTCGATGACGATGGACGCCTCCAGGGCATTCAACTGGATCTGGCAGGTAATTGCGGTTACTCGCCGGACCTCTCCGCCTCGATTGTTGACCGCGCGATGTTTCACGCTGACAACGCCTATTACCTGGGTGAGGCGACGATCAATGGCCATCGCTGCAAGACCCACACAGCGTCAAATACGGCCTATCGCGGCTTCGGCGGCCCGCAAGGCATGGTCGCTATTGAAGAGGTCATGGATTCCATCGCCCGCTACCTGGGCAAGGATCCGCTGGCTGTGCGCAAAGCCAATTACTACGGCAAGACCGAGCGCAACGTCACCCACTACTACCAGACTGTCGAGCACAACCTGCTGGAAGAAATGACTGCCGAGCTGGAACAAAGCAGTCAATACAACGAGCGTCGGGAAGCAATACGGGCCTTTAACGCCAGCAGCCCGATCCTGAAGAAAGGCCTGGCGCTGACCCCGGTCAAATTCGGCATTTCCTTCACCGCCAGCTTTCTCAATCAGGCTGGAGCGCTGATCCATATCTACACCGATGGCAGCATCCACTTGAACCACGGTGGCACCGAGATGGGTCAGGGCTTGAACGTCAAAGTCGCACAAGTAGTCGCCGAGGTGTTTCAGGTCGACGTTGACCGGATTCAGATTACCGCGACCAATACCGACAAAGTACCTAACACTTCGCCAACGGCCGCTTCCAGCGGTGCAGACCTGAACGGCAAGGCAGCGCAGAACGCGGCCGAAATCCTCAAGCAGCGCCTGGTGGAATTTGCTGCAAAGCACTTCGAGGTCGAAGCGACAGACGTAGAGTTTCGCAACGGGCACATTCGGGCTGGCGAACAGATTGTGTCGTTCCAGGCATTGGCACAACTCGCATGGATGGGGCAGGTGTCGCTGTCCAGTACCGGTTACTACAAGACGCCAAAAATCTTCTATGACCGCAGTCAGGCACGGGGTCGGCCGTTCTACTACTTCGCCTTCGGCGCCGCCTGCAGTGAAGTGATCGTCGACACGCTGACCGGCGAGTACAAGATGCTGCGTACAGATATCCTCCACGACGTGGGCGCATCCCTGAACCCGGCTATTGATATCGGCCAGGTCGAAGGCGGCTACATTCAGGGCATGGGCTGGCTGACGACTGAAGAGCTGGTGTGGAACGATAAAGGCAAGCTAATGACCAACGGTCCTGCGGGTTACAAGATTCCGGCAGTCTCTGATATGCCGCTGGACCTGCGCGTCAAACTGGTGGAAAACCGCAAGAACCCGGAAGACACCGTGTTCCACTCCAAGGCTGTGGGTGAACCACCGTTCATGCTCGGCATCTCGGCCTGGTGCGCGATCAAGGATGCAGTGGCAAGCCTGGCTGATTATCACCATCAACCGCAGATCGACGCGCCTGCCACGCCGGAACGGGTGTTGTGGGGGTGTGAGCAGATGCGTAAGACCGAGTCGCACTTATCGCGGGCAAGCACCGCTCCCACATCAGATCGCGGTTCCCTGTGGGAGCAGAGCTTGCTCGCGATAAGTTCGACACCGGTGGTAAGCCCGGAGGCAAAACCATGAACAACTGGATCAGCGCCCTCTCCGACCTGCAAACCCGGGGTGAAGCCTGCGTGTTGGTCACCATCATCGAAGAGCGTGGTTCAACGCCGCGCAATGCCGGTTCGAAGATGGTGGTCAGTGCAGAGCAGATTTTCGACACCATTGGCGGCGGGCATCTGGAATACAAAGCCATGGAAATCGCCCGTGAAATGCTGGTCAGCGGTAACCAGAATACTCGACTGGAGCGCTTCAGCCTCGGAGCGAGCCTTGGCCAGTGCTGCGGCGGCGTAAACGTGTTGCTGTTTGAGCCCATGGGCCAGCCCCAGGCGCAGATCGCGGTGTTTGGTGCCGGTCATGTGGGCCGGGCGCTGGTGCCTTTGCTGGCCAGCCTGCCCTGCCGGGTGCGCTGGATCGACTCCCGGGAGCAGGAGTTTCCCGCACAGATCCCCACTGGCGTGCGAAAGGTCCTGGCAGAAGACCCACTGGATGAAATCGATGAACTGCCCAGAGGCAGTTATTGCATCGTCATGACCCACAACCATCAACTGGATCTGGAACTGACTGCCGCGATTCTCAAGCGTGGCGACTTTGCTTATTTCGGCCTGATCGGATCGAAGACCAAGCGGGTCAAATTCGAACACCGGCTGCGGGATCGCGGCATTGATCCAGCATTGGTCCAGCGCATGCGTTGCCCGATGGGCCTTACCGAAGTCAAAGGCAAGTTACCCATCGAAATCGCGGTATCGATTGCCGCCGAAATCATCGCCACCTACAACGTCAATTTCGGCCAGCACGGCGCGAGCGCCGAACCCGTTGCCAAACTGCTGCCGGTTTCACGCCGCAGTCAGGCGCAATGACAGCCGTGCTGTTGCGCTGCACGCTCCCCTGTAGGAGCGCACGAGCAGCGCGAGGCCGCGATTGCGTTCTACCTGACACACCGCCATCGCGGCCTCGCGCCGCTCGTGCGCTCCTACAGAAAGTATTTCAAATCAAGATCGCTGCGTTTTGTTTGACAGGACCTCTATGAACCCGAGTAAAAAAGCCTACCGAGCCGCCATCCTGCACAGCATCGACGATCCGGCCGAAGTCGGCATCGAAGCGTCTTACCAGTACTTCGCTGATGGCCTGATGCTGGTCGAGGACGGCAAGATTTGCGCCCTTGGCGACGCAATCGAACTGCTGAAAACACTTGGTGACGACGTCGAAGTGACTGAGTACAAGGACGCTCTGATCACTCCTGGGTTCATCGATACGCATATCCATCTGCCCCAGACCGGCATGGTCGGTTCCTACGGCGAGCGCCTGCTGGACTGGCTCAACACCTACACCTTCCCTTGCGAAAAACAGTTCGCTGATCCGGTGCATGCAGCCGAGGTCGCGGACATTTTCCTGAAAGAATTGCTACGCAACGGCACCACCACGGCACTGGTGTTTGGCAGCGTGCACAAAGAGTCAGTGGAGGCATTCTTCGCGGCGGCAGAAAAACTGAACCTGCGGATGATCGCAGGCAAGGTGATGATGGATCGCAATGCCCCGGACTACCTTACTGATACGGCAGAATCGGGCTACGCCGACAGCAAGGCACTGATTGAACGCTGGCACGGCAAAGGCCGCTTGCACTACGCGGTCACGCCCCGTTTTGCGCCGACCAGCACCCCGGAGCAACTGACGCTGGCGGGGAAACTGCTCGCCGAGTATCCCGACGTGTACATGCAGACTCACATCAGCGAAAACGTCGAGGAAGTGCAATGGGTCAAGGCCCTGTTCCCCGAGCGCAGCGGCTATCTGGATGTGTATGACCATTTCAAACTGCTGGGCGAGCGCTCGGTGTTTGCCCATGGCGTGCACCTGTGCGACGCCGAATGCGCACGCCTTGCCGAAACAGGTTCGGCCATTGCGTTTTGTCCTACTTCAAACCTGTTTCTGGGCAGCGGCTTGTTCAACCTGCCCATGGCGGAAAAGCACAAGGTCAACGTCGGCGTGGGCACTGATGTAGGCGGCGGCACCAGCTTTTCGATCCTGCAAACCCTCAACGAAGCCTACAAAGTCATGCAGATGCAGGGCGCCAGACTGAGCCCGTTCAAATCGCTGTACCTGGCCACCCTGGGCGGCGCTCGGGCGCTGCGTCTCGATGATAGGGTTGGCAGCTTGAAAGTGGGCAACGAAGCGGATTTTCTGGTGCTGGATTACCACGCCACGCCGCTGCTGTCCTACCGCTTGAAACAAGCCAAAGACATCGCCGAGACAGTGTTCGTGCTGATGACACTGGGGGATGACCGAACGGTACGCGAGACGTACTCGGCCGGGGAAATGGTGCACAGCGCACGAACGTCCTAAGTGGCGAGGGGCTGACATCGCGCCGGCACGACGCGATGTCCCGTACCTCAGGTCATTTAGCGGGTGCTTATCGAGAAGTCATCGGACAGGCGGATGACGAAAACCTGCGTGCCATGGCTGGACTGGCTGACCACATTGGTTCCCCCCATGAGTTTGATGACTTTGCCTTGTTGCGCAGCCTGCTCAAGGATCTGCGCGATGGGTTGACCGGCGTGATTTGCCGTCAGAAGCCCCACCAAACCGTCTCCTTGCGCGGTGCTGAAGGGCTCTGCAGCCGAGACTGTCGTCAGCGTCGAGTTTTGCGCGCGGCGAAGATAAAGCAGGTAAACCTCGTCCTGCCCGGCTCGCCGAAACGCAATGAAATCACGTCCACCCGCTTTCAGTTCGTTGTGAAGAATTGTGTAGCCGTTACGGCCCAATACGTCACTCATCAAGCCCCGAAGCCCGGCCGAACCTGCTCCGCCCCCAGCATCGGAAACGAGCCTGATCAGCCACTCGACGGTCACGGGATTGTCGGTCGCAAAATCAAGACGCTCAAAAGTATGCAGCGAACTCTCGTAGCTGATATTCCAGCGCCAACGCGCGCCACTCTCCCAGACCGGCTGCGCTTTGTTAAGCATCAGCAACGGGTCGTTCAAATGCGCCAGTGGCGCGCCGTGACCTGCTCGCCAGGCATTCAGGGTTGCCTTCACATTGATCATCCGTGTTGCAGTGATGGTCGAGGTGGAAGTGTCGGCCAGTTCGTACAGTTTTTGCGCCAGGACAATATTTGTTATATCGGTAAATCCCGGGCGTGCTTCAGCGACATAGGTCTCGATTCTCCTGTTGAACAGCGGCCCTTCGACCGCCCACTGCCCAGTCGCAGGCTGATACTTTGCCATCAATGGCTGAGCATTGGGGTTACGCCGAAGCACTTCACTGAGTTCCGCAAAGTTACGGCAAGGAGCCTGAGTAGACGGGTTACGAATGAACGCGGTGTTAGTACGGCGTTGCCCGCCTGCTGGCAGTATTTCGTAAAATTTCTGGCCGATACGGATCAGGTCATAGTCGTGAGTGAAGTCGAGCCGAAAGACAGGCGGGTTGAAGCTGACCTGGTCCATGAGTGTCAGGTTATCGACTGTTTTTTCCCAGCCCGTCCATGCATCCACGCTGGTGTCAGGCCGCGACGGGCCGGCAACAGGCTGGGGAGGACGACGGTCAGGTTCGACCTGCGGCGAATCAGGCTCCTTGCGCTTGACCGGTACAGGTGCGGCCAGCGCCTCTTGCGGTCGACGGTATTGCTCAGCCCAATCCGGCAAGGTTTTGGTCTTGCGGTAATGCTCGGCCAGCAGCAATTCCATACGCTGCTGTTGATCGGCAGGAAAAGCAAACTGATCCAACAGTTCACGAGCACCCTTGCGGTTAGAAACGCTACCACGGGCTTCGACCAGCAGTATTTCAGCGACGAACGAACGTCCTCCCGCCCTGAGGCCGACATCGGTGTGGTAGACCCATTGTCCCCCAAGCTGCCGCACAGGCGCTTCGTAGCCATGCGCCGCGCTTTTCTTGAGGCGCAATGTCTGTTCGCCCGGTCGTCGGTAGACCTGATAGGCCTTGCCCTGGCGATAGATAAAAAGCTCACCGTCTTTCAGCCAGGTACCGGCATCGCGCCCCACTTGAGGCACTGCGTTGAGCAGGGATATATCAGTTTCATAACCGATGAAAGGTTTGACGACATAAGAGCGGCGGGCCATTGAGGGCAGCGGGCGGGTCAGCCCGGCGGCCTGACGCAAGCGGGTGGCACGACGCGCAAGGATTGCGAGCGCGGTCACGGTGGAGCCTGCGGGGATGACTGAAAGCAACACGTCCAGCATTGAAATCAAGGTGCTCCCTGCCAGCAGCAGCCCCTCATCAAGATGGCCTTCACGAAAAGCCTTCGCCGAGGCGTGACCATCGCTCCAGCCGTCCTGCACGCTGAACAGCACACCAAGCCCCGGAACGAAGGAAATCACGCCTCTGAAAAACAGCAGGTACACCCCGTTGCGGCGCTCGTTGGCCTCGCCCTTGAGATCATGATTGCTGCGCGCTACCCGGCGGGAATGCTCATACAGCAGGTCTTCACGTAAATGCAGCTGCTGTTCACTGAGCAACAGGTCGAGGGCAGGCACTATCGCGATGAAACCTTCGAAGCCGCGCCGCAATGCCTCATGGATGTAGCCCTCTGCAGTTTTATGCTCGCTGGCCTCTTCAACGCAGGAAGCCAGCCAGGCGACCCGGGCAGGCAGACGCAGCAGGCTGCTGATCAGGCGTTGGCGAGCATCCTGCACACTGTCGGTCTCTATGAAGCATTCACCGTCCGGCACGTTCGGCAAATAGACCAGAACCTTGCCGCTGGCCGGATGTTCGATGACGCTCAAGCCTTGCAATGTCCGGGTGCTGCGCGCTCCTGTGACGGCCTGACCGGGCTTGAACACCAATCGACTGATATAAACCCCGGCAGCGCTCAGTGTCGACGTGGATCTGGCGCGCGCGGCCTGGTTAAGCAGTGCATACCCCGCCACACTCAAACGCCCGCGCTGTCGGGCGCAAAAACCGTCGAGCACGATTTGCTGCTCATAGGCACCGAGCATCAATTCAGCATCGCTGGAAGAGGCCGGTGAACGCAGGCGAAACACAGAGCGCAGAAGCGTGCGGTATTGCCCGGCGACGTCAAGCTGCGGCACGATCCTGAGCAGGTAATCACCGTTGATTCCTTGCAAGCCTGATAGTGTTGGCGACGGCGGATAAGACACTCTCACCATGCCCATGCGGGCTTTGGTATGTTCGTCCTTGTCATCGAAATTCTGACGGGCCAACTCTGACAGGCTTGACTGAACCCGTGCCTCGCTGGCTGTCCAGGGTTTGTGATGCAACGGGCTGCCATACTGCGGATCGATGTCGACGTGCTTGTGGACGCTTTTCGGGAGATCGATCACCAGTTGATCCGTATCGATATCCAGCCCCAGATCCTGCTTGACCCGCGCACTCACACACCGCGCGGTAAAGACCTCGAAGGTCGGCAATCGCGCCTCCAGGCTGGATTCCAGGCGCGCCGCCGCAGCGTGAAATTCGATCAGCTTCTGTGCGTAGTCCTGTCGGACTTCCAAAGATGCGTTGAGCAACCAGGCGGGTAGCTGCGGCACCAGCTCGGCTGTTCTCTGCTGTTCGGCGATCAGGTCGATGGCTCGCTCACGTGCTTCGTCGAGCGCAACGCCCATGGCGTGGGCCAACTCCCGATGCAGCCTGGCCAGCGTTTCTCGCTGCGCCATGCTCGCCTCGCCAGTCCGCGCCTGTTGAGCGTGGCTGTCAGCTTCAAACACCCTGAGTTGGCGGCTCACGCCATAGAGAACAGGCTGCATCGTAATGACTCGGGTAGTCAGCTTGATCGGGGCGGCCATCGCCGATGTACGCTGTGCGTCACTGACATGCTGCCAAAGACTGACTTCGTCGCCCGCCCCCAACGTGAACACCAGTTGCTCCTTCAAACCCTGCAATGAAGCAAATTTTTGCAGCCCACCCTCCAGCCCCGGCACGAACAACAAGGCAGGCTCGTCAAGCGCCGGATTCTTCAGGGACTGTTCTGTGCTGACAATAAACGCACCATTAAAAACGACAGGTTCCTCCGGATCACCCAGGCCGACCTCAAGGTGTACCACGTTGTCTTCGGGCTCATCGGCAAGCCCCAGCGCGTATTGAAGCGCCTGCAAATCAGCCGGGCTCAGTGTGCCCTCGCAGACCTGCAATTGCGCTTGAGCCAGCAACCCGGCCTGACGTTGTTCAACCAGTTGTGGTGTGACTGCCAGGAGCACTTCGTTGCTGATGTGATCCGCTCGATCCAGCGCCTCCAACAGACTGTTGACTGCCCGAGCAGCGCCGTGAAAGCGGCTGCGCCAGCTTTGGTAGGTATTAAGGGCATCGAGCTGCTCACACGCGCTCCCCACGTAGTTCAAAATACGCTGCAGGTGCTCAGTAATCCGGGATTGATTCAGGTCTTCGGGGAAGCTCGGCGGGAGGCTGTCGAACACCACCAGGTCGCGGACCAGGCCGGTCCATTCGTCACTGGTTACAGGGACGGCTGTCGTTTGTGAGTCATTCACTGGGTCATGCTCCATTGATCAAAGTCGCTGGAGCTTGAAGAAGCGCAGGCCTGCAAAGGGACTACATATTTATCGCGTGTTGACCGAAGTGCATTTTAAAAATTAACAGCATCACCATGAGGTCGGCATTGCGGGGCTAAAGCAAATCCTGCTGGAGCCAGCAAGTGGTCAACTGCCGCGATAGGTCGAATAGCTGTAGGGGGAAATCAGCAGCGGCACATGGTAGTGCTCCTGCTCCGCGTCGATCCCGAAGCGCAATACCACCACATCCAGAAACGCAGGTTCAGGCAGCGTTACGCCCCGCGCCCGGTAGTAATCGCCGGCATGAAACTGAAGTTGATAGACCCCGGACCGATACGCATCCCCTTGCAACAGCGGCGCATCGCAGCGGCCATCGGCATTGGTTGTGGCAGAAGCCACCTTCACAAGGTTCAAGCCTTCGACCCGGTAGAGTTCGATGGCTATGGAGCTGCCGGGACAACCATGAGCAGCGTCCAGAACATGCGTCGTCAATTTACCCATTGCAGATCAGCGCTCCATCCTGAGAATTGAAATCCGGTGACCGCACCATTTGAGTGCCCGCGCCCCCAGAGAGATACCGAATTAAGACACTTTCGTAAAAAGCTGTACACAATTAAAAGCACTGCGCTCATGCACAGCACCACTCAAACCCTGTGCGATCCCGATTCAACGGGACTCAAGGAATTAATTGGAGTTTTCCACGATATTCTGACCAGTCAGGCAAGTTTCTTGCACGTCTCTTGCAAAGTAACCAAGGCCACCGGCCTTTAGAACAGAGTGACAAACGGCCAGATGCTTTGTATACAATCCCGTTATCGTCTCTGTCCCCCCGTCCATAAGGAAGACTGCAGTGAGCGCTGACTATCCTCGCGACCTGATCGGTTACGGTAGCAACCCGCCCCATCCACGCTGGCCGGGTAATGCGCGCATCGCACTGTCCTTTGTGCTCAATTACGAGGAAGGTGGCGAGCGCAACATCCTGCACGGTGACAAGGAGTCCGAAGCGTTCCTGTCCGAAATGGTCTCGGCTCAACCGCTGCAGGGCGAGCGTAACATGAGTATGGAATCGCTTTACGAGTACGGCAGCCGCGCAGGCGTGTGGCGCATCCTCAAGCTTTTCAAACAATTCGATATCCCGCTGACGATCTTTGCCGTGGCGATGGCTGCCCAGCGTCATCCGGACGTCATTCGCGCGATGGTTGCCGACGGTCACGAGATTTGCAGCCACGGTTATCGCTGGATCGACTATCAGTACATGGATGAAGCCAAGGAGCGCGAGCATATGCTCAAGGCGATCCGCATCCTCACCGAGATCACCGGCGAACGCCCATTGGGCTGGTACACCGGCCGCACCGGCCCCAACACGCGACGGCTGATCATGGAAGAAGGCGGTTTCCTTTACGACTGCGATACCTATGATGACGACTTGCCCTATTGGGAGCCGAACAACCCGACTGGCAAAGCGCATCTGGTGATCCCGTACACCCTGGACACCAACGATATGCGCTTCACCCAAGTGCAGGGTTTCAACAATGGCGATCAGTTTTTCCAGTACCTCAAGGACGCTTTCGACGTGCTGTACGCCGAAGGAGCCGACGCGCCGAAAATGCTTTCCATCGGTTTGCATTGCCGCCTGATCGGTCGCCCGGCACGGCTGGCCGCTCTCAAACGCTTCATCGAATACGCCAAAAGCCACGAGCAGGTCTGGTTTACTCGACGGGTCGACATTGCCCGTCACTGGCACGCAGAACACCCTTATCAGCCGGAGAACGGACAGTGAGCCGCTTCCAGTCACTGCGACCTTCAACGCTGAGTCGGGATCAGTTCATTGCCGCGTTTGCCGACATCTATGAGCATTCGCCGTGGGTCGCTGCCGCCGCTTACGATCAGGGTCAGGTTAACGAACTGGACGATATCGACGCACTGCATGCGCGCATGAGCCGAATACTTCTTGACGCCGACCGCGCGCAGCAACTGGCGCTGATCAATGCTCACCCGGATCTGGCCGGTAAAGCCGCTGTGCAAGGCCAGTTGACCGAAGCCAGCACCAGCGAACAGGCGGGGGCTGGCATTCATCAGTGCACAGCTGAAGAGTTTCAGAGATTCACCGCACTCAACAACGCTTACAAAGCCCGATTCGCCTTCCCGTTCATCATGGCGGTCAAAGGCAGTAACCGGCATCAGATACTCGCAGCATTTGAAACCCGCATTGATAATCCGGCCGACGCCGAATTTGCGTGCGCGCTGGCCGAGATCAACAAGATTGCCCTGTTTCGTTTGCAAGCCCTCTAACCGCCCACCCAGGCCACTGATCAAAAAGGCAGACCTAAAAGAATGAAAGCTTACGCCGCACCCTTCGAGAAGTTCGTCAACCTGGCCGATGCGCGCCTGGGCACTAAAATCCTGTCCGTGACCGACGACTGGTTCGCCGACGCCAACCGCCTTTTCCAACCGACTCCGGCGGTGTGGAAAGAAGGTGTATTTGACGACAACGGCAAATGGATGGACGGCTGGGAATCGCGTCGCAAGCGTTTCGAGGGTTATGACAGCGCAGTGATCCGGCTCGGCGTGCCGGGTTCGATCAAGGGTGTGGATATCGATACGTCGTACTTCACCGGCAACTACCCGCCTTCTGCCTCGCTGGAAGCGTGCTTCCTGGCCAGCGGCGATCCGGACGAGAACACTCAGTGGACTGAAATCCTGTCCGCCGTGGAACTGAATGGCGACAGTCATCACTACCACGCAATCAACGCCGAACAAGCCTTCAGCCATCTGCGTTTCAACATCTATCCCGATGGCGGCGTTGCGCGTCTGCGCGTGTACGGCGTGCCGTTCCGTGACTGGTCAGCCGTAGGCGAAACCGAACAGATTGATCTGGTCTCTGCCCTTAACGGCGGTCGCGCCCTGGCATGCTCGGATGAACATTACGGCAGCATGAGCAACATCCTCAACCCAGGTCGTGGTGTGAACATGGGCGATGGCTGGGAAACCGCGCGTCGCCGTACGCCAGGTAACGACTGGGTGATCATCGCTCTGGGCCATGCCGGTGAAGTGGAAAAAGTCGTGGTTGATACCCTGCACTTCAAAGGCAACTACCCGGATAGCTGCTCCATTCAAGGCGCATTCGTCAAAGGCGGCACCGACAGCCAGATCGAAACCCAAAGCCTGTTCTGGCGTGAACTGCTGCCAAGCCAGAAACTGAGCATGCACGCCGAGCACGAGTTCGCCGAGCAGATCAAGGCGCTGGGGCCGATCACCCATATCCGTCTGAATGTATTTCCGGATGGTGGCGTGAGTCGTCTTCGGGTGTTGGGTAAAGTTTCGAAGTAACGTATTACCTGTAGGAGCTGCCGAAGGCTGCGAAAGCGGTGTGTCAGTTGAGTCGCCTTCGCAGCCTTCGGCAGCTCCTACAGGGCCTTGATCAATTCCAAAAGAACAGAAGACCCAGCATGCGCACACTGACCATCGAGCCGTTAACCAAAGAAGCTTTTGCCCCTTTCGGTGATGTCATTGAAACCGACGGCAGCGATCACTTCATGATCAATAACGGCTCGACCCAGCGTTTTCATCGTTTGGCAGAAGTGCAAACTGCAACGCCGGACGATAAGGCAATCATCAGTATCTTCCGTGCCGAGGCGCTGCAGATGCCGTTGATCATCAGCATGCTGGAGCGCCATCCGCAGGGCAGTCAGGCGTTTGTGCCGCTGCTCGGCAACCCTTTTCTGATCGTGGTCGCGCCCATTGGCGATGAACCTGAATCAGAGCTGACCCGCGCTTTCGTTACCAACGGCAGGCAGGGTGTTAATTACCATCGCGGCGTCTGGCACCACCCGGTGCTGACGATCGAAAAGCGGGATGACTTCCTGGTGGTTGATCGCAGTGGAAATGGCAACAACTGCGATGAGCATTTTTTCGCTGAGAGCCAGAAGCTGGTTCTCGACCCCCACCCGTAAGGGCCTGAACGTCCGACAAGTGACGCAAGGCGAAAGGTAAGCACCGTGGAAGCACATTTGATGGAATGGCTGAATCTCAGCGTGCGCTGGATTCACATGATTGTCGGCATCGCCTGGATCGGCGCATCGTTCTACTTTGTCTGGCTGGAAAACAACCTGAACCGGGTCAACCCGCGCGAGGGTCTGTCCGGGGATTTATGGGCCATTCACGGTGGCGGCATCTATCACCTGGAGAAATACAAACTTGCACCGCCGACCATGCCGGAGAACCTGCACTGGTTCAAATGGGAAGCCTATTTCACCTGGCTGTCGGGCGTTGCACTGCTGTGCGTGGTGTTTTACGCCAACCCAACCCTTTATCTGCTTGCACCGGGCAGCAGCCTGTCTGGTATTGAAGGCGTTGCGTTAGGGCTGGGTTCGCTGTTCGTCGGCTGGTTCGTTTACAGCTTTCTCTGCGATTCGGCGCTGGGCAAACGCCCCGCCCTGCTCGGCCTGATTCTGTTTGTGCTGGTGATTGCTGCCGCCTACGGTTTCAGCAAAGTGTTCAGCGGTCGCGGTGCTTATCTGCATGTCGGCGCGATCATCGGCACGATCATGGTCGGCAACGTGTTCCGCATTATCATGCCCGCCCAACGAGCCCTCGTTGCCGCGATTGCCGAGAACCGCACACCAGATCCTTCATTGCCCGCCAAAGGCCTGCTGCGTTCACGCCACAACAACTACTTCACCTTGCCGGTGCTGTTCATCATGATCAGCAACCATTTCCCGAGCACCTACGGCAGTCCGTACAACTGGCTGATCCTGGCCGGGATCGGCGTGCTGGCGGTACTGGTCCGCCATTATTTCAATACGCGACACAACAGCCATAAATTCGCCTGGACCCTGCCCGTCGCCGCTCTGGGCATGATCTGCCTGGCGTATGTCACCGGTCCCGCGTCAATGCCCCAACCCGCTCAAGCCGCGAAGATCGAATATCAGCCACTCCCAGGCACAGCCATTGGCGGCTATCGACATGATGAAGTGCGGCCAGCACCGCCAGAACCGGTTGCCGAGGTTGCAGCTGCCAGTCCAGGTGTGGACTTCGGGAAGGTACAGAGCGTGATTCATGAACGCTGCACCGTCTGCCACTCTGCCAGGCCCACCAGCCAGCTGTTCAGCACTGCACCTGCCGGTGTGATGTTCGACACTGCAGAGCAGATAAAACAAATGGCGCCGCGCATTCAGGCTCAGGCCGTTACCTCGCAGATCATGCCGCTGGGCAACATTACCCAGATGACTCAGCAGGAGCGGGAGTTGATTGGAGCATGGGTGACTACAGGTGCGCAGACCCACTGATCTCTGGCCGAACTAACTGTAGGAGCTGCCGAAGGCTGCGATGGCAATCTTCCTGATACACCGCCATCGCAGCCTTCGGCAGCTCCTACAGCAAGCCAATGAAACTTCCACGCACGCCCCACAATTGCTCGCCCTGCCCTGTCCCAGAGCACTTGCACGAAACTTCCCCAGCCAATATCCTCCGCCGCCGCGTTAAAACCAGCCACGTTGCAATGCTGACTGAACAGACAACTAACTGACCGACCGGTCAAGAGTCATGTTTTCTGAAAAAAGCCTCCATTGACTGCAAAAAATGCAGTCGATAGCGCTTTTGTGCGCTTTTCAATCAGCGTTGGCTCAGCTCTTGCTATGTAGTCAAAGTTGACCAAACAGACATGTTTTAACTGCGGAAAAGGTGCCTACAAAAGAG
Organism: Pseudomonas maioricensis; assembly: GCF_022790535.1. GTDB lineage: Bacteria > Pseudomonadota > Gammaproteobacteria > Pseudomonadales > Pseudomonadaceae > Aquipseudomonas > Aquipseudomonas maioricensis. Next base: position 81,595 of record NZ_LOHG01000016.1, read on the forward strand.
CACCCAAAAAGACCATATCGATCCATCAGGGGAGCATTGAATGAACCGTATTATTTCCAGCGCGATAGTTGCCGGCAGCCTGCTGGCGTCCGGGCAAAGCATGGCCGACGGCTTGCTGCAATGGCAGAGCAACAGCCTGACTTATCTGAACGGTCGCGACTTCGCAGTCAACCCGTCAAACCAGCAAACCTTCACTTTTGAACATGCTGACGGCTGGAAATACGGCGATAACTTTCTGTTCATCGACAAGATTTTCTACAACGGTAAAGGCGACGCTACTAACGGCGATAACACCTACTACGGTGAAATCTCCCCGCGCCTGTCCATGGGCAAGATCTTTGGTCAGAAATTCGAGTTCGGCCCGATCTCTGATGTCTTGCTGGCGGCCACTTACGAGTTCGGCGAAGGCGACAATGAGTCCTACCTGATCGGTCCAGGCTTTGACCTGAATATCCCGGGCTTTGATTACTTCCAGTTGAACTTCTACAAGCGTTACACCGATGGTCACCGTGCAGGCTACGGCGCCTGGCAGGTCACTCCCGTCTGGTCCTACACGATCCCGGTGGGTAAATCCGACATCCTGATCGATGGTTTCATCGACTGGGTGGTAGACAACAAGTCCGATCACAACGGCGAATACAAATCCAACGTGCACATCAACCCACAGATCAAGTACGACCTGGGTAAGGCAATGAGCTTGCCTGAGCGCCAACTGTATGTAGGTATTGAATACGATTACTGGTCCGACAAATACGGCATTGAAGACACCAAGTTCTTTGATACCAACCAGAACACCGCAAGTTTGCTGGTGAAAGTGTTCTTCTGATAAACATACGAAATCTGTAGGAGTGAGCTTGCTCGCGATAAATGATTACGCGGTATGTCTTCTGGCTGCGTCTCATGCATCGCGGGCAAGCCTCGCTCCCACAGAAATTTCGTGAGCCCAGAGTTTTGCGTACCTACTCCCACGGCAACGGCTTGCCGGCCCGCACTTTCGCATTGATCGAACGCAACAATTCCAATGGATCACGCTCGGTTTGCGCGTGGCTTTGCTCATCGACCCAGGTCGAGACCTGCTTGCGATCCAGATTGGGCCGCAAATGCAGGATCTCTACCAACTGCCGCTCACATTGCTGGGCGTACGCGACAACACTTGAAAACAGTGGGCTATTCATTCAAGTCGACCAGCCATTCAGGCCCTGATAAGTTTCCAGACTTTCCCCACCGCCGTGACCAGCAGCAGGACCAACGCACCAGCGATGATACCGGCGACTGCGTCCAGCAGAGTAGGCACAACCATCGAAAAACCACCGACCGCTTGGGCCGCATGCTCGGTTACGCCCTCAATCCAGTGATGAGCAACAGGCACACCATGGGTGAGAATCCCGCCGCCGACCATGAACATGGCGGCAGTCCCTACAATCGACAGAATTTTCATCAACACAGGGGCCAGCCACAGCAGGCCTGAACCAATACGTTGAACGGCCGTTTTGGCACTTTTCCTCAGATAAAGGCCAAGATCGTCCAGCTTCACAATGCCCGCCACCAAACCGTAAACGCCGACAGTGATCAAGACTGCAACGATCACCAGCACGCCAACCTGATCAAGAAACGGTCGGGTGGACACGACGCCAAGCGCCAGCACGATGATTTCTGCGGAGAGGATGAAGTCAGTGCGAACCGCACCTTTGATCCGCTCCTTCTCAAATGCAACCATGTCCACGTTTTTATCAGTCGCAGCTTCCTTACGTTGTTGACGCTGCTGCGCGGTCTCCGGATGCAGCCATTTGTGGGAGATTTTCTCGAAGCCTTCGAAACACAGGTAGGCGCCGCCAATCATCAACAATGGCAAGATCGCCCACGGTGCGAAGGCGCTGATCAACAGTGCGGCAGGCACCAGAATCGCTTTATTGATCAGGGATCCCTTGGCGACTGCCCATACCACGGGCAATTCGCGGTCGGCAGAAACACCGGTGACCTGTTGCGCGTTGAGTGCCAGGTCATCCCCAAGCACCCCGGCGGTTTTCTTTGCAGCCAGAGAGACATCGTCGAGCAGCGTCGCGATGTCATCCAGAAGGGTCAGCAAGCTTCCAGCAGCCACGGTCAATATCCTTGAGCAATCGTAAGTGATCACTATAGAGGTACCGTAGCGCAATTGATTCACCATCAACGTTGCGCAAATGGCTAATCTTGAGAGGCCCGTGAAGCCGGTGCTACCATGCGCAACCGCCTATCGGGCAAGGAAACCTCTGGTTTATGAGCAGTATTCGCGAGCGCAACAAAGAGCTGATCCTGCGTGCAGCCAGTGAGGAGTTCGCCGACAAAGGCTTTGCCGCCAGTAAAACCAGCGATATAGCAGCGAAGGCTGGCGTACCCAAGCCCAACGTCTATTACTACTTCAAGTCAAAGGAAAACCTCTACCGCGAAGTGCTCGAAAGCATCATCGAGCCAATCCTGCGGGCCTCCACGCCCTTCAATCGTCATGGCGTACCTGCCGAGGTGCTCAGCGCTTATATTCGCTCGAAGATACTCATTTCTCGCGACCTGCCCTTCGCCTCCAAAGTGTTTGCCAGCGAAATCATGCATGGCGCGCCACACCTGTCTGCGCAGCAGGTGGAGCAACTCAACGGCCAGGCCAAACACAATATCGAGTGCATCCAGGGCTGGATCGACGACGGGTTGATTGCCCCTGTGGACCCTCATCACCTGATGTTCACGATCTGGGCCGCGACCCAGACCTACGCCGATTTCGACTGGCAGATATCGACCGTCACCGGCAAGACGAAGCTGGAAGACAGTGACTACGAAGCCGCCACCCAGACGATTATCCGGCTGGTGCTAAAGGGCTGCGCCCCGGATTGAATAGGTCTTGTAGGAGCTGCCGAAGGCTGCGAAGGCACTGCTCCTGACAGACTGCTGTTCGCAGCCTTCGGCAACTCCTACAAAGGGATGTACGAAAGACAACTCCATTTCCCGCAGACAACAAAAAACCCGCCGAAGCGGGTTTTTTGCATGACCATTCCAACATCCTGTCAGTAGCCGTCCTGGCAATGGTCGATCATCCCTGATCCCGAAGCGCTTCCTTCGCTGCGGTTATGGATCCAATGTACTGCGCAAATGTGACCGTTAGAAGAGCGGAACTCCCCTCTTCGTGTAAGCCTTTCGCTATACCGAACGACATTTCGAGAAAATTCCTACCGACGGCTCAGGTTTATCCTTTCAGCGCCGACATCCACTTTAGTAGCGATAGGCTAGACGGCAAGCATCAAAAGGCTATCATCGGCTCAGGACTCGCCTTCACTGCGAACCCATGGCGCAAAGCGTTCGAAACAATAAAAAAATAAAACGGAGCAACCGGTCATGACTATGCGCAGCTTATCCATCAGCCGAAGACTCTGGCTGATCCTCGTCGTCTCCGTACTGATGCTGTTTATCCTGGCAGCCGCCATGCTCAAACAGGTGCATACGGATCTTTATGCCGCCAAGGCGGAAAAGACCATGCACGTGGTGCAGAGCGCCAGTGGCATCCTGGAGTATTACCAAGGATTGGAAACAGCAGGCGCGCTAACCCGCGATGCAGCCCAGAAACAGGCGCTGGATGCTATTCGGGGCATGCGCTACAACAAGGACGATTACTTCTGGATCAACGATATGCGTCCAGTGATGATCATGCACCCCATGAACGCCAAGCTGGTCGGTCAGGATTTGTCGGCGATAAAAGACCCGGACGGTTTCGCGGTGTTCAACGAAATGGTTGCCGTGGCCAAGGAAAAAGGCGCAGGCATGATCCAGTATCGCTGGCCCAAGCCAGGCGCCAGTGAGCCAGTGCGTAAAATCTCCTACGTCAAACTGTTCGCGCCTTGGGGGTGGATCCTGGGCTCAGGTGTGTACGTCGACGACGTTAAAGCAGAATTTCAGCAGCAGACAATCAATGCAGCGCTGTTTAGCCTGGCAATCATCGCGGTCATGGCCCTGCTGGTGATCCTCATCGCGCGCAGCATCGTCCGCCCTCTTCGCGATTCAGTACAAGCCATGGCCAATATTGCCAGTGGTGAAAGTGATCTGACGCGCACCCTGGAAACCCAGGGCAACGACGAAATCACTCAACTGGCCAGACATTTCAACGCCTTCACCGCCAAACTGCGCGGCGTCGTCACCCAATTGCAAGCGTCTGCCAACGGCCTCGAAAAGGCATCCTCCGACCTGGGCATCAACGCTGAACAAGCTCAGGCTCGCAGCCAGCAACAGTCGCAGCAAATGGAGCTGGTGGCCACCGCCGTCAACGAGGTGACCTATGGCGTTCAGGATGTAGCCAAGAATGCAGAGCATGCCGCCAACGAAATGCGCGACGCCGAATCTCAGGCACATCAGGGCCAGGTCAACATCGACAGCAGCCTGCGCCAGATCGATCATTTGTCCGGCACGATCAATCAAGCGGTGGAAGTGATTCGCACGCTGTCTTCGGAAAGTACCCAAATCGGCGGCGTACTTGAGGTGATCAGCTCGATTGCCGAGCAGACCAACCTGCTGGCGCTGAACGCCGCGATCGAAGCGGCTCGGGCCGGGGAGCAAGGACGTGGCTTTGCGGTGGTGGCCGATGAGGTTCGCTTGCTGGCCCAACGCACCCAAAAGTCGACGGCCGAAATTCAGGGCATGATCGAGCGCTTGCAGACTCATTCTGATGCAGCGGTAAAAGTCATTGCCGACAGCAGCCGCTCGTCGCAGCTGACCATCGAGCAGGCCAATCAGGCCGGGCAAAGTCTGACGTCGATCAGCCAGGCGTTGCGCAACCTCAACAGCCTCAATGCATCGATTGCCAGCGCGACACTGCAGCAATCCCATGTGGTTGAAGACATCAACCAGAACGTTACCCAGGCGGCACAACTGTCGCAAAGCACCGCTATTGCAGCCGAGCAGTCCTCGGGAGCAAGCGCGCACTTGCGTGAGATGAGCGAGCAGTTGAATGGTTTGTTGAGGCAGTTCCGGGTTTAGCAACGGGCGCAAAAACCTGTGGGAGATTTCATGTTCGTGTGCAATCTCCCGTGGGAGCGAATTCATTCGCGAAAGGGACGGTACATCCGCAGCTTATGTATCGTCTGAAATACCGCCTTCCCGAATAAATTCGGTTCCACAGGTCCATCATGAGTTTGAGACCATAGCCAACCTGTGAGTGCAGGCCGGCCCCTGAAAATCTGCGTAGACTGCTCCGATCTTCAATTCGGAATCCATCATGGACAGCACCATCAGCCGCCGCGAACAGTTACGCATTGTCATCTTCCAGACCGATACCCCTGCCGGAAGGCGCTTTGACAAGACGTTGCTGGTGGCCATCCTTTGCAGCCTGATTGTCGTCGTTCTCGACAGCATTCCCGCCGTCCATACCCACTACGGAAACTGGCTGGCATACGCGGAATGGGCGTTCACTGCGGTATTCATCGTTGAATACCTGCTGCGCCTGTATTGCTCGCCACAGCCCATGAAATACGCATTTAGCTTCTACGGGCTGGTGGACCTGCTGGCTATCGTGCCCGGCATCCTCGCGATCTATTACAGCGATGCCCAATACCTGCTGATCGTGCGGGTAATCCGGATGCTGCGGATTTTCCGGGTACTCAAACTCAGCCCCTATCTGAAACAGGCCAATTACCTGCTATCGGCGCTGCGTGGCAGCAAACAGAAGATCATCGTGTTTCTGCTCAGCGTCTCTACACTGGTGGTGGTATTTGGCACGCTGATGTACGTGATCGAAGGTCCCGAGCATGGCTTCACCAGCATTCCGAAAGGCATCTATTGGGCCATTGTGACCCTGACCACCGTGGGCTACGGCGACATTGTGCCCAAAACGGCAGTCGGCCAGATGCTCTCGGCACTGGTGATGATTACCGGTTACTCGATCATCGCCGTACCCACCGGGATCTTCACTGCCGAGCTGGCTACGGCCATGCGCGGCGAACAGCTCAAGCACGACTGCCCGGTGTGCGCCAAGAACAGTCACGAACACGGCGCGGCGTTTTGCTCGCGCTGCGGCAACGCGCTGTTCCCGCGGGTTGAAAATAAGGCATAAGCAAATGCCTTTTAAGTCTTTAAGGGCGCATGCCTGCCCGGCTATAGTCGCGGGCACTAAGCCATTAACATCCGGCCATCAACATCTGGCCACCAACATCTGGCCATCAATGTCTGTAGATCCACAAAAAGGAATTGCGCAGTGAACAAACTTTTCGCCGCTTCGTTACTGGCCGCTGGCCTGGCTTTCGGCAGCGCGGCCCACGCCGCCCCGACCTTGCTCAACGTGTCGTATGACGTTATGCGTGACTTCTACAAGGACTACAACGCTGCGTTCCAGAAGCACTGGCAAGCCGAGCACAAAGAAAACATCACTGTGCAGATGTCGTTTGGTGGCTCCAGCAAACAGGCACGCTCGGTGATCGACGGCCTGCCTGCTGACGTCATCACCATGAACATGGCCACCGACATCAATGCCTTGGCCGACAATGGCGAGCTGGTTCCCAAGAACTGGGTGACCCGCCTGCCGAACAACAGCGCACCGTTCACCTCGGCCACCGTGTTCATCGTCCGCAAAGGCAATCCAAAAGCGTTGAAGGACTGGCCCGATCTGATCAAGGACGGCGTAGAAGTCATCGTGCCAAACCCGAAAACCTCGGGTAACGGCCGCTACACCTACCTCTCGGCATGGGGCTACACCCTGAAGAATGGCGGTGATGAAGCGGCTGCCAAGCAGTTCGTGGGCAACCTGTTCAAACACGTACCGGTTCTGGATACGGGCGGCCGTGGCGCAACCACGACCTTCATGACCAACCAGATCGGCGACGTGCTGATCACCTTTGAAAACGAAGCGGAAATGATCGCCCGCGAGTTCGGCCGTGACCAATTCGAAGTGGTCTATCCTAGCGTGTCCGCAGAAGCCGAACCGCCAGTGAGCGTGGTTGATAAAGTCGTCGACAAGAAGAACAGCCGTGCTGCAGCCGAGGAATACCTGAAATACCTGTGGTCCCCGGAAGGTCAGGAAATCGCCGCCAACAACTACCTGCGTCCACGCGACCCAGCGGTATTGGCGAAATACACTGATCGCTTTCCGAAGGTCGACTTTCTCTCTGTAGAGAAGACCTTTGGTGACTGGCGCACCGTGCAGAAAACCCACTTTGCTGATGGTGGGGTGTTTGATCAGATTTATACCGGTAAGTGATTCAGCTGGTTTGAAATGAAAAACGGCGACCTTGAGATCGCCGTTTTTTTGTCTGAAGAAGCACAACCGCACGGTAGGAGCGCGCCTTGTGTCCACAACACACCGCTGTCGCGAAGCATACATAGGACCTGTAGGAGCTGCCGAAGGCTGCGATCGCGGTGTACCAGGTGAAATG
>NZ_LOHG01000016.1:89578-99452 GCF_022790535.1 Pseudomonas maioricensis
AGAAAATGCATTTCAATCCAGTATTTTGCTGTTGTTTGATGAGAACGCGCTTACCCGCGATTCGGTCAGTCAGCCGCTGAATTTATTGCCTGCAATTGCGCCTCGCCACAGATCGGCCCCTGCAAGGACTGTGCATCCGTTCCCTACAGGAGCCGTTTTGATAGCTCAATTGCCGAACTGCTTACCCAAGCCTGCCGGAACACCACTGGAATCGGTTTCCTGCCAAGGACCATTGCGGCTCGTTGACCAGGTCCAGCCGTTGTTCCAGCGGTAGTAGGTGCGCTGGCGGTAGAAGGTGTCTGTCTCATCGTCCAGCACATGTACACCCAGGCGTGCGTCCCAGTGGCTGTTGCCACCCGGTGGCGGGGCGAAGTTACTGGAGGTCTTCGGGCCCGCTGCGGGTGCTTTCGGGACCGGCGTGGGTGTTGGCGTGCTCGGCGTACCCGGCTGCGACTTGCCCGGCAACGTCGGGATCGGCTCCTGACTGCGCGGGCCGGTGGGCTGAACCGCACAGGCGCTCAAGCCCATAACCAGACCCAACAAGGTAATACGTGCGGCTGCGCGATACATAGGCGTGCTCTCTACTGATCAGGGCTGTCGATGGTCAGCGCCTGCAAGGCCTCAGTGTTACTGGCCAGAGGCTTGCTGCGGCCGATCCACTCGCCGGTGGTCGGCTGACCAGCGCGGGATATCCGCGCCACGAGTTGGACTTCCGGAAAGTTCGACAGTTTCAGTTGCGGCATCATGGCGTCGGCATCGCCCAATTCCACGTCAACAGGCAGATCGGCGACGGTCACCCGTTTCACCGCCAGAGGAGCAGGAGGCCCGCCGACTGCGCGAGCAAAGATGAATACGCTATCGCCCGGCGCTACTTTAACTTTGAGGTCAGCGGCCAGATCCACGCGCACTTTGATCGATGCTGTCTTGTCGGGAGCTATGGCAGGCTGATTCGTGTCGGCAGCGTTTTCGCCAAGTTTTTCACTGGCCCGGGCTATGCCACCTTCCAGCGCTTGCCGGGATGGATCCTGTGGAGGCAGCACGGCCAACAGACGCTTCCAGTAATCAACCGCCTGCTGATAGTGCTGGCTTTCGAAAGCGGCAATCCCCAACAGGCCGAGGCTGGTGACTTCCTTCGGGTCAGCCTGCAGCGCTTCGTTAGTCAATGCCTGCACTTGCGGGCTGAATTTCTTGCCACCGGCGAAGTACAGCGCCTGCGCCCACTGGCCGAGCAACTCAGCCTGACGACCTGCCAGCGCAACTGCACGCTCGAACATTGCAGCGGCATCAGCCGGGCGATCCTGAGCCATGTAGGTGCGAGCCAGAAAGTACAGGCCTTCGGCAGAGTCCGGCTGGGCTTTGACGGCGCGCTCCAGACGGTTGGTCATCTCGGCAATCGAGCCGGGTGGCTGCGCGAACTCGCGGGTCAACTCGACCTTGTCACTGGCACCAAAGTGCAGATACAGACCCATGCCGATCAAGGGCACCAGCAATGCGGCGAGCAAAGGCAAGGTCTTGCCAAGGCGCGAAGTACGCAGTGGTTCAGCGCCCTCGGTATCAGCCAGCAACTCACGGGCAGCTTCAGCGCGACCGCTGTCCATCTGCGCCGGGGACAGCACGCCCTCCTCTTGCTGACCTTGCAACTCAGCGACCCGCTCCTGATACAACGCAACGTTGAGCGCAGTGCGGTCTTCTTCACTTTGGGCGCGACGGCCGCGCAGTACAGGAATCAGCAGGAAACTCATGGCCACCAGCAACAGCAGGCCGGCGGCTAGCCAGAAATCAATCATTCGCGGTTTTTATCCAGCAGATTTGCGAGGCGCTGACGCTCCTCGTCGGAAAGCACATCGTTTTCCTCGCGGCCCTGGCCACGACGACGCACGACAATCACACCAATCACAACCATGCCGCCTACCAGAAGCCCGGCGGGGCCGAACCACAGCAGCCAGGTTTTGGCGGTCAGCGCAGGCTTGTAGCGCACGAAGTCGCCATAACGATCGACCATGAAGTCGATAATCTGCTGATTGGTCCGCCCTTCGCCCAGCATGCGAAAAATCTCTTTGCGCAAGTCAGCAGCGATGGGCGCATTGGAGTCGGCAATGTCCTGGTTCTGGCACTTGGGGCAGCGTAGCTCTTTGGTCAACTCGGCGTAACGCGCACGCTCGGCGTCGTCACGAAACTCGTAAGCGTCGATCGCGGCATGCGCCACGCTGGCAAGACCGAGGCTTAAAACAAAAGCGGCAAACAGGCGCTTCATTGTTTAGCCTCATCAACTAATCCCTGATACAAACCGGCCAATTGCTCACGCCACACGGTCTCATCCACGACACCGACGAACTTGTGACGAATGATGCCTTTGCTGTCGATCAGGAAGGTTTCCGGAGCACCGTAAACCCCGAGATTCAGACCCAGACTGCCTTCGTCGTCACGAATGTTCAGCTGGTACGGGTTGTGGAAATCCTTGAGCCACTTCAAGGCGTCAGCGTTGACGTCCTTGTAGTTGATGCCATAAATCACCACGCCCTGCTGCGCCAGCTTGTTCAACACCGGGTGCTCGACACGACACGCCACGCACCAGGTCCCCCAGACGTTGACCAGCGCTGGCTTACCCAGCAGGTCGGCACGGGTCAGGACTTTATCGCTCTGCACTTCACGCAGGGAAAACTCTGGAAACGGCTTATTGATCAATGCGGACGGCAGTTCAGCAGGATCAAGATACAGACCGCGATACAGGAAGACCGCGACGCCAAGGAAGATTGCCAACGGCAACAGCAAAACCCAGCGCTTCATACCGCAGCCTCCAGGCCCAGGGCATCACGCACCTTGCTTTTGACCTTGACCCGATAACGCTTGTCCATCGCCGCCAGTACGCCACCCAATGCAGTGATCAACCCACCGAACCAGATCCAGCGCACGAAGGGTTTGACGTGGACACGTATTGCCCAGGCGCCATCCCCCAGCGGCTCACCCATAGCCACGTACAGGTCGCGAGTGAAACCGGCGTCGATACCCGCCTCGGTCATCATCGATTGCTGCACGGTGTACAGGCGCTTTTCAGGATGCAGAATGGTCACTTGCTTACCATCCTCAAGCACGCGAACGGTGCCGCGATCAGACGTGAAGTTCGGGCCCTGATAATGCCGGGCACCTTCGAACACAAACATATAGCCGCCCAGCTCCATGGACTCACCCGGCGACAGGCGCAAATCACGCTCGGCGCTGTTCTGACTCGACAACACGACGCCGAGAGCACAGACCGCGATGCCGATGTGGGCAAGCTGCATGCCCCAGTAACTGCGGGTCATGCTGCGTGAGCCTTTGATCAGACCTTTATGACGCGTCTTGTCGAGCAGATCACGCACACCCGCCAGTAGCACCCAGGCGGCCAGCATGAAAGTGGCCATGACGGCCCAGTGGAAATCATCCATGGCGAGCCCGGCAATCACAGCCAGTACGGCGCTGCCGATCAACACCGGCGCAAGCATGCTGGCGAGCCATTTGACCGGGGTGTCTTTCCAGCGCACCAGTACGCCGATGGCCATGACCGCCATAAGCAGCCCCATCAACGGCACGAACAGCGCATTGAAATAGGGTGGGCCTACCGACATCTTCGCCCCACTCATGGCATCGAGTACCAGCGGATACAGGGTGCCCAGCAGAATCATCGAAGCGGCCACCACTAGCACCAGGTTGTTACCCAGCAACAGGGTTTCCCGGGACCACAGGCCAAAGCCGACATGGCTCTTGACCACGGGCGCGCGGAACGCGAACAGGGTCAACGAACCACCGACCACGAACAGCAGGAAGATCAGAATGAACACGCCGCGTTCAGGGTCCGAAGCAAAGGCATGCACGGAGGTCAGCACCCCGGAACGAACCAGGAATGTACCCAGCAGGCTCAAGGAGAACGCGGCGATAGCCAGCAGAACCGTCCAGCTTTTGAATACGCCGCGCTTTTCGGTCACGGCCAGCGAATGTATCAGCGCCGTGCCCACCAGCCATGGCATGAACGAGGCATTTTCCACCGGGTCCCAGAACCACCAGCCACCCCAGCCCAGTTCGTAATAGGCCCACCATGACCCCAGCGTGATGCCGATCCCCAGGAATGCCCAGGCGACGATGGTCCATGGACGTGACCAGCGTGCCCAGGCCGCATCAAGACGCCCGCCAAGCAAAGCAGCAATGGCAAACGCGAAGGCCACCGAGAACCCGACGTAGCCCATGTACAGCATCGGCGGATGGACGATCAGGCCAATATCCTGAAGCAGCGGATTCAGGTCGCGACCGTTGGCAGGCACCTGCGGCAGGATCCGCGAAAACGGATTGGAGGTCAGGATCAGAAACAGCATGAAGCCGACGCTGATCATGCCCATCACAGCCAGCACACGAGCCAGCATCACTTGCGGCAACTGACGGGAGAACACCGACACGGCAAACGTCCAGGCCCCCAGAATCAACGCCCACAGCAGCAGCGAACCTTCGTGAGCCCCCCACACCGCGCTGAACTTGTAATACCAGGGCAAAGCGCTGTTGGAGTTCTCAGCCACATAAGCCACGGAAAAATCATCGGTCATGAACGCGTAGGTCAAACAACCGAAGGCAAAGACCAGAAAGCTGAACTGCCCCCACGCCGCGGGTTGCGCCAGGCTCATCCACATCCGGTCGCCGCGCCATGCGCCTACCAAGGGCACGCTGGCCTGCACGACGGCGAAGCAAAGCGCCAGAATCATGGCCAGATGGCCGAGTTCAGGAATCATGGGTCAACCCTGCTTCGATGGTGTGGAGGAAATCGGGGCTGGCTGCCCGCTTTCCTTGAGCGCCTTGGTGACTTCCGGCGGCATGTACTTTTCATCGTGCTTGGCCAGCACTTCATCGGCGACGACCACGCCGTCTGCATTGAGCTTACCAAGGGCAACGATGCCCTGCCCTTCGCGGAACAGGTCCGGCAGGATGCCGCGATAAGTAATGGTCACGGCCTTGTTGAAGTCCGTCACGACGAACTTCACGTCCAGAGAGTCGGTAGAACGCTGCAGCGAGCCCTTTTCCACCATTCCGCCCGCACGAATTCGGGTATCCAGCGGTGCTTCGCCATTGGCGATCTGGGTCGGCGTATAGAACAGGTTGATGTTTTCTTTCAAGGCACTCAAAGCCAGAGTTACGGCGATGCTGACACCTGCGAGAATCGCAACGATGATCAACAGACGCTTTTTACGCAGCGGATTCACTTCTGGTTCTCCCAGCGCAGGCGACGCGCCTCTTGTTGCAGGTAACGCCGACGCGCCAGCAACGGCAGCGCCACATTGATCGCCAGCACCACAAAACAGATGCCATAGGCTGACCAGACGAACAGACCATGATGACCCATGGCCAGAAATTCACCGAATGAATCAAATTTCATTGTGCCCCTTCCTTTACCGGTGGCTGCCCGAGGGATTTGAGCACCTCAGCCTTGACCCAACTGGCCCGGGCTTCACGCTTGAGCACTTCAAGGCGCATGCGCAGCAGGACCACGGCGCCGAAGAAGCAGTAGAAACCCAGCACCGTGAAGAGCAGCGGCAGCCACATTTCGGCAGGCATGGCCGGTTTTTCGGTCAGGCTGAACGTCGCGCCCTGATGGAGGGTGTTCCACCATTCCACTGAATATTTGATGATCGGAATATTGATGACGCCAACAATGGCCAGCACAGCGCAGGCCTTGGCGGCGCTGTCACGATTGCTGATGGCGTTGCCCAAGGCAATCAGACCGAAGTATAGAAACAGCAGAATCAGCATTGACGTAAGGCGTGCATCCCAGACCCACCAGGAACCCCAGGTCGGTTTACCCCAGATGGCCCCGCTGACCAATGCCAACGCCGTCATCCAGGCGCCAATAGGCGCTGCGCTTTGCAACGCAACGTCGGCAAGCTTCATTTTCCACACCAGCCCCACGACGCCGCAGACCGCCAGCATCACATAGCAGGACTGAGCGAGCATGGCGGCCGGAACGTGGATGTAAATAATCCGGAAACTGTTGCCCTGCTGGTAGTCCGGTGGCGCGAAGGCCAGCCCCCAGACAACGCCGATGCCGATCAGTAACACGGCGGCGATGCTCAACCACGGCAGCAGACGTCCGCTGATGCCATAGAACCATTTTGGAGAACCGAGCTTGTGGAACCAGGCCCAACTCAACCCGCTTTTAGCGTTGTCTTTCATTACGCTGCCTTTCATCAAGCTGCCTTCTACGGTGTCGCTCGGGTTTGCTGCTGGCTAAATAAAGCCATTCAGGCAAACCTCATTTATTCGCCGACGCTAATCTTCAGGCCAGCGGCTATTGCAAAGGGTGTCAGGGTTACGGCAAGCGCGGTCAGGCTACCCAGCCAGAGCAGGTAGCCGGTTGCAGGCATACCTTGCAGCGCTGCTTGCAACGCGCCACTTCCCAGGATCAATACCGGGATGTACAACGGCAGGATCAACAGCGCCAGCAGCAGACCGCCGCGCTTCAAACCCACCGTCAACGCCGCGCCCACCGCACCGAGCAGGCTCAATACCGGTGTGCCCAATAGCAAGGACAACAGCAACACAGGCAGGCATTGAGTCGGCAAGCCGAGCATCAGCGCCAGCAGCGGCGCCAACAATACCAGCGCAAGACCGGAAAAGGTCCAATGTGCCAGCACTTTCGCCAGAACCAGTAGCGCCAGTGAATGCGAGGACAACACCCACTGCTCCAGCGAACCGTCCTCGAAATCGCTACGAAACAGGCCATCCAGCGAGAGCAGCACTGACAACAGGGCCGCTACCCAGACTAACCCCGGGGACAAGGTTTGCAACAGTTGCGTCTCCGGACCGACAGCCAGCGGGAACAAGGCGATAACAATCGCAAAGAACACCAGCGGGTTGGCCAGTTCGGCGGGACGCCTGAACAACAGACGCGCCTCGCGTGCGACCAGCAGGGTAAACACATGACTCATACGGCCCATTGCCCCAGATCAATATCGCGATAACCGGGCGGTGTACGACTCAAGGTGTGGTGAGTGGTCAACACAATCATGCCGCCTCGCTCACAATGCCCGGCCAGATGTTCCTCCAGTTGAGCAACGCCTTGTTTGTCGAGCGCAGTGAAGGGCTCGTCGAGAATCCAGACTGGCGGACTGTCCAGATACAGACGCGCCAGCGCTACGCGCCGCTGTTGCCCGGCCGACAAGGTATGGCACGGTACGTCCTCAAAACCTCGCAATCCGACCGCCTCAAGTGCCTGCCAGATGGCCGCGGGCTTCGCCGGGCGATGCAGGGCACACAGCCAGACAAGGTTTTCTAAAGGACTGAGCAAATCCTTGATACCCGCGGCATGGCCGATCCAGAGTAAATTGCGCGCCAGTTCGACACGCTGCTCGTTCAATGCAAGGCCGTTAACCAGCACCTGACCCGCGGTGGGCTGCATAAGGCCGCAAAGCAGGCGCAACAGGCTGGTCTTGCCACTGCCATTGGGACCGCTGATCTGCAGCATGTCACCGGCATTGACTTGCACGTCAAGATGCTCGAAAAGCATTCGCCAGTCGCGCTCACAGGCCAGGTCGCAGGCTTGCAGAAGAGGTATGGAACGAGTCATGCAGGGTTCCCGGTGCTGCGGCGGTCGCATCAGAACACAGCAGAGAAGGTGCGGTCTGAAGAAATGGCTGTTCAAGTCAGCTTTAAAACGGCCGTTACATTGTGCAACTACCGCTCTACGATGGGCGCGCATTATACATGGCACGCCCGCCCCGAGAGGGCATTTTCAACAGGTCGCGATTCCATGACAGGTGATATCACCAGCCTCCAACCGACAACAGCCGCCGCCGCTCTGGGCCGCGCAGGGCTTTCTCCGGCTCAGGTGCTTCAGTTACTGCAGCCGCTGGAAAACCTTATAAAGCCGGGAGAGACTGTCGCGGCCGAGGTGATAACCCTCAAGCAGTTGCAACAGAACTTTCAATTGTTGATAAAACTGGCCCTGAGCAACGGTGGCCAGACGAGTGTCAACGTCACCAGCCCTCTGCCCCTGACGCCCGGCACCACGCTTTCGGTGTCTCAAGCTTCGCCTAACGCGCTGACCATGACCTTGCAGCAGGTCAATACTGCTTTAAATAATCTGCAAACCAGTATCGACACCGATCAGTTGCCGCAAGGCACCTTGTTGCAGGCCCGGGTGCTCACCACTCAGGTGGTCGCCAACGCAGTCAGCCAGTTGACCAGTCAGGGCGCGTCACAAGCCGGCGCGCCCACAACTGCGACGTTACCGGGCACCCAGCCCGGTACTCAGCAGACTGCACAGCCGGCGCTTTATCGTTCTATCGTGATCCTGCTCAATACCGCGCTGGTTGGCACCAGCCTGAGCATCGAAAGCCCTCAACCATTGCGCCCGGGTGCACTGCTGAGCGCTCAGGTCCAAGGCAGCCAGAGTGTTAATTTCGTACCGCTGCCGAACAACCTCGATCAATTGGCAGTAACCCAGCAACTCACCACCCAGCAAAACCGCCAAGGCTCTCTGGACGTGCTGCTTAACGCGCTGCGTAACCTTCCACCTGCAAGCCCGACGAGCTCAGCGCCCTCCTCGCCGCTCCAGGCGAGTATCCAGCAGTTGCTGGCAGACTTGCCGGACATCGAGCAGATGAGCAACCCGCGTGTCGTGGCTCAGGCGATCAATGCCAGCGGCCTGTTCATGGAGTCCAGATTGCTGGCCGGTCTCAACCCCATGGCGATGCCGGACATGAAGGCAAACCTGCTACAACTCATTACTCAGTTGCTACCCGGCCTACCCGCCAATGCCAGCTACGACGCGGCCGCAGCCTCGAACATGCTGACCCGTACAATGCCAGGCGTTTTGCGCAGCGCCCTGGGCACCATGGGGCTGGTTGCACCGCCGCCACTGCCGATCCACTTTCCGTTGCCTTCGCGGGCAGTGAAAGGCGGCAAAGAAGATGATCTGGAAATTTTACTAAAATTCGCGGCAGCGGCGGTTTCACGCGTTCAAAGCCATCAGTTGGCGAGTCTGGAACAGACCCGAAGCACCGCAGAGGGCAATCAACTGACCACCTGGCAGATGGAAATCCCGATGCGCAATGGCCAGGAAATCGTGCCCATGCAAGTCAAGGTGCAGCGCGAGGACACGCCTGAAAAGGAGAACAGCAAGGAGAAGGATGACAGCGAGCCCAAGGAAGCTCTGGAAAAACTCTGGAGAATCGATCTGGCCTTTGACCTGTCTCCTCTCGGCGCACTCCAGGTCCAGGCGCAATTATTGCGCGGCAAGCTATCGAGCCAGCTCTGGGCAGAGCGTGCTGACAGTGCGGCATTGATCAGCAAGGAACTGGGTTACTTGCGCGAGCGATTGATTGCCTCCGGCCTTGAGGTGGGTGACTTGGCGTGCAGTCAAGGCGTGCCGCCTCAAGGCCCGCGCACTACCCTTCAACAACGCTGGATCGACGAGAACGCCTGATGAGCCAAGCTGACCAAAACCCGCGTCAGGCGATCGCGCTGACTTACGACGGCACGCACACACCGACCTTGAGTGCCAAAGGTGATGATCAGTTGGCCGAGGCCATTCTGGCCATCGCCCGGGAATATGAAGTGCCTATTTATGAGAATGCCGAGTTGGTCAAGTTACTGGCGCGCATGGAGTTGGGCGACAGTATTCCGGAGCCGCTGTATCGCACCATTGCGGAGATCATTGCGTTTGCGTGGCATTTGAAGGGCAAGTTTCCGGTGGGGCAGGATCCGGATGCGCCGCCGGTTGAGCGGGATATTACGCCGAAGTGGTGAAGCTACTTTTGCGTACATATCCATTATTGTGTGATGGCTGATATTGGTTGCGCTTTTACAGCGCGTCACTTTTGGGGCCCAAAAGTAACCAAAAGGCTCTTGCCCCACC
>NZ_LOHG01000017.1:0-53428 GCF_022790535.1 Pseudomonas maioricensis
GGCCGCGATAGCGGTCTGCCTGATAAACCGCTATCGCGGCCTCGCGGTGCTCGTGCGCTCCTACAGGGGATAGGTGTTACATCATGTCCTTGACCATGCGCTCCTGATCCGCCAACTCCTTCTGCCGCGCATCAATGCGTGACGCCAGCTGGAAGTTGTTGTTCGCACGACGTTTGGCGAAGTCCAGCTGCTGAATGGCCTGTCTGAAATCACCCACCAGAGCGAAGTACTCGGCACGGGCCTGATGCAGACCAATAGTGTTGCCGTTCAAGCCACGGGTCTCAGCCACCAGATACCAGATGTCCGGATCATCAGGACGGTTTTTCAACAGCCCGTTCAGGGATTTCTCCGCTTCAGCGGTACGATTCTGTTTGAGTAGCACATCAACCCGAACCTGATTCAGCGGGTAGTTATCCGGGTACTGCGTCAGCATCCGGTCGACCCGTTGTTGCGCGTCATTGAGCCGGTTGTTGGTGATGTCCAGATCAATCTGCGTCAGGTTGTAGGTGATGTCGTTGGGTGACTTGTCGATCAACGGCTTGAGGGTTTCCCTGGCTTCGTTAAGTTGCCCACCTTTGATCTGCGCGATAGCGAGGCCATAGCGCGCCGGGGCCGAATTGGGGTTCTCGGTCAACTGTGCACGGAAGCGCTTGGCGGCGATGCCTGGTGTTTCTTCGTAGATCAACGCCACTCGCGCACGCATCAACTGATAACGCACGCTGTCTTCCTTGCCGCCCGGCTTTGCTTGCTCGGCTCGGTTACGGGTGTCCGCGATCCGCGATTCAGTTACCGGGTGAGTCAGCAGAAACTCAGGAGGCTTGGCGTCGAAGCGATACTGACGCATCAAACGCTCAAACATGGTCGGCATGTTGCGCGGGTCGTAGCCGGCTTTTTCCAGATTGAGAATGCCGATCCGGTCCGCTTCCTGCTCGTTCTGGCGGGAGAAGCGACGCTGTTCCTGAATGGCAGCAGCCTGTGAACCCGCAATGGCGGCGATACCCGCATCGCCCGCGCCAGCAGCGGCCATGACAATACCCGCAAGCATTGCTGCCATGACGGGCACTTGCATGCGCTGTTGGGCTTCAACACCACGAGCAAAGTGGCGTTGCGACAAGTGAGCGAGCTCGTGCGCCAGTACCGAGGCGTATTCGCCTTCAGTCTGGGCATTGAGGAACAAACCGCCGTTGACGCCGATAATCCCGCCGGGTGCGGCGAAGGCGTTGAGTTGCGGGCTGTTGATCAGAATGAACTCAAGACGTCGGTCCTGTACCTGGCTGGTTTCCGCCAGGCTGTAGACCGAGGTCTCGACGAAGTCCTTGAGCTGAGGGTCGGAAAGTTGCGAGACCTGACCACGAAGCAGCCCAAGCCAGGCACGGCCCAACTGGTGTTCCTGCTCCGGCGAAACAATCGCGGAGCTGGCATCGCCGAGGGACGGCAGGTCATCGGCATGCGCAGGAACAGTCATCAGGCATGCGAGCGTCAGCAGGGTGGGGCGCAGAAAATTCATCCATGGAGCTCTGAGTTGGAGAACCTCTACTGTAGCCGTCTAAAGTGCTTGATGGCCAGAGTGCGGTATTCTTCCGGCCTCGAAGATGTATCTGATAGAAACATTTTGCCTTCGTATAGCAATTTGATGTGCCTGCCCGGAGAGAAACGATGTCTGACGCTGTAACGCGCCCCGAAAGCTGTGACGCTGAAGTCGACGCAAGCGGCCTTAATTGCCCGCTGCCGTTGCTCAAGGCCAAGCTTGAGCTCAACCGCCTGAACCGTGGCGCCGTGCTCAAGGTTATCGCTACCGACGCCGGATCCCAGCGAGACTTCCGTTCCTTCGCCAGGCTTGCTGGCCATGAATTGCTTCATGAGGAAGCCGAGGCCGGGATCTACACCTACTGGCTGCGTAAGGCGTAACCGACTCAGGCCCATCCGCTTCAAAAGGATTTTTGATGTTCAACGTGCTTCGCAACTGGGTACAACGCTACTTTTCCGATGAAGAGGCGGTTGTACTCGCGGTGTTGCTGTTTCTGGCGTTCACCATTGTTCTGACCCTTGGTGGCATGCTCGCGCCCGTGCTGGCCGGGATGGTGCTGGCGTTCCTGATGCAAGGGCTGGTAAGCCTGCTTGAGCGTTTTCGGGTGCCTGAATCCGGCGCGGTCGGCCTGGTCTTCATGCTGTTCATGGGGGCGTTACTGGTGTTCTTGCTGGTCCTGGTGCCGCTGCTCTGGCATCAATTGATCACGCTGTTCAATGAGCTGCCGGGCATGCTTGCCAAGTGGCAGTCATTATTGCTGCTGTTGCCCGAGCGTTATCCGCATCTGGTTTCCGATGAGCAGGTGCTGCACGCCATCGAAGTCGCACGTGGCGAGATCGGCAAGTTCGGCCAGTGGGCACTGACTTTCTCGCTGTCCAGTTTGCCGTTGCTGGCCAACATCATGATCTACCTCGTGCTGGTGCCGATCCTGGTGTTCTTCTTTCTCAAGGATCGGCGTCTCATTGGCCGCTGGGTGGTCAGTTACTTGCCACGCGAGCGCGCTTTGATGACCCGTGTTGCCGAAGAAATGAATCGGCAGATCGCCAACTACATTCGCGGCAAGGTCATCGAGATATTTATCTGTGGCGGCGTGACCTACATCGGTTTTGTAGCGCTGGGCCTGAACTACGCGGCGTTGCTGGCCATGCTGGTGGGTATTTCCGTGGTGGTGCCTTACGTCGGCGCGGTCGTAGTCACAGTGCCCGTGGCTTTGATCGCTCTGTTTCAGTGGGGTTGGAGTGACCAGTTCATCTACTTGATGGTGGTCTACGGCGTGATTCAGGCGCTGGACGGCAACGTGCTGGTGCCGCTGTTGTTCTCGGAGGCCGTCAACCTGCACCCGGTCGCAATCATCTGCGCGGTGCTGCTGTTTGGCGGGCTGTGGGGCTTCTGGGGGATCTTCTTCGCGATTCCGCTGGCGACCCTGTTCAAGGCCGTGCTAGATGCGTGGCCGAGGCAGGAGCCTACCGTGGCACCTTTGTTGTAGCGGTGAACCCATCGTCCGAATGCGGCCCAGACCAAGCACCGTTCCCACATATGGACTCAATTTCATGTGGGAGCGGTGCTTGCCCGCGATTGAGCGACGCCGATCTGAATTATCAGCCGTTATTCAACGCCTGAGCCTTCTCCAGCACCGCTTCCACATGCCCCGGCACCTTCACGCCGCGCCATTCGTGGCGTAACACACCGTCTTTATCGATCAAAAAGGTGCTGCGATCCACGCCAAGGTATTCCTTGCCGTACAGCTTCTTGAGCTTGATCACATCAAACAGCTGGCAAAGCGCTTCGTCCTTGTCCGAAATCAGCTCGAACGGGAACGACTGCTTGGCCTTGAAGTTCTCGTGTGATTTCAGGCTGTCCCGGGAGACGCCAAATACCAAGGTATTGGCCGCCTGAAACTGCTCATGCTGATCGCGAAAGTTCTGACCCTGAGTGGTACAGCCCGGCGTGCTGTCCTTCGGGTAGAAATAAATCACGACCTGCTTGCCCTTGAGTTCGGACAGACTCACCGCCTGTCCGCTAGTGGCTTGCACCTGAAAATCGCTAACCGGTTGATCTACTGCTACAGCCATGGGACTTCCTTACATGGGGGCTTGCGGGCGCCACGGTTCGATCAGTGCATCCAGGTTCAGCGCGTCGGCGAAATCCAGAAACTGATCACGCAGCCAACTGATCTGGATGCCCGCAGGCAAGGTCACGGTGAAGGTTGCGTTGAGCATGGTGCCGCCGGTCTGCGGAGCCAGATAGGTATCGCAGATCAGGTTTTCCAGTTCCACGTTGTGGTCCATGAAGAACTGGCACAGCTCATTGATGATGTCCGGGCGATACGCCGAACTGACGTAAGCCACGTAAGGCAGCGCCTCTGGACGGCTTTCCAGCGTCGCACTGCGTACGACGCTGGTGGTGAAGTCGTGCTTCTTGGACAGGCCGGGCAGGCCTGTTTCCAGACGGGCCAGGGCATCCCAGCTACCGGAAACCTGAAGAATCAACGCACTGTATTCGCCGTGACGGGTCAGGCGCGAGCTGACTACCGAGCAACGGCTTTCGTGACTGGCACGGCACAGGACGTTGGTCAGCTCCATTGGGTTTGCGCCAAGGGCACTGATGACAAGGAATTGTTCGCGAACTGTGGGGGTGGACGACATGCAGCATTCCTAGACGATGAGCGGTCGGTACATTTATTGGCTTGCGGAACCGAATCGACGATCAACAGCGTCAGACAACAACCGCAACCCTGGCGAGGTGCGTCTGCCCGATTGACCAAAGGCAGGCTGCAACAGCGCTGGAGCAGGGGTTCTGACGTTTAAATCGACCGAATGAAGGAGGCGCGCAGATGACCAGTACCGATCAAAGAACGAAGGGTAGCGAAAACCATCGCTCAGGGGAATGCTCACAGCGTGGTACTTCGCTTGTACAAGGCTGATAGCGCCAGTACCATTACGGCTCTCTTTTTCCGGCAGGAGCGGTTGCATGATTGCGGGCAGTATGGTGGCACTGGTCACACCCATGGATGCACAGGGACGTCTGGACTGGGACAGCCTGAGCAAACTGGTGGACTTCCACCTGCAAGAGGGCACCAACGCCATTGTTGCCGTTGGCACCACAGGTGAATCGGCCACGCTTGATGTGAATGAACACATCGAGGTGATCCGTCGTGTGGTCGATCAGGTGGCAGGGCGTATTCCTGTTATCGCAGGTACAGGCGCAAACTCGACGCGTGAAGCGATCGAGCTGACCAACAACGCCAAGCGCGCTGGCGCAGACGCGTGCCTTCTGGTCACGCCGTATTACAACAAGCCGACTCAGGAAGGCCTGTATCAGCACTTCAAGGCTATCGCCGAAGCGGTGGACATCCCGCAGATCCTTTACAACGTGCCGGGCCGTACCGCCTGCGACATGCTGGCAGAGACTGTTGTGCGCCTGTCCACCGTGCCGAACATCATCGGCATCAAGGAAGCCACGGGTGATCTGCAGCGCGCCAAGGACATCCTGGCAGGCGTCAGCAGCGACTTCCTCGTGTATTCCGGCGATGACGCAACAGCGGTCGAATTAATGCTGCTGGGCGGCAAAGGCAACATTTCCGTGACCGCCAACGTTGCACCGCGCGCCATGAGCGAGCTGTGTGCTGCGGCCATGCGTGGTGATGCTGACGCTGCGCGGGCGATCAATGAAAAACTGATGCCGCTCAACAAGACCCTGTTTATCGAATCCAACCCTATCCCCGTGAAATGGGCCCTGAATGAAATGGGTCTGATGCCGGACGGTATCCGTCTGCCGCTCACCTGGCTCAGCCAGGCCTGTCACGAACCGCTGCGTCAGGCCCTGCGCCAGTCCGGCGTTCTGGTTTAATTGAGGAAGCATTACGCAATGAAGCGATTGGCCGGACTTTCCGCACTTGCCTTGATTATCTCCAGCACCAGCGGTTGCGGTTGGCTGTGGGGTGAAGATGGTTACTTCCGTGACCGCGGCAGCGATTACCTCGAAGCACAGCAAACTGCACCGATGCAGATCCCGCCGGGTGTTTCGGAGACCAAACGTCTCGACCCGCTGCTGCCAATCCCGCGCAACGTCGCGGATGACACCGTTAAAGGCGAATTCGTAGTACCTCGCCCGCAACCTCTGTCGACCGTTGCCGATGCCAGCGATTTCAGCCTGCAAAAGAGCGGCAATAACAGCTGGGTGCTCGCTCAACGTGCGCCTGCTGAAGTCTGGCCTGTAGCGCATCAGTATTTCGAAGATAACGGTTTCCGTATCGCTGAAGATCGCCCGCAAACAGGTGAATTCAGCACCACGTGGCAGCGTCTGGACGAGCTGTCCGCGGTTGTCGCCAAGCGCCTGAGCGCCAGCGGCACTGCTTCAGATGCAGAAACCCGCGTGCGAGTGCGTATCGAGCCGGGCGTGCAACGCAACACCAGTGAAATCTACGTGGTCAGCGCCGAGCGTCCAGCAGGCAGCACTGCTGACGTCCCGTTCACTGATCGCGCTACCAACGTGGCACTCGATGCTGCGTTGACCGATGACATGCTGGCCAACCTGAGCCGCAGCGCAGAACAGGGCGGCTCCGTGTCGCTGCTGGCAGCGCGTGACTATGACACTCCAAGCCGTGTAGCCCTGAGCGAAGACGGCAGCGGCAACCCGGTTCTCAACGTCGGTTCGGATCTGGATCGTGCCTGGTCAAGCGTCGGTCGTGCACTCAATCAGGGTGAATGGCGCGTAGAAGACATCAACCGCAGCCTGGGTCTGTACTACATCAACCTGGCAGAGCGGGCTGATACGCCTGAGAACAAACCTGGTTTCTTCGGCCGCCTGTTCGGCAGCAAGGAAACCAAGGAAGAGATTGATGCCCGTGCCGAGCGTTATCAAGTGCGCTTGAGCAAAGTGGGTGACAACGTTCAGGTAACCGTCGAGAAGAACATCAACACCGTCGCACCGGCAGACGTTGCCCGTCGCGTACTGGGTGTCATTCAAGACAACCTGGGTTAAGTGCGTTTCGCAGTATTAGGCAGCGGCAGCCAAGGGAATGGCACGCTGGTAGCCAGCGGTAATACGCATGTGCTGGTGGATTGCGGTTTCTCCCTGCGGGAAACCGAACGACGACTGGCGCGGCTAGGGCTTAGCGCGCATCAGTTGAGTGCGATTCTGGTAACCCACGAACATGCCGATCATGTGCATGGCGTGGGTTTACTGTCTCGGCGCTACAATCTGCCGGTGTACATGAGTAGCGGCACGGCACGAGGGTTGCGCAAGCCTGTTGAAGTCGCCGGGTATCTGGCAAGCGGGCAGGATTTGCAGTTGGGGGCGTTGAACATCCATGTGGTGTCCGTCGCTCACGATGCCCTTGAGCCGACGCAGTTCGTCTTCACCGACGGCACGCGTCGTTTTGGTCTGCTGACGGACCTGGGGTCGTACTGCCCGACGGTGCTGCAAAGCTACCACGGTCTGGACGCCCTGATGATCGAGTCCAACCACTGCCGGGACATGCTTGCTCGCGGTCACTACCCGTACTTCCTGAAGCAGCGGGTCGGTGGCAGCGAAGGACATTTGAACAACCATCAGGCCGCAAACCTGGTGAACGAGTTGGGCTGGCAGGATCTGCAGCATCTGGTACTGGCCCACCTCAGCAGCAAGAACAATCTGCCGCATCTGGCCCGGCAATGTTTCGTCGACACCCTAGGGTGCGATCCGGACTGGTTACAATTGGCCGATCAAGATTCAGGGCTCGACTGGCGACATATCGCCTAGCCCAACTACTTAGCAAGCGGAGCCCATCATGGAAAAACGTGAAGAACTCTACCGCGGCAAAGCCAAATCGGTTTACAAGACCGACGACGCTGACCGCTTGATCCTGCTGTTCCGTAACGACACTTCGGCGTTCGACGGCAAGCGTATCGAACAGCTGGACCGCAAAGGCATGGTGAACAACAAGTTCAACGCCTTCATCATGCAGAAGCTCGAAGCTGCAGGCATTCCGACCCAATTCGACAAGCTGCTGGCCGACAACGAAGTCCTGGTCAAAAAGCTCGACATGATCCCGGTCGAATGCGTCGTGCGTAACTACGCCGCCGGCAGCCTGGTCAAGCGCCTGGGCGTTGAAGAGGGTCTCAAGCTCAACCCGTACACCTTCGAACTGTTCCTGAAGGACGACGCCAAGGGTGACCCGTTTATCAACGAATCCCACGTCGTCGCCTTCGGCTGGGGCACCGCCGAGCAACTGGTTCGCATGAAAGAACTGTCGCTCAAGGTCAACGAAGTCCTGAGCAAACTGTTCGATGACGCCGGTCTGCTGCTGGTCGACTTCAAGCTCGAATTCGGTGTGTTCAGCGACGGCTCTATCGTCCTCGGCGACGAATTCAGCCCGGACGGCTGCCGCCTGTGGGACAAGGACACCAAGAAGAAAATGGACAAAGACCGCTTCCGCCAGGGCCTCGGTGACGTCATTGAAGCCTACGAAGAAGTCGCCAACCGTCTGGGCGTACCGCTCTAAGACGGAAAAAGTAACGCAAGCGCTTGATAGCACGAAAAAAAATCAGCAAAAGGTATCGCCTTCTGCGATTGAACTGTTATGATGCGCGCCGTTGGAGAGATGCCGGAGTGGCCGAACGGGACGGATTCGAAATCCGTTGTACTGGCGACAGTACCTAGGGTTCAAATCCCTATCTCTCCGCCATACAAATGAAAGCCCCAGAAGTTATGCTTCTGGGGCTTTTTTGTTTTTAATCTGCTATCAGGTTGATCAGATGACAGCTCGATGCCGGGGTCTGTTACGGTCTGCCCAAGCGATCCCTGAGAGGCTGCAGATGAATATTCAGAATGTATTGACCTGTTTACATGATCGGCTGCCGAACCTTTTGGGTGTTTATCTATTTGGGAGTCAGGTCAGCGGTCATGCAAATGCTGAGAGCGATATAGATCTAGCTGTTCTGGTTCCTGGTGTGATCGACCCGGTGGATCTATGGCGTCTGGCAGGTGAGCTTGCTGATATTGCCGGTTTTCATGTTGATTTAATCGACCTGCGTGCCGCTTCGACAATTATGCAATATCAGATTATTACCAAGGGGCGTCGACTTTGGGCTAAAAATGAAGCCGCAGGAATCTTTGAAGCTTTCGTGCTTAGCGAAAAAACCTCACTGGATTGCGCGAGGTCCGGATTGCTAGACGATATTCAGAAGAAGGGAATTGTCCATGGTCGATGATGTGCTAATTAATAAAACAGCCTCTATTGAACGCTGTGTTCAAAGGGTCCGGGAAGAGTACGAAAAGGATCCCTCAACTTTTGAGTTTGATTTCACTCGTCAAGATGCCGCGATACTCAATATCCAGCGCGCCTGCGAGGCGGCTCTCGATATGGGGCAGCACCTTATTCGGCGTGAAAGCCTTGGCGTCCCACAAAGCGCCCGTGATGTTTTCGAACTGCTTCATCGGGGTGGATGGTTGGAGCTTTCATTACTGCCAGTCATGAAGAATATGGTGGGATTCCGGAATATCGCGGTTCACGAGTATCAAACCCTCCAATTGCCCATCACCGTGGCGATTATCACGCAACATTTAGACGATTTTATCCTGTTCACTTCTGCGATTTTGCGTAAGGACGCTATGGCCTGAGTCGCAGTTCTGGTCAGCACGGATACGAAATTCGTGGCACTGCCTACCGTCTTGGGATCATCTCTATTTATGCGGTACATCAACGGGCTGTGTGGATAATGAGGGGCGCTTATTCTTCTGCATTCATCTCTCCCTGTCGAGTTAGCAGCTCATGCGGATCTACATCCAGCCCCCGACACACATCCATAAACTCAATCACATCCAGCCGCCGCTCGGCATTTTCTGTCTTCGATACGAAGGACTGCAGCCGTCCCAACTTCGTGGCCAGCTCTTTTTGGGTCAGGCCTGCTTCTGCTCGTGCTTCCAGGAGAAGGGTCAGGAGGGACTGGTAGCGGGTGTTGTGGTTGGTCTTCACTCTGATGACGCCAGCGCCTCTTCATACTCATTCACAAACTGCGGTAACGCATAACCAAGCACCGCACACAAATCCCGCAGTTGAATCAGGTCTAGGCGTCGTGACCCTTTTTCCACATCGCTCATGAATGACTGCGGTCGACCCAGTGCTGAGGAGCACTCCGATTGGGTCAGGTCGGCATTTTCTCTGATCGTGCGGAGTAGCATGATCAGCACCTGATGTTCTCGTCGATAGATTGCTTTTGTCATAGTGTTTTTAAGGGCCGTGTTCTTCAGGCAGTAGCTTTGTGATTCATGATTATCCGTCATTAACCCACACGCATATTCTCTAGCCGAACCAGCAGCTGATGCGGATCCGCATCCAGCCCCTGACACAAATCCATAAACTCAATCACGTCCAGTCTTCGCTCCGCATTCTCGGTTTTCGACACGAAGGACTGCGGTCGTCCCAACTTCGTGGCCAGCTCTTTTTGAGTCAGGCCTGCTTCTATTCGCGCTTCCAGTAGAAGGGTCAGGAGGGATTGGTAGCGGGTGTTATGGATGGTTTTCACTCAGGTGTGCCGTTTGATGATCCGGCTATCTAAATAAACCCGAATTGGGATTATCCCAAAATGGGTTTTGGATCTATCATGCATGCAGTCACGGAAGCATTCACCTGAGCAAGAAGGAGTCATGCATGAGAAATAGATATTCACTTCGTTTGCAGCAAATAACGGAAGGTCTGATTACCACGCGAAAATGTGTTGAGTGTCGTCAGCAGCGGAAAAGCCTGCCAAATACGCCTACCCGGCAGCAAGTCGTCAGCTCCATGTACGCCTACCTCATGACCAGTTGGGATGAGTTGCCCGACGAGAACAAGCGTGCTTTGGGCTTCGACTTCGTTGTGGGCAGTGAAGGCGAGGAGGTAGCGCTCAATCATCTGGCGCGGCTTTTTATGGATTATGCAGATTTGTCATTTCGGCGAGCGCTGGTGGCTCGGCGTAGACGGTTGGGTATTGATGCGTGAATTGGGGTGATCGGATAGCCAGTGGAGGATGCTGTTGGCGTGTTGGTGGTTCCCGTTGTACCTGATGCCCGGCGGCGCCTGAATCGCGGGCAAGCCTCGCTCCCACAGGTTCTGCGCCATCCCGTAGAAACGGCTTCAGCCGGGAGGAGGTTGGGGGCATTCGCTAGATATCCTTCGGCAGAAATACCGCCCTCCCGGCTGAAGCCGTTCCTACGGGATAGCTGGCAAACACAGAACTTCTCACGGGGATAGGGGGGGCGGCTAACGCGGTCCAGGGGAGTGTAGGAATCGTCCTATTTTCCGCAGGTTGATAGTCGAGAGCTGGGAGATATGAATAACTACCGCTGTCGCCAAATGGAATTGGCTGAAGATGAACTTGAATCCACTCGGCATAACGAGGGAAATCAGGTTCAGAGGCGCGGACGTATCCAGGCGCTCATTTCAGAGGAAACCCTGCAGGAACACGTCATGACTGAAGCCGAGCTCGAAAAAACCAAAGCCGAGATCAACAAAATGTTAGCCGAAGCGCACAAGCTCGTTCTGGAGGCTGACAAGCTCGGCGCTGAAAAAACCAAGCTTAATGCTGAAGCTCGCAAAATGACTCGCGAAATCTTCTGGTATCCCGTCGCAATTGCCATTGGCATGATTGGCGCAGTGTCCACGGTAACGCTGTTGTTGGCCAGGCTACTCAGCTAATCGCTTATTGCTTGCATGCCTTCTGATGGTCAGTTCCGAATGAGACCCAACCCGTCGGCATAAACCACCGCCGTAACCTCTTCATAACTTCGGGTTCACCCGTTTTGACGCATGGAATCCATCGGCCGGTCTTGGGCCAACCCGTCCCAGATCCACACGAACAGTAATCCCTGACTGACCGCATATAACCTGTTATTGCACCGCTAATGCATCAACCCTGTAGAATGCGACGCGTTTGTATTTGGATTTTTATAAAGGGATTTTATGCAGTTAATGTGCGTTATACGTCGTAATCTGGCTCTTGGATTGTTGATGATTGTTACCTGGACTGGCGCAGCTCATGCGAACAGTGACGGCAACGATTCATCGGTCACTATTGAGAAATACATTCACGCTCACGTGATCAATCACGATGGCAGCTTTCTGCTGACATCCGAAGTCGTGATGCTTATCAATGAAGAGCGGGGCGTCCAGGCGCAGGCTCAACGCTCGCTGAGCTACAACCGATCTCTGGAAATACTTGATGTGACGGAGGCGTACACGCAGAAGCCGGATGGTCGAAAGGTTCTGGTAAAGGCGGATGAGATTCGTGAGCAGCAGGAGCCAGCGTCCGCTAACGCCCCCATGTTTCAGGACACCTTGGTCAAAGTGGTGATTTTCCCTGAAGTAGCGGTTGGTGACCGACTGGTTCTTCACTATCAGAAACATCGCACGACTCCTCTATTCCCGGGGCAGTTCGAACAGATCACTCCCGCGTGGTACTACCCGGCCAAACAGTTCTCGCTGATTTATGACCTGCCTGAAGACAAACCACTTTATGCCGATGTGAGAGGCTTCAAGGCTGTTAGCCAGGCTGCCGCACCGGGGCGTCAAGTTTATCGTTGGGATTATGTGCAGAGTGACAAGGCGCGTCCCGAGCGAGGTTCGGTCTCGTATATCGATTACGGTCAATACTTGGCTGTTTCAACTTTTGCCGACTTCTCGTCATTCGGCAAAGCCTACGACGCACGAGCCCAGGCTGCCGCAACTCCTGAGATTGTAAAGCTGGCTAACAAGGTCACAGCAGGAGCCGAAACTCCGCGCGCCAAAGCGATTGCGCTCAGCGACTGGGTACGCATGAATATTCGTTACGTGGCGGTTTATGTAGGCGCTGGCACTGTCGTGCCTCACTCCGCCGAAGCGATACTTGCCAATCGTTACGGTGATTGCAAAGACCACGTCGCGTTGTTGGAGGCTTTGCTCGCTGCGGTGAATATCGAAAGCAGTCCTGCGCTGATCAACCTGGGCAACGCGTATACCTTGCCCAAGGTGCCGACATTGGGTGTTATCAACCATGTCATTACCTATGTTCCGAGTCTTGATCTCTATCTGGATTCAACTATCCCGGGCATTGCCGGTGGATACTTACCGGTTCCCGATCTGGATAAGCCCGTGGTCATTACTCGCCTGGGTAAGTTGGGCAGGACGCCAGCCAATCAGGATGGGGGAGCCAGTAACTCGATCACCTTCAAAATCGACGTCACAGGCGGCGCTGACTTTACTCAGCTATCGACCATAACCGGGTGGGGGGCTGAGCTGAATCGTTATGTACTGAAATCCATGAAGCCTTCGGATCGAAATCAGCTGATTCAGCGAGCGCTTGCGGCCTACGGGCAGACGGCCAGCGGTGAACTGGATGCGGGGGCGTTGGACGGCACCACAGATAACTATGAAATGAAGATTACTGGCCGTACGAAAAACCTGATCAATCTGCCGGGGCCTATCGGGGTCCCTACGATCAGTAGCTTTGCGGGCGGTATCGCAGACAATGTATTTGCCTTCGTTTCTGAAAGCGAGCGAGTACAGGGTTTCACGTGTATATCAGGTAACGGCGAAGAACAGGTTCGTTTCGAGTTTCCGGACGGCGTAGAAATTATTGCTATGCCCAAGGCTACAACGATCAGCCAGGCTGGCTTTGACTACGGTTCCACGTACGAAAAAGAAGCAAATGTCGTCGTGCTCAAACGTCACTACCAGTTCAAACGAAGCAGTGCAGTTTGCTCGCCTGAAGACTTCACCGCGATGAAGGCGCCCATCGAGGCGATGGTTAAGGACCTGAAAAGTCAGATTATTGTTCGAGCGATCTAACTTTTATTTTGATGCGGGTTACACCCGCATCAATCCCAATCCCTCAGCATCAACCACCACCGTCACCCCTTCATAACTTGCCAGCGTCCCGTGCTGCGTCTCCATCTCATACTCATGCGTCGCCGTAATCACCACCACACTCGCGCCAGCTGCTTCGGCGGCTGCAATGCCTGCTGGCGCATCTTCGAATACCAGGCAGTCTTTCGGATCAACACCCAGTCGTTTGGCTGCAAGCAGAAAGCAGTCCGGTGCGGGTTTGCCTTGGCTGACGTCTTCGGATGTGACGATGTTGACCGGCAGTTTCAGGCCCGCAGCTTTCAGGCGCGCCTCGGCCAGGGCGCGAGGTGCTGAGGTGACGATGGCCCAGCGTTCTGGCGGGAGTGAGGCGAGGAGGCGGGCGGCGTCGGCGACTTCTATGACGCCTTCTACGTCGTCGATCTCAGCTTGAGAAATGGCTTGGGCTTCCAGCTCCGGGTTGACGCCGGGCAGGTTCAGGTTGCGGATGGTGTCGATGCAGCGCACACCGTGGATGGTGGGTAGAAAGGTTTTGACGTCCAGGCCGTGGCGTTCTGCCCAGTGAGTCCAGACCCGCTCGGCGGCGACGATGGAATTGAGCAGCGTGCCGTCCATGTCGAACAGGAATGCCGAGAAGCGTCGGTTGTTGAGCATGGGTTACCTCTCTGAAATGGGGACGATACGCACGATTTTGTAGGAGCTGCCGAAGGCTGCGAAATACGGTATGTCAGGAAAACGCCTTCGCAGCCTTCGGCAGCTCCTACAGAGGTCAACATATTCCGTGACAATTCCGAGTCTACCCAGCAGCGCCGGGGCATACGAGTCTGATTTTTTGCCATCCTTTCGCCATGTAGTAGCGGCAAATTGTCGCAACACGATTTTGCGCGAGTAAGATGTGCACCTTGATTTCACGACCCCCGATTTTTTCGAGGCTCGCCCTGATGCGCTCCGGTGGAGATTCCGGGTGTCGAGCCTCGGTTGTACGGACTGAATACGAGTAGACAAGAAAAGGCGATAACTGAAAATGACCAAGACTTCGCGACCTTTATATATTTCCTATGCCGGCCCTTCGCTGCTGGAAATGCCCCTGCTGAATAAAGGCAGTGCTTTTACCCCGCAAGAGAGGGTCGAATTCAATCTGATCGGTCTGCTACCGCAAAACGTAGAGACGATCGAAGAGCAAGTGACGCGGGTGTACAGCCAGTATCAGCAGTGCGCGAGTGATCTGGACAAGCATATTTATCTGCGTTCGATCCAGGACAACAACGAAACGTTGTTCTTCCGCCTGCTGGATTCTCACCTCGACGAAATGCTGCCAATTATCTACACACCGACGGTTGGGCAGGCGTGTCAGGAATTCTCCAAGATCTACCGCACGCACCGTGGTTTGTTCATCTCGTATCCGGATCGCGACCGTATCGACGACATTCTGCGCAGCGCCACCAAGGATCGGATCAAGATCATCGTCGTGACTGACAGCGAGCGGATTCTCGGTCTGGGCGATCAGGGCATCGGCGGCATGGGCATTCCAATCGGCAAGCTGTCGCTGTACACCGCGTGCGGCGGTATCAGCCCGGCTTACACGTTGCCGATCGTGCTGGACGTCGGCACTAATAACCAGGAATTGCTCGACGATCCGATGTACATGGGCTGGCGCAACAAGCGGGTGACCGGCAAGGAATACGAAGACTTCATCGCGCTGTTCATCGAGGCCGTTCAGCGTCGCTGGCCGGACGTGTTGCTGCAGTTCGAAGACTTCGCCCAGACCAACGCCATGCCGTTGCTGGACAAGTACCGCGACGAGCTGTGCTGCTTCAACGACGACATTCAGGGCACCGCATCGGTTGCGGTCGGCACCTTGCTGGCGGCCTGCAAGGCCAAGAATGAAACCCTCGGTCAGCAGCGCGTGGTGTTCCTCGGTGCCGGTTCGGCGGGTTGCGGTATCGCCGAGCACATCATCGCCGCGATGGTGATTGAAGGCCTGACGGAAGCAGAAGCGCGCAAGCGAGTGATGATGGTTGACCGCTTCGGCCTGCTGACTGACAGCATGGACAACCTGCTGGACTTCCAGAAAAACCTCGCCCAGAAGGCTGGCGACGTGGCGGGCTGGTCGAGTGGCTCGGGTTACCCTGAGCTGCTGGACGTAGTGACCAACGGTAAACCGACTGTGCTGATCGGCGTGTCGGGCCAGCGTGGCCTGTTCACCGAGCAGATCATCCGCGAGATGCACAAGCACTGCGCCAAGCCATTGGTGATGCCGCTGTCCAACCCGACTTCGAAAGTAGAAGTCACCCCGCAGGAAGTCCTGACCTGGACCAACGGCGATGCGCTTGTAGCCACCGGTAGTCCATTTGCGCCAGTGACTGTGGGCGACCGTACTTTCCACATCGCGCAGTGCAACAACTCCTACATCTTCCCGGGCATTGGTCTGGGTGTGATCGCGGCGAAAGCCACGCGGATCTCCGACAAGATGCTGATGGCGGCGTCCAACGCGCTGGCTGAGTGTTCACCGATGGTGACGGGCAAGGGCGACGCGGTATTGCCGCCGCTGAAGGAGATTCAGGAAGTCAGCAAGAAGATCGCTTTGGCCGTCGCCAAGCAGGCTCAGGCTGATGGCGTGGCGTTGGAAACTACTGAAGAGTTTCTGGTTGAGGCGATCCAGCGTAACTTCTGGCAGCCGAAATACCGTGCGTATCGTCGCAGCGCGGTTTGATCGCGGGCTGACGAGTTAAACGAGAGCCGCGACAGGCAAACCTGTCGCGGCTTTTTTATGGGTTTAAAATGAAACAGAGTCAACGATCTGAAATGCAATCTCTGTGGGAGCTGGGCTTGCCCGCGATAAGGTGGGCGTGATCTGAAGTGAATCGCGTCCAGCCTTATCGCGGGCAAGCCCAGCTCCCACAGGTTCGGTGTTTGCCGTTAGAAAGCGCTGAGTCATGGGCTCCGCGCGACTATCAGTACCTATATAAAACACAGGAGCATCCGTTGGAAGGAATCGACAAGGCAGGAACTGAACAGGTCTTCGCCTTCAACGCCGCCCTGAAGAATCTCCTGCAAACCAAACCGGCCAAACCCTCCACTGGCGAGCCGCTGTATTTCAACATCTTGCCAACACCTCTGGGCCCAATGTTGGCCATGGCTGAGAAGCGTGGGCTGGTGATGCTCGAATTTCTGGATCGGCCGATCTTGATGCGCGAAATCGAAGAGCTTCGTAGCCGTTATGGTTACCTGATCGGCGCGGGAGATACGCCGCATCTGCTGCAGGTCGCAGACGAACTGAAACGCTACTTCGAAGGCGCGTTGACCCGCTTCGAAGTACCCCTGCACACGCCAGGCAGTATTTTTCAGAATCAGGTGTGGGAAGCGTTACGTCAGGTCCCTTACGGCACCACCTGCACCTATGGCGAAATCGCCTTGTTGCTGGGTAAGCCGGGAGGTAGTCGCGCTGTAGGGCTGGCTAATGGCAGTAACCGCATGTCTATCGTTCTGCCGTGCCATCGGGTGATCGGCGCAGATGGCTCGCTCACCGGTTATGGTGGCGGCAAGCATCGCAAGGAATTCCTGTTGCGTCTGGAGCGCGTAAAGCTGCAGATCGACGAGCAAGGGCAGTTAGCGTTCTGAAGGTCGGAGCGCTGGCCCGATGAACGGTCGGTTTTTGCCCACATTAGCCGTAAATCCAAGATGAAGATGTTCAACACTTGCAGGACAGATGCGCGGTAATTGCTGACGGCGATATATACTGCGCGCCATTCTTCAAGGGAGAGCCGTGTGGCCATCGATATTCACTGGATTCGCGACGACGACAGCCTCGCCCTGCATTGCGCACAGTGGCAGTCATTGCCCTTTGTTGCCCTCGACACCGAGTTCATGCGGGTCGACACTTTTTACCCTATCGCGGCCTTGCTGCAGATCGGTGACGGTACCAGCGCCTGGCTGATTGACCCTTTGTTGATCAATGACTGGCGGCCGTTGTCGGCACTGCTGGAAAACCCTGACGTCATCAAAGTGGTTCACGCTTGCAGCGAAGATCTGGAAGTCCTGCTGCGTTTGACGGGCAGTCTGCCAGCGCCGCTGTTTGATACTCAACTGGCAGCGGCTTACCTGAACCTTGGCTTCTCCATGGGTTATTCCAGGCTGGTTCAGGACGTACTGAATATCGACCTGCCTAAAGGTGAGACCCGTTCAGACTGGCTGCAACGCCCGTTATCCGAGACCCAGATCAGCTATGCCGCCGAAGACGCGGTGCATCTGGCCGAGCTGTACGGCATTTTGCGTCCGCGCCTGTCAGATGAAAAATACGGATGGCTGCTGGAGGACGGGGCGGAGCTGGTTGCCAACCTGCGTCGTGACGTTGACCCGTACGAGGTGTATCGCGACGCCAAGCTCGCCTGGAAGCTTTCACGTGCGCAGTTGGCAGTATTGCGTGAACTGTGTGCCTGGCGCGAGCGTGAAGCCCGTGCCCGTAATGTGCCGCGTAATCGTATCGTGCGTGAGCATTCGCTATGGCCGCTGGCCAGAACGCAACCAGACAGTCTGGCCGCGTTGGCGAAGATCGACGATATGCATCCCAAGACAGTGCGTCAGGATGGCGAATTCATTCTTGATTTGATTAAAAAATCGGGCAGCGTGCCGCCGGATCAATGGCCGCCAGCGTTGCCGGAGCCTTTGCCGATCGAGGCTGCGGCCGTGATCAAGACACTTCGTGCCGTCGGCCAACGCTATGCCGAACAACTGGATATGGCCCCAGAGCTGATGTTGCGTAAAAAGACCCTCGAAGCCTTGCTCAAAAGCGGCTTTCCCGATGGCCCCTACCAATTGCCCGATTCGCTGCGTGGCTGGCGCCGCGAATTGATGGGTCAGGCGCTGCTCGACAGCCTGGCCAACGCAGGAGAACAGCAGTGAAGCGTATTTGCTCGATTTACCGCAGTAGCAAAAGAAATGAAATGTACCTCTACGTGCTCAAGAGCGATGAGCTCAAGCGCGTACCGCCGGAGTTGATGGTCGCTTTCGGCAAGCCATTTCACGCGTTTGATCTGGTCCTGAGCCCTGAGCGCACATTGTCTCGCGAGGACATCAATAAGGTATTGGAAAACCTCGACACCCAGGGTTACCACCTGCAGATGCCGCCAGCAGAAGACGAGTACATCGAGCACTTGCCCGAAGAGTTGTTGCGTCGCAACGACCCGGTCTGAGCCAGAGCGAACAACCGTTAGCCGACGTTATAAAGACTGGTACTGGTCAGTGCGCACGATGACGTGCGTATTGCCGGTCATCGGTCGCATGTATTGTTTTTAAGGTTTTGAAGCCATGCGCGTTCTGATCGCCGAACACGATTACCCTGTCTATACCCAGTTGTTGCGCAAGGCTGCGCCTGAGCTGGAAATCCTCAGTACTGGCGACTCTGCGGAGCTGTCCAGGTTTGCCACTGATTGCCCGGTCTGGCTCGGTCAGCCGGATTTGCTGGCCAACCTGTTACGTCAGGGACACAAACCCGCATGGATGCAATCAACCTGGGCTGGCGTTACGCCGCTGCTGGTTGACGGGCTTACCCGAGATTACCGTTTGACCCGTGCCGTGGGCATTTTTGGTCAGGTGATGGCCGAGTTCGTTCTGACCTACATGTTAGGGCATGAGCGCGAAGTCCTGGCCCGTCTGGTCAGCCAGGTCGAGCGCAAGTGGGACAACCGCACCGGCCACAGCCTCGCAGGCCGCAAGGCGCTGATCGTGGGGGCGGGTGATATCGGCCTGAGCGTCGCGCAGTTTCTGGTGCCATTTGGCGTGCAGGTCTACGGGATTGCTTCAAGCGCTCGCACTCAAGCGCCCTTTGTTGAAGTGGGCGCCATGGAAGATCTGGATCGGCTGGTAGGGGAGGTTGATTACGTCATCAACCTGCTGCCGAACACGCCGCAAACCCACGATCTGTACGACGCGAAACTGTTCGCCAAATTCAAGCCTACGGGTTTGTTCATGAACGTGGGGCGCGGCGTGGCCGTGGTTGATGCTGATCTGGTGGAAGCCCTGAAAGAAGGCCACCTGGCTGGCGCCGTGATTGACGTATGCCGTCAGGAGCCTCTGCCGCAGCGTCATCCGTTCTGGACCGCCTGGGGCTTGTTGCTGACAGGGCACAGTTCCGCGCCGACGTCGCCGGTAGCGATGGTCGGTTTGTTTCTGGAAAACCTGAAAGCGTACGAGGCGGGTGATCAATTGCGCGGGGAAGTGGATTTTTCGCGGGGGTATTGAGGCTAGGTCTATCGTCGCATCCGGGTAGGAGCCAACTTGTTGGCGAGGCGTGTCAGGGAAAACTCTCGCGAACAAGTTCGCTCCTACCGGATTTTGTGTTTACAGGCTGAAATCACCTTCAGCCGCCAACTGCGCCACGGTCTGACGTGGGCTCGGGGCCTCGCGACCTTGCAGATACTCAGGCAAGGTCGATTTGTCCCCCAGCTTGCCGATCGCTACCGCTGCGTGCAGTGCGTAGCCTTCCGGAACGTTCAACTCTTTACGCGTCAGCTCCTGATCGAAACCGGCCATGCCGTGGGTGTGCCAGCCGCTTAGGCTTGCTTGCAGTGCCAGATAGCCCCAGGCAGAACCGGTATCAAAGGTATGCCACAGCGCCGGGCTTTCTTCAGTCGCGCCAGGGGCTGTGAACGTCGTCTTGGAAATCACGATAACCAGCGCTGCCGCGTGCTGGGCCCAGTTACGGTTGAATTCGTTCAGCAGGCCCAGGTAACGCTCCCAGTTTGGCGTGTCCCGACGTGCATACAGAAAACGCCAAGGTTGCGAGTTATACGCCGAAGGTGCCCAGCGAGCGGCTTCGAAAAAGCTCAGCAGGGTTTCCTCAGGGATGCTTTCGCCACTGAACGCGCGAGGCGACCAGCGTTCGGTGAATTGTGGGTCGATAGGGTGATCGGCGATGCGAGGGTTTGTGCTCATGAGAATCCTGAAAGGCAAGGAGGGAGGAACGCTCAAGCGGTGGGCCGTTGACGGCAGGCATCGCGGATGTCGTATAAAAGCAGCGGACTAAAACTACTGCGCCGTCCGTCAGATGACAAGTATTGCGTACCGACAGTCGACCACACTTGGCCCGAGGGCCTTGTCGCACTAGACTGGCCGCCTTTTTTCCTACCTGATGCTAATAGCCCGAACCCATGGCCGCTAAAGTCGAACCTTTCTGGATCCGCAAAACCCTCGCACAACTGGATACCACCGAGTGGGAGTCGCTGTGTGATGGCTGCGGCCTGTGCTGCCTGCAAAAGCTTGAGGATGAGGATGACAACAGCGTCTATTACACGCGCATCGCCTGCAAGCTGCTCGACCTGAAGACCTGTCAGTGCACGGACTACCCGAACCGTCGCGCCTCGGTGCCGGATTGAATCCAGCTCACGCCTGGGCAGGCTGATGAGTTCAAATGGTTGCCGCCGACCTGTGGTTATCGATTGGTCAGTGAAGGCAAAGACCTGCCACTCTGGCATCACCTTGTGTGCGGTGACCGGGATGCAGTGCATCAGGAGCGCATCTCCCAGTCTGGCCGTATGGTCAGCGAGAACAGCGTGCCTGAGGACGATTGGGAGGATTACCTGATCTTTCGGGCGGGGTGAATTACTGCGCGTATCGGTAGGAGGCAACTTGTTGGCGAGGCGGTGTGTCAGTCACCGCCTCTCGCGAACAAGTTCGCTCCTACCGGTGCGGTGGGTTTTACAGCCCGTTCTTCGGCTTGGTCAGCGCTTCCAGGCCTTCAGTCAGCGCATCTTCAGTGGCCACTTCAGCTTTGGTCTTCAACAGGCTCAGTTCATCACCGGCACGCTTGATGCGTGATTTGGCAATGTCCAGGTCGCTGCGGCTTTTTTCGACGAGGCTCTTGGCTGAGCAGTGCCCAGTGATCCCGCGAGCCAATACTGCGCCACCAATGGCCAGTTGAATCAGGCCGAAGAAGCCGCCACGGCGCAAGCCTTTACCCATCATCAGGACGCCGCCTGCCAGTGAGCCGACGCGCTCCCAGCCTTGAACGTTCTGTTGCGGTTGGCCCTGGACTGCATTGTCGATGCGCTCAATGATCGGGGTATCGCTCATGATCGTGCTCCGTGATGAGATGATTTCGGTTCAGTAAGAACTGACTGTCGCCTTCCGAAACTGTTCAATCCATTTCTGCCGAGTGTTTACGAATCAGCTTGTTCGCGACCGAATTGCGGGCCCGAGCGGGTGTTGATGCCTTTGGCCATGCGGTCGTACAGCACGACGTTTACGGTTGCAGCGAGGTTCATGCAGCCTTGGGTCGGGATGTACACCACATCCTCGCACCAGTCGCGAATCTCTTTGTCCAGCGAACCGTCTTCCGGGCCGAAAATGTACAGTGCGCGATCCGGGTGAGTGTATTCAGGCAGGGCGCGGGCACCGTCCACCAATTCCACGGCGACTGGAATGCAGCCCAGTGGCAGGATGCTTTTCAGATCCTCGATGCCAATCAGCGGGATGTCCTGATGGATCTTCTTGGTGTCGGTAATGAAGTCCCGGGCGCGCTCGTAGCGTTTGCCGGTATAGAACACCGATGCGACGCCATAGCAACCCGCCGCACGCATCACGGAGCCTACGTTTTCCGGAGACTTGGGATTGAACAGGCCGATGCAGGCATAGCGTTTGTTTGCCACGGGGAAGTGCTCGCTGGGAAAAGCGGGCGATTATACGGGCTTTAGGCATTTCTCGTAGCGCACGAATAAATGGCGCATCTTCTGATGGTGAGATTCCGATCTGAAACGCGATTCTGTGGGAGCGAGGCTTGCCCGCGATAGGGTTGGACGCGGTCCACTTTAGATCGCGTCCAGCTCTATCGCGGGCAAGCACCGCTCCCACAGGATATGCGTCTGGAGTTGGATCGCGCTATCAGTCGTCTTTCTTCATGAGTCCCGCCAACGCCGCAAACGGATTGTGCGTCGCCTTGGCTGTTTTCGGGCTGCTGGTGGAGGTTTCCGAGAAGTACTGCTGGTCGGTGTAGCGCGAGTGCTCGTTGTCGTGGCAGTACAGGCAGAGCAATTCCCAGTTCGAGCCATCCTGAGGATTGTTGTCGTGGTTGTGATCGCGGTGGTGAACGGTCAGTTCACTCAGGCGCTTTCCGGCAAACTCGCGTGCGCAACGGCCGCAGACATGGGGGTACATGCGCAATGCCTTGTCGCGATAACCCATTTCGCGGTCACGCTGGGCGTCGGCCAGGATGCGATCCAGCTTGGCGGTGTGGGAGGGTGGGTTGGCCGTGCTCATGGGGTCACCTGTATCGGATTCGGTCGTGAAACAATAATGCGCCAAGTCTAGCGCGTCGCAAGGGGTTCAGCCCTTGAGTTTTTCGGCGATCCAGATGGTATGCCGGGTGCCCTTGTTGCCGTGGGCGAAAACCTGCACCTCTTCTGCCTTGAAACCGGCCTTGCGCAGCTTGTCGGAAAACTTCTGATCCGCACTCGCTGACCAGACCGCCAGTATGCCTTTGGGCCGCAATGCCTGCGCGCACGCTGCCAGCCCGCCCGAAGAGTACAGCCAACTGTTGGATTTCTGCGTCAGGCCTTCCGGGCCATTGTCCACGTCTAGCATGATCGCGTCGAAGCCGTGTGGCTCACTTTTGAGCACCTGAGCGACATCCTGCACGATTACTTTGGCGCGAGGGTCCAACAGCGGATTGCCGGATTTCTCCCCCAGCGGCCCGCGATTCCACTCGACCACACCCGGCACCAGTTCAGCGACAACCACTTCGCCATTCTTGCCCAGATGTTTAAGCGCCGAGGCCAGCGTAAAGCCCATGCCCAAACCACCGATCAGTACACGGGGTTGTACGCGTGAGGCCACCTTTTTGCAGGGGATCTCCGCCAACGCGTCTTCGGAGCCGTGCATGCGGGTGTTCATCAGTTGGCCGCCATCGCCGCCCTGAATCTTGATGACGAAGTCTTCACCGTATTCGAACAGGCACAAAGCCCCGCCGTTATCGGGAATGGCAGTGGTGTCGAGCAGAACGAAACGTTTCATTGAAGACTCATTCAGAGGTAGATTTTTGACCACATGTCATCGGCCAGGAGTAGGCTGAGCCGCACAACAATCGTTTGGCACAGGAGGCCATTGATGAAGCGCGCTATTCTACCGGCGATTTTCCTGACTGCGCTCTGGGTAAATGTCGTGCAGGCGGATAATCAGTCAGCAGCGTCTATCCCCTCATCGGGTTCGCCGGGCACCGCGACGCCGACGCCGTATCCGCAAGTAGTACCGTCGGGGCCGCCGCTCATAAACGGGACCCAGGGCAGCGGGCCGTTGTTGCCGAAAGTCGAACTGCCACAGCCGCCCAAGGGGCAACCCGTGCCGGGGCAGGACCCAAATGCACCGACGCCCATGCCGCCTCGGCCTAAATAATCAGATGATCACTGACGCCCTCCCGGCTAAAGCCGGTCCTACGAGGGGCAGGGGTTATCAAGTTTGCAGTGGGGAGCCGCTAAACCTGCTGCGCCAACAACTGGCCATCAACCATACGCAGGCGTTTGGACAAGGAGGTCGCGAGGGCGCGGATGATTTTCGCTGCGACACGCGGCGCTTCATCGAGCATTTTTTCCAGCGCGTCACGGCCCAGGTTCAGCAACTGGCAGTCGGTTGCGGCAATGCAACTGGCTGAACGCCGCTCGCCATCCAGCACGGCCATCTCGCCAAAGGCCCGACCGCGACGCAATACGGCGATTTCCACCGTCTGGCCTTCAGGGTTGAGCTTCTGCACAGAAACCGTACCCAAATGGATGATGCTCATGAATGAACCCGGATCGCCTTCGCTGAAGATTGCTTCGCCCTTGGCAATCGAAGCCATGTTGAAGTAGCCCGCAGCGGTCTGAAAATCAGCAGGCAGCAGCGGGTCAAACAGCCCGCAGTCCA
Source organism: Pseudomonas maioricensis (assembly GCF_022790535.1). Lineage (GTDB taxonomy): Bacteria > Pseudomonadota > Gammaproteobacteria > Pseudomonadales > Pseudomonadaceae > Aquipseudomonas > Aquipseudomonas maioricensis. Next base: position 24,219 of record NZ_LOHG01000017.1, read on the forward strand.
TGAGCATGTCGCGGATTTCATTGTTCAGGTGTGATGGTTGTTCTGCCATGGTTGGGTCTTGTTCTGGCCAATCGACGGTGAGGGTAATTAAGCATGGCCGGACGCTTTCACGCCCGACCCTGCTGCTACTAAGACACGAATTTCAAACCGAGTTCATTGGTTGAGTTGCAATACCTTGAAGATAAATCCGTATTCGAGTGCTACGTCACGCAAACCCTGATAACGCCCGCTCATGCCCCCGTGGCCCGCGCCCAGTTCGGTCTTGAGCAGCAGCAAGTTATCGTCGGTCTTGTGCGCCCGCAGTTTCGCTACCCACTTGGCCGCTTCCCAATACTGCACCCGACTGTCGTTGTAGCCCGCGATCACCAGCATCGCCGGGTAGGCCTGAGCGCTGACGTTTTCATAAGGTGCATACGCCTTGATCCGTGCATAGACATCCGGCTCTTGCGGGTTACCCCACTCGTCGTACTCGGTGACGGTCAGCGGTAAATCGGGATCGAGCATGGTGTTGAGCACATCTACAAAGGGCACTTCGGCTATAGCAGCCTTGAACAGCTCCGGGCGTTTGTTAACCACAGCGCCAATCAGCAATCCACCGGCGCTGCCGCCGCTGATCACCAGTTGATCGGTACTGGTGCGTTTCTCCGCGATCAGGTGTTCAGCGCAACTGATGAAGTCGTCAAACGTGTTTTGCTTGTTCTCCTGTTTGCCGTTGCGATACCAGGCTTCACCCAACTCGCCGCCGCCGCGTACATGAGCAATGGCAAACGCCACGCCACGGTCCAGCAGGCTCAGGCGCGCGTGGGAAAACCACGGGTCCAGGCTTTCGCCGTAGGCTCCGTAACCATACAGATACAGCGGCGTCGGCTGATCGGCCAGTTCACGTTTGACCACCAGGCTGATCGGCACTTGCGTACCGTCACTGGCGGTGGCCCACAGGCGCTGACTGACATAAGCGTCGGCATTGAACGGGCCGAGTACCGGGGTTTCCTTGAGAACCACTTGCTCACCGCTGGCCAGGTCCAGTTGACGCACTTGAGCAGGGCGGTTCAAGGACTGGTAACGCAGACGGATTTTGTCGCTGCCGAATTCTAGTGTGTCTTGCACGTAAAGGCTGTAGGACGCGTCCGGTAATTGCACCCGGTAGGCAGGCAAGCCTTGCGGGCGCACCTCAATGATCGGCAAGCCGCCTTCACGCAGGCTCAAGGTCAGGCCCTTGGCGTTCAGGCTCAAACCTTCGAGCATCACGCTGTCGCTGTGCGGCACCAGCACCTGCCAGTCCGCGCGAGTCGGCACACCATTGGCTTTCTGCACCGCTTGATAGAGCGCAAAGTTGATGCCGTCCTGATTACTGCGGATCAACCAGCTCCATACGCCATCCACCTCGCCGTGGTCGATGGAGTATTCGTGACCTTCGACGCGTGGCGCCATGCACACAAAATCCTGCTGTGGCTGATCGGCATCCAGCACCCAGGCTTCGCTGGTGGTCTTGCTGTCGAGTCCCAGAATCAATTGCTTTTCCGAACTGCTGCGATAGCAGTGCAAGAAAAAACGTCCATCCTGCTCGCTGAAGACCAGCTCAGCCGAGTCATCACCCAGGCGGTGGCGATAAAGCTTGTGTGGCCGATGGGTGTCGTCCAGCTCGCCGAAGAACAACGTTTGGCTGTCGTTAGCCCAGGTCATGCTGCCATCGCAATCTTCAAACGGCAGGCTGCTGACCTGGCTGCTGCTCAGTTCCTTGACGTAAAGCTGATACACCTCTTCCCCGGTGGTATCCAGGCTGTAGGCCAGGCGCTGATGGTCCGGGCTGATGCTGAATGCACCCAGTGAAAAGAAACCGCCACCCGCCAACACGTTCGGGTCGAGCAAGACTTCCTCACGGTCTTCGTCAATGCTCAGCGAGTCATCGGCCGGGCGCGGACAGCGATAGTGCCGCGCGTATTCATCGCCTTCGGTGGTGCGGGTGTAATACAGATACGGCCCCCAGGGAGAGGGCAGGGACAGATCGGTTTCGAGAATGCGCGCCTTGATCTCTTGAAACAGCGTTTCGCGAAGGTCTTCCTGATCAGCCAGTTGAGCCTGTTGCCAGGCGTTTTCCGCTTTCAGGTAATCGAGGACTTCGTCGGTGTCTCGGTTTTGCAGCCACGCATAGGGATCTGTGCCGTCGGCCTGGCGGGCGACTGGGGCGTTTGCAGCTGAATTCGATGAGGTCATGCTGGGCTCTCTTTTGGAGGCGCCAAACGCTGGCGGGTGAAAATGAAAACCGCTGCGCCGGACTAATACTCAACCCGGACAAGCCGGGTTGGCGAAAAGCCGTTATCATAAGCGCCTCTTTACCTGCCTTACCACGGACGTCATGACCGAGAACGACTATACGATCGCCTGGGGCCTCTACGCATTTGCAGCGCTGGGCTGTCTGCTGGTGGGTTTTCTGATGACCCGCTGGATGTGGCGCTACCTGCGCGAGCCGCTGGTAGTGATCCTTGGTGTGCTGCTGTTTACGCCGACCATGATCGACGCCACTAAAGAAATTTATGCGCCTGCTGTCGCCATCACTGCGCTGGACCTGTTGTTCAAGGTGGGCAGTAACGTCTGGAACGCGCTGTCTGATCTGGCCATGTACGGCATGATCGCCCTGGTGGTCTACGTGGTGTTTGCGCTGATTCGCTGGCCACTGGAAAAAAGCTGGAAAGCCCGTCATCCACAAAAAACGGCCCAGCCAGAAGCCGCGACTGAAACCGAAGAGGACGATGAGCCTTTTTCCGGTACCGACCGCTATGCGCGTAAACCTGCGGCGCCCACCGTCAACACCAGCAGCCGTTCGCGGGTAGAGCCTCGCCTTTAATACTTTCCCTGGCGCTTGTGTCGCCATGCTGCTGAACGTTTGCAAGCGAGAATCCGAGCATGTGTGAACTCCTGGGCATGAGCGCCAATGTCCCGACCGACATCGTTTTCAGCTTTACCGGTCTGATGCAGCGCGGCGGGCGTACCGGTCCGCACCGTGATGGCTGGGGCATCGGTTTCTACGAGGGGCGCGGCTTGCGTCTGTTTCAAGACCCGGCCGCAAGCAGTGAATCGGAAATTGCTCAGTTGGTGCAGCGTTACCCCATTAAAAGTGAAGTGGTGATCGGTCATATCCGTCAGGCCAACGTCGGCCGGGTGTGCCTTTCCAATACGCATCCCTTTGTGCGCGAACTCTGGGGTCGTAACTGGTGTTTCGCCCATAACGGTCAGTTGGCGGATTTCGATCCTCTTGCCACGTTCTACCGCCCGGTCGGCGATACCGACAGTGAGGCGGCTTTCTGTGATTTGCTCAACCGCGTGCGTGAAGCATTCCCTGAGCCGGTAGAGGTGGAAGAACTGCTGCCGTCATTGGTCGAGGCTTGCACTCACTACCGCAGCAAGGGCGTATTCAATGGCCTGCTCAGCGACGGTGACTGGCTGTTTTGCTTTTGCAGTACCAAACTGGCACATATCACCCGACGCGCTCCGTTTGGCCCGGCACGCTTGAAAGATGTCGACGTTATCGTCGACTTTCAGGCCGAAACTACGCCAAATGATGTAGTCACGGTCATTGCTACCGAGCCGTTGACCGAGAATGAAAACTGGAACCGTTACGAGCCAGGACAATGGGCTCTGTGGCGGCGCGGTGAGTGTGTTGCGAGTGGTAATACCCCGGTACTGTAGGAGCCAACTTGTTGGCGAAGCGGTGAGTCAGATACGTGCTTCGCCAACAAGTTGGCTCCTACAGGAAAGCATCCAGTCCGACATTGATGTTTGGTTTGAGAGGGATCTAAATGCTGCGAAGTTATCTGCGATTGGTCTTGTTCACGGCGGGCTTGTTGTTCGGGGTTCAGATACCGGGGTTTATCAGCGACTACGGCAAGCGAGTCGAGGCGCATCTGCTTGAGGCCCAGCAAAGTGTCAGAGGCTACAACGCCACTGCGCAGCAGTTCTTCAAGGGTGATGTACAGGCGCTGATTCAGCACTATCGCAACAGCGAAGACCCGGTGTTTCGCGCGGATGCCGATACCATCAATACCCTGTTGACCCGAACTCAGGTGCTGCAGCGTGAATGGCTGGCGATGCAAGGCCCGTGGTATGCACGAGCGATTCATGTTGCCGTGGCCGCCGATGCCGATATCCGCAGCGAGACCTGGAATGGTTACACCTGGCAGGTACTGCTCGCGCCCAACGTCATCGCCTGGGGCATTATTTGCGCCTTGTTACTCGCGTTCCTGATCGAGAGCTTCTTCCTGATGATCAATTGGGTCGCTACTGGCGGCCGTCGCAAGCATCGGCTGGAGCGGGACTGGCGCTGATAGCGACATGTCTCATGCTTGAGGGATCACCACTATCACCCGTGGGAGCGAATGAATTCGCTCCCACGGGTGATAGTTCAATGCTGTATCCGGCGCCTCAATCACTTTTTCTTATCCGCCCCCCGCGCTTTTATTAGTTGGACGCCACGTCCGGCCTCATCCAAGAATAAGCCATGCCTGACAGGCCCGTCGCAACGCTGCCTTTGCCAGTAACTGGCGCGCTAGACTGAACCTGTTGTCCAAACACGATAAAGCACAGGAGAGACCCATGGGCCGCCTGCTACTCAATTGCGACATCGGCGAAAGCTTTGGTGCCTGGAGCATGGGCCTTGATGCTCAGGTCATGCCATTCATTGATTGCGCCAATGTCGCCTGTGGTTTTCACGCAGGTGACCCCAGCGTGATGCGCAAGACCGTCAGCCTGGCGCTGGCCAATGACGTCATGATTGGTGCGCATCCGGCTTACCCGGATCTGGTGGGCTTTGGCCGCCGTTCCATGGCGTGCAGCCCTGAAGAGATTCAGGATCTGTTGCATTACCAGATCGGTGCGCTGGACGGCGTGTGTCGCGCTCAGGGGGGACGAGTGCGTTACGTCAAACCTCATGGTGCGATGTACAACGACATGATGGCTAACCCTGCGCAGTTACGGGCGGTCATCGAAGGCATCGCCCGTTATGACGCAGAGCTGCCACTGATGCTGCTGGCCATGCGTGACAACAGCAGGGCGCAGGCATTGGCCGATGAGTTCGGCGTGCAGTTGTGGTTTGAAGCTTTTGCTGATCGTGGCTACGAGCCTGACGGCAGCCTGATGTCGCGCAAACTGCCAAACGCTGTGCACCATGATCCGGACGTCATCGTCGCCCAGGCCTTGACCTTCGCCCGCGGCGAGCCGTTGATTGCCAGTGATGGCAGCCAGCTTCCGCTCAAGCCCGATACTCTCTGTGTGCATGGCGACAACGCCAGTTCAGTCGCGGCTGTCCAGCGTATTCGCCAGTCTCTGGATGAGCTGTCCGGCGTATGAAGTTGCGTATCGAAGTGGTCGCGATCGATTGTCTGATGGTGCGTCTGTTCGACACCATCGACGAGAGCAACATGCCGTGGATGCTGGCTGCCACCGCTCGTTTGCGCGGGCAGTTTGCCGGGCATCTGGTGGAACTGGTGCCGTCCTACACCACCTTGATGGTGCAATACGATTTACTGGGGCTTAACCCGCAACAGGCACGCGAGCTGATTCATCTGGCATTGCGCGATCTGGCCCCTGATCCATCCGTCAGCGGTCAGCACCATGTTTTGCCGGTCTGGTATGACCTGAGTGTCGGTCCGGAGCTGAGCGTGTTGTCAAAGCGTAGTGGCCTGGACATCAGCGAAGTCATTCGCCGTCACAGCGAACGCCAGTATCAGGTGTTCGCCCTCGGTTTTGCGCCGGGCTTTGCATTTATGGGGCTTGTGGAGGAAATCCTCGCAGCACCTCGTTTGAACACCCCGCGCAAGCGAGTCGCAGCGGGCAGCGTCGGCATTGCCGAACGTCAGACAGCGGCGTACCCGGTGGTTTCCCCGGGTGGCTGGAATCTGATCGGCCGTACCTGTAGCAAGCTGTTTGACCGTCAGCGCGACGGCTACAGCTTGATGCAGCCCGGCGACACGGTCAGTTTCGCTGCCATTGAGCGTGCTGAATTCGTGCGTCTGGGTGGCGATGACACGCCACTGGAGGTGCAACCATGAGCGCGCTGCTGATCGAAAACAGTACGCCTCTATGCCTGTTGCAGGACGCTGGGCGGTTCGGTGTTCGTCATCTGGGCGTTACTCAGGGCGGGGCGCTGGACTGGGTGTCCATGTCGTGGGCCAATCGTTTGCTGGACAACCCGCTGGACGCGGCGGTCATCGAAGTGACGCTCGGCGGTCTGACCTTGTTGGCAGAGGAAGATTGCTGTCTGGCGCTGGCCGGTGCCGACCTGGGGGCAATGCTTGATGAGCGTCCGCTGTCGCCATGGCGCAGCTTTTTCATGAGCAAGGGACAGCGTTTACGTTTTACCCAGCCACACCTTGGCGCGAGAGCTTATCTGGCTGCGCCTGGCGGTTTTGATGCTCCCAAGGTACTGGGCAGTTGCTCAAGTGTGGGTCGTGAAGAGCTCGGTGGGCTCGACGGGCTGGGTAAAGCGTTGGAGAAGGGAGATCGGTTGAGCTACTCGGGCGCTTCGTTTTTGCTGGGCGCGCTCACCGAGCAGCAAATCCCGGACTTCAATGACAATGCGCCGCTGGATATCGTACTGGGTGCCCAAGCCAGTGAATTCAGTGGCCAGAGCCTGTTCGATGTCTTCAATAACGACTGGACCCTGGACAGCCGTGCCGACCGCATGGGGGCACGTATGCTTGGGCCGCAGTTGGTATATCAGGGCGCACCGATGATTTCTGAAGGTATTCCGTTGGGGGCGGTGCAAGTCCCCCCGGATGGTCAGCCGATCATTTTGCTCAATGACCGGCAAACCATCGGCGGCTACCCCCGGTTGGGTGCGCTGACGCCATTGTCCCTGGCCCGACTGGCGCAACGGCTACCCGGCAGTACGGTGCGGCTCAAACCGATTGTGCAGACCACGGCGCATGAGCAACAGGTCGCGTATTTGCAGAGGCTACGCTAATCCCCCTGTAGGAGCTGCCGAAGGCTGCGAAAGCGTTTGATCTGACATAACGCTATCGCAGCCTTCGGCAGCTCCTACAGGGCCTGATTCCAATTCGGATCTGGATTACTTCGCCAGATACCGCATGCCTTCCTCCAGCCCGCGCAGTGTCAGCGGGTACATCTGATCCTCGATCAGGTCGCGCACAATATTGGTTGATGTGGTGTAGGCCCAGGCGTCCTTGGGGTAGGGGTTTATCCAGATGAGTTTCTTGAACTTGGCGGTAAAGCGCTGCATCCAGAGGTAACCGGGTTCTTCGTTCCAGTGCTCGACACTGCCCCCCGCCTGAGTGATTTCATACGGTGCCATCGACGCATCGCCGATGAAGATCACTTTGTAGTCCGCGCCGTATTTGTGCAGTAAATCCTGGGTTGAAAAGCGCTCCGAACCACGGCGCATATTGTTCTTCCACACTGATTCATAAATGAAGTTGTGAAAGTAGAAGTACTCCAGGTGCTTGAACTCGGTCTTGCACGCCGAAAACAGCTCTTCGCAGACTTTGACGTGGGCGTCCATCGAGCCGCCGATGTCGAACAACAGCAAGAGTTTGATGGTGTTGCGCCGTTCCGGGCGCATCTGGATATTCAGCAGACCAGCATCGCGCGCGGTGTGGTCGATGGTGCCATCAATGTCCAGTTCTTCAGCAGCACCTTGGCGGGCAAACTTGCGCAGGCGGCGCAGCGCGACCTTGATGTTGCGTGTACCGAGTTCGACCTGATCATCCAGATTCTTGTACTCGCGCTGATCCCAGACCTTGACCGCCTTGCCTTTGCGCTCGCCTGCATCGCCCACCCGAATGCCTTCCGGGTTGTAACCGCCTGAACCGAAAGGGCTGGTGCCGCCTGTGCCGATCCATTTGTTACCACCGGCGTGGCGTTCCTTTTGCTCCTCCAGACGCTTCTTGAATTCCTCGATCAGCTTATCGAGCCCGCCCAGTGACTGAATCTGCGCACGCTCTTCATCCGTTAGCGAACGCTCGAACTCTTTGCGCAGCCAGTCTTCGGGGATCAAGGCCTTGAGGTGATCGTCGAGCTTCTCCAAGCCATTGAAATAGGCGCTGAAAGCGCGGTCGAACTTGTCGAAATGCCGTTCGTCCTTGACCAGAATCGTCCGGGCGAGAAAGTAGAACTCGTCCATATCGGCGAACGTCACCCGTTGTTTCAGGGCGTTGATCAGGTCCAGCAGCTCACGTACCGAGACCGGCACCTTGGCTGCGCGCATTTCGTTGAACAGATTGAGGAGCATGGTCTCTCCGGAATCAGCGGTTGCCGCGACGGCTCATGAACGCCAGACGTTCGAGCAACTGCACGTCCTGCTCATTTTTGACCAGTGCTCCGGCCAGGGGTGGGATGGCCTTGGTCGGATCGCGTTCACGCAGTACCGCTTCACCAATGTTGTCGGCCATCAGCAGTTTCAGCCAGTCCACCAGTTCCGAGGTTGAAGGTTTTTTCTTCAGGCCGGGTACTTTGCGCACATCGAAGAACACGTCCAGCGCTTCGCTGACCAGGTCCTTCTTGATGTCCGGATAATGCACGTCGACGATTTGTTGCAGCGTGGCACGATCCGGAAAGGCGATGTAATGGAAGAAGCAGCGGCGCAGGAAAGCGTCTGGCAGCTCTTTCTCATTGTTAGAGGTAATGATAATGATCGGCCGGACTTTAGCCTTGATGGTCTCGTCGATTTCGTAAACGTAGAACTCCATCTTGTCGAGTTCTTGCAGCAAGTCATTGGGGAACTCGATGTCGGCCTTGTCGATTTCGTCGATCAGCAGGATCACACGTTCTTCTGCTTCGAAGGCTTCCCAGAGCTTGCCTTTCTTCAGGTAGTTACGCACGTCGTGGACTTTATCCACGCCCAGTTGCGAGTCCCGCAGGCGGCTGACTGCATCGTACTCGTACAACCCTTGATGGGCCTTGGTAGTAGATTTGATGTGCCAGGTAATCAGCTTGGCCCCGAACGATTCGGCCAGTTGCTCGGCGAGCATGGTTTTACCGGTGCCCGGCTCGCCCTTGACCAGCAACGGACGCTCCAGGGTGATTGCCGCATTGACCGCCAGCTTGAGATCGTCAGTGGCGACGTATGCGCGGGTGCCTTCAAACTTCATCGGTAAAATCCTCGGTAAACAATGCGCGGACTATAGCGCGCAGGTCTGGCGACTGTGAATGTGGAGCGGGTATTCAGTGGCTGAATGGGGGCGCTGGCTTAAAAGAGTATGGGCCTGCACAAATCTTGTGGGAGCGGTGCTTGGTCTGGGCGGCATTCCGACGATGAACGATAACGCGGTCTGCCTGCAAACTGCGTCTCATGCATCGTCGGAATGGCGCCCAGACCAAGCACCGCTCCCACAAGTGAAATGCATTCCAATTACGGAGATTTGCTCCCGTCATACCGCGCATTGAACGCCTGCACGAACGCATTCCTCAGAATCTGCAAAAAGGCCTGAAAGGCGCTGACATCCTGGTTATGAACGCTGCCGCTCAGTTCAACCCGGGTCGCGAACTGGTTTTCGCTCTGGTTCTTCAGCACGGTTTCGCCGCCGCCCACCACGGCTTCCCAGATCGAGCGGAAGAAGCCTTTGTTCTGGTTTTCAACGTCCTGTTTCCAGTTGAAGACCTCTACATCGCGCAGCAGCGGTTTGATGTACCCGGTTAATTGACCTTTATCAGCCTGAGCTTCAATCACCAGATCACCTTGCCCTGCATTGAAGTCGAAGTTGCCATACGCGGAGGCGAGGTCGTTCAGACGCTTGAGTTCGATGCCGGTGGCTCTTAGACGCAAGTCAAAGTCTTCGAAGTTGGTGAACGGGTCGAAGGTTGCGGACGCTTCCATTCTGGCGTGACCTTCAAGCAGTGCCTTGCCCTCGAAGCGAGCGTCGCGGTTGCCTTTCAGGTCCTCGACGTTCGTCAGGTTATAAAGGCTGGCGTTGAGCTTGTCGGCCTCGATTTTCACTTTCGGCGTGGTGCTGAAATTGTTGAAAGTGATCTTGCCGTCGTTGATCCGAACTTCGTTGAGGGTAATCGGTAGCAGCTTGTTTATTTGCTCCTGCCAGTCAGTACCCTGACCGGTCTGCGACGCTTGCTTGTTTTTGCCGCCATCGACAAAGTTGATCTCCGGCTGAGCGAATATCATCTCAGCGACCACTGCATGGTCGTACCACAGATGTTTCCAGCTCACCGCCAAATCAATTACCGGTACTTTGACGAAGGGCACCGGCACCTTGCCGTCTACCTTGACGATATTCAGTCCGTTGATTCTGTAAGCGCCGCGCCATAACTCGACGTCGACATCCGTGACCTGACCACGGTAGTCGCCCATGTCGGCGAGCTTGTCATTGAGGTAGTTGCGGACCAGATAGGGCAGGGCAATGTGCACGGCGACCAACAGGACAACAATCCCGGCCAGGGTCCAGAGTGGCCAGCTGTAACGACGTTTCATGGCGAGGGTCTCAGGTTCTGATGAGTTGTTGACTCTTCACGTCGGCATCCGTTCGCTGCGACTGGACGCCTACCAGTCATGAGGCATAGGCTTTCACTTTCCAGACCACTGAAGAACGTGCACAAGGACACCGCCATGAGCCGTATTTACGCTGACAATGCCCACTCCATCGGCAACACCCCGCTGGTGCAGATCAATCGCATCGCACCCCGTGGAGTCACGATTCTGGCCAAGATCGAGGGCCGTAATCCGGGCTATTCGGTGAAGTGCCGGATCGGTGCCAACATGATCTGGGACGCTGAAAGCAAGGGCAAACTCAAGCCCGGCATGACCATCGTCGAACCCACATCGGGTAACACCGGTATCGGTCTGGCGTTTGTGGCTGCCGCACGTGGCTACAAGCTGATGCTGACCATGCCTGCATCCATGAGCATCGAGCGACGCAAAGTGCTCAAGGCGCTGGGCGCCGAGTTGGTCCTGACCGAGCCCGCCAAAGGCATGAAAGGCGCTATCGAGAAAGCCGAAGAGTTGCTGGCCAGCGATCCTGAAAAATTCTTCATGCCAGCCCAGTTCGAAAACCCGGCCAACCCGGCGATTCATGAGAAGACCACTGGCCCGGAAATCTGGAACGACACGGATGGCGCAGTTGATGTGCTGGTTGCGGGTGTGGGTACTGGCGGCACCATCACCGGTGTTTCGCGCTACATCAAAAATACTGCGGGCAAACCGATTCTGTCCGTCGCTGTAGAGCCGCTGGTTTCGCCGATCATTAGCCAGGCGCTGGCTGGCGAAGAGATCAAACCCAGCCCGCACAAGATTCAGGGCATTGGCGCCGGTTTCATCCCGAAAAACCTCGACCTGTCGCTTGTCGACCGGGTTGAACTGGTCAGTGATGACGAAGCCAAAGCCATGGCACTGCGCTTGATGCAGGAAGAGGGCATCTTGTGCGGGATTTCCTGTGGCGCGGCCATGGCGGCAGCGGTGCGCATGGCGGAAACCCCGGAAATGCAGGGTAAAACCATTGTCGTGATCCTGCCGGATTCGGGTGAACGTTACCTGTCGAGCATGCTCTTCAGCGACCTGTTTACCGATCAGGAACTGCAGCAGTAAGGCCTCGTTTACGCTTGTCCGCTTTTTGTCAGGTCTGCGAGGGTTTATGATGCCCGGCTGGCGAACCTTCCCTGTGATGGTTCGCCTTCTAGCGCGATCACCACGACAAGACGTACAGCGGTAAACGAGGAGAGTTAGATGACGTTTTCATTGGCTGCCAAAGTATCGATCCTGATGCTTTTTGTGTGCAGCACGCTGTATGTGCATTTGCGTGGCAAGGCGCGATTGCCGCTGTTGCGTCAGTTCGTTAATCATTCGGCGCTGTTCGCTCCTTATAACGCCCTGATGTACCTGTTTTCGCGCGTGCCGTCCAAGCCGTATCTGGACCGTACCGCGTTCCCCGAGCTGGATGTGCTCAAGAACAACTGGCAGACCATTCGCGAAGAAGCCATGCATCTGTTCGATGAAGGCTATATCCGTGCTGCCGAAAAGAACAACGATGCCGGTTTTGGTTCGTTCTTCAAGAAGGGCTGGAAGCGTTTTTACCTGAAGTGGTACGACAAGGCATTGCCGTCGGCCGAGGCGCTGTGCCCGAAGACGGTGGCGCTGGTCAATTCGATCCCCAACGTCAAGGGCGCGATGTTCGCCCTGTTGCCCGGCGACAGCCACCTCAACCCGCATCGTGACCCATTCGCTGGTTCGCTTCGCTATCACCTGGGGCTATCAACGCCGAACTCTGACGATTGCCGGATTTATGTCGACGGGCAGGTCTACGCCTGGCGCGATGGTGAAGACGTCATGTTCGACGAAACCTATGTGCACTGGGTCAAGAACGAGACTGACGTGACCCGCGTGATCCTGTTCTGCGACATCGAACGACCGTTGCGGACTCGCGTCATGACCCGCATCAACCGTTGGGTCAGCGACTTTCTGGGCCGGGCCACTGCCCCTCAGAACACCGATGACGAGCGTGTAGGCGGCATCAACCAGGCCTACGCGTGGAGCAAGCGTTTCAGCGATACCTTCAGCGGCAAGGTCAAGCAATTCAAACGCAAGAACCCCAAAGCCTATCGCGTGCTACGCCCGGTACTGGCGGTGGTGGTGCTGACGTTGCTGGGGTATTGGTTGTTTGGGTAGTTCATATCAAAAGATGACTTAATACCTGTAGGAGCGCACGAGCAACGCGAGGCCGCGATGGCGGAGTGTCAGACAAATCGCCATCGCGGCCTCGCGTTGCTCGATGGAGCGCCACCCCGGCAGCTCCTACAAATGAATTCAGTCGCTTGCAGACCGGATCACCGCCGCAGGCCGCAACACCAGCCACAACGACAGCGCAATCAGCACGCCGCCATAGACGTGCGCCATCGACAGCGGCTCATCCAGAAACAACGCCCCCCACAACACGCCGAACGGCGGGATCATGAAGGTCACGGTCATTGAGCTGAGCGGGCCGATGCTGGTCATCAGGCGGAAGTACAGGATATAGGCGAACGCGGTGCACACCAGTCCCAGCCCCAGCAGTGACAGCCAGACACTGGCGCCGCCCCAGCTTGCGGGTGGATCGGTCAGCACCCGATAGCCGAACAGCGGCAATAACAACAAGGTTGCGCCCAGCATGCTGCCCAGCGCCGAAAGACGGCTGTCCAGCCCACCCTGTCGGTCCAGCCAGCGCCGCGTGAGAAAGCCGGCGAACGCATAGCAGGTGGTCGCCAGCAGGCAGGCAAGGGCGCCCATCAGCAACTCCAGATTAAACGCCACCGGGCCCGCACGGGTCAGAATGCCGACGCCGACCAATCCCAGAAAAACGCCGCCGATCTTCACCGCCGAGAGCCTCTCGCTGAAGAACAGCCCGCCGACCAGCACGCCCATCAGTGGCGTTGTGGCATTGAAAATCGACGAGTAACCGGCAGGTAGTGTCTGTGCCGCGATCGAATAAAGCGTCGCTGGCAGTCCGGAGTTGATCACTCCCAAGAGCATGCAGGTTTTGAGTTTGCCGCGAAAATCCAGCCTTACGCGCATCAGCAGGAAAATGACCAGCAGGCCAGCGGCGGCAATCGATACCCGAAAGAATGCGGTCGGTACGCTGCCCAGCACGGGCGCGATAATACGCATGAACAAAAAGCTCGCTCCCCAGATGGCGGCGAGCACCAGCAGGTTGACGATATCGGCAGGTTTCATGAAAGGTCCTTCTTGGCAGAAGGCCGGGAGTTTTACCGGGAGACGCAATGTCTTGCAACGATTTGTGACGTAATTCGCCAGCCTTTGCTCAACCTCAGCATTGAGTCAGGCAAATTCTGTTTATTGCCTATCGTGACGGGAATCCATATCAATTCAATGTTTCAGGTATATGAAGCGAGGATCGAAAGTTGAAGGACCAACGGTCAAGTGAATGACTCTTTCATATTTAACTTATTCGTATGTCAGCCGAAACAGCCGTTATGGACTGTCTATTAAAGCCTGAACAGGAAGAGTGGCTTTAATTTAGCGCCAACTTATTGGCTTTCTGCTGGAGGCCTTGCCAGCCAGGGCTTGCAGCTTGGGTGGAGATATTTTGGTTGCCGCTGTCGGCGACCGCGATATCAGTGTTAATCGCAGGGATATCAGGCTGGATTAATGGAACGTTGGTTCCAGTCAGGGCAGGCATTCTGTCGTTGTCCCTATAAAGCCAGTGCCCTGAACAAATGATGTTTATATGATTTGAGAGGAAGTCTCGATGACTTTGAAGTTTCGTCATAAAATTTTGCTGGCTGCCTCAATTATCGTGGTGTTGGCGTTCGCATTATTCACGTTGTACAACGACTATCTGCAACGCAACACCATTACCAAAAACCTTGAAAGCTCGGTGGCTCAGGCGGGCGAGTTGACCGCGACCGGCATTCAGAGCTGGCTGAGCGGGCGCATTCTTGTGCTGGAAAACCTCGGGCAGAACGTCGCCCGCCAAGGCACCAAGAGTGATCTGGGCGGCCTCGTCGGCCAGCCGTCGCTGACGTCGACTTTTCAGTTCACTTATATCGGTGATGCTGACGGCGTGTTCACCCAGCGGCCGGACGCTGAAATGCCTGCCGGTTATGACCCGCGTAAACGGCCTTGGTACACCTCGACGGTAACCGCCGACAAGACGATTATCAGCGCGCCGTATCTGGCTTCGGTCGGCGGGCTGGTTGTCACCATTGCCAGCCCGATCAAGATCAACGGCAAGGTTGCCGGGGTGGCAGGCGGCGACCTGAGCCTGGATACCCTGGTGAAAATCGTCAACTCGGTTGAGTTCGGTGGCTTGGGCCATGCCTTCCTGGTCAGCGGCGACGGGCAGGTCATCGTCAGTCCGGACAAAGATCAGGTCATGAAAAACCTCAAGGATATCTATCCTGGCCAGACGCTGAGTCTGGACAAGACCTTGCGTGAAGTGACCCTCAACGGCCAGCAACGCCTGTTGTCATTTACACCGATCAGCGGGCTGCCGGGTGCTGATTGGTACATCGGTCTGTCCATCGACCGGGACAAAGCCTACGCGCCATTGAGCGAGTTCCGTACCTCTGCGCTGATTGCCATGGTGGTCGCAGTGCTGGTTATGGCGTTGCTGCTGAGCGTGCTGATCAGTGCGCTGATGCGTCCGCTGACGGCCATGGGCCGTGCCATGCAGGACATCGCTCAGGGGGAGGGCGATCTCACCCGTCGTCTGAGCATTCAGGGCAAGGATGAGTTTGCCGAGCTGGGTGGTTCATTCAACCAGTTCGTTGAGCGCGTGCACGCGTCCATCGTTGAGGTTTCATCGGCAACGTTGCTTGTTCATGACCTGTCGCAACGGGTCGAGCAATCGTCCAATTCCTCGATCCTCGGGTTTGATGAGCAAAGTGCCCGCACCAACAGCGTCGCTGCGGCGATCAACGAACTGGGGGCTGCCACTCAGGAAATCGCCCGCAATGCGTCGGACGCATCCACCCAGGCCAGTCAGGCGCGGGAGCAGGCAGAAGACAGCCGCGCAGTGGTGGAAAAGACCATTCATGCCATGACCAGTCTTTCATCCAAGATCAGCGATTCCTGCACGCAGATCGAAACCCTGAACACCAGTACTGAAAACATCGGGCAAATTCTCGACGTGATCAAAGGCATCTCTCAGCAGACCAACTTGCTGGCGCTCAATGCGGCCATTGAGGCAGCGCGTGCGGGCGAAGCCGGTCGTGGTTTTGCGGTGGTGGCCGACGAGGTGCGTAATCTGGCGCACCGCACTCAAGAGTCAGCTGACCAGGTGCACAAGATGATCGGCGAACTGCAGCAGGGCTCTCACGATGCGGTCGAGAACATGAACCAGAGCCAGGTCAGCAGCCGCGACAGCGTCGAAGTTGCCAACCAGGCGGGCACCCGACTGACCAGCGTGACCCAGCGCATCAGCGAAATCGACGGCATGAACCAGTCGGTAGCCGCCGCCACCGAAGAGCAGACCGCTGTGGTGGAAACACTCAACGTGGACATCAGCCAGATCAACATGCTTAACCAGCAGGGCGTGGCCAACCTCAACGAAACCCTGTCCGACTGCGCCGCGCTGTCGCAGCAGGCCGGGCGGCTCAAGCAGTTGGTGGCAAGCTTCAAGATTTAACAGGCTGGATTTGCGGGCTTACCTTGTTATGCCTGCAGGATTGTATTCCCCTGTGGGAGAGGGCGTTATTTCTGGCGCAGGATATTTAGCGAATGTCCCGACGTCCTCCTGGCTAAAGCCGGTCCTACGGGAGGGCGTAGAACCTGTGGGAGCTGAGCTTGCTCGCGATGAGGCTGGACGCGATCTAAAGTGAACCAAGTCCAGCCTCATCGCGAGCAAGCTCAGCTCCCACAGGTATGATCCCGATATTGGCGCGATGGCGTGGGACCGGCTTTCGAGCAAACATAGAATCTGCCACTTTGTACTTCAGCTCGCGGACAAACGACGTAAGACTCATCCCGATCACACTCTTCCCGTCCGACAAACCTTTGATTTTCCGGCGTAATCCCGGACAATCGCGCCCCTCTTTTCTGAGGGGACGCGAAACTGCCCAGTTTTTCTGACGCGTCCCTGCCATGTTGTATTAACCGGCACGGAGATTCGACCGGATGAATGATCAGGCCAATAGCGTCGAACAACGTTTCGATGCAGCCGCTACACCGATTGCGGCGTGGAGTCGTCATGACACCACCTGGATGCTAGGGTTGTTCGGCACCGCCATCGGCGCAGGCACGTTGTTCTTGCCCATCAACGCAGGCATCGGCGGCTTCTGGCCGTTGTTGGCCCTGGCGTTGCTGGCGTTTCCGATGACTTATTACGCGCACCGTGGTTTGACCCGTTTTGTGCTGTCCGGTCGTGAAGGCGCAGACATCACGGAAGTCGTTGAGCAGCACTTCGGCAAAAGTGCCGGCACGCTGATTACCGCGTTGTACTTCTTCGCGATTTTTCCGATTTTGCTGATCTACAGCGTGGCCCTCACCAATACCGTCGGCAGCTTCCTTGAGCACCAGTTGCACATTCAGCCGCCACCGCGTGCGTTGCTGGCGTTCGTATTGATTCTTGGTTTGTTGGCCGTGGTGCGTTGCGGCGAACGGTTTATCGTCAAGGCGATGAGCCTGATGGTCTATCCGTTCATCGTGGCGTTGCTGTTCCTGGCAGTGTTTCTGATCCCGCACTGGAACGGCGGCATTCTCAGCACAGCCACTACACTGCCGGAGCCATCGGCATTCCTGCATACCTTCTGGCTGGCGATCCCGGTGATGGTGTTTTCCTTCAACCATTCGCCGATCATTTCGGCATTTGCCGTTGACCAGAAGCGCATGTATGGCGATCAGGCGGAAGGTCGCAGCTCGCAGATTCTGGCGCGGGCTCACGGTTTGATGGTGATCATGGTGATGTTCTTCGTGTTCAGTTGCGTGCTGACCCTGTCGCCCGCGCAACTGGCTGAAGCCAAGGTTCAGAACATCTCGATCCTGTCGTACCTGGCCAACCACTTCAGCAACCCGACGATTGCCTTCGTGGCACCGCTGATTGCTTTCGTGGCGATTGCCAAATCGTTCCTGGGCCACTACATCGGTGCCAGTGAAGGTCTTAAAGGCATCGTGGTGAGAACCGGCCTGCGTCCCGCGCCCAAAGCGCTCGACCGTCTGACCGCGGCCTTGATGCTGGTGGTGTGCTGGGTTGTTGCCACGCTTAACCCGAGCATCCTCGGCATGATCGAAACGCTTGGCGGTCCGATCATTACCGCGTTGCTGTTCCTGATGCCGATGTACGCCATCCACAAAGTCCCGGCCATGCGTCAGTACGCAGGCAAGGCGTCCAACGTGTTTGTGGTGATTGTGGGTGTGGTGTCGATGCTGGCGCTGGTTTATTCGTTGATGCAGTAAGCCTTGGAATGCAATTCTTGTAGGAGCTGCCGAAGGCTGCGAAGCGTTAATCCTGATACACCGCTATTCGCAGCCTTCGGCAGCTCCTACAGGGGTTGTGTTTCACTGGTCAACTCACTGCGCCGGGTAGTCCGCCACGACCCGCTCTTCACCCGAAGCCGTCAGACCAATGATCTGATGAGCGCTTCTCCGATTACCTGACTCCATACCTGGCGAACCCATCGGCATGCCGGGTGCGGCGACGCCGATCAGGTCTTTTTGCGCGACCAGCTCACGAATCTCTGAAACCGGCACGTGACCTTCGACGAACTTGCCATTGATCACGCCGGTGTGACATGAGCCCAGTTTCTCGGGCACGCCGAGTTTTTCCTTCACGGCGCTCATGTTGTTTTCGGGATGATCATTCACGGTAAAACCGTTTTCCTTGAGGTACGCCATCCACTTGGTGCAGCAACCGCAATTCGGGTCGCGGTAGACGTCGATGGTTTGCGGCGCGGCGTGCAGTAGTGCGCTGAAGCCGAGGAGGGCGATCAGGCTGGCCTGTTTGATCTTCGAAAGCGTCATGAGAGATGTGCTCAAGGATGTTCAAAGGGCAGAGGCTACACGGGTTGTGAGGGCTGGAAAACCTTGGCCCTAAATGATGTACGCGGTTCCTTGTGGGAGCAGGGCTTGCCCGCGATGGAGGCTCTGCGGTGTTTCGGGCAGACCGCGTCATCGTTTATCGCGAGCAAGCTCAGCTCCCACATAGACCGCGCCAGTCCTAAGAGGTCGGAGCAAGCTTGCAGGCCAAACCAGAGTTCCCCAGATTTAATTGCGTCAGTCAGTACGCAGCCACCAACCCATCCTTCCGCGGATCTGTTCCGCCCACATAACCATGGGCCGTGCGCTGGATGATCTGCGCGCCGCCAAAGGCAAACACGCCGCTTGGCTCTTCGACGTCAATGTCATGGCCTTTGGCGCGCAGGGCTTTGACCACTTCTGGATCAAACGTACGCTCCACGGCAACCTTCAGACCGGATTCGATCCTCCAGCGCGGCGCATCGGCAGCGGCTTGCGGGTTCTGTTTGTAGCGCAGGATACGCATCATCATCTGCAAGTGACCCTGCGCCTGCATCGGGCCGCCCATCAAGCCGAAAGACATCAATGGCGTGCCGTCAGCATTCATTACAAAGCCGGGGATGATGGTGTGAAACGGGCGTTTGCGCGGTGCGACATAGTTGACGTGCTTGGGATCCAGCGAGAAACCCGCACCACGGTTCTGCATGCTGATGCCGGTTCCTGGCACCACAACACCGGAGCCAAAGCCCATGTAATTGGACTGGATGAACGAGATCATCATGCCGCTTTCATCGGCAGCCGACAGGTACACCGTACCGCCCGGTTTTGGCGAGCCGTGACCGGGATTCGCAGCCTGATCAGTGACCAGCCCGGCGCGCTCCATCAGGTAGGCCTTGCCCAGTAGGTCCTCGGAAGGCACGCGCATGTGATCGCTGTCGGCGACGTGCTCGTCGAGGTCGGCCAAGGCCAGTTTCATGGCTTCCAGTACCGGGTGTACGGTCTCCAGGCTGTCCACCGGATGCTCGCCCACGCCCAATGCTTCCAGCATGGTCAGACCCGCCAGGGTCGCGATGCCCTGGCCATTAGGCGGCAGTTCGTGAACCACGGCACCGGCATACGGCACCGACAGCGTTTCGATCCAGTCCACGGTGTGTGTCGCCAGATCGTCGAGGCTCATCACGCTACCGTTCGCGTTGGCATGGGCAATGATTGCCTCGGCCAGTTCACCGCGATAGAACGCTTCGCCTTTGGTCTGGGCAATCAGCTCCAGAGTGCGGGCGTGATCCTTGAGCTGGATTTTTTCCCCAGCAAGCGGTGCCTTGCCGTCCGGCATGAAGCACTCGGCGAAGCCCGGTTGATCCTTGAGCAGATGCGAGCCGCGCTTCCACAACTCGGCGATTATCGGCGTGACCTGATAGCCATCTCGGGCATAGCCAATCGCCGGTTCAGCCAATGTGGCGAACGGCAGCTTGCCGTAGCGTTCGGACAATTCGACCCAGGCCGATACCGCACCCGGTACGCTGACTGCAGGCCAGCCACGTTGCGGCATCTGGCTCTGGCCAGCGAAATATTCGGGCGTCCAGGCCTGCGGCGCACGGCCAGAGGCGTTCAGACCTTGCAGCTTTTTGCCGTCCCAGACGATAGCAAAGGCATCGCTGCCGATCCCGCAACCGGTGGGCTCGACCACGGTTAGCACCATCGCCGCAGCGATGGCGGCATCGACTGCGTTACCGCCTTTGCGCAGCATGTCCAGCCCGGCCTGAGCGGCCAGCGGCTGTGAGCAGGCAACCATGTTGTTGCCCATCACCGGCGAGCGCGCCGAAGCGTAAGGTTGGCTGTAATCCAGATCATCGAACATAAGCTTTTTTCTCTTTGGCAGAAGACGAAAGGTTTAGCCTTTGGGGTCCAGCGCATCGCGCAGGCCATCACCCAACAGGTTGAAACACAGGACCGTGATGTAGATCGCCACGCCGGGCGCAATCGACATCCACGGAGCCTGCTCCATGAAATTCTTCGCAGTATTGAGCATCGAGCCCCAAGACGGCGACGGCGGTTGCTGACCCAGACCGAGGAACGACAGGCTGGCTTCAGCCAGGATCGCTGATGCAATGGTCAGTGTGGCTTGAACCACTAGAGGCGACATCACGTTGGGCAGTACGTAACGCAGGATGATCCAGCGATCCGGCAGACCAATCGCGCGAGCACCTTCCAGATAATCCTCATGCTTGATCGACAGCACCTGGCCGCGCGTCAGCCGGGCAAAGATCGGCATGGCGGACAGCCCGATGGCGATCATGGCGTTGGTCAGGCTCGGGCCGAGAAAGGCACCCAAGGCGATGGCCAGCACCAGAAACGGGCAGGACAGCAGCGCTTCCATGATCTGCGAAATGACCATGTCCAGCTTGCCGCCGAAGTAGCCGGCGAGCAGGCCCAGAGGAACCCCGATGCACATGGCGATGGCCACCGACACACCACCGGCCAGCAGCGAGCTGCGGGCGCCATACAGCAGGCGTGAAAACAGATCACGGCCCAGTTCGTCGGTGCCCAGCCAGTAAATCAGCGAGGGCGCCTTGCGTACGGCGAGAAAGTTGGCTTTGAGCGGATCATGGGGCGCAATCCACGGCGCCAGAAGGGCCGCCAGGACAAACAGCAGCAACACCGCTGCGCCAATCACCGCGCCTTTGTTGGCGAGGAATTTCTTCAGGAACGGCGAGCGGCTGCGGGGCAGGATCGCGCTGTGCGGGAGGCTGGCAATAGCGGTCATCAGGCAGTCCTCAGACGCGGGTTTATCAGGCGGTAAAGCACATCGGCGAGCAGATTCAGCATCAGGAAGCCAATCGCAACACACAGCACCACGCCTTGCACCACTGCGTAATCCCGGTTGAACACAGCATCGACAATCATCTTGCCGAAGCCCGGAATGCTAAACACTTGCTCGGTCAGCACGGCGCCGCCCAGCAGTTCACCAAACAGCAAGGTCGTGAGCGTAACGATGGGCATCAACGCGTTGCGCAGCGCATGCTTGAGAATCACCGTGCGCGGGAACAGCCCTTTGGCCCGCGCAGTACGGACGTAATCGGTGCGCAGCACTTCAAGCATCGCGCTGCGGGTGTGGCGCATGAGAATCCCCGACAGCCCGGCCCCCAGCACGAAGGCTGGCAGGATCAAGGTCTTCAGGTTTTGCCCGAAGTCCTCGCCCATGGGCACAAAGCCGGAGGCAGGCAGCCATTGCAGTTTCACGGCGAAGATCATGATCAGCAGGATGCCCAGCCAGAAATGCGGAATGGAAATCCCCGACAGCGCCACCACGTTGGCTCCGTAATCCACGGCGGTGCCTTTGCGCACCGCCGAAATAATCCCGGTGGGGATGCCGATCAGCAACGCAATCAACAGCGCCAGGACCGCCAGCTCAATGGTCACCGGCAACTTGGACGCCAGCAGCGTAGTCACCGGTTGCTCGGTGCGCAGCGAGGTGCCGAAGTCGCCGGTCAGCACGTTGCCAACCCAGTTCAGGTACTGCAACGGGATCGGATCATCGAGCCGGTATTTGTCGCGCAGGTATTCCATTACCGCCGGGTCACGTTCTTCCCCGGCCATGGCCAGCACCGGGTCACCCGGCAGCAACTTCTGCAAGGTGAAGACGAATAGCGAAACCAGAATCAGCGTCGGTATCGAGCTGAGCAGGCGTCGCAGGATGAACATCAGCATGCCGGAACCTCGCAGGTGCGTCCGTCAGTCATGGCTTGAACGCGACATTGGCCAGACGAATCAGGCCATCCGGGTTTGGTACAAAACCGGTCACGTTGTTACGCATGGCAATGATCCGTGGATCGAAATACAGGTACGCAGTCGGTACTTCGTCGGCCAGCAAGCGCAGTGCCTCGTTGTACAGCGCCTGGCGTTGTGGGACGTCGTTGACGGTGCGCGCCTTGTTCAGCAGTTCGTCGAGCTTGGCATTGCAGTACTTGCCGTCGTTCTGGCCACCTTTGCAGGTCACGAACTGGTGGATGTCGCCATCCGGATCAGGACGGCCCGACCAGGCGCTCATGCCGATCTGGAAGTTGCCGCTCTGCTGTTCGCTGAGCATCGTGGCGTATTCGGTCGCAACCAGATTGACCTTGAAGCCAGCCTCTTCAGCCATGGCCTGGATGATCTGCCCGACTTGTTGCGCAATCGGGTTGTTGGCCACCTTCAGTTCGACTGCCAACGGCAGCTTCACGCCGGCTGCGGCCAGTAGCGCCTTGCTCTTCTCGACATCGCGCGCGGGGATCGGCAGTTCCTGGTCGTAGTACGGGCTGTTTTTCGGGAACGGCTGGGCGCTCGGGGCATAGAGGCCTTCGAAGACCACCTGGTTGATTGCATCACGGTCGATGGACAACTCGAACGCCTTGCGTACACGCTTGTCTTTGCCGATCGGAGAGTTGGCTTTTTCGCCATTGCCGACGTTGAACATCAACTGCATGTAGCCCAGGCCTGGCGTGTTGTAGATCGCCAGCTTGCTGTCGCCCTTGACGGTTTTTACGTCGGTCGGCGCGACGCGTTCGATGATGTCCAGATCGCCGGAACGCAGGTTGGCCAGGCGCACCGAGGTGTCCGGAATCGGCAGGAACACGACTTTATCGAAGTGATAAGCCTGCTTGTTCCAGTAGTTGTCAAAACGCTCCAGCACGATTCGATCCTGCTGCACGCGCTGGACAAATTTGTAAGGCCCGGAGCAGACGGGTTTGGATGCGAATTCGCCCTGAGCGGCTTTTGGCGCGAGCATCATCCCGGCGCGGTCCGAGAGCTGCGAAACCAGCGTGGCATCGGCTTGCTTGAGTTTGATGGCGACGGTTTTCGTGTCGATCACTTCAACGCTGTCCACCGACGCCAGCTCGCTTTTGCGCAGGGAGTCGGGCAGGGTGCGGGCGCGGTCGAGGTTGAACTTCACCGAGGCGGCATCAAAGGGTTCGCCGTCGTGGTAGGTCACGCCTTCGCGCAAGGTCATGGTCAGGGTTTTGCCATCTTCGCTCCAGTTCCAGGCAGTGGCCAGTTGTGGCGCATAGGTCAGGTCCGGATTGACGTCCACCAGCTTGTCGCACAGCGCTGTATAGACCAGCCGACCGGAGTAGGTGCGTGAACGATGCGGATCCAGCACATCAGGATCATCCTGAATACCGATGCGTAACGTCGATTCGGCAAAGGCGGCGTTGGCGGCCAGCAATAACAATGTTCCTGTCATGACGCGTGCGATTTTCATGGCTGGCTCTCCACTGCAAGGGATTGATGGTTCTTGAACAGATTCAGGCGCTGGGTGTAAGCAGCGCTGGGGGTCGGAAGGATCAAGGTGCCGCTGCCTGCGTTGGCGATTTCACGCCAGAAGTGGCACGCCACCTGACGCTCGGCCTCGACGGTTTCCATGACCGGCACGGCTTCTTTGCACAGCGCACGGGCATGGGGGCAACGGGTATGGAAACGGCAACCTGAAGGCGGGCGGCTGGGGCTTGGCATGTCACCGCCAAGCAATGGCCGTGGCTGGCGCAAGTCCGGGTGGCTGACCGGCACCGCAGCCATCAGCGCCTGGGTATAAGGATGCAACGGGGTTTCGAACAGCGCGTTGACCGGCGCCAGTTCGACGATTTCCCCCAGGTACATCACCGCCACGCGGTCGCTCATGTGGCGGATCACAGCCAGACCGTGGGCGACGATCACCAGTGTCAGACCGAACTGATGCTTGAGGTCTTCCAGCAGATTGACGACCTGAGCCTGCACTGAAACGTCCAGTGCCGAGACCGGCTCGTCACCGAGGATCAAGCGTGGATCGGAAGCCAGTGCGCGGGCAATACCGATGCGCTGGCGCTGACCACCGGAAAATTCGTGAGGATGGCGACCGCCGTGCTCCGGTGCCAGACCGACGGTGCGCAGCAACTCTGCAACCTTGGCCTGACGGTCGCTGCGACTGGCTTCGCTGTGCAGCCAGATCGGTTCGCCGACAATCGATTCCACCGTCATGCGCGGATTCAGCGAGGCGAACGGGTCCTGGAAAATGATCTGCAAGTCGCGGCGCACCTGACGCAGTTTTTCTGGAGGCAGATTGGCCAGGTTGCGGCCTTCGTAAATCACATCGCCCGCCGTCGGTTGCAGCAGGTTGAGCAGCAGGCGGCCAAGGGTTGATTTACCTGAACCTGATTCGCCCACCAGCGCCAGCGTCTCGCCTTTGCGCACTGAAAGGTTGACCTGATTGACCGCCTGCACGGGCGGCTTCTTTGGCTGGAACAAGCCACTTTCTACCGCGAAATGCTTGCTAAGACCGATGCCTTCGAGGATCGGCTTTTGCAGGCTGGCGGCCTCGACGAGGTTGCGTTCAGAAAGGCTCACGCGCTGACTCCCACATGCTGTTCCAAAGGCGCACGGATGCACGCGGCGAAGTGTCCGGGGGATAATTCAAGCAACGGCGGGCGCTCATCTCTGCACTGCTGGATCACGAACGGGCAGCGTCCTGCAAAACGGCAACCGGTGGGCATTTCTGCCGGTGTCGGCACGCGGCCATTGATCGTTGCCAAGCGACCTTCGCGCGGGCCAATGGACGGCATCGAACCCATCAGGCCAATGGTGTAAGGGTGTTGCGGATCGTCGAATAGAGTCTTTACCGGGCCGCTTTCCACCACGCGACCGGCGTACATCACCATCACGTCGTCGGCGACTTCGGCGACCACGCCCAAATCGTGGGTGATCAGGATCATCGCGGTGCCGGTTTCGGTTTGCAGGTTGGCGATCAGCGAGAGGATCTGCGCCTGAATAGTCACGTCCAGTGCGGTGGTCGGTTCGTCAGCAATGATCAGTGCCGGGTCGTTAGCCAGCGCCATGGCAATCATCGCCCGCTGACGCATGCCCCCAGACAGTTCGTGAGGGTAGGCGTCGAGCCGCTGGCGAGCGTCGGGTACGCGGACCTTTTCCAGCATCTCCAGCGCCCGTTGCCGGGCGTCTTTGTCCGAGAGGCCCTGATGGCGGATCACGCTTTCGGCTATCTGCTCGCCGATGGTGAACACCGGGTTCAGGGACGTCATCGGCTCCTGAAAAATCATCGCCATGCGATTGCCGCGCACGTCGAGCAAGCGCTCTTCGGACATGCCCAGCAAGGCTTCATCGATCAACAGCGAATCGCTTGCTGTTACGTGTGCGGTGGCAGGCAACAGCCCCATCAGGCCCATGGACGTCACGCTTTTGCCACAGCCGGATTCGCCGACGATGGCCAGCGTCTTGCCGCGCTTGACGGAGAACGACACGCCATCGACCACGTTGGCCGGTGCTCCGGCAAAGCGTACGGTGAGGTCATTGACGCTAAGGACCGTCGGGTTTGTCGATTCAGTGGTGGCGCTCATAAGCTGGCCTCCAGGTCTTGATTGATGACGTTATCCAGCGCCTGTTGCAGCGCTCGCAAATGGCCGCGCATGGCCGTGGCGGCCTTGATCGGGTCGCGGCTTTCAATGGCGCTGACGATATCGTCATGGTCATGGCTATAGGTATCGAGGCGGTCGGCGTTGCGGGCCCGGTGACGCAAATCACGCCAGGCCGGGTCGAGACGGATCGCATCGAGCATTTCAAAGATATCCAGCATCAGGCGGTTGCCCGCGGCTTCAGCAATGGCCCGGTGCAGTGCGCTGTCCCACAGTTCAATGCCTTCGGCATCGGGATGCTCGGCTGCCTGCTGGCGGGTGGTGCGCTCAGTGAGGCGACGCAGAATTGCCATCTGTTCACCATTGGCCCGCACCGCCGCCAATGAAGCCAGTGCCGGTTCCAGGTGCAGGCGTGCTTCCATGACCTCACTGAAGTTGGTCCGTCCGGAAAGCCGGGCGAAGCTCATTGCAGCGCTGGGCGGGGTGGGGCCGACAAAGGTTCCTTTGCCTTGCCGTCGCCAGATCTGCCCTTCAGCTTCGAGTACCGACAGCGCCCGGCGAATCGCCCGGCGGCTGACCCCGAAATCGGTAGCCAGATCACGCTCGGTAGGCAACGCCCGCTGGGGGAACGCCGCGTGCTGGGCGACGATCTGCCGCAAGGCATCCAGCGCCAGTTTCGAAGCGTTGTCGATGGGGGTGTCAGGGTCGAACCTTTGCATCGTGGTACTCGCGCCAGACCAGAAAAAGATGCCCTGAGCTGCCTACAGGCAGTGATTCGAGGCAATAGGGCTGGTGCAAGAGCGATGCCAATGGAAATTGGTTCGGTAAGTTTTCAGGCGCAATATGCCTGGGGATTGCTAGCGATCAGCGCTGACGGGCCAATGTACAAAGGTTCGGCAGGGTGGTTCGGCGAGAAGAAAGGGGATTGGTTCGTGGGTGGGTGAACCAATTTCAGGGGAGGTTCAGATTTTGTGCATCAATACGGGCGTGATGCGCCGGGGTGGTGCCCGATGACACTGTGGGAGCTGGGCTTGCCCGCGATAAACGATAACGCGGTATGTCTTCAAGTCGCGTCTCATGCATCGCGGGCAAGCCCAGCTCCCACAGGGGTTACATTTCAATCCACAGGAATGTGAAATTTTGGCCTAATCAATAGCAGGAGAAACATTCTTCACCGGCTCATCGTCATCCTTCATCTTGCGGAAGTACGTCGACAACAGTGCACCGGAGATGTTGTGCCACACGCTAAACAGCGCGCTTGGCACGGCCGCCAGTGGCGAGAAGTGTGCGCTGGCCAGCGCGGCGCCGAGGCCGGAGTTCTGCATACCGACTTCCAGTGCCAGGGATTTACGCTGAGGCAACGGCAGTTTGAACACCTTGCCGGTGAAGTACCCCAGCAGGAAGCCGAATGTGTTGTGCAGGATTACCACGGCCATGATCAGCAAGCCGGATTCGGCGATTTTCGCCTGGCTGGCGGCAACGACGGCGCAGACGATCATTACGATGCTGACCACGGAAATCAGCGGCAGCACATCAATCGCGTAAGTGACGCGAGCCCCCAGCAGACGCTGAGCCAACACACCGAGCACGATGGGCAGCATCACCAGTTGCAGGATCGACCAGAACATATCCATGAAGGACACCGGCAACCAGGCCGAAGCCAGGAACCAGATCAGCGTCGGGGTCAGCAATGGAGCGAGCAGGGTGGTGACTGCCGCAATGGCCACTGCCAGCGCCAGATCGCCCTTGGCCAGCCACGCCATAACGTTGGATGAGGTGCCACTCGGGCAGCAACCGACGAGAATCACACCGACGGCGATTTCCGGCGGCAGGTGAAACACCTGACACAACAACCACGCCACGCCGGGCATGATCACGAAGTGCGCGACCACGCCCAGGGCTACACGCCAAGGGTTGCGGGCCACTTCGGAGAAGTCTTCAAGCTTCAGGGTCAGGCCCATGCCGAACATCACCAGACCCAGCAACGGCACGATGAGGGGCTTGAGCCCGATGAACGCTTGCGGGAACACGAACGCCAGAATGGCGAACAGAAGCACCCAGTACGCAAAGGTATTACCGACAAAACGACTCAAGGCTGCCAATGCACGCATGGCGGGTTCCTTTCTTATTAGGTTGCAGGAGAGGGCTGTGATCTGGCTGGATATAAAACTGTAGGAGCTGCCGAAGGCTGCGAAGCGGGTTAACAGGTAAATTGCTTCGCAGCCTTCGGCAGCTCCTACAGATGATCAGCGGTGTTTAAATGCCCTGCGGAATCTCTTCACCGCCCAGTGCTTCAAACAGCTCCGGCAGGAATTCGCCGAAGGTCAGCATCATCAGGGTAAAGCTGGCGTCCAGTTGGCCCAGGGCCTCGTCGCCGCCGTCCTGTTCTGCCTGATCCTGCAGCAGATCTTCAAACTTCAGACGCTTGACGGTCATCTTGTCGTCGAGCACGAAGGACAACTTGTCCTGCCATGCCAGCGACAGCTGGGTGACGACTTTGCCAGTGCTCAGGTGCAACTGGATTTCATCGCTGGTCAGGTCCTGACGTTTGCAACGCACGATCCCGCCATCTTCGTGGGTGTCACGCAGTTCGCATTCATCCAGGACGAAGAAGTTATCGGCGGCTTTCTGCGTGGTGACCCAGTCGGTCATTACAGCGGTAGGTGCGGTCTTCACAGTCAGCGGACGTACCGGCAATGTGCCGATCACTTCACGCAGTGTCGACAACAGGTCTTCGGCGCGTTTCGGACTGGCCGAGTTGACCAGAATCAGGCCCTGCTTCGGCGCGATGGCGGCGAAGGTCGATGAGCGACGAATAAAGGCACGCGGCAGGAACGCCTGGATGATTTCATCCTTGATCTGCTCGCGTTCCTTCTTATAGACCTTGCGCATTTGCTCGGCTTCGATCTCGTCGACCTTCTCCTTCAATGCGTCGCGCACAACGCTACCCGGCAGGATGCGTTCTTCTTTACGGGCCGAGATCAGCAGGAAGTCGCCGCTGACGTGCACCAATGGAGCGTCTTCGCCTTTGCCGAAAGGGGCGACGAAACCGTAAGTGGTCAACTCCTGGCTGGCGCAGGCGCGGGCCGGTTTGGTCGCCAAAGCGGTTTCCAGTGCTTCGGCGTCAAAAGGCAGATCCTGGGTCAGGCGGTAGACAAGCAGGTTTTTGAACCACATGAGGTGAATCTCTCCTTCTGTAAAAAGTGGGGCATTATTCGCTGCTATTACCCCGCGGCCAACCCTGTGCTAAGCCTTTGGAACGATTATAAAAATTATTTAAAAAAGTGCTTGCCAGAGGTTAGGTCGCTCCGTAGAATGCGCGCCACACCGAGAGTGAAGGGTGATTAGCTCAGCTGGGAGAGCAGCTGCCTTACAAGCAGCGGGTCGGCGGTTCGATCCCGTCATCACCCACCATCTCGCTCAAAGTGTTACGC
>NZ_LOHG01000017.1:54062-72252 GCF_022790535.1 Pseudomonas maioricensis
TTCCGCTTCAAGGCCCTTGAACTCCTTGAAGCAACAGAAAGCCCGCCTAGTGCGGGCTTTTTGTTGTCTGGGTTTTTTGCTACTGCGATTTGATCAGGCGTCAGCCCGGGAATCCGTAGGCGCTGCATTTGAATCCAGCAGTTTGCGTATTGATCGATAAGAAATTGCTCAGTGTCTCTGGCACCGCGCTGTCGCACAGCAAACGGAGTTCTGTAGGAGCGCACGAGCACCGCGAGGCCGCGATAGCGGTGTACCAGACAGGACGCCATCGCTGCCTCGCGGTGCTCGTGAGCTCCTACAGAAAAAGTGCTTGAATCAGGTGGTTATTTTTTGCAAAGAGCTCGCCCTGAGTCTCTTGCGCGACGCTATCTTGCGGCAAAAATTAGACGTGTAGGAGCTGCCGAAGGCTGCGATGGCTGCATGCCAGGATGATTGCTTCGCAGCCTTCGGCAGCTCCTACAGGGAGTGATGATTGAATGCCCCTTCCTACCAACCCCGTCCCGAATTGACCCAGAAGTTGACCGACAGTGATGTCGACACCGACTCCACCTGGTGAAACCAGCCTTCCGGCAGAAACAGCAGATCACCGGCCTCTAGCGTTATGCGCAGAAAGGTAACCGCGCGTGCCGTCGGGAAGCGTTGATAGTCCGGCGCATCCGGATTGAAGTCGCAGCCATCCAGCCCGCCTTTAGGCGCAGTCGACCAGGTGCCCAATGCCGGGCGGTGGTGGGGCGCGGCCAGAATAAAAGACTTCTGCCCCCAGACTTGTGCGAACAGGTTATCGGTATCGTCCCGATGCAGCGGTGTAAGCGTGCCTTTCGGGCCAATCCAGATTCTGGGCGGTATATAAAGCTGGCGTTCGAAATACTGCGGGTACTCAATCAGCTTCATCAACTGGGTGGGCATGATGTTGTTGCCCATGTAGGCGGGCGGTGAGCCGTCAGCGCTCTTGCTCGCAGGTTTTTCCAGTGAGGCGATGAAGTCGGCCATCGAGGTCGAACGAAAGTCGCGATCCGTGGAGAAAGTCTTCTTCACGTAATCGCCGTGACGGGTGATGCCTTGCAGTTCGGCGAAATGACGCAAGGATTCTTCGCGGCCCATGGTGAACAGCGGCCAGTCCTGCAAGGCATTGCTGATGATCAGCGGAATGCCTTCGGGCAGATAACGGCTTTTGAATTCACTGACCGACACGTCTTCATAGGGCCTGCGCTCCACGGTGCGCTGCACCGGCAGGCTGGCTGATACCCGCTCGCTGACCCGCGCTGGCGTCGGGTAGCGCTGGTTCATGTCGACCTTTTGCGCCTGGCCCGCACCGCGCCGCGCGCTGTTGATGATCTGTGGCAGCAGTGTGGCCAGGCCCATGTTGCCGTTGATCTTCAAGCGACCGCTGGCGAACAGCTCTTCGACGTTGGCCATGCCGCCCATGATGCCCATGAAGTCTTTTTCCGCGACCTCAATGGTCACATCGGGCGCGCTGTGCCGCCCGGCCTCGGTCCGGCTCTGCGCCTTGACCTCCGACCAGAACGCCAGTCGCGGACCGAACACGAACTGGAAAACGCCTTCGATACCGACCGAGCCGGCATTGACGAACAGCTTTGACAGGACGCTCTGCAAATCCATGGCGGTCGCTCTTGTGGGTGTGGTGAAGAGGGAACGAATGGAGGGGTGGGAAATTTATGTGGGGTAGGGCGGTGAAATTGTGGCGCCTGTATCGTCGGAATGCCGCCCAGACCAAGCACCGCTCCCACAGAAGAAACTCGATTCCATGTGGGAGCTGGGCTTGCCCGCGATAAAGACACCACAGAACCCATTTGAAACCCCGCCCTTAATTTCAAAGTGTTTCATCCGTTTTCAGAGGACTGGTTGAGCCGGATAGCTCCCACCTTCATAACGGATGACTGCCATGAATGCACAAGACGCCTTGAAACTAGCCCGCCGTTTTATCGAGTTGCCCCTGCAAAAGCGGCGGCTGTTTCTCGAGGGGCTGCAGCGTGAAGGCGTCGATTTTTCGCTGTTTCCCATTCCTCAGGGCGTGTCTGGCGAGCAGGACAGAGTCCTGTCTTTTGCCCAGCAGCGTATGTGGTTTCTCTGGCAGCTTGACCCGCAAAGCAGCGCCTACAACCTGCCCAGTGCGGTGCGTCTGACCGGTGCGCTGAACAAAACAGCGCTGGAGCAGGCGTTTGGCAGCCTTATAGAGCGTCACGAAACCCTGCGCACCGCCTTCGCTGAAAAGGACGACGGCGTGCAGCTGATTTCGACCACTACGCCATTTCAGGTAGTCCACAAAGACTGGCGCGACCTGAGCACTTCCGAGCAGGAATCCCAAGTCGCCGAAGAGGCCGAGCAGCAGTCTCGCGAGCCATTCGATCTGGCTAATGGTCCGCTGTTGCGTGTCACGCTGATCCAGCTGGAAGACCAGCACCATGTGCTGTTGCTGACCCTGCATCACATTGTTTCCGACGGCTGGTCGATGAATGTGCTGATCGACGAGTTCGTGCGTTTTTATGACGCTCATGACCGTGGCGAAACCGCTCAACTTGCGCCGCTGCCGATTCAGTACAGCGACTACGCCCTGTGGCAGCAGCGCTGGCTGGAAGCCGGGGAGCAGGATCGCCAGTTGGGTTACTGGCTCAAGCAACTGGGGGACGAGCATCCGCCTTTGGAGCTGGCCACCGATCACCCACGTCCGGCGCGGCCGGATCATCGTGGCGTGCGGCATGACTTTGTGATCGACGAAGCTCTGGCAGGTGAACTGCGTGAGCTGGCCCGTCAGCAGAACGTCACGCTGTTCATGTTGCTGCTCGGCGCATTCAACGTGCTGTTGCACCGTTACAGCGATCAGACCGATCTGCGTGTCGGCGTACCGGTCGCCAATCGCAATCGCAGTGACATCGAGGGTCTGATTGGTTTCTTCGTCAACACTCAGGTGTTGCGCACGCAACTGGACGGCCAGACGCGGGTTGACGAGTTGCTGGCCTCCGTGAAGGAAGCCGCCCTTGGCGCGCAGTCCCACCAGGACCTGCCGTTCGAGCGTCTGGTGGATGCACTGAAACTGGAGCGCAGCCTGAGCCATAACCCGCTGTTTCAGGTGATGTACAACCATTTGCCGAATGTCGCTGATATCGAAGTGCTGAAAGTCGGCGACGGTCTGGAGTTAAGCCCGCTGGAGTGGCAAAACCGGACCACGCCATTTGATCTGACCCTGACCACTCATGAGCGCGGCGGCAAGCTGTTTGCCTCGTTGACCTACGCCAGCGAACTGTTCGAGGTGCAAACCGTGCAGCGCATGGCCCGTCATTGGTTGAACCTACTGCGCGCCATGGTCCGTGATCCGCAGGCGCGAGTGGGCGATCTGCCGTTGCTTGATGACGCAGAGCGAGCGGCGCAAGGTCGCGACTGGAATCAGACCGCGCAGGTTTTCCCGGTGGGTGACAGCGTGCTTTCGCTGATCAGCGCTCAGGCGCCAGAAGCCACAGCGCTGGTGTTCGCCGGTCAGCAGTTGAGCTACAGACAGCTCGATCACCGTGCCAATCACCTTGCTGCAAGGCTGATCGCTGAAGGCGTGGGCGCTGAAAGCCGGGTAGGGCTGGTCGCAGAGCGCTCCCTGGAAACTCTGGTCGCGTTGCTCGCCATCTGGAAAGCCGGTGCGGCCTATGTGCCGTTCGATCCTGAGCTGCCGCAGCGCCGTTTGGCCGACATGATCGCTGACAGCGGCGTGCGTTTGCTGTTGAGTCCGAAACATACCGTGTTGCCGGTCAGCGACGAGGTAAAGGTACTGGCGCTTGAGGACGTGACCCGCGACGAGAGCGATAAGACGCCCGCATTGATCATCGATCCACAGCAGATCGCCTATGTCATCTACACCTCCGGTTCTACCGGCAAGTCCAAAGGCGTCGCCGTCAGTCACGGCGCATTGCTCAATTATGTACAAGGCATCGTGCAGACGCTGCCCATCGAGCAGGCCCGCAGCATGGCCATCGTTTCCACGCTGGCGGCGGACCTTGGGCATACCGTGCTGTTTGCGGCGCTGTGCACCGGGCATGAGTTGCATGTGATCGAAGCCGATGTGGCACTCGATCCGCAGCGTTTTGGCGATTACCTGAAACTGCATGCCATCGATGTGCTGAAGATCGTGCCTTCTCATCTTGAAGCGCTGCTCAGTGGTGATGCGCCACAAAATGTGTTGCCGCAGACTTGTCTGGTACTGGGCGGCGAAGCCAGTTCGCCTGCGCTGATCGACAAAGTAAAAGCGCTGGGCAACTGCAGGATCGTCAACCACTACGGACCGACCGAAACCACTGTCGGCGTGCTCACTCAGGCCATCGAAGACTCTGATTCGATTGCGCTGGGCCGCCCGTTGCCCAATGTCCAGGCCTACGTGCTGGACAGCGCTCTGCAGTTAAAACCACAGGGCAGTGACGGCGAGTTGTACATCGGCGGCGCTCAGTTGGCGCGGGGGTATCTCGGGCAGGCAGCGATGACCGCCGAGCGTTTCGTGCCAGACCCGTTCGGCGCACCGGGTGCTCGTCTGTATCGCACAGGAGATCGGGTTCGGCAGCAGGCCGATGGCAGCCTGATGTTTATCGGGCGTATCGATCATCAGGTGAAGATTCGCGGTTTCCGCATTGACCTAGGTGATGTACTTGCCGCGTTGCGCAGCCATCCGTTGATCAAGGACGCTGCCGTGCAGGTAGTCGGTGAGCAGGGCAGCCGACGCATTGCCGCTTGGCTGGTCTGGTCGGTGCCGGGTTCGCTGGAGGCGGTACAGGCGTATCTGGCCGAGCGCCTTGCGGATTACATGTTGCCCACGCAATTCATGACTCTGGAACGACTGCCGCTCACGGCCAACGGCAAGCTGGATGCACGCGCCTTGCCGATGCCTGAGCGCGCCAGCGAGGCGCAAGCGCACATCGCGCCGCACACCGACAGCCAGATTCGCCTTGCCGCTATTTGGGCTGAAGTGCTGAAGGTTGATCAAGTCGGCCTGCAGGACAACTTCTTCAATCTGGGCGGCCATTCGTTGCTGGCGGTGCAGATCGTCTCCCGGGTCCGTCGCCAGTTCGCTGTCGACCTGCAACTGCGGGCGCTGTTTGACACTGAAAACCTTGAGCAACTCGCCGCCGTGGTTGACCAACTGGCGCCTCAGACTCAAACCCTGGCGTTGCTCCCGGCTGATCGTTCCCAGCCATTGCGCGCGTCGTTTGCCCAGCAGCGGCAATGGTTGTTCTGGACCATGCAGCCCAACAGCACGGCGTACCACACGCCGCTGGTGGTGAAGCTGAGCGGCGATCTGAACCTGCAAGCGTTGCAGCGCAGTTTCGATGCATTGCTGGCTCGCCATGAGTCGCTGCGCACCACTTTTATCGAGCAGAACGGTGTGCTGTATCAGCAGGTTCAGCCAACGGCTGCGGTGCAGTTTGATCGGCAAGCCCTGCCGGGGGCAGACCACGCCACTATTGAACAAGCCATTCATGAGGAAACCCAGCGGCTGTTCGATCTGGCTAACGGACCGTTGTTGCGGGTCAAGCTGATCACGATTGCCGAGCAGCAGGCGGTGCTGGTTATGACCCTGCACCACATCACCTCCGACGGTTGGTCAATGGGCCTGCTGGTGCACGAGTTTGTCGAGTATTACCAGGCGTTTACCGAGCAGCGCGAGCCCGCTTTATCAACCTTGCCGGTGCAATACGCCGATTACGCGCAATGGCAACATGCCTGGCTGGAGCAGGGTCAACTGCAACGCCAGCTGGACTACTGGACGGCGCGTCTGGGCCATGACCATGAATTGCTTCAGTTGCCGCTGGATCGTCCGCGTCCTGCGACGCGCAGCTATCGTGGTGGCCGGGTGGCATTGCGTTTGCCGAGCGTGCTGGAAAGTGGTGTGCGTGCAGTGGCTCAGCGCAACGGCGTGACGTTATTCCAGCTGTTCCTTGGCGCTTTCGCATTGGTATTGCAGCGTTACTCCGGTCAGTCAGACCTGCGCATCGGCGTGCCGGTGAACAACCGCAATGCCGAGGAGCTAGAGTCGGTTGTCGGTTTCTTCGTCAACACGCTGGTGATCCGTTTGCAGCCGGACGTGCAGGTTTCCGTGCAGCAGTGGCTGGATCAGGTCAAGGACAGCACGCTTTCAGCTCAGGCTCATCAGGACCTGCCATTCGAGAAGCTGGTGGAAGCCCTCAATCCGGATCGGGCGCTGAACTACAACCCGCTGTTCCAGGTGATGTACAACCACCTGAGCACATTGGGCGGCACCGCAACCGGCGCAAGCTTGCCCGGCCTGCGCGCTGAAGAAATGCCGCTGCCGGGTGCGGCCGCGCAGTTCGATCTGGCCCTGGAAACACTGGAAACGGCGCAAGGCATCGATGTCGCGCTGGTGTTCGCCGCCGAATTGTTCGACGCCGCTACCATCGAAGGGTTGGCCGCTCACTGGCAGCGTGTGCTGCACGCCATGATCGACAACGACCAGCGTGCGCTGGGTGATCTGCCGATGCTGGCCAGCCAAGACGTCGAGCGGGCAGTGCGCTGGAATGCCACCGATGTTCGCTATGCCGATGAGGTCTGCGTGCAGCGTTTGATCGAAGCTCAGGTCGAGCGCACGCCTGACGCCGTAGCACTGGTATTCGGTACAGAGTCGCTGACGTATCGCCAGCTCAATCGCGTAGCCAACCGTCTTGCCCGACAACTGAACGAGCAGGGCGTGGGGCCGGACGTGTTGGTCGGTGTCGCGGCCTTGCGTTCCATCGAAATGGTTGTGGCGTTGCTGGCGGTGCTCAAAGCGGGTGGCGCTTATGTGCCGATTGATCCGGAGTACCCGCAAGAGCGTCAGACTTACATGATCGAGGACAGCGGCATCGAGTTGCTGCTGGTCCAGCCTGAATTTGCAGGTCAGTTGCCTGATTCCGTTAAAACTCTGGTCTTGCAGGCGCCATTGAACACTGACGAGGCCGCTGATGACAGCAATCCGGAGATCGATCTGGATGGCGAGAATCTGGCCTACGTTATCTACACCTCGGGTTCCACCGGCAAGCCGAAAGGCGCGGGCAACCGGCATAGCGCTTTGACCAATCGCTTGCAGTGGATGCAGAAGGCCTACGGCCTGTCGGTGCGGGACACGGTGCTGCAAAAGACGCCCTTCAGCTTCGACGTGTCGGTGTGGGAGTTCTTCTGGCCGCTGATGACCGGCGCACAGCTGGTCGTGGCCCAACCGGGTGACCATCGCGATCCGGCGAAGCTTATGCGCCTGATCAAAGAACATGCCGTTACCACCCTGCATTTCGTGCCGTCGATGCTCCAGGTTTTCTTGCAGGCGCTGCCGCATCAACGCTGCGTCAGCCTGCGACGGGTGATTTGCAGCGGTGAAGCGCTGCCGGTCGACGCGCAGAATCAGGTGTTTGCCCGATTGCCTCACGCCTCGCTCTACAACCTGTATGGGCCGACCGAAGCGGCCATCGACGTGACGCATTGGACCTGCCGTGACGAAGGGCTGGACAGCGTGCCGATCGGAGAGCCGATTGCCAACCTGCACACCTGGATTCTCGATCAGGCACTGCAACCGGTATTACCGGGCGTAGCAGGCGAGTTGTATCTGGGTGGCGCGGGCCTGGCCCGTGGTTATCACCGTCGTCCGGCGCTGACCGCCGAGCGTTTTGTGGTCAGCCCGTTTGGTGATGGCGAGCGCCTGTATCGTACCGGCGACCTGGCGCGTTATCGCGCTGATGGCGTTATCGAATATCTGGGCCGTCTCGATCACCAGGTGAAGATTCGCGGCCAGCGTATCGAGTTGGGCGAAATCGAAGCGCGGCTGCTGGAGCAAGCGTTGGTCAAGGACGCGGCTGTCGTGGTGCACACCGATGATCAGGGCCAGCAACTGGTTGCTTATCTGGTACTGGAGGCCAGCGAAACCGACCTGACGCTGGTCAAGGCGCTGCTAAAGCAGGCGCTGCCAGGCTACATGGTGCCCAACCAGTTTGTACTGCTGGATCAGATGCCCCTCAGCCCGAACGGCAAGCTGGATCGCAAGGCTCTGCCTGCACCGCAAGTGTCCAGCGAGCAAGACTGGCAGGCGCCGCAAACCGACCTGCAGTGTCAGGTCGCGCAGATCTGGAGCGAGGTATTGCGTCTGGAGCGGGTAGGCCTCAATGATCACTTTTTCGAACTGGGCGGCCATTCGCTGCTTGCGACCCAGATGGTGGCTCGCACCGCCGAGGCGCTGGGCCTTGAGGTGCCGCTGGATATTCTGTTCGAGCACAGCACGCTGGGTGGTTTCACTCAGGCACTCAGCGAGCTGAATGTGCGCCGCGTGCCTGCATTGCAGCCTTTCGTCCGGGGCGATCTGGCACCGCTATCGTTCGCTCAGGAGCGTTTGTGGTTCCTCTGGCAACTGGAGCCGAGCAGCGCGGCGTATCACATTCCCATGTCCCTGCGTTTGCGCGGTCCGCTGGACCGGGCGGCACTGGAAAGCAGCCTCAACGCCGTGATCGCTCGTCACGAAAGCCTGCGTACCCGATTCGTTCAGGGCTCTATTCAGGAGAATGGCGAGCCGCGTCAGCAGATACTCCCTGAGTTGAAGCTCTCCATCGCAGTGCAGGACGCCGCTCCCGATACCGATATCCGGGCGTTCATTGCCGAACAGACACGCCAGCCGTTCAATCTTGAAAGCGATCCGTTGCTGCGTCTGGCGCTGTTGCGTCTGGCTGACGACGATCATGTGTTGACGCTGGTACAACATCACATCGTTTCCGATGCCTGGTCGCTGACGCTGTTGATCGAGGAATGGCTGCGGGGCTACGGCGCGCTGATCGCCGGGCACAATCTGACCCTGCCAGCCTTGCCGGTGCAGTACGCCGACTACGCCCTGTGGCAGCGTCAGTGGTTCGCGGACGGCGAGCGCGAGCGCCAGCTTGCTTACTGGCAGGAACAATTGAGTGGCGGTGATTCAGTACTGGAGTTACCGCTTGACCGGCCGCGTCCGGCGATCCAGAGCTTCCGTGGCGGCCGTGTCGAAATGCGCCTGCCGCTCGAACTGAGCGAAGCCTTGCAGGCATTGGCCGGGCAGCACAATGCCACATTGTTCATGCTGCTGTTGGCGTCGTTCCAGGTCCTGCTGCAGCGTTACAGCGGCCAGCGCGATATTCGTGTCGGTGTGCCGGTCGCCAACCGTCACCGGATCGAAACCGAAGAACTGATCGGCTTCTTCGTCAACACTCAGGTACTGCGCGCCGAGGTGGACGGTCAGCAGGGTTTCGACACGTTGCTGCAACAGGTCCGCCGTACCTCACTGGACGCCCAAGCTTATCAGGACCTGCCCTTCGAACAATTGGTAGAGGCCTTGCAGCCGGAACGCAGCCTTAGCCAGAACCCATTGTTCCAGGTCATGTTCAACCACCAGAACCGGGTGGATGACAGCGTATTGCGCAATCTGGATCTGCCCGGCCTGACCCTGGAGAACCTCGGCGTCGAGAATGACAGCGCACAGTTCGACCTGTCGCTGGCCACCTTTGAAACCGAGGACGGCCTCAAGGCCACCCTGACTTACGCGTCCGATCTGTTCGACGTACAAACCGTTCAGCGCCTTGGCGATTACTGGCAGAACCTGCTGGCTGCCATTGTTGCCGAGCCGGGCCAGCGTATCGGCGAACTGTCGATGGTGGGCGCGGCTGAGCAGCAGCAAGTGGTGCGCGACTGGAACCGGGTCGAGGAATGTCCGGTTGATTTTGCCTGCGTGCATCAGGCCTTCGAGCATCAGGTCAGTCTGACGCCAGACGCTGTGGCACTGGTCCATGATGATCGTCAACTGAGCTACAGCCAGCTCAACGCCAGGGCGAATCAGCTGGCTCATGCGTTGCGGGCGTCGGGTGTCGGACCGGAAAGCCTGGTGGGTATCGCCACCGAGCGCGGCATGGACATGGTCATTGGCGTGTTTGCGGTGCTCAAGGCTGGTGGCGCTTACGTGCCGCTGGACCCGCAATACCCGCAGGAAAGGCTGCACCAGATGATGCAGGACAGCGGTCTGCGGTTACTGCTGACCCAGACGTCTTTGCTCGACAGCCTGTCGATCCCCGAAGGCGTGGCCTGCCTGTGCCTGGACCATGCCGAGCAGTGGCAAGCACAGTCGACGGCTAACCTGCCGAACAAGCTGCACGGCCATCATCTGGCGTACGTGATGTTTACCTCGGGCTCCACGGGCCGCCCCAAAGGTGTGGGCATCGACCAGTCGGCGCTGAGCGGGCATACCCGGGTTTCCCGTGGGTTCTACAACCTGACGGCCGAGGACCGGGTGTTGCAGTTCTCGACGTTCAACTTCGACACATTCGTCGAGCAGCTTTTCCCGGCACTGACGTGCGGTGCGGTCGTGGTATTGCGTGGCCCGGACTTGTGGGACAGCGAAACCTTCCATCGTCATCTGATCGAGCACCGCATCAGCGTTGTGGGGCTGACAACCTCCTATTGGCACCTGCTGATCCGTGACTTTGCTGCCAAGGGCATCAAGGATTACGGCGCATTGCGGCAGATGCACACCGGTGGCGAAGCGATGCCGCCGGAAGGTATTCAGGCCTGGCGCGACGCGGGCCTGGAGCACGTGACCCTGCTCAACACTTATGGACCGACCGAGGCGACAGTGACCGCGACCACGCTGGACTGCGAGGCCTATATTCGCGGCGAACACGACGTGCCGCTGATGATGCCGATTGGCAAGCCGCTGTCAGGCCGGAGCATTTATCTGCTCGACGAAAACGCTCAACCGGTGCCTATCGGGTCAGTCGGTGAGTTGTTCATCGGTGGCAGCCTGCTTGCTCGCGGCTATTTCAATCGTCCTGACCTGACCGCTGAGCGCTTCATTCCCGATCCATTCGACGGGCAGGGCGGTCGTCTGTATCGCACCGGAGATCTGGCGCGCTATCGCCCCGACGGGGTGATCGAGTACGCCGGGCGTACTGACCACCAGGTAAAAATCCGTGGTTTCCGCATCGAGCTGGGGGAAATCGAAGCGCGCCTGCTGGAGCAGGACGAGGTCCGCGAAGCGCTGGTGCTGGCAGTCGAGGGCGTTGGCGGCCAGCAACTGGTGGCTTATCTGGTGGCGGAGGGTGAACACGAGGCTCAGGCGCTGCGCGACCGGCTCAAAGTGCAGCTCAAACTCAGCCTGCCCGATTACATGATCCCGGCGCACCTGATGCTGCTGGAGCGTCTGCCGCTGAGCCCGAGCGGCAAGCTGGACCGTAAAGCGCTGCCCGCTGCGGACTTCAGCCAGTTGCAAAACACCTGGACCGCACCGCGTACCGAGCTGGAGCAGCGCATCGCCGCGCTCTGGCAAGACGTGCTCAAGCTGGAGAGGGTCGGTCGCACCGATAACTTCTTCGAGCTGGGCGGCCACTCCTTACTGGTCGTGAGCACGGTCTCACGCATTCAACTCGAGCTTGGTATGAAAGCGACTGTACAACTGATGTTCCAATTCCCGGTTCTGGGTGATTTCGCCACGCAACTGGAAGCCCTTGGTGGTGCGGTCGAAGCCTCGACCCTTGATGGCCTCGAAGCCCTGCTCGACGAAATGGAGGAGGCGTGATGGATCAGGCCGCTGCTGCACGTATCGCCCGTCGTTTCATCCTGCTGCCGCTGGACAAGCGCAAGGCGTACCTGGAAAAAATGCTGGAGCAGCGGGTATCGCCCGCCAACCTGCCGATCCCTGAAGTGAGATCAGCGCTGGGTTCAGAACTGGATGTTCTGCCCTTGTCCTACGCGCAGGAACGGCAGTGGTTTCTCTGGCAACTGGAACCGGACAGCAGCGCCTACCATATGCCCACGGCACTGCGCCTGCAGGGCGAGCTGGATACCGGCGCGCTGGAGCAGGCGTTCAACGCGCTGGTCGCCCGCCACGACACGTTGCGCACGACCTTTGCCCACGACGGCGAGCGTGCGCATCAGGTGATTCACGCTCAAGGCCAACTGACGCTGGCCCGGGAAACGCTGCCAGGCCATGCAGCGCATGAGCGTGATGCACTGATCCAGGCGTTCGTTGAAGGGCAGACCCGGCTGACATTTGATCTGGCCAACGGTCCGTTGCTGCGCATCACGCTGTTGCAACTGGCGGCGGAAGACCATGTGCTGGTGATGGTCCAGCACCACATCGTTTCTGATGGCTGGTCGATGCAGGTCATGGTCGACGAGCTGGTGCAGTTCTACGTCGGCTTCAGTCAGCAGCAACCGGTCGAGTTGCCTGCGCTGCCCATTCAGTACGCCGACTACGCGATCTGGCAACGGCACTGGATGGAGGCGGGCGGCAAGACGCAGCAACTGGCGTACTGGACCGAACAACTGGGCAACGATCAGCCGGTGCTGGAGCTGCCCACGGACCGCCCGCGTCAGGCCGTGCAAAGCCATCGCGGTGCCCGACTCGACCTGCCGCTTGACGCTGAATTGAGTCGTCAGCTCAAAGCCCTTGCCCAGGCGCAAGGCGTCACGCCGTTCATGTTGCTGCTGGCCTCGTTTCAAGTTCTGCTGCATCGCCACAGCGGGCAGCGAGACATTCGCGTCGGTGTGCCCACCGCCAACCGTAACCGGGTTGAAACCAACGGCTTGATCGGCTTTTTCGTCAATACGCAGGTGCTGCGCGCTGAACTCGATGCGGCCCAGCGTTTCAGCGAGCTGCTGCAACAGGTCAAACAGACTGCACTGGGTGCCCAAGCGCATCAGGATTTGCCTTTCGAACAATTAGTGGAGGCGCTGCATCCAGAGCGGAGCCTGAGCCACAGCCCGCTGTTTCAGGTGATGTACAACCACCAGAGCGATGATCAGCATGCGCGTGGCCAGCGTGCTACCCGTTTGCCGGGCCTGAGCATCGAAGGTCTGGTGTGGGACAGCCACAACGCTTCGTTTGACCTGACGCTGGACACGGTGGAAAGCGCCGAGGGCCTGTGGGCGTCGTTGACCTACGCCACCGACCTGTTCGACGCCGCCACCGTACAGCGCCTGAGCGAGCATTGGCTCAACCTGCTGCAAGGTATCGTCGCTGATCCACAGCAGCGCATTGGCGCACTGCCGATGCTGGGTCAGCATGAGCTTGATCATTTGCTGCTGGAGCGCAACGGCCTGAACGACGAGCATGTCGCCGGGCTGCTGGTGCATCAGCGTATCGAACAACTGGCCGGGCAAACGCCGGACGCCACCGCGCTGATTTTCGGCAAGCAGACCTTGAGCTTCGCCGAGTTGAACCAACAAGCCAATCGCCTCGCGCATCGTCTGATCGAAGAGGGCGTCGGGCCTGACGTGATCGTGGGTATCGCGCTGGAGCGCGGTCTGGAGATTGTCGTCTCGCTGCTGGCCGTGCTCAAGGCCGGTGGCGCCTATGCGCCGCTGGACCCGGAATACCCGCAAGAGCGCCTGGCGTATCTGATGCGTGACAGCCGCATGGCGCTGTTGCTCAGTGATTCGGTATTGCGTCAGCGCTTGCCGATTCCTGATGATCTTGCAGTGCTGGAAGTCGATCAGCTCGACAACCGTGCGCAACCTGTGACGAATCCGGCTGTAGCGCTGCATCCTGATCATCTCGCTTACGTTATCTACACCTCAGGTTCGACGGGCCAGCCCAAAGGCGTGGCCGTGGCTCACGGTCCGATGGCGATGCATTGCCGGGCGATCGGCGAGCGTTACGAGATGACGCCTGCCGATTGCGAACTGCATTTCATGTCGTTTGCGTTTGACGGTGCCCATGAGCGCTGGCTGACCGCGCTGACCCATGGTGGTCGGCTGTTGATCCGTGATCCAGAGCTGTGGACGCCGGAGCAGACGTATCAAGCGATGCATGAGCACGGGGTGACGGTCGCGGCGTTCCCGCCGGTGTACCTGCAACAACTGGCTGAACACGCCGAGCGTCATGGCAACCCGCCGCCGGTACGAATTTACTGCTTTGGTGGGGATGCAGTGCCGCAGGCCAGTTTCGAGCTGGCCAAGCGCGCCCTCAAACCGCAGTACATCATCAACGGCTATGGCCCGACTGAAACCGTGGTTACGCCGCTGATCTGGAAGGCCGGCGTCGAAGATCACTGTGGCGCTGCCTACGCGCCGATTGGCAGCCGGATCGGCGAGCGCAGCGCGTATGTGCTGGACGCCGATCTGAACCTGTTGCCGCTGGGCGTGGCGGGTGAGTTGTATCTGGGCGGCCAGGGCCTGGCTCGCGGCTACCTGAACCGTCCGGGCATGACCGCCGAGCGTTTTGTCGCTGATCCGTTCAGCGACCGGGGCGGGCGGCTGTATCGCACCGGCGATCTGGTTAGCCAGCGCGCCGATGGGACGTTCGATTATCTGGGCCGTCTTGACCGTCAGGTGAAGGTGCGTGGTTTCCGTATCGAACTGGGGGAAGTCGAGGCGCGGCTGTTGGCACTGGACGGCGTACGTGACGCAGTGGCGGTCGCGCAGCAAGGGTTGAGCGGTCAGCAATTGGTCGGTTACATCGTTCCCGATGCGCTGGATATTCTGAGCGATCCTCAAGCGCAGCTCGATCTGCGCGAACGCCTCAAAGTGCAGCTCAAAGCAGAGCTGCCCGATTACATGGTGCCCGCGCACCTGCTGTTCCTTGAACGCATGCCTTTGACACCCAATGGCAAGCTGGACCGCAAGGCCCTGCCGCTGCCGGACACCAGCCTGTTGCAGCAGCACTATGTCGCCCCGCGTGATGCACTGGAGCAAGATATTGCGGCGATCTGGCAGGACGTACTCAAGCTTGAACAGGTGGGTGTCACTGACAACTTCTTCGAGCTGGGCGGCGATTCGATCATCTCCATTCAAGTGGTCAGCCGCGCGCGTCTGGCTGATATCGCGTTTATGCCGAAAGATCTGTTCCTCCACCAGACCGTTCAGGCGTTGGCAGCGGTTTCCCGACGTGGTGCGCCAGCGCAGCAGATTGATCAAGGGCCGGTGATCGGCGAAACGCCGCTTCTGCCGGTTCAGCAGTGGTTCTTCACTCAACCGATCCCCGAGCGTCAGCACTGGAATCAATCGGTGGTACTGCAACCTCGTCAGCCATTGAATGCGCCAGTGCTGCGCACAGCGCTGCTGGCACTGATCAATCATCACGACGCGCTGCGTTTGCGCTTCCCGCAAACCTTATCGAACCAGGCTGTATTTGCCGAGCCGCTGGCGGACGATGCTGACAGCGCCTTGAGCCTGTTGTGGCAGGTCACTCTCAACGGTGCCTTCGAGCTTGAACCCTTGTTCGAGGAGGCTCAGCGCAGCCTTGATCTGCAAAACGGCCCGTTGCTGCGGGCCGTGCTGGCGGACCTGCCGGATGGCAGTCAACGTCTGCTGCTGGTGGTCCATCACCTGGTGGTGGACGGCGTGTCGTGGCGGATTCTGTTCGACGACCTGCAACTGGCCTATCAACAGCTGCTGGCCGGAAAAC
Organism: Pseudomonas maioricensis; assembly: GCF_022790535.1. Taxonomy (GTDB): domain Bacteria; phylum Pseudomonadota; class Gammaproteobacteria; order Pseudomonadales; family Pseudomonadaceae; genus Aquipseudomonas; species Aquipseudomonas maioricensis. The sequence continues at coordinate 69,454 of NZ_LOHG01000017.1, forward strand.
CATTGGCCCTGCCTGCGAAAACATCGTCGTACAAAGCATGGGGCGAGCAGCTGCAGCGCTGGACCCAGAGTGATGAGCTGGCGGTCGAGCTGGCGGGCTGGCAGCAACGGCTGGCGGATATCAGCGGTGACATTCCTTGTGAAAACCCGGATGCCGCGCTGCACAAACGCCTGGCCGAGACTGTTCATTCCCTGCTGGATGCCAACACCACCCGGCAGTTGTTGCAGCAGGCACCCACGGCTTATCGCACTCAGGTCAACGACTTGCTGTTGACCGCACTGGCCCGTGTGATCGCGCACTGGAGCGGTCGCGATGAAGTGCTGGTGCAACTGGAAGGCCATGGTCGCGAGGAACTGTTCGAACAGGTCGACCTGACCCGCACCGTGGGCTGGTTTACCAGCCTCTATTCGGTCTGCCTGACAGCCCATGGCGAAACCGGCGTAGCCATCAAACACATCAAGGAGCAACTGCGGGCGATCCCCAACAAAGGCCTGGGGTTTGGCGCGCTACGTTATCTGGGCGACACGGCGACTCAGGCCGCCATGGCCGCTTTGCCAACGCCGCGGATCACCTTCAATTACCTCGGTCAGTTCGACGGCAGTTTCGATGACGATCAGGCCTTGCTGGTCCCGGCCAAAGAAACGGCGGGTGCCGAGCAAAGCGCGGATGCGCCGCTGGGCAACTGGCTGAGCATCAACGGTCAGGTGTTCGGCGGCGAACTCAAGCTGGGCTGGACCTTTAGCCGGGAGATGTTCGACCGCGCTACCGTGCAGCATTTGGCAGATGAACTCGGCCGCGAACTGCAGGACCTGATTGCCCATTGCGTAAGCAACCAGAACGGTGGCTTCACGCCGTCAGACTTCCCGCTGGCCACTGTCGATCAGGCCCAATTGGACGCCTTGCCGTTGCTGGCCTGCGAGGTTCAAGACCTCTATCCGCTGGCACCCATGCAGCAGGGCATGCTGTTTCACAGCCTCTACGAGCAAACGCAGCAGGGCGCCTACGTCAACCAGATGTGCGTTGACGTCGAGAACCTCGATGCCGAGCGTTTCCGGCAAGCGTGGCAAGCCGTCGTCGAACGCCATGACATTCTGCGCAGTGCATTCCTGTGGCAGGGCACGCTGGAGCAGCCGTTACAGGTGGTGTTCAAACGTGTCGAACTGCCGTTTCAGATCCTCGACTGGCGTGATCGCGTCGCGCCAGAGCAGGCATTGCAGGCTCTGGCAGACAGTGATCGCCTCGCCGGGTTTGATCTTGGCAAGGCCCCGTTGCTGCGGCTGACGCTGGTGCGCACGGCCGAACGACGTCATCACCTGATCTACACCAGCCACCACATTTTGATGGATGGCTGGAGTAGTTCGCAGTTGATCGGTGAAGTCCTGCAGCAATACGCCGGTCAGCCCGCACAACCACAAGCCGGCCGTTATCGTGATTACATCGGTTGGTTGCAACGTCAGGACGTAACGGCCGATCAGGTGTTCTGGACGGCGCAAACCGCTGATCTTGCAGCGCCGACCTTGTTGGTTGAAGCATTGCAATCGGCCTCGCCGGGCAGCGGTTTTGCCGACCATTACTTGCGCCTTGAGGCCGGGCAAACCCGTGCGTTGGCTGATGCTGCGCGGCAGAGCAAAGTCACCTTGAACACGCTGGTGCAAGCCGCCTGGCTGCTGACCCTGCAACGCTTTACCGGGCATCGCACGCTGGCCTTCGGTGCAACGGTGGCGGGGCGTCCGGCAGACATTGCCGGTATAGAGCAACAGATCGGCCTGTTCATCAATACGCTGCCGGTGATTGCCTCGGCGTCGCCTGAACAAGCGTTAGGGGCCTGGCTGGTCGATCTGCAATCGCGCAACCTCGCCTTGCGTGAACACGAACATACGCCGCTGGCCGATATTCAACGCTGGGCCGGACAGGGGGGAGAAGCGCTGTTCGATAACTTGCTGGTGTTCGAAAACTACCCGGTGTCCGAAGCGCTGCAGCAGGGTGCGCCCCAAGGGTTGAGCTTTGGTGAAGTACGCAGCCGCGAACAGGGTAACTATCCGCTGACCCTGGCGGTCAGCCTGGGTGAAGCGTTGTCTGTGCATTTCCATTACCAGCGCGAGCATCTGGACGCTGACGCCATCGAGCAGGTCAGCGCCCATTTCGCTCGCGTTTTGCAGCAGTTGTCGATGGCGGTCGGCGAGACGCTATTGGGCAGCCTGCAAGGTGGCAGCCCGGCAGAGCAGCAACAAGCGATTCAGGCCTGGAACCCCCGGCCACAACGTTTTGCCGTCGAGCATTGTCTGCATGAGTTGATCGAAGCTCAGGTCCAGCGCGCGCCTGACGCCGTTGCCTTGAGCTTCGGCGATGAGCACGTCAGCTACAGCGAGCTCAATCAGCGAGCCAACCGTCTGGCGCATCGTTTGATCGAGCAAGGCGTCGGCCCTGATGTACTGGTCGGTCTGGCGGCTGAGCGTTCGGTGCAAATGCTGGTCGGGCTGTTGGCGATTCTCAAGGCGGGCGGCGCTTATGTGCCGCTGGACCCGGTGTATCCACAGGATCGCCTGGCGTACATGATCGAGGACAGCGGTCTGCGGCTGCTGCTTGCCCAACCACACGTCGTTGATCAATTGCCAAACCTCAATGGCGTCGCAACCTTGCTGCTGGATGCTGACCTCAGCGGTTACAGCAGCGAAACGCCTTCGGTGAGCGTCAGGCCGGAAAATCTTGCCTACGTGATTTACACCTCCGGTTCCACGGGCCAACCGAAGGGCGCACTGCTCCCGCACAGCAACGTGGTGCGTCTGTTCAGCGCCACTG
>NZ_LOHG01000017.1:73149-77256 GCF_022790535.1 Pseudomonas maioricensis
CGCCGATTCCCGACTTGTCCTGGTACCTGCTGGACGCTGATCTGCATCCTGTGCCGCGTGGCTGTGTCGGCGAGCTGTATGTCGGGCAGGCGGGTCTGGCCCGTGGTTACCTGAACCGCGCAGGCTTGACCGCCACGCGCTTTGTACCGAACCCGTTCGACGAGCAGGGCGGGCGTCTGTATCGCACCGGCGACCTGGCGCGTTACTGCGCCGATGGCTCCATCGAGTACATCGGGCGTATCGACCATCAGGTGAAAATTCGCGGCTTCCGTATCGAGCTGGGCGAGATAGACGCTCGCCTCAATGAGTTGGCGACCGTTCGCGAAGGTCTGGTGCGGGTTCATGACGCGGCCAGCGGTGCGCAACTGGTGGCGTATATCGTGCCGCAACAGTACAGCGCTGACGCGCTGGAGCAGGCAGCGTTGCGCGACGAGATCAAGACGTCGCTGCGTGAAAACCTGCCGGACTACATGGTGCCTGCGCACCTGCTGTTCCTGGCGCGCATGCCGCTGACCGCCAACGGCAAGCTGGATCACAAGGCCTTGCCAGCGCCGGATGCAGGTCTGGCACAGCTTGATTACGTCGCGCCGCAAAGCACCCTTGAGCAGCAGATCGCAGCGGTTTGGCAGGACGTGCTCAAGCTTGAACAGGTCGGCGTTACCGACAACTTCTTTGAGTTGGGCGGTGATTCGATCATCTCGATTCAGGTGGTCAGCCGTGCGCGTCTGGCGGGTATTCGCTTCACGCCCAAAGACCTGTTCGAGCGCCAGACCGTGCGTGCGCTGGCTCAGGTGGCGCAATTGGGTGAGGACGCGCTGAGTATTGATCAGGGGCCGGTGACCGGTGACATGCCACTGTTGCCGATCCAGCAGTGGTTCTTCGAGCAGGACATTCCGGACCGTCATCACTGGAACCAGTCCGTGTTGTTGAACCCGCGCCAACGTCTGGACGCGCAAGTGCTGAGCCAGGCCGTACACGCCTTGATCAATCATCACGATGCCTTGCGTCTGACGTTCGCCGAGCCTTTCAATATGGGCCGCTTCAATCCGGCCCCGGCGACAGGGTCCTTGTTGTGGTGTGAAACGGTCAGCGACGAGCATCAGCTTCAAACGCTGCTGAACAAGGCGCAACGCAGTCTCGACCTGCCGCAAGGCCCGCTGCTGCGAGTGGTACTCGCCGAGTTGCCGGGCGGCGAACAGCGCCTGTTGCTGGCGATTCACCACTTGGTGGTGGACGGGGTTTCGTGGCGGATTCTGTTCGAGGACCTGCAAAGCGCTTACCGGCAGATCGAATCAGGCAAGCCCGTACAATTGCCGGGCAAAACCACTGCTTTCAAGCACTGGGCGCAGGGTCTGCAAGACCTGGCACGCAACGGCGGCCTGTCGTCGCAAGTGGGTTTCTGGCAGTCATTGCTGAGTGAGGCGTCGACAGACCTGCCGTGCCTGAACGGTGCAGCCAGCCTTCGGGCCAGCGAGAGCAGCACCGTCGGTGCGAAGCTTTCGGCCGAGCTGACCCGCCAGTTGTTGCAACAGGCACCGGCGGCCTATCGCACGCAGGTCAATGACCTGCTGCTGACCGCTCTGGCGCGAGTCATTGCCAACTGGACCGGGCGTGACGACGTCCTGGTGCAACTGGAGGGCCATGGCCGCGAGGCACTGCTGGAAGACGCCGACCTCAGCCGTACGGTGGGTTGGTTCACCAGCCTGTTCCCGGTGCGCCTGACTGCGCAAGCCGGGCTGAAACACTCGATCAGGCACATCAAGGAACAACTGCGCTCGATCCCGGACAAAGGCATCGGTTTTGGTGTGCTGCGTTATCTGGGCGACGAAGCGACCCGCAATAGCCTGCGGGCATTACCGACGCCACGCATCACTTTCAACTACCTTGGCCAGTTCGATGGCAGCTTCGACGATGCGGAGGCATTGTTCGTCCCGGCCCGGGAAAACAGCGGCGCCGATCAGAGCGCCGATGCGCCGCTGAATAACTGGCTGAGCATCAACGGCCAGGTGTTTGCCGGGGAGTTGAGCCTGGCCTGGACCTTCAGTGCCGAGATGTTCGCCGAGCAGGCCATGCAACAACTGGCCGACCAGTACATCGCCGAACTGACTCGCGTCATCGAGCATTGCTGCGATCCGCAGCAGGCCGGGCTGACGCCGTCTGACTTCCCGCTGGCGCGCATCAGCCAGGAGCAACTGGACGCGTTGCCGCTCCAGGCCGCTCAGGTGGAAGATATCTACCCGCTGGCACCGATGCAGCAGGGCATGTTGTTCCACACCCTGTATGAAGAACAGGCGGGTGGCGACTACACCAACCAGATGCGTCTGGATGTGGATGGCCTTGATCCGGAGCGCTTCCTTCAGGCCTGGCAGGCAGCCATGAACCAGCACGCGATTCTGCGCAGCGGGTTCTACTGGCAAGGCGGTCTGGAACGTCCGCTACAGGTGGTGTTCAAGGACATCGCCATGCCGTTCACGGTGGTCGACCTGCGCCACGCAACCAATCTTGCCCCCGAACTGCAAAGGCTGGCTGATGCTGAGCTCAAGGCCGGGTTTGACCTGAGTCGCGCGCCGCTGCTGCGGCTGGTGGCCGTGCGCGTTGCAGAGCAGCGTTACCACCTGATATACACCAACCACCACATCCTCATGGATGGCTGGAGCAACTCGCAGTTGCTCGGTGAGGTGCTGCAACGCTATGCCGGTGAATACCAGGCGCAGCACAGTGGCAACTACCGCGATTACATCGCCTGGTTGCAGGCTCAGGATGCAGCCCTTAGCGAGAGGTTCTGGCTGGAACGGCTCAGTGTGCTGGACGAGCCTACCTGGCTGACCCGCGCCCTCGACTTGCCCGCGCAAGCAGCTGTTGAGGCCCACGGCGATCACTTCGAAGTGTTCAGCGCCGAGCAGACTCGATTACTGGGCGAGTTTGCCCGTCAGCAAAAAGTGACACTCAATACGGTGGTGCAATCGGCGTGGTTGCTGCTGTTGCAGCGCTACACCGGACAACGTTCAGTCGCCTTTGGCGCGACGGTTTCCGGGCGTCCGGCGGGGCTTAAAGGTGTCGAGCAGCAGATCGGTCTGTTCATCAATACCTTGCCAGTCATTGCTACACCGCAGCCGGAGCAGTCGGTGAGCGACTGGCTGCAGTCGGTTCAGGCGGACAATCTGGCGCTGCGCGAACATGAACACACGCCGCTGGCGGATATTCAGCGCTGGTCAGGGCAGGGCAGCGACGCCTTGTTCGACAGCATTCTGGTGTTCGAAAACTACCCGGTGTCGGAAGCTCTGCAACAGGAAGCGCCGCAGGAATTGACCTTCGGCAAGGTCGACAACCACGAGCAGACTCACTATCCACTGACCCTGATCGTCGGTCTGGGCGAAACGCTGTCACTGCATTTCAACTATCGCCAGGCGAATTTTCCGGTGCACACCGTGCAGCAGATTGCTGGCCAGCTTCGGCATGTGCTGCTGCAAATGGCTGCCAGTCAGGCCGGGCAGCGCTTGAGCGAGCTGACGTTGCAGGACGATGCGCACATAGAAGCAAGCCTTGCTCAGTGGAATCCGTCGACTCAGGTGTTCCCGGTCGAGCAGTGCCTGCATCAATTGATTGCCGCGCAAGCCGCGCGCACACCTGAAGCGGTGGCCGTGTCTTTCCGGGATCAGAGCCTCAGCTACCAGGCGCTGGACAGCCAGGCCAACCGTCTCGCTCACCTGCTGATCGAGGCCGGAGTCGGGCCGGACGTTTGTGTCGGTATTGCCGTGCAGCGCGGGCCGGGGATGATTGTCGGCCTGTTGGCGATCCTCAAGGCAGGCGGGGCTTACGTGCCGCTGGACCCGGATTATCCTCAGGATCGCCTGGCCTACATGATTGAAGACAGCGGGCTGTCGTTGTTGCTGACTGAAAGCCACTTGCGTGAGCAACTGCCGATTTATGCATCGGTACGCACCTTGCTTATCGACACGGACCTGTCCGCACAGCCGCGCCACGATCCACACGTGTCGGTGAGCCCTGACAACCTTGCCTACGTGATTTACACCTCGGGTTCCACGGGACAGCCCAAGGGCGCACTGCTCCCGCACAGCAACGTGGTGCGTCTGTTCAGCGCCACGG
>NZ_LOHG01000017.1:78153-93822 GCF_022790535.1 Pseudomonas maioricensis
AACCGATTCCTGACTTGTCCTGGTATTTGCTGGACGCTGATCTACATCCGGTGCCACGCGGCTGCGTCGGCGAGCTGTATGTCGGTCAGGCGGGTCTGGCCCGTGGTTACCTGAACCGCGCAGGCTTGACCGCTACACGCTTTGTGCCAAATCCGTTCGACGCGCAGGGCGGGCGCTTGTATCGCACCGGCGACCTGGCACGTTACTGCGCCGATGGCTCCATCGAGTACATCGGGCGTATCGACCATCAGGTGAAGATTCGCGGCTTCCGTATCGAACTGGGTGAAATCGAATCGCGCTTGCGTGACAGCGCTGATGTTCGTGAGGCCGTGGTGTTGGCCATCGACGGCCTGAGCGGTCAGCAACTGGTGGCGTGGATCGTGCCGCAGGTCTTCGAGACTGGCGGGCAAGCCGGGCTTAGAGAGCAGATCAAGGAAGAACTCAAAGCCACGTTGCCGGACTACATGGTGCCTGCGCATCTGCTGTTTATCGAACGTATGCCGTTGACCGTCAACGGCAAGCTCGATCGCAAGGCGCTGCCAAAACCCGACGCCAGCCTCGCCCAACAACACTACGTGGCGCCGCATAGCGAACTGGAACAAAGGCTCGTCACGATCTGGCAGGACGTGCTGCGCCTGGAGCGTGTCGGTCTTACCGACAACTTCTTCGAGCTGGGTGGCGACTCGATTGTGTCGATTCAGTTGGTGAGTCGGGCGCGTCAGGAGGGGATTCGTTTCACGCCCAAAGACCTGTTCGAGTGTCAGACCGTTCAGGCTCTCGCGCAAACGGCGCGGTTGGGGGATGACGCTCCAAGCCTGGATCAGGGGCCAGTGACTGGTGAAATGCCACTGGTGCCAGTCCAGCAATGGTTCTTTGAACAGGATATCCCTGCTCGTCAGCACTGGAACCAGTCAGTGCTCCTGGCCCCGCGTCAGGCGCTGGATGCTGATGTGCTGGGCACTGCTCTGGTTGCGTTGGTCAATCATCACGACGCCTTGCGTCTGACTTTTGCTCCGTCCATCGAGGGCAACATCGGTTCCTTTGGCGCTGTCATCGACGGTCATGCGACGCAAATGCTGTGGGCAGAGCAGGTGAGTGATCCTGCGCAGTTACCGCTTCTCTTCGATAAAGCCCAACGCAGCCTTGATTTGCACAATGGCCCGCTGTTGCGTGCAGTGCTGGCTGACTTGCCTGATGGCGAACAGCGCCTGCTGCTGGTTATTCATCACCTGGTGGTGGATGGCGTGTCCTGGCGGATTCTCTTCGAGGACCTGCAACGCCTGTACAACCTCGCCCTTGAGCGTGCGCCAGTGCAACTGCCTATGCGCACCAGCAGCCTCAAACGCTGGGCTGAGCGCCTGCAGGAGCATGCATCGACGGACGCGATGCAGCAACAGATCAGCTATTGGCAAACGCAGTTGCAAGGTGTTCCGGATGGCCTCCCTGATGTCCGTCGTCAAGACGCGCAGCAGGTTCGTCATGCCGCCACTGTGCACTGCCATCTCGACCAGCTAACGACCCGTCATCTGTTGCAACAGGCTCCAGCGGCCTACCGGACTCAGGTCAATGATCTTTTGCTGACGGCGCTGGCGCGGGTGATTGCGCGTTGGACCGGACAAGCAGATGTGTTGATCCAGCTGGAAGGGCATGGCCGTGAAGATCTGTTCGACGACATTGACCTGACCCGCACCGTGGGTTGGTTTACCAGTCTGTTTGCCGTGAAGCTGACCGCGCACGCGCAGTTGCCAGCCTCCATCAAGAACATCAAGGAGCAGCTGCGTGCGGTGCCGCAACGTGGGCTGGGGCTGGGCGTGTTGCGTTATCTGGGCGATGCGCAGACCCGTCAGGCCTTGCAAGGTGTTGCGACGCCAAGAATCACTTTCAACTACCTCGGCCAGTTCGACGGCAGCTTTGACGACAGTGACAGCCTGTTCAGGCCGGTCTCGGAAAACAAAGGGATCGAGCGCGATGAGTCGGCTCCGCTGGATAACTGGCTGACCATCAACGGGCAGGTCTACAACGACACCCTTGAACTGGGCTGGACCTTCAGCGAACAGATGTTCGACACCAGCTTGATTCAGCGTCTGGCCGACGAGTTCTGCGTAGAACTGCGCGCGGTAGTCGAGCATTGTGTGGTTCGACCGGTTCAGGCTTTTACCCCCAGCGACTTCCCGCTGACACGCCTGACGCAGGCTCAGCTGGATTCCTTGCCTGTCCCACTGGCGGCGGTCGAGGATATCTATCCACTCTCGCCGATGCAGAGCGGGATGTTGTTCCATACCCTCGAAATGCCGGGCGAAGCGTTCTACATCAGCCAGGTCAACGTGGCTGTTGACGGGCTGGACGCACAGCGTTTTATCAGCGCGTGGAACACGGTTATCGGGCGGCATGAAATCCTGCGCACAGGCTTCTGGGCAGCAAGCGACCTGGTTGAACCGGTGCAGATTGTTTATCGCAACGCGCAGTTGCCAGTACGACAGCTGGATTGGCGCGACCGCAGTCACCTCGAATCCGATCTGCAAGCGCTGGCCACCGAAGACTGCGAGCAGGGCTTTGATCTGCTCACCGCGCCATTGATCCGCCTGACACTGGTTCATCTGGCGGAGCAGCGTTACCAGTTGATCTGGACCAGTCACCATATCCTCATGGATGGCTGGTCCAGCTCACGTCTGCTCGGCGAGGTCTTTCAGTGCTACGCCGGACAGGAGTCAGGGCCACGTATCGGGCGCTATCGCGATTACATCGCGTGGCTGCAGGCCCAGCCTGCAAAGGTTCTGGAGACATTCTGGCAGTCCCACGCCCAGGCGCTGGAAGGGCCGACGCAACTGGCGACTGCGGTTTATCCGCGGCCGGATGCAACGCTTAGTGGCCACGCTGCGCATTACCTGCGTTGGGACAAGGCAGCGACCGACCATTTACGCGAGCGGGCGCAGGCCTTGCGGGTGACACCGAACACCCTGGTTCAGGGAGCCTGGCTGTTGCTGTTGCAGCGCTTTACCGGGCAGGCGTCGGTGTGTTTTGGCGCTACGGTCGCCGGACGTCCGGCTGCGGTGAGCGGTTGCAATGAAATGCTTGGACTGTTCATCAACACCTTGCCCATCGTTCAAGCGCCTGAGCCACAACAGCGGGTAGATCAATGGCTGGCACAACTGCAAGCGTTCAACCTTGAAGTGCGTGACCATGAGCATGCATCGCTGGCCGATGTGCAGCGCTGGTCGGGTCATGGTGGCCGACCTTTGTTCGACAGCATCGTTGTGTTCGAGAACTTCCCGGTGGATGAGCGTCTGCGTGACACCGACAGCCATCAACTGAAGTTTGGCGAGTTGAGCACCCGTGATGTGACCAACTATGCGATGGACCTGGCGGTAGAACTGGCGCAAACCCTGCAGATCGAGTTTCTGTACTTGCGCAACAGCTTCACGGATGAAGGCGCTGCGCAGGTCATGACCTGTTTCGAGACCCTGCTGAACGCCTTGCTGGAACAACCCCACGCGACCCTTGGCAGCCTGTGCATGATGGACGCTGAAGACAGCGTGATCAGTCAGGAGCGTGTCAACTCGAAACAAACGGACAACGATTCGCTACCTGCACTGATTGCCTGTCACGCGCAGATTGACCCGTGCGCGGTCGCCGTGGTCTGCGGTGATGAGGTGCTGACACGTGAGCAACTTGAACAGCGTGCCAACCAGCTTGCCCACGCTTTGCAATTGTCAGGTGTGGGACCGCAGTCGGTGATCGGCGTCGGTCTGGAGCGCTCCGTGCAGACCATCATCGCCCTGTACGCAGCGCTGAAGGTAGGTGCCGCGTACGTGCCGATGGACATCGACTACCCGCGTGATCGCCTGGAATGGATCATCGAAGACTCCGGTATGCAGGTATTGCTCAGCCACAGCTCGTTGAGCGACCGCTTACCGTGTCCGTCCTCTGTCACCCGGGTGAATATTGATGAGTTGGGCAGCGTGGCGTCACCGGTAGATTTCCCGGCTAGATCCGTGAGTGAGCAAGCACTGGCTTATTTGATCTACACCTCTGGATCAACCGGCAAACCCAAGGGCGTCGCTGTAGCGCGCGGTCCATTGCGCCAGCATTGTCAGGCGATTGCCGAACGCTATGAAATGGATGTCGATACACGTGAGTTACTGTTCATGTCCTTCGCCTTCGACGGCGCCCAGGAGCGCTGGTTGTCGACATTGATCAGTGGTGGTCGACTGGTGGTCCGGGACAATACGTTATGGACGCCAGAGCAGACGTTTGATGCGTTGCATGCTCATGCGATCACCATCGCCTGTTTCCCGCCGGCCTATCTTCAGCAACTGGCAGAACATGCTCAGGCTCACGGTAATCCGCCTCCGGTAAGGATCTATTGCTTTGGCGGCGATGCCGTGGCTGATGCAAGTTTTGAACTGGTCAAGACTGCGCTCAAGCCACGCTATATCACCAACGGCTACGGCCCGACTGAAACCGTGGTGACGCCGTTGCTCTGGAAGGCTGACGTCGATGCCCGCTGCGAAGCGGCTTATGCACCGATCGGTACCGGCGTCGGGCAGCGCTCGCTGTATGTGCTGGATGCGCAACTCAATCGCGTGCCGACCGGTGTCGCGGGTGAGCTGTACATCGGCGGCGAGGAGCTTGCGCGCGGCTATCACCGTCGTCCGGGATTGACTGCCGAGCGCTTTGTGGCGGATCCGTTCAGCCAGACGGGCGGGCGGATGTACCGCAGCGGCGACCTGGTGCGGCAACGAGCTGACGGGGTGTTCGATTACCTTGGACGACTGGATAACCAGGTCAAGATCCGCGGTTTCAGGATCGAACTCGGTGAGATCGAAGCCTGCTTGCGTGAGTCGCCTCTGGTACGCGACGCCGTGGTCATCGCCCGTGACAGTGCGGGTGGCAAGCAACTGGTAGGTTATGTGGTCGCCTCGTCGCAATCCGGGCTGGCCGAGCAACTGCGTGCTCGGCTGCAAGAGCGTCTGCCTGACTACATGGTGCCAGCGCAGTTGATGCTTCTGGACCGGCTGCCCTTGAACCCTAACGGCAAGGTGGATCGTCTTGCCTTGCCTGAGCCGGACTTCAAGGGCGGTCAATATGTGGCTCCCCGCAATGCGCTGGAGAGGCATTTGGCGCAAGTCTGGCAGCAAGTGCTTGAGGTCCCTCAGGTTGGCATCACGGATAACTTCTTCGAACTCGGCGGCGATTCGCTCCGCACCCTCAAGGTCCTGAGCAAAGTCAGGGCATTGCAGTTGCCTGATTTCGAGCTGAAATTGCGCGACATGATGAGCAAGCCGACCATTGCCGAATTGTCTGGCTACCAGGCTCAGACCGAACTGGATCCTGTCCTGTTATTGAATGCTCCGTCCCCAGGCGTGCCTGCTCTGTTCTGCATGCACGCCGGTTACGGGACAGTCTTTGACTACGAGTCTCTGGCCCGCCGTCTTGATGGCAAGTGCAGTGTTTACGGTGTGCAATGTCGCATGCTGCTCGACCGCGACTGGCAGGACGCTTCCTTGCAATCGATGGCGATTGATTACGCCCAGTACATTCGTCAGAAACAGGCAAAGGGTCCCTATAACCTGGCGGGCTGGTCGCTGGGCGGTGCGTTGGCCGTACTCGTGGCTCAGGAGCTTGAGAGTCAGGGGCAAACGGTCAGCTTTGTGGGTTTGATCGACAGCTTTATTCCAGGCGCTGAAAGCGTGTCGTCGATTGACGGGCAGCGCGAGTGGACAAGTTTCCTGACTTCGGTTCTGGGGGAGGCACCTGCGCAAACTCTGCCTGTTCCCGACAAGCCCGGTAGAGAACAGCTCGCGGCGATCATTCAGCAGGCGCGGAGCGAGTGTGCCAGTCCAGACGGTTCCAGGGCCTACGCGGCCTTTGATGCAGATGATCTGGCGCAGACCTTCCTGGTCGGCATGCACCTTGCCGCACTGGCAGGGCAAGCTGAGCCGTTGCCGCCGGTTGCCTCGACGGTTCACTGCTGGTGGGCTGAGACTACGGATGAGCAACTGCGCGCTTCATTCGAACGAACCCTGACTGATCAGGGGCAAAGCATCTCAGTGGCCGCAGACCATAACGGCATCGTGAGTCACGGGTATTTCCTGCAGACCTTCCTGAAAACACTGGAACCGGTGCCCCAGATGGAAACATAACGAGCGCCAATACCTCAATCAGGTTTTATTGAAAGGACAGCCCTGTAACCCAGGGCTTTGTCGATGCCTCATCTGTAACCAAAGGATTTTCCATGCCAGTACATCCCGATCTAGCAGCCTTTCTGGAAATGGCCGAATTCGGCCGTTTGAGTGGCAGCAGCAAGGCGCTGCATGAGCTGACGGCGGTTGAAGCCCGTGAGACGTTTGAACTCACCTCTGAATTGTTCCAGAGCCCTGTACCTGAGGGCGTAAAGGTCCAGGCTTTGCGACTGCCTGCAAGGAATGGTCGCACGCTCTCGGCGCGGCTATACCGCAAGCCTTGCAGTGACCCGAACGGGCTACCGGTGTTGCTGTTTTTTCACGGCGGCGGTTATGTCGTGGGGAGCTTGCAGACCCACGATTCAGTCTGTGCGCAATTGGCGGCGGCATCCGGTTGGGCAGTGCTGGCAGCAGACTATCGGTTGGCGCCGGAGCATCCTTTTCCGGCTGCATTCGAAGACGCGGAAGATGCCGTGAATGCGATCCCGGCGCTGGCCAGCGACTTTGCCTTGAATACCGCACGAGTGGTTTTCGCGGGGGACAGCGTGGGCGCCAGCCTGGCCGCGTCGTTGGCTATTCAGGCTGCGAACACACAGAGTCTTTTAACGGTTAAACCCGTCGCACAACTGCTGTTTTATCCGGTGACTGACATGAGTCGCGAGCAGCAATCGCATCGCACGTTCGCCGAGGGGTATTTGCTGGAAAGCCTGACGTTGCAATGGTTCTATCGGCAGTATTGCCCTGATCCGGCGAGTCGCCTGGACTGGCGCGCCTCACCGTTGCTGGCACGGGATATCGTAGACGTCGCTCCCGCGTATGTGAGCCTTGCGGAGTTCGATCCGTTGTATGACGAAGGCGTGTTGTTTGCCGAGCACCTCAAGGAGCATGACGTGCCGGTGCACCTGGAGACGGAGCACGGGCTGACCCATGACTTTCTGCGGATGACAGACATGGTTGCCACGGTGCCTGAAATTTATCGTCGGGTGGGGGCGTGGCTGCAGCTTCAGCGCTGAAGGTAAGGTCGTAAGCGATACGGCAGTTGAGGCAATAAAAAACCTGGCGCGGTGACCCGGCCAGGTTTTTTATTGCGTGTCAGCTTTGCTTAGAAGCGGTACTTGGTCGTCACCATTACGTTACGCGGATCACCGTAGTAACCGCCAAGGAAGGTTTCATCCAGAGAACTCAGGTACTTCTTGTCGAACAGGTTGTTGACGTTGACCAGCGTGGACAGGTTGTCGGTGAACTCGTAGCGTGCCATCAGGCTGAATACAGCGAAGTCATCCTGCTTGGCCTTGACTGTGGTAGTGCCACCCAATCCAAAGGGAGTGGCGGTGAAGTGCATACCGCTCTGCCAATTCACGCCACCGCCAACGGTCAGGTGGTCCAGTTCGCCCGGCATGCGATAGGTGGTCCAGAACTTCGCCAGTTCGGCAGGGGCGACGGTGTTGATCCGGTCGCCGTCTGCATTCTTGGTCACAGCGTGAGTGTAACTGGCAGCGACTTTCCAGCCAGGCAGAATTTCACCGTTGATCTCAGCATCAAAGCCTCGCGTCTTGGCACCTTGAACCGGGATATAGGCTCGCTCCCTCAACGTGCCTGCTACGATCTGGCCTGGGTCCAGTTGAGCCAGATTGTCTTGTTTGGTCTGGAATACGTCGAAGCTGGTAGTGACTTTGCCATCGAGAAACTCGCTTTTCAGACCGATCTCATAGGCATCGCCAGTCCGCGGATCCAGAGCCTTGCCGCTACGATCACGCGAGGTTTGAGGGCGGAAGATGCTGGTATAGCTAGCGTATACCGAGTGCTGGTCGTTCAGGTCATAGACAATACCAGCGTATGGAGTGACCTCTCCTGTTTCCTGTGCTCTGGTGTCTGTGCTTCGCGAAGAATTGGCTGCGGCGCGATAGTGGACGTAGCTGTGAGATTTGTAGTCAGTGGTTCGCGCGCCAAGAATGACCGAAAGGTCATCAGTCGGCTTCAGGCGCACAGCCGCATAGCTGCCCAACTGGCGGATGTTGGTGTCGTTGTCGAACAGAATCTCGCCATTCCCTTGAGGTTCAGCCGTGTAATTGTCCCATGTGTAGTAGTTGATGAAACGGCCTTCGACGTTTTCACCGGCATTCGGGTCGTTGTGGTCTTCGTACTTGGTGTAGGTCATACCTACAACCAGTTCGTGATCACGTCCGAACAGCTGAAAAGGGCCTTTTGCGTTGACGTCTATGCCTGTCTGTTTTTGCCAGCCAGTCGATGAACCACCATAGAGCTGCACACCTTCACCGGTGGTTTCATTCAGGAAGCCCCAGCTCGCAGATGCCAGCTTGGAGTCGCGCTTGCTGTACATCTGGTTGACCGAAGCTTTCAGAGACCAGTCGTTGGCCAGTTGTTGTTCCAGCGAGTAAAACACGTTGAGTGTGTCTTGCTGTCGGCTGCTCCAGCGTGATGCCGGGTTGGTCGAGCGGGAAAAATCAGTCTGTGTGCCCTGGCTGGTGAACAGCGGGAAGCTGGCGAATGAAACCCCACGCGGATCCTGTTTCTGATAGTCGTAACCGGCGGTCAGCAGCAAGCTGTCGGTGAGGTCGGCTTCGATGATTCCGTAGTAAACCTGTTTCTCGGTCTGGTAGTGATCGACAAAGCTGTTGCCTTGCTGATAAGCATTGACCATGCGCCCACGAATATTGCCTGTTGGGGTCAGCGGTCCGGAGACGTCCATTTCGGTCCGGTATTGCTCCCAGGAACCGAGACCTGCGCTGACGTAGCCCTGAAAGTGATCAGTGGGGCGCTTGCGCACAAGATTGATAGTACCTGACGGATCTCCGGTTCCGGTCAGCAGGCCGGTAGCGCCGCGCAGTACTTCGATGTGATCGTAAATCGCCATGTCTGACAGGCTTTGCGGTGTGGCACTGGTGGATACCACCAGCGTGGTAGGGACACCATCATATTGGTAGCTGTCGATGCCATAGCCGCGGGAATAGATGTTGACCCGCTCTGAGTCCAGTGGCTGCAAGGAAATGCCTGGCGTCTGCTCCAGCACTTTGGCAAGGCTGTTCAGGTTCTGGTCATCCAGCCGCTGGCGGGTGATAACGCTGACGGTCTGCGGTGTTTCGCGCAACGACAAGTTCAGGCGGGTCGCGGTATTGGTCGCACCCGTTGTGTACGACCCGGTACCCTCGGTGGTCATGCCCAGGCCTTTGCCGTCGATGTTGGTTGCCCCCAACTCCATCGATCCTGCAGTGCCGCGGCCTGTCACCGTCAAGGTGTTGCCTTGCAGGCTGTACGCCAGACCGGTGCCTTTGAGCAGAACGCCAATAGCGTCCTTGGGCTCGTAGCGACCGCGCAATGCCGTGCTGTTCAGGCTTTGCGTGTCATCAGGGCTGTACAGCAGTTGCACATTGGCTTGCTGCCCGAACGTCTGTAGTGCCGAAGCCAGTGGCTGCGCAGGAATATTGAAATCGATTTCCTGGGCACTGACCTGAGCCGACAGAGGCGCGATCATGGCCACGCCGATTGCCGCGCCCAACACGCGTGGCTGGAACAGACGGCGCAGAGTAATGGCCCGGGTGAGGGGCGAGAGGCTGTGTAGTGCTGGCATCGTTGGCTCTAGCTCTTGAAGTTGCGTTGTAAACGGGAATTATTTGTATTGGCGACTATGAGACGTTGTACCCGAAAAAAACCGGAAAAGTTTTTCCGGTTTTTTTAACGCGTGCTCAGCAGGACTCATGCCACCACTGATTGCGCTTCGGCAACAACGTTGCCCGCCCGCATGCGCACGATCTGGTCGGCGACGTCGAAGTACCGGTCATCGTGGGAAATAACGATGATGGTCTTGCCCAGGCGTTTAAGGTCCGGCAGCAACTCGGTGTAGAAAATACGCCGGAACGTCGGGTCCTGGTCGGCGGCCCATTCGTCGAATACCAATACCGGACGCTCTTCCAGCCATGCGCTGACCAACGCCAGACGCTTGCGCTGCCCCGTGGACAGGTCGGTGGTGGTGAACGCGCCGTCGCGCACGCTGACTTTGTGGTCGATCTCAAGGCGCTTGAGGTAGCGGGTGGCATCCTCCGGAATCTGCTTGTCACCCTGAATCACGTCATCGAACAAGTAGTAGTCAGCGAAGATCGTCGTGAACAGCTGCCGGTAATCGTCACGAGTCTCTGCGTTGACTGCCTGCCCATTGAGCGAGATTTCTCCGGTCTGCGGTGCATACAAACCCAGCAGAAGTTTGATCAGTGTGGTCTTGCCGCAACCGTTCTCGCCCACAATAAAAGTGATGTCGCCTTCATTGATGCGCAGGTTGACCGGGCCCAGTTGAAAGGGTTGGCTGCCTTCCACCGGCGGGAAGCTGTAGCTGACGTTGTTGAGTTCCAGGCTGTGCACCGCCGTGGTAGCACTGCCCTGATCGCTGAGCAGCAGATGCGGCTCCGGTGAAGAAAACTGTCGGGACAGCTCTGCGATGCGGCGAAAAGCGATTTGCGCCCGGCTGATGATCGGCAGTGTGCCAATCAGATGTTCAAGCGGGCCTTTCATGTACAGCAGCACGAGTACAAAGCCGCTCATGACCGCCTTGTCACCACTTGGCCAGAACGATTGAAGCGCCAGTGCCAGACCGATCACCACGAAAAACAGCATCGAGCCGAAGGACTTGGCGATGACGAAGGTGTTGATTGAGCGAATTTGTGTGTCGCGGATGTGCGCGGAGGTTTCCTGTATGCCACGGGTGAACATGCGATGGCGGCGCGGGCGATGGATGCGCAGTTCTTTGGCGCCTTCGGCAATGGCGTTGTAGTGCCGCTGCAGTTCGTCTTCACCGGCACGTGCCGTTTCAAAACCGGCAATGCCTCTGCTGCGTGCGATGAACTGCACCACGGTGCCGATCACGATCGCTACCAGCATGATCAGAAACATTGGCCAGGACAGCATTGCCAGATAGCCCAGGCAGCCCAGGGTCACCGAGAACGAGATAGCCAGTGGGGCAAAGGCGAAGGCGAAATCGCTGATGGTATCGACGTCATGGGTCAGCACCGGGATCAGTCGGTGGCTGCGATAACGCTCGATCTGGTCGATGGGCGCCGAAAGTACTTTTTCGCCCAGTTCTTTGCGCAGGGTGGCGATGATGTGCTGCCCGACGTAGTTGGTGCCCATGTCGGAGCAAATTGAGCTGAACAAGGCCAGCAGGCAAAGCCCGGCAAAACCGAGGACCACGCCTTGGGTCAAACCTGCGTCGGAGTGCAATGCATTATTGATGGTCGCCAGCAGTGCGGTCACGGACAGGCCGCCGATGATACCCAGTGCGGTGGAGAGCGTTACCAGTGGCCAGAAAGGTTTGAGCAGGCCGAACAGTTCGCGCAAGGCGCTGCGAGGTTGGCTGGACATTGAGGTCTCCGCATCGGATGGGTAAAGGAGGGGGCGACACGCGTTTGCGGCGTGTTGCCAACTACCCATAGAACGAGCGGATGGCGTTGCAATTTAGCGGGAACTGTTGGGTGGTTGGAGATTGCCCCGAGTCTCTGTCACCACGCTGTCGTGCAGCAAACGGGGATCCTGTAGGAGTGAGCTTGCTCGCGATTCGATTTTTCCTTCGATAAATCATCGCCTGACCTGGCGCTATCGCGAGCAAGCTCACTCCTACAGAAATGCATCTCAAGCCCGGTCTTCAAAACTCCTCGACAACATGGAACCCGAGGAAATCACCTCTCACATCCGGATGACGATCATTGCGATTACCTGAACGAGAGAAGATCGGCGCTTCGCCCCAGTCATTACCGCGCATTTGCCGTGTGATGCAGCCCGGCTCGTCCCATACGCTGCCGTCGGCGGGTGCGCCGTTGTAGTTGCCGTGCCAGCAATCGGCAGTCCACTCATAAATATTCCCGTGCATGTCATACACCCCGAAAGCATTCGGCGGATAACTGCCTACCGGCGCGGTGTAGGTGTAGCCATCCTTGGGACCGTAAGTGTTGGCGTTGCGACTGATCTGATAATCACCACCCGGATCCATCTCAAACGGGAACGGCCCGGTGCTGCCTGCTCTGGCGGCATACTCGCGCTCTGCCTCGGAAATCATGCGGTAATGCTTGCCGGTTTTTTTAGACAACCAGGCCGCGTAGTCCTGCACGTCAAACCAGCTGACACACACGGCTGGCTGGCGAGGCCCCTGCTTGTAACGAGGCTTGCTGGCCACGCATTCACGCCCCGGACGAGTGTCACCGTTGGCAATTTTCACCCCGGTTTCGCGGATGTAGGCATCCAGCTCGCCCGCCGTGATATGAAAGCGGCTTATCGCAAATGGCTTGGCGAAGGTCACAGCGTGCTGCGGGCCTTCGTCATCCTGACGGCCGACTTCATCCTGCGGCGTGCCCATGAGGAAGCTGCCAGCAGGCAGCACGACCATTTCCGGGCAAATCTTTTCGCAGCCACGGTAGACGGTGCCTGGAGCGGGAATGGTCGGGGAGGCGGGTGCGGCATGAATGGCCGAGGCCAATCCGCACAGCAGCAGGCCTGTAGGTAAATGACGAAGGGGGGTTCGAAGCATGTGAAGTTCTCGCTCGTATACAGAAGGCTTGGTCATAGCTGTCTGGCCAGTACCGTCATGGCCCGGTCGACTTCCTGCTCGGTGTTGAGCAAGCCGGGCGCCATGCGCACCACAGGGCCGACGTCTCGACTCACAGCGTCGACAATGATCCGGTTCGCGGTCAGCTCGGAAGCAACCTTGTCGGAGTTCTTGCCCTTGACCCTGAAGAAGGTAAATCCTGCCGAGTAATCAGGACTCAGCGGCGTGACCAGTTCTACATTGCGGTGCTCCAGCAACCTTTGTTTGAGGTAGCTGTTGAGCTCATGAATGCGTGATTGCACGGCGGCTTTGCCCAGTTGCAGGTGCAGCTCGAATGCTTTCCCCAGGGCCCAGCGATGTTCGAAGGCATGAAAGCCACCCGGGGTCATGATGGTGGCGAAATCCTGTTCTTCGGAGAACGTGGCGATCGTCGGGATCAGGTTGTCCATACGGGTCGATGCCGCGCAGATAATGCCTGTGCCGCGCGGGCCGAACATCCATTTATGAGTACCCGCAATGAAGTAGTCACATGCCAGATCACTGAACTGAATGTCTTCAACGCCGAAGCCGTGTACGCCGTCCACCACGTAGATGATCCGGTCTGCTTCGTCGCGCTGACGGTTGATTTCCCGGACCAGCTTGCCTATTTCACCAATGGGCAGCTTCACGCCGCTGCCGGACTGAACCCAGGTCATGCCCAGCACGCGAGTGTTGCGCTGGATACTTTTCGATAACACCCCCAGCACCTCGTCGGTGGACACCGTGTGAGGATCCTTGAACAGGCGCACCGCCCGAACCTGGGTACCTTCGCGTTCGGTACGAAATCGCAGGCTGCGCCGGGTGGAATAGTGCTCGTGCTCACTGACCAGAATCTCTTTGTCTGCAGCCACGCGCAGACCGCCGTAGATCATCCCCAGGCCTTCAGTGGTGCTGCCGGTCAGGGCGATCTGCCGTGGGTTGACCTGCAGGTATCGAGCGGCCCATTCACGTACTTCAGCTTCGCGCTTCCATTCCATCTGGCTTTCCCAATCGACCCATTTTGCGGGGTTACGATTGATCTCGGCACGGTAGTGATCAATGGCGTCCTGAACCGGTTTGGGGTGTGAGGTCACCAGAAAATTTGAAAAGTGCGCGTAGTCCGGGTCCAGGTTGAACAATTGGCGCAAGGCACCCCACTTGTCAGAGGCCTGTGCCGGGAAGGCTTGTGCGGCTGCGGCATTGGCGTTCGGCACCAGCGATCCCGCCAGTGGCAAACTGGCAGCCAGCACACCGGCCTGCTTGAGGAAGGTACGGCGATCAGACATGACTGAACTCAATGCGGATTCGATGGAGAGGTGGATGCCACGGGGCGGGCCGCGTCCTGCGTCTGTTGCCAGGCCCGCAGGAAATTGCCGCCCCACAGTTTGGCAATGTCGGCTTCCGAGTAACCGCGTTGCAGCAGCTCTGCGGTGACATTGCGGATTTCGCTGACGTCCTTCCAGCCTTTCACGCCGCCACCGTCGTTGAAGTCAGAGCTGATACCGACGTGATCGATACCGATCTTGCGCACCGTGTAATCGATGGCATCCGCGAACTCTTTGAGGCCCGCTTTCGGCTCTTCTTCGAGAATCGCGTACAGCGCGCTGGCGTACTCACCGAAACGCTGCTCTGGCCAGGCCGCGATGATCGGATCGCCGGGCATCAGCGCGACGTTCAGATTCGGCAGCGGCGGCAGGTCGAAGCGGGCGCGCAACGTATTGAGCTTGTCCTGCGTCGGCTGGCTGAGTGGGCGCAAGTAGGCCGGGAACGCGACGATCTGCACCACACCGCCACTTTTCTTGATCAGTTGCAGTTCGTGGTCGCTGAGGTTGCGGGTGATGTCAACCATCGCCCTTGGCGCCGAGTGCGAGGCAACCATAGGCGTACGGCTGAGTTGCGCGACTTGCTCCAGTGCCTTGGTGGACATCTGCGAGACGTCGATGATGACGCCAAGGTCATTGAGGCGTTTGACCGCCTGACGTCCCAGATCGGAAAGGCCGCCAAGGGCGTCTGGCGAATCGTTGAAAAACGGCAGCGGTCGGGATGAATCGGCCCAGTCATTGTTGCCGACATAGCTGAAGCCGAACATGCGCATGCCGCGCGCCGCCCACCTATCCAGTTGATCGAGGTCGTGGCCCAAGGGGTAGGCATTGAGCATGCTGATGAAAATGGCAAATTTGCCTTCACCGTGCAGGCGTCGGAAATCATCGGGGGTATACGCAATGGCGACCTGGTTGGGGAAGTCGCGCACGATGCCCGTGATGATCTTGTAGCGGATTTCCTGTTGTTCACGGGCCTCGTCGACGAAGCCAGGCGTGGGGTGGTGCGGCGCATTCGGGCCGTTCCACATTTCCGGCCAGCCAAACACCGTCAGCGCCGCGCCTGACAATCGGCCTTTTGCGGCCTTTGCCAGGTCGAATTGGCGTCTGCCGTCTTTATCCGCTTCATTGCCTTGCGTGCCGAAATCCATCGGTACCGTGATGTGGCTGTCGAACGACAGGATGCGATCCTGCAATTCAGAGGCCTGTTTCATGATCGCTCGCGGGTAATGAACACCGTCGTCGATGAAATATTTCCAGCCGGCAAAACCTGCGCCCGCGAGTATCGCGAGGCTCAGAGGCACGGCGATATACCAGGTCTTCTTTGAGCGTTTGATCGTCATTGCCGTCCCAGCATGTTTGGAGATTGGCTGTTTGCTGTTCGGATAACGATTCGCCTGGCGCTAAATTTAGGTGCGGGTTTTCGCACGGGTGCATGACCAGGAGTGATGTCCCTGTGCTGTGCTGGCTCGCGATAAAAGATAATGCGGTGGTACTTCTGGCGGTGTCTTATGTATCGTCGGAATGCCGCCCAGACCAAGCAGCGCTCCTATCAAACAAGAGGCAAATTTCAGAGTTGACCCAAATCCTGTAGGAGCTCACC
>NZ_LOHG01000017.1:94450-96440 GCF_022790535.1 Pseudomonas maioricensis
GACCTCGGTGAGCTCCTACAGTCCAATGTTTGCTTCGCGACAGCGCTGTGTCAGGGACACCGGGTGATTTCCCACAGGGGATAGCGCTTGCGGTTTACCTGACACTCCGCTGGGCTCTTTGTGGGAGCGGTGCTTGGTCTGGGCGGCATTCCCGCGATACATGAGACAAAGCCAGTAGCTATAACCCGCCATTGTTCATAGCGAGCCCCCCAACCGATTAAATTTCCTCCGGCACACCTCGTTACTAGCTGGACAAGCCCGCTTCAGGGCTGACACAGGTAGGGCGATGACGATTTCTCGGCGCGGTTTCATGGCGGGGCTGGCATTGACCGGGGCGGCGGTCCCGGCGGTTTATTACGCCCATCGGGAGTGGACAAAGCCGGAGTTCCCCATCACCCCGGGTGAGGCCACGGTCGACCTGCCAGAAACGGCCGGGCAGCAATTGGCGGACAAGCTGCGCGGTGTCTGGCAAATCCGTTTCCTGGAGGGCGATGCAGGCATCGATGGCATGCCTCGTGAAGGGCTGGAGCTTTTTCTGGATATCGCCCAGCGCGGCCGTGGGCTGCGCGGTTATCTGGACACGGCGCAAAACCTGCGTAACAACAGTGTCCAGCCGCGCTATCAGGTGATCGGTGAACTGGTCGAGGCCGACCGCGGGAAACTGAGCTGGCGCATGACCCGGTCTGACTCGACCTCCGGGGACCCCGAGTACGAGTGTCTGGTGGTGCTCGATGAAGTCTGGGCCGGGTTTGGTAATGCTGGCAGGGCAACGCTTAACGTTAAGTCGCTGCGTATGGATCAACCGCTGGCGCTGCCTGCGACGAACAAAGGTTTTGTCGCCCTGAAACAGCTGTTCCCCGAAGCGCGAGAACGCATCCCGCTGCATCCGGATTTGTTGGCCAGCCTGATCAATCCCGAGCATCGGCTGTTCCACCAGTTGTGGCATGCGTCGCGAGACAAGTGGCATAAATTGTCCGAGGACAAGCGCAATGCACTGCGTGGGCTGGGCTGGCAGCCCGGCCCGCGTGAACAGGAGCGTGATGCTCGTGGCGAGCGCAAGGATCGTAATGGTTCTGGCATCGATTTTTTCTTCATGCATCGACACATGCTGGGCGAGGCTCGCACGTTTCAGGACTTGCCGTCATGGCGACGCTTCCCGCTGACTCAGCCGGATGTAGAGCGGGACCGGGCGGGGTTTGCCGATTACTTTGATAATCATGACGGGACCTCCGTACCGCCGACCTGGCTGGCCGGTGATGATGCCGAATACACCCAGTGGGTCAGTGATATCAAGACGGCGGAGGCGTATCACAGCAATTTCGAGG
Source organism: Pseudomonas maioricensis (assembly GCF_022790535.1). Lineage (GTDB taxonomy): Bacteria > Pseudomonadota > Gammaproteobacteria > Pseudomonadales > Pseudomonadaceae > Aquipseudomonas > Aquipseudomonas maioricensis. The sequence goes on from NZ_LOHG01000017.1 coordinate 95,776, forward strand.
TGTGGGAATCCCGTTATCGTGACCCGCGTTATTTGTCGAAACTGACCCTTGGGCAGTTTGGTTCCGAGATGGAGTTGGGGCTGCATGACTGGCTGCACATGCGCTGGGCCACGGTGCCAAGAGATCCATCCAACGGTGGGCCGGTCCCGATGGGCAGGGGCCAGGCGGATTTCGCTTCGCGGTGGTTCGAGGCGGAAAACGACTTCCTTGGCGATCCGTTTTCCTCTCATGTCAACCCGGTGTTCTGGCGTTTCCACGGCTGGATCGATGATCGTATCGAGGACTGGTTCAGGGCTCACGAGCGTTTTCATCCAGGCGTTGTGCAGCGCATGACGGTCAAAGGCGTGAACTGGTTTGCGCCGGGCCGTTACGTCGAAATTGCCGACCCCTGGTTAGGGCCGAGCACGCATGGGTGCAGTACCACGCCGGGGCTGATGCCTGGCAAAACAGTAGAAATGGACCCCGAGGTCATGAAGCTCGCCCTGCGCATTACGTTTGGCGAAGACAAATCCATCGGCGACCTGCTACGCCGCGTCCCGCAGCGTCCGTGGTATGCGCGGCATCTCAAGTTGCGGGTGTCGACCTGATATCTGCGGTGCGCTCATTGTCGGAATGCCGCCCAGACCAAACATAAAATAACTATCTGAATTTAAATAATTCTTTCT
>NZ_LOHG01000018.1:0-36015 GCF_022790535.1 Pseudomonas maioricensis
TCGGCAGCTCCTACAGGTCCCACAGGGTCCGCCAACATGAAAAACGTACTCTACGTGCTCGCTTGCAGCGTACTCAAAAGCACGGCAGTGCAATTCCTGATTGCCCATCCTGCCTACCCTGCCCACTTCCATGACACCGATGGCCGCGCATTCCGGCGCTCAGCCGCGCGGCCAATACGGTGCCATTCATGAGGTGTGGAGATAGCTATGCGCAATCAATTTTTAAGGGCGTCACTGGTCCTGACTCTGCTCGCGGCACAGATGGCTGGCAGCGCACAGGCGGCCGAAACGGCAGCCGTCGCCGTTGCTCCGCAATACGACACCAGCCACGTCTATGTCGCGCCCAATGACGTGGACCGCTTCGTGCAAAGCTTCACCGCGACCTTTGGCGGACAGAGCACCAAGCAAGTAGTCGTCAACGTCCTGCCGACACCCAGCAGCACCACCTCGCAACTGTTGCAGACGCCCTACGGCACCGTGTCCCTGTTTGGATTCACCACGCCGATCCCGCGTCCTTTCGGCCAGGAGCGCAACGGCTATCTGGTCAAGGACATGGACCTCGCCATCAAGGCAGCGCGTGAAAACGGTGCTGATGTGATCGTCAGCGACTTTCCCGACCCTATCGGCCGCGATGTCGTCGTCCAGTGGCCGGGTGGCGTGAACATGCAGCTTTACTGGCACACCAGCACACCGAACTACGCCGCCTTCCAGACCGTCCCGGAAAACCGCGTTTATGTCTCCAACGACCGCGCTGACGCATTCATCAAATCCTTCCTGGGCTTCTCCCACGGCAAGATCCTCAGCGACGACAAACACGCCTCGGCCATCGACATCGGTCAGGCGAAAAACACCTATCGCCGCGTCAGCATCCAGTCTGATTTCGGGCGCATGACCGTACTCGCCAGCAACGGCCAACTGCCCTACCCGTTCGGCCACGAAACCACCGGCTACGAGGTGCCTGACCTCACGGCAACCCTGAGCAAAGCCACTGGCTCCGGGGCAAAAATATTGGTTGCACCGTTTACCAGCCAGGGCCGCAGCTCGGCGATGGTTGAATTCCCGGGTGGCTACGTCGCTGAGATTCACCAGTTGCTTGCAGCCAAGTAAGCGCCAGTCAAAACGAGGTCACCAATGAGCCGAAGCAATTGGGTACGTCTGCCCGGGTGGAGCCTGGCAATCCTCTGGCCGCTGTTGAGCGCCAGTGTATTCGCCGATGAACAACCAACCCGGCCAGTCATCAAAACCAACCGCTGGCAGGAGGACTGGTCCGTACTCAAGGACCCGGCCCTGCGCACCGAACCGCTGGACAACCTGAAGTACATCCCGCTGTCCAGCGCCAACCCGTTCACCTACCTGTCGTTGGGCGCGACCTTGCGCGAACGCTTCGAGATGAACGATGCCAGCGGCTTCGGCATCAACAACGTGTCACGCGACGCCTACCGGATTCAACGCTTCCAGGTGCATGCCGACCTGCACCTCAACGAGAACTGGCGGGTGTTCACCGAGCTTGAAGACGCCCGCGCCTACGACAAGACCTCAGTCGGTGGCGCGGACCAGAACCGCGTGGATTTGCGCCTCGCGTTTGTCGAGTACATCAACGCGTTCGACGCCGGGACCTTAAAGACCCGCGTCGGCCGACAGGACTTCGCCTTCGACCTGCAGCGCTTCATCTCCTCGCGGGATGGCCCCAACGTGCGGCAGTCCTTCGACGCGCTGTGGGCTGACTGGGAAACCAGCAACTGGCGCTTCATCGGCATCGCCAGCCGCCCGGTGCAATACCTGGACGACCGGCATTTCGACGACAAATCCAATTCCGACGTGCAGTTCCACATGCTGCGCGTTGAGCGTCTGATCGACGGCAAGAATGAGCTTTCGGCGTATTACGGTCTGTATGAACGCAGCGATGCGCGCTACCTAGACGCCGCAGGCAACGAAACCCGACACATCTTCGATGCCAGGCTGGGCGGCGCGGCGCAAGGCTATGACTGGGACATCGAAGGCATGCTGCAAAGCGGCTCGGTGGGCGGCAAGGACATCAAGGCCTGGGCAGCGGGAAGCCGGCTCGGCTACACCTTCGAAAGCGTGACCTGGAAACCGCGCATCGGCTTGCAAACCGACGTAGCCTCAGGTGATCGCAAAGCAGGCGACGGCACCGTGGGCACTTTCAACCCGCTATTCCCCAATGGCTATTACTTCTCCCTGGCGGGCTACACCGGCTACAGCAACCTGATCCACATCAAGCCGTCGATCACCGTCAAACCCATCGACAAGCTCAGCGTACAAACCGCAGTTGGCCTGCTCTGGCGGCAAACCACCGACGACGCCGTCTACACCCAGCCCAACATCGCGGTAGCCGGAACCGCAAACCGCGGCGACCGCTGGACCGGTGCCTACGGCCAGTTGCGCACCGACTACGCCTTCACCCCAAACCTGACCGGCGCCATCGAAGCCGTCCACTACGACATCGGCCAGACCCTGCGCGACGCGGGCGGGCATGACAGCAATTACCTGGGGGTTGAATTGAAGATGAGCTGGTAGCAAGGCGCTGCGTGCTCTTGTTTCGTGACAGATGACACGCACCGACTCGCAGGAACGACCTAATGACCTGTAGGAGCCAACTGGTTGGCGAAACGGAAGAGCTGATTTCACCGCTCCGATGCCTCGCCAACAAGTTCAATTATGCAGGGCCCTACTCCGAGGACTGTACGGTCTATGCGGGAGCATTCCATGTTCGCCGCTACCGTTCGCCTGTTGGAGCGAGGCTTGCCCGCGAAGAACGATCACCCGATAAACCTGATAAAAACACTGCGGTGCATCAAGCCCATCAAAAAGCTCTCGACCACCTCCATCCCCCCGCCAAGACACAGCCTAAATCGCCTTGCGCTGCCTCTCCAACCCCACCAAAGACGCCTCAATCAAAGCACGAACCGCCTCCAACTGATGCACAACAGCACGCCCCAGCGGCCGAAACTCCGGCCTATGGTTATCCGCAGATTCGTAAGCCGTCGCGGCAGCACAACGCAGATACTCGCTAGCCAGCACCAGCGCATCTTCAACGCTGATATCAGGTTTTACTGTGAAAGGACTGGCGATGGGTGACGGGGCCGAAGGTGCAGAGGTAGCCGAATCCGGTGCGGATTTGATCATGTGGAATCTCCCGAATGGATTGAACCGCCATGACACAGCCTGCTGACTTAATGTCGGCCCGCTGCTTGGCGATTGTTACTCCTCGATTGGGGCGGCCTGTCAAAACCGGTCGCTGGTGGAGCGACGGGCGGAGATTATTCCGAGCCCGAGAGCGGTGCAACAAGCGCTGTGCGATATAAGGAAATTTCGGAAGCGCCCTACAGAGGGGGGAGTTCTAGCCTGTAGTCATCTCTCGTGAAGCATCGGAGGGAATTGAGCGCGACCGCGATTAAGCGAATAACGTCGTACTTATGTAGAAGATCATAAAAAATTTAGAACAAAGCAAATACAAGAAAATATACAAATAAGGAGAAAGCTGCAAGACACCCTCTCATTATTGGATCGGCATCTACACCCAAACTGCCTGGCCCGATACCTACGCGCCCTCCCCGGAGATAGTTATAAACAGCCTGACCAAACCACAATTGAACGAGCAGCATTGAAAAAAAGCGATGCCAACTTTCATCAAATCTAATAAAGCTCGCTATTAGTGAGACCATCAGCAAAGTAAATCCGACAACATGGCAATACATCTTCAGAGTTCTCAACATCCAACCCTTCTTAAATACCTAAGTTGACTTCTGAACATTGTATCCGCAATGGAAGAAAATTGGGGCAGAGAATCTGACAAAATCGGGGTTACACCATGATTAAGCACTCGAATGGGGTGAAGTAAAACTTCCAAAAAATCAAACTTTTTGGCTACTCATCCTTGTAAAGTTCCACTGAATCATTCTCTCGAAGGCTTCCAAACCGCTCATCAGAAACAATCAGCTACTCAATAGAATTGGGTATCGCACCTAACCCCAACTTATCACCACACGTACACATCATTGATGGCATATCATTAACTTATCCAGCTCACTTTAAAATCCACTAACTGAGCCTCAAGACCTACCTCACTCTCAAACCAATAGTCAAAAACTTCGGCATCGCCATTCTTCAAATAGAGATAATGCCCACCGGTATCACCATCACGATCGTCCTCAACAATTACTCTCCATCCAACATATACGCCCGTAAGAACTATACCTTCACGACTCATAAACCTTATACCCTCACCTACGCTGAAATTAGGGAAACTGGAAATAATTGGGGTCAGACCACGATTAAGCACAAACCAATCTTTTCAGAAAACCGAACTATTAAAGAACGAATACGACAATCGTGGCCTGACCCCATTTTCCTTTTCGGTTGTCTGCCCCCTCAAAATTAGCCCCTTCCATCCAAAATTAAGTCATGCCACTGTACGGATCTGAAATATCCCCCCCAGCTCTGAGAGAGCACTTAAAATCTCTTCAAGAACCTCCGGCGAAACATTTTCTTTAGAGCGCATGCTCAGGAACTTAAATACCTCATCAAGCCCCAATAAAGCCATTACACTAATTATATCCCTCACCAAATCTCGATTTTGGCCATTCCACATAGAAACCAAACACTTTTCAACTCTAGTTTTCAAGCTGATATTTAACAAGCTATAGGCATGCCACTGCCGGTCACTTAACTCCAATAATGGCCTTATAACCGCAGCACCAGAAATGCTTTTAGAGTCAAATCCTCCCAGCACGCCTACAAACTCTTCCTCAAGCTCCTCAACAGTCATTGAGTCGGGCAGTGCGGCATAGTACGCAAAATCTTTCATACTTAAAATCCACGGGAATATGAGTTGAATTGGTAGGCTTCCTATAAACAACACCATCCTGACCAAGTAATTTGTTGCCTATTTTTATCTGCGCCGCCCATCCTCCCCCCGAGTTAGAACCCAGATACTTTTCGGCATCTGGCGCATGCCACTTAACTTCGACGTTCTGACCATTCCATTTGAATTGAAATTTGCTACCGCCCGCAATTGCAGCTGAAGATTTAAAGGTATTAGGAGTGCCAGGCGGCACCAATTTAATCAGATACGCCACACTAATCCTACCATCATTAATGAACCCTTTAGCAGAAGTGTAAACATCAAAAAACGGGGGTGGCTTAATTGGCTCTGGCTGGTTTAAATAACCAAAATCTCCATCAGCTTGAAAATAATTGGGGCCAGACCACGATTAGGCACATATCCTTGATGCATGAAAACAATTGTGGTCTGACCCCATTTTCTCCCGACTCTTAACTGCATTATCGACTTTCCCGTGGTAGGGAGCAGCTTCATAGTCCAATCGGCGCATGGCGCCTGCACTTTCACCGGCAGCTCCTGTCGCTTTTGGACCAAATCAATCTACGAATAATTGGGGTCAGACCACGATTAGGCACAAACCAATCTTTTCAGAAAACCGAACTATTAAAGAACGAATACGACAATCGTCGTCGGACCCCATTTTCCTCTTAAAGATCGAACAAAACAAAATAGTGGTCTGACCCCGTTTTTCTCATGACCCCGTTTTTCTCCGATTAAGCACAAATCTAATCATTTCAAAAAAACCAAACTATTAAAGATCGAATAAAACATTCGTGTTCTGACCCCACTTCTCTCCTACCCCCCTTTGACTTCACACAACTCACAATGCTATCTATATTATTTATAAACTAACCGTAGTCTGATCCAGTTTTTTAAGAATTGGCTCAACATCCCCATAGCCAGCGCGTGCCAAACCATCCCGAACACCTGTGCCAAAACGTACAAAATCATCTGTATTTGAAAAACCTTTTGAAATTACAGGCGCTTTTGCACCAACTTATTCGTGAGAAGCTAAAGTCTTAGTCGCCTGGTGCAAAGTAGCCATAAGGTCCTCAAGATTGAAATTCCATTTACCTCCCTCAACGGGGGAATAAATTTCTATTTCAATTGGTCTTCCGGGCTCATGTGATACCTCAGCCAACTGACTCGACGCCGCCCAAATCTCGAATACGCAATTCTCTCGATCTGGGGGGCTTGTGATTACAGTAGATAAAAGATTCATGGCTTCGGGGGCTCCAACAAACCAAAAAATTTCCCATTTGAATCGTAGCGAAGCCCACGGCCATCGGGGGCAATCACATCCACAGAAGAAAAATGGGGTCAGACCACGATTAATAAAATAAAAACCTTATATCTGTTTTCTTGGACGGCCAGCGACTCCATAGATTACTCTTCTGCCTAGCGCGAGTCCAATGTCAGATGCGAACTTAGATCCACCTAAGACATAGTTGCCATTTGTGGACGCCCTAATTTGGTCTATCAGCTCCGAAGCAACATCCATATTAAAAAGCTCCCTATAATTCTCCGACCGAGCACGATCGGAACCACCCAATGAATAATAGTTGTCGTGCGGAGTAATTAATGCTGAAGACTCATTTTGCGCATTCACCCTATAGCTACTCCACGTGTATTCAGCGGTGGAAAATTGGGGTCAGACCACGATTAAGCACACTGACCGATCTTACAGTCTAGCTAGCCACGCAGGATTGGCGTAACCAAAGCATTTCATAAAAAACCAAACTACTAAGGAGTACATGAATAATAGTGGTCTGACCCCGTTTTCCCAAAGTCTCCGTCAGCTCTAGATACAACGTTATCCCAGGCTGGAGTTCCTTTTGCACCGACTAGCTAGAATAGGAAGAAATCAGAGCCTTTGCGATTATACCTTCCGCGGTACGGCCGGATGCCAGCTCAGCCAGCTCATCCATCGATGATCAAATTTGAGCTTAAATACTCGTAGAAACCCTCTTGAAGCTCTGATTTTTTCACAGCAAGAACGCCAAATTCCTCATATACGCTTTCAAAGGCAACCCATTTGCACGCGCTTTCGCATAGAACTATTGGATAACTAACTGCTCCATCAAAAAAACTTTCAAACTTTTTATTTAACCAACGAACATCTTTCTCTAAATCGCTTCCATCGAAGGAAAAACAAGAGTTACCTAATCGCTCGCCTCCTGAAAACTTTATAAATACATCTGACTTATAGCTGGAAACGCTATTCCATACCAATCCCGAAAAAATTTCAAAAAAACAGAGCAATGGCCTCTCAAAAAACCAAAACAGAAATCCACCACCAACAAAAACATTCATCGGCAAGTCTTTATTAAAATTCATTACCCCTGACAGCCTATCAAGAAAACAATTCAAATCTTCATCTTCAACTTTCAAAACAGCCATGACTACTCTCCTGAAAACCTGATTTTCGCAGTTGGTTTTTTCACCCCTTCTATAGTCAACGACGGGGAGAGTCGGGGTCAGACCCCCATTAAATACATCACGACCGGTGATCAGGGCGCCATGGGGGCGTATTCAGAGCTAGCGATATCTATTAAAAAAAGCTGAAGCCACCTATTTAGTATCCACACCTGTTACGAACATGGCACTCGACGCTGCAGGAGGACATCGAAATAATCACAGAAATAAATGCCAAATTATTAAAGAGCTTGTTATTTCACCGTAATTTGATCCCGGCGCAATGCGACTTCAATGCTTTATATCGTAGTCTGACCCCGATTGACTAATTGGGGTCAGACCACGATCAGGCACAAACTAATCTTTTCAGAAAACCGAATTATTAGGTCTGCCCCCATTTTCCTTAGTCTCTGGTAGTGGTTTTAATGGCGCGGACACATCCTGTGCGCTCTTTAAACTACGACTGCCAGAATGTCAGACAGACGCCATATTCATCGAGAAGATCGTCAGCAATTTCAAACTGAAATACCTTCTCTGGAAAGGCATCGGATAACGCGCGCTTCCAATATCTAGCGATCTGTTCAGCAAATAAATGACAAAGACGATAATCTTCTTCCGACAGGCCCACTTTAAATACGGGTCGGCCCGGCGCATCCTCCCACTTTGAAAAGAACTGATTTATTGAAAAAATATTTCTGTATCGTTCAACGTCTCTACGCGATGTACTTTGTTCCAACATACTAGATTCGATCTCAACCAGCCCGTTCAAATAAAATTTTTGCGGATCGTATTGCTGAGCGTTAGGCAGCCAGAAAATGTGACCACTGACCTCAATAAAATCAGGAGAGAGCAAACCTAGAACAGAAATTGCCTGTTCTAATGAAACCAAGTGCCCTACATATGAAAAAACTCCCCGGATCCAATATCTGAAACAAACAGATTCAACGACTCTTTAGAAATATTACCCTGATAAACTTTCATCACTTCAACCCTAAGCTATCAAAAACCGACTGCGGAACATTTCCCTCAAAAGCTTTTGTATCACTTCCCTTCTTGGAGAAACTGGGGTCAGACAACGATTAAGCACAAATCTAATCATTTCAAAAAAACCAAACTATAAAAAATCGAATAAAACATTCGTATTCTGACGCCACTTCTCTCCTACCCCCCTTTGACTTCACACAATTCACAATGCCATCTATATTATTTATAAATTAACCGTGGTCTGACCCCGTTTTTTTTCAGGCAAGGTTGCTTTTGCACCAACGAACTAGTTTGATCTCGGCAAAAACCTTCTACGCAGAAATGATTTATAACGTCCAGGTGCTGTACATATTAGCTTCTCTAACTCGTCACCACGAGCTAGAGAATGGTCAACTATCGACTCAACAAAATAGTAAAAATATTCAGGACTCGCACTCAATTCCAACTCAAAATCACGAAAAAAATTCAGCACGCACGCAAATGAATTCTTCTGCACTAGGGCCTGACCTAAAGACTCGTATGCAGATATGTAGTATGAGTTCTCGACAACACCACCTACCCCGCCTAACTCTTGCAATGAAGCCTCCAGAGCGTCAGCGGAAAAAATGGCAAAGAAACCAACCACAGTACAAACCTTTTGAAACATTCATCGACCAAGAGCATTATCAAGATCCTTTATTAGTTCCTTAGCAAAATCAATATCCGGGAAAGTCGGGGTCAGACCACGATTAAGCACACTGACCAATCTTACAGCCTTGCTAGCCATGCAGGGTTGGTGCAACCAAAGCATTTCATAAAACATCAAACTACTAAAGAGTACATGAACAATAGTGGTCTGACCCCGCTTTCCTCGTTTCTGATGCTGTTGGTGGCGAGCATGGTCAGGTTGTTGTTGGCCTGGGTCAGGCCGCCCTGGTAGATGCTGCCGCCGCTGAGCACTGTCATGTCTTCGCTGGCGCGCAGGGTGCCGACGTTTTTCAGGTCGCCGCCGGTGATCATTTCTATGTTGCGGCCTTGCACCAGGCTGCCGCCGCGCAGGTTGCGTGAATCGACTTTGGCCAGATAGAGGACCGGCGTGAGCACGGTTTCGCCTTCGACGACGCGTTCTTCCATCCAGACGATGTCGTGGGTCAGCGCTGCAACCTGCTCCGACGTCAGGCCGACGCCGAAGTTGAGGTTCAGGGCGTCTTTGCTGGCGACGGCGTTGTCCATCAGGTACTGAAATTGTTCGTAGTCGCTGCTGATGCTGTCAGCCAGGAAGCGTTGGCCGGTCTGGGCGCGCACGGCGTCGGCGATCAGGCGGGACTCGTAACGGCCATCGCCCAGGCGGCGATCAGCGGCGGTCGGGTCGTAACCGAGGATCTTGAGCAGGTAGTCCGAACTCATGAACTGGTCGGTGTCGGTCAGCGACGGATTACTTTCAATCAGGTACTGGCCTGCGGGATTACGGCTCTGGGTGAACAGGCCATAGTCGCCCTGAGGCAGACGGAAGCTCGACAGTGCGGTCGGGTCAACGCTGACGAAAGGTGCGCCGGTGAAATCCACCGGCACGAAGCTGACGTGCACGCTGCCGTCGGCGGCGGTAGTTTCGACACGTTTGACGTCTTTCAGCGGCCCGGGGCTGCCGACCGGCGTGCCGAGAATGACCTCGCGGCCACCGGGGCCGAAGGTGCTGCTGTCGAGGGTGGCGCCGATCAACTGGGCGTTGCCCTGATCAGTCAGGCTGCCGTTGACCAGCGTGTTGCTGATGTTGAGTTTGAGGGTACCGCCTGCTTGGACGGTGCCGGTGTAGGTTGCGCCGTTGCCGGGTAGCAGTGTGCTGTTGGTGCTTTCAATGCCGTATTTCGTGACAGCAGTAGGGATCGCGGCCTGGTTGGCGATGGGGGCGTTGGCGTAGTAAGCGTTCCACTCGTTGGTGGCGGCCTCTGTCTCCCGATAGGCGCTTTTGCTGACGCCATCGAGGTGGTAGTTAACGTTCTCGATACGGTTGTCGAGGGTGAAACCGCGGTTAGTGAAGTTGGTCGCGGTAACCGTTGCATTGCGGTTCGCCGCCAGCAGGCTTTGGCCGTTGGTGACGGTCACGGCATCCAGCAATAGATCACGGTTGGCGAGCAGACGCGAGGCTGGAGAGTCCTTGAGGACCTTGCCCTGATAAACCGTCTGAACAATGTAATAACCCGAATGGGTCCCGCCGCTGCAGTCCGTGCAATTGATGACGATCGAGCGGCTGCCCGCCGCCTGAGTCACTTCGAAATCGGCCTTGGAGTTATCCAGCTCTTTGGTCTTGATGTCGATATCGCCCGCACTTTCGATGCTGGCAGAGAGGTTGCTCAGCAGGCTGGCGCGTGTGCCGTCCGCCGCTGCGAAACTGAAGTTGCCCGCGCTGTAGATGTCGGCGTATTTATTGAACAGGCTGTCGGCACGCAGGGTCATGTCGGCACCGGCGAAGATCAGGCTGTCTTGCTGGTTATCAATGTCTTTGACGGCGGTCAGCTTGAGGAGCTGCTGCGCGCCCAGGGTGCCGCGGTTGACGATACGGTCGGCAGTGGCCGTGAGGTTAGCGCTGGAGGTCAGGCGCCCGAGGTTATCGAGAGTGCCCGTGATGGTCAGCCCGGCATCCCCGGCGCTGGCGATCCGGCCGCCGTCCTGAGTCAGGTTGGCGGCCTGGATGTTCAGGGTTTGTAGAGTGGAGATCAGGCCCTGGTTGATCAGGTCGCCAGTCAGCTTGAGGGTCAGGTTGCCATCGCTGAGCAGCTCGCCCGCGTTGGTCAGGTTGGCGGCTTCGAGGCTCAGGCTGGTCGCACTGGCAATGCGGTCGCCCGCTTGCAGGGTGATGCTTTGCAGGCCGGTGAGGTCCAGCGCACCGTTGACATGCCAGAGGCCGGTGCCATCGACGTTGGTGACGTTCCAGTCGCCAGCGCCCAGGCCGACCATCTGGCCCTGAGCGCCCTGCAGACTTGCCGAGCGCAGACTGAACTGGCCGGTGGCGGCGTGCTCGATCTGCCCGCCGCTGTTGAACAACGTGTTGGCTTGCAGGCTGAACGCCTGGCTGCCGATGGCGATGCGGCCATTGCGGTTATCCAGATCGCCTTGCAGCGCGATGCGGCTCAGGTCACCAAGATGGGCCAGCATGCGGCCGCCCGCGCTGTTGTCCAGCGTCTGCCCGTCGAGAAGCAGTTTCTGGCTGGCTTCGATCAAGCCGCCCTGGTTGATAAGACGATCCACGGTCAGTTGCAGGTTGCCGTCCAGACTGGTGAGGGTGCCTGCGCTGTTGTCGGCGTCGCCTGCGGTCAGGCTGATGCTGCTGGCGCTGATGCTGCCCGCCTGGTTATCCAGACGGCCCTGCCCCAGATCAAGTTGTGCATGGCTGCCCCCGGCGAGAATCGTGCCTTGCTGGTTCTGGACCTGTTGCGCGGTGAGTTTGAGGCCATCGCTGCCGCCGACCAATTGGCCCGCGTCACGGTTGTCGATGAGGTTTTTTACGTCTACATCGAGGCGTGTGCCGAGCACCTGACCGCCACGGTTATCAAGGCCGCCAAAGGTCGCGGTCACAGCGACTTTTTCACCGACGATGATGCCCAACTGGTTGTCGAGGCTGCCGACCGTCAGCGTGGTATCGCCGACGGTGGATTGCAGGCGACCTTCCAGGTTGTTGACGGCCTGAGTGACCGTCACCTGCAAGGCACCGCTGTCGGCGATGATGCTGCCCTTCTGACTGTTATCGAGGCTGCTGCCAGTGATGGTGACGGTCTTGCCCAGCAGAGTGCCGTTCTGGTTGACCACTTCCCCGCCGGTGACGACCAGAGCGGTTTCGGCCTGCACCGTGCCTTCTGTGTTGTCGAGGTGCTCGCTGGCGGTGACGCTGGCAGTGCCGAGGCTGCCGCCAATCAGGCCTTTACGATTGTCGATGCGTGTCGCAGTGGTGGTGACTTGCCCACCAATCAGCTTGCCATTGCGGTTATCGAGGGCCTGCTCGACGGTGACCTGCAGATCGCGGGTGGCGATGACCTGGCCTGAGTTGGTCAGGTTTTTCGCATCGATCTGCACATCGCCTTTGGTATTGCGGGTGTTGTCGGTATTGACGCCGGCTTCGATGGCGCCAAGGTTGGTCAACTGGCCTTTGGTGGCCAGCATCACCTTGCCACCGGCGGCGATGCTCTTCTGGTTGAACAGGTCGTCATCGGTGGTGATGCTCAGGTCGGTGCCTGCGTACAAGGCGTCATTGGCCTCAAGGCTTTGCGCCTTGACGGTTACCGCGCCACTCGCCGCCGTGGTGGTCATGGTCAGCTTGCCGTTGGCATCGATGCTGACATCACCGGAACTGGCCGCCATCTCGCCGTCGTGCTTGACGCCCACGCCCTGCTCGGTGCCCACCAGTTTGATCGAGCCTGCGTACATGCCGCCCAGTGCGCTGCTGTCGATCGCCAACGACGGCTTGACGCTGCCGTCATCGGCCAAGGCTGTTGCATCAAGGCTATTCGCGTCGACCTTGTTGCGGCCGGTGACGACGTTGAGTTTTTTCGCGTAGAGCCTGGCGTTGAGTTTTGCCGAGCGGGTGATCAGGTCGAATTGTTCGATGTTGCTGGCGTTAAGGCCTGCACCTTCGATGGAGATGTCGCCACCATCCACCTGAAAGTGATCCAGACGGCCTTGATCCAGTACCGGCTTGCCGGTGGTCAGGGTGGCCTGCGGGGTGTTGATGAAGCCGCAACCGTTGCAGGTCACGCCATAGGGGTTGGCGACGATGACCCGCGCCGCTTGCCCGGCCACTTCCGTGTAGCCCTTGAGCTGAGTGCGATTGGTGCCGGTGACCTCGTTGAGAATGGTGGTCGCCGCAGTACCCTGCAGGTTGCTGTTGCCGATAATGATCCCGCCCAGTTGGGTGCTCTGGGTCTGGGCGGTGGAGTTGTTGAGAATGACGCCCTGGCTACCGACGTTGTATTGGTCGAAGGTGTTGTGCGACAGCCCGTTGCCATTGGGCGTGGCGATGTTGATCACCGGCACGCCATTGCCTGCTGCTGTGAGGCTGGTCCCGCCGCCGCTGACCGCGATGCCTTCCGCCTGCACCATCAATGGCTGCCAGAACATCGCGTTGACGAGGATCAGGGCGATGCCGCGCTTGGGCATACCCCAGAAACGCTCACGCGAATTGAGTGCGGCAGAGGGTTGGCGTGCCAGGAAGGCCAGTTGCTTAACGTCCATGCAGAGGGTTCCTTGGCGGGATCAGAGAATAAGTTCGAGGCGGAAATAGATCGGGGCTTCACGTTCACTGAGGGCCACAGGCCGCTCCAGCGAGTGCGCGAACGTCACGCTGGCGGACACATGTTTGCCACGGGCGGACAGTTCCAGGGAGTTGCTGGACACCCGGCCGTTCTGGCCGCCGCTGTTGTCATCGCGGCGAATCACGCCCTGGTCGTAGCCGATGCCCAGGCTGTATTGCTGGAAGACCGGCTGCAGCCAGTCGAGGGTGACCGGGCGAGTCCAGCGCAAATCGTTGCGCCAGTAACCGCCGCTGTCGCCGGAGAGAAACTGCTCCTTGTAGCCGCGCACGGCTGACTGGCCGCTGACGCTGAAACGCTGGCTGTTGTAGAGCATGTCTTCACTGCGCTGACCGGTGGCCAGGCTGCTGAAACTGAAGCGCTCGTCACCGATCTGGAACGGCTGCAGATAACTGAGGGTGGCGGTGTATTTGCGATAGCGTGCGGTGGGTTCGTTGCTGGCGCGCTCGCCTTCGCCCATGGCGTCCAGAGCACCAACGCCCTGCTGCATGCCCAGTTCAAGGTTGGCGAACGCGCTGCCCACCACACGGCCATGACTGAAACCGAACTGAGCTTCGGTGATGCGCTGGCCGCCGTTGGCCAGTTCGCTGTCTTCGATGAAGTTACGGGTGCGCAGATGGCTCAGGCCAGCGCTCAGGGCGGTTTTACCTTTGGCGTCACGGTGGATGACGCGCTCGGCGCGAAACTGGTGGGTCTGACTTTCACCGGTGTATTTGAAGTCGAACCCGACGCCCTGGCCGAGGGTGCGGTATTCACTGTCGCTGTAGGTGTAACTGAAATTCCACCAGCCCCATGGCAGGTTGTAATTGAGCATGCTGCTGTAATAGCTGCGCTGATGGTCGCTGACCGCGTCGCGGCCGCCACGCAGGTTCAATTGATCCGCCAGGCCCAAAGGGCTGTCCCAGTCCAGGCCCACGCCCCACTGCTGTTCGCCGGTGCTTTTCTGGCCATCGTTATGGCGGGCCAGTGTGGCGCGCCAGGGTTTTTGCGGGGTGTTCTTGACCAGCACCGTGCTGCCACCCACGGCGCTTCCGGGGGCCAGCTCCATCTTTGCCTGATTGGAAGGGAGACGGTTGAGCTGATCGAGCAGTTGCTCGATCTGGCGCAGGTTCAACTCCTGGCCTTCGCGCCCCGGAAAAGCCATGGCCAGCTCGCGTGGCGACAAGCCGCTGCCCGTGTCGCCCTTGAGGCTTTCCAGCTTGCCTTCGACGACCAGCACTTGAAGCGTGCCTTGGGACAGGTCCTGTTGCGGCAGGTAGGCGCGGGTCGTCACCAGGCCTTTATCGATGTAGTGATCGGTGATGGCCTTGAGTACGCCATTAAGCTGCGCCACCCCGAGGCATTGGCCGATGAAGGGTTCAAGCAGCGCATCACGCTCGCGGGTGGACAGCGAGGCCGCGCCTTTGAGCTCGATGGTTTTGATCGGGAAGCAACGGGTATCGGCGGGTGCTACCGGGGCCGTTGGCGTTTGCTGGCGACCGGGCAAGTCCTTGAGTTCTTCAAGGCGACGGCGTTGCTCTTCGAGCAGGCGATCCTGACGGTCACGGATAAGGTCTTGCACCCGGTCAGGCGATGATTTTTAAACAGTGCTGCCGCTATCGCGAGCAAGCTCGCTCCTACAGGGCCCGCGGTGTCAGGGACGCTGGAGCAGCTCCTGGCAGTAACGACTAACTCTATGATTGGAATGCTTTTAACTGTAGGAGTGAGCTTGCTCGCGATCGCACCCGGTCAGGCGATGATTTTTAAACAGTGCTGCCGCTATCGCGAGCAAGCTCGCTCCTACAGGGCCCGCGGTGTCAGGGACGCTGGGGCAGCTCCTGGCAGTAACAATTCAACTCTATGATTGGAATGCTTTCTAACTGTAGGAGTGAGCTTGCTCGCGATCACCCCCTGTCAGGCGATGATTTTTCAACAGAGGAGCAATGTCAGAGGCGCGGGGCGATCTTCTTCACTTCATTGATGTGATGTGATGTAAGGCACACACAACACGACCTTCTATATAGGCACGCGGCTATTCCGGTGATTGAAGTGTGGCAGGCAGTACGGAACCGATGTAGTGTCCGCGCGGCTGACCAGAGAAAATCTTTCAGGTTCAAAACTATTATCGAACTACACTTGTGATTCATGCAGTATTGTCGGACACTCTGCACTGCCGACAATATACAGGCGTCATTCAACCGACTCGCAAGTTATCAAGAACCCAGGCTGACAACCGCCTACACAAAAGATTCAACACGCAGTGACGAGCGGTACACAGATAATATAAAAACCTTTAAATACAGCACCTTAAAACAAGTAACGCCCTTCCAGACGCCCTCCGTCAAATTCACCCGAAACCTTTTAAAGACTCATCGATAAACCAAAAGTTTCGCCCTGCGAAATTAAACATAAAAAGTGTATATAAATCTTTGCACTCATTGCGAATGCTGCTAATAATCGGCCCTGTTCCGGGAAGCAAGGCAATGCGCCATATCACACGAAGTGAATAATCATGTCTCCATTCTGATTTAACCCCGGCCCACTAAAACTCATTCGCTAGTTAACTCAAGCGCCCTCCGGCCTTGGGTCGGCTACTGTGCGGCGCAATAAATTTGCGCGAGGAGGGCATCATCGCTCGCAGTCATTCAAGGATTAAAGTCCTGTCGATTTTCGGCACGCGGCCTGAAGCCATCAAGATGGCGCCACTGGTTAAAGCGCTTGCGGCTGAATCAGGTGTCCACTCGCTCATCTGCGTAACGGGCCAGCATCAAAGCATGCTCAGGCAGGTGATGGATCTGTTCGATCTCACGCCTGACTTCAGCCTCGACGTGATGAAGCCGAATCAGAACCTCAATACGCTAACGGCCTCGCTGTACGACGCCATTGATCCGGTGCTGGACATGATCCAGCCAGACCGCGTTCTGGTACATGGCGATACCACCTCAGCCATGGTTGCGGCGATGGCTGCGTTCCACCGGCGCATCCCGGTCGGCCATGTGGAAGCCGGTCTGCGTACCGGAGACATCCGCTCGCCGTGGCCGGAAGAGATGAACCGCCGCTGTATTGATCTGGGCGCCGACCTGTTGTTTGCACCGACGTTTGAGTCGCGCACCAATTTGCTCGGCGAACGCCTGCAAGGCCGCTCCTTCGTCACCGGTAATACCGTGATTGATGCGCTGCAACTCACTGCAGAGCGCATCAATAAGGACAACGCGCTGCGCGACCGTCTTGATAGCCAGTTTGCCTTTATCAAGCCTGGTCGCAAGGTGCTATTGGTCACCGGTCACCGTCGGGAAAACTTCGGCGACGGCTTCCTCGATATCTGTAAAGCCCTGCGCCAGCTGGCCAGCCGCAACGACATTCAGATCGTCTACCCCGTGCACCTGAACCCCAATGTTCAAGGCCCGGTCAACGAGCATCTGGGCGGTCTGGATAATGTGCACCTGATCGAGCCGCTGGATTACCTGGCGTTCGTGCGCTTGATGCAGCGTGCTCACGTGATCCTGACCGACTCGGGCGGCGTGCAGGAAGAAGCCCCTTCCCTTGGTAAACCCGTGCTGGTGATGCGCGAAGTGACCGAGCGGCCGGAAGCGGTTGCCGCTGGCACTGTGCGGTTGGTCGGTACCTCACCTGAATCGATCGTCAACGGCGTGTCCGCGCTCTACGACGACGACCTGCTGTGGCGTCGCGCTTCCCAGGCAGCCAACCCTTACGGTGACGGCAAGGCCAGCTCGCGGATCGTCGACGTCTTGCTGGGCAGACCCATGCATGAGTTTGTGGTGGGCAAGCCACCGCGCGACATCGACATCCCACGGGTCATTACCCATACCGCCCTGAACCATCCGGTATCCACATTCCAATAAACATTAAACATTCGCCCCCAACAACCCGAGATCTGCCTGAATGAAGTCTTCCGTTGCCACCCAATCGGGCGCGCTCAGCGCCCTTGCCTGTGGCGTGAGCCTGCTCGCGCTCGTGCCTAACTTTGCCCTGGCCGCTGACAGCCCGCTCACTCAGGCGATCAATCGGTTGAACACTGATACCCAACAGCAGCGCGAAATTCGCCTGAGTGATCTGGGTATCGATACGCCGATCATCCTCGGCTCCACCGATTCGCGGCGCGAGCTGTATCTGCCGGTTCCGGCCGGGGTACCGCTGACTGACGCGACCTTGCAGTTCGATGCCAGTTACCTGAATGGTGAAGGCGGACGCAACACCATGCTGTTGTCGCTGGATGGCTACCCGGTGCGTGCAGAAGGCCTGACTGAACCGCAAGGAAGTGCCAATGCCACGTTGGGCGTCGACAAGGCCGCACGCGACAGCGGTTCGGTGCGGCTGGGCGTTGCCTGGTCGTCGATTGTTTCGCGCGTGCTGTGTGAAGACGAACGCGTTATCGGCAACGTATTGCGCATCGACCCGAGCACCCGCCTGACCTACAGCTATAACGCCAACGATCTGCAGGATATCGGCGCAGCGTGGAACGCCCTGCCCGGCAAGCCAGGCATCATGGTTGCTCCTGGCAGTTTGTCTGCTGAAAGTTACGACGCCGCCTGGCGAATAGGCGTGGCGCTGGAGCGCATCGGTAAATACGCACGCATCCTGCCCTTCCCTGCCTTGCAGGACAGTGTCGACCTGAGCGCGCTGCGTGTTCCCGCTGAGCTGCTGAATATTCCCGCGTTTGCCAGCCTCAATGGCAAAGGCACGCAAACCCTGAGCGACCCGGCACAAATCGGTGCGTTGCTGGTGTTGGGCCAGACGCCGAACGTGCAGGCAGACCTGGCGATCAATGATCCGCAACTGCTCAAGGCAATCAACGAATCGCTGGACGCTTTGCATACTCAGATTCAAGGCCGCGATGCAGCGGCTGCCGATGCGCTGAACCAGTGGCGTGAGCGCCACATCAACGCAGGCCAGAAAACCGGCAAAGACAACGTACGCCTGGCCTTGCTGGGCAGCCGTCCGATGCTGATGATTGCCCCCGACGCCACCACCAAAGCGCTGACGATGTTCAGCTCGGCGTGGAACAAACTGGCTCGTACTCGCCAGTTGGCCATCAGCGAAGCGCAAGCCCCGCTGGACACCGATGGCCGTGTAGCGCTGTCGCGACTGGGCGGCGAGCCGGGCACCATCGACGTGTTGGCCAAGGCCGACTGGAGTGCTTCGTTCCCGCTGGGCGCCGTCGCCTATGACGGGCGCTTGCCAGTCAAGGCGGTGATTGATGTCTCTGCTGCGCCGGGTGCTTCGGACACGGCCCCTGTCGCCTCGCTGTTCCTCAATGACTACCTGATTGGCGCGCAGCAGCTGGAAGCCAATGGCGAGAAACAACGCATTGAAGCGCGCATCCCGCGTTATGCCCTGGGTTCGACCAACGTGCTGCGCGTTTCCTTCCAGCGCCAGCCGGTCAGCGACCGTTGCCTGGAAACCCCTCAGGCGTTCCCGGTTGCAGTACGCCCGACCAGCCACATCGTGCTGGAGAAAACCACGCCGAGCGATGACTTCGCAGGCATGGCCGCACGTTTCGCGGTGGACACTCAAGTGTTGGTACCACAAGCCTGGCTGGATCACCCGGCCAGCAGTTTGCCGCAGGTGATTTCGGTGGCCAGCGCCAGCGGTGTTTCACCATTGCGGGCACAGCTGAAAGTCAGCGCCGACCCGAAAGCCGCGGTCACGCCTGACAAATCCTTCCTCGCCTTCGCCCTGCCGATCAAAGACAGCAAACAGGCCGTGCAAGTTGATGATCAAGGTCGTCTGCGCATCAACCACAAGGATCAGGTCCTGCTGGACGTGACTCAGTTGAATAACCTCGCTTCCCTGCAAGTGGTCGAGTCCGGCAGACAGCACGGTCTGGTTTATCAGACGCTGGGCGCTGACGCACCGCAGTTCGCCAAGCCGATTCTGCTGACCCGTGGCGACACGAGCATTCTGGGTAGCAACGGCGCGCTGACCACCGTAGACAGCAAAGACCCGAACGGCAGCCAGATGATCGATGATGACGAGCCAAAAGGTCTGGACGCATGGCGCACGCCTTCCCTGCTCTGGCTGATCCCGGGCGGCATCCTGTTGTTCCTCGTATTGTTGCTGGCTGGCCGTAGCGCCCGTCGCAATCGCCAGTAACGGGAACCTGAGATGACGTCGCTTTATTGGCCCTACTGGCTGGCCCACTACTACAGCTTCCTGGAAGTCGCGACGATTGTGGTCGCCATACTGATCCTGATTTCCAGCCTGGACGATCTGTTCATTGACCTGTGGTACTGGTCTCGCCGGATATTCCGCAGCTTCACTGCCGGGCGCAAATACCGCCCGCTGACCGCCGAGCAATTGGTCGCCCGGGATGAGCAGCCCCTGGCGATCATGGTCCCGGCGTGGCTGGAATACGACGTCATCGCCCCCATGATCGAAAACATGGTGTCGACGCTGGATTACCAGAACTACGTGGTGTTTGTCGGCACCTACATCAACGACCAGCGCACCATCGACGAAGTCGAACGTATGCGTCGCCGTTACAAGCAGTTGCACCGTGTAGAAGTCCCGCACGCCGGGCCGACCTGCAAAGCTGACTGCCTGAACTGGGTGATTCAGGCGATTTTCCTGCACGAGAAAACCCAAGGCATAACCTTCGCCGGAGTGGTGTTGCACGACAGTGAAGACGTGCTGCACCCGCTGGAATTGCGCCTGTTCAATTACCTGCTGCCGCGCAAGGACATGATTCAACTGCCCGTGGTTTCGCTTGAGCGCAACTGGTACGAATGGGTCGCGGGCACCTACATGGACGAGTTTGCCGAATGGCACGGCAAAGACCTGGTGGTGCGCGAAAGCATGAGTGACACCGTGCCTTCCGCCGGTGTCGGCACTTGTTTCTCCCACCGGGCGCTACGTGTGCTGGCCGGGGAAACCCAGAACATGCCGTTCAACACCGATAGCCTCACCGAGGACTACGATGTAGGCGCGCGCCTGGCAAAAGTCGGCATGAACGCGATCTTCGTGCGCTTCCCGGTGGAGTACCGGGTGCTGCGTAAATCGTGGTTCAGAAAGCCTTACGAGTCGACCCTGAAAATGCCCCTGTGCGTACGGGAGTTTTTCCCCGATACGTTCCGCACCGCGTTTCGCCAGAAAGCTCGCTGGACAC
Source organism: Pseudomonas maioricensis (assembly GCF_022790535.1). Classification (GTDB taxonomy): domain Bacteria; phylum Pseudomonadota; class Gammaproteobacteria; order Pseudomonadales; family Pseudomonadaceae; genus Aquipseudomonas; species Aquipseudomonas maioricensis. The sequence continues at coordinate 20,648 of NZ_LOHG01000018.1, forward strand.
TGGGCATCGGCCTGCAAGGTTGGGAACAGATGGGCTGGAACGGCTCGCTGGCCAACCGTTATCTGTTGTTTCGTGACCGCAAAGGCATCATTACCGCTTTCGTCAGCATCATTGCGTACCTGATTCTGGTGCAACTGCTGGCGTTGATCATCCTGCGCCAGAGCGGCTTGTGGAATACGAGCTTCCCTACCCCGTTTGAAACCAATGGCTTCATCAAATACCTGTTGCTGGCCAACGGTATCGCCCTGGCCTGGCGCGTCATTCACCGCTGCTATTTCACTGGCGTTCTGTACGGCTGGCAGCATGCATTGCTGTCCATCCCCCGCATGGTCGTCGGTAACTTCGTCAACTTCATGGCCGCCTCCCGCGCCTGGAAGATGTTTATCGTTGGCAAGGTCATGAACCGCAAGCTGGTCTGGGATAAAACCATGCACGACTTCCCGTCCACCGATCTGGTGGCGGTAGCGCCGCGCAAACTGGGCAGCGTGCTGTTGTCATGGCAGGCCATCAACGACAGCAACCTGCAGAGTGCACTGGCTGAACAGCAGACTCGCCAGTTGCCACTGGGGCGGATCCTGCTCAACAACGGCTGGCTGGATGATGAAACCCTGGCCGAAGCCATCGCGTTCCAGAACGACTTGCCGCGTGTGTTCGACGTCGCGTCGAAGGCCGGACTTGCAGCACCCGTATTAGCCGACGAGTTTGCCCTGCGCTGGCGTGTCGTACCGCTGGGCCTGAGCCCTGAGGGTCGTCCACAAGTTGCCGTGGCCAGCCCGTTGTCAGTTGAAGGGCTGGAAGAGATCAGCACCGAGCTGGGCAGCGAGCCTGTGCAATTGATTGCCCGGGAAAGCGAAATCATCAGCCAGTTGCGTCAACTCGATGCCTCCGATGACCGTGCATTGCCACACGCCAGTGCGCCGCTGCTGGGTGATCTGCTGATCGAAATGGGTCTGCTGGATCGCACTGTATTCAACAACGCGATGCTGCATTACAAACCGCAGCAACACGGCCGTATCGGCGATTATCTGGTGGATATCGGCGTACTGCCGAGGGCTACCATCGAACAGGCGGTCGCTCGCCAGCACAGCCATTATCAGCCGGAGCCGACATTATGAGACGCTCTCTGCTGAGCCTGATGGTCGCGGGCGCAAGCCTGCTGCCCGCATTAAGCTACGGCGAAACGCTGCCTCTGCCGTTGACCGGTCCGGCTTATCAAACCGCCAACGAAGCCTACAGCGCTTACGATCGCAAAGATTACGACCTGGCGATTGCCAAGGCGCGCGAGGCGTTGCGTCAGCGTGCCGACGTAACCCGGTTGAACCGGCTGATCGAACTGGCGGAACGTGACAAGGACATGCGCGATAATCCGCGTCGCTATCCAAACGCGCGCCAGTCCCCCGGCTTCGCGGCCGCTGCTCAAGCGTTTAAAGCGTACGACCGCGATGACTTCGGTGTTGCGGCGCAGTCCGCTCGCAAAGCCATCGCCGTGGCCCCCAAACGCATGGATTATCGGTTGTTGCTGATCGAATCCTTGCAGCGCCAACAGCATCTGGTCGAAGCCGATCAGGCAACCACCGAAGCGCTGCGGGTCTTCCCGGATGACGACGCGTTGTTGATGCGCCGCGAGGCCATTCGCCGTCAGATCGCTGCACCGCTGGCCATTGCCGGTTATCGCGCGCTGGAACAGAACAACCTGCCAGAAGCCGTGAATCAAGCCCGCCGAGCAGTCGGCTGGGCTCCGGAAATCGCTGCTAACCAGCAACTGTTGATCAGCGCCCTGCTCGCCTCCCGGGACTATCCCGCAGCCGAACAGGCCGCAACCGGTGCACTGGCACAGGACGACGGCGAAATTGCACCGTGGGTGCTGCGCAGCTATGCACTGGACCGTCAGGGTAAAACTCAAGCAGCGCAGGCAGACTTGAATCAAGCGCTGGCCATTGAAGGTTTGCTGGATTCCGAGGAGCGCGAGATTCGTTTCTTCGCAGCGGATCTGGCGCTGGCCAGCGGCAATCCACAACAAGCGCTCGACCAGTTGCAACAACTGAAGCCAGACGAGGGTGGCGAAGTCGCCCGTCGTCGTGCCGCTGCGCAGGTGGTGGTACGCCAGCAAAGCAAAGGCCTGAAAACCGCCGTGCGCTTCCCTGCCCCGGCATTGAACTGTCAGGAAAGCGCCTTCGGCCTGATCTGCGATATCTGGCCAGGCAACCAGCGCGATGCGGGAACCGACACTGCCGTGCAAGCTTACGCCGCATTGGCCCGCAAGGACTCGGCTTCGGCCGCCGCCCTCGCCCGCGAGGCTATTCGCCGCGCGCCGCAAAACCCGGCTTATCGCAGCTTGCTGGTCAGTGCTTTGACTGAACAAAAACGTCTACCGGAAGCGATTGATGCGGCCAGTGAAGGCATTGCCGCCAACGGCGACGATGCCCGCCTGCTGGCTCAACGTGGTTGGCTGCGCCAACAAACCGGAGATGATTCCGGGGCGCGCAAAGACTTCACCCAGGCCTTGGCGCTCGGCAGCCTGCCGACGTATGAAGAAGCCAGCCTTTACGCGGCGCTGGGTCAGCGCCGGACGGCACGTGAGCGCTTGCAGCAAGCCCGTGATGCAGGCGAGCTGGAAGGCATGAGCAATCTGCAGGTGGCTTATCTCTCGGTACAGGCCGGTGACGACGAGGCGGCACATGACTCGTTTCGCAAGGCGGACACCGAGGCGCCACTGCCGCCAACCGCCACTCAGGATGCGGCGTACAACGCCATGCGCGTCAATGATGACGAGCAAGCGGTCGGTTACTTCAAGCGCGTGATCGACGCGAAAAACTCCGGTGAGCTGGAGATGCCTGCTCAGCAGCTGTTTGATACCCGCCGAGCCGTGGCCGACGTGTCGCGCACCTGGGGCCTGATCAGCACCACGAGCTATCGCGGCAACAGCTCCAGCAGCGGCTTGAGCTCAGCACCGAGTACCGGCAGCAATGGCAACGGTGGAAGTGGTGGCAGCAGCAATGACAGCCTGCAGAACAGTACCGAACTGTCATGGCGCCCACTGGGTTATCGCAACGCACGCTTCGTCGAGCTTTACGGACGAATCACCGACACCTTGTGGGCCAGGAACAGCGACTCCGACACCGGCCTCGACGCACTGCAAGGCGCGCTCGGCGTACGGGTCAAACCGTTCTCGTCGCTGAACGTGATGGCGGCTGCGGAACGAACCTTTCCGATCGGTTCCTCAAACGTCGACGGGGACTGGCTGCTGCGTCTGGGTTACGGCTCCAGCATCGGCACCGACCTGCGGGTCGACACGCCAAGCTGGTGGACCTCGCAGTTGTTCGCCGAAGCCGGTCACTACGTCAACGATTCGCGCAATTACTTCAACAGCGAATGGCAAGGCGGCCGCAGCTACGCCATCGGCGGTACTGGCTCGCGTTGGGTCACCTTTCCGCATGTGGTGGCCGCTTACGACTACGACTCGAAGATGAACAGCAAAACCGGTGCAGATGGCCGCGCTGATTATTCGTCGGGCCACGCGGCAGGCGTTGGTGTGGGTAATAACGTGCGCTACTGGTTCCGCGAAGACGCTTACAACGCGCCCCGCTCCTACGTGGATTTTTCTCTGCAATATCGAGTGAAGGTGTCTGGCGATGACCGCGCCAAAGGCGTGTTTGCTCGACTGACTTACTCTTACTGAGGACTGATATGTACCCTCGAATCTGCTTGTGGCTGGGCATGAGTCTGGCTGCCACCTCGGCCCAGGCCGCGTCTGAAATCGCTCAGTTGTATGAATCAAAACTGCCGGAAGGCTCTGCCTGGGTCCGGGTGGTCAATCCATCCGACAGCACCCTGCAGGTACGCATTGATCAGGGCGCTAGCTTCAACCTGTCCGCGCAATCGACACTGGCCAGCCCGTTTCAGGTAGTCGATGGCCGTCAGCCCTTACGCCTGACGGTGAATGGCCGTGAGATAAAAGACCTCAAGGCTCCAGCCAACGCTTTTGTCACGCTGATCCTCGACAGCAACCCCGCCGCAGCTCCACGGTTGGTGGTTGACCCGCCTGTGCGCGGCAAGGACTTGCGTGCCGAGCTGAACCTTTACAACCTGAGCAACGGCTGCGAAAAGGCGGATGTCAAACTGGCCAACGGCTCCAGCGTGTTCAGCCAGGTGCCACTCAAGGGCCAGGCGCAGCGCACCATCAATCCGGTGCAAGCGACCCTGATTGCCAGTTGTGGTCAGAGCGCCAGCCTGCCGTTCAAACTGGAACCGTTCAAGGCCGGTGATCGCTATAGCCTGTTTCTGATCGGCTCGGGCCAGACGCCGCGTCTGGTCGGCCTCGTCGATCAGACTGCGCCATGATGGCCCGACTGAATATGTCCCTCTCCGGTCGCCGCCTGCCGCTGCCCGCGATGATGACCGCCGTATTATTGCTGGGCTTCTCCAGCACTGCGGTACAGGCTGCTTCGGCAGTGATCACCGGCAAAGACGGCTGGTTGTTTCCGGCCTGGGAAAGCCTGAACAAAGTCGACAATGCCGGTACCACCCGCAGCATCGCGCTGATCAAGGATGTGCAGCAGCAACTTGAGCGCAACAAGATCGCTCTGGTGGTGCTGGTCGTGCCCATGAAAGCGCCGTTTTATGCGCAGCGCCTGCCCGCCGATCAGCCGCTGAAACCTGCCGTGGCGCAACGTTACGAGCAATTGCAAGGCGCGATGCACAAGGCTGGTCTGACCACGCTGGACATCAAGCCGATCCTGCAGCAAACCGAACACGGTGATCAAACGGCGTTCTACCGCGCCGACTATCACTGGACGGCCTGGAGTGCCGAGAACACGGCTGATGCCACGGCAAACCTGATCAAGCAGCGCTATACGTTGCAGGGCGAGCCCGGTGGCGGCGCCGTACTCGGTGAGTGGTTCGACAAGCGAGCGTTTGGCGATCTGGCCAGTAACTTCCTGCCTGCGGTCAAGCGCAAAGCCATTGGCCGGGACATCTACACCGTGCGTCATCAGGTGGAAAAAGACTTGTTGATCGACGATGCACCTGCGCCCGTTCATGTGATTGGCAACAGCTTTGTACAGCCTTATCTGGGCTTCACGCAGAAGCTGTCCAACGCGCTGGACCGACCGGTGACGCTGACCTGGAACCCGGGAGATGTCGGACCTTGGGCCACCCTGCTGCAATACTTGCAGTCAACGGATTTTGCCCAGCAGAAACCTCAGGTGATCGTATGGCAATTCAACGAAGGCCAGTTTCATCAAGGCCCTGATGCGTCGGCCAACTGGAACGCCAAAGGCGTGGTTTCGTTGAGCCAGTGGCATCAGCGCATCAACAAGGCGCTACCGTGAGGATTACAGGTAGGCCGTTAAACCGTGCGACTCTGACCGCTCTGCTGCTTGCAGCCATGATAGGGACAGGGATCGCCATGTTGATAGCAAACGCAGTTAAACCGTTGAATCCGGGAATCGTCGGTATGGTCTGGCAATCGGACAACGCCACGGTGGGCATCAAGGGAGACTGGCACAAACTCGGCGCACGGGAATTGCTGGTGCAGTGGACAGTCGTCGACGATCAGGCGTTTGTTCCGGGTACTGGCTTGCCCGGCGTGCCGGTCATGCCTGACTGGGTACGGATCGGCAAAGAGCCCTGGGCCAAAGACGTTATCGTCGGTCTGGCCGGGTATTTCAGCGAGAATCGCTCACGGGATAACGTTGAGCAACTGGCTAAACTTTCAGAGCGCGTTGCCAAACTCTCTTTGCCGCTGAACGTCACGGGCTACTATTTTCCAGCCGAAGTTGATCCCAGCTGGACAAAGGCCAAGGAGCTGCCTGCACTGCTGGCCAAACTGCCAAGGCCTTTATGGATCAGCGTTTACGACGGCGCCAATATCGGCCCTGCTGCTACGGCTGACTGGCTCAAGCAATGGCTACCCGACGACATCGGCGTGTTCTTCCAGGACGGCGTCGGCGTCTACGCCCGCACAGCCCCGGTGGCTCGCACCTATGCCGATGCGCTGCGCGACAGACTGGGCAAGGACCGCGTGCGAATCATCGCCGAAGCTTTCCGCCCGCAATACGGTGGCGGTTTCCGCTCAGCCACCGTAGATGAGCTCAAACCGCAGCTGGAAGCGTATGACGGCTACCCGCTGTACCTGTTCGACGGCCCGCACTACGTGACGCCGGAGTTGGTGAAACAGCTGTTGAAATGAGGCTGGCAAATCAGCCGGATTGCCAGGTCCTGTAGGAGTGAGCTTGCTCGCGATGGCGACAGGTCAGGCGAACACTTATCGACAGAAACATCGAATCGCGAGCAAGCTCACTCCTACAGAGTTCCGTTTTAAACCGTACTACTGATTACAAAATCGATAACGGGTAGTTGATGATCAGGCGGTTTTCGTCGAACTCGTTGTTGCTGAAATCACGGCGCATGGTGGAGTTGCGCCACTTGAGATTGAGCTTCTTCAGGACGCCGCTCTGAATGGTGTAGGCCAGCTCGGTTTCCCGCGCCCATTCCTTGCCATCGGTGGTGGCTGACGTTCTGACGTTGTCGCCGCTGATGTAGCGGTTCATCAAGGTCAGGCCCGGGACGCCAAGCCCGGCGAAGTCGTAATCGTGGCGGACTTGCCAGGAGCGCTCTTCGGCGTTATCGAAGCTGGCGTTGTAGCTGTCGTTAGCCAGCGTACCGCCACTGGTGCCGTTGACCCGCATCCAGGTGTCGCCACTGACTTTTTGCAGGCCCACGTAGAACACATGAGCGCCATACTTGGCAGAGAACAATCCCGAATACGTCTTGTTATCCAGATTGCCAGCCAGCTCGCGCCCGTCTTCCCCGCCTTTGAAGAACCCCAGATTTGCCCCCAGCGTCCAGTCGCCCAACGGCTGGCTGTGCACCAATTGCAGGTATTGCTGGTTATAAACGTCTTTCAGCTCCGCGCCCCACACGCCGACCATGGTGCGATTCTGATTGAACTTGTACTCGCCGCCGACGAAGTTGAATCGATCAGACACACCACCACCGAAGTTCATGTCCTCCATGCTTGCGTCGTTACGTGGGCTGTTGCCCTGAAACTGGCCGCCATAAAGGGTCAGGCCATCGATTTCATTGGAGGTGATCTGCGCGCCCTGGAAGGTTTGAGGCAGCGAGCGGCCGTCATCCGAACGCAGGATCGGCAATACCGGCATCCACTCCCCGACCTTCAATTCGGTTTTCGAGATCCGTGCCTTGCCCGCCACGGCCAGCCGACCGAAATCATCGGCCGGACGCCCGTCACTGTGGCGTGGCAACAACGCCGTACCGTAAGTACCGCCACCGCCGTCCAGCTTCACCGACCACATGCCCAATACATCAACGCCAAACCCCACCACGCCCTGAGTAAAACCGGACTTGGCATCCAGAATGAAACTCTGCGTCCATTCTTCGGCTTTGCTTTGCGGGTTAGTCGGGTCAACAAAGTTGCGATTGATATAGAAGTTGCGCAAGCCCAGAGTGACCTTGGCATCGTCAGCGAAACCCGCAGCCATTGCGCCACCCGGCGCGATCAACGACAGCCCCAGCGCCGTTGTGGTGAAACCGAGAACATTCGCTGCAAGGGTATTTAATTTAGCCATTTTTGTTATCCCCATTTCAGTTGGACGAGCACAGTCATACGCGACCTGAAAAGGCCCGTATTACCGGTTCAACGTGGTTAACCGTCACGGGATTTGCGTGACGGGATTATGCGTATTTCACTTCAAACGGCGGCCATAAGCGGCACTGCCGACTTATGGCCCTTCAGGCAGGACTTATTGCCCGGCACGCACCTTGGCGATTTCGTCGTACATCAACTTCACCAGCTCGCCATCAAGTTTTTCCGAGTACTTCTTGATCACCGGCTGAACGCGCTCACGGAAACGATCTTTCTCTTCTGCAGAAATGTCGTTCACGGCTACGTTTTTTTGCTGTTCAAGATAACCACGGGCCTTGTCCATGCTGCTTGCAGTCACTTCACGTTGATACTGCTGAGCTTTTACCGCAGCGTCTTTAACCAGCTTCTTTTCATCGTCATTCAGCTTGTTCCAGGTTTTCTGGCCAATGATGAAAGACTGCGGATTGAAGATATGCCCGGTCGTCGAGATGTACTTCTGCACTTCATAAAACTTGCTGCCCTGAATCACCGTCAGCGGGTTCTCCTGACCGTCGATGACGCCCTGCTCCAGGCCGGTGTAGACCTCAGGGAAGGCCATGGCTACCGGATTTGCACCCAGCGCGTTGAAGGTGTCCAGATAGATCGGCGACTGGATCACGCGGATCTTCAGGCCCTGCATGTCTTCCAGCTTGTTGATCGGGTGCTTGCTGTTGGTCACGTTGCGAAACCCAAGGTCCCAGTAACCGAGGCTGACCAGCCCTTTGCTGTCCAGTTGCGCAGCGAGCTTCTGACCGACCGGGCCATCGATAACGGCGTGGGCCTCTTCGATGTTATTGAACAGGAACGGGAAGTCGAGCATGGCAAAGTCCGGCGCCTGGGCAGCCAGAATGCCGGAGTTCAGGACAGTCATGTCCAGGGTGCCGCCCTGCAACGCGGAAACCGTCACGACGTCACCGCCCAGAGTGCCCCCCGGAAACAGCTTGACCTTGATCTTGCCACCGCTGCTTTGCGCCAGCAGCTCGGCGAACTTCTGAGCCCCCTGCCCCTGTGGATGTTCCTGTACGTTCTGGAACGCGAAGCGCAGCGTGCGCTCACGAATTTCAGCCGCATGGCTGGCCATGCTGCCCAGCAGCAGACCTGTGGCGCAGGCCCCGGCCAGCAGGGTTTTCATCAGTTTTTGCATGTCACTCTCCATATTGTTTTTAGAAGTCGAGTTACGGGAATGCACACCGGTATCAGCCGGTGAAAAACTTCAACGGTACAAGCACCAGCGAAGGGAACAGCACCAGCAGAAACAGCACAACAAACTGGGCCAGCATGAACGGCCAGACACCGCGAATGATTTCATCCATGCTGATTTTGGAAACACCACACACCACGTTCAGCACCGTTCCCACAGGGGGCGTAATCAACCCGATGGCGCAATTGATCATGAACAGCACGCCGAAATACACCGGGTCGATACCGGCCATGACCACAGCAGGCATCAGCACCGGGGTCAGCAGCAGGATGGTCGGGGTCATGTCCATGGCCGTACCGACCACAATCACCAGCAACATGATGACGATCAGCAATATCGTCTGGTTGTCCATGAACGGCTCAAGCACGCCAGCCAGTTGGTCCGGCAGTTCGGCAATGGTCACCAGCCACGACGAGACCATGGCGGCAGCGACCAGAAACATCACCACAGAAGTCGTTTTCGCGGAGGCCAGAATCAGGTCGTACAACTGATTGATCTTGATTTCCCGGTAGATCACCAACGCAACAAACAGCGAGTAAACCGCGGCGACCACTGCGGCTTCTGTGGGTGTAAAAATCCCGAACTTCAGGCCGAAGACGATGATCATCGGCAAACCCAGTGCCCATAGCCCTTCGATCAGGGTGCGCATGACTTGCGCCGCGCTTTGTTTTGGGGGCGGCTCGATATTTTCCTTCCGGGAAACGAACCACCACGCCACTGCCAACGATGCACCGAGCATCAGCCCCGGCACGATACCGGCCAGAAACAGCTTGGAGATCGAAACGCCGGACGCGACACCAAACACGATGAAACCAATACTCGGCGGAATCACCGGCGCGATAATGCCGCCGGCCGCGATCAACCCCGCCGAGTGAGCACGGTTGTGCCCGGCACGCACCATCATCGGCACCAGCAATGCTGCAAGCGCTGCAGCGTCGGCCACCGCGGAACCCGACAGCGATGCCAGCAAGCACGACGCAAGAATGGCCACGTAACCCAGACCACCGCGCTTATGCCCCACCAACGCCATGGCAATGTTGACGATCCGTTTGGACAGACCGCCCGCATTCATGATTTCGCCCGCCAGCATGAAAAACGGCACGGCCATCAAGGGAAAACTGTCAGCGCCGTTGAGCAGGTTCTGCGCAATGATCTGGGCATCGAACAGGTCGAGTTGCACCATCAGGGCGACACTGACCAGCAGTAAAGCGAACGCGATTGGAATGCCCAGCGCCATGGTGCCAATCAACGAACCGAGAAAAATAACCAGAGTCATGGATGGGTTCTCTCAACAGGCGGTTGCTGGCTGTGGATCTGCTTGATTTCCTCGGAGGCGTCGCTGTCCGTGACCATTACCAGCTCGTCATCCGCCAGTTTGCCGGTCATCACCAGGTACAACTCATACACCAGGATCGCCGCAGCGCTGGCACCAAACACCAACCCCGACGAGTAGAACAACGCCATGGATAAACCTGACGCGGGTGCGACCACGTCTATGTTGATGACCGCCTGCTGCCAACTGCCGATGAACACCAGCCAGCAGATGTAAAGCATCATCAGGTGCCCTACCACCAGGCAGAAACGCTTGCCACCAGCGGGCAAACGCCGGACCAGGCTGTCGAAACCCATATGGGCACGGTCTTTGAGCGCTACCAGCGCGCCGAGAAAGATCATCCAGACGAACAACCAGCGCGACAGCTCTTCCGACACGCTGATGCCCGAGTTGAAGGCATAGCGCAGCACGACATTACCGAACACCAGCAAGAGCATGGCGATCATGCACAACACAATCAGCAGCTTGAGCAGTTTGAAGTACAGGCCGACTATTCTTTTCATTATTGATACCTCGCAGAAACCCTGAACCCGACGCAATGAGCGTAGCGCGGCGAAGGCAACTACCGGTCTGGCGCTGACTGAGATGTGGTGCACACGCAGATATCGCGCAAGATCAAACAAGCAACAGATGGTTGCGTGACGGGGAATTCGAAGATGAACAATTGCGGCCGCATGAGGGTGTCTCCATTGTTTTTATTGTTCCTCGGCACTGATGGCCAAGGTTTATGAGATGGAAAATGTACTAACCGGTTAATTCGGTCAATATCAAAAAATTAACCTGTTCGGGCATTTGCGAGACAGAGCGCACTTAGATTTATCGCAAAAATCTTCGAAAAGTAAGCCATCAAGCTCCATCAGCAGCAAAAAACCGGATAAATGCTTTATCTGAACGACCAGCAATGAAAAACAAAAGCGTGCGATTATCGATTATTTTCTGATTAATTCAGCCCTCTACCGTTATCAGTGTCCTCGCTCAGGAGGTTGTCCATGCTCAAACATTCGCCGTTCTCCGGAGCCAAAATCGCCCTCCTCAGCGAAGGTCAGATATTGATCTATCTGCGCGATGACAAAACCGACATCCCCTGGCCAGGACTATGGGACCTCCCCGGCGGCGGTCGCGAAGGCAATGAAACACCGCTGGAATGCGCATTACGCGAAACAGAGGAAGAGTTCGGATTGACGGTTGACCCCACTAGCGTGGTCTGGACGCGGGTTTACCCCGGCCAGGGGGCAAATGGCCTGGACACCTGGTTCTATGTCGCCGAAGTACCGCCCGGCACTTTCGCCACTTTGCGTTTCGGCGATGAGGGCCAGCGCTGGGAGGTCACGACAGTAGAAGCTTTTCTATCTAATAGCAGCGCCATAAAGCACTTTCAGCAGCGACTAAGGGAGTACCTGCTTCAAGTCAGCTTTTAACGCACTAAAGTGATACTGGCGGCTGATGCAAGTTGCGCATAACATGCCGTGATTCCATATAGCCAGATATCACCCATGATAATAGCCAGCTTGCGCAGCCACCTGACACTCTGGTTCGCCGGACTGTCGCTGCTCGCCTTACTGAGCGTGGGTTTCTATGTCGGCCACATCGCCACCGAACAAATCAAGCAAGCCAGCGGCAGCTCCCTGCTCAGCACTGCGAAGTCAGCCGCGACGATGCTGGGCACTCAGTTGCGCGAGCGTCAGCTGGAAATATTCCTGCTCAGCCGCGAACCGCATCTGGTGCGCGGCAATCTGGATGACCCGGACATCTTGCCGTCGATGGAGCTGCGCACCCAGTCTCATTCCGAGTACGCCTGGATGGGCGTTGCCGATACCAGCGGTAAAGTCCGGCAAGGCGTGAAAGGCTTGCTGCTCAATCAGTCAGTGCTAGAGCGCCCCTGGTTCAAGGCCGGCCTGCAAGGCCCGTATACCGGCGACCCTCATGAAGCCGTCTTGCTGGCCAAGCTGTTGCCCGCCGACGCCAGTGGTGAATTGCTGCGCTTCATCGATTTTGCTGCGCCGATACGCACCGCTGACGGTACGGTGGTCGGAGTCCTTAGCGCGCATGTGCACTGGAACTGGATGACCCGGATCGTCGAATCGGCCATTTTGCGCGAAGGGGTCACCGCTGACCTTGAAGTGCTCATCGTCAATGGCGACGGGGCGGTGCTCTACCCTCAACAACTGACCGGACAGAAACGTCCCGAGCTGCTCGCTACACAACAACCTTCAGCTCCGGGAAAAGCCGCTGGCGCGCCGGAATGGTCCGAAGACGCTGACTACCTCTCCAGCGTCTTGAAGGTCCCTACTCCACCCTCCGCCAACCTGGCGTGGTACATCGTGGTTCGCCAGCCTCTGGATACAGCGCTGCAGCCTGCGCGGATCCTACTCTACAAACTGCTGATACTCGGTGTTCTGGCCGCGCTGGCCTTTGGCGTGGTGGCCTACTATCTGGCCCAGCACATGAGTCGCCCTATCGAGCAACTGGCACGCGCAGCCAAACGGATACAGGCCAAACAGCCCGGTGCTGAATTTCCTCAGGAGCATTCAGTACGGGAAATTGCCCAGCTGGGCCAGTCCATCCAGAGCATGACCGAATCGCTTCTGGACAAGGAACGCGAGCTGCAAGACACCAATGCCTCGCTTGAGGCCACCGTCAAGCAACGCACCGCAGCACTTACCCAGGCCAACGCCGACCTGCTGAAAATGGCGACCCACGACGCGCTGACCGGGGTTTACAACCGAAGGCGTTTTGACGAAAAGCTGCTTGAGTGCAGCCAACTGTTCGAGCGTACAAAACGGCCTTTTGCCTTGCTGTTCATTGACGCCGACCACTTCAAACATGTCAACGACACCTACGGCCATGCCACCGGTGATGACGTGCTGCACCAATTGGCACAGCTGATTGAGGAAAACACACGCGCCACTGATTTCGTGGCCCGTTATGGCGGAGAAGAGTTCGCCGTTCTATTGCCTGAAGCGGACGGCGAAGAAAGCCCGGAAGTCGTCGCTGAAAGAATTCGCAAGGCCGTCGCCGAGTCGACTTTTGACCTCGTTGGGCAAGTCACCGTCAGCATTGGTATCGGCGTGGCTGATGCCGCGGATGCCAATACCACCGCGCTCATCAAGCGGGCCGATCAGCAGCTTTATCAGGCGAAGGCATCAGGCCGAAACAGAGTGGCTAGCAAGGCTATCGTCGACACATAAGAATCGCGCAACGATCGCGCCGCGCCAGGTCACGTTAAAGCTTTGCCCCCTGCGGTCGACGACTACCTATTAAAGAATAATTTATAAACTTGCAGAGGAGCAGCGGGATGCGGATGTTCAAGGCCTTGTATGAGTCTATCGAAATGCAATTTTTCGATTCGCTGACCAAAAAGCTCTCAAGCCTTTTTCTGCTGGTCGCCGTCAGCGGGCTGTTGTACTGGATAGCCCTGAGCATTCGCGCCGACATTGTTCAGCAACTGCGCGGCGCACAACTGGATGCCGCCGTGCTGAGCCAGATTGAGGGCAGCCTGAACGGCCTGAGCAATGCGATTCTGTTCAGTACGCTGTTCACCCTGTTCATGGTCAGCTTCATGGTCTGGTATTTCCGCCACCTGATCGTGCGCCCGGTGACGCACATGACCAATGCCCTTGCAGAGATCGCCAATGGTGAAGGTGACCTGTCCAGAGATCTGCCGCTGCTGACCCACGACGAGATACGCGTGCTGGCCAGCACCTGCAACCGCTTTCTGGGTAAACAACGGGAGATCATCAGCAACGTGCAGGCACTGACCGTGCACATCGCCGTAGAGTCGGCTCGCTCGCTGAAAAACATCAGTGATTCCAGCGACAGCGCAACCCATCAGGCACGTTTCGCCAAGGAAGTGATGGATCAAAGCAACATGGCGGTAGGCAATATCCAGGAGGTTTCCCAGCAAACCCAGGGCATTTCCAGCACCACCGCGCAAAACCTGAGCATGGCCCGCGACTCCTACGCCGAGCTGCTGGAGGTCACCGGCAATATCAGCGAGATTTCCAGCAGCCTTAACGAATTCGGCACACTGGTCTCTGCACTCAATCAGCGCTCGTCGAGCATCAAGTCCATCGTGGGTCTGATCCAGCAGATTTCCTCGCAAACCAACCTGCTCGCGCTCAATGCGGCCATCGAAGCGGCCCGTGCCGGAGAAAGCGGTCGAGGCTTTGCGGTCGTCGCCGATGAGGTTCGAACGCTGGCGCAGAACGTCAGCAAAGCCACCGACGATATTTCGCAGAACATTGACGCAATGCTCAGAGAAGTCAGTTCCACTCATGAGCAGACCACCCAGATCAGCCACAGCGCACGGGAAACGCAAAAGGTCGTTGAGCGAGCGTCCGGGCATTTCGAGACGATGATCGGCGACTTCGAGTCCACTAACGGCAAGCTTGCCGACATCGCCGAACATATCCTGCAGTTCGCGGAAAGCAACAACGGCATTAATGACCGTGTGACGCAGATCTACGCCGACAGCCAGTCTATCGATCAACGCATGCAACACTCCGCCACGGCGACCCGGGACCTGTCAGGGGTCGCGGAGCGAGTGCAAACCATGCTCGGCAAGTTTGTGCTGGGGCATGGCGCCCTGGATGCGGCGATTACCCGCGCCAGCCAGTGCCGTGATCTGCTGCAGGAGCGCCTTGCGGAGCTGCACCGTGGCGGGCTGAATCTGTTTGATCAGAATTACAAGTTGATCCCCGGCACCGACCCCAAGCAGTACATGACGAGCTATACGGAGCGCTTCGCTCAGGCCTGCCAGGAGGAATGCGACAAGCTGACCAAGGGCACAAAGGGCGGCAAGGTTTCGTTCATTGTCGACACCAAGGGTTACTGCCCGGTGAACAACAGTTGGGTATCGAAGCAGCCTACGGGCGATCGCGCCATTGACTTGCCTGTGTGCCGCAACAAGCGGATGTTCGCTGACCCTATAGGCCTGCGTGCAGCGGGCAACACCCAACGCTTCCTGCTACAGACGTACCTGCGCGATACCGGGGAGATCATGACCGAGATCGATGTTCCGTTCTTCTTTGACGGACGTCATTGGGGCAACTTGCGGATGGGGTTTGATGCGGCGGTGTTGCTGGCGGAGTAATTGAGGGGATGCTGGCTCAATCCATATTGTCTGCAAGCTTGATCTTGATCTTGTAGGAGCTGCCGGAGGCTGCGATCGCGATGTATCAGGTGAAATG
>NZ_LOHG01000018.1:36610-54196 GCF_022790535.1 Pseudomonas maioricensis
AGAAAATGCATTTCAATCCCCAGACCAGGCTTGGCTCCCAAAATTACATTTCAGGCTGGCAGAGGCACATTGCCCAGTGTGAATGGTAAAACCTGACGAATGAGAACAATTCCGTTACCCTGTGCGCACTTTTTTACGGCGGATATGTCGTGCTGCCTGCGGCCGATTCGTCCTCACTTCTCGGTATGGGTAATTCAATGCGCCTGTTCACACATCTCGCGGCCGGTGTCAGCCTGCTGCTAGCCGGTCAAACCCTGGCCTTCGCAACCACCTATCCAGTCACCGTAACCGACCTCACCAACCGTCAGGTCGAGATCCCCGCCGAACCCAAACGCATTGTGTTGCAGGATGGCCGTGACCTTTTCACCCTCGCCCTGCTCGACCGCGCCGACCCGTTCCAGCGCATCGTAGCGTGGAACAACATCGTCAAACGCTCCGACCCCAACACCTGGAAAGTCTTCGAAAGCCAGTGGCCAAAAACCGCGAATCAGGCTACTGACATGAAGTTCGGTGACGACGGCGATCTCAACCTCGAAGCCGTTGTGGCGGCCCGTCCTGATTTGCTGGTGTTCCAGACCCGCGCACGCGCCTCGCTGGAAAATGCCGGTGTGGCACAGAAACTGGCCGCACTGAAAATCCCGGTGCTGTTCGTCGACAGCGACCTGGACCCGGTGGTCAACAGCCAGAAAACCGTGACGCTGCTTGGTCAGGTACTGAACCGCGAAGAAGAAGCCAAAGCCTACGTCGACTTCTACAAATCCCGACTGGCCAAAGTCGAAGCCATCACCCAGGAGCACAACAAGAAGCCCTTGGTGTTCGTGGAAGCCAAAGCTGGCCAGGGCGGCGCATCTGCCTGCTGCTTCACGCACGGTGATGTCTACTGGGGCAAACTGGTGCAGGCTGCCGGCGGCGTAAACCTCGGCTCGCAACTGCTGCCGGGCGCTACAGGTGACGTAACCCTGGAAACCGTATTGGGCAAACAGCCTGATGTGTATGTCATGACCGGCACCCAGTTCCCGGGCAACACCTCGGTGTCGCCACCCTTCGGCTTCGGTGAAAGCGTCAAACTCGACGCGATCGAGCGCCAATTGAAACTGCTGGAGCAACGCCCCGGCTTCGCCCAGCTCAAAGCCAGCCAGAATGGTCGGGTATATGGTGTCTACCACCAGTTCTACGCCAGCAGCTGGAACATTCTGGCGGTAGAAAACCTCAATCAGGCGTTCTACCCGGACAGCGCCAAACAGCTCGACGCCGCTGCCAGCCTCAAAGCGCTGTTCGGCCTGACCGGTATCAAGGCAGTCCCTGCGATTCTGTACGCGCCTGCGCCTGCTACCGGTAAATGACCCGCACTCATGACGACCTCTATCGGTAACGCTTCATCCGACGCCAGCAGCTATCAGACCCGTTACACCCATACCGTGTGGAAACGCACGGTATTGCTGATCAGTCTGCTGGTGATCGCTGTAGTGGCTTTTATTGCCGACCTGATCGTCGGTTCCGGGACGCTGACGTTCGGTCAGGCCATGAGCGGGCTGCTGCAGCCCGACAGTGTCGATGCCAGCACGCGCGTTATCCTCTGGGAATTGCGCATGCCCATGACGCTCATGGCAGTGCTCGCAGGCACCTGCCTGGCGCTGGCAGGGCTGATGATGCAGACGGTACTCGATAACCCCCTGGCCGAGCCCTTTACCTTGGGTATCTCTTCGGCCGCCGGATTCGGCGCCTCACTGGCGCTGGCCTTCAACTTTTCGCTGGGCAACGCACTGCCGGGGTTTGGAGCCGACTTGCTGGTTACCGGCAACGCCTTTCTGTTTTCCTTGCTGACAGTGGGCATCATCCTGCTCCTGACCCGTGGTCACGTTGGCTTGCAAGCCATCACCCTGCTGGGTATCGCGGTGCACTTCGTGTTCAGTTCGTTGCTGGGTCTGGTGCAGTACGTGGCCAGCGTCGATCAACTGCAAAGCATTGTGTTCTGGCTCATGGGTTCGCTGCTCCACGCGACATGGAACAAGGTCACGCTGTGCGCGATCATCGCGCTGATCGCCATTCCTGTGGTGCTCGTTCAGGCGTGGGCATTGACGGCGCTGCGCAGCTTTGGCGAACAGGCGGTGGTGTTCGGTATTCCGGTGCGACGTATTCGGACTGTGATGCTGATGCTCGCTGCGCTGCTGGCCGGTGCAGTGACCTCGGTGGTCGGTATTATCGGCTTTGTCGGTCTGGTTGCGCCGCACGTGGCGCGCCTGCTGGTAGGTGAAGACCAGCGCTTTACCATTGGCGTGACCATTGCCTGCGGGATCATCTTCGTCACCCTCGCCTCGCTGGCCAGCAAGCTGATCGTGCCGGGCGCGGTATTGCCCATCGGTATGGTCACCTCGCTGATTGGCCTGCCGTTCTTCATTATTCTTATCCTGCGTGACCGGAGACTGACATCCCGATGAGCTTCGCCACTGCTGACTACCGCGTCACTATTCACGGCAGGACTATTCTCGACGGGCTGGCCGTCAAGGCCGAGGCAGGTCGCACCCTGGCGCTACTGGGTGCCAATGGCGCAGGCAAGTCGACGTTCATGAAGGGCTTGTGCGGGCTAACCAAGGCGCATGGCTCGGCGACCATCGACGGTATCGACCTGCTGGATTCTTCGCCTGCCGTACGCGCCCGACTGATCGGCTATGTCGCTCAGGACCTGGCGCATCTGGATGTACGTCTGTCTACCTACGAACTGCTGCTACTTGCCCAGCACGGCAGCTCGCGGGGCTGGGCAACCGGCAAGGATGCCCAGCGCAAAGCCAGCGAGATGCTAGAGCTGCTGGGATTGCAGCGTTTTGCCGAATGCCAGCCGGGGCAATTGTCCGGCGGTGAACGGCAGATGATTTCTCTGGCCCTGGCATTGGTGCGCAGCCCGCGCCTGCTGCTGCTCGATGAACCGACTTCGGCGCTGGACCTGGCCAATCAACTGCAGATTCTCGATGCGGTCAGCGCCTACACACGCAAAGAGAACATCGTCACTCTGGCGATTTTCCATGACATGAATCTGGCCAGTCGCTACGCCGACGATACCCTGATGTTGCATCACGGCCATGTGCACTGCAGCGGCCCGACCCGCAGCACCCTGACCCCGGAAAACCTGGCTCATGTATACGGGGTTGATTGCCGGGCGATCAGCGTTGATGACGGCGCCTTTACGGCGATTTATCCCGTGTCGGTGCTTAAAGCTGCAGGCTGACACCTCTCTGTAGGAGCTGCCGAAGGCTGCGATAGCATTTGTTCTGACACACCGCCATCGCAGCCTTCGGCAGCTCCTACAGGATCGGCTTCTACCTCTGCACAGCGCACGACATGCCGCACCTCCTGCCTTTTTCGCAATAAAGCACTTTCGCGCAGCGCATTTGTACCCGCTTCATTTCCCGACATGCCAGTACATTAACTGGACGGTCCCGCAGAGCGACCTGCAACAAAAATCCCCAGCTCGCTTACGAATCTGCCAACCATCGGGAGTCCTTTACATGACAGTTTCCAGTATCCGTACCTTCAAGCTGGCGAGCCTGGCTATTCTTACCGGCTGCGCCAGCATGGCGTTCGCAGAGGACATCACATTCGTGTCCCAGGGCGGTGCCTATCAGGAAGCACAGAGCAAAGCGATCCTGGAACCCGCCGCCAAGAAGCTTGGCCTGACCCTCAAACAGGACAGCTCACCCAAAGCTTATCCGATCATCAAGACCCAGGTCGAAAGCGGCAAAGTCACCTGGGACGTGGTTGACCTGCCCACCGGTGACTGCGTTCGTGGCCAACAGGAAGGCCTGTTTGAAAAGCTCGACCTAGCGTTGATCCCTAACGCAGCGCAATTGCCCGCGGACCTCAAGGATGATTACAGCGTCGGCTACATCAGCTACTCCACCGTGCTTGCCTATCGCACAGACGCGTTCAAGGGCGACAAAGCGCCGAAGACTTGGGCTGATTTTTGGGACACAAAGAAATTCCCGGGGCAACGTTCACTGCGCAACTTGCCGCGCCCAACCCTTGAAATAGCCCTGCTTGCCGATGGTGTTGCGCCCGACAAACTTTACCCGCTGGACGTGGAACGGGCCTTCAAGAAGCTCGAAGAAATCAAGCCGCACATTGCCACCTGGTGGACCTCGGGTGGCCAGTCGGCACAACTCATCAGCGACGGCGAAGTGGACATGATCCAGGCGTGGAATGGCCGCATCACCGCTGTTCAGGCTGACGGCGCACCGGTCGCCTTCGATTACAACCAGGGCGTGCTGGAGACCAATTCGCTCTGCGTGCTCAAAGGCTCTCCACACAAGGTGGCGGCCATGAAGTTCGTCAACGAAGCCATCGACGCCAAACTGCAGGCCGCGCTGCCGATGATCATCGATTACGGCCCGCTCAACCCTGAAGCATTCAAGACCGGAACGATCCCGGCAGAACGTGCCGCCAAGCTGCCTTCATCGCCGGAAAACATCTCCCGCCAGGCGTTGCTGTCGGCCAAGTGGTGGGCATCCGCAGATGGCATCAAGGCTGAAGAGCGCTGGTTGTCGTTTGTGCAGAAGAAGTAAGGACTCCGCGCTCACCTGGAGCGGCTTCGGTCTCAATGGCACCACGCTGTCGCGAAACAAACATTGCCCCTGTAGAAGCGCACGAGCACCGCGAGGCCGCGATAGCGGTGCATCAGACAAGACGCCATCGCGGCCTCGCGGTGCTCGTGCGCTCCTACAGATTCAGCTTTGACGCGCTCAACGCAGGACATGCCGTCCACCTGCCTCATTACGCAATAAAGCACTTCGGCGCAGGGCATTTCAGCGGCTTCATTTGCCCGCATCTGGGTACATTAGAAATTGCACGGTCCCGCAGAGCGACCGGACATCAAACACGCTTGCTTTCAGCATCTGCCCCCACCCTTCGGGAGTCGTTCACATGCCAACACTCAAGCATTGCGCCTTTCAGCGCTTCAGCCAGTGACGGGAGAAAGACATGTCCAATGCTTATCTCGCCAAGTCCCTGCCCGAATCCGATAACGACAAGCAACAGCCACCGCTGACCAGCGCCGATGCCCTTGCCCGTGAAGAGCGCAAGGAAAACACCTCGATGATGCTGCTGCTCACCCCCGCGCTGTTGATGGTGGCGGTACTGCTGATTCTGCCGATGTGCTGGCTGGCCTTTCAGTCGGTGCAAACCGAAGAAGGCTTCTCTCTGGCCAACTACTTTCGCATCTTTGAAGAGCGGATTTACTGGGACACGTTCGTGCTGACCTTCAAGATCAGCTTCATCGTAACCGTCCTGTCGATTCTGCTGGGTTTCCCCATCGCCTACGCCGCTTCACGCCTGCACGGCTTCTGGGCGAATCTCATTCTGATCTGCGTGATCATCCCGTTCTGGACCAGCGTCCTGGTGCGCTCCTATGCCTGGCTGGTCCTGCTGCAACGTCGCGGGCTGGTCAACCAGACACTGATGGACATGGGCATCATCGATCAACCACTGAACCTGATGCACAACACCACGGGTACGGTCATCGGCACCTTGCACGTGATGTTGCCGTTCATGGTGTTGCCGCTGTATTCGGTGATGAAAAAAATCCCGCAAGACTTGATGCAAGCCTCGGAAAGCCTGGGCGCCAAGCCGTTTTATACCTTCCGCCGGGTATTTTTGCCCATGGCCGCCCCCGGCATCATGGCCGGCTCGATTCTGGTCTTCGTGATTTGTCTGGGCTTCTTCATCACCCCTGAACTGCTCGGTGGCGGACGCACCATCCTCGTGTCGATGCTGGTACAGCGTAACGTCGAGCTTTACCACGCCTGGGGAGCCGCAAGCGCCGTGGGTCTGGTGCTGCTGTTTGTGGTGTTCCTGATTTTCTGGGGTATCAACAAGTTCATCCCGATTGAACGCATCCTGGGAGCGCGCTAAATGAAACTGGTTGCCTATTTGCGTCAGGTCCGTCTCTCCCACCTGCTCTTCACGGTGCTGGTGGCAGCCATTCTGCTGTACCTGATCCTGCCGGTGCTGATCGTGGTGCCGATGTCGTTCTCCGAAGCACGCTTCCTGCAGTTCCCGCCCAAAGAGTGGTCGCTGCGCTGGTACGCGGCGTTTTTCCAGAGCGCCGAATGGATGTCGGCGGCACGCGTCAGCCTGATCACCGCTGCGGTCACTACGCTGGTCAGCCTGCCCATTGGCATGGCCGCCGCCTACGCCATCAACAGCTCCAGTCTGAAGGTGGTGCGCACACTGCAAATCATCCTGCTGCTGCCCATGATGGTGCCGATCATCCTGATCGCAGCCGGCGTGTTTTTCGTCTACGCCCGAGTAGGCCTGATCAGCTCCATGACCGGCCTGATTCTGGCGCACATCATGCTGGCGTTGCCGTACGTGATCATCGCGTTGCTGGCTGGCCTGCGTAATTTCGACATGTCGCAGGAGATGGTCGCACGCAGCCTGGGCATGAATCGCTTCCGCGCGTTCATGGCGGTAACCCTGCCGCAGATCAAACCGAGCCTGGTTTCCGCCACGCTGTTCGCGTTTATCACTTCGCTGGATGAAACCGTGGTTGCGCTGTTCATTTCCGGTGGTGACAACCAGACCCTGACCAAAAGGATGTTCACGGCCCTGCGCGATGAAATCGACCCGACGATTGCAGCGATCAGCTCGATTCTGATTCTGGCTTCGCTGTTGCTGGTGGTGATTGCGGGGCGCAACAAACCAAGCTGACAACACCTCCTTGCAGGAGCTGCCGAAGGCTGCGAAGGCAATGGTCTGACAAACCGCTTCGCAGCCTTCGGCAGCTCCTACAGGGGATCGGCGAAGAGCAACATCTGCTGCCAGCACCTGGAATTCAGCATCTATCGCCCGTTCCTGTGGCCATCTCGGCATCGGTCGCTGGGCAGACATTTTTACAATGAGTCCACCGTTCGGACCTTCAAGGCACCTTGATCATGTTGAAAAATACCCTGCGTGACCCTTCTCTTTTTGTCGAGCGCGCCTACGTCAATGGCGAGTGGATCAATGCCGATGACGGCGCGACGCTGGACGTCACTAACCCCGCAGACGGTAGCGTGATAGCTCGGGTGCCCGCGCTGCAAGCCGCTGAAACCCGCCGCGCCATTGCTGCGGCTGAAGCGCGCTTCGTGACCTGGCGCGAGGTCCCCGCTGCCGAACGTGCAAAGCTGCTGGAAGCCTGGTTCAAGCTGATCATGGACAATCAGGAAGACCTGGCGCTGATCATGACCGCCGAACAAGGTAAACCTCTGGCGGAGTCCCGAGGTGAAATTGCCTACGGTGCCAGCTTCGTTAAATGGTTCGCCGAGGAGGCGCGGCGTATCTACGGCGATACTATTCCGTCGCCGGTGGCTGACCGACGCATCATTGTGCTCAAGCAGCCGGTTGGTGTGGTGGCGGCCATTACGCCATGGAACTTCCCCAACGCGATGATCACCCGCAAATGCGCGCCTGCGCTGGCGGCGGGCTGCCCGGTGCTGGTCAAACCTTCGGAAATGACGCCACTGTCGGCCTTGGCACTGGCGGTACTGGCGGAACGCGCCGGTATTCCCGCAGGTGTGTTCAACGTATTGACGGGGCTGCCTGCCGGGGTTGGCGGTGAAATGACCAGTAACCCCGCAGTGCGCAAACTGTCATTCACTGGCTCGACTCGGGTCGGGCAACTGCTGATGAGCCAATGCGCGAGCACGATCAAACGCCTGAGTCTGGAACTGGGTGGCAACGCCCCTTTCATCGTCTTCGATGATGCCGACCTGGACCTGGCGATCGCCGGCGTCATGCAAAGCAAATTCCGCAACGCCGGGCAAACCTGTGTCTGTGCCAACCGGATTCTGGTTCAGGACGGCATTTATGACCGCTTCGCAGAACGTCTGAGCGCCGCAGTCGCCGAACTGAAAGTCGGCGACGGCCTGCAAACCGGCGTCACGATTGGTCCGTTGATCAACGCCGCAGCGGTGGACAAAGTAGCCCGCCATATCGGCGACGCGCTGGAAAAAGGCGCAAGCGTGGTGATCGGCGGCGCACCTCAGGGCGACGGTCTGTATGTCCAGCCGACCGTTCTGCGCGACGCCAAGGCCGACATGCTGCTGGCCAGCGAAGAGACCTTTGGCCCTGTTGCGCCGCTGTTCCGCTTCAAGGACGAAGCCGAAGCACTGGCACTGGCCAATGCGACTCCTTATGGGCTGGGCGCCTATTATTTCACCCAGGACATGCGCCGCGCCTGGCGTGTGGGCGAGCGCCTGGAGTTCGGCATGGTCGGTTTGAATACCGGGATCATTTCCATGGAAGTCGCTCCTTTCGGCGGCATGAAGCAGTCAGGTACCGGCCGTGAAGGTTCCAAGTACGGCCTCGACGAGTTCCTCGAAGTCAAAGCCTGGCATATCGGCGGCCTGGACTGACGGCCAGCGTTAGAGACAGATACCGCCGGGCAGCAGATCCTGTTTTCCCGGCGGCTCAAAACGGCACGAACACGGCCAGCGCCTGTGTTCAGATGGATGCAGACACTCGCTCTGCAAGGGAGGACGCTTCATGAATTTCAACGAAGGTTTTGAATCGGTCAGCGTCAATCAGGTCTGCAAGGATTACGGCAGCCTCAAGGCATTGAACAATGTGAACCTGAAGGTCGAAGCGGGAGAGTTCATGTCCCTGCTGGGCCCCTCAGGATCGGGCAAAACTACGTTGCTGAGCATTCTCGGCGGATTCATCAGGGTCAGCTCCGGCAGCATTTTATTTGGCGAGCGAGACGTGACGTTGATGCCGCCGCACAAGCGCGAGATCGGCGTGGTGTTTCAGAACTACGCCCTGTTTCCGCACATGACCGTGGGCGAGAACGTCGCCTTCCCGCTACGTGCCCGGGGTGAAAGTGCATCGAAAAGCCTTGGGCGGGTCAAGCAGGCGCTGGCAACCGTTGAGCTGACCGGCTACGAAAACCGCTCGATTGCGGCACTCTCGGGTGGCCAGCGCCAGCGGGTAGCATTGGCCCGCGCCATTGTCTTCGAACCCAAGCTGATCCTGATGGACGAGCCACTTTCCGCGCTGGACAAACAACTGCGCGAGACCATGCAGATCGAATTGCGCGCCCTGCACAAACGCCTCGGTGCGACGATGATTTACGTGACCCACGATCAGCGTGAAGCCCTGACCATGAGCGACCGCATTGCGATCATGCGCGGCGGCCAACTGGTGCAGGTCGATACCCCTCGCCGTCTGCATGACCACCCTTCCGACGACTTCGTCGCCAGCTTCATCGGCGAAAGTACCCTGGTCCCCCTGCAGCGCAGCGACAACGGCCTCACGCTGGGCGCAACAGCCCTGCGCACGACGCGTCCGATCCCGCCATCCGGCGATGTGTTTCTGGCCCTGCAATCGGAAAAACTGCTATTGGACAACGAGACCTCGGGCCCCGAATGGAACCGTCTGCGCGGCCGTGTTTCGGACATCGTTTTCCAGGGCGAAAGCCTCAAGGTGTTCGTCGATCTTGAAGGCGGCCCGACCGTGAGCCTGCGTCAGCCAAGCCATCACGAAGGCAATCTGAGCCTGCCGCCCATTGGCTCGCCTATGTTCATGCGCCTGCACCCGGAAGACACCATCGTGGTGCCGCGCGCAGTGGTTTGACTTATGAACCAAACATACCTATCCAGTTGAAAGGCTATTACTTTGTGGGAGCAGATAGTGATTGTGGGAGCCGGGCTAGCCCGCGATGCATGAAACGCAGCCATTAGCCACACCGCGTAATCGTTCATCGCGCGCAAGCTCAGCTCCCACATAGCCGGTCCTACGGGATTGCAGGCCAACATAGAATCTCCCACAGGGGTTTGCGGCCCACCCAGAATTGCCTGCAGCCCCCCACAGCGAAATATTCCGTAACCTCCCCCTAAAACAGTCGATCACAGCGCTGGCCCGGGCAACTTCAGTGCTTGTGGTTCTGGCCAGTGCTTATCCTGAACACATCACCTGCCACCCTGGCGTTCACGGAGATTGAGATGAATTCTGCACTGACTGAAAACCAACGCCTGCTCGCCCTGCGTGAGCAACACGTCCCGCGCGGCATCATTACGGCTCATCCGGTCGTGGCAGCTCGCGCTGAAGGTGCGCAGTTGTGGGACGTAGACGGCAAGCGCTATCTGGATTTCGTTGGCGGCATCGGCGTACTCAACGTGGGTCACAACCATCCGCGGGTGGTTGAGGCCGTGCGTCGTCAGGTGGGCGAAATATCACATGCCAGCTTCCAGGTCGTGGCCTACCCCAACTACATCGAAGTGGCCTCACGCCTGAACAAACTGATTGGTGGTGATGAACACTACAAAAGCGTGCTGTTCACCTCGGGCGCTGAAGCGGTCGAGAACGCGATCAAGATTGCCCGGGGCCACACCAATCGCACCGCGGTGATCTCCTTCCGTGGCGGCTTCCACGGCCGGACGTTGCTGGGCGTGACCCTGACCGGCATGAGCCAGCCCTACAAACAGAACTTCGGGCCTTTCCCGGCCGAGATCTATCACGCCACCTATCCGAACCCGTATCGCGGCATCAGCAGCGATGACGCATTGGCCGAACTGGACGAGCTGTTCGCCACTGATGTCGCCCCCGATCGTGTGGCCGCAATCATCATCGAGCCGGTTCAGGGCGACGGCGGTTTCATCGCCGCATCCAATGAGTTTCTGCAGGCCTTGCGAGCGCGCTGCACCCAGCACGGTATCGTGCTGATCCTCGATGAAATCCAGGCTGGCTTCGGGCGTACCGGCGCCATGTTCGGCTTCCAGCACGCAGGCATCAAACCTGATCTGGTAACGGTTGCCAAGAGCCTGGCGGGCGGCATGCCTTTGTCTGCCGTGACAGGTCGCGCCGAAATCATGGACGCGCCTACTCCTGGTGGTCTGGGCGGCACGTATGGCGGTAACGCGGTGGCGTGTGCTGCGGCGCTGGCGGTTCTGGATCTGTTCGAAGAGCAGGATCTGCTGAGCCAGGGCGAGAAACTGGCAGCACAGTTACGCGAAGGCCTGTTTGCCCTGCAAGCCCGCTACCCGCGCATTGGCGATGTACGCGGTCTGGGCTTCATGCAAGCCATCGAAATGGTCGCCGCCGACAGCAAGCAGAGCCCCGATGCCGCGCTGGCGCAAAAAGTCATCGACGAAGCGCGCAACGCTGGCTTGTTGGTGATCAAGTGCGGCGTGCACCGCAACGTGGTGCGCTTCCTCGCCCCGCTCGTGACAACACCTGAGCAAGTGGCAGAAGCCTTGCAGATGCTCGACACCGCACTGGCTGCCGCCTGCTGAAATAACGCGGTACGCAACCTGGCCCGGCCTGCCCTTGCAGCGCCGGGGCCCGGATCAGATCCGGGGCTGAACCATGACGGAACCGACAGCTGTAACTCAGGAGCGAATCATGAAAGTCACCCAGTACAAGGCATTGGGTTTTTCCTTTGGGACACTGGTTGATCGAGAACGGGGCATCCTGGAGGGACTTCGACCGCTGGCGGTGCAGAGCACCCCCACCCCGAGTGACGAGCAACTGCTACAGGCTTATCGACACACAGCTCAAGAGCTGATCACCAGTACCTCAGGCGTTAGCCCAAGGGCTTTCCACGGTCAGTTGTACCAACGTCTGGCTCACCAATTGCATACCATTCCTGACTGGGATCAGAGTGTTGCTTTCAGTAGCTCTTCTGACCACTGGCCCATATTTGAAGATGTTCCGGGTGCCTTGCAGTACCTGAGCAAGTTCTACCGTTTGATACTGATTGCCCCACCGCACGGTATCGATATGAGCTCGCTGACCAGCCGCCTGCCGGTGACGTTCGACGCGGTTATCGAACCCAGCAGCAACGACTGGCACATGAGTCTGGATGCCGCGTTACTCCAGCTGGAGCTGGAGCGATCAGAACTGTTACCGGTGCGCAGTACGGAAACGGATGATCCCTGGAATGAGCGGGTGGATTTTCCGGTGTGTACGTTGCAACGGGGTCATAGCCAGCCGTGGAATCACTCCCCGCAGGCTCTGGACGGCAAGCGCTGTGAATACGCCAGCCTGGCAGACCTCGTTCATGCGCATCAAAAAGCGCTGCATGCCTGAGGCGTGACAGCCAGGATTTTGAAATTGCGAGGACTGAACCATGGACGCGGCAACCAAGCTCGATCGTATCGACATCAACATCCTGGTCCAACTGCAGAAAGACGGGCGAATGACCAACGTCAGCCTCGCCGAAGCCGTCGGCCTGTCTCCCAGTCCTTGCTTGCAGCGGGTCAAGCGTCTTGAGTCGGCTGGCTACATCAGCGGCTACGAAGCGCACGTCAACCTGGCCAAATTTGCCAATTCAGTCACCGTCTTCACCGAAGTGACCCTCTCGGACCACAAGCGTGGCGACTTCGTGAAATTCGAATCGAGCATCCGCAACATCGATGAAGTGCTTGAGTGCCATTTGATCAGCGGCGGCTACGACTATCTGGTGCGCTTCCTGTGCAGCAGCATTCAGCATTATCAGGAGCTGATGGAGTCGATCCTGGACAAGAATATCGGCATCGAAAAATACTTCAGCTACATCGTGATCAAGTCACCCGTAGTGAAAAGCACCGTGCCACTGCGCAGTCTGGTCAGGGCGGTTTGACAACACTGGATCTGTAACAACACTGGATCTGTAGGAGCTCACCGAGGTTACGAGGCCAGCAATAGCGGCTTGTCTGACAC
This sequence comes from Pseudomonas maioricensis, assembly GCF_022790535.1. GTDB lineage: Bacteria > Pseudomonadota > Gammaproteobacteria > Pseudomonadales > Pseudomonadaceae > Aquipseudomonas > Aquipseudomonas maioricensis. Next base: position 49,277 of record NZ_LOHG01000018.1, read on the forward strand.
TCCGCTATCGCTGGCCTCGTAACCTCGGTGAGCTCCTACAGGATCGGTTCAATTTTTTTCGACAGGAGCAGATCCTTTCTGCGGCCATTCACCGGCCAATAACATCCAGAAACTGCTGCCATCCCGCCGCCAGGCGAACGCCGGGCGCACGGAAGGCATGCAGGGGGATGGGGTTGAATTTGTCACCGCTGAGCAAGCCCAGCTCGACCTTCTCGCCTGCGGTCATCTTCGCCAACTGAGTGCCCATCCAGGTCGACATGGCGACCCCACCACCGTTGTACCCGATGGCGTAAAAACTGCGCTCATCCAGCTGTCCGGCATGGGGCAGATAATCCAGCGTCATGGCGACCAGACCGGACCAGCGGAAATCGACCTTGCAGTCCCGCAGAACGGGAAAGACCTCGCCCATGCTGCGTTGCAGGGTCCGGAAAGCACTCTGCGAATCGTTCTTGCCGAACGCCCCGCGTCCACCAAAGATCAGCCTGTCACCGACAATCCGGAACCAGCGCAACATACGTTTGGTGTCACCACACACCTGCCCGCCGGGCATGATCTGCGCCAGCACATCAGGCGATAACGGTTCGGTGGCAATGATTGCACTGCGAAACGGAATAAGACGTCGATGCAAGGTATCGGTAACGCGCGTCAGATCGGAATACCCGTTGGTGGCATAGATAATCTGACGCGCACTGATCCGCCCTTGAGGCGTTTGCACAACCACACGACCGGCCTCATGACGCACGTTTTCGGCCGGGCTATTGATAAACAACCTGACACCCCGCTCCGTGAGGCTTTGCGCGATGCCACGGGCGTAATTCATGGGGTGAATCCCGCCTGCCTTTGGCGTCAGCAGACCACCGGCAAAAAGCGTGGAACCGGTCATTTCCTGCACCTGTGCGGCGCTGATCATGACCGAGGACGCGCCACCGGTTTCACGCTTGATCCAGTTCGCGGTGGATTCCAGCCCGCCAAGGGCGTGAACATTATGCGCAGCAGCGATATGCCCGCCCATGTTGAGCTGAGCGCCGGTCAGCCCCAGGCTGTCGACCATCTCGATCAGGCTGTCGACCGCCGCATAACCCGTGCGATACATCTGCAGCGCAATGTCGCGACCAAAGCGCTCCATAAGCGTCGGAAAACCTACCCGAAACTTAGGCGAGACGACACCGCCATTACGCCCGCTAGCGCCCCAGGCCAGGGTGTTGGCCTCGACAATCAACGGCTCGCGCCCGCTCAGGGCAATATGGTGTGCCGCCGACAGGCCGGTATAACCTGCACCGATGATCACCACATCACATTGGCGGTCGCCTTCGAGGGATTGCAGGGCGGGACAAGGTTGGGCGGTTGCCGCCCACAAGCTCTGAACAGTCATGACCAGCATCCGGCTAAAAAGAGGAATGACGCCCGCGACGAAAACCGGGCGTCCAGGTCATCAACCCAGTTCTTTCTCGACTGCGTCGGCCAGTTGCGCCAGCGAAGTGAAGTGATAATGCGGTTCGACGCGCTCGGACTCCAGCGTGCCGCCGGTGCCCTTCTGTGCGAAGCGACGCTCGATCCAGCAGGTCTGATAGCCCAGACGCATCGCCACGCCGATATCGTGGTACTGGCTTTGCGCGACATGCAGAATGTTTTCAAACAGGATGCCCTGAGTTGCCAGCACGCCACGGGTGTAGGCAAAAAACTGCGGGTCGGGTTTTTCGAAACGAACATCGTCCACGGTTACGCGAACATCAAATGGCTCATCCAGAGTCTTGGCCATGAAATCCAGTGCCCAGATCCGCGAGTTGGTGGTGGCCACTAGTTTGAAATGCTTGCGCAGGCGTTTCAGTGCTTCAACCGAATCCGGGAACGCCGGGAAGTTCTTCACCGCCAGGCTGAGGCCTTTGGCGTACTCATCGTTATCCGGCAGATTCAGCTTCGAAGCGATGACGTGGTAGCAGCGTTCGAGGTCATCCGGCCACCACCCCGAATCAGTCGAGGCACGCGCTTCGCGATAAGCCTTGAGGATGTCGTCGTCGCTGTGGTTTTTACCCGCTTCGCCCGCGACTTCACGCACGTGAGCAAGAATGCCGGCTTCGAAATCAATGAGCGTGCCGACGACATCGAACGTCAGGGCTTTGAACTGCTTGAATGACATAAGGCGCTCCGCAAGATTATTCATGAGGGGAAAGCTGTCTGGCCAGAGGTATTATCTGCCCTGACTTCTCGTGAAATATTCCGTTTTGAGCGCGCCTCGAAGCATAACCTACGGTTTTTTCAGGATGCGCGGCACACCTTGACTCAGGGCCTTGATCAGAGCAGCTTCGCCAGGCCTAAATCGGGGTAAAGCTCATGCACTTGAGCGATGTCGGAACGCATCTCTTCAATGATCCAGTCGCGGATATTTTCCACCACCGGACGCACCGGACGATTCGCCGGAGTGACCAGGCAACAGCGCCGATTCGAGATGCGGATCTGTTCGGTAGCAGGCACCAATTCACCTTTGACCAGGCTGTTCGACACCACCGTCAACCAGCCCAGGGCCATTCCCTGCCCTAACAAGGCAGCCTGCACGACCACCGCATAATCAGAGAATATCAAGGCATTTTCCGTGCGACCTGAAGAACCGAACTCCAGCGTCCAGTCGCGATCCTGATTGTCCATGCAGATCAGAGTGGGGGACTGCTTTTTAGCCTCATCACGCAGCACTTGCTTGAGGTAAAGCGGGTTGCAGACAGGTAAGGTTATTTCAGGTAGAACCAGTGTATCCGTGGCTTTCAGACTGCCTGCGTCGATGTAACGCATGCCCAGATCCACGTCCACCAACGGGCCGCCAATCCGCCCGGACATCAACTGAAAACGCATGTCCACACTGGGAAAGCGTTGACTGAAACGGCTCATGCGCGGCATCAACCAATGGGTGGTAAACGCGGTTGAAACGGACAGTGTCACCGTTTCTATGCCAGTGGCACGGGACTCAATTTCGCTGATCGCCGACTCGATAGTGCTGAAGCCTTCCTGCACCCTTCGGTACAGAATGCTGCCGCTTTCGGTGAGTCGCGCACCACCGCGAGTGCGTTCGAATAGCTGCACGCCGAGATGCTCCTCAAGCCGGGACAACATGCGGCTAACCGCTGGCTGGCTGACGCACAATTCATCCGCCGCCCGTGTGAAGCTGCCACACCGCGCAGCCGCCTCGAAGACGAATAGAGAACTGGAACTGGGGAGCTTTCGACGAAGATTAGACATGATCTGAGCTTATGCCTGGAACAACTATTAGTAAATTGCCGGATGCGTAAACAGGTGCTTATTCTTGCGAGCGACCGGGTGCAGTTTTCAGAAACCGTTAACCCGCCGCCCGCCCTTTTTTCGCTCGCCTTGATGAGGCTGCACCAGATGATCGAAAACACCCTGAAGTTTTATATCGATGGCCGCTGGGTAAACCCGGCGAGCGACTTTCAATTGCCGGTGATCAATCCGGCGACTGAACAGCCATTCAGCCAGATTGCCATGGGTAACCAGACCGACGTGGACGCCGCCGTGAGTGCGGCCCGTCGCGCGTTCCCGGCCTTCGCCAGCACTTCACCGGCCGAGAGAATCACCCTGCTTGAACAGGTGCTGGACGTGTTCATGCAGCGTTATAACGAGATTGCCGAGGCGATCATGGCCGAAGTCGGCGCGCCCAGAGCTCTGGCTTATGACTGGCAAGCGGGGATCGGCAAACGTCACCTGCAACAGTTACTGCGCACGCTGGACACGTTTGCCTTTCAAAAAACCAACGGCAACACCCTGATCAATCTGGAACCCGTGGGTGTCGTTGCGCTGATCACGCCATGGAACTGGCCGATCAATCAGATCGTGTGCAAGGTCGCACCGGCACTGGCCGCGGGCTGCACCATGGTTCTCAAGCCCAGCGAGATTGCACCACTGAATGCACTGCTGTTTGCTGAGGTCATGCACGAAGCCGGCGTCCCGGCCGGGGTGTTCAATCTGATCAATGGCGACGGCCCTACCGTAGGCGCAGCGTTGGCAGCCCACCCCAACGTGGACATGGTGTCATTCACCGGTTCGACCCGCGCGGGCATTGAAGTCGCGCGCCTGGCTGCGCCAACGGTCAAACGCGTCCATCAGGAACTGGGCGGCAAATCGGCCAACATCCTCCTTGATGATGTGGACCTGGAGAAAGCCGTGACCTCCGGCGTCAACGGCTGCTTTGGCAACAGTGGCCAGTCGTGCAACGCCCCCACTCGCATGCTGGTGCCCGCTGCGCTGCATGATCAGGCTGTGCAAATTGCGCGTCGTGCTGCCCTCGCCCATCACGTCGGCGCGCCTACGGATGAGCAATCGACAATGGGGCCGGTCATCAGCGAACGACAGTTCCAGGCCATTCAGCGAATGATTGCGATCGGCATTGAAGAAGGTGCGCAACTGGTCTGCGGCGGGCTGGGCAAGCCTGAAGGTCTGGAGCGTGGTTATTACGTGAAACCCACGGTATTCGCCGGGGTAACGCCGGACATGACCATCGCGCGGGAAGAAATCTTCGGCCCGGTACTGGTCATTCAGGCCTATGACAACGATGAGCATGCGGTCGCTCTGGCCAACGACAGCGTGTTTGGTCTGGCCGGATACGTGCAGTCGTCCAACCTGCAGCGGGCACGAGACATTGCCTTGCAACTGCGGGTCGGCGGCGTGTACATCAACCATCCTGACTGGAACCCCGGAGCACCTTTTGGCGGCTACAAACAATCGGGCAATGGCCGGGAATATGCCGAATGGGGGCTGGAAGCGTTTTTGGAGACCAAGGCAATTGTGGGCTTCCACCGGTAAAACTCGAGTGGGATCGGCTAAAGCCGGTCCCACGTCGCCCATGAGCACCATTTCTGTGGGAGCACCTGGGTGCCGCTGTCTCGTGGCAAACGTATGACCTGTAGGAGCTGCCGA
>NZ_LOHG01000018.1:54804-58156 GCF_022790535.1 Pseudomonas maioricensis
AGAAAATGCATTTCAATCCAGTAGCTTGCATATCGTTTGATGAGAGCGAATTCATTCGCAACCGGGCCAGTGCTGCAGACAAACCTGTATCGTCAGACACATCGCCTTCCCGGCCGAGGCCGGTCCAACGTCGCACCTACAAGTGCAATGTTTGCTGGGCGCTTTCAGCCTTGATCAAATCAGCCATGCGCTCGGCGATCATGATCGTCGGCACGTTGGTGTTGGCGCACGGAATCGACGGCATCAACGAAGCGTCGCACACCCGCAACCCGCGGACGCCGATCACGCGCCCATCGCTACCGGTCACGGCCTGCGGGTCATCAACGCGCCCCATACGACAGGTGCCGGAAGGATGCCAGGTACCGCCGACATTGCGCCGCACGAACTCGGTCAAAGCCGCGTCATCGGCAACCAGTTTCTTCAGCGTGACCCCTTGAGTAACCAGGCCGTGAATCAGCCATGCCCTAAGCGGTCCCGCGACATCCAGTAGCAAGCTCAAGGCACCGCGCAACACGCCATTGAGCACACCTGGCTGCGCAACTTTGGCCACTCGGGGCGAATAACTGGACGGGAAAACCACGCTGCACTGCGTCTTGAGCGAAGACGCTGACAAGGTCGCGGCGCCAAACTTCATTGCCTGTTTAAGGCGCTCCAGATCCCGGGTATCAGAGAGCATGTTGAAGCTCACCTCAGGTTCCTCAGCCGGATTACTGGACCGCAAACGCAGGCGACCTCTGGAAAACGATTTGTTGACCCAGAAGAACATCGTCCCCAGGCGATAGCCCAGCGAATGCCAACCGGAGCGCGACAGAATCGCACCGTGCATGTCGCAAGGCACGGTGTCCGGCAAGCCCGAGGAAAAGCGCACGATAGCCTGCTCGTGATGTTCATCGATGAAGGCAGTGCGGCCCGCTTTGTTGAGCAAGGCAGAGACCGCAATTGACGGATGCTCCATGAGGTTGCCGCCGACACCGGGACGATCCGCCACGACAAAAATCCCCAGTTGAATCAGCTCATCAGCGGGGCCTATACCACTGCGCATTAACACTGCCGGGCTGTGGATTGCCCCTGAGCAGACAATAACCTCCTTGGCGAAAACATCACTTGTGGTGCCGTCCGCAGCGATAATCCTTGCCCCCACGGCCTGATGAGACTTGAACAGCACGCGGTCGACCAGGCATTCAGTGCGTATGTTCAGATTGCTGCGTTGACGCACCTCATCAGAGAGATAGCACACGGAGGTGGGAATTCGCTCCCCTTCAGGACTGACGCCAATGGCGCCGACAAACACGCCAGGCTCCCAGGGTCCGTTCTGGTCCGGTTTCGTCGCCAGCCCGCCGTCGCCCAACGCACTCATGACTGCCCGGACGAAGGGTGAGAGAAAATCCTGGGCTGTACGGCGGATCCTCAGCGGTCCCTGACTACCGTGCAATGGCCCGTCAAAATCGGTGTCCGTTTCCAGCTTGCGAAAGTACGGCAGACAGCTGTCCCAGTTCCAGCCGCTGGCACCGAGTCGCTCCCACTCATCGTAATCGTCAGGAGCGCCGCGGTTGGTCATCAGCGCATTGATAGCCGAGCCACCGCCCAACAATCGTGCCTGTTCGTATCGGCGCTCGCTGGAACGCTTGCCCATCAGTGCCGTCAGTTGACGCCAGATGTTGCGCGCGTCCAGATAAGCGCGACCGGGATAACGGCTGCGAATTTCGGCAGGCATGTTGCCCGCCGAGATATCACGCCCCGCCTCAATCAGGCACACCCGCTTGTCAGGGTCTTCGGACAGTCGTGCCGCCAGCACGCAGCCTGCCGAACCGCCGCCAAGAATCAGGTAGTCGATCGCCTTCACGAGGTCAGCCTATTGAACAAACTTGAGCCAGCGATCCTTGGCCGCGATACCCGCGGGCGATGACCACCACTCTTCGGACATCAATGCCTGCTTCGCAGCGTTATCCGGCGAACTCGGCAGCTCTTTGGCCCGTTCTGCGGTGAGCTTCCCGGTACTGAACGCAGCGGGATTGCCTGGGCCATAGTCGATGTAGAGCGGCAGGTTAGCCTGCAGATCCGGCGACAGCGCTTCGTTGACGAACTTGACCGCTGTGGCGTAATTCGGAGCACCTTTGAGGATGCACAACTGGGTGTTTTGCAGGATGCCGTCGTTATAGGTGAAAGCGACATCAGGATTGTCCTTGCGCACCGCACTGGCGCGACCGTTCCAGATCATCAGCATGTCGACTTCACCATCGTTGAGCAGTTGTGCCGACTGCCCGCCTGAACTCCACCAGACCGCGATATCCGGCTTGATCTGTTCGAGGCGCTTGTAGGCACGGTCGACATCCAGCGGGTACAACTTGTCGCGAGGCACACCATCCGATAACAGCGCTGCTTCGAGGGTACCCATCGGGTCATTGCGCAATGAGCGTGTACCCGGAAAGTCTTTCACGTTCCAGAAATCGGTCCAGCTCTGCGGGACCTTCTTCAATGTTTTGGTGTTATAGCCCAACACCGACGAATAGAACTCGTAAGCGACGGAGTAAGGCGTGCGATAGGCTTCCGGCATCGCCTGAACATTGGGCATTTTGCTCAGGTCGAGTTTTTCGATCAGCCCTTCGTTACCCCCACGAATGCAGTTGGAGGGCGGGGTATCGATGACGTCCCAGACCGGCTTGCCTGCTGACCCCTGGGCTTTGACCATGGGTAAGGCATCAGGGACGCTGTCTTGCTTGATGGTGATGTTCAGGCGTTTGGCTGCCGGATCCAGGATCGCCTTGGTCTGGGCCTCCTGATACACCCCGCCCTGTGAAACAAAGGTGATTTCTTCTGCCGAGACCGACATCGCGAACGACACCGACACGCACAACAGGGATAAGACTGAACCCAATGAAACGGTTTTCATGGCAAATCTTCCTGAACGTAGAAATGATCGGCAGCTTCAAAAACCTTTCCTGAACACCCTGTAAAAACCCTCGTGCATGCTCAGGTTTGAATTTTTATAGTGACCGAGCGGGTCGGCTGGACGTTACAAGACCCCGGGGCAATCCGGCAATGCACGAATAATCATTACTGACATGATCTGCGGTTATGGCAAATCTGTGGGAGCACAGCTTGCTTGCGATAAGAACACCGCAGTTTCAAAGCAAGACCGCATCATCGTTCATCGCGAGCAAGCTCGACTCCTACAAAGACAGCGCTACTCCGTAACACCGGCCGGGCCTGCAGGCAGGGGGTCAAGCTTGCAGGCAAACATTGCTGACACGATCTTCAGTTATCCCGAATCTGTGGGAGCAAAGCTTGCTCGCGATAAGAACACCGAAGTTTCAAGCAAGACCGTGTCAGCGTTCATCGCGAGCAAGCTCGG
>NZ_LOHG01000018.1:58735-89979 GCF_022790535.1 Pseudomonas maioricensis
CTCCTACAGTCGGCTAAGGTGCGCCATTCACCCTGGAGCGGCAAACGGCAGGCGCCGGGCCAGTTCCTGAGCCAGATAGTGGGTGAACAGCGAGATGCGCTGCGGGATATGCCGTCGGTGTTGGTAGACCGCAAAGATATCGCCCCGTGGCGGCTGATAATCCTCCAGCACCGCCTGTAGCCGTCCGCTCTCCAGATGCGCTTGCACATCCCAGCGCGAACGCAGGATCAGACCGTGCCCGTCGAGCGCAAGACTCAACGCCACCTCACCATCGTTACTCGACAGCGTACCGCTGACTTTATGGGCGTAATCCTGACCCTCCTTGCGAAAACGCCAGATCGCGTAGTCACTGCCGAACTGACGCAGCAAGATGCAGTTGTGTTCCGCCAGATCAGCCACCCGGTTCAAGGGCGCCCTGCCCTCCAGATAATTGGGTGACGCACAGAGGATCCGCGGATTTTCCAGCAGGCGAATGCCGATCAGCCGCGAATCCGGAGGCTCGCCCATGAAGACGCCGATATCGAACTGATCATCCAGCAGACTCACCGGCTGACTGGTCAGCTCCAGAGAAATCTCCAGCGCCGGATGCAACCGGGCGAAGCTCGACACAACCGGAGCCAGATGCCGTCGTCCGAAACCCAGTGTGCCGTTGATTCGCAAGCGCCCCTGCAAGGTCGGCTGGCGATTGTTGAGCGCGCTTTCCAGTTCGTCGAGCTGACGCAGTATCGGCCGTCCACCTTCGAGGTAGAGCACACCTTCGGGAGTCAACGATAACCGGCGCGTCGTGCGCTGCAGCAGCTGCACACCAAGGCGCGCTTCCAGCTGGCTCAGGCGCTTGCTTACCGCTGGCAGCGACAACCCCAGCTGCCGCGCGACCTCCGTCAGGCTGCCCCGTGTAGCCACCTGCTGGAAGAAGCTCAGGTCATCGATCATGCTCATCGATTGTTTCCTAAAATCTAAGAATGGCTTTCGCAAATGACTAATTATTAAGTCAGAGACACTGCATACACTGAGCTTCGTCCACCATCAACCCTGGAGTCGAATTCATGAGCAAGCCCCATTACAAAATTGCCGTCATCCCTGGCGATGGCATAGGCAAGGAAGTCATGCCCGAAGGCGTACGCGTGCTGGACGTGGTGGCCGCACAGCATAATCTGGAGTTGCAGTGGGACTGGTTCGACTTTGCCAGTGCCGATTACTACCTGGCCCACGGCAAAATGATGCCCGACAACTGGTTCGAGATTCTCAAAGGCTACGACGCGATTTACTTCGGCGCGGTGGGCTGGCCGGACGTCGTGCCCGATCATATTTCCCTGTGGGATTCGCTGCTGCAGTTCCGTCGCGAGTTCGACCAGTATGTGAACCTGCGCCCTTGCCGTTTGATGCCAGGCGTTAAAGCGCCGCTGGCCAATCGCAAACCGGGTGACATCGACTTCTGGGTCGTGCGGGAAAACACTGAGGGTGAGTATTCCAGTGTCGGCGGCAAGATGTTCCCGGGTACCGACCGGGAAATCGTCCTGCAGGAAACCGTCATGACCCGGGTGGGCGTCGACCGTATTCTCAAGTTTGCCTATGAGCTGGCCCAGAGCCGGCCGAAAAAGCACCTGACCTCTGCGACCAAATCCAACGGGATAGCGATCACCATGCCGTATTGGGACGAGCGCGTTGTGGAAATGGGCAAGAACTACCCGGAGGTCAACGTCGACAAGTATCACATCGACATTCTCACCGCGAACTTTGTCCTGCACCCGGACTGGTTTGACGTCGTCGTGGCCAGCAACCTGTTCGGCGATATTCTTTCTGACCTGGGTCCGGCCTGCACGGGCACCATCGGCATCGCCCCTTCAGCCAACATCAACCCTGAACGCAACTTCCCGAGCCTGTTCGAGCCTGTGCATGGCTCAGCTCCGGACATCGCAGGCAAAGGCATCGCCAATCCCATCGGACAAATCTGGTGCGGGGCGATGATGCTTGAACACCTTGGCCACCCGGAAGCGGGAGCGGCAGTGCTTAACGCTATCGAAACCGTACTGGCAATGGGTCCGGAAAATGCACCGCTCACGGCTGATATCGGCGGCAAGGGCAATACCGAGGCGCTGGGTAAAGCCATTGCGGCGGCCTGTAGCCGTTAGGTTGAAGCATCGTTGATACGCCAGACCTTCGTCGGTTCTCGGCACCCTGCCGGGAACCGCACTGCCCTCTGGTTTTGTGGATATGCGATCATGCCGACCTGACCCTCTGGCAACTGAAAGCTACAGTCCATGCTTCTGAATGATCCTGTCACGTTGCTGCTCATCATTATCCCGTTCGGGTTGATGACCACGCTGATGCTCTGCCTGTCATGGTTCGGCGTCGGCGAGCGGCATACACCATTGCTCTGGTGGATAGCAGGCGACCTGCTGCTGGCGGCGTACCGGATCGTCTCCCTTTTGCAACCGGGTGTTGTCAGTGGCGACTACGCCTGGCTTGGCGTACTCAGCCCTGTTGCGGCTTTTCTGCTGAACACCATCCTGCTGCTATTTGCGATTGGCGCTCACAGCCTGGCCTTGTATCAACTGGCTGAAAGCCCCGGGAGCATCCGGCGCCAGGCCTGTCTTTTCATAGCCCCGCCGCTGGCGTACGGCCTCGGTACCAGCGTGCTGTTGCACACGTCCTGGATCGTGCCCTGGTTTCTGTTTCTGGTTTTTATCACCATCGGCATTCAGATGGCCGTGACGCTACCTCTGAGAAAACGCTTCCGCGGGGCCTGGGGCCTGCTGGCCGGATACGTCGCGCTGTTGGCGTTTCACGGTTACAACACGGTGGCACTGCTGGTTGAGCCGATGCCGCCACTGGCCTTCGATGAACCCGACATGTTTTCGTTGATGGCATTGGCCATGGATTTCATGGTCTCGTTCCTGTTCACCCTGTGCTTTGCGCTGATGCTTCAGGAACAGTTACGTCAGCACATCGTTAACATGAGCATTACCGACATTCTGACCGGAGCGCTGAATCGACGAGGCGTGGTCTCGACGATTTTCGACGAGAACGGCCTGTCACGCTCGCCCCGGATTTATCCGTTGGCAATCGCCATGATTGACCTGGACCACTTCAAGAAGATCAACGATCACCACGGGCATGCGGCGGGCGATGCCGGTTTGCGCCTGTTCGCCAGTACGGTCTCACGACTCAAGCGCAAGACTGACGTATTCGCACGCTGGGGCGGTGAAGAGTTTCTACTGGCATTCCCGGGTTCCAGTATCGAGGACGCTCAGCATTTCATGAGCCGTTTGCGCGAAGCGCTTGAGGTCGACACCGGTTTGCCGTTCCCTATCAGATTCAGCGCAGGTCTGGCATATACCCGGGCACTGGACAACCAGAACGACTTTGAAAAAGTGCTGCGCTCGGTAGATAAAGCCTTGTATCGCGCCAAGGTGCACCGGGACCGGGTCGAAGTGGTGGAGCTGGCAGACCTTTGAGTCATGGCGCGCCTCGTAGCAGGCGATAAAAGAGCGAACGCCTGATGCTGGAGCCGGTCTGCTCCTGTATCACTTTTTCAGGAAGAAACCCTTTATGTCCGCGCAACGCAGTCTCACTCTTCTCGCTCGCGGTGGCTATGCCGCTCGCGGTGTCGTGTATCTGATCATTGGTATCTTCGCCCTGCTTGCCGCCCAAGGGTCGTCACAGCCAAAAGACAGTCACAGTAGCCTCGAAGCCTTGTTGAGCCAGCCCTTTGGCAATGTCATGGTCGCGATTGTGGTGGTCGGCCTGCTGGCCTTCGCTGCATGGCGAGTCCTGCAAGCCACGCGTGATGTGGATCACCACGGGACGGAAGTCAAAGGCCTGGTCATTCGCACGGGCCTGCTGGTGGGTGGCGTGACCTATGGCGCACTGGCGTTCTTCGCCTTGGGACTGTTAATCAGCGCACTCAAAAGCTCTGGCGATTCAGGTGGCAAAACCCAGGACCTGCTGGCGTCCATTCTGTCCTGGGACCACTCGAACATCCTGGTGTATCTGGCCGCACTGATACCGCTCGGCGTGGGTATCACCCATATCATCAAGGGCTGGAAAGCCAGTTTTGAGAAGTACTTCGACGCCGATGAAGACGTCATGCGCTACGTGCGTCCGGTATCGCGCTTTGGCCTGATTGCCCGTGGCGTGGCGTTTATCGAAATCGCTGCATTGCTGGCGATCAGCGGTTCCAGCTACCAGGCCATGCACCCGCCCGGCCTGAAGGACGCGCTGAACGGCCTGCAGGATCTACCCGCAGGCGGAATAGTGTTGATGATCGTGGCCTTGGGTCTGATCGCATTTTCGGTTTACAGCTTCGCCGAAGCCGCGTGGCGCAAGATCAATATGGACGTACCCGATGCGCCACATGCCGTCACCAGGCATTTTAGCTGACGTAAAAGTCCCGGCTGATTTTGTCTCGAAATAAAACCAATTGCTGGCCCCTCGCCTCCAGCCGAGCTTGGCAAACTTGCTTTCTTTTCAGAAGCTTAGGGGCTGGCATTTATGCGGATTCTTGTTTTAACCGTAGCGGCGTTTGTGCTGGCCAGTATTTCGTGGGTGGCCCAAGCCAAAGATGTCACCTCAAGCGGCCGTTCGATATGCACGTGGGGTTCAGGTATCGCGGCAGGCGCTCAGGAATCGAAACTGGCTGGCATCACCCTTTACGGTGCACGCAAGAAACTTCAGGGTCGCAAGTTCAACCAACCCTGGATGCGCATGACGGCCATGGGCATTACCGAACAGACCTACAAAAGCGCCTCGCGGCTAAAACCTGCGGCCATCAAACAGACCTACTACGAGCAATGCATCAAGCACGAACTGGCGAAACGCTGATTTATCAATCGTGGCACTAATAGGCGAACACGGGCCCTGTAGGAGCTGCCGAAGGCTGCGATGGCGGCACGTCAGGTTAAATGCTTCGCAGCCTTCGGCAGCTCCTACAGAGTGCGCGTTTCAATTCGGTGATTTGCATTTTATTTGAAGGAAATCGCGCCGCGTCTGGACGTCGGGGGCGTTCCTGGCGGTTTGGGTCAGCTTCCAGATTGTCTTTATTTAATAAGACCCCTCTCCCACTAACCAACTAATTACTTGCACCGCTTCAATGCTCTGCTATAGCTAACACTTCCCCGCTTTCTCTCACAGAGGCAATGGAATGTCAGCCGCGAAGAAAATGAGCGTTAGCCAACTAACAATGTTGACTGCCGTCAACATGTTAGGCTCTGGCATTGTGTTACTCCCTTCCAAACTTGCCGAAGTTGGCGCCATCTCGATTCTCTCCTGGCTCGTCACGGCCACGGGATCTCTGGCTCTGGCCTACGCTTTCGCGCGCTGCGGCATGCTCAGCCGCAAGACCGGCGGAATGGGTGGTTACGCTGAATATACCTTTGGCAAAGCTGGCAACTACCTGACCAATTACACTTATGGCCTTTCGCTACTTATTGCCAACGTGGCGATCAGTATTACTGCTGTTGGCTATATCCAGGTGCTGTTCAATGTGCAACTTGATTCTATGCAGGTCGGGCTGGCAACTATTGCCTTGTTATGGATTACCACCTTTGCCAACTTTGGCGGCGCCAGCATCACCGGCAAAATAGGCGCCGTGACTGTATGGGGAGTTATTGCGCCGGTGGTATTAGTGTCGACCATCGGCTGGTTCTGGTTCGACAGTAGCGTCTACGCCGCGGGCTGGAACCCTCATGACAAAGGATGGTTTGAAGCCGCAGGCGCATCAGTGGCAATTACCCTCTGGGCATTTCTGGGATTGGAGTCAGCGTGCGCCAACACCGACGCAGTGGAAAACCCGGAAAAAAACGTCCCGATTGCGGTCTTGGGCGGTACGTTGGGTGCCGCTGTGATCTATATCGTTTCCACCAACGTGATCGCCGGTATTGTCGATAACCCGGAACTGGCGGCCTCTACCGCGCCATTCGGTCTGGTGTTCGCCAAGATGTTCAACCCCATGATTGGCAGCATTGTCATGGGTCTGATGGTGCTGGCCTGCATTGGCTCCTTGCTGGGTTGGCAATTCACCATCGCACAAGTGTTCAAAAGCTCGGCAGACACCGGCTACTTCATCCCCATCTTTTCCAAGGCCAACAAAGCCGGCACCCCCATTATCGGCATGCTGATATTACTGGCGGCGCAGACGGCACTGGGTTTCCTGACGATAAGCCCGGACCTCAGTAAACAGTTCGACACGCTGGTCAACCTGGCAGTGGTGACCAATCTGGTGCCGTACATCCTGTCGATGGCGGCATTGCTGACGATGCAGAAAGTTTCCAACGTACCGCCCAACACCGCACTGATCACCAACATCGTCGCAACCATCGCTGCCGCATACAGCTACCTGGCGCTCTACAGCTCCGGCGCACAGGCACTGATGCTTGGCGGCGTGGCCACCATCTTCGGCTACACCCTGTTCGGCTTCGTCAACAATCGCCTGATTCGCCTGGAAGCGATCAATAACAGTGTGCCGGTACAGACCATTAGCGCTCAGCACCTCAACGCAGAACCCATCCCCGTGAACAGCCTGAATTCCACGCCACTGGAGGCAAGACCATGACCGAATACCGCCACCTGCTCGGCATGCTTGCACTGTTGGTCAGCAGCGCACCCGACAAACGCACGGTGTTTGGCCGTGCCTTGAACCAACTGCTCAGTGACGTCGAAGAACGCTCGATCAGCGTGCTGGTTTCAGAAAGTCTGGCCGATGCCAACTCGATTCTGCGCTCTGACCCGGCCGTTCAGTGTGTATTGCTCAGTTGGGAAATGGACAAAAGCGATAACCATGAAGAATGCATCAAACTGCTGACCAATCTGCGCGAGCGCAATACAAGGGTCCCGGTGTTTCTTATCAGTGATCGCAGCACCGCTTCGAATATTCCGTTGGTGGTGATGCAGCATGCCGACGACTTCATCTGGCTGCCCGAAGATACCAGTCGTTTTCTCAGCGGACGGATACTCGCCGCCATCGAGCGATATCGCCAGGCGGTATTGCCACCGATGTTCGGCGCCCTGCTGAAATTTGCCCGCAGCTATGAATATTCGTGGCACACCCCCGGCCACGCGGGCGGTACCGCTTTTCTGAAAAGCACTGCGGGCCGCGCCTTTTACGAGTTTTTCGGGGAAAACCTGCTGCGTTCCGACCTGTCGATTTCAGTCGGCGAGCTGGGTTCGCTGCTCGACCATTCCGGCCCCATCGGTCAGGGCGAACGTTACGCGGCTAAGGTCTTTGGCGCGCATCGCACGTATTACGTGACCAACGGCTCATCGACCTCCAATCGGGTCATCCTCATGGCCAGCGTGACCCGGGATCAGATTGCCCTGTGCGACCGTAATTGCCACAAGTCCGCCGAGCATGCGATGACCTTGTCTGGCGCGATTCCGACCTATCTGGTGCCAACCCGTAATCGCTTCGGGATCATTGGCCCGATCCTGCCGCAAACCCTGAGTCGTGAGGGCGTGCAGACAGCAATCGCCAATAACCCGCTGGTCCGCGAAGGCATCGATCCGACGCCGATCCACGCCATCGTCACCAACTCGACTTACGACGGCCTGACGTACAACGTGACGCGGGTTGAGGAACTGCTCGGGCAAAGTGTCGACCGCCTGCACTTCGATGAAGCCTGGTACGGCTACGCACGCTTCAACCCGCTGTACCGTGACCGCTTCGCCATGCACGGTAGCCCTGACGATCATGATGAATCGAGGCCGACGGTATTTGCGACGCAGTCCACGCACAAACTGCTGGCAGCGCTCTCGCAGGCGTCAATGATCCATGTGCGCAACGGACGCAATCCGATACCTCATGGGCGCTTCAATGAGTCATTCATGATGCATGCCTCGACGTCGCCCAATTACGCGATCATGGCCTCCTGCGACGTCAGCTCGGCCATGATGGAAGCGCCCAGCGGCGAGATCCTGACCACTGAATCCATCGAGGAGGCAATCGCTTTCCGCCAAGTCATTTCGCGGATGAAAAGCGAGATGCTCAAGGAGGATGACTGGTTCTTCTCGTGCTGGCAGCCACCTAGCGTTCGCGTGAAGGGCACCGCCGTACCGTTTCACCAGGTCGACCCGGTCGTACTCAAGAGCGAACCTGATTGCTGGGTGTTGCACCCTGACGAAGTCTGGCATGGCTTTGGCGACATCGAGGATGGCTACTGCATGCTCGACCCGATCAAGGTCTCGGTACTCAGCCCGGGCATGGGCGACGATGGCCAGCTACTCGACTTCGGCATTCCGGCCTGCGTGCTGAGTGCGTATTTGGGCCGCCAGGGCATCGTGGTGGAAAAAACCACTGACTTCACCATCCTGTTCCTGTTCTCCATTGGCATCACCAAAGGTAAATGGGGAACGCTGGTCAATGCACTGCTGGATTTCAAACGCGACTACGACAGCAATCTCGAACTGGAACTGTGCCTGCCCGATTTGCTGGCCGCCAACCAGCAACGCTACACCGGCATGGGCCTCAGAGATCTGGCCGAAGAGATCTTCGCCGCCATGAAGGAACATCGCACCACCGCAACCATGGCGCAGGCCTTCGGCATGTTGCCGCAAGCGGAATTCAGCCCGGTGCAGGCGTACGAGAAACTGGTCAAGAACCAGGTTGAACTGGTGACCCTGGAGCAGGCTGCGGGGCGTATCGTGGCGACCGGCATCGTGCCCTATCCACCAGGTATTCCCCTGCTGATGCCCGGCGAAAACGCAGGGCCTGCCGATGGGCCGTTGCTGGCCTACCTGAAAGCGCTGGAGAGTTTTGATACGTCCTTTCCGGGCTTTACCCATGACACCCACGGCATCGAAAGTGACGCGGGGGTTTACCGGTTGCTGGTGTTGAAGTGATGCCAGGCAGATGAGCTCAGACGGAAGTTTTTATCAAGCACACCCAACTCGTGCATTGAAATGCTTATTCTGTAGGCGCTCACCGAGGTTACGAGGCCTGCGATAACGGCTTGCCTGACACACTGCCATCGCTGGCCTCGTAACCTCGGTGAGCGCCTACAGATATTGAATGACGGCATGACAACGCGGTGTCATGTGCACCTGATCAAGCGAAGGTCGCGCCGCGGGTGTTCACGAACAGTGAATAGATCGAGTGGCTGCCAGCCATGAACAGCCGGTTGCCTTCACGACCGCCGAAGCACAGATTCGGGCAACGCTCGGGCAGGGAGATGTGCCCGATGGCTTTGCCTTCCGGGTTGAATACACGCACACCATCGAGTTTTTCCGGATCCGCTTTAGGGTCACTGTTGCTGCCCCAGCCACACCACAGATTGCCGCTCTCATCGCACTTGATGCCGTCGATGCCCGCGAACTCCAAACCTTCGATGTGCTTGCGACGCAGGCCCAGCGTGCCGTCGTCATTCACGGCAATTGCCCAGATGATGCGATTGGGCTTGGCCCGCCCCTCAACGACATAAAGGATTTTTTCATCTGGCGAAAAACACAGGCCGTTCGGACCTGCCAGATCGTCAATTACCCGAGTGACTTTGCCGTTAGCGCCGTCGATGCGATACACCGCGTGAGGCAGTTCCGGGGTGACTTTATGGCCTTCATAGTTATTGCCGGTCTGAAATGGCGGATCGGTGAACCAGACCGACCCATCACGTTTGCAGACGATATCGTTAGGCGAATTAAACGGCTTGCCCTCGTAGTTATCGGCCAGCACGGTGATGCTGCCGTTGTACTCGGTACGGGTCACGCGGCGGCCTTCTTTAGAGGTCGTCGAGCCCTCGCAAACCAACAGGCGGCCTTGGCGATCACGGCACATGCCATTGGAGAAGTTGGAGTTATCGCGATAAACCGACAAGCCCCCGGTCACTTCGTCCCAGCGCATAATGCGGTTGTTGGGGATGTCGCTGACCAGCAGGTAGCGGCCGTCACCGACCCAGACCGGACCTTCGACCCAACGCAAGCCGGTGGCCAGGCGCTCAACGCTGGCATTGAAGATGCGCAACTCCATGAAGCTGTCATCAAGGATATTGACCAGTGGATCCGGATAACGCTGACTCAGTGGCTCCGCGCTTGCCAGACGAGGCAACGCAGCGCTGCCAAGGGCAGCCACACCGGCCGATACCGCCAGCGATGTTTTGAGGAATGTTCTGCGGCCGTGGTCGGCACCTGTATCCCGTTGCGATGAGTCCATCGTGCATCTCCGTTATTTTATTGTTGGACGGGACGCTCGTTGTACCTCGGCTTAAGTCATCGTACAAGCGTTAAGAACAAGGGTTTGCAGGATAAATATCGTCCAGCGAACCCTTGATGGCAGGACGCAGGCCAGGCGAATCAGTAAGGGCTGGCGGTTGGGCGCACAATCAGCTCACTGACGTCGACGTCGGCGGGCTGCTCTACTGCATAGGCAATTGCCCGGGCGATGGCCAGTGCCGGTATGGCAATCTTGCGAAACTCGCGCATTTCCGCTCGTCCGCCCTCGTCGGAAATACTGTCCGCCAACTCCGACTCCGTCACGCCTGGTGAAATCACTGTGACCCGAATGTCTGCACCCGCTTCCTGACGCAAGCCTTCGGAAATCGCCCGCACAGCAAATTTGGTTGCGCAGTAGACGGCAGCAGTCGGGCTGACGGTGTATGCACCAATGGACGCAATGTTGATGAATTGCCCAGATTGCTGTTTCTGCATCAGCGGCAACCCCGCCGCAATACCGTGCAGCACGCCACGAATATTGACGTCGATCATCCGGTCCCATTCCTGGACTTTCAAGGCATCCAGCCTGGACAACGGCATGACTCCGGCATTGTTGACGATCACGTCGACGCGCCCGAACGTGTTAACGGCCTGGTCGACGAAGGCCTGCACGCTGCCCCGGTCGGTGACATCGACTGCCTGATACTGCGCACTGCCGCCTGCGGCCACGATCTCTTTGCACAGTTCTTCGAGCCGCTCGGTACGCCGCGCGCCAAGCACGACACGTGCGCCCTTCTCGGCCAACAGCCTGGCCGTAGCTTCGCCAATACCGCTGCTTGCCCCAGTGATAACAACCACTTTGTCTTTGATGTTCGACATGATTTTTGTCCTTGTCCGAGTGATGAGCCGGTGGCTCGATGCACGTTCAGAGTAGGACGATCAGGCAGCGGTGAATTAGTCCAATCCTTCGGAGTGATTGCCTGATTCTGCGGAGGTATTGGTGGAGGCAGGCGATAAAAAACGCGGTCTGGCTTTGAAGCGGTGCTTGCCCGCGATGGACGCACGGCACTGGTTCGATCAGGCCGCGTTATCGTTCATCGCGAGCAAGCTCGGCTCCTACAGACAGCCGCTGTCTGATGGAGCGATTATCAATTTTTCTCAGGCGTCTTGAGTGATTCCGGAACCTGGGTGGTTGGCACGAAGGTCTTGTCTTCTTCGGCCTTGGCTTCTTTAGACTCGGCCTGTGCCTGCTCCGCCTTGGCATTCTCCTTCGCCGCATCGGCGGCCTTGTCCTGTGCTTTCTCAGCGTGTTGCTGAGCTTCCTGCGCCTTGTCTTCAGATTTAGGATCGCAGGCAGCGAGGCCAAGGGTGGAAGCCAGCATCAGGCTGTAGGCTAGAGTTTTAAGCATGGGGTTGATGTCCCTGATTGAGAATGTATGGCTTCGAACCGCAGGCTAGAGCGTTGGTTCCATGCTTTCAAACGCAAAAGCGGCGATAGCGACTAATCAGAATGACCAGCCGGCATCGCCGCTTTCAGAGATTTGCTTGTCGCTACAGGCAGCTCAAAGCAGCTTGAGTCGCACCGCCTCTTCAATGGAGCTTTGACTCAGGTGTTTGATGGTGTCATCCAGCGAGGCATTGAACGGAGCTGCAAAAATCAATACCAGCTGAATCCAGGTCGTAATGGTCTCGCTCTTCTCTACCTGCCCCAGTACCTTGCCATCCCGGTCCTTGTAGACCGTCTTCAACGTCAGCGTGTTGTCGAAGGTAGCCGGTATCAACGTGAAGGTAAAACCGGAGATGAACGCGAGGGGCATGATGCCCTTCTCATGGTTGGTCAGCGTCGCAGACACATATATATCGGACTGGGTTTTCGCAGCGGTCGCCGAGGCTACAGCACCTGAGGCGGAGTAGCTGTCTACGAGGATCTTCTCCCAACGAGCCGTATCAACACCGCCAGCCCGCGGTCGGTCATTGAGCAGGTATTCGCCGTTGAGTCTCACGTAAACAGAAGGCTTGGCATCAGCGGCAGGAGCAGTGAGTGGCCACTGCTTTACCTGTGCCAGATCGTGATGGGAATAGCTCAGGCATCCGGTCAACGACAGGCACGCGGTCACCAACAACAAAAAGGAACGCAGCATGTTATTGCGCCCCTGTGTTGGCGGCAGGCAACTGCGCGCTGGTCTTGTCCAGCAGCCTGCCAATCATGTCACGCAGCTGGAAACGGCCCAGGCTAGGCGCCCAGTATTCGCCGTTATAAATACCCAGATTTTTCTTCTCGTTGACCTTCTCCGCCGCGCGCGCCAGGACTTTGCCATTGCGGTCTTCAACCACCAGCTCACCAGCAAGGTCGTAGCTGTCGACATAAACAGGACCATTGACCCAGATCCAGATGGTCAGGGTCAGCAGAGCGCCAGGGATATACGCCGGGTGTGGCGTGCGCTTGCCTTTCAGGGACGTCAGGTTGAATTTGAGTTGTACATCGTGCTCGCCCATGCGCGCCGGGAACGCGATGACGCTCTGGTAGTAGCCGCCCTTTTCCACGTAACGGCTGATCTGTTCGGTCAACTGGCGACTGATGTTCTGGCGCTGCTCATCTTTGAGGTCTGGCGAACTGATAACCACATCGGCCATTTGCGCCGAACGCTTGGAAGTCACTTTCGCCGGGCTGACCGGATCACCAATCGGACCACTGGGGGTGAACGAAATACAACCGGTCAACGAAAGGCTCAAACTCAGAGCCAACAACATCACTGCACGTTTCACAGACAACATCCTTATCTATTTTTTAACGAAGGCTACTGCATCGGCCACTTGGGGCCGATCTGAAGGGCGGCGCAGATTAACAGTTAAGTACGGAGTGCTCTAGCACGCCCTCGTGCATCAAGCGTTGATGCCGCCGGAGCGAATGAAAGAATACCGGTCAATATCCGTTCTAAGTTGCCAGCCTTGCGCGCTCCAGTAATGGGCCGCGGCGCGATTGGTTTTAAGTACATCAAGATGACATTTGAGTATTCCGTGGCTTTCAAGGGTAGAAAGACAGCGCTCTACCAGCGCGTTGGCAATGCCCTGCCGACGATAGTTTTCCAACACCAGCAAATGCTGCAGGTAGCCTCTTCGCCCGTCATGACCACACATGACGCAACCAACGATCGTGGATTCCACCTCGGCGACGAAACTCATGCCGGGATTGCGCAGCAGATACCTTGAAGTCGATTCGCGAGAGTCAGCCTCTCTTACCGAAACGCCGGGAGTGTTTTCCATCAAAGTAATGACCGCGTCGTAATCGTCCAGGGTCATGATGCGAAGGGTGAACATGGAGAGTGCCTGAGATCATTGATGATGAGTTCGGCAGGCTAACAGAAGTGTTAACAATTTAGATGTTTGAGGCACTGCCGAATTAATCCGGCAGTGCCTCATGTTTCAGCCTCGGTTAGAACGTAACGCTGGCAGTCAGGCGCGCAGTGCGCGATTCACCAACGTTGATCTGCAAGTCGCTGCTCCCCGTACCAGACGGGTAATACTCTTTATCGAACAGGTTATCAACGTTCAACTGCAAACGGGTTTTATAGTCCTTGGTGGGGAGGTCCCAGCGTAGAAACGCGTCGGCGACCGTGTAGCTTTCCATCCAGAAACTGTTTGCGCTATCGCCTGGACGCTCACCGACATAACGCGCGCCGCCACCGACGTGCCATTGTCCGGTCTGCTCTGGGAAGGTCAGGTGGTGAGTCAGATACAGGCTGGCAGTGTGCATCGGCGCATTGCTAAGACGCTTGC
The DNA here is from genome assembly GCF_022790535.1 of Pseudomonas maioricensis. GTDB lineage: Bacteria > Pseudomonadota > Gammaproteobacteria > Pseudomonadales > Pseudomonadaceae > Aquipseudomonas > Aquipseudomonas maioricensis. The sequence continues at coordinate 72,650 of NZ_LOHG01000018.1, forward strand.
CTTCATTCGCCGGATCGTCGAGTACTTCTGTGTGCGTATAGGCATAGGTGCCGATCATGTCCCAACGTTCGGCCAGCTTGCCTGTAACGTCGAGTTCCAGACCTCTGGAGCCTACTTTGCCTGCCAACTCATTGGTGGCCACGTTATTGATCGTAACTGGAGTCACCACGTTTTTCTTGACGATATCAAACACCGCCACATTGATGTTCAAGCGATCCGAAGGGTTGAATTTGAGGCCGACTTCGTAACTGCGCCCCTCCTCTGGATCGAAAGTTTTGTTGTCGTCCGAGACAGTGTCATTAGGGACGAACGATTCGCTGTAGCTACCGTAAAGCGAAAGCGCTTCGGTGGGTTGATAGACGACACCGACAAATGGAACAAAGACGTCGCCATTGTCATCACGTCCCAATACACGGGTAACCGATCCCTGATCACTGTATTGATCGTAATGCTGCTGACGTCCACCAAAGACCAGAATCCACTGATCATTCAGGTGCCAGTTGTCTTTGAAGTAAACCGACGTAGACGTTAGCTCGTTGCGCGAATTACTTTGCACCGCATTGACAGTGCTGGGTTCGCCGAGCCGACCGTATTGAGGGTCATTGATGTTAATCGCACCACTGGCCACGTTGGCATTTCGATAGGTTTTGCCCCGGTACTTGTCGAGTACTTCGTTATCCACGCCCACCAATATGTCATGACGCTGCCCGAACAGCTGCTGCTCGCCGATAAAATCCAGACTGGTGTAGCGGGTTTCATAATCGTAATGCGCGCCGTTGGCGGCACGTCTCAGGTTGCTTCCAGTCAATGTCACTGGCTGAGCAATAGCGAGACTGTAACGATCATTGTTCCAGCCATAAGTAGCGCGTGTCTTCCAGTCATCATTGAGTTGATATTCGAACTTCGCAGTGGCCGTTTCGCTGATGCCGACCGTCTTCGCCCAGCGCTCGTCCAGGCGATCCTTGTAACTCGCCGCTGCAGGCTTGCCATTGGCGAACACGGTACCGCGATCAAACGGGCTGAAATAATCGTTGTACTCATAAGCCAGGGTCAGCTTGGCGCGCTCGCCAGTCCAGCTCAACGAAGGCGCCACCAGCGTGTGCTCATTGACCCCGTAATTGCGCCAGTAATCCTCATGGCCACGTTCGGCCACAAGACGGTAGGCAAGCCCGGTGTCTTCAATAGGGCCGGTGGTATCGACACCGAACGTCCCACCACCTTCGCTGTAACCTGAGCCAGTGATGGTCGTGCTGCGGGTGTATTCCGGCTGCTTGCTGACAACGTTGATCAAACCGCCCGGTTCGATTGCGCCGTACAACAGCGACGCAGGCCCCTTCAAGACCTCTACGTGATCCGTGGTGGCCCCCAGGTTGTGGCCTACTACCGAGCGAATGCCATCACGCAGAATGCTGCCATCATCGTTGGTGCCAAAACCACGTTTGATCAACGCGTCTTTGGAGTTACCCAGTGTGTTGGACTGCGACACACCGCTGACAAACTTCATCGCATCGTCCAGCGACTTGACCTGAAAATCATCCAGCGTCTGCTGAGTGACGACGTTGACTGACTGTGCTTCATCCCTGATCGGCACTTCCGACTTGCTGGCGGTACTGCTGGTGGAGCGAACATAAGGGCTGCTTTCGGTATCTCCTGCGGCCTGAATGTCGGTGGCCGGAAGCTCGGTAACGGCTTCCTCGGCCTGGGACAAAGCCGGGAGCAACACACAGCCGAAAGCAAGAGAGACGCAATAAGCGCGACGGGTTGGGATGAACACCTGGGGAAATTCCGGAGACGAATGGGAAATATTATTATCTACGAATGATTTCCAAATGTGTACTCCTCTGATGCTAATACCCGACGCTCGATTGTCGCAGGAGCAGTGAACACAAACTCCCGGCGAGCCGGGCCTGGCGTGCCAATACGCAGACAACAACAAGGCCAGTCGTCATACAACAACAGACTTGCAGACGTTAATCCCATAGCACTTAATCAACTAATATTATTGAACATATGTGCTGTTTGATAATTTTTTTATCGCCTGAAAGCCCCGAAACCAAAGGCTTAAAGCTAATCACGCAACTAAGTCGCAGAAATAAAAAACAACTGGCGCAACATTAAGTAACCCTTCAGAACTGGACAGCGCTGCCGATAGAGATATGACAACCCACTCAACTTTTCAGGATTGAGCGGGCTGACCTCACAACGTCGTTATCTAAAAACAACCTCCTGCAGGACGCGCCGATGAGCTGGCTTCACGATGCAAAACTTTCGACCAAACTACTCACCGCTTTTGGGCTTTGCGCCGTTATCACACTGGGGGTGGGCGTATTGGGCGCCCGCGGTGTTTCGCAAATGTCGGACAGCCTGAAACTGGTATTCGTCAATAATCTGGTATCGGTCGCCAACACCGCAGAAGCCAAAACAAAAGCGGTCGGGCAAACGCGCGACATGTTTCGTCTCTACATCGCAACCGTATCCAACGCCCCTCAAAGCGAAAAAGACGAATACCTCGCGTCCATGAAGGCCAACCAACTGGCCAGCGAAAAAGCTTTCGCAGCCTACCGAAAAACGCCTCTGGCTGACGATGAACGTGCAGCAGGCGACATGATGGAAAAGGACTGGCCGATTTATCAGGAGGTCGTGCAAAAATACCTGACCCTTATAAAGGCTGGTGATGTAGAGAACGCTCGCACCCTGCTTTTTGGCGACCTCCAGAAAAAATATCGGGTCGTCATGGACCAGCTGACGATCATGATCGACTCCAACAACCGTCAGATCGGTGAAGGCGGAGTGGAAGCCGAGGTGATGGAGACGTCTGCCAAAACCGCGCTGTACACCGGTATCACCCTGGCATTCCTCGCCGCACTGGGCCTGGGCCTGTTTATCAGCCGCCTGATCAGCCGCCCTATCGCTACCGCTGTGACCAGCGCCCAGCGCATTGCCAACGGCGACCTGACTCAACATATCGTCAGCACCGGTCGCGATGAAGCAGGCCAGTTGCTCGGCGCGCTGAGCGACATGCAGACCAGCCTTAAAACCACGATCCAGCAAATCGCGAGCGCCTCCGACCAACTGGCGTCGGCAGCCGAAGAGCTCACTGCGGTGACCGACAACGGCAGCCGCGGCCTGGTACGTCAGAACGACGAGATTCAACAGGCGGCCACTGCAGTCACCGAGATGACTTCAGCCGTCGAGGAAGTGGCCCGAAATGCGGTGTCCACTTCCGAAGCCTCACGGTCGACCAGCCTGCAAGCCACTGAAGGTCGTAACAAAGCCCGCGAAGCGGTAACGGCGATCAACAACGCCACCACCGAAATCGCGGCGTCGACCACCATGGTGGAAGATCTGGCGGTGCAAGTCCGGGACATCGGCAAGGTGCTGGATGTGATTCGCGGGATCGCCGAACAGACCAATCTACTGGCGCTCAATGCCGCTATCGAAGCCGCCCGCGCTGGCGAGCAAGGACGTGGCTTTGCGGTGGTAGCTGATGAAGTGCGTGCACTGGCAGCACGCACGCAAGCGTCCACCGGGGAAATCGAAGGCATGATCAACTCGGTGCAAACGAGTGCCGACCAGGCCGTGCGTGCGATGGGTAAAAGCCAGTCGCTGGTGAATGACACCCAGGGTCTGGCCCAGGCCAGCGGCGAAGCACTGGAACAGATTGCTGAAGGCATTTCGCAAATCAACGAGCGCAACATGGTCATTGCGAGCGCATCGGAAGAACAGGCCAATGTGGCCCGTGAAGTTGACCGCAATCTGGTCAACATTCAGGACCTGTCGACCCAGACCGCCGCAGGTGCCCATCAGACCAATGCTTCGACACAGGAGCTGTCGAATCTGGCGCTCTCGTTCAACAATCTGGTCAGTCGCTTCCGGTTGTAAGCAGCGCCTCAGGCAGCGCGACTTGAAAAAGCCGCGCTGCCTGATAGCGCAAATCACTCGGCACTCCGTCGATAGATCCATCCCGCGCAATCACATCCTGTTTCATGCACTTCATCCTTTTGCATACTGGCCGACCATCTGCCGCAGGTACTCATCCAGCACCCCATTGTCTTCTTGGGTACGCGGCAAACACGGCACCGGACGCTCAAGCTCCGCGGTGATAAACCTGTGCAGCGCAACCCGTCTGGGGCCATACGCCGCTTCACCGGCGTTGCGCTTGAGCACCAGCAGCTCGGCCACTTCATCAAGCAGCGCCTGATCGTCGACCGTGGTCAGCAGGTCCGCGAACGTCATGGGCGGCCTGCCCCGCCCCTGATCGATCCAGCGCACAGCCAGCAATGGACGAAGCACGTAAAAATACTTTTTGAACCGCACATCCTCGCCTTGCAGATACCCGCGAAAATTCTTTTTCGCCATCGACAGGTAATGATTGCGTGCCGCTGGCGGGCTGTAGAAAGCCTCAGCCAGCTCGCGCAGACGCTGCGTTGCAGGCGCCTCACTGCGGTAGACCAGTGGCGAATCGAGCCACTCCAGCAACGTCGGATTGGATTTGCGCAGCAGACCCAGAGTCTTGCGCAGCTCCCAGCCACTGATGTCCAGTTCGTCGTCCAGCGGACGCTCGATCACGTCGCGAGGCACGTCAACCTGAACAAACCATTCAGGGCGCTCCACGTAGACAAAGCGCACGTCATAGTCGCTGTCGGTAGATGCAAATCCCCAGGCACGACTGCCCGACTCACACGCATAGAGCACGCTGACATTGTGCTCACGCTCTATCCGCTGCAACTCCTCGAGAACCCGCTCACGCATAGCACTGCTGAGTGGATGCGCAAGCGCATGTCCCATTTCCATGACCCTGTCCCTCACCTTCAACGCAGGCGACGTACCGTGCCTGACTTCAATTCACCTGAATCTTCCATGGCCTGCAAACGCTGCAGTAACAGCTCTCTATGTGCTTTTGGCGTCACAGGATCGACGCGTGTGTACTGCGCATCACACCAGAAGGCGATTTGCTTCAACCAATAACCAGCCTCTTCAGCGGCCTGCGCGTGACGGCGCAGCAAGTAATCCAGTTGGCGCCACACGGGCTTGAGACCCAGTAACGCGGCACGACGCTCATCACTCAGCGCCTGCCAGTCATTGTCGAGGCGCTGCTCGAGCTGAACATCGAACAGCGACCATTGCTGATGATTCAAGAGCTGCACTGCGCACCTGAAAACCTTTTCGGAATGATCGTCCAGCGCCGCAAGTTGCTGCGCCAGACCAGCATCACCCAGCGATTGCAGGGCCTGCACCCGCACAGTAGCCACCGGCGAGTCGAGCGCGGCACGCAGGACTGAATCCGGCAGTGAATGATTCAACTCCTTCGCCAGCCCTAACAGCCCCAGCCATTCGCGCCTGCTGACCGGGAGCGCTCCGGTCAGTCTCGACAGCAGGACTTGCAGACTATCGACTCCGTAACGCGGCGCAGCCCAGCGGGCGAGACAGCGCACCGCAGCAGAACCATCAAGCAGCGCCGCCTTCACGTGCCCTGCCGGGTCCGACAGTAACGTCAACAACCCCCGCAGCGCCTGAACCCGTAGACTTGCCGCCGAAGACTGCAATGCCCCCTCAAGCAAGGGCACCGCGTCGGCCGCCGACAAGTCGGCGCAGGCACTGACCGCCTTCTGCCGCACGGTCACATCGTCATGAGCCAGTGCGGCGGCCAGGAACGAAGGTCGATCCGAGCCATTTTCAAGCAGCAGATCAAAAAGAAACCTGCCCGCTTCGCCACGACAGCCACCAAACGCCAACTCAACCTGCTCACGCATCTGGGGCATCGACAACAGATTGCGCGCCTTGAGCAACGTGTGACGATGATCGACACGCTGCTTATGGCCCAGCGACAACAGCGGCGCCAACGCTTGCAGCAACAGTTCTGCCCGCTCCACGACCAGAAACTGCTCAACTGCCCTTTGCGCCTGCAGCCGGACCTGAGGCACCCAGTCGTTGAGCCGCTCCAGTAGCGCAACCAACGCCTCTGCTGAAGCCTGACCGGCGAGCCTTTCCACCGCCGCTTCGCGTACAAATCCATTGCCAAACCGGCTCAACTCCAGCAAAGCCCTGGCCGCATCATGAGTCTCCTGGATCTCCCTGACGCGTCTGGCTTCGTGGTCTGTCAGCTGATAATTCCAGCCTCGCCACGTCTCAAATGTCATCACACTGCTCATAAAATCTATCCTTTGACACAAACCACCTGCCGCAAGGTGTGCAGCACCTCCACCAACTCACGCTGGGCGCGCATGACCTTGTCAATGTCCTTGTAAGCCATGGGAATCTCGTCAATCACGGCGGCATCCTTACGGCATTCAACATGCGCGGTGGCGCGAATCTGGTCTTCAATCGTGAATGTGCTTTTGGCCTTGGTTCTGCTCATGGTGCGCCCTGCCCCATGACTGCAAGAGCAAAATGCCTCTTCATTACCCAACCCGCGAACGATGAAACTTTTGGCGCCCATGGAACCCGGAATGATCCCCAGCTCGCCCTTCTTCGCCGAAACAGCCCCCTTACGGGTGATCAGCACGTCTTCACCAAAGTGCCGTTCTTTCTGCACATAGTTGTGATGGCAGTTGACCGCTTCCAGAGCAACCTGAAACGGCTTGCTGATTACCTGTCGGGTGGCCTGAATGACCGCCGCCATCATCAACTCCCTGTTCTGACGGGCGAAATCCTGCGCCCACTCTACGGCTTCCACGTAATCATCAAAGTGCTGGCTGCCTTCTTCGAAGTAGGCCAGGTCACGGTCCGGCAAATCAGCGATGTGCTGCCGCATGTCCGCCTGAGCCATCTGAATGAACAGGTTGCCGATGGCGTTTCCCACGCCACGAGAACCGCTGTGCAGCATGAACCAGACCCTATTGCCTTCATCCAGACAAACCTCAATGAAGTGGTTGCCGCTGCCCAGGGTTCCCAGGTGCTTACGGTTGTTGCTGTTTGCCAGCGCCGGGTACTTATCAGTAATCAGCTTGAAGCGTGGATGCAGCTCAGCCCAGACGTTATCAGCCTGCTGCGGAATCTCGTCCCAGGCGCCTTTATCACGGCGAGAACGGGTCGAAGACCGGCCGTGAGGCACCGACTTTTCAATCGCGCTACGCAGCCCCGCCAGGTTATCCGGAAGGTCAGCGGCAGTGAGCGAGGTTCGCGCAGCAATCATGCCGCAGCCGATATCCACCCCAACGGCGGCCGGAATGATCGCGCCCACCGTCGGAATGACGCTGCCGATGGTGGAGCCTTTACCCAGATGCACATCAGGCATGACCGCCATGTGCTTGAAGATAAAAGGCATGCGCGCTGTGTTCATCAATTGCTGCCGGGCTTCGTTCTCTACCGGAACGCCTTCTGTCCACATTTTGATGGGCTTACCGTTGACGACTTCCAATACCTGAAACGTGTTCTTCTGCATGATCTCTACTTCTGTTCAATGGCCCCTGTTCAGGCCTGCTATTCAAGGCAGCTACTTCAAAAGCTGCTGACTTGACGCTTCGCTCAAGTCGCTAGCCTACACGCCTGACTGCCTGGCGTTATGCAGGTTGACTGCAGGCTGCGTGCCAGCCTCAAAAGAACACACGAACAAATAATTAACTACATGATTTTATTAGATATTATTTTTAATGCCTGCTTTTACCCACAAAAGAAAAGACAAACCGGACGCCTATTATTTATCCTTTAATATCGCTTCTTATCTTTCAGGATAGATATGTCTACCACGCGCACCGTAGCCATCGGCTTCATTGGCTCAACCCTCGACCGTGTAGGCAAAGGCGCCAACCGCTGGAACCATTGGCGCCCCACCGTCGGCCTGTGCCAACAGGAAGAGCTGCAGATAGATCGACTGGAATTGATCCATGGGATTTCGGCGCGCGATGTCAGCCTTGCACAGCGTGTGGCCGCCGATGTCCAACAGATTTCCCCGCAGACCGAGGTTCGCCTTCACCCCATGTCACTGCGCAATGCCTGGGACTTCGAAGAGGTGTACGGCGCATTACATGACTTCACGACCGCCTACGATTTCGACACTGACAACGAGCAGTATCTGGTGCACATCACCACCGGAACGCACGTTGCGCAGATCTGCTGGTTCTTGCTGACTGAAGCGCGCTACCTGCCCGCCCGACTGATTCAGACCTCACCGGCACGTCGACACAGCGATGAAGAACGAGCGAGCGGCACCTGTTCCCTGATCGATCTTGACCTTTCGCGCTACGACCGCATTGCCTCGCGCTTCACTCACAAACGGCTGGAAGGCCTCGAGTTTCTCAAATCAGGAATTGCCACTCGCAATGCCGCATTCAACCGCTCGATTGAACAGATCGAACAGGTCGCCGTGCGCTCCAGAGCCCCCATGCTGCTGATCGGCCCTACGGGTGCGGGGAAATCTTTTCTGGCGAGACGCATCTACGAACTCAAGCGCAGTCGACATCAAATCGAGGGGCGTTTTGTCGAGGTCAACTGCGCAACCCTGCGGGGCGACGGCGCCATGTCGACGTTATTTGGCCATATAAAAGGCGCATTCACTGGTGCCCTGACCGCCCGTGAAGGCTTGCTGCGCGCCGCCGAGGGCGGAATGCTGTTTCTCGATGAAATCGGTGAGCTAGGGCCGGACGAACAAGCCATGCTGCTCAAGGCAGTTGAAGAAAAACGTTTTCTGCCGATGGGCTCAGACAAGGAAGTAGCCAGCGACTTCATGATTATCGCCGGTACCCATCGGGACTTACGTGAACGGGTGGCTCAGGGCTTGTTCCGCGAAGACTTGTATGCGCGGATCAACCTGTGGACGTTCAATCTGCCCGGCCTTGCCCGCAGGCGCGAAGACATTGAGCCGAACATCGATTTCGAGCTGGAGCGCCACGCGCGGGAACACGGACGCTTGATTCGTTTCAATCGCGAAGCCCGTCAACGCTACATGGCTTTCGCCAATCATCAAGAATCGGTGTGGTCAGGCAATTTCCGCGAGCTCTCGGCGTCGATCACGCGCATGGCCACGCTCGCCGACAGCGGGCGGATTGACGAGGCTCAGGTTGAAGAGGAAATCCAGCGCCTGCGTTACGCCTGGGCTCTGACGGTGGAACCGGACGAGCCACTGCCACTGCTGGATGACGAGCTGGAGCTGGACCTTTTTGATCGCGTACAACTCAAAGCGGTCATCGATGTGTGCCGCAGCGCTCAGAGCCTGTCAGACGCCGGACGCAGGCTGTTTGGCGTTTCACGCAGGAATAAGGCGAACCCCAATGACGCGGATCGCCTGCGAAAATATCTGGCGCGTTTCGGCATTGAGTGGAAGCAGATCAATGGTCAGGATTAAACTTCGCCACGGACCCCAGCTTTCCAGGATTTTCAATGAAGTATGAGTTGAACGATTACAACGGCGTGATCATCGATCCGGATTCTTTTTCTTATGAAAAAGCCGATCTTGAAATCGCCATTAAAGGCTTGCTGGTGTTCATGGAGCGCGAGAACAAAGGGCTCGCCTGGATCACTCTACCTGTTAGCCGCTCCGGCAGCATCGAGCAGTTCGTCGCGCACGGCTTTGTATTCCACAGCTGCCTGCCTGAAACCCTGACGCTGGTCAGAAAACCACAGGAATCGACTTACGTGCCCTTTACCCCGACGCATATCGTCGGTGCCAGGGCCATCCTGATCAATCAGCACAACGAGATTCTGGTGGTCAGAGACCAGGGCCGTAGCGGCTTTAATTTGCCTGGCGGTCATGTCGATGACGGTGAAAGAATCCAGGACTCCATCGTCAGGGAGGTTCTCGAAGAAACCGGTGTCGAGGCCAGTTTCGAATCCATTCTGGGCTTCACCACCCGCCATCCTTATGAGTTCGGCAAATCCAACATCCATTTCATCTGCCGACTGAAACCACTGACCCAGACGATCAACGTCATCGACACCGACGAAATCGCAGAGGCCCGCTGGATGTCGGTTGAGAGCTACCTGGCAGATGAGAAGAACGGCCAGATCAACCGTGAAATCGTCAGCCGGATCGCCGGCCGCCAGGGTCTGGTGATCGCGGACTTCCAGAACAGCGGTCGCTTCAAAAAGCAGGAAATGTTTATGGCGATTGAGCCGAAAGCTTAATGTCAGGACGTTGTCACACCCAGCGCTGAGGTGACCCGCCTTACCATTTCCGTTTCGACCACGGCCTCGGCCGCACCTTCGTGAAAAACCGCGCACGTTGCAGTGGCCCCACCGTGAATGCCACGGTACACGGCCACGACGCTGCCCGGCCCAACGCCGGTATGCCCGGCCAAGGTCAGGCCGCCTGCGACACCACCCTGCATCAATCCCAACGCATATCCCGGGGAAAGCCACGGGCGCCCCGCTATCGGACCGCCCAGAACAAGGGCTGTTTGCATCTCCTCCAGCAGCCCTCGCGGCAGAAGCTTGCCAGCCAGCAGGCGATCCAGAAAGAGTGCCGCCTCCGCCATCGGGCCGATCAGTACACGGTGATAGACCCAGCCCGGATCGTAGCCAGGCGCGATGCCTGCGCATACGCCTTGCAGATTTTCACCCGCCCTCGCAACACGCGTCCGCGTAACGCCCAAAGGAGACAGCACGCGCTGAGCGAGCGCTTCTTCAAGCGGGAGACCGGAAAGCCTTTCGATCAAGCGGGAGACGAACAGATAGCCGACGTTCGAATAACGCCAGCCCTCCCCAGGCGCGTACCGCAAACGAGTGGCATCCAGCCGCTGGAGCATCTCGTCGGCAGGCCAGGACGGTTCACCGCTCGCCACCGCAGCGTGGTAGTCGGCCAGCTCGCTGTAGTCGGCCAGCCCGGCTTGATGACGCAGCAATTGGCGCAGGGTGAAAGGGCCTTCGGGAACCTGATCGTCCAGACCGACCTGACCGTCGCGAACCAGCGTCAGCGCGGCAGAGGCCAGTACGGTTTTGGTGAAGCTCCACCAGGGGGCTATCACTTCAGGCGCAGCCGCATGAGACTGCCCGGAGGTAGTCGGCAAACCGTTAATGATGAGCGAAAACGACATAGGCGACAGCTCTGAAATTTCGCACAAGGTTAAACTGCGGCGTGCCTGCGCGCCAACTGACAGCGGTAGACAGCCTTCGCCGGACCGATCCACCCCACCTGTCAGCGATTTCAGGCGCTGCAGTCTTTCGGACTCCACGGGTCGATTCACCGCCAGAGTGTCAGTCACGCTGCAATTGCGTTTACTATCCCCTCATTCATTCTTGGAGCAATGACCATGGCAACAGCCTCTGCAAGCATTCGCGTACCCGTCTCTGCCGATAAAGTCTGGCAATTGATCGGCGGTTTTCTGTCTCTGCCGGACTGGCTGCCATTCATTGCCAGCAGTGAAGCCTCCGAAGGTGGGCGGGTGCGAACGCTGACCACAACTGACGGCGCCGTAATTGTCGAAAAGCTGCAAACCTTCGATGAAGCCAACCGCACTTACAGCTATTCGATCGTGAAAGGCCCATTCCCGGTGACTAACTACCTCGCTACGGTGCAGGTTGCTGGCCACGGGGATCAAGAGACAGTCGTCACCTGGTCCGGCAGTTTCACCCCCGACGGGATTTCTGATGCAGAGGCCGAAGCACTGTTCCTGGAGGTCTATCAAGGCGGACTGGACGCCCTTAAAGCTAATTTTTGACCCTTGGGAGCCAGCGGGACTGAACTGACAGCGCTCTTCACCCTCAATATTGCTTCGATAAATGGCATTTCGCAGCACAGCGCAAAATCGCGCATTATGGGCGCGGTCAGTTCAAGGAGACATTAATGCGCGTTACTTTATCTTTTTTGCGTTTTGCCACCTTGTCACTGGGATTGGTATTCACCGCCACCGCCGTGGCGTCCGAAGAGTCACAACTGGTCGATTCAATCAACAGCTTCCGCAATCAGTCACAACGTTGCGGCGATCAGGTTTCACAAGAGTTGCCACCTCTGAACGTCGATACCCGACTGGTGCTGTCCGCTACCAGCCCGGTGGACCTGCAACAGGCCATGGCCCGCGCGACGTACCCGATGGTCAACGTACAAGCGATCAGCCTGTCCGGTCCTCGTGATGCGCAATCTGCCATGAGTACGATTCAGGAAAGCTTTTGCAGGGTGGTGCTCGACCCGCAGTTTGTCGATATCGGCGTCAGCCGCGAAGGTCGTGACTGGCGAATAGTACTGGCCCGCCCACTGCTCACTGCCCGTCTTGGCGACTGGCAGGCGGAAGGCCAGAAGTTACTGGCACTGATCAATTCGGCAAGGGCTCAGCCGCAACAGTGCGGCACACAGGCCCTGGCCGCGACTACACCGCTGACCTGGAACCCTGCTCTGGCATTGGCCGCAGAAAACCACAGCCGGGGCATGGCCAACAATAACTTCTTCGACCACATGGACCGTGACGGCCGCATGCCGGGTGACCGGGCGGAACTGGCCGGTTACTCAGGCCGCCAAATCGGCGAAAACATCGCCGCCGGACAGGGCAACGTGCGCAAGGTCGTGGATGGCTGGCTGGCAAGCCCTGGTCATTGCGCCAACCTCATGAACCCGGCATTCCACGAACTGGGCGCCGCCTACGCGGTAGACCCCAAGAGTGATGCCGGGATTTACTGGACGGGGGTGTTCGGCGCGCAGTGACACATCACCGTACTTAACGGCGTGGGACCGACCAGGCGTTGTCCCACGAGATCAAGGTACTCAGTGGCAGTGATAATCGCCCGTCTTGTGATTGCGATGGCAACCTTTGGAGTCGGTGCCGCCGCTGTGCGCCAGCGCGGTTACGGAGGCCATGGACAGGAGTGCGACGATCACAACGGCAAGTAGCTTCATAAAACAGCTCTCTACGCTAAATAGCGGGAATGGGAAGACCAGTCACGAAGTATGGCTCATTGATATCATAGCGCATAGTGCGTTGTTCATCACGCCCATCCCAGAGTCATCGCTGTCAGAAGCAAATACCGCGCACCTTTGGCCAAGGTCACGATCAACAGAAAACTCCACAGGGGCTCACGCATCACGCCAGCCACCATGGTCAGCGGGTCACCGATGATTGGCACCCAGCTCAACAGCAGCGACCAGCGTCCGTAACGCAGATAGAATCTTTGCGCTTTCTCCAACTGAGCCTCGCTGACCGGAAACCAGCGTTTGTGGCGAAACCGCTCGACCGAACGGCCCAGCAGCCAGTTGACCAGCGAACCCAGCACATTGCCCACCGTCACGACCAACAATAACGTCGCAACGACGTAGTGCCCGGACAGCAGCATGCCCACCAGCACCGCTTCGGACTGCATCGGCAATAGTGTCGCCGCACCGAATGCGGCCATGAACAAACCCACGTAGCTGGAAACTTCAAACACTCGCGCACAGCCCCATCAATCAAACAGCCTTGATCAATTCCCTGATTCTGGAAGCCAGCGCCTCCAGCGCGAAGGGTTTGGTGAGCACATCGGTCAACGGCTCAAGGTGGCATTTGTCGAGCACTGTGGTTTCTGCATAACCGGTAATGAACAACACCGGCAGGCCTGGCCGACGCTCCCGACCCGCGTCAGCCATCTGCCGCCCATTAATACCGCCTGGCAGGCCGACATCGGTCACCAACAGATCGATTCTTACGTCCGATTGCAGAATGCGCAGCCCGGCCAGACTGTCAGCGGCCTCAATGGCCACATAGCCCAGACTGCTCAGAACTTCGGTGACCAGCATGCGTACCGAAGACTCGTCATCGACCACCAGAACAGTCTCACCCTGCCCCGCCAATGCGCCGCTACTGACCGGCACCGGAAACTCCGGAGCCTCTATTTCCCGCTCATGACGTGGCAACTGCAGACACACCATCGTGCCCTGATCGACCTCGGAGCGAATCCGGATCTGACCTCCGGATTGCCGGGCGAAACCATAGATCATCGACAATCCCAGCCCGGTACCCTCACCCACCGGCTTGGTGGTAAAGAACGGCTCGAATGCTTTGGCCGCCACCTCTGCCGTCATGCCACAGCCGCTGTCAGTCACGCGAATACTCAGGTACTCGCCACCACGCACTTCAGGATCGAGATCGCTGTTCTCATCCAGAACTTCATTGCGCGTCTCGATCAGAATGCTGCCGCCATGGGGCATGGCATCCCGGGCATTGATACACAGGTTGAGCAGAGAATTTTCCAGCTGGGCAGGATCGATCAGAGCCGTCCAGAGGTCTGCGGCAGCACGGACCTGAATATCAACGGAAGGACCTACGGTACGGCGGATCAACTCCTCCATCCCCTTGATCAAGGCATTGACATTGGTGGGGATCGGCGCAAGGGTCTGGCGGCGCGAAAACGCCAGCAGGCGATGGGTCAGCGCCGCCGCCCGCTGCACCGCTCCCTGAGCAACCACCAGATAACGATCAACATCCGCGACCCGGCCTTGCCCAAGGCGCATCTGCATTAATTCGAGACTGCCGGAAATACCTGCCAGCAAGTTGTTGAAGTCATGGGCGATGCCACCGGTGAGCTGCCCGACGGCTTCCATTTTTTGTGACTGGCGCAATGCTTCTTCAACCACCTCGCGCTCGCTGATGGCTTCACGGATGCGTTGTTCGAGGGTCAGATTGAGGTCCTGAACCGCCGCTTCAGCCTGCTTCCGTGCCGTAACATCAATGGACGAGCCGATCAGGCCAATGACTTCCCCGTCGTCGCTGAACAGCGGTGCCTTGACCGACAACCAGGTCGCAGCCGAGCCGTCCGCCAGCCTGACCTGCTCTTCAACCTGCTCTGATACGCCGCCGTTCATGATGCGCTGGTCGGTGGCCATGATCACTCGAGCCTGGTCCTTGTCCTCGAGATACTCGAGGTCGGTCTTGCCGATGTAAAACTCGGGTGGTTTACCGATCAATTGCGTGGTGCCGTGATTGGCAACCAGCATGCGTCCCTGGCGATCCTTGGCGTACACAACGCCGGGAACTGCTGCGGTGAAGGTGCGCAGCAGAGACGTAATGCGGTCGCGCTCAACTTCAGCTGCGCGGCGCGACTCGATATCCATGAGCACGCCGAGAAAACGGGTGGGCTCGCCGTCCTGATCAAACTCGACACGGCCTTTGGCTTCGAGCCAGCGATAACTGCCATCACGATGCAGCACGCGATATTCGCACCTGAATGCGCCACCGCGCAGCAAGGTTATGCCGATTTCGCTTTCGACACGCGCCCGGTCATCAGGATGAATCGAGGCCGTGACCTTCTCCAGCGGCAGGCCCTCCACGGCCTCCCGTGGCGTCAGGCCAAATGCAGCAGCATAGCGCTCGTCACCGATGACATGGTTATCCTGCACATGCCACACCCAGGTGCCGACGATGGCGTCGGCATCCAGCGCAAGTTGCAAACGCTCAGCGGTATCTTTTGCCGGGAATTCCAGCGGTTCGCTGTCCTCCGGCCACTCCTTAAAATCGCTGCTCATCGCCCGCTACTGTCCATCGTAATGCCAAGGCCCGACCGGCCGAATGCCCTGAATGGTGCCGGTGCGGGCGATGTAATACAAGTCGGGAGCGATGTCAGGCACTCAATCGCGAAATAACGTCGTTCAAGCCTACAGACAGCCCGTGCAGCTCATGACTGGCAGCCTGGGTACGTTTGACGTTGTCCTGATTGGTGCTGGCAATGGCGGTAATTTCAGTGAGATTGCGCGAGATGTCCTCAGCCACTGAAGTCTGCTCCTCAGCAGCCGTGGCGATTTGCCGGTTCATGTCGCGAATCGCCTCCACCGCCGTGGTAATGCGGTGCAGGGTGGCACTGGCATTGCTCACCTGCTCGACACTTTCCTCGCTGCGGGTCTGACCGCCCTGAATCGCAATAACCGCGTCACTGGCACCGGTCTGCACCGAGTCGATGATCTGGTTGATCTCGGCGGTAGACACGGCGGTGCGCTGTGCAAGTGTACGGACCTCGTCTGCAACCACCGCGAAACCACGCCCGGCCTCACCGGCTCGCGCAGCCTCAATGGCCGCGTTCAACGCCAGCAGATTGGTCTGATCAGCGATGCCACGGATCACTTCGAGCACCTTGCCGATGCGCACACTGTCGGTCTCCAGTCGCTGAATCACATTGGCGGTGTTGCCGATTTCGCTGCGCATCAGATTGATGGTGGTCATGGTCGATTGCATGACCTTGTCGCCTTCCCGGGCATGATGATCCGCATCATCTGCCGCCCTGGCAGCCTGAGCGGCATGCCTTGCAACTTCCTGCGCCGTCGCCGACATTTCCGTCATGGCCGTAGCCACCTGGTCTGTACGCTCGAACTGCTCGTGAGTGCCTTGCGCCATGAGCGTGGCGATGGACTTCAACTCGTTGCCGGCCGTGTCCAGATCGGTCGTGCTGCGCTTGAGGCGATTGAATGTATCCGCCAGGAAGTCCCGCAGAATATTCGCCGCCACAGCCAGATGTCCCAGCTCATCCTGACGAGTGATGTTGACCCGCTCGGCAAACTTGCCATGGCTTAACTGCGACACGTAGTCGATAAGCATCCGGATTGGCGCGATAAGGTTGCGATTGACCAACCACCAGGTCAGCACGCCCACCAAAACCGCAGACGCGAGCATGATCAGGGCACCGAACAATATCGTCCGGTCAGCTGCGTTGCTGATCAGCACCGATTGCTCGCCACTGTTCTTGCGCAGGGTGTCCACCAGTTGACTCATCTGCTCGCTGGCTGCACGGTCAACGCCTTTTACCGCAAGGTCACCGGCGACCGGATCACCGCCCGCCGCAATGAAGGCATCACGCCCCTTGCGATAAGCCGCCCCCAGAGTCTTGTGTTCTTCCATCAGTTTTTGCACCTGGGCCAACGTCGACGCCGGCACACCCTGCACACGCTCCAGCTTCCCGAGCGCGCTCTGAACCAGACGCTCCTGCGCCTCGAACTGCCCCCAGAACTTGTCGCGATCCGCTGGCAACTTGCCGCGCAAGAGGACGTTTTTCCATTCCTGCACCTGAGTTTTGAATTCCAGATTGGCTTCGTCCACCAACTGCGACGCACGCACAGGGCCTTCGAGCAAGCCGCGATAGGCCTGCACATTGCTGGAAAGAAACTGGAAACAAGCCAGCGCGATCAACAGCACCAGCACCAAACTGCCGCCCAGCATTCCCAGAATCTGGAGTCGAAGGGATTTACCCATAAAACGAGTACCTCGGGGGGAGGGTTTGCGGCGCGGCGCAAACCGAAAATATTGACTTCCCTGTTTTTAGCGTTACGGGCAAGGGGCTCGAAACGCAGTTGTCTGCGCATCGGCTTGGAAGAAGGGTTCTTGAGGGCCGTTGATCGTGATGAATGTGTCGGGGTTTGTCTGGGGTCCTACAGGAATGCGGTACTGCTGACTGTAAAGGTATGTCGACCCTATCGGCCTCTTCCCGAATGAATTCGGTCCTACCAA
>NZ_LOHG01000019.1:0-65845 GCF_022790535.1 Pseudomonas maioricensis
GGTGGGGCAAAAGCCTTTTGCTTACTTTTGGGCCCAAAAGTGAGGCGCTGTAAAAGCGCAACCAATATCAGCCATGCCCGCGGTAACGGATATGTACACAAGAACCACTACCAAGAACCACTTGGCAATGAACGTTGTCACTGGCCGCCATCGCCATGCTCCGTATAATGCCGTCATCGCCAGATGAGATGGCTCTAGATGGATGTTTTTATGACCACACAGCAACCTGTTGCGGTTCTGGGGGGCGGCAGCTTCGGCACCGCAGTGGCCAACTTGCTGGCGGAAAACGGCCGTCAGGTCCGTCAATGGATGCGCGACCCGGAACAGGCCGAGGCGATTCGGGTCAATCGCGAGAACCCTCGTTACCTCAAGGGTATAAAAATCCTGCCACTGGTTGAACCGGTCACAGACTTGGCAGCGACTCTGGATGAATGTGAGCTGGTTTTTGTCGCCTTGCCGTCCAGTGCTTTACGTAGCGTGCTGGCCCCTCACGTCGAGCGTTTGACGGGCAAGATGCTGGTCAGCCTGACCAAAGGGATTGAGGCGCAGTCATTCAAACTGATGAGTCAGATCATTGAAGACATCGCTCCGCAAGCCCGAATCGGCGTGTTATCAGGTCCCAATCTGGCGCGTGAAATCGCAGAGCACGCGCTGACTGCAACCGTGGTCGCCAGTGAAGACGAGGACCTCTGTCAGCAGGTCCAGGAAGTGCTGCACGGCAGGACGTTCAGGGTTTACGCCAGCAACGACCGCTTTGGTGTTGAGTTGGGCGGGGCGCTTAAAAACGTCTACGCGATTATCGCCGGTATGGCCGTGGCGCTGGACATGGGCGAGAACACCAAAAGCATGCTGATCACCCGTGCATTGGCGGAGATGACCCGTTTTGCCGTCAGCCAGGGCGCCAACCCGATGACCTTTCTTGGGCTGGCGGGCGTCGGTGACCTGATCGTGACCTGCTCTTCGCCGAAGAGCCGTAACTATCAAGTCGGATTTGCCTTGGGGCAGGGCTTGAGCCTGGACGAGGCCGTCAACCGTCTTGGCGAAGTCGCGGAAGGTGTCAACACGCTCAAAGTGCTGAAAGTCAAAGCTCAGGAGCTACAGGTGTACATGCCGCTGGTCGCGGGATTGCATGCAATTCTTTTCGAGGGTCGTACGCTCAGTCAGGTCATTGAACTGTTGATGCGCGCCGAGCCCAAAACAGACGTGGACTTCATTTCCACAACCGGCTTCAACTGATAGCCCTCATCCCGGGAGAAGATTTTGAACGAATCAAAAATCAAGCAACACGAATCGATTGTGCTGCGCATCCTCTGGATGGTGCTGTTTGTAGTGATCTGGCAACTCGCCGAACTACTGCTGGCAGGGGTGGTTCTGGTGCAATTGGGCTATCGTCTGATTTATGGTGCGCCGAGCGCCAGTCTGATGAACTTTGGCGACAGCCTGAGTCAGTTTCTCGCGCAGATAGGTCGGTTTGGCACGTTTCACACTGACCAGAAGCCGTGGCCGTTTGCGGACTGGCCAACGCCTCGTGCGCCGGATGGCGAGACGCCGCACAGCATCCCACCTGCCGCGCATCCTGTGCGCGATGAGGAGCCCAAACTGTGAAGCTATGGGTGTTGCGGCACGGAGAGGCCCAGGCTCACGCACGCAGTGATGCGCAGCGTGAGCTGACCGGTCATGGTCGTGAGGAGGTCCTGCAAAGTGCCGCTCATTTGCTGGGTAAACCCCTGACGCGAATCCTCGCCAGCCCCTATGTTCGAGCACAGCAGACTGCTGAACTGGTGCGTCAGGCGCTGGGTTTCAGCGATGCTGTGGTGACGGTGTCCTGGCTCACGCCGGAAAGTGATCCGGGCAAAGTGCTGAGTCAACTGGACGCTTATGCCGCTGATGATGTTTTGTTAGTCAGCCATCAGCCTCTGGTGGGCGCGTTGATTGGGCTCGCCGTGCACGGCAGTCATCAGCAGCCACAACCCATGAGTACTGCCAGCCTGGCTGAATTGAAAGGTGAATTTGCGCTGGCCGGAGCGATGGAATTGCTGAGCGTGCGGCACGTTTGATGTGCCTGGCTAGCTAACTCGGCGTGAAACTTTTCCGACAACCAGAGTCCTGCCCGCTAGTTTGAGGCGCCTTTATCGTCCGGATATGGGCGCCCGGGTTTCACTTGCGTTACATCCCTCAAGCCAGGCACTCATTGCATAAAACTGCTTTCAGATAACCGGCAACCAAGCAGTTGCTTGGTCGACTACGCTTGCTCCGAATAAAAATAAAAAGGAGTGAGTCGCAATGACTATCGCCGTTGCTTTGCCGTTGAGCCGCTTCTATGACCGTGAGGCTCAGAACCCTGACACGCCCTATCTGGTTCAGCCTCTGGCTGATGGGCGGGTACAGTCCTTGAGTTGGTCAGAAGTCGGCAATCAGGCGCGGCGGGCAGCGCATTGGTTGCGACGTCGAGGGCTGCCCCGAGGTAGCTCCATCGCAATCATTTCGAAAAACTGCGCTCACTGGATCATTACCGATCTGGCGATCTGGATGGCCGGACATGTCTCAGTGCCGCTGTACCCCAATCTGACCGCGGACTCCGTGGCTCAGGTTCTGGAGCATTCCGATGCTGTACTGGTATTTGTCGGCAAGCTCGATGAATGGCCCGCCATGAGTCGGGGAATCAAAGTCGGGCTGCAAACCATCGCCTTGCCGATTTGCCCTGGTGACGCACAGTTTGATTTTACCTGGGATGATTTACAGCGCTGGGAGCCCATCAAGGACAACCCTTACGGCCACGCCGATCAGTTGGCGACGATCATCTATACCTCGGGAACCACAGGTGCTCCCAAAGGCGTGATGCACAGTTTTGGAAACCTGGCATTTGCTGCGACTTATGGCAGCAGCATCTTTGGCCTGGGTGAAAAAGACCGTTTGTTCTCCTACCTGCCGTTATGCCATGTGGCTGAACGAATGTTTGTCGAAATGGCGTCGTTCTATGGTGGCCAGACGGTCTTTTTTGCGCAGAGCCTCGACACTTTTCTCGATGATCTGAAGCGCGCGCGACCCACCGCATTGTTCGCTGTGCCGCGCATCTGGACCCGTTTCCAGATGGGCGTCTACAGCAAAATCCCGCCTGCGCGTCTGGACCTTTTGCTGGGCTTGCCACTGATCGGCAGCTATATGGGACGCAAGGTGCTCAAGGGGCTGGGGCTGGATGCGTTGAAAGTGTCCTTGTCCGGGGCCGCGCCTGTTCCGCAAACGTTATTGCACTGGTATCGGCGGCTGGGCCTGGATGTGCTGGAGGTCTACGGCATGACTGAGAGTTGCGGGTACTCGCATATCTGTCGACCTGCAAAGCAGAAGCCGGGCTGGATTGGGCAGCCTTGCCCTGAGGTTGAGGTGCGCATTGCCGATAATGGTGAGGTGCTTGTGCGCAGCGGAGCGAACATGTCCGGCTACTTCAAGGACCCGCAGAGAACTGCTGAGACGCTGACGGATGACGGCTTTCTGCACACTGGTGACAAAGGCGAACAGGACGCTGACGGTTATTTACGGCTGACGGGCAGGCTCAAAGAGATCTTCAAAACCAGCAAAGGCAAATATGTAGCACCGGCGCCTATCGAGAACTTGCTGGCCATGCATTCGCGAATTGAACAAGTCTGTGTAGTGGGCGAGGGCCTGGTCGCACCGCTCGGTCTGTGTGTGCTGTCGGCCGCTGAGTCTCAAGCGCTCTCCAGTGCGAGTCGCGCGGCATTGGAGAAGAGCCTTGCGACGCTGCTGGACAGGGTCAATGCCGATCTCGACAAACATCAACGCTTGCACAGATTAGTGGTGGTGAAAGATAGTTGGGGGGTCGAAAACGGTTTCCTGACTCCGACCCTGAAGATCAAACGCACAGTGATCGAATCCGTTTATGGCGAGCGCTTTCAGGAATGGAGCTCGCGTCCGGAGGCGGTGGTGTGGCAGGAGTGAGGCGATTAATTCCAGCGCTCATTTTTCGGGCGCTTCATAACAAGGATTGACTATGAGCGTGTGGCGCGAAACCCCGAATCTTGACCAGCTTAATGCCAACAGTAAAAACACCATTCTTGAATTGCTCGATATCCGTTTTGAGTCTTTTACCGAGGACTCTTTGACCGCCAGCATGGTGGTTGATCACCGTACTCATCAGCCTTACGGCCTGCTGCACGGCGGGGCGTCAGTGGTGTTGGCCGAGTCGTTGGGTTCTTCAGCCAGTTATCTGTGCATCGACACCAGCAAGTATTTTTGCGTCGGTATCGAGGTCAACGCCAACCATCTGCGTGGCGTGCGCAGTGGTCGGGTAACGGCGGTGGCGCACGCGGTGCACATCGGTCGCAGCACCCATGTCTGGGATATCCGCCTGACCAGCGATGAAGGCAAAGCCAGCTGCATCTCGCGATTAACCGTTGCTGTCGTGCCTCTAGGTCAGGAACCTCCGGCACGCTAAGTGTCGCTTATGCCGTCTGATGGCCGGATCACCGTGTTCGATGGCCGTTACGATCATTGCTGAGGTGCCCGTCGTTACGCACAATCGCAACTGATCTGGTCATTGGGTGCTCCGGCATGTCGCAACAGGTGTTCTTCGCTCACGCCAACGGTTTTCCGTCTGGTACCTACAGCAAGCTATTCGCGGCACTGGCGCCGGACTATGCCGTGAGCCATCTCGATCAGCATGCCCACGATCCACGCTTCCCGGTGGATGATAACTGGCTGAATCTGGTGGATGAGCTGATTCATCATCTGCGTGAGCAGCCCGAGCCAGTGTGGGGTGTCGGGCATTCTTTGGGTGGTGTGCTGCATTTACATGCTGCGATGCGTTGTCCTGAACTGTATCGCGGCGTGGTCATGCTCGATTCACCGGTGCTGACCCTCGCTGATCAATGGATGATTCGCGCTGCCAAGCGGTTTGGTTTTATCGATCGTATTACCCCGGCCGGGCGCACGGTGGGGCGTCGCGAGGCGTTTGCCGACATTGAGTCGGCGCGACTGTACTTCTCTGGCAAAACCCTGTTCCGCCGCTTTGATCCCGAATGTCTGGATGCTTACCTGCAACATGGCTTGCACAATGATGGCGAGCAACTGCGCCTGCGTTTCGATCCCGCCACGGAAATCAGTATTTACCGCAGCGTGCCACATACCAGTCCGGGCCAGTCCCGGCAGCTCAAACTGCCGCTGGCCGTGGTGCGTGGCGAGCACAGTCGAGTCGTGATGCGCCACCATGCGCGTTCTGTCAGGCGGATGCCCCAAGGGGAGTATTTGTCTATGCCAGGCGGGCATATGTTTCCTCTGGAACGTCCTGAAGCCACGGCGCAGATGCTCAAGGCACTGTTCAGCCGCTGGACAGCCGGTGTCGACGCATGAGTCATTCAGTGGAAGAAGTCCGTTTGAGCCTGCCGCACATCGAGTTGGCGGCGCATTTGTACGGTCCTGAAGACGGTCAGCCGGTCATCGCCTTGCATGGCTGGCTCGACAATGCCAACAGCTTTGCCCGACTTGCGCCGCTGCTACCGGGTTTGCGCATTGTTGCGCTGGATCTCGCCGGGCATGGTCATTCCAGCCACCGCCCGCCAGGCGCGAGTTATGCGCTGGCTGATTACGTTCACGATGTACTGCGGGTTGCCGAACAACTTGGCTGGCAGCAGTTTTCATTACTGGGCCATTCCCTGGGGGCAATTATTTCGGTGTTCCTCGCCGGTGCATTGCCTGATCGTGTGTCGCGACTGGCGCTGATCGATGGTCTGGTACCGCCTACCGGTGAGGCAGATAACGCAGCAGAGCAGTTGGGCAGGTCTTTACAGGCGCAGTTGCGTCTGGCGAACAAACGCAAGCCGGTTTATCCCGATCAAGAGCAGGCGATCTGTGCGCGGATGAAGGGGGCGGTCGCGGTCACCCGTGAAGCTGCCGAGTTGCTGGCCCAGCGTGGCTTGATGCCGGTGCCGGGTGGTTACACCTGGCGCAGTGATGAACGCCTGACGTTGCCCTCGGCCATTCGCATAACCCGCCCGCAAGCCATGGCGTTCGTCGAGGCTATTCGCTGTCCGACACATTTGGTAGTAGCTTCTCAAGGGTTACTGGCGCAGCAGAAGACGTTGCTTTCAACGTTGCCTTTTGAGGTCTCGGGCCTGTCAGGAGGCCATCATCTGCATCTCAACGATCACGTCGGGGCGAGCGCTGTTGCAGACTGTTTCAATCGCTTCTTCGCTGCGCCTTGACTTGCGTCGGGCAACTGTCGAGGCTGGGCGGGTTGAAACAGGAATCAATCATGATGGATCTATGTATCGCTGCACCTTTTAAACTGCCCGTTAACGCTTTTTCCCTGAACGTGACGCAATGAGCGCGCCTATGGGAGTGACTCGCGCATTTGGATTGACCTTGTGTGCATCTGTACTCAGCACATCCTTGTGGGCTGCCGACGTCCCCGGCAGCAGCGATCTGCAGATCGTGCCGAGGCTGGCTGACGCGGAAATCGTCGATTACCGTCCTGCTGCCGAACTTGAACGCATCTATCCAATGGGCTCAATCCGCAAGATCAGTGGGCAATTGCGCTTTGATGGTCAGATCAACGCTCGTGGCAATGTCACCGGTGTGACCTATCAACTACCAGCCGAACGTACCTCATATGAGGCTTTTACCGCTGCTCGCGAAGCGTTGCAGGCGCAAGGTGCCGAGCTGTTGTTCTGGTGTCAGGCAAGGGACTGCGGCGAAAGCAGCCTATGGGCCAACGAAGTGTTCGGCAACGCCAAACTGTACGGCGCGGACGAGCAACAAGCTTATCTGCTGTTGCGCCTGGCCGAACCCAAAAGTGACACGCTGGTTGCCTTGTACAGCATTACGCGAGGCAACCGCCGGGCTTACCTGCATGTCGAACAGTTCGAAGCTGCTGCACCGCTGGGTGAGCTGATGCCCACATCCGGCACGCTGCTGCGGCAGTTGAAAAGCACCGGCAAGCTGGCGTTGCCGAAACTGTCGGGCGCGCCTCAGGACGCGTGGCTGACGTTGTTGTCGCGCGGTCTGAATCTGGACAGCAGCTTGCGCGCCACGGTCTCGGGTCCCCAAGCTGAAGCCTGGCGTCAGGCGTTGATTGGCAAAGGTGTGCGAGCAGCGCGACTGGAGGCAGGAACCGGCGATACGACCGGGCTGCTTATCGAACTCATTCGCTGAGTAAGGCTCTTATCCGCGTCCACGGCGAACACTGACGTTGTCACTGTTCGCCGTTATGCTTCACTTCTGATGTCCTGACACTTCTTTTGGAAACCGCCCCATGTTCAATAACGACCGTCTGTTGGTGCAGATTCTGCTCCTGGCGCTACTGGGTGCCTGTGTCTGGGTGATGGCGCCGTTCTGGTCGGCGCTGTTCTGGGGCGCAGTGCTGGCATTTGCCAGTTGGCCTCTGATGCGCCTGCTGACCCGCTGGCTCAAAGGGCGCGAGTCTCTTGCGGCGCTGATTCTGAGTCTGGGCTGGATGATTCTGGTGGCCGCACCGCTGGTCTGGTTAGGGTTCAACCTGGCAGACCACGTACGTGACGTCACTGTGTTG
Source organism: Pseudomonas maioricensis (assembly GCF_022790535.1). Lineage (GTDB taxonomy): Bacteria > Pseudomonadota > Gammaproteobacteria > Pseudomonadales > Pseudomonadaceae > Aquipseudomonas > Aquipseudomonas maioricensis. The sequence goes on from NZ_LOHG01000019.1 coordinate 7,541, forward strand.
ATCAAAGACATACAGGTGGATGGATTGCCCGATCCTCCGGGTTGGCTGGGTAGCGTCCCGCTGGTAGGTGAGCGCCTGGTTGCATTCTGGAACAGCATTGATCAGCAGGGCGCAGCCTTGATGACCACCATCAAACCGTATCTCGGTCAGGTAGGTAACTGGTTGTTGGCACGCAGCGCGCAGATCGGTGGCGGCATCCTAGAACTGACGCTGAGCCTTGTGTTCGTGTTCTTCTTTTACCGTGATGGCCCGCGGCTCGCGGCGTTTGTCCTGCGTTTGCTGGAGCGATTGATCGGTGAGCGGGCGCAATATTACCTGGACCTGGTGGCTGGCACCGTGCAGCGTGTTGTCAACGGCGTGATCGGTACTGCTGCCGCACAGGCTGTACTGGCGTTGATCGGCTTCCTGATTGCTGGTGTGCCTGGTGCATTGGTGCTGGGCATCATGACCTTTATGTTCAGCCTGATCCCGATGGGACCGCCACTGGTATGGATTCCCGCAACCGCCTGGCTGGCGTGGAATGGCAGCTACGGCATGGCGATTTTTCTTGCCATCTGGGGCACGTTCATCATCAGCGGGGTCGATAACGTGCTCAAGCCTTACCTGATCAGCCGTGGCGGTAATCTGCCGTTGGTGATCGTTTTGCTGGGCGTATTCGGCGGCTTGCTGGCCTTCGGTTTCATCGGGCTGTTCATCGGCCCCACGCTGTTGGCGGTGGCCTACAGCCTGGTAACCGATTGGGCACGTAGCGAGCGCCCCGCAAGGAGCTGATCCAGACTTCTTTCACGCGACCGGGAGGGCGGCGTCTGTCGTTTCTTCCGGACGCTGAATGGCGGTCCGGGTTTCCGGCATCCTCAGCAGCAACAACAGCGCGGCTGTCGCGATTGCGGCAAGCGTCAGAAACGCCGCGCTGTAGCCCGCATTCTGGACAATCAGCCCTGCCAGCCCGTTGCTCAAAGCAGCACCGAGGCCAAATATCGTGGAAATGACCCCAAGGCTGACGCTGAAACGACCGGTTCCCTGAGTCAGGTCCTTGACCACCAGGGGGAACAACGCCCCGAACAATCCGGCACCGATGCCGTCGAGCAACTGCACGGCAACCAGCCAGAACGGGTTATCGGACAGCACATAAAGTACGCCGCGGATCGGCAGAATCAGAAAGCCAGCCAACAGCAACGGCTTGCGCCCCCAGACGTCGGCCTTTGCCCCCACCAGCAGCGCCATAGGCACCATGACCCACTGTGCGGCGACGATGCAGGCCGATGTCAGCGGTGTCGCCAATTGCAGGTTCACCTCAGCGAGCTTCTGGCTCACTAACGGCAACATCGCCGCGTTGGCCAGGTGGAAGAGGGCGCAGCAGGCAGCGAACAGCAACAAGGTTTTATTGCCTGCCAGTGCTTTGAGGCCTGAAGGCTGTGCGTGGTGCTGTGCATCGCCAGTGCTCAGCTCCCGAGCGACATCATGATCAATTGCGTCAGCGGATACGCAACTGACGGCGATGACGCTGGCGACCGCCATCGCCGCCATCAAATAGAACACTGCGATCGGGCCAAACAGGTACGCGAAACCACCTGCGAGCATGGCTGCACACGCGTTACCCGCGTGATTGAAGGTTTCGTTGCGCCCGGTGCGCCGGGTAAACGCCTTGGGGCCTGTAATACCCAGAGAGATGGCGGCAATAGCCGGAACAAAGACTGACGCGGCAATCCCGCTGATCGCCTGGGTGATCGCAATCAGGCTGACCGAAGAGGTGAAGGGCAGGATCAGACAGCTGGCAGTTACCAGTAGCGCGGCGACTGCAATCACCGCCCGTTTGTAATGAGTGCTGTCGATCAGCGCCCCGGCCGGACCCTGGGTCACCAGACCGGCGATTGCCGCGACCGTCATCACAATACCAATGCTGGCCGGATCCCAGTGATGCACCGCCAGCAGATAGATAGCCAGGTAAGGCCCAAGCCCGTCTCGAACATCAGCGAGGAAGAAATTGAGGGCATCCAGTGAACGGTTGTTGCGGCGTTGGGTATGGGCGTCCACGGAGTTTCTCGATCAGGCGATGATGATTGAGCTTTGAGCGGTGGTTACGGAAAAGGTTTGCTGCCCCATCGAGTTTTCATTGGGGCGCAAGGTGGACCCGCTTTAGCCGGGAAAGCGGTATCTCTCACGACTTGTTTATAGAGACGGTAAGGGCGTCTGCCTGGCTAAACCGGGTCCCACGTCATCGCGCCCAGGTTCAGATTGACCCCGCGACAGATTGCATTCCAGCTGAACGCCCTCGAATTCTTTGGAATTCATGGGAATGCTTGATTGTCCTACCGACATTGGGCAACGAACCGCGGCCACTGAGCATTTGAATTCAGCAGCGTGCCGGATGCTCTTAACATGGAATGGAGGAACCATGAGTCAAGCAGTCCTTGATAGAGAAACCGATCGTCGACAGTTGCAGAGCATCATTGGTGGCCTTTCTGATGGCGTACTTTTGATCGAACTGGATCAGAGCATTCTGTGGGCCAATGAATCCGCGCTGGAGATGCACGGCGTCAGCCACGTCAAGGAGTTGGGTCGTAACGTCACAGAATATGCTTCGCGGTTCAACCTGCGCTATCGCAACAATCATCCGCTTGCACTGGAGAATTACCCGATCAGCCGTATTGCTGAGGGCGAGTCCTTCAGTGATGTGGTGGTGGAGGTCAGGCCGGTGGGTAACGAAGACAAATGCTGGGTGCACCGGGTGCGGAGCATGGTGCTGGATGGTCGGTCGGGTGAGCCTGAGTTAATGGCACTGATCATCACCGACGCCACCGAACTGGCCAGTGCCGAGCAACGCTTCGAGCGTACCTTTGCTGCCAATCCGGCACCGGCGGTTATTTGCAGGCTCAGCGATTTACGTTACATCAAAGTCAATCCAGGCTTTCTGGAAATGACCGGCTATACCCGTGAGCAGGTTATCGGACGTTCCGTGTATGAGCTGGACGTTCTGGAAAACGCCGAACGCAAGGATCTGGCCATTGAGCGTCTCAACGATGGCGGCACCATCCCGCAGATGCAGGCTGAGCTCAAGCTGCCCGAAGGTGGCAGCAAGCTGGTGATTGTTGCTGGCCAGCCGCTGGACATCAATGAAGACGACTGCATGCTGTTTTCCTTCATGGACATGGAGCCCCGTCGCAAGGTCGAGACCGCGTTACGACAGAGCGAAGAGCGCTTCGCCAAAGCGTTTCGCCTGACCCCTGTACCGACTCTGGTGTGCAATGCCGAATCGCAGTTTGTGGTTGAGGTCAATAATGCGTTCATCAGCACCACCGGGTTTACCGCCCAGGAGCTGACAGGACGATCCGTTGAAGAGCTGGGTTTCATCGATGGCAAAAAAACGTGCGAGCAGATTTTCGAGGTGTTGAAGAAGACTGGCAGCATTGAAGGCATGGAGCTCAAGGTGCGCAAGCGTGGCGACGAGTTGATTGATTGCGTGTTGTCTGCCGACACCGTCGTCATTCAGGATGTCCCGTGTTATCTGCTGGTGATCATGGATATTTCAGAGCGTAAGCGATCCGATCTGGAGCTGATCGCGGCGATTGAAGAGGTCATGCAGGATGCGTCATGGTTCGCACGTTCATTGATCGAGAAGCTTGCCAACGTCAAGAAGGGCAAGGCACCGCAATTGCCGGGCATTTCGCTGACAGATCTGACCAGTCGTGAAAAAGACGTATTGGGCTTGATCTGTGAAGGCCTGGCAGACAAGGAAATCGCAGCGCGCCTCAAGCTGGCGCCTAATACCGTGCGTAATCACGTGGCAACGATGTACTCCAAACTGGGCGTGCACAGTCGCGCGGAGGCAATTGTCTGGGCGCGCGAGCGTGCACTATTCACTAGTGACAACCGCAAGCAATAGCACTAACAAAAAGTGCAAATGCACTAGTGCTATCAGTGCAAATTCGTCTGGTTGATCCGGCACGGCTTTCTTTACCCTGACCGTCCATTTTCTGGACCTTGTCAGGGGCCTCCGTTGCAGAATTTTAAACGCTTGCGGATTCAAGATGGCTGGCCACAGGGTGGTCAGAAGTGAGCTGGCTGTCACAGGTCCGTCACGAAATCGAAGGCAGTTTCGAGCCTTTGGCATGCGAGTGCGTGATTGGAGCCGATTCATCCTTGAGTGTGCGCATTTATGATCGTGAATCGGGGCGCGTTGATCTAATGGTCATCGGCATTGCTCTCGATCAGGTAAAGACGCAGCACGACGTACTGGCGTTGATCAACGAGTTACGTGATGAGCTGGGCAGCGTCGGTATGAACCCTCTCGATATAGAGCCTTCCTCACAGGCTTGAACGCCACGGGATCGGTTCGCGGTTGGGCTGCCGGTCTACGCTGCCCAGTCCGACCATCTCATCCTGAACCGCTGGCTGGACCAGAAACAGCGGCACTTCCGGTACGCCTTTCAGATTCTTGCGAGCCTCTTCCATTGAGGCGACATGCAGGGTGCTTCCCTTGGCGTTGATCAGTGGGTGAGACTTGCCACTCTTCAACGCGTGCATGACGTAGGAGCCACCCTCCATCGCGACCAGATGGACTTCTTCGATCTCACCCGCCTTCACATGATCGGCCAGCTTGCTCAGTTCCATGACGTCACCTTTATCTGTGTGGCGGGCGATTGCCTGCCTGTCTTGATTCGAGGCGCACGCGCTGGCTGAGTTCGAACTGAATGGATTAATGGTCGTCGAACCGATTTGGCGGTAGCGGAATAAAAACTGACTGTTTGATCAGTTTAAGGTTTTAAATGTGTTTTATTTGTCGGTGAATTCTTTCATTTCGCTTTCAATTAATCATTTTTTTACTCTCGCTGCGGAAGTTTTCACTGTTAATTGATCGTTTTAAAACTCATTACCCCCACGGCCCCTCAAGCTTGTTTTTTAATGGCCGATAGTTTCAGGTTGAATGTTAATCAAACTGAAACAGGAGTCTGTCAATGAGAAACCTCAAGGTATCGGTGCGCGCGACGCTAAGTTTCATGTTTATCGCTTTTTTGCTGGTCGCCCTCGGTGGTATTTCCGTCTGGAAAATGGGCGAAATTCGTGAGACGGCTGCGGACCTGGAAAATGACTCCCTGGCCAGCATTGTCGTAGCAGACCGTATTAATGCCGCCATGCTCCGACTGCGCCTTGAGAACCGCAGACTGATATCTCAGACGGACCCCCAGAGTATTGCGGCGACCATCCAGACCATTAATACCGTAAGTGGCGAGCTCAGAAAGCAAATTAAGACCTATGCGCCTTTTGTTGCCAGTGACCGGGAAGGCCAGTTATTCAAAGCTGTTTCTGAAAACGCTGAAAAGATGCTAGCCGCTTTTGATGGTGTTTCAGCGCTTGTTACCCGAGGGTCAACGGCCGAAGCACTCGCTTATATAAATAGCAATGTCACGCCTGTTACACGACCGCTCGAAGAGGCGGTGGGCGGGCTTGTACAGATGAATATTGACGAGGCGGACAATGCGGGAAAAGAGTCCGAAGCCTCTTATGAAAGTGGTTTGATATTTGTCATCGTTATTATTGTCGCCGCCGCACTGGCGACCGTTGTGCTAGCTATTCTGTTTACCCAAAGTATTGTCGCTCCATTACGGGACATGTTGAAGGTCAATGAAACGATCGCCAAAGGCGATCTACGCAGTGTAATTACCGTCACCGGTAAGGACGAATTTGCCGACCTCATGCGCTCCACTCAAGTCATGCAGAAAAACCTGCGCGACACCATCAAGCTGATCGGTGATTCATCTACTCAATTGGCCTCGGCGTCCGAAGAGATGAACGCGGTCACCGAAGAGTCCAGCAAAGGGTTGATGCGCCAGAACACCGAAATCGACCAAGCGGCGACGGCGGTGAATGAAATGACTGCGGCTGTTGATGAAGTCGCCCGTAATGCAGCTTCGGCGTCTGACGCCGCCAAGGCTTCTGATCAGGCGACACGCACTGGCGCTTCGCGCGTCACCAGCACGGTTACAGCTATCGAGAGACTCAGTCAGACCGTGCAGAACACCAGCGGTGATGTTCAGCGTCTAGCGGTACAGTCCAAGGACATCAGCAAGGTGCTGGACGTAATTCGTACCATTGCCGAGCAGACAAACCTGCTGGCCTTGAACGCGGCTATTGAAGCGGCGCGGGCCGGTGAGCAGGGTCGCGGATTTGCAGTCGTTGCCGATGAGGTGAGGGCCCTTGCCCACCGTACTCAGACCTCGACTCAAGAAATTGAGCAAATGATCGGCGACATTCTCAAGGGTACCGAGCAGGCCACCAAGGCCATGAGCGAGAGCTGCGAGCAGGCGCAAGGCACGCTGAGTGTGGCCCATGAAGCGGGCGCGGCGTTGACGTTGATTGCCAAAGCCATCAATGAAATCAACGAAATGAACCTGATGATCGCCACTGCTTCCGAGCAGCAGGCCCAAGTGGCTCGTTCGGTTGACGGCAACCTCATGAGCATTCGGGATTTGTCGATCCAGAGCGCGACCGGCGCCCATCAGACGGCGGCGGCGAGTTCCGAGTTGTCGCGTCTGGCAGTAGACATGAACAAGCTGGTGGGACGATTCTCGCTTTAATTTTTGTGCAGGGGAGAGGTGTACCGGCGAAAAAGCCGGTACGCCTTGTCCGGTCAGATTTTATGAACCCCGTCGCTCATACGCGACGCGCAAGCGTTCACGAATATTGCTCAAATGGCGGCGCATGGCGGCTCTCGCACCGTCCGGGTCACGATTGGCGATGGTCGCGTAGATGTCGTGATGTTCCTGGCGCAGCCTGGCGCTGTAGTCTTCGATGGCAGTATTGGCCAGGGCTGCCGAGTTGAGCCGGTTGCGGGGAATCAGTGTCAGGCCCAAATGTTCGGTGATATCAGCGAAATAGCGGTTGTCAGTGGCCAGCGCAATTTGCTGATGAAAATCGAAATCGGCAGCCGCCGCTTCGGCTCGGCTGACCGTCGGGTCTTCGATGATCTTCAGCGCCTGGTGCATGCGCGCCAGATGGTCTTCAGTCCTGCGCAGAGCGGCAAAGCCTGCGGAGTCGACTTCGATACCGATGCGTAGTTCGATGACGGCCATGACATCGCTGAGCGTGCGGTCCGCTTGCGGGTCGATCTGATCAACGCGCTGTCTGACCACGAACGTGCCGATGCCATGCCGGGTTTCCACCAGCCCGTGGGATTGCAGATGGGAAATGGCTTCTCGCACAACGGTACGACTCACGCCATGTTCCTGGGTGATGTGTTTTTCCGGCGGGAGCTTGTCACCGACCTTCAGTTGGCCGTCTTCAATCATGCTGGTCAGGATATTGGCCAGCGCCAGAGTCAGATTGCGCGGACGTCTTATGGACGAGTCGGTCTCTGCTGGTTCGGAAATCGGGGTGGGGTTCATGGTGTGTTCCACCTGATGAAAAAATGCGCTTTCCAGTCGCACCCATTGACGCGCTGTCAGCTCTTCACGACGTTCACATGACGTTCACATAAAGAAACGGCGCGGCTTGAGGGCCGCGCCGTTTCTTTTACAGAGCACTGATCAGGTCAGTCTCAAGCGATGGGCTGATCGCTCCACTCGCTGTTGACCAGACGCTTGAGGCCCAGCGGGTTAGCGTTCTGCAACGCTTCTGGCAGCAGGCTGTCAGGGTAGTTCTGATAGCAGACAGGACGCAGGAAGCGATCGATGGCCAGAGTGCCCACCGAAGTACCACGTGCATCGGAAGTCGCCGGGTATGGACCACCGTGAACCATGGCTTCGCAGACTTCGACGCCGGTCGGGTAACCGTTGACGAGGATGCGGCCGACTTTCTCTTCCAGCACCGGTACCAGCCATTGGTACTTCTGCAGGTCGCTCTGCTCGCCGATCAGAGTGGCGGTCAGTTGGCCGCGCAGGCCTTGCAGCGCGCTTTTCAGTTGCGCGTCGTCAGCGACTTCGATGACCAGGGTGGTTGGGCCGAATACTTCTTCCTGCAGCAGCGGGTCGCCATTGAGCAGCAGGCTGACGTCAGCTTTGAAAAGTTGAGCCTGAGCCTGTTTGCCTTCCTGCGGTTTACCCGCCAGGTGCGTAACGCCTGGGTGCGACAGCAGATGCTGAACGCCTTTGCTGTAGCTGCGCAGGCCACCTGCGTTAAGCATGGTTTGTGGAGCCTGGCCACCCATGTGTTCCTGAAGTTGCTCAAGGAACCTGGTGAAGGTTGGCGAGCTGATGCCGATCACAACGCCTGGGTTGGTGCAGAACTGACCTGCGCCCATGACGACCGAAGCTGCAAGGTCCTTGGCCACGGTATCACCGCGAGCGGCCAGCGCTTCAGGCAACAGAACAACCGGGTTGATGCTCGACATTTCCGCGAACACCGGGATCGGCTCAGGACGTTCGGCAGCCATTTTGCACAGTGCGTCGCCACCGCTCAGGGAGCCAGTGAAGCCAACGGCTTTGATGGCCGGATGCTTGACCAGACCTTCGCCAACGCCGCTGCCGAAAATCATGTTGAACACGCCTTTCGGCATGTTGGTTTTTTCTGCCGCGCGGATGATCGCAGAACCGACCAGGTCGGCAGTTGCCATGTGGCCGCTGTGCGCTTTGAACACAACCGGGCAACCGGAAGCCAGTGCTGCTGCGGTGTCGCCGCCAGCAGTAGAGAAAGCCAGCGGGAAGTTGCTCGCGCCGAACACGGCAACCGGGCCTACGCCGATGCGGTATTGACGCAGGTCGACGCGTGGCAGAGGCTTACGATCCGGCAGTGCCAGGTCAATGCGTGCCCCCAGGAAGTCACCGCGACGCAGGACTTTGGCGAACAGGCGCATCTGGCCGCTTGTACGTCCGCGCTCACCCTGAATACGGGCGGTCGGCAGGGCGGTTTCCTGGCAAACGATGGCAACGAAATCATCACCGAGCTGGTCCAGCTCGTCGGCGATTGCATCAAGGAATTCTGCACGACGCGCCGGGCTCAGCTGACGGTATTCAGCAAAAGCGCCTTTTGCTGCCAGGGCTGCTGCGTCGATTTCTGCATCGGTGGCCTGGTAGAAACTGTAGGGCAGTGCTTCACCGGTAGTGGCGTCGAGACTTTTGTGTTGCGGCTCGCCAAGTGCGCTACGTGCGCCTGCGATGAAGTTGTGGCCGAGAACATTAGGCATCTGTGTCTCCTGTTTTTATTTGCGGGTTTAATCAGGCTGGTGCCTGTCTTAGAGATCTGCCGACCGTTCGATGACGGTGTGAGCGGCCTGTAACCGGCGTCGCTCAAAAATGTTGACAGTCATCGTACAACTACCGATGAAAGTGCGCAACCATGGAGTGTCGGGCACAGGGCCGCGTTTCAAGTCAGGATTTGCAGTCGCTTTAGCCCTCGCAACGCATCAACAACCTCACGTAGCGCCCGGTTGACCGGTTTGTCCTGTCGCAGTACCAGGCTCAGGGTACGAACCAATGGCGGCGTCAGGCTATGAATGTGCAGGTTGCGCTGATGATGGGCTGTGGCTACCGCAATGCGTGGCACGATGCTGTAGCCCAGCCCGGCAGCGACCATCTCTTTGATCGCTTCGATGCTGCCCAGCTCCATCACCGGTTTAGGTTGAACACCGGCATGCTGGAACCACTGATCGATCAGCAGGCGTGTGCTGCTGCCTGTTTCAAATACCACCAGAGGAAGGTTGCTCAAGGTCTCGGCATCGAGCGGCAGCTTCAGATCGGCTTGTGCAGGGGCAAATATCCCGACCATTTCGTCTTCCAGCAGAGCCGTGACGTGCAGGCTACGTCCGGCTGCGGGCAGGGTGACCAAGGCCAGGTCAATCCGGTTTTCTTCCACGGCCTTGAGGATCGCCTCGGTATTGCCGGTGCGAACCCGCACATCCAGTTTCGGGAACGCCGTGCGCAACGCTTTCAGGATGGGCGGCAATAGATGAATACACGCGGTGGCGCCAGTGCCGATGACCACCTGGCCAGCGACCCCTTCGGCATGACTGGCCAGATCCTGCAGGGCATCGTCGATCACCGAATCGATACGACCGATATGGCGTAACAGGGTCAGCCCGGCCGTTGTCGGTTTCAGACGCTTGCCCACCCGCTCGATCAGGCGCAGGTTCAGACGTTGTTCCAACAGACGTATATGCAGGCTCACAGCAGGCTGTGTCAGGTTCAACGCAGTGGCTGCAGCCGAAAAACTGCCGTGGTGGATGACCTCGGAAAAGCTGTTCAAGTGATTCAGGTTCAATGGCTGCATGGCAAAGTTTTACTTATGCTTGGGATGAGTAATCATAGCTTTATTAAGGTATCGGGCGTCGTCATGATTGCCGCACTTGTAGTCGTTACCGAGAACCAACATGAATCACGATCTAATCCTGCGCACCGCTCGCGAGGATGACATGCCCGCAGTACAGGCTATTTATGCGCACCACGTGCTGACCGGCATTGCCAGCTTTGAACTGCAACCGCCTTCAGTCGAGGAAATGGTGCGACGCCGCGCTGAAGTGCTATCCCGTGAACTGCCGTATCTGGTTGCCGAACTGGCGGGAGAGGTCGTTGGCTATGGTTACGCCACCCTGTATCGACCCCGACCCGGCTATCGTTTTACGGCGGAAGATTCGGTGTATATGGCAGAAGGCATGGCCGGTAAAGGTATCGGTCATGCGCTGTTGAGCGCTGTCATCAATCACTGCGTGCAGGGTGGCTGGCGCCAGATGGTGGCGGTGATCGGCAACAGCGAAAACCATGGCTCATTGCGACTGCATGAAAAGCTGGGCTTTCGTCGGGTCGGCGTTTTCGAGTCGGTTGGCTTCAAGCACGGGCGTTGGGTTGACACCGTGTTGATGCAGCGAGCGTTGGCGGAGGGGAGTGATACGCTGCCCAACGATCAGTGAGGGTGTGGTGATCGATAGACTGTTTGCATATTAGTTTAGAATTTAAATGCATTTTCGGAATAAACAATCCGGTGATATGGTTTTAACCAGTCACTGGAAACCTTGAGAAAAGTTATAAGAAAGGGATTTCGGCTGGCGGCCTGACTTCTAACTTCTCAAGGAATACCTGCATGGCAGCTTTTGATCATCTCACCCGCCGTCGTTTGCTTGGCCTGACCGGTGTTGCTCTTGCCAGCCCGTTACTGGCTTCTGTTCCCGGTTTTGCCTGGGCTGCCGACGAGCATGCCGGGCACAACGTCGGCGGCGCTGACGCCGAGCCCGCGGGCACCGGGGAGTTCATCAAACTTGCCGAAACACGCAAGCTCAAACTGGCAATCAATCTCAATGCGGTATGTCTGGCGCCGGTCGTGATTGCACACGGTCAGGGCTTCTTCACCAAACACAATCTGGACGTCGAACTGGTCAATTTCGGCAACTCTACGGAAGTGCTGCTTGAGGCCATAGCCACTGGTAAAGCGGACGCCGGTGTCGGCATGGCCTTACGCTGGCTGAAAGCATTGGAGCAGGGGTTCGACGTCAAACTCACCGCGGGCACTCATGGCGGCTGCTTACGCTTGCTCAGTGCGGTCAACAGCCCGGTGCAAAAGCTCGAAGACCTCAAGGGCAAGGCTATCGGCGTTACCGACATGGCCAGCCCGGATCGTAACTTCTTCTCGATCCTGCTCAAGAAACACGGGGTTGATCCTGTGCGTGACGTCGAATGGAGACTGTATCCGGCCGATCTGCTGGGTACCGCTCTGGAGCGCGGTGAAGTGCAGGCCGTCAGCGGCAGTGACCCGTTCATGTACCGGCTTATTCAGGGCGGTAAAGCCCGCGAACTGTCGAATAACCTGGTCGATGAGTATGCCAATCTCAGCTGCTGCGTGGTGGGCGTTACCGGCAAGCTGGTGCGTGAAGAGAAGCGCGTCGCAGCGGCGTTGACCCAAGCGATTCTTGAAGCCCATGACTACTCCGTGAAACACCCTGAAGTCGTCGCCAAAGGGTTCCAGGCCCACGCGCTGAACACGTCGGTGGAAGAAGTGAAGGCCATCCTTCATGACCACACTCACGGCCACCATGCGGTAGGCGCAGCGTTGACCCAGGAAATCGTCACCTACGTGACCGATTTGCAGACGGTTGAAGTGATTCGCAAGAACACCGACCCCGTGGCCTTCTCCAGGGAGATCACCGCCGATGTCTTCAATTGAAGTCGCACCGCAAATAGCTGCCCAAGAGCAAGCACCCGCCAGATTCTGGCGGCAGGGTGCGGTGGCCGTTGTCGCCTGGATTGGCGTCGCGCTGCTGATCGCTTATTTCCCTAACGCTACCCGTAACTGGCCGATGACGCAGGGGCTGGCCAATCTGTGTCTGGCGGTCGCCGCGTTGATTGGCCTGGCGGGCATTCTCGGTCGCTGGTTTCCGGCTGTGCAGCGTCGGGCCCATCCCGCAGGTGCCTGGCTGATTGCCCTGCCGCTGTTGTTGGGGATCTGGGAGCTGCTTACCGCCAAGCTGGCAGTCCTGCCGGTGCCTTTCTTTGCGCCGCCGCAAGCGCTGCTCGATGTCTATATCGAAGACTGGCCTCGGTTGGCAGACAGCTTGCTCAATTCAGCGCTGTTGCTGGGAACGGGTGTGGCACTGGGTGCCGTTACCGGTTTTGTCGCGGGCGTCGCCATCGGCTGGTCGACCAGCATCGGCTATTGGCTGCATCCGGTCTTGCGCATTCTGGGGCCGGTGCCGTCCACCGCCTTGCTGCCGCTGTGCTTCTTCCTGTTCCCGAGCAGTTGGAGCGCCAGCGTGTTCCTGATTGCACTGGCGACGTGGTTTCCGGTCACGGTGCTCACCTGGTCGGGCGTTGCCAGTGTCGACAAGGCGTACTACGACGTTGCCCGGACACTGGGTGCGAAGCCGGGCTTTCTGATTTTCAACGTGGCGATCCCGGCTGCATTGCCGCACGTTTTTGTCGGCTTGTTCATGGGGCTTGGCGCGTCGTTCTCGACCCTGGTGGTCGCGGAAATGATGGGGGTGAAGTCAGGCATTGGCTGGTACTTGCAGTGGGCTCAAGGCTGGGCCGCCTACGCCAATATGTATGCGGCATTGTTGATCATGGCGCTGGCCTGTTCCGGGTTGATTTCCGGGCTGTTCCTGATACGTGATCGCTTGCTCGCCTGGCAACAAGGAGCCATGAAATGGTAGCCACTGCATCTGCTTCAACGGTTTCAACGTCCGCCGGGCTGGCGCTGCGTATTGAGCATCTCAACCACGGTTTTGCGCTGGACGGGCAGCATTTGCCGGTTCTGGAAAATGTATCCCTGGACGTTGCGCCGGGTGAGTTCGTCGCGCTGCTGGGGCCGTCGGGATGCGGCAAGTCTACTTTGTTGCGATTGGTAGCCGGGCTGGAGCCCGCTGACAGTGGGGCGCTATCGGCGGACGGGCTGTCGATCAGAGGCCCCGATCCGAGTCGTGTTGTCGTCTTTCAGGATCCGACGCTGTATCCGTGGCGACGCGTGTGGGACAACGTTGCGCTAGGGCTGCAAGCTCAGGGCCTGCTCAAGATCCACTCCGGCAAAGTGGATGCTGCATTGGCCACGGTGGGCCTCAGCAGTTTCGCCCGCGCTTATCCGCGACAACTGTCAGGTGGTATGGCCCAGCGTGTGGCGCTGGCCCGCGCGCTGGTTAACGAGCCGCGGCTGCTCATCCTCGACGAACCTCTGGGCAAGCTGGATTCGCTGACCCGCATCACCATGCAAAAAGAGCTGATTGATTTGTGGCAGCGCCAGGGCTACACCGCGTTGCTGGTGACTCACGACGTGGAAGAAGCGCTGCTGCTGGCCAATCGCGTCATTGTCTTCAGCGACCGACCGGCCAGCATCAAGGCGCAACTGACCATCGAGCGACCTTATCCACGGCATCGTGACGATCCGTATCTGGTCGACCTGCGCAAGCAGATTCTGGGGCTGCTCGGGTTGGGGGAGAGCTGGTAGCGGTATAGATCGGGCTTAAAAACGGGCCTGAGCTGAATACTCCGGCCCGTCATTGAAGCAGGCCAGGTCTACCAGCAGGGTTTCCCACTCCACGCCATCGACGAACTGGTCCAGATGCGCCTGACCCGCGTCGGCATCCGAAGCGGTGATGGTTTTCATCGGTTCCGGCTGAACGTTGATGCTTTCCGGTGTGGCAGTTTTGATCGCAAGGCGAGCGAGCAGCGATTCCTTGAGCAGCAGTAGATAGGACATGGACTAATTCCTTGCTGATAGCGTGAGTATCGGTCTGCGCTGCACTGTTATTGGACGAAACACCGGTACAAGACTTCTAATTGGTGCGCCTTGTGCGGCGATTGGTCCGGCAGTGCGGCAAATGGCGGCCTGACACCAGTACCCTTGAAAATAGCGTGCCAACCTGGAACGTTCGTTCAGTTTATGGCTGGGCTTCAATGATTGCGACGGTTTGTCTTTGCCGGTAGGGTAGCCGGCTGTCTGGCAAGGAGCTTGAAATGACTCAGTTAACCCCGCCCGGAGTGGCGGCTGAAGCGCTTGATCGTCCGAAACAGCGTCGCGCTCCCAAAGGCGAAAAACGCCGTGAAGAGCTGCTTGATGCGGCCTTGCAGGTTTTTTCTCTTGAGGGTTACAGCGGCGCCTCTGTTGCACAGGTCGCCTCGATTGTGGGTATTTCGGTCGCCGGGCTGTTGCATCACTTCCCCAGCAAGATATCGCTGCTGATGGGCGTGCTGGATCGTCGTGACAGGGCCAATAGCCGGATCGCCGAGGAAGTGCGTTCAGACAAGAGTCTGACCGGCTTGCTGGGGAGTCTGCGCGCAATCAACCGTTCAAACGCAACCGCGCCTGGCGTGGTGCGGGCGTTCACCATTCTCAATGCGGAAAGCCTGGTCGAAGGGCATCCGGCCTGGAACTGGTTTCAGGATCGCTACGAGTTAATCCATGGCAGGCTGATCGGACAGTTTACTGATCTGGTCAATGCGGGAGAGGTGCGGGCCGATGTCGACCTGCCGGGGTTGGTCCAGGAGATCCTGGCGATGATGGACGGCTTGCAGATCCAGTGGCTGCGCTTTCCGGAAAAAGTGGATCTGGTGGAACGTTTCGACAGCTACATCGCACGGGTCGATGCGGCGATAAGGGTTCGTCCCTGAACCCGTCTTAAAACTTCTATCCCTGAGTCAGCCGATCAATTACTCGGCTGTTTCATCACTGTCGCTGTTTTGGTCCAGCAAGCCGCCAGTTTTGACAGCCGACTCACGCAACGTCGAGTTCAGCGCCGAACGCGGCAGCGGGTTGCTGGTCGTGGTCGACAGTTCCTGACGGAACGAATTGGTCAGCTTGGCGTTGAGGCGAATGTCCTGAGACGACGCGCCCACCGACAGGTTGAAGCTGTCCGCATCGACGATCCACTGCTTGCTCTTCTCGTCGAAGTAGGCAAGTGAACGGTCGTTCAGCTCGATGGTTACGCGCTTGCTTTCGCCCGGATTGAGGAACACTTTCTTGTAGCCCTTGAGCTCTTTGATTGCGCGATCCACTTTAGGGTTCTGCTGACCCACATACAGCTGAGCCACTTCCGAACCGCCTACCTTGCCGGTGTTGGTCAGGTCAAACGACACTTTGATCGGCGTGTTGCCCACTGCGACACCCGGGGTGACGCTGATGTTGCTGTAGCCGAACGTGGTGTACGACAGGCCGTAACCGAACGGGTAGAGCGGCTTGATGCCTTTCTTCTCGTAACCGCGATAGCCCAGGAACAGGTCGTCCTTGTAGTCCATCGTTTCAAGCGAGTTGTCGTTGGCAAATTTCGGGAAGCTCTCGAAGACCGGGTTGTCTTCGATGTTGCGTTCGATACTGATTGGCAGCTTGCCCGATGGGTTGACCTTGCCGAACAGAATCTCGGCCAGGGCCTGACCACCGTTCTGGCCTGGGTAGAACGCATGCAGCGCTACCGGAACCTGATTGATCCAGTCGCTCATTTTCAGGCCAGTGCCGCCGAACATGGTCACGACTGTGTTCGGGTTGACCTTGGAGATGCTCTGGATCAGTTGGCTCTGGTATTCCGGCAGTTCAAAGCTATGGTCGAAACCTTCGCCTTCGTACTCAGCGCTGTTACCAACAGCGACGACTACGGCGTCATACGCGGACAGATCCTGCGGAGCGTTGAGCGATGCCCAGCTCATCTGCACGCCTACCAGGCCGCCCATGGTCGACAGGTATCCGGCACGGCGCGAGTATTCAAGCTTCACGTCGTAGGATTTACCGGCTTCCATTTCGACTTTAGCGAATTCCGGAATGGTTGGCGGAATGCTGTTACCCGGGATCGGATTGCCTTCGCCGTTATCAATGATCTTCTTGCCGTTGACCCACAGACGGATTGCACCGTCAGCACGGACCTTGAACACTTGCTCGCCACTTTGGGTAGGAGTGACCTTGCCGCTGTAGCGAATCGACGTGGAGGAGGTGTCCCCGTTCAGTTCGCCAGAAGTCGAGCCTTTGTTGGTGTACGGGTCGGAGCTGCCGGTATTGCTTTCGAAAGGCAGGTCGGAGTCGTTCGCCCAATCCAGATCAATGCGTTTTTCTGTGCGGGTCACGGCTGGGTCGCCGGACCAGTTGGCATTGGCGAAGTATTCGGCTTTCAGGCCCTGAACGTCGTTGCCCGCCGTGTTGGTGCTGGACCAGACCGAAGTAGTCGGGTCCAGAGAAAGGCCGTCGATGAACTCTACTTTGGCACCCGGTGCCAACTGCTGCAAACCGCTCAGCTCGCTGATGTAGTGAGCCGCTTCAACATTGGCGCTACCGAAACCGGTCGGTGGTGCGTATTTGGCGAGGTTGCCGACGACAGCGATCTTCTTGACTTTCTGCTTGTCCAGCGGCAGCAGATTATCCTGGTTCTTCAGCAACACGATGCCTTCACGCGCAGCGTTCAGAGCCACCTTGTTGCTGGTGGAGCTGTTCATGTTGTGCGTGGTCAACGGCGCTTTGCTGTCGAACTTGTACAGGTAGATCTGCTTGAGGATGCGACGGACTTTATCGTCGATGGTCGCCGGGTTCAGCTCACCGCTGTCCAGGAACGGCTTCAGCACGCTGCTGTTCATCTGGTAGCCCATCATGTCCAGGTCGGCACCGGCCTGAGCAGCTGGAAGACCATGAACGATGGCGTTGTAATCGCTCTGAACAAAGCCTTTGAAGCCCCATTCGCCTTTCAGAATGTCGCTCAGCAGATGCTTGTTTTCGCAGGCGTATTCGCCGTTGATCTTCTGGAACGAGCACATCATCATCGCGACTTTGCTGTTCTTCGCCGCCGACTCGTAGGCTGGCAGCGACATTTCACGCAGTACACGCTCGCTCATGATCTGGTTCAGCTTGAAGCGGCTGCTTTCCTGGTCGTTGGCGGCATAGTGCTTGGCGTTAGCCCACACGCCACGCGACTGAATGCCGTTGATAACAGCCGGAGCCAGGCTTGCGCCCAGGAACGGATCTTCGCCGGAGAGGTATTCGAATGCACGTCCACCATAAGGCATGCGATACAGCGTGATGCCCGGGCCGGTAACGAACTGATAGCCGCCGGTAGCCGTGTCATAACCCAGCGCGCGACCCAGATCGATTGCACGACGCGGGTTCCAGGTGGCGGCCAGGTTAGGGCCGGACGGGTAAACCACGCCCTGAGCGTTGCCTTCGCTGGTGTAGCGGACGCCGATGCCGCCATCCGTACCGTGAATCTGTGGCACGCCGTATTGAGTCAGGGGCTTCACGTCCCAGCCACCAATACCGCCGATGTAGGCCAGTTTTTCTTCCATGGTCATTTTGGCCAGGGTTTTTTCTGCGGCTTTTTCGGCGCGGCTGACTTTGCCTTCATCCAGCGCAGGGCTGGTGGCTGCGTGGACCTGCGAGACGGCCAGTGCCAGCAACGCAAGGGCTGACTTTGCACCGATCATTTTCCGTTTGTTCATGTATATCTCCGACTACTGATTTTCAAGTTCTGTGCTTTTAGAAGCTGATCACGTCTGATTGCTCACGAATTTTATTCGGGCAATAGTTCACCTTCTTCGCGACTTTCCGAGTGTTGATCTCAGTGCAATAGTTAGTGTTTTTCAGGTGTAGTTATATTGTAAGAATTATGTGTTGCTTGTCTTTACTTGATATCTAAGTGCCATCGCAAGGTGGCACTTTGATTCGCGTTGGCGGCGTAATTAAGGCAATTCCGGGCTTCAAATGTCAAATAAAAGCTGGTTTTTAGCGAAATTTGTTTTTTTTCCTTACAAAAATGAACTCATGCTAAACCTACTGGTCGATTGGTTTAAGAATTTTCGGTGCGTGGAGTGTCTCCTGCCAATGGTGGGGTGCCGAAGTTCAGCTTAGTTGCGTTGTTAGTGCTCCTGGAGAGGGATCGCTTTTGCGTGGCTTATTATTTTTATTATGTGGAGAATGGTTATGAAGTTGCCTCTGATCGGTGCAGGTGTTGTATTGGGTTTCGTACTGTGTGGCGCAGCTGTTGCAGCTGAAGCGACCGATGCCGATGCGAAGTCCGGTGCTACCGACTCCACCGTGCTGACCCAGACTCAAGACGCCAAGGCGCTGAAAAAGCATCAGGCACAGACCACCAAAGGTGGCCGTCCGCTGGACAACACAAAAAACAATTCGCAAAAAACCTCGAATTGATGGTCTAACCGTTTTTCTCCCGGCCTCCTGATATCATCGGCGGCCGGAAGCCTTGCTCCTTCGATCTGTACAGATGCCCGCACCTATGTTGTCAGCCCCCGTCGATACCTCCCGATTAGTGATCCCCGATGCCGAGCAGGTGTGCGCGTGGCTGATGGAAAATGCCGGTCTGAAGACCGTTGATCTGGAACGTGCGCGGCGTTTGGCTCAGGAATCGGCTCAGGAATCTGAAGCTGCCGAGCTGTTGGGCCTGTTGACTCGATTGGGTCTGGTCTCCGAATTTGAATTGGCCCGTGCCTGGGCGGCCTTGCTTCATGCACCGCTGGTACTCGCCGAGTCCGCGCCACCACTGCTTGACCCATTGCCACCGTTGACCGAGCGCTTCATGCGCCACTACCAGATCGTGCCGCTGGGCTGGAGTCACGGTGGCTTGCGCGTGCTGGCGGCCAATCCACATCTGCTTTATCCGTTCCAGGCAGTGGCTTATGCGTGCGACGTGCCGGTGTGGCTTTCCGTAGGGCCGCGGAACGAAGTCGAAACCCTCATCGAGCGTTATTACGGCCAGGGTCGTTCAGCCATGGGCACGCTGATCGAGAACCTCGACGAAGAGGGCGGCTCGCTTGAAGACATTGAACACCTGAAAGACATGGCGTCCGAGGCGCCGGTGATTCGCCTGGTCAACCTGATCCTGCAGCGCGCCGTTGAACATCGGGCATCGGACATTCATATCGAGCCGTTTGAAAGCCAGCTCAAAGTCCGTTACCGCATTGACGGTGTGCTGCACGAAGCCGAAGCGCCGCCGTCCAGTTCATCGGCTGCGGTGATCTCCCGCGTGAAGATCATGGCCCGGCTGGACATCGCCGAGCGCCGCTTGCCGCAGGACGGCCGGATCATGCTCCGGATTCAAGGTAAAGAGCTCGACTTGCGGGTGTCCACCGTGCCTACCAGTTTTGGTGAGTCGGTGGTCATGCGCCTGCTGGATCGGCAGACCATCAACTTCGACTTCCCGAGCCTGGGCTTCGACGGCGAACGCCTCGACGAATTTCTGGAAGTGCTGGAACGTCCTCACGGCATCCTGCTGGTTACCGGGCCGACCGGTTCCGGTAAAACCACCACGCTCTACACCGCGCTATCCCGGCTTAATACTGCCGAGCGCAAGATCATCACCGTTGAAGACCCGGTTGAATATCAACTGGAAGGCATCAACCAGATTCAGGTCAAACCGTCTATTGGCCTCGACTTCGCTGGTGCCCTGCGCTCCATCGTGCGTCAGGACCCGGACGTGATCATGATCGGTGAGATGCGTGACCTGGAAACCTGCCGCATTGCGATTCAATCCTCCCTTACCGGTCACTTGGTGCTCTCGACTTTGCACACCAACAGCGCCGCAGCGAGTATTACCCGCTTGCTGGACATGGGTGTCGAGAGCTACCTCATTGCCTCCACCGTTAACGGCATTCTGGCGCAGCGCCTGGTGCGTCGTCTCGACCCTGCGACCCGCGAAGCTTTTGAAGCGCCGCCTGAATTAATAGAAGAGCACGGACTTGATCGTTTTACTGACGAACGTCCCATCATGCTGTACCGTCCACGCCCCGATGCGCCCGGGGGCGGTTATCGCGGACGAAGCGCGATTACCGAATTGCTGGTCATGAATGAAGAACTGCGCAGCTTGCTGATGCGTCATGCCGACGCGTCGACCCTTGAACAAGCCGCTCGCCGTGGCGGTTTGCGGACCCTGCATGAAGAGGGTCTGCGTCAGGCCGTTGCCGGTGTAACGTCTCTGGAAGAAGTCCTGCGAGTCACTCGTGGTGAAGGCAATTGAGCCTGTTCAAGTTTCGCGCGCTAGACAGCCAGGGTGTCGCTCAGAACGGAACGCTGGACGCCAAGGATCAGGACACGGCCGTCAGCGTTCTGCAAAAACGTGGCTTGCTGGTCCTGCACATTGAAGCGGCAGGCATGGGCGGTCTGCGCAATGCACTCGGTCGAGGCATGCTCAATGGCGCGGCGCTGGTCAGTTTTACTCAGCAGTTGGCGACATTGCTGGGGGCCGGTCAACCCCTGGAGCGCTCGCTCGGCATTTTGCTCAAACAGCCCGGCCAACCGCAGACGCGCGCGCTGATCGAGCGTATCCGCGAGCAGGTCAAGGCAGGTAAACCGTTGTCGGCAGCGCTGGAAGAGGAGGGCAGTCAGTTTTCCTCTCTCTATATAAGCATGGTCCGCGCGGGCGAAGCGGGCGGCGCGCTGGAAAGCACTTTACGACAACTCAGCGACTACCTGGAGCGCAGTCAGTTGCTGCGTGGCGAAGTCATCAATGCGCTGATTTACCCGGCGTTTCTGGTGGTAGGCGTGCTGGGTTCCCTTGCATTGCTGCTGGCCTACGTGGTGCCGCAGTTCGTGCCTATTTTCAAGGATCTGGGTGTGCCGATTCCCATGATAACTGAAGTTATTCTGGGGCTGGGCGAGTTTTTAAGCGCGTATGGGCTGGCGGTGCTTGCCGCAATTATCGCGTTGATCTGGTTCATGGCCGTGCGCATGCGCGACCCGCAAAGACGTGAGCGCCATGACCGACGTGTGCTGGGTATTCGCATCATCGGCCCGCTGTTGCAGCGGGTCGAAGCGGCACGCCTGGCCCGCACGCTCGGGACGTTGCTCAACAATGGCGTTGCCCTGCTGCAGGCGCTGGTCATCGCCCGGCAGGTCTGCACCAATCGGGCTTTGCAAGCCCAGGTGGCGCAGGCCGCCGAATCGGTAAAAGGCGGCGGGACGCTGGCAAGCGCTTTCGGCGCACAACCGCTGCTGCCTGACCTTGCACTGCAAATGATTGAAGTCGGCGAACAGGCCGGTGAGCTGGACAGCATGCTGCTCAAGGTCGCCGACGTGTTCGACGTCGAGGCCAAGCGCGGCATCGACCGCATGCTTGCAGCGCTGGTACCGGCGCTGACCGTGGTCATGGCCGGGATGGTGGCGGTGATCATGTTGGCGATCATGCTGCCGCTGATGAGCCTGACCAGCAATATCTGAATTTTCGAAAGAGGAACGATCCTGATGAGCTTCAGCCGTAAACGCTTTAAACCTGGCCGCAAACAAAGCGGCTTCACCTTGCTGGAAATGCTCGCGGTCATCGTGCTGCTGGGTATCGTTGCCACCATCGTCGTGCGTCAGGTCGGCGGTAACGTCGACAAGGGCAAATACGGCGCGGGCAAGGCGCAACTGGCAAGCTTGAGCATGAAAATCGAAAGCTATGCGCTGGACGTCGGTTCGCCACCCAAGTCTTTGCAACAGCTGGTTGAAAAGTCCGGCAATGCCTCTGGCTGGGCTGGCCCGTACGCCAAACCTTCGGACCTGAAAGACCCGTTCGGCCACGCGTTCGGCTATCGCTTCCCGGGTCAGCACGGCACTTTTGACCTGATCTTTTTCGGCCAGGATGGCCAGGCAGGTGGCGAAGGTTACAGCGCCGACCTGGGCAACTGGGAATAAACACCGATCATGAACAGTCGTGCTGCAAGCCGTGGTTTTACCCTGATGGAAATGCTGGTGGTCATCGTTCTGATGGGCATCGCCATTGGCCTCGTAGGGTTCGGCCTGCAGCAGGGTTTGAGCGCAGCAAAAGAGCGTCAGACGGTCGGGCAGATGGTTAACGCGTTACGCGCCACACGGGTCAAGGCGATTGTCACCGGTCAGCCCGCACGGACGGTTTTTGACCTGCGCAGTAAAGCGTTTCAGGCCCCTGACCAGCGCGTTCATCACTGGCCTGCGGAATTGCAGGTAACCTTGCAGACCGCCGCCGAGATGGGCTCGACCGTAGAGTTTTACCCGGACGGCGGGTCCACGGGCGGCAACTTGACGCTGGTCAATGGAGACAGGCGCTGGCGAATCGACATTGGCTGGCTGACCGGCAGCGTACAGTCCAAGGCGTTGCCATGAGCGGCGGCAGCCAAGGTGGTTTCACCTTGCTGGAAATGCTCGCAGCGCTGACCGTGATGGCGGTGTGCAGCAGCGTGCTATTGGTAGCCTTTGGTCAGAGCGCGCGTTCCTTGCAACAAGTGTCGCAGAGCGACCGGCTGACACATGCCGCGCGTACGATCATGGATCAAGAGGCGGCCGGTCCACTGGAAAGCGGTACACGGCAAGGCGTCCTGGCGGGCGACATCAGTTGGCAGCTCGATATTCAGCAGATGCCGGGGCGTAATGGTCAGGCGCGGATGTTCCGACTGGATCTGGACGTGCGTGAACACCAGCGCAGGGCGCAGTTCAGCACCCTCAGGTTACGTGGCGCAGTCACTGGAGCGGGCTCTTGAGATCGGCACAGCGTGGTTTCACGCTGCTGGAAATCATGCTGGTGCTGAGCTTGTTGGGCGTGTTGTTGACCCTGGTGGGCGGTGCGATGCTGGGCGCCAATCGTGCGGTGCTCAAAGCTCAGCGTTACACCACCAGCCTGGACGAGATGCGTGCTGCACAGAAATTCCTGCGCAGTTCCATCGGGCAGGCGCTGCCGCTGGACAGTTCGGAAGATGACAGCGAAAGTAGCGGCTTTTTTGTCGGCTCAGCGCAACGTTTGCAGTTTGTGGCGACGTTGCCGGGTGAGTTGGGCGGCGGGATTCAACTGCACACCCTTGAGGTGAAGGACCACGACTTACAGGTGGCCTTCGCGCAGATCCTGAGCACTGCGGATGGCACGACGTCCAGGCCTTGGGGCGATCCGCAAGTGCTGATACGTCATGTCGAGTCCTTGAATTTGAGTTACCGCGGTGTAACGCCCAAGGGCGAACCTACCGGCTGGATGGCCGACTGGCCTTGGCCAACTAGGCTGCCAAGGGCCGTACGCATTGATGCGAAAGTTAACGGGCCGGTGCCGTGGCTGACTGAGGTCGTGGCGCTGCGTCTGGACCTGTCTGGCGGAGCCGGGGGCCAATGAGGTCTTCATCTGGCCAGCAGCGCGGCGTTGCTCTGCTGTTGGTGTTGTGGGCCTTGGCGCTGCTCAGCCTGTTGCTTGGTGGCCTCGCCAGTTGGGTTCAACTGGAAAGCCGCCAGGCATTGTGGGCGCGTCAACACACACAGGCGCAGTTGGCTGCGCAGGCTGGTCTGGCCATGGCAGTGCAAGGCTTGAGTGACCCGCAACAACGTAAACGCTGGATAGCCGACGGCCGGGAAGTCGCGTTGCGCTTTGATGATGCACAACTGCGCGTCAGCGTACGCAGCGAGCGTGGCAAGCTGGACTTGAACAGTGCCGTGGTCGGCGATATTGCCCGTCTGGCCCTGGCCTGCGGGGCAGGGAAAGATCAGGCCACCGCAATGGCTCAAGAGATTGAAAGTCGTCGTGGCTCAGGGGCGCCGCCGCTGCGAGTGATTGAAGAAGTCCGGCAATTGCCGGGGATGACTCAGGCGCTTTACAGCCGGATGTTGCAGGAGGTGACGCTGTGGAGCGGGCTGGATCGACCGGAGCCAGCGTTTGCTTCGCCTTTGTTGCGCCGAGCCTTGAACCTGCCGAATCAGAGTGCGGTGGGCAGCGATCCGGGAGAAGTATTAATGATTGAAAGCTACGCGCTACGTCCCGGCGGGTTTCATGCCGAGCTGCAGACCACTGTTTTATTGAGCCCATCGGAGGGAAGCGCACAGCCTTATCGGGTGCTGCGTTGGCAAGAATGAATCGATTATTTTCAGCGCGGCAGATGACATTGCCTGCGCCCCTATTGGCCTTTGTCGAGCGGATCGCACAGCAGTGGCGCGGCAGTCTGCTGCAACGCGGCTGGCGTTTATGGCTGGTGGAGCTGCGGGCCTGCATGCCGGAAAAAATGCAGCGGTTGTTGATTCACGACACACCGCAGCATCTGCATGCCTGGCCATTAGTCGCGCCCTTGCCTGTGCTGTTGTCCAGTGTGCAACAGATTTTGCTGTTGCCCTCGTCAGCCGTGCTGATGCAAACCTTGCAACTGCCTTTGGCTGCGGCCCGCGATTTGAACACCGTCGTCGGTTACGAGTTGGATCGTTTCACGCCGTTTGACGCCTCGCAGCTGTATTTTGTTGCCCGGCAAGAGAAGCGTAGCGGGGCGTTTATTCAGGTCACGCTGGTGGCGATCCTGCGGGAACGCCTGGATGCGATTCTCAATGAATGCGCGGCACTCGGCTTGCAACCCTACGCGGTAGACGTGGGTAACGACGAGTCTTCACGGTTGCAGGTTGACTTGCTTCCAGCGCCCTTGCGTCCGCGTCAGCAGCGTAATGGCCTGGGGCTGCAACGCAAACTTCTATGGCTCTGCGGCGGCCTGTTGCTGGTTGCCATGCTGCTCTGGCTCAACAACCGTCAGCAGCTTTTAGATGAAATGGAGAGCACGGTACAGGCGCAAAGAGCTCAGGTCGCGCAGATCCAGAAAATCCGCCAGCAGTTGACCAACACCCGCGGTGCGGCCAGTTACCTCATACAGCGCAAAGCCGCCCAGCCTACTTTCGCTGCGCTGCTTAACGAACTGACGGCCTGCTTGCCGCGTGACACCTGGATTGATCAATTTGAAATCAATGACAGCGCCGAAGTTTCGTTTTCTGGCCAGAGCGCCAAGGCCAGTGCCTTGATCAGTCGGGTCAAGGACTGCCACAGCCTGGATAACGCCCAGTTCCAGGGGGTTATTCAGCCGGATCCGCAAACCGGCAAAGACCGCTTTTCACTGCGTGCCCATCTGCATCAGGAGGCCGCCCATGCGCCGACCACTGACCAGCCGTGAACGGCGAGGTGCCGCGTTGATCGTCCTGGCGCTGGTACTGTGTTTCGCTTACTGGTTGCTGATTGACAGCTGGTTTGCCGGGCCGCTCCGCGACATAGATACTCAGGCCGAACAGCTGCGTGAACAGCAACAGCGTTACGCCGGTTTGTTGAGCCAGGGCGACACGCTAAAAAAACAACTGGAGCAGGCGCGGAATGATCCGGCCAGCAGCACCAGCCTGCTGCCTGGTGATGACCCCAGCGCGGTGGCTGCAGACTTGATGCAGCGTATCGCCGACCTGATCAGCAGTCACGCCACGACAGGTGGTGGCTGCGCGCTGACCCAGCGAATGCCGATCACGCCTGAGCAGGACAGCGCAGAGCCGTATCGTCAGGTGAAAGTGAGTCTGACGCTGGAGTGCGCCATTGAACCGCTGACCGCTATCCTGCATGAGCTGGAGTATCAGCGACCCTTCCTGTTCATCGATGAAATGAGCGTGCGCCGTGGTGCTGATGCGCCGATTAAAGGCGGAGCTGGCAAGCTGGTCGCGCATATGTTGGTGCGCGGTTATCTGCAACCTGCAGGTGCTGAAGAGGCATCGCAAGAAGCATCCGAAGAGGAGGCTCAATGATCGGTTCATTGCGCTCCACCGAATGGGGCTTGATTGGTCTGGCGGCTGTTCTCGGCCTGGTTATCACCGCCATTGTCAGTGGTGCCGCCAACTCACCGGACTGGTTGCCGGAACAAGCACCACGTTCGTTAAACAACAAGGCAGACAAAGCCCATGTCGCGCCAACGGCGACGTTGCAAAGTCTTGCGCAAACCTGGCAGGCGCCATTGTTCAGCACTGACCGGACGCCGGACCGCTCTGTTGGCAAGGCCCAGGCGTCGAGCCTGGCTGGCTTGACCCTGACCGGGATCATGATCGACGGCGACCTGCGCGTTGCCATGATCAAGCGCGCTGACGGACCACCGCTGAAGGTTCACCAGGGTGAGTCACTGCCCAACGGCTGGAAGCTTGAAAAGCTGACCCCGATGCAAGCCGATTTTTCCTCCGATGGCCGCACTCAAAGCCTGGCGCTGCGTGCGCTGCGCCTGCCGCCGCCGTCCAAAACACCACCGATTTCTCTTCCTCGCGAGTCCACTCAGTAAAATGGCTACTTCTTCAGGCGTTCGTCAATTCCCTCGCTTGCGCACCCCCGTGTTGTGCCTGGCCACATCTGTCGCCCTCGGCGGCTGTGCTACCGCGCCCAACAACTATGATCAAGACAGCGACATGTTGCGCGAGGCCCTGCAGGGTACTGGCTCGCAACGTCCGCCGGTTGATCCGCGCAGTGAGCAGGCTCCGCAGGAAGCGTCACAGCCTCAACCCGCCACAGCGCCCACGCGGCAATTGATTCGTGGCAACCAGCAGTTCGTCCGCAGACCTTCGTCAGTTTCTTCGCCAGCACCTGCTGCCCGGGATTCTGAAACCGGCGATATCGTGTTCAACTTCACCAATCAACCCATCGAAGCCGTGGTCAACAGCATCATGGGTGATCTGCTGCAAGAGAATTACAGCATCGCCCAAGGTGTTAAGGGCGACGTCAGTTTCTCCACCTCAAAACCGGTGAACAAGAAGCAGGCACTGTCGATTCTCGAGACGCTGCTGTCCTGGACCGACAACGCCATGATCAAGCAGGGCAATCGCTATGTAATCCTGCCTGCCAACCAGGCCGTGGCGGGCAAGCTGGTGCCGGAAATGGCCGTGTCCCAGCCTGCTGCGGGCATGTCCGCACGCCTGTTCCCGCTGCGCTATATCTCGGCTACCGAGATGCAGAAACTGCTCAAGCCGTTTGCCCGGGAAAACGCTTTCCTGCTGGTTGATCCGGCGCGCAACGTGTTGAGCATGGCCGGTACGCCGGATGAGCTGTCCAACTATCAGGACACCATCGACACCTTTGACGTCGATTGGCTGAAGGGCATGTCGGTGGGTGTGTTTGGTTTGCAGCGCGCCTCGGTGGGCGAACTGATGCCCGAACTGCAGAAGATGTTCGGCCCCGACAGCGGCATGCCGCTCGCGGGTATGGTGCGTTTCCTGCCGATCGAACGGACCAACTCGGTGGTGGCGATTTCTTCGCAGCCTGAATACCTGCGTGAAGTTGGCGACTGGATTCGTACCATTGATGAGGGCGGCGGCAACGAGCCGCAAATGTACGTCTACGATGTGCGCAACATGAAAGCCACTGACCTCGCCAAGTACCTTCGGCAGATCTACGGCAACGGTGCAATCAAAGACGATTCGGCAGCCAAGGTTGCGCCGGGTCTGCGCACCCGTTCACTGTCGTCGTTGAGCTCGGGTGGTACTTCCAACGGCATGAACAACAGCACCGGCGGCTTTGGCGGCATGGGCGGTGGCATGGGCGGTGCGAGCGGTGGCATGGGGATGGGTAACAACCAGATCCAGGGCATGGGCAGCGGCGACGAAGAGCAGGACAGCGAAGGCAGCGAAGAAAGCCTCGACAGCGAAACCGATGGCGGTATGGGGCAGGGCGGCGGCACTGGTAATGCGCCCAAAGGCATCGACGCCAGCACCCGCATTACTGCGCAGAAGAGCAGCAATCAGTTGCTGGTTCGTACCCGCCCGGCGCAATGGAAGGAAATCGAATCGGCCATCAAGCGCCTCGACAATGCGCCGCTGCAAGTGCAGATCGAAACGCGGATTCTTGAAGTCAATCTGACCGGCGAACTCGACCTCGGCGTGCAGTGGTATCTGGGCCGTCTGGCGGGCAACACGGGCACCACCAACATCTCCAATGTCGCTGGTAGCCAGGGCGCATTGGGTGGCGGAGGCCTGGGGGTTCAGAATTCTTCGCTGTTTTATTCGTTTGTCAGCAGCAACTTGCAGGTCGCCTTGCGCGCGCTGGAAACCAACGGCCGTACCCAAGTGCTGTCGGCACCGTCTCTGGTGGTGATGAACAACCAGCAGGCGCAGATTCAGGTTGGCGATAACATCCCGATCAGCCAGACCACGGTCAATACGACCAACTCCGATACCACCCTGAGCAGCGTCGAGTACGTGCAGACCGGTGTGATTCTGGATGTCGTGCCACGGATCAATCCGGGCGGTCTGGTGTACATGGACATCCAGCAGCAAGTCAGTAATGCGGACACATCGTCCATCACCGAGACGCAGACCAATCCGAGCATTTCGACTCGCTCGGTATCGACCCAGGTTGCCGTACAAAGCGGCCAGACGGTACTGCTCGGCGGCCTGATCAATCAGAACAACGCCGAGAGCGACAGCTCGATACCTTATCTTGGCAGAATTCCCGGTCTGCGCTGGTTGTTCGGCACCACCAGCAAATCCAAGGCTCGCACCGAGCTGATCGTGCTGATTACGCCTCGTGTGATCACCAGCAGTAGTCAGTCGCGTCAGGTGACAGATGATTACCGTCAGCAAATGCAGTTGCTGCGTCCGGAGAAGGTCAGTCACACTGGTATTACTGACTAACCTGTATGCCCACTCAGCGCTGACCTGAAAACAGGCAGCGCTCACCCGAGGTCACGATTCATGCTGAAAGTGTTCGCCTTCATGTTGTTCGCTATGTGCGGGCTGGCCCAGGCCGAAGAACCGTTACTCAGCGATTTGCCGCTCAAGTATGTTGCACAGGCCAGCACTGAGACAAAAGACAAGCCGCTGATCATCTTCCTGCATGGTTACGGCGGCGACGAAACCAACCTGATCAGTTTCACCGCTGCGCTGCCCCGCGATTACAACTACCTGTCGGTGCGCGCGCCGCTGAAGGCTTATCAAGAGGGCTACCAGTGGTTCAATCAGCGCCCCGAATCTGCTTATTACGATGGCAAGACCGAGGACCTGAAAAGCAGCGGGCAAGTGCTTGAGCAATTCATCGAGCAGGCAACCCGCAAATACCAGACACGACCTTCGAAGGTCTTTCTGGTGGGCTTCAGCCAGGGCGCAATGATGAGCTACGAGGTGGTTCTGCGTCATCCTGGGCTGGTCGGCGGTTTTGCTGCCTTGAGCGGGCACATGCTGCCGGTGCTCAAGGCCGAACTGAAGCCTGACCCGGCGCGGCAAAAACTGGCGGTGTTCATCGGCCATGGCGCTGTCGACACACTGATCCCGGTGCAAGGCGCAAGCGATGCCGAAGCCTACTTGAAAACCCAAGGCATCAAGCCGCAGTTTCATGCCTACGCCGGATTGCCGCATGGCGTGAACGAGACCGAGGTCCGGGATTTGGCGGCGTGGTTGGAGAAAGTTGCCAACGCTCGTTAGCGGGGTGATTGCACCGGATGTGGCTGACACAGCGCGTCATCTGTAGGAGCAAACAAACTGCAATTTTCCAGATTGAATCCTGTCTTGTAGGAGCTCACCGAGGTTACGAGGCCAGCGATGGCGGAGTATCAGACAGACCGCTATCGCTGGCCTCGTAACCTCGGTGAGCTCCTGCAGGTCTGGGCTTGCATCCTTAAACGATGATATCCAGCCGCTTCAATCGCGAAGCCAGCGTCGTTGGCTTCAACCCCAGTAATTCTGCCGCACCACCTTTACCAAACAGCTTGCCATTACTGGCCTTTAGCGCCGCTTGCATGTTGCTACGTTCCAGTTCTCGTACCTGGGCGTCAGTCATGATGCTGCCTGCTGTTGAAAGCTGGGCGAGCGGTGCTTCGGCTTTATGGGGCTCGTCCGGGAGGTCCATGTTCAGGTCCGCACCGTGGGAGGTGATGAGCGCTCGTTCTATGACGTTCTGCAACTCACGGATATTGCCTGGCCACGAATAGCGCTGCAGGCGCTCGATGTCACTGTTGCGCAACCGGCGGCCCGGCATGTTCAGGCGTTTGGCGGTCTGCTTGAGGAAGTGCGCAGCCAGTGGCGCGATGTCCATGGGGCGCTCGCGCAGGGCCGGGGACTGGATGGGGAAGACGTTAAGGCGGAAGTACAAATCCTCACGAAAATGCTTGGCGGTCACCTCCTGACGCAAGTCCCGGTTAGTCGCGGCGATGATGCGCACATCGACCTTGCGCGTACGTTCTTCGCCGACCCGCTCGAATTGCCCTTCCTGTAAAACCCTTAACAGCTTGCTCTGCAACTCCAGCGGAATCTCGCCGATTTCGTCAAGGAACAGCGTGCCGCCATCCGCCAGTTCAAAGCGTCCGACACGGTCACGAATCGCCCCGGTAAACGCGCCGCGAATATGGCCAAAAAATTCGCTTTCGAACAACTCAGTGGGAATCGCCGCGCAGTTGACGCGAATCAGCGGGTTGGCGCTGCGTCGACTGGCTTGATGGATCGCCCTTGCAATCAGTTCCTTGCCGGTGCCGGACTCGCCATTGATTAATACGCTGGCATCGGTAGGCGCGACCACGTCTATCTGTTTGATGATTTTCAGGATCGGATCGCTCTGGCCGACGATTTCCCGAAAGTTGTGTTCGATGTGAATCTCCTCCTGCAGATAGGCGTTCTGCTCTTCGAGCCGCTGCTTCAGCACTTTGAGTTCTTCCAGTGCATTGTGCAGCTGGTTTTCCGTGGTGCGCCGCTCGGTGATGTCGCGGAACACCACCACCGCACCGGCAATTCGCCCGTCGGCAATCACCGGCGTGCTAGTGAATTCCACCGGGAACGAGCTGCCATCCCGACGCCAGAACACTTCCTGACGACCTTCATGAACCACGCCATCGCGTACCGCTTTGTAGATCGGGCAGTCTTCTACCGGGTAATGGCTGCCGTCGGCGTGGGTGTGATGGTGAATGCGGTGGATGTTCTTACCGATCATGTCCGCCGGTTCCCAGCCCAGCATCCGTGCGCCCGCCGGGTTGACGAAGGTGGCCAGGCCATCTGTGTTGATGCTGTAAATGCCGTCGCCCACCGCGCTGAGCAGCAACTGGTTATCGCGCTCGGTTTCCTGGAACAGGTTGAGAATGTTGCGCCATTCCAGCAGCCCGCCGCGCATGGTGCGTTCGGTGTGGGCCTGATCACGCTGATACTTTTCATGGCTGGCTTCGCGCATGACCAGAATCAGCTGTGGGTTGCCCTTGACCTGCAGGATGGTCGCCGACAATTCCAGCTCGATGCGCTCACCGGTTTTGCAATTGCAGCTCAACTCTTCGGTCCAGCCGCGGCCTTTATTCATGACGGCTTGAGTAAACACGATCAGGTCGGCCAGTTGATGACCGAACAATTTGCTGACCGGCAGCTCCAGCAGCTCCTGGCGTGGATAGCCGAGCAGCTTGCAGGTGGCCACGTTCAGGTCGCCGAAGCGATCTGCGACAGGGTCCAGCAGGGCGATGGCCTCGGCGCAGTGTTCGAACACCATGTGCCGCGAGGAATAGGCCAGGTCGGCCCAGCCGGTCAGTGAGTCTGGCTCGCTCATTACGAAATCTCGTGATTTAGCGCTACGAAGAATCGTATTTCTACGGGAATGCGTAATCCAGCGATAGGCTCAGAAAGGCCCGTAAAAACCGGATCAGATTTGAATGTTCAGTCTAATCAGGGGTTTAGCTGTTCTGCGGATATCGTTTTTATTTTTGGCACGGCGTTCGCTCTGGTTCTGTTGTCACCCCGGCGGTTCCAAGCCGCTGATAAAAACATGACTCACTGGAGAACGACGATATGCCAAGCGTGGACATTGCTCACTATCAAGACGGCGACTTCCTGGTCAATTACGAAGAAAAAGTCTTCGAGGACGTCAAAGCCGAACCCGGCGAAAAAGCCCTGCTCACGTTTCACACCATCGCTTTCGAAGGCTCCATCGGCCTGGTCAACATGCTTCAGGCCAAGCGCCTGCTGCGTAAAGGCTTCGAAACCAAAATCCTGTTGTACGGGCCGGGCGTACAGTTGGGTGTGCAGCGTGGTTTCCCGACGCTGGGTGCAGAAGCCTTCCCCGGCCATCTGGCGGTGAACAACCAGATCAAAGCGTTCATGTCCGAAGGCGGGGAAGTCTACGCCTGCCGCTTCGCCTTGCAGGCCCTCTACGGCCAGACCGAAAAAGCCCTGATCGAAGGCATTCGTCCCATCAACCCGCTGGACGTCATGGACCTGCGCCTGCTGATGCGCCGCGAGGGCGCGATGATTATCGATACCTGGACGGCGTAACAGAACACGCGGTGCCTGCATGGAATGCACCTGTGGGAGCTGGGCTTGCCCGCGATAAACGATAACGCGGTGTATCTTCAAGACGCGTCTCATGCATCGCGGGTAAGCCCGGCTCCCACAGTTGGATCTCATTCCAAATCAGTTTCATGAAAGCCGCTACAACTTTTCAGGACATAACCATGACCACCATCCGCGCCGCCGCCGTTCAGTTCAGCCCGGTGCTGTACTCCCGGGAAGCCACAGTCGCCAAGCTTTGCAATACGTTGCTGGCGCTGGGGCGAGAAGGTGTGCGGTTCGCGGTTTTCCCGGAAACCGTGGTGCCGTATTACCCCTATTTCTCCTTCGTCCAACCGCCATTCGCCATGGGCAAGGAACACCTGAAGCTCCTTGAGCAATCCGTGACGGTGCCCTCTGACGTGACCCGGCAGATCGGTGACGCTTGCCGAGAGGCCGGGATCGTTGCGTCTATCGGCGTCAACGAGCGTGATGGCGGCACGATCTACAACGCGCAGTTGCTGTTCGATGCTGACGGCACGCTGATTCAGCACCGCCGCAAGATCACCCCGACGTACCACGAGCGAATGGTCTGGGGGCAGGGCGATGGCTCTGGCTTGCGTGCGGTGGACAGTGCCGTCGGGCGCATTGGCTCGCTGGCTTGTTGGGAGCATTACAACCCGTTGGCCCGCTATGCGTTGATGGCCGACGGCGAGCAGATTCATGTGGCGATGTTCCCCGGTTCGTTGGTGGGGGACATTTTTGCCGAGCAGATCGAAGTGACCATCCGCCATCACGCCCTTGAGTCAGGCTGCTTTGTGGTCAACGCCACAGCCTGGCTGGATGCCGATCAGCAAGCACAAATCATGCAGGACACCGGCTGCAGCCTGGCACCGATCTCTGGCGGGTGCTTCACGGCCATTGTCTCGCCGGAAGGCAAGTTGCTCGGCGAGCCGGTGCGTTCCGGTGAAGGTTGGGTGATTGCTGATCTGGACCTTGCGCTGATCGACAAGCGCAAACGAATGATGGATTCAGTGGGGCATTACAGTCGCCCGGAACTGCTCAGCCTGCTGATCGACCGTACACCCACGGCTCATGTGCATGAGCGCGCTTCACAGTTGAAAGCCGAGGAGCTTGCCCATGCAGACCAATGAATTGCTGGCAGAGCTGCAGTGCCACGGGGTGCGCTGGCCCGCCGCGCAGAACGGTCTATCGCGGCAAGGCGGAGCAGGGCCATCGGACCACAAAGCGCTGAGTTTCGGCAGCCGGACCATGATGGTGCCGATCCTCAATCAGGCGTCTCAGGATTCGCCCTATCAAGCGCAACCCAGCGAAGACGGCAGTCAGGCACTGATTTTTCGTCAGGGTTTGCAGGTCGGTCAGGTACAGATGCCGGGCGTGCCGAAGTTTTACGGATTGAGCACCGATGACGGCATTCCGTATTGGAAAATCGCCACATTGCACAGCAGTGATGTGCTCGCGACGACCGTTCTGCAGCACTGCATCCGGTTCAATGATCGCGGCACTTCATGCCAGTTCTGCGCCATCGGCCAGTCTCTCGCTGCTGGCAAGACTATTGCTCGCAAACGTCCGCAGCAGCTGGCTGACGTGGCAAAAGCGGCGGTCGAGCTAGATGGCGTCAAGCACATGGTGATGACCACCGGCACACCACAAACGCCTGATCGCGGCGCAGCCATTCTGTGTGAGTCCGCCGCTGCGGTGACGGCCGCCGTCGATCTGCCGATTCAGGCGCAATGCGAGCCGCCGGATAACGACGCCTGGTTCACTCGTTTGCGTGACAGCGGTGTGGTGTCCCTGGGCATGCACCTGGAGGCGGTCACCGACGAGGTTCGTCAGCGAATCATGCCGGGCAAGGCTGAAGTGCCCCTGACACGCTATTTCGAAGCGTTCAGTGCTGCGGTCGAGGTGTTCGGTCGCGGCCAGGTCAGCACTTACATTCTTGCTGGCCTGGGCGACAGTGAAGCCGCGATCACCGAGATGAGTGAGCGTTTGTGCGAGCTGGGTGTTTACCCGTTCGTGGTGCCTTTTGTACCCATCGACGGCACGCCACTGGCCCGTCATCCCAAACC
The DNA here is from genome assembly GCF_022790535.1 of Pseudomonas maioricensis. Classification (GTDB taxonomy): domain Bacteria; phylum Pseudomonadota; class Gammaproteobacteria; order Pseudomonadales; family Pseudomonadaceae; genus Aquipseudomonas; species Aquipseudomonas maioricensis. The sequence goes on from NZ_LOHG01000019.1 coordinate 41,944, forward strand.
CGACAGCGCCATGATGGCTCGCCTGTATCCGCAAATCGGCGCAAGCCTGCGTCGTCACGGTCTGCATTCCGAGCAAATCAATGCCGGTTGCGCCAAGTGCGGCGCGTGTTCGGCCCTGAAGAATTACGAATAAGCGGTTCATCCAGGAGAAGCGCCCATGTCCAGCCTTGCCTTCGCTCTAGTCGATAGTACGTTCGAGCCTTTCCGGGCGGGTGAACTGCTGGTCAAACCGGCCACCGAACCCTGGGAGAAACAGGCTTATTACGCGCTGCGTCGGGCGGTGTTTTCCGATGAGCAACAACTGCTGGCGCAAGACAAGGACGGTCACGACTTTCAGGCGATTGCTATCGTCGCGCTGGCAGGCAATTGCGGCATGGCTGATCAGGTGGTCGGCGCGGTACGGATTTACCAGCCGGAACCTGGTTTGTGGTTTGGCGGACGCTTATGCGTTGCGCCTGCCTATCGACGCCACAGCATGATTGGCAAGGCGCTGGTCAACGAGGCGGTGTCCCGGGCCAAGGATCTGGGCTGTGAAGTGTTTCATGCCACCGTACAGACGGCGAACGAACTGTATTTTCAGGCGCTGCACTGGCAAACCCTGAGTCATCTTGAGTTGCTCGGGCAGCCTCATTGCCTGATGCAGGTCGATTTGACGTGCTACCCGTTCATGCCGCGTCAGGTGTCATTGCGTACGTTGCAGGGAGCCCGCCATGCGTGAGATCAACGATCTGCCAGCGCTGCTCGAACGGTTGCGAAACACCCAGGCAATGCTTTCCAAGCAGGCCATTCAGCAGCCCGCAGCGGTCATCGGCAAAGCGGACAAGGTGATGACCCGCACCGAGCTGTACGCGTTGCCCGGTGATGACACCGCGGCCATTGCCTGCGGCGAGCAGTTTCAACTATTGGCGATCGAAGGCATGTTGCCCGGTTTCGTCAGCGCCGCGCCGTGGTTTGCGGGCTGGTCGGCAGTGATGGCCAATGTCAGCGATATTACCGCCATGGGCGGTCGCGCCACTGCGGTGGTCAACGCCTATTGGCACCATGATCAGGATGCTGCGCAGCAGGTGTTGGCCGGGATTCGTGCCGCATGTGAAGCCTACGGTCTGATTCTGGCGGGCGGGCATACCAGCCTTGCTTCTGGCAATCCAGCTGCGCTGGCCGTGGCGATAACCGGTTTCGCCAACAGGTTGCTGTCGAGCCTGCATGTGGCGCCGGGGCAGGTCATCGCCATGGCGGTCGACCTCGAAGGCCAGTGGCATGCGGATACCCCCTACTGGAAAGCGTTTGAGGGCGTCCCGGCCTCGCGGCTGCGCAGCAAGCTTGAAGTGCTGCCACGTCTGGCCGAGGCGCAACTGCTGCATGCCGCCAAGGACATCAGCAATGCCGGAATATTGGGCAGCCTGCTGATGCTGCTGGAGGCCACCGGTTATGGCGGGCACGTGGATTTGAATGCGTTGCCATGCCCGCCAGACGCTGATCCGGAGCGCTGGCTGCAGGTCTTTCCCAGCTACGGCTTTGTGATCACCCTTGATGAAAAAAACTGGCCCAACGTGCAGGCCGCTTTCGAGTTTGAAGGGCTTTGCTGCGCGCGAATCGGCGAGGTGAAGCCGCGGGGAGCACTGACTGTGCAGGCGGGTTCGCAACATGCCGAATTCTGGAACCTGAGGGAGCAAGCTTTCACCGGATTCAGTTATGCCCATCTTGATCTGTCCTCATTGAACACCCAACAGGAGCACTGACATGCCCGCTGTCAATTTCACCATTCGCTGGCCCAATGGCAAGGAAGCTTCCGGTTACTCACCTTCGACGGTGATCTACGACCACCTGCAAGAAGGCGCCAGTTACCCGCTGGCCGATTTCCTGCAGCGCATCGAGGGCGGCCTCAACAACGCCTCGGAGCGGGTCAAACAGGTCAAGGGGTTCTACTGCAGTTCGGCAATGGACACCCTTAATTCCCTGAAAGGTCAGGCCATGCGTCAGGAAGAGGGCGCGGTGCAGGTGATCAGCATGCGCACCGAAGGCGGTGGGCGGGTGCCTAGTTCGGGGTGGAGTTCTTTCTGAAACAAATGCCCTGTAGGAGCTGCCGAAGGCTGCGAAAGCGGTGTGTCAGGTATAACGCTATCGCAGCCTTCGGCAGCTCCTACAGAACGTGCAATCCGCGACTCACCGGAGCTTTCAAATGCCCAACCCTCTCGCCTCAATCAAACCACCCCATCACAGCGTAATCATCGTCGGCGGCGGTCAGGCCGGGTTGTCTGCCAGCCATTATCTGCAGGCTCACGGCATCGATCATCTGGTGCTGGAGAAACATAGCCTGACCCACACCTGGCGGACCCAGCGCTGGGACGCGTTCAGCCTGGTCACGCCCAACTGGCAATGCGCGTTGCCCGGGTATCGCTACAACGTAGAGCATCAGGGTAAAGATCCCCATGGCTTCATGACCAAGGGGCAAATCAACGAATATCTGGCGGGCTTTGTCGCGTCGGTCAATGCGCCTGCGCTCGAAGGCGTGGTGGTGCAGCGTGTGCTGCCACGCGCTGTTGGTGGCTTTGAGGTGCATACCTCCAAAGGCGAGTTCACGGCCGATCAGGTGATCGTCGCGTCGGGCGGTTATCACACGCCGATCATCCCGCGCCTGGCCGAGCGTGTGTCCGCGCACATCGCCCAGATCCACTCCGAGCAATACCGCAACGCCGAGTCGCTGCCCGAAGGCAATGTGTTGGTCGTAGGCTCAGGGCAGAGCGGCGCGCAGATTGCCGAAGATTTGCATCTGTCCGGGCGTAAGGTCTATCTGGCGGTCGGCGACGCACCGCGGTGCGCGCGTTTTTATCGTGGCAAGGACGTGGTCGACTGGCTGGCTGAAATGGGCTACTACGACATCGGCGTCGACACACATCCGCTGCGTGAAGGCGTGCGCGACAACACCAACCACTACGTCACCGGGCGTGATGGCGGACGGGATATCGACCTGCGTCGCTTTGCTGCTGAAGGGATGCAATTGTTCGGTCGTCTTGAAGGCTTGCGGGGCGGCACGCTGACCTTTGCCAACAATCTCAGGCAAAGTCTCGACGGCGCTGATGCGGTCTATAACCGGATCAATGGCTCCATTGATAAGTACATTCTGGAACAGGGAATAGACGCTCCCGCCGGCGAGGTTTACGTGCCGCAGTGGACGCCGGAACGGGAGCGTACCGAGCTTGATCTGGACGCGGCAGGCATCACCAGTATCGTCTGGTGCATCGGTTTTACGCCTGACTTCACATGGGTCGAAGTACCCGTGTTCAACGGTCGCGGTCATCCCGGACACAAGCGGGGTATTACCGCACAGCCGGGCTTGTATTTCCTCGGCTTGCCATGGCTGTACAGTTGGGGTTCCGGCAGGTTTTCAGGCGTGGCGCGGGATGCAGAGTATCTGGTCGCACATATCGCTGAAGCGTTGGCGCCTGTGCGGCGAGTGGGGGCGGGGTAGGCGTTTGTCTATGCGCGGTGCTCTTAACACCACACTGTGGTGGTCTGAGCACATGATCCATGTGGGAGCGGTGCTTGGTCTGGGCGGCATTTCGACGATAAAGGCGACGCGGTTTGAAGCATAAACCGCGGTGTTCTTATCGCGGGCAAGCACCGCTCCCACATAAAAACCTAATTTATTCAGTGAGTTATATTTTTTTTGATAGGAGCGGTGCTTGGTCTGGGCGGCATTTCGACGATAAGAACAACTCGGTCTACCCAGAATCGCGTCAAGCCTTCGCGGGCAAGCACCGCTCCCACAGGAGTAAGCTTTACAGTCAGGCCTTCACCAACGAATCCGCGCTCCCCAACGGGTGGCTCTTCGCATCAAAAAAGCTCAACTCGATATCCAGATCACCGAACAACTCTTTGTAGTGGCGCTTCTGGAATTCGATAAACGCATCGCTGCGCGGCAGCACGGAGATCGCGATGCGCTTGGGTCGGGCCTGACGAATCGCGGCGACGATGTGTGCATCCTGCTTGCCCAGCGCATGGCCGAAGATGCACAACGCATCACGGTGTTGCGCCAGTTGCCCGTGACAGAACGACAGGTAATCCGAAGTGCGGATGAGCTTCATCTTCTCGGCGCTGGTGCCTTCGCTGATGAACAGCGGTACATCGTCCAGTGCATTGATGGCGAAGCTACCCAGCAACGAGCTTTCCGAGGACAGCAGCTTGCGCACCGAGCCGTCCAGATTCTTCACCAGATGCATGCCGCCATGCAGATACAGGATCCGTGTCGCGTTAGCCCGGGTTGCATGCAGATTGAACGTCGCGTTGTCGTTGAACAGATCGTCGAAGTGCTCCGGTGCATGCATCACCGCCCAATAGGCGAGCAGGTCATAGTTACTCGAGTAGACGCTGGCATAGCGCTGCAACTCGGCGTTCATCCGGGCCAGCGTATCGGCTTCGATCAGCTTCCACGGGATGTGCACCGAGCGGATCGCATGGATCAGCGCTTCCTTGATGGCGAAGTACCGGTTGCGTGGCGATGAAGAACTGATGGTCAGCGCTGCATTGACCCGCATTGCCGACTTCAGTGCCGCCAGTACGGGCTCGAAGTTGTGAGTGTCCATGGCGCTGAACACCGCCAGCTCGGTCCGGCTCATGGGGTTGCTACGGGTGGTTTGCGACAGGTCGAACAGCGAGTCGTAGGCGAAGTTTTTCCAGACAGCCAGACTGGCACCATTGCCCATCAACAACCCCCATTCTTCATCGCGGGCAGTTCGCAGTGCATTCCAGTCAGCCAGTCCAGCGTCAATTTCCGTCAATTGCATCATCTCGCTTCACTTCTGATTCAGGGATCGCCCTCAACGACGGGCGTCTTGGGCTGAAACCTGGCCATCTTATAGAACGGAGCGAAAAAATGTGACCGGGTTGCTCTTGACGACCTTTTGTATCAAGACAATACTTCGCTGCACATTCATATAGATGACTAGATAAATAAAAATATGAACAGATTATCCAGTGATGAGCGTCTACCCCTTTATCAACGTCTGCGCGATCAGTTAGCTGAGCAGATTGCCAACAATCGCTGGCGTCCAGGCGAGGCAATTCCTACCGAAGCGGCACTGTCCAGCGAATATTGCCTGTCCACCGGCACGGTGCGCAAAGCCATCGACATGCTGGTTGCCGATAACATTCTTGAGCGTCAGCAGGGTCGCGGAACATTTATCCGTCGCCCGCAGTTTGAATCTTCGCTGTTCCGCTTCTTTCGTTTTCAGTCCGCTGCTGGCGCGCGCCAGGTTCCGGAAAGCCGAATTCTTTCCATTGAACCCATGACTGCGCCGTCGGCGGTCAGCCAGGCCCTCGGTCTGATTCCGGACGCTCCCGTGATTCGCATGGTACGTCTGCGCTTGCTCGACGCGCAGCCAATGCTGGCAGAAGAAATCTGGCTGCCTCGGGTTCAGTTCCAGGCATTGCTGGATAACGACCTGCAACGCCAGGGGCCGTTGCTCTACCCGATTTACGAAGCGCTATGTGGCCAGGTGGTCGCTTATGCCGAAGAGACCCTGACAGCCGAGGCCGTCAGTGAAGTGCATGCGCGGCTGTTGCAGATTCCAGCCAACAGCCCGGTTGTGGTGATTGAACGTCTGGCGCGCAATTACGCGGGCGAACCCCTGGAATGGCGCCGTTCGCGTGGGCACGCCAGTCATTTCCGTTACAGCGTGGAAATCCGTTGAGGCTGATGCCTCGGCTCTTCCCTGATTCACTTTTATCAAACGATCGCAATGGCCTGGATTGGAACAGGGTGCACAGGTGGGAGCGAATTCCTTCGCGAAAGGGCATTTACATCCGACGCAAACCCGTCGGCTGGAATATCGATTCGCGAGTGAACTTGCCCCCACCTGGCGTCTGTCAGGGGCTCCGGGTAACTCTATATAAGGACAAAAACCATGTTCAGTTGGTATCGCCAAGTCACTCCTCGGGAGCGCAAAACGTTTTGGGCGTGTTTCGGCGGCTGGTCGCTGGATGCGCTGGAAGTGCAGATGTTCGGCCTGGCGATTCCGGCGCTGATTGCCGCCTTTGCCCTCACCAAAGGCGATGCCGGCTTGATCAGCGGCGTGACACTGGTCACCTCGGCACTGGGCGGCTGGGTCGGCGGTACGCTGTCTGATCGCTACGGCCGGGTCCGTACCCTGCAGTGGATGATCCTCTGGTTCTCGTTCTTCACTTTTCTCTCGGCGTTCGTCACCGGCTTCAACCAGTTGCTGATCGTCAAGGCCCTGCAAGGCTTTGGTATCGGTGGTGAGTGGGCCGCCGGTGCAGTGTTGATGGCTGAAACCATCCAGTCCAAATATCGCGGCAAGGTGATGGGCACCGTGCAGAGCGCCTGGGCGGTTGGCTGGGGTCTGGCGGTGCTGGTCTTTACCCTGATCTACTCGTTGGTGCCGCAGGATATCGCCTGGCGGGCGATGTTCCTTGTCGGTCTGTTGCCATCGCTGCTGATCATCTGGGTACGCCGCAATGTTGAAGAGCCGGACAGCTTTCAGCGTCAGCAGAAAGACAAGACCACGCCGAAAAGCTTCTTCAAGTCCATGGCGGGTATTTTTCGCCCTGAGTTGCTGCGTGTAACCCTGCTCGGCGGCATCCTGGGTCTGGGGGCTCACGGCGGTTACCACGCGGTAATGACCTGGTTGCCAACCTTCCTGAAAACAGAGCGCAATCTGTCGGTATTGAACTCTGGTGGCTATCTGGCGGTGATCATTGTCGCTTTCTGGTGTGGCTGTGTGGCCAGCGGCTTCTTGATCGACCGCATCGGTCGTCGTATGAACATTTTGCTGTTCGCCATCTGCTGCGTGGTCACTGTGCAGTGCTATGTATTCCTGCCCCTGACCAATACCCAAATGCTGTTCCTCGGCTTCCCGCTGGGTTTCTTTGCAGCCGGTATCCCAGCCAGTCTCGGTTCATTCTTCAACGAGCTTTACCCGGCGGATGTGCGCGGAGCAGGGGTGGGCTTCTGCTACAACTTCGGCCGCGTATTGTCCGCTGTATTCCCGTTCATGGTCGGTCACATGAGTGAATCCATGTCGCTGGGGTCGGCCATCGGTATCGATGCCGGTATCGCCTACGGTGTGGCAGTGATTGCCGCACTTTGCCTGCCTGAAACCCGTGGTCGCAGCCTGGAAGCGACCACGCCTGAAACTGATGCGACTCAAGGACGTGAAGCCCCGCAGCAAGCCTGACGTGCCGTCTGGTTTGCAGTAGATCCACGCGTGGTGCGTTTGCACCGCGCTTCCTTGATAGATGAGTTCCATGCCTGAGTCCTGTACTTCCCCCATCATCGGTATCGATGGCCACGCCCATGTGTTCAGCAGTGATCTGAGCCTGACGGCGGGCCGCCGTTACACCCCCGACTATGACGCGACGCTTGATGCCTACTTGCGGCAGCTGCGCGAGAATGGCCTGAGCCATGGCGTTCTGGTGCAACCGAGCTTTCTGGGGACCGACAATCAATACCTGCTGGACGCGCTGGCCAAGGCGCCAGAGCAACTGCGCGGTGTGGCCGTGGTCGATGCCGACATCAGTCGTGAAGCGCTGCGGCAGATGGACGAGCAGGGCATTGTCGGGATTCGCTTGAACCTGATGGGCAAGCCTTTGCCGGACTTTACCGAGCCCGGCTGGAAACGGCTTCTCGATGAGGTTTCGGCGCTGGGCTGGCACGTGGAGTTGCATCGCGGGGTAGAAGATATTCCGACCCTGATTCGCGGTCTGATGCCATTCGGCTGCAAGATTGTGGTCGATCACTTTGGCCGCCCAGACGCGCCGCTCGGGGTTGATCATTCGGCGTTTCAAGCGTTGCTGGAATGCGGTTTGAGCGGGCGGGTATGGGTCAAGGTTTCAGCGATTTACCGCTTGGGCGGCAGTGCTAAACAAAATGCTGAATTCGCCCGAGCGGCCTTGCCGCTGCTGCGGACATGCTTTGGTTCGAACCGTCTGGTCTGGGGCAGCGACTGGCCACATACGCAGCACGAGCGTGAGGTTGATTTCGCTCATGTGATGAAGCAGTTGCAAGATCTGGAGTGTTCCGACCCCGTGCGCCACGCGTTGCTGGTCGATGCGCCGAAGATATTGTTTGGATTCGCGGCGTCTTGAAACACCGCTGCCTCCTGAAATCGTAACGACCTGTAGGAGCTGCCGGAGGCTGCGATGGCGGTATCAGGTGGAAGCTTTTTACCTGGAGCGACCGGGGTGGCGCTCCACCTTGCCCACGATCAGGTTTGTCAGTCGATAAATTTATCGGCTGCGCTGACGCTATCGCGGGCAAGCGCGCTCCTACGATTCCAGCTTGAATGTTTGTTGGATAAATGATCGCGCGCGGTCACACCAACGCCACTGTCTGCCGACACTCCAGACTCAATCTCGCGCCGCCCAGCGGGCTGGTTCCGATGTGCAGGGTGAAGCCGTGCAAATTGACGATCGCAGCAACAATCGATAGCCCCAGACCAAAGCCGTGTTTCTGAGTACTGCCTTCGCTGCGATAGAAGCGCTGAAACACCGCCTGGCGTTCGGCTTCGGGAATACCGGGGCCTGAGTCCTGGACTTCAAGACACGTGCTGTCGCCGTCGGCGCGGGCACTCAGGATCACGCTGCCATTGGGCGGGGTGAACTTGATCGAGTTGCTGAGCAGATTGGCCAGTGCTTCAAAGAGCAGGGCGCGGTCGCCCAGTAGCTGTGGCAGCGGATCCTCTACGCGCAGGTAAAGACTGACGCCGCCTTCTTCAGCCAGGGGCAGGTAGAAATCGTGGACCTCTTGCAACAACGCGCCAGGGTCGATCTCGATGAATGCCGAGCGTCGCTGGTGATCTTCGATTTCAGAGATACGCAGCAAACCGCGAAAGCGCGCCATCAAGGTGTCCGCTTCGGCAATCACCTGATCCATTTGCGTGGCGACCAGCGAGTCTTCCGGTGATTGCTGCTGAATGCGGTACAACTGTGCCCGCAGGCGAGTCAGCGGTGTACGCAAGTCATGGGCAATGTTGTCACAGACGCCTTTGACCTCGTTCATCAGCTTTTCGATGCGATCAAGCATGGCATTGACGATGACTGCCAGCATGTCCAGTTCGTCGCGCCTTGCTGACACCGGCAAACGGCGCCCGAGGTCGCCAGCGACGATTGCTTCGGCGCTGGCCTGGATACCACGAATGCGTTGCAACGGTCGGCGGCTCAGCAGATGCCAGCCAGCGATGCCCGGAATAATCGTCAGTGACAGCCCCCACAGCAGGGCGCGCAAGATCAGGGTAGTCACCGCAAACAAGGAGCCGTTGTCACGCACCAGTACCAGCCAGTGACCGTCACGCGTCTGGCTGGCAACTGCATCGCAGGTGTCCTGCGGCATGTGCGGGTCTTCAGAGTCGACGCAGTTGCTGAGCTGATGGATTTTGCCGTCCAGCGGCAGGCTTGGCGGTACGGTCTTGATCGGACCGTTGAGCGGGCGCAACTCTGCATCGAACAATCCGTAGGCGTCTACGGCGCGCATGTCGAAGGTCATGCTGGAGGTCAGCGCCTCAATCAGTTGTTCACCTTCGAAGCGGGCGAACAACTGTTGGCGTTGCATGAGGGAGTGACGGGCGAGGTTTTCCAGATAGCTGCTGACTTCCCAGTAGACCACCCCGATCAAGGTGCAGCTCCAGGCCACAAACAGAAAGCTGTACAGCGCCAGCAAGCGGCTGCTGGAAGATCGCCAGCCTTTAGACGGGTTCAGCAATGACATAACCCGAGCCTCGTACGGTTCGAATCAGTGGAGTCATGCCGGGCGGATCGATTTTTTTGCGCAGGCGGCCGATATGCACATCGATCAGGTTGGTCCCGGGATCGAAGTGATAGCCCCAGACTTCTTCGAAAATCATCATGCGGGTGATGATCTGCCCGCTGTTACGCATCAGGAATTCCAGCAGTTTGTATTCCGTGGGCAGCAAGCTCAACGGGTGTTGACCACGGCTTGCTTCACGCTTGATCAGGTTCAGTTCCAGGTCGGCGACTTGCAGAATGGTTTCTGCCGCCGCCACCGGATTGCGTCGGCGCAGCAGGACTTCAACCCGCGCAGCCATTTCGTCGGAGGCAAACGGTTTGGCCAGATAATCATCGCCACCGGCACGCAGGCCCCGGACGCGCTCGTCGACATCGGAGAGTGCGCTGATCATCAGGATGGGGGTGAAGATACCTTGAGCGCGCAAGGTGGTGACAATCGCCAGGCCGTCTACTTCGGGCAACATACGATCCAGAGTGATCAGATCGTAATCACCGCTTACTGCTCGGGCGAGGCCTTCGCGACCGTTATCCACCCAGTCTACTTCGAGGCCATGGTTGCTCAATTCAGCGACGATTTCCCGGGCGGTCACGGCGTCGTCTTCGATGGTCAGAATTCGGGTCATCTTGCCTGCCTGAAGGGGTTACAGCCAAAACGCCATTCTGGCTCATCTAACCTGAACAGATTCTGAAAGAATTTTCATCTGGCACTTGGCCTGGGTTGAAATGCGATTTCTCTGTGGAAGCGGCGCTTGTGTGAGTGGTGGACTTTGTGGGAGCAGAGCTTGCTCGCGATAAGGGCTCCGCACCTCTCAGGTAGAGCACGTCCAGCCTTATCGCGGGCAAGCCCTGCTCCCACAGGGAATTAAGCTAGCAGTGAAATATAGAATCTCCCACAAGGGAAATCGCATTCCAGTTCGGATTACTCCGTAGCAGTCGCTGCCTGCTCTTCCTTTTTGAGCCGCTTCTTCTCTTCAATCTTCTTCAGGCGGTCCCGCTCAAGCTTGGCCGTGGTGTCTTTCTCGCTACGGATCTGAGCATGGCTGAGGATAGCGAAGATGAAGCTGCCACCGATGATGTTGCCGGCCAGAGTAGGTGCGGCGAAGATCAGCCAGAAGTCGCTCCAGGGCAGTTCGCCCGCAAACACCAGATAAGAAACCTCTGCCGAACCGACCACGATGTGGGTGAAATCGCCCAGTGCCATCAGATAGGTGATCAGCACGATGATCCAGATCTTGGCGGCTTCCATGGACGCAATCATCCAGACCATGGTGGCGATCATCCAGCCAGACACAATGCCTTTGGAAAACATATGAGTGACGTCGTTTTCCATGACCTTACGGCCAATTTCGAGGAAGGCGTGATCGGTCTTGCTGTCGAAAATAGGCAAATGCAACATCACATAAGCCACCAGCAACGTGCCGCACAAGTTGCCGAATAGCACCACACCCCACAAACGAAATAACCGGCCCAGATTGCTCAGGGTGGGCTGGCTCATGACGGGTAGCACCGCAGTCAGGGTGTTTTCGGTGAACAACTGCTGGCGGGCGAGGATAACCGCGAGAAAGCCGGCGGAGTAACCCAGGCTGGCGATCACATGGCTGGATTCGATATCCGGCAGGCGGGATTTGAACAATCCCATGGCCATCAGTGACAGGCCCATGGTCAGACCTGCGGCCAACGCGGACCACCACAACGCGGCGACGCTGCGCTCGAGTTCGTGATCGCCCTGAATGCGGATGGTCTCGTGCAGCACCGCCGGTCGCGGTGGCTGATTCTCGTCGACTTCCCGTTCCTCTTCTGCGGACAACCCGGGTGTTCTGCCTTCTGCTTTATCGTCCATACAACATCCTTAAAATGCGAGTGAAGGCGTAGGTGTTTAAATGCTGCGCCGGGCTGATGGTTGAGACACAATCCACCGCTGGTCGTTCGCCATTGAACCCATCTGATTGATTAATAAAAGCCAGTCATCAAGGAGAAAACCGTGACATTGCAGATTCGTGAAGCCACCCGCGCGGATGCTCAGGTAATTTTGGGCTTCATTACCGAGTTGGCTATCTATGAAAAGGCCGAACATGAGGTTTTGGCTGACGTTGCGGATATCGAACGCAGCCTGTTTGATGAAGCATCCCCGGCCCGTGCCTTGATCTGCCTGCTGGACGATCAGCCGATAGGTTTCGCGGTTTATTTCCTCAGTTACTCCACCTGGCTGGGCCGCAAGGGGCTTTATCTTGAGGACCTGTTTGTTTCGCAGGTTCATCGCGGTGTGGGGGCTGGCAAATACCTGTTGCGCCATCTCGCAAAAATCGCCCATGACAGCGGTTGCGGACGTTTCGAATGGAGCGTGCTGGACTGGAATCAGCCTGCGATCGACTTCTACAAATCCATTGGCGCCGAGCCGCAGGACGAGTGGGTGCGGTATCGAATTGAAGGCGACACGCTGAAAAACTTCGCCCTGGGTGGGGTCTGAACCCTGACGTGACGTAGCAGTCAGACTGCTAACCTCACATCCTCAGGTATGTTTAATGCTAAGCCGTACGCTGTTCCCCGTGTTCATGGCCGCGCTGGCGAGTGTTTCTCCGGTGCAGGCTGATCAGGCGTTGCGGGTCGAGCGCCTGCAGCGCTGCGATGATTTACTCGGGCGTGAGCGGCAGACATTCTGTATCGGTGTGCAAGGGCTAAAGCCTGGGGATGTGCAGCTCAAACTGGATGGCAAAGCGCTGCCCGCGCAGTTGTTCGAACGCGACGGTGGGCGGCTCAAATTGCGCCTGACCGCTGCCGACTGGCGCAGCGGGCCGCTATGGCTGGAGCAGGGCGGACAGAGCAGCAATGCGGTCTGGCTGAGCATGGCGGGCAGTCACGTACTGGCTGCAACGCCTCAGCAGGTGGCGAAGAATATGGATGGCCTGACCAGCTACGTGGATCTGGTCAGCGTCATCATCGAGGAAAAATTCCCGGCCGCGAAAGAAGCCGAGCGCATCGCGAAGAAATTCGGTGCCACGGTGGTTGGCTCGATTGCGCCACTCAATACTTACCAGTTGCGCCTGCCGGTCACTGATCTGGTGCAGCGCGACGCCATGGTTTTGCGCATTGGCAGTGAAGTCAGTGTCGACGCGGTGGTCGTTGAAGAGTCCGCTGCCGAGTCTCCGGAAGCCGAAGCCGCACCCAGCGATGGCAAGCAAGCCAAACCAACTCAGGATCAGTGGGCTGCCAACCGGTTCATGGACGCAGTCAACTATTACCAGCGCAGGATTCCCGCTGTCACCTCGCCGATCAAGCCGGTGCCGATCCGCATAGGCGTCATTGAACGTGAGGTGGACTTCGATGCCCCTGACTTTGCCGACTACCTGGGCGACTGTAAATCAGGCAAGCCCCGTACCTGCCTGTATGCCCGGGATGCCAGCAAGCCTGACGGGCATGGCTCCACAGTGGCTGGCATCCTGGCGGCTGATACCGGCAAAGGTGGCAATACCGGCTTCCTTCGAGCGCTGGACGGCACGAGCAACGGCTTTGAGGTGATTGTCGAACGCAACTCAGACGCGGGCATTACCGCCAATGTCGCGGCTTCAGTGAACCTCGTGGAAGACGGAGCAAGGGTGATCAACTGGAGTTGGGGTCTGCACAGGGTCGGGGCGAAAAATGTCGAAGGCGATGAGGTGGATTCGCTGATTCGCTCCGGCATCGCCATGTCAGGTTACGAGGAATTGCTGGAGGAGTTTTTCCTCTGGTTGCGGCAAAAGCACCCTGATGTGGTGGTGATCAATTCAGCCGGTAACGGTTCTTCGTTCTCCGGCACGGATGAGTACCGACTGCCTTCGTCGTTCATCACTGATCAATTACTGGTGGTAGGCGGGCATCAGCGCAGCAAGGATGATGATTTGCCTATCGATGATCCGGCCTACGTCGAGAAGCGCGAATCATCCAACGTCGATAGCCGCGTCGATATCATGGCCGCGGCCTGCACCCGCGCGTCGACTCTGACTTCGGGCGAGCAAGGCGCAGTGCATTGCGGCACGTCCTACGCCACGCCGATGGTCACCGGCATTGTTGCGGCCATGCTGTCGATCAATCCGAAGCTGACGCCCGAGCAACTGCGTATGCTGCTGCGGCGCAGTGCCATGCCCATTGGCGGCAATTTCGACTTCGAAGCGATGGACGCTGATGACCTGACGGCGCCGATTCTACCGTCGGAGCGTAACTACCAGATGGATGATAAAAACGTCGGCCGTTCAGCACGTCTGGACATGCAGAAGGCGCTGGATCTGTCGGTGAAGAGCCTCACCCGGGAGCGTTGAGATCCTGCGGCAATCACTGATTCTGTAGGAGCCATCGGAGGCTACGACGTTCGCGATGCGGTGTGTCAGGCAGACGTCGTTCTGCCCGACACAGCCGTCCTTACGACGTCAGTAATTCACTGCTTTGAATGCGCGTCACCCCGGCCGCCGACATGTCCTGCCAGGCCTTGCCCAACGAGCCATTCATATCGATGGCGCGGCAGGCATCTTCGACGACCAGCGTAGTGAAACCCGCAGCCCTGGCGTCCAGTGCCGACCACGCGACGCAGAAGTCCAACGCCAGACCAACCACAAACACATTCTGCACGCCGCGCTCTTTCAGGTAGCTGGCAAGGCCTGTGGGTGTCTGGCGATCGGCTTCGAGAAACGCCGAGTAGCTGTCGATGTGCGAATTACAGCCCTTGCGCAGAATCAGTTGCGCATGGGGCAGGTCCAGTTCGCTATGCAACTGCGCACCATGGCTGCCCTGAATGCAGTGATCCGGCCAGAGCGTCTGTGGGCCGTAGGGCAGGGTGGTGACCTCGAACGGAATGCGCCCGGAGTGGCTGGACGCGAAGGAAATATGTCCCGCCGGATGCCAATCCTGAGTAATGACGACACCGCTGAATTGCTCGCCGAGCCGGTTGATCAACGGCACCAGCGCATCGCCCTCGGCCACCGCTAAAGCACCGCCTGGCATGAAGTCATATTGCATGTCGATGACCAGCAGCACGCTGTCGAGGCCGAATGCGTTTGGGGTCATGGTGTTGCTCCTGAAACTGTGTTGAAACGCGTCGTAGGACCGGCTAAAGCCAGTCCTGCAGTGGATTTATTCCAGCAGCAGGATTAACCAAACACCCGAATCGGCGCCCCGGCATGCCAGGCCTGAATATCCTCAATCATCTGGCTGAAGAACATGCGGTAGTTATTTTCCGTGACATAGCCCACATGAGGGGTGGCGAGCACGTTGTCCAGTTTCCGGAATGGATGCTCGTCAGGCAGCGGCTCGACAGCGAAAACATCGAGTGCAGCCCCGGCAATACGCCGTTTTTCCAGGGTATCGATCAGCGCAGCTTCATCGACGATGGGGCCGCGAGAGGTGTTGATCAGGTAAGACGTCGGCTTCATCCAGCTCAATGCCTGCGCGTCTACCAGACCGCGGCTGCGCTCGCTGAGTACCAGATGGATGGAAAGAATGTCCGCCAGCTCAAACAGTTCCTGCTTGCTGACATAAGTAACGCCAGACTCAGCAGCTGCTTCAGCTGTGAGGTTTTCACTCCAGGCAATGACTTTCATGCCGAACGCCAGACCGTAGCGAGCGATCCATTTACCGATACTGCCCAGGCCGAGAATGCCCAGGGTCTTGCCGTGCAAGTCACTGCCGATGCCGATCTGCCATTGGCCGCTGCGCAGCGAATTGGCTTCATCCACCAGGTTGCGCGTCACGCCCATGATCAGCGCCCAGGTCAACTCTGGCGCGGCGTGCTTGTAGCTTTCGGTACCGCACACCTGAATACCTGCTTTCCCGGCGGCTTTGACGTCGATAGCAGCATTGCGCATCCCGCCAGTCACCAGCAACTTCAGGTTGGGTAGCTGAGCCAGCAGCGCCTCATCAAATACTGTGCGCTCACGCATGACGCAAATGACATTGAAGTCTTGCAAACGCGCCGCCATGGTGGCGGTGTCGGCAGGGTAATCGTGAAGAAAACTGACTTCGCCAATGCTGTTCAATACAGACCAGTCCACCACTTCGCTGGCCACGGATTGCCAGTCATCAAGCACCGCAATTCTCGCTCGCGTCATCTCAGATTCGCCTTTTTCCACGTTTTTTTGGGGTTGTGCAGCCACATTAGCGCCAGATTGCCACTTAGCCAAACAGCCCGGCGGCAAGATTGATCGAGAAGCCAAGGATTGCCGTGTTGAAGATAAAGCCGATCAGGCTCTGGGCCAGGACAATCTTGCGCAGGCCCGACGTGGCGACGCCCACATCCGAAGTCTGAACGGCAACGCTGAGCGTGAAGGAGAAATACAGAAAGTCCCAGTAGTCCGGATGTTTCTCGCCGTCGGCAAAACGCAAAGCAGGTTCCTTGCCCGTCCAGGTGTAGAAGAGACGGGCGTAATGCAGGCTGAAGATCACTCCGGTCATTAGCCATGAGCCCACCACGGTCAGTGCCGTGAATGCGTAATGCAGAGCGCGATCATTGCTGGTCATTTCCCGGCTGCCGGACAGCTCCAGCGTGATCGCCGCGAGGCTGGCCAATGCTGCAACGCAAACGGTGACGAGTACCAGCCCGGCATTTTCATCTTCGATCATGGAAATACGTTCGGCATCTGCTGCAGTGGTGCGAAAAGTGCGTATCAGAATCAGCAGCAGATAAATCCAGACGCCGACGTTCCAGGCGATCAGGCATTTGCTGGTGATGGATATCTGCGGAGCGATGATGGCTGCGGCGAAACCGCTGGCCAGGCCTATCGCGGTGGCGATGCTCAAACGTGGGTGGGTATGAGCGATATGGGACATGGCGGGACTTCATTGCAAAGGATTCACAAACCTTAGCATGCGTCTCTGTCGCGCCATAAAAAACGACGCGCAAGGGGGTTGCGCGCCGCATGCCAGGCTTGGCAAGGTTTCTCGCTGTTTTGTAGGAGTAAACTTATTCGCGAGACGCCAGGCCTGCCTTCGCAGATATGACGCCAGGCCAACAAGTTGGCTCCTACAGGAATAGCGTTCGCTCAAATAATAGCGATGGGCTCAACGCACCAGACAAGGCTGCTTGTTGTTGAACTTCCAGTCCGGAATCAGGAACTGCATAGCGACACCATCATCACGGGCACCCAGGCCCATGCCTTTGTACAACTCGTGGGCCTTGTGCACCTGGTCCATATCCAGCTCTACCCCAAGCCCCGGTTTCTTCGGAACCTGCACATTGCCACCGACAATTTTCAGCGGCTCACGGGTCAGACGCTGGCCGTCCTGCCAGATCCAGTGGGTATCAATGGCGGTGATGTCACCCGGCGCAGCAGCCGCTACATGAGTGAACATCGCAAGGGAAATATCGAAGTGGTTGTTAGAGTGCGAGCCCCATGTCAGGCCCCATTCGTTGCACATTTGTGCCACGCGTACCGAGCCCTGCATGGTCCAGAAGTGCGGGTCGGCCAATGGAATATCCACGGACTGCAACTGAATGGCGTGGCCCATCTCACGCCAGTCGGTGGCGATCATGTTGGTCGCGGTTTTCAGGCCTGTAGCGCGGCGGAACTCAGCCATGACTTCTCGACCGGAATAGCCGTTTTCCGCGCCGCATGGGTCTTCGGCGTAGGCCAGCACATGATGCTGATCGCGGCACAGCCGAATGGCCTCTTTCAGTGACCAAGCGCCGTTTGGATCAAGCGTGATCCGGGCCTCCGGGAAGCGTTCGGCCAGCGCCGTGACCGCTTCTATCTCTGCATCGCCGCTGAGTACGCCGCCCTTGAGTTTGAAGTCCTGAAAGCCATAACGGGCCTGGGCTGCCTCGGCCAGACGCACCACCGCCTCAGGAGTAAGCGCTTCCTCATGGCGGACGCGGAACCAGTCGTTATCGGCATCCGGTTCCTTGCGGTAATCCAGATTGGTTTTGCCTTGATCACCCACGTAGAACAGGTAGCCGAGCATTTTCACTTCGTCGCGCTGCTGGCCTTCACCGAGCAGGGCCGCAACCGGTACGTCCAGATGCTGACCCAACAGGTCCAGGAGGGCCGCCTCAAGGGCGGTCACGGCGTGGATGGTGATCCGCAGGTCGAAGGTCTGCAGGCCGCGCCCGCCGGAATCGCGTTCGGCGAAGGTTTTGCGCACGTCGTTGAGAATCTTCTGGTATGTGCCAATCGAACTGCCCACCACCAGTTGGCGAGCGTCTTCCAGCGTTTGGCGGATGCGCTCTCCACCCGGGACTTCGCCGACACCGGTGTGCCCGGCGTTGTCCTGCAGGATGACGATGTTGCGAGTGAAGTAGGGGCCGTGGGCGCCGCTGAGGTTCAGCAACATGTCATCGTGGCCGGCAACCGGTACGACCTGCATGCTGGTAATAACGGGTGCTTTACTCAGGTTCTGATTCATTGTTGTAGGTCCTTTTAATAATCGTAGCGAGCGATCAAGAGTGGGCAGCAGTGATTGCCGTTGGCTCTGCCGGGATCTTGCCGGGCTTCGGCGTGTTGCGTGCAGCGAAAACGATGATGGCGGCGATGATCGACGTGGCAGTCAGGCCGTACAGACCGCCCTGGATCGACCCGGTGTGTTGCTCCAGCAAGCCGAACGTCGTAGGTGCGACGAAGCCGCCGAGGTTACCTACCGAGTTGATCAGCGCGATCACGGCTGCTGCGATCCGGGCATCCAGATACGCTTGTGGAATCGGCCAGAACAGTGACGATGCCGACTTGAAGCCCAGCGCAGCGAAGCAGATGGCAACAAAGGCGAAGACCGGGCTGCCGGTGGTGGACATGAACATCCCGGCAGCTGCAATCAGCAATGCGGCGGCAACCCATGCCTGCTGTCGCTTCCACTTGGCGGACATGGCGGCGAAGGCGTACATGCCGACAATCGACAGCAACCACGGAATCGAGTTGAACAGCCCGACCTGGATGTCACTGAGGTCACCCATCTTCTTGATGATGCTCGGCAGCCAGAAGGTGGCGGCATAAATAGTCAGCTGAATGAAGAAGTAGATCAGGCAAAACAGAATGATCTGGCGATCCTTGAGCAGTTTGCCGATGGACGCTTTGACCGGGCTGGCGGCTTCACGGGCACGCTGCTCTTCATCAATGGCATTGACCAGCGCGTCCTGTTCTTCACGGGTGAGCCATTTGGCATCGTGAGGTTTGGAGTCGAGCCAGAACCATACGAAGGCGCACAGGCCTACCGAGAACATGCCTTCGATGAAGTACATCCACTGCCAGCCTTTCATGCCGAACCCGGTAATCTGCAGGAGCAGGCCAGAGAGCGGGCCGGAAATCAGCGAGGCAATCGCTGAGCCGCTGAGGAAGATTGCGATGGCTTTACCGCGCTCAACCCCTGGCAACCAGCGGGTGAAGTAATAGATCACGCCGGGGAAAAAGCCGGCTTCAGCAACGCCGAGTAGAAAACGCAGGATGTAGAAGTGGGTTTCGTTCTGGATGAAGGCCATGCAGGTAGCAACGATGCCCCAGGTGAGCATGATGCGTGTCAGCCAGATGCGGGCGCCGACCTTTTGCAAGAGCATGTTAGAGGGGACTTCAAAGAGGGCATAACCGATGAAAAACAGGCCGGCACCAAAGCCGTAGGCGGCGGCACCAATGCCCAGATCATGTTCCATGTGCGAACGCACGAAGCCGATGTTTACCCGGTCAATGTAGTTGACGATAAACATGATGACGAACAAAGGCAGGATGTGGCGTTTGACCTTGGAAACGGCTGAAACCAATGTCGAATCGACCCCATCACCCGCCTGGGTGTTGGACGTGTTCACAGATGAATCTCCCACTCGTTATTTTTATGCGGGTCAGGACAAGCTGCGGGCTTGTGTCGATAGACATCATACAAGTAGATCGTTGCGGCGCAAGAGGGCAAATCAAGATTTATTGCTGAGGGTTAGCGAAAACAGTTGTGTCGTATTGCATTGCATAACGGCATGGACAAGTTGATAGGCCTTATAAAAAAACCATATAAAACAGATATTTATAGATTATTTAGCTATGTTTTCGGGGTGTGGCTTGCTGCAGTCCTTTTTGTCCGGATTCGTCTAAACCCGTTGTTTATGGCCTCTGCGGGCAACAAGCAACAGTTTTGGTTTTGCGATGTTGTCATACAAGCTAGACAAGTTGTGCGGGCTTGCTTGTATGACAAGTCACGTGGTGGCGATGCTATGATCGCGCCCAACAGGTGGGCGGCTGGCGCTCACGCGTACTCAATGTTGTTCAGGACCTGTCTCCATGCAGCAGCCCATACCCCAGCCTTCCAAGCGTCGACCGCACAGTCTGGCCACCGATCTGGTGACTGAACTGAGCCAGCGGATTCTGCTGGGAAAGATCCCGCCGGGGCAGAAGCTGCCTTCGGAAAATGAAATCGTTCGCGAGCATGGCGTCAGCCGTACGGTGGTCCGTGAAGCGATTTCGAAACTGCAGGCCTCCGGCCTGGTGGAAACTCATCACGGTGTTGGCACATTTGTCCTTGAACGCACCGACAAGACCGGGCTGCACCTCAAGGTCGAGACTGTTGCCGGGGTTCGAGACATCATTGAATTGCGCATCGGCCTCGAAACTCAGGCGGTCGCGCTGGCCGCGATGCGCCGCACTGAGGCGCAACTGGCTGCCATGCGTCAGGCGCTGGATGATTATCAGGATTTGCTGGCCAAGGAAGACAGCTGCGTTGAGGCTGATCGGCGTTTTCACATGCTCATTGCCGAGGCCACAGGTAATCCGTATTACACGGAAATCATGCAACATCTGGGCAGCGCGATCATTCCACGCAGCCGGATTGCCGCGAGCGAGCGAGTCGGTGCCAACCTTGCCCATCATGGTTATCTGGCGAATCTTGAGCACGAAGCGTTGCTCGCTGCGATCCGCCGCCAGGACCCCGATGCCGCACGCGCTGCGATGTGGACGCATTTGAGCAACAGCCGTGAACGGCTCGCGCCGGACTAGCATTTCCGGCCGCGATGCATTGCCGTAGGAGCTGCCGCAGGCTGCGAAGCTTCATCCTGACGTACCGCGATTGCAGCTGCGGCAGCTCCTGCAAAAAACCATGCATTACCTGGAAAGCGCCTGGGCATCCTCCAGCACTTCCATCATCACCGTTGACTGCCAATCGAAATAAGGATTGAAGGTCAGGCGCGCATGCACCTTACCCGTCTCGCGGTAGCCCCAATCCGAGTACCACGTCTGTTCGCCTGCCAGGCACTTTTGCATGTCCGGAGTTTCCTGGCCGTTCCAGCAAATGCGTTGTGTGCCGTCCACGCCGTACAGCGGGTTGCTCGGGGAAAACAGCACCCCCATATGTGAAAACTGGCTGATTCGGTATTCGGGCAGATAGTCCTTGCGCACCAGTACCCTGGGTGTTTTTGCCGAGTCGGCCGGACTGTCGCCGTACCAGATCAGGCGACTTGCCGGGTTGCTGAAGCGCCGATTGAAGTTGTCCAGCACATAGTGGGTGTCCAGCACCGAGTCGTGTTGGGTAATGGCGATGAACACCGGCTTGTCGTAACTGCGTTCGCTCAGCCGATCCTGGGTCAGAACGCTGCTGCGGTAGAACTGCGCAAAGCCGTTGGTGGGGACATTCAGATAGCGAACCGGCGTCTGCAGCGGACGCAAAGGATCTTTGGGGCTGGCCAGCCACGGGCGTGCCCACGCGATCCACTGCGTTGCCCACGCATAAGCACTGTCAGAACGAAAAGCAGGGGAAAACAGCACCAGTCCGGCAATCTCGTCGTGGTCATAGGCGTAATCGAGCACCAGGTTCGCACCCGTCGAGAAACCACCGAGATAAACCTTGGGCACTTCGCGGCTGAGCGTTTGCGCCTGCTCGCGAACCACGTCCTGCCATTGTTCCAGCGTGACGTCCAGCATGTCTGATGGCTGCGTTCCATGACCGGGCAGCAACACCGTGCGCACCAGAAAACCCTGCGCGGCGAGCTTTGCGCCAATGTCATGAAATGACCAAGGTGAGTCGCCCAAGCCGTGAACCAACAGAATGCCGCCTTTCACCGTACCTGACGGTCGCCATTCCTGCGGAACGTTCCACTGCAGCTCGTTAGCATGATCGCTGGTCTGGAAGCTTCGGTGCTGCTGTACCCACTGCAGCGTCAGTTGTCGATAGGCATCAAAACTTTGCGTGGGCTGATCAACGCTAGCTGAAGCACAGGCCTGAAGGGCAAGGAGGGCGGGGAACAGGCATACGATTCGGTGCTTGGCCAAGATCCGGGATTCTCTGTAGCGAGTGATTGCGAGATGAGCTGCACTTTGCCACGAGCAACGCACTGGCTGCCAGCGTTTGGCGAGTCGTTATTCTGCGAGACGGGGCAAACGTTTTGTTGCGCTTGGGACGGTCATCACAATCAGGCGTTCATCGGAACTTTCCTACTGGGTTATCAGGACAAGGTTTTGCAGGTGCTGCCGTTATTCAATAAGACACCGAATGGAGGGCAGTGTGTTGAATATTAATGGTGTATCAAACGGTTTTAACGGCTTCCAGCCAAACAGCCTAACGCTTAATCAGCAGTCGAGTAGCTTGGGTAATACTGCTGCTCTGCAGAAGGCGAGTGAGCTAACGTCCCCAAGGGAAACAGAAATTCCGTTTTATGAATACCAGAAAGAGCCCTGGCGCACGGATCCGACAAGTGAGTACGGCGAAACCTTTTACGTGTCTATAAAAAAAATAGACGAGTTGCTGAGTCTTTTATCAACACAGCGCACGTATGAAGCCTTTAGGGCTGATCTTTTCGATGCTCACCCTGAAATGGCGAATAAGGCATTTGGGTTTACGCTGGATAGAGACGCCTCGATAAAGATTATAGATCGGACGAATAACTTGTCGGACAGTGAAAAGGCTAACCTCACTGAGTTGATAAATAATTATAAGTCATTCAAGTTGGACCTGCAGGGCCATGCAAGGACGTTGATGATGCTGGTTGACCATGATTGGCAAGCTTTTGGTGGTCGTCATAAGTTGACTATTGAAAATTTTCAAACCGTTATCGATTTCAGTACGATTCTAAAAGGCGATATCGGCGACATGGAGCTTGAGTGGATTAGCCAGATCGAGGCCGGTGCGGAGCGGTTGGGTGGTTCATCTATATCGGAAGTCGTGTAAGTACACCGGTCTGAACATTTTTTTCAGGCCGGTGTTCACATTAAGTGCGGGGGCGAGTGGTATTGATCAGCGTCTGCTTGCAGATGTGACCAAGTTTGAACGTATGAGGTTTGTCGCCTATAGCAAATGAAGCGAGATTTTGCAGGGTGTAGTCACCTACGCGGTAGTAACTTCGCCAGGTATTGAACCCCTTTTGTTTGTGGACAAAATCTTGGGCCTGTTTTCCTCCATAGCAGCGTCCAAGTTCAACTTTTCTGGCAGCCAGGCCGTTGGCATCGCTGACAAGAAAGTGCCCCAGTCCAGAGGGGGCTCCTTCAAAGTTTAGTCTGAAGTAGGCTTGGCCCCCCTCCACAGGCGCTCCTTTGGTATCGGTAAACACAACCTCAAGCAACGCTTCTTTATAAGCTTGTGTTGCCAGCCATCCCGGCTCCGAATACCCGGTAGGAATTCTGATTACCCCCGGCTCATCATGCAGATCATATTTTTTGAGAACCGGATACGATCCGAAACTCAGTGAGTAGGGAATACTCGCTCCGTGCTGCTGATTTGCGGGCGTCACGCGGATGATAAGCTCGGCGCCGGGTTCGAGATTTGAAAATACTTTACTCCGCAGGTTATGCGCCACCCAGTTGCCGTTCTCGTAGTACTCAACCTTCCAGGCTTGTGTGGTTGGGTTGCCGCCAGGAAACATAAGGATCACGTCTTGCCCGCGTCGCGAGACAAAGCCGTAATAATGGACCGGGTGCTTGCTGGTCAGCGCGTCATTCAAGCTGTGCAGTTTATCTTCAAGGACGGAAAATTTCGGTTCTGAAAGTGGATGGTCAACTACTGGTTCAGCCGCAGTAGTTTCACTGCCCGTAATATTGATTGCGCCCGTCTGCTCGGTGTTTGCATGAGCTCCATAGGTCAAGCCAGTCGAGATGAACGCCGGGATCAGCCAGCGTTTAATATTTTTCTTTTTGAATTTGTTCATGAGTGTTCTCTAGTCGATTATGCAGGGCAACATGCCACTGTCAAAATCTACGTAATAGAGGTTTAAACAGAGCGTCAACTCACT
>NZ_LOHG01000019.1:66541-67347 GCF_022790535.1 Pseudomonas maioricensis
GGCGTTATCAGGGCAAGGTTTTTCAGGTCCTGCCGTTATTAAATAAGACGCCAAGTGGAGGGCAGCGAAGTGAATACTAACGGAATCGAAAATGGGCTTGGTCGCTTACAGCAACTGAGTCTGATGCGCAGCCAAGTGGCGAGCCCGTCCGGTAAGAATGACGAGGTGGAGGAAGTCATTAATTCAGCAGCAATTGAACCAAAGGCGAAGCCATTTTATGAATACCAAGAAGATCCATGGCTAACAGATCCCGGCTTTGAACAGGTCTCAAATCGATATTGTTATGTCTTTTACAAAGAGATATCGGTCAGGCTTGAGCTTGGTTTAGCAAAATTGGACCACGATAGATTCATGAAGGAATTGGCCGACACCCATCCGAAGATCGCGAGCAAAAACTTTGGATATACCCTTGGCAGAGACGCTGATATAAAAATAATCGATTATGATTCGAGCCTCACAGACAATGACAAGCAAGTGGTTGTTGACCTGATGAATAGACGTGACGGATTCAAAGCCGCGCTGCAGTCGGTAGCTAGAGGCATGATGACGCTCGTTGATCATGATAGAGATTGTGAGGTTTTTGGCAGTCGATATAAGCTGGATATTGATAATTTCCAGTTTGTCATCGACTTTCAAAAGATTTTTAATGTTCCTCTTGAAAAGGTGGGTGAGGAATGGATTTTGCAAATTCAGCGGAATGCTGA
The DNA here is from genome assembly GCF_022790535.1 of Pseudomonas maioricensis. GTDB lineage: Bacteria > Pseudomonadota > Gammaproteobacteria > Pseudomonadales > Pseudomonadaceae > Aquipseudomonas > Aquipseudomonas maioricensis. The sequence goes on from NZ_LOHG01000019.1 coordinate 67,246, forward strand.
GCGGCGAGACTCTTCAGGTATTTTGGTGGAGGCATAAAAGATTCCGTCTGGCAGAATCCTGCCAGACGGGCATGGTATGCCTTAGCTGCGCGGCAACTCATT
>NZ_LOHG01000019.1:68008-89006 GCF_022790535.1 Pseudomonas maioricensis
TGCGTTGTCAGGGCAAGGTTTTTCAGGTGCTGCCGTTATTAATAAGACATCGAATGGAGGGCAGTGTGTTGAATATTAATGGTCTATCAAACGGTTTTAACGGCTTCCAGTCAAACAGCCTAACGCTTAATCAGCAGCCAAAGGGCCTCGGTGAAAGAGTCGCGGTTGAAACGGCGATTGCGACCGCTTCTACTGAGATAAATGAACTCCCGTTCTATCAGTACAAGAAAGAACCTTGGCTATCAGAGCCCGTATTTGAGTGCCTCAAAAATTTACACGGGTATGTATTGGAGCAAAAATTGTTTGAACGCCTTCATCTGGCATCTGCAAAACGTGCGCATGATGGTTTTATCAACGCACTGGCGGATGTTCACCCTGAAATAGCGAGTAAGAAATTTGGCTACACGCTAGGTGCAGATGCCTCTATCAAGGTAATTGATTATGATGAAAGCCTGACTGAAGCGGAGAGGGATGTACTCACGAAAGCCCTCAATGGCTTTGAGGGATTTAAGTCTGAATTGCAACGAGTAGCAAAAAGTATGATGACGCTCATCGATCATGATGACGAGACCTTTGGCGGTCGATACGCAGTGAGCATTGAAAGCTTTCAACATGTTATCGATTTTAACAAGGTACTGAGGTCCAGTATCGAAGACATGCATGATGAGTGGGTTGGCCAGGTAAAAAACCATGCGGAGCAGCAGGGCTCGTCACACATCGATTTGACAGTGTGAATCGTCAGTCTGGCAGGAAACTACCTGACTGAATGATGGCTGTCTGGGTTGGGGCTTTGAGAATGGCGTCACGTTCGCGGACTCATCAGAAATTTCCGACTGCGTTATCAGGGCAAGTTTTGTCGGGTTAAGCCGCTATTGGATATAACGCCAAACGGAGGGGCGCATGATGAATATCAATGGTATCGGCAATAGTCTGCTTGGCTTTCAGCAGGTCAATAAGGTGCGCGGCCAGGAACCGAATGAAAGCAGTAAACATTCCAGGGCGAACGAGGTTGACGAATCGGCAGCAGCGGTGTCAAAAGAAAAACCATTTTATGAATATCAGAGAGAACCATGGTTGACAGAGCCTGGGTATGAGCATGTCAACCAAAGAGAGGATTACGTGAAATGGAAGAAAATAAATGAAGAGATGGATTTTGATCTGACACAGATAACGTATTCGAGTTTTATGAAGCAGCTCGCGGACACTCGCCCCGAGCTGGCTGTAAAGGCATTCGGTTTTACGCTGGATGCAAGCGCCTCAATAAAAATAATTGACTATAACGAAAGCCTTACTGACGCTGAGAAAACAGAGCTGACAGAACGAATCAACGCTTTTGATGGTTTTCAAAGTCAGTTGCGCGCACGTGCGAGAGGAATGATGACTCTAGTGGATCACGATCATGAAACGTTTGGTGGACGGTACGTTTTGAATATCGAGAATTTCCAAGGTGTTATCGATTTTGCAAAGCTCATGAATGCCAGTGTCAATAATGTGTATGACGAGTGGGTCGGACAAGTGCAAACGAATGCGGGGGAGCGTGAATCCACACGGATATTATTAACGGTCTAGGCCTATCAGCCTGGCAGACTGTTGTCTGCCAGGCTGAGGGTGAGACTAAAGACGGGGGGGGCACGGTTTTGATAAGTTGCTGCCTGCAAATATGTCCGAAATGGAACAAGTGAGGCAGTGTCGCGGCATTAGTTTCTGATAGGTTCCGCAAGTAGTAACCTCCCACTCGATAGTAGGACCGCCAAGTATTGAAGCCGTGATGTCTATCAACAAAATCTTGAGCTTCTTTTCCTCCATCGCAGCGGCCCAGCTCAACGCGCCTGGATGCTAATCCATTTGCATCACTCACCATATTCCATTCAACAGGCTTTTGCTCAAGGCCGAAGGATAGACGAAAAAACGCTTTGCCTCCCTCCAGCGGAGCTCCCTGCGTATCGGTAAACACAACCTCAAGCAATGCTTCTTTATAAGCTTGTGTCGCCAGCCACCCCGGCTCCGAATACCCGCTAGGAATTCTGATTACCCCCGGCTCATCATGCAGATCGTACTTTTTAAGAACCGGGTACGATCCGAAGTTCAGGGAGTAGGAAATACTCGCTCCATGCTGCCGATTTCGGGGCGTTACGCGGATGATAAGCTCGGCGCCGGGTTCGAGATTTGAAAATACTTTACTCGGCAGGTTATGCGCCACCCAGTTACCGTTCTCGTAGTACTCAACCTTCCAGGCTTGTGTGGTTGGATTGCCGCCAGGAAACATAAGGATCACGTCTTGGCCACGCTGCGAAACAAAGCCGTAATAGTGGACTGGGTGCCTGCTGGTAAGCGCGTCATTCAAGCTGTGCAGTTTGTCTTCAAGGACGGAGAATCTGGGTTCTGAAAATTGCTGGTCGACTGCTGGTTCAGCTGCAGTAGTTTCGCTGCCCGTAGTATTGACCGCGTCCGTCTGCTCGGTATTCGCATGGGCTCCATAGGTCAGGCCAGCCGAGATGATTGCCGGGATTAGCCATCGTTTAATATTTCTCTTTTTTAATGTGTTCATGGATGTTCTCTAGTCGATTATGCAGGGCAACATGCCACTGTCAAAATCGACGTAATAGAGATTTAAACAAGGCGTCAACTCGCGCCTTTTAAAATCAGAAGCTTCCTACAAAAGTGGTTGTTTCATTTGAAATGGATGCTTGGGTTGAACTTTGAGAATGGCGTCACATTCGTGGATTCATCAGAAATTTCCTACTGCGTTATCAGGACAAGGTTTTTCAGGCGCTGCCGTTATTAAATAAGACGCCAAGTGGAGAGCAGGGTTGTGAATATTAACGGTATATCAAATAGTCTGGTCGGCCTGCAGCAGGTCGCGGCAATGCTTAATCAGCACTCAGAAAGGACAAGCGGAGAACTACTACTGGAAGAGACGGTTGAATTTCCGCCCGCAGTGGCTAAAGAACGCCCGTTTTATGAATATCAGGAGAAGCCTTGGTTGACCGATCCCGGCTATGAGCACTTCACCACTCGAGAAGAGTATGTGTGGATGAAAAAGGCGTGCAACGAAATTTATTTTGCGCTAACGCAAACTACCTACTCGCGTTTTATGAAAGATTTGGCTGATACGCATCCCGAGCTTGCTGATAAGTCATTTGGTTTTACCCTGAGTAGCAGTGCCTCCATAAAAATTCTGGATTACAAGGGAAGTCTTACTGAAGCTGAAAAAACGCTATTGACCGAACGCATCAATGGTTTTGATGATATCAAGCTTCAGTTGCAGGGCAGAGCCAAAGCCATGATGAAAATGGTTGACCACGATCATGAAACTTTCGGCGGTCGGTTCAAGGCGGATATCAATGATTTTGAACACGTTATTGATTTCGGCAAAATCCTGAGTGTCGGTGTTAAGCAAATTCGCACTGAATGGGTTAGGCAAGTTAGTCAGAATGCCGAGAGGCAGGACGTTTCGCGCATTTCCCTGTCCGTATGAGTACGTCAGTCTGGCAACGTCTACCAGACTGACGCTTGAATCAATTGCGAGGAGGGATTGTCCGCACAACCGTCTGTGTGCAAATGTGCCCTAGATTAAACCAGTGAGGTGCGGGGGGCATATTGCCGAGTTCGCATAAATAACCCGGATGCTCCCTACCTAGTCACTTGCGATTCGTCGCTACTGGACTTTATTCCCCTGTTTAAGTTTCATTGGCTGATGTGTCCCTTAAGAGCATCCGCAATGATCGATCACCTTGACCATTTGGTCCTGACCGCCGTAAATCCCGACGCCACCCAAGACTTTTACGTCCGGGTATTGGGCATGCAACTGGAGACTTTCGGTGCTGGACGCATCGCGTTCAGGTTTGGCGAGCAGAAGATCAATCTGCATGTTCGTGGCGCGGAGTTCGAGCCCAAGGCGCATTTGCCGGTGCCGGGCGCTCTGGATTTGTGCTTTATCGCATCGGTGCCGCTGGAGCAGGTGATCGAGCGTTTGAAGCAGACTGACTGGCCGATCATCGAAGGGCCCGTCATGCGCACTGGCGCGACCGGGCCGATACGTTCCGTGTACGTGCGCGATCCGGATCTGAATCTGATCGAGATTTCAGAACGGGTCTGAAGCGGGAGCATTGCTGCTTTCCCCGCTAATGCCTGTGCCACCGGTGTTTAATCACTCAGCTTTTTTGATCAAATCCAGAGCCTCATCAACGCCTAACGGCTGCTTCATTCGCTCTGCGAGAAGTGCCATCGGGCGTTCGTACTGGCAGGCAACTGCGGCTGCAACCAGGCCGTCTTTGCAGATCAGCGCGATGAACTCAAAGCGCTCCGGTTCTCCGAGATAAACGATGTTATCCCACTGCTCGGCGCGGCCCAGGTAGTCGATGCGTTTGCCGAAGTGGAAGGTCCAGAAGAACGGCACATCGGCAAACTGCACATGGCCGCCGAGCATATTGTGGGCGGCGATGCGCGCCTGTTGCTGCGCCAGCCGCCAGTGCTCGCTTCGCACGGTGGAGCCCGCCACCGGGAACGTTGTCATGTCGCCTGCTGCCCACAGGCTGTCGCACACCTGCATGCCTGAATCGGCAATCAAAGAGCCGTCTTCGTGACGCTTCAGTCCCTGGACGAAATCCGTAGCCGGGCGAACGCCGGTGCCTACCAGAACCAGGTCGGCGGGTAGGCGTTCACTGCTATCGAGCACCACGTATTCCAAAGCGTGTTCGCCAGTAAAGCGCATGGCTTCGACATGGGTGCGAAACAGCACGCCGTTTTGCTCATGCAGTCGGCGGATTGCGGTGCCGATGCGCTCGCCGAATTGCGCCAAAAAAGGCGTCTCATGGCGGGCAAGCACTGTCACCGCCAGCCCTCGTTTGCGCAACGCAGATGCCGCCTCCAGACCGATAAAGCTGTCACCGATGATCACCGCGTTGGCGTCTGGCTGCGCGGCATCGAGTACCGCTGCCGCATCATCACGTGAGCGCAAGGTCAGGACTTGTGGAAGGTCGGCACCGGGCAGCGTGAGTTCTTTCGGTATGCCTCCGGTGGCAATTAGGGCCGCGTCGTAATCAATGCGCTCGCCAGTGTTAAGGGTTATTTGCTTGTTTTGTGCGTCCAGCCTGGTGACGGCTGCCTGGATACGCTGAATGTTTTCATCAAGATAAAAACTTTCGTCGCGCAAGGCCGGCACTTCGTTCGGCTGCATGTCTCCAGCAATGACGAATTTGCTGAGGGCGGTTCGGTCATAACCCGGCTCTTCCTGCGGGTCAATCAATGCCAGCCGGCCGGTAAAGCCTTGCTCGCGCAGCGCAGAGGCGGCGGCCGTCCCCGCAGCACCGCCGCCGACTATGACGAAGTAGCGCCGGTCTGGCAGGGCAGCCGGACGGGATATCGACAGCGGTTGGTCGTCGACGACCACCCGACCTCCCTCCACGCTGGCCGGGTAGCGTTGCAACGAGTCCAGTGCCGGTGGCTCGCGAAGACCCCCGTCATCGATAGCAAATGCGGCTTTGTGCCAAGGACAGATCAGGCTGCCCGAGCATATCGCGCCATCGGCCAGTGGCGCACCGGCGTGGGGGCATTCGCCTTGGTATGCCCGAATCTGATCTGCAATCCGGATCAGGACAAGTTGTGTGTCGCCGATCGTGACCGGTGTCGGGCGGTCCTCCTTCAGGTCGGCAAATTGCGCAACATGATGCATTGCCATGTGTATCCCTCTCGGCTAGCAACTGTTAAGGACGCTCTTAGCGCACCAATCCCAATCGTTCATGCCACTCGGCAATTGATTCCTCGGGGTACTTGTCGAACTGTTGGTCTTTTTCATGCGCATCCACTTCAACCCAGGACGCTTTGGAGTCCAGAAGCAGGTGAGTGTGCTCAGGGGGTGTGGGCAGCGGGGTGTCGATGGCTGATGCAAACGGGTGAATCAGTTCTGGCCATTCGGGGCTGAACAGCCAGAGACCGCTGCCGCACAATTTGCAGAAATGCCGCTCGGCACTGCTGGTGCTGACGTGATGGTCTTCGCGCATTTTCGCGTGGTAAATCGTGATGTGCTCGCGCCCTTTGATTTTCAGCGACTTGGCATCGCCGCCCAGGTTTATCGAGTAACCGCCACCGCCTTGGGTCTTGCGGCAGATGGAGCAATAGCAGCGTTGATAGGGATAGGGATGGGCGCTGTTCAGGCTGAATTCGACTTCGCCGCAATGGCATGAACCTTCCAGATGCATGACTGAATCTCCTTTAAAAGAGCCACGGGTCATTTTTGAGGCCGTTATGGTCTAGACACACAGGTTGGCGGTTTGCTCTAAGACATTCGTCGGATAGCAAAAAGCTGATGTGGGACAGCCCCGCAAATAATTGTTGTCGTTAGTCTCAAGGACCCTCAAGAAGCCGATTGGCCAGTCGATAGCTAAAGTTGTCCTACAACTTTTTGCTGCTCAGTCTGACCTTCCTGCCAATAATAAGAGCTCTCGTCATGAACCTACGCAATTTGACTATCGCCCGCCGAGCCGGTCTTGGCTTCACGCTTATCTCGTTGCTGGTCGCCTTGCTCGGCTGGTTTGCCATGGTTCAGATGTCGACGATTCGGCAGAGTGAAGTCGCCGTTGAAACCAACTGGCTCCCCAGCATGCGTGTCATTAGTGATATCCGTGAAAACATGCTGCGCATTCGTACGATCTCCCTGCGTATGGCGCTTGACCCGGATCCGAAAAACATCCCGACGTACCGCAGCCAGCTCGACGTGCGGAATCAGGATCTGAACAAGAAGCTCGATATTTTCGCTTCGTTCGTGGACACCCCTGAAGAGAAAGTACTTAGCGATCAGTTCCGGGTGACACTGGCCGAGTACCAGAAGGCGCTGGACAAGTCGTTTGTGATCGCCGCACAAAATGACCGGGATGCGCTGAACAAGCTACTGCTCGTAGACATGAAAACCATCGTTGATGGCTCCGGCAAACAACTGGCCGACCTGGGCGATTTTTATGCCCAGCACGTGGACGCTGAAGGCAAGGCTGCCGAAGAGCAGTACGAAAAGTCGCGCAACATTGTCTTCATCTTCGTGATCCTTGCCGGTCTGGGCACCGTCGCCCTGGCCTTGCTGCTGACCCGCAGCATCGTGCGCCCGCTGGAAGTGGCAGTAACGGCTGCTGAGCATGTAGCCAACGGCGACCTGACCCAACGCATCACGGTTGATGGCAGCGATGAAGTGACGCGCCTGCTGGTGGCGCTGGACAAAATGCAGGGCAATCTGCGCTCGGCCATGCAACACATTGGCAGCTCCGCAACACAGTTGGCCTCGGCGGCTACCGAGCTGAACTCGGTCACCGAAGACAGCTACCGCGGCCTGCATCAGCAGAACGCGGAAATCGACCAGGCCGCGACCGCGATCAACGAGATGACTTCGGCCGTGGAAGAGGTGGCGCGTAACGCTGTATCCACCTCTGATGCATCGAACCATTCCAACCGGTCGGCTCAGGCAGGGCAGGCGCGCGTAGTGGAAACCGTGCAGTCGATCCAGACCCTGACCGATAACGTCCAGGCCACTTCGGCGCTGGTCCAGAGCCTGGCGGATCAGTCTCAGGATATCGGCAAGGTGCTCGACGTTATTCGCTCCATTGCGGAACAGACCAACCTGCTGGCCCTCAACGCTGCCATTGAAGCCGCACGTGCGGGCGAGTCCGGCCGTGGTTTCGCCGTAGTGGCCGACGAGGTGCGTGCGCTGGCACATCGCACTCAGCAGTCCACCCTGGAAATCGACAAGATGGTCAGCGCCATGCGCAGCGGTTCCGCTCAGGCGCTGGAATCGATGTTGACCAGCAGCGAGCGCGCCAACGAAACGCTGACCCTGGCCCAGGGTGCCGGTGAATCTCTGACCGACATCACTTCGTCCATCAATCAGATCTCCGAGCGCAACCTGGTCATCGCCAGTGCGGCGGAAGAGCAGGCTCAAGTGGCGCGGGAAGTGGATCGCAACATCGTCAACATCCGCGATCTGTCCATGCAGTCGACTCAGGGTGCCAACCAGATCAGCGCGTCCAGCAACGAACTGTCGCGTCTGGCGGGGGACCTGAACCAAGTGGTGGCGCGCTTCAAGGTCTGATTCGCTGCTGTCTGGTCGGCGCGCTTGCCCATGGCGGGTCGTGCCGGGCATGATTCGCCTCTGCTCAATGACAGAGGCGAGACAGCTTCATGGACAATAAGAACAATCTTTTCAGCAGTTGGCTTCGGGCGCCCGGACATCATGAGTGGCTGGCCCGTGAAGGTAATCGGCTGCTGACTTTCGCCAAGGCCTCACGGCTGCCCCAAGGGTTTGGCAATCTTGATGAGCGCGGTGTCCTGCCTGCAAACGCTCAAGCCGAAACCATGAATACCGCGCGTATGACCCACAGTTTTGCCATGGCTCATGTGCGAGGCATACCTGGCTGCGCGGCACTGGTAGACCACGGCGTTGCATCATTGCGTGGGCCGTTGCGTGATACGCAGCACGGTGGCTGGTTCAGCGGTCCGTTGACTGAGCAGAGCAAGGCTGACAAGCAGGCTTATCTGCATGCCTTTGTGGCGCTGGCGGCCAGTTCAGCAGTGGTCGCGGGGCGTCCCGGCGCGCAGGCGTTGCTGTCGGATGTGATCGAGGTCATTCAGCGTCGTTTCTGGAGCGAGGAGGAGGGCGCGATGCGTGAGTCCTTTGCTCGCGACTGGACGCAAGAGGAAGCGTATCGCGGTGCGAACAGCAATATGCACAGTACCGAGGCCTTTCTCGCGCTTGCCGATGTCACCGGTGATGCCCAGTGGCTGGATCGGGCATTGCGGATCGTCGAACGGGTTATCCATGGTCACGCTGCTGACAATGATCATCAGGTGGTCGAGCACTTCAGCCAGTCCTGGCAGCCTTTACCGGATTACAACCACGATAACCGGGCTGATGGTTTCCGCCCGTACGGCACGACGCCGGGCCATGCCTTCGAGTGGGCAAGGCTGTTGCTGCATCTGGAAGCTGCGCGTCAACGTCTGAAATTGCCGACTCCGGCCTGGCTGCTTGCTGATGCGCGCCAGCTGTTTGCCAATGCCTGCCGCGATGCGTGGAATGTCGACGGCTTGCCGGGCATTGTCTACACCCTGGATTGGCAGAAGAAACCGGTGGTTCGTCATCGCCTGCATTGGGTCCATTGCGAAGCCGCCGCTGCCGCCGCCGCGTTATTGCAGCGCACCGATGAAAAGCAGTACGAAGACTGGTATCGCTGCTTCTGGGAATTCAACGAAACGTTATTCATTGATCGCGAACTGGGCAGTTGGCGTCATGAACTCAACGAGCTCAATCAGCCCAGTGCGGATATCTGGGCAGGCAAACCGGATCTGTATCACGCCTATCAGGCGACCTCGCTGCCGGTATTGCCGTTGGCCCCGAGTCTGGCGAGTGCTCTGGCGGGGATGGGGTGAGTCGATGCGGTCTCACTGCGTGGCAATTTTCTCCCACAGGGATTGCCGAGCACCCTAATCCCCCATCTCCAGCTCCACCCACGTTGGCGCATGATCACTGGGGTGGGGTTCATTTCTCGGCCAGTGATCGACTCCGGCGCGTTCGAGCCGGGCGCTGGTTTGCGCATTGAGCAGCAAATGGTCAATCCGCAAGCCGGAGTTGCTTTCCCAGTGTTTGCGAAAATAATCCCAGAAGGTGTAAATCCGTTCGTCCGGGAAGCAGGTGCGTAGTGCATCAGTCCAGCCCTGGCTGAGAAGGCGCTGAAAGCACTCACGGCTTTCTGGCTGCAACAGCGCATCCTTGAGCCATGACCGTGTGTTGTAGATGTCTTCGTCGGTCGGTACTACGTTGTAGTCACCTGCCAGCACCACCGGATGCCCGCTGTCATAAAGCGCCCCGGCATGCTCGATGAGCTTTTCAAACCAGGCCAGTTTGTAATCGAACTTGGGGCCTGGCTGCGGATTGCCATTGGGCAGGTACAGGCAGCCGACAATCACGCCGTGTGCAGCCGCTTCTATGTAGCGGCTCTGGCTGTCTTTCTCGAAGCCTGGCAGACCACGACGTACCTCCAGCGGCTCCATGTCCCTGGCGAGAATGGCCACGCCGTTCCACGACGGTTGGCCTTGCCAGATCGCACCGTAGCCGGCTTCACGAATTTCATTAATCGGGAAGGCGAGGTCGGCGGCTTTCAATTCCTGCAGGCACACCACGTCGGGACTCTCGCGCCGCAGCCAGTCCAGCAGGATAGGCAAGCGGCTGCGGATGCCATTGATGTTAAAGGTGGCGATTTTGACGGTGCTCACGGTGGTCCTCTCAAAAGACGCAGTGATTAACTGTTTGAGAGGCGCCAGCGCGATAGATTCAATGGATCAAGGGCGATCAGTGCGAATGCACGCCCTTGTCAGTCAGGCGGATTATTTGCCGCGCAAGGAATGCGCCGGTGAGGATGACGCCGATCAAGCGCAGTGTCTGCATGGCCAGTACGAAGCCAACATCCGAATGGGTATCAATGGCTATGATCGCCATCGCATCCAGGCCGCCGGGGCTGGTAGCCAGGTAAACCGATAGAAAATCCTTGTCGAGCATGACCGCAATCAACCAGGCCGAAAGTGCGCAAAGCACAATCAGCAGCATTGAGCCAAGAATCATCGCCGGCATGCGGCGCCATACATAGCGGATGGTCGGACGGTCGAAACGCAATCCGACGTAGCTGCCAATGGCTCCATAGGCCAATGTCAGCATCCAGGTGGGCAAGGTGATTTGCAGCAGCCCGCTCAATTGCAGAGCGCCACCAATCAGCAGCGGCCCCATCAACGCACCCGCAGGGATTTTACTGGCGACGATGATGCCGAACACAATCACCGCAAGGCTCAAGGCAAAGTTCAGCAGATTGATGCCTTGCAGCTCCACCTGGGCGCTGTGTGCTTCGGTACCGCCGCCTTCCACGCCAATCATTCGGCTGACGACGGCCCCGACCATCACCACGCAGACCACCCGCACATATTGCATGGTGGCTACCACGCGCGAGTCGGCGCCATAGTCTTCCGACATCGCAACCATCGCTGAGGCTGCGCCGGGCGATGTGCCCCAGGCCGCGGTGCTGCCCGCAATTCCGGCATAACGCACCAGGCAAAGGCCGACCCCGGCACTGAGGAGCACCGTGAGTGCGGTCGCAAACAGCATGACGTGCCAGGAATGTAACGCGGTGATCAGTACGGCCATGGTCATCGAATGTGCAATCAGTACGCCGACCGTACCCTGACCCAGGCGGAACAGGTTTTTATGCAGGCGGATGTTCGCGCCCATCACCCCGAATCCTATCGCCACCAACATGGGGCCAAGGAACAGTGCCGCGGGCATTTGCCAATATTTGAGAAGTTGTCCAGCAGCACCTGCAAGCAAGATCAGGCCCAACCACTGAACCGGTTTTGGAAGGGTATGCAGCGAAAAGCCAGAGGCGCATGACAAGGGGGGGGCTCCGCAAGGCGAGACAGGACGCTCGTACGACGAAAGTATCGACACTTCAATCGATCAAGTCTATTTTCTAATAGTCATGAATTGATAACTTTGGTTGATGAATTATGGATCTCCGCGATCTTGCCTATTTTGAAACGATTGCCGAGCTCGGCCACCTTGGGCGTGCTGCGCAGAAACTCAACCGCAGCCAGCCTGCGCTGACGAAAAGCATTCAGCGCCTGGAGGAGTCGTTTGGCACTCGCTTGTTTCAGCGCGACGGTCGCCGGATCAAGCTGACTCCGGTCGGGGAGTTGCTGCAGGCACGGGGCAAGGTGCTGCAGCAGAGCATCGCCCAGACCCAGCGCGAGGTGCGCGATTTTGCCAGTGGTGCTGTGGGAAACATACGCGTGGGCTGTGCGTCGACCATGGCCGAATACTTGCTGCCGAAGCTGACGTCAGCGCTGTTGCAACGCGCCCCGGATATCACCTTGAAGATGGTTATTGGTCAGGACGACCTGTTACGTGAATCCCTGCGGTCCGGACAGCTGGACATGATCATCTGCACGCTGATTACTGACGATGAGCAGTTCGAGAGTTTTGAGATTCTGAAAGACGAGGCGGTTGTGATCGCCAGCAAGGATCATCCGATCTTCAAGACTCGCTATACGATGGCTGACCTCTGCGCGTATCGCTGGGTACTGCCGCCCGCCAGCGTCTCGTCGCGCAAATGGCTGGATCAGGCGTTCAGTGCTCAACAATTGCCGCTACCTGTCGCGCAGATTGAAGCCAACTCGATCCCGCTATTGCCGGGGCTGATCGAGCGCACCAGCTTGCTGAGCTTCACTGCCCGTGAAACCCTCGAGTTCGGCAACAACATGCAACATTTGCGCGAAGTGGTTGTGAAGGAAACCACCATGAAACGCACCATCGGCTGCACAGTCCGTAAAGGCGGGTATCTATCGCCCGCGGCGCAAGCCATGGTGCAGATGTTACGTGACAGCAGCGGAGAATTTTTGAGCTGGAGCTGACACAGCTAGCTCCATTTTCCTACAGGCTGGGTTAGCCTGTGGTCATGCAAGCACGTTGGTGGCGCTGGCACAGAGAAATGATCAGGAGAGCAGTAGATGCAGACACTTTCACCGTTTTACATGCAGGTCACTTCCGCGCATTTTTATGCATGTGCAGACCATCATTTTGGTGGTGATCAATCGCCGCTGAACGATGCCGATGCGGATGAAGATACTGACCCGGAAGGTTATCTGGACCTGGATGTGCTGGGGCTGGACGAATTCAGCGACTCGGACAAGCTGGACCCGATTTTTAGCAGTGACGTGGGTTCTTCATCGGTGAACTGAGTGTTCCAGTTGCACTTACGAGGCCAGCGAAGGCGGTCTGTCTGATACTCCGCCTTCGCTGGCCTCGTAACCTCGGTGAGCTCCTACAGATCCAGTGTTAGCTCCTACTGATCGGGCATTTGTCTTGCCAGATACAGCGACAAGGCCTCGACCGCCAATTCAACTGTCGAACTCGAACCGGCCCAGGTGCAAGCCAGCATCAAGTTTCTCGGCAGACCGAAATCCTCCACTGCATACCCGTGTTCGTCATAACCATTCACGTCGTGCGGTACCAGATCTCGTAGCGACTCCACCGGGTCGAAATAAACCCACACGGGCTTGTTCAGCGCGATTGCCATGCCGACTTCAAACGCCGTCCCGGAATCCGGTTCAAGACCGCGGAACACATTCAGGTTGGCCAGCACCGCCGTGCTGCGCTGAATCATGGCGATGTTCATCGAGCAGATCAGTTGCGCGGTTTCCTGAGCAGAGAGATCGGTGGGTACTTCGTTGTCGAAGGGGTACAAGCCTTCCAAGCTGTGAGCGGTACACAAGGCCTTGAGGTATTGACCATGCTCAATGGCATCTGCCCGAAATACATCGAAGCCGGCCAGATAAATCTGCGGTGCAGTGGCAATCTGCATTGTCGATTTCCTGCGTAACAGTGAGGAATATCGATTCTAGCGCTTCATACATCGGCGAACTGTAAGCCATTTATCGGAGGGGCTGATTCAAGACTGGAATCTGTATGCATAAACAGTATCCTTGCCGATATGTCTGACTGGTTGCGAACCCCTGCTGTGAACACGTCGCCCCTGGAAAATCCGTTTTACTACCTTGAGAACTTCCGTCAGGTGCTGGCCTGGATCGGGCAGCGCTATGCTGACTTGCTGGATGAGCAGGAACAGGAATTCATTCGCTGCTTTGCGCAATTGCCGCAACCGGCTCAAGGTCTGCTGGTGCGCATGGTCATGCGCAAAGGCGAGCTGTTTCGCTCCAGCAAATTGGGTTACCCCGAGCTGGGTGACACGCGCGAAGCGGTGCAACCGCTGCTGATCAACGGCTGGGTTGACCCGCGCCCGGCGCTCAGCCTCGAACAATTGTTTGTTCTGTTGCGCAAGGCCGAACTGGCGGCCTGCTTCAAGGCGCACGGTGTTCGCGGCACGGAGCGAAAGCACGAACTGTTGGAGCTGTTACAACCCCACCATCAGATCGCGCAACCCCTGGACAGCTGGCACGCTGATCTGGACGAAACGATTTTCGCCCTGCGGGTGATGCCGCTCTGTGATCGTTTGCGCTTGCTGTATTTCGGAAACCTCTACCAGGAATGGTCCGAGTTTGTTCTGGCGGACCTGGGCGTGTATCGCTATGAAAAGGTCGAGTTCTCGCTGGACTCCCGGGCCATCAGTGACCGGGCGGATATCGATACCTGCCTTGAGTTGCACGCCTGCCGTCAGGCGCTGGATGAGGGCGTGGCACTGGAGCTCCTGGCTTCACGCGCCATGGCTATCTACACCCGCAATCCCTGGCTCGAGATGCGCCGCAGCAAGACACTGTTTCAGATCGGTCAGCAGGCCGAGCGTGAGCAGGACTGGCAGCTGGCGTTGAGCGTGTACGAGTGCAGCGACTACCCCGGCGCTCGCTCCCGGCGCATTCGGGTGCTGGAACGCTGCGAGGACTATAACGCCGCCATGGGGTTACTCGAGCAGGTGCAAGCCGCGCCGCGAAGCGATGCCGAGCAGCAGCATGCACGTCGGGTACTACCACGTCTGCAGCGCAAGCTTGGACTTATCGATAAGGTCCGAAGGGTCACGCGTAAAGTCGAACGTCTGGATGTCAGTGTGCCGCAGCGCTCTGACCTGACAGTGGAACAGATGGTCCAGCAGCATCTTGCGCAGGAGGGCAGTGAGGTTTACTACGTCGAGAATACCTTGATCAACTCGCTGTTCGGTCTGCTCTGCTGGCCAGCCATCTTCGCCCCGTTACCGGGCGCATTTTTTCATCCCTTTCACAGTGGGCCGAGTGATCTGCACAGCCCGGATTTCTACACGAGGCGTGCCGGGCTGTTCGATGCTTGTCTGGCACAGCTTGATTCCGGTACCTGGCAGGACACCGTTCGTGAGTGTTACCAGAATAAGTTCGGCCTGCAGTCGCCTTTCGTATTCTGGGGCGCTTTGACGCCCGAGTTGCTTGAGCAGGCGTTGCACTGTCTGCCGGTCGAGCATCTACGGCACTGGTTCAGGCGGCTGTTACTGGACATCAAGGCCAACCGGACCGGTATGCCGGACCTGATTCAATTCTTCCCGGCGCAACAGCGCTATCGAATGATTGAGGTCAAGGGGCCGGGTGACCGGTTGCAGGACAATCAGCTGCGCTGGCTGGACTTCTGCGCCGAGCATGGCATGCCGGTAGTGGTGTGTTATGTGCAGTGGGCAACCCCTGTGATGCAGGAGCCTTGTGAAAAGATTCACAGCCACATCAACTAACAGGTTTAACTTTCCATAGTGGCCTGTGAGCGGTTGCTGTTGGAGCGAGGCTTGCCCGCGAAGAACGATAACGCGTGTTGTCTGACATACCGCGTCACCGGGTTCGCGGGCAAACCTCGCTCCAACAGGGAATGCATCAGAGATCAGCCACCACTGCCCGACCCGCCAGCGCCGCCCGAATTGCCGCCCTTGCTACCTTCGCTCTTGTTCTGATCATTGGGCATCCCGTTGCCTGTACCGGTAGCACCATCGATTTTGGGTTCCGGGTCCATGCCCTTGACTCCAGGGGAGGTACCCGGTGGGTTGGTACTGGTGCCATCAGTATTATTTTTCTCCATACCGCTGGCGGGCGTTTTAGGCGTTGTATCCACCGGGTTGGTCGGTCCGGTTGAGCCTGCGAACGCCGAGCCTGTGACCGCAGTCAGTAGCCCCGCAAGCATCAGGGCAGTCATTTTATTTTTGTTCATCAGATGAATCTCCATTGTTAGGGGCGATACATCTTTTTGGTGGCGGGAAGGGGCGATAGGTGCCGTGCATGCCGACCAATGGTGTGGATGTGACATCTCTAGTCTGCAAAATTCCTGTCGTCAAAATGCAACATTCAGGGCTGCCGGACCTGAAGACAGTCGGCATTTCAGTGATATGAGTGGCTCAAAGCTATTATTCGGAAAATTTCTCGCCCCTATCT
The DNA here is from genome assembly GCF_022790535.1 of Pseudomonas maioricensis. Classification (GTDB taxonomy): domain Bacteria; phylum Pseudomonadota; class Gammaproteobacteria; order Pseudomonadales; family Pseudomonadaceae; genus Aquipseudomonas; species Aquipseudomonas maioricensis. The sequence continues at coordinate 83,921 of NZ_LOHG01000019.1, forward strand.
GTGTAACCCCGGTTTTCATTGGGCGAAACACGAAGTTACGCATTCACTCTCCATCAGAAAAAACCTACAAAAAAGCCCCTTTGTGACACAACTCGACTGATTGTCATGAAACCGCAACATTCCGAGGATTAAATCCGCATCGGGCCTTCCCATGGATGGGCCACCAAATTTCCCTTGTTGAGGTATCGCCGTGATTCTGCTGACTAAAAAACGCTTGTCGGTTCTGCTCGCTTCGATGTGCCTGAGTGGCATGGCTCATGCGGTAGACGTAACAGGCGCTGGTTCGAGTTTCGTCTTCCCGGTTATCTCCGCGTGGTCGCAGAATTACAGCAAGTCTGCCGACAACCGCATCAACTATCAGTCGATCGGTTCTGGCGGTGGTATCGCTCAGATCAAGGCTGCAACCGTAGACTTCGGCGCTTCCGATGCCCCGCTGTCTGCAGAAGACCTTGAGAAAGGCGGTCTGGGTCAGTTCCCAAGCGTGATCGGCGGCATCGTGCCAATCATCAACGTTGAAGGCATCGAGCCTGGTCAACTGAAGCTTGATGGTCCAGTACTGGCCAAAATCTTCATGGGTGAAATCAAGAAGTGGAACGATCCAGCGATCGTTGCCTTGAACCCAGAGCTCAAAGATAAACTGAAAGACCAGAACATCACCGTTGTTCACCGTTCGGACGGTTCGGGCACTTCGTATAACTTCACCAACTACCTGAGCAAAGTCAGCCCGGAGTGGAACGAGAAGTTGAAGTTTGGTTCGACCGTTCAATGGCCAGCCGGTGTAGGCGGCAAGGGTAGCGAAGGCGTTTCGGCCTACGTCAAGCAGATCAAGGGTTCGATCGGCTACGTTGAGCACTCCTACGCTGAAACCAACAAACTGTCTTACACCCAGTTGAAGAACGCTGCGGGCAAGTTCATCAAGCCAGACGCCAAGGCCTTCGCTGCTGCAGCTGACACTGCTGACTGGAACAGCGTTAAAGACTTCAACCTGATCATGACCAACGCTCCGGGCGAAACTGCATGGCCGATCACGGCTACCACCTGGATCATCATGTACAAGAAAGCCAAGAACGCAGAGCAAAGCGCTGCTGCTTTCGACTTCTTCAAGTGGTCGCTGGAAAACGGTCAGAAACAAGCTGAAGACCTGTCCTATGTAGCACTGCCGAAAGCCCTGGTTACCAAGGTTGAGGACTACTGGAAAACCGAGTTCACCAAGTAATTCGACGTTTCTCCGGCTCACCCCTGTCATCGCTGCCCGATGACAGGGTTTCTTTGCGAGTGGACCCAAGATGACTGAAAACACCCAATATTTGTCCGCTGCGATCCCTGCTTCCGTCACTGAAGGTGAACGCCGCGCGGCCCGTGATCAGCGTCATGATCGCTGGTTCAAACGCGTCATGGGCGGTTCGGCGATGCTGGTTCTGGCATTGCTCGGCTGTATCGCACTTTCGACCTTGTGGGGCGGCAGCCTTGCATTCCAGACCTTCGGTTTCGGTTTTTTAACCAGCACCGAATGGAACGTGGTCGACGGCAAGTTTGGTGCACTGGTGCCGATCTACGGTACGTTGGTCACCTCTTTTCTGGCTTTGCTGATCGCCGTTCCGGTGAGCTTCGGCATTGCGATTTTCCTGACTGAAGTAGCGCCGCCATGGTTGCGACTGCCGATTTCTTCGGCTATCGAGTTGTTGGCGGGTATTCCTTCGATCATCTACGGCATGTGGGGCCTGTTCGTGTTCGGCCCTTATATGGCTGAACATATTGCACCGTGGATCAATGACAACCTGGGCGAGCTGCCCTTTATCGGCACGATGTTCCAGGGGCCGCCACTGGGTATCGGCATGCTCACCGCCGGTATCGTGCTGGCGATCATGATCACGCCGTTCATTACCTCGGTGATGGTCGAAGTATTCAAAAGTGTCCCTACCACCCTTAAAGAGTCGGCGTACGCGTTGGGCGGCACGACCTGGGAAGTGGTCTGGGACATCGTTCTGCCGTACACCCGTTCCGCTGTTGTCGGCGGCATCTTCCTCGGACTGGGCCGTGCGCTGGGTGAAACCATGGCGGTGACCTTCGTACTGGGCAACTCCCACCAGTTCTCGGCGTCGCTGATGATGCCGAGTAGCTCGATTGCTTCGGTAATCGCCAACGAGTTCAACGAGGCTTACACCGACTTGCATCGCTCGTCGTTGATTGCCCTGGGCTTCCTGCTGTTCGTAGTGACCTTCATCGTGCTGGCTCTGGCTCGCATCATGCTGTCGCGTCTGTCCCGCAAGGAGGGGTTATGAGTAAGGAAGTGACTGGCAACGAGAGCCTTTATCGGGTTCGCGACTTGAAGAACAAAGCAGCAATGGTCCTGAGCTGCGCCGCGACGGCGTTCGGCCTGTTGTGGCTGGTGTGGATCCTGCTGACCACCATCATCAATGGTGTGGATGCCTTGAACTTTCGACTGTTCAGCGGCATGACTCCGCCGCCTGGCGTTGAAGGCGGTCTGGCCAACGCCTTTTACGGCAGCGTGCTGATGTCCGGCATCGGCCTGTTGATCGGTACGCCGATTGGCCTGATGGCTGGTGTCTGGCTGGCAGAGTTCGCCCGCTACTCGAAACTGGGTAACGCGGTCCGCTTCGTCAACGACATCCTGTTGTCGGCTCCGTCCATCGTGCTGGGCCTGTTTGTGTACACCGCGGTGATTCTGCCCCTCAACGAATGGACGGATCACAAGGTCGGCTTTTCGGCGATTGCCGGTGCGCTGGCGTTGGCGTTGCTGGTAATCCCCGTGGTGGTGCGTACCACCGATGAAATGCTTCAGTTGCAGCCTTCAACCATGCGCGAAGCCGCGCTGGCGCTGGGTGTGCCGCAGTGGAAGCTGACCCTGCAGATCGTACTGCGTGCCGCCAAGGCCGGTGTGGTGACAGGTGTCTTGCTGGCGCTGGCCCGCATCACTGGCGAAACCGCGCCGTTGTTGTTTACCGCGTTCGGCAACCAGTTCTGGAGCAGCGATCTGCTCAAGCCGATGGCCAGCGTACCGGTCGTGGTGTTCCAGTACGCCATGAGCCCATTCGACGATTGGCACTCTCTGGCCTGGGCAGGCGCTCTGGTCATGACACTGTTCGTGCTGATCCTCAGCCTCGCTTCCCGCTTAATTCTTTTGCGCAATAGGGCGTCTTGATGAATAACCTTTCCCTTGCCAATGAAAAAACCAAGATTCAAGTTCGTGGTCTGGAGTTTTTCTACAACGAACAGAAGTCGCTGAAATCCATCGACATGATCATCCCGGAAAAACGCATCACCGCGATCATCGGTCCGTCGGGTTGCGGCAAGTCGACCCTGCTGCGCGTGTTCAACCGTATTTACGCGATGTACCCGAAGCAGGAAGCCAAGGGTGAAGTGCTGCTGAACGGTGAGAACATCCTGGCGCCGGGTTATTCGATGAACCGCCTGCGTAGCCACGTGGGGATGGTGTTCCAGAAGCCTGTGCCGTTCCCGATGTCGATCTTCGACAACATTTCCTACGCCATCAAGCACCACGAAAAGCTGTCGCGCCGTGAAATGGAAGACCGCGTGGAAGAGGCCCTGCGTGGTGCTGCGCTGTGGGACGAAGTCAAAGACAAACTCAACAAGAGCGCGACCGGTCTGTCTGGCGGTCAACAGCAGCGTCTGTGCATTGCCCGCACCATCGCGCTGCGCCCGCAAGTCCTGCTGCTCGACGAGCCGACTTCAGCCCTTGACCCGATTTCCACTGGCCGTATCGAACAACTGATCACTGAGCTCAAAGAGCAGTTCACGGTGATCATCGTGACCCACAACATGCAGCAGGCTGCGCGTTGCTCGGATTACACCGCGTTCATGTTCATGGGCGAGCTGATCGAGCACGGCGATACCGACACCATCTTCACCAAGCCATCCAAAAGCCAGACTGAAGATTACATCACCGGCCGTTTCGGCTGATTTCCCTTCTCAGAGAATCGGGGAGACCTTGTCGCGGTCTCCCATGAATTCTTCCAGTCTTTTGCGTAACCACCGCTCTGCCGGGTCGGTGTCCATGATGCTCAGCCAGGTCATGGACAGTTCCAGATTCGGAGTGATAAAGGGCAGGGGTTCGCCGTACAGTTGGCCGGTATTGATCATTGCCTGAGTCAGGTGGTCCGGCAAATTGCACAACAAATCAGTGCCCGCCATCAGTGCGGGCAATGTGCTGTATTGCGGCACTGAAAGTACGGCCTTGCGTTTGCGACCAATCGCGTCCAGCCATTCATCGGCGAAGCTGCTGATATTGGCCACGTGAGAGACCACCACATGTGGACGTGCGCAGTATTCGTCCAGCGTCATCGGCGTTGCCGATTTGTCGGCGCGTACCACCATCGGCTGTATGGAACGCAGCAGTTTGCGTTTGGCGTTGGCGGGCAGCTCCTGAGTCAGGCATACCCCCACCGTGATTTCGCCAGACATGAGCAACTCGGAGATATTCCAGTAGTTGACCTGTTTGATGACCAGTACAACGCCGGGGGCTTCTTCGCGGATGGCGCGTAGCAGGGCGGGCATCAGGCTGTATTCGACGTCATCGGATAGACCGATGCGAAAGGTCATGTCGCTGCTCGCAGGGTCGAAATCCCGGGTGAGGCTCAGGGCGACCGACATTGCATCGAGTGCCGGGGACAGGTGATGAATGATTTCCTGTGCCCTGGCGGTGGGTTCCATCCGGTGACCGACGCGGATGAACAGCGGATCATTGAACAGCGCCCGCAACCGGTTGAGGGCGGCGCTGATCGTTGGTTGGCCGAGGAACAGTTTTTCGGCGGCGCGAGTGACGTTGCGCTCTTGCATCAAGGTTTCGAAAACCACCATCAGATTGATGTCGGCCTTGCGCAGTTCGTTTCGGTTCATTGGGCTCGCGATCCGGGAGGGCTTTTAGCGTGTGGGGTCAAACTAGCAGTTACATGCTGTAACGCTCAAGCTGCGTGTTGGGTTTGGGTTTAGTGTCGATACCGGGGTTGGGGTGTATATCCGTTATTGCGGTTGCTGCTGATATTGGTTGCGCCCTTACGGCGCGTCACTTTCGAAAATCCGGAAGCCGGCCCAGTCAAAAGTAACC
>NZ_LOHG01000020.1:0-56724 GCF_022790535.1 Pseudomonas maioricensis
CGCTGCTACAGCCCGGTTTTAACTGCGAGACAGCGCGGCACAATTAAATCCAGGCCCCTGCCCCGTCTGCGTGCACCACGCACAAACCAAGTGCTCTAATCCAGACCAAATGGTCTGAAAACCCGACCACTCACCAACCAACCCTTTGTTTTAAAACGACAATCAAAAGCTGGCCTGCTTCATGCAAAACGGCTTGTGTAGCGTGCTGCCGGACTTCGCCGGGCGCACCGTCATTGCCACCGCATGCAAGAGGCCTTCACATGGATATTGGAATCTTCATCCCTATCGGTAACAACGGCTGGCTGATTTCCAGCAACGCGCCGCAGTACATGCCGACGTTCGAATTGAACAAGACAATCGTGCAGAAGGCCGAGCATTACGGCTTCGAGTTCGCCCTCTCGATGATCAAGCTGCGTGGGTTCGGCGGCAAGACCGAGTTCTGGGAACACAATATGGAGTCCTTCACGCTGATGGCGGGACTCGCCGCTGTTACCAGCCGCATCCACCTGTTCGCCACCGTTGCGACCCTGACTATCCCCCCGGCCATCGTCGCGCGCATGGCCTCGACCATCGACTCGATTTCCAATGGGCGGTTTGGCGTAAACCTGGTGACAGGCTGGCAAAAACCGGAATACGAGCAGATGGGTATGTGGCCGGGAGATGACTTCTTCTCGACCCGCTATGAATACCTGGCCGAGTACGCCCAAGTGCTGCGGGACCTGTGGAGCACCGGGCACAGCGATCTCAAAGGCAAGTACTTCACCATGAACGACTGCCGCGTCAGCCCTAAACCTCAAGCCGAGATGAAGCTGATCTGTGCAGGCCAGAGCGAAGCGGGCATGGCCTTTTCTTCGCAATACGCCGACTACAACTTCTGTTTCGGCAAAGGCGTGAACACCCCGATGGCCTATGCGCCGACCGCTGCAAAGCTGATCGAGGCCAACGAGAAAACCGGCCGCAACGTCACCTCATGCCCACTGTTCATGATCATCGCCGATGACACAGATGAAGCCGCCCGCGCCCGCTGGGAGCACATCAAGGCGGGTGCCGACGAGGAGGCGATTGCCTGGCTCAGCGATAAAGGCTCCGCCGACAAGAGCCCCGGTTCGAACATGCGCCAGATGGCCGACCCGACGTCAGCAGTGAATATCAACATGGGTACGCTGGTCGGTTCATGGGCCTCGGTGGCACGCATGCTCGACGAGGTCGCGACCGTGCCGGGCACCCAAGGCGTGATGCTGACCTTCGATGACTTCGTCCAGGGCGTGGAGGATTTCGGGCAGAAGATCCAGCCGCTGATGACCAGTCGCCAACACATCAATCTGCTCAAGGAATCTGCCTGATGAATGCCCTCGCTCCCGTTTCAGGCTATCTATCGCCAGACACCAACGAGCCCGCCCGCCAATTGAAGGCAAGCCCGGAACCGCTGAGCATGAAGGCCAGTGAAACAGCTCTGATCGTGATTGATATGCAGAATGCCTATTCGACGCCGGGCGGTTATCTGGACCTGGCCGGGTTCGATGTGAGCACTACCGGCCCGGTGATCGCCAGCATTCAGAAAGCGTTGATCACTGCACGCGCGGCGGGCATGCCGGTAATTTTCTTCCAGAACGGCTGGGATCCGGAATACGTCGAGGCAGGCGGCCCGGGTTCACCCAACTGGCACAAATCCAACGCGCTGAAAACCATGCGCAGGCGCCCCGAGCTGCAAGGCCAGCTATTGGCCAAAGGCGGCTGGGACTATCAGTTGGTGGACGAGCTGCAACCACAGCCGGGTGACATCGTACTGCCGAAAACTCGCTATAGCGGCTTCTTCAATACCAGCTTTGACAGCGTGCTGCGCAGCCGTGGCATTCGCAATCTGGTGTTCACCGGAATCGCTACCAACGTCTGCGTCGAATCGACCCTGCGCGACGGCTTCTTCCTTGAATACTTCGGTGTAGTGCTGGCCGATGCCACGCATCAGGCAGGGCCTGCGTTCGCTCAGCAGGCGGCGCTGTTCAACATCGAAACATTTTTCGGCTGGGTGTCCAGCGTTGAAGATTTCTGCAGCACCTTCACCCCACAAACGACCACTCTCTGAGGAAAACCCATGACCAAGAAAGCGATCATTCCTGCTGGCACCACCAAGCCAATCGCCCCATTCGTTCCAGGCTCCATGGCTGACGGAGTGCTGTATGTATCCGGCACCCTGCCCTTCGACAAGGACAACAACGTCGTGCATGTCGGCGACGCGACCGCGCAGACCCGCCATGTGCTGGAGACCATCAAGAGCGTGATTGAAACCGCAGGCGGCACCATGGACGACGTTACGTTCAACATGATCATGATCAAGGACTGGGCCGACTACGCGAAGGTCAACGAGGTCTACGCCGAATACTTCGCCGGGGAAAAACCTGCGCGCTATTGCATTCAGTGCGGGCTGGTGAAGCCCGAAGCGCTGATCGAGATTGCCAGCATCGCCCACATCGGCTGATTTCTCCGGGTGTAAAGCAGGCCGTATCGGATGGCAAACATTGGACCTGTAGGAGCTGCCGAAGGCTGCGAAGCATTCATATAGGCATACCGCGATCGCAGCCTTCGGCAGCTCCTACAGGTCCGACGTTTGCCGCGAAATCGAGGCTCAACATTGATGAGTCCCCTCCCCATAACAAACAGGCACATGAGCGTCTGAATTGGAGCCTTGCATGCATTACGAAATCCTCGGCAATCAGGCAGCTGACGCGCCGACACTGGTACTGAGTTCAGGCTTGGGTGGTTCGGCCCGGTTCTGGGCACCGCAACTGCCGGTGCTGACTGAGCGCTATCGGGTGGTGGTTTACGATCAGGCCGGAACTGGCCGCAGCCCGGCGACCCTTGCCGAGGATTATTCGATTGCGACCATGGCCACCGAATTGCTCACATTGCTCAACCGTATTGCCGTACAGCACTGTCACTTCATCGGCCATGCGCTGGGTGGACTGGTCGGACTGGAACTGGCTTTGCAACGGCCGCAACTGTTGCGAAGTATGGTACTGATCAACGCCTGGAGCAGTCCAAACCCACACAGCGAGCGCTGCTTCGCGGTGCGCAAGAATCTATTACGCGACAGTGGCCCGGCGGCTTACGTTCAGGCCCAGGCGCTGTTTCTCTATCCCGCAGACTGGATCGCCGGGCACGGTGCCCAACTGGCCGAAGACGAAGCTCACGCACTGGCGCACTTCCCCGATACCGATAACCTGCTACGCCGAATTGCCGCGCTTCAGGCCTTTGATGTCGAAGGTCAGTTGGCGAACATCAACACGCCCACGCTGCTGATCGCCAACCGCGACGACATGCTGGTGCCCTGGCAGCGCTCGCAACACCTCGCCGATACGCTGCCCGCCGGGCAGTTGGCGTTACTTGAATATGGCGGCCATGCGTCCAGTGTCAGCGACGTCGAGCCATTCAATCGTGTTCTTCTCGACTATCTGGCCAGACAGGCCTGAGCGGAGATATCCCATGCAAGCATCCGAACTTCTCGCGGTCGCCCAGACGTTGCTGCCAATCCCTCAACAGGATTACCGCAATGCGATGGCCGGCCTGGCCGCAGCCGTCAATGTGATCACCACCGACGGCCCGCATGGCCGCTTCGGGTTTACCGCTACCGCAGTGTGCAGCGTCACCGATACCCCGCCGACGCTGCTGGTCTGCCTGAACCGCTCGGCGTCGGTCCACGCGGCGCTGACGGCCAACGCCACACTGTGCGTTAACACCCTGACCTGTGAGCAGCAAGACCTGTCCAGTCTGTTTGGCGGTAAAACGCCGATGGCCGAGCGGTTTGCTGCGGCGCAATGGGAGTCCTGGGTCACCGGTTCGCCGGTACTTGAAGGTGCTGCCGCTTCCTTTGATTGCAAGGTCAGCCAGACCGTCAGTGTCGGCACTCATGACATTCTTTTCTGCGAGGTTGTAGCGCTGAGTCGACAGCAGGATGCCGCGGCGCTGGTCTACTTTGATCGGGGATATCACGGGTTGAGTGCAGTGGGGTGACAGTTATCTTTATCCGCCGCATAACCGGTAGGAGGCAACTTGTTGGCGAGGCTTTTTACCCTGTGTTAACTCGACTAACGCCTCGCCAACAAGTTGCCTCCTACCAGTAACGTGTTTCATCTGAAAATGCTGTCACTCAACCCGCTTGATCGATACCACTTCAAAGTACTTGTATTTCTCTTTCGCAGCCGCCTTGCGGGCCTCTTGCTCGGCGTCAAAGGTGCTCAAGGTTTTGGCTTCGTGGACAAACAGTGTTTCCTCGCCTTCAAACTCTTTGGTCACCCTCAAGGTCACCAGCAACGCCGGGGACAAGCGTTTGGCTTTCGGGCGCGGCGCCGGGGACGGTGCTTTGGCAACTGGCGCAGGCACAGGCGTCTGAACCGGTTCGGGCTTGACCTCTTGTTCTACAGGTGCTGGTGTCGCCGGTGATGGAACATCCAGCCCCAGCGCTCTGCGCATATCGTCTTCAGTCAAGCCTGTGCTCATGTGCAACTTTCTCTGTTGGTCAGTGATTCAAGGGCGCGATGATCAACAGCCGCGGGGGAAAACACAAGTACAGCATTGTACGGTTTTGCTAATGCTTGTCTAAAACGCGCGAAATAGACCACTCGGGCATTGGTCCGTGACAACCGGGCTTGGGTCCACTAGATTAAGCGCCCCGAAAGGCCAGTGACTTTTCGCGCCTCAAACCTGAAATAGTGAAATTCAATGCTTGATTCCCAGACAACTGAATCCGTGATCTCCTCCAAGCTGGAGTACGAAAACTCCATCGGTCTTTCACAGCATGTGCCTCAGGCCAAGACCATCAGCGAGATGGTGCTTGATGCATTCCAGACCGCCAAGGAAAGCGACGAAATCCGTCAGCTGCGGGCCGCGATCCGCCAGGCCCAGGACGATTTCGACGACGACAAAGCCTACGAACTGATGGGCGAACTGAAACGTCTCAAGGACGCCGAGGCGGCCGACAGCGCAGCGTTGGCCGACCTGAGCACGCAGTTCCCGATCAGCCGGATCCTGTCCAGCTATAAAGACGATCCTGCCTTTCAAGAGTTGGTCTACAGCCTGGCTCTCAAGGTGCTGAACCAGACTCATCAGGCAATCAGCAACCCGAGCACTGGCAAAACCAAGGTGGCCCGCGCCAAGAAAGAAGCCGAGGTCTACACCATCAGCAAGGACGGCCAAAGCGTCAGCCTGCCTTTGCGTACCCCGCGCTCCAACCTGAATGTCGACCGTGAAGCCTTTGAATTCCTCGGCTTCACTTTTGTTGGCGAAGGCGACGAAGCTGCCCTGCAGAGCGAGACATTCACCGATAACGAAGGCAACGAGTTGCCGGTCAACCGCAAGAATGTCGTCACTGCGCTGCAACAGGGCAAGGCGTTTGAGGGTTACAGCATCGCTTGATAGAGGATGTATCTCATCAAAAACTGACTTGAAACACCCGCCCTGTAGGAGTGAGCTTGCTCGCGATTGCAATTGATCAGTCAAAAGAAACTCGCCTGATTAATCGTTATCGCGAGCAAGCTCACTCCTACAGATGCTCGTTTCCTGCGAGACGACGCGCTCTACGACGCTATCGTCGCCGCCTGATTCCCGCCCTGCTCGGCAATGGCCGACAGCTTTTCATCCGCAGACTTTTCCTCTGCCAGCGTCTCGGCCAGTAGCTTGGCCGCGTCTTTCATGCCCAGCTGTTTCGCCATGGCAATCAACGTGCCGTAGGCAGCGATTTCGTAGTGCTCGACCTTCTGGCAAGCACCAATCAATGCCGCATCCAGCACCTCACCTTTTTCGATCTCCTCAAGCAGTTCCTTGCTTTCCTCGACCAACCCTTCCATGGCTGCGCATTTCATGCGTTTAAGCTTGAGCTCGCCTTGCTCTACCAACTGATCGATACGTTCGATCTGCCCGTAGGTTTCCTCCAGGTGCGCTTCAAACGCCTCCTTGAGCAGCGGATTGGTGGAAGCCCGCGCCAGCCGCGGCAAGGCTTTGGTGATCTGCTTCTCGGCGCTGTAAACGTCGGACAGCTCATGAATGAACAAGTCGGCAACGGTCGTTCTGGTGTTTGTCTTGGCCATGTCGGCACCTCGTCAATCGGTTATGGATCGTCTTTGGATTTGCGGACGTAAACCGCTGCGAAAACACCTGAATGACGCAACCGTCAGTTAGGTGGAGTAGTCCGCATGAGAGACCCTCAGACCATTGCGAATCAATGCCGACGAAATGCGCGAGTCGGTTATCGACATATTGTGTGAAGACCTTCAAGAACCCCTGCGCCTAGCCGATAGCCGGGTTACCACAACAATAAATTCGCAACACTACTGCGTGCCTGCCAAAACTGACCCGGGGTTTCACTCGGGACGTGAGCCAGAACTGCAATCGGAGCATGGATGAACATCAAACAGAAACTGACGTGGGCATTCGCGGTGATCGCGTCTCTGCCGATCATCGTCGTGGCCAGCATCGTCATCATCAACCTGCGCAGCGACGCGACCGATGACTTCTCCGACAGCAGCGGTCGCGAAATACGCCAGGTCGCCAACGCGATGCAGCTGTTTTTCGACGGGATCAGCCAAAACGTCGAATACCTTGCGGCCAACCCTCTGCTGACCGGTGCAGGCAATGGCCTCAAGAGCTACATGACCGCTGATCAGCAGAATGCTCCCGAGTCTGAGATCGACAAAAGCATCATTGCCCTGTTCAACCGCCTGGGCGTCAGCCACCCGGCCTACTCCTATATTTCCTACGGTCTGGCCAACGGCAGTTATGTGCCATGGCCTGAGGGACAGAAATTCGGCGACTACGATCCACGCGTCCGCCCGTGGTACAAGGCGGCCCTGGCCAACCCTGGCAAGGTGGTGCGCAGCGACGCCTATTACTGGGCGGCTGACGACGCCGTCATGGTCAATACCGGACGTACCATCACCAACGCACTGGGCAACCCCGGCGGTGTAGTGGGTATTGATGTGACGCTCAAGCAACTGACCAGCATCGTCAAGCAGATCAAGCTTGGCGAAAGCGGCTACCTGATGCTCCTGGAGAAGAACGGCAATATCCTGGTTGACCCGCGCAAACCCGAACACAACTTCAAGAAAATCACCGAGCTGGGTGACGGTTATGCGGACCTGGCGAAAGTCAGCAACGGACTGGTCGAAGTGACGCTGGATGGCGAACGCTACATGGCCAACGTGTTCCCTTCCGATCAGTTGGGCTGGAACTTCATCGGTCTGATCAAACAGGAAGAAGTCATGGGCTCGGCCACCCGCCTAACCTGGCTGATCGCTGTTATCGCCGCCGTATTAGCCGTGATTTTCGCGATCGTAGGAGCAAGCTTCGCTTCGCTCATCGTGCGTCCGATCCGCAGTGTGGCCAGCGGTCTGGAAGGCATTGCCCAGGGTGAAGGCGACCTGACTCATAACCTCGATGTGCGCGGCAACGATGAAACCGCCCAGCTTGCCAACTGGTTCAACAAGTTCCTGGCCGCGATCCGCAACCTGATTCAGCATATTGGTTTGGCCGCCAACAAGATTCTCGACACCTCCACCAGCTCGACTCAGGTGTCGAACAACATGGCCGACGCGGCCGGTCGTCAGCGTGAAGCGGTGGACATGGTGTCGACTGCATTCCACGAAATGGTCGCCACGGCCAACGAGGTCGCCCGCTCCTGCAGCCAGGCCGCAGACTCGGCAGACAACGGCCAGCGGCAGGCCCGTGAAGGCCAGCGGCAGATCGACGATGCGGTGAGCAGCGTTGATCAGTTGAGTTCTGAACTGTCCCAATCGGCCACCGCCATGGTGCAGCTGGAAAAAGACAGCAACGCCATTCAGTCGATTCTGGACACCATTCGCTCCATTGCCGAACAGACCAACCTGCTGGCCCTCAACGCAGCCATCGAAGCGGCCCGTGCCGGTGAGCAAGGTCGTGGTTTTGCGGTAGTTGCCGACGAAGTCCGCGCACTGGCCAAACGGACTGCGGACTCCACCGCCGAGATCGACAACCTGCTAGGCACCCTCGCCCGCCGGACTTCATCCGTGACGCAACAGATGAATGCCAGCCTTGCCGTGTCGCAGCAATCGGTCGAGAAAATCGGCCAGGCGCGCAGCAGCTTCGGGCAGATCCGTGAGTCGGTAGACGTGATCCGCGACATGAATACCCAGATCGCAACCGCGGCTGAAGAGCAGCACCACGTGGCGGAAGACATCAACCGGCACATCAGCCAGATCCATGGCGATGCGCAGTTGGTGGCCGAGCTTGCCGAGTCAGCCCGTGCCGACTCACGCAGTCTGGCCGCTCTGTCCAGTGAGCTGGACGGTCTGGTCAAACGTTTCCGGACTTGATGGGTAGCGGCGGGTCGAGATAAGCACTTCGACCTGCCGCAACACTCAGAAACATCCAGACATAAACACAAATAGAAATAATTCCTGATAGAGACGTTATACTATAACGAATCTATAAGGAATGTCAGAAATGCCCCCTCGCAAAATGGCCTCATTCGCAGGCCTCGCTTTTGGTCTTTTGGCGGACGCCAGCTACGCACAACAAACACCGAATACCTATGAACTCGACGCCGTCACCGTCAATGCCGATTCAAACTATGAAACGGCAACAGGTCCGGTCAGCGGCTACCGGGCCACCCGCTCCGCCACTGCGACTAAAACCGATACCGCGATCAAAGACATTCCACAATCGATCAGCGTCATCCCCGCCAGCGTGCTCAAGGATCTGGGCAGTCATAACGTGGAGCGCGCGCTGGACTATGCCGGTGGCGTATCGAAACAGAATAACTTCGGCGGCCTGACCCTCTACGAATACAGCATTCGCGGCTTCACTACGTCCGAGTTCTACAAAGACGGTTTCAGCGCCAACCGTGGTTATCCGAGCACACCGGATGCCGCCAACGTCGAGCGCATCGAAGTGCTCAAAGGCCCCGCTGCCAGCCTGTATGGCCGTGGCGACCCCGGCGGCACAGTAAATATCGTCACCAAGAAACCTCAGGCCGACGCCTTCACCACCCTGCAAACCAGCGCAGGCAGTTGGGATCGCTATCGCACCGCACTGGACGTCAACGCCCCGCTCAACGACGACAAGAGCGTGCTCTCCCGGGTGAACCTCGCGGTGGAAGACAACAACAGCTTTCGCGATCACGTCGAAAGCAAGCGGGTTTTCGTTGCCCCGACGTTCAGTTGGCAGTTGAGTCCAGACACGTTTCTATCGGTGGAGACCGAGTTTGTCCGTCACAGCTCGACCTTTGACCGCGGCATCGTTGCGCCCAACAACAAGTGGAGCGGCATGTCCAGGCGAACCTTCCTCGGTGAACCCAACGACGGCGACATTGATAACGACAACAACATGATCCAGGCGGCGCTGGAGCATCACCTGAATGACTTCTGGTCTCTGCGCCTGGCCAGTCATTACAAGGAAGGTGAGCTGTCCGGTTACGCCTCGGAAAGCCGCGCACTGAATGCCGATGGTCAGACAGTCAACCGCCGTTATCGCGAACGCGACATGAATTGGCACGACAGCATCACCCAGCTGGAACTGCGTGGCCTGGTGGACATCGGTAGTTGGGAACACCAACTGTTGATCGGTACCGAGTACGAGAACTACCGCAAGAACGAGCGCGTGACCAACACCGCAGGCGGTCCGTATGCCGTTGATATCTACCAGCCGGTTTACGGCCAGCCCAAGCCCAATGGTGTGCGCTCCGGCACGGATTTCTTTGAGCACGTCGAAAGCCAGGCGCTGAACCTGCAAGACCAGATTGTCTTCACCGACAAACTGCGCGGCATGATCGGTGCGCGGTTCGAACACATCGAGCAAAGCACCGATGACTACACCCGCGACGTCACCAATAAGCAGCGGCATGACGAACTGACCTATCGCGCCGGCCTGCTCTATCAGCTCACGCCGCAGATCGGCCTGTTCGCCAACGCCTCAACCTCGTTCAAGCCCAATAACGGAATAGACGCCGCAGGCAAGAGCTTCAAGCCCGAAGAAGGCGTTGGCTACGAGGCCGGGGTCAAGACCGAACTGTTTGACGACCGACTGAGCGCCACCGTCGCCGCCTTCCATATCGAAAAGGAAAACGTATTGGCGCTTGAGCCGGGGACCGACTCAAGCCAGGCCATGGGCAAGGCCCGCAGCCAAGGTGTCGACCTGCAATTCACCGGACAAGTCACCGACGCGGTGCGGGTCATTGGCGCGTTTGCCTACATCGATGCCGAAGTCACCAAAGGCGATACGGCGATCCCGACAGGCAGTCGCATCCTTGGTGTGGCCAAACGCAGCGGCAGCCTGCTGGGCGTCTACGAATTCCAGAATGGACTGCTGAAAGGCTCGGACGTGGGCGCCGCGTTTACTTATGTCGGTGATCGATCCGGCGAGGCAGGCACAAGCTTCGAACTGCCTGCTTATCAGACCGTCGACCTGCTGGCGCATTACAAGGCGACCGAACACGTCACGGTTGGCCTGAACCTGAACAACCTGTTCGACGAGAAATACTACGAGCGTTCCTACAGCAACTATTGGGTCGCCCCCGGCGAACCCCGCAATTTCACCGTCAGCCTGACCCTTAGCCTCTGATCAACAAGGACTTACCATGCACGTTACAAAAACTATTCTGGCCATGAGCCTGCTCGGCGCCCTCTCCATTCAACAGGCCAGTGCCCATGGCCTGTGGACTGAAGAACGTCGCGGCAACATCGAAGTGGTTTACGGCCATGGCGCCGAGGACAGCAAGTTCAAGGCCGAAAAAGTCAGCGGCGCCTGGGCCTACGACATCAACGGCAAGATGATCCCCGTGACCGTCGAACGCCTTGCCGACCATGCGCGGCTACAACCGTTGAGCAGGCCTGCAGTGATGTCCGTGGCGCTGAACAACGGCATGTGGTCGCAGACCGCCGACAAGAAGTGGACCAATGAAGGCCGCACCAAAATCCCCGGTGCAGTCACAGCCTTGCAGACCTTCAAGTACAGCCTGGCGATCTACGAACCGGGCGTGAAGTTGCCGACACTGAAAGGCTTGAAACTGGTCATCATTCCACTGGCCGACCCACTGAGCGTCGGCCTAGGCAAAGCGCTGCCGGTACAAGTACTGCTGGATGGCAAGCCATTGGCAGGGATCAAATTGTTCGGCGACTACCGCAGCCAGCCGGACGAAGTCAGCGCAACCACTGACGCTCAGGGCCGGGCCAATGTTGTGGTGCGCAACGAGGGCCTGAACATCATCGCCGCCGAAACCGTGGTGAAAGTCAGCGGCAATCCAGACATTGATGAGCAAGGGTTGTTTACTTCGCTGACGTTTGTGGGTGAGGCGCATCACGAGTGACAGCTTGAACTGGAATGCAATTCCTTGTGGGAGCTGGGCTTGGTCTGGGCGGCATTCCGACGATAAGGCTGGACGCGGTTCACTTTAGATCGTGTCGAGTCTTATCGTCGGAATGCCGCCCAGACCAAGCCCGGCTCCCACAGAGGTATTGCATTCCTTCATTCCACCGAGGTTGCCCCCAGTGGAACCAACTCTCAGAAATACTTCAACCAGGCAATATCTTTACGCCGCGCCTTGAAGCTGGCAAACGCCTTCACAGCCGGGAACAGTCCCACCGCCAGCAACACCGAGCACAGCCACACCGCGCCCACCGAATCAAAGCCAAAGTAATTGCCCTTGTTCGTGCCCCATATCGCCACGGCAATCAGGTACAGAATCTTCAGCACATACAGGTGCAGCAGGTAGAAGAACATCGGCGCAGCACCGAACACCAGCAACGGCTTGAACCACGCCCGCCCTGCCGCCTTTTCGAACCAAACCAGTAACAACATACCAATGCCCAGCGTCAGGCTGAGGAACAGCAGCGATGGCGGGTACTTGGTGATGTTGAAAAAGCTCATCACCGTCTGCACGCCAGTCTCGCCGACTGACCAAGGCTTCTCGCCATAGCCGTTCACCAGACGCAGCAGGAAGAACAGCACCAGCAGACCCAGGCCTGCCAACATCAGCCGGTTTTGACGCTTGCGAGCATCAGCTCCTGATGCGAACCACGGACCCGCCGCGTAACCCAATGCGATAACACCGATCCACGGCAGCAGCGGATATGAGGTGCGCAGACGCAGGCCATCCCAAGGCACCAGCCAACCGCGATCATGCAGGATCGCCCACGGCACATACATCGCCGACTCCTGCGTGAAGTGCAGCGTATCCAGCAGGTTATGCCCGGCAATGATCACCACACCGATCACCGCCAGCGCGGGCCTTGGCAGTTTTACCAGGATGGCCAGCGCCACCATGCTCAAGCCGATGGCCCAGATGACCTGCAGGTAAACCGTGGTCGGCGGGAACTGGAAGGTCCAGGCGAAGTTCACCAGCGTGACTTCCAGAGCAATCAGGAACAGCCCGCGTTTGAACAGAAAGCCAGACACCTCGCTCGCCCCGTGGCGTTCGCCATAGAGGTAAGCCGACAGCCCGGTCAGGAAGATGAACAGCGGCGCGCACAGATGCGCCAGTGTTCGGCTGAAAAACAATTCGGGCGGCGTGGTCGTCACGTCCATCGGGTCTGAAACCTGCAGATGCAGGAGGAAGGTTTCACGAACATGGTCGAGCAACATGAACAAAATGATCAGGCCGCGCAACGCGTCGATCGATTGCAATCGAGTGGAAGCCAACGGCTTCAGGAGATGGGTCGTCATTGAAAAGCTCATGGTGAGAGATTGGTGCCAAAACGAATCAGCAAACCGCAGTTGCCTGGATGCCGCGGACCTTGAAAATGGCCACCGATGTTATGTTATATCAACATTCAAGACAATTACTCCGGGCATTTGCCTTGGCTAGCGGGGAATGTCGACCTAACGTTATTCGCTAATGTTATTTAAATAATTTTTCTTATACCTATATCGTCTGCCCATCGTTTACATCTTTCTTTGTTCAACGCTGGAGCACGGCATGACCAAAACCTCGACGCGTCGCCCTCGACTTTCCCGGCTGGCCAGTTCACTGGGCCTGGCCGCCACGCTGCTGACCGGCAGCTTTGCCATGCCGACCGCTGCCCAGGCCGAAGGCCAGCTGCGTATCGCCGAGCAGTTCGGCATCGTTTATCTACTGCTCAACGTGGTGCGCGATCAGAACCTGATCGAGAAACACGGCAAGGCGGATGGCGTGGACATCAAGGTCGACTGGACCCAATTGTCGGGCGGCGCGGCCGTCAATGACGCACTGCTTACCGGCGCGGTGGACATTGCCGGTGCGGGTGTCGGGCCGTTGCTGACTATCTGGGACCGAACCCACGGCAAGCAGAACGTCAAGGCCGTGGCGTCGCTGGGTAACTTCCCTTACTACCTGGTCAGCAACAATCCGAACGTGAAAACCATCGCTGACTTCACTGAAAAGGATCGCATCGCAGTGCCTGCGGTGAGCGTTTCGGTTCAGTCACGTTATCTGCAATATGCGTCGGCCAAGCTGTGGGGCGATGCGGAATATGCCCGTCTGGACAAATACACCGTCAGCCTGCCGCACCCTGATGCCGCCGCAAGCATTATTGCGGGCGGAACCGAGCTGACCGGGCACTTCTCCAACCCGCCATTCCAGGAGCAGGAAGTAGCGGCCAAAGGCGTGCATGTGGTGCTTAACACCTACGACCTGCTCGGCCCGAACTCGCCGACACTGCTGTTCGCCACCGAGAAATTCCGCAACGAGAACCCGAAGACCTACAAAGCGTTCATCGAGGCGCTGAGCGAAGCTGAAGACTTCATTCGTAAAGACAAAGGCGCTGCGGCAGACACTTACATCCGCGTCACCAAAGCCAAAATTGATCGGGATGCATTGCTGAAAATCATCGACAACAAGGACTTCGAATTCACCATCACGCCGAAGAACACTTACCCGTTGGCCGAATTCCTGCACCGCGTCGGCGCGATCAAGAACAAGCCTGCGTCATGGAAGGACTACTTCTTCCAGGATGCCAAGCCGTTGCAGGGGAGTTAAGGAGTCTGGATGTTCCCTGTAGGAGCTGCCGAAGGCTGCGATGACGGTGTTTCAGGATGATCGCTTTCGCAGCCTTCGGCAGCTCCTACAGGGTCCAGCTCAAGTCTTTGGTAGACGCTCTTATTCGACCCCCCGCAACCCACTCATCAACTCCTCCCGGCACTTGAGCAGCGCTTTCTCGATGCTTTCCCTGGCCTGGGCAATTCGCCAGGCCGGGCCTGCCACGTCAATAGAGTAGAAACCCTGCGGCGTCTGCAGACTCACGGCCACCGACGCCACGCCCTGGGTATGTTCTTCATTGCCGAACGCGATCCCGGTTTGCCGGATCTCATCCAGTTGCTCAAGCAGCAGCGGCAAGGTCAGGGTATTGGCTGTCAGCGGTTTGATCTTGCGGCCGATCAATTTGACCACTGACTCATTGTCCATTCGGGCCAACAAGGCTTTACCGCCGCCAATGCCATAGATGTTGAGGATGCCGCCGGGGCCGGAAGAAACCCTCAGGGAATGGCTCGACACCACGGTGTGCAAGATCAACAGCTCAGCTCCCGCAGCGCTGGACAGTACGATCGTCTCGCCGGTTTCTACCCCCAGCTTTTCAAGGTATGGCCGTGCTTTTTGCACAATGTCTACATGGCTATGAGAAGCCAGACGCATCAACGCCGGGCCTAGGCAAATCCCGCCTCGCCCGTGCACTTCCAGTAACTCCTCCAGCGCCAAAGCGTCCACCAGGCGCTGCACCGTGGAACGAGGCAACTCACAGCGCTTGGCGATTTCCCCAAGGCTCAAGCCGGCAGGCTCTCCTTCGAGGCTGCGCAGGATCGCCGCTGCCCGGGAAATAACCTGCACGCCACCGCGATCTGAATCCGTTGTCGTCATGGACACACCTTGTCATAAGTACCACTGATTGATACAGTGTACCGCCTTGCAGTTAACAACTGAAACACCTCAGCAGGATTTTTTACGTGTCAGCGCCTTCCCCTCCGCCCTCTCCAGCTCCCTTTACGCTCCGTCTGGCACTAGGCCTGGTTGGCGTGCTGATTGCTGCGCTGACCTCGGGGATCAATGACCGCGTCACTGATATCACGCTGGCCGACATTCTAGGCGTGTATGGCCTGGGACACGATGACGGCACATGGGTCAGCTCGGTGTACGCGGCGGCGGAAGTCTCGGCGATGATGCTTGCCCCCTGGTTTGCGGTGACCTTTTCCCTGCGCCGCTTTGCCATTGTCACGACGGTCGCCTTCACCTTTTTCGGCGCCATCATTCCCTTCGCGCCCAATCTGGAAAGCCTGGTGACTCTGCGTCTTTTACAGGGCATTGCGGGCGGTGCTTTACCTCCGTTGCTGATGACGGCAGCACTGCGATTTCTCCCTTGGCATATCAAGCTGTACGGTTTGTCAGCCTACGCATTGACGGCGACTTTCGGCCCCAATCTAGCCATGCCACTGGCTGCACTCTGGACCGAAGGCGTCGACTGGCGAATGGTGTTCTGGCAGATCATCCCTTCCGGGCTAATCGGTGCGGCGCTCATCGCGTATGGACTGCCGCAAGACCCGTTGCGTCTGGAGCGCTTCAGGCAAGCTGACTGGCGCGGAGCATTGCTGGGGGTCAGCGGCGTCTCCATGCTGATCATCGCCCTGACGCAGGGCGAGCGTCTGGACTGGCTCAACTCGCCACTGATCAGCTTTCTGTTACTGGGCGCTGCGGTGTGTCTGCCCGCGTTTCTGATCAACGAATGGTTTCATCCGCTGCCGCTGTTCAAGCTGCAATTGCTCAAGCGTCGCAACTTCAGCTATGGCCTGATCACGTTGTGCCTGTTTCTATTCGTCGGGCTGGCAGGCAGCGCAATTCCAGCGTCTTACCTGACTCAGATCCAAGGCTATCGCCCGCTGCAAACCATGCCGACTGCTTTGATCATCGCCCTGCCGCAACTGCTGATTGCCCCGCTGGTGGCGCTGGTAATCAACCGCAACTGGGTCGATTCGCGCTATGTGATTGCCTTCGGCCTCGGGTTGCTGACCCTCGCCTGTCTTGGCGGCTCGCAGATCACCAGCGAATGGATTCGCGATGACTTCTACCTGCTGCAATTGCTTCACACCTTTGGCCAGCCTTTGGTGGTAGTGCCATTGCTGATGAATGCAACCGGCGTGATTCAACCCCTTGAAGGCCCGTTCGCATCGTCCATGGTCAACACGCTGCGCGGGCTGTTTTCGGTGATTGCCGGGGCTGCGCTGGAAAACTTTGTCACCCATCGTGAGCACTTCCACTCCAACGTCCTGCTGGACGGCGTGGGCACAAGGCTGCAGGGCCTTGAGCCCTTGCACAGCATGCAGAGCACCGCTGCGCTGGCCCGGCAGGTCAAGGAACAAGCCTACGTTTTGAGTTTCAGCGATGCCTTTCTCGCATTGCTGGCCGTCATCGGCGTTTTGCTGGTCATTCTGCTGACCCTGCCCAAGCGCGCCTATCCACCGCAACCTCCGGTACCGTCATGAAACAGCACAGAACCGCCCTCTTCCTGGCCTGCGTCGCCGTCATCGTTTGCGTGGCCTACATCGGCTATCGCCTGATCAGCGGCGGTACCGTGCAACATACCGATGACGCTTATATCCGCGCCGACTCGGTACTGGTTTCGCCACGTCTTTCCGGGCAGATCATCAGGATTGCCGTAGAGGACAATCAGCGGGTCAAAGCCGGTGACTTGCTGGCTGAAATAGACAGCGCTGATTATCGGGTTGCGCAACTGTCGGCCAAAGCCAACGTCGAAGCCGCCTCCGCGCAGATCCAGAACCTGCAGGCCAGCATCGAACGCCAAAAGGCGGTCATTGATCAGACCGCTGCGACCACCCGCGCCACTGCTGCGTCCCTCAAATTTGCCCAGGAAAACGCCAAGCGCTACCTGAACCTCTCCAACGCCGGTGCAGGCACTCAGCAGGAACGTCAGAAAGCAGATGCAGAGTTGCTCGGCTGGCAGGCCGCGCGTGACCGCGATGAAGCCTCGCGAGTCGCCGCCTCGAAAAGCCTGGATGTGCTCAAAGCGCAACTGGAAGTCGCCCGGGCAGCGTTGGCCAAAGACGAAGCGGCTTTGCAACAGGCTGACCTGAACCTGTCCTATACGCGGATCACAGCACCGCAAGACGGCATGATTGGCCAGCGCTCGGTACGCGTCGGCGCCTATGTTTCGCAAGGCCAGGCGCTGATGGCCGTGGTGCCATTGCAGGACGCCTTCGTGGTGGCCAACTTTCGCGAAACCCAGCTCGCTCACATGCAGCCGCAGCAGAAAGTCGAACTGACGGTGGATAGCTTCCCCGACCATCCATTCAGCGGCTACATCGACAGCATTGCCCCGGCAACCGGCGTCTCGTTCTCGCCCATTGCGCCGGATAACGCGACGGGTAACTTCACTAAAGTGACCCAGCGTCTGCCAGTGAAAATCAGGTTCGATGCCGATCAGCCGGATCTGCAGAAGCTGCGGATCGGTATGTCGGTCGTGGCGCGTATCGACACCGCGCAGGAGCACTGATATGAAGCGCTGCCTGCTGTTTGCCGCCATGCTCAGCCTGGGTGCCTGCTCGGTCGGCCCCGACTTTCAGCGCCCACAAGCGCAGTTGCCAGAGACCTGGCAAAACACCTTGCGCCCCGGTACAGCTCCTGGCAGCCCGGCTGACAGCCAGTGGTGGCAGCAATTGGGTGACCCACAACTGACTGCACTGGTTGAGCGTGCCGCCAAGGCCAATCTGGATGTCCGCGCAGCGAGTAATCGGCTTGAGCAAAGCCGGGTGATGCGTCAGGTCACCGGCAGTCAGCAACTGCCCGGCGTTGCGGCCAATGGCAGCTATCGCCGGGCGCGTAACAGCGCTGAAGGCTTGAATGATCCTTCCGGCGAACAGGGTCAGGCGCCGTTTGAATTGTGGAGCAGTACGCTGGATGCCAGTTGGGAACTTGATCTTTGGGGCCATGTACGGCGCAACGTCGAAGCGGCCGATGCGCAGATCGAGCTGACCCAGGCTCAACGTGACGGCGTGCTGTTGAGCATCGCTGCCGAAACGGCCACCGACTACATTCGCCTGCGCGGCGTCCAGGCCAAGCTCGGGGTCGCGCGGCAGAACCTGGAGATCGCCAGACAAAGCCGACAGTTGACTCAGGCACGCTTCGACAATGGCGTGACCACCAATCTTGATACCTCCAACGCGGCTGCGCAGGTGGCGACCATCGAGGCTGTCATCCCGACGCTGGGTGCCGAACAGGATCGCCTGATCAACGCCCTGAGTTATTTGCTCGCCGAACCACCGCGTGCATTGAGCGCTGAACTGCTCGAACCGAAAAGCATTCCTCATCCGGCACCTGACGTACCGCTGGGCCTGCCCTCGGAACTGGCTCAGCGGCGCCCGGATATTCAACAAAGCGAGGCGGCACTGCATCGGGCAACGGCGGCAATTGGCGTTGCGCAAGCGGATTTCTATCCACGCATCAGCCTTGGCGCCAGCTTCGGCACACAAGCGCTGGACGGCTCGGATGTCGGCGCGTGGAGCGCTCGCCAATGGACCTACGGCCCGAGCCTGTACCTGCCGATTTTCCAGGGCGGACGCCTGACCGGCACCCTGGAATTGCGCAAGCGTCAGGAACAGGAGGCCGCGCTGAATTATCAGCAAGTGGTGCTGGGCGCCTGGCATGAAGTCGATAACGCCATGACCGACTACGCAGCCGAGAAACAAAAGCACACTGCCCTGCAGGAAGCCGTCAGCCAGAACAACATCGCGCTGAGCACTGCGCGCGATCGCTACACCCAAGGCGCAGCAGACTTCATTAACGTGCTGAATGTGCAACGTGCGTTGCTGGATACCCAAAGTGCGCTGGTGGATAGCTCGACGGCGGCCGCCATTGACCGGATCAGGCTATACCGCGCACTGGGTGGTGGTTGGCCAAAGGGGTGAAACACTATGGACGAGTGTTCACATAACTGTGGGAGCTGGGCTTGCCCGCGATAGGTCTGGGCGCGATCTAAATTGAACCGTATCCAGCCTTATCGCGAGCAAGCTCGGCTCCCACAGGGATAGGCGTAATCCCCATAAAAAAACAGGCTGCCCTCATGCCAAAGGAACAGCCTGTAAAAACAACGAAGTTTTTGAATAGCTTTCAGTCAGTCACTTGGCGGTGATCACCGACAATTTGGTAATCCCCGCCCGCTCGATGGACGCCATGGCGCGCGCCACTTCGCCGTAGTTCACCCCGTTGTCGGCCTGCAATTGCACGCGTACGTCAGGTGCTTTTTCCCTGGCGGCCTTTAGGTTGGTTTCCAACAGGTCCGGCTGGATTTCATCCTTGTTGATGAACAGCTTGCCCTGCCCGTCGATGCTCACCACCAAAGGATCTTTCTGTTCCACCGGGGCGACCGATTCGGTCTTTGGCAGGTTGATCGGGATCGAGTTGGTCAGTAGCGGCGCAGTCACAATGAACACCACCAGCAGCACCAGCATCACGTCTACCAGCGGCGTGACGTTGATCTCACTCAGCACTTCATCGCTGTCTTGTGTGGAGAAAGCCATCTCAGGACGCCTCCTGCACTTTATGGCCAACAGCAGGTGCACCATGCTTGTTCAGCACCGGGTGCAAGAGCACGCGGAACGAGTTCTTCTGGGCCAGGCTGTAGAAGTCGTGAGCGAAGTCGTCCAGATCAGCGGCAGTCAGTTTCAGGCGACGCAGAAAGTAGTTGTAAACCAGCACCGCAGGGACGGCGACCGCGATCCCGACACCGGTAGCGACCAGTGCAGCACCAATAGGGCCAGCAACGGTTTCAAGGCTCGCCGAGCCCGCAGCGCTGATGCCTTTCAACGCCGACATGATGCCCCAGACCGTCCCGAACAGACCGATAAACGGCGAGGTGCTGCCGATACTGGCAACTACCGCAAGACCGGTTTCCAGCGAACGGCGTTCGCGGACGATTTGCTGACGCAGGGCACGCTCCAGACGGTCCTGATGATTGATCGCCTGACTCAGGTCAGTGGCTTGCGCGCCCTCCGGCACCTGAATCGCGGCATAACCGGCCAACGCCACACGAGCGGCAGCGCCCGGTTGTTCCTGAGCCAGTTGAGCGGCGGAATCAAGGCTCGATGCGGCCCAGAATTGCTTGTGGAATTTGCGATCCTGATTTTTCAGGCGGGTGAACTGCACGCCCTTGAGCAGGGCCAGGCCCCAGGTCGCAACGGAAAACAGGACCAGCAGCCAGATGACGGCGTGCTCGACGGATTCGAAAGGGGAAGCAAGTAGGTTCATGGCACGGCTCTCTCTGAACAAGGCATGTGTGGTGTAGCGATGCGCCTTTTGTTCAGGTAGCTCGCAGAGTCAAAACGAATGGACGTTAACGAATTTTGAAATCGATGGGCACGCTGACCCAACCATCCTGGGCGACATCACCCTGCTTGGCGGGTACAAAACTCCAGCGCTTCACTGCTGCCAGGGCCGCGTCGTCGAGCTGATCGCGTCCGCTGCTTTTTTGCAGTTGAATCTCACCCGGTTTGCCGCTGGCCAGTACATGCACGCGCAGCAACACCGTCCCTTCCCAGCCGCGACGCATGGCCAAAGCCGGGTATTCCGGGGCCGGGTTTTTCAGGTAACCGGCGTTGGCAGATGCAGGCGTTACTGGTTTCGGTGCGGGTGGCGTTGGCGGCGCAGGTGCTGCGACCGGTTGTGGCGGTGCCGGTGGTGCTGGCGGTTGTTCAACGGGTTTGGCGATCGGCTTAGGCACAGGCTTGACGACTGGCTTGGGCTTTGGAATCGGCTTTGGCGGTGGGGGTTTGACCGCGAGTTCGTCTTCCACGGGCGGTGGTGGTTCCTCGATCACAGGCTGCACGATTGGTTCGGGCGGCGGTGGCGGAGCCTCAACAACCGGCGGCGCAGGTTGAGAAAACTCGATGGTCATCGGTGGGACTTCGGGTGGTGCTACCGGCAGCGGTGCAGGTGGGTTCTGGTTGACCCAGTAAATAACCGCACCGTGCAACACCAAGGCGAATACGCCCAGCAATACGGCCTCACGACGGCTCAAAATCCGTTTCGGCGTGCTGTGTAGACGCGACAGCGCCAAGGGACCGCGATAGATGCGCCCCAGATCAAGCAACTCGCCACTCGGTGCCGGACGCCACAGCACATCAAGTGCGCTGGCGCTTTGGACATTGCCCATTGTGTGCTCCTGCAAAACCTACAAATGAAAAGCCCGAGGCAGAGCGGCTAGCTCTGCGACGACGCCTAGGTTAAATAATCCACGAGAGGATATATTTCTTAAAAGAATATTTTCTCAGATGGTTATTCTTTAATTGCATAACATCCGATTTCAATTTGCGAATGCTGACCTGTGGGAGCTGGGCTTGCCCGCGATAAGGCTGGACGCGATTTAAAGTGAACCGAGCCCAGCCTTATCGCGAGCAAGCTCTGCTCCCACAGGGAAAATACCCCAGCTCGGAATCACGTACTCTCCCGCTCGATCACTTCACAATTGAGCAGATTCAAGCGCTGCAACTCGCCTTCCAGTTCGATTACCCCAAGGCTCTGCAATAACCGCGTAGCGGCCAGCACGCCGATTTCCAGCGCCGGTGGTTTGATGGTGCTCAGACTTGGCAACAGCATCTCGGCGAAGGCGTAATCACCAAACCCCAGCACCGCACAATCCTGCGGAATACTTATCCCGGCGCGCTGCCCCGCCAGCAAACCACCCGCCGCCAGGTTGTCGTTGGCGAAGACGATGGCATCGGGCTTTTCAGCCGCGCTCATCAAGGCCTGCATGGCCTGTTTCCCCGCTTCGAACGGCGCTCGATCCGGATCCGGCGCAAACAGGATCGGCGTCAGCCCCAGCTCGATCAGCGCCGCCGCGCAGCCGTCACGACGCTCGATAGCACTGAAGTCGCCCGGTGCGCTGTTCTGCACAAAAGCAATCCGTCGGTAACCCTTGCCGTGCAGGTAGCGCGCTGCCGTGACACCCACTTCGTAGTGGGAAAAACCGATCTGAATCGGCGCCCGATCCGGTTGGTAATCCCAGGTTTCCACCAGTGGAATATCCGTGTCGGCGAGCATCTTCTCGGTACCTGCGCTGTGAAAATGACTGGTCACCACCAGCGCCGCAGGCGACCAGCCGAGAAAGGCACGAACAGCGCTCTCCTCCTGCTCCGCCGAGAAGTAACTCGACGCCAGCAGCAGCTGATAGCCATGACGCGTAAGCGTGTCACTGAAACCCTGAATGGTATTGGCAAAGATCGGCCCGGAAATGTTGGGCACCACCATGCCGACAATCCGTCCCCGCGCCGATGCCAGACCACCCGCCACCAGATTGGGCACATAACCCAGTTCGGCCACTGCGGTCGCAATACGCTCGCGGTGCTCATCCGACACCTGATCCGGCTGATTGAAATAACGCGAGACCGTCATCGTCGAAACACCCACGTGTTTAGCCACCGTATCCAGCGTGATGCGCCCTGCCCCACGACGTTTGCGCGGCGGACTTTTTTGATCGCTCAAGGCTGATGCCCTTCTAACAAAAAGGAATATAAAAGTAATTTTTGAGTATTGGACGATCTATCTCGTACTTCCTGATACTGGCGATGTTAGCGCTAACGGAATGATCTTGTCAGCTACTCGCTTGAGCGAATGCCGCGGAACAGCCAACGCCTACATCAGGAGCAGTGACCGAAGAGTCACGGCAGTCAGGGCATCTTTCAAGCGAGCATCGACATGCAACACACTTATGGGGACATCATCAAACCGGCCCGTCTTGCACAAGCCATCGCGGCAGCACTGGCACTGACTTCGCTGCAGGGCCTCGCCGCCGACAGCAACACAACCACTACGAACGAAGGCCAGACCGCGACGTTGCAAGCCGTGACCGTGACAGCTACTCGTCGCGAAGAATCGCTGCAGAAAGTACCGGTGGCGGTCTCTGTGGTTGAAGGCGAACAACTGGAACGCGACAACCGTAACGGCGTATCCAGCATCGTCCAGCAGATCCCCAGCCTGAACTTCCGGACCGGCGCCTCGAACAAGGACACCTCGTTGTTCGTTCGTGGCGTGGGTACTATTTCCACCTCGCCAGGTGTCGAGCCGACGGTAGCGACCGTTGTCGACGGCGTGGTTTACGCAAGGCCTGGTCAGGCGACGCTGGACTTGCTCGACCTGGAGCGCATTGAAGTGCTGCGCGGTCCGCAAGGCACACTGTTTGGCAAGAACGCTTCGGCGGGCGTGCTCAACGTGATCAGCAAGGCGCCGACCGAAGAAACCCATGGTTACATCGATCAGTCGTACTACAGCGGCAACGAGAGCCGTACGCGTTTCGGCATTGGCGGCAGCCTGATCCCGGATACCCTCAAAGCCTCCATCACGACGCTGTTCGGCAGCTACGACGGCAACGTCGATAACAAAGCCAATGGCCAGGAAGTCAACGGATACAACCGCAAGGGCGCACGCGGCAAGCTGGAGTTCACCCCCAACGATGACGTGAAACTGACCGTCATCGCCGACTACATGCAAGCCCACGATGACGCACCGAACGGCGTGGTCAGTTCAGCGCTGACCCCGGCCTTTGCCGGTGCATTGGCGCCTGCCGCTGCCAGTAATCACAACCGCGATATCGTCAGCGATTACCGCAGCCACGTGGAAGACATCAACAAAGGTCTGTCTGCGCAACTGGACTGGAATCTGGGCGATTACACCCTGACGTCGATTACCGCCTGGCGCGGCTGGAACAACACTCAATGGCAGGACGGCGATCGCCTGGCGAACATCACGGCGGCATTCCCCGGTACTGAAGACAAGGGCGACCTGGACTTCAATCAGTACTCGCAGGAACTGCGTCTGGCCTCGCCAAAAGGTCAGTTTCTGGAATACGTCGGCGGCCTGTATTACATGCACGGCAAGGATGAAGAAACCTATCGCCGCACGCTGGTCACGCCAACCGCCAGTGCCGTGGGTGTAGCGGACTACAGCACCACCAGCGACAGCTATTCGGTGTTTGGCGAAAGCACCCTGAACTTCACCCCGGACTTTCGCGGGATCGCCGGCTTGCGCTGGACCCACGACGAGCTGGAATACGATCACCGCCGGGTCTCGACCTCGGCCACTCAAGTGGCGGGCATCAATCCCGCGACCAGCAGCTCCGGATCGGTGGATGAAGATGGCTGGTCCGGACGCCTGGGCCTGCAATATGACCTGACCGATAACGTCATGACCTACCTGACCTATTCGCGCGGCTACAAAGGCCCGGCTTACAACGTGTTCTTCAACATGCAGCCGCGAGACACCGACGCGCTCAAACCGGAGACTTCCAACACCTGGGAACTGGGCGTCAAAGCCACCAGCTGGAACAACCGTCTGATCACCAACGTTGCGGTATTCCACAGCGACTACGACAACTATCAGGCGAACTTCTTCGATACCGTCGCGGGTAGCGTCGTAACGCGATTGATCAACGCGGGCAGCGTTTCCACCGAAGGTGTCGAGGCCGATTTTGCCTTGCAGGCCACGCAGAACCTGAAGTTTTCCGGCGCAGTGGCCTACACCAGAGCGCGCATCGACACCTTCGCCTGCCCGGCGGGCGCGGCCGCATCCTGCAACGTGGACGGCAAAACCCTGCCCTTCTCGCCTGACTGGAAAAGCTACGTGCGGGCCGATTACAGCATCCCGCTGGAAAACGGTCTGGATGTAGAACTGGGCACCGATTACAGCTGGCAAAGCGAAGTGCAGTACGACATCAGTCAGAACCCGGACACCAAACAAGGCGCCTACGGCATCTGGAACGCCAGCGTCGCACTCGCCGACTACAGCAACGGCTGGCGCGTCGCGTTACTGGCCAAGAACCTGGCCGACAAATCCTACTCACCCGGCCTGGCCACCGGCGGCAACTACATCACCCGCGCCGTACCGCGTGATGACGAGCGCTATTTTGGTGTGCAGTTGCGTAAGGATTTTTGATGCATAGCAGTTGGAGGTACTCGGCATCCCTGACACCACGCTGCCGCGCAGTAAACACAGACCTGTAGGAGTGAGCTTGCTCGCGATTCGATTTCCTGGTCGACGCATTTATCGTATGAACGGACGCCATCGCGAGCAAGCTCACTCCTACAGAAACCTCATTTCAAATCAGATTGTCATGTTGACAGGAGGTAGCTCGGCGCCCCTGACACCACGCTGTCGCTAAGTAAACGGGAACCTGTAGGAGCGCACGAGCACCGCGAGGCCGCGAAGGCGGTGTATCAGACAGACCGCCATCGCTGCCTCGCGGTGCTCGTGAGCTCCTACAAAAGATCTGATTCAACAAGGAACAACACATGAGCAACACACCTCGCCAACTCAAGCTCGGCGCCTTTCTCATGGCCACCGGGCACCATGTAGCGGCTTGGCGTCACCAGGATGTGCCGGCCAACGCCGGGCTGGATTTCAAGCATTACAAACATCTGGCCCAAGTGGCCGAAGCAGCAAAGTTCGACGCGCTGTTCGTCGCTGACAGCGTCGCCGCAGCAACAGGCCCCAGCGCCAGTCACATGGCACGCTCCGATCATTTTGAACCGCTGACCCTGATGTCAGCGCTCAGCGCAGTCACCGAACACATCGGTCTGATCTGCACTGCCACCACCAGTTACAACGAGCCGTACCACGTGGCGCGCAAGTTTGCTTCGCTGGATCACCTGTCTGGCGGGCGTGCTGGCTGGAATCTGGTGACCTCCGACGCTGCCGCCGAAGCGCAAAACTTCGGCCGCGAAGAACACATCGGTCACGCTGAACGCTATAGCCGCGCTCGGGAGTTCCACAAGGTCGTGACCGGTCTGTGGGACAGTTGGGAAGACGACGCCTTTGTGCGCGACAAAGCCAGCGGCGAGTATTACGACCCGGCCAAACTGCATGTGCTGGATCACCAGGGCGAACACTTCCGGGTCAAAGGCCCACTGAACGTGGCCCGCTCGCCTCAGGGCCAGCCGGTCATCGTTCAGGCAGGCTCTTCGGAAGTCGGCCGTGACCTGGCAGCTGAAACCGCCGAAGTGGTGTTCACTGCGCAAACGTCACTGGCCAATGCCCAAGCGTTTTATGCTGACATCAAAGGCCGCATGACACGCTTCGACCGTGACCCCGAAAGCCTGAAAGTGATGCCCGGCGTGCTCGTCGTGGTCGGCGACAGCGAAGCCTTGGCCCGGGAAAAATTCGAAGCGTTTCAGGAGTTGGTAGAACCACAAGTCGGCGTGGCCTTGCTCGGCCGAATGCTGGGCAATTTCGACCTGTCCGGTTACGCCCTCGACGAACCGTTGCCGCCGTTGCCACTGACTGACAGCGGCCAGCAGAGCCGCCAGAAACTGCTGACCCAGCTGTCCCGGGATGAGAACCTGACCCTTGCCCAACTGGGCCGCCGCATTGCCGGAGGTCGCGGACACTACAGCCTGATCGGGACGCCAACGCAAATCGCCGATGAACTGCAAGCCTGGTTCGAAGAAAGCGCTGCCGATGGCTTTAATGTGCTGGTACCGCATCTGCCCGGCGGTCTTGAGGACGTGGCTCATTACGTCGTGCCTGAGCTACAGCGCCGTGGCCTGTTTCGTACCGGGTACACCGGCAGCACGCTGCGGGAGAACCTTGGCCTGCAACGGCCACGTCATCGTTTTGCCGGAGGATTCTAAGTGAGCTGCAACCCCTTGAGAGTCGCCAGCCTGCTGTTGGTATGGAGCCTGTCGTGCAGCGCGTTTGCGCTGAATGGCGATCCACGCCCGGATGCACCGGAACTGGCCGCACGCGGGGCTTATCAGGTGGGTGTGCGAACCATTGACGTGATCCATCGCGATCAACTCAACATCCTCGCGGCTACCAGTACCGACAGTAACCCGCGTTACGACCGTCCACTGCGTCTGGAAGTCTGGTATCCGGCGCAGTTGAAAGCTGGCCAGGCCGAGCTCGGCACTTACACCGATGTGCTCGGCGCAGGCGCCAGCAACCCGGCTCGGCCCAACACCGCGTTCACGTTCGAAGGCCGTGCCGTACGCGATGCGCAGCCGCTAAAAGACAAGAAGTTTCCGCTGGTGATTGTGTCCCATGGGTATCCGGGCTCACGCTTGCAGATGAGTTACCTGACCGAGTTCCTCGCCTCTCACGGCTATACAGTCGTCGCAATCGATCACACGGAATCAACCCGCGCCGACAAGGCCGGTTTTGCCAGCACATTGCTCAACCGTCCCTTGGACATTCTGTTCGTGCTGGACCAGATCACTGACTGGGCGAAGTCAGGCAGTGGCAGTCCGCTGGCTGGAAAAATAGACACCCGCCACACCGCCCTGCTCGGCTATTCCATGGGCGGCTATGGCGTACTGAATGCAGCAGGCGTTGGCACCAGCGCGGTGGCATCACGCTTTGTGGCAGGTACTGCACTACAGGCCAGACAAGCGGGTAACCCCGACTTCGAAGCGGTCCGAGACGCACGCATCAAAGCACTGATCGCTTTCGCACCCTGGGGCGGACAGCAAGGTCTGCTGGATGAGAAAGGGTTGGCAGGACTGCGCGTACCCAGCCTGTTCATCGCGGGCGATCAGGATGATGTCGCCGGTTATGCTGACGGCGTCAGACGCCTGGCAGAAGGCGCTAAAAACGCTGACCGCTACCTGCTCGTCTACGAAAATGCCCGCCACAACATTGCGCCTAATCCGCCCCCTGCGGCGGCGAGCAGCCATCCCGATGATTTTTCCGCCTATGCTGAGCCGGTCTGGGACAGCAGCCGGATCAACAACATCAATCAGCACTTTG
This sequence comes from Pseudomonas maioricensis, assembly GCF_022790535.1. Lineage (GTDB taxonomy): Bacteria > Pseudomonadota > Gammaproteobacteria > Pseudomonadales > Pseudomonadaceae > Aquipseudomonas > Aquipseudomonas maioricensis. The sequence goes on from NZ_LOHG01000020.1 coordinate 27,731, forward strand.
TTCTGGCCTTTCTCGATCAGCACCTCAAAAGCCTAGACCGTCAGCCCTGGTTGACCCTGGTACCACGGGCCGCCGACGGCAAATGGTCGACGGACGAAACCGGACGTGAAAAACCTGATCACAGCTATTGGAAAGGCTTCAAGAATCGCAGCGCTCTGGGCCTGGAGTTTTATCACTGGCCAGCGCAAACGACCCCGTCTTCGACTACCGAATGAGAGCCACAATGACTTATACCGCTGCCGAAAACCGCTACGAAAAAATCCCCTATCGCCGCACTGGCCGCAGTGGGTTGGTACTGCCCGCGTTATCGCTGGGTCTTTGGCACAACTTTGGCGACAGTACGCCGATCGACACCCAGCGCGCCATGCTGCGCACGGCATTCGATCTGGGCATCAATCATTTCGACCTGGCCAACAATTACGGCCCGCCCTATGGCAGCGCCGAGAGTAACTTCGGCAAGCTGTTGCGCGAGGACTTCAAGCAGTATCGCGATGAGCTGATCATCTCCACCAAAGCCGGTTGGGACATGTGGCCTGGCCCCTATGGTCAGGGTGGCGGCTCGCGTAAATACGTGCTGGCCAGCCTCGATCAGAGCCTGCAGCGCATGGGTCTTGACTACGTGGACATTTTCTACTCACACCGCTTCGATCCGGACACACCACTGGAGGAAACTGCCAGCGCCCTGGCGACTGCCGTGCAGCAAGGCAAAGCGCTGTACATCGGTATTTCTTCCTACTCAGGCAGCAAAACCCGTGAAATAGCCGCGCTGCTGAAAGAGTGGAAGGTGCCGCTGTTGATTCACCAACCGGCCTACAACCTGCTCAATCGCTGGGTCGAGAAGGACCTGCTGGACACCACCGATGAACTGGGCGCAGGGGTCATCGTCTTCACTGCATTGGCTCAGGGTTTACTGACCGACAAATACCTCAACGGCGTGCCGCAGGATGCCCGGGTCAATCGTCCGGGGGGCGGTTCGTTGCAGGCCTCACATTTGTCCGAAGCCAACATCGCTCACGTTCGCGCCTTGAACGAAATCGCCAGGCGTCGCGGCCAGAGCCTGGCGCAAATGGCCCTGGCCTGGACCCTGCGTGACCCACGCGTGACCTCGGCGTTGATTGGTGCGAGCCGTCCGGAGCAAATCATCGAGAACGTCGAAGCGCTGAAAAACCTCGACTTCAGCCCGGAAGAACTGGCCGAAATCGACCGCTTCGCCCAGGAAGGCGGTATCAACCTGTGGGAGAAACCGTCGTTGGCGGAGTGAAATCCAAAGCCAACAAATGCAATTCCACTGTGGAATGCAACCTCCCTTGTGGGAGCGGTGCTTGCCCGCGATAAACGATAACGCGGTATGTCGTCAATGCGCGTCTCATGTATCGTCGGAATGCCGCCCAGACCAAGCACCGCTCCCACAAAGGGATCTTCATTAGCCTGACGATTTATTTGCAGTCAGAGATAAGCGAGCAAAAATGAAATCCATCGCACTACTCGCAGGTCTGATCGGCCTGGCATCGGCACAATCAGCCTTGGCAGAAGACCCTCAAACCCTGCGCGTCGGTTACCAGAAAGGCTCCATCGCCCTGGTGATCGCCAAGGAAAAAGGCCTGCTGGAAAAACGCTTCGCTGACACCAAAATCCAGTGGATCGAATTCCCCGCCGGTCCGCAAATGTTGGAAGCGTTGAACATCGGCGCGCTGGATTTGGGTTCCACCGGCGATATCCCGCCACTATTCGCTCAGGCGGCCGGAGCAGACCTGGTTTACGTCGGCGCCGAGCCTGCCAAGCCCGCCGCAGAAACCATCCTGGTGCGTAAGGACAGCCCGCTGCAAAGCGTCGCCGACCTGAAGGGCAAGAAAGTCGCCTTCCAGAAAGGCTCAAGTTCCAACAACGTATTGCTGCGAGCGCTGAACAAGGCCGGCTTGAGCTTCAAGGATATCCAGCCGATCTACCTCACCCCTGCCGACGCCCGTGCCGCCTTTGAACAAGGCAGCGTCGATGCCTGGGCGATCTGGGACCCTTATGCCTCACTGGCCCTGATCGAAGGGCACAGTCGTCTGCTGGCCGATGGCACGGGGTTAGGTTTGTCTGGCCCGATCTACAGCGCACGTCGCGACTACGCCAATCAACACCCGGACTTTATTCACGCCGTGCTTGCAGAACTCACTGCTGCCGAAGCGCTGACACGCAGCCAGCGCCAACAGAGTATCGACATCCTCACCGGCTCAATGGGCCTGCCGGAAGCAGTGATCACCCGCTACCTGGATAACCGGCCACCGTCGCCAATCCTGCCGGTGGACGCAAAAATCCTGGCCGCTCAGCAGGCGACGGCCGACCTCTTCTTCGAGAACAAATTGCTCCCGAAAAAGATCAACGTCGAACAGGCGGTGTGGAAATAACCCGTCAGAAACTATACGTACCGGTTACCACCAGATTGCGCGGCGCACCGGGCTGGATCTGCGCGGCACTGGTCGCCGACGAGTAATAGGTCTGATCAGTGATGTTGTTCAGCGCAGCGCGCAGATCCCAGTCCTTCTGACGGAACCCGGCCAACGCATCCCAACGCCCGTAACCTGGCAGCACAGTAGTGTTCAGGTTGTCGGCGTAGCGCTGGCCCACCAAGGTCATACCGGTTTCTGCATACCAGCCCATCTCGGGTTTCCAGGTCAGGAACAGACTGCCGTTACGCTTGGCAACGTTACTGATGCGATTGCCTTCAAAGCCGTTGTTGTCTTTCACTACGGTCGCGTCCTGCACACCGACACCACCGCGTATATACCAGTTGCCGACGATCTTGCCGGTGCCCGTCAGCTCAATACCGCGAGAACGCTGCAAACCGCTGAGCAGGGTCACTGTCGGATTATTCGGGTCACTGGTACGACGGTTGTAAAGCTCCAGCTCGTAGATTGCGAATGTCGTGCTGAAGCGATCATCCAGCCAGTCGCTCTTGACGCCGATTTCCTTCTGCTTGGTCAGCTCCGGGCTCAGGTCGTTGGTGTTGCCTGCTGCGCCTGGAGTAATGCCAATCAGGCCGCCGCCGACAGGCGAAAACGTTTTGGTCCAGGAAGCGTAAAACGAATGATCTTCCAGCGGCGTCCAGACCAGGCCGACTCTCGGGCTGGTGCTATGACTGTCACGCTCCTCGGTCAAGCCTCGAAGGCGGTTGGTCGACTCGATATCGAAGGTGTCGTAACGCAGCCCTGCCAGTACCTGCCATTGATCATTCAGGCGCAACTGATCCTGCACATACAGGCCACGACTCTCCACCTCAGTGTGATTGTCGCTCGATACCTGCATACGTCCCGTGTGACGCAAATCGCGGTTGGGAGAGTACAGGTCCAAAGACGGCACAGCAGAGAAGCCAGCTCCTGATGTCGCCGCCGTGTAAAGCTTTGGATCCCGACGCTGGCTGCCTGTCTCCACGCCGGTCAGCAGACGGTGTTCCAGGCCAAACGTTTCCAGCGCACCTTCCAGCTCAAGGTTATTGAATACATTGCGAGTGGTCAGGTCCTGCTGCCAATGCTGGCGCGTGACCCTGTTAGTGGCCGGGATGAAACCGGTCAGGTAGGTGTTATCAAAATCGCTGTCGAGCTTGAACACGCCCAGAGTGTGCCGAAGCTGCCAACTGTCATTGAGTTCGTAGCTGAGCCTGGAGCGCAGCGATTGCGACTTGTCGTCGATGTAGTCGTGCTCGCTGCCATAGGCGGTATCGCGGCCCACATCCGCAGGGCGCCCGCCGATGCCGGGAATGCCACGATCTGGGGTACGGTTGTAGCGACTGTATTCGTACTGCACCAGCCAGTTCAGATCTGGAGTCAGTTGCCAGCTCATGGACGGCGCGAACAACTGACGGTTGCCGCTGACGCCGTCGCGAAAACTGTTCTGATCCATGTTGCCCATGTTCAGCCGCAGGCTGATCGTGTCATTCGGATCGGTGCTCAGGTCTGCGTAAAGGCTGCGCAAATCATCGCTGCCGCCCTGCGCTTCAATGCTTGAGCGGCGTCCGGCTTGCGGCTGTTTACTGACCCGGTTGACGATCCCGCCCTGACTACCACGCCCGTAGAGCACGGCGGCAGGCCCCTTGAGGATTTCGATGCTTTCAATGTTGTGCAAATCGCGCACGTACTGACTGTCATCGCGGATGCCGTCGAGATAGAAGTCGTTGCTCGCATCAAAACCACGGATGCGCAAGCTATCAAAACGCGTATCGGCACCACTGCTGACGTTGGGAATACCGCTCAAGGCGCTGCCCAGATCGTTGGTCCCGTAACTCGCGACACTGTTGGTTTTCACCGAATCAATAGCCTGAGGTACATAGCGTACGGGAGTGGCAGTACGCGTCGCGGTGCTGCTTTCCTTGACGCGTGGATCGTCGTTTTCAGCTTCGGTTTCGGCATCGATGGAGGTTTCAGGCAAAACCGCGGTAGCTGCAAAGCTGCCACCCGCGGTCAGAATTGAGCACAAACCGAGGGCAGCAGGCGTAAAACGCAAAAGAACAGACATCTGGAGCGCATCCAAAGGAGAGATTGAATTTGGCGCGAATAGTAGTGATTACCATTAACTTGCGTTAGCTATTCTCAAAAAGTTCCGGCGATAGATTGTGTCAAATTGTGTCAGTCTCGTTACAACCCTTTAACCAGAGCGTTCCCCCAATAAAACCGGTGGATTGAGGGCCGGCGTCACCGACAACTGTTTTGCAATCCACGCGAGCTTCGCTCATAAGCTAATTCTAAAAGGTTATTTATTTAGATTTTCTTAGATCATTTAGTCTCCAGCCTCAGCCAGTCCCCGGCCAGCCTGATTCGGAGCTTCATGATGAAACTGCACTTCCCTCTTCGCCTTCTGGTGGCACTGTCGTTGACTGGCGCTTCGTATCTGGCTCAAGCAGCCGACTTTACCGTCGCCTACCAGACCACCGTCGACCCGGCCAAAGTCGCCCAGGCGGATAACGCATACGAAAAAGCCACTGACTCGAAAATCTCCTGGCGCAAATTCGAAAACGGTGCCGATGTGATCACCGCCATCGCCTCCGGTGATGTGCAAATCGGTTACCTCGGTTCGAGCCCTTTTACCGCCGCCGCCACTCGCAAGCTGCCGGTTGAAACCTTCTTGATCGCCACTCAGATCGGAGCCGCTGAAGCGCTGGTGGCGCGCAATGGTTCAGGGATCAATTCACCGCAGGATCTGATCGGCAAGAAAATCGCCGTGCCATTCGTTTCCACGGGTCACTACAGCCTGCTGGCCGCGTTGAAACACTGGAACATCGATCCGTCGAAAGTCACCATTCTTAACCTCGCACCACCGGCCATTGCCGCCGCCTGGAAGCGCGGTGATATCGACGCCACCTACGTATGGGACCCGGCCCTGGGTGTCGCCAAGGAAAACGGCAAAGTGCTGATCACTTCCGGGGAGCTGGCCAAGGTCGGCGCACCAACCTTTGATGCCTGGATCGTGCGCAAGGACTTCGCCGACAAGCACCCTGAAATCGTCAAATCCTTCGCCAAAGTCACCCTCGACGCCTACGCCGACTACCGAAAGGACCCAGCCGCCTGGCTGGCAAAATCCAGCAACGTCGACAAGCTGGTGAAGCTGTCCGGCGCCAAAACCTCGGACATCCCGGGCCTGCTGCAAGGCAACGTCTACCCGCTGGCCGCAGATCAGAGCGCACTGCTCGGTGCGCCAACCATCGATGCTGTGACCAAGACCGCTGCGTTCCTCAAGGAGCAAGGCAAGGTCGATGCGGTACTGGCTGATTACGCACCCTACGTCAGCGATAAATTCATCACCCAATAAGCGGAGTTTCAGCCCATGGCTTTGCTCAAACTGGAGCGCATCAGCGCACAGTATCCCGGCGCGACCGAACCGGTGCTGGCGGACATTTCCCTCAGCCTCGGCCCTCGGCAATTGCTGGTGGCACTGGGTCCCTCGGGGAGCGGCAAAACCTCCCTGCTCAATCTGATTGCCGGTTTCGTACCGCCCAGTGCTGGCAACATCAGCCTGGACGGTGTGACGGTCAATGGCCCGGGCGCAGAACGTGGCGTGGTGTTCCAGGACGATGCATTACTGCCCTGGCAGGACGTGTTGAGCAACGTCGCGTTTGGCCTGCAACTGGCGGGTGTACCGCGCGATCGGCGTGAGGCCAAAGCCAGGGAAATGCTCGCACTGGTCGACCTGACCGGTTTCGACCAACGCAAGATCTGGCAGCTGTCCGGTGGCCAGAGGCAGCGTGTTGGCCTGGCTCGCGCACTGGCGGCGGATCCACGTGTACTGCTAATGGATGAACCTTTCGGCGCACTGGATGCATTCACCCGCGAACAGATGCAGGAGTTGCTGCTGCAAGTCTGGCAGCGTACTGCCAAGCCGGTGTTCCTGATCACCCACGACATTGAAGAAGCCGTGTTTCTCGCCACCGACCTGATTCTGTTGGCGCCAAATCCGGGACACATCGCCGAACGCCTGCAACTGGATTTCGGGCAGCGTTATGCCGCCGGAGAGTCGGCCCGCTCGATCAAGTCTGACCCGCGCTTTATCGACACCCGGGAACATGTATTGACCAGCGTCTTTTCCCAGCGCGGCGTCTCTCGGGAGCAGTACGCATGAGCAGCTACGAATTGCCGGGCAGCACGACCGCCGCCCCTGAAACTATCCCCGCCCCTGTGCGCTGGAAACTGAGCACGCGTGCAATCAGCGTGTTGACACTGGTGGTGCTGTTGGCAGCGTGGTGGGCAGTGACTGCCGCAGAACTTATCGAACCGCTGTTCCTGCCACCGCCCTCTGCGGTGCTGGAAAAAGCCTGGCTGCTGATGACCAGCGGCTACATGGATTCCACCCTCTGGCAGCACCTCGGGGCGAGTTTGCAGCGCATCGGTCTGGCACTGTTTTTTGCCGTACTCACGGCCATTCCGGTGGGTATCGCCATCGGCCACAACCGCATCGCGCGAGGTATTTTCGACCCGATGATCGAGTTCTACCGCCCTATCCCGCCGCTGGCTTATTTGCCGCTGATCGTGATCTGGTGTGGCATCGGCGAGTTCTCCAAAGTGCTGTTGATCTACCTGGCGATTTTCGCCCCCATCGCTATCTCCACCGCGACCGGCGTGCGCACCGTTGACCCGACGAAATTGCGTGCTGCGCAATCGTTGGGTGCCACTCGCTGGCAGTTGATTCGCCACGTGATCCTGCCCAGTGCCCTGCCCGAAATCCTCACTGGCGTGCGCATCGGGCTGGGCGTCGGCTGGTCGACGCTGGTGGCTGCAGAACTGATCGCGGCGACCAGCGGTTTGGGCTTCATGGTTCAGTCAGCGGCGCAGTTTCTGGTCACGGATGTGGTGGTGCTGGGAATCCTCGTCATCGCCCTGATCGCCTTCGCCATGGAGATGGGTTTGCGAGCCCTGCAGCGCAAGTTGGTGCCGTGGCATGGGCAGAGTCATTGAGATCCAAAGCGACAATGATGCTCTGTGTGGGAGCGGTGCTTGCCCGCGATAAGGCTGGACGCGGTTCACTTTAGATCGCGTCGCTCTTATCGCGGGCAAGCACCGCTCCCACATTAGATCTGCGCACCAACTCGGACACCAATCATGACCATCCAAATCTCACCCCTAAGCCCTGCCCTCGGCGCACAGATCAGCGGCATTGATCTGAGCCAGGAGCTGACCCACGAACAGCGCCAGGCCATCGAACAAGCGCTGCTGAAACACCAGGTGCTGTTCTTTCGCAATCAGCCACTGACACCCAAACAACAGGCGCGGTTTGCCGCCGGTTTTGGCGAACTGCACGTGCACCCGATCTACCCGAATGTGCCAGAGCAACCCGAGGTATTGATCCTCGATACGGCGGTTACCGACGTACGCGATAACGCGATCTGGCACACCGACGTGACGTTCCTGCCGACTCCGGCGCTGGGTGCCGTGCTCAGTGCAAAACAACTGCCGGAATACGGCGGGGACACGTTGTGGGCCAGCGGCATCGCGGCCTATGAAGCGTTGTCACTGCCCCTGAAAACGCTACTCGAAGGGCTGACCGCGACGCATGATTTCACCCGCTCGTTTCCACTGACACGCTTCGGCACTACACCGGAAGACATCGCCCGCTGGGAACAGACCCGCCGTCAGTACCCGCCGATTTCGCATCCAGTGATCCGCACGCACCCGGTAAGTGGTCGCAAGTCACTGTTCGTCAACGATGGCTTCACGTCGCGCCTCAACGAGCTGAGCGAGGCGGAAAGTGCAGCGCTTCTGGCGTTTTTGTTCAGCCACGCGACCCGCCGGAGTTCACCATTCGCTGGCGCTGGCAGGCCGATGATGTGGCGTTCTGGGACAACCGCGTCACCCAGCATTACGCAGTGGACGACTACCGGCCGCAACGCAGAGTCATGCATCGGGCGACGATCCTGGGCGACGTACCGGTTTGAAAATTTGAGCGTCAGGCTACAGAAACGCCTTTCCTGCAGGAGCTCACCGAGGTTACGAGGCCAGCGATGGCGGAGTGTCAGACAAATCGCTATCGCTGGCCTCGTAACCTCGGTGAGCTCCTGCAGGTCCAATATTTGTTAAGCGAAGGCGCGGTGCCATTCCCACCTGAACGCCGTCCGGGCCAATACTCAGCGGCCGCATTCGTGATAATAAATCCTCATTAACCAGAATAATACACATGCAATATTTTTATAATAACCTTAGGTCAAAATAGAATTTCACAGCTCACTTCTATAGCCATATGTTGCAGGTACGGATTCAGTTTTCGGGATAACCCAACCCGGAGCCTCCCCCCCTATACGTTATGAATACAAGAAGGAGCTGTTCATGAGCATCGAATTCATCGGCTACATCGCCACCCAGCCCGGCTCGGAAATCCACCCGCGCAGCGGCCCTACTATCCAGCCCGAGTACGTGGCGAAAGTTGCCAAGGCCCATGAAGATGCTGGTTTTGACCGCGCGTTGGTGGCTTACCACTCCAACAGCCCGGACAGTGCTTTTGTTGCAGCCCACGCGTCCAGCATCACGACGAAACTCAAATTCCTGATCGCTCACCGACCTGGGTTCATTTCGCCGACCGTGGCGGCGCGTCAGTTTGCGACGCTCGATGTATTCAACGGCGGGCGCACCGCGATCCACATCATTACCGGTGGTGACGACAAGGAACTGCGCGCCGACGGCAGCCATATTGGCAAGGACGAGCGTTACGCGCGTACCGATGAATACCTGGGCGTTGTGCGTCAGGAATGGACCAGCGAAAAACCTTTTGATCACAAAGGCGAGTACTACCAGTTTGAAGGCGCGCACTCGCTGGTGAAGTCCCCGCAACAGCCGCACATCCCGGTATATTTCGGCGGCTCTTCGCCTGCGGCCATCGCCGTCGCAGGCAAGCACGCCGATGTATACGCGCTGTGGGGCGAGACTTACGAGCAGGTTCGCGCAGTCGTCAAGGAAGTCCGCGCCGAAGCAGCCAAGCATGGTCGGACGGTGCGCTTCAGCCTGTCCCTTCGCCCTATCCTGGCGGAAACCGAAGAGAAAGCCTGGGCCCGTGCCGACAGCATTCTGGAACGCGCCAAAGCCATCGCCGAAGGGAATGGCTTTGTGCGTCGCGAGCCGCCAAACGAAGGCTCTCGCCGCCTCCTGGCCGCTGCATCTCAAGGCTCGCGTCTAGACAAACGCTTGTGGACAGGCATAGCCGGATTGCTGGGCGCGCAGGGCAACTCGACGTCACTGGTCGGCACGCCAGAGCAGGTCGCCGAGGCACTGCTCGATTACTACGACCTGGGTATCACCACCTTCCTGATTCGCGGTTTTGATCCGCTGGACGACGCTATCGACTACGGCAAGAAACTCATTCCGCTGACCCGTGAACTGGTGGCCAAGCGCGAGCGTGAGGCTCAGGAAAAAGTCGCCTGATGACGCTGCAAAACTTCCAGAGGGCGCAATAGCGCCCTCTTCTTCGTCTGCAAATACTTATCCATCTTCGAGAGTGCCATGTCGAAACCGCTATTGAATATTCGCCTGCGTCGCCCGCTGCTTGCAGGCCTGGCCATCGCCGCCGCATGGACGCTGATGCTGCCAGCCCAGGCTCGGGAAACCGTGCGCATCGGTTATCAGAAATCCTCGACGCTGATCACCGTACTGAAAACCCAAGGCACGCTGGAGAAAGCCCTGAACGATGCCAACATCGACGTCAGCTGGCATGAATTCCCCAGCGGATTGCCGTTACTGGAGTCGTTGAACATCGGCAACGTCGACATCAGCGCAGATGTCGCCGATACCGTGCCGATCTTTGCTCAGGCGGCTCAGGCCCGGCTGACCTACTTCGCCGAAGAAACCCCGTCGCCCTCTGCGCAGGCCATCGTGGTGCCCAAGGATTCGCCTATCAAGGAACTGGCCGATCTGAAGGGCAAGAAAGTCGCCGTGACCAAAGCAGCCGGCACGCATTACTTGCTGATCGCAGCCTTGGCCAAGGGCGGTCTGAAGTTCTCTGACATCCAGCCTGCTTATCTGACACCTGCTGATGGGCGTGCTGCGTTCGAAAACAACAAGGTTGACGCCTGGGTGACCTGGGAACCTTTCCTGACCAGCGTGCAGCGCCAGTTGCCCACCCGCACTCTGGCGGACGGCACGGGCCTGGCCAGTTACAAGCGCTATTACCTGACCAGCACGCCTTACGCCAAGGCCCATCCGGAGGTGCTCAAGCTGGTGTTCGATCAGTTGCAGAAAGCCGGCCACTGGGTCAAAGGCAACCCCAAAGAAGCCGCTGCCCTGCTCGGCCCGCTGTGGGGCAACCTTGATCCGGCCACCGTTGAAATCGCCAACAGCCACCGCACGTATGAAGTGCGTCCGGTGAAAGCGGATCAACTCGGCGAACAACAGAAAATCGCCGACGCGTTCTTTGCTGCAGGCTTGCTGCCCAAAGCGGTGGATGCCAAAGACGTGGAAATCTGGAAGCCTTAAATACCAAACTCATGCAGGAGCAGTGCTTGTGTGGGAGCGGTGCTTGCCCGCGATAAACGATAACGCGGTGTGTCTTATGACCGCGTCTCATGCATCGCGGGCAAGCACCGCTCCCACAGGTCCTACGCCAGCCCATAGATTTTCGATGGTCCGCCTGACAACTGTTGCCCCAGCAACAGTCGCTCAACAGACTGTTTCCCCACCGACAGCAAAACCTTGTCCCGCCCCTTCCCAGCCCCCGTATTTCAACTCCCGGCCATTTGGCACAGAGCCTGCAATATTCCTTTTAAGCAGGAAAGCAATAAGCCTACTGCCATTTTTGTGAATAAGAAAAATCTCTGATATCGCCTTGCCTGGAGCTGTTCCAAATGAACGCTAAAACCCTGTTGTCCTTTACTCGCGTAAAGCTGTTGATCGGCGCCGGTGTGCTGGCTCTGGGCATGAATCCCTTGGCCTTCGCAGCAGAAACCGCCCCGGCGGAAGTGAAGCTGGATTACGCCTATTACTCGCCAGTAAGCCTGGTGCTCAAGCATTTCGGCTGGCTGGAAAAGGCCCTGCCGGATAGCAAAGTGGGTTGGGTGTTAAGTCAGGGCAGTAATCGCTCGCTTGAATACCTGAACAGCGGCGGCGTGGATTTCGCCTCCTCGGCCAGCCTGGCAGCAGTACTCAGCCGCGCCAACGGCAGCCCGATCAAGTCGGTGTATGTCTATAGCCGCGCCGAATGGACCGCATTGCTGGTGCGCAAGGACTCACCGTACAAAACCATCGCCGATCTTAAAGGCAAGAAAATCGCCGCCACCAAGGGCACTGATCCGTATCTGTTCACCTTGCGCGCCCTGCAACAGGCAGGTCTGAAAAAAGACGACGTGGAACTGGTGCACTTGCAGCATCCGGATGGCCGCACCGCATTGGAGAAAGGTGATGTCGACGCGTGGGCCGGCCTTGATCCACACATGGCTGCCAGCGAAGTCCAGGCCGGTTCGCGCCTGCTGTATCGCAACAAGGACTTCAACAGCTACGGTGTGCTGAGCGTTACCGAGAAATTTGCCAAGGAACATCCGCAGACCATCGAAACGGTGCTGAGCGCTTACGAAAAAGCCCGTGAATGGTCGGTCAAGCACCCGGATGAACTGGCCGAATTGCTGGCCAAGGAATCCGGCCTGCCGCTGGACGTTGCCAAGCTGCAACTGACCCGCACCGACCTGAGCACTCCGCAATTGAGCGGCAAGGACGTCGCGTCTTCCAAGGGTGCAGCGCCAATTCTGGTGTCTGAAGAACTGGTTCGCCGTGGTGTGAATGTTGACCAGGTAATTGATCAACTGATCGATCCGGGTTTCAGCAAGACCTTGACGGCGAGTCAGTAAAACCCAGAGCTGCTTCATTCCCCCTTGTGGGAGCCGGGCTTGCCCGCGATAAAGCTGCACGCGATTCACTTTAGATCGCGTCCAGCCTTATCGCGGGCAAGCCCGGCTCCCACAGGGCGAATGCATTCCAGTTCAGATGGTTATGTTTAGCTAGAGAACCCCCATGAACAGCAAAAGCAAAGACCTGCCAGCGCCGCTCGCGCTGCCTAATCCGACATCCGGCGCTGCATGGAAGCGACGTGGCAAAGGCCTGGTGCTGCCGCTCCTGATCATCGTTTTTCTGGAGATAATCGTGCGCATCGGCTGGCTGCCGTCGTACCAGATGCCAGCGCCCAGCGAGATCGCTCTGACCCTTGGCGACCTTGCTGACGGGCCGTTGTGGAAACACATCAGCGCCAGCCTGTTGCGGGTATTGATCGGCTTCGCCATCGGCACGAGCCTGGCGTTGATTTTCGCCGCGTGGGTCGGCTTGAGCCGTGAGGCTGAAGCCTATCTGGAGCCAACGTTCGCCGGCCTGCGATCAATCCCGAGTCTGGCCTGGGTGCCGCTGCTGCTGTTATGGCTGGGTATCGACGAAACCTCGAAAATTGTCCTGATCGCAATCGGCGCGTTCTTTCCGGTGTACCTCAACGGCGTGGCCGCGATTCGCAATATCGACCGCAAGCTGGTCGAAGTCGGCCAAATGTATGGCTTCAGCCGTGGTCGCCTGACCCGCCGCATTCTTTTACCGGCCGCACTGCCCGGACTGTTTACCGGCTTACGCAGCGGCATGAGCCTGGCATGGATGTTCCTCGTTGCCGCAGAGTTGATCGCCGCCACCAAAGGCCTCGGCTATCTGCTCAGTGACGGCCGGGAAACCTCGCGACCAGACATCGTACTGGCAGCCATCATCGTATTGGCAGTATTCGGCAAAATCAGCGACGGCGTTCTGGCAGGTCTTGAAAAACGCTTCCTGGCCTGGCGCGACACGTTCAGTGGCCAGGGCACCGGAGATTGAGAGATGACTGAAGTGCTTTTGGATATCAACGTTCAACGCAAATCGTTCGGCAGCACTACGGTGCTGCACAACGTGCATGTAAAGCTGCACGACCGGGAAGTCATCAGCCTGCTGGGACCGAGTGGCTGCGGCAAGAGCACACTTTTACGGATCGTCGCCGGGCTGGAAAAAGACTATCAGGGTGAGTTGCATCGAACCGCTGACGAAGTCGCGTTTGTGTTCCAGGAGCCGCGCCTGATGCCATGGCTGACGGTGGAGCAGAACATCGGTTTCAGCGACGACAAGCACTACGACAAGGACTGGGTCGCGCAGTTGATCGAAGAGGTCGGTCTTGCGGGGTTTGCTGACGCGTTGCCCAAGGCGCTGTCCGGTGGCATGGCGCAACGGGTGGCCATTGCTCGCGGGCTGTACTCACATCCCAAAGTCTTGCTGCTGGACGAGCCGTTCAGCGCGGTAGACGCCTTCACCCGCATGAAGCTGCAGGACCTGCTGCTGCAGCTCGCCCAGCGGCATGCCATCGCCTTGTTGCTGGTGACCCATGACGTGGACGAGGCACTGTATCTGAGTGATCGGGTGCTGGTAATGGGCAACCGGCCGAGCAACATCCGTCAGGAGCTGGCCGTGGAACTCGCCCATCCGAGGGATCGACGGGACACCGTATTGGCGAGCCTCAAGGCTCTGTCGCTGACAGAATTGCAGCAGGCGCATGTGATTTGAGGAATGCGGTTTCCCGCTGAGCTGCAATCCCCTGTGGGAGCGAGGCTTGCCCGCGATAATCTGCAAACCCAATCGCGGGCAAGCCTCGCTCCCACAGAGGTCATGTATTCACAAGCACAGTCTGGAATAGGCTCAACGCACATTCGCAAACCGGCGCAGATTATCCTGCACCGCAGGCGCTTCTACAGCGTCGTGAGCCGCTGCGCTGTCCAGGTTCAGCTCATCGATCACCTTATGCCGACCAAACTGGCGAATCACATTTCGCAGTTGCACCGGCGCAGCTTCCGCTGACGACGCGGGGTTCGAATAAGGGTGTAAAACGTCCAGAGCAGCCATGGTCAATTCCTTGCGAAAGTGGGACGCCAGGCCAGCGCATAGCGCTCCAGCGTGCGGATGATTGCATCGATAACCAGCCCCAGAATGCTGTAGATCAACAGGCAGATCACGATCACGTCGGTGCGCATGAGGTTCAATATTTGCCGAGAGATACCGCGCGTATCACTCCTTGTAAGACGTATCGCTGCGCTCCAGCTCACGAATCAGGGCATTCCAGTGACGGGCAACGCCTGGGCCATGGCCATCCGCGAAGACCTTGGCCTGCTCTTCGACCCGGGCCACTACTTCAGCCGGTGGATAGATCAGTTCATCATTGCCCGCCGATTGCGCCGCCACCTGAATATTGCAGGCGTATTCGAGACGATGCAGTTGCTGGAAAGCGTGCTCGACACTCACACCGCCGGTCAGCAGCCCGTGGTTACGCAAGATCATCACGCTCTTGTCTCCCAGATCCGCCACCAGTCTTTCGCGCTCATCCAGGTCCAGCGCCACGCCCTCATAACCGTGATAAGCGATACGACCCGAGAAGCCCAGCGAGTGTTGAGAGATGGGCAGCAAACCGCCCTTTTGTGCAGAAACAGCAATGCCGTCGCGGGTATGAGTGTGCAAAACCGCGACCAGATCGTGGCGGGCGGCGTGAATCGCACTGTGGATCACATAACCGGCGTAGTTGATGCCCAGGCCGGTCGGGTCATCGACGATAGTCCCGTCGATATCGACCTTGACCAAATTCGATGCACTGATTTCGTCAAATAACAGACCGAAAGCGTTGATCAGAAAGTGCTCCTCCTTACCCGGTACACGAGCAGAAAAGTGCGTGTAGATATGGTCAGTCCAGCGCTTCTGCGCGGCTAGCCGGTAAGCGGCTGCCAGCTTGACCCGTACCTCCCACTCCTCCGGCGATACGCGCTCACGGACACTGCCGGAGCCAGACTGTTGGGGTTGAAGAGGCAAGGAACTGACATTGCTCATGGGGCTGCTCCGTAAAAAGGCGGGACCGACAGATGTGGTACGTGTGGGAGCAGCCTAAACGCATAAGAAAGCATTTAAAAAGCACATTTTAATCTAAGCTAATTATTAAATTTACTGATTTTTAAACGCACATCGAGTCGGTCGACTGAAATCAGCAAATGCATTTTTGTTCTATGTTAATCATAAAAAAGTAGCATATTAAAAATAATCATTATGCTTACATAGCCCCAAGCTGTTTTGACATTCCCAGCAACGTCCTTACCCGACCCCTCTCCAGGCGGAGGTTAACCCTTAACAACAAAAGAGAGGTCCCACCCGCCATGTCCGCGACTCTTGAACAGCAGACCCCAGCCCCAACTCGTCAGCAACCTCCGCTCCAGATAGTAAGATCACTGCAAGTCACCCGCCTGGAACCGACCATCGGTGCCGAGATTAGCGGAGTCGACCTGACCCAGCCGCTCACTGCTGCACAACGCGACGAAATTCGCGCGCTGCTGCTGGAACACAAGGTGATTTTCTTCCGTGATCAGAACATCAGCACCGAGCAACAAATCGCCTTTGCCAAGGCCTTCGGCGAGCTGTACGAGCACCCGACCACGGAAAAGAACGATGCCAGCAAACCCTATGCACACCTGATTCAGGCTCAGGATGCACGTGAGTTGTACGGGCCAAAAACCACGGGGCGTTGGCACACCGACACCAGTTGGCTACTGAAACCTACATTCGGTGCGGTACTGCGGGCGGTGGATCTGCCAGAGGTCGGTGGCGATACGGTTTGGGCCGATGCGGGTGCGGTATATCGGGCGCTGCCGGACGCGCTGCGCGAAGAAATCGATACGTTGTTCGTGGTTCATGACTTCAAGAAATCTCTGGACGCCGTGGGCTACGACTATCCGATCCTCGCCCATCCACTGGTGCGTACCCACCCGGAAACGGGCGAAGACAGCCTGTTCATCAACTTCTCGCAAAACCCTTCGGTGATCGGCTGGGAACCTGAGCGCAGCAAGCGGCTGATTGAACGCCTGCATCAGGAATTCAACAAGCCCGAGCATCACGTGCGCTTCAAATGGCGCGAACATTCCATCGCCTTCTGGGACAACCGCTCGACCCTGCATTACCCGGTCTACAACTACGGCGACTATCCGCGACGCATGGAGCGCGTGCTGATTGCCGACGATGACATCCCGCATCGGGTGCGGCGTGCGGTTAACGCCTGAACCAAACATTCAAGCCAGGTGACTCCCTGTGGGAGCGCGGCTTGCCGGCGATAAGGCTGGACGCGGTTCACTTCAGACTGCGGTGAATTTATCGCTGGCAAGCCATGCTCCCACAGACGTGCGCGCAGGCAACACCCGCATGTCCCAAGGAAGCCGTTGTCATGCATAAAAGCGAACCCTCTCCCCACTAAATAAACTGACATCAGGAGCATCGACCATGAGCGAATCATTGAACCAACTGCTGGCAGACCTGCATGCCGAACGCCTCGCCAGCTGGGCGCCGGAAGCCTTGCAGATCAACATCAACCAGCGTCAGACCCTGGTGGATGCCGCACAGCATGCACGCTTTGTGCAACGCGGCGATCCGGTTCCGGATTTTCAGCTACTGGACGTCGAGGGCGGCACCCTGACGCGTGAAAAGCTCAGCGCCTACGGCCCCGCAGTGCTGATTTTCTTTCGCTTCGCGGGGTGCCCGGCGTGCAACATTGCCCTGCCGTATTACCAGCGCCAGTTGTTCCCGAAACTGCAAGCCTTGGGTGTGCCGCTCGTAGCCGTCAGCCCGCAAATACCGGCGCGGCTGATCGATATGAAGCAGCGTCATGATTTGCAGTTTCTTGTCGCCACCGACAAAGACAATACCCTGGCGCGACAGCTGGGCATTCTCTACAGCTTCGACGAAGCTTCGCGCAAGGCAGCATTGAGCAAGGGCGGTGGCGGTATCGGTGAAGTCACGGGGACAGGCACCTGGGAACTGCCGCAACCGGCGGTGGTGGTGATTGGTCAGCACGGCGAAGTGATCTTCGCTGAAGTCAGCCCGGACTGGCTGGTGCGTACCGAGGCTGAAGTGATCGTACAGGCGGTCAGCGAAGTACTGGGTGAACGCGAGGTACAGATCGCGGTTTGAGGTGGCTGAACCGACGCTATCGCGAGCAAGCTCACTCCTACAGGACCGCGTTCCAACTGTAGGAGTGAGCTTGCTCGCGATGGCGATCTTGCAGGCAATACAAAAAACACACCTGCGATACAAGTGTCCGGTAGTCCTCCTCAATACCCCCGCTTGAAATCCACTTGCTCAGCCAATGGCTCGCCCTTGTGGAAGCGCAACAGATTACTTACGAACTGATCAATCACATTGCCCCACAGGTCGCCGGTGGCAGGAGAAACGTGTGGCGACAGGCGAATCTTCGGATGGCTGTAGAACGGATGATCAGCTGGCGATGGTTCCCTCTGCGCGACATCCAGCGTTGCCCGGCTTAACTGCCCCGCATCCAGTGCAGCCACCAGAGCCTCCTCGTCCACCAGGCTACCCCGCGCGATGTTGATCAGATGCAGGCCCGGCTTGGCGTGACTCAACAGCTCGGCGTTGATCAGGTGTCGGGTCTGCTCCGTAGCCGGTGCAGCAACGACCACATGATCAGACGCCGCAAACAGTGCCTGCAGAGTCTTCGTACGCTCAACACCCGGCACATAAAACGGCTTGCCTGAATGATTGGTCGCAATCACCTTCACGCCCAATGCCTGGGCTCGAATAGCGAGCGCACTGCCAATCGCACCAAAGCCGACAATCCCCAATACGCTGCCGCTGACCAACTGCAAGGAATGTCGCTGCCACTGCGCTGCCTCGGAGATCCAGACCTCGGGAAAACGCTTGGCACTGGCAAGAATCGCCGCCAATGCAAACTCCGCTACCGCCACTGCAGACGTGCCACGGGCCGACGTGACCTGCGGTACTTCAAATAGCCACTCCGGGTAAGTGTCGATGCCGGACGAAGACAGATGAATCCATTGCAGATTGAATGGCCAGCCCTCAGGACGTGGTGGTTTCTCGCCGCTGCCCGCGCGGAACACCGGGCGCGCCAGCAAAATAGTCGCTTCGGCAGGAATAGAGTCGGGCGTACCGGTGCCAATCGGCACAAATATGTACTCATGCAGACGCTGGCGCATCAGCTCGTTGACCTCTTCGTCATGCTGAGTGGCGATTACGATTTGTGTCATGAAGACCTCGTGACTTAAACGCAGGGTGGCACGCATGGCCACCCGTTCATGGTCGACGGCCATGAGGCCGGATTGAGCATGAACATAAGCGTTGAATGCAGGCCTGTGAAATGCCAATGCGATCTAACCTAATATTATTTTTTATTATTACTACCGAATCTTATATCAGCTTAAAGCATAGAATTATCTTCAGACCTGACCTCATTCCTGTAGGCGCTCAACGAGGTTACGAGGCCAGCGATAGCGGAGTGTCAGACAAACCGCGTAACTGATCTGGAATGCTTTTCTGTAGGAGCGCACGAGCAACGCGAGGCCGCGATGGCGGACTGTCTGATACACCGCTATCGCGGCCTCGCGTTGCTCGTGCGCTCCTACAAAGTCCATTGGTTGCTTCACGACAGCGGCAAGCAACCGGCAACCACTACCCGTGCCGATTAGCCGGAACTGGCAAACCAAGGTGTTCGCGCAGGGTGCTGCCGGTGTATTCCTCGCGAAACAACTTGTGCTTGCGCAGGATCGGCAGCACGCCGTCGATGAAATGCTCCAGGCCTTCAGGGAAGTAAGCCGGCATCAGATTGAAACCGTCAGCGGCCTCGCCTTCAAACCAGGCAATCAATTCATCGGCGACGGTTTGCGGCGTACCGACCACAATTTTGTGCCCGCGGGCACCCGCCGCCAAATTGCAGATCTGCCTCAGGGTCAGGCCATCGCGATGGGAGAGATCCAGCAGCAACTGAGCACGACTTTTCATGTTCTGCGGCAGCGGCAAGTCAGGTAACGGCTGATCAAGGTCGAAACCGGACAGGTCGTGGCCAAGACGATCAGCAACCATCAACAGTGCGGCCTCCTGATCCGTCCAGCTTTGCAGTTGATCAAAGCGCGCCTGCGCCTCAGAGGCCGTCGCGCCAAGGATCGGCATCACGCCCGGCATCACCAGACAATGCTCCGGCCTGCGACCATGAGCGACGACCTGGCCTTTGAGGTCCCGATAGAACTCCTGAGCCTCTGCCAAGCCCTGCTGAGCGGTGAAGACCACTTCACCGATCCGTGCGGCCAACGCCATGCCGGGCCCGGACGAACCGGCCTGAATCAATACCGGATGACCTTGTGGCCCGCGCGTTACGTTCAGCGGCCCGGCGATGGAGAAGTACTCGCCCTTGTGATCAAGCCCGTGCAGTTTCGCGGGATCAAGAAAGACGCCGGAATCCCGGTCCTGTACATAGGCATCATCCTCCCAGCTGTCCCACAGCCCCCGCACCACATCGACAAATTCTTCGGCGACGGCGTAGCGCTGAGCATGATCCGGATGGGTAGCGCGGGTGAAGTTGGCGGCACTGTCGTAGCCAGTGGTCACGACGTTCCAGGCAGATCGCCCGGCGGATAAATGATCGAGCGTGGCGAACTGCCGGGCGATGGTGTAAGGCTCGCTGTAAGTGGTGGAGGCCGTCGCCGCCAAACCGATTTTCTCGGTAATCGACGCCAGCGCGCCAAGCAGAGCTACCGGCTCCAGGCGCACGATCATCGACGGATGTTCCTTGCCGTTGGTGACCAGTTTGTCGCCAAAAAACACCATGTCGAATTTGGCTCGTTCAGCCGCCAGGGTCAGTTGACGGATCAACGGGAAGTTCTCACTACCCGCCTGCGCGCCAGGGTATCGCCAGCCAGCGGAATGGTGACCGGCAGCCTGAATGA
Source organism: Pseudomonas maioricensis (assembly GCF_022790535.1). Taxonomy (GTDB): domain Bacteria; phylum Pseudomonadota; class Gammaproteobacteria; order Pseudomonadales; family Pseudomonadaceae; genus Aquipseudomonas; species Aquipseudomonas maioricensis. The sequence continues at coordinate 47,949 of NZ_LOHG01000020.1, forward strand.
ACAGGCCCAGACGCATGTGTCGATCTTGCTTGCTCATGGAAATCGGCTCGGCGAAAGAGTAATGGAAATGGTTTTATAGATAGAACAAAAATGAATAACAAATAAACTAAATAGAAGATTTTATAATAAAAACCAAAAAGATCGCGACTGTCCATGCCTTATGCCGGACTCGAACAGCAGACAAAGCCTTATGCGGGCCGCATTTCTGTAGGAGCTGCCGAAGGCTGCGAAGTATTTCATCCTCGACTACCGCGATCGCAGCCTTCGGCAGCTCCTACAGTGCCTGCGTTTGCCGCGCGAAAACGTGGTGACAGGATCAATCGCACCCTCAAGGTAGGAAACCAGACCATCCGCGGTAATAATGCCCGCACACTTTCTGCCGGAGCCTTCTGCCGTGGCTGTTCCGCAAGCTATTTTGCCGATTTTTCTGTTGATTGTTCTGGGCTACTTCCTGCGCCGTCGCGGCACATTGTCGGCGGAGAGCAACAAGGCCTTTGGCGAACTGGCATTCAAGCTTTTCATGCCTATGGTGCTGTTCATCGGCATGGCCAAGGCGCCATTGCATGACGGGTTGAACACCACGATTCTGGCGGCCTATTTCATACCGGCGCTGATCGTCTTTGCCGGGGTCAATCTGGTTGCTCACTGGCGCATCGGGCATCCGACGCCCTTTGGTCTGACCGCCGCGTTCGGCAATAACGGGCTGATGGGCATTGCGTTGGTGGCCAGTCTGTTTGGCAACGCGGGTCTGGTGCTGCTATTCACGATCCTGGCGGTGCACAGCCTGTTGCTGTTCAGCTTCCAGAGCCTATACAACAGCCTCGCTGGTGATGAGCCTTTCAGCATCAAAACCCTGGTTGGCAGTCTGGCCAACCCAATGATCATCGGTTTATTGCTCGGCGTGCTGCTCAATCTCTCGGGCCTGACGATGCCGTTGTGGGCCGATCACCTGACCACCTGGCTGGCCCAGGCCGCCCTGCCCTGCGCACTGATCGTGCTCGGCGGCAATCTTGCGGGTTACCGCCTGCGCCCCAGTATCGAGGCCGTCGGTATTACCTTTGCCAAGTTGCTGATCATGCCGGTGCTGGTACTGGCGACCTGCATGATCATCGGCATCAGTGGTACGCCGCGAGCGGTGTTGATGCTGATGGCGGCGACGCCTTGCGGTTTGAACGTGCTGGGCTTTTCACGCACCCAGGAGGATGTGCAAAAAACCAGCTCGGCCATTTGCCTGTCGACGCTGGTTTCAGCAGTGACCATGCCGATCTGGATGTGGGTCGAAAGCTGGATTTGATTGGGGGGGGCGGACCGGGACGCCTGAAGAAACCGCATCCCGGGAGAGAGTTACTCTTCGGCGCGCTTGACCAGATGATCATGCATGGCGCGCTCGGCGCCTGCCGGGTCATTGGCTTTGATGAAACCGAGAATGACTTCGTGTTCTTTGATGGTCATTTCCCGGCCTTTGAATCGCAGCATGTCCTGACGGTAATCCGCCATCCATTCGAGAATCGCCCGAGAGATGGCGACGTAAATCGGGTTGCCGGAAATTTTCGCGATTTCGCCGTGGAATTCCATGTCGGCCGGAATGAACTCATCGGTCTCACGGTGCTTGTGCATTTTTGCCAGCGCCGACTCCAGCCGGGCGACATCAGCAGGCGTGGCTTTTTCAGCCGCCATTTTGACCAACCCGGTCTCGAAGAAAGTACGCGCCTGTCGGAGATGATCGACGTTTTTCGCCGAACTCGATAATAAGTGACGCGCAGCCAGATCAATCTGGCTGATCATCGAATGCATGTCCACCCGCCCGACTTTGGCTCGCTCGCCATGCTGAATACTGATCATGCCCATGCCAGCCAGGCGCTGCATGGCTTCGCGAACGACCGGGCGGCCCACGCCGAAGGTTTCCATCAGTTCGCGCTCAGCAGGCATCTGATCGCCCGGCTGAAGGTTTTCCTCTTCAATGAGATCGATCAGTTGCTCAAAGACGATGTCGGAAAGCTTCTTGCGTTGAATCAGGCGTTTCTTGATCTCTGGCATTACTGAAGGTGGCTCCATGGAATGCATCACGTGAAATGCATAAAAAAAACGGCAACGATGACGCGATTATAATCCAGGCTCGCGGCCGAGGTGGCAGTCGATTAACGCCACCGTCCATGGCCTCAGCACCAACGCTGCTTCGTTATCGATCGGTTGCAACGCACTGAAAAAATCGGGATCGGACAGTGCCTGCTGGCAGGTCTGTTCATCCAGCAACCTTGAACCCGTCACTCGCATCGCGTCCAGCGTAACCTTCTGAGGTTTTGCGCTCAGATTGGCCAGCCATAGTCGCACGTTACCCTGCGCGCCCTCCAACCAGCCGAAGGCAATGACCTGCGCAACGGATGTGTGAAAGCTCAGGGCCTGTTTGCCCCGCGCCCGAGCGAGACCTTTGAGCACGTGAAACACCGGCCAGTATTGATGCGCGTGTGCGACCGCGAATGGCTCATTGACCGCCCACAAGGCAATTGCGTTCACTGCGCCGAGGTGTGCGGCCTGATAATGCGCCAGGGTCCAGGCCGCAGCGAGCAAGCTGGTTTGTCGGGGATCCTGATTGCTCAGGGTCAATCGTTCGCGCTTCGGGTTAGGGGTGAGTTGCCCGCCGTAGGGATTACGCCAGGCACCGATAGCACTGGTGGTGATGCGATAGGGCTTGCCTGATGCCAGTTGCAAACCGGAGCGGAATACGTCGGGCAATGCCTCCAGTGACTGCATCAGTGAATAGTCGTCAGCAGCATGTACCAACGGCGACGTGGAGTGGGTCAGGTAATCAAAACTGTCGCTGGCCGGTCTGCAGCGGTTGAGCTCTGTGAAGAACGTCGGGAAGCCACCACCGATCAGCATCTCCGGCAAATACTCCCGCGCCAGTACCGCGACCTGAGTCGGCGTCAGGCCCTCTGGCCAGCATCCGCCAGGTTGATAACTCTCAAGATACGCCGCAGGCGTGAGCAGAATGCCGCGCACCGCTGCCGAGCTGTCGCGCATCAGTTCAGCCAGCTTCGAAAGCTGCGCCTGCGGCCATTGATCGTCAACCACCGCCAATAGCCACACATCTGTGGCTGCATTGGCGCACAACTGCAAGGCACTGCGCAGTTGATCAAAAGCAGCCGCACTGCGCAGGTCAACCAGCAACTCCAGATGCGCGCTGTGCAGTTGCTCGATCAGCTTTATTGCGGCGTCTGCATCGTCCAGAAGATTGTTGACCCACAACCCCTGCCCTAACGCGGGGAACGGGGAGTCGGCGGGGCCTGTATAACGAACAGAAACCAGGTTCATGCGCACACCCCGGAGTCGTCAAGCAATGACAGGCTCATGCTTTGTTCAATGTGCTCGCCTTTACCTAATCGATAAGGACAAGGCCAGGCCAGCGGCCGGTTGTAGGTCTTGAAAGAGGCGTCACACCAATTGCGCTGATCCTCCATCTCGAACACGTCACCGCTGAAATCCCATTGCAGGGTCAAACCAGGCGTGGGTGAGTGAACCAGCCGCCGGATATCAAGGAACGGCTGCGCGGGCGCGATCAGGTCGGGGAACGTACCGCGCTCAATGCTCCCGTCGCTATGGGTCACGCTGACCGGGGAGTTAACCACGCCCTTCAGCGGGTGCAGCAGCATCAGACCTGCGCGACACGTCACGAAATCCTCCAAGGCTCGCAAGCGCGCGCAAACCGATATGCCCCGCAAGCCGATATGCATATCGACCCACCACTCCAGCAAGGGAACGCCGTCGATACCCGCTACGTATCCGTCGACGATTTGTCGCCAGTCCTGATCGTCGGCAAAGGTTTCGCAGGCACGTTGATGCAATTGATGGGTGCCCCAGAACTCATCGCGAATCACCAGGCCGACGCTGCGCAAAACTTCCGTATCACCCAGCATCACGCCACGTAATTGAGGGCCTTGTACGCGAAAGCGAAAAGCTCCCGCTGACGTTTCCACGCTCTCGACATCAGGCTGATCAGTGCCGTACAGACGCCTGGAGAGCGAACTTGATGCTGCCATCGGGGGCGCTCCATTGTTCTTGTTATAGGTAAACACCGGCAGATTCACGGTGATCGGTGACACTCAAATTAGACTAGCAGCACTGGTATGATGATGATATATAGTGATGACAGAACCTCCTGACAAATACAAAAAAATCGCTATAAAGCGAGGAGCGTTGCATGAGCTTAGTGTCGTCTGGCAAAAACCCGACTGTATCTACGCGCAACCTGTCGGCCATCATTCTGTTGGTTACGGCGGTAGCCTTATTGCTGACGACGTCGGTCCTCAACGGCCCGCTGTTAAGCGTCCGCCCTCTTGACCCCCTCACCGGCAAAGTCATCTTTAACGATGCCCGCTCTGCCAACGCGCAGGGACAAAACCAGAAATTCGCCCTCGCAAGTTTTGACGCCGAACACTTTGTGGCTGAGCAGTGGTCGCCTGATGTCGAAAGTGTCGTGGCAAAAAACACCGCAGATCTGGCTCAGGTACTTAACGCGATCAATCAGAACGCCAGCGAGGCCAGCAATCGCTATGCAGTGCCTCACCAGACTCAATCAAAAAATTACATCGTCAGTGGCCGCGCTCGCGTTACAGAGGTGAACACCAAGTCGCCGATGGGGCTGCTGAGTCTGGAGTTACTCGATAGCTCGCTGACCAGCACGGCAAAAATCCAGTTGCTGACCGGGCCTCTGGTCATCAGCACGGTGTTGCGCGATGTGGCCAATAATATGTCGCTGAACAACTTCACCAATCAGACGCAGTATGCGGATGTGGCCGCGGCACTCAACAAGAAGGCTCTGGCACAGGCTTATGCTGCAGCCCCCGTCGCCGGGCTGGCGGGTAAAACCATCGAATTCACCGGCGTGTTCAACCTGCAGTCGCCCTCTTCGGTACGCATTGTGCCGATCAGCCTCAAGGTGGAGGAATAGATCATGCTGATCGCTTCCCAGGCTCAATCTGCCTCGACGTCGCGTCTGGAAATGCGCGCCCGGCAAATCAGCAAGGTCTATCAAGGCACGACCGCGCTCAAGGCTGTGGACTTCGACGTGGTGCATGGCGCAGTCAATGTGCTGATCGGCGAAAACGGAGCGGGCAAGTCAACGCTGATGAAGATTCTGGCCGGTATCGAAAAACCCACCTCAGGCCAACTGTTCAGTGGTGATCAGCCGCTGACACTGAGCGATCCACGCCAGGCCATGGCGCTGGGCATCGGCATCGTGCATCAGGAACTGAACCTGTGCCCGAACCTTAGCGTGGCGGAAAACATGTTTATCGGCAAAGAGCTGCGGGCCAGCTTTGGCCGGGTTCGCCATAACGAACAGCGGCGGCTGGCCCACACCACGCTGAAACGGATGGGTCAGGACATTGATGTCGATGCGCTGGTGCAGAACCTGAGTATCGGCAAACGGCAGATCGTCGAGATCGCCAAGGTGCTGGTCAGTGACGTCCGTGTGTTGATTCTGGATGAGCCGACTTCTTCGTTGAGCGAAGCCGAGGTCGAAATTCTGTTTTCGCTGATCGGTGAGCTGAAGCAGCAAGGCGTGTCGATCATCTACATCTCGCACCGCCTCGAAGAGCTGATCGAAATCGGCGATTACTTCACCGTGCTGCGTGACGGCGCGCTGGTCGGCACGGGCACCCGCGACGAGGTCACCGTTGACTGGTTGGTGGAGCGCATGATTGGCCGCCAGATGACCACAGAATTACGCGCAGGTTGTGGGCCCGAGGTTCACGAAAATCAGCCGGAAATGCTGAGGGTCAGCGACCTTGAGGTGGCAAGCGAACGAGGTTCATTGCTGCTCAACAAGGTTTCATTCAGCGTCAAACGCGGCGAAATCGTCGCGTTTTATGGACTGATGGGTGCCGGGCGTACGGAATTGTTTGAAACCCTGATCGGCTTGCGCAAGGCCATTGGTGGCCAGATTCAGGTCAACGGTCACAGCCTGCCGCTGGTTCAGGACATTGCCGGGCGGATCAAGGCCGGGATTGCTCTGGTCCCGGAAGACCGCCAGAAACTGGGCCTGGTCAGCGGCGCTTCTGTGCGCGATAACCTGTTGCTGGCCAATCTCTCCAGATATAGCCGCTTCGACGGTTTGGCCAACCCGCCCATGGATGCTGACGTCGCCCGCATGATCAGCGAGCTGCACATCAAGACCGAGAACGCTGGCATTGCCATTTCTTCACTGTCCGGTGGTAACCAGCAGAAGGTTGTGGTGGGCAAGAATCTGCTGACCGAACCGCATGTGCTGCTGCTTGATGAGCCAACCCGCGGCATTGATATCAAGGCCCGCCGCGAGTTGTTCGACGTACTGGACCGGCTGGCAAAAAGCGGTCTGACGATTCTCTACGCTTCCAGTGATCTGAAAGAAATCCTCGGCGGTGCCGACCGTGTTCTGGTGATGTGCCAGGGACGGATCACCGCCAACCTGCCCCGCGGGCAACTGTGCGAAGCAAGCCTTGTCGCTTTCTCGCAAGTGGTACGCAAAGACTCGGCGGCGGCGCCCAACCAGAATAAGAAGGAGATCGCCTGATGGCCGAGTCACTGTCACTGCAGGCCCGCAAACCTCACGCGCTGAGTCTGCGTTCGCTGCCATTGCTGCTGCTCAAGCTACGCGCCTATCTGGCACTGATGCTCCTGGTGATTCTGTTCGCCTCGATTGCGCCGTCGTTTCTTTCCGCGCGCAACCTGGTGATTGTTGCCGAACAGGTCGCAGTGTTTGCCATCCTCGGTATCGGTATGACCTTCGTCATTCTGGCCGCCGGTATCGACCTGTCAGTAGGTGCAATTGCCGGGTTGGCGGCGATGGTTGCCGGTAGCCTGATCGCCGAGGGCTTGCATTTGCCATGGCTGGGAGTCGCCGTGTTCGGCAGCATCCCGGTGGTGTGCATGGTGACTCTCGCGCTTGGCACGTTGGTAGGTGCCGTCAATGGCTGGTTCATCACCCGCCTCAAAGTCACGCCGTTCATCATGACCCTGGGCATGCTCTACATGGCACGCGGTGCCGCACAACTGGTGTCCGGCGGCGCGACTTACGGCGATCTGGGTGGTCAGGCCGAACTAAACAACACAGGCTTTCTGCTGCTGGGCACGGCTCGGGTACTGTCGGTACCGGTATCGATCTGGCTCATGATCATCCTGACTGGTCGCTGTTTACGTCAGCCGCAAAACAGTATTCGGTCGCCAGGTGTTCGCCATTGGCGGCAATGAGCGCACTGCCGAGTTATCTGGCGTGCGGGTCAACCGGGTCAAACTGGACACCTACGCAATCTCCGGTTTCTGCGCCGCGCTGGCCGGTCTGATCATTGCTTCGCGTCTCGGTGCAGCCAACCCGGCCATCGCCACTTCTTATGAACTCAACGCCATTGCGGTGGTAGTGCTGGGCGGAGCGTCGCTGTTCGGCGGAGTCGGCACCATCGGCGGCACGATCATCGGTGCCTTCGTGCTCGGGGTGCTGAGCAACGGCATGGTGTTGGTAGGGATTTCCGATTTCTGGCAAACGGTCATCACCGGCGCGGTCATTGTGCTGGCGGTGGTTGTCGACCAGTTGCAGCGGCGCGTGGAGAAATCCAGCGCTGAACGCGAGGCCAAGGCCCAGGAAGACAGGGGGAAGGCAGTCGCTAACCTTTAATCAGCAAGGGATGACAATAACAATGAAAATCCGCTTCTCTCGTCATATTTTTTCACTGGCCGCGCTGTCGCTTTCGATCTGCGCCGCCCACGCTACTGCCGCCGACTTCAAGCCTGCCGATCATTTGATCGTGATCATCACCCCCTCGCCCAGCAACGCGTTTTACAAAGCGGAGTCGGACACGGCGGAGGCCGCCGCGAAAAAACTCGGCTATCGGACCAAAGCCCTGGTGCATCAGGATGACCCGGACATCCAGCTGCGGCTTGTGCAAACCGCCATCGGTGATAACGCCAGCGCGATCATCCTCGATAACGCTGGCTCCGACGCGTCCATTGCGGCGGTGAAACGTGCCCAAGAGGCAAAAATCCCGACGTTTCTGATCGACCGTGAGATCAACGCCAATGGCGTTGCCACCGCGCAGATCGTCTCCAACAATTCTCAATGTGCGACGTCGGTGGCCGAGTTTTTTGCCGATCAGGTGGGCTTCAAGGGTGAGTATGTGGAGTTGACCGGCCGCACTTCGGACGTCAACGCTCACGTACGTTCCGAAGGGTTTCACCGGGTGCTGGACCAGATACCGGACCTGAAAATGGTCTCGCAGCAATCGGCTAACTGGGACCAGACTCAAGGCTACAACGTGATGCAAACCATCATTCAGGGCAATCCGAATATCGTCGGTGTCCTGGCGGGTAACGACACCATGGCGCTGGGGGCTGCGGCCGCGTTGAAAAACGCGGGCAAGAGTGAGGTGATCGTGGTTGGCATCGACGGCAATCCGGATGTGGTACGTCAGATCGCTGCGGATGGCCCGATCGTTGCGACCGGACTGCAGCAGGCGACGCAAATGGCGGCCATGGCTGTAGAACAGGCCGATCAGTTTCTGCGCACGGGTAAGACTGATAAACCCGAGAAGCAATCGGTGGATTGTGTGTTGGTGACCAAAGAGAACAGCAAGGATGTGCGTGAGGGCGGGTTCGGTATGCGCTGACTGCTTCTACCCCGCCATCGGCATAGGTATTACATATCGTTGATTTGAAGGTTTGGGTACATATCCGTTGCAGCGGTAAGGGCTAATATTGGTTGCGCCCTTACGGCGCCTCACTTTTGAGCGCAAAAGTAAGCAAAACG
>NZ_LOHG01000020.1:57484-86532 GCF_022790535.1 Pseudomonas maioricensis
TGACAGCCGACCTGGTTGTGTGAACCTACCAATATTCTGTAGGAGCTGCCGAAGGCTGCGAAGCGTTGTGTCAGACAAGGTCTGTGTTGGCTGTGCTGACGTCTCGCGAACAAGTTCGCTCCTACCTGTCCGAGGCGATCCTGCTGCTTTAGATCTGCTTTTGATTTTGATCTCAGGCGCCCCGTTAAACCACGCCGGCCGGAATTCGATGTTGATTCGGCGGGTGAACCGGCATGGATGCCGGTTTAGCCGCACTGGGCCATAGATGGCCCTTTGCGGCGGCCCGCCGAATCAACGTCGAATTACGGGCATGCCGAGCCTAGGCGAGGCACCCAGTGGTGGGGCAAGAGCGTTTTGCTTACTTTTGTCTGGGCCGGCTTCCGGATTCACAAAAGTGAGGCGCCGTAAGGGCGCAACCAATACCAGCCGTTACCTAAGAAATGGATACGCACACAATAAAAGATGCGCCACTCAGAACACAAAGCTAAAGATCACCCCCAACGCTGCGGCCTAACGGTAGTACCCTTTTCTGCCGACTCATACGCCGCTTCCACCAACGCCTGGGTATTGAAGTTGTCACTGCCACATGTTTCAGCCGGGCTGCCGGACTGCTGGCTCAACAACCACTCCCGCTGTAACCGCAAGACACTTTCCTGAATCGCAAACCACGGCGCCTCAGCCCATCCTGGAATGCTCGGCGTCACATCAAGCACGCGTGTCACCCCCTCAGCGTGTACCTGCAGACTGAAATCCGCCAACAACCGCAGCGAGCCTTTATTACCGTCGATTTCCAGCAGACTCTGCGGGAACGGATCTTTTTCAACCCGCGTGGCATAACTGAAGTCCACCACACTGGTAACACCCGAATCATGAGCCAACAACAACGTGGCGACGTCCTCGCCGTTAATGGCTGGATTAACCCGTCGTGTTTCGCAGGTCAGACGGCCGACGTCACCAAACAGCGCACGGGAGATATCCAGCACGTGGACACCCAAATCTTCAACGATGAAACGTGGGGTCTGGGCCAAATAAGGCTGCAAGCGGTACACGTCAAACCCGCTGCGAAAGCTGATACGGCCAAAAAACGGCGTGCCGATGACACCCGAGCGCAGCTGTTCGATGGTCGCTCGGATCGCCGCCTGCCAGCGGAAGTTCTCATGCACAGTGAGGCTGACTCCCTGCTCGGCACAGGTATTGATCATCACTCGGGCGTCATCAAGGGTCAGCGCGAATGGCTTTTGGCAAATCACCTGAACACCGGCCAGAGCCGCCATCAACACCAGCGGTTTATGGGCAACCGGCGGTGTCACGATATCGACGAAGTCCAGATGCAACTCATTGAGCATCACCTGCGCATCGGTGAACTGCGCTGCGCCGGGATGGTGGCTGGCAAAAGCAGCCAAACGTTCGGCATCGTTATCACACAAGGCAACGATCTCCACGCCCTCCAGTTCCTGCCAGGCACGTAGCTGGTTAAGGGCAAAAAAACCGCAGCCGATCAAAGCGCCACGCAAGGGTTTAGCGTTCGGCATAAAAACTCCTGTTCAGCCGGATAGATAGACAGAAACAAAAACGCCCGGAGGTATGAGCCCCCGAGCGCAACGTTAGCGGTTAACCCGGGTTAATCAAGCCGCGTCGGCCTTACGCACCGCATCGATCTTGAGCATGCGGGCGATGATCAGATCCAGCTCCTTCTCATCGAAGATCTTTTTCCAGTCCGGCTTGATGATTTGCTCACGGCCGTAATCGATGGCGATCAGGCAGGCATCCGAGAATGGATTGGTGCTGCGGAACGCCACCGCCAGGGCGATCTGGATATGCCCGTACAGCATGGCCTTGGCCGCGGCTTCCGGTACACCGATGCGATTGATGGTTTCGTCGAGCGCTTCCTTCATGAAGCTGCCCACCATGCACGCCACGGTTTCCACCAGCGTCGGCTCCAGGTAGGCCAATTGCTTGACCGTGACCCAGTGCACTTCTCCTACCGGGCCGTACATCACGGCAATGATGTTGGCCAGTTCGGAGCGCTGTTTGTCATTACCGGTTTCGAATGCAGCACACACGTCCTGAATCGCGGCGGTGCCACCAAAGGCGTCGGCGTGCTCTTCTTTGGTGGTGCGCTCCAGGAAAACCGAGGGGTGGCACGGATGAGCCACGGCCTGGTGAATCCCGTCACGCTGTGCCAACAGCCCGGCATAGGAAGCTGCCGGGTCGAGGGTCAGCAGGATCGCACCGTTTTTCATCTGCGGCACCACCAGCCCGGAGACGGTTTCCAGCGCGACATCAGGCACGGCGAGGATAACCACGTCAGCGTGAGGCACCACTTCCTCGGTCACCGACAACTGCCGTCCGGAGGCCAGAATCTGCTCCTGCGCCCGGGGGGAGTTTTCACAGTAGGTCACACTGTAATGGCTGCCTTGCAGGTTCTTGGAAATGCGCATGCCCATCTTTCCGCCAGCGCCCACAATTGCAATTTTTTTGAGTTCGTATGTCATGGGGTCACTCCTCGCTTTGCTTAGCATTCAGGTAGTTCAGGTTGTGTCGGGTCCATTGATCTTCGAGTGCGCAGGTTGTCGCGGCATCTGATTGCCATGGCAGCCAATGCTCGATGATCTGGTTGATGTTGTTTTGTTCAGGGTTCACTTTCGCCCGCATGTAGTCGTAATCCAGCAGGCCCTCACCCATCGGGCAGCCCGCAAAGGTGAACCCTACCCAGCCATCGCGACGGGAAAAATTGAAGTCTTTGACGTGCAGGTTCAGCACTCGCGGAGCGGTCATGTCGATGACGTTTTTCGGGTGCTCCAGCGCGGCCACGCAGTTGCCCGGGTCCAGACAAATACCCAACCAGGGGCTGTCGACGCGCTCGACTGCATCGAGGATGGTCCGCGTCGGTACCTGCTCGTAGGTTTCCAGGGCGAGCTTCACGTCCTGCTCGACAAAGCGCGGCATTACCGCTTCCAGCAAACCGAACGCTTGGTCCGGGCTCGGCTTATGGCTATTGCTGTTGAACATGCTGCGCAGCAAGCGAACATCGAGCACTTGGGCGATTTCCAGATATTTGATCAAATGCGCGGTTTCCAGCCCGCGAGTGCCCAGCTCAAGAACGATCCCAAGCTGATCAGCCTGGGATTTAAGGGCCTGAAGTTGCTCCGTCGAGAACGCTTCAATGCCCCGGTAATCGCAGATCTGGAATACACCGGCGCCGAGTTCAGCGGTGTGTTGCAGCATTGCCGACAGGTCCATCGGGCGCGGTACCCGCTCGGAACCGCGCCAGAAAAACGAATAAGTACTCAGGCCGATTGCCATTGCTTAGCCTCCCGCGAGATCGTCAGGCTGCGTTCACACACGCGCACAGCCTCTTCGAGAATCGATTTGAAAGCTGCGGGGTCGTGGGCAAAACGGCCGAGAAAAAGACCGTCGACCTGCCCCCCCAACTGGCTGAGCAGCCCCGGCCCGGCACTGCCGCCGTAGATCACCCGCGCGTTACTCAAGCCCTCACCGGCAAGGCGACTTTTCAGCAGCGCGCAGACGCTGCCAATGTAATCCGGTGAAGCAGCCTGACTGGCGCCAATGGCCCATTGCGGCTCGTAGGCAAGAATCAGATCGCCCTGCAGGCCTGCATGCCTGGCCGCGATCAACGACGCTTGCAGTTGTTGCATGCAAACCTGAACCGCGTGCTCGATACCCTTGTCATCGGCTTCGCCCAGACACAGCACCGGGGTTAGAAAGTTGCGCCAGGCAGCAGCGGTTTTGTCAGCGATGTTCTGATCTGTTTCTGCGAAATAGCGGCGTCGCTCGGCGTGACCGATCTCCACCACCTGACAGCCCATTTCCTTGAGCACCGCCGGACTGACCTCACCGGTGTAGGCGCCCTCGTCTTCCCAGAAAATGTTCTGCGCGCCGACCTGAGCGCCGCCCGCGAAAATTTGCAGCGCGGGCGCCAACATTGGGAAGCTCGGGATAATGAATATCTCGACAGCGCCACTGCGCACGTGTGCCTGCTGCTCAATGTGCGCGGCAATGGCTTTACACCAGTCCAGCGTGCGCTGGTAGCCGAAATACATCTTCAGGCTAACGCCAAGCGTCACCACCGGGGCGCTCATCGCGGCATTCATCTGGCGCTCACTCGCTCGTAATCACTCAAGGTTTTGACCTTCAGAGCCGATGCCGAGGTTTCGTCAAAGTGATAGGTCAACCACTCCTTGAGCAGACGCCGGGCCAGCTCCAGGCCAATTACACGCTGACCAAATGTCAGCACTTGAGCGTTGTTGCTGAGGATCGCGCGCTCGACTGAAAAGCTGTCATGTGCGGTGACTGCGCGGATGCCGGGCACTTTATTGGCGGCAATTGCCACGCCCAGCCCGGTGCCGCAAATCAACAGTGCCCGATCGGCCAGCCCTGCTGCGACTTTCTCGGCAGCCGCGATCGCCACCAAGGGGTAAGACGTGTGGCTTTGGGCATCAACACCAACGTCCTCGATAAACTCCACCAGAGGATTGGCCAGCAAATCGCGTTTGAGGGCTTCCTTGTATTCGTAACCGGCATCATCGCAACCGATAACGATGCGTATTTTGTCACTCATGGACTGTCTCCTCGGAACGACTGGACGCACGAATACCAGCCAGCAGCACTGGCTCGATCGCGCTGATAATCAGGGAAAGGGAAACCGCACCGGCATCTGGAGTACCGAGGCTTTTCTCAGCCAGTGGCCGCGCACGACCGATGCGTGGCCGCAGTTCGGCCGTCGCGGCGGCGGCCTCTTCAGCGACCCGTGCAGCGACGCTCCACGCCTCGCCCAGCTCAAGACCGCGCTGCGCTGCTTCGCACAGCGCCAGGCTGAATGGCACCAACACATCGACCATGGTTTTATCGCCAGGCTGGGCCTTGCCGAAATGCATAATGCCCTCGCTGGCCTTGCGTATTCCTTCGGCCACCAGATCTGCGTCCGGATCAAGCCGGTCACCGAGCGTGGTGCCCAACGCCGTCAAGGCGACGCCCCACAGAGCACCGGAGGTGCCACCGGCTTTATCGGCCCAGGCGTCTGCCGCACAGCGCAGCAACGTGCCTGCGCCACCGTCGAGGGCCAGAATTTCCCGCGCCTTGGCGACCGCAGCCACGACCCCGCGCTGCATGCCAATCCCGTGGTCACCGTCACCGGCGACGGCGTCGATGCGACCGAGTTCGTCTGCATGTTCAAGCACAGTGGCTTCGGCCCTTTCCAGCGCCTGCAACACGCACTTGGCAGAGCGACGGGATTTCATGCTGGCGGGCGGGATGACCTGTTGCTCAACCAGTTGCAGGTCCAGTACATCCGACTGTTTAGCCAATAACACCGAGCCTTTCCGGTAGGCAGGCGTCGACACCGGCGCACGCCAGAAAAGCTCCAGCTCTTCATCCAGCCAGCACAGGGTCAAGGACACCCCGGCCATGTCGAAACTGGTCACCAGTTCGCCGACCTCAGGCTCAACCACTGTCAAACCTGCGCTGCTCAGCAACTGCGCAACGCGCCGGTAAACCACGAACAGCTCTTCATACTTCACGCTGCCCAGCCCGTTGAGAATCACCGCAACACGCTGACCTTGCGCCTCGTCGATGCCATCCGGCAACTCGTCGAGCAACGCGGCAACCAGTAATTGAGCCAGTTCATCAGCCGTCGGCACCGGCCCTTCATCGATACCAGGCTCGCCGTGAATGCCCATGCCTAGCGCCATTTTGCCGTGGGGCACGTTGAACAGAGGCTGATCGGCGCCCGGTAGCGTGCAGCCGGAAAAAGCCACGCCCAGTGAGCGAGTGCGATGGTTCGCATGCCGCGCTACACGCACAACTTCGTCGAATTCATAACCGGCTTCAGCAGCCGCGGAAGCGGCCTTGAAAACCACCAGATCGCCAGCAATACCGCGGCGCTTATGCAGCTCGGCAACAGATGCACTGGAGATGTCATCGGTAACGGCAATCACCTCGCAAGGGATGCCTTCCGCGTTGAGACGATCTCTGGCCAAACCGAAATGCAGCACGTCTCCGGCATAGTTGCCGTAACCCAGCAACACCCCGCCACCTTTGTGCGCAATGCGCGACACGCTGTAGATCTGCTGCGCCGAGGGCGAAGCAAACAGGTTGCCCATGACCGCCGCATGCGCGAGCCCCTGCCCCACCAGCCCGGCAAACGCCGGGTAGTGCCCGGAACCGCCGCCAATAACCACCGCGACCGAACCTGCCGGGGTATCGGTGCTGCGCACTACCCCACCGGCTACCTGACGAACCTTGTCGCCGTGTACCGCAACAAAGCCCTCCACTAACTCCCCGGCAAAAGCTGATGGCTGATTGAATAAACGCGTCATTTATTATTCTCCCTGTGTGACAGGTTGAGGCCCGGCCATAGTCGCGGCCGGAGCGACTCTTCGTTGGCTACCGAGCGCGACCATGAGAATCGCCGACATCAGCATCAGCCCACCGACGACAAACATCGGCACGGTATAGCCGCCGGTACTTTCCTTGAGCATCCCGGTGACAAAGCCTGCGGAGAAGCCAGCAACGTTGCCGACGGTGTTGATCAGCGCCACTGCTGCGGCAGCCGAAGCGCCGGTCAGAAACTGAGTGGGCAAGGTCCAGAAGTTAGGCAGCGCGGCGAAGATCGAGCAGGCGGTGATGGTTACCACTGCAACTGTCGTGGCGGGCGACCCCATTGCCAGGGCAAGGGGAATACTCACCGCACCGGTCAACGCGGGCAGTGCAACGTGCCAGGTACGGCAGCCACGTTTGGTCGCGTCACGTGACCAGAAATACAAAGCCACTGCAGCAGGCAAATAAGGTATTGCGGTGATCAACCCCTTCTCGAAGACCGTGAAGGTGGTGCCGAACTGCGCCTGGAACCCGCCAATAATGGTCGGCAGGAAGAACGACAACGCGTACAGGCCATAGATGAAACCAAAGTAGATCAGGCACAGCACCCAGACGCGGCCGTTCAACATTGCGCGGCCTACGCTCAAGTGGCCCTGGCTGGATTGGGTCTGCTGCTGTTCACGCTCAAGCTCACCTTCCAGCCAGGCCTTTTCTTCGCTGTTCAGCCATTTGGCATCGGAAGGTTTGTCCACCAGGTAGTACCAGGCGATGAAGCCGACCAGAATCGCTGGCAACGACACCCCGAGGAACATCACCCGCCAGCCCGCCAGACCGAACAGCCCGTCATGCCCGATGAACCAGGCCGCCAGCGGCGCGCCAATCACCACGGTGAGCGGCTGCGCCAGATAAAACAGCGAGAGAATTTTGCTGCGGTAGCGCGACGGCACCCACAGGCTCAGATAAAGAATCGCCCCAGGGAAGAAGCCTGCTTCGGCCACACCCAGCAGCAGACGCAAACCGTACAGCCCTTCGATGCTGCTGACCCAAGTGAAAAGCAGCGAAACAATGCCCCAGGAGACCATGATCCGGGCCAACCATTTGCGCGCACCGAAGCGATGCAGCGCCAGATTGCTGGGCACTTCAAGAAGGATGTAGCCAATGAAAAAGATCCCGGAAGCGAGGCCGAATTGCGCGATGGTCAAGCCCAAGTCCTGGGTCATGCCATTGGGGCCTGCAAAAGAGATTGCCGTGCGGTCCAGGAAGTTGATGAAAAACATCAACCCCACGAACGGTACCAGCCGGAGTGAGATCTTGCGGATGGCCGATTTCTCGACGCTATGGGATGCGGAGACAGTTGACATGTCGTTTCTCCGACTCATCTACGGCGAGCGTTTGCACGCTTGCTGATGTGATGAGGTGATTTCTTATTTTGATCGCTGTAAGGCAGCGATTTCACCTAAGCCAGGCCGCTTGGCGAAGCGATTGACCTGGCTAAAGGTTTAGCATGCACATTTTCATTTGTATACTGTGATGATGGTATGATCTCTATACCTCGATCACAAAACGCTTTCTCCTGGCTTCGAAACCATTGAGCTTGAGCGGCCGCGACTAAATCGAACCGCTTGTCAAAAAATGCAAAGGCGTGAGGAGCTATCAGCAGGCAGGAGCGTACATCTGTGTAGCGGGCAACAATGAGTCAACCGTTACAGGCACTCCTGTGCCGCCTGCTCGAAACTGGAAGGCGTGAAACTTGAAGCCAGCGGTCGACGCTCGTACAGGAACACCTTTCCTCCCGTCGGGGCTTTGTAAGCCTCGATCACGTTGTCTGCTGCAATAGCACTGGAGACCACAACTCGATAGTGGCGCTGGCTTTGTGACAACGTCGGCGCGAACTTGCGTTCCTGCAACTTGGGCACAAGGCAGTCGGTGTATTGCTCGGGTGACTTGGCCGTTTGCAATACACGGGTCGGCTGATTGGGCGCAGAGGCACAGCCAGTCAGAAGAGAAACGGCAAGTGCGGAAGTACAAAAGAGAGAGAGACGCATTAACGAAATCCTGAATAACAAATCTGCCAAAGGGCAGGGTTTCCAATGCCGGGTATTTTCCGGATTTATTCAGGAAACAGAAGTTTTAAGTTGTGATGTTGAATATTGTTTAGAACGATAGTTTGAAACAGCCCTATAAAAGCCAACTTATTGGCGAGACGCAATATCTGAATGCGCCTGTTTGATGTTTCGCCAACAAGTTGGCTCCGACAGGTCATGTATTTAATGACTCTTGTTGAACCACGCCCCGCTCCTCCAGCATCCGCACGAACATGGTCAGGCTGCGCGAAACGGTGCCTTTGCGCCATACCAGCCAGGTGCGTAAAAACCGGAACGCTTCTGCCATCGGCCAGACGCTGACCGTGGTGCAGCCCGGCATGCTCTGCAACATGCTGCGCGGCATCAGCGCCAGGCCAGCACCGGCGCTGACGCAGGCAAGCATCCCGTGATACGACTCCATTTCGAATATCTTGCCGGGCACCGCCGCGTCGGCGGCGAACCACTGCTCGAAGTGATGGCGGTAAGAGCAGTTGGAACGAAAGGCGTAAATATTTTCGCCGCTGACGTCCAGCGCTCTGCCGATCGGTGCATGGTTGAGTGGCGCAATCAGCACCATCTCCTCCTCGAACGCGGGTACGCCCTCAAGTGCCGGGTGCAAAACCGGGCCATCGACAAAGGCCGCCACCAGCCTGCCCGCCAGTACGGCATCGATCATGGTGCCAGACGGGCCAGTGGACAGATCGAGTTCAACCTTCGAGTACTGCTGGTTATAAGCGGCCAGCAATTCGGGAATCCGCACCGCCGCCGTGCTCTCAAGTGAGCCAAGAGCAAATGACCCCTGAGGCTCTTCACCGGCAACCGTGGCGCGAGCCTCCCCCACAAGGTCGAGAATACGCCGTGCGTAATCGAGGAAGCTCCAGCCTGCTGGCGAAAGACGCAAGCGGCTTTTTTCCCGGATAAACAGATCCACGCCCAGATCCTGCTCAAGCTGTTTGATCCGGGTGGTCAGGTTGGAAGGCACGCGATGGATGTGTTGCGCGGCAGCGCTGATGCTGCCCTGTTCGGCAACGGCCTTGAACATTTCCAGCTGGACCAGATCCACACCATTCTCCTTTTGTGAAAGATACGCTCAGTATTATTCAGTTTTCATAAAAACAACAGCGCCGTAACCTGAACGCATTCCCCACCCAGCAGGACGGTGCAATGACTACTATCTCCAGCGTTACCCATGCCATCTCGATCAATCCCGCCAACGGCGAGCAGATCGGCCATTATCCTTTTGAATCTGAGGCGGCCCTCGATAGCGCCTTGTCCCGGGCTTCCAGCAGTTATGCCCCATGGCGCAAAACAGCCGTGACAGATCGAGCTCAGTTGATGGTTGCCCTGGCCAGAGCGTTACGCGACAACGCCACCAACATGGCAAACATGATCACCCAGGAAATGGGCAAACCGATTACCCAGGCCCGAGGCGAAATTGAAAAATGCGCACAACTGTGTGAGTGGTACGCAGAACACGGCCCGGCCATGCTAAGCGCCGAACCGACTCTGGTTGAGGGCGGTAAAGCCCAGATCGAGTACCGCCCTCTCGGCCCGATCCTCGCGGTGATGCCGTGGAATTTCCCTGTCTGGCAAGTGCTGCGCGGCGCGGTGCCAGTGCTGCTTGCCGGTAATACCTATGTCTTGAAGCATGCGCCCAATGTAATGGGCAGCGCCTACCTGCTGCAGGACGCGTTCAAGCGTGCAGGATTTGCAGACGGTATTTTTGAAGTTATCAACGTAACGCCAGAGGGTGTTTCCAAAGCGATTGCCGACCCGCGAATTGCAGCTGTCACCCTGACTGGCAGCGTCCGTGCCGGTATGGCGATCGGGGCTCAGGCCGGGGCTGCGCTGAAAAAATGCGTGCTGGAACTGGGCGGCTCCGACCCGTTCATTGTGCTCAATGATGCGGATCTGGACGTAGCGGTTAACGCCGCCGTTGTCGGACGTTTCCAGAACAGCGGGCAGGTTTGCGCAGCCGCCAAACGCCTGATTATCGAGGAAGGTGTGGTGGAGGAATTCACCCGCAAATTCGTCGAGGCGACACGTCGGCTTTCAGTGGGTGATCCACTGCTGGCAGACACCTATGTCGGCCCAATGGCCCGTTTCGACTTGCGCGACGAGCTGGACGGTCAGGTGCAGGCCACTCTTCGTGAAGGCGCAACGTTATTACTCGGTGGCAGAAAAACAGAAGGCTCTGGAAATTTTTACGAGCCGACGGTTTTCGCCAATGTTACCGACCAGATGACCTCTTTCAAGGAAGAGTTGTTCGGCCCGGTCGCGTCAATCATCACCGCCCGTGACGCTGCCCATGCGCTGTCACTGGCCAATGACAGCGAGTTCGGCCTTACCGCGACTGTCTACACTCGCAATGTTGATCAGGCTCGCAAAATGGCTGATGAACTGGAAACCGGAGGCGTATTCATCAATGGTTACAGCGGCAGCGACCCACGGGTAGCCTTTGGTGGTGTGAAAAAAAGCGGTTTTGGCCGTGAGCTTTCACACTTTGGCCTGCGCGAATTCTGCAACGCACAGACCGTGTGGCTGGATCGTCGCTAAGCGTCTGGTGATTCTTTTACCCCGAGCAGCGCCTATCAGGTTTGCAATGACCTGAGCCCATGAACTGCCCCCCGAAGTCTGGACCAAGTGTCCAGATTCCGGGGGGCAGTTCAGTTGCACCGTCCCCTCGCTCAAATCTGTTTGAGGCATTACTGGTAAACCGTGAAAGGCGGTTGCATGATGCGCGGGCCAAAACACCCGGTCTACGGACATTCGGTCAGCCCCCTTCCAATGGTTGAGGAGGTTAAACGCAAAATGCACCATCCGCAGGCCGCCTTGTCCTAATCGAACAACGTTCATTTCAGGTCAGCCACGCCGTTGAATGAAGCAGGTTTGAAGGAGATGTTAATGCCCGGACGCAACTCGCCAGAGCACGAGTCAGCAAGCCCTGTCGAAATTTATGCGGCGAAAGCAATGCGAACCGGAGCGACTTTTCGGCTTACGGTCATCTTCATGCTGGTTGTGATCCTCGCCTTTCTGAGCGTCGAGGGTTGGCGTACATGGCGAGATTATCGTTCCGCCTTCTCATCCGCTCAGGACTCAGTCACAAATCTGGCCCGCGCAACCGCACAGCACGCTGAAGATGCCATACGGCAAGTCGACGTACTGACGGCGGCCCTCAGCGAACGAGTGGAAGGTGACGGTTTAGAGCATCTCGACGTCCCGCGCATCCACAAGCTGCTGGTCCAGCAATCCAGAATCATGCCGCAACTGCATGGTCTTTTTATCTACGGCCCCGATGGACAATGGGTAGTGACAGACAAAGAGGTCACGCCTGAAACCGCCAATAATGCTGACCGGGATTATTTTCAATATCACCGCACTCACAATGATCGCAGCGTTCGTATCAGCGCCGTCGTGCGAAGTAAATCAACCAACGACCTGATCATCCCTATCTCTCGTCGTTTGAATAACAGTGACGGCTCATTTGCCGGGGTGCTGCTGGGGACAATCAAAGTCAGTTATTTCGTCGACTATTACGGCGACTTCAAAATTGATGACAAGGGGGCACTGGTTCTCGCCATGCGCAACGGGACCATCCTGGTCAGGCGTCCTTTTGTTGCATCCGTGGTTGGGCAAAGTCTGGCGAACAGCGAGATTTTCAAATCCTACCTGCCCAACTCCAATGAAGGCATCGCTGCTGTAAAAGCCGTGGTGGACGATACCGAACGCCTCTATGGCTACAGAGCGCTGAGTACTTATCCGTTAGTCGTGGAGGCAGGCCTTTCGCGAGAGTCGATTGTTGCGCCCTGGCGGCTTGATCTGCTGAAAAGTGGATTGATTCTGCTGTCGCTAATTATCGTGCTCTCGATCTTTGCGCTGATTGTCTTGATCCAGTTGCGTCAGAGAATGGCCATGGAACGGGAGATCCGGGATGCTCACCAGGCCATGCGAGATATGGCGCTGACCGACAGCATGACCGGGCTCGGAAATCGCAGGCGCCTGGACAGTGCATTACTGGATGAGATTCGTCTGGCCAAACGGCAGAACACGTCTCTGGCGTTGATCATGCTCGATGTCGATTACTTCAAACGCTACAACGACCAGTACGGACATGCCGCTGGCGATGATTGCCTGACCGCTGTAGGTGGCGCTATCCAGCAAGCCGTTCAGAGGCCAGGGGACCTTGCTGTCCGATACGGCGGCGAAGAGTTCACCGTGTTGCTGCCCAACACCGACAAGGCAGGCGCAACACGGGTTGCGGAAGCAATTCTGGAAGCGATCAGGGCATTGAATATCGAACATGTCACACACCCTTTGGGCAAGGTGACGGCCAGCGCGGGCGTAACGGCCAGTCAACCAGGCCGAGAAGAGGTGACGCCCGCCAATTTGCTGAAGTCAGCGGACGGCTGTCTTTATCTGGCGAAACAACAGGGCCGCAACTGCTGGTGCTCCACTGCAGGCTGATCAAGCACATTGGAGGGCGCGCGCCGTAATATTTGTCTTGATGTCTGGATCAAGACAGGCGGAGGATGTGAAGCAAGGCTTCTACCTGAGGGTAGAAGCCTTGCCAGGCTTGCATCATGCATTTGGCGCATAGGGCATTCTCAAACGTCATAACCCTATATTTTCCTGCATGGTAGTCTCGCGCCACTACGAATATGAAGAAGCCTAGAATCAGGAAACGTCATGCCCAGAATGTCCCACTTGGCGCTGCGCCAAAATTTTCGAGCGCTGCTCGCCTCACAAACCTGCTTCGAAACCGCTTCAGTCTTTGATCCGATGTCTGCACGCATCGCCGGAGACCTGGGTTTTGAAGTCGGGATACTGGGAGGTTCCGTAGCCTCGCTGCAGGTATTGGCAGCCCCGGACTTCGCGCTTATTACGTTGACTGAGTTCGCTGAACAAGCCACCCGAATTGGCCGTGTTGCGCAGCTTCCCTTTATTGCCGATGCCGACCACGGCTACGGCAACGCCCTGAACGTGATGCGCACCGTTGAAGAGCTTGAGCGTGCGGGCGTGGCGGCTCTGACCATTGAAGACACGCTTCTGCCCGCACAGTTCGGTCGTAAATCGACAGACCTGATTACCATCGAAGAAGGTATCGGCAAGGTCAAAGCGGCGCTGGAAGCACGCATTGATCCCGAACTGTCGATCATCGCCAGAACGAACGCCGGTGTCCTGCCGGTCAAAGACATCATTGAGCGCACCCTGGCTTATGAAAAAGCTGGCGCCGACGGGATATGCATCGTCGGTATCAATGATTTCGAACACCTGGAACAGATCTCGGAACACCTCTCCGTGCCGCTGATGCTGGTGACCTACGGCAATCCCAAGCTCAATGACATGCAACGTCTGGCCAGTCTGGGCGTCCGCATAATCGTCAAGGGCCATGCGGCTTACTTCGCAGCAATCAAAGCGACTTACGATTCACTGCGCGCCCAGCGCCAGGTGACTCACAGCACCTCGAACCTGAGCGCTACCGAGTTGACCCACACCTATACCCTGCCCGAGAACTATGTGGCCTGGGCTAAAGAGTTCATGGACGTCAAAGAGTAATCCAGACCTGGAACGGACCAGGAAGACCCCTCACCCTGAGAAAATAGCGCTGCCTTTCTCGTAGGCAGCGTCCAGGTGAACGGCCGGATCCTGGGTTTCGGAGTCCAGCATTAGCCCGGAGGTCACGACCTTCGCCCCGCAATAGTCAAAGATACCGTGATCGATTTGCACTCTCATGGCCGAGGCATAGCCATGACGCTCATAGGTGCCAGCATCAGCGCCCCCTACTCCCACCAGATGCACCCTGAGACCGCCCAGCTTCTTGATCAACTTTGCATCTGAGCTGAAGTCAAACGCCCAGCCGTTGGAAAAGACCCGGTCTATCCAGCCTTTAAGCAGCGCAGGCAAGGACCACCAGTAAACCGGGTAAACGAGGATCAAGGCGTCTGCCGCGTCGATCCGTGCCTGCTCGGCAATGACATCTGCGGGTGCAGGCCCTTCCCTCCGGTGGACGGCACCGTCAGCAGCGGTGAAGCGAGGGTCGAATCCCGAGGCCGACAGATCAACTACTTCAGCAGTGTTTTGCGAATCCGCGTCGGTAATGCCCTGTGCAATATGCCTGGCGATGCTGTGAGTCAAAGAGCTCGTATCAGGGTGGCTGACGACAATGAGTGCGTGCATGCGGAAGCTCCAATGCAGATGATTGCTGATGAGTGCTGATAGCTATATACTTTTCGTACATTAACTTTAAGTTACCTTTGGTATATAATCATGTCAAGCCAACCTTCAGCCTCGAAACCGCGCCAACGGATGTCTCGGGAAGGTCGCTTGAGCCAGTTACTGGAAGTCGCGTGGCAGATCGTTCGGGAAGAAGGCACTGAAAGCCTGACACTTGGCCACCTCGCCCAAACAGCCGGTGTCACCAAGCCCGTTGTCTATGATCATTTCCCGACTCGCCCACTGCTGCTTGCACGGCTTTATCAGGATTTCGATACGCGCCAGACCGCCCTGTTTGATGAAGCCCTGCGCAACGGCGGCGCGACCGTGCAAGCCCGCGCCAGAGTGATTGCCGACTCTTATGTCGATTGTGTGCTGCTACAAGGTCGCGAGATACCCGGGGTGATTGCAGCGCTGAGCAGCTCCCCCGAGCTTGAGAAAATCAAGCGTGATTACGAACAGATTTTTATGGATAAGTGTCGCGCGGCCTTAGCCAACGACAGCGAAAACAGTCAGATTACGAATGCTCAAATGCGCGCCATGCTCGGCGCTGCCGACGCGCTGTCGAATGCCGCCGCCATGGACGAGATTTCCGCGGAAGAGGCTAAGTCAGAACTTTTCGAGATCATTCTGGCCATGACTAAAAGAGTTCATTAAGTGAGAACCCAATGATCAACGTCACAGAAGTTTCCATCGCAGCCCTGCGTACTGCGCTTGAGTCAGGGCAGACCACCGCCGTCGAGCTGGTCGGTGCCTACCTCGCAAGGATTGACGCCTACGATGGTCCGGACACGGCCACCGCACTGAACGCCGTTGTGGTCCGCAATCCAGAGGCAATGGCTGAGGCCCAAGCATCGGATGCGCGTCGGGCAAAAGGTCAGACGCTGGGGCCGCTTGATGGTATTCCCTACACCGCCAAAGACAGTTATCTGGTCAAGGGCCTCACCGCCGCCTCAGGCAGCCCGGCATTTGCCAGCCTGATTGCCCAACACGATGCGTTCACCATTGGCCGCCTTCGTGCGGCGGGAGCCATCTGCCTAGGCAAGACCAACATGCCGCCGATGGCCAATGGCGGCATGCAGCGCGGTGTGTATGGCCGCGCCGAGAGCCCGTATAACGCTGACTACCTCACGGCACCGTTTGCTTCCGGTTCATCGAACGGCGCAGGCACTGCTACTGCCGCGAGCTTCGCCGCATTCGGCATGGCAGAGGAAACCTGGTCGAGCGGCCGAGGCCCCGCCTCCAACAATGGTCTGTGCGCCTACACGCCTTCGCGCGGAGTCATATCGGTACGCGGTAACTGGCCGTTGACGCCGACCATGGACGTGGTCGTGCCTTATGCGAGGACCATGGCGGACCTGCTGGAAGTGCTTGATGTCATCGTTGCAGAAGATCCTGATACCCGTGGCGATCTCTGGCGCTTGCAGCCGTGGGTAACTATCCCCAGCGTTGCTTCGGTACGTCCGGCGTCCTATGCCAAACTCGCGGCGGACACCAAGATCCTTGCGGGCAAGCGTTTTGGCGTCCCGCGCATGTACATCAATGCTGACCCTGAAGCAGGTAGCTCTGAAAAACCTGGCATTGGCGGCCCGACCGGGCAGCGCATCATCACTCGCCCGTCAGTCATCGATCTGTGGCAAGAGGCACGCAAGACGCTTGAGGCGGCCGGGGCGGAAGTAATTGAGGTGGACTTCCCGCTGGTGTCGAACTGCGAAGGTGATCGTCCAGGTGCGCCTACGGTGTTTACCCGCGGACTGGTCTCCAAGGAGTTTCTCCATCATGAACTGTGGGATTTATCGGCATGGGCTTTTGACGAATTCCTGCGCGCCAATGCCGACCCTGCATTGAATCGTCTGGCTGATGTCGACGGCGCAAAAATTTTCCCCCATGACCCCGGCACCCTGCCTAACCGCGAAGACGACCTGGCGGCCGGCATGGACGAATATGTACGCATGGCCGAGCGAGGGATTACCCCGTGGAATCAGATCCCCACCCTGCCTGACGGGCTTAGGGGGCTGGAGCAGACGCGTCGCATCGACCTGGAAGACTGGATGGAAGGCTTGAAGCTTGATGCCGTGTTATTCCCGACGGTGGCTGATGTTGGCCCGGCGAATGCCGATATCGACCCGCACTCCGCCGACATTGCCTGGAGCAACGGCGTGTGGGTTGCCAACGGCAATCTCGCCATTCGCCACCTCGGGGTGCCGACCGTTACGGTACCCATGGGCGTAATGGCAGACATCGGCATGCCTGTGGGCCTTACATTTGCGGGGCGCGCCTACGACGACTCGAACCTGCTGCGCTTTGCTTCGGCCTTTGAGTCGACCGGCAGCAAACGGCTGATCCCGCCCCGGACACCGGAATTGAACGAAGAGTGACCCTGTGAGACCAGCGTTGCGCCCCACCCCGGTCACTTTTACAGGAAAAAGCGCTCCAAGTCGGGTCGCTATATTTTGTTCGACAGGAGGTTGCCGGGTGTCACTGACACCACGCTGTCGCGCAGCACGGGTGACCTTGTAGGAGCTGCCGAAGGCTGCGATGGCGCGGTATGTCAGGAGAAATGCTTCGCAGCCTTCGGCAGCTCCTACAGAAAGCGCATTTCAGCGTTTTGCTTGATAAGAGCTGCCTCAAAGCAGTCAACTATCGGCTTTCAAACGCTCCGACATTTTGACCAGCGTCGCCAGAGAGTCAGCGTCCATTTTGCGCATCAGTGCGCCCCGTCTGACTTTCACGGTTATTTCGCTGACACCCAACCGGGCAGCCACCTGCTTGTTAAGCAGGCCTGAAACGACCAAGGCCATGACCTCACGCTCGCCGTCAGTCAGAGTGGAATGACGCTGCTTCAATTGAGTGACCAGGGCTGCAGTCTCTCGCGCTTGCTTATCCTGACTCAGACCAAGACTGATGGCGTCGAGCAGATCCTGCTCACGGAACGGCTTGGTCAGAAACTCGATAGCCCCCGCCTTCATGGCTTTCACAGACATGGGGATATCACCGTGACCGGTGATAAACACCACAGGAATCGAAATCCCCAGACGCGCCAGTTCCCGCTGAAAATCCAGACCGCTCATGCCCGGCATACGCACATCCAGCACCAGGCATGCGGGCACATCCGGCAGTGTCGCCTCGAGGAACTCGCGTGCAGACCCGAACGTCATGCAGGCCAGGCCGGTAGACGCCAGCAAATCCTCCAGTGACTCACGCACCGAGCGGTCATCATCGACGATGTAAATCATCTCGGCAGTGCTTTGAGCGGCAGTTTCAGGCATCGGGTTCCCTGGCAACAGTTGGCAGTGTGAAATGAAAAGTAGCGCCCCAAGGCAGGTTACTCGAGGCCCAGATACGACCGTCATGCGCCTCGATGATGGAGCGACTGATGGCCAGGCCCATTCCCATCCCGTCAGGGCGGGTCGTGTAAAAAGCCTCGAAAACCCGCTCGCAGTCATCCGGCAATACACCGTTGCCTTGATCAACAACAGAGAAACGCAACTGGTGAGGCGAGTCGAGCACGACATGGCAGTCCAGCCTTCGCCGCTCGGGCCCCACTTGACGCATCGCGTCCACAGCATTCAGGGCGAGATTAAGAATGACCTGCTGAATTTGCACTTCATCGGCAAGCACCGGAGGCAGGCCTTCTTCAACCTCTACGTGTAACGCAATGTCGTGCTCCGCCAACTCTCCGGCCATCAATCGCAGAGCGCCGTTAAGCGTGTCCTCGACGTTAAGCCATTGTTTGGCAGGCGACTGATGCCTTGCCATGCTACGCAACCGGGCAATGATGTCGCTGGCCCGGTGCGTGTCAGTGATTATTCGCTCAACCGCCTGCCGGGCTTTCGGCAGATTGGGTGGGTCTGCTGCAATCCAGCGCAGACAGGCGCTGCCACTGTTAACCGTGGCAGCCAGCGGCTGATTCAGTTCGTGCGCGATAGAGGCGGCCAGTTCGCCCAGCACGTTGACCCGCGCAACATGCGCCAGGTGCGTGCGTGTTTCATGCACGGTACGAATGGCAGTCGACAAGCGCAGCGCCAAATACGTGGTGCAGGCAATGGCCGCTAGACTGATCAGCACATTGATCAGCCCCGCCTCGGTATCACCGAAACGAGTAAAGCGGTAACTCACGATCGTCAGCACCATACAGACGACAGATACCCCCGCCACCGCGCGCGCAGGCAAAAACCTTACCGCGATCAACACCACGATGGTTTGAAAGACCCCGACCGCAATTTCAAGGTCAGTCACCGTGTCGATTGCAGCGATACCGGATGCCAGCGCAAGCAGCAGCATCAAACGAAGCGTCAACCGGGTTCGTTTCACTGGATTACCATTGAGTGTCACCGCTATCTGGAGGTCAAGGCGGAGTGTATAGCGCCCGCCGGAGACTGTTTACCCAAGAGGATGAATTCAGTCAGGAAGGATTGTCGAGGCTGAATTGATCCGCCACGTCATCGTAAGCAAAAAGCTCGGCATAGCGCCCCCATTGCGTGACACAGTCCAGTGTCACGGCTGCGTCGCTTTGCGACATGAAATCTTCCAGCTCATCACGAAAACGTCTCGCCGGTGCTGTCCGCCCAGGACGATCATCAAGCACCCTGCGTATATGGCTGACCAGCGGCACATACTTGAGCAGATGCTGGGCAAACAGCTGCTTGCGCTCATCCACTTCCGATTGGGCGTAACGTCGCCCGGCCGCCAGAAGCGTGATATCGCCTTCCTGCATTTCAGCGAAACGCATTAACTGCAGCACTTCGGCGACGGGCAAAAGGTCTCCCGAGGTGTAACGCAACGCCGTTGCCAACTCGCGTAAATCGGCCTGGCCATTAAAGGGAGAGTTGTCTACCGCCTCGATCAGCCCCGCCAATGCGTTGGTCGAGGTCAGCGGCAAGACCATGCCAATACCATTGCCAGCAAACGGGCTTTCACGCAGCGACTGCACAGTATTGTTGCCTGCCATGTGTGCATAGATACTTTCGACCAGGGCCTGGAAGGCAGGGTCTGCGCGGTTACGGGGCTGAGCCAGAGCGACCTCAACCTCACACATGATCCGCCCTGGATTAGAGGAAAGAATCAGTATCCGGTCACACATCAACACGGCCTCTTCGATGTTGTGGGTGACCATTAATATTGACTTGATCGGCATCCGACCCTCGCTCCAGAGCTCAAGCAAATCAGTGCGCAGCGTTTCAGCGGTCAACACGTCCAGTGCGGAGAACGGCTCATCCATCAGCAGGATATCGGGGTCGACCACCAGCGCACGCGCCAGCCCCACGCGTTGGCGCATGCCGCCTGACAACTCTTTCGGGTAGGCACTCTCAAAACCGTCGAGGCCGATCATGTCGATAGCTGCCAGTGAACGACGACGTCGCTCCGGCGCAGCAACGCTCAAGGCCTCAAGACCAATTTCGACGTTCTGCAGAACCGTCAGCCACGGGAATAACGCGAAGCTCTGGAACACCATGCGCACTGAAGTCGAGACTCCCGGCGCGTTTGCTGGAAATGCGACCAGCCCCGAGGTCGGCGAAACCAGCCCTGCAATGGAGCGCAGCAAGGTCGACTTACCCGACCCGGAGCGCCCCAGTAACCCGATGACCTCGCCGTCGTTCAGGCGCATGGCTACATCGTCCAGCACGACGCGCCGGGTACCGCCCGCAGTACCATAGACATGCCCAAGCCCCTGCACGTCTACCAGACAACGTTTGTCGATCACTTCCATTGGATTGCCCTCAATCAATTCGAAGCCGGCGTTCGGCGAAGCGGTACAACGGTCGCCACAGCAGGCTGTTGAAACCGACCACAAAAACAGACATCACTACAATGCCCAGCGCCACCCGCTGGAAATCACCGGCGGCAGTCGCCTGAGCGATGAACGCCCCCAAGCCCGATGCATACAGATGGTCATCACCCCACGACACGGCCTCGGCGACGATACTGGCGTTCCACGAGCCGCCCGCTGCCGTCAGCGCGCCGGTCACGTAGTAGGGAAACACACCCGGCAGCGCGACTTTTCGCCACCATTGCCAGCCACGTACACGAAACACCTTCGAGGCTTCGAGCAAGTCGGTCGGCAAGGCGCTGGCACCGGCAATAACGTTGAAAAGGATGTACCACTGAGTGCCCAGTATCATCAGCGGCGATAGCCAGATATCGGGGTTAAGCTTCAGGGCGACAATCGTGACCACTGCAAACGGAAACAGGATATTCGCCGGGAATGCCGCCATTAATTGCGCAATGGGCTGCAAGCGTTCCGCCCTGCGCGGATTCAGGCCGATCCATACACCGACGGGTACCCAGACAAGGCTGGCAAGCACAATAAGCACCGCCACTCGCGCCAGCGTAGCGAGCCCGAGACCAAACACATTGATCACCTCATCCACGCCAAGCGTGCGGCCAATAAAATCTGTCAGTTGATAGATGCCAGTCAGGCATGCAGCAACCACCAGCGCTATCCAGGCTATATCAGTGAGGCGGCGAAACCGGGCGTCGAGCTTGAAAGCCAGCCTGAAACGACCGTATCCGAACATTCGCCCTGCGGGCAGCCAGTCGCGGATGCCTTGCAGGATCGCAAACAAAAACGGCACGAGGCGCGTTGACCTGAGCAGGTCATAAACCCTGGAACGGGGGCGCTTGTGTGAAGCGGTCTGCTCGAATCGAAACTTGTCCGCCCACGCTACGATCGGCCGGAAAAACAGCACGTCATACAGCACGATGACCGCAACCATGGCCACCACCGCCCAACTGATCGCCGCCAGGTCTTTATGTTGGATCGCGAGCGCCAGCCATGAACCGATGCCCGGTAAATTGACAGTGCTGTCGCCTACGGTAATGGACTCGGAAGCGACGACGAAAAACCAGCCTCCCGACATCGACATCATCATGTTCCACACCAGCCCCGGCGTCCCGAAAGGCAGCTCGACCTTGATGAACCGTTGCCACGCTGAAAATGAAAACTGCCGACTTACGTCATAAAGATCGTTGGGCACTGTCCTGAGCGACTGGTAGAAACTGAACGTCATGTTCCAGACCTGGCTGGTAAATATGGCAAAAACAGCCGCGCATTCCAGCCCCCATTGCTGGCCGGGAAACATGCTCATGAAGAACACGACGGTAAACGTCAGAAAACCAAGAACAGGCACCGACTGAAGAATGTCCAGCGCCGGAAGAATCACCATCGCGGCCTTGCGACTTTTAGCGGCCAGCGTGGCGATAACCACCGAAAAGATCACCGATGCAAACAACGCCGCAAACATGCGCAAAGTGGTGCGCAAGGTGTACGCAGGCAAGTGCGCCAGATCGAGCGACATTGGCGCTGACTCAAGGGCGCTGATGGGCTGATACATTTGACTGGCGCTGTAAAAGACAAACGTCGTCAGCAGCACGACGGCAGTAACGACCGCACCTTCAGCGAACAGTGATGCGGGGCGATTTTGCACCGGATTACGCACCGGTGCTCTCGCAGATAAGGGCAGGGGAAAACGCATAAATAGAGCCTCTATCGCGCTGTCCCGGCGTGCTGCATCTGCCACGTGGAGATGCAGAGCGCCCGGCACAACTCAGTCAACTATGCAGGGTTGCTCAGTCCGGCAAAGCTTAAGCAATGGCTTTGATCTGATCGACAGAAACTAAGGACGTAAAAATATACGTTGGTATAGCGAGGAGAACGTCACTGACTCGCTCGCTGGGCCTTGCTGGGTTGCTATTTCAAACAGCGCCTTCAATTGCCTCACTGCTACTCGCCACAGGCGGCTCGACAGGTCCCTGATTCGTAATCCCAAACGGAATGTGAACCGACGGTGCCACCGCACTCGCCGATTTCAGGTGCCCGGACTGGTCATCAAAGAAGATGTGTGGCTTCAGTACGGCGAGCACCTTGCCCTTCTCGATACCGCCCAGGAAAAACGCGTCATTGACCATCACCCCCCAACTCTTCAGGGTATTCAGCGCGCGCTCGTGTGAAGGTGCGCTTCGGGCCGTCACGATGGAGACCCTGATCCGGTTTTCATAATCAGGATTGAGCTTTTTGTGCTGCTCTTCAACCGACTGGATCTTCGCCATCCGGACCATGAATTCTTTCAGCGGGCCAGGGTTGTGTGGCTCCATCACGTTCTTCACTTCGTGGGCATGGAATTCCACCAGGCCGGACGACTGCATGACCGTCTCAGCCTCATCGCCCGCCAGTACGCCATCAAAGTCGAAGGCGATACGCAGGGTTTTGTCGTCTTCATCGTCATCAAACTGCGAGTCCAGAACCTGGCCTGCGGGATAACCGGCCTTGATGGCAGCTTCCACATCGGCTTTGTTGCCTGACAGAAACAGCGCAATGTTCAACGCCGGAATGTATTCATACGGCGAGCGCCCCTGCATGAAAATAGCGCGCGTCATCCCCAGCCCGTAATGCTCGATGGTTTTCATCACCCGCAAGCCCGTGTCCGGATCGTTTCGGGACAACAGCACCACCTCGACCAGCGGATCAGACGGGTCACTGCTCAAGTCATTCAGCGACAGCAAACGCTTGATGAATGGAAAGGCGATCCCCTTGGGAAGCGGATTGTTCAGGTTCTGTTCCTGAAACTTCCGATACTCCTCTTCGCCCTGACTTCGAAACACTGCGTCCGAATCCAGCAGATCAAAAACGGCGCTGGAGGCAACGCCGATGACCAATCGATTGTCCAGCTCGTAGGGCATTGGGGTTCTCTTTAATGGAGGCTGTGTTGTCACGGGTGATGGGGACGTCAGGATACTCTGACTTCTTCCAACAGTTCAGGGTGACGATCAAGAACCTTTAGCAGCTTTATCAACGCTACCGGAGGTTTGGTTTTACCGGTCTCATACCGTGAGAATGCGTTCACGCCGCCACCGAATATTTCCGCAGCCTCACGTTGATCGAGGTCGAGTTTTTTACGCACAGTGGTGATGAAACCAGGATCGACGATAGAGGCATTCACCTGCTTGTTGAACACGATCATCGCGGCGCTCACCCGCATAGACTCAACGGCATCCATCACCGCCTCACCACAAACCGGGCAATAGTCACCGGTAACTGCCTGGATGACGGTCGAATCGCTTTTGTAGGTATAAGGCATATCGCGGGTGTCATGTACCAGCTCAGCCGAACCGCACGATGGGCATTTCATGCTCATAGCTCCTTGAAGGACACGATGAGCACGTCATCAATGACCGTGAGTTTCAAATAGACCTCTCCGGCAAACGTAGTGCGCCGGTAAACGTCTTGCCAAACCTTGGTGTCGCTATACGTGGTCATGCTCTTGTAAAAGTCTGCCGGGACCAGGTCCATGACGACGCCCACAACACCTTTGAAATCGAAGCCTAATGCTGCACCACCCGCCAAGGCAGCCGTCGTTGAACGCACCTTTCCCGCATCAATTAACCCTTTGACGACAGACAGCTTGCAATGAGGTGTTCGCTTCTCCATTTCGAAAGTAACCTACTAGGTTTAATTGAGCAAGTAGGTTAATGGACCTGGATTCGCATCAGTCCATAGATAGTTATATTGATGAGCTCACCATTCGCACCTGATCGCGAGCCTGGAATATCGGCATCAGACCAACAGGATGCTTCGCCGCCCGATTCGATATCGACATTGAGCAGTATTGGATGCGCCGTGAAGCAGCGTCCGAGGGCCCTGCCCGGGGCATCGGATATGTTCAGATCAGGATTCGGCCCAAGGCTGCCAGCGAAATGGTGTTCGGGGAGCAGGCGCCGAGCACTCGAACACGGGGATAATCGTGTCGGTTATGGCCGTTCAGAAGAAATAGTGATCCAGATGGCCAGCCCCTGAAAAGGAGGAAGTTTCGAAGGCCTGTGAGAGTTGCGAACGATTTAGCAGCCTTGCGCCACCAAACCCCACAAACGAAAAAGCCCTGAATAATCAGGGCTTTGACGTATCTAAGATGGCGGAAGCATAGAGATTCGAACTCTAGGACCTGTTACAGTCGGCAGTTTTCAAGACTGCTGCCTTAAACCACTCGGCCATACTTCCGTTTGCATTGCGGGCGCCATAATACCGGAATGAAACAAGCTGTCAAACTCTCTGTATGGCCGTTTGCAGGCGGTCTGTTATGATCTTTGCAACTCAACATTTCAACCACTAGGAGTTTCGCCATGCGCGAACAGGATTACGCAGTTAATAACGGCGTGCAGGCCGATCAGCTAGAGGTTAGCCGCGTCCTGCGCAACACATACGGTCTTCTGGCTCTGACCCTTGCTTTCAGCGGTGTCATGGCTTTTGTAGCGCAGCAGATGCGCGTTGGCTATCCGAACATTTTCGTCGTGCTGATCGGTTTCTACGGTCTGTTCTTCCTCACCAACAAACTGCGCGACTCGGCGTGGGGTCTGGTGTCGGCATTCGCGTTGACCGGCTTCATGGGTTTCATCCTTGGGCCGATCCTCAACCGTTACCTGGGCATGCAAGGCGGCGCTGAAGTTGTCAGCTCGGCATTTGCCATGACCGCACTGGTGTTTGGTGGCCTGTCGGCTTACGTGCTGATTACCCGCAAGGACATGAGTTTCCTCGGTGGTTTCATCACCGCCGGCTTCTTCGTCCTGCTGGCAGCGGTGCTGGCGAGCATTTTCTTCCAGATCAGCGGCCTGCAGTTGGCGATCAGCGCTGGCTTCGTGCTGTTCTCGTCGGCCTGCATTCTGTTCCAGACCAGCGCGATTATTCAGGGTGGTGAGCGTAACTACATCATGGCGACCATCAGCCTGTATGTTTCGATCTACAACCTGTTTGTCAGCCTGTTGCAGATCTTCGGCATCATGAGCCGCGACGACTGATCAGTTGCTCTGCTTCAACAAAAAGCCCGCCTAGCGGGCTTTTTGCTGTCTAGTGCTCGTGAATTCTTTATCATTGGCCAAGTTTTCTCTTCAGAGCCTGTCATGAAGTTCGCGATCAATCTTTTCAGCGCAGCCCATGCGCCCTCCTCGCGCCGCGCACTGCTGTTTGCTCAGGCGGCGCTGGCCGGGGGGCATGAGATTGTACGGCTGTTTTTCTATCAGGACGGCGTCCACAGTGCTTCGGCCAATGTCGTGACGCCTCAGGATGAACACGACCTACCCTCCCAATGGCGTGACTTCATTACGCAGCATCAACTGGATGGCGTGGTGTGTATTGCCGCCGCCCTGCGTCGTGGTGTGCTGAATCAAGAAGAAGCGCAGCGCTATCAACGCCCCGCTGCCAACCTGCTTGCCCCGTGGGAATTATCCGGGCTCGGCCAGTTACACGATGCGGCGCAAACTGCTGACCGTGTGATTTGTTTCGGAGGGCCTTGAAATGGCTAAATCAATGTTGATCATCAGCCGCCAAGCGCCATGGTCCGGACCTGGTGCGCGTGAGGCGCTGGATATCGTGCTGGCCGGTGGCGCCTATGATTTACCGGTTGGGCTTTTGTTTCTGGATGACGGCGTCTTTCAGCTGTTGCCGGATCAGAATGCCAAAGCTCTGCAGCAGAAAGACCTGACCGCCAACCTCAAGGCGCTTTCGATGTTTGGTGTCGAAGATATCTACGCCTGCGGTACCAGCCTTGCCGAGCGTGGCATCCTGCAGGAAGCGGTGGATGAGGAAATCATTCAGCTGCCGCAATCCACTGAAATCTCCGCGCTCATTGACCGTTACGACCACGTGATCACTATCTGATGTCGACTCTGCACGTTTTATCTCATTCGCCCTTCACTGACAGTCGCCTGACCAGTTGTCTGCGGCTGCTCGGCCCGGCTGACGGTGTGCTGCTGTGCGGCGACGCCAGCTACGCGCTGACCGATTCGACAGCAGCACTTCAGGCTTTGCAGGCTCACAGCGCTAATCAGGTGTTTGTGCTTGAAGAAGATATTCAGGCGCGGAGCATGGTTGCGCCCGAGTGGGTACAGGTCGTCGACTATCCCGGCTTCGTTGAGCTGTCCATCCGTTTTGATAAGGTCAACACGTGGCTATGAGCGAGCTGAACGTGGCCGGACAAAGTATTGCCCTGGATAAAGACGGCTTTCTGCAAAGCCTTGATGACTGGTCAATGGAGGCTGCTCACGCCCTGGCGAGCCTTGAAGACATTGAGCTAAGTCCCGAGCATGTCGAAATACTGCTGTTGCTGAGGGAGTTCTACAGCGAATTCCAGCTATCACCCGCGACCCGCCCGCTGATCAAGTACACGGCTCTGAAACTCGGCCCGGAAAAAGGCAACAGCATGCACCTGAACCGCCTGTTCAACGGCACTCCCGCCAAACTCGCCGCCAAGCTGGCGGGCCTGCCCAAGCCGACTAATTGCATATGAACGACTACGCCCCTCTCGTCCTTGAAACACCCACCGAGCACCCATTCGCCCAATTCGTCCGTATTCTAGGCAAAGGCAAGCGTGGAGCGCGTAATCTGACCCGCGAAGAAGCGCGAGAGGCCATGGGCATGCTCCTCGACGAAAAGGTCGAAGACAGCCAGTTGGGTGCCTTTCTGATGCTGCTACGGCACAAGGAAGAAAGCGCAGAAGAACTGGCAGGCTTCACTGAGGCACTGCGCGAGCGATTGAACGCCCCGCCGTTGCAGGTCGATATCGACTGGCCTACTTATGCGGGCAAAAAGCGCCACCTACCCTGGTATCTGCTGGCGGCCAAGTGCCTGGCACAGAACGGGGTGCGAATCTTGATGCACGGCGGCGGCGCGCACACCGCCGGACGTATGTACACCGAACAATTGCTGGATCTGCTGGGTATTCCGCTGTGCCGTAACTGGCACGCCGTGGATGACGCACTGCAACAACACAACCTGGCGTTCTTTCCGCTGGGCGACTGGGCGCCACAGCTGCAGCGCATGATTGATCTACGCAACACGCTTGGGCTGCGGTCGCCAATTCACTCCCTGGCCCGCATCCTGAACCCTCTGGATGCCCGCTGCGGCCTGCAAAGCATCTTCCACCCCGGTTATCAGAGCGTTCATCGCGATGCCAGTGGCTTGCTGGGCAATCACACGATCGTGGTCAAAGGCGATGGCGGCGAGGTGGAGATCAACCCGGACACGATCAGCCACCTCTACGGCACTACCGCAGGTGAGCCATGGGATGAGGAATGGCCTGCACTTTCTGATCGCCGCCATGTAAAACCGGCGACGCTGGACCCGCAGCAGCTCGTGGCGCTTTGGAAAGGCGAAATCGAAGACAGTTATCCGCAACTGGCATTGATTTCGACTATGGCGCTGGCCCTCCGCGGTTTGGGATTGCCTCGCTCAGAAGCCTTTGCTCAGGCTGAGTTGTTCTGGAAAAACCGGAAAACATCGATTTAACCGATCATTACTGCCCAACCTTTGCGCTATTTGTTCGAACGAATCGGCCTAAACTCATCTCCAAAGCACGTAAGCACATCATTTTGGAGTTTGATATGGGCCTTCTCGTCGAAGGACGCTGGCAAGACCAGTGGTACGAAAGCAGTAAAGATGGGGCGTTCCAACGCGAACAAGCGCAACGCCGTAACTGGATTACCGCAGACGGTCGACCAGGCCCCTCAGGCGAAGGCGGCTTTCAGGCCGAAGCCGGGCGCTATCATCTGTACGTATCGCTGGCCTGCCCCTGGGCTCACCGCACGCTGATTTATCGCAAGCTCAAAGGGCTGGAAAGCCTGATCGACGTTTCAGTAGTCAGCTGGCTGATGCGCGAGCATGGCTGGACCTTCGATACCGAAAAAGGCTCAACGGGTGATCCGCTCGACGGCCATGAGTTTCTCTATCAGCGTTACCTCGCCGATACACCGGACTATACCGGCCGGGTCACCGTGCCTCTGCTGTGGGACAAAAAGCTGCAACGCATCGTCAGCAACGAGTCCGCGGAAATCATCCGCATGTTCAACAGCGCGTTTGACGAACTGACCGGCAATCGCCTGGACCTCTATCCAGACGCACTGCAGTCTCCGATCAATGAGTTGAACGACCGTATTTACCCGGCAGTGAATAACGGCGTGTACCGTGCGGGCTTCGCAACCTCTCAAGGGGCTTATGAAGAGGCCTTTGATGATGTCTTCGCCGAACTGGATGCGCTGGAAAAGCTGTTGGGCGAAAAACGCTACCTAACGGGTGAATACCTGACTGAAGCCGACGTGCGCCTGTTCACTACGATCGTACGTTTCGACCCGGTCTATCACGGGCATTTCAAGTGCAACCTGAGACGGATTTCGGACTATCCGAACCTGAGCAACTGGATGCTGGAGCTGTATCAGTGGCCGGGTATCACCGAAACGGTGGACTTTGAGCACATCAAACATCACTACTATGAGAGCCACGGCACCATCAATCCGACAGCTGTTGTGCCGAAGGGCCCGTTGCAGGACCTGGGCAGAGCGCATGATCGTGAGCGACTGACGGGACGTGGGATCTGGAACAAGACAGGCGTGTAACCTTGGCGCTGTCTGCGCCATCCAGGGTCAAAACCA
>NZ_LOHG01000021.1:0-68257 GCF_022790535.1 Pseudomonas maioricensis
CACACGGTTCAGGATCTGCGGGCGGGCATCCCGAGCCTGGGCGAGGGACCAAGTGGTGGGCACAGACTTTTTGGTTACTTTTGGGGCGTTTGCCAAAAGTGACCCGCCGTAAGGGCGGAACCAATGTCAGCCGTTTCCAAACAACGGATATGTACGCAAAAATGTTCGCCCCCCTCCATAACGCACAAAGGCCACCCGAAGGTGGCCTTTGTGTAGTCGGTCAATCAAATAAGCAGATGCTTATTTTTTGACTTCCCAACCCGTCAGCTCAGCCAAAGCCTTGCCGATGTCTGCCAGCGAACGCACGGTTTTAACGCCTGCGTCTTGCAGAGCAGCGAATTTCTCGTCTGCTGTGCCTTTGCCGCCAGAGATGATTGCGCCAGCATGGCCCATGCGCTTGCCCGGAGGAGCAGTCACACCAGCGATGTAGGAAACAACCGGCTTGGTCACGTGTGCCTTGATGTAGGCAGCCGCTTCTTCTTCAGCCGAACCGCCGATCTCACCGATCATCACGATCGCTTCAGTCTTCGGGTCTTCCTGGAACAGCTTCAGGATGTCGATGAAGTTGGAGCCAGGGATCGGGTCACCACCGATACCAACACAGGTCGACTGACCGAAACCGGCGTCAGTAGTCTGCTTCACAGCTTCGTAAGTCAGGGTGCCGGAACGCGACACGATACCTACTTTGCCTGGCAAGTGAATGTGACCTGGCATGATGCCGATCTTGCACTCGCCCGGAGTGATAACGCCTGGGCAGTTAGGGCCGATCAGGACCACGCCCAGCTCGTCGCACTTGACCTTGGCTTCCAGCATGTCGATGGTCGGGATGCCTTCAGTGATGCAGACGATCAGCTTGATGCCGCCGAACGCTGCTTCAAGGATGGAGTCCTTGCAGAACGGTGCTGGAACGTAGATGACCGAAGCAGTTGCGCCGGTTTTATCTACAGCTTCTTGCACAGTGTTGAACACTGGCAGGTTCAGGTGAGTAGTACCACCTTTACCAGGAGTCACGCCGCCAACCATTTTAGTGCCGTAGGCAATGGCTTGTTCGGAGTGGAAAGTACCCTGCGAACCGGTGAAGCCCTGGCAGATTACTTTGGTGTCTTTATTGATCAGGACGCTCATTACTTGCCCTCCGCAGCTTTGACAACTTGTTGAGCAGCGTCGGTCAGGCTGGTAGCAGCGATGATGTTCAAACCGCTTTCTGCCAGTACTTTAGCGCCCAGTTCAGCGTTGTTACCTTCAAGGCGAACAACAACCGGGATTTTCACGCCGACTTCTTTCACTGCACCGATGATGCCTTCGGCAATCATGTCGCAACGAACGATGCCGCCGAAGATGTTGACCAGTACTGCTGCGACGTTGGTGTCGGACAGAATGATCTTGAACGCTTCGGTAACGCGTTCCTTGGTTGCACCACCACCTACGTCGAGGAAGTTGGCTGGCTTGCCGCCATGCAGGTTGACGATGTCCATGGTACCCATGGCCAGGCCAGCACCGTTGACCATACAGCCGATGTTACCTTCCAGCGCTACGTAGTTCAGTTCGAACTTGGCAGCGTGAGCTTCGCGCGGATCATCTTGCGATGGATCGTGGAAAGCCTTCAGCTTAGGCTGACGGTACATGGCGTTGGCGTCGATGTTGATCTTGGCGTCCAGGCAGTGCAGATCGCCGTCAGCCTTGATAACCAGCGGGTTTACTTCCAGCAGAGCCAGGTCGTGGTCCTGGAACAGCTTGGCCAGACCGGTGAAGATCTTGGCGAACTGGGAAACCTGCTTGCCTTCCAGACCCAGCTGGAATGCCAGATCGCGACCCTGGAATGGCTGTGCGCCAACCAGTGGATCGATCGTGGCTTTGAGGATCTTCTCAGGAGTGTCGTGAGCGATCTTCTCGATGTCCACGCCACCTTCGGTGGAAGCCATGAACACGATGCGACGGCTCGAACGATCCACTACAGCGCCTAGATAGAGCTCTTTAGCGATGTCGGTGCAGGACTCAACCAGGATCTTGGTCACTGGCTGACCGTTGGCGTCAGTCTGGTAAGTCACCAGACGCTTGCCCAACCATTGCTGGGCGAACGCTGCAGCGTCTTCTTTGCTGCGAACCAGCTTTACGCCGCCCGCTTTACCGCGACCACCAGCGTGAACCTGGGCTTTGACAACCCATTCAGTCCCGCCAATTTTATCGCAAGCTTCTGCTGCTGCTTCCGGGGTGTCTACTGCGTAGCCTTTGGATACTGGCAGGCCGTACTCAGCGAACAGCTGCTTACCCTGATACTCGTGAAGATTCATGCTTATTACCGTCTTCGTTAGGTACTGCGCATTCGGTGCTGCACGTCTGGCGTGCCGCACCACCTGTGACCGCTACTCCGGGCAATCCCTTCAGGAAAAGTCCGGAGGTCGAGTCCGGCGGACATTCCGCGGTGAGTCTTGCTCGCAAGGCTCACGACGGGCAGTCCGTCGTGGTTTCTCTTGTTGTCTTAACGCTTTTTGCGGTTCTGGATGTGGATGGCACCGCCATTCACGGCCAGAGCAGCTTCATGCAATGCTTCGGACAGCGTCGGATGGGAGAAGACCATCATGCCGATGTCTTCGGCACTGCTGCCGAATTCCATCGCGATCGCGCCCTGCTGTACCAGCTCGGCAGCGCTAGGACCAATAACGTGAACACCCAGTACACGGTCAGTCTTGGCATCGGCAATGATCTTGACGAAGCCGCCTGTGTCGTTTGCTGCCATGGCACGGCCACTGGCTGCGAACGGGAAGGTGCCAACGTTAACTTCAACGCCTTCAGTCTTCAAGGTCTGCTCGGTTTTACCAACCCATGCGATTTCCGGGTGGGTGTAGATAACCGAAGGGATCAGATTGTAGTTCATCTGAGCCTTGTGGCCTTTGATGCGCTCGACAACCATGATGCCTTCTTCAGAAGCCTTGTGGGCCAGCATCAGACCACGAACCACGTCGCCGATCGCGTAAACGCCCGGAACGCTGGTGGTGCAGTAGTCGTCAACGTAGATGAAACCACGCTCATCCAGGTCCACGCCGCTGTCAGCGGCCAGCAGATCAGTTGTTACCGGACGACGACCAACGGCTACGATCAGACGGTCGAAAGTGATCGATTGCTCGCCCGCTGCGTCGGTGTAGCTGACCACAACTTCTTCGCCTTCGACTTTCGAACCGGTGACGCGAGCGCCCAGCTTGATGTCGAGGCCTTGCTTGGTGAAGGTTTTCAGGGCTTCTTTGGAAACCGCTTCGTCAGCAGCCGGGATGAACTTGTCCAGTGCTTCCAGGACAGTTACCTGAGCGCCAAGACGAGCCCATACCGAACCCAGCTCCAGACCAATTACGCCAGCGCCGATTACGCCCAGACGCTTCGGAACCTGTTGGAATTCCAGAGCACCCGTCGAGTCAACGATGACTTTCTGGTCAACCGGAGCCGGTGGAATGTCGATCGGGCGCGAGCCGGAAGCCAGGATTACGTGATCAGCTTCGATGACTTCAACGGTGCCATCAGCAGCGGTCAGCTCGACTTTCTTGCCAGCCAGCAGCTTGCCGTGGCCTTGCAGAGTAGTCACGCCGTTAGCCTTGAACAGGCTGGCAACGCCACCGGTCAGGCCTTTGACGATGTTGGCCTTGCGACCAACCATGGCCGGGACGTCCATGCTGACTTCGGAAGTCGAAATACCATGGATCGAGAAGCCGTTCTTGGCTTCGTAGAACTTCCAGGAGCTGTCCAGCAGCGCCTTGGACGGAATGCAACCCACGTTCAGGCAAGTACCGCCGAGGGCCAGCTTGCCCTCCTTGTCCTGATACTTCTCGATGCAGGCAGTCTTGAGACCAAGTTGCGCAGCCTTGATGGCGGCAACATAACCGCCAGGGCCTGCGCCAATCACTACCACGTCGAATTTCTGGGACATAACAAAGAGTTCCTCTTTAGCTGCGAGCTTTAAGCTACAAGCTGCAAGCTGGCCTGTGATGTATTACAGACGAGCGTTGCAACCTGTTCATTAGGATGTAGCGACGACCAAAGCTTCAGCGCCAGACTGCTTTTACTTGCAGCTTGACGCTTGCGGCTTGCAGCTGTCGTGAATCAGATATCCAGCAGCAGACGAGCTGGATCTTCCAGCAGGTTCTTGATGGTCACCAGGAACGTCACAGCTTCTTTACCATCGATCAGACGGTGATCGTAAGACAGCGCCAGGTACATCATCGGACGAATCACAACCTGACCGTTGACCGCCATCGGGCGCTGGATGATGTTGTGCATGCCCAGAATGGCCGCTTGTGGCGGGTTGACGATCGGCGTCGACATCATCGAACCGAAAGTACCACCGTTAGTGATGGTGAAGGTACCACCGGTCATTTCGTCGATGGACAGTTTGCCGTCACGGGCTTTCTTGCCGAAGGTGGCGATGCCGCCTTCGATTTCAGCCAGGCTCATCTGCTCTGCGTTACGCAGAACCGGAACTACCAGACCACGGTCGCTGGAGACAGCAACACCCACGTCAGCATAGCCGTGGTAAACGATGTCGGAACCGTCGATCGATGCGTTGACTGCCGGGAAGCGTTTCAGCGCTTCGGTGGTCGCCTTGACGAAGAACGACATGAAGCCCAGGCGTACGCCGTTGTTGGACTTCTCGAACAGGTCCTTGTACTTCGAACGCAGCGCCATGACTTCAGTCATGTCGACTTCGTTGAAAGTGGTCAGCATCGCCATGTTCGACTGAGCTTCAACCAGACGCTTGGCAACGGTGGCCCGTACGCGAGTCATCGGTACGCGCTTCTCGGTGCGGTCGCCAGTAGCAACAACTGGAGCAGCAGCGGCAGCTGGCTTGGCAGCCGGAGCAGCGGCAGGCGCGGATTTCTTGGCTTCAACAGCAGCAACCACGTCTTCCTTGGTCACGCGGCCATCTTTACCAGTGCCTTTGACGCTGGCCAGGTTGATGCCGTTTTCTTCAGCCAGTTTGCGAGCAGCAGGCGCTGCAACCGAATCTTCGTCGCCAGCAGCTGGAGCGGCGGCCGGGGCAGCAGCTTGAGCCGGGGCAGCAGCAGGTGCAGCAGCGGCAGCAGGAGCAGCCGACGCAGTAGCGCCACCGTCCAGAGTTGCGATCAGTTCGTTGGAGAGGACGATTTCGCCCTCGCCTTTCACGATCGATGCCAGTACGCCGTCAGCTTCGGCCAGTACTTCGAGGACAACTTTGTCAGTCTCGATGTCAACCAGCAGCTCGTCACGTTTTACCGCTTCGCCCGGCTGTTTGTGCCACTTGGAAATGGTGCCGTCGGCAACTGATTCCGGGAAAGAGGGGGCTTTGATCTCGATAGCCATTATCTGTAATTCCTTAATTCGGTTTCTAATGCGCGAAGGCGTTAAACAGTGAAGGCATCTTGCAGCAGTTTTTCCTGCTGCTCGGCGTGCATCGAAGCGTAACCACATGCAGGCGCTGCCGAGGCGTCACGACCGGCATACTCGAGGACGAGGTTGCGGTTGTGATTGCCAACGCTGCGACGCAGGTGATGCTGACTGCTGTACCACGCACCCTGGTTCATCGGCTCTTCCTGACACCACACTACATTCTGCAGGTTGGTGTAAGGCGCAATCGCCTCCATCAGGTCGTCTTCCGGGAACGGATACAGCTGCTCGATACGCACGATGGCGATATCTTCGCGGCCTTCGGCACGGCGTTTTTCCAGCAGGTCGTAGTAAACCTTGCCGCCGCACAGCACCAGACGGGTCACCTTGGCGGCATCGAGGGTGTCGATTTCCGGGATGACAGTCTGGAACGAACCTTCGGCGAGATCTTCAAGGGTCGAAACAGCCAGCTTGTGACGCAGCAACGATTTCGGTGTCAGCACGATCAGCGGCTTACGCAGCGGACGGATAACCTGACGGCGCAGCAAGTGGTAGATCTGCGCTGGCGTAGTCGGTACGCACACCTGAATGTTGTGCTCGGCACAACCCTGCAA
Organism: Pseudomonas maioricensis; assembly: GCF_022790535.1. Lineage (GTDB taxonomy): Bacteria > Pseudomonadota > Gammaproteobacteria > Pseudomonadales > Pseudomonadaceae > Aquipseudomonas > Aquipseudomonas maioricensis. Next base: position 5,964 of record NZ_LOHG01000021.1, read on the forward strand.
GTAACGCTCAAGACGTGCCGACGAGTGCTCTGGGCCCTGCCCTTCATAACCGTGAGGCAGCAACATGGTCAGACCGCACAGACGGCCCCACTTGTGCTCGCCGCTGGTGATGAACTGGTCGATAACCACTTGCGCACCGTTGGCGAAGTCGCCGAACTGGGCTTCCCAGATAACCAGCGCATCTGGCTGAGTGGTCGAGTAGCCGTATTCGAACGCCAGCACGGCTTCTTCCGAAAGGAAGGAGTCATACAGATCGAAACGTGGCTGACCGGCATACAGATTCTGCAACGGGATGTAAGTCCCGGCGTCTTTCTGATTGTGCAACACAGCGTGACGGTGCGAGAACGTACCGCGGCCGATGTCCTGCCCCGTCATCCGGATCGGATGACCTTCGAACGCCAGCGTCGCGTACGCCATGGTTTCAGCGTAACCCCAGTTGATCGGCAGGCCACCGGCTTGCATCTTCTGGCGGTCTTCGTAGATTTTCTGCACCTGACGCTGAACCACGAAACCTTCTGGCAGCTCCATCAGCTTGGCTGACAGTTCCTGCAAGGTTTTGAGATCAAAGCGGGTGTCGTGACGCGCAGTCCAGGCGTGGCCCAGATACGGACGCCAGTCCACAAACAGCTCTTTGTTCGGCTCTTTGACCAGACTTTTCACAACATGCAGACCGTTGTCCAGCGCGTTGCGGTAGTCGTCGATCTTCGCCTGTACGCGAGCATCATCCAGAACGCCGGCCTTGATCAGGCTTTCGGCATACAGCTCACGCGTGGTGCGCTGCTTGGTGATTTGCTGGTACATCAGAGGCTGGGTGCCGCTTGGCTCATCCGCTTCGTTGTGACCGCGACGACGGTAGCAGACCAGGTCGATCACCACGTCACGCTTGAACTGCATGCGGTAGTCGATAGCCAGCTGGGTCACGAACACGACGGCTTCAGGGTCATCACCATTCACATGGAGAATCGGCGCCTGAATCATCTTGGCAACGTCGGTGGCGTACTCGGTGGAGCGCGAGTCCAGCGGGTTGCTGATGGTGAAGCCAACCTGGTTGTTGATGACGATGTGGATGGTGCCGCCCGTCTTGAAGCCGCGAGTCTGCGACATCTGGAAGGTTTCCATGACCACGCCCTGCCCTGCGAAAGCAGCATCACCGTGGAGGGAAATTGGCAGAACCTTGTCACCATTTGGATCGTTACGACGATCCTGACGAGCACGAACCGAACCTTCAACCACCGGAGAAACGATCTCCAGGTGAGACGGGTTGAACGCCATGGCGAGGTGGACTTCGCCGCCAGCGGTCATTACGTTCGAAGAGAAGCCCTGGTGATATTTAACGTCACCGGAACCCAGCTCGACTTTTTTCTTGCCTTCAAACTCGTCGAACAGCTCGCGCGGGTTCTTGCCGAAGGTGTTGACCAGAACGTTAAGGCGGCCACGGTGAGCCATGCCGATAACGATTTCCTTGGTGCCATACGAACCGGAACGCTGGATCAACTCGTCCAGCATCGGAATCAGGCTTTCGCCACCTTCCAGACCGAAGCGCTTGGTGCCTGGGTATTTAGTGCCCAGGTACTTTTCAAGGCCCTCTGCCGCGGTAACGCGCTCGAGCAAGTGGCTCTGGATTTCGGCGGAGAACACGGGACGGCCGCGCACGCTTTCAAGACGCTGCATGAACCAGTTGCGCTGCTCGGAATCCACGATGTGCGTGAACTCGGCGCCGATGGTGCGGCAATATGTCTTATGTAGCGCGTCCTGAATTTCGCGTAGGCTCGCTTCCTCTTTGCCGATGAACAAGTCTCCGGCACGGAAAGTGGTATCCAGGTCAGCGTTGGTCAACCCATAGTGATTGATCGACAGGTCAGCTGGCGCCGTACGTTGCCACAGCCCCAGCGGGTCGAGCTGGGCCGCCTGATGGCCGCGCATACGGTAAGCCTGGATGAGCCGCAACACTTCGACCTGCTTCTTTTCATGTTCGCTGCTCACGCTCCCGGCGGATACCGGTTGGGCGCGGCGCTGGTTTTTGGCCAGCAACACGAAATGATCGCGAATCGTCGAGTGCGATACATCGGTGGCAGAGTTGCCGTCAGCGGGCAACTTCTGAAAGTAGGTGCGCCATTCCTCTGGCACAGCGTTAGGGTCGTGCAGGTAGAGCTCATAGAGCTCTTCCACATAGGCAGCGTTACCACCGGAAAGGTGGGCACTGTTCCACATGCGCTGCATCACGCTTTCTTGCATGCTTGGTCACCCTCGGTAAGGGGACACCACCGGCGAAGACACCACAGTAAACCTGAGATAGTCATGTGCAGCGACTGTATCAAGTCACTTAGGATCACGCAGATAGTCCGGGTACCAGCCCGGATGCCCCTGCTGGTCTTATTTCTTCAAAATAAGAGCCGCAACATTACTTGCTGCTGCTCAGGTTAAAACTACGGCGCCGGTTGAAGCCTGCGCCGCAGCGGTTACGGGTATTACGGCATTACGGTGTAACAGTCAAATCAGACGCCGTTTTGCAGGAGCATGTTGCGCACGTGACCGATAGCCTTGGTTGGGTTAAGGCCCTTCGGACAGACGTTTACGCAGTTCATGATCCCGCGGCAGCGGAATACGCTGAACGGGTCATCAAGCGAAGCCAGACGTTCGGCGGTCTTGTTGTCACGGCTGTCAGCCAGGAAACGGTAGGCTTGCAGCAGTGCAGCTGGACCGAGGAATTTATCCGGATTCCACCAGAACGACGGGCAGGAAGTCGAGCAGCAAGCACACAGAATGCACTCGTACAGACCATCCAGCTTCTCACGCTCTTCAGGACTCTGAAGACGTTCGATGGCCGGAGCCGGGGTATCGTTCAACAGATATGGCTTAACCTTCTCGTACTGCTTGTAGAAGATGCTCATATCAACAACCAGGTCACGTATTACAGGCAAACCAGGCAGCGGACGCACCACCAGCTTGTTGCCCTTGACCACAGCGGACAGCGGCGTGATGCACGCCAGGCCGTTCTTGCCGTTGATATTCATACCGTCTGAGCCACAAACACCTTCGCGGCACGAACGACGGTAAGAGAAGCCTTCATCCTGTTCCTTGATCAGCGCCAATACATCCAGCACCATCAAGTCTTTGCCACCGGTATCAACGTCGAACACCTGGGTTTTAGGCGCAGAGTCGCTGTCGGGGTTGTAGCGATAAACTTCGACTTTCAACATAGCGGCCACCTTTAGTAAGTCCGAATTTTCGGTTCAAACGCCGGTACTGTCTTCGGCGCAAAGTTGACTGCACGTTTGGCAACCCGCTTCTCGCCCGGGAAGTACAGGGTGTGGCACAGCCAGTTTTCATCGTCACGATCTTCATAGTCTTCGCGAGCGTGAGCACCGCGAGACTCTTTACGCACTTCCGCAGCAACCGCAGTGGCTTCGGCGACTTCCAGCAGGTTTTGCAACTCAAGCGCTTCGATACGCGCAGTGTTGAAGCCCTGGGACTTGTCGTTGATCTTCACGTTGGCAATACGAACGCGCAGGTCCGCCAGTTGGGCGATACCTTTCTGCATGTATTCGCCGGTACGGAACACGCCGAAATAGTTCTGCATGCAGCTTTGCAGCTCGCGACGCAGAGTGGCAACGTCCTCACCTTCGGTACGCTCGTTGAGGCCATTGAGACGGCTCAGCGCGGCATCGATATCGGTATCGCTTGCGTCAGCGTATTCAATGCCCTCGGTCAGCACTTTCTCCAGGTGCAGGCCGGCAGCACGACCAAATACCACGAGGTCGAGCAGCGAGTTACCACCCAGACGGTTGGCACCGTGCACAGATACACAAGCCACTTCACCTACCGCGAACAGGCCAGGCAGGATCTGATCGTTGCCGTCAGCATCCTGAGTCATGGCCTGACCATGAATATTGGTAGCAACACCACCCATCATGTAGTGGCAGGTAGGCACAACAGGTACCGGAGCAACAACCGGATCGACGTGTGCAAATGTCTTCGACAGCTCACAGATACCTGGCAGACGGCTGTGCAGCACTTCTTCGCCCAGGTGATCGAGCTTGAGCATCACGTGGTCGCCATCAGGACCGCAACCGTTGCCCGCAATGATCTCTTTAACCATCGAGCGAGCCACAACGTCACGACCAGCAAGGTCCTTGGCGTTTGGCGCGTAGCGCTCCATGAAACGCTCGCCGTGCTTGTTGATCAGGTATCCGCCTTCACCGCGGCAACCTTCAGTGACCAGTACACCTGCCCCGGCGATGCCGGTTGGGTGGAACTGCCACATTTCGATGTCCTGAACCGGAACACCGGCACGCAATGCCATGCCTACGCCGTCGCCAGTGTTGATCAGGGCGTTGGTGGTAGAGGAATAGATACGGCCAGCACCGCCGGTCGCCAATACAGTCGCCTTGGCGCGGATGTACATGGTTTCGCCGGTTTCGATGCAGATCGCGATCACACCTACGAACGCGCCATCCTGGTTCTTCACCAGATCAACGGCGTAGTACTCGTTCAGAAAGGTGGTACCTGCTTTCAGGTTGCCCTGATACAGGGTGTGCAACAGTGCGTGACCGGTACGGTCGGATGCAGCGCACGTACGTGCAGCCTGACCGCCCTTGCCGAAATCCTTGGACTGACCACCAAACGGGCGCTGGTAGATACGGCCCTGCTCGGTACGCGAGAACGGCATACCCATGTGGTCCAGTTCATAAACCGCAGCCGGGCCTTCCTGACACATGTATTCAATAGCGTCCTGGTCACCGATGTAGTCGGAACCCTTGACGGTATCGTACATGTGCCAGCGCCAGTCATCGTTTGGATCGGCAGAAGCGATTGCGCAGGTGATGCCACCCTGAGCCGAAACAGTGTGCGAGCGAGTCGGGAAAACCTTGGTGACTACGGCGGTCTTGTGGCCGCCCTGAGCCAGCTGCAAGGCAGCGCGCATGCCTGCACCGCCGCCACCAATAATGATGGCGTCGAATGAAAGTGTATTTATGTTAGCCATGAATCAGATACCCCAAAGAATCTGCACACCCCAGACGAAGTAAGCGAACATCGCAACGCCGCAAACAGCCTGGAACAGGAAACGCACAACCGTCGCCGACTTGCCCAGCGCCATCGGCGTCAGGTAGTCAGTTGCGATGGTCCACATGCCGACCCAGGCGTGAGCGCCCAGAGCAACGAGGGCCAACAGGCTGAAGATGCGCATTGCAGTGTGGGAGAACAGGCCGTGCCACTGGGCATAGTCGATGCCCGGATGCGCGACCAGATATCCGATCAGGAAAATGAAATAAGCCGCGAGCACGACCGCAGATACGCGCTGCGCCATCCAGTCATAGAGGCCCGAACGCGACAGGTTAGTGACGTTGGTTACCATATCCATACTCCCGCCAGAACGATTACCACCACGGATACGGCGATAACGATTTTGGAGCCCAGCTTGCCGCCTTCCAGCGTCTCGCCGATGCCCGCATCCATGATCAGGTGGCGGATACCCGCTACCAGGTGATAAAGCAAGGCGGACAGGAGAGCCCAAATCACAAGCTTGGCCAGCGGGCTGGTCAGACACGCTTTCACCTCACCGAAGCCTTCCTCGGAACTCAGCGACTTGTCCAATGCGTAAAGCATGATGACGAGGCCGACAAAGAGAATGACTCCGGAGACACGGTGAAGAATGGACGTGTAAGCAGTGACTGGGAGTTTGATGGTCCTTAGGTCTAGGTTTACAGGTCGTTGGCTTTTCACGGCTTTATTTCACACTGAAGAGCCCCTAACAATCAGGGCAAATTATTGGGAAGTGCACTGGTCAGGTACCCACCACCCAGGGAGTGACGACCTCCGGTATACAGGCCCTAAAGCCCCTGGCGGTCGGACGCCGAGTATAGACAGTTAGGTCACTAATGACAACGCAGAGAAGCCCTTCAAATAGGTGATTGCGCTGGCCGGATAAAAAGCGTAAGTGACAGAATGTCGCAGGGCAAATCAAGCCTGAAAGCCTTCTGGAACACGACTTTAGGCAAATTGACTTTAGATTTTATCTAACTATAGTGGTGCGGGCCCTGCGTGGGGGGCCGTCTGATGATTTGAAGCATAAATAGGAGGCCACATGGCTGATAATAAAGCGCAGTTGATCATCGAGGGCGCAGCCCCCGTCGAGCTGCCCATTCTGACCGGCACCGTAGGCCCCGACGTTATCGACGTACGTGGTCTCACAGCCACCGGCCGCTTCACATTCGACCCAGGCTTCATGTCGACCGCCTCTTGCGAGTCGAAGATCACCTACATTGATGGTGACAACGGGATCCTGCTGCATCGCGGCTATCCGATCGAGCAACTGGCCGAGCAATCGGACTACCTGGAAACCTGCTACTTGCTGCTGAACGGCGAACTGCCAACCGCCGAGCAGAAAGCCCAGTTCGTTGTTGTCGTGAAAAACCACACCATGGTTCACGAACAACTCAAGACATTCTTCAACGGCTTCCGCCGCGACGCCCACCCAATGGCGGTGATGTGCGGCGTGGTCGGCGCACTTTCCGCGTTTTATCACGACTCTCTGGACATCAATAATCCACAGCACCGTGAAATCTCGGCAATCCGCCTGGTCGCCAAAATGCCGACTCTGGCAGCAATGGTTTACAAGTACTCCATGGGCCAACCCATGATGTACCCACGCAACGACCTGAGCTACGCCGAGAACTTCCTGCACATGATGTTCAACACACCGTGCGAGATCAAACCGATCAGCCCGGTGCTGGCCAAGGCCATGGACAAGATTTTCATCCTGCACGCCGACCACGAGCAAAACGCCTCGACGTCTACCGTGCGGATGGCAGGCTCCTCGGGTGCCAACCCGTTCGCCTGTATCGCTGCCGGTATCGCCGCACTCTGGGGCCCAGCCCACGGCGGTGCGAACGAAGCCGTGTTGTCCATGCTTGATGAAATTGGCGACGTGTCGAACATCGACAAGTTCATCGCCAAGGCCAAGGACAAGAACGATCCGTTCAAGCTGATGGGCTTCGGTCACCGGGTTTACAAGAACCGCGACCCGCGCGCCACGGTAATGAAACAGACCTGCGACGAGGTTCTCAAGGAGCTGGGCATCACCAATGACCCGCAACTTGAGCTGGCCATGCGCCTCGAAGAGATCGCACTGACCGATCCTTACTTCATCGAACGCTCGCTGTACCCGAACGTTGACTTCTATTCGGGCATCATCCTCAAGGCGATCGGCATTCCAACCAGCATGTTCACCGTAATCTTCGCCCTGGCGCGGACCGTCGGCTGGATCTCGCACTGGAAGGAAATGCTCTCCAGCCCGTACAAGATTGGCCGTCCACGCCAGCTGTACACCGGCTACGTGGCCCGCGATATCGTGCCACTGGAAGACCGCAAGTAAGCTTCACGCTACAACTGAAAAGGGCTGCCATTGGCAGCCCTTTTTTGTGTCTGAAGAATATGGCACTTGTTGATTATCCATTCCCCGCAGGAGATCGCTCTGCGCCCTGAAACAGCGCTGTCGCGAAGCAGACATTGGACCTGTAGGAGTGAGCTTGCTCGCGACAGCGTCAGGCCAGACGATAACTCTCAACAGTTCGACCGCTATCGCGAGCAAGCTCACTCCTACAAAAAAGCATCCAACTTCAGTGGGTTATTTTATGTTTGATCAGAGAGCCTACTTCTCAGCCCTTTCCTTCAACGCCTTCAACGTATTAAACGGCGCATCCACCACAAACTTGTTGGCCAGCCAGGAAGGCACGCTACCGCCCGGCTCGGTATGCACCTGATAAGTCACTTGAGTCTTGTCCGGGCCTTGGGGTACGAATTTCCAGAAGCCGTCGACCTGCGACACCCGCACAAAGCCTTTCTCTTCGGGAATGTACTTGGGCACTTCCTGGAGTTTACGAGTCAGGCTACCGTCGGCGCCCTCCTCCGTCGTCACCAGCAGCACTGAATCACGCGGGGTTACGGGCCACGGCGTGTTGATCTGGGTATAGGTCCATGCCTGATTACCCTCGTGCTTGAGCACCTTTTGCGATTTGCACTCATGAATCCATGCACAGGCGCCCGCTACGTCCTCCTGCAGGCCGCGCAGCTTCGCGACACTGGCATTGATCACCGTTTCGCCGCGATAGGCCTTGTACTGAGAACCTGGCACCTCACTGAGCGAGACCTTGATCCCTTCCTCATTCTTCGCGACTTTCCAGTCATCAGCGTGAACACCCGCAGACATAAACACCGTCAAACCACAGACAACAGCCATTCGATGCAGCGAACTCATTCTTGTATTCCTTATTGTTTGAAGTTCCAGCGAATCAATTCTGTCGCTCAGCAAGGGTTACGCTACCGCCGTCGCCTCCTCCCACCAGGTAATAAGACGAATCGCATCCGCCTGATCCACCCCACAAACATCCTGCGCCGCCATGAACTGACTGCACACAGCAGGCCGTTCGAGCTGGCCAAAGATCGCACACAGCATGTCCAGCGAGAGATGCAGGCAACGCTCGCCCGCAGGCTTGCCATCAGGCATGCCGGGGATCGGGGAAGTGATAGAAGGCGCGATGCAGCAAGCACCACAGCCTGAGCGGCAGTCCATGACCAGCACCCTGACAGATAATTTAGAAGTGACGATAGTACCCGCTGAAACGCACGTTTGAAATGGCCGTCACTACTGCCTGAACTTGAAGTCCAGGGCAGCACCCTCCACATCGCGCCGACTCTCGTTACGCATCTGCAACTCCATTTCGTTGCTGAGAATACGTCCATTGAGCTCAAATGGGTCGTTACCCGAAGCACGCTTGTCACCAAACATCGGCGGCAGTAAAGGTTTGCGAGGTTTAGCCTTGGTCGTTCCAGCGGGCTGCAACTCTTCAGCCAGCTCAGGTGGCAGGCTCAAATCGAGCTTGGCATTGTTGAGACTGGTGTCTTTGAGCGTTTTTTTACTTTCGGCCACTGACTTGCGGGTTACCGCGTCGCGCTTTTTCTCGGCCGCTGTTTTGGCCACAGGCGCCTTGGCTGAATCTGCCTTGTTCGCTTTGCTGGCGGGCGTTGCGTCGCCTTTGGCTGTCACCGGAACCACTGAAACATTGGGCGCCAACTCATGCACGGGCGCCTTGACAGGCTCAGGAGCAGACTCAGCAACAGGCTTGGTCGGCACGGCAGCGGGATGGCTGGCATCCGGCTTCACCGGAGACTGAGCCTCTGCGGAAACCTTAGGCTTGGGCGCAACATTCTCCCGAGCATCACAGGCACCCAGAAGAACGACAATCGACAGTGCGATACAGCGAAAAACATTCATAAGGCAGAAATGGCAAAGGCAGAGAACACATGCTCGCCTGTTGCACGTCCAATAACAAGACAGAGATTCAACCCACAGATCGACGCTATTTCTGCAGGACCTACATAGCTGACCTCAGTAGAGGTCAACCGTTTCCTGGCATAACTGCTTGGCAAGCATTCCGAGCGTCATCAGCGCCCGCTCTGCCTCACGATTCCATGGAATGCCACAGTTCAGACGAATACAGTGATTGAACTGTTCTGTATTGCTGAAGATAAGTCCCGGTGCAATGCTGATGCCCTGCTCCAAAGCTCTGATATGCAGTTCCTGGGTATTGACTCGCCCAGGCAAGCTGACCCACAGAATGAAACCACCCAGAGGTCGGCTCATTTGCGTTCCTTCAGGGAAGTACTGCTGTACAGCCAGCTGAAATGCGCTGAGATTTTTTCGGTATTCCACGCGGATAAAGCGCAGATGCCGATCATAGCCCCCATTTTCCAGATAGGCAGCAACCCCCATCTGAGTGACGCTACACGCCGAGTGAGTACTGAATATCTGCAGACGCTGAATTTCTGCCTGATATTTGCCCGCAATCATCCAGCCGATACGCACACCCGGCGACAAGGTTTTTGAGAAGCTGGAGCAGTAAATAACGCGGCCTAGCCGGTCAAACGCCTTCAATGCCTTGGCGCGCCCCTGCTCAAACATCAGCTCGCCATAGATATCATCCTCAACCACCTGGATGTCGAAATCGGAGACCAGACGCAGCAAGTGCTTCTGACGCTCTTCGGGCATGGTGCTGCCCAAAGGATTGCTCAGCCGCGAGGTGAGCACCAACGCCTTGATAGACCATTGGTTGGCCGCCAACTGTAATGCCTCAAGACTGATGCCGGTTTGCGGATCACTGGGAATCTCAATGACTTTGAGGCCTAACAGGTCAGCCAACTGGAGCAACCCGTAGTAACTTGGCGATTCTGCCGCAATCAGGTCACCAGGCCGCGTAACCACGCGCAACGCCATCTGCAAGGCATCGACGCATCCGTGGGTGATGACCACGTCGGCCGGATCAACCACCACGCCTGCATCACGCATGCGAATCGCGACCTGACGACGAAGCGGCTCGAATCCTGGGCTGAACATATAACTGAAGGCCCGCGGGCTCTGGAAGCGCGTCACTTTGGCGATCTGCTGATGCAGGGCGCGCACCGGAAGGTAGTCAACGTGAGGCACTGCGGCGCCCAAGGGGAATACCCCCTCTCGGCGCGACTCCATCAAAACCTGCTGAATGATACTGCTGCGCGTTACCAGCCCGGGCCTTTCAACCCTGGCAATATCGGGCGTAGGCGCCGTTAAAGCCGGCGTCTGGTGCACGTAATAACCGGACTGGGGACGCGCCCGGATCAAGCCCTGATCTTCCAGATTCGCATAGGCCTGCAAGACGGTCGCATGACTGACATTGAGCTGAGAACTCATCTTGCGCACGGAAGGCACACGCTCGCCGGGCTGATAAACACCACGGCGAATATCTTCAGCCAGTTGCTGAGCGATTTTTTGGTAGAGCAGAAGGTTGGTCATGACGCAGCCTCTAGAACCGCTGGCGACTTGCTTTTGTAAGGAAAGAGTCGTTTTGTCACCAGAACAGTTGTGAAGTGTACTGGGACAGTTTCCCAAAGGGCTAGCCCTGCGATGAGTTGTTTAAATAATTAATCAGGCAAAAACGCCAACCAACCGGCTTTTTTGGCCAAAAAAAATCGACACCTGAAAACAGGCGTCGATTTTTTTAAACTTTTTAACGATTAGGGCCGAGATGCCCTTTTGAATCAGAAAAAACGATCTCAACCCGACGGTTTTTCGCGCGCCCACGCTCCGACGCGTTGGCCTCTACCGGATATTCATCACCGTAGCCCTGAACGTGGATACGTTTTTCATCAACACCCAGGTCCGTCAGCACGTCAGCCACCGATTGCGCCCGCTCCTGGGACAAGCGCAGGTTTTCCTGCTTGTCGCCGATGTTATCGGTGTAGCCTTCGATACGAACGATACGCTTTGGATTGAGCTGCAGAAATTGCACGACTTTGAGCACAGTCCGGTTGGCCGAGCTTTTCAGTTCAGCATGACCGGTATCGAACAACACATCGCCCAACGTCATGACCAATCCACGCTCGGTCTGCGTAGTGGCAAGGCTGACAATCTGGTCTTCCAGCCACTGACCGTGTTGCTGAGCGCTGGCCAGCTTCGCCTCCCGCAATGCCAGCTGCAAACGCTGACGCTCCATCTCCAGCTTTTCCAGGCGCTCGCTATTGAGCAAAAAATTGCTGTGCTCGCGAGCGATCTCACTGTAGCGACTGCTGAGGTAGGCGTAATGCGCCACGTCACTGCCACTGCCCAGATAGCTCGACAACCGCTCTGCCTTGCCCAGCAACTCACCTGCCCGGACTACATCCTTGGGAGCGCTGCGTAGAACATCGCCGTCTTCTTTAACTTTCTGGAAGTCGGCACTGGCCTGCTGCAAAGCCTGCTCGCCGCCCTGGTGACCTGCGCACCCATAAAGTCCGGCAGAGCCCAACAGCAGGCAGACGCTTAATACACGAGGAATACGCTTCACTGGCCTTCCCCCAACTGCTTGCGCAGACGATTGAGGCGAGTATTCAGTTGAGTCACTTGCTCCTGACTCTTTTCAGTCAGAACCCGGGCCTCCGCCAGACGCGCATCCAGTTCAGCCTGTTCGGCCTGCATGCGCGCAGCCTTATACGACTGGTTGGTCATATCGGACCGGGCCTGAGCCAGTTTCGATTCTGCCGACTGCATGGCTGGCTCATCGTCAACCGCACCTACAGCCTTGGCCTGAGTAACGGCTTTTTCAGTCAGCTTCATTTGTTCAATCGGGGCCGGATCATTGGCACAGCCAGCCAATGCAGCGAGCGCCATAGCGGCAAATAACGCGCGTTTTTTTACAAACACAGTCGCATAACCAATTACAGAAGAAATCACAAAAAACATTCCTACTTGTTTGAGGCGCTGGCCGGTTGCAGTAGTTGAGCCTTCCAGATTTCCAGATTGCGTTTAACTGCTTCGCCCGACAGACCAGAGGCGGCCGATTCTGTCATCTTTTTGGCCAGTTGTCCGCGAAGCCAGGGATCATTGCAGGCCGAGTTGAACGACAGCGCGAGATACAGGCCCGGCCGGTCCACAGGCTCCGGGCGCGCGAGCAGATCCTTGGCAAGCCCCAGCGTCTGCACCATCGCCATGCCCGGATAACGACTGGCAAGCACGTAGTCTACCTGGCCCAGCATCAACTTCTGGAAGGCCTCTGTGAGATTGGGAAGACGCTCAAGCGTAAGGTGCGCCTTGGCAGCCGCCTCGAACGCTTGCGTGAGGCGAATTCTTTCGGAAGCAGCGCCAGTGTGACCTTGAAGATCAGCCAGTGTGCTGAGCGGCAATGCCTGATCGTGACCGGTCCAGACCATGATCTCATTCTGGATTAGAGGCGGATGGATGTAGTCCAGCGCCTCCAGCTCAGTCTGATTCAAGGGCGCATCCACCAGCATGTCCATACGACCGCTACGCACCTCTTCAAGCGCCTGGCTTCGTTTACCGGCATATAACACTTCGACTTTGATGCCCAACTCCTGCGCCGCCTGCTTGAACAGGTCAGCATTGGCACCCATCAAGTGTTTCGGATCCTGAGGGTCACGCCATAGATAAGGCGGCGCATCCGGGCTGCCGGTAACGATCAAACGTTCGCACTTGCCTGCTGCAAACGCCTGAACGGGCAGGACGAGCAAGCCGATTGCGAGCGCTGAAAGCAGCTTTGTTGGCCGAGCCATGGAGAGTCCTTTATGCATCAGTTTTTTGCGCCAAGGTTTTTTTGCCCATCGCTTTATTTGCCTATAGAAAGACAGCCAATAAAAAACCCGCTCGCCCGGATCACGTGAACTTGCACTCGGTGCAATGCTCACAGGCCGAAACGAACGGGCTTCTATAGAAGCAGTTATAAGGCAGGCGTCTGGATTAAACCAGCTTCTCCAGCTCAGGGATTGCTTCGAACAAGTCGGCGACCAAACCGTAATCGGCTACCTGGAAGATAGGAGCCTCTTCGTCCTTGTTGATCGCGACGATCACTTTGGAATCTTTCATACCCGCCAGATGCTGGATCGCGCCGGAAATACCCACCGCAATGTACAACTGAGGAGCAACGATCTTGCCGGTCTGACCGACCTGCATGTCGTTCGGCACGAAGCCTGCGTCCACTGCGGCACGGGAAGCGCCAACAGCGGCACCCAGCTTGTCCGCCAGCGCGTACAAGTGCTTGAAGTTGTCGCCATTCTGCATGCCACGACCGCCAGAAACGACGATCTTGGCAGCTGTCAGCTCTGGACGATCAGACTTGGCCAGTTCTTCGCCAACGAAGCTGGACTTGCCTGCATCATGAGCAGCGGAAACTGCTTCAACCGCGGCAGAACCACCCTCAGCAGCAACCGGATCGAAACCGGTGGCACGAACGGTGATCACTTTGACCGACGCCGACGATTGCACTGTGGCGATAGCGTTACCGGCGTAGATCGGACGCTTGAAAGTGTCTGCCGATTCCACCGAGATGATCTCGGAGATCTGGTCAACGTCCAGCAGGGCAGCAACGCGTGGCAGGATGTTTTTGCCGTTGGAAGTAGCAGCAGCCAGAATGTGGCTGTAACCACCGGCCAGTTCAACGACCAGTGGAGCGATGTTTTCCGGCAACTGATGGGCGTAGGCGGCGTTATCGGCTACCAGCACTTTAGCCACACCCGCTACTTTGCCAGCAGCGTCGGCAACAGCAGAAGCGCCTGCACCGGCAACCAGTACGTGAATGTCGCCACCGATTTTGGCAGCTGCAGCGACAGTGTTAAGAGTGGCCGGAGCCAATGCAGCGTTGTCGTGTTCAGCGATTACCAGGATAGTCATGGTCAGATCACCTTCGCTTCGTTTTTCAGTTTCTCGACCAATTCAGCGACCGACTTGACCTTGATGCCCGCGCTACGTGCAGCAGGTGCTTCAACCCTGATGGTCTTGGTAGTCGATGCGGTGGAAACACCCAAAGCGTCAGGCGTCAGCACTTCCAACGGCTTCTTCTTGGCTTTCATGATGTTTGGCAGCGAGGCGTAGCGTGGCTCGTTCAGACGCAGGTCAGTGGTGACCACCGCTGGCAGGCTCAACGAAACGGTTTGCAGACCACCGTCGATCTCACGGGTCACAGCAACCTTGTCACCGCTCACTTCGACTTTCGAAGCAAAGGTACCCTGAGCAAAACCGCTCAGAGCTGCGAGCATCTGGCCAGTCTGGTTGTTGTCGCTGTCGATCGCCTGCTTGCCGAGGATAACCAGCTGTGGCTGCTCCTTGGCAACGACGGCATTGAGCAACTTGGCAACAGCCAGGGAGTTCAACTCATCAGCGGACTCAACGAGGATGGCACGATCGGCCCCCAGAGCCAACGCGGTACGCAGCTGCTCCTGAGCGTTGGTCGGGCCAATGGAAACCACCACGATTTCGGTCGCAACGCCCTTCTCTTTCAGGCGTACGGCTTCTTCCACAGCGATTTCGCAGAAGGGGTTCATCGACATTTTGACGTTAGCGAGATCGACGCCGGAGTTGTCCGCCTTGACGCGAACCTTGACGTTATAGTCGACCACTCGTTTGACAGCTACAAGAACCTTCATGGATTCCTCGTTTCTCTCCGGTGAAAAGAAGTCGCCCGGCTAGCAGCTAGCCAAGCGATTGATATACGTCATCAGTGCAGCAATACCACCTCTGGAAACAGCCGTATTCGTACAGAACGAACGGTGAACTCAATAAACAAGCCACCAAAAACAGGGATAAACGCCAGATGCCGTACATCTGACGCAAACGGGCGTGTAAACTTCGCACCCGCATATTTGCGACCTGGATTTGCCTGTAGCGCGCTCGTGACGCCTCAGAGGTGCAGTTTAGGCGATGTCCAGCCTACGGCGAGCGCAAAACCGTCCGTATCTTGACCGCAACCCGTTATGCGGTCAATACGACAAAACCGCCAGTCATGAGCCGCGCATCTATGTTTTATATGGCCTGCGGCCATTTCAAACAAACGTTTGTATTGGCCCTGTCAGGTGGTGTAGATATAATGCGCCGCATTTGAACGTGCGCGGGTTGCTGATGCCCGACACGTAGCCTGTACGCTTCATATAAAAAAATACTGTGAGCCTTGAGTAGGAGATAGCCTGTGGAACGCGAATTTATGGAATTCGACGTCGTCATCGTCGGTGCCGGCCCCGCCGGGCTTTCTGCCGCGTGCCGTCTGAAGCAAAAGGCTGCTGAAGCCGGTCAGGAAATCAGCGTCTGCGTGGTGGAAAAAGGCTCCGAAGTTGGCGCACACATCCTCTCGGGCGCAGTGTTCGAACCTCGCGCCCTGAACGAGCTGTTCCCGGACTGGAAAGACCTCGGCGCACCGCTGAACACTCCGGTCAAGCGCGATGACATCTATGTTCTGCGCAGCGCTGAAAAATCAGTAAAAGTCCCTGACCTGTTCGTGCCCAAGACCATGCACAACGAGGGCAACTACATTATCTCGCTGGGCAACCTGTGCCGCTGGCTTGCTCAGCAGGCCGAGAACCTCGGCGTCGAAATCTACCCGGGCTTCGCCGCTCAGGAAGCCCTGATCGACGAAAACGGCGTAGTACGCGGCATTATTACCGGCGACCTGGGTGTCGACCGTGAGGGCCAGCCAAAAGACGGGCTGTA
Organism: Pseudomonas maioricensis; assembly: GCF_022790535.1. Lineage (GTDB taxonomy): Bacteria > Pseudomonadota > Gammaproteobacteria > Pseudomonadales > Pseudomonadaceae > Aquipseudomonas > Aquipseudomonas maioricensis. The sequence goes on from NZ_LOHG01000021.1 coordinate 21,967, forward strand.
TACGCCCGGTATGGAGTTGCGTGGCAAGTACACGCTGTTCGCCGAAGGCTGCCGCGGACACATTGGCAAGCAACTGATCAAACGTTTCAACCTTGATACCGAAGCTGACGCACAGCACTACGGCATCGGCCTGAAGGAAATGTGGGAAGTCGACCCGGCTAAACACGAACAAGGTCTGGTGGTACATACCGCCGGCTGGCCGCTGGACGACGACAACATGGGCGGCTCCTTCCTTTATCACCTGGAAAACAACCAGGTGGTCGTTGGCCTCATCGTCGACCTGTCTTACAGCAACCCTTATCTGTCGCCGTTCGACGAATTCCAGCGCTATAAACATCACCCGGTCATCGCCCAGTACCTGGAAGGCGGCAAACGCATCAGCTATGGCGCGCGGGCGATCTGCAAGGGCGGCCTGAATTCGCTGCCAAAAATGGTCTTCCCGGGTGGCGCACTGATCGGCTGCGATCTGGGCACGCTTAACTTCGCCAAGATCAAAGGCAGCCATACCGCCATGAAGTCCGGCATGCTGGCGGCTGAATCGGTGGCAGAAGCGTTGCTGGCAGGCAAGGAAGGCGGCGATGAACTGAACGCTTACGTCACCGCATTCAAAAACAGCTGGTTGCATGAAGAGCTGTTCGCCAGCCGTAACTTCGGTCCGGCACTGCATAAGTTCGGTGCGATCATCGGCGGCGCGTTTAACTTTGTTGATCAGAACATCTTTGGCGGCAAGCTGCCGTTTACCCTGCACGACACCAAGCCGGATTATGCCTGCCTGAAGCTGGCCGCGGACTCGGCGAAGATTGACTACCCGAAACCCGACGGCAAGCTCAGTTTCGACAAGCTCAGCTCGGTGTTCATCTCCGGTACCAACCACGAAGAAGAACAGCCTTGCCACCTGAAGCTGACTGACCCGAGCATCCCGATCAGCACCAACCTGCCCTTGTACGACGAACCGGCCCAGCGTTACTGCCCGGCAGGCGTTTATGAAGTGGTCACGCAGGAAGACGGCGAGAAGCGCTTCCAGATCAACGCCCAGAACTGCGTGCACTGCAAGACCTGCGACATCAAGGATCCTTCGCAAAACATCACCTGGGTGACACCAGAAGGCAGCGGCGGCCCAACGTATCCGAATATGTAAAAGAACAGCGGCAAGTTCTTAGCTGCAAGCTGCAAGAGAAAAGCCCCTTACGGGGCTTTTTTTATTCACAAATCAGGCAGGGATTCGCAGGTGAACGCCCTCTTCGCCCGGGTTTCGATCAAAGTAGCGTTTGTACTCGCGACTGAATTGCGAGGTGCTCTGATAGCCAACGCAATGCGCAACCTGTGCCACTCCCATTCCTTCGGCAATCAACATTTGCTGGGCCTTGAGCAGGCGCAGCCGTTTCAGATACTGGACCGGCGATAACAATGTGCTGCGTTTGAAATGCTCGTGAAACGTCGAAGCACTCATGTTCGCCTGCCGTGCCAGGGTTTCGACATTCAGCGGCTCGGCGTAATGACTGTGCAGATAAGCCAGTGAAGCGGCGATTCGGGAAAAGTGACTCTGCTGCGCGACCAGCGCGCGCAAGACACCGGCCTGTGGGCCACGTAACGCAGCGTAAAGCACCTCGCGCAAGCGTGACGGGCCCATGACCTGACAATCCAGTGGATCATGCAGGCAGCGCAACAAGCGCTCGACACTTTCACGCATCGGCGCATCCAGCACAGCAGACGTCATTGATTCAGGTGTCTGCGCTTCGACGACCTGATCAGGCATAGGCCCCATGGCCTGCACCAACTCGCCCAACATCACACGATCAATCGCTACTGACACCCCAAACAAGGGCGCCTGAGGCGTGGCGAACGTTTCACACATGAACGGCACCGAAAGCGCCTGAACCAGATAATGCCCGGCACCGTAATCCAGAGTACGCGACCCCAGACTGGCCAGCTTACCGCCCTGAGCAATGATCATCAGGCTCGGCTCGTAAATCTGCGGGCTGCTTGCCACATAGGTAGAGAGCGACACCACGTTGACTTCAGGCAGCAGCGTCGGCACAAAACCCGGGCGTGTCGCCAAAGGCTTGATCAGCGAAACGAGAGTGGCATTGGCATCGGAATGATGAGGCAACGACATGAGGCACCGAGCAGAGGATTAGACACTTGCATCATCGCAGATATGCGCCGTAGAGCAATCTTGAGCCACCAATATCCGTAGGAATAGGCATGACTCACGGAGGAATGTTCATGGCCCTGAAAAAGCCGTTCCCGGACAATTACCAGTTCAATTTGTCATCACCTTGCGAGGTTCATCATGTACACAGCTATCGGTTATGCCGCTCAATCATCGACCGCGCCCCTCGCCCCCATGTCCTTCGAACGCCGTAGCCCGCGCCCGGACGACGTGGCCATTGACATCATGTTCTGCGGCGTTTGCCACTCCGATATCCACCAGGCCCGCGACGAGTGGGGCTTCGCTGCTTACCCACTGATGCCCGGCCACGAAATCGTCGGCAAAGTGACCGCCGTCGGTGCTGATGTCGCCAAATACAAAGTCGGCGATCTGGTCGGCGTTGGCTGCATGGTTGACTCGTGCCGCAGCTGCGATGCCTGCAAAGCGGACCTGGAAAACTACTGCCAGAACGGCATGACACCGACTTACGCCGGCAAAGACCGCATTGACGGCAGCCTGACGATGGGCGGCTATTCGGACAGCATCGTGGTCAGCGAGCGCTTTGTCGTGAGCATCCCGGAGAAACTGAACCTGGCAAGCGCCGCACCGATTCTGTGTGCCGGTATCACCACCTACTCGCCGCTCAAGCACTACGGCGTCAAAGCGGGCGACAAGGTTGGCGTATTGGGCATGGGCGGCCTGGGCCACATGGGCATCAAGTTCGCCAAGGCGATGGGTGCTGAAGTCACCCTGTTCACCCGCTCCGCCAGCAAGGCAGAGGAAGGTCGTCGTCAGGGCGCTGATCACGTGGTCATTTCCACCGACGAAGCACAGATGCAAGCCGTTGCCGGGACCTTTAACTTCCTGCTGGACACCATCCCCGTGCAGCACGACCTCAACCCGTACCTGCAAACCCTGCGCTTCGACGGTGTGCACATTCTGGTCGGGCTGATCGAGCCTGTAGATCCGCCGGTTAACGCGGTCAATCTGGTCATGTCCCGCAAAGTATTGGCGGGCTCGATGATCGGTGGTATGGCAGAAACTCAGGAAGTCCTGGATTTCTGCGCCGAACACGACATCACCTGTGATATCGAAATGCTCGACATCCGCAATATCAATGAAGCGTTTGAGCGCGTCGTAAAAGGCGATGTGAAATATCGCTTTGTGATTGATATGGCGACGTTGAAGGCGTAACAACCGCAGAAATACGGTAGGAGTGAGCTTGCTCGCGATAGCGTCAGACCAGTCAGTTAATTATCGACTGTCATATCGCATCGCGAGCAAGCTCACTCCTACAGATACTGGTGTTCAGCCTCCTAACTCAGCCGACAACCTGGCCGCCACCTGCTTGATCAACGGCACCAGCTCGGCCATTTTTTCCAGCGGCATGTAAGGCACGGTACTGGCGATGCTGATACCGGCAACAATGTGCTTGCCCGCATCACGAATCGGCGCTGCCACGCAGCGAATCGAAGGTTCGTTGTCCTCCAGATCAAAAGCGTAACCGCCCTCGACATACTCATGCATACGTTGCCGAACCTGCTCCCAGGATTGCTCCTGATGGGCCGGCCATAAAGGATTCGGCGCCATCTGCGGCAGACTGACCTGATACAGACGCTGCCATTCACTTTCAGGACTGTCCAGCAACAATGCCTTGCCAATCCCGGTGCGCGCCAAGGGCATGCGATGCCCGACCCGCGAACGCATCTCCGGACCGTTACGGCCTGGGTTCTTGTGCAGGTAAAGCACTTCGTCGCCATCGCGAATAGCGAGGTGGACGGTGTCGCCAGTCAACTGCGAAAGCTCATCCAGGTACGGCCGGGCGAGCATGGCCAAAGGCACCTCTTCACGCGCCTGGAAACCCAGCTCGATCAACTTCGGCCCCAATAGATAACCGACCTGCGGTAAAACTCGCAGATAGCGCTCCTCTACCAGACAGCTCACCAGCCGGTGGGTCGTGCTGCGCGTGGTTCCAATGCGCCGGGCGATTTCCTTGAGATCCCGAGCACCGCTAGCGACGGCCTGGACCACGCCCAGCCCACGCAGCAGCGTTTGTGTGCCGGTCGGTGCAGAATCCCTGGAGGTGCTGCTTGCTGTGTCGTCGAACGCTTGCGACATATCAGACCTGATCCCATCAAAAAGCTGGCGGCATTATCGCCGCCAGCCTGTATCTGTGCCAACCGCGATGCCGACGGTTAAAGCTCGATACGCTCGACCTTGCCCACCAACAGGATGTAGGACAGCGCGCCAATCAGCGCCAGCACTGCAATGTAGGTGATGGCAGGCGCAAAAGAATCACCGGAGACCAGGAAGCCAATCACGATCGGTGTGGCAATGGCCGAGAGATTGCCGATGAAGTTGAAGGTCCCGCCGGTCAAGCCCAGCAGACGCGCCGGAGCCAGGGTCGAGACCAGCGACCAGGTGATTGAAGCCAGACCGTTACCGAAGAACGCCAGCGCCAGGAACGCGATGACCAGTGGCGTCGAGTCAACGAAGTTGGCGCCAATGATCGAGGTAGAAATCAGCAGACCGGCAATGATCGGTAATTTGCGCGCAAAGCCAACGGTGTAACCACGACGGATCAACCAGTCGGAGAAGAACCCCGAACACAGCACACCGACGAATGCTGCGAGGAATGGCAGCGACGCCAGCAGGCCAGACTTGATGAAATCCATGCCGCGATATTTCACCAGGTAGGTCGGGAACCAGGTCAGAAAGAACCACAGCGTCGAGTTCAGGCAGAACTGGCCCAGATAGATCCCCCAAAGCTTGCGCTTGGTGAGCACGATGCCCAGATCCGCCCAACTGAACGGACGTTTTTCTTTGGCCGTGTCAGCCTGGATATCCACCAGTCCGCCACCTTCACGGATCAGTTGAATCTCCGCGTCGTTCACGCCTTTGAAATCACGAGGCTCGCGGTACACCATGTACCAGATCACCGCCCAGAGCACGCCCACTGCACCCGTGCTGACGAACACCATGTGCCAGCCGTAGTGCGCTTGCAGCCAGGCCAGCACTGGTGTCAGAAATGCCAGACCGACGAACTGTCCTGAGGTGTAAAAACCAATGGCCGTAGCCCGCTCACGCTCGGGGAACCAGGTTGTGACAACGCGGCTGTTGATGGGATACGCCGGGGCTTCCAGCGCACCCACTGCCATACGCAATACGAACAGCGCGATGAAGCTGGCAGCAAATCCGAGCATGATGGTCGCGATGGACCATAGCGCCAGCGCGGCGGTGTACAGAATCCGCGGCGGTACACGGTCAACCAGCCAGCCACCGGGCAATTGCATGGCGGCGTAAGTCCAGCCGAATGCAGAGAAAATCAACCCGACATGCACCGGGTCGATACCCAGCTCGCTGGTCAAGGCTGGCGCAGCGATGGACAGGTTACTGCGGTCCAGATAGTTGATCACGACCGTGATGAACAACAGGACCATGATGAAATAACGTTTGCGGGTAGGCGTGACTAATGACGCCGCCCCTTCGAGTGTGCGGGTTTGCATGTGAGGTGCCTCTTTTTGTCTTTATTGAGGTCGCTATGAACTGGGTGAACGCCTGTAGGAGCTGCCGAAGGCTGCGAATCGCGGTGATTCAGGCAGATCGCTTTCGCGGCCTTCGGCAGCTCCTACAAGGGTCAGGCGTCAGCCTGAGAAATCACCACTCCGCAAAACTGCCGTCGGCATGACGCCAGATCGGGTTGCGCCAGCGATGGCCGATGGCCGCGCGTTCTTTGACGTACTCCTCGTTGATCTCGATGCCCAGGCCCGGCCCGTTGGGGATTTTGACCATGCCTTTGTCGTAGTCGAATACTTCAGGGTTCTTGATGTAATCGAGCAGGTCATTGCTCTCGTTGTAGTGAATACCCAGGCTCTGCTCCTGAATGAATGCGTTGTAGCAGACCGCATCCAGTTGCAGGCACGCAGCCAGGGCAATCGGTCCCAGCGGGCAATGCAGTGCGAGGGCAACGTCGTAGGCTTCTGCCATGTTGGCGATTTTGCGGGTTTCGGTAATACCACCGGCGTGGGAAGCATCAGGCTGAATAATGTCGACGTAGCCTTCGCTCAGCACGCGCTTGAAATCCCAGCGCGAGAACAGTCGCTCACCCAGCGCGATCGGCGTGCTGGTCAGCGGCGCCAGTTCTTTCAGCGCTTCGTAGTTCTCGCTGAGTACCGGCTCTTCGATGAACATCAGCTTGTACGGATCCAGCTCTTTCATCAAAACCTTGGCCATGGGCTTGTGCACCCGGCCATGGAAATCGACGCCAATCCCGACATTAGGCCCGACCGCATCACGCACCGCTGCGACATTGGCCAGCGCGAGGTCGACCTTATCGAAGGTATCGAGAAATTGCAGCTCTTCGGTACCGTTCATCTTCACTGCGGTGAAGCCCCGCTCCACCGCTTCTTTGGCGGCACGGGCGGTGTCCGCCGGGCGGTCGCCGCCGATCCATGAATAAACACGGATCTTGTCGCGCACCTGGCCGCCGAGCAAATCGCTGACCGACACACCCAAGTGCTTGCCCTTGATATCCCACAACGCCTGATCAATACCGGCCAAAGCACTCATGTGCACCGCACCGCCGCGATAGAAGCCACCACGGTAAAGCACCGTCCATATGTCTTCGATGTTGCGCGGGTCTTTACCGATCAGGTAATCAGACAGCTCCTCAACAGCCGCTGCAACCGTGTGGGCGCGGCCCTCAACCACCGGTTCGCCCCAGCCAGTAATACCCTGGTCGGTTTCAACCTTGAGGAAACACCAGCGCGGCGGGACAATAAAAGTCGTGAGTTTGGTGATTTTCATGTGTGCGATTCTCTTATTTGAAGTGGCGCCTTTAGCGCTCTGGTTAACTCAGAAACGTTCGGTAAGCTGTTTCCAGGCTGCGACATAGGCATGAGCACGCTCGCCCACATCAGCCACGCTCATGCCGGGCTTGAACAAGCCCGACCCGAGGCCGAAACCTTTGACGCCTGCATCCAGAAACACCTTCATGTTGTCCGGCGTAATGCCACCCACCGGAACCAGCGCAGTCCCCATAGGTAAAACCGCCAGCCAGGCTTTCACGACGGCCGGGCTCATTTGCTCGGCTGGAAACAGCTTCAGCACATCAGCACCTTCAGCCAGCGCAGCGAAGGCTTCGTTGGGCGTGGCCACGCCAGGCGACAGGAACAATCCTGCTTCTTTGGCTGCGCGCAGCACCTTCGCATCACTGTGCGGCATAACAATGACCTGCCCGCCCGCTTCCTTGACCAGATTGACCTGTTCAGGGGTCATCACGGTGCCCGCTCCGATCAGGCAATCGGCAGGCAGGCTCTGACGTAACAGACGGATACTGTCGTAGGGCTGCGGCGAGTTGAGTGGCACTTCGATGACCCGGAAACCTGCCTGGTACAAGACATCACCGATGGCGGGAGCTTCGGCCGGGCGCAGGCCGCGCAGAATGGCGATCAAGCCGTTTTCGAGCAGTGCTTGCTTGAGCATGTCAGACCTCTAATGGATGAGAAGCGAGCAAGCCGGCTTTGAGCGCCACTTGCCAGAGACCGCGCTCAGTGGCCTGTTCTGCCACCGTCACGTGAAGAAAACCGCAGGCTTGCAACGCTCGCCCATAACGCAGACACAGCTGCTCGCCACCCAGAAGAATGACGGGAGGCAATTCGCAATGATCGGCACGCTGCAGAGTGGCGAGGGTTGCCAGCTCATGACCGATCAGCAGACCGGACAAGTAGTCCGGCTGGGCATCAGCGCTGAGCTGGCCGGTTAGCCCAAGGGTGCGGCAACTGAAGATGGTCGACAGCGGTCCTACGGCACCATCAGGCGACAACGCCACCGCCACGCCAAGATCGAACGCCGCCTGATCGAAAGCATCGCTGCGTTGCATGGTGCGCCCGAGAATCGTGTGGTTGCTTAGCGCGGCAAACACTTCGCCGGTCATGAAGGTATCGAAGTGCAGGATGCAACCGTCGACAGCCTGCACCCATTTGGAGTGGCTGCCGGGCAAACCGATCAACAGAGGTTTGAGGGTTTCGGTCGCGGATAAACCGGCGAGTACACCCAGCACCTGGGTTTCTTCGCCCCGCATGACGTTGGGCAGCACCGAACGCTGAAGTACACCCGGGATGATGTGGACATCGACGCCACGCAGGCTGCGTACGGTTTGCAGAGCGGAACTGAGGCCGGAAACGCTGGCCGGGGTTTCCCGGTAGACCGCTTCCCGCCAGCCTTGGGCGCTACCGACCATGCCACAGGCAATGACCGGCAGATCAGGCTCGGCGTCTAGCCAGTCGCCGCACGCTTCGTCGAACGCCAGTTCAAAACCGTCGCTGCAAAGTTCGCCGGCGATCATGCGCGGCGTACCCGGTAGTTGCATGATGCCTGCGCTCAGCGAGCGCTGTTCCAGAACCCGGCCATGGTCGCCGAGTCGATAAGCACGAAGTGAGGTTGTCCCCCAATCGAGCGCGATCAAATGCGCTTGCATCGCTTCACCTATTATTTTTTGAGCAGTGAGTGCGAGGAGGACTATAAACCTGAAACGGCGAATATCTCAATATGTAAATTTGAATCCCATATTTTGGGATTTTTTAGCTCCTGCAGAATTCTGTGGGAGCTGAGCTTGCTCGCGATAAGCCTGGACGAGCTCGAACTGCAATGCGCGGTGTCCTTATCGCGAGCAAGCTCAGCTCCCACAAGGGAATGCATTCCAACCAAAATCTTCATCCATAAAAAAACCGCCCCGAAAGGCGGTTTTTTATGTCAGCTACAACCAGACGATCAACGCTCCAGCAGGATCCGCAGCATGCGACGCAGCGGTTCGGCCGCGCCCCACAGCAATTGGTCGCCTACGGTGAAAGCACCCAGGTACTGGGAACCCATATTCAGTTTGCGCAAACGTCCCACCGGGATGCTCATGGTGCCGGTCACGGAGGTCGGGCTCAGCTCCTGAATGCTCGCTTCACGATGGTTTGGCACCAGCTTCACCCAAGGGTTGTGCTGGCTGATCAAACCTTCGATGTCGGCGATTGGCACATCCTTATTGAGCTTGATGGTCAATGCCTGGCTGTGGCAACGCATCGAGCCGATTCGTACGCAGATGCCATCGACCGGAATCGGGCTCTTGAAGCGACCGAGAATCTTGTTGGTCTCGGCCTGGCCTTTCCACTCTTCACGGCTCTGGCCGTTCGGCAGTTCCTTGTCGATCCACGGGATCAGGCTGCCAGCCAATGGCACACCGAAGTTTTCCGTTGGGTAGGCATCGCTGCGCATGGCTTCAGCGACCTTGCGGTCGATGTCCAGAATCGCACTGGCAGGGTTGGCCAGATCATCAGCAACAGCCGCGTGAGTCGCGCCCATCTGCTTGATCAGCTCACGCATGTTCTGCGCGCCTGCTCCAGAGGCTGCCTGGTAGGTCATGGCATTCATCCACTCCACCAGACCGGCTTCAAACAGACCGCCCAGGCCCATCAGCATCAAGCTGACCGTGCAGTTACCGCCGATGTAGTTTTTGGTACCCGCGTCGAGCTGCTGGTCGATGACCTTGCGGTTAACCGGGTCCAGAACGATGACCGCATCATCCTGCATACGCAGGCTGGAAGCGGCATCGATCCAGTAACCTTGCCAACCGGCTTCACGCAGCTTCGGGAACACCTCATTGGTGTAGTCGCCGCCCTGGCAGGTCAGAATCACGTCGAGGGTTTTCAGCTCGTCAATGCTGTAAGCATCTTTGAGCGGAGCCACGTCCTTGCCCACGGAGGGGCCTTGGCCGCCTACGTTGGAGGTAGTGAAAAACACCGGCTCGATCAGATCAAAATCCTGCTCTTCCAGCATCCGCTGCATGAGCACGGAACCGACCATTCCACGCCAACCGATCAGACCTACACGTTTCATCGCAACTACACCTTGTTTAAAAAGTGGGCCGTCGTATCCGGGTTCGAATTCGCGACGGGCCCGAGATATTACAGATTGCGCAGCGCGGCGACTACAGCGTCGCCCATTTCCTGCGTACCGACTTTCGCATTGCCCGCCGACCAGATGTCACCGGTGCGCAAGCCTTGATCCAGAACCAGGCTGACTGCCTTTTCAATGGCGTCGGCTGCGTCGGTCAGATTGAAGCTGTAACGCAGCATCATCGAGACCGAAAGGATCGTCGCCAGCGGGTTGGCAATGCCTTTGCCCGCGATGTCAGGTGCCGAGCCATGGCAAGGCTCATACATGCCCTTGTTATTGGCATCCAGCGAGGCCGACGGCAGCATGCCGATGGAACCGGTGAGCATCGACGCTTCGTCGGACAGGATGTCGCCGAACAGGTTGTCGGTGACGATCACGTCGAATTGCTTCGGGGCACGCACCAGTTGCATGGCAGCATTGTCGACGTACATGTGACTCAGTTCGACGTCCGGGTAATCCTTGGCCACTTCTTCGACCACTTCACGCCACAGCTGGCTGGAGGCCAGAACGTTGGCCTTGTCCACCGAGCACAGCTTCTTGCCACGCACACGCGCCATGTCGAAACCGACTCGGGCGATACGACGAATTTCGCTTTCGCTGTACGGCAGCGTGTCGTAGGCCTGACGCTCACCGTTTTCCAGGGTCTGAGTGCCACGCGGCGCACCGAAGTAGATCCCGCCGGTCAGTTCGCGAACGATGAGGATGTCCAGACCGGCAACGATTTCAGGCTTGAGGCTTGAGGCATCAGCCAGTTGCGGATACAGGATGGCCGGACGCAGGTTGCCGAACAGGCCCAGTTGCGCACGGATTTTCAGCAGACCACGCTCTGGACGGATATCGCGCGCGATGGTGTCCCATTTAGGGCCACCCACAGCGCCGAGCAATACCGCGTCGGCAGCGCGGGCACGGTCCAGCGTTTCGTCGGCCAGTGGCACGCCATGTTTGTCGATGGCTGCGCCGCCGATCACGTCGTGGCTGAGTTCGAAGCCCAGTTGATACTTCTCGTTGGCCAGCTCAAGAACCTTGACCGCCTCGGTCATGATTTCCGGACCGATACCATCACCTGGGAGAATCAGAATCTGCTTGCTCATAACATCCTCAATTTTTTGTATCGGCACTGTCGGTCAGCGCCTCTTCGTCTACTGAACGGAAAAAACTAGCGTTCGGCCCATAACACCAGCACATCGGTGCTGAACGAGCCATCAGCGGTAATCTCGAAATACTCGCGCACTTCAGCGCCCATTGCTTGCTGCAACTCACGAATCGCCACCCGCATGGCTTGCGGGGTGCGCATCCGCTCAACCCATGAGCCGTATTCCAGATGCAGGCGCTGACGGCTGTGGCTGCGGGTAAACAGACCGGCCTCGCTGACCTGCCGCAGCCACTCGGCGGCCGAATAATCACGCACATGACTGGTGTCACGCAGCACTTCCACGCTTTGCAGGTAGGTATCCAGCAACGGACTGCCCGGCGACATAACGTCAATGAACGCGGCGACACCGCCCGGCTTCAATACCCGGCGCACTTCCCGCAATGCCACCGCCAGATCGCTCCAGTGGTGAGCCGAATAACGACTGAACACAAAGTCGAACTCGCCATCCTCAAACGGCAGGCGTTCAGCCGCGCCACAAACCGTACTGACGTTGCTCAACCCGCGCTCTTGCGCTGCGGCACTCACCACATCGAGCATCTGCTGAGAAAGGTCGTACGCGACCACTTCGCCGACCGCCGACGCGACATTAAAGCTCACATGCCCCGCGCCACATCCTAGATCCAGCACCCGCGCATCGCTACGCCCCGCCACTTCGGCCTGTAGCAGCGCAAACTCGGTGCCTTGGGCGTGCACGGCACTGCTCAGATAGGCCGCAGCCTGCTCACCAAATTGACGTTGTACGACTTGAGTGTGGGCGGAGTTGGTCATGGGATTCTTCCTGATGAAAATCTAACTGAAAAATGCGGTCCCCTGTGGGAGCTGGGCTTGGTCTGGGCGGCATTCCGACGATAAGGCTGGACGCGGTTCACTTTAGATCGCATGGACCCTATCGCGGGCAAGCCCAGCTCCCACATGGGAATGCATTCCAAGACTTCTATCTCAACCGCGGAACAACCACGGCTGGCTGGCGCGATGCTTCGCTTCAAAACTGGCAATGGCCTCGCCGTCAACCAGCGTCAGGCCGATGTCATCCAGACCTTCCAGCAGGCAATGCTTGCGGAACGCATCGACTTCAAAGCTGTATACCTTGCCGTCTGGACGAGTCACCGTCTGGGCCGCCAGGTCAATGGTCAACTGGTAACCTTCGTTGGCTTCAACCTGCTTGAACAGTTCATCAACTTCAGCCTCGTTGAGGATGATCGGCAGCAAGCCGTTCTTGAAGCTGTTGTTGAAGAAAATGTCGGCATAGCTGGGGGCGATGATCGCGCAGAAACCGTACTCGTCCAGTGCCCACGGCGCGTGCTCACGGCTTGAGCCGCAGCCGAAGTTTTCCCGGGCCAGCAATACGCTAGCACCTTGATAGCGAGCATCGTTTAGCACGAAATCAGGGTTCAAAGGCCGCTTGGAGTTGTCTTGATATGGTTGCCCGACATCAAGGTAACGCCACTCGTCGAACAGGTTCGGGCCAAAGCCGGTGCGCTTGATCGACTTCAGAAACTGCTTGGGAATGATCTGATCGGTATCGACGTTGGCACGATCCAGAGGAGCGACAAGGCCGGTGTGCTGAGTAAAGGCTTTCATGCTGGGCTCCTTAGTGCTGAATCAGTTCGCGAACATCGATGAAACGACCGTTGACTGCCGCCGCTGCGGCCATCGCAGGACTGACCAGGTGAGTACGACCACCGGCCCCCTGACGCCCCTCAAAGTTACGGTTGGAGGTGGACGCGCAATGCTCGCCACTTTCCAGGCGGTCCGGGTTCATCGCCAGACACATCGAGCAACCTGGCTCGCGCCATTCGAAACCGGCTTCCAGGAAGATCTTGTCCAGACCTTCGCTTTCGGCTTGAGCTTTGACCAAGCCAGAGCCCGGCACAACAATCGCCTGCTTGATCGTGGAGGCAACCTTGCGGCCTTTGGCGATTTCAGCCGCGGCACGCAAATCTTCGATACGCGAGTTGGTACAGGAACCAATAAATACGCGATCCAGCTGAATGTCGGTGATGGCTTGATTGGCTTTGAGGCCCATGTATTTCAAGGCACGCTCGATCGAACCACGCTTGACCAGATCAGCTTCCTGAGCCGGATCGGGTACGTTCTGGTCGACGGCCAACACCATTTCCGGAGAAGTACCCCAACTGACCTGCGGTTTGATCTGCGCAGCGTCGAGTTTGACCACGGTGTCGAAGTGCGCATCAGGATCGGAGACCAGATCCTTCCAGGCTTCAACTGCCAAGTCCCACTGCTCGCCTTTCGGTGCGAAAGGACGGCCCTTCACGTAGGCAACGGTCTTTTCGTCAGTCGCTACCAGACCGACACGAGCACCCGCCTCGATGGACATGTTGCAGATGGTCATACGGCCTTCGACCGACAGATCACGAATCGCACTGCCCGCGAACTCCATGGCGTGACCATTGCCACCGGCCGTGCCGATCTTGCCGATGACCGCCAGAACGATGTCCTTGGCCGTCACGCCGACAGGCAGCTGGCCTTCAACGGAAACCAGCATGTTCTTCATTTTCTTGGCGACCAGGCATTGAGTGGCGAGCACATGCTCAACCTCAGAGGTACCAATGCCGTGGGCCAACGCGCCAAATGCGCCATGAGTAGAGGTGTGCGAGTCGCCACAGACAACCGTCATTCCCGGCAAGGTAGCGCCCTGCTCCGGGCTGATCACATGGACGATGCCCTGACGCACGTCATTCATCTTGAATTCGGTGATGCCGTATTCGTCGCAGTTGTCATCAAGGGTTTGCACCTGAAGACGCGACACCTGATCGGCAATGGCTTCAATGCCACCCTTACGTTCCGGTGTAGTCGGCACGTTGTGGTCTGGAGTAGCGATGTTGGCGTCAATGCGCCATGGCTTTCGACCCGCCAGACGCAGCCCTTCAAAGGCTTGCGGCGAGGTCACTTCGTGGATGATGTGGCGGTCGATGTAAATCAGCGACGAGCCATCATCGCGCTTTTTTACTTCGTGCGAATCCCAGAGCTTGTCGTACAACGTTTTGCCGGCCATCGGATGGTTCCTCATCAGCGTATTTCTATCTTTCTATGCCCTGGGCAATCAACTGATGACCCTTTGGCTTGTGAGGCAATGCTATGGAATATGCTTAAATAACTCAAATTCATAATTTTTATGCTTTGGATAACCAACTGGAATCTGAAATGGATCTGGCTAACCTTAACGCCTTTATAGCCATCGCCGAGACCGGCAGCTTTTCCGGAGCAGGTGAACGCCTGCACCTGACCCAACCTGCCATCAGCAAACGCATCGCCGGGCTCGAGCAACAGCTGAACGTTCGGCTGTTTGACCGGCTGGGCCGTGAAGTCAGCCTGACCGAGGCTGGCAGGGCTTTGCTGCCCAGGGCTTATCAGATTCTGAACGTGCTGGACGATACGCGCCGGGCGCTGACTAACCTGACCGGGGAAGTCACCGGCCGTTTGACCTTGGCGACCAGCCATCACATCGGCCTGCACCGTCTGCCGCCCCTGCTCCGGGAGTTCACCCGACGCTTTCCGGACGTGGCGCTGGACATCCAGTTTCTGGACTCGGAAGTGGCCTACGAAGAGATTCTTCATGGCCGGGCAGAACTGGCGGTCATCACCCTTGCGCCAACCCCACACACGCTGGTCAAAGCCATGCCGGTCTGGGACGACCCGCTGGACTTTGTCGCCGCCCCCGAACACCCACTGGCTAATAGCGGTCCAGTGAGCCTGCAGGACGTGGTTCGCTACCCGGCAGTTTTCCCGGGCAACAATACGTTCACTCACCACATCGTCAGCGGTTTGTGTGAGGCCCAGGGACTCAAGCCCGACATCGCGATGAGTACCAATTATCTGGAAACCATCAAAATGATGGTCTCCATCGGGCTCGCGTGGAGTGTTCTGCCGCGAACTATGCTGGATGAACAAGTAGCGCGCATCCCTTTACCGGGCATACAGCTCAGTCGTCAGCTAGGCTACATTCTTCATACGGAGCGCACGTTGTCGAATGCGGCACGGGCATTCATGGCGTTACTCGATGCACAGGCTATCCAATCCTGAAAGGTTGTTACCGCTGAAGATCGTATTACTGCCTTTATTACTTACAGGCGCGTGATCATATGCCAATACCTGCAGACAGCATTACCTTTCAACCACCCGACGCCGCAGCGACGCCGAGTGAATCGGAAAAGCGTTTTGCGACGCTATATAACCTCAGTCCCAATGTCGTGATCCTGTCCCGCATCGACAGCGGGATTATCTGCGAGGTCAATCGCCAGTTCGAAACCCTGCTGGGCTGGCCCGCTGCCGAAGCCATTGGCAAGACGGGAATCGACCTGGGGTTATGGGACGACAGCGAGCAGCGCAAAAATCTGGTCAAGAAGGTCATCATGCAAGATGACCCCGTCCGGCTGGATGTGCAATTACGGGCACGGGATGGCGGGCTGGTCGAAGGCACCTTCAGCGCACTGAAAATCGAACTGGACCAGCAACTGTTCTTACTCAGTACGTTTATGGACAACAGCGCCCACCTGCGCGCCGAGCGTGCCCTGAAAGCCAGCGAAGAGAAGTTTGCCAAAGCGTTCCATGCCAGTCCTGACGCTATCACCATCACGGAACGTGCAAGCGGCCGTTATCTGGAAGTAAACGGCGGATTTTGCCGTTTACTGGGGTTTATCCCGGAAGAGGTGATCGGTCGCACCGTCACTGAACTGGGGATCTGGTCGGACATTAACCAACGCGAACAGTTAATCCTGGACCTTGAAGAGAATGGCCGGGTGCATCACCGGGAGATGACCGGCTGTCACAAGAACGGCTCCCACGTTACCGCTGAAGTGTCGGTTGAAGCCATTACCCTCAATGATGTCGAATGCTTGCTGATGAACGCCCGGGACATCAGCGAGCTGAAGAGTGCACAGGAGCAGGTTCAGCACCTGGCCTATCACGACTCCCTGACCAATCTGCCCAACCGGGCGTTGCTCATGGATCGTCTCAGCCAGCAGATAATCCTGTTACAGCGCCACAATCTACGCGGCGCCTTGCTTTTCATGGATCTGGATCACTTCAAACACATCAATGACTCACTGGGCCATCCGGTGGGCGACAGCGTGCTGAAGATCGTCACCGCCCGACTCGAAGCGAGCGTGCGCCTGGAGGACACCGTCGCACGCCTGGGCGGAGACGAGTTCGTGGTGTTGATCAGCGGCCTGGAAGGTAGCCGTGACGATGTCACCGATCAGGTGCTGGAGCTGGCCGATATGCTTCGCGCCCTGCTCGCCCAGCCGATGTTTCTCGACAATCAGCGACTGCAAATCACGCCGAGCATTGGTATCGCACTGATCCCCGACCACGGCCTGACCAGCGCCGACTTGCTCAAGCGTGCGGATATTGCCTTGTATCGCGCCAAAGACTCTGGCCGTAACGCCACACAGCTGTTTCAGGAGTCCATGCAAAAAGCGGCGAGCGAACGCTTGCGCATGGAAAATGACCTGCGCATGGCTCTGCCCCGCGGTGAGTTCAGCCTGTGCTACCAACCCCAGGTGGATACCCGGATCAATCGCATCATCGGCGCAGAAGCGTTGCTGCGCTGGGAACATCCGGAAAGCGGCAATCTGCCGCCCAACCAGTTTATTCAGATCCTTGAAGAAAGCGGGATGATCATGGAGGTTGGGGCCTGGATCCTCGAAGAAGCCTGCAGGACTGCAAGTAAATTGCTGCATGACGACTTGATCGATGTGCAACATTTCAGCCTGTGCGTAAACATCAGCCCTCGCCAATTCCGCCAGAACGACTTCGTTGAACGGGTCAAACGCTGTCTGCACGTCAATGGCTTGCCCAGCAATCTGCTCAAGCTGGAAATCACCGAAGGCATCGTTATTCAGAATCTGGATGACACCATCGCCAAGATGCACGAACTGAAAAAGCTCGGCGTCAGTTTCGCCATGGATGACTTCGGCACGGGCTATTCATCGCTGACCTACCTCAAACGGCTGCCGGTCGACGCGTTGAAAATTGACCAGTCGTTCATCCGTGACGCGACGACTGATCCCAATGACGCAGAAATCATCCGGGCCATCGTAGCCATGGCGCAAAGCCTTAACCTGACGGTGATAGCAGAGGGCGTGGAACAAAAGCTGCAACTGGAATTTCTTGAGCAGTTGGGGTGCAGCTTGTATCAGGGCTATTTATTCAGCGAGCCACTGACCTTGAGTGCATTCGAAAATCGCTTGAGGCAGCCTGAAAGTCTGTTTGAGGGCAGTCAGCTAAATCTGCTGGGATGAAAGAAGGCGCCCTAAGGCGCCTTCTTTTGCTGATAAATAAACAATCAGCTATTCAGGACTTTCTGTGCATTGATCGGGATACGCTTGGCCTTGGCTTCTTCAGGCACCAGACGCAACAGATCAATATTCAGCAAGCCATTCGACAGACCCGCGTTTTGCACTTCAATGTGGTCGGCCAGCCGGAACGACAACTTGAAGGCTCGCTGAGCGATGCCCTGATGCAGGTAAGTCACGTTTTCGGTAGTGTTTTCGCGCTTGCCACCGGAAACGGTCAACACGCCCTTCTCTACCTGAAGCTCCAGATCTTCTTCAACAAAGCCTGCAGCTGCGATCACGATGCGGTATTGATCATCCGCATGTTTCTCGACGTTGTAAGGAGGGTAGCCGCCAGCGGTTTCATTGCGTGCGGCAGCCTCAAAAAGGTCATTGAAACGATCAAAGCCAACAGAGCTACGGAACAGTGGAGCCAGGGAAAATGCAGTAGTCATGATAAATCTCCTGTAAACAGCGAGTTGTTTAATCCGCGACCCGAATTCGGCATCGCGTAATCCCTAAGCTAGGGTCGACCAAAAGCTTTTCAAGAGTTTATTTTCATTTTTTTTATGACCGTTCGTCGGCACTGACGCCTAGCAAAACACTGATTCGCTGGCAGTCGGTTTCCCGACGCAATGCATCGAACATCTGCGTTGCCTCCGGATAGCTTTTGGTCAACAGCACCAGCCATTGCTTGAGGCGGCCAGGCGCTTGAATCAGGGTCATCTTGTCCAGACATTGCAACCAGAAGGTTCGTAGCATGGGCTGCAGCTCGGCCCAGGTCATCGGCATGACCTCCTCGCCTTTTTGCGCTGCAGCAATCTGCCGCGCCAGATCAGGGCGAGCCACCAGCCCGCGACCGATCATGATGTCGCGAGCACCACAGATTTCCCGGCAGCGACGCCAGTCATCCACGGTCCAGATTTCGCCATTGGCGACGACCGGCACCTTGACCACTTCCTGAATACGCGCGATCCACTCCCAATGTGCAGGCGGTTTGTAGCCGTCTACCTTGGTCCGGGCGTGAACAACGATCTGCTCCGCTCCACCGTCAGCCAGAGCCCGGGCGCAATCCAGCGCGCCGTCGGTATTCTCATAGCCCAGGCGCATCTTGGCCGTGACCGGGATGTGCTTTGGCACCGCGCTACGTACCTGACTCAGAATGGAATGCAGCAGCTCGGGCTCTTTGAGCAAAATCGCACCGCCGCGAGAGCGATTGACGGTTTTGGCCGGACAGCCAAAATTCAGATCCAGCACCGGCGCACCCAACTCACAGGCGAATGCAGCGTTTTCCGCCAGACAAACCGGATCGGAACCCAATAGCTGGAGACGCAGCGGAGTGCCGGCCTCGGTCTTCGCGCCGTTGTGAAACTCGGAGGCGTATTTGTAGAAGTAATGGGCCGGCATGAGACGCTCGGACACCCGGATGAATTCGGTCACGCACCAATCGATACCACCGACTTTTGTCAGGGCATCGCGCAGGATGTCGTCAACCAGTCCCTCCATGGGCGCCAGAGCAATTTGCATGGGTCATACTCGAAAAAAAGTCCGGCAGTTTACGGCGCGCTGGCGTGATTGGAAACCAGAGGATTTGACATGGCGACACCATAGCCGTCGATGAACTCTGCCGGCATGCGCTTGGGCTTGCCGCTGGACAGTTCGATGCAGACAAAG
The DNA here is from genome assembly GCF_022790535.1 of Pseudomonas maioricensis. GTDB lineage: Bacteria > Pseudomonadota > Gammaproteobacteria > Pseudomonadales > Pseudomonadaceae > Aquipseudomonas > Aquipseudomonas maioricensis. The sequence goes on from NZ_LOHG01000021.1 coordinate 41,186, forward strand.
GTGGTCTGCGCACGTAACAGCGTCACGCCATCGCCGGGGCGCCGAAGCTGAAAACGTCGAGTCATTTTCAAGCGCTTGTCCCAATCAACAATCCAGGTTGCCAACTGCAGTTCATCGTCTTGATAAGCACTGGCGAGATAATCAATCTCATGCCTGACGACCGCCATGGCACGGTCCAGTCGACGATACTCGCTCAGGTCCAGCCCCAACTGCTGTGAATGCCGCCAGGCACAACGCTCCAGCCATGTCACGTATACCGCGTTATTGGCATGCCCCAGCCCGTCAATGTCATCGGCGGATACATTAAGGTCGATCACAAAAGGCGTTGTCAGATCCCAGACCATAGTTGCTCCTGCGTTGGTGTTTTGTGTTGGCAGGTGAGTGTAACCAAACACACAGCAACGTTGACCTGTGGGACCGGATTTATCCGGGAAGACTTTATTACTAACACCAAAGATGCGTCGTTCGGAAAGGCCTCTTCCGGCCTGTAGGAGTGAGCTTGCTCACTCCTACAGAAAAAACAGTTAGCTATACGCCCCTCAAACCACTGCCGATTTGGCCGCGCGCAGGACTCTATCCGACAGGTCACCACTACCCAGCGCTCTGGCCAGAGCCAAGCCGCCCACCATCAACGCAACATCGGCCAACACCTTGTCAGCCTCTTCAGGCGCCGCCGCCAGTTGCGCGACCATCAGTTCCAGATGCTCGGCGAGCATCGCCTGAAAAAGCTTCGGCAATCGTGACATTTCGCCAACCGTTGATGGCAGCGGGCAAGCCAGCTCAGTGGCATCCCGATGTTTACGCGACAAATAGAACGCCGCCAGCAGCGCACGCCGCTCCTGGCCGGGAAGCTGATCGTCGATTTGCGCCACCGAGGCACGGCGCTGACTCAGCAAATGATCGAACGCTTCGAGCATCAGCGCTTCTTTGCTATCGAAATGCGCGTAAAACCCACCCACTGTCAGCCCTGCTGCTGCCATGATTTCGCTGACGCTGGGTTGTTCGGGGCCACGCGTGATCAACGCGGTGCTGGCTGCGCTCAGGATACGTTCACGGGTTTGTGCTTTTTTATCTGTCATTCGGAACCTCCAGATTACGCAGATAATATTATTCGCATAATCTGAAATGACAAGCACAAGGCACCCCGCCTGTCGCAGACAGAATGGCGCAAGGATGATATTTGAGGGAGTCATGCAGAAATGGCAGAAATTAAACCGCCAGAAAAACAAAAGGGCCATTCAATAATCGAATGACCCTTGGTCTCGCAGAGCGAGAAATCGTGGCGTCCCCTAGGGGACTCGAACCCCTGTTACCGCCGTGAAAGGGCGGTGTCCTAGGCCACTAGACGAAGGGGACGCAAAACCTTCGAGCAGATTCGCTTGATAGCAAACCCTGGCAAAATTGGTGGAGCTTAGCGGGATCGAACCGCTGACCTCCTGCATGCCATGCAGGCGCTCTCCCAGCTGAGCTAAAGCCCCGGATTTATCGCCTCGCGGCTCACATCACTTTCAAATGATGCACTTTAAAATGGCGTCCCCTAGGGGACTCGAACCCCTGTTACCGCCGTGAAAGGGCGGTGTCCTAGGCCACTAGACGAAGGGGACTAAACCTTCTTGATGCTGATGATCGACGCTGGATCCGATCATCTTGCACCGTTTCAAAGCATTGTAGCCGAGCTTTGAAACTCTAAATTTGGTGGAGCTTAGCGGGATCGAACCGCTGACCTCCTGCATGCCATGCAGGCGCTCTCCCAGCTGAGCTAAAGCCCCACATCAGTGGACGGGGCGCATGTTAAGCGTGAGTCGCTGGGCTGTCAAATTTATTTTTAACAATTTCTAAAGTTTTTTGTCGGTAATACAACCACTTACCATTCAGCCCCCGGAAAACCGGGGGGCTGACAGGCACAAGCATTGCCTCAGGCGATGGCACCCAGAAGCTTTTCCCATTCCTTGTTTTCTTTCTTGGAGACACCGCCCAGCAGATCAAGCGCCTGTCGCAAGCGGAAGCGAGTCAGATCAGGGCCGAGGATTTCCATCGCATCAGTCACCGACACTGAGTTGGCCTGCCCGGTGATGGCAGCAAACATCAGCGGCATGGCATCACGTAGCTTGAGCTCCAGATGCTCAACAACAGCCTGAATGCAGCCCATGATCCGTTCCTTTTCCCACTGACGCAGCGACTCCAGCTTCCACAGGATCAACTGCATGACCTGACGCACCTGCTCAGGGGACAGTTTCTTGTGCTCGAACAGCTTCACATCCGGCGTCACGCCACCGGCGAAGAAGAAACCGGCCAATGGCGCGACCTGGCTGAATGTCTCCACCCTGCCCTGCACATGCGGCGCGATCTTCATCATGTATTCAGGGTTCAGCGCCCAGTGCTGCAGTCGGGCAGCGAACTCTTCGACTGGCAACTCACGTAACCACTGGCCGTTGAGCCAGGAGAGTTTCTCGATATCGAAGATCGGCCCGCCCAGGGAAACCCGCGAAAGATCAAAATGCTCGACCATTTCTTCCAGAGAGAACTTCTCGCGCTCGTCCGGCATCGACCAGCCCATGCGCCCCAGGTAGTTGAGCATGGCTTCAGGCATGAAACCCATGCGCTCGTAGAACGTGACCGAGGTCGGGTTCTTGCGCTTGGACAGCTTGCTCTTGTCCGGGTTACGCAGCAGCGGCATGTAGCACAGCTGAGGCTTGTCCCAGCCGAAGTATTCGTAGAGCAGAATCAGCTTGGGAGCCGATGGCAGCCACTCCTCGCCACGCAGTACGTGAGTGATGCCCATCAAATGGTCATCGACAACGTTGGCCAGGAAGTAAGTCGGCAGACCGTCGGTCTTCATCAACACTTGCATGTCCATGCGATCCCATGGGATCTCCACTTCACCACGCAACATGTCTGGCACCACGCAAACACCCTCGCTCGGCACTTTCATGCGGATAACGTGAGGTTCACCGGCCGCCAGGCGACGTGCAACTTCTTCTTTGGAAAGCAGCAAGGCACGGCCGTCATAGCGCGGAGTTTCGCCCTTGGCCATCTGCTCGGCGCGCATCTGATCCAGCTCTTCAGCGGTGCAGAAACACGGGAAAGCATGGCCCAGTTCAACCAGTTGCTGAGCGTACTTCTGATAAATGTCGCCGCGCTCGCTCTGCCGGTAAGGACCGTGCGGGCCACCCACGTCCGGACCTTCACTCCACTCGATACCCAGCCAGCGCAGCGCATCGAAAATCTGCTGCTCCGACTCGCGGGTCGAACGCAGTTGATCGGTATCCTCGATGCGCAGGATGAACTCACCGCCATGCTGCTTGGCAAAGCAGTAGTTGAAGAGCGCGATATAAGCCGTGCCAACGTGAGGGTCGCCAGTAGGCGAAGGCGCGATGCGGGTACGAACGGTGGTCATGAAAAATCCCGAAATAGGTCAAACAAGCCGTGAATCTTAACAGGCGCCGAGGATACTGTGGGAGCTGAGCTTGCTCGCGATGAGGGCACAGCGATTCTAAAGTGAAACGCGTCCAGCTTATCGTCGGAATGCCGCCCAGACCAAACCCGGCTCCCGCAGGATTGGTTCAAACTCTCAAACCGCTATACGGTCAACAACCGCTCACGCAGTTTGCCGATCTCGTCGCGCATCTGTGCCGCAGCCTCGAACTCCAGGTCGCGGGCCAACTGGTACATCTTCTCTTCCAACTGGCGAATGCGCTTGGTGATCTCGCTGGGTGAACGCAATTCGTTTTCGTACTTGGCACTTTCTTCTGCGGCTTTGGCCATGCCTTTACGTTTCTTGCTGCGCGAGCCAGGCACCGTCGCGCCTTCCATGATGTCCGCGACATCCTTGAATACGCCTTTGGGGGTAATCCCGTTAGCAAGGTTGAAGGCAATCTGCTTGTCGCGACGGCGCTCGGTTTCGCCAATCGCGCGCTCCATGGAACCGGTAATGCGATCCGCATAGAGGATGGCCCGTCCATTGAGGTTACGGGCCGCACGACCAATGGTCTGGATCAGCGAGCGCTCGGAACGCAGGAAACCTTCTTTGTCAGCGTCGAGAATCGCCACCAGGGAGACTTCCGGCATATCCAGACCTTCGCGCAACAGGTTGATCCCCACCAGCACGTCGAAGGTCCCGAGCCGCAGGTCGCGAATAATCTCCACCCGCTCCACCGTGTCGATGTCCGAGTGCAAATAACGCACCCGCACGCCGTGGTCGGCGAGGTAATCCGTGAGGTCTTCGGACATGCGTTTGGTCAACGTGGTGACCAGCACCCGCTCTTCGAGCGCCACACGCTTGGTGATTTCCGAGAGCAAATCGTCGACCTGGGTCAGTGCCGGACGAATCTCGATCTGAGGATCCACCAGCCCTGTTGGCCGCACCACCTGCTCGACGATACGACCTGCGTGCTCCGCCTCGTAATTACCCGGTGTCGCGGAGACAAAGATCGTCTGAGGGCTGACTGCCTCCCACTCATCAAAGCGCATCGGCCGGTTATCCAGGGCCGATGGCAACCGGAAGCCGTATTCCACCAGCGTCTCTTTGCGAGAGCGGTCGCCTTTATACATGGCACCCACCTGCGGCACGCTGACGTGGGATTCGTCGATGACCAACAGTGCGTCGGGCGGCAGGTAATCGTAGAGCGTTGGCGGCGGCGCGCCGGACGGACGACCCGACAGATAGCGCGAGTAGTTTTCGATACCGTTGCAATAGCCCAGCTCCAGGATCATTTCCAGATCGAACCGGGTCCGCTGCTCAAGGCGTTGAGCCTCGACCAGTTTGTTGTTAGTGCGCAGATATTCCAGGCGTTCCTGCAATTCGACTTTGATGCCTTCCATCGCTTCAACCAGGGTTTCCCGCGGTGTCACGTAGTGGCTCTTGGGATAAAACGTGAAGCGTGGCAGCTTGCGGATGACCTCGCCAGTGAGCGGATCGAACGCTGAAATGCTCTCCACTTCATCATCGAACAGCTCGATGCGAATCGCTTCCAGGTCAGATTCAGCAGGATAGATGTCGATCACATCGCCGCGCACGCGGAACGTCGCACGAGCAAAGTCCATGTCGTTACGGGTGTATTGCAAATCAGCCAGACGCCTCAGCAAGGCACGCTGGTCGAGTTTGTCGCCCCGGTCGACGTGCAGCACCATCCGCAAATAGGTTTCAGGGCTACCCAGGCCGTAGATACACGAAACCGTAGTAACGATGATGGCGTCCTTGCGCTCCAGCAACGCTTTGGTCGCGGAGAGCCGCATCTGTTCGATGTGGTCGTTGATCGAAGCATCCTTCTCGATGAAGGTGTCCGATGACGGCACATAGGCTTCAGGCTGGTAGTAGTCGTAGTAGGAAACGAAATACTCCACGGCGTTATTCGGGAAAAACGCCTTGAACTCCCCATACAATTGCGCCGCCAGGGTCTTGTTGGGCGCGAGCACCAACGTAGGGCGCTGCACCTGAGAGATCACGTTGGCGATGCTGAACGTCTTGCCCGAGCCGGTTACGCCAAGCAGGGTCTGATGCGCCAGCCCGGCATCGATGCCCTCGACCAACTGGCGAATGGCCTCCGGCTGATCACCGGCAGGCTCGAAACGGGTTACGAGCTGAAACTCGGACATAACGTACCTCTTTAATAGCGTGCGCAGGTTCTGATTAATGACGTGCGCAGGCCTGCGGGATATTGGCTTGCGGGCTTGCACTCAGGCAAGGCGCAGGGCTAAAACCAGAGAAATGCACGCGTCTGACCCGGCTAGCGGACCAGTCGTACAGAATATGAAGTGATGGAACTACAGATGGAGCCGCTATCACCAGCTTTCAACCCTTCAAACAGGCGGCTATTAAAGGAGGCAGGCCGCAATATGACTAAAGGCAGACAAATAACCGCAAAAACCCGGAAAAAATCTGCCCCCGGCTGTCGCCCCGGCCAGAGATGGCCTCTATACTGACTCCCCGTTTGTGCACCGCTCTGGCGCATTCGGGTCAGAGCGGGTTTCCCCTCACTTCTCACACAGAGCCGCCACAAAAATGAGCCTGTTCTCCGCTGTCGAAATGGCACCACGCGATCCTATCCTGGGCCTCAACGAAGCATTCAACGCCGATACCCGCACCACCAAGGTCAATCTTGGCGTGGGCGTCTACTGCAACGAAGAAGGTCGCATTCCCCTTCTGCGCGCCGTTGCCGAAGCAGAGACCATTCGCGTGGCTCAACACGCTCCTCGTGGCTATCTGCCGATCGACGGCATCGTTGCCTACGATCTGGCAGTACAAAAGCTGCTGTTTGGCGCCGATTCGCCCCTCATCGCCGCCGGCCGCGTGCTGACCACTCAGGCCGTCGGTGGCACAGGCGCGCTGAAAATCGGTGCTGACTTCCTCAAGCAATTGCGTCCTGATGCCGTTGTGGCCATCAGTGACCCAAGCTGGGAAAACCATCGCGCCCTGTTTGAAACAGCCGGTTTCCCGGTGCAGAACTATCGTTACTATGATGCGACCAGCCACGACGTGAACCGTTCCGGCATGCTGGAAGACCTGCAGAACCTGCCATCTGGTTCGATCGTCGTGCTGCACGCGTGCTGCCACAACCCCACCGGCGTTGACCTGACTCTGGAGGACTGGAAAAAAGTCCTGGAAGTGGTCAAGAGCAAAGGCCACGTGCCATTCCTGGACATGGCGTATCAGGGTTTTGGTGCAGGCATTGATGAAGACGCTGTTGCCGTTCGTCTGTTTGCCGAGTCAGGCCTGACGTTCTTCGCCTCCAGCTCGTTCTCCAAATCCTTCTCGCTCTACGGTGAGCGTGTCGGCGCACTGTCGATCATTACTGAGTCAAAGGAAGAGACCACCCGTGTCCTGTCTCAGGTCAAACGTGTAATTCGCACCAACTATTCCAACCCGCCGACTCACGGCGCGACGATTGTGGCTGCCGTACTGAACAGCCCTGAGCTGCGCGCGCAGTGGGAAGAAGAGCTGGCAGAAATGCGTGTTCGCATCAAAGGCATGCGCCAAGCCATGGTCGAGCGTCTCGCCAACAACCCCGCAGGTCAGGACTTTAGCTTTGTGGGTCGCCAAAGCGGCATGTTCTCCTACTCGGGCCTGACCACTGAGCAGGTGCACCGTCTGCGTAACGAGTTCGGCATTTATGCCCTCGATACCGGCCGCATCTGCGTGGCCGCGCTGAACCAGAGCAACATTGATACCGTCTGCAAAGCGATTATCCAGGTGATCTAAGCGGTCACGGTAATAAAAAAAGGGGAAGCAGACGCGAGTCTGGCTTCCCTTTTTTGCATCTGGCTATGAGGGTCTGACGCTTCGCCAACAAGTTGGCTCCTACGGGTCACTCGTTTGCCGAGCGCCAGCGCAGCCAAGAACCGCCCAGAAAAACACATCCAGAAACATCTTTTAAATATGTAATGAGAATTAACACTGCGGGTATTTGATTCTCATCCGTCCTAGTAATATGCAGCAGTCGCGTCGGCAAAAGCCACGACCGCTTTTTATGGACACTGTAAGCCCGGGCGACCATCGGGCTGCTCCACACCGTGAATCGAGACCGTTACTCCATGTCTAAGAAGTCCCGTTCAAAAATCTGGTTTCTCGTCCACAGCTGGCTGGCCCTGCCCATCTGGTTCTTCGTCCTGATCGTATGCTTCACCGGGACGCTGGCGGTGGTGAGCAAAGAGATCATGTGGCTGGTCAATCCGGAAATGCGCGCCAACCAGCCTTCCGCTGACGCCCCACGCCTGAGCTTTGAAGAGGTAAAGGCGACCATCCAGCGTAATGACCCGCAATTGAAGGTCGGCAGAATTTCCGAGCCTGACGGCGACTATTTTGCCTTGAATGTACGTGCTACCTACCCTGGCGGACGCTCCGTCGTCGCTTACGCCAACCCCTACACCGGGGTCGTTCAGGGTTTCGCGCCATCATTCGACTTCCCTGCCTTCACCCGCGCACTGCATGGCTGGTGGCTGGTGCCATTCACCAACGGCTTCTCATGGGGCTGGTACATGGTGTCGCTGTTGAGCATTCCCCTGCTCGCCTCGCTGGTGACAGGACTGGTGGTCTACAAGAAGTTCTGGAAAGGCTTCCTCAAGCCCACCTTGCGCATCCGCCATGGCGCGCGGATTTTCTGGGGTGACTTCCATCGCTTGAGCGGGATCTGGTCGATCTGGTTCATCGCCGTGATTTCAATCACCGGCATGTGGTTTTTGATCCAGGCCATCCTGTTTGATAACCAGATCAGTATTTCCAGCCAGTCGCCGATTGCCTCGGTGATCCCCCATGCCAGTGTTCCGTTGACGGCAGATGGCACCCCGGCACCGATGATCAGCCTCGACAAAGCCGTTGAAATCACCCGCGAGAAGATTCCCGGCCTGGAGCCCAGCTCCGTCAGCATGCCGCTCAATGCATACAGCAATATCAGCGTCGCGGGCCGCAGCTGGTATCCGTTGATGTTCCAGACCGCTGAAATCAATCCGTACAGCGGGGAAATCGCCACATCGCACCTGTTGTCGGACCGCTCCGCGCTGGAGTTTGTAACCGAATCGATGCGCCCCCTGCACACCGGGGACTTTGGGGGGATATGGATCAAGCTGATCTGGACCTTCTTCGCCCTGATCCTGAGCATGATGGTACTCAGCGGCTTGCTGATCTGGACCAAGCGCACCGCTCAGGCAACCCTCAACGCGCTCAAGCGCAATGAAAAAACCGAACGCGCCAGCGCCAGACAAAAAACGCTATCGCCCATGGCCACCGAGATCCCGGAGAACACCCTGTGAGCAAGGCAGCCACCGCAACGCCGCCATCGTCCCTGAGCCGTTTCTGGCATAAATGGCGCTTTCATATCAACATTCTGCTGGTGCTGATCCCGTTAGGCTTCATGCCCAAATACTTCACTGAAGTGGCTCTTTTCCGCGGTGACAGCGGCCTTGGCCAGCGCGAGATCGGCGAGGTTCAGGTCGGGCCGTGGAGCATCCGCATGGCGGAGTTTTTTGCTGAAGCCCCCCGCCTTGAGGGCGCATCCGGCTACACCAAGACCTTCAATGCTGCGCTGTGCGCCGAATGTGCCGACCGCGTCAAGGCCACTTACCTGCGCATCGGCAAGCCACGCAGCCTGCGCGCAGCCGGGGTTATCTTCTTCGGCTCTCCTTATCGCATGAGCGCCTTCATGCAGATTCCTGAACGCACCGACCCCGATGCCGAACTGTGGATCACCATGGAAGGCTGGGATGGCTCAATGCATCAGGCTTCCATTCCGCTCTCCAAGGCATCACCTGCAACCGTTGCCTGGCTGAAAAAACAAGGAGTCAAACCATGATCGGCAGACCTTATCTGCGCTGGCTGCGTGCCAGTGCGTTGCCCTTGCTTACCGCTGGCCTGCTTGGCCTGAGCACTCAGGCCATGGCGCACAACCCGATGTGCGAGTGCAAACAGATCGACAATGAACAGATCCGCTGCACAGGCGGGTTTTCCGATGGCAGCGGCGCGCCAGGCGTGACCCTTGATGTCATTGGCTATGACGAAACCATTCTGGTGCCCGGCAAGCTGGGCGAAGACTCGACAGTGACCTTCAAGAAACCGGCTTCCGAGTTCTATGTCCTGTTCGATGCAGGCCCAGGTCACGTGGTCGAGATCGACCAAGCAGATATTGAGGCCCCATGAGTACGCCAACCCATCAAGTAGTCCGTCCGGCGGGTGCCGGTCACGAAACGGCTTATGTACTGGCGTTGTGTCTGCTGATCCTGTTGGTTGCCGGAACCGTCATTGGCTGGCACGGCGAAAGCCAGGAGGTGCAGAAAGTCGCCGCCCATGAACTGGATGCTCGTCGCGACCTGACGGCTTCAGAGCAAGGTATCTACGCCGACCTGCGCGTCACCCTGGACGAAATTCGTTTGCTTGCACCCGAGCAAGCCACTCCGGTGACACCGCAACAGCTGAGTGATGAAGGCCTTGCGCCATTTGTCGAAGACGCAAGTTCGGTCAGCCGTGGCGGTCATGCCTGGCAGATGGTCGACAAATCGTACCTTGGGCTGAGTCAGGCCCCGACCGTAGCCGGATCATTTCTGCTGCGGGTTGGCGCAACCGATGACACGCAGGCCGATATATGGATCAACCGCAGCCCCTCGCTGACCTCCGGCAGCAAGCTCGCCATCACCGACGTCAGTGACAAAGCCCTGATCGCTTCGGGCTGGCAACAGGTTGTCGCACAGTTCGATGCCGGTGTGACTCGCCAGCACAAGCACTGATCCCACGCACTCATTTGAAAGAAGACTGCTAGCCCATGCCTATTTCTCTGAAACGCCGACCGTTGCTGCGCGCAGTACTGGTCGGCCTGCTGGCCACCCTGCTCGCCCCTCTGGCTCATGCCGACGCCAAGCGCCTGCGCATTGGCATCACGTTGCACCCGTATTACAGCTATGTCGCCAACATCGTCGGCGACAAGGCCGAAGTCGTGCCGCTGATTCCAGCCGGCTTCAACCCACACGCTTATGAACCGCGTGCCGATGACATCAAACGCATTGGGTCGCTGGACGTCGTGGTTCTTAACGGCGTAGGTCACGATGACTTCGCCGACCGCATGATTGCTGCCAGCGAAAAGCCGGACATCCCGGTGATCGAAGCCAACGCCGACGTACCACTGCTCGCCGCCACCGGCGTGGCAGCCAGGGGCGCAGGCAAAGTGGTCAACCCTCATACTTTCTTGTCGATCAGTGCCTCCATTGCCCAGGTCAACAACATTGCCCGCGAGCTGGGCAAGCTTGATCCGGACAACGCGAAAACCTACACCGCCAACGCGCGGGCCTATGGCAAACGTCTGCGTCAGATGCGTGCCGATGCCCTGGCCAAACTGACCAAAGCGCCCAACCCGGACTTGCGGGTTGCAACCGTACACGCAGCCTATGATTACCTGCTGCGCGAATTTGGCCTGGAAGTAACGGCAGTAGTCGAGCCCGCACACGGTATCGAGCCAAGCCCCAGTCAGCTGAAGAAAACCATCGACCAACTGCGCGAACTGGACGTGAAAGTGATTTTCTCGGAGATGGATTTCCCCTCCACCTACGTCGAAACCATTCAGCGCGAATCCGGGGTCAAGCTCTATCCGCTCTCGCATATTTCCTACGGCGAATACACCGCCGACAAATATGAGAAAGAAATGGCAGGCAACCTGGACACCGTAGTCCGCGCCATTCAGGAGTCGGGCGCATGACCGCTGCTGAGAAAATCGCAATTCCCGGCAACGGACCGGGCATTGAATTCGCGAATGTCAGCCTGACCCTCGGTCGCACCGCAATCCTTGATCGCGTCAGTTTCAAGGTTCGAGCAGGCAGCATTCATGCACTGGTCGGTCCCAACGGCGGCGGCAAGAGTTCGCTGATCAAGACCATGCTTGGCCAAATGCCCCATCAAGGCCAACTGAGCCTGCAATGGCCCGGCTCGCCTGGGCTGATTGGCTACGTGCCGCAAGCGCTGGAATTCGATCGCGGCCTGCCGATCACCGTGGACGACTTCATGGCCGCGATGTGTCAGCGTCGTCCGGCGTTTCTCGGTCTGTCAAAGCATTACGCCGCAGCAATCGGCGAGGCGCTTGAGCGCGTCGGCATGCAGGACAAACGCAAACGTCGCATGGGTGCGCTGTCCGGTGGCGAACGCCAGCGCGTGCTGCTGGCTCAGGGCTTGATCCCGACACCACAGCTGTTGGTGCTTGATGAACCCATGTCGGCGCTGGACGAAGCAGGTATTCAAGTCTTTGAGCGGCTGCTGGCGGACTGGCGCAAAGCAGGTATCACCGTGCTGTGGATCGAGCACGACCTTGAAGCCGTAAAACGCCTCGCTGATAACGTCACCGGCCTGAATCGCAGGGTGTTGTTCGATGAAGCGGCAGCCACGGCGCTGACGCCTGAACGTCTATTGACGCTGTTCTCGGCCCACCCTCGGGCTGTAGACGATAAAGCTGTGAACGCAACAAAAGGGAGCGCTGCCTGATGGATTACGAGCAGTTTCGTCTTTTCATTCAAGGGCTGGCGTCATCCGGCTACCTGCCTGAAGCATTGGCCTACGGCTTCGTGGTCAACGCGTTGCTGGCCGGGCTGCTGATCGGTCCGGTCCTGGGCGGGCTGGGAACACTGGTGGTGGTCAAGCGCTTCGCATTTTTCTCCGAAGCCGTGGGTCATGCGGCGCTGACAGGGGTAGCCGTTGGCATCCTGCTCGGTGAACCCTACACCAGCCCGTACGGTTCGCTGTTTGGCTACTGCCTGCTGTTCGGTATTGTCCTCAACTACCTGCGCAATCGTACTGGCCTGGCGCCGGACACACTGATCGGCGTCTTCCTTTCGGTATCCCTGGCCTTTGGTGCAAGCCTGCTGCTGATACTGGCAGGCAAGATCAACATCCACATCCTTGAGAACGTGCTGTTCGGTTCAGTGTTGACCGTCAACGGCAATGATCTGTTGGTGCTCGCGGTGGTCGGTTCGCTGGTCATGGGTCTGAGTTTGCCGCTCTACAACCGCATCATGCTGGCCAGTTTCAACCCGCAGCTTGCCGCCGTGCGCGGCGTTGCAGTCAAGGCGCTGGATTACCTGTTCGTGATTCTGGTGACCCTGATTACCGTGGCCGCAGTAAAAGTCATCGGCGCGATTCTGGTCGGCGCCCTGCTGGTTATCCCGGCGGCTGCAGCACGCCTGCTCAGCCAGTCGCTGAAAGGCTTTTTCTGGATATCAGTAGGCATCGCTACCGTCAGCACCTTGTGCGGCATCCTGTTGCCGATCGTTTTTGACCTGCCTGTACCGTCCGGCGCGGCGATCATTCTCGTCGCTGGCATGGCATTCGCTCTGGCCGCCATCGCTCGCGGCACCGTACCGAGCCTCAAAGGGAATATTGGATAATGTTGCGTAAATTGACCCTGGCACTGGCCATCAGCGGCCTGCTCTGTGCCACCTCTCATGCTGCTCCTGCTGCGGCCAATAACCCGGCCCCCGTCAAAGTACTGGCCAGCCTGCCGATCACCTATGGTCTTGGGCAAATCCTGCTCAAAGACAGCGGCGTAGTACTGGAGCGCGCCGCTGCGGCCAATCTGCCGGGTTCTCGCCAGACGGCATATTTCACAGGTCGGGGTGTAGAGGCGCTGCGTAAATTATCCACCGACGCCGACGCCGTGATCGGCCTGCGCTCGATCTGGCCTGATGATCCGCTGTATCCCAACGCACGGCGCAGTAACATCCGAATTGTCGAGATTGATGCAGCACGGCCGGTGGATGGCGCCTTGCCCGGCATTGCCGTGCAACCGCGTCCGGGTGTCGACGGGCTTAACAGCCAGCCATGGCTTTCCAGCAACAATATGGGGCGCATGGCGGATGTCATGGCCGCCGATCTGGTGCGCCTCGCCCCTGCCGCTAAACCCCGCATCGAAGCCAACCTAGCGACGCTGAAACAACAACTGCTCAAACTGACTGCCGACAGCGAAGCGAGCCTGGCCAGCGCCGATAACCTCAGCGTGGTCAGCCTTTCCGATCACCTGAGCTACTTGATCAGCGGGCTGAATCTGGAACTGGCGGATACGCAAATACTGGCAGACGACCAATGGACGCCTGAAGCTCTGCAAAAGCTGACGGACACGCTCAAAAATAACGACATCGCGGTGGTCCTGGACCATCGCCAACCGCCAGAACCGGTCAAGGCTGCAATTACTGCGGCAGGCAGCCAGTTGCTGGTGTTGGCGGTTGATGGCGAGGATCCACTGGCCGAGTTGCAGGGCAATATCGGACAGGTGACACAGGCACTGGCCGGGAAAAAATAACGGCTCGATATTCCCGACCCGACAATATGCAATTTTCAGGAGTTGAAATGCATTTTCTGTAGGAGCTGCCAGAGGCTGCGAAGCATTAATCCTGACGTACTGCGATCGCAGCCTTCGGCAGCTCCTACAGATCCACGTTCCAGCAACTACGCGAACGTTTCCAGCCGCCCCAAAGCCGCGCATCGTTCACCGGACGATGCCACTTTCGGTGACAGCCCTTCCCCCGCCCACCAACAAAAGTCTGTTGCAGCCCAGCAAAACCGCGAACATATTTGCTTGGCCCGGCTTTTGCCTTATCTTGTATATACAGGATGATATAACCCAGTACGCGACGGCGGAAAATTCCCGAACCGGTCGGCATAACTAAAACTCAAGCAGGAACGCGCACCATGCCAGCAACACTTCTTCTCACCCCAGGCCAATTCAACCTCGACCAATTGCGCGCCATCTATCAGCAGCAAAGCCCCTTCGAGCTTGATCCAGCAGCCCGTGAAGTGGTCGATGCCAGCACTCAAACCGTTAACGAAATCATTGCAAACCAGCGCACCATCTATGGCATCAACACCGGTTTCGGTCTGCTCGCTCGCACGTCGATCCCCACCGAGTCCCTGGCCAAATTGCAGCGCAACCTGCTGCTGTCGCATTGCACCGGCACTGGTCCCTTGCTGGACGACGCCAGCGTGGCACTGATCATGGCCCTCAAAGTCGGCTCGCTCGCCCGGGGTTTTTCCGGGATCCGCTGGGAAGTCATCCAGGCATTGAGCACGTTGTACGCTGCCAGGGTTTATCCGTGCATCCCATCGCAAGGTTCGGTTGGGGCGTCAGGCGACCTGGCACCTTTGGCACACATGTCGGCAGTCCTGATCGGTGTTGGCCGTGTGCGCCATCAGGGGCGAGAAATGGATGCCGTCGAAGGACTGGCACTGGCGGGGCTGGAACCGATGATACTGGGGCCGAAAGAAGGCTTGGCATTGATCAATGGCACGCAGGTCTCCACCGCCCTGGCCCTGCGCGGGTTGTTTGCCACAGAGAAGCTGTTCACTGCCGCGGTGGTTGCCGGCAGCCTCAGCGTTGAAGCACTCAAGGGCTCCGATGTGCCGTTCGATCCACGTATTCAGGCGGTTCGCGGCCAGCCAGGACAGATTGACGTTGCGGCGCTGTACCGCGAGCTGTTGGCCGAAAGCGAGATCCGTGAATCGCATGTTGATTGCGGTCGTGTACAGGATCCGTATTCCCTGCGTTGCCAGCCACAAGTCATGGGCGCATGCCTGGACCATATGCGTTTCGCTGCGGGTGTTTTCCTGCGTGAAGCCAACGCAGTATCCGACAACCCGCTGGTGTTCAGTGCCGATGGCGACGTGTTGTCCGGTGGTAATTTCCACGCAGAACCGGTCGCCATGGCATCGGATGTGCTGGCCTTGGCGATCTCGGAAATCGGTGCACTCTCAGAGCGCCGTATTGCACAGCTGGTAGACCCGGCGCTGTCAGGCCTGCCAGCATTTCTGGTCAAGGAAGGCGGTTTGAATTCGGGCTTCATGATTGCTCAGGTTACGGCAGCAGCACTCGCGTCGGAGAACAAGACCCTGGCCCACCCTGCGTCGATCGACAGCCTGCCGACCTCTGCCAATCAGGAAGACCACGTCTCCATGGCGACCTTCGCTGCGCGTCGGCTACTCGATATGGCGGGCAACAGCAGCGCAGTGGTGGCTATCGAGTTGCTTGGCGCCGCGCAAGGTGTCGACCTGCACGCGCCGCTGCACACCTCCGAGAAACTCAGCGAAGTGTTGGCGATGATTCGCAGTGAAGTCGCCCATTACGACGAAGACCGCTACTTCGCTCCGGATATTGCTGCGGCACGCGCCTGGGTTGAAGGGGGAGCATTCGCCCGCTGGCTGCCGTTTGAGCGGCTCTACGGCTGATCCAGACCCACTCGGAGAAATGAGCGTCACCTGCCCCCGCAAGTGACGCTCATTTCATGGCTGAACCTCACCAGTCGTCACATTGATCGAACGACCTGCAAACACAGCCCTCAGATTTTTGTAAGCCATCGCAGCTGAACAATAATCAGAGGTGAACAATGAGCGATCAAAATCAAAACCCAGCGGACCGCAACGACCCTGCAATTGAACCGGACACGGCCCCGCACCCCCAGTCGCAGGATCATCAGACTCAGGGCAACAGCTCTCAGTCCCAAAGCAAGCCCCAAGGCCAGCCAGACACACAGTTTGAGCAGAATCAGGACTCAGGGGGAAATACCTATACGCCTGACTATGAGCCTGAAGAAAAGCCGGAAAAAGTACCCGGCAATCTGCATCCCGAACAAGGCAAGGATGCGGATATTGATACGGATGGGGGTTAGATCCGCAGCGCCTGCATTTTAATCACGCGCCGCTTCCACAGTGCCTTCAACCTCAATGTTAGGCGATGTCTTGGGACCGGCCTTAGCGGGAAGGCGGCGTTACTGACGGTACAAATAAGTCGTTCGCTTTCCGGCTAAAGCCAGTCCCACGAAAGATGTCATTTCAGTAACTAAGTGTTCGTCGCCACAGCAACATGCTCTGAAGAAGCCCTGCACATCACGACGCCCGCCAATCCTCCCGCACCTGCTAGTCCAGCACTTTTCCTGAAGAAACATCCGCACACACTCCGTAAAACTTATCGTGTTGTACGACGTCTGACGTTATGTTCGACTTGACCCGTCTCACCAAAAATAACAATGGAGATCCTCCTATGGCGAGCACCAGCTCCGTCGATAAAAAAGCTACTGCTGCGCGTGAATCGGTCTTTGCCAAAGTCACCAAGCTACTTGGCCCTGGCATTATCGCGGTGTTGTCATGGCTGGGTGCCGGTGACCTGATTACCTCTTCGGTAGCAGGTGCCAACTACGGCTACGCCATGATGTGGGTACTGGCGGTCTCGCTACTGCTCAGGTTCCTCATCGTCAACATCATTGCCCGCTTCCAGCTCTGTAATAACAGAGGCATGAGCATCCTCGAGGGCTATGCCCAGCTCCATCCCATCTTTGCCTGGTTCATGCTCGGCTACGCACTGCTAATGGGTCACCTCATTAACGCGTACATGATCAAAGGTGCGGGCGAAGCGCTGGCTATGCTGCTGCATATCAATCAGCCGCTGCTGTGCTCTTTCGCAGTGGTTATTGCGGTCTGGCTGCTGGTGGGACGCAACATCTACACCATGATCGAAGGGGTCATGAAAGGCCTGCTGGCATTGATGACACTGGCATTCCTGGCACTGGCCGTCATGTCCAAACCAGACATGGTCGGCATTCTCAAAGGCACCATCGGCTTCAGCATTCCGCCCGATGAAGGCGTGCATGGCGCACTGCTGGTGGCGGTCTCTGTCATTGGTGCGGTTGCCGGTTCAATTGCCAACTTCGTTCACCCGTATGTGATGCGTGAAAAAGGCTGGATCGGTCCTGAGCACAAGCGCATTCAGCGTAATGATCTGCTGTTTGCAGTGTTCGTCGGCATCATCATCAACCTCGCCATCTGGGTGGTCGGTGCTGAAATCCTGCGTCCGAATGGCATACAGGTCACTACCCTGCAGGATCTGGGTAAAGCCCTTGAAATGTTCTTCGGTTCAGCTGGCTGGTACATCTTCTTCGTCGGAGTCTTCGCAACACTGTTCGCCAGTATCGCGGGCAAAACCACTGCCTTCCCGATGCTGATCACTGACGCCTTCCAGCATATCCTTCCGAAACGCCGTGAGAAATACGGGAAGGAGTTTCACAAGGACCCGATGCACAAGTGGTTCATGTTGTTCATTCTGGTCACCCCGTTGGTATGGTCGCTGCCCGGCATGCCGGACTTCGTGACCCTGACCATTGGCGTGAACGCACTGAACATTATTGGCCTGCCGATCATCTCGCTCGGCTTGCTGATCATGTCCAACCAGAAAAAGCTGCTCGACAAGCAATACCGCAACAACCTGTTCGAGAACATTGCGCTGGTGTTCGCCACAGGTCTGGCGTTGTGGGTTGCGTTTCAGTTGGGGGCAGATCTGCTGAGTTAACAGACGACCTGGCTGCTGAATTGCACCCGTTCCCTGTAGGAGCACACGAGCACCGCGAGGCCGCGATAACGTTAGATCAAACCGACGTCATCGCTGCCTCGCGCTGCTCATGAGCTACACAAGCATTTCAAATCAGCTAATCCATTTTTTGATAGAAGCTGACAAGGGCTGCTATTGCATAAACCTGACACACCGCAATCGCAGCCTTCGGCAGCTCCTACAACTGAATCGCCTTTAGCGCGGAAATCTTTTGCAACAAACCATTGCGCAGCAGCCGCATAAAACAGCAGGATCGCTCTAGCGTCTGCTTCGGGCAGGCATCCCCTGCTCAACCATGCGGAGCCTCGCTGCTAATGGATCAAGCCACCTCCCCTACGTCTACCCGGCTGACGTCCCGTGAATTTCGCGGAATGGTCGCCATTCTGCTGTCCATCGCCCTCGCAACGCTTGATACCGCCATCGCCAATACTGCGTTGCCCAGCATCGCAGCGGACCTCAATGCATCACCGGCCGCCTCGGTATGGGTCATCAACGCCTACCAGCTCGCAGCCGTCGCGACCCTGCTGCCCTTCGCCGCCTTGGGTGGAGTGATCGGGCACCGCAAGGTCTATCTGGGTGGACTGATTGTGTTTGTCCTGTCTTCGGCGTTGTGTACCTTTGCCTGGTCGCTGCCGTCCCTGACCATCGCCCGGGTCATTCAAGGCCTTGGGGCGAGCGCCATCATGGCTGTTAACGCGGCGTTGATCAGTTCGATTTTCTCCCATGAACGCCTAGGCCGTGGGCTGGGCATGAATGCCCTGGTAGTGGGTACCTCATTTGCTGCGGGGCCAACCATCGCGTCTCTGGTACTGTCCGTGGCGAACTGGCCCTGGCTGTTTGCGATCAACCTGCCTCTCGGCGTATTCGCACTGGTGTTTGCCTGGAACTCCCTGCCCGTCAGCAAGCCCGGCACCCTGAGCTTTGACCGGCTAACCGCGTTGCTCAACGTGATCACCTTCGGGGCACTGATTTTTGCGCTCAGCGAAGCCGCACAGCTGGGCTCCATGACGGGGGTTTGCGTCGCGCTGGGAGTGTTTCTGATTGCAGGCGCAGTGATGCTGCGTCGTGAAGCCGGACACCCTGCGCCGATGTTTCCACTCGACCTGCTCAAGCGGCCGATGTTCGCGCTTTCCGCTTTGACTGCATTCTGCTCCTTTGCGACCCAGGGGCTGGCCTTCGTGTCGCTGCCCTTCTTCTTTGAAACGGTGTTGGGCCGCGATCCGATTCAGACCGGATTTTTAATGACACCGTGGTCAGTTGTAGTAGCCATGATCGCGCCCGTAGCCGGGCGTTTGTCTGATCGCTATGCCCCTGGAATGCTGGGCGGTATCGGTCTGGCGATTCTGTGTGCCGGAATGATTTCTCTGACCCTGATCCCGGCTGATGCGAGCGCATGGGAAATCGGCATTCGAATGGTTATCTGCGGGCTGGGCTTTGGATTCTTTCAAGCCCCTAACCAGAAAGCGCTGATGACCAGCGCGCCCAAGGAACGCGCCAGTGGTGCCAGCGGCACCATCGCTACTGCGCGATTGATCGGCCAGGCCACGGGCGCCGCGCTGGTTGCGTTGAGCTTTGGTATCAGCGGCGAACACGGACCTGTGCTGGCGTTGTCCATTGGTGCCGGTTTTGCAGCGGTTGGCAGCATTTCCAGTGCCTTGCGATTGGTCGCGGCCAAATCGCCGCCTGGCGCAAGCTGAAGGAATCTCACATCCAGTGAAAAAATAGCCGTTCGTAGGAAACCTTCTGCAGAGCGAGTCGTCCCAGCTATGATGGCACAAGGCCTCTCACTACCAAGACCACTCTGCGGCCGTACGGAACGTTTATGCATCTATCACTACAAGCCGAAAAACAACGTCTGGCCGCGGTTCGTGCCATTCAATGGCTGGAAACTGCCGCCGACGAGAACTTCGACCGTATCTGTCGACTGGCCTCCGCCTATTTCAATGTGCCGACGGTGTTGGTGTCATTGGTGGAGAAAGATCGACAGTGGTTCGCTGGCAGAGTCGGCTTCCAGAATTCACAAACCCCTATCAATCAGTCGTTCTGCGCTCACACGATCAAGCAGGACGGGGTCATGCAGGTGGTCGACGCCTGCGTCGATCCACGCTTCATGGACAATGAACTGGTAACCGTTGAAGGCGGTATTCGCTTTTACGCGGGTGCTCCACTGGTGACACGTGATGGGCATGCGATTGGCAGCCTGTGCCTTATCGACAAGTTTCCTCACCAACTCAGTCATGCGGAAACCCTGGTTCTACAGGATCTGGCCGAGATGGTGATTTCGCAGATTGAACATAGACAGCAAACCAGCATGTGCAACGCTGTCAGTGGCCTGCCCAATCTGCGGCAATTCCTGACCGACAATGCGGGTCCATGGCTGAACACCGAAGCGTCTACGCGCCTGTTGATGGTGGTCGAAGTAGTCGATAGCCAATGGACGCATGACTTTGCACTCGACCATGGCCCGGGTCTGGTGGGTGCCAAAGCGGCCAGCATTACAACTCGCATTAATGAGGCATTGGGTGAAGAGCTGACGGCTTATCACATCAGTGAGCGCCACCTGTGCCTGTTGCTACCCGCAGAACCTCAGGATCAAAGCGACCTGATCCTTACGCTCAGCACATTGGTTTGCGAACCCTGCGCGGAGGACTCCATTTCGACATTGCCCGGCATTCGTATGGGCATTGCAGTGTGTACGGATGGCAAACAGTCAATCGGCGATCTGTTGCGCAAAGCTCGCAGCGCAGCGGAGACGGCAGCCAGAGACGGGATCGACTGGTCGGTATGGGATGAGAATCCAAATTGCGCATCGCGCCGCTCCGAATCACTGATAAACGACGTCGCAGGCGCTTTGTCGAATGGTGGTATTTCCTTGGTCTTCCAGCCACGTTTCAGGCTGGAGGACGGTCACCAGGTCAGCGCTGAAGCGCTACTTCGCTGGAATCATGAAGTCTTCGGTCCAGTATCCCCCGCTGAATTCATTCCGCTGATCGAGCGTTCCGGCCAGATCAGCCTCGTGACGCGTTGGGTCATTGATAACGCTCTCGCTCACGCTGCAGCCTGGGTGGATAGCGAAGCCAAGGTTTCCCTGAACCTCTCCGCACTGGACTTTCAGCACATCGATATCGCTCAGGCACTGAAGGCTGGATGTGAAAAGCACGGGATTGGCGCGCATCGGGTGGAGGTGGAAATAACCGAGGGCGAGTGGATAAGGGCCAGCACCACGGTACTGTCGCAGTTAGCGGAGATACGCGCTCTCGGGGTAGATGTTGCCATTGATGACTTCGGCACCGGTTACAGCAACTTTGCTTACCTGCATGAAATCCCTGCCAATGTGATCAAGCTGGATAAGTCGATCATTACTGACCTGGAGAACAAGCCACGCAATCGCGTTATTGCTCAATCCATTTTCCAGCTCGCGCATCAATTAGGTTATCGAACCGTTGCGGAAGGTATCGAAACCTTCAAATGCATGGACCTGGTCAGAGGCTACGGCTGCCATGAGGCCCAGGGGTTTTTCCTGAGTCGACCGCTTTCCGGAGAACAGATCAGGCTCACGGCAACCGGCAGCAACTTTCTTTTAAGCGCCTGATAAGTCTGACAAATGCCCTACTTATCGGTCTTGTAAGGTGGGTAGTCGTCATCGCCCACGCGCTTGTCGTTGCTTGGGTCCTTGCCATCCTCGGGAGACTTTGCCGGACCCACAGGGTCAACTTGTGGGTCCGCAAGGTCGGGGGAATCCGGATCGAAGCCCAGATCCTGCTCAGGGTCGCGCTTATGGTTCGCCATGCTCACCTCTCCTGGTAAATGCCCAACCGCGTCGGGCTACTCATTTAAGAAGAAAGCCTGGGCGCAAAGTGCAGCGCAACTGACGAGCGGATCCTCATCAGTGGAGCCTGGTCACTGCTGCGGCATGGCCGAAGAGTGGTGATTGAGGATGAGCCATTCGCCATCAATCTTCTGATAAAGATAGGTGTAGCGCGCCTGGACCTGACGTTTGCTGCCATCAGCCTCGGTGAGCGTGAAGGTATACACGCCCGTGTCCAGCGCCTTGTTTTCATTCAGGCGACGAATCTCGCGGAAGTTGATGACACCGACCGGTTTCAACAAAAGGAAGTGGTCAAAGTAATCCTTGATCTCCGCAGGGGTGGTGCGCACCTTGTTGGATACCGTGGGTTGCAGAATGGCGTTTTTCGCATAAAGGGCCGTGACCTTGGCGGAGTCACCAGTCTGCAGCGTGCGGTTCCAGCGCTCGAACAGAGCGGCAACTTCTCGATCCTTGACGTCCGTCGGTTGCGGGGCAACCGATGTGTAGGAATACGGTTTGACCGGCGCGGTATCTACAGCATGGACCAGAGGAGTCGCCAGCAGAGCAATCAGCGTCACGGCAGACATTTTTACGTTGAGCTTCATTTACAGTATTCCTATCGGCTTTTGGTGGAGCTACTGTGCCGCGTCACAAATACTCGGCCATCAGCCGATTGGACCTATCTGCCTATGCCATTTGGCAGATAGCGGCACAGCACCGGAAACAGGTCTAATGGCGCCACTTTCTGCCGAATGGATCCGGCCCCTGTGTTGGAGCACCACATGCACAAGCCCCCTGATGATTCGGCCAGCGCGCTCAACCTGCGTAGCCAGTACCGCCAATGGGAAAGTCGTGCAGCCCGTTTGCGACTCCTTGTGGACACCGGCCAGGAACTGACCCGTCTTTCGCCTTCAGCCATGCGCCAACGTGCACTGCAACGAGCGTGCGCGTTTCTGGCCATGAACCAGGGTGTTCTGCTTGAGTGGAACGGCGAGGCGCCGGCCAGGCTCAGCGCCAGCCAGGGAAATCCGCAGTGCGTGGACACGCTGATGACGCTCCTCGACAGGACAATCCTTGCGCCTGAATGGCAAGTACAGCCCTGCCCCCAAGTACCGTGCATGCTGCATTTACCACTGCTGAACGCTGATGGAGAGCCATTTGCCGCGCTACTGCTGGCGAACAGCGCGAACATCGGAGCACCGGGTACCGAGGACCTGCAGTCACTGCAATTGCTGGCCACGCTTCTCGCGGCACACCTGGAAAACAGTCGTCTGCTTGATGCACTGTCGGTGCGTGAGCGGGCCATGTCGGAGCTGGTCCACCGTTTATTCACCGCCCAGGAAGACGAACGCAAGCGCGTCGCTTACGACCTGCACGACGGGCTGGCGCAAACCCTGGCCGGTCTTCACCAACGCCTTCAAGGTTTCGCCAGTCAATGCCCTGAGCTTCCTGCCCCGTTGAATCAGGAACTGACAACCATTCTGCAACTGGCGCAACGTTGTGTGGGCGAGGGTCGGCAGGTCATCAGTGGCCTGCGTCCGGTTGTTCTGGATGACTTCGGCCTTGTTCAGGCCATCGACAAGGAAGCGGATCGCCTGCGCGAAGCTGGCTACTCCGTACAATGGACAGCCAAGTACGCGGAGCGGTTACCCGACGCGATTGAAATCACGCTGTTCCGCATTGCCCAGGAGGGCATCAATAACATCCTCAAACACGCGGGTCCCTGCAGTGTGCTGCTTGCCCTGCAACTGCGTGACGCCGATGTATCCGTGCTGATCGAAGACCTCGGCCAGGGTTTTGCAGCCCGACAGCCCGCTCAACCAGGCTCGACAGACGGGCTGGGATTAACGGCAATGCAAGAACGCGCACATCTTGTCGGCGGGCGTTTTGACTGCATCAGTCACCCAGGCAAAGGCACACGCCTGAGTGCGACTGTCCCGCTACAAAGCCTGGAGGTGCAGGCATGAGCAGGACATTGAGAATGGTCATGGCAGATGACCATGAAGTGACGCGCGCAGGCTTCATCTCATTGCTCGCGGGTCATCCGGAGTTTGATGTGGTTGGACAGGCCGACGATGGTCAGATGGCACTGGAGCTATGCGAGCGTTTGCGCCCTGACATCGTCATTCTCGATGTGCGTATGCCGATTCTCAACGGCCTGGGTGCCGCCCGCCTTCTGCAACAGCGCATGCCGGAAATAAAAGTAGTGATGTTTACCATGGACGACAGCCCGGATCATCTGGAGGCTGCCATTGCCGCCGGCGCTGTTGGCTATTTGCTCAAAGACGCGACTCGCGAGGAGGTCATCAATGGCTTGCGTCGCGTTGCCGCCGGGGAAGATGCTCTTAACAGTGCGATGAGCGCGCGGCTACTCAGGCGCATCGCCACCCGCCGGGCTTCAGGCAATACGCCCCGGGAAAACCTGACCGAGCGGGAGCGTCAGGTACTGGGGCTGGTTGCAGGCGGTTTCAGCAACCGGGAGATCGGCGAGAAACTGGGCATCGCTACCGGCACCGTCAAAGCACACGTCGAACGCGTAATCAGCAAGCTCGATGCCTCCGACCGGACCCAGGCAGCGGTGCGCGGTATCGCTCTGGGGCTGGTGGCCCAGCCTGATGGAAACTGGACGTGAGTCGCTGGTCGGACCTTCCCCTGCGAGGCAAGGCGCTGGTTGCAATCGCCCTGCCCCTGATCATCCTCATGTCATCGCTTGTGCTGATTTACCTGGCCGAACGGCAAACCGCACGTGCCGAGGAAGATGTGCGCAGGGTCTTGCTGGTGCAAGGCGATATTCAGGCGGTTCATACCCTGCTTGCCGAGGCAGCAGCCAGCGAACGGGGTTACCTGCTCACCGGCCGTGAAGATTTCCTGCCCGCTTACAACAACGCCAAGCCGCTGATCGACGCAGCACTGCTACGTCTGGACGCCAACGTTCGTGACCCTGAAATTCGTGAACGCCTGCAACTCATGACGCCGCTGATCAAAATCAAACTTGGCGCCCTGGCGAAACTGCGCTTGAGCAACGGCAAGGATCCGGAGCAGGTCACAAACATTCTTGTAAGCAACAAGCAGGTTCTGGACACCCTGCGTGAACAGATCAGCGCCATGCGCAATCGCGAGGATACGCTGCTGGCGGAGCGCAGTGCTGCCGCGACGCAAACCCGCGAGCAACTGGTATTTGCCACATTCCTGGCAGCGTGCTGCGGAGTATTTGCGGCGATCGTGGCGATGCTGTTGCTGTCCAGAGGTATCGTCAGCCGGGTCGAACATGTGAAACGTAATGCGCAACGCCTGGCCCTGGGTCATCCACTGTTGCCGCAGCCACCAGAACAGGACGAAATTGGCCAGTTAGGCACGCGCTTGGTAGAAGCCGCCCACCTGCTGGCACAACGCGAAGGTGCCTTGCGCGATAACGAAGAACGCTTGCGGCTTATCATCGATGCGGTCAAGGATTACGGCATCTTCGCCCTTGACGCCAACGGCCGCGTCACCTCATGGAATGTCGGGGCGGAACGGATCAAGGGCTACAGTGAGCAAGAAATCCTCGGTCAGCCATTCTCGGTTTTCTATTTGCCGGAACAATGCCCGCAGCGTCCGGAAATGGCACTGCGAGAAGCCAGAAGCAAAGGCTATTTCATGGAAGAGGCCTGGCGCCGCCGCAAGGATGGCAGCCGCTTCTGGGCCAGCGTTGTCATCAGTGCCCAATACGACCACAGTGGAACCCTGCGCGGTTTTTCCAAGGTGACCCGTGATATCAGCGACCGCCATGCAGCCGAGATAGCGTTGAGTGCAGCCCGTGAAGAAGCTGAGCGCGCCAGCCGGGCCAAAAGCGAATTTCTCTCCCGAATGAGCCACGAATTGCGTACGCCTTTGAACGCGATTCTTGGTTTCGCGCAACTACTGGAAATTGATCCTCAACCGGCGCAACGCCAACAGATCGGACACATCCTGAAGGCCGGTCAACATCTGCTGACACTGATCAACGAAGTCCTCGACATTGCCCGAATCGAGTCAGGCCATCTGCCCGTCAATCTGGAACCCATCAGCCTGGAAACGGCCTTGAAGGAAGCGCTGGCACTGGTCGCCCCAATGGCAAACGAAGCCCGGATCCGTATCGCACCGCTTCCACTGATCCGCGCCGAAGAAGGTGTTATCGCCGACCGTCAGCGCTTGATGCAGGTGCTGCTTAACCTGTTATCCAATGCCATCAAGTACAACCGTGCAGAGGGAGAAGTCACGATTCAGGTTGCCCGTAGCGGTCCGCAGGTCACTGTGACGGTTTCGGACACCGGCCCCGGCATTGCCAAGGACCAATTACACAAACTGTTCCGGCCTTTTGAGCGATTGAACGCAGATCATCAGGTGGAAGGCACGGGCCTTGGGCTGGCGCTGAGTAAAAACCTGCTGGAAATGATGGACGGCAGCCTCAATGTCCTGAGCGCAACGGATGCAGGGTGTCGCTTCACGCTCAGTTTGCCTCATGCCTTCATTCAGCCTGACGAGACTCGCATGGTTTCGCCGCCAAATGAGCTCAGTGATGAACCCGGGCAATCAGCGGCTGGATATCGCGCCAGCGTGCTCTGCATCGAAGACAACCTGGCCAGCCTGACCCTGATCGAGACATTGTTGCAGCGGCGGCCCGGTATACAGCTGTTTTCCAGCATGCAGGGGCAGATGGGACTTGATCTGGCGACTCGCCATGCGCCGGATCTGATCCTGTTGGACGTCAATCTTCCCGATGTCTCGGGTATCAGGATTCTGCGCCGCCTGCGTCGTGCCACTCGTACTGCCAATACCCCTGTCCTGATGATGACCGCCGACGCCTCGCCAATGACACATAACGTGTTACGCGAAGCGGGTGCTACCGCCATCCTGGTAAAACCGATCAATGTCCGCATGTTTTACGACCATATTGATCAGTACCTGACGGAGCCTTTATGACTCAAGATCTTCGTATCCTGCTGATTGACGACCAGCGCACCAATATCGAACTCATGGAGCAGTTACTGGCCCGTGAAGGGCTGCTCAATGTGTTGAGTACCACGCAGCCAACTCATACGCTGGAACTGTTCAATAGCTTTGAGCCGGATCTGGTTATCCTCGACCTGCACATGCCCGAATTCGATGGCTTCGCCGTGCTCGAACAACTGGGTCGGCGCATTCCACCTCATGAGTATCTGCCCATTCTGGTGCTGACCGCAGATGCCACCCGAGGCACCCGGATCCGCGCCTTGGCCCTGGGGGCCCGGGATTTCATCAGCAAACCCCTGGACGCCCTGGAAACCATGCTCCGGGTCTGGAATCTGCTGGAAACCCGCGTGCTCTACAAAAGCTTGCGTCAGCTGCTGCCAGCAGAACAGATTGAGCTTCTACAGCAGCGGCGCGGCATAAATCTGCAAGAGACCAAAAGCATATCCCTGTAGGAGCTGCCGA
>NZ_LOHG01000021.1:68890-72282 GCF_022790535.1 Pseudomonas maioricensis
AGAAAATGCACTTCAATCCAGTTGTTTAAAACGTGGCCTGTCTGTACACCGCTATCGCGGCCTCGCGGTGCTCGTGCGCTCCTACAGTCTGCGGAATCCGCCCCCACGTCTATCTACAGGTTAATGACTGGCGGTGTCTGCCGCGTACTGATCTCGTTGCGCAGCAGCCTGGCCAACGCTTCTACTGAATAGGGCTTCTGCAGAAAGGTAAAACCCTGTGAGTTCCCCTGTGCCAACGCAGGACTATAGCCGCTGGTCAGGACAATCGGGAGCGTCGGATAAAGCCTTTGAATTTCAAGGGCCAGCTCCACCCCGTTCATGCCCGGCATGACCACGTCGGAAAATACTGCCTGAAAAGCATCGGCTCGCTGCGCCAAAACCTCCAGAGCCTCCACACCACTCTTGGCCCAGTGAATGTCGTACCCCAGCTCTCTCAACGTCTGACTGGAAAACTCGCCAATTTCAAGGTTGTCCTCAACCACCAGCAGACGAGCACCTTCGCCGCTGCTTTGCAGCTCCGGCTCCATCGCAGCATATTCGGCACCCGGTATCGCAACGGATCTAGGCAGGTAGAGAGTAAACGTGCTGCCCTCGCCCAACCGACTGGCGACCAACACCTCGCCACCCGACTGTTTGGCAAAGCCGAACACCTGAGAAAGTCCCAGCCCGGTGCCTTTACCGACGTCCTTGGTCGTAAAAAACGGGTCGAAGATACGATCAATCTGTTCCGGATCGATGCCTGAGCCGGTATCGATCAATGACACGGCAACATAATCGCCAACCACCGCGGCATGGGTGCGGCGAGCAGGAATTTGCCCGACGGGCGAAACACAAATCCTCAAGGTCCCCTCGCCATTCATGGCATCACGGGCATTGACCGCCATATTGATCAGCGCGGTATCGAACTGACCGGCGTCAGCGTTGATATAGCAAGGCTGGGCAGGAAGCTCGATCAGCGTTTTTATCCGGGCTCCGGTCAATGAACCGATCATCTCGCCAATAGCCCGGACACTTTTGCCGACTTCAAAGACTTCCGGGCGCAAGGTTTGCTGGCGAGAAAACGCCAGCAACTGCCCAGTCAACTTGCTGGCCCGATCAACCGCATTGGAAATCGCGTCGATGTAACGTCGACGTCGCTCTTCATCCAGATTGCGCTTGAGCAGGTCTGTAGAGGCTTTGACCACCGTCAGCAGGTTGTTGAAGTCATGAGCCACACCACCGGTCAATTGCCCCACGGCTTCCATCTTCTGCGACTGACGCAATGCAGCTTCTGTGCGGCGTAGTGCTTCGGCGGCCTCCCGCTCAACCTGAACGTCGCGTCCCACGGCATGGATATAGGATTGATCCGGCACAGCTGTCCAGGCGATCCAGCGATACGAGCCGTCTTTGTGCAAATAGCGATTTTCGAAACTGGAGACACTGATGCCCTGCGACAATTCCGCCGCGGCAGAGGCAGTGGTCAAATCATCATCCGGGTGCAGAAGCTCCAGAAACGACTTGCCCAGCAACTCATCGGGGCTCCAGCCAAGCACTTGAGTCCAGGCCGGATTGACCGCCACAATGTCACCACCGAATTCGGCAATCAGCATCAAGTCGGTGGACAACCGCCAGATGCGATCGCGGTCCTGAGTACGGGCTTCGACCCGCTCTTCCAGCGTAGCGTTGAGCGTACGCAAGTCTTCTTCAGCGGCGCGGGTTGCCGTGATGTCTCGGGAAATGCAGAGGATTTTTTCTACGGTCCCCGCCTCATCAAACATCGGCGTAACCTGCACATCCCACCATTTGGGGGTGCCCAGATAGGTGTTGGCAAAACCCTGGAAACGACCGGGAACGCCTGTTCTGGCGGCGACAATGGCAGCCTGAGCGTCGATATGCCCTTGATCCTGCCAGAAGTCCGGCCAGGGGCAGCCTTGCACGTCGTTGAAGTTACTGATTTCCATGACGCGCATGCCGCCTTCACTCATGAAGGTAAGCTTGCCATCCAGGTCGATCACCTTGATGCAATCGTTGCTGCTGGCCAGCACCCGGCTATTGAACTCCTCGGTATTGCGCAAAGAAGACTCAATTCGCCGGGCCTCGGTGACATCCTTGAACAGCATCGCAATGCGGTTGTGCTCGGGCCCCTGGACTTTGTAGGCGTAGATTTCATACCAGCGCCCGCCAAGCGCAACCGCAGGCGCGTCAAAGCCAACTGACTCGCCACTCAACACCACGCTCGCATACACCTCAAACCAACGTGCAGGCTGGCCGTCTGCGATGTCCCGCATACTCTGGCCAATCTGCTGTTTGAGTTCTGTCATGTTGTCGAACGCGGCGTTGACCTCGATCAAATGGCAGGCCGTCAGCAGGTTATGGGTGTAGGTGACTTCAAATACGCCAAAGCCGATATCGATGTCACTGAACAGCGCACGATAACGTTCGTCGCTGGACTTTAGTTGCTGACCTAGGCGTACGGAGTGGGTGGTTTCAACCGTATGGCACAGAACACCCAATACGGACTCTTCATGCTCGTCGTATACCGGCGAAAATGAAAAGGTCCACCAGGTCTGCTCTTCAACCCCATAGCGGGCCATGCTGATCGGATGATTTTCATAGCGACTGGATTCGCCGCCAAAGGCCCTCTCTATCATGGGCCGGACCTGCTCCCAGGCGTCTGCCCACAGCGTGGTGATGCTCTGCCCCACGGCAACGTCAAGACGGGGGCCGAGAATGGGCCTATAGGCATCGTTGAAGAAGAAATGCAGATCCGGCCCCCACACCAGATAAAGGCTTTCCGGGGAACTGAGCATCATGCTCAACGTCGAGCGAATCGGTGCGGGCCAATCTGACATAGGCCCAAGAGATGTCGCGGACCAATCGAAAGCTCTGATTGCTGCGCCTGTTTCGCCGCCTGGAAGGGAGCGTGAAACCGGGCTGTTTATAGGGTTCATGGCCATTTACTAATTGCTGGGGCGTCACTGGACGAAGATGATCGGCCGCATCAGCGGAGGAATGTGCTGAGTTTGGAGGGATGGCGAACAAGTGGCAACCACCGCACAGCGATTATCCATGCGTTGCCATGTCGCACACGAATGGACCCTGAGGACATCACAACGTTCTCTACCTCTCGGTGCGGCCGATTGACGTGACCGTTCATCGGTGGTCAGATGCGCGCCAGTTTCAGGTGCCTCATGCCGCCGAGCATGAGGTGAAACGGGAAGCCGGTGCGTCATTTCGATGATCAGTCCGGCGCTGCCCCCGCAACGGTAAGCGAGCGAAGCATTCGACAAACCACTGTGCTCCGGCATGGGAAGGTGAATGTTTCATGACCCTCGCAAGCCCGGAGACCGGCCTGGAACTTCGTTTTGGCAAACCCGCGGTGGGCGGGCGCAGGCCGGTTTCCGTGGGCTTTT
>NZ_LOHG01000022.1:0-34526 GCF_022790535.1 Pseudomonas maioricensis
AGAGAGGCCGTCAACCCCTATTTCCAACTTTCAATAAAAACACTGCTATCCAGCTACCTATATAAGAAGAACCTTGGAGGGTGCGCATTATATTGCGCAACTCTCCATTCTTCAGCATCATATAGCGCTTGCACCAACTGCCCGCTGACTGGAACACCCCCCCAATGAGCAATAACCTGCGCCCCCTCTCCCACACACTTTTCCCCATTGGACTATTGCTGATTGCCATGGCGTCCATTCAGACAGGGGCGTCGATGGCAAAAACACTGTTCCCTTTAGTAGGAGCACAAGGCACAACCTCTCTCCGGCTGATCTTCGCCAGCGTTATTCTGCTGCTGGTACTTAGGCCTTGGCGTGCCCGATTCACGGCAAAATCACTACGCACGGTCATGTTCTACGGCATCGCACTGGGGGGAATGAATTTCCTCTTCTATATGTCCCTGCGCAGCGTTCCTCTGGGGATAGCCGTGGCGCTTGAATTCACGGGACCACTGGCGGTCGCACTGCTGTCCTCACGCAAGACGCTCGACTTTGTCTGGATCGCACTTGCTGTGACGGGGCTACTCTTGCTGATCCCTACCGGGACAGAAAGCGCGAGCCTGGACATGACTGGCGTAGCCTACGCACTCGGTGCTGGAGTGTGCTGGGCTGGCTACATCTTGTTTGGACAAAAAGCCGGCGAAGACAACGGAATTCAAACCGCTGCACTGGGCGTACTGATTGCGGCGATATTCATCGCCCCGATTGGTGCGGTGCATGCAGGCTGGGCCCTGTTCGACATAGGACTGATTCCTACAGCCATTGGCGTAGCCGTCCTGTCCACCGCGCTTCCCTATAGTCTGGAGATGGTTGCACTGACGCGCATGCCTGCCCGAACATTTGGTACGCTAGCCAGTATTGAGCCAGCATTTGGCGCGCTATCCGGCATGTTGTTTCTTCATGAACACCTGGCGCTTACCCAATGGCTCGCCATTGCGGCAATCATCGCCGCATCTGCGGGCGCAACCCTTACCGCACAGCGCGAACACACACAAATAGTCCCGGCGGACTGAGGACTCTTTTGCTCAAATGTGAGATGTCACTAGCATTTGTAACGATGTTAAGCCATGTTTACGCCATGGCGACGCCCGAGCCTTTAAGGCCACCAGCAGAATGCCAAATCATCTTACTGAGTAATCGTATCCCGGCTGGGCACTGGCACTTTGATAAAGGCCAGGGTAAGGAAAGCAATGAAGTACATTTTTATAGCGCTGACAACACTAATAATCACAGGCTGCGCCGCGACTTCCGCCCCCGTAAAGCAGACCAAGCGGGGGATCCACATCAATTGCTCGGGTCTCTCTTCCTCATGGCAGAGGTGCTACGACACGGCAGCTGATTCCTGCGTTTCGAAGAACTATAGAGTCATTGCCAAATCCGGCGACGGCGTGGAGGACCCCGGCGATTACCCCTTTGGTCTGAACCCTGCGGGCTATACCAGCCGCAGCATGATCATCATCTGCAAGAAGCCGGCAAAGACCGAGTAGAAGGCAACATGGCGGGAGCCACCCTCACTCCCGCCACAGATCCGGTCAGACGGCGACGGTACGCAACCGCAGCCATTCCAGAGCAGTGCCCTGCAACAGCGGGCTCAAACGCTTGTTCACCTCCGCGTGATAGTCGTTCAGCCACATACGCTCGTCCTGCGTCAGCAAATCCAGTTCGAGGCAGCGCGTGTCAATTGGGCACAATGTCAGCGTTTCGAACCTGAGAAAGTCGCCAAACTCGGTACTCTCTGCCTCGCGATTGATCACCAGATTCTCGATCCGCACTCCCCAGCGGCCCGGACGATAAGTACCTGGCTCAATAGACGTGATCATCCCTGGCAACATCGCCGTTTGGGGCGTAGCTGGCGCCTGATAGGCAATGACTTGCGGCCCTTCATGGACGTTCAGGAAGTAGCCGACACCGTGCCCGGTGCCATGCCCATAATTCACACCCTCAGACCAGATAGGTGCCCGGGCAATTGCATCGAGTAGCGGC
The DNA here is from genome assembly GCF_022790535.1 of Pseudomonas maioricensis. Taxonomy (GTDB): domain Bacteria; phylum Pseudomonadota; class Gammaproteobacteria; order Pseudomonadales; family Pseudomonadaceae; genus Aquipseudomonas; species Aquipseudomonas maioricensis. The sequence goes on from NZ_LOHG01000022.1 coordinate 2,023, forward strand.
GACAGAATGCCTTTGGGGAAATGCGTGCGGGACAAGGCGATGAGCCCTTTCAGTACGCGGGTACAGTCGCGTTTTTGCTCCGCACTGGGCGTACCAACTGGCACCATACGAGTAATGTCAGTGGTGCCGCCCAGATACTGCCCTCCAGAATCAATAAGCAACAGACCATCACCCTCGATCTGCGCGTACTCTTGCGGCGTTGCACGGTAATGCGGCATTGCCCCATTGCCATTGAAACCCGCGATCGTCGCGAAGCTTGGACAGATATAGCCCGGACGACGCTGCCGAGCCTGCCCCAGTTTTTCGTCGATGGTCAGTTCACTGACAGCATCATGCCCCAACGCCGAATCCAGCCAGGAGAAAAACTCACACAGTGCCGCGCCGTCTTGTTCCATTGCCTGACGAATGTGCGCGGTATCAGCCTCGCTTTTCTGGGATTTGAACAGCGTGGTTGGGTTCAGCCCTTCCACTAGCGTGACTTCTGCGTCCAGATAATCCAGCAGACCACAGGTTACCCGGGCGGGATCAACCAGCAGACGCGCGTCTTTCGGAACCTCACGCAGCGCCGCGCCGATCTGGGTGTACTCCAGCAAAGTAACGCCGTCCTGCTCGAGGCTGAGTCTCACACCGGCACTCAACTTGCTCGAGTCAACGAACAGGGTGACGCTGTTTGGCCCGATCAAGGCAAAGGAAATGAACACCGGATTGTAGGAAACATCGGAGCCGCGCAGATTGAACAGCCAGGCAATGTCATCAAGCGTGGCAATAAAATGCCAATCCGCACCTCGCTCTGCGATCACCTGACGCAAACGAGCCAGCTTTTCGACACGCCTTACGGAAGCCTGAGGGGGTAGATGCTCGAAAACCTGACTGACGGGCAACGCAGGACGATCAGCCCATAGCTCGGTCAGCAAATCCAGATCAGTGCGCAGCCTTGCACCACGATCATAGAGCTTGCTCGCCAGCGTCCGGGAAGAGGCAACCGCCAACACTGCGCCGTCGACAGCGACCACAGTCTCGGCACTCGCTTGATCAGCAAGCCACTCCAAAGGCCCCTGCTGCCCTGGCTGGAGCTTGACCAGCTCAATGCCGCTACCTGCCAGCTCTTTAGTGGCCTGCTCCCAATAACGACTGTCAGCCCACAAACCGGCGAAGTCCTGAGTGACAATCAACGTCCCCACTGAGCCATGGAAACCCGACAGCCATTGACGCCCTTGCCAATAGCCAGGCAAATACTCGGAAAGGTGTGGGTCAGCCGATGGGACCAGATAAGCATCGATACGCTCGCGGCTCATCAGGGCCCGTGCCTGCGTCAAACGTTGCGCGACCGTTGCACCGGGGTTCGATTGCGTACTCATTGGTTCTCCTGCTGACCCGAAAAATTTTATTCTCTGCGGGCAGATAATGGAGCACCAATCAGGACTGAGCAACCGCCCAGAAAGCAGGCTGGACCCGGGCAGCCCTGATCAGCGCGGCGGCACGCTCGATTTCTTCTTCGGAAGTAAAGCGCCCGAGGCTCAATCGGATGGTCTGACTTGCGGCCTTGGCATCATGACCCAGCGCCAGCAAAACATGCGAAGGGGTATTTTTTGCCGAGTTGCAGGCAGATGTGGAAGAGAAAGCCAGGCCGTTGCCCAAAGCGGCAATATCGAGATCGTTGTCACCAAAAGTCAGGCTCAACGTATGAGGAATTCGCTGGAGCGGATCTCCGTTAATACGCAAACCGGAGATATCGGCCAGCCGTGTACATAACAGCTGGTTCAAATGACGAATATGAGCCGTCTCCTCCTCGAACAGCGTTTGCGCCAGCGCAAATGCCGCGCCCATGCCAGCAATCTGGTGAGTCGCCAGGGTGCCTGAGCGCAGACCGCTCTCATGTCCACCGCCGTGGATCTGCGCCTCTACCCGCCGCTCCGCTCCAGGCCCCACATAAAGAGCACCAATACCTTTAGGGCCATAGACCTTGTGTGCCGAGAACGACATCAGATCCACATCCAGTTCGCCCAGATCAATCCTGACCTTGCCCGCTCCCTGAGCAGCATCGACATGGAACAGAGCCCCGTGCTCGCGCACATGCTTGCCGATTTGCGCAATATCGTTAAGCGTGCCCAGTTCGTTGTTGACGAGCATCAATGAGACCAGAAAGGTGTCCTCACGCAGCGCAGCAACCACTGCCTCCGGGGAGATCAAACCATTGGCGTCAGGCGCCAAAAACGTCACATCAACACCCGCTATCTGCAGTTGATCCGCCGTATCAAGGATCGCCTTGTGTTCGATCTGACTGGTAATAATGTGGCCAGCTGTGCGCCCGCTCCGTTCTGAATGGCCTTGCGCGACACCCTTCAGTGCCAGGTTGTTCGATTCGGTGGCACCCGAAGTCCAGATGATCTGCTCTGGCCGTGCCCCGACCAGATCGGCAACCTGCTGGCGTGCGATATCTACAACGGATCTGGCCTCGCGACCGAAGGCATGAGAGTTGGACGCCGGGTTACCAAAAGTGCCTGACCTGCCCAGGCATTGCACCATGACTTCAATGACACGCTCATCAACGGGAGTGGTAGCAGCGTAGTCAAAATACAGCGCAAGATTTTTCATGAGATCACCTTGAAATGCGCAGCCCGGAAGGCCGGACTGTTTGCGTAATGCGAGCCGCGCTATCTGCGACATTCGGTTCCGAATCCTGCAGACAATGATGCACCATCCTGCATAGACCAAAAAGTAATCAATTATTATTTAGATATTCTATTTTTGAATATAAAGACATCGCGACGAAACGGTTTGATGATATACGCACGATTCATGCCCAACAGCATACCCTTCCCTCTTAATATTACGAGGATGCCCTGAACGCGTTATTGCATCCCCCAGCGCCGAATTCTTTTTACCTGCTTTCAACTGGCTTGAAATAGAGCCTCTGCTCACTGGGACGGCGCTGACTTTATTCCCCCAAAGCTTATTTTATTTCTGTCTTTAACGACTAACTTCTGACGCTAAAAAAGCGGCGACCTACATTCATTACACTGTGTTTAAACAAAGTGTAAGAGCGCCCAAAAACCGTCATCGCACCGAAGCAGTGCATGCGATGTTTTTTTGACTCCTTTAAAAACAACAGGTTAGGCAACATTAAAAACCGCTTATCAAAAATTTAACAGAATGTTGACGAAATAATTTGACAGAAAGCCCGACGCCAACGATATATATGCGTGTCAGACATTTCCTAGCTCGTGCAGCGTTGCCAAAGAGCAATGCGCTGGAATTGTCGAGCCGACACATCTCTTAATTGCCTCATGTTAGTTATTTGCACGGCGCATTCCTGCGCCGGTGGCCGTCCTTTGATTAACAGAAAATCGCTCAACTGCTGAACGTAGTCGAGGGGCGGTAGCGTGGCCTGCAAACTGCGCCACGTATTGATTAGTTAATCAGATACCTGCAATGCGCTGTTGAAGTTGCCACGTACTGGATCAGCGGATTCGGGCGGTAGCGTGGATGAACGTCCAGAACAGTTGACGCCCCCCGGCCAGCCGCCTGGTTTTCGCTCAGCGATCTCCACTTCAATATCAAGGATTGATTGATGCCATCTTCATTTGCCATGGACCCGCAGCGGATCAAGCAAATCACCGAGCAGATCGACGCTCAGGGTTTCAGCCAGATAAGCGGAGCCCTCGACGCCAACGAACTGCAGTTGATACGCGCCTACACCGAAACGCAGGCCGGGCTGCATCAAGGCGAATACTTTGCTCACCACGGTGAGAAGTTGCTCTCGCAAAGCCCCTTGGCAGCACTGTGGGATTCTGGTGACTTCCGGCAAATGCTGGCCAGCCTTTATCACTCCGCCACCGGCGTAGAGTCAGCCAGCCTGCAGATTTTCCCGGTATTGCGCTGTGTTCAGGGCAATCAGGGCCGTCGTGAATCCAACTGCTTTCATTTCGACGCCAGCCTGGTAACGGTCCTGGTACCGGTGTTCATCCCTACGGAAGGAGATGAGCGAGGTGACCTGATGCTGTTTCCCAACCTGCGCAACGTGCGACGCAACGCGATATTCAATGCCATTGAAAAAGCCCTGGTGCAAAACCCCTTCAGCCGCAAGTTGCTGGTCATGGCTATCGAGCGGGGCTGGCTGAAGCCCGAAACACTGACGCTCAAACCCGGCGACATCTACGTGTTCTGGGGCTACCGAACTCTCCACGCCAATAAGCCGTGTGGCCCAAACGTTACCCGGGCGACAGCCATCTTCCATTTTGGTGACCCGCATGCAGGCAGCCTGACTACCCGGCTGATCCTGCAGATCAATCAGCGTCGTGCCCGACGCGCCAGCCGCAAGGCAGGTAATCGCTCATCAGAAGTAACACCCGGCAAATCGCTCTGACCCCTGCGTTAAACGTCAAACATGGAGGCTTCGATGATCAACGTCACTAAAACCTATCTGGGCGATATCGGTAAGTTTAAGACTTATGTGGAAGGTATTTATGCCCGCGGCTGGCTGACTAACCATGGCCCTTTGGTCAATGAACTGGAAGAACGGCTCAAGGATTATCTGGGCGTAAAACATATCATTCTGACCAACAACGGTACGTTGGCGCTGCAAGTGGCTTATCGCGCACTGAAGCTGAGCGGCAGTGCAGTCACCACCCCGTTCAGCTTCGTCGCCACCAGCAGTTCACTGCAGTGGGAAGGCATACGGCCGCTGTTCGCTGATATTGATCCCGGCACCTGGAACATCTCACCGGCACACATTGAAAGCCGGATTGAAGCCGACACCACCGCCATTGTCGGCACCCATGTGTTCGGCAATCCTTGTGCGGTCGAACATATCGAACAGATAGCCCTCAAGCACAAACTTAAAGTGGTTTACGACGGCGCTCACGCATTTGCCGTGCGCCATGCGGGTCAATCGGTACTCAACTGGGGCGATGTCAGCACCTTGAGTTTCCATGCGACCAAACTGTTCCACACCATTGAAGGTGGCGCGATCATCACCAACGATGACGAAATCGCCAAACGCGCCTACCTGCTCTGCAACTTTGGTATTGCGGACGTCGACAAGATTGATGGCATTGGCATTAACGCCAAGCTCAACGAATTCTCTGCGGCCATGGGGCTGTGCATTCTTGATGACATCGAGAACATTCTCGAAGAACGCGCCGAGATCGCCTATCGCTATACCTCGCGACTGGAAAATTATCTGGACCTGCAACAGACCCAGCCCGATAGCCAGCTCAACCATAGCTACTACCCGGTTGCCCTGCGCGACGAACAACAACTGCTGCGAGTGCGCACTGCACTGAATCAACGGAATATCAACCCGCGCCGGTACTTCTACCCATCACTGGATACGCTTGAGTATCTCCAGCCTCAGGTTCCACAACCCGAGTCCCGTGCATTAAGCGAGCGCGTGATGTGTCTGCCGATTTACCCCGGCTTGCAGAAAAGTGATCAGGAAAAGGTCATCGGTACCCTGATCGAAGAGTGCAGTGTCAGCAGCGTGCACTATCGCAGCCCACTGATCGCTCAGGCTATTTAGTCGCCATGACGAAGAGCCGCTCGGTCATCCGTAATACCGTATTGAACTACGCCGGACAGGCCTACGTTCTGCTGGTGGGCATTTTGATCATGCCTTTCTACCTCGGCCATCTCGGCGCCGAGGCCTATGGTTTGATCGGCTTTTTCGCCGTGCTGCAGGCCTGGTTACTGCTCCTCGACGCGGGCTTGTCACCTAGCCTGGTGCGTGCTGTCGCCCACCAGCAGGGTACGCGTGCCCGTGAGCGCAGTTCAGGGCAATTGCTTCGTTCGTTCGAAATCATTTTTCTGCCGATGGCGTTGCTTTGCTGCATCGGCATTTATCTGAGCAGCCCGTGGATTGCGTTGCAGTGGCTCAATGCAAAAGAGCTCGAACCGCAGACGCTGATTCACTGCATCAGCCTGATGGGGCTAGTCGTCGCCCTGCGCCTGTATGCGACGCTGTACAAAAGTGGTATCCAGGGCCTTGAGCAACACGCCTGGCTAAACATCGCCAACATCATCATCGCAACCGTGCGCTATTTCGGCGGCCTGTTGCTGGTCAGCACCTACTCTCAGGACCCCGAAGACTTCTTTGAATTTCAGGTTCTGGTAGGCCTGATCGAGACCCTGATCTTTGCGGTCCGTGCCTATCAGCAGATGCCTACCCCGCACCTGCTCACTGGCTTCAACTGGTTACTGGTCAAGCCGATCATCCCCTTTGCGGCCAGCATGACGCTGACCTCCGTGCTGTGGATTGTCTTGACCCAGATGGACAAGGTGCTGCTCTCGGATCTGCTGCCACTGGATGAGTACGGCTATTTCTCACTGGTCGCGCTGGTCACTACCGGCATCATGATGCTCACCAATCCTCTGGTGCAGGCCTTGTTACCACGCATGACGGTGCTCGTGGCAGAAGGTCGACAAGCCGAGATGCACGCCTTGCTACTCGCGGCCAATCGTTTTGCCTGCACGTTTCTGTTTCCTCTGTCTGCACTGATCGGCTTGCACGGCAAGTACCTGATCTACGCCTGGACAGGTGACTGGGTCGCTGCCCAATGGAGCCATCAGATCCTCTGCTGGTACTCGCTGGGCAGCGCGATCATGGCGATCAGCGCCTTTCAGTTCTATCTGCAATACGCCTATGGGCAGATACGCCTGCATGTCTGGTACAGCCTGATTTCCGCCATCGTCACCGTACCGGTGATGTTTTTCGCCATCCGTTATCAAGGCGCTTACGGCGCAGCCGTGGCCTGGTTTCTATTGCGCGGAGTGTCGTTTGCCGTCTGGCCAATGATCGTCCATCACACCCTGGCGCCTGGCATTCACCCGCAGTGGCTGCGGGACGTCCTGCGCATCGGCGTGATGACAGGCGTCGGCCTGACGCTCAGCGAGCCTTTGTTCCTGCTGATAGCCGGTGATGATCGTCTGAGTATCTTTCTGGGGTTGGCAGCCAGCGGCCTGATCACGCTGCTCATCGTGGCCGCCAGTGACAAACCTCTGGCAACAAAAATTTTCGTCTTGTTCAGCAAACCGAGTACATGAGCCATGGATGAGAGAACAAAAACTGCACCCGGCGCACCGCCCTTATTGAGCATCGTGTGCCCGGCCTACAACCAGGAAGCTTTTATCGCTCAGACACTGGACAGCTTTCTCGCTCAGCAGACGACCTTCAATTTCGAAATTCTGATCAACGACGACGCGTCCACCGATGGCACCGCACGGATCATCGCTGAGTACACCCAACGCTACCCGCACATCATCCGGCCGTTCTATGAGCAGGTGAATCAGTATCAGCATGGCCGGCCCTGCGTTCCCGGCCTGTTTGCCAAGGCACGCGGTCACTACATCGCCTATTGCGAAGCCGATGACTACTGGACAGATCCGCGCAAACTGCAGATCCAGGTGGATTTCCTCGAAGCTAATCGTGACTACGTGATGACCTATCACGACGCAATGGCTTTCGACGAAAACGGCCCGCGAGGCATTCAGTTGCAAGGCAAGCTGCGCGCCGATGCCAGCGCTGTGGACCTGCAGAAGGCTCGACCGATTTCGACCCTGACCGTGTGCTTTCGCAACGTACTCACCAACATGCCCCCAGAACTGCTGATGCCTGTCGCCCCGCTCAATGACATGTGCTGGTGGTCGCTGCTGGGCGCATTTGGCAAAGGCAAGTTCCTGGCAGAGATCAAACCTGCCGCCTACCGGGTGCATCCGGGGGGGATTTTTTCCATGCGCAGCAACAAACGCAAATTGCACATGAGCCTGCAGACCAATAGCAGCCTGGCCAACTACTACCAGCGCATCGGCAATCAGGAGTTGTATGAGTACTTCCTGACGCAGGTCTTTTGTCTTTCTCTGTCAGCGCTCGGTCCGATGCACAAATTTCAAGCATTGCTCATGGCCATCCGCAACATGAGCGTCAACCTCGGCAAGCGGTTGTTGCCCTCTGTCAGCAAAGGCCATGTTCAGTAACGTTCTGGTGATCTGCGTTGGCAACATCTGCCGCAGCCCCATGGCTGAGGCACTGTTGCTCCAGCGTGCTGCGCCGCATGTGCAAGTGTCTTCGGCGGGTACTCACGCCATGGTGGATTCACCCATGGACCCGCTGGCACAGGCCGTACTGCACATGCATCAGGTCCCGACAACCCGGCATCAGGCCCGCCAGATAGACCGGGCCTCGCTGCACAGGGCCGACCTGATCCTGCTGATGGAACCCGCCCAACTCAACAGTGTGTTGAAGCTGGCCCCGGAAGTGCGCGGCAAAACGTTTCTGATTGGCAAATGGCAACAACAGCTGGAAATCGCCGACCCCTATCGGCAACCACAATTAGCCTTTGAACAGACCTACGAGCAGCTCTCGAGATGCGTCGACGACTGGCTACCTTTTCTTCAGTCAGGAGAAACAAGATAAATGACCGCTATGAACCGCTCTTCCCTGGACTACTACCAGGACTCCCGGATCGATTTGGCAACTATCTTGCGCACACTATTCGACCACAAGGGCCTGATCATATTGATCGTCGGCCTCTTCAGTCTGGCTGGCGTGGCCTATGCAGTGCTCTCCACGCCGATCTATCAGGCCAACGCAATGATTCAGATCGAGCCGAAAAAAATCGGCATCGAGGGTACACCCGAGGTCTCCGGCAAACCCATGTCTGTGTCTCAAGCCACCACTGAAATCGAACTGATCAAATCGCGGGCTGTGCTGGGTAAAGTCGTCGAAGACCTCAAGCTGAATATCGTCCAGCGCCCAAAACTCTTTCCGGTCATCGGCCCTTACCTGAACCGCACCTTCAGCCCGGAAGCCAATAATGCGCTGGCTGAACCCATGTTCGGTCAGGCGGCCTACGCCTGGGGCGGAGAAAAAATCGATGTCTTCCAGCTCGATGTACCCGAAGAGCTGCTGGGCGAGGGATTGATTCTGGTGGCGGGCAAACCGGGCTTCTTTTCCCTCTATGACGAAGATCGCAAGCTGATCCTCAGCGGCGCCATCAATCAGACCGTCGAAGGCAAAGGCACGAAAATCCAGGTGGCCACACTCAACGCTCGGCCTGGCACCGAATTCATCGTTGCCAAACTGCGCACCCTGACCGCTGCGCTGATTTATCAGGACCGCCTGAAGATTACCGAAGCAGGCAAAGACTCCGGCATCATCTACCTGGCCATCCAGGACCCTGATCCGGAGAAAGCCAACCATATCCTCAACGAAGTCAGCCGCCTGTATGTGCGTCAGAACGTCGAGCGCAGCTCGGCCGAAGCTGCGCAACGCCTTGAGTTCCTGCGCTCGCAATTGCCAGGCGTGCGCAAACAGCTGGAAGACTCGGAAATGGCGCTGAACGATTTCCAGACCAGCGCCAAGTCAGTAGACCTGAGCATCGAAACCAAGGGCGTTCTGGATCAAGTCGTGAAGCTGGACTCGATGCTTTCGGAACTCAAGCTCAAGCGCGTCGAAATCGAACGCCTGTACACCCGCGAGCACCCGACTTATCGGGGCCTGATGAACCAGATGAGTCAGCTCGAAGCACAGAAACAAGGCCTGCTGAAGAAGATCGAAGCCTTGCCAGTGACACAACAGGAACTGCTGCGCCTGACCCGCGACATGCAGGTGACCAGCCAGACCTACACCTTGATGTTGAACAAGAGCCAGGAGCAGGACATTCTCCGTGCAGGCAGCATCGGTAACGTGAGGATCATCGACAACGCCGACGCCAACGTCGAGCAGCCGGTGAAACCGATGAAAAAGCTCATCGTTCTGCTCGCGGCAATGCTCGGTATCGTCGTCGCAGTGGCCACTGTGTTCGTCCGCCAGGCTTTCTACCGTGGTGTGGAGAACCCTGAAATCATCGAAAACATCGGCATGCCGGTTTACGCATCGCTGCCTTACTCCCGCCAGCAGGACAGACTGGAAAAAAACAGTCAGGGGCGCAGCAAGGAATCGAAGCTGCTGAGCGTTTCAGCACCGACCGAACTGGCCATCGAGTCCTTGCGCAGCCTGCGCACCAGCCTGCATTTCGCAATGCTGGAGGCCCGCAACAACGTACTGATGATTTCCAGCCCGTCGCCCGGCGCAGGCAAGTCTTTCGTGTCCAGCAACCTGGCCGTGATCATTGCCCAGGCTGGCAGACGCGTGCTGTTGATCGATGCTGATATGCGCAAAGGCTATCAACACAAAATCTTCGGCCTGACCCCCAAGCACGGGTTGTCCGACACCCTGGCCGCCCGGGTTAAAAGCACAGAAGTCATCAATCACACCGAAGTGCGAAATCTGGATTTGATGTCCTGCGGCTTCAATGCGCCCAACCCGTCAGAACTGTTGATGCACGATAACTTCAACAAAATGCTCGCTGAACTCTCCCCGCTCTATGACCTGATTCTGGTCGACACGCCGCCCATTCTTGCCGTCACCGACGCCACGCTGGTGGGTCGTCAGGCGGGCACCTGTCTGCTGGTGACCCGCTTTGGCCTGACCACGGTGAAGGAGATCGAGGCCTGCAAACGGCGGCTTGGCCAGAACGGCGTGATTATCAAAGGCGCGATATTCAACGGCGTGCTGCGCAAGGCATCCACAGCCGACTACGACTGCGCGGCCTACGGCTACAACTACAGCCCTGTAAGAAAGTGATCCGCAGGTAACAGCCCCACCTCCCCCGCACGCTCAAGGAGTTACAGATGGCACGGACTATTGCAATGATGCAGCCTTATCTCTTCCCCTACCTGGGCTACTTTCAACTGATTGCCGCAGCGGATGTCTTCGTCCTCGGCGATGACTTGCAATACATCCGTTCCGGCTGGGTCAATCGCAATCGCATCCTGCAGAACGGCGAAGCAAAGCTCATCACGTTCCCGCTCAAGCGAGACAGCTTCGATCTGCCGATCATGAAGCGTCATCTGGCTGACAACTTCAGCGAAGAAGCCGATCGACTGATCAACCTGATCACCCAGAGCTACCGCAAGGCGCCCTACTTCGCTCAGGTCATGCCTTTCCTGGAGCGCCTGATTCGTTTCCCGCAACAGAATCTCGCCCTGTACACCGAACACGCGATTCGCGAGATGTGCGCTTATCTGCATATCGTCACGCCCATCCTGCGCGGTTCAGACCTCAAGCTGGTGTCCTGCCTCGACAAACAGGACCGCGTGATCAATATCGCCCGCACCTTCGCTGCGACCACCGTGCTCAACCCCATCGGCGGCGTCGATCTGTACGACCGGGACCACTTCGCCCGTCACGGGCTGTTGCTGCGCTTTTTCAAAATGGACCCGATTGTCTACCGGCAATTGAATCAGCCTTTCGTACCCAGCCTGTCGATCATCGACGTACTGATGTTCAACTGCGTTGAGCAGGTTCAGGCGATGTTCGCCTGCTTCAGCCTCTGCGACGGTATACCGAACCCCGAAGCCCAGTTGCTGGCTGAACTGACCCGCCAGGTCGAGATCAGCTCCATCGTCCCTGCCCACGTTGCTGCGGAGTAACGGCCATGTCATTCGATAGCCCCGCTCGCTGGTACCTGATCCAGACCAAACCTCGCCAGGAAGCACGCGCAGAGGAACACCTGCAACGCCAGAACTTCGAGTGCTACCGCCCTCTGAAGTCGGCAGAGCTGAAAAAGCGCAACGCTCGACCGACGGCTGAAGAGGAGTTGTTCCCCGGCTACCTGTTCATTCGCATGGATCAGGTCCACGACAACTGGTACCCGATCCGCTCCACCCGGGGAGTGGCCAGAATCGTGACCTTCGGTGGGCATCCGGTGCCGGTGCAGGATGAATTGATCGAACAGATCCGTCTGCGCTTGAGCACTCCCGCCCCAAGGCTCGAATTCAAACAAGGCGAGCATGTGCTGATCAAGGCTGGCGAGCTCTGCGACATCGAAGCGATCTTCCTGGCCTGCGATGGCACGGAGCGCGCCGTGATCTTGCTCAACCTGCTGCAACGCGAACAGAAAGTGGTGCTGCCGATCAGCAGCCTGCTGCGGATGGAAGCGCGGGTTTGATTGCATCGCACTATTTGCGGTGCCTCTATCGCGAGCAAGCTCTGCTCCCACAGGTTTGATGTGCCCCGAGGCTGGCGCCATCCAGCGCTCTGAATCCTTACCGGAATCTCACCATGACTCAACTCACAACGCTGGTGACGCTCACCTATGGTGATCGCTACAACTACCTGCATACGCTGGTCAGCCGTTCGCTGGAGAGCCCGCTGATTGACCGGGTGATCATCGTCAGCAATGCCTCGGTCGCGCCGCTGGAAAATCTCTGCAGGCTTTGGCCGGATCAGGTCAAGGTGATTCATTTGCAGAGCAACACAGGCTCGGCCAAAGGCTATTCGGTCGGTATTCAGGCGGCACTGGACGCTGGCGCCGAATACATCTGGTTGATGGATGACGACAACGCTCCGACGATAAATGCCATCGCCACCCTGCATCAAAGCCTGCGCCAGCGTCAGGCCATTGATGGCGCGGATAAAGCGGCGGTGCTGGGCTTTCGCCCCACTCATCAGGCCGACATCGCAGCCGGCGTCCCGCGCCGCTTTGCTATCCAGCGACGCTCAAGTTTCTTCGGATTTCACATAGCACAGCTGCCTTACAAAATCTGGCGGCGTTTGCCTTGGGGCCAGCCACAGGGCAAGTACAAGAAAATCGAAACCGTGCAGCTACCATTCGCCACTTATGGCGGACTGCTCGCCCATCGCAGCCTTTATCAACGCATCGGGCTGCCGCTGGATGCACTGATGCTCTACGCCGACGACAGTGAATACACCTGGCGTATCACCGCCGCGGGTGGGCGTATTTTTCTTGTGCCGGAAGCGTTGCTCGATGACCTTGAGGACTCGTGGAACATCAAGGCGCGCACCAGCAATATCTATGAAAGTTTTTTGCTGGGCGGCTCGGATCTTCGCGCTTATTACGGGGCACGCAATCAGGCCTGGTTCGATAAAAATATATGGGCCTCATCGGCACTGCTCTACAGCTTCAACCGCTGGATATTCTTTCGCCTGTTACGCCTGATTGCCAAACGCCGCGGTGCGGAACAACGCCTGAGCCTGATCGAAAAAGCCATCGCTGACGGTGAGTCGGGCGTATTGGGCCTGCACAAGTCGTATCCGCTATGAAGGCCCTTTTCATTAACAGCCTGTATGCCCCGGATATCGGTGGCGGCGCAGAAATCATCCTGCAGCGTACCGTCGAAGGCTTGCAGCAACGCGGCCATGAAGTGGTGGTACTCGCCACCGGCCCGCAGTCGGGGCTTACCGAGGAAACGGTCAACCTGGTGAAGGTTTATCGTGCCGGTTTGCGTAACTTCTACTGGCACTTCAGCGCCCAGCGCCCCGGCAGGCTGGCACGACTGGGCTGGCACCTGCGTGACCGTTACAACGTCGGCATGCGTGACTACGTGAAACAGGTGATTGATCTGGAAAAACCCGATCTGGTGGTCTGTCATAACCTCACCGGCTGGTCGGTCTCTGCCTGGGACGAGATCACCGCCGCCGGATTACCGATCGTTCAGGTACTGCATGATCTCTACCTGCTATGTCCCGGCAGCACCATGTTCAGTAGAGGCCATAGCTGCAAGACCCAATGCGGCCGCTGCGAACGCTTTCGCAAGGGGCACGATGCGCGCTCAGCGCAGGTCAATACGGTCGTGGGCGTCAGCCGCTTCATGCTCGACACCTTACAAGCGCAGGGCTACTTCAAAGGTGCCCGCGGCTATGTGGTGCATAACGCCAGTCCTGCCCCAGCCTTGCCGATCAAACTCAAAAACGCAGAGCCCGTCACCAAACGTACACCGCTGCGCTTCGGCTATATGGGCACGTTATCGGAACCCAAAGGGCTGCGTTGGCTGATCGAGCAGTTTCAGCAACTGCCGATCGACGCGACCTTGCAGATTGCCGGCCGAGGCCAGCTCAGCGATGAAGAGCGTTTCAAGGCTTTGGCACATTCGCCCCGAATAAGCTTCGTCGGTTACCAGGCACCTGAAGATTTTTACAAGCAGATCGACGTCGCGATCGTGCCATCGATCTGGAGCGAACCCTTCGGCATGGTGGCCGTTGAAGCCTGCGCCTGGTCGGTCCCGGTGATTGCCAGCCGTATGGGCGGTTTGCCGGAGATTATTCAGGATCAGCTCAACGGCTTGTTGTGCAGCCCCGACGACCCGGACTCTCTAGGGGTTGCGATGCTCAGGTTGCATCAACAACCCGAGTTGCTGGCCCGTCTGAGCGCCCAGGCTCGTATCAGCGTGTCGTCATTGACCGATCTGGACCTGATGCTCGACAGCTACGAAAGCATTCTCGCCCAAACGTTGCTGGACAGTACCGCACGCCCGATCAGGCCGTATGCGCCACGCCCGGCCTGAAACGCCGGTGCTCGCCCGAACACGCAGTGTTATCCATCGGCCCGTGACTAACCGAGCCAGTTTACTGGCGCTCCGGACCGTGCCTCTTCATTGAGACAAAACATGTCCCAGCACACTCGCGCCTCGTCAAGAAAGCCTCTGACGTTGTTTCTCTTGAGCCTGATATTCAGTTGCACCGCGACAGCAGAAGAACGCTTCATTATTGGTGTCGCTACGCATTTGATGAACAAGAACGGCCCCTCGGCAAAAACGCTGCAAATGCTTGAAGCTGCCGGGGTCGACTCGGTGCGCGACGATGCTTACTGGTCGGTAGCCGAACCGCGTCGTGGACAGTTGCATATCGACCTCAATTGGCAGACATACCTGAGCAAAGCTCGGGAGCACAAACTCAGGCCCCTGCTGGTACTGGGTTACGGCAACCCAAACTACGGCAACTATGCCAAGCCTCGTTATCCGCCGATCAAGCAAGGGTTCGGCAATTACGTGAAATTCATTAGCCGTGAACTGGCCGATAGCGTGGATTTTTATGAGGTCTGGAACGAGTGGGATAAGGAAAATCCGGTCGATGAGGCCTTCGCCCGCGACTACAGCAATCTGATTGAAGAAACCGCCAGTAACCTGCGTCAGCAGAAGAAACCGGTGACGATTCTCGCTGGCGCGGTGACCAGCCAGGGCATGGACCTGGGATTTGCCGACCGCCTCCTGTCGGCTGGATTGCTAAACCACGTGGATGGCCTGTCCTTGCATCCTTATGTGCATTGCCGCCACGAAGAACGGCATACCCCGGAACGCTGGATTGCCTGGCTGCGCTGGATTGACGCCGACCTCAGAGCGCTGGTCGCAAGACCTGTTCCGCTGTACCTGACAGAGATGGGCTGGCCCAGCAACAGCGGCAAATGCGGCGTGAGCGAAGAGACCCAGGCGGCCTATCTGGCCCGCAGTTTCTTCCTCGCCCAGACGCTGCCGGACATCAAAGGTTTGTGGTGGTACGACTTGCTTGACGATGGCAAGGACACCAGTGACCCGGAGCAGAATTTTGGTTTGCTCAATCAGGACCTGACGGTCAAACCGGCGTACCTGACGCTGAAGGCCATCAGCCCGTTTCTGCATGACTACCGGTACGACGCGGAAAAGAGTCGAGAACTGGATAACGCTTACCTGCTGCGCTTCAACAAAGGATCCGAGCAGATTCTGGTCGCCTGGACCACCGGACACCGACGCTCGATTCCAGTCGATGCCAGCAGTGTTCAGGCTGGCAACGTCTTGATCGTCGACAGCGGCCAACCGGAACGCGGTCAGCTGGACACCGGTATCCCCTGGAACTGCAACGACAGCCGCTGTTCCGCCCTGGTACCGATCAACGAATTTCCCAGGGTTATCCGCCTGGGCAGCAAGCCACCGCTGTTTGCACGGTGATAGCTCTGAATTGAAATGCATGTTCTGCAGGAGATAGCGTTGTGTTCCCCACATAACGCTGTCGCGAAGCAAACATCGGACCTGTAGGAGCTCACCGAGGTTACGAGGCCAGTGATCGCGGAGCATCAGGCAAACCGCGATCGCTGGCCTCGTAACCTCGGTGAGCTCCTACAGGATTGGGTTCAATCCGGAAGAATTGCATCTCCCACAGTTCAGCGCATGCAGCAAAACCTAACCACCTCCCCATCCTGCGCAGAGACCTTTGCCGATGATCGTCATCAATGCCCGCTTTCTTACCCAGGAGCTGCGTGGGGTTCAGCGCTTTGCGGAACAGACCTGTCTAGCGCTCAAACAACTGCGCAACGACCTGGTTTTCGTCGCACCCCACGGGATAAAAATGAGCGAAAGCGCCAAGGCACTGGATGTGCAGTGCATCGGGCATAACCAGGGACACCTGTGGGAACAACTGGATTTGCCGCTGTACCTGATGCGCAAAGGGCGGCCACTGTTGGTTTCGCTGTGCAGCACAGCACCGATGTTTTACGCCAACCAGATCGCAACGCACCACGACATCAACTACGTGCGCCACCCTCAAAGTTACTCGCGGATGTTCCGCACGGTATATCGAACCGTGACCCCGATTCTATTGTGGCGCCTCAAATCGTTGATCACCGTCAGTAACTTCTCACGTAGCGAAATCGCCCAGTTCTATGGCTACCCGGAAAAACGCATATTCGTGGTACCCAATGCGACCAGCGATGCATTTCGGCCCGACGCTGCACCTGAAGAAAAACCGCGTTATCTGTTGGCCGTGTCTTCACCCAGCGCGCACAAGAACTTCAACCGGATGATTCAGGCATTCATGAGCCTGCGCGGCCATAACGACTTGCAGCTACATATCGTGGGTGCCGCCAGCGAAATCTTCGCCGCCCCTGAACTGCAACGCCTGGCGTGCCGTGACCCGAGAATCCGCTTTCTCGGGCGACTCAGCGATGCTGAGTTGATCAAGCAGTATCAGGGTGCGACCGCATTTGTCTTTCCATCGCTCTATGAAGGTTTCGGGATCCCGCCACTGGAAGCCCAGGCCTGCGGATGCCCGGTGCTGGCCGCTAACGCCGCGTCCATTCCAGAAGTGTTGCAAGCCAGCGCACTGTATTTCGACCCACTGGACGTTTCCCATATGGCATCGGCCATGGAGCGCATTCTGACCGACATGCCGTTGCGCCAGGCGTTACGTCGCCGGGGTCTGAGCAATGTCGGACGTTTTTCCTGGGAAGACTCGGCCCGGCGAGTGTCGCAGCGTATCGATGCGCTGGCACACAGCGACACACCCTCCGGCCAGACATCGCCGGCCGTTGAATCGACCTCTGGCAAGTCCTGACATGAAACGCCTGGCCTATCTTGATGCCCTGCGCGGCATTGCCGCGTTGCTGGTGGTGTTCACTCACCTCTACGCGCCACTGCTCGGCGATGTCTGGCTGCTTCGCGAACTGCTGGATGTCGGCAAGCTCGGAGTGCTGTGGTTCTTCATGATCAGCGGCGTGGTGATCCCCTTCAGCCTGCGCCCTGGTCCCGACGGGGCACGGCGCTTCGTGATTTCCCGCGTCATGCGGCTGTACCCGGCTTACTGGCTGTCCTTGCTGGTTTACCTGACGATGTTGCAGCTCTCTGGCGCGCTGTTTCCGCCCTGGCCACAAATTGTCGCCAACGTGAGCATGGTGCAGGCGTTACTGGGCTTCGATGACGTGATCGGACTGTACTGGACGCTGTTCATCGAAATGGTGTTTTACGGCCTGTGTCTGCTGCTGTTTCTCACCGGCAAGCTGTATGACCTCGGGGTGCGGACACGCTGCTCGTTGGGCATGCTGGCGCTGGGTCTGGTGCTGGCCATTCTCCGGGAACTGACCGAGCGCAAAGTGCCGGTGGCCCTGCCGCTGGCCTTGTCACTGATGTTCTTTGGCTCGATCTGGCGTCAGTGGCTGCTGGGCGAGCACAGCCGTCAATTGACCCGCTGCCTGATCACCGTGCTGGGCGCCTATGCGCTGTTATTGCCGCCCATTCTCCTACTGGCTTACGGCGAGAACCTTATAGAAGGGGAAGCTGGCGGACGCTACCTGTTCACGTACACCGCAGCGATTGTCAGTTTCCTGTTGCTGACCCGCAGTGTCCGGCTCGATCAACCGGTCCTGGTCTGGCTCGGTAGTATCAGCTACTCGCTGTACCTGCTGCATCCGTCAATGCTGATGCTGGCCGAGTACCTGTTGCGCGGCCTGCCGTTATCACCGTTGTACGCCGCCGTGCTGGCGACCTTACTGACCCTGGGTATCGCCCACTTGTCCTTCCGCTGCATCGAAACGCCATTTATCCAGTGGGGCAAACGCCTCAACAATCGCCACGCCAAGACGCAGACAGCCCGCGCCTGATGTAGAGCCTGTGCATACAGAAGGGAACCTCCATGAGAATCGCAATAGTCCACGACTGGCTGGTGACGTACGCCGGTGCCGAACGAGTACTGGCGTCACTGATCAACATCTGGCCGCAGGCCGATCTGTTTTCAGTCATCGATTTTCTCAGCGACAAGGATCGTGAGCACCTGCATGGCAAAGTCGCGAAGACCACCTTTATTCAGCGGTTACCCAAAGCCAGAACTCACTATCAGCGTTACCTGCCGCTTATGCCGCTCGCCATTGAACAGCTCGACCTGTCGGGTTACGACCTGATTATCAGCAGCAGCCACGCGGTAGCCAAAGGTGTGCTCAGCGGCCCGGATCAGTTGCACGTCAGCTACGTGCATTCGCCCATTCGCTACGCCTGGGATCTGCAACATCAATACTTGCAGGAGTCGGGCATGAGCACCGGCTTCAAGAGCAAAGTCGCGCGAATGATCCTGCACTACATCCGTATGTGGGATCAGCGCACCTCGTCGGGCGTCGACGACTTCATCGCCAACTCGCATTTCATTGGCGGGCGTATTGCCAAAGCTTACCGCCGCGAATCCACGGTGATTTACCCGCCAGTGGATACCGTCAACTTCACCCTGCAAGACAGCAAACAGGACTACTACTTCACTGCATCGCGAATGGTGCCTTACAAGCGCATGCCGATGATCATCGAAGCGTTTGCGGCGATGCCGGACAAGCGCCTCATCGTCATCGGTGACGGTCCGGAAATGGCCAGGGCAAAGCTGATTCATGCGCCCAACGTCACGCTGTTGGGCTTTCAGCCGTTTGCGGTGTTGCTGGAACACATGCGCAATGCCAAAGCCTTTGTTTTTGCCGCCGAAGAGGATTTCGGCATCAGCCCGGTCGAAGCTCAGGCCTGTGGTACCCCGGTGATTGCCTTCGGCAAGGGCGGCGTACTGGAAACCGTTTGCGGCCTGGACCATCCACAACCGACTGGCGTGTTCTACGAGCAACAAACGGTGTCATCGCTGGTCGCCGCTGTCGGCGAGTTCGAAGCGGCGCATGCCCGTATCACAGCTCAGGCCTGTCGCGCCAACGCTGAACGTTTCAGCGGTCAGCTCTTCGAGGAAGAAATGAAAAACTTCGTCGAAAGTCGCCTCGCTGCAGCGCGCCTCGCACGCCAGCCTGCCCAATACAAAATGCCCCAGGCGTCGCCCATTCTGGTCAGCAACGAGCAGACCGCACGTGTCATTCCGATCAAATCCGTCTGAGCGAGCACTGTCCATGCGTACTCCCGTTCGCGGCATTCTTCACGCGCATCAATCCTTGTTGTCGGTCGCCCATCGCCTGCTTGATTTGACGGTCATCGTGCTGGGCGGTTACTGGCAGAGCCAACTGAACCCCGGTACATCCAGCGCCGAGGCCTGGATTCAGATACTGCTGGCGGTGCTGGTGTTTCACTGGCTCAGTGAGTATCACCAGATGTACGGTTCATGGCGTGGCGAGAGAATCCTGCGTGAGCTGATCAAGGTGTTCACTTACTGGGCCGTCACCTTCGTGGTGCTGTTGTCCGTGGACTACCTGCTGCTCAATCACGCCAACATGCCCGATAACGCCCAGATGACTTGGTTTGCGTCGGTGCTGGCGGTGCTTTGCGGCTATCGCCTGCTGATCCGCAGCGCACTGCATGGTTTGCGGCGGCGCGGCTTCAATACCCGGCGAGTGGCGATTGTCGGTAGCGGCCAGGTCGGCGTTCGACTGGCTCGGTCGATCTCCAGCGCGCCCTGGATGGGCCTGCGGGTGCTGGGCTTTTATGACTTGCCAAAAGCTGCGGTAGAAGCCAGCGAACCCGATCCGGACATCGTGGTACTCGGCGATCTGCAACAGTTGATCAATGACGCCCGCGATGGCCGGATAGACAAGGTTTACATCACCCTGGCGCTCACCGCCCAGCCCCACGTTCAGGATCTGGTCAAAGGGCTAAGCGACACGACGGCTTCGGTGTACCTGATTCCGGATGTATTCATGTTCGAACTGCTGCATGCGCGCAGCGAGAGCATCAATGGGCTGGCCAGCATCAGTATTTTCGACTCACCCATGGATGGCGCCTGGAGCCTGGTGAAGCGCGTCGAAGACATCGTATTGTCCAGCGTCATCCTGGCCATGATCGCCCTGCCCCTGCTGCTGATTGCAGCCGCAATCAAGCTGACGTCGCCCGGCCCGGTGTTGTTTCGTCAGCGCCGTTATGGTTTGGACGGCAGACCCATCATGGTCTGGAAATTCCGCAGCATGAGCGTGCAGGAAAACGGCGACGTGGTGACTCAGGCGACTCGCAACGATGCCCGCGTCACGCCTTTGGGCGCATTTTTACGACGCACTTCGCTGGACGAGCTACCGCAGTTCTTCAATGTATTACGCGGCGATATGTCCATCGTCGGTCCGAGGCCACACGCGGTGGCGCACAACGAGCAGTACCGCAAGCAGGTCAGTGGCTACATGCTGCGCCACAAGGTCAAGCCGGGCATTACCGGTTGGGCGCAGATCAACGGCTGGCGTGGTGAAACAGACACGCTGGACAAGATGCAGAAGCGCGTCGAATACGACCTGGAATACATCGAACACTGGTCGCTGTGGCTGGACCTGAAAATCATTCTGCTGACCCTGTTCAAAGGCTTTCTGCACAAGAACGCCTTCTGACTTTTCCCCCTGTTCAATCATCGCAACAGCCCAGGCCGACCGGCACTGGAGGAGGTGCGTGCATCTATCAAAAAGACAACGAAACACTCGGTGTTGGTAAGGGAAGCAATGAAATCACTGTGGTGCCAACGCACCTTTAGGAAGGAACAATATATGAAGCTAACCCTAGCTGTTGTGCTGCTCTCCAGTCTGATTTTGCAAGGCTGTGCATTTGCACCCGGGCAGCACATGACCCCAGGAGACATTCAGGCAAAAGATCCGGACGGTCCGGATGTTCAATTGGTACAGATCACTCCACAAACCCTCAAACAGCAAAAACAACAAGCGGCGGCCAGTGCCAAGCCGCTGCCCGCCGAACTGCTCAACTACAAAACGCCTGAATATGTCGTCGGTCCTGGCGACACCTTGCTGGTGATCGTCTTTGAGCACCCTGAGTTGACAGCGCCTGGCTCACAGGACCAACTCGACGCCAACAGCCGGGAAGTATTGAGCGACGGCACGCTCTATTTTCCTTATGTGGGCAGAATCCAGGCCGGTGGCAAGACCGTCGGACAGATCCGCGAGCAACTGCGCATGGGGTTGTCGCCGCAGTACACCGAGGTCAAGGTTGACGTCAAAGTACTGCGTTACAACAGCCAGCGCATCCTGCTCTCGGGTTCGTTCAAAAGCCCCGGTCCCCAGCCAATCACCAATATCCCGTTGAGTCTGGTCCAGGCCATCAGCACCGCTGGCCTCGACCTGACCGACGCCAACCTCGCAGGGCTGACGCTGCGCCGCGACGGCAAGGATTACGTGATCGACGTCGACTCGTTGAACCGCAAGGATTCACAACTGAGTAAGGTCTTCCTGAAAAACGGCGATTATCTGCACTTGAACAGCAACTCCAAGAACAAGATCTACGTGCTGGGTGAAGTCCAGCGTCCGCAGGTCATTTCTTTCGGCACCACCAGCGTGACCCTGCTCGAAGCATTAGGTAATTCCGGCGGCCTGAGCCCGGACAGCGCCGACGGTGATGCGGTGTACGTGATCCGCGGTGCTGAAAACCAGACCAACGCCCGTTCAACGGTCTATCACCTGCTGGCGAAAAAACCGACAGCCTATCTGTTGGCCAAAGAGTTCGAGCTTCAGGCCCAGGACGTGATCTTCGTCGGTCCGGCGGACATCACTCGCTGGAGCCGTTTTGTCAGCCAGTTGCTTGGCTCGGCCAACGTCATTCAGACCGGTGCCGCTTTCAGAAACTGATACCGCAACAAAAAACGTCCCTGCATCTGCCGACTGCGGGGATTTTTTTGCCTGCGATTTGGCTGCCAAGTGTTGCCACAGCAACAGCAGATCAACAGTTGAGGTGGCCTTTAAGCATCCCGACACATACCCGGCACCCTGCTCTTCTATATATTTACCTTTAATTTCAATAAGTTGAATTATTAGTTCGTGCTGGCATGCATGCTGCTTTGACTTGCTTACGCTTTTTTAAGGAATTCAGCATGCTGGTAGTTTCACTGTCGGGTAGCCCCGCTCTCAAATCCCGCTCAGGCGTGGTACTGGAACACGCAGGCCGTTGGCTGCGCGCCAAAGGCGTAGACGTCACCACCCTGCGTATCCGCGATTTCAACGCTGAAGACCTGATCTTCGCTCACTTCGACAGCCCGCAAGTGCTGGACTTCATCGAAGCGGTCAAGCAGGCCGATGGGTTGCTGATTGGTACGCCGGTGTACAAGGCTTCGTTTTCCGGCGCACTGAAAACCCTGCTCGACCTGCTGCCAGAGCGCTCGCTGCATGGCAAGGTGGTTTTGCCTTTGGCAACCGGCGGCAGCATCGCTCACATGCTGGCGGTGGATTACGCGCTGAAGCCGGTGTTATCCGCGTTGAAATGCCAAGAGGTTTTGCACGGCATATTCGCCATCGATAGCCAGATCAGCTACGCCGATAACGAGCAAGGCGGCGACCTGGATGAGACTCTTCATGAGCGTCTGCAGGAAGGCCTGGAGCATTTCTATCTGGGCCTGCAGCATCGCGTGCAAGCCCGCCAGAAACAGGCCGGGGGACATTTGCGGTTGGCGTTGTAAACGCATAATTCTGTAGGAGCCGAGCTTGCTCGCGATTCAGGCGCTGCGGTTTAAATACGAAACCGCGGCGTCTGAATCGCGAGCAAGCTCGGCTCCCACACTTGAATGGCGTAAGTCTTCAGGCCATCACCCCTTCAACATCGGATACAACGAAACTACCAACAGTACTGCCATTACCCCGTTAAACACCCGCAACCAGAACGGATCACGCAGCGCGTTACGCAGCAGGCTGCCAAACCCTGCCCAGACACCGACGCTTGGCAGGTTGATCAGCGCAAATACCGCCGAGATGATCACAACATTGGTGAAGTACCCCTGCAACGGTGTGTAGGTACTGATCGCGCCGACGGCCATGACCCAAGCCTTGGGATTAACCCACTGAAACAGCGCAGCTTGCATGAAGGTCTGTGGTTTGCTCTCTGCGCCCGAAGCATCCGAGGCCGGACCTGAAGTGGCGATCTTCCACGCCAGATACAACAAATAGGCAGCGCCGACGTAACGCAGGATGGTGTACAGCAGCGGATAAGTCTGAAAAGCAGCGCCCAGTCCAAGACCGACCGCCAGTACCAGGCTGAAAAACCCGCAACTGATCCCCAACATATGCGGCACAGTCCGGCTGAATCCGAAATTCACCCCCGAGGCCAGCAGCATCATGTTGTTAGGACCGGGCGTGATGGACGTGACAAAGGCGAACAACGCAAAGGCGAGCAGCAGGTCAAGGGAGAACGGCATGGAGCGATCCAGACATCTAAAGGGCAGGCCTTCACCCTATCGAATCGGCAACCAGAAACACACGAACAGTCAGACGAAAATACAACCGGTACAGTTTTGAACGAAAACAGTTTCGTCCATCACTGTACTTAAACCATCAACCTTGGCGATCCTGACTAGCCTGTACGTTCTCAGCGCTGATCTCGCCGCGATTATCGAAGTCGCGCACGGCTTGCATTTGCGGCTCGGCCAACAGTTTTGCTTTGGCGACCTGATACTCATCAAAGGAAAGACCACGGCGATTCAAATCTTCCAGGGCCAACTGATGAGTTTCCTCGGCAGTGTAAGGACGCAGTTCAACGGCGTGGTGAGTGGAGCAACCGGAGACAACTGCAACGGTCAACAACAGGGCAAAAGCGTAAATGCGGTTCATGAGAGCCTCCGGGATCGGGTTCATTTCGGGAATGAACAAAGGTTACGCCCGGCGGCGTTTACGCAGAAATCACTGCTCTTGATAGTCGGTATTGGGTGGGGAGAATCGTTGGAAATCCATTGCCTCTGAACCGCTATCGCGAGCAAGCTCGGCTCCTACAAGTTTAGCGCGATCCTGTAGGAGCCGAGCTTGCTCGCGATGAAGGCTGTGCGGCTAGCCCATCAAGCCCGCCACTTACCCCAATACTCCAGCGACGTCCGCCACAGGCAGATGCCGATAAAGTAAGCCGACATCGTGAACCACACCCCCATCACCACAGGCCCGTTGTGCGGATGATTGATGATCAGCAAGGCGCTAGTGATCAGCCATATGGTGGTCACCAGGATATTCAACGGCATGAAACGACGCACCCGGAAAGGATGCAGGAACTTCATGCGCGTCACGGTCAGCAATGCCAGACCGATAATCGTCAGGAAGGTCACCCACGGGGTCGGCTGAATGATGTAAAGGCACAGCGCGACCACATTCCACGCTGCCGGGAAGCCCTGAAAGTAATTGTCCTTGCTCTTCATCTCCAGGTTGCAGAAACAGAAAAGCGACGAAATCAGAATGATCGCAGTGCTCAGCAGCAGCGTATAAGGCGGCAGCGGGATATAGCTGTAAATGAACAGCGCCGGGATAAACACGTAAGTGAGGTAATCAATCACCAGGTCCAGCACCGAACCGTCAAAACCCGGTAACACCGACTGCACATTGAATTTGCGCGCCAGCGAGCCATCCACGCCGTCCACTGCCAGCGCCAGCCCCAGCCACAACAGGCAGGCCTTGGCCTGATTATCGAACAGGGCAATGGTCGCAAGGAATGCGATGACCACGCCGGTGGCGGTAAAACCGTGGGCACCCCAGGCTTTCAGCCAGGCCACTCGTTGAGTCGATATCACAGGAAAATGTCTCCAGAAGATGTAGCGGACCAGTGTAGGCGTGGCCAAGGGCTGTTTCTGTCTTTATTACAAGCCGTGACAAACCGGGAACAGCGTATAGATTGCACTATCGACCGGCCATCAGGCGAGAAGGTTCACCCGCGCACGGTGATTACTCCCGACCCGTTGCCGTTTGCATCATGCGCTGCCCCGCCCAAACGTACGATAAAAAAATCTATGAGGGCGACCGGCGCAGAAAAAATCCCCACTCTTTTGAGCCTATCCATTACCATGCCGCCCGTCGGTTTCCAAACGGGATTAATAGGGAATCCGTGATGCCCCCGAGGCATCAACCGGAACTGCCCCCGCAACTGTAGGTGCTGAGCCCTGCTCCATCAATGCCACTGGGTCATCACCCGGGAAGGCCGGAACGCGGCGATGAAGCGCCAGTCAGGAGACCTGCCGACATCAGGGCGTCACTGCATTGAATGCATGTGGCTCCTGGCAACTGACCCACCGGCGGGGTGTCCGGGGAGTACATCCGTCAGAACGGTGGCAGCGCCGTGACTGATCAACCCCTGCCGAACCATCGACAGCAGCGGTCGTGATGTGTATCCAGCCAGAACACCATCGTGCGGATAACCGTTCGAATGGAGATCGTTTTTCATGTCTTTGCCTCGTTTTGCTGTATTGCTCGCTGGCCTGGGTTTCTCTGCGCTGAGCCTGGCTGCCAGCCCCGCCGTCAGTACCCACTACCCACTTACTCTCGACAACTGCGGCGTGCCGCTGACCTTCGCCAAGGCTCCCGGCAAAGCCGTGACCATTGGCCAGTCTGCGACCGAGATCCTCTACTCCCTTGGACTGGCCGACAAAGTGGTCGGGACCTCGCTGTGGTTCAACAATGTGCTGCCACAGTTCGAACAACAGAACGCAAAAATCCCGCGTCTGGCCGATAACGATCCAAGCTTCGAAGCCGTGATCAACAAGCGCCCTGAACTGGTTGCCGTCCAGTTTGAATGGATGGTCGGCCCACAGGGCGTGGTCGGCACCCGCCAGCAGTTCAGCGAAATGAAAATCCCGACCTACCTCATGCCGTCAGACTGTGAAGGCAAGGACAACCTGGTCGGTGCCGATGGCACGCGTCTGCGCCCATTCTCGATCGACAGCCTGTACAAGACCGTCGACCAACTGGCACAGATCTTTGATGTCCAGGCTCGTGGCAACGAATTGAACACCGAACTGCAAGCACGTCTTGCCAAGGCTCAGGCCAGCGTCAAAGGCAAACACCTGAAAGACGCCTCGGCCGTCTTCTGGTTCTCCAGCGCAGACCTGAACGTCGATCCTTATGTCGCCGGACGCAAAGGCATCCCGGCATTCATGATGGACACCCTGGGCCTACGCAACATCGTGCAGTCTGATGAGGAATGGCCGACTGTCGGGTGGGAAACCATCGCCAAGGCCAACCCGACCATTCTGGTTCTGGCACGGATGGACCGTCGCCGCTTCCCGGCTGATGACTTCCAGAAAAAACTGGAATTCCTCAAGACTGACCCGGTCACTCGAAACATGGACGCAGTGAAGCACAACCGCATCGTGATTCTTGATGCCCAGGCCATGGAAGCGACCATTCGCACCTTCAACGGTATCGATGAACTGGCAAACGCCATCGACAAGTTTGACCTGCACCCATGACAGCGCAGTTCGCCGGTCGCCTGTTACGCAAGATCTGCCTGCACGGCGCCTGGGTGCTCGTGGTGTTGATAGCGGCGATCATTGCCGGTATTGCCATTGGTGAAACACCGATCAGCCTGTCGCTGGTGTTTCAGGTACTGGCCAACAAACTGTGGGGCGCCGGTTTCGTACTGGACCCGATCGACGAAGGCATCGTCTGGAATTACCGGCTGACCCGCGCTCTGGTTGCCGCAGCGTGCGGTGCCGGGCTAGCGATCTCGGGTGTGGTCCTGCAGTCACTGCTGCGCAACCCGCTGGCCGATCCTTACCTGTTGGGCATTTCCGCTGGGGCCTCGACCGGCGCGGTGCTGGTGGCAATCATCGGTATCGGCGCAGGTGCCATATCCTTGTCGGCGGGCGCATTTGTCGGCGCCATGGCGGCTTTTGCGCTGGTCGCCCTGCTCGCTCGCAGCACCGGCGCAGTCAGTGGCAGCGGGCAGATCATCCTGGCAGGCATTGCCGGTTCACAACTGTTCAACGCCCTGACCTCTTTTCTGATTACCAAGTCGGCCAACTCCGAGCAGGCGCGGGGCATCATGTTCTGGCTGCTGGGCAACCTCAGCGGTGTGCGCTGGCAATCGGTCACTCTGGCAGTGCCGGTGGTGTTGATCGGCCTGGCGGTCTGCCTGTGGCACCGCCGCTCGCTGGACGCCTTTATGTTCGGCAGTGATTCTGCGGCTGCGCTGGGTATCCCGGTGCGTCGGGTGCAAGTGATATTGATTGCCACCGTGGCGCTGGTCACAGCAGTGATGGTGTCGCTGGTGGGCTCTATCGGCTTTGTCGGATTGGTGGTGCCTCATGCAGCGCGCCTGCTGGTCGGTGTGCGCCACGGACGACTGATCCCGATCAGTGCGCTGGCCGGAGCGGTATTCCTGATTGCCGCCGACGTTCTGTCTCGCACGGCAATCAAGGGCCAAGTATTACCGGTCGGAGTGATTACTGCCCTGATCGGCGCGCCGGTCTTCGCCGTGATCCTGATAAAAGCCAAGGGGGGCCGATGAGCAATCTGAAGCAGCCGATCGCCGACATCGACGGCGACGTACTGTCCTGCAGCGGCCTCAACTGGTCGATCAAAGGGGTGCCCATTGTCCGCGATGTCGCGTTGCAGCTACGACGCGGCGAAACCCTTGGTTTGATTGGCCCCAACGGTTCAGGGAAGTCCAGCCTGTTGAAGCTGCTTTCAGGGATCCGGATCCCCGCCAGTGGCGAGATTCACCTTAACGGTGTTGCCCTTGCCGACATGAAGCGTCGCGATGTTGCGCAGATGATTGCGGTTGTCGAACAGCAAGCTGAAACCTCCGACGCGATCACCGTGCTGGACGCTGTAGAGCTGGGGCGCACGCCTTGGCTGTCCGCGCTGGAGCCGTGGTCAGCCGCCGACAATGACATCGTTCAGCAGGCGCTGCGCAACGTGGACATGGCCGACAAGCTCAAGCGTGCCTGGCATAGCTTGTCGGGGGGCGAACGGCAACGCGTGCACATCGCCCGCGCACTGGCCCAGCGTCCACAAATCCTGTTGCTGGATGAACCCACCAATCACCTGGATATTCAGCATCAACTGAGCATCCTGGGTCTGGTGAGGTCACTGCCGGTTACCACCCTGATTGCCTTGCACGACCTCAATCAAGCCCTGGCGTGTGATCGTCTGGCGGTGATGGACAAAGGCGAGCTGATCGCCATTGGCGTACCGTCCGAAGTGCTGACCTGCGAACTGTTGCGCGAGACCTTCGGCGTGGAGGCGCACTACCTCACAGACCCGTACGACGGCACACGGATATTGCGCTTCAGGTCATAACCCTTGTGGGAGCAGAGCTTGCTCGCGATAAAGCCGGGCACAACTCACTTTAGATCGCGGTGCCCGTCCTGGCACTGTAAAGGGATCTCGCACCGGCCTTGAACCTGGACCAACCCGAATTCCATATGCGTCGTCTGCCAGACCGGATCGCTTTCCACATCCACAACCCTGAAACCCTGCCGCTCCCAGAAGCCAATCGCACCGGGTAGAAACGGATGAGTGTGCAGGTAAAGCACGTCGATGCCCTGCAGTCGGGCGCACGCTTCAAGCGCCTGATAGATCGTGGTCGCCAACCCTGAACGGCGAAACTCCGGGATCACGAACAACCGGACGATTTCCACTACTGTGCGTTGCCCGTAATCCAGTTGAGGGAATCGACCGTCGTATGGCAAATAACCGATTGCCGCGACGATTTCCCCGTCGCAGCGTGCGATCAGAAAACGGCCACCGCCCTCCTCGCTATACACCTCGGCAAACTGTGCAAGGTCCGCGGGCACCACTGTCGGGTCAAGCATCGGGAAAATTTCCGCCCGGGCACGCAGGACGAAATCCACCGCCGCGGGGATGTCTTCAGGTTGTACAGAAACAATGTCTACAGCGGACATGTTCAGCGCTCGGTCACCGAATGGACGACCATCCTAATACAGCCCAAATACGACGTACTGAAATCAAGATGCATTTTTTGTAGGAGCTGCCGAAGGCTGCGAAGCATCTATCCTGACATACCGCCATCGCAGCCTTCGGCAGCTCCTACAAGTCCAGTGTTTGCCGCGAGACAGCGCGCTTGCTACATCAGGAAGTACAGCAACAGGATGTTGACCAGCAGCAACGGCAACGCGGTGGGAATCTGCGCTTTGATCACCGCGTACTTGTCCGGCAACTCAAGCAGTGCCGCCGGGACGATGTTGAAGTTTGCCGCCATGGGCGTCATCAAGGTCCCGCAATAACCGGAGAACATGCCAATCGCGGCAATCACCGCCGGGTTGCCGCCGTACATGCCGATCAGCACCGGAACACCAATGCCGCCGGTCATGACCGGGAACGCCGCGAAGCCGTTACCCATGACGATGGTGAACAAAGCCATGCCCAACACATAAACCGACACAGCCACCAGCTTGAAGTCGAGGTTGATGTAGTTGGTTGCCAGGTGCGCCACCGCTTTGCCGACGCCCGCGTCGTTGAACAGCAGCCCCAGCATCGCCAGCATTTGCGGCAAGACCAGCGCCCAGCCCAAGGCTTCGGTCAAACGACGGGACTCACGCATCGCTTGCACCGGCGTGTCACGTGTCAGCCAGCAAGCCAGCGCCAGAGCAATCAGACAGCCCAGCCCCAGCGACACAAAGGTGCTGTTGGCTGGATCAAGCAGAGGCACGCCGCCAATCTTGATGTTCTTCAGGAACACCGCGCCGATCACCGTCACCAACGGAATCGCCAACGCGGGGATGAACAGCTTGCTGCCCAGACGCCCTGCACTGGCCCGACGCTCTTTATCCGGCAACTCGCCATGCTTGCCGAAACCGACGCCGCCAAAACCGGCGATGGCCGCCATGACCAGAACACCGATACCCACCAGCACCGGCGGCAGCCGCTCACCGACCAGAAACGCGATGGCGAACAACCCCCAGAACAGCCCGGTACTCCAGCGCTTGGGGTTGGTGCGATCGGTGAAGGTCAGCACCGAGGTAATCGCCAGAATGACACCGGCCAGCCAATACAGGTATTGAATGGAAATGATCATGACAAGCTCTCCTGCGAAGTGGCAGCCGGGGCGGATGGCGTCACAGGTTGCAGCTCACGATTAAGACGACGATCAAAACGGCTCAAATGGATCGAGTGAATGATGAAGGCACAGATCGCAGTCGGTATCCCCCACAACGCGATATGGATCGGCTCGACATCAACTCCGGAACCCAGCAGGAAGGTATGCATCAGGGCGATAGCACCAAACGCGACAAAGATATCTTCGCCGAAAAACAGCCCCACGTTGTCAGTCGCTGCGCACAACGCCAACAGCTTGACCCGTAGCGCCTCAGGCAGCTTGCCGAAACGCGCCTCAGCAGCGCCCTCAGCCATGGGTGCCAGCAACGGACGAACCATTTGCGGGTGCCCGCCCAGGCTGGTCAACCCGACCGCTGCTGCGGTTTCACGAATGAACAGATAACCAATCAACAATCGCCCCACCGTGGCACTTTTGAAGCGGGCAATGAAGTTCTGCGAATGCAGACGCAGGCCATGACGCTCCAGCAGGCCAATCACCGCCAACGGCAGCAAAATGA
This sequence comes from Pseudomonas maioricensis, assembly GCF_022790535.1. Taxonomy (GTDB): domain Bacteria; phylum Pseudomonadota; class Gammaproteobacteria; order Pseudomonadales; family Pseudomonadaceae; genus Aquipseudomonas; species Aquipseudomonas maioricensis. The sequence goes on from NZ_LOHG01000022.1 coordinate 32,813, forward strand.
TCAGCGGCAATGTACGAGTCTTGATGAACCCGGTGCCGATGGTTGCCAGGATCGTTTCCAGCGGCATGCTCGCAGCAAAACCGGTGGCGATAGCCGCCAGCGCGACGACCAGCATCGGATTGAAGCGCAGCACAAAGCCAATGATGATGACCAGCACGCCTAATAGCGGCCAGAGGTTGATAGCGGTTTGCATGATTGGAATCTCGTTATTGTGATCGGGTGAAGAGGACTCGCCAGGATCAACACTGCAATGGCTTGCAGCAGACGCAGCAGGCTGCGGAATCCATTACGGTGTATCAGCAATGGCATCAAAGCCTGCGGCAGCTCTCGCCACGAATCTCGAGGCAGCAATCAGGCCAATTACCAAAACCACAGGGCGTAGCTGACGATCAGAATTTCTCATCCGAGCATTGTCGCCCGACATTCGCGAATCGTGATCATCAGCACCGGCAAGATACCGCTGGCGACCTTTTCTCGTTCCGCGGTCATCATTTGGTAGCGAAGTCGCTTTCGTCCAACGGGAAAAAACCACTATGCCCCATAAGAATTTCTTTATCGTCAATGGCATATAACCTGCAATTTCAGGGAAACTTCGTGACGCCCCGCGTAGCGTTTTTATGTAACGCCTTCGGTTTGTCAGTTCATAAACGTTCAAGGAAGCCGACCCGGTGAACCTCAAATTTCTGGAAACCTTCGTCTGGGTAGCGCGCCTCAAAAGCTTCCGGCTGACAGCGGAAAAACTGTTCAGCACCCAGGCCTCTATCTCCAGCCGTATCGCGGCGCTGGAGGAGGAAATGGGGGTTCGCCTGTTCGTGCGGGATTCGAAGGGTGTGTCGCTGACGTCCGAAGGTTTGCGCGTGCTGGAATACGCCGAGCACATCATGGACACCATGCAAAGCATGAAGGCAGCGATCAAGGACCCACGCCAGGTCCGCGGCCGGATCCGCATCGGCGCAATGGATACGGTCATACACACCTGGCTCAGCCCGCTGGTAACAAGGCTGATGAAGTGTTACCCGAATCTGGAAATCGAGCTGACCGCAGACACCGCCAGCAACCTCTGTGCGCAACTGGAAAAAGGCTACCAGGACATCATTTTCCAGACTGACGAGTTGCGCTTCGACACGGTGCGCAATGCCGTGCTGACCCGCTACCCCATGCATTGGGTCGTGCCCGTCGGCTCGGTTTATGACCGGCCGTACACCTGCCTGGATGATTTGTCTCAGGAGCGCATCGTGACGTTTTCGCGTAACTCACGGCCACACCAGGACATTCTCAACATGCTGCACAGCGCCAGTATTGTCTCGCCACGAATCAACTGCGTGAACTCTGCGTCAGCCATCACCCGTCTGGTGCGCGACGGCTTCGGCATTGGTGCAATGCCCGCCGCGCTGGTCCGGGGTGAACTGGCTCAAGGCGTACTGACGCTGGTCAATGGCGTCCCGCTGCCGTCGATCATGGACATTGTCGCCAGTTGGCGTACCGGCGCAGGGATGGAGCTGGTCGAAGACATCGTTAGCCTGACCCGGGACGTGGTGGCCGAGTTCGATGCAGAGTTGCCCAAAAGTTTTATGGCGGATGTGCCAGAGGCGAACTGATCACTTTTCGTCGTCTGTCACACCGCCTTCGCGAATGAATTCGCTCCCACAGGCCTCCCCATATCCGTGGCACCGCGCCGTCTCGCGGCAAACTCAGGACCTGTAGGAGCTGCCGA
>NZ_LOHG01000022.1:35139-70019 GCF_022790535.1 Pseudomonas maioricensis
AGAAAATGCATTTCAATCCGGTAGGTTGCATGTTGTTTAATGAGAGCGGATTCATTCGCGAAGCGCAGACAACGCAACTGTTCGCCCTCAAACCGCGCACATCTATATAGACGCGCTCCGTTAATGCCCATTATTCGCCACGATGACGAGTGAAGGTCTCCAGCAACCAGGCACCGGCAGGCCCCAGGCTGCGCTGGCGTGACCAGATCACATCCACTGCCGAACTGCGCGGCCAGCCCGGAACGTCCAGTTCCTTGAGCTTGCCGCTGGCGTAACCGGACACCAGCCAGCGCGGCAACGCCGCCCAGCCAAACCCGAAAGCAGCCATGTCCATGAGCAGCAAGTAATTGGGGGCTGACCATGGGCGATGACCGCTGATGGGCAAATCATCGGTGGGCACGCTTTGATCCACCAATGTGTTCAGGCGCAACGCCCGGTACCGCGCCAGATGCTGGTAGTCGACCTTATCCTGCTGAGCCAGCGGGTGTTTGTGCGCCACAAACAGGCCGAAATCTGCACGCTCGGCGATAGTCGAGTAGCCGACTTCCGGGGGATAACTGGCCTGAGCAGACAGCAGCCCCAAACACGCGCGGCCTGACTGGATGAGGCTGATGGCATCGCCGTGCTCCGCAAATACACACTCCAGCTCCAGCTCCGGGAAACGTTGATCAAGCTCAGCCATACGAGTTTCGAAATCAGCGAACTGGTTGGCGTCGGACAGCACCAGCGTCAGACGCGGCTCCACACCCTCCGCCAGACGCCCGGCAGCGCGGCGCAGCTTATCGGAAGCGGCCAGCACATCCTCGATACGCCCGAGCATGGCCCTGCCCGCCTCGGTAAGGGCCGGATGCTTTGAAGAGCGGTCGAACAACTCCAGCCCCAGGTCAATCTCCAGACGTGCGATGGCCTCGCTGATCGTCGACTGGCTTTTGCCCAAACGCCGCGCCGCTGCGCTGAAAGAACCTAGCGCGACAGTCTGGGCAAACGCCTCAAGGGCTTCGGGGGAATAACTCATCTGAACCTCGTATCGGTTTTACCGATGGAAACGATTTTCACTTTAGCGCAGGGGCCGATGACAATGCACGTCGTCGAACGCAAACACCTATGCCTTGTGGGAGCGACCGGGATGGCGCTCCACCTTGCTCGCGAAAAGGCCATCGCAGATATCAGGTCTATCGCGTCCAGCCTTATCGCGAGCAAGCTCTGCTCCCACATAAGAATGCACTTCAAGGCAGCAATTTATGCGGCAGTTGCTGGTAAACCAAAAGGCCAAACTATGCCAACCAAATCCATCAAGGAACGCGCCTTCCACGCGCTTCTTTTCGAAATTATCGGCGTCCTGCTGTTTGCGCCACTGCTCGCCTGGGCCATGGGTCACTCGCTGGCCAAAATGGGCGCGATGACCGTCATGATTTCCACCGTGGCCATGCTCTGGAACATGCTGTTCAACGCCATGTTCGATGGCCTGCGCCGCAAATGGGATTTCAAGCTGTCATTGGGGACCCGCATCTTGCATGCGCTGGGTTTCGAGAGCGGCCTGATTCTGGTGATCGTGCCACTGGCAGCGTGGTGGCTGTCGATCAGCCTGCTGGAAGCGTTCCTGCTGGATATCGGTCTACTGTTGCTGTTTTTGCCTTACACCCTGATCTTCAACTGGGCATACGACGCTCTTCGGGAACGTGTCATCCAGCGCCGCCAGCTTAATCGCCAACGGTTTTCGCCAGCTCGGCGATCAGAAAATCCCTGAAGGCGGACACGGCGGCCGGTAGATTTCGACCGGCCATGCTTTGCATTTCGATTCGCCGCGCCTGCATGCCCTCATCGAGAATCGGCAAACAGCGCAACTCTTTGCCCACCACCTGCTTGTGCAGGGTCATTTCACTGGAAAGGCTGATGCCGCCTTCCTCACGAACAAAGCTGTACAGCGCGCCGATGTAATTGCTGGTCAGCACTGGCTCGAACATCAGGCCTTGCACCCCGCAGCAGATATCGAACAGTTGCCGCAAAGTCGTGTCAGGCCTTGGCAGTGCAATGGGGTACGGCTGCAGTTCGGCAAGGCTAACGGCCTCACGCCCGGCCAGCGGGTGGGAATTGGCAACCACGGCAAAAATCGCTCCGCTCATGACGTGCTCGACGCATATTTCCTTTTGAGGCGTGAGGCTGAACGTCAGCGCCAGATCAGCCTCCCCGGAGCGGACTTTCTCGGTGGCTTCAGCCGGTGCGCACACTTCAAGGGTGAAGTGAATCCCATGGTACTCGCGACGGAATGCAGCGATGCTATGGGGCATGTAATCCAGCGCAAAACCTTCTGAACAGGCGATGTGTACATGACCGCGCTGCAAGCCGTGCAACTCGGTAATCTCCAGCACCACCTGCTCGGCTTCCAGTTGCGATTTGCGTGCATAAGCCGCCAGTCGCGTGCCTGCCTCACTGAGCACCATCCCCCGGGCGCGCCGCTCAAATAGCGTGGCGTCCAAAGCCAGCTCGAGCTTGGTGATTTGCCGGCTCACCGCAGAGGCTGCGACATTCAGGCGCACCGAAGCCTCACTGATGGAACCGCAACGCGCTACTTCAAGGAAATAGCGCAGGGCCGTGGACTGCACGCCGTATAGCTGCATCTGAACCTCTGTGAATTGCCTTTTCGGCAAAGCTAGTATCGAAAGATTGTGCTTGTGGCATTGGTAAACCATCGCCTACATTCGTGTCCACACCAAAAAGAACATTGCCTGATTTCCTTTCCGCATTTGCGAACAGCTGCCCTTTGATTCAACCACTCTCGCCAACGGAGACGACGGCATGGGCATCAAAGGTTTCGCTTTCAGTATTGCGCTGCTGGGCTCCATCAGCAGCTTCCCGGCTCACGCCGGTAAAGCCAACGACACACTGGTTTACGCTTCCGACAGCGAACCTGAAAACATCAGTCCCTATCACAACGACCTGCGCGAAGGCGTGATTCTCGGCCGGCTGATCTGGGACAACCTGGTATACCGCGATCCCAAAAGCGGCGAATACAAACCCATGCTGGCCACCAGCTGGAAACAGGTCGACGACACCACCATCGATTTCGAACTGCGCAAAGGCGTCAAATTTCACAACGGCGACGCATTCACCGCGGACGACGTGGTGTTCACCCTCAACTACGTCGTGTCGCCCGAAGCCAAAGTCGTTACTGTGCAAAACGTCGACTGGATCAAGAGCGCCGAGAAAACCGGTGACTACAGCGTCCGCCTTCACCTGAAAAAGCCTTTCCCGCCCGCCCTCGAATACCTGTCCAACGCTGTCCCGATGTTCCCGAAAAACTATTTCGAGAAAGTCGGCATGGCTGAATTCAGCCGCAAACCGATTGGCACCGGCCCATACAAAGCCGTATCGGTTGTAGCGGGTGAAGGCGTGACCATGGACATCAACAAGGACTACTTCAAAGACAGCCCGCAAGGCCTTCCGCACATCGGCCACATCAAATTCCGGGTGATCCCGGACGCTGAAACTCGTCTTGCCGAGCTGATGACCGGCGGTGTCGACTGGGTGTGGCGCGTGGCGCCGGATCAGTCGGTCAACCTCAAAGGCATGCCGAACCTGACGGTGACCAGCGGCGAGACCATGCGTATCGGCTTCCTGATTCTCGATGCCCGTGGCACCTCCAGCGAAAACTCGCCGATGAAGAACCTCAAGGTGCGTCAGGCGATCAACCACGCGATCAACCGTGACGGGCTGGCCTCGCAACTGGTGGGCGGCGAAGCCAAACCGTTGCAGGTGGCGTGCTACCCAGGGCAGTTCGGTTGCGATACCACGGCGGCGACGGTCTACAACTATGACCCGGCCAAAGCCAAGGCACTGCTCGCTGAAGCCGGTTACCCGAACGGTTTCGAGACAGAAATCTTCGCCTACCGCGACCGTGATTACGTCGAAGCCATCATCGGCAACCTGCGCGCCGTCGGCATCAACGCCAAGCTGCGTTATCTGAAATATGCCGCCCTGCGCGATCAGCAACGTGGCGGTAAAGTACCGATGTCGTTCCAGGCCTGGGGCTCGTTCTCGATCCTCGATACCTCCGCTTCAGCCGGTACCTGGTTCAAAGGCAACCCGGACGACAACATCAAGGACCCGCAAGTCCAGGGCTGGCTGCAAACCGCCGACAACGCCCTCGACCCGCAAGTGCGCAAGGACAACTACCGCAAGGCGTTGCAGCGCATCAGCGAGCAGGCCTACTGGGCGCCGCTGTTCAACTACTCGATGAACTACGCCTACACCTCGGAACTTGAGTTCACGCCGTACCCGGATGAGTTGCCGCGCTTCGTGCTGTCCAGCTGGAAATAACCCGCGACCATCGTTGCCGTGGTGCTACGTGATCGCGCCACGGCATACCTTCACTTTTTCAGCCAATGGATACGAGGAAACTTGCCATGCTTGGGTTCCTTCTGCGTCGTCTGGGCATCGCCGTGTGCGTTGCGATTACCGTGTCGATCATCAGTTTTTCTCTTCTGCACCTGTCCGGTGACCTGGCCACTGCCATTGGCGGGCCGGAAGCCAGCAGCGAACAAATCGAGCAGATCCGCGTGCAGTACGGTTTGGACAAACCGTTGCCAACCCAGTACTTCAACTGGCTGGGCGACTTGCTGCGGCTTGATCTGGGCGATTCTTTTTTCTTTCAGGAATCGGTCTACAACCTGATTGCCAGCCGTTTGCCGATCACCTTGAGTCTGGGTGCGATGGCGCTGGGCATTGCACTGCTCGTCGCCATTCCGCTGGGTGTTCTCGCTGCAGTCAAACGTGACACCTGGATTGATCGACTGGCGTTGAGCATCGCCGTACTCGGTCAGGCGATGCCGAGTTTCTGGTTTGCGCTGATGCTGATCGTGGTGTTTGCCGTCACCCTCAAATGGCTGCCGGTGTCGGGTAACTCGACGTTCTTGCACTTCGTGATGCCCGCCATTGCTCTGGGTTATTACGCAACACCGGCGATCATGCGCCTGACCCGCGCGGGCATGCTGGATGTGCTCAATTCCGACTACATCCGCACCGCCCGCGCCAAAGGCTTGCGCCCGGCCCGGGTGTTGTTCAAGCACGCGCTGCGCAATGCGCTGATTCCGGTGGTGGCGCTGGCCGCAGTGGAATTCGGTTTCATGCTTGGCGGTTCGGTCGTGATCGAAACCGTGTTCTCCCTGCAAGGCGTAGGGCAACTCGCCTGGGACGCCATCGCCCGCGACGACTTCCCCGTGGTGCAAGCCGTGGTCCTGCTGATCGCAGTGATCTACATCATCCTCACGCTGCTGGCTGACGTGCTCAACGCACTGCTCGACCCGCGCATTCGTGTGCGCTAAGGAGGCTTTGCCATGTCCATTAATTCACGCAGCTCCATCGGGCTCAACTGGATCTGTAGGAGTGAGCTTGCTCGCGATAGCGTCAGGTCAGGGAATGACTGCTCAACTGACACATCGCATCGCGAGCAAGCTCACTCCTACAGGAATTGCATTCATATCCAGATATCGGTTTTTTCATTGATGAGAGCGCTGCCCGACGCTGAAAGGAGACACCCATGAGCACCCCGACTCCTACCCTCGCCATCAACGACTACCTGCCACCCCCCAGCAGCCTAAGCCGGGTGTTGGGCAAAAGCTTTCGCCATCGCGGTTTTGCGATTGGCATGGTGTTGCTGATGATCATCTTCATCGGCGCGCTGTTTGCGCCGTGGCTGGCGCCCTACGACCCTTACGTCCAGGACGTGATGCTGCGCATGAAACCGCCCGTGTGGATGGCCAACGGCACGTGGGAATACCCGCTGGGTACCGACAAGCTGGGACGTGACTACCTGTCACGTCTCCTCTACGGCGCGCGTATCTCGCTGTTCATCGGCGTTGCCGCCGCGTTGATTTCCGGTTTCATAGGCACGGTCATGGGCCTGCTCGCCGGTTACTACGGCGGCAAGGTCGACGCTTTTATCAGCTATCTGATTACTACGCGCCTGGCGATGCCGGTGGTGATGGTTGCACTGGCTTCGGCCTCACTGATGGGCGGCTCGCTGAAAGTCGTGATCGTGCTGCTGGGTTGCCTGTTGTGGGATCGATTTGCGGTGGTGGTCCGGGCGTCGGTGCAGCAGATTCGCGATGCCGAATATGTCGCCTCCGCGCAAGCACTGGGCTGCTCGACCCTGCGGATTCTGGCCAGTGAAATCCTGCCCAATCTGGTTGGCGCGCTGATCGTCGTCGCCACCCTGGAAATGGCCCACGCGATCCTTCTGGAGTCAGCGCTGTCGTTCCTCGGTGTCGGCGTGCAACCGCCCACCCCGTCGTGGGGGCTGATGATCGCCGAAGGCAAACCCTACATGTTCTTTTCCCCGTGGGTCATCGCCATCCCCGGCGTTGCCCTGATGATTCTGGTGCTGGGCATCAACCTGGTAGGCGATGGTCTGCGCGACCTGATCCTGCCCGACGGCCGCAACTGATAGAGGAGCCACGAACATGGCACTACTCCACGTTGAAAACCTGCGCGTCGATATCCCCATGGGCAACAGCCCGACGCCGGATGACATGCTGCACGCAGTACGCGGCCTGGACTTTGAAGTCGAGCGCGGCGAGATGCTGTGCATCGTCGGCGAGTCAGGTTGCGGCAAATCCCTGACCTCACTGGCGCTGATGGACCTGCTGCCGCGCAAGGCCAAACGCACCGCCAACCGCCTGACCCTGGACGGCATCGACATGCTCGCCCAGAGCGAGCGGCGCATGTGCGACCTGCGCGGCAACCGGCTGGCGATGATCTTTCAGGAACCCATGACCTCGCTGAATCCGGCCTACAGCATTGGCGATCAGCTCAGCGAGGTACTGACCCAGCACCGCAAGGTGTCACGCAAAGACGCGCTGGCCCGTGCTGCGCAGATGCTCGAAAAAGTCGGCATCAGCAACGCCACCGAACGCCTCGGTCAGTACCCGCATCAGCTCTCCGGCGGCCTGCGCCAGCGGGTAATCATCGCCATGGCCTTGATGTGCGAACCGGACCTGATCATCGCTGACGAGCCGACGACGGCGCTGGACGTGACGATTCAGGCGCAAATCCTGCGGCTGATCCGCGACATTCAGAAAGAGTTCGGCCTGGCGGTGATTTTCATCACCCACGACCTGGGTCTGGTCGCGCGGATCGCCGACCGGGTGGCCGTCATGTACGCCGGGGAAATCGTCGAAACCGCTCCCGCCCTGCAACTCTTCGAAAACCCGCAGCACCCTTACACCAAGGGCTTGCTGGCCAGTATCCCGATCCCCGGCAAGACCAAACCCGGCGAAGCGTTGGGTTCAATTCCTGGCCTGGTGCCCAGTCTGGTCGGTGAGCAACAAGGCTGTGCGTTCCGTAACCGTTGCGGTCAGGCCATTGATGCCTGCGCGCAGAACATTCCCGAAATACTGCGCGACGGCCACATGGCGCGCTGCCTGTTTGCAGCGCCGGGGCCGGAGCCGATTCGGCAGATGGAGAGTGCACGGTCATGAAAAAAGACATCGCTCTTGAGCTGTGCGACATCCGTCGTGAGTTCCGAATGAACAAAGGCTTCTTCAAAGCCCCGGCCACCCTCAAGGCTGTCGATGGTGTATCGCTGCGCCTGATGCGCGGCGAAACCCTGGGGCTGGTCGGCGAATCCGGTTGCGGTAAAAGTACGCTGGCGAAAATGCTACTCGGCCTGCTACCTCCTACCAGCGGCGATGTACTGGTAAATGGCAAGCACTTGGCGGCCACCGATCGCAAGGAAATGTCCCGGCATATCCAGCCGATTTTCCAGGACCCGTACTCGTCGCTGAACCCACGCAAGACCCTGCGGGAAATCGTCACCCTGCCGCTGATCGTGCATGACATCGGCACCACTGCCGAGCGTCGCAAAAAGACCGAAGAAATGCTCGACGTAGTGGGCTTGCCCAAACGCGTGATCGACAGCTACCCGAGCCAACTGTCCGGTGGCCAACGCCAGCGCGTAGCGATTGCCCGGGCCTTGATCATGCGCCCGGACGTGCTGATCTGCGACGAACCCACCTCGGCGCTGGACGTTTCGGTGCAGGCGCAGATCCTCAACCTGCTGCAAGACCTCAAACGCGAATTCGGCCTGACCTACCTGCTGATCAGCCACAACCTGGCGGTCATCGAACATCTGGCTGATCGCGTGGCGGTGATGTACCTGGGGCGTATCGTTGAAGAGCGCACCCGTGAATCCTTGTTCGCCGAACCCGGGCACCCCTACACCCGCGCTCTGCTGGACTCGGTGCTCACGCCCGATCCGCGTTTGGGCATTCCCGACATCGGCCTGCACGGTACTTTCCCCAACCCGATGTCGCCGCCGTCCGGTTGCGCTTTTCATCCGCGCTGCCCGAGCTGTTTCGCGCCCTGCAAGACGGCCTACCCGGCCAATGATTCGATTATCGGCGGCAAAGTACGCTGCCACCTCCACGACAGTCCTGCCCAAACTTTGGAGCTCGTCCACTCATGAGTCGTTCACAGGCCATCAGCTACACCACCGAGCAGTTCGACAACGGCGCATTCCTGTCCCTGCTCGAACGCAGCGTCGCCCTGCACACTGAAAGCCAGATTCCGGATCAGTTGCCGGAGCTCTATCGCTACCTCAAGGAATTCATCACGCCCCACGTCGAGGCGCTGGGCTTCAGCGTGCAGGTCTACGACAACCCGCTGCCCAAGCGTGGCCCGTTGTTGATCGCCACTCGCATCGAAGATCCGGCATTGCCAACCGTGCTCAGCTATGGCCATGGCGATGTGGTCAACGGCTACGACGCACAGTGGCGTGAAGGCCTGTCGCCGTGGGAGGTCAAGGTCGATGGCGAGCGCTGGTACGGGCGCGGCACTGCCGACAACAAAGGTCAGCACCTGATCAACCTGACCGCTCTGGAACAGACCCTCAAGGCACGCGATGGCAAGCTGGGTTTCAACGTCAAGCTGCTGCTGGAAATGGGCGAAGAAGACGGCTCGCCGGGTTTGCGTGCGTTCTGCGAAGCACACCCTGAAGAGCTCAAGGCGGACGTGTTCATCGCCTCCGACGGCCCGCGTCTGGCGGCTTCCCGGCCAACGATTTTTCTCGGTTCGCGGGGCGTGTTCAACTTCGAACTCAGCGTCAATTTGCGGGAAGGTGCACACCACTCCGGCAACTGGGGCGGCCTGCTGTCCAACCCGGGGATTATTCTGGCCAACGCCATTGCCAGCATGGTCGACCAACAGGGCCGGGTAAAAATTCCCGCGCTGATGCCCAAGGAAGTACCCGAAGCCGTGCGCTTGGCCCTGGCGGATATCGAAGTCGGTGGCGGTCCTGGCGACCCGGAAATCGACCCGAACTGGGGCAATCCCGAGTTGACCCTGAGCGAAAAAGTCTTCGGCTGGAACACCCTCGACGTCATTGCCTTCAAGACCGGCAACCCCGATGCGCCCGTGCATGCGATCCCCGGCAAGGCCAATGCCCACTGCCACATCCGCTTTGTGGTGGACAGCGACTACAACACCTTCATCCCGGCGGTACGCGCGCACCTGGATGCCCACGGTTTCACTCAGGTAGAAGTCAAACAGGGCCGCATCGACATGATGAACGCCACCCGTCTTGACCCGCAAAGTCCATGGGTCGATTGGGCGCTGAACTCCCTGGCCGAAACCACCGGCAAAAAACCGGCTCTGCTGCCTAATCTGGGCGGCTCATTGCCTAACGATGTATTTGCAGACGTGCTGGGTCTGCCCACCCTATGGGTGCCACATTCTTACCCGGCCTGCTCGCAGCATGCGCCCAACGAGCATTTGCTCGCCCCCGTGGTGAAAGAGAGCCTGCAAATCATGGCCGGGCTGTTCTGGGATCTCGGCAACGACGCTTCGCGATTGACGCAGGAGCATCAACAACGGGAGCAGGCCAAATGAGCGACGCTCGACAACAGGCGCTGGACTGGCTCGCGGGCCAGGGCGAAGCGATGGAGTCATTGCTGCAACGCATCGTCGACACTGACTCCAACAGCTACGACAAGGCCGGTGTCGATGCAGTGGGCGCACTGCTCGCGGCCGAACTGCAAGCCGATGGCATCCTGCTCGAACGCATGCCGGTGGAAGGGTTTGGTGATGTGATGCTCGCCGAAGTCTCCGGCGCAGCGGGCAAGCCGGTATTGCTGCTGGGCCATCGCGACACGGTTTTTCCCAAAGGCACCACCACAACCCGAGGTTACAGCCGGGACGCCACCCTTGCTTACGGACCCGGTGTGGCTGACATGAAAGGCGGTCTGGTCCTCAACTGCTTTGCCCTAAAGGCGCTGAAGCGCGCCGGGCAACTGCCCTACCCGGTTCAGGTGTTGTACACCGGTGACGAAGAGATCGGCTCCGGCAGTGCCCGCGGCCATATTGAAACCGCTGCGCGTGCGGCCCGTGCCGTGCTCAATACGGAGCCCGGCAGAGCCAGCGGCAATGTAGTCAGTGCACGTAAAGGTGGCGCCACGTTGATCATCGAAGTCACTGGCCGTGCGGCGCATTCAGGGGTCAACCATGCCGACGGCGCCAGCGCCATCGAGGCGCTCGCGCGCAAAATCGTCAAACTGCATGCCCTGACCGATTACCCGGCGGGCATCACCACCAACGTGGGTCTGATGTCCGGCGGCACGTCGAGCAATACCGTCGCGCCCAGTGCTACGGCCAAACTCGACGTACGCTTTATCGAACTCAAACATTGGGATCAAATATTCGAAGCGATTCAGAGGATCGTCGCCGAAGAAGAATTGCCCGGCACCACTGCCGTCCTGAAAGAAGCCACAACATTCCTGCCCATGGAAGCGCGGCACAGCACCCGCTTGCTGGCGATGTATAAGAAGCAGGCGCAGACACTGGGTTTCAGTGTTGAAGGCGAGTTCACTGGTGGCTGTGCGGATTCGGGTTTCACCGCTAGCCTCGGTATTCCCACGCTGTGTGGCCTCGGCCCGGTGGGCGGCAAGGTCCATACCGATCGCGAATACCTGGAGCTGGACACCCTGGTGCCCCGCGCACAGGCATTAGTGGCGACCATTCTGGCTGTCGGTGAAGCTTACTGAGGTAATTGGTCTCTTCGAAACGCCGGGGATTGGCTATCCACACCGCCAGTCCCCAACGTTAAGGTTGGCGCCATCGCCCGACTGGGCATTCAACCTAAGAGAACGCCAACATGAACGAACGCATCCAATGGGCCACCGTTGCCCCTGAAGCCTACCGCGCCATGGCCGCCCTAGAGGCCGCCGTCGGCAAATCCGGACTGGAAAACTCGCTGCTGGAACTGGTCCGCTTGCGCGCCTCGCAAATCAACGGCTGCGCCTTCTGCATCAACATGCACGCCAACGACGCCCGCCGCGCCGGAGAAAAAGAATCGCGCCTGCAAACCGTCAGCGTCTGGCGCGAAACCGCGTTCTTCGCCCCTCGGGAAAAAGCCGCGCTGGCGTGGGTCGAAGCGATGACGTTGCTGCCCAATCAGCAGGCATCGCAGGAGCAATACCTCGCCTTGCAGGAACACTTTACCGACAGCGAAGTGGTCAACCTCACTCTGGCGATTGCGACCATCAATGCCTGGAACCGCTTTGGTGTCGGGTTTGCGATGGTGCCGGCATAGCCTGAGCTGAAATACCGCTCCTCCGTGGGAGCGGTGCTCGGGAAAGCGCTGTTTCAAACGGTACACAGGCTGCAGATGTACCGCCCTCTTCGCGAATGAATTCGCTCCTACCGGGATCTGCGCTTGCAGACCAACATGCATCACCCCGCGCCTGATTCAACACAATTCCTGTAGGAGCTGCCGAAGGCTGCGAAGCGGTGTGTCATATAAAACGCTTTCGCAGCCTTCGGCAGCTCCTACGGTGATTGTGCGCTGTTCATCCATCGATCAAATTTGCAGATGCTTCACATAAGGACTATTGGTTGGAGTACTGACCGGGCTTTGAGGAAACTCACCGGCGCTCTCACTACAGGCTCTTACCAACATGACGACAAACGTTTTAAAGCTGGCCGCGTTCAGCGATGGCGACCAAGGCGGCAACCCCGCAGGTGTGTGGCTCGGGGACTTTTTGCCGGACGAGGCGACGATGCAGCGGATTGCTGCGGAAGTAGGTTTTTCCGAAACAGTGTTTGCTGCGCCCAGCGCCGAAGGATTTCGGGTGCGGTATTTCTCGCCTGAAGCCGAGGTGCCGTTCTGCGGTCACGCGACGATTGCCCTGGGCGCGGCGCTGGCCGGTCAGTATGGCGACGGCGTGTTCAAACTGACACTGAATCAGGCAGCAATTACCGTTGAAGGCCATGCTCAAGGCGATTTGATTTCAGCAGCCCTGCAATCACCGCCCACTCACAGCGGGCCCATTGATGATGCCTTGCTTCATGAAGCGCTGGAGTTGTTCGGCTATGCCCAACACGATCTCGACGCGCGTATTCCACCGGCATTGATCAACGGTGGCGCACAGCATCTGGTGCTGGTGTTGAACAGTCGGGAAAAACTCCGGGCCATGGAATATGACCAACAGTCCGGGCATGAGCTGATGACCCGTGCCGGATGGGTCACGATCTTGCTGGCGTATGCGGAAAACCTGCAACTGTTCCACACCCGCAATCCGTTCGCGTGGGGCGGCGTGTACGAAGACCCCGCCACTGGCGCTGCAACAGCGGCATTCGCCGGTTACCTGCGCGATCTTGAATGGCCTCACGGCGGGCACATCGACATTGTGCAGGGCGAGGACATGGGCAGTCGCTCGCGGATTCGCGCTGAGATTACTGATCTGAAAGGCAGTTCAATCCGGGTTTCCGGCATGGCCCGCACGCTATAAGTCAGACCTTGAGTCGGGTCCCGCCGATTGCAACACCGACCAGCATCACGGCGACAACCATAAATGCCAGCTCCAGGCTACTGGAGTGGGCGATAAACCCAATGGCAGCGGGGCCGATCAAAATCCCGGCGTAACCCAACGTGGTCAACGCCGGAACGGCGACGTTTTCCGGCATGCTCTTTTGTCGGCCAAGCGCGCTGTAGCAGACCGGGACGATGTTGGAACAGCCCGCCCCCACCAACGCGTAGCCGAGCAATGCGGCTTGCCATGACGGTACGAGGGTCGCCAATGCCAACCCGGCCGCCGCACAAAGACCACCAAGAATCACCACCTGCCGTGGGCCAACACGTCGCACCACCGCATCGCCGAACAAGCGGCCTGCCGTCATGGTCAGGGCGAACACTGCATAGCCCAACCCCGCGTAAGAAGTTTCTACACCGCGTAACTCACTGAGGAACACTGCGCTCCAATCCAGCATTGCCCCCTCGGACAGGAACACCGTGAAGCACAGCAGGCCGAGAAACAGCACCACGCCTCTTGGGATGGCAAACGGCGGGCCATCGGTTTCGCTGCCGTAACTCAGGAAATGCGGTGCGGCCTTGAGCAACGCGATCAGTAAAACCGCTACAACGGCAAACATCGCGACCAAAGGCGACGCGCCGACGCTCAACAACCCTGCGACACCCGCCGCCCCGGCGATACCGCCCAGACTGAACAAACCATGGAAACCGGACATCATGGTTTTGCCACTGGCGCGCTCGACGATGATCGCCTGAATATTCACCGCACAATCCAGTGCGCCCATCGCCGCGCCGAAAATGAACAGCACGGCAACCAGCGACGGCAAATGCGAAACCGTGGCCAACAGCGGCAGGCAAAGGCAAATGATTGCCGAGGAAATCAGCAACACGCGGCGACAACCGATACGCGCGGCCAATGCACCGGCAAGAGGCATGGCCACAATCGAGCCGACACCCAGACACAGCAGCAACAAGCCCAATGTGCCCTCATCCAGCCCAACCCGGGCCTTGGCATACGGCACCAATGGCGCCCAGGCAGCAATGGCAAAACCGGCAATGAAAAACGCCACGCGAGTGGAAAATTGTTCCAGTCGTCCCGGCACAACCGGCGCCGGGGTGCTGATGGAAGTCATGCAGGCTCCTTGAAAACGGCGGACCAAAAGGTCCGGTAATGGAGGGCAGACTAACAAAGGTTGGGGGTTAACCAAATGGGTACGGAGGAATGGAAGTCCCAGAGTAGCGCATTCCCCCTGTGGGAACTGCCCCGGTGTCCCTGACACCACGCTGTAGCGCAGCAAACACGGGACCTGTAGGAGTGAGCTTGCTCGCGATTCGATCTGTTGGTCGATGAATATATTGCCTGTGCTGGAGCTATCGCGAGCAAGCTCACTCCTACAGAAAATGCATTCCAAATCAGGTAGTTATTTCTTGTTTGATAGGAGCTGGGCAAGCCCAGCTCCTACAGGGAAATGACGGTAAGCTCATTGAAAAATCCCCAGTGGGTAATGCGCTCGCTCCCACAGAGTTACACCGCTAAACTACGCACCATTTTGAACCGGGCCGCCCTGCAACTGCCCACAACGTAAAGAGGCTGCTGTGTATAAAGGTGTGCTGCTGTCGGTTCTGGCTTCGGTGCTGTTTGGGGTGATGTACTTCTATACATCGCTGCTCAAGCCGCTGGGCGGGGAAGAAATCTTCGGCTGGCGGATGCTGCTGACGGTGCCGTGCGTGACGGTCTTTCTGCTGTTCAGTGGCGATTGGCACCTGGTCAGAAAAATCACTGGACGTATCCGCCATCAACCCACACTGCTGATCGGTATCGCCGCATGTTCGCTGTTGCTGGGCGCGCAATTGCTGGTGTTCATGTGGGCGCCGCTGCATGGCCGCAGCCTGCAGGTTTCCATGGGCTATTTCCTGCTGCCGCTGACGATGGTTGTCACTGGGCGCATCGTCTATGGCGAGCGGCTGTCGCGGCTGCAGAAGGTCGCGGCCTTCTGCGCCATGGTCGGTGTCGCCAACGAGTTGCTTAACCACGGCAGTTTCGCCTGGGAAACCCTGCTGGTCGCGGTCGGTTATCCGCTGTACTTCGTCCTGCGCCGAAAGCTGGTCACCGATAACCTCGGCGGTTTGTGGTTCGACATGGCCTTCATGCTACCGATCAGCGTCTGGTTCATCGTCAACGGCGATGCGTCAGTGGTTGAGCAATTTCCGATGCTGTATGTGCTGATTCCAGTGCTTGGCTTGATCAGCGCCTCGGCACTGGTCAGCTACATCGTTGCCAGCCGCCTGCTGCCATTCAGCCTGTTTGGCTTGCTCAGCTACGTCGAGCCGGTATTGCTGGTGGGCGTCGCGCTGCTGCTGGGCGAAAGCATCAAGCGCGATGAATGGATGACCTACTTGCCCATCTGGCTGGCGGTGCTGGTGCTGATCTTCGAAGGTTGCAAGCACGTGCTGGCGCAGCGGCGGAGCTGATTACTGGATGAAGCGCTCCAGTTGCATCTCCTGCAAACGGCTCAAGGTGCGACGGAAAGCGAACGACAGATAGCCCTGGGTGTACAGCTCGTGCATCGGCACCGCCGCATCGACATATAAAGGCACGCGGCGGTCATAACATTCGTCCACCAGCGCAATGAAGCGCCGAACCCCGTCATCGTGGGGCGACAATTGCGGCAACTCACGATCCCCAGCCACCACCTGTTCGACTGCATCTTCGGTACCACGGGCGATTTTCGCTTCGCGCTGAGGCGCACTGAGGGCCGGAACTTCGCTGAGCAGTAGTGTCGAGAACCGGTCGCACAGTTCGATAAAGTCCATGGCGGCCAAAGGCTGCTCACACAGGTCGCCATAGCGGCACCACAATACTGAGTCGCTGTGCTGAATACTGTTGATGCTGCGATGCCCTACAGGCACCGCGCCACTGGACACTGTTTCATCACCCTTGAGCGTCTCGAATACAGCAGCCAGCGCGCTGCTCTGCCCCGGTGCGGTAACGAAATACCGCTGATGCAGCAGTCCCGGATGCAAGCGGTGGTCTTCACCGCCATCGACCGTGACCACTTGCATGTGGCGCTCAATGGCGGCAATAGCAGGCAGGAATCGTTCACGATTGTGGCCATGGCTGTACAACTGTGCGGGCGGCTGGTTAGAGGTGCAGACCAGCACCACGCCCGCGTCGAACATGGCTTGCAGCAAACCGCCAAGGATTACTGCGTCGCCAATATCAGTGACGAACAACTCGTCGAAACACATCACCCGCACATCACGCCCCAGTTCCTGGGCCACGACTTTGAGCGGATTGGAGGTGCCGATCAGTTCGAACATGCGCTTGTGCACCCAGCGCATGAAGTGATGAAAATGCTGACGCCGAGCCGGAACGCTGAGGCTTTCGAAAAAGCGGTCCATCAACCAGGTCTTGCCCCGCCCGACTGGCCCCCATAGATAAACGCCCTGCGCCGCTTTCGGGTTGTCGTTCAGCGCCAGGAAACACGCCTGCAATTGCTGGACGGCATGCAGTTGCGCAGCGTCCGGCTGGAAACCCAACTGCTCGACAGCTCGTTCATAGGCCTGCAAGGGTGAAACGGCATTCATGAGTAGCGCATCGCTCGGCTAAGTGAGGGGGTGCAAAGCATATACGAGCAAGTGAACTGATTGCGATCTGTTGGCTGACATGAAATCTTGTGGGAGCAGAGCTTGCTCGCGATAAGGCTGGACGCGGTTCACTTTAGATCGCATCCAGCCTTATCGCGAGCAAGCTCTGCTCCCACAGAATCTATGCAAAGCCGGTGCTGCGTGTAGCACCCACCAGCCACATTCAGTAACATCCCCTCTTTTTTGCGCTTGCAGCACTCCACCTCAGGTAACCCATGAAACCAGCCCGTATACGCGCCGATGTCCTGGCCGGACTCACCACATCCTTTGCTCTGGTGCCCGAGTGCATTGCCTTTGCCCTGGTTGCGCATCTCAACCCGCTGATGGGCCTGTATGGCGCGTTCATCATCTGCACCCTGACCGCCTTGTTCGGTGGTCGCCCTGGAATGATTTCCGGGGCGGCGGGTTCCATGGCAGTGGTGATTGTCGCGCTGGTGGTGCAGCACGGTGTGCAGTATTTGCTGGCGACGGTGTTGCTGGGCGGCTTGATCATGATCCTGTTCGGCGTGCTGCGGCTGGGCAAGCTGGTGCGCATGGTGCCGTATTCGGTGATGCTCGGGTTCGTCAACGGCCTGGCGATTGTGATTGCCATGGCTCAGCTCGAACATTTCAGGGTGGGTGACGCCTGGCTCACGGGCCAACCGCTGTACCTGATGATGGGCCTGGTGGCGCTGACCATGGCGATCGTTTACCTGCTGCCACGCCTGACCAAAGCAATACCGCCCGCGCTGATCGCGATTCTGGGGGTTGGTCTGCTGGTCTATCTGCTTGATCTGCCGACCCACACGCTGGGCGATATGGCGCACATTGCCGGAGGCCTGCCGAGCCTGGCATTGCCGGAGGTGCCATGGGATCTGGAGACCCTGCGGATCATCGCGCCTTACGCGATTCTGATGGCGCTGGTAGGCCTGCTGGAAACCCTGCTGACCCTCAACCTGACCGATGAAATCACCGAGAGCCGAGGCTTTCCGGACCGTGAGTGCGTGGCGCTGGGTGTAGCCAACATGGCCTCTGGCGTGTGCGGCGGCATGGGCGGTTGCGCAATGATCGGCCAGACCGTGATCAACCTCAGCTCCGGTGGCCGGGGTCGCCTGTCCGGCGTGGTCGCGGGGTTGATGATCCTGGCGTTCGTGCTGTTTCTGTCGCCTTTGATTGAAGAAATCCCGCTGGCAGCGCTGGTCGGCGTGATGTTCGTCGTGGCCCAACAGACCTTCGCCTGGGCCTCGTTGCGCGTGCTGCACAAAGTGCCGGTCAACGATGTGCTGGCGATCATTGCCGTGACCATCGTGACGGTGTTGACCGATCTGGCCACGGCGGTGATGTTCGGTATCGTTATCGCGGCGCTTAACTTTGCCTGGCAACAGGCCAGAGAGCTGTACGCGGACACGCACCTGGAGGCTGACGGCAGCAAGGTTTACACCCTGCACGGCACGTTGTTTTTTGCGTCCACGACGCGCTTTCTCAACCAGTTCAACCCAGCTGAAGACCCTGCTCAAGTCACCCTCGATTGCCAACATCTGAGCTTTGTCGATTACTCGGCAGTATCAGCATTGCAGACCTTGCGCGAGCGCTATACCAAGGCGGGCAAACATCTGCGGGTGGTGCACCTGTCGAACCGTTGCAAGCAATTGCTCAAGCGGACTGATGTGCAGCATGGGTGATGAACACGAATGCTGTGTTCGGTGCTCATGTGGGAAGTTCTATGTTGACCTGCAAGCACAAACCCTGTGGGAGCGAGGCTTGCCCGCGATATAGGCGCATCGGTTAATCAGGCAGACCGTGTCATCGTTTATCGCGAGCAAGCTCGGCTCCCACAGAGGTGACATGACAGTTCAATTCACTCAGGGCAACCCATCCGCTAAACCTCTATATCGAGGAGCGCCGCGCCCAGCGCCTTGCCGTGGGCATCCAGTGCCAGCGAGCGGGTGACGCCGCCACGCAGGATGCCGGGCAGGACGAAGTTCAGGGCCTGAACGTTGGGCAATTCATATCGGCGCACAGGCCCGGCATTCGGGTCCAGCAGCTCGGCGAAATACGCGGCGACACGCTGCGCGGTTAACACTTGACACAAGCGTGAATAGTCTTCTGCGCGATAGGCAATCACCGAGATGTTCGAGGTGTCGCCCTTGTCGCCGGTTCGGGAATGGGCCAGTTCGCGCAGCTTTACAGGGCGGCTCATGATGCATCCTCCAGATGTACAACAACTGTCACCGCAGAACGCGGAACAAACAATGACGCGACCGCTACAACCTGACGCAAACCTTTGGTGGCCCCACCCCCGCCATACGGACCGTTGGTGTAGAGGGTTTCCACTTCGTTACCAACCCGCACCGCCTGAGCCTTGTCGGTGCAACGTGCCGCCACGCGCAGGCGCACTTCCCAAGGTTCAGCCGCCGTGCGCGAGCCCAGTTCGCCGCCGTGCAGCGAGTCCACTCCCATTAGCTCGGCGCGGATGTCGTCATAGCTGACGCCCGTCAGTTTCAGACGCTCAAGCACTACATCACGGGCCAGCCTGGCTCGCGCCAAAGCCCCCGGCCCGCCATAGGAAATCTGCCCTTCGCCAATCCAGCCGTCGAGGAAACCCACTGACACCTTCAACGTTTCAGGACGCGCACGTCCGCCAGCACCGCTGACCCTGACCCGATCCAAACCTGCGACTTCGAAAGCAACCGCAGAGAAGTCGGCGCAGACATCAGGCGTCAGGTACGCCGTGGGGTCATGCACCTCATAGATAAGCTGCTCTGTGCAGGTCGCGGTATCGATACGTCCACCCGAGCCTGCCACCTTGCTGATGACGGCCGAACCAGAGGCATCTACTTCAGCCAGGGGAAAGCCCAGACGCGCCAGATCCGGCACGTCCTTGTAGCCAGGATCAGCAAAGTACCCGCCGCTGATCTGCCCCGCGCATTCAAGCAAATGACCAATTACAGTGCCACGCCCCAGTAACGGCCAGTCATCTGCCGCCCAGCCAAACTCAAATAGCTGAGGCGCGAGGAATAGCGACGGGTCAGCAACCCGCCCCGTGATCACCACATCGGCACCGGCCTGCAACGCTTCGACAATCCCTTCGGCCCCCATGTAAGCGTTGGCAGAAATCAGCCGCTCGCCCAGAGAGCCAAGCGTTGCGCCGTTGTCCAGCAACTGATGCGGGTCGGCCTGCAACGCAGACAGCACGTCATCTCCCGTCACAGCCGCGACTTTCAGGCCATGCAAGCCGAGTTCGGCAGCAATCTGCCGCACCTCGCGTGCCGCCGCCAAGGGATTGGCCGCGCCCATATTCGTGATCACTCTTAAACGCCGTGCAGAACCGCCCCCCACGAACGGCAACACACGACGCATGCGCTCACTGAGCAGCGGGTCATAACCCGTTTCAGGATCGGCCAACCGGGCCTGTTGCGCCAAGGCGATGGTGCGCTCGGCCAGACATTCGAAGACCAGGTAATCCAGATCGCCGTGTTCGGCCAGTTCAACAGCAGGCTCGATACGGTCGCCGGAATAACCGGCTCCGGAGCCAATGCGTAAGGTTTTCATGGTGGTAGTCCTCTCAAACAAAGGGTAATTGTTTGAACTGAAATGCATTTTTCTGTAGGAGCTGCCGAAGGCTGCGAAGCATTCATCCAGACAAACCGCCATCGCAGCCTTCGGCAGCTCCTACAAGTTCAGTGTTTGCTGTTTGGCAGTCAGAACACACCCAGCAGCAGCGCCGTCAGGGTCATCAACACCGAGGCGGCAAACAGGAAAGGAATGGTGAAGCGCTGGTGATCGGCCAGTTCGATCTTGCACAGCCCCACCAGGAGAAAGGTCGCCGGAGTCAGAGGGCTGACCGGGAAGCCAGTGGTGTGTACGCCGAGCAACGAGGCTTGAGCCACTTGCAGCGGATCAACGCCCAGCGCTTTACCGACTTCGGCAATGACCGGCATGACACCGAAATAGAAAGAGTCCGGATCAAACAGCATGCTCAGCGGCATGGAGATAAAACCCACCACCATCGGAATCAACTTGCCGTGACCTGCGGGAATCTGCGCCACGGCCACTTCGGCCATGGCCTTGAGCATGCCGGTGCCTTGCATGATGCCGGTGAACACTCCGGCTGCAAGCAGGATGCTGGCCATGGTCAAGGCGGTCTTGGCATGGGCATCGATGCGAGCGCGCTGGGCATCGACGTTCGGGTAGTTGATGCACAGCGCGACGACGGTGCCGAGCATGAACATCACCACCGGATCAACCAGGCCGGAAATCATCACGCCCATGACCGCAATGGTCAGGATCAGGTTGAGCCAGAACAGACGCGGCCGACGCAGCACCTCTTCGTGGTCGGCCAGCACCCGCTTTGGCACGACGTCCACATTGGCGCCAGCGCCCAGGCCAAGGCGTTTTTCTTCACGACGACCGAGCATAAAGGCACAGAAAAACACGAAGGCCAGACCGACCAGTTGCACCGGAATCAGTGGCTGGAACAAATCCGCAACCGGTACATGCAACGCTGCCGAGGAGCGCAACACCGGGCCGGTCCACGGCAGGAAGTTGACCCCGGCGGCCATAGCCGTCACGCAGGCCAGAATGCGTTTATCCATGCCGAGCCGCGTATACAGCGGCAGCATCGCCGGGATCGTCACCAGAAAAGTCACCGCTCCCGAGCCGTCCAGATGGACCAACAGCGCCAACAATGCGGTGCCCATCACAATGCGCGTCGGACGGGTACCGACGGTGCGCAGGATGCGGTCGATGATCGGATCAAGCATGCCCGCATCAGTCATGACCCCGAAGAACAGGATCGCGAATACAAACATACCCACCACAGGGGCGACGTTCTTGATGCCGGTAATGATGAAGCCGCTGGTTTGCAGACCGAAACCACCGATCAGGGCGGCAATGATCGGTAAGGCAATCAGTGCAACGAGGGGGGAAAGGCGTTTGCTCATGACGGCAGCGAGCAGACAGAGAATGGTAATGACACCGAGAGTGGCGAGCATAGGTACTTCCTGTTCGTCATCCTGTCCGCTGGCGCGGCGGATGAGCTGTTGTTGTTTTCAACGAGTATTGAAAACACAGGTAAGCTTTGTAAATTGAAATGTTCGGCATGCTGCATTCGAAAAAACAAAACCATACGGATAAAAACAGGCACACGATCATGAAGAACTCGATTCAGCACATACGGGCCTTTCTCGCCGTGGCTCATAGCGGCAGCTTTGCCAAGGCTGCCGTGGAGTTGAGCTTGAGCCCGTCGGCCCTCACCGTGCAGATTCAGCAACTCGAAGACTGGCTTGGCGTGTCACTACTGGAACGCAGCCCGCGCCACGTAAGCCTGACAGCCGCTGGCCAAAGCAACCTGATGCCGATGGAAAAACTGCTGCTGGACCTCGACAACATCGTCAGCGGTTCTCGGGATCTGGCGGCGTTAAGGCGCGGCGTAGTGACTATCGCCGCCCTGCCCTCCATGTGCTCCAGCACCTTGCCGCCCGTACTGCGCCTGTTTCGGGATCAATTCCCCGGCGTCGAAGTACGCTTGCGCGATGTCGTCGCGCAACGCATCGACGCGCTGGTACGTGAGGGCGAGGTGGATTTCGGTCTGGGGGTACGCGCACGCATGGCGCACGGTCTGGAGTTCGAAGTGGTGCTGACCGACCGCCTGTGCCTGTTCGTGCCCGCCGGTCATCCGCTGTCCATGAAGACATCGATCAAACTGGGTGAGCTTGCCGATCAGCCGATTATTTTGACCGGCCGGGACAGCAGCGTGCGTGAGCGGGTCGAGCAGTTATTTGCAGATGAACAACTGACGCTGATACCGGGACTGGAAGCCAATTACATGTCCACAGTGCTGGCACTGGTTCGCCAGGGCCTGGGTATGACGCTGCTGCCGGAGTCGGCTGACGAGGGCCGGGATGATATGGTTTGCGTACCGGTGGACCATCCCGGCGTCAGCCGTGACATCGGTTTGATCACACGAAGCGGTCAGAGTCTGAGCCCGGCGGCGCGGCAGTTTATTGAGCTTTTGGGAAATACCTTGCGACAGAACGTTTATTGAGGACGCGGCGTCCAAACGAATATTTTCCGCGCTCTGAATGGAATCCAAGGAATATCTTGATGCGTCTGATGACTCAATCGTTGCTGTTCGCGTGCAGCCTTTCGTTCACTTGTCTGGCAAGCGCTGCTCAGGCAAAACCAGATACTGAGGCGGCAAACTTTGATGACTCCGTGCGTAAAGCAGCCGCGCAAGTCATGCAGCAATACAACATTCCCGGCATGAGCATCGCCGTCACGTCCAATGGGCAACAGCGTTTCTACAATTATGGCGTCGCGTCCAAAGACACCGGCCAGGCAGTGAGCAGCGACACGTTGTTCGAGCTCGGTTCTATCAGCAAGACCTTCACTGCAACCCTGGCCAGTTACGCACAGGCGACCGGCACGCTGTCGCTCCAGGATCATCCGGGCAAATCCCTGCCGCAACTTAAAGGCAGCGCCTTTGATCAGGTCACCCTGATCAACCTCGCCACGCACACGGCGGGCGGTTTTCCTTTGCAGGTGCCGGATGACGTTCAGAACACCGAACAACTGATGAGTTACCTGAAAGCCTGGAAACCGGAGTACCCGGCGGGCAGCAAACGCACCTACGCCAACCCGAGCATCGGCATGCTGGGGATGATCACCGCCAAGGCGATGAACACTCCGTTCGAACAAGCAATGGAGCAGCAACTGTTTCCAAAGCTCGGACTGACCAACAGTTATCTGAATGTGCCTGCCGACAAGATGAGTGTGTACGCACAGGGCTACAACAAACAGGACGCGCCGGTCCGCTTGCAAAGCGGCGTGCTGGGCAATGAGGCCTACGGGATGAAATCCAGCAGCAAGGATTTACTGCATTTCGTTGAGCTGAACATCAACCCTGGCAAGGCAGACAGTGCTTTAGCCAAGGCAATTGCTGATACGCATGTGGGTTATTTCAAAGTGGGGGAAATGACCCAGGACCTGATCTGGGAGCAATACCCTTATCCGGTCACTGTCGAGACGCTGCAGGAGGGAAACTCGTACAAAATGGCTTTCGAAACCCAGCCTGCCAGCCCGATCATTCCACCGCTCGAACCGCAGCAAAATGTCTGGATCAACAAGACCGGATCTACCACTGGCTATGGCGGCTATGTGGCATTTGTTCCGGAGAAGAAGATCGGCATCGTGATTCTGGCCAACAAAAACTACCCGAATGAAGCGCGGGTGAAGTTGGCGCACGAGATTTTACAAATCCTGAATTGATGAACATTTTCTGTAGGAGCTGCCGAAGGCTGCGAAGAGATTTACCTGGCACACCGCATCGCAGCCTTCGGCAGCTCCTACAGATTCTCCCCGCCTGAACCCCACCTGAACAAACAGCTCAAATACGAACCAGCACAAAAAAACAACTATCCGCATTCAATAATGAGTATCATTATGTTACGCATTGTTTCAGGCGGAGCGCTCTTTTGCCGCCTTTGAGACAGACCAGCCTAACGCATTAACCCTGGTGAAACATGCTCGTTCCTTTTTTGATCATGCTGCGCGAAGGGATTGAAGCCGCGCTTATCGTTGGCATCATCGCCAGTTACCTGAAGCAGACCGGCCGTGGCGAGTGGATGCCCGCCGTGTGGATCGGTGTCTTCCTGGCCGTGGCTCTGGCGCTGTTTGTCGGGGGTGGCCTGGAATTGGTCAGTGCCGAATTCCCGCAAAAACAACAGGAATTGTTCGAAGGCATCGTCGGTCTTTTAGCCGTCGCGATCCTCAGTTCCATGGTGTTCTGGATGCGCAAAGTAGCGCGCTCCATCAAGCATGCCTTGCACGAATCTCTCGATGCCGCTCTGGCTGGCTCGAAAAATCAGACCTACGCATTGATTGCCATGGTGTTCTTCGCCGTTGCCCGCGAAGGGCTGGAAACCGTGTTCTTCCTGCTGGCGGTTTTTCAGCAAAGTGAAGGTGCAGGCGCGCCACTGGGTGCCCTGCTCGGCCTGATCCTCGCGGTTGCCGTGGGCTTCGCCATCTACAGCGGGAGCATGCGTTTGAACCTGAGCCTGTTCTTCCGCTGGACCGGGCTGTTCATCCTTGTGGTGGCGGCAGGTATTTTGGCCAACTCGGTACAGGCACTGCATGAAGCCGGTGTCTGGAACCACCTGCAAACCGTGGTCTTCGACATCAGCGCCACGTTGCCGATGGATGGCCCAACTGGCTCGGTACTGGCGGGCATGTTCGGTTATCAGGATGCGCCGACCGTCAGCACCCTGAGTGCTTACCTGATTTATCTGGTCTTCGCGCTGGCGCTGTTTTTCATGCCCCATGCTCGGGTGGTGAGTTTGCCCACCCGACCTGCGCATTCGCACCCCTCTTCCGCTACAAACGAATAAGGCAACCCATGTCGAATCGTCCTACAGGGCTTTCAGATAAAGCCAAGCCACCTCGCGCCTTGAAATTAGCTGTCGCAGGCTCCGTGGTGCTCATGATTGCTGCGGGCGGGCTGTTTTATTACGCATCGCAGGCTGCGATGAAAAAGCGCGCCGCCAATGACAATGCAGAAACCGTGGTCACCATTCATGCCCATGCCTGCGAGCCGAATGCGCTCACCGTACCGGCTGGCAAGAACGCCTTCCGTATCGTCAACCGCTCCGAGCGGGCCGTTGAATGGGAAATCCTCGATGGCGTTCTGGTGATTGAAGAGCGGGAAAACATTGCGCCAGGCTTGAGCCAGGTCATCAACGCCAACCTGCAACCCGGCGACTACGCGATTACTTGCGGCCTGTTGAGCAACCCGCGTGGCACGCTGCACGTAACCCCCACCGCCGAGTCGGAAGCCAATGCCAAGGCGCGCCCATCGTTGGTGGCCTTTATCGGCCCGTTGTCGGAGTACCGCGTCTACCTGAGCATGCAGGGTTCTGCGCTGATCAAGGCCGTGAACACCTTGCAGGAGGCCATTGCAGCGGGCGACTTGAGCGCAGCCCAGGCCGGCTATCTTCCAGCGCGTGCCGCTTATCAGCGAATTGCCCCGGCAGCGCAACGTCTGGCTGAACTGGACAACGCAATCAACGCCCGCGCCGACTATTACGAAAAGCGTGAGCAGGACTCCGGTTTCAGCGGCTTCCATCGTATCGAGTACGGCCTGTTCGACAAGCACAGCGTTGATGGACTGCTGCCCGTCGCGCAGCGTTTGCAAGCCGATGTCACCACACTGAAGCAGCAGTTGCTGGCGCAGAGCATGGCCCCGGAACAACTCGCCAGCGTGATTGCCCGCAACATGCGCAGCCTCGCCGAAATCCGCAGTAACGGCGAAGAAGAACGCTACAGCCACAGCGACCTGAACGGCTTCGTCGCCAACCTTGAAGGCACCCGCAAAGTCATCGACCTGCTGCGCCCGATGCTGGCCAAAAGTGCCAAGCCTCTTCTGGAGCAGATCGATGCAGCCGCCGCGGCACTGGACACTGAGTTGAACAGCCTGAGCACCGACAGCGGCATGCGCCCTTACGATCAGGTGGACGCCGTGCAACGCAAGTTGATTGCCGACAAAGCCAAGGCACTGGCGGATGCGCTGGACGGGATAGATGAGGCGCTGGGGCTTTCGGGGCTTTGATTTTATGTGGGAGCAGAGCTTGCTCGCGATAAGACTGGACGCAGTTCACTTTAGATCGCGTGACCTTTATCGCGAGCAAGCTCAGCTCCCACAAAGAACTCGCGACCGATCTCTCCGTTACCAAACAACTGATTTTTGAGCGAAGTAAACAGCCATGAACGACTCAGACAACAGCAACGCTCCGCAATCCGTACAACGCCGTCGAGTGCTGCTCGGCCTCGGTGCTGCGGGGGCGGCATTGGCGGGCAGCAGCCTGAGCGGCAACGTATTGGCCGCGGCTCCGGCCCAGGTCACCGAAGCACCGAACAGCGAGAAAACCGCTGACCACAATGAATTCCATGGCATCCACCAGACCGGGATCGTCAACCCGCGTCCAGCCTCCGGCATGCTGGTGGCCTTTGATGTGCTGGCCGCTGACCGCGAAGACCTGGAACGTCTGTTTCGCACGCTGAACGAGCGCATCACATTCTTGATGACCGGCGGAACGGTACCGCAGGTCGATCCGAAGTTGCCACCGGTAGATTCCGGCATCCTCGGCCCGGTGGTCAGCCCGGATAACCTGACCATCACCGTGTCGGTGGGCGACTCGCTATTCGACGAGCGCTTTGGTCTGGAAAGCGTCAAGCCCAAGCGTCTGAGCCGTATGGTGGGTTTCCCCAACGACGCGCTTGAGGCAGACAGCTGCCACGGTGACTTGAGCATCCAGTTCTGCGCCAACAGCGCCGACAGCAACATCCACGCCCTGCGCGACATCGTGAAAAACCTGCCAGACCTGCTGCTGGTGCGCTGGAAACAGGAAGGCACGGTGCCGCCGCAAGCGCCGAAGAAACCCGGGCAGCCACCGGAAAGCGCCCGTAACTTTCTGGGTTTCCGCGACGGTTCGGCCAACCCGGACTCCAACAATCAGAAAACCATGAACGAACTGGTCTGGGTGCAACCGGGCAGCGACGAACCGGCCTGGGCCGCGAACGGCAGCTACCAGGCGGTGCGGATCATCCGCAATTTCGTCGAACGCTGGGACCGCACCCCGCTGCAGGAGCAGGAAGCGATTTTCGGCCGGGTCAAAACCACCGGCGCGCCCATGGACGGCAAGGTTGAAACCGACGTACCGGACTATGTTGCCGACCCTCACGGCAAGAAAACCAAACTGGATTCGCACATCCGTCTGGCCAACCCGCGAACCGCTGAAAGCCAGCGCAACCTGATCCTGCGTCGGCCGTTCAACTACTCCAACGGCGTCAACAAGAACGGTCAGCTCGACATGGGCCTGCTGTTCATCTGCTACCAGTCCGATCTCGAAAAAGGCTTCATCACCGTGCAGACCCGCCTCAATGGCGAGCCTCTGGAGGAGTACCTCAAGCCGGTTGGCGGCGGGTACTTCTTCACCCTGCCCGGTGTGATCAATGACCAGGACTTCATCGGTCGTTCACTGCTTCAGGCTTCGGCCAGGTCCGAGACCAAAACCGCGTAATCGCTCCCCCTTAAAAGCCACCTCAACAGGAAGAGTCCCATGAAGAAGTTGCCTTTTGCTTTGCTGCTCACCGCAGGTCTGCTGCAGACCCCGGTCTTCGCCGCCACCGCGCCGCTGGACCTGGTAGGGCCGGTTTCGGATTACAAGATCTACGTCACCGAACAGATCGGCGAACTGGTCAGCCACACTCAGAAGTTCACCGATGCAGTGAAGAAAGGCGACCTGGCTACAGCCAAAAAGCTGTATGCGCCCACCCGCGTGTTTTACGAAGAAATCGAGCCAATGGCTGAACTGTTCAGCGACCTTGATGCATCCATCGACTCGCGTGTCGATGACCACGAAGCAGGCGTGAATGCCGAGGACTTCACCGGCTTCCACCGCCTGGAATATGCACTGTTTTCGCAGAACACCACCAAGGATCAGGGTCCGATCGCTGACAAGCTGATGGCCGACGTGAAAGACCTGGAAACCCGCGTTGCCGGTCTGACCTTCCCGCCTGAAAAGGTCGTGGGCGGTGCGGCTGCGCTTCTGGAAGAAGTCGCTGCGACCAAGATTTCCGGTGAAGAAGACCGTTACAGCCACACTGACCTGTATGACTTCCAGGGCAACATCGACGGCGCGAAGAAAATCGTCGACCTGTTCCGTCCGCAAATCGAGAAGTCCGACAAAGTGTTCGCCGCCAAGGTCGACAAGAACTTCGCTACCGTGGACAAGATCCTGGCCAAGTACAAGACCAAAGATGGCGGTTTCGAAACGTACGACAAAGTGAAAGAGAACGACCGCAAAGCGCTGGTTGGCCCGGTTAACACCCTGGCTGAAGACCTGTCGACCCTGCGTGGCAAGCTGGGCTTGAATTGATTTAACCCGATCCTGTGGGATTGGGGGGGAATTGATCTAACCCGATCCTGTGGGAGCTGGGCTTGCCCGCGATACATGAGACGCGGTTTGAAGACACACCGCGTTATCGTTTATCGCGGGCAAGCCCAGCTCCCACAGGGGTGTTGCATTCCCCTGTGAGATTTCTGCCAAGCCTTATTCACGCCTTCTTGTCGTGATTGATGATCAGCTTGTAAAACGTTGCAGCCCCGCCTTCGGTGGCATATCCAGTGTTGTCCTGGGTATACACACCCGCCTTGAAGTACAGCAGCTTGTCTTTCCAGCCTGCATCCAGCTTGGCACTCCATACATAATCAGCGGCATTGACTGACAGATTGCCTGCCGGAGTCAGATGGATGCTGTAGCTGAAGCGTTCGTTCAAAGGCACGCCTGAGGCAATGTTGATCACTTCGATTTCAGAGTCCGGACCACGACGAAACTTGGCAACGATATTGCCGGTCTGCAGTTTTTCCTTGAACTGGTACTCCACCTTGAGCAACGGCTCGGTGCTCTGGAAAGCGTGAATCTGGCCTATAACGATTTTGCCGGTAGAAGGCACTTGATTGACCGTGAGTGCAGCACGCAGGAAGTTGTCCGCCTGGGAATAGGTCCAGTTGTAAACCTTGCCGTCCGCTGTCGTCTCTCGCAGTTCCGTCCTTGGAAATTTAGCGTTCTCGGTTTTGGACCCCGTCACTGGTGCCCAGAAGAACAAAGTATTGCCCGAACGAAAATAACCATCCTGATAACCTTGAACCAGCTTGGGGGTATCGATAATGACGGATGGAGTGCCTACAGGAATGGAAAGGTTCCAGGTGGCGAGGTCGATCATTGCATGCTCACAAGGTGCGACAAGCGCACCGACAAAGGTCTCTAAACCGGGCGCTTTGGCTACCCGATGGCTTCGTCTGGCATATCGGCTGAATCGATTTTTTTCTGAACGGTGCACGGCACTGGATTGGCGTCAATAAAACAACACCAATCCCCTAAAGCCACTATTTCGGCATCATTCCTTGTTTATCTATCCGGACCCTCGGCTGACCTGGAGAGGCCATCAAATCTACAAACCTTAAAATGTGAACCACGTCAGTTTTTTGGACGAGCGTCCCTCAAACGAGCTTTAAAAGGCAAAAAAACCTCCCTGATCGCCGACGAACGGTATGAAAATAATTACTTCTACGGGCACTTTTCTTGAATACCCGTGTCGTTATGGTCCTCTTTACCCTTCCTCCGGCTCTTGAAAGCCCTCCTGCCACTCGGTAATTCAGGCTTGACTGTAAGACTTTGTTACAGGATTATAGTTAGCAAGCTAATTATGTTGTCACGAACAATGTCCTCGCTAACTAATTTTCCCCGGTTCTGTTATGTCCCTTGATTCCCTGCAGATGAGCATCAGCAGCGGCATGGTCGCTTCATCCCGCCAATGGCGCCGTATCTGCCACAACACCTTGGTGCGTTACGGCGTTTCCGAAGCCTGCGCTGCTCCACTGTTGATGATTCTGCGTCTGGGTGATGGCGTGAATCAGGTCACCGTTGCACACGCCGCTGGCATGGAAAGCCCTACCCTCGTCCGTTTGCTGGACCAGCTCTGCAACGCCGACATCGTTTGCCGCACCGAAGACCCGTCGGATCGTCGGGCGAAATCCCTGAGCCTCACCGAAAATGGTCGCGTCGTGGCGCTGGCCATCGAGGACGAATTGCTGCGCTTGCGTCGCGAGGTGCTCAAAAGCGTGGCCAAGGAAGACCTCGAAGCGACCCTGCGGGTCTTCAAGGCGTTCAGCGACGCCGCCAATCAAGACAGCACGGGGTCTCTTTGAAAGATTTCTTCGCCGGCGTGCCCCCCGCACGCGACTGGTTTTACGGTGTACGCACCTTCGGCGCGTCCATGCTGGCGTTGTACATCGCCCTGCTCATGGAAATGCCGCGGCCGTACTGGGCCATGGCAACGGTCTATATCGTTTCCAGCCCATTCGTAGGCCCGACCAGCTCCAAAGCGCTGTACCGTGCGCTGGGTACTTTGACGGGCGCTGCGGCTTCGGTATTTATCGTGCCGATGTTCGTGCAGACACCGTTTCTGCTGGCCGTCGTGATTGCTCTGTGGACAGGTACGTTGCTGTTTCTGTCGTTGCATCTGCGCACCGCCAATAGCTATGCGCTGATGCTGGCGGGTTACACCATGCCGCTGATTTCCTTCCCGGTGGTGGACAACCCGCAAGCGGTGTTCGAGATCGCCGTGTCCCGTACTGAAGAAATCTTCCTCGGCATCATCTGCGCGGCTGTTGTCGGCAGCATGTTCTGGCCACGTCGGCTGGCGCCGGTCATGCAAGGCGCGGCGGATCAATGGTTTACCGATGCCTCGGCCTACAGCGATCGCTTCCTGGCGCGCAACACGAGTGCTGAAGAAGTCGGCGCGCTGCGAAGCTCGATGGTCGGCACCTTTAACACCCTTGAGCTGATGATCGGCCAACTTCCTCATGAAGGCGCAAGCAAACAAACGGTGCGCAACGCCAAAGAGCTGCGCGGCCGTATGATCCACCTATTGCCGGTGATCGATGCACTGGACGATGCCTTATGGGCCCTGGAGCGACGCACGCCGGAACTGGTCGCCAACCTCGCGCCGCTACTGATCGAGACCCGCGCCTGGCTGGAAAATACCGCCAGCGGCTTACAGACAAGACAATGGGAAGCCTTGCATCAGGAGCTTGAGCGCTTGCAACCGACTGAAGCGCAGCTCGACGACCGCCGCCAGTTGCTGCTGTCCAACGCTCTGTATCGGCTGGGTGAGTTCATTGACTTGTGGCAGGACTGCCGCACCTTGCAACACGCGATCAAGACTGACGATCAGACGCCATGGCGCGCCGTCTACCGGCATTGGCGGCTGGCGCGCATCACGCCGTTTCTGGATCGCGGGCTGATGCTCTATTCGGTGATGACCTCGGTATTGGCGATCATCGTGGCTTCCGTGCTGTGGATTCTGCTCGGCTGGACAGACGGTGCAGCCGCCGTGGCACTGGCCGCCGTGTCCTGCAGCTTCTTCGCAGCGATGGACGATCCGGCTCCACAGATTTACCGGTTCTTCTTCTGGACCATGCTGTCCGTGCTCTTCGCCAGTCTTTACCTGTTTGTGGTCCTGCCCAACCTGCATGATTTTCCGATGCTGGTGCTCGCCTTCGCAGTGCCGTTTATCTGCGTCGGCACCCTGACCGTTCAGCCGCGTTTTTATCTCGGCACCTTGCTGACCATCGTCAACACGTCGTCCTTTGTCAGCATCCAGAGCGCCTATGACGCGGACTTTCTGAACTTCATCAACTCGAATCTGGCGGGTCCTGTAGGTCTGCTGTTTGCCTTTATATGGACCCTGATCATGCGTCCGTTTGGCGTGGAGCTGGCGGTCAAACGCCTGACCCGCTTCAGTTGGCGCGACATTGTGACCCTGAGCGAACCAGCCACGCTGGCGGAACACCGTGCCATGGGCGCGCAGATGCTTGATCGTCTGATGCAGCAACTGCCGCGTCTGACTATCACAGCTCAGGACACCGGTATTGCCCTGCGTGATCTGCGTGTGGCGCTGAATCTACTCGACATGCTGGCCTGGTTACCCAGGGCGCATGCGGCACAACAGTTAGTCTTGCGTCAGGTCGTGGAAGAAGTCGGCAGCCACTTCAAGGCCTGCCTGAAAGCGAACGAACGTCTGCCCGCGCCCAAAGGCATGTTGATGACCATGGACCGCGCCCGCCGTGCGCTGAGTGTTGAGTCACTGGGGCTGGATCCGGCCCGCCAGCATTTGTTGCACGCCCTGAGCGGCTTACGCCTGGCGTTGTTGCCCGGTGTGGAAATCGTCAACGCGGCGACCGAAACCGAAGAACTTGCGCCCCACGGCCTTGACGGAGCGTCCCTATGATTGGCGATCTGGACATCAGCGGGGTCTTCGTACCCACGTTTCTCGCGCTGATGGGTATTACCTATTTACTGTTTCTCGGGGTCCACGCGGTGTTATCGCGTACCCATTTCTACCGTCTGGTCTGGCACCGGGCATTGTTCAACGTAGGTCTATACGCTTTGTTGCTCGGCGCCGTGGATACTCTCAGTCGATACCTGATGAAATGAAAAAACCTCTGCTTACTTTGGGCCGCGTGGTCCTGACTCTGCTGGTCGTGACCTTCGCTGCCATCGTTGTGTGGCGCATGGTCATGTATTACATGTACGCGCCCTGGACCCGCGACGGCCACATCCGCGCCGACATCGTCCAGATCGCGCCGGACGTGTCCGGGCTGATCGAGAAAGTCGAAGTCGGGGATAACCAGTTGGTCAGCAAAGGCCAGGTGCTGTTCACCATCGACCAGGACCGCTTCCGCCTCGCCTTGCGCCAGGCCAAGGCAACGGTTGCCGAGCGTCAGGAAACCTGGGAACAGGCCCGCCGCGAGAACAAGCGTAACCGCGGCCTCGGTAATCTGGTGGCCCGTGAGCAACTGGAAGAAAGCCAGTCCCGGGAAGCTCGCGCGCTGTCGGCGTTACAGGAATCACAAGTCGCGGTGGATGCCGCGCAACTGAACCTGGATCGCTCTGTGATTCGCAGCCCCGTGGACGGCTACCTCAACGACCGGGCACCGCGCTCCCACGAGTTCGTCACCGCTGGCCGACCTGTCCTGTCAGTGGTGGATAACGCGTCCTTCCACATTGATGGCTACTTCGAAGAAACCAAGCTCGACGGCATTCATATTGGCCAGAGCGTGGACATCCGGGTAGTCGGCGATAACGCCCGTCTGCGGGGTCACGTGGTCAGCATCGTCGCCGGTATCGAAGACCGTGACCGCACCAGCGGCTCCAACCTGCTGCCCAACGTCAACCCGGCGTTCAGTTGGGTACGCCTGGCCCAGCGCATTCCAGTGCGCATCGCCTTCGACGAAGTGCCGGACAACTTCCGCATGATCGCCGGGCGGACGGCCACGGTGTCGATCATCGAAGACAGTCAGGCGACTCACACAGAGGAGCCTGGCAAATGACACACCTTACGCGCCTGACGGCAACGGTCGGGCTTGGCTTGCTGCTGTCGGCGTGTCAGATGGTTGGCCCCGACTACAAACTGCCCAAAGACGCCGCGATCAATCGTCCGGACCTGCAAGGCGAACTGGCCGGGGAATCGGTCAACACGATTTCTGCGCCCGTGCCTGCTGACTGGTGGCGCCTGTACCAGGACCCGCGCCTGGATCAGTTGGTGCAGCAGGCGATGGCCTCCAATACCGACCTGCGCATCGCTGCCGCGAACCTGCAACGTGCTCGTTATCAGACCTCCGAAGCCGAGGCTGCGGGCGGTTTTACCACCAGCGCCAAAGCCGGTGCTCAGCGCCTTCAAGAGTCCGGCGAAGCGTTTTTGCTGTCCGAGAAAGTCCCGGTGGGTAACGTCGGCGATGTGGGCATCACTACGTCGTACCAGTTCGATTTGTTCGGCACGCTGCAACGAGGCATCGAAGCGGCCAGCGCCAATGTCGACGCTGCGCAGGCAGCGGCCGATACCGCGCGCATAACATTGGTAGCTGATGTGGTTCGCGCCTACACCCAAGTCTGCGCCGCCAACGAAGAACATGACATCGCCATGGAGTCGCTGAACCTTCAACAGCAGAGCGTCAGCCTGACCCAGCGTTTGCGCGATGCCGGTCGTGGCGATGAGACTCAAGTGACACGCTCGCAAACCCAGTTCAAATCCTTGAGCGCTGAACTGCCGCGTTACGAGGCCTTGCGTCAGACCGGGCTGTATCGCTTGTCGATGCTGCTGGCCAAACCGCTGGATCAATTACCGGCGGGTGTCAGCACCTGTAATGAGTTGCCGCATATCGCGCAGGTCATGCCGGTGGGTGATGGCGCAGCACTGCTCAAGCGTCGTCCGGATGTGCGTCAGGCAGAACGGCGTCTGGCGGCATCGACCGCTGAAATCGGTGTGGCGACGGGTGAGTTGTACCCGGACATCAGCATTGGTGCGACGGTCGGCACCGTGGGCCTGTTGGAAAACCTGGGCAAGCCGGTCGCCAATCGATGGGGCTTTGGTCCGTTGATTAACTGGACTGTACCGTCGAACGGCGCTCGCGCCCGTATTCATGAGGCTGAGGCGTCAAGCCAGGCGGCATTGGCGCGCTTTGATGGTGTGGTGCTGAATGCTATCCGGGAAACCCAGACGGGTCTGGCGCAATATACGGCCCTGTTACAACGCCGCGATGCGCTGACTGATGCCGCGCAATCTGCGGAGCAGGCAGCGGATCAGACGCATCGTTTCTTCAAGGCCGGGCGTGCTTCGTTTCTCGCTGATTTGCAGGCTACCCGGACTTATACCGACGTGCGTGCGCAGTTGGCGACGGCGAATACGCAGGTGGCGATGGGGCAGATTGATCTGTTTCTGGCGTTGGGTGGGGGTTGGGAGAGTAGCGGCTCGGCGCCTAGGCCCTGAGTCTTTCGTACACCTGTCGCTGTGTGTATGTATGTATGTATGTGTGTGTGTACATATCCGTTGGTGC
>NZ_LOHG01000023.1:0-28956 GCF_022790535.1 Pseudomonas maioricensis
GATATGGAGGACGTGGGACCGGATTTATCCGGGAAGGCGGGTCAGGCGTACGTCGCGCAGCAAACAGACAATTCGTAGGAGCTGCCGAAGGCTGCGATGGCGACCCGATCAATCCACCTGCCCAAACACCTGACTGGGCCGTCGCAATGTCGGGTCAAACGGGTTGATCCTGGCGCTGATAACCGCCGCTTCACGCTTGAGCAGCTCCACCACGGTCAGTAACCGGTCGGGGCCAAGCCGGTCGCTGATGGTGGCGACGCTGAGGGCTGCGACCGAGCGGCCTTCGCGGTCAAAGATCGGCACCGCAAGACCAGCCATACCCGGCAGTGCGCCGGTGTTGCGGGCGGCGTAGCCGAGGCGGCGGACGTTTTCCACTTCGGAGCGCAGGAATACTTCGTCGTAAAGGTGAAAATCCTTGAGGCGTGGCAGGTTATAGCGGATCACCGTGTCGCGCTCTTCTTCCGGCAGATAAGCAAGTATCGCGAGGCTGCCCTGCCCCACGCCCAATGCGACACGACCACCGATGTCGCCAGTAAAGGTGCGTATCGGATAAGGGCCTTCGCTGCGATCCAGGCAGACTGCATCGAAGCCACTGCGCGCCAGCAGGAACAGTGAATCCCCCAAAGAGGCCGAAAGACGCAACATGCTCGGGCGCACCACATCGCGCAGGTTGCTGGTCTTGCCTGCTTTGGCGGCCAAGGCGAAGAACTCGATGCTCAGGCGATAGCGTTTACTGCGCTGGTCCTGCTCGACCATGCCTTCATCCATCAGGCTGCGCAGCAGACGGTGAGTCGTAGGTTGCGAGAGGCCGACTTGCTGGGCGAGTTGAGTAACGCGCTCGCCATCCTCGGAGCAATCACCCAGGCAGCGGAGCACTGCAAACAGCCGCGATACTGCCCCGACGCCGGTATCCTTGGGATTTTCATTCCGCTCAGTGGAATTCATATGATCACTTATCGATAACTAATTCATTGAACGAAAGAACTGAAAGAAATATACCATCCAGTGAAATTCACCCTTTCGCCCATCCTAGTCTTCGTCTTAATCTCAGTCCACAGGGCGATTTGAACAAAACCTGGTAGCCGACTCAGAGCGAGCACCAACGTCCACAGCAACTGCAAGATTTCATTTCGCATCTGCCCATAACAAAAACGCACCGCAACGCTGTGCGTGATGAAAAGGTGGAACGCAGCTATGGCTTTTTTGCAGCTTGAAGGTCTCTCCAAACGCTACGGCAGTATCGACGCCGTGGTCGCCACGAATCTGGCGGTGGAGAAAGGCGAATTCGTTTCTCTGCTGGGCCCGTCCGGCTGCGGCAAGACCACTACCCTGCAAATGATCGCCGGCTTCGTTGAGGTCAGCGATGGTCGCATCATTCTTGATGGCCGCGATATCACCCATGCCAAACCCAGCAGCCGCGGTTTGGGAGTGGTGTTCCAGAGTTACGCCCTCTTCCCGCACATGAGCGTTGCCGACAACGTCGCCTTTGGCCTGCGCATGCGTAAGGTGCCGGCCGCAGATATTCAGCGCCGTGTGACAACCGTGCTGGAGTTGGTGCGTCTGAGCCAGCATGCGCAGCGTTACCCGCGCGAGCTGTCGGGCGGTCAACGGCAACGGGTTGCCCTGGCGCGGGCGCTGGTGATCGAGCCGCCGGTATTACTGCTTGATGAACCGCTGTCCAACCTTGACGCCAACTTGCGCGAAGAGATGCAGTTCGAGATTCGTCGCATTCAGCGCGAAGTCGGCATTACCACCTTGATGGTGACTCACGATCAGGCGGAAGCGCTCTCGATCAGCGATCGCGTGGTGGTCATGCAGGCCGGGCGCATCACCCAGATCGACGAACCCTACAAGCTTTACGAACATCCACGCACCCGGTTCATTTCCGGCTTTGTTGGCAAGGCCAACATGCTGCCCGGTGATCTGGACAGCGAAGGCGCTGCGCAAGTACGCCAGGTGCCTGGCGACGGCGCGTTAACCTTGAGCTTGCGCCCGGAAAAAATCGATCTGGTGGCTGCCGGTACCGGGCGCTTGCAAGGCAAGGTGGTGACCCGTTACTTCCTCGGCAGCCAATGGCTGTATCGCATCGAAACCGCCATCGGCGAGTTGACCGTGGTCCGTCGCAACGACGGCGACGCGCCGATGGAAGAAGGCACCGCAGTGGGCATGGACTGGCAAGCCGGATTGCTGCGCGTACTGGATGCCGACGAGGTGCACCCATGAGCCTGCTCAGTGATATGCGCCGAGGTGGCCGCGGCTATCTACTCTCGGCACCGGCGTTGGTGATGTTCACCTGCTTGTTGCTGGTCCCGCTGGCCTTGACCCTGATCCTGTCGTTCAACGTGTTCGACTATGAAGTCGGGGTCAAAAGCGATTCTTACACCCTGGCCAACTATGGCGAAGTACTGACCGATTCGTACTTCTACGAAATCTTCCTGCGCACCTTCTGGATCAGTGCACTGGTGACGCTGCTCTGCGTGGTCATCGGCGTCCCCGAGGCTTACATTCTGAGCCGCATGGGCACGCCATGGCGTTCGATCTTTCTGATTCTGATCCTCACGCCGTTGCTGATTTCCGTAGTGGTGCGTGCCTTTGGCTGGAGCCTGTTGCTGGGTGCTGACGGCCTGATCAACCAAGCTATCCAGGCGCTGGGCGGCCAACCGATCAAAATGCTCTACACGCCTTTCGCAGTGATCATTGCACTGGTGCACGTGATGCTGCCGTTCATGATCATTCCGATCTGGACCTCACTGCAGAAGCTCGACCCTGCTGCTGAACAGGCCGCGCTGTCCCTCGGGGCCAGTCAGGCCAAAGTGATGCGTCTGGTGGTATTGCCTCAAGTCATGCCTGGCGTGTTGTCCGGCACGCTGATTGTGTTTGGCTTGTCGGCCAGTTCTTTCGCCATCCCCGGCCTGCTCGGCGGACGCCGCCTGAAGATGGTTGCCACGGTGGTCTACGACCAATACCTCTCGGAGCTGAACTGGCCCATGGGCGCGACCATTGCAGTGGCGCTGTTGCTGGTCAACCTGCTGGTCATGCTGTCCTGGAACCGCATGGTCGAAGGCCGTTACAAGAAAACCCTGGGGGAATGAGCCATGTCTAAAAACGGTCCTTTGGCCCTGTCGTTTCACGCCCTGGTCGTGGTGTTCATGCTCGCCCCGCTGGTGGTGGTCTGTCTAGTGGCGTTTACACCGGAGAACACCCTCAGCCTGCCGACTTCAGGCTTTTCCCTGCGCTGGTTCCGGGCGATTTTCGAGCGCGCCGACTTCATCGATTCGTTCTACAACAGCCTGATTCTGGCCTTTGTCGCCGCCACACTGGCGACGATTATTGCCGTACCCGCAGCACTGGCGATCACCCGTCACCAGTTTCCGGGGCGCAACTTTCTCAATGGATTGTTCCTCTCGCCGATCATCATTCCGCATCTGGTATTGGGCGTGGCGATGCTGCGCCTCTTTGCCCTGATGGGCGTCAACGGCAGCTTCTTCTGGCTGACCCTCGCCCACGTGGTGATCATTACGCCGTATGTCTTGCGCCTGGTGATTGCCGCAGCCATCGGCATCGACCGCAGCGCCGAACAGGCCGCTGAGTCACTGGGCGCCAGCCGCTTCACGCTGTTCCGCAAAATCACCTTGCCGATGATTCTGCCTGGCGTGGCCGGTGGCTGGTTGCTGGCGTTCATCAATAGCTTCGACGAAGTCACGCTGTCGATCTTCGTCACCTCGCCTTCGACCCAGACCCTGCCGGTGCGCATGTACGTCTACGCCACGGAGTCCATCGATCCGATGATGGCCGCCGTTTCCGCGCTGGTCATCGCGTTGACCGCCGCCACCATGATCATCCTCGACCGGGTTTATGGCCTGGATCGGGTGCTGGTCGGCAAACATTAACCTGAGGCCTGGAGCGCGAACCTCATGGCATTGCTCAAACGTTTGGTCGAACACGACCGTCCGGCGCTGGCCTTCACCCTCGACGGCCAGCCTGCCAGCGGTTTGCAGGGCGATACCCTGCTCACGGCGGTATTGACCAGCAGCGAACACCTGCGCGGCAGCGACTTCAGTGCCGAGCCTCGCGCCGGTTTCTGCATGATGGGCGCGTGTCAGGATTGCTGGGTGCGCCTTGGCGATGGTCGTCGGGTACGCGCCTGCTCAACATTGCTCGAAGGTGGGCAAATCGTCAGCCGTGATCCGGGACGGCAGCCATGAATACCCATACCGCACAATCGGTGGTGATCGTCGGCGCAGGTCCTGCGGGTATTCGTGCTGCGCAAACCCTGCATGCTCATGGCGTAAAGGCGTGTTTGCTGGATGAGGGCCTGCGAGGCGGCGGACAGATTTATCGCCGTCAGCCCGAGAACTTCCGACGTGAACCCAAAGCGCTGTATGGCTTTGAGGCGGGCAAAGCCGTCGCCGTGCATCAGACCCTCGACGAACTGGCGAAGCACATCGACTATCGCCCACAAACACTGGTGTGGAACGCTGAAGAACAGCGACTCGACACCTTGCAGGAAAACCGCGCCGGGAGCATCGACTACAGCCACTTGATCATCGCGACGGGCGCAACCGACCGTATCCTGCCTGTACCTGGCTGGACGTTGCCAGGTGTGTACAGCCTGGGCGCGGCACAGATCGCTTTGAAATATCAGGGCTGCGCCATCGGCGAAAAAGTGGTGTTTGCCGGGAGCGGTCCGCTCTTGTATCTGGTCGCTTACCAATACGCCAAGGCCGGGGCCGACGTTGTCGCCGTCCTGGACAGCGCGCCCTTTTCCGCCCAGTGCCGGGCACTGCCCGCACTACTGGGGCAGCCGCTGACCCTCGCTAAAGGGTTGTACTACCGCGCCTGGCTGACGGCTCATGGCATTGCCGTGCATCAGGGCGCGACCTTGCAACGTATCGAAGGCGAGAAGCGCGTCAATAGCGTGCAGTGGCAAGGCAGTGGTGCAGTGCAACAACTGGAGTGCGATGCCGTGGCTTTCGCCCATGCGTTGCGCAGCGAAACACAACTGGCTGACCTGATCGGCTGCGAGTTTCAATGGAGCAAGCTCAATCGTGCATGGCTGCCCACCCGTGATGACGCTGGGCGTAGCACTGTCGCAGGCGTTTATCTGGCCGGTGACGGTGCGGGCATCATGGGTGCTGACGCTGCAGAAATGGCCGGCGAACTGGCCGCCCTCACCCTGCTGGAGGACAGCGGCCTGGTCGTCGACAAAGCCCGCAGCGAACACTTGAAGCACACGCTGGAGCAGATCACGCGCTTTCGTCACGGGCTGGAAACTGCATTCCCCTTCCCCACTGACTGGGCCAAGAAAGTCCCGGACGAAACGATCATCTGTCGTTGTGAGGAAATCAGTGCAGGCGATATCCGTACCGTGGTCAACGAAGGCCATTGGGAGATCAACCGGGTCAAAGCCATGTGCCGGGTCGGCATGGGCCGTTGCCAGGGTCGGATGTGCGGGCTGGCGGCAGCGGAACTCGTCGCCCAATGCAGCGGCCGAGACCTGCAAAGCGTCGGTCGGCTGCGCGGACAGGCCCCTATCAAACCGTTGCCATTTGGTGTGGAGACGTCGTCATGAGCGCAATCATCGAAAGCGATGCGCTGATCATTGGCGGTGGCATTGTCGGCGCATCAGCGGCTTTGTTTCTGGCCTTGAAGGGCAAACGCGTGACGTTGCTGGAGCGCGATTTCTGCGGTTCGCATTCCAGCGGCGTCAACTACGGTGGCGTGCGGCGTCAGGGTCGCCCGCTGAGCCAGTTGCCGTTATCGCAGCGCGCCCATGGCATCTGGAGCGGCTTGCGCGAGCTGATTGGCATCGATGGCGAATACCTGCGCTCAGGGCACCTGAAACTGGCCCGCAGTGACAAGGATATGGATGCGCTGCGAGCCTACGCCGATGCCAGCCGTGGCTTTGGGCTGGACCTGCAATTGCTCGATCGCGAGCAGTTAAGGGCACGCTTTGCCTGGGCGGGTGATGTTGCAGTGGGTGCCTCGTTTTGCGCCGAAGATGGTCATGCCAACCCGCGGCTGGTCTCTCCGGCATTCGCCCGCGCCGCCCGCAAGGCGGGTGCACACATCCATGAGCAAGCCAGGGTCGTAGACGTCAATCATGACGGCGGAGCCTTCGTGGTGCGCACCGCCGACGGCCTGAACCTGCGTGCACCCTGGCTGCTCAACTGTGCAGGCGCATGGGCCAGCGATCTGGCGGCGCAATTCGGCGAACCGGTGCCGATGGTCTCTGGCCACCCGGCCATGCTGGTCACTGAGCCGCTGCCGATGTTCATGGACGTCAGCACGGGTGTCGAGGGCGGTGGTATCTACGCCCGGCAAGTCGCCCGAGGCAATTGTGTGCTGGGCGGCGGCCAGGGCTTTGCCCTGGACCCGACCCGCGCCAGGCCGGGGCACGCAGCCGTGGTCGATATCCTGCGCAACGCGGTGGAGCTGTATCCGCCGCTGGCCGGTGCACAGGCGATTCGTACCTGGAGTGGCACCGAAGGGTATTTACCGGATCGCGAACCGGTGCTCGGCCCTAGCCTCCTGCAACCTGGCCTGCTGCATGGCTTCGGTTTTGCAGGCTCTGGTTTTCAGATTGGCCCGGCTGCGGGTGAGGCCCTTGCCGAATGGGTATGCACCGGTCAGTCG
This sequence comes from Pseudomonas maioricensis, assembly GCF_022790535.1. Taxonomy (GTDB): domain Bacteria; phylum Pseudomonadota; class Gammaproteobacteria; order Pseudomonadales; family Pseudomonadaceae; genus Aquipseudomonas; species Aquipseudomonas maioricensis. The sequence goes on from NZ_LOHG01000023.1 coordinate 6,637, forward strand.
ACGATTTCCCTGGAAGCATTTTCCATCCGCCGTTTTCAACAGACTGCCCAAACCTGTAAAACCGTTAACCATTGATTTCATCCCTTTGCACAGAGGAAGGTCGCTGCAATGAAGAACGCAAAACGTATCGCATTTACCGGCTTGTCGTGCCTGCCCCTCGCGGTGATGCTCGCCTCTTCCCCGGTCCAGGCCGCCACCACCCTTTATCTGGGCATGAACGGCGGGACGATGGAGCGCTTGTATGCCGATCAGGTCCTGCCTGCTTTCGAGAAGGCCAATAACGTCAAAGTCGTGATCGTGCCGGGAACGTCTTCGGACATTCTCGCCAAGGTTCAGGCGAGCAAAGACAACCCGCAAATGCACGTGATGTTCCTCGATGACGGGATCATGTACCGGGCGATCTCCATGGGCCTGTGTGACAAACTGCAGCCAAGCCCGTCGCTGGCTGATCTGCCTGCCAAGGCGAAGATCAAAGACGAAGCGGCAGCGGTGAGCCTCGGTGTCACCGGGCTGGCCTACAACACGAAAATGTTCAAGGAAAACGGCTGGGCAGCACCGACCTCGTGGATGGATCTGGCGGACAAGAAATTCAAGGAGAAGGTCGTGTTCCAGTCCATGGCCTCCTCTACTTTCGGCCTGCATGGCTTCCTGATGTTTAACCGCATTCAGGGCGGCAGCGAAACAGATGTCGAGCCAGGCTTCAAGGCATGGCCGAAAACCGTTGGCCCTAACGTGCTGGAATACATCGCCAGCTCGGCGAAGATTTCCGAGATGGTGCAGACCGGCGAAGCCGCGTTGTTCCCGCTCACGCCAACTCAGGTCACCGCACTGAAAATCAAGGGCGTGCCGGTGGAGTACGCGCCCCCTAAAGAAGGCGGCGTGGTGCTGAACGTGGCCGAGTGTGCAATCGCCAAAAACGATCAGCCGGAATTGGCGCAGAAACTCGCCGCTTATCTGTTGACTCCAGAGGCCCAAGCGCCCGCGCTGGAGTTTGGTGACCAGATCCCGTCCAACCCAAAAACCCCGACCACGGACAAGACCCGCGGCCAGGTTGAGGCGATGAACAAATACCTGGAAACGGCAGTGACCATCGACTGGGATCAGGTCAACCTGACACGCCCGGAATGGAATGCGCGCTGGAACAGGACGGTGGAGCGGTAACTAAAACGCCCACCCCCTCGTCCCTGTAGAAGCTCACCGAGGTTACGAGGCCAGCGATCGCGTTCTGTCTGACACTCTGCAACCGCTGGCCTCGTAATCTCGGAGTTCCTACAGGACTGTGCTTGCCCGTGAAATAAAGCGTTAACGACCTTAATACCAAATGTTTCAACTATCCCGACCCTGAGCAGTCACAACCTTATCGCCTCGTATTTGCGAGGCCCCGTTGTGAGACTTCAGGCCGGATGAGCTTCATTCTTTGCATGACTGTACTAGGCGCGTTGCTGATGATGCTCGCGCTGACTTCTTCCTATTTGCGCTGGCTGCCCGTCACCACCTCCGCAGTCTGCCTGGCATTTGGCTTTGCGATCGGTCCAGCCGGGCTGGACATGCTTAACCTGGACTTCCAGCAAGCCTCAGGCTGGCTGGAGCGACTGACTGAAGTTGCCGTGCTGTTTTCGCTGTTCAGTACCGGGATCAAGCTCCGTTTGCCGTTGACCAGCAAGGCTTGGCGCTCCGCCTACTGGCTGGCCGGGCCCGTCATGCTGGTGACCATCGCCGGTACCGCCATGGCGGCACATTACCTGTTCGGTTTGTCCTGGGGGATTTCAATCCTGCTGGGTGCCATGCTCTCGCCTACCGACCCGGTCCTCGCCTCGCTGGTGCAGGTCAACAGCGCACAGGACTCCGACCGCCTGCGCTTTGGGCTGTCCGGAGAGGCAGGCCTCAACGACGGAACGGCCTTTCCATTCGTGATCTTCGCCCTGTTGTTTTTGACCCATGGTGCCGGTGATATGAACTGGGTTCAGCACTGGGCGATCAAGAACCTGCTGTGGGGCGTCCCAGTGGGGTTGCTGATTGGCTATGGGCTGGGCCGGGGTGTCGGGCATTTGATGATCTACCTACGCATCAAGAATGCCGACAGCGACACGTCTCCCAATGACTTTCTGGCCCTGGCGCTGATTGCCATCTCTTATGTAGTGGCCAACGGCTTGGGTGCATTCGGATTCCTGTCAGTGTTTGCTGCAGGCCTGGGCTTACGCCAGGCAGAGGCCCGGATCACTCAGTCCGAAGTGCCCGCCGAGCATCTGGCCCAACCTGTCATCGGGCACATGAGCGGCAGTGTCGAACGTGCGACTGTTGCCGAGAAAGAGGATTTGAGTGAGTCGCAACTGGCTGCTGGCGTCATGATGGGAGACATGCTGGCGTTTGGCAGCCTTGTCGAGCGGTCGATGGAAGTACTGTTGATCACCCTGCTCGGTGCCTCCCTTGCCCTGTATTGGGATTGGCGTGCGATAGGTTTGGGCCTGGCACTGTTTTGCGTCATCAGACCCGTTGCCGTATGGCTGCTGATCAGCCGTCGCTTGCTCAACAAGCGGCAGAAAGCACTGGTCGGCTGGTTTGGCATTCGAGGCATCGGCAGCCTTTTCTACTTGTGCTTTGCCCTTGGTCACGGGCTGCCGAAAGACGTGGCGCACGCCAGCATCGGCCTCACGCTATCGGTAGTGGCCCTTAGCATCTTGTTGCACGGGGTCAGCATCCAGCCACTTCTGGAGCGATACGAACGCAGCATTGCGAACGAAAAATCATAATCTTCACCCGTTTGGATGTTTTTTGAACCTTTTCTGAACCATTCAGATACGGGGTAGCCCAACCTTCATGACGTGCATTTGCATGAAATAAAAGCTCTTTGCCTCGCGACGTAACCGGCTACTTCAGCGCCCTCGTTTGCGTCTATCGATTAAAAGGCAGGAATTAAAAAATGCGCATCCTCCTGATAGAAGATGATCCTGTACTGGCAATGATCGCCGTTGCCACGCTGGGTACAGAACATGAAGTCATCGGCCCTGCCCATGATGTATCCCACGCGCTGCAGCTAGCGGGTGAGCAGCAAGCTGATGTGGCGTTCATCGATATCAATCTGGGCGGCCACGACGAAGGTATTGCGCTGGCTCGCAGCCTTCTGAACGAGCATGGCATCAGTTCGATGTTCATCAGCGGGCAGATTCTCGCCGCGCGTGCCAATGCGGATGCAGCGCTTGGTCTATTGCGCAAGCCCTATGCTCCGCAAGACCTGACCTTTTGTGCAAAGGTTGCAGGTGCGTTGCTGGAAGGGCAGTCACTCGCCGCGCTGCCTGCCCATAGTGCCCTGGAGATTTTCCAGAAAACCCCGCCACGATTATCCACGGTAAGCCCCCCATGAAACCGGAACCTGATGTGCGAGGCGGGCCGGCGCTGCTGGGGGAAATAGAATTTCGCGAGTTGGCCGACCACGCGCCGGTGATGATCTGGCGAGCCAGAAGCGACAAGCAATGTGACTGGTTCAATAAACCCTGGACTGACTTTACCGGCAAGAGCCAACAGCAACTGTGCGGTTATGGCTGGAAAGACGATATACATCCGGACGACCTGGATGAATGCGTCAATGCTTACCACAAAGCTTTCGATGAACGCTTGCCCTTCAGAATGCCCTACAGGGTGAGGCGTCATGACGGCCAGTACCGCTGGATGCTGGACAGCGGTGCACCGTTTTACCGTGACGGACAATTCGCCGGTTACTTTGGCAGTTGCCTTGATATCACCGAACAGCGAGAGATGGCCGAAAACCAGCAAGGGCTGCTCGCTGAACTCAATCATCGAGTCAAAAACAATCTCCAACTCATCATTAGCCTGCTGCAAATCTCAAGCCTGCGCGCGCAAAGTGAAGAAGCCAGAACCCTGATGCAATCGGCAATTACTCGAGTTGTGGGTGTGGGCGCGGTACAGGAACAACTGCATCGCAATACCCGCAATCAGGTTGATCTGGCTCAGTTACTGCCGGAATTGGCGCAAGGTTTCATCAATGCGCAACAGCAGCGCACAATCACCTTGAGTCTGCAGACCCGGCCGGTTTATGTATCACTCCAGATGGGCTCGAATCTGGGGCTGATCCTCAACGAACTGCTGGATAACGTGATCAAGCACGGTACGGGCAGCGGCGTCGAACTGCACATAGCGCCCATCGACGCGACCACTGCTCGCGTGTGCCTCTGTGACGACGGCCCAGGCTTCAACGAAACCATCTTGAAAGCCTTCATCAGCCCGGGTAACGCATCGATCCTTAATCTGGTCGATGCCCTGTCGAAACGTTGCGGTGCGAGCGTTTTACGCAGCAACCGACGTATTGGCAACGGACAGGGTGCGCAGGTGGAGTTTACTTTCGCGCATGAGCAAAGCCTCTGAGCAAAACGCTCCAGGCCGCAACCTGCAAGGGCTTCAGGGCGACGATTGAGGATGTCGATGAGTTCATCGGAACAAGCGATTGGACTGCGGCATTTCGACTCAGTAGCTTGCTTACTAATTCAGGCGCCCCGCAGACCATCCCGGCATTCCCGGCTTGATTGCTATCGACCGGGCACCTCTCGCCTCTGAATCACAGGAACCTGCGAGCGTGACTGACCCCACGTTGTGCAACCAGACCGGACGCTAAAGAACCCTACTATTGACTGGTGACTGCCAGCGACGCGTGGTTATGCGCGCGCCTCGTATCGTCACTCTGCTTGAGCCAGAACCATGTCCGTGAATACCCCGCAACAGATCGCCGAACTGACCGTCGAAGCAGGCGTGAAAAAGGCTCACCTCCCCACCCTTTCAATACTGATTCTGGGTTTTCTGGCGGGTGCGTTCATTTCCATAGGGTTTCTGCTCGACATTCACGTCAGTACCATGATTCCTGCTCAGTGGGCCTCGTTTGGCAACCTGTTGGGCGCAGCGGTCTTCCCGATTGGTCTGATTCTGGTGATCCTCGCGGGTGGTGAACTGCTGACCGGCAACATGATGAGCCTGCCAATGGCCATGTTCGCCGGACGCATTCGGCTTTCAGCCGTAGCGCGCAACTGGCTGCTGGTAACCCTGGCCAACCTGCTGGGCGCTCTGTTTGTTGCGTTTTTCTTCGGTCACCTGCTGGGATTGACCGAAGGCCCCTATCTGGCTAAAACAGTCGCTATCGCTACGGGCAAAGTCAATGCCGATTTCGGTCAGGCATTTATTTCCGGCATCGGCTGCAACTGGCTGGTGTGCCTTGCCGTATGGCTGTCCTACGCAAGCAAAGACGTTGCAGGTAAGATTCTCGGCATGTGGTTTCCGGTCATGGCCTTCGTCGCTATCGGTTTTCAGCACGTTGTTGCGAATATGTTCCTGATTCCTGCCGCTATCTTTGCCGACGCGCTGAGCTGGACTCAGTTTGTAGAGAACTTTGTCGCGGTATTCCTCGGCAATGCGGTGGGTGGAGCGGTATTTGTAGGACTGGCTTACTATGTTTCCTATAACCAAACGCTGACATCGGCCGATAAACCTGTAGCATCGACGGCCCGCTCGCAAAAAGCATGAAACTTGCCATGAACAGTGCTGTTAAAGGACTGTTGGAGAATGTGTTGAGAAGGTGGAAATGTCAGACCGTATCCTGATGGACAGCTTTGCACGCAAGGTCGATTACCTGCGGATGTCAGTGACAGACCGTTGCGACTTCCGTTGTGTGTATTGCATGGCCGAGGAAATGACGTTTCTGCCACGCCAGCAGATTCTTTCTCTGGAAGAGATTTTCCAGGTTGCCGAGCAGTTTGTCGCACTGGGCACGCGCAAGATTCGTCTGACCGGCGGTGAGCCGTTGGTTCGGTCCGGGATCGTTGGTCTCTGCCAACAGATCGCCGCCCTCCCCGGGTTGCGCGAACTATGCATGACCACCAATGGTTCGCAGTTGGAGAAGCTTGCCCAGCCGTTGTTCGACGCCGGAGTTTCCCGACTGAATATCAGCCTGGACAGCCTTGATCCGGCGCGTTTCAAGGAAATGACCCGTACTGGCGAACTGAGCAAGGTGATCGCCGGTATTGATGCCGCCAACGCGGCGGGCTTCGTGCATACCAAGCTCAACTGCGTAGTGATGCAAGGTCGCAACGATCACGAAATCAACGATCTGGTGGCGTTTGCCATCGACCGCCAGCTGGATATCTCTTTCATTGAGGAGATGCCGCTAGGCATTATCAGCGACCACAGCCGGGCCGAGTCCTTCTATTCGAGTGATCAGGTCCGCGAACGTATTGCCGAGCGCTACACGCTGATAAATTCCACCGAGTCTACTCAGGGACCTTCGCGCTACTGGCGCCTGGCCGAGGCACCGGACATCCGTATCGGCTTCATCTCGCCCCACAGCCACAACTTCTGCGCGACCTGCAACCGGGTGCGACTGACTGTTGAGGGCCGCCTGTTGCTGTGTCTGGGCAACGAACATTCCGCCGACCTCAAGGCCGTACTGCGGGCTAATCCGGGACAACCGGAGAAACTCGAAAAAGCCATCATCGACGCCATGCAGCTCAAACCCTGGAGTCATAACTTCAGCGTCAACGATGAAGTCCAGGTGGTGCGGTTCATGAATATGACGGGTGGCTAAAAAAGCCCCCTGAGCCGGCATTCAATCTGTAACGAAGCAAACATTGGCCTGTAGGAGCTCACGAGCAACGCGAGGCAGCGATAGCGGTTCTCCTGACAGTCCGCCCTCGCTGGCCTCGTAACTTAGGTGAGCTCCTACAGGTCCTCTATTAGCATTTTGTCCTGTCAGCCCTGCCTCACCATCCCTTCAAACGCCTCTTCGATATCGCTGACATTACCCGGTCGCACCAGGCGACTCAGTTCGACGCCGTCGCGCATGAAGATCAGGGTTGGCCACAGTTTGATCCTGAATGAACGCCCCAGAGGGCGACCGCTGCCGTCTTCGATTTTGAGATGACGCACATCGGGATAATCCGCCAAGACCTTGTTGACCAGCGGCTCGGCGGCTTTGCAGAAGCCGCACCAGTCCGTACCAAACTGAATCAGCGTCGCACCGGTATAGGCATCGACTTCAGCGCGACTCGGCGCCGTTGTAGCGTAAGGTTGACTGCTCATTGGTAAATCTCCGGCCCGTTCAAATGACCATCATGGCCGTGACCAGATGATCGATATGTCACGTTTGAACGATCTTCTTCAGTGAAGTTCGAGGATTGCAGGCCTTACCAGCAGTGCTCGAGGATTACACCTGCATGCCATCCCGGGCCACGATCACGTGCTCCGGCAATTCATGCCCATGGACCATCAACCATGCGTCCAGCGTATGCCCGATATGGGTCAGCACCGCTTTACCCGGCTGCAGTTGCTCAATGGCCTGTAGCGCAAGGTTCAAATCATTGTGATTACGTGGCGCTTGAGGTTGCGGCGGCATAGAACAATCGAGAATCAGCACATCCAGTGGCTGACGTTGCAGATACTCGGCTGTCGCGTCAGGCAGACCGACCGTATCCGTGAGGTAAGCGATACGCCTGCCCTCTCCCTCCAACAGATAACCCAAAGTGGGTCTGGAATGCACCAGGGGCATAGCCGTGACCGTCAGCGTGCCAAGCTGCCGCGTTTCGAATGCGCTGAACGGCTGACTGAAGTCGAGAATCCCCGGATGTTTGTACAGATCGGCCAGACCTTCCGGATCCTGCGGGCCATGCACGGGGATTATCAGCCCCTGGCCCCAGCGCAGATGCAGCAGGCCCTGCGCGTGATCGGCGTGGTAATGGGTCTGCAAAATGCCGTTGAGCGTGTGCGGTGCAAAGCGCTCGGCAAGATCGGTCAGCCCACTGTCGATCAACCAGCGTTGATCGACACACTCAATCAGGGCACTGCACGGCAGGCGCCTTAATTGATGATTGGCCTGCGCCGCCGCACAGGCCGGGCACTGGCAGCCGTAAACCGGGACCTGGCGGGCATCGGCGGTGCCCAGCAATGTCAGGCGCATGCGTGCTCGCGCGCGATGCGTTGCAACAAGCGCTCGGTGGTTTGTGCCAGCGCCCCCGAGTTGTCCAGCACGAACACCGCAGGATCATCAGCGAGCAATTCCACGGTGAATCTGGAATTGCGTTGCAAGCGGGCTTCGATGTCAGCCAGCGCTTCTCTGCCACGGGCCAGCAAGCGCTGACGCAAGATGTCATCACTGACCGTCAGCAAGATGGCCAGCAAATCGGGATAACGCTGCCGGGCCTGAGGCAGATGCGCCCGGGAACCGTTGACCAGCACATCAAGGCCTTCGCCCAGCCATTCATCAATTTGCCTGGGGATGCCGTAATGCAAACCGTTGGCCTGCCAGCTCAAGGCAAAATCGCCCTGAGCCTGCATCGCGATGAACTGCTCGGCCGTCACCGCCTGAGCCGCCTCGCCCACGGCTTCCGCCGAACGAGTAATCACCCGCTGTACAACCCGGCAACCGCGCCGGTTCAGCTCATCGCGTGCGCTGTCCAGCAGGCTGTCCTTGCCCGAACCGGACGGCCCGATGAGATAGATCAACCTGCCAGCCATCAATACACCCTCTTGCCTTGTCGCCAGACCTGCTGAATAACCGGCAATGCGCCTTCAACCCGACCACGATCAGCCCGGACGTGAACCAGATCGGCTCGCAACCCGACACGAATCTCCCCACGATCGTCCAGCCCGGCAGAAACCGCCGGGGCTCGACTGACCATTGCCACCGCCTGTGGCAGCGTGCAGTACTCGCCCTGCCCGGCCAGCGTGAACGCGGCCTGCAACAGGCTGGCCGGATAATAGTCGCTGGAGAGAATATCCAGTAGCCCTTCTTTCGCCAGATCGACGGCTGCCACGTTACCCGAGTGCGATCCACCACGTACCACATTGGGTGCGCCCATCAACACGCTCATGCCCAACCTTCGGCAGCCCTGCGCGGCCTCCATAGTCGTAGGGAACTCGGCAATGCTCATGCCATAGCCCGCCGACTCCTCCACGTGGGCCAGGGTCGCGTCGTCATGACTGGCGACCGACAGCCCGCGCGTCAGGCAATCCTCAACAATGGCACGGCGGAAACGGTCGCTGTATTCACGGGAATTGGCCACCTGCTCAACGATGAACTCATCCATCTGCGCCGTCGTCAGGTGGTATTTGCCCATGTAGTACTCGCGGTACTTGGACTCCAGCGCAAACTGACGCTGGCCCGGCGAGTGGTCCATCACTGAAACCAGTTGCACCAATGGCTGTTCGACCAGATCGCGGAACACGCTCAAGGTGTCCGGGTGGCAAACCTCACAACGCAAGTGCAGACGGTGTTCGGCACGGGTCAATCCCGCCGCATTGGCACTGGCGATGGCCTCCAGCATGGCGGGCAGTTGCTGCATGCGCTTGCCCTTGGGGTTCACATCGCCGATAGACAATGCGTCGAACACCGTGGTGATGCCGGATGCAATGATCTGCGCGTCATGACTGAGCACCGCAGAGGCCGACGGCCAGTCCACACCGGGGCGCGGCGACAGGTGCTTTTCGAGGTTATCGGTGTGCAGTTCAACGAGGCCCGGCAGCAGATAATCACCCTGTAAGTCCTGGGCCTGAGGCAACTGGCTGCGCCCGGTCTGCAGGTCGACGATAAGCCCGTCGCGCAGGACCACGGTGCCGTTGAACACCTGATCAGCGGTGACAACCTGAGCATTGGTCAGAATCTGTTCGGTCAGCATTGCAGCAACTCCTTGGCGGTCAGGTCCACCGGGGTCATGTCCAGATAACGGTCGGCAACCGCTTCACGCGCGGCACGGTCGTGGAAGATGCCGATCAACGCAGCTCCGGCGCTCTTGGCTTCATTCATCAGTTCCAGCACGACCTGGCGATTGCTTTCGTCGAGCGACGCAGTGGGTTCATCGAGTAACAGCACGGGCCACGGCACCATGAAGCCCCGGGCAATATTGATCCGTTGCTGCTCACCACCGGAAAATGTCCCGGGCGCCAGTTGCCACAGGCGTTGCGGAATGTTCAAACGCGTCAGCAGTTGTTCGGCACGGGCTTTGGCATCCGCCTTCGACCAGCCCCGCGCCAGTGCAGGCTCCATCACCACATCAAGGCTGGAAACCCTGGGGATTACTCGCAGGAACTGGCTGACGTAGCCCAGCGTCTGACGACGTACGGCCAGCACTTGTCGGGGTTGTGCATTGACCAGCTCCAGCCACTCGCCGCCATGCTGGACGCGAATGCTGCCACCGGCAGGCAGATAGTTGGCGTACAGAGTGCGCAGCAAGGTGCTCTTGCCTGCCCCTGAATCGCCATGCAAAACCAGGCATTCGCCACCGCGCACCGCAAAATTCAAGCCGCGCAGTACATTGAGTACAACGCCATTCTGCTGGTGCAGGGTGAAGGTTTTCGAGAGGTCGCGGACCTCGATCAGGGTACTCATGAGACGTCCTCCAAAAAGCGGTTCACGGTTGCAGCACCGAAGACACCAGCAGTTGCGAATACGGATGCTGTGGATCATCGAGGATCTGGTCGGTCAAACCGGTTTCCACCACCCGCGAGCGACGCATCACGATCAAACGGTCGGCCAGCAGTCTGGCGACGGCCAAGTCATGGGTGACGATCACCACCGCCAGGTCCAGCTCTCGCACCAGCGCACGCAAAAGATCCAGCAAGCGCGCCTGCACGGAAACGTCGAGGCCGCCGGTAGGCTCGTCCATGAACACCAGTCGTGGGCTGGATACGAGATTGCGAGCGATCTGCAAGCGCTGCTGCATACCGCCAGAGAACGTCCGTGGCAGGTCGTCGATACGCAACGGGTCGATTTCCACCTGGGTCAGCCAGTCGATACCGGCAGCGCGCAGCGCCTGATAATTGCGCACGCCCTGAGCCATCAGCCGCTCGCCGATGTTGGCCCCGGCGGACACGCCCATGCGCAGCCCGTCACGCGGGCTTTGCTCGACGAAACCCCACTCGGTGCGTAGCAAGGTGCGGCGCTGGGCCTCACTGGCGCTGTACAGGTCCAGTACCTGACCGTCCTTGCCGCGGTAATCGATGCCGCCACGATCCGGCGGGCAGCGTCCACTGAGCAGCGACAGCAACGTCGACTTCCCGGAGCCGGATTCGCCGACGATGCCCAGTACTTCTCCCGGATACAGCTCGAAGTTGACGCCCTGGCAGCCCTTGTCCGGGCCATAGAGCTTGGTCAGGTCACGAACAGTGAGCAGCGGCTGGGTGTTCTCAGGCAGTGCTACGACGTTGGGTCGGGCTTGCGCGCTGGTCATTGGCCCGCCTCCTGTTGCTGGATGACGCGCTGAGCGCAGTAGTCGGTGTCGGAACAGACGAAGCTCTGGGTCCCTGCATCGTCAAGAATCAGCTCATCAAGATAAGAGTCGTGGCTGCCGCAGATGGCGCAGTTTTGCTCCCAGCTCTGGATCTGAAACGGATGGTCCTCGAAGTCCAGGCTTACGACTTTGGTGAACGGCGGCACGGCGTAAAGACGTTTCTCCCGCCCTGCCCCGAACAACATCAACGCCGGACTCATGTCGAGTTTGGGGTTATCGAATTTGGGGATCGGCGAAGGGTCCATCACGTAGCGTTCATCAACCATCACCGGGTAGGCGTAGCTGGTCGCGATATGGCCGAAAGTGGCGATATCTTCGTAAAGCTTGACGTGCATGACCCCGTAATCATTGAGCGCGTGCATGGTCCGGGTTTCGGTTTCCAGTGGCTCGATGAAGCGCAATGGCTCAGGAATCGGCACCTGATAAACCAGAATCTGCTCGGCACTGAGCGGCGTTTCCGGGATCCGGTGGCGGGTCTGGATGACTGTGGCCTCAGGTGTTCGCTCAGTGGTTTCAACGCCTGCGGTGCGGGCAAAGAAGCGTCGGATCGACACCGCGTTAGTCGTGTCGTCCGCGCCCTGGTCAATGACTTTGAGCACGTCTTCAGCGCCCAGAATCGCCGCCGTCAGTTGCATGCCGCCCGTGCCCCAGCCATAGGGCAGCGGCATTTCACGACCGCCGAACGGCACTTGATAGCCAGGGATCGCCACTGCCTTGAGCAAGGCCCGGCGGATCATGCGTTTGGTCTGTTCATCCAGGTACGCGAAATTGTAGGCCTCATCCCGTTGAGGCTTTGGCTGAGGCTGGGAATGTGCCTGCTGATAAGCATTCATGGTTTGAGCTCCTTCTGTGCAGGCGCACGCAACTTGCGGATCAGCTCCAGTTCGGACTGGAAGTCGACGTAGTGAGGTAGCTTCAGGTGCGAGACGAAACCCGCCGCCTCGACGTTGTCGCAGTGGGCGAGAACGAACTCTTCCTGTTGCGCCGGTGACTGGATTTCTTCGTTGAACTCTTCAGCGCGCAGCGAGCGATCGACCAGCGCCATAGCCATTGCCTTGCGCTCTGCGTGACCGAAGGCAAGCCCGTAACCCCGAGTGAATTGCGCTTGCTCAGTGGCCGAGCCAACGAACTGGTTGATCATTTCGCACTCGGTCACTTCGATAGCGCCAATCGCAATCGGAAAGCCCAGCTCTTCAGGCTCGATCCAGACCTCAACTTCGCCGATCCGAATTTCCCCGGCAAACGGGTGATTGCGCCCGTAACCGCGTTGGGTCGAATAACTCAAGGCCAGCAGAAACCCCTCATCGCCACGGGCCAATGCCTGCAAACGCTGAGCGCGATTAGCTGGATATTCCAGTGGCTCGCGGGTGATGTCGGGAATGGCTTCGCTGCTGTCAGCTTCGTTCTTCATCAAGCCTTCTTTGGCCAGCAACCCCAATACCCGCGGGCAGGGTTCGAGGGCAGCGTCTTCCTGCACCTGCGGCCCTGGAAACTCACCCTCCGCCAGCAAGGTGAAGTCCAGCAGGCGATGGGTGTAGTCGAACGTCGGCCCCAGCAACTGGCCGCCGGGCAAGTCCTTGAAGGTCGCGGACAGACGACGGTTGAGCTGCATGTCCGAGGTGTCGATCGGCACGCTGGCACTGAAGCGCGGCAGTGTCGTGCGATAGGCGCGCAACAGAAAAATCGCCTCGATCATGTCGCCCGCCGCCTGCTTGATTGCCAGCGCGGCCAGTTGCTCGTCGTACAGCGAACCTTCAGTCATCACTCGGGCGACGGCCAAAGGCAGTTGCTGATGAATCTGCTCGACGCTGAGTTCGGCAATGGAAGTATCGCCCCGGCGTTTTTTTGCCAGCAGGCGGTGGGCATTATCGATGGCCTGTTCGCCACCCTTGACGGCGACGTACATCAGGCACGCTCCTGTGCAGATTGGCAGACCCGAGTGCTGCGCGGCAGACCCAGCAAATCGCTGCTGGCGAGAAAAAACACATCCAGGCCACGGGGAAAATCGTTGTGCTGTTCGCGCTGGTTCCAGAACGTGTCACTCAACGGCAAGGCAACTTTGTTTTCGCTTTCGATGCCCGGTCCCTGCCAACTCATCGAGTTACCGCCGCCAAGACTCGGTAACTGGATCAACAAGGTGCAGGACTGGTCCGGGTAGCGGTCGTTGCCCAGGTCGAAACCAGACAGGTCGTGCAGTTGGCTTTCGTCGAGCAAGGCGAAGCGTGCATGGCGGCGCTCAGCAACAATCGGGCAGCCGCAGTGGAAGGCCAGATTGGCGCGAATCGCCGGGGTATCGAAAGCCGGAGCCAGCCACAATGCAGTGTCGATATCCAGCAAGGCGAGGCACAAGGCATGGGTGGCTGAATCGAGACCGTCAAGTGCGGGTGGGCGCTGCGCCGACTGCAACGTATGGATGACACCCGGGCCCGCGAGGGCCTTGAGGGCTGCACGAAAACTGCGCTGGGCGTCGAGCACCGGATCGGCGAATGCCGGTTGCAACAGGGCTGCATTCATCAGTCTTCTCCTCTGACCAGGGTAAAGAATTCAACTTTGCTGGCGGCGGTTTCGGCGTCTTTTTCAGCGCGACGTCTGGACTGCGCCTGAGCCAGCGGCTCGATCAATTGGTTAAGCCAATGTTGTTGCTGAGGGCCTTGCAAATGGGCATCGGCCAGTGCCGCCAGCTCGGCGCGGGGCTTGTCGCGCCCGGCCAGATAGCTGTAACCGGTGCGGCCGTCAGCCAGGCGCACCACGCAGCGAGTGACGCTCATCTCGCCGACGTTGAACGGCGCCCCCGTGCCGCCCATGCGGCCGCGAACCAGGGTCATGCCGATTTCCGGCGGGCGAATCAGTTGGTATTCAGCGTCACGCAATGCCGACTCGTGACGGCTCAGCTCGTCGCCAGCCGCCCGGGCAAGCACGCCGATCCAGCGTTGACGTGCAGCGATAACGGGGTCTGTAGCAGGGTTCATAAAAGGCATCTCCATCAGACGATGAACTGGTATTGAAAGCGGTCGGAACGACTGGTGGAGCGGGACAACTCCACCGGATGACCATTGCTGTCACGGGATACGGTGAGGACCGTGAGCACCGGTAAATGGCGAGGCATCATCAACAGGTCAGCCTCTTCGCGGCTGGGCAGCCGGGCGCCTACCAGGCTCAGGGTCCGCGTCAACGGCAGGTCGCGCTCAGCCAGAAACTGGCGGAGCGAACCGCGTCTATAACTGGCGAGTAATTCGCTGCGGGTGGCGCAAAAACGATGGCGAATCAAACTCACCGGATGGCCGTCGAGTTTGCGCAAGGTGTGCAGTTCGATCAGCGGCGCGTATTGATCAAGGAGCAAATGTTCGGCGTCCTCGGCGCTGGCCGGGCACTCCTGGCGTTGCAACAACGTGGCATCGACGCCAACGCCTTGCGCTGACAGCGACTGGCTGTAAGCACTGTCAGCCCGCATCGGGTAAATCAGCGGCCGTTGCAGTACCTGTGTGCCTTTGCCCTGACGTCGCAGCACACTGCCCTCGCGCACCAGTTCGTCGATGGCGCGACGGATGGTGTGGCGGTTGACCTCAAAGCGCGCGGCAAGCTGAACTTCAGGGGGCAAGTAATCCCCGGCTGTATAGCTGCCCAGCTCGGCGCGCAGGATGTTGGCGAGCTCCAGGTACAGCGGCTCGGTTTGTTGTCTAGACATGTCCATAGCTAAAAGTACCTTCCTTAATCAACATATGGATTACCTTTGCAGGAGCTGCCGAAGGCTGCGAAACGGTTTCTCTGACACCCCGCGATTCGCAGCCTGCGGCAGCTCCTACAGGGCCAAGGCGTGCCATAAGGTTAAATAAACTGCTTGCGCAAACGCTGGGACACGATGTCGATGGAGCTGACCACGACGATGATCACCAGCAATACCGCGCAGGTCTGAGTGAACTGGAACGCCCGGATGTTTTCCCAGAGAATCACGCCGATCCCGCCAGCACCGACCATCCCCACCACCGTCGCCGAGCGCACGTTGGATTCGAAGCGATACAGTGCGTAGGAAATCCACAGCGGCATGACCTGGGGGATCACACCGTAAATCACCTCCTGCAAGGCGCTGGCACCGGTGGCGCGCACGCCTTCGACGGGGCCCGGATCAATCGCTTCCACGGCTTCGGCAAACAGTTTTGCCAGTACGCCCGTGGTGCTGATCCACAGCGCCAGAACACCGGCAAAAGGACCGAGCCCGACCGCCACTACGAACAACATGGCGAAGACCATTTCATTGATGGAGCGGAACGCGTCCATTACCCGGCGCAGCGGCTGGTGAATCCACCAGGGGGTGATGTTCTCGGCACAGAGAATGCCCAGCGGCACCGAGCAGACAATCGCCAGCACCGTGCCCCACAGTGCGATTTGCACCGTGACGATCATTTCCTTCAGGTACGAGCGCCATTCGTGAAAGTCAGGCGGGAAGAAATCGGAGGCGAAGGTCGCCATGTTTCCTGAGTCGCGATACAGCGCCACGGGATTCATTTCGGCACCCTGCCAGGCCCAGGCCAGGACCGCGAGGAACAGGCCCCAGCCCAGATATTGTGGCCAACTGCGCTTGCCCGCTGCCTGGGTATACGCCGCGTGGGTGGTCGTGCTCGTCATAATCGGATCTCGTTCAGCAGAAGGTGGGCGCACCCGAAAAGGTGCGCCGCGGATCAATCAACCAGCGCTGGCCGTGTTTTTCTTCTCAAGCTCGGTCAGGCGTTCCTGCAACTTGCTCAGACCGGCATCAATGTCCTTGAGGCGCTTGGCTTTCTCGTCGGCATTCAGGCTGGTACTGGCGAGGGTTTCGGTGCGCTGCTTGAACAGGTCCAGCTGACGGATCGGCAACAGTTGGTCATCACTGGACTTGAGGAACTTGCCCAGTTGCATGCCTTTGAGCACCGCTTTCTCTTCGTCGGTGTTGCCGTAGTCAGCGAAGAACTCACGAATCTTGTTTTTGTTCTCGTCCGACAGGGCTTTGCTCCAGACCATCGGGTCGGCCGGAATCAGCGGTGATTTCCAGATCACTTTGAGCTTGGCAGCCATGTCCGGCTGGGTGACTTCCAGACGATCCCAGCTTTCAGTATTGAAGGTCGCAACATCCAGCTGGCCCTTGGCAACACTCAGGGCATTCACTTCGTGGCTGGAGTTCAGCGTGCGTTTGAACGCTGTAGCCGCGTCGACGTTGTTCTTGGCAAACACGTAGTAACCCGGCACCAGGTAACCGGAGGTCGAGTTTGGATCGCCGTTACCGAAGGTCAGGGTCTTGGCATTCTTGAGCATGTCTTCAACGGTATTGATCGGGCTGTCCTTGCGGGCAATGATCACGCTCCAATAGCCCGGCGCGCCGTTGGCCGCTGAGGTCTGGGCGAAGATTTCACCGTTGGAACGGTCGACCGCTTCCATCGCCGCCTTGTTGCCCAGCCAGGCCACATCGACCTTGTTGAAGCGCATGCCCTGAATCAGGCCCGCATAATCCGATGCGAAGGTGGCGTTGATCTTCAGCCCGGTTTTCTTGCCCATGTCATCCAGAAACGGCTGCCAGATGCTTTTCAGGTTCTGCGAAGACTCGGTAGACATGATGCCGAAGTTGATGACTTTCTCATCTGCGTGGGCAGTGCCCAGCAGGCAACTGCCGAGCAGCGCGGCAGACGCAACGACGCGACCGATACGGTTCAACATGGAAGCACTCCTCAGTGTGGGTTTGGCTGTTGTTGTGTTGGTGTACAGCTGGAAATCAGGCGCGGTTAACCGCGAGCCAGCACCAGTCGCGGCGCTGCACCGGCGCGGCGACCTTCATCGGCGATCATCAGACTGGTGTCGACGTCAGCGCCGTAGAGATCGTTAAGGAACTGGCTGCTGAGGTTCTGCGCATCGCCATCGAAATGAATACGCCCGCCCTTGAGCGCCACGGCGCGGGGGCAGTACCGCACGGCGTAATCCACTTGATGCAGGGTGACGACCACGGTCTTGCCGTCGGCGCGGTTGATGTCGGCGAGGATTTCCATGACCTTGCGTGCGGACTCAGGATCCAGCGAGGCAATGGGTTCGTCAGCCAGGATGACCTCGGCCTGCTGGGTCAAGGCCCGGGCGATTGCCACGCGCTGTTGCTGGCCACCGGACAGGGTCGAGGCGCGCTGAGCAGCCAGATCCACAAGCCCGACGCGGTCCAGAGACTGTAAGGCGCGTTGCTTCTCTTCAGCATTGAACAGGCCCAGATTGCCGCGCCAGCCAGGCATGCGGCCCAGGCAACCGAGCAGCACGTTGTCGAGCACGCTGAGGCGATTGACCAGATTGAACTGCTGAAAGATGTAGCCGATGTCAGAGCGCAACTTGCGCACCTTGCCGTTGAGACGGCCTGCGGCCTGCACTTCGCGGCCCAACACCTGCACGCTCCCGCCATTGCCACGATCACAGCACGCCAGACCGGCAAGATGACGCAGCAAGGTGGATTTGCCAGAACCCGAAGCGCCAATCAGCGCGACCATTTCGCCGGGTTGTATAGACAATGCCAGGTCAACCAGCGCGGGTTTGCGGGCAAAGGTCTTGTTCAGACGCTCGACATGGATGGCTGGGTTCATGGGCTTCTCTGTCGGTTGTTGTGAGTTGCAACTGACAGTAGGCCCGCGGTGTTTCAGTGGGGTGAATCGAACGTGACGGTTGGATAACCGTTTTGTGAAAGGTTGAGGTATGGAAGCGGTAATCCGTCGTACCTGCCAGCCCGGGTCGCCTCTTTCGCGGGCAAGCCCGGCTCCCACAGTTAGCCATTAACCTGTGGGAGCCGGGCTTGCCCGCGATGGGTCTGGCGCAAGTATCAGGCAGGCCGCAACCGGCTTTTTCGGCTGCGGCACCGCCCAAGCATGTTCAGATCCGGAACGTCCCCACCAGATGCTGCAAGCGCGCCGCTTGTTCTTCCAGATACGAGCAGGCGTCCAGCGTCAGCTTGAGGTTATCGACGCCTTCCTGGTTGAGGGTGTTGATCTGGGTAATGTCGACGTTGATCGATTCCACCACTGCCGTCTGCTCTTCGGTAGCAGCTGCCACAGACTGGTTCATGCCGTTGATTTCGTCGATACGACGCGTCACGCTGCTCAACCGCTCGCCCGCCTGATTGGCGACAGTCACGCTGCTTTCACTCTGACGCTGACTTTCGGTCATGGTGACCACGGCTTCGCGCGCGCCCACCTGCAGTTCCTCAATCATCTTCTGCACTTGCTGTGCCGAGTCCTGAGTCCGGTGCGCCAGGTTGCGAACCTCATCGGCAACAACGGCAAAACCACGTCCAGCCTCGCCCGCCCGTGCCGCTTCGATGGCCGCGTTAAGGGCCAACAGATTGGTTTGTTGGGAAATGCTGGTGATCACTTCCAGAATCTGACCGATGTTGACGGTCTTGCCATTGAGGTTTTCGATGTTGGCGCAGGACTCGCTGATCTTCGCCGACAGCTCGTTCATGGCGTTGATCGTCTGTTGCACGACTTTCTGACCGTCACCGGCCAACTGGCTGGCATCGGCAGACTGCTGCGAGGTACGGGCAGCGTTCTGGGCAATTTCATGGGCTGCAGCGCCCAGCTCGTTAATCGCCGCCGCAACACTTTCAGTGCGATTGGCCTGTTGATCAGAGTTGGTCATGGATGAATTGGAGGCTTTGACCACACGCATCGCCACGTCGCCCAACTGACCGGCAGTCGACGCCACTTCACGGATAGAGCCGTGAATACGCTCGACAAAGCGGTTAAAGGACTGTGCCAGCTCACCAAACTCGTCTTGAGTGGTGATCGCCAGACGCTTGGTCAGGTCGCCTTCGCCGTCTGCGATGTCACGCATCGCACGGCCCATCTGGTGCAGAGGTTGCATCAGTACACTGATCAACATTCCCAGCAGCAGAATAATGATCACCACCGAAATCACCATGGCGGTGATGGCCGAGGTGCGGAACTCGCCAAGCATCGAGTACGCCGCGTTCTGATCCAGAACCAGCGCGACATACCAGTTGGCCGAGGAAACACCCTCAACCTTGGTCAGCGACATGATTTCTGCCTTGCCGGCAAACTGGATCTCGCTCACGCCCGCGACGATTTTTGGAGTGTCGGCTGGGTAGGCTTCGCTGATGTTCTTCAGAATCAGTTTGCTGTCCGGGTGAATCAGAATCTTGCCATCGCCGCTGACAATAAATGCATAACCATGCCCGCCGAAGTTCAGCGAGTTGATGGTCTTGGTAATGCTGTCCAGAGAAATATCAGCACCGGCAACGCCAATGAACTGATTCTGATAGTTGACCGGTGCGGCCAGTGTCACGACCAGCTTGCCCGACGAAGCAGCAATGTACGGTTCGGTCACGATGGTGCCGGGTGCATTTTGTGCGGCCTTGTACCAGCCACGAGCGCGAGGGTCATAATCCGCCGCACGATTGCCCGCAGGCACAGAAAACATTACGCCGTCGGTGCCGCCGAAATAACTCAGCTGAAAGTTGTCGGTATAAGCGGCAATACCGATTGAACGCTGCAAATCAGGAATCGCCTTGCCGTCAGCCGAAATGCGCTGCGCCATGGACTGCAGCAGCTGCGTGCGGCTGTCCAGCCAGGTCTGAATGTTCTGGGTCGTCAAGCCGCCGAGTTGTTGCAGTTCAGCGAATACATTCGACTTTAAAGTCTGGCGTTGTCGATAGTCGTTAACAACGATAAAACAGGTAAAAGCAACAACGACCACCAACGCGGCGGCGAGCAGAATTTTTCTGCTGAAACCCAGACTTTTCATCATGACAGGTACTTCCATACAAAAGAGTTACTACGGCGCACGCTTGTTCACTGAAACAGTGAACGCAATGCGGCGTTTTTACGGGCTCTTTGAGTAAAAGGAAAGTGCCCGGAACAAATATATTTATTGGATCCAAATAGTCGGACGCATGACAAGTTAGTTCGCGATGAATGGTTACATATACTTTGTTTTAAGGCCTAAAGATTTTACAGGTTCTGCCGAAGGCGGAAATATCAGCGTCTTGCAGATTAAACCCAATCCTGTAGGCGCTCACCGAGGTTACGAGGCCAGCGATGGCGGCGTGTCAGACAAACCGCTATCGCTGGCCTCGTAACCTCGGTGAGCACCTACAGGTCCACTGTTTGCGTATCAGGTATACAAGGCAGGATTACCGCAAATTGGTCTTCACCAATTCAAAGACCTCATCACCCCGCCCGCCCAATACGGCGCGCATCATGTACAGGCTGAAACCTTTGGCCTGGGCCAGTTTGATTTTCGGCGGAATACCCAACTCCTGTTTGGCGGTCACTACATCCAGCAATACCGGGCCAGGATGATCGAACGCTTTACGCAACGCTGCGGACAGCTCTTCTGCACTCTCGACACGAAGACCCAGAATGCCTGCACCCAGCGCAATCCCGGCGAAGTTGGTCTCGAACAGGTCGGTGCCATGGGGAACATAACCACTGGCTTTCATCTCCATGTCGACGAAACCCAGCGAGCTGTTGTTGAACACCACCATTTTGATGGGCAGATCCAGCTGCCGCACGCTTAACAGGTCGCCCATGAGCATCGACAGGCCACCGTCGCCGCACAGCGAAATAACCTGACGATCAGGATGGGCTGCTTTCGCCCCCAACGCCTGAGGCATGGCATTGGCCATCGAGCCATGGTTGAACGACCCCAGCAGGCTGCGTTTACCGTTCATGTGCAGGTAACGTGCAGCCCACAACGTGGGCGTACCAACATCGACGCTGAAAATCGCATCGGCATCCGCCTGCTCATCAATCAAGCGGGTCAGGTACTGCGGATGGATCGGGTTGCCCGGCGCAGATGGCGTGGCCAGGTCATCCAGCCCTTCCCGCGCTTTCGCGTAGTGCTTAAGGGCTTTGTCGAGGAAACGGCGGTCCTCCTGGCGATTCAATCTTGGCAGGAGCGCAGTGAGGGTTTCCTTGACGCCACCGGTCAACCCCAGCGCGATTGGCGTACGTCGCCCCAGAGCAGTGGGATCGATATCGATCTGGACGATTTTAGCGTCGGTCGGATAGAAGTTCCGGTACGGGAAACTACTGCCCAGAATCACCAGCGTGTCGCATGACAGCATCGCGTGGTAACCGGAGCTGAAGCCGATCAACCCGGTCATGCCGACATCGAACGGGTTGTCGTATTCCACATATTGCTTACCGCGCAAGGCATGCACCACTGGCGCGCCGAGCCGGTCAGCCAGAGCAACCATTTCTTCGTGGGCTCCGGCGCAGCCTGCACCGCACAACAGGGTGACGGCTTTGGACTCGTTAAGAATGTCGGCCAGTTGCTGAATGTCCGGCTCGCTCGGCGTGACGCTGGGTGGCGCGGTTGCTACCCACTTTGCAAGTGCATCAGGGGCATCGCTCAGCGCGACGTCACCCGGCAAGACGATAACGGCGACACCACGCTGACCAATCGCCGCGCGCATGGCTCGCTCCAGTACTCGCGGGAACTGTTCCGGCGTGCTGACCAGCTCGACGAAGTGGCTGCACTCCTTGAACAGTTCCTGAGGATGGGTTTCCTGAAAGTAGCCCAGCCCCACTTCCGAAGAAGGGATATGTGCAGCGATAGCCAGCACCGGCACCTGATTGCGATGGCAGTCGTAAAGGCCGTTGATCAGGTGCAGGTTGCCCGGTCCACAACTGCCCGCACAGACCGCAAGTTTGCCGGTGCTCGCCGCTTCAGCTCCGGCGGCAAAGGCTGCGACTTCTTCGTGACGGGTGTGCATCCAGCGGATGGAGCCGAGCTTTTCAAGGCTATCGGTCAGCCCGTTCAGGCTGTCACCGCTCACCCCCCAGATCCGGTTGACGCCAGCACTGGCGAGGGTTTGAGCGAGGTGATCGGCAATGGTTTTGGACATGCTGGTTTCCTTGTCGAGACAAATGGAAAACGTAGCCGGAGTCTTGGCACGCATCAGTGATCGACAGGCTGTGCGGCGTACAGTTCAGCTGGTGACAGAACACAGATCAATCTGTGAAGAGCAATTACCTGTGGGAGGCATATGTTGGCCTGCAAGGATGCACAGATCCTGTGGGAG
>NZ_LOHG01000023.1:29523-35993 GCF_022790535.1 Pseudomonas maioricensis
CCGAGCTTGCTCGCGATAAGACAGCACGCGATATACCTGATAACTGCGGCGTCCTTATCGCGAGCAAGCTCAGCTCCCACATAGACCGCGCTATTCCGTAGAACCAGATTTAGCAGACATAGAATCTCCCACACAAGACAGCAGTCAGCAGAAGAGACAGTGCCTAAGCTGAAAACCTATACATGTGGTTCACCCGGTTTAGCCGGTGCGGCATATTGCGGTTTGAGCTTGCCGTCCTTGTCCAGCAGCCAGGCATCAAGGATTTCCCTGACGACAGGACCTGCGACCCGACCGCCCGCCTCGCCATTCTCGATCATGACCGCGACCACAATCTTTGGATGATCAGCCGGTGCAAAGCCGACAAACAAGGCATTGTCGCGGTGGCGTTCGAGGGTCTTGGCGCGGTCATAACGCTCGCCCTGCTTGATCGCCACGACCTGTGCCGTACCACTTTTACCCGCGATGCGGTATTGCGCGCCTTGAGCCGCGGCACGGGCAATGCCGCGCGGGTCATGCATCACCATCTGCATACCGATGTTGACCTGGTTCCACTCGTTGGGATCGTGCAGCACGATGTTCGGCATCGGGTGCTCGTCCACTGGCGCACGGTCGCCCACTTCCATGGCCAGGTGCGGGCGTACCCACACACCTTTGTTGGCGATCAGGGAAGTGGCCTGAGCGAGTTGCAATGGCGTGACCTGCATGTAGCCCTGGCCGATGCCGAGAATCACGGTCTCACCCGGGAACCAGGTTTGACGCCGCGTGGCCCGCTTCCACTGGCGCGACGGCATCAACCCTGCCGACTCTTCAAACATGTCCAGCGAGACCTTCTGCCCCAGGCCAAACATGGTCATGTAGTCGTACATACGATCAATACCCAGCTTGTGCGCGACGGTGTAGAAGTAGGTGTCGTTGGAACGCATGATTGCGGCGTCCATGTCCACCCAGCCATCACCGCTGTGGTTCCAGTTACGGTACTTGTGATCGAAGTCCGGCAGCTGGAAATAGCCGGGGTCGAAGACTTTGGTCGAGGCGTTCACGACACCGGTATCAAGCCCGGCGATGGCCACTTCCGGCTTGATCGTTGAACCCGGCGCATACAGGCCGCGCAGCACGCGATTGAACAGTGGCCGATCGATTGAGTCGCGCAGCGCGGCGTACTCCTTGAAACTGATCCCGGTCACGAACAGATTCGGATCGAAGCTTGGCTTGCTGACCATCGCCAGCACCTCGCCCGTCGCCGGGTCCAGCGCCACGACCGAACCACGGCGATCACCCAGCGCCTCCTCTGCGGCCTCCTGCAGATGAATATCGAGGCTCAAGGTGATGTTCTTTCCGGGTGTCGGATCGGTATGTTTAAGCACGCGCAATACCCGTCCCTGCGCGTTGGTTTCCACTTCCTCGTAGCCGACCTTGCCGTGCAGCTCGGACTCGTAAAAACGCTCGATACCGGTCTTGCCGATGGACTGAGTGCCGCGGTATTCAACGGAATCCAGCTGCTTTGCTTCTTTCTCGTTGATTCGCCCAACGTAGCCAATGGAATGGGCAAAGTGCGCCCCCAGCGGGTAGTGCCGGACGAACTGCGGTTCAACGTCGATACCCGGCAGCAGGTACTGATTGACGGCCAGCACGGCGATCTGCTCTTCAGTCAGCTCGTACAGCAAGGTCACAGGCTCGAACGGGTGACGCACTTGCTTGAGGTCTTTGTCGAAGAGGATGCGCTCCTCCTCGGGGAGTTTGAGCAAGACCATCACTTCATCGATGACCTTGTGCCAGTCCCCTGCCCGCTCGCGGGTCAGCGTCATGTTGTAGCTGGGCCGGTTATCCGCCAGCACCACACCATTACGGTCATAAATCAGGCCGCGCTCGGGCGCGATTGGCAGCACATGGACACGGTTGTTTTCGGAAATCGTCGAGTGATAGGTGTACTCGGTGACCTGCAGGAAATACATCCGCGCGACCAGGCACGCACTCAATATAGCCACGAGCAACGCGCACGCGATCAGCCGCCGGTTGACCAGCCGCGCGTCTTTCTCGTGATCCTTCAAAGGAATGGGATCGGGCATTTCTACAGCTTCTCTTTAAATAAATGACAAAAATTCACAATGTGCATTGCCTGATCGACTTCTCACCTTTCTGTAAGAGCGCACGAGCACCGCGAGGCGCGATGGCGTCCTGTCTGATACACCGCTATCGCGGCCTCGCGGTGCTCGTGCGCTCCTACTGGTTGCCTCGCGAAGCACCGCATAGTCAGGCACTGGCTGCATGACGAAAATATGTGAGTAGATATTTCCACACGCGACAGGGTGCGCACGATACCAAGAAGCGCCTGTTTAGGGAGGATTGTCTTGCCTGGTAGGCATGAATGGTCGGAGAACACCCATGGATTATTACTTTCAGCGTAACAGTCCATTGTAAAATGAGTGCGGCGAAACGTTTAGCAACATATCTATGATGGTGGAACGTGCGAAAAGATGATTGCGGAGTCTGGCTGTTGCCTGCCCAGCATGCGCTTCGGGCCTACCGAATTGCCAGAGACCTAATGTCACACCCTCACGTGAGTTTTCAGTGTCCCTCAGTCGGACAAACACCGTGTACTGACCGCGATACGCCAACTGCCGATGGGACCCGCTCCTGTCGTATGCGTTCGCAGGAGCCTCAAAAAAATGACTGACCTACCTCCCAAAGGCCTGACCCGCCGCCAACTGCTAGTGTCTTCTGCTACCACCCTGGCAGCCGGTGCCGCCGCCAGCGCCAAGGCCGCCACCCTGACCGGCGTGCCGCAATGGGTGCCTTTTGACCATAACGGCCCGATGCATTACGAAACACCCGGCTGGCAATTCTTTACTGCCGAGGAAGCCCAGGAAGTCGAAGCCATTGTTGAGCGTCTGATCCCGGCTGATGACCTCAGCGTCAGTGGCAAAGACGCTGGCTGCGCCGTATTTATCGACCGCCAGCTGGCAGGCGAGTACGGCACTTTTGATCGCCTGTACATGCAGGGCCCGTTCGAAAAAGGCACGCCGATGCAGGGTGATCAATCGCCATTGGTACCCCGTGAGCGTTATCGCCTGGGCATCGCTGCCCTGACCCGCTACTGCCAGCAGCAACACCAGAAAATCTTCAGCGCCCTGAGCAATGAAGAGCGCGACAAGGTCCTGACCGATCTGGAAAAAGGCGCCATCGAGCTGGAAGGCATCGACGCGAAGCTGTTCTTCCAGCAAGTGCTGGGCAACACCATGGAAGGCTTTTTTGCTGACCCGGTATATGGCGGCAACCGCGACATGGTGTCGTGGAAAATGATCGGCTTTCCCGGCGCCCGTTATGACTACCGAGACTACATCGGCAGGCATAACCAGAAGCTCGACCTCACTCCGATATCGATCATCGGCAGCTCCGCCTGGCAAAAGAAGGGTTAATCGACATGGCTAGAAAACTACCTTCCACCGATGTGGTGGTTGTCGGACTCGGCTGGGCCGGATCTATCATCGCCAACGAACTGGCCGATGAAGGCTTGAGTGTTATTGGCTTCGAACGCGGTCCGTGGCGCGACACGGCAGCCGACTTCAACATCGCATCTGCCACCGACGAATTGCGCTATGCGCGCCGTCAGGATCTGATGCTGCGCACCAAGCAGAACACGTGCACCATCCGCAATAACGTCACCGAAAAGGCCTTGCCCATGCGCAGTTGGGGCTCTTTTCACCCCGGCAACGGGACCGGCGGCGCGGGCAACCACTGGGCTGGCATTGCCTTTCGCTTTCAGCCTGAAGAGTTCCGCCTGCACAGCCACCTGACCGAGCGTTACGGCAAAGAGCTGCCCACCGAGTTGACCCTGCAGGACTGGGGCACTGACTGGGAGGAAATGGAACCGTTCTACACCAAGTTCGACCGTCTGGCCGGGGTTTCCGGCAAGGCTGGCAACATCAAGGGCGTGATTCAGGAAGGCGGCAACACCTTCGAAGGTGCGCGTTCGGAAGAATACCCGAACCCGCCTACCGAGCAGACCTACGCACCGGTTTTGTTCGCCGAAGCGGCGAAGAATCTGGGCTACAAGCCCTTCCCCGTGCCATCGGCACTGGTTTCCCGGGCTTACACCAACTCGCTGGGCGTGACCATGGGTGCCTGCACCTTCTGTGGGTTCTGCACCAACTACGGCTGTGCCAACTATTCCAAGGCCAGTGCGATCACCACGGTACTGCCGGTGCTGATCCGCAAGCCGAACTTCACCGCCAAGACCAATTGTGAAGTGCTGCGCGTGACCATGGACAGCACGGGCAAGCGCGCCACCGGGATCATCTTTGTCGATGCCAATGGCGATGAGTTCGAGCAACCTGCCGACCTGGTGGTGATCAGCGCGTTCATCTTTGAAAACGTACGCCTGATGCTGCTATCCGGGGTGGGCAAGCCTTACGACCCGGTGACCAACACCGGTACGACCGGCCGCAACTATGCCTACCAGACCGCCAACAACGTGCGTCTGTTCTTCGATGACAAGAACTTCAACCCGTTCATCGGCGGCGGCGCGATTGGCATGGGCATCGACGAATTCAACAACGACAACTTCGACCACTCCGGTCTGGGTTTCGTCGGCGGCGGCAGCACCCGAGTCACGCCCATCGGCGCAGCGCCCATCGAATCGCGTCCTGTGCCACCGGGCACCCCGACCTGGGGTTCGAAATGGAAGCAGGCGACCGTCAAGAACTACGCCAACAGCATGTCCATCGGCTGTGAAGCGAGCAGCTACTCGATTCGCGGCAACTACCTGTCGCTGGACCCGACCTACAAGGATCCGCTGGGGCGACCCTTGCTGCGGATCACCTTCGACTTCCCGGAAAACGACCGCAAGATGGCCGCGTATGTGACCGGCAAGGTCCACGAGATCGCCAAGAGCATGAACCCGGTGCAAATGGTCGACAGCGCCCAGACCGGGCACTGGAACAGTTCGCCGTATCAGTCTTCGCACATTGTCGGTGGCTTCATCATGGGCGCGGACCCGAAAACCAGTTCGGTGAACAAATACCTGCAGGTCTGGGATGTACCAAACCTGTTTGTGGTGGGGTCATCGGCCTTCCCGCAGAACCCTGGCTACAACCCCACCGGCACCGTCGCGGCACTGGCCTTCAAGGCTGCTGATGCGATTCGCACCCGATATTTGAAGCGCCCAGGGGAGATGATCCCGGTATGAAGACCCTTCTCTCTGTCTGTGTCGGCGTACTGGGTCTGACCCTTAACGTCGCACACGCTGGCACCGGTGCCGACTCGTACAACCTGGTGGAACAAGGCCGGTATCTGACCACTCTGGGCGACTGCACCGCCTGCCATACCCTGCCCGGCAAACCGGCTTTCTCCGGTGGCGTAGTACTGGATACGCCGTTCGGCAAACTGTTGGGGGCGAACATCACGCCCGATCCGGTCACCGGTATTGGCCGCTGGACGTTGGACGATTTCCAGAACGCCATGTCCAAAGGCCACGGTCTGGACGGCAAGCGCCTGTACGGGGCAATGCCGTACACCGCGTACACCAAGGTGACGCGTCAGGATAATCAGGCGATCTGGGCCTACCTGCAAACGCTGGACGCGGTGGACAACAAGGTTGAAACCAACCAGTTGCCCTTCCCGTTCAACGTGCGCACCAGCTTGCTGGCGTGGAACCTGATGAACTTCAAGGAAGGCGAATTCAAAGCCAACCCGCAGAAGTCCGAACAGTGGAACCGCGGTGCTTATCTGGTGGAAGGTCTGGGGCATTGCGGTACCTGCCACACGCCCAAAGGCTTGACCGGGGGTGACAAGAACGATCAATTCCTGACCGGGGCCAACCTGCAGAACTGGGTTGCGCCGAACATCACCGCCGACGGCCACAGTGGCATTGGCAAGTGGACCGAGGAAGACATCGTCAAGTACCTGAAGACCGGTGCCAATCGTTTCGACATTGCCTCCGGTCCTATGGCCGAGGAAATCGAGCATTCATCGCAGCACTGGAAGGATGCCGACCTGATGGCCGTGGCGGTGTACCTCAAGGATGGCGCGAAACCGGCTGCGCCACCCAAGGCGCTGGACGCGAAAGATCCGGCCATGGTCGTAGGCAAAACCATCTATGCCGACCGCTGTTCAGCGTGCCACGTGGGCAATGGTGAAGGCACAGAAAACCTGTTCCCGAAACTGGCGATGGCCCCACTGATCAACAGCGCGGATCCGTCGTCGATGATACGCGTGGTGCTGGCAGGCAGTCGCGCCGGAGCCACCGATGCTGCGCCAACTGCACCGGCGATGCCTGCACTGGGTTGGGCGCTGTCCGATGAAAATGTCGCCAACGTGCTGACTTACGTGCGCAACAGTTGGGGTAACGCCGCCCCTGCGGTGTCCAGCGCTGACGTGAAAGCCGTCCGCGAGGCGCTGCAACCGAAATAAACGATTCACCTCCCCTTTGCCCGGCCTCTTCATGTCGCCGGGCATTTTTTTGTCTGGGTGAA
>NZ_LOHG01000023.1:36892-61174 GCF_022790535.1 Pseudomonas maioricensis
GGCTCCCACAAGCTACTGCCACATCAAACAGTACTCAGATCAATCTGGCTGAATCCACTTCTTCTCGCGCCTGCATGATCCGGGGCAGATTGTGCTCGATCCAGTTCGCCAAACTTTCGACCTGCTGCGCCACCTCCTCACCCAGCGGCGTCAGGCGGTATTCAACATGCGGCGGCACGACGGGCAGCGATTTACGCTCGACGAATCCATCATGCTCAAGATTCTGCAACGTCTGCGAAAGCATTTTCTCGCTCACGCCCCCAATAGTGCGGCGCAGCTCACTGAAACGATGCATCCCTTTGCGCAGAACCACCAGCACCAAGACGCCCCACCGGCTGCAGACATGGGTCAAAATAAGCCGTGACGGGCATTCCGCCGCCATCAATTCCCCCGCCCGCGCCTCCACCACTGCGGAAAGCAGAGAGCAGCCGTGTTGTTCTGATTGATCCATAACACTTACCTTTTTGTACGTACTTACGAAAGGTTAGCATCATGTTTATGCTCTGGCTTCCCTTAAATACCTTCAAGGAACCGAGCATGTACGTCATTACTGGAGCAACCGGTCAGTTGGGCCGTCTCGTTATTGAAAAACTGCTGGCTAGCGTTCCCGCAGGACAAATCATCGCCGCCGTGCGCAGCCCGGAAAAAGCTGCTGACCTTGCCGCATTGGGCGTACAGGTGCGTCACGCCGACTACTCTCAAGCCGCAACACTGGACAGCGCCTTCAAAGGTGCCGAGAAAATTCTGCTGATTTCATCCAGCGAAGTGGGTCAGCGTACCGCCCAGCATCAAGCCGTCATCGATGCGGCAAAGCGTGCCGGCGTAAAACTGCTCGCCTACACCAGCGTTCTGCATGCCGACACCTCATTGCTGGGCCTGGCAGAAGAACACCGTCAGACCGAAACTGCGCTGCAGGCATCCGGCATACCTTTCGCGTTGCTGCGCAACGGCTGGTACACAGAGAATTACACGGCAGGCATTCCTGCCGCGCTGGAACATGGCGCAGTGTTTGGCAGTGCGGCTAATGGCCGTATCAGCTCAGCCGCGCGCGACGATTACGCAGGCGCAGCGGTCGCCGTATTGACCTCGACTGAGGATCAGGACGGTCGCGTCTATGAGCTGGCTGGCGACGACTTCTATACGCTGAGCGACTTTGCCGCAGAAATATCGAAGCAGTCAGGCAAAACCGTGCCTTATACCGACCTGCCACAGGCTGATTTTCAAGCGGCACTGGTTCAAGCAGGCCTGCCAGGTTTCGTTGCTGATCTGCTGTCGGACTCGGACGCGGCGGCAGCCAAGGGCGCGCTGTTCGATGACAGCGGCCAATTGAGCGCTTTGATCGGCCGCCCGACTACGCCGCTGGCCAGCACCGTCGCCGAAACACTGAAGAATTAAGGACACAGATGCTCGCCCTGTATCGTCAGGGCGAGCACTGGTTCACGGATCAACGACCCCAACTGCCATCACCGCACAATCAAACCGAATGATTTTTTTCGACAGTTGTCCTAGAGCTACGAACAGAGCATTACGCACTGAGCCATAGGAGCTGTATATGAAGAGCAAATCACTCGTCGCCTGTCTGGCAATTCTTGGCTGCGTTTCTGTGACCAGCCTGTCAGTCCAGGCCGCCGATGCCCCAGAGCCGACCATCGAGAAGTCCAAAGACAACATGCATGAGCTGGAGCTCGGCTCCCGCGCACCTGAAAAATTCCGCCGCACTGAAGAAGGTCTCCAAGACTGGAGCAAACGCGGCCTGAAAGAACCGGCCAAAGAATCCCAGTGGGTGCAGATCCACGACAAATATGTGCAGGTACAACTCACCAACGGGCAGATCACTGAAATCGTGCCGGTGAAGAAGTAAACACACTGGACTTGTAGGTCAGGCCCCCGTGCCTTGCGGCAACATTGAACTCTGTAGGAGTGAGCTTGCTCGCGATAGTTTTTTTCTGTCGATAAATTATCGCCTGACCTGACGCTATCGCGAGCAAGCTCACTCCTACAGAACCGGGTTTGCATGTTTGGTTTAGGGGAAGCTGCCGTCTGGCTTAGAGAAAAATCCCACCCGACGCTTCTATGCGCTGCCCGTTGATCCACTTGCCGCCATCCCCCAGCAGCATGCTGATCGCCGATCCGATATCGTCCGCCTCGCCCACCCGGCCCAATGCGGTGCTGGAAGCAATCATCTTGTTCACCTCTGCATTGTCTCGCACCGTGCCGCCCCCGAAATCAGTCGCAATGGCGCCCGGCGCGAGCACGTTTACGTTTATTCCACGAGGCCCCAACTCCTGCGCCAGATAGCGAGTCCAGACTTCAACCGCGCCTTTCATTGAGGCGTAGGCGGCATAGCCGACCATGCTGAAACGCGCCAGCCCACTGGACAGATTGATGATTCGCCCGCCGTCGGCAATCAGCGGTAAAAGCTTCTGAGTAAGGAAGAATGGCCCTTTGAAATGCATGTTCACCAGTTGGTCGAACTGTGTTTCGGTGGTCTGGGCGATGCTGCCGTAAATGCCCGCACCGGCGTTATTGACGAGAAAATCAAACTGCCCGGCATTGAAGACTTCTTTCAAGACCGTTTTCAATTGCGCGGCGAACGCATCAAAGCTGTCGCTCTGCCCCACATCCAGCTGAAGCATCTTTGCCTTGCCACCCAAGGCCTGGATTTCATCCGCCACCGCCTGAGCATCGGCCTGGCGGCTTTGGTAAGTGCCGATAATGTCCACGCCCTGCGCGGCAAGGTGCAATGCCGTGCTTTTACCCAAGCCACGACTGGCGCCCGTGATGATCGCGATTTTTCTGCTCATGGTGATGCCCTCAGTTCAGGTTGAAGTGTTCAGCGAGTGAGGAAAAGTCTATTGTTCGCGGGATATCAGATAAATGGCAAAAACCCGAAATCAATGGTCGAGCACGACGAACAATAAAGGCGTGTCCTCATGAACAAACTGGAGCTGTTGCGCTCGTTTGTGCGCGTTACCGAGTTGTCGAGTTTTACTCAGGCCAGTGAAGCACTTGGCTTGCCGCGTTCGACGGTGTCCGAGCAGGTACGGGCCCTGGAGGAACTGCTCGGCACCCGCCTGCTGTTACGCACCACGCGTAAGGTGCAGGCTACTCCGGACGGCGCCGTGTTGTACGAACGCAGTAAAGACATGCTGGCGCAAATGGACGAACTGGAGGGACTGTTCCGTAGCGACGCGATGCTCAGCGGGCGTCTGCGGGTCGACATGCCCACTGCAATGGCCCATAACATCGTGCTGCCGCGCTTGCATGAGTTTCTCAGCGAACACCCCGGGATCGACCTGGAGATCAGCAGCACCGACCGCCGCGTCGATCTTGTCAGGGAAGGTTTTGACTGTGTACTGCGCGTCGGCGACTTGCCGGACACCACGCTCGTCGCGCGCAATCTCGGTGACCTGGCGATGGTCAATTGTGTCGGTGCCGGTTACGCCCGTGAGCACGGCGTCCCGCAGACCCTGGCCGATCTGCAGCAACACCGGCTGATCCACTATGTGACAGCGTTTGGGAGCAGCACCGCATTTTTTGAGTATCACGAACAAGGCAAAACCCAGACCCTCACCGTGCCCCGCAGCGTGACCGTCAATAACGTCCAGGCATACGAAGCCGCCTGCCTGGGCAATCTGGGCATCATTCAGTCGCCGCGCATGGGCATGTGTAAACATTTGCTTAGTGGAGAGCTGGTCGAAATCCTCCCGGATTATCGTCCACTGCCCATGAAAATCTCCCTGCTCTACGCCCATCGTCGACATTTGCCGGAGCGCTGCCGGGTGTTCATGGACTGGCTGCAAAACCTGATTGCCGAACGCAACATGCACTGGAAGAATCGGCAGCCCTCACCCGTGTGACGGTAGGCCAGGAGCAAACGATGGAACTGCACATTGTCATCAAAGGCCGCAAGGATCTGGCGAACCAGCTCTATGAGCAATTGCGCGACAGTATTGAATGCGGCCGGCTCGCGGCGGGTGTGCAATTACCGCCCAGCCGCTTGCTGGCAACACAACTGGGCTTGTCCCGCAAAACTATTTCCGACACCTATTCACGCCTGACCTACGAAAACTTCCTGGTCGGCAAGATCGGCAGCGGCACCTTCGTCAATCACTTGCCGAAGCCGCCGTCACGCAAGCAGGAGGCCTGTGATCTGGCCAGCGCTGAGGTGCTGGCCAGGTGGCAAAGCCTTGATCTGGGTCTGCGCCACCCTACCCGTGAAGAAACCCAACGCGGCGACTTTATTGGCGGCGCGATCAGTCGCAGTCACTTCCCCAACGAAGAATGGCGACGCTGTATTCAACACGGCCTGCGACAGATGGCCAAAGCCCCCGGCTTGTATAGCCAGCCGCAGGGGCTGGAGATTTTGCGCAAGGCGATTGCCGGGCATATCGCCTTCGCCCGCGGCGTACGCTGCGTAGCGGACGACGTTGTGGTGTGCAACGGCGCACAGCAGGCGCTGGACCTGATTTCACGCGTGCTGACCGAGCCTGGCTGCTGCGTCGCAATGGAGGATCCAGGTTATAGACCGGCCCGTCTATTATTCTCGGCCCAAGGAGCTACGGTGGTTGGCGTGCCCGTGGATGAACAAGGCATGCAGGTTGATGCGATCCCGGAAGATGCACGGCTTATCTATGTCACGCCATCACATCAGATGCCGCTGGGCATGCCCATGAGCCTGGTGCGCCGCAAGGCCTTACTGGAGAAAGCGCGGCGCATCGGCGCGATCATCATCGAGGACGATTACGACAGCGAGTTCCGCTATGAGGGGCAGCCCACTGACTCGCTACAGAGCATGGATCCTCACGGAATAGTCGCGTACGTCGGCACTTTTTCGAAAACCCTGCTGCCGGAATTGCGTCTAGGCTACGCCGTGCTGCCCACGGCAATTTACGCGGCGGTCATCAAGGCCCGTCAATTGACCGACTGGCACACCAGTACCCTGAACCAGTGGGCGCTGGCCAAGTTCATTGACGACGGTTTACTGCAAAAGCACATCCGTCGCTGTTACGGGATTTATGCGGGACGACGAGAGCGTATCCTGGCGCGCTTCGCGAGTGATTTGTCACCCTGGTTCGAAGCCATTCCGGCGACAGCGGGTTTCCACATGGCGCTCTGGTGCCGGGTCCCGATGGATGTTGAGCAACTTATCCAGCAGGCTCGGCAGCACGGTGTGGGCATTTACTCGCTGACACCGTATTACCAGTCAACGCCTGAGCGCCCCGGAATCTACCTGGGCTTTGGTGCCATCGAAACCCTTGATATAGACCCGGCACTGGACCGGTTGCGGGATTTGCTGCTGAAGGTTTGAGGGTTGGCAAGGATGCGCTAGTCTCCGGAAACGCTATCCTGAGAAGCGGACCGACATCCCGGGGAACATCAGAACGGTAGGAGCTGCCGAAGGCTGCGATGCGGTGCAGCAGAGAAATCGAATCGCAGCCTGCGGCAGCTCCTACAGGAAATCCATTTTCAACTCAAAGGATTGACACAGCATGAGCCAACAACCACAAGCCCCCTACTTCTGGCGGGACGATCAGTTGCCTTTTATCGAGGCGCGTTCGGTGGGTGATGGGCGCAAGTTGTGTTACGCCAAGCATTCACATGAAGTGTTTTCCATCGGTGCAATCACGGCCGGGCAAAGTACTTATCTGCATGAGAAGAGCAGCCAGCAGGTGCGCGCGGGCACGGTGGTGCTGATGAACCCTGGCGACGTTCATGCCTGCAACCCGATTGCCGACCAGCATTGGTCGTATCTGATGCTGTATGTCGATACCCAGTGGCTGACCCGCCTGCAACACGAACTGGGCCTTGATCCCAACCATGACTTTCAACCTGTTGCGCAAACCCACAGCACAGTGCCCGCGCTGTTCACGAGCCTGAACAACCTCTATGCAACCCTGATCGACAGCCAGGCCGATGTGCTGCACAAGCAATGCACAACCGTCGCGTTCTTCAGCCAGATGCAACACACCCTCGGTACCGCGCCGGTACGCCCGGAACTGGCGACGCAACGGGTCGAACGAGCCGCGCAGTACATCAACGACAACTTCAGAAAGCCCATCACGCTGGACGATATGTGCAATGCGGCAAGCCTTTCCGGCTCCTACCTGATCCGCGCCTTCGAACAGCGCTATCACATGACGCCTCACGCCTACCTGATCAACCGGCGCATCCAGCACGCCCGCACCCAGCTCAAAGGCGGCAGGCTGATCGCTGACGTCGCGCAAGAACTGGGGTTCGCCGATCAGGCGCATTTTCAGCGGGCCTTCAAGAAACATCTGGCCGCGACACCGGGGCAATACCGATTGCAGTAATGGCTAGTACGCCAACAGATAGACCGCGCACCCTACAAGAAGCAGCGCCATGCTGCGGTTGAAGACGCGAATGCCCAGTGCGCTTTTCAAGTAGTGTCGCAAGAAGGTTCCCGCGAACGCCCAGCACGCCAGCGACAGATAGCAGATCACGAAATAGATCGCCGCGAACTGCCAGATCAGGCGAGTCTCGCCACTGGCAACGAACGCTCCCATTCCAGCGATGCACGCCAGCCACGCCTTGGGGTTAAGCCACTGCATGACCGCCCCCACCAGCATCGAAGGCTTGTCACCTTCGCGTTCCACGTCCAGCCTGCCGTCGTCCAGTGCAAGCTTCCAGGCCATGTACAACAGAAAGGCGACCCCGGCCCACTGGATTGCCAGAGTCAGAAACGGCAGATGCACCAAGGTTTCATGCAGGCCGAAGCCGATCAGGATCAACAGCAGCGTGAAACCCAGTGTCGCCCCGGTGACGTGCAGCAGCGCCGAGCCAAGACCGTAGCGAGCCCCTGAACTCAACGCGACGACGTTGACCGGGCCCGGGGTAATTGAAGAGGCCAGCGCAAAGGCTGCCATGGATAACAACACACTCATCTGAATACCTTTAACCTGATCTGAAATGACATGATCAAGGTAGGGATCAGACCTGACGGCGTATTGAATAAAATCACCCACTGCACTGCGGCCACTGACTCTGACGACAGGAATCAGGCAGAATGGCCCGCATTGGACAGGCGGCTCATACAAGCCAGCCGTCAGATGCCTTCACTTGCAGAGCGCAACCCATGAACAGTTTTGAAGAATCGATCATTGCCGCGGCTCAGGACGCAACACCGAATAACACGGAAGCGGAACGGGAAGCAGCCAAAGCGGCGGCCATTGAAGCCGTTGCTCAGATCATGCAAACCACGTCCGGTTTGCAACGCACGCTAGCGCTGGCTGCGCTGCTGGACTCTTATTCCGAGTCCGATCCGGAAGACGAATAAAAAATACGCGACAAATACATTTTTTTTGCGCAAAATGTCAAATAGCCATCACTGAGTATCGATGGTTCATCTTGACCTGGACGTCAATGCCACTGGCCCCTGACTTCCGGAGATACAAGTTTGAACATCGAACATCTGAAAAATATCCAGAGTGATCTGCAGCGCACTGCCAATGATCTCGAGAATGTCTCGCTGAACCTCTCAGGGCACCTGCTCTATCTGCAGCACTCCGTGCGGCCACTGGATGTCGCGGACGTCATTACGCAAATCGACAAACTGCAAGCCTCCGTCGATGACTTGCGCACGGTGGCCCAAAGCATCGACTGCTGATCAATCTTGCGCCTGGGACAACGGTCTGGCGACCTCCTCCAGCGATTTGCGCTCAGATGCAACGCCCCAAACGGCCTGCACCACTGCGGCTATCAGCATTAACGCTGCGCCAATCAAGTAACCGATCAGCACATTGCTGCGGTCTTGAGTCTGAATCAGCTCCCCGAACAGTGTCGGGCCAATAATCCCCCCGAGGCCGGTACCAAACGCGTAAAAAACGGCAATCGCCAAGGCCCGAATCTCCAGCGGGAAGGTTTCCGCCACGGTCAGATACGCCGAGCTGGCAGCCGCCGAGGCAAAGAAGAAAATCACCATCCAGGCTACGGCTTGTTGTGTCACATCGAGCATGCCTTGCTGAAACAGGTACCCGCTGATGGCGAGCAATACGCCGGACACTGCGTAAGTCAGGCTGATCATGACTCTGCGGCCTACTACGTCAAACAGTCGTCCCAGCAACAGCGGGCCGCAGAAATTACCCAACGCCAACGGCAGAACGTACCAGCCGACCTGATCAGCGGGCACGTTATAAAAATCAGTCAGCACTAATGCGTAGGTAAAAAAGATCGCGTTGTAGAAAAATGCCTGGGCGGTGAGCAGCGTCATACCCACCAGTGCTCGCTGGCGAAAGCTGACAAACAGGGTATGAAAGATCTCGCTGATCGGCGTGTGATCCCGTGCATGCAGCCGCAAGGGTTTACCCGTCAGAGGCGGGAGTTCATGGCCTTGATCGCGAAGCCGGTTTTCGATCTGCTCGACAATGCGTGTAGCCTCCGCCGCCTGGCCGTGAATCAGCAGCCAGCGCGGGCTTTCCGGCAGCCATAGACGCATGAACAGAATCAACAGTCCTAACGCCGCGCCAATCGCGAAACACAGCCGCCAGCCCAGATCGCCGCCTATCCAGGCGGGATCCAGCAACACGATCGAACCACCGGCGCCCAACGCGGCTCCCAGCCAGAACGTGCCGTTGATGGTCAGATCGACCCAGCCGCGGTATCGCGCCGGTGTAAATTCCTGAATCGTCGAATTGATCGCAGTGTATTCACCACCGATGCCCATCCCCGTCAGAAAACGGAACAACAGGAAACTACCCAGACTGAAGGAAAAGGCTGTCGCTGCGGTAGCGCCGACGTACAGCAACAAGGTGATGAAGAACAGCTTGCGACGCCCAAGGCGGTCCGTCAGCCAGCCAAACAGCAAAGCGCCCAGGACTGCACCGGCGATATAGACCGCGCCTGCCAGACCGATATCGCTGTTGGATAGTTGCAGCGCGGGGCTGCTTTTCAAGGCACCCGATACCGAACCTGCCAAGGTGACTTCCAGGCCATCGAGCAACCAGGTGATTCCCAGGGCAAACACCAGCAGCGTGTGAAAGCGCCCCCAAGGCAGGCGATCAAGACGCGCGGGGAGATCGGTTTCGAAAATCTGGCCAGAATCAGGTGAGGTCTTCAAGGTTGTGCAATCCTCGCTGGATCGGCTTTAGCCGGGTAGCTGCCTGTCAGACGACACACATGTAGTGACTGCTCCGGCCTCCTCCCGGCTAAAGCCGATCCCACGTCCATACCGTCTAAACCAACAGACACCTCTTTGAGTCAGGCAGTTCGCCGGGAGTAGCCTTCAACTCACCCAGAACCACATCAACGTCAGGTTCGCCGCCGAGATCAACCCGAACAGTCCCCATGCGGCTATTTTCACCAGGCGAGTATTGACGAACGGCCCCATCAATTGCCGATCGCTGGTGAAGCGGATCAAGGGCCATAAGGCAAATGGTAACTGCAGGCTGAGTACGACCTGGCTGAGGACCAGCATCTTGCCCACCGCACCGTCGCCCAACCAGATCACGCCGATCAGCGCTGGAATCAAGGCCAGTGCCCGGGTAATCAAGCGTCGCTGCCAGCAGGGAATTTTCGCCTGTAAAAAGCCCTCAAGCACGACTTGCCCGGCGATGGTCCCGGTGAACGTCGAACTCTGCCCAGCCGCCAGCAATGCGATGCCGAACAAGACGCTCGCGACAGCGCCACCCACCAACGGATCAAGCAGGTGGTAGGCATCCTGAATTTCGACCACGTCGGTATGTCCGCTCTTGTGGAATGCCGCTGCGGCGAGGATGAGGATGGCGGCGTTGATCAACAGTGCCAGGCTCAACGAGGCGATGGTGTCCAGGCGAGCAAACTTGATCGCGCTGGCTTTGCTGGCGTTGTCGCTGCCATTGACCCGGGTCTGCACCACCGAGGAGTGCAGATACAGGTTATGGGGCATCACCGTCGCGCCGAGAATACCGATGGCGAGGTACAGCGGTTCCTGACTGCTCAGTACGTCCCAACTGGGCTTCAAGCCCGCCGCAACGTCCGGCCAGAACGGTTTGATCAGTACCAGTTCCACGGTGAAGCAGGCGCCAATCGTGGCGATCAATCCCAGCACGATTGCTTCGAGACGGCGAAAGTTGGCGCCTTGCAAGGCCAGCACGATCAACGTGTCGAACGCTGTCAGCACTACGCCGGTCGTGATGGAAACGCCCAACAACAGATGAAATGCCAACGCCGCGCCCAGCACTTCAGCCAGATCGGTAGCGAGGATCGATAATTCCGCCAGCAGCCACTGTCCTTTGGCGACACCGGGGCTGTACCGCGACGCAGACAGTTGCGCCAGGTCGCGCCCCGTGGCGATACCCAGTCGTGAACAGAGGTTTTGCAGGACCATACCGGACAAACTGGCGAGCACCACGACGAACAGCAGCGCATAGCCAAAGCGCGAGCCAGCTTCGATGGCGGTGGCCCAATTACCGGGATCCATATACCCAATGGAGACCAGCAAACCCGGGCCGACGAACAACAACATCTTGCGCGCCAGCGAGGCACTGGCCGGGATGGCAACGCTGTCGGTAACAGCCGATGGACAAAAGGGAGCGGTAGCGGTGGTGGGCAGTTTGAATTTCACAGGAACCAGACTGGCAACGGAGCGGAAGGCCAATCTTAAAGATTCAATACACATCTTGATACAGTCGGATAGCATCCCTCCAGTCGGTCCCACGTCTTCCACATTTCCTGTAGGAGCTGCCGAAGGCTGCGATCGCGGTGCAGCAGAGGAACCGAATCGCAGCCTTCGGCAGCTCCTACAAGGATCTGCGAAAGACTCGGCTTATTCAGCAGAAAAAGCTAAATATAGGAATTTAAAAGCAATAATCAATCAATAAAGGACTCGCAACGTCCAGAGCTAACAATCATTACCAATTGTAAAAGCGCTACCATATGTCATCAACAATAATGGAAGCCTGCGTATGTCCACCCCTTCTACCGCCAGCAGTCAGGCGGACGAGATCGCCGTTGACGGATCCGACCCGGTCCGCGCTGCACATATTTCTGCGCGAATTGATCGCCTGCCCGCCGTTGCTACAGTCTGGAAACTGGTAGCACTGCTCTCCATCGGTGGCTTTTTCGAGCTTTATGATCTGTTTCAGACCGCCTACATCAGCCCCGGCCTGCTGCGCGATGGCATCTTTGCGACA
The DNA here is from genome assembly GCF_022790535.1 of Pseudomonas maioricensis. Taxonomy (GTDB): domain Bacteria; phylum Pseudomonadota; class Gammaproteobacteria; order Pseudomonadales; family Pseudomonadaceae; genus Aquipseudomonas; species Aquipseudomonas maioricensis. The sequence continues at coordinate 48,022 of NZ_LOHG01000023.1, forward strand.
GGTGCCCAGGGCGTGTTCGGTTTTTCCGATCAGGCTGCCTTCGCCTCGGCGACCTTTCTCGGTCTGTTTCTGGGTGCCAGCCTGCTCAGCCCGATTGCCGACCGTTTTGGCCGAAGGGCGATTTTTACCTTCGCGTTGATCTGGTACACCATCGCCACGGTGTTGATGGGCATTCAGACTGATGCGCTGGGCATTATCTGCATGCGTTTTCTGGTGGGGATCGGTCTGGGCATAGAACTGGTGACCATTGATGCTTACCTGGCAGAGTTGGTGCCCAAACGCATGCGCAGTTCGGCCTTTGCTTTTGCCTTCTTTATTCAGTTCCTGTCGGTACCCGCCGTTGCGCTGATGTCCTGGTGGCTGGTGCCACAAGCTCCCTTCGGTATTTCCGGCTGGCGCTGGGTGGTATTGGCCAGCGCGGTGTTCGCGCTGTTCATCTGGTGGTTGCGTTCACGTCTGCCTGAATCACCGCGCTGGCTCGCTCAACATGGGCGTTTCGAGGAAGCAGAACGCATCATGGATGACATCGAAGCACGCTGTCAGCGCGATCATGGCAAACCACTGGACGCCCCCGAACCGGAAGTTGTCGCGGTCTCAGGCAAAGGGCGTTTCGCTGACATCTGGCAACCGCCTTACCGCCGCCGGGCTTTGATGCTGATCGTGTTCCATGTCTTCCAGGCAATCGGCTTCTTCGGCTTCGGCAATTGGCTGCCAGCGTTATTGTCCGGTCAGGGTGTCAGCGTCACCCATAGTCTGGGTTACGCATTTATCATCACCCTCGCCTACCCACTGGGCCCGTTGCTGTTCGTGAAGTTCGCCAACCGTTTCGAAAACAAATGGCAGATCGTCGGATCAGCGCTGGGCTCGATGATCTTCGGCACCCTGTTCGCCTTCCAGTCTTCGGCAACAGGTCTGGTGTTCTGCGGTGTAATGATCACCTTCTGCAACGCATGGCTGAGTTTCAGTTACCACTCCTATCAGGGCGAATTGTTCCCGACCAACATCCGCGCCCGCGCGGTGGGGTTCTGCTATTCATTCAGTCGCTTGTCGACCGTGTTCAGCAGCCTGTTGATCGGCTTCTTCCTTGATCACTTCGGCACCCCGGGCGTTCTGGCATTCATTGTCAGCAGCATGTTGATCGTGATGATTACCATCGGTAGATTCGGGCCGCGAACCCGTAATCTGGCGCTGGAAAATATTGCGCACCGCTGATACATAACGGCGTCGTTGCACGTCCGATCATCGCCTCACCCGAACACGTCGTGCCAGGCTGCTTCAATAGAAACATGCCTGGCCAACTAACAAAGAGGAGGTATGCCATGGTCGGTTCCCGCCCGGAAAGTCCCGATGTCGAATTAACGGACGTACAGTATCCCGAAACATTACCGGCTCCCGTGATCGACGAAACCGATCCGGATGCGGGCTTTGAACCAGGGACTGAGTTACTGCCAGAGAAAGGTGATTTTCACCGTATAAAGCCCCGCAATTGATCGCGGCGCGTCGCCCCCGTTGCAGGTGCAACAGGCCGGCGCCCCCACCGGGGAACGTCGGCCATTTTCATCAACTTTGCAACCACTCCACGTTGGTTATACCGAAGTGTTCCGCGTAAGGCTTGGAAACGCGGGGGACTTTCTCTGTTCGATATTTCGGAATACGGGCGATACCTGCATCGACACTGGCATGATGCCATGCTTCGGAATTATCCATGTGCTCTGCACTGATGTAGAAAGACTTGAACGCGCCGTTTAACAAATAATCGATTCTGTAGTGTTTGTACTGTGACATCCAGGCAGCGCCTCCTTTTGGTTTGCTTAGTGCAATAGATGACCTCCCGGCTTTGCAAAAAATTCACTCTTTTTTCACAAAACGCGACCAAGCAATCGATCGCCATGTGGCACGCTGCCTTATATCTTCATACGCTTGATTTAACGAAAAAAAGATGCTTATCGAATACCCAGGCGTTTGGCGAGTCGATTCAAATTAGCGCGATCTACGCCCAGTTCCCTGGCCACTTCCACCCACTTGCCATGATGGCAAAATAATGCCTGTTCAATTAATTGTTTTTGATAAGCATCCACTGCCGCCTTCAATGAACCCCCATGTTCCATATCTGAACCCGAGGGCAAGTGCAGTCTTTCTTGTAGTTTTGTGCTCACACTAACAGCCTCTTCTTCCAGACCTAGAGCTTGCGCTTCAACAGTAAGAATACGTGGACGCTCGGGGCTCAACGAAAGGGACTTGAGCACTGCCCGACTGATCAGGTGTTCCAGCTCGCGAACATTCCCCGGCCACGTATGCCCCAGCAATAATTTCTGCGCCTCATTGTTGAGTCGCAAGCTGCGCAAGCCCATGCGCGCACGGTTTTCTTCCAGGAAATACCCCGCCAGCAGTAATACATCCCGGCCACGCTGGCGCAGCGGCGGAACCAGCAGCGGATAAACGCTCAGCCGGTGGTACAGGTCGGCACGAAAGCGACCGGACCGGACCTCTTCGGCAAGATCGCGATTGGTGGCGGCAATGATCCGTACGTCCACCTGATGCTCCTGGTCAGAACCGACGCGCTGGAGTTGACCGCTTTGCAAGACACGCAGCAGCTTGGACTGCACTGGCAAAGGCAGCTCACCGACTTCATCAAGGAAAATGGTTCCGCCGTCGGCCAGTTCGAATTTTCCGGAGCGCCCATTGACGGCTCCTGAGAAAGCCCCTCTGACATGGCCAAACAGCTCACTTTCAACCAGCATTTCCGGAAGCGCTGCACAGTTGAGGCTGATCAGTGGTTTGTGGGCACGGGGTGAACTCAGGTGAATGGCTTCGGCCACCAGTTCTTTACCAACCCCGGTTTCTCCCGTGATGAGTACCGATAGCGGGCTGTTACCGACTAACTGAATCTCCTGAACCAGTCGTTTGTGGGCCGGACTCTGCCCAATCAACTCTCGCGGCCCGCGACCGCCTGCAGCACGCTTGTAGACTTCGGCCAATTGGCGTTGGTCCTCGAAACCACGTGCCAGTTGGTTGATGCGCTCACTGGCCATCACCGTTGCGGCGGCCAGTCCGGCAAACGCCTCAAGGTTATCCAGGTCAACCTGATTGAAGTTTGAAGGGTTCAGGGAGTCCAGGGTGATCAACCCCCAAGGCTTGTCCTGAAAATAAAGCGGACACCCCAGACAATCATGAACCTCCAGATGTCCCTGATGGCCGTCGACCAGACCGTCATAAGGATCCGGCAAGTCACAGTCCATCGAGAAACGCGTGGGTCCCGGGTTCTCCAGGAGTATTTTCAGCCGGGGATGTTCATCCACGCGAAAACGGCGTCCAAGGGTGTCGGCGCTCAGCCCCTCTACTGCAAGCGGTACCAGCACCTCCCCTTCAAGTTTGAGCAGCGCCACGGCATCGCAGGGCAACAACTGCCGCAACGCGTTTAACAATCGCCGATAGCGCTCCTCATCAGGTAGCTCGCGACTCAGGTCGGCCACTAACGGAACGAGGGCACTTAATAGCGGATTGCTCATCATGATTGCGTTCCATCGGCTGAAAAAAACGAGGTCATTATGACTCGCAGCCTTATCGAATAAACAGTGGCTCCGCAGTCCCCGTCGAACAATGCAAGCTCTCAAGCTGAAATGCATCTTCTGTAGGAGCTGCCGAAGGCTGCGAAGCGTACAACCTGACACGCCGCGATCGCAGCCTTCGGCAGCTCCTACAGATCCAGTGTTTTCCGCGAGCAGCGCGGTGTCATGGAAATGGAGACATGGGCCAGGCCCTGTAAAAACGGTAAAAAGGTATCAGGATTGAGGCATCCGTTCCGATTGGAAACATCGGTTCAGCTGTAAGTTTAATGAAACACCCGCCTTGTTTATCAAGGCTTGCAGGCCCGGGAAACTTTCTGACGCCAGCGCCATGACGATATACCAAGGGCTGTTTAATTTTATTGAGGTGGCGAAATGAATATTCCGTTTCATAGTGCGCTCAACCCCGGCAGGAGTGCACAGACATGGCCAGAATTCAGGGAAGAGTTCAACTCACTACTCCCCAGATTTTCACCCCGTTAGTTGTCGATCTCGACGGCACCTTATTGCGATCCGACTTGTTGATGGAAACAGCAATGACCTTCATTCGGAGTCATCCGCTGAAAATATTCAAACTGTTTGGATGGTTATTGAAAGGCAAAGCGGCCCTTAAAGAAGGTCTGGCGCTCAATACACAGATTGACGTCACGGTATTGCCGTATGACCCGCAAGTGATCGAACTGATTGAGGCCGAGCGGGCGAACGGACGGATGATCGTGCTGGCCACCGCCAGTCATGACAGCCTGGCCAAACGCATCGCCGAACACTTGCAACTCTTCGACCTGGTGGTGGCGTCCAATGCCGACCGCAACCTGTCTGCGCACAAGAAGCGTGATCTGCTGGTGGGTCATTACGGACAGAACGGCTTCGATTACCTTGGCAACTCCATGGACGATCTGCCCATCTGGGACGCTGCCCGCGAGGCGATAGTCGTCAATCCACTGTCCGGAGTGGAGAAAAAAGCCAAGGCGCAAGGCAACGTAAAAAACGTCATTCACTCCAATACAGCAAGCCTGCGCGACTGGCGTAAAGCTTTGCGTATGCACCAGTGGATGAAGAACGCGCTGATCTTCGTACCGTTGCTCGCAGCACATCAATTTGGCAGAGCAGACCTTTTGCTTAATGGTGTATTGGCCTTCCTGTTCTTTGGCTTGTGCGCTTCCAGTGTGTACGTCCTTAACGACCTGCTCGATCTTGCTGACGACCGCCATCATAAGACCAAATGCAAGCGCCCTTTCGCCAGCGGCAAGCTGTCGATCAAAGCCGGGCTGATGGTCGTCCCGCTGTTATTGATCGCAGCATTCGGGGGGGCCGCCTTGCTGTTGCCCTGGCAATTCTCTGCCGTCCTGGCGGCCTATTACGGGCTGACCCTGGCGTATTCATTAAGCCTGAAACGCCAGATGGTGCTGGACGTGATCGTCCTGGCGATGCTCTACACCGCCCGGATTCTGGCAGGTGCGGCCGCATTCAGTTTGCCCCTGACCTTCTGGATTCTGGCTTTCTCAATGTTCATGTTCCTCAGCCTGGCGCTGGTCAAACGCTACGCCGAACTGCGTGAAGCCCGGGCCAAGGACCTCATGGACAAGGCGCGTGGCCGCGGTTACTACCCCGGCGACCTGGACATGATCGCAGCGCTCGGCGCCTCATCCGGACACCTGGCGGTGATGGTCCTGGCGCTGTACATCCATGAAGGCTCGACGGTGGCGATGTACGGCCATCCTCATGTGATCTGGCTGACCTGCCCGCTGCTGCTTTTCTGGATCACCCGTGTGTGGATGCTCACCCATCGCGGCCTGATGAACGATGACCCGGTGGTGTTCGCGATTCGCGACCGCATGAGCCAGGTGATCGGTGCCCTCTTCGTTCTGGTTTTCTGGATTGCAGCATGACTGAACCCTTGTATTCCTGGGGCAGATACCCCCGCACCGCGCAACACGGACATACCTGTCCATGGATAGACGGCCTGACAGATCACCTGCACAACGTCATCGACCAGCATCAGACCAGCCTGCCCTACGGCAACGGCCGCAGCTATGGCGACAGTTGCCTGGCCGCCAGTGATCAGGTCCTGCACATGCGAGCGCTGGACCGCTTTATCCGGGCGGACTGGAGCACCGGAACCATCCGCGTGGAAGCCGGCGTGACCCTCGCGGAAATTCTGGCCGCGGCGATCCCTCGCGGCTGGTTTTTACCGGTAACCCCAGGCACCCAGTTCGCAACCGTCGGTGGTGCCATTGCCAATGACGTGCATGGCAAAAACCATCATCTGCGAGGCACGTTCGGTAATCATGTTTTGCGTTTCGGCCTGCTGCGTCACGGCGAAACAGCGCGGATCTGTTCGCCGATGGAAAACACCAGACTGTTCACCGCCAGTATTGGCGGTCTGGGCCTGACCGGCGTTATCAATTGGGCCGATTTGCAACTGATGCCGGTACGCTCCAGCCAGATCGACAGCTCCGTGGTGCGCTTCGCCAATCTTGCAGAGTTTTTCAGCCTGTCCGCCGAACTCGACCATCAACATGAGTACAGCGTGGCCTGGGTCGATTGCCTGGCCAAAGGTGCCGATACCGGGCGCGGCGTGTTCATCGTCGGTGACCATGCCCGCTATGGCTCCCTTGAAGTCGAGCGCAGCAGTCGCCTGAAAATGCCGGTCACGCCGCCCGTCTCACTGATCAACAACCTGTCGTTGCGCGCGTTCAACTCGCTGTACTGGCGCGCGCATCCGGGCAAGCGCACAGCCCGACGCAGCGCCTACGCGCCGTTCTTCTATCCGCTGGATCGCATCCTGCACTGGAACCGCATCTACGGCCGCCAAGGGTTTCAGCAATACCAGTGCGTGATTCCCAATGCGAACGCCGAAGTGGCGATGGCTGAGCTGCTTGGGGTTATCGCCGAATCCGGCCAGGGTTCATTCCTGGCAGTGCTCAAGCGCTGCGGCGATATCGTCTCGCCCGGGCTGCTGTCGTTTCCCCTGCCCGGCACCTCGCTGGCGCTGGATTTCCCCAACAGCAGCGATTTGCGACACGTCCTGTTCCCACGTCTGGATGCGATCGTCCGGGCCGCGGGCGGTCGCCTGTATCCAGCCAAGGACGCGCACATGAGCGGCAGCGACTTCCGTCAGGCGTATCCCGCCTGGGAACGCCTCGAAGCACTGCGCGATCCCTCCCTGATGTCCCGCTTCTGGCAACGAGTGATTTTATGAAACGAGGCACCTTATGAAACGAGTGTTAATCATCGGCGCGACCTCGGCCATTGCCACTGCCTGTGCCCGATTGTGGGCCAATGAAGGCAGCGACTTTTTCCTGGTGGCGCGAAATGCCGACAAGCTTGAACAGACAGCGGCGGATCTCAAGGGCCGTGGCGCCAAAGCCATTACCCTGCACGAAATGGACGCTACGGACATTGCCTCCCACCCGGCCATGCTGGAGAGTTGCCTGCTGGCACTCGGGCAGATCGACGTTGCACTGATTGCCCATGGCACCCTGCCCGACCAGAAGGTCTGCGAGCAGAACGTGAGCGTCGCCTTGCAGGAGTTTGCCAACAACGGCACCTCGGTTATCGCCTTGTTGACCCTGTTGGCCAATCAGTTCGAAACCCAACGATGTGGCAGTCTGGCCGTCATTTCTTCAGTCGCGGGGGACCGCGGCAGGCCGTCCAACTATCTGTATGGCTCAGCCAAGGCAGCGGTTTCGACCTTCAGCGAAGGCTTGCAGGCACGGCTTTTCAAGGTCGGCGTGCATGTCCTGACGATCAAGCCCGGCTTCGTCGACACGCCCATGACTCAAGGGCTATCGCTCCCGGCAGCGCTGTTGGCACAGCCCCAGCAAGTGGCGGAACGTATCGTCGCCGGCATCGCCCGCAAAGCGCCAACCTTGTACACCCCCGGTTTCTGGGCGTTGATCATGCTGATCATCCGCTCCATTCCACAGCCAGTGTTCAAGAGGCTGAACCTATGAACGAAACGCTGTTGCTGTCGGGCTGGCGTTATCGTGCCGTGGTGCTTTCGGTCGTGTGTTCTGCGCTGGGTTATCTGGGCTTCTCCCTGTGGGGCGGCTGGGAGGCAGTCAGCAAGGCGGTGGGTGAAGTCGGATTGATCGGCATCGCTATCGCACTGGCGATGTCGGCAGCCAATTACGGGCTGCGTTTCTTGCGCTGGCAGACGTATCTGAACGTGCTCGGTCATCCTGTGCCATGGCAGCCGAGCCTGAAGATCTATCTGGCGGGTTTTGCCCTCACCACTACGCCAGGCAAGGCCGGTGAAGCCTTGAGGGGCGTGTTGCTCAAGCGCTGGGGTGTGCCGTATCCGCAAAGTTTCGCGGCGTTTTTCAGCGAGCGTCTGTCAGACCTGTTTGCTGTGGTTCTGCTGACCCTGTTCGGCCTGTCACTGTACCCGGCGTCACGCCCCATGATCGTGGTTGGTGTAGCACTGGTGTGCATCGGTTTGCTGGTGCTTTCGCAACGGCGTCTGCTGGAACGTATCGCAGCGGCAATCCCGGCCGGGGGTGGAAAACTGTTGAGCCTGGCTCATCATCTTCTTGAAGTCTTGCTGGCAGCCCAGCGCTGTCATCGCCTGAGCCTGTTATTGGGCGTGACCTCGCTCAGCGTTATCGCCTGGAGCGCTGAAGCCTTGGCGTTCCACTGGATCCTGAACTGGATGGGTGCCGACATCGAGCTGACCTTTGCCGTGTTCGTGTATGCGTTGGCGATGCTGGCCGGGGCAATCAGCTTCATGCCGGGTGGGCTGGGTGGTGCCGAAGCGGTGATGGTCGGCCTGCTGGTATGGAAAGGCATGTCCAGCGCCGACGCGATTGCCGCCACGGTGCTGATCCGCCTCGCGACCCTGTGGTTTGCCGTGGCGATTGGTGCCGTGATGCTGCTGCAGCTCAAGGGCGAAGACGCGCAGGATCGAACCGTGATTGAACAATCAGCAACGGATTAATTCACCGTACAGGAGTCACGCGATGGTCCAGGGAAGTCACCGTCATTCGTCAAATGCAGTTGCCTTGCTTTTGCTCTGTGCCGCAATCGTTACCAGCTTCATGGCTTCCAGCGGCCCGATTCAATGGATGGACAACGGGGTATTTCTCGCCGAGGCGTCCCAAGGGCATTACTTCAGCCAGTCCCTCGGCCCGCTGGATCACCCGTTGTATCAATTCATCAACACCCTGGTCTTTGACCTCTTCGGCCCTCTGGTGCTGAGTTTGCTCAACTCCATTTTGCTGTTGCCGCTGGCGTGGATCATCTACTCGCTGGCGATGAATGTCGGTACGAGTCAGCGCCAGGCATTGCTTGCAGCGGCTGCAACGATCCTCGCTCACGGGGTGTTCTGGGTCTCGACCAAGGCCGAGGTCTACATCCTGAATTCACTGTTCGTGCTGCTGGCGTATCAGGTCCATCTGGATCAGAAGCCGCGCTTCGGTGAGGTCGGCAAACTACTGATCATCGGCCTGCTGACTGGACTGGGCGCTGCGATTCACCAGTTGACGTTCGTTGTCCTGCTGCCGCTTTACCTGCAACTGCTGTATGAAAACAAACTGCGTACCCTGCTGACCATTCCGGGCTTCGCTCTGGGGTTTTCGGTGGCCTTCCCGGCGATTGCCCATGACCTGCAATCCGGCATGAGCCTCATCGACATCGCCCACCGCTACCTGACCGGTTCATCGCTACAGGCCGAGACGCCCAACTGGGAAGGCAGCCTGCTGCGCTTCGATGACATGTGGCATGAAAAGAATTCGGTTTTCATTTTGCTGCTCTCACTAATAGGTCCACAGGTGCTCGGGCTGGTTCTGTTTCCCAAGGACAATCGCTTGCGCCTGCTGTGGTGTGCCGCTGCGCTGAATTTTGTTTTTGCCGTGTCTTACAACGTCACCGACCGTTTCACGTTCTTTCTGCCGGGAGTGGCATTGCTGTGCATCCTGGGCGTGATCAGCCTTGGTCGATTGCTGCCACCCAGTCGTAGCGGCCAGTCGCTGCTCAACCTCTCGGTGCTCAGCTCACCGGTTGCAATTCTGCTGGTTTACTCGCTGTACGCGGCGGGTGTTATTCGTTTGCCGGTACACAGTGAGTCGTTGCCGTTTCGCGATGACATTCACTACTTTATGGCTCCGTATCTGCCTGATCGCTCGGCCGAACAGTTTGTGCGTGTCTATGAAAAGACCGCGCCGCCAGGCTCGCTGATCATCGCCGACTGGACCCCGATGGGCGCTCTGCGCTCGGCTCAGGCCAGTGGTGCATTACCGGGGCGGACACTGGAAATGTGCGAGGAAGTGAACGACATCAAGGTGTTCCTCACCGGCCCGGGCGCGTTCCTGACACGCACCAGCTACTGCGCGATGATCAGCGAACGCTTCGTGCTAGAGAATGCCGTGGTGGGGTATGCGTTGCAGAGTCGGTGAGCACATAACTACTGAATTGGAATGCGCCTTACCTATGGAGGCTGGGCTTGCCCCGATGACAGTCACCCTGGTGTCGGCAAACACGGGACCTGTAGGAGCTGCCGGAGGCTGCGATCACGGTGTGTCAGGAAAAATGCTTCGCAGCCTTCGGCAGCTCCTACAGAACATGCATTTCAATCCAGTAGTTTGCATGTTGTTTGATAGGAGTAGCGCTTGCTCGCGATGAACAATAATGCGGTATTTCATAGAGTCCCAGACCAAGCCCGGCTTCAACAAAAACCGCATTCAGATCACCTGATCAAGGCTGCCACAACGTTTTCCCACCATCGAGCTTACGGTCCAGAAAGCTCGCCGCGCTGATCAATGCCAGATGACTCAGCGCCTGAGGCGTGTTGCCCAGATGATGTCCGTAACTGTCAAACTCTTCAGCGTAAAGCCCAAGAGGATTGGCATAGCGCAACAGTTGTTCAAACTCCAGGTGGGCTTGCTCGACCCGTCCTGCACGCGCCAGGCATTCGACGTACCAGAACGAACAGGCGGTGAAGGCCCCCTCTTCGCCAGCCAGACCGTCGTGATGATCATCATCGTTGCGGTAGCGATAGACCATGCCGTCGCGAACCAGTGTGGCCTCGATGGCGTCCAGCGTCGCCAGCCAGCGCGGATCACTGGCACCGACAAAACGCACCAGAGGCATCAGCAGCATTGAGGCATCGAGGTTGCGACTGCCTTTATGCTGCACAAAATGCCCCAGATCTTCATTCCAGAAGTTCTTCCAGATGTCGTCGTGGATGGCTTGGCGCTCCTTGTCCCAGCGGTCGAACGGCGCAGGCAACGAACGCTTGAAAGCGAGACGCAATGCACGATCCAGCGCGACCCAGCACATCAGCCGGGAATGCAGAAAATGCTTGTCATCACCCCGCATTTCCCAGATGCCGACATCTTTGTCACGCCAATGCTCGCAGACGTAATCCACTTGCCGGGTTGCGTGCTGCCAGCCCTCGTAGGAAATCGCCTCGCCATACTTGTTCGCCAGGTAAACAGCGTCCATCAGCTCGCCGTAAATATCCAGCTGGACCTGTTTGTACGCCTCGTTGCCGATACGCACCGGCAACGCGCCGCCGTAACCCGTAAAGTGATCGAGGTGCTCTTCGGGCAGTTCTTCACGGCCATCAAGGCTGTAGAGGATCCCGAGTTGACTGGAGTCTTCGCAACAGTCGCCAAGACGTCCACGCACCCAGCGCATGAAGCCGTTGGCTTCTTCGGTATAACCCAGGCGCATGAACGCATAAATCGTGAACGAGGCATCGCGGATCCAGCTGTAACGGTAATCCCAGTTGCGCTCCCCGCCGGGCGTTTCCGGCAGGCCGAAGGTCGCCGCGGCGACAATCCCGCCGTGCTTGCGTGAGGTCAGCAACTTGAGGGCAAGCGCAGAGCGGTTAACCATCTCCTGCCAGCGACCGCGATATTCCGACTGTTTGCTCCAGCGTTTCCAGAACGCCAGGGTGTCGACAAAATATTGCTGGCATTGCCCGGCGTTGACCTGCGGATCATCGATACCGCCGAGTATGAACTCCACGAACTCACCTTTTTTGAGGATGAATTCGGCAGTCGCGGCCTGCTCGCTCACCTGCAACGGTACATTCGCCGAGAGGCGCATGCCCGGTTGCCCATTCGCCTCGAAGCACACATCTTCACCGGCCAGCCTGGCGGTGGTGTCTGCACGGCTGTAATCCAGTCGCACCCGGCACTGCATGCGTATCGTCGCACGGCCATAACGCACCTGCACACGACGCACTATCCGCGGCAGATCATCCTCGCTGTCGCCAACCGGCATCAGATCAGTGATTTCGATGACCGCTTCTTCATCGATCCAGCGGGTTTGCAAAACGTTGGTATCCGGCAGATAAATCTGCTGACGGCGAGCGTTGGGCAAGTCCGGCGCGAGCTTGAAAATGCCCGCCTGGTTGGTGTCCAGGAGTGCGCTGAAGATTGACGGGCTGTCGAAGTCAGGCCAGCAGCAGAAATCAATGCTCCCGGTATCCGCCACCAGTGCGGCACTGCGCATATCGCCGATGATGCCGTGGTTCTCGATAGGGTTTTGCGGTTCTTCCGGGAAATCAGCCATTGTCTCGAAACTCCGGATAGAGGCTCATGCCGCCGTCAATAAACAGCGTGGTGCCGTGTATGTAATCGGACAAGTCCGAGGCCAGCCATACCACTGCATTGGCCACATCCTCGGCATCACCGACCCGACCATAGGGAATCAGCTTCAAGAGTTCAGCCTCTTTGTCGCCCGCCATGGCCTCTTCGTTGATTGCCGTACGGATCGCGCCGGGCGCAATGCTGTTGACGCGGATGCGCTGCTCGCCCATTTCCTGAGCAATGCTGCGCATCAGCAGGTCGACACCCCCTTTGGACGCGGCGTAATTGGCATGCCCCGCCCAAGGGATCAATTGGTGCACTGAGCTCATGTGAATGATCTTGCCCATGGCCCGTGAGATGTCAGGACGCATACCTTGGCGGATGAACTGACGCAGCGCGGCACGTGCACAGAGGAATTGTCCAGTCAGGTTAACGTCGATGACCTTGTTCCAGTCAGCGAGGCTCATGTCGACGATGGAGGCATCTTTTTGCAGCCCGGAATTGGCTACCAGAATGTCCAGATGGCCAAAGTGTTCCAGTGTTTTGGCGAACAGGTGCTCGACTTCGTCTTCCTTCGACACATCGGCCCCGATTGCAAGCGCCCTGCCACCTGCAGCGATGATCTGATCGGCCAGTTTTTCGGCGGGTGCGGCCTGGGAGTTGTAGTTGATGACAACTGCAGCCCCCGCTGCTGCCAATGCTTTTGCAGCCCCTGCGCCGAGGCCGGAACTGGCGCCTGTGACCAATGCGGCTTGGTGTTCCAGTGAGATATGCATGGATTCGAGCCCTCTAGGTCAGCATGTAAAGCTGACCCGGGGGGCTTCGTTGAAGTTCAGTGCGGGAGTGGGTGTGGAGTTGTAATGGGCTGTTTCGGTGTGATGGTGTACATATCCGTTATCGCGGTTATGGCTGCTATTGGTTGCGCTTTTACAGCGCGTCACTTTTGGTTCCGGAAGCCGGCCCAGCCAAAAGTAACCAAAAGGCCTTTGCCCCACCACTCGGCACCTCGCTGTCGCCCGGTATACCCGCCCGCAGATCCTGAACCGTGGG
>NZ_LOHG01000024.1 GCF_022790535.1 Pseudomonas maioricensis
AAGGTGACGAATTGCTACTGGACGGCGGACAAACTGTAGTGCGCGGCGCTGACCTGTTTGGCATTGTTGTAGCCCAAACAATTTGGGTGCGCTGGATCTGCCCGGAACTCGACGGCACATTTACTTTGAAGGCCGGCGACGCCCAACAATACCCGGACAAAATTCTGTCAAAAGAAGCGCTAGACGAACTCGATATCGTCGGTCGCGTGGTCAGAATATCCCACGACCGATAAAGAATGATGGCAAAAAGCCCTTTTCGAAGGGCTTTTTTATTGCCCGAATTTACACACTACGTGTAACATGCGCCGCAAATCAGGAAAGACAGGCTAAACACCATGCAAGGCAGCGTCGTTACAACTCACTCCCCCCAAACACCAGCCGGCTGCGCAGGCGCTCTGATAATTCAGCAGCGACGCGTGGTGGCATTAAAAGAAGTGTCATCACTGGCCGGCAGCATGCAGAAAATGGCGCTGTACTCGATTGACCAGAATCACGTCACTGTCGACACCATGGAAGAAATGGCCGACCTGCTTGGCTTGCTGCGTCGCCAAGTCGATGCCTTACGTTTAGACCTGTCCAGCCTTTAACCCCCTCCCCTATCGCAAGGAAGCGTTCCATGAATGCTTGTGTCCAGATCCACGGCGACGAAGTGATCGGCTACACCGGCCAGAATTTGACAGATCGCGAGCTGTTCGTTCTGGTCAAAACGGCTGAAGGATTCCCGACACCGGTGATCGCTGAAGAGCTAAGCCTGGACGACGCCGGCATGCGCCAAGTCGAGCGCAACATATTGAGCAAGCTGGGTGCCAAGAACAAAGCGCACATGATCACCCGCGGCTTTACCTTGGGCGTGCTCGTCCCGCAAGCGCTGTGCCTGATGCTCTGCGTCATCGCGGTGCTCGAAGTCGACAACGACTTTAACCGTCAGCGCTCCCAGCGCAGAAGCCGAACCCTTACCGAAACGTCGCGCAGCGTGCGCACCTCCCCAGCCTCAGCCGGCGGCCCGCCTTCTCGGCAAAGTCTCTACGTTTAAATATTTCTTTATTTATTTAAATCTTTAATTCTTTATTTCTTGATCCTCTCACCGGGGCGGCCTATACTCGCCCAGAGTTAACGAATTGAAGAATTAACGAATTAATTGGGGGTTCGCATGGGCAAGCGTATCGGCGTCTTTTCTCAGAAAGGCGGTGTTGGCAAGACGACTATTTGCGAAGCTCTCGGGGTGACATACACCCTAGGCGGCTGGGACGTGCTGTTGGCAGACTTGGATATCGACCAGTCATCAAGCTATGAATGGTTGTTGGATCGCCTGCAAGATTCGAAACTTTCGCCGATCAATGTTCAGGCGTTTGGTACGGCCGCCAGTGCGCTGAAGGCTGCCGATAAATACGACCTCACAATTTTTGATGGGCGTCCTCTAGCCTCCAGCATGACAGTCGAGCTGGCCAAGGAATGCGACTTGATCATCCTGCCAACCGGCATGGCCAAAACCGACATGCGGCCGACTGTGCGGTTAGCCAACACCCTGGTCGACAAACACGGCGTAGACCCGGCGCGTATTGCGCTGGTACTGAACCATGTAGGCAAAAGCGGCAAAGAACTTGTCGAGTGCCGAAACTTTTTAATGCAGACCGACTACACCCTTCTGCCATCACTCTATGAGCAGGACTGCTATCGCCGCGCGCAAGACTCCGGCAAGTCAATTGTAGAAACCCAGTTCACAGGACCGCGCGAACAAGCAGACGGCCTGATAGCTGCGATTGACAGCCTGCTAGCCAAACTGTCTAAATGAATAACGAAATAACGAATTAAAGAATCGGAGCAAAGCAATGGTAGCCATCGTTAAAAAACCAGCCGGCACCGGCAAAGGCGCACCCCCTAAGCGCGGCGAGCCGTCACCAGTCCTCGGCAACGCTACAGAAAAGGCCGACCCTCATAAGCGCGTGTCGCTGAACTTCAAACCGGAAAACCGATTCAAGGAAGCGCTAGACGACTTCGCTCATCAACACAAAACGTCATCAACGCGCATCATGATGACCGCAGTGCTTGAGTTCATGGAGCGCCACGGTACTGACGTTAGCGAACTTAAAGACCTGATCGAACCGCGCGCTAAATAATCGTTCGGTAGAATCGCAAAGCCCCGCACTCGACGGGGCTTTTTTTTGTGGGCAAAAAAAACCCGCTCCAGCCGAGGCCAGAGCGGGCTCCCAGGTCACTGCTATTCCAGCCAGCTTTCCCAGTTGTCGCGGATGAATTCGTAGATGATGTTACCCATCAACCGGATCATCAATCCTTTCAGTGCATTCGGCTTGCGCTTCATACTTAAGGTCTCTGAACGACCTTACCCCCGGCGCTTTTCCGGAACACATGGCAGCCTTCAGAGCACGTCAATGCTTCTTGTGAGGTTCAGTCGGGCTAATGGGCCTCAGGTTTAATCCGCGCGGATTACTAGCCCGCGCCCTTGGTCCGAAATCGTTAGGGCAACCCGACCTTGTTTCACAATCAACGTATGACTGACCACAGTCTAGCCGCGAATGGCCGCCCGGTGCCATCACTAAAACCGGCTAGCCGAAATACGTCCCGTCAGCGCAGATCAACGCACGCCCAACCCTAAGAAACATCGCACTATTCAGCGCGCTAACCGGCAACGATTTAGGCAAGCGATACGGCGCGCTTTTCGGTTTGGTATAACAATTCGCTTGCAATAGTTATTATCTTTTGTGAGTATCGTTTCACGTCAATGCTTCTTGTGAGACGGTAGTAAGGCCACTAACCGGACTACCAACGAAAAAACCGCCCTTACTCAGGCGGTTTTTTTTCGTCTGCGCTTTGCCGACGTTATGCGTAACGCTCACAGCTCCAGCACGTAACCGCGCAACCCCACGCCGTCCGCCCAGCGGGTCAGCGTGTCCAGACTGGCCCAAGTGCGCACCGCTTCGCGCTTGGAGCGAACGGGCAGCCAGCTCGACGCCGGGCCACCCAGTCGCACGGCCAGGTACCAGCCCTTCCCTTCCAGCCTGCTGACCCGCGCTTCGCGCACCACGTTCTGTTCGATCATGGCGCGCAGCGCGTCTTCGTGGATCGCCTCACGCATGGCGCAGCGCTTCGCGGCGGCTCTGCGCGACGGCTTCAAAGCCGATGTATAGCGTTTCGACCTGATCCGTCTTGTAACCGCCGGACGTCTCCAGCCCGAGCACAAACCCTTCGGCCCGCTGCGCGGCCATGTTCACGCCCTGGACGGTTTCAGCCACCTCGATCTGCGCCCGCAGGCGGTCGACCACACTGCGCACACCAGGCGGCAGAATCAACGCATTCAGGCTCACATAGTTGGGATTGGTCATGGAAGATCCTTTTCGAGTGAGTGGCGGTCAGTGCGTAAAATCACTTTGCCGCGAAGTGGTGGCCCACTTTACCGCGAAGTGGAAAACGCGGGCACAAAAAAAGGCCCCCGACCTTGGCGTAAAGGTGGGGGGCTATTTAACGTAACAGGCGTTATTGGAACCGGGTCACTCACACTCGCCCGGCTCCCACTGGATGGGCTGGCCGTCCAGTCCTTCGCACTCATCGATCCGACCGGCCAGCGTGTAATCGGCCCCGGGGTGCTCGTCTTCCGGCACGTAATCCCCCAACCAGTCACGCGGCACGCCGTTGACGTAATAGCAGTCAGGGCACCAGCGCGGACCGCAGACCGCGCAGGGTTCACCGCACTGCTCACAAGTGCCATTGCCATGGGCGGGGTTTTGCGGGAATGGCGGCGTCTGGGTCTACATCGCGGGGTCCTTTCTGTTCGTTATGGGTAACGGGTCAGTCTTGCTCTTCACCGGTCCAGCCCATGATGGCCGCTTGCAGCTCGGCGTCCAGTTGCTCGTAAACCTCACTGTCAATCAGCCCCTCGACGTGCAGCGCGCCCAACCAGCCTTCGGCCAGCATGCCGTTTTCACTCCACAACTGCTGACTGGTGGCCGACGTCACTGCCGCAATGCGCTTGCGCGCCCGCTCCAGGGTAGGCGCATGGTTCTTTTCGCGGCGCAGCGGCTTGCTTTTCGTGGTCATGGTGCGGGGGTTCCTTTCTGTTCAGTTCGTTATTGATACCGGGGCACTACTCAGCGCGCCCGGGCAGGAAAGGCCGTACATTGCCCGGGGCACCCAGTTCGCCGGACGCCTGATCCGCAGCGCTTGGCACACGCTTGAGGTACCCATGCAGTCGCAGCCGGGCCAAGCCGTTCTTGATCCGTGCAGGGGACACTCCCGACTCACGCGCCCATTGATCAACGCTGACCTCAAGGGTCAGTGTGTCCGGCCGGGCAGCGGGTATTTCAGGGGTCGTCATGATAATGAGGGTTTCTTTCTATTCAGTTCGTTACGGGTAACGGCTTCGGCGCAAAGTACGTCGGAGCCAGGCCGAACAGCTCGGACAGGGCGAGTTGCTGCGCCGGACTCGGACGCATCACTTCCATTTCCCAGTTGGCCCAGCGCGATGGCAGCACGTCGACGCGCTCACTCGCCTCCTCGCGGGTCCAGCCCTTTGCCTCGCGGCAGGCGAGAATACGCTGGCCCAGGGGTAGCACGGACTGGCCGCAGGTCGGGCAGTTATGGGCGTGATCATTCGGCATATATGGGGTTCCTTTCTGTTCGTAATTGGCACCGTATCATTCGCCCGGCAACCTCTCCACATCCGTTGACAGCCCCGCACTGCGCAAGCGATCCATCAGAACCCAGCGATCAGCACGCGCCTGGCTTTGCTCGATTGCCCTTTGTTCGCTTTCAGCCTTGAGGTGCTCCAGCTCTTGTTGCGCCGCTTTCAACTGATCGGCTAGGGTCCGAGTCGTGCAGTCGTCGCGCTCCATGGTCTCCGGCGCACTGGTAACGCGGTAGTCCCGAAGCGGCTCAGGGTTCCAGTGCCATTCCTGCTTATAATCAGAAACCCGCTCATCCATCCCCGCAGCACGCAGCCTTCCCTTCAGAACCCTGACTGCGCATACCAGCTCGAAATGCTGCCGGTTCCTCTGGCGCAGCAAGCCCAACGCCGTGACCATTCGCCAATGATCAGTAGGCAGGCGCTCCCAAACAGACAGCAAGGCGGCATCCGTGACCGACAGCGTGGAAAAATCGACGCCATCAGGGGCCTGAACGAACTCCCCCAGCCCAGGCATGCCCGCCCATTGCTCACGGAAACGATCTAACCATAGCCGCTCCGGCTCACTGAGCATTACAGGCTTGAGCTGCTGCTGCTTACGACGCAGGCGTAAGGCCTTCTGCCGCTCAGCATTGCTCATTGGAGCCTTTATGGTTGGATCTTTTGGCACATCGCCGAACATGTTTAGTTGCCCGTCAGGGCGAACACCAGCCAAGGCATCCGCCAGCCAGGCGGGCGGATTCTCACGCCGCGCCTTTCCGTATTCGGCATCAATTGCCACCAGCCCTCCTTCGCGCTCCAGCACATCCTCGACAACCAGACGCAAGGCCTGATCGACGGTTCGCCCTTGATGGTTGGCCGCCGTGAGCACCACATTGCGGTATCCCGTGCTACTGATGAAGGGTTTATCCCAGTCGACCGCATGCAGATCCACCGAACGATGATTGCCCAGCATGTTGGACGTCAGCTTGACGCAGATCCTCACCCCCTCCAGCTCTAGAAGAAACTCTCCGGCCTGCCCCCAGCTTGGCACCTGACCGGCTCGGGCCGCCGCCGCACGTTCCAGCACGTAACCAGCGCTGTCCGGGCCTGCTTTGCAGCCGAAAAACGTGCCGCCATTCAAGGCGTAAACGAGCGCCGGGTAAGCCATTTCAGCCAGCTCCAGCGACGCCATGTCCTCGGCGAGCATGGCGTCGTGATACTGCTCAGCGAAACGACAGGCCAGCTCTGGAAATGTCGCAGGATCAACGTCAGCCAGCGCCGCCACTTGCGCAACAAAAGCCGGGTACGCCTCAAGGGAAAGGTCAAGCGGTGCTTTGGGGGTAGATTTACGCGCCATAACGGCAACTCCTTGCGCAGCCCCGGCAGTACCGGGGCAGACTTTTAAAGACCGATTTCATCCATAAGGGCATCAACCGCGTCGTCACCCTCACGATTCTGGTAGGCCGTCAGCAGCGCGGCGCGTGTCATGTTTTCGGCAGGCGGCAGAAGATCACCACCCAGGAAACGGACGGCCTCAATCAGACGGGAAGTGGGAAGCTGGTCGGCCGCTTGTTGCATCTTGGCCGAGAGTTGAGCGGTGGTCATCGGGTCTGCTCCGGTAGCGGCCTTGGGGGTTCCCGGCCTTGGAGCAGACTTTAAATTTTATTCTTTATTTCGTCAATTCTTTATTTCTTTAATTCGTTAATCATAACCGGGTAGCCTCGGCCAGACCCGCATAGATGGTTAGCAAACGCCACACCGCATAAGGCACCTCACCTTCACCGCCGGCCCACTTTCTGATCTTGCCCTGTGACACTCCCACCAGCATGCCGGCTTTGCTGCCGGACAGTTCCGCAACTCGCAACAACTCGCGGAATTCTTCCACGCTCGGCGCAACCCATCCCGGCGCATACGCGTCGAACAAGCCCGGGCGATCCAGGGCCAGTTCGCGGCGCACTTGGTCGGCCGTCATCTGGCGAGGCGAATCACCGGACACTTCCAAATGCAGAGCATCTAGGCGCAGAGCCATGCGCATCGCTTCCCATAAATCAGGCGCTTCAATTTCCTTACGGGAACCATCACGCAGCAGTAACGCAAACATCCATCAGCCTCCAATGCTAAACCGCCGGCAATGCCGGCGGTCGTTTGATTTCTTTAATTCTTTAATTCGCCATCCCCGTCAGGATCCGGACAAAGCCGAACCTTAACTGACACGCCGGCATTCCAGCATGTCCACCCAGACGGGGAAGCCAGCAAACCCACACGCCCGTAATCCTCACACAAATAATAACCGCGCGACTCCAGCCAGATACCAATATCGATCAATTGCGCACGATCAATCTCTGGCCGCTTGCGAAACTCTGGTACTGCCAGCACCAGACAATCGCGCTGCGATCCTCCAGCAATGCGTGCATTGATTTGCATTTCATAGCGTTTGAAAAAAGCCGCCTTTAAAGCGACCACGTGCGGTGCTTGCTTGGTCATCGGTTCAATCCCGGATAACGGCCTTGGCGTAATGCCCGGCCTTGGGTCGAACTCTATTGATTATTCTTTAATTCGTCAATTCTTTATTTCTTTATCAAGCATCAAAGCTATGAACCTCCGAAAGCTCGCCGGCGGACGCACAGCCAGCGCAAGCCCGATGGCGCGGCATCGCCCTGCCATTCGATGGAATAGCGTCAGGGGGCACACAGCAGGCCCGCAGAATGACAAAGGAGCGAAGGCCCACCCCTTGCACTGTTCGCTGGAGCGCTTGCGCGACGACATGGCCAACGGCCGGCGCGTGAAGAAGCGAAGGGCCGTCGCGCTGTTCTTGAGTCGGGAGAGTTGATTAGACGGGCCGCAGCGACTGTAAGGCGCCTCACTGACGGAACGGCGGCGGTGTTGTTGGCGGGCTGTGCTCTTGCCCCGCGCCTAGAGGCGCGAAGTGGGCAGGCATTCTTATTACGGTATCTGGTCATGTGAAAGTGGCACGGTTTGTGAGCTTTTAAAGGCTCTTTCTTTGTCCTTCGGTACCACTACACACAAAAACTTGCAGCTTTAAAAATCAGACGCATGATCGCCGGCCGCGCCGACGATTTTTTCGGCGCGCCCGGCGCAAATTGGTCGGCGTTTTGAAGGCTGTACGGGGGATTTGAGGCGCGATCACGGCCGGGTAAGCCGTTGGCCAAGGTGCAGGCAGGCGAAAGCGCCGCCGGGTGGCGGTGCGCTTGAGAGGCGGGCTAAATCAGATGGGGGTATCGCTGGCCAAATATCTTGGAGCGCTTAGAGAACGGAAGGTCTTTTATGCCAGGCTCAGCCATGAAGGCCGTCCAAGCGATTACCCGGGCGCGCTCACGCTCGACGCGCTGCTCTTCTTGCGCTGCTGCCTGCTGCTCTCTGGCGGCGCGCTGGGCATTATTGTGGCTGGTACGGCGCATTTGCTTGTCAGCCGCTTCCTGTAGCCGGTCAGTGGCTTGCTTCTGGCCGAGGTTAGTCAGCAACTGTTCGCGCTTGGCGCGCTTGTTGGTGCGCGCCTCGGCCAGCATATGACCCAACCCGAGGTCGATAAAGAAGCGTGGCCGAATGTTGATGGTGACGCGTGTGATCCAGTAGCGGCCGTTGTGGAAGATCCGGCGCATCTTGCGGCGCACATAGCCGGAAGCTTCCAGGGCACAAAACAGGCGTGACACCGTCCACTCTTGCAGGGTCGTGTCTTCAGCCAACCCACGCTGACGATTCAAGCGGAACTCCCCAGTGTCCTTGTCGATGTAACCCAGCACCAGGGTGGCGATGTCCATTCGCGCCAGTACCGGCTCGATGATTTCCGCCAGAGAGTTCCAACGCATTTGATGGGTGCGGTAGCCACTGGACTGGAAGCAGTCGAACGGGCGCAGCCATTTACATTGCCGGTTCTGCGCCTCTTCGCGCACGCGATCGGCAGCGGTGCCGAGGAACGTGTCGCGCTGGGCTTGGGTCAGGCTGCGCGGACGGCGCTTGTGTTCGGAACGGTCGACGCGCTTTAGGCGCTTGGGCGGGGTTTTGGTGGGGACTTCTTTAAGGCCCGCATAAGCGGCGCCGTTCGGCGAACCCGGGAAGGGCAGGATGGTGGCCTTGGCGCGCTTCACAGCAGGCACCAAACGGCAGCAGACAGCATCACTTCAGCACGCTGGGCGCCGAACTGTTGTAGAAAAACTATACGCCCCCGTACTGACTCGGGGCGGCCTTCTGTCGAGGCTTCGCCGATCATTCAAAACTTCCCTAAACGCTAGGGCTTGCTTATGCGGTGATCAGCTAATAGACTTCTACCTGCCCGGCGAGAAGCCTTTTTGTGCTGATCTCCAGAAACCCCCGTACCCGCCAAGGTCGGGGGTTTTCTTTTTTAAGCCTGCCTAAAAATTTCTAGTTCTTCTTAACTACTCTGCCCGTTCGGGCTGACGGCGCTCAGGATAACGCGCCCGTCTTTTGTCGTCCACAGTTAGTGTAAATTTACACATTCTTCAGCGAAACAAGGGCCTGCCGCAACGTCTCCAGTTGCAGCGCTTCCCCCGGGTGCGCCTGATCGTCGTTGGCTTTTTGAATGCATAGCCACGCAACGTACTGATTAATCGCGTCGATAGTAGACGCTTGGTCACTTTTGATCAAAGGGTTTGCAGAGGGTGTAGTCGACATCGGGGGGTTCCTTCCTACAGCAGTCGTTCGTGTTCGGCGATTCTAATAGGATCACCCAATACTGGATATATAAACAGTGGTGGCAGCATGGCGGCAATGCCGCCGCACTGTACCTCACCGACAAAAAGCCGGCACCGCCGGTTGTCTGATAACCCCGTCGATGCTTGGCCCCTATGGTTATAACGGCCCGATTCAGATTATCCCCGCGGCCCCTGCAATTCTTTTGCCGCTAGCTGATGTCCTTCCACGGGTTTAACTTAAACGTCATCCCCTTGGCCGCCTCGGCGGCGTTGCCGGCATGATCCGGGCGGATCTTGAAGCCCAGTCGAATCACCAACGCGCGGGTCGCTGTCAGTTCCTTGACGTAATACAGGCCATACCAGCGCGCCCAACCAGTCAGGCGACGTGCAGTGACAAACTGAAAGCCGCCCGCGCCGGGCTTGTCTTCCACCAAGGACCTGCCCAGACACTCGATCAGACATTCACCTACCGGACAGCTAAACAGCGGCAGCAAGCGCATGTTGTTGACCGGGTTGCGTACCGCGGCCCACCACCAGCGCGCCAGCCAGCCCGTTACGGATAACGGCGGCACAGCAATGCGCAGCCGGCGCAACAGAGGCAGCAAGCCGAACAGCACCAGGGCATCACAGTTCTCGGACCACCAGTTGCGCTTATCACCGTCCAGCCCGTCGAAGTCATTACCGAACAGCCAGGCCCAGCGGGGCACGTTGAAGATAGGCCGGCCATCACTCAGCGACACGCCCGGTACCGGCCAGCAAACCGCCAGCGCAACCACGGGGAGGCCCACCACAATGGGCACCAGGCGCAGGGCCAACAAGACCAGCCATTGAACCAAGGCAATAACCAACGCGCACAGCCAGGCCGCGCCATTGAAGACGATTTTCATAAGAGGTATTCCAGAAGTTAAGGCAGAAAAGAAAACGCCCCGTCAGTGCGGGGCGTTATGGGTTGTCAGAGTTTTCTAAGCCTGACCCCGACAAAGGCCAGCCAATTGAAAGCATTTCCCGAGTGAATCCCCCCGATGAAAGGGCTTCCAGCAGGTCACGCTCCCGGCTGTAACAAGCCTGAACATAGTCATCAACCCCGTCAGCGAGCGAAATGATCGATGGTGCATCCAAGGTCGCGAAGCTGCCATCGGCGAGCTTCCAATCTACAACGTAATCAGGTGTACGCTGTGCTCGCAGAGAGGCAGCTGAAAGCTTGCTTTGCGTCTCCCGGTCAGTCATAACCGCGAAACCATTAACAATGGCCCCTGAAATCTCACGCTGAAAGCGCTCTTGAGCAATAAGTTGTTCTGGACTTGCTACGATAATATCCGGTTGCCTTTCAGAAAAGGCTTCACCTTCTAGCAAATCTTCGGCACTACCAATAGCTCGAAAGTTAGTTCCATCATGACGAACAGCCCAACTCATAAATCTTCCTCCCAGCCCAGGCATGACAAAACATAAGACGCGTTAGCCGCGAAATAAACATTGCTGCTTTCCAGCAATAGATGAAACGGCGGCTGCTGACCCGGTGTTGCAATATCAATACCGAGCGGTGGATTTGTTGCGCTACCATCTATACCGAAGTTGTTAGATGGGCACAACAAGACAGTTATTGCTGATGACAGTGTTGACGTATTCATGACAATCAAACTAGCGCTAGGTGGCACCACACCTGTTGTACTAACGGCAACCAGCGCTCCAGCAGCAGATACGTTACCAATGGTTGACCCTGATGACATAACAGGCCAAGCCACTGTGTTCCCGCCGGGCTTAGGCGTATATCGAACACGACTTCCAGCCTTGATAATCGCAAGCGGGTACTTATTCGCTGTAGCATCAGTTCTTATAGTGCCTACTCTCAGCCTATGCGTGTAACCAACAGGCATAAGAGGGGCAGTGCTGCTCAGGGAAAGAATGGCTCCAAGGTTTTCACCGTTCCAGATCAACCAAACGTTATACCAGGTCGACGCAGCAACCACTCCCGTATCAATACCTCCCAGCCCCGCCGCCGATACCGAGGCGCTTGCCGCGACACCACTCACCACCGCGATGCCTCCTGTCGAATTCAATAGTGCGACTTGAGCCGCAGTAATAGAAACGAAAGCCGAAGCGCCAGTAGTGGTAAGCAACAATCTTGAGGCCGCCGGCACTCCAGATAGAGGCTTAGCGGCTAGCGTACGTGCGGTCACGAAAGATTTGTGGTCCTGCCCTGCATCCACAACTTCTTGCGACGCAATTTTAGCCCAGCCGAAAGCGCTTTCAGTTGCTTGCGTGACAACCTTAGCAATCGCCTTAAACACGCCCCAAGACGAAACCGACTTTACTTTATCAGTACCTGACTCTACATCTTCAAGAGCAGCAATCTTATTAACCCCTGCGATAGTTTCCGTAGATTGCTTAGGTGCCTCTGGGATTGCTCTGCTGATTAAAGCATTAACGGCCCTTTCCAACTGTGAATGATCTGATTCCAGCGGGGTAATTCCTGCCGCATCTATAACGCTGAGAATTTCCTCAGTAACGGAGTTTCCCCAATCCGCCGGAATCAACGAACCGATCTGACCCGTTGAAGGGTTTTCATCGACAAACTTGCCGTCTACCAGACCGACATTCGGAACACTCTTTGGAAAATCCATTACACACCTACCCCATAATTAATAAATTCAAGTGCGTGTGCCGGCGCAGCCCTGGCAATCACGCACTCCAGCGCGCCACTAGGATTAACGCCGAATCGTTCGCCCCAGTAACTCGCAGCAAAGCGACGGCCTAACCGGCGGCGCGGCCCGGTGTTCAGCGTCCACATGAATTGCGCTGACCACGTACCAAAGTGGGCCTTACCAAAACGCGACCGGCCAAAGCGCGGCGCTCGATGCTCGGCAATGCTCGCCTCGGGGTAACCCTGAGTAATCGCCAACTGGATGAAGAACGCGCGGCTTTGCCCGCCAACTTCGGTCAGACGTCGACGCACCGCTAATTGACGATCTTCAAAGGCTGGGTTTTCTCCCAGACACGGGTCGGGCAAGTCCATCACCTGCTCCCAGTCGGGTACCAGCTCACGCACCGTGCCGGGGAACATTTCTGCATACAGGTCCGACAGGCGCAGATCCTCGCGGGCCAACTCTTCGGCGGCGCCTTTCAGAACGTCACGCAGTTCAGGCAACAACTCGACATCCCAAGCCGGCCCCGGCGGCAGTAGCGCCACCAGTTGCGCGTAGTAGTCGTTCGCGGCTCTTATCTCCATACGATGCCCCCGAAGGTCGGGAACTCGTTGGCCGCCGGCACCACATCGCCCAGAGGCGCAAATAGTTGGTGATCTTTTTCGCCCGTGGCGCCGCTGATCGCTTCGCGGATATGCGTTACCAGTAACGTCATCCCGAGATCCGATTCGCGGTTATGCAGATCAACCAGTGCCGCTTCGACGGCGGCACGCGTAGCGCTGCTGTCCGGCACTAGGCGGATTTCGTAGGGCACCAGCTTTTCCGCCGGCGCCAAAACGTAAAGCTCCGCAGTGACGGGCCGTTCAATCTCAATGTAGGCATACGCTTGGGCCAGCGCTTCCGTCGAAGGGATCGGATCGATATCGCCATCACGCACGATAAACACCGCCACCGTTCCGGGTCCCATCCAGTGCCGGCGCACCCAGGCGCGAGTCACCCCAGGCACTTCCAGTGCCCAGGTTTCGTAATCAGATTTACTGCCGCCATGGGGCACCACTCGATAGGATCGGATCACACGGGCGCGCAGCGCCTCTAAACCCTCCTGCTCGGTACCGCCCGCTAAGCCTGGCTCAAGCACAGTCAAGGTGTCCGAGACGCCAAGAACAGGCGACACGGTGCGCAGCGTCATACCGGCCGGCGTGTTCCCAAGCTGCCCCGGCGTCACAGCTTCAACCGTGGCCACGCCACTGGCGCCCGTCAGCGTTACGGATAACGTCACGCGAAAGCGCTGGCCATCTTCGCGCTGCAGCAACGTGCCAGCATCGAGCAAGCGCCCAGCGGAACCGGTGAATGCCACCGGACCTTGAGCCGCCACGGCTGGCAACTGGTCACGCTTGAGCCGCGCGCGGGCCATGCGGCGTAACGTCTCTTCATCCGCAGTGTCAGGCAGGATCTGCTGCGCGATGTAAGCCTGATGCCCATAACGGCCATAGGCGCCGGCACCCAGCACCCGGGCCAACACCTCGGCGTCAGAGCGCAACAGCGCGCTAGAGCCTGATAGATCACCTTGGGCGCGGGCAATCAATGCCGGCAGCGTCGGAGTATCAAACGGCATGGATCACCTGCCATAAGTCGTCTAGGAACAGTTCAAGGGTCGCGCCATCCCGAAAGGTCAGGACCACGCGCATGTTGAGGCGGTCGGTGGTGCGGTCGGTGGTTATCGCTACAGCCGTCACGCGGCCGTCATCGAGCATCCATTGCAAGGCCTCACGGGCGTAGGACTGGGCGTCGCGCTCGACTTGCGCCGTCAGCGTGCGCCGGCGCAACAGGTACAGGCGCGAACCGATTTGATCGCTGGTCACGCTGGGGTAACTGTCACCCCACCAGCCATAACGCTCCGTATCATCGAGCGGGTCATCGGCCGCAGCTCGACGCCAGGTCAACAGACTGACCACGGCCGCGCGCCGCCAGACGCTTTCGGTCAGGTCTTCATTGATCAGGGTCATGACGACGCCACCGGCGGGCCGCTCATGTTTTGGCCCTGCTGTACCTTGTCGTGTACATGCTGGATCTGACTGACCCCGCCGGCCACTTGGTCGCCTGCCGACTCAATCCGGCCCGTGGCACGGATAACTGGCGTATCGAAGTCGACCCCTTCAGACGCCTTGACCTTGAGTGTCACCGTCTCGATTTCGATCACCCGACCCCGCTTAAAGTGGATCTTGTCGCCTTCGTCGGTGTAGATCGCCACCTCGCCAGACTTCAGGCTTTGCAGGCGAAAGCGCCGGTCACTGGCGCAGATGATCACCCCGTGGGAACGATCACCGCCAAAGAAGGCCGCCAGCACTTCGGCGCCGGCTTGCGGGTTGGAGGTGAAGCCATAGGCTTCGAAATGCTCCATGCCATCCTTGACCTCGTTAGCCAGCAACTTGACTTGCATTCCTTGCATTTTGGCCGCCGAGTTCACCAGCGCCAACGTGCCACGGGCCAGCAGATTTTTAAGGCTCATCAGTCCGGTTTCCAGTCAGCAGGTATCAGGTATTCGAAGTTGTCCGACTTCCCGCCTTTTTTCAGTTTGCGGGCTTTGTGCGGATCTTTTGGCTCTGGCAAGAAGGCCTCCAGCGGCCCGACGGTGATATTCGAAATCGTGCCGCCGTCGTCGAGGGTGTATTCGATTTCACTGATCAGCATGTCGCGATCCAGACCCAGCAGCGAGTCGACCACCCGAACCACGGTGTTGACCTTCCACAGCGCGCCGTTCGACTGGCGCCAGCCTTGCACGCTGTATTTCACCATCAGGGCTTTGCCTATCCGGTTGCCGCGCTCCCAATTGGCCCGGGCGTCGGCCAGCTCGGTGGTCATCTGGCCGCTTTCATGGATCAACAACACCCGCTTGCGCGGTGATCGCGGGTCGGTAACTACGGCCTGCACCTCGGCAGCGTCCTCGCCTTCTTCATCGTCCTTGCGCTTGCGCTGCCCGACCACCCGATATTCCGAGAACACCCCGGAAAAATCGGCCCCCATAGAGCCTTTGAGAATGTTCTCCCCCAGCTCCAGTCGGTCGAATGTTCGGCCGCCGCTGCCGGGTTCGATGATCACCAAACGCCCGCGCTCGTCGTCCGTGGACAGCAGGCGCGATAACGTCAGCAGGCGGTCAATGGACTCGAATACCGTCTCGCCCGGCTCAATGGTGTGATCCGAGATCTGCGACGTCTCGGCCACCTGACTGACCACCTGAATGCCGTAAGGCTCGGCCAGCGCCTGGACGATGGCTTGCATGCTCTGCCCGCTCCACTGGCCGGGTTTGTTGATAGCGGCACTGTCGACCAGATCCGCCGGACGCGAACGACCACCTATACCGCGGGTGATTTGATTCGCGTCGTAACTGAGCGGGGTGGCAAACACATACCCGGTCAACACCAGGTCAGGGCCGATACGGACCTCGGCGCGCGAGCCTTGGCGCACCGGAATATCCTCGTTCTGTCCGGACCATTGCCATGTGATGTCTAGATTGAAGTCGCGACACTGGCGCTCGATGCCGGCGCTGATGCTGACTTTCTTCCAGCCGCCATAATCCATGCCGTTGACGCTCAGCGTCACAGCGTTTACGTCGTTCATGGGTTACTCCTGGGCGACTTGAAGCGACACCGGCGGCAGGAACCCCGGATGGGATACCCCGTTACGCGTCACGATTTCATCAGCTCGGGTGGCATCGCCAAACCGCTGATAAGCCAGCACCACCGCCGGCAGACTTTGCTTGGGTGTCACCGACACCATCAGCACACTGGCACGAGCCACAGCGGTTAAGTGCTCTTTGACGAGCTTGCGCACGCTCTGAAGCCTTTCGAAGTGTTCGAAGGGGGCAGTCAGTGCCGCTTCCCACAGCGCCGCCACCAGCACGTCACGCAAAGCCAGAACCTCATCAGCGGTTGGCACCTCTGGCCGCTGGATGGGCAGCGCCGTTTGTTGGGCCACCGTGGGTACCGCGGGCAATGCCGCCGGAGGCAATACCACCGGCATGGACGAGACGACACGCACCGCGGCGACAATCAGCATTTCGCGCACCAGATCGCGGGTCGCCTGAACCGCGGCCTCAGTGGCCACACCACCAGAAGCAGCCGGCAATGCGGCGATACTCCGAGCGCTTTCGATAAATCCGCTGGCCTCGCGCTTGGACGAGCCGAAGCGGTCAAAATCCGCAACCATGCTGGAAAACTGCCCGCTCAGCATCGAAGCTAGGTTGCCCGGGAAGTTCATCACCATATCCGCCAGCGACGCCACAGAACTGATCAGCCCGGTAACCTGGCT
The DNA here is from genome assembly GCF_022790535.1 of Pseudomonas maioricensis. GTDB lineage: Bacteria > Pseudomonadota > Gammaproteobacteria > Pseudomonadales > Pseudomonadaceae > Aquipseudomonas > Aquipseudomonas maioricensis. Next base: position 16,239 of record NZ_LOHG01000024.1, read on the forward strand.
TACCTCGCGCTGGATAGCCATCTGCACACCAGCCAGACCGTTTTGCAGCGCCGTGATGCTCATCCGGGCCTTGTTGACCAGAGCCATCGCGGCTTTGTAGCGCGCAATGATCGAATCCAGCAGGCTTTCGTTTTCGACCTCCAGTTGACGCGCCGTATTTGGAACGCCGGCCGGATAGCCCTTTTCCCCCGCTTCGACAAATGTCAGATCAAAAACCACCATGCCCCCATCAGGGCGGGCATGGCTGACATTACAGTCGGTGGCCGTGACGTTCATGCGCCCAAACCACGGGTGAATCAGAATCCCGGGGCCGGGCGTATTCAGCGCGTGCAGCAGGTTGTCACGCTGAAAAAAACAATCGTCACCGATAACGAAACCACTCTGCTGAATGATCCGGGTTCTCTCGCCCAGATCCTCCACCATCGGTTTATTGCGCTGGGGGTATTCATGGACCTGAGTCCGCCGCCCTACCGGCGTATTGTCCGTGTCGACCCAAAAGGGCACGCCACGAAACGACGCCGGCTGAAGCTCGTCGCGCCACGTCTTACCAGCCATGGGATTTCCTATTGTTTCGATAAGGTGCGCACGCCCAACTGCGATTTAACCTGCAAGCCGGGTTGATTGGTTTGGCTGGATTCCATCTTCAGACCGGGCGGCGCGTTCTCAAACCGCATCACCAGGGCACCGTCCAGACTGGCGCGCTGATTGGCCGCGGCCATTTGGTTTAACGAACCCGGCGCCTTTAACAGCGCACCAGTGTTAAGGCCACCGGCCTGAGACTGGTTGCGCTGCTCTTGTGCGGCCCGAACGCCCTGAGCGGCATCGGTTCGCAAAAAGCTGCCATCACCGCCACCCACACCGATATTTTCCTTTCGTTGCTGCTCGGTCCAGCCCTTGATCTTGTCCGTTGCCGTAGCGATCACCCCGGGGCCACCTTCACCGGCGCCGAAGTACTTCAGAATCGGTTCAAGATATGGCCTGACGCCTTCCCACAGCTCTTTGAAAAACTTGGTGATGGGCGACCAGTGCTTAACGATCATGCCAATCGGCGACCAGTCAAAGACCGTTTTCAGAAAATCGAAGAACGGCACCGACATCGCCTTGATCAATTCCCACAACTGCAAGAAGAACGCCTGTAGCGGCTCCCAGTTGGCAATCGCCTGACCCAGCGGCGACCATTCAAAGACCTCCACCATCCAGCCCCAAACCCGCATGGCCGGCGCCTCGATCTTCTCCCACACCGCTTTGAAGAACGGCGCCACGGTCGACCAGTTGGCCAGCAGGAAGCCGGCCGCCAAGGCGATGCCGCGAATCACCAGACCAATCACGCTTTTTTTGGTCACGTTATTGAACATGGTCATGGCCACGGTGCTAACCATCACCGCCACGCGCAGCACGGTGAAACCGATGGCGGCACCCAAAATACCCTTGATCAGCCCCGGGTGCGCCGCGGCCAGTTTGGACACGTCGGTAATCAGCGGGCCGATCAACGTCAGGAACTCATTAAACGGCGGCAGCAATGCGTTGCCGACCTCGACGCCCAGCCGGGTAACCTTGTTCTTCAGAAGCTGAACCGCGTTTGCCGTAGTGGCCGAGCGCGCCTCAAACTCTTTTTGCATCGATCCGGCGTAATCGCCATTAATCCCAACCTTCCTGAAGTTCTCTTGCAAGACATTCAGGTTGGTCAACAGCGGCGCAATGGCACCGACCGATTCCTTACCAAACAACTGCGTCAGGATCGCTGCCTGTTTGCTTTTCTCGACCTTCGCCAGTGATTTGAGCACCGTGTTAATGGTGCCTTCGGAATCGACCGACATGCCCTTGGCAATGGTTTTTGAATCAAGCCGCAAGGACTTAAATGCTTCCTTTTGCGCCTTGGTCGCCGCAGTACCGGCGGTCAGGGTGAGCGCGAAGGTTTTCATGCCCGTGGCCGCCACGTCTTCGGCAATGCCCACGCCGGCCAATGCGGCGCCCATAGCGGCAATCTGCCCGGCATTCAAGCCAGCGATTTCACCCAGCGGCCCGATGGCCGTGACGATCTTCGAAATTTGCCCCGTAGTGGCCGCGCCGCTGTTACTCAACAGGTTGATTTTATCCGCCAGGGAAACCACATCTTTCTGGCTCAACTTAAACGCGGTTCGCCATTTAGCCATTTGCGACCCTGACTCTTCGGCCGTCTGGTCAAAGGCCACACCCATTTTCACTGCATCCTCGGCGAATGCCTGTAACTCACCCCGAGCAATGCCCGACTGGCCACCGGCCGCGACAATCGCCGCGATACCTTCGGCCGACATCGGCAACCGCTCGGACAGAGCCAGAACGTCATTGCTCATTTCCTTGAATTGCTGGGGGGTCTCGAAGTTCACCACCTTTTTTACGTCAGCCATCGCGCTTTCAAAGCCGATAGCCGCCTGGGCGCCCATGATGAAAGGCGTGGCAAAAGCTCCACCCTTGATCGCGTCCATAAACGTGATGTTGCCCAACCCGGTGCTGTTGAGTTGCTTACGCAACCCCATGGCATTTTTCCGGACACCCTGAAGCATGGGCGACAGCTTATCGACGCCGGTGATAAGCGCCTTTAACTGAAACTTATCGGCCATTAGTCCACCCGCTGTTCTTGCACAATCCGGTAAGCGTGGTGGTAACTTTCAAACACCACGTCGAGAGGCCGACCCATCATTTGTTGAGGGTCGGTTTTCCAGAAGTACGCCAGGTCATACGCAACCGTTATCAGGTCGTCGACGCTTCCGTACTCTGTAGGAAAAAACCCACGATCTGCCACGCCAGGCTATTCAGGTCGGATAGCTCCAACTGGTTCACCGAGCTGGCCGGGATGGCAGCGCAGACGGCCAGGTATTTACACGCGGCTTCAATATCCACCACCGGCAGCATGGTTTCGCCGAGGTTGTACGGCAGCACCTTGATGGCCCGCACTTCCTCGATGGTAGGACGACGAATATTCAAGACGCTGACCAGATCGCCGTGCGCCTTAATCGGAGATGCCAGTTTGAACTCAGTTTTAACCATTTCCATTACTGCCAATCCCCTTCAATGCCTTCAAACTTCAGGCTCAATTTGCCGTCATCACCGGTGTAGGTGACGTCATCAACCGCGTACGCGCCGCTCAGCACATAACTGGTGCCGTCTTTAAACTCGGCCGTGATCGTCATGTTTGTGCCTTCGGTAATCTTCGACATATCCATGCCGGGCGTCTTGATCGCGTCCACCTTCACAAAGGGTGTTACGTCCTCTTCCTTGAAGTAGCCTTTAACAACAGTCTCGCGTTTGACTTTCGAGCCGGGCACTTCGACGCCACCCGTGATAACCAACTGGTCACCATCGACCTTGATGTAACAAGTACCAGCAACTTTCTGGCCCATAACTAAACCCCATGAAAAAGCCCGCGCGCGGCGGGCTTAGTTGTCACTGAATCGGCTTACGCCGCGTCGGAATACTGCAAACGGAACTGATACAGCAGCGCAAACACTCGCAACTGATTAACCAGATCCGGCGGGAACAGCACGTTGAGGCGGTTCGGGTTCGCCGCATCGCGCTCAACAATCAAGTTCGCTTTGAACAACTCGATGTTCTCGACGATGCCGGCACGCTCAAGCTCTCGATAAGCCGCAACCAGTTCGCCACGGATCACCAGCGGCGTGACGATGGCCTGCCCCGGGCCGAAGCTGGTGCCGTCATTGGCCAGCTTGTGGCGGCCGTACTTGCTGGTAATGCGCGATTGCAGAAAACGCAGCACATAGGCCGACTGGTGCAGCGGCTCGCTGTCCATGTACGAGTTATCCGGCTGGTCGTACGCATTACGCTGGTACGTGGTTACAGCCCGCGAAATGCGTACTGCACTGCCCGAATACTTAAACGTGGCAATACCGCTGCCCAGCAGCGACTGTTCTTCATCCAGCAAGAAACGATCACTCGACGGCGCCGGATCAATACCGGCCATTTCGCCGCTTTGGGTAGGCCGCGCCGGGTCGGCACTGATGAATACCGCCGTGCGCGCGGCGAACTGCGCGGCCACCTCCCATACCGGCTGGGGAATGCTCGACTCCATACCGCCGATAGAAATGTGTGGATCGTTACGCAAACGACCCGCAGCCACCAACTGGCCCAAGGTGCCGCGCTTGGCGCTGTAGACATGGCCATAAATCTGCTTGGCCCACGACCAGCGGCCGGCGCTGTCATTCATCACGTCGCGCCAGTCGTCCAGCGTCGAAGCGTCGGTCCACGGCTGGGTGATGAACTCGAAAGGCTCATCGCCCAGGGCGGCCAATGCCACAGCCATGTCCGGCGTACCCACACCGCCGGACATCGAGGCCAGCGCCACCGACAGGCCGTTTGGCGTCACCTCGCCATTGACACGACCCAAGCGATTGATCGACAGCGAAATGTCGTTGCCCAGCTCACCCTTGAACTTGCAGGTCAGCGCGATAACACCCTCGGTTGCCACCGCCTTAACCGGCAGATCCAGACTTTCATTGATGGCCGCAGCCAGAACGGCCGCCGCCGCCGTAGCGCTGGCCAGCTCCGGAACAATGGCTCGCACCCGCTTGCCAGCAACGTACAGGTTCAACAAACCCGCCTGTGTGGCCGTGCCCGTTACTGTAACGGTTCCTTTGGCCGCGGTGCCGGCGGCAACCTTGAGCGGCAGACACCAGACCTCACCCGCGATATCAATATCACGGTGCATCTTGTGCATGGCGGCCAGCATCGAGCCTGACCCGCCGATGGCGACAGCCTGAGTGGTACGCGACACCAGCACCAGGCGGCCGATGTCTTCATCGGTCGCGTCGTCGTTGACCTGCCCCACGATCAGCCGGCGCAGCGTCGACGTAGCCGTGTTGGCCATGGAGTTATCCATTTCCGCATAAAACAGCGGCACACGGATATCCGAAGGGATATTGCTAAAACTTACGCTCATTGCTCACCCCCAGCTGTCACGGCCACTTCGGCTTTAACCGGCTTGGCTTTTGGCTTCTCCGCCTTGACCGCATCACCAGCGTCTAAGCGGCGCTGCCAGTAAACGGTGTGCGGCACGTCCGCGCCTTCATCAGGCAGCAAGGCGCCGCCCTGGGCGGGGTCGGGACAGGCCCGACCGGCGACCGGCTTCAAATAGAGTCGTTTCACGGTTGCAGATCCTCGCGGGTTTTAATCTCGATACGGCCGTCAGGGCCGGTTTCGGATAGGTTGTGGTCGACCATCGGGTCGATAAAATCGACGTCCATATCAATCCCTTCCAGCGGCGCGATGCCATCCAGCACCTGTTCCTGCCAAGTCTCAGCAGGCGCCGGCTCCTGTCCCGGCAAAGGGTCGTTACGGCCCAATTGAAATTCGGTGTAGAAGCGGAAGCGGTAGACCGCCTTTGAACGGTTGATCAGCATCAAATCGCTGCTGTCGTATTGCAGTGGGTCGCCATCGTCGCCGGGTTCAAAGCCCACCAGCGCCCGCCACAGCTCGGCGCGCAGGTCGTGCAGCACATCAGCCGCGGCCTGACCTCGCTCGTCTGCGTTGTCCACCTCGACACACACATCGAAGGTGTCACGCACCACCTGCCGAATTGCGTTTTGTGCGTCCGAGGGGTCCGCGTCATCCCCGAGCACGACGACATAGGCCGCCGGCAGTTGCGCCTTTGACACGTCCTTGGTCGGGTCCCAGTCCAGGCCGCCGAAGATCCGGCGCCCAAATGACGGGCAGTGCGCACGCATCTGCCGAATAGTCGGAGTCAATCGCATGGTCAATTTCCAGGCATAAAAAAAGCCCCTAAGGCGGGGCCAGTGGATGAATAACGGCTATTGCAAGGCATCCGCGAAAGTCTGCCGAAGCTCCTTTTGCACCTCTGAATTGGAATCTTCCAATGCGTCCGTCATGTAGTTTTTACGCGGCGCAATACGCCAGCCTCCGGCCTTTCGTGCCGATATCAAATCAGCCCGAGCGCCCCGCGCGCGGCGATTGCTTTTTCCGTTTCCGGCGCCGGGCGCCAAGGCTTTAACCTTGCTGCCCTCTTTCACACCGTAATGCAGGAACGCCGGATAGAAAGCCGACATGGCACCGGTTTTACTCGGCGCCACCTTGACCATGAAACCCGAGCGGGAAACCTTGAAGTTGATCGAGTTCAGCAGCTCGGCAGTGCGGTTTACCGGATAGCCAGCCTGACCGCGCGACAGCGCCACGTTCATCTGCGCCTTTTGCATCACCAGCTTGCCGACCCGGCGCATGCCGGCGCGGATCTTGCGTTTATCGAAGGCTTCGCGCTCGAACTTGTCGAAGCCCTCGACGTGCAAATAACCCTCTACCGCTACCGAATTACTCATACGGATCACCCCGCGGCATCGAACCCGCGCTTTCCGGGTTGCCGGTGATTTCCTCGACCTCTAACAACGTATCAATGCCGGCCTCGTTGACGTCACCCACTCGAACCACACGGAACAAGCGGGCACCGATCACCACCTCATGGTGATCATCAATCCCAGCCAGCCGGGCAAAGATAAGACGATGGGTGATCTTGTCGCCGGTCTGAATACCACTGTTCACCAACAGCGTGCCCAGTGGCTCCAAGGACGCCCAACGCCTGCCGACCTCGACGTAATCCGACTGCAAGTCAGCATCGTTTGCAGGCTTGTCGTTACGCGTGCGCAGAATCACCCGCTTGTCACGGGCGCCCGCGCCAGGACTGATCACAAGGTCACCCACAGGTAAGGCCCAGTCAGAGCCGAGAAGGCCAGCGGCACCTCCTTAACCCCCGAGTTCATGGCATCGGTCACGGCCTCACGATTACGCCGCCAGTGCGCCACCATCAGCAGCATGGCCAAGCGCAGATCCTCGCCCACCGCCACGGCGTTTTCAGGCGCGTCAGGCGGCAGAAAGGAATTCAAATAATCAGGGTCGTCGAGCTGGGCCTCTGTCGCATCCTCAGGCGGCGTAACCTCATACAGCTTGCGGCCGGTCACGTTTGCCACCAAGCGCCAAGCTGCGCGCCCATAACCGCGCAGCAGGCGATCTTCCTCGGTCTGGTCCAGCTCGACCCGGCAATGCTCTTTGATCTCTTGCAGTGTGAGCATCAGCATACGGGGCCGCTTGCACGACCCCCCTCCGACTTAGGCCGCAGCACCTTTACCCGCCAGGGCTTTGATGGCGGCAGTGTCCTGCAGGACGATGCCGAAGCGCAGAAATGCCAGGAAGCCCACTTGACCGTATTCCGCGTAACGCTCAACCAGACGTTTCAGCGTCAGGCTACGCACGGCGCGCAGGATCAATTCGTTGAAGTCGCCGGCGTACATAAACTTTTTACCGGCCGCGATATCAGCAATCGCCTGATCAATGACGTACTGATATTTGAGGATGGTTGCCGGACGGTCGGAATCGATACCCGGCAGCCACAACGGACGGTTGTTGCCGTCCACCATTTCTTCCATCGCTTGGCAGGTCTTGTCATTGAACGCCAGACGGAATTTAGGCGCCGCGCGATACGCCGGGTCGACCGAGTGAATCAGGCTGTTGACTTCCTGCCAGGTGAATTTAGTCGCGCTTGAAGTCGACGCGCCAACACTCACCGCGGCTTCAAGGCCTTTTGGCTGGGCCGGTGCATCGGCCGTCTCGGCAGCGCCGGTGCCCTGGACGATCAGGCGGTTACGGGTACGCCCGCAACGCTTGCTGATGCGACCGGTCAGGAACGCTTCCATGTCGATACCCGAATCCTGCAAAAGCTGCTCGGAAACGCGGATAATCTTCGAACTGATGGTGTAGGAACCCAGCGTGCCCATACCAAACTCGACATCCTTATCGGTGGCTTGCTTGTTCTCCCCGATCAATTCGCCTTCTTCTTCGCCGCCGTTGCTCACAGCCCAGGCAATCGGTGCGCCGTTGTCAGTGTTGAGCAGTTGGCACACGGCTGCGATACCGCCGTAAGTGCTCAACGCCTCGATCACCCGAGCTTGCAGGGTGGTCGGCACAGTGAAGCCGCCGGCTTCGTTGGGGTTGGTGCCTTGGGCGCGCATGGAAAACACCATAGAGCGCTGCTCAGCCGTCAGACCCTCGGTGCCATTGCGCAAGAACGCGTCAAAGGCCGAACGCTGCTCAGCGTCCGCACCAGTGATATCACCGAGTGGGGTTTGCTGGCCGGGGTTACGGGCGCGCTCTTCGATAAAGGCCTGATCGTTTTCGCGCAATTCTTCTTCACGCTCAACCTTGCCTTTCAGGTCGGCCAGCTCGGTGCGCATGGCTTCCCATTTGGCGCGCGTTTCACCGGTCCACGCCTCATCACCAGTGCTTTCGTGCAGGCTGCGCATTTCCGCCGATTTGGTGGCGTACAGCGCTTTCAGTTCTTTCAAAGTCATAGCAGGTTCCCCAGGGGTTATAGATCCAACAGGTTGAGCAGGCGCTCGCGTGCGTCGCGGTCGAATTCGGCGCGAGCTTCAAGGCCTTCGTTTTGTGCCTGCTTCCAGGCGTCCAGCGAGCGCTGTGCAGCGCTTGAATCGGGGTAGGCCGGAAAGGAAACCGGGCCGACGTCGCGCAACTCGGCGACCTTGTAGATGGTGCGAACGACTACGCCGTCTTCCTCGTGCCACGTGTCACCGCCCGGGGCCACGCGCATGGCAAAACTGCTGCCAGACATATCGCCGCGGGCAATCGGGGCCACCACCAGATCACGGATGGTCAGGGTGTCCGGCGTGTCGATTTCATAGGCCAGACCACGCTCGTCGACCGTCAGGCGCAGCGTGCCGCTGGTGGTGCGGCCTAGCAGATAGTTGGGGTCATGGTTGAACAGCCCGCGGGTGTCTTGGGCCAATACGTCGTCAAAGGCGCCCGGGGCAATCAGCTCGACAAAGAAACCGCCCAGCAGGTCGCTACGCACGTTGAACACCGCGGCATAACCGGCAATCTTCGGCGCGCCGGCCTGCCCGTCAGGAAGCTGGACAGCACGAAGCTCGCACTGCTGCGCGGGCAGCATGCGTTTTTCAATTTCACTCATGGGGTTATTCCTGTTGCGTTACGGGTAACGGCAAGCCGTCTGCACCGAGAAGTCGGGCATTGACGTTGATCAGCATCGAATCCAGACCAACGATGGGGTTCATGTCTTCAAACACCCGCACTTCGTTACGTGTCATCCAGCCATCCAGAATGGCGCGGCTGTAGAACTCGGCGCGCTCGGTCGGCGTGCCGCGTAACAACCCGGCCAAATTGAACTTGACGTAGTAGCCAGCCAGGCGCTCGGCGCGGGTGAAAACCTTGCGGTTAATCTCCTGCTCCCAGTTCACGATCCACGGCATGATTGAATGCCTGACGAACTGGATGGCCTGCTCGCTGATGTTGGAAAAGGTGGCCTTCTCCAGATCGTTGATCATGTGCGCCGGCACGTTGAACATGCCGGCGATTTCGCTTCGGGTCAGCTTGCGCGTCTCCAGAAACTGGGCATCCTCCGGCGCAATGGTCAGCGCCTTGTAATCCAGTTCAGCCGGCAACAGCAGGGTCTTGTTTTCCGACTGGCTAAGCTTGTTAACAGCGCCCAGCCAAACCTTTTTAAGACGCTCCCAGCCATCGGCCTTAACGTCACCTTTCAGCGAAACAATGCCGGTAGGCCGTCCGCCACCCTCGAAAAACTCTTTGCCGTAACGTACCGCGGCCAGACCCAAGCCGATGGTTTCGGCGTTCTGCCGAATCGGGCTGATGCCCACCTTGCCGTTGGACCCGATGGCCCGTACATGCACCATGTCTTCAGGCGCCACGGCCAGAGGCTGGTTGTCATCATCCAGGGTGCCGTAAATCCAGCGGCCACCGTTGCGCAACAGTTGCGTGTGTTGCGGCATGCACAACTCAATACCTTGCAACTCGCCACGACGGCCCCGCACCAGTCGGCTGAAGCCATTACCCCAGCCAAGCGTGTGGGCCTGCTTGGTTTCCCGCCACTTGTACGACGTTTGCCACATGTTCGGCTCGTCGTGCAGCAGGTAGTGCGCCGGGTGGTCGGTACCGGGAACAATCGTTCCATTCACCTTGCGCAGTACGTTGATGGGCAACTGGGCCAAGGTGCTCGACAGCACGTAGATACACGCATACACCGCGGTCAGTTTTTGCGCCGTCTCGGGACTGACATGGATACCGTTACCACTGGAAAGCAACTCGCCCAGTTCCTGACTGCTCAGCGATACTGCTGGGTTTTCCAGGCTGCTGCGCCGCTCATGGCGGCCGGAAAAGATCACCCGCGCCCCAGCACGAACGCGCCAGCCATCAGCCCCACACCCGCAACCGACAGAGCCACACCAGTGCCAAACAGCACGTACAGCCCACCAATCGACAGGCAATAGCCAGCCGCCCCAATCAAATCGGGAATCAAATTTTTCATAAGGTCATATCGCCAGAATGTCGTCGTCGGTAAGGGTGTCGAGTAGGCTGCCCTCGACCTGATCGGCCAGCATTGCGCGACTCATGGCCATCAGCACGGCGACCATGCCGTCGATCTTGCGCAGATTGCCTTTGCCTTCGTCTTCTTTCATTGGGGTCAGACAGCCACGGTATTCCTTGGCGGTCACGTTACCGGCCATCCACGAAAGCACGCCGTTGGCTGGGTGATTGAAGCGGCGCGACACCAGGGCCGCTTCCACTTCGCGCATAGGCATGTTCATCGTCTGGATGCCACCGCCGACCTCGACCACTTCGGCGCCGTCCGCTTGCAGTTGGTGGGCCAGTTGCGTGGCGCGCCACTTGTCGTAAGCGATTTCCTGAATGTCGAACATTTCGGCCAGATCCTTGATGTCATCACGCACCACATCAAAATCGGTTTCCTCGCCGTCCGTAGTCAGCAGCTCGCCAGTATTCACCCACGTTTCATAAGCTTCCTTGAACGTTACCGCGCGCTCTATCGCACCCTCAGGCAGATAGGAGCGGCAGAACACCGTCCACACATCGCGGCCGCGTTCGTCCTTATCCTTGAACACCAGGGCCACCGCGGTGATATCCGACTTACTCGCCAAGTCGACACCGACCCAGCATTTGCGTCCTCGGAATTGCTCCAGGGTTAATGCCGGATTACCGCAAGCGCCCCAGTCCGACATGTTCAGCCACGCCGAGCGCGAACTCACCCACACATTCAAATGCTTGGTTTTGAATTTGTTTAGCTGTGACGGGTAACGCTTGGCGTTGGTCTGCATGCGCAACAGGTATTCGTCACCGACCGACACCCCGAAATTCGGGTTGGCCTTGCGCAACACTTTAGGGTCTTGCCAGTCATCGCCGTCGTCGATGGTGTAGATGATGCCGAAAAGCTCTTCGTTCTCGATCCCACCTTCGCCCAATGCATGCAGCAGCATGTCTTTGACCTGGCTGCGCAGTACATAACAAGGGCCGGCCAAGTTGTAGCCGGCCGTGGTGATCACGAACATCAGCGGATGTTCACGGGCACCCATGCCGGTGATCATCGTGTCATACAGCGACGACGACGCATGTTCGTGATACTCGTCGACAATCGCACAGCTAGGCGAACTACCGTCGCCCGGGTCGCCAATCAGCGGCTCAAAGCGGCTACCATCATCCGGGAGCGACAGGTTCATGACCATCAGCTCAGCGCCGCATTCCTCGATCAGATCCGGCGTGTTCTTGAGCATCAGCCGCGCAGGCCTGAACACCTCCATGGCCTGATCTTCGGTCGTGGCACCGCAGTACACCTCGGCGCCAAACTCGCCATCCATGGTGAACATGAACAGCCCGAGGCCGGCCGCAATCACGCTCTTGCCGTTCTTGCGGGGAATCTCGCAATAGACCTCACGGAAGCGCCGCAACCCTGTGCGCTTGGACCGCCAACCGAAGATGCAGCAGAAGATAAACTTCTGCCACGGCTCCAGGGTGATCAACAACCGCTTACCAGCCCACTTGCCCTTGGTGTGCGGCAACAACTCAATGAAGTCGCAGATCCGCTCGGCCTCGGCCTTGTCAAACTTCCAGGCGTAGCCCTTCTTCTTGGACTTCTCCAAATCGCCCAGGTGACGCCGGCACGCCGCACGCACCCACTTACACGCCTCGATCTTGCCGGCCACCACGTCACGAGCGTACTTGTTCGCCGCGTTGACGTTGGGTGAACTGGCCATAGAGGGTGGTTATCCGGCTTTGCCTCCCCGCAACGCGGTAAAGGGGTTGTTGGGTTTCTCGGCGCCGCCGGGTTTCAAACGTGCCCGAGCCGCCGGGTCTAGCCCGAGGGCACTGCCAAAGGTCGCCATCTGACGCATGGTTTCGTTAGCCACGGTGCAAGCCGGATTTTTGATTTCCTGCTTGGCACCCATGACGATGATCCCGTTAAGGGTGATGTCCGCTTGGGCCTCTCGCCAACGCTGATAAGCCATACAAAAGGCCTCAAGGTTGTGCAAATCAGTAGCGGTTAAAATCTTGGCTTCAGTCAGCCAGGGTGCGACCTGCTGCCATGCCGCAACGGCGATGGGGCCAAACCACTCCGGCGGATCTGGCACCACGGCCAGGGCGTCAGGCGACGGCGCCTTGCTGTTGAGCTTGCGCTTTCCCGGGTTGCCTTGAACCAGCTTCAAGGCCGTGGGTTTAGGGGGTCGACCTCGCGCCATTTGTCAAATCCTCTCCAAATTTCCAAAAGTACGAATTTTTTAATTTCGCGGTCGCGCGTAAAAGGCTGGGCGAGCGGTGGAGAAGGGTTAAGGCTGTAGAGATTTACCCCGCCCCCCTCCTTTCGCACCATTTTGATGCATTTTGGCTACCTGATCCCTGCACGTTCACCGAAGTTACCGAGACGCGCCTCGGCCGCTTCCCTTTGTGTTTTGGCCTTGTGACAGTCGACGTTAAGGGCCTGCAAATTGCAGAAATCATCAGTTCCACCACGTGATTTAGGTGTTATGTGATCAACTTCTGTTGCAGGAAGGTGACGACCCTTGCAGTCATCGCACTGACACAGGTAACGGTCGCGCTTGAGCACCGCAGCGCGCTTCTTGCGCCATGCCCAGTCATACCCACGCTGCTCAGCCGTGCCGCGCTCAGCCTTCATCCAGCCACTGGCTAGGTGCATATGCTTGTCACAGAAGCCGCTAACGTCCTGAGTCTTGCCCGGACACATCGGCGCTCGACACGGGCGCTTGGCCTTGGGTGGCATGAGTGGCTACCTCCTGCTTACTGATGCAGTCCAAAACCTGAGTGGCGCAACTGGTCAAAGCGTCTTCGACCTCATCCACTGCCGCGGGCCAATCTTCGTTACGGATCAGAGCGGGACGCCCCGGAAGCCGGCACGGCGTCAGCTCGCACACCAATACCACCGGCTCGATACGCAACTGGGTCGGTGGTGTCGGGTCTGATGTAGCGCAGCCCGAGAGCAGCAGGGACAAGGCCAGACAGATAAGCGTTGGTCTGTTCATCGGTACGTTTCAGCTCTGCCAGATCGCGATTAAGCTGGGCGGTTTGCCCGTCCAGCGCGGATTGAGTCTTGCGGGTTTGCCGGCTGATATCGGTCAGCGCAGCGCGTAACGCTTCCTGACCAGACAACGCCGCGGCGAGTGTCCTACCCTGCTCGGCAAGCGCCTCGTTCCGCTGGGCCAACCCCTCGCTTGCCTTGTTGACAGCCTCAAGACGCAACACCGAACGGTCAGCCACCCACAACGACAAAACGACGACCAGCCCAGCAGCAGCCAGGCCGGCGATTCCTGAACCAGTCATAGATCCCACTCGCACAAGGTGCGCTCCAAGGCGCGACGGTGAATGATTCCAGGACAACCACTGGAAGCCAGCCGGCAATCCTTGCCTGCCACGAACCGCCACCGGTCCAACTGGGCGCAGGCAGCAGGGAAGTCACCCGCGCGCAGCAGCTTGACCGCCGTAGATGCGCAGAAATTGCCGCCTCCTACGTTGTAGGCAAACAAGCCCCAAGCGGCTTTCATGGTTTCCGGCATGGGCTTAGGCGTAAGGGCGCAACGCTCGACATCAGCCAAGCCAACGGCGATAGCCTCGGCATTGCGACGCTGGCAACCGGCCGGCGTCTCAACATCACCGAGGCGCACGCCTTTTGTCACACCACCACAGACGGTCGGCACGCCTCCAACATCGAGATAGGCAACCAGCGGATTCCCCTCAACGATGGGAACAGCTTTATCCATGATGCCGAAGGCAGTAGCCCCGGCAGCAATAGCGGCAAAGATCGCTTTTGGAAGGGTTACTTTCGCCATTTACGCCACCACGATGCGACCAGGGAACGCCACCCCGGGAAAATAAGAGTGCTGATAGCCAGCACCAGATAAACCACGGTCAAAACGCTGATCCACGTTTCAATTGGTATTTGCAGAACCTGTGCCCCGACGTAAGCCGCCGGTGGGGTCGCCTTGGCGAAAACGGCGGATGGATCGGGGGATTCGTTCACTTTCTCGTTCCCATAAAAAAACCCCCGACCTATAAGGGCCGGGGGCTAAAGAGTCTGTGTGCTGGTAGTACCGTGGCCGCAACATCACCACGATGGAGCAAACGATAGAGAAAACCGCCAAGCGAGTCAACACGAAAAGTCGAAATTTCGACGATATGTGTAAAACTCGCCCATTGTTAACCCGCTTTGTCGTTACCCGTCACGCATCAACAGTCGGAATAAGCAGTTTCCACGCAGCGGGCGTATGCAGGCAGGCCAACTCCCCTTTAAAGGCACCTCCACACCCTTCTGGCAGGGTCTTGCCGCATTGCCGGCACGGGTAGCGCTGCGCATCGGCAATCTGTCCTTTCAGCCTGGCTGCATCTTCACGGATCAGAGCGCACATGTACTCTTCAATATCAAAAGGCTCTCCAGCACCGGAACGGGCCGCCATTGAACTGGCCAGCACCTCACCCAAGGCCGGTTTGAGCTTGAACGATATTTCCTTAATGCCTTCCACCTTGAGCTTTGCCCGACGCTTGCGCTGCCGCTTGGTGGCCGGATTAACCGGCTCAGCGTTACGCGTCACGGCCGCACCTCCGATCAATCAAGCAACCTACCGACTGACCCGCTGTTGGCTCGGGCGGAACCTCTCCAAGACATCGCACTACTTCAGCCAGCAAGGCGGATCGATACTGACCCAACGACTGGAAGCTGGTGGCGAATCGGTCATTGCCAATGAGGGCGCCAAGGCGGCGCAATTGATCCGTTTGCAGACTCATGCCGCAAGCCTCCCCGTGATTCGCTCCCACAGCGTCAGGCGACGAGTCACGACCTCGGACCGCCTCAAAGTCAGCAGCACCCGACGCAAGTTTACGTAGCTGCTTGGCTGTAGCCGGGTCGTCGAGAGCGCCAATTTGACCTCGGCGGAACTGAACTCAGTATCGAGAATTCGGGCCAGCTCTATCAGGTGATCGGCGGGCACGGCCTCGGTTCGGTAGCTGTCATTCCACAGCCTTAGCGTCAGGTTTTTACGTTCGCATTTCATGTCTAACTTCCTCCTTAGGAATGAATGTTTAAGCAGCGCTGCAAGCCATACGGCTCAAGGCGTCCAGCCCTTCCGACATTTCGGCCTGTCTCGCTTCTGTCTCGGCGTGAAAACCCGTCAATTCGGCAAAGCCTCGGTCATCCAGCCACGCGTGCCAGCACTCCAGAGCGGCGCGTTTCTGCTTCTTCAGCGTGGTGTGAATGTAGGTCGCGCTAATGCCGGGCAACTGGTGATTGAGCAGGAATTCACCGACCTGATGCTCAACGTCAAGATCCGCCCAGCAGGTCCTAGCCACCTTGCGCAAGTCGTGACTGGTCCACTCACCCGCACCCAAAGGCTTGAATAATTCGTCAGCTTGTTTCGGATTGATCGACTGGCCATTTCGGGCAGGGAACAAGTAGGCCCCGTCATAATTAGAGGCTTTTTGCTGGTCCCGATAAGCGCGCAGGAAGGTGCAGATTTGAGCAGTTAACGGCACGACCATTTCCTTTCTGGTCTTGGCATCGGCCGCAGGAATGAACCACTCCCCATCCTCAAGGTTGATGTTTTTCCATTTGCTCAGGCGGGTTTCGCCTATCCGGGTGCCATGGGCAAGCATCATCACAGCCAGGGCAATCGACACCGGATGTCTGGCCTTGAGACTGATCAGATGGGCCAACACGTCGCGAACCTGATCAGGACGAATGGCCCCGGGCTTGGCCTCAATGCGTGTTTCGATGAAGTCAGGAAAGCTCAGATCAGCAAGCGGGTTTACGCTGATCAATTTCAGTTTGCTGGCTTGCTTCAGGGCAACCATCAGCACCCCAAACACCTGACGTACATACGACAGCTTGTAGGTCTCTTGTAGCGGCCAAATCAGCAGTTCATCTAATCGAGCCTGATTCATACCGGGCAGCGGCTCACCCGCAAGGCGCGGCCTTAGATGGCATTTAATGACAGATCGAATCGCGTCCTTGCGCTTGGTCGACTTGTTGCGGTCGCGCTTATTGCGATCCAGATACCACGCCAGTAACTCGCCCAAGGTCTGCCATTGATCCAGGGCGACAGAGGCCGACGGATCGACGGCGAGTCTCTGCAGGATCTTGGGCAGTGCATCCATGAAGTCGGCAGCACTCAAGGCAGGCCAGTTCGCGATTTTGCTGTAGGGGTTGGGCTTGCCTTTGTGGTACGTGACCACATACCAACTTCCCGAGGCCCGGCCAGCGTGATAACGAAACAGCACAGGCCGGCGGGAATCGCTCAATTGTTTAACGGTTAGATCATTGGCATGACGCTTAATGGCGGCGTCAGACAGAGCGACGCTGATGGTATTGCTATCGGGTTTAGGCATTGGCCTGGCTCCTTGAGTAAGGCGGCCAGACCGTTTAGAGGGATGTCAGGCCGCGTTTAAAACGTGACCACCCCCTACCCATGAAGCGACGGGCATACGGCAGGGAAAGGGATGGTAGGTAAGTGCGGGCATTTCGATGAGCCGTCATCGCGACGACTTCTTTAATTCTTTATTTCGTTATTTCTTTAGCTTTGCGGGTGCATCTTGTCGCGCAGCTCAATGGCCCGGCGCACTACGTCATAGTGCTGTGCAGTCTTCTCGGCTGTAGGTCCTGGCATGGCGTGGTAGTCAGTCAGGATCAGCACAAAGGCGCGCAACTCCTTGGTGTGCTCCAGCAAGTTTTTTAGGGGTTCTTTATCCATGCAAAAAGCCACGTCGAATTCGGCGGCGTCCAACTCTTGCTGAGTCATGCTGTAAACCTCAATTGATTCTCGATGAAGGTGCGCGCCGCCTTCAGGCGCCGCTCATAAGTCCGCAGGCTGATGCCCAGCGCGTGGGCTTTGCTGTACTGATCTGCGCCGCGCGGGTCGTACTGCTCAATGCCTCGGCGAGCCGCAACAAGCCACCAAGCGGCGTTGTATTGAATGCGCAAGACATCAGCGGCCAGCTCATCACGAGAGAAGAGCGACAGCACGGCAGCTTCTACAGAGCACTCAATGTCATCAGCCGCAGGCCCACCCGAGCCGCTGCCGCCGAAAAACATCTCGCCTTTGTTGTCGATCAGCTTGGCCAGCATCGAGCGGCCGGCCGGCGCGGCGCGGTCGGCACAGCTCCAGCGCGCCCAAAGCTCAAACGCGCCGTCCAGATTGTTGACCTTGCGTCTGGCCATGTCCGAGTCGCCTTAATTGCCGGCCAGCGCATCAATCGCCGCGGCGCACAGCGGGGCGATGGAACGAAGGCGCGGCACGACCATTTCCGACAGGGCATCTATCGGGGTCAGGACATGACGAAAGCTTTCAGGCTGGGTAGTGATATTGAAGTCACCAGGACGATTAACCACCTGATCAGATGGCGCGCCGTAGATATGCCAGATACTGCCGCCGTTAGCGCGAACCACTCGGGCTTCCTCTTCGGTCAGGCAGTGAACAATCACCAGGCCGCCGGCCGGGTTCTTGGTGGACTTATCAAATGCGGTGTCGAGGGCGTCACGCAGGATCATCGAGCGACGCAGCGCGCGATTGACGCCGGGGCTGGTGATCGAGAACGCGGCCAATGACTCTTTACCGGACTCGATCAAATGATCGGCAATCGCGGTACGTGCAGCAGGATTGCCGCCAGAAAGTGCAATCAATAACAAGGTGATCCCCTCGGCCTGCCTTCAGCGGCGGGCACGTTCAATTTTGGTATTGCGCACAGTCTTTAAAAATTCATGCAGGGCGGTCGGGCTTGGCGCCGTTCCCGCTTGCCGGGCCAGCTCTATGGCTGACTCCATTTCGTCTACCGTCACGTTGGTGGCACACCAACGGCGGAACAAATCTTGGTTGTACGGGTCTTTTCCTAGCGCTGCCGGTAAAGCCAGTTCGTATTCGAACCAGCGGCGCCATTGATCAGCGATTTTTGGCAACACCAGTGCCGGCACAAAGGCTTCGAAATATGACAGCGTGACGCGTAACGGCGAGCCGGGCTCTTCGCCCTGCTCAACCGTCAGCCACTCAGCCTTGGCCAGATAGGAAAGCAAGGCGGTGACGTCTTGCGGGCCGGCCTGAAGCGCATCACCCCAGTCACTGGCCGGGAGTTCGATCACTCCCAAGTCGCGGAACGGACTGGCGGCGAACAGCTCCAGCAGCTTCACTAGACGTGCAAAGCCAGAAAGGCCAAAGCGCTGCTCCACCTTATGCACGATGGCTGTAGTAGAGAAATCGCCAGGAAGGTTAAGAGCCGACATGCTTAACACCGCTGAACAGCTTGATAGCAAAAGGGCTGTAGATACCGTTCCAGTCCACAACCCCCTTGGACTTGAGCACGATGTTCGCGCCGGCCGGAAAGGAAGGGATGCGCTCCTTTCGGTACCACGACAACACCGTGCGTGGCTTTTCGCCCAGCAGACCGGCCACTACGTCCAAGCTCGCCGGGCTTAACTTGCCCGCCTGCTCTGCGCCGCCGGCAGTTTCAATCCACTGATTAAGTTCCACAAAAAGGCACTCTTTTACACGATTGGTGTAAGTCTATTTCGAGCGCGCCCTATTTCTCAAGCTTTTTTTGGCTTCATCTACACTTAAAGTGTATATTTCGTCAGGTTACATATAATATTCAATAAATTGCCAAGGCGTGAAACCTCACAGCGCCGCATGAGAGATTGCGCATGTCAGAACTAATAGAGATTGTTGCTCAGCGGCTAAAGGGCTGTCGCGCGAGCACTGGCTGGACCCTTGAAGAGACGGCCCGCAGGCTGTCCGCTTTGTCGGGCACCCCCATGACTTTCTCGCGGTTTTCCAACTGGGAATTAGGGCTGCGCATGCCGCCGCCGGATCAGATTGTGCTGCTGGCCAAACTGTTCGGTAAGACGCCTGCCTGGCTCCAAGGCTACACCGATAACGACAGTTTAAGCGCCGCTTCCAACAGTTACGTGACAGCAAATCCGCCCAATATACAGACGAAAAACGGACTGCTAAGCCTGACGCAAGCCGCTGACAGCACGGCTTTCAGTCATGACTATATCGAAAGCCGGGGCATGAACCGAAATCAGTTGCTGTGCATCAAGCAGCTTGATGCCAGCATGGCACCAACGATTGCCG
>NZ_LOHG01000025.1 GCF_022790535.1 Pseudomonas maioricensis
CTCCTACAGAACTACTCGCCCCGTCCCGCATTATCATCTCGGTTCGCTCCAACAAGCCGCATTCCAGCGTCCTGAAAGCTTCAGCCCCGCAGCATTTCCTTCGGCACGTATTTGCCAATCTCGAACTTGCCTATCGCCGCACGGTGAACTTCATCCGGGCCGTCGGCGAGGCGTAGCGTGCGCTGCATGGCGTACATGTAGGCCAGCGGGAAGTCATTGGAAACCCCTGCGCCGCCATGAATCTGGATAGCGCGGTCGATCACCTTCAACGCGACGTTGGGCGCAACCACCTTGATCTGGGCGATTTCGCTTTTCGCGACTTTATTACCCACCGTGTCCATCATGTAGGCCGCTTTCAACGTCAGCAGGCGCGCCATGTCGATCTCCATTCGCGAGTCGGCAATCTTGTCGACGTTACCGCCCAATCGCGCCAATGGTCGCCCGAATGCCTCACGGCTGATCGCTCGTTTGCACATCAATTCCAGTGCACGCTCGGCCATGCCTATCGAACGCATGCAGTGATGAATGCGGCCCGGCCCTAAACGCCCCTGGGCGATTTCAAAGCCACGGCCCTCACCGAGCAGCACATTTTCGTATGGCACCCGCACATTCTCGAAGACAACCTCTGCGTGCCCATGTGGCGCATCGTCATAGCCAAACACCGGCAATGCACGGACGATTTTCACTCCAGGAGTGTCTGTCGGCACCAGGATCATCGAATGTTGCCCATGACGCGGCCCGTCAGGATTGCTCAGGCCCATGAAGATCAAAATCTTGCAGCGTGGATCGCAAGCACCTGAAGTCCACCACTTGCGCCCGTTAATGACCCACTCGTCGCCTTGACGCTCGGCACGGGCTGCCATGTTGGTGGCATCGGAGGATGCAACATCGGGCTCGGTCATGGCGAACGCCGAGCGAATCTCGCCGCGCAGTAACGGTTCGAGCCACTGTTTCTTCTGCTCCTCACTGGCGTAGCGCACCAGAACTTCCATGTTGCCCGTGTCAGGCGCCGAGCAATTGAACGGCTCAGGCCCAAGCAGCGAACGGCCCATGATCTCCGCCAGCGGCGCGTACTCCAGATTGGTCAGCCCGGCACCCAGTTCGGACTCAGGCAGGAAAAGATTCCATAGGCCTTCAGCTTTGGCCCTGGACTTGAGCTCATCCATGATCGCCGTAGGCTGCCAGCGATCCCCCTCAGCGACCTGCCGCTCGAACACCGGTTCAGCGGGATAAACATAGTTATCCATGAACGCCGTCACGCGCTCGCGCAGTTCCTGAACCTTCGGGGAGTAAGCAAAATCCATGGGCAGCTACCTTCTGAGTGAGGTTTGTAAGGTCATGTGACGATGCTAGGCCTCCAACCAACATTTATCTAACCTATTCTCAGCGTGTATAAACATTCATAACCGATATATGATCGGGCCACGCTTCGTCCAGGAAGCGATAAAACAAGAACAGCACACGAGGCGTACTGAATGAACCTGAGCAAGGTCGATCTCAACCTTTTCATTGTCTTCGACGCGATCTACACCGAAGCCAATCTGACTCGCGCCGGACAGATTGTCGGCATCACCCAGCCCGCTGTGTCCAATGCGTTGGCGCGGCTGCGTGAAACCTTCAACGACCCGTTGTTCGTGCGCACAGCTCAAGGCATGGTGCCTACGCCCATGGCGCAAAACATTATCGGACCGGTACGCAATGCACTGGCGCTGTTACGGGTTTCTGTACAGGAAAGCCGGATTTTTACGCCGCTCCAGGCCGTCAAAAATTACCGGATCAGCATGACCGACCTGACGGAAGCGGTGGTCCTGCCAGCCCTGTTTCAACGCCTGCGTCGCCTGGCCCCGCAGGTCACCATCGAAAGCTTTCTGTCAAAACGCCGGGAGATGACCAAGGAACTGGCCGCCGGACGCCTGGACTTTGCCGTGGACGCGCCGCTCAATACCGACCCGCAAGTACGTCACGTCAAGCTGATGGCCGACAAATACGTCTGCGCCATGCGTAAGGGTCATCCCCTTGCGACTAGAGAAGTCTTCAAGCTGGAGGACTATCTGGCCCTGTCGCATATCCATATTTCCAGCCGTCGCAGCGGCCTGGGCTATGTCGACCTGGCACTGGGCAAAATGGGCATTCAGCGCAAGGTTGCCTTGCGCTCGCAACATTACCTGATGGCCTCACAAGTCCTGCAACAGACCGATATGGTCATGACCGTGCCGGAACGCTTTGCTAAACGCCACGAGCTGCGCTATTTCCCCCTCCCTGTGCATGATGTTCCGGCAGTCGAAACTCACCTGTACTGGCACGAAAGCACCGATCAGGACCCGGCTAACCGCTGGATGCGTGAGCAGATAATCGAGCTGTGTCAGCAAGTGACTGCGCAGGAAAACAAGCTAGAAGTAGCTTGAATATATAACCTCAACTCATTGTTATTAATATAGTTATCAGACATAAACCATCTACTGTGGGAGCCGGGCTTGGCCACGGTGGGGGTAACTCTGCACCACGGTCAGATCGTGGTTTACGCATCGCGGGCAAGCCCGGCTCCCACAGAAATACAATCCAAGCCATCAAGCTGAGTCAGACCAGCAGCACTTGCTGCTTGACGTGAACGTAAAGGGAACCTTAGGTTAAGCCTTTGCTTTTGCCGAGCGCGTTCATGACCAGTCAGACCTACAGCATCTCCGACCTCGCCCGCGAGCTGGATATCACCACGCGGGCGATCCGTTTCTACGAAGAGCAAGGCATGCTAGCCCCCGAAAGACGTGGCCTGGAGCGTATCTACTCGGCAAGAGACAAGGTCACCCTCAAGCTCATATTGCGGGGTAAGCGCATCGGCTTTTCTCTTGCCGAATGCCGCGAGTTGATCGAGCTTTATGACCCCTCCGGCGGTAATCACAAACAGCTCCATACCATGCTCGGCAAAATCGGTGAGCGCCGCGCCCAGCTAGAACAGCAACTGCTGGACATCCAGCAGATGCAGCTGGAACTGGACAGCGCGGAAGAACGATGCAAGCTTGAGCTAAATAAAACTATAAATATCAATTGATTACTGAATCATTCTCGAATCTTTCGAGAGGAGCCGGACATGCCTTTACCCGAAAAAGTACGCTTGGTTGAAGTAGGCCCTCGTGACGGTCTGCAAAACGAAGCACGGCCTATCAGCGTTCTGGACAAAGTGAATCTCGTCGACGAGCTTTCAACAACCGGTCTCAGCCATATCGAAGTTGGCAGCTTTGTATCGCCCAAATGGGTGCCGCAAATGGCAGGGTCGGCAGACGTCTTTGCCCGGATCCAGCGCAGAGACAACGTCACCTACGCGGCACTGACGCCGAATCTTCGTGGCTTTGAAGACGCATTGGTCGCAGGGGTGAAAGAGGTGGCGGTTTTCGCCTCGGCATCCGAGACCTTTTCGCAGCGCAATATCAACTGCTCAATCAGTCAAAGCCTTGAACGCTTCGTCCCTGTTTTGCAGGCCGCCCGCCTGCATGGCATTCAGGTCCGCGGTTATGTGTCTTGCGTATTGGGTTGTCCTTACGAAGGTCACATCAAGCCTGCGCAGGTTGCGGCTGTGGCCAACGAGCTACTTGCCATGGGCTGTTACGAGGTTTCACTGGGAGACACGATCGGCACGGGCACACCTGGCCAGACCCGCGAACTGTTCGATGTGGTCACTGGACGTATCGCCCGAAGCAAGCTCGCCGGCCATTTCCATGACACTTACGGCCAGGCGCTGGCCAACATCTACGCCAGCCTGCTGGAGGGCATTCATGTGTTCGACAGCTCGGTGGCCGGGCTCGGTGGCTGCCCTTATGCCAAAGGTGCCAGTGGCAATGTCGCCAGCGAGGATGTGCTCTACATGCTCAACGGGCTGGGCATCAATACCGGTGTGGATCTGGATCGGCTGATAGCTGCTGGTCAGCAGATTTGCGATGTGCTGGGCAAGCCCAATGGCTCTCGCGTGGCAAGGGCTCGTTTGTCGGCCTGAGGTGCGACATGTTGCCGCAGAGTGTTACCCTGCCCGCATCAGGCAGGAAAAAACGGGTAACACGGAAACAGCTGACAGCGTGCTTTATTGAGTCCTGAGCTGAGCACGTCTCTCAAACCCCCGTTTTATAAGGCTTTTCAAAAACTGGCACGGCTCCTGCTCTATCTTCAGTACAACAAAAATAAAAAAATGCAGTAACCCAATAAAAACAAGACGTATCGGCTCTGACATAACAAGAACAACACGGACAGAGGCGCAGCTAACAGATTTTTTTGGAGTGGATAGCTTTTCGGAGGGTCTTGAAAGAGCTCCTCGCAACCGGACAGAGAACAATAAAACTACCGTCAGGTAGCGCCCGACCTGGTTGGATCGACGAGATAAAAGCCGCATCAGCGCTCAAAAAAATACGTTTGCTCTTGATCCTGAATGGGGATCGCTAAAAACAGCAGTAAGGGTACGGCCAACAAAAACAACAACAGGCCGCCCAACAATAAAAAAGAGCATCGAGAAATACCTTGAAGGGGAGCCCAGGCTCCCCTTCGTGCTGTCTGGGGTTTGATTATGTATTTGCGGCGTCGCTGAGTTCGGTTCCGTCCTGTCGGCCGGGTCACTTTTGTTTCGACAAAAGTAACCAAAACCATTTGCGCTGACGTCCGGCCCCTGCTTCGCAGGGGTACCTTCGACTCCGGAGCTGTGGTGCGGGCACGCGCCGACGGGCCATCCCTGGCCCAACGGCGCTCGCTCGGCATCCATGCCGAGCGACCCACACCACCGCTCCTGCGCTCAGCCTTCCGACGCTATTCTCGTGGCGTACATAAGATTCGTGCATGACACAAATTTGCTGAATCAGAAGCAACAGCAAAGCACTTCTTGCGCCTGACCGTCGCACTTACGAGATTGCATTGACACACCTCTGCCAACAGGCTTACGTTAACGTAAAGGTCATAGCGACTCATCCAAAAATAAAAAGGAACGCTAACCATGAGTTACCCCAGCCTTAATTTCGCTCTGGGCGAGACAATCGACATGTTGCGTGATCAGGTTCAGTCATTTGTCGCGGCTGAAATCGCACCTCGTGCCGCTCAGATCGACAAAGACAATCTGTTTCCCGCCGACCTGTGGCGCAAGTTTGGCGACATGGGTTTGCTGGGTATTACCGTCGATGAAGAATACGGCGGCGCAGACCTTGGTTACCTGGCGCATGTAGTGGCAATGGAGGAAATCAGTCGCGGCTCGGCTTCCGTTGCATTGTCCTACGGCGCGCATTCGAACTTGTGCGTGAACCAGATCAATCGCAACGGTAACCCGGCCCAGAAAGCCAGGTACCTGCCCTCCCTCATCAGCGGTGAACATGTGGGCGCCCTGGCCATGAGCGAGCCAAACGCTGGCTCCGATGTTGTGTCCATGAAGCTGCGCGCCGAGAAGCGTGGCGACCGCTTTGTCCTCAATGGCAGCAAGACCTGGATCACTAACGGCCCCGACGCCAACACCTATGTCATCTACGCAAAGACCGACCTGCAAAAGGCGGCTCATGGCATCAGCGCGTTCATCGTCGAACGGGACTGGAAAGGTTTCTCCCGTGGCAACAAGTTCGACAAGCTGGGTATGCGTGGCTCCAACACCTGCGAGTTGTTTTTCGACGACGTGGAAGTCCCGGAAGAGAACCTGCTCGGGGATCTGGATGGCGGCGTGAAAGTGTTGATGAGCGGCCTGGATTATGAGCGCGTCGTCCTCTCCGGTGGCCCCACCGGGATCATGCAGGCCTGCATGGACGTGGTAGTGCCCTATATCCACGATCGCAAGCAGTTCGGCCAGAGTATCGGCGAGTTCCAGCTGATACAGGGCAAGATCGCTGACATGTACACCCAACTGAATGCCAGCCGCGCCTACTTATACGCTGTGGCCCAAGCCTGCGAACGCGGCGAAACAACGCGCAAGGACGCCGCCGGGATCATTTTGTACAGCGCTGAGCGGGCCACACAAATGGCGCTGGAAACGATCCAGATTCTGGGCGGCAACGGCTATATCAACGAATTCCCTGCTGGCCGCCTGTTGCGCGACGCCAAACTCTACGAGATCGGCGCAGGTACGAGTGAAATCCGGCGGATGTTGATCGGGCGCGAATTGTTTAATGAATCGAAATGAAGTGCCCCGCTGATTGACCCACATTCTGTAGGAGCTGCCGAAGGCTGCGAAGCGGTTTTATCAACGGTACCGCCTCGCAGCGTTCCGCAGCTCCTACAAAAATATAGTTTGCCGTGCGACAAAGCCCGGAGTAACCATGGCCACCCTCCAGTCCCGTATCAACACACGATCCCCGGAATTCACCAGCAACAGTGCCAACCTGCTGGAGCAGGTTCACGCGCTGCGCACCCTGCTTGCAGACATTCAGCAAGGCGGTGGTACAAAAGCTCAGGAGCGGCATACCTCCCGAGGCAAACTGCTGCCTCGCGAGCGCATCAACCGCTTGCTCGATACAGGCTCGCCCTTTCTGGAAATTGGCCAACTGGCCGCTCTGCAGGTCTACGACGAAGAGGTACCCGCCGCAGGTGTGATCGCCGGGATCGGTCGTGTTGAAGGTGTGGAATGCATGATCATCGCCAATGACGCGACGGTCAAAGGCGGCTCCTACTATCCGCTCACCGTGAAAAAGCACCTGCGTGCTCAAGCCATTGCCCAGCAAAACCGGCTGCCGTGCATCTACCTGGTGGACTCAGGGGGCGCCAATCTGCCGCGACAGGACGAGGTGTTCCCGGACCGCGAGCACTTCGGACGGATCTTCTTCAATCAAGCCAACATGAGCGCCCAAGGCATCCCGCAGATCGCAGTGGTCATGGGTTCATGCACGGCCGGCGGCGCTTATGTACCTGCCATGGCGGACGAAGCGATCATGGTTCGCCAGCAGGCGACGATCTTTCTTGCCGGGCCGCCGCTGGTCAAAGCTGCGACCGGTGAAGTGGTCACTGCCGAAGACCTGGGCGGCGCGGATGTTCACTGTCGCACCTCCGGCGTTGCCGACCACTACGCCGATAACGATGAACACGCACTGGCGCTCGCCCGGCGCAGCGTGGCCAACCTCAACTGGCGCAAGCTCGGCCAACTCAACAGCGTCACCCCCGTTGCTCCGCTGTACGCTGCCGAAGAGCTGTACGGGATTATCCCTGCCGACGCCAAACAGCCTTTCGATGTTCGCGAAGTCATTGCTCGCCTGGTAGATGGTTCGGTTTTCGACGAATTCAAAGCGTTGTTTGGCACCACGCTGGTCTGCGGCTTCGCGAGACTGCATGGCTATCCCATCGCGATTCTGGCCAACAACGGCATTCTCTTTGCGGAAGCCGCGCAGAAAGGCGCCCACTTTATCGAACTGGCCTGCCAGCGCGGCGTTCCGCTGCTGTTCCTGCAAAACATCACGGGGTTCATGGTCGGCCAGAAATACGAGGCGGGAGGCATCGCCAAGCACGGTGCAAAGCTGGTCACGGCTGTGGCGTGCGCCAAAGTTCCGAAATTTACCGTGATCATTGGTGGCAGCTTCGGTGCCGGTAACTATGGGATGTGCGGCCGCGCCTACGACCCCAGGTTCCTGTGGATGTGGCCTAACGCCCGAATCGGCGTGATGGGCGGCGAACAAGCCGCAGGCGTACTGGCTCAGGTGAAACGTGAACAGGCCGAGCGCAGTGGCGAGCCATTCAGCGCACTTCAGGAAACGGCCATCAAGCAACCCATCCTTGATCAGTATGAACACCAGGGACATCCGTACTACTCCAGCGCACGCCTCTGGGATGACGGCGTTATCGACCCGGCGCAAACCCGGGAGATTCTGGCCCTGGCCCTCTCCGCCTCACTGAACGCGCCCATTGAACCGACGACTTTCGGCCTGTTTCGGATGTGACCAGGAAATGCCCATGACTGATTTTCAAACCGTAGAACTGCTTCGTGACCCTCGGGGCTACGCGACCCTTTGGCTGAACCGGCCCGAAAAGAACAACGCGTTCAATGCGCAGATGATCCGTGAACTGATTCTCGCACTGGATGCGGTTCAGGCTGATGCCAGCCTGCGTTTCCTGATCATTCGCGGACGCGGCAAACACTTCAGCGCAGGAGCGGATCTGGCCTGGATGCAGCAGTCAGCCCATCTGGACTA
This sequence comes from Pseudomonas maioricensis, assembly GCF_022790535.1. GTDB lineage: Bacteria > Pseudomonadota > Gammaproteobacteria > Pseudomonadales > Pseudomonadaceae > Aquipseudomonas > Aquipseudomonas maioricensis. Next base: position 8,127 of record NZ_LOHG01000025.1, read on the forward strand.
CAACACCAATCTGGATGATGCCCGCGAACTGGCGGAGCTGATGTACAACCTCGCCAAGCTGAAAATTCCTACGCTTGCCGTAGTGCAAGGCGCAGCGTTCGGAGGGGCGTTGGGACTGATCAGTTGCTGTGATATGGCCATCGGCAGCGTGGACGCGCAGTTCTGCCTGTCCGAAGTGCGCATTGGTCTGGCGCCCGCGGTGATCAGCCCGTTTGTGGTTCAGGCTATAGGAGAGCGCGCGGCACGTCGCTACGCGCTGACTGCGGAGCGCTTCGACGGTACGCGCGCCCGGGAAATCGGTTTGATCGCCGAGCACTATCCTGCGCAACAACTGGAGCAACAGGTATCCGAGTGGACCGATAACTTGCTGCTGAACAGCCCGCAAGCCATGCGTACCAGCAAAGACCTGCTGCGAGAGGTCGGCAATGGTGCGCTGACTCCGGCATTACGCCGATATTGCGAGAATAGTATTGCGCGGATTCGCACCAGCGCCGAGGGCCAGGAGGGGTTGCGCGCGTTTCTGGAAAAACGCCAACCCGTCTGGCAGGTCGAACAGCCCAAGGAGTCCCGTTCATGAGCGTCCCGACACTGACGAGCGTGCTGATCGCCAATCGTGGCGAAATTGCCTGCCGCATCATGCGTACCGCGAAAAGCCTCGGCCTGACCACTGTCGCGGTCCACAGCGCCATAGATAAAGATGCACGTCATACCCGAGAAGCCGATATCAAAGTCGATTTAGGGGGCAGTAAGGCTTCAGACAGTTATCTGCGAATCGACAAGGTAATTGCGGCTGCGCAGGCCAGTGGCGCGCAGGCCATTCATCCCGGCTACGGCTTTCTCTCTGAAAACGCAGAGTTTGCTCGTGCCATCGAAAACGCCGGTCTGATTTTCATCGGCCCGCCCGCCTCCGCTATTGATGCCATGGGCAGCAAGTCCGCCGCCAAGTCGTTGATGGAAAGTGCTGGCGTACCATTAGTGCCGGGTTACCACGGCGACGCTCAGGATTTGACGACCTTTAGCGATGCAGCCGAGCGGATTGGTTATCCAGTACTGCTCAAGGCCACTGCGGGCGGCGGCGGTAAAGGCATGAAAGTCGTGGAGCGCGTAGAGGATCTCGCCGAGGCGCTGGCATCAGCGCAGCGTGAAGCCGCGTCATCCTTCGGTGACTCACGCATGCTGGTGGAGAAATACCTGCTCAAGCCTCGTCACGTGGAAATCCAGGTGTTCGCCGACCAGCACGGCCATTGCCTGTATCTCAACGAGCGCGACTGCTCGATCCAGCGTCGCCATCAAAAAGTCGTCGAAGAAGCACCTGCTCCGGGCCTCAGTACACAATTGCGCCAAGCCATGGGCGAAGCCGCCGTCAAAGCAGCGCAAAGTATTGGGTATGTGGGTGCGGGCACCGTAGAGTTTTTGCTCGACGCACGGGGCGATTTCTTCTTCATGGAGATGAACACGCGGCTGCAGGTAGAGCATCCCGTCACCGAGGCGATTACCGGCCTCGATCTGGTTGAATGGCAATTACGGGTAGCACGGGGCGAAGCGCTACCGCTGACTCAGGCGCAAGTCCCCCTGCTCGGCCACGCCATCGAAGTACGCCTCTATGCTGAAGACCCCAACAACGAATTCCTGCCCGCCACTGGCACTCTGGAGCTTTATCGAGAGTGCACAGCCAATACCGGGCGCAGGGTTGACAGCGGCGTGGCAGAGGGCGACAGCATCTCACCGTTTTACGACCCCATGCTCGGTAAGTTGATTGCCTGGGGTGAGGACCGCGAACAAGCCCGCCTGAGGCTACTGGCAATGCTCAATGAGTTCGTGGTCGGCGGGGTCAAGACCAACCTGCCGTTTCTGCGACGCATCATTGCCCATCCGGCATTTGCTGCGGCAGAGCTGGACACCGACTTCATCCCCAGGCATCAGGCGCAACTACTGCCACAAGCGGCTCAGTTGTCGAATGATTTCTGGCAAGCTGCCGCTGCCGCATTCAGCCAGAGTGAACCTGCCCGGGTTCGTCAGGATGATGTGCATTCACCCTGGTCGTCGACGCTTGGCACGCGCTTTGGATGCGTGGATGAAGTCGACCTGCATCTCGTTTGTGACGGCCAGGAACAGGTCATGAAGCTTGGCGGTGACAACCCTGCATCCTATCAACTGAAGGGTGATCGGCTGCAGGTCACACAAAACGGAGTGCAACAACAGCACCTCGCTCTGCGCCGAGATAACACTTTGTTCCTCAAATGGGCTGGCGATCTGCATGTGATCAGGCGCTTCGACCCGATGACCGCATCAGGCGCCAGCCAGGCCACGCAAGGCGGCCTGACAGCACCTATGAATGGCAGCATCGTGCGGGTGTTGGTTGAGGTCGGTCAGAGTGTCGAAGCGGGTACGCAGCTGGTGGTGCTGGAAGCGATGAAAATGGAACACAGCATCCGCGCGGACAGCGCTGGCGTGGTCACCGTGGTGCATTGCAGCGAGGGTGAGATGGTCAGTGAGGGCGCGGTGCTGGTGGAGATTGACGGGACGGCAGAATGAACTACCTCCGTCCCGGTTAAAGCGGCCCCCACGACGTCGCGCAAGTTCTGTAGGAGCCGGGCTTGCCCGCGATAAGAGCAACCTGGTTGGCCTGCAAAATACAAACATCAGCATCGCGGGCAAGCCCGGCTCCCACAAGGAATGTGGGTGCTAGACCTGCCCGCGATTCACTACCTGATGACCAATGCCTATGAGGGTTTAGACAGCCACCTCAAACAGCTTCGGTGGCACGACCTCTCCCGTCACCAGGCTATGGCGTACACGCTCAGCATGCAGGCTCGCAGCTTTCATGGCGCGCTCCTTGATATGGCCATAACCCCGAATTTTCTCCGGCAAGCGAGCCAACTCCAATGCGGTGTGCCGATTCATCGCGTTGAGGTTCAGCAGGATCAGCTCAATGTCGTTGATGTACGCCTCGATCAGCTCCCGCTCCTGCTTGCGCTCCAGGCTGCGGCCGAACGGGTCAAATGCGGTGCCGCGCAGGAACTTGAGGTTCGCCAGCGCACCAAATGCCTTCATCATCCACGGGCCGAAACTGCGCTTGCGCGGCTCCCCTGTCTGCTTGTCACGTCTGGCCAGCCACGACGGTGCCAGGTGGAATTCAAGCCGGTAATCACCCTCGAACTGCGCCTGTAACTGCCGTTTAAAGTCGCCATTGCTGTAGAGCCTCGCAACCTCGTACTCATCCTTGTACGCCAGCACCTTGAACAGACTGAAGGCCACAGCTTCAGTCAGCACCGCCAATTGCCCCGGGAACAAACGCGCTTCGGTCTGGCGCACGTTTTCAACCAGACGACTATAACGCCCGGCATAAGCAGCATTCTGGTACTCGGTCAGCGCCGCAACGTTGGCTTTGATGCGCTGCGCAAGGTCGACAGGCTGAGGCTCTTCAATGACCTGCTCTTGAGGGTAAGCAATCGATTGCACTGCGCCCAGATCATGCGCCGCACGCCGCCCCCAGAGGAACGCTTGCTGATTGAGTGTCACCGCCACGCCATTGAGTTCGATGGCTTTTTCGATCGCCGCCGAGCTTAACGGGATGAAACCCAGCTGAAAGGCGTAGCCCAACATGAACAGGTTGCTGGCAATGGTATCCCCAAGCAGGCGAATCGCCAGGTCTGTAGCCTCGACAAAGTGAGTTTTTTCCGCGCCGACCGCATCACGGATGGTCTGCTTCATCGCTTCGCCGGGGAACACGGCATCCGGGTTGCGGGTGAACTCAGCCGTCGGCGTCTGTTGGCTATTAACCACCGCATGAGAAAAGGTTGAGTTGAGTTTCGCGATGGCATCCGGGCCAGCCGCCACCAGTAGATCGCAACCCAATAGCAGGTTGGCTTCGCCCGCCGGGATGCGTACCGCAAACAACGCGTCCTGACGCGCCGCGATGCGGATGTGGCTGACCACAGGGCCGAATTTCTGTGCGAGCCCGGCCTGATCCAGCACGCTGCAGCCCTTGCCTTCCAGGTTTGCGGCGAAGCCCAGCATTGCACCGACAGTCGTCACACCCGTACCACCAACACCAGACAGCAGAATGTTGAAGGGCTTTTCCAGACTTTGCAGGTGCGGCTCCGGCAAGGTCACAAAGCGCTGGACCTGCGTCGGCGGCGCAGGCTTGCGCAGTTTGCCGCCATGCACGGTGACAAAGCTCGGGCAGAAACCTTCGACGCAGCTGAAGTCCTTGTTGCAGGCGTTCTGGTCAATCTCACGCTTGCGGCCTTGAGCGGTCTCTTTGGGCAACACGGAAAGACAGCCTGACTTGACGCCGCAGTCACCACACCCTTCGCACACGGCTGTATTGATCAGCGCGCGTTTTTCCAGATCCTTCATGGTGCCGCGTTTACGCCGACGGCGCTTTTCCGTTGCGCAGGTCTGGTCATAAATGATCACCGAGACGCCTTTGAACTCGCGCAACTCGCGCTGCACGCTGTCCAGGTCCCGTCGATGGTGAAAGGTGGTGATCGGAGCAAAGCCATCACGGCTTGGGTACTTATCAGGCTCATCCGACACCAGAGCGATACGCAGCACGCCTTCATTGAAAACCTGGCGGCTGAGCTGGTCGACGCGCAGTACACCGTCGATGGGCTGACCGCCCGTCATCGCTACCGCATCGTTGTAGAGAATCTTGTAGGTAATGTTGACGCCGGATGCCACCGCAGCGCGTAGCGCCAGGTGACCCGAGTGGAAATAAGTACCGTCGCCGAGGTTCTGGAACACATGGGGGGTATTGGTAAAAGGTGCCTGACCAATCCAGGTGACGCCCTCGCCACCCATTTGGGTGAAGGTTTCCGTGGCCCGATCCATCCAGATAGTCATGTAATGGCAGCCAATACCTGCCAAGGCGCGGCTGCCTTCAGGGACGCGGGTTGAGGTGTTGTGCGGGCAGCCAGAACAGAAATGAGGGGTCCGCTGAGTGTTGAACAGTGGCGCTTGCAGCGCTTGCTCCTTGTCTGCCAGAAACTGCAAGCGCGCTTCGATTTGCGGGCTGCTGTAGAACGGCGCAAGGCGTTTGGCAATGACGCGGGCAATCATCGCAGGCGTCAGTTCGCTGAGGTTGGGCAGCAACGACTCGCCCTGTTCGTCGAACTCACCGACCACCACAGGACGCCGCTCCACCGGCCAGTTGTAAAGCTGACCGGTTAACTGATCCTCGATCACACTGCGTTTTTCTTCGACCACCAGGATCTCGTCCAGACCTTCGGCGAAACCATGCACTGAGACCGGCTCCAGCGGCCAGCTCATGCCGACCTTGAGCACGCGAATACCCACTTGAGCGCACAACGCTTCGTCAATGCCCAGTTCTTCCAGGGCCTGACGTACGTCCAGATAGGATTTACCTGTGGTGACGATGCCCAGCCGCGGATGGGGCGAATCAAGGACCACCTTGTTGAGTTGGTTCGCTCTGGCAAATGCGCGCGCTGCGTAGATTTTGTAAGTATTGAGCCGTGCTTCCTGGGCCAGCGGCGGATCCGGCCAGCGAATGTGCAGGCCGCCTTCGGGGATCTCGAAGTCCTCTGGAATCTGCGTGGTCACACGCAGCGGATCGACCTCGACAACAGCGGAAGAGTCGACGTTCTCGGCAATGGTTTTCATCGCCACCCAGCACCCGCTGTAGCGTGACAATTCCCAGCCAATAATGCCGTAATCAAGGATTTCCTGAACGTTGCTGGGGTTAAGCACCGGAATCATTGAGGCAATGAACGCATGTTCACTCTGGTGGGCGATGGTCGACGATTTGCAGCCATGGTCGTCACCTGCCAATACCAGTACCCCGCCATTGGCAGCGACACCGGCCGAGTTTGCGTGCTTGAACACGTCGCCGCAGCGATCGACACCGGGGCCTTTGCCATACCAGAGCGCAAACACGCCGTCGTATTTGCCCTCGGGAAACAGGTTCACCTGCTGGCTGCCCCACACCGCTGTTGCCGCCAACTCTTCGTTGACGCCCGGCTGAAAATGGATGGCGTTCTGTTTGAGGTAATCCTTGGCCTCCCACAGGCTTTTGTCGAGATTGCCCAATGGCGAGCCGCGATAACCGGAAATGAAACCGGCCGTGTTCAGCTCTCGGGCCTCATCACGCTGTTTTTGCAGCATGGGCAGACGGGTCAACGCCTGGGTGCCGGTCAGATACAGATTGCCGGTCGCGAGCCGGTATTTATCGTCCAGACGAATATCAGCCAAAGACATTCAGGTGCTCCTTTTATTTTTATGAGCAGTTTATGGCGGCTAATCCGGGTCGCCATGCGGGCGCCCTGCATGCTGAGCAGCTTCCGCTCAGCATTCACAAGCAAAATACTGCCTGTAGCAAAGAGGCTTTTTCTTTCTAATTTGCCGTTTATCTGCTGAACTTCTGCATGTTCGTTTCGATAAAAATAAAAAAAAGGGTCAATTCATGCAGAACAAATTAAGCCCCATCGACCGCAGGATCCTGCGCCTGCTGCAACACAATGCCGACCTGTCGGCGGCCGAAATCGCTGAACGCGTCGAGTTGTCACAGTCGCCATGCTGGCGGCGCATCAACCGGCTTCAGGAAGAAGGCTTCATCGAGCGCAAAGTCGCCCTGCTCAACCCGCAAAAGCTCGGACTGACCACTACCGTTTTTGTTGACGTAAAGTTATCGGGCCACGGCCGACGCTTTCTGGCCGAGTTTGAAGAAGCAATCACTGGCTACCCGGAGGTACTGGAGTGCTACACGATGGCGGGAGATATGGATTTCTTGCTCAAGGTGGTCGCTCAGGACATCACCAGCTACGAGCGCTTCCTGCGTGACCATTTGCTGCAGCAGCCACACGTTCAGGAAGCACACTCAAACATCGCCATGAGCGAAGTGAAGCGCACGACGGAGCTGCCGCTGGACTGAGGATTCTCAGGCGGAATCTGAATTTTTTTAATGGGGGCGATAAAAAGGTTTGACTTGCAAATGATAATGATTATTATTGCAAGCAACTGGCCGCAAGGTCAGTTGGATAACTCAGAAGTCTTAGGTCGGCTTCTGGATTATCTCCTCATCAGGCTAATCACGGTTTTTGACCCGGATTTTTTCCGGGTCTTTTTTTTAGTGTTGCGGTTCTATTTTTTTGTGTTGCAGGTTCGGGTGCTGCGTTCTTCAGGCTAATGAAGAGGGTGTCGTTTCTACGATGGCGCGGATCATAGCAAAAAGATTGCGGAACGGGCCCCTGAAGTTTGCTTTCAAAGGTTCTGTACGGAAGATAATCGGTAACTGAGCTGGCTTATCACTTGAGAATCACTCTCATAACAGCCACTTTTCGAGCGTCAGGATGACGCCCTTCTTACATCAAGAGCAGCGATCAAGGAAGGCATATCATGAATATCAAGCGAGGCAATCGATCATGAGTATTCAACTCTCGTCCTTTCCCGCTCTGCCCGCACGGCAGCCGGATGCCCCATTAAGCCCGCAAGGCGAAAGCATGCGCCGTGGCCTGGTCAAGCTTTCCCGTCGTGCACAGCAAGTGTTTCTCCTCAGTCGACTTGACGGTTTCTCCTACTCCCACATTGCCAGCTTGCTGGATATAGAGGTAACGCTGGTCGAGCAGGCAATGGTTCGAGTGCTCCAGAACAGTCGGCGGCAAATAGCGGGTGATGAGAGCCCTGTTGTCGACCCTGTCGGTGAGCAGGCCAGCCGCTGGTATGTCCACCTCCAGAGCCCGCATGCCACAGCCAGCCAGCGCATTGAATTTCGTCACTGGCTGGATGCGGACAGTAGCCATCTTGCCGCCTTCGAAGGAACTGAACGCCTATGGCGACAACTTCAAGCCCCTGCCGCCGTTTTGGGTGCCAGCGGCTGGCACCGGCGTAAACGACGCAGTTATCTGCTCTGGTGCATGGCGACAGCCTTCCTGTGCAGCTTGCTGATGACCGCAGAGGCGTTCGCGGTGTTCGGCCATTTTTGAATCAAACATGGCCGATTCGCACACATTCACGTCGCAGCAACGCGCGTTGCTCAAGGCAGGTTCCGTGTAAAGTAGCGCCATAACTGGCACTAACGTACACAGGAACCGACCGTGACCTCTCTCCAAATCAGCGCAGATTTCGATAGTGGCAATATCGAAGTGATCGACGCGAGCAACCCCGCACACATTCAGTTGGCTATTCGCCCGGATACTCGCAGCCCACATTTTCAGTGGTTTCACTTCAAGGTCGACGGTCTGCAGACGGGGCAGACGCATCGATTCAGCCTGACCAACGCGGGTCAGTCCAGCTATAAGAATGCCTGGACGGGCTACAACGCAGTTGCGTCCTACGATCACCAGACCTGGTTTCGGGTGCCCTCCACTTTCGATGACGGTGCCCTGAACTTCAGCCTCACACCGACCGAACCGCAGGTCTGGTTTGCCTATTTCGAACCGTACAGCCGCGAACGCCACGCCTGGCTCATTGAACAGGCCCTGGAAAAAGCGGGCGTGCAACTGCTGGCGACCGGCAAAAGCGTCGAAGGCCGCGACATTCCTCTGCTGCGTCGGGGTAACGGCGATGAGCAAAAGCTCAAAATCTGGATTATTGCTCAGCAACACCCCGGCGAGCACATGGCCGAATGGTTCATGGAAGGCGTGATCGAGCGCCTGCAACAGCAGGATGATCAGGTACTGAATGCCCTGCTGGAAGTTGCCGATCTGTATCTCGTCCCGCACATGAACCCTGATGGTTCATTCCACGGCCATTTGCGGACCAATGCCAACGGCAAGGACCTCAATCGCGCCTGGCAGGACTCCACTCAGGAGGCCAGCCCGGAAGTGTTTTTCGTCAAGGAACAGATGGAAAAGTATGGAGTGGACATGTTTCTGGACGTCCATGGCGACGAAGAAATCCCTTATGTGTTCACCGCCGCGTGCGAAGGCAACCCCGGCTTCACGCCAAAACAAGCGCAACTGGAAGCGCGCTTCCGCAGCCGCTTGAGTGAAATCACCCGTGACTTCCAGACTCGCTATGGCTATCCCCGCTCACAACCCGGCAAGGCCAACATGAACCTGGCCTGCAACAGTGTCGGCGAGAAATACAAATGCCTGTCACTGACCCTGGAAATGCCCTTCAAGGATAACGACGATGCGCCGGACCTGATAACCGGCTGGGATGGCAAGCGGTCGAAGCAATTGGCCAAGGATGTCTTGACCACGTTGTCGGAGATGGCTCCGGTCCTGCGCTGACAAAGGTTGCCCAAGGCTGCGAAAGCATTTTTCTGAGACATCGCTTTCGCAGCCTTCGGCAGTTCCTACAGGGGTAATCAATGCACGCTCTTATTACCTCCCCTCTCCCCGCAACATACTCCCCAGCACTTCGTCACGCCTTACCCATGCATGAAACAGCGCCGCAGCGATGTGCATCAGCACTGTCATGAACAACAGATACGCCAGCCAGGTGTGGGTCTGACGCAGAAATGCGAAGGTTCCGGCATCGGCCGCGACGATGGAAGGCAAGCGCAGTGAACTGCTGAGCATGACCGGGTCACCGGCCGCTGAAATCATCGCCCAGCCAATCAACGGCATTGCCAGCATCAGCGCATACAACACGTAATGAGAAAGCTTCGCCGCCAGCACCTGCCAGGTTGGCAAGTCAGCCGGGAGTGCCGGGGTATGACTGGACAGGCGAACGATGATGCGCAGAATCACCAACACCAGAATCGCGATCCCTAATGGCTTGTGCAGGTCCAGCAGCCACTCATGGCGAGCCGAAACCGATGCCACCATGCCTGCACCAATGAACAACATGGCGATGATCATCAGTGCCATCGACCAATGCAGCAGGCGCGCCAAAAGAGAAAAATGCGTAGTGGGAGTACTCATGATTTTTTCTCCATGACTGGCGCGGGCTTGGGCAACTGCTCCACTTCTGCAGTGCGCCGTTTGTAAGACGTGGCGTAGGCGGCGGAACGTGCAGCCAGCAGCGGATCATCAGAGCCAGTGATACCGGATGGCAGTACCAGCGGATCATAGTTGATATCACGGCAAGCACCGCTCAACTGCGGTTGCTCACTCTCAAGCACCAGCGTTCCGGCATTCAACGTGCGCCGATCGGCGGGCCACTGTTTGCTGGCGTCGTTGACCGGATCGTCTGCGTTGGCCAGGGTCAGGATCAGATTGAAGCGCAACGGCCCGGAAGCCAGTCGTGCGTTGAGGTCCGGCTCAAGGTAATCCTTGGCATCAGGCGCAGGGGCAGCGGCATCTACCGGGTCGACGGGCACCATGTTCCAGCGCACGGCCTGGCGCTTGCCGTCAGCACTGACCAGGTAAAACGCGTTAACGCTGTTGTAGGTGACGGTTGCATAGCTGGCCGAAGGCTTGGCAGTCTTGACCCAGGCAAGGAAAGGCCCGGTTTCAGGGTGGCTGCCGAAGAACGCGGGTGGTTTGGCCGGGTCGGGCTTGCCGGTTTGCGGATCCGGCGCGGTGGCTTGCAGCAACTCATAGAACGCTTGCGGCGTGCCCACCGGGAATACCGGCATGGCATTCATGCCGGTGCGCCACTGCTGGCCGTCTGCCTGGGTAAAGCGCAAGGCCAGGCTGCGTATAGGCGCAGCACTGTCGGGCGAGTACGGGTTACCGGTAGGCAGCGCGAATCGTCCCTCTACCGCTGTGCGAGTGCTGGAAAACACTTGAGCACTGGAAAGATCAGCAGCGGCGCCATTACTGTCGAAGTAACCTGAAACGCACACTCCTTTAGGGTGGTTCCGGCGAAACCCCGGGAAAGTGCCATTATTGTGTTCAAGGGTATTAACCAGTTTGTCCGGAGTCAGGCGCTGCGGATCCAGGTAACCTCCAACGTAGGCAAAGGCGGTGGCGGCGACGAGTACTACCACGCCAATCCCCACCAGGCGCAAGCCTGTCGCGGCAGGGCTCAACGGAGGTCTTTGCCTCTCGTGTAAAGGGTCACGGTCGTTCATACGAAACTCCAGGTCATCGGGCTATCACGATCGGCTATCGCGTTTTGTGCGCAGTAGGACGAAGCCGGGAAGTGTTTATTCCATCAGCCAAAAAAAATTGCACAAATGAAGGAATATATGGCCGCGAGCGTCGTCTTGCTGATCACACCACTGCGATGGTCATAGTTGCTGACCAGGGAAAATCCAGCCCATGAACGAGCTCGATGCACAATTAAGGGAGTTGATACCGCGGATGCGCAGGTTTGCCCTGTCGCTGACCCGCAATCCCAGCGGGGCCGACGATCTGGTTCAGGCCAGCCTGGAAAAGGCCCTGTCAGCCTGGAAAGACAAGCGCCCGGAAGGCGATATGCGCGCCTGGCTGTTCTCGATACTTTATCGCCAGTTTCTGGATGCCCACCGCCGCTCGCGACGTTACAGCCGGATGCTGGCGTTGTTCACCGGCGGCGACGAGGATTACCAGCCCAGCGTGGAGCGCACAGTAGTCGCCCAATCCACACTGGGCGCGTTCGAACGGCTGACTACCGAACAGCGCGCGCTGCTGCTGTGGATCTCGGTCGAAGGCCTGAGCTACAAGGACGTCGCCACTATTCTCGACGTGCCCATCGGCACCGTAATGTCACGTTTGTCCCGCGCTCGTCAGGCCCTTCGCCAATTCAGCGAGGGCGAAATCACGACCCCATCTCTGCGGATACTGAAATGATCACCCTGCCCCCCAGCGAACTCGACCTTCACGCTTATGTGGATCAGCAATTGAGCACGGCTGATCGCCTGCGCCTGGAAACCTGGCTTGCCGCTCATCCTGAGGTCGCGCTGCAGGTGAAGGCCTGGCAAGAAGACGCGAAGCGGCTGCGTACGGCCTTGAGCGGCGAATTGAAGCGCGAACCCAACCCGGAGCTGGACCCGGCGTTCATCCGTCAGCGCCTGCGTCGCCACCGTTACCGTCATCTGGCGACGGCCGCCATGTTAATGGTTGCCGTGGGCATTGGCGGGCTCAGCGGATGGCAGGCCAGGGAGATGACCCTGAGTTCCAACATGCCGCCTATGGCTGATGCCCTGCAGGCATACCGTATGTTTGCAGTGAACGACAACATGGCCAGTGACTGGAATATCGAACAGGCAAGCGATGCTCAGGTGTGGCTTGACCGCCACTTCAATAAGGCCAACCGACTGCCCAATCTTGAGGCGGCAGGCTTCAAACCCGTCACTGGGCGCATGACCACCACTGAACAGGGCGCTGCCGCCTTGGTGGTTTATAAAGATCCGGAAGGTCGCACGCTGAGTTTTTACATCCGCCCGCCCGGGGCGAAAAATCATATGTTGCCGAGAGGAAGTCGACTGGACGGCGATCTGCAGGCTGATTACTGGTCAGGCTCGGGTTATAACTACGCCATTGTCAGCCCGGCCAACGATCCCGCAGCGCAACAGGCTCGAAAGGCGCTGCCGGGGGCGATTTGAGTGGCGAGCACAGGCCCTGGCAGCCGGGCAAGCGCAACCCACTATTGGAGCGAGGCCTGCCCGCGATAGGCGCAACTCGGTCTAGAGTGAACCGCGCCCAGCCTTATCGCGAGCAAGCTCGACTCCCACAACAGATCAATGTTGCTGCCAAAGCGTGAGGTGTCAGGTAGCTACACCGCTTCATACCGGACTCACTGCCGCCTTTCCCGTCACACGCCGGACGATCAAGCCCGAGAGTGCCAGCAAGCCCAGCACTATCACTACGCAGCCATACACGTTGGTCGTCGCAATCAGACCAAAACTGTGGGCGCTCAGCCCGGCAATCAACGCCGGGATACAAAAAGCCAGATAACTGAGCACATAAAAAGCCGACATCAACCCGGCCCGCTCATGGGCATGAGCCAAAGGTAGCAACAAGCGCAGAGCCCCGAGGAAACCCGAGCCGAAACCCACACCGGCAATCACTGACCCGACAAAAAACAGCCACAGCCAACCGGCATTGACTGCCGCCAGTATCACCGCGACACCCGCAGGCAAGCAGCTCGCGCCGATCCAGAGCCCAAGCACCGCAGGGCGCAGACGCAGGTTGAAGATCGCCAGTGCACCGCTGATGGTAAGCGTGGCAACAGCCAGACCACCATTGATTGCAGACGTGGTTCCGGTAGCAGCAGCAAGAAGAGACGGCGACAGCGACAGGAAGAATCCCCCGAGTGACCAGGCCGCGATATCAACCGGCAATACCAGCAACAACGTACGCCGTGCCTGAACCGGGACGTGCAACGAAGGCTTCAGGGACGCCCACGCGCCCGCTTGAGGACTGACCGTCTCCGGAATAAACCAGACGTAAATCGCCTGTGCGAAAAACGCGGCCAATAACAGGCAGTACGTCAGCAACATCGGCAGGGGCGCCAACTCCACCAACAAACCCGTGCCCAGCGCGCCCAGAGCCATACCGAACATGGGTGCAATACTGTTGACCAAAGGGCCCTGCTTCTCATCACTGTCGAGCAAGGCGGCCCCTAGCACACTGCCCGCCATGCCCGTCGCCAACCCCTGAATCATCCTCGCCGCAAGCAGCCAGCCGACATCTACCGCGAAGACAAACAGCAACATGGCAATGATTTCCAGCACCAGCGCCGCAAAAATCACCGGCCGCCGCCCCAGATAGTCGGATAAGGATCCCACCACGAGCAATGCCACCAGCAAGGTAAACGCGTAGACCGCAAAAATCAGTGTCAGCACCGCTGAAGAAAACCCCCAACTCTGCTGATACAGATGGTAGAGCGGTGTCGGCGCGCTGGACGCAGCAAAAAAGCACAGGGTTGTGAACGCCAGAAATCCCAAGTGGTTGTTTCCTCGCTCAGGGTTCTGCAAAGGACGGGACATGGGTACACTCTCCGATCAGTCACATCATTAAAGCTAAGGTTTAGCGTTTCCGGATTGTGCGAGCTGACGCCGCTTAAAGCAAATACTTTGTGTTAAGGTCTGCCACATGGCTATAAAAGAAGGAATACGCACCGGTGGCCGTAGCGCCCGCGTACAGGAATCCATTCACAGCGCCGTGCGGGATCTGCTCGTCGAACACGACCGGGCAGCCTTGAGCGTACCGATGATCGCCACTCGTGCGGGCGTCACGCCGTCCACCATCTATCGCCGCTGGGGCGACCTGACCACGTTGCTCGCCGATGCTGCAGTGGAGCGTCTGCGCCCTGACGAGCCGATTGATTGCGGCAACCTGCGGGACGATTTGCGCACCTGGACCGAGATGTACCTCGACGAAATGAACTCTGCCCCAGGCCGGGAAATGATGCGCGACGTAGTCGCCAGCAGCGCGGCAACGTGCTCGGGCAAGTGCGCAGGCATTACGCGTGACCAGCTGCAGATCATCATTGACCGGGCGCTTGTTCGCGGGGAACCCTCACCCGACGCCAACGAACTGATTGATATGGTGGTTGCCCCGATGATCTATCGCATCCTGTATGCGGAAGCGCCGCCAAGCCTGGAGCGCGTTCACCTGTGGGTTGATCGTTGCCTGAACCTGCCGTCCGACAACAGTGGTCGTAGTTGATCCATGCACACACTTGCAGACCTTCGCGCAGGCAGGCTGGCCGGCATCAAACGCCTGGACCTGTCTTGCGGACTGAGCCATTTCCCGATGGAAATCTTCGATCTGGCCGACTCGCTGGAAATCCTCAACCTGAGTGGCAACTCGCTGCAGAGCCTGCCTGACGATCTTTATCGGCTGCCGCATCTGCAGGTGCTGTTCTGCTCCGATAACCAGTTCACCGAGCTGCCGACCTGCATCGGTCGTTGCCAGAACCTGCGCATTGTCGGCTTCAAGGCCAACCAGATCAGCCACGTCTCGGCGGCCGCGCTACCTCCCGCGCTTCGCTGGCTGATTCTGACTGACAACCGCATTGAGCAACTGCCTGATGCACTGGGTGAGTCCCGCTCCCTGCAAAAACTGATGCTGGCAGGCAATCGCTTGAGCGCCCTGCCAGCCAGCCTGGCTCAGTGTGAACAACTCGAGTTACTGCGTATCGCTGCGAACCAGCTAACCGCGCTACCTGACTGGCTGCTGCAATTACCCTCACTGGCATGGCTGGCCTTTGCCGGTAATCCGCTGTGCAAGACTCCTGAATCCGCTGTTGTACGGCAGATCCCATGGGTTGAGCTGGATATTCAGCAGCAGTTGGGCGAAGGCGCGTCCGGGGTCATTCAGCAAGCGCTCTGGCAGCCACCTCGGCAAGCAGCCAGGACCGTGGCAGTCAAACTGTACAAAGGCACCGTCACCAGTGATGGTTCACCGCTCAACGAAATGGCAGCCTGTATCGCAGCGGGTAGCCACCCGAACCTGATCAATGTCGAAGGCCAGATCTTCGACCACCCAGAGTCCCGTGCCGGGCTGGTCATGCAGTTGATTGATGCAAGCTTCACTAACCTGGCGGGCCCACCCAGCCTGCAATCCTGCTCAAGAGATATTTACCCCGCAGGGTTACGCCTGACCAGGTCGACGGCTTTACAACTGGCGCGCGGCATCGCGTCGGTCACCGCACACTTGCATGAACGTGGCATGACCCACGGTGACCTGTACGGTCATAACATTCTCTGGCATGACAAGGGTGACTGCTTGCTGGGCGACTTTGGTGCCGCGTCTTTTTACTCCACGCCAGCTCAGGCCCAAGCGCTGCAACGCATCGAAACACGGGCGTTCGGGATTCTGCTGGGCGAGTTGCTGGAGCGTTGTGACGAAACGCGAGAAGATGCCTTGTGGGCATTGCAGGCGCAGTGTGTTCAGCCGGACGTCAGTCGACGACCGACGTTGCGGGAGATTGAGCAACGCTTGGGTTGAAACCGGAGCGGTGCTTGCTCCGGGATGAGCGACGCTAGAACGCATCGCCCCAATCGTCGGAATACCGCCCAGACCAAGCATCGCTCCCACATAGAACCAGGTTTGGTGCACGAGAGCGATGTGTCAGGGACACCGGGGCGAATCCCTCAGGATCTTCGCAATCTTCTAGGACCGGCGTTACCCTGCCAAACCTACATAAACGTTCTGCACGTCGTCATTGTTGTCGATAGCCGCCAGGAAGGCTTCAACTTCGGCCATCTGCTCTTCGTTCAGGCCGTCAACAGTGCTTTTCGGGCGATAGCCCAGTTGGGCTGACTGCACGGTGAAACCGAATTCCGGAAGCTTTTTGCACACCGCATCCATATCGGTAGGCTCAGTGAGGAACAGGGTTGCGCCCTCTTCGCCCGGCTCGCAATCCTGAGCACCCGCCTCAATCGCCGCCTCATCCGGGTCAGCGTCCGGATTGGTCGGCACTGCCTCGATCATGCCCTGATAGTTGAAGTCCCAGGAAACCGAACCCGCAGCGCCCAATTGGCCTTTGCGGAACAGCACGCGGATTTCCGAGACCGTGCGGTTGATGTTGTCAGTCAGACACTCAACGATCACCGGCACCCGATGTGGAGCAAAGCCTTCATAGGTCAGACGCTCGAACGTCACGTTTTCACCCAGCAGCCCCGCGCCTTTCTTGATCGCCCGCTCCAGGGTTTCCCGCGGCATAGAAGCTTTTTTAGCCTGTTCCACTACCAGCCGCAGGCGCGGATTCATGTCCGGATCTGCCCCGGCGCGTGCCGCAATCATGATTTCCTTGGACAGCTTGCCGAAGATACGCCCCTTGGCATTGGATGCTGCTTCTTTATGCTTGACCTTCCACTGTGCGCCCATGCTTGCTCTCTTGATCCGATTGCGCTTTGCCCGATGCGCCAGCATCCATTAACGGGCTGACTGCAAACCAGGGCAAAGCGTTAAAAATGAGGTGGCTACGTGTCGAGACCGATGCACGACGACGGCGCATTTTATACCCGATGACGCCAGATGAAACCCCCGCCGTTGTCCATTGAGCACCGTTTGCGGATTGCATCGTGATTAATGCACTGCAACGCAACTAGCGACATTCCTCTTTAACTTGTAGTCCCTTTCCGAAAAATGCTTAAGCGATGCCCATAGACCGTGGCATTTCGTACCCTCTGCCCCCTCAAATTCAAGGTGGGAGCGATGTGGATGTCCGAAGGCCAACAAATGCCGATCACACTGGCGATTGTCGATCACAAGATGAATCTGCCTGTCATCAGCATCAGCGGGCGGGAAGCCCTGAACGCCCCTTACAGTTTCGTCGTCGATTTTCTGTGCGCCGACCCACACCTGGATTTCAGGGCCCTGGAACAACAGACAGCCTACCTCACGCTAAGCCTGAACAATGGCGTACATGGCAAAATCAGCAATGCTAACCGACTGTATAGCGGAGCAGCCCTGAGTCTTTACCGGATAGAACTGGGCCCGACGCTGCTAGCCCTGCAACACCACCGCCAGCATCGGGTTTTTCAGGGCCTGAGCGCACCGCAAATTATCTCCAGGCTTATGGAAGAGCATGGGCTTGCCCCGGATACTTACCGTTTTGAGCAATTGGTGGGCATTTATCCGCAGCGAGAAGCGTGCGTGCAGCACGAAGAGACCGATCTGCATTTGCTGCTGCGGCTTTGCGAAGAAGAAGGCATTCATTTTCGCTTTGAACACCGGGAGTCATCGCACGTGCTGATCTTCGCCGACGATCCGGCTTCTTTTTCACACCGCTCCGCGCCTGTGCAATTTCAGCTACCGATCTCGCAAGGCGTCAGGTCTCCCTCCCTCTCGCACCTTGCAGAACAATGGGCAATGGCGTCGACGACAGCCCATTACGAAGCGCCTGACCATGGCTGGACGCTGAAGGAACGAACCACTGACAACCGCAATGGGCAGGAGGCCAGTAATGAGCGCTTTGACGCCAGCGTTCTTTCACGCCTACCCACGGAAAGTCAGGCACATGCTCGCCAGATCAGCGCCCGGGCTCTAGAACGTCAACGTTGTGAGCGCCGTATCATTCTCGGGCTCAGCATTGAACTTCCTCTGACCCCTGGCCAGATCATGCAGGTTCAAGCGCATCCGGAGGCACGCTTCAATGATCAATGGCTGGTGACTGAGGTGAGCCACGCCGGTAAGCAACCCGAAGTTTTAAAAGATCACCCCCCGGAGGATACCGCGCAGATCATCGACATCCTGCAAACTCTCTCGACACCGCAACAGGAAGGATCGATACAGTGCGAAATAGAGCCGTTTAGTCAGGGCTACAGCAGCAGTTTCCGGGTACTGCCTTGGGAAATGCCCTTCAGGCCCGGCTTGAAGCACCGCAAGGCCGCCGCTACCCGCTTTCTGCCCGCAACCCTGTTGAGTCGCTGCGAGCAAGAACAGGATCAACTGCTCAACGGGCGGCTGCCTGTCAGATTCGACACACAACGCTCAGCGTGCGCAACCAAAGACGAGCTTTGCGCGCCGACTTCGGTTTCTCTGGAGCAACTCAAGGCACTGCGAATCGGTACAGCACTGTTGATTGCCCACTTTGACAACGACCCCGATCGGCCGATTATCCACGGAGTGCCAGACGAACATGGCACGCTGCTCAAGGAGCAAAAAAGCCTGGATAGCCTGGATGGCTTGCCCACAGCGCAAGCAGTCCATCTGGTCGGGCCTCAGACACTCCATCTGGTGACCTGTCGAGATCTGGCACTCACTACCGCCGAGAGCAGATTCGAACTCACTGGTACGCGCATCCTCATGACGGGCACACCGCCAAAGTTGACTGCCCAGTCCCACTGCGCAGCACTTGAAGTACCCGTGCAGCGCGCCGCGCTGTCATTCTTCGACGCGGACTTGCGTCTGACCGAATACCCCGGCCTGAAGGGCGCGCCACTGCCTGACCGCTTGTGGTACATCGTTCGAATGCGCGAAGCCGGATTGCAGTTTCTCGCCCGCCTGCAACCGGAGCACTTTCTGTTCGAAGGTAAAACCGATAAACACGGCTACTGCGGACTAGGCGCCCGGCAGTTGCGCGAACTGGCCACGGCATACCGCAAGACGCCCGACGGCCTGTGCCTGATTCACCCCGGGCATTGCATCAAATTGCGGGACTGGTTCGAACAGAACTGGCCTTCGCGATTGCATCAGGCATTCATCCAGCACGGATGAGCTGTCAGCGCCCCCTGAAGCGTGGCTCGCGCTTCTCGATGAATGCAGCCATGCCTTCTTTCTGATCTTCAGTCGCAAACGCAGCATGAAACACACGACGCTCGAAACGAATGCCCTCGGCGAGACTGACTTCGAACGCCCGGTTGACGCTTTCCTTGACCATCATCGCCACAGGCAGCGACTTTTCGGCAATGGACGCAGCGACTTTCAGCGCTTCACTCAACAGTGAATCAACCGGTAGAACCCTGGCCACCAGCCCTGAGCGTTCCGCTTCCTGGGCGTCGATAAGCCGGCCAGTCAGGCACATTTCCATGGCTTTGGCCTTGCCTACCGCATGGGTCAGACGTTGCGTCCCGCCCATGCCGGGCAATACGCCCAGCTTGATCTCAGGCTGGCCGAAGCGGGCGTTGTCTGCCGCCAGAATAAAGTCGCACATCAAGGCCAGCTCACAACCGCCTCCTAGCGCGAAACCAGCCACGGCGGCGATCATCGGCTTACGTCGACCGGCAACCCGGTCACTGTCGCTGAACAGATCATCCAGGTAAATCTGCGGGTATTTCAGCTCAGCCATCTCCTTGATATCGGCACCCGCGGCAAAGGCTTTGCTGGAGCCAGTCAGGACGATACAACCCACGTCACGGTCACCGTCCAGCTCGTCCAGGGCGTGGTTCAGCTCGCTGATCAACTGCGCGTTGAGGGCGTTCAACGCCTCGGGACGGTTGAGCGTAATGAGCGCTACCCTATCTAGAATCTCTACCAGAATGCAGTCGTAACTCATTGATAATAAACTCCTTTATAAAAAAACAACCATAATAGAAATAACATTAACAATTAACGCTTAATAACTGTTTTTACTGGATTATTTCCAAAGCCATTGCCGTAGCCTCTCCACCCCCTATACAAATGGCTGCAACGCCACGGTGCAGTCCATTCCGTCGTAATGCGCCCAACAGAGTGACCAGAATGCGGGCACCCGAAGCGCCTATCGGGTGCCCGAGTGCGCATGCACCGCCATGGATGTTGACCTTGTTGTGAGGCAAGTTCAGTTGGCTCATCGCAGCCAGCGTCACGACGGCGAACGCCTCGTTGATTTCGAATAGATCAACCTCCTCCAACGCCCATCCTGTACGTTCCATCAACGCACGAATTGCCCCGATGGGTGCGACGGGAAACAACCCAGGCTCATCGGCAAAAGCCGCATGCCCCTGAATAATTGCCAGAGGGTTCAATCCTCGTCGTGTTGCTTCTGAACGCTGCATCAGCAGCAGCGCAGCGGCGCCATCCGAGATCGAACTGGAGTTGGCCGCAGTAACAGTACCGTCCTTGCGAAAGGCCGGTTTGAGTGTGGGGATTTTATCCAGCCGTGCCTTGGGGGGTTGCTCATCCTGGCTTACCAGGCGTTGCTCTTTCCCTGATACGACCTGCAGCGGGACTATTTCGTCCGCGAACCAGCCTCTTTCGATCGCTTCCTGTGCACGGTTCAGTGAAGCGACTGCAAAGGCATCCTGGACCTCGCGGCTGAAATTGTGGCTTTCTGCGCACTGCTCGGCATAGGTGCCCATCAGTCGCCCCGGCTCATAGGCATCTTCCAGACCGTCGAGAAACATATGGTCGAGCACCCGACCATGGCCCATTCGATAGCCCGCGCGAGCCCGGTCCAGCAGATAAGGCGCATTGGACATACTCTCCATGCCACCCGCTACCATTACTCGGGCGCTACCAGCCAGCAACTGGTCATGGGCCAGAATCGCTGCCTGCATACCCGATCCACACATTTTGTTCAGCGTCGTGCATCGCGTCGACGTGGCAAGCCCGGCACCCAGTGCGGCCTGCCGAGCGGGTGCCTGTCCCAGCCCTGCTGACAGCACACAACCGAATAACACCTGCTCGACATCCTGGGGCGGGACGCCTGCGCGCTCTACGACTGCACGGATCGCCGCCGCCCCCAACTGTGGCGCAGTCAGGCTCTGCAAGTCCCCTTGAAAGCCACCCATAGGGGTACGCGCGGCGCTGACTATTACGACGGGATCATCATTCAAACCTGGATTTACTGACGGCATGTTCAGTTCCTCATTGAGCAGGTTGCGATTTGACTGGAATACCTACCTGGCAACACCGGCACTACGCAGTACCGGCACTACGCGGCATGGCGCAGTGCGCATGCTCATCTGGCTGCCATCCGTAACGCTCCGTCCAGACGGATCACTTCGCCATTAAGCATCGGATTTTCAATGATGTGCCGAACCAGCGCGGCGTATTCGTCCGGTTTGCCCAGACGCGGAGGGAACGGCACACCCGCGGCCAACGACTCGCGCACTTGAGGTGTCATGCCCGCCATCATTGGCGTTTCGAAAATACCGGGGGCAATGGTCATGACCCGGATCCCAAAGCGGGCCAGCTCTCTCGCAGCGGGCAGGGTCATGCTGACAATGGCGCCTTTTGAAGCGGCATAGGCCGTCTGGCCAATCTGACCGTCGTATGCAGCCACTGAAGCGGTATTAATGATCACGCCCCGCTCGCCGCTTTCATCTGCAGTGACGGCGGAGATAGCTGCACTGGCGAGTCGAAGAAGATTGAAACTGCCGATGAGGTTGACGTCGATCACCCGACGAAAATCGGGCAGAGGGTGCGGCCCATCTTTGCCGAGGATTTTTTGCGCTCCGACGATACCGGCACAGTTGACCAGACCATGGAGCGCGCCGAACGCCTCAACACTCGCGTCTACCGCAGACTGAGCCGAACCCTCTTCGCAAACATCGGTGACAACTGCCCGGGCGTTCGGCCCAAGCTGATCGACCTGCACGGCTAATGCATCGGCATTGAGGTCGGCAAGCACAACTTTGGCCCCTGCGCCGATCAGCATGCGCGCAGTGGCGGCGCCTAATCCCGAAGCCCCGCCGCTGACGAGGAATACCTTGTCGCGAATATCCATGAGTGACCTCTATTCGGTGTGTTGTTTTTGTACCGAAATAGTCGCGCTGCTACCTGTTTCAGGCAATGGCCAAAGTGCTCAGTGTGGATGACCGGTTTGGCCAATACGGCCCAGTACCACATCCCGATAATGACCCGGGTTGGTCCCTGACCATTTTCGAAATGCTTTGTGAAACGAACTGGCGTCGGCAAAGCCAAGACGGCTGGCGATGGTAGTGAAGTCGAGTTGCTCATCGGCCAGCCAGCCGATTGCCAGGTCCTTGCGCACGGAGTCCTTGAGCGCCTGGTAGCTTTGCGCCTCTTCGGCCAGACGCCGACGCAGCGTCGAACCGGACATGAACAGCCCCTGCGCGAGCTCGGCACTGTTCGGCCACTGCTCCGCAGGCAGACTGCGCAAATATTGGCGGATGCGACTGGCCAGACTTTGTGAATCCCGGTACCTGACCAACAGGTTGGCGGGGACTGTGCCAAGGAAAGCGTCGAGTTCGGCAGTACTGCGTCTTATAGCCAGATCAAGGCAATCAGCAGCAAAGATCATTCTCGACCGCGGACGCTGGAAGCGCAGATTTTCCGAGAACATCACCTTGTAATCCTCGATGTAATCCGGCTGCACACATCGCAACTCAATGCCCAGAATCGGCACGCGTCGCCCACATAACCAGCAGGCAACGCCATGCACAATCATCCAGAACGTGAAGTCTGCGAACGCCCTGGAAACCGCGCCTTGCGGATGATCAATAACAATTTCTGCCACGCTTTGCTGGCGGATCAAGCGGGCACCAAAGCGCTCAAGCATCAGCCCGAGAAACGCCAGGCCGGACTCAAGGCCCTCGGCAAGTGTCGGCTGCGCCATGGAAGAGCGACAGAGAAACTCAAGGCTGCCCTTGCGCAATGGCCTTGGGTCCATGCCAAAGAACAAATCGTCAGTGCAGCGTTCGAGGCTGCGCCACAGCGCCGCGTATGCGCTGACCGGTACCCTTGCCCTGCTTTCGCCCATCACATCAGGCGCGATACCCGCCTGCGCCAGCAGCGCCTGCTGCTCATCCTTGGGCAAACGGCTTTCCAGCAGCGCCTCACGGACCAATTCAATGGAAATGGTGTCCTTGACGATCGCATTTGCAAGCGGTGGCGCTGGTTTCTGGTGTCTGGGCATCTGCGACTCGGCAACAGGCAGGTCCAGCAGCATAAGCCAGAGCAGGATGAAAACGAATCTCTACGCACGAGTGAGGTCTGACCGGAAAGCGCAGCCCTGTCACGACCCCAGGAAAACACCGAATGCCCTTACGCCCGATTCGTACGCTGCTGATCAGCCTGCTGCTGTTGACCTTGAATGCCTGCGCGCTGTTGCCCAATCGTGACCCGCTGAATATCAATGTGGTCGGTATTGAGCCGTTACCGGGTCAGGGCCTTGAAGTCAGGCTTGCGGTGAAGTTGCGACTGCAGAACCCTAACGAGAACGCCATCGAGTACAACGGCGTGGCGCTGGACCTGGACGTGAATGGCAAATTACTGGCTTCAGGTGTCAGCGACCAACAGGGCACCATCGGACGGTTTTCGGAAGCCGTTCTGGTCGTCCCTGTCAGCGTGTCGGCCTTTGCAGCCCTGCGCCAGGCCGTGGGCCTGACGCAAAGCCAAAGTCTCGATAATCTGCCCTACACCTTGCGCGGCAAGCTGGCCGGAGGGCTGTTCGGCACCATGCGCTTCAAGGACAGCGGTGTCTTGAACCTGCCGCAGCCCATCGACGGTAGTTGGTAAACCTGGACCTGCGGGAGCTCACCCGGGAAAAAGCAGTTACTTGTTGGCTGCCATCAGACGATTGACTTCGCTGCGTACCATATTGGCGTATTCAGGCGGGCTCATCGCATCAAGCTCCGCACGAACCCATTCGGACCACTTGCCTTTGCGTTTGGAACGTTCGCCAAATATCCGCGCGGCATCGCCTTTGGCCTTGCCCAGATTGCTTTGCCATAGATCGAAGAGGCGGGATTTCTCGTCTTCGAGCGCTGCGCGTTCTGGGAGTGGCCGGTTGGCCAGATTGAAACTCATAACGGTCACCTGTGACTAAAAACCGGAAGCATCTTACACCCGTGAGCGTCGGTTTCCGGCAAATTCCACCAGCAAAATTTCTTTCGTCTTACAGATAACTGCAACTTTTCGCGAGACGCAGGACTCCATTGCTCACTGCCATCATCAACGAAAGGAAAACATCATGGCTCGTAAAACTGCCGCTCAAAACACTGCAGAACAGATCAAGGACCAGGCTTTCAGCGAACTGCAGGCCCTGATCGAAGAGTCCGACAAGCTGCTCAAAGACAGCGCCGCGCTGGTCGGTGAAGACGCAGAAACCCTGCGCGCACAGCTTGGCTTGAAACTGAAACAGGCAGCGGATTCTGTTGCTAGCGTGCGCGAACGCACCAAGCCAGTGGTCGAAGCGACTGAAACCTACATTGGCGGTCATCCATGGCAGACCGTGGCCATTTCGGCAGGCTTTGGCCTGGTAGTGGGTTTGTTGCTGGGTCGTCGCGACTAAACCTGAAAATCTTTTGATCCATCGCGGGCAAGCCAGAGCGCTATCCAGGTCGCCTCCAAAGGGCGACCGAATAGCGGGCCAAGACCTTGGCTTGTAGGAGCAGAGCTTGCTCGCGATAAGAACACCACGGCCTCCTGTGTAAGCTTCAGTTGCACCTACTGGTTTTTAAACCGAACTCCCCGGCACCAACAGTTGTAGCTGCCTGGCAAAGTGATCCGCCGTAAATGGCACCGGCTCGGATTCTTTCACGCCGATTCTTTTCTTCTCCATCCACTGCACGCCTTGCGTCGCATCCACGCAGGTCAGTGATACCTGTTCCTGAGCATGCAGACTCAGCCCCGTAGCCGCTATCGACACCTGCCCTTTCGGGCCCATCGCCTCAGGTATCAAAGCAACCTGTCGCCCGGCAATCGAGAGCGTCAGACGCTGCGTGCTGAATGGGGAATTTTCATCGGGGTAGCCCTTGCTCTGCGCAAGGTGCGGCTCGTACGTCACAGTGATCTGTCCACTGTCAGTCAGTGGCTTGAGCCAGATTTCAACCTGCTCGTAGAGCGTGAGGATGCTCGCCTGCCACTGGGCAAGGCCAGTATGGAATTGCTGGTGCTTATGTTCTTCATTGCGTTGATTAGCGCTCAGCAGCTCGCCCAATCGTTGAATTTCGTCCATAACAGCGCTTCCCGGGGTTCACGCATCGAATGATTCGAAACGCGTGAACCGAGGGTGGCACAGCAACGAGCAAGTGTCTCTCTGCATTCGTGCCTGAGGCTGTCAGACGGTGATCAAGGTGCCCGCTGAATGACGACGGGAGCGGCCTTACGGTGAGATTTGGCTATCTTTGCCAGCAATTCAGTACGCGTCTGCTCAGCCTGTTCCGGGCTTGGATAAGGTCCGATCAGCAATTGCTGCTTGCCATCAATCGTGACGAGATAAGGCGGATAGCTGCGTTCGAGCAACCAGGCACTGATATCACTGAGCGCCTCATTGGCGTTGATCTGGATTTCCCACTGTGGAGCCGCTTGCGGGGCCTGGACAGTTGTTGCTGCCTGCACCTTGGGAGGCGGTGGAGTCGATTTGTCGACATCACAGCCAGCCAGTGCCAGCACCGCCATCATCATTGCCAAATTGCGCACGTCTGCTTGCTCCTTTCAAAAGTGGGCGCAAGTTTAGCATTGCTATCAACGACTACGGTCTATTCGGGCTGGCGACACTTCGTCGCCCTCTGTCATCAAGGAATTGACTAAATCCCGGCCTACGGCCACCCCCGCGTGGCGTGCCTCATCAACTGACAGGTAACCCCAGTTACAAATTCTAACGATTGGAACAGGTGTACGGCCCGGCATTGTCACCTTGACGTGTGCCACAAACTCAACCACTTCTTTGATCCCAGGCGCGTGTTTCACCTGAATTTCGATCACCTGCTCGCGATAGACGTCCGAAAACGTTCTGTGCGGCATATTCATTTGGCAACTGTCCATTGAATGGGTGAACTCATTCGACATCACCACAGCCTGATCGTTGTTAAATAAACTCTCAGGCAAACGGTCGGAACATCGCGGGGCACTGTGCTGCCTAAAAAAGAACCTGAAACGGTTTTGCAAGTACGCCCAGGGAGGCTCCACATGTGCCATCGAAATCCGCTGCATTGCATTATCCCGCCTTACATTCTTGAACATCTCGCCCAGTCATCTCACGCCCGGGTCAGGGCGCTGGCAATCACCAACCTGGCCAGCAGTTCAGCCTTCGTCGCCTTTCGCACTTCGGCACAAGCGATGCCCGCATTACTGGCGAGCAAATCGCCCGAGGGTAGAAAAAACCGGTTGGTTTACGACGCCAAAGGCACGAACACCCTGCCCGGCACCCTGGCGCGCTCCGAAGGCCAGGCGGATACCGACGATGCTGCGCTAGACGAGGCTTTCAATGGCTCTGGCGATGTCTATGACTTCTACGACGAACTGTTTGGTCGCAACTCGCTGGACGACAACGGCATGACGCTGATCTCTACGGTTCACGTTGCGGAGGTGGATTTTCAGGGGGATTTCGTGCCCATGAACAATGCCTTCTGGAATGGACAGCAAATGGCTTATGGCGATGGAGACGGTGAGGTGTTCAAGCGGTTTACCGGCAGTCTGGAAGTCATCGGCCACGAGTTGACCCATGGCGTACAGTCTTTCACCAGCAACCTGAATTATCAGGGGCAGTCCGGCGCACTCAACGAACATTTTGCCGACGTGTTCGGCATTCTGGTTCGGCAATGGAAAGAAGGCACCGCTGCCGCAGATTCAAGTTGGGTCATCGGTAAGGAACTGCTGGTCCCGGCTCCCACTCGCCGCGGCATACGTGACATGGAAAACCCCGGAACGGCGTATGTAAACGATCCCGAACTTGGCGACGACCCCCAACCTGCGAGCATGGCGGGTCTGTATACCGGCCCCAAGGACAATGGCGGCGTACACATTAATTCGGGCATCGCTAATCGGGCGTTCGTGCTGACCGCCAAGGCGCTTGGCGGCAACGCGTGGGAAACGGCAGGCCGGATCTGGTATGAAACGCTGCTGCAACTGCACAGCAACAGCCAGTTCATAGACTGCGCCAGAATCAGCGTTCAGGTGGCGGGCGGCAAACAATACGGCAGTGGGGCGAGAAAAGCCGTCAAGGCGGCGTGGAAAAAAGTTGGCATTAACGTTTGACTCGAAGGAGCACCATCATGCGTGTCTGCTATGTACAGTCAGGGGGTTTTATCGGAGCTATCAAAAGCTGCGAGGTGAATACGGCCGACCTGGAACAGCCAGAGGCCGAGCAAGTGAGGCGCCTGGTAGAAGATAGCGGCCTTAAACAGTCCGGCAACTTTATGTCTGATCGTGCGCGAGACCAGAAGCAGTACGAAATCACAATTGAAGACGAAACCAACGCGATCTGCATTTCGTTCGATGAGCACAACATTCCACCTGAAGCTAAAACGTTGCTGAGCTACCTGCAAACGCATGCAAAACCCGGGAAGCTTTGAGCTGAAAGCACTGGAAATGCCATCGTGCAGCAAACGGGTGGCCTGTAGGAGCCAACTTGTTGGCGATACGTCGGACCTGAACCCTTAAAAACTCAGCTTCGCCAACAAGTTGGTTCCTACAAGGTTTCAAATGCATTATTGACCTGATGCTTAATGAAATCTGTTTAAGACCGCGATGCGGTTCGTCAGGCAGCTCACCTGTCAAATTCCGACAATTACTATACAGATAAGCAGACAAAATAATGGCCATTTGATGCTATCATTACCACTGGATCCCATTCAGCAACCCTTCATTCCGACTTTGCAGTTGCTGGCGCGCCGATCCCACTCAGAGGAATAAATGATCGCACCCATCCTGGCTCTGTATTTCATCTCCACGGGAATATTGATCATGGGCGCGTTCAATGCTGCGTTGCTGGCCCGCAGCAGCGGCTACACGCGAGCCTGCTGGATGTTTTCGGCAATTTGTCTGGTGTTTACCCTGTTTCAGGTATCAAGTGCCCTTCAATACTCGGCCCAGACACTTGAAGCCGCCATTTCTGCTCATAAATGGGTCAACTTTTTTTCGTTGCTGCTGATACCGCTGAGCAGTTACCTGATAGCCGCGCTGCAAAACAGACGGAATGCTTACAGAGCCTGTTATCTAACGGCCGGCGCCGCACTTGTCGCAATCATCTATAACGCGGCTGCGCCCTTGGGCTACCGTTTCGCTCAACTGGACTCGGACAGTCCGAGCACATTCGCGTGGGGCGAACAGTTATACATTCTGTCCGGAGAGCCATCGGCCGTTTATCACGTTATGCGCGTGTTCTCCTACGGCATGCTGATCTGGGTAACAGCCTTTGCACTGAGCATAAGAAAGCAGGCGGGAAAACTCTCCAACATCGTGATCTGGACGACTATTACCCTATTGTTGAGCGCGACGGTGTGCACCAGTCTGGCCGACGCAGGGATCGTCAAACTGCCCTACCTGGGCGCGTTTGCCTTCTTGTTCCTGGCCGTCTGGTTTTCCGTGATGATCAAGACAAATGTCTCCAGGAGCAGGCGAGAGAAGGCACTGATCAATAAAGCCCTTGAGCAGGAAATCAACAGTCACCGGATCGCCAACCAACGCTTTGAACACGCGCTTCACAACGATGCTCTGACGGCACTGCCAAATCGCGCAGGTGCATTGGTCAGGCTGCAGAGTCTGATAGCAATCAACAGACAGAGTCAGACCCGGCTGGTGGTATTTCTGCTGGAGCTTGATCAACTCGGGATTATCAATGGCACCCGAGGCCACAAAGCAGGCGACCAGCTACTGATAGAGATCGCCCAACGCCTGCAGCTCACGACGCGAGACAGCGACCTGATTGCCCGGGTGGGTACCGGTCAGCTGTTGGTGGGCGCCAGCGGAATCAAGAGCGAGCAAGGTGTCTCCTGCCTGCAAGAGAAATTGTCCAAGGCCCTGGCATCATCGTTCGATGTCGCTGGCAGCCCGTTGAAAGTGACCTCAAGTGCCGGTGTGGCAGTATTTCCTGATGATGCTTGCCAACCCGAGGACATCCTCGGCGCGGCTGAACTGGCTCTGCATGAAGCCAAGAGTTTTGGTCCTGGCAATCTGCGGGTCTATCACCCTGCCCTGAAAGAAAACATTCAAGAGCAGGTCGAATTTGAAGCGGCGCTTGGTCAGGCCCTGGACCAGGGGCAGTTCTTCCTGTGCTATCAACCGCAGGTGCTGGCATCCAGCGGACAGACAGTCTGTCTTGAAGCGCTCATTCGCTGGCAGCACCCCGTATATGGGCTGGTCATGCCAGACCGTTTCATTAAAGTCGCGGAGTCCATGGGTATCATCGCCGACATGGGCGCATGGGTCATAGAAACAGCCTGCGAACAGCTCGCTCGCTGGCACGCCATGGGCTTTACTCACCTTAAAGTGGCCGTGAATCTGTCGGTGCAGCAATTACTGGCCACTGACCTTGAAGAAACCGTCACACAGGCGCTGCAGCGTTTTGACCTCAAGGGTGACAGCCTGGAGCTGGAAATTACCGAGTCAGTGCTCATGCAGGATCCGGAGCGCTCCATAGAGCGCCTTAGCGCCCTGCGTCGGTTAGGCGTCAGGCTGTCGATTGATGACTTCGGCACCGGCTATTCTTCACTGGGCTACCTGAGAGTCCTGCCCGTGCATGCGTTCAAGCTTGACCGCAGTTTCGTGCGCGATATTGGCAACGGAGGCAAGGATCTGGAAATTTGCGCCACGGCCATTGGGCTGGCGATAAACCTTGGACTGGAAATCGTCGCCGAAGGGGTTGAGACCGAAGTGCAAATAGAACAACTGCGCACGCTGGGCTGTCACCTGCTGCAAGGCTACTTCTTCGCCAGACCGTTGAGTGCGAGCGCGGCCGACGAGTATCTTGCAGCGGAGTTTCAGCGACAGCAGCCTCCTTCATACCCACAGATCGCGGTGATCTGAGCTCAGGCTCTCTGTCAGTGCAGTCCTATTCACCGACTCATGCCACGCACGCCAGTCGAGTAACGCCTCGTACTAAATAATGGCTTAGTGACATGTGAACGTCAGACAACGCCCGCGGTCCATCTTTCATACCGATACTGCTGACCTTTTCGGGACGGGCTGATAATGGAGCTATACAGATGCCTAGAAGTATCTTCTCGCCTTTCTGTCTCTTGCGTTATCCTCCCCGGCCCACGGCGTAGATGAACATCACTTTGCCTGATACCAGCCCCCCTGCTAATTTAATTATCTGCGAACATTGCGACTCGTTGTACGAGGCTGTGCCTTTGCATAAAGGCGAAACGGCTTCCTGCGCGCGATGTGGTGCCGTACTCGGGCGCGCTCATCGCCTGAGCCTTGAGCAATTGCTGGCGCTGACCATCGCCGCTGCTGTGCTGTTTGTATTTGCCAATGTCTTCCCGGTCATCAGCATCAGCATGAAAGGCCTGAGCAATGAGGTCACGCTCTGGTCTTCAGTCGAAGCGCTCGCTCAGGGACGCATCACTCTGATAGCGCTGGTCGCCGGGCTGTCGATTATTTTTGCGCCAATGCTGCAGATCATCCTGTTGTTCTGGGTGCTGTTACATGCCCAGAAAGGCCGAATAGCTCCGGGCTTCAAAATGTGTATGCGTGCGCTGGAACACCTGCGTCCGTGGAGCATGCTGGAGGTGTGCATGCTGGGCATCCTGGTGGCCATCGTGAAACTCTCGGGCATGCTCGACGTGCATGCAGGTGTCGGCTTGTGGGCGATGGCCATGTTGATGGTGCTGATCATCCTGATTGCCGGCAAACACACCCGCCGCCTCTGGACCGAATCAGGAGTGCAGCCTTCGTGAACGGTATACCCTTTGCCCACGAACACGGCCTTGTACTGTGTCATATCTGTGGCTACGCGTGCCCCGAAGACACGCATGAATGCCCACGTTGCGAATCCCCCGTGCATGCCCGTAAACCCAACAGCATTGTTCGCACCTGGGCTTTTCTGATTGCCGGACTGATTTTCTATATACCGGCCAACACCCTGCCGGTGATGTACACCACGATGTTTGGCAACAGCAGCCAGAACACCATCATGAGTGGAGTCATCGAATTCTTCAAAAGTGGTTCCTGGGACATCGCCCTGCTGATTTTCATCGCCAGTGTCGTGGTGCCCAGCATCAAGTTCGTGGTTCTGGGGCTGCTGCTTGTCACCTGTCAGCGGCGCAGTACCTGGGCCATGCGTGAGCGGGCAAAGTTGTATCGATTCATCGAACTGATCGGCTATTGGTCGATGCTCGATGTGTTAGTGGTGGCACTGGTTGCCGCCCTTGTGCAGTTTCATGAGCTCAGCACTATCGAGCCGAGAATCGGCATTCTGTTTTTTGGTCTTGTAGTGGTGATGACGATGTTCGCTGCCATGAGTTTCGATCCCCGGCTTATCTGGGACGCAGAGGTTGAAGATGTCTGACAATACCCTCCCCCCTTCTTCATCGGCTCCACGCAGCCCGGACATCAAACGGCGGCGCGTGCGTGTTTCGCTCGTCTGGCTGGTGCCGATCGTCGCGGCCCTGATCGGCCTCTCCATGGCCGTTCACGACTGGATGTCCATTGGCCCGAAAATTACCGTCAGCTTTCAGACGGCGGAGGGGCTGGAAGCCAACAAGACACAGGTCAAGTACAAGAACGTGGTCATCGGGGTAGTGACTAACATCGCGCTGAGCGAAGACCGCACGCACGTGCTGGCCACCATTGAGCTGAACAACAATGCGGGTCCGTTCACCCGTGAAGACACCCACTTCTGGGTAGTCCGACCACGTATTGGTGCGCAAGGCATCACGGGTGTCGATACCTTGCTGTCCGGAGCGTTCATTGGGGCAGACGCTGGCAGTTCGGAAAAAACCAAATCCGAATTCGACGGCCTTGAAACACCGCCTCCGGTCACCTTTGGCGACAGAGGCAAGCGTTTCAAGCTGCATACAGATGATCTGGGGTCTCTGGATATCGGCTCCCCTGTTTACTACCGACGCATCCAGGTCGGTCAGGTGGTGTCCTACGAACTGTCCAAAGATGGCAAAGGCGTCGATATCCAGATCTTCATCAACTCGCCCAATGATCAATACATCTCCACCGACACCCGCTTCTGGAACGCCAGTGGCGTGGATGTGACGGTTGGGGCTTCGGGCCTGAAGATTGATACTCAATCCATGGCCTCGATCCTATCCGGAGGGATCGCCTTCCGTGAACCGAACTGGAGTCCCGATGCCAAGCCTGCAGAAGAGAATGCCGAGTTCCGGATTTTTGACGATCAGACCGCAGCACTCGCGCCGCCGGATGGCGAACCCCGCTATATCCGCATGCGCTTCCAGCAATCCCTGCGTGGCCTGGTGGTCAATGCACCGGTTGATTTCCTTGGGGTGAACATTGGCCGCGTTGTGTCGGTGGACCTGGACTACGACCCTGCCTCTCAGTCCTTCCCGGGTATTGTTGGCGCGGTTATCTATCCAAAACGCCTCGGCGCAGCGGAAGAGAAGCTCCAGCAACTGGGCGGCAGCGGCGACCTTGATCAGCAATCTGCGCGCATCCTCGGCGCATTTGTTTCCCGCGGCCTGCGCGCCCAGATCCGCACCGGTAACCTGCTGACCGGCCAGTTGTACGTCGCGATGGACTTTGATCCCAAGGCACCAAAAGTCGTGTTCGACCCTAAGGCACGCCCGCTGGAAATCCCTACGGTACCGGGTAGCTTTGACAAGTTGCAGGAGCAACTGCAGGCCTTTGTCGAGAAACTCGGAAAACTGCCTCTCGATGATCTGGCGAACAACCTCAACGGCAGTTTGAGCGAACTTCAGAAAACCCTCAAAACCGTTAATGGTACGGTCTTGCCTGAGATGCGTGGCACCTTGAAACAGGCGCAGAAAACCCTCGGTACTGCCAACGACAGCCTGGCTGAAGACTCCCCGGCCCGTCAGCAACTGGGTCAGGCCATGGATGAGGTACAGCGCACCGCCCGTTCAGTCCGGGTGCTGACCGACTTCCTCAGCCGCCACCCTGAAGCGCTGCTCCGTGGCCGCACCGGTGACGCCGCGCCTGGTTCCTACAAAGCCCCGCCATCCTCTCGTGCCATCGACCTGGAGCCACAACAATGAGTCTGCGCCTGACATTCATGGCATTGGTTGCCGCCCTGGGCATCAGTGCCTGTTCCTCGACACCCACCCATTACTACACGCTGATCGCGCCCATGGGTTCTAACCCGCAACCGGTTGCCAGCCCTGCACCGTTCCAGTTCGAGATGCTGCCGGTGTTGATGGCCGTACAAGTCGATCAACCCCCCTTGGTGGTACGCCAAGGCAACGGCAGCCTGGCGATTCTGGACGCCGAGCGCTGGGGGTCGCCACTCGGTGACGAGTTTCATGATGCGTTGACCGGCCAACTGGAGCGTCGCTTCGGCAGCCGAGACATGGCCGGGCTGCCCAAGGATGCCTCTCAACCGGTGCTATCCGTGCGCACCGATGTACGCCGTTTTGAATCAGTGCTGAGTCAATACGCATTGATCGACGTGGTATGGACCCTGGGCCTGCGCAACAACGACGCCAAACGCCAAAGCCTGACCTGCAGCAGCGTTATCCGTGAGTCTGCGGGCGAAGGCATGGAGAATCTGGTGATTGCTCACCAGCGAGCGGTTTCGCGACTGGCGGACACTATCGCCAAAACGGCAACCGCCTGGTCGGCACAGACCAGTACGCGGTGCCTTTGATACGTTGAACTCCCTACGCGGCCCCTCAGTGGGCCGCTGCTTATGGCATTCATTGCAATGCATGCTTATCGTTAACACATCTGATTGAAACTATCGCCCAACTAATTAACGCGCCTGAACCCCCTTGAGTTTCATTTGGCTGTATTGTTAACATTCTTTTCGTGGCACAGACGCACCGGACTTTCATATCTGGTTGATTTCATTATCTTTGCTGTGAATCTGGATTAGTCATACTCACCCCTGACAAGTTGCCGCCCTCAGGCGTGGCAATCCTGATGAATAACTGCTCGGAAAACCGCCATGACTCACATCGGTCAACGTCTGAAAGAAGAACGCCTGCGCCTCAAACTGTCACAAAGCGCGCTGGGCTCAATTGGCGGTGTTGAAACCAATGCGCAAGGCAATTACGAAAACGGCTTGCGATATCCCAGAGCCGATTATCTGTCCCGAATCGCCAAAGGCGGTATCGATGTAGCCTATGTAGTGACCGGCCTTCGTTTGCCCGTCGTTAACGGGGAGTTGGGAGTCAACGAACTGTCGGCGAATTTGTCTGTGCACGATGACATGAACGGCACTGAGCGCATGGACAGCCTGATTGAACGTCTGCAGGCCAACCTGCACGGTATCACCACTGACTTGTATCAAATCAGTCGGCTGGCCGACGCCAGCAGTGGACCAGGTAAAGCGGGTAGCAGGCACACCCAGATCGAAAATATCAAGGGCGAGGCCGAAGCCATTGCATTGGCGACTTTACGCCTGATCTTCGTGACCTCGCGTTTGAACTGATTGAACACCCTCATTTGAAGTTATCGTTATAGCGATTATCGCGAATAGATATATTCGTTTGTTTATAAGTTACTGCAATGAAACAAAGAGACATTGCCGGCTCATCAAACTCCAGCAATGTCCTTGACCGATGGAAACCCGGAATATTATTCAGCGGCACTTACCATTGCTCGCAGCAATACCGCGCAACCCGCGGCGAGATCTTCCGGAGTCGCATTTTCAATTTCGTTATGACTGATGCCGCCTTCGCACGGCACGAAGATCATGCCCGCCGGGCCCAACTCGGCGATGAAAATCGCGTCGTGCCCTGCGCCGCTGACGATGTCCATATGGCTCAGTCCCAGTTGCGCCGCCCCTTGGCGTACGGCATCGACACACAGGTCGTCGAAGTCCAGCGGCGGGAAGTCTGCGGTCGGCGTCAGTTGCCAGGTCAGGCCGTGTTGCGAGCAAGTGCTCTCGATGACCTGCTCCAGCTCATCGACCATGGCTTGCAGTTTGTCGGCCTGAAGGTGGCGGAAGTCGATGGTCATCTTCACTTCGCCAGGAATCACGTTACGCGACCCCGGATGGATATTCAGGCAACCCACGGTGCCACAGGCGTGGGGCTGGCTTTGCAAGGCGATGCGATTGACCGCACTCACGACCTGCGCAGCCCCCACCAGAGCATCCTTGCGCAAGGACATCGGGGTAGGCCCGGCGTGCGCTTCGACGCCAGTGAGCGTCAGGTCAAACCACTTCTGCCCCAGGCAACCCATGACCACGCCAATCGTTTTGCGTTGATCTTCGAGAATGGGTCCCTGCTCGATGTGCGCTTCGAAGTACGCACCGACCGGGTGCCCCAGCACCGCCCTGCTGCCTGCGTAACCGATACGCTGCAGCTCTTCGCCCACAACCAGGCCTTGCTCGTCTCGCTTGAGCAGCGTGTCTGCGAGATCCAGTTGGCCTGCGAACACCCCGGAACCCATCATGCACGGAGGAAAGCGCGAGCCCTCCTCGTTGGTCCACACCACCACTTCCACGGGCGCCTCGGTTTCCAGCCCCAAGTCGTTAAGGGTACGAATCACCTCCAGTCCGGCCATGACCCCAAAGCAACCGTCGAACTTGCCGCCGGTGGGCTGAGTATCGATATGACTTCCGGTCATCACGGGTGCGCGTCCGGGGTTACGACCTGGACGACGGGCAAAGATGTTACCGATGGCGTCCACACTGACCGCGCAACCCGCTTCTTCGCACCATTTGACGAACAGGTCACGCGCCTGTCGATCAAGGTCAGTCAACGCAAGACGACAAACACCGCCTTTGGCCGTGGCGCCGATCCGGGCCAGATCCATCAATGATTGCCAGAGACGCTCGCTGTTGATCAGCGGTGCATTGGAGGTAAGCAATGTTGTCGAGGTGAACGGGGTGTTCATGGTGATTCTCCAATCTTTTGGGCACTGACTTTCTGATTTGCAAACACACGCTCTGTAGGAGCTGCCGGAGGCAGCGAAGCAGTTATCCCGATACACCGCTATCGCAGCCTTCGGCAGCTCCTACAGGTCCAGTACTGACTAGACGACGGTGTGGTAAGCCCCGGCGATCTTCACTGCCAACTTCACCAGGCTCAAATCACTGCCTGCCGGCCCCATCAGCGAGATGCCCAGCGGTACACCGTCTTTCGTGACCAGCGGCATGGTCAGTTGCGGGGTTTTGCACAACACGGAAATCGCCAGCAAGTGATGGGAAATGCGCCGGATTTCTTCGATTTCTTCGTCTTTGGCAACGAGCAGCGGAGCGATGTCGGGAACGGTTGGCATGACCAGCACGCGGTCACCCAGCAGCGTTTTCCACGTCGCGGCAAAGCGTTCGCGCAAGGCGCAGGCATCGTTGTACTGCTCGTCGGTGACGGCTTTGGACCAGGCGAAACGTGCAGCGACATCAGGCCCCAACGCTAAACCTTCGCGCTCGATCAATTCGCCCTGAGCCTGCCAGGCTTCGCGGCCTTGAATGTAGCGAAACGCCCAATAAGCGTCGTCTAGCGAGGGCAGTTCACCTTCGAGTTTTTCCAGCGGCCCGCAGCAGGCGCTAATTTGCGCAATGGCGGGTGCCAGCGCATCGAGAGAGGCTGCGGGCAAAAGACCGAAAAGCGCCTCGCTGATCATCAGTAGTGGTGCCTCCGGCAGCGGTGCCGGGTCCTCGCCCAACAGGCATTCGCCTACCAGCCCGAACACCTTGGCCTCACGGGCGAAATACCCTGCGGTGTCCATGCTTTCGCACAGCGCCTGGGTTTTTGCCAGCGAGACCCGGCCATGGCTCGGGCGTAAGCCGTACAGCCCGCAATAGCTGGCCGGAGTACGGACCGACCCCCCAGTGTCACTGCCCATGGCGAAATCGCACAAACCATTGGACACCGCCGATGCCGAGCCTGAAGACGAACCACCGGGTATCCGGTCGTGGGCAGCGCCGTTACGCGGTGTACCGTAATGGGCGTTTTTGCCACTCATCGAGAACGCCATTTCATTGGTGTGCGCCTTGCCCACCAGCTCAGCACCCGCATCCAGCAAACGCTGGATGGTGGGCGCGGTGGCTGTCTTGATGCCGGACATCGCCAACACATGGGGATTACCACCGCCAGTGGGGTAACCCGCCACATCAAACAGATCCTTGGCGGCAAACGTGTAACCGGCCAATGGACCACTGGCCGCACGCGGCACGTCCACATGGGGATAAGGCATCAAAGCGAAAGCAGAATCGGTCATGTCATGGACTCACAAACAGAATGAACGGGGGCCTGACTCCAGTGATGGCAACTCACGGTGTGCTCGGCAAGAAGCGCTTCGATGGGCGGGACTTCGCTGCGACAGACATCGCTCGCTCGCGGGCAACGCGGTGCGAACGCGCAGCCCGCCGGCAGGTTGGCCAGGTCCGGAGGCGCACCGGGAATACTCACCAGACGCTCGCCTTTGCGTAGCCCGTCTTTGGGTCGTGTGCCGAGCAACACTCTCGTGTAGGGGTGCTGTGGGTTCTCAAGCAATTCAGCCAGCGGCGCTTGCTCAACGATACGCCCGCCGTACATCACCGCGACCCGATCGGCTACTTCCACCGCCGCGCCAATGTCGTGGGTGACGAAGATGATCGACAAACCAAGGGCCTGCTGTAGCTCGCGCAGCAGGATCAGAATCTGAATCTGCACCGTGGCGTCGAGGGCGGTAGTCGGTTCGTCTGCGAGCAAAATTTGCGGCTTGCACGCTAACGCCAGGGCGATCATTGCCCGCTGGCGCATACCGCCGGACATCTCGTGCGGATAAGCGTCCAGACGCTGTTCAGGGCTTGGAATGCGCACACTGCGCAAGGCCTCCAGAGCCGCCGCCCGGGCTTCAGTTTTGGACATGGAGCGGTGCCGACGCAGCGCTTCGACGATCTGCTGACCAATGGTGTAAACAGGGTCCAGCGCGAGCAATGGCTCTTGAAAAATCATCGAAGTGACAGGGCCACGCATCGCTTGCAACTGACTGCGGGACAGCTTCATCAAATCCTGCCCGGCGATATCGATTTGCCCTTCAATGGTGGTGGAACGCTCCGAATGCAGGCGCATCAGTGCGCGCAAGGTCACGCTCTTGCCGGAGCCGGACTCACCGATCAGCGCCAGCACTTCACCGCGAGCCACTTGCAGGCTGACGCCGTTGACCGCCGATAAGGTCTGCCCGCCCCGCTTGAAACGGACTTTGAGGTCACGCACGGCAACCATGGGTTGTTCGCTCATGCCAGTGCTCCTCTGTGAATCAGTTGCGCAGAAGGGCTGCGGCTGTGCCCTGCCCCGGGCTGAACCATCAGGCACGCCGCCTGATGCCCCGCGCCGGTCTCGGTCAGCAACGGTGCGGTCTGCCCACAGATCGCCTCTGCATGAGGGCAGCGAGTGTGGAACCGGCAGCCGGAGGGAGGATTGATCGGGCTGGGCGGGTCACCGGAAAGCGGCGAAATCAGCGTGCGATGCGCCGGATCCATAGACGGCATCGAGGTCAGCAGCGCCTGTGTGTACGGGTGCTGCGCGTCGGAGAACAAGGCCTCCGCAGGGCCGATTTCAACGATCTCGCCCAGATACATGACCATGATCCGGTCGGACAGGTAGCGCACCACGTGCAAGTCATGGCTGATGAACACATAGGTCAGTTGCAGGCTGTCCTTGAGATCCAGTAGCAGGTTCAGCACCTGAGCCTCTACTGATTTATCCAGCGCCGAGACCGCTTCATCGAGAATCACCAGCCGTGGATCGACTGCCAGCGCGCGAGCGATGTTCACCCGCTGGCGCTGCCCGCCGGAAAGTTCGTGGGCATATCGACCGGCAAAACGGGTTGGCTCCAACCCTACTCGCCCCAATAGATCCCGGGCGCGAAGTAATGAATCCTTTTGACTGACCCCATGAACCGAAGGCCCGAACGCCACGGACTGCTCCATGGTCAGCCGCGGGTTCAGCGACGAATAGCTGTCCTGAAAGACCATCTGCACCTGACGGCGATAATCGCGTAATGGCAGTTGATGACCACCAACGGTCATGGCATCAAAAACCAGTTCGCCGCTGTCGTGCTCAATCAACTGCATCAACAGTCGCGCGGTGGTCGATTTACCGCAGCCCGACTCACCGACAACGCCGAGCGTCTCGCCCTTATGGACAACGAAGTTGATGCCATCCACGGCCCGGACCACGCTGCGTTTGCCCAGCGCCCCCTTGACCGGAAAATGCTTGACCAGTTTTTCCACTTTCAGCAGTGGCTGCGCTGGACCGCCAATATCGCGCTTGGTCATCGTCAGCTCCTGATTGCCATGGCCGCCCGTAAACGATCGGCGAGCACGTTGAAAGAAATCGAAGTGATGAAAATCATCGCTCCCGGCAACGCCGAAACCAGCGGCTGGGTGTAAATGGCCGTACGCAGTGTATTGAGCATCAAGCCCCACTCCGGCTCCGGCGGCGTAACCCCGAGACCCAGAAAGGACAGGCCTGACGCGAGGATCATCGAGACTGAAATCAGCCCGGTGGTGAACACGAAAATCGGTCCCATGACGTTGCCCAGTACCTGAGTACGAATAATCGTGAACGAACCCGCCCCCGATGCCCGCGCGGCTTCGATGTAGTCCCGGTTGCGCACCTGAGTGGTGACGCTTTCAGCGATCCGCGCCACCTGCGGCACGAACACCAGCGTCAGGGATAACAAAGCGTTGTTGACCCCGGCACCCAGCGCGCCGGAAAAGGCAATGGCGAGCAGCACCGAAGGAAACGCGTAAAACACATCCACCGTGCGCATGATCAGGCTATTCAGCCAGCCGCCGAAGTAACCGGCAATCACACCAATTGCGCCACCGATGAAAAACGCGAAGACCACCGGCGTGATGCCCATGAACAGCGACAAACGGGCGCCCAGCATCAAGCGCGAGAGCAAGTCCCGGCCCAGTTCGTCAGTGCCCAGCGGGAACCCCTCGGTACCAATAGGCTTGAGGCGTTTGAACATCGAAGTGGTGAACGCATCACCCGGTACGATCCAGGGGCCGAACACTGCCAACAACAGCAATACGAAGATAATCGTGCCCACGAATAGCGCCACTGGATCCCGGCGCACGCGGCCGAACACTTCGCTCCAGTAACCCGGCGAGCTTTCTACGGGGGCGATGACCGGTGCGGCCGGTCGTAATATCGACAGGTTCATGCTCAGCCCCTTTTGATACGTGGATCGAGCAACGTCTGCAGAATGTCCACCAGCAGATTGAGTGCCACGAAAAACAGTGCCAGTACCCAGATCGTGCCCTGCAGCAACGGCAGGTCACGCTGGAAAATCGCCGAATTGAGCAGCAAACCGGTGCCAGGCCATGCGAACACGGTCTCGACCAGAATCGATCCGCCCATCAGGTAGCCAATCTGCAAGCCCATGACCGCCATTGCTGTGGGCGCAGCGTTTTTCACTACATGGCGGAACAGGCCCCATTCACTCAGGCCCTTGGCACGCAGGCCAATGATGAACTCCTGAGCCAGCGTCTCAGCGACCTGAGCCCGCACGGTTCGAGCGATGATGCCTGTGGGGATGACCGACAAGGTGATGGCTGGCAGGATCATGAATTGCAGATGCGCCCAGTCCCACGCCCATGCGGCCTGACCCAGAGGCCCGCCACCGGTCGCGGGCAGCCAGCCCAACTGTGATGAGAAGATGATCACCATCAGCATGCCGAGCCAGTAGTGCGGCACGCTGACGCCCACCGCAGAAATGGCGGACGCCACACGGTCCAGCCAGCTGTCCTGAAAATAACCACCGACGAAGCCGAACAGGCTGCCAAGGACAAAACCGATCAGGGTCGCCAGCAGCGCGAGCCGCAGGGAATACCCCACTGCGCCGAGCACTTCAGCGGTTACCGGGCGGCCACTGGCGATCGACATGCCCAGATCACCATGGACTGCATGCCACAGCCACAGGCCAAACTGCACTGGCAGCGGTTTATCGAATCCATAGGCCTGGATCAACTGCGTACGCAACGCTTCGGAAGCGTCCGGCGGCATCACCGAGACCAGCGGATCGCCGGGCGCCATTTGCACGAGCATGAAACACACCAGCGCAACGCCCAGCAGAATAGGCGTCGCCAGCAGAATGCGCCGCAAGATATAGGAAAGCATAAGGTCGCCTCACACGGTTTTTATGTGGGAGCAGAGCTTGCTCGCGATAAACGAGGACGCGGTATGTCTTCCAGATGCGTCTCATGCATCGCGGGCAAGCCTCGCTCCCACAGGTTCTGCGCAATCCTGTAGGACCGGCTGAAGGTCTCAGGCTTCTCAGTCCTGTTTGGAGACCAGCGTCAGGTCGATGAACCAGCTCTGCGCCGGAACCACGCCTTTGATTTTTGGTGAAATGGCGCGCGGGCCGACGTCATGCGCGACGTACAGGAACGGCGCTTCATCGACGATGGCGGCATTGAGCTTACCGGCTGCCTCGTCCAGTGCTTTAGGGTCGAAAGAGTTGCGCACGGTGGTGATCAGCTTCTCGACTTCCGGGTTGGCGAAATAGCCCCAGTTGTTGGAAACCGGCGGGAACGCCTTCTCGCTGGCAAAGCGCACCATGCCGAAATACGGGTCCATGACGGCCGCACTGACGTTGATCGCGTTAGCGCCCTGCGCAGCAGGATCCTTGGCCCCCAGACGCCAGCCACTGAACAGCGTGTTCCACTCGGTGACGGCAATTTCAACGTCGAAGTAGCAGCCCTTGAGACTCTGCTGGATGTATTCATTCATCGGCAACGGCTGCATCTGCCCTGAGCCGGACGCCGAAGTCAGGACCTTGACCTTGATCGGTTTGGCCTTGCTGTAGCCCGCCTCAGTCATCAGTTTCTGCGCGGCTTCCTGGTCGTAGCGGATCTTGAATGCAGGGTTGCCGTACCACGGCGAATCCTTCTCGTAGGTTCCGGTGGCTTCCTGCATGTAACCGCCCAGATAAGCTTTCAGCTCACTGCGGTCCAGACACAAGTTGGCGGCCTGACGGACACGTTTGTCGAGCCACGGCGAACCTGGCGCGAAGGAGAACTGCCAAGGCCAGAGATGCGGCTGGGCATTCGAGTAAATCTTGAAGTCCTTGCTTTTGATCTGATCCATGGCGTCCGGCGCGGGCGCTTCAATCCAGTCAACCTGACCGGACAACAACGCAGCGGTACGGGCGTTGGCTTCCGGCAACGGGATCAACTCCACGCGATCAACTTTGGGCACGCGCTTGGCATCCCAGTAGTCCGGGTTCTTGTCCAGTACCAGCACCTGACGCGGCACCATGCGGTTCATCTTGAACGGGCCCGTGCCTGAGGAGTGGCTGGCGAAAGCAGTCCAGGCTTGCTTGGAGCGCTCGGCCGGATCTGTGGTGGCCGCAGGAACGGCGGCGAAATCTTTTTGCCAGGCCACCGGAGAAGCCATGAACAGGTTGGTCAGGTTATACGGCAGCACCGCATCCGGCTCGCTGGTGGTCAACTCAACGGTCAGGTCATCGATTTTCTTCGCGCTGCGCAGGGTGGGCATCCGGGAGACGGTCACGCCGATTTGCCCCGGTGCGTATTGCGGCGCCTGCTTGTCTAGCACTTTGTTAACGTTCCAGACCACGGCATCGGCGTTGAACGCCGAGCCGTCATGGAATTTCACGCCGGGACGTAATTTGAAAATCCACTTGGTGTGGTCATCAGGGTTGACCGCCCATTCAGTGGCCAGCCCCGGCACCAGAGCGCTGGGTTT
Source organism: Pseudomonas maioricensis (assembly GCF_022790535.1). GTDB lineage: Bacteria > Pseudomonadota > Gammaproteobacteria > Pseudomonadales > Pseudomonadaceae > Aquipseudomonas > Aquipseudomonas maioricensis. The sequence goes on from NZ_LOHG01000025.1 coordinate 50,770, forward strand.
CTCGCTCTGCGACAGGTCCCACTCCACCAGGGAGTCGAAGATCGTGATCCCGGTGAAGCGGTTGCCCTCATACCCTTGATCCGGCTGACCATGGGTCAGCGGAATGTCCGCTGCAGTCATTGCGATTCGCAACGTGCTGTCGGCCATTGCCGCCAATGGCGACAGAGTGCCTATCGCCAACGAGCAGGCCAATGCCAGTCGGGTCAAACTACGTGCGCGGTTTGCTGAAGCGTGCGTCATGGCGAGTTTCCCATCAGTCAGGTAAAGAGAACTGACAGGTGCAACGCAATGGGCATACCAACTTTTTTACGCGCTTAGCTTATCGGCCTGAAGCGAAGGATAAAAACCAATGGATTCATAACGTTAGGAGCCGCTAAAAAACTCCCGAAAAAATAACCCAAACGTTTGGGTAGTGTTGCGCAACGGTTCGTGCAATCTTTTGGTACGCCGCGCTCCATCGTGGCGCAAATGCCCTGCTACAGGCTGACAAGGGGCCACACCGTGCAAATCCAGCGGCGAAATGCGAGCATTTGTGCCCTGCTCCTCCGCGTTATGAGGCATGCCCCATGAACAGACGCCCCGCCACACTTCGCGGTATCGCCCAGCAACTTAACGTGCATGTCTCGACAGTATCGCGGGTACTCAACGGCACCCTGGACCATGCAGGGCGGGCAGCCTCCAAAGAGACCATCGAGCGCATCCGCGCCCTTGCCGCCAGCCTCGATTACCAACCCAATACCCACGCCCGCACCCTCAAGACCCGGCACAGCCGAGAGATCGCGATTCTGGTTCCAAGACTCTCTGACATTGTGCTGGCTACGGTTTATGAAGGCATCGACGAAGCGGCCAGCGCACGTCGCTACACCTCGTTCGTCGCCAACACGCTGGACCGTCCGGAACGCCAGCGCGAACTGGCCGAGCGCGCCCTTGCGCGCAATGTCGAAGGTCTGATCATCAGCGATGTGCATTGCACCCCGCAGCCAGGATTTCTTGAAGAACTGGCGGAACGACAAGTGCCTTTCGTGCTGGTCAGCCGCCGACGTGGCCAGCACTGTTCGATCACTTCGGACGATGAAATGGGCGGTCGGCTGGCGGCCGAGCATCTTTTCGCTCAAGGCCACACGCGCGTCGCGGTGATAGCCGGAGAAGCCCATAGCAGCAACTCCAGTGAGCGAACCGCAAGCTTCATCGAGTATTACCGTGAACGCGGGATACTTATCCCACCGGAATTTGTCGTGCCCGGCCATTTCGATACACAGGCAGGCTTCAGTACCGGCGAATACCTGCTCAGCCTCCCCCAGCCGCCCACGGCGATCTTTGCCGTAAACGATTTTCTTGCGATTGGTCTGTTCGGTGCCATGCGTAATCGCGGCTTGCTGGCCGGACGTGATATCGCGGTGGTCGGCTACAACGACACGCCGCTGGCTGCGCACCTGCAACTCACCAGCATCAGCACCAGCATGCATGCTCAGGGCGTACGCGCCGTTGAGACCCTGCTACAGCGTATTGCCGGTGAGCCGGTGCAATCTCACCGGTTCCCGACGGAGCTCACCGTACGCGACAGCAGCCGGTGTCCATGACACCACGCTGTCTCGCGGCAAGCATTGGACCTGTAGGAACTGCCGA
>NZ_LOHG01000026.1 GCF_022790535.1 Pseudomonas maioricensis
GGTCGCTTGCATGTTGTTTGATGAGCGTGGTTTTAGCCCGGAAAAAGACAATAAAAAACCCGCTGTCACCGTTGAGGTGGCAGCGGGTTTTTGCTTTTGGCGATTACTTGCTGTCAGGCAGCGCGTAAGCGATCACGTAGTCACCGCGATCCGGCGACTGACGGCCACCACCGGCGGTGATGACCACGTATTGCTTGCCGGTTTTCGGCGAAACAAAGGTCATCGGGCCGCCCTGGCTGCCGACGGGCAGACGGGCTTTCCAGGCTTCTTCACCGTTGGCGGAGTTGAAGGCGCGCAGGTAGTAATCCTGAGTCCCGGCGATGAAAATCAGGCCACCCTGGGTCGACAGTGTGCCACCGAGGGTCGGCATGCCGATCGGCAGCGGCAGGTGCATTTTGATCCCCAGTGGACCGGTGTCTTCCACGGTGCCGACCGGGACTTGCCAGGCGACTTTCTGGGTCTTCATGTCAATCGCGGTCAGGGTGCCGAAGGGCGGTGCCTGGCACGGAATGCCGGCAATCGACAGGAAGCGGTTTTTGTTCACGGCGTAAGGCGTGCCTTTGAGCGGCACTGCGCCCATGCCCGTGTTCAGCGCTTCGCCACCGGAAGACGCTTTGGCATCTTTCTGCTGCGGCACCATCTGGATCCACAGGCCCAGACGCATGTCGTTGACGAAGATGAAGCCGTGTACCGGGTCAGTCGAGAGGCTGCCCCAGTTCATGCCACCCAGCGAACCCGGGAAGCTCAGCGACTTGTCGGTGCCCGGCGCGGTGTACAGGCCTTCGTAGCGCATTTGCCTGAACGAGATACGGCACAGCATCTGATCAAAAGGCGTCGCGCCCCACATGTCCGATTCGGTCATGTGTTTGGTGCCGATCTGCGGCATACCGGTCGACAGCGGTTGAGTCAGCGAATAAGGCTCGTTGGGGATGTTGGCGGCTTTGACGGCGACATCTTCAACTTTGGTCAGCGGCTTGCCGGTAGCACGGTCGAGCACGAAGATCTGACCGGCCTTGGTGCCGATCACTACGGCCGGCACCTTGCTGCCATCGGCCTTGGTGAAGTCGATCAGGCTAGGCTGCATCGGCAGGTCGAAGTCCCACAGGTCGTTGTGGACGGTCTGATAGACCCACTTCTCTTCGCCTGTTGTTGCGTTCAGGGCCAGAATTGAAGCGCCGTATTTGTGGTCCAGCGCGGTACGTTCAACACCGTAGATGTCGGTGGACGAGCTGCCCATCGGCAAGAAGATGGTGTTCATGGCCGGGTCATAAGACATCGGCGCCCAGCTGTTTGGCGTACTGCGCACGTAAGTGGCGTCGGCCGCTGGAGCTTTCTTGTCTTCTGGATTACCCGGGTCGAATGCCCAGCGCATGGCGCCGGTGATCACGTCAAAACCACGGATCACGCCGCCAGGCATGTCAGCCTGAACGTTGTCAGCGACACGACCGCCCACGACTACCGTGGAACCGGCCATCAGCGGCGCGGACGACAGTTGATAGTAGGAGTCCGGAACATTGCCCAGGCCTGCTTTCAGATCAACCTGACCGTTGGTGCCGAAGCCCTGGCAGAACTCGCCAGTGTCGGCGTCCACGGCAATCAGGCGCGCATCGATGGTGTTGGTCAGCAAGCGACGCTGGCAGTTGGCGCCAGCCGGTACCGAAACAGCGGTGGCGGGCGTGCTGCCGTCAACCGGCTTAGCCAGCGCCGCTGTCGAATCGAAGTACGCCAGACCACGGCAACGCTGCCAGACTTTGCTCTGCGCGTTAATTTCGTTCTTCCACAGCTGTTTGCCGGTGTCGGCATCCAGTGCGATGACGTTGTTGTGCGGGGTGCAGATGAACACTTTGTCGCCGACTTGCAGCGGGGTCATCTGGTCTTCGGCACCGTTGCCGTCGCTGATCGCAACGTCGCCGGTCTGGTAAGTCCAGGCGGGCACCAGGCTGCCGACGTTGCTGCGGTTGATCTGGTCCAGTGCAGCGAAGCGGCTGCCGCCTTCGTCGTTACCGTAGTGCGCCCAGTCTTTCTGTGCTTTGGCCGGGTCAACTTTGGTCAGGCCCGGGCCGTCGCCAGTCGGGGAAACCGAAGCGTGGGGGATGAACATGCCCCAGGCGCCGCCGACGATAGCCAGTGCCAGCAGGCCACTCAGCGCATAGCCGCCGCGACCGCTTACCAGGCCGTTGGCCTTGCGCAGGGTTGGGTAGACCAGTGCAACCACCAGGCTCAATACGCCCAGTGCAAACAGACGGGAGATCTGCGGCCAGAAGTTCAGACCGGCATCAACCAGCGCCCAGATGATGGACAGCACCATGACGGCTGCGAACAGCCAGGCACCCGTCAGGCGCTGTTTGAAGAGCAGCACGGCGGAGACCAGCATGCCGAGGCCGGCGAGCAGGAAATACCAGCTACCGCCCAGCGTGGCGAGGTAGCCGCCCAGTCCTGTGAAAAGTAATCCAAATACCAGCACACCGAGAGCTGCGACCCAGATGGGCCAGCGGCTGACGGACGCCGTAGGTTGAGACTTAGTCATGGTGCATGTCCTGATAACGCATGAGCGTTGATGTGAAAGGTTAAGCGTAGTGGAGGAATCAGCCGATGCAGCTGCTTCCGGAACAGCGGTCGCGCAGAGGCTTTTCAGGCTCTGCGCTGGCGACACGGCTCAGTTCAAAGGAACTCCGCAAACAATTAACTAACTGGTTACTTTTGCAACCTTATCAAAAAAAGCCCGGGCTGCGGCAAATTGTCCTGCGGCAATCTGAGCAAAACACTGTTACGGATTCGGAAATAATCGGTCTGAAAACATCCTGCGCATGGACGGTTTTCAACGGTTTTGCGCAAGCACTACAGTCCCTGTGACACACAAGGTATTATCCGGCCTGAAAAAACTCCCGGCGTTGAGAGCCACTGGCACGGTGTTCGTGAGAGGGAGCAAAGAGGCGAACATGACTGAACGACGTCAATTCAGCGGAGGCATGAAGGGCAAGAACCTTCGCTATCTGGAAGATAATCGTGGCGTGCCCACCCGGCAGGCACGAGCAGGCTTCCTGTTGCTTGAACACTTCTCGCTGCCTGCCTTCACCCAGGCGCTGGACACGATTGTTACCGCCAATCTCTTGCGGCCCGGATTGTTCACCACGCGAACCTTCGGGTTGCATGACGGCGAAGTGGTCAGCGACCTGGGCTTGGTGATTCGCCCGGATGCGCAAATCACCTCTGCAGAGATCAGCGATCTGGACCTGCTGGTGGTGTGCGGCGGTTACCGGACCGAACTGAAAATCTACCCCGAGTTGAATCCTCTTCTCAAAGAAGCTGCGCAGCAGGGCAGTGCCCTGGCAGGTTTATGGAACGGGGCATGGTTTTTGGGGGTGGCGGGGCTTCTCGACAGTTACCGTTGCGCGATCCACCCGGAACATCGCCCGGCGCTGGCCGAGGTCTGCAAAATCACTCTGGTGACCAGCGAAGCGTTTGTCGTGGACCGGGACCGGCTCACCGCATCCAGCCCGACCGGTGCGTTCCATATGGCGCTGGAGTGGATCAAGACGCTGCACGACAAGGCTTTGGTGGAAGGGATCGAGGACATTCTTTCCTTCGAGGAGTCGCGTTATCGGCGCATCAAGGCGTCGCCACATTTATCCGTCAGCGCTCCGCTGCGCGAAGTGGTGAAACTCATGGACGCCAACCTCGAAGAACCGCTGGAGATGGAGCAACTGGTGGCGTACTCCGGCCGCTCCAGACGCCAGGTCGAGCGATTGTTTCGCGAGCAGTTGGGCACCACACCGCAGCGCTACTATCTGGAACTGCGCATCACCGAAGCCCGCCGCTTGTTGCAACACACCGAGATGTCACAGGTAGAAGTACTCGTCGCCTGCGGCTTCGTTTCGCCCAGCCACTTCAGCAAGTGCTACAGCTCATACTTCGGCTACCGCCCCTCGAAGGAAAAGCGTCTGGTTCGGTAGTCATTCGCGAAGGGGCCGGTCCAGACGATACACATTCACAGATGAAGCGAATTTCCCCTGTGGGAGCGGTGCTTGCCCGCGATATGGTGCGTCAGCAAACTGTGTTGCCTGACCTGATGCCATCACCCATCGGTATCCGGCAGCGTTTCGCGGCGGGTTTCCGTCGTTTCCCGATCTGTGCGCTGTCCCAGATACCAACCTGTCACGGCCCACAGTGCCGCGCAGAGGGCACCCACCAATGCGACCAGCACAGTGCCTTGCCCGAGCATGTCGAGCAGGCTTTTCGCCCAGCCGCTGACGGCATCGCCGCCTCGATAGACCACCGTGTCGATGAAGTTCTTGGCCTTGTATTTGGTCTCCGCATCCAGTGGCGCAAAGAGCATTTCCCGACCGGGGCGGATAAAAGCGTATTCGCCAATGCGCCGCACGATCATCAGGCTGGCGAGCATGGCAAACGTCGGGGCCAGAGCCAGACCGATAAAGCCGATACACACCAGTGCTGGCACACCCGCCAGCAGCACGCTGACACCAAAGCGCTGGGCGATGCGACCGGTGATGAACACTTGCGAAACCAGCGCACCTGCCTGCACCGCAAAATCAATCAGCCCGAACACGCGGACCTGCTCCTCACGCGTTGCGAACAACTCAGAAACCAGTCGCGCTTGTTCGAAATACAGAAAGGTACTCGCCGTGGCGAGCAGCACTACGAACAGGCACACGCCCAGCAGATACGGTGAACGCAGCACGCGCAGCATGCCACTGAAAGGGTTGCCCGCTACCGGCCGACGCGGGTTTTCAGCCGCAGGTGCGCCCGGTCGACCTGCGCCGCCATACTCGCGCCAGGCCATGAGGTAACGCTTGAGTGCCAACGCCAACAGCAACAACACCGCACTGACCAGCGCCAGACCACCCTGACCGAGCACGTCAATCGAGAAGGCGCTGATCAACGGGCCGAGCAAACCACCGACACTCGCGCCCGCTGCGATAAACGCAAATAGCCGCCGCGCCTGCCCGCCATCGAACGCATCGGCCATCAGACTCCAGGCAACTGAAACCACATACAGGTTGTAGACCGAGATCCACACGTAAAACGCGCGCGCCAACCACACGCTGTCGTCATGCAGGGCAAAGGTCAGGGCAAAAAACAGCAGGTTGATGGCGAAGAATCCATACACCCAGTCGACGAACTGAACGCGTGGCACCACCGAGTTAAGCCAGCCAAACAACGGGACCGCGATCAGCATCACCACGAACGTCGCGGTAAACAACCACTGGAGGTTCTCGACACCGGCCTGGATGCCCATGGCTTCGCGGATCGGGCGCAGCATGAAGTAGCCGCAGAACAGACAGAAGAACAGGGTAAAACCTGCCAGTGCCGGACGCAGTTCGCCCGGCTCGGCATTGATGGCGCGAGCAGCGCGGTGGATCAGTGGATGGTCAACAAAGGACACGGACGCGCTCCCGGTGGCAGGTGATCAGGCGAACAGTTCGGCGATCCGTTCGCGCAACCTGGCGTCTGGCAATCGGCCTTGGCCGGCCAGCAGGTTGTCGGCAGCATAACGCGGGTTACTGGTGGCCGGAATCACTGCCGTGATAGCGGGGTTGGCGAGCACGAACTTGAGCATCAGTTGCGCCCATGAACTGGCATCCAGCTCAGCAGCGGCCCAGTCGGGCACCGGCTTGCCTTTGACCTTGGCAAACAAACGTCCGGCTTCGAACGTGCGGTTGGCCAGAACCGCTACGCCATTGTCCGCGCACCAGGGCAGCAGACGCTTTTCTGCGTTGCGTGCGCCGATGGAATAGTTGACCTGAACAAAGTCGACTTTCTCTTTTTGCAGCGTGGCCAGCAGTTCATCGTGGGCTGACTCGACGTAATGGGTCACGCCGATGTAGCGAATCCGGCCTTGTTGTTTTAGCTCGCGCAACGTCTGCAACTGGGTCGTGGTGTCTTGCAGGTTGTGCACTTGAATCAGATCGATACGCTCGGTTTGCAGTTGTTTGAACGCCTGTTCGATTTGCCGCAAACCCGCTTCACGTCCTGTGGAGGAAACCTTGGTGGCCACAAACGCCTGGCCATGGGCTTTGGCACGGGTCAGCAATTCCCCGGTGACGGCCTGGGAGTCTCCGTAGCTGGGCGCGGTATCGATCAGTCTGGCGCCGCCGCTGAGTAGCGTCTTGAGCACCTCCAGCGCGGGATCCATCTCACTTGAGCTCACTGCAAAGTTGAAGGTGCGGGCGGTGCCCAGACCGATGACCGGCAAATCTTCACCTGACGAGGGAATCTTGCGGGTTAGCAGTGGTGTGGCGGCAAACGCGGGAAGCAGGGGAGACAGTGCCGCCATGGCTGCCAGTGCTGAGCTGGCCTGAATGAAATGACGACGGCTGAACGAGTGGATGGGCATGCGCAGACTCCTGTCATTCTTGAAGGTGTCACAGAGGTGTCATGGATAGAAACATATCCACCCCCGGTGCAGGGCGCGCTCGTCGGTGAGATGACAGTGGATGTTTTACAAATCGTTACTCTGGCTCGATTAGGTTGGCTGGCATGCCGGGGGGTATATATTCCAAAAGGAAATTAAAAACATACTATTAATTCTTTTGAATGAACTGCGCTAATTGCCATCATTCGCGCACCCACACGGGTCAACAACGTCAACAGGATCACCCCGATGAAGTCTCTAGGTTTCTACGCGCGAGTCATTGCCGCTGCGCTGCTGTCCACCGTTTCCATTGCTCAGGCCGCCGAGTCGGCCTCGACCTGGAAACAGATCCATGATTCAGGCGAGCTACGGATTGGTGTCGCTCAGGGTGAACCCTGGTTCTTCAAGGATCCTGCAACCGAGCAGTGGAATGGCATCGGCTACAACGTGGGCAAGGATCTGGCCAAGGAACTGGGCGTCAAACTGGTCACGGTCGAGACCACTTGGGGTAACTCTGTTGCGGCGCTGCAATCTGGCCAGATTGACCTGATGCTGGTGCTGGACCCCACTGAAGAGCGTCGCAAGGCTGTGGATTTTCCGGAGCAACCGTTCTTCTGGTACGCCCAGGGCGTATTGTTGCGTGACGGCCTGACCGCCAACACCTGGGAAGACCTGGACCGTGACGACGTGCGCATCGGCGTGACCCAGGGCAGCAGCCCGGATCTGATTCTCAGCAAGAAATTCAAGAAGGCTCATCTGGAGCGCTACACCAACATGGACGAAGGTGTTGCGGCGTTCTATGCGGGCCGTGTCGACGGTCTTTCGTACTTCCACCCGGCGCTGGCGCTACAGCAGGCGAAAGTGCGCAAAGGCACGCTGATTCTGCCCACTCCGATCGTCTCGGTCAGCACCAGTGGCGCTGTGCGTTATGAAGACGACAAAACCTTCCGGGATTTCGTCGGCAAGGAATTCGCCAAATTGTATGAAAGCGGCGTGACCCAGAAATACTACGAAGACGCCCTGCGCCTGCGCGGTGTAGACCCCAGCAAAGTACCGCCAGTGATCAAGGAGCAGTGGGCGAAGTAATGCAGGTGAGCTGATTAGGGCGAATTTAAGTCAGGCCCGGCAGCTCAATCCTCAAGATACGACCAACTTCCTGGATTGGAATGCAATTAAATGTGGGAGCTGGGCTTGCCCGCGATAAGCCCAAACGCGAACTGCCTGATATTTGCGGTGCCTTTATTGCGAGCAAGCTCAGCTCCCACATGGGGCCGGCACACACGGTTTCTGCTGTGAGAGCGTGGTGTCACTCGTCCAATCGAGGCACTACCTAAACAAGCCTTCCAGCAACCCCGCCACATCTTCGCATTCTTCAATTGCAAACAACCCTGCAAGCACGGGTTCGACCTGTTCAACAGGGCTACCCAACGGCGCGTACTGGCGGTATTTGTCGGCCACCTGTTCCCGGCTCAATGGCCTCTGGCGGCAGCCCAGCGGATAGTCCAGTCGGGCTCCAGTCAGTGTATCGTCACCCAGACGTACCTGCACTTGCCCGGCGGGGCGGCGGGTATCGGCCATCAATGCGTTCAACTCGGGGTCCACCTCGGCGACTACTCGATCAGACACGGCCCTTACCTGCGGATCGTTCAACGTGCTCGTCGTGTGCCAATCGTGTTTGGCGATACCCAGTGCAAGGCAGGCCAGCGTATGAGGCAGGCTGAACTGGGCGTCGACTTCGTTGACCGGGCGTCTGTCCATGAAATCGCGGGCCTGGGTGGTACCGGTCAGCACGCGGATTTCGTTGATCGCAGCCGCCTCGAACGCATGCGTCTGCTGCAATTGCTCGAAGGACTCCAGCGCCGTGTGGATCCAGCGACAGGCAGGGTAGTGCTTGAGGCTGGAGTTGGCTGCAAACCATTCGTTGCCCAGATCGGCGACCAGCAGGTGCGGATCAAACTGATCCGAGCCGAGCATCCGCCACAACCCCTGATCGCCATCCAGCACTGCTTGAGCACCCACCCACTGATGTTGCTGCAGGCGTACTGCGCGTACGCCAGCCTCGGCTGCTGGCGCCGTGAAGTCCTTGAATGACACCAAAGGACGCGACTCCCAGTTGTATTTACGCAGGCTCGGCAGAGGCGTCAGGGTACCCGCCAGACCCAGAGCGGTCTCCAGACCGGCTGCGTCCAGTTGCATCAATTTGCCGAATGCCACCGCAGCGCCCAGCGCCTGATGCTGACAAACGCCGTACACCTGACGAAAGCGCTCAATGCTCGGCTGCACGGCGCTGATCACGCGGGCATTGATTTCATAAGCGGCAATCAGCGCTTCCAGCAGTTCACGGCCTGAAGTCTTGCGCTGCCAGACGCCACTCAGTGCCGCCGCCACCAGACTCGCGCCGGGATGGCCCATGCCCCGGCCATCCACTTCCAGGCCATCGTCATGATCCAGTGCATTGATCGCCATGCCGTTGAACAGCGCGGCACCCACCGGTGCCAGACGCACTGAACTGCCCATCAACGCGCAGGGGCCAGGGGCGTACTCCTCAATGCAATGTCGCTGGAAAGTCGCCGCCAGCTCACTGCGCGTTGATGCCAGACCGCAGGCGAGGGCGTCGATCAGGTGCAGTTTGATCTGCTCGCGTAGCGCGGTGGGCACGCTGTCGAGCGTCAGGTCTGCGGCGAATTGCGCGAGGGAGCGAGTCAGTGAGTCGTTGCTCATACCGATGCCATGTGCAAAAACGTCAAAGGCTACTGCTTAAGCACCTCCCTGGCTGAATGATCGCTAGAACAAAAATGAATATGCAAATGCATATCGGGTATTTATGGCTATTTGTGTCCAGCCATTAACATGCGCGGCCTTCCCCTGGGGAAGAGGTGGCTGTGCGGGCTCGGAGGGGATCACCCCAGGAGAGAAACACGAGTGTATACCTGGAATTTTTCAGCGATATTGCCCTATAGCGGCTTGCTCTTCGAAGGGTTGCTGGGCACGTTGCGCATCGCCCTGGTATCCCTGTTTTTCGGCGTCCTGCTGGGGGCCTTGATGGCGGTGTTGCGGATGTCATCGCGGGCGCTGCTGCGTTATCCGGCGATGGCCTTTATCGGCTTCTACCGCAACACTCCGGCCATCGTGCACTTCTTCTGGTTTTTCTATGCGTTGCCAGTGCTGGCCCCGGTCAGCCTGTCGCCGTTTACGGCTGCCGTACTGGCGCTGTCGATCCAGTCCAGCGCCTTTTACGCCGAAGTGTTGCGCGGCGGCATTGCGTCCATGGAACGTGGCCAGTGGGAGGGCGCCAAGGCATTGGGTATGACTCAGGCCCGGGTGCTGCGCAGAATCATCCTGCCGCAAGCACTGCGCCGCATGCTCGCACCCTTTCTGGAGCGCAGTTTCGAACTGGTCAAAACCACCGCCCTGGCATCGTCGCTGGCGTATGCCGAACTCCTGTATCAGGCGATGCAGATCAATACGCAGACGTTCAGACCTCTGGAGGTCTACAGCGTGATCGCGGTGATGTACTTCACCGTGTTGTTTGCTGCCAGCCTGGCCAGCCAGCGTCTCGAACGACACCTGGCAAGGAGCGCTTGAGATGGATTACAACTGGGATTTCCAGATCGTCATCGACAACCTCCCTGTGCTGCTGCGTGGCCTGAAAGTCACCCTGCAATTATTTGTGATCGCCGCACTGGTGGGTGTGCCTGTCGGGCTTGTGTTGGGCGTCGCGCGTTTATCGCCGAAGCGGCGCATTACCTTGCCCGCCATTACCTTCATCGAGGTGTTCCGTAATACGCCGGTGTTGATCCAGTTGATCTGGATCTACTACGCCTTTCCAGTGCTGCTGGGCGTGCGCTTCACACCATTCTTTGCCGCAGCGCTGGCGTTGAGTCTGTATACCGCGGCCTACTGCGCCGAGATTTTTCGTGCGGGCCTGCAATCTGTGGTGCGCGGTCAGTGGGAGGGCGCCAAGGCCCTGGGCATGAGCCGTGCGCGGGCCTTGCGGCGGATTATCCTGCCGCAAGCCTGCCAGCGGATGCTGCCCGCGCTGACCAATCGTATGATCGAGCTGGTCAAAGTGACGTCGCTGGCCTCGACCCTCGCGGTGACCGAGGTGATGTATCAGGGGCGTTTGCTCAGCTCCAGCTACTATCGCCCGCTGGAAATTCTGACCGTGGTTGCGCTGCTGTATTTCTGCCTGATCTGGCCGTTCAGCTTCCTCGCTGCGCGCCTTGAGCGCCGTCTCGCGCTTCGCTGATTTGTTGAGAATTGTCATGACCGAACAACCGTTGTTCCGTATTCGTCAGTTGCATAAAAACTTCGATCAGCCGGTGCTCAAGGGCATCGACCTGGATGTGCGTCGCGGTGAACGCATCGCGATCATTGGTGGCAGCGGTTCAGGCAAGAGCACTTTGCTGCGCTGCCTGAACTTCATGGAAATGCCCACCCGCGGCGAGATCGAACTCAATGGCGTGCTGCTCGGCGAGGAGCGTGGCGGCGAACGAACCTATCAGGAGCGGCAGTTGCGCGAAGTGCGTGAGCGGGTTGGCATGGTCTTCCAGCAGTTCAACCTGTTCCCGCACATGAGCGTGCTTGAGAACGTCATGGAAGGCTTGATCTCGGTGAAAAAAATCTCCCAGGCCCAGGCGCGTGAACGTGCCTTGGCGCAACTGGAAAAAGTCGGTCTGGCCGATCGCCGCGATACGTATCCGGGGCGCTTGTCGGGCGGTCAGCAGCAGCGCGTGGCCATTGCCCGCGCCCTGGTCATGGAGCCTGAGGTCTTGCTGTTCGACGAGCCGACGTCTTCGCTGGACCCAGAGCTGGTCGGCGAAGTGCTGCGGGTCATTCGCCAACTGGCTGACGAAGGCCGCACCTTGTTGCTGGTGACCCACGAACTGGGCTTCGCCTATCACTTTGCCGAGCGGGTTCTGTTTCTCGAAAACGGCGTCATCCACGAGCAGGGCACGCCCGATCAAGTGCTGAAAAACCCGCAGCAACCCCGCACCCAGGAATTCCTCGCCCGCTTCGCCGAGCGTTCTTTTTAAGACCGGAGACTCCCATGCTTTCAACCACCAGCAGTCAGGCCTATGCAGCCGACCCGCGTAATGCCGACGTCAAGGTCTACCTCAACGGTGAGTTCGTTCACCGCGATGCCGCCAAGGTGTCGATATTTGACGCGGGTTTCGTCTGCGGTGACGGCGTTTGGGAAGGGTTGCGCCTGGTACAGGGCAGACTTGTTGCCTTGCAGGCGCATCTGGACCGGCTGTTCGAAGGGGCGCTGAGCATCGATCTGGACATCGGGCTGACGCGTGACGAGGTCGAAAAAGTGCTCTGGGATACCCTGGCAATCAACGGCATGACGGACGGCGCGCATTTGCGCCTGATGATTACCCGTGGGCGCAAAAGCACGCCTAATCAGGACCCGCGCTTCATCATCGGCAAGGCGACTGTGGTGTGTGTGGCTGAGTACAAGGTCGTTGATCTGGAAGCCAAGGCCCGGGGCATTTCGCTGTTCACCTCGACCTACCGGTGCAGCACGCCGGACGTGTTCGATTTGCGGCTTAACTCCCACAGCCGCCTGAATCTTATCCAGGCCTTGCTGCAAGCATTGCATGCCGGTGCGGATGAGGCGTTGATGCTCGACAGCCGTGGCTTTGTGGCCAGTTGCAACTCCACCAACTTCTTTATCGTGCGCAAAGGTGAGTTGTGGACGTCATCAGCGCATTGCTGCTTCAACGGTATTACCCGCCAGACGCTGGTCAGCCTGGCGCGTGAAAACGGTATCAAAGTTCACGAAGGCGAGTTCACGCTGGCTCAGGTTTACAGCGCTGATGAGGCGTTCGTCACCGGCACGCTCGCGGGGATTACCCCGGTGAAAGTGGTGGATGGCCGGCCGATTGGTTCGGGCGAACGCACGGTGAGTGAGCGGTTAAATGCGCTTTATCAGCAGCACATCAGCCAGCCTGTGTAGCTCTTGGATGGAAACGCTGACCTGTGGGAGCTGGGCTTGCCCGCGATAAGGCTGGACGCGATTCACGTTAGATCGCGTCCAGCCTTATCGTGGGCAAGCCCAGCTCCCACACAGACTGCACAGGTCTGCATTCCAGGTCATAAGCTGTGCCCTAATTACCCACCGGCTTCACAAACCGCAACGTGAACCGGTCTGACTCGCCAATCGCCGCGTATTTCGCCCGGTCCTGTTCACCCAGTTTGTACGAGGGCGGCAGGGTCCAGACGCCCGCTGAATAATCCTTGGTGTCCTTCGGGTTGGCGTTGACTTCGCTCTGCGCTTCCAACCTGAAGCCTGCGTCTTTGGCCAGTTTCACCACGTAATCGGTGGGCAGGTAGCCGCTGGCTTTGATGCTGCTGACATCGGCACCGGGCTTGGCACGATGATCCACCACGCCCAGCACACCGCCCGGTTTGAGCACCTTGAAAAACGCCGCGAACATCTGCGGCGCATCATCAGCCAGGACCCAGTTGTGGACGTTGCGGAAGGTCAGTACCCGGTCTGCTGAGTCGGGTTTGCCGAACACCGGTGCCTGCGGGTCGAACTCGATGGTTTCGGCTTTGCTGTAACGGGCCGGGTCAGCCTTGAATTTCTGCGTCAGGCCGTCGGCGGCTTTTTTGTAATAGTCGCCGGAAGAGGGGGCCTGAACCGCTGCGATGTAACGTCCGTGCCCCGCGAGCAAGGGCGCTAGAATTTCGCTGTACCAACCGCCACCAGGCGTAATTTCGATCACCGTCTGCTGAGCCTGCAAACCGAAGAACTTCAACGTTTCGTGTGGATGGCGATAACGGTCGCGAGCGCTGTTCTCTTTGGCTCGCCATGAGCCTTCAAGCACTTTCCGGTACTGCGCGTCGGTGATATCCGTTGTCGCAGCCTGGCTGAGGGCCGGTGCGAGAAGTAAGGCGAGTGTCGAAGCCAGAAAGGTGCGGGTCATGATCGTCCTTGTGGGATGTGTACCAACATCGAGCTGTAAACACAGTACCTGTAGGAGTGAGCTTGCTCGCGATTCGGTCTGTCAGTTGATGAATATATTGCCTGTGCTGACGCTATCGCGAGCAAGCTCACTCCTACAGAAGAGCATTCCAAATCACGTGGTTATATTTTGTTTGATAAGAGCTGCCGAACGGATTTCAATTCAATACTCCGCTGCCAGCTCCAGCCGTCGCCCCGGTATCGCATCAATCAGTTCACGGGTATACGCCGCTTCCGGCTTGTGGAAAATTTCGCTGGCAGCGCCTTGTTCGACGGTCTTCCCCTGACGCAACACCAACACCTGATGAGCCACGCTGGCAACCACGGCCAGATCATGGGACACCAGCACGTAGGCAATGCCCAGCTCGCTTTGCAACTCCACGAGCAGATCCAGAATCTGTGCCTGAACCGAGACATCCAGTGCCGAAACCGGCTCGTCGAGCAACAACAAGTCCGGTTGCAACGCCAGCGCTCGTGCAATGGCAACCCGCTGCTGTTGCCCACCGGAAAGCTCACGCGGCAAACGATCCAGATACGCTACCGGCAGGTGCACCCGCTCGATCAGCTTGCGCGCCGCCTGTTCCAGATCCCGGCCTTTGAGCAGGCCGAAAGACACCAGCGGTTCGATGATGCTCTCAAACAGTGTGAAGCGCGGGTCAAGGGCGGCGAAAGGGTTCTGCTGAACCAGTTGCATACGTCTGCGCAGCGGGCGGAAGTCACGCCAGCCCAGGTGAGTGATGTCCTGATCTTCGAACAACACGCGGCCCTGACTTGGTTTTTCCAGACCCAGTGCAATGCGCAACGCAGTGCTTTTACCCGAGCCGGACTCGCCGACGATGGCCAGCGTTTGCCCCGGATAAACCTTGAAATTCACATCCTCCAAGGCCTGAAAATCGGCATTTTCGCCTTTCACATAAGGCAGGCGGAACGACTTGCCGACGTTCTCCAGCGTGAGGATCGGTGCCTTGCCGTTCGTGGAGGGCCGCGGTACTGCGGGTGTCTTGCGCTGGCCAAAGGCGGGCGCAGCGGCAAGCAGTGCCTGAGTGTAGGAGTGGCTCGGATTGATCAGGATCTGCTGGGGCGGACCTTGTTCGACCAGCTCGCCGCTCTTCATCACCAGTACCCGATCCGCGCGATCGGCGGCGACACCCAGATCGTGGGTGATGATCAGCAGTGAAATGCCGCGATCTGCCACCAGCCGTTGCAGGTGATCGAGAATCTTGCGTTGGACGGTCACGTCCAGCGCACTGGTGGGCTCGTCGGCGATGATCAGCCGTGGATTGCCCGCCAGTGCAATGGCAATCAGCACCCGCTGACGCATGCCGCCGGACAGCTCGTGGGGGTATTGCCGGGCGCGCAGCAGCGGCTTGTCCAGACCCACCTGTTGCAGCAACTCCAGCACATCGGCGTCTACCGCCGGATAACGACGGCCGTGCGCCTGAATCAGCGCCTCGGCGATTTGCTTGCCGATGCGCAGCGTCGGGTTCAGCCCCACCATGGGGTCCTGTGGCACCAACCCGATCGTGCTGCCGCGAATCTGCCGTTTCTGCCGTTCGGTGGCGTGGGTCAGGTCGGTGCCGTCGACCCACAGTTGGCCGCCGGTGACCACCGCGTTGTCCGGCAGCAGCCCAAGGATGGCATTGGCCATGGTCGATTTGCCGGAGCCGGATTCACCGACAATGGCCAGGGTTTCGCCCTTGGCCACCTGAAACGAAACGCCGCGTACCGCCTGATTGACCTGCCCGCCAAAACGGTAGGCAACAGCCAGTTGGCGGACGTCGATCAGTGCATCCGTGATGCTCATCGTTGAGTCTCCTCAAGGGTGCGGGCGATATGGTTAAAGCTGAATACGACGGCGACCACGAACAGCCCCGGCAGCAGCGACACCCAGGGTGCGGTCATCAGAAAGTGGCGTCCATTGGCGATCAGCGTGCCCCATTCCGCAGCAGGCGGCTCCGCACCGAAACCGAGAAAACTCAAACCTGCAGTGGCGAGAATGGCCGCGCCGAAATCCAGCGTCGCCAGCACGGCCACCGGGCCCCAGGCGTTGGGCAGGATGTGCCGCAGCAACGTCCGGGTCCAACTGGCGCCGCCCAGACGCGCCGCTTCGACGTAGGGCAGGGTTTTGATACGCAGCACTTCGGCCCGCGTCGTCCGGGCAAAACCGGGAATGATCCCGACGCCCACGGCGATGGCCACCGGGATGGTGCCGAAACCGATGGCGGTGACGATGGCCAGCGCCAGCAACAAGCCGGGCAGAGCCAGCAGCACATCGATGAAACGCATGATCACGGCGTCAATCCGGCCGCCAGCGAAACCGGAGACGATACCCAGGCTCAAGCCTCCTGCCAGTGCGATGCCCACTGCTAGCAGAGCGGCCTGCACCGAAAGGCTTGAGCCGTGCACGACCCGGGTATACAAGTCGCGACCCAGTTCGTCCGTGCCGAACCAGTGCACGGCATTGGGTGCTGTGAGCTTGTCGGTCGGTGAGGTGGCGTAAGGCGCAAAGCTGGTGAGCAGGTTTGGCGCGACAGCGGCGAGCAAGGCAAAAGCGATGATAGCAACCGCCAGTAGAAAGCCCGGTCGGCGCAGCAGTGGCTGTGTCGCTTCCAGGGCCCGGCTGAGGCGGCTGCGGCGACGCCATAAGGCCGGCGGCGCTGGCTGCGATGTGGTGAAACTGCGAGCCAGACGTTCAAGGCGATTATCAAAAATAGTCATGGCGTCAGGAGACCTTTGGTGTGTGGGCGATTCGTGGGTCGAGGGCGGGGTAGAGCAGGTCAACGATCAGATTGATCAGGACAAAGGCCGCCGCCGAAACTGCGACGATTGCCAGCACCACGGGGATGTCCTGGCGCAGCACGGCTTCTTGCGCAAGCCGACCCACGCCGGAACGTGCAAATATCGTCTCGACCAGCACGGCTCCGGACACCGTATTGCCCACTTGCAGGCCGATCAGGGTCAGCAACGGCAAGGCTGCGTTCTTGAAAGCATGCCGGGCCTGAACCTGCGCGCGGCTGAGGCCTTTGGCGTAGGCGGTAATAATGTAGGGTTCTTTCCAGACACCCTGGAAACCTCGTTGCAGGACCTGCGCATACACTGCGGCACTGGGAATGGCCAGGGTGACGGCGGGCAGGATCAGGCTGGAAAAGCCCTGGTTGCCGGTGGCCGGAAACCAGCCCAGGGTGAAGGCGAACAACTGAATCAGCAGCAGGCCCATCCAGAACACTGGCACCGAAAAGCCCAAAGAGGGCAGTCGGGCCAGTGCGACCTTCAGCGGTTGCCAACGCACATAAGCGGTGAGGTAAGCCAGACCGATGCCGCCAATCAGTGAAAACACGATGGCCAGGCCAGCCAGCGCCAGGGTTTGCGGCAGGCGCTCGACGAGCAGCTCCGCGACCGGCCGGTTGAGCGTCAACGAGCTGCCGAAATCACCCTGAACCGCGCCCCACAGCAAGTGAAAGTACTGCTGGAAAATTCCGCCATCCAGACCGTAATAGGCTTGTGCCTTGGCGATTTCCTCAGGCGACAGCGCGTCGATTTCGACACCCGAGGCGCTGAGCATGATCGACAGCGTGTCACCCGGCAGTAAATACAGGATGAAGTACGTCACGCTGTACGCGCCCCACAACACCAGCAGCGCCTGAGCGATCCGGCCGATCACGTAACGGCTCATGGCGCGACGATCTCGATATCGTTGAGCAGGGCAAAGCCTTCGGCGGTCCAGTAGAAGTTGTGTACCTTCTTGGCCGTCGCGGCCTGCCAGACTCGCTCATAGATCGGGAACGCCGAGCCTTCTTCGATCAGCAGATCTTGTAGATCGCCATAGGCTTTTGCGCGTTGCTCGCTTTGTGTGGCGGTCAGGCCTGCGTCATACAGCTCAAGGGCTTTGGGCAGCGTTTCCGGTGCGTACAGGTTGGTGGCCAGGGTTGAACTGTTGGCGGTGCGCGGGTCGATGATCGTCTGCAGGATGATCGGGTCGGCACGAGTCATGTAGGTGGAGGTCAGGTCATAGTTGCCCGAGGCGTTGGCGGCCGCCCATTCGGCAGTGGTCAGCACGTTGAGCTTGAGTTCGATGCCGATCTTGCGCAGTTGGTCCTGAATCAGCACATCGCCTGCGGTTTCCGCTGGCGACAAGTTGTAGACCAGCTTGAGTCGTTTGCCGTCCTTGCTGCGATAGCCGTCCTGACCTTTTTGCCAGCCTGCATCATCCAGCAGCTTTTCCGCACCTTGCGGGTCATAGCCGAGCGTGTCGGCCTTGTTCTTGTAGTACGGCGTGGTGACGTCATAGATGCTGGTCACCACCGGGAACTGCGGATTGTATACGGTCGCGGCATAGGTCTTGCGGTCGATGCCTTTTTGCAGCGCAAGGCGCACATTGCGATCCGCGAGGATGCGCGTGCCACGGGTGTTGGGGTAGAAGTTCAGCGCCGGGCCAGGCAGCGACCGGCTCTGAATCGTAGCGCCCTTGGATTTGAACAGGTTCAGATCGACTTCAGAAAAGGGCGCGCGTGGCCAGAGAATGTCCACTTGGCCCTGCACGAACTGGCCATTGCGCACGCTTTCTTCCGGCACGTAGCTGACCTCGACGGTATTAAGGTGCGCCTCACCTTTGTTTTTCACATTGGCTGAAGGCCACGCATAACCCTTGCGCTTGACCAGCTTCAGGCCGCTTTCCGGGGTGTAGCGCTCCAGCACGAACGGGCCGGTGCCAATAATGGCGCCCAGCGAACGTTCCTTGACGCTGAGCTTGTAGGATTCCGGCGCCAGAATCGCAAGGTTGGTGGTGGAGGTGGCCTGGAGGAAACCGGCATTAGGCGTGGCCAACACCAGCTTCACGGTAAAGTCATCGACCACTTCGGCGTGGTCGTAGCCCTTCAGATAGGTCGCGCCAAAGGTCGTTGGCAGTTGCGCGGCAAAGGCCTTGTTGGCGTCATAGGCGGTTTTGACCGCCTGAGCGTCGAAGCGCGTGCCGTTGCTGAAGGTGACGTCTTTGCGCAAATGGAAAGTGTATTCCAGCGCGTTGTCGCTGACCTGCCAGCTTTCAGCCAGCCAGGGGATGATCTTGCCGGTCTGCGGATCCTGATCGGTCAGCGACTCGGCGACGTTGCGCAGCACCACGCGGTGTTCGAGCCAGTAGACCTGGAAGGGATCAAGGCTGACGAGTGTGGTGTTGTCGCGAAAGAAAGCAATTTTCAGGGTTTTGTTGGCTTCAAGGTCCTGAGCGGACGGTGAGCAGCCCAGCAGTGTGGCGGCGGTGGCGCAGGCGGCCAGCAAGCGAAGTAACGGGAAACGTTTACTCATCGCGCAATCCTCGACCCTTGACCCATGAGGCTGTGTATTGCGACGCCTGGGGCGCGGTTGGGTATTGCCGAGGAAGTCTCAGATGCATGGATGGAATCCTTTACACAGCGGGATTTGGGTGCATGGGAAGGCTGACCGAAACGCAGGGTCAGGCTGTCTTTCTAAGACCGTATTCTTATGGTTGGCTGCTGTAAAAGGCTTTTTGCTTCTAAGCTAATATGTATTTTATTGATTGGCTTGTATTTATATTATGTTCAAAAGTTATTTAGATGCGTCCGCTTCATCAGGCTTTGGCGATGTGCTGAGGCGATTCTCGCCCTCGCGAACAAGTTCGCTCCTGCCACGGCGGCACGGGGTGTACCACTGGTAGGAGCGAACTTGTTCGCGAGAGATTCTGAAGACCAGAAGAGATTTAGCGCGAGCCACATTACGCCGCCAACGTGCACGCTCACCGTTGGGAAGCGGTCACTCGACTCTGGGCAATCCCGGCTCAAGCTGTTGCCTTCTGAATTGCCCCGGCGGTAGGCCGTGTATCTGACGGAAGCGCCGTGAGAAGTAGGCTTCATCGGCAAAACCGCACAATCGCGCCACTTCGCCTACCGGTTTTGTGCCGTTGAGCAGGTGGTTGCGTGCCGCGTGCATGCGCCTTTCGAGTACCAGTTCGCTGAAGGTTTTGCCGATTTCCTTGCGCAGCCAGTGAGTCAGGTAGGTGGGCGAGAGGTAGGTGGCAGCGGCGACTTTTTTCAGGCTCAGGTCGGGGTCGGCCAAGTGTTTGCGCACGTACTCCGACATGCGCGTCAGTGCATCGCGGCGGCTCAGTTGGGCGGCATTGCCGTCGGCCAATTGCATCAATGGCTCGCCATACAGGGTGCAAACCGTGCTGATCAACTGCAACAGCAAGCCCTTGAGCATTTCCCGGGTGCCGAACTGGCGGTTGCGATCCAGCTCGCGCATGTGTTCGAGAAGGACGCAGATTTTGTCGAACTCATTCTGCTCAAGAATGAAGTCCAGGTGCTCCTGAAAGCGGAACGGTGAGAGTTCCGGCGCGAGCAGGATCGATACGTCTTCCAGGTCCAGCGGGTCGCATTCCAGGTGCGGCAGCAGGAAGGTCTGGGAGAAGTTGATCACCATGAAATTGCTGTCCGCAGGGTGCGGAATCATGTGCATACGGTGCGGCAGGATGAACGCGAGGGCGTTGCGCGGGAAAGGTCGTTCGACGTTGCCGATGTGCTGAATGGTGTCGCCGCCCAGGTTGATCTGGATCTGAAAGTACTCGTGCCGGTGCGGGCTGGTTTCCGCGCTTCGCGCCGTTTTATCGCGGATATAAAAATCAGCGCGCTCGCTGCGCTGCTGCATGCCGTATGTGGGGACACGATTAGCGGCGTTGCTGCTGGTGTGGCTGCTCGTGTGATGCGCTGCGTGCATGGACGACATCTCCTGCTGGTCTTTGCTGAACACCCGGGATTTTATGGCGAAATCCTCTAGTTGTTAGGTCTTTGTATGATGACCCAAGCATGCGCGGTTTGCGGCAATGCAGGCAACCGCTTTGCTTTGATGTCCAAAAAAACGCGGTGATGGCAAAAAGGTTTCGATGGCTCTGGATCAGCTGTTACAAGGCTGGTTTCGAGTTTTTTATGGGGCTTGTCAAGCGGCGAAATTTTTTGGACTTCTTTGATCTGCGCCGGTTTGATCTCAAAAAACGATCTAACCGGCGCATTGATTTTCCGTGGTTGTACGATAACTTGAAGACCGTTGTAGACCGACATCTATCAAAAATAATTAGAAGGTGCTCGTACCATGAAATTTGATCCTCGCTGCTTTGCCTCCCCGATTTGTGCGCGTCCTCGCGCCTGCGCCTCAAACTCCGACCCCTCTCACGGTTAACCCTGCTGCGCGCCCGATCGTGCTGATCACTCTGTACTGATCAAAAGCGCCTGAATCTGCTGGCAGTTAATTTCGCCCTGAGTCGAGGGTGATGGCTTCGCTTTGTCTGAAAACCGCTCAATCACAACAATAATGAGGCTACTTCATGTCAAGTACCCAAACCTCCCAGGCCGCAGTGGCCAGTGCCGACACGGCTCCTCAGGACGCCGTTACCTCCCAGCGGCTGCCAACGCGGCGACGCTGGTTCATGCTTTCCCTGTTGCTGATCGCGACCATCATCAACTACGTCGACCGGGTGAACATCTCCATCGCCGCGCCATTCATGGCCAAGGATCTGGGACTGGACAAGGTCGAGATGGGCCTGATCTTTTCCGCATTTGCCTGGACCTATGCATTGGCACTGGTACCGGCCGGGTTTGTCGCGGACCGATTCGGCTCGCGTATCACTTACGGGGTGTCGCTGATCAGTTGGTCGGCAGTCACCGTATGCCAGGGGCTGGCAGGGGGCTTTGCTTCGCTGTTCGGGCTGCGGCTTGCCGTGGGCGCGATGGAAGCTCCGGCATTTCCGGCCAACAGCCGTGCGGTAACGGTCTGGTTCCCGGCCCGGGAGCGGGGCCTGGCCAGCAGTATTTATGTATGTGGTCAGTACCTGGGCACGGCGCTGTTTACCGGCGTGCTGTTGTGGCTGGCGACGACTTATGACTGGCGCCATGTGTTTTACAGCACCGGTATTGTCGGCATCGTCTTTGGCGTGATCTGGTTGTTTGTCTATCGCGATCCGTTGAACTGCAAGAAAGTCAGCAAGGAAGAACTCAAGTACATCGAAGACGGCGGCGGGCTGGTCAAAAGCAGCAAGGAGCGCACCCGATTCAACTGGCGGCAGATTGCCGAGCTGTTTCGCTATCGGCAAATATGGGCGATTTGCATTGGCAAGTTCGCTAGCACTTCAGCGCTGTATTTCTTCCTGACCTGGTTCCCGACGTACCTGATCGAAGAACGCCATCTGACCATGATCAAAGTGGGCATCTTCGCCGTGCTGCCGTTCATTGGCGCCACTGTAGGGATTTTGCTCGCGGGCATCGTTTCCGACCTGTTGATTCGCCGTGGCTACTCCATGTCGTTCGCGCGCAAGTTGCCGCTGGTGGTGGGCTCGATGCTGGGCATGTCGATCGTGCTGGTCAATTTCACTGATTCCAACGTGCTGTGCATCGCTGTGCTGACCACCGCATTTTTTGCGCAGGGCATTGCTTCGGCGTCCTGGGCAGCGGTTTCGGAAGTGGCGCCAAAAGAGCTGATCGGCCTGACCGGCGGCGTTACCAGCCTTGCGGCGAATATTGGCGGGATCGTCACGCCGATCGTGATTGGCGGCATCGTTCACGCCACCGGCTCCTTCGCGATGGCCTTCTGGTTCATCGGCGGCGTAGCGCTGATAGGCACCTTGTCGTACTCGCTGCTGCTGGGCCGCCTGTATCGCATCGAATTGCAGACCCGCTAAGAGAAATACCCCTGATTAATCCAGAACGAAGCCGCTTTCGTCCAACTTTGCAGCGGTTCAGCGTCGTAGGCTGAACGCTCTGGATAGGACGTTGCACGAGGACAACAATGAATAACTACGTATTTACGCCTGCCACTCTGACCACCTTGCCCGTCGAAGGCAGCACGGCCCGGTTCCCGGTCGGTCGCGTGTTTTGCCTGGGGCGCAATTACCCGTGGGGTGATGCAACCGGCCAGCAGCGTGAAGCCCCGGTGTTCTTCATGAAGCCCGCCAGTTCGGTAATCGATGCCCTTGGCGAAATCGCCTTTCCGCCACTGACGGAGGAGTTCTGCCATGAAATTGAACTGGTGGTGGCGATCGGCGAGGGCGGTTCGAACATTTCCGAAGACAACGCGCTGGAGCACGTCTGGGGCTACGCGGCCGGGCTGGACCTGACCCGCCGTGACCTGCAGAAAGTCGCCAAGGTCGCCGGAATGCCTTGGGATGGCGCCAAGGCATTTGATGGGTCGGCACCCATTACCACGATCATGCCGGTGAGTCAGATTGGCCATCCGGGCGAAGGTGCCGTGTGGCTCGCAGTGAATGGCGAAGAGCGTCAGCGCTCAACACTGGAAAACCAGATCTGGTCGGTGCGTGAGGTGATCAGTCGCTTGTCCCAATCCATCACGCTCAGGTCAGGCGACCTGATCATGACCGGCACGCCGCCGGGTGTGGATGCGCTCCAGCCGGGCGATGTGATCAGTGCCGGTATTGATGGGGTAGGCCAGCTTGAAGTGCGGGTCGGCCCGCGGCGAGCCGCGATTTAGGCCCACGCCAAAGATTCAGAATTGAAATGCATGTGTTTTCTGTGGGAGCGGTGCTTGCCCGCGATCAGAACACCGCAGATACCAAGTGAACCGTGTACAGCCTTATCGCAGGCAAGCACCGCTCCCACAGGGGGCTGTGTTTGCAGCGCGACAGCGTGAACCCACACAGAATTCGAAACAAGGAGAACAACAATGTCCAATAACACTTCCTCCAGAATCGCCCTGGTCACCGGTGCCGGCAGTGGTGTCGGTCAGGCCGTTGCCCGGACTCTGCTCGCCGAAGGTTACAAGGTCGTGGTGGTGGGGCGTCGTCTCGAACCGCTGCAAGCCCTGGTCGACGAAGCTCATGCACAAGGTCGCGAAGCGCTGGCGGTGTCGGTTGATGTGCGTGATCCGGCCAGCATTGATGCAATGTTCGCCACGGTCGAAGAGGTCTATGGTCGTCTGGACGTGATCTTCAACAATGCCGGGATCAACGCCCCAGCTGTGCCGATGGATGAGCTGCCGGTTGAGAAATGGCTGGATGTGATCAACACCAACCTGACCGGTGTGTTTCTGTGCTCGCGAGGGGCGTTTGCCCTGATGCGTCGGCAGCAGCCGCAAGGTGGACGAATCATTAACAACGGTTCGATTTCCGCGCATACGCCGCGGCCGTTCACGGCGCCGTATACCGCCAGCAAACACGCTGTATTGGGGCTTACCAAGTCCCTCGCGCTGGATGGTCGTGAGTTCAATATCGCCTGCAGCCAGATCGATATCGGCAACGCGCTGACCGAGCTGTCGGTGCGCATGACCAAAGGCGTGCGCCAGGCCAATGGCGAAATCGCCGTGGAGCCCATGGTCGACGTCAAGCACATCGCCGACGCCGTGGCGTACATGGCCAGCCTGCCGTTGTCTGCCAACGTACTGAACATGACCGTCATGGCCACCAACATGCCCTTCGTCGGTCGCGGCTGAAACCCGTCTTGTCATCTTTTCAGAGGTTCTCATGAAGCCAGAAGTCCTGTTGCTCAGCCCCATCCTGATTCCCCATATTCGTGCGCAGCTTGATGAGCTCTTCACGGTCTGGCCCTACCATTTGCAGACCGACAAAGCGGCGTATCTGAAGGAGCACGGCGCTAATATTCGCGGGGTGATTACCGGTGGGCACACCGGGATTACCCACGCGGTGATGGAGCAGTTGCCCAAGCTGGAAGTGATCGCCGTCAATGGCGTTGGCACTGACGCGGTGGACCTGGCCTATGCCCGGGATCGCGGGATTCATGTCACCGCCACGATTGGCGCGCTGACTGAAGACGTTGCCGACCTGGCCATCGGCCTGTTGATCTCAGCCTGTCGTGGTTTGTGCACCGGCGACCGCTATGTGCGCGCCGGTGAGTGGGCGAAAAGTGCGACGCCATTGGTACCGTTGCCGCTGGCGCGGCAGGTCAGTGGCATGCGCATCGGTATTGTCGGCATGGGTCGGGTAGGGCGCGCTGTCGCCGTGCGTGCTGCGGCGTTTGGCTGTCCGATCAGTTACACCGACCTGCAACCCATGAGCGATGTCAGCCATACGTTTGTCGCGGACCTCACCGAGTTGGCCCGTGACAGTGATGCGCTGATTCTCGCGGCCGCCGCCGACAAGGCTGAAGGGATCATCAATGCGCAGGTTCTGCAGGCACTGGGCAGTGACGGTTATCTGATCAATGTGGCACGCGGCAAACTGGTCAATGAACCTGACTTGATCGCTGCACTGGAAGCCGGACAAATCGCCGGTGCCGGGCTGGATGTGTTTGTCGATGAACCGAACGTGCCCGAGACATTGTTTGCCCGGGAACAGGTGGTGCTGCAACCGCACCGGGCCAGCGCCACGGTGCAGACTCGCACGCGCATGGCCGAAATGGTGGTCTCCAGTCTGGTCGACACCTTCGCCGGAAAGAAACCGCAGCGCTGTGTGACGGGCTGAGGCTAGCAGCGATCCTGCTTTCCTGTAGGAGCCGAGCTTGCTCGCGATAAGGCTGGACGCAATTCACTTTAGATCGCATGAACCTCATGGCGAGCAAGCTCGGCTCCCACAACCAGATTTTCGCGAAGAGAGCGGTGCCAGCCCGGCCGACGCCTGAAAAGGAGGACCATGAATCATTGCAGAATGTATCCCGTCCGCTAAAAACGGTCATTTGCTGACAACGACTCAGGTGCCTGATACAGGCACCACACCACCGTATCTCCAAGGCCCTCACTTTTTGTGATCCGGCCTCACCTGTTTTTTACGCGGGCTTTGCTACAGCTCTTACTCCCCAAGGGCTGTAGCTTTTTTTATATCGTCTGACCCATACCGTTTTATCTTCCTCATAACTGATTCCCCGCTGGCAAAACCTGACTGGAAATGTCCTCTCCTGCAACGATGGCTCATGCATTGATGAATCAGGCTCATGAGGCTAATTAGATTTAGCCCTATAGTCGCGACTCAGCCTGCTGGTTAAGTTCCAACCGCAGACATCAGCGGGCAGGCAGAAATCATGACCATAGCAGCCGTCAATACCCTGGAAATCCGTATCAACCCAGAGGCTGACCCACAACTTGAACCGCAACTGCGAAGCTGTACAGCGCGTATTGAAAACATGCCGGGTTGCCTCGGCTATTCGCTGATACGCAGTACGGGCGAGGACGGCTTGTGGATCCTCAGTGGTTACTGGTCAAGCAGCGAAGCCATGACGGCGCATTTTTCAAGTGAGCCAATGACGGAGATTGTCAGCGCGTTAATTGAGTCCTGCGCACACCTGACCTTTAGCCGCCTCGCGCCGGTATTGGCCGAGGCACAGAGCGATGGAGTTTGACGAGAGCCTGTTCCGCAATATCGACCTCAACAGCCTGTTCACACTGTTGCTGATCTATCGCGAGCAGGGCGTCAGCAAAACAGCCGAGCTGCTGCATGTGAAGCAGCCTGCGGTGAGTAATACCCTGGCCAAATTACGCTGCCACTTTCATGACCCGCTGTTTGTTCGTCATGCCCATGGTGTGAAGCCGACAGCCAAGGCCACCGAAATTATTCAGCATCTGGAAGCAGGCTTTCAGGATATTCAAAACGCGCTACTGATCGCTGCCAGGTGACCTGTTTTTCGAACCTTGGGCGCGCCCGGCAGGGTGTAACGATTGCAGATGCTTTAATTGAACGGACATGCCGGTTTGGGCATTCCAGACGCATCAGAAGACGGATACAAGCATGCAGCAGGAAAACTTCAACGATCTTTTTGCCTTTGCCGCAGTGGCGACTGATCGCAGTTTTACCAAGGCTGCCGCCAAACTGGGCGTCAGTCCATCGGCCCTGAGCCACACCATTCGCAACCTCGAAGCGCGGCTCGGTTTGCGTTTATTGACCCGGACCACGCGCAGTGTTTCGCCCACTGAGGTCGGGGAGCGGCTCCTGCGCACCGTCAAACCGCGCTTCGATGAAATCACGTCCGAACTGGCCGTATTGAGCGATCAACGTGAAGCGCCAGCGGGCACTATTCGTATTACCGCCAGCGAACACGTGGCGATATCCATTATTGGCCCGGCGTTGCAGAAACTGTTGCCGCAGTACCCGGACATCAATGTCGAGATCAATGTCGATTCGGGCCTGACCAATATCGTCGCCGAGCGTTTTGACATTGGCGTCCGGCTGGGCGAAAGAGTCGCCAAGGACATGATCGCGGTGCGAATCAGTCCGGATTTACGCTGGGTAGTCGTGGCTTCACCTGCCTATTTCGCCAGAAATCCGCGGCCCGAAGTCCCGCAGGATCTGACCAGCCATAACTGCATCAATATTCGCTTTCCGACCCATGGCGAGCTGTTTGTCTGGGATTTTGAGAAGGACGGTCGCGAGGTCAAGGTCCGGGTCGAGGGGCAACTGACCTTCAACAGCATCGTCATGCGTATGGACGCGGTACTCGCCGGGCTGGGCGTTGCCTATTTACCGGAGGACCGGGTGGCTTCATACATTGAAGACGGACAACTGATCGCGGTGCTGGATGACTGGTGTCAGCCGTGTCCGGGCTATCACCTTTATTACCCGAATCGCCGTCATGCCTCTCTGGCGTTTTCTCTGGTGGTCGATGCCTTGCGTTACCAACCCTGAAGGCATTGGTGAATTCCCCTCATGGCTGCATGCGGGTGCGCCCCATAGTCGTTGCCAGTGCAGTGGTTTAACGTCTCGGACGTCGTTGAATCGTCAGGCGTGATCCTGACCTTGAGTACCTTCATTTACATCGGCATCTCATTCAAAGTCATCATTAAAAGGCCCATGCATGAAGCTATTAGCAACCGCGTTCGCCACTCTGTTCTTTGCCACTGCTTCTGATGGCAGTGAGTCAAAAGCCAGGCCCGACCCCAAGCCTTCCCCCGATGTGCTTGAAGTCACCCCTCAGCTTTATCAATACACCACTGACCTGTTATTCGGTGAAGTCTGGAAGCGCGAGGCGTTATCCCCGCGTGACCGCAGCCTGATTACCCTGTCGGCGCTGGTTGCCGGGGGGCAGACCGCGCAGATGACCGGGCACGTGAAACTCGGGCTGGATAACGGCCTCAAGGCCAGTGAGATCAGCGCGCTGATCACTCATCTGGCGTTCTACTCCGGTTGGCCAAATGCGATGTCGGCGGTGGGCGTGGCGAAGCAGGTCTTTGACGAGCGCGGCATTCCCGCAGACCAGATCGTGCCGCCTGCCACCGAACCGCTCACGCTTGATCCGGCCATTGAAGCCAGACGCAAGGCAGCTGTTGCTGCGGCGACGGCGGACGTGGCCCCGGAGTTGGGACGTTTCACTGACGACGTGTTGTTTGCTGATCTGTGGCGCCAGACCAGCCTGACAGCGCGTGATCGCAGCCTCGTCACTGTCGCGGCATTGATCACCCAGGGGCAGGCAGCCCAATTGCCGTTTCATCTCAATCGCGCCATGGATAACGGACTGACCCGTGGGCAGGCGTCTGAAGTGGTGACGCATCTGGCGTTCTATGCCGGTTGGCCGAAGGCGATGTCGGCTGTGCCGGTCTTGAAGGACGTGTTCGCGTCTCGCGCTACCCAAGGTTGATCAATGTGAGGGCATGTCCAGACATGCCCGGCCATATCCCGTGAGGTTCATCATGAAGAAACTGGCAGCAACTGCGTTATCACTGTCCCTGTTTGCTTTTGAATCCCATGCCGAAAGCATGTTGCCGGTGACGGTTACGCCCAATGGCTCGCAACCCTCGGTGAAGGGGCCAGCGGATTACTTTACCGGGACGGTGCGGGTCGATGCGCCCTTCAAAGGTACTGAGCCTGCACGTGTCAGTGGTGCCACCGTCACTTTCGAACCCGGTGCCCGTTCTGCCTGGCACACCCATCCACTGGGGCAGACGTTAATCGTCACCGCAGGGTCCGGGCTGGTGCAGGAGTCTGGCAAGGCCGTACAGACCATCAAGGCTGGCGACACGGTGTGGATTCCGCCAGGCGTCAAGCATTGGCACGGGGCAACGGCTACGACGGGCATGACTCACATTGCCATTGCCGAGGCACAGGACGGCAAGGTGGTGAACTGGCTGGAGCAAGTCAGTGATCAGGAGTATGCCGCTTCACGCTGATTCGGGGGCAACGCCATCGGCGTCACGACAGTTACCAAGGCCACCTCGGTTCTACTCCGTTGAGGGGTGGCCTTTTTTATTTTCAGGTGCCACACCGCTGTCGCGCAGCAAACATTTGACCTGTAGGAGTGAACTTGTTCGCGAGGCGGTCTTCCTGTGCCTGCAGGCGTATCGCTTCGCCAACAAGTTAGCTCCTACAAGGTCTGTGTTCCATATCCATTAATGAAGTGATGTTTGATGACAGCCGCAATCCTTCAGGACCGGCCGGGCGTTTTGATCGGTTCAACGCCCGGTCATGTCCAGCGCCGCTTGCGGCAGGCGCGCACCTTGGGGCTGGATCTTTGCTGCGGCGTCTTCGATGGCGGCCAGGTCCGCCGGGCTTAATTCGAGGGTCACGGCGCCGAGGTTTTCTTCCAGGCGATGCAGCTTGGTGGTCCCCGGAATCGGCACAATCCACGGCTTGCGAGTCAGCAGCCAGGCCAGTGCGATTTGCGCAGGTGTCACGCTTTTCTCATCCGCCACACTGCGCAGCAGATCAACCAGACCCTGATTGGCTTTACGCATTTCTGCCGTGAAGCGCGGGACATGGTTGCGGAAGTCGCTGCTGTCGAATTGCGTGGTTTCATCAATCTGGCCGGTCAAAAAACCTGCGCCCAAAGGACTGAACGGCACAAAGCCGATGTTCAGTTCTTCCAGCGTCGGCAGCAATTCCAGCTCGGGCTCACGCCACCATAACGAGTACTCGCTTTGCACAGCGGTGACCGGATGCACGGCATGGGCGCGGCGGACGGTTTGCACGCTGGCTTCGGACAAACCGTAGTGCCTGACCTTGCCCGCAGCGATCAAGTCGGTGATTGCCCCGACGACGTCTTCGATGGGTACAGCCGGGTCCACCCGGTGTTGGTAGAACAAATCGATGGTGTCGACCTTCAAGCGCTTGAGTGACGCTTCAGCCACGGCTTTGATGTGTGCAGGGCGGCTGTTCAGTCCGCTGCCACGCACGCCAGTCTGCGGGTCGATATCGAAGCCGAATTTGGTTGCGATCACCACCTGGCCTTTGAACGGTGCAAGCGCCTCGCCAAGCAGCTCTTCATTGACCCAGGGGCCATAGGCTTCGGCAGTGTCGAAAAAATTCACACCGCGCTCGATGGCGGCGTGCATCAGGGTGATCATTTGCTGCTTGTCGGCTTCAGGGCCGTAAGCGGAGCTCATGCCCATGCAACCCAGACCCATCGCCGAAACGTCGAGTGCATTACCCAGTGTTCTCATTTTCATTCTGTTCTCCATAGCGATGCCTTTGAATACAGGCTACAGAGCAGGGCAGTGTTAGAGAATGCGGGTTAATCCAAGTACGGTTGTGAGGTGGGTTCAGTAATGCGGAATGGCAGTTTTAATCAAACAAACGCGATTGTCTGACTTAAAACCCGATTCCCTGTAAGAGCTGCCGCAGGCTGCGATGACGGCGTGCAAGGACGGATGCCTTCGCAGCCTTCGGCAGCTCCTACAGAGAAAGGGGCATCCTTTCGCTTAAATCATTTCCGGCAACGACTTCAGGACTTTATCCAGGGTGATGGGATATTCCCGCACCCGTGCGCCCGTCGCGTTGTAGATCGCGTTGGCGATCGCCGCGCTGACCCCGCACAGTCCGAGTTCGCCCACGCCTTTGGCTTTCATCGGGGAAGACACCGGATCGGTTTCGTCGAGGAAAATCACTTCCTGCTCGGGAATGTCGGCGTGTACCGGCACTTCATAGCCCGCCAGGTCGTGGTTGACGAAAAAGCCCAGTCGTTTGTCCACGGCCAACTCTTCCATCAGCGCTGCACCAACGCCCATGGTCATCGCCCCGATGACCTGGCTGCGTGCCGATGTCGGGTTGAGGATACGACCTGCCGCGCAGACCGCCAGCATGCGTCTGACGCGGGTTTCACCGGTGGCCATGTTCACCGCGACTTCGACGAAGTGTGCACCGAAGGTCGATTGCTGATACTTCTTGGCCAGCTCGGCAAACTCGATGGAGTCCTCTGCGACCAGGTCGCCATTACGAGCGGCCTGACCCAGCGGCACGCTGCGCCCGGCGAATTGCACCTGACCGTCGCTGAACACTGCATCGTCAGCGTTGTAGCCCAGACGTCTGGTCACCGCTTCGCGCAGCTTCACGCACGCGGCATAAACCCCTGCGGTCGAACAGTTGGCGCCGAACTGGCCACCGGATCCGGCAGACACCGGGAAGTCCGAATCGCCCAGTTTGACCACCACATCATCCAGGGTCACGCCCATCATTTCCGCCGCCGTCTGGGCAATGATGGTATAGCTGCCCGTACCGATATCGGTCATGTCGGTTTCCACCATGACCTTGCCATTACTGCTCAAACGAACCCTGGCTCCGGATTTGAGCAGCAGGTTGTTGCGATAAGCGCAGCCCACGCCCATACCGATCAGCCAGTTGCCCTCGCGTTGCATGCCCGGGCGTGGATGGCGCTTGTTCCAGCCGAAACGTTCGGCACCGGTCTGCAGACACTGGACCAGGCTGCGTTGCGAAAACGGTCGTTGCGGGTTGCCGGGGTCGACCTGTGTGTCGTTGATGATCCGGAACTGGATGGGGTCCAGGCCGAGCTTCTCTGCCATCTCGTCCATGGCGATTTCCAGGGCCATTAACCCTGGCGTTTCACCCGGTGCGCGCATGGCGTTGCCTTCCGGCAAATCCAGCGTGGCCAGGCGCATGGCGGTCATTCGGTTGTCACCGGCGTACAGAAACTGGGTCGGCTGCACGGCGTTCTCCACGCCACCGCCAGCGAGATCACCGGACCAGCCTTCATGGGCAATGGCGGTGATTTTGCCGTCTTGGCTGGCACCGATGCGGATGCGCTGGACAGTGGCCGGTCGATGCGTGGTGTTATTGATGATCTGCGGGCGTGCCAAAGCTACTTTTACCGGGCGGCCACATTGCTTCGATCCGAGTGCTGCAAGAATGGCGTCAGACCTGATAAACAGTTTGCCGCCGAAACCTCCGCCGATATAGGGCGACACCAGACGCACATTTTCTTTGGCCAGCCCTAGGGTGGTGGCAACGTCGCCGACACTCCAGGCGATCATCTGATTGGACGTCCAGAGGATCAGCTTTTCACCTTCCCAGGTCGCCATGGAACTGTGCGGCTCCATGGCCGCATGAGACTGGTCCGGCGTGGTGTAAGTCGCATCGAACTGCACGGGCGCTGAACTGAAGGCTCCGGCAAAGTCACCGCGTGCGGTATCCGGCGCTTCGCCCTCCGGTTTTACGGCGGCATTCAAGTCATGACCCAAATCGTATTGGCCGTTGCTGCGCAGGTATTCGACTTGCACCAATTGCGCAGCGGCACGCGCTTCCTCGAAAGACTCGGCTACCACCAGCGCGATGGCCTGATGGTAATGCTGGATTTCAGGCCCGCCGAGCAGCTTTGCCGTGTTGTATTTACCTTTGCCCAGTTTTCCCGCGCTGGCGGCCGTGACGATCCCCAGTACGCCGGGCGCTGCGTTTGCAGCCTCCAGGTTCATGGAGCCGATGCGCCCCTTGGCGATCGCTGAAGTCACGACGTAGCCGTAGGCCTGATTCGGTACCGTGTCGTGATGCTCGTAGGCGTAGGGTGCCTGCCCGGTGGTTTTCAGCTTGCCGTCGATGCGTGGTGTGGCCTTGCCGACGACTTTAAGCTGGTCGATGGGGTTGGTGGTGGCCGGGGTATCGAATCTCATGAGGCGGCCCTCGCTTGCGCCATGACCGAAGCCAGCGTGCGCTCGGCGAGCGTCACTTTGAATTCGTTCTCATGGGTTGGCGTCGCGCCATGCAGCAGCTTTGCGGTGACCGCTTTTGCACCCTCAGGCATCAGCGCGTCTGCTTCTTCAACCCTCCATGGCTTGTGCGCGACGCCGCCCAATGCGACCCGGCCTTTGCCATTGCTTTGAATCACGGCAGCCACCGAGATCAGCGCAAACGCATAAGAAGCCCGGTCGCGGACTTTCTGGTAGAGGTGGGTGCCGCCAATGGGCGCAGGCAGCGTGACAGCAGTGATCAGCTCGTTGGCCGCAAGAGACGTTTCGATGTTGGGGGTCGTGCCTGGCAGGCGATGGAAGTCGGCAATCGGGATGACCCGGGTGGTGCCGTCAGGGCGAACGGTTTCCACTTGAGCATCCAGGACGCGCATCGCAATCGCCATATCGCTCGGGTGCGTGGCGATACAGGCGCTGCTGACACCGATAATCCCCAGTTGCCGAGTGACGCCGCCAATGGCTGCACAGCCACTGCCCGGATGGCGCTTGTTACAGGCCTGATTAGTGTCGTAGAAGTAGGGGCAGCGGGTGCGCTGCAGTAAATTCCCGGCAGTGGTCGCGGCGTTGCGCAGTTGCCCGGAAGCACCCGCCAGCAGCGCGCGTGACAACACTCCGTAATCTTTGCGTACTCGTGGGTCTGCGGCCAGGTCGGTGTTGCGCACCAGCGCTCCGATGCGCAGCCCGCCTTCAGGCGTCGCTTCAATGCGATCCAGCGCAAGATCATTCACGTCGATCAGGTGCAGCGGGGTTTCGATTTCCAGCTTCATCAGATCCAGCAGGTTAGTGCCACCCGCAATGAATTTGGAGCCTTCGGTCTGTGCGGAGTGTGCTGCCGCTTCAGCCGGGGATTGGGCGCGTACATAGGTGAAGGGTCTCATGCAGTCACCTCCGCGACTTCGCTGATGGCAGCGATGATGTTGGAGTAGGCACCACAGCGGCAGATATTGCCGCTCATGCGTTCCTGGAATTCACTGGCGATCAGTTGCGGTCGATCTGTCAGGCTCTGACTGACATGGCTCGGAATGCCCTGACGGATTTCGTCGAGCACTGCGACGGCCGAGCAGATCTGCCCCGGCGTGCAATAGCCGCACTGGAAACCGTCATGTTTGATAAACGCGGCTTGCATTGCATGCAGTTTGTCCGGGGTCCCCAGACCTTCGACCGTAGTGACTTTCGAACCTTGCTGCATCACTGCCAGGGTCAGGCATGAGTTAATCCGTTTGCCATTGACGATCACGGTGCAGGCGCCGCATTGACCGTGGTCGCAGCCTTTCTTGGTGCCCGTCAGGTGCAAGTGCTCGCGCAAGGTATCGAGCAAGGTCGTGCGGGTGTCCAGCTCCAGTTGCCGAGGTACGCCGTTCACCTCAAGGGCAACCGCTGCCCGCACCGGGCGCGCCATCTGGTTTGCCGCGGAGGCGAGTGCGGAAATGAACGGGGGGAGCGCTACGGTACTGGCGGTCACTGCACCCACGATCAGGAATTTGCGTCTGGTTATTTTCATCAGGTCACGGTCGTCCATTGTTTTGTTCCCGTTTTGATGGGGAAGGGCTGCGAATTCAGCGTTAGCCATGGCAGCGGCACCTGTTTCGGTGCCTTCAGTAAAAGTGGCTTGCGTCGGGCGTCTCTGCGTCCGTTGTTGCAGCCCGATCGGGGCTGGCCGGTTTCAGCGGGATCCAGATTACGACTCGCGACTGTTGCCAAAAGTTTGAGCCAATCGCTCACTTGCTGTTATGAATTGCTTTCATGAATCCAGGCCGGATCAGAGTCTGGAGGTGACGGTAGTGCCCTGACGGTCCACGGACTATGCACGCAGAGCGCAATACACACCTGAGCCCGGCTCATCAATGTACGTCGGGCCTTTAAAACCGGGTGTTTCGTGCTGTTACCAAGGGGCGTGTTTCGATACATTTTGAAAACAAACAGCGTGGAGTATTAAGCGCCGAGTGGTTTAATCGCCCCACTTTATGAAGAGGGCTCATGAATGGCGCGGGATGGTTACAACGATTTACTGGCGTTCATCGCCGTGGCGCGGGAAAGAAGCTTTACGCGAGCCGCCGCTCAGCTTGGGGTTTCGCAATCGGCGTTGAGCCATACCATCCGCTCATTGGAAACCCGTCTGGGCGTGAGGTTATTGACGCGCACCACTCGCAGTGTGTCGCCGACCGAGGCTGGCGAGAGGCTGTTCGAAAGCCTTGCGCCGCGTTTCGAAGAGATCGACGCGGATCTGGATGAGGTCATTGGCCTGAGTGACAAGCCGCGAGGCACCATTCGTATCACGGCAACCGATCACACCGCGAGCACGGTGCTCTGGCCAAGGCTGAAAAAAATCCTCCCGGAGTACCCCGATCTCAAAATCGAAATCGTGACTGACTATGGCCTGACCGACATCGTCGCTCAGCGTTATGACATCGGCGTGCGCTTGGGCGATCAGGTTGCCAAGGACATGATTGCCGTGCGCATCGCGCCGGACATGCGCATGGCTATCGTCGGCGCGCCGTCCTACCTTGAGCACCGCGCGGCACCGCTAAAACCCGAAGACCTGCATCAACATAACTGCATCAACCTGAGGCTGCCGACCCATGGCGGTTGTTATGCCTGGGAGTTGGCCAACGGCAAAAACGAGCTGCAGATTCGAGTGGACGGGCAGCTTACATTCAACGGGGTTTACCAGATTCTTCAGGCCGCACTTGATGGCGGCGGGCTAGCCTACATTCCGCAGGAACTGGCGCAGCCGCATGTCGATGCAGGTCGCCTGAACTGGGTACTGGAGGAATGGTTCCCGACTTTTCCGGGCCTTCACCTGTTCTACGCAAGCCGCCGTCAATCATCACGCGCATTGGCGCTGGTGGTGGATGCACTGCGGTTGAATACATGAGCCTGGTTCATAAGTGCATCTTGATTTCTGGTCTTACTCAATAATTCGCAGGTCCTTAGGATGGGTTGAACGTTTATTCAGCCATTTCGAGAGGACTTTATGGACCACCGTTATCTGGGTCGCAGCGCTCTGAAAGTATCGCCCTTGTGCCTGGGCGCCATGATGTTTGGCGGCGAAACGGATGAGCCCACCTCACGGCGAATCATTGATAAGGCCTTCGAGCAAGGCGTGAATTTCCTCGATACCGCCGACGCCTATCATGCCGGTCGATCCGAAGAGGTCGTCGGTCGAGCCATCGCGGCGCAACGCGATAACTGGGTGCTTGCCACCAAGTTCGGTTACCCGACTCCCGATCATCAGGGGCCGAACCAGCAGGGGCAGTCGCGCAAGTGGATCATGCAAGCGGTAGAGGCGAGTCTGAAGCGACTGGGCACGGACTACATCGACGTCCTGTACTTCCACCGTGCGCTGACGGATGCGCCGATGGAAGAGGGGATTCGCGCAGTCGGCGATCTGATTCGGCAGGGCAAGATCCGTTACTACGGGGTCTCCAACTTTCATGGGTGGCGCATTGCGGAAGTGGTGCGCATCGCCGATCAATTGGGCATTGAACGTCCGGTGGCGAGTGAGCCGTTGTATAACATCGTTGATCGCAGCGCTGAGGTTGAGCAACTAGCGGCGGCTGAGCAATACGGTCTGGGTGTCGTGTCTTACAGCCCGCTGGCTCGCGGTGTGTTGAGTGGCAAGTACGGGGTGGATGCAGCAGTGCCCGCGGACTCCCGCGCCGGGCGTGGCGACAAGCGTCTGCAGCAGACCGAATGGCGCCCTGAGTCACTGAAAATCGCCCGGACGATTTCCGAACATGCGGCTGAGCGCGGCACGACGTCCATTGCATTCGCGCTTGCCTGGGTATTGAAGAACAGGCTGGTCAGCGCTGCGATTGCCGGGCCACGTACCGAGGCGCAGTGGGACGCGTACCTGGATGCGCTGAGCCTCGAATTGGGGCCTGACGATGAGAAGTTGGTGGATAGCCTGGTAGTGCCGGGGCATACGTCGACTCACGGGTATACCGATCCGGGGTATCCGGTGCAGGGACGTAAGACTAAAGCCGACCTGATTGTTTGAACTTGCCGGGCTGCTGTAGGAGCTGCCGAAGGCTGCGAAGCGGTCTGTCAGAAGACGGATTCGTTGGCAGTGATAACGTCTCGCGAACAAGTTCGCTCCTACCCAGACTGTGTGAAAACTACTGCAGGCTGGGCAACTTCGTCGCTACGCGCGCAATACTGCGTTAAAAACAGGCGAAAAATGCTCATTTAGAACACAAGAGTCGGACGCGACCCCGGCCGTTTTTCGCCTGTTTTGATTCGCTTTGCTCACCCTCCGGGCCAGCCTGCGGCTGTTACTCGCTCCGCTCGTTGCGCCTTGTCTTGCCGTCGCTCGCTACGTTTTCACAGAGTCTGTACCGGTCCGGGGTGTTACCGCAGTATTCGCTTTGCTTTTGATCTAAGGCGATAGCGAATTCCGGCCGACGTGGTTTAACGCTGAACACCTATCACCACCCATACAACCGCCCCCAAACCTGCACCTGACCCTCGGCATCAACCGCCTGATACTCCGGGAACTGCGCGCCTGTCGCGCACGCGTGGTTGGGAAGGATGCGCAGGCGGCTGCCGATCGGATAGCGTTCGGTAATGTCGGCTACCGAGTTGCTGATTACCCCGTGCTCCTGATTGGCACCTTCGAATACGGCCCCCTCAATCCATTCACCGGCTTCGGTGCAAACCTGTCCATAACCGAAGTCACGTTTCTGCTTCAGGGTTCCGCGATCCCGGCTCATCGCCATCCAGCCTGCATCGGTAATGATCCAGCCTTTTTCCACCTGATGGCCAATCACAGTAGTGAATACGCTCAGGGCCAGTTCATCAGGCTGACAAACGCCGACGTTGAGCATCACCAGATCAAAAAATACATAAACCCCCGCGCGTACTTCCGTCACACCTTCAAGGCTGGCGGCTGACAGTGCTGTGGGCGTCGAGCCGACGCTCACTTCAGCGCAGGGCAATCCTTCAGCACGTATTCTTTCTGCTCCCCGCACACAGGCCAGACGCTCCTGTTCAGCCATGGCCTGCAATGCTTGCGGGTCATCGAGTTCGTAGCTTGACCCGGCATGGGTCATGACGCCGCGTAATTGCATGCCGCCCTCGTGCAGGTTTTGCGCGACTTGCAGCAGGGTCGGGTCGTCGACTTTCAAGCCGGAGCGATGACCGTCGCTGTCGATTTCGATCCAGACCTCGAAGCAATGGCCATGCGCTTTGCCAAAGCTGACGATTGCGTGGGCGCCAACCAGGCTGTCGGTCACGATACTCAGGCGACAACCTTTGATCCGCAGGTCCAGCGCTTGCTGCAGTTTCCCCGGCGCCATTGCCACCCCGTAAAGAATGTCGTCGATGCCATGGGCAAAACAATGGGCAGCTTCTTTCAAGGTCGAAACGGTGATGCCATGGGCGCCAGCCGAACGCTGGGCGTCGATGACCGCCAGGCATTTGCTGGTTTTGACATGGGGGCGCAGTCGAACGCCAAACGTGTCCATGCGCTGCTGCATACGCTGGATGTTGCGATGCATGCGCGGTAAGTCGATAACGGCGGCGGGAGTGTCCAGGGTTTGAAAGGTCGGCATGGTCTTGGCTCTTGATGGCGGTGCATGCTGGTAATCTACTTCGCTGACGTAAGTCTGTGATTAAATGCCATTGCATTTATCATTAAGTTGAATTGAATGATTGCCATCGAAGATTTGCGTCTGGCGGTGACCCTTGCCCGTTCTGAATCCCTCAGTGCTGCGGCCCGAAGCCTGAATGTCTCTCCACCTGCGTTGTCCATGCGCTTGCGCAAGCTGGAAGGGCTACTGGGTATCAGCCTCGCAAACCGTACTGCACGGCAGCTGAGCCTGACAGCCGAAGGTGAGCGCTTTGCACGGCAAAG
This sequence comes from Pseudomonas maioricensis, assembly GCF_022790535.1. Taxonomy (GTDB): domain Bacteria; phylum Pseudomonadota; class Gammaproteobacteria; order Pseudomonadales; family Pseudomonadaceae; genus Aquipseudomonas; species Aquipseudomonas maioricensis. Next base: position 38,062 of record NZ_LOHG01000026.1, read on the forward strand.
CGCACTGCTACTGGAACAGTTGGAAGCGCTGCCTGAAGACTTCAAACAGTCCGATGATCAACTGCGGGGCACGCTGAGGCTGGCAGCACCGTTTGGTTATGGTCGGTTGCGTATCGCGCCATTGTTAGCCCGTTTCGCCAAATTACATCCGCAGCTGAAGGTCCACCTGGATTTGCGCGAAACGCCCTGGCCGGATCGTTACGACTGCGACGCGGTAATTCATATCGGTGGCTTCAGTGACAGTTCGTGGGTAGCACGTACTCTCGCGGCCAACCAGCGCTGGCTGTGCGCGAGCCCGGCCTACCTCGAGCAGCATGGAACGCCCGAATCACCCGAAGATTTATTACGCCATCGCTGTATCTGTATTCGCGAAAACGAAGAAGACGTCACCCTGTGGCAACTGCGCAAACAGTCAGTGCGGCGCACACTGCGTATCGAGCCAGCGATGCTCAGCAATGACGGCAGCGTCGCAAGGCGTTGGGCGGAGCAGGACCTGGGGCTGGTTTTGCGCTCTCAATGGGATGTCAACGACGCATTGGCGAGCGGGGCGCTGGTGCGGGTCTTGCCAGAGTGGGAATTCGACAGCGCGCCCATCAGCCTGCTGGTCCGCTCCCGGAAAAACCGTACAGCGCGTTTGCAGGCGTTGGTGGCGTTTCTTGAAGAGTCGTTGAGTGATTAATCTGGAGTGACTTATGTGGGAGCCGGGCTTGCCCGCGATAAGGTCGGATGCGGTTCACTTTAGATCGCGTCACGCCTTATCGCGGGCAAGCCCGGCTCCCACATGAAACTGCATTCCAATCAGAAGGTTTTGGGATTTCAAACCGCATCTTTCTCTGCAATCACCACCCGTTCAAACCGACCCGCCAGCAAGCCGTAGGACAGAATGCCCAGCACGCCATGTGCCGCGACAAACCACAGGGCAATATTGAACGAGCCGGTCACCGCAACGATGTAGCCAATCACCAGCGGGGTGATGATCCCGGCGATGTTGCCGATGCCGTTGAACACGCCTCCGCTGAGGCCGACCATGTTTTTCGGTGCGGTATCGGACAGCACTGCCCAGCCGACCGCTGCCAGACCTTTGCCGAAGAACGCGATGGCCATGACGGTGATGACCATCCAGTTGGCGTCGAGGAAGTTGGCCGAGACCAGGATCGTCGACATGGCCATGCCGATGATAAACGGGGTCTTGCGTGCGATTGACGGATGTACGCCGCGACGAATCAGCAAGTCCGAGAGCATGCCGCCCAGAACACCACCGGAGAAACCGCAGATGGCGGGAAGTGCTGCCACCCAGCCGGCTTCCATGATGGTCATGCCGCGTCCCTTGATCAGGTAGATCGGGAACCAGGTGATGAAGAAGTAGGTGAGAGCGGTAATGCAGTACTGACCCAGATAGATCGACCACAAGGTACGGCTGGTGAACAGCTGCTTGATTTCGCTGAGTTTGGCCTTGGGTTTCTTCGTCGTGCGGGTTAACTCCAGGTCCACCAGTGCGCCGCCCTCGCGCATGTATTCCAGCTCCCGAGGGCTGAGGTTCTTGTCGCTGTGCGGTTCGCGGTAGACAGCAAACCACACCACGCTCAGCAGCAGACCCAGGCCACCCATCCACAGGAATACGTGTTCCCAACCCCAGGCATGGGTCAGCCAGGCCATCAACGGGGTGAACAGCACGACTGCCATGTATTGAGCCGAGTTGAACAATGCCGATGCCGTGCCGCGTTCACTAGTCGGGAACCAGCAGGAAACAATACGGTTATTGGCCGGGAAGGCGGGCGATTCAACCAGACCTAGCATAAAGCGCATGGCGAACAGGCTGATGGCTGCTGAAGCTCCCATCAGGCCAAACCAGCCGACTGTACCTTGCAACATGGTAAATACCGACCACAACACCAGGCTGCATCCATAGACGCGACGAGCACCGAAGCGGTCGAGCAACCAGCCGCCTGGAACCTGGCCCAAGGCATAAGCCCACGCAAATGCGGAAAAGATCACGCCGAGCATCATCGGATCCAGTCCCAGGTCCTTGACTACCCCGGTGCCCGCGATCGACATAGTGGCGCGGTCGGCGTAGTTGATCACGGTAACAATGAAGATCAGGGCAAGAATCAGAAAGCGGTGGCGACCAACCCGGGCTTGCGCCTCGACCTGATCCAGGGGGATGGATTTCGAAAGCATAGGGCGTCTCCTGTAGGGACGTTTTATTTTTGTTAAAAGATATGACGGAATCTTTCCCTGATAGTAGGAGTGTTGGTGGATATACGTCTAACATAGATGCTGGATAGGTTGATGCGGATTTTGAATCGTGGAATTACATCAGTTGCGATGTTTTGTGGCCGCCGCAGAGGAGCTGCACTTCGGGCGGGCCGCCACCCGGCTGCATATGACGCAACCACCGCTGAGCCGTCAGATTCAGCTACTCGAGCGTTCGTTGGGCATCGTGTTGCTTGAACGCAACAACCGCGGTGTCAAGCTGACGGCCGCAGGACGAGGGTTTCTGCGTGATGCGCGGCACATCCTCGCGTTCTCCGAGCAGGCGGGAAATTCCGCCCGGCGTCTGGCCTCTGGTGAGGTGGGCAGGCTGACACTGGGTTTCACCGGCGTCAGTGCCTACAGCCTGGTGCCGCAGTTGTTGGCCAAGGCTGCAATTGAGATGCCCGAAGTCGAGTTTGTCCTTAAAGAGATGGTCTCCGATGCCCAGCTGGACGCGTTGTCAGCGAACCTGATCGACATCGGCCTGGTGCGCCAGGTCAGAGAGCGTGAGGTATTCGCCGCGCAACTGGTGTATCGGGAGCCGTTACTGGTGGTCTTGCCTGCCGACCATCCGATGACAGCGCAGGCGTCCATTGCTGTGGCTGACCTGCATCTTCAGCCGTTTGTGATGTATGCCCCGGATGAAGGGCGTTACTTTTACGATTGCATCGTCGGGTTGTTTGCCATGAGCGGCGTGACTCCGCATTACACCTACCACCTGGGCCAGACCCACACCATTGTCAGCATGGTTCAGGCAGGACTGGGGTTGTCGATTGTTCCGGCTTCCGCGCAGCAGTTGCACAGTGGCGCAGTAGCCTTTCGGCCTTTGCGCGACGCGAGTCTGAATGCTGATCTGCACATGATCTCCCGCAACGATAACGAAAATCCGGTGCTGCCCGCGTTCAGAGACTTGCTCAGCAAGGAGTTTGAAAATAATCGTCCCTGAAAAAACCGCCAGTCGATCCGGTCACGATGGCAAAGTCAGGCCAAGCCTCGTTATGCTTCAGCCATGACTACCTCTCTGCCAATACGTCAACCCTGCCCACCGGGCGCCTGCAATTGCGGGCGTGAACGGTTGCAGGAACAGGAAGTTCGGATTCTGGCGTTGACCCGGCAGGAGGAGAAGCGTTTGCTGGAACGCCTGGAAAATCTGCAAAGCCTGGCGGATCTGCAAAAAATGCAGCGCCTGCTTTATGAGCAGTTAGGTATTCGCGTGGAGGTGGTACCGGGGTTTAACGAAGTGCGGACGATGCGCGGTATCGTGATCGATATCGATGAACTGCCAGGTTTATGCCGCAAGACCCGGCAATCGATCCCGGCGGCGATTCGCCGGGGCCTGGAAAAAAATCCCGAAATTGCCTATCGGTTGCTGGATGCTCACGATCTGTTTCGTGATGCCTGACTTTCCGAACATGACGCGATTGCCGTTCTGCATCACGTTGTCGCGCAGAAAAACTGGGGCCTGTAGGAGTGAGCTTGCTCGCGATAGCGGTACACCGGTTGAGAAATTATCGTCTGATTCGACGTTATCGCGAGCAAGCTCACTCCTACAGTAAGAGCATTTCCAAATCAGATAGTTGATTTTGATAACAACTGACGAGTCCTGCGAGGCAACGCAATGTCTGGAATACAACGCTCACTCCTGTAGGAGTGAGCCTTGCTCGCGGCCTTGTTATCAGTCGGCTACCGACGAAGGATTGGTTTGCAGCAGTACTTTGGCATGGACGGCCATCAGATCGTCTTCAAGCGTTGACAGGCCTGTTGTCATCCGTGAGTTGCGGTCGTTGCGCAGCGCGTCTTCGATCATACCCAGCAGATTACGAGACTTGGAAACTTCTCTCGGCGTAGTCGTCGTATCGACCAGTTTGCCTTCTTCATACTTCAATCGGGTCGTGGACTGGCTGACGTTCTGGGTAGAGCTGGCCTCAACCAGTTTGCCTTTATCGTAGCCAATACGCGTGGTACTGCTCGCTTTGTCTTCGATCTGGTAGAAATAATAATTCTGCGACTTCGAGTCTCGGTTCAGCGTCAGCGCCGTGCCTGGATAAAGACTCTTGTGGTACGAGGCGCTAAGGCTGGACGTCTGGCTCTGCTCCACAGACCTGTCCGCGCTTGAGGTGCCTTTGGTCTGCGTCGTTTGCGAAGCCTGGTAGGAGAACTTGTCGACCTCGGCGGGGCGTATCGGATTGGGGTACAGACTGGTCTGCGTCAAAGAGGCGCTGAAATCGGCAAGCCCGGTCAGCATTGAGCGATCAATGCTGTTCAGGTTGGAGCTGGCGGTGCCGCTCAGGCTTTTAGTCGTGCTCTGCAGTGACGAGAACGCATCTTTGAACAGCGCCATCAGGTCCTCGTCACCTTCGCCACGGCTTTGCGCTGCATCAAATTGTTCCAGGTAGCTTTGCACTGCCTTTGCTTGCTGTTGCGCGTTGCCAAGGATGGCACTGTTGTTTTTGACGCTCAGTTGAACATTGCCGGTTGGCCCGCTCATGTCGACTGATTTGGCTTGCTCGTCAGCCTTGAAGCTGAGTGTCTGGTATTGATCCTCGCCGACTTTCAGGCGTGCGCTGAGGTCGATCGAGGAAAACATATCTGGGTCAAGTTGAGCGAGGTCGCCCAGGTTCAGGCGTGGCTTACCTGCGGTCATGCCATCAATCGCGCCCTGAAATGACCCGGCCAGAGAGGTCAGCGCTTCAAGTTCAGCGTCATTGAGCCCACCGCCGGTGACGTCTGCGCTGACTGCGACACCTTCATCCTGACTGCTCAGGTTTAGTGTGATGGTCGCGCCACTGGTAGTTTTCAGGGTCAGCGTGATGGTGTTATCTGCGCTGCCGTGTAGTTGCGCCTGAGCGGATTTAACCGCGCTGGCATCTTTCACATCGCCCGCGGCGGATTTGACCAGCGACTGCGAGATCGAACTTGCGCCGCCTTTTGCCAATTGCTCCAGCAAGGCCGCGCCCAATCCCTGAAAACGCCCGGCAGTCGCGGAAGTCGACATATTGCCCGTCATCGCTACAGTCACGGCGTCGCGCACATCCTGTTCCAGGGTGTACACCGGCGCAGTGTTGGACAGGCCTCCGCGGATGGAGTAAACGGCCGCGTCGGCAACCTTGGAATCGACACCGAGCATGACCACGGACGCCGGAGAATTGGCGAGTGTCGGAGCAGTATTTTCGGTGGTCACCGGTACTGTCGTGGTAGTCAGGCTGGGCGTGAGCGGCGTGTTGGCAGTAACTAACGAGATAGAGGTCATAGCGCTTCCATGCTGGCGTAGTTGGTTTTGTATCTACTTTGTAGCGGCCGTTAACATGAAAACTTTAGAAAGTACCCCACGGGAAAGTCTCCAGCGGGGAAGACAGTATTCAGCCCTGGCGCTTATCAGGTAGGAGGCAACTTGTTGGCGAGGGTTTGACGCGGTGAATGCGGCCAGACGCCTCGCGAACAAGTTCGCTCCTACCGGTTAGCGCTGTGTGGCGGTGCAGTGATTGCTGCAGACGAAGATTCTGTGTCTGTTCGGGCCGCTACTCATTTGGCTCATCGGTATTGATGTACTTGGGCACTTTGGCCAGTGGCAAACGGCGAGCCTGTTCAATGCTGATACCTGGGCGATTCGGCAAGGGTTCGAGTTTCTGCGTCTGACCGGTTTCAAGGCTGCGTTCGATCGCCGCCAGCACTCGTACATCGCGCCAGCCTTCATCGCCGTCAGGCTCTGGTTCGCGGTCCTGGAGGATGCAGTCAGAGAAGTATTGGGTTTCACCGCCAAACTGATCAACGACCGGATGCTCATGCTCTTGTGTCTCGTCGCCAATGATGGCGCGGTAACTGATCGCAACGCCTTCACCAAAACCAAAGCATGGCGATGCTTCGAACTCGCCCTTGGTACCGATTAACTGATAACGCTCTGTGGCGGGCAGGCTGTAACTGACGGTGAATTGCGCCAGTCGTTCTTCAGGAAAACGCAGCGTGACGCTGACGGTATCCGGCGTGTTGATCTCTCGCCCCGGTGTGTGGACCGCTACAGCATTCACTTCCAGGGGTTCTGCATCGAAGAGGTTACGCACAGCATTGATCGGGTAAGGCCCCATATCTGCTGCGGGACCGGCCCAGTAGCCGCTTTGCATACGGTGATTTTTCGGGTCTGTGGTCTGCGCAAAGGTGGCTGTAAACAACCTCGGATCGCCGATTTCACCGGCGCGAACCCGGTTGATCATCTCCACGGTGCCCGGCTCGAAATGCAGTCGGTACGCAATCATCAGCTTGGAACCCGATCGCTTGGCGGCTTCGGTGATTGCGATGCAATCCTCTTCGCTGGTTGCCATGGGCTTCTCGAGCAGCACATGGATCCCGGCTTCCAGTGCCGGTACGGCGAACTCTCGATGACGAAAGTTAGGCGTGGCCAGGTAAATAGCGTCGATTTCACCCGATTTGAGCAAGGTGTCGAATTCGTCGTAGTGATAGCTTTTCAGGTCGTAAAGCTCAGCCAGTTTGTCGGCTTTGATCGGGTCGCCAGTGACCAGTGCAGTCATCACCGAGTTATCAGTCTGATCGACGCCGGGCATGAACGCCCCTTGAGAAATCCAGCCTCCGGCAACCACTGCGTAACGGATTTTGCCCTGTGCATCTGGCATGAGATAAGCCTCCAGAATCGCCCGGCGGAATGCCCGGCACGTATAGAAAGGGCACGCACAGACCCAGTAAGTTCAAACAGATTGCCCGTTGGATCAGATCGCGGAGGGCGGCGACGGCAAACTGATGTCAAGCTTTGTAATACTTTTCGTGAGTAGGAAAGTGACTTTTCCGTTGTAGGATCACAGCCCGTAATAAATCTCAGGATTGTATGAACACCGTACAGGAACCTCCCGGTTGCTTTGCCTTTAACTTGAGCTTCGATCCCGCTTCCTCCTCAGGATCAGCTCGTCTGAATACCCCCTTCGATAATCCGTCTAGTGTGTCCTTTGCGGCCGACGTGTTTTTACGTCCGGCAGGCTCACCAACGTCCGTCAAATCCCGTCTGCGAGAGATTCAATAGTTCTATGGAATGGATAGCTGATCCCACGGCCTGGCTTGGCCTGCTCACTCTGATCGTTCTGGAACTGGTGTTGGGCATCGATAACCTGGTGTTCATCGCGATTCTCGCTGACAAGTTGCCTCCCGAGCAGCGTGACAAGGCGCGGGTCATCGGCCTGTCGCTGGCGTTGATCATGCGCCTTGGCTTGCTGGCCAGTATTTCCTGGATGGTGACCCTGACCGCGCCGCTGTTCGAGCTGTTCGACCACAGCTTCTCTGGGCGAGACCTGATCATGCTGTTTGGTGGTGTGTTCCTGCTGTTCAAGGCCACGATGGAATTGCACGAGCGACTCGAAGGTCATGTTGCCGAGCGCACCAGCAACAGCACCTACGCCAGATTCTGGCCCATCGTTGCGCAAATCGTGGTGCTGGACGCCGTGTTCTCCCTGGACGCGGTGATTACCGCCGTGGGTATGGTCGAGCACCTGGCCGTGATGATGATTGCCGTGATTTTCTCCATCGGCCTGATGATCATCGCCAGCAAACCGCTGACCAAATTCGTCAACTCGCACCCGACCGTGATCATGCTGTGTCTGGGCTTCCTGATGATGATCGGCTTCAGCCTGACCGCCGAAGGCCTGGGCTTCCATATCCCTAAAGGCTATCTGTATGCGGCGATTGGCTTCTCGATCCTGATCGAGCTGTTCAATCAGGTCGCTCGCAAGCGTCGCAAGAAGTCGTTGCACGGTGCGCGGCCTATGCGTGAACGCACGGCTCATGCGGTACTGCGCCTGTTGGGTGGTCGCAAGCTGGATGCTGATGAGGTGGGCGAGGAAATCGCTGACCTGCTTGAAGGTGAACAGACCGAGGCGGTGTTCCACCGTCGTGAGCGGGTGATGATCAGCGGCGTACTGCAACTGGCCGAGCGGCCGATTCGTTCGGCCATGACGCCAAGGGCCGAGGTGGATCTGATCGACGTGTCGGACGACCCGGAAACGGTGCGTACCAAGCTGATGCATTCGTCCTATTCGCGCCTGCCGCTGATTCGTGAAGGCCGTGTGGATGAGCCATTGGGCTTCGTGCACAAGAAGGAGTTGCTCAAGGAGTTGCTGTCCGGCAATGAGCCGAATCTGGAGTTCATGGCGCGTAAAGCGATCAACTTACTGGAAAGCTTCACGATCCTGAACGCCTTGGAGCAGATGCGCAAAGAGTCAACGCACATCGCCTTCGTGATCAACGAATTCGGTGACTTTATCGGCCTGTTGACCATGACCGACATTCTGGAGTCCATCGCCGGTGAGTTGCCGGACGCCAGTGAAATAGAAGGTCCGGACGTTGTGGCCGATGAAGGCGGTTTCATTGTTTCCGGAGGCCTTAACCTGAGCCAGGTGCGCGAGCGGGTCGGTTTTCAGGCCCATGCAACCGAGGACTATCAGACCCTCGCCGGTCTGGTAATGAGCCTGCTGGATCGCTTGCCGAGGATTGGCGACAAACTCGACTGGGAAGGCTGGGACATGACCGTTGTGGGTGTTGAAGAGCGACGTGTTACCCGGGTTCTGTTACGCAAGCCGGAGTGACTATCAGGCGGTAAATGTCCCGCTATTGCTGGGCAAGCGCGAGCTAGACGCCTCGCGCTCCAGCATCAGCGGGGCTGATAATCAGTATCTGTAAGGGTGGTTTTTCATAACGCGGCAGTGACTTTAGATTGGCCCCATCACTTCGAAACAACTATTGGAGCCACATCATGAAACGCACTATCGCTTTGAGCTTTGCCCTTTCAATTCTGACCGCAACCAGCGCTTTCGCCAGCACATCGCCCATTCAGGCAGTCGCTGCGACCACTCAGGTTGCTGACCGCGCCACTACTTCATCCCCGGAAGTCCGTGTTGCCGGTGCTGGTAACAAAACCTTCGACCGCGTTGAAGTCAATCTGGACAAGAAGGTAGTGGTTGCAGAAAACCGCAAAGAATTCGGCTCGCAGTATCAGCGTTATTGATCGCGAGATCTGAACAGGAACAGCCCGGCTAGCCGGGCTTTTTTGTGCCTGGCAGAAGGGCTTGTAACGGCCCGAAATTTGAGGTGTTGGTACCTGTGGGAGCGGTGCTTGCCCGCGATAAGGCTGGACATGGTTCGCTCTAGATTGCGTCCAGCCTTATCGCGGGCAAGCACCGCTCCCACAGGTTACAGCGCCGACGCCTCAGCGATCTCGCAAACTGCGCTCCATCCGCGCCAGGCCTTCTTCCAGCAGTGCTCGTGGGCAGCCAAAGTTCAACCGCACGAACTGCTGGCAATCGTCACCAAATTCCGCTCCGGCACTCAGGCCTACTTTGGCGTGATCGAGGAAGAATTTCTGTGGGTCATCCAGGCCCAGCGCCGAACAGTCCAGCCAGGCAAGGTAGGTGCTTTGCGGCAGGTGCATGACGACGCCGGGCAGGCGGGATTTCACCGCTTGCGCGAGATAGTCACGGTTGGCTTGCAAGTAGGCATTGACCTGGCTTAACCAGTCCGCGCACTCGCTGTACGCCGCACGAGTGGCTTCCAGGCCCAGCACGTTGACGCTGTCGACCAGCCCCAGACGACCAGCGTTGAAGCGTTTACGCAGAGACTCGTCCTGAATCACGGCATAAGCAGTCTTCAGTCCGGCAATGTTGTAGGCCTTGCTGGCCGACATAAGGGTGATGGTGCGCTGGGCGATCTGTGGGCTGAGGGATGCAATAGGGACATGTCGACGGCCATCGAAAAGGATATCAGCGTGTATATCGTCAGAAATGATCAGAACGTCGTGCTGTACGCACGCTTCACCGATCAGGTGCAATTCTTCGCCGCTGAATACTTTGCCGAGCGGGTTGTGCGGATTGCTCAGCAACAAGGCACCGGCGTTTACCAGTTTGTTATTCAGCGCGGCAATATCCGTGTGGTACTCGCCATGGGCGTCGGCTTTGAACGGCAATTCGATGCGCGGCTGCTGCCAGTGATTCGGTGCGTGAGACAGCGGTGAGTAATTTGGCGTTTGGAGGACGACGCCCGAGTCGGCCGGTACCAGTGCGTTGAGCGCCATGTTGAAGCCGGGTTCGACACCGGGTAGAAACACCAGCTCTTGAGGCTGAACGCGCCAGCTGTAACGCTCCCAGAGGTAGTCAACTACTGTCTGGCGCAGGTTGTCCTGGGCCACGCCGTAGCCGAGCAGCGGATGCGCGAGTCGTTTCTGCAGCGCCTGAATGATCGGCTCGGCCACGGGGAAGTCCATGTCCGCGACCCACATGGGCAGCACGTCGGCGGGGTACAGACTCCACTTCTTGCTGTCGGTGCCGTGGCGTTCGAATACGGTGTCCAGGTTGATCGTCATTTCAGTCTCTGTCGGCGGGAAGCAAGGGCGACAGGTTAGCTGCGCCCATCGCATCGGTCCACCGCCAGTGACGAGAGCACCCGGATAGCTGAGGTCAGGTCAGCGCTGGTTCTTGTAGGCCTTGCCGTAGTGCCGCTCCAGGCGTGCCTGAATCAACTCCAGCCCAATGGACAGCAGCCAGTAGATCAGCGCTGCAGTGGTCAGCATTTCGATATAGCGGTAGGACGACCGGCCATAAGACTGGGCAAGGAACATCACTTCCCAGACACCCATGACCGATATCAGAGAGGAGTCCTTGAGCATCGAAATGAACTGGCTGGTGGTCGGTGGAATGATGGTGCGCATCGCTTGCGGCAGGGTGATTTGCCAGAACACCACGGTCGGGCGCATGCCCAGCGCCGCAGCGGCTTCGCGTTGCCCGGGAGAAACACCGATGATGCCTGCGCGAAAGATCTCGCTCAGGTACGCGCCGTAGTTCAGCGACAGGGCAATGATGCCCGCACTGATTGCACCCGGTACCACGCCCAGTTGCGGCAGACCGAGGTAGATCAACAGAATCTGAATCAGCAGCGGCGTGCCACGGAAGAACGACGCGTAAAAACTGGCGATACCAAACGCGACTGCACTGTTGGACAAGCGCGCCAGCGCCGTGGCAAAGCCCAGTATCAGCGACAGCCATATCGAGCAGAAGCACAGGAAAAGGGTCAGCGCCGCGCCTTGCAGGAAGCCATTGGGCGCCAGATGCAGCCCGACCAGATATTCCCATTTCGCGGCAATGATCGAGAACTTCAGGTCGAAGCTCATGAAAAACGCGATGCACAGACCCAGCATCACCATCCAGGTGAGATACAAGCGCGTTTTAAAGCCGAACATTCGCAGCAGGCGCGAAGATCCGGCGTTCAGGTCAGGCGGGGCAGGTTGATGCTGGCTCATTGGGTAATGTCGGAGCCGATCCATTTCTGGGAGATCTTGCCCAGCGTGCCATCGGCCTTGAGCTCGGCGATGACTTTGGTCAGCTTGGCATCCCATTCAGCATCGCCTTTTTCGGTCGCGATGACGTTAGGTTCGGCGTAAAGCGTGTCGCCAGCGATCTTGAAGCGTGGGTCCTGATTAATGCGCTCACGCGCAGTGATCAGGTTGGTGACCATGGCGTCGAGACGCACACCTGCGCCCAGTGCCAGGTCCTGGAAAGCCACGGTTTCGTTGTCGTACGGCGCAGCCTGAACAGCGTCGAACGGGTAACTGATGGGCTTGTCTTCTGCGCCTTCAATCACCAGATCCTTGTTCAGGTAAGCCTCGTAGGTCGAAGCGCTGATGACGCCGACTTTTTTACCGGAAAGGTCTTTGGCGGACTTGATCGCGTCACTCTTGGCGTTGACCACAATGACCGCTGGCGACTGATAGTACTCAACCGGGAAGTTGAACACCTGAGCACGGGCCTGGCTGGGTGTCATCGAGCAGATGCACACGTCATAACGGCTACCCCAATGGCCTGCGGCGATAACATCCCAGGATGGTGTCGCCAATTGCAGTTTCACGCCCAGCTTGTCGGCGACGGCTTTTGCCACATCGACGTCAAAGCCATCCAGCTGGTTTTGCTCATTGAGGAAAGAAAACGGTGGGTAGTTCTCCATCATCACACCGACCATTTCACCTTTTTTATTGATTTTATCCAGCGTCGCACCCGCCATCGCGGTGGAGCAGACGGACAGCAGGGCAAGACTCAAAGGCAAAACAGCACGTAAATTCATCACATCACCGAATAGATCGAATACAAATAATTGGTATATATTTAAACGCGATATTAAAAATGTCCTTAATTATTAATTGATCTATATGCCTGTTCTTTGGTTATAAGCACGGTTTTAGCGTTCATATACCGTCCCTGTTTTCCATTCATTTACCCGTTACGTGCATGCTCGTGACGGGCGTCCAGTTTTCAGGAGTTCCCATGTCTGCGATCCACAAAACAATTCCTCTGCGCTTGCTCGACGGCGGCATGGGGCGGGAGCTCATGCGTATCGGCGCGCCATTTCGTCAGCCTGAATGGTCGGCATTGGCGCTGATTGAAGCACCGGAATTTGTCCTGAAGGCGCATCAGGCCTTCATCAATGCCGGGGCGCGGATAATCACCACCAACAGCTATGCGCTGGTGCCGTTCCACTTGGGTGAAGAACGCTTTATAGCCGCTGCCCCGGCGCTCTCGGAATTGGCGGGCGAGCTTGCGCGCAAGGCTGCAGTAGAGGCTTCGCAGCCCGTTCAGGTCGCGGGTTCGTTGCCGCCGGCTCTGGGGTCTTATCGCCCGGACCTGTTCGACCATGATCAGTCGGTCGCAATACATCGCATCCTGATTGAGGGGCTGAAGGCCAGTGTCGACGTGTGGCTGGCTGAAACCCAGAGCTCGATTGCGGAAGTGCGCGCGGTACGTGAAGCGCTGGGCCAGGATGAGAAGCCGTTGTGGCTGTCGTTTACCCTGGAAGATGGTGAAGACCATGGCCCTCGTTTGCGCTCCGGCGAAACGGTTGCTGAAGCGGCGGCGGTCGCCATTGAACTGGGTGCCCGTGCGGTGCTGTTCAACTGCAGTCAACCGGAAGTCATGGCCGCCGCACTGGCGGCTGCGCGTGAGGTGATTGAGGCAGCCTCAGCGCAGATCGAGTTGGGCGTGTATGCCAACGCGTTTCCGGTGATGGAAGTGGAAGAAGAGGGCGCGAACGACACCCTGCACGACATCCGCGAAGACCTGGGGCCTGACGCCTATGCCCAGTGGGCGAATACCTGGGTAGAGCAGGGCGCTTCGGTGATCGGTGGCTGCTGCGGGATTGGGCCAGAGCATATCGCGGCGCTGCGTGGTCATTTCAAGCTGGCGTAGACCTCGGCAATCAAGTCTTGAACTGTAGGAGCGCACGAGCACCGCGAGGCCGCGATGGCGGTG
>NZ_LOHG01000027.1 GCF_022790535.1 Pseudomonas maioricensis
GTCTGTCTGATACACCGCTATCGCGGCCTCGCGGTGCTCGTGCGCTCCTACAGGTCCACCGTTTGGCGCAAGGCCGCACGGTGTTATGGACACTTGGCCAGCGCCCACAAGTCTAAGTTAAGCGGGTTTGACCGGCGGGCTCTCCGAGCCATCGACGTTCACCACATTGCCTTTGCCCGATGCCGGTTGCGCATCTCTGTCGACGGAAAGCTGCTGCACGTGTCCGGCATTCGGGCTGATCACGGTCTGTGGATAAGTTTGCGCGAAGCGCACGTCATCGGATTTATCCACAAGCTTTTTCAGTCGCTCATTGAACGCACGGCCAACGCTGTATTGCCCGCCTGAGGATGTCCGGAACTGCGCAGTGAGTACCACGCCGTTGAGATCCATACGGTCTACGCCAAACACCTCCAGCGGGCCCTGCAGATTGCTCTTGAGCAAAATGTCTTCAGTGATCGACTGCCCCACTTCGCGAATCAGTGAGAGCGCGCTGTCGATGTTGGAATCGTAAGTGAACTGCACTGAGAAGAACGCATAAGCAAACTGCCGCGATTGATTGGTCACTGCCTTGATCTGCCCAAACGGTACCGAATGCACAAAACCTTTACCGTCGCGCAAGCGCACAGTACGAATGGTCAGGCTTTCAACGGTTCCGGAATGCCCGGTGCTCAGCACCACCCAATCACCGATGGAAAAGGTGTCTTCAATGATGATGAATAGCCCGGTGATCACGTCCTGTACCAATTGCTGCGAACCGAAACCAATCGCCAGACCTACGACACCGGCACCGGCCAGCAACGGCGCGACGTTGATGCCCAGATTCGCCATAGTGGTAATGGCACAGATCACCACCAGAATGATTTTTATCGCATTACGCAGCAGCGGCAGGATGGTTTTGACTCGCGTACTGGGCTGACGCGACGAACGATGATTGAGCGGCGTTTTCAGCGCTTCCTGGATAGCTGTGTCGAGCACCACCCATAGCATCCAAGTGACCATGAAGATCAGACCGATGCTGCTGAGCGACTCACCGATCGCTCTCCCCAAGCTGTTGCTCTGAGCAAACTCGAACAGCGAAAAGCCCCAGATCTGGCCGAGGATTTCAATAAACGCCACCGCCAGAATAATCCGCGTCAGCCCATGTGCCAGATTCAACAACCGCGCTTTGTAGATATGCCCGCCGCGCCCCTCAACGTTGGCTGGCTTGAACAGGTGCTGGAATACCGTGCTCAGGAACACTGTGGCAATCAGCAGCACTGTGGTGAACAACGCACAGCGCAAAGCCTTCTGGCTGTCTTCTCCAGCGCCGATCAAACTCACAGCCGAGACAAGGATCATCAGCAGAATCGGCAGATACCAAAGGTTTGAGAATACCTTCAGAGATTCTTGCAACGCGGGTCGAGCCAAGCGGCTGCTTAGCGAGCGGTTGCGTATCAGATGCGCGATAGGCCGACGCACCTTGATCACCAACATGCAGAACACGACTGACGCAAACAGCCCGGTAAACACCGCAACGCTGGTAGTGACGTTATTACCGATCTGGCGAGCGATCTGCGGGCTGGTCAACGCGTCGCTGAGCGCCGCCATGAAACCGATAACGAACAGCGGTTTGGGGCTGAAACGGCGAATCATTCGCACAGCAGCACGCTTGTGACCGTAGTTGAACATGACGATCACGCACAACAACACGGAGGTGGAGACGATGCCGCTACTGGTGGAGTAGGCCAGACACAGCGCCAACGCACGTCCTACCGAAGCCGTCAGGAAGTGGCTGGCATACAGCGTCAGCGGCAGGCTGATCAACGCGGGCAAGGTGTAGGGCAATACATAGCCAAGCAACGCCTGGCTGCGTTCACGTACCTGGAAAAACGGACGGCGGCTCAGACGCATGACAACGAAGCTGCCTAGGGTGGTCAATGCGGCAAAAGCGCCGATCCACACCACCGAGAGCATCAGGAAGTCGCCGACAACGCCCCACTTGGAACGCGAGGTCGGCTTGTTGACCAGCTTGTCCAGCTCATCGGCTGCCCGGTCAGCGCGCAGGCGCCAGCTGTCGAGCAGTCGGCCATCCAGCGACAGGGTGTCCTGCACATCATCAATGCTGGAACTGATTACACCCAACAGCCCGCCCCGCACGAGAATTTCCGGCGCAGCAGGCGTTGCTGGAGCATCAGGTGCCGCATCTGCAGGAGCAGCGGGAGCAGCCGCCACTTGCTCGGCAGCCTGCAAGTTGAAGCTGCCAGCAAAGAGCAGCGCGCAAAGCAGGACGATGGACGACTTGAAGTTCAACAAGCGCGGGGCGCTCCTCTGGTAATCAGGCAATAGGAACTGATCCGTATACGTCGGACAAGTTCGGTGTTGGACCATGAAAACCTCGACCTCTTGACCAGAGTAGAATGATCGTTCTACTCTTTAGCCATGAATAAGACATCGACCACAGCCGTGCAGGACAAAATCCTGCAAACCGCCGAGCAACTCATCTACACCAACGGGATTCATGCCATGGGCATGGACTTGCTGGTGCGAACGTCCGGCGTTGCGCGCAAAAGCATCTATCGATATTACGCCACCAAAGAAGACGTGGCCGTGAAAGCACTCAGCGCTCGTGACGTGCGCTGGATGCAATGGTTTCGATGCGAAACCGAAAAGGCAGCCACCCCCGAAGCGCGCATTCTTGAAATGTTCACGGTGCTCAAAGGCTGGTTCAAATCGGAAGGTTTTCGTGGCTGCGCGTTTATCAATACTGCGGGCGAGATCGGCAATCCTGAAGACCCGATCCGTCAGTTGGCAAAAACGCACAAACAGAAGCTCTTTGACTACGCCCTGGAGCTTTGTCAGCAGTTGAACATTGATCAACCCGAAACGCTGGCCAAACAACTGCTGATCCTGGTCGACGGCGCCATCACCCTCGCCTTGGTCATGGGCGACCACAGCGCCGCCGACAGTGCCAGGGACATGGCGCAATTACTCTTGAAGTCTGCCCTGCAAAATCCTGCTCCCGCTGCAAGCTGATCATCCACTCTTCGTCCAGAGGTTATGCCATGTCATCCAGCACTGAAACCCGTCCGCCTTTGCCGCCCTTCACCCGGGAAGCCGCGATCCAGAAAGTCCGCCTGGCTGAAGATGGCTGGAATGGTCGAGATCCTGAAAAAGTCGCACTGGCCTATACGCTCGATACCCGGTGGCGTAACCGCGCCGAGTTCGCAAGTAACCGCGAGGAAGCTAAAGCTTTCCTGACCCGTAAATGGGCCAAAGAGCTGGATTATCGGCTGATCAAGGAATTGTGGGCCTTCACCGATAACCGTATCGCGGTGCGCTACGCCTACGAATGGCACGACGACTCGGGCAACTGGTTCCGCTCGTACGGCAACGAGAACTGGGAGTTCGACGCAAACGGTCTGATGGCCAACCGCTTCGCCTGCATCAACGACATGCCGATCAAGGAGTCCGAGCGCAAATTTCACTGGCCGCTGGGACGCCGCCCGGATGATCACCCGGGGTTGTCGGATTTAGGGCTGTAGTCAGTCGCTCCCGCTATTGCCCGACAGGTCAGCGGGTGCCTGCTCCTTTATAAAATCGACGAAGGCCCTTAGCGGTGAGGGCATATGGCGACGCCCGTGATAATAAAGATAGGGGCCGTCGAAAGACTGCCACCAATCTTGAAGCACAGGCGTCAGGCGGCCATCCGAAAGAGGCTCGCGGATGAAGTCCTCGAAGGTATAGACGATGCCAAATCCATTGATGGCGGCACTGATCTTGAGATCATGTGAAGAGGTCAACAGCTGCCCATGGGGCGGAATACGCAACGTCTTGCCTTCTTTTTCAAACTCGAAGATCCCGACCTTGCCGCTTTCGAAACGGTGACCAAGCAAGTCATGATCCGTGAGTTGCGAGGGATGTAGAGGCGTTCCACGGGCAGCCAGATAGGCCGGTGCAGCCGCGGCGACGAAGCGCTGCCGACGTGGCCCTATGGGTATCGCAATCATGTCTTTGGCCAGACTCTCCTCATAACGCACACCGGCGTCATACCCTGCCGCAATGACATCAATAAACGTATTCTCCATGGTCACCTCGACGTTCACGCCAGGATAAAGCCTGAGAAAACGGCTCAGCAGATCGGGCATCAAATAACGCGCTACCGGTACCGGCACATTCAGCTTCAAATTGCCTACTGGACGCTGCGATTCATCATCCAGATCGTTGAACGCGGCACCAATCTCATCAAGCGCCGGACGCAAGCGCTCAAGCAAGCGCTCACCAGCGGCAGTTGGGGTAACACTGCGAGTCGTTCGGTTGAGCAAACGCACCCCCACCTCGCGCTCCAGGCGACGCATGCAATCACTCAGAGATGACGCAGAAATCCCGCATTTCTGTGCTGCCGCTCTGAAACCTCCGAACTCGACCACAGTGGCAAAAACCGCCACATCACTCAGGTTGGGTTGACGCATGACGCCTCCATTATTGGTCGCCAACTGTACGACTGCCCGTACGAGCCGTCCACCTCTGCCTGGATTATCAGGATCAGACCGTACGGTGATAATCGTCTGCGTCGACCGACTGCCCACTTAGAGGCCGGTCATCCCTTTAAACGACGATCAGGACACCGATATGTGGAGCACAACCAACGCTCTTGAAACCGGCACCGCGAGCATCGCGCGCCAACTCATGACGATGACCAAAACGCTGGTGGCGGGACTGGCTCTGACAGGCGCAGTCACTGTTGAAGCTGCCAGCCGAATCCCGCCGAAACCTGACTGGACGGCGGGCGATATCCCCTCGCAGAGAGGCCGAATCATCCTGATCACAGGCGGCACCAGCGGCATGGGCTATGAGGACGCATTGGCCCTGTCCCGTGCTGGCGCTCAAGTGATCATTGCAGCGCGTAATCCTGAGCGCGGCGAAGAAACGATCACCCGCATACGTCAGGAAGTCCCAGGTGCCAGCGTGCAATTCGAAACGGTGGACCTGGCCAACCTGGACTCGGTTCGCAGCCTTGCCGATCGTCTCAAAGGCCGGTTGTCGCGGCTCGACGTATTAATCAACAACGCCGCAATCATGTCGCCACCGCAACGGGGCACATCTGCAAATGGCCTTGAACTGCAACTGGCAACCAACTATCTAGGGCCCTTTGCCCTGACAAGCTTGTTGATGCCTTTGCTACGGCAGAGCGATGACGCCCGAGTCGTGAGTCTGTCGAGCATCGCCGCCGCTCGTGGCCAGATGAACTACCAGGACCTGCAGGCCGAAAAGACCTACAACCCCTTTGCTACTTATGCACAATCCAAATTGGCCGTACTCAAGTGGGCTTTTGAGCTGCAGCGTCGCAGTGATATCAATCATTGGGGTGTTCGCAGCATAGCGGTGCACCCAGGTGTCGCGGTCACTGAGTTGATTGCGCGAGGCCCTGGCCTGGACAGTAAATTCGGCCAGGAATGGGCCCAGGATCGCGAAAAATACCATTCAGCGGCGCAAGGTGCATTGTCGTCCCTGTATGCCGCTACCGCGCCTGAAGCCGTCGGCGGCGCGTATTACGGCCCGATCGGCGAAGAGGAAAAACGCGGTCCCTTGGGATTTGCGACAGTCCCTCCGGCCGCTGTAGCGCAAGACGATGTAGAAAACTTTTGGCAACTCTCGGAACGCCTCACCGGCGTCACCTACCCCTGAATGCAGCGACACGGACATGCGTCCGTGTCTCGCCCCTCACTTTTCAGGAGCCTCTATGAGCACGCCCTCTGTCTTGCACCGTCTGAGCGCCACCATCAATGCCGAGGATCAGGAACTGCGCCCTGCGCTGTCTGGTTTTCTATTATTTTTCTGCCTGTTTACCGGCTACTTCATGCTGCGCCCCATTCGCGAGTCCATGGGTATTTCGGCGGGCGTGGAAAATCTGCAATGGCTATTTACCGCGACCTTCTTCGTCATGCTCGCCGCTGTTCCTCTGTTCGCATGGCTCAGCTCCAGGGTTCCGCGCCTGCATTTCATCGACTGGGTTTACGGATTCTTCTGCGTAAACCTGCTGATTTTCGCGGCGCTGTTTCAGTCATATGGCGAAAGCATCTGGATGGCCCGCCTGTTCTACGTATGGATATCGGTCTACAACCTGTTTGTCGTCTCGGTCGCGTGGAGTCTGATGGCTGATGTGTTCGACGGCGCTCAGGCCAAGCGCCTGTTTGCTTTCATCGCCGCGGGTGCGAGTGTCGGCGGCCTGGTTGGGCCAGGCCTCAGTGCATTACTGGTCAACAGCATCGGCGAGTCGGGTCTGATACTCCTGGCTGGGCTGTTACTGGGCATCGCGCTAACCCTGAAGTTTTCACTGATGCGCTGGCGGGAAACCGGCGGCGCAGGCAGACCCGGCGCAACAGCATCTGAAAGCACACGCAAGCCATTGCCCGGCAATCCCTTTAGTGGCATCACCCGCGTGCTGCAATCGCCCTACCTGCTGGGAATTGCGGGCTTCGTGATTCTGTTGGCTACCGTTACCACGTTTCTCTATTTCGAGCAGGCACGTTTGGTGGCCGAGCTGTTTCCAAACAGGCAAGAGCAGATCCGGGTGTTCGGCACCATTGACCTGATAGTCCAGGCTGGGGCACTTCTCTCACAGATATTTCTAACCGGTCGCATCGCGCAACGGCTCGGTGTGCGAGTCCTGCTGGCGATCGTGCCATTGTTGATGTGCATCGGCTTCGTCGGCCTGGCGCTGGCGCCGAGTTTCGCCATGCTCGCAACGCTGATGATCGTGCGTCGTATCGGCGAGTACGCCTTTGTTCGGCCCGGTCGGGAAATGCTGTTTGCGCCCCTGGACGCCGAGAGTAAGTACAAGGCAAAAAATGTCATCGATACGATTGTCTATCGCGCCGGTGACGCCCTCAGCGGCTGGGCCAAAAGCGTGTTGGACATGCTCGGCCAGGGAGCCGGGCTGGTGGCAGTGGTCGGTGCCGTCTGCGCTCTGCTGTGGGGCTATCTGGGATGGAGACTTGGCAAGGAGGCCGATGGGCGAATGCAGCGGCCAGCACAAACAGACACGGATTTACTTAGACCCGCACTTTCAAGAGCGACTCGCAGGCAGAGCAGCTCGATCGAGTAGAAATCTGCAAGACGCCTGATTCATACCCCATAAAAAACCCCGAGAGCAACGCTCTCGGGGTTTTTAGGCAACCGGTACAGGCTAAGCCAGAGATATCCTAGAACGGAATATCGTCATCAAAGCTGTCGAAATCAGCAGCTGGCTGTGGCGCTTGTTGTTGCGGAGCCGGGCGGGATTCGCGTTGTGGCTGTTGCTGAGGCGCGGACTGTTGTGGACGCGACTGCTGAGGACGTGGAGCGGAGTTCTGGTAATTGCCGCCGCCTTGGCCCTGTGGAGCGCCGTCGTTTTGTGGACGGCCGCCCAACAACTGCATGGTGCCTTGCATGTCGACGACGATTTCAGTCGTGTAACGCTTGATACCGTCTTTTTCCCACTCACGGGTCTGCAGTTTGCCTTCGATGTAAACCTGGGAGCCCTTACGCAGGTACTCGCCAGCGATTTCGGCGACTTTGCCGAACATCGACACACGGTGCCATTCAGTCTTTTCGACTTTCTGGCCGGTTTGTTTGTCAGTCCATTGTTCGCTGGTTGCCAGACTCAGGTTGGTCACGGCATTACCGTTAGGCAGGTAGCGAACTTCGGGATCCTGGCCGCATGTGCCGACCAATATAACTTTGTTAACCCCACGGGCCATAACGTTCTCCTAGGCTTCGCACGCTTGAGTGGCTGGGTTGACCATCCGCTCCAGAGTCGCGCGATCCAATAGTTCTGTGTCTAATTTGATGTAAATGGCTGCTTCTTCCGCAACCACCACTGCATCCGTTACGCCTTCTACGGCCTTGAGTCTGTCTGCCAGGCCCGCATCACGAAGGGCTTCAGGCGACAAGGGCAGACGCAGGCTCGTCACGTAAGGCGGTTCACGCATGGTCACTGCAACTGCCAGCCAGATGGCGGCCATCGCAGCACCACCAAGGAACACCACGTCGAGCCCGCCATGCTGGAATAACCAGCCGCCGAGTATCCCACCTGCGGCCGAACCAAGAAACTGGCTGGTGGAATAAACCCCCATCGCCGTACCTTTTCCGCCAGCCGGTGACACTTTGCTGATCAATGACGGCAAAGACGCTTCCAGCAGGTTGAACGCGATGAAGAATACCACTGTCCCGATGACCAGTGCTCGCAACGTGTTCCCAAACTCCCAGAAGAATAGTTCAGTGAGCATCAGTACGGCGACCGCACCAATGAGCACACGCTTCATCTGACGCCTTTTCTCACCATAAATGATGAATGGAATCATTGCGAAAAATGAGATCAGCAGCGCCGTTAGGTAGACCCACCAGTGCTGCTCCTTGGGCAAACCGGCTTTTTCGACCAGCGCCAGAGGCAAGGCGACGAAGCTTGACATGAGCATCGCGTGCAACACGAAGATACCCAAATCCAGACGCAGCAGATCCGGGTGGCGCAAGGTTGGGCCCAATGCCTGACGTGCTACACCGGATTCACGATGCTGCAAGGTGCCGGTATTTTTCGGCACCACGAAGGCAACGATGCCAATGCCCAGAAAGGCCATGCCTCCGGTCGCAAGAAACAGACCGGACAAACCGAAGGCGCTGGTCAGGATCGGGCCAACAACCATAGCGATGGCAAACGACAGGCCGATGGTCATGCCAATCATGGCCATCGCTTTCGTGCGGTGCTGTTCGCGGGTCAGATCCGAGAGTAGCGCCATGACCGCCGCGGATATCGCACCTGCGCCCTGCAGGATGCGCCCTGCGATGATTCCCCAGATCGAATCGGCGCTGGCCGCCAGAACGCTGCCTAGGGCAAAAATGATCAAGCCGAAATAGATCACCGGGCGACGGCCGATACGATCGGAAATGATCCCGAAAGGGATTTGCAGGAAGGCCTGGGTCAAGCCGTAGGCACCGATTGCCAGACCGATCAACGCAGGGCTCGCCCCCGCCAGATCCATGCCATAGGTCGCCAGCACGGGCAACACCATGAACATGCCGAGCATGCGAAACGCAAAAACCAGTGCAAGACCGCCTGCCGCGCGGGTCTCGCCGCCGCTCATTCGCTCGCTGTGGGGATCGTGCATGGAAAAACCTCGTGTGAACCGGCGGCGATTCTACCAGTCCCATCGATTGACGGGGTATATCGCGACGCTATGACACGCCTAGATGACACAGTCTTCATTTAAGGCTACAAGAGCCGACTAGATAGTGTGCATCCATCCAGTATTTGTCCGTATACTCCTACGTTTTCGACGCCCGCCGTGCGAGGCCACTTTGGACAAGATCCTGATTCGTGGGGCCCGAACCCACAACCTGAAAAATATTGACCTGACCCTGCCACGCGACAAGCTGATCGTGATTACCGGGCTTTCCGGCTCTGGCAAATCGTCGTTGGCTTTCGACACGCTGTATGCCGAAGGGCAACGGCGCTATGTCGAATCACTTTCAGCGTATGCCCGGCAATTCCTTTCGATGATGGAAAAGCCGGACGTCGACACCATTGAAGGTCTGTCGCCGGCTATTTCCATCGAGCAAAAATCGACATCGCATAACCCGCGCTCGACCGTGGGCACGATCACCGAGATCTACGACTATCTGCGCCTTCTATACGCACGTGTAGGTCAGCCTCGTTGCCCGGATCATGACATCCCGCTGGAAGCGCAGACCGTTAGCCAGATGGTTGACCTGGTTATGGCGCAACCTGAAGGCAGCAAACTGATGCTGTTGGCCCCGGTTGTTCGTGAACGCAAGGGCGAGCACTTGTCGGTGTTCGAGGAATTACGTGCCCAGGGTTTCGTACGCGCCCGGGTTGATGGCCGTCTCTGTGAGCTCGATGAGCTGCCAAAACTGGATAAACAGAAGAAGCACTCTATCGATGTGGTGGTCGACCGCTTCAAGGTTCGCGCAGACCTGCAGCAACGCCTTGCCGAATCTTTCGAGACTGCTCTGAAGCTCGCCGACGGTATCGCCTGGGTCGCGCCGATGGATGACGAGCCCGGCGAAGAAATGATTTTCTCTGCCCGCTTCGCCTGCCCGATTTGTGGCCATGCGATCAGCGAGCTGGAACCCAAGCTGTTCTCCTTCAACAACCCGGCTGGCGCCTGTCCGACTTGCGACGGCCTGGGTGTGAAGCAGTTCTTCGACATCAAACGACTGGTGAATGCCGAATTGACGCTGGCTGAAGGCGCGATACGCGGCTGGGACCGGCGCAACGTGTATTACTTCCAGATGCTCGGCTCTTTGGCCAAGCATTACGATTTCAGCCTGGAAGTACCGTTCAAGGAACTGCCTGCCGACATTCAGAAGACTTTGCTTAACGGCAGCGGCTCGCAGAATGTTGACTTCCGCTATCTGAATGATCGTGGCGACATCGTCAAACGTGCTCACCCCTTCGAAGGCATCGTGCCCAATCTGGAACGTCGCTATCGGGAAACCGAGTCGGCGACCGTTCGCGAAGAGCTGGCCAAGTTTCTTGGTACTCAACCTTGCCCGGATTGCCGTGGTACTCGCCTGCGTCGCGAGGCTCGTCACGTGTGGGTGGGTGAAAAGACTTTGCCAGCAGTCACGAACATGCCAATCGGCGATGCCACCGAATATTTCGGTGTGCTGAAGCTGACCGGACGTCGTGGCGAAATCGCTGACAAAATTCTTAAAGAGATTCGCGAGCGCCTGCAGTTTCTGGTCAACGTCGGCCTTGATTACCTGACGCTTGATCGTAGCGCTGACACCCTGTCGGGCGGTGAGGCTCAGCGTATTCGTCTGGCCAGCCAGATTGGTGCCGGCCTCGTCGGCGTGATGTACATCCTCGATGAGCCTTCGATCGGGCTGCACCAACGAGACAACGACCGGTTGTTGGGCACACTCAAGCATCTGCGCGATATCGGCAACACGGTGATTGTGGTGGAGCATGACGAAGATGCTATTCGCCTTGCCGATTACGTGGTCGACATCGGTCCAGGTGCTGGTGTGCACGGTGGGCACATCGTTGCAGAAGGTACACCGGACCAAGTCATGTCACACCCTGACTCACTCACCGGCAAGTACCTCTCCGGCCGCGTGAAGATCGCAGTGCCAGCCAAACGCACGCCGCGCAACAAAAAGCTGTCACTGACCCTCAAGGGCGCCCGTGGCAACAACTTGCGCAACGTCGATCTGGAAATTCCAATTGGCTTGTTGACCTGTGTGACTGGCGTTTCCGGCTCGGGCAAATCAACGCTGATCAACAACACGCTGTTTCCGCTCAGCGCGACAGCACTGAATGGCGCAACCACGCTGGAGGCGGCGACCCACGACAGCATCAAAGGCCTGGAGCACCTGGACAAGGTCGTCGATATCGACCAAAGCCCGATCGGTCGCACACCGCGCTCCAATCCGGCAACTTACACCGGGCTGTTCACGCCAATCCGCGAGCTGTTCTCTGGCGTACCAGAGTCACGGTCCCGGGGATATGGCCCAGGACGCTTCTCCTTTAACGTCAAAGGCGGTCGCTGCGAGGCCTGCCAGGGTGATGGTCTGATCAAGGTCGAGATGCACTTCCTGCCAGACATCTACGTGCCGTGCGACGTGTGTAAGAGCAAGCGCTACAACCGTGAAACCCTTGAGATCAAATACAAGGGCAAAAGCATCCACGAAGTGCTGGAAATGACCATTGAAGAAGCACGCGAATTCTTCGATGCGGTTCCAGCCCTGGCGCGCAAGCTACAGACGTTGATGGATGTGGGCCTTTCGTACATCAAACTGGGTCAATCGGCGACAACGCTATCTGGCGGTGAAGCGCAGCGGGTGAAGCTGTCCCGCGAGCTGTCCAAGCGCGACACCGGCAAAACCCTGTACATCCTCGACGAGCCGACCACAGGGTTGCACTTCGCGGATATTCAGCAGTTGCTGGACGTACTGCATCGCCTGCGCGACCACGGCAACACAGTGGTGGTTATCGAGCACAACCTGGACGTGATCAAGACTGCCGACTGGCTTGTGGACCTTGGTCCGGAAGGCGGCTCCAAAGGCGGCCAGATCATTGCCGTGGGCACCCCGGAGCAGGTGTCTGAAATGGAGCAGTCCTACACAGGTCACTACCTCAAGCCGTTGCTGCTTAGAGATAAAGCCTGACGCTGTTTGACCGGTTGAACGAAAAAGCCCCTGTCACGTGAAGTGCAGGGGCTTTTTTTTGCAGCTTGGCGAAGAATCAGAACTGCGATTGCAGGTAGTTTTCCAGGCCTATGGTCTTGATGAGACCCAGCTGCTTTTCGAGCCAATACGTGTGATCTTCTTCGGTGTCGGCAAGCTGAACACGCAAAATGTCCCGGCTGACGTAGTCCTTGTGCAGCTCGCAGAGCTCAATGCCTTTGCACAGTGCAGCACGGACCTTGTATTCCAGACGCAGATCAGCGGCGAACATCTCGGGCACCGTAGTACCAACCTCCAGGTCATCCGGACGCATCCGCGGAGTGCCTTCGAGCATCAAGATACGACGCATCAGAGCATCGGCGTGCTGTGCCTCTTCTTCCATCTCGTGATTGATACGCTCGTAGAGCTTGGTAAAGCCCCAGTCTTCGTACATACGCGAATGAACGAAATATTGGTCACGCGCTGCCAATTCGCCCACCAGCAGCGTATTGAGATAATCGATTACTTCCGGGTGGCCTAGCATCGCCCACGTCTCCTGCCTGAAAGTGCATAGTCTGAACCAACCGCCTGCGAAGGTCACTGGCCAGAGCGATAAAAAGCGACAAAAAGCAGCGAAAAACCAGCGATTAGATACGAAAAACCGCCCAAATGAGGGCGGTTCCGTTTATCACTTAGACTTACATCAACGATACGCCCAGCACTTTCGCAATACCTTCGCCGTAAGCGGCATCAGCCTTGTAGAAATGCTGCAACTGACGCTGCACTACATCGTTGGAAACACCCGCCATCGTGCCGGCAATATTGTTGATCAACAGCGCTTTTTGATCAACGCTCATGAGTTTGAACAACTTCCCCGCTTGGCTGTAGTAGTCGCCATCTTCGCGGTGATCGTAGCGATCAGCAGCCCCGCTAAGGGCCAAGCCCGGCTCAGCATAGTGCGGCGCTTGCTTTGGCGCATCCGAGTAGCTATTTGGCTCGTAGTTGGGCGCAGAACCACCGTTGCTACCGAAAGCCATTGCACCGTCACGTTGATAGCTATGTACAGGATTCTTTGGTGCATTGATTGGCAACTGCTGGTGATTTGTACCTACACGGTAGCGGTGAGCATCAGCGTAAGCGAAAACACGCCCTTGAAGCATACGATCTGGAGACAGGCCGACACCAGGGACCATGTTGCTTGGGCCGAACGCCGCCTGCTCTACCTCGGCGAAGTAGTTAAGCGGATTGCGATTGAGCTCAATCTCACCGACCTCGATCAGCGGGTACTCTTTCTGCGACCACGTTTTGGTCACGTCGAAAGGGTTCTCGTGATGGTTTGCAGCCTGTGCCTCAGTCATCAATTGAATGCAGACGGTCCACTTCGGAAACTCGCCTTTCTCAATAGCCGTGAACAGGTCGCGCTGAGCGTAGTCCGGATCGGTCCCGGCAATACGCGCAGCATCGGCAGGCGTGAGGTTTTTGATGCCCTGCTGGGTCTTGTAGTGCCATTTGACCCAGTGACGTTCACCACTGGCGCTAATCAGGCTATAGGTGTGGCTGCCGAACCCGTGCATGTGGCGATAGCCATCCGGGATGCCACGGTCCGAGAACAGAATCGTCACCTGATGCAGCGCCTCAGGGGAATGCGACCAGAAATCCCACATCATTTGAGCGTTTTTGAGGTTGGTCTGCGGCTGGCGCTTTTGGGTGTGGATGAAGTCAGGAAACTTCATCGGGTCACGAATGAAGAATACCGGCGTGTTGTTACCCACGATGTCCCAGTTGCCTTCTTCTGTGTAGAACTTCAGGGCAAACCCACGCGGATCTCGCTCGGTATCAGCCGAACCACGTTCGCCGCCGACAGTGGAAAAACGCAGAAATATGGGGGTCTGTTTACCCACTGAATTAAAGAGGTTGGCACTGGTGTATTGGGTGATGTCACGGCTAACCGTGAAAGTACCGTGAGCACCCGAGCCTTTCGCGTGTACACGACGCTCAGGGATGTTTTCACGATTGAAATGAGCAAGCTTCTCGATCAGGTGAAAATCATCGAGCAACAAAGGGCCACGCGGACCGGCCGAGCGGGAATTCTGATTATCAGCTACAGGAGCGCCGCTGGCGGTGGTAAGAGTCTTGGACTGGCTCATTAATAATTTTCCTCTGGCAAAAACGACCGGCTAATCGGCATGGCAGAGATTATTGTCCAGTTTTGTTACACGGCAAAATTTATTAAATCTTGATTGTCGATAGGTATATCCAATCCACACACGCGAAGCCGAAAAACAAAAAACCGGGCACAGGGCCCGGTTTCTTGTTCAAACTAACATCTTACTCAGCGGATACAGCTTCACCGCCAGCAGGACGATCAACCAGCTCGACATACGCCATAGGCGCGTTGTCGCCAGTGCGGAAACCGCACTTCAGGATGCGCAGATAGCCACCCTCGCGAGTTGCATAACGCTTGCCCAGATCGTTGAACAGCTTACCAACGATTGCTTTCGAACGAGTACGGTCGAAAGCCAGACGGCGGTTAGCCAGACTGTCTGTTTTAGCCAAAGTGATCAGCGGCTCAGCAACGCGACGCAGTTCTTTAGCTTTCGGCAATGTAGTTTTGATCAGCTCGTGCTCGAACAGCGACACCGCCATGTTTTGGAACATGGCCTTACGGTGCGAGCTAGTCCGGCTCAGGTGACGACCACTTTTACGATGACGCATGGTTCATTCCTTACCAAACACAACGTTCGGTGATTACGACGATCAGGCAGTCGCCTTGTCGTCCTTCTTAAGACTTGCCGGCGGCCAGTTGTCGAGGCGCATGCCGAGGGACAGACCACGGGAGGCCAGGACGTCCTTGATCTCAGTCAAGGATTTCTTGCCAAGGTTTGGAGTCTTCAACAGTTCTACTTCGGTGCGCTGAATCAGGTCGCCGATGTAGTAAATGTTCTCCGCCTTGAGGCAGTTGGCCGAACGTACAGTCAGTTCCAGATCGTCAACCGGACGGAGCAGGATCGGATCGATCTCGTCTTCCTGTTCGATTACCACTGGTTCGCTGTCACCTTTGAGGTCGACGAACGCAGCCAACTGCTGTTGCAGAATGGTTGCAGCGCGGCGAATAGCCTCTTCAGGATCCAGAGTACCGTTGGTTTCCAGATCAATAACCAGCTTGTCCAGGTTAGTACGCTGCTCGACACGGGCGTTTTCCACCACGTATGCGATACGGCGAACCGGGCTGAACGAAGAGTCAAGCTGCAAGCGACCAATGCTGCGGCTTTCGTCCTCATCGCTCTGACGCGAGTCTGCCGGTTCATAACCACGACCACGAGCTACGGTGAGCTTCATGTTCAGGGCGCCGTTAGACGCCAGGTTAGCGATTACGTGATCGGGGTTAACGATCTCGACATCATGATCCAGCTGAATATCGGCAGCGGTAACCACCCCCGAACCCTTCTTCGACAAGGTCAGCGTAACTTCGTCTCGACCGTGCAGCTTGATAGCCAGACCTTTAAGGTTCAACAGGATTTCAATTACATCTTCCTGTACACCTTCGATGGCGCTGTACTCGTGGAGTACACCGTCAATCTCGGCCTCGACTACTGCACAGCCGGGCATGGAGGACAACAGGATGCGGCGCAGCGCGTTGCCCAGGGTATGGCCGAAACCACGCTCGAGAGGCTCGAGTGTGATCTTGGCGCGGGTTGGACTGACAACCTGCACATCAATATGGCGGGGTGTCAGGAACTCATTTACCGAAATCTGCATGGATGCACCTATTTTCTAGCCCTTACTTGGAGTAGAGCTCGACAATCAGGCTTTCGTTGATGTCGGCGGACAGATCACTGCGAGCTGGAACGTTCTTGAAAACGCCCGATTTCTTCTCAGTGTCTACTTCTACCCATTCTACGCGGCCACGTTGGGCACACAGATCGAGAGCCTGGACGATGCGCAGTTGGTTCTTGGCTTTCTCGCGGATAGCAACCACGTCACCAGCACGAACCTGATACGACGGAACGTTAACGGTTTTGCCGTTTACGCTGATCGACTTGTGCGAAACCAATTGACGGGATTCGGCACGAGTCGAGCCGAAGCCCATACGGTATACAACGTTGTCCAGACGGCATTCGAGCAATTGCAGCAGGTTCTCACCAGTAGCGCCTTTCTTGCCGGCAGCTTCTTTGTAGTAACCGCTGAATTGACGCTCGAGTACGCCGTAGATACGACGAACTTTTTGTTTCTCACGCAGCTGGGTGCCGTAGTCGGACTGACGGCCACGGCGCTGGCCGTGGATACCTGGAGCTGCTTCGATGTTGCACTTGGATTCGATCGCGCGAACGCCGCTCTTCAGAAAGAGATCGGTGCCTTCACGACGAGCAAGCTTGCATTTTGGACCAATGTAACGAGCCATTTCTTACAGTCTCCTGGATTACACGCGGCGCTTCTTCGGCGGACGGCACCCGTTGTGCGGGATTGGCGTCACGTCGGTGATGCTGGCGATCTTATAGCCACAGCCGTTCAAAGCACGGACAGCAGACTCACGACCTGGGCCTGGACCTTTGACGTTAACGTCGAGGTTCTTCAGACCATATTCCAGCGCAGCTTGACCAGCACGTTCAGCAGCTACTTGAGCAGCGAACGGGGTGGACTTGCGAGAACCGCGGAAACCCGAACCGCCGGAGGTAGCCCAGGACAGCGCGTTACCTTGACGATCGGTGATGGTGACGATTGTGTTGTTAAAAGAAGCGTGGATGTGGGCGATGCCATCAACCACCGTCTTTTTAACTTTTTTACGAGGACGAGCAGCAGGTTTTGCCATGACTAAATTCCTGTCGTTGCGCTGGTGCGATTACTTGCGGATCGGCTTACGCGGACCTTTGCGAGTACGCGCGTTAGTCTTGGTACGCTGACCGCGCACTGGAAGACCACGACGATGGCGCAGACCGCGGTAGCAGCCCAAATCCATCAAGCGCTTGATTTTCATGTTGATTTCGCGACGCAGGTCACCTTCAGTGGTGAACTTCGCCACTTCGCCACGCAGCTGTTCAATCTGCTCGTCGCTCAGATCTTTGATCTTTGCCGCTGGGTTAACCCCAGTGGTTGCACAGATTTTCTGTGCAGTGGTGCGACCAACACCATAGATGTAGGTCAGCGAGATAACAGTATGCTTGTTATCTGGAATGTTAACGCCTGCAATACGGGCCATTCAGTGGGACTCCAATTGACAGCTACCTACGCCCCGGAAGCCAAGAAATAGGGCGCGAGATAATATCGCTGTAATAACAAATAATCAACCCAGCAGCGCACTAGCTGCTGGGCTTAAGCACAGATCACACTCAGCCTTGGCGCTGTTTGTGACGTGGTTCCGCGCTGCAAATTACTCGAACAACACCTTCGCGGCGAATAATCTTGCAGTTACGGCACAGCTTTTTCACCGATGCACGAACTTTCATTACCAGCTCCTCGAACCTTATGGGTACTTCAGCGCAACATGCCGCTGCCGTAGCCCTTCAGGTTGGCTTTCTTCATCAGGGATTCGTACTGGTGCGAAACGAGGTGCGATTGTACTTGGGACATGAAGTCCATCACAACCACTACCACGATCAGCAACGAGGTCCCGCCAAGGTAGAACGGTACGTTTGCTGCAACCACCAGAAACTGAGGCAGCAGGCAGACGGCCGTCATATATAGAGCACCGAACATGGTCAAGCGGGTCAGAACGCCATCAATATAGCGCGCAGACTGCTCGCCTGGACGGATGCCCGGAATAAAGGCACCGGACTTCTTCAGGTTTTCCGCTACGTCTTTCGGATTGAACATCAACGCCGTATAGAAGAAGCAGAAGAAAATAATCCCTGCACTAAACAGCAGAATATTCAACGGCTGACCAGGAGCGATCGACTGCGAGATGTCCTGCAACCAGCCCATACCTTCAGACTGACCGAACCAGGCACCCAACGACGCTGGAAACAGCAAAATGCTGCTCGCGAAAATAGCTGGAATAACACCGGCCATATTCACTTTCAGCGGCAAGTGGCTAGTCTGCGCAGCAAAGACCTTACGGCCCTGCTGACGCTTGGCGTAGTGAACAGCAATACGACGCTGACCACGCTCAATGAACACCACAAAACCGATAATCGCTACTGCCAGCAAACCGATCGCAACCAGGGCAAAAATATTGATATCACCCATACGTGCAGACTCGAAAGACTGCCCGATCGCTCTCGGAAGACCGGCCACGATACCTGCGAAGATCAACATCGAGATACCGTTACCAACACCGCGCTCGGTAATCTGCTCGCCCAGCCACATCATGAACATCGCACCAGCCACAAAGGTGGTGACAGCCACGAAGTGGAAGCCGATATCTGCAGAGAACGCAACGCCCTGACCGGCCAGGCCAACGGACATGCCGATAGCTTGAACCAAGGCCAGAACGACGGTGCCGTAGCGGGTGTACTGGCTGATCTTGCGACGGCCAGCTTCCCCTTCCTTCTTCAACTGCTCCAGCTGTGGGCTGACGGCGGTCATCAATTGCATGATGATCGATGCCGAGATGTACGGCATGATCCCCAGTGCAAAAATGCTCATCCGCTCCAGCGCACCGCCGGAAAACATGTTGAACAAGCTAAGAATGGTCCCCTCATTCTGTCGAAACAGGTCTGCGAGTCGCTCCGGGTTAATACCTGGAACCGGGATGTGTGCGCCTATTCGGTAGACGATAATCGCCAGGAACAGAAAACGCAGACGAGCCCAGAGTTCAGACATACCGCCTTTGCCGAGCGCAGAGAGAGCACCTTGCTTAGCCATTTATTCCTCGAACTTGCCGCCAGCTGCTTCGATAGCCGCACGCGCACCTTTGGTGGCTGCGATACCTTTGATGGTGACAGCGCGATTAACTTCGCCGGACAGCATGATTTTCACGCGCTGTACGTTTTGGTTAATCACGTTGGCATCCTTCAGGGACTGCACAGTTACAACGTCGCCTTCCACTTTAGCCAGCTCGGACAGACGCACTTCTGCGCGGTCCATGGCCTTCAGGGAAACGAAGCCGAATTTTGGCAGACGACGATGCAACGGCTGTTGGCCGCCTTCAAAGCCCGGAGCAATAGTGCCACCGGAACGGGAGGTCTGACCTTTGTGACCACGGCCACCAGTCTTACCCAAACCGCTACCGATACCACGGCCCGGACGATGCTTTTCGCGACGGGAACCCGGCGCTGGACTCAGATCATTGAGTTTCATCGATTAACCCTCGACTCGCAGCATGTAGTAAGCTTTGTTGATCATCCCGCGATTCTCGGGAGTATCCAGCACTTCTACAGTGTGACCGATGCGACGCAGACCCAGACCTTTAACACACAGTTTGTGGTTAGGAATGCGACCGGTCATGCTTTTGATCAGCGTTACTTTAACGGTAGCCATGATCAGAAGATCTCCTTGACACTTTTGCCGCGCTTGGCAGCAATGGATTCAGGAGATTGCATAGCCTTCAAACCCTTAAAGGTGGCGTGAACCACGTTTACCGGGTTAGTCGAGCCATAGCACTTGGCCAATACGTTCTGAACACCAGCAACTTCCAACACTGCGCGCATAGCGCCGCCAGCGATGATACCGGTACCTTCAGAGGCAGGCTGCATGTACACCTTCGAAGCGCCATGAGCGGACTTCATTGCGTACTGCAGAGTAGTGCCATTCAGATCAACCTGGATCATGTTGCGGCGAGCAGCTTCCATCGCCTTCTGGATCGCAGCAGGCACTTCACGTGACTTGCCACGGCCAAAACCAACACGCCCTTTACCATCACCAACCACGGTCAACGCGGTGAAAGTGAAGATACGGCCGCCCTTTACAGTCTTTGCAACGCGGTTAACTTGAACCAGCTTCTCAATGTAGCCTTCGTCGCGTTTTTGGTCGTTATTTGACATAACTTAGAACTCCAGCCCGCCTTCACGAGCAGCATCAGCCAGCGCCTTGACGCGGCCGTGGTACTTGAAGCCAGAACGGTCGAAAGCCACTTGCGATACACCGGCGGCTTTCGCACGCGCAGCGACCAGCTGGCCAACCTTAGTGGCCGCGTCGATGTTGCCAGTGGCACCATCACGCAGTTCTTTGTCCAAAGTCGAGGCGCTCGCCAAGACTTTGCTGCCGTCGGCCGAAATGACCTGGGCATAAATGTGCTGCGAAGAGCGGTGCACGCAGAGACGCACGACTTCTAGCTCGTGCATTTTCAGGCGTGCTTTGCGAGCGCGACGCAGTCGGGTAACTTTTTTGACGGTCATTTGCTATGCCCTACTTCTTCTTGGCTTCTTTACGGCGGACGACTTCGTCTGCGTAACGCACACCTTTGCCTTTGTATGGCTCAGGACGGCGGAAGTCGCGGATCTCAGCGGCCACTTGACCAACCAACTGCTTGTCGATACCTCGGATGAAGATATCGGTCTGGTTGGGAGTCTCAGCGGTGATGCCTTCCGGCAGTTCGTAATCCACTGGGTGCGAGAAGCCAAGAGCCAGGTTCAGCACTGTGCCTTTTGCTTGCGCTTTGTAACCAACACCGACCAGCTGGAGCTTACGCTCGAAGCCTTGGCTTACGCCTTGGACCATGTTGTTAACCAGTGCACGAGTGGTGCCGGCCATTGCGCGAGTTTGTTGATCGCCATTGCGAGCAGCGAAACGCAGCTCACCAGCTTCTTCAACAATCTCAACGGACGAATGGATGTTCAGATCTAGAGTGCCCTTGGCACCCTTCACCGAAAGCTGCTGGCCGACGAGCTTAACTTCGACGCCTGCTGGCAACTTAACGGGGTTCTTAGCTACGCGTGACATGCTTATCCCCCCTTAGAACACTGTGCAAAGCACTTCGCCGCCGACACCGGCAGCGCGCGCAGCACGATCCGTCATCACACCTTTGTTGGTGGAGACGATAGACACACCGAGACCGCCACGTACTTTTGGCAGATCATCGACGGACTTGTACTGACGCAAGCCTGGACGGCTGACGCGCTTCACTTCTTCGATGACTGGACGGCCTTCGAAGTACTTCAGCTCGATGGACAACAGCGGTTTTGTTTCGCTGCTGATCTGATAACCCGCAATGTAACCTTCGTCTTTCAAGACTTTGGCTACAGCAACCTTCAACGTGGAAGATGGCATGCTTACGACGGGCTTTTCAGCCATCTGGGCATTACGGATACGAGTTAGCATGTCCGCTAACGGGTCCTGCATACTCATGGGCTAGACGCTCCTAATACAAAATAATTAGCCTTGCGGCTACAGCTTGTCGCCGAGAAATTCCGGGCAAATGAAAAACACGGGCTCAGGCGAGCCGGCAATTCTAGGCGCACCCCGGAAATGAATCAAGCCCCAATAGGGGCTTGATTCAAATTCAGGCTTGATTCCGACCAATCGCCTGCGCGACCGACCGGAATCCTGCGTGAAAGGCGTATTACCAGCTGGCTTTAACCAGACCTGGTACATCACCACGCATTGCAGCTTCACGCAGCTTGTTACGGCCAAGGCCGAACTTGCGGTAAACGCCGTGCGGACGACCAGTGATGCGGCAGCGGTTACGCATGCGCGAAGCGCTTGCGTCACGTGGCTGCTTCTGCAGAGCTACGGTAGCTTCCCAACGCGCTTCTGGACTTGCGTTCAGATCAACGATGATTGCTTTGAGCGCTGCACGCTTGGTGGCGTACTTGGCAACGGTGAGCTGACGCTTCAGCTCACGGTTCTTCATGCTCTTCTTGGCCATTTTCCTACTCCAATCAGTTGCGGAACGGGAATTTGAAAGCACGCAGCAGAGCGCGGCCTTCATCATCGTTCTTGGCAGTGGTGGTCAGGGTAATGTCCAGACCGCGGAGAGCATCGATCTTGTCGTAGTCGATTTCCGGGAAAATGATCTGCTCTTTCACGCCCATGCTGTAGTTACCACGACCATCGAAGGACTTGGCATTCAGGCCGCGGAAGTCGCGAACCCGAGGCAGGGAGATCGACAGCAGACGATCTAGGAACTCATACATACGCTCACGGCGCAGAGTCACTTTGACACCGATCGGCCAACCTTCACGGACTTTAAAGCCAGCGATGGATTTCCGAGCGTAAGTCACAACGACTTTTTGACCGGTGATCTTTTCCAGGTCAGCAACAGCGTGCTCGATGACTTTTTTGTCACCGATCGCTTCGCCCAGACCCATGTTCAGGGTGATTTTGGTAACGCGCGGAACTTCCATCACGTTCGACAGCTTAAGTTCTTCTTTAAGCTTCGGAGCGATTTCCTTCCGGTAAATCTCTTTTAGTCGTGCCATGGTCTTCTACCTAGCAGTGTTCAAGCATCAACCGCTTTTTGGGTCGACTTGAAGACACGAATTTTCTTGCCATCTTCAACTTTGAAACCAACGCGATCAGCCTTGTTGGTTGCACCGTTGAAAATAGCGACGTTAGAAGCGTGCAGTGGCGCTTCTTTCTCGACGATACCGCCCTGTACGCCCGACATCGGGTTAGGCTTGGTATGACGCTTTACCAGGTTGATCCCACTAACGACCAAACGGTCGTCAGCGAGAACCTTGAGCACCTTACCGCGCTTACCTTTGTCTTTGCCGGCGATCACGATGATCTCGTCGTCACGACGAATCTTTTGCATGTCGGATCTCCTTACAGCACTTCTGGGGCGAGCGAGACGATCTTCATGAACTTCTCAGTACGAAGTTCACGGGTCACTGGCCCAAAGATACGGGTGCCGATCGGCTCTTGCTTGTTGTTCAAAAGAACAGCAGCGTTGCCATCAAAGCGGATGATGGAGCCGTCAGCACGACGGACGCCATGGCGAGTGCGGACTACAACAGCAGTCATCACTTGGCCTTTTTTCACCTTACCGCGAGGAATTGCTTCCTTGACGGTAACTTTGATGATGTCACCGATACCAGCGTAACGACGATGGGAGCCACCCAGCACCTTGATGCACATAACGCGGCGTGCGCCGCTGTTATCGGCCACATCGAGCATGGATTGAGTCTGAATCATATAATTTCTCCGACCCCTAGTCCTTAGACTTCCACAGCGCGTTCGAGAATATCAACCAGTGCCCAAGACTTGGTCTTGGCTACAGGACGAGTTTCACGAATCGTGACTTTGTCGCCGATGTGGCATTGATTGGTTTCGTCGTGCGCGTGCAGCTTAGTCGAACGCTTAACGTATTTACCGTAGATCGGGTGCTTAACGCGACGCTCGATCAGAACGGTGATGGTCTTGTCCATCTTGTCGCTGACAACACGGCCAGTCAGCGTACGGACGGTTTTTTCGGCTTCAGCCATGATTACTTACCTGCCTGCTGGTTGAGCACAGTCTTCACGCGAGCGATGTCACGCTTAACTTGCGAGAGCAGGTGAGACTGCCCCAACTGGCCAGTTGCTTTCTGCATACGCAGATTGAACTGGTCGCGCAGCAGGCCGAGCAGTTGCTCGTTCAGCTGCTGTGCTGATTTTTCACGAAGTTCATTCGCTTTCATCACATCACCGTCCGTTTAACAAAGGAGGTGGCGAGCGGCAGCTTTGCAGCAGCCAGGGCGAAAGCCTCACGCGCCAGCTCTTCAGAAACACCCTCGATTTCATACAGGACTTTGCCTGGCTGAATCTGGGCAACCCAGTACTCCACGTTACCCTTACCTTTACCCATACGAACTTCGAGGGGCTTTTTGGTTACAGGCTTGTCCGGGAATACACGGATCCAGATTTTACCGCCACGCTTAACGTGACGGGTCAGTGCACGACGCGCTGACTCAATCTGACGGGCAGTGAGACGACCACGAGCAACAGACTTCAGCGCGAACTCGCCGAAGCTGACTTTGCTACCGCGCAATGCCAGACCACGGTTGTGGCCTGTCATCTGCTTGCGGAACTTCGTACGCTTTGGTTGCAACATTTGGCGTACCCCTTACTTAGCAGCTTTTTTACGAGGCGCAGGTGCTTGTGGTTTCAGTTCTTCTTGGCGACCACCAATTACTTCGCCTTTGAAGATCCAAACCTTTACACCGATCACACCATAAGTGGTGTGAGCTTCGTAGTTGGCATAGTCGATGTCGGCACGCAGGGTGTGCAAAGGCACACGACCTTCGCGATACCATTCAGTACGTGCAATTTCAGCACCGCCGAGACGACCGCTCACTTGGATTTTGATGCCTTTGGCACCAATGCGCATTGCGTTCTGTACAGCGCGCTTCATAGCGCGACGGAACATTACACGACGCTCCAGCTGCTGAGCTACGCTCTGCGCAACCAGCATACCGTCGAGCTCCGGCTTACGGATCTCTTCGATATTGATGTGCACAGGCACACCCATTTGCTTGGTCAGGTCCTGACGCAGTTTCTCAACATCTTCACCTTTCTTCCCGATAACGATACCTGGACGAGCAGTGTGGATGGTGATACGTGCTGTCTGAGCCGGACGATGGATATCGATACGGCTTACGGACGCGCTTTTTAGTTTGTCTTGGAGATACTCACGCACTTTCAGATCAGCGAACAAATAGTCCGCATAAGTCCGACCGTCTGCGTACCAGACGGAGGTGTGCTCCTTGACGATTCCCAGGCGAATGCCAATGGGATGTACTTTCTGACCCATCTCTTCGACTCCGTTACTTGTCAGCAACCTTGACAGTGATATGGCAAGACCGCTTGACGATGCGATCAGCACGGCCTTTGGCACGTGGCATGATGCGCTTCAGCGAACGCCCTTCGTTGACGAAAACAGTAGAGACCCGGAGGTCATCAACGTCTGCGCCTTCGTTGTGCTCGGCGTTGGCTACAGCCGACTCCAGCACTTTCTTCAGGATCTCGGCAGCTTTCTTGTTGCTGAAAGCCAACAGGTTGAGCGCTTCGCCCACCTTCTTCCCGCGGATCTGGTCGGCGACCAAGCGGGTTTTCTGGGCGGAGATTCGAGCGCCCGACAACTTAGCGGCTACTTCCATCGTTCCTTACCCCTTAACGCTTGGCTTTCTTGTCTGCCACGTGCCCACGATAAGTGCGGGTACCGGCAAACTCGCCCAGTTTATGGC
Source organism: Pseudomonas maioricensis (assembly GCF_022790535.1). Taxonomy (GTDB): domain Bacteria; phylum Pseudomonadota; class Gammaproteobacteria; order Pseudomonadales; family Pseudomonadaceae; genus Aquipseudomonas; species Aquipseudomonas maioricensis. Next base: position 25,184 of record NZ_LOHG01000027.1, read on the forward strand.
CGACCATGTCTTCGTTCACGAGAACTGGGACATGTTGGCGACCGTTATGCACAGCAATGGTCAAACCGACCATTTGTGGCAGGATCATCGAACGACGCGACCAGGTTTTCACCGGTTTGCGATCGTTCTTTTCCGCCGCCACTTCGATCTTCTTCAGTAGGTGAAGATCAATAAAAGGACCTTTTTTCAGAGAACGTGGCACTGTCGTATCCCTCTATTTACTTGCGACGACGGACGATCATTTTGTCGGTACGCTTATTACCACGAGTCTTCGCGCCCTTAGTCGGGAAGCCCCACGGCGATACCGGATGACGACCACCAGAGGTACGACCTTCACCACCACCATGTGGGTGATCAACCGGGTTCATGGCAACACCACGAACGGTTGGGCGAACGCCACGCCAGCGCTTGGCACCAGCTTTACCCAAGGAACGCAGGCTGTGCTCGGAGTTCGAGACTTCGCCCAGCGTTGCACGGCACTCGGAAAGCACTTTACGCATTTCGCCCGAACGCAGACGCAGGGTCACGTAGACACCTTCACGAGCGATCAGCTGAGCAGAAGCACCAGCGGAACGAGCGATCTGTGCACCTTTACCTGGCTTCAGTTCGATACCGTGAACGGTGCTACCAACTGGAATGTTACGCAGTTGAAGAGCGTTACCCGGCTTGATTGGAGCCAAAGCGCCTGCAATCAGCTGATCGCCAGCACTTACGCCTTTAGGGGCGATGATGTAGCGACGCTCGCCGTCTGCGTACAGCAGCAATGCGATGTGAGCAGTACGGTTTGGATCGTATTCGATACGCTCGACAGTGGCAGCGATGCCATCTTTGTCGTTGCGACGGAAGTCGACCAGACGATAATGCTGTTTATGACCACCACCGATATGACGGGTAGTAATACGGCCATTGTTGTTACGACCACCAGACTTCGACTTTTTCTCGAGCAGCGGTGCGTGAGGAGCGCCTTTATGCAGCTCCTGGTTGACCACCTTGACCACAAAACGGCGGCCAGGGGAAGTCGGTTTGCATTTAACGATTGCCATGATGCACCCCTTCCTTACTCAGCACTGCTGCTGAAATCGAGATCTTGGCCTGGCTGAAGGGAGATAACTGCCTTCTTCCAGTCATTACGCTTGCCCAGACCGCGAGCAGTGCGCTTGCTCTTACCCAGAACATTCAGGGTAGTAACACGCTCTACTTTCACGCTGAACAGGCTTTCGACGGCCTTCTTGATTTCCAGCTTGGTTGCGTCAGTAGCAACCTTGAAAACGAACTGACCTTTCTTGTCTGCAAGAACCGTAGCCTTTTCGGAAACGTGCGGGCCAAGCAGAACTTTAAATACGCGTTCCTGGTTCATCCCAGCAGCTCCTCGAATTTCTTCACGGCCGACACAGTGATCAACACTTTGTCGTATGCGATCAGACTAACTGGATCGGAACCTTGAACATCACGTACATCTACGTGCGGCAGGTTGCGAGCAGCCAGGTACAGATTCTGGTCAACAGCATCAGATACGATCAAGACATCAGTCAGGCCCATACCGGTCAGCTTGTTCAGCAGATCTTTGGTTTTCGGTGCTTCAACAGCGAAGTCCTGAACCACGACCAGACGATCAGTACGAACCAGTTCAGCAAGGATGGAGCGCAGAGCTGCGCGATACATCTTCTTGTTGAGCTTCTGAGAGTGATCCTGTGGACGTGCTGCGAAAGTGGTACCACCGCCACGCCAGATTGGGCTACGGATTGTACCGGCACGAGCACGGCCAGTACCCTTTTGACGCCAAGGGCGCTTACCGCCACCACGGACATCAGAACGGGTCTTTTGCTGCTTGGTACCCTGACGACCGCCAGCCATGTAGGCCACGACTGCCTGGTGAACCAGTGTCTCGTTGAACTCGCCGCCAAATGTCAGTTCGGAAACTTCGATTGCCTGAGCGTCATTTACATTTAATTGCATGTCAGCTTCCCCTTAACCGCGAGCCTTGGCTGCTGGACGTACAACCAGGTTGCCGCCAGTAGCGCCAGGAACAGCGCCCTTGACCAACAACAGATTGCGTTCAGCGTCCACGCGCACTACTTCCAGGGACTGCACGGTCACGCGCTCAGCGCCCATATGACCGGACATTTTTTTGCCCTTGAATACACGACCAGGAGTCTGGCACTGGCCGATAGAGCCTGGGACGCGGTGGGATACGGAGTTACCGTGGGTGTTATCTTGCCCGCGGAAATTCCAACGCTTGATCGTACCCTGGAAGCCTTTACCTTTGGACTGACCGGTTACATCAACCAGTTGACCAGCAGCGAAGATTTCAGCGTTGATCAGGTCGCCTGCTTGGTATTCGCCTTCTTCAAGACGGAACTCCATCACGGCACGACCAGCGGCAACGTTCGCTTTAGCGAAGTGGCCAGCTTGAGCAGCTGTAACACGCGAAGCACGACGCTCGCCGACAGTGACTTGCACTGCACGATAGCCATCGGTTTCTTCAGTTTTGAACTGGGTGACGCGATTCGGCTCGATCTCAATGACCGTAACCGGAATGGAGACACCTTCTTCGGTGAAAATACGGGTCATACCGCATTTACGACCGACTACACCAATAGTCATGTTGTAAACCTCATGAGTGTACGGGGCTTTCACCCGCTATGGCCGCCCATTTCAGAGCGTTACACGACTAAGACCCAAGTCTTAGCCGAGGCTGATCTGCACTTCCACACCGGCCGCAAGATCAAGCTTCATAAGCGCATCAACGGTTTTATCCGTTGGCTGAACGATGTCCAGAACGCGTTTATGAGTACGGATCTCGTACTGGTCGCGCGCGTCTTTGTTGACGTGCGGAGAAACCAGAACAGTGAACCGCTCTTTACGGGTCGGCAGTGGAATTGGACCACGCACCTGAGCACCAGTACGTTTCGCGGTTTCCACGATTTCCTGGGTGGATTGGTCGATCAGGCGATGGTCAAAAGCCTTCAACCTGATACGGATTTGCTGGTTTTGCATTGGATTCAGACTCCAGATTGCTGTTCCCACCGAGCGCAATACGCCCGTTAAAAGGAGGCGCAATTCTATAGATGGGCTGACAGGGTGTCAACCCAATAAAAAAGCCCCCGCAAGCGGAGGCTTTTTATCAAATCATTGCTTACGCGATGATTTTGGCTACGACGCCAGCGCCGACGGTACGACCGCCTTCACGAATTGCGAAACGCAGACCATCTTCCATTGCGATTGGCTTGATCAGGGTAACGGAAACTTTAACGTTATCACCTGGCATAACCATTTCGGTGCCTTCCGGCAGTTCGCAGCTACCAGTTACGTCGGTAGTACGGAAGTAGAACTGTGGACGGTAGCCCTTGAAGAAAGGAGTGTGACGACCACCCTCTTCTTTGCTCAGAACGTAGATTTCAGCTTCGAACTGAGTGTGCGGCTTAACGGTACCTGGCTTAACCAGAACCTGACCACGCTCAACGTCGTCACGCTTGGTGCCACGCAGCAGAACGCCACAGTTCTCACCAGCACGACCTTCGTCCAGCAGCTTGCGGAACATCTCAACGCCAGTGCAAGTAGTTTTAGTGGTGTCACGCAGACCCACGATCTCTACTTCTTCCTGGATCTTGATGATGCCACGCTCAACACGGCCAGTTACAACAGTACCGCGACCAGAGATCGAGAATACGTCTTCGATAGGCATCAGGAACGGCTTGTCGATAGCACGAACTGGTTCTGGGATGTAGCTGTCCAGAGTCTCAACCAGTTTCTTAACGGCAGTGGTGCCCATTTCGTTGTCGTCTTGGCCGTTCAGAGCCATCAGAGCAGAACCGATGATGATCGGAGTGTCATCACCTGGGAACTCGTAAGTGCTCAGCAGATCACGAACTTCCATTTCAACCAGTTCCAGCAGCTCTGCGTCGTCAACCATGTCAGCCTTGTTCAGGAAGACAACGATGTACGGAACGCCTACCTGACGGGACAGCAGGATGTGCTCACGAGTCTGAGGCATCGGGCCGTCAGCAGCGGAACAAACCAGGATAGCGCCGTCCATCTGAGCAGCACCGGTGATCATGTTTTTTACGTAGTCGGCGTGACCTGGGCAGTCAACGTGCGCGTAGTGGCGAACGGCCGAATCGTATTCAACGTGAGCGGTGTTGATGGTGATACCGCGAGCTTTTTCTTCTGGTGCGCTATCGATTTTATCGAAGTCGACTTTGGCCGAACCGAAAACTTCGGAGCAGACGCGAGTCAGAGCAGCAGTCAGAGTGGTTTTACCGTGGTCAACGTGACCGATAGTGCCAACGTTGACGTGCGGTTTGTTACGTTCAAATTTTTCTTTAGCCACGACAGTGAACTCCTAGCCTAAAGGGGCTGAAATCAGCCTTGTTTTTTAACGATAGCTTCGACGACATTCGACGGAGCTTCGGAGTATTTGGAGAATTCCATGGAGTAGCTCGCGCGACCCTGAGACATGGAGCGAACGTCGGTCGCATAACCGAACATCTCACCCAACGGTACTTCGGCGCGAATCACTTTGCCAGAAACCGTATCTTCCATACCCTGGATCAGACCACGACGACGGTTCAGGTCACCCATCACGTCACCCATGTAGTCCTCAGGTGTAACAACTTCAACCTTCATGATCGGCTCAAGAACAACACCACCACCTTTGGTAGCGAGTTGCTTGGTCGCCATGGAGGCTGCCACCTTAAACGCCATCTCGTTGGAGTCGACGTCGTGGTAAGAACCATCGAAAACGGTAGCCTTCAGGCCGATCAGCGGATAGCCGGCAACAACACCGTTCTTCATCTGCTCTTCGATACCCTTCTGGATAGCCGGGATGTATTCCTTAGGAACAACACCACCAACCACTTCGTTCACGAACTGCAGACCTTCCTGACCTTCGTCAGCAGGAGCAAAACGAATCCAGCAATGGCCGAACTGACCACGACCGCCGGATTGACGAACGAACTTGCCTTCGATCTCACAAGCCTTCGTGATTTTCTCACGATAGGAAACCTGTGGCTTGCCGATGTTGGCTTCGACGTTGAACTCACGGCGCATCCGGTCAACCAGGATGTCCAGGTGCAATTCGCCCATGCCAGAGATGATCGTTTGACCAGTCTCTTCATCAGTCTTAACGCGGAAAGAAGGGTCTTCCTGAGCAAGTTTGCCCAGAGCGATACCCATTTTTTCCTGGTCATCCTTGGTTTTAGGCTCAACGGCAACCGAAATAACCGGCTCCGGGAAGTCCATGCGAACCAGGATGATTGGCTTGTCAGCCGAGCAGAGGGTGTCACCAGTAGTGACGTCCTTCATGCCGATCAGAGCCGCGATGTCACCAGCGCGAACTTCTTTGATCTCTTCACGGGTGTTCGCATGCATTTGCACCATACGACCAACGCGCTCTTTCTTGCCTTTTACCGAGTTGATCACGCCGTCGCCGGAGCTCAACACACCCGAGTAAACGCGAGCAAAGGTCAAAGTACCCACGAATGGGTCGGTAGCGATCTTGAACGCCAGAGCCGAGAATGGCTCGTTGTCGTCTGCATGACGCTCCATTTCGACAGTCTCGTCATCCGGATCGGAACCCTTGATGGCAGGAATGTCCACAGGCGCAGGCAGGTACTTGATCACAGCATCGAGAACCAGGGGAACACCCTTGTTCTTGAAGGAAGAACCGCAAACAGCGAGAACGATTTCACCAGCGATAGTACGCTGACGCAGAGCGCCTTCGATTTCCTCGTTGGTGAGCTCTTCACCCTCGAGATACTTGTTCATCAGCTCTTCACTGGCTTCAGCAGCAGCTTCAACCATGTTGCTACGCCACTCATCAGCCAACTCTTGCAGCTCAGCAGGAATAGCTTCGCGACGAGGGGCCATGCCCTTGTCGGCGTCATCCCAGTAAACCGCTTCCATGGTCATCAGATCGATCTGACCCTGGAAGTTGTCTTCAGAGCCGATAGCCAACTGGATTGGCACCGGAGTGTGACCCAGGCGCTGCTTGATCTGACCGATCACGCGCAGGAAGTTTGCACCAGCACGGTCCATCTTGTTTACGTAAACAAGACGCGGAACACCGTACTTGTTGGCTTGACGCCATACGGTTTCGGACTGAGGCTCAACACCCGAAGTGCCACAGAACACAACGACCGCGCCATCGAGTACGCGCAAAGAGCGCTCCACTTCAATGGTGAAGTCAACGTGACCCGGAGTATCGATGATATTGAAGCGGTGCTTCTCGAACTGCTTAACGGAGCCAGCCCAGAATGCAGTCGTAGCAGCGGAAGTAATGGTAATACCCCGCTCCTGCTCTTGCACCATCCAGTCCATGGTCGCGGCGCCATCATGCACCTCGCCCATTTTGTGGTTTACGCCAGTGTAAAAAAGGACGCGCTCAGTGGTAGTGGTTTTACCAGCATCCACGTGAGCAACGATACCGATGTTACGGTAGCGGTTAATCGGAGTAGTACGAGCCATAAAGCCCTCGCAAAATTAGTGACGCTGAAATTAGAAGCGGTAGTGCGAGAAAGCTTTGTTAGCTTCAGCCATACGGTGCACGTCTTCACGCTTCTTAACTGCAGCACCTTTACCTTCGGCGGCGTCCAACAGTTCGCCAGCCAAACGCAGAGCCATAGACTTCTCACCGCGCTTGCGCGCGAAGTCTACCAGCCAGCGCATTGCCAACGCATTACGACGGGACGGACGAACTTCGACCGGAACCTGGTAAGTAGCACCGCCTACACGGCGCGACTTCACTTCGACCAGCGGAGCGATGGCGTCGAGAGCTTTCTCGAAGATTTCCAGGGGATCGCTGTTCTTGCGTTCTTTAACCTTTTCCAGCGCGCCATAAACGATACGCTCGGCAACGGCTTTTTTACCGCTTTCCATCACGTGGTTCATGAACTTGGCCAGAATTTGGCTTCCGTATTTTGGATCGTCAAGCACTTCGCGCTTGGCTGCTACGCGTCTTCTTGGCATGGATAAGCCCTCAAACGGTCTTCAGGTTAGCTCGGGACCATCACCCATCAAGGGCGCGCCCGACCTTACTCTTATCGACTCAGAAAAATAGAAATCTGCAATTTGTCACAGGAAGCCAAATACTACTTAGGCTTCTTGGTACCGTATTTCGAACGACCCTGGTTACGACCTTTAACGCCGGAAGTATCCAGAGAACCACGAACGGTGTGATAACGAACACCTGGCAAGTCTTTTACACGACCGCCACGGATCAGTACCACGCTGTGCTCTTGCAGGTTGTGACCTTCACCACCGATGTACGAGGAAACCTCGAAACCGTTGGTCAGGCGCACACGGCATACTTTACGCAGTGCCGAGTTAGGTTTTTTCGGCGTGGTGGTATACACACGAGTGCATACGCCACGACGTTGCGGGCAGTTCTGCAGCGCAGGCACGTCGGATTTCTCGACGATACGCTTACGCGGCTGACGTACCAGCTGGTTGATAGTTGCCATCTACTAGCTCCACTGTTGTCTTGCGACGCTATTGTCTTGCAAGAAAAGCAAAATGGCAGGACGCGAGTCCCGCCAAATTTAGGGGTACAAGAGTCTAAAGAGGATCTTGCCCCCAGTCAAGACAAAGCCCCGAGCTCCTTTCTCACCGAACAACAGGATTTACCTGTCGTTCGGTGAGAAAAGAGACCGAGGCCTTACTCTTTAATTACCGCTGGAGTTCAACGCTTCAGTCAATGCTGCTTCGACTTCGCTAGCGCTGACGCGCAACGGCTTGTCAACATCACGACGACGCTTGCGCTCGCTGTGATAAGCCAGACCGGTACCGGCAGGGATCAGACGACCTACAACCACGTTCTCTTTCAAGCCGCGCAGATAATCGCGCTTGCCTGTAACTGCTGCTTCGGTCAGTACGCGAGTTGTCTCTTGGAAAGACGCCGCGGAGATGAACGACTCAGTGGACAACGAAGCCTTGGTGATACCCAGCAGTACACGGGTGAACTTGGCGACAAACTTCTCGTCGGTGTTCAAGCGCTCGTTTTCTACGAGAACGTGAGTCAACTCCATCTGATCACCTTTGATGAAGGTGGAATCGCCAGATTCGGAGATTTCAACTTTACGCAGCATCTGACGCAGAATGGTCTCGATGTGCTTATCGTTGATCTTCACGCCCTGCAGACGGTAAACGTCTTGAATCTCGTTCACGATGTACTTGGCCAGCGCACTCACACCCAGCAAACGCAGGATGTCGTGCGGATCGCTAGGACCATCAGAGATAACTTCACCACGGTTAACCTGTTCGCCTTCGAAGACGTTCAGGTGACGCCATTTTGGAATCAGCTCTTCGTATGGATCGCTACCGTCGTTAGGCGTGATAACCAGACGACGCTTGCCTTTAGTCTCTTTACCGAAAGCAATGGTACCGCTGACTTCTGCAAGGATCGACGCCTCTTTCGGACGACGAGCTTCGAACAAGTCGGCAACACGCGGCAGACCACCGGTGATGTCTCGAGTTTTCGAAGTTTCTTGCGGGATACGGGCGATAACATCACCGATCGCGATCTGAGCACCGTCAGCCACACCAACCAAGGCGTTAGCAGGCAGGAAATACTGTGCAGGCACATCGGTACCTGGCAACAGCAGATCCTTGCCATCCAGACCTACCATCTTGACGGCTGGACGGATGTCCTTACCGGCAGCAGGACGGTCCTTGGCATCCAGAACTTCAATGTTGGTCATACCGGTCAATTCGTCTGTCTGACGCTTGATCGTGATGCCTTCTTCCATGCCCACGTAGGTCACGGTACCTTTCATTTCGGTAACGATTGGGTGAGTGTGCGGATCCCACTTGGCTACGATCGAACCAGCGTCGACCTTGTCGCCTTCCTTCACCGAAATCACTGCACCGTAAGGCAGCTTGTAACGCTCACGCTCACGACCGTAGTCATCAGCGATCGCCAGCTCACCGGAACGCGATACAGCAACCAGGTGACCATCTACTCGCTCAACGTGCTTCAGGTTGTGCAGACGGACAGTACCGCCATTCTTCACCTGAACGCTGTCTGCAGCGGATGTCCGGCTTGCCGCACCACCGATGTGGAACGTACGCATGGTCAGCTGGGTACCCGGCTCACCGATGGACTGGGCAGCAATTACGCCGACCGCTTCACCGATGTTTACCTGGTGACCACGAGCCAGATCACGGCCGTAGCACTTGGCGCAGATGCCGTAACGGGTTTCGCAGCTGATTGGCGAGCGAACGATTACTTCGTCGATGCTGTTCAGCTCGATGAACTCAACCCACTTCTCGTCTACCAGAGTACCGGCAGGCACGATGACTTCGTCGGTGCCAGGCTTGAATACGTCACGAGCGATAACTCGACCCAGTACGCGCTCACCCAATGGCTCAACAACGTCGCCGCCTTCAATGTGCGGCGTCATCAGCAGACCGTGCTCTGTACCGCAGTCAACTTCGGTAACGACCAGATCCTGAGCAACGTCAACCAGACGACGGGTCAGATAACCGGAGTTAGCGGTTTTCAACGCGGTATCCGCAAGACCCTTACGAGCACCGTGAGTAGAGATGAAGTACTGAAGTACGCTCAAACCTTCACGGAAGTTCGCAGTGATCGGCGTCTCAATGATCGAGCCGTCTGGCTTGGCCATCAGACCACGCATACCCGCCAGCTGACGAATCTGTGCAGCCGAACCCCGTGCGCCGGAGTCAGCCATCATGTACATCGAGTTGAAGGATTCCTGATCAACTTCGACGCCGTGACGGTCGATAACGCGCTCTTTGGACAGGTTCGACATCATCGCTTTCGAGACTTCGTCGTTCGCCTTGGACCAAAGGTCGATTACCTTGTTGTACTTCTCGCCCTGAGTTACCAGGCCCGAGGCGTACTGACTCTCGATTTCTTTAACTTCTTCGGTAGCCGCGTCAATGATGCGAGCTTTTTCATCAGGGATAACGAAGTCGTTAACACCAATGGAAACACCCGAAATCGTCGAGTAAGCAAAACCGGTGTACATCAACTGGTCAGCGAAGATAACGGTCTCTTTCAAACCAACCACGCGGTAACACTGGTTGATCAGCTTGGAGATCGCCTTTTTCTTCATTGGCTGGTTGACCACGTCATACGACAGGCCAGCCGGAACCACCTGGAACAACAGCGCACGGCCGACAGTGGTGTCGACGATACGGGTGTTCTTGACGCTGCCACCATCACGATCGTTGATCGTTTCGTGGATGCGGACTTTAACCTTGGCATGCAGCGCGGCTTCGCCGGCACGGAATACACGGTCAACTTCCTGCAGATCCGCAAACACACGACCTTCGCCCTTGGCGTTGATCGCTTCACGAGTCATGTAGTACAGACCCAATACAACGTCCTGCGAAGGAACGATGATTGGCTCACCGTTGGCTGGCGACAGAATGTTGTTGGTCGACATCATCAACGCACGCGCTTCGAGCTGGGCTTCCAGCGTCAACGGTACGTGTACAGCCATCTGGTCGCCGTCGAAGTCGGCGTTGTACGCAGCACAGACCAGAGGGTGCAGCTGAATAGCCTTACCTTCGATCAGTACCGGTTCAAAAGCCTGAATACCCAGACGGTGAAGAGTTGGTGCACGGTTAAGAAGCACTGGGTGTTCACGGATAACTTCCGCGAGAACGTCCCAAACCTCTGGCAATTCGCGCTCAACCATTTTCTTGGCAGCTTTGATGGTCGTGGCGAGGCCACGCATTTCCAGCTTGCCAAAAATGAACGGTTTGAACAGCTCGAGAGCCATTTTCTTCGGCAGACCGCACTGGTGCAGACGCAGGGTCGGACCAACGGTAATTACCGAACGACCCGAGTAGTCAACACGCTTACCGAGCAAGTTCTGACGGAAACGACCCTGCTTACCCTTGATCATGTCAGCCAGGGATTTTAGAGGACGCTTGTTCGAACCAGTAATGGCGCGACCGCGACGGCCGTTGTCGAGCAGAGCATCGACAGCTTCCTGCAACATACGTTTTTCGTTGCGCACGATGATGTCCGGAGCGGACAGATCAAGCAGGCGCTTCAAACGGTTGTTACGGTTGATCACTCGACGATACAGATCGTTGAGGTCAGAAGTCGCGAAGCGACCACCGTCCAGCGGAACCAATGGACGCAGATCTGGCGGCAGAACCGGCAGAACGGTCAGAACCATCCACTCAGGCAGGTTGCCCGAACCCTGGAAGGCTTCCATCAGCTTCAGACGCTTGGACAGCTTCTTGATTTTGGTTTCGGAGTTGGTTTGCGGAATTTCTTCACGCAGACGGCCAATCTCGTGTTCCAGATCGATAGCGTGCAGGAGCTCACGGACGGCTTCAGCACCCATACGGGCGTCGAAGTCATCACCGAACTCTTCCAAAGCTTCGAAGTACTGCTCATCGTTCAGCAGCTGACCTTTTTCAAGGGTGGTCATGCCTGGATCGATAACGACGTAGCTCTCGAAGTAGAGAACGCGCTCGATATCACGCAGGGTCATGTCCATCAGCAAGCCGATACGGGATGGCAGGGACTTCAGGAACCAGATGTGGGCGACAGGCGATGCCAGTTCGATGTGAGCCATACGCTCACGACGGACTTTGGCCAGCGCAACTTCAACGCCGCACTTCTCACAGATCACACCACGGTGCTTCAGGCGCTTGTACTTACCGCACAGGCACTCGTAATCCTTGACCGGGCCAAAGATCTTGGCGCAGAACAAGCCGTCACGTTCAGGTTTGAACGTACGGTAGTTGATGGTTTCCGGCTTTTTAACTTCACCGAACGACCACGAACGGATCATCTCAGGCGATGCCAATCCAATACGGATGGCGTCGAACTCTTCGACTTGACCCTGGTTTTTCAGCAAATTCAGTAGGTCTTTCAAGGCCTTTCCTCCTGGCGGAGCAGAGGGCGGTCATAAAGACCCACCCTCGATTCGCGTCACGTGTTATTCGGTTTCCAGATCGATATCGATGCCGAGCGAACGGATTTCTTTGATCAACACGTTGAAAGACTCGGGCATGCCCGGCTCCATGCGGTGATCGCCATCCACGATGTTTTTGTACATCTTGGTACGGCCGTTCACATCGTCCGACTTCACTGTGAGCATTTCCTGCAGAGTGTAGGCCGCGCCGTATGCTTCCAGCGCCCACACCTCCATCTCCCCGAAACGCTGACCACCGAACTGAGCCTTACCACCCAGCGGCTGCTGGGTAACCAGGCTGTAAGAACCAGTGGAACGCGCATGCATCTTGTCGTCCACCAAGTGGTTCAGCTTCAGCATGTACATGTAGCCAACGGTAACCGGACGCTCGAACTTGTTGCCGGTACGACCATCGAACAGCTGCATCTGGCCGCTTTCTGGCATATCTGCCAGTTTGAGCATTGCCTTGATTTCAACTTCTTTGGCACCGTCGAACACCGGGGTGGCCATAGGCACGCCGTTACGCAGGTTCTTCGCCAGATCCAGGATTTCTTTATCGCTAAAGTCTTCCAGGTTTTCTTGGCGGCCGCCGATCTCGTTGTAGATTTCGGTCAGGAACTTGCGCAGTTCAACAACTTTACGCTGCTCTTCAAGCATGCGGTTGATCTTCTCGCCCAAACCTTTGGCCGCTAGACCCAGGTGAGTTTCGAGAATCTGACCAACGTTCATACGCGAAGGTACGCCCAACGGGTTGAGCACGATATCGACCGGCGTGCCGTTGGCATCGTGCGGCATATCTTCAACCGGCATGATCACGGAGACCACACCCTTGTTACCGTGACGACCGGCCATCTTGTCGCCCGGCTGGATGCGACGACGGATTGCCAGGTAAACCTTAACGATCTTCAGAACGCCTGGAGCCAGGTCATCGCCTTGCTGCAGCTTGCGCTTCTTGTCTTCGAACTTGTCATCCAGAAGACGGCGACGATCAACGATGTAAGCCTGAGCCTTCTCGAGCTGCTCGTTCAGAGCATCTTCAGCCATGCGCAGTTTGAACCACTGACCATGCTCAAGACCGTCGAGAACTTCGTCGGTGATGTCCTGACCTTTCTTCAAGCCAGCGCCGCCTTCGACCTTACGGCCAACCAGAGCGGAACGCAGACGCTCAAAAGTAGCGCCTTCAACGATCCGGAACTCTTCGTTCAAGTCCTTACGGATCTCGTCGAGCTGAGTTTTCTCGATGGAAAGTGCACGGGCGTCACGCTCTACACCATCACGAGTGAAGACCTGAACGTCGATGACAGTACCCTTGGTACCGGTAGGTACCCGCAGGGAGGTGTCTTTAACGTCGCTTGCCTTCTCACCGAAGATAGCGCGCAGCAGTTTTTCTTCTGGAGTGAGCTGGGTCTCGCCTTTTGGAGTGACCTTACCTACCAGAATGTCGCCAGCGCCAACTTCAGCACCTACGTAAACGATACCGGCTTCGTCCAGCTTGTTCAGTGCAGCTTCACCCACGTTAGGGATGTCTGCAGTGATCTCTTCAGGCCCAAGCTTGGTGTCACGCGCCACACAGGTCAGTTCCTGAATGTGGATCGTGGTGAAACGATCTTCCTGAACCACACGCTCGGACAGGCAGATGGAGTCCTCGAAGTTGAAGCCGTTCCACGCCATGAACGCGATGCGCATGTTCTGACCCAGAGCCAGCTCACCCATATCGGTGGACGGGCCGTCAGCCATGATGTCGCTACGTTCAACCCGATCACCTTTGCTCACCAACGGACGCTGGTTGATGCAGGTGTTCTGGTTGGAACGGGTGTACTTGGTCAGGTTGTAGATGTCGACACCAGCTTCACCGGTTTCAACTTCGTCATCAGCAACACGAACCACGATACGGCTTGCATCAACAGAGTCGATCACGCCTCCACGACGAGCCACGACGCAAACGCCGGAGTCGCGAGCCACGTTGCGCTCCATGCCAGTACCTACCAGCGGCTTGTCAGCACGCAGGGTTGGCACAGCTTGACGCTGCATGTTCGAACCCATCAACGCACGGTTGGCGTCGTCGTGCTCGAGGAACGGGATCAGCGAAGCCGCGACCGAAACTACCTGCTTCGGCGATACGTCCATCAGCGTCACGTCTTCTGGAGCCTTGACGGTGAACTCGTTCAAGTGACGTACAGCAACCAGCTCGTCGATCAGGATCTTCTTGTCGTTCATTGCCGCAGATGCCTGGGCGATGACGTGATCCGCTTCTTCAATAGCCGACAGGAACACGATCTCGTCAGTGACCAACGCGTCTTTAACAACACGGTACGGGCTTTCCAGGAAGCCGTACTGGTTGGTGCGCGCATAAGCCGCCAAAGAGTTGATCAGACCAATGTTCGGACCTTCCGGCGTTTCAATCGGGCATACACGACCGTAGTGAGTCGGGTGTACGTCACGCACTTCAAAGCCAGCACGCTCACGAGTCAAACCACCAGGGCCGAGTGCGGAGACACGACGCTTGTGAGTGATCTCGGAAAGCGGGTTGTTCTGGTCCATGAACTGGGAAAGCTGGCTGGAGCCGAAGAACTCTTTGACCGCGGCAGCAACTGGCTTGGCATTGATGAGGTCCTGAGGCATCAGGCCTTCGCTTTCTGCCATCGACAGACGCTCTTTGACCGCACGCTCAACACGCACCAAGCCAACGCGGAACTGGTTTTCAGCCATCTCGCCAACACAACGAACACGACGGTTACCCAAGTGGTCGATGTCGTCGACGATGCCTTTACCGTTACGGATATCAACCAGCGTCTTGAGAACGGCAACGATATCTTCTTTGCACAGGACGCCAGAACCTTCGATCTCGGTACGACCGATTCGACGGTTGAACTTCATCCGGCCAACAGCAGAGAGGTCATAGCGCTCTGGACTGAAGAACAGGTTGTTGAACAGAGTCTCTGCTGCGTCCTTGGTAGGCGGCTCGCCTGGACGCATCATGCGGTAGATCTCAACCAGCGCTTCGAGTTGATTGCTGGTGGAATCGATCTTCAGCGTGTCGGATACGAACGGACCACAGTCGATATCGTTGGTGTACAACGTTTCGATGCGAACAACCTGAGCCTTGGCGATTTTGGCCAGGATTTCAGTGTTCAGCTCGGTGTTGCACTCGGCAATGATTTCACCAGTGGCTGGATGCACAATGACTTTGGCAGTGGTGCGACCCAGGACGTAGTCCAAAGGAACTTCCAGCTGTTTGATGCCGGCTTTTTCCAGCTGATTAATGTGACGAGCCGTGATACGGCGGCCCTGTTCAACAATAACCTTGCCCTTGTCATCCAGGATGTCCAGGACTGCAATTTCACCGCGCAGGCGCTGAGGCACCAGTTCCAGGCTAAGGTTTTCACCCTGCACATGGAAAACGTTGGTGGTGTAGAACGCATCCAGAACCTGTTCGGTCGTATAACCCAGCGCGCGCAGCAATACTGACGCAGGCAGCTTGCGACGACGGTCGATACGGACGAATACACAGTCCTTTGGATCGAACTC
The DNA here is from genome assembly GCF_022790535.1 of Pseudomonas maioricensis. GTDB lineage: Bacteria > Pseudomonadota > Gammaproteobacteria > Pseudomonadales > Pseudomonadaceae > Aquipseudomonas > Aquipseudomonas maioricensis. Next base: position 40,612 of record NZ_LOHG01000027.1, read on the forward strand.
GAAGTCCAGCCACGAACCACGGTAAGGAATGATACGAGCGGAGTAAAGCAGCTTGCCGGAGCTGTGCGTCTTACCGCGGTCGTGGTCAAAGAACACGCCCGGGGAACGGTGCAGCTGGGAAACGATAACGCGCTCGGTACCATTAATAACGAAGGTACCGTTTTCAGTCATCAGGGGGATTTCACCCATGTAGACTTCTTGCTCTTTGATGTCCTTGATCGCTTTGTTCGACGACTCTTTGTCGAAAATGATCAGACGGACTTTTACTCGCAGAGGTACAGCGTAAGTCACACCGCGCAGCACACACTCTTTGACATCAAATGCCGGTTCGCCCAAGCGATAACCTACATACTCCAGCGCAGCATTGCCGGAGTAGCTGATGATCGGGAAAACGGATTTGAAGGCTGCATGCAGACCGACGTCGCGGAACTGATCTTTGGTCGCTCCCGCTTGCAGGAATTCGCGATACGAATCCAGCTGGATGGCCAGGAGATACGGCACATCCATTACGTCCGGCAACTTGCTAAAGTCCTTGCGGATACGTTTTTTCTCAGTATATGAGTAAGCCATCAGCGTTCCCCAGCTTGGTCACCTGCTTGTTTGGCTCCTCCCGACGGGAACAGCCAGAAAATCGTGCAAACCCCTTGGTTTGCGCCACCATCACCGGTGGTTTTTACGCGCTATGGATACCGGCCGAGCCAGTCATCTATAACGGAAAAAGGCCGGTGGCAAGAGCCACCAGCCATCAGCCTTTCGCTTAACGCTTGGGCTGGACACTCAAAGTCGATACTTATTTCAGCTCGACTTTAGCGCCTGCTTCTTCCAGCGCAGCTTTGGCTTTGTCAGCAGCGTCTTTCGCAACTGCTTCCAGAACCAGTGCTGGGGCGCCGTCAACTACAGCCTTGGCTTCTTTCAAGCCCAGACCAGTCAGTTCACGTACAGCCTTGATCACGTTAACTTTCTTCTCGCCAGCTTCCAGCAGCATGACGTTGAATTCAGTTTGCTCTTCAACAACAGCGGCAGCAGCAGCTGGACCAGCCGAAGCAGCTGCAGCAGTTACGCCGAACTTTTCTTCGAAGGCTTTGATCAGCTCAACAACCTGCAGAACGGACATTTCGCCAACTGCGTTGAGGATATCGTCTTGAGAGATAGACATGAATCTAATTCCTGAATTGGGGGACGGCCTACGCGACCATCGAAATAAACAAAAATACGCGAAAGGAGGTACGGAGCCTTAGGCTGCGGTAGCTTCTTTTTGGTCGCGAATAGCCGCCAGAGTACGAGCCAATTTGCTGGTAGCGCCTTGAATCACGCTCATCAGCTGGGAGATTGCTTCGTCACGGGTCGGCAAGGTTGCCAGCACGTCGATCTGATTAGCTGCGAGGAACTTGCCCTCGAACGCAGCTGCCTTGATCTCGAACTTATCCTGACCCTTGGCAAACTCTTTGAACAAACGGGCAGCAGCGCCAGGATGTTCGTTAGAGAAAGCGATCAGGGTCGGGCCAGTGAACGCGTCGTTGAGGACACTGTAATCAGTCCCTTCAACAGCGCGCTTGAGCAGGGTGTTACGTACAACGCGTACATAAACGCCAGCTTCACGAGCCTCTTTACGGAGTCCGGTCATTGCGCCAACTGTCACGCCACGGGCATCAGCCACGACAGCAGACAGAGCGACTTTGGCAGCCTCGTTGACTTCAGCGACGATGGCCTTCTTGTCTTCGAGTTTAATTGCCACGGGTTTAACTCCTGCTTGTTACCGTTTCATCTGACCTAAGCCGGATGTCGTTTTGGTGTCTGATTCGGTAAGGAACCGGGAGCACCATCTGCGTAGGCTTGTGTTTTAAGACTCGCGCCGCCTACGGTCTTGGATAGCCCCCGCCAGGCAGGGACCCCAATTTTTTCGCTGGTGCGACAAGCGCACCAACACGTCTTACGCGTCCAGGGAACCCTGGTCGATCACCAGGCCTGGGCCCATAGTGGTGCTCAAGGTTACGCGCTTAACGTAGATGCCTTTCGAAGAAGCTGGCTTGATACGCTTAAGATCAGCGATCAGGGCTTCAACGTTTTCTTTCAGCTTGACTGCGTCGAAACCGACCTTGCCAACTGAAGTGTGGATGATGCCGTTTTTGTCGGTACGATAACGAACCTGACCAGCCTTGGCATTCTTGACAGCGTTAGCCACGTCAGGAGTAACAGTGCCGACTTTAGGGTTAGGCATCAGGCCGCGAGGACCGAGAATCTGACCCAACTGACCAACAACACGCATCGCGTCCGGGGAAGCGATAACTACGTCGTAGTTCAGGTCGCCGCCTTTCATTTCGGCAGCCAGATCGTCCATACCAACACGATCAGCGCCAGCAGCCAGAGCGGCTTCTGCAGCAGGACCCTGGGTGAACACAGCAACGCGAACAGTCTTGCCAGTGCCGTGCGGCAGCACAGTAGCGCTACGAACAACCTGGTCAGATTTACGCGGGTCAACACCGAGGTTCACAGCAACGTCTACAGACTCACTGAACTTAACGGTCGACAGCTCGGCCAGCAGCGTAGCTGCGTCGGTGAAGCTGTAAGATTTGCCCGGCTCGATTTTAGCCGCGATAGCTTTTTGGCGCTTAGTCAGCTTAGCCATTACACACCCTCCACGTTAAGGCCCATGCTACGAGCGGAACCGGCGATAGTACGCACGGCCGCTTCCATGTCAGCAGCAGTCAGATCCGCATTTTTTGCTTTAGCGATATCTTCCAGCTGTGCACGAGTCACGGTGCCAACTTTAACGGTGTTCGGACGTGCCGAGCCGCTAGTCAGACCAGCAGCTTTCTTCAGCAGAACCGAAGCAGGGGTGCTCTTTGTTTCGAAAGTGAAGCTACGGTCACTGTAGACAGTAATGATCACTGGAGTCGGCAGACCTGGCTCAAGACCCTGAGTACGGGCGTTGAAAGCCTTGCAGAATTCCATGATGTTCACGCCGTGCTGACCCAAGGCCGGACCAACTGGCGGGCTTGGGTTAGCTTGAGCAGCTTTCACTTGCAGCTTGATGTAAGCGGTAATTTTCTTGGCCATGAGGCACTCCAATTACGGGTTCAAACGCCAATAAAGGCTCCCCGGTTACTTGCACGTTTATCCCAGTGACGAAAAAACCCCACAGCCTACGGCTACGGGGTATGGGATTCTCGCCCAGCTAGACCTTTTCGACCTGACTGAACTCCAGCTCCACCGGAGTGGAACGACCGAAAATGAGCACTGCAACTTGAATGCGGCTCTTCTCGTAGTTAACTTCTTCGACAGTGCCATTAAAATCTGCAAATGGACCATCAGTGACGCGAACCACTTCACCCGGCTCGAACAGAGTCTTAGGCTTAGGCTTATCGCTACCATCAGCAACGCGACGAAGAATCGCATCGGCTTCTTTATCTGTGATTGGTGCAGGCTTGTCGGCCGTACCACCAATAAAGCCCATGACACGAGGGGTATCCTTGACCAAGTGCCAAGTCCCTTCATTCATGTCCATTTGGACCAACACATAGCCAGGGAAGAATTTACGCTCACTTTTGCGCTTCTGGCCGTTACGCATTTCCACCACTTCTTCAGTGGGAACCAGAATTTCGCCGAAGCCATCTTCCATGCCAGCCAGCTTCACACGCTCGATCAACGAGCGCATTACATGCTTTTCGTAACCCGAATAAGCATGCACTACGTACCAACGCTTAGCCACGGGACACCCTTAGCCAACAATCAAGGAAACAAGCCAGCCGAGGAGGGAATCAAGCCCCCACAACAGCAACGCCATAACCAGAACAACAGCCACAACAATCAAAGTGGTCTGCGTGGTTTCTTGGCGAGTCGGCCAAACGACTTTGCGAATTTCAGCACGAGCTTCCTTAGCCAGAACAAAGAAAGCCTTGCCCCTACCAGTCTGCAAGCCCACAAACGCAGCAACCCCAGCCAGCACAAGCAGGACCAGGACGCGGTACAAAATAGGCTGAGCTGAGTAGTATTGATTACCGACAACCCCAACCACTACCAGAGCGACCACAACCAGCCACTTGAGCAGATCGAAGCGAGATTCTTGGGCTTCAGCCTTGAGAGTCATCTACGATAATCCTGTGAAAAGAAAGCCAGATACAATCTAGTGAATCTGGCAGGTCAGGAGGGAATCGAACCCCCAACCTACGGTTTTGGAGACCGTCGCTCTGCCAATTGAGCTACTGACCTAAAAGCAAAATCAGGCCGACCAATATGCCAGCCCAACAATATTTTTTCAACAGCCTTCCAACCCAACCAACCTACGAGACCCAAGATAAGGAAACGCCAAGGCAAAAAGACTAGAAGCAAGCCACTCCAAACGACACCGAAATGACTAGTAAAGCAAAGGCAGATATTTTCATATCTGCCTTTATAATGGAGCTCTTGAGCGGATTTGAACCGCTGACCTCACCCTTACCAAGGGTGTGCTCTACCAACTGAGCTACAAGAGCAAACTCTTTGGACATACAGCAAATCTGGAGCGGGTAGCGGGAATCGAACCCGCATCATCAGCTTGGAAGGCTGAGGTTCTACCACTAAACTATACCCGCCTAACTTGCTGCACAGCCTTAAATATGGTGGAGGGAGAAGGATTCGAACCTTCGAAGTCGTAGACGTCAGATTTACAGTCTGATCCCTTTGGCCGCTCGGGAACCCCTCCTGAACGAGGCAGCATTCTCAACTCATGCTACCCTTCTGTCAACCTTTTTCTCATTAAAAACCTGAGGTTACAAACGTTGACCGCAGTTGCAGAGCCTTTTAAAAATTATCAAGCACTGCGAAGCGGGCGCCATTCTATGCAAACTACTGCGCGGTTGCAATGCCTTCGCACAACATTATTTTATTTTTCAGATCGGGGAAATCCTGAGCCAACCCTCTCAAAAGAGCATCTCCGACAAGACGACGGCTGGCAGGTTCTATTTTAATCCAGTACGCACTGGCACCATCAATATGGATCTCACGGAATTGAGTCTGCACATCGAGACTCATTAGACGCTGCTCAACCGTGCGCGCCTCCTCCTGTCGCGCAAACCCGCCCAGGTAGAGACATCGGTCCGGAGCTTCGCGCCCACCCAACGACTCCGCACTACCCTCGGTCTCACTGAGGAGATGTATGTTTTGCTGCTCAGCCCGATAAAGAGACAGCGGCAAAACTTCTTTTGCCCTCAACGGGGCCTCTTGCTGATGCCACACGTAATAGAGACCATTGAGCATAAGCAGCAAAAGAAATAACCACCGCATAAAAACCTCAAACCAAAGGACAGGCTAACGCGAGACCAACGAATACCAGATCCGGCATGTGCCTCGCACCCGGCGTGACATCCCCGATCAACTCAGCATCTCCACCCGTCACAAACACGATGAAATCATCCCCGAGATACTGCTGCGCAAGCGTTAACTGAGAAGCCGCAAACCCCCTTATCATCAGCGCGCAACCCCGCTCCACAGCCTCAGCGGTCGACCGCCCCGGAGCGAAGCTGGATTGCGCCTCCTCAGCAGCCACGTCATCGTATCGAATACGTCGGGTATGAGTACGCAGCTGGCCGCGCATCAACGGCATCCCTGGGCATATGTAGCCACCCAGATGCTCCCCCTTTGCGCTAACAAAATCCGAGGTAATCGCGGTACCCAAATCAAGCACCAGACACGCCTTACCAACAGTTGCATAAGCCCCCACCAAAGCCAGCCAACGATCAAGCCCTAGGCGCTCATAAGCCTCGTAACCATTCGCTACGCCGGCCAATATTCTGGCCGAACTCGCACACTGAGTTTCAACGCCGAACTCTTCAGCGATCAGCGCAACCAGCTTCTGGGTCTCCTCGGCACTACGCACGCTAACCATCCGGCTATGACGGAGACTTAAACCAGAGGTAGCCGCAAGAACCTCAATAAGCTTCTCATCGGAGTCGACGACACCCCCCAATACAAGCCCTGGCAACCCCTGGCGAATAACACGCCATTTTATGAAGCTATTCCCACAATCCAGCTCAAGTATCATCACGCAACCTCAAGCTGAGCTCTCCACCGCTAAACACCTTCTCTTCATCTCCAACCTGCAATCGCAGCGCTCCTTGCGAATCAATACCCAACACAGTGCCCTCAATCATCTGAACACCAGCAAGTAAACTGACAGCACATCCCTGCCATAGGTGATTACGCTCCCACTCAGACCTGAACGCAGCAAAACCGGAGGCTTGATGAGCAGATAAATACTCTTGGATATTACTGGTTAATTTGCCAGCCAATACATTACGACTGGACAGAGCACCAGTTTCCAACCTCAACGAGGTCCATAACTGATCGACTTCCTCTGTCGCGCGCATATTCACGTTTATTCCAACCCCAATGACCACGTGACAGACATCAGCGGGATCACCAACCAGCTCCAGGAGTATTCCGGCGATTTTGCGCTGCCCCACAAGGACGTCATTTGGCCACTTCAATCCAGCACTCTGCACACCCATTTCCCGCAAAGTCTTCAGGACGGCGAGCCCAATCAGAAGACTCATACCTTCGAGCTGACGCATCCCACCATCAATACGAAGGGCCAGGCTGTAATAGATGTTTTCACCAAAGGGACTGACCCACTTTCTCCCCCTGCGACCACGCCCTGCAGTCTGACGCTCTGCAGTTACCACAAAAGGCGTAGGAGAGTTTTCGCCAATCAGCTTTACAGCAGCCGCATTGGTTGACCCTATAGAATCGTAGACAACAACCGGCCAGCCGCTAGCCTCTCCTGCTGCCGCAGATATTTCGCCAGCCTGCAGAAGAGATAGAGGACTCTCGAGTTTATATCCACGCCCCCTGACTTTATGGACGCCAATATGCAGCTCAGACTCCAACAACTGCAGCTGCTTCCACACAGAGGTACGACTAACTCCGAGAGCCTCACCCAGAGCCTGCCCCGAATGGAATTTTCCATCCTCAAGGAGCTTCAACAACGTCAGCATTTAGAGATCGCCATGCAATAAGGCTCGCATCATAGCCACGCAAGACGAAGATGCATAGAAACGACCGATCGTTAATTCAGCGATAGCAGAAGAGACATCGTGCGCATGGGGATAACGGAGTCCACGCTGGACGGCAGGAGCTGCCGAAGGCTGCGAGGCAGTGTGTCAGGCTAGAAGCATGGTCGTCCATCGCGGGCAAGCGCGCTCCTACCGCTAATCCTTTTTCTTCGTGCATAAA
>NZ_LOHG01000028.1 GCF_022790535.1 Pseudomonas maioricensis
CCCACGCTTTTAGCCTGACACACTGCCTCGCAGCCTTCGGCAGCTCCTACCGGTTCACCGCTATCGGGTAGGACCGAATTCATTCGGGAGGAGGCTGGTACAGACGCTGCATATCCATCGCCTAATATAGCGCCTTCCCTGATAAATCCTGTCCACGGGCTCCGTGTTTCTTGCGATACAGTGAGCATCTACGACACTCTCCCAGACACAAAAAAGCCCCCCTTGCGAACAAGGAGGGCTTTTTCACTATCGGCGATTATTCACCGCGATAGATGCAACCACTGGTACAGGTCTCATGGATACGAATAGCAGACAGCTCCGGCAACAGAGGCTTGAGCTCTGCAAAGATCCATTTGGCGAGGTTTTCGCTAGTAGGATTTTCCAGGCCTGGGATGTCATTCAGGTAGTGGTGATCGAGCCTTTCATACAAGGGCTTGAAGATCGCTTTGATTTCGGAGAAGTCACGTATCCAGCCGATATGGGGATCAACTTCACCTTCAAGGTGGATAGCGATGCGGAAGGAGTGGCCGTGCAGCCGTCCACATTTATGCCCCTCGGGAACATTAGGTAGGAAGTGGGCCGACTCAAACGTAAATTCTTTAAAAATTTCCACAATCTTCAACTCTAAAAATGGCGATCGTTGCAGCGACGCATGCAGGCCAAGAGTTTATCAGTAATGGTTTGGCCTTGGCGCTAAAAGCAGCCAGATCGTTACCCACTGATGGCATCTAGCCAGACAGATTCAGCTTGAGTTAAGTTCGGTTGTTTATCCTGAGTCAGTAGGAAATAAACATTTTCAACGGAGATTGATAGTGAACCCCCTGACTGCTTTTTTTGCCTCTGCCTTACTGATGTTGACCAGCGGTGTAGTCAGCGCTCGCGACATCTCTGCCGACGAAGCTGTTACATTGCGCGCCGCCGGCGTTATTCAAAGTTCAGAGCAGCTCGACGCTGTGGCATTAGCCAGGCACCCTGGCGCGACCATAAACGATACCGAGCTTGATGAAAAATACGGCAAACATATTTATCAGGTTGAGCTTACTGACACTCAAGGTATTGAATGGGACGTGGATGTTGATGCCGCAACCGGGAAAGTACTCAAGGACCATCAGGACCGATAATGAACTTACATAAGCGTCGTGGCACTCTTCTCTGCCTAGTGCTGGTGTGCGTCACTGTGCAGGCCAGGGACCTGGATCAGGATGAAGCGCTGAACTTGCGTCAGCTCGGTACTATTCTTCCCCTTGAACAGTTGATGGAGATGGCTCTGGCCAGGCATCCCGGTGCCAAACTGCTTGAGGCTGAACTTGAAGAGAAGCATGGCGTGTACGTCTATGAGTTTGAGATTCTGACCTCGGAAGGGGTCGTTCGCGAGTTGAAGTATGACGCTCGGGACAGTCGATTATTGAAGGATGAGGAAGACTGATGCGGCTGTTATTGGTAGAGGACCATGTTCCGCTTGCTGATGAGCTACTCGCGGGGCTGGGCAGGCAGGGCTACGCAGTTGATTGGCTTGCGGACGGTCGTGACGCTGTACACCAAGGGGTAACCGAGCCTTACGATTTGATTATCCTGGACCTCGGCTTGCCTGGGCTTCCGGGTCTTGAAGTATTGGAACAATGGCGTACCGCCGGGTTAGCGACCCCGGTTCTTGTCCTGACTGCACGAGGCTCCTGGTCTGAGCGTATCGAAGGACTCAAGGCCGGGGCTGACGACTACCTGACCAAGCCGTTCCACCCGGAAGAGTTGCAACTGCGCATTCAGGCACTACTGCGTCGTTCCAAAGGGCTGGCCAACCAACCACGCCTTGAGTCCGCGGGTTTGCATCTAGACGAGGGGCGGCAATGCGTTAATCAGAATGGTGTTGATATCCAGCTGACTTCTGCTGAATTCAGGTTGTTGCGTTACTTCATGCTGCACCCGGAACAAATTCTTTCAAAAAGCCATTTGGCCGAGCACCTCTATGACGGGGAAAACGAGCGTGATTCCAACGTTATTGAAGTGCATGTGAACCACCTCCGACGCAAGCTGGGTAAAGCGGTCGTCGAGACTCGAAGGGGCCAGGGCTATCGGTTTGGCGGAGAGCCTGCTGCTTGAAGTCTATACAGCGACGCCTGAGTCTCGGGCTTATCAGTGTGATGGTGCTGGTATGCGTGGTCTTGGCTCAAACCAGCCTTTGGCTGTTTGAACTGGGCTTGCAGCGGTATCTGGAAGCCGGGCTGCGAAATGAAAGCGAAAGCCTGTTGGTGGCTCTGGTGCGCGGGAAGAATGGTGTGCAACTGGACGAACATCGTCTGTCACCCGCTTATCAGCGGCCTTATTCCGGGCACTACTTCCGAATTGATTTCCCGGATGGCCACTGGCGCTCAAGATCGTTATGGGATCTGGAAATTCCTGATCCCGGCTCAAGCGGGCTGCATTCCAGCTACGAGCTGGGCCAGACCGGGCAATCCTTGCTGCTGCACAAAGTTGATTACCGCAAGTTTGGTCAGGACATCTCAATTACTGTCGCTCAAGACTACACGCCGGTAAGGGCAAGTTTTCTTCGGGTGCAGCAGATTGGTCTCGGTCTGGGCGTGGCCGCTCTCTTGCTGATCCTCGCATTGCAGCGAGTTACGGTTCGCCGGGCCTTGCGCCCACTGGATCGTGCCCGTGAACAGCTGGTTCAGCTTCAACAGGGGAAGCGATCCCAGCTTGATGAGCAGGTACCCGTAGAGCTGGAACCCCTTGTTTCGCAAATCAATCATCTATTGGAGCATACCGAAGACAGCTTGAGGCGCTCACGCAACGCCCTCGGCAATCTTGGGCACGCGCTGAAAACTCCGCTGGCTGTCCTCTTCAGCGCTATCGCCAGTCCCCAGTTTGATGCCCATCCAGAGCTGCGTAATATTCTCCGTGAACAGCTTGAGCAAATTCAGCAGCGCCTTGCGCGCGAGTTGAATCGCGCGCGGCTGTCGGGTGATGCGTTGCCCGGTGCGCATTTCGACTGCGATGTCGAGTTGAGTGGATTGTTCGCTACATTACGCATGATCCACGGTGAGCATCTAAACCTCGGGATGCAAGTCCAGCCGGGTTTGTCTCTCCCTTGGGATAGAGAGGATATCCTGGAGCTATTGGGTAACTTGCTGGATAACGCATGCAAATGGGCTGATAGCGAAGTACTGCTGATCATTACCCGGCAGGAGACCAGCTTTTGTATCCTCGTAGAGGACGATGGCCCCGGCATTCCTGAGGCTATGCGCGAGGAGGTCTTCAGTCGCGGTGCGCGTCTTGATGAGCAGATTACCGGTCACGGGTTGGGCCTCGGCATCGTTCGCGATATCGTCCAGGCGTGGGGCGGTAATCTGCAACTGGAGGCTAGCCACTCAGGTGGACTTCGCGTGCGCATCGACCTGCCTGACCGCTCTGTTGGTGTATAACCCTCCAACAATCGATTCGTTAGTCACTAAGTCCTTAACTACGTTATCGATGCGCCTGCGTTTCGCTTCTGCTTTTCTGACAAAAAAGCGCATCCCTCTCAACTTTCCAGTCTGATTGCCGTTACAGAGCCAAGATCAAAATTTAAAAACAACAAATTGATATCTGGGGTTCTATGCGCATTAGCCTGAAAGCCAAAGTACTTTCACTGGCAATTCTGCCGGTGCTCATATTCGCGCTGATCATTAGCGCGACTACCGTCATCATGCTCCGCGAGCAGGCGAGACAGGAGGTCAGCCAAACGCGCGAACGGCTCCTGAATGAAGCCAAGGCGACGCTGCAAAATTATGTCGCCATCGGTATGACTGCTATCAAACCGATTTATGACGCTTCGCCCGCTGGCGATGAGGCCGCACGAGCGCAGGCCATAAAACTGCTTTCCGGCATTTCCTATGGCAAGGACGGCTATTTCTTCGGCTACGATTCGCAATCTATACGCTTGTTCAAAGCAAACAGTCCTGATGGCGTCGGGAAGAGCTTCAAAGATGCACGCGATCCGAACGGCGTATATGTCAACAATGAACTGGTGGCTGTAGCTAAAGCGGGTACGCATTATCTGCTGTACTCCTCCCCGCTACCTGGCAAAACCGAATTGTTGCCAAAGCTGGGCTACACCGAGTATTTACCCAAATGGGACCTGGCGGTCGGTTCGTCTGTCAATCTTGACGGTATCGACGCCCAGGTTGCATTGGTCGAACGTGACGTTGAAGCTCGTCTGCAGGAAATGTTGCTGAGCATCGTCGGGGTCGCCTTACTTGTTCTTGTCATTATCAGCATTATTGGCGTGGTGCTGGCCGGTACGTTGCTTCGTCCATTGCGCCTGATGAAAGACAACCTGGACGACATCGCGGCCGGTGAGGGCGATCTGACCCGTCGTCTGGCCGTGACCAGTCAGGATGAGTTGGGTGATCTGGCGGGTTCCTTCAACCGTTTCGTCGACAAGATCCATAGCCTCGTTAGCCAGATATCCGGAATGACCGGGCAACTGACTGGCCTCGTGAGTGAGGTTTCCAGCCAGGCGCAGCGCTCTGAACAAGCCATGGAGCGTCAGCGGCATGAGACCGATCAGGTCGCCACTGCAATCAACGAGATGTCTGCTGCCGCGCAGGAAGTGGCAAAGAGTGCGCAGGGCGCCTCGGTCGCCGCACAGCAGACAGATGAAGAGGGGCAGTCGGCCAAACGTGTCGTTGATGGCAGCATCAAACTGATTCACGCGTTGGTCGAAGATATCCGCAACAGCGGCTCGTCGCTGGACAGCCTGCAGCAGGACGTCTCTTCTATTGTCAGCGTGCTTGGGGTGATTCGCTCCATCGCTGAGCAGACCAACCTGCTAGCCCTCAATGCTGCTATTGAAGCCGCTCGGGCCGGGGAGGCTGGTCGAGGTTTTGCGGTAGTGGCTGACGAGGTGCGTGCGCTGGCGAGTCGTACTCAGCAGAGTACTCAGGAAATTCAGGGCATGATTGATCGACTGCAGAAAGGTACCCAGACCGCCGTGGACGCCATGCGTCGCTCCAGTGAGGCGGGTGATGGCACCTCCGTGCAGGCCAATCAGGCGGGGTCTTCGCTGGATGCTATTGGCGAGCTGATCACGACCATCAACACCATGAACGCGCAGATCGCCAGTGCGGCAGAAGAGCAAACGGCTGTTGCCGAGGAGATCAACCGCAGCGTGCACCAGATTGCTTCTGCTGTAGACACCGTTGCAGACGAAACCCGGCAGAGCGCGCAAACGACGCGCAGCCTGAACGATCTTGGCCAGCGCCTTGGCGCACTGGTTGGGCAATTCCGGGTTTAACTCATGTGAGAAGTGCGCTACGAATGGTTGACCTGCAGGAGCGCCCTCGTCGTCCGACGCGCCGCGCTGTCGCGTAGTAAACATTGACCCTGTAGGAGTGAGCTTGCACGCGATAGCGGTAGATCGGTTAAGAGGATAGCGTCTGACCTGACGCTATCGCGAGCAAGCTCACTCCTACAGAATAAGCATTTAACTCAGATAGTTATTTCATGTTTGATGAGCGCTGCCGAAGGCTGCCAAGCATTCATCCTGACACACCGCTATCGCAGCCTTCGGCAGTTCCTACAGATCAAATGTCTGGCGTCAGACAGAGCGGTGTAATGACCCTGTGCGATTTCCTGCCAACCCTACGGCCAGACGCATTCTCTGCTGTACTACCCTTTCCAGAGCCATCATCTGCATGAAAAGCAGAATGATTGCACTCGTCCGTCTATTGGCTGACTAAGGATCAGGTCAAGCGAGTTGCTTGCCTACTGACATGGAAAGGACATGAACGAAACCACGCTGCAATACAAAACCCTGATCATGCTGTTGGTGCTTGTGACCATCGCGTTCATATGGATTCTACTGCCGTTCTACGGGGCGGTTTTCTGGGCGGTGATCCTCGGCATCATCTTTGCGCCGATCCAGCGTCGTTTGCTGCTGCGCTTTGGCTGGACGCGTAATCTGACGTCGCTCTGCACCTTGGTGATCTGTCTGGTGATCGCGATTCTGCCGGTCATCGTCATCAGTGCATTGCTGGTTCAGGAAGGCGCCACACTCTACAAGAACGTGGAAAGCGGTCAGCTCGACATCGCCAGCTATCTGGCCGAGTTCAAAGGCTTGTTGCCGCCTTACGTTCAGGGCTGGCTAGATCGCTTGGGTATGGGCGATCTCAACGGTCTGCGCGACAAGATCGCCAAAGGCGCGATGCAGGGCAGTCAGTACCTGGCGACGCAGGCATTCAGCTTCGGTCAGGGCACCTTCGACTTCGTAGTGGGTTTCTTCATCATGCTGTACCTGTTGTTTTTCTTCCTGCGCGATGGCCAGGAACTGGTGCGCAAGATGCGTATCGCGGTGCCGCTGGCCGAGCCGCAGAAGCGTCGTTTGCAGCTGAAGTTCACGCGGGTCGTGCGTGCCACGGTCAAAGGCAACATTGTCGTCGCGATCACTCAAGGCGCTCTGGGCGGTTTCATTTTCTGGTGTCTGGACATCCCCAGTGCGCTGCTCTGGGCGGTCATTATGGCTTTCCTGTCGTTGCTGCCAGCAGTAGGGGCGGGGATCGTCTGGGCGCCCGTAGCGGTCTACTTCCTGTTGAGCGGGATGATCTGGCAGGGCGTTGTGCTCGCATTGTTCGGCGTCTTTGTTATTGGCCTGGTGGACAACGTGCTACGGCCTGTTCTGGTCGGCAAAGACACGAAGATGCCCGACTACCTGATCCTGATTTCTACGCTGGGGGGGATGTCGGTATTCGGCCTTAATGGCTTTGTGATTGGTCCGATGGTCGCTGCGCTGTTCATGTCCACCTGGGGCTTGTTCGTCAGTGCCAAGAAGACGGTACGTCTGCCCGGCTAGATTCTTCAGGCGAAAAAAAACCTGCTCAACTGAGCAGGTTTTTTTATGCGTCGTGCCTGATCCTTGAGCGATCAGCCCATCAGCCCATCAGCCCATCAGCCCATCAGCCCATCAGACCTGCATGCTGGACCAGATCCAGCAGCGGCTGCGGATAGACACCCAGTACGAAGGTCAGAATGGCAATCGCCAACAGCATCACGCCGCCGGTACGTTGCGCCCAGTTGAAGGCCGCATCGTGGCGTGGCAGCTTGGAGTCCACCAGATACAGGGTGACCATCACGCGCAGGTAGTAGAACACACCGATGGCGCTACCGATGATCAGTGCACCGATAAGCCACCATAGCTTCGACTCAACACCGGTCGCGATGATGTAGAACTTACCGATGAAGCCAGCGGTCAGCGGGATGCCCGCCAGAGACAGCATCATCAGGGTCATTACCGCTGTCAGGTACGGACGACGCCAGAACAGACCGCGGTATTCGAACATCGCATCGGTATCACGGCCGCTGTATGGCGACGACATCATGGTGATCACACCGAAGCTGCCCAGGCTGGTCAGCACATAGGTGGCCAGATACACGCCAATAGCTTCAACCGCCATGCCTTTGCTCGCCACGAGGGCGATCATCAGGTAGCCGAAGTGTGCGATGGATGAGTAACCCAGCAGGCGCTTCAAGTTGTTCTGCATCAGCGCCAACAGGTTACCGACGATGATTGACGCAACGGCGATGACCGCCAATACGTCATGCAGTACACCGCTGCTGGCAGCGGGGGAAATCTGGAACAGACGCACCAGCACTGCGAACACTGCAACCTTGCTGGCGGTGGCCAGGAAAGCCGCTACCGGGGCCGGGGCACCCTCGTACACGTCTGGCGTCCACAGGTGGAACGGGACCAGCGACAGTTTGAATGCCAGACCCACCAGCATCATGCCCAGACCCAGACTTGCGATCGGGCTCGGCAGACCGCTTGCGGCCAGTGCCTTGCCGATACCTTCGAAGCCCAGCGTGCCAGCTTCGGCATACAACAGCGCCATGCCGAACAGCAGGAAAGCGGAACCGGCTGCCGAGAGCACCATGTACTTGATACCGGCTTCCAGCGAGCGCTTGTTGAAGAACGCATAGGCAACCAGACCGTAGACCGGCACCGACAGTAACTCCAGACCGATGAACAGGCCTGCCAGATGCTGAGCGCTGACCAATACCAGACCGCCAGCTGCCGCCAGCAGGATCAGCAGGTAGAGTTCTTCACGATTGCCAGGGTAGCCAGCTTTACCGTCGCCGAGATAGGCGTGAGCCATGGTCACGCAAGCCAAGGTCGACGCCAGGATCAGCGCCATGTACAGGCAAGCGAAGCTGTCGATCTGCAGCAGCGGCGTCACTACCAGCGGAGCGACTTTCAATGCCGGGTAGATCGACAGCAGGGCAAGGTTAAGCCCGGCCACGCTGAGCAGGAATGTTTGCGAGTGATTGCGGCGCCATGCGATCGCCAGCATCACCACAACAATGGTGAGGCTAGTAATCAGCAGTGGGGCAAGCGCAATAAAATGTTGAATCGTCAGGTCCATAGCGCTCTTACCGGGCCGAAGCGAGTTGAGTGAAGGCGGTGCCGAGCCATTGCTGCACGCCGTGCATGGTCGCTGCCGACGTATCGAGGAACGGCTGCGGGTAAACCCCGAGCAGTACCAGCAACACGGCCAGGCCGAGCACCATGATCATTTCCCGTCCGTCCATGCCCTTGAGAGGCTCGTCGGATTTTGCCGGGCCGAAGTAGGCGCGGTGGATCATGATCAGCGAGTAGACAGAGCCAAACACCAGACCGGACGTGGCAATTGCGGTGATCCATGGCGCACTGACAAAGCTGCCCAGCAGGATCAGGAACTCACCCACAAAGTTACCGGTACCTGGCAGACCCAGAGAAGCCGCCGCGAAGAACAGGCTGATCGCTGGCAGGTACGCGATGCGCGACCACAAACCACCCATTTCACGCATGTCACGTGTATGCAGGCGCTCGTACAACTGGCCGCTGAGGATAAACAGCGCAGCAGCCGACAGACCGTGAGCGATCATCTGGATCACGACGCCTTGCAGCGCTTGCTGGCTGCCGGAGTAGATACCGATCAGCACGAAGCCCATGTGCGAGACACTGGAGTAAGCGATCAGACGCTTGATGTCGGTCTGTGCGAACGCCAGGAATGCCCCGTAGAAAATACCGATCAGGCCCAGAATCATGGCAATTGGCGCGAACTCGGCCGATGCGTTCGGGAACATCGGTAGAGCGAAGCGCAGCAGGCCATAAGCAGCGGTTTTCAACAGGATACCGGCCAGATCGACCGAGCCTGCTGTCGGCGCCTGGGCGTGAGCATCCGGTAGCCAGGAGTGGAAGGGCACGACTGGCAGCTTCACCGCGAAGGCAATAAAGAAGCCCAGCATCAGGATGTATTCGGTGCCCGGTGCCAGTTGGGTCTTCAGCAGCGTGGCGTAATCGAACGTGATCACTCCAGTCTGATTGAAGTTGACCAGGACCAGACCGAGGATCGCCACCAACATGATCAAGCCGCTGGCCTGAGTGAAGATGAAGAACTTGGTCGCGGCGTAGATTCGTGTCTTCTTGCCGTCCGCCGAGCTGTGACCCCAGAGCGCGATAAGGAAATACATCGGCACCAGCATCATTTCCCAGAAGAAGAAGAACATGAACAGGTCGATGGCCAGGAACACGCCAATCACACCACCGAGGATCCACATCAGGTTGAGGTGGAAGAAACCAACGTTACGCTGGATTTCTTTCCACGAACACAACACCGACAGCACACCGAGCAGGCCGGTCAGCAGGATCATCAGCAACGAAAGACCATCGAGTGCCAGGTGGACGCTGATGCCGAAGCGAGCGATCCACAAGTGCTTGAATTCGATGGCCCAGGTTGGGTCGACGCCAGGCGCTGGTGCGTAACTGTAGTTGCCAGTACTCCACAACCAGAGGCCCAGGGCCAGTTCGAGGGACATGGTCAGCAGCGCGATCCAGCGCGGCAGGGTAGGGCCGAAGCGCTCACCTTGCCAGCACAGCAGGCCACCGATAAAGGGGATCAGGATTAGCCAAGGCAGAATCATGACGGGCTCAATTCCTTTCGCAAATTCGCAAGGTTCATGTCAGACCGCAACCACAACGACGGCGCCGAGTACCAGCACGGCACCTACAGCGATCGAAGCGGCATACCAGCGCAGTTGACCGGTTTCGGTACGGGTCATGCTGCCATGACCTGCCTTGACCAGACGTGGGATCAAACCAATGGTGTGGTCCAGTGGGTCGCTACGCAGCAACTGGCAGATAGCCAGATACGGCTTGACGAACAGCTTGTCGTACACCCAATCGAAGCCCCATGCAGCGAACCACCAGGCTGACAGGAAACGACCTGGAGCGCTGTTGGCGATGGAGGTCACCAAGCGGCGCTTGCCCAGGAACAGCAACGCAGCCAGCAGGATACCGGCCAGAGCGATAGCCCCCGAGGCGATTTCCAGGCTGTGCTTGGCATCGCCACCGGCGTGACCGACGCTTTGCGGCAGTACACCCGCCAACGGAGGAGTGATCAGCGCGCCAACGAAGGTCGACAGCACGATCAGCACGCTCAATGGCAACCAGTGGGCGATACCGTGACCGGCGTGCGCTTCAGTCTTGGCTTCACCGTGGAAGGTGATGAAGATCAGGCGGAAGGTGTACAGCGAAGTCATGAACGCGCCGACCAGACCTGCGTACAGCAGACCGTTGTTGCCGCTGGCGAAAGCCTCCCAAAGAATTTCGTCCTTGGAGTAGAAGCCCGCCGTCAGCAACGGCAAGGCCGCAAGTGCCGCGCCGCCGACGATGAAGCTGGCGTAGGCCAAAGGCAGTTTCTTCCACAGCCCGCCCATCTTGAAGATGTTCTGCTCGTGGTGGCAGGCAACGATGACCGCACCGGACGCAAGGAACAGCAGCGCCTTGAAGAACGCGTGAGTCATCAGGTGGAAGATCGCGCCCTCCCAGGCGCCTACGCCCAGCGCCAGGAACATGTAGCCAATCTGGCTCATGGTCGAATAGGCGAGGATACGTTTGATGTCGGTCTGTACCAGTGCCGCGAAACCCGCCAGAACCAGTGTCACGCCGCCGACGATGCCTACCAGGTGCAGGATGTCCGGCGCCAGGGCGAACAGGCCGTGAGTACGGGCGATCAGGTAAACACCTGCGGTCACCATGGTTGCGGCGTGGATCAGTGCCGAAACCGGAGTAGGACCAGCCATTGCATCCGCAAGCCAGGTTTGCAGTGGCAGTTGTGCCGATTTACCCACAGCACCACCGAGCAACAGCAGGGTAGCCAGCACGATCCAGAAGTCGCCGACCTTGAAGTGCTCTGGCGCACGCACCAGCAGTTCCTGGACGTTCAACGTGCCCAGTTGCTGGAACAGGATGAACAGGCCGATGGCCATGAACACGTCGCCGATACGGGTCACGATGAAGGCTTTGAGTGCCGCGTTACCGTTGTTGCGGTTGCTGTAGTAGAAACCGATCAACAAGTAACTGCACAGACCTACACCTTCCCAACCGAAGTACAGGAACAACAGGTTATCGCCGAGGATCAGGAAAAGCATGCTGGCGATGAACAGGTTGGTGTACGCGAAGAAGCGCGAGTAACCGGCTTCGCCACGCATGTACCAGGAGGCGAACAGGTGGATCAGGAAGCCGACGCCGACCACTACGCCGAGCATCGTCACGGACAGGCCGTCCAGATACAGTGCGAAGTTGGGTTCGAAACCGTCCACGGCCATCCAGCGCCACAACACCTGGGTGTAGTGACCGCCTTCAGGCGGCGCAACGTTGAACTGCCAGATAACCCACGCAGTAACGATGGCTGACAGGCCGATAGAGCCGACGCCGATCAGTGCCGCGAGGTTTTCCGAGATGCGCCCACGGGAGAACGACAGCAGCAGAAAACCGATCAGGGGAAATACGAAAGTCAGAAAGAGTAGGTTCATCCGCGCATCTCGCTGGCAGCGTCGATATCGAGAGTGTGGAAGCGGCGATACAGCTGCATCAGGATCGCCAGGCCAATACTGGCCTCGGCAGCAGCGAGGGTGATCACCAGGATGAACATCACTTGTCCATCCGGCTGAGCCCAGCGGCTACCGGCAACGACGAACGCCAGAGCTGATGCGTTCATCATGATCTCCAGGCTCATCAACACAAAAAGAATGTTACGGCGCACTATCAGACCGACCAGGCCGAGAACGAACAGGACCCCGGCAACCGCCAGACCGTGCTCCAGAGGGATAGCATTCATTGGCTTGGCTCCTTCGCTTCGTTGCGGCCCAGATGGAATGCCGTCACCGCTGCCGCCAGCAACAGCATCGAGGCCAGCTCGACGACCAGCAGGTAAGGCCCGAACAGGCTGATGCCGACTGCCTTGGCGTCGACGGTGGTGTGACCGATAGCGGCGCCTGTCTGGTTGGCGAACAGCACGTACAGCAATTCAGCCAACAGCAGGGCGCCCAGAATAACCGGGCCGACCCAGATACCGGGTGTGAGCCAGGTGCGTTCCTGCTGAACCGAGGCCGGGCCCAGGTTGAGCATCATCACCACGAAAACGAACAGGACCATAATTGCGCCCGCGTAAGCGATGACTTCCAGAACCCCGGCGAACGGAGCGCCAAGGCTGAAAAAAGTCATCGCCACGGCGATCAGCGAAATGATCAGGTAGAGCAGGGCGTGCACCGGGTTCGTGTTAGTGATCACCCGAAGGGTGGACACTACAGCGATGCCGGATGCGAAATAGAAAGCGAATTCCATCTTTACTTCCTTAAGGCAGCAAGCTCTTGACGTTGATCGGTTCGGCTTCGTTCTGTGCAGAGCCCTTGGGCTTGCCAGCGACGGCCATACCGGCGACGCGATAGAAGTTGTAGTCAGGGTTCTTGCCGGGGCCGGAGATCAACAGATCTTCTTTCTCGTAAACCAGATCCTGACGCTTGAACTCGGCCATTTCGAAATCCGGTGTCAGCTGGATTGCGGTGGTCGGGCAGGCTTCTTCGCACAGGCCGCAGAAAATGCAACGCGAGAAGTTGATGCGGAAGAACTCTGGATACCAACGGCCGTCATCGGTTTCGGCTTTCTGCAGCGAGATGCAGCCGACCGGGCAGGCCACCGCGCACAGGTTGCAGGCTACGCAGCGTTCCTCACCATCAGGGTCGCGGGTCAACACGATACGACCGCGATAGCGCGGCGGCAAGTAGACCGCTTCTTCCGGGTATTGCAGGGTGTCGCGTTTGCGGAAGCCGTGACCGAATACCATCACCAGGCTTCGCAATTGGGTACCAGTACCCTTAACGATGTCGCCAATATATTTGAACATGGGTCAAATCCTCACTGAACCGTGCCTGCTGGCGTGTTCAACAACACAACCGCAGCAGTCACCAGCAAATTGATCAGGGTCAGCGGCAGACAGAATTTCCAGCTGAAATCCATGACCTGGTCATAGCGTGGGCGCGGGATGGATGCACGCAGCAGGATGAACAGCATGATGAAGAATGCAGTTTTGATGGCGAACCAGAAGAACGACAGCGAAGGCAGGATATCGAACGGACCGTGCCAGCCACCGAAGAACAAGGTCACCAGCAGCGCGGAAATCAGCACGATGCCGATGTACTCGCCGACGAAGAACATGCCCCACTTCATGCCTGCATATTCAATGTGGTAACCGTCAGCCAGTTCCTGTTCCGCTTCCGGCTGGTCGAACGGGTGACGGTGAGTCACGGCAACGCCAGCAATGAAGAAGGTACAGAAGCCAAAGAACTGCGGAATGATGAACCACAGGTTCTGCGCCTGATATTCAACGATGTCCCGCATGTTGAACGAGCCAACCTGAACCACGATGCCCATCAACGCCAGGCCCATGAACACTTCATAGGACACGGTTTGTGCCGAAGCACGCAGTGCACCGAGCAGGGCGAACTTGTTGTTACTCGACCACCCGGCAAACAGAACGGCGTAAACCGATAGACCCGCCATGGCGAAGAAGAACAGCAGACCGATGTTCAGGTCCGCCACGCCCCAGGTCGGGGTGATCGGGATGATGGAGAAGGCGATCAGCAGGGCGCTCATGGCAACCACCGGCGCCAGGGTGAAAATCACCTTGTCGGCGAACGGTGGAGTCCAGTCTTCCTTGAAGAACATTTTCAGCATGTCGGCAGCAATCTGGAACATGCCGAAAGGGCCAACGCGGTTTGGACCGTAACGGTCCTGCCACCAGCCCAACAGGCGACGTTCCACAAAGCTCAGCAGTGCGCCGCAGACCACAACGGCCAGCAGCACAACAATGGCCTTGACGACAGCAATGATTGCGTCGATCACATCAGGGGTGAACCAACTCATTGCGCTGCCTCCTGCAGACCATCAACGGACTTGCCGAAAATCGCGGGCGGAATACCGGCCAGACCGGCAGGCAGTGCCACGAGACCCGCGCCCAGCTCTTCATTGATACGCAGCGGCAGGCGCAGGGTCTGACCCGCAACGTTCAAGGAGAGCAGAGCACCGTCGTTGACACCCAGGCGATCAGCTTCCGACTTGGCCAGAGCCACATACGGAGCAGGAATGCGTTCTTGAACCGGAGCGGCTTTCGAAGAGTTCTCTTCACTGCCGAACAGGTGATAGAACGGCACCACTTGCCAGGTCCCTTGAGCTGGGGAGAAGGCGCGAGGTGCGCTGGTGAACCAGCTCAGGTTATCGCCCTGGGTTTCGATCAGACGGGTGCCCGGATCACCGGCACGCAAGTGACCGCCGACTTCGTCCTGGAACTTGTTCCACGCTTGTGGCGAGTTCCAGCCCGGCGACCAGGCAAATGGCACTTGCTGACGTGGTTCTACAGAGCCCGAATAACCTTCCATGGAGAAGGAGAACGCGGTGTCGTTGTCTTGCGAAGTACGCGGCTCATGCACACTGATGTTGGCGCGCATGGCGGTACGGCCGCTGTAACGCAGCGGTTCGCGAGCCAGCTTCAAGCCTTTGATACGGAACGCAGCCGATGGCGCGGCGTTGACGATGGCGGCCAGTTGCGGAGTGCTTGCAGCGCAGGCAGCCGTCACATGGTCCAGCAACGTCCAGTCCACCGGCTTGTTCAGCAGGGTCGCGCGCAGGGCGTGCAGCCAGCGCCAGCCTTCGTGAACCAGAATGCTGGCGTCCAGATACGTTGGGTCGAAGACCTGGAAGAAGCGCTGAGCGCGGCCTTCCTGGCTGACCAACGTGCCGTCGCCTTCAGCAAAGCTGGCAGCAGGTAGCACCAGATGGGCACGATCACCGGTCGGGGTTTTCTGATGATCAGCCACGATCACCACTTTTGCCGCGCTCAGTGCTGCATCGACCTTGGCAGCATCAGTGCGGGTGTACAGATCGTTTTCCAGCACGACAATGGCGTCGGCCTTGCCATCGATTACGGCTTGCAGCGCGGCATCGACAGAGTCGCCACCCAGCAGGGCCAAGCCCAGGCTATTGGCTTCTGGCACGATCAGGCTGATGGAGCCTGCCTTGTCGCGCAGTTTCAGCGCCTTGGCAATGTTGGCGGCGGCTTCGATCAGCGCTTTGGAACCCAGCGAAGTACCGGCGATGATCAGTGGGCGCTTGGCGGCCAGCAGGGCATCGGCAATACGTTGTGCCAGTTCAAGGGCTTCAGGCTCAAGGCCTTCAACGGCTGGCGCACTGGCATCCAGCGCATGAGCGACCGCGAAACCGATACGCGCCAGATCGTCGGGTGCTGCGTGGACGCATTCTTCTGCAACATCATCCAGTTTGGTTTCAGCAAGGCTGGCGATGAACAGCGGGTTCAGCTCGTGCTGACCGATGTTCTTCACCGCAGCGTCAAGCCACGGCTGGACTTTCATCGCCGCGGCCATTTCTTCAGCCTTGCCTTTGACCGCTTGACGCAGGCCCAGCGCCAGACGAGCAGCGGTCTGGGTCAAGTCTTCGCCGAGGACGAAAATAGCGTCGTGATCTTCAATGTCGCGCAGGGTCGGAATCGGCAGAGGGCTGTCTTTCAACACCTGTGCCACCAGACGGATACGCTCAAGCTCGGAGGCTTCGATACCCGAATAGAAATGCTCTGCACCGACCAGCTCACGCAACGCATAGTTGCTTTCCAGGCTGGCGCGTGGCGAACCGATACCGACGATGTTGCGACCGCGCAGCAGATCAGCAGCGTTATCCAGTGCCTGATCCAGGCTCAGTTTGCTGCCATCGGCCAGATGCGGCTGGCGAGGGCGGTCTTCGCGGTTGGTGTAGCCATAGCCAAAACGGCCACGGTCACACAGGAAATACTGATTCACGGAACCGTTGTAACGGTTCTCGATACGACGGATTTCACCGTAACGCTCGCCTGGGCTGATGTTGCAACCGCTGGAGCAACCATGGCAGATGCTTGGCGAGAACTGCATGTCCCACTTACGGTTGTAACGCTCGGAGTGGGTCTTGTCGGTGAACACACCGGTCGGGCAGACCTCGGTGAGGTTGCCGGAGAACTCGCTTTCCAGAACGCCGTCTTCAACGCGACCGAAGTACACGTTGTCGTGAGCGCCGAACACACCGAGGTCAGTGCCGCCCGCATAATCTTTATAGAAACGTACGCACCGGTAGCAGGCGATGCAGCGGTTCATCTCGTGAGCGATGAACGGGCCGAGTTCCTGATTCTGGTGGGTGCGTTTGGTGAAGCGATAACGGCGCTCGTTGTGGCCGGTCATCACGGTCATGTCTTGCAGGTGGCAGTGACCGCCTTCCTCACAGACCGGGCAGTCGTGGGGGTGGTTGGTCATCAGCCATTCGACGACACTGGCCCGGAAGGCCTTGGATTCGTCATCTTCGATGGAAATCCAGGTGTTATCGGTGGCTGGAGTCATGCAGGACATGACGATACGACCACGGGTGTCGTTCTCGTCCGTGTACTGCTTGACCGCACATTGGCGACAGGCGCCAACGCTGCCAAGGGCGGGATGCCAGCAGAAATACGGGATGTCGAGGCCTAGCGACAGACATGCCTGTAACAGGTTGTCTGCCCCATCGACTTCGAGCGCTTTGCCGTCTACGTGGATAGTGGCCATGGTTCAAAGGTCTTCGTTGGCCCGGTGTCAGCGGGCGTGGCTAATGGAATCTTGTTATTCGCGCGACTCTAAACAGCCTTCAGGGCGTCATCGCGCGATGGACCGGGGGAATTCCCCGGCCTTGTAAACGGTTACGCGCCGACGATGATCGGTCTTGCCAGAGGGGGAACGGCTGCGCTGGTGGGCGCGATACCGGCCTCGAACTCCGGGCGGAAATATTTGATCGCACTGCCCAGCGGCTCCACGGCACCCGGTGCGTGAGCACAGAAGGTCTTGCCCGGGCCGAGGAAGCCAACGAGTCCCAGCAGGGTTTCGATATCTCCCGCCTGACCGACGCCTTTTTCCAGAGCGCGCAGAATCTTCACGCTCCATGGCAAACCGTCACGGCAAGGGGTGCAGAAACCGCAGGATTCCTGAGCGAAGAACTCTTCCATGTTGCGCAGCAGCGAAACCATGTTGACCTTGTCGTCAACAGCCATAGCCAATCCGGTACCCATCCGGGTGCCGACCTTGGCGATGCCACCGGCATACATTTGCGCTTCCAGGTGTTCTGGTAGCAGGAAGCCAGTGCCGGCGCCACCTGGCTGCCAGCACTTGAGCTTGTAACCGTCGCGCATGCCGCCTGCGTAGTCTTCGAACAGCTCGCGGGCCTGCACGCCGAATGGCAGTTCCCACAGGCCAGGGTTTTTCACCTTGCCGGAGAAACCCATCAGCTTGGTGCCGTGGTCTTCGCTGCCTTCGCGGGCGATGGATTTGTACCAGTCGTTGCCGTTGCCAACGATGGCGGGCACGTTGCACAGGGTTTCGACGTTGTTCACGCACGTCGGCTTGCCCCACACACCAACGGCGGCCGGGAAGGGCGGCTTGGAGCGCGGGTTGGCGCGACGGCCTTCCAGGGAGTTGATCAGCGCGGTTTCTTCACCGCAGATATAACGCCCGGCGCCTGTGTGCACGAACAGCTCGAAATCAAAGCCGGTACCCAGAATGTTCTTGCCCAGCAGACCGGCTGCCTTGGCTTCTGCCACGGCACGATTAAGGTGCTTGGCAGCAGTGACGTATTCGCCGCGCAGGAAGATGTAGCCGCGATAGGCTTTCAGCGCACGAGCACTGATCAGCATGCCTTCCACCAACAGGTGCGGCAGCTGTTCCATCAACATCCGGTCTTTCCAGGTGTTGGGCTCCATTTCATCCGCGTTGCACAGCAGGTAGCGGATGTTCATGGATTCGTCTTTGGGCATCAGGCCCCACTTCACACCAGTGGGGAAGCCTGCGCCGCCACGACCTTTAAGGCCGGAGTCTTTGACCGACTGGACGATGTCATCAGGGGACTGCTCGGCGAATGCCTTACGCGCCGCTGCATAACCGTCTTTGGCTTGGTACTCGTCGAGCCAGACCGGTTCGCCGTCATCGCGCAGACGCCAGGTCAGCGGATGGGTTTCTGCCGTGCGCGCAATGCGGTTGGCAGGGCCGAAGGAAGTGATGGTCATGGGTAACCCTCCAGCATCTTGGCCACGGTGCCGGGTTGCACGTCGCCAAAGGTGTCATCGTCGACCATCACGGCCGGGGCTTTGTCGCAGTTGCCCAGGCAGCAGACTGGCAGCAGGGTAAAGCGCCCGTCGGCCGTAGTCTGGCCCGGAGCGATGCCCAGCGAGCTCTGGATCTCTTCGACGACCGATTCGTGACCGGCAATGAAGCAGACCATGCTGTTGCAGACGCGAATAATGTGTCGGCCAACCGGCTGGCGGAAGATCTGGCTGTAGAACGTCGCCACACCTTCAACGTCACTGGCAGGGATGCCGATCAGTTCGCCGATGGCGTAGATCGCACCGTCCGGCACCCAGCCGCGTTCCTTCTGAACGATCTTCAGGGCTTCGATGGACGCCGCGCGCGGGTCTTCATAGTGATGCAACTCGTGCTCAATGGCCGAGCGCTCGGTTTCGCTGAGGGCGAAACGGTCTGTCTGGATAAGCGTGCTGTTCATGCTCATGCTTAGCGGTCCACGTCGGCCATAACGAAATCGATACTACCCAGGTACGCAATCAAGTCCGCGACCATGCTGCCTTTGATCACCGAAGGGATCTGCTGCAGATGCGGGAAACTCGGAGTACGGATCCGGGTACGGTAGCTCATGGTGCCGCCGTCGCTCGTCAGGTAGTAACTGTTGATGCCCTTGGTCGCTTCAATCATCTGGAAGGATTCGTTGGCCGGCATGACCGGGCCCCACGAAACTTGCAGGAAGTGCGTGATCAAGGTCTCGATGTGTTGCAGCGTGCGCTCTTTTGGTGGCGGCGTAGTCAGCGGGTGATCCGCCTTGTACGGGCCTTCCGGCATGTTGCGCATGCACTGGTCGATGATCTTGATGCTCTGGCGCATCTCTTCGACGCGAACCATGCAGCGGTCGTAGGCGTCACCATTGGCCGCCAGCGGCACTTCAAACTCGAAGTTCTCGTAGCCGGAGTAAGGGCGCGCTTTACGCAGGTCGAAATCGCAACCGGTGGAACGCAGGCCAGCACCGGTGACACCCCATTCCAGAGCTTCCTTGGTGTTATAGGCAGCGACACCAATAGTCCGGCCTTTGAGGATGCTGTTTTGCAGAGCCGCTTTGGTGTATTCGTCCAGGCGTTTAGGCAGCCAGTCGACGAAGTCCTTGACCAGTTTTTCCCAACCGCGCGGCAGGTCGTGGGCAACGCCGCCGATGCGATACCAGGCCGGGTGCAGACGGAAACCGGTGATGGCTTCGATCACGGTGTAGGCGCGCTGACGGTCGGTGAACGTGAAGAACACCGGGGTCATGGCGCCCACGTCCTGGATGTAAGTACCCAGGAACAGCAGGTGGCTGGTGATCCGGAAGAACTCGGCCATCATGATGCGGATGGTGTCGACCTTCTCGGGCACCTTGATGCCAGCCAGTTTCTCGACCGAGAGCACATACGGCAGGTTGTTCATCACGCCGCCCAGATAATCGATCCGGTCGGTGTACGGAATGAAGCTGTGCCACGACTGACGCTCGGCCATTTTCTCGGCACCACGGTGGTGGTAGCCAATGTCCGGAACGCAATCGACGATCTCTTCACCGTCCAGCTGCAGAATGATACGGAACGCACCGTGAGCCGAAGGGTGGTTCGGGCCCAGGTTGAGGAACATGTAGTCCTCGTTCGTTCCGGAACGCTTCATGCCCCAGTCTTCCGGATTGAAGCGCGCGGCTTCTTCTTCCAGCTGCTGCTTGGCCAGCGTCAGGCTGAACGGATCGAATTCGGTGGCGCGCGCAGGGAAGTCCTTGCGCAGCGGGTGACCTTCCCAGGTCGGCGGCATCATGATGCGGCTCAGGTGCGGGTGGCCCGGGAAGTCGATACCGAACATGTCCCAGACTTCACGCTCGTACCAGTTGGCGTTCGGCCAGATGCTGGTAACGGTTGGCAGGCTGAGATCGCTTTCGGATAGCGCGACCTTGATCATCACATCGCTGTTACGTTCGATCGACAGCAAATGGTAGAAAACGCTGAAGTCAGCGCCCGGCAAGCCATGGCGCTTGGTACGCAGACGTTCGTCCACGCCATGCAGGTCATAAAGCATGACGTAAGGTTTTGGCAACTGACGCAGGAAGGTCAGCACCTCGATCAGGCGCGCACGCTCGACCCACAGCACAGGCATGCCAGTGCGGGTCGATTGGGCGGTGAACGCTTCGGCGCCAAAACGGTTGTTCAATTCTACGACGACGTCTTGGTCGTCTGCCTTGTAAGGCGGGATGTACAGAGCACTGCCTGTAGTCATGGTTTTTTATCGCTTTCGGTCAACGTAAAGAATGAAGCCAGCTATTCGTTCTTTAAAAGGAACAGTTCTGGATCAGACTTCGTCGGGGCTGCGCAGATTGGTGACTGCGATTCGCTGTTCGCGGCGCTGTTCCTTTTGCGACGGCATCTCGGCGCGATACACGCCTTGGTCACCGACGACCCAGGAAAGAGGGCGACGCTCCTGGCCGATGGATTCCTGCAACAGCATCAAGCCTTGCAGAAACGCTTCGGGGCGGGGCGGGCAGCCGGGCACATAGACATCCACAGGAAGGAACTTGTCCACGCCCTGAACCACGGAATAAATGTCGTACATACCACCGGAGTTGGCACACGAACCCATGGAAATAACCCATTTAGGTTCGAGCATTTGCTCGTAGAGACGCTGAATGATCGGCGCCATCTTGATGAAG
Organism: Pseudomonas maioricensis; assembly: GCF_022790535.1. GTDB lineage: Bacteria > Pseudomonadota > Gammaproteobacteria > Pseudomonadales > Pseudomonadaceae > Aquipseudomonas > Aquipseudomonas maioricensis. The sequence goes on from NZ_LOHG01000028.1 coordinate 21,128, forward strand.
CAAGTACCGGCAATAACCATGAAATCCGCCTGACGCGGCGATGCCCGGATAACTTCGGCGCCGAAGCGGGCGATGTCATGGGGCGCCGTGAAGGCGGTTGTCATTTCCACATAGCAGCACGACAAGCCGAAGTTGTAAGGCCACAGGGAGTTTTTACGCCCCCAGTTGACCGCACCATTCAGCACGTCTTCCAGCTTGCCCATATAGATGTTTTTGTGGACTTGATCTTCTAGCGGGTCGGAAACAGTTTCCCGTTTGCCGATTGGATACTCGTCATTCGGAGCATCCGGGTCGATCCTGGTGAGATTGTATTGCATCGCCAAAGCCTCATTGTTTTAGCTTCGCTTGCCGATTACGACGACCTTCAGGAGCCCAATCCAGCGCTCCAACCCGCCATAGGTAGACAAGACCTGCCAACAGAATTGCTATGAAAACGAGTGCTTCGACGAATCCGGTCCAGCCGCTTTCGCGGACGGACACAGACCAGGCAAAGAGATATAGGGCTTCAATGTCGAAGATCACGAAGAGCATCGCGACCAGATAGAATTTTGCCGAAAGGCGAAGGCGGGCGCTGCCGGTAGGCAACATGCCGGATTCAAACGGTTCGTTTTTGCTGCGGCCCCAGGCTTTGCTGCCCAGCAGGCTGGAAACACCGAGCATGAAGGCGCACAGGCCGACTACACCCAAAAGGAAAATGGCGAAGCCCCAGTTGTGGGCAATCAAACCTGTCGATTCGGACATGCTGGCATTCCTTGACAGAGATCAATGGTCTCTGAGCTTGAAAAGAGTATATGCAGCGACGATATGTCGCAGCGAAATCAATTTCGGTGATTTTATGTGCAAAAACAGGGCAAGTAAATTTTCTATATCAAATTAATTTGTGCAATTAATCACTTACGGGCCGCAGTTGAGGGCTTGGAGCAGGCGGGGCGGGGGTTGGCGGGGTTTAAGCTAATTATGTTTCGTTCTAAAAAGTTACGGAACAAGGAGTGTTTTCTAAATGATAATAAGTATCATTTGTTGTTGGTTGTGGTTAAGTGGGTTATTTTGCTAATTAGTTACGAATTTCAGCTAATACCTAAGTCGTAGGCGTTCTGCTTTCGCTTTGCCAAGTCGGGTCTTGCAGCGACCGGAATGATGTCATCGCGAGCAAGCTCACTCCTACAGTTTGAAATGCGGTTAACTGTAGGAGTGAGCTTGCTCGCGATGGCGATGTGTCAGGCGAAATAGACCGCCCAATGCAGACGGTCTGTAGTGGAATCAGCAGCCATCAATGAAACTGCTCTTCCTCCGTAGAGCCCGTCAGCGCCGTCACCGAAGACACTCCACCCTGAATCACGGTGGTCACGTCATCGAAGTAGCCGGTGCCCACTTCCTGCTGGTGGGCGACAAAGGTGTAACCTTTGGCGGCATCGGCGAATTCCTGCTCCTGCAGTTTCACGTAGGCAGTCATGTCGTTGCGGGCGTAGTCGTGCGCCAGGTTGAACATGCTGTGCCACATGTTGTGAATGCCCGCCAGGGTGATGAACTGATGCTTGTAACCCATGGCCGACAGCTCACGCTGGAATTTCGCGATGGTCGCGTCGTCCAGGTTCTTCTTCCAGTTGAAGGACGGCGAGCAGTTGTAAGAGAGCAACTGATCCGGGTATTCCTTCTTGATTGCTTCAGCAAAGCGGCGCGCTTCATCCAGATCCGGCTTGGCGGTTTCGCACCAGATCAGATCGGCGTAAGGCGCATAGGCCAGGCCACGTGCTATCGCTTGATCCAGCCCGGCGCGTACCTTGTAGAAGCCTTCATGGGTACGGGTACCCGTCACGAACGGCTTGTCATACGGATCGCAGTCGGACGTCAGCAGATCTGCAGCGTTTGCGTCGGTACGTGCCAGAATAATCGTCGGCACACCGGCAACGTCCGCCGCGAGGCGAGCGGCTACCAGTTTTTGTACCGCTTCCTGGGTGGGGACCAGAACCTTGCCGCCCATGTGGCCGCATTTCTTGACCGATGCCAGTTGGTCCTCAAAGTGCACGCCTGCGGCACCGGCTTCGATCATGCTTTTCATTAGTTCATAGGCGTTGAGTACGCCGCCAAAACCGGCCTCGGCATCCGCTACGATGGGTGCGAAGTAATCGATGTAGCCTTCGTCGCCCGGACCTTTTCCGGCTTTCCACTGAATCTGGTCGGCGCGGCGGAAAGAATTATTGATGCGCTTGACCACGGTCGGTACGGAGTCCACCGGGTACAGCGATTGATCGGGGTACATCGATTCGGCCGAGTTATTGTCGGCGGCTACCTGCCAGCCAGACAGATAAATAGCCTGAATGCCGGCCTTGACCTGTTGTACCGCCTGACCGCCGGTGAGGGCGCCCATGCAGTTGACGAAGTCTTTATCAGGACGGAAGGAAGGCTTGGCACCTTGAGTGACCAGATTCCAGAGCTTCTCCGCGCCATTTCTGGCGAATGTGTGTTCAGGTTGAACCGAGCCACGCAGGCGGACGACGTCAGCGGCGGAATACGTACGGGTCACATTTTTCCAGCGCGGATTTTCAGCCCAGTCTTTCTCGAGAGCTGCTATTTGTTGTTCGCGTGTCAGTGCCATGAGCGAAACCCCTTTCACATAGGTTTTGTTGGAATGTCCTGCTCCGCCAAAACGCCCCGGATATCGAAGGCACATGGATGGCTGCTCGCTGATCAGATGTCTGGCTATGAGCCTGGTTTGAGCGATGGCGGCTGGGACGGTCGTTCGAGAGGGGGAAGAGCGGGCGCAAGGCGTGGCTGTGGCGTGCAATCGGACATTTGGGGTGCCCGGCGGCTTCACTCAGCAGTTTTGCCGATGGACCGTAATACGCTTCCGTCCCTCAGGACAACTTCGTTCCAGTCGCAACCTCATCAAACTGCCTTGTGGGCGGTGCAGACACGAATCGGCTCGTAGGATTTGAGCGCGACCCGAAGGCTCTTTTCAGGGCCTCTGATTAGCGGGAGCGAGGCAATCATGCCTCGCCATTTTTGACTCGTCAAACGTTTTGTAGTGCTTTTTTGTTATCACTACATATTTGTTTTATCGCGACCCGCCGGTCAGTAAAAGGCCCTGTAGTACCCGGTTTTACTGGAGCCTTTGTTCAGTCTAGGGTTTGCACCATCACACGTAACGTCATGTCCTCACGGCCTTGGGTCGAATACTGCTGAGTATTGCCCTGACGGTCAGCAACTGACTGATCGCTCACGCCCGCCAAGGTGATCCATTCACCCAGGCGCCCGCTGACCTGGCTGTCGGTACTTTGCACCTTGAAGGTGTCGGACCGTTCCTGGCTTACGCGATCGCGGTTGGTGCTGATATTCAGGTGCACGAGGTCACCGGTCACGCTAGCGGTGACGTAAAAACCCTGAGTCACATTGCGGTATTCGGTGTTGCTCTGGGCATAGCCGTAATTGTCGGTCCGTGACGTTGTAACGGGCACGCTCTGGCCCACCTGGATCAACGCTGGCGCGCCTTCGCTGGCTTGCACCTGCTGCACGCCACCCTCGCGGCTGGCAGTGCCATAGTTGATGACGCGGCTCTGATTGATGCCATTGCTGCTACGTGAAGCGCTATCGCTGGTATCGACGCTGATCAGCAAGCGTTTGGCGGCGACATCAAGTTGTGAGAGCAATGCTCGCAGTTCTTCGATCTTGCGCGGCTCGGCATTGACGATCAGTTGGTTGTTGTAGGCGCTGACTGAGCCGTCTGGACCCAGAAAAGATTTGGCGACTGGCAGCAGGTCATCGCTTGTTCTGTAATTGAGCGGTACCACTTCGGTAGCGGCCATGGCAGAAACACTACATATCAGCAGCAGTGAAGTGAGCAGGGGGCGCAGGAACATGAGTCTGATCTCCTGGAACGGCTAAATATGAGCTGAGTTTGCCAGTTTGTCGGCTTGCGTGAGCACAAGTTGAACAGTAGGCGTATGCGGATAGCAAAACGCCCTGCCAGCCTGTACCAGCATAGTCATGCTGAAACAGGCGGGCAGGGCGTTGAGTCAGGCGGTTCAGCCCGAATGGCGCGTCATGTTCACGTGGGGCAGGCCTGCCTCAAGAAACTCTTCGCTGACCACGGTAAAGCCAAAGCGCTGGTAGAACTTGACGGCCTGGACCTGGCCGCTGAGATTCTGCTGCTTGAGGTCGCGTCGCTCGGCTTCGTCGATGACGGCGCTGAGCAGCGCTTCACCGACTTTCATGCCGCGCCAGTCCTTGAGTACAGACAATCGACCGATTTCACCGTCCGGCAGCAGGCGGGCTGTGCCTATCGCAAAGTCCCCCTCCAGCGCCAGGAAGTGAATGGCTTCGCTGTCTTCAGCGTCCCATTCCAGTTCTGGCGGCACTGACTGTTCGGCAACAAATACGGCATCGCGTACGCGACGGATATCGGCATTGTCTTTGTGCCAGTCAGCGACACGCACGTTGGTTCTATTCATCGGCAAACCCCAGGCTTCCTTGTTTTACCAGCTCACAGAGCAGGTTGCGTCCTTCTTCATCGGCCAACCATTGGCCGAGGTTGTCACTGTGCAGGGCATCGGCGGCGCAGATCATTTTCAGCAGTTCGCGCAGGCTGCCCGGCAGCAGACGGCTTTGACCACTGGCGAACAGTAGCAGGTCGTCGTCGACTTCGGACCAGGCCAGGCGCGCGCTTGGGTTACGAATGAGAACTGCGCCCTGTTCCAGGCTGCTCAGCAGGTCTTCTTCTTCCAGTTCCGGACCTGTCACCAGTTCCGGATAGCGCGGCTCGGTCATGAACTGGCCGAACCAGGTCAGCAGTAGGCGCTCGTCGCCCATGTGTTCAGCCAGCAAGGCTTTCAGGCGGTCCAGAGCGTCGTGCTGGATCTGATGAGGATCATTGGCCGGCTGGGCGTCTGCATCCGTGTAGCGCTCTTCGTCAGGGGTGAACTGGCTGAGGAAGTCGGTGAAGTGGGTCAGCACCTCGGCGGCGCTCGGGGCGCGGAAGCCGACCGAGTACGTCAGACAGTCATCAACGGCGACGCCGCAGTGGGCGAGACGCGGCGGCAGATAGAGCATATCGCCCGGTTCCAGCGTCCATTCTTCAGTCATCTGGAAGTCAGACAGGATGCGCAGGTCAGCATGTTGCAGCAGTGGACTGTCCGAATCGCACATCTGACCGATCTGCCAGTGACGCTTGCCGTGACCTTGCAGCAAGAACACGTCGTAGTTATCAAAGTGCGGGCCGACACCGCCGCCAGGTGCTGCGTAACTGACCATGACGTCGTCAATGCGCCAGCTCGGCAGGAAGCGGAAGTTCTCCAGCAGTTCGCCGACTTCCGGCACGAACTGGTCAACCGCCTGGACCAGCAGCGTCCAGTCTTTTTCTGGCAGCTTGCTGAATTCGTCTTCAGCGAACGGGCCGCGACGCAGCTCCCATGGGCGCTCGCCGTTCTCGATGACCAATCGCGATTCGACTTCTTCTTCCAGGGCCAGGCCAGCCAGCTCGTCAGGATCGATCGGGCTCTGAAAGTCCGGCAGGGCCTGACGGATCAGGAGGGGCTTTTTCTGCCAGTAGTCACGCAGGAAAACGCGCGCGCTGATGCCGCCCAGAAGTTGAAGAGGAATATCAGGATTCATGTGTAACCTATTGAAAGTTTGTCTTTTCGAGACTGCAATAAAAACGCCCGGCATCGCCGGGCGTGTGCAATGGTTTTTCGCAGATCAGATGCGCTTGGCTTGAGCAACCGCATTGCCGATGTAATTGGCCGGGGTGAGTTTGTTCAACTCGGCCTTGGCCTCGGCAGGCATGTCCAGCGTGTCGATGAACGTCTGCAGGGCTTCAGGGCTGATGCCCTTGCCGCGTGTCAGTTCTTTCAGCTTCTCATACGGGTTTTCGATGTTGTAACGACGCATCACGGTCTGGATTGGCTCTGCCAGGACTTCCCAGCAAGCGTCCAGATCAGCGGCGATTTTCTGCTCGTTGAGCTCCAGCTTGCTGATGCCCTTGAGGGTGGCTTCGTAAGCAATAACGCTGTGAGCGAAGCCGACGCCCAGGTTGCGCAGCACGGTGGAGTCGGTCAGGTCACGCTGCCAGCGGGAGATTGGCAGCTTGCTCGCCAGATGCTGGAACAGTGCATTAGCGATACCCAGGTTGCCTTCGGAGTTTTCGAAGTCGATCGGGTTGACCTTGTGCGGCATGGTCGACGAACCGATTTCGCCTGCGATTGTGCGCTGCTTGAAATAACCCAGGGAGATGTAGCCCCAGATATCACGGTCGAAGTCGATCAGGATGGTGTTGAAACGCGCAATGGCGTCGAACAGCTCGGCGATGTAGTCGTGCGGCTCGATCTGCGTAGTGTAAGGGTTGAAGCCCAGACCCAGCTCGTCTTCGATGAAGGCGCGCGCGTTGGCTTCCCAGTCGATGGACGGATAAGCCGAGATGTGTGCGTTGTAGTTGCCGACTGCACCGTTGATCTTGCCCAGCAGCGGTACCGCAGCGATCTGGGCGATTTGACGCTCCAGACGGTACACGACGTTGGCCAGTTCTTTACCCAGAGTGGTCGGGGAGGCTGGTTGACCGTGGGTGCGCGACAGCATTGGAACGTCAGCAAAGCGGATGGCAAGCTCGCGAATCGAATCAGCGATCTTGCGCATCAGGGGCAGCATCACGTTGTCGCGGCCTTCGCGCAGCATCAGTGCGTGGGACAGGTTGTTGATGTCCTCGCTGGTGCAGGCGAAGTGGATGAACTCACTGACCTTGTCCAGCTCAGGCAGCTTGGCAGCTTGCTCCTTGAGCAGGTATTCCACGGCTTTGACGTCGTGGTTGGTGGTGCGCTCGATTTCCTTCACGCGCTCGGCGTGAGTCACCGAGAAGTCTTCCGCCAAGGTATTGAGAATGGCGTTGGCTTCGGCAGAAAACGCCGGAACTTCAGTGATTTCAGGGTGCGCGGCCAGACGCTGGAGCCAGCGTACTTCAACCATGACGCGAAAACGGATCAGGCCGTATTCGCTGAAAATTGGGCGCAAGGCCTCGGTTTTACCGGCGTAGCGGCCGTCAACAGGGGAAACCGCAGTGAGCGAAGAAAGCTGCATGGGGTGCTCTCGGACAGTCAGGCAACGAAAAGGGGCGCGTATCATACATTAAAACCAGGCCGGATCGGGGCGGCCTGACCAGCGTATGTCACGCGGTGTTTGTCAGCAGTGTCTGCAAATGTGTGGCGAATCAGCCATGCATCAGCGGGTACAGTTCTTTCAATAGCTTGCGGCGACTCACAACCAGCTGCCAGCGATGCCCGCCATTTTGCCGCCACAGGCGCGCAGAGCGAATACCGGCCAGCAGCAGGGCGCGGATTTTTGAAGCGTTGCTCGGCTGCTGCAGGTTGCGCATGTCGCCGTGCACCTGGATGCGCTGGCGTAGTGTGCTCAGCGTGTCTTGATACAGCGCGCCACAGGCCGCGATCACGTTTTCGTGGGCGATGCCGAAGTGTTCGACTTGAGACTGGATTTGCGGCAGGCGGTTGCCTACGGTTTCCAGCATGTCGTCGCGCTTGGCCAGTTGGCGTTCCAGGCCCAGCATCGACAAGGCATAGCGCAAGGGTTCGCGCTGCAATGTCGACGGGTCACGTTCCAGGGCGCTGGCCAGGGCGCGGTAGCCTTCACGCAGGTTCAGGTCGTCGCCGCCGTAAACGTCAAGCGTGTCCTTCGGGTCCTGCACCAGCAGGCTGCCGAGCATGCAGCCCAGGACTGCTTCGCTGCTTTGACCGGTCTTGGCGATCCGGTCTACCAGCACGGCGGCCTGAAACACGCCAGCCAGTGCGATCAGTTGCTCCTGAATCGGGGTCATCAACGCTTGTCCTTGCTGTGCCAGGCTTCGGCGACTTCAATTACGCCGCCGCCCAGGCAGATTTCACCGTCATAAAACACCACGGACTGACCGGGTGTGACGGCGCGTTGCGGTTCGTCGAAGGTGGCGCGATAGCCGTCGGCGGTCTGCTCCAGCGTGCAGAGCTGATCGCTTTGGCGGTAGCGCACTTTAGCTGTCAGGCGACGCGGCGTGCTCAGGTCGATCGGGTTGACCCAGTAGATCTGCGAAGCCACGAGGGCCCGGGAGAACAGCCAAGGGTGATCGTTGCCCTGACCCACGATCAGCTCGTTGTTCTCAAGGTCTTTGACCAGCACGTACCACGGATCATCGCTGGCGTCTTTCAGGCCACCAATGCCCAGGCCCTGGCGCTGGCCGATGGTGTGATACATCAAGCCGCTGTGGCGACCGATGACTTCACCTTCGGTGGTCTTGATCTCGCCGGGCTGAGCGGGCAGATACTGGCGCAGGAAATCCGTAAAGCGGCGCTCGCCAATGAAGCAGATGCCGGTGGAGTCTTTCTTTTTTGCCGTCGCCAGGCCGTGCTTCTCGGCAATCGCCCGCACTTCGGGCTTCTCCAGTTCACCGACCGGAAACAGGGTCCGCGCGATCTGATCGCCACCGACGGCATGCAGGAAGTAGCTCTGGTCTTTGTTCGGGTCCAGGCCCTTGAGCAGTTCGGTGCGGCCGTCGATATCGCGACGGCGCACATAGTGCCCGGTGGCAATCAGGTCGGCACCGAGCATCAGGGCGTAGTCGAGAAACGCCTTGAACTTGATTTCGCGGTTACACAGGATGTCCGGGTTCGGCGTGCGACCGGCTTTGTATTCAGCCAGGAAGTGCTCGAACACGTTGTCCCAGTATTCAGCAGCGAAGTTGGCGGTATGCAGTTTGATGCCGATCTTGTCGCACACGGCCTGGGCGTCGGCGAGGTCTTCACGGGCGGTGCAGTATTCCGTTCCATCGTCTTCTTCCCAGTTCTTCATGAACAGGCCTTCCACCTGGTAGCCCTGCTCCATGAGCAGAACGGCAGAAACCGAAGAGTCTACGCCGCCGGACATGCCGACGATGACGCGCTTCTGTGCAGTATCGGAAAGGGTTGAATCAGGCATAGGAATTCAATGGGTAGCTTCGAAAAGGACGCGATTCTAACAGGAGCGGGCGCGTGAGTCTCACGCCTTGTCGCGCAGCAGGTCGAGACTGAAGTGTTCGCCGTTCAGGTAATCGTCCACGCAGCGCAGCACCAGCTCGCTCCGCCAGCGGTCCTGCTGAGCAATGAGTTCGTCACGGGTCAGCCATTGCGGGCCGATAATGCCGTCATCCAGTTGATAGTCAGGATTGTGGCGTAGCGGTTTGGCGGCAAAGCAGATGCGCTGATAGGTCACACCGTTGCTTGGCGCGGTGTAGAGATAGATGCCGATGACGCTGGTCAGTTCGACATCCCAGCCGGTCTCTTCGAGGGTTTCGCGTATAGCGGCGCGTTGCAGGGATTCATTTGGGTCCAGATGACCGGCAGGCTGGTTGAGTACCGCTTTGCCACCCTTGAGTTCTTCTACAAACAGGAATTTGCCTTGATCTTCGACGATCGTGGCGACGGTGACGTGGGCTTGCCAGTTCATAGGGTGGGGCCTGCATGGTGGGGGATTTGAAATGCTCTCCTGTAGGAGTGAGCTTGCTCGCGATAGCGTCCTGACAGGCAATAGAAGCTTCGTATGAGGGACCGCGATCGCGAGCAAGCTCACTCCTACAGGAATTTGGGGTTGCAGATACACAAACCCCGGCGCAAGGCCGGGGTTTGTGTGTGGCACAAAACCTTAGTTCAGCGAAGCAATCGCTGCGTTCAGGGTTGCGCTTGGGCGCATGACTTTGCTGGTCAGCTCAGGGTTCGGGTAGTAGTAACCGCCGATTTCCGCTGGCTTGCCTTGTACGGCGTTCAGTTCGGCAACGATTTTTGCTTCGTTGTCAGCCAGGTTTTTCGCCAATGGGCTGAACTGAGCCTTGAGGGCCGCGTCGTCGTTCTGTGCAGCCAGGGCCTGAGCCCAGAACAGCGCCAGATAGAAGTGGCTGCCGCGGTTGTCGATGTTGCCGACTTTACGCGAAGGCGACTTGTTGCGGTCCAGGAACTCACCGGTCGCCTGATCCAGTGTCTTGGACAGAACCAGTGCTTTCGGGTTGTTGTAGGTGTTGCCCAGATGCTCCAGAGAGGCGGCCAGCGCCAGGAACTCACCCAGGGAATCCCAGCGCAGGAAGTTTTCTTCAACCAGTTGCTGAACGTGCTTCGGAGCAGAGCCACCGGCGCCGGTTTCAAACAGGCCACCACCGTTCATCAATGGCACGATGGACAGCATCTTGGCGCTTGTGCCAAGTTCCATGATCGGGAACAGGTCGGTCAGGTAGTCGCGCAGTACGTTGCCGGTCACCGAAATGGTGTCCTTGCCAGCGCGAGTGCGCTCCAGGGTGAACGCCATGGCTTCCACAGGCGACAGGACGCGAATGTCCAGGCCGGTAGTGTCGTGATCGGCCAGGTACTTGTTGACCTTCTTGATCATCTCGGCGTCATGGGCGCGAGCCGGGTCCAGCCAGAACACGGCAGGGGTATCGCTGGCGCGAGCGCGGTTGACGGCCAGTTTGACCCAGTCCTGGATCGGCGCATCCTTGGCCTGGCACATGCGCCAGATATCACCTTCTTCGACGTTCTGTTCCATCAGCACTTTGCCGTCGCTGTCGGTTACGCGGACAACGCCAGGTGTCGTGATCTGGAAGGTCTTGTCGTGAGAACCGTATTCTTCGGCTTTTTGCGCCATCAGGCCGACGTTCGGTACGCTGCCCATGGTGGTCGGATCGAAGGCGCCGTGTTTCTTGCAGTCTTCGATCACAGCTTGATAGATGGTTGCGTAGCAACGATCCGGGATCACGGCCTTGGTGTCCTGCAGTTCGCCAGCAGCGTTCCACATTTTGCCCGAGTCACGAATCATGGCCGGCATCGATGCGTCGACGATAACGTCGCTAGGCACGTGCAGGTTGGTGATGCCTTTGTCCGAGTTGACCATCGCCAGCGGGGCGCGCTCGGCGTACACGGCCTGGATGTCAGCCTTGATTTCAGCTTGTTTTTCAGCAGGCAGGGCGCTGATGCGGTCGTACAGGTCGCCGATACCGTTGTTCAGGTTGAAGCCAACTTGCTTGAGTGCATCGGCGTGCTTGGTCAGCGCGTCCTTGTAGTACTCAGCGACGATCTGGCCGAACATGATCGGGTCCGAGACCTTCATCATGGTGGCTTTCAGGTGAACTGAAAGCAGCACGCCTTGAGCCTTGGCATCTTCGATAGCCGAGGCGATGAAGCTGCGCAGGGCTTTGGTGCTCATGACCGACGAGTCAATGATCTCGCCTTCTTTGACGGCGGTCTTTTCTTTCAGGACGGTTGCAGTACCGTCCTTGGCGATCAATTCAATTTTTACATTGCCAGATGCGCCGATCAGTGCGGCTTTTTCGCTGCCGTAGAAGTCGCCATTGCTCATGTGGGCAATGTGGGATTTCGAGTCGGCAGCCCAGGCGCCCATCTTGTGCGGGTGCTTGCGAGCGTAGTTCTTGACCGACAACGGCGCGCGGCGATCAGAGTTGCCTTCACGCAGAACCGGGTTCACGGCGCTGCCTTTGGTCTTGTCGTAGCGTGCGCGGACGTCTTTTTCCGCGTCTGTGCTCGGCGACTCAGGGTAGTCGGGGATCTTGAAACCCAGTTCTTGCAGTTCTTTGATGGTCGCCTTGAGTTGAGGGACCGAGGCGCTGATGTTTGGCAGCTTGATGATGTTGGCTTCTGGCGTGGTGGCCAGCTTGCCCAGTTCGGCGAGGTGGTCGCCAATTTGCTGATCAGCGCTCAGGGATTCAGGGAAGCTGGAAAGAATGCGGCCCGCCAGAGAGATGTCTCGCGTTTCAACGTCGATATCAGAGGAGGCAGTGAAGGCTTCGATGATAGGAAGAAGCGAGTAGGTGGCGAGGGCTGGAGCTTCGTCGGTAAAGGTGTAGATGATCTTCGAACGGTTGGACATTTCGTATGAACTCTCTGTTTTGCTGAGCATGCACAAAATCTCGATGCGCGCAGGGTATGCACTTTGCTCGCAGTCTCTTTCATGAGCCTGAGTCGAGGTTTATTCGCGATGATGATGGTAGGTGCATCAGTCGAGCGTCAAGCGGTCGGGCGGCGGTTGCTGCACAACACATACAAGGGCGCAAAGTCTCTTTCCAGACTGGTCGGCCCCTATGACCCGTTAGTCACGGCGGGAGTATACCAAACCCTTGGCGCTAAGCATTAATGCTAAGCGTTCTAAGTAATCCGGAGTATTGGCCGTTGGTCGAGGTTGGCGGCTGGCGGTGTTTCAGGCGCCATGGCTTGCCGAATGAGCGTCAATTGCAACTGGTGCAATGGATGAAGCCATTGTTCGGTCTCGGTCTCAAAACAAAACTGGCCGGCTCAGATCCCTGAGCTGGCCAGTTTTTTCAAGCTTGGCGCATTGCGGTGGGGCAGTCCGGGTCAGGCCGTAACCTTGTCAGACACGTCCGCAGAGTTTCGGGCGGTGGTGGGCGACGCAGTTGCATCAACCGAGGTTGCCGCCTTGATTTTTACAGCATGCAGCCCTTTAGGGCCCTGGATAATCTCGAAGATGACCGCCTGGCCTGCCTTGAGGGTCTTGTAACCATCCATTTCGATAGCAGAAAAATGGGCGAACAGGTCCTCGGTTTTCCCATCTTCCAGGATAAAGCCATAACCTTTTGCATTATTGAACCACTTGACCTTACCGCTGAGCATAGTCACATCCCTCTGCAAAGGACTCCGTTGGGAGTATCATCCACCTCATCCGCCGGACCGAAAAAAATTTTGGTTGACTGCGCGGACCCTTTTTACCCAATGTGGGTTCTATTGTTTGTAACACCGTTTAGCCGATAGTCAAGGTCACGCGGCGGTCCATTTGAAAACCGGTCAGACTGCGACTCATTATTCAATCCGCCCCTTTACGAACTTTTCTTTCCATGCATGCAATCAGCAAGATTCGACTAACATCAAGTCAGGACAATCCGGATTCCCATGAGGATGACGCGGCGGGCATCGCGGTTCAGGATGCCCAGCCGACGTTGCAGGCGCCACCGATGTACAAGGTGGTTTTATTTAATGATGATTACACACCGATGGATTTCGTCGTCGAAGTGCTCGAGGTGTTCTTTAACCTGAATCGTGAGCTGGCGACCAAGGTCATGCTGGCCGTCCATACAGAGGGACGTGCAGTATGTGGATTGTTTACCCGCGACATCGCCGAGACCAAGGCAATGCAGGTCAACCAATACGCCAGGGAAAGCCAGCATCCGCTACTCTGTGAGATCGAGAAGGACGGTTAAACGCCGACCACTTGGGTATGAGGTGAAGCTATGTTAAACCGTGAGCTCGAAGTCACCCTCAATCTGGCCTTCAAGGAGGCTCGTTCGAAACGTCATGAGTTCATGACTGTCGAGCACCTTCTGCTGGCCCTATTGGACAATGAGGCTGCCGCCACTGTTCTGCGTGCCTGCGGCGCAAACCTCGATAAGCTCAAGCATGATCTGCAGGAGTTCATCGACTCCACCACGCCGTTGATCCCCGTTCATGACGAGGATCGCGAGACCCAGCCTACGCTGGGCTTCCAGCGCGTTCTGCAACGTGCAGTTTTCCATGTACAGAGCTCGGGCAAACGTGAAGTGACCGGCGCCAACGTGCTGGTTGCTATTTTCAGTGAGCAGGAAAGCCAGGCAGTGTTTCTGCTCAAGCAGCAGAGCGTGGCCCGCATAGATGTCGTCAACTACATTGCTCATGGCATATCCAAGGTGCCTGGGCACGGCGATCACTCTGAAGGTGAGCAAGATATGCAGGACGACGAGGGTGGTGAGTCTTCTGCTTCAGGTAATCCTCTGGATGCCTATGCCAGCAACCTTAACGAACTGGCACGCCAGGGGCGCATAGATCCGCTTGTCGGGCGTGAGCAGGAAGTTGAGCGGGTTGCTCAGATTCTGGCCCGTCGTCGCAAGAACAACCCGCTTCTGGTGGGCGAGGCAGGGGTGGGCAAGACCGCCATTGCCGAAGGTCTGGCCAAGCGTATCGTCGATAATCAGGTGCCTGATCTGTTGGCCAGCAGCGTTGTTTACTCTCTCGATCTGGGAGCATTGCTGGCAGGTACCAAATACCGTGGCGATTTCGAAAAGCGCTTCAAGGCCCTGCTCAATGAGCTGAAAAAACGTCCGCATGCTATCCTGTTTATCGACGAGATTCACACCATTATCGGTGCCGGTGCGGCTTCTGGTGGCGTGATGGATGCTTCGAATCTGCTCAAGCCGCTGCTGTCCTCGGGCGATATTCGTTGCATCGGTTCGACAACTTTCCAGGAATTTCGCGGCATCTTCGAGAAAGACCGTGCTCTCGCACGTCGCTTCCAGAAGGTTGATGTGTCGGAGCCGTCCGTTGAAGACACCATTGGTATCCTCAGAGGCCTGAAAGGCCGCTTTGAGCAGCATCACAGTATCGAATACAGCGATGAGGCCTTGCGCGCTGCTGCCGAGCTGGCATCGCGTTACATAAACGACCGTCACATGCCGGACAAAGCCATTGACGTCATCGACGAGGCGGGCGCTTATCAGCGTCTGCAGCCTGTCGAGAAGCGCGTCAAACGGATTGAGGTGGCGCAGGTTGAAGACATCGTGGCGAAAATCGCGCGGATTCCACCTAAGCACGTCAACAGTTCCGACAAGGAGTTGCTGAGGAATCTGGAGCGTGACCTGAAGCTGACGGTATTTGGTCAGGATGCGGCGATCGATTCGCTGTCCACTGCGATCAAATTGTCCCGGGCCGGCTTGAAGTCGCCTGACAAACCTGTGGGTTCCTTCTTGTTCGCCGGTCCTACCGGCGTCGGCAAGACCGAAGCCGCTCGTCAGTTGGCCAAGGCTCTCGGGATCGAGCTGGTGCGCTTCGACATGTCTGAGTACATGGAGCGGCATACCGTTTCACGCTTGATTGGTGCGCCGCCAGGTTATGTAGGCTTTGATCAGGGCGGTCTGCTGACCGAGGCAATCACCAAGCAGCCACATTGCGTGTTGTTGCTCGATGAAATCGAGAAAGCGCATCCGGAAGTCTTCAACCTGCTGTTGCAGGTAATGGATCACGGTACCCTGACCGATAACAACGGGCGTAAAGCGGACTTCCGCAACGTGATCGTGATCATGACCACTAACGCGGGCGCTGAGTCGGCGGCTCGGGCTTCGATCGGCTTCACTCATCAGGACCACTCGTCTGATGCGATGGAAGTCATCAAGAAGAGCTTCACGCCTGAGTTCCGTAACCGTCTGGACACCATCATTCAATTTGGTCGCCTCAGCCATGAGGTTATCAAAAGCGTGGTGGACAAGTTCCTCACCGAGCTTCAGGCGCAGTTGGAAGACAAGCGCGTGCTGCTTGAGGTGACCGACGCCGCCAGAGGTTATCTGGCCGAGAGTGGTTACGATGCCGCAATGGGCGCCCGTCCAATGGCGCGCTTGATTCAGGACAAGATCAAGCGTCCGCTGGCTGAGGAGATTCTCTTCGGCGAACTCTCCGAGCATGGTGGCGTGGTACATATCGACTTCAAGGATGGTGAAATCACCTTTGACTTCGAAACCACCGCAGAAATGGCTTAAGTCTTACGCTTCATGAAAAGCCCCGCATCTCGAAAGAGGTGCGGGGTTTTTTGTTGAGTTCATATTGGTGGTGTCGATGGCGCGCGCTGTCTTGCGGTAAGTCTGACGTCTGTAGGAGCTGCCGAAGGCTGCGATGGCAATGTATCAGGATGAATGCTTCGCAGCCTTCGGCAGCTCCTACAGAGTGACGAGTTTTCCACAAAACCCGGGCACACAAAAACGCCCGGCAGGTGCCGGGCGTTTTTGTTAAGACCTGCTTAACGGGCGCGGTAAGTAATGCGCCCTTTGCTCAAGTCGTAGGGCGTCAGTTCAACACGCACCTTGTCACCGGTAAGAATACGAATGTAGTTCTTGCGCATCTTGCCGGAGATATGCGCGGTTACGACGTGCCCGTTTTCCAACTCCACACGAAACATGGTGTTGGGCAGGGTGTCGACGACAGTGCCTTCCATTTCGAAGCTGTCTTCTTTCGACATGCAGTAAAGCCCTCGGTATCTAATGAGTGGCCCGGTGCAAGTGGCGCCAGGCAAAAGCGGCGTGCATTGTGCCCGAAAAATGCCGGTTAAGCCAAGGTCTTCAATAAAGAGTGATCCATCTTTGGTTTGTCAGCAGCTCGATGGGCCGATATTGGGTCTTGTAATTCATCTTTTGGCAGTTCTTGATCCAGTAGCCCAGATACACCGCGTGCAGTTGCAGGCGTGCCGCTTCGGCGATCTGCCACAAAATGGCGTAGCGCCCCAGACTGCGGCGCTCTTCGGCGGGTTCGTAGAACGTATAAACGGCCGAAAGTCCGTTAGGCAGCATGTCGGTAACCGCTACCGCCAGCAGGCGTTTATCCACGCGGAACTCATAGAATCTGCAGAAGGGAAGATCGCGTACCAAAAAAGTCGAAAATTGATCGCGACTGGGGGGGAACATGTCGCCATCGGCATGCCTTTGTTCGATATAGCGCTGGTAAAGGTCAAAATATTCTTCAGTGAAGCGCGGCTTGGCGCTGCGCACTTCGATGTCCGCATTGCGTTTGAAGATGCGTTTCTGCTGCCGGTTGGGTGTAAAAAGATCGACAGGGACGCGCGCGGGCACACAGGCGCTGCAATTCTGGCAGTGCGGCCGGTAAAGGTGATCACCGCTGCGGCGGAATCCCATGTCCGAAAGATCCGCGTAAACCTGCACATCCATCGGCTGGCTGGGATCCAGAAAAAGCGTCGTAGCCTGCTCTTCCGGCAGGTAGCTGCACGAGTGGGGTTGAGTGGCATAAAACTTCAGCCGTGCCAGCTCTGTCATGATTGCCCCCCCCTGTAGCCAAAAAATAAATCCTTAGTAAGAGTGTATGTCAGCCTGCTGAACTCGCCTAGGCAGCCAGTCGGCGTCATTAGGCTGGTCCAGATGCTGGCGCAGGTAGTCGGAGAACTCCTTGCGCGGAATAGGGCGGGCACCAAAGCTCTGTAAGTGGCTGGTATGCATCTGGCAGTCAATCAAAACAAAGCCCCAGGCTTTCAAGCGTTCGACCAGTGTGGCGAAGCCGACTTTGGAGGCGTTGTCGGTCCGACTGAACATTGATTCACCGAAAAAAAGTTTACCCATTGCCAGTCCGTAAAGCCCGCCTGCCAATACGTCGTTCTCCCAGACTTCAACGCTGTGAGCATAGCCACGCTGATGCAACTCCATATACGCGGCCTGTATCGAGCCGGTAATCCAGGTTCCGTCTGCATAGGCGCGTGGTCCGGCGCAGGCGCGAATCACTGCTGCGAAGTCCTGATCGAAGGTCACGCGAAAACGTTCCTGACGCATCACCTTGGCCAGGCTGCGCGAAACGTGGAGCTCATCGGGGAAGATCACGGTTCTAGGGTCTGGCGACCACCAGAGAATGGGCTGCTCATCCTGAAACCACGGGAAGCAGCCATGGCGATAGGCTTGAACCAGCCGCTCTGGAGAAAGGTCGCCGCCCGCAGCAAGCAGGCCGTCGGGTTCGCGCAAGGCTTTTTCCAATGGCGGGAAGTTCAGGTTTTCACGGTTTAGCCAAGTCAGCATAAGGTCGGTACTTTGCAGAAGGGGAGGGCGGGGGCGTCGCGCTACTGCAACTCCCTGCGGCACTCGTGGTCATAAACGGTCGTCCGTCACAGGCAAATGTCCCCAAGGGTTTGAACAGGTGGCACGTCATGCAGCGGTTCTTTGCCGGGGCAGTGCCTGAGGTTGCCTTCGAAAACTGATCGTTCGGTTAAAGATGCGGCATAAGTCTTTGTCACGAAAGAAAATGCATGCTCAAATTGAACGTTTGCGACGGTGCTTGAAGAAGGGCTTCGCCCACGCCAGACTAGTGTTTTGTCGCTTGTACCGGTTTGCTCAATGGCCACGGGTGAGTTCAGTCCTGCGATTCAGGCTGAAACTACCCGGCTAGCCAGTGGTTTACAAGGCAGGACGCTATCGTGGCATCAGGCGTACAAACCCGTACAATGCCCGCTTTGCAGTCGGCCGTTCAAGCTATATGGCTTGGCAAATGGTTTCACAACTGCAGTCGTTGGTAGTCAATCACCAGATGTTCGCGCTCTAGCGCAGGAATAAAAGCGTTTTGAAGAAATCCACCGCAGTATCCAGCACCGTTCCGCTCTGGCGGCAGCAATTGCACTACCGGCTCAAGGAAGGTGCGTTGATCGCCTTTGGCGCGCTGTGCCTGTATTTGATGATGGCGTTGCTGACTTACGATCAGAACGATCCCGGCTGGAGTCATACCAGCAGTTCGGTTGAGGTTCAGAACGCGGCCGGCCGTGCTGGCGCCTTCTGTGCCGACATTCTGTTCATGGTGTTGGGTTACTTTGCCTATATTTTTCCACTGTTGCTGGCGGTCAAGGCGTATCAGGTGTTCCGCCATCGCCATGAGCCGTGGCAGTGGAGCGGCTGGCTGTTTTCGTGGCGGTTGATCGGTCTTGTGTTTCTGGTACTCGCCGGTGCAGCACTGGCGCATATCCATTTCCATTTTGCGGCAGGCTTCCCGGGGTCAGCAGGTGGTGTGCTGGGTGAAGTTCTCGGTGATATGGCCAAGAGAGCCCTGAACATCCAGGGCAGTACGCTGCTGTTCATCGCCTTGTTCCTGTTTGGCCTCACGGTGTTTACCGATCTGTCCTGGTTCAAGGTCATGGACGTGACGGGCAAGATCACGCTCGACTTGTTCGAGTTGTTCTACGATGCCGTCAACAATTGGTGGGCGGCGCGTAACGAGCGCAAGCAGATGGTTGCGCAACTGCGCGAAGTCGATGAGCGGGTCAACGAAGTGGTTGCACCAGCCACCACTGATCGTCGCGAGCAAGCCAAAGCCAAAGAGCGATTGATTGAGCGCGAGCAGGCGCTGAGCAAACACATGACGGCGCGTGAAACGCATATTCCTGCGGTTATCGCCCCTGCACCGGCCAAGGCACCCGAGCCCAGCAAGCGCGTCATGAAGGAAAAACAGGCGCCGTTGTTCGTGGATAGCGCCGTAGAAGGAACGCTGCCGCCGATATCGATCCTCGACCCGGCAGAAAAGAAACAGCTCAACTATTCGCCCGAATCACTGGCCGCAGTTGGCCATTTGCTGGAAATCAAGCTCAAGGAGTTTGGTGTTGAGGTGTCGGTGGATTCGATTCACCCAGGCCCTGTGATTACCCGTTACGAAATTCAGCCCGCTGCCGGCGTCAAGGTCAGTCGTATTGCCAACCTGGCCAAAGACCTTGCACGTTCTCTGGCGGTGACGAGCGTTCGTGTGGTTGAGGTCATCCCGGGCAAGACCACGGTGGGTATCGAGATTCCGAACGAAGACCGGCAGATCGTACGTTTCTCTGAAGTACTGTCGACGCCCGAGTACGACAACGCAAAGTCGCCCGTCACGTTGGCTCTGGGGCACGACATCGGCGGCAAGCCGGTGATCACCGATCTGGCAAAAATGCCGCACTTGCTGGTGGCCGGTACAACCGGTTCCGGTAAGTCCGTGGGCGTTAACGCGATGATTCTTTCGATCCTGTTCAAGTCCGGCCCGGAAGACGCCAAGCTGATCATGATCGACCCGAAGATGCTTGAACTGTCGATCTACGAAGGCATCCCGCATCTGCTTTGCCCGGTGGTTACCGACATGAAAGACGCTGCCAACGCATTGCGCTGGAGCGTTGCCGAGATGGAGCGTCGTTACAAGCTGATGGCGAAGATGGGCGTGCGTAACCTTTCCGGCTTCAACCAGAAGGTCAAGGAAGCTCAGGACGCAGGTACGCCGCTGGCAGACCCGCTCTACAAGCGTGAAAGTATTCATGACGAAGCACCGCTGTTGACCAAGCTGCCGACCATTGTCGTGGTTGTGGATGAGTTTGCCGACATGATGATGATCGTCGGCAAGAAGGTCGAAGAGTTGATTGCGCGTATTGCCCAGAAGGCACGTGCGGCAGGTATCCACTTGATTCTTGCCACCCAGCGTCCTTCGGTCGATGTGATCACGGGCCTGATCAAGGCGAACATCCCGACGCGTATGGCGTTCCAGGTGTCGAGCAAGATCGACTCGCGGACCATCATCGATCAGGGTGGCGCGGAACAACTGTTGGGGCACGGTGACATGCTGTACATGCCGCCGGGCACCAGCTTGCCGATTCGTGTTCATGGCGCCTTTGTTTCCGATGATGAAGTACACCGCGTGGTGGAAGCCTGGAAGCTGCGTGGCACTCCGGATTACAACGACGATATTCTGGCAGGTGTCGAGGAGGCCGGTAGCGGCTTCGAAGGCGGTAGCGGTGAAGGGGGCGAAGACAGCGAAAGTGATGCGCTCTATGACGAGGCGGTCAAGTTCGTACTGGAAAGCCGCCGCGCATCGATTTCTGCGGTGCAGCGTAAACTGAAGATCGGTTACAACCGTGCCGCCCGGATGATCGAGGCGATGGAAATGGCTGGCGTCGTAACCTCCATGAACACCAACGGCTCGCGTGAAGTGATCGCGCCGGGCCCGATGCGCGACTGATCGCGCACTTCCATAAATGCCCCGTCAGCGCTTCAATGCTGGCGGGACTCCACCGAACTCTATGAGGGCTCCCATGCGTCTAATCCGCATGTTGTTGGTAACAGCACTGACTTTCTCCGCGATTCCTGCGCACGCCGACAGCAAGGACGTCGCACGCCTGACCCAGTTGCTGGAAACGTCCAAAACCCTGACCGCGCGTTTCTCCCAGTTGACCCTGGACGGTGGCGGTACTCAGTTGCAGGAAACGTCGGGTGAGATGTTTTTGCAGCGTCCGGGTTTGTTCAACTGGCACACCGATGCTCCTCAGGAGCAATTGATGGTCTCCGACGGCAAGAAGGTTTCCCTGTGGGACCCGGACCTGGAACAGGTCACGATCAAGACCCTCGACCAGCGTTTGACCCAGACCCCTGCATTGCTGTTGTCCGGTGATGTCTCCAAAATCAGTGAAAGTTTTGATATCACTGCCAAGGAAGCGGGCGGCGTGATTGATTTCACCCTCAAGCCAAAAACCAAGGACACCTTGTTCGATAGCCTGCGCCTGTCGTTCCGCAACGGCGTCATCAATGACATGCAGTTGATCGACAGCGTCGGCCAGCGCACCAATATCCTGTTCACCGGCGTGAAAGCCAATGAGGCGATCCCGGCGAGCAAATTCCAGTTCCAGATTCCGAAAGGCGCTGACGTCATTCAGGAATAAGAGGTTTTAACGGTTGTCCATGGACCTGTTTCGAAGTGAACCGATTGCTCAGCCGCTGGCCGCACGTTTGCGTGCGACCAATCTGGATGAGTACGTCGGTCAGGAGCACCTGCTGGCTCACGGCAAACCTCTGCGTGAGGCGCTGGAGCAGGGGGCTCTGCATTCGATGATTTTCTGGGGGCCTCCCGGTGTGGGTAAGACCACGCTGGCCCGGCTCCTGGCGAAAGTCTCGGATGCGCACTTTGAGACGGTCTCTGCGGTACTGGCCGGGGTCAAAGAGATTCGTCAGGCGGTAGAAGTTGCCAGGCAACAGGCCGGGCAATACGGCCGCCGGACCATTTTGTTTGTCGACGAAGTGCACCGCTTCAACAAGTCCCAGCAGGATGCATTCCTGCCATATGTCGAAGACGGCACGCTGATCTTCATTGGCGCCACTACTGAAAACCCGTCGTTCGAACTCAACAACGCTTTGCTGTCGCGGGCCCGGGTCTATGTCCTCAAGAGCCTTGATGAAGCAGCGCTGCGCAAGCTGGTGAATCGGGCGCTGACCGAAGAGCGCGGTCTGGGCAAGCATCAGTTGAGCCTGAGCGATGAAGGTTTTGCCATGCTGATGGCCGCTGCCGACGGGGATGGTCGGCGCATGCTGAACCTGCTGGAAAACGCGTCGGACCTGGCCGAAGACGGCTCGGAAATCAGTCTGGAGCTGCTGCAAAGCCTGATGGGGGACAGCCGTCGTCGGTTCGATAAGGGCGGCGAAGCGTTTTACGACCAGATATCCGCCTTGCATAAATCCATTCGCGGCTCCAACCCTGATGCAGCCCTGTACTGGTTTGCCCGGATGATCGATGGCGGTTGCGACCCTTTGTACCTGGCCCGGCGCGTGGTGCGTATGGCCAGTGAAGATATTGGCAATGCTGATCCGCGCGCGCTGCCGCTGTGTATGTCTGCCTGGGATGTTCAGGAGCGTCTGGGCAGCCCGGAAGGCGAGCTGGCTGTGGCTCAGGCGATTGTTTATCTGGCCTGTGCGCCGAAAAGCAACGCGGTTTACATGGGATTCAAGGCTGCGATGCGCGAAGCGACCGAGCATGGTTCGCTGGAAGTCCCGCTGCATTTGCGCAACGCGCCGACCAAGCTGATGAAGCAACTGGGCTATGGCGAAGAGTACCGCTACGCTCACGACGAGCCGGACGCCTATGCTGCCGGGGAAGATTACTTCCCTGAAGACCTGGATCCGCGTCAGTATTATCAGCCGGTGCCCCGTGGCCTGGAGCTGAAAATTGGTGAAAAACTCAAGCATCTGGCTGCGCTGGACGCTGCCAGCCCTCGTCAGCGGAGAAAGTAGTGCTCAAAACCATTCTTGCGGTGTCGATTGCCGGTATCGCTGGTACATTATTGCGCTTCGCTGCTGGCACTTGGGTCAGCGCGAACTGGCCAAAGCATTTCTATGCGGCGACTCTGGCGGTAAATATCGTCGGTTGCCTGATTATCGGTGTCCTCTACGGCCTTTTCCTGTTGCGCCCGGAAGTACCCATTGAGATTCGGGCCGGCTTGATTGTCGGCTTTGTTGGCGGTCTTACGACCTTTTCATCCTTTTCACTGGATACGCTGCGCCTGCTTGAAAGCGGGCAAATGCCGTTAGCCCTTGGCTATGCCGGTATCAGCGTGTTCGGCGGGCTGCTCGCTACGTGGGTTGGCCTGTCCCTGACCAGACTTTGATAAACGAGAGAACGATATGCTCGATTCCAAACTGTTACGTACCCAACTTCAGGACGTAGCGGATCGCCTGGCTTCCCGTGGCTTTACACTGGACGTTGCCCGCATCGAAGCGCTGGAAGCCCAGCGCAAGACCGTCCAGACCCGCACTGAACAGCTACAGGCCGAGCGTAATGCCCGTTCCAAATCCATTGGGCAAGCCAAGCAGCGCGGTGAAGACATCGCTCCGCTGATGGCTGATATCGACCGTATGGCCGAAGAACTCAACACCGGCAAGAAAGAACTGGACGGCATTCAGGCCGAGCTGGACTCGATGCTGCTGAGCATGCCGAACCTGCCTCACGAATCGGTGCCGGTAGGTGCTGACGAAGACGGCAACGTTGAAGTTCGTACCTGGGGCACACCAGCTTCGTTCGATTTTCAGGTACAGGATCACGTTGCGCTGGGCGAGAAATACGGCTGGCTGGATTTTGAAACCGCCGCCAAGCTGTCCGGTGCGCGTTTCGCCTTGTTGCGTGGCCCTATCGCGCGTCTGCACCGTGCGCTGGCGCAGTTCATGATCAACCTGCACATCAACGAGCATGGCTACGAAGAGGCCTACACGCCTTATCTGGTTCAGGCGCCTGCACTGCAGGGCACTGGTCAGTTGCCGAAGTTCGAAGAAGACTTGTTCAAGATTTCCCGTGAAGGCGAGGCAGACCTGTATCTGATCCCGACCGCGGAAGTGTCGCTGACCAACATCGTCTCCGGTGAAATCATCGACGCCAAACAGATGCCGATGAAGTTTGTGGCTCACACACCTTGCTTCCGCAGCGAAGCGGGCGCGTCGGGGCGTGATACCCGCGGTATGATCCGCCAGCACCAGTTCGACAAAGTCGAGATGGTGCAGATCGTCGAGCCTGAAAAATCCATGGAAGCCCTGGAAGGCCTGACCGCCAACGCTGAGCGCGTTCTGCAGTTGCTGGAGTTGCCTTATCGCGTGTTGGCTCTTTGCACCGGCGACATGGGCTTCAGCGCGGTCAAGACCTACGACCTGGAAGTGTGGATTCCGAGCCAGGACAAATTCCGCGAAATTTCGTCGTGCTCCAACTGTGGTGATTTCCAGGCGCGCCGCATGCAGGCTCGCTGGCGTAACCCGGAAACCGGCAAACCCGAGCTGGTGCATACCCTGAACGGCTCGGGCCTGGCCGTTGGCCGGACGCTGGTTGCAGTGCTGGAAAACTACCAGCAGGCCGACGGTTCCATCCGTGTTCCAGAAGTGCTCAAGCCTTACATGGGCGGGCTTGAGGTCATCGGCTAAATGGAATTTCTGCCGCTGTTCCATAACCTGCGTGGCAGCCAAGTGTTGGTTGTGGGCGGTGGCGAGATTGCATTGCGCAAATCCCGCCTCATTGCCGAAGCCGGTGCTGTATTGCGCGTTGTTGCGCCCGAGATCGAGCCGCAACTGCGTGAACTGGTTGAGACGAGTGGCGGGCACCTGATTTTGCGTGGCTACAACGTCAGTGATCTGGACGGCTGCGTGCTGATCATCGCTGCCACAGATGACGAGCCGCTCAACGCTCAGGTCTCTCAGGATGCCAAGCAGCGTTGTGTACCGGTTAACGTGGTGGATGCGCCTGCTCTATGCAGCGTGATCTTCCCGGCGATCGTCGACCGCTCTCCGTTGGTCATTGCCGTGTCAAGTGGTGGCGATGCTCCAGTGCTGGCGCGCTTGATTCGCGCCAAGCTGGAAACCTGGATTCCTTCCACTTACGGCCAATTGGCCGGTCTGGCTGCACGTTTCCGGACTCAGGTTAAAAACCTGTTCCCGGACGTCACGCAGCGTCGTGCCTTCTGGGAAGAGGTTTTCCAGGGGCCGATTGCTGACCGGCAATTGGCTGGGCAGGGCGCTGAAGCCGAGCGTCTGCTGATCGCAAAGATCGAAGGCGATGCACCGCATGCTCCCGGTGAGGTGTATCTGGTGGGCGCTGGGCCGGGTGATCCGGACTTGCTGACGTTCCGTGCTCTGCGCCTGATGCAGCAAGCCGACGTGGTGCTCTACGATCGTCTGGTGGCGCCCGCGATCCTGGATCTGTGCCGACGTGATGCCGAGCGTGTCTATGTGGGCAAGCGCCGTGCTGATCATGCGGTTCCGCAAGACCAGATCAACCAGCAACTGGTTGATCTGGCGAAGCAGGGCAAGCGCGTTCTACGTTTGAAGGGCGGTGATCCGTTCATCTTCGGGCGGGGCGGTGAAGAGATTGAAGAACTGGCTGCTCATGGCATTCCATTCCAGGTCGTACCCGGTATCACTGCGGCCAGTGGTTGCGCGGCCTATGCGGGTATTCCTCTGACTCACCGCGATCATGCGCAATCAGTACGCTTCATCACCGGGCACTTGAAAAACGGTACCAGTGATCTTCCGTGGCGCGATCTTGTAGCGCCCGCACAGACTCTAGTTTTCTACATGGGCCTGATCGGCCTGCCGATCATCTGTGAGCAACTGATCAAGCACGGTCGATCCGCTGATACCCCGGCGGCGTTGATTCAACAGGGCACCACTTCCAGTCAGCGAGTCTTTACCGGCACCTTGGCCGATTTGCCGCGAATGGTAGCGGAGCATGAGGTCCATGCGCCGACGCTGGTGATCGTGGGTGAAGTGGTCCAGTTGCGCGAAAAACTCGCGTGGTTTGAAGGTGCTCAGGCGACGGTCTGAGACAGTCGACCACCTGAAGTAATGCCTGTCGG
>NZ_LOHG01000029.1:0-13944 GCF_022790535.1 Pseudomonas maioricensis
AATAGAAGCCATTAATGCGGTTCTGGATATGTACACAAAAATCCTGCATGGAAATCCTGCATGGAAAAGATGTGTAGTAGATACCTACGCTGCGATAAGGTCACCACAGTACTGCCCAACGGGCTGCCTTCATTCCGTTCACTCGGGTATACTCACCGGCTTTGAAAATTTCGCCTGCGAGTGCTGCCCACCATGGAAATCAACCCGATCCTAAACAGCATCAAGGACCTGTCCGAGCGCTCCGAAACCATTCGGGGGTATCTTTGACTACGATCACAAACATGATCGTCTGACCGAAGTTAACCGCGAGCTCGAAGATCCAAATGTCTGGAACAACCCAAGCTACGCTCAGGAGCTGGGGCGTGAGCGCTCCCTGCTGGCGCAGATCGTAGACACCCTGGACGAAATGTCCTCGGGCCTGGCTGATGCCAAAGACCTGCTGCTGATGTCCGCTGAAGAAGAAGACCAGGCTGCCGTCGATGACGTGGCTGCTGAAGTCGAGCGCTTGCGCGAGTCGCTGGAAAAACTGGAATTCCGCCGCATGTTCAGTGGCGAAATGGACCAGAACAACGCTTATCTGGATATCCAGGCCGGTTCCGGCGGTACCGAAGCACAGGACTGGGCCAACATCCTGCTGCGCATGTACCTGCGCTGGGCTGACAAGCGCGGTTTCGATGCCACCATCATGGAACTGTCCGCCGGTGAAGTCGCCGGTATCAAGGGCGCTACAGTGCACATCAAGGGTGAATACGCCTTTGGCTGGCTGCGTACCGAAATCGGCGTTCACCGTCTGGTGCGCAAGAGCCCGTTCGACTCCGGTAACCGTCGTCACACCTCGTTCTCGGCGGTCTTCGTTTCTCCGGAAATCGACGACAATATCGAAATCGACATCAACCCGTCGGACCTGCGTATCGATACCTATCGTTCGTCCGGTGCCGGTGGTCAGCACGTAAACACCACTGACTCGGCCGTGCGGATTACTCACGTACCGACCAACACTGTGGTGAGCTGCCAGAACGAACGATCCCAGCACGCGAACAAAGACACCGCGATGAAAATGTTGCGGGCGCGCTTGTACGAACAGGAAGTGCAGAAGCGCAACGCCGCTTCCCAGGCGCTGGAAGACACCAAGTCCGATATCGGCTGGGGTCACCAGATCCGCTCCTACGTGCTGGACGCCTCGCGGATCAAGGATCTGCGTACCAACATCGAACGCAGCGACTGCGACAAGGTGCTGGACGGCGATCTCGACGAGTACCTGATCGCGAGCCTCAAACAAGGGCTGTAACCCGTCAGCCTCGATCTACAAGACCCCCGTGCAAGCGCGGGGGCAACGAACCTGTGATGGAAAATCTAAAGACATGAGCGACCAACAACTCGACCCGCAAGCCCTGCAACAGGAAGAAAACACCCTGATCGCCCTGCGCAAGGAAAAGCTTGCTGCCGAGCGCGCCAAGGGTCAGGCCTTCCCCAACGACTTCCGCCGCGACAGCTACTGCAATGATCTGCAGAAGCAGTACGTGGACAAGACCAAGGAAGAGCTGGCTGAAGCGGCGATTCCGGTCAAGGTTGCCGGCCGCCTCATGCTCAACCGTGGCTCGTTCATGGTAATCCAGGACATGACCGGGCGTATCCAGGTCTACGTCAATCGCAAGACTTTGTCGGAAGAAACCCTGGCCGCAGTGAAAACCTGGGACCTGGGCGACATCATCGCAGCCGAAGGCACCCTGGCGCGTTCGGGCAAGGGCGACCTGTACGTTGAAATGACCAACGTGCGCCTGCTGACCAAATCCTTGCGTCCATTGCCGGACAAGCATCACGGCCTGACCGACACCGAGCAGCGTTATCGTCAGCGCTACGTTGACCTGATCGTCAACGAAGACGTGCGCGAGACGTTCCGCGTGCGTTCGCAAGTCATTGCCCACATCCGCAGCTTCCTGATGAAGCGCGACTTCCTGGAAGTCGAAACGCCGATGCTGCAGACCATCCCGGGCGGCGCGGCAGCCAAGCCTTTTGAAACTCACCACAATGCGCTGGACATGGAAATGTTCCTGCGTATCGCACCTGAGCTGTACCTGAAGCGTCTGGTGGTTGGCGGTTTCGAGAAAGTCTTCGAGATCAACCGCAACTTCCGTAACGAAGGCGTCTCGACCCGTCACAACCCCGAGTTCACCATGCTTGAGTTCTATCAGGCATACGCGGACTACGAAGACAACATGGACCTGACCGAGGAGCTGTTCCGCGAACTGGCTCAACTGGTTCTGGGTACTACCGACGTCCCTTACGGCGACAAGGTATTCCACTTCGGCGAACCGTTTGTGCGTCTGTCGGTGTTCGATTCGATCCTCAAGTACAACCCGGATCTGACCGCTGCTGACCTGCAAGACATCGACAAGGCTCGCGCCATCGCCAAGAAAGCTGGCGCCAAGGTGCTGGGCTTCGAAGGTCTGGGCAAGCTGCAGGTAATGATTTTCGAAGAGTTGGTCGAGCATAAGCTGGAGCAACCGCACTTCATCACTCAATACCCGTTCGAAGTGTCGCCGCTGGCCCGTCGCAACGATGACAACCCGAACGTCACCGACCGTTTCGAACTGTTCATCGGCGGCCGTGAAATCGCCAACGCTTACTCCGAGTTGAACGACGCGGAAGATCAGGCTGAGCGCTTCCAGGCCCAGGTGGCCGACAAGGATGCAGGCGACGATGAAGCCATGCACTACGACGCTGACTTCGTGCGTGCGCTGGAATACGGCATGCCGCCGACTGCCGGTGAAGGTATCGGTATTGACCGTCTGGTGATGTTGTTGACCAATGCACCGTCGATCCGCGACGTGATCCTCTTCCCGCACATGCGCCCGCAAGCGTAAGTGATGTGAAAAACGAGCCGCCTGTGATGGGCGGCTTTTTTTTGCGTGACGATTGAGCGTCTGAAAGCTTCAGTTCAGTCATGTTGGTTTACATTTGAACCGGAAAGGCAAGCTGGAAACAGCGCCTTCGTAACCCCAAGAGCTCTTACGGTGAGCATGGCAACGCGCTGGCACGTGGCGAACATTGCACTTGTAGGAGCTGCCGAAGGCTGCGATAGAGGTATTGCAGGATGAATGCTTCGCAGCCTTCGGCAGCTCCTACAGGAATGCATTCCAATTCAGTTGTTTGCATAGTGGTTGATAAGACCGCACTCGCAACGCGAAGGCTGCGATAGGGTTTTGGCTGAGCCACCGCAATCGCAATGCTGTGAGTCATTACAGAAAATGAGTTGTTAAGCAAAAGGAAAGAACCGTCGTGACCCGTTCTATTGCTCAAAATGGAGCCGCTGGTGCCGCTAGCGCCGTGGTGCAAAGTGTCGAGTATCGCGGGCGCAAGGCAAGTCGCCAGGGCAGCGAACAACGTAGGCAGGATATTCTCGATGCCGCCATGCGCATCGTGGTCCGCGACGGCGTGCGCGCCGTGCGGCACCGGGCAGTCGCCGCCGAGGCAGGCGTGCCGTTGTCGGCCACCACTTATTACTTCAAGGACATCGATGACCTGCTCACTGATGCCTTTTCCCAGTACGTCGAGCGCAGCGCTAACTACATGGCCAAGCTCTGGGAGAGCACTGAAGTCAGGCTGCGTGAAATGGTGGCTCGCACTGACGGCACGCCTGCGGGCCGTGCGCGTCTGGCCGACGAAATTGCGCTGATGGCCATGGAGTACATTCGTCACCAGCTCGCAACGCGCCGCGATTTTCTGATTGCCGAATATGCCTTCCATTGTGAAGCGCTGCTTAACCCGAGGCTGGCCCGGCTGGTGAATGCCCATCAGGATATTCTCCTGCAAGGCGCCTGCCGACTTTTGCAGGTCATGGGCTCTGTTCAGCCACTTCAGGACGCTCAAGTGTTGACGGGGGTAATGTGCCGGATGGAATATCAGGGGCTACTACACGGCCCGCAACCTGACGCGGACGAAGAAAACCTCGGTATTCTCACTCGCCAGATGCACCTGGTACTGGGTACCACCAAGCCGGTTGACGAGTGACAAACCCCTTTGGGGAGTAGCCAATGAAAGCCTGGCGTCTGTGCGTCGCCTTGTCGTTTCTGCTGTTGAGTGGTTGTCTGGTGACGTTCAAGAACCCGATCCCAGCTCGCGAGGCTGCGCCTTCGCAGCTACTGGGGACCTGGACGAGCAAGAATGCCTGGGGCGAGCCACTAGAGCTGGAAATAAGCCGGGCAGGTGCCAACGAATACAAGGCTCTGAGCTATCGTAAGGGGAATCGCAAGAACCGCGATGAATATACTTTTACGGTGTCAAGACACGGCAGTCGATGGTATTTGTCGGCAGGATTACCGACCAAAGATGGCGGCCATTTTGTGATGGCTGGCTTCGAGCTGGCAGAAAGCGGTGAGCTTGTGGTCTACAACCTTGATCTGGATCGTTTCAGCCAGTGGGTTGAGCAAAAGGCACTGACTGGCGAAAAAGTGCCAGCCGGGAAGGGTGAGGGGCTGTTGATTACCAGCCCGCTGGATGAGGTCTTCAGCTATCTGAACGACCCGGCCAATTCCGATGTTTTCCTTGAGGTGGCGCGTTATCAGCGCTTGCCGAAGCAGGGCACACGCCCAACCAATTAAGGCTTGGCCAACTAAGGAGCAGTGGGTGGACGAGTACCAGCAGACTATTCGAGCGTTGTCGGATCGTATCGTCGCAGCACAGACGCCGATCCGGGTTCTGGATGCGGTGAAGTGGGACGATACGGTGCGCAAGGACTTTCTTGCGGCCAAGGGTAAAGCGCTACCGGCTGTGGACCGCGCTTACTATGAAAATCGACCGCTGGGTTTTGACTCATCTGAAGTGAAGCTCGAATTCCAGAATATCGAGCGCGACATCACCCGGCAGTTGGGCCAGTTCAACCCTGTTGGTCAGATCATGCGTCGCATGTGCAAGGAATACCGCATGGTCGTCCGCATGCTGGAAGCACGAGGCACGGCGGATTTTGGTCTTATTTCCCAAGAGTTGTACGGTGCTGCGTCCGATGCGTTTCACGCCGGTGATCCTACTTTGGCCGACCTGGGCCTGATGCTCTCCGACTACCTCAATAACATTGCCGGGCGCGGTGACCTCAAGGACGAACCAAAAATCCTGACCGCCAAGGACGCGGTATCGTTACTGCAAAGTCGCTTGAACAAAGTTTTTGGCGAGGCCGAAGAGACCATTCGCGTATTCGAGTCTGACGGTATTGTGGCCGACGCAGCGGCGGGTGCCGATTACATCAAGATCCGCAGCGATGCGATGTTCAACGAGCGAGATGTTCGCGCGCTGGAAGTCCATGAAGGTCTGGTGCATGTGGGCACTACCCTCAATGGCCAGAATCAGCCGATCTGTACCTTTCTTTCTAAAGGGCCACCTTCGTCGACAGTGACGCAGGAGGGCTTGGCGATCCTTATGGAGGTGATCGCCTTCGCGTCCTATCCGAGTCGGCTGCGCAAGCTGACCAATCGTACTCGCGCCATTCACATGGCCGAAGAGGGCGCCGATTTCCTTCAGGTGTTCGAGTTCTATCGTGAACAAGGCTTCGGCATGTCTGAAAGCTACGGCAATGCCAGTCGGGTTTTCCGGGGCTCGGTGCCTAATGGTCTGCCATTCACCAAAGACTTGTCCTACCTCAAAGGTTTCATCATGGTTTACAACTATATTCAGCTCGCCGTGCGCAAGGGCAAGCTGGAACAAGTGCCGCTGCTGTTCTGTGGCAAAACCACCCTTGAGGACATGCGGACCCTGCGTCAACTGGTTGACGAGGGACTGGTCGTGCCGCCCAAGTACCTGCCGGAACAGTTCAGGGACATGAATGCCCTGTCGGCCTGGATGTGTTTCTCGAACTTCTTGAACCACCTGAGCCTGGATCGTATCGAAGCGGATTATTCGAACATCCTGTAGCGCCACCACCGATCCTCTGTAGGAGCTGCCGAAGGCTGCGAAGGCGGTGTGTCATTGGAATCCGATCGCAGCCTTCGGCAGCTCCTACAGGAAATGTATTTTATTGATCAGAGCCGCATCAAGAAAACAAAAGGAATCCCGCTTGAAGTTCTTGATATCCCTCGTGCTGCTCCTCTCTCTGACCGGTTGCAGTTCGATGCTGTTCTACCCGGAACCCGGCCTGCCGTTTACCCCTGAAAAAGCCCACCTGCAATATCGCGATGTGACGCTCACCGCTGCTGACGGCACGCGATTGCATGCCTGGTGGTTGCCCGCAAAAGAGGGCGTTGAGGTCAAAGGCACGGTGCTGCATTTGCATGGCAACGGCGGCAACCTCGCCTGGCATCTGGGCGGTAGCTGGTGGTTGCCCGAGCAGGGTTACCAAGTCTTGATCCTCGACTATCGCGGCTATGGTTTATCCCAAGGGAAGCCCAGCCTGCCTGCGATTTACCAGGACGTGGATGCAGCATTCGACTGGCTGAACAAAGCCCCGGAAGTGCAGAACAAACCGCTGGTAGTGCTTGGGCAGAGTATCGGCGGAGCGCTGGCCGTGCACTATCTGGCTGAGCACCCACAGCAGCGCTCGCGGCTCAAGGCGTTGATCCTCGACGGCGCGCCTGCCAGTTATCGCGATGTAGCCCGTTACACGCTGGGTACGTCATGGCTGACCTGGCCGTTCAAAACACCGCTTTCATGGTTGATTCCCGACTCAGACAGCGCGATCAACGGCCTCCCACAGCTGGCGGGTACGCCGATGCTGATTTTCCAGAGTCTCGACGACACCCTTGTGCCGCTCGACAACGGCATCAGCCTTTATCAAGCCGCGCCACCACCGCGGGTGCTGCAATTGACCCGTGGCGGGCATGTTCAGACATTTGCCGACCCCACCTGGCGTCAGGTGATGGTCCGTTATCTGGAAGACCCACAGCACTTCAATGGGCTGCGTCGTTTGGCCGAAGTGCCGAATTACCCCACGCCCTCCGAAAAAGAAATGCCTGAGAACCGCAATGAGTGAAGAACGTAACGCTATACCTTTGATCATCACCGGCATTTGCACCATCTTCGTCACTGTCGGCACGCTCTGGTATTACGGCTATCTGCATTTTGCCAAGCCTGAAGATGCGCTGTTGCTCAATGATTTCACCATGATCAAAACAGTGCCGGGTGAGGACTACAAAGTCGCCGCCACCCCTGCCGCAGAAGTCGCGCAGTGCATTGATGGCGTGCTGGTGCTGTTCGATACGTCGCAGAAAGGGCTGTCGGGTGTGCTGATCAACAGCAAGAAGCAGGCAGTGCGCTGTATGGGACAGGAGACGCCACAGCAGCTCCAGCCTTGAGTCGTCGTACTTTGTAGGAGTGAGCTTGCTCGCGATAGCGTCGTGTCAATCTATAGACAGGTGACTGATACGACGCTATCGCGAGCAAGCTCACTCCTACTGGATTGTGTAACCAACAAAAAAGCCCGGCCTGTTTTCACAGGCCGGGCTTTTGGTTAACAGCGTCAGCGATTTATTTGATCGACGAACGCGGCGCTACCGGCTGGTTGTCGTTGGATACGGTCACTTCCACGCGACGGTTCTGGGCACGGCCCGAAGCGCTGGTGTTGTCAGCAACCGGGTATTCCTTGCCATAACCCTGGGACACTACGCGGGATGGATCAACGCCCATTTTCACCAGTGCCATACGCACGGAGTTCGCGCGACGCTCGGACAGGGACAGGTTGTAAGAGTCGGAACCCGAGCTGTCGGTATAGCCTTCAACGATTACCTTGCGATCCGGGTTGTCACGTAGGTAAGTCGCCAACTGGTTAACGTTAACCAGACCGCTCGACTTCAGTTCAGCCTTGTTCAGGTCGAACAGCACGTCGCCGAAAGTCACCAGCGTACCGCGTTCAGTCTGCTTGGCATTCAGGCTGCTTTGCAGTGCCTTGATCTGAGCATCACGGGCGTCCAGACGGGCTTGAGCGCGCTGGGCAGAGGCGTTTTTCAGCTCTTCTTCAGCGGTGCGCAGGCTGATGGTCTGCTTGGCCACTTCAACGCGCTGGTTGGTCAGGTAAGCCAGTTGGTCGACTTTTTTCTCGTCTTCTTTATTGCGATAGGCCGCGTCAGCCTTGTCCAGCCAATCACTGGCGTCTTTGGTTTCCAGCGCCGCGACTTTAGTAGCCTGCGGGTTGGTCTGCAGAGCCGAGAAATTGGTGCGTGCCTGTTCCAGATTCTGGTTTGGCGGTGTCGAGCAAGCGGCCAGTGCAACACTCATGGCCAGCAGGGCAGGGATCATCACTTGTTTACGCATAATAGTTTCGTCCTTTAAATCGAATTCGAAATGCATGAAAAACGTTGCTTGCAACGCTGGTTACTGGGCCGGTGCCGGTTGCACCTGACGCAGGCCTTCTTCACGTAGTTCGTTGACGCCTTGACGGGCGTCCTGCACGGCTCTTTCGGCCTTGGCTGCCTGGGACTTACGCTCCGCTACACGGGCGTCCCATTCAGCTTGTTCAGCCAGGCGACGTGCTTCGTCGTATTTCTGCTCCTGCATGGCAAGTTCAGCTTGCTTGAGCTTGTCTTGCGCGGATTTCATTTCTACGGCGGAGTACTCAGTGCCACCGGCGCTCACGGCACTGTTAACGGCCGACTGGCTCACGGCGTACTGCTCGGTCGGCGGATTACCAGCGCAACCGGCGAGGACGAAGCTGGCACCCAGTGCCAGGGCGGTCAGTTTCAGGCCGCGCAGACCTTTGGACTTGGTGTTGGCAGTAAGCGTGTTCATCGTGTTCGACTCCATTATGTAACTCCTGAAAATCTTGGGTGTTCCATGACAGTCGTTGGCCTGAAGCGTGCGAGGTAGCGTGGGGCTGCGCCGTTAGCTATCCGTAGGCTTTTCTGTAATGGCTAATGGCTCGGACACATGCGCTTTTTGAATAGTTCAGCTTTTTTTTGACGTCAATTCATTAGTCGAACAGGGGAACGAATCGTGTGGAAAAACGATCCTGGCAGACAAATGCCAGGTCGTTTCGGGGCGGGCGAGATCCGGAGACAGGTGTTACTCAGCGTCCTGCTTTGCGGACAGGTCATGCAGGTAACGCCGTGACAAGGCAAGGAAGCGTGGGGTCGGGCCGACGTCTTCGTAGATGGGATCACCCTCTTCATCAGTGGTCACCACATGCTGACCCTTCACGTAAGGGAAGCTGGTTTCAAGCTCTTCCAGTGCGGCGCCAATCAGTTCACCCAGTAACTCTTCAGGATGATGCTTGGGGTACATTTCGGTCAGTGCGCTAAGGCGTGCAGCGGACTCCATGTCCAGGTGAATCGCATATTGGGTCTTGGTCAGCCGTCCTTTGGCGTTCTCTTCCCAATGGTTGGCAAGCTCACGGATTTTCATAAGGGCCTCTTCATTTACCTGCCTGCGGCAGGTCTGCTTGAGTACTGAGCCATGGCTCAGGAATGAGATTAGTCGGGTTATTGCAAACCGGTTTACTCACAGGGATTTGGCGTGCGCAATGATTTTGGTGCACTGTTGGTAGACAAGGGGTAGATCAGATTTCTGCACGCTTGTTCAGTAACGACGTTCACTGGCTGGCTGCACCCATACAAAAAAACAGCGGGGGGAAAGGACGATGGCTGATATCGATGCGCGCTTACGCGAAGATGTACACCTGCTGGGGGAGCTACTGGGGAACACTATTCGTGAGCAGCGCGGTGGCGAGTTTCTCGAAAAAATCGAACGTATTCGCAAGGGGGCCAAAGCGGGGCGACGTGGTTCGGCGGAGGGTGCCGAGCAGCTGACTTCCAGTGTCGATGGCCTTGCCGAAGATGAGTTATTACCCGTCGCCCGAGCGTTCAATCAGTTTCTCAATCTGGCCAACATCGCCGAGCAGTATCAACTGATCCGGCGTCGCGACGATTCACAACCGCAGCCGTTCGAGTCTCGTGTCTTGCCTGAATTGCTCGATCGCCTCAAGGCTGCCGGACAGACTCCCGAAGCGCTGGCGCGGCAATTGGGCAAACTGGAAATCGAGCTTGTTCTGACCGCGCACCCCACTGAAGTTGCGCGCCGCACGCTGATCCAGAAATACGACGCCATTGCCGCGCAACTGGCGGCCCTCGATCACCGGGATTTGAGCAGCGCCGAGCGCGAGCAGATCACCGAACGTCTGCAGCGTCTGATCGCCGAAGCCTGGCACACCGAAGAAATTCGCCGCACACGCCCCACTCCAGTCGATGAGGCGAAGTGGGGCTTTGCGGTCATTGAACATTCACTCTGGCATGCCGTGCCCAATTATCTGCGCAAGGCTGATCATGCTTTGCATGCGGCTACCGGCTTTCATTTGCCGCTGGAAGCTGCACCGATTCGTTTCGCTTCCTGGATGGGCGGCGACCGTGACGGCAACCCTAATGTCACGGCCGCAGTAACTCGCGAAGTCCTGTTGCTGGCTCGCTGGATGGCAGCGGACTTGTACGTGCGTGATGTTGATCAACTGGCTGCCGAGCTGTCGATGCAACAAGCCAGCGACGCATTGCGCGCCAGTGCGGGTAACAGCGCCGAGCCTTATCGTGCGGTTCTGAAGCAACTGCGTGAGCGTCTGCGGGCGACCCGAAACTGGGCGCAGGCATCGCTTGCTGTGACTCAGCCTGCGCCGGACAACGTGCTGCACGACAATCGTGACCTGCTTGGCCCACTCATGCTGTGCTTCCAGTCCTTGCATGAATGCGGCATGGGCGTGATCGCTGATGGTCCGTTGCTCGATTGCCTGCGTCGTGCGGTGACGTTCGGCCTGTTCCTGGTACGCCTTGATGTGCGTCAGGATTCCAGTCGGCATGAGTCGGCCATGACCGAAATCACCGACTACCTCGGGCTCGGTCGTTATGAGGACTGGGATGAACAGGCGCGTGTTGATTTCCTCTTGAAGGAACTCAACAGCCGACGTCCGTTGCTGCCTGCTCATTTCAAACCGGCAGCAGACACCGCCGAAGTGCTGGCAACCTGTCGTGAGGTGGCTTCTGCGCCGGCTGCTTCATTGGGGTCCTATGTGATTTCCATGGCCGGTGCGGCATCGGATGTGCTGGCGGTGCAACTGTTGCTCAAGGAGGCGGGTTTGCAGCGTCCGATGCGCGTCGTGCCGCTGTTTGAAACCCTCGCTGACCTGGACAATGCGGGGCCTGCCATTGAGCAATTGCTGAGTCTGCCGGGTTATCGTTCACGCTTGCACGGCCCGCAAGAAGTCATGATTGGCTATTCCGATTCCGCCAAGGATGCGGGCACCACCGCCTCGGCCTGGGCGCAGTATCGGGCGCAGGAAAAACTGGTGGATATCTGCCGCGCCCAGCAAGTCGAGCTGCTGCTGTTTCATGGTCGGGGTGGCACCGTAGGGCGCGGGGGCGGTCCTGCCCACGCGGCGATTCTGTCGCAGCCACCCGGCTCTGTCGCGGGACGTTTCCGCACCACGGAACAGGGCGAGATGATCCGCTTCAAGTTCGGCTTGCCTGACATCGCCGAACAAAACCTCAATCTGTACCTTGCTGCTGTACTGGAAGCCACGTTGCAGCCACCACCACCGCCGGAACCTGCATGGCGAGAAATGATGGACAGCCTGGCCGCCGACGGCGTCAGTGCTTACCGTGCCGTGGTGCGTGAGCATCCTGAGTTCGTCGAATACTTCCGGCAGGCGACACCTGAGCAGGAGCTTGGGCGTTTGCCTTTGGGCAGTCGCCCGGCCAAGCGCAGGGAAGGCGGGGTCGAGAGTCTGCGGGCGATCCCGTGGATTTTTGCCTGGACTCAGACGCGTCTGATGTTGCCCGCCTGGCTCGGCTGGGAAGCAGCCTTGAACAAGGCGCTGGAGCGCGGCGAAGGTGAGCTGTTGGCGCAGATGCGTGAGCACTGGCCGTTTTTCCGCACCCGAATCGACATGCTGGAGATGGTTCTCGCCAAGGCTGACCACGATATTGCCCAGTTATATGATCAGCGTTTGGTGGAACCGCGACTGCAACATTTAGGTACGCATTTGCGCGACCTATTGTCGCAGGCTTGTGCCGTGGTGCTGGGCCTGACAGGGCAATCGCAGCTGCTGGCTCATAGCCCTGAGACATTGGAGTTCATCAGTCTGCGCAACACTTATCTGGATCCACTGCATCTGCTTCAAGCGGAGCTGCTTGCGCGCTCACGCAATCGCGAGGCAAGTCTGGACAGTCCTCTGGAACAGGCGCTGCTGGTGTCTGTAGCCGGTATTGCCGCCGGATTGCGTAACACCGGTTGATCCACGCGTTCGCTCAGGGCGCCTGGCAATTGCCAGTGCGCCATGAGCATCAATGACTTGCGTGCTTTTACCCGTCTCAAGCCACTCGAACCAATCCCGCACTCTGCTACCTCTGACCGGGGGGCGGATACTGCGACTTTTGGCGGCTTGTGCCACCCCTGTCGGCTGT
The DNA here is from genome assembly GCF_022790535.1 of Pseudomonas maioricensis. Lineage (GTDB taxonomy): Bacteria > Pseudomonadota > Gammaproteobacteria > Pseudomonadales > Pseudomonadaceae > Aquipseudomonas > Aquipseudomonas maioricensis. The sequence goes on from NZ_LOHG01000029.1 coordinate 12,363, forward strand.
GTATCTTGATCAGCCTTTGGCCATTCTTCGGCTGTAACCTTATTTGAGATTGGTCCTGCAGTGGCGAATCTGACGTTTACATATAAAAAATTTGAGGAGCACATCAATGCGCGTGATTCTGCTGGGAGCTCCCGGGGCCGGTAAAGGTACTCAGGCAAAATTCATCACCGAAAAATTCGGCATCCCGCAAATTTCCACCGGCGATATGCTGCGCGCTGCGGTCAAGGCTGGCACCGAGCTGGGCCTTAAAGCCAAAAGCGTCATGGACAGCGGCGGTCTGGTTTCCGATGACCTGATCATTGGCCTGATCAAGGATCGTCTGTCTGAACCGGATTGCGCCAATGGCGTACTGTTCGACGGCTTCCCGCGCACCATCCCGCAAGCAGAAGCTTTGCTGGCTGCCGGTCTGGAAATCGACAACGTGCTGGAAATCGCTGTGGATGACGAGGAAATCGTCAAGCGTATGTCTGGTCGCCGCGTGCATGAGGGCTCTGGCCGCATTTATCACACCATCTTCAATCCGCCTAAGGTTGAAGGTGTTGACGACGTAACCGGCGAACCACTGCTGCAGCGCAAGGACGACGTAGAAGAAACCGTTCGCCATCGCCTGTCCGTGTATCACGCGCAGACCAAGCCGCTGGTTGAGTTCTACAGCAAACTCGAAGCCAAGAATGGCAAGCCTAAATGCAGCCACATCGCAGGCGTTGGTTCTGTTGAAGAGATCACCAAAAAAGTGCTTGAAGCCCTGAGCTGATAACGCTGGTTTGAGTCAACAAACGGTCCGCTTGCGGGCCGTTTTGTCGTTTATAATGCGCCCCTTTTTTGATCTTGATGGATAACCCTGATGACCACCTTGCTGGCCCTGGACACTGCCACTGAAGCCTGCTCGGTTGCCCTGCTGCACGACGGCAAGGTGCTGAGCCACTACGAGGTGATCCCGCGCCTGCATGCCCAGCGTCTGCTGCCGATGATCAAGACAATCATGGCTGAAGCCGGTATCGGCCTGTCGGCACTGGATGCCATCGCTTTCGGCCGTGGTCCGGGCGCGTTTACGGGCGTGCGGATTGCCATTGGTGTGGTTCAGGGGTTGGCGTACGGCCTTGAGCGGCCCGTGTTGCCCGTCTCCAACCTTGCGGTGCTGGCTCAGCGGGCCTTGCGCGAGCATGGCGTGCATCAGGTGGCTGCCGCTATTGATGCGCGTATGGATGAGGTTTACTGGGGCTGTTATCGCGAGGCAGCGGGGGAGATGCGTTTGCTCGGGGCCGAAGCCGTATTGCCGCCAGAGCAGGTTGCATTGCCGCCTGATATCAGTGGTGACTGGTTCGGCGCGGGCACCGGTTGGGGTTATGCCGAACGCCTGCCGGTCAACGTTGTTGGTCACGACGCCGGTATGCTGCCCCATGCACAGGATCTGCTGACCCTGGCGACCTTTGCCTGGCAGCGTGGTGAGGCCATCATTGCAGACGATGCGCAGCCGGTTTACCTGCGCGATAAAGTGGCTACGCCCAAAGCTCGGTGATTTCCGGTGGGTATTCGCTCTTATCAAACAACATGCAAACGACTTGATTGAAATGCATTTTCT
>NZ_LOHG01000029.1:14600-44125 GCF_022790535.1 Pseudomonas maioricensis
TCGGCAGCTCCTACAGGTCCAATGTTTGCCGCGATACAGGGCAGCTTCCACAGGTTCTGTGCCATCCTCTGAAACCCTTTGTGGTTAGTCAAAACACGACCTTTCATCGCCTGAAACCATCAATTCCCGGCTCGTTTCGAAACTTTTGCAATTTGTGTGGTCTAGTTAACGTTCGGGTAATTGCAACAACTAACCCGTGACGTTAAATTGCCACTATAAGATGCAGAGTACGCACTAATGCGCATAGACGGCCCCTCACAACGTTCATACCCCATCAAACGCAAGCCGCGTAATCAGCCTGCGATCGTTGATGGCACCTTCGAAGAAGTCGAAAACGACGCCGAAGTTGCCCAGCAGCCAGCGCACGGCGCTCGCTCAGGTGGTAGTGGGCAGGCCAACTCGACAGCCAACGTACCTGCTCGTCAGCAAGACATCATCTTTCCGCGCTCCATGAGTACCCGCGTAGCCAATGCCTTGGCCAGTTACCTGGCCACCGCAAGCTTCGTTGATTGGGATCTGGAAGTATCCGGGCTTGATGTCCACGTTTGAATGATTCCCGCCTGCCTTACTTTCTGGGATGTCCGTCATGGAGTGAGAACGCCTGGCGCGAATCACTGTATCCGGAAGACGCTCGCAGTAACGAATTCCTAGGCCTGTATTCACAGGTTTTCAACGCCGTCGAAGGCAACACTACTTTTTACGCCCGACCCGCGCCTTCCACTGTTCAGCGCTGGGCTGAAGTGCTGCCTGATGACTTTCGCTTTACGGCCAAGTTTCCCGGCGACATCAGCCATGGCGGTGATCTGCGCCTACAGCTGCAAGCGGCTGAAACCTTCATTCAATTGCTGGCCCCGCTGGGCAAACGTGTTGCGCCTTTCTGGCTTCAGCTTTCAGCCAGCTTCACGCCGCAACGCCTCGCCGAACTGATCACTTTCATTGATGAGCTGCAGTGCCCGCTGGCTGTCGAAGTGCGTAATAGAGCGTTCTTCGAAAAGGGTGATGAAGAGCGCTTGCTTAATCGTTTGTTGCTTGAGCGCGGCGTCGAGCGCATCTGTCTGGATTCCCGCGCGTTGTTCAGCTGTGTGTCCAGCGATCCGGCGGTACTGCATGCTCAGTCGAAGAAGCCCAAGGTTCCCGCTCGCCCGGCAGCATTGACTCAATTCCCTCAGGTGCGCTTTATTGGCCATCCCGTGCTGGAAGCCAATGACCCCTTTCTGATCCAGTGGGTGACCAAGGTCGCAGGCTGGATCGAGGAAGGCCGCACGCCTTATGTGTTCCTGCACACCCCGGATAACCTCGAAGCGCCACAACTGGCCCGCCGTTTCCACAGTCAGTTGATGGCACGCCTGCCGGGCTTGCCGCCATTACCGGAGTTGGACCGTACACCACCGGTGCAGCAACTGGGCTTGCTCTGAGGTCGATAACTGTGGCTTCAATAGCCGCATTGACGATCACAGGAGTCAGCAATGGATTCGCAACAACTTCTTCGCGCACAGACTTTCAAGGCATTACACGAGCGTGATCGTGCATTTGTGATTCCCAATCCTTGGGACGCAGGGTCGGCCAAGCTGTTGGCGTCCATGGGCTTTGAAGCGCTGGCCACTACCAGTGCAGGCTTGGCATTCACCTTGGGCCGCGCCGATGCTGAAGGTGCGTTGAGCTTTGCCGAGTCGCTAGAGAACATTCGCGCCATCGTTGCCGCAACCGACCTGCCTGTCGCTGCCGATCTCGAAAACTGTTTTGCCGACAGTCCGGAGGATTGTGCGGCCAACCTGTTGGCGGCCGCGCAGGCGGGCATTGTTGGTGGCTCTATCGAAGATGCCACTGGCAAGACCGATCAGCCGATTTACGATTTCGAATTGTCCGTAGCGCGGGTCAGAGCGGCGGCGCTGGCCGCACGCAGCTTGCCGTTCCCGTTCATGCTCACCGCCCGCGCGGAAAACCTGCTCAACGGGCGAATGGACTTCGCTGACACCTTGAATCGGCTCCAGGCCTACGCTGACGCTGGTGCTGACGTGCTCTACGCCCCCGGTCTGCGCACCCGGGAAGAAGTGATCGCGGTCGTACGAGCTGTCGCCCCCAAGCCGGTCAACGTATTGATGGGGCTTGGCGGCGTCACGCTGACGGTTGCCGAGCTCAGTGACTGTGGCGTCAAACGCATCAGCGTCGGCTCCTCGCTCGTCCGTGCAGCCTTCGGCGGTTTGTATCGTGCGGCTGAAGAAATCCGTACCCACGGCACTTTTAGCTACGCTGAGCAGGCGCTGCCATTTGCTCAACTCAATGCGTTGTTCAAGGACTGAGGGTGCGCGGTTCTACGCTGTTTCTGATTTTCCTGTTGCTGTGTGCCGGTGCGGTTGCTGCCGTATGGCGAGGCTGGATTGAGGTGCCTGCGCAATGGAATCCCTGGGCACCGCTGGATATTCAGGCTGAGACCAACTTCCTGACGTCTTATAAATTGTCGCGGGTGAAAAACGACCCACAGCTGTGTGATCAGGTGCTGGGGTCGTCGAGCCTGCGTTTCAGTCATCAGGCTGATAGCCCCGCGTCCGCGGATTGCCCGCTCAGCGATGTGTTAAGGGTTCAGGGCAGCGAGGTGGCGCTCAGCAGCAGTTTTCTCGCCAGCTGTCCGTTGGCGGTGGCCTACGCGTTGTTTGAAGTGCACACCTTGCAGCCCGCCGCCCAGGCTGTATTTGGCCAGCGGGTGACGCGTATCGACCATCTGGGCAGTTTTGCCTGTCGCAATGTATATGGCAGAAGTAGCGGACGTTTGAGTCAGCATGCGAGCGCCAATGCGCTGGATATCGCAGGCTTCCGGCTGGCGGACGGGCAGCGGATCAACCTGTTGCGGGACTGGAAGGATGAGGGCGATAAGGGCCGGTTCTTGCGAGAGGTCCGCGACGGGGCCTGCAAGCAGTTCAATACCGTATTAGGGCCGGACTACAACGCAGCGCATCAAAACCATTTCCATCTGGATATGGGATCTTGGCGGGTGTGTCGCTGAGGTAGATGTTTTTGTAGGAGCTGCCGAAGGCTGCGAAGGCGGCGTGTCATGGGAATCCATTCGCAGCCTTCGGCAGCTCCTGCAGATATCACCGAATCAACGAGATCAAGCCGCCATACGCAGGTTTTGCAGGATGATCGGGCGTGCCCAGCCCATGTCGTAATTCAATGCGCGTTGCTGGGCGACCATGGTGTCGTCATCCAGTGGCAGGGCAGGCTTGTCGGCCAGGTCCCACTCGAACTCGGCGATTGGCAAGTGCAGCGGGCGTGGTTGAGGGCCGGGGCCAGGTATAACGCTGTCATCGTAAGGGTTGAGTACGTTCGGACGAACCCATTCGCTGTCGAACTCCAGGTTACGCTGCTGGGCGATCATCTCGCCGATGCTGAACGGTTCGTTCGGCGGAGGCAGCAGGTCCAGTTCGAATTCAGCGATAGGCAGAAACAGCGGTTCGGCAGGGATAAGCGGTTTGCCTTCAACCGGACAGGCGCGCTGCTCGACGATTTTGCCCAGTGTGCGGGCACCGGCAACAGGCTCGCCAGTGGCAACATCGGTAGCAACGGTTGCTGGATCAACAGGTTCAGCCGTTGTATCGCGCAGTTGTTCAGCCATCACACGGGCAAACGCATCCGACCAGATCTGGGTAACACCGCCCAGTGCCCGGCTGTTGCGCAGGGTAAAATCACCTGCGTGCGTTAGATAACCTATGGATGATTGCTGAATGTCTGACATATCGATCGTTACACGTCGTAGGTCTGGCAAAATGCCTGATACTTCTTTATCGGCAGATTTTGCCGATCATTAACACTTTTTGAGCGTGTGGACACAATGAGTGAGCAACAAGCGGGCAGTCGTATCCGGGTCGAGGCCCTTGAGAGTCAGAATCAGGAGCAGGCCGTGCAATGGGCGCAGCGTCTGGACCTGCTTTCAGGCGACGTTGACGCCGATTTTGCCCTGCAAGTGACTGACAATGGCCTGCAATTGCAGCAATTGGGTGATGACGCGCCGGGGCCGGTGCGGGTTGACTTCGTCGAGGGCGCGGTCGCCCATCGGCGTCTGTTCGGTGGTGGCAGCGGGCAGATGATTGCCAAGGCCGTGGGCATTCAGCCGGGCGTTCGGCCTACGGTGCTGGATGCCACGGCCGGGCTGGGCAAGGATGCGTTTGTACTGGCCAGCCTTGGCTGCCAGATGAGTCTCATCGAGCGGCAGCCAATCATTGCCGCACTGCTGGAAGACGGCTTGAGCCGCGGGCGACAGGATCGGGAAGTGGGTTCAATCATCAGCCAGATGCGTTTGCTGACCGGCAACTCCATTGAGCTGATTCGTGGCTGGGAAGGCGAGCCGCCGCAGGTGATCTATCTGGATCCGATGTTCCCTCACCGGGAAAAAACGGCATTGGTGAAGAAAGAAATGCGTCTGTTTCGGCCGCTGGTAGGTGACGACATGGACGCTCCGGCGTTGCTGGAGGCGGCACTGGCATTGGCCACCCATCGCGTGGTGGTCAAACGCCCGCGCAAAGCCCCCTGCATCGAAGGCCCCAAGCCGAGCTACGCGCTGGATGGTAAATCCAGCCGGTATGACATCTATCCGAAGAAAGCTTTGAAAGCGGTGTGATTGCAGTGCTTTGCCGCGGATTATTTGTGGGAGCAGAGCTTGCTCGCGATGAACGATAACGGGGTTTATCTGAACCATTGCAGCCCCTGCATCGCGAGCAAGCTCTACTCCCACAGGTTTTGCGTCTGCCCTGGATTCACCTCGACTCCGTGGGCCATTATTCCACCCCATACGCCCGCATAAATAACCCGACCACTTCCTGCACATGCGCTTCGGCGCTGGCGTCGTCTGGCCGCTCGCCGCAGCCGACCAGCAGGCGGAAGTTGCACACGCCTTTGATCAGGCTGAGAAAGTGCTCGGCAGCGGTCCTTGGGGAGTCGAACTTCAGCTGTCCGCTTTGCTCAAGGCGGCTCAGCAATCGCTCGGTCTCCTGAAGAATCCGTTGTGGCCCGGCATCAAAAAATATCTGCGACAGCTTCGGATCCTGAGTGCCCAACGTCACCATCAGGCGATGCAGCTCAATCGATTCCGGGCTGTTGATCAACACCTGAAACCCGCGCGCAACATTCAGCAGCAATGCCTTGGCAGGCAAGTCGCGATTGAGCTGAATGAACAACTCCGGCATCTGCTCTTCGCAGCGAGCCACGACGGCAGAGGTAAATAACGTCTCCTTGTCGTTGAAATGGCTATACACCGTGAGCTTGGAAACGCCCGCCTCTGCGGCGACGGCATCCATGCTGGTGCTGGCGTAGCCATTGCGCACGAATAACTCTTTCGCAGCATCGAGGATGGCTTGGCGCTTGGCCTGATCTTTCGGCCGGCCGGGTCCCGGATTGCTTTGGGAACCGCTGTGAGGACTGCTGTGAGAGCCGCTTTGAGAATCGTCAGACATGTTCGTTTAATAATGTACTGGTGAGTTTGGTAATTTTTAATATACTCGCCAGTACAATTATTCCAAGCATCTTTTGCGAAGGGCTCCACCATGTTGCGCAAATGTCTGTGCCTCGTCCTGCCTCTGGGTCTGATGCCGTTGCTGTCTGGCTGCGGCCAGGAGGCAACCGCACCGGTCATCATTCGTCCCGCCATGGTGATTCAGCCATCGCCTTCTGCACAGGCGATGGACAGCTATCCCGGTGAAGTTCGCGCCCGTTTTGAACCCGATCTGGCGTTCCGGATCGGCGGCAAGGTCAGCAAGCGGCTTGTGGAGGAAGGGCAGCGGGTCAAGGCCAATCAGCCATTGGCCGAACTGGACGCCCAGGATGTGCGCCTGCAACTGGATGCCACCCGTGCTCAAGTCGCTGCTGCCGAAGCCAATCTGCAACTGGTGCGGTCCGAGCGGGATCGCTATAAGACCCTGATGGATCGGCAGATGGTCAGCCGTTCGCAGTTTGATAATGCCGAAAACCTTTATCGTTCTGGCGAAGCCCGGCTCAAGCAGATCAAGGCCGAGTTGACCGTCGCCGATAACCAGACCAGTTATGCCGTGCTGCGCGCGCCTCAGGATGGAGTGGTGGCCAAGCGTCTGGTGGAAGTGGGGCAGGTGGTCGCTGCAGGGCAAACGGTCTTCACACTCGCCGCTGATGGTGAGCGAGAAGTGCTGATCAGCTTGCCGGAACAGAATTTCGCCCGCTTCAAAACCGATCAGCCAGTCACCGTAGAGCTGTGGACCCAGCGTGAACAGCGTTTTCCTGGTCGGATTCGTGAGCTTTCACCTGCTGCTGATCCCCGCTCGCGAACCTTCGCAGCACGCATTGCCTTTGCCAGCGGCAAGGTACCTGCGGAGCTGGGACAGAGTGCGCGGGTGTTCATCGAGGCTGCGCAAGCCGTGCCGCTGGCGGTTCCGCTTTCGGCCGTGACCTCGGAAAACGGCAGCCATTACGTGTGGCGGGTTGCTGCCGACAGCACGCTCAAGCGGGTTAACGTCCGGCTCGGGCCTTATGGTCAGGAATCGGTGCCCGTGCTGGAAGGCTTGGCGGCCAGTGACTGGATCGTTGCCGCTGGCGTGCACGTGCTGCATGAAGGCGAGCAGGTTCGTCCTGTCGATCGTGATAACCGTGCGGTCAAACTGGCTGCGAAGGAGTAAGCACGGATGCGATTCAATCTTTCCGAATGGGCGCTGCGCAATCGCCAGATCGTGCTGTACCTGATGATCGTTCTGGCCGTCGTTGGCGCGTTGTCTTACACCAAACTCGGTCAAAGCGAAGACCCGCCTTTTACGTTCAAGGCCATGGTGATTCGTACGCTATGGCCCGGCGCAAGTGCTGAAGAAGTCGCGCGGCAAGTCACGGATCGTATCGAAAAGAAACTCATGGAAACCGGCGAGTACGACCGCATCGTCTCGTTCTCACGGCCCGGTGAATCCCAGGTCACGTTTATTGCCCGTGATTCGATCTTCTCTTCGTACCTGCCGGAGCTGTTCTATCAGATCCGGAAAAAGGTCGGTGACATCCGCCAGAACCTGCCGCCAGGTGTGCAGGGGCCGTTTTTCAATGACGAGTTCGGCACCACGTTTGGCAACATCTATGCGTTGACCGGCAAGGGCTTTGACTATGCCGTGCTCAAGGATTACGCCGACCGTATCCAGCTTCAACTGCAACGCATCAACGATGTGGGCAAGGTTGAGCTGATCGGCTTGCAGGACGAGAAAATCTGGATCGAGTTGTCCAACGTCAAGCTCGCAACACTGGGCTTGCCCATGCAAGCTGTGCAACAGGCCCTTGAAGCGCAGAATGCGGTCTCGGCCACCAGTTTTTTTGAAACACCCAGTGAGCGGGTTCAGTTACGCGTCAGCGGCCGCTTCCAGACCGTCGACGAGATTCGGGAGTTTCCGATCCGCGTAGGTGATCGGACTTTGCGCATACGCGATCTGGCCGAGGTGCATCGCGGCTTCAATGACCCACCCGCGCCGCGCATGCGTTTCATGGGCGAGGAGGCCATAGGCCTTGCGGTGGCAATGAAGCCGGGCGGCGATATTCTGGTGCTCGGCAAAGCGCTTGAAGGCGAGTTCGCCCGATTGCAGAAAAACCTGCCCGCGGGTATGGAACTGCGCAAAGTTTCTGATCAGCCCGCTGCGGTGAAAACCGGAGTCGGTGAGTTCGTTCAGGTCTTGGCCGAAGCGCTGGCGATTGTGCTGCTGGTGAGTTTTTTCTCGTTGGGAATGCGCACCGGCATGGTGGTCGCGTTGGCGATTCCGCTGGTATTGGCCATGACCTTTGCCTGCATGTATTACCTGGGAATCGGCCTGCACAAGATTTCCCTAGGCGCGCTGGTGTTGGCTTTGGGCCTGCTGGTGGATGACGCGATCATTGCTGTGGAGATGATGGCGATCAAGATGGAGCAGGGCTACGACCGGCTGCGAGCCGCCAGCTTTGCCTGGACCAGCACCGCCTTTCCCATGCTCACTGGTACCCTGATCACGGCTGCCGGGTTCTTGCCGATTGCCACTGCGCAGTCCAGCACGGGTGAATACACCCGCTCGATTTTTCAGGTGGTGACCATCGCGCTGTTGGCGTCCTGGGTGGCCGCAGTGGTTTTTGTGCCGTATCTGGGCGAGCGTCTGCTGCCTGATCTGGCGAAGATCCACGCTAAAAAACACGGCACTGGACCCGACGCGGTAGACCCACACGGTACGCCGTTCTACCAACGGGTACGGGCGATGGTGGGTTGGTGCGTGCGTTGGCGCAAGACGGTGATTTTCGCCACGGTTGCGCTCTTCGTGCTGTCAGTAGTGATGTTCAAATTTGTCCCGCAGCAGTTCTTCCCGGCGTCCGGTCGGCTGGAACTGATGGTGGATTTGAAGCTGACGGAAGGGGCTTCGCTGAACAGCACCGCCGAGCAGGTCAAACGTCTCGAACAGATGCTCAAGGATCATCCGGGTATCGACAATTACGTGTCCTATGTCGGCACGGGTTCGCCGCGATTCTATCTGCCGCTCGATCAGCAACTGCCCGCGACCAGCTTTGCGCAGTTCGTGGTGTTGGCGAAAACGATCGAGGACCGCGAGGCGTTACGGACCTGGCTGATCAGCAATCTCAACGAGCAATTCCCGACTTTGCGCTCACGGGTAACGCGACTGGAAAACGGCCCGCCTGTAGGTTATCCGGTGCAGTTCCGGGTCAGTGGCGAGCACATCGATGAAGTCCGCGCATTGGCGCGCAAGGTCGCCGCCAAGGTGCGAGAAAATCCTCATGTCGCCAATGTCCATCTGGACTGGGAGGAGCCCAGCAAAGTGGTGTTCCTCAATCTGGATCAGGATCGGGCGCGCGCGTTGGGCGTAACCACCGCTGAATTGTCCAGGTTCCTCCAGCGTTCGTTGACCGGTTCCAGTGTCAGTCAGTATCGCGAGGACGATGAGCTGATCGAGATCCTGTTACGCGGTACACCTGATGAGCGTCAGCAGCTCGGGGCGTTGGCGAGCCTGGCAGTCCCCACTGAAAACGGTACCAGCGTGGCGTTATCACAAGTGGCGACCCTTGAGTACGGATTCGAAGAGGGTGTGATATGGCACCGTAACCGTTTGCCCAACGTGACGATCCGCGCCGACATTTACGGCAAGGAGCAACCTGCAACACTGGTCCAGCAAATCCTCCCAACCCTGGCCGATGTGCGCAACGAGTTGCCGGATGGTTATCTGCTGGAGGTCGGCGGAACCGTTGAGGACGCGGCACGGGGGCAGAATTCGGTGAAGGCGGGCGTGCCGCTGTTCATCGTTGTGGTGCTGACGTTGCTGATGCTTCAACTGCGCAGTTTTTCACGGATGTTCATGGTGTTTCTGACCGCGCCGCTGGGTTTGATTGGCGTGACGCTGTTTTTGCTGGTGTTCAATCAGCCGTTCGGTTTCGTTGCGATGTTGGGCACTATCGCGTTGTCAGGAATGATCATGCGCAACTCGGTGATCCTGGTGGACCAGATCGAGCAGGACATCGCCGGTGGGCTGGATCAGTGGTCGGCGATTATCGAGGCGACCGTGCGGCGGTTCCGGCCAATCGTCCTGACCGCACTGGCGGCGGTGCTGGCGATGATTCCGCTGTCTCGCAGCGTCTTCTTCGGCCCGATGGCGGTGGCGATCATGGGTGGGCTGATCGTGGCGACAGCCCTGACGCTGCTGTTCCTGCCTGCGCTATATGCCGCGTGGTTCAGGGTGAAGAAGGCGGGATGAAGGAGGTGGATCATCTGTAGGCGCTGCCGAAGGCTGCGAAGCCGATATTTCTGATGTACCAAGATTCGCAGCCTTCGGCAGCTCCTACAGGTTGGTCATGAAGTTACAACGCCCCAAACACTTTCTTCGCCAGACTCGTAGCCGCAGCTGCCGGGTTGGCGCGGATGCTTTCTTCCTGTTTGGCGATCATTTCAAACAGGCCATTGAGCGCCTGCTCGGTCACATAACCTTCGATATTTGAACTCTTGGCATCAAGCACACCCAGCGTGGCTGCCTGACCGGCAAAGGCGTTGTACTTCTGCGCCAGGCCAACCTTGTCGGTGGCTTGTTTGACGATGGGCAGGAATTTGGCGCGAATCTGCTCGCGACTGCTGCTGTTCAAGTACTGAGTTGCGGAATCCTTGCCACCGCTGAGAATGCCCTTGGCGTCAGCCACGCTCATTTTCTTCACCGCATCCACCAGCAACGCCTGAGCTTGCGGAACGGCGGCTTCGGCGGCCTGGTTCATGCTGGTTTCCAGCTGATCAACCTGAGCGCCCATGCCGAATTGCTTCATTTTTTTGGCGACTTTGCCAAGATTGCCCGGCAGTTCGATGCGTACGTCCTGGTTATCGCTGAAGCCACCAGGTTTACCCAGTTGCTTGACGGCAATTTGCGCGCCCTGAGTCAGCGCGTCTTTCAGGCCGCCGGTGGCGTCCGATTGCGAGACGTCGTTCAGCGACAGGGCAAATACGCTGCTCGACAGCATCAGACCCGCGCACAGGCTGGCAAACGTAAAGGGGAGACGAAGCATGAGAGCATCCTTTTCTTTGACTTGATTCGGAGACCGCGCCGGGCTGAGCTCCGGCGGGGTAGTGCATAGAGCCTATCAGGAAGTCAGTCTGGCTGGCGGTGCTGAAATCGCCAGGATCAACGGGTTTCTTCGACCGGCTCCGGTTCGCTGGTGTCTTCACTGCCGTGCAGCGCCACCTGGCGAATCGACAGACGAATCTCGGCAGGCAGTACCCGCTTGGCAGCGCCCTCGGCCAGTTCGCCCAGCAGCGGGTGATAACTCAATTTGCCAGCCGGGTCCTTACGCAATACGCCCAGGTCCAGCAGGGTCTGGATGAAGTGACGGAACAGGCTTTTGTCGAAGAATTCCGGGGCGTTCAGGCCGTGCAGGATCGATAGCCGCTGAGCCATCACTGTGCACAGGTCTTCCAGTTCTTCAGCGCTGAGGGTTTTCTGTCCGCTGTTGAGCAGTAGTGAGATTGCCATGTAAAACCGCTGCAAAGTCTGGGCAATGGCCCGCGACAACAGCGTCAACAACACAAACTCTCGGGAGCTCGGTGCGGGACGCAGGTAAACGTTGTTCTCGAAACGCAGCAGACCTTGCTCGACAAACGCTTGCAGCCATTCATCAACCACTTCGTCCAGCTTGTTCAATGGCCAGCGGATGAACAGCTCGGACTGCAGGTACGGATACAGCGCACGGGTGTAGCGCAGGATCTGCTCGCGGCTCATGCGCGATGAGCTCTGGAAGAAACTGGCCAGCAGCGAGGGCAGGGCGAAAATGTGCAGGACGTTGTTGCGGTAATACGTCATCAACACCGCATTCTGTTCGTCCAGGTACAAAATCTTGCCCAGTGCGTCCTTCTGTTCCGAGAGCAGGTCCATGCTTTTCACATGTTCAATCAACGCTCGACCGTCGCCTTCCGGCAGGGTGGTGTGCGGCGAATACGGTACACGGCGCAGCAGCGTCAGATACAGGTCGAGCACCCGTTCCATCGCCAGGTCGTCCAGTGCCAGCTTGTGGGTGGAGAGCAGCGCCAGCGCAACCAGATTCACCGGGTTGATCGCAGCGGCTTCGTTCAGATGCTGAGCCACACGTTCGCCTAGGCGATTGGTGGTCTCGTTGAGCCAGGCGGGTTTGAATTGCGGACCCAACTGCTGTTCACGCCAGTCCGGTTGTTCATCATCGAGGAATTCAGCCAGCTTGATCGGCTCGCCGAAGTTCACTGAAACCTGACCGAAGCGCTGCTTCAAGGCGCCAATGACCTTGAAGATATCGAAGATCGATTCTTTCTTTTTTGTCGCACCGCGCAGCTCGCCCAGGTAAGTGCGGCCTTCCAGCACGCGCTCGTAACCGATGTAGACCGGCACAAATACGATTGGCATACGTGAATTGCGCAGGAAGCTGCGCAGAGTAATCGCCAACATGCCGGTCTTGGGTTGCAGCATGCGTCCGGTGCGCGAGCGTCCGCCTTCGACGAAGTACTCCACCGGGAAGCCCTTGGTGAACAGCGTGTGCAGATACTCGTTGAACACCGAGGTGTACAGGGGATTGCCCTTGAACGTACGACGCATGAAAAATGCACCGCCACGACGCAGCAGGCTACCAATGACTGGCATGTTCAGGTTGATACCCGCCGCGATGTGCGGGGGCGTCAGGCCGTTGCGAAACAGCAGATAGGAGAGCAGCAGGTAATCGATGTGGCTGCGATGGCAGGGCACGTAGATCACTTCATGACCCTGGGCAACGTCCTGCACGCCTTCGATATGACTGACCTTGATGCCGTCGTAAATCTTGTTCCAGAACCAGCTCAGGATCACTTCCAGAAAGCGGATCGCCGAATAGGTGTAGTCCGAGGCGATTTCGTTGCCGTAACGCAACGCCATTTCACGGGCTTTGGCTTCGGGGATATTTTCCCGCTCTGCTTCTTCGAGGATCGCCTGTTTGACCAGCGGTTCGTCCAGCAGGCCTTTAACCAGGTTGCGCCGGTGCGATACATCGGGGCCGATTACGGCAGTCTTCAAATTGCGAAAGTGAGTACGCAGAAGGCGTTGGGTCATGCGCAGGGTCAGTTCGTAACCCTTGTTCTCGCTGACCAGATCGCGCATGTGAATCGGTGCAGAGAACTGCACCCGGGTTTTGCGGCCCAGGATCAGGATGCTCACAAACCGCCGCAGGCGGCCAGTGACAGCCCAGCTGTCGGCAAACAGCAGCTTCCATGGACTGGACTCGCGATCCGGCGACTGTCCCCAGAACACACTGACCGGAATGATTTGCGCATCTTCGGTGGCGTTCTGGCTGACAGCACTGACCAGCCGCTCCAGTGTCGGCGGCGCACCGCGTTTGTCCTGACGGCCAAGCCAGTCCGGAGACGGTGTGAGGTAGAAGAAGGCAGCCGGTTCAACCAGCTCGCCCACTGACACCGGCAGGATAGGACGCGGCAGGCCGGCCTTGCGGCATTCGGTGTCGATAACCGCCAGATCGCTCATGGAGGGCGACTGCAAGGCGTAAAACACCGGCCGACTGCGATCCAGATTAAGCGTGAACGAAGACTGATTGATGGTCTCGGAACGAACCCAGAGATACAACAAGCGACGCAAGGTGCCAAATACAAGGCGGCGGAACGGAGAACGGGTCATACGGCATCTGCGAAAAGGGGGCGGTGCCCGCGAGGACGCTAGTGTGCCGTATCTGGTGGGGTTGGGCAAAAGGAGGCGAAGGGTTAAGAATTTATGAGCGGTGAACCCTGTGGGAGCGAGGCTTGCCCGCGATAAGGCCACCGCAACTATCAGGCCCATTGCGTCCAGCTTCATCGCGGGCAAGCCTCGCTCCCACAGACTTTGCGCCATTCCAGATATTTGCGCGATGCTGCCCGTAAGACTGCGGGCGAACATAGAATCGCCTACAGGAAAAGAATGCGTTACGCCGTCTTCCAGGTAATCTCTTCTTCGCCATCCGCACTGATACGAATCCAGCGATCCGCCGTCTCTTCGCTTTCTTCTTCGACCCAGCTGCCGGGTGCGCAGCGTACTTCAACATTCAGGGCAACGAACGCAGCACGGGCGCAGGCGATGTCGTCTTCCCATGGGGTGTCATCGCTGTCCAGATGCAGGCTGTTCCATTTACCTACCGCCTTGGGTAGCCAGGTGACCGGCACGTTGCCCGCTTTGCACTTCCAGGTCTGGCCTTTCTGTACCCAGTCGGTGCATTGACCCAGTGCGGCGCTGAGCCACTCGGCAATGGCCTTGTGATCAACATCAGTGTCTTTCAGGTAAATCTCGATATCGGGTTGGCGCATGGATGCCTCGTGAGAAAGTGAAAAAATCCATTCGCGGATTCGGTCGGATGCCCGTTAGCGGGCATCTTCGTTGTTTGTTATTGCAATACGAAATAATCGTAGCGCATGGAAACCGTCACCTCGAAGGGTTCGGCCTGTTCAATCACATTGGCGCGACGTTCGGCGCTGGCTCGCCAGCCGTGGGGCGTCATGGCCAGCAGGTTGGCGCGTGCCTGACCGTCAACGAGGCTGAGCTTGAAACGCAGTGTTTCACTGTGAGCCAGTGACATGCCTTCCGGCACCAATGCCAGATGTTTGTCATCGGCATAGTCACGCACTTCGTCGTAAAGCCGCTCGCGCAACTCCATCAAATGCTCGCTGGTCGGGCCGACCCGCATCAAACCGCCACCCGGCGTCAGCAGGCGCTTGGCTTCGTTCCAGTCCAGCGGGCTGAACACACTGGCCAGAAACTGGCAGCTGGCATCCGGCAGCGGGACGCGAGCCATGCTGGCGATCAACCACGTCAGCGTCGGGTTACGACGACAGGCGCGCTTGACCGCCTCGCGGGAGATATCCAGCGCATAGCCATCGGCATCCGGCAGGGCTTCGGCGATTTGCGCAGTGTAGTAACCCTCACCACAACCGATGTCCAGCCAGTGCGCGGGGGCACGTTCAGCGGCCAGTTCTGCCAGACGCCTGGCGACAGGCGCGTAATGCCCGGCGTTGAGGAAGTCCCGGCGCGCTTCGACCATGGCCTGATTGTCACCAGGGTCGCGGCTGTTCTTGTGCTGCACCGGCAACAGGTTCAGATACCCCTGCCGCGCGCGGTCGAAACGATGGTTGGCCGGGCAGGCCACGCCATTGTCCACCGCCGTCAGCGGGGCAGAGCAGATCGGGCAGGTCAGCATCAGGCGAGCAACTTGACCAGAGTCTGATAGTAGATCTCGGTCAATACATCGAGATCGCTGGCCAGAATGCGCTCGTTGACCTGGTGAATCGTCGCGTTGACCGGGCCCAGCTCCACGACCTGCGTGCCCAATGTGGCGATGAAACGCCCGTCAGACGTGCCGCCGCTGGTAGACGCTTTGGTCTCGCGCCCCGTGACCGCTTTGATGCTCGCCGAGACGGCATCGAGCAAATCGCCCGGCTCGGTGAGGAACGGCAGACCAGACAACGCCCAGTCCACATGCCAGTCCAGACCATGCTTGTCGAGAATGGCCGATACCCGTTGTTGCAGGCCTTCGACGGTGGACTCCGTAGAGAAGCGGAAGTTGAACACGGCCACCAGATCACCGGGGATCACGTTGGTCGCGCCGGTCCCGGAATTCAGATTGGAAATCTGGAAGCTGGTCGGCGGAAAAAAGTCATTACCTTCATCCCAATGCTCTGCGGCTAGTTCTGCCAGCGCCGGAGCCGCCAGATGAATCGGGTTGCGCGCCAGATGCGGATAAGCCACATGGCCTTGTTTGCCGCGAACGGTCAGGGTTGCGCCAAGGGAGCCGCGACGACCGTTTTTGACCACATCGCCAACCAGCGTGGTGCTCGACGGTTCGCCAACTATGCACCAGTCCAGCCGCTCGTTGCGCTCACGCAAGCGCTCGACCACAGCCTTGGTGCCATGATGCGCCGGACCTTCTTCGTCGCTGGTGATCAGGAAAGTGACTTTGCCTTTGTGGTCAGGGTGATCTGCGACAAAGCGCTCAGCCGCCACCAGCATCGCTGCCAGGCTGCCTTTCATGTCGGCTGCGCCACGTCCGCACAACATGCCGTCTGCATCGATCAGCGCGTCGAACGGGTCGTTTTGCCAAGCCTGTACCGGGCCGGTCGGCACCACATCGGTATGCCCGGCAAAGCACAGCACCGGAC
Source organism: Pseudomonas maioricensis (assembly GCF_022790535.1). Classification (GTDB taxonomy): domain Bacteria; phylum Pseudomonadota; class Gammaproteobacteria; order Pseudomonadales; family Pseudomonadaceae; genus Aquipseudomonas; species Aquipseudomonas maioricensis. The sequence goes on from NZ_LOHG01000029.1 coordinate 30,226, forward strand.
CTTCGTTGTTGCCATGACTGGCCCAGAAGTTGTCCACGTCCTCGATACGCATTGGCTCAAGCGTGAAGCCTGCATCACCCAGGCGCTGCATCATCACCGCCTGACAATCGGCATCAATGGGCGTAACCGAAGGGCGACGGATCAGGTCGCAGGCAAGTTGCAGCGTAGGCGAAAGGTCGGCTGGGGCCGTCATGTACAAAACTCCGGTTGATAGCGCAGTGGACCTATAGGAGCTGCCGCAGGCTGCGAATTGCGATGCGTCAGGCTTATCACCTTCGCAGCTCTCGGCAGCTCCTACATATCGTATAAGGGCGCGAAAAAGGCGCCTATCTTAAAGCAAAACGGGGAGGGGAGGCCGCCGTTTAGTGATGTGCGGACGTTTATCTCAACGTGATTGCTGTTTTTTCGTTGAAGAGATTTTGCGCCGCATTCGGGATGTGCCCTACGGCTCAATGGGAAGAGACCTGCATATTTCAACGCTGTGTCCATGCACACTGGTTTGTCATTACAAACCACCGACATGCCCTCATTTTCGTTCCTGATTAGGAGCGCGATGTGTGTAGCGCGGAAAGTATGGGTCGCTATGAAAATACTATCGTTTTGGCTGGCCTGCGTCGGGGGAGGAGTCACTCTTGAATATCTCGGTATTCCCCACGGTTTGCTGCTGGGCTCAATACTGGTATCAGCGATTATTGTCAGTAAGTGGGGTTTTTCTCCGCCCTTGAAGTTTGGCCTTGGTTACGTGCAGATAGTCCTGGGTGTTGCCACCGGACTTATGTTTGATGCGTGGGACAGTCGAGTCGTCGGTGCTCTGCTTCCGAGTATCGCTTTCATGGTGCTCTGCCATATGGCCCAGATTGCCGTGGCTGGATTCTGGTTGAGCAGCGTTTCAAAGTGGAGCATCAAGGACTCTTTGCTTGCGGTGTATCCAGGTGCGCTCGCTGCGGTCTTTGATCTGATGGAGTCCGAGCGTGCGTCCAGCAAAGTGATGGTTGTACATCTCATTCGTCTTTTAGGAATTACCGTACTGGTTAGCATATTCATGCCGGTTGATGCGCAAATAGTCGCGACATCCAGCGAGTTAACAGGTCCGGGCATGTTTCTGGTGGTGTCATCGTTGATTGCCCTGTCTCTGCTGTCTGGACGCTTGCTATTCAGGTTCGGTGTACCCGCACCATTCATGCTGACGGCAATTATCTGCACGGGTATCTACGTCAAGATGGGTTACCTGGGAGGTTTCCAGGTACCGCGATCGGGCGTGCTGTTGGCTACATTGGTTCTCGGTGTGTTGATCGGAACCAAATTCCGGGACGTTACGTGGGTAGAACTTCTTCGGCACGGAAGATCAGGCCTCGTCTCAGTGATCTTGATGTTGTCGATTGCAGGCGGTTTTGCTTTGTTGGCAGGGAGGGTTCTAGACGAAGATCCATTTACCCTTTGGCTCGCCTATATGCCAGGCGCAATTGAGACCATAGCAATTGTCGCGTTCAGCAGCGGACTTAACGTTGTATTTATCCTTTCCCATCATTTGGTGCGAATGGTTCTCTTGCATTTTGCGCCAGCATTGATCGTCCGACTCCGTCGTTAACGTTGCAAATGTCTAACAGCGGAAGTCATCAACCTGCCCCCTCAGTACATTTTCTGACCAATCACCCACCTTCAGGATGCCCTAACCCAGCCAAAGCCCTATAATGCGCGCCGGTTTTTGGGGTATTGGTCATGAGTTCAGAAGATCCGCGTTTTGCAGGTATCGCCCGTTTGTACGGCATCGAAGGTCTGGAGCGGCTGCGTGCTGCCCATGTTGCTGTGGTCGGTATCGGCGGTGTCGGTTCCTGGGCGGCTGAAGCCATGGCGCGTTCAGGCGTGGGTGAGATTTCCCTGTTTGATCTGGACGACGTCTGCGTCAGCAACAGCAACCGTCAGTTGCATGCGCTGGACAGCACCGTGGGTCGCCCCAAAGTTGAAGTGATGGCTGAGCGTCTGCGGGCGATCAATCCGGATTGCGTTGTGCACGCGGTGGCTGATTTCGTCACCCGCGACACCATGGCCGAGTACATCACACCGGATCTGGATTGCGTGCTGGACTGCATTGACGCGGTTAACGCCAAGGCTGCGTTGATTGCCTGGTGCAAGCGTCGCAAGATCCAGATCATCACTACCGGCGGTGCGGGTGGGCAGATTGATCCGACGCTGATTCAGGTCTGTGACTTGAACCGTACCTTCAACGATCCGCTGGCCTCAAAAGTACGCTCGACCCTGCGCCGCGATTATGGTTTCTCGCGGACCATGAATCGTCATTACAGCGTGCCGTGTGTGTTCTCTACCGAGCAGCTGCGTTATCCGAAGCCGGATGGCAGCATTTGTCTGCAGAAGAGTTTTGTCGGAGATGGGGTCAAGCTGGATTGCGCCGGTGGTTTTGGCGCGGTGATGATGGTGACAGCGACCTTCGGTATGGTCGCGGCCACCAAGGCAGTAGACAAGATCGTTGCAGGTGTACGCCGCCCTTCGGAGCGAGCCAAGCCGGTGTCGGTACCGCCGCCTCAGCCTGCTACTGCTGCCAACTGACGCATCCTTTGCAGCACGGCATTCAGGCCGTTGCTGCGTGAAGGGGAAAGTTGACGGCTCAAACCGAGTTGGTTGAACCAGTCCGGCAAATCCACTTGCTGGAGCTCTGCTGCCGACAATCCGTTGACCCGTGCCAGCAATAGCGCCACCAGACCCCGAATCATCCGCGCATCGCTGGCAGCACGAAACTGCCAGTGGCCTTGGGTCATCTCGCCTAGTAACCAGACCTTGCTTTCACACCCATGAACCAGGTGCTCTTCGGACTTTTCATGATCCGCCAGAGCCGGCAATCGCTCGCCCCATTGCATGAGCAGTCGCGCACGTTGCTCCCAGCCTTGAGGTTGAGCAAAGGTGTCCAGTGCAGTTTGTGCGTCGATGGGCAGGCTCATCGCAGCAACTCCAGCGCCTGATCCAGTGCGTTGAAGAAATGCTGCAAGTCGCTTGAGTCGTTGTACAGCGCAAGAGACACCCGAATCGCCCCCGACAGGCCAAGGCTTTTCAGCAACGGCATGGCGCAGTGATGTCCTGCACGCACTGCGATGCCTTGCTCTGTCAGCAGGTGGGCAAGATCGGCGTTGTGCACGCCCTCGACTGTGAAACTGACCAGCGCCAGCTGCGGCCCGCCCAGCACTCGAACACCGTCTCGCTGACGCAAGCCGTCAAGCAGCAGGGCGTGCAGGGCAGCTTCATGTTCCAGCACTGCGCGGTGATCGAGGCTCTGCAAGTAGTCCAGTGTCGCGCCAAGGCCGATCACACCTGCAATCGGTGGTGTTCCGGCTTCGAAGCCCAGCGGTGCCGGGCGGAACTTCGCGTGTTCGTAATCAGTGGTCAGGACCATCTCGCCGCCGAACTGCCAATGTTGCAGGCGCGGCAGTGCGTCGTTACGACCGTAGAGAACACCCACACCTTCCGGGCCGTATAGCTTGTGGCTGGAAAACACGTAGAAGTCACAGCCCAGTGCTTGCACGTCATGTCGCCCATGGACCACACCCTGAGCACCGTCGACAACGGTCAGTGCGCCTTGGGCTTTGGCCAGTGCCAGCAACTCCGACAGTGGCTGCCATGCACCGAGCACGTTGGACAGTTGGCTCACAGCAAGCAGCCGTGTACGTTCACCAATCAGTTGCGTAGCGGCGTTCAGGTCGATCAGCCCTTGCTCATTGAGCGGCAGAATGACCAGTTTCAGATCGCGACGTTGAGCCAGTTGCTGCCAGGGCAGCAGATTGGCGTGATGTTCCAGCGCGCTGATGGCGATTTCATCGCCCGCCGCGAACTCATGCTCCAGACCGTAGGCCAGCAGATTGAGCGCAGAAGTGGCGCCGTGGGTAAAAATAATCTGACCCGACTCTCCGGCATTGAGCCAGTGAGCAACCTTGTTGCGGCTGTCTTCGAACGCCTGAGTCGCATGAGCGCCGGGCAAATGCTGGGCGCGATGCACATTGGCTGCGCCATTGGCGTAGTAATGGTTCAGGGCGTCGAGCAGGGCTTGAGGTTTCTGGGTGGTCGCGGCGTTGTCCAGATAGGTCTGGCCTTGCCGTTGCAGGGCGTCGATGGCTGGAAAGTCAGCGCGCCAGGGGGAAAAGAGGGGCATTTGCTTTGACTCGGTGAGTCAGGCCCGACCATGCGATCGGACCTGATGCAGCATCGATCAGTTGTGAGCGTGCAGCGCTTCGTTCAGCTCGATGGCCGACTTGTGGGTTTTGCATTCCACAGCGCCGGTTTCCGAGTTGCGACGGAACAGCAGGTCAGGTTGACCGGCCAGATCACGGGCTTTGACGATTTTGACCAGCTTGTTCTGGTCGTCGAGCAGCGCAACCTTGGTGCCAGCCGTCACGTACAAACCCGACTCCACGGTGTTGCGGTCGCCCAATGGGATACCGATACCGGCGTTGGCACCGATCAGGCAGCCTTCGCCCACTTTGATGACGATGTTGCCGCCACCGGACAAGGTACCCATGGTGGAGCAACCGCCGCCCAGGTCAGAGCCTTTGCCGACGAAGACGCCAGCCGAAACACGACCTTCGATCATGCCCGGGCCTTCGGTGCCTGCGTTGAAGTTGACGAAACCTTCGTGCATCACGGTAGTGCCTTCGCCGATGTAAGCGCCCAGACGGATGCGTGCGCTGTCAGCGATACGCACGCCGGTCGGTACGACGTAATCGGTCATTTTCGGGAACTTGTCGACGGAGAACACTTCCAGCAGCTCGCCCTTGAGGCGTGCTTCCAGTTGGCGCGGTGCCAGTTCGTTCAGGTCGATGGCACCCTGGCTGGTCCATGCAACGTTTGGCAGCAACGGGAAGATCCCGGCCAGACTCAAGCCGTGCGGCTTGACCAGACGGTGGGAGAGAAGGTGCAGCTTAAGGTAGGCCTCAGGCGTGGACGTCAGCGCTGCATCTTCGGCGAGCAGGGTCGCAACCAGCGGCTTGTGACTTTCGGCCAGACGGGTCAGCAAGGCAGCCTGACCAGCATCAACGGACTTGAGGGCTTCAGCCAGCTTCGACGCCTGATCGGTGTTGAAGGTAATGGCCTGGTTGCCACCGGTGTAACCCAGTACTGGTGTAACCGCTGCGATCAATTCAGCAGACGGGTTGATCAGTGGCTGTGCGTAGAAAACTTCCAGCCATGCGCCTTGACGGTTTTGAGTGCCGACACCGAAGGCCAGGCTGAACAGGGAAGTGGACATGCAAATACCTCTTACGAATTTAAAGGGCTATCTCAGTCAGGCGATAGCCGCTGCATACAGGTCTGGTTTGAAGCCAATCAGGGTTCTGTCGCCGAGATCGAGCACCGGGCGCTTGATCATCGACGGTTGAGCGAGCATCAGTTCAATCGCTTTATCCTGGTCGAGGTCGGCTTTCTGCGCCTCATCCAGCTTGCGAAAGGTGGTGCCGGCACGATTCAACACTGTTTGCCAGCCGTGCTCGTTGCACCACTGGGTCAGATGTTCGCGATCGATGCCTTGAGTTTTATAGTCGTGAAAATCGTAGTTCACCGGCTTTTCATCGAGCCAGGTGCGAGCTTTTTTCATCGTGTCGCACGCTTTGATCCCATACAGGTGCAACTTGTTGATTTCATCAGCCACGAGCTTGCCCCCTTTGAGACAGTTGAAAAACGGTGACGGATTATGCCACGGACACGCGTGCTGGGCGTGTACTGCCGACGTCTTTATGTACCCGGACATGATGTTTTGCCTGATTCATACCTATGGGTGACGGCGGTGCAGCAGCTTAAACCGTTAATATGGCACTTCGATGTGCAGTGAGTACCCCCTCTTGCAGGGGATCTGTAGGAGCTGCCGAAGGCTGCGAAACATTTATCCTGACACACCGCGATCGCAGCCTTCGGCAACTCCTACAGGTCCTGTGCTTGCCGCTAGACATCGTGGTGTCATGGATGCCGGGGCAGGCCCCACAGAAAATCGCGTCCATACAGTTCGACATGTTTTAAGGAAATCCCGCAATGCAAACTGCCTACACCGTCCTCATTCTGCTGACTCTTGTAGGCATCTCGCGGTTACTGGCCCGTGTCATTCCCTTGCCGTTGCCGCTGGTACAAATTGCTGCCGGGGCTTTGCTGGCCTGGCCCACGCTGGGCCTGCACGTGGCGCTGGACCCCGAGCTTTTTCTATTTCTGTTTCTGCCGCCGTTGCTGTTCTCTGACGGCTGGCGCATGCCCAAGCGCGACTTGTGGCGTTATCGCGGGCCGATCCTGACCCTGGCCGTCGGGCTGGTGGTGTTTACCGTGGTGGGTGCCGGTTATTTCATTCATTGGCTATTGCCGAGCATTCCACTGCCGGTTGCCTTTGCTCTTGCGGCCGTATTGTCGCCAACCGACGCAGTGGCGGTATCCGCCATCGCTCAGGATCGTCTGCCCGCACCGATCATGCGCATGCTGCAAGGCGAAGCGCTGATGAACGACGCATCCGGTCTGGTGACGTTCAAGTTCGCTTTGGCAGCCGCCATCACCGGTGTGTTTTCCCTGGCTGACGCGAGCCTGACCTTTGTCCTGGTGGCCTGTGGCGGGCTCGCCATCGGTGTCGCGCTGAGCTGGCTGGTCGGGCGGTTTCGCAGCTGGATGATTACGCGTGGATGGGATGACCCGGCAACCCACGTGGTGTTCATGTTACTGCTGCCGTTTGCGGCCTATGTGCTGGCCGAGCAACTGGGGGCTTCCGGCATTCTCTCGGCAGTGGCTGCCGGGATGATGCAAAGCTGGGTGGATCTGCTGCCGCGCCAGACCAGTACCCGGTTGCTCAATCGCAGTGTCTGGAAGTTGCTGGAGTTTGCCTTCAACGGTCTGATTTTCCTGCTGTTGGGGCTGCAACTGCCGGACATCATCGGCGCTGTCACCCACGATGAAGTCACCGTCTGGCCAACTTTGCTGTATCGCTGTCTGGACGTGTTGGCGATCTTTCTGGTGCTGGTGGTGCTGCGCTATATCTGGGTGCAGAGCGTCTGGCGCCTGATGATTCACATTCGACGCTGGCGAGGGCGCAGCGAAGGCACGCTTGAGTTATCGACCCGTGCTTCACTGCTTCTGACGGTCGGCGGCGTGCGCGGTGCTGTAACGCTGGCCGGTACCTTGTCAGTGCCGATGCTGATCAGTGTCGGTGTCGCCTTTCCTCAGCGTGATCTGCTGATTTTCATTGCTGCCGGGGTCATCTTGCTGTCGCTCGTGGCCGCCTGTATTTGCTTGCCGCTGCTGTTGCGTGGGCTGGTAAGCGAGCCCGACATGCGTATGAAAGAAGAGGTCGGGGAAGCATGGAAGCGTATCGCGCAAGTAGCGATTCACGCGCTGGAAAGCCAGGAGGTCAGCACCGGTGACAGTGCTCAGGATGCAGCCCAGGCAGCGTTGGCGACCGAAGTGAAAGCCCGGATCATGTCGGAGTACCGTCATCGCCTGGATGTCTTCAACGACACGTCCGAAGCTCAGGCCCTGGCGTTTCAGATGGATCAGATCGAGCGGCGTATGCGCATCAGCGCCCTGCGTGCACAGCGTCTCGAGCTGTACAAGCTGCATCGCCAACACCAGATCGGCGACGATGTGCTGCGCCAGATCCTGGCGCAGCTGGATTTGAACGAGGCTAATCTGGGAATGGTGAAGTAGGCGCTGTTTTACGCGGATGGCTTTTCAGTGCCGGATGCCGCGCTCGGTACGTTTGCAATGGGGCTCGGCTGAGGCGTCTGGCCCGTCGAGCCTGGTTTGGTTGTGCCAGGCACATCCTCATCCTCCTCTTCCTCTTCCTCCTCGACTTTCTCCGAGTTCATTTCAGCAATGACGTCGAACAAGGTTTTCTGGACCTTGGGCTTCTCTGGGTTTTCCAGGCTGGCTATGCCTTCTTCCAGATTCGTGTGGAGGTTTAGCCATGCCGCAGAATTTTTTTCTTCACTGCTGACCTGATTCATGAACTTCAGTCCAACCTTGAAGCGCTGGAGATCGTCACCTTTGTACGGATCGACGAAGTCTTCGCCGAGGGCTATCGAACCGCTGTACAGCCCCATTGCCAGCCCTAATTGGCGATTCATTGCGTCAGTTGCTGCCTCCTGCTCGGCTTTGGTAAACAGGCCGCCTTCATTGCTGCTCACGGCGTACAGAGACCTTCGGTCAAGATCTCCCAGCAACGAGTGGGTATCAGCGCTTTGGTCGCGGGAATACGGTGTCCCGCTGGCTTTCATCTGTGCGTACTTGTCGTCCATGCGGGCACGGGCGTCAGTGGCAACTTCTGTAAATGTCAGCCCTTTGGAGCTTGAGGCCAAAGCAGGGTTGGCGACGGCCATCAGCAAGGCGTTGGCACTCATGCCGGCGCGGGTCGGATACAGATTTGAGGCGTAGGAGGTTTTCTGACTGAGTTCAAGCGCTGCGTTGGAAAAGGTCGCCTTATCGACGCTTGATGTTTCCTGTTCCTGAGCAGTCGTTGAGGCGTTAGCAGTCTTTGTCGGGTTGGTTACTGCAGTGACGCCGTTGTAGGCCGCCGTGCCGATGTTGGAGAGTGTCGATAACAGGCTCATATGTTCATCCATGACGTGAGTGTTAGTTTGTATCGGCTCTGATACATATTTCTGAACGGGGGGTGGGGGCTTTGGAGCCCTTAAACCATCGAGTCTCTCCGCGAAACAGGGCTTCGGCACTTTCTGAAGAAGATTTTGATAGGAGCCCACTTGTTGCTGACATCACTTTGTCGTTTAGCCAGCATTGGACCTGTAGGAGTGACCGGGGTGGCGATTCACATTGCTCGCGATAGCGTTTAATCAGGCGAATTGTTTTTGATTGGTAAATAGCTATCGCGAGCAATGTGGATCGCCACCCCGGTCACTCCTACAAGGGGAGGGGCGTTTTTCTCTTATATCGATCAATACCCCACGGCACATTGCATGCCGTGGGGAGTAAGCATCACTTGGTAATGAAGTCGCGAATCCGCTCAGCGGCTTCGATGCACTCAGCCAGCGGTGCAACCAGTGCCAGGCGTACGCGTCCTGCACCCGGGTTGAAGCCGTCCACTTCGCGGGACAGATAGGAGCCAGGAACCACGGTTACATGTTGATCAACGAACAGATCCCGGCAAAACGCAGCATCGTCGCCGCCGACACTCGGCCATAGGTAGAAGCCACCGTCGGGGCGTTGTACGTCCATGACCGGTGCGAGGATTTCCAGCACTGCATCAAACTTCTCGCGATACAAAGCGCGGTTGGCGCGTACGTGCTCTTCGTCGTTCCAGGCAGCGATACTGGCCAGTTGAGTTTGTACAGGCATCGCACAGCCGTGGTAGGTGCGATAGAGCAGGAAGGCCTTGAGGATCTCTGCATCGCCAGCAACGAAGCCTGAGCGCAGCCCCGGCAGGTTCGAACGCTTGGACAGGCTATGGAATACCACGCAACGTTTGAAATCCTTGCGGCCCAGTTCCACGCAGGCGCTCAGCAGGCCCGCAGGCGGGGTTTGTTCGTCGAAGTACAGCTCGCTGTAGCACTCGTCCGCAGCAATCACGAAGTCGTGCTCGTCAGCCAGAGCGATCAGCTTTTTCAGGGTTTCCAGCGGGATCAACGCGCCCGTTGGATTGCCCGGCGAGCACAGGAACAGGATCTGGCAGCGCTTCCAGATATCGGCAGACACTGCGTCGAAGTCCGGGTTGAAACCGTTCTCGACCAGGCATGGAAGGTAGTGAGGCTTCGCGCCAGCCAGAAACGCTGCGCCTTCGTAGATTTGATAAAACGGGTTCGGGCTGACCACCAGCGCGTCATCGCCACGGTTGACTACGGTCTGGGTGAAGGCAAACAGCGCTTCGCGAGTCCCGTTGACCGGCAGCACGTTCCGCGCCGGGTCCAGCCAGCCATCAGGTATGCCAAAACGACGCTCGCACCAACCGGCGATGGCTTCGCGCAACGCCGGGATGCCCAATGTGGTCGGATAGACCGCCATCTGGTCAAGGTTGTCAGTCATGGCTTTGGCGACGAAGTCTGGCGAGCGATGCTTGGGTTCACCAATGGACAGCGCGACCGGGCGCTTTTCCGGGTTTGGCGTCACGCTGCCTAGCAGGGCGCGAAGCTTTTCGAAAGGGTAGGGCTGAAGCAATTGCATCGCGTTATTCATGGGGCTGGCTTCCAGAAGCAGGGCGCTCAAGTCAGTGAGCGCCGTAAGTCGATTCATTGAACAGCGTCAGGGTTTACTCAGATACTGATGCGCAATTCGCCGGGCTCGTGGTTGACGTTCAGTTGCTCGACGATGGCGTCCTGCAATTGACTGCACAGCTGCGGATCGGACAGCGGCTGGTTATTGGCGTCGGTAATGAAGAACACGTCTTCCACCCGCTCGCCGAGCGTCGCGATCTTGGCGTTTTGCAGTGACAGGTCGAACTCCAGAAAGATTTTGCCGATCCGTGCCAGCAGACCGGGGCGATCGGGGGCGGAAAGCTCCAGGATCGTTACCGGGCGCTGAGCATCGTTGTGGATCGTGACCTGCGGCGGGAAGGCAAAATGCTTGAGCTGGCGCGGTACACGACGTTTGATGATGGTCGGGTAGTCGTCCGGGTTCCTCAATGCGTCGGTCAGGCCGTCGCGAATTTCCTTGATGCGCACAGGATTATCGCCAATCGAGCCGCCATCGTTGTCGAGCACGATATAGGTGTCGAGGGTGAACCTGCTGCTTGAGGTGATGACCCGGGCGTCATGAATGTTCAGGTTCAACTGGTCCATTGCCGCCACAGTTACGGCGAAGAAGTCATGTTGATCAGGCGCATAGATAAAAATCTGCGTGCCGCCTTCGAACTCGCGCTGGGTGGTCTCCTTGATCAGAACCAGCGGACCGCCATCCGTCGGTTGCTGCAGGATCGCATCGCTGTGCCAGGCCACGTCGCCTGCTGTATGACGCAGGAAATAGTCATCGCCCAGTTGGGACCAGAGTTGTTCCACGTCGTCCGGGTCAGTGCCGTTACGAACCAGAATATCCAGCGCGGCAATTTGGGTGCGTCGTATCTGCTCTTCGCGGTCTACCGGGTTCTCCAGGCCGCGCTTCAGGGCGCGCTTGGTTTCGGTATAGAGCTGACGCAGCAGGCTGGCGCGCCATGAGTTCCAGAGTGTCGGGTTGGTGGCGTTGATATCAGCAACCGTCAGCACATAGAGGTAATCCAGGTGAATCTCATCGCCGACAAACTGGGCGAAATCGTGGATCACTTGCGGATCGGACAAGTCCTTGCGCTGAGCTGTGGTGGACATCACCAGGTGATGGCTGACCAGCCAGACGATAAGACGCGTGTCCCAGGCAGGCAGTTGATGGCGAATGCCAAACGCTTCGGCATCCACCGCGCCCAGCTCCGAGTGGTCGCCGCCGCGGCCCTTGCCGATGTCGTGGTACAGGCCTGCCAGGTAGATCAGCTCAGGCTTCGGCAGCCTGCCCATGACCTTGCTGGCCAGCGGGAATTTCTCTGACACCTGTGTGTACTGGAGCTTGCGCAAGTGCTTGATGAGGTTCAGCGTGTGCGCATCAACCGTATAGATGTGGAACAGGTCATGCTGCATTTGCCCGACGATGTGACCGAACTCGGGCAAATACAGACCCAGGATGCCGTAACGGTTCATGCGGCGCAGGTTGCGATGAATGCCTAATTCGCATTTGAACAGCTCGATAAACAGGCTGGTGTTGCGAATGTCGTTACGGAAATCATCGTTGATCAAATGCCGGTGTTCGCGCAGCAGCCGAATGGTGTCGGCGCGCACACCTTTGATTTCCGGGTGCTGAGCCATCAGCACAAAAATTTCGATCATGGCAAACGGCGTACGTTTGAATACGTTCGCGTTGGTCGCCTCGATGTAACCGTCATGCACCTGGAAGCGTGAGTTGAGCGGCTGAGTGCTCGCACCTTCGTCATCGGTCAGGATGACCTCTTCGAAGTGCTGAATGATCAGGTCGCTGAGCTGCGCGATGCTCATCACTACCCGGTAGTACTTCTGCATGAAGCGTTCGATGGCCAGCTTGGCGTCGCTGTCCTGATAGCCCAGCAGGCTGGCGATGCTGCGCTGATGGTCGAACAGCAGGCGATCTTCGGAGCGACCTGCCAGCATGTGCAGGGCGTAACGCACCTTCCAGAGGAACTCCTGAGAAGAGGCGAGGAGGTTGTTTTCGCTTTCCAGCAAAAAGCCTTCGCCCGCCAGTGCATGCAGGTTCAGGGTGCCGTATTGACGCCGGGCGACCCAGAGAATGGTCTGGATATCCCGCAGGCCTCCGGGCGAACCTTTGACGTTAGGCTCCAGGTTGTACTCGGTGTCGTTGTACTTGTGATGCCGGGTTTTCTGCTCGGCACGCTTGGCCAGGAAGAACTCTTTGCTGGGCCACATCTGTTTCGGGCTGGTGACTTCGAGCATGCGCTGACGCAGACGCTCGGGCCCTGCGATAGTGCGGCTCTCCATCAGGTTGGTGATCACCGTGAGGTCGGCCTGGCCTTCCACTGCGCATTCGTCTACCGAGCGTACGCTTTGCCCTACTTCCAGGCCGATGTCCCAGAGCAGGGTAAGAAAGCGCTCTATGGGCTCACGGAAAACTTCGTGATCGGCGCTGTCCAGCAGGATCAGCAGGTCGATGTCCGAGTAAGGGTGCAGTTCGCCGCGGCCGTAACCACCGACTGCGAGCAACGCGATGTCTGCTTCTTCGCTCCAGTCAAAATGGTCCCATGCCTGTTGCAGGATGTTGTCCACGAACCAGGCGCGGTCTTCGATCAGACGGCGGATATCGCGGCCTGACTTGAAGCGCGCATCAAGCACCTCCCGCGCATTGCGGATGGCTTTCTTGAATGCGGCAATCGGACTCGCTTTCAACGCCAGTTCGGCCTGGAACTGACCACGGTCGAACAAATCGGGATCCACCTGCGGCATGGAACTGCTTTCCTTTTATCTAGATCAAGCGAGCGTTGTGATCAGGCTGATGTGCGGGCGATGGTGTCGTCGCTGCGCAGGGTGAAAATCTCATAGCCGTCAGCGGTGACCAGAATGGTGTGTTCCCACTGTGCCGACAGCTTGCGGTCCTTGGTGATTGCAGTCCAGCCATCACCCAGCAGGCGGGTTTCGGCGCGGCCCTGGTTGATCATTGGCTCGATGGTAAAGGTCATGCCTTCGACCAGTGCCATGCCTTCGCCTGCCTTGCCGTAATGGACGACTTGCGGCTCTTCATGGAACACCTTGCCGATGCCGTGCCCGCAATACTCACGGACTACAGAGAAGCCGCTTTTTTCCGCGTGCTTCTGAATGACTTCGCCAATATCACCGAGAGTGGTGCCCGGGCGGACGATCTCGATGCCTTTATACAGGCATTCCTGGGTGATTTTCGACAGGCGCTCGGCCCACTCAGGCACTTTGCCTACGTGGAACATCTTGCTCGTGTCGCCGTGGTAGCCATCCTTGATCACGGTGACATCGATGTTCAGCACGTCGCCATTTTTCAACGGCTTCTCATTCGGGATGCCATGGCACACGACATGGTTGATCGAAGTGCAGATCGACTTGGGGAAACCTTTGTAATTCAGCGGTGCGGGTATCGCTTTCTGCTCATTGACGATGTAGTCGTGGCAGATGCGGTCCAGCTCTTCGGTGGTGACGCCAGGTTTGACGTAAGCACCGATCATTTCCAGGACATCGGCAGCCAGACGACCGGCAATGCGCATTTTTTCGATGTCTTCAGGGGTTTTGATGGTGACGGTCATACGAACTCTCTCGGCGCACAGGCGGCGCGGCTAATACGGAAAACGGCGATTCTACCAGACCGTCGCAGGTGGGGGATTGTTGCTTCCTTATATAGGGTGCCGGGCGCTTTTAGTTTTGTGTGTATATCCGTTGGTGGGGTGAAGGCTGCTATA
>NZ_LOHG01000030.1 GCF_022790535.1 Pseudomonas maioricensis
CGCTCCTACAGGTCCTCATTTACCCTGTGACTGCGCGATGGGATCAATCCCCGCGAATGTACTGCTCCAGCTGTTCGATCAGGCTGGCCTGCTCGGAGATGGCTTCTTTGACCAGGTCGCCGATGGACAGCAGCCCCAGCAGTTGACCTTCTTCCACGACCGGCAGGTGGCGCAGGTGGCTGTCGGTCATGATGCCCATGCAGGTTTCGACGCTTTGCAGGGAGTCGACGGTGATCACCTTGTTGCTCATGATCGCGCTGACCGGGGTGCCGACCGAGGAGCGGCCCTGAAGGACCATCTTGCGTGCGTAGTCACGTTCACTGACGACGCCCACCAGCTTGCCGTTGTCCACCACTGGCAAGGCGCCGATGTTTTTCTCGGCCATGAGCCTGAGGGCATCGAGCACCATCTGGTGGGGGGAGATGGTGTGGACCTGCTGATTGGACGACGCCTTGAGCTTGAGCAGTTGTGCAACGGTTTTCATTTGTTGTTCTCCCGTGACGACCCGAGGCGGCGTAGGGCGGCCTGACAGTCTGCCAACAGCATCTTAGACCACGCCCCGCAGAGCAAGCTGCAAAACCGGATCAGGGCATTAGAAAAACGCTATTTGTGCAGAATTGCATGCTGGATGTCGTGCAGAGGCATGATGCGCTGCGCGGCATTCAGTTTGATCGCTTCCTTGGGCATGCCAAACACCACGCACGAGGCTTCGTCCTGGGCGACCGTAGAACTGCCCGCGTCGAGCATTTCTTTGAGGCCCCTGGCGCCATCATCGCCCATGCCGGTCATGATGATGCCGGTGGCGTTCTTGCCAGCAAATTTGGCCACTGAGCGAAACAGCACATCGACTGAGGGGCGATGGCGGTTCACGAGTGGGCCATCCACTACTTGCACGTGATAAAACGCACCGCTGCGGGTGACCATCATGTGTTTGCCGCCCGGTGCAATCAGTGCAAGGCCTGGCAGGATGCGGTCGTTGTTTTTCGCCTCGCGCACCTCGATTTGCGACAGCCCGTTAAGGCGTTCTGCGAAGGACGCGGTGAATTTCTCCGGCATGTGCTGGACGATGACGATGCCGGGACACACCCGAGGCAAGGCGGTCAGCACCGCTTCAAGCGCCTGCGTACCCCCTGTGGAAGTGCCCAGCGCGACAATTCGCTCAGTGGTCTGGGCCATGGCGTGACCCTGTGCGGCAGGCAGAATCGCATCGGCGCTCAGGCGAGTCGCGGGTGTCAGCACTGGGGCTGCTGCACGTCGGCCGAGGTTTTTGACATTGGCGTTGGCGGCGGCGCGAATCGCGCCTACCAGCTCTGCGGCGGACTCCAGCAGAAAGTTCTTCAGGCCAGTAGTCGGTTTGGTGATGACTTCCACTGCACCCGCTGACATTGCCTGCAAGCTGGTTTCGGCGCCTTTCTGGGTGAGGGACGAGCAAATGACCACGGGAGTGGGGCGCTCGCTCATGATTTTCTTCAGAAAAGTAATGCCGTCCATGCGCGGCATTTCCACGTCGAGCACGATCACGTCCGGCCATTCTTTGGCCAGTTTATCCATGGCGAAGATCGGATCGGAGGCTGCACCCATCACGTGGATATCAGGTGTGTCGTTAAGGATACCCAGCAGAACCTGACGAACTACCGCCGAGTCATCGACTAGCAGTACGCTTATTTTTTTCGTCGCCATGTTCCGTGCTTGTCCTTATTGGTTTGTGCCTGACCCACACATGTCCGTTGCAGAGTTCGAAAATGACGTTGCGGTAGCCTGTGCTGCCCATGTCCTGTGCGATCAGGTCCAGGTTATGGCTATCGGCAAGTTGCAGTGCCGCGCTGATGTTCATCCGCGCAACATCGCTGTAATGCACGCCGCGCTTGTGGTGCGGAAACATTTCGCCACCGCCGAACAGCTTGAGCTGGTAATCCTCGGGCGCCGTGCGGTGTGCCTTGGCGTGCTCGATGAACATCTCGATCGCTTCGTCAGCGTATTTACCGTTCAGAACGCCGCATCGGTGAGCCCGGCTGGGTAGCATGAAGTGGCACATGGCGCCGATCTTGCGCACCGGGTGCCACAAGGTGATACCTACGCAGGACCCAAGGATGGTGCGGATACGGGTAGGGCTTGTTGCGAAGTGAAAATCGCCGGGTGCCAGAAAGACTTCGTCAACAATGGTGTTCATGGCTTGCGATAGATCGAGGGTGCTACCAGTTTCAATGCATCGCTGACACCGTTGAGGCTTTCAGAGTGGCTGACAATGAAATACCCGCCGGACTTGAGGCGCGGGAGCAAACGGGCAACAACCTTGATCTTGGTCTCCTGGTCAAAATAAATCATCACGTTACGAAGAAAGATCACGTCGAACTCGCCGAGTTCCGGCAGAGCCTCATTTAGATTGACCTGAATAAAGTTGACCCGGTTGCGCAACCCTCGGTCTACCAGGAACGTACCGTGCTGATTACCGATGCCTTTGAGGCAGTATTTGTGCAGCAAAGGTACTGGCAGGTTGGTGGCGCGCTCCATAGGGTAATGCCCTGCGCGTGCTTTGGCGAGCACCTGGCTGCTGATGTCCGAGCCGATGATTTCCCAAGGCGTGGTGCCCAGGCTTTCGGCCAGGGTCATCGCCAGGCTGTAAGGCTCCTCGCCCGACGAACTCGCAGCACTCCACACCCGGAAAGTCTTGCCCGGTGTCGCTTTAGGCAATACCTGCTGGCGCAGAAAATCGAAATGCTTGGGTTCACGAAAAAAGTACGTTTCGTTGGTGGTGAGCAAGTCCAGCGCAACTTGCAGTTCGTCGCTGCGCTGGCCACTCATGATCAGCTTGAAGTACTCGCCGTAGCTTTCCAGCCCATAGTGCTTGAGCCGCTTGAACAAGCGACCCGCGACCAGTGCCTTTTTTGCAGGCGACAGGCTGATGCCCGCAGCCCCGTACAACCAGGACTGAAACTGGCTGAATTCCCTGTCATTGAGCGCTGTTCCGTTCACGATATCTGCCTGTCCCTGGTCAGCGTTGTTCGGCGTCGATAGCCGGAATTTGATCAACTTCAGCCAGCTTCGACATTTCGTCGATGGACAACACCTGATCGACTTCCAGAACGATGACAAACTTGCCATCGACCTTGGCCATGCCACTGATGAAGTCGGCGCGGATCTTTGCACCGAAACTCGGTGGCGGCTCGATCTGCGAAGCAGGGATGTCCATGACCGCCGAGACGGTATCAACCAGCAAGCCGATGTCCTGTGACTGACCGTCCGCAGCGCTGGCTTCAATAATCACTACGCAGCTACGGCGGGTGGTGGTCGAATTGGGGCGGCCGAAGCGCGCCGACAGATCCACCACCGGCACGACCGCGCCGCGCAGGTTGATCACCCCACGGACGAAGGCGGGCATCATCGGTACGACAGTGAGATTGCCGTACTCGATGATTTCCTTGATGCCGAGGATGCCGATGGCGAACATCTCGGTGCCGAGCATGAACGTCAGGTACTGCTCCTGCTCCTCAACGACCGTTGCGTTTTGTCGTGTCGTGGCGATTGCGCCCATGTCTGTCTCCTTTCAAGGCAAGCGTGTGGGTGGATCCGCTCAGAATCGAGTGAACTCGGATTCATCCGGAGTGCTTGCCATGTTGTACGCAAACGATTTCTGCGGCGCTTGCGTAGCCGGGCGAGACGGCTTGCGGCTTGACGTGCCTGAGTTGCTGTCAAACTTTGCAGGCTGATTAGCGGCTTTCGGCGCAGCGTCCAGAGTGAAGAAGCTCATGGCCTGCTGCAGTTGTTCAGCCTGGCTACTCATTTCTTCGGCTGTGGCGGCCAGTTCTTCGCTGCTTGATGCGTTCTGTTGCGTAACCGAGTTGAGCTGGGTCATCGCGGTATTGATCTGCGCGACACCGGCAGCCTGTTCTTCAGACGCAGCGCTGATTTCCTGCACCAGGTCCGAGGTTTTGTTGATGGACGGCACCATCTCGTTGAGCAGGTTCCCGGCTTTCTCTGCCATGTCGACACTGCTGGAAGACAGTTCGCCAATTTCCTGCGCGGCCACCTGGCTGCGTTCTGCCAGCTTGCGCACTTCAGCGGCGACAACGGCGAAGCCTTTGCCATGCTCACCCGCACGAGCGGCTTCGATAGCGGCGTTGAGCGCCAACAGATTGGTCTGGTAAGCGATGTCATCGATGATGCTGATGCGCTGGGCGATCTTTTTCATGGCCACAACGGTCTGCTGCACGGATTCACCACCATCGGTGGCTTCCTTGGCAGCCTTGCTGGCCATGCCGTCCGTGACTTTGGCGTTCTCGGTGTTCTGGTTGATGCTGGCGCTCATCTGTTCGATGGAGGCGCTGGTTTCTTCAACGCTGGCGGCTTGCTCGCTGGTCGCCTGGCTCATGGATTGAGCGGTAGCACTGACCTCTTCAGAGGCGCTGGCGAGGTTGTCGGCAGCATTGCGCACTTCACCGATGATGTGCGACAGCTTGCCCACCATGTTTTGCATGGCGTTGATAACCATGCCGGTTTCGTCTTTCGATCCGGCTTCAATACGAACGTTGAGGTTGCCTTCGGCCAACTGCTCGGCAACCGAAGCGGCTTCTTTCAACGGGCGGGAAATGATCCGCGAGATGAACAGCGCCAGACCCAGGCCGATGACCAGTGCAGCGATCAATACGCCGACGATCGAGACCCGCGCACTGTCGTACAGTGCATCACCGCGCTGACTGGCGGCTTCAGCACCGGCATCATTAAGCTCTACCAGTTTTTGCAGGTCGCCCGTAATCAGGTCGAACTGGCGCTTGGACTCACCCGCCAGCATGGCGCGGGCTTCATCTTCACGGCTCTGGTTGGACAGGGCCTGCAAGTCCTTGCTGACCGCCAGATAAGCCGCCCAGTCATTTTTTGTGACGGTGAAAAGGCGACGATCCTCGTCATTACTCAACAGTTTTTCATAGGTGTCCAGGCGAGTTTCGAACTGCTTTCTTTCGGCCGCTGCTTCAAGCGCAATCGCGTTCTTGTCATCGATGGACAGTGCCGCCACGTGGCGGTTTTCCTTGATGCGATAATTCGCCGCGAAGAAGCGCATGCCCGACGCCGCGCGCATCGACGGCATCCAGTTATCGCGAATCTCACTGGCGGTGTCGTTCACCTGACCCAGCTGAATGATGGAAAAAACGCCCATGACTGCGGTGAGGGCGAGCACCGTGAGAAATGACGCGATCAACTTTGTGGCGATCTTCAGATCGTAAAACCATTTCATCGGGTGTTACCTCCATGGAAATGCATGTGCATCAACGGGCAGTGGCTGGCGATTGGGCTTGATTAGCGGTGTAGCGTGTTTCTAGATGTACGATTTGGCTGAGCAGGGCTGGAACGTCGAGGATCAACGCCACCGCGCCACTGCCCAGGATGGTTGAGCCGCTGATGCCGCGCAGTGCGCCGAACAGCTTGCCCAACGGTTTGATAACGGTCTGGAACTCACCCAGCAGATCGTCTACGACCAGTCCCGCCTTGTGCTCGGCATAGCGCACCACCACCACGTTCTGGCGACGTGCGGCAGGGCCGTCGTGGTGGAAGTGGTCACGCAGGTACACCAGTGGCAGGACTTCGCCGCGCAAATCCAGATAACCCTGTTCGCGGCTGATCTGGCGGTCGTCTTCACTGAGTTCTATGCACTCCTGAACCATGTCCAGAGGGATCACATAAGTGGACTGGCCAATGCCGACCAGGAAGCCATTGATGATGGCCAGGGTCAGCGGCAGGCGGATGCGTATCACGGTGCCCTGGCCCGGCTTGCTGTCCAGATCGACAGTGCCGCGCAGCAAGGTGATGTTGCGCTTGACCACGTCCATGCCCACGCCACGGCCCGAAAGGTTGGTGACGGCCTGGGCGGTAGAGAAGCCCGCTTCGAATATCAGGTTGTAGATTTCCTGATCGGTGAGGGTCGCGCCGGGGGCGATCAGGCCGCGTTCCTGAGCTTTCTCCAGAATCCGGTCGCGATTCAGTCCCGCGCCATCATCGGCGATTTCGAGGACGATACTGCCCGAGTCGTGGTAAGCGTTGAGATGCAGATGGCCCTTGGACGGTTTGCCAGCGGCGAGTCGTGCCTCGGCGCTTTCAATGCCGTGGTCCATGGCGTTGCGCAGCAAGTGCATGAGGGGATCGCCGATTTTCTCGACGACCGTTTTGTCCAGTTCGGTTTCGGCACCGCTGATGATCAGGTCGATGTCTTTGCCCAGCTCCTGGCTGACATCACGCACGACCCGGCGGAAGCGGTTGAAGGTGTCGCCGATGGGGATCATCCGCAGGCGCAACGCACCATCAAGAATTTCCTCTACCAGCCCGGAGACCGTTGACGTCGACTCCTGCAACGGGTCGTTGTCGCAGGTGCGGGCGAGCAAGGTGGCACCCGCGCTGGCGATGACCAGTTCGCCCACCAGATTGATCAGTTCGTCGAGCTTGTCAGCGTTGACCCGCACATAACGGCCATCTTTGGCCTTGCTGTCGGCGGGCTTGTCAGCGGAAACCTGCTTGTCGCTGGCAAGCGCTTTTTCACTGGAAAGTTGCGCAGGGACGCGTGGCACTGAACGCTGGTCTTCCAGCAGCTCACCTATCGCGACCATAGACGTGCCGTGTTCTACGCCTTGAGAAACAAGCTCAGTGCCGGGCTCTGCCTGCTGATTGACCGCATCGCCAGAATCGATCCGGGTAATGTCTACCTGGCATTCATCACGTACAAAGTCGAAGACTTCATTGATCGCTGCGTGGGTTGCGCTGGAGTTGAAGTCGATTTCGAAACCCAGGTAGCAAGACTCTGCGTCCCATGCTTCAAGGGCTGGCAGGTTGTCGGTCAGTGTCTCAATCGCAACAATTTCACCCAGCGTGTTAAGAAAACGCAGGAACGACAACGGGTCCATGCCGTTGCGAAATACGTCCTGACCGAAGCGTAGGGATAGATGCCAAAGCACCGCGTCGGAGTGCCCGGCTGGAGCGTCGCTGTCCGGGATGACCTCTAGCTCTTCGCTGGCCTTGCCGCCGGGTGCCTGATAAGCCTGCAGGGTTTTGCGCAATTCGGCTTCGCGGGCCAACGCGGGCGCTTGTAATTGGCCGCCCTGACTGGCGACTACGTCGATCAATTCCAGCATGTGATCGCCGGATTTGAGCAGTACTGCAATCAGACCTGCATCGGCGGCGACACTGCCTTCACGCAAGCGATCAAGCACGTCTTCGACAATGTGCGTGAAGCTGACGATAGGGTCCAGGCCGAACAGGCCAGCAGAGCCTTTGATGGTATGCGCCGCACGGAATATCGCGCCGATGGCGTCATCATTGCCAGGTTCGCTCTCCAGCTGCAGCAATGACTCTTCCATCGCCTCCAACAGCTCGCGAGCCTCGACGATGAACGTTTGTAATGCCTGATCGAGGTTAATGCTCACGTACAGTTCCTTGTCGTGTCGGCCATGGCGGCCGGGCGTGCCGGGTTAAACCGACGGGCCCAGGCCACTCAATTGCAGGGTTTCCAATACAGCTTTGCTATGCCCGGTCAGCGTCAATGCGGTCCCGGCACGGGAGGCCTCACGGGTGACCATGATCAGCAACTGAAGGCCTGCGCCATCCATTTCAGTGATTTGCGACAGATCGATCTGCATCTGCGGCGTCGCGCCCAGCTTTGGCAGCAATTGGGCGGACAATTCCGAGGCGGTATAGATGGTCAGCTCACCGTCGATGTTCACGTGTGCCGTGTCATTGAGTATTTCGCATGCAAGCGGCATCGCAACCTCCCGGGTAATCAGCATCAAGTAGCAGGCATCAAGTAGCAGGCAATCAGGGCAGAATCAGTTTGGAAACCGCTGCGAGCATCTGCGCAGGCTGGAACGGCTTGACCACCCAGGCCTTGGCGCCAGCAGCCTGGCCTTCCATTTTTTTCGATTCCTGAGATTCGGTGGTGAGCATGATGATCGGCGTGAATTTATAGCTGGGTAACTTCTTCACCTCTTTGACGAAGGTGATGCCGTCCATGTTGGGCATGTTCACGTCGCTGATGATCAAGTGCACTTTCTGGCCGTTGAGCTTGCTCAGTGCGTCTCGGCCATCGCTTGCTTCGATAACGTCATAACCTGCGCTTTTCAGGGCGATGCCGACCACTTGACGAACGCTGCTGGAGTCGTCGACGACCAATATGTTTTTAGCCATGTGGCTCTCCTAAAAAAAGGTTATTTCTTGTGAATTCTGTTGTGCGGCGCTGCTGCCGTGATGCGTGTTGCGCTGCTCGTCGGTGGCGTAGGTTGCTTCCATACGTGCGAGCCAGCTGCGTGCATCAATCGCCACTGCCTGATCAGGTGCCTGTGTCGCCTGCTGCAAATGCGCGTGCAGGTCGTCAATATTGTCCCGCACGTGAACCAGTATCTGGCTGACCCGATCCTGAAATTGCAGGCTGACCAGCACTTCAGTCATTTCGTCGCGGATACCGAAGCTTTCCTGTTGAAGCATTTCGGCAGACTCGGCGAGGCGCTCGGTCACGCTCTTGAAGCGTTCCAGTACACGCTGAATAGTGTTTTCAGAATTCACTACCGAGTTGCTGTCCAGGTCCGCGCCACTGGAAGCGGCCTGCACCAGTTGGTTAATGGCACTGTTGATGATGTCGACCTTGGCGGACATCTGCTGACCGGTCTCACTGGACTTGCTCGACAGGCTGCGTACGGCGTCGGCAACTACGGCAAAACCACGACCTGCTTCGCCAGCGCGTGCGGCCTCGATGGCTGCGTTGAGGGCCAACAGGTTCGTTTGCGCAGCAATGGCCGCGACATCCGCCGCCATGGTGCGCAACTCGCCGGTGTAGGCGGTGAGGTTGCGAACCTGAGCGAGGGTTTCGTCGCGGCTGGTCTGCGTGGCCTTGAGGGAGTTGATCACCTGAACCAGGTCGTTGTCGCTTTGTGCGAGAACCTGCAATGCGCCATCATTGTTTTGCCCACCCAGGTCACCCGCCGCATGTTGCGACGCATGCACCGTTTCCTGAAGTCGCGAGGAAATACCGGTGAAGCGACCGGTCAAGGTCACAATCGCGGTTTCGGTCTGTTGCCGCGAGCTTTCTACCTGCTTGGCCCAGATGGGCATTGCACCGAGCAAGACTTCGTTGATCTGTGCATTCGATTGCAGCGATGCGCCTTCAGCCGCTTGCTGATGATGCAAGGCTGTCGCCTGGGCAATGGCAAGTAGTTTGCGATTTTGACTGGCGGCAGCGAAGAGGCCCGTGGCGACGCCAGCAGCCAGTACGGCAGCGCTCAAACCAATGTTCAATTGGGTCGGTGCTGACAGCAAAAGTGCTGCGCATCCAGCTATTGCAGGCACCAGCGGAAACCAGAGGAAGAGCGTTTGGCGGCCTTGACTCGGAGAACTACCGTTTTGGCTCGGCGTCATGGTTCGTTCCTTGAACTGCTACAAAGGATGATTTGCGAATATCTGGTTATCTGCTAGTACGACTGAGACTTTAGTCACATTTATGACGCCAATCGTCAAGCAATCGGACAGACACACACCTCATTCGAGTGGCTTTTCTCACGATCATGTTTTTTTGACGTGTTTTCTGCCTTTATTTGCGGGGGTTTCCCTGATTTGGGGTCAGGAAAAAGCGTAGCAGCGCAATTTCAAACGCGGAAATATTTTGTCGTTAATAGGCGGAACTATTTTTTGTTTTGTTGTCACGCCAACTTACTGGGTTGGGCAGGGTGCGCTTGTTTGCGCTGCGAAGGAGACAGGCAGCTGCAGTCATCCAGATTGAACCCGATTCTGTAGGAGCTCACCGAGGTTACGAGGCCAGCGATAGCGGTTTATCAGACACACCGCCATCGCTGGACTCGTAACTTCGGTGAGCTCCTACAGGTCCAATGTGTGCTGTGCGAAAGCGTCATGAAATGTGTTACCGCGCGTCCACCGGACGGCCCCACAACTCCATCACGTAGTCGACGAAACTGCGTAGTTTGGGTGACCTGTAGCGATCCCGGGGGTAAAGCAGATTCATCGGGCGAGACGGCAACTGGTAGTCAGGGAGCAGGGCAACAAGCCTGCCATCTGCCAGGTCTTCGCGTACCAGCGCATCAGGCATCATCACGATCCCGGCTCCGGCGCGAGCTGCTTTGTGCAGGCCCGCGGAGGTATTCATCGTGATAGGCCCGCTGACCGGAACCAGCACCTCACCATCCGCACCCGTCAAACGCCAATGCTTTTCAACCGAACTCCAGTCGTCACCTGCCGGGTAGGCAAATGCCAGGCAGTCATGTTGCTGCAGGTCCATAGGCGCAAGAGGAGTGCCCCTGCGCTGCAGGTACGAGGGGGCAGCGCACAGGGTCAGTGTGTAATCCAGCAGTGGCCGGGCCACCAGGCTTGAGGTGTGGACAGGGCCAAGACGGATAGCGGCGTCGAAACCCTGGCCGATCAAGTCCATGCGCTCGTTACTCCAGACAATGTCGAGCTTGATTTGCGGGTAGCGGCGAATGAACTCGCTGAGCGCCGGGGCGAGGCTTTCCGAGCCGAACGTGAAGGGTGCAGTGATCCGTAACGTCCCTTGGGGCGTGTCCTGAGACTGCGCGGCCAGTTGCTCCGAGTCCGCCACCAGCGCCAGCACGTCGACACAGCGTTGGTAGTACGTTGCACCGAACTCTGTCAGCCCCTGACGCCGGGTCGTACGTTTCAGCAGGCTTACCCCCAGCCTTTGTTCAAGCGCCCGCAGATGGTTGCCGACCATCGTGGTCGACATGCCGCATTCCAGCGCCGCGGCCGTCATGCTGCCTGTCTCGACCACTTTCACAAAAACCGACATTGCCTGGAGTAAGTCCATTATCAAGCCTGACTTTAAAATGATTTAAGAAAATGGCCGTTTATCCAGCTCAGGTTGCTAACGATACTGGAAAAAACAACGCCTGAGATGGAGTTTCACATCATGACCGCCACTTGCCTGATGACCACCTATCAACCCCTTGCGCTGAGCTTTGTTCGCGGTCTGGGTACTCGCGTGTGGGACGATACTGGCCGCGAATATCTGGATGCGGTGGCGGGTGTGGCGGTCACCAATGTGGGGCATTCCCATCCCCGTTTGGTAGCAGCTATCAGCGAGCAGGCGAGTCTGCTGATACACACTTCTAACCTGTACAGCATTCAGTGGCAGCAGCTACTGGCCGAGAAGCTGACCCGGCTGGCGGGTATGGAAAAGGCGTTTTTCAATAACTCCGGCGCAGAAGCCAACGAGACCGCGCTGAAACTGGCCCGGCTCTATGCATGGCACAAGGGGATCGAAAAGCCGTTGGTGGTGGTGATGGACAACGCCTTCCATGGCCGCACACTCGGGACCTTGTCGGCCAGTGATGGTCCGGCGGTGCGGCTAGGGTTCAATTCGTTGCCCGGTGACTTCGTCAAAGTGCCTTTTGGCGATTTACCTGCGTTGGACAAAGTGTGCCAGGCCTACGGCAATCGCATCACGGCGATTCTGCTGGAGCCGATCCAGGGCGAAAGTGGTGTTCAGTTAGCCCCGCCGGGTTACTTGAAGGCACTGCGGGAGCTGTGTAGTCGGCGTGCCTGGTTGCTGATGCTGGACGAGATTCAAACCGGTATGGGCCGTACCGGGCAATGGTTTGCTTTCCAGCACGAAGGCATCGTGCCGGACGTGATGACGTTGGCCAAGGGGCTGGCCAATGGTGTTCCGATCGGAGCCTGTCTGGCACGGGGCAAAGCGGCGCAGTTGTTTACGCCGGGCAGCCACGGCAGCACCTTCGGTGGAAACCCTCTGGCGTGCCGGGCAGGCTGCACAGTAGTGGATATTCTCAATGAGCAGCATCTGCTGAGTAACGCCCGTCAGCAAGGTGAGCGGCTACTTGCCGGCTTGCGGGCGGCCCTGAGTGAACACCCGGATGTGCTGGCGATTCGTGGAAAGGGGTTGATGGTGGGCATTGAGCTGACCCGGCCATTGCCGAATCTCGCAGCGATTGCTGCCACAGAGCATGGCCTGCTGATAAACGTGACACGGGGCAAAACGATTCGCTTGCTGCCACCCTTGACGATCAATGAGCAGGAAGTTGATGCGATTGTGTCGGGGGTATGCAAGACGCTGGCGTCGTTTACGGGGAGGGAGGAGGTGACTGCTGCGACGCACACCAGGATTAAGTCAGTACAGCCTGCAGTAAACGCATAACCTTTCGGTGCTCACCGAAGTAACGAGGCCAGCGATGGCGGCTTGTCTGACACGCCGCTATCGCTGGCCTCGTTACCTCGGTGAGCTCCTACAGGGCTTGAGTTTGACGGGGGCTTTACGTCACCACTCGATAGCAAGGCTCGTAAGCCGCACCGCCGGGAAGTTTCATGCGGTGTTGTTCAACGAACGCATGCAGCAGGCGATCAAGAGGCTCCATGATTTCGGTATCGCCGTGGATCTCGTAGGGGCCATATTGTTCTATCAGACGAATGCCTTTGTCTTTCACGTTACCGGCGACAATGCCCGAAAACGCACGACGCAGGTTGGCTGCCAACTGGTGAGGCGGCAGTGAACGGCTCAGTTGCAGAGAGGCCATGTTTTCGTGGGTCGGATCAAACGGGTGCTGGAAGCCTTCATCAATTTTCAGCAACCAGTTGAAGTGAAACGCGTCATTGCGGTCGCGGCGGAACTGCTTGACGGCCTTGAGGCCGGCAACCATTTCTCTGGCCACTTCAGCGGGATCGTCAATGATGATCTGATAATGCTTGTAAGCCGACTCGCCCAGGGTGGCGCCGACAAAGGCGTGCAGTTGCTCCAGATACGGCGCTGCGCTTCTTGGTCCGGTGAGCACAACCGGGAACGGCAGGTCGCGGTTGTCCGGGTGCATCAGGATGCCCAGCAGGTAGAGGAACTCCTCAGCAGTGCCTGCGCCGCCCGGAAAGATGATGATGCCGTGCCCGACGCGAACGAACGCTTCAAGGCGTTTCTCGATGTCGGGCAGGATCACCAGTTCGTTCACGATCGGGTTGGGGGCTTCCGCTGCGATGATGCCCGGCTCGGTCAACCCCAGATAACGACCAGCGTTGATCCGCTGTTTGGCGTGGGCGATGGTTGCGCCTTTCATCGGGCCTTTCATCACTCCCGGGCCGCAACCGGTACAGATATCCAAGCTGCGCAGGCCGAGTTCGTGGCCGACCTTTTTGGTGTATTTGTATTCTTCGGTGTTGATCGAGTGTCCGCCCCAGCACACCACCATTTTCGGCTCAAGCCCCGGCCGCAGCGTGCGGGCATTGCGCAGCAGGTGAAACACGTAGTCGGTGATGCCTTGTGAGCTTTCCAGGTCAATACGCTGACTGTCCAGTTCACTTTCGGTGTAGACGATGTCGCGCAGCGCGCTGAAAAGCATTTCGCGGGTGCTGGCAATCATCTCCCCGTCGACGAACGCATCAGCGGGCGCGTTGAGGAGTTCCAGGCGTACACCGCGGTCCTGCTGGTGAATACGGACTTCGAAGCTCTCGTAAGCTTCAAGGATGGTCTTGGCATTATCGACATGCGCGCCGGTGTTAAGGATTGCCAGAGCGCATTGGCGGAACAGGGTGTAAATACTGCCTGAGCCGGCGGCGCTGAGTTGCTGTACTTCGCGTTGGGACAATGTTTCGAGGCTGCCTTTCGGGCTTACCGAGGCGTTGATTACTTGTCTTTGGGGCATTCTGAAATCCCTTGAAGAAATGCCGCTGAGCCAATCGGGCTCAGGCGCATCCGGATAATGAGGTCCTGCGCGGTCTGGCATGAACGGAGGCGACCGGGCGGGCACATGTGAAGTTGAGCATCGTGGGGCAAAAGCCATCACCACGATTGAAGCGGGTGAAAACCCGGTGACTCAATATCCTCCTTGTCTGAGTTGATGCGGTGCGGTTGGTTCTGCGCGGCCTGATCTGAACAGACACACTCATTCAACCGATGATTCAATTGAGCGTCAACTCCTTACAAGTGAGTGGCTTACAGCCTTCATCCTATACCTGATCAAGTTTTGCCCGCAGCCTTTACTGTCCGTCGCGGGCGGTTGCCGCCAGCACCAGCAGTTTTCCGCTTGCCGGACTTGCGTTTGTTTTTCCAGGGCGGAGAAACTCCGGCAGGGCTCGCAGCAGTGATGACCATCCGCATGCCGATACAACGGCTGACGTGTTTGCTCATCCAGCTGGCCTGTCGGGTGACAAACTCTTCGAGGCTCATCTCGCCAGCCTGGACCATATCCAGCGCCTGCTCCCAGATAGCCGTGGTGCCTGGATCGGCAATCGCTCGGGGGACCGCGTCGATGAGACTGAACGCTGCCGGAGTCGCTGCCAGCGCTTTGCCGTTCTTGATCAGGTAGCCCCGGTCCAGCAAACCCTGAATGATGCCGGCACGAGTCGCTTCGGTGCCGATCCCGGTGGTGTCCTTGAGCTTCTGTTTGAGCAGCGGATCTTCTACCAGTCGTGCGACATTTTTCATCGCCTTGATCAGATCGCCCTCGGTATATGGCTTGGGCGGTTGGGTCCAGAGGTCTTTGAGGATGATGTCGGCGACCGGGTATTCGCAACCTTCAGCCAGTCTCGGCAGTGCTTGTGGAGCAGGAGCTTCGCGGCCTTTTGCGGGTGTCAGAGCCTCAGGCAGTGCTCGTTTCCAGCCCGGTTCGACAATCAGCTTGCCCGTAGCGCGAAGTTTTTCACCGCCGCAGTCGAAGTCGGCCTGCGTGCGATCGTACTCATGATTGGGCAGGAATTGCGCAAGGTAGCGGGCTCTGATCAAGGTGAATACCGCCCGGTATTTACCCGTCAGTTGCTCGAGGGATTTGCCCGCACCCGTGGGGATGATGCCATGGTGGGCACTGACCTTGGCATCGTTCCAGGCCTTCGAGCGCCGACCCGGTTCCAGATGCTTGAGTAGATCGCTCAGTGCCGGGTCAGCACGGCCCAGTGCGTTGATGATTCGCGTCGCGTCGCTGTGTTGACTGACCGGCAGATAACCGCAGTCGCTTCGCGGATAGGTGATGACCTTGTGGGTTTCGTAGAGCGACTGGGCGATATCCAGCGTTTCCTGGGCGCCCAGGCCAAGCTTTTTCGAGCAGATTTCCTGCAGCGTGCCGAGGTCGAAAGGCAGCGGTGCTGATTCGCGTACCCGATCTGTCCGTAGCTTCAGCAGACTGGCTCGGGCCGCGTTGCGCATGGCCTCGACGGCGTTCTGCGCCGTTACCTGATTCAGGCAACGATCCTGGTCGTCACACACATCGGGTGCCGCGCGCCATTGTGCGGTGAACGTCTGGTCGTCGTGGCGAAGTTGCACATCGATTGCCCAGAACGGGACAGGGACAAACTCCGCGATGCTGCGGTCCCGATCCACCACCAAGCGCAACGTCGGGGTCTGTACGCGCCCGACCGGCAGGACGCCTTGATAACCCGATTGCCGGCCGAGGAGGGTGAACAGGCGACTCATGTTCATACCTATCAGCCAGTCCGCTCGCGAGCGTCCCAATGCAGAGTGGTAGAGGCTGAAGGTTTCGGCGCCGGGCTTGAGGGCGTTCAAGGCCTTGCGGATCGACGCATCGTCCAGCGCCGAGAGCCACAGCCGCTGAATCGGCCCGCGATATCGACAATGGTCCACCAATTCCCGGGCGATCATTTCCCCTTCGCGGTCGGCGTCTGTGGCAATGACCAGCTCGGATGCTTCGCCCAGGAGTCGCTTCACCGCCTTGAACTGGCTTGCGGTACGCGGTTTGACCAGCATTTTCCATTTTTCCGGGACGATAGGCAGGTCATCCAGTACCCAGCGTTTGTAGCGGGCGTCGTAGCTGTCAGGGGGGGCAGTCTCAAGCAAATGGCCAATGCACCAGGTCACAGTCGCGTCGGGACCGATCCAGCAGCCATCGCCACGGCGCTTTGCGCCCAATACGGCGGCGATATCTTTGGCCTGGGAGGGTTTTTCGCAGAGAAACAGCCGCATGAGTACCATCGATTTTTACGGTTTTGATGGGGCACAGCATGAGCAGTGATGATGTTTTCGGCAAGTTTTATCTGTATGGATATACAGATAAAGTTTGTGGGAAGGTGCGCTGGGCATCGCAGAAAATCTATTGGCTTGAAAGCAATTCCGCAGGACCGTCTTCAGCCGGGAGGACCTTATTACATTCGCTTGATCTTCTTCGCCAGAAATACCGTTCTCCCGGCTAAAGCGGAGCGCCGCCCGGCCAGTCCTGCAAGATCGTGGGGTTCCTCACAGAAGGCGTGTAATCCCGCAAGCCTTGCGCCAACCGCTCTGGCACCGCTATTTTGTCCCTGCGCTTTGTGAAGAAAACACTCTTAAGGATGTTTGATGAGCTGGATGTTCCTGTTGTTCGCCGGTGCCTGCGAGATCATTTATGCGGCGGTCATGCCCCGCACCGACGGCTTTACCAAGCTCTTGCCCAGCCTTTTTTGCGGTTTCTTTATCTGTTTGAGCATGTACCTGCTCTCCCTGGCAACGCGCACGATACCGGTGGGCACAGCCTATGCTGTCTGGGTAGGAATCGGTGCTTTGGGGACGGCCATCTACGGAATGCTGGTGCTGGGCGAAGATCGCAGTGTGTTGCGGATTCTGTGTTTTTTGCTGATTCTGGCCGGTATCGTCGGTTTGAAACTGGTGTCTGCACCCCGCTGAATACAAGCCCTCGGTGACTATTGAGCTATACCGGTTAGAACAAAATATCTAAAACAGCGTCGAAAGCCCGACGAGTGTCCCTGTCTCGGTTTGAAGGAGCCATTTATGTTTATCCGGTCGTTGACCATCGCTACGTTGCTTGTCTCTGCAGGCCCTCTGCTTGCAGCTGACAGTGACAGCCCTCTGAACCAGGATCGTGGCAAGGCCCGGCCACTGATCGTGATTGCACCCAGCAGCGTGGACCCAACGCTGGTCAGCCTGCAAAACGCCCTCAAAGAACCGGCTAATCAGAAAGCCTTTACTGAACGTGACATGGTCCTCTACACCGTGATCAACACCATGGGCAAGCGCAACGGCAAAGACCTCGATGCGCAATCAACCATGGCGCTTATTCGTGAGCTGAAGCTGGGCGCAAGCACCGGCACCAAGGTCATCCTGGTTGGCAAGGATGGCGAAAAACAGCTTGAACAGTTGGGTCCCATTGGCGTGAAAGATCTGTTCACCAAGGTTGATCAGTTACCCGCTGAGGAAAAGGCTGCCAGCGCTCCGGCCGTTGCTGCGCCAGTCCCTGAAGCCAAACCCGGTGCTGAAAAAACCGGCAAGCCCGCGAAAGGCGCCCCTAAGACGCTTGACGATTGACCGGTAGTTGTCGGGGCTGACGATTGTCGGCCTCGACACAGGTGACGCTCATACTGGAGTGTCACCCGCTACCCAGAACCCGACCAGACTTCGCTCAAAACGTTAAGATGCACACCGGCAGGGGCTTGGGACTGAAACAGGCCCGGCTGGAACGTTTGTTTTAAAGTGTAGAACTCGATTTGAGCGATTTCAGACCATGAAGACCGTAGCAATTATTTTGTTTCCCGATTTCCTTCTGCTCGACATGGCCGGGCCGATGGAAGTCTTTTCAATCGCCAATCGTTATCTCGACCCTTCCAGGCACTACCAACTGACGACCGTCGGTACTCAGTCTTCGCCTATTCGTGCGTCAAATGGCGTGACGGTCACCCCGGATATTTGCGTTGAACACGCCCCGACTTCCTTTGACGTGTTACTGGTGCCAGGAGGGCCGGGGTCTTATAACGACAGTCATCCGCCACTGGTGGCGTGGCTGCAGCGGGCTGCGCAGGAATCGGTCCTCTACGGTTCGATCTGCACCGGTGCATTCCTGCTGGGACGGGCCGGACTGCTCGATGGCCATACGGTGACCACCCACTGGCATTACACCGAGCGCTTGATCAAGGGCTTTCCCGCAGCCAATGTGACCACCGATCAGATCTACATCAAGGACCGCCGCCTGGTGACCTCCGGCGGTGTAACGGCCGGGATCGACCTGGCCTTGGCGCTGGTCGCCGAAGAGCACGGCAAGAAAGTCGCGCTTGATGTTGCCAAAGTACTGCTGGTTGTCATGAAGCGGCAGGGTGGACAAGCGCAGTTCAGCCCGCTGGTGGCCACAGTCGCTACTCAGGAAACACCAATCACCCGAGTGCAGAACTACCTTGTCGAGCACCTTGAAGAGAGCTTCTGCATCGAACGCATGGCGTCGATGGCCGCGATGAGCCCACGGCATTTCGCCAGGGTCTTCAGTCGTGAAGTCAACATGACACCGATGGAGTTCATCCAGAATGCCCGGCTCGACAGGGCCCGCAACCTGCTGGAAACTACGGCGCTGCCGCTCAAGACGATTGCTCATCGCAGTGGGTTTGGCAGCGTGCGGTACATGCGCTCGCTGTTCAGCGACCGACTCGGCCTGACACCGAGCCAGTATCGGCAGCAGTTTGGTTGAGAGGAAATCAGGCGTCCCCTCGAATGCATGGTGATCCTGCACCTTGTTGGCGAGAAAGCTCGATGCGGTGGTTCAGGCCCGCCGCCTCGCGAACAAGTTCGCTCCTACCATTAGCGTTTAAATTCTTAACAACACCGAGTGCGGCTTTGTCCTGATTGCGCACCTTGATGACCGTTGCGCTCCCCTTGCGAGGGTTGTTTGAATGTCGACGCCTGCGAAGATACCTCAAGGAATTTTTGCAAGGCTCAGCCCCATGGACAACCCACCGTACGACGTTAATAACGATGCTGATCCGGTGACCCTCACCAGGGCGGACGTCAGTCTTGATATGCCGGTAACCGGCGGCCTGTCTCCCGGCCGACTGGCATTGGTCAAACAGCTCATCAGCGCTGACCTGAGCAAGAAAGTTTCTGTGCCTTTTCTGGCGGCGTCCTGCGAGTTGACCCGCAGTCATTTCTCGCGCTCATTCAAACGCAGTACGGGCATGTCTCCTCAGGACTGGATTCGCAACCAACGCATCCAGCAAGCCAAGGAGCTGATCAAGAACTCGGCGATGACCCTCACGCAAATCAGCGCCGAATGCGGGTTTTGCGACCAGGCGCATTTTTCCCATATGTTCAGCAAAACCGAAGGCACAAACCCTGCTCTTTGGCGGGGCATCGAACGCAAATCACAAGCAGCCAGCCAGGGTCACAGTTCGCGAAGCGCTCGCCACATATGGACTTTGGAAATGAACCCGGTCTCGGTCGCGACGGCCAGCGGCTCCAGCCCAAAGGATTCAAACCCGTTGTGCTCGTAAAGCTTGCGGGCTGAAGGGTTGTCTTCACTGACAGTCAGTTGTACCAACAACGCGTCAGGCCGGTTACGTGCGTAATCCAGCGCTGCTTCGAGCAGGGCCTGGCCGTAACCTTTGGCCTGTTGTTCGGCGACGACATACATGCCGAACAACAACACCTTGTGCCTGGCCCGTTGCCGACTGCTGAAGGTCAAGCCCACAGCGCCGAGTACGGTGTCACCGTCGAGGATACCGAACACCACTTGTCCCGCATCGTCCGCCTCATCAAGCCTGTGTTCCCACCACGACAAGGGCAGGGCAGCGCGCTCTTCAGGCGATGAGGTGAACGCCTCCGGGTGGCGCGTATAGGCGTCAAGCATCAATTCTCTGTACGCAGCGGCATGCCGGGCGTGCAAGCGTTCAATGGTGGGCGTCGTCGATGTCTGCATTACACCACCGCAATCAGGTCAAGCTCGACCGTCGCGTTTTTCGGTAACTGATAAACGCCGATCGAGCTGCGAGTGTGCGCGCCCACTTCGCCGAGCACGAAGAACAACACTTCAGATGCGCCATCCGCCACTTCGCTCTGCTGGGTGAAATCCTGCGCACATTGCACGTACAGGTTCATGCGCAGCAGGCGTTTGATCCCCTCCAGCGAACCAACGCTGCGTTGCAGCAACGCCAGCGCGCGCATGGCGCAAATTTTCGCGGCCAGTTGTGCCTGGGCGAGGCTGGTGTTGGCTCCGGCACGCCCCGTCACTACCACCGTGTCACCAACCCGGGGGATCTGGCCGCTGACGTAAAGCTCATCGTTGTGACGAACCACAGGCACATAATTGCCGCCGATTTTGATTTCGCCGTCGAAGCTATAGCCCAGTTGCTCGGCGATCAGGTTGAAGCGCTGGTCTGCTGACATGTCAGGTCTCGTGGCCAAAGTGAGGGTTGTGCGATGGGTGACTATATCGCCTCAAGTACCAAGGCTTGGCAAGCGGTCGTGAGCGCAAAATCTGGTCCAGTTGCTCGACCTGCAGATGAGTCGCCCCAGATGAGTCAATGCCAAGTAGAATCACGCTCTTGAAGGTTTTTGAGGTTTGACGGTGGTGGAGGTGCAACAGGGCTTTATCCTGAGTCGACACTGGCGCGATACGCCAGAAGGCACGCAAGTGGACTTCTGGCTGGCGACTGATGAGGGTCCCCGTCACATTCGCTTGCCGGTGCAACCCTCCGTGGCGTTCATTCCTGCCGAGCAGCGCGTCCGTGCCGAAGCGGTGCTGCGCAATGAAACCGGAGTCGAACTGCGTGAATTGAGCCTGTGCGACTTCCGCCATCGCCCGGTGCTTGGGGTTTACTGTCAGCAGCATCGGCAATTAATGAACCTGGAAAAGTCCCTGCGCAAAGGTGGCGTGGACGTTTACGAGGCCGATATCCGGCCGCCTGAACGCTATCTGATGGAGCGCTTCATCACAGCGCCCGTGCAGTTCAGCGGCGTCGCGGACAGCAACGGTACGCTATGCGAGGCACAGATCAGGCCTGCCGAGCATTACCGGCCACAGCTGCGGCTGGTTTCACTGGATATCGAAACCACAGAAAAAGGTGAGCTTTATTCCATCGCGCTTGAAGGCTGCGACCAGCGCCAGGTGTATATGCTGGGCCCGGCCAATGGCGACGACCGCGAAGTCGATTTCGACCTTGAGTACTGCGACACCCGCAAGCAGTTACTGGAGCGTCTGAATCAGTGGCTGGCGCGTCATGATCCGGATGCGATCATTGGCTGGAACGTCGTGCAGTTCGATCTGCGGGTATTGCACGAGCATGCCCAGCGCCTGCAAGTGCCGTTGCGCCTTGGGCGTGGGGGTGAGGCGATGGGCTGGCGCGAGCATGGATCGCGCAACAATCACTTTTTCGCCGACGCCAGCGGGCGTCTGATCATCGACGGCATCGAGGCGCTGCGCTCCGCAACCTGGAGCTTTCCGTCGTTCAGCCTGGAAAACGTTGCGCAGACCTTGCTGGGCGAAGGCAAGGCGATTGATACGCCGTATCAGCGTATGGACGAAATCAACCGCATGTTCGCCGAGGACAAGCCAGCACTGGCGCGCTACAACCTCAAGGACTGCGAGTTGGTGACGCGGATTTTCGCCAGAACCGAGCTGCTTACGTTTCTGCTGGAGCGCGCCACCGTCACCGGTTTGCCTGCTGACCGCAGTGGTGGCTCGGTTGCTGCGTTCTGTCATTTGTACATCCCGCTGATGCATCGTCAGGGTTTCGTCGCTCCCAATCTGGGCGAGCGCATGCCCGAGGTCAGCCCCGGTGGCTTTGTCATGGATTCGCAGCCAGGCCTTTATGAGTCAGTGCTGGTGCTGGATTACAAGAGCCTGTATCCATCGATCATTCGTACTTTTCTGATCGACCCGGTAGGTTTGGTTGAGGGCATCCGTAACCCTTCGGATGAGCATTCGGTACCCGGCTTTCGGGGCGGGCGTTTTTCCCGTACCCGGCACTGTCTGCCCGCGATTGTGGAGCGGGTCTGGCAAGGTCGCGAGACCGCAAAGCGGGAGAATAACCAGCCGCTTTCCCAAGCGTTGAAAATCATTATGAATGCCTTCTACGGCGTGCTTGGCTCCAGTGGTTGCCGTTTTTTTGATACGCGGCTGGCGTCGTCCATTACCTTGCGCGGCCACGAGATCATGCGCCGTACCCGGCAGTTGATTGAAGCGCAGGGCTACACGGTGATCTACGGCGATACCGACTCCACTTTCGTCTGGCTCAAGAGCCTGCATGGCGAGGAAGAAGCAACCCGGATCGGACGCTCACTGGTGCAGCAGGTCAACCAGTGGTGGCGTGAGCATCTGCAGCAGGAATACGGGTTGACCAGTGCGCTGGAACTGCAATTTGAAACTCATTTCCGCCGCTTCCTGATGCCCACGATTCGCGGCGCGGAGGAGGGTAGCAAGAAGCGCTACGCCGGACTGGTCAGGCGCGCTGATGGTTCTGAGGAGATGATCTATAAAGGTCTGGAGACCGTGCGTACCGACTGGTCGCCACTCGCTCGGGAGTTTCAGCAGGCGTTGTATTCGCGGATTTTTCATCGCCAGCCCTATCAGGATTACGTGCGTGATTATGTGCGTCGTACCCTGGCCGGAGAGCTTGACGACTTGCTGATTTATCGCAAGCGGCTGCGGCGTCGACTGGATGACTACGAGCGCAACGTGCCGCCGCATGTTCGGGCCGCTCGCCTGGCGGACGAACATAACGCGAATCTGGGGCGTCCGAGGCAGTATCAGAACGGCGGCTGGATCAGCTACGTGATCACCGTCGCCGGGCCGGAGCCCCTGGAAACAAGGCATGCGCCGATTGATTACGATCATTACGTCAGTCGTCAATTACAGCCGATTGCCGACGCGATCCTGCCGTTTGTGGACGACGATTTCAGTACCTTGATTGGTGGGCAGTTGGGGTTGTTTTAGGGGATCAGCGCATTTGGCCGATGGAGTGCGATCTTGTGGGAGCGAGGCTTGCCCGCGATAAGGGCAACGCATATCGCGGGCAAGCCTCGCGCCTACAGACACCGCGCCTGCCCGGCCAGTCCTGAAAGATCAAGTCTGCAGGCGAGCATAGAATCTCCACAGGTGATTGCATGCATCAGGTATCTCTGCCCTCGACGAGTCGCTCCACCAACTCCGGCAACAACACCTCGCACGACATCTCAATCTTCAGGTCCAGCAGCTCATCCGCGCGGGTCTTGCCGATGTTGATGGCGATTAGCGGCTTGCCCTGTTCGTTGATTGTTTTGCACAAACGGAACGCCGAGTAGGCCATCAGCGAAGAACCCACCACCAGCAAACCGTCAGCCTCGGTCACGCTGGCAAGCGCTTTGGCGGCAGTGTGTGGGGCGACGTTTTCGCCGAAAAACACCACGTCTGGCTTGAGGCGCTGGCCGTCGCAATAAGGACAATGAGGCACCTGGAAACGGGACTCGAACGCCGGGTCGAGCAGGGTGTCGCCATCCGGTGCCTGAACCGCGTCAACGCCCGCGAGATAAGGATTTTGCAGTTCCATCAATTGCTGAATGGCTGCCCGGTCGGAGCGTTCGCCGCAGTCCAGGCACAGCACGCGGTGCAGGCTGCCATGTAGCTCGATAACGTCGCTGCTGCCAGCCTGATCATGGAGGGTGTCAACGTTTTGCGTGATCAACCCGCTTAGGCGCTGACGGGACTGCAATGTAGCCAGAGCCCGATGTGCCGCATTGGGTTCGGCGATTCGCACTCGCGGCCAGCCCAGCATGGCCCTGGCCCAGTAGCGTCGACGGGCCTCGGGGGAACCCAGAAACTCCTGGAACATCATCGGCGCTTTGCCGCGCCTTACTCCATCGGTATCCCGGTAGTCGGGAATGCCTGAGGGGGTACTGATGCCTGCCCCGGTCAGGACCACGAAACGCTTGTGCGACATCAGCGCAAGAAGCGCTTCGACCGGGGCTACTGATGGGCTGTCCAGCATGATGCGGTCTCCGCGTGGCATGAGTGGTATATGACCCGGCCCGTGCGAATGGGTGCCCTGCGAGTAACTTTCAGGGTCTGGACATGACCATCAAACGCACCGCCATTAGCGTCAGTACGCTGGCGAGCAGCCGTGGCTGAAGTCTGCCCAGGCGCTCTTTGCCAGCGAACCAGCGGTTGATGGTACCCCCGAATGCGCCCAGTACCGCATGGAATACGAACGCTATTACCGTGAGAACCAAGCCGAGGAGGATCAACTGCTCGGCGATCATGCCCTTGGACGGTGTAACGAATTGTGGGAGGAAGACGATGAAAAACAGCAGTGCCTTGGGATTGAGCAGGCTGTTGAGCATGGCCCGGACAAACACCGTGCGCAGCGAAACCTGGTTATCGATGTGGCTCTCGCCCAGCTTGCCGCCTTGCAGGGCTTTCCAGGCCATCCACAACAGGTAGACCGCTCCGACATACCGAATAATGTCGAAAGACGGCGGCCATGCAGCGACCAGGCCGGTTACGCCCGTTGCGGTGAGAACCGTCAGAACGGCATCCGCGGCGCTGATCCCCAATGCAACCGCAAGGCCGCCGCGCCAGCCATAGGTAAAGCCGTGGCTCATGACAAACGCCATGTTCGGACCAGGAGTTATCAGCAGAAGCATGACTGCGCCGCAGAATAAAGACAGTGTTTGAAGGTCGATCATGAGCCGCTTCCCAGCGTTGAGTGGTGTAAGTCGACGGTAGCCGATCGCACTCAATAGGCTGCGTTACAGTTGCTGGTGATTGTTGTGCAACAGTTCTACGGTTTTGCCTTTGTCGGACTGAAATGAGAATCTCGCTGCCCATCTATTTTCAGAGCAGGCAGTGATGAGTCGTTATCCGTTCAAGCAGGTTGATGTTTTCAGCCGTCAGGCCCTGAAAGGCAACCCGCTGGCGGTGGTGCTCGATGCTGACGGGCTCGGCGATAAGACGATGGCGGCATTCGCCCATTGGACCAACCTCAGTGAAACAACCTTCGTGCTGAGCCCGCAGCACCCGGAGGCAGATTATCGGTTGCGAATCTTCACCACTCTGGATGAGCTGCCATTTGCTGGTCATCCGACGTTGGGCAGCTGTCATGCCTGGCTCGAAAGTGGCGGGCAGCCCAAGGGTGAGGAGATCATTCAGGAGTGTGGCATCGGGCTGGTGCGCATTCGGCGTCAGCACGGGCAATTGGCGTTTACGGCACCAGCGCTGTTGCGCTCGGGACCTGTCGACGCCGCTTTACTGGAGCGGATTCGCTCGGGCCTGGGCCTGGCGGGCAGCGCGATCCTGGAGGCTCGCTGGGTCGATAACGGCGCTGGCTGGTTGGCGCTGAGGCTTGTCGATCGGGCCAGCGTACTGGCGCTGCAGCCTGATTATGCGCAATTGGCCGGGCTGGCCATTGGCGTCTTCGCGGCTTGGGATCCACTGTCCGATGGCGAAGACGCGCAGTTCGAGGTCAGGGCTTTTATCGCCGGAGACGGTATGCCGGAGGATCCGGTGACCGGTAGCCTCAACGCGGGCATTGCCCAATGGGTATTGAAAGACGGTTTGGCGGCGGATAGTTATGTCGTGAGCCAGGGCACGGTGCTGGGCAGGCAGGGCAGGGTCCACGTGCAACGTCTTGGTGATGACATATGGATCGGCGGTGATGTAGTGACCTGCATCGAGGGTAGCGTGGAACTGGGATGAGGCACCGTGGGACCGGCTTGCAGTTCACGATCAAGAGCACGCTTGTAGGCAAGCATAGAATCTCCAACCGTAAAAACGCCTTTTATCAGCGGCAACTGGGCCACAGTTGGGCTGCATTGGGTTTGTGGGAGCCGAGCTTGCTCGCGATATAAACGACACCGCCTGTCAGATGTACCGAGATGCCTGTATCGCGGGCAAGCACCGCTCACAGAATCTACGCAGCACCCTCGGGCCGGTTTTAGCCGGGAGGGCGTCGAGATGTTCGCTAAGTTTTCTTTGGCGAAATACCGCTCTCCCGGCTAAAGCCGATCCCACGTCATCGTGCAGGTAAACATTGAGTTTCCTGCCGGGATGGGAGCGTTAACCCAACGCCTCTCGCGTCCCCACCCCATCCACCAGTCGCATCAGCCCCAACGGGTTACCGTTTTTCAATGCGTCGGGCAGTAACGAGTCGGGGTAATTCTGGAAGCAGATCGGGCGCAGAAAGCGGTTGATGGACAAGGTGCCGACCGATGTTCCGCGGGCGTCGGATGTCGCCGGATACGGGCCGCCATGGACCATCGCGTCGCTGACCTCCACACCGGTTGGATAGCCATTGATCAACAGGCGCCCGGCCTTGTGCTCCATCAACGGCACCAGATCCGCGAACGCGTCGAAATCTGCCGGTTCGGCTATTAACGTCGCGGTCAGTTGGCCTTGCAGGCTGAGCACTGCTTGTTTCAGCTGTTCGGCGTCTTCAACCGTCACGGCAACCAGCATCGGCCCGAAGACTTCATGTTGCAGCAACGTGTCGCCATCAAGCAGCAATGCCACGTCCGCTTCGTACAATTGCGGGTAGGCCTGGTTGCCTTGTTGCACCTGTCCGGCGCGATGGTGCAGGCCTGGATGGCTGGCCAGTCGGCCCAATCCGTCAGCGAAGTTGCACAAGCCACCGGCGTTCAGCAGGGTATGCGGCGCATGGGCGTTGAGCAGATGGCCGAGTTTGTCCAGGAAGTGGCCAAACTGCGGCGAGCGGATGCCGATCACCAATCCCGGCTTGGTGCAAAATTGCCCGCCGCCCTGAACGACGGAGGCGGCCAGTTCCGCAGCAATTTTTTCGGCACGCACTTCAAGTGCTTGCGGCAGCACCAGTATCGGGTTAATGCTCGACATCTCGGCAAAGACCGGGATGGGTTCCGGGCGTGCTGCGGCCATGTCGCACAAGGCGCGACCACCGCCCAGTGAGCCGGTAAAGCCGACGGCCTTGATCGCCGGGTGCTGAACCAGCCATGCGCCGACGGTGCCGCCGTAGATCATGTTGAAGACGCCAGCAGGCATTCCAGTCTTTTCTGCGCCGCGAATAATTGCCAGTGCGGCCCATTCAGCCGTCGCCATGTGCCCCGGGTGGGCCTTGAATACCACCGGGCAACCGGCGGCCAGTGCGGCTGCGGTATCGCCCCCGGCTGTGGAAAACGCCAGCGGGAAATTACTGGCGCCGAATACCGCTACCGGGCCGAGACCGATATGGTATTGGCGCAGATCCGGCCTAGGGAGCGGCTGACGATCCGGCAAGGCCCGGTCAATACGCGCGCCGTAGAAATCGCCTCGGCGCAACAGTTGTGCGAACAACCGCATCTGGCCGCTGGTGCGCGCCCGTTCACCCTGGATACGGCCTGGTGGCAGGGCCGTTTCACGGCAAACCATGGAGATGAATTCGTCGCCCAGTGCGTCAAGTTCGTCGGCGATGGCGTCGAGAAAACTCGCCCTTTGCTGCGCGCTCGTGGTGCGGTAGGCGTGGTAAGCACCGGCGGCGGCGAGCGCGGCAGCGTCGACCTCATCGCGGGTTGCTTCCATGAAAGACAGTGGCAGCGCTTCGCCGGTCGTTGCATCCAGACTCTGCAGACTAACCGAGCCTGCTGCGCTGCGCTTGCCGTTAATGAAGTTGTGTCCGAGTAGAGCGGTCATGAGGCCTCCGGTGTAATTCGGTAAGAGGCCGTGTAAGCGGATCGACGGCCCGGCAGGTTTTCAGCACTGCAAGGTAGTCGAAGATTTGAATGTGTGCCCGCTATTATGAGGCGAGCAGAGGATGCCTGCCGGGTAGTCAATTCAGTCAAACAAGCCAGATGCTACAGGCAAGACCGCAACGGCTCAGGGTTTGCCTGAGTGTTCATCTGTGTCAGACAGGGTACTGATCAGGCGTTTAATATCTTCCTGAACGTCCGGTGGCAAACCATCCAGTTCGCTCAGTACTTTGGTTTCAGCTGCGGTTATGGAATCAATGGCCAGCAACTCCCGGGAGCCAGTGATCACATACAGGACGTCGACGCCTGACTTGGCGACAGCCCGCAGGTATTCAGCATTTGGAAACCGGTTGCCTCTTTCGTAAAGCCCTTGAGCATTGGCCTCAACTCCGCCAATGACACCCAGGTCGCGCTGGGAAAGACCCAGTCGCTTTCTTTCCGCTTTGAGTCTGGGGCCCATGCCTTCCATTTGAGATGTCCTGATGCTGAGCCTCGGTGGGAAGAGGTCAGTTATGCAATGAGTGATGACGCAGGTTAACAGAAGCCTCGGGGTGTGAGGGGGGGGATCCTGGCGGGTGACCGATGGGGGCCTCACGGCGCTGTGTTGCCGGGGCCCCGCGCAATACGTTTGCCGGGTCTGGTCGCTACCTGACTGGCTTGACCGTCGCGCTGTTTGCCGGTCCTGGCTTCGCTGATCAATGCCGGGATCAGCGGGCCTTCAGGCAGGTTCTTCCAGAAACGGCTCGGTAAGTGACCCTGCATGACTTTCGGGTTCAGGCGCGCGGGGTTGAAGACATGGCTGTAATAGGTCAGCCACAGCTCGCCACCGGGATCATCGGCATTGCGCGCCAGTTGTTGCCACTCAACAGGGCAGACCCGCTGGTGAATCAATTGTTGGCCGTCGTAGTAAACGCCGTCCCTGGGTGTGGCAATCATCCAGCGATGCTGGCCCATACGGCCGATGAAGTGCTGGCTGGCGCTCAACAGAATGTCGTGGGCGGGTTCGTGCCACGCGACATAGTGTGGCTGAGCGACGGATTCCAGCAAATCCGCAGCAGGCAGTGCGACAAAGCGCAGAAACGCGTGCAGGTGATGAGCTTCGCGGCTGACTTGCTTGATCCTTCTGTGTAACTCGCTGCCCAGCTTGTCACCGGCAAGCATGGCGGTACGATCGCCATGGCTGACTCGCCACAACACTTCGTACAGCAGGCTCCAGCGCTGGTCTCCGCGATACTGCGCTGCGTTTTCCAGTAGCTCCAGCAGCGCCAGCGGGATGCGTGCCTGGAAGGGGCCCGGCTGTTCGGGATAACTGTGATCTGAACCGAACAGGTCGCTGGCTTCGCTGGACGTCCAGCTGACCTGGCTTGGATCGACTTCATGGCTGAGCAGCC
The DNA here is from genome assembly GCF_022790535.1 of Pseudomonas maioricensis. GTDB lineage: Bacteria > Pseudomonadota > Gammaproteobacteria > Pseudomonadales > Pseudomonadaceae > Aquipseudomonas > Aquipseudomonas maioricensis. The sequence continues at coordinate 28,756 of NZ_LOHG01000030.1, forward strand.
AGCGTGCCTGCTGACGCCAGTTGCCAAAAAGATCATCGCACTCCAGGCAAATCATCCCCACAGCCCCATTTGCTGAGGTGCCGGACGATCACGCAGGAGCATGTGCAGCGACTCACTGCTGCTTTCTGCCTGCGACGGGTGATAGTCGCAGGTGACGATGAATGGCTTGGCCTTGGCCAGTACGCAGCGCATGCGGGTCAAATCTTCATAACGGATTCGCCGCTGTCGACGCAGCTCCATCAAGCGATTGGTTGTGCGAATGCCGATCCCGGGAATGCGTGCAATCAGCGACGCGTCAGCACGGTTCAGGTCCAGTGGGAACAAGCTGCGATTGTTCAGCGCCCAGGCCAGTTTCGGGTCGATATCGAGCGCCAGATGGCCCGGCCCCTGAAACAGCTCATTGACCTTGAAGCCATAGCCGCGCAACAGGAAGTCGGCCTGGTACAAGCGGTGTTCACGCATCAGTGGCGGTGCCGCCAGCGGCACACTTTTCGGGCTGTTGGGGATCGGGCTGAACGCTGAGTAATAGACCCGGCGCAGGCCGTAGTTACCATAGAGGGACTCGGCACTGCTGAGAATGGTGCTGTCATCGGTCTCGTCGGCACCAACGATCATTTGTGTGCTTTGCCCGGCAGGTACGAAGCGTGGTGCGCGGGGTTCGTTGAGAACGGTCTGTTGCCCGGTATGGATGGTCTGCATGGCCTGTTTGATCGTGACCACGTTTTTTTCCGGTGCCAGGGTTTTCAAGCCGTCGTCCGTGGGTAATTCGATGTTGACGCTCAGCCGGTCAGCATAGCGGCCCGCCATCTCGATCAGCGCCGGATCGGCGTCGGGTATGGTCTTGAGGTGGATATAACCGCGAAACTCATGGACCTCTCGCAACAGTCGGGCCACCTCGATCAACTGCTCCATGGTGTAGTCCGCCGAACGAATGATGCCGGAGCTGAGGAACAGCCCACTCACGCAATTACGCCGGTAGAAGTCCAGGGTCAAAGTAACCACTTCTTCCGGGCTGAAGCGGGCACGAGGTACGTCGCTGGAGCGGCGATTGACGCAGTATTGGCAGTCATACAGGCAGAAATTGGTCAGCAGAATCTTGAGCAGCGAGACGCAACGCCCGTCTGGCGTGTAGCTGTGGCAAATACCCATGCCGTTGCTTGATCCGAGCCCGGTCTTGCCCTCCGAACTGCGCTTGGGCGCGCCGCTGCTGGCGCACGAAGCGTCGTACTTGGCAGCGTCAGCGAGGATGCTGAGCTTGTCGATGAGCTGCATGGGAAACTCCGATACTGTTTGCATGTACAGTATCGGGTTGGGTCGTGGGATGCAATGTCCTGCGGTCGGGTGGATGGGCTATGAGTTATGTGAAATGGAGTGCACGGGTATTGTGAATGGGAATGCAATCCCATGTGGGAGCGGTGCTTGCCCGCGATTGGCGTTGCCTGTATCGCGGGCAAGCACCGCTCCCACATACGATCCCGTTCCAATCAAATGAGCAAATTCTTCACTTGAAAATCCCTCAGCACTCTTCCTACATCCCCTGACTTCCGCGAATCAGATCACAGGCCTTGCGTGCGAGCGGGTTGACGGTATTAGGTCTGATCCACAGATGGTAGGTCACATCCGGCAGACGTTGCAGACCATCGTTTTCTCCCGGTACGTGCTGCATTGCTTGAGGATTTGCAGCGGGGAATTGAGGCTATCAACGTTTGATCGAGTGTTTTGTTATTTTATAACACTTCGTTTTCTGGTTATGTAATACTGTAACAAATAGTTGCAGGTTATTGGCTCATGAAAACACCCCGCATTCCTTCCATCTCAGGTTCGGTTCTTGCCCAGTCGGCATGGAAGAGAGTTGTGCTTGCCTTGAGCATGCTGGTTTTGCTGTGGTTGGCGATCATCTGGGCGGTGGCCATTCCATGAGCGCCGCCATCTCTCTGAAGAATCTCACCGTTGCCTACGAACGCCGGGCCGCGGTTCATCACCTCAATGGGTGCTTCGAAGCCGGGAGCCTGACTGCCATTGTCGGGCCTAACGGAGCTGGCAAATCGACGCTGATCAAAGCGATTGCCGGGACCATGAAGCCTGCTGCCGGTCGGGTTGATCGCGGCAATCTTGCAACCAAGACCCTCGGTTATTTGCCTCAGGCTGCAGAAATTGACCGCAGCTTTCCACTCAGTGTCGCCGACACCGTGGCGATGGGCGCATGGCGTAGCATCGGTGCGTTTCTTGGCCTGACCCGACACCTCGCCAGGCGCACTCAAGAGTCATTGCAGGCGGTGGGCCTGGAGGGCTTTGAGTCGCGCAGCATCGGTTCGCTGTCTTCCGGGCAGTTTCAGCGTGTGCTGTTCGCCCGGCTGCTGCTTCAGGACGCTGCTGTGATTTTGCTCGATGAACCCTTCACTGCAATTGATGCACGTACCACCCGCGACCTTCTGGAGTTGGTACGGGTCTGGCACGGGCAGGGCAGAACAGTGATTGCCGTGCTGCACGACATCGATCAGGTGCGCCAGCATTTTCCGCAAACCCTGCTGATGGCGCGTGAAGCCATTGCCTGGGGCGCGACTGCAGACGTCCTGAACGTTGAGAACCTGCGCAAGGCGCGGAACATGGCTGAGTTCTGGAGCGCGGATGCGGAGTTGTGTGGGGTGGGAACTCTATGATTTCTCCCAGTGTGCATTTTCCTGTAGGAGTGAGCTTGCTCGCGATGGCGTCAGGTCAGGCGATCACTTTTGGGCTGGTGTACCGCATCGCGAGCAAGCTCACTCCTACAGAAAGCCGGATTTCAGTCAGGTCCCGAGTCCGGATTTTGAGGGTGCCATCATGACCCTCTACACCCTGTTAATCGAACCCTTCGTCGAATTCGGCTTCATGCGCCGTGCCTTGGTGGCGTGTCTGGCGCTCGGCATTGGCTCCGGGCCGGTGGGCGTGCTGTTGATGCTCAGACGCATGAGCCTGGTGGGCGATGCGATGAGCCACGCAGTATTGCCGGGGGCTGCGTTGGGTTTTCTGTTTTTCGGTTTGTCACTGCCTGCCATGGGCGTTGGAGGCTTGATCGCCGGGCTGGCAGTTGCGCTGTTGTCCGGGCTGGTCAGTCGCCTGACGGCCCTGCGTGAAGATGCGAGCTTCGCCAGCTTCTACCTGACCTCGCTGGCGGCCGGGGTCATGATCGTTTCGTTGCACGGCTCCAACGTTGACCTGTTGCATGTGCTGTTTGGCACCATCCTCGCCATCGACGCCAGCGCGATTTACATGGTGGGCGGTATCGCTTCTTTCACCGTGATCCTGCTCGCACTGATTTACCGGCCGCTGGTCCTGGAGTGTTTTGACCCCGGATTCCTGCGCGCTGTCGGCGGGCGAGGCTCGCTGTATCACCTACTTTTCCTGCTATTGGTGGTGCTCAATCTGGTGGCGGGCTTCCAGGCACTGGGGACTTTGATGGCGGTCGGCATGATGATGTTGCCTGCCACGGCGGCACGCTTCTGGGCCACGTCATTAAGCGCGTTGGTAGCGATTTCGACGTTGGTCGCGACGTTGTCAGGCTTGATCGGGCTGATCATTTCTTACCACATGGGCGTCGCTTCGGGACCCGCCATCGTCCTGACCGCCAGCGCTTTCTATGGCTTTTCTCTGTTGTTCGGCCGCACAGGCATCCTGCGCGGTCTGTTTCCCCAATCTCACCTGGCCAACTGATTCACGCACCTATTTCAAGAGGAACGTCATGAAACGATCAATGCTGTTGGGTTCAATGGCAGCCCTTGTGCTGTCTGCTTTTAGTGTCATAGCCCAGGCCAAACCTCTGGAAACCGTCGCGTCATTCACGGTCATTGCCGACATGGTGCAGAACGTCGGCGGCGACCGGGTTCATGTCACGTCGCTGATTGGCCCCAACGGCGATCCGCACGTGTACGAACCCAGCCCGGCCGACGCTCAGGCGTTAAAGAAAGCGGACGTGGCGTTTGTCAGCGGTTTGCATCTGGAAGGCTGGATGGATCGTTTGATCAAAGCTTCGGGTTACAAGGGGGATCCGGTAGTGCTGTCGAACGGCATCAAAACCCGCAGCATGGAAGAGGACGGCGAGCGTATTACCGACCCCCATGCCTGGAACAGTGCTGCCAACGCGGTGATCTACGTGCGTAACATCGTTGCAGCATTGCAAAAAGTCGATCCACCCGGCGCCGCTGTCTATCAGGCTAATGGCGAACGCTACACCGAGCAGCTTCAAGCGCTGGACAGTTATGCCCGGACGCAAATCCAGTCCATCCCCGTTGCGCAACGCAAGGTGCTGACCTCCCATGATGCCTTTGGCTATTTTGGCGATGCTTATGGCGTGACCTTCCTGTCGCCGCTGGGTTTCTCCACTGAGTCCGAAGCCTCGGCGGCAGATGTGGGCAAGCTGATTCGGCAGATCAAGGCTGAGCATGTCAGCGCTTACTTCTTCGAAAACTCCGGTGATCCGCGGCTGGTCAAGCAAATCGCCGATGCCAGTGGCGCCAAGCCCGGTGGTGAGCTCTACGTTGAAGCGCTGTCGCCAGCCAATGGGCCAGCGGCCAGCTATGTGCAGATGTTCCGCTACAACGTTGATCAGTTGGTGGCGGCGATGCAGGGTAAGTGAAGCCGAGGGGGGCAAGGAGGCGAAGGCCGCGCATTCGCAGCCTTCGGCAGCGTTTATAAAACCGAACGCAGTCCGCTGAATTGGTATGCATGATCTGTAGGATCTGCCGCAGGCTACGAAGCATTCATACTGACACACCGCTATCGCAGCCTTCGGCAGCTCCTACAGACCAAGGTCGCTGCTTTTTAGTGCCCTGAAAACTTAAACACCGTCGTCTGGGTATAGGTTTTGCCCGGGTCCAGTCGTGTGCTCTGAAATTTTGGCTGGTTCGGCGCGTCAGGGTAATGCTGGGTTTCCAGGGTAAAGGCACCCCAGTGCGGGTAGACCTTGCCTGCTTTGCCATGGATGCTGCCGTCGAGGAAGTTGCCGGTATAGAGCTGCACGCCGGGCTCGCTGGTAAACAACTGCAGGCGGCGTCCGGATTGCGGATCGCTGACTTCGGCGGCCAGTTTGCTGACGTCGCCTTTGGTGTCGAGCACCCAGTTGAAATCGAAGCCACCTTGTTTAGGCTCGGCGTATTTCAACTGCTGATGATCCGCCTTGATGTTCTTGCCAATGGCAGTCGGGGTGAGAAAGTCCATAGGCGTGCCTTTGACCGCAGGCAAATCACCAGTGGGGATCAGTTTCTCGTTGACGGGCGTGTAATGCGAAGCGTGCAGGGTAGCGACCTGTTTGAGGACGTCGCCATTACCCGCGCCTGCCAGGTTGAAGTAGCTGTGGTTGGTCAGGTTGAGCACGGTGGGTTTATCGGTGGTCGCCTTGTACTGGATGCGCAGCTCGTTTTTCTCGTTAAGGCTGTAGGTCACTTCAGTCTTCAGGTTGCCAGGGAAACCCATCTCACCGTCGGGTGACACATACGTCAACTTGACACCCACCCAGCCGCTTTCGTTGCTGGGTTCGGCTTTCCACACGCGTTTGTCGAAACCCTGCGTACCACCGTGCAACGCGTTGGTCTTGTCGTTCTGCGGCACTTGGTACGTTTTGCCATCCAGGCTGAACTGTCCGCCCGCCAAGCGGTTGCCAAAGCGCCCTATGGTCGCACCGAAGTACACCGTTCCGTTGTCCTGATAACCCTTCACGTCGTCAAAGCCCAGCACCACATCCTCAACCTTGCCGTTCTTGTCTGGCAGTAATAGCGATTGCAGCGTTGCACCATAAGTAATGATGTTGGCTTCGACGCCGTGGCTGTTGCGCAGCGTGTACTTCTCGACCGCGGTGCCATCAGCCGTTTTACCGAAGGCGCTGTGGTCATTGGAGAGGCTGGCCGCATTGGCGGTGAGGGTGGCGATCATCAGTGACAGTCCAAAACTGCTGAGCAGTGAAGAGGGTTTCATTGAATTTACCTTTTTTGTTGTTGTGGTATGGGCTGCACCGAACCTTCGATGCTGGCCGGGTTCTTACGTTTTACGGATTATTGGTCTGACTATTCATCCTTAAAAATGGTGTTAACAAGATTTATAGCCGATAAATCGATGCTTGAAAATTTAATCGTAATACTATTTGATGGTCGTATAGATTCTATAGGAGCTGCCGAAGGCTGCGATCTGGTGTTTTCCTGTAGAAGAGCCATCGCAGCCCACGGCAGCTCCTACAGGAGCACCATGAGCTGGTTTGACAGCCAATCATGTGATGATTAGCCTCAATTTGCGGAAATGACCGCGTAGTGAGGCGTAGCACATGAGCAGTAATTTTCATGCATCAACGGTCGACTGGCTGGGGGCGTGGATCGCGGCAGGCAATGTGCGGCCGGGTCAGGTGTTGAAAGTCGAAGCGGTGCTCGCGGAAGAGCTGGGCGTTAGTCGCACGGTGATCCGCGAGGCGATCAAGACGCTGGTGGCCAAAGGTTTACTCGAAGTGGGGCCCAAGGTGGGGACCCGGGTGATGCCTTTGCGCAGCTGGAATTTGTTTGATCCGCAAGTGGTGGGTTGGCTGGCGCGTAAAGGTTTGCCAGAAGATTTTGTAAAGGATTTGCTCGATCTGCGCAGGACCATCGAACCCATGGCTGTCCGTTGGGCATGTGAGCGAGCCAGTGCAGAACAGATATTTGAAATTCAACGGGCTTACGTGGCTCTGGCGGCATCGGTGGCGGACATGGGCGATTACAACCAGGCCGACCGGCGCTTTCATGAGGCGGTCCTGGCGGCCAGCCATAACCGTTTCATCGAGCAAATGTTGCCAGCGTTGGGTGCGTTACTGGCGGTGTCGTTTGAAGTGTCATCGGCTGTGCCGGGGGAATTGGGTAAAACCCTGCCTTTGCACAAGGACCTTGCTGACGCCATTGCAAGCCGCGATGCAGCGAAAGGCGTTTGGGCGTGCATGACGTTGATCGAACAAGCTGCTGGCGTGATTGCTGAATCGTTCGCCAGGCAGGCGCTGGTTCCCGACAGCGACTAAGGTTTCACCGAAGTAGAAAACTGCTACACAGAATGGCTACAGAACACCTGACAAAAATAAGAAAAAAGGACACTTTCACATGCAATGGCTGCCTGTTTCAGCGCATCGTTTCATGCTGGGCGAAGGCCCTTTCTGGGACGCGCAAACCCAGACCCTTTACTGGGTCGACATCGCGGCCCGACTGGCTTGCCGGCTGTTCGAAGATCAATATCAGCAGTGGCACCTGCCTGAGTCCGTCTCTGCCTTTATCCCTACCCGAAGTGGTGATGCACTGGTGACCCTTACCAGCGGCGTCTATCGCCTTGATCTCGATTCTCCAGGTTATGCGCCCAGCCTCACGCTGTTGTGCGTGGCCGATCCCGTCGCTGGTAATCGCGCCAATGAAGCGCGCTGCGATCCTCGAGGCCGCTTGTGGCTGGGATCCATGCAGAACAACCTCGACAAGGACGGTGGCGACCTGCCGTTGACCCGGCGGTCGGGAGGTTTGTTTCGGGTTGATGCCGATGCATCCGTCACGCCATTGCTGGAAGGCCAGGGCATCGTTAATACCCTGCTGTGGAGCCCTGAGTCTGATGCGCTGTACTGCGCAGACAGTCTGGACGGGGTGATTTACCGTTACCCGATTCTTCCCGATGACGCTCTTGGATCGCGCTCGATCTTCGCTGCGGAGCATGCCCGTGGCACTCCGGACGGTTCTGCGATGGACGTCGAGGGCTACATATGGAACGCACGCTGGGGCGGAAGCTGCCTTATTCGCTATGCCCCTGATGGCAGCGTCGAGCGCATCGTCGAATTGCCGGTCAGCCATCCCACCAGCTGCATATTCGGCGGCCCGGACATGACCACGCTGTTTGTCACCAGTGCTGCACCGGCGGATGCCCACGGGCAAGTCGACGGCGCGCTGCTCGTTGCCGAGGTGGGTATACGCGGATTGCCGTCGACACGTTTTGCGGGTTAAGAGGTTGCTGTCTGGTATTGGCCGCAGATAACAAAGTTTCAGAAAAAGATATGTCCAATGTCAGTGCTTCAGGGTGAGTGACACTAGGTTACATTCCGGTCATTGATAATATGATATGACTGTTTTGTTCTTGTTTTGATGTCTTCAACGTTGTCTTTGGACGCGCGATGACTTCGACACAACTCATTGCTGGGCGCTGTAGCTATTCAATAAAAATAAGGAGTTAGCTATGTTGAGTCGTCACGGGATCCGTTCCCTTTGCTGTGCCGCCGTTGCCACTGCCGTGCTGGGCCTTGCTGGCGGAGTCTCTGCCGCCGAAAAGGTCAAAATCGGCTTCCTCGTCAAGCAGGCTGAAGAGCCGTGGTTTCAAACTGAATGGGCCTTTGCCGAAAAAGCGGGCAAGGACCACGGTTTTGAAGTGATCAAAATTGCCGTACCTGACGGCGAGAAAACCCTCTCTGCTATCGACAGCCTGGCCGCCAACGGTGCCAAAGGCTTCGTCATTTGCCCACCTGATGTTTCGCTTGGCCCTGCGATTGTGGCCAAGGCTAAAGCCAATGGCCTGAAAGTCATGGCGGTTGACGACCGGTTTGTCGACGCCAGTGGCAAGTTCATGGAGGACGTGCCTTACCTGGGCATGGCTGCATATGAGGTCGGCCAGAAACAGGGCGAGGCCATGGCCGCCGAGGCGAAGAACCGTAACTGGGACTGGAAAGAAACCTACGCCATCATCAATACCTACAACGAGCTGGATACGGGTAAGAAACGTACCGACGGTTCGGTTGATGCGTTGAAAAAAGCCGGTTTCCCGGAGGATCACATCCTCTTCACTGCACAGAAGACCCTCGACGTTCCTGGCAGCATGGAATCCACCAACTCGGCGTTGCCTAAACTGCCTTCCGCAGCGAAGAACCTGATCATTGGCGGTATGAACGACAACACGGTGCTGGGTGGTGTGCGAGCAACTGCTGGCGCTGGCTTCAAGCCTGCCAACGTGATCGGTATCGGCATCAATGGCACTGATGCCATCGATGAATTGAAGAAGAAGGAAAGCGGCTTCTTCGGTTCGATGCTGCCAAGCCCGGATAAAGAGGGCTACAACACTGCGCTGCAGATGTACAAGTGGGTCACCACCGGCGAAGAGCCTCCTAAATACACAGCGATGGACGACGTGACGCTGATTACCCGGGCGAACTTTCAGGAAGTGCTGACCAAGATTGGTCTCTGGAAGTAAAACTGCGTGAGGTTCGCGCTCTGCGTTCCTCATGCCACACGGTTTCGCACTCCGGGACCCTGTAGGAGTGAGCTTGCTCGCGATAGCGGTATATCAGCGAATAAATCATCGCTTGACCCCGCGCCATCGCAAGCAAGCTAGCTCCTACAGGAATCGTGTTTCGATCCTGATGATGGGAGGTTCCATGCAACCGCAAGCCACTGTCACACCCACCTCGCAACCTTTGCCCGCAGGCAGCCTGCGCTTCAACGGCATTGGCAAGACTTTCCCCGGCGTGCGAGCGCTGTCGGAGATTACTTTTGAGGCACGTCCCGGCAGCGTTCACGCGCTGATGGGCGAGAACGGCGCGGGTAAGTCCACGCTGCTGAAAATCCTTGGGGGTTCCTATCAACCGAACAGTGGAAACTTATCGATCGGTGAGCAGGTTTACACGTTCAAATCTACGGCAGACAGCATCGGAGCGGGTGTAGCGGTCATCCACCAGGAGCTGCAGTTGGTGCCTGAGATGTCCGTTGCCGAAAACCTTCTGCTGGGTCACATGCCCAGCCGCTGGGGCATGGTCAACCGGCGCGCCATGTTGCGTCAGGCGCGAGAGTTGCTCAAAGGCCTGGCCGACGAGATCGACCCGTCGACCCGTCTCGGCGACCTGTCCCTCGGCCAGAGACAGCTCGTGGAAATCGCCAAAGCCATGTCACGCAATGCCCATGTGATTGCGTTCGACGAGCCGACCAGCAGCTTGTCGGCCCGGGAAATCGATCGTTTGATGGCAATCATCGTCAAGCTGCGGGACGAAGGCCGGGTGATCCTTTATGTGTCTCACCGCATGGAAGAAATCTTCCGGGTTTGTGATGCGGTGACGGTGTTCAAGGACGGGCGCTTCGTGCGCACCTTTGAAGACATGGCAGAACTGGATCACGACCGGCTGGTGACCTGCATGGTCGGCCGCGATATTCAGGACATCTACAACTACCGGCCTAGGCAGCATCAAGGGCCGGGCCTGCGGGTGACCGGGCTGCTTGGGCCGGGCCTGCAGGAGCCCGTGACCTTCGCGGTGCAAAAAGGCGAGGTGCTGGGCTTCTTTGGTTTGGTGGGGGCTGGTCGTACCGAGATGTTCCGCATGTTGTCGGGCCTGACACGCAGCAAGTCAGGTACGTTGCAGATCGACGGCAAGAACCTTGAGCTTCGTTCCCCTCGTGATGCGATAGCCGCCGGAATCCTGCTATGCCCAGAAGACCGCAAGAAAGAAGGCATCGTGCCGCTCTCCAGCGTTGCCGAAAACATCAACATTGGTGCGCGTCCACGCCACGTGACCCTGGGCTGCCTGATTCAGGGTCGCTGGGAGAAGAGCAACGCCAAACATCAGATTCAGGCGATGAACGTCAAGACGCCGTCGCCAGAGCAGCAGATGCTGTTCCTTTCGGGCGGCAATCAGCAGAAGGCGATTCTCGGTCGCTGGCTGTCGATGCCGATGAAAGTCCTGTTACTGGATGAGCCGACCCGAGGCATCGACATCGGTGCCAAGTCAGAGATTTACCAGATCATCCATAACCTGGCAGCTGACGGTATTGCGGTGATTGTGGTGTCCAGTGATCTGATGGAAGTCATGGGTATTGCCGACCGGATTCTGGTCATGAGTGAAGGCGCCATTACCGGCGAGCTGAACCGTGACGAGGCCGATGAAGCACGCCTGTTGCAACTGGCATTGCCACGAACCCGTGGTTGAGCGAATCGGTTCGCGCTGCGAAATCAGCGGTGAAAAACAAGCATGAAAAATAAGAAAGAGGTGCGTATGTCTAGCGAATCCAGTCTGACGGCTCCACGTCAGGGCCTTAACCTGCGACGTTTTATTGATGACTGGGCCATGCTCATGGCGGCCGTGGGCATTTTTGTGCTGTGCACATTGCTCATCGATAACTTCATGTCACCTCTGAACATGCGGGGCCTGGGCCTGGCGATTTCAACAGTGGGCATCGCTGCGTGCACCATGTTGTTCTGCCTGGCCTCGGGGCATTTCGACCTGTCAGTGGGCTCGGTACTGGCTTGCTCCGGGGTGATCGCCGGAATCGTGATTCGCGATACCGACAGCCTGTTTCTCGGCATCTCCGCCGCATTGGCGATGGGCCTTGTAGTAGGGCTGATCAACGGCATCGTGATTGCCAAGCTGCGCATCAATGCGCTGATTGCGACGTTGGCGACGATGCAGATTGTTCGTGGTCTTGCGTACATTTTTTCCAACGGCAAGGCGGTCGGCGTTTCCAATGAAGACTTTTTCGTGTTCGGCAATGGCCAGCTGTATGGCGTGCCGGTGCCGATTCTGATCACTATCGTATGTTTCGCGTTTTTTGGCTGGCTGCTGAATTACACGACTTACGGGCGTAACTCCCTGGCAATTGGCGGTAACCAGGAGGCTGCGCTGCTGGCCGGTGTGCATGTTGATCGCACCAAGATCATCATCTTTGCCGTGCATGGTCTGGTGGGCGCCTTGGCCGGGGTGGTGCTGGCGTCGCGGATGACGTCGGGCCAGCCGATGATTGGTCAGGGCTTTGAGCTGACGGTCATTTCTGCATGCGTACTGGGCGGCGTGTCATTGAGTGGCGGCATCGGCATGATTCGCCACGTGATCGCGGGGGTGTTGATTCTGGCGATCATCGAGAACGCGATGAACCTGAAGAACATCGATACCTTTTACCAGTATGTGATTCGCGGTTCGATCCTGTTGCTGGCGGTGATTATCGACCGGATGAAGCGGCGCTAAAGGTGGGTAATTGCAGGTAAACCTTAGCGTCTGAATCGCTGGCAAGCCAGGCTCCCACATGAGGCAGCGGTCCTATGTGGGAGATTCTATGTCTGCCTGCAAGCGCTGGTTTCGTCTCGTAGGACTGGCTTTAGCCGGGAGGGCGGTATTTCTGACGAATGATGTTTAGCGAATGCCCCGACGCCCTCCCGGCTAAAGCCGGTCCTACGGAATTGCACCGTTATGTGGGAGCATGGCTTGCCAGCGATTAAGGCGTCGCAATTCCGGGCTAACACTGCAGTCGTCCTCAAATATCCTGCCCCTCAACAAATTAAAGTTGGCGCTCCATGCTGAACTACTTAGAATGATTCTCATTTTAAGTAGTGACCCACAGTGAGCCGTTGACTATGAGGGACGCAGCAGGGGCATTCGAGCCCACCCTGGAAAATTTCTACCGCGATCATCGCAGCTGGCTGGAAAGCTGGCTGCGCAGTCGTCTTGGCAATGCATGGGATGCTGCCGATCTGAGTCAGGATACGTTCGTCAAAGTGTTGGCCAGCCAGCACGGTGAACCGCTGAGTCAACTGCGTGAGCCACGGGCGTATCTGTTGACAGTGGGCAAGCGCCTGCTGATCAATCATTACCAGCGGCGCAGTGTCGAGCAGGCTTACTTGCAGGCCCTGGCCAGCTTGCCCGAGAACGTTATTCCGTCTCCCGAAGACCGCTGGGTGCTGCTGGAAACCCTGCAAGCACTGGATGAACTGCTCGACGCGTTGCCTTTGCCGGTTCGTCGGGCATTTCTCTGGGCTCAACTGGAAGGCCTCGGTTACGCGCAGATCGCTGAACGTCTGCAGGTATCCGAGCGAACGGTCAAACGCTATATGGCTCAAGCGTATACACACTGCCTGATGGTCGACTTATGAGCAACGTCGCGCAGGCTCGTCAGATCGCCGAAGACGCCGCTGGCTTTCTGGTCTTGCTGGAGTCCGGCAGCGCCAGTGCCGAAGACCGGGCGCGCCTGCAACGTTGGCGTGAGCAGTCAACCCATCACGAGCAGACCTGGCAAAAAGCCCAGGGCCTCCGTCAGCGTTTTTCCAGTCTGCCGCCAGAGCTGGCCATGGCCAGCCTGGATCGTCCTGACCGGGGCCGACGCTCGGTGATGAAGCGCGCTTTGATTGTCGCGGCTTTGCTGCCTGCGGGCTGGTTACTGGCCCAGCAAACACCGGTCGCCGCACTGCGTGCGGATTTGCGTACCGCCTCTGGAGGGCGCCGGGACTTACGCCTGCCGGATGGCAGCCTGCTGCAACTCGACACCGCCACCGCGCTGAATATGGACCTTGAGCAGGGCAGGCGTTCGCTGTCGCTGATTGAGGGCGAGATGGCGCTGAACATGGCCAGCAATGTTCCCGCGATGACCATCAATACGCAGCAGGGGAAGGTGTTGGCAGACGGTGCCGAGCTGTGCGTGCGCCAGTATGGACAGAGCTGCAAGGTTTCGGTGTGGCGTGGCTTGGTGCAGCTCATTCCGCAGCAAGGCCCGTCCATGCAGCTAAAGGCGGGCCAGCGCGCCACCATGAGCGCCGAATCGATTACTTCTGTGCAGCCTTTTGATACCCTTCAGCCGGGTTGGCGCCAGGGTGTGCTGAGCGTTGAAAATCAGCCGCTGGGGCGCTTTCTGGAGGACCTAAGCCGTTATCGTCCGGGCATTCTGCGTTGGGAGCCCGCGTTGGAATCGCTGAAGGTCACCGGCACTTTCCGCCTTGATGATACTGACAAGATTCTGTTTCTGCTCGCCGCCAGCTTGCCAGTGCAGGTGCAGACCCGAACGCGCTACTGGGTGACGCTGACTGCGCGCGGAGCTGCTGCCTGAATTTGACCCCAATCGAGAGCAAGCTGACTCTCATCAAACGACATGCAGCCTACTGGATTGAAATGCGTTTTCT
>NZ_LOHG01000031.1 GCF_022790535.1 Pseudomonas maioricensis
ACCAGCGAGGCACCCAGTGGTGGGGCAAGAGCGTTTTGGTTACTTTTGCGCTCCATCAAAAGTGACGCGCTGTAAAAGCGCAACCAATATCAGCCATGAACGCAACAACGGATATGTACACAATATTGCTATCCTCCCCTAATCCCCCGCCAATCAGAGCCACCCATGCTTGAAGTAAAAAACGTCTTCAAGAGCTACGCCACCGCCCAGGGCCCACTGGCAGTTTTGCGTGGGGTGGACCTGGCGTTGCAGAGCGGCAGCAGCCTGGCACTCATGGGCGAATCAGGCAGTGGCAAAAGCACCTTGCTGCACTTGGTAGCAGGCCTTGATCAGGTCGATGCAGGGCAGATCGAAATCGCCGGGCAGCGGCTGGATCGCATGAGCGAATCACAACTCGCCAACTGGCGACGCACGGAAATTGGTCTCGTGTTCCAGCAATTCAACCTCATCGGCAGCCTCAAGGTCGAAGACAATCTCGCCTTCCAGGCGCGGCTGGCGGGACGCTTCCAGTCCGATTGGCAAGCACAACTGGTGGAGCGGCTGGGTCTTGGTGACTTGCTCAAACGCTATCCCGAACAACTGTCCGGCGGCCAACAACAGCGGGTTGCGATTGGCCGGGCGCTGGCGTCGCGGCCGGGTTTACTGCTGGCCGACGAGCCCACCGGCAACCTTGATGAAGCCACCAGCGATGAAGTCCTGCAACTCCTGCTGGACCTGTTGAGCGACAGCTCGACCAGCCTGTTGATGGTCACCCACAGCCCACGGGTCGCCGCGCGTCTTGCCCATCAAGTCACCCTGCACCATGGTCGCCTGGCAACCGGGAACGGGTACTGAGGTGCCGGTTCTCTATTGGACATTGCGCGCCCTGCTCAGCCATTGGCGACGTCATCCGGTGCAGTTTTTCAGCGTGCTGACAGGACTGTGGCTAGCCACTGCGCTGTTGACCGGTGTGCAGGCGCTCAACAGCCAGGCGCGGCAGAGCTACGCCCAGGCCAGCCAACTGATCGGCGGCGAACCGCAAAGCAGCCTTGTCACCGCCAACAATGCAGCGTTCTCACAAGGACTGTTCATAAGCCTGCGCCGTTCGGGCTGGCCCGTGTCGCCCGTGGTACAAGGACGAATCATCCTGAGTGGGCTGGAAGATCGCCGGGTGCAACTAATGGGCATTGACCCGGTTTCGTTACCCAGCGGCTCGGCGGTTGCCGGACAGACGCTGGACCTGAGCGGGATCGTCGACTTTCTCACCCCGCCGGGCCAGACCTGGATCGCCACACAAACCCTGCAAGCGCTGGGCTTGCACGAAGGCCAGCAACCGTTGACCAGCAACGGGCACGCCCTGCCGCCGCTGCGCAGCCGGGTGGACATGGCACCGGGCGTGCTGCTCACTGATATAGGCTTCGCCCAGCCACTGCTGGAAATGCCCGATCAGCTGTCGCGTTTGCTGTTGCCCAGGGAATTCGCCGCGAGTAATCCACCTCTACCGCCGGAGTTGAACGGTCAGCTTCAACTCAAGAAAGGCGGCGAAGAGAACAACCTGGCGCGCCTCACGGAAAGTTTCCACCTGAACCTGAACGCACTGGGCGTGCTCGCCTTCATCGTCGGCCTGTTCATTGTGCATGCCGCGATCGGCCTCGCGCTGGAGCAGCGCCGGGGACTGCTGCGCAATCTGCGCGCCTGTGGCGTTAGCGCCAGAATGCTGATCACGGCACTGGCGATGGAGCTTGGAGTACTGGCCCTGCTCGGCGGACTGCTCGGGATTGCCAGCGGTTATGTGCTGGCTAGCCTGCTACTGCCCGATGTCGCTGCCAGCCTGCGCGGCTTGTATGGCGCTGAGGTCGCCGGGCAACTGAGCCTGAGTCCGGTCTGGTGGCTGGGCGGCCTTGGCTTGAGTGTGTTGGGTGCATTGCTGGCTGGCGTCAGCAGTTTGCTGCGTGCGGCGCGCCTGCCCTTGCTCGCGCTGGCCAATCCTCAGGCCTGGCATCAGGCCCACAGCCGCTGGTTGCGCCGTCAGGGTTGGGTGGCTGGCGGTGCCGTAATCATTGCATTGCTTGCGCTGGTGCTGGGTGACAGCCTCGCGGCCGGCTTTGTGTTGACAGGCGCCCTGCTGCTGGCTGCGGCTCTGGGCCTGCCGGTGGTGCTCAACAGTCTGCTCAAGGTGTTACTGGGCCGCAGTCGCTCAGTATTGGGCCAATGGTTTCTGGCTGATTGCCGTCAACAACTGCCCGCCCTGAGCCTGGCATTGATGGCCTTGCTGCTCGCGCTGGCGGCCAATATCGGAGCGGGGAGCATGACGTCCGGCTTCCGGCAAACCTTCGGCAACTGGCTGGAACAAAGGCTGACCGCCGAGTTGTACGTCACCCCGCAAAATGCTGCCCAAACCCCCGAACTGCAAGACTGGCTCGCGCAGCAACCCAGCGTTGGCGCGATACTGCCTAACTGGCAGGTGCCGATCCAACTGGACGGCTGGCCCGCGGACCTGTTCGGCGTGGTGGATCATTCAACCTACCGCGAGCATTGGCCGCTGCTGGAGGCCGTCAGTGGCGATCCATGGGACCAACTGGTCCAGAGTGATAGCGTGATGATCAGCGAGCAACTGGCTCGCCGCCTCAAACTGAGCGTCGGCGAAACCCTGGTGATTCCCGCCCCTGACGGCCAGTGGACGCCACGTATCGTGGGTGTCTACGCCGACTACGGCAATCCCAAAGGCCACTTGCTGGTCAATGCCCAACGCTTGC
The DNA here is from genome assembly GCF_022790535.1 of Pseudomonas maioricensis. Lineage (GTDB taxonomy): Bacteria > Pseudomonadota > Gammaproteobacteria > Pseudomonadales > Pseudomonadaceae > Aquipseudomonas > Aquipseudomonas maioricensis. Next base: position 2,736 of record NZ_LOHG01000031.1, read on the forward strand.
TGCGCCACTGGCCACAACTGGCTGCCAATCGCTTTAACCTGCGCATCGATCCGGCCGCCGTGCCCGCGCTGGTCAGCGAGCTGCAACAGCGATTCGCGCTGGACGACAACCACATCATTGATCAGACCCAACTCAAAGGCTGGTCCACACAGATCTTTGAACGCACTTTCGCCGCCACCGCAGCGCTGAACAGCCTGACCCTCGCCGTCGCGGGTATCGCGCTGTTCATCAGCCTGCTGACCCAGAGTCAAAACCGCCTCGGGCAACTCGCGCCGTTGTGGGCGCTGGGTGTCACGCGTCGCCAGTTGATGCTGCTCAACCTCGGCCAGACCTGGTTGCTGGCGGTGCTGACCCTGATTCTGGCGTTGCCACTGGGCTTGCTGCTGGCGTGGTGTCTGGATGCAGTGATCAACGTGCAGGCCTTCGGCTGGCGCTTGCCGCTGCATATCTTCCCTGCGCAGCTCCTGCAACTCGCAGCGCTGGCACTCCTCGCAACCCTGCTCGCCTCTGCATGGCCACTGTTGAAGCTGTCGCGTACTCGCCCTGCCGACCTGCTGAGGACGTTTGCCAATGAAAATTAACCGGCTGGTGCTGCTAATTCTCCTGACCCTTGCCGGCTGTGATAAACCTGCCGAGCCAGAACAGGGTTTCGCCGGTCTGGGCAATCAGGCAGAACAGTTCACCCCGGTCACGCCGGGCCGTAAGTTCGCCTTTCCGGAGGATCACGGCCCGCATCCGGGATTCCGCATCGAGTGGTGGTATATCACCGCCAACCTCAAGGACGAGCAAGGGCAGAACTTCGGCGTGCAATGGACACTGTTCCGCAATGCGTTACGCGCCGGTGCTGAGGGCTCGGGCTGGAATGACGGGACGATCTGGATGGGCCACGCTGCGGTGACCTCGGCCACGCAACACTACGCGGCGGAGCGCTATGCACGGGGCGGTATCGAACAGGCAGGGGTAAAGCTCACGCCATTTTCAGCGTGGATCGACGACTGGGCACTGCGCAGCGATTCGACCACGGCAGACCCGTTGGCTGACATGCAATTGCAGGCCAAGGGGCCGCAGTTCGCTTATCAGCTCCATCTGACGGCCAGCAAACCGCTGGTGCTGCAGGGCACACAGGGCTTCAGTCAGAAATCCGAACAGGGTCAGGCTTCGTATTACTACAGCCAGCCGTACTTTCAAGCCGACGGCGAACTGACCATCGCTGGCAAACGTTATCAAGTCAGCGGCCCGGCGTGGCTGGATCGCGAATGGAGCAGCCAGCCGTTGACCTCCAACCAGACCGGCTGGGACTGGTTCTCGGTGCATCTGGACAGTGGCGAAGAGTTGATGCTGTATCGCATGCGCCAAAAACAGGGCGAGCCCTACCTGACCGGCACATGGATCAACGCTGACGGCAGCACACAACTGCTGACCGCCAACGACATCAGCCTGTTGCCATTGGCCAATACTCGCGTTGCAGGCCACGACATGCCGACCCGCTGGTCGGTGAAAATCCCCGGCAAGGGTCTGGAAATCATCACCGAAGCCCTGAATCCCAAGGCCTGGATGGACCTGCAGATTCCCTACTGGGAGGGCCCGATTACCTTGAGTGGCAGTCATAAAGGTGTGGGGTATCTGGAGATGACCGGGTATTGATGGCTGCACGCATAGAGTGCAAGTGCCTTCGATGATCCTCTGTAGGAGTAGAGCTTGGTCTGGGCGGCATTCCGACGATATGGCTGGACTCGATTCGGATAGACCGCGGTGTTCTTATCGCGAGCAAGCTCTGCTCCCACGGGGTAATGCATTCCAAAGTTCATACAGGAATTGAACCCAAATCTAGCCACCACTGAAGCCCTTATAACCGATTGATCTAAAACTCCCCCGTTTCCCATGGGTCAGTTTCTGGGTGGCTGCACTTTCTCAGCCACCTTCCCCAACGGAAAACCGGTAAGGACTTATGTGCGGATTAGCTGGAGAATTACGTTTCGACCATCAACCGGCGGATCTAGCCGCTGTTGAACGCATTACCCATGAGCTGGCGCCTCGCGGCCCGGATGCGTGGGGGTTTCACAGCCAGGGGCCGATTGCTCTTGGTCATCGCCGCCTGAAAATCATGGACCTGTCGGACGCCTCTGCGCAGCCAATGATCGACAGCCACCTGGGCCTTTCAATGGCCTTCAACGGCGCGGTGTATAACTATCCGGAACTGCGGACCGAGCTACAAAACCTGGGTTACCAGTTCCATTCCGACGGCGACACCGAAGTGTTGCTCAAGGGCTATCACGCCTGGGGCGTTGATTTACTACCCAAGCTCAATGGCATGTTTGCCTTTGCGATCTGGAATCGCGACAAGCAAGAGCTGTTCATCGCTCGTGACCGTCTGGGCGTCAAGCCGCTGTACTTTTCGCGCACTGACAAGCGCCTGCGCTTCGCATCGACACTGCCAGCCCTGCTCAAAGGTGGCGACATCAGCGGCATGCTCGACCCGGTGGCCCTCAATCATTACCTGAACTTCCACGCTGTGGTCCCAGCCCCGCGCACCTTGCTCGCCGGTGTCGAAAAGCTCGCACCTGCCAGCTGGATGCGCATTGATGCCCACGGTAAGACTGAACAGCAAGTCTGGTGGCGTCTGCCTTACGGCCCGCATGCCGATGAGGCCAATCTGACGCTGGAAGACTGGCGTGATCGTGTGCTCGACAGTACTCGCGAAGCGGTGGCGATTCGTCAGCGTGCGGCAGTGGATGTCGGTGTATTGCTTTCCGGCGGCGTCGATTCGAGCATGCTGGTTGGATTGCTGCGCGAAGTCGGCGTCGAAAACCTGTCGACCTTCTCCATCGGTTTTGAAGATGCAGGTGGTGAACGTGGTGACGAATTCCAGTACTCCGACCTGATCGCCAGGCATTACGGCACCAATCACCATCAGTTGCGCATTCAGGAACACGAGATTATCGAGCAGTTGCCTGCGGCGTTTCGCGCCATGAGCGAGCCGATGGTGAGTCATGACTGCATCGCTTTCTATCTACTGTCCCGCGAAGTCTCCAAGCACTGCAAAGTGGTGCAAAGCGGCCAGGGTGCCGACGAGCTGTTCGCCGGCTATCACTGGTATCCGCAAGTTGATGGCGCTGCCGATCCGGTTGCGGCTTATCGCGATGCGTTTGTCGATCGCAGTTATAACGAGTACGCGGCAACCGTGCAGCCCAAGTGGCTGACCGCCAACGATGCAGCGGGTGATTTTGTTCGCGAGCACTTCGCTCAACCGGGCGCCGATGCGGCCGTGGACAAGGCACTGCGTCTGGACAGCACGATCATGCTCGTCGATGACCCGGTCAAGCGCGTCGACAACATGACCATGGCCTGGGGCCTGGAAGCGCGTACGCCGTTCCTGGACTATCGCCTGGTGGAACTGTCGGCGCGTATTCCCGGCAAATTCAAGTTGCCTGACGGCGGCAAACAGGTGCTGAAAGAAGCTGCGCGTCTGGTCATCCCTTCGGAAGTGATCGACCGTAAAAAAGGTTACTTCCCGGTACCGGGCCTCAAGCATCTGGAAGGTGCGACGCTGGGTTGGGTACGCGACTTGCTGGTTGACCCGAGCCAGGATCGCGGCCTGTTCAACCCGGCCATGATCGACAAACTGTTGACCAACCCGGAAGGTCAACTGACGCCTCTGCGCGGCTCCAAGTTGTGGCAGTTGGCAGCGCTGAACCTGTGGCTCAGCGAACAAGGACTCTGATTAATGAAACAGCACTCGACGACCTACAGTCAGCGCCTGTTGCGCGGCCAGTCGCCTTCGTATGAACGGCTTCAAGCGCGCTTTGCAGAGGACGGCAGTGACAATGAAGCCAAACCGCTCGCCCTGCATTGCGGCTGGGGCCGACTGCTGATCGGCCACACTTACCCTGATCCGGCTGCGCTGGCCAATGAGTTGCTCAACGAGAAGCCGGGCGAGCGCGATATTGCGCTGTATGTCGCTGCCCCGCAGCAGGTGCTCGCTCAATCGCCTCAACAATTGTTTCTCGACCCGTCGGACACCTTGCGCCTGTGGTTCAGCGATTACCGTCCTGCGCAACGGGTGTTTCGCGGCTTTCGGATTCGCCGGGCGCAGAACAGTGCCGATTGGCAGGCCATCAACAATCTGTACATCGCGCGCGGCATGCTGCCCATCGACCCGGAGCTGCTGACCCCGCGTCATCAAGGCGGTCCGGTTTACTGGCTGGCGGAGGATGAGACGACTAATGCGGTGATCGGCAGCGTCATGGGCCTCAATCATCACAAGGCGTTCAATGATCCGGAAAACGGCAGCAGCCTCTGGTGCCTGGCCGTAGACCCGCAATGCACGCGCCCCGGTGTTGGCGAAGTGCTGGTGCGTCATCTGATTGAGCATTTCATGAGCCGTGGCCTGAGTTATCTGGACCTGTCGGTGCTGCATGACAATCAGCAAGCCAAGGCGCTGTACGCCAAGCTGGGTTTTCGCAACTTGCCAACCTTCGCCATCAAGCGCAAAAACGGCATCAACGAAATACTGTTTCTAGGCCCTGGCCCGGAAGCTGATTTCAATCCATACGCGCGGATTATTGTTGAAGAAGCGCACCGTCGGGGTATCGAAGTACAGGTGGATGACGCCGAGGCTGGCTTGTTTACGCTGGCATATGGCGGACGCCGGATTCGTTGCCGGGAATCGCTGAGCGACTTGACCAGCGCGGTCAGTATGACGCTGTGTCAGGACAAGAGCCTGACCCACAAGGCCCTGAAATCTGCAGGCCTGAAGTTGCCTGCGCAACAACGGGCGGGTGACGACGAGGCTGATCGGGCGTTTCTTGAAGAGCACAAGCAAATCGTTGTCAAACCGCTGGATGGCGAGCAAGGCCAAGGCGTTGCCGTCAATCTGCAAACCGTCGAAGAAATGCACGGCGCCATCGAACGCGCCAAACAGTTCGACACCCGGGTCATTCTGGAAAGCTTCCACGAGGGGCTGGATCTGCGCATTGTCGTGATCGGCTTCGAAGTAGTCGCCGCAGCAATTCGTCGACCTGCTGAAGTCGTGGGTGATGGTCGCCATACCATCGGCCAGTTGATCGAGGCCCAGAGTCGGCGTCGTGCCGCAGCGACCAGTGGCGAAAGCAAGATCCCCATGGACGAGGAAACCGAGCGTACGGTGCGTGATGCCGGTTATGAACTCAGCAGCGTATTGCCCATGGACGAACGTCTGGCGGTACGCCGCACTGCCAACCTGCACACCGGTGGCTGCCTGGAGGATGTAACGTCGATTCTGCACCCGGTGCTCAGCGACGCAGCCATCCGCGCCGCCCGTGCGCTGGACATCCCGGTGGTGGGCCTGGACTTGATGGTCCCGGCCGCCGATCAGCCCGAGTACGTTTTCATCGAGGCCAACGAACGCGTCGGGCTCGCCAACCATGAACCGCAACCGACGGCAGAAAAGTTTGTCGATCTGCTGTTTCCGCACAGTTTGCCTGCGCACGTGTGAATCTCCGCTGTGCCGTGCTCCTGTAGGAGCTGCCGCAGGCTGCGATTGTGATCCATCCCCTTCGCAGCCTTCGGCAGCTCCTACAAGAAAGCCGTGTACAGCTCTCGTATTTCAGGAGTACCCCAATGACCACTGCAAAAAATATCCCCGAACCGGATCTGAACTACCTGCAGAAAGTCCTGTTGGAAATGCTCGCGATCCCAAGCCCCACAGGCTTCACCGACACCATCGTGCGCTACGTCGCTGAGCGTCTTGAAGAGCTGGGCATCCCTTTTGAGCTGACCCGGCGCGGCACGATTCGCGCCACCCTCAAAGGCAAGCAAAACAGCCCTGACCGCGCGGTCTCCGCTCACCTGGACACCATTGGTGCCGCCGTGCGTGAGGTCAAAGACAACGGTCGCCTGTCACTCGCACCGATTGGCTGCTGGTCAAGCCGCTTCGCCGAAGGCAGCCGGGTCAGCGTATTCACTGACCATGGCGTGATTCGCGGCAGCGTGCTGCCGTTGATGGCCTCCGGTCATGCGTTCAACACGGCTGTCGACGAAATGCCCATCAGTTGGGATCACGTCGAGTTGCGCCTCGACGCTTACAGCACCACCAAAGCCGATTGCGAATCTCTGGGTGTCGGTATCGGCGACTTCATAGCGTTTGATCCGCTGCCGGAATTCACCGAAAGCGGCCATATCAGTGCCCGTCACCTGGACGACAAAGCCGGTGTCGCCGCACTGCTGGCGGCACTTAAAGCTATTGTCGACAGTGGTGCCGAGCCGCAGATCGATTGCCACCCACTGTTCACCATAACCGAGGAAACCGGCACCGGCGCTGCGGGCGTGTTGCCTTGGGATGTCAGTGAATTCGTCGGCATCGATATCGCGCCGGTTGCTCCCGGCCAACACTCCAGCGAACACGCGGTCAGCGTGGCAATGCAGGATTCCGGTGGCCCTTACGACTATCACCTGTCCCGGCATCTGCTGCGTTTGGGCAGTGAGAATGAACTGCCAGTCCGTCGCGACATGTTCCGCTACTACTTCAGCGATGCGCATTCGGCAGTCACCGCAGGCCACGACATCCGTACCGCCCTGCTCGCGTTCGGTTGCGACGCAACTCATGGCTATGAGCGGACTCACATCGATAGCCTCGCCGCACTGAGCCGCCTGCTGGGTGCCTACATGCTCAGCCCGCCGGTCTTCGCCAGCGATGCGCAGCCTGCACAGTCTTCGCTTGAGCGCTTCAGCCATCAGATCGAGCACGATGCACAGATGGAAACCGATACCCGGGTACCGAGCGTCGACAGTCTGGTGGGGCAGAACCGGGAAGAGGTGGAGTAACGCTTAGGGCGGAAAAACACCTCCAGGGGAGACTCTGTGTTTGCCTGAAACACAGTTCACGTGGGAGCGAATTCATTCGCGAAGAGGCACGTACAGTCGCTATGGATTTATGTACTGGAACACCACATTCGCGAATGAATTCGCTCCTACCCAGACTGTGTGAAAACGTAGCGAGCGACGGCAAGACAAGGCAAAAACAGCCGAAAAAGCGGAGTCTAGGTGTTCTAAATGAGCATTTTTCGGCTGTTTTTAACGCAGTATTGCCGAGCGCAGTAGTTTTCACACAGTCTGTACCGTTCGGGTTCACAACTTCCTGCTATCTGCGTCCGGGAAAATCTCCCTGCTTTTTTCAGACATCGGCACTATCATCGCGGGGAATTGATGCGAGAGCGCCCATGCTGATCCCCCACGACCAACTCGAAGCTGACACCCTCACCCGTCTGATTGAAGATTTCGTGACCCGTGACGGAACCGACAATGGCGACGAAACCCCATTGGAAACCCGAGTCTTGCGTGTACGTCATGCTTTGAGCAAAGGCCAGGCAGTGATTTTTTTCGACCTGGAAAGCCAACAGTGCCAGCTCATGCTCAAGCACGATGTTCCAAAAGAATTCTTCGACTGATCATGAGCTAGTGTCGGGTAGCTTCCCCTCACCCTTCGACTGACTCGAAAGCCTCTTGGCAATACGCTCGTAGACTTCGGCACGGTGAACCTTGACGTGCCGTGGGGCCTCAATCCCCAAACGAATCTGATTACCGTGAATAGCCAGAACCTGTACGGTGATCTCTTCGCCGATCGAAAACACCTCCCCTGCTTCCCGCAATATAACCAGCATTTCCTTGCTCTCTTATTGTTAACCGGAGAGCAGATTGCATGGCCTGTCTCCAGGCATCAATTGGCCTGGACAAAATCAGTAACGTCCTTCACCTCCGCCAGACTTAACTGACAGAAATGTCTTACTTAACGACCAATCAGGTAGGAAAACTTACTGCCAGCGAGGGCCAAAGAGGATGATGCTCGCGCCCACCAAACAGAGTGCCGCGCCCAACCAGTCCAGTGTCAGCGGCCTGACTCGCTCTATGATTCCCAGCCAGCCTATAGAAGCAATAATGTAGATCCCGCCATACGCCGCATAAGCACGGCCTGCGTACGCCGCTTCGACACGGGTCAGCAAGACCGCGAACACTGCCAGGCTGATCAACGCCGGAATCACCCACAGCGCACTTTTCCCCTGGCGTAGCCACATCCAGAACGCATAGCAGCCCGCGATCTCGAACAACGCCGCCAGGAAAAACCACAAGTAATTGAGCACAGAAATTTCTCTTCAGCGGTTGCAATGGATGGCGGCAACCGTATCAGAAAACAGTGGATGTAACGAAAGGCATGGGCCCAAGAGGGCGCTTATGAACAACACTACAGTTGAACTGGAATGCAATCTCATGTGGGAGCCCAGACCAAGCCCGGCTCCCACAGAGATTGCATTTCATCGCCGGTAATCTACTCCCTACCCTGCCGCGCCTTGGCGCGCATCTTCGCGCACATGCTTGTCATCTCGTCGTACAGCGCCTGGGGATTTTTCTGTTTCAGTTGCCAGGCCATGCGCCCTTGCTCGTGGGGCAGGATCATGAATTCGCCTTGCGCGACATGTTCGTAGATGTAGTCAGCGATATCCGTTGCCGTAATCGGCGAGCTTTCCAGCAGTTTTCCGACCTGAGCTTTCATGGCCGGAGTCGGGCCGCGGAAGGAGTCCAGCAGATTGGTCTGAAAAAAAGACGGGCAGACGACATGCACGCCCACTTCCTGCTCACTTAGTTCAACCAGCAAACTTTCGGAAAGAGCCACGACACCGGCCTTGGCGACGTTGTAATTGCTCATGGCCGGCCCCTGCATCAGGGCAGCCATGGATGCAATATTGATGATCTTGCCTTTGCTCGCTTCAAGCATTGGCAAAAAAGCCTTACAACCTTTGACCACGCCCATCAGATTGATCGCGATCTGCCAGTCCCAGTCTTCCAGAGACAGTTCGTTAAAGAAGCCTCCCGAAGCTACGCCAGCGTTATTGACAATAATGTCGATGCCACCAAACTTCTCTTCGCACGCTTGAGCCAGCGCCGTCAGTTGACTGTAGTCACGTACGTCGCAGCGCTGAACGAAGCCATCGCCACCGGCCTCCCGCACCAGTTTCAAGGTTTCCTGCAAACCAACATCGTTGACGTCAGACAGTGCCAGGCGCCAGCCTTCCCGGGCCCAGCGTAAAGCGATTTCGCGACCCAGGCCGGAACCTGCACCAGTGATCATGATGCGATTTTGCATAACAAACGCCTTGTGGTTAGGGGCTCATGTTTTACAGCGTGAGCCCAGTGTAACCACGGAAATCATCACTTCGACCCACCATCAGGGCGCTGAATGACACGGGCAAACCCACGGCCTACGTGGGCTTGCGCCATAAACGCAGGATGATCCAGGCATACACTGCGGCGTTGACCACCAGCACTACAGCACCCAGCCACAGCTGGATCTGTGGGGTCAGGCCTGCCGGATAAATCAACGCGATCAGATAGTGCTCGATGAATCCCCCGTCATACCCTTCTCCGCCCGCGCGGACACGTAATGCATTCTCCAGAGGCGTTAGCGGACAGTAAAAATGGAAAAACTCCACCACAGCTCCCCAGATCATCGCCGGTATGTGCAAAACCATCACCCAGCTCCAGCGCAAAACCAGCAGCCCGCCAAACAGCACGAACACGATGAACAGTAGATGAATGACCAATACAGCATCAGCGCCCAGACGATAGAGCATGTACATGTCCTCAAGCAAAAAGGCGAAAACAGAAACAGCTTCAGGTGTTTAAAGTTCAACTTGTTTTTGCCCACTATAAACTTTTTTCAAAATGTAAACTTTCTCACCTTTTCGATGGACTTTTTTCGAACGCCTACAGTCGGATCATTCAAGCAGCACAAACTTTATGCCATCGGGCGGAAGCTTGAACTGTTCTAGCCATTTACCAAGAACTAAGGAAGGAACTCATCATGGGCATCGGCACTATTCTTATCATCGTCCTGATTCTGCTGTTGATCGGCGGTCTGCCAGTCTTCCCGCACTCGCGCAGCTGGGGCTACGGTCCATCGGGCATCATCGGTACCGTTCTGGTGATTCTGCTGATATTGGTGCTGTTGGGACGGATATAACGTTCCCGCGCCAGACAGCAAAAGAGCCCCGCTTATAGCGGGGCTTTTTATTGGCTAATAACTAGCGGGTTTCAGTTTTAGAACGAGCGTGGGCTATCTGACACTACACTATCACGCGGCAAACACAGTCTTGTAGGAGCAAGCTTGCTCGCGATAGCGTCAGCAAAGGCAACATATTCATCGACTGAAAGAACGAATCGCGAGCAAGCTCACTCCTACAGAATTACGGCAAATAAAAAAGCAGCCCGAAGGCTGCTTTCTTATGGAGCATTTACGACAGCTTAGTGCGACGACGCGCCGCTGGCACCCAAGCCAGTCTGGGAGCGTACGAACTGCGGATAGAACAAGGCACGCTCGCCCTCTGCCGCTTTCGACTTGTCGGTGATAGAGAAGAACCAGATGCCCACGAATGCGATGGCGATAGAGAACAGCGCCGGGTATTCGTACGGGAAGATGGCTTTCGGGTTGTGCAGGATCGATACCCAGATGGTCGGACCGAGGATCATCAGCACCACGGCGCTGACCAGGCCCATCCAGCCGCCAATCATGGCGCCACGGGTGGTCAGGTTTTTCCAGTACATGGAAAGCAGCAGTACCGGGAAGTTACAGCTGGCCGCGATGGAGAACGCCAGGCCCACCATGAACGCGATGTTCTGGCTTTCGAAAGCGATGCCCAGAAGGATTGCCACCACTGCCAGCGCAATAGTAGTCATCTTCGAAACACGGATTTCGTCCTTCTCGTTGGCCTTTCCCTCTTTGATCACGCTGGCATACAGGTCGTGGGATACCGCCGAAGCACCCGCCAGAGTCAGCCCGGCAACCACTGCCAGAATGGTGGCGAACGCAACTGCCGAGATGAAGCCCAGGAACAGACTGCCGCCGACCGCATCGGCCAAGTGAACCGCTGCCATGTTGTTACCACCCAACAGAGCGCCCGCTGCATCCTTGAACGCAGGGTTGGTGCTGACCAGCAGGATCGCGCCGAAGCCGATGATGAAGGTCAGGATGTAGAAGTAACCGATGAAGCCCGTTGCGTAGAACACCGACTTGCGCGCTTCTTTAGCATCGCTCACGGTGAAGAAACGCATCAGGATGTGTGGCAGACCCGCGGTACCGAACATCAGCGCCAGGCCCAGAGAGAACGCCGAAATCGGATCTTTCACCAGACCGCCCGGGCTCATGATCGCTTCACCTTTAGGGTGAACCTTGACCGCCTCGGCAAACAGCATGTTGAAGTCGAAGTTGACGTGCTTCATTACCATCAGCGCCATGAACGACGCACCGGAGAGCAGCATGACAGCCTTGATGATCTGTACCCAGGTGGTGGCCAGCATGCCGCCAAACAGCACATACAGGCACATCAGGATACCGACCAGAATCACCGCAACGGTGTAGTCCAGCCCGAACAGCAACTGAATCAGCTTGCCTGCGCCAACCATCTGCGCGATCAGGTAGAACGCAACCACTACCAACGAACCGCAGGCGGACAGGGTGCGAATTTCTTTCTGCTTGAGGCGATAAGAGGCCACGTCAGCAAAGGTGTATTTGCCCAGGTTACGCAGACGCTCGGCGATCAGAAACAGAATGATCGGCCAGCCCACCAGGAAGCCGATCGAGTAGATCAGGCCGTCATAACCAGAGGTGTACACCAGGGCGGAAATACCCAGGAAGGACGCCGCTGACATGTAGTCACCGGCAATGGCCAGGCCGTTTTGAAAACCGGTGATCTTGCCGCCTGCTGAATAGTAGTCCGAGGCTGTCTTGTTTTTCTTCGACGCCCAATAGGTGATGTACAGCGTGAACGCGACGAACACCAGGAACATGATGATCGCCGAGGTGTTCAACGGTTGCTTTTGCACAGCGCCGGTCAATGCATCAGCCGCCCAGAGCGACGGTGCAAAGGCGGCCAGGCCGAATGCTGCAGATAGACGCCCGATCATTGCTGTGCCTCCTTCAGGATGGCGTTGTTCAGGTCATCGAATTCACCGTTGGCACGACGAACATAGATGCCGGTCAGCACAAAAGCAGACACGATCAGGCCGACCCCAATCGGCATTCCCCAGGTAATGGTCGAAGTAGCGCTGAGTTTCGCGCCCAGAATGTGTGGTCCATACGCAATCAAAAGGATGAAAGCGGCGTACAGCCCGAGCATGATCGCTGAAAGAATCCAGGCGAACCGCTCCCTTTTGGATACCAGCTCCTTGAAACGGGGGCTGTTTTGAATCGAGAGGTAAATGCTGTCGTTCATTGTTTTTGTCCTCGCAGCACAGATGAGATGTCACGTCTTGCACTTTAGTCTGGTCTGGCAAGCGCTCCAGACGACCTTAGTATTAGAGCGACATTAGTCGTAGATTGGGCGTTGTGCTTTCAATCGACCAGGCCTGTAGGAGTGAGCTTGCTCGCGATAGCGTCGGGTCAGGGAATGAACTCTTTGACTGCCCCGACGCTATCGCGAGCAAGCTCACTCCTACAAAAGGCCACCAAGACTCTTAAAGTCGTGGGGGTACAAGACTTTTTACCTGGACACAAAAAACCGCCCGGTCGTTAAACCGGGCGGCTTCGGATGCTACGCAAGCAGGCTGACTTATTTGCCAGTCCACTCCTTCACGCGATCAGGGTGCTTAGCGACCCAATCCTTGGCAGCTGCTTCTGGTTTGGCGCCGTCCTGAATAGCCAGCATGACCTCGCCAATTTCATCCTTGGACTTCCACTGGAATTTCTTCAGGAACTCGACAACTTCCGGTGCCTTGGTGGCCAGCTCTTTGCTACCGATGCTGTCAACGGTTTCAGCAGCACCATAGACGCCCTTCGGATCTTCAAGGAACTTGAGCTTCCACTTGGCAAACATCCAGTGCGGTACCCAGCCGGTCACTGCGATGGACTGCTCCTTGCCATAAGCACGAGTCAGCTCGGCAATCATGCCCGCCCCCGAACTGGCCTGCAGTTTGTAACCATCCAGCCCGTAAGCCTTGATGGCTTCATCGGTCTTGAGCATCACGCCCGACCCCGCATCGATACCGGTGATTTTCTTCTTGAAGGAATCATCCGTCTTGAGGTCTTCAATGCTGTTGGCTTTCACGTACTCGGGCACGATCAAGCCAATTTTGGCGTCCTTGAAGTTGGCGCCATAGTTCACAACGTTGTCTTTATTCTTGGCCAGGTACTCGCCGTGGGTAACAGGCAGCCAGGCCGACAGCATCATGTCCAGCTTGCCCGTCGCAACGCCCTGCCACATGATCCCGGCCGCCACTGCCTGGAGTTTCACGTCATAACCCAGCTTTTGCTTGATGACTTCAGCAGCGACGTTCGTGGTCGCGACGCTGTCGGACCAGCCATCGACGTAACCGATACTCACTTCTTTGGCATGTGCCAGCGTGGAACTGACAGCAAGCGCCAGAGCAGCACTCACGCCCAGGATTTTTCGCATTTTCATCGTTACTTCCCCGGTAGTCTCGCGCCCGACAATAAGGTCAGGCATCGTTAACGTTTTTATAAAGACCGCAGTCCGCGCCCAGCCTTGGAGCACTGCGCACTTTTTCACGCCTCAATGACTCGACGAATGATGGCCAGCATCGTATCGCCCCTTGATCATCAACCTGTGGAGCAATACGACATGCTCTGTCAGCGACATCAAGGCACGGAGAAACGACACCTGAGTGCCATCAGCGACAACCTTGTCGTAAAAGGCGGGCAGTTCCGTCCGAAATTTGCATGTCAAACGACACCCCCTCCCTGATAGCGATAAAAGACCTGTGTCTTGTTGAAGTGCAGCGCATCGAGGCATTCGACTCGCCTTCTCATCGGCCGCTACCGGGTAACGCTTTTCAATGACAGGAGTGTTACCGCGAGGTCAGCAATCGCTGTAACAGCGTGTAACACGGGAACATAATCACCACCCCTGCACCGGCAAAGCAAATATTGAAAATCGCAAGCTATTGATTTTAATAGAATTATTAAAGTTGGCACAGACCCTGCTGTATCTCTGGCATAACAAGAATAAAAATGCAGTACACCTAATAAGAACAAGACGTATCGGCTCTGACATAACAAGAACAAAGGCACAGAGACGCAGCTAACAGATTTTTTTGGAGTGGATCAGCTTCACGGAGGCGCCTTCGGGCTCTCGCAACCGGGCAGAGAACAATAAAACTACCTTCAGGTAGCTCCCGAACTGGTTGGATCGCAAGGTCGAAGTAAGGTCAGCGCTCAAAAAAATACGTTTGCTCTTGATCCCGGATGGGGATCGAACAAGAACGCAGTAAAGGGAGCGGTCGCCAAAAACAACAACAGGCCACCCTAAAACAATAAAAAAAGAGCACGTAAAACCATTTAAAGGGGAGCCCAGGCTCCCCTTTATGCTGTCTGCCACAAATCGTGCAGAGCTGTAGGAGTGAGCTTGCTCGCGATTGCAATCGACCTATCAAAAAATAGCTCGCCTGATTAAACGCTATCGCGAGCAAGCTCACTCCTACAGGGATCCTGTGCAGACAGCCACACCGCATGCCGCGTAACGCAAGCCCCCCCGCAAATCCCGCCCATTCATTTTATAAACGACAAAAAAGCACACTGCTGCTCCCCTGACGCCAGAGAACGTGTATTGTCTCGAACTATTTACAAAAGGTTCGCTGGCGATCACGGCACTTTGGCACTACACCAATGGTCATAGCCCGCGTACCTCATCAGCACTTCTTTCCCAAGGGATCTAGTCATGCTCCGTTTCCTGCGCTTTGCTGCCGTCATTGGTGGCCTCTGTTTGAGTGCGTCCGCTATGGCGGTCGATGTCGACCCCGCCACGTATGGCTATCCTCTAAAGAACCCATTCGAAGCAACCATTGCTACCACGCCTCCCGACATGCGTCCGGAGCTGCCAGCAGACGATGACATCGATCAGGACGACTACACCCTGAATCTGCGCCCAGAGCGCGAGTTCACGCTGCCAGACAACTTCTGGGCCGTGAAAAAGCTGCGTTACCGCATGGCCAAACAAGACCATGCCGCGCCATTGATCTTTCTGATCGCAGGCACCGGCGCGCCTTACAACAGCACCATCAACGAATTCCTCAAGAAGCTGTACTACGGCGCGGGCTACCACGTTGTTCAGCTGTCTTCGCCAACCAGCTATGACTTCATGAGCTCGGCCTCGCGTTTCGCGACCCCGGGTATCTCTACTGAAGATGCCGAGGACCTGTACCGCGTAATGCAAGCGGTACGCGCGCAACAAACCGAACTGAAAATCACCGATTTCTACCTGACCGGTTACAGCCTGGGCGCGCTGAACGCAGCATTTGTCAGTCGTCTGGATGAAACCCGCCGCAGCTTCAACTTCAAGAAAGTCCTGCTGCTCAACCCGCCGGTCAACCTCTACACCTCGATCTCCAACCTGGACAAGCTGGTACAGACCAACGTCAAGGGCATCGACAACAGCACCACGTTCTATGAGCTGGTACTGGCCAAACTGACCCGCTACTTCCGTCAGAAAGGTTACATCGACCTCAACGACGCACTGCTGTATGACTTCCAGCAGTCCAAGCAGCACCTGACCAATGAACAGATGGCGATGTTGATCGGCACCTCGTTCCGCTTTTCATCGGCCGATATCGCGTTTACCTCTGACCTGATCAACCGTCGCGGTCTGATCACGCCACCGAAATTCCCGATCACCGAAGGCACCAGCCTTTCGCCGTTCCTGCGTCGCGCGCTGCAGTGCGACTTCGACTGCTACCTGACCGAGCAAGTTATCCCGATGTGGCGTGCCCGCACCGATGGCGGCAGCCTGCTGCAATTGGTTGATCAGGTCAGCCTGTACGCGCTCAAGGATTACCTGCACACCAGCAAGAAGATCTCCGTCATGCACAACGCTGACGATGTGATTCTGGGCTCCGGCGACCTGGGTTTCCTGCGCAAGACATTCGGCGATCGCCTGACCGTTTACCCTTACGGCGGCCATTGCGGCAACATCAATTACCGCGTCAACAGCGACGCCATGCTGGAGTTCTTCCGTGGCTAAACGTCTTTTACTCCTCGCTGCCCTGCTCTGCGCAGGGACCGTTCAGGCTGCGGACCCGGTCGTCGACAGCAATATCGCCGAACACCCGGCCACTGTGCTGCGTCAAGACGATGCTGACGGTTTTACCCAGCCGCTAAAATCGCTGCAGTTCAACCCCGGCCTTGATCAACGGGAATTTGAACGCGCCACGCTGACCGCACTGGAAGTCTATGACCCGCTTGAGTCCTGGAACCGGCGCGTCTACCACTTCAACTACCGTTTCGATGAGTGGGTTTTCCTTCCGGTGGTCAACGGCTACCGCTACGTGACCCCAAGTTTCGTGCGTACTGGCGTGAGCAACTTCTTCGCCAACCTGGGTGAAATCCCTAACCTGCTGAACAGCCTGTTCCAGTTCAAAGGTCAGCGCTCGCTGGAAACCACAGGTCGCCTGCTGGTTAACACCACCATCGGTGTCGTTGGCCTGTGGGACCCGGCAACCAAAATGGGGCTGCCTCGCCAGAACGAAGACTTCGGCCAGACTCTAGGTTTCTACGGTGTACCGGCCGGTCCGTACCTGGTCCTGCCGCTGCTTGGCCCGTCCAACCTGCGTGACACCGGCGGCCTGCTGTTCGACTTCACGGCCGAATCGCAGATCAACTTCCTCAACGTGGCACAGGTCAGCAGCGATCACCCGGAACTCTACCTGTTACGGGCGATTGATCGTCGCTACACCACCAGCTTCCGCTACGGTCAGATGAACTCGCCGTTCGAATACGAGAAAGTGCGTTACGTCTACACCGAAGCCCGCAAGTTGCAGATCGCCGAGTAACACCACGGCGTAAAAAACGGCCAGCCGGAGCGATCCGGCTGGCCGTTTTTTTGTGCACATCAATACTCTATTTGGAATGCGGTCACCCTGTGGGAGCGGTGCTCGCATCCCCCCCCTAAAACATCCAAATCCCTGATCAATCACCCGTAAAATCATCACCCATCAATCGGCCAAACAGGCATAGCATAGTCGCCATTGATGAGGAGAAACGCCATGAGCCAATTTCGTAAAGTGCTTTCGATCCAGGCGGGTCAACCCGCGTCGGACGGTGCCGGGGTAAAACTGACGCGTGTATTTGGTGGGCCAGGTGTCGAGCAGTTCGATCCGTTTCTGATGCTTGATGAGTTCGGTTCCGACAAGCCGGACGATTACATCGCCGGCTTCCCGCCACATCCGCACCGTGGTTTTGAAACCGTGACCTACATGCTCGAAGGCCGTATGCGTCATGAAGATCACATGGGCAACGTCGGCCTGCTGCAAGGTGGCGGCGTGCAATGGATGACCGCTGCGCGAGGCATTATCCACAGCGAAATGCCTGAGCAGGAAGAAGGTGTGATGCGCGGCTTCCAGCTGTGGCTGAACCTGCCAGGCAAGAACAAGCTCAACGACGCCAGCTATCAGGACATCCAGCCGGAGAACATCCCGCGTCTAACGACCCAAAACGGTGTTGATGTAGTGGTGATCGCCGGTCAGTTCGACGACGGCCAAATCCAGCAAGCGGGTGCAGTGCAGCGTCCAGACACTGAGCCGCAGTATTTCGACTTTCACATGCCTGCCGGTAGCAGCATCAGCCCGAAGATTCCCCAAGGGCATCTTGCGTTGCTGTATGTCTACGAGGGCAGCCTGGAGCTAGCCGGTCATCCGCAGAGCGTCAGTGCCAGCCGCATGGTGCGACTGTCCGGGGAAGGCGAGCTTCAACTGAACACTACAGACGGTGCCCGAGTGTTACTGATCGCAGGCAAGCCACTGCGTGAACCGATCGTGCAATACGGACCGTTCGTGATGAACACCCGGGAAGAAATCGAGCAGGCGCTGCGGGACTTTCGGGATGATCGGTTGACGGCTTGAATACTGTTTTGGGTTGTCGGCACTGACACCTTGGGGGGCAAAACGCTCTCCTACAGGAGATATGCAATCAATTGTGGGAGCGAGGCTTGCACGCGATAAGAGCACTGCAGATATCAGGTCTATCGCGTCCAGCCTTATCGCGGGCAAGCCTCGCTCCCACAGGATCTATGCAATCCCAAATATTGGCCGATGTCGCGTGACCGGTGTTAGCCGGCCCCACGTCGCCTATAGCAGGTTCAATACAACCGCAAAAAGCGCTTCAGCTGTTCGCCCTGAGCGATAGCGTCATGGCGGCCCAGTTCGATCAACTCCCGACAGTAACCCGCTTCAAACAGCAAATAGCTGAGCACACTGGCGCCACTGGTCTTGGTAGCTCCGGGGCCACGCAGAAAGGTGCGCAGTGCGCGGGGCAGTTCATGGCGGTGGCGTGCAGCGATCTGGTCGATCGGCTGGCTTGGGGCGATGATCAGGACTTCAACCGGAGCCAGCCCCTTCTGTCGCACCCGATGCTCGCAGGGCAGCAGATCACTGACCAGATTCATGCGCTCCAGGACTTCAATGTCACTTTCAAGGTTGTCAATGAACGTGCTGTTAAGCATGTGTCCACTAATCTGCGCCAGAGTGGGCTGCTTGCCGTTCGTGACCCGTTGCACCTGCCTGTTGGCATCGGCGCCTCGCGGGTTGCCGCTGACACCGACGACCAACACGCGATTGGCCCCCAGATGCAATGCCGGGCTGATAGGTGCGGATTGACGCACAGCGCCGTCGCCGAAGTATTCCTGATCGATTTTGACCGGCGCGAACAACAGCGGGATGGCCGAACTGGCGAGCAAATGGTCGATGGTCAACTGGGTCGGTACGCCCAGGCGCCGATGGCGCAGCCACGGATCGATGGTGCCCTTGCCTTGGTAGAAAGTCATGGCGTGACCCGACTCGTAACCAAATGCGGTGACTGCCACAGCGCGCAGGTGTTTGGCTGCGATAGCAGCATCGATGCCTTGCAGATCCAGCCGCTCGGTCAGTAGATCCCGCAGCGGCGAGCTGTTGAGCAACGCAACGGGCACCTGGGAACCGATCCCCAACAGGCTGTTGCCGAAGAATCGGCCAGCCTGACTCATCACGCCTGGCCAGTCGCTACGCAGCACCTGATGGCTACGAAAACCCTGCCAGAACTCGGTCAACTGATGAATAGCGGTTCGAAAATGCAATGCACCGCTGGCCAGTTTGACGGCATTGATGGCACCCGCGGAGGTACCGACGATGACCGGAAACGGATTGGGTGCTCCAGGAGGCAGCAAATCGGCGATCCCCGCCAACACCCCGACCTGATAAGCAGCCCTCGCCCCACCACCAGACAGAATCAACCCGGTAACGGGCTCTACATCATTCACAGCATCCATTGCGATGACGGGTTCAAGCATTTAGCTGCGCCTCAGTTGATCACTCACGCTTTTTATAGATTTTAGGCTCGCCCGGAGGTCGGCTTTTGAATCGACGGTGCGCCCAGAGATACTGCTCAGGACACTCCGTAATGGCACTTTCTACCCATTGATTGATGCGCAGGCAATCGACTTCATCACTTTCGCCCGGAAAATCCTGCAACGGCGCATGGATGACCAATCGATAGCCACTGCCGTCAGCCAGGCGCTGCTGAGTAAACGGTACAACCTGAGCACGTCCCAGCTTGGCAAATTTGCTGGTGGCCGTCACGGTGGCAGCCTGAATGCCGAACAACGGGACAAAAACACTCTGCTTCGCACCGTAATCCTGATCCGGTGCGTACCAGATGGCGCGGCCGGCACGCAGTAGCTTGAGCATGCCGCGTACGTCTTCACGCTCTACCGCCAGCGAATCCAGATTGTGACGCTCACGGCCGCGACGCTGAACAAAATCGAACAGCGGATTTTTATGTTCGCGGTACATGCCATCAATCGTGTGTTGCTGCCCCAACAGCGCAGCACCGACTTCCAGCGTAGTGAAATGCAGCGCCATGAGAATCACGCCCTGCCCTTGCTGGTGCGCAGCCTGCAGATGTTCCAGACCTTCGATGTGCGCCAGCCTGGCGAGGCGCTCCCTGGACCACCACCAGCTCATGGCCATTTCAAAAAAGGCGATGCCGGTTGAAGCGAAGTTTTCCTTGAGCAGACGCTTGCGTTCATCCGCGGACAAATGCGGAAAACACAGCTCCAGATTGCGCGACGCAATGTATTTGCGATCAGCGGCGAACCGGTACATCACTGCGCCCAACAGCCGCCCGATGACTAACAGAACGCGAAATGGCAGTTGAACAACCAGCCACAGCAGCCCAAGCCCCAGCCATAGCGGCCAGAAACGGGGGTGAAGAAAATAAGCTCGAAAACGCGGGCGATCCATTAAAGCTTCCACCAGAACCATGGCCGCGCATTCTACAACGGTTCGACCCCGCTTGCGGCTAGCGGGCGTTCTCGTTATAAGTCTCGGCACTTTTAGCGACAAGCCGTTGTATGCCGACCATGAGCCAAAACGAATCGCAAGAACAGGATCCAGTCTTCCAACTCAAGGGCAGCATGCTCGCCATCACCGTGCTGGAGCTGGCTCGCAACAACCTTGAGGCCCTCGACCGTCAGTTGGCGGCAAAAGTGGCTCAGGCTCCGAATTTTTTCAGCAACACCCCGCTGGTGCTGGCGCTCGACAAGCTCCCCGCCGACAGCGGTGCCTTGGATTTGCCCGGCCTGATGCGGGTTTGCCGCCAGCATGGCCTGCGTACCCTGGCGATCCGTGCCAGCCGGATCGAAGACATCGCCGCTGCCATCGCGATTGATTTGCCGGTATTGCCACCATCAGGTGCCCGTGAGCGTCCACTGGACCCTCTGGAAGGCGACGCTGCGAAGAAAAAAGCGGAAAAACCGCCAGAGCCCACCGTCAAGCCTACGCGCGTGATCACTACGCCGGTGCGCGGTGGACAGCAGATTTACGCCCCCGGCGGCGACCTGGTGGTCATTGCTCCGGTCAGTCCCGGTGCGGAACTTCTGGCCGATGGCAACATCCATGTTTACGGCCCATTGCGCGGACGGGCGCTGGCAGGAATAAAAGGCGACACCAAAGCGCGAATTTTCTGTCAGCAAATGGGCGCGGAGCTGATATCCATCGCCGGGCAATACAAGGTTTCCGAAGATTTACGCAGGGATCCACTCTGGGGTACGTCGGTACAGGTCAGCCTGTCAGGTGACGTGTTGAACATCATCCGGCTTTAACGGATACTGCGCCATTTTCAAAGCATCCCTGATTCGTCGCGAAAACGTAGCAAAGGTAGTAGGAAATCCGGGGGCTTTCATCGTTCCTGGCAAATTGCTCTCAAGGTAGGACACCCCGGGAGCTTTTCAATTTCCATCATTGTTCGACGGTCGCCGCTTCAAGGGACGCTCTTCAGGACTAACTGTCCTTTTCCTCTAGGGGTGATACACCTTGGCCAAGATTCTCGTGGTTACATCCGGCAAGGGTGGTGTGGGCAAGACCACCACCAGCGCCGCCATCGGCACCGGTCTCGCATTGCGCGGCCACAAAACTGTCATCGTCGACTTCGACGTCGGCTTGCGTAACCTCGACCTGATCATGGGCTGCGAGCGTCGCGTGGTGTATGACTTCGTCAACGTGGTAAACGGCGAAGCCAACCTGCAACAGGCCCTGATCAAAGACAAGAAGATCGAAGGCCTGTACGTTCTGGCTGCCAGCCAGACCCGTGACAAGGAAGCGCTGACCAAGGAAGGCGTGGAAAAAGTCCTGATGGAACTCAAGGAATCCTTCGAGTACATCGTCTGCGACTCCCCGGCAGGTATCGAGACAGGTGCTCACCTGGCGATGTACTTCGCCGACGAAGCGATCGTCGTGACCAACCCCGAAGTATCGTCTGTACGTGACTCCGACCGCATGCTGGGCCTGCTGGCCAGCAAATCGCGTCGCGCCGAGCGTAACGAAGAGCCAATCAAGGAACACCTGCTGCTGACCCGCTACAATCCGGAGCGCGTCAGCAAAGGCGAGATGCTGGGCGTTGAAGACGTCAAGGAAATCCTCGCGGTGACACTACTGGGCGTGATCCCTGAGTCCCAGGCGGTACTGAAAGCTTCCAACCAGGGCGTGCCAGTCATCCTTGATGAGCAGAGCGATGCCGGTCAGGCCTACAGCGATGCTGTTGATCGTCTGTTGGGCAAAGATCGTGAGCACCGTTTCCTGGACGTACAGAAGAAAGGATTTTTCGAACGCCTGTTCGGGGGTAACTGATGAACATTTTCGACTTCTTTCGCGCCAGCAAAAAAACCACCACCGCGTCGGTCGCGAAAGAGCGTCTACAGATCATCGTGGCGCATGAACGCGGCCAGCGTACAACTCCGGACTACTTGCCAGCCCTGCAAAAAGAGCTGGTTGAAGTGATCCGCAAGTACGTCAACATCGAGTCCAACGATGTGCAGGTTGCTCTGGAAAATCAGGGCAGCTGTTCGATTCTGGAACTCAACATCACCCTGCCAGATCGCTAGATCCGGCGGTTGCTTGCGGCGGCATTAGCACCATTCTTGCGAGTGGCGCTGATGCCGCCGTTGCGTTTAGAGGCCGTTAAATGCCGTTGTCGAACATCCGCATCATTCATCAGGACGCTGCCGTTCTGGTGATTGATAAGCCAACCCTGCTGCTTTCCGTCCCCGGCCGTGCCGAGGACAACAAGGACTGCCTGATTACCCGCCTGCAGGAAAACGGCTACCCCGAAGCCCGCATCGTCCATCGACTGGATTGGGAAACCTCCGGGATCATTCTGCTGGCCCGTGATCCGGACACGCATCGCGAGCTGTCCCGGCAGTTTCATGACCGGGAAACCGAAAAAGCCTACACCGCGCTGTGCTGGGGTGAACCGACGCTGGACAGCGGCAGTATCGACCTGCCCTTGCGTTACGACCCTCCGACCAAGCCTCGGCATGTGGTGGATCACGAAGCAGGCAAGCATGCGCAGACCTTCTGGAAAGTACTGGAGCGTTGCGGCCATTACAGTCGTGTCGAGCTGACGCCGATTACCGGGCGCTCGCACCAGTTGCGAGTGCACATGCTGTCAATCGGGCATCCGTTGCTGGGGGATGGTTTGTATGCACATCCGGAAGCTTTGGCGGCGTATCCGCGCTTGTGCCTGCATGCGAGCATGTTGAGCTTTACCCATCCGCAGAGTGGCGAGCGGTTGCGGTTTGAGTGTCCTGCGCCGTTTTGATTACCTGAAGCGAGCTTCATATTTGCGGCGCCTGAATCGCGAGCAAGCTCGGCTCCCACATGAGATCGAATTCTCCCTGTGGGAGCCGAGCTTGGTCTGGGCCGCATCCGGACTATAAGGTCACACTGCCTTCAATGACTTGCCAACATCGCCCCGCCAATACGGTAAACTCCCGCCATTGCTGTCTGGAGTGACTTATGCGCGAAGAGCTGAACAAGGGCCTGATTGATTTCCTCAAGGCCTCTCCTACCCCTTTCCATGCCACCGCTACCCTCGTTCAACACCTTGAAGCCTCTGGCTTCCAGCGCCTGGACGAACGTGAAACATGGGCCACGGAAACCGGCGGCCGGTATTACGTTACCCGCAACGATTCATCGATTGTGGCATTCCGCCTGGGCCGTCAGTCGCCACTGACCGGCGGCATCCGCATGGTTGGCGCTCACACTGACAGCCCATGCCTGCGGGTCAAGCCGCAACCCGAGCTGCAACGCCAGGGTTTCTGGCAATTGGGCGTCGAAGTCTACGGCGGTGCCTTGCTCGCCCCGTGGTTCGACCGTGATCTGTCTCTGGCGGGTCGCGTCACCTTCCGTCGTGACGGCAAGGTCGAAAGCCAGCTCATCGACTTCAAGCTACCGATTGCCGTGATCCCCAACCTGGCGATCCACCTCAATCGCACCGCCAACGAAGGCTGGACGATCAACCCGCAAACCGAGCTGCCGCCGATCCTCGCTCAAGTTGCCGGTGATGAACGCGCCGATTTCCGCGCCTTGCTCACCGATCAACTGGCACGCGAACACGGCCTGAACGCTGATGTGGTGCTTGATTACGAGCTGAGTTTCTACGACACACAAAGCGCTGCAGTGATCGGGCTGAATGCCGACTTCATCGCGGGCGCGCGGCTGGATAATCTGCTGTCGTGCTATGCCGGTTTGCAAGCGCTGCTCAGCACCGACACTGATGAAACCTGTCTGTTGGTTTGCACCGATCATGAAGAAGTCGGCTCGTCGTCGACCTGCGGTGCTGACGGCCCGATGCTGGAGCAGATCCTTCAGCGCCTGCTGCCGGATGGCGCGGACTATGTACGCACGATCCAGAAGTCTCTACTGGTCTCTGCCGACAACGCCCACGGCATTCACCCCAACTACGCCGAGAAACACGACGCCAACCACGGCCCGAAACTCAATGCGGGCCCGGTGATCAAGGTCAACAGCAACCAGCGTTACGCGACCAATAGCGAAACCGCCGGGTTCTTCCGCCACCTGTGCATGGCTGAAGAAGTACCGGTGCAGAGCTTCGTGGTACGCAGCGACATGGCTTGCGGGTCAACCATCGGCCCGATTACCGCCAGCCATCTGGGCGTGCGCACTGTGGACATCGGCCTGCCGACGTTCGCCATGCACTCGATCCGTGAACTGGCGGGTAGTCATGACCTGGCGCATCTGGTGAAAGTATTGACCGCGTTTTATGCGAGTCATGAGTTGCCTTGAGGCAGCTCACCTCTGCTCTGTATCAACACCATGGCGTCCAAATCCACCTAGACTGAATCCATCAGCCTCTGGAGGTTGGACGTCATGGACGCGTTTTTCTCGATTCTGCTACCGATTCTCGCTGGCATGCTGCTGTTGTGCATTGGCTACAACTACCAAGAGCGCAACAGCGGCGTATTCATGATCTGGCTGGGGATGATCGGGATTCTGGGCACTGTCGTGTTCAAGATTCTGGAGAAGCTGACTTGAGATGCCCCTCCTGAGGAAGTTTTCAATGAGTTATCGCAAAGTAGATACCTCCCTGTAGGAGCTCACGAGCAACGCGAGGCAGCGATAGCGTTCTGTCTGGCAAGCCGCCATCGCTGGCCTCGTAACCTCGGTGAGCTCCTACAGATCAGGTGGAGCCAGGTAGGTATTGGTTTGCTAACCAATACCCTGGCAATCCCTCAAATATCCCGCACCACCGCGCTCACGTGGATCGCATCGTGCCGCCAATACTCCAGATCACAGTCGATCAAGCGGCCGGTCTGATCGAAGTTGACTCTCGCGATACGCAAGCCCGGGCTGCCCAGTGAAACCTTGAGCGCCGCCGAGGCTTCGGCGTGCAGCGCAGTGGGGACCATTTCGAAACGCACCTGGCCGTAGCGCAAGTCATAGCGGCTGGCGTACAGCTCGGTCAGTGACTGATTGAGATCGCAATCAAGGATGCCCGGGAAATATTCCGGGTTCAGATAATGCTCTACATACAGCACCAGACGTTGATCAATGCGCCGCGCACGGCAGATCTGAATCACGCTGGACAGCGCAGGCAACTGCAGCATTTCACAGATTTTTGCCGACGCTGGTTGCAAACGCGCGGAGATAACCTGAGTGTCAGCGACTCGCCCCTGAGCACTGACCATCGCGTGAAAGTGGCTACGGCGCATCAAGTCGTATGCCAAGCGTGGCGGTGAAATAAACCACCCGCGCCGTTCCTCTCTATAGATAAGCCCCAACGCTTCGAGCTGTACCAACGCCTCACGCAAGGTGATACGCGTGGTATCAAACACTTCGCTCAGTTTACGTTCTGCGGGTAATTTGCTACCGGGCGGCAGCAGACCATGCTCGATCTGCTCCTGCAGGGCATTACAAATCGTCGTCACCGCACGGGGCACTTCTTCGCGCATCACATTACCTTTCTGGACTAGACCAGCGCCATAACGGGGCACGAGCCATTCTCATTGCACGTACCGGGGCGCAGAAACAGCCTACTTAGCGTAGATGACTGCTGCGTGACAAACCCCATCACAAACCATGCCAGCACTGTCCAAAAAACCTCTGAAGCCCTTCCATATCAAGGCTTTGGTCATGGTCTACGCTTATCTCGCAGCGCCTGAGCCAGCTGTAACAAGGGCAACCGCTACAGCTCGCCAACATAAAAATGTCATCGAAAAAGCTTAACTTGGCTCAGGTATTGCTGACCTAGACCAACCAACCCGCAACGATCACTTCTAAAAAGAACTTTCAGAAGTGCACAAGGAGCTTCGAATGAAACACCTTTTGCTGGCATCACTCCTCGGTTCCGCTATCGCTCTCAGCACTTCAGTCATGGCTGCAGATGCTGACCTGAAAACCCTTGAAGCAGCCGCCAAGGTTGAAGGCGCAGTCAACAGTGTTGGCATGCCGGATGACTGGGCTAACTGGAAAGACACCTGGGCTGATCTGCAGACCAAATACGGCCTCAAGCACATGGACACAGACATGAGCTCGGCCCAGGAAATCGCCAAGTTCGAAGCGGAAAAAGACAACGCCAGCGCTGACATCGGCGACGTCGGCGCAGCCTTCGGCCCTATTGCTGCGGCCAAAGGCGTTACTCTGCCTTACAAGCCAAGCACCTGGGATCAAGTCCCGGACTGGGCGAAAGACAAAGACGGTCACTGGGCACTGGCCTATACCGGCACCATCGCCTTCGTGGTCAACAAGAAGTTGCTGCACGGTTCTGAAGTACCCACCAAGTGGGCTGACCTGAAGAACGGCAAATACAAAGTAACGGTGGGTGACGTGAGTACCGCCGCACAAGCTGCCAACGGTGTACTGGCCGCTGCGATTGCCATGAAAGGCGATGAAAGCAATATCGCGCCAGGCCTGGCCCTGTTCACTGAACTGGCCAAGCAGAAGCGTCTGGCCCTCAACAACCCGAACATCCAGAGCATGGAAAAAGGCGAAGTTGAAGTGGGCATCGTCTGGGACTTCAACGGCCTGAGCTACAAAGCCAAGATGACCAACCCGGATGACTACGTGGTACTGATCCCGTCCGATGGTTCGGTGATTTCCGGCTACACCACCATCATCAACAAATACGCGAAGAACCCTAGCGCCGCCAAGCTGGCCCGCGAGTACATCTTCAGCGATGCCGGTCAGATCAACCTGGCCAAAGGCAACGCACGTCCGATTCGTGCCGAGCACCTCACACTGCCAGCTGAAGTGCAGGCCAAGCTGTTGCCAAACGAGCAGTACAAAGGCGTAACGCCGATCAAGAACGCAGCAGCATGGGAGAAGACCTCCAAAGCACTGCCGCAAATGTGGAACGAGCAAGTCATCGTCGAAATGCAGTAATGCGCTACCGGCCTCATGGATGAGGCCTTTTTATCGCCCTCCCCGTATCGAATCCCGTCGGAGCGATTGGCTCATGAAACACAATGTCATCCTCATCGTACTCGACGGCCTCAATTACGAAGTGGCCCGACATGCGATGGGCCATCTGCAGGCTTACGCCAACGCAGATCGCGCCGTGCTCTACAAGCTGGAGTGCGAACTGCCGGCACTCTCGCGCCCGCTATACGAATGCATCCTGACGGGCGTACCGCCGATTGAAAGCGGCATCGTCCATAACCAGGTTTCCCGGTTATCGAACCAGCGCAGCATGTTCCACTACGCTACCGACGCCGGGCTTACCACGGCTGCGGCTGCGTATCACTGGGTCAGCGAGTTGTATAACCGCACGCCGTTCGATGCTGCACGTGATCGTCATACCGACGACCTCGAACTACCGATTCAACACGGCCACTTTTATTACGCAGACCATTATCCCGATTCGCACCTGTTTGCCGACGCAGAAAGCCTGCGGGTCAGACACACGCCGAACCTGCTGTTGATTCACCCCATGAACATCGACGACGCCGGGCACAAGCACGGCCTCGACAGCCCGCAATACCGCAACAGCGCGCGTAGCGTTGACATCATCATCGCTGATTACCTGCAAGGCTGGCTCGACGCCGGTTATCAGGTATTGATCACTGCCGACCACGGCATGAACAACGACCGCTCCCACAATGGCCTGTTGCCCGAAGAGCGCGAGGTGCCGCTGTTCGTGCTCGGCAGTGCGTTCAATTTGAAACCTGAGGCAACGCCCAGGCAAACCGAGCTGTGCGGCATTGTCTGCGAACTGCTCGGTGTGCCCCATGACAAACCGTTCTGCCGGGAGATTCTCAAGTGAGCACCCAAAATCGCGGCAAATGGCTCGGGCTTCTCTGCCTGCTCCCTTTCGCCCTGTTCTTCTTCGTGTTCCAGATCGCGCCGCTGGGCTGGGTAGCGATCAACAGCCTGCACTCCGAAGCAGGCTGGGGCGTCGAAAACTTCATCAAGGCCTTCGACTCGCGTTTCTACCGCCAGGCCATGCAGTTCAGCCTGGAGATCAGCTTCTGGTCCAGCCTGTTCGGCATCATCATTGCGGTGCTGGGCAGTTACTCGCTGCGCAACGTGGATTCGCGCCTGCGGGACTTCGTCAACTCCTTCGCCAACATGACCAGCAACTTCTCCGGCGTACCGCTGGCCTTTGCGTTCATCATTCTGCTGGGCTTCAACGGTGCAGTGACCTTGATGCTCAAGCAGGCGGGGATCATCGAAGACTTCAACCTGTATTCGAAAACCGGACTGATCATTCTCTACACCTACTTCCAGATCCCGCTCGGCGTGCTGCTGCTTTACCCGGCCTTCGACGCCCTGCGTCAGGACTGGCGCGACTCGGCGTCCTTGCTCGGCGCCAGCAGCTTTCAGTTCTGGCGTTACATCGGCTTGCCGGTACTGACTCCCGCTCTGCTCGGCACCTTTGTGATTCTTTTGGCCAACGCGTTGGGGGCCTACGCCACGGTCTATGCCCTGACCACGGGCAACTTCAACGTGCTGCCGATCCGTATTGCAGCCATGGTCGCGGGCGACATCAGTCTTGATCCAAACATGGCCAGCGCCCTGGCGATGATTCTGGTCGGTCTGATGACGCTGGTCACCGTCGTTCATCAGTGGTTGCTGAAGAGGAGCTACCATGTCTCGCGTTGAAAGAGGCCCTGCCCGGTTTTATCACCGGACTATCGTTTACCTGCTGTTCTTCATCCTGCTGCTGCCGCTGCTCGGCACGCTGCTGTATTCGATATCTACCAGTTGGTCAGCAAGCATTTTGCCCAGCGGGCTGACGTTCAAGTGGTACGTCGCGCTGTGGAGCGACCCGCGTTTCCTCGCTGCGTTTGGTCAATCGCTGCTGGTCTGCGTGGGCGCGCTGATTCTTTCCGTGGTGCTGATCCTGCCGCTGCTGTTCGTGGTGCATTACCACTTCCCGCGCCTGGATGCGCTGATGAACATCCTGATCCTGCTGCCCTTCGCAGTGCCGCCAGTCGCGTCATCGGTGGGTTTGCTGCAGCTGTACGGTTCAGGACCGTTCGCAATGGTCGGCACGCCATGGATTCTGATCGGCTGCTACTTCACCGTCGCCCTGCCATTCATGTACCGGGCAATCAGTAACAACCTGCAGGCGATCAACCTGACGGATCTGATGGACGCTGCGCAGTTGCTAGGGGCCAACACTTGCCAAGCGGCGTTTCTGGTAGTGCTGCCTAACCTGCGCAAAGGTCTGATGGTCGCTCTGCTGCTGTCGTTTTCCTTCCTGTTCGGCGAGTTCGTGTTTGCCAACCTGCTGGTCGGCACCCGCTATGAAACCTTGCAGGTGTACCTGAACAACATGCGTAACAGCAGCGGTCACTTCAACAGTGCGCTGGTGATTTCCTACTTCCTCTTCGTGTTGCTGCTGACCCTGGCCGCCAATCGCTTGAATAAGGACAAAGACTGATATGAGTTTTGTCAGCGTCGAAAACCTGCAAAAAAATTACGGCAGCACAGCGGTGTTCAGTGACATCAACTGCACCATCGAACGCGGTGAATTCGTCACCCTGCTCGGTCCGTCCGGTTGTGGCAAGTCGACCCTGTTGCGCTGCATCGCCGGGTTAACTTCGGTCAACAGTGGGCGCATCGTGCTCGATGGCCTGGACCTGGTGCCGGTCACCCCACAGAAGCGCAATATCGGCATGGTGTTCCAGAGCTATGCGCTGTTTCCCAACATGACCGTGGAGCAGAACGTCGCCTTTGGTTTGCGCATGCAGAAGGTCAATGCCGACGACACCCATAAGCGGGTTGCCGAAGTGTTGAAGCTGGTGGAACTGACTGATTTTGCCAACCGTTATCCGCATCAAATGTCCGGCGGCCAGTGCCAGCGCGTGGCCCTCGCCCGCTCTCTGGTGACTCGCCCGCGCCTGTTGCTGCTGGATGAGCCACTGTCGGCGCTGGATGCGCGGATCCGCAAACATTTGCGTGAGCAGATACGTGCGATTCAGCGTGAACTGGGCCTGACCACGATCTTCGTCACCCACGATCAGGAAGAAGCACTGACCATGTCAGATCGCATTTTCCTGATGAATCAGGGTCGTATCGTGCAGAGCGGCGACGCCGAAACCCTTTACACTGCGCCGGTGGATGTTTTCGCCGCTGGCTTTATCGGCAACTACAACCTGCTCGAAGCCGACGACGTCAGCCGCCTGATGCAGCGTCCGATCAACAGCCGCATCGCCATTCGCCCGGAGGCCATTCAACTGAGCCTGACCGGCGAACTTGAAGGACAAATCCGCAGCCACAGCCTGCTGGGCAACGTGATCCGCTATCGGGTCGAGGCCCGCGGTGTGGAATTGGTGGTGGACGTGCTCAATCGCTCGGCAGACGATTTGCTGGCTGACGGGACGCGAGTGACGCTGAGTATTGATGCTTCGGCGCTTTGCGAGGTGGCTTGATCACGAGGCGGTGTTAATCCGGCCAAATACCAAGGCCTGATCAATGTCCTCTGTAGGAGTGAGCTTGCTCGCGATAGCATTCTCGAATTTGATGGTTGCGTCACGAATAGAACGCCATCGCGAGCAAGCTCACTCCTACAGGGAACCGCGCCGCAGCTCAGTTAATTTTCAGAGGACAGCTTTTAATGGCTTTAGCAATTTTTGACCTGGATGAAACCCTGATCGCCGGTGACTGCGCCAGTCTGTGGAGCGAGCAGATGGCCAGGCTTGGCTGGGTTGACTCAGCCTCATTCATCAAGCGCGACCACGAGCTGATGCAGGCCTACAGCGAAGGCAAACTGGCGATGGAGGATTACATGGCCTTCAGCCTGGAGCCGATGCTTGGCCGGACACCTGAGGAAGTCGACCACTTGGTCGGGCCGTGGGTCGAGGATTATATCGAGCCGATCATTTTCAGTGACGCCACCAAATGCATCGCCGAGCATCGCGCTGCCGGTGACCGGATCCTGGTGATTTCAGCGTCCGGCGTTCATCTGGTCAAACCGATCGCAGAACGCATCGGTATCGATGAAGTGCTGGCTATTGATCTGGACGTGGCTCACGGTGTTTACAACGGCAAGACCGTCGGCACGCTGACTTACCGCGAAGGCAAGATCACCCGCCTGATGGAGTGGCTGGACGCCGAAGGTGAAAACCTCGAAGGCGCGAGCTTCTATTCAGACTCACGCAACGATTTGCCACTGCTGCTCAAGGTGGATTATCCCCATGTGGTGAATCCGGATCCGACTTTGCTGGAGCACGCGCAGAAAGCCGGATGGCCGATTCACACCTGGAAGTAGCAAGCCTGGCTACATTCCCTGTGGGAGCGGTGCTTGCCCGCGATAGGAACACCGCGAACTAAAGTGAATCGCGTCCAGCCTTTTCGCGGGCAAGCACCGCTCCCACAAGGGATAGAGCCGGGGTTCCAGATTCAGGCCTTAAACCAGACTCTCATCAATCACCAGCACCAGCTTGCCATTGACCTTGTTGGTCGCCAGCTCGGCATAAGCCGCTTCAGCGTCCTGGATCGGGTAGCTGCGGGCCAGTTGTGGCTTGAGGCGGCCTTCGGTGAACAACGGCCAGACGTGCTGCCCCAGATCGCGTAACAGATCAGCCTTGAACGTGTCGTCACGGCTGCGCAAGGTTGAACCCAGCAATTGGATACGTTTGCCCAGAATCTGCGCCATGTCCAGTTGCGCCTCGCGGCCGCCCATCAGGCCAATCAGCACCCAACGACCGTCAACACTGAGCAGCTTGACGTTCAGTTCAGCGTAATTGGCGCCCACTGGATCCAGAATCACATCGAATGGCGCGAAATCTTTCAGGCTGTCCAGGCTTTCATTGCGCACGACACCGCCCTGAGCGCCCAGATCGATGCAGTATTCCAGACGATCCGCCGAACCAACGCTGACCCAGACCGGGTTGCCGAATGCCTTGCAAAGCTGAATGCCGGCTGAACCAACTCCACTTGCCCCGGCGTGCAGCAATACTTTCTCGCCGGGTTTGAGTCCGGCGAGTTGAAACAGGTTCAGCCAGGCGGTGGCATAGACCTCAGGAATAGCCGCAGCTTCGGCCAGTGACAAGCCTTCCGGGACCGGCAAAACGTGTCGTCCATCGACCACCGCTTCCTCGGCCATTGCCCCGCCAGCCAGCAGCGCACAGACCCTGTCGCCTACTTGCCAGGAGGCGCCTGGACCTACTTCTGCGATCACGCCAGAACACTCCATCCCGAGTATTTCGCTGGCCCCCGGTGGTGGCGGATAGAGCCCGGCACGCTGTAATAAATCGGCCCGATTCAAACCCGCAGCGGCAACTTTGATACGAACTTGCCCTACATCCAGAGCCGGACTTGGCTCATCGACCCATTCCACACGACCTTCAACGCCTTGCAATGCCTTCACAGTGCCTCCATAGTGAGTCTGGACTGAGCCCGAAGCTGAAGCAGCACGGGCTTTCTTGCATTATGCGACCGGATCCGACGGAACCGGCGACTTCCAAAGACGGCCTAATATGCGTTATCAATTGTCCCCGCGTCGAATCAGCATGAAGCATTTCTTACCAAGTACCGCCCTCGCGCTGGTTGTGGGTCTCAGCATTTTGCCGATGTCCGCCAGCTCCTTCGCCGCCAATAGCTGGGATAACCTCCAGCCTGATCGCGATGAAGTGATTGCCAGTCTCAACGTAGTTGAGCTGCTCAAGCGGCACCATTACAGCAAGCCGCCACTGGACGACAAACGTTCGGTCATCATCTATGAAAGCTACCTCAAGCTTCTGGACCCGGCGCGCAGCTATTTTCTCGCCAGCGATATCACCGAATTCGACAAGTGGCGTACCCAGTTCGACGATTTCCTGAAAAGCGGCGACCTGAATCCCGGTTTCACCATCTATAAGCGCTATCTGGATCGCATCAAGTCGCGTCTGGATTTCGCCCTGGCTGAACTGAACAAAGGCGTCGACAAGCTCGATTTCACCGCCAAGGAAAGCTTGCTGGTGGATCGCAAGGACGCCGCCTGGCCGAAGAACGAAGCGGAGCTGGATGACCTGTGGCGCAAGCGTGTCAAAGATGAAGTCCTGCGCCTGAAGATTGCCGGTAAAGACCCGGCGAAGATTCAGGAAACGCTGACCAAGCGCTACAAGAATCAATTGGCACGTCTGAGCCAGACCCGTGCTGAAGACATCTTCCAGGCGTACATCAACACCTTCGCTATGTCTTACGATCCGCACACCAACTACCTGTCTCCCGACAGCGCGGAAAACTTCGACATCAACATGAGCCTGTCGCTGGAAGGCATTGGCGCTGTGTTGCAGAGCGACAATGACAACGTGAAGATCGTGCGCCTGGTGCCGGCCGGCCCTGCCGCCAAAACCAAGCAAGTCGCACCGGCCGACAAGATCGTCGCCGTCGCTCAGGGTGACAAAGAGATGGTCGACGTGATCGGCTGGCGTCTCGATGAAGTCGTCAAACTGATTCGCGGTCCGAAAGGCTCTGTTGTGCGTCTGGAAGTGATTCCGGCCAGTAATGCGCCGAACGATCAGACCACCAAAATCGTTGCCATCACTCGCGAAGCGGTGAAGCTGGAAGAACAGGCTGCGAAGAAGTCGATCCTGCATTTGAAACAGGATGGTCGTGATTACAAACTTGGCGTGATTGACATCCCTGCGTTCTATCTGGACTTCAAGGCCTATCGCGCAGGTGATCCGCAGTACAAGAGCACCACCCGTGACGTGAAGAAACTGCTGACCGAGCTGCAGGCCGAGAAGGTCGACGGCGTGGTGCTGGATCTGCGCAACAACGGTGGCGGCTCGTTGCAGGAAGCGACCGAGCTGACCAGTCTGTTCATCGACAAGGGCCCGACCGTGCTGGTGCGTAATGCCGACGGTAAGGTTGATGTGCTTGAAGATGAAGATACCGGCGCGTTCTACAAAGGCCCGATGGCCTTGCTGGTCAACCGCCTGTCTGCCTCGGCTTCAGAGATTTTCGCTGGCGCCATGCAGGACTATCACCGCGCGCTGATCATCGGTGGCCAGACCTTCGGCAAAGGTACCGTGCAGACCATTCAGCCCCTCAACCATGGTGAGCTGAAACTGACCCTGGCCAAGTTCTATCGGGTTTCCGGGCAGAGCACCCAGCATCAGGGCGTCGTACCGGATATTACTTATCCGTCGATCATCGACACCAAGGAAATCGGCGAGAGCGCACTGCCTGAGGCGATGCCTTGGGACAGCATCAAACCGGCGATCAAACCGGCCATTGATCCGTTCAAACCATTCCTGGCTCAGCTCCAGACGCGACATGAAACCCGTTCAGCGAAAGACGCAGAGTTCGTGTTCATCGAAAACCGCCTGGCGCTTGCCAAGCAGTTGATGAACGAGAAAACCGTCAGTCTCAACGAAGTGGACCGTCGCGCCGAACACGCAGCTATCGAAGGCAAACAACTGGCGCTGGAAAACGCCCGTCGTAAAGCCAAAGGTGAAGAGCCGCTTAAAGAGCTGAAGAAAGAAGACGAAGATGCTCTGCCGATGGACGACGACAAGACCAAGCCTGAAGACGACGCGTACCTGTCCGAGACTGGTCGCATCCTGATCGACTATCTGGGCTTGAGTTCATCGGTCGCCAAGAAGTAAAGAGGCTCTTGTAGGAGCGCACGGAGGTTACGACGCCCGCAATAACGGTGTGTCAGGCGAATCGCTATCGCTGCCTCGCGTTGCTCGTGAGCTCCTACAGGAGATTGGTGATACATAGCGATTCTCTGTAGGAGTTGTCGGAGGTTACGACGGCGCCGATCGCGATTTGGATGACACACAGCCAATCGCAGCCTTCGGCAGCTCCTACAAAAGCTGGATAGAATTTGAGGACTGGCTATTTGACAGCAATCGTCATCAAACAGTCATGAATCTGTCGTGAAATAAGGGGGTTAAGCGCACCAGCGCTTAACCCCCTTTTTCTTGCCACCGAGATCGCCATGACCATGACAGAACAGCTGAGCGCATTGAGCTCGATTCTTGCTCGAAGTGATTTGCACAGCCTGTTCCAGCCAATTGTGTCTCTGACGGAACGTCGCATCCTGGGTTATGAAGCACTCACCCGTGGCCCGTCCAACAGCATCCTGCACTCCCCCGTCAGCCTGTTCGCCGTAGCCCGCCACGCCGGACGGCTGAGCGAGCTGGAAATGGCGTGCCGGGAAAGCGCCTGTCGCCGGTTCAGCGAGCAAAAGCTGGAGGGCAAGCTGTTTCTCAATATCTCTCCCGAATCCTTGCTGGAAGCTGCACACCCGCCGGGCCGGACACTGGAGTTGTTGCAACGCTACGGCATCGCGCCCAGCAAGGTCGTGATCGAACTGACCGAGCAGACGCCGACAGAAGACTTTGAGCTGCTTTACACCGCCCTGCACCACTATCGCGACATGGGGTTTTCCATCGCCATGGACGACCTGGGTGCCGGTTATTCCAGCCTCCGCCTGTGGTCAGAATTGCGCCCCGATTACGTGAAGATCGACCGCCATTTCATCGACGGCATTCACCAGGATGCCGTCAAACGCGAGTTCGTCGGTTCTATGCTGCAAATGGCCAAAGCTTCACGCGCCTCCGTCATCGCCGAAGGTATCGAACTGCCGGAAGAACTTGCGGTACTGAGTGAAATGGGTGTGGAGCTGGTGCAGGGCTACCTGCTGTGTCGCCCACAGGAACAACCGCCTCGCGACGCACGCACCTTGCTACCCAAGCTGGACGCACTGGCGACGCCCACCCTGGCAGACGAAGGCAGCGATTTGAGCGCCCTGCTCAGTGAACAACCCGCCGTTGAGCAGAGCACCCCGACCGCAGCAGTGCTAGAAGCCTTTCGCAAGCAGGCAGCGTTGAACTCCATGGCGGTGGTGGATGACCAGGGCCGACCGTGCGGTATCGTGCACCGGCACTCGCTGTCTGAGGTGCTGCTCAAACCCTTTGGCACCGAATTGTTCGCCCGCAAGCCGATCAGCCGCCTGATGAGCGATGATTTTCTCGCTGTCGAACTGAACCAGTCCCTGCAAAAAGTCAGTCGTTTGTTGACCAGTCGGGCCCGTCAACGCATCGAAGAAGACTTCATCATCACCCTTAACGGCAATTACCTGGGACTGGGACGGGTGATCGATGTCCTCAAGTTGATTACCGAGCTGAAGATCCAGCAGGCCCGCTATGCCAACCCGTTGACCTTGCTACCGGGCAACGTGCCGATCCAGCAGTGTCTGACGCGTTTGCTGCAACAGGGGCGCGAATCAATGATTTGCTATGTGGACATCGACAGTTTCAAGCCTTTCAACGACATCTACGGTTACGGCCGGGGCGACGAGGTTTTACTGTGTCTCGCGCAATGCCTGAATGACCGTATCGATCCCAGTCAGGACTTCGTCGGCCATATTGGCGGCGACGACTTCCTGATGGTGCTCGGCTCCGAAGACTGGCAGAAGCGCCTTAATCTGCTGCTGGAGGACTTTCAGAATCAATGTCGGCGCTTCTATCGCGCCGAGCACCTTGAGGCAGGTTGCTTCATTGCCTCCAATCGACAAGGACAGCGTCAGGAATTTCCACTGCTGTCGCTGTCGATCGGTGTGATTCATCTGCACCCCGAGTCATGCGCCGACCTGGACGCCAACCAATTGGCTGAACTCGCTTCGGAAGCCAAGCACCACGCCAAAGACATCATGGGCGCGAGCGTGCATGTGATTGATACGCGGGAGTTAGGGTTGGCTCAGGTGGGCTGATGGGCTACTGGTATGAGCACAACCCCATGTGGGAGCGGTGCTTGGTCTGGGACACCGGGGCGACTCCCACCCAGGATCTCATTCCAGATTGACAAATTCTCTGCCGCTACTCGGGATAACTGAACTCAAAAACCCGAACCACTTCCGATGCATGCCATGACGCCGCAGCCACACCATCCGACGGTCCCGAAAACCGTCCCAAACGCTCAACGCATTCAAAAAAGCCGGTACGCGGTAAACGACTCGCGCCCTGGCTGATCACCAGCGAGCTGCGCAATGGTTGATCTGCCTTGGCGTCGATAGCCGCCAAGTGTTCCAGCGCGGCGGTCAGGGTCTGCATGGCTGGGCTTGGCAACTGCAAACGCTCCAGCAATGCCCGATAGGTCAACAGATGACGTTGTCTACGAGCCTGATCCAGTTCAGCCAACAGCCCATCCCAGTGCTGACGGCTGATACGCACACTCATGACTCCCCCCTCCAGCCCATGACGCCCAGTTCCCAGGCGAGGCTACGGAGAATAGCGGCATCCGGTTTACGCTCGCCGCTTTCGATCATGTCCAGATAAGACGGGCTGATACCGACGGTTCGGGCCAACTGCGCCACTTCCAGCCCCTTCGCTGCACGCAGCGTAGCCAATTGCTCAAGCCCGGGTAACTCGGCAGCGTCGGCGACATTCGCTGTCGATGCGGGCGCCGCTTCAGCGCCCGACGGGGTCGTGAAACCGGCTGCCTGCAGTAAAGCCTGATACTGAGCCCAAGGCAGAACTGCGTACTCCGGCTCCCCATCACGAGAAATGACCTGCAGATCCATACAACCCCCATGTAGAACAACTACACACATCGAGTAAGTTTATTCAGATGCTGGCATCTTAACAGCGGTCTGCAACTCCCCGTCCACCTGAATACGTTGCCGGTATCTCGTTCGGCCTCCCCCTCGGTCAGTCCCTGGCTTTTTCCTGCTCCAGCAAGGCCGCTGTCGCTGGCAGACGTTCGACCACAATCAACTTTTCTGGTGACTGACGCGCACGCCAGGCGCGGAAAGCATCCAGCTCGGCATCCAGACTCTTCATGACCCATGCCAGCACGGCAATATCGTCAAGCATGCCGATCCCCGGGATCCAGTCAGGCACGGCGTCCAGCGGGCTGAGGAAGTACATTAACCCCGCCACGATCGACAGGATCGCCTTGGGACTGATTGCTCGATACTCACCTCTCCAGTACGCCAGGCACAACGCCTGCAGCAAGCGCAAATCGTCTTTTATCTTACCCAGACGACTGCCTTCGGCCGAGCCTTTGCGCGCCACCGCAAATAACAGGCCTGGCAAGCGGCCGGCAGCAATCAGCCTCCGCGCCATGGGTAAGTACCGGAGCAAATTCCAGGGTGCTTTCATATCCACTCCCATTGAGTGTCGTCCGTTGCCGATAAACACCCATCCTACAAAAGTGGGTGCCTGATACTCAAAAAGGTTATCCACACAACTTGTGGATAACCTTGTGAACAGAGCCTCTTTTTGAGGCCACAAGCCGCGTTTTACTTGGTCCGCAGTCAAATCGGGCGTTTTTTAGTCACATAAAAAAAGCCATAAAAATCGTTGACTTGAGGCTGATCAGAAGTTACCCACAGCCGCTGTCACAAAAGTGTTGGATCGTCCGACAACGCTCTGGTGCCTTGACGCGTGCCATGTTACTCCGACTACGCGTATCCGGATCCGTTCGACCAGAAACGACAACGCCCCGTCGAAACGGGGCGTTGTGTTGAAGCCGGTGCGTCGCTTATTTGGAAGCGGGAGCAGCCGGTTCTTCGTCGGCATCAGGTGCGCCTGCAGCTGCAGGGTCCTTGATACCCAGCAGTTCCAGGTCGAATACCAGTACCGAGTTGGCAGGGATCGTCGGGCTAGGGCTCTGTGCGCCGTAAGCCAGATCGCTCGGGATGAAGAGCTTGATCTTCTCGCCAACGTGCATCAGTTGCAGGCCTTCGACCCAACCCGGGATCACGCCACTGACTGGCAGATCAATTGGGCTGCCACGCTCTACGGAGCTGTCGAATACCTTGCCATCAGTCAGCTTGCCTTCGTAGTGAACAGTCACTACGTCAGTTGGCTTAGGCTGCGGGCCATCGGCTTTCTTGACGATTTGGTACTGCAGGCCTGAAGCGGTGGTGACTACACCTTCTTTCTTACCGTTTTCTTCGAGGAATTTCTTGCCAGCAGCTGCCGACTCTTCGCTCATTTTGACCATACGCTCTTCGGCACGCTTCTGCAGCGCCGAGAATGCTTCAACCAGTTCTTCGTCTTTCAGTTTCTGGTCTTTCTTGCCGACGGCATCTTCGATGCCCAGTGCTACGGCTTTGGAGTCCAGATCGTCCATGCCTTCCTGAGCCAGGCTTTTGCCCATGTTCAGACCAATGCCATAGGACGCTTTTTGTGCCGGGGTTTTCAGCTCAACAGTGCTGGCTTGCTTATCACAACCTGCGAGTACCAGACCGACCAGGGCAATCGCCGCTGCCAACCGATGCTGTTTCATTCTGATTCCTTGTTCATGCGCCAATAGGGCAAACGAGTAAAGCCGCGAGCTTATCAGGGTGCCGCGATCAATGGCTACCGGCATGAGAGGCAGAAAATGCAGATAAGTTCAGGTATCCAAAGGTTTTCTTGGCAAGAGCGTGGGATGTTCAGTTGGGGTTCAGGTCTGAGGGGCAATTTGGTTGGCAGGGACCTCACCTTCGTTTAATGCATTTAGTGCATTTTGTGTACATATCCGTTGTTGCGTTATGGCGGGTATTGGTTGCGCCCTTACGGCGCGTCACTTTTGGAGCCCAAAAGTAACCATGGACCTGTCCCG
>NZ_LOHG01000032.1 GCF_022790535.1 Pseudomonas maioricensis
AGCGATGGCGGTTTGTCTGATACACCGCCATCGCTGCCTCGCGGTGCTCGTGAGCTCCTACAGATTTCTGGGTTGTATCGCAGATCTTGCATTGCCAATCGGGGGCACTTATGCCTCCCCGAATCCACTTCACAAAACCAGACAAAAGTTGTCCACGAAAAGTGGGGGTATGTCTGTGGATAACATTGCCAAAGCCATATGGGCTGCGGTTTTTGGCCGATGATCACGAAATGAACAGCCACAAAAATCCGAATTTTTCCTTGATTTTCAGTTGCTTTGCGGTGCAGCGCGCTGCGTCGGACTGTTCAGCGCACCGCCGCTCACTGGATCTCCTCGAACGGCAAACCTACATAGTTTTCCGCAATGCTGCGGCGGCCAGCGTCCGAACCGACAAAGTAATCCAGTTCGGTCTGTTGCAAGCGCTGG
Source organism: Pseudomonas maioricensis (assembly GCF_022790535.1). GTDB lineage: Bacteria > Pseudomonadota > Gammaproteobacteria > Pseudomonadales > Pseudomonadaceae > Aquipseudomonas > Aquipseudomonas maioricensis. The sequence goes on from NZ_LOHG01000032.1 coordinate 427, forward strand.
CTGAAAGCGTCGCTGTCCGGAAAGCGGTGCAGCATCGAGGTCATCCACCAGGAAAACCGCTCGGCTTTCCAGACCCGGCGCAGGCAAATGTCCGAGTAGCGTTGCAACAAATCGGTGCGTCCTTCGCGATAGACCTTGAGCAGAATGCGATACAGCGTATTCACATCACTGGCCGCCAGGTTCAGCCCCTTGGCTCCGGTAGGCGGCACAATGTGTGCCGCGTCGCCCAGCAGGAACAGCTTTCCATACTGCATGGGTTCGACCACAAAGCTGCGTAGCGGGGCGATGCTCTTTTCGATGGACGGACCGGTAATCAAGCGTTCGGCAATCGTGGTTGGCAGGCGCTGTTTGAGTTCATCCCAGAAGCGCTGGTCAGACCACTCCTCGATCTGTTCGCCAGCCTCCACCTGGATGTAGTAACGGGTGCGGGTTTTGGAGCGCATGCTGCACAAGGCAAAGCCGCGTTCGTGACGTGCGTAGATGAGCTCTTCGTTGACCGGCGGCGTATCAGCCAGCACTCCAAGCCATCCGAACGGATAGATCCTTTCAAATACCTTGAGTGCCTCTGCGGGGATCGATTGTCGTGACACACCATGGAAGCCATCGCATCCGGCAATGTAATCGCAGTCAAGGCGAATCCGTTGGCCCTCATGTTCGAAGGTCAGGTACGGTGCGTCGGTTTTCATGGCGTGTGGTTGAACATCGCTGGCGTCGAAAAAGATGACCGCGCCTGCCTCAGTACGCGCTTGCAGCAGGTCACGGGTGACCTCGGTCTGGCCGTAGACCGTGACATGTTTGCCGCCTGTCAGCCCGCATAAATCAATGCGTTCGGAGCGACCATCGAAAGCCAGTTCGAATCCGTCATGGGGCAGGCCTTCGCTGTCCAGCCGTTCGCTGACGCCTGCTTCACGCAGCAGATCAACGGTGCCTTGTTCAAGCACGCCTGCGCGGATTCGGGAGAGTATGTGCTCGGGGTTTTTGCGTTCGACGATGACATTGTCGATACCGGCACGCTGGAGCAATTGGCCAAGCAAAAGGCCGGAGGGCCCACAGCCAATAATGGCAACTTTAGTTTTCATGACAGGACCCGCTTCGTTTGTTGTTTTTGTCTGTTCTGTATTTTTAGTGGCCTGTAGCAAGAGAAGAAGCCATTATTCGCGGTATTTTCTGGACTTTTCGTAACTCGTGAAGGGGGGCATGCATGCGTGGTTCAAGCGTTGAGAGTGTGCCGATATTCAAGCTATACGGGGAAACCACGTTGTGGCCGACCCCCGATCTGCTGCATTGCGAGTCGATTCCGCAGCGCAGTCAGCTTCACGGCTGGGAAATACAAACTCACTCCCACAGCGACCTCGTGCAGTTGCTGTACGTGCAGTCCGGGCAGGCAACCCTGCATGTGGAAGGCTCCACCCGGAAGGTGGAATCTGCTGTGCTGCAAGTGATCCCGGCGTTGAGCGTGCACCGTTTCAGTTTTTCGCCGGATATTCAGGGTTACATCCTGAGCCTCGCGCAGCCGTTGGCCGAGCAGTTGAATACTGCGCTGACGGCTCCGGCATTGAATGTCGCGGTTTGCCATGCGGTGGACCGCGAGCAACGCGCCCAGCTGGATCCGTTATTTGCCGCGATCAGTGAAGAGTATGCCCAGCACAAGCCCTGCCGGGATGCGATGCTGAATGCGCTGGTCACCATGCTGTCGATCTGGCTGGGGCGGCGCAGCATCGAGCCGTTGTCATCCGGCACACCGTCCCTCGAAAAGGGCCGCGAACATTTGCAGGCGTTCAATCGGCTGGCGGGCATTCATTTTCGCCAGCATTGGTCGATTGAACGCTATGCGGAGCAACTGAACATCAGCGCCGCCTGGTTAAACAGCCTGTGTCGACGGTTGAGCGATCAGTCTGCACTGCAGATCATCAATCAGCGCCTGTTGCTGGAAGCCAAGCGTGATCTGGTTTACACCACCCTGACCATCAATCAGATTTCGGACCGGCTGGGTTTTTCGGAGCCTGCGTACTTCTCCCGATTCTTCAAGCGCTGCACCGGTCAGTCGCCCAGGCAGTTTCGGGGGCAGAGATAATCTCCAGGGCTGTCCCGGTGTCCATGGCCCCGCAGTGTCTCGGGGCAAATGTAGGACCTGTAGGAGTGAGCTTGCTCGCGATGGCGTCAGGTCTGGCGATAAGTTCGTCGATCAAGAAGCCGAATCGCGAGCAAGCTCACTCCTACAGAAATAATCACGAATTCGTAAAAGTGTAAGGCGACCACCTAATTGAACATCGATACCCGAATCAAATTCCGTCATCTGGTGTGTTTCCTCGAAGTGGCCCGGCAGGGCAGCCTTGCGCGTGCTTCGGATCAGTTGGCGATCAGCCAGCCTGCCTTGTCCAAAACCCTCAAGGAACTGGAAACCCTGCTGGAAACCCAGCTGTTCCAGCGCAGTAAAAGCGGCGCGGCGCTGACCGAGGCCGGGGTGGCATTTCTGCGCTTCGCCGGGCCCAGCGTGCAGTCGCTGCGCGAAGGGGTAAACAGTCTGCGCTCCGGTGAGCATGAGCCGGTGACCGCGCGGCTCGGGGTGTTGTCGACGGTGGAAAGCCTGTTGGTGCCAGAAGTGGTGCGCCGTCTGCATGAGCGTCATCCAGCGCTAATCGTCAGCGTCATGACGGGGCCCAGCGCCTATCTGCTGTCGCAATTGCGGGTCGGCGAGCTGGATCTGGTGGTCGGGCGGATGACCGATAGCCCGCAGATTCAAGGCCTGACCTTCGAGCACCTGTACAGCGAATCCATGACCCTCGTGGTGCGCCGCGATCATCCATTGCTGGGAGGCGAGTTGCGTCGTGAAAGCCTGGAAAGCTACCCAATGGTGCTGCCGCTGGCTGGAACCACGATTCGCAAGTTCGCCGACAGCCTGTTTGTGCAATGCGGTATCAGCCCGCCGCGCCAACGCCTGGAAACCCTGTCGCTGACCCTGAGCCGTCGCTACGTGCAATGCAGCGATGCGATCTGGATCGCGCCCTTTGATGCCGTGCAGCAGGATCTGAAAGCCGGTGATCTGCACGAACTGGAGTTGGGCATTCGTGAGCCGGGTGGTTCGGTGGGCATTTGCAGCAACCCGGCATTGCCGCTGTCCAGAGCGGCGCAATGGTGCGTCGCTGTCTTGCAGGAAGTCGGCAAAGCGTATGGTCAGACCGATCATCCATAACCATATGGTTATGGATGCAGTTCAATTATTCAGTTCAGGTTTTGGTTAGGTCGGGAGAGACTGCGGGCAGCAGTCAATATTCCTAACTATAAGAACCAAGGTGAACCGCATGTCTGATGCGAGCAGCAGCCGTTTTGTCATTCGTGACAGAAACTGGCATCCCAAAGCGTTGACCCCCGATTACAAGACCTCAATCCTGCGCTCTCCGCGCCAGGCGCTGGTCAGCATTCCGCAGTCTGCATCTGAAGCCACTGGCCCGGACTTTTCCCATCTCAAATTCGGCGAGCACGACAACGATCTGTTGTTGAACTTCAACAACGGTGGCCTGCCGATTGGCGAACGCATCATTCTGGCCGGGCGGGTGTGCGATCAATACGGCAAGCCGATCCCGCACACATTGGTAGAGATCTGGCAGGCCAACGCAGGTGGCCGTTATCGCCACAAGCGCGACGCCTATCTGGCTCCCATCGATCCGAACTTTGGTGGTGTAGGCCGGGCCTTGACCGATCGTGATGGCAATTACAGTTTTCGTACCGTCAAACCCGGTCCGTACCCTTGGCGCAATGGCCCCAATGACTGGCGTCCGGCGCATATCCATGTGTCGATCAGTGGTCCGTCGATTGCCACACGCTTGATCACCCAGCTGTATTTCGAAGGTGATCCGTTGATCCCGCTGTGCCCGATCGTCAAATCCATTGCCAACCCGGACGCGGTGCAAAGCCTGATCGCACGCCTCGACATGGGCATGGCTAATCCGATGGATTGTCTGGCTTATCGCTTTGATATCGTCCTGCGTGGTCAGCGCGCGACGCACTTCGAAAACCGCTAAGGAGCTTATGACATGCCGGTTCAATTGCTGCCTGAAACTCCTTCACAAACTGCTGGCCCGTACGTGCATATCGGCCTGGCGCTGGAAGCTGCGGGCAATCCGCCCCGCGACCTGGAAATCACCCATGAAATGGTTCTGCCCAATGCGCCGGGTGAACATATCGTGCTTCTGGGTAATGTTTTCGATGGTAACGGCCACCTGATTCGCGATGCCTTTATCGAGTTCTGGCAAGCTGACCACGAGGGGCGGTACGACCCGATTTATGACCCGCAAAAGCCATTCAACGGCTTTGGCCGCACGGCCACCGGCGAAGATGGCCAATGGTTGTTGAACACCATCAAGCCAGGCACTGTGCATAACGCGGCGGGCGTGCCCATGGCGGCGCACATCAACGTGTCGTTGTTTGCCCGGGGGATCAATATCCATCTGCAGACCCGTCTGTATTTCGACGACGAAGCTGAAGCCAATGCCAAGGACCCGGTATTGAACCTGATCGAACAGCCGATCCGTCGCGAGACCCTGATCGCCAAACGCTGCACGGTCGACGGTAAGCTGGCGTACCGTTTTGATATCCGCGTGCAGGGTGAAGACGAAACGGTATTCTTCGATTTTTGATGGTTTCATCCAGCAAACGCAGGACCCTGTAGGAGCTCACAGAGGTTACGAGGCCAGCGATGCGGTGTGTCAGATGATCCGTCATCGCTGGCCTCGTAACGTCGGTGAGCTCCTACAGAAAAAAGACTTAAATAATAATAAAAGGAACCCCCATGACGCTTTCGGCTCGCGTGCCCGAGGCCGGTACACTCGATGTGCAGGCCTTTATCAATGCTCAACCCTTGTCCCGTTATCAGTGGCGAGTGGTCATTTTGTGTTTCCTGATTGTCTTTCTCGATGGCCTCGACACTGCAGCCATGGGCTTTATTGCCCCGGCGTTGAGCGTGGAGTGGGGCATCGACCGTGCGAGCCTGGGTCCGGTCATGAGTGCTGCGCTGATCGGCATGGTTTTCGGTGCGCTGGGGTCGGGTCCGCTGGCGGACCGGTTTGGCCGCAAAGTCGTGCTGGTGGTGGCGGTTTTTCTTTTCGGGTTGTTCAGCCTGCTGTCGGCGTACAGCAGCAACATCGATCAACTGCTGATCCTGCGTTTGCTGACCGGTCTGGGACTGGGTGCGGCAATGCCCAATGCCACCACGTTACTCTCCGAATACACCCCGGAGCGCCTCAAATCATTGCTGGTGACCAGCATGTTCTGCGGCTTCAACCTCGGCATGGCCTGTGGTGGTTTTGTTTCTGCCAAGCTGATTCCGGCCATGGGCTGGCACAGCCTGTTGATGCTCGGCGGTATTTTGCCGCTGGTCCTGACCGTGGTGCTGATGATCTGGCTGCCGGAATCGGCGCGTTTTCTGGTCGTGCACAATCTGGGTGTCGATCGTATTCGCAAGGTGCTGGCGCCGATCTCCCGTCAGGAAGTCAATGCCGCCAACGACTTCAGCGTGCCAGAGCAGAAAACCGTGCGCAGCCGTAACGTCTTGAAAGTCATCTTCTCCGGCACCTACAGCGCCGGTACTTTGTTGTTGTGGCTGACTTACTTCATGGGCCTGGTCATTGTTTATCTGCTGACCAGCTGGTTGCCGACCCTGATGCGTGACAGTGGCGCGAGCATGGAACAATCGGCCTTCATCGGGGCTCTGTTTCAATTTGGCGGTGTGTTGAGTGCGGTCGGCGTCGGTTGGGCCATGGACAAGTACAACCCGCACAAGGTGATTGGTTGTGCGTACTTTCTGGCCGGGGTGTTTGCCTGGCTGGTAGGGCAGAGCCTAGGTAACGTCGCCGTGCTGGCGACGTTGGTGCTGCTGGCCGGCATGTGTATCAACGGCGCGCAATCGGCCATGCCTTCGCTGGCGGCGCGTTTCTATCCGACTCAAGGTCGTGCCACCGGCGTTTCATGGATGCTGGGCATCGGTCGGTTCGGCGCAATTCTCGGTGCCTGGGCGGGCGCCACCTTGTTGGGGCTGGGCTGGAATTTCGAGCAGGTTCTGACTGCGCTGGTGGTGCCCGCAGCACTGGCGGCTCTTGCTGTATTGGTCAAGGGCTGGGTCAGCCACTCGGACGCCACATGAATTTTGGAGCACGCTTTTGAACACAACGAGCCAGCAACTTTTCGACGCGTATTTCAGCCAGCCGCAGATGAGGGAAATCTTCTCTGATCACGGACGGCTGCAAGGCATGCTTGATTTCGAAGCAGCGCTGGCCCGCGCTGAGGCCAGCACCGGGTTGATCCCCGCTGAAGTGGTTGACGATATCCAGGCCAGTTGCCGCGCCGAGCTGTTCGACTTTGCTGAACTGGCGGTTGCAATCGGCAATGCCGGCAATTCAGCGATCCCGCTGGTCAAGGCGCTTGGCAAGAAGATCGCTGCGCACAACCCCACCGCTGAGCGTTATGTACACATGGGAGCAACCAGCCAGGACGTCATGGACAGCGGGCTGGTGTTGCAACTGCGCGCCGCCATCGTGCTGTTGGAACGTGATCTGTCGACGCTGGCGGATGCTCTGGCGGGACAGGCTCAACGCTACGCCGCTACACCGCTGGCGGGTCGTACTTGGTTGCAGCAGGCGACGCCGGTCACCCTCGGGATGAAAATTTCCGGTTGGCTCGGCGCGGTCACGCGTCATCGGCAACGCTTGCAGGAGCTGAAACCTCGGCTGCTGAGCCTGCAGTTTGGTGGCGCGTCCGGAACCCTTGCGGCGTTGGGCGATCAGGCATTGCCTGTTGCTGAAGCGCTGGCCCATGAGCTGCAACTGAGCTTGCCCGAGCAACCGTGGCACACCCAGCGCGACAGGCTGGTGGAGTTTGCCGGTTGGCTGGGCCTGATCGCCGGGAGTCTGGGAAAGGTCGGCCGCGATATCAGTCTGTTGATGCAAACCGAAGTCGGTGAAGTCTTTGAACCCGCAGCGGCAGGCAAGGGAGGTTCATCTACCATGCCTCACAAGCGTAACCCTGTGGGCGCGGCCGTGATGATCAGTGCTTCCGTGCGTGCGCCGGGACTAGTCGCCACGATGTTCGCGGCCATGCCTCAGGAACATGAGCGCAGCCTGGGGTTGTGGCACGCCGAGTGGGAAACCCTGCCTGAGCTGTGCTGCCTGGTGTCGGGATCGTTGCAGCAGGCTTTGCAGGTGATTCCAGCGCTGGAGGTTGATGCCGCACAGATGTTGACCAACCTAGATTCCACTCAAGGGCTGGTGCTGGCTGAAGCGGTCAGTATCGCGCTCGCCCGGCGCATAGGGCGTGACGCCGCGCATCATCTGATTGAACAAAGCTGCCGCCGCGCCGTGCAGGAGGGGTTGCATCTGCGCGAAGTGCTTGGCGCCGATCCACAGGTCAGTGCCGAGCTTTCGTCCGCTGAACTGGACCATCTGCTTGATCCCGCCAACTACCTGGGCCTTGCGCAGCAGTGGGTGGAGAGGGCGGTGGCCCTGGCGAAAACTTAACTTGAGCTGTGGGAGCAGAGCTTGCTCGCGATAAACGATAACGCGGTATGTCGGTTAGCTGCGTCTTATGTATCGCGAGCAAGCTCTACTCCCACAGGAACCAGATTCAATCTTCAATTCACAGGAGCCAAAATGCCCTTCATCCAACTCTCCGACGGCAATCTGCATTACCAACTCGATGGCCCGCAAGGTGCGCCGGTTTTGTTGTTGTCCAACTCGCTGGGCACCGACTTGAAAATGTGGGACTCGCAAATGCCGGCCTTCACGGAGCACTTTCAGGTGTTGCGCTACGACACGCGCGGGCACGGTCAATCGCTGGTGACCAAAGGGCCTTACAGCATCGAGCAGAGCGGTCGCGATGTATTGGCACTGCTGGACGCCTTGCAGCTGCCGAGCGTGTTGTTCTGCGGGCTGTCCATGGGAGGTCTGATTGGCCAGTGGCTGGCGATCAATGCGCCGCAGCGTGTGCAGCGTGCAGTGCTGTGCAACACCGCCGCGAAAATCGGTAATCCCGATGTCTGGAACCCGCGTATCGAAACCGTTTTGCGCGATGGCAAAGCCGCGATGCAAGCCTTGCGTGAGGCGTCGGTTGCGCGCTGGTTCACCCCTGAATTTGCCAAGGCCGCGCGGCAACAGGTTGAGCCGGTGGTGGACATGCTGGCCCAGACCTCACCTCAGGGCTATGCCGCCAACTGCGCAGCGGTACGCGACGCAGATTTTCGTGATCAGATCAAAGCGATCACGCTACCGGTGCTGGTGGTCTGTGGCACTCAGGACGCTGTCACTACCCCAACTGACGGGCGTTTCCTCACCGGGCACATTGCAGGTGCCGAGTACGCCGAGTTCCATGCCGCGCATCTTTCCAGTATCGAAGCGGGCAGTGCATTTGGCGAACGTGTCGTAACTTTTTTGCTAGCCTGAATCCGGAGTCTCAAATGGACGAAAAACAACGTTACGAAGCCGGCATGCAAGTGCGCCGCGCTGTCCTGGGCGATGCCCACGTCGACAACAGCCTGAAGAAGCTAACGCCGTTCAACGAAGAGTTTCAGGAAATGATCACCCGCCATGCCTGGGGTGATATCTGGACCCGGCCCGGCCTGCCGCGCCATACCCGCAGCCTGGTGACCATTGCCATGTTGATCGGTATGAACCGTGAAGGCGAGCTGCGCCTGCACCTCAAGGCCGCCAAACACAATGGCGTGACCCGTGAGGAGATCAAGGAAGTGTTGATGCAGAGCGCAATCTACTGCGGTATCCCAGCCGCCAACGCGACGTTTCATCTGGCAGAGGAAGTCTGGGATGAAATGGGCGTCGAGTCGTTGCAGCAGAGCAGCCCGAACATTTGATGCCTGCTATGAATGGGTCAACGCGAGCGCTGCCAGCGCTGCAATCAACGCGGGTGGCATGACCAGAATCCCCAGCCGGAAAAAGCCCATGGCGGTGACGTTTTCGCCTTCGCGACGTATGGCAATCAACCAGAGCAAGGTTGCCAGCGAGCCGGTGATCGAAAGGTTGGGGCCAAGATCGACGCCGATCACCAATGCACTGGTGGTCGCTGTCGGCAGCTGTGTGATATGGCCGACTGACCCGGCGATCAGGCCGGCCGGAAGATTGTTGATCAGGTTGCTGGCGATCGCCACGCTCACGCCTGCGACCCAGCTGGCTTGAGTGGCAGAATGGTCGGCCAGTGATTTCAGCGCATGGGCCAGATGATCGATAACGCCGGTCAGTGCCAGCCCCTCTACCAGCACGAACAAACCTGCCACCAGCGGCAACACTCCCCAGGAGACCGCCTTGATCACTGGCAGAGGGTTGAGCCGCTGGCGGATATGAATCAGTGCGGCGGTAGCGATACCCGCACAAAACGTGGGCAACCCAAGTTGCACGCCGAATGCCGATGCGCTCAGCAAGACGATGCCGGTCAGGACAATACCGAACGCGGTCAGACGTGCACCGCTGGACAGCGGTTGCAAGGTGATGTTCGTGGCCAGAGGCTTGCGCAGATGAGTGCGCTGTGCAAGGCGTAACACCAGATAGGTCAGGCCGATGGCGGCAATCGAAGGCAAGCTGAAATGCCAGAGCCAAGTGGTCAGCGGCGGCATGTTGCTGCCGAATATCACCAGGTTTGCGGGGTTGGAGATAGGCAGTACAAAACTGGCCGCGTTGGCGATAAAGGCGCAGATGAACAGATAAGGCAGCGGTTCGGCCTTGGCGGCACGGGCTGCGGCATACACGGCGGGGGTCAGAACAACGGCGGTCGCATCGTTGGACAGAAACACCGTGACCAGTGTGCCGACCAGAAACACGAGGTCGAACAGGCGTTGTCCCGAGCCTTTTGCATGTTTGGCAGCCAGCATGGCCAGCCAGTCGAACAGGCCTTGTTGTCGGGCCAGTTCGGCCAGGACCATCATGCCGATCAGAAACAGGTAGACGTCACCACCTTCCGCCACCGCGCCAAGCGCCTTGTGCAGAGGGATAAATCCCAGCGCCGTGAGCAGTGCGGCCGCACCCAGCGCCCAGACAAATTCCGGCACCCGCCATGGCCGTGTAATCACGCCGCAGATGGCTATGGCGGCGACGATCCAGATAACCGTTGCAGGGTCGAATGCGGACATTTGTGGTACTCGAGAGGCAGGCTCCTCTCAGACCGGTGGTGATGAGGACAAGTTCGTCAGTAAGGCAGATTTGGAATGCGCTTTGATGGTGCTGAAACGCGGCTTTCGTGTGGCAAGCATTGGACTTGTAGGAGTGAGCTTGCTCGCGATTACGTCAGGTCAGACGACATATTCTTAACATATCGACAGCTATCGCGAGCAAGCTCACTCCTACAGGCCCCTAGTTTCTGCGCGACAGCGTGGCGTCTGGACTACGGAGGCGCTACAGGTGTTGTGCTTTGCCTGACAGAGATCTATCAGGCAAAGGTCTCGCATCACGCAGCAGTATCGAGATACTTGCCGACCGGCTTATTGCCGTTCGTGTCGTAACGCTCGGTCAACGCGGCGACCATGCGGCTCAAGGCTTGAGAGGCTTTGGTGTCGGTGTTGGTACTGCCGTTTGAGGTGGCGCTCAGCGCGCTGGTCAATTCGTCAGCGCTGATGCTGCCGTCGCCATCAGCGTCCAGTGAGCTGAACAACTGATCGCTGGTCTCCTGCGTTACCACCGGCGGTGCAGGAGGCTGTTGTGGTTGCAGGCTGGCGGTCAGTTCTTCGAGGCTGACAGTGCCATCTTCATTGGTGTCCAGCGCATCAAACACCTGGGCACTGTCGGCGGTGCTGCCCGCGCTGCTCAAGCCTGCGGTCAGTTCGTCACTGTTGATCGTGCCGTCGCCATCGGTGTCCAGCGCGCTGAGCAGATCCTCGGCAACATCGGTCGCTGGCTGACCGCCCGGAGGTGGTGGCGGTGCCGTGATTGCCGCCAGTTCATCGGCGTCGAGGCTGTCATCGTCATTGGCGTCCAGGTCGCTGAACGCTTTGCTCAGGCTGACGGTGATGCCGTCCTTGCTGTCGGAAGACGAATTTGCAGCGCTCAGCTCATCTTTGCTGATACTGCCGTCGCCATCGGTGTCCAGTTTGGCCAGCAATTGCTCCTGGAATTTCTTGCTCGCGGCGGTACTCGCGCTTGAGCTGGTGTAGCTCGAATAGCTGTTACTGACGCCACTGATCATCGGACTGACTCCCTCAGGTTGATTGATCCGGCGACGGTGCACCGGTTTATCAAGCATCCAGATGGCAGATGTCGAGGGTATGTGGGTTTTGTATCGGTGCAGATACGTGGTCCTGTCAGAACCGCGGCAAGATCACCAGGGCAGTCAGGCCACCACCGGGTGTCTGCGCCAGTGATAATTCACCGCCCATGCGTCGGGCTGCATCACGGGCGATGGTCATGCCCATGCCGACGCCGCCGGAGTTGCGATTACGCGACCCTTCCAGACGGAAAAAAGGCTCAAACACGGTTTCATGATGTTCGACGGGGATTCCCGGGCCGTGATCGATGACCCTGACGCTCACCTGCTGCGCCTCATCATGAATCTCGACCCGTGCATGACCGGCATAACGCAGGGCATTGTCAATCAGGTTGTTGATGCACGAGCGCAATGCCATGGGTTGCGTCTTGAGCGGCGGGCACTGGCCCGTGGATTGAACGTCATCACCATTGTCCTGAGCATTTTCAGCCAGGGACTCGATCAGCGCCTGCAAGTCGAACAACTGCACTATTTCGCTGGTGCGTTGCTCATTCAGGTAGGTCAGGGTGGCGTCGAGCATGCCAATCATGTCGTTCAGATCCTGAGTCATCTGCCCATGCAGCTTTGGCTCGTCGATCTGTTCGACCCGCAACTTCAGACGCGACAGCGGTGTGCGTAGGTCATGGGAAACCGCGGCGAGCATGCGTCCGCGCTGCTGCACTTGTTCGCGGATGCGTTGCTGCATCAGGTTGAATGTCTGCGCCGCCTGACGTGCTTCCCTCGGGCCCGTGACTTCCATGGGCGGACTGTCGAGGTTTTCGCTGAGCCTTTCGGCAGCGTTGCTCAGACGCTGGATCGGCCTGCTCAAGGCCTTGGCCCCATACCACGCAGCAACCACCAGAGTGATCAACTGGAAGATCAGCGGCACGACCGGCCCTCGGAAAAACGGCGGTTTGTGATCGGGCGGAGGGCGGTCATCCGAGCCTTGGAAGGGAGGCGCGCTCATCTGCTGCCCTGACTGCTCGTGCATGGGGGGCGGTGGCGGCGGGAATCCATACAACCTGAACCACATGAACGCCAGCAAATGTGCAAGCAGAATAGCGATCAATGCCCCCCCGAACAGGCGGGCGAACAGTGTGTCAGCAGAGCGGATCAACCGATGTCCCTTGCATCGAACAGATAACCCTCACCGCGAACGGTTTTGATCAACTGCGGGTTTTTCGGATCGTCGCCCAGTTTCTGCCGCAAGCGCGAGACCAGTAGATCAATGCTCCGGTCAAACGCTTCAATCGAGCGACCGCGTGCGGCATCAAGCAGTTGTTCGCGGCTCAGCACCCGGCGAGGGCGTTCGAGGAATACGCGTAACAAGCGGAATTCAGCATTGGACAGGGGCACCACGAGGCCATCGGCAGCGGTCAACTGGCGCAGCACACTATTAAGCCGCCAGGCATCGAAGCGCACGATGGAACGCTCATCGTTACGATCATCGCGCACGCGGCGCAGCACGGTCTGGATGCGCGCCACGAGCTCCCGGGGCTCGAAGGGCTTGGCCATGTAGTCGTCAGCGCCCAGTTCGAGGCCAATGATCCGGTCGGTGGGTTCGCAGCGAGCGGTAAGCATGAGAATCGGGATGTCCGAGGTCCCGCGCAGCCAGCGGCACAGCGACAGGCCATCTTCGCCGGGCAGCATCAGGTCGAGGACGATGACGTCGAAGTTCTCTTCTTCGAGCGCCTGACGCATTTCGGTGCCGTCGGTCACGCCCCGGCACTGGATGTTGAAGCGCGCCAGGTAATCGCAGAGCAGTTCGCGGATAGGGATGTCATCGTCGACGATCAGGGCGCGGGTGTTCCAGCGCTGGTCGTTGTTCTGTGGGGTTTCAGCGGTGGTGTCGGGAGTTGATTGCATGATGCGACTGCTGCCTGGTGATGCCGCCATCACTGGCCGCTATTGATGATCAACGCTACCCGCCATGCTACTTCGCCGGGAGGCGCGGCGAAAGGGTGGCGTGGGGGGATGTCGGGGGCGTGTCTGGTCTGTATCGGAGTTGGTACAAAGGTTTTGGGTGTAGAGGTTTTTTTGCGTACACAGAAACCAATGAATGGCCAATTCCAATGCATGCCATTCGTTCCAAACCGCCGCACGCCGCGATCTTTACGCCATCTTTACGCCGCACTAACCCCCTCGCTCTCGTTCCTTTACACCCTCAATCCCGACAATTAACCACACGCGGCAATCGCCGTAGAGACGGAGTATTTCGATGAGCGTTGTGGACGGGGTGTCACTGTTGTTAGCCGCAGGGCTGTTCATCTACCTACTGGTTGCGCTGCTACGCGCAGGCCGGAACTAGGAGACGAGCTGCCATGCACAGTTATGACTATCTACTGATTCTGGCTTTCCTGGCATTAGTGCTCTTGCCCGCGCCATTGTTGGGACGTTTTTACTACCGAGTGGTGGAAGGCGAACGCACCTGGCTCACGCCGATGCTGCGACCGGTTGAAAACATCTGCTATCGCCTGTCGGGCGTTGACCCTACTGTCGAGCAGAACTGGAAGGATTACCTCTGGGCCTTGCTGGCTTTTAACCTCGCTGGTTTTCTGCTGCTGTTCGCGATGTTGCTGGGGCAGGGCGCTCTGCCCCTGAACCCGCAGCAATTGCCGGGCATGGAATGGTCCCTGGCGTTCAACACCGCGATGAGCTTCGTCACCAACACCAACTGGCAAGCCTATAGCGGTGAAGCATCGCTCAGCTACCTGAGCCAGATGGCGGGCCTGACTGTGCAGAACTTCGTCAGCGCCGCGACCGGTGTGGCCGTGCTGTTGGCGTTCTGCCGGGGGATCAGCCGTCGTTCGACGCAGAACCTCGGCAACTTCTGGACCGACATGACCCGCGTTACGCTCTACGGCTTGTTGCCATTGTGCGTCGTGTTGGCGTTACTGCTGGTTTGGCAGGGCGTACCGCAAAACTTCGCTCACTATATTGACGCAATGACCCTGCAAGGCGCTGATCAAAGCCTGCCCATGGGTCCGGCTGCCAGCCAGATTGCGATTAAACAATTGGGTACCAACGGCGGTGGCTTCTTCGGCGTCAATTCGGCGCACCCGTTCGAGAATCCGACCGCATGGAGCAACCTGTTTCAGCTGGCTTCGATCCTGCTGATTCCGGCGGCGCTGGTATTTACCTTCGGCCACTACGTCAAGGACATGCGCCAGAGCCGGGCGATCATGGCCTGCATGCTGGTGCTGCTGATGATTGGCGGTGCGGTGTCGATGTGGGCCGAGTACCAGCCCAATCCGGCGCTGAATATTGCCAACGTGGAACAGACGGCGCCGCTGGAAGGCAAGGAAAGCCGTTTCGGGACCACCGGCACGGTGTTGTGGGCCACGGCAACCACGGCAGCGTCCAACGGCTCGGTGAATGGCATGCATGACAGCCTGAACCCGCTGAGCAGCATGGTCGCACTGGCCAACATGATGGTCGGCGAAGTGATTTTCGGCGGCGTCGGCGTGGGCCTTAACGGCATGCTGCTCAATGTACTGATCGCGGTGTTTCTTGCAGGTTTGATGATCGGTCGTACGCCGGAATATCTGGGCAAAAAACTGCAAGCCAACGAGGTCAAGCTGCTGGTTGCGACCTTGCTGGTGATGCCCGTTGGTGTGCTCGTACTCGGTGCCATCGCCGCGAGCCTGCCGGGGCCGATGGCGTCGGTGAGCAACCCTGGCCCGCACGGTTTCAGTCAGTTGCTCTATGCCTACACCTCGGCCACTGCCAACAACGGCTCGGCGTTTGGCGGTTTCAGTGCCAACACCGTGTTCCATAACCTGATGCTCAGTCTGGCGATGTTCATCGGCCGCTTCGGCTACATCCTGCCGGTACTGGCCCTGGCTGGCAGTCTGGCGATGAAGAAGAGTGCGCCGCTGGGCCTGAACAGTTTCCCGACCCATGGCCCGCTGTTTGTCACCTTGTTGACCATGACGATCCTGATTGTCGGCGGCCTGACGTTCCTGCCGACCCTGGCTCTAGGGCCGATTGCCGAACATTTGAGTCTGGGTTTCTGAGGAGCCGACCATGAATATGCATATTGCCAAACCTGCATCGCCCGAATCAAAACCCGCGCCAGCGCAACCTGTGACCGAGGCGGTGAAAACCGGTTTCGCAGCGCTGTGGCGTCCGGCGCTGATCCAGGCGTTTGTCAAACTCGATCCCCGTCAGTTGGCACGCTCACCGGTCATGCTGGTGGTGGAGCTGACTGCGATCCTCACCACCGTGTTGTGCCTGATTCCCGATCCGGCTGTGTCCACTGGCTTGGCGGTGCAGATTGCGTTGTGGCTGTGGTTCACCGTGCTGTTTGCCAACTTCGCTGAAGCATTGGCTGAAGGTCGCGGCAAGGCTCGGGCCGACAGCCTCAAGGCGGGCAGCGAAGGTTTGAAGGCGCGCCGTCGTGACGAGTCGGGAGGCTTCAGCGTGGTCAACGCGAGCCTGCTGCGCAAAGGCGATGTGGTTCGCGTCGAAGCCGGGGAAATGATCCCCGGTGACGGCGAAGTCATCGAAGGTATCGCGGCGGTCAACGAAGCGGCGATTACCGGTGAGTCCGCGCCGGTCATTCGCGAGTCAGGCGGTGATCGCTCGGCGGTGACCGGCAATACCCGGCTGGTTTCAGACTGGTTACTGGTGCGCATCAGCAGCAACCCCGGCGAGTCCACGCTGGACCGGATGATCGCGCTGGTGGAGGGCGCCAAACGGCAGAAAACCCCGAATGAAGTGGCGCTCGATATCCTTCTGATCGGCCTGACGCTGATATTCCTGTTGGTCGTGGTCACCCTGCAACCCTTCGCCCATTTCGCGGGCGGCAGTTTGCCGCTGGTGTTCCTGGTGGCGCTGCTGGTCACGCTGATTCCGACCACTATTGGCGGCTTGCTGTCGGCCATCGGTATCGCCGGGATGGACCGTCTGGTGCGCCTTAATGTGATCGCCAAATCCGGGCGTGCCGTAGAAGCGGCGGGGGATGTGCACGTTCTGCTGCTGGACAAGACCGGCACCATCACCTTCGGCAACCGTCGTTGCAGTGCACTCTATGCAGCGCCGGGTGTTACCCCGAAAGAACTCAGCGAAGCCGCGCTGCTGGCTTCCCTGGCTGACGATACGGCGGAAGGTAAATCCATAGTCGAGTACCTGCGCAATCTGCACCCGATGGTTGAGCCAAAACCTGCTGACGTAACGGGCGTGCCATTCAGTGCTGAAACCCGGTTGTCGGGCGTGGACTATCAGAACCGCGTGTATCGCAAAGGCGCTGTGGATTCGTTGCTGGCGTTTGTCGACATGCAGCGCACTGACTTGCCCGCATCGTTGGCACGGGAAATCGACGGCATCGCCAAGACCGGCGGCACACCGTTGCTGGTCTGTATCGACAAGAAGTTGATCGGCGCGATTCACCTCAAGGACGTGGTCAAGCCGGGCATTCGCGAACGCTTTGCCGAACTGCGCAAGCTAGGCATTCGTACCGTGATGGTGACCGGTGACAACCCGCTGACCGCTGCGGCGATTGCCGCTGAGGCCGGGGTTGATGATGTGTTGGCCGAAGCCACGCCAGAGAAAAAGCTGGAGCGTATTCGAGCCGAACAGAACGACGGTCGTTTGGTAGCGATGTGTGGTGACGGTGCCAACGACGCCCCGGCGCTGGCTCAGGCCGACGTCGGCATGGCAATGAATGACGGTACGCAAGCCGCGCGGGAAGCGGCCAACATGGTCGATCTCGACAGCGACCCGACCAAGCTGCTGGACGTGGTGCAGATCGGCAAGGAATTGCTGGTGACGCGTGGCGCGCTGACGACCTTTTCGATTGCCAACGACATCGCCAAATACTTCGCGATCCTGCCTGCGCTGTTCGCGGCGATTTATCCGCAACTGGCTGTGCTGAACATCATGCAACTGGCCAGCCCACAGAGCGCGATTCTTTCGGCCATCGTGTTCAACGCTTTGATCATCGTGGTGCTGATCCCGCTGGCCTTGCGTGGTGTGCGTGTGCAGGCCGCCAGCGCGGCGCAATTGCTGCGGCGCAACCTGTTGATCTACGGATTGGGCGGGATCGTGGTGCCGTTTGTGGGCATCAAGCTGATTGACATGATTCTGGTCGGGCTGCACCTGGTTTAAACCGGACGGATTTTAGGTAGGAGCTGCCGAAGGCTGCGAAGGCGGTGTGTCAGGCAGATCGATTCGCAGCCTTCGGCAGCTCCTACAGGAAACCCGGTTCACTTACTGAATAAGGATTCTCACCATGTCCATCATCATCCGTCCCGCTCTGAGTCTTCTGGTCTTGATGACCCTCATCACCGGCGTCGCTTATCCTCTGATCGTGACCGGTGTTGCTCAGGTCGCTTTCCCTGATCAGGCCAATGGCAGCCTGATTCATGATGCCGACGGCAAGGTTCGCGGCTCGCAGTTGATCGCTCAATCGTTCGCGGGAGACGAGTGGTTTCACTCGCGCCCTTCAGCGGGTGCCTTTGCCACGGTAGCGAGCGGTGCCAGCAACCTTTCGCCCAGCAACCCGGCACTCGCCACGCGGATCAGCGAAGACGTGACCAAAGAAGCGATACAAGGTCAGGGGCCGGTGCCGTTGGCGCTGCTGACAACTTCAGGCAGCGGGCTTGATCCGCATCTTTCACCAGAGGCCGTGGCATACCAGATTGCCAGGGTTGCCGCAGCGCGCAAGCTGTCCCTGGATAAAGTCCAGAGCCTGATCGAAGCCAATACCTCGCGGCCATTGATCGGCCCGCCAGTGGTCAACGTTTTGAACTTGAATCGCAGCCTGAATGAGTTACCGTCTGCGCAACAACAAGCACAGCTTTGAGTGAGCAATATGAGTGATTCCGGCCGTGCCGATGCGTTACTAGCCGAGATGCCCAGAGACGGGCGCGGTCGGCTTAAAGTGTTTCTCGGTGCTGCGCCGGGGGTGGGCAAGACCTTCGCCATGCTGCAGGCCGCCCATACCCAGTTGCGCCAGGGTGTAGCGCTGATCGCCGGAGTCGTGGAAACCCATGGCCGTGCCGAAACCGAAGCGCTGCTGGGCGGCTTGCCGCAGCAGCCGTTGATTCGCTCGGAATACCGTGGCGTGACGCTGGAAGAAATGGATCTGGATGGCCTGCTCAGGCTCAAGCCGAAACTGGTGCTGGTAGACGAACTGGCCCACAGCAACGCCCCCGGCAGTCGCCATGCAAAACGCTGGCAGGATATTCAGGAGTTGCTGGCTGCCGGTATCGACGTCTACACCACGGTCAACGTTCAGCATCTGGAAAGCCTCAATGATCAGGTGCGGGGCATTACCGGCGTGCAGGTCCGGGAAACCTTGCCGGACTGGGTGTTGCAGGAAGCCTACGAACTGGTGCTGATCGACCTGCCACCCCGAGAGCTGCTGGAGCGTTTACGCGACGGCAAGGTGTACGTGCCGGAGCAGGCGCGTGCGGCCATCGACGCGTTTTTCACCCAGACCAACCTGACCGCCCTGCGTGAACTGGCGATGCAGACGGCCGCGGCTCAGGTCGATAACGACCTGGCTCAGGGCTATCGTCAGTTGGGGCAGGCTGCACCGGCTGTTCGAGGTCGCCTGCTGGTTGCCGTCGATGGTGATGCGCATGCCGATCGTCTAGTGCGTCACGCCAGCCGCGTCGCTCAGCGTCGGCATCTGCCGTGGAGCCTGGTGCATGTCGACAATGGTCGGCCGTTTGACGAGCAAAATCGTGTACGCCTGCAAAGCGCTCAGCAACTGGCCGAAAGGCTGGGCGGGGAAGTGGTGCTGTTGCGTGCCGGGGAAGTGGCGAGAACCTTGATCCAGCATGCGGGCGAACGGCGTGCCAGTGTGGTCCTGGTCGGCCAGTCGCAGCCAAGACTGCGCCGTCGCTGGTTCGGTGGCGGGGTGGCTGAACGTTTGCTGCGTGAAGCCCACGGGCTGGAAATCAGTGTGCTGGACAGTGAGCCTTTGCCGGATCAGCCTCGTGTGCGTTCTTCGCGTCCTGCACGCTGGCAGGACTATTTACTCGCGGTCATGGCCACGCTGTTGGCCAGTGCTCTGGCCTGGGCGGTGTCCAGCGTGCTTGACTTGCCGAACATCTCGCTGGTGTTTCTGGCAGCAGTGCTGCTGGTGGCGGTACGGACCAGTACGGGACCCGCGCTGGCGTGTTCGATCCTGTCGTTTCTGGCCTATGACTTTTTGTTCATAACACCGAGCTTCTCCCTGAGCATTCAGCGCGAAGAAGACGTGCTGACCTTGTTGTTTTTCCTGTTGATGTCGGCTTTGACCGGTAATCTCGCGGCTCGCCAGCGTCGACAAATGCAGGCGCTGCGCGAAACACAGGAAGAAACCAGCGAGTTGCTCGACCTGTCGCGCAAGTTGACTGCAGCGACCGATCGTCAGGCCGTGATCAGTGCTGCCGGACAGCACCTGAGCGGCTGGCAGGAGCTGGACATTTGCCTGCTTGACCGTGACGGCGCAAATGGCTGGAAAGTGCAAAGCGGTATCGCTCAGCTCTCCGAGCCTGAGCGCGCGGCGGCTGACTGGGCCTGGCAACATGATCAGCCGGCTGGTCACGGCACCGGCACGCTGCCGTCCAGTCGCTGGTGGTGGTACCCCTTGTCAGGCGAGGACGGGCCATTGGCGTTGCTGGGTGTCAGTGCCCACGCAGGCCAGGATTTCAGCGCGCAGCGGCGTCGGCTATTGATCGCGCTGACCCAGCCGCTGGCTCAGGCCCTGGCTCGGGCGCAATTGGCAGATGATCTGGAAGCGGCGCGTTTGCATGGCGAAACCGAGCAGCTACGCAGTGCGCTGCTGGCATCGGTCTCACATGATCTGCGCACCCCGCTGACGGCCATGCGCGGCAGCATCGACAGCCTGTTGGCGCTGGGCGAAGCCATCCCTCTGGAAGACCGTCGGGAACTGCTTGAAGGCACCCGCGACGAAGCCGAGCGTCTGGACCGCTACATTCAGAACCTGCTCGACATGACCCGGCTCGGACACGGCGCGTTGAAACTGGCTCGTGACTGGGTTTCACCGGGTGACATCGTCGGCAGCGCGCTGAACCGGCTGCGTGCGGTAATGGTCCCGCTGCAAGTGACGACTTTCTTGCCTGGCGAGTTGCCGTTGCTGTATGTGCATGCGGCGTTAATCGAACAGGCGCTGGTCAATGTGCTGGAGAACGCTGCGCGTTTTTCACCTGCCAACGGGCGCCTGGAGCTGGAAGCCGGGGCCATCGACGGCGAGCTGTTCTTTGCGGTCAGCGATGAGGGGCCGGGCATTCCCGAAGAGGAGCGGGCGAAGATTTTCGACATGTTCTACACCGCTGCCCGGGGCGATCGTGGCGGGCAGGGCACCGGTTTGGGTTTAGCCATCTGTCAGGGCATGGTGGGTGCGCACGGCGGGCGGATCAGCGTCGGGCAGGGCATTGATGGTCATGGCACGTGCATCACATTATATTTGCCGCTGCAGGCTCAGCCTCAAGGCGAAAGTGAAGCAGAGCTGCTCTCTTGAGCCTGCTTTTCGTTAAAGAATCAGGGTAATTCATGAGTCAGACCGCGACCATTCTGGTGATCGACGACGAACCGCAGATTCGCAAGTTTCTGCGCATCAGCCTCGCGTCCCAAGGCTATAAAGTGCTGGAAGCCGGGACCGGTGCCGAGGGCCTGAGTCAGGCAGCACTGAGTAAACCTGATTTATTGGTGCTCGATCTGGGCTTGCCTGACATGGACGGTCAGCAGGTGCTACGTGATTTTCGCGAGTGGTCCACGGTGCCGGTGCTGGTACTTTCGGTCCGCGCCAGCGAGGCCCAGAAGGTTGAGGCGCTGGATGGCGGGGCCAACGATTATGTGACCAAGCCGTTCGGTATTCAGGAGTTTCTGGCCCGGATTCGTGCCTTGTTGCGTCAGGCGCCAATGGGCGAGCAGCAGGGTGCGGCTCTACTGTTTGGTCCGCTGACGGTGGATCTGGCGTATCGCCGGGTATTGCTCGAGGGCGTTGAGGTGGCCCTGACTCGCAAAGAGTATGCAGTGCTTGCGCAACTGGCGCGGCATCCTGGCCGGGTGATAACTCAGCAGCAGTTGCTCAAGGATATCTGGGGCCCGACCCATACCGAAGACACTCACTATTTGCGCATTGTGGTCGGTCATTTACGCCAGAAACTGGCGGACGATCCGGCCGCGCCGCGGTTTATCGTGACTGAGGCTGGGGTGGGATACAGGCTGCGGGAAAGCTGACTTGAAATGGGCTGAAATTTTCCAGGATTGAAATGCGGGCTTGTGGGCGCGAGGCTTGCCCGCGATGCATTAGACACGGCTGGAAGACACACCGCGTTATCCTTTATCGTCCGGATGCGGTTCGGCTCAGGCGCCGCTCAGATACAGGTACTCGCCTGTAGGAGTGAGCTTGCTCGCGATGAACGATGACACGGTGTAGCTGATAAACCGAGTCGTCTGCATCGCGGGCAAGCCTCGCCCCAACAAATATGACGGTCTTGAATATTGACGGTGCGCCAGGCCAAAAAATCTGCATTTCAGCCGTTGCTTCGATGCTCCGCCTCATAACGATCCAGCGTATCGCTGGCGATCTCCCGACCCAGAGCGATGAGCTCCGGAGCTTTGTAAAACTCGAAGAACCGACACACGCGTTTAGGCACATTGATCAGAATGTCCGGCGGATACCCGGCGATCTTGTATTGCGCCAATGAAGTCTGCATCACCTCAAAGCTCTGGTTGATCAGGTCCAGCAGCGAAGCCGGGCCGACGTTGTCGATGATTACCGAACCTGTGGCCGACCTTGGCGCGCTCTCGCCTTGCGGGGCCGCCGCAGGTTGCTGGCCTTGAGGGTCGGCGGATTCCAGCCAGGGATTTTCAATCGTCGCAGCGCTGGCCTTGGGGGTGTTCTGCGGCAGGTGCAACTCGTTGCCAGCGGCGTCCAGCTTGCGGCGAAACGGCAGTCTTGAACCCAGCGAACTGATCAGCGAGTCGACACGGCGCTTTACCGCAGGCGGGCGTTCAATCACCGGCAACTGGTAATGCCCTTGAGTGGTCGAGTTGAGATTGACGGCGACGATCAGATCGCAATGGCTGGAAACTACCGGGACGATGGGCAAGGGATTGAGCAGGCCGCCATCCACCAGCATGCGATTGCCCTGCATGACGGGCGTAAACAAGCTGGGAATCGCCGCCGAGGCTCGCATCGCCTGATGCAGGCAACCTTCCTGAAACCAGATTTCCTGTTGATGGGTCAGGTCGGTGGCCACTGCGGTATAGGGGATTTGCAAATCTTCGATATTGATCTCTCCGACGATTTCTCTTATCTGGCCGAAGACCTTCTCGCCCCGGATCGCTCCCAGACGGAAACTGACGTCCACCAGGCGCAACACATCCAGATAGTCGAGGCTTTCTATCCATTCCCGGTATTGCTTGAGCTTGCCAGCCGCATAAACCCCGCCCACCACCGCTCCCATCGAGCAGCCTGCGATGCACGCAATGTCGTAACCGCGCCGCTCCAGCTCCTCGATGACGCCGATATGCGCATAACCCCGAGCGCCTCCAGAACCCAGCACCAGTGCTACACGTTTCTTCATAAAAGGCCCCCAGAGTCAGTTTGATTCACCATACGCCCAAACCGGGTCATATTCGTAACTGATTACCGTGCTGTGAAGGCTCTATTGCCGTATAAAACAGTTACGCTTGCGCCCCCGATAATGGCACTTTCAGTCAGTGTCACCGTCAAAGCTGCACAATTGATATTTCTTCTTGAGGTAACACCGATGAAAGCCTGGATTGTCCTGCCCTTGTTTGCTCTGGTTCTCACTGGTTGCGCGGGTAAAACCGGTTATCGCGAAAGTTGCGGGACGCAGCTTGATTCGGCCTGGAAGGAGCTCGATCTGGCCAAGGCCGAAGGTTTTGCCGGTACTGTCAGCTACTCGAAAGCCTTGTCTTTGTTGACCGGTGCCAAGACTCAGCAACAATTCGAAGCATTTGAAGGCTGCACCGAGAAAGCTGAAAAAGCCCGCTTCTATATTCGTGAATCCCGCGCGGGTCGCTGATTAATCCCCGCTACTCCCCTGTAGGAGCTGCCGAAGGCTGCGAAGGCGTCTGTTCAGGCGAATCAATTTCGCAGCCTTCGGCAGCTCCTACAGAATCTGTGCCTCTCGGTTCCATCTAAGCAATTTCCTCTTCTCCCTAGCGAAAACACCTACGCTATCTTTATTGTGACTGCACAGCAGTCCTGTTTTTAGCCATAGGCAGTCGCCTGGAGAGTGTTTTCGATGGGCAGAAAACTCGATGAGTGCCTCAACGCCGTCAACGAGGTGGTGTTGGGTAAAGAGCCGCAAGTCCGACTGGCAATGACCTGCCTGCTCGGCGGTGGCCATTTGTTGATCGAAGACTTGCCCGGCATGGGCAAAACCACCCTTAGCCACACCTTGGCCATAGTGCTGGGTTTGAGCTTTCAGCGGATTCAATTCACGTCGGACCTGTTGCCGGGAGACATCCTCGGTACCTCGGTGTTTGATCGTGAAACCGGGCAATTCACTTTTCATCCCGGGCCGATCTTCGCTGAGCTGGTGCTGGCCGACGAGATCAATCGCGCCACCCCCAAAAGCCAGAGCGCATTGCTGGAGGCGATGGAGGAGGGGCAGGTCACCATTGAAGGCGCAACGCGTCTGCTGCCTGATCCGTTTTTTGTCATCGCCACCCAGAATCCCTTTAGCCAGGGGGGCACTTTTGCGTTGCCCGAATCGCAACTGGACCGCTTTCTGATGCGCCTTTCCCTTGGGTACCCGACCCGTGCAGCGGAGAAGGCGTTGTTGCTGGGCGAGTCGCGTCGGGAGCTGTTACCCCGGTTGCAACCCTTGTTGAATCATGCCGAATTGAGGGCGTTGCAGGCGATGGCCCGGCAGGTACGAGTCAGCGACGCTTTGGTGGACTACGTGCTGCGGCTGGTGGATGCAACCCGCGCGCAGCCGCAGTTCGCTTACGGACTCTCACCCCGCGCAAGCCTGGCAATCCTGAGCGCCGCGCGGGCCTGGGCGCTGCTGGCCGGGCGCGAGTATGTGATACCCGAAGACGTGCAGGCGATTTTGCCCTCTGTGGTCGGTCACCGTTTGCGCGAGCGTACCGACCCTACCGGGAATGGCGGCGGAGCGCTGGTGCAATGGTTGCTGCGAGAGGTGCCAGCCCTTTGATCGAACAGTTCAGACCGTTCTGGCAGCGCTGGCTGGCGCGCCGTATACCACCGGCTTCAAGGGTCCGACTTGACCATCGGCGCATCTTTATAATGCCCACCCGTACCGGTGGCAGCTTCGCGCTGGTGCTGTTTTTGATGTTGTTGGTGGCCATTAATTATCAGAACAGTCTGGCCTACGGGCTGACCTTTCTGCTGTTGTCGATGGCCATTCTGGGGATTTTGCACACGTACCGTAACCTCAGCGGTCTGGTGATCAGCGCAGGGGTGTCACGTCCGGTATTTGTTGGCGAGACCGTGCAGTTGAGTCTGCGCCTTGAAGCCGATGGCCGCGCTCATCAGGCGATATCGTTGGGATGGGACGCCGCGTCGGTGCAGCAGGTCGATGTGTCTGCCGAGGAGCGAGTTGAAGTGGAATTGACCTTGCTTGCGCAGAGCCGGGGCTGGCTAAGGGCTCCAAGGCTGCGGATCGAAAGCGTTTTTCCCTTGAGCATTCTGCGCACCTGGAGCTGGCTCGACCTCGAACAGACTGCGCTGATTTATCCTCGGCCGGTTGCAGGCGCGATGCCGCTGCTCAAGGGCGTACAACCTCATGCAGAGGATCAGGGCCTGGCCACCCAAGGGCCCGGCGTGGACGATTATCAGGGGTTGCGCATTTATCAGCCCGGTGACAACCGGCGTCGTCTGCACTGGAAAGCTTACTCCCGCGGCCAAGGCTTGCTGCTCAAGGATTTCACCGACCTGAGCGGTCATGACCTGTGCCTGGATTTCATGGCGTTGGGCGGCGATATCGAGGAGAGGCTGTCGCGCCTGTGCTATTGGGTGGTGATTCTGTCGCAGCGTCAGCAACCTTTTGCCTTGCGTCTGCCGGGGTTCCTGTCAGCAGTCGACAGTGGTAATCAGCATCGCGAAACCTGTCTGCGGGCACTGGCGCTGTATGGCGTGCGGCAATGAGTAACGCCGCCTCCGGGCTGAGCCTGCCGATCCCCCGTGCCAGCCTGACCTGGCTGCTGCTGGCACAGGCGCTGGTTGTCGTACCGTTCATTCAGCACATCCCAACAATGATCACCGGGCTTTGGCTGGCCTGTACGTTGTGGCGCGTGCAGATATTCCGCATGCGTGCCCGTCATCCCGGTTCCTGGGTGAAAGGCGGGCTACTGGTCGGCACCGCGGGCGGTGTTTATCTGGCACGCGGCAGTCTGGTCGGGCTGGAGGCGGGGGCGGCTCTGTTGGTGGCGGCATTTGTGTTGAAAATGCTCGAAATGCAGAATCGACGTGATGCGCTGGTGCTGATTTTTCTTGGTTTTTTCTGCGTCGCGGTCGGCTATCTGTTTGAGGACAACCTGCTGTGGGCGGTGTTTACCTTGTTGCCGGTCAGCACATTGTTGGCGGCATTGATCGGCTTGCAGTCATCCAGTCAGGCGAGCGGTCAGGTCAATAGCTTGAAGCTGGCGTTCAAGTTGCTGCTTCAGGCCGTGCCGCTGATGCTTCTGTTGTTCCTGTTTTTTCCGCGTCTTGAGCCGCTTTGGTCACTGCCGCAGCCGAGTAACAAAGGCCTGACGGGACTTTCCGACAGCATGGCGCCAGGCGATATGGCCGAGCTGAGCAAGTCCGCTGCGCTGGTGTTTCGCGCCAGCTTTGAAGGGCCAATCCCGGCGCGTAACCAGCTCTATTGGCGATCGCTGACGCTTGAACAGTTCGACGGTCGGCGCTGGTCACAGTCGTTGCGAGCGCAAACGGTGCAAGTTCCGCAGTGGCAGAAACGCGGTGATCCCTTGAGTTACAGCATCGTGATGGAACCCAGTGGTCGCCCCTGGTTGTCGAGCCTTGATATAGGCGAAAGCGACCAGGCAGATGTGCGCCAGATGAATGATTTCCGTCTGCAGCGGCGTCGACCGGTTGAGCAGTCGTTGCTTTACAACGTCACCTCCTGGCCGGACGCTACTCGTGAGGCTCAGCTCAACGAGAACATTCAACGCCAGGACCTGCAGTTGCCCGGCAAAGGCAACCCGCAGGCGCGTCAATGGGCCAGTGATCTGGCGCGACGCTACCCCAAACCTGAAGCCCTGGCACAGGCGATGCTCGATTACTTCGCCCGCGAGCCTTATCACTACACCCTCAAGCCGCCGACGCTGGGGCCTGACAGCATCGATGATTTCCTGTTCGACAGCCGCCGTGGTTTTTGTGCGCACTACGCCGGGGCCATGACCTTTGTGCTGCGCGCTGCGGGGATTCCAGCACGGGTGGTGGCCGGTTATCAGGGCGGCGAATTGAACCCGGACGGGCAATACCTGACCGTGCGCCAGTTCGATGCACACGCCTGGGTCGAGTATTGGCAGCCCGGTGTAGGCTGGCGCAGCGTTGACCCGACCGCTGCCGTCGCGCCGCAACGCATCGAGCAAGGCCTTGAACAGGCACTTGCTGCAGATGAAGCATTTCTCGAAGACTCACCCATGTCGGCCCTGCGCTATCGCAATGTCGCATGGCTCAATTCGCTGCGCCTGAGCTGGGACAATCTCAACTATGGCTGGCAGCGCTGGGTCCTCGGCTATCAGGGGCAGGAGCAGTTGCGGGTGCTCAATCGCTGGTTCTCGGGGCTGGAAACGCCGGCCTTCATTGGTGGGCTGGGTCTGATTCTGGGGCTGTTTGCGTTGTGGGTGTTCAAGCCCTGGCAGCGGGAAAGTGATTCGCAACTTCGCCTGTTCAACGTGTTCGAAAGACTGCTGGCCCGCCACGGTTTACGGCGTTTGCCTGGCGAGGGCGCTGAAGAGTTCTCGCGACGTGCGGCGCTGTCGTTGCCTGTGCATGCCGCCGCTATCGGTGCGTTTGCTAAAGAGTTCCAGGCGCAACGTTATGCGGGTAGCGATTCCTCACCGGGCGAATTGCGGCGGCGTTTGAAGTACCTGCGGCGCCGTCTGCCCTGGCGTATGTCGGCGGCTAAAGAACCCACGGTTAACGAGAAGGATTAGTTCATGTCATCGATGGTTGACCATCTGGTTGCTCAAGTCCTGGGCTTGCAGATAAAACTGCTGGCCTGTCAGGCGCGTCTTGCTGCCTCCACTGACCCGGAAGCCCTGCATGACCTGCGCACTACGGTGCGTCGTTTGCGCAGCCTGCTGCGCCCATTACGCGGCATCGCCGGTGTCGAACAGCTGGAGGCTGCGGCTAAAGCGGTAGGAGAGCTGACGACGCCGCTGCGTGACATGGAGGTGCTTGCCGCGCACCTAGCTGATCAGGGCCTGACGGAAGCCGCGACTGTGCGTATCAATAAGGTCAACAAATCCTATGGGCAGGTCGCTACCTCTACCGAGCTGAATCGCTTGTTCGGCACGCTGGACCAGTTCCCTGGTTTCTTGCGAGCGCAGCAGCGTCAGCGGTTGCTGCGTGGTCTGCGCAAAACGATTGAGAAAGGCATGGACAAACAGTGGAAGAAACTCCGCGAAGCCATTGCCGACCCGGCTCATGATCGACATCGACTGCGCTTGCTTATCAAACGGGTGCGCTACGCCGCTGAGGCTTACCCCGAGTTGAGCCACCAACCCAAGAAAATGCAGTCGCGGTTGAAAGCCGCTCAAGGCGCATTGGGTGACTGGCACGATCATCTGCAATGGCTGGCTCAAGCCGGGCAGGAAAGTGATCTGGCACCGTGCATCGCGGGCTGGCAAACCGGTATTGTGCGGGCCGAGAAGAAGGCCGATGTGGCGCTGTTGCGCTTGAGCAAGACCTGCTTCGGTTGACGCGCATAACGGAACACACAAATCACAGATTGAACGCGCTTTCTGTAGGAGCTGCCGAAGGCTGCGAAGCATTCAACCTGTGATACCGCCATCGCAGCCTTCGGCAGCTCCTACAGATTCAATATTCGCCTAGAGACATCATGGCGTTGATCCGGCCGCAACTATGGCCGATATGACG
The DNA here is from genome assembly GCF_022790535.1 of Pseudomonas maioricensis. Lineage (GTDB taxonomy): Bacteria > Pseudomonadota > Gammaproteobacteria > Pseudomonadales > Pseudomonadaceae > Aquipseudomonas > Aquipseudomonas maioricensis. Next base: position 28,724 of record NZ_LOHG01000032.1, read on the forward strand.
TATGCGCAGCGCAGGGGCGCTGGTTAAGATCAATCCCTGTCTGCTGACTCGCCACTGTGCGGGTCTTTTATTACCGGTACTACGGGGTCTACATGAAGTTTTCCGAGCTGATCGACGCGGTGCACAGCAATTCGCTGGCCGTGACAATCCCGGCTGAATGGGCGCAGGGCCGCGCCAGTTTTGGTGGTTTGATGGCGGCGCTGCAATACGAGGCGATGCGCGCCAAAGTGCCTGAGGGACGACCCGTGCGCTCGCTGGCGATCACCTTTGTGGGGCCTGCTGAGCCAAGCGTTCCCATAGCGTTTGAAGTAGAAGTCTTGCGTGAAGGCAAAGCCGTCAGCCAAGTGCTAGGGCGCGCGACGCAAAATGGTCAGGTGATGACGCTGATTCAGGGCAGCTTCGGTGCGTCCCGTGAGTCGGTGATTTCGGTCAAGGCTGATCCTGCGCCAACGCTCAAACCGCTGGAAGAGTGTCCGCAACTGCCCTTTATCAGCGGCATGATGCCCGAGTACCTGCGGTTCATGGAGCTGCGTTGGGCGTTGGGCGGGATGCCATTCAGCAACACGCCATCCCCGGCCATTGGCGGTTATGTGCGGTTTCGCGACATGGAAGAAGGGCCTTGCAGCGAAGCGCACGTACTGGCGCTGGTCGACACCTGGCCACCGGCGCTGTTGCCTCACCTGAGCAAACCCGCGCCGGGCAGTTCATTGACCTGGACCATCGAATTCGTTCAGCCAATGCCGACATTGAGTACACGTGACTGGTGCTCGTACAAGGCAGTGATTGAGCATGCCCGCGACGGTTACGGACACACCGCCGCGATGCTCTGGTCGCCGACGGGCGAGCTGATTGCGATCAGTCGGCAGACGGTGACCGTGTTTGGGTAAGAGTGCGGCTTGATCGCGGGTGAGCAGGAAATCTATGGCTTGCCCGCGATGGCCTGAGCTATTTTGCTTTTTGCTGAATGTAATCGATCGTTTTCCCAATGGTGTCCAGCTTCTCGACGTCTTCGTCGGGTATTTGAATGTCAAACTCCTTTTCAGCTTCTACTACCAGGTTTAAAACATTGATGGAATCTGCCCCCAGTGTGCGGAATGTCTTGTAGTCCTGAAGTTCAGCGACATCGACATCAGTTTCGAGTTCATCAGCAACAATTTGCTTGAACTTTATACTTATTTCCGACCTTTCCATGGCCTGCCTCCACTTTGTATTCAGGGGTGCGACGCCATTGATGCTGTGCCTAAACACCGGATCGGACAACTGTCATAAGTAACAGGTTAACCCTCAAAATCAGCGCGTTCCGACAAACGGGCCGCGCCGCCCATCTAAGGGCTCGGGTTATTGGTTTTCAAGTGGATGCCCAGCGCTGCGATCAGCCCGATCATGCCAATGGCCAGCGAAGACAGGCTCAGGGAAAACACGCCATCGAGCATCAGCAGCACCGCCAGAATGAAAAACGGCACAGTAATCAGGTACAGAGAAAGATTGGGCAGTTGGCGATGATTGTCGGTGTAGCCACGCCATTGCCACGTTTGGAGATTGAGTAAGCGCTTGCCCATGACTGCATTCCTCTACAAAAACTGTGTGAATGCCTGAAGAGTAGGCCTGACTCGCGGTGGCGGCGAATCAAGCCTGACTATCGGTGTAATAGGGAGGGAGACAGGAGTGAAGAGTCAGACCTGACACACCGCGCCAGCCCCTTTCGCCAACAAGTTGCCTCCTACCGTGAAGCGATAGGTCTGACCAGCGCGTTGCGTGGTAGGAGCGAACTTGTTCGCGAGACGTCAGGCCTGACACACCGCTGTGTTCTTGTCGCGGGCGAGCTTCCACAGGTGCTACGCCATTGAGGAGTACTGGCTTTAGCCGGGAGGGCGATGCAAATGAACGCCCAGCCAGTTCGGCTTTAAAGCTTCAACTGCCCGATCGCTTTGCTCAGCTCGCCCGCCAGGGTGGCGAGTTCGTCGCTGGTGCTGGCTGAGTCTACGGTCTGGTTAACGGTGCGTTCGGTCACGTCGCGAATGCTGACCACCGCACGGTTCATTTCTTCTGCAACCTGGCTTTGTTGCTGTGCGGCAACGGCAATCTGCGTATTGCTCTCGCGCATTTGCGCCACCGCGTCGGCAATGGCCGCCAGGGCTTCACCGGCCTCATGCGCTTGCTGCACGCACTCGTCCGCCTTGAACGAGCTGTCCTGCATGAAGTCCACGGCATCCCGTGTACCGGATTGCAGCGCCGACACCATGGTGGTGATTTCATCGGTGGAGACCTGCACGCGTTTCGCGAGATTGCGTACTTCGTCGGCCACCACGGCAAAGCCGCGACCCATTTCTCCGGCCCGGGCTGCTTCGATCGCTGCGTTCAATGCCAGCAGGTTGGTTTGTTCGGCAATGCTGTGGATCACACTGACCACACCGTTGATCTTCTGGCTGTCTTCGGCCAGGCGCTGGATCATGCCTGCGGTCTGTTGTACGCCGCTGGACAGGCCGGCAATCGAGGTTTGAACACGATCAACAACCGCTTTGCCGTCGCCCGCCAGGGTATCAGCCGTCCGGGACTGATCCCGGGTGGTGCTGGCGTGTTGGGCGATGTGGTAAACCGTTGCGGACATTTCATTGATGGCAGTGGCCACCTGGTCAGTCTCGCTCTGCTGACCCAGCATGCCATGGCGTACGTCGCTCATGCCTGCTGCCAGATGCGCCGCGCCTTGATCAAGACGTGCTGCGGTCTGGGATACGGTGCTGACGACGCGTTGATAACCTGCCTGCATGGCATTGAACGCCTTGGCCATCTGGCCCACTTCATCTTCGCCGGTCAACGGCACGCGAGCCGAAAGGTCACCACTTTTTTCCACGTGCAGCATGACGTCCTTGAGGGTGTTGAGCTGGCTCAGCAGAAAGCGGATCAGCAACTGCGAGGCACCGAGCATCGCCAGCATCAATACGAATACCGCGATGGCATAGTTGGCGAAGCGGTCCTCGAGTACTTGTATCAGGCTTGGGGCAAAAGCCAGCACGGCGATTTTTTGCCCGTCAGGTCGAGCCACGAGCTGAGCGCCAATCAGGGGCTGTTGGTCCGTCACCGGTTGTGAGTTCAAAGGCACCCAGTCTGTGCCGGAGGCGAGCTCGGGTAGCGGCTGGTCCTTGAATGTCGGTGTTTGTCCGGCGTTCCATATCAACAGCTGCGGATGCGTGGGCAGCGGCTGAGACACCGGCCAGTTGCCGAGCAGTCGGGCCTCGGCCTGGGCTGATTGCCGGGCACTGTCGACCCGCGCCTGTTGCTCCAGTTGCAAGGCGTAGATGACCAGCATCAAGGTGGTAAAAAACGCCACCGCGTTGACGGCCCAGAATTTGTACTTCAGAGAAAGATTGCTAAGCCAGGTGCCCATATGAAGGTCTTCTTTGGTGAGTCAGCAGGAGAAATGCAGCAAGGTGCCATCATCATCTCCCACTGAACAAAGCGTTCCTTGACGTGGATCAACCTATTCTTGAGCGGCGGCAGGTATTTGGGGTAATGAGAAAAACTCGCGTGCGGCAGCGCTGCTGTGGCTGGCAAGATCCTCAGGTGTTTCGCCGCGATGCAGTGCGACTTCACGAAGGACTTCCGGAAGAAAGCCGGGTTCATTGCGACCGTTTTTGGGTTTGGGGCGCAGGGTGCGTGGCAGCAGGTAGGGCGCATCGCTTTCCAGCATCAACCGGCCGCGGGGAATGTCGCGAACCAGCGGGTGTAAGTGAGTGCCACGACGCTCGTCGCAAATCCAGCCGGTAATACCAATGTGCAAGTCCAGATCCAGATAACTGTAGAGCGCCCGTTGTTCCCCGGTGAAACAGTGCACCACGGCCGCGGGCAGACGATCACGATAATCGCGGAGGATTTCGAGTAAGCGTTGATTCGCATCGCGCTCGTGGAGGAACACCGGCATCTGCAGCTCCACTGCCAGCGCCAGATGAGCCTCAAGAACTTTCTCCTGTTGAGGACGCGGCGAAAAATCGCGATTGAAATCCAGCCCGCATTCGCCCACGGCGCGCACACGATCTTCCAGCAGCAGGGCTCGTAGTTGGCGCTCGCTGTCGCTGTTCCAGTCAACCGCTGAATGGGGGTGAATCCCTGCGGTACTGAACAGCCGCTGAGCGCTTTCATCCAGTTCATGACAGAGCTTCAAAGCCTGCTCGCTGCCCTCGACACTGGTGCCTGTCAGCAGCAACTGGCAGACGCCTGCAGCATAGGCGCGATCGAGCACCGCCTGTCGTTGCGAGTCGAAGCTGGCATTTGTCAGATTGACGCCGATGTCGATGAGTTGCATGGTGCTACCTCTGGCCGAAGACCGCTGAGGATATCAGAGCTTCGGTTCTAATAATAAAAGGTAATACAATCAGCCTCTTGAGCTGCTTTTCTGACAGGTTTTCGCAAAAAACAGATGAAGTGAATTTCATCTGCCCAGCTTCACAAATCTCTTTTTTTATATTTTCGACCGGCATTTCCCTGGAGAGTGAATGATCCGAGCCTCCCGTTACCTCATTGTTTTCGCACTGGTGCTATTACCGTTTTCGGTCAGCGCCCGTCAGGCAGGGCCACAAGTTGCCGAGCACAAAACGGCTGTGCGCGATCTGCCGGCTATTCGCAGCAGCAAAGTATTGCGCGTGCTCGTTAATCAGAGTCGCAACAGCTCGGGCGATGCGAAAGGAGAGGAAATTGGCGTCGAATACCATCGACTGCAAGCTTTCGAAAAATACCTCAACGGCCATTCCCGGAATGGTCAGCAAGTCGTTTTCAAAGTCATCCCCAGAGCCAAGAACCAGTTGCTCACCGCCTTACAGCGGGGCGAAGGCGATCTTGTTGCTCCAGGCGAACTGCTTGATACCCGTGAAGCCAAAGGCATCGAAGCCAGCGAGCCGATCATCAGTCATGTGCCGTTGGTTTTAGTCGGCGTCAGGGGCGCGCGCAGCTTCAAGCATATCGAGCAACTTTCCGGACGAACCTTGAGCCTGTCCGCGGGCAGCGCGGCCGATGAGGCGGTGCATCTTCTGAATCAGCGACTGGCCCTGCGCAAACTGGCGCCGGTGAAAATCGAGTGGGTCGATCCCAGTCTTGCTGTAGAGGACGTGCTGGAGATGGTTCAGGCGGGCATCTTTCACCTGACAGTAGTCGAGCAGCCCATCGCCGAGCGTTGGGCCCGGGTTATGCCCAAACTGCGAGTGGACCGTTCGTTGACGTTGAGCACCAACAGCGACATGAACTGGTTTGTGCGTCAGGATGCCACGATGCTGCGCGCAACCATCAACGGTTTCCTGAAAGGTTACAAGCCGCCTGCGAATCAGGATCTGGCTTTCCAGAAGGCCTACAAAAACCTCTACAAAGTGCACAACCCGCTGGCCCGTGCGGATCGCCAACGTCTTGAGGAGTTGCGCCCGACCTTGCAGCGTCATGCTGACGCGCAGGGCATGGACTGGTTGAATCTGGCCGCGCTGGCCTTCAAGGAATCAGGGCTTGAGCCGCAAGCGCAGGGCAGCGGCGGGGCAACCGGTTTGTTGCAGATCACGCCGTCCGCTGCCAAGCGGGTGGGCGTAGGCAACATCCAGTCCACCGATAGCAATGTGCAGGCCGGGGCGAAGTATCTGGCCCTGATTCGGCGCAAGTTTTTCGCCAGTTCCAGATTCAATGAGCGTGAACGTATGGCGTTTACCCTGGCGGCCTATAACCTTGGGCCGGAGCGTGTGCAGGGCATGCGCAAAGAAGCCAGGCGGCGAGGCCTCAACCCGGATCAATGGTTCTTCCAGACCGAGCGGGTGGCCATGGATCAGGCAGGTATGGGTGTGGTGAGCTACGTTAACAGTGTCAATAAGTACTATCTGGCGTTTGATCGGGAACGGGACTCACTGGAAAGCTCGTCTTCCAATAAAGTTACCGTCAAGAAGTAATCGAAAAAATAGATATTGATGGCGAGTTTTTTGCGATTGTTACATTTGTGAATCCGATTATTATGGCGCCATCACCTTCATTCACGGAACGCACCACATGAACACTCAGATCAAATCGCTTTTCACCACTCGTGCTGGCTACGGCCTGACAGTTGTACGGATTCTGGTTGGCATCATCTTTGTCGCCCATGGCAGCCAGAAACTGTTTGGCGCCTTTGGTGGTTATGGTCTGGAAGGCACTGGTCAATACATGGCGAGCCTGGGTCTGACGCCGGGTTATCTGATGGCGCTGTTGTCCGGGAGCGCGGAGTTCTTCGGTGGTCTGGGTCTGGTGGTGGGCTTGCTGGCACGTCCCGCAGCATTGGTGCTGGCCGCTACGCTGGTGGTGGCAATCTTCTCGGTGCACATCAGCAACGGTCTGTTCATGGCCAATAATGGTTACGAGTTTGCACTGGCGCTGCTGGGTGGCGTGATTGCAGTGCTTATCGAAGGGGCAGGCAAGCTGTCCATTGACCGCACTATCGGCAACTGATCCGCACAACTGATCAATGCAGTGCTTGAAAGGCCCGCCCAGTGCGGGTCTTTTTTATTCAGAAGCTAATCAGACGCGTGTTAATGGCAATTGACAATCAACGGGCTGCTTCTCTACGATGCTGCTCATGCGCCGATTTAAACAACTACTTGCGGGGCGCCAGACAGGCATGAAGCTTGTCGATAGAAGTCCTCAGGGGCTTCGAAATACCGCTAAAGCGTTGGTTCGGTGTTGCCTCTCACCGCTGCCCAGCGGAGCATTTGAGGCTGAGACAAAACATCATGAGCCACCCCGTCGTTCGCATTTCCCCGATTGCCACCCAGTTCTCCCGTCGCAACCCGAAAATTCTGCTGTGCGGTTCACACCAGCCCACCTTGCTGCGTTACCTGGACGGTCGTCCACGTCGCAACGGCGGACCTCACGCGTTTCTGATTCAGTTCGTCGATCCGCTACAGTCTCTGGCCAGCTTCAAAGACAACGAGTTCGACCTGGCGGTGGTTCAGGCGCCGTCTGCCGAGCGTGTGGAAGAAGTGGTGCGTGATCTGACGCGCATTGCCCGGCAGGGTTTGATTACGCGGTGTTGAGGTGTCTGAGCGCCTGATTTTTGTAGGCGCTGCCGAAGGCTGCGATGGCGGCGTGTCAGGTTAAATGCTTCGCAGCCTTCGGCAGCTCCTACAGGGTCGGCGGGTGAGGTACAGCGCGGTGGTTGAGCTGCTCTTTCAGAGGTAATCAATCGCCACGATGTAGCAAAGCTGTTCGCCGGTTGGTGTCTGAACTTTCACTTCAGCGTCCAGCGCCTTGCCGATCAGGGCGCGGGCCAACGGCGAATCGATGCTGATCATGTTCAGCTTCAGGTCCAGTTCGTCAGGGCCGACGATTCGGTAGCGCGATTCCTTGCCGTCCTCATCTTCAATGGTCACCCAGGCGCCGAAGTAAACCTTGTTGATGTCGCTCGGGTGAGCGTCGACGACCTTCAGGCTTTCCAGCCGCTTGGTAAGGAAGCGCACGCGACTGTCGATCTCGCGGAGCATTTTTTTGCCGTAGGTGTATTCCGCATTTTCCGAGCGATCGCCTTGGGCCGCCGCCTCGCTGACCGACTGAGTCACCTGTGGGCGACGTACATGCCATAACTCATGAAGCTCGGCACGCATCCGCGCTTCACCCTCGGGAGTGATCAGCGCGGTGCCAGCGGTGCGGGGAGGGCGATAGCGGCTCATGGATTGTCGTTGTATGAAACACGGGCGCGCAGTCTATCAGCCATCGCGCAACACCGTCAGCGGGCTGACATTCAGTGCTCTGCGGGTACCGAATACACCTGCACCACCGACCAGCAACGCGCCAATCACTGGCAGCAACAGCAGCCAGGCGTGAGGAGCCCAATCCAGGTTAAAGGCGTAGCGGTACAGCGCGAACGTCACCAATTCGCAACCCAGTGCAGCCAACAGACCGCTGACTGCGCCGAGGAGGCCGAACTCGATTCTTCGTGCCTTGATCAGCAATGCTCGTTCCGCACCCAAAGCCCGTACGAGCGCACCTTGGCGAATGCGCTCATCAAGGGTCGCCTGCAATCCGGAAAACAGCACGGCGATGCCGGCTGCCAGAACGAACAGTAGAACGAACTGCACTGCCAGCGTGACCTGATCCAGAATGCTGCGTACCTGCGCCAGCAGTGCTTCGACGCCCAGAATGCTGATAGCCGGGAAGGTGCGTGACAGTTCGACGATCTGTTTGTCGTTGCCAGCAGGCAGATAGAAGCTGGTCATGTAGGTGGTAGGCAGATCCTGCAAGGTGCCTGGCTGGAAGATGATGAAAAAGTTCGGCTGGAAGGTGTCCCAGTTAACGTCACGCAGGCTGGTGACGACGGCCTCGCGACTCATGCCGCCGACCATGAAGTTCAGCCGGTCGCCCAGCTTGATCTGCAGGCTCTCGGCCAGTTTGGTCTCTACCGAAACCCCTGGAGTTGTGCTGGTTTCACCGTTGGCAGGCCACCAGTTGCCCGCGGTCAGAGTGTTGCCTTCCGGCATGGTTGCCGACCAGGTCAGGTTCAGGTCGCGGCGTGTGGCGTTTTCCCCGCGGGAATCCTTGGTCACGAAGTCGCTCACCGGCTTATCGTTGATGTTCAACAGACGACCGGGTACCACCGGATAGAGGGGAGCTGCATGAGGTGAAAGCTTGCTGATCTGCTGACTGAAGGCGTCTTTCTGATCCGGCAGCACATTGAGCACGAAGTAGTTTGGCGCATCCTTGGGTAGCTGGTTTTGCCAGGTGTCCAGCAGTTCGCCGCGCAGCAGTGCGATCAAGCCCATGGACAACAGAATCAAACCAAACGCCAGAGACTGCCCTGCCGCAGCCATGGGGTAGCGTAGCAACTGCCCCAGTCCCAGGCGCCATGGCAGAGAAGCGCGGGCCAACAGGCGTCGCAGACTTTTCAGGGCCAGCAACAATAAGCCGCCAAGCACTACCGCAGCAATTACGCCGCCACCGAGCAAGGCAAACGTCAGCACCAGATCAAGGCTCAAGCGCCACATGATCAAACCCAGGGCGAGCAGGGCGGCGCCATACACCAGCCATGAGCTGGCCGGGATTGGCAGCATGTCACGGCGCAGTACGCGCAGCGGGGGAACACGGCCCAACGCTGCAAGCGGTGGCAGGGCAAAACCTGCGAGTGCGACCAGACCAGTGCCGATACCCGCCAAGGCGGGCATCAAGCCACCTGGCGGAACAGTAGCTGGCAGCAGGTTATGCAGCAGACCGAACAGCGCCAGTTGCGCCAGCCAGCCCAGCAATGCGCCGCTCAATGCCGCGAGCAGGCCGAGCATGGCCAGCTGCAAACTGAACAGCACCAACGCTTCATTGCGCGACAGGCCCAGGCAGCGCATCAGCGCGCTGGCATCAAAACGGCGTACGGCGAAACGTGCAGCCGACAGCGCAACCGCGACACCGGCAAGCAGCACCGCAACGAGGCTGGCCATATTCAGATAACGTTCAGCCTTGCCGAGCGCGCCACCAATCTGTTGGCTGCCGTCACGGGCGTCCTTGATTTCCTGATGCGGCTCCAGGCCAGGCTCTATAGCTTTGCGATACGCGGCAAGCGCTTCAGGCGGGCCGCTCCACATTTCCCGATAACTGACGCGACTGCCGGGCTGCACGACTCCGGTACCTTGCAGGTCGGCCATGTTGATCATGACCCGCGGCGTCAGGCTATAAAAGTTACCGGCACGATCAGGCTCGTAGGTCAGAACGCGAGTCAGCTTGAGCGTTTTGGAACCCACATCAATATCGTCGCCAACTTTCAGATCCACTGCCGGAAACAGCCGGGACTCGGCCCAGGCTTCGCCGGGTTTCGGGCCACGGCTGACTTCTTCCGGCTGGTAAAGGTCGGCAGCGCTTTTCAGCTCGCCGCGCAACGGATATGAACCGTCGACCGCCTTGATGCTGGATAACTGGATCCCGGCGTCTGTTGCAATGACCGTGGAAAATACGACGATTTGTGCGTGGTCGAGCTTGAGTGCTTCGCCTGCCTGGATCTGCTCAGGCTTGGCCGGGCTTGAGCCTTCCACCACCAGATCGGCACCGAGAAACTCGGTGGCGCGCAACAGCATCGCGCCATTCAGGCGGGCACCGAAGTAGCCGATGGCGGTGCTGGCGGCTACGGCGACCAGCAACGCAAAGAACAGAACCCGTAATTCACCCGCGCGGGCGTCGCGCAGTAGTTGACGGGTGGCGAGGGTGAGCAGGCGCAGAAACGGCAGGCGTACCATCAAGGCTCCAGTGGGGCGACCAGACGGCCACCTTCAAGACGGATCAGGCGTCGGCAGCGGTGTGCCAGACGTTCGTCGTGGGTGACCAGTACCAGCGTGGTACCGCGCTCCTTATTCAGTTCGAACAGCAAGTCGCTGATACGTTCGCCGGTCTGGCTGTCCAGGTTGCCGGTAGGTTCATCAGCGAACAGCACCGAGGGGTCGGCCGCGAATGCACGAGCGATGGCGACCCGTTGCTGTTCGCCTCCGGACAACTGGCGGGGCGTATGAGTCAGGCGCTTGCCCAGCCCGACACGCTCAAGAAGGACTCTGGCCTGATCGCGAGCGTCCTTGCGGCCTTCCAGTTCCATAGGCAGCATGACGTTTTCCAGCGCGTTTAGGCTGTCGAGCAACTGGAATGACTGGAATACAAAACCCACGTGTTCCGCGCGAACCCGGGCGCGTTGATCTTCGTCCAGCTCACTCAGGTTGCGTCCCGCCAGAATCACTGCACCGGAGCTGGGCAAGTCGAGACCGGCCAGCAGGCCGAGCAGGGTTGATTTGCCAGAGCCGGACGCGCCGACGATGGCCAGACTGTCGCCCTTGTTTAGTTCCAGAGAGAGTTCGTGCAGGATGGTCAGGTCACCTTCGGTGCTGGGGACCACTTTGTTGAGGCTCAGAGCACTGAGAATACTTTCACTCATGGAGAATCCGATGCGTGCGTGGTTTTTAAGTGCTGGCCTGGGTTTGCTGTTGCTGTCACAAGGCGCAGCGGCGGGCACAGTATTGATCGTTGGGGATAGTATCAGCGCGGCTTTCGGCCTGGATACCCGCGTAGGCTGGGTAGCCTTGCTTGAGCAGCGCATGAAGCAAGAGGGTTTCACCGATAAAGTGATCAATGCCTCTATCAGCGGTGATACCAGTGCAGGAGGCCAGGCGCGGCTACCTGCGCTGCTTGCAGAGCACAAGCCAGAACTGGTGATCCTTGAACTGGGGGGCAATGATGGCTTGCGTGGCCAGCAGCCAACTCAATTGCAACAAAACCTTGCATCGATGATTGATCGCTCCCGGGACGCTGGCGCCAGGGTGCTTTTGCTGGGGATGCAGATCCCGCCGAACTACGGGCCGCGCTATACCAATGCATTCAAGGCGGTTTACAGCAACCTTGCTGACGAGAAGAAAGTGCCGCTGGTGCCGTTCTTTCTCGAGGGCGTGGGCGGTGTCCCCGAACTGATGCAGGCTGACGGATTGCATCCAGCGGCAGGTGCCCAGCAAAAGTTGCTGGAAAATGTCTGGCCGACGCTAAAACCGCTGCTTTGAGGCTTTTCTAGCGGGGGGCTTTCGGCTAAGGTGGCGCCCCCAATCTGGAGCCCTCCATGCCACGTCCCGCCTGGTCGCTGTTTGCCTATCAAATGATCGAGCCCGATGAGCAGCTCGACCTGTTCGCGTGCCAGGAAGTCAAGGTGCATTTGGTTGCTCGTCAGCTTGAACTGGGCGGCACCGTAGACCGCACGCTGTGCGGGACGTTGTTGCCCGCGCAGCCACGCTGGTCACTGGTCGCACGCGAGGTTTTCCGTGATGAGCGGCTATGCTCGCTGTGTCGCGCCATCGTCGAAGCGCAGAAGCGGGGCACCAGACCGATCTGGCCTGAATTGCGATTCATGGAGTAAATTGCGGGTTGGCTCCCGGTCCAGCAGGTCTGGGTGTACAATTTGCCACTTTCACTACCCGCCGTATTGCCCAAGGATTTCCGGATGTTGTTGCGCATTCCAGCCGTTACCCGCTGCCTGTCGCTTGCTGCACTGTGTGCGGCGGGCTCCGTTTCCGCTTTGGAATTCCCTTTGCCGCCACCGGGCGAAGACATCATCGGCCAGGTACAGACCGTTACTGCCAGATACGAAGATACCTTCGCTGACCTGGGCACTAAGTACGATCTGGGGTATCTGGAAATGATCGCGGCCAACCCGGGCGTCGATCCCTGGTTGCCGGGCGCGGGTACCCAGATTGTGCTGCCGACCCGTTTCATACTGCCGCCCGGCCCGCGCGAGGGCATTGTGATCAACCTGTCCGAATACCGGATGTACTACTACCCAAAAGGTCAGAACGTCGTTCACACCTATCCGCTGGGTATTGGTCGTGAAGGTTGGGGGTCGCCTATCGGCGTCACCAAGGTGATCGCCAAGACGCCTAATCCGACCTGGACGCCACCGGCTTCGATCCGCGCAGAGCACGCTGCTGATGGCGATCCGTTGCCAAACGTGGTGCCAGCGGGTCCGGACAATCCTCTGGGGCCGTTCAAGTTTGGTCTGGGGATGTCGGGTTACCTGATCCACGGTTCGAACAAGAAGTTCGGTATTGGCATGCGCACCAGTCACGGCTGCTTCCGTATGTATAACAACAACGTGCTGGAGCTGGCTGATATGGCGCCGGTGGGGACTACCGTGCGGATTATTGCCGAGCCTTACAAGTTTGGTTTGAGCGGTGGCAAGGTTTATCTGGAGGCGCATACGCCGGTGGATGACAACGGTAACCCGTCCGTGGTTGATAAGCACACGGCGGTGATCAATGCGCTGCTCAAGCGTGAAGACCTGGCTAATAACCTGCGCATGAATTGGGATCTGGTACGTGATGTGGTTGCGGCTGAGGATGGTATGCCGGTTGAAATCGCGGTGCCGGGTGCTGCGGTGGCTGCTAGTCTGCAGGATTCGATTCCGTTGCAGTGATGGTTCTTGCGTTGGAGTAGCTGTTCTGGCGTACATATCCGTTGTCAGGTAACGGCTGATATT
>NZ_LOHG01000033.1:0-14123 GCF_022790535.1 Pseudomonas maioricensis
GGTGGGGTAAAAGCCTTTTGGTTACTTTTGGGCCCCAAAAGTGACGCGCTGTAAAAGCGCAACCAATATCCGCCATTACGCCAATAACGGATATGCACTCAAAACCACCTAACGCGCGAAAGCGCACAAACCTACCCCTGATCCCGATTCTTGCGAAACGCCCACCGCCCCGCAATCAACGTAAACGTCGCCACCAACGCCACCAACACCCAGAACCCCTCCGGATCGCTCGCCAGCGGAATACCGCCAACGTTCATCCCGAAGAAACCCGCAACGATGTTGATCGGCAGCGCCAGCACAGTCACCACCGTCAACGTAAACAACGTGCGGCTGCTCTGCTCGTTAAGGTTCGCGGCGATCTCCTCCTGCAGTAACTTGATCCGCTCCCCCAAGGCCACCAGATCACTGATCACCAGCGCCGACTCCTCAGTGGACTGACGCAACTCCTGAACATCCGCCTCCAGCAACCAGTCGGGCGGACGATGCAGCAGGCGCATCAGCGAACCAGGTTCCAGCGCCAACAGACGTTGCAAGCGCACCAACACCCGGCGCATGGCACCCAGTTCCGAGCGGTTGTTGCTCAGCCGCTGGGAAAGCAACTGATCTTCGATCTTGTCGACACTCAAGCTGGTCTTGCGCAGAAACTGCGTCAGCACTTCGCCCTGGTCCCGCAGCAGATGCACCAACAGCTCAAGGGGCGAACGAAAGCGCTCGCCACGCTTGACCGAAGAACGCAGCTTGTCCACCGAACGCAAAGGATGCAGCCGGGCTGTTATCAGCAGATTGCGATGAGTGCAGACCCACAACGTGGAAATGTCAGTCGACAACATGTTGAAGTCGAAGACCACATCGTTGACTACCGCCAGCAGCGCGGAATCCACATGTTCGATACGGGTAGAGCGGGAGCCTTCGTGCAGGGCTTCGAAGAACTCGTCCGGCAGGCGCAGATGGGTTTTCATCCAGCGCTCACAGGCCGCATGGGCCAGATTCAGATGCAGCCAGATGAACTCTTCACTGTCCTGGCTGGAATCCAGACAGTGCAGTGCAGCAGCAGAACCGATTTCCCTGCCGCTTTCTCCAGGCTTGAAACTGAAACCGTAAAGCAGGCCGAACAGATCTGAATCCTGGTGGTTCTGCACGATGCTTTGGTTCATGAATGCTCGCTGGCCGTGATGCGCCGGGTCCATGGCAAAGGGACGAAGTGCGCATCATGGCAAGCTGTTGTTGCAGATTTGTTGCGGTTTTGAGTTGTTGCGTAGCAACCATCAGGACCTGTAGGAGCTCACGAGCACCGCGAGGCAGCGATAGCGGTGTATCAGACAAGACGCCATCGCTGCCTCGCGGTGCTCGTGAGCTCCTACAGAAAATCATTCCGGTAGATACATTTTCGCTTGATAGAAGCCGCTCGGCTGCGCTGACGTCAGTCCGTCAAACCATCGCCAACGGCATCTTGCGGGTCGGTACCGGCCAGGCTCTGTCCAGGTCCGCGAGGTCTTGTGCGGTCAGGACCAACTCAGCCGCCGCGGCGTTGAGTTCGATGTGCTTGGGAGTGACCGCCTTGGGGATCGCGATCATGTTGCTCTGACGCAATACCCACGCGAGGCTGATCTGCGCCGCCGTCGCATTGTGACGCAAAGCGATCTCGTGCAACGCCGGATGGTGCAGGAGGTTCCCCGCCTGGCCCTGACCAATCGGGCAGTAAGCCATGATGGGCAGGTTGTTGGCATGCGCCCAGGGCAACAGGTCAAACTCGATGGCGCGATCTTCCGGGTTGTACAGCACCTGATTGGTCGCGCAGGCAGAATTGCCCAGCTCCAGCATGTCGGGCACGTCGAAGTTCGATACGCCCCAACGGCCGATCTTGCCTTCTTCACGCAGACGCTCGAACGCCTCGACGGTTTCCTCCAGAGGATAAGAACCCGGCCAGTGCAGCAGGTAAAGATCGATGTAGTCGGTCTTCATTCGCTTGAGGCTGCGTTCGCAGGCCGCCGGGATGCCTTGTCGACTGGCGTTATGCGGATAAACCTTGCTCACCACGAAGACTTTATCGCGCTGCCCGGCAATGGCCTCGCCGACGATTTGTTCGGCGGTACCGTCAGCGTACATTTCTGCGGTATCGATCAGGTTCATCCCCAGTTCGATGCCCTGACACAGGGCGCGAATCTCAGCCGAACGCAGTTCCTGTCGCTCCCCCATATGCCAGGTACCCTGGCCGATAACCGGAACCTGTTTATCCGCTAATTCGAGAGTACGCATGGGAAGTGCCCGCCAGTGAGTTAAATGATGAGGAATGAGGCAGTAAATCGAAGAAAGGGTTCAGTACGATGAGCAAAAACCGGGGCTGAGGCTCGGCAGGTCCATGCATTCTTTAAATGAAACGCGATCTCCCGTGGGAGCCGGGCTTGCCCGCGATACATGAGACGCGATGTGAAGACACACCGCGTTATCGTTTATCGCGGGCAAGCCCGGCTCCCACAGGGGACTGCATTCCAAATCAAGACAGCTGTTGGTGCATGCCGATCATCCGAAAACATTGACTAAGCCCAAGTTCATTGACTTGTGTAGCATCTCGGTAACATTTTGTAATGAACATGGGCAAATCCATTCTTCAACAGGATCAAGCACCATGGCAACCAGCACGTTAGCCCCGGACTCCTTCGAACACGCCAGCGCCTCAAAACCCCAACTGCACCGCAAACCCAGCACCCTGACAATGGTGATTTTCTTCGCCATTCTTGCCACGGGTTTGCTGTTCACCGCCTATAGCCTCAAGCAAGACGTGGACGACATGGGCACCGTGGTGACCACCTGGACGCCGTTTCTATTATTGGGCGTGGCGTTGCTGATCGCTTTGGGGTTCGAGTTCGTCAACGGTTTCCACGACACCGCCAACGCTGTTGCTACGGTGATTTACACCCACTCTTTGCCGCCAGGTTTTGCTGTGGCCTGGTCGGGACTCTTCAACTTTCTTGGCGTGCTGTTTTCCAGCGGTGCAGTCGCGTTCGGCATCATCGCCTTGCTGCCGGTTGAACTGATCCTGCAGGTCGGCTCCGGCGCAGGGTTTGCGATGATCTTCGCGTTGTTGATTGCCGCGATTATCTGGAACCTTGGTACATGGTGGCTGGGCCTCCCCGCCTCCTCTTCTCACACGCTGATTGGCTCGATCATCGGCGTCGGCATTGCCAATGCCTTGATGCACGGTCGCGATGGCACCAGCGGTGTGGATTGGTCACAAGCGACCAAAATTGGTTACTCGCTACTGCTTTCACCCTTGGTGGGCTTCGGTTGTGCCGCGTTATTACTGCTGGCGATGCGCGCATTCATCAAGAACCGCGCACTCTATAAAGCGCCAGAAGGCAACTCGCCACCGCCATGGTGGATTCGCGGCATGCTGATCGTGACCTGCACCGGCGTCTCCTTCGCGCACGGCTCGAACGACGGGCAAAAAGGCATGGGCTTGATCATGCTGATTCTGGTCGGCACCTTGCCGATGGCTTACGCGTTGAACCGCACCATGCCCGCCGATCAGTCCATTCAATTTGCCGCCGTAGCCGAAGTCACTCAACAGGCGCTGACCCGCAACGCGCCATTGCCCGCACCGGCTGATCCACGCCAGACACTTTCACAGTACCTGGTCAGCAAACAGGAAACCCCTGAACTGATTCCAGCCCTGGCGGTGATGGCGGGCAAGATCGGCATTCAGGTCAAAGGTTATGGCTCGCTGTCCAAAGTCCCCGCCGAAGCGGTCGCTAACGTGCGTAACGACATGTACCTGACCTCGGAAACCATCCGCCTCATGGAGAAAAACAAGGTCGGTAATTTCGACGCTGACACTCAGGACAAACTCAAACTGTTCAAGGATCAGATCGACAGCGCCACGCGGTTTATTCCGACGTGGGTCAAGATTGCGGTAGCCATCGCGCTGGGGCTGGGCACGCTGGTGGGCTGGCGACGGATCGTGGTAACGGTCGGCGAAAAGATCGGCAAGACCCACATGACCTATGCCCAGGGCGCCTCCGCGGAAGTGGTGGCAATGATGACCATCGGCGCAGCGGACATGTATGGCTTGCCGGTATCGACCACCCATGTGTTGTCATCCGGTGTGGCCGGTTCCATGGTCGCCAACGGCTCGGGCCTGCAACTACGGACACTGCGTAATCTGGCCATGGCCTGGGTGTTGACCTTGCCAGCGGCGATCCTGTTATCGGGATCGTTGTACTGGGTGTTCATTCAGATTTTCTGATGGCCACCCACAGGCAATAAGTGCTCTTTGAGAAAATCGATCAAGGCCCGCAGCTTCGGCGATGCATGCTGACTGGCGGGCCAGAGCATCCAGAGGGTGCCGTGACCGACCGTGAAGTCTTCCAGCACAACCTGCAGCTCGCCGCTCTGCAACGCGTCATTGACGACGAAATCCGCCAGGTAGGCGATGCCCATCCCCTCTCTGGCCAGGTAATACAGGGATTGGGTGGTGGTGCAAATCGCGGCTTTCTTCAGGCTCGGAGTATCCGAGCCATCAACACTTCGCAACGGCCAGGGCTCGATTTTCCCGGTAGCCGGAAATTTGTGCAGCAGGCCGATATGCCCTCCCAGATCGGCGGGTCGTAAAGGCACGCCGTAGGTCTGCAGGTATGCCGGCGAGGCGACCAGCATCAGACGAAAATCCCCGAGGCGCCGGGACGTCAGCCGCGAATCCTGCAACGTGCCGGTGCGAATCACAGCGTCGAAGCCTTCCTCAATGATGTCCACCATGCGATCCGACAGGTCGATATCCAGCTCGATGTCCGGGTAGCGGCGCATGAAACTCGCCAGTGTCGGCATCATTAAACCGTCCAGCAACGGCACGCTGATGCGCAGCTTGCCACGAGGCTCGGCAGTCAGGTGCGACAACTCCAGCTCCGCCGCTTCGACCTCGCCCAATATCCGCCGACAGCGCTCCAGAAACAGTGCCCCCTCTGCCGTCAGGGTGATGCTGCGCGTACTGCGATGAAACAGGCGGACGCCAAGACGCTGTTCCAGGCGCGCAATGCTTTTGCCGACCGCCGAGGAGGAGACTTCAAGCGTGCGGGCCGCAGCCGTGAAGCTGCGGGTTTGCGCGACCTGTACAAAGATTCCGATACTGCTGAGGCTGTCCAGATTTTGCTCCCATTAAAACAACTACCTGAACTGAGATAACTTTCTGGCGCGCCCCTCAACAGCGACGTTGCAACCTGCCGGAAGACACCCTGTGCAGACTGTGTGGGAGCGAATTTATTCGCGAAAGAGGTGTGTCAGGCACGGATATTATCGAGGACTGCCCCATTCGCGAATAAATTCGCTCCCACAAATCGCGCTCCATCCGGCGACGCCGGTAGTTCGGACTGGGGCATACTAATCACCAATTACGGACATACTTGTCCGCTATATGCGGAACCTTAGCCTGTTTTTCCTTTAAGCACAGCCCACTAATCTGCCTGCCTCTGACTTCCGGGCTGATTGCCATGACTGAAAAAACGCTGGGTTTCACTGATAGATCACACACTGACCGACTGCCATGGACGGCGTTGCTGGCTCTGGCCATGGCAGGTTTTCTGACCATTCTTACCGAGGCCTTGCCTGCCGGTCTGTTGCCGTTGATGAGCAGTGATCTGCAGGTATCGCCCACTCTGGTGGGCCAGTTGATTACGGTTTATGCGCTGGGTTCGCTGCTGGCGGCCATCCCGTTGACCGCTTTGACACGTAACTGGCGTCGACGGCCATTACTGTTAATCGCCATCGGGGGCTTTGCTGTGGTCAACAGCATCACCGCATTCTCCAGCGACTATGCACTGACTCTGGTGTCGCGATTCTTTGCCGGGGTGTTCGCCGGGTTGCTCTGGTCCCTGCTGGCAGGATACGCCAGTCGTCTTGTGCCAGAACACCTGCGCGGTCGCGCTATTGCCGTAGCCATGGTCGGCACGCCACTGGCACTCTCCATTGGCATACCTGCCGGGACACTATTGGGATCAGCCATCGGCTGGCGCTGGGCGTTCGGGATCATGAGCGTGCTGAGTCTGGTATTAGTGCTGTGGGCCCGTTTGACCCTCGCGGACTTCCCCGGCCAGACTCAACAGCAACACCTGTCGATCCGTCAGGTGTTCGTGCTGCCCGGCATTCGTCCAGTCTTGCTGACGACCCTGACGTTCGTCCTGGCCCACAACATTCTCTACACCTATATTGCGCCGCTGCTGGAACCTGCGGGCCTGGCTAATGAAATAGACCGGGTGTTACTGGCTTTTGGCGTAGCGGCGCTGGGAGGCATCTGGCTGATCGGCGCACTGATTGATCGCTGGCTGCGTGAGCTGGTGCTGATCAGCATTGCGCTGTTCCTGCTCACTTCCTTTGCGTGGGCCATCAATGGTGCAAGCAGCCAGTTGATTTATCTGTATGTGATTGTCTGGGGCGCCGCCTTCGGAGGCGCGGCGACCTTGTTTCAGACGGCATCAGCGAACACTGGCGGTGCCGCGGCCGATGTCAGTCAGTCGATGATCGTTACCGTATGGAATCTGGGTATCGCCGGTGGCGGGCTGGCTGGCGGTTTGCTGCTGCAAAGCTTCGGAGTGCAGTCCTTCAACTGGCTGGTGTGCCTGCTGTTGTCTGGTGCCTTGTTGATCAGCGCCAGCGCACGTCGCGCTGGCTTTCCTGTAAGCAAATACCGCTAGGCGTGCAGGGTAAACAGCGCCACCTCAGGCTCGGCGCTAACCCAATGCTGACTCACCGACCACCCCGCACTGGCAGCCAGCGCAGTAAACGACTCAACGGTGAACTTGTGAGAGTTCTCCGTATGCAGCCGCTCACCGACGCCGAAGTGGAAGGTATGCCCCGCCACCGAGGCCACTTGCTCCACACGACTGACCAGATGCATTTCCATGCGCAGGTCCTGATCGTTCCACAGCGCCAGATGCTCGAAATCATCAACGTTGAACGTGCCGTCCAGTTCGCGGTTGATTCGGGTCAGCAGGTTTTTATTGAAGCGTGCGGTCACGCCTTGAGCATCGTCATAAGCCGCGACCAGCGTCTGCGGGTCCTTGACCAGATCGACCCCGACAATGAAATGTGCGTTTTCGCCCAACAGACTGTGGGCCGCACGGAGAAATTTAACCGCCTGCTCAGGGGTGAAATTGCCGATGGTCGAACCAGGGAAAAAACCCACGCGCGGCAAACCATCAGCCGCCCTTGGCAACTTCAAGGCCCGGGTAAAATCATCAACCTGCGGCGCCACCGTCAAATGCGGGTACTTGTTGCTGAGCTGATGCGCGGCTCGATTCAACGCATTGGCGCTGATGTCGATGGGCACATACACCGCGATCTGCGGTGCAGCGTCCAGCAATAAACACGTCTTGTCACTGGCACCACTGCCAAACTCGACCAGGGCGGCGCCCTGAGGAATCAGCCCGGCCATTTGGCTTGCCACGTCGGTCAGAAGGCGAGTCTCCGCGCGAGTCGGATAGTATTCCGCGGTCTCGCAGATGGCTTCGAACAGTTGCGAGCCTGAGGCGTCGTAGAAGTATTTCGGTGACAGGTTTTTCACCGGAGAGGAAAGCCCGGCTATTACGTCACGGGCGAACTCGCTGTCATGGGGATTAACCACACCGGGTTGGCGACTGTCCCGCGCCAGACGCAAGCCGGAAACCACCCAGCGTTTCTCCGGATGAAAGAAGTTACGGTACGTCGCTCGCGAATGGCTGGGCGACGTCACGCTGGCCCCGCCGCGCAAGACCATCTGATTGATCATGAACTTGCCGTTGTACTCCCCGACCGCGCTGGCCGCAGGGCGAAAGCCGGGATAGGCGCTGTACGCACTCTGCGTCCATTGCCAGGCCACATCGTCCACTTGCTCCAGCAGCCCTGCCAATGCCGCCGCTTCCCATTCAGCCTCGGTGGGCAATCGCGCATCGGCCCAATGCGCAAAGGCCGCGGCTTCGTAATAGCTGATGTGCGTGACTGGCGCATTCGGATCAAGGGGCTCAAGACCGCGCAGCGTCATGCAACGCCATCCGTGATCGTCGTCGTGTTGCCAGTACATGGGCGCGTCCCAGCCGTTTTCCTGAACGATGGTCCAGCCCTCGGACAACCACAGCCCTGCCTGACAGTAACCACCTGCGTCAATGAACTTCAGCCATTCGCCGTTGGTGACCAGCCGATCGCTGATTTCAAAGGACTGCAAATAAGTGGTGTGCCGCGGACCTTCGTTGTCAAAAGCAAAGTCGCTGCCTTGATGACCAATCTCGGTCAGCCCGCCTTTCAAAGGCTTATACCGGCCACGCCGCCCGGCGCTGTCTTTGGGCCATTGAAGGTCGTAAGCCGGTTTGAGCGACGAGGTGCTGAACAGATGAAGAATGTCCATCAGCAGCAATTCCTGATGCTGTTCTTCATGAGCAAGACCCAGTTCGATCAGGCTGTTTAGCGCCGCAGGCAGCGGTTGTTGCAACAGGCTGCTCATATGGCGATCGACATGTTCGCGATAAGCCATGACCTGATCAACCCCGGGACGTGTCATCAGGCCACGTTGCGGGCGGGGATGACGCGGGCCAACGGCTTCGTAATAAGAGTTGAAGAGGTAGCCGAAGGCTGGGTCGAAAGGCTCGTAGCCGGGAATGTTTTCGCTGAGCAGGAAGGTCTCGAAAAACCACGTGGTGTGTGCCATGTGCCATTTGGCCGGGCTAGCGTCCGGCATGGACTGGACCACCATGTCTTCTGCGCTCAGAGGGGCGGCAAGATTACGGGTTCGGCTGCGTACGTTCTGATAACGCTTGAGCAGTTCGTTGGCCGCTGGAATCTGGCGAGGCTCGCGTGAGGGGCTGATCATCAGTGTGAATCTCCGGCGTGGCCGCAACCTGTTTGTTCAGGGAGTGCGGCGTCGAGCATTTCATTTATGAGCAACCGGTAAAAACGGACATGGGTCCACTGGCCACCTGCATCTGCCCAAAAGCGCTTTCAGCCCTGCGGCAACTCACTCACGAACGTCACCCGATCCGGGTAGAACGCCACGTGATTCCTGAGCTGCGCCACGGCTCGATAAGGCTGTTCATAGCTCCAGACTGCGTTCGGGATACGCAGCCCATGGATATCGAGACTGAAATAATGGGCATCGCCTTTGTACGGGCAGTGGGTTTGATATTCGGTTCTAACGTAATGTTCAATCCGTATATCCGAACGGGGTATGTATATAACGGGCGCGTATTTGGCTTCTTCGAGCACTAGCGCGTGATCGCTGCGGGCGAGCAGCGTGTCTCTGAAGAACACGCTAACCACGCCTTTGCAGGGCGTGATAAGGATGGGGTGATCGTAGTCGGGGGTTTTCATGTTCGCCGCCTGTTATCCATTAGCAGACTGCCTGCCGGAATTGAGTCCCTGTAGGAGCTGCCGAAGGCTGCGATGGCGGTGTGTCATGATAAATGCTTCGCAGCCTTCGGCAGCTCCTACAGAAATGCATTTCAACCCAAGAGCTTGCAGGGTGTTTGGTAAGAGCCGCCGAAGGCTGCGAAAGCGATGCCCCCGTCAGTCGCTGCACTCGGCAACTCTCGCATTGGCGTTTCTTGAGCCAGTTGCCATCAGTGTAGCCAGCCTTGGCCAGTCAGCATTTAACGCGTTCGTATGTCTTGACTGAGCGGCGCAACCACGTATTTTCTGCGGCTTGAACGCCTGCATACGGAACGTTTTCGACGACCCTGCATCCGAACACTCTATGCTGTGCACACAGATTTCCGAGGTTTTGTAATGAATGATCTATCCCGCCTGCTGGAGGCTTTGGCCCTCGCTCATACCGACGGGCAGGACGCGGTCATCGCGACGGTGGTCAAGGTCGAGGGATCGGCTTATCGACGCCCCGGTGCACGAATGGTGATCCCCCAGCTCGGCGGCGCCACCGGCACCGTCAGCGGCGGCTGCCTGGAAAGTGATGTGAGCAAGAAGGCCTGGTGGCTAACGGCTTCAGGCAAGCCGGTAATCCGCACGTACAGCACCGGCGAGGACGACGATGACCTCGAAGACGCGGAGCTTAGTTTCGGGCTGGGCTGCAATGGCACGGTGCATATTCTCTTCGAACGGGCCAGTGCACAGACGCCTTCACTGGCAATCAAGGTACTGAAGCAGGTACAAGCCAGCGGCCGACCGGCGGCCCTGGCCACGGTCATAGGCTCCGAAAGCGAACAGCAGACAGCGCTGGGCGAGCGGGTTGCACTGGACGCCGACGGTACGCTCGAGCTGCAGATGCAAGACCGGCTCTTGGGCCAGACCATTGCGGCTGACCTGAAGACAGTGCTGGATGCTGAAAAATCAGCGATTCGCAGTTATGAAGGCCATTCAGGTCCGATTCAAGTCCTGCTCGAATACGTCCCCGCACCTCGCCGTCTAGTCATATTCGGTGCGGGTCATGATGCGGTGCCGCTGGTCAACATGGCGCACTTGCAGGGTTGGCACACGACGGTGATCGATGCGCGCACACACTTCGCACGCCCCGAACGTTTTCCCGATGCGGATCAAGTCAGCGCCCTGCCCTTGCAGCCTTTCGCCGGGATGCAAGCACTGATCGACGACGCTGCGGTGGTGGTGATGACCCACAGCTACACTCAGGATCGCCACTGGCTGGGGCAGGTGCTCGCCCAGCAGCCACGTTACATCGGCCAACTGGGGCCGCGTAGCAGAACCGAGCGTTTGCTGGACGAGATGAGCAGCGAGACTCGTCAACTGCCCGCTTTCACAACGCTGCACTACCCGGTAGGCCTGGATCTGGGTGGCGATACACCGGCAAGCGTTGCGTTGTCGATTCTGGCGGAGATCAATGCGGTGCTTAACCGTCGCAGTGGCGGCATGCTCAAGCATCGCGAAGCGAGTATTCATGCGGCCGATGTGATGATGGCGGGCGAGACAGGACTGCTGAAGAGTGGGTCTTAGGGGCGAGTAGACATACTGCTATAACAGAATCTGCAGGAGCTGCCGAAGGCTGCGAAATCGTTAACCCTGACACACCGCCTTCGCAGCCTTCGGCAGCTCCTACAGACTGCATTCAGATCCCGCTCTGACGTGCTGCACCCGATAACAAACGCAGACTTGCCACAAGGCAGTACCCACGCATGAGCAGTAAATACATTCAGCGCGACTGGGCTCCGCACGAACGGCCAACCATGCCAGGCTCGCCGTCCACGCCGCTGCACTCCACCCAAAAGCGCTGGGCATTCGCGCTGGTCGGAGTCATCGTAGCGCTGACCGGCGGCCTGGGTAATGCGCTGGTGGTCGCCAATCTGCCCTATCTACAAGGCTCGCTGGGCGCAACCACGGCAGAAGTCGCCTGGCTTCCCGCAGCCTATGTAATGACCAACGTCTCCATGAACCTGGTGCTGGTGAAATTTCGTCAGCAGTTTGGCTTACGGACTTTTACTGAACTGTTCCTGGTACTTTATGCGCTGGTGACTTTTGCACACTTGTTCGTCAACGACCTGAATTCGGCCATCGCGGTGCGTGCCGCCCATGGAATGGTCGGTGCGGCACTGTCGACCCTCGGGCTGTATTACATGATTCAGGCTTTCCCGCAAAAGTGGCGCCTGAAAGCGTTGGTGCTGGGGTTGGGGACGGCGCAACTGGCGATCCCCATGGCCCGACTGGTGTCCGAGGATCTGCTGCAGATTGCCGAGTGGCGCGGGCTTTATTTGTTCGAGCTGGGCATGGCGCTGCTATCGCTGGGTTGCGTGCTGATGCTCAAACTGCCACCGGGAGACCGTTTCAAGGCGTTCGAAAAGCTCGATTTCCTGACCTTCGGACTGCTTTCCACGGGCTTCGCCCTGCTCTGCGCCGTGCTGTCGCTGGGACGTATCGAATGGTGGCTGGAAAAATCCTGGATCGGCCTGGCATCCGCCGCCTCCATCGGGCTCATATGCGCCGGGCTGGCCATTGAACATAACCGCACTAATCCACTGTTGATCACGCGCTGGCTGGGCAGTGGTGCGATCTGGCGTCTGGGGTTGGCGGTCATCCTGTTCAGAGTCGTACTGTCGGAGCAATCCATCGGCGCAGTAGGCTTCCTGCAAACCCTGAACATGGGCTCCGAGCAACTGCATTCGCTGTATGCCGTGATGTTGCTGGGCAGCGTCGCCGGGCTGGCGGTCAGTGCGTGGACCATCAACCCGCAGCACCTGATCAAACCGTTGCTGATTTCCCTTGCGATGATCGCCATCGGCGCCTGGATGGACAGCGGCTCGACCAATGTAACCCGACAATCGAACATGTACCTGAGCCAGTTTCTGCTGGCCTTCGGCGGTACGTTCTTTCTCGGCCCGACGCTGGTGCTGGGCATCAGCAGCGTGATCGCCAACCCACGCAACATGGTCAGTTTTTCAGTCTTGTTTGGTATTACCCAGAACCTTGGCGGGCTGATTGGCTCGGCAGTGTTCGGCACGTTCCAGATCGTGCGGGAAAAATTTCATTCAAGCGTTTTAGTCGAGCACCTGACGTTGATAAATCCTCAGGTTCAGGCCCGTTTGCAGAGTTCCAGCGCTAGCTACGCCTCTGCCATCGCCGACCCATCGTCACGGACTAACCAGGGGATACGCGCCATCGCCACTACGGCCACCCGGGAAGCCAATATTCTGGCTTACAACGACGTATTCATGTTGATTGCACTGATCGCAGTCCTGACCATGGTCTGGATTTCCATTCGTGTGACCTGGCTGAAAATGACCACCAGACCGCTGATGGCGAGCACGCCGAAAGCAGCAACATCCACTCCCGTAACCTCCAGCGGCGCCCAACCTTCATGAATGAACCGACCACGCCTCCCGCCTCGTCAACCGCCGGGCCTAATCCGGCCCCTGAACAACCCGCGTCCTCTGGACCGCCCCCGGCGCCAGCCGCCGCCCCTGCCAGTAGTGAGCCGCGCTCGTCCCGGACGCGCATCATCTCTTCGATTATTTTTGCCAGCGTGGCGCTGGTCGGCATTCTGATTGTGCTCTACGCGTGGCAACTACCTCCGTTCAGCAGCCCTATAGAAAGTACGGAAAATGCGCTGGTAAGAGGCCAAACGACGATTATTGGTCCTCAGTTGAGTGGCTACGTGTATGAAGTGCCTGTGCAGGACTTCCAGTTCGTCAAGGCGGGCGATCTGCTGGTGCGCCTGGACGACCGCATTTACCGCCAGCACCTCGACCAGTCACTGGCGCAACTGGGCATTCAGAAAGCCTCACTGGCCAACAATCTGCAACAACGACGCAGTGCTGAAGCGACCATCGCACAGCGCAAGGCCGCGCTGGAAAATACGATCGCCCAAGGGCGCAAGGCGGCAGCGGACCTGCGTCGCAACCAGGCGCTGGTCACCGATGGATCTGTTTCGAAAAGCGAACTGGACGTCAGCCGCGCCGCCGATGCCCAGGCTACTGCCGCCGTCGCCGAAGCGCGGGCGGCACTGGATATCGCCAAAGAAGACTTGCAAACCGTGATCATCAACCGTGGCTCGCTGGAGGCATCAGTGGCCAACGCCGAAGCGGCCATCGAGTTGGCCCGCATTGACCTGAGCAACACTCGAATTCTGGCTCCACGTGACGGCCAGTTAGGGCAGATTGGCGTGCGCCTAGGTGCGTACGTCAATTCCGGCGCGCAGTTGATGGCTCTGGTACCCGACCGGCTTTGGGTCGTCGCCAACATGAAAGAAACGCAGATGGTCAATGTGCGCCTCGGCCAGCCGGTCACCTTTACCGTTGACGCGCTGGGTCATGAGAAAATGCACGGCCGCGTGCAGCGTATTTCACCTGCTACCGGCTCGGAGTTCAGCCTGCTGCCTGCTGATAATGCTACCGGCAACTTTGTGAAGATTTCCCAGCGGATTCCGGTGCGGATCATTGTCGAACCCGGCCAGCCGTTGGCGAAGCGTTTGCGACCGGGGATGTCGGTGGTGGTCAGCATTGATACCAGTCAGGACGGTGAGGTGCCAGCGGATCCGGGTGGTGAGTGAGACATCGTTCCTGTAGCTGTTCTTGTGTACATATCCGTTGAAGCGGTGATGGCTGATATTGGTTGCGCTTTTACAGCGCCTCACTTTTGATAGAGCGCAAAAGTAAGCAAAACGCTCTTGCCCCACCACTCGGTCCCTCGCCTAGGCTCGAGATGCCCGCCCG
>NZ_LOHG01000033.1:14838-24131 GCF_022790535.1 Pseudomonas maioricensis
TTATAGCCGACCTGTTTTCTTGGGCTTGCCGACATTCTGTAGGAGCTGCCGAAGGCTGCGAAGCGGTGTGTCAGACGAGACCTCTGTTGGATGTGCTGACGTCTCGCGAACATGTTCGCTCCTACCAGTCCAGGGTGTAACCGCTGTATTCGCTTTGCTTTTGATCTGAGGCGCCCCGTTAAATCACGCTGGCCGAATTCTGAAGCGTGGGCAACGGTTCAGGATCTGCGGGCGGGCATGCCGAGCCACGGCGAGGCACCTAGCGGTGGGACAGGTCCATGGTTACTTTTGCGCTGTCTGTCCAAAAGTGACGCGCTGTAAAAGCGCAACCCATACCAGCCGTTACCGCAGCAACGGATATGTACACAAAAACAACAGCAGATACCACCGCACCCTGCAAGAACGCCCTAGTACTATGCACCTTTACCGGCTGTCTTTTGCAAATTTGCACTGTTAGCATCGTGATTGTCATCTCTCGCAGCCTATAAAACAAAAACGAACAGGGAGTTTGTAATGACTGCATCTGCTTTACCTGCCCACGAGCCGCTTACCGATAACAGCATTCTGGCCCAAGTGCGTAATCACATCGGCCATCTGACACTCAATCGTCCGGCCGATCTGAACGCCATTGATCTAAGCATGGTACGCAGCCTTCAGGCACAACTGGACGCGTGGGCCAGTGATGACTCGATCTACGCCGTAGTCCTGCGCGGTGCCGGAGAAAAAGCGTTTTGTGCCGGTGGAGATATCCGCTCGCTGTACCACAGCTACAAAAACGGCGAGACCACACACCAAACGTTCTTTGCCGAAGAATATGCCCTGGACCTGACGATTCACCGCTATCGCAAGCCGATCGTTGCGCTCATGGACGGCTATGTTCTGGGCGGCGGTATGGGGCTGGTGCAGGGCGCAGATTTACGGGTGGTGACCGAACGCAGCCGTCTGGGTATGCCGGAAGTGGCAATCGGTTACTTCCCCGATGTGGGCGGCAGTTACTTTTTACCGAGAATCCCTGGCGAGCTGGGGATTTATCTGGGCGTCACCGGCACCCAGATAGCTGCCGCAGACGCCTTGTATTGCGGACTCGCCGACTGGTACCTGCACAGTGAAGCACTGGCAGAACTGGACAAGAAGCTCGACCGTCTGCAGTGGCGCAGTCAGCCTCTCAAGGACCTGCAAGGCGCTCTGGCGAAACTCGCCAGCCAGCACTTGCCGGATCCATCTATGGAAAAACTGCGCCCCGCCATCGACCACTATTTCGCCCAGCCAGACATCTCCAGCATCATCGAACAACTGCGTGAAGTCGCTGTTCTGGACACCCACAGCTGGGCCCTGAGTACCGCAGCGCTGCTGGAAACACGCTCTCCACTGGCCATGGCCGTCACCCTTGAGATGCTGCGGCGCGGACGTCACCTGTCACTTGAAGACTGCTTCACGCTGGAACTGCATCTGGACCAACAATGGTTTGAACGTGGCGACCTCCTCGAAGGCGTACGCGCACTGATTATCGATAAAGACAAGAAGCCGCAATGGAACCCGCCCAGTGCTCAGGCGCTAAGCGCCGAACATGTGCAGAGTTTTTTCAGCGGCCATGGAGATTGAGCGATGAACGATATCGAACTCACAGAAGAACAGGTGATGATCCGCGACATGGCGCGAGATTTCGCCCGCAATGAAATTGCGCCCCATGCACAGGCCTGGGAGAAAGCCGGCTGGATCGACGACTCGCTGGTCAGCAAGATGGGCGACCTGGGTTTGCTGGGCATGATTGTTCCCGAGGAATGGGGAGGCACCTATATCGACTACGTCGCCTACGCGCTGGCCGTCGAGGAAATTTCAGCTGCAGATGCCGCCACTGGCACATTGATGAGCGTGCACAGTTCGGTGGGCTGCGGCCCGATTCTAAAGTACGGCAATCAGGAGCAGAAACAGACCTGGCTGGCCGAACTGGCCAGCGGCCGGGCGATTGGCTGTTTCTGTCTGACCGAACCGCATGCTGGTTCAGAAGCCCATAATTTAAGGACCCGCGCTGAATTGCACGGCGACGAATGGGTTATCAATGGCGCCAAGCAGTTTGTGAGCAATGGCAAACGGGCGAAGCTGGCCATTGTGTTTGCAGTCACCGATCCGCAGTTGGGCAAGAAAGGTCTGTCAGCGTTTCTGGTGCCCACCGACAACCCTGGCTACGTCGTGGATCGCTCGGAACACAAAATGGGCATTCGCGCCTCGGATACCTGCGCCGTCACCCTGAACAATTGTCGCGTTCCCGCAGACAGTCTGCTGGGCGAGCGTGGCAAGGGCCTCGCCATTGCCCTCTCCAATCTGGAGGGTGGACGTATCGGCATTGCCGCTCAGGCGTTGGGGATAGCCCGCGCTGCGTTTGAGGCCGCGCTGACCTATGCGCGGGAACGGGTGCAGTTCGACAAGCCAATCATCGAGCACCAGAGCATCTCCAATATGCTTGCCGACATGCACACCCGCATCAACGCCACACGCTTACTGATCCTGCACGCTGCACGACTACGCACCGCAGGCCAACCCTGCTTGTCAGAAGCCTCGCAGGCCAAGCTGTTCGCATCGGAGATGGCCGAGTCGGTCTGTTCCAGGGCGATCCAGATTCATGGCGGCTATGGCTATCTTGAAGACTACCCGGTCGAGCGCTACTACCGGGATGCCCGCATCACCCAGATCTACGAGGGCTCAAGCGAGATACAGCGGCTGTTGATTGCAAGGGAACTGAAGCATTACTTGATCTGATACTGGCGGTGAACTGCGCCCCAAAAGCTGGACACCCCGTCCAGACCTTGGGGGGCAGTTCATCTGCAAATATCAGCTCATGTCACTGAGTCAAAACCGTTCGCGCCCTAGCAGTGTTACCAGCAAGGCAACGGAATCGGCGTTGGCCAGTATCACCTCGGCGCGTATCTGCGCATCGTCCAGAAATATGTCCCGTGCAGCGTCAATGGTGGAGGCGCCGGTCAATTTCAGCACCTTGCCCTTGGCACCACCATCGGCGGTCTTGAGGTCGCGCGAGGTCCCGTTCTCCTCCTCCACCTTGAACAGGTCATCACGAGGGGTCAGATGCGACAGCCTGCTCTGGAGTCTGATCTGCTCCCTCTTGAGGCGCATGCGGTACTCGCCAATATCCTCAAGCAGGTCTAGATACGGCCTGTCTGAATCCAGATAAGCGATATCATCGGTTTTTCCGGCGATGTGGGACAGCTCATGAATTAACGCCGTTGCACGGAAATGAGCACCGACATTAAATCCACCCAACCTCGATTGCGCTGATTTCAGGCGCACAAACGGCGTACTGAAAAATCGCTCACTCAGAAACACTCTTTGCAGCGGATCATCCGTATAAGTGAATGCCGTGACATCCCGGGAGTCGATTTTGTTGGTGCCCACCACGTAACGTTGTGATGAGTGCGGGGAGAGCGCGGGGTCGAGCAGCAATCGATAAATATCAGTGATCGCCAGTTTTACGCGAATGACCAGCGCATTACCCAAAGCCCTCACGCCAAAGAAATCCTTGAAAATTTGCACGATACGAGGATCAAGGACCCGACTGGGGGAACGTAACGTCAGATTATCAAGGGCGTTCCTCAGGTAGACCCTGGCCTGCCGATGGGCCTCGACCAGTTGTGTGGACTTCAGCGGATACAACCGCTGGATGTCGGCCACCCCACTCGCTTGCACTGTAAAAATATCTTCGACGTTGTAATCAATGAGATCGGTCTTGATTCGAGTCAGCGCCCCGCCATTACGCCGCCTGCCAACGCCCGTCCCAAACGTCCAGTGTTGCTGGGCATCAAGGATGATCTGAGGCCCCTCTTTTTCGCCTGTAATAACGTGCCAGCCACCCGATCCGCTGCTCACCTCATAGACCTTGCCGGACACCGCTGCATATTGTTTGAGAGTGACAGGGCTGTTGAAAACGTGCCGTGTATTGTCTTTTTCCAACTGGCTCAGAGAAACGTCATGGACCTCAAACTTGCGCAACAGGACCTCAATATCCTGCTGCATTTGCGGGTCATACCATTCATGTTCGGACACGTCATCGGGATCGCTCTCGCTATCCTGAAGTTGCACGGCACCCTCGTTCAATTGCTGACCCGTAGTAATCAGCACCAGCAGAGCCGCCGCAAATTCAGCAACGGCCTCCCCCCACTGTTTGTCCTTGGCTGAGTCCAGCGATGAATGTAATAAATCCTTTGCCTGCCACAAGCCCACCAGGCCGCCGAGCCTGCCAGGTAAAAACGTCAGCGACTGCTCGACGCCCAGTAACATCAAATGGTGCCAATCAGCGCGGTCGGCCTCAGCCGTACTTACGCTGTTTTTCCTGGCCATCAGCAGCATCACCTGTTGCGCCGCCAGGAACAGACTTAACAGGAAGTTTTCCTGAACCGCCTCGACCTTCAATTGCACCGGAGCCGGGTAGGAGTCACCCAAATCCGTAAAACCGCCCGTGGCCCACGAAAGACGGGGTGTCAGAAACCCTCCTCGCTCATAGACAAAACGCACGCTCGGGTCCAGACGCTCCAGCACCAGCGCTTGCAGCTCGGTACTGGTCTGCAATTCGATGAGAAATGCCTCTTGGCTGGCGTACTCCTTGAAGGTGTAGTCCGCACTGGCAACAACATGCAGAATCCATGGCCCGCCCTCCTCACCTTGCGGCCCCAGCAAATAAACCCCCGTGACAACATCAGGCAAATAGCCAGGAGCAGGCACCAATTGCAGCGGGCTGAAAATGATGGTCCGCCCGTTTAAAGGAAGTCGCGCGAACCCATCCGGCATATTGATCAGATTTTCAATAAAACCATACGCGGCCCTGGTCAATGTGCCCTGAAGCTTTAGCTGGAATGCCGTCAGCAACAATGCGCACGGCGCCTGCTCTATAAACTGACCGAGCCGTTCGAGGTAATCCGGCGAGGTGTCACTGAACTTGCCCTTCAGGTATTGCTGATAACCGGCACTAATATCCAGAGTTCGAGCCATATTGCGCACATAGATAGCATCCAGCGAGTCAGGCAACGATGTCGCGTTGCTGGCGGAAACACTCAGGGAGGCGTTCTGAAAATTGGAAAAGCGATTGATGGCGAAATCCAAAAGGTTTTCACTGACCGTGCTGGTCGCCGCAGGAATCGACGAGGGTATCTGCCCAACGCCCACCGGTGCAGCGCTGTAGTGCGTGAGGGTGATCAATATCTGCTCTGGGTCCAGCTGCGCGGTGGGGAAATCCTTTTGCAACCGGTCGCGGACCTGTGCTGCGGTGTATTGATCCAGCGATGCAAGAGAAACGACGCGCTGTCGCGATGTGTAGAGCTGCCAAAAACGCATCAACAGCCGTCTGAATGCTGACAAGTCGCTTTCGGGGGCTTTACTCAGCCAATCAGGCATGAGCCTTCGCAACAACGTGTACTCAAGCCGACAGGACAACGTATCGATGACTGTTCTTGACTTGTCATCAGACGCCATCGGTATAAGCATTCTTTTCAGCAGTACAGCATCGGCCTGCCAGGCAACCGCCGCGCGGTATGCTGATTCGATACCAAGGCATTGCCTGCTTAACTCATCCTCGACGAGACGCTCGATGAAATCCTCGTCGATCCTGGCCAGATTGATGGTGATGGACGGTATCACGCTGCGGCTGAAAAACGCTTGAAGCCTGGGCTGATCCGATTCTGCGAGCAGGCTCAGCCACCTGTCACGGGATCCTGGGTACGCTAGCCTGGCATTGAGTTCGAGCTGGAGTGCACTGATGCTTTCAAACTCCATGAGGCCGAGCACCGCAGAACATAGCAGCGGCTTGCCATTGCCGTTCAAAGGCTGCTGGAGGACAAACACATTAGTGAGTTGCAAGGGGGGCTGACTACTGTCGTAAATCAGGTAAGGAATGGACACTTCGACGGCCTCGAAATCAAAGCGCTCACGGAGCTTGAACAATGGCCGGTCCAGCACTTGCTCAAGCATATCCAGCGCGCTTTTACTCACCTCGCTGAACGTGCGGTGCATGCTCAGGGCAAGTCTGATCAGCCCTTCCTGAATCAAGCGCGAGGCATTAGCCGAAATGACCGTGGAACCTCGCACCCGTAATTGTGAACCATAAAATGCCCTGACCTGATCCAGGTAGTCCTTGGCAAAGCTCTGCCGGGCACGATTCATTACGTGATCGAGCAACTCCGGCGTCAGCCATGACAGATGCATGGCGTAAGCAGAATCAGGTGGATCGGCGTAAACCTTGCAATCCTCGGGCACCTTTGCCCCGCGATGCCCAGTGACCCGGTCCAGAAGCAGCACCGACAAACTCACAACGCTGTCATCATCATCGCGGAACCACATGCGCTGGGCATCCACGGCTCCACTGTGCAATACCGAAAAATAGCGGTTCAGGAGTCTGCGAGCGCACTCGGAAACGGTTGGGTGAGCATCGAAAATACTGTCGACCCGCATGCGTGCATCACGCAGGTAAGTTGCCCACAGCAGGGGCGCAGCCTCGCTGGAATCCTGGATCTGGATACCCAGTGCGGAAATTCTCGACGGTGAACTGAAGCTGGTCCACAGCTGCTCGGAGCCCGCCAGCGCCTCGTTCCAGCGCTTTGTCTCACCAGCAATAACGAGACGTGGGTCAATCAGATGACGGATATCCAGTGCAACCTCAAGGGAGACCGATGCTTGAGCAGGAGACTTGAAGGCAGATTTGAGGATGCTGGCAAGGTTGCGTTTTTGCAGTGCGATCACTGAATCGGCGAGCCTGATGAGTGACGTATTGCTCACCGAGTCCAGCCTCAGATGTACCCCGCCGTGGGCACGCAATAACTTCTCATCGTCGAGCGATGTGTAGTCGAATAGTTCGGTGCGGCCCTCGATACCGGCGAAATGCTCAGCCACCGCGCCTACGCTGTTGAACCGTCGCAAGCCCCGCTTGGCGCAATACAGGAAAATATCCGACAGCAGCACTGAGGTGAACCCGATCAGCACGACGCCCGCCAGCTTGAGCGGCTCCTGATCACGTATCGCGACCGAAACCCTGGACATTTCCACGTCACCTGACAATCGCCCATCTGCCTGACACAGAGTCTTGAGTACCGCATATTCCTCAGCGGTGACCGTGCTGTCCTGCCGAGCGCTCAGCAAATACTGTCGAAAACAGCCGATGAATGCCTGACCGAGTACATCACGCCGGGTCATGCCATCCGCTACCCAGGTGCGCCAGTAATCATCCAGCAGGTTTTCATAGACACCGGCCAGAGAGCCTGAAACGCTGGTGACCGCTCGTTGCCATGAGCTGGCCGCTTCCCCCGTCAGCTCATTGCCTTCGATGTCCAGCCACTGCTGTCGTATTCCGCTGAGCAAAGGCGTCCCACAAAAGCCCCGTATCGCCACATCGACGAGCGTCTGTGTGCCCAGAATGGCGCCTTTTTGCGTGCCGTTCTCAGCCTGTTTGATCTGCGCGATATGCGTGAGCACGTTGAGCTTCGAGCCAGGGAAACGCGTAGCAACCTCTTTTTTCAGTGCTTCACCCATGGCAGCGCGCAGTGACGGCAAACGCTGCAAGAGCCGGGACAGCCGCTCAAGCTGTTGTGCCTGCTGATCGATGATCGAGAACATACGGTGCCCGGACACCTCGCCTTCGATTTGCTCGTATTCAAATTGTGCCGGATCGCCACTTTGCAGACCGAACCGCGCGGTTAAGCCCGCCACCAGTTCCTGACGAGTGCTGAACCTTTCTACGCCATCGAGGGGGCTATAGAAATAAACCTCGGGGGTCAGATTCGTGACATCGCTGATCAACAATGCCCCCGCCAGCTCCGCGTGTATCAGCCCGTCGTCACCGCGGGTCAATCGATCAACCCGCGGTGGGGTCGCCTGCTCATCTCCGGGCTGGACGAGGAGCTCCAGCCACCGGGCCTGCTGGTCGGTGATGCGTCCGGCTTCCAGCGCATCGGCAATGTCCAGAGGAAATCGCGAACTGAGCGACTCGGAATAAAACCAGGGGGAATCTGTGGATGACATGACAAGTTCCTTTTGCAATGAAAACCCATCGCCTCACAGGGCGATGGGTTGAAAGAGCAAAGGAGCTTATCGGGGGCTACTTCAATGCAGACGGTACATAAAGCAGCGCATTGCCGAATATGTCGGCTCAGGCCTTGTGATTCTGCTCAACCCAGGCGGCGTAGGCATTGATGAACGTCTGCAGGAAAGGCCTGGTCTGTTCGGACAAGACGCCTGACGCATCAAAAAATGTACCAGCGTTGCCCAGGTAAGCTTCAGGCTGTTGCAGGCACGGCACGTTGAGAAAAACCAAAGACTGGCGCAAATGGTGATTGGCCCCAAACCCGCCGATAGCGCCAGGTGAAGCGCTGATCACTGCGCCAGGCTTGCCGCTCCAGGCACTTTTGCCGTACGGACGGGAGCCGACATCAATGGCGTTCTTCAGAGCGCCCGGTACCGACCGGTTGTACTCAGGCGTCACGAACAGCACGCCGTCGGCTGCGCTGATCTGCTGGCGAAACGCTGTGTAACTCTCCGGGCTTGAAGTCGCGGTATCGATGTCTTCGTTATAGAGCGGCAGGTCACCGATTTCGACGATCTTCAGTTGCAGGTTGGCCGGAGCCAGTGTGGCGAGGGCCAGCGCGATCTTACGATTGATGGAATCAGCCCGCAGGCTGCCAACTACCACGGCGATCGAATAAACCTGACTCATGGATATGTCCTTCAACGAATGAAAAGAGCCATTAGTTATAGATCAAGTCGGCGCCCAGGTGCAGATTGCATTGCAGCGATGGAAGATTAAACAGCACAAACGGTCCAAAATCCCGACGCCGACTATTTTTTAATCGCAGGCAAACTACCCGTCAAAACAGCGGTCTACTTCGCTTGATTGCACGCTGCGTGCTACGTCTGTCCGAGTCTTGCTGGATACGGACCCTGGCTCTCGATGCGCAGTGTTAGCATGCAGGGGTAAACAGGCGGTTATCTTCAGAGGTTACAAAGCAAATGGCTTCAATCAAGGTTGGACAATTTCATGCACGCGACGCCGAAGGCCGCATTTATTCAGTGCATGAATTCCGGGAATCACAGCTCGCCGAGGCGGGTGGCACGGAGCCTGTTTCAATCTACAAACTGGCGATTGGCGACAGGGTCAATCACTTGGGCGGGGATGAGTTTCAGCTGGTCCAGTCCGGCATTACCATGACGCGTACTTCCTGAGAGTGACCCATACGAGGTCGCTCGATATCACTGACACAGCGCTGTCGTGAAGCAAACATCAAACCTGTAGGAGCTGCCGA
>NZ_LOHG01000033.1:24766-38653 GCF_022790535.1 Pseudomonas maioricensis
AGAAAATGCATTTCAATCCAGTAGATTGCATTTTGTTTGATAAGAGCTCCCCCGTCGTTCAGACGCCGCGCTGTCGCGCACCAAACACGGGCACTGTAGGAGTGAGCTTGCTCGCGATTCGATTTCATGGTTGACGAATTTATCGCATGAACTTACGCCATCGCGAGCAAGCCAGTGCACTCATAACATGTGCGCAATCAGCCCTCCCGGCTAAGGCCAGTCCTGCTGGGTTGGTCAGCTAAACATCAGATACCAGAAAATCGCAGACTCGCGCGTTTGAGGGTCGATGGCGCGATAGCGCAGATGATCGACCCCTCCCATCACGAAACCATAGCTTTCATACAACCGGCAGGCAGCCAGATTATTGTTCTGGGTTTCGAGCATTATCCCCGGCAGGTTCTGTTTGCGCGTCCAGAACTGCGCGACATCCAGTAGGGAGCGCGCGACACCGTTGCGGCGCGCAGAAACGTCAACAGCCAACTCATCGACATGCGCGAAACCATTCCAGTGTCGGCTGAGGACCACGTGCCCGACAGCCCGCTCGCCCAGCCAGGCGACCATTACCGTACTGTCAGCGGCATCCCGGTAGTCGCAAAACTCCTGGGAATCGATACCGTAGTTTTTACTGTAAGGCTCCACAGCCTCGACCTGCCACTGCTCAACGCTCTGCCCAACCTGTGCGACCGCATAGCCGCTAACGGTGAAGGTGAATTCGCTGTTGAGGATGTAATCCTCGAAGCATTCGTCTGCAACGCGAATGCTCAGTGCCGGATTAGCCAAGCTCATGACCTCGTTAAGCAGCCAATGAATCGGTCGAGCCGGTGGCTTACGCCTGTTGGGCAGCCGCCGCTTCCTGCAACTGTACCCACAGCGCCGGAGCACCCGCAGACTTGGCGATGGCAGCCATGCGCACGTCGTGCTCGGCCAGCTCACCTTCGCTGGCGCGAATTACCCGGCACTTCTGCCGATCGGCGGGCAGACGGCGAATTTCGGTCGCGGTATTACCCGAGCCTTCACCGGAGCCATTGCCATCACTGGCGTTACCCGCCAGGGACAAGCTGGTCTGGCCGCCGGTCATGGTCAGATAAACGTCAGCAAGAATCTCGGAGTCGAGCAAGGCGCCGTGCAATTCACGGCCGGAGTTGTCGACGCCATAACGTTTGCACAACGCATCAAGGCTGTTGCGCTGACCCGGGTGACGCTCACGAGCCATCATCAGGGTGTCGAGCACGGTGCAGTGCTGGGTGATGTCAGCCCTGTCCTGCTGGCCGATCAGCGCGAATTCGTTGTTGATAAAACCAACGTCGAACGCCGCGTTATGAATGATCAGTTGCGCGCCTTTGATGAATTCGAAGAACTCATCGGCGACTTCAGCAAAACGCGGCTTGCCCACCAGGAATTCGTTGGTGATGCCGTGGACGCCAATCGCGCCCTCGTCACTTTCCCGGTCAGGTTGCAGGTAAACATGGAAATGCCGCCCTGTAAGGCGACGGCCCATCAGTTCGACACAACCGATCTCGATGACACGGTGGCCATCGGTGACCGGCATACCGGTCGTTTCGGTATCGAGTACAACGCTACGCATGTTTGATGCCTCTTACTTCGTCAACACCGCGGTTAGCCAACTGGTCGGCCCGCTCGTTGCCGGGGTGACCAATGTGGCCACGCACCCATTTCCAGGTCACGGTGTGGCGATTGACTTGTTCATCCAGCAATTTCCAGAGGTCGGCATTCTTCACCGGCTCCTTGGCTGCGGTCTTCCAGCCACGCTTCTTCCAGTTGACCATCCACTCGGTGATGCCTTTCATCACGTATTGGGAGTCGGTCACCAGCAGCACTTCACAGGAGCGCTTGAGTTCTTCCAGGCCACGAATGGCGCCCATCAACTCCATGCGGTTGTTGGTGGTATTGGCTTCGCCGCCCCACAGTTCCTTTTCAACGCCCTTGCAGACCAGCAAGGCGCCCCAGCCGCCAGGCCCAGGGTTGCCCTTGCAGGCGCCATCAGTGAACAGCTCAACGGTATCGCTCATTAATACATCCAGAATTGGTGGGCTTCAGCGCTACTCAGGCTCGCAGGTATCGCGATTGACCTTGGCCATCGGCAGCGGGATCAGCTTGCCCATTGGCTCGCGACGTAACTCGCGCAATGGCCGCAATCCTACCACCAGCTTGCGCGCGACTAATAAATAGAAGCCACCGCCCGGGCTTTGCCAGCCATCGCCGAGCCGTTCGAGACCTGCCAGACGGGCTTGCCAGCTCGCTGAAGCAAGCGGCGGACGATAGCACCCGAAGCGACGCTTCTCCAGTGCAAAGCCCAGCAAATTAAGCCAGTCGGCGACCCGCGAAGGGGAAATGCAGCGCGCCTTGTGCAGCGCGTCCTTGGCAAAAACATGCCGCAACCCCCATGTACTCCAGGGGTTAATACCCACGATCAACAAATGTCCGCCCGGCCGTACGCTGCTGGCCGCCTCACGCAACAACCCATGGGGAGACAGGCAAAAATCCAGGCCATGCTGCATGACGACGACGTCGGCGGCGTGCTCACTGAGCGGCCAGGCCTGCTCCTCACAGACAATTTCCACACCCGGCAACGGCGCTCCCAGGCGCACATTACGTTGAACCTGCTGCGCCGCGGGCGGCGTTTCGGCTGAAGGCCCGTAGTGGACCAGATAGCCGCCGAAAAAACGCCCGAGCTCTTCTTCCAGAATCCGCCGTTCTTCCTGCAGTAAAAGCTGGCCCAGCGGGCCTGACAGCCAGTCACGCGCTGAACTGATCAGCGCGAGCCACTCAGGATCAGCTTGTGCGAATGCTTCATCGGTCATGTGTGATCCTCGCATCAAGCGTCATCAGACTCTAAGATGCCTTATTGTTTCCCGCCAAGCGAACTGCGCCATGATACAGATCGATGCCCTGCCGGCTTTTACTGACAATTACATCTGGTTGTTACAGGATCCTGCAAATAAACGCTGCGCCGTGGTTGATCCTGGAGATGCTGCGCCTGTCATCAATTGGCTGGAGCAACATCCTGACTGGACGCTGAGCGACATTCTGATTACCCACCATCACCACGATCATGTGGGTGGGGTCGAGCAACTTAAACAGTACACCCAGGCCCGCGTACTCGGTCCCGCCGACGAAAACATTCCCGCCCGGGACGTGCCGCTCGTCGATAACGACCGCATCAATGTGCTGGGTCTGGATTTCGACGTCTTCGCTGTGCCCGGTCATACCCTTGGCCATCTCGCTTTTTATCATGCAGCATCCGAAACCCCGCTGTTGTTCTGCGGCGATACGCTCTTCGCGGCAGGATGCGGGCGGCTGTTCGAAGGTACGCCAGTGCAAATGCACCAGTCGCTAAGCCGGCTGGCCGAGCTGCCAGATGCGACACTGGTGTACTGCACTCACGAATACACCCTCAGTAATCTGCGCTTCGCCCAGGCCGTGGAACCTGACAACACCGACATCGCGCAACGTTTGGCACAAGTCACCCGGTGGCGCAGTGAAAACCGCATCAGTTTACCCTCTAATCTCGCGCTGGAACGTCTCACGAACCCATTCATTCGCACCAATGAAACATCTGTTAAAGAAAAAGCAGACGAACGGAGCGGCACCCGTAATCAGTCGCCAAGCGAGATTTTTGCTGCCTTGAGGGCTTGGAAAGATACGTTCTAAAAAGCGCATTCCTGAGCACAAAATCGTTGAAAGGTTGACCATTGGCAGGGGTGTTCCTAGAATCGCCCGACATTTTCGCCTGGAACTATCTCCCAGCCAATGTCGTCATCTATACGCAGAACCATTAATCCAGACGCATTGACTCGGTTAGCTCAGGCTATTGCTGTAGCCGTTAGCGCCACGCTTGCCGGCTGCCAGACCACCAGCCACGTCGAACCCAGCAGTAGCCACCGCACGCCTAATCTGGCAGCGGGAATCAAGCAGAAACCGATCTTTCTCACTCATAAACCTGCCCCGCTTGCGCCACCGCAAGATGTCTGGGAGCGGATGCGTCAGGGCTTTCAGTTGCAGCAAGGCAACGACCTGAACCCGCGCATTGATCAACAACGACTCTGGTTTGCCAACAACCCTTCGTTCCTGGAGAACGCAGGCGAGCGCGGCAGCCTTTATATGCATTACATCGTCGAGCGTCTTGAAGAGCGCAATATGCCGCTGGAACTGGCGCTGCTGCCAGTCATCGAGAGCGCCTATAACCCGATGGCGGTATCGCGCAGTAAAGCCGTCGGCCTGTGGCAGTTCATTCCGTCAACCGGCCGCTACTTCAATCTGCGCCAGACCAACTTCTACGACGGGCGTCGTGATATTCAGGCGTCCACCGTGGCGGCCATGGATTACCTGACACGCCTGCACGACATGTTCAACGGTGACTGGCTGTTGGCGCTGGCAGCGTATAACGCTGGCGAGGGTACGGTCAGCCGGGCAATCGAGCGCAACGAAAAGCTCGGTCTGCCAACTGACTACTGGAACCTGCCCCTGCCGCAGGAAACCAAGGACTACGTGCCCAAGCTGCTGGCCTTGTCCCAGGTGGTATTGGCGCCCGAAGCTTACGGCGTGAACCTCAATCCGATTGCCAACGAACCGTATTTTGAGGTCGTCGAGCTGAACCAGCGCATGGACCTGTCCAAGGTTGCTGCGATGGGCAACATCGACGAAGACGAGCTGATCCAGCTCAATCCCGCGTTCAAGAAGCACATGACGATCGACGGTCCCAAGCATTTATTGGTGCCTACGGCCAAGAAGCAATTGCTGACGGCCAGCCTGTCGAACATGAAGCCTCAGGAACTGGTGGACTGGCAGCAATACCGGGTTCGCAAGGGCGACACTCTCGCCAGTCTCGCCAGCCGTTATCAGGTTTCGGTCAGCTCGCTGAAGAGCTCCAACAAGCTTTCTGGCAACAATTTGCGAGTGGGTCAGTCCCTGAGTATCCCGACGCAGCCGGGTATGACGCCTTCGCAACCGGTATTCGAAACACTGGCAAGCACCGAAAAACCGGCCAGGAGCAGGAATTACACCGTCAAAAGCGGTGATAACCTGTCGCTCATTGCCAAGGCCAACAAGGTCGACGTCAAAGAGCTGCAACGCTGGAACAAGTTGTCAGGGCAGAATCTCAAGGTTGGCCAGACGCTAGTGATGGAAGACAACACTGCCAAAGCCAAAAGCACGGCGACGGCCAGCGCCAAACCGGCTGACAAGAAGTCAATGCAGTACAAGATCCAGAAAGGCGACTCGATGTACCTGGTTGCCAAGCGTTTCAACGTAGAGATGCAACATCTCAAACGCTGGAACCCGCGCAGCGGATCGGCGCTCAAGCCGGGCCAGACCTTGACGGTTTATTTGCCGCATTGATGCATCCCCTCACCTGCCTCGGACCACCCTCCGGGCGGGTGAGAAACGCTGCATTAAGCCTCACTCAGCGGCAACCCTTTTTCCTGTCGATACAAGCTGTTACTGTTGACGACCCAAAAGCCCAAGCCGTCTGGATCGTGATACGTCCCTTCCTGCTCATCATCAGCCTGGCCTTGAGCTTTCCCGTCTACGCGGCCATCAGCGAGAGCCATGGCTACGCGCAGTTTGGTGTTCTCAAGTATCCGGCCAGTTTTACGCATTTCGACTGGGTTAACCCCGAGGCGCCGAAAGGTGGCACCTTGCGAATGATGGCTTTTGGCTCCTTCGATACACTGAACCCCTATACGTTCAAGGGCAGCAGCCCGATTTCCACGGCCAATTTCCTGCAGTACGGCGTCAATGAGCTAAACGAGCCATTGATGGTTGGCACGGGTCAATACGACCCGTCTGGCGATGAACCCACATCGAGCTATGGCCTGATCGTGCAGAGCGTCGAGTACAGCGAAGATCGCAGCTGGGTGGTCTTCAATTTGCGTCCGCAGGCTCGCTTTCATGATGGCAAGCCAATCACGGCTTACGATGTTGCGTTCTCCTATCGCACCCTGCTCAAAGATGGCCATCCGCAGTACCGCACGGCCCTGCAGGAAGTGCAGCGGGTCGATATCCTCAATCGCCACCGAATTCGCTTCGTGTTCAAACGCACGGGCAACCCCCTGTTGATCCTGCGTTTGGGCGAATTACCGGTGCTGCCTCAACACTATTGGAAAGACCGTGACTTCAAAGCCACGACATTCGAGCCGCCACTGGGCAGCGGGCCTTATCGGATTACCAAGGTGCAACCCGGTCGCCAACTGGTCTTCGAGCGGGTCAAGGATTACTGGGGCAAGGATCTGGCAGTCAATCGCGGCAAGTACAACTTTGACCGGGTTGAAGTGGAGTTCTATCGCGACAACGACGTAGCCTTCGAAGCGTTCAAGGCAGGCGAGTTCGACATCTACATCGAACATCAGGCCAAAAACTGGTCCACGGGTTACAACTTCCCGGCGATTGCCAATGGTCAGGTGATCAAGGCTCAGATAGAGCACAAGATTCCGACCCAGACCCAAGGTCTGTTCATGAACACCCGGCGCAGCATGTTCGCCGATGCCAGAGTGCGCGAAGCGCTAGGGCTGATGTTCAATTTCGAATGGACCAACCGTACCCTGTTCAGCGATGCCTATTCGCGCACGACGAGTTACTACCCCAACAGCGAATTCTCCGCGACCGGCCTGCCTACCGGTGCCGAATGGCTGATGCTGTCGGCTTATCGAGAGCAACTGCCTGCGAGCCTGTTCACCCAACCGTTCAGCGTGTCGAAAACCGATGGTGGGGGCATCCCGCGTGAAACCCTGCGCAAAGCCTTGAAGCTGTTTGGCGAAGCGGGCTGGAAGCTGTCAGACCACGGTCTGGTGAATGCCAAGGACCAGCAACTGCGCTTTGAGATCCTGCTGGTAAACCCGAGCCTGGAACGCATTCAACAGCCCTTTATCGAGGACCTGCGCCGCATCGGTATCGACGCTCGCTTGCGCACCGTCGACCGTGCCCAATACAAGCAGCGGCTGGATCAGTTCGATTTCGACATGATCAGCATGACCATGGCGCAGACCCTCAGCCCCGGCCTGGAACAGTGGCAGTACTTCCACTCCAGTCAGGCCGCGATCAAGGGCAGCAAGAATTACGCAGGTGTGGCCAATCCGGTAGTCGACGGCCTGCTCAATCAACTGCTCGCCGCGCAGACACGGGACACGCAAGTGGCCGCCGCGCGCGCACTGGATCGCGTGCTGCTGTCACAGCACTACATGATCCCCAACTGGTATCTGAACAATCATCGCCTGGCGTACCGCAACCGGTTCGCCATGGTCACCACCCCGCCCTACACCCTGGGTTTGCGTGCGTGGTGGATAAAGCCTCTGGAGAAGACCCAATGAACCCGTTGCGTTCCCTGCTCAAGCAGGCTGGCGGCCTGTTGCTGGTCGGCATTGCCTGTACCGCCCAGGCTGCGCCCCAGCATGCCCTGACGCTGTATGACGAAGCACCGAAGTACCCCGCCAGCTTCAAGCATTTCGACTATGTGAACCCGGATGCGCCCAAGGGCGGCACTCTGCGTCAGGCGGGCTTCGGCGGCTTCGACAGCCTCAATCCGTTCATCAACAAGGGCACGCCTGCTGAAGACATCAGCCTGATCTACGACACGCTGGCCCGCTCCAGCCTGGATGAGCCGCTGACCGAATACGGGCTGGTGGCCGGGAAGATCGAGAAAGCACCGGACAACACCTGGGTGCGT
Organism: Pseudomonas maioricensis; assembly: GCF_022790535.1. Lineage (GTDB taxonomy): Bacteria > Pseudomonadota > Gammaproteobacteria > Pseudomonadales > Pseudomonadaceae > Aquipseudomonas > Aquipseudomonas maioricensis. Next base: position 32,448 of record NZ_LOHG01000033.1, read on the forward strand.
TTCTATCTGCGTCCCGAGGCGCGCTTCCATGACGGTCACCCCATCCGTGCCGAAGACGTGGAGTTCACGTTCAACACCCTGATCAAAGACGGTGCGCCGATGTACCGGGCTTACTACGCTGGCGTCGACAAGGTAGTCGTCGAAGATCCGCTGCGGGTGCTGTTCAAGTTCAAAGACAGCCACAGTCGCGAGTTGCCTTTGATCCTTGGCCAACTGCCGGTATTACCCAAGCACTTCTGGGCCACTCGCGAGTTCAACAAAGGCAACCTTGAGTTCCCGTTGGGCAGCGGCCCTTACAAAGTCGCCGAAGTAAAAGCCGGACGCTCGGTGCGCTACGAACGGGTCAAGGACTATTGGGCCAAGGACCTGCCGGTCAACCGCGGCCAGTACAACTTTGACGTGATGAACTACGACTACTATCGCGACAGCGATGTGGCGCTGCAGGCATTGAAAGCCGGGCAATACGACTACCGACTGGAAAATACCGCGAAGAACTGGTCCGCAGCCTACGACATCCCTGCGGTGCGCGAAGGGCGGTTGATCAAGGAAGAGCTGCCCAACGGCAATCCACAAGGTATGCAAGGTTTTGTCCTGAACTTACGCCGCCCGGTGTTTCAGGACCCGAAAGTGCGTGAGGCGCTGACCCTGCTGTTCGATTTCGAATGGACCAACAAGCAGTTGTTCAACGGTTCCTATACGCGCACCAAAAGCTACTTCGACAATTCGGAAATGGCCTCCAGCGGCCTGCCTTCTGCGGCGGAACTGAAGCTTCTCGAACCGTTGCGCGGCAAGATTCCTGATCGGGTGTTCACGGATGAATTCGTACTGCCAACCACCGACGGCAGCGGCATGATTCGTCCCCAGATGCGCCGTGCTTATCAGCTGCTGCAAGAAGCTGGCTGGCGAATCAAAGATGACCAAATGACCGATGCGCAAGGCAACCCGGTCAAACTGGAGTTTCTGATGGCGCAGACTGCCTTCGAGCGGGTCATGCTGCCTTACAAGCGCAACCTCAAAGACCTGGGCATCGAGCTGACCATCCGCCGCGTGGACGTGGCCGAGTACATGAACCGCCTGCGTTCACGGGACTTCGACATGATCGTCAGCAGCTTCCCGCAATCGTCGTCGCCCGGTAACGAGCAACGTGAGTTCTTTCATTCAGTGAGCGCCGACCGTACCGGCAGCCGCAACTTCATGGGCCTCAAAGACCCGGCAGTCGATGCGCTGGTGGATGGCCTGATCAACGCAGATTCGCGGGAAAGTCTGGTCACCCATACCAAGGCGCTGGACCGTGTGCTGCTATGGGGTTTCTACATGGTGCCTAACTGGCATATCAAGAGCTGGCGGGTGGTCTACTGGAATCATCTGGCGCACCCGCAGGCCAAGGCGTTGTCGGATATTGGCCTGGACACCTGGTGGGCAAAGCCGGATGTACAGCCTGCTCCGCCGCAGCAACCTGTACCCGATGTAGACGCCGAGCAGGGGGAGCGCTGACATGCTGGCCTATATTCTGCGGCGTCTGCTGCTCATCATCCCGACCCTGTTCGGCATCCTGTTGATCAACTTTGTGATTATTCAGGCCGCGCCCGGCGGGCCGGTTGAACAGATGATCGCCAAGCTCGAAGGCTTTGAGGGCGCCACCAGCCGAATCGCTGGCGGCGGCTCCGAAGTCTCGGTGGCCGGTTCCAACTATCGCGGCGCCCAGGGTCTGGATCCGGCCCTGGTGAAAGAAATCGAGAAGATGTACGGCTTCGACAAGTCAGCGCCGGAACGCCTGTGGATCATGATCAAGAACTACGCCCACCTGGACTTCGGCGACAGTTTCTTCCGTGATGCCAAGGTGGTCGACCTGATCATCGAAAAAATGCCTGTCTCTATTTCCCTCGGGTTATGGAGCACGCTGATCATGTACCTGGTGTCGATCCCGCTGGGGATCGCCAAAGCCACCCGACATGGCAGCCACTTCGACGTCTGGACCAGCTCGGCAATCATCGTCGGGTACGCAATCCCGGCCTTTCTGTTCGCCATCCTGCTGATCGTGGTGTTTGCCGGTGGCAGCTATTTCGACTGGTTCCCGTTACGCGGCCTGACCTCGAATAACTTCGAAGAACTCAGCGCGGGCGGCAAGATTCTCGACTACTTCTGGCATTTGGTGCTGCCAGTTACCGCGCTGGTGATCGGCAACTTCGCGACCATGACCCTACTGACCAAAAACAGCTTCCTCGACGAAATCGGCAAGCAGTACGTGACCACGGCCAAGGCCAAGGGCCTGAGCAACAATCGCGTGCTCTACGGCCATGTGTTTCGTAACGCGATGCTGCTGGTGATTGCCGGTTTCCCGTCGGCGTTCATCGGCATCTTCTTTACCGGCTCATTGCTGGTCGAAGTGATTTTCTCCCTCGATGGCCTGGGCCTGATGAGTTTCGAAGCCGCCATCAACCGCGACTATCCCGTGGTGTTTGGCACGCTGTTTATCTTCACCCTGCTAGGGCTGGTGGTGAAACTGATCGGTGACATCACCTACACACTGGTGGACCCGCGCATCGACTTCGAAAGCAGGAAACATTGATATGAAGTTGTCTCCTCTGAATCGTCGACGCTTCGAGCGTTTCAAAGCCAACAAGCGCGGCTGGTGGTCGCTGTGGCTGTTCCTGATCCTCTTCGTCCTGAGCCTGGGCGCGGAACTGATCGCCAACGACAAACCGCTGGCAATACGTTATGACGGCAGTTGGTACTTCCCGGTGCTGGAGCGTTATCCAGAAACCACCTTTGGCGGCGAATTCCCGCTGGAAGCCAACTACAAGAGCCCCTACATCAAGGAATTGCTTGAAGCCAAAGGCGGCTGGACGTTGTGGGCACCGATCCCGTTCAGCTACCAGAGCATCAACTATGACCTGAAAGTCCCGGCCCCTGCCCCACCCTCCGCGGAAAACCTGCTTGGTACGGATGATCAGGGTCGAGACGTATTGGCCCGGGTGATCTACGGTTTCCGGATTTCGGTACTCTTCGCCCTGACCCTGACGATACTCAGCTCGATCATCGGCGTCATCGCCGGTGCGTTGCAGGGGTTTTACGGCGGCTGGGTGGATCTGGTGGGGCAACGCTTTCTGGAAGTCTGGTCCGGGTTACCGGTGCTGTATCTGCTGATCATCCTCGCCAGCTTCGTTCAGCCCAACTTCTGGTGGCTGCTGGGCATCATGCTGCTGTTTTCCTGGATGAGCCTGGTGGATGTCGTAAGGGCCGAATTCCTGCGTGGGCGCAATCTGGAATACGTGCGCGCCGCACGGGCACTGGGCATGGAAAACGGTGCGATCATGTTCCGCCATATCCTGCCCAACGCCATGGTTTCGACCATGACCTTCATGCCGTTTATCCTCACCGGCGCCATCGGCACCCTGACCGCGTTGGACTTCCTGGGCTTTGGCTTGCCCGCCGGGTCGCCGTCACTGGGCGAGCTGGTTGCCCAGGGTAAATCCAATCTCCAGGCTCCATGGCTGGGCATCAGCGCGTTCGCGGTGCTGGCCCTGATGTTGAGCCTGCTGGTGTTCATCGGCGAATCCGCCCGCGATGCTTTCGACCCAAGGAAATGAAATGAACAATGACAATCTGATCGAGATCCGCGATCTGGCCGTCGAGTTCGTGTCCGGCGAAGGCTGTCAGCGCGTGGTCGAAGGCATCAATTTTGACATTCGCCGAGGCGAAACCCTCGCGCTGGTGGGTGAAAGCGGCTCGGGCAAATCGGTCACCGCACACTCGATTCTGCGCCTGCTGCCCTACCCCTTGGCTCGTCATCCGAGCGGCAGCATTCGCTATGCCGGTCAGGACCTGTTGACTCTGGACGAGAAAAAACTGCGCAAGATTCGCGGCAATCGCATCGCGATGATCTTCCAGGAACCGATGACTTCGCTTAATCCACTGCAGTCGATCGAGAAGCAGATCAACGAAGTCCTCGGTCTGCACAAAGGCCTGACCGGTAAGGACGCCACCCGCCGTACCCTGGAGTTGCTGGAACTGGTGGGCATCCCGGAACCGGTGAAACGCCTGAAAGCCCTGCCCCATGAATTATCGGGCGGCCAACGGCAACGGGTGATGATCGCCATGGCCCTGGCCAACGAGCCGGAGTTGCTGATTGCCGACGAGCCCACCACTGCGCTGGACGTGACGGTACAGCTGAAAATCCTCGAATTACTCAAGGAACTGCAGGCACGTCTGGGCATGGCTTTGCTGCTGATCAGCCATGATTTGAACGTTGTGAAGCAAATAGCCAACCGCGTATGTGTCATGCAGCGCGGTTGCATCGTCGAACAAGCGTCCTGTGACGAATTGTTTCGTTCGCCCCAGCATCCGTACACCAAAATTCTGCTCAGCGCAGAGCCCAGCGGCGGCCCAGCGGCCAACCCGGCTGGTGCACCGTTGCTGGAAGTCGAGGATTTGCGGGTCTGGTTTCCGATCAAGAAGGGCCTGTTCAAACGGACCGTCGATCACGTCAAGGCTGTGGACGGCATCCACTTCAGTTTGCCCAAAGGGCAAACGCTGGGGATTGTCGGCGAAAGCGGCTCGGGCAAATCGACGTTAGGCCTGGCGATACTTCGTCTGATCGGTAGCCAGGGTGTCATCCGTTTTCAGGGCGAGACGCTAGACTGCCTGTCGCAGCAGCAGATTCGTCCGTTGCGTCGACAGATGCAGGTGGTTTTTCAGGACCCGTTTGGCAGCCTGAGCCCGCGAATGTCAGTCGGTGAAATCGTCGGCGAAGGCCTGCGAATTCACCGCATGGGCACGGCGGCCGAGCAGGAAACGGCGATTATCGAAGCGCTTAGAGAGGTAGGACTGGATCCGGAAACCCGGCACCGCTACCCTCACGAGTTCTCCGGTGGGCAACGGCAGCGGATCGCCATTGCCCGGGCACTGGTTTTGAAACCGGCGCTGATTCTGCTGGACGAGCCCACTTCGGCGCTCGACCGGACAGTTCAGCGTCAGGTAGTCGAGCTACTGCGCTCACTGCAAACCAAGTACAACCTGACGTATTTGTTTATCAGCCATGACCTGGCTGTCGTCAAAGCCCTCAGTCACCAGTTGATGGTGGTCAAGCAGGGCCAAGTGGTCGAACAGGGTGATGCGCAAGAAATCTTTGCCGCACCGCAACATTCTTATACACAGCAGTTGCTGGAAGCCGCCTTTTTGGCACCAGTAGCTGTCGATTAACCTGAAGAGGAACAACACATGGGTTTTCTCGCCGGTAAGCGCGTCCTGATCGTCGGTGTCGCTAGCAAACTGTCCATCGCATCCGGTATTGCTGCCGCCATGCATCGCGAGGGTGCAGAGCTTGCCTTCACCTACCAGAACGACAAACTCAAAGGTCGCGTCGAAGAATTCGCCGCTGGCTGGGGTTCGGGCCCTGAGCTGTGCTTCCCTTGTGACGTCGCCAGCGATGAAGAAATCGCCAAGGTCTTCGAAGACCTGAGCAAGAAGTGGGACGGCCTGGACGTGATCGTTCACTCCGTCGGCTTCGCTCCAGGCGACCAGCTGGATGGCGACTTCACTGAAGCCACTACCCGCGACGGTTTCCGTATCGCTCACGACATCAGCGCCTACAGCTTCGTGGCACTGGCCAAAGCCGGTCGCGAGATGATGAAAGGCCGCAATGGCAGCCTGCTGACTCTGTCGTACCTAGGCGCCGAGCGCACCATGCCGAACTACAACGTGATGGGCATGGCCAAGGCCAGTCTGGAAGCCGGTGTACGTTATCTGGCAGGCAGCCTGGGCCCTGAAGGCACTCGCGTTAACGCGGTATCGGCTGGTCCGATCCGTACGCTGGCGGCTTCGGGCATCAAGAACTTCCGTAAGATGCTGGCCGCGAACGAAGCGCAAACTCCGCTGCGTCGTAACGTGACCATTGATGAAGTCGGCAACGCTGGCGCGTTCCTGTGTTCGGACCTGGCGTCCGGCATCAGCGGCGAAATCATGTATGTGGACGGTGGTTTCAACACTACCGCCATGGGCAATATCGAAGAGTAATCTTCGAGTACGCCTGTGAAAAAGCCCGCAGCTTGTGAGAGTTGCGGGCTTTTTTTGTGGGCGTTTGGTTGCTCATGTGTACATATCCGTTATTGCGGTTAATGCATCTATTGGTTGCGCCCTTACGGCGCGTCACTTTTGGTTCCGGAAGCCGGCCCAGCCAAAAGTAACCAAAAGGCTCTTGCCCCACC
>NZ_LOHG01000034.1 GCF_022790535.1 Pseudomonas maioricensis
CGAGAGGCCGTCAATAGCTAATTTGTGCTTTTCATGAAAAACCTGAAAAACACGCTTTCTTCTATATATAGAAAGGCTTAGACCACACCAGTCCGACGCAACGTATCGACCTCACTAGCCTGCAAGCCCAATACACGCTCAAGCACTTCATTGGTGTGCTCGCCTAATAGGGGAGGCGCATGGCGATACTCAACCGGAGTATCAGACAGACGAATCGGGCTGGCCACCTGCGGCACACTCCCGCTCAGCGCATGGGGCAATGTCATCGCAAGCCCTCGCGCCTTCACCTGTGGATCGTTGAACACCTGCGCCAAGTCGTTGATAGGCCCACAAGGCACGCCTGCCAACTCCAGCTCACTTACCCACTGCGCAGTCGTCTTGAATACAGTCGCCTGACGAATAAGCGGAATCAGCTCTGCTCGATGAGCCACACGAAGCTTATTAGTCAGAAACCGAGGGTCATCCGCCCATTGAGCCTGCCCGGCCACCTCCGCAAACTTCCTGAACTGGCTATCGTTACCCACCGTCAGAATGAAATCGCCGTCAGCGGTAGGGAAGTCCTGATAGGGGACGATATTCGGATGCGCATTACCCAAGCGCGCAGGAGCTACGCCTGTCGTCAGGTAATTCAGCGCCTGATTCGCCAGGCAGGCCACCTGCACATCCAGCAAAGCCATATCAATGTGCTGCCCAAGCCCGCTCTGATCGCGATGCGCCAAGGCTGCCAATATCGCGGTAGTCGAATAGACCCCCGTCATGACGTCAGTCAGCGCCACCCCAACCTTCACCGGCCCAGCCCCCTCCTGATCATCCGCACGCCCGGTCAGGCTCATCAACCCGCCCAACCCCTGAATCATGAAGTCGTACCCGGCGCGCCTTGCATAAGGACCAGTTTGCCCAAACCCGGTAATCGAGCAGTAGATCAACTTCGGATTGATCGCTTTAAGCGACGCGTAATCCAGGCCATAAGCAGCAAGCCCCCCGACCTTGAAGTTTTCAATCAGGATATCGGACCTGGCAGCAAGCTCCCTGACCAGCGCCTGCCCCTCAGGCAAGGTAAAGTCGATAGTCACTGACTGCTTATTCCGGTTGGCAGACAGATAATAGGCAGCCTCGCTGGTGTTCTCGCCTTTAGTGTCCTTCAGAAAGGGAGGCCCCCACGCGCGGGTGTCATCGCCATTGCCTGGCCGCTCAACCTTGAAGACTTCAGCCCCCAGGTCCGCAAGGATCTGCCCCGCCCAAGGCCCAGCCAGCACCCGGGATAAATCCAATACGCGGATATGCGAAAGCGCACCCATGACACGCCTCCTTAATAGAAGGCCTGAATGCCGGTCTGCGCCCGCCCGAGAATCAGCGCATGCACATCGTGAGTCCCCTCATAGGTGTTCACCACCTCAAGATTGACCAGATGCCGGGCAATGCCGAACTCATCGGAAATACCATTACCGCCCAGCATGTCACGGGCCATGCGAGCGATGTCCAAGGACTTGCCGCAGGAATTGCGCTTCATGATCGAAGTGATTTCAACCGCTGCCGTGCCTTCATCTTTCATCCGCCCCAGCCGCAGACAACCCTGTAGCGCCAGGGTGATCTCGGTCTGCATGTCAGCCAGCTTTTTCTGGATCAACTGATTAGCCGCCAATGGACGCCCGAACTGCTGCCGATCCAGAGTGTATTGCCGCGCCGTATGCCAGCAAAACTCAGCCGCCCCCAAAGCGCCCCACGAGATGCCATAACGGGCCGAGTTAAGGCAGGTAAAAGGGCCTTTAAGGCCGCGCACATCAGGGAAGATATTCTCTTCAGGCACAAACACGTTATCCATGACGATTTCGCCAGTGATAGAGGCGCGCAACCCCACCTTGCCATGGATCGCAGGAGCACTCAGGCCAGCCCAGCCCTTCTCAAGTACGAAGCCACGAATATCGCCCTCGTCATCCTTGCCCCAGACCACGAAGACGTCAGCAATCGGACTGTTGGTAATCCACATCTTGCTGCCTGAAAGCCTGTAGCCGCCGTCGACTTTCTTTGCCCGGGTAATCATCGCACCAGGGTCAGACCCGTGATTGGGCTCTGTCAGACCAAAGCAGCCGATCCATTCGCCGGAAGCCAGCTTTGGCAGGTACTTCTGCTTTTGCGCTTCAGTACCGAACTCGTTGATCGGCACCATCACCAGAGAAGACTGCACGCTCATCATCGAGCGGTAGCCAGAGTCGATACGCTCAACTTCCCGCGCAATCAGCCCATAGCAGACGTAATTAAGGCCGCTGCCACCGTACTCTTCCGGGATCGTTGCGCCGAGCAGGCCGACATCACCCATCTCACGAAAGATCGCAGGATCGGTCTGCTCATGACGAAAGGCTTCCAGCACTCTGGGCGCCAGCTTGTCCTGGGCGAATTGCGCCGCGCTTTCGCGCACCATGCGCTCTTCTTCCGTGAGCTGTTGGTCCAACAGCAGCGGGTCGATCCAGTTGAAGCTTGCCTTGCCAGCCATGAGCCATCCTCAATCATTGAAATAGTTATGAGTTGATCCTAGACCCGGCGCGGTAACCTCACAAACGATGAATACGCACTCTATTGTGCTAATTTCTCACTCCGAGATTCATGACAACGACGATATTGGCTGTGATTAGTGAGGGTCGCGTACATGCGCCGTAAAATCCCAAGTACCGCCGCGCTGGTCAGCTTCGAGGCCGCCGCTCGCCATGAAAGCTTTACCAAAGCTGCCGACGAACTTTCACTGACTCAAAGCGCCATCTGCCGACAGATCGGTAGCCTTGAATCGTTTCTTGGCACCGAACTGTTCCGACGCTCTCGCCGGGGAGTGAAGCTGACCGAAGCGGGCTTGTCCTACAGCAGGCGCATCGCCACACAGCTAGACGCAGTCGAACGCGATACCTTGTCGGTGATGGGTAACCAAGGCGCCAGCTCGATTGAACTGGCCGTTGTGCCGACATTCGGCACGCAATGGCTGTTGCCCCGTCTGAAGGATTTCCAGAGGAGCCAGCCTGAAGTCACGGTGAACCTCACTAACCGCACGCGACCGTTCTTGTTTGCCGATACTGACTTCGACGCCGCTATCTACTTTGGGGATGCCGAATGGCCAGGCACTGAGTCCTACCGGCTGATGGGTGAGAACCCCGTCCCGGTCTGCAGCCCCGCACTGTTAGGTGGACGGAGCCAGCTTGCCCCAGGAGAAATCGCGACTCTACCGTTGCTCCAACAAACCACCCGCCCCTACGCCTGGCGACAATGGTTCAGCGGGCGGGAGATGAACGTTGCCCGGGACATGACAGGCCCACGTTACGAGCTGTTTTCGATGCTCGCTCAAGCTGCCAGCCACGAAATGGGCATCGCTTTGATCCCGCCCTTCCTTATACAGCGCGAGCTGAAAGAACAGCGGCTAGTGGTCGCCAACCCGCACGCACTTGCAAGCCCCAAGGCCTACTACCTGATAATCCCGGTGCGTAAAGTTGAATCGGCATCACTACGGGCATTCCGGGACTGGCTCGCCGGGCAAGCCAAGACTTACGAGCACGAGAGCGCTATAAAAAGCCCTGAGTAACCGTGTAGTCATATTCCAATAAAACCTACAGATATACGTTTTTGTCGCATATAGCTCCTCTCATCCCCGCACGAAAAATAAGGCCTCTAAGCCGCTAAATGCCTGAGGCACAGCCCTATTCTTTCGTTACATCCATGATTCAGGAATTGAATTCATGGTTTTCTGACATTTCGACTACTTTCCCTCTAAGGCCCAGTAAATAAGGGCTTGAAGCGGAGCGCTGCGACATTTGGTCACGGGATGACTTGTAGTTAATTTATCGTCTCGTTACAAAATGAATTGAAGGCACCAAACTTCGCCTGCAAAATGCCGCGCCCCGCCCGTAAATAGCGGGATCATGCTGATCGGCAGCCCCAGTCGTACTTGCTGAAGTGCGCTGGCCTAATTGAAGAAAACAAGAAGATCACGCAGGAGATTACACGTGCACATTGGCGTTCCTCTCGAGACCCAGTCGGGTGAAAAGCGGGTTGCTGCAACCCCTGAAACCATCAAGAAGCTGATCGCCCAAGGCCATCGGGTCACGGTGCAAAGCGGAGCAGGCATTACTGCCAGCGTCCCGGACAGTGCTTACGAAGCAGCAGGAGCCACGATTGGCGCTGCCGCTGAAGCGCTGGCTGCCGAGCTACTGCTCAAGGTCTGCGCACCGAACGACAGCGAACTGGCACAGATCAAGCGCGGCACGGTCGTTGTCGGGATGCTCAACCCCTTCAACAGCGAAACCATCGGCAAGATGGCTGAGCAAGGCATCACCGCCTTTGCTCTGGAAGCTGCGCCACGGACCTCCCGCGCGCAGAGTCTGGACGTGCTGTCTTCCCAAGCCAACATTGCGGGTTACAAGGCAGTCCTGCTGGGCGCTCACCACTATCCTCGTTTCATGCCGATGCTGATGACGGCAGCAGGTACGGTCAAAGCCGCACGCGTTCTGGTGCTCGGCGCGGGAGTCGCGGGCTTGCAGGCCATCGCCACCGCCAAGCGTCTGGGCGCCGTGGTTGAAGCCTCCGATGTGCGTCCTGCCGTCAAGGAGCAAATCGAATCTCTGGGTGCGAAGTTCATTGACGTGCCTTACGAGACCGATGAAGAGCGCGAATGCGCAGTCGGCGTTGGCGGCTATGCCCGCCCGATGCCTGCAAGCTGGATGCAGCGTCAGGCGGTTGCAGTCCACGAGCGCGCCAAGCAGTCGGATATCGTCATCACCACCGCACTGATCCCGGGTCGCAAAGCGCCGGTATTGCTCAGCGCAGAAACCGTGGCCGAGATGAAGCCTGGCTCAGTGGTGATTGACCTGGCTGCAGCACAAGGCGGCAACTGCCCGCTGACAGTCGCCGATCAGGTCGTTGTCGAGCACGGCGTCACTCTCGTGGGTTACACCAATCTGCCCGCGCTGGTCGCGGCTGACGCCTCAGCGCTCTACGCCCGCAACCTGCTGGACTTCATGAAGCTGCTGTTCGACAAGGACGGTCAGCTGCACATCAACCTGGAAGACGACATTGTTGCCGCGTGCCTGATGTGCCGCGACGGCCAAGTCATCCGCAAGAACGGCTGAGGATAAAACAATGGAAGAGCTGATCTCCCCAGGTATCTACAACCTGATCATTTTCGTACTGGCGATCTACGTCGGTTATCACGTGGTCTGGAACGTAACGCCAGCATTGCACACGCCGTTGATGGCCGTGACCAATGCCATTTCGGCGATCGTCATCGTCGGCGCCATGCTTGCTGCCGCGCTAACTGTTACACCACTGGGCAAAACCATGGGCACCCTTGCGGTCGCTCTGGCAGCCGTCAACGTGTTCGGTGGTTTCCTTGTCACCCGGCGCATGCTGGAGATGTTCAAGAAAAAGGCACCTAAAGTGAAAGAAGAGGTGCGCAAGTAATGAGCATGAATCTGGTTACCTTGCTGTACCTCGTTTCAGCAGTCTGCTTCATTCAGGCCCTCAAAGGTCTTTCGCACCCAACGACTTCGCGACGTGGCAACCTGTTCGGCATGCTCGGCATGGCGTTGGCAGTGGTTACCACTGTTGGGCTGGTTTACAAACTGGCAGCGCTGTCCGACACCACTGCAGGTATTGGCTACATCGTGATTGGCTTGCTGGTCGGCGGTACCGCTGGCTCGGTCATGGCCAAGCGCGTTGAAATGACCAAGATGCCTGAACTGGTTGCTTTCATGCACAGCATGATCGGCCTCGCAGCAGTATTCATCGCTATTGCAGCAGTGGTTGAGCCGCAATCGCTGAACATTGTGAAGAACCTCGGAGACGCGATCCCGGCAGGCAACCGCCTGGAGCTGTTCCTGGGTGCGGCCATTGGCGCTATCACCTTCTCGGGTTCGGTTATCGCGTTCGGCAAGCTCTCGGGTAAGTACAAGTTCCGCCTGTTCCAGGGCGCGCCGGTACAGTTCGCCGGGCAGCACAAGCTGAATCTGGTGCTGGGCCTGGCGACCCTGGCGTTCGGCCTGTTCTTCATGTTCACCGGCAACCTCGCCGCGTTCGCCATCATGCTGGCTCTGGCCTTCGTGATCGGTGTACTGCTGATCATCCCGATTGGCGGGGCAGACATGCCTGTCGTCGTGTCGATGCTCAACAGCTATTCGGGCTGGGCAGCGGCCGGTATCGGTTTCTCGCTGAACAACTCGATGTTGATCATCGCTGGCTCTCTGGTGGGTTCTTCCGGCGCGATTCTGTCTTACATCATGTGTAAAGCGATGAACCGCTCGTTCTTCAACGTGATCGGCGGCGGCTTCGGCGGCGTAACCGACGACGCAGGCCCGGCAGGCGCCAAAGAGGCCCGCCCGGTGAAGTCCGGCTCAGCCGACGACGCGACCTTCCTGCTGACCAACGCCGACACCGTGATCATCGTTCCGGGCTACGGCCTGGCCGTTGCGCGGGCGCAGCACGCGCTTAAAGAGCTGACCGAGAAACTGACTCACCACGGCGTCACCGTGAAGTATGCGATCCACCCGGTTGCCGGGCGCATGCCTGGCCACATGAACGTATTGCTCGCCGAGGCAGAAGTGCCTTACGACCAGGTGTTCGAGATGGAAGACATCAACTCCGAGTTCGGCCAGGCCGACGTGGTATTGGTGCTGGGCGCCAACGACGTGGTCAACCCGGCAGCCAAGAACGATCCTAAATCGCCGATTGCGGGTATGCCGATTCTGGAGGCCTTCAAAGCCAAAACCATCATCGTCAACAAGCGCTCGATGGCCAGCGGTTATGCCGGTCTGGACAACGAACTGTTCTATCTGGATAAAACCATGATGGTCTTCGGCGACGCCAAAAAGGTGATCGAGGACATGGTGAAGGCGGTCGACAACGCGTAGGCTCCAGGCGCGTTCAAAACAGGCCCCGGCGTGAAAAACGCCGGGGCTTTTTACATTCTGCGTAACAGTGTTTTGCTTTGAAACCCGCTAATTAGAGCCTCCAAATGCGACCTTGGTAGCGGGACGAACACCGCCCAACTCTCTAGACTTGGACTTCGCTTCCACCCCCGAGATAAGAATCCCATGTACCGTGATCGTATCCGCTTGCCTTCGCTGATGAACAAGGTAATGAGCGCGGCTGATGCTGCCGCCTTGATTCAGGACGGCATGACCATCGGCATGAGCGGTTTCACCCGCGCCGGTGAAGCCAAGGCCGTGCCCCATGCACTGGCCGAACGCGCAAAACTGTCGCCGCTCAAGATCAGCCTGATGACCGGCGCAAGCCTGGGCAACGACCTGGACAAACAACTGACCGAAGCTGGCGTACTGTCGCGTCGCTCGCCGTTTCAGGTCGACAGCACCCTGCGCAAGGCTATCAATGACGGTTCGGTGATGTTCATCGACAGTCACCTTTCCGATACTGTCGAGCAATTGCGCAACCGGCAGATCAAGGCCGTGGATCTGGCCGTCATCGAATGTGTCGCCATCACCGAAGATGGCCATCTGGTACTGAGCACGTCGGTGGGCAACTCTGCCAGCTTTGCGATTCTGGCCAAGGAAGTCATCGTCGAAATCAACCTCGCCCAGCCGCTGGAGCTGGAGGGTCTACACGACATCTACATCCCCAGTTATCGCCCCACCCGACTGCCAATCCCTGTGCTGCAGGCTGATACGCGCATCGGTAACCCGGCGGTACAGATCGACCCGGCCAAAATCGTTGGCATCGTTATCAGCAATCAGCCTGACTCGCCTTCAACTGTGCTGCCGCCGGATGTGGACACCCAAGCCATCGCCAGCCATCTGGTGGAGTTTTTCAAAAAAGAAGTGCGCGAAGACCGGCTGACCAACAAGCTGATGCCGCTGCAGGCCGGAATTGGCACCATCGCCAATGCCGTCATGCATGGCTTGGTGGATTCACCCTTCCACGACATGACCATGTATTCCGAGGTGCTGCAGGATTCAACCTTCGAACTGTTCGACGCTGGCAAACTGAGTTTCGCGTCAGGCAGCTCGATGACGCTGTCGGCCAGCAAGCACGCTGAAGTGTTCGCCGACTTTGGACGCTACAAGTCGCGCCTGATGCTGCGTCCGCAAGAGATCTCCAATCACCCCGAAATCATCCGTCGCCTGGGGATCATCGGCATCAATACCGCGCTGGAGTTTGACCTGTACGGCAACGTCAACTCTACCCACGTCTGCGGCACACGCATGATGAATGGTATTGGCGGGTCAGGAGATTTCTCCCGGAACGCCCACTTGGCCATCTTCGTGACCAAATCCATCGCCAAGGGCGGCGCGATTTCCAGTGTCGTGCCCATGGTCAGCCATGTAGACCATACCGAGCATGACGTGGACATTCTGGTGACCGAGCAAGGCCTGGCGGATCTGCGGGGCCTGGCGCCACGTGAACGTGCCCGGGTCATTATCGACAACTGTGTGCATCCGGCTTACCGGGATGCGCTCAATGCTTACTTCGCCGCAGCCTGCCTTAAAGGAGGACACACCCCGCATGTACTGCGCGAAGCACTAAGTTGGCACTCTCGCCTGGATGAAACAGGCAGTATGCTGCCCGTCTGACGTGAACAGTTGCGAGGTAGCAATACAGTTTTCTACCTCGCAATCTCAGCTTAAAAGACAAACTCAAAAAAACTGTACTGCTGTACTGGTCATTTGGAGGGGTAAAAACAGGCTTTTCACCAAATCGGCGCACAAAATGCACTGAAAACGTGCATACCGGTACAGTTGCCCCAAATAGGAACAAAACAGTGCCTTTAAACAGTTAACTGAACTCGCACAATACAGTTGAACTGTGTCTAGAGAGACTGGCCAACTCGGAGGAAGATGGGCACCAGTTAAATCACTCTCTAGCCCGCCACAAGCGGAAGGACGCACACCATGGAACGTACACTCAGTTCCGACCTTTTCAACGAAAACACCGCTACAACCGCAAAAGCTGCATGGCCTCTTCGCGCTTTCGCTAACCTGATGCTTTGGCAACGTCGCCTGTCCAGCCGCCACCAATTGGCCCGCCTGGATGCACGTCTGCTGGCTGACGCAGGTATCAGCGAATCGCAACGTTACGAAGAGCTGAGCAAGCCGTTCTGGCGCTAACTGGCGCACGCTGGTCCTGACCTTCCAAGGTCACTCACCAGCAACCCGAATTGCTTCATACAAGACCCGTCGCGGGTAACTGCGACGGGTTCTGTCATTTCTGGAATTCGAAATTCTGACCACATTCCTCTGGCCCCCTTCAATGCCCATGGCAACTCGCTGTCCGGCAACAAACGCTGGACTGTAGGAGTGAGCTTGCTCGCGATTCTGCCTCGTGCTCGCCGAATGTATCGCTTGAACTGGCGCTATCGCGAGCAAGCTCACTCCTACAGTAAAAGCATTCCGAATCATGTAGTGGCATTTGATTGATAAGGCATGCGCTCCAATTCATCGCCTCAACAGGTACAGTTCTTCCCTTATAAAAATATACAGGTACAGTTTGTTATAAATCCCCTGACCTTCACTCCGCGACTTCACTACCTACTTCCAGGCGTACTGGTGATAAAAAGTCAGAACCACCACGCATGGATAAGCGCATGACTCCTCCCTCATCTAGACGCCCTGCAAGCTTCGGCGCGTTCTGCATCGCCAGCCTCATGCTTTCAGTCTCCTACGGATCGACCTTCCTCCTGACGCTGTTGATCACCTCTTTTGGTGGAGACGAACGTGATGCAGGCCAAGTGATTTCAGTTGCGATGATCAGCACCATCGCTGCCGTAGTGGGTTCAGGACATCTGGCAGATAAATGGGGGCCCGCGCGATGCATCGCATTGGGTGCGGGCTTCCTGGCGGCGGCATCATCAGGGTTCGCCATTGCAGACAGCCTCGGCCCCTGGCTTATGGTCTGCGCACTGATGCTCGGTCTCGGTTGGGGAGTCTTCTATACCCTGGGGCCCATCATGGTGGCAGGCATGGTTGAACCTAATCGTCGCAGCCATAGCTTTGCGCTGCTCTCAGGCAGCATGCTGACCGGTATTGGTACCGGTCCACTGGCGGGAAAACTTGCCAGCTACTTTGACCTGCCGATTCAGACTGCTTTTTTCTGCGCGGCGATCATGGCAGTGGCAGGGGGAGTGTATTTCTGGCGAACAGGGCAGCATTTCCACACAAACGCCTCATCCAATGATCGCGCCCAGATCGGCCTCACCTCTGCGATCAAGGTTTTAACCTCAAAAGCCGCCTTCTCCATTCTAATGGTCGGGCTTGGAGGGGCGATCTTCGGCGGGCTAGGCAGCTTCCAGACCAGCTACGCCTCCAGCCTGGGACTTGATTACTCGGTGTTCTTCATCTGCTTCATGGGGGCTGCCATCTGCTGTCGCTTGTTGATTGCGAGCTGGGTGGTCAAACGCAATCCGTTCGCGGCGTCCTGCGTACTGAGTGCCATCATGCTGGTTGCAGTCCTAAGCTTTGGCCAATGGGTGCATGACCTATTCAGCTATGGGCTGGCGGCGGCTTTACTGGGTATCGGTTACGGCCTCAATTACTCCGTTATCAATGGCCTTGCTGCCAATGAAGCCCCTTGCGGGCTTACCGCGCAGTCATTATTGCTATTCAGCCTGGCGTACTTTCTGGGCGTGTTCGGCTTTCCTTTCATTGCAGGCAAACTCATTGTCCACGGCGGGGTCAATGGAATGCTGTTCAGTACGGGATTGATTGCCCTGCTGGTCTGGGTGATCAGCCTCGGCAGATGGCTAAACGACGCGTTGCTGGCGAATGCCCGCAGAGCTTAGGAAGCGCCGTCTACAGCCACGCCATGCTAGGCTTGTGACAGTTCCGTACTATCAGTTCTGTCACGGCCTTCACGAAACAGTCGGGGCAACCCGCGTTTCTTTCTATTGCTTTGCGTTCCACTGGAGTCCGACCATGTCCCGTCTTCGCCTGCTAGGTGCCGCCGTCCTGCTGACAGCTGCAACCGGCGCTCACGCCACCAGCTTTGTTGTAACAACAGATGCCATGGTGCGCACCGTTGATTCAACAACCAATGCTACTTCCGATGTCAGCTCCTCGTTCAGGGACGACAAAATCGTTCGTGAAGCGAGTGATGACGCCGCCACTTTCGTCGGCAGCGCAGGCGAGATTCGTGGCGCTCGACTGGAAAACGCCTTCCAGCACATTCGACAGTTGGCGCCACAACTGCAAGCCTCCGACGCTCAACTGGCCCAGGCAATTCTGGCCATCTGATCATTACAGTGCACCAGCCCGGGCTAGCTCTAGCCCGGCCATTGCGCTAGCCTTGCGGCTCGTTTTTGCAAGTGTTAGAGAGCCATGCGTTTACTGCCGCTGCTATTCATCACCCCGATAACGTGCCTGCTCTGGACCGCACAGGCCCAAGCGCTGGATACCACCACGCAAACCCTGGTCATGACGGGCTATGTCACCAGCAAAGTGACTACGGCACCTTTCGATAGAAAGTTGATCGTTGCAGCACAGGATGACGCGGCGGCCTTTGTCGCCAGTGACGGCCAGCTGCGAGGCGCACGACTGGAGTCGGCGCTTATGGCCCTGCGCCAGGCAGAGCCAAAACTTAATGCCAGCGACCTCGAACTCGCGCAAGCAATCCTCGTCCAATAGCCACTTCACCTCTTCTGTATTACCTGGAGACGTTCCATGCGTACCCCCCTGATTGCCGCCACCCTTGGCCTGTTCTTGCTGGCTGACGTTGCTCAGGCGCAAACCGTCGTGCAGACCAGTAACATCATCGTCCGCGCTTTCGGTCGCACCATCGACTTCACCTCCGATACCACCACTTCGATCCGCGATTCCAAAATCGTGGTTCAGGCCAAAGACGATGCAGCCAGCTACGTGGCCAGCGGTGGCGATATCCACGGCGCGCAACTTGACGCCGCCTTCGACATGCTGCGCACGCGCCTGCCAGAAGCCCGCGGTGCCAGTGATCAGGTTCTCGCCGAAGCCATTCTCGCTCTGTGAGGCGCCTTTGCGTCTGGCTGCTGGCAGGCGCATTGTCTCTGCTTGGCACGTCTGCCTTCGCTGATCTGAGCCTGTCGCTGGATACCGGCGGCCTCAGCCCTGCACAGCAAAAAGCCACACAGACGCTGCTGGACGAAGCGCTCAGTGCCCTGCCGCCGAGCTTCGTCAAAGATCTGGACCGACGCGTTGACGTGCGCTGGTCCGCCGACATGCCTGCCAATGCTTATGGCCAGGCGTCCGGCCCGTACCGCCTCGATCTCAATACCAATCTATTGGCGGGACTGACCGACGGCAGCGCCGCGACTAAAAACACCAATCGCCCCCATGGCACCGTGCGTAGAGAAATGCTCGCCACGGTACTGCACGAGCTGACTCATATTTATGACCGCGCCCGCCTGTGGTCACCCGCTCAACGGTCGGTGATCTTCCAGTGCGGACGACGCAGCAGCTCGCTGGGCAAGGTCGGCCTGCCTGATTACTGCCGTGGCCAGACAGAACGGCGCTTCACGTTGAGCGACGACCCGCGCCTGCTGGACCTGGCAGGCTGGCCACAATATGTGGGCCGCCGCGGTGATCGTGAAGAACACAACGGCCAGGTTGCCCGCAGCCCCGACATTTACGAAACCACCAGCCCGCTGGAATTCGTCGCAGTCAACATGGAGTACTTCCTGCTCGACCCGGCCTACGCTTGCCGTCGTCCTGCGCTCTACGCGTATTACAAAGAGCAGTTTGGCTGGGCACCGGCTGCCAAGGACCAGTGCCCTTCGTTCTATCCGTACCTGAACGCGGGCAACGACTTCGGCCGCGAGCCGCTAGGCAAGCTAGACCCCGAGCGCGTGTACGAAGTGGATTACCTGCTGGCAGAAGCCAACCAGAACATGATGAGCCGCTGGGGCCACAGCATGTTGCGGCTGGTCATCTGCAAACCCGGTCGCCCTCGTGGCCCGGACTGCCGACTCGATCTGGACCAACACCTGGTGCTGTCTTATCGCGCCTTTGTCGGCGACGTTCAGTTGTCCAGCTGGGATGGTTTGATGGGTGCCTACCCGTCGCGCCTGTTCGTGCTGCCACTGGCTCAGGTCATCGATGAATACACCAAGACGGAGCTGCGCAGCCTGGCCTCGGTGCCACTGAAACTGTCCCGCCCGGAAATCGAAGGGTTAGTGCAGCATGCCGCTGAAATGCATTGGAGCTACGACGGCAATTACTTCTTCCTGTCCAATAACTGCGCAGTAGAAAACCTGAAACTGTTACGCAGCGGTACCAACAATCCAAAACTGGTCGATCTGGACAGCATCCTGCCCAACGGCTTGCTTGAGGTGCTGAAGGGACGTGGCCTGGCCGATACCAGTGTGCTGGACGATCCGAAGGAAGCGCTGCGTAGAGGCTACCGTTTCGACTCCTATCGCGACCGTTATCAGGCGATGTTCGACGTGCTGAGGAAGCACTTGCCGATCAAGCAGACCACCGTCGAAGAATGGATGTCGCTGTCTGCTGAAGAGCGTAAGCCGTGGTTACCACAAGCGGACCTGCGCACCAGCGCTGCCATGTTGCTGCTCGAACAGGCCAGCCTGCGTCGGCAGTTGCTGCTGGCACAGGATGAGGTCAAACAGCGCTACCTCAGCGCCCGTGAGCAGAAAGACGGCAGCGTCTCCAAGGCAACGGGTACGCTGCAGGAAATCCTCGCCAGCAGTGGCTTCCTTAGTCGCCCGGCCGAACTGCTCGACAGCGGCGGCTACGGCTTGCCGCAGACTGCGGAGTGGAAGCGCCTGGAAGACGAAAGCAGTCAGCGCCAGAAACAACTGCAGCGTTTGACCGGCGACCTGGACAAAGAGGTACGCGCCCTGCTCGAACCCGAACGCGCCAAGGAAATCGCCGCTAACGAGGCCAACCTCAAACAGCTCAGTGAACACCTGCGAGCACTGCACAAAGCGGGTGGTGGCCTGGAGCTGCCTTAAGCCTTCACTGGCTGTTTCTTGCGTGGTTTCAGGTACTTCATCAAGCCCTGGAACCACATCACCAGACCGGCATTGCCCTTGATCTGGATATCTTTGTCCTGAATGCCCTGCATGAAGGCCAACTGTTTGTTTTTGGCTTGCAGAGTGGCGAAGCCGTAGGCGGCATCCTTGAAGATGATCGCAAAACCTGGCTCGGCAATGACACCCGACGCACTGCTGACTCGCTGCCCGCTTATCATGAAATGCCGAGCCACCTTGCCGTCAGCGGTCTGCAGCACGAAGGTCAGTTCCTTGCCTGCCAACTGCTGCTGAAACGCCGGGTTATTGCGACTGGCCCGTGCCATTAACAGGCCCAGCATCCAGAGAAGAAAACGAAATTTCATGGGCGTGCTCGAAGGAGGATCGGGCCGCGAGTGTAGCTGCTTGTTGTAGTCCGTTCAGTAGCTAATTCGAAGAAGATGGGTAACTTTTCGTGACTGATTGGTCATATTGAAGTCGCGTTATAACTAGAGAGATTTTATGTTTGCCCGCAAGTTTGATCCGACTCGCGGGACTGGCCGGGCGGCGTTCCTACGAAATTTGCGTAGATTTTGTGGGAGCTGGGCTTGCCCGCGATAAACGAAGACGCGGTCTAAGGTCGAGTTAGTCCTATCGCGAGCAAGCTCGGCTCCCGCCGGCCAGGATCGATAAGTCCTGCTACAACCTCAAGAATTGAGCTCACGCCCGGCAATACATTCCCGCTTCACTTGCTCCAGCCAATAGCTATATATACCGCCATGGCCACCTGCTGAACCTCTAACCTGAGCCTCGTCGTTGCCAAATCAACGACCGGATTTGACGATCCGCAAGACTTGTACCCCAGCAGAGGCCACGCTATGGCAGCTGTGCGTGGGAGACCCTCGGGTCTGCCGGGCGTATGGGGTATCAGGTCACCGGTTCGTCAACCCGCGCACAGCCGCCACCCTTTCATCAGCCGTGGCGACATCACATCGGTCAGGAGTTTTCAGCACATGAACCACGATACCGAACACGCCCGCTACATCCCCCTCACCCACCCCGGGCTGGAAAACGCCGTGCTGTTACTCGACAGCCACGCCTCGCTCAAAGACCTGCACGCCTTCGCCGAAACCCGTATCAGCCTCGCCACCCGCTTCCTCGACACCCTCGCCAACATGAACCCGACCAACACCGACGAATCCGACATCACCACCCTGGCCAGCACCGCGCATTTGCTGATGCTGGAGGCCTGTGATGTGAGCCGTGTGATTGAAAGACGGCTTTGGCGAGGCAGCGAAACAGAGCTCAGTGCCCTGATCAAATAACCGCCATGCGCCCTACCCTGTTAATCCGCAGCACACTCGCCAACCGCTGCGCGATGGCGTTGATGTCCGGGGTCGGCTCGCACGGTAAGGTTTCGCTGTGATTCTTGTTTCTGGACGTTCAAATCGACATGCCCAATGATCAAAGCCAACGTCGTAAGCAATTGCCCAGGAATTGGACCAGATGGCCGACACGGCCCTTACTCATCGCCTTGTATCAGGTAATGCTCAAGCTTTTTCAGGAAGGCTTCAACCCGGTGCGGCACATGGTGGCGGGTCGGCAATAGTGCTGTAACAGACAACTGCTCGGGCAAGACATCCGACAGTTCGACCAGAACAAGGCTACCGTCTTCAAGCTCAGTTCTGACGTCCCAATAGGTCAACATTGCCAATCCCAAACCGCTCCTGCTCGCGGTCCGAACGGCTTCAACGCTGTTCGCTGAAAACGGCCCCTCCGCTCGAATCGAAACACTTGAACCCGCCTTCGTGAATGGCCAATAAGGCATGCCGTGCAAAGCGATGCATGAGTGAAGTTTCAACTCGTCCAATGTCTTGGGGGTACCACGAATTGCCAGATAACCCGGACTGGCGCAAACCACTCGTGGATTGCTTGCCAAGGTCCGGGCTACAAGCGTTGAGTCACGCAATGTCGCAATGCGAATGGCAACATCAATGCCCAGGCCGACGATGTCCACGATGCTGTCCGAGAGGGTGAGGTCAACCTGAAGAGCGGGATTTTCCGCCAGTAACTCTGGCAACAGCGGCATGATTACCGTCTGGCCAAAAACCGTAGGCGCCGTGATTTTCAGCAGACCACTGGCTGTCGTGCACTGGCTGAGTAAAGCCGCCCGAGCACCCTCCTGCGCCTCAAGCATCCTGTTAGCAAAGGGCAGGAATGCTTCGCCTTCAGGAGTGAGAGAAGTAGAGCGGGTGGTGCGCTGAACCAGCCGGGCATCAAGCTCGCGTTCCAGAGACGCCAGTCTTCTGGAAACGGTCATCGGCGACACACCTAAACGCCGGGCGGCGCCCGAAAGACTGCCGCTGGCCGCGATGGCAGAAAACACTTCGATCTCGGGAAGCTGCATGTTTTATATCTCATTTCGTTAAGCCGGCTTATCGAGCAAGAGCACTACTGAACCGTCGGCCCCCCACTTATCCTGTATTCAAGCAAGGCATCTAGCCAAATTCACCTGAACCAGGACCTGAACATGACGATACATGACAGCCGGATTCTATCGCCAACCGATATTAAGCAAATCAAATTGAAGAACAGGTTCGCGGTAGCTCCCATGACCCGGGTCAGCGCTACCGAGAACGGTAATGCGACAGCCACTATGGCGCGTTACTACGAACGCTTCGCCAAAGGTGGCTTCGGTCTGGTTATTACCGAAGGGATCTACACCGACCGCAGATTCTCGCAAGGCTACCCTTGCCAGCCCGGCATCAGCGATGAAGAACAAGCGCAGGCCTGGCGGGCAGTGACTCGCCCGATACACGAGCACGGCTCAACGGTGTTTGCCCAGTTGATGCACGCGGGTGCCTTGAGTCAGGGGAATCGTTTTACCGGTCGCCCCGTCGCCCCTTCAGCCATCAGGCCCAAGGGCACGCAGATGGCCTTTTACTACGGCGAGGGCCAATACCCGGTGCCCAATGCGATGACTGATGAAGACATCGCCGACGCCATTGAAGGGTTTGCGCAGGCAGCCGCGCGAACCGTCGGTACTGCGGGCTTTGACGGTATCGAAATCCATGGCGCGAACGGCTACTTGCTCGATCAGTTTTTAACCGACTACACCAACACGCGCACCGATCGCTGGGGCGCAAATGTGCGTGCCCGCCTGGAGTTGACGCTGGAAGTCATTAAGGCGGTCAGGCAGGTTGCCGGTGGGCATCCCGTAGGTGTGCGGATCTCGCAGGGTAAGGTGAACGATTTCGATCACAAATGGCCCGACGGCGAAGCGGACGCGGAGGTCATCTTCGGCACGTTGGCCGACGCTAACGTGGACTTCATTCATGTGACTGAATTCGACGCAGCGCAGCCCGCATTTGCCAACAATGAGGCGAGCCTGGTGAAACTGGCGCGCCGCTTCGCAGCGGCTGTGCCCATCATCGCTAACGGCGGCCTGCACAACATTGCACACGCAAACATCGCGCTTGAAGACGGTGCCGACATCCTCGCCATCGGCAAAGCCGCGCTGGCTAATCCTGACCTGCCTTTACGCCTGGCAGACGGTCAGCCTCTGGCAGATTTCGAGCCATCGATCCTTGGCCCGATTGCGAATATCAAGGACAGTGAACTGGCAACCGCCTGAGCCTATTTAGCCGCAGGCGTCTGGCTTTTGGGCAGCGTCAGTTACTTCAGACGAATTGAATGAGTGCGCCATAGGGTTTAACGTTCCCCACCACGCCCAAGCGACGACACAGTCGCAGTGCATTGTTATTCAACCCGGCATCAATTCGATCATGACCGCGCAACTGCCCTCTCCACCGCCACGCTCAACATTCACATCGCACCTTCGCGCGCTCTGGCCTGCGCCCCACGCCGTCGACGCGAGGGAAAAATGGCGCGCCTGCTGCGGCGCAGCCCTCGGCATTCTGCTGGTCGCCGTGGCGGCGGCGTTCTGGCTGGAGGGTGCACCGGCGAGCCAATACAACATGCTTGCCCTGGCATTGGTTGCTCCGCTGGGTGCCAGCGCGGTGTTGGTCTTTGCGCTGCCATCCAGCCCGCTGGCCCAACCGTGGTCAGTGTTGGGCGGCAATACGCTTTCGGCTCTTGTGGGCATCGCCTGCGTGAAGTGGGTACCCGATGCGACGCTCGCGGCCGCACTTGCGGTCAGCCTGGCCATCGCCGTCATGTTTGCGCTGCGCTGCCTTCACCCACCCGGCGGGGCGGCGGCCTTGTTGATGGTGCTGACTGGCTGTGATCGATTCGAGTTCGCGCTAAGTCCGGTGCTCATTGACTCCGCCATGCTGGTGGTCGCAGGTCTGATCTACAACAACCTGACCAGAAGACCGTGGCCGCACGTGCAAAAACCCGCCGCCACAAACACTGCGAGCCGGTTCAGTAACGCAGACCTTGATGCTGCCCTCGCCCACTACAACCAGGTGCTGGATGTCAGCCGTGACGACCTGCAGGCCTTGCTCGAACAGGCCGAAGCCGCAGCCTACCAACGCAAGATGGGCGAACTGCGCTGCGCCGATGTGATGAGTACGCAACCCATCGCTGCCCGCCAGGAGATGCCCCTGCGCGAAGCCTGGGCGTTGATGCGTAAACATAAGATCAAGGCGCTGCCGGTGATCGACCGACAGCGGCATCTGATGGGTATTGTGACCGTCGCGGACTTCATGCAGCAGATCGACCTCGACGCCCACGAAGGCGTCGGCTGGCACTTGCGCGCATTGCTGCGTCACGCCCGCAAAGATCAGCCCGCCAATATCGTCGGGCAGATCATGACCCGCACCGTGCGCGTCGCCAGCAGCGATCGACTGCTGATCGATCTCGTGCCCGTGTTCTCTGAAAACGGCCATCGGCACATTCCGATCATCGACGCTGACCGGCACCTGGTCGGTATCATCACCCAGTCGGATTTGATCAAGGCGCTGTATGCGGCGGTGCGTGCTTAGCTCAGTGTCGCGTTACTGGACTGGCCAATATCACTTCATGGCAAGCGCGCTGGCTTGCTGCATCTGAGTGTCTGACAGCTTGCCGCTTTGACCTTGTTTTACCAAGGCATTGTTGGCCGTCGCCAAGCTAGCGGTAAGGGTAGAAATAGCTGTTTGCAACGCGCCGACCCGGGCTTGCCTGGTTTCAGGATCCATACTCTGATCAGCAATAAGCGCCTGCATCTCCTGTTGTTTTTCTTCAATCTGCTGCTTCAGCTCGCGGATCATTTTGAGGGTTTTCTGCGTCTGATCCGGCAGGCCGCTTGATTCGATATCGGCATTTGAATTGGATTTCTTGTCATCGGCAGCTTTCTGAATACCAGCACCAGACAATGAAACCTTCACGCCCTCAACAGGCACTGCAACGGGCAGGGTAGCCGCTGACTCGGGTGATTCATCAGCGAGTTTAGTCGGCCCAGCGACGGCAGTAGATGAAGCGCTAAAACTGGAGATCTGCGCAGAGATATTCAACATACTCGCCTCTTGAAATGCACAGGTTTGCAGCCTGTGCCGGTATCTTCCGGAATGTATCAATGCAAACACAATCGGCCGCTCCAACTAATACTTTAGGTGAGCAAACAGGGCGCACCTCCTGTAGAAGCCAACGTGTTGGCGCCTACAGACAATCAGCTTTGCGATTCGGAAAAGCAGCCACAAAAAAGCCCGCTCTAAAAGCGGGCTTTGTTTTTTACTGACTACAACTCAA
>NZ_LOHG01000035.1 GCF_022790535.1 Pseudomonas maioricensis
GGTGGGGCAAGAGCCTTTTGCTTACTTTTGGCTGGGCCGGCTTCCGGAACCAAAAGTGACGCGCTGTAAGAGCGCAACCAATATCAGCCATGACCGCTATTACGGATATGTACACAAAAACCACTCAACCACACCCAGCGTGGCAATAAGCTTCGTCTCGGTTAACATGCCCGGCATGAATAAGGCGGTAACCGGACGAACAAGTATGGACACGGCTGTGGCTTTCTCAGGCAGAACTCTGCGCTGCATCGTAGTCGCGGCGCTCATGTGGGCGCACTGCACCGCTGCGTCCGCAGCAGATATTTTGCTGACTGCCGCCAGAACCAGCCCAAGCATCCAGAGCTTTGTGCGCGACCTGAGCCACCGTCGCCCTGGCGACCATGTACGCTTTGTCGAAACCGATAAAATGCCGTCACCCGGCAAAATCTCCGACCACACGCGCCTCGTGCTGCTGGACACGGCAAGCCTGGAATGGCGTTTGGGCGACAGCGAAGGCCCCAGGACGCTGGTACTGCGCGTCAGTCGGGTACAGGCCCACGAACGACTGGGCGAGAAGCGCCCGCCGACGTTGAGCCTGTTATGGAGCGATCCCCCTGTCACGCGCCAGTTGCTCCTGATCCGGCACCTGCTGCCCGAAGCCCGACAAATCGGTGTGCTGTTCAACAACAGAAGCCAGTTCCTGCTCAAAGAACTGCGCCACGCAGCACTGTCCATGGGGTTGCGGATTATTTCCCAGCCCTGGACACCCAGTGCGCAAAACCAGTCACTGCAGAACCTGTTGAGCCGCAGCGATGTATTGTTGGGGCTTGATGACCCGGACCTGTATAACGCAAAAACCGCCAAGAACCTCCTGCTCAGCAGTTATGCCCACCAGCAGGCATTGCTTGGACCTAACGCAGCGTTTGTCAAAGCAGGAAGCCTGGCCAGCACCTACAGCGATGAAATCGACTGGCTGGACACGCTTGACGCACTCCTCGACAAGCCCCCGGAGCAATGGCCACGTGCACAGTATCCACGACGCTTCAAAGTGACGAGTAATCCGCGAGTGGCCCAATCCCTGGGGATCATCGCGATTGACGACGCAGCAGTGACCACACGCCTGAGTCAGGCGGAGCAGCAGCCATGAAAGTTCGTCGCCATTGGGATATCAATACCCGGACACAGATGATCAGTCTCGGACCCGCCCTCCTGCTGACTCTATTGCTGATCTGTTTTTTCACGTTTGTGCGCATTCAGGATCTGCGGCAGGAGCTCAATCATACCGGTCAGTTGATCGCCAACCAGTTGGCACCCGCGTCGGAGTACGGCGTGATCGTCGGAAACGACGAAGTCCTGAAGGGCCTGATGCGCGCAACATTATCGACCCCGCATGTGCGCTTCATAGAAGTACAGGACAGCCATAACAAAGTACTGGTGTACGTCGAGCAGTCCGAAGAGTCGGCCGCCC
This sequence comes from Pseudomonas maioricensis, assembly GCF_022790535.1. GTDB lineage: Bacteria > Pseudomonadota > Gammaproteobacteria > Pseudomonadales > Pseudomonadaceae > Aquipseudomonas > Aquipseudomonas maioricensis. Next base: position 1,448 of record NZ_LOHG01000035.1, read on the forward strand.
ATCCCAAGCAGGTGGAAATCTTCCAGGCGCCGATTCGTTCACAGCAAATCAAGCTGGGCAAGGACTTCCTCGGCAACCATGAGGATACTGTCAGCGCAGCCCAGGACTATCTGGGCCGGGTGCTGGTGGGTATGTCCAATGAAGCGTTCAGTGAACGTCAACAGGAGATCCTGCTCAAGGCCGCGATTCTCGCGCTGTTCGCCCTGCTGTTCACGTTCATTCTCGCGAGGCGCCTGGCTTCAAGCCTTTCCCAACCCATAAGTGCGATGGGCGAAGCGGTCAAAGCAATTCAGCAAGGTGATTACCGAACCCCATTGCCTGTGCCTGATGACGCAGAACTGGGTGATCTGGCAAGGCATATCAACAATCTCGCGGCTGACCTGGATAAAGCCAGCCACGAGCAACAACGCTTCATTGAACAATTGATCCAGGCGAGAGAAGAAGCAGAGCGCGCCAACCGGGCGAAATCAGACTTTCTGGCAATGATGAGCCATGAGTTGCGCACCCCGATGAATGGCGTACTGGGCATGCTGCAACTGATGGAGACCACGCAAATGACCGAAGAGCAGGCCGAGTACTCGGCACTCGCCACCGAGTCCACCGAGCATTTGCTGCGAGTCATCAACGATATCCTCGACTTTTCCCGGTTTGAGCGGCACTCGCTGGAAATGGAAAATATCCCGTTCAATGTTGCGGAACTGGTCAGTACGTCAAGTCAGGCTTTCAGCCACGATGCGCAGCAACGCAATCTGTCGCTGCGCTTGCACCTCCAACAGGGGCTCGATCAGTTGCGGGTTCAGGGCGACCCGACCCGCATCCGGCAGATTCTGGTCAATCTGATTGGTAATGCCCTTAAATTCACCGAGCAGGGCAGCGTTGATGTTGAAGCCGAGTATGAGTCTCTGGATGAAGGGCGAATTCTGTTTGTGTGTCACGTGCGCGATAGCGGGATCGGCATCCACCATGACCATCTGGAATCCATGTTTGATGCTTTCCAGCAGGCAGACAGCTCGATTTCACGTCGATACGGTGGCACGGGGTTAGGCCTGCCCATCGCCCGCACACTGGCGGAGCGCATGGGAGGAACGCTGCGGGCGCAAAGCACCGAAGGCTCAGGCTCGCTGTTTACCCTGGAAATCCCGATGACGGTGATGCCGGATACAGCCGATGCTCCCGACCGCAGCGATTCGCATATTACGGCTGACGGCGAACACCGCAGCGTCCTGCTGGTGGAGGACAACGAAGTCAACTGCGCGGTCATTCGCGCCATGCTGCACAACCTCGGACACCAGGTCGCAATCGCCCGGGACGGCGCCCAAGCAGTGAGCATGGCTGGCAGTGGGCAATACGCCGCAATTTTCATGGATTGCCGACTGCCGGTCATGGATGGCTACGAAGCCACGCGCCGGATTCGACAGTTGCCGGGGCTCGATCAGGTACCGATCATCGCGCTGACCGCCAATGCCTTGCAAGGTGATCGGGACGCCTGTTTACAGGCGGGGATGAATGACTACCTTGCAAAACCCTTCAAACGTACTGATTTACAGCAGGTTTTACAGCGCTGGATGCCCTTTCGGACATCTGCGACTGGCGATAAATGTTAAATTGCGGCAGTCTTGTAAGCCGAATCGACCATAAGGGTCGGCTGGATGGCAAATTTCAGTGCACAAGTGTACTTTCATTTTCCTTGTGCTGTGACTTTCACTACAACGCAATAGTCTATGAGTAGGCTGACGGCAGCCCCCCTGGCGAGTCAGCCGGCCAGGACTGGCTTCTGGGGCACACGATACCCCACCCTGCCGCACAAGATTATTGAGGAGCTCGCATGACCAAACAAAACGCCTTTACCCGGGAAGACTTGCTGCGCTGCAGTCGCGGTGAGCTGTTCGGCCCAGGTAACGCGCAACTGCCCGCCCCTAATATGCTGATGGTTGATCGCATCACCCATATCAGCGAAGAGGGTGGCAAGTACGGCAAAGGTGAGTTGGTCGCTGAGCTGGATATCAATCCGGACCTGTGGTTCTTCGCATGCCACTTCGAAGGTGATCCGGTGATGCCGGGCTGCCTCGGCCTTGATGCCATGTGGCAACTGGTAGGCTTTTTCCTTGGCTGGCAGGGTCTGCCAGGCCGTGGACGCGCACTGGGTTCGGGCGAAGTAAAGTTCTTCGGCCAGGTCTTGCCGACCGCCAAAAAAGTCACCTATAACATTCAGATCAAACGCGTCCTCAAGGGCAAGCTGAACCTGGCTATCGCTGATGGTTCGGTGACTGTCGACGGTCGCGAGATCTACACCGCCGAAGGCCTTCGCGTCGGCGTCTTCACCTCCACTGACAACTTCTAAGGGTTATCCGCATGCGCCGCGTCGTTATCACTGGTCTGGGCATCGTTTCGTGCTTGGGCAATGACAAAGAGACCGTCTCCGCCAACCTGCGTGCAAGCCGCCCTGGCATCCGTTTCAATCCGGAATATGCCGAAATGGGTCTGCGTAGCCAGGTTTCCGGCTCCATTGACCTCAACCTTGAAGAGCTGATCGATCGCAAGATCTATCGCTTCGTTGGCCACGCGGCAGCCTATGCCTACCTGGCCATGAAAGACGCCATCACTGATTCGGGTCTCACCGAGGAGCAAGTCTCCAACCCGCGTACCGGCCTGATCGCCGGCAGCGGTGGTGCATCAACCCTGAACCAAATGGAAGCGCTGGATATCCTGCGCGAAAAAGGCGTCAAGCGCGTTGGCCCGTACCGCGTTACGCGGACCATGAGCAGCACGGTTTCTGCTTGCCTGGCCACGCCATTCAAGATCAAGGGCTTGAACTACTCCATCGCTTCTGCCTGCGCCACCAGTGCTCACTGCATCGGTACCGCCATGGAACAGATCCAGATGGGTAAACAGGACATCGTGTTTGCCGGCGGTGGTGAAGAAGAGCATTGGAGCCAGTCGTTCCTGTTCGACGCCATGGGCGCACTGTCCAGCAAGCGTAATGATTCGCCGGAACAAGCCTCCCGCGCTTACGACGCCGACCGTGATGGCTTCGTCATCGCTGGCGGTGGCGGCATGGTCGTGGTGGAAGAGCTGGAACACGCTCTGGCCCGCGGCGCCAAGATCTACGCTGAAATCGTTGGCTACGGTGCTACTTCCGACGGCTACGACATGGTTGCTCCGAGCGGCGAAGGCGCCATCCGCTGCATGCAGATGGCCCTGTCCACCGTTGAAGGCCCGATTGACTACCTCAACACTCACGGCACCTCGACTCCGGTCGGCGATGCGAAAGAGATGGAAGGCGTTCGCGAAGTCTTCGCTGGTAAAGCTCCGGCCATCAGCTCCACCAAGAGCCTGTCGGGTCACTCCTTGGGCGCCGCAGGCGTTCACGAAGCGATCTACTGCATGCTGATGATGGAAGGCAACTTCATCGCTGGCTCGGCCAACATCGACGAACTGGATCCGGTTGTCGCTGACATGCCGATCCTGCTCAAGACCCAGGAAAATGCAAAAATCGACCAGGTCATGAGCAACAGCTTCGGCTTCGGTGGCACTAACGCCACGCTGGTCATGAAGCGCTGGCAGGGCAAGTAATCTGCCCAGCTGATAGTTGGTATTGAAAAAGGCGCCTTTCGAGGCGCCTTTTTTGTGGCTAGGCTATGACTTTCAATCTGGCACCCCCCGAGGCCTTCATGTCCGTCATCGTCAGCACCCTGGCCCCACAAGGCTTTCGGCACAAAGTCAGCATCAACGCCGAGCATGAGCTGTACACCGATTTGCCTGTCTCACTTGGCGGTGAATATTCCGCGCCCTCCCCTCATGATTATTTCGATGCCGCGCTGGCCTCCTGCAAGACGCTGACGGTCAAGCTGTACGCCAGCCAGCATGACATTCCACTGACAGGCATCAGCGTCAGTGTCTCTCACGACGACGGTGAAGAGCGCCAGGGCAAATATCGCCTCAACGTACAGCTAACCCTTGAGGGCGACCTCAGCGACCAGCAGCGCACCTTGCTGCATCGCATCGCCGATCGTTGCCCGGTCCATAAATTGATGACCAGCGCCGAAATCAGTATCCAGACAACTTTGGCCTGAACCATCAAGAATACCGAGATAACCACGATGCTTATCATCAAACCCCGCGCCGAAGACGTAGAGGGCCAGCCCATCCTGCGCCCACTGCCCTCGGCAAAATGTCGCAATGTCGGTCCGTTCGTGTTTTTCGACCACATGCTCGAAACCGACTATGCGCCGGGCAAAGGCATCGACATACGCCAGCATCCGCACATAGGCCTGTCGACCCTCACCTATCTGTTTGAAGGCCGTCTATTGCATCGAGACAGCCTGGGTAGCGATCAGATGGTGAACCCGGGTGAAGTGAGCTGGATGACGTCAGGAGCCGCCATCGCTCATATCGAGCGTACGCCAGAAGATTTGTTATCCAGCGGCTCGCGCATGCACGGCCTGCAGGTATGGATCGCGTCGCCTAAAAGCCATGAGCAAGGAGAAGGCCACTACAGCCACCACCCGGCCGGCAACCTGCCACTCAGTGACAACCTCGGCATTCAGATTCGCATGATTGCGGGGAGCGGCTTCTGTCTGAAGTCGCCGGTACCGGTCCTGTCGCCGACGGTTTACGCCGAATTACACCTGCAAACCGCAACCACACTGTTGATCCCGACCGAACATGAAGAGCGGGCGCTGTATGTGCTCTACGGCGAAGCGTCGGTGGACGGCGAAGCGGTGGAACCCAGAACGCTGGTCGTACTTGAGCCCGGGAAAGAAGTGGCTTTATGTGCAGAGAGCGAATGCCACGCTGTGCTGATCGGCGGCGCACCGCTGGATGGCCCTCGGCGCATGAACTGGAATTTCGTCGCCAGTGACCCGGCGCTGATCGAACAGGCCCGGACCCGCTGGGCAGCCGGGGATTGGCCGACAGTGCCCGGGGAGATTGGCAGGATCGAACTGCCATAAAGCAACGGTAGGAGCGAACTTGTTCGCGAGGTTGGGCCTGCGTATTCAGGAACATCGCATCGCGAACAAGTTCGCTCCTACCGTTATTCAGTCTCGCGTGTCAGCCTTTGAACACTTCATCCAGCAGGTTGTGCATCGAAGCAAAGGCGCGTTTCGCGGTCTTTTCGTCGTACTGCATCATGCCGGGGGTCTGCGCGTGCGGATCGGTGAACGAATGCACTGCCCCGCCGTAGCTCAGCAACTGCCAGTCAACGCCTGCCGCATTCATTTCAGCTTCAAAGGCCGGCAATTGTTCTTTTGGCACCAATGGGTCCGAAGCACCGTGAAGCACCAGCACTGAACCCTTGATGTTTTTCGCATCAGCCGGGTTTGGCGTGTCCAGCGTGCCGTGGAACGATACGGCAGCTTTCAGGTTCGCGCCGGTGCGTGCCAACTCCAGAGAACAACAGCCGCCGAAGCAGAAACCGAAAGTGGCGACTTTGTCGGCATCAACCGGTGCGTCAGTCTGGGCTAGCAATTGATCCAGAGCAGCCTGCATACGCTTGCGCAATAAACCACGATCGTCCTTGAGCGGCATCATCGCTGCGCCAGCCTGATCATTGTTCTGCGGCCGAGTGCTCTGGCCATAGAGGTCAGCCAGAAACACGACATAGCCCTGCTCTGCCACCGCCTGTGCGATTTTCTCGGCGCCTTCGGTGACACCCATCCAGTTTGGTGCCATCAACAGACCAGGACGTGAAGACGCGTCACCCGAGTCAAAAACCAGACGGCTCTCGTAAGGCTGGCCGTCAATCTGGTACACCACTGAACGCACAGTAACGTTGCTGCTCATCGTTGACTCCTCAAGTAATGAAAGACAAATGGTTAGAGCACAATCAGAAAACCCGCCGAAGCGGGTTTTCTTTGACTCGGAATATTAAACCGACAACTCGACCAATAACTTGTTCAGACGGCGCACGTAAGCCGCCGGGTCCTTCAAGCTATCACCTGCCGCCAGCGCAGCCTGATCGAACAGGATGTGCGACAGGTCGCCAAACCGCTCTTCGCTTTGCTCGGCGTCCAGCTTGCCGATCAGTGGATGCGCCGGGTTGAATTCGAAGATCGGCTTGGAGTCCGGAACCTTCTGGCCGCTGGCTTCAAGAATCTGCCGCATCTGCAGGCCCAGGTCAGCCTCGCCGATAGCAAGGATCGCCGGGGAGTCAGTCAGACGGTGGGAAACCCGCACTTCGCTGACGGAGTCGCCCAGAGCCGTTTTCAAACGCTCGATGAGACCTTCTTTGTCCTTGGCGATTTCTTCCTGAGCTTTCTTGTCTTCTTCGGAATCAAGCTTGCCCAGGTCCAGATCACCACGTGCCACATCAACAAAACCCTTGCCATCGAAATCGCTGAGGTAGCTCATCAGCCACTCGTCGATACGGTCGGTCAGCAGCAGCACTTCGATGCCTTTCTTGCGGAAGACTTCAAGGTGCGGGCTGTTCTTGACCTGCGCGTAGGTTTCACCGGTGAGGTAGTAAATCTTGTCCTGACCTTCCTTGGCTCGAGCCAGGTATTCAGCCAGAGCAACGGTTTGCTCGCCGCCTTCTTCGTGAGTCGAAGCGAAGCGCAGCAGACCTGCGATTTTTTCCTTGTTGGCGAAATCTTCTGCCGGGCCTTCTTTCATGACCTGACCGAAGTTCTTCCAGAACCCTTTGTATTGCTCAGGCTCGTTTTTCGCCAGTTTCTCCAGCATGTCGAGCACACGCTTGGTCAGCGCGGACTTCATCGAATCGATGATCGGGTCTTTCTGCAGAATTTCACGCGACACGTTCAGCGACAGGTCGTTGGAATCGACCACGCCTTTGACAAAGCGCATGTACAGCGGCAGGAACGACTCAGCCTGATCCATGACGAACACGCGCTGGACGTAGAGTTTCAGGCCGCGAGGAGCTTCACGCTGATACAGATCGAACGGAGCGCGGGCAGGCACGTACAACAGCGAGGTGTATTCCAGCTTGCCTTCAACCTTGTTATGGCTCCAGCTCAGCGGGTTTTCGAAATCGTGGGCGACGTGCTTGTAGAACTCCTGGTATTCCTCGTCTTTCACTTCAGTACGAGGACGGGTCCAGAGGGCACTGGCGCGGTTGACGGTTTCCCACTCGACAGCAGGAGCCTCTTCACCTTCCGCAGCGGCCGATTCTTTTGGCAGCTCGATCGGCAGAGCGATGTGATCAGAGTATTTCTTGATGATGTTGCGCAGACGGTAACCATCTGCGAACTCATCCTCACCACTTTTCAGGTGCAGGACGATGCGGGTACCGCGCTCGGCTTTCTCGACAGTGGCGACTTCGAACTCGCCCTCGCCTTTGGAAGACCAGTGCACGCCTTCGCTGGCAGGTGTACCTGCGCGACGGCTGAATACTTCAACCTGATCGGCAACGATGAATGCCGAATAGAAGCCAACACCGAACTGGCCGATCAGGTGCGAATCTTTTTTCTGATCGCCAGACAGGTTCTTCATGAAATCGGCTGTGCCGGACTTGGCGATGGTACCCAGGTGGGTGATCACATCGTCCCGGTTCATACCGATGCCGTTGTCTTCCAGCGTGACGGTTTTCGCTTCCTTGTCGAAGCTCACGCGAATTTTCAGCTCAGCGCCGCCTTCGAGCAGGTCCGGCTTGGACAGTGCTTCAAAGCGCAGTTTATCGACGGCGTCAGAGGCGTTGGAGATCAACTCGCGAAGGAAGATTTCCTTATTGGAATACAGCGAGTGGATCATGAGGTGCAGCAGCTGCTTTACCTCGGTCTGGAAGCCCAGGGTTTCCTTTTGAGTTTCCACACTCATGGTCATCAAACTCCAATCAGATGGCATAAGCCGCCAGCTACAAGCCAAAACCTGTATCTGGCGGCGGGTTGTCATCAAAGTGGGGGCTGGGTCTCCGATTTCAAGGGCTTACCTGATTCCATCGACAAATCGTCAATTTTTAAATGCGCTCGCACCGTGATAATCAGCTCTACAGCGATGGGAAGCAGCGATCGCAACATGCGTCATCCGCATCGATGTCGAGCGCGCTCACAGGAAGGACAGGTGCGCACTTGCTACGGAAACGCATACCGCCAGCGTCCGGTCCACCTATGATTTTCTCGGAATAAGGCAGCGCCCGCGTGATGCCGTTTGCATACACACCGATCAATTGCAACGCAGATATCTGACAGCGACCAATCCAGAAAGGAAAACGCTCACACGCTCAAACACAGGGCTTTCACTGGTCAGACTGACAACCTCTTTTATATTTTTAGCAAAAGTTAACGTGACACCGCACAGCCCCCGTAATTGTGCGCCCGGCATACACATTCAGTTCAGGAAAAAAAGAGTTGGAACTTAATTTAACGCCCAAGGCTCTTAGGCTCGTAGATATTCAATAAGGAGAAACATCCCATGCGCAATACTTTAGCTTATGCCTTGATCCTCTCTGCCACCCTGGGCCTTGCCGCGTGCGACAAGAAATCCGAGAACACTCAACAAGATGCGAACAAAGCAGCTGAACAGTCTCAGGAGTCCATGCAAAAGGCTCAAGACAAAGTGAATGACGCTGCCAAAGAAAGCCAGGAAGCTGCCCAGAAAAACGCGGAAGCCGCACAAGAGCGCGCCAAAGAATCTGGACAAGCGACTCAGGATCCAGCGACTACCAAGTAAGCCGAAAAGTTTCCCCGACTTTTCAGATAATAAAGCCCGCTATAAGCGGGCTTTATTAGTTGCGAGTTTAATAGCCTCGCCTACCGATACTTTCCAGTGCGTTTATGGCAAGGCCTTAACTATCAGGCCAGTGCCTCGCTACGCTTGCCGATAACCCGATCGCACACAAACGCGACACACAGAACAATCACTGCCGGTATAAGCCACGCCAGCCCTTGCTCGCTCAGAGGCAAATTGCTCAAGGCGTGAGGCAAGTAATCGGTGAACCCGGCGCCTTTGATCGCGTCAATCAGGCCGAACACAAACGCCACCAGCATCACTGGCGCAACAATACGGCCTTGGGAATACCAAAAGCTTTTGCAAAAGCTCAGCGCGACCAGGACGATGCAGGGCGGGTAGATCGCCGTCAGTACCGGGATCGAGAACAGAATTAGCTTGGTCAGCCCAAGATTGGAGACCAGCAACGAGAACGCTGCGAGGATCACCACGAGGGTTTTGTACGACAACGGCAGCACCTTGGCGAAATACTCGGCACAGGCACACGTCAGACCTACCGCAGTGACCAGACAAGCCAACGAAATCAATACCGCGAGGAAACCGCTGCCCAGCGAGCCGAAGGTATGTTGCACGTAAGCATGCAACACCGCCGCACCATTACTCGCCCCTGCCGCGACAGCATGACTGCCAGAGCCGAGACGGAACAGGCTGATATACACCAGCGCCAGCCCAACACCGGCAATCAGACCGGCAATGATCGCGTAGCGAGTGATAAGACGCGGCGACTCGACGCCTCGGGAGCGAATGGCGTTGACGATGACAATGCCGAACACCAGCGCACCCAATGTGTCCATGGTCAGGTAGCCATTGATGAAACCCTGGGAAAATGGCGCGGCAGTATAAGCAGGCTCTGCCACTCCGATATCCCCGGCTGGCAGTACGAATGCCGCAACACCCAGCACGGCCAGCGCGAGGATTTTAAGCGGCGCCAGGAAGCGTCCGACGGTGTCCAGCAAGCGTCCCGGGTAGAGCGAAACCCAGAGGACGATCAGGAAATACACTAGGCTGTAGAGAAACAGCGCTGTGGGGCTATCCCCCGTTAGCGGCGCAAGACCGACTTCGAAGGACACGGTTGCTGTGCGTGGCGTGGCAAACAGCGGGCCTACGGCCAGATAACACACTGCCGCGAGGATACTGCCCGCGATTTTGCCGATTGGGCTGCTGAGCGCATCCATTGCGCCACCGACCCTGGCCAGGGCAATGACGGTCACGACCGGGAGACCTACTGCAGTGACCAGAAAGCCCAAGGCTGCCATCCACACATGCGGACCCGCCTGCAGACCTACGATTGGCGGAAAGATGATATTGCCAGCCCCTACGAACAGGGCAAACGTCATGAAACCCAGTGCCAGGATGTCCTGACCTTTCAACACTTTCATTGAGAAAACCACACTTCAGAATCGGAATTGGAGGGCGACTTCCCGTTGAGTGGGGGAAATTCATGCCGGTCCTTTTAGGACGAGCCGCTGTGCAACGGTTCCTTGTGAGACCCGCGATGCACAAAATGGCGGCTAGCCTAACCAATTTGCGTGTTTATTGCACTAATAGAGGGCGAAGCGGCCGATGAACGCACGGTTGGGGGGCTTGGTTTATCTTGCACCGGTTGTTTTTGTGTACATATCCGTTTTTGGGGTAACGGCTGGTATTGGTTGCGCTTTACAGCGCGTCACTTTCGAAAATCCGGAAGCCGGCCCAGGCGAAAGTAACCAAAGCGCTCTTGCCCCACC
>NZ_LOHG01000036.1 GCF_022790535.1 Pseudomonas maioricensis
CTCCCACAGGGTTGGTTCTATCCAGAAGGATCGGACGGCAAGAAGTCGGCCCGATCTGGCACCCATAATTTGAGCCAATTACAGGCCTCGTGGGAGCTGAGTTCCCGCAGAGATAGCACCCCACCTCAATCACCCCTCCCGATGCGGCAAAAACAACTCCGCGACCAGACCGCCTTCAGCCCGGTTGCGCAAGGTGAGGCTGCCGTCGTGGCTCATGGCGATGCGCTTGGCGATGCTCAGGCCCAGGCCGTAGCCACCTGACTGCGGGTTGCGAGAGTCTTCGCCGCGTATGAAAGGCTCTGTAATCGACGCCAAAAGCTCCTCTTGTATGCCTGGCCCATGATCCTTGATACAGACAAAAATACCCTCGTCAGTTCTTTCCAGCGAGATCACAATCTGCCGGGCGTAGCGCAACGCGTTGACCAAAAGATTTTGCAGACAGCGATGCACCAGCACCTCGTTGGCATAGAGCAGCCCTCCTCGCCCCAGAACCGGCAGCGGCTCGTCAACGGTGGTCAGGTCTGCGCACAGCCGGGCCAGCAACTTATCGACATCGACCACCTGAAAGGACTGCTGCCTTGCGCTTTGCAGGTAGTCCAGCACCTGACCGATCATGCGGTCCATCTGCACGATGTTCTGCTTCAAACGTTCGCGATGGGTGTCCTCGGCAAGCCGCTCGATGCGCAAGCGCATACGGGTCAATGGCGTGCGTAAGTCGTGGGAAACCGCCGCCAGAAAAAAGCTCTGATCGTTGACCATCGCAATCAGGCGTTGCTGCATGGCATTGAAGGTTTGCGCGGCCTGGCGCACCTCCTGCGGCCCCTCCACTACCAAAGGAGCCTGTTCGAGGTTATCGCCCAGACCGCGCGCAGCATCACTCAAACGCTGCAGCGGACGCAGGCAGATTCGTACTGCCAACCAGCAGATCGCCAACACTGCGAGAATGCGCAACACATAAATCCTGAGCACGTAATCCGCAATCAGCGCCCAGGCCGACTCACCGCTCCAGCCCTGCAACTCCTGCCCTTCGATGTCCAGCCAGCGCCCATCGGCCAGCGGTACGGCGAAACGCACATGAGCCACCGCCGTGCGCAAACCAAACAGGCTGCGCCAGACCACAGGTTGTCCCTGCTCGTCAGTCAGGCCGACCTTGAGAATCCTGATCGACTGCTCATGTCCAAGCTCGTAAGCCAATGCCTGGGTCAATAACAACTCGATACGCCGCCGTCCTCGCTTTTCCCCTGAAACGGGCTCGGGTACAGCGTCCACACAACTGATCCGATAGCGCGCAGGCGTGGCAACTGGTTCAGCTACGGTGCACCCCGCTTCGCCAATCAACCCTGCAGTGCGGCTCGCAATCAGACGCACCGGCGCTTCAAGCACCTGCGCAAAGCGCACATCAAACCAGATACTGCTGGATAGCAACTGGATCGCCAGAGTGCCGCTGACCATGATCAGCAGCAATTGCGCAAACAGGGTTTTCGGCCACAGGCGTTTGATGCGCGCGCAGATCTGCGCACGTGTCATTTCAGGCTCCCTGGCCGTGGGGCGTGATACTGAGCAAGTATCCTTCATTGCGGATGGTCAGGATTTGCACGACGCCGTCTCGGGTGTCCTTCAGGTGCTGGCGCAGACGACTGATACACATGTCCACTGAGCGATCGTCCGGCTGATAATCGCGCCCCAGCGCGCTACGCGTGAGCTGGTCACGAGACAAAACTTGTTCATGGGACGCAAGCAGGTCGCGTAACACTCGATAGTCCGAGCGCGGCAAGCTCAACGACGGGCCTTCGGGTGGGCTCAATAGCCGTTTGACATGATCAAGCCGATACCCGGCAAACTCCTGCAAGGCGCTGACGGGCGCTTTTTCCAGCGCATCGTTGCGACCGGGACGACGCAGCACCGCCTTGATTCTGGCAATCAGTTCACGCGGTTCGAAAGGCTTGGCCAGATAATCGTCGGCACCCACTTCAAGCCCAATGATGCGGTCCAGCGCCGTGCCCTTGGCCGAGAGCATGATCACACTCAGCCCCGGCATCCCTTGCAAACGGCGGCACAGACTAAGACCGTCTTCACCCGGAAGCATCAGATCCAGCACCACCAGATCCACCTTGTGCTGCTCCAGTTGCTCCCACATCTGTGGGCCGTCCGCCGCGGCGAGCACACGATCACCTGACTCACTCAGGTAGTCGCAGAGTAGTTCGCGAATTTCGTCGTCATCGTCGACGACCAGCAGGGTCCTGGCCATTGGCTGGGGCATTGAAGCAAGGGGGATCAGAGCGCTCATTACATTCCATTACATACCCGTACAAGCCGGGGATAGTGCTCAAAGTCACGGTGAATAAAATCGTATCAAAAATCATCTGCAAATACGAAACATTACCAGTGACGACAGGGCATCATGACCATTCATTTCCCGCAATCTTCTGCACCCCGGGCGCAGTCGCGCAGCGCATTCAACCCCAAATACACAGCCCTGGTCATTGCGATGGGCCTGAGTGCGCTCGCCAGCCAGACCGTCTTTGCCGACGACACGGTTGAACTCGGCGCGGTCAACATCGAAGACAGCTCACTGCCAACCGGCGATGCAGCCGAACAACTGGGCTACACGGTCAAAAGCACCACCAGTTCCACCGGTATGAAACTGACCCCACGGCAAACCCCGCAGTCAGTCACAACCATCACCCATGAGCAAATGGCCGACCAGCAAATCACCAGTCTGGAAGACGCGCTGGAAACCGCTCCCGGTGTGACCATGAGCAAGTCGGAAGTGGGCGGTCGCACCGACTATCGTGCTCGTGGTTACTCAATCACCAACTGGAAAGTCGACGGCCTGCAATTCCAGGGCGGCTCAGACTTCAGTGGTGGCGGCAGCGCGCTGAACATGGACATGTACGAGCGCATCGATATCGTGCGGGGCGCCAACGGTTTGCTGGGCGGGATCGGTGATCCATCGGCAACGGTCAACCTGATCCGCAAGCGCCCTGGCACCGAATTCGGAGGCAGCGCTTATGCCACCTATGGCAGCTGGGACAAGCGTCGACTGGGCGCTGACCTGAACCTGCCGCTGTCCGAAGATGGCCGCCTGCGCTCACGCTTTGTGGTGACCCAGCAGGATGCCAACTCTTTCCGCGACAACCAGTCTGATCGCTCCCGCGCAGCGCTGGCCAACTTTGAATTCGACCTGAGCGATGCCACTACCATTGGCGCGGGTTACCAGTATGAGTACGCCAAAGTCGTCGGCGGCGGCTGGGGTGCCAACATTCCCATCTGGTACGGCGACGGCAGTAAGACCAACCTGCCACGCAGCACAAACGTGGTCCCAAGCTGGAGCTTTGGCGAGTACATCACGCGTACGGGATTTGCCTCGCTGGAACACCGTTTCGACAACGACTGGACCCTGAACGTCAACGCGGCACAAAGCACCAGCGAAGTGCTGAACCATCGTGGCCTGGCCAAAGTGAACTCGTCCGGCGGCGGCAACTATGGCGGTTACTGGGATCAGGACGGCAGCGGCGCAGTACTCAACGGCCTGCACAGCTCCACCGACACCACGCAGCAGTCTGCACAATTCGACCTGATCGGTCCGTTCCAGCTGTTCGGCCGTAGCCATCAGGCGATGTTCGGTTACAACGACAGCCGCACGGTGTCCTGGTCCCCGCAGTACAACTGCAACCTGACCAGCACTACCCGCACCAGCGCAACCTCGACCAACTGCCAGTTCCGCGCAAACAACGGCTTCCCGCTCAGCGACTGGACCAACGGCGTGGATGACGACTTTTACATGAACGCCTGGAAAACAGGTCTGCACACCAAAACCACCACGCGCTTGCAGGGCATGTATGCTGCCACGCGTCTGAGCATTACTGATCCGTTGTCGGTCATCGTCGGCGCCCGTGTCAGCGATTACTCTGCTACCACTATCAGCACCGCGGGCGCACGCAGCAGTCAACAGGAAAACGGCATCGTCACCCCTTACATGGGCGCGGTCTACGATCTGAACGACAACTACTCGCTCTACGCCAGCTACACCGACATCTTCTCGCCGCAAACCAGCGAAGATCAGGGTGGCAGCAAGATCGAACCGATTCGCGGCCAGAGTTACGAAACCGGGATCAAGGGCGAATGGTTCGATGGTCGTCTGAATGGCCAGGCGGCTTACTTCCGCACGCGTCAGGACAACAAGGCTGTTGAAGACGGCGGCAACCTCACACCAACCGGCCCCCAGGCTTACAAGGCAGGCTCGGGTGTGGAAACAGACGGTATCGACCTGGAACTGGCAGGCGCCCTGACGCCCAACTGGAACGTCTACGGGGGTTACACCTACCTGCACTTCCGTCGCGAAGACGAAGGCAGCCGCGCCGACCCGTCTCACCTGTTCAAGGCTTCGACGACCTATCGCCTGTCCGGCCTGCTTGACCAGTTGACCATCGGCACCGGCGTCACCGCGCAGACCAACATCCGCACAACCTCCACTCCGGCAGGCATTCCCACCAACGGCGTTAGCCGCGGCCCAACTGACGTGAACTGGTCCGGCTACGCGATCTGGAACGCCATGGCCAAATACGCCATCACCGACGACACATCACTGACACTCAACGCCAACAACCTGTTCGACAAGCACTACTACAGCCGCTACGGCTTCTACGCCGGCGCGATTTATGGTGACCCACGCAGCTTGTCGATGACGCTGAGTACGGCGTTTTGATGGGGAGTTGATTGCGTAAACGAAGCCCGCTTATTGCGGGCTTTTTTGTGGAAGCAGAAATTCGTTGGCAACATCGTGCAAGGGTCTGATCATTGGCAAACTGAATTTTATAAGTAAATATCCGTGCATTACTTATAAAAGACCTATATTTTGCCTGTGAACACCATTAACTGGACACGTAAGGCCGTTAAGCAGCTCCTGAAACTGCACACACTGCATCAGCTCCAGATTCGCGATGCGGTGACCAGGCTTACCGTTATGCCGGACGTGCCCAACGTCAAGATGCTGGTGCGACACGAACATGGATATCGGCTGAGAGTCGGTGACTACCGCGTCCTGTTCGATTGGGATGGCGCAATCAGGATCGTCAGCATACAAGAGGTCAAGAAACGTGACGAACGCACCTACTGACGTTCAAATCATCAATGGCCCGGATGGAAAACCGGCATTCGTGGTGATTCCTTACGCGCAATACGTCGCGCAACATAATAATCACAGCGACCTGATACCCCATGAGGTAGTGAGTCTCATCGTTGATGGTGCCTCACCTATTCGCGCCTGGCGTGAGCATTTGGGACTGACTCAGGAAGATGTCGCCAAGCGATTGGGCATCAGCCAACCTGCTTATGCACAACAAGAAACGGTCGCCAAGCCGCGCAAGGCGACCCGAGAAAAAATCGCGACAGCGTTCGGGATAGGTTCAGATCAGCTGGAGCTTTGAGGAGGGACTTCGAGTGAGCAGAGGTCAGCCTTGCTGTGACATCGCACAGTTGTGCAGCAAGCGAGAGTCCTGTGGGGGCGGTGTTTGGTCTGGGCGGCATCCGACTATAAACAATAACGCGGTGTGTCTTCCTGACGCGTCTCATGTATCGTCGGAATGCCGCCCAGACCAAGCACCGCTCCTACAGGAAATTCCATTTCAAGCCTGACTTTTGAATATTGCTGAAGAAAACAGCCTATTTACGACGAGGCCTCGAAACCACGGATTCAATATTCTTGCGCCCGATCAGCATTGGCTTTTGCGGCGCCTCTTGTGCCAGCCACTTGAACATCACCAGGCAATCGACGAATCCCAAGCGCGCATGTTGATAAGCACGCGGCAGGCGGCCGACGATATCGAACCCGAGCTTCTGCCACAGCGCTACCGCGACTTCGTTGCTCGCCACCACCGAGTTGAACTGCATGGCCAGGAAGCCGCTTTCAGTCGCGACCTTTTGTGAATGCTCACACATCAACCGGGCAACGCCACGACCGCGGGCGGCTTCGGTGACCATGTAGCCGCAATTGCACACATGACTACCGGGACCCGCCGCGTTGGCTTTTAGGTAATAACTGCCGAGCAACACGCCATCTTCTTCGGCGATGAAGGTGTGCAGCGGCATTTCCAGCCAGAGGTACAGCGCCTGCTCACGCGTCAGCTGCGGATCGTAGGCGTAGGTTTCCTGCGCAGCGACCACACGCTGGAAAGTGGGCCAGAAGAGCTCGAAGTCCTCGGCAGTCATGGGCCGGATATTGATCATGGGGCAACCTTGAAAAAGTGAGTCATTGGGCAGGTTTCAGGCCTGAGGAGCATCCTGCGAAGGTTTCATCGGACTTGATTCTGCAGGAGCTGCCGCAGGCTGCGAATAGCGGTTGCCAGATGCACCCGATCGCAGCCTTCGGCAGCTCCTGCAGTAGTGGATTCAAGCCACTGCTACCCCAACAGATGTTTGGATATAAGCTTCGAAATCTCCACCATCGACGTCTTCCCGGTGAACTCGAACTTCACCTTGCCCAGCGCTGAAAAGTAGATCTCAAGTTCGGAGTCCAGATCGAACGTGCCGGAGGTTTCGATGGAGTAAGCAACGATATTTTTATAGGGCAACGACGTAAAGTCTTTCTTGCTGCCCGTCAGCCCCTGCACGTTGACGGCGATGATGCGCTTGTTGGTAAACACCACGCCGTCGCGCATTGATTTGTAAGAATCAATCACGTGCTCCCCGTCCAGCAATAACGCGGTCACGCGCTCGGCGTACTCGTCGTTCTGCTTGAGTTTGAAGAAGCCTTTGTTATTGAAGTCGATCATCCACTGCGCCTCGCTTGTAAAGTAATCTTCCCGGATTGCTGCGGGCATGTTCAGGCACTGCCCCATCGGTTTCAACTAGAGAATATCTGCATGGCGAAAACCACTACCGACCTTACTGCGCGGGACGTCTATCAGCTCCTGAAAGATATCGCCCTCGAAACGCGAACGTTACACACGGTGGACACCCGCAAGGGGCAAATCGAAATCGATGTAGATGGCTGGCAGCTCACGTTGATCAGTGAGGACAACAAACTGAGTCATTGCCAGGCCTGCCAGTCACCCGAAGGTAATCTCGGAACAGCGGACCATTGGCAGCGTTACGGCACCGACCCGGTCAAGCTGCTGAGCATTTGGGAACACGAACAACTGCAACGGCTGCTGAAGTTATCCACCACTCAGGAATGAGCCCCGACGACCCAACTCACTGTTTTCAGTGCCGCACGCAGTGTCGGCATGTCCACTGAGCCGAGCGCCAGACGGATCGCATGCGGCACCTGAGCAGACACCGCAAACGGCTCCGCCGTGGACACCGAGATGTTCTCGCGCATCAACGACGCCGCAACCTGATCCGCTCGCGCATCCTCGGCCAATGGCAGCCAGGTGAAATACGAACAGGGATGGCTGACGCAATTCAATCCGCACAGCAGCTCATCGGCCAGCAATTGCCTCGCTTGGGCATCTGTACGCTTCTGCGCTTCCAGCGTGCTGACTGTGCCGTCTTCCAGCCAACCGATGGCAATCGCGGTCATCACACCAGCGGTGTTCCAGGTCGTCGCCCTGATGACACGCTCCAGCGGACCGACGAGCGAAACCGGGGCGGCAATGAATCCGAACCGCAACCCGGTAGCGACGCTTTTCGACAAGCCAGACACATACACCGTGCGCTCCGGTGCCAACTCCCCAAGAGGCGGCGGCGGATCGAGTGCAAGAAAGGCATAGGCCGCGTCTTCAATGATCTGTAGTTCATGTCGCCGGGCGACGGACACTAGACGCTCGCGCTGCTCGATATCCATCACCCAGCCCATCGGGTTATGCAGCGTCGGCATGCTGTAAATCCCCCGCACCGTTCTCTTTCGGCAAAGCTTTTCCAGCACATCGAAATCAGGCCCTGAAGCCGTGACAGGGATCGGCAGAACTTCCAGGCTCAGTGATTCAGCCAACACCTTGAAGCCGGGGTAGGTCAACGCATCAGCCGCGACCACATCGCCGGGTTTGAACAGCGCCATCAGCGCCACCGCCAGACCATGCTGAGCGCCATTGACCAGCAAAACCTGCTCTGACTTAACGGTAAGCCCGCGGCTGAGCAGATGACGAGCAACGGACGCCCGCTCGTGGGTACGCCCGGCATGAGGCTGGTAGCGCAAGAGCGATTCCAGATCGCCGGACAACGCGAGCTGGCGCAACGCATTGCGCAATAAATCGGCCTGGCCTGGCAACGACGGGTAGTTGAAATTGAGATCGATGACGCCGGTCGCCACCTCTGGCTGATCAATGCCATGCCCCAGTGGTAATGAGGTCTCACGAACGAAGGTGCCGCGCCCCGCTTCACCACTCACCAGACCCATGGCCTCAAGCTCGGCATAGACCCGAGACGCAGTAACCAACGCCAACCCTTCTGCTGCGGCCAGGGTTCGGTGTGTGGGTAAGCGTGTGCCCGGCGGCAGACGTCCCGATCGAATATCCGCAGCAAAAGCATCCACCAGTGATTTGTAACGCGCCATAGGCATGCCGAACTGTATCCATGACAATTTTTTGATTGTACTGATACTCAACTCTAGGATGCTTTTACGCAACCCGACCTGAGTGTGTCCGGCATGGAACAAGCATCAACTCCAAAAATCCCGTCCATGGAAAACGCCACCCAAGGATGGATCAATGGCCTGATCGGCGTGGTGATCTTCAGCGGTTCATTGCCTGCTACGCGGGTTGCGGTGCTGGAATTCGACCCGGTATTTCTGACTGTCACTCGCGCAGCCATCGCAGGCATTCTGGCCCTGTGCATGCTGTTGCTGTTTAAGGAGCAGCGGCCCGCCCGCCACCAACTGCTGTCGTTGTTGATCGTCGCCATCGGAGTAGTCGTCGGCTTCCCGTTATTGACCGCGCTGGCGTTGCAGCACGTCACGTCCGCGCATTCCATCGTCTTCCTCGGCTTGCTGCCACTGGCGACGGCTATTTTCGGCGTACTGCGCGGAGGCGAACATCCGCGTCCTGCCTTCTGGTTTTTTTCGGTGCTGGGCAGTTTGATGGTGGTCGGCTTCGCTTTCTCTCAGGGCTTGAATGCGTCCGCCACCGGAGACATCCTCATGCTCTTGGCTATTCTGGTCTGCGGGTTGGGTTATGCCGAAGGTGCCAGTCTATCCAGAACGCTGGGGGGCTGGCAGGTGATCAGTTGGGCGTTGGTATTGGCCTTACCGGTCATGGCAACGCTGAGTTTGCTGCTGAGCCCACCGTCATTTTCGACCATCAGCCCCCTTGCCTGGCTGAGCCTGGGCTACGTGTCGTTGTTCAGCATGCTGATCGGCTTCGTATTCTGGTATCGCGGCCTTGCCCAAGGCGGGATTGCGGCGGTTGGGCAACTGCAGCTGCTGCAGCCTTTTTTCGGGCTCGCGTTAGCGGCGACATTGCTGCATGAGCAAGTCAGCCCAGGCATGCTCGGGGTGACGGTTACAGTCATTCTTTGTGTGGTGGGTGCAAGACGGTTTGCACGGTAGGTGACACAGCGCCAGTCGGCCCTGGTGGCCCGGCTCCGCGCTGTCTCGCGGCAAACATTGGTTCTGTAGGAGCTGCCGAAGGCTGCGATGGCGGTATGTCAGGAGTAATGCTTCGCAGCCTTCGGCAGCTCCTACAGAAAGCGCATTTCAATTCGATGGTTTGCAGTTTTTTTGATAACAGCGAACTTGTTCGCGAGAGGCGGCAGGCCTGAATTACCGCATCAAACCTCTCGGCAACAAGTTACCTCCTACCTGACTGCCCGCCGACTGGCCAGCCGCATCAATCCAGCACAATGGTCTTGCCCTCGAGTGTGATGCTGTCAGCACGCATTTCATCAAGTCTGTATTTACTCCGATACCCGGTCACATCAACCTTCTTACCTACGGCAAGACTATCTGCGGAAACACCATGGGACCTCATGCGTGCTGGAGGCGTCAAAATAACCGTCCAGGTTTTTTCATCTGTTCTGAGGCGGATCGTGACGTAGGGGGTGGAGTAGCTCGACGCATCAATCGCCCCACTGAGCTGCTGCGGTTGACTGGTGTCGTATTCAGTCCATCCATACTCGGCAAACGCCGCTGATGCAGTCAGTAACAATGGCAATGCAAAACTTTTAAGCCAGACGTTCATGATGCTTCGCTCCTGCGAAATACTGCTTACTCCAGTCCGGCGGTCGCAAGTGGACAGCAAAAATCCCGATCGAGATAACGCCGCGTACAGATTTAGCGTAGTCGTCCAGGTCGTATAGGGCGGCAGCTCTGGCCGTTTTGCCGTCTGGTTGAGTTTTTTCAAAGTCTACGCAGCCGGTAAACGTCTGGATTGTACGTTTGTGGGTGGGTGAGCGGCGTGCGAACTGTCTCCTCTT
>NZ_LOHG01000037.1 GCF_022790535.1 Pseudomonas maioricensis
AGGTTTCGTGTTTTCTGCATGAGTGCTTTACCCAGCCCCCATCCACCGAGGTAAAGTGCCCCGGTACTCAATGTTGATGCGGTCGTAAATGTGAACAACCAACCTCCAGTGACGCCTCCCAAATCAGTCAAACGCAGCCGTGTGGTGAAGCCCAAGGCGGCTGGGGTCAAGGCTAAAGCCAAGCCGGTGGCCAAAGGCAAGGGCACGCGCGAAGCCAGTGCGTCGACGGTCAATCGGCGGATGCGTTTAATAGAAGGCAAGCGCACGGCGATTCTGGATGCGGCGCTGGAGATTTTTTCCCGCTTCGGTTTGCATGGCACCAGCCTGGACCAGGTGGCGAACATGGCTGATGTGTCCAAGACCAATCTGCTTTATTA
The DNA here is from genome assembly GCF_022790535.1 of Pseudomonas maioricensis. Lineage (GTDB taxonomy): Bacteria > Pseudomonadota > Gammaproteobacteria > Pseudomonadales > Pseudomonadaceae > Aquipseudomonas > Aquipseudomonas maioricensis. The sequence goes on from NZ_LOHG01000037.1 coordinate 378, forward strand.
CTTCGCCAGTAAAGAAGAGCTCTACACCAGTGTGTTGCGACAGCTACTGGATGTCTGGCTAAAACCGCTGCGCGGCTTCAGTGCGGAGCAGGATCCGGTTGAAGCGATCAGTGAGTACATTCGGGTCAAGCTGGAGTTGTCTCGCGATCATCCTGCCGAGTCACGGTTGTTCTGTCTGGAGATCGTTCAGGGGGCGCCGTTGATGCTGGCTGAGCTGGAGCAGCCGTTGCGCGATATCGTCGAGGCCAAGGTCTCGGTGATTCAGGGCTGGATAGAGGCGGGTAAACTGGCGCCGGTTGAGCCGCATCACCTGATCTTTTCGCTGTGGGCCACGACTCAGCACTATGCGGACTTTGCCAGCCAGATCAATGCGGTGACTGGCAAGACGCTTGATGATCCGGTGTTCTTTGCGCAGACGCTGGAAAATCTGCAGACGTTGATCCTCAACGGCATCCGCCCGCGCTAAAAGCCCATCCCATTGACCCACCTCAATGCCCATGCCCGCTTTTCGTGCTCGCCCCGCCCAAACCAAGTGCTCTGCTTTGGACCATTTGATCTGTTTTCAGCACTCTGAAAAGCTAACCATCTGAAACTTATAGCTATTCAAAGAATGGCACAGTTACTGCTATCCCCTGAGCAGCTGTCCGGTCGGAGATTCTGATCGGTCGAGCCTTATCCCGCTGCTGGCCTACCATCAGGATGATCAACAATGCTCAACAGATTTCTTAAGCAAACCTTGGGTGCGGCAATATTGCTGGGGCTGGCGAATGGCGCTTCCGCAGAGGGGTTGACCCTGGAGAAACCGGCGAAGATCGCCATGGTTTACATCAGCCCACGTAATGACGGTGGCTGGACTCAGGCGTTCGATGAATCGAGGGTCAAGCTGGAGAAAGAGCTGGGCACCAAAATTCAGTACGTGGAAAGCGTTCCTGAAAACGCCGCTGCAATCACCCCGGTGGTTGATCGACTGATCGCTCGGGGTGCCAACGTCATCATTGGTACCGCGTTTGGCTACTCCGACACCTTCCTTGATCTGGCGAAGAAGTACCCGAAGATTGCCTTCCTCAATGGCTCGGGTACCACCAATGCGCCGAATCTGGAATCCTTCTACGGCCGTACTTACGAAAGTCAGTACCTGTGCGGCATGGTCGCGGGCGCGGCATCTAAGACGGGCAAGCTGGGCTTCGTCGCTGCCAACCCGTTTGGGCAGGTCAATTGGACAGTCAATGCCTTCGCGCTGGGCGCGCAACAGATCAACCCGAATGCCACCGTTAACGTGATTTACACCGGCGCCTGGAATGACCCGGTCAAAGAGCGCGCAGCCGCCATGGCCCTGATCGATAACGGCGCTGATGTACTCGGTCAGCACGTGGACAGCCCGACGCCACAAATCGTTGCGCAAGAGCGCGGCGTGCTGGGTACCGGCTACCACCGTGACTTGAGTGAGTTCGCGCCCAAGGCCACCGTTTGTTCTTCGGCCTGGGTCTGGGATCGCTTTCTTGCCCCTGAGCTGAAGAAGATCATTGCCGGTAACTGGGTGCCTGATCCAAAAGGCGCGCTGCTGTCCATGGAGCAAGGTGGCACAGACATTACGCTGACGGCGGGCGAGCACATTTCTGCCGAGAACAAGCAAAAGATCGAGGCCGCTCGTGAGGAGTTGATGAAAGGCCAGAAAATCATTTACAGCGGCCCGATGAGTGATCGAGACGGCAAGGAACGTATTGCTGCCGGTACAAGTTTGCCGGATGCCGACCTGTGGAAGATGGACTGGTTTGTCAAAGGCGTGGCCTCTCAGCAATGAGTCAGGCGAATGCGATCCAGCTCATCGGCATCAGCAAATCCTTCGACGGTTTCAAGGCCCTGACTGACGCGCACTTCTCCGCTAAATGGGGCGAAGTGCATGCCTTGCTCGGTGAAAACGGTGCAGGCAAATCATCGCTGATGAACATCGCCGCGGGTTTGTACGCGCCGGAGAGCGGCTCGCTGTTGATCGACGACAATCCGGTGCGGCTTGGCGGCCCGAAGGATGCGAGCCGCTACCACATCGGTATGGTCCACCAGCATTTCAAGCTGGTGCGACCTTTCACGGTTGCTCAGAACATTCTGCTTGGTCTGCCTGATGCGTTGGGGCAGGGCAGCTACAGCAAACGCTTGAAAGCACTTGAAGAGCAGATCAGCGCCAAGGCTCAGGAACTGGGCTTTGCCATTGATCCGCGCCAGACCATCGAAAACCTGTCGATTGCCGAACAGCAACGAGTGGAAATCCTCAAGGTGTTGCTGGCGGGCGCGCGCATCCTGATTCTCGACGAGCCCACCGCTGTGCTGACCGATCAGGAAGCCGAACGCTTGCTGGCAACGGTTCAGTCATTTGCCCGGCAGGGCGCGGCGGTGGTTTTGGTGACGCACAAAATGTCTGACGTCAAACGCTTTGCCGACCGGGTGACGGTCATGCGTGGTGGCCGGACGGTGGAAACCCTCGATCCGCAAAGCGTATCGGTCGAGCAACTGGTGCGTTTGACGGTGGGTGAATCGCAGACCGTTGCCGAGCATCCGCAAGCACCGGTTGGCGAGGCAAAACTGGTGGTGCGTAACCTGCGCTCTTTAGCGGGTCAGGGGCCGTTGGCGGGCGTCGATATGACGCTGCATGCCGGACAGATTTACGGCATCGCCGGGGTGGGGGGCAACGGCCAGAGTGAACTGGCCAATGCCTTGATGGGCCTGCCGCAAGCCGTCGAGGGTGAAATGTTGCTGCAGGGCTTTGGCGATTTGTGCGGCGCATCTGCCGAGCAGCGCCGGGATTTGCGCATTGCGTCGATTCCCGCCGACCGCTACGGCGCGGCGCTGGCAGGCTCGTTGTCCGTGGCCGAGAACTTTGCCATTGGGCAGATTCACAGTGGCCGCTACGGCTCGTTTTTTCGCCTGCGCAGCAAGCGTATGGATGAGGATGCCACCGCCGCTATCACCGCATTCGATGTGCAGGGTGTTCGCTCGCTGCAACAGAAGGCCGCGCTGCTGTCCGGTGGTAACGCGCAGAAACTGGTGATCGCCCGGGAATTCAGCCGCGACCCGCAACTGGTGCTCGTTCACAGTCCCAGCCGGGGGCTGGATGCCAAGGCGACCGCTGCGGTGCACGGTCGTTTGCGGGCCGCGCGGGACGCGGGGGCGGCGGTGCTGGTGATCAGCGAAGACCTTGATGAGGTGCTGATGCTGGCTGATCGTATCGGGGTCATGAACAGCGGCCGGATCGTCGCAGAATTCGAACGCCCGGCGGATCGCCAGGCGATAGGCAAGGCCATGGTGAGTCATGACTGAAGTGATACTGCAATCCCCGGCCAACAAGCCCGCACGACGTCAGCCGTTGCTGGCGCGCCGCTATGCACTGGAAATTCGTCAACAGTTGGCCTGGTACTGGCAAGCGCTGGTGATTGCCCTGGCATTGGTGGTCGGCCTGGCTATTTCGGCGGCGATTCTGGTCGGCGCGGGCGTTCCGGCAGAAGAACTGCTCAATGAGTTTGTCGTGCTGACCGTGCTGGACCCGCAGAACTTCAAGGCGGTGCTGTTTCAGGCGGCGCCGATGATCCTGGTGGGGCTGGCCGGGTGCATGGCGTTTCGTGCGCGCTTCTGGAACCTGGGCCTTGAAGGCCAGATGATCTGGGGCGGCATTGGTGCCACGGCAGTTTCCCTGTTCGAAGTTGGCCCGCCGTCGATTCGACTGCCGTTGATGTTGGCGGCGGCAATGATCTGCGGGGTGCTCTGGACCCTCGCGCCGGTGCTACTCAAGCTGCGTCTCAAGGTCAATGAGATCATCTCGACCCTGATGCTCAACTACATCGCCGCCAATTTCCTTCTGCATCTGCTCTACGGCAACTGGAAAGACCCTCGTGACAACTTTCCATATTCCCCGGCATTCCGGAGCTTCGAGCGCTTGCCTGATCTGCTCGATGGTTACAACGGGGCGATTGTTCTGGCGATCTTTGTGACCGTTTTCGCGCTGTGGTTTATTGGCATTTCCCGGGCGGGTCTGTACCTGCGTTTCGTTGACGCTAACCCGCGAGTTGCCGACGCCGTGGGTGTGCCGGTGCGCAAAATGATCATCGGCACGGTGTTGCTTTCCGGGGCACTGGCCGGGATTGCCGGGTTTATCGTTACTGCCGGACAAGAAGGGCGACTGACTCAGTCGTTTTATCAGGGCTATGGCTTCTCCGGAATTCTGATTGCCTTCCTGGCGCGCAATAACCCTGTTGCGGCAACCATCGTCGCTCTATTGGTTGCGCTGTTGTTTGTCGCGGGGCGCAGTTTGCAGGTGTTCTACCAGATCCCGTTTTCCATGGTGCAATTGATCCAGGCCATTCTGGTGATCTGTGTGGCCTCGTCGGACTTTTTCATTCGCCATCGCATGCGACTGATCCAGAAGGGAGAGCAGTGATGGACATGATTGCCAACTGGCTGGGCAACTCCCCTGACTTTGCTGTGCCATTCGCACTGGCAGCTCTGGGCCTGATTCTGACCGAGCGTGCCGGGGTTCTTGCGCTGGGTGCCGAAGGCTTGATGCTGGTCGGTGCGCTGGCGGCGATCGGCGCACAACTGAGCTTCAGCACGCCGATGATCTCGCTGATCATGGCCATGCTCGCCGCCAGTGTCGTGTCGCTGTTATTCGCGCTGATGGTGCTGGTGATGCGCATCAATCAGGTCATTGCCGGGTTGGCGCTGGTGTTCTTCTGCCAGGGACTCACCGGGTTGCTCGGTACCTTGCTGGAATGGACCAACCAGCCTGTGACTGGACTGGGCGCTGTTGCGTTTTGGCCGCTTTCAGAGTTGCCGCTGGTCGGGAAGGTCTTTGTACAAAATCCGCTGGTTTACCTGACGCCGCTGATTTTTCTCGGCGTGGTCTGGTTCCTGTATCGCAGTCATGCAGGCCTGCGTTTGCGGGCAGTGGGCGAGAACCCGCAAGCCGCGGATGCAGCGGGTATTTCCGTGTTGGGCTATCGGCTGGCTGCGATTCTTGCCGGGGCAGCGCTCATCGGTCTGGCGGGTGGATACATTTCGGTCCTCAGCACCAAGATGTGGATCGCGGACATGACCGGCGGACGTGGCTGGATTGCGGTATCGCTGGTGATTTTCGCGCGCTGGTCACCCTGGCGTGCTCTGGCCGGTGCCATTCTGTTTGGCTGCATTGAAGCACTGATTCCACAGCTGGCCTCGACCGGGATTCGCCTGCCGCAGTACTTCGTGCTGATGACGCCGTATGCCGTCACGCTGATGGTCATGATCTGGGTGGCAATGGACAAAAACGCAAAGGCGGCAGGTTCAGGCAATCAACCGGGTGCGCTGGGCGAAGCGTTCATTCGTGAGGAACGACGCTAGGCGCCTGGGTGCGGCATCACAGGCAGTTGCCCGGCAGGGCACCGCCAACGTAGGATGCGCAACCGCCTGACGTTTTGTGACGCAGCTCACTGTACGTCTGGACTCCGAACCATACGAGTACACATAAGTGACAGCCATCTTATTGACTGATGCTGAAGTCGCAGCGATCGCCGAGGTCGAAGCGACTTCCAACATTTTGCGCCTGATGACACGCCTGACGTCGCTGCGTTTTGCAGCCATTGCCCGGGTCACTGATCAGCGCTGGATTGCCTGCGCTGTCCACGATGAAATCCAGTTTGGTGTCACCCCTGGCGATGAACTGGACGTCGAGGCGACCATCTGCAAGGAAATTCGTCAGCATCACGCAGCAGTGGTGATTTCCAAAGTCAGTGAAGACCCGCGTTTTGTGAACCATCCGGTGCCGAAACAATATGGATTCGAAAGCTATGTGTCGTTACCGATTATCCTGGCGGACGGGGCATTTTTCGGCACGCTGTGTGCCCTTGATCCGCTGCCCGCCAGACTGGATGATCCCGATTTGATCCAGACGCTGGAAATATTTGCCCGCTTGATCGGCGTGACGCTCGATCTGCAGACGCGAGTTGCTGCGGCAGCCTAGAAATACTCGGTAATAAATCTTCAAAACGCTCTCTAGCCCCGCTGTATCCCCCGCCAGGCAAGCCTTTGTGCCGGTAGCGCCTGCTAACCGGCCGTCTGTCATTTGAAGCTTATTTTCTCCCGTGCTGAAACGTTTATTATGCGGTGATGTCATTTTGATGTCGCGCAAAATGGATGCGCGTCTAAGAGAGCAGGGCCGCCCTCACCAACTCATCATTCCCGGACGGTTTTATGCTCACAGCGATTAACACAACACTGGCGAATATCAGTGTCAAAGCAAAACTTTCACTCGGCTTCGCGCTGGTGCTGATCCTCACGTGTTTGATCGCTTTTACCGGTTGGTCCGGTTTGCAGTCGCTGGCTGAGCGTGGCGACAAAGTGGCGTCGATTGCAACGCTCAACGAGCAGGCCCGCGACCTGCGCATCGCCCGACTGAGTTACATGCTCAACCCGGACGCCGAACGTGCCGCTGCGGTTACCAGCTACATCACCAAGCTGGAAAACCAGACCCGTGAGATGAAAACCTTTTTCGTCACCGGCGCCAGCCTTGGGCTGATTGGCGAAGTCAGTGATGCGGTGACAATCTACAAAACCCATTTCAACAATTTCGTCCAGGCGACTCAAAGTCGTGAAGCGGCACGTAGCTCGATCAGTGTTCAGGTTGATACGATGATCGCCGAACTGGAAAAAATTCAGGATCAGGCTGGCGAGGCGGACCCTCAGGCTCGGGCCATGACCGCGCAGAACCGTCTCATTCAGCAGGCGCGTTCCCACGCCCAGACATACACCTACAGCACCAAGGCTGAATACCTGCAACCAGCACTCGCAGCTGTGGATGTTGCACGCAATAACCTGAAAAACCTCAATCAGGCTTCACCTCAAGCCATTCAGGGCATTGACCAGGCGCTGGTCGCATTTCGGGCTGCGATCGCGCAGTTCAGCGATAGCGTGACCAAGGCCCAGCAGGCGCAGATTGCCTTGACGGACGACGTGACCCGATTGCTGGAAGCCAGCAAGAAAATGACTGCCAACCAGATTGTGTTGCGCACCAACGACGTGAATGACGCCAACATGTTCCTGGCGGGCGCAACCCTCGCTGCGCTGTTGTTCGGCATTCTGGCTGCCTGGGTGATCACTCGTCTGATCGTCGGGCCGCTGATGGAAACCCTGCGCAATGCCGAGTTCGTCGCCAACGGTGACCTGAGCCACAACATGGCGGTCACTCGCAAAGACGAACTGGGCCAGCTGCAAACCAGCATGCAGCGCATGACTGTGGGGCTACGTGATTTGATTGGCGGTATCAGTGATGGCGTGGTGCAGATCGCCAGTGCTGCCGAACAACTGTCGGCGGTGACCGAGCAGACCAGCGCCGGGGTCAACAGCCAGAAAGTGGAGACCGATCAGGTGGCCACGGCCATGAATGAAATGACCGCCACCGTGCAGGAAGTCGCCCGCAACGCCGAAGAAGCTTCCGAAGCAGCGATCAATGCCAGTCGCCAAGCGAAGCAGGGCGATGACGTCGTGACCCAGGCCATGCAGCAGATTGGTCGGTTGGCCGAAGAAGTCAGCCAATCCACGGTTGCCATGAATGATCTGCAAACCGAAAGCGACAAGATTGGCAGCGTGCTCGATGTCATCAAGTCAGTGGCCCAGCAAACCAACCTGCTGGCCCTCAACGCGGCCATTGAAGCGGCGCGTGCCGGTGAAGCCGGCCGTGGCTTTGCCGTCGTGGCCGATGAAGTGCGAAGCCTGGCGCAACGCACTCAGACCTCGACCGAAGAGATCGAAGGCTTGATCACCGGCCTGCACAGCGGCACCCAACGTGTCGCGACGATTCTGGAAAACAGCCGCACGTTAACCGACAGCAGCGTGGAACTGACCCAGCAAGCTGCAACGTCACTGGTGAGCATTACTCGTTCTGTTTCGTCGATTGAATCGATGAATCAACAGATCGCTGCCGCAGCTGAGCAGCAAAGCGCCGTAGCCGACGAGATCAACCGCAGCGTGCTCAATGTCCGGGATATTTCTGAACAGACGTCTGCTGCCAGTGAAGAGACCGCAGCGTCCAGCGTTGAGCTGGCGCGGTTGGGTGTGCACCTGCAGAGCATGGTGGGCAAGTTCAAGCTTTGATGGGGGCACTTGCGGTGTCCACGGCACCGCGAGGTCAACGCCAGGAGTCGCACCGGTGTTTGTGCCGCGGCGCTGTCTTGAAGCAAACATTGGACCTGTAGGAGTGAGCTTGGTCTGGGTCGCATCCGGAAGATTCGGTTTCTTGGTCGACGAACATATCGCCTGAACTGACGCTATCGCGAGCAAGCTCACTCCTACAGTAAAAGGCGCTCCGTATCAGGGAGTTATATTTTTTTAGAGAGCCGCCGAAGGCTGCGATGACGTTGGCAGCGTTAGCAATCGAACTATCCCCAGACGCTACGGGTCGGTAGTACATCGCCAGTGTTGGTGAAGTAACCTGCCCGGAGCATTGCCATGAAGCCTTACGTCATCTGCCACATGATGTCCTCCCTGGACGGTCACGCCTTGACTGATGGTTGGGAGCGGCCTTTCAAGAATGCGGCGGGTGACCTTTACGAAGAGCTGGCCAAGACCTTCAAGTTTGATGCCTGGATTTGTGGGCGCGTGACCATGCAGGAAATCGCTCACAGCGAGGACTACCCCCGTGGTCTGGCCACGTCACCGATGCCGCGTACGCATTATTTCGCTGATCGCCATGCTGACAGCTTCGCCGTTTCCATTGATCCCCACGGTAAAGTCGCCTGGAAGAGCAATCAGGCGCTGGGTTCCCATGTGGTCGAAGTGGTCAGCGAGTCCGTGGATGACGATTACCTTGCGTATCTGCAATCCATCAATGTGTCCTACATTTTTGGCGGCAAGACTGACATCGACCTGAATAAAGTCGTCGACATCCTCGCCAGCGAACTGGGCCGTAAACGCCTGATCGTCGAAGGCGGACCTCACGTCAGTGGTTCGTTCCTGAATGCCGGGCTCGTGGACGAAGTCAGCGTTTTGCTGCTGCCTTTGATCGATGGCAGAGGCGAGCATCCAGCCTCGTTTGAGGTATCGGCCGAGGCCTGGAAGCAGCCAGCCTATCTGAAACTGGTTTCGGCTGAGGTTCAGGACGGTGGCGGGGTGTGGTTGCGGTACACGACGCAGGCTTGAAGGTTCAACTAAACTCCCTGTAGGAGCTCACGAGCACCGCGAGGCAGCGATGGCGGTTTGTCTGATACACCGCC
>NZ_LOHG01000038.1:0-3418 GCF_022790535.1 Pseudomonas maioricensis
CGGGACAGGTCCATTCATTCCGTTAGCGGCAATCGATTGAGCGGTCGACCATGGCCTTGGCGATTTCTGCCATGTGGACAACCGAGAACGCCAGATCACGGCTGGTGCCGATGGCATTCATTTTCGCCAGCCCAGTAAGCTATCGTGCGATGCAACGCAGCAGGTCAGATATTCTAAAGAATCTTCCTGGTAGCAGGTTGTATGGGTAGGTCAATGGATTAGTGTCTGGACCGGCCTGGTTGATTAGAAATTATGCTGCGGTATTTTACATGCAGATCATGTGCGGCATGTATCAGGCTATCTGCGTTTTCGGAGGACATGGATGCAATTATATGTGGGTTGCGATTGAACACTGAAGTGGCTGTTTGCAGATCGCTTGCAGGTGGGGCGCTGTGGAAGGAGTTAACCGTGTCTATGAATCTATCCGGGTATTTGATATTGAGCAGGTTTGCAGGCGTAAGCCCGCCACCTGTTATAAGTTTTGCGCCGGCGCGGAAAATGTTTTCATCCTGAGATATTCTATAGCCGCTCGTGATTGTATTAAAATGTTCCGACTCCAGGTAATAGTAATCTCTGGTTCGTGGGCCTGTGGTTGTAATGTGTTTGACGCTTCCCAAGTGGGAGAGTTCATGGCCTATTACTAAGGGTAAAAAAGGGTGGTCCAGGGTATGGGTATTCATGAATATGCGGCCATGAACATCAGAGGTCACGACAAACGCAGAGGGGTCCCCCTGAGCTTGGAGAAACCCTACGAATTTGCCACTTGCTTTGGGATATTGATACTCCATGGACAGCTGGTGAGTCCTGTTCCAGGCAGTGATGACGTTTTTTTTGACAGAGGGGTGTTCATAACCAAAGTAGGTACGCATCGTCTCACTGCTGGCCTCTGGGTATAGATGGATCATCTTTAATGCATTCTCTAGATATCCTGTTGTTTTCTTGAGCGCTGCCAATGTGTTGTCCCTATGTTGGACGGAGAATTCACCAAGCCCTCTTGTCGATGGTGGTATGCCCAAGAGAATCAAATTGATTTCGGTTTCATCAAGGAGCCCCTCGTAGTCCAGGCCATTCGTGTCAGTGTTTTGGAGGGGCGAGTTAGCCGTAAAGCAAAAGATATTTAATCCGTTTATCGCTCCCGCCGGATCCGGATTAATCCACCGCAGCAGCCAGGGCGCGTAATACCTGAAGCCATAATAATAAAGCCCGCTTGCGTCACGTTCTTTACCTGAATAGCGTACTGTTTTGTATTTAACTTCAACTGCACCGCTCGCCGCCCACCACGCGGTGCCGCCAAACGGGTAATATATTTCCTGGCTAACCAGGCCGCCCTGATCATCCAGCTCCAAGGTGGTAGAACCCAGATGATCATTGAGGCTGTAGCGTAGTTGGTCATTGGCGATATCGTTCGGTTTGCCCGCTAACCAATGCAGCATTCTCACGTTATTCACGATAACGACGTGAAGAACTTCGCCATCAGCACTGCTGCGAATTTCCAGCCCCGGTAAATAGCGCACCTCATTGATGAGAGTTCGGCTTCGCGTCTGAGCACTTCTGATTTTTCGACAACGCTGAGCTGCGCCGTTGTAGATATAGGTCTCGTCATCGCTCGGCCCATCATCGCGTTGCACAGTGGTGATGTGCCGGAGCTGGTTGCGGGCGTCCCAACTCAGATCCTGGCCACGCACCAGTTGTAGAAGATTGCCGTTGGCGTCGAAGCCGTCTTCAAAATCTACGTCCACTTCATCGGCGGGCAGGCTGCGATTGCAGCCCGGTGCCACGCGCATCAAGCGGGTGAAGGGCTGGTCACCGACGTGATGCGTTTTCAGCAGGTTGCCGCCCGCGTCGTATTCATAGCTTTGCGTGTAATTGGCGATCTGGTTGGGATCAGGCGGCAGGATATGCAAGTCGGGCAGGGCGGGACCATGGCTTGCGCCGGTTTTAACCTCTCGACCGGTGGCTTCGATCAGTTGGTAAAGCGTGTCGTAGCGGTAGCGGCTGATTGGGTCGATACGTTGATTGGCGAAGAAATGTACCGGCTGGGCGGCATCTTCGATCTGTTCGATATTGCCTACCGGGTCATAGCTGTATTTAAAATGCTGAACCGGCGGTGCATCGGGCAGCGCTGCGCTGAGTTCGCTTAGCCGCCCGGTTTGTGGGTCATAGAGAGAGCGGCTGATCACGCCATTACCGGCTGTTTGCTGCTCAACCTGATCGAACGCGTTGTAGTTGATATCGCTGAGCAACACCTGCCCGCCAAGGGCAACCGATTTCAGTTGGCCCGCTACTGTGTGTTTGAACTGCCGAGCGTTGCCCATGGCGTCGGTTTGTTCGATCACTTCCCCCAGCGCATTGAAGGCCCAACCTGATTCAAGACCGTTGGCTTCCACCAAGGCATCTCGTTCGGCTATCGGCAGCGGCCAATCGGGCAGGTTAAGCTCGCGTAAAAAGTGTCGAACTTCACTCAGTGGCGCGCCAAGCACACTGTAATCCGGGTGGTGGACAGTGCCCGCCGTATCGTCATGGCGGATGAGTTGATTACACTGGTTGTGCTCGGCTGATTGCGGGCCACCGTAGGTCAAACGTTCAACAGCCGGACCCTGTTGGAGCGCCACCCCGGTCGCTCCAACAGAATCCCCCGTAGCCTCTCTGATCAATACCGGCCGCAGCAGGTCATCATATTCAACCTGCCGCTGACTGCCGCGACCGTCCCAACCCGAAAGCAACTGCTCCGCTTCGCCCGGCAGCGTCACCCGCCAACCGGCATCGACGCTGTCGGTCAATAGCACTTGGCCGTTAAGGCTGTAGACGCTGTTTTGGTTGGGCGTTGGCAGACGTGGGTCCTGGCTGGCAGTAGGGTGCCCGGCGTGATCGTAAGAATGGCGGGTAACGCGTAGTTCAGGGTCCTGATGTTCTTCACCCCTGCAGTACGAAAGACTGCGCACCGTCAAGCCGCGAGGATCGATCGTCGCAATAGTGGGGGTATGGGCATGCAGAGCTGCGTTCACTGAATGAGATCTCTGGTTAGTCACTTGGTTAAGCTTAGGACTGGAGACCGCACAGCCTTGGCCGTATGTCAGAAAATGTCGAGTTGTGGAATCAATGGATGGAATGCTTCAGTTCGAGTAACCCACAGAGCGATCCCGCATTGTTTACAACCAAAATCGGGTTAACACCGGCTTGGCCATTACGGCGATAGCCGAGTACGACTTGACTCCCCGCGTGTTTGAGAGTGCTGCACCTAGGTAAGAATCGTCGAATCCCAGCCGTTTTTTTTGGCCCCTGAAAATGGTGCTGATCGATGACTGGGTCAGCATTGGTTCATGCAATTTCGATCACTGGACTCTGCGCTACAATCTGGAGGCTCCCGCTGTCGACCTGACCCGCTACGTGGTCGCCAGCTTCGAAAAAAACTTTGCGC
>NZ_LOHG01000038.1:4093-7255 GCF_022790535.1 Pseudomonas maioricensis
AAGCTGTTGCTGAAACCGTAGGACTGGCTTTAGCCGGGAGAGTGGTATCTCTCGCAATGCAGATGTTGCGAATGTATCGACGCCCTCGCGGCTAAAGCCACTCCTACGGGACCGCAGCGCGGTGGGGTTTACCGGCAATCGATAGACCGATCCACCATGGCCTTGGCAATCTCTGCCATGTGGACAACCGAGAAGGCCAGATCACGGCTGGTGCCCATGGCATTGTCGCCAGACTCGTAAGCGGTCGTGATGATGCAACGCAGCAGGTCAGATGCGTAGTTGAGCGCTTGTTGCTGATCGACGGTGTCGTTGATGGTGAAGAGGGGTGAGTGAGCATCGTTTTGTTTAAGCATTTAGCAGTCCCCAGATATTTATAAGGAGCCGCTCCTATCGCTACCAACGATAAAGGTGGCGGCCGCACGCAAGTGGTAGACCGGTAACCTAGGCAAACCCGGTGCATCCGAAGACGCCAAGCGCGCGGCCACCATAAACATAGGCCGAAAAAATGCGCCTCGCAAAAGGTGGCGCACCGCGCCCAGGATACTCAGGTCTACCAAACCTGATCGCTGATTTTGCAGCGACCGGCGCACCCTAGAGGTCTTGAATCGGGGGCGCAATGCACTCAGAGCACTCTCGGAAATTTCCTTCAAGCAAAGAGGAGATGTCTCGCAGTTTCCCGGAAATCGAGCCATGCACAGTCCTTGTGGGAGCGGTGCTTGGTCTGGGCGGCATTCCGACGATAAACGATAACGCGGTATGTCTTCTGGCTAGGTCTCATGCATCGCGGGCAAGCCCGGCTCCCACAAAGGTTTTGTGTTTGCTGCACGAAGAGGTTGTGTCAGCTTTTTCGAGCTGCACTGAAGCTGGCATCTCGGGTCAACGGGCTTAACTGCAGGTCGCATTCCCTGTGGGAGCGGCGCACGGCGTAGAGATCGATTTGCATCTATAGACGCTGATTGATATTGTTTGAGTCTGTAGATTAAAAAGGTAGCGATCATGTCCGCCGTTCCGCAACTCCAGCCGCTCTCCAAAGAACAATGCGTATCCGGTCTGCGCACCGCGCTGCGCATTCTCGACAAGTGGGATGCGTCCAGCGAGCAGGCGTGTCGGATTCTGCGTATCTCGCGCAGCACCTACACCCGGGCCAAGCAGACAGGCTCTGAATGGTCAGTCGGGCTGGACATGGATCAGATGCACCGCATCAGCTTCGTGCTGAATATTCATGCGGCGCTGCGCACGGTTTTCGACAACCCGGACAACGTGTACGGCTTCCCTTCGATGGCCAACGACAACGAGTTTTTCAACGGCCGCAAGCCGCTGGACATCATGGCGCAGGGCGACATCGTTTCGCTGTATGAAACCTTCCGCCGCGTCGACGCACTCCGGGGCGCGCAATGGTGACCCTCGACAGCCTGCCGATCCTTGCCGAGCAAGAGCAGCGGGCTTATCGGTTGGTCAATTCCAGATTCCCGCCCATCGATCTGTTCGACGATGTTGCAGATGCCGCCGAGTTCGAGGGGCTGTATCAGCTACAGGCGCTGACCAATCCGCGGTTGCAGAATGAGATCGGGCGCATTGCGTTGATCCCGGTCGCCGAGATTCCATTCGGCATTCCCGGTTGTTCCTACGCGGTCGGGCCATTCACCCATGTGAATCCGGCGGGCTCGCGTTTCAGTTCGGGGGCTTTCGGGGTGCTGTATCTGGCCGATGTGATGGAAACCGCCATCGCAGAGGTGCGGCATCACCAGAACCACTATTGGTCGAGAGTGGCAGGACTCAACTATGAGCGCTTCCTGTTTCGCGGCCTGCTCTGCACCTTTGATGAAGTGGCAAATCGCGATGCTACCGGGCTGTCACTTTCAGAGCCGATCTACGATCCTGATGATTATTCCCACCCTCGCCAACTGGGCCACGCCGCCAAGCGGGCAGGGTGCCCAGGGCTGCGCTACAACTCCGTTCGCTCGCCGGGCAACCATTGCTGGGCATTGATGACGCCCAGGCATGTGAAGTCGATTGTTCAGACCGCGCACTACGAAATGATCTGGAGTGGGCAGATCACTAGTGTGAGTCGGCTTTCGAATGCTTAATATTTCAGCTATTTGGCGCACACTCACAGTTTTTTAAGCGTGAATTGACATCTGTTGAGCTTGAGGCCTTTTGGAACCGCGATTTGAGGGCGATAAAACGAATTGATCACCTCATTCACATTCCCCAAAGGGCGATCCCCGGCAGTCCATTCAACAATTACATCCTGTGTGGACCCAGGCAAACTTCCTAGGTCCACGGCGATTTTTTTTCCAAGCCCCTGAAGCATGTCTGCACCCAAAAACAGTAAGTCAGCCTCCCTGTCTTCCCTTAATCCGACCCTGTCCTTGAAGCTCGAAAAATCTATCGAATCTCCCTTTGAGGTGCTGAGCCAGTGAAGAGATCTAGATCGCGCCTCGCTGAGATCACGGGTGTTATGCCTGAGCAAATCACCGACTTCGATATGCGAATAAGGTCTTTTGTTACCCAGAGCCGACAGAGTCGAGTGGTACCGATAATCTCCAAACCTTGATTTACTTTTTACCGGCTCGCTCCCTCCAGTCTCCAAAGCAAAAAAAGCGAAATCATGATTGCCATAGTTCGGGATATTTCCTCCCTCCGAATTTCCTTCATACCCTGTGTCACCTCTCTCTTCTTGTAGCATCACAAGTGATTTGAAATGCACGCCTTCTTCATTGGAAAAATCCTGCCTGCTGAAATGCGTAATCCAGTAGTCTTCCGGCGAAATGCCTGCTATGCGGTCAGCAACTTTTCTTTGTTTTTCGCTGTCCAGTTCGCTTTCTAGTTGGTATAGGTTTGCTCTGGACAGTCGCCCCATTGTTTCAAACCCATTTTCAGAGCCTCGCATGAGTCCCTGCCATACCAGTCCCTGTTTGAACATACGGTCATAAGCACTGACAGCATCCGAAAAATGAGAAGGTGATGCGCCTATTCCGTCTTTGAGTACTGTGGGCTGGTTATGCACGAACCGATACAGGTTCGCCCCATCCACAGCCCCCGCTGGGTCCGGATTAATCCATCGCTGCAACCAAGGCGCGTAATACCGGACCCCATAATAATAAAGCCCACTGGCATCGAGCTCTTTACCCGAGTAGCGCACCGTTTTGTATTTAACTT
>NZ_LOHG01000038.1:7939-10809 GCF_022790535.1 Pseudomonas maioricensis
CGCTGTGTGTCCCTGCAGGCCAATGCAGCATGCACACATTGTTCACCGTGACCACGTGCAGGGTTTCGCCATCGGCATTGCTGCGGATTTCCAGCCCGGGTAAATATCGCACTTCGTTGATCAAGGTCCTGCCGCTGGCCCGAGCACTGCTGATTTTACGGCAGCGTTGGCCTTGTCCGTCATAGATATAGGTCTCGTCATCGCTTGGCCCGTCTTCTCGCTGCACGGTAGTGATCTGCCGAAGTTGGTTGCGGGCGTCCCAACTCAAACTCTGCCCGCGTACCAGTTGCTGAAGATTGCCGTTGGCGTCGAAGCCGTCTTCAAAATCTACGTCCACTTCATCGGCAGGCAGGCTGCGATTGCTGTCCGGTGCAACGCGCATGGTTCGGGTGAACAACTGAGCGCCAATGTGGCGCATTTCCAGCAGATTGCCGCCCGCGTCGTATGCATAGCTTTGCGTGTAATTGGCGATCTGGTTGGGATCAGGCGGCAGGTTCTGCAAGTCGGGCAGGGCGGGGCCGTGACTGGCGCCGGTTTTGATTTCCCGGCCGGTGGCTTCGATTAGTTGGTACAGGGTGTCGTAATGATATTGGTTGATCGGGTCGGCACGCTGGTTGGCGAAGAAACGTACGGGCTGGGCAGCGTCTTCGATCTGTTCGATATTGCCGACCGGGTCGTAGCCGTATTTCAAAAGCTGCAAAGGTGGGGCGTTGGGCAGCGCAACCCCAAGTTCAATCAGGCGGCCACTTTGCGGGTCGTAAGTTGAGCGGCTGATTACCCCATTACCGGCTGATTGCTGCTCAACCTGTTCGAAGGCGTTGTAGTTGATGTTGTGGATCAGGACCTGTTCGCCCAAAGTGACCGATTTCAGCTGGCCCGCGACGGTATGTGTGAAGTGCCGGGGGTTGCTCATGGCATCGGTTTGCTCGATCACCTCGCCCAATGCGTTGATGCCCCAGGTCGATGCAAAGCCATCGGTCTCCAGTAAGGCGTCGCGTTCGGCAACCTCCAGTGGCCAATCGGGCATGTCCAAATCGCGCAAAAAGTGGCGGACTTCGCTCAGTGGCGAACCGAGCAAGCCGTAATCCGGGCGATGGATCGTGCCGGCTGTATCGTCATGGCAGACTAACTTGTTGCATTGGTTGTGCTCGGCTAATTCTGGCCCGCCGTAGGTGAAACGCTCGACGGCCAAACCCTGTTGGAGCGAGGCTTGCCCGCGAAGAGGTCGAGCACGCTGCTCCTGACCGGTCGCTCCAACTGCATCGCCCGTAGCTTCGCTTATCAATACCGGCCGCTGCATCTCATCGTATTCAACCACTGCGTGACTGCCGCGCCCGTCCCATCCCTCAAGCACTTGCCCGGCTTCGCCCGGTAGCGTCACCCGCCAACCGGCATCGACGCTGTCGGTCAATAGCACTTGGCCGTTGAGGCTGTAGACGTTGCGCTGGTTGGGCGTTGGCAGACGTGAGTCCTGGCTGGAAATCGGGCGCCCGGCGTGATCGTAAGAATGGCGGGTTATGCGTAGTTCAGCTTCCTGGTGTTCTTCACTCCTGCAGTACGAAAGACTACCCACCGCCAAGCCCCGAGGATCGATTGTCGCAAGAGTGGGTGTATGGGTATGCAGAGCTGCGCTCATTGGCTGAGGCTCCAGGTAAGTAGCGTATTTAAGCTTAGGCCGCGAGATCGGACAGCCCCGGCCGTATGTCAGAAACCGTCGAATATTTGAGATCAATATGAGTATTTCCCATGCTCGCCAAGTGGGCAGGTTGGGTCGGGTCTGAGCTACTCCGTTCGCTCGCTGGGTGACCATTGCTGGGCATTGATGACGCCCAGGCATGGAAGTCTATTATTCAGGCCGCGCACTATGAAATGACCTATAGTTTGCGAACTCAAACGATTTATTTTCTGCGGGCTGGATGTGCTTGTTAGGCTAATCCAGTCGCTTTATACGGGCACTAATTGATTGTTTTTTGTAGAAATCAACAATACTTAGCGTTGAAAGTGATTTCTCAAAGTCTGTTTTTCTTTGAAAAGTCAAAACTTTCATTTCGTCCCACTTGATTGGGGCGTGGGATTGCCATTCAATATAATTGGAAGACGCTGATACCCTGACAGGCTTCCCGGCACCACTCAGTTGGTTGTGTAAAACCTCCCAAGTGTCAGGGCGCATATCTGCAATAAGGGGATAGAGGTTGCCCGGGGCAGCCAAGCTGCCGATTTTTGCATGGGTGGACAAACTATCCGCTGCGGTAAACGTCATGAACGACCTGGCTGAATCGTTTAGGTAAAACGCAGTCGCCCCATACGTCGGTGCGCCGCCGACAGTTTCATAATCTTCAGCTATTTGAAGGGCTCCGTATAACGGGCGAGTATAAGCTTTAATAGGGTGTATGCCCGTACTGGCTGCCTTTCGTGTGACTGGAGAGTGGGATGTCCGGTACTCAAACATCTGATTTTCGACGGTGTCGCGCATTTCGGTATAGGTATTTGCTTTTTGAAGGGGCTTCCAGGCGTTGATCATTCCGCCCCCAGTCAGTTGCGCAAGTTTTGCTGGAGTGATGTTGAAGGTCATCGGAGCATTTTCAAGTGCGGAGTAAGCAGTTTCCAGCAACTCACCGATATGGCTCGTGCTCGATGAGCCTGTACGTTTCACTAGCGAGGCCGTGGCCCTTTGCTTATCCATCTCTATGCGAGCAAGGATATTTGGAAGTAAATGGTTGGTGTAGTGAAGCTTGGCCGATTCGATGGCCGATGCTTTTTCTCGTTTTCCTTGTAGTCCGTCTGAATCGAAAGACGAAATCGGACAGTTACTGACAAAAAGAAACAAGTTCAACCCATCCACTGCCCCCGCTGGATCAGGATTAATCCAT
>NZ_LOHG01000039.1 GCF_022790535.1 Pseudomonas maioricensis
TCGGCAGCTCCCACAGGTCTTGTGTTTACTGCGCGACGGGGCGCTTCCACGGGAATGGGTGTGCTTCTCACATCCGTTCAGCGTCCGCTTTCCACCCACCACCCAGCGCTTTATAGAGCGCCACGCTGGCTTGCAGGCGCGACAGCCGCAACTGGACGTTGAGGTTTTGTGCTTCGTACAGCGTGCGCTGGGTTTGCAGCACGGTGAGCAGGTCTTCGGCACCGGCACGGTAGCGTGCTTCGGCGATATCAAAGGCGCGCTGGGCCTGACTTAGTTCCTCGTGCTGCCAGCGATGCTGTTGGTCCAGGCCGTCAATGCTGTTCAGCGCTTTCTCCACGTCGGCGAAAGCACTGACAATTGTGCCGCGATAGTTCTCGAGTAATTCCTGTTGCTTGGCGATGTTTCTGTCTCGTTCTCCACGCAAGCGGCCGTTGTTGAAGATCGGTGCCACGAGCCCGCTGGTCAGGTTGTAAAACGGATTTTGCAGAATGTCGTGGGCCTTGTCGGCGCCCGAGCCCAGGGTGGCTGTCAGGGTGATTTTGGGCAGCATCGCCGCGCGTGCTACCCGAACATCCGCCTGCGCTGCCGATAACCGCGCTTCGGCGGCGGCGATGTCGGGGCGTCGGCCGAGGAGTTCGCTGGGTAAACCTGCACCAATGTCCGGACTGGTCAGGCTTTCAAAGTCGACGCCCAGTACGCGCAGGTTTTGCACGGGCTCTCCCAGTAGCGTTGCCAGGCTGATCAGCGCCTCTCGGGCTTGCTGCCTGAGCAGCGGCAGTTGGCGTTGCTGCGTTGCCACCAGGCTTTTCTGTTGAGCAAGTTCCAGTGCGGTAGCGGCCCCTGATTGAAAACGGGTCTGAACCAGTTGCAGAACTCGCTCGGCGTTGGTCAGGTTCAGTTCAGCGATGCCCGCCTGCGCCTGCAGTGCCCGTGCTTGCAGGTAAGTGCTGGCGACACCGCTGAGCAAGGTCAACTCCACCGTCGAGCGGTCGAATTCGCTGGCGCGCAGGCTCATGCCCGCACTGTCGACTGCCGCCTGTTTGCCACCCCAGAAATCCAGCTCGTAACTGGCTACCAGTGATGTTTCGAAATACTCGGCGTTACGGTCGTACCGGTCGACATCCAGCTGACGATAGCCGTCACCACTGATCAGGCTTTGCCGGTTATTGGTGAGGTTGCCGCTCAGCTCCGGTAGCAGAGGCGCTCCGGCGATTCGTGCTGATGCCTGCGCCTGCCGCACTCTGGCCATGGCTGCCGCGAGGTCATGGCTGCCCGCGCGAGCCTGACTGATGAGGGTGTCCAGTTCCGGGCTGTTGAAATCCTGCCACCACAGCCGGTTGTCTGCCGCCTGGGCAAGGTGCTCGGCATACTGCCAGGCGGCAGGAGAGGGAATTCCACTGTCGGTCGGTGTGGGTTGTTGGCTGCATGCTGCCAGGGCCAGGCACACGGTCAGCAGAATCGGGACGGTTTTCATTGATCGCTCATTCACTGGTAAGGGCCGTCACCGGGTCGAGACGTGCAGCCTTGCGCGCTGGCATGAAGCCGAATACCACCCCGGTCACCAGCGCACAGGCGAAGGCACCCAGCACAGCGGGCAGGGAAAACGCTACTGCAACCTTGCTTAGCAACAGCGCACCGCCGACCAGCAGTGCCAGGCCTATGCCCGTCAGCCCGCCGACGACCGAGAGCATCACGGCTTCGGTGAGAAATTGACGCAGGATGTCTCGCTGGCGAGCGCCGGTGGCCATGCGAATTCCAATTTCCCGGGTTCGTTCGCGCACAGTCATCAGCATGATATTCATCACCCCGATACCGCCCACCAACAGTGAAATGGCCGCAATCGAGCCGAGCATCAGTGACAGGGTGTTCTGGGTGCGTGCCTCGGCCTGGATCATTGCTGCGTTGTTGGTCAGTTCGTAATCCCGTGTGCCGTTGTGCAGCTTGAGCATGAGTTCATCGATTGCCTGTTCGGTTTCCTTGACCTTGCGTGCGTCAGCAGCAGCGATCACGACGTACTCCGGATCGCGATTGCCAAACAGCCGAACGCTGGCAGAGGAGTAGGGGATCATGACTCGCATGTCGCTGTCCTGCTCACCCGAGCTGGCGCCTTTGGCGACCAGTACCCCGATCACCTGGAAAGGCACGTTTTCGATCAGGATGTAGCGACCCAGTGGGTCGACCCCGGTAAAGAATTTCTCGCGGACCTTTTCGCCGATCACCGCGACGGGGGCGGCGCTCGCTTCATCGGAATCGGTAAAGTAACTGCCCTGGACCACCGGCCAATTGAAAATGCCCGGAAACGAAGTATTACTGCCGCCGACGTAGACCCGCTGATCAACACTGCCAAAGCGTACGCTTGCCTTGCCACCGTTGACCGGCATGACCCGGGTGACCTGCGGCAGCGTAGCGAGTGCGGCCACGTCATCGAGGCTAATAATGCCGGGAGCAGCGCGAGGTGTGGCCGCAGTACCATTGAGGTAAATGATGTTCGAGCCGAACGCGCCCATTTGCGACATGACCTGTCGCTTGCTGCCTTCGCCGACCGCGAGCATGACCACCACCGATGCGACGCCGATGATGATCCCGAGCAGGGTCAGCGCGGTACGAAAACGATTGATCCACATGATCCGCCACGCAGCCTGAATCGAATCGAGCAGCTCGCCTTTCCAGGCGCCGCTCGGGCTGCTGCCGTCGCTCAGGCGCTGACGCAGATCCACTGCTTGCAAGGCGCCACTGGCTGGGGTCTGCTGCGAAAGGTCAGCCGATACGCTGTCGCTGATAATCAGGCCGTCGCGGATTTCAATGACGCGTTTGGCGCGCTCAGCCACCTCCCGATCATGGGTGATCAGAATAACCACGTGTCCCTGCTGCGCCAGTTCGTCCAGCAACAGCATGACTTCTGCACCGCTGTGGCTATCAAGAGCGCCGGTAGGTTCGTCGGCCAGAATGATGTGCCCGCCATTCATCAATGCCCGGGCAATCGACACACGTTGCTGCTGACCGCCGGACAGTTGATGCGGGCGGTTGCCGGTGCGGCTGGTCAGACCCAGCCGATCAAGCAGGGCTGCGGCACGTGCGTGACGTTCGGCTGCGGGAAGCCCGGCATAAATAGCCGGCATCTCGACGTTTTCCTGGGCTGAGCTTGAAGGGATCAGGTGATAGCCCTGGAATACAAAGCCAAACGCTTCGCGCCGCAACCACGCCAGTTCGTCGCTGTTCAGAGACGCTACGGTCTGACCAGCAAACAGATAGCTGCCTGAGGTCGGGCGGTCGAGGCAACCGAGGATGTTCATCAGCGTCGATTTGCCGGAACCCGAAGCGCCGACGATGGCCACAAACTCACCCGGGTGAATTGACAGATTGATACCGCGCAACACTTCGACAGTCGGCTTGTCGCCGCCACCGTAGGTTTTGCAGATGTCTTGCAGGTCAATCAGCGGCGTTTGCATTCAACCACCGTTGCCGGACACGGGGCCGATCAGCAGCCGCTCACCTTCCGCCAACCCGTCCAGCACCTGCACTCGCAACCGGTCACTGATGCCGGTGCGAACCTCTCTGGGTTGAATATCGCCATTGCGCGCAACCACCTGGACGGTCTGACGTTGCTGGCTATCGCGGTGCAACGCAGCAACCGGAACGGTCAGGATGTTTTGGGCGCGTTCGGCGACAAAAAATACCTGAGTGGTCATTTCCGCCATGAGTGCGTGATCGGGGTTTTCCACATCGAGTAGCACGGTGTACAGCACTACACGGCCGCCGCTCTTACTGGCACTGGCCGGGCTGCCGCCGCCCTGACTAATTTGATCGAGGGGCTTGGGCGGAATCGGCAGAATTTGCCGAACCGTACTGTTCCAGCGCCTGCTGCCACCGCTGAGCGTAGTGAACCAGGCCGTCATGCCCGGTTTGACGTGGCCGATATCCGCCTCGGAAACCTCCGCCCATACGGTCATCGGCGACAGCTTGGCGATGCGCAGAATCAGCGGGGTCTGTTGCTGAGCGTTGAGTGTCTGGCCAACCCTGGCATCCAGCGCCACCACCGTGCCGGACATCGGTGCATAAATTTTGGTGTAACCCAGCTCTGCTTCGTCACTGCGCAAACTCGCCTGAGCCTGGGCGATCTGCGCCTTGAACATATCGATGCGCGCCTGAGTGGCGTGCAATTCCGCCTGAGCGGTCTGCACGTCCTCCTCGCGGGTAGCACCGCCAGCGGCCAGGCGTTGCTGGCGATGGTATTTCTGCCTTGCCAGTTCATGCTGGGCGCGCTGTTCCTGCAATTGCGCTTTGAGGTTGTCGATGGCGTAACGTCCGGCGTCGAGTCTGGCCGTCTGGGTGGAGGGATCTATCTCTACCAGCAGTTGACCTTTCTGGACTTCGTCGCCGATTTCAACGTGGATGGTGCGAATCTGCCCGGAAGCCTGGGCACCCACGTCAACATAGCGGCGGGGCTGCAGTGTACCCAGCGCAGTGACGCTGCTTTCTATGTCTGCGCGGGTCACTGCCACGGTGGCCAGATTTTCCTGACCGACAGGCAACACCTGCCAGGCCGCCAGGGCAACGACAGGGATCAGGCATAGCGCTATGAACAGCGCGCGTCGGGTGCGTCGCAGAGGTTTCATGCAGGGTTCCGGCCAATGGGATCGGCCCGTCGTACCACGCTCGGTGCAAGGTGGATGCTGTCGCTAATGCCGACAGAAACGGGGAACTGCCCAATAGACGAGAAACCCGCGCAGGAAATTAAGGAGGGAGGTTGGCTAAAGCGTGTCTGTTACACATTATTGCTACAGCTTTTATACGCGTTGTTTTAAATCTAGATGAGAATTGTTATAAATTGCGCCTGCGTACAAAATGCCAGTACCGCTCGTCCCTCCCCGGGGCGCGATGATCATGCTCAAGGATCGGCTCCGCGACGATGCGGGCCAGAGGTGATGTTGGAAAACTACTATCGTGAACTCATGTCTTTTCTGAACGCCCGGCTGGGAAATCGCCAGGCGGCGGAGGACATCGTCCAGGATACTTACCTGCGCGTGCTCGAACGGTCGAGTTCCACGCCGATCGAGCAGCCAAGGGCATTTCTGTATCGCACCGCGTTGAACCTGGTTATCGACGGTCATCGGCGCAATGTGTTGCGCCAGACTGAGCCGCTGGAGGTGCTTGATCAGGAGGAGCGTTATTTCAGTCCGTCTCCTCAGGCGAGCATAGACACGGGGCAGCGCCTGGACATGGTGCAACGGGCGCTGGCCGAGTTGCCCGAGCTCTGTCGCGAGAGCTTTCTGCTGCGCAAGCTGGAAGGCCTGTCTCATCCGGAGATAGCCGAGCGTCTGGGGATCTCCCACAGTCTGGTCGAGAAGCATATTGTGAATGCGATGAAGCATTGTCGGGTGCGGATGAGGCAGTGGGAGGGGTGAGTCTTTTTGGATTTTTGTGCATATCCATTGGTGTGTAACGGCTGATACTGGTTGCGCTTTTACAGCGCCTCACTTTTGAAAAGAGCCCAAAAGTAAGCAAAACGCTCTTGCCCCACCACTGGGTGCCTCGCTGTCGCTCGGCCGAACGCAGATTCTGAACCGTGGGCAACCC
>NZ_LOHG01000040.1 GCF_022790535.1 Pseudomonas maioricensis
TGCCGGTTCGTGCCCTTGCGGGACGCCTCAGCTAATGGGTATGTGATAGATCGGTTCAGTGTGCGAACAAACTTTCGGTTTGTGTCGTCTTCACAGTCACCGCAATCTGGTCTTTTCTTTCGAATCGTACAGATTGCTTGGGTGTTATATGGTCAAGCCTCACGGGCAATTAGTATGGGTTAGCTCAACGCCTCACAGCGCTTACACACCCCACCTATCAACGTCGTAGTCTTCGACGGCCCTTCAGGGAACTCAAGGTTCCAGTGAGATCTCATCTTGAGGCAAGTTTCCCGCTTAGATGCTTTCAGCGGTTATCTTTTCCGAACATAGCTACCCGGCAATGCCACTGGCGTGACAACCGGAACACCAGAGGTTCGTCCACTCCGGTCCTCTCGTACTAGGAGCAGCCCCTCTCAAATCTCAAACGTCCACGGCAGATAGGGACCGAACTGTCTCACGACGTTCTAAACCCAGCTCGCGTACCACTTTAAATGGCGAACAGCCATACCCTTGGGACCGGCTTCAGCCCCAGGATGTGATGAGCCGACATCGAGGTGCCAAACACCGCCGTCGATATGAACTCTTGGGCGGTATCAGCCTGTTATCCCCGGAGTACCTTTTATCCGTTGAGCGATGGCCCTTCCATACAGAACCACCGGATCACTAAGACCTACTTTCGTACCTGCTCGACGTGTCTGTCTCGCAGTCAAGCGCGCTTTTGCCTTTATACTCTACGACCGATTTCCGACCGGTCTGAGCGCACCTTCGTACTCCTCCGTTACTCTTTAGGAGGAGACCGCCCCAGTCAAACTACCCACCATACACTGTCCTCGATCCGGATAACGGACCTGAGTTAGAACCTCAAAGTTGCCAGGGTGGTATTTCAAGGTTGGCTCCACGCAGACTGGCGTCCACGCTTCAAAGCCTCCCACCTATCCTACACAAGCAAATTCAAAGTCCAGTGCAAAGCTATAGTAAAGGTTCACGGGGTCTTTCCGTCTAGCCGCGGATACACTGCATCTTCACAGCGATTTCAATTTCACTGAGTCTCGGGTGGAGACAGCGCCGCCATCGTTACGCCATTCGTGCAGGTCGGAACTTACCCGACAAGGAATTTCGCTACCTTAGGACCGTTATAGTTACGGCCGCCGTTTACCGGGGCTTCGATCAAGAGCTTCGCGTTAGCTAACCCCATCAATTAACCTTCCGGCACCGGGCAGGCGTCACACCCTATACGTCCACTTTCGTGTTTGCAGAGTGCTGTGTTTTTAATAAACAGTCGCAGCGGCCTGGTATCTTCGACCGGCATGAGCTTACGGAGCAAGTCCTTCACCCTCACCGGCGCACCTTCTCCCGAAGTTACGGTGCCATTTTGCCTAGTTCCTTCACCCGAGTTCTCTCAAGCGCCTTGGTATTCTCTACCCAACCACCTGTGTCGGTTTGGGGTACGGTTCCTGGTTACCTGAAGCTTAGAAGCTTTTCTTGGAAGCATGGCATCAACCACTTCGTCATCTAAAAGATAACTCGTCATCAGCTCTCGGCCTTAGAACCCCGGATTTACCTAAGATTCCAGCCTACCACCTTAAACTTGGACAACCAACGCCAAGCTGGCCTAGCCTTCTCCGTCCCTCCATCGCAATAACCAGAAGTACAGGAATATTAACCTGTTTTCCATCGACTACGCTTTTCAGCCTCGCCTTAGGGACCGACTAACCCTGCGTCGATTAACGTTGCGCAGGAAACCTTGGTCTTTCGGCGTGGGTGTTTTTCACACCCATTGTCGTTACTCATGTCAGCATTCGCACTTCTGATACCTCCAGCAAGCTTCTCAACTCACCTTCACAGGCTTACAGAACGCTCCTCTACCGCATCATCAAAAGATGATACCCGTAGCTTCGGTACCTGGTTTGAGCCCCGTTACATCTTCCGCGCAGGCCGACTCGACTAGTGAGCTATTACGCTTTCTTTAAAGGGTGGCTGCTTCTAAGCCAACCTCCTAGCTGTCTAAGCCTTCCCACATCGTTTCCCACTTAACCAGGATTTTGGGACCTTAGCTGACGGTCTGGGTTGTTTCCCTTTTCACGACGGACGTTAGCACCCGCCGTGTGTCTCCCATGCTCGGCACTTGTAGGTATTCGGAGTTTGCATCGGTTTGGTAAGTCGGGATGACCCCCTAGCCGAAACAGTGCTCTACCCCCTACAGTGATACATGAGGCGCTACCTAAATAGCTTTCGAGGAGAACCAGCTATCTCCGAGCTTGATTAGCCTTTCACTCCGATCCACAGGTCATCCGCTAACTTTTCAACGGTAGTCGGTTCGGTCCTCCAGTTAGTGTTACCCAACCTTCAACCTGCCCATGGATAGATCGCCCGGTTTCGGGTCTATTCCCAGCGACTAGACGCCCTATTAAGACTCGCTTTCGCTACGCCTCCCCTATTCGGTTAAGCTCGCCACTGAAAATAAGTCGCTGACCCATTATACAAAAGGTACGCAGTCACCCAACAAAGTGGGCTCCCACTGCTTGTACGCATACGGTTTCAGGATCTATTTCACTCCCCTCTCCGGGGTTCTTTTCGCCTTTCCCTCACGGTACTAGTTCACTATCGGTCAGTCAGTAGTATTTAGCCTTGGAGGATGGTCCCCCCATGTTCAGACAAGGTTTCTCGTGCCCCGTCCTACTCGATTTCATTGCAAAGAGATTTTCGCGTACAGGGCTATCACCCACTATGGCCGCACTTTCCAGAGCGTTCCGCTAATCTCTAAACAACTTAAGGGCTGGTCCCCGTTCGCTCGCCACTACTAAGGGAATCTCGGTTGATTTCTTTTCCTCAGGGTACTTAGATGTTTCAGTTCCCCTGGTTCGCTCCATACACCTATGTATTCAGTGTAAGGTAACTGTCTTATGACAGCTGGGTTCCCCCATTCAGACATCTCCGGATCACAGTCTGTTTGCCGACTCCCCGAAGCTTTTCGCAGGCTACCACGTCTTTCATCGCCTCTGACTGCCAAGGCATCCACCGTATGCGCTTCTTCACTTGACCATATAACCCCAAGCAATCTGGTTATACTGTGAAGACGACATTCGCCGAAAGTTTGTTCTCACAAACTTTACCTTAGCCTGGACACGCACCAGTGAAAGAGGTGCCCAGTCTATATTTCTATCACATACCCAAATTTTTAAAGAACGATCTAATCAAAGACTAGAAATCAACACTCACCATCTCATCGATGGAGTGCTCATTTCTAAGCTTTCAAACAGAAGCAGTAAGTGGTGGAGCCAAGCGGGATCGAACCGCTGACCTCCTGCGTGCAAGGCAGGCGCTCTCCCAGCTGAGCTATGGCCCCGTATCCGGGTGTCGTACGCGCTCTGACCAACTTCACCAGGTAACTGGTGGGTCTGGGCAGATTCGAACTGCCGACCTCACCCTTATCAGGGGTGCGCTCTAACCAACTGAGCTACAGACCCAATATCGGGTGTGCAAAGCAAAAGCTGCTTCTAATCGTCTTCTTCAATGAATCAAGCAATTCGTGTGGGAACTTGTGCTGCAGTTGAGTCGTCGATTAAGGAGGTGATCCAGCCGCAGGTTCCCCTACGGCTACCTTGTTACGACTTCACCCCAGTCATGAATCACACCGTGGTAACCGTCCTCCCGAAGGTTAGACTAGCTACTTCTGGTGCAACCCACTCCCATGGTGTGACGGGCGGTGTGTACAAGGCCCGGGAACGTATTCACCGCGACATTCTGATTCGCGATTACTAGCGATTCCGACTTCACGCAGTCGAGTTGCAGACTGCGATCCGGACTACGATCGGTTTTATGGGATTAGCTCCACCTCGCGGCTTGGCAACCCTCTGTACCGACCATTGTAGCACGTGTGTAGCCCAGGCCGTAAGGGCCATGATGACTTGACGTCATCCCCACCTTCCTCCGGTTTGTCACCGGCAGTCTCCTTAGAGTGCCCACCATAACGTGCTGGTAACTAAGGACAAGGGTTGCGCTCGTTACGGGACTTAACCCAACATCTCACGACACGAGCTGACGACAGCCATGCAGCACCTGTCTCAATGTTCCCGAAGGCACCAATCCATCTCTGGAAAGTTCATTGGATGTCAAGGCCTGGTAAGGTTCTTCGCGTTGCTTCGAATTAAACCACATGCTCCACCGCTTGTGCGGGCCCCCGTCAATTCATTTGAGTTTTAACCTTGCGGCCGTACTCCCCAGGCGGTCAACTTAATGCGTTAGCTGCGCCACTAAGAGCTCAAGGCTCCCAACGGCTAGTTGACATCGTTTACGGCGTGGACTACCAGGGTATCTAATCCTGTTTGCTCCCCACGCTTTCGCACCTCAGTGTCAGTATCAGTCCAGGTGGTCGCCTTCGCCACTGGTGTTCCTTCCTATATCTACGCATTTCACCGCTACACAGGAAATTCCACCACCCTCTACCATACTCTAGCTTGCCAGTTTTGGATGCAGTTCCCAGGTTGAGCCCGGGGATTTCACATTCAACTTAACAAACCACCTACGCGCGCTTTACGCCCAGTAATTCCGATTAACGCTTGCACCCTCTGTATTACCGCGGCTGCTGGCACAGAGTTAGCCGGTGCTTATTCTGTCGGTAACGTCAAAACACTTACGTATTAGGTAAATGCCCTTCCTCCCAACTTAAAGTGCTTTACAATCCGAAGACCTTCTTCACACACGCGGCATGGCTGGATCAGGCTTTCGCCCATTGTCCAATATTCCCCACTGCTGCCTCCCGTAGGAGTCTGGACCGTGTCTCAGTTCCAGTGTGACTGATCATCCTCTCAGACCAGTTACGGATCGTCGCCTTGGTGAGCCATTACCTCACCAACTAGCTAATCCGACCTAGGCTCATCTGATAGCGCAAGGCCCGAAGGTCCCCTGCTTTCTCCCGTAGGACGTATGCGGTATTAGCGTCCGTTTCCGAGCGTTATCCCCCACTACCAGGCAGATTCCTAGGCATTACTCACCCGTCCGCCGCTCGCCACCAGGTACAAGTACCCGTGCTGCCGCTCGACTTGCATGTGTTAGGCCTGCCGCCAGCGTTCAATCTGAGCCATGATCAAACTCTTCAGTTCAAACATCTTTGGGTTTTGAGAAAACCCTAAACTTGGCTCAGCAATCGTTGGTTATTTCTTTGATTTCTCGCGGAGTAACTTACGATGCTGATAATCTGTTGACTTCAGTCTGACAGCGCAAGCACCCACACGAATTGCTTGATTCAATTGTTAAAGAGCGGTTGGTTAAGATCTTTCGTCTCAACCGAGGCGCGCATTCTACAGCAGCCTCTGTATCTGTCAAGCGGTTATTTTAAGAAGTTTTCAAAGTTTCCTTTGCAACTTCAACCACTTGCGCTTCGATCAACATCACGTTGCTCGTTAGCGGGAGGCGAATTCTACAGCGTTACAACCTGCTGTCAACTACCTTTTTCACCGCTTTCGATCAACTTCATCGAAACCTCTTCCGAGCCAACTAAACCGTCCAACTC
>NZ_LOHG01000041.1 GCF_022790535.1 Pseudomonas maioricensis
AGGCGGGTGAAGGGCTGGTCACCGACGTGATGCATTTTCAGCAGATTGCCGCCCGCGTCGTATTCATAGCTTTGCGTGTAATTGGCGATCTGGTTGGGATCAGGCGGCAGGTTCTGCAAGTCGGGCAGGGCGGGACCATGGCTTGCGCCGGTTTTGACTTCCCGGCCGGTGGCTTCGATCAGTTGGTACAGGGTGTCGTAACGGTAGCGGTTGATCGGTTCAATTCGCTGGTTGGCAAAGAAACGCACTGGTTGTGCGGTGTCTTGGATCTGTTCAATATTGCCGACCGGGTCGTAGCTGTATTTCAAATGCTGCAAGGGTGCATTGTTACCAAGTGTCGAGCCAAGTTCAGTCAGGTGTCCGGCTTGTGGATCGTATTCCCAGCGGCTTACGACTCCATTACCGGCTGTTTGCCGCTCGACCTGTTCGAACGCGTTGTAATTAATATCGCTGAGCAAGACCTGCTCGCCCAGAGCAACCGACTTCAGTTGGCCTGCGACGGTTTGTTGAACGCGCCGCGTATAACCCATGGCGTCGGTTTGTTCGATCACCTCGCCCAATGCGTTGAAGACCCATTTCGATTCCAGGCCTCCGGACTCCAGCAAGGCATCGCATTCGGCTATCGGCAGCGGCCAATCGGGTATATCCGGGTCGCTCAAAAACTGCCGGACTTCGTTCAGTGGTGATCCGAGCAGGCCGTAGTCCGGGCGACGGATCGTGCCTGCCGTATCGTCATGGCGAGCGAGTTGGTTGCATTGGTTATGCTCAGCAGATTCCGGGCCAGCGTAGGTGAAACGCTCGACGATTTGAGACTGTGATTTCCGTGGGAGCGGCTTTAGCCGGGAAGGCGATGTGTCTGGCGAAGGGGCTGCTGCGATTGAGCTGGCCTCCCAGCTAAAGCCGGTCCCACGGACAGTCTCAGTGGTTTCCCGGATCAATACCGGCCGCAGCAGCTCGTCATATTCAACCTGCCGCTGACTGCCGCGCCCGTCCCAACCCGATAGCAACTGCCCCGCTTCGCCCGGCAGCGTCAACCGCCAGCCAGAGTCGACGCTGTCGGTCGATAACACTTGGCCGGAAAGGCTATACACGCTGCGCTGGTTGGGCGTTGGCAGACGTGGGTCCTGGCTGGCAATCAGGCGGCCAGCGAGGTCGTAAGAGTGGCGAGTTATTCGCGGCTCAGGCTCATCCAGCTCACTACTCCGGCAATATCCAAGGCTACCCACCGCCAGGGCGCGGGGATCGAAGATCGCCACGATAGGGGTGTGAGCATGGAGAGCAATGTTCATAATGTAAGTCTTCGTATTAACAATATTTTAATTTTATAAAAATTCAATAGCACACATTTTAGAAAATATAGAATCGTTTGATTATTGCAATTAACTGAATGAGGCCCTTCTTCCTGGTTTGGGGTTTCGCCAACGACTTTCAGCATTTAATCCAGATTTGTATCCTTGGAAGAATATGTTTTATAATGTTCTGGTTGCAGGTCGTGCGTGGATGCTCATTTTGTTGTCGACCTGAGCGAAGTACTCGATGGGCACTGAGTATTCTGCAGGGTTTACATTGCGCAATTGATCCGCGAATATTTCCGGGCCTGTCATGTGCATGGTTAATTTAAATCGACTAAATAGACCTTCGCCCGGGGCGCTGCGCTTTTTACTCCATCCTAAATTGATTTTCTCCTCTCTGTCTGTCATAAATGGAGCGGTAGTATAGTTGGTGACAACTGTATCGAGGAGTTTTTTAATTATAGGGGATTGAGGTGCTGAAGCTATTACGGCATTGGAAGTAGACTGGCCTTCCAAGCGTGCCAATGCCCCATGGGGGGCCTCCAAAGTTCCGATGCCTCCGGTAACAGCGACATCGGTATCCATGTAAACGCCACCTAAGGAATATACAGCAGCCAGTTCTATTACGTCGCTGCCCGACGCTGGGTTGCTGTAAGGGCCATTGCTCTCTCGCGTAAATATGGATTCTATTATTTTTGTTTGTCCGTAGTGTGCGCTGAGAATATCAAATAGCTCTTGCGTAGTCCTAATGGCTAGCGATGTTCCATGTGTATTTGAAAGGTATCTATCAGCAGGTTGTGAGCTGATTTCCATTTCGCTGAGAGTCGTCAGTGCTCTAGCGTATTTGGAGGTCCAGATATTAACTTCGTAATCAGGATTTAACTGTTTGAACATGAGCGTATTTCGTAGGTGATGTGCGGGGATGTTACTTCCGTCCCAAAAATAGTGAGCGATGGTGGGGACGGGGACATTACCTAACTGATCAATCCTGTTGATTGGGTTGTTTTCCAGCATTTTGAACAGATTTAAATCTTTATTTTTTTGTGATGTGTCCGGATTAATCCA